>CAWKOM010000001.1:0-686569 GCA_963851235.1 uncultured Acidobacteriota bacterium
ACGAGACCAAGCGATGATTAGAGATGGCTACACGATGGGTGTAGCGGCCCAAATATTGGAGCACATACTCCGGGCCACCGAAGGGTGGTTTCGAGTACACCACCCAGTTCTTTCGGAACAGTGGCCGTAGCCATGCGGCGAAGGCCCTCGGCTGAGCGAGGAGTGTCAGGTTTCCATGAAAGACGAGCTGGTGATCCCGGAAGGCTTGTCTGAGGGCAGCAACAAACTTGCCACGGAAAACGCGACGGAGCACGTGAATGGGAAGAAAGAACCGATCGCGTGATTTTACCCAGTGGGTGTGATCGAGTGAGAGGCCACCGGCGGGAATGACGCAATGGACATGGGGATGGAGTCCGAGCTTCTGATTCCAGGTATGCAGCACGGTGAAGAAGCCGATTTCCGCGCCGAGGTGTTTCGGATCGCGAGCGACTTGGAGAAGTGTTTCTGCACTGGCGCGGAACAGCAGATCGTAGATGACTTTCTTGTTCTGCAAGGCCAATGGCGCGAGCTGCGAAGGAAGTGTGAAGACCACATGGACGTAGCGCGTCGGGAGAAGTTCTCTTTGACGTGCCGCGATCCAGCGTTCCCGGGCCGCGGTCTGACACTTCGGGCAGTGGCGATTGCGGCAGCTGTTGTAGGAGATGGTGGCCCGATGCCCGCAGCGGGTGCATTCATCGAGATGGCCGCCGAGTGCGGCGGTGCGACAGCGCACAATGGCCCGCAGCACTTTGACATGCTTCCAGCTGAGCCACTGGTGATTTCGTTCGACGAAGGCAGCTCCCGCGCTGCGGATGAGATCGGCCACCTCGAGGGGCGGCCGGCTCATCTATTCCTCCTGCGCTGACCTGTCTTTCAGCTTCAGCGAGTCCAGAGGACTCGCGG
Organism: uncultured Acidobacteriota bacterium; assembly: GCA_963851235.1. Classification (GTDB taxonomy): domain Bacteria; phylum Acidobacteriota; class Terriglobia; order Acidiferrales; family UBA7541; genus Acidiferrum. The sequence continues at coordinate 883 of CAWKOM010000001.1, forward strand.
TGGCTTGGAGATGACGTTGCGAAAGATGGAGGTAGATAGTGGTCTCTTTGAGATCACGATGGCCTAACAGGATCTGAATGGTGCGCAGATCCGCGCCCGCCTCGAGAAGATGCGTGGCGAAGCAGTGACGCAACGTGTGGGGATGGACTTGTTTCTTGATGCCTGCGCGCTTGGCAGCCTCCTTACAGGCGTTCCGAGGTGTTTTCGTATCGATGGGCTGATCACTGTTGTGCCAACGGTTGCCTGGAAACAGCCATGCGCTGGACTTTCTCGGCAAGCGGCGCCAGTGCTCGCGCAGTTCCTCGAGCAGTTTTGGACTGAGCATCACATCTCGGTCTCTGCGTCCCTTGCCGCCCTGAATGTGAATCACCATCCGCTTGCTGTCGATGTCGCTTACTTTCAAGTGTGTCAACTCGGCGTTCCGCACTCCGGTCGCGTAGAGCGTCAGCAGCAGAATGCGATGGCAGGGAGTGAGCGCTGCATTGATGAGTTGCGTGACTTCTTCCTGGCTCAGGATCGACGGAAGATGAAATGGTCTTTTCGGATAGGGAGTCTCGGCGATGCTCCAGGTCTTTTTGAGAGTCTTGATGTAGAAAAACCGCAGCGCTGCGAGGCGGTTATTCACGGTACCCGTCGACAACTTTTGCTTTTGAAACAACTCAGCTTGGTATTCACGAATGTGTCGCAGGCCCAAACGGTCGGGCGGACGGTTGAATCGTCGAGAGAAATCTTCGACTGCGTGGAGGTAATAACGTATGGTATTTTCAGAGTAATTACGACGCTGGAGTTCCTCCAGCATCATTTTTCGTAGACGGGTCACAGGGTTTTGCCTCCTTGTGACCCAAACTTATATCTCAGCCCTTAGGCAACCACCGCTCCCTCACCTCACGCGTAGCGTCCGCCGCCGGGCGGCTTCGTTCTGACGGGCTAACCCGAAGTTATTCCGAGTCAGTAGGCTCGACGTGGGGAGTCCCGACCTCTCAGTTCACTTGCCTGTGTGGTCGCGTAATCGGAAACTGACCCACTATTATTTGCTCGGGCTATTCGTCCCGGAACTCCTTGAAATGGGGAGGCTCGGGCGGTTGCGCTTGTTTCGATTCGCTACACTGCTTGTAGGCGTGGTCCTCAAGGCAGTAGGTTGTGGAGGTCCATCCTGTTGTGGCGTCTGTCTGCTTCTGGTCTACGATTCCCAGGTAAACGATGATTTGTTTCCAATCCGGAGCGATCGTTAGGTCAGCTTCCGAGGGCTGTCCTTCGGCCCCCGTGAGCTCTTTGTGAATAGTAAGGGCGGAGGTGATCTCACCCTGCGGGGAAATGGCAATGATGTCAAATCCCAAGACTGGGCAGGAGCCACATGCTCCAGAACCAAAGGCGCTCAGCGTGGAGGCCGTGGGTCCAGAACGAATAAGCGTCCAACCGTCTGGCAAGGCCAGCGTTCCGAAATGCTCTCCGTCCAGGCCGATTTCCGTTCGCTTGATCTCATTTCCGTCACGCCAGCCAAGATCGGGGCCGCAAACAGTGGCGCCGCTTGTCAATTGCCTCCAGAAATAGTCAGAGTTTGTGACCTCTGGCGAGACGTTCGCGGGTTCATACATATAACCTCCGGCTGGGTTGATGAGGGCAAATGTGGATCGCAGATCGGAGTCCTTGACGGACCGCGAGGGGAAGAACCACGAGGGATGCTCCTCCCCATATATGTCCTTTTGCTCGAGCTTGTATTCGCAAGGACTGACCGAGAAAGTGCGCGGCACAACGAGGCGAACATGATTGAAAGTGGCTGGCTGACCCCACTCGCGCTCGGCTGAGGTGCTCGAGTAGCCGCCCATCTTGTCGCCCGCGGGCGCAGAGCTGAAAACATCCACCATCAAGTAGAGATCCGCCAGTTTGAGTTGCGGCGCGGGTGGGAACGCTTTATAAGGAATGAAGACGTGAAAGTGGTAACCGGTCTGGTGATAATACATGTAGGCTGTGCCGCTAGGAGTCTGTTTTTTTTCTGGCCGGACATCGCTGCCGATGTCCACAGTCACTCCATCATTGGAATCTGGCTTAAGCGTTTTCGGCACGTCTTCGGAAAAGAAATTTGCGCTGAGTCCTGCGTAAGCAGTGGAGGCAAAATCCTCGAAGATGCGGGGCTTGCCTGAGTAACCAGAACCGGCAATCAGCCACTGGCGGGCGAACAGCCGCCGAAGATACTGGCGGAACTGAAGTTGTTCGGTGTACCACCGCTCACAGTTTTTGGCGCCCGAATCAGCTTCGCCCGTGTGCGGATCAACTTGGCCGGCGCAATCTTTTAAATTAGTCAGTTCTGAAGAACCGAATTGGTTGCCCCAACCGATCTCCGGCATCGGAACTTCAGGCGAAGTGGCAAGCCAGACCTCGATGTGGTCGCTCGAGAGCATTTCGGATTTTTGCTGCGGCCAGCGAAAACCCTGTTCGTCGGCATCGATCTTGCCCCACACGTGCACACCATCATCGCTGGAGCGCAGCCAGATCTTCCCGGCATGGGCTGCTGGCGTGTGAGGCAGCAGAGTCAGCGACTCCGGCGTTGCGTAGATGTCCTGCGATGCTCGCGCTAAATCCACCTGGGAAATGTCGCTGACGCTGACGACGTTGCCGCTCTGAGCATAGGTCGCGGACGCGGAACTCATCGCGACAGTGAGCAGCGCGAAATAGAAAACCGCTTTCATGAAAGGCCTCCAGTACTCCTGAATAGAAGAACCACACTCTTGCCGCGGACCGCGGTGGATAGCGCACGGGACAAACGGCAAGGCCACCATTCCGTTTGCTCACGCGGCCGTCAACCGGCCGGCCACGCCGCGGAAGACCAGCGATCACCGGACTTAGATTCTTGAAAGTATGCTTTGCATGGCAGTGATTAAGCATCTTAGTTGCCCAGGCACAGATTGTTGCAAGCAAGGGCTATATGCTGGAACTACCCGAAGTCTTCCGTGGTTGGGGAAACACAGGGGTGTCAGGATCTAGACGAATTCCCGAGGGAAGCGGTCTGCTGGCGTGGTATCACCGCTACCCTCACAACAATCCTCCCCCTCCCTTGACAATAGGTTATCTTAATGGTATAAGAAACTCAGGTAACATTGCGCCCTTCAGTCCGTATCGCCAGCATCTCGCTGGCGTTCTTGCTTTTGGTGGCATGCTCTTTGTGACAGGCTCGGAATTTATTCCGGCCCGGTCGTATGCCTGTGTTTTTTTCAACCGCCGCCCTGTCCGTGAGCTCAATCCCGGCTGGGCAGGCCGTGCGCGTGGCTGGCGGGCCCGCAGCGCTCAAAATGCCCAAGAAGACGCAACTGTAAAACGTTTAGAAGCACCCCTTGCCCAAGTCGCCGCAATTCTAGATTTTCGATCGCGCACAGCCAGACTAAACTCTTTAGAATCAACATTTGCAAGTTCGCCCGCAAACGCTGATTCTAAAGAACTTACGAAAAGGCTAACCTGTTTAGAATCAGCGTTTACAGGAAACTGGGGGTGGGCGACCGAGGTCGACCTCCGCGCCTGCGGCCCAGAACCAACCACAGCGCTATCATCGCGCTCAGGAGGCTGCCGCAGCCACCAAACGTGCGATCCCAGGTCCTTAGGAATCGGACGCGAATATGCGACTCTCCGGCTGGCACCTGTACCAGCATCTGGTGGAAGTCCTCGCCGTCCAAAGGAGCTCCCACAGCCCCATTCACCGTCACTTGCCACGCGGGATAGTTCAAGAGCCGCAGTCCGAGCGCAAAGGGCTCATTCGTGTTCACGGTCACTTCTTTATCCTCCGGCGCCCAGCGGTCCACGCGAACCTTCGGCGCCGTATTCGGCCCGGGCGTGGAATCTGTATCCATCACTTGCGCCTCTGGGGCTTTTTTCACCGGCACGTTGGTGTGGTCGTCTCCGGCGGGATCGTATTCGAAGGTGCCTTCAAACCCTTCCGCCTGCGCAATCGCCTGGCGCAAAAACGCGATGTCGCTTTTGTACCACCAGGCCTGATGTGCCAGACCGGCCCCGCAGGCGCCGATAAGTGCAAACGTGGCCACCGCCCAAACCCATCCCCAATGTTTCCGTCCCATGGCGCAACCAACGAAAATTGCAAACGGCACGGCAAGAATCGACATCCAACGCCACGGGAATTGCACGAAACGCAGTTTTGGCAGTAGTTGCCAGAGAATGTAGGTGAAACGGAACATCAGAGCGCCCGACAGCCCCGCGAGAAGCAGCAACGTCGGCCACAATCCGTTTTGTAAAGCGCCGTCGCCTTCTCGGCGTGCTTTGTGGACCGCCACCGCCGCCAAACCCGTCAACACCATCAGCAAAATCGCGATACTCGACACGATCCAATTAAAAAGCGTGTGCTCCGGATCGTTGATAACCGTAAAGAGAAAATTTTCCGAGGGAAGCAGGCCGGAAGACAGTGCTTCCGCGATATTCACCCAGCGCTGCTCGTAAGCTGCCGGCAAAATGTAAAATACAGCCAAGCCCAAACCTAGCGCCAATCCCGCGGAACCGCGCAGCAACGGCTGCCAGGACTTCCGCGTTAGCGCCGCAAATCCAAATATAGCTGACGAACTATAGCAAGCAATCACCCCCGCGGGCGCGTTGGAAAGCCAAATCGCGGCCAACACACCGGCAAAAGAAGCAATCGCCCAGCGCCTCGACGCGTCCCCCGCTTGTTCCGGATTCTCAAGCAACCCACAGATTTGAAACGCCGCGAAAAACAGCAGCGGAAAGAACGCGTTCGCCAGCAACTCCGCGAAATCGCTGCGCAGATAAATAATCACTAGCGCGTAGGGATTTGCGGTATAGCATGCCGCGCAAAACAAAGCCGATCGCTCCGGCAGAATGCGCCGCGCCAGCGTAAACGCGCTCAATCCCGAGAAAATCTGCACCAGCAGAATAAAAATCGCCGGAACCGCGTTCCACGGCGCTACGAAACCCAGCGCGGCTCCCAGCCACCACGAAAAAGGCGGATAAAAAATAAATCTCGGCTCGCCGTAACCGTAATTGGCCCATTCCGTCCACCGCGGATAGAGGATGCCTTCTTTCCACTGGCCGGCCGCGTCCAGCCACGACGAAACGTGAAATAGGAAATCGTGCCCGGTGGCGCTCCCCAACCGCAAAAACGGCGAAATGATGATCAACGAAACCAGCATTGAAACGAAAATAGCGGGAAGCCAGCCTTGAAGCCGGGCGCTGGAACGCACCAGATGCTGCGGTTCGGAGAAAGATGTCATGCGGTGGTCATGCCATTGTAACCAGGAAATAAACTCTCATGCGAGCTTCATCCTTCTGTGCGCGCTTCTCCGAGTTGAGCGATAATACACGCTCCCATGAGCACCCCCAGCACAGCCTCCGCGCCCATAATCGAAGCCCGCAAGCTGGAAAAGTTTTATCCCCAGCCAGACGGCGGCCGCATTCAGGTCATTGCCGCGACAGACCTCGCCATCTACCCTGGACAAATTATCGCCATGCTCGGCGCTTCCGGCTGCGGAAAATCCACTTTGCTACGTATGCTGACTGGTCTCTCGCCCGCCAGTGCGGGCTCGGTCTTTTGGCATGGCGAGCCGGTGCGCGACGGTTCTCCCAACGTCTCCATCGTTTTCCAAAGTTTTGCGCTGTTTCCTTGGCTCACCGTTCTCGAAAACGTTGAAGCCCCGCTCGAAGCGCGCGGCATGCCTCCCATCGAGCGCCACAAACGGGCCCTCCGCATCATCGACGCCGTCGGCCTCGATGGTTTTGAGTCCGCTTACCCCAAGGAGCTCTCCGGCGGCATGAAGCAGCGCGTCGGCGTCGCCCGTGCTCTCGTTGTCGAGCCCGAAGTTCTCTTCATGGACGAACCATTTTCCGCGCTCGATGTGCTCACCGCCGAAACGCTCCGCGGCGAACTCCTCGAACTCTGGCTCGAGCACAAAATTCCCACGCGCGCCATTTTCATCGTCACTCACAACATCGAGGAGGCCGTCGTTCTCGCCGACCGCGTCGTCGTCCTTGGCCGCAATCCCGCCCACATCCATGCCGATTTTGCCGTGGCCCTGCCTCATCCACGCGACCGTAAATCCTCCGGCTTCGTTGAGCTTGTCGACGAGATTTATCGTGTCCTCACACGTCCCGATTACGAACATGATGCCTCCCCTCCGAAATCCGCGGCTTCCGGAAAGCAAGCCCTGCACAAAGCCATCATGCTTCCTCACACCCGTCCCGGCGGCATGGCCGGCCTCCTCGAAATTCTCATCGACCAGGGCGGCCGCGCCGATCTCCATAAACTCGCCGATGAGCTCAGCCTGGAAGTCGATGCTCTGCTTCCTACCGTCGACACCGCCGTGCTCCTCGGCTTGCTCCGCCTCGAGGAGGGCGATGCCATCATCACTTCGGAGGGCCAGGATTTCGCGCAGGCCGACATTCAAGGGCGCAAAGCCATCTTTCGCAAAGCAGGACTCGCGAATATCCCTCTGCTCGCACAGATGCAAAATGCCCTCAGAGCAAAGTCGGACCGCACGCTCTCCGACGAATTCTTCCGCGATCTCCTCGACGAACATTTCAGCGAGGACGAGTCGCGGCGCCAGCTCGAGACTGCCATCCAGTGGGGCCGCTACGCGGAAATCTTCGATTACGATGCCGCCACGGGCAAGCTGACCCTCACCGAGGCTTGACGGACCCGTGTCGACTTCCACGATTGCAGCGAACAGCCCTACACCCATCCCGCCAGCCATCAAGCGTCCCGCTGGTTCGCGGTGGTCGTGGTCGTTCCTGATCGATATCGCCGTTTTTCTTTTCGTATTCGCGGCCATCTACGGCGTCTATGCCATCGGCCGCACCTGGCTGGGGCCGGTCTCGGCCCCAGCGGAAATTTCGCAAAGCCCTCGCGCCCTCCCGCTTTACGCGCTTTATTCGCTGGCGCGCATCGGCGTGGCTTACGTGCTGAGTCTGGCTTTCGCGCTCGCCTACGGCTATGTGGCTGCGCGCTCAAAACAAGCGGAGATCGTCCTTATTCCGCTGCTCGATATTCTTCAATCCATCCCCGTCTTGAGTTTCCTTCCCGGGGTCATGCTGGCCATGGTCGCGCTTTTCCCGCACAGCCAGCTGGGCATCGAGCTCGGCTCCATCATTCTTATCTTCACCGGGCAGGTCTGGAACATCGCCTTCAGTTTTTATTCTTCGCTGAAGGGCATCCCCCGTGAATTAAGAGAAGCAGCCATTATTTATCGCTTCGGCCGCTGGCAAAGATTCGTCGAACTGGATCTGCCCTACTCCACGATCGGTCTCGTCTGGAATTCGATGATGTCCGTCGCCGGCGGCTGGTTCTTCCTGATGGCCTGCGAAATGTTTGTTCTCGGCGATCGCGATTTCCGGCTGCCAGGCCTCGGCTCGTTTCTGCAAACCGCCGCGAGCCACGGCAATACGCGCGCGATTCTTTGGGGACTCGCCGCCATGATCGCCGTCATCGTTCTTCTCGATCAGCTCATCTGGCGGCCGGTCATCGCCTGGGCGGATAAATTCAAGTTTGAGCAGGTCGAAAGCGCGCAAGCCGCCACGCAAAACTTGCTCAGTCTCATCGGGCGGGCATCTTTTGTCATTCGCTTTTTCCGTCTTGCCGTGCGCCCGGTGATGGATTGGATTACCGTCAAACTTGCCGTCAGCGCGCGCCGTGCTGCTCAAACAATCTCCGTCCCCAAGCGGCAAAACACGCGCCGCGGCCTGCTTATCGTTCTTGCAGGCGTGATTCTCGTCGGCCTGGGCTTCGCTGTATTTCACGCCGGCCGCGAGTTGTCTGATCTGCGCCGCGCCGATTACTTCACACTTTTGCGTAGCGCTGGTTACACGCTCCTTCGCGTTAACGGTGCGCTCCTCATAGGCGCTCTCTGGAGCGTGCCCGCCGGCGTCGCGATCGGACTCAGTCCGCGTCTCGCCCGCATTGCCCAGCCCCTCGCGCAGATTGCCGCTTCTATCCCGGCGACCGCGCTGTTTCCCGTCATTCTTCTTTTCATGCTTCGCTTCCGCGGTGGACTCGAGCTCGCCGCCATGCTCGTGATGCTGCTCGGCACGCAGTGGTACATCCTTTTCAATGTCATTGCCGGGGCCATGGCCATTCCCACCGATCTCAAAGAAGTCTCCAGCATTTTCCGTTTCGGTTCCTGGGACCGCTGGCGCTACTTGATTCTGCCGGGGATTTTCCCCTATCTCATCACCGGGCTGGTGACCGCCTCGGGTAATGCCTGGAATGCCAGCATCATTGCGGAATATTTTCACTTTCAGGGGAGAATTGTTTCGACCATCGGCCTCGGCAGCGCCATCAGCCGCGCCAGCGACGCAGGCCGTTTCGATGTCTTGCTGGCTTCCACGCTGATCATGGCTACCATCGTCGTGTTGATCAATCGCCTGGTGTGGCGGCGCCTTTATCGTCTTGCATCAACGCGATTCAAGCTCGAAGCGTAGCGCTTGTCAGCCATTGTGCCTTACTGTTTTTCAGGTTTCGCCGTTTTGTCGGTCTTTTCCGGGGCCGCGGGAGTTGGCTCTTCGCCCCAAATATATTTCGCGAACCATTCTTCGTTTTCTTCCATGACCGCGCGTTGCTGTTTCGGCTTCGTTATGCCATGGCCAAAACCCTTGAAAACCACCATCTTCACCGGCACGCCATGATCCTCGAGCGCCTGCCGCAATTCATAGCCGTTCGGAATGGGCACGCGCCTGTCGTTTTCGCCTTGCTGGATCAGCGTCGGCGTTCGCGCTTTTGCGATGTAGGTAATCGGCGAAGTCTTTTTGTAAATCTCCGGGTCGTCCCACGGCGTCGCGTGCAGGTATTGCCGCGTGAACGGCGTGATGTCCGTGTTCACGTAATACGTGACCCAGTCGGAAATTCCCGCGCCAACCGACACCGCCTTGAAGCGGTCGCTCGAGGCGGTGATGAACGCGGAAATGTAGCCGCCTTCGCTCCAGCCCATCGAGCCCACACGATCCTTATCGACGAACCCCTTTGCGATGAGCGAATCCACCCCAGAAATAACGTCGGCGTAATCGCCTACTCCTAAATTCCTTACGTTTAGCGAACGGAACTTTTCGCCGTATCCGGCCGATCCTCTGTAATTCGGCCGCAGAACCAACGCGCCTTTCGCAACAAAACGTTCGACCGGGTAATAGCGGTCGGCGTTTACAATCGCTTGGTCCACTCCGGTCGGCCCGCCATGAATCACCACTAGCAGCGGATATTTTTTCTTCGGATCGAAGTCCGGTGGCTTCAGCAGCACGCCTTCGATCACCGTTCCGTCGCCAGACTTCCAGGAAATCACTTCGCGGCGCGCGATTTTGAACTCTTTTAGCTGGTCTCCCAGGGCCGTGAGTTTCTTCGGCTGCCAGGGCGCCACGCTCGTCGCGTAAATCTCCGGATACTCGTTTTCCAGCGCCGCACGGTAGGCCACGTGTTTGTAGTCCTTCGAGAAGGAGAACGAGAATGCGGAGAGATGCCCCGGCGAACTGAGCTTTTCGATGGCTTTCGTTGCGGGATTCAGGCGGAACAGGTGGGCGTACGTTTTCTGCTCCGCCGCGAAGTAAATGCCGTCATCGGCCCAGCCGATTAGCCCGGGATCTTCGTCGAAAGCATCCGTCAGCACACGCGGCGTGCCTCCGTCGGCATCCACCACCGCAATTTTCATGTTCGTGTAAAAAAAATATTTCGAGCCGCCCGCAGTTTCGTAGGCGATTTGTTTCCCATCGGGCGACCACTGCGGATTTGTATCCGGGCCCGGCGTGCTGACAATCTTATTCACCTTTCCGCCGCCTGCTCCTACCACGTAGATATCGGCCGTCTCGGAAGAAATTAAATCCGGATCGCGTTGGGCGCTGAAAGCGATGCGCGTGCCGTCCGGCGACCACGCAAAATCGCCGACACTAAAAGCCGTTCCTTCCGTCAGCCGCTTCGGCTCCGGAAGGGTTTCGGATTCGCTGGCGGGGAGTTCGAGCGTCCACAAATGCGCCATGCTGTAGTCGGCGTGAACGACGTCGTATTCACCGTATTTCGCTTTGCGATCTTTCATCGCTTTTGATTCGGGATCCTCGGCAGCGAAGGCCAGTCTCTTCGAATCCGGCGACCAGGCGAAGTCATTCACTCCCGTTTCTACTTTTGTGAGTTGCCGGGCTTCGCCGCCGTCCGCGGAAATCACGTATACCTGTTTTTTCCCTTCCGGAGAGCCGGAAATCTGTCCCGGACGATCGGAGAGAAACGCGATCCACTTGCCGTCCGGGGACCACGCGGCATTCGTGCTGGACTTTTTCGAGGCCGTCAGTTGGTGGCCGCCTCCAGCTGATGTGTCGGCAATCCACAAATCGCGCTCGAAGGCGTTGTCTTCCCAATTCGTGCGCGAGACTTCGTATACCACGCGCTTTCCATCGGGCGAGATCTGCGGGTTGAATGCGCTTTTCATTTCCAGAGACTGGTCAATCGTCGGTGTGGAAGAATGCGAGGCAGAGGTTGCGGGCGCCGGTTGCTGAGCGGCAAGGCGCACGCTCAGCGAATAGCTCATCGTCAGGAATAGGGCCGTCCAACACAATTTGCGCACTGTTTTCTCTCCAAGTCAGGTTTTGAATTCGTTGGCTCCGGTTTTCCCTGACCACCGGAAAAATCCAATGGCCAGGCCGGCGCCGACGATGGCTAATGCCAAGTACACGTGCCAACCATGCAGCTCCAGAGCGGAAACAACGGCTGCCGTTCCGGACAGAAAAATGAGGAGTGCCGCCCTGCCCTTCGACATCTCCCTCTTGTTCACAGTCGCTCCAGATGAGGGCTCTCGACCCCTGTTTCCGGCGTCTTTGCTCAGTCAGAGGCGGATCGCGGCTCCGCCTCTTTTGTCAGTTCTTTGCTCAAAAAAATAATCTGGCCTACATGATGATAAGCGTGGCCCGCGCAGCGCAGAAAAATCATGAATCTTTCCGCGGCTTCAGGCTCGCGCTCGGCCGAATAAGGTTTTAGCCAATCCGCGGGTTCTTGCTTTCGGATCGCCGCCACAACCATCGCGATGGCGCGATCGAACGCATGCAGGACTTCCTTCTTTTCGAGTTTCTCAGATGCAGTGAATTCTCTGTCGCGATGGCGAACGTAACCCGTCTCCGCAACACGCGCGCCGATGTAGTAGTTCAGGTTGCCCGTGAGATGCAGGATCAAGTGCCCGACGCTGTTCCCGTAAGTGTAAATTAATTATTTGTTTTGAATAAAAAATTATTTATTTAATTCTTTTAAATTTTTTTAATATGCTCATTTAGTACTTACTATTTATGCAATTATTTTATGCGCGAGATCAACAGTGGTACTAAAGTCTTATTTTGTGGTGAAAGATTGTAAATATGCTTGTGATTAACGCACGTATGAAAAGGTATTTATTTAAATTTTTTTTTGATATGTATTATTTTTTTTAATTATTTATTTTTTTCGGATTGTGCCAGAACTGTTGCTGCGTCAGCGGGTCAACCCACTTGTGCGCCTGCGCGGCGACGAACTCGTAGTAACCGGCAAGGTCCGACGAAATCGTGCTGGGTAGATCAGTCATAGAGGTTCTTCAGGTCGCCGCGTCCGGGAAGCCAGCCAAACTGCTAGGCGCGCCAACGTCCGGTGATCGTTTCATGCAAGTCGCTTCTTACTCCGTCCCGAAAAGACGAGCTGTGCTGGACATCTCGGAACGCCGACAATAGCCCGCCGCCCAAAAAAGTCAAGCTCTTCCGCTCCAGTCTTGCGTGGCAAAAGTAGCGGAAATGCCCTCCTCGTCCGAAAATGGGGAGCCAGGAGCGGCCTTCGAAAGCAAGTTGCTATAGAAAAATCTGCCCTCTTTTTGGTAAAGTAATACTCCCAGATTTGGTAGAAAGTTTTCGTCAGCCTCTGTTCCAGGAAATCCCCAGCCCATGGTTCTGGAAGGCGCAATTTTTCATGCACGTAGAGGTGTCTCCATGTCCCGCTCGGCGCAAAGGATTCAAGAACTCCCTCGCAATGGCTTCCTGGCTGGCTTCCGGCGACTGTTGAGCAACTTCTTTTTGGCCTCAGGGTTGAGTGGAACGTCCGTCCGAATGCAATCACATCAGGTTCCGGGCATGTCCACAAACCCACCTCGCCGCCGGACTCTTTTCTCGGTACCACGAGACTTCGTCCACCGTCGCCGCTTTCGTCGCCGGCTAACCAATCTCATTCTCATTCCGCTTCTCAGTTTGCTCGCCGCGTATGTCATCACTCGGCCGACCGGCGGCTCGGGCTTCACGCTCCCCAAACCCGCGCAGCAAGCGTCTCTTTCCACGCGGTTAGATCATGGATCCGAATTGCTGACGGTAGCGACCGTTTCCGCGAATAGCTCGAGCGCAGGCGTTCTTGCGAACCCTAATGCAACCCATCCCGCGGCTTCTCCTGTAGACCCGATTCTTGGCGGCGCTTACATGCTGGACAAAGGTCCTCACGCGGTCGCAGAAATTCCGGACGCCACGATTCACGATGCCAAGCACAACAAGGATCTGCACCTTCGCATTTTCTATCCGCACGAACCGGGCCCGTACCCCGTCATTATCTTTTCCGCCGGCGAAGATGCCTCGTTGTCTTGTTGCGATGCCTTGACTCGCCACTGGGCCAGCTATGGTTACGTGACCCTCCAGCCCACTGACGGCGACTCGGCCCAACCACGCCACGCCGGCGCCGGAGAGAAGAGCAGTGCGTTGAAAGCCATGCGCGAGGCGCTGGGAGAACCGGCAGTCTGGCAAAACGGCCCCCTGGACATTTCCTTTGTTCTGGATTCGCTTTCCGCCTTGCAAAATCGCATCCCCGCCCTGGGCGGCAAAATGGATGGTGAGCATATCGGCGTCGGCGGCCACTCGATGGGGGCGTTCACCGCGGAGGCCTTGGCCGGAGCGCTGGTTGATCTGCCCGGTCGCCCGGCCGTTAGCTTCCTCGATCGCCGCGTTAAAGCTGTTCTTCTACTTTCCCCGCTAGGACCAGGCGAATTTGGCCTGAACAGCCATTCCTGGGAGCACGTTTCGCTCCCCTTTCTAAGCTTGACTGGTTCACGCGACATGGGAATCGAAAGACAGAGCCCGGAATGGAGAGAGATCCCTTTTGAGCGAAGCCTGCCAGGGGATAAGTACCAGATCTTCATTCAAGGCGCGGATGATACTTCCTTCCTCGCATCGGAAATTCCGCTGCACGGCCGTGCAGCCGATGGCGAGTCCATCCTCGGGTATACCAATTCCGCGTCTCTTTCCTTTTGGGATGCCTATTTAAAGGCCGACCTCAAGGCAAGAATGTATCTGCAGTCCAGCGCTCTTCCTGACTTTAGCCACGGCGTTGTGAAACTAACTCGGCGCTGAACAGTGCCTCGGTAGCGTTCCTCAGCTTTTCCACAAATCGCGCGGGGGAGTCCTTCCGTACCATTGACGCTGTTACTAAGCTCTTCGGAAACTAAGTACAGTATGGCCCGCTATTCTGCTTTTCTTGGGCGCAGGGTTGAAGTGCAATACCGCGCCGGTGACATCCTGTTGCCCGCATCCGGCACCTTTGTGGCGGATTCCGGCCGATCTATTTTCCTTGAGCAGAGCTTCGAGCAGCGCGGCTCCCAAAGGAATTTCCGTTGGGAAATTCCGTACCAGTATATCGTGCGCCTGGAAGAAAAAACGCAGCCCGAGCAAGCAACCGCGCGTGCTCCCAGCGGACCTGTTGCCGCTGCGTCCCCAGAGCCGTCACTTTCCTCCGCTGATTCCCAGGTGCCGAGCTCGTCCAGCGCGGCGACGTCCACCGGCGGCGCACCCGCGATTCTCCCGCTCCAGAATCGTCCCAAGACCGCCTGAGGCCCCCGTTTTCTCTTCGTTCGCGCTATTCCTGCTTGCGGATTCGGTTACAATCAACCCGATTCATACTGCACATTTTTCACGCGGCGGCTGGATTCTGACTCCGTCGCGCACAGGAGGCATTTTGTGACCGCCCATGACAACCTCAAAACTACCCTCGGCCCAGGGGTGAAGATCGGTCCCGGAGCAACTCTCAGCCCGGTCCGGAAAATTGGCCCCGGCTCCAAAATCGGATTGATCGGCCTCGGCCTTATGGGGCAACCGATGGGGCTGAATCTCCTGAAGGCCGGCTTTTCCTTGACAGTTTGGAATCGCACCGCATCGCGCGCCGAACCTCTGGTAGCCGCCGGCGCCAAGCTCGCGCATTCTCCCCGGGAAGCAGCCGCTTCCTCCGAGGTGCTTATCACCATCGTCAGCGATCCGTCCGCCCTCGAAGAAGTCCTTTGGGGCAAGCCCGCTTCTGGCAGGCCCACAGGCGCCCTCTCCGCGCTCCAGCCGGGCAGCCTCTACATCGACTCGAGCACCGTTTCCCCCGTGCTGGCCCGCAAAGTCGCCGCCGCTTGCGCTGAACGCCAGGTCGACTTTCTGGATGCTCCCGTAACAGGGGGGACCTGGGGCGCGGAAAAAGGCGAACTTGTTTTTATGGTTGGTGGCGACGCACAGGTAATCAAGGACGCGGAACCGGTCTTCAGCGTGTTGGGCAAGCGCTGGTTTCACCTGGGCCCGAATGGCGCCGGGCAAACCATCAAAGTGGCGATGAACCTGATCCTTGCGCTTCAGGTTGACGCGCTTGCCGAGGCTCTCGCTTTGGTGACTGCCGCGGGTTTTCCCGGCGAGAAGCTCATCCAAGTTCTGCAATCCAGCATGGGCCGCTCCGGGGTCCTCGACGTAAAAGCCCCCCTCCTCCTCAAGGGCGAATATCCGCCAAGCTTTCCCCTGCGCCTGATGCATAAAGATGTCGGCTTGGCGCTCGAGCTCGCCAAACAGGTTGGCGTGGTACTGCCCGCAGGAGCTGCTGCCTATTCGACCTATTCAGCGGTTATGGCCGGGGCCAAGGAGGACTTGGACTATGCAGGGGTCATGAAATTCTGGCAACGCTGAGCAATCCCTAGATGCGCCTATGAGCTTGTTGAAGCACTGGGGATTCGAAACCGGCTTTTCCGGTCACCCCGAGTCATAAGTTGCATGCCGGCGATTGAATGAAAGGAGGGAGGGAGAGGGAAAAAGAATGGCGCGGGCCACAAAGAAAGCCCAGTTAGCAGGCTTAGCTAGAACGAACCGCCGCGCGCGAATCGAGATCGAAGGAAAGGTTTTGATCGAGGACGACAGCCACGTATCGCGAGCAGATTTTCATCTCGGAGCTTGCCCAAGCTGCCACAGCTGGTTGGACCCGTTCGCAGGCTTTTTCGATCTTGGCCACGACGCGGTAGTAACCCTTCACCTCGCGCAGCCAGGGAGTGGCTTTCTTGATGCGCGGAGAGAGTTCATCGCAGAGTCCCAGGAGCGTGCCGAAATCATTCGGCCCAATGTTTTCCGTTTCGAATCCGGTAGCCGCGTGAAGAGCTTCCGAGAGGGGTTGATTGGCCGTCGTCAGCCAAATCATTCGCCATTGGCTAATGGCGAACTGCGCCAGAGCGATTAGGGAGAACGCGAGAATAAGTACGGCTGTCATGGTCTTCGGTTCGAGGAATAGAGTGCCAACGGGCCAGGAAGTTCCCAATAGGCCTCCCGTACCAGAGTACAGGGTACCGGCCGAGAGGGCAGTTGGCGCGCCCGGCCGTGGCCCAGGCCGCCGCCGAAGCCGTTGCTTCTCGCTTCCCGCCAGTTTTCGTCTTGTTGATGCGTAAGTCACTACTCTGTTGCCGCTTTCACAAATGTCCTTGACCGCGCGATGCGCCCATTCTAGCGTGGGTTACAAGAATTCTTGCGCTGGTTGCCGTTCCTATGGACCTTCAAAAAAGCACTTTAACTCAGGCCGTCGAAAACCCGAACGATCGGGAGTTTGTTCAAAACTTGCGCAAAATCGAGAAGCGGGACTGGTGGATCTGGGCCAACTCGATCTTGATCATGCTGCTCCTTACAGGCGCCCTCATTACCTTCGCGCTGCCCCCGCTCTCCCAGGGCGAGAGCCCTCTCTTCAAGATGAAGGTCAGGGATGCGATTTTTGGCTTGGTCACACTCATCGTTCTCTTCATCATCTACACCATCTACCAGCAGGTGCTGATCAAACGGCTCCGCCGCCAGCTCGCGGAAAAGCAGCATCACTCCCTGATCTTGCGCGAGCTTGCGATGATTGACGCCTTGACGGGCCTCTATAACCGCAGGTTTGCCGAGCAGCGCCTCGCTTCCGAGATCCCACGCTCCGCGCGTAAAGGCCATCCCCTCACCATCGTCCTCTTGGACCTGGATGACTTCAAGTATATCAACGACACGTACGGGCACCCTGCCGGCGACTTGGCCCTCCAGGAATTCGCTGCCGCTCTGAACCGCGCCATTCGCGGAGGCGATCTTGCGGTGCGCATGGGAGGCGACGAATTCCTTCTGATTCTTCCCGAATGCAATCACGCGCAACTTCAGCTCGTTCTGGACCGTTTGGGCCCTCTTGAAGTGGTCTGGGAAGGCCGGAAATTCCCTCTCAAATATTCCGCCGGCTGGAGGGAGTACACCCCTGGGGATCAGCCAGAAACGATGCTCGCCGCCGCCGATCAGGCGCTCTACGACAACAAGCGCGCCTCCAAAAGTGCGCCGGTTCGAGACACTGTTCCCGTTTAATCCTCGAGCCACCACTCTACTGACGGCTCGCGCGACTTCTCGCCGCGTTCCACCGACTTACCACAGGAGTTGCAAGGACTTGCGGCCAGGATGCGATAGAATGCTCCTGGTTTTCAGGCGCTTCTGCGCCTGCATTTGCAAGCTTTGGCGAGATCGAGCGCCGGTGGCCCTATTTCAGCCAGGAATCGGGATTGGGAGGCTTCGAAAATGTTCTCAAGAAAGAGCTCACTGCTGCCTATCTGCGGGCTTTCCCTTGTGATGGCAATGGGCTTCGCCGTGGCTCTGCCGGAGACCAATGACTTGGGGATTTTTGCGAATGAAGGCAGCGTCGGGGTGACTCCGCCAGGTTGCAAAGCCCATTACAGTGCCGCTTCCGGCGAGTACACCATTACGGGCGGCGGCGCCAACATGTGGGCCACCACGGACGCATTCTATTTCGTATGGAAGAAAGTATCTGGGGACGTGAGTCTTACCGCGGACATTAAATGGGTTGGCACCAGCGCCGCCGAGCATCGCAAAGCCGTTCTGATCATCCGGCAAAGCCTCGATCCTGGTTCGTCTTACGCGGATGCGGTTTCCCACGGCAACGGCCTCACTTCGCTGCAATTCCGCGGCGCGGCCAACGAGCAGACTTATCAAGTCGTCGCCGCGGAAGACGGCCCCTCGCGCCTGGGCATTGTGCGAAAGGGCAGCCGCATCGTTATGTATTCGGGTAGGCCGGGGGAAGAGTTGAAAGCTACAGATCCCGTGGAATTCATATCGTTTAAGGACCCTGTGTATGTTGGTCTCGGAGTCTGCTCCCATGTGGCCACCACTCTTGAAACCGCCATCTTTTCCAACGTGAAACTCGAAGAAACCGCGCCGACTAAGTAGCTCCGGGCGGTTGGTAACAGATCGCCGATTGACGAGTCTGGCAGTTCGCGCTAGTTGAAGGTGTCGCTAGCTCACCCGCCGCTAATTGCGGGGACTATCGACACTATCGCTCCGGCCGGAAGCGCTGTCATTAATTCTCCCGTGTAACGCACATTCTCGTTTCCCACGAAAATATTCACGTGGCGCCGAGTTTCGCCACTCTCCGTCAGAACCCTGTCACGCAGCCCCGGGTAGGCATCGAAGAGGACCAGCAAAGCTTCGCGTACGTTCACGCCTTCTTTCACCTCAACCCGCACTTCGCCACGATTTTCTGTGAATTCACGCAGCGGACCCGGGATATGGAAAATGATCTGCATCATCCTCGGTTTCGGCGCCTCATGTGATTGGATCGCGGAGTTTCCCGTTTTCTTGAGGGTTTCGAGCTCGAGTGCGGCTTAGGAGACGGCGATCCAACAATTTCGATGACGGCGGCCTTCACGCACAGGATTTGCGGCAATCCATCCAGTATTTTCTTCCAGCCTGTTCCTTCGTCTCTTGATGCGTACAGCTTTCCGCTCCGCGTTCCAAAATAAATCCCTGCTGGATCCAGCGAATCGCACGACATCGCATCTCTCAGCACCGTTTCGTATGCGCCCTTCTGGGGGAGTCCACGCGTCAAAGCCTCCCACGACCCACAGGCATTTCGCGTGCGGTAGACACGCAGATGTCCTTCCGGCGTACAACGAAATTCATCCGATTCAACCGGCAGGATGTATACGCAGTCTGGATCGTGGGGGTGCATTACCATCGCGAAACCAAAGTCCGAAGGCAATCCGTGCCCGACGTCCTGCCACGAATCGCCGCGGTTATCGGAACGATAGATTCCCCAGTGGTTTTGCAGGAACAATCGCTCGGGACGAGATTCATGCAGCACAATCTTATGCACGCACTGGCCAAACTCCGGATACTTCTCGGGCGTGAAAACAACGCGTAAGCCCTGGTTACGCGCCAGCCAGGTGGCGCCGCCATTTTCGGTTCGGTAGAAACCCCCGGAGGACACCGCCACATACATCAGTTGTGGATTGTGCTGGTCCGGGATAACGGTGTGAAGTAGCAGCCCGCCGTTGCTGGGCATCCAGCGCGGCCGGTGAGGATGATCGTACAGTCCGCGCACAAGACACCACGATTCGCCTCCGTCCCGCGATTCAAACAGAGCCGCGGGCTCCACGCCGCAATAGAGCGTCTTGGGCTCGTTTTCGCGGCCGACGCAAATTTGCCAAATGTTCTTTAAGGAAGCGCCTGAATCGGGGGGAAACCGGATGTTCGCCTCGAGTGGATTGGTCCAAGTCCTCCCGAAGTCATCGCTTGAGCGCAAAAACGTTCCCCACATCACATTATTCGTCGAAACCCACAATCGGTGCCGGCCATCTCGAGCGTCGTAGGCCATCGCGTTCACGCCTTGGCCGTGAAAATAGGGTCCTGCAACATCCCACCGCGTGCGGTCGCGCGATGAACGCAGCAGAAACGCCCCTTTATTCGTGCCCACCAGGAGCAGCACATCTCCGTTCTTCACCGTGAGGTGGTCCATTCCTCTGAGAACAAGCGTTCGTGGGCCGCGCGTTTCTTCCGACGGATGCCGGCTCTGCATCACCGCGCCTTGCAGCGCTTCCAACGCCGCCCGCACTTCACCCGACCGCTGGTAACGTTCGGTTGGCTCTTTAGCCAGACAGCGCAGAATCACTGCTGCCAAGCCATGCGGAACGGTCGCCGGCAGAGGCGGAGGTGGTTCCCGAAGGATCGCCGAGCTGATCTCGAATCCTGTCTTTCCGCGAAACGGCTGGACCGCCGCCACTGCTTCGTAGAGCAAAACGCCCAGCGCCCACAAATCGCTCAGGTGGTCGCCCTTTTCTCCGCGCAAGACTTCCGGTGCCATGTACGGCAGCGTACCAACCAGCTTGCTTTCGAGGGCATTGTAGGAAAGCGTCACGTCGCTGATTTCTTCGCTGGCCAGGCGCGTGGCCAGCCCGAAATCCAAAACTTTTACGCGCCCTTCCGGAGTGATCATCACGTTCGAACTCTTGATGTCGCGATGCACGATTCCCCGCTCATGCGCGTGGGCCAAGGCATCGGCAATCTGAACCCCGTGCCGCATCACGGTCTCCATGGAGAGAGCTGTCGTCGAGACCAGGTCGCTGAGCGAGCGACCTTCGATCAGTTCCATCACCACGTAGAAGTCACTGCCGGTTTGTCCAACCTGATAAATCGTGCAAATGTTCGGATGGCTCAGGGATGAGGCCGTTTGGGCTTCACGCAGCAAGTGATCGCGGCCAACCTTGTCGATCACTCCGGGAGCGAGCAACTTCACAGCCACGTCGCGATTCAACACTTCATCTCGCGCGCGATACACCACACCCATTCCACCCTCGCCGAGCTGGGCGATGATTCTGTAGTGGTCGAGCGTTTGTCCAATCATGGTTGCGGCCAATGGGCCATCCTATCACGCCCTCTTCTCCAAACCTGGAAGCGCCCTTCCACCATTCAGCGAGTGGACCGCAACCAACCCTCTCAGAAACTGGACGGAGCCGGCGCCTGTACCGGACCCTTCTCCATCTGGTAGACTGCCTTCCAAAATTCGCGGCCTGCCAAAAACTTGATGCAGCGGGTTCATCCCCGCCAAGAAGGGCAATTCCCCCATATCCTGACGAGGACAATTTCATGCCTACCGTCGCGTCCATCATGGCTGAGCTGAAAAAGAAAGGCTCGGAGAAAACGCGCAAGATCTACGCGCGTCACGGCATGGCCACGGACAACATGTTCGGCGTGAGCGTGGCGGACCTCAAAGTCATCGCGAAAACAATGAAGGGGCAGCAGGCGCTGGCCTGCGAGCTTTATGCAACGGGGAACCTCGACGCGATGTATCTCGCCGGGATGGTCGCGAACGGCTCTCAAATGACCACGAAAGAGTTAAATGCGTGGGCCGAGGGCGCAGCGAATTTGCAAATGATCTCTGAATACACGGTTCCCTGGGTGACGGTGGAAAATCCCCATGGCCGGGACCTGGCGATGCAATGGATCAAATCGAAGAAGGAACATGTCGCTTCTTCCGGCTGGTGCACCTATTCCGGACTCTTGGCCACGAAACCCGATGAAGATTTGAATCTTGCTGAAATCGAAAAACTGCTTGAAACCGTTGTAAGCGGAATCAAGGACCCGCGGAACCGCGTCCGCTATACGATGAATGGCTTCGTGATTTCGGTTGGAGCTTACGTAAAGCCCTTATTGAAGCAAGCGAAGGCGGCGGCCAGGCAGATTGGCGCCGTTTCGGTGGACGTTGGCGACACCGCCTGCAAAGTGCCTCTTGCCACCGCGTACATCGAGAAAATCGAAGCCGCCGGCCGCGTCGGCCAAAAGCGAAAAACAATCCGCTGCTAGCCGAAAATCGGGAGTATGCATCGCCCCTAGCCGGACGCAGATTTTAAGTCTTAATTTCCCGGATGGTATTCGCGTTGCGTGTGTCCCTTCAGCTGCGAGGGATAGAAATACACTTCACGCAAATTTCCCGTGCTGTACCTCTCGGCTTCATCGTTGAAGTGCGGTGATGAGGGATGGCCGCTCTCGCCTCCGGCCGTCACGGCCCGAGCTCGCACTTTTTCACCGAACTCCACCACGGCCACAAAACTGTTCCCGCTCGTGCCATACCACTTCTTCGTTCCCGGATACGGTCGCGCTCCAAACGACGCCAGCGAGCCCCAAACCGACGAGGTAAATCCCACCGGAATGCTCGGCCCAGCATCGCTAAAGGGTTGAACGATGTCTCCCGTCAATCGCTGGAATCGATTGATATCGCCCCACGGCGTTTTCCAAGTTCCGAAATCCGCCGCAAGCCGGTCAGATGCATCGGATAGCGATTGCAATAGCACTTCCGCAGGCACTTTCGCGCAAATGTAGTCGCTGAGGTAGGCGCCCTCTTTTCTCGCTTCGCCACCCACGCGTTTACGAATTTCCTCTCCCCAAAAGACAGCCAACGACGTCGGCACCGACGCGACTCCCCATCGCAGATCCCATCCGCGCAGCGCGCCAATCTGCTCCGCAAGCTTTGCTTTCAGCGCATCCCCGGCCGGCGCGTCGTCCCAAGCCTTCAGCAAACAGGGAATGGGCTTCTCGAACCACGTCAAATAACTGTCGTACGCCGCCGCAATCAGCGAATCGACCGTGAAATCTTTTTTATCCTGCAACACGCGGATCGCGTGAAGCCCGCGCGCCGACTCTCCGCCCGTTTCCACATAAACCGGAAAATCTTCCTTCTTCGGACTGCTTGCCCCTGCCGCCGACCACGGCCAATTGTTCGAGTTGTACAGCCAGCCGCTCTTCGGATTCAGCAGATGCGGAGTCTCATCAATCGAGAGCAGCCCGTGCCACTCCGTCGCGGGATTGCTTCCATCCACGGGCTTCGTCCAATCAAAATGCGTATCGCGCCTCGGAATAAAATTCCCGTGAAAGTACGCGATGTCCCCATCGGCGTCCGCAAAAATCGTGTTGTTCGAGGAATTGGTATGCAACTCCATCGTCTGCCGGAACGACTTATAATCTTTCGCCTTCGTCCGCGTATACGACTGCGTCAGCGCCTTCACGTGCTCCTCCATCAGCCGGATGCTCACCCATTTCCCGTCCTGCTCACCGATGATCGGCCCGTGATGTGTGCGGTACACCGTAAACTTTTTTTCCGCCATCCCGTCCGCGGTCTTGTACGGCACCGCGATTTCTTTCGTGACGACCGGCCGCTCTCCGTTCCCATACTTATAAAGAAGTTTGCCGCCTTTCTTCTCCACCGTTTCGAGATACCAGGTAATCGCGTTTACTCCGCTTGACGTGTGCATCCACCCCGCTCTGGTGTTAAATCCCTGATATACAAAAAACTGCCCCCAGGTCACCGCGCCATACGCATCCAACCCTTCGTCGCTCGTCATCTGCAATTCCGACCGGAAGAAAAACGACGTGTGCGGATTGATCAGCAGCAGCGCATGATGGTCCGCGGTGTTCGATGGCGCAATAGCCATCCCGTTCGAACCGCTCGGCTCTTCGGTCTCGTCATCCTCTGCGGAAGCTCCCGCGCTCACGGGAGTTTTTCCATAGAACGCTTCGAGCTGCGCCAGGTCCACTCGCTCAATGTCGCCGCCAATGCTGCCCTCCGAGAAGCTCAGAGCCATCCACGGTTCGAATCGCTGGATCACTCGCGGCTTCACCTCGGGATGCTTCAAGAGGTAGTAGTTCAATCCATCCGCCCACGCATCCATCAATTTCTTAAGCGACTCCGGGCTCCCCGCATATTCCTTTTTCAGCTCGGCGGGATCGATGAACAGCTTCATCCGTAAATCCTGGTAAATTTTGCTTTCGCCCTCCGCCTCTGCCAGCCGCCCCATCGCATTGATATAATTCGTCTCGACGCGGTTGAAATCGTCTTCCGCCTGCGCATAAATCATGCCAAACACTGCGTCGGCATCGGTCTTTCCGTGAACGTGCGCGATTCCCCAATCGTCACGAACAATGGTGACGCTTGCGGCTTCACGAGCCCACCGCGCCTCTTCCGCGCTCTGCGCCTTTTCAGCTGCCGCCGGGAAGCCGTGGTTGCTTCGAACTGCCGCGGCTTGCGAGCCAAACGGACATGCCGACAACGCAAGCAGGAAAACTAAACTGAATTTCTTCATGAGTGCCCCTGGAGGATCGAAGAATTTTCGCCCGCCGCCATCACCTAACGGGTAAACCGTATTGCTGAGCCGCGTCCGCGTAGCATCATACTCCGCTCTGCGTGACACGTCGCCAGCTTCGCCGAAAAAATCACCGTATCGCTCCCGCCCGCCAATCGTGTAAATTTCTTTCGCCTATGCGCCTGCTAATCATGTTCCTCGCACTCTCGACCGCCGGCAATCTGCTCGCCGCGCCGCCGCCCGACGGCATTCGGCGCGAGCTCGCCCGCCAGCGCGCCGCGCAACTGTCCGATATCCACTATCATCTTCGCTTCGCGCTCACACCGCACGCGCCTTCGACCTCCGCCCACGAAGACCTGCAATTCCGCGCCAAATCTGCCACCGACGTTCTTCTCGATTTTCGCGAAGGCGCTTTAACAAACCTCACGGTCAACGGCGTCGTCATCCCCGCAAAAATCGAAAACGGCCACATCGAGCTCCCCGCCAGTGCCATCCGCGCTGGTCAAAACTCAGTCGCCATCGATTTCACTGCTCCCGTCGCCACTGCCGGTAAAGCCATCACGCGTTTCGAAGACAAAGACGACAACACTGAATATCTCTACACGCTCTTCGTCCCCATGGACGCCGAAATGGCTTTCCCCTGTTTCGATCAGCCCGATCTCAAAGCGCGCTTCCATCTCGAGCTCGCCGCCCCCGAAAGCTGGACCGTCATTTCCAACACCCCGATCGAATCTCAATCGCCTGCTGATACTTCCGGCCAGCGCCTCACAACTTTTTCCGAGACTCGCCCCATCAGCACCTATCTCTTCGCTTTTGCCGCCGGCCCCTTCCGTAAAGTTCACGAAACGTCTGGCCTCCCCGGCCTCTATGTCCGTCAATCCCAATTCAAAAAAGCCGAAGCGGAAGCTCCCGAAGTCCAGCAAGTCACCGCGCAAGGCATCGACTATCTCTCCAAATTTTTCGCTCAGCCTTTTCCGTTTCCCAAATACGATCTCGTCCTGATCCCCGGTTTCGCTTACGGCGGCATGGAGCATGCCGGTGCCACGTTCCTTCGCGAGGAATCCGTTCTCTTCCGCACCGCCCCCACGCACAGCGACCATCTCAATCGCGATATCCTTCTCCTCCACGAGCTCACGCATCAATGGTTCGGCGACTTCACCACCATGCTTTGGTTCGACGACCTCTGGCTCAAGGAAGGCTTCGCGCAATACATGGCCTATCAAGCGCTCGCCGCGCTCCAGCCCGACGAAAATATTTGGAAGCGCTTCTATCTCTCCATCAAGCCCGCTGCCTATGGCATCGACTCCACCAAAGGCACCACTCCCATCTACCAAAATATAGAAAATCTTAAAGACGCCAAGTCCGCTTACGGCGCCATCGTCTATTCCAAAGCGCCCGGCGTCATCAAGCAACTCGCTTTCGTCCTCGGCGAAGAACAATTTCGCGATGGTCTGCGCCTCTATCTCCAGGAGCATGCCTATTCCAACGCCGAGTGGAGCGATCTCGTCCATGCGTTCGAAACCGTTTCCGGCAAGCCGCTCCAAAATTGGGCCGCCATGTGGATCCGCCATCGCGGCATGCCCCAGGTCGACGTCGCGTGGTCCTGCGACGCGCAAAATCGCATCGATCATTTCACCCTGACGCAACGCGACGTTCTCGATGAAGGCGGCGTTTGGCCCATTGCAACGCAAGTTCTGCTCGCCTATCCCAGCGGCGCTCCCATTCGACTCCGCGCACAACTCGACGCGCAAAGCGCCGATCTGCCCGAAGCCCTCGCGAAGTCTTGCCCCGAATATGTTTTCCTGAACGATCAGGACTACGCCTACGGCCGCTTTCTCCTCGATAACCGCAGCCGCAAAGCGGTCTTCGATCATCTCGGCGAAATTCCCGGCACTTTCGATCGCGCGCTTCTCTGGGGCTCGCTCTGGGATTCCGTCCGCGAAGCCGATCTGGCGCCACGCGATTTTCTCGAACTCGCTCTCCGCCTTCTTCCCGACGAACTAGACGAAGAGCTCGCGCAAGCTCTGATCGGCCACGTCACCACCGGCTTGCACCGCTACGTCAGCGACGCCACCCGCGCGCAAATCGCGCCAAAGTTTGAAACCCTCGCATCCGATCGCATGCTGCATTCCGATCAGCAGGATTTCCGCATCATCTGGTTTCGCGCCTTGCGCGCCATCGCAGAAAGCCCGCAAGGCCGCGCCCAACTCAAGGATATTCTCGCCGGCAAGCTCGCTGTCCCCGGAGTGATGCTCCGTCCGCTCGACCGTTGGACCATGCTCACCGCGCTAATCGCTCTCAACGATCCGGACGCCGGCGCTCTCCTCGCCGGCGAACAAAAGCGCGACCCATCCGGCGACGGCCAGAAATACGCTTACATGGCCCAAGCCGCCCGCCCGGACGCCGCCACCAAGCAAAAATATTTCAATGACTATCTTCACGACCCTTCCCGCCCCGAAGATTGGATCGCCCAAAGCCTCAGCGCGTTCAACTATTGGAACCAATCTGCTTTAACGCTGCCGTACTTGAAGCCCGCTCTCGAAGCCCTCCCGCAAGTCAAACGCGAGCGCAAAATTTTCTTCCTCCTCGGCTGGCTCAACGCCTTCATCGACGGCCAGCAATCCCTTGCCGCGCAAGCCCAAGTCCGCGATTTTCTTGCCACCGCGCATCTCGACAAGGATCTCCAGCTTAAAATCCTCGAAGTCTCCGACGAACTCGACCGCACCGTGAGAATCCGCCAGCGTTATCCATGACTGCTGCAACTCTCGATGGCTGCGCTGTCTTTCGTCTCTCTCATTGCCGCCGCGGGAAAAAACTCTTTTCCAGAAACCAAACTCCGCAAGAATGCTCCGCGCACAACCTCCACCACGAGCTCGGCAACAAATTTTTGCCTTCTCCGCGCATTCTTGAACCACGCGGAACTAATCAAGTGGTATGCTCTTGCTCTGCCCTGCCGCGGAAAGAAAACGGCGGCCGCGCCGTGGCCCTCGGGCCCGCGGCGACGGCGCAGGCCTCAATCGGATTTGCGTGTGCTGATCGAGGCTGCTGGAGTTTAGTTCCGGTCTCCGAAGAATCCGCCTGGCAGATTCTTCAAATCCGTCACTTGTAGTTTTGGAGGCTTCATGCGAGCTATGTCTGCAAAGGTGGGTTCGTTGGTGTTGTTCGTCACCCTGGCTGTTGCGGTTTCGATCGGCTGGACAAAGCCGAAGCCGGTTAGCGTCTCTCCCGACAAGTCCGAAATCGAACGCGGCCGCTATTTGGTCGAAGACGTTGCCATGTGTGGCGAATGTCACACGCCGCGCGACACGAGGGGTGAACTCAATCGCAATGCCTGGCTGCAAGGCGCTCCCATCTGGATCATGCCCGTAAAGAGCAATCCCAATTGGGCGCCGAGCGCTCCCGCTTTGGCGGGCTTTCCCAGTTTTACGGAGGAAGAAGCGGAACGCGTCCTCGAGCGCGGTATCGGACCAGAAGGAGAAACTTTGCGTCCCCCGATGCACATCTACCACATGAAGCCCGAAGACGCGAAAGCGATTATTGCTTATCTGAAATCACTGCCGCTCGTGCAACACTAGCACTCTGGCAAGCGCGATATTCTTTCTTCATGCGCACACTTTCCCTGACGGCGGGTGTTTTCTTTGCGGCGATTTGTCCTTACCTGGGCTTTGCTTTGTCGGCTTGCGCCCAAACCAATCCGCCGGCTCCCGCGACGCTTCAGAAGGAGACCGTGGTGACTGCTCAGGCTACTGGAACCTTTGAAGTAAAAATGACGCCTCAAACAGCCGGCCCCGGATCCCCGGACGACACTACAAAAGCCGGCAGCATCGGCAGAATGTCCATCGACAAACAGTTCCATGGCGACCTCGAAGCCACCAGCAAGGGACAGATGCTCGCCGCGGGCACGGCCGTCAAGGGCTCCGCAGGTTACGTCGCCATCGAGGAAGTCAGCGGAACGCTCCACGGCCGCGCCGGCACCTTCATCCTCCAGCACAGCGGCACAATGACTCGCGGCACACCGCTACTCACCATCACGGTCGTGCCCGACTCCGGCACCGGCCAGCTCGTCGGCTTGTCAGGCACAATGACCATCAAGATCGACGCTGGAAAACATTTCTACGATTTCAAGTACACTCTCCCCAAAGCCGATTAAGCCTTGCCAGCCCCGTTTGCCAAAAATGGGAGCGGCCAACTTTTCACAGGTTCTGTCTCATCGAACTACAAAAATCCTGCCAACTCCTTCATCATCCGCAGTTACCAGAAATGTGCCTCTAACCCCTTTAGAATGCGCACTTTCAAAACACAAGGCTTAAAGCTCTTTAGAATGTGCACTTGCGAAAAACCCCGGGGGGGTGCCTCTGCTCGCCTTCCCCGATCTGCGAGTGGGCCACCGCTCACGGCCCACTACGCAATTCTCAAGGACCGCACACTTCCAGAAACAATGTCCGTTCCTCGCCGTCAAATTAACTAACGGGCGTGTGTGCTCGGGAGGTGCCTGAATGGCTGGAGCTCTTAGTCAAGACCTGCGCAGTGGCGTGCGCATGCTGAAGAAAAGTCCGGGCTTTACCATCGTTGCGATTCTCTCCCTCGCTCTCGGCATCGGCGCCAACACCGCCATCTTCACCATCATCAACGCCGTCTTCCTGCATCCCCTGCCCGTTCAGGATCCCGCGCGCCTCGCGGAGATGTTCACTCGCGACACGAAAACGCTCGACGCCAACACAAATTTTCAGCTCACGCCCACCTCGCTTCCCAACTACGAAGACTATCGCGACCAAAACACGGTCTTCTCCGGCCTCGCTGCCTCAACTTTCACGATTCCCGCCAACTGGGGCGGCCAAGCCGAGCCCCAACAGCTCCAGGTCTCGCTCGTCAGCCCGAACTTCTTCGACGTTCTGGGCGTGAAGGCTCACCTCGGCCGCACTTTCTTCCCCGGCGAAGGCAAGAAAATCGGCGCCGATCCCATCGCCGTCCTCAGCTACGCTCTATGGACTCAGCGTTTTGGCTCCAACCCCAATGTCGTTGGCCAGAACATTTCCCTCAACGCCACCTCGTTCACCATCATTGGCGTCGCGCCTCCCAATTTCAAAGGCACCGCATCTCTTGCACCTCCCGACGTCCTTTGGGTTCCCCTCAGCATGCGCGACTACATCATCACGGGTCCTCTCAAGGATCTGGAAAATAACCGCCGCATGCGCTGGATCTCCATCGTCGGACGTCTCAAACCGGCAATTGGCTTTGACCAGGCTCGCGCCGCCATGAAGACCGTCGCTTCGGCCCTGGAGAAAGAATATCCACGCGATAATCCAGGCCGCACCTGCGAACTCTATCCACTGAACCAATCCGCGCTCGGCATCAATCAGCGCCGCCAATTCTCTCTTGCCGGAGGCGTGCTGATGGGCGTGGTCGGCCTGGTTCTGCTCATCGCTTGCGTCAATCTCGCCAACCTCCTGCTGGCGCAAGCGGCCAAGCGCGAAAAAGAGCTGACTCTTCGCGCGGCCTTAGGTGCAGGCCGTTTTCGCCTGGTCCGCCAGCTCTTGACCGAGAGCACCCTGCTTTCACTTGTCGGCGGCGTAGCTGGCCTTTTGATCGCTTACTGGGGGCGCAATCTCTTGTGGTCGTTCCGGCCGCCTTTTCTGCCCGATGGCTCGATCGATCTCTCCTTCGATTCTCGCGTCCTCTTATTTACCCTGGCCATTTCTGTTTTGACCGGCCTGATCTTCGGCATCATCCCCGCGCTCAAGGCTTCCAACACCGATCTCAACGAAGTCCTGAAAGCGGGCGGCCGCGGCGGCACGTTTGGCTGGGCCCACAATCGCATGCGTAGTCTTCTTGTGATCTCGGAGGTCGCGCTCGCTTTGGTCGCTTTGATCGGGGCCGGGCTTTTCCTGCGCAGTATGCAGAAAGCGCAGGAAATCAGCCTCGGATTTGAATCGAAAAATCTCTTTGAATACAACTTTGATCTCGGCGCCCTGCGCTACTCACAGGATCATGGCGAGCAATTCTTCAAGGAAACGCTGGAGCGCGTCAAATCCGTTCCCGGCGTCGCCGATGCCAGCATAGATTCCAATGGCGTTTTAGGCGGCGGCAATGGCGGTATTTCTGGAACAATGTTCCGCGAAGGCGAACAAGCGGATCCCAACAATCGCGGCACCCTCGTCCTCCTTGATGACGTCATGCCTGGCTATTTCGCCGCTCTCCGCATTCCCATGATAAGCGGCCGCGATTTCACGGAATTCGACACGGAGAACACCACGCAAGTGGTGGTCATCAACAAGGCTATGGCCGATCTCGTTTGGCCCGGGCAGAATCCTCTTGGCAAACACTTCACGATCGTCGTCGACCCCCATCAATACGAAGTCATCGGCGTGGTGGGCACCACGATCGTCGGGGCTGTGGGCGAGGATCCGCAGCCAGTCGCATATTTCCCGCTCCGCCAGCAATATTCTCCGCAGGCATCTCTCCTCGTCCGCACCGCCGGCAATCCTGAAGCCCTGATGGGAGCGGTCCGCTCCCAAGTCAACGAACTCGACCACAATCTCGCCCTCACTCGGGGACAGACCGTCGGACAGCTCCTCGCGCAAGGCCTGTGGGCCGCCCGCATGGGCGCTGCACTTCTCGGTCTCTTTGGCCTGTTGGCTCTGGTCCTGGCTTCTGTCGGGATCTATGGCGTTTTGTCCTATTCCGTCACCCAACGCACCAGCGAAATCGGCATCCGCATGGCGCTCGGCGCACAATCTTCGCAAGTGCTGAAGCTGGTACTGCGCCAGGGCATGCTCCTCGCCGGACTCGGCGTTTTGGTAGGCGTGCTGATCGCACTGCCGGTTACGCGCCTCGCTTCCTCGCTGCTCTACGGCGTCAACGTCTGGGATCCGCTCACGTATGCCGGCATCGCTATAATTTTGATGACCGTCGCTTTCCTGGCCTGTTATATTCCCGCGCGCCGCGCGACCCGTATCGATCCGCTCATCGCTCTGCGCTTTGAATAACCGCCATGGCCCAAAACCCGGAGCCACAAATTGCCGGCGCCCGTGCCGCGCGTTTGCAGCTTCTTTTCCGTGGATTAGGGGACGCAGAGACACGTCGCGCTGACACATCCTCTCGCCTGCTTAGCCTGTAGCGCTATCTAACATCAATGATTTCTGCGGTTTATGGATGTTCGCCCCGCCGGTTTGCGCGGCAACTGGCATGCACCTCCTTGCTGCGAGTATGGAGCACGAACGAACGCAACGAGGGCTGCAAACATGTCAGCCAAAAATCTCACCAAGAACTCTCGCCACCCCGTCGCAGCGATTTTTCTCACGGCACTTGCGCTATCTTTTTGGGCTGCCGATCGCGTTTGGCCGCGCCGCCTGCCGCTTGCATTTGAGCGGCGAATGCCGCGGCCGAAAATCAGCGACCAGCGGGTCGTTCTGCCGTTCTCAAACGAGGTGGCTTGCGCCGAAATCGCTTCGTTCGACGACCAACTGGAAGCCTTCCTGCGTTTCGAATATCTCCGCGGGCGCGACCCGGACGATGCCGCTAAAATATTTTTGACGGCAAAACACGAAGGAAGGCGCGTTTCTTACAAGATATTTCTTCTCGTCCAAAACGACCAGCTCACGGCCCTTCCGCGGCTCAACCAGATGCAGTCACACGGACTCATCGCGCAGTACGAGCTTGTCGCGTGGACGCAACAGGATCTCGTTCTTGCTCAGCAGCAAAGCCGCATGTTTGAAATCGCGTACAACATGCCGACCGGGCAAAAGCTGGAAACTCTTCCGTCGTTTCAGCTTGTTCCAGCGCTCGCGGATTTTCTCGTTTTCAAATCGCAGACGGACTGGCGCGTCGTCGGGCAAAGCGCCAGGGCGCCGCAGCCGCTCACGCACCGGCAGGCTTTGTCGCTCGCTTCGGACATTCTTGACGTGGCGCATTTTTACAACCTGCCGCTGGATTATTTTCTCGGCGTCGGCGCTATGGAAAACAACTACATGAACGTCGACGGCGACCTCACGCATGCCGTCTGGAAAAAGCGCGCGGAACGGGGAGACATCGTTCTCGAACGCGGCCGCAACCGCGTGCTCGTCAGCGATTACTCGATCGGCGCCTGGCAAATTTCGCGCGAAACGCTTCGCGCCGCGCATCAGCTCTATTTGAAAGACAAGCGCGGCTACGTGCAGTTGCCGCCGCGCCTGCGTCCTCCGCGGGAACTGGATGTGAATTCCGTGAACCGTGAAGTGCTTACGACCTATGCGGGCCTGGTTCTGCGCGATTTGCTGGACCGCTTTGACGGAAATGTGGAGCAAGCCATCGGGGCATACAACGGCGGGGCGCGAAATCCCAATCCAGCCTATGCCGCGAGCGTCAAGAACGTTGCACTCTATGCCCGCAGAGTGCTCGAACACGCTCCTGTTCCGGCGGTGAAATCCCGGACGGCCACTTTGCCGAATGGAGCGGTGCTTTAGTTAAAGGGCAAAACACACTCACGCACAAATGCGTGGCCGCGCATCATGAGTTTCTGCCGCTTAGCCGCGTTTCGCTGCGCCTGCCCGAACGGTCAGGTTCTTGAATCGCAAGAGCCTGTACCTTTTCGCTGTTGCCGCGGTTTGCCGCATGCGCCTAAATTATTGAGTGCAGGTTCTCCAGTTCACAAAATGAAATCGGTCTTGGGAACTCCCGCAAGCAAGCCAAAACCTTCGCCGCTCGAGGGCTCTGGCAATTTCCGTCCTCAGCCGGAAGGCGCCAGTCCGCTGCAAATATCGCGCAGCGAGTGGTGGCTGTGGCTCTCCGCCTTGCTCGTCACGGTACTTTCAGGCGTCGCGTTCCTGCTCTCCTCGATTCATTCCTTCTTCCGGCACGCGGATTATTTTTACGAGATCCGCTCGGATCAAGCGCGCTGGGCGACGCTCTGCCTGATTCTGATCTTCAACGCGTGGCTGGTCTACCGGCAATGGTCGTTCCGGCGGATGCGGCAGCGATCCATCGCTCCGCCAGTCGAGGGGCAAACTCTCCCGCAGCAAGTTTCCGAAACGGCAGGGATCGATCCGGTCACGGGATTGTACGAGCGAGCCGCTCTCGAGCAGCATCTGGGAAAAGAAGTGGCACGAGCGCGCCGTCAGAATACGGCGCTCAGCCTGGCGACGGTTCACGTCGAAGAGTTTTCGCAACTCGCCGCGCAATATGGGAAGTCCGCCGTGGACGCCGCGCTCAAGGAGCTTGCCCGGAGATTAAAGAAGGCCAGCCGAGGCTCGGACATTGCGGCGCGTCTGAGCGATGACGATTTTCTTTTGCTGCTTCCTGAATGCGGCGTGAACGAGGTCAAACAGGTATTGAACCGCCTCGGATCCGTGGAAGTAAGCTCATCAGGGCAGAAGACTTTGCTCAACTTCACTACGGGATGGGTCGATTACCAGCCCGGCGAACTGCCCGCCAATTTGCTCAAGCGCGCTGCCGATCTTCTGCATCTCTACGATACTGCGGCCCACGACAGCTTCTCTACAACTCTCACGACTCACTAGTTTCGTCCGCGGCAGCTAAGTTTACCCTCATTAGCGCATCCGGGCTGGGCAAGCACGGCTCCTACAAAATTTTCAACTGCGTTAACACCGCGTCTCCTCCGGCCGTCTTGCACGCCAGTAAGACTCACTTGCGAGGTGCGAGATGAATATGCGCTCTGAAAAAACTGCGGGCTTTTTCCTGTTTTCGCTGATGCTTTTGCCTGTGTTGTGTTTCTCCCGCGGCGAAACTCCGTGGCCATCCGGACCCGGCTCGGTGTCGGAGATCGCGGCCATGCACATCGCGCGTGCCAGCCAGAGTTCGACGCTGCTTCCGAATGGCAAAGTGCTCATCGCCGGAGGATTCGCGGGAAGCGGCGGCGAGTACAACCCCTATCGCACCACCGAACTCTACGATCCGGGCTCGGGTACGTTCGAGCTTGCGGCGAGCATGTCAATCGGGCGCTCCGGCCATACGGCCACGCTCCTGAAGGAAGGGAAAGTGCTCATGGTCGGTGGATGGACGGGGCGCTACGATATTCGCCGGTCTGCCGAACTTTATGATCCGGCGGCGAATACGTTTGCCCCCACGGGAAATCTGGTTATAGAGCGCGCAGGTAGCACAGCCACGCTGCTGGCTGATGGACGCGTTTTGATCGCGGGCGGAGAAGATCGTCGGGAGGAAGCGCTCGCGAGCGCCGAAATTTACGACCCTGCGACAGGAAAGTTCACGTTAACCGGCAGCATGGCCGAGCCGCGTGGGGCGCATACCGCTACGGCTCTGAAAGATGGCAGAGTTTTGATTGTGGGCGGAGGCTCCGGCCATTATCCCTCGCAAAACGTGTATCGATCCGCAGAAATTTACGATCCCTCTACCGGCAAATTTACCTTGACCGGAGATATGAGCGTGGGCCGCCACAAACACGCGGCGATTTTACTTCGCAGCGGAAGAGTTCTAATCGTGGGCGGTTCCGATAACCGGGACTGGCACGGGGAATATGCGAGCGCGGAGATTTACGATCCAGCTTCGGGGAAGTTCAGCAGCACGGGTGCGATGAGCACCCCACGATTCAAATTACCGGCCGCGGTAGCGCTGCTCCCCAACGGCAAAGTGCTCGTAGCGGGAGGCGGACCGTTTGCAGAGCTGTACGACGAAGCCACCGGCATATTCACGAAAGTTTCCGGGTCGTTGGGAGCCGCGCGGTTCTTTGCTTCCGCGACGCCCTTCCTCGACGGCAAGGCACTCATCACCGGAGGTTACGCGGAAACTGGAGGAAATCTTCCTGCTACGACCGCGGCATGGATTTATCAGCCTGGCGGGAGCGCTGCTGCGAATTAACGAAGGATCGTAGACAGCTTACAGGCCCTTGCCGCTTGGAGGGTGGTAGCCGTAACAGGCGTCGCCTTCTCCCGATGTCGTGAGCGCTTTCAGGTCTCGAATGCGACCCTCTGTTAGCTTCTTTTTCAAAAATGCCAAGCACATCGGATACACCGACCCGTAGCTTGAAATGTCCTCCGGTGGATAGAGTGCCGCGAGCTGCGCATCCCGGTAAGCTTCCCATGCCTTTTCTTCCGGGCTGTCTTTGGCGATCCCCAGTTGTTTCAAGAGACTGTCCAACCGCGATTCTGTTTTCTGCAATTCGTGAATGGCGCACTGGTCCATTTCTTGTTGTCCCGTGTGGGATGTGTCCCTGCACGGGTCTGGCTTCCGCTTATGCATTTGAGCCATCGTGGGGCTCGAAGAAATCAGTAATCCCAACGCCAGCAGAGCAGATTGCGAGAGCCTGAAGTTCACAAGAACCTCCACGGAAGCGCTTACGCACATACACAAAAAATGCATCCCCCGGCCAGGAGCGCCGAGGGATGCAATACAGAGCACAGGGAATTAGATCAAAGCAGTCCGCTTGGTGACCCGCAAGGCAGCGACATGCGGACCATCCGCAGGATCGAAATTAGCAGCGTCATGGTGTCCATTGCCGCTGTCATCGTCATCGCACGGGGAATTATTAAGCCAGGGTGTGAAACGAACGCCGGATCCACTGGCTGTCGAGCATCCCTCGCCGCCCGGGCCAGCGGAGCATCCCCAGAAGTTTCCGGTGGCGTCGATACTTCCGGTGCACGCCGAAAGATTGGAGGGGTTGTCAAAGGCGCAGACGTTGGCAACGCCGATTTTTCCACCAAGCAGATCGTTGAGATGGACGTCGACCTCGGCCGGAGTGTTGACGGCGATGTCCACATCTTCATCGCGGATCACATTGTGGGAAATGATGGTGCCGCGAACGGGAGAGCCACCACCGCCGCTATTGATGTTGATCCCCACAGAGCCGGGAGTGGCTGTGTCGGCCTGGTCGGCGAGATTTCCGGAAATGAAGTTGCCGATGATCATGTTTCCATCCATGTTATCCGCAGGGAGGCCAAAATTCGGGCCCACATGCGTGTGCAGAGCGACACCGCCAAGCCCGTTACCCTTTAGCGTGTTGTGGATGATCACGTTCTCCGAGGTACGACCGGCGCCTTGGCCATCGGAAAAGAGACCAGCTCCCGAACCGCCTACTTGGACGCCGTTGTCCTCTGAGACGTTATCGGCCACCGTGTTATGGTGAACGCCAAAATGGGGAGCAAAAGGGGGCGTAGCGTGTCCTGAGGGCGGATGCGAGGCAAGAACGATGCCGCACTCCAGCGGGTTATCCTTAAAGGTGTTGTGGCTCACCAGATTGCCGCGGCTATCCCCGGTCTCGTCGCTAATGAGGATGCCATCGGCATTTCCCGTCACAAGATTGCCGGAGACGATGGAGTTCACCGTGCCCACTAAGTGAAGCGCGCCGCCGCAGTCACCGCTTTCATCGGTTTCGTAGGTTCCGGTGCCGGGCTGATTGGGGCAGGCGATGCCGGAGCCGAAAGAGATGCCGGGGACTTTGTCATTGTTCAAGATTTGATTGTCACGGATGGTGACGTCGGAAGCGCTGACAACGAGGATCCCCTCGTACAAAGCGTTCTTTACGGCGAATCCGGCAATAGTCACATTGTGAAGGCCGGGGTTATCGAAACCGTCGACAAAAATGCCGTGGGCAAGGCCGGTGGCGTCAATGACGGACGGATCGGCGCCTGCGCCGAGGAGCGAGAGCGGCTTGCCGATGAGCACGTCTTCGTTGTAGGTGCCGCGCGCAACGTTGATCACGTCGTTCGGAGAAGCACTATTGACGGCCATTTGGATGCTGGAGTAGCAGCCGTGCGAGCCACTGGGGTTGACGCAAAGGGTGTTGGCCACGGCAGTGTGAGGGAGGACTGCGCACGTCAAAACGAAACAAGCAACTATCCACGGACGAAACCGAGATGCATGCATAGACACGCTCCTTCTGTATTGGTGGCACAGCCAGGCTGGAAGCATTTGCGTTTGTGGACTTCGGAGAGTCCACTCCACTATTTGTCTGCCATGGAGGCCGTGCCGCCTGCGGGGAATATCCGGCGTGGGAGTTCCGAGGGGGAGCTCCCGCTCGCGCATCATACTCTTCCGCAGCGGCGTACACAACGAACGCAGCGGCGAGAGGATCTCTGGAACATCCGCAGCACGTCTGGTGCTCGCTCGTTCCAAATTTGAGAATTTGCTTCGCTGAAGAGCTGCTTGCCTCTAAAATCCTCAGGGCAACGAAGAGAGCTGAATAGCGGACTGTGCCTTGGGGGAGCGGCGATGAAGGCGGCAGAAAAGGCAAAAACACCGAAAGTGCTGGTGATCGACCTCGGCGGCACGAACGTGAAGATGCTGGCGACGGGACAGAAGGAGCCGCGAAAATATCCGTCCGGCCCGACGATGACGCCGCGCAAGATGGTGCGGGTGGTGAAGAAGGCCGTGGCCGATTGGGAGTTCGACTGTATATCGCTCGGCTATCCTGGTCCGATCATCAATGGACATCCGCTGCGCGAGCCGCACAATCTGGGCGGGGGCTGGGTGGGATTCGACTTCAAGAAGGCGTTTGGGTGTCCCGTAAAAATCATCAACGACGCGGCGATGCAGGCCCTGGGAAGTTATAAAGGCGGGCGGATGCTGTTTCTCGGATTGGGAACCGGACTAGGGTCGGCGATGATCGTCGACGGAATCTTGCAGCCGATGGAGTTGGCCCATCTGGCGTACAAAAACGGGAAGAGCTACGAGGACTATCTTGGGTTGCGCGGACTCGAACGAATGGGGAAAAAAAAATGGCGCCGCTGCGTGGCTAAAGTTACCAAGACGCTGAAAAACGCGCTGGACGCGGACTATGTGGTGCTGGGCGGCGGAAATAGCAAGAAGCTGAAGAAACTGCCCGCGGGCGCTCGGCTCGGGAATAATGAGAATGCCTTTTTAGGCGGATTTCGGTTGTGGCAAAAAGGGCCGGTCGCAAATCCTTTTTGATCGGTTCTTTTCGCGCTGACGGTCACACGCGGTCTGACGGAGAAGAGCCTTCCCGCGTGGAGTCACGGAAAAGCGGGAGCAGGGCTCCCGCACTCCAAATTAAGACAGCCCACGGCGGACCCTACAACTTCCAATCTCGCGCTTCGGCTTGTATATTTCCACAGCACCTTCAGGAGGCTTCCATGGAAATTTGGTCACGGCGCAAATTTTTTCTGACTTCGCTGGCCAGTAGTTTTGCCGCAGGGGCCGGGAAACTTTTTGCACGGCCGGTTCCGGCCGGAGCGGATGGGCTCGCATCGACGCGCGCAGACGTGCCGGCGTCCGCGGCTGTGCAGGGAACGCGACCGATCATCGTTTCGAGCGCCAACGGGTTGCACGCACTGGATAAGGGCATGGACATTTTGAAGAAGGGCGGCGACACGCTGGACGCCGTCGTCGCGGCTGTAACCGTTGTGGAAGACGATCCGAACGACGATTCGGTGGGGTACGGCGGATTGCCGAACGAAGATGGCGAAGTCGAGCTGGATGCTTGCGTGATGCATGGACCGACGCACCGCGCCGGGTCCGTGGCTGCGCTGCGGCGGATCAAGAACGCGGCGCGGCTGGCGCAAACGGTGATGGAGAAAACGAATCACGTGATGATTGTGGGCGAAGGAGCGCACCGGTTTGGCGTAGACGAAGGATTCGAGGACATGAGCCTGCTCACGGAGCATTCGCGGAAACTGTGGCTGGCGTGGAAGGCGTCGAGTTCGGTGAACTGGCGGCCGGGGATCGATAGTCCGGAATGGAAAGAGCAGCTTTCGGAGATTTTTGGCGACGATGAAAAAGCGATTGCTTATGCGGAGCGCGTGATTGCGCATCCGCCGACGGGGACGATTCCGTGCATGGCGGTGAATGAAAAGGGAGAAATTTCAGCGACCACGACGACGGCCGGATTGGCGTGGAAAATTCCGGGACGCGTGGGCGATTCGCCGATCATCGGCGCGGGATGTTTTGTGGATAATGAGGTGGGCGCGGCGGGCTCGACCGGGAAGGGCGAGGAGAACATCAAGATTGCGGGCGGACACACCATCGTGGAAATGATGCGGCGCGGCAAATCACCCGAAGAAGCTTGTCTCGAGGCGCTGACGCGCGTGGCGCACAATTACAACAACGACAAGAAAAAGCTTTCGACGTTTCACATTTTCTTTTACGCGCTGAATAAAGACGGCGTGCACGGCGCGGCTTCGCTGTGGCGCAACCATTACGAAGAAAAAAAGAACGCGGTTTATGCGGTTCACGACGGCACGCAGGCGCGGCTTGCGGAGTGCAAAGCGTTCTTCGACGAAATCAATGTGCATGGATAACGGCCGCGGATAAAATGGGTGCATGGACCAAGCTAATATTCTGATTATCGGCGGGGGCGTCGTCGGGTGCGCCGTTGCACGCGCTGTTTCCGCGCGCTGGCAGGATGTTTTTCTCGTAGAACAAAATCCGAAGCTGGGCATGGCGACCAGTTCGCGCAATAGCGGAGTGATTCACTCCGGGATCTACTATCCGAAGAATTCGCTGAAGACCCGGCACTGCATCGAAGGCAACCGGCTGACGTATGAATTCTGCAAGAAGCACAATGTGCCGTTTCGGCATACGGGAAAGATCGTGGTGGCGGCCAATGCACATGAAGAAGCGGACCTAGCGGCGCTCAAGAATAAAGGCGAAGACAACGGCGTCGAGGGATTGCGGCTGATCGGACCGGCGGAAATTCGTAAGCGCGAGCCGCATATTGCGGGGGCGGCGGCGATTGAGGTGCCCTCCACTGGAATTGTCTCCTCGGAGGAGCTGGTACACGCCTATGCGCGAGTGGCGACGGGACAGGGCGCGAACATCGTGACGCGAGCGCGCGTCGTTTCCCTGGAGCCGGTTGCGGGTGCGATTCGTGTGGGGTTGCGCATCGGCGATGAAGAAGATGCGCAGGACGAAATGATTGAAGCGCGTTGCGTGATCAATGCGGCAGGGCTTTATTCTGATGAAATCGCAGCGATGCTGGGAAACAAATCGTGGAAGATTTATCCGGTGCGGGGGGAGTATTGCGAGGTGCGCGGGCCGCGAGCTTCCTTGATCAACGACCTGGTTTATCCGCTGCCACACCACGATGGGCTTAGTCTTGGCGTGCACTTTACGAAGACGCTGTGGGGAACGTTTCTGCTGGGGCCGACGGCGACGTACGTCGATGGAAAAGATAATTACGAGAGAGGGCGGCTGCCGATTGCAGCGTTTGCAGAAAGTGCGAAGGCGCTTCTACCGGAAATTGAAGAGAGCGACTTGCATCTGGGTTACTCGGGGTTGCGGCCGAAACTGGTGCCTCCCACGGAGCATGGGATTGCGGATTTTGTGATTACGAGGGATGCAGCGGTGCCGCAAGCGATTCAGCTGGTGGGGATTGAGTCGCCGGGATTGACGGCGGCGCCGTCGATTGCCAACCACGTTGCGCAATTGGCGAAGGAGATCCTGGGGTAGGGTTGCGAAGGTTTGGTGAACGGTTCGGCGGCAACGGAGAAGCCTGCGATAAAGCTGACACCGTGGTGACACGGTGAAACGCCCCCTACAGCGGACTATTCGACAATGACGCGGAGAAATTTCTTCTTGCCGAGTCGCACGTCATAAGAAGCCGGGACTTGGAGGTCAATCTTGGCGGTTGGGTCTTTGACTGTAGCTCCATTCACCTCAAAGCCCCCTTGCTTCATAACTCGTTCGGTTTCAGAGGCCGAAGGTGCTTCGCCGAGGTAAGCTAGCAGTTTGGACCACTTTTCCGGCCCCTTGGGCAAATCCGTAACCATGCTGCTGCTGCTGCCTGACGCCGTTCTCCATCCAACGGAATAACCCATCGGCATCCGCTTGAAAAATGCCTCCTTCATTTCAGCAGGAGCTTGGCGATCGCGGAAGACGCGTTGGAAATTTTCGGCGGCTTTGCGGGCGGCGTCTTCGCCGTGGAAGCCGGCGATAACTTCCTGGGCGAGGCGCATCTTCACGTCCATGGGATGGGCTGCGCCGCTGGCGACTTCTTTTTTGAGCGCGGCGATTTCAGCGGGAGTGCGATCGGTGACGAGGTCGTAGTAAGTCCACATGAGTTCGTCGGGAATGGACATGAGCTTACCGAAAATGTCAGTGGGCGATTCGGTGATGCCGATGTAGTTGCCGAGGCTCTTGGACATTTTGCGCTGGCCGTCGAGACCGACAAGGATGGGCATGGTGAGGGCGACTTCGGAGGGCAGGCCGTACTCGCGCTGGATGTCGCGGTGGACGAGCAAATTAAATTTTTGTTCGGTGGCGCCGATTTCGACGTCGGATTTCAGGGCGACGGCATCGTAGGCGGTGAGCAGCGGGTAGAGAAGCTCGTGGACGGAGATAGGCTGATTATTGGCGAGTCGCGAGCGAAAATCTTCGCGTTCGAGCATGCGCGCGAGACGGTAATGGCCGCAGAGGCGCACGACATCGTAGCTGGAGAGCTTGTCGAGCCATTCACTGTTGTAGCGGACTTCAGTTTTCTGCGGATCGAGGAGTTTGAAAACTTGCGCGAGATAAGTTTTGGCGTTGGCGTCGACTTGCTCGCGAGTGAGCGGAGGGCGAGTTTCGGAGACGCCCGTGGGATCGCCGATCATTGCGGAGAAATCGCCGATCAGGAAAATGGCGGTGTGGCCGAGGTCTTGAAAATGTTTTAGCTTGCGAAGAACGACCGTGTGGCCGAGATGAATATCGGGGGCGGTCGGGTCGACGCCGAGATAAGCGCGCAAGGGCTTGCCGGTTTTCAACGAGTTTTCGAGCTTCGCCCTCAGATCTGCTTCGGGAATAATTTCAGCAGCGCCTTTCTTAAGGTAAGCGAGCTGTTCTTCGACGGGTTTGAATTTGGTTTCAGCCATTTTTTCTAATTTGTTTGAATGACGCGGCGGCCTTCGATTTTGTAGCGACCTTCGAGCACGATTCGAACAGCCTCGGAATAAATTCTGTGTTCCTCTTGCAGAATTCGTGCCGAGAGAGCCTCTTCCGAGTCGCTGTCTTTTACGGGCACAACGGCCTGGAGCACGATGGGGCCCGCATCCAGATTTTCGTCCACAAAATGCACCGTGCATCCGGCGAATTTGACGCCATAATCGAGTGCTTGCCGTTGTGATTCAAGCCCCGGAAACGAAGGCAGCAGCGATGGGTGAATATTCAGGACACGGTTCGGAAACGCAGCCACAAAATATGGCGAAAGCAGCCGCATGTAGCCGGCCAGACAGACCAAGTCGACTTTTTGCTCGTTTAAGACGGCGACGACCTGGCGATCGTACGATTCCCGTTCCAACCCTTTAGAAGGAATCACGCGGGTGGCGATGCCGCGAGCTTTGGCGCGTTCAATGCCCGGCGCGCCTTCGCGATTGCTGATCACGATGGCGATTTCCGCGTTCGGGATTCGTCCGGACGCGACGCTGTCCGCGAGGGCTTCGAAATTCGAGCCGCGGCCGCTCAAGAGGAGGCCTATGCGCTTCTTCATAAACAAAAAACGTTAACACAACCGCGGGTGCGCGCAAAACGCACGCGAAACGAAACCGCGAGCAAATGCGTCGCAATGTATGCGCCGTGGCGTTAGAATGCCGGGGCGATGAAGTCAACTCCCATTGGAAAGCGACCACGATGAACAGATTCTGGAAAAGTGCCTGGGACGAACTGGGGCGAGCGGCAATTTTTGCCGGATTGAGCGTTTTGTGCGCCGGGATGGCTGGAGCGCAGACGAGCGCGCCGAAAACCGCGAAGAGCTCCGGAGCGAGCACCGCGTGGCGCGACCCAGCGGAGCCACTGACCGGCAAGCCGCATCCGAAAATTCTGCCGCGGCCGGCAGGCGCGATTGCGCGCGCCAGCATTAATGAAAAAACAATGCGCACCATCATTCGCGAACAAGTCAGTTGCGGGACGCGGTTGACGCTTTCCTCGTGGACTGATCCGAAGCGCGGAATCGGGTGCGGGCGCGACTTTATTGTGCCGCGGTTCGAAAAGATCGCGAAAGACAACGGCGGGAAGTTGCAAGTGGTGGTGGACAAGTTCGAGATGACGGCGGACCGGACCGGCGGAAAGAGCGTGCATCTGGAAAATGTTTACGGGATTTTGCCGGGGACCGATGAGGCGCTGGCGAAGACGGTGTTTATCGTCGATGGGGACTTCGACTCGCGCCCCTCGAAGGTGATGGATGCGGAAGCGGACGCTCCCGGGGCGGACGACGATTCTTCCGGCGTGGCGGTGATGCTGGAGTCGGCGAGGTTGTTGAGCGAACGCGCGTCGAAGGGCCATGGAGGGCGCGCTACGGTATTGTTCGCCGCGCTTTCCGGGGAGGAGCAAGGGTTGCTCGGAAGCACGCGGCTGCTCGAGTGGGTAAAAGAAAAAGGCTACACGGTGGGTGGAATGATGGATAACGACATCGTGGGAGCGGACCCGGCGCCAGGAGGGCCACACCGTGTGCGCGTGTTCTCGGGAAACGGGACGATCGAGGATTGTGATTCGACGTCCCGCGAGCTGGCGCGCGCGATTGAGGAGATCGACGGACGCGCCGCGATCCGCATGATTTTCCGGCAAGACCGCTATGGACGCGGCGGAGATCATTACGTTTTCTATAAAGCAGGGGATCCGGCAGTCCGCTTTACCGAGCCGTTGGAGGATTACAATCACCAGCATCAGACGCCGCGGATGGAAGATGGCGTAGAGTACGGCGACCTGGAGAAATATCTCAATTTTGCTTTTATGGGGAATGTAGCCCGCGACAACGCCGAAGCACTTCGGCAATTGGCGCTCGCTCCAGCCCCGCCGAGCGAAGTAAAGTTGACGGGCGCAGTGACGCCGGACGCCAAAGTGAGCTGGTCAGCCGGAGACGATGCGGATCGAGCCGGGTTTGAGATTTTATGGCGGGAAACGACAGAAGCGCGCTGGAGCCTTTATGATTTCGCGGAAGCGCCGGGGAAAACAGAGCTGAAAGGTGTTTCGACAGACAATCACTTTTTCGCCGTACGATCCGTCGGCAAAAACGGAGCGCGGTCCATCGCGGTCATCGCCGAGGCGGAGCGGCGCGCACCGCCGCTGCCGAGCAGCGCGCCGAAACAATAATTCGACAAGGCAGGCCATGATGTGTCGCACCGCCTGGGACCCGGATACTAGTGCTGCGGCGGCAAGATGAGCTGGGCGAAGGTGATGAAGTGGCCGGCGGGATCCTGGACGGCGAATTCACGCATGCCGTAGAACGCGGTGCGTTCGGGCATGGTTTTGGGGACGTCTTTCATCGCGGCGAGGACGGCGTTTAGATCGTCGACTTCCAAATAGAGATAGGTGGGCCCTTTGCGCGCCGCAGCAGCCATCACGGGCGGCGCGTCTGCTTCCACGCTCGCGTAGGTCTGATACATCACTTCGGCGGAACCTTTTTGGAAAGCCACAAAGCCGAGTTTTTCGCCGTGTGGAACCTCGATTGTTTTGGCAAACCCGAGCCGATCCATCCAAAAGCGGAGTTGCGGTTCGATTTCGCCGACGAGCAGAACAGGCGTGATGCGTTTGACGTTCATCGGGCTACTCCTTATTCGCTGTTGCGTCGACAGCTAGTCTTGTTTAGACTAGCGAAGGGTACAAAACACAACTTGGTTTGTCAAGGAGGCTCTTATGCCCGCAAAAACACGGGAACTTGCGGATTTGATTTCGATTGGGCCGGCGATGATTCGGGATTTCGAGCTGATGGGGGTTCGGAGTGTGGCGCAGTTGGCGAAGCAAAACCCTCAGCGAATGTATGAAAAGATGGGGCGTCTAACGGGGCAACGGCAGGATCCGTGCGTGCTGGATACGTTCTGCGCGGCGGTAGCGCAGGCGAACAATCCGCGTTTGGCGGCGGAGAAGTGCCAGTGGTGGTGGTGGAGCAGGCAGAGGAAGAAACGAAGTAAGAAGATAAAGAAGTAAGAAGATAAAGAATTAACGAAAGAAAAGAAGAAGATCAGGCGAAGGCACAGAGCACGCGGAGGAGCGCAGAAAGATTGAGAAGAACAGTCAGGGCGAAGAAGACACTAGGGATTACTACGCCGGACCTCGTGCTCTTGAGTTTACTGGCGGAGCGGCCGATGCACGGGTATCAGGCGAACGCGGAATTGGAGCGGCGAGAGATACGGGATTGGGCGGGGATTTCGCGGCCGCAAGTCTATTACTCGCTGGAGAAATTGGCGAGGGCGGGGATGATACGTTCGCGGGACACGGATGAGCCAGCTTCGGGGCCAGAGCGGAGCAGCTTTGAGACGACAGCGAAGGGTAAAGCGTCGCTGGCTGATGCTCTGGAACGCGAGGATTGGGCGACGCAACGCGACAGGCCTCCGTTTCTGACGTGGATGGCGCTCTCGTGGCAGGCGCGGCCGGGCGTGTGTCAAGAACAGATCCGGCGCCGGCACAATTTTCTGGAGAAGGAAGTGGCGCGTGAGAAAGAAGTACTACGGTCAATCTTGGAGGAGGTGGGGCATCCGTATCATGAAGCCATCTGGATGGTGAGCTTGATGATCGAGCAATTTCAAACGGAGCTGCGATGGCTGAAGCGGGTGGCGCGTGAGATGAAGAAACGAGGACGCGCGAAACAGCCGGACTACGCCACCTAAGACGACAGAAAGGAAATCGACATGGAGGACGCTGAGCGCGTGGAAGGCGCGGAGGACGAAGAGAGCACAGAGAGGAGAAAGAGACAGGCA
Organism: uncultured Acidobacteriota bacterium; assembly: GCA_963851235.1. Lineage (GTDB taxonomy): Bacteria > Acidobacteriota > Terriglobia > Acidiferrales > UBA7541 > Acidiferrum. The sequence goes on from CAWKOM010000001.1 coordinate 45,575, forward strand.
GGAAAGCCCGTCCCACTAAAGATTGAGGGAGCCACTGTGAGCGACGCGGGGTTTGCCGGAGTCGCTGCGCTCGATGCGGCCGATGCGGTAGAATTTTTCGCGGCGGCGCTTGAGATCGGTTTCGACGGATTTGACGTGGGCCGGAGGCACAACAAGGATCATGCCCACGCCCATATTGAAGGATTGCAGCAATTCATTGGTCTCGATTTTTCCGAGCTCCGCCAGAAACTTGAAAATGGACGGAACGGGCCAGGAGGCGAGATCGATCTGTGCCTTCACACCTGACGGCAGGACGCGCGGCAAATTTCCAGGAATGCCTCCGCCCGTGATGTGCGCGAGACCGGACACCCAGCCGCGCGCGATGATGCCTTTCAGCGCAGGGGCGTAGCACAGATGGGGCTTTAAGAGTTCCGCCCCGATTTTATTGCCGACTTCGGCCACGTAAGTGTCCGGTTTCAATTTGGCAACTTCAAAAACTAGCTTGCGTGCCAGCGAATAGCCATTGGTGTGCAATCCGGCGGATGGAAGAGCCAGCAGCGCGTCGCCGGGCTTGACGGATTTTCCAGTAAGAAGCTTCTTGCGTTCGACTACGCCGACGATGAAGCCGGCAAGATCATAATCTCCCGGAGGATAGAATCCCGGCATCTCCGCGGTTTCGCCGCCAATCAGAGCGCAGCCAGCTTTGCGGCACGAGCGGCTCATGCCTTCGACGAGCTGCTCGATGACCGCGGGATCGAGTTTCCCCATGGCCAGATAGTCCAAGAAAAAAAGGGGCGAGGCGCCCTGAACAAGAATGTCGTTGACGCAATGATTGACGAGGTCGCCGCCAACCGTCGAGTGGATGCCCATGGCGATGGCGATTTTCAACTTGGTGCCGACACCATCGGCACTCGAAACGAGGACCGGCTCCTTCCACTTCTTGTTGTCGAGTGCGAAAAGAGCGCCAAATCCGCCGATCCCCCCGAGGACGCCCGAGGTGAACGTGCGGTTGGCATGGTGGCGGATGCGCTGCTTCACCTCGTCAGCGAGGGCGATGTTCACTCCGGCGTCGGCATATTTCATCGGCGATGAATTCGCTTTCGTTTCTTCGCGAGCGCAGGTTCGCACCCGTCGAGATCTTAGCGGAATGAACTGCAAACTGCCGCGGCGGGTCTCGCGGCGAAATCCTCAGGTTATGCGCACTTTGTTCGCGCGCGGGATGCTGGACCAAAACAACAGTGTCCCAATTGCCGGATCAAAACACGTGGAACAGGCGCCTCCAGCGTACCGTGCTGGGATGGATGACGGCATCCGCGTAGGCCAAGAATCTTTCGCGAATCTGGCCGGGCTCCCAAGCGTCTCCGGGGGCGTCCAGCGACATATAAATCATAACCGGCGTGCCAATAATATCGTTTCGCGGCACCGGACCCCAAAAGCGGCTGTCGTACGAGTTGGTGCGGTTGTCACCCATGACGAAATAGGATTTGGGTGGGACCTTGTAGGGCCCTTTAAAGTCGTACGGTTCGGTGCGGCCGAGCGTGTAGTCTTCAACAAGTCTCTGGCCGTTGATCCAGACCGAGCCGTCATGAATTTCAATGGTATCGCCAGGGAGGCCGATGACGCGTTTCACGTAGTCGGGCTGATCAAGCGCGAAGGGCGGCTTAAAAATAATAATTTGCTGGCGCTTTGGATTGCGCCAGAGAGAGACATGAATGTTGGTGAAAGGAAGGCCAGCGTCGTACCCCAGGCGGCTCATGATGAGATGGTCGCCGATGAGCAGCGTGTTTTCCATCGAGCCGGAAGGGATGACGCGCGCCTGGCCGATGGTGCCGTTGATGAGCAAAAATGCAAGGCCCACCCAGAACCAGGCGATGATTTCGCGCTGAACGCGCTTGCCCATGGGAAGCGCGGCTTCTTCGGTTGCTTTCGTGTTTTCCTTGCCGGCCGGTTTTGTCTTTGCGTCAGCCTTCATGTTCCACCGCGACAGGCCTTTCTAATGGTGCGTGGTCCTGAACGTCGCCGTTCTTCGCTTCTAGAGCGTGCCCATTGCTTTCGCGGACCTCAAGCTGAACGAGGTCCGTCGGATAGACTCCGGTATAACAGGACGTACAAAACCTGCCTTCGGTGTCATCCACGGCCTGGCGCAGGGCGGGAAGCGAAACGTATCCGAGCGAATCCGCGCCGAGGAACTTGCGAATCTCTTCGGGAGAATTCGAGGAAGCGATGAGCTCTTCGCGCGTCGGAGTGTCGACGCCGTAGTAGCAAGGCGAGATTGTAGGCGGACAACTGATGCGCACATGTACCTCGCGTGCGCCGGCTTCGCGAACCATTCGGACGATTTTACGGCTGGTGGTGCCGCGCACAATGGAATCGTCGACGAGAATGACGCGCTGGCCCTCGATCAGGCCGCGAATAGGATTGAGTTTCAGCTTCACACCAAAATTGCGGATGGCCTGCGAAGGCTCGATGAACGTGCGACCGATGTAGTGATTGCGGATCAAGCCCATGCGAAAAGGAATCTTCGATTCAAGAGCGTAGCCGACCGCGGCGGGAACTCCGGAATCAGGAACGGGGACGACGATATCGGCGTCGACAGGATGTTCGCGAGCGAGAAGACGCCCCAGCGCTTCGCGGCTTTCGTTAACGCTGCGGCCGAAAATGATGCTGTCCGGCCGAGCGAAATAGACGTGCTCGAAAATGCACTGCTGGCGCTGCTTTTGCGGCGCAAAGTGAATGGACTCGATGCCGGAGCGGGAGATGCGCACCATTTCACCAGGCTCGATTTCGCGGACATACTGGGCGTTCAGCAGATCGAACGCGCAGGTTTCCGAAGCGACGAGCCAGGTCTCGCCGGCCTTTTCGGTCGCGGGCAGTTTGCCGAGCACGAGCGGGCGGAAGCCGCGCGGATCGCGCACGGCGTACAGTTCGTCCTGCGTCAGAACGAGCAGCGAATAGGCGCCTTCAACCTGATTGAGCGCGTCGCCCAGAGCGCCGGAAAGATTGCGGGCTTGCGAGCGGGCAATGAGATGCACGATCACTTCGGTGTCACTGTTCGTCTGGAAAATCGAGCCGCGATGCTCGAGTTTGCGGCGCCATTCCGCCGCGTTGGTGAGATTGCCGTTGTGACCTAGCGCGAGTTTGCCTTTGTTGCAGTCGATGGTGATAGGCTGCGCGTTGAGCAGGGCTTTGTCGCCTGCGGTGGAATAACGCGTGTGGCCGATGGCGAGGCTTCCCGGAAGCTCGGCGAGCACGCTCGGCTGAAAGATTTCTTCGACTTCGCCCATGGCGCGATGAAGATGAAGATCGTTGCCGTCGCTCGAAACAATGCCTGCGGATTCCTGGCCGCGATGCTGCAGCGCGTAGAGGCCGAGATAGGCGAGATTCGCAGCTTCGGGATGCCCAAACACGCCAAACACACCACATTCGTCGTGGAAGTGATCGTCGGCGAAAGAGAGCTTATTTGTCATCTTCCAGCTAAGGTTCGTTCGAGCGAATTGGCCCAAATAACGCGCAAGGAGCCGAGGGGGGAATCGACTACTGCGCTCCCCTTATATTCGATGCGAAGCGCGCGGCCAGGATGCACTTTGCCTATCTCGTGCGCGCCTACCCCGTATTGTCTCGCAGTTTCGAGAACAGCGGCAAGTTTTGTGGGCGAGACGGATACGACACAGCGGGCGCCGCGCTCGCCGAAGAGGGCAAATTCGGCCGGCACCTCTTCTTCCGGCAGAGTAACGCGCGCGCCCAGTTCCGGCGAGGCGAAACAGGACTCGGCCAGCGTGACGGCGAGGCCGCCGTCGGAGACGTCGTGCGCGGAGTGCACGGAACCTTCGGAGGCGAGAGCGACGAGACAATCGATCAAGCGCTTTTCGGCAGCGAGATCGATGGCTGGCGGTTCGCCAGAGACTATACCGGCGATCGATTTCGAATATTCCGACGAGGAAAACTCGCGTGCAATCTCGCGCACGGGCACGTTATCTCGTGCCCCTGCATGTGCTGCTTCAGGTGAACTTGATCCGTCGAGCAAAAGAATGACGTCTTCATCGGTGCGAAACGCGATTTGCAGGACGCGCGAAGCATCTTCAAGTATGCCGAGAATGCCAATCACGGGCGTCGGGTAGATGGATTTGCCGAGAGTTTCGTTATAGAAGCTGACGTTTCCTCCGGTGATGGGCGTCCCGAGCTCGTTGCAAGCGACGGTCAAGCCGTCAATGGCTTCGCTGAATTGCCACATGACGTCCGGTTTTTCCGGGCTGCCAAAATTGAGGCAATTTGTCGCGGCGATTGGCCGCGCGCCGGATGAGGCGACATTGCGAGCGGCTTCTGCAACGGCGTGCATGGCGCCGATGCGCGGATTCAACTGGCACCAGCGGCCGTTGCCGTCGGTGGCTAGCGCCAAAGCGCGTTTAACGACGCCTGTTTGCGGATCCTTGATGCGCACTACGGCAGCGTCGCTTGCTCCAGGTCCAGCCAGCGTGTTGGTACGCACACTCGTGTCGTACTGCTCGGTGATCCAGCGCTTGGACGCAATCGCCGGTGATGCGAGCAACTTTTCAAAATTCGAGTCGAGATTGGTTCCCTCTGGCGCGAACGAAAACCAATCAGTGGCCGTTTCATGGCGAACTGCCGGCTGCGCGATAGGGCGTCGATAGACGGGGCCCTCTTCGGCGAGAGGATGCGCAGGAATTTCCGCGGCGATCTGTCCGTGATTCAAAACTTTCGCAATGCCGCCGTCGGTGACCGTGCCGACAACGACGGCATCAAGCCCCCACTTTTTGAAGACCTCGAGGACTTCGCGCTCGCGGCCCTTTTCTGCGACGAGCAACATGCGCTCCTGGGATTCGCTGAGCATGATTTCATAAGGTGTCATGCCGGTTTCGCGCTGCGGAACTTTGGCGAGATCGATTTCGATGCCGGTGCCGCCGCGCGAAGCCATTTCCATCGTCGAGCAGGTAAGGCCTGCCGCGCCCATGTCCTGAATCGCAACGACTGCGCCGGTCTGCATGGCTTCGAGGCAGGCTTCGAGCAGCAACTTTTCCATGAACGGGTCGCCCACTTGCACGTTCGGGCGCTTTTGCTTCGATTCTTCCGTGAACTCGGCTGAGGCGAGCAGCGATGCGCCGTGAATACCGTCGCGGCCGGTCTTTGCGCCAACATAGATAACGGGATTGCCGATGCCCTTGGCCTTCGCGAGAAAAATCTCTTCCTTGCGAGCGATGCCCAGCGCAAGCGCGTTCACCAGTGGATTTTGCGAATAGCAAGGCTCGAAGCCGACTTCCCCGCCAATGGTCGGCACACCAAAACAATTTCCGTAATTCGCAATGCCGCGAACCACGCCGTCGAGGATGCGGCGGTTCTTGGCGGCCTCATCTTCGTTTGCTACCGCGCCGGCGACGATTTCGCCGAAGCGCAGTGAATCCAGCACGGCAATCGGGCGGGCGCCCATCGTGAAAATATCGCGCAGGATTCCGCCAACGCCCGTCGTCGCTCCCTGAAACGGCTCGACGTAGCTCGGATGGTTGTGCGATTCGATTTTGAACGCCGCGACGAGCCCGTCGCCGATGTCCACGACCCCCGCATTCTCGCCCGGCCCTTGGACGACGAGTTTTCCTCGCGTGGGCAAGCGCTTCAAATGTACTTTGCTCGATTTGTAGGAGCAGTGCTCGCTCCACATCACGCTGAAAATGCCAAGTTCAGTGATGTTGGGATCGCGCCCGAGAATTTGCTGAATGCGCGCGTACTCGTCGCGCGTCACGCCATGTTCGGCGGCGATTTCCGGAGTCACTTTGATTTCGGCGCTAGCGGTAGCCATTATTGCGATATTCCGTTCAGCGATCCTCAGTCGATTTGCTTTTCGAGATAACGATCGAATCCAGCGGGCCAATCGCTTGCCGGGATGCCGCGCTCTTCCGTGTCCATCACCGGCTTTTGCATTTTGAGATCTTTCGATACTCCTAGAAACGCGCGAAATTCGCCCCACACCGCGAGGCCGCAAGCCGAGCCGTCCTCGGCCCAGCCAATGTCCACCACATCTTCGTCGACGGCGACCCTTGACCGATCGTAGATATGCGCGGAGTTCAAGACAGCTCGTTGTTGCATCCCATAAACATAAAACCATCCGCTCTCGCCAGAATCTTCAAAGACGGCGAAAAATCCTTCCGGCCCCGGCGCATACAGCATGAAATTGCTGGCAGCCTCTCCCAATCCCGGCGATGAATTTTGCTTTTCTGCCAGGGCCGCGACCTTCTCGGAAATGTTTGCTGCTTCTTGCTGCCAGTGCAAATTCCGCGCGCGAACAAAGTCTTCGTAGCTCAGTTCAGAGAGTTCTTCATGCATCGAATCGCTCAATAAGAGAAAGAGTCGAGCAGCACTGGGACGCTGCTGAAAAATGGGCACTCATGCTCACGCGCTGGCCTTAGCAGCCCCGACGAGAGCTTCTACCATGGACTTGAAGACGACCAGGCCATCGTTGGAACCCAGAGCGGATTCCACGGCGCGCTCAGGGTGAGGCATGAGTCCAGCCACGTTGCGCCCGCGGTTGCAAATGCCGGCGATGTTATTCATCGAACCGTTGGGATTGCCGGCGGCGTCATCCGATCCGTCCGGCGTGGTATAACGAAAAACGATCTGCCGGTTCTTCTCCAGGGCCGCGAGAGCTCCCTCATCGCAAGTGTAGTTGCCATCAGAATGGGCGATGGGGATTTTCAGGATTTGCCCGGGCTGCGCCGCGTTCGTGAACGGCGTGTCGGTTTGCTCGACCCGCATGTAGACATGGCGGCAGATGAAGCGGAGCCCGCTGTTGCGCATCATCGCACCTGGAAGCAAACCAGCCTCCAGCAAAATCTGGAACCCGTTACAGATCCCCAGAACCATTCCGCCGCTCTTGGCGAATTTCTCGACCGCCTTCATCACCGGAGAAAAACGCGCGATCGCTCCCGTACGCAAGTAATCGCCATAAGCAAAACCGCCTGGCAAGATAATGGCGTCACAATTTGCGAGATCCTGCGATTGATGCCAAATGAATTCAACGGGCTTGTGCAGAACGTTCCCGATGGCGTAAAACGCGTCGTGGTCGCAATTGGACCCGGGGAAAACGACGACTCCGAATTTCATTGCGCGTTGGCTCCGTAGGGCATTCGGGGAACCCTCATTTTAGCACACGCGGGCGTGGGAAAAGCTCTTTCGCAATTCGTTCACGAGCGGGCGGAAACATCCGATTGAGAGCTTACATCCTTCCCGAAGGCCAGCCGAAATCCAAAATTATCTTCGACGACCATTTCATAGCACTCGTAGACGCGCACCGCGGGAGGTTCGACAATCTTTGCGCCGCGTCCCTTCAATTCCACGTAAAGCGGATCCAGGTCAGTCACCCAAATGTAAGCGTCGAGGCTTCCCTCGCGCCGCCGAAAGTTGGGTGAAGCAGGAGAGCCAGCGTCGGCCTTTCCAAAATGTATCTCAGCGGAATCTCGCGCGACGATGGCATAGACGGGAGGGTCGAGAAAGTAGCCGCAAATGCGAAATCCCAATACATCACGGTAAAACTCTGCAGCGGCTACAACATCCGGCACGATGAACTGTGGCGCAATCATCCTGCATTCAACGGCGGCTTTGGCTTGAGGTCCGGCCACGGGCGATGCCTCCGCATTTCCTGACGCGAAAGATAGCATCCAGCACGTTGGTATTCAATGCGGCCGATGAGTCGCTAGCTCGGCCTCGGTGGCAAGGCGTGAATGCAGCCGGGGACTTAATTCGCCATGCCAGCAAAGCAGCTCTTAACGGCGTTTTTTGAAGGGACGGCGAGCCTTCAGTCTCTTTCGCGAGCGCTTTGTTTTCTTTGGATTTTCAGCGGCAGCCAATGCGCGGCGTTTCCTGGAAGCCCAGCCCGGTTTATTCACCTGGCGGCCGCGCGCGATCGCCAGCGCATCCGCGGGAATATTGTCGGTGATCGTCGAGCCCGCCGCGACATATGCGCCATCGCCGATGCGCACGGGCGCCACCAGCGCGCTGTCACTTCCGATAAACACTTTGTTGCCGATCGAGGTCGGAAACTTGTGAAACCCATCGTAGTTGCACGTAATCGTGCCTGCGCCGATGTTGCTCTTCGATCCCACTCTCGCGTCGCCGAGATAGGTAAGGTGATTCGCTTTGGTGCCCTCGCCCAGCGTGGTTTTCTTCAGCTCGACGAAATTTCCGATGCGCACATCGGCTTTGAGGTGATTGCCAGGACGCAAGCGCGCAAAAGGTCCGATGTGGACCCGGTCATCGAGCCGGCTTTCCGTCGTCACGCAGTGTGGCTCGATGATGACGTCGTCTCCGAGCATGGTGTCGTGCAGAATGCTGCCGGCCCCGACGTGACAGCGCGCCCCGAGCTTGGTCTTCCCGAGGAGCTGCACGCCGGCTTCAAGGACAGTGTCCTCGCCCGCTGTGACATCGGGATCGATCACCACCGTCTCCGGCAACTGGATGGTGACGCCGGCATCCATCAGCGCCGCGCGCTTTCTTTCGCGAAAAACACGGTCCACTTCCGCCAAGTCGGCGCGCGTGTTGCAGCCTAGAATTTCGCGCGGGTCGGGTGCGACCTCCGCAAGAACCGTCTCGCCCCCGGCGGTCATCGCCGCAATCGTGTCCGTGAGGTACAGCTCGCGATGTTTGTTGTTCGGCCGTAAGCGAGCCAGAGCCGGCCACAGCTTCTCCAGCGTGAAGCAATAAATGGCGGAGTTGATTTCGTTCAGCTCACGCTGTTCCTCGGTCAGCTGCGATTCTTCGATGATAGCCCCCACCGCTTTTTCCGATTTTCGCAAAATACGCCCGTAGCCCGACGGATCAGCAAGCACCGCGGTTAAAATCGTAGCAGCGGCATCCCCGGCGCGATGCGCGGCGAGGAGGGCCTTGAGCGTTTCCGTGTTGACAAGCGGGGCATCGCCCGGCAAGACAAGTGCAAGTTTAGCTCGGCCTAACGCCCGCCTCGCGACCTGGACCGCATGCCCGGTTCCATGCTGCGGCTGTTGCAAGACGGTCTCTGCACCCAGGGGCTCAACTACCGGCCTGACTTGCTCCGCCTGATGACCGACGACGACAACCGTCTGCTTCGCGCCCAGCGGCACGCAAGCTCGCACGACGTGCTCGACGAGCGTCCGCCCCCCGGCGCGGTGCAGTACCTTCGCGAGGCCCGATTTCAGACGTGTGCCTTTGCCCGCAGCGAGAATGACCACAGCTAGATCGTGATTGGACATGGTTTTCAGCCCATTCTGCGGGAGCACCGGAGATTTCGCAATCCAGGGATGTTCGGGAAGGGGCGAATCCCTAATCAGTGGCTGTCGCAGGGGAGAGCGCAGGCAGGCGTACTTCGCGTTCCACAGGCGTCACTTCCCCCGTGGTTATGGTCCAAAGCGAAGGGTCGGCAAGCAGCCGGCTGACGAGCTGGGTGTGCAGCGCATGGCCCGCCTTGTAAGCTTCCACGCGCGCCAATAGGGGCAAACCCGTTAGGGCTAAATCGCCGATCAAATCCAGCGCTTTGTGGCGTCCAAACTCGTCCGGAAAGCGCAGCGGTCCGTTCCTGACTCCGTCGTCGGTCAGCACGATGGCGTTTTCCAGCGACCCGCCCCGAATCAATCCCATCGAGCGCAGAGGCTCGATGTCCCTCTCGAAACAAAATGTCCGCGCGCGCGCCAGCAGTTGACGGAAAGTCTCCGGGTTTACCACCATCTCTATCTCCTGCTGACCCACGAGTGGATGCGGGAAATCGACATAGCAGCGGACTCGAAATTCGTCGGCCGGGTAAATACCTATGCGCCGGTCGCCTTCCTCAACTTCCAGCGGTTTGAGCACCTTCAGAAAGCGCCGCTTGCGCCGCAGATTGCGAACCCCGGCTAGCTCCAGCATCTGCATGAACGGTTCTGCGGAACCGTCCAAAATGGGAATCTCGATGGAGTCGATATCGATGTAAACGTTGTCGAGCCCGCAAGAATAAATAGCTGCGAGGAGATGCTCGGTAGTAGAAAGCAAAACGCCGTGCTTCATCAAGCTAGTCGCGTAGCTAACGCGAGCCACGTTGTGGCCCTGCGCCTCGATAGGAAAATGATCCAGGTCCGTGCGCCGAAACACGATCCCTGTGTCGGCGGGCGCGGGTAGAAGCCGGACGTGGCCGAACACGCCGGTGTGTAGACCCACACCCTCGGCGGTCGCCTCTTTTGCTATGGTGGATTGGAACATTGCCCTTTTAAAGAGTAGCATTTTGTTGGCCATGGCTTCACCTGTTTGTCCATATTTTTCAATAACTTATAGGAACACTGAAGGCTCATCCTTGTCTTGGTGTGTCAATTACGCATCATTTGACCCATCGCCCGTGTCTTACAAGCATTCACACCTAACTACCATTCCTGGCTCTTTTGTTGTGCTCAGGCTTCCTTTCTCATTCGGGGCGCGTCCCAACTTCTGAAAGTGCTATAATCGATGGTCCGTTCTTGTTTTAGGCGTCATTTTGATTGCGGTAGAAGGGGATAGGTGAGGCATGAATCGTGCGGCTCGCATCGGGGTTCTTTTCGTTTCGCTGGTTATCTTTTGTTACGCCGGACTGGGGCATGTTCTTGGCCGCACGTCGGATGACAAGGCCTATAAGTCGCTCACGGTTTACAGCGAAGTGATGCAGAAAATCCAGCAGGATTACGTTGACGAACCGAATCTCCATTTGGTGACGACAGGATCTCTCCACGGGCTGCTCGAATCCCTCGATCCACAATCGAGTTATCTGACTCCACGCGAATACACGGAATACAAGCAGAAACAGGCATCCAACGCATCTGGCGATGCCGGTTTCACGCTAAGCAAGCGCTTTGGCTACATCATTGTGATTTCCGTCCTGCCGGATAGTCCCGCTGAGAAGGCAGGCATCCACAGCGGCGACATTTTGGAATCCGTCGCCGGCTTCACCACTCGCGATATGTCGGCCGGACAAGCGATGAATTTTCTGCACGGCCAGCCCGGCACTGGCGTAAAAGTCGGCGTCATCCGGCGCGGCAAGGCGGATCCCGACCAAGTCGACTTGGTCCGCGAGAAACTCGCCCCAGAAAAGCTCGTCAGCGAGAAAGTGGATCCAGATATTCTTGCGCTTCGCTTACCTTCCCTGAATCCTGGACGCGCTGACGAAATACGCGCTCGCTTGCTGGATGCGGAAAAGCAGGGCACTCACAAAGTGGTACTCGATCTTCGCGAATGCGGTCGCGGGCCGGTTTCGGAGGCAGTATCCGTTGCCAGGCTTTTCGTGCCCTCTGGAACCCTGGCCACACTGAAGGGCCAGACTATTTCAACGCAAGTTTTCTCGGCCGATCCAAGTAAAGTGATCTGGAAGGGACCAGTTTCCGTGCTGATCGACGCAACTACCTCCGGCGCCGCCGAAGTTCTGGCTTCCGCGATAGAAGCCAACCACCGTGGCGACGTCGTCGGCGAACGCACTTTTGGACTGGCTTCGGAGCAAAAACTAATCACCCTCAATGACGGAGCCGCGCTCTTCCTGACCGTCGGCGATTATTACAATGCGGACGGAAAATCCATTCTTGCCGAAGGCGTCGTGCCATCCGAAGTGGTGACGGCATCGGCGGACGACGACTCGGACGGCGCCGATGACGACAACGGCTCAGCCGATGCGCAGAAAGAACCTGCGCCGCCTCGGCCACTTTCTCCGGAGGATCCGATCTTTCGCAAAGCCCTCGAACTCTTGAAGTCGCCGCAGAAAAAAGCCGCTTAACCTTCCGTGCTGGTGCGGGGCAAGGAAACATTCCAATTTTCTCCGCTGCCGTTTGAACGATGGCGTGCCGCCGTCCCCTTCATATTGCTCTTTGCGCTGGCCTTTCTTTCCTGGGGCTGCCGGAGGACTGAGGAAAGGCCTCTCCCGCCTGGCCGAGTTCACTCCATCACCCGCGAAATGATGCATGCCTCCGCGGCTTTCGGCAAACCACCGGCAGACATCACCGCACGCCTGCAGTTCGACGGCACGCATGCCGGCCGGATGGATCATCTTTATGTCGCGCTGCCCGCAGCCGGCTCAGAACAATCGCGGCGCGCATTGCTCGCCAGGCTCATTCAATCGCTGGATGGTATCGCCACCGCAAATCGGCTTACATGCGATCCCCCCACAAACTCTGGAGTGCTTTTGCTGTTGAATTTTCGCAAGGGGGACGTGATCACCAACTCGGTCCACGTCATCGCGCCGCTGCCAGTGCGCGCGTCGGCGCCGGCTTCTCCGCGCTCCAGCGAACAAAATACCTCGGCAAGGTTGGCCATCATCTTGGATGATTTGGGCAGCGATCGCGCCGCCGCCGACGCGATCTTCACCCTACCCTATCCTCTGACCATTTCGGTGTTGCCCAATCACGCGCATTCCGCCGACATCGCCGAAGAGGCCCATCGCCGCGGCTTCGAGGTCTTGCTGCATCTCCCCATGCAATCCGTGGGAAACGAAATGCCCGAAGCACAGGAGTTGCGTCCCGGCATGCCCGCGGACGAACTCCCCTTGCTTTTCGAGCAGATGATGGAGAGCGTTCCTTTTGCCGACGGCGTCAACAATCATCAAGGCTCTCAAGCCACCGCCGATCCCGAGCTCATGGAAGCGCTGATGCCTGTTCTTTTGAAGTGGAATCTTTTTTACGTGGACAGCCGCACTACCGCCGCGACTGTGGCTTACGACACCGCCCAGCGCCTCGGCGTGCGTTCCGGCTTCCGGAACGTTCCCTTCCTCGACGATGTCGCCGAAGTTTCCGCGGTGCGCAAGCAGCTCGAGCTGGCTCTTAGCGGCGCGAAGCAGAAAGGAGCGGCCATAGCCATCGGCCATCCCCACCCTGCCACACTGCAAGCCCTGCACGAAGTCCTGCCGCAAGCGAAAGGGCTCGGCGTTCAGCTGGTTTTCGTGTCCGACGTCGTGCAGTGAAAACTTTAGCCCGCGGCTGCGGCGCTTTTCTGTCTTTGTTCCGCGGGATACAGGTAGTGAACCGCCAGAAAAAAGAAAGCCAGGATCAGAAAATCGAAGAGACTGCCTTCCGGTCCAGCCGTGCCTCCCGTCATCCAGATCGGCCCATGGAGTGTGGCGTTCGAAAGACGGCCAGGGAAAATCATCCCACTATCCGGAACAGAGAAGAGAAACGTCTCTCCAAAATCAAAAGTCGCATGCATGCCCAACGCGAACCAAAGGCTTCCGGTACGCTTCAGCGTGAAACTCCAAAAGAGCCCCACGAACACCACGCCTGCCACGCCTACCCAGCCTTCGCCCGAATTGTGGATGTGGACAGCACCAAAAGCGATAGAAAGCAACACCGCGGCGGGCCAAAAACCAATCCCTTCTGCCAGCGTGTACAGCGTATAGCCCCGGAATAAAAATTCCTCGAAGAGGCCGACCACCACAAAGAAAAATCCCCAACATAAAGCCCATTCCCCAATCGCCGCTCCATGTTCGGCCAAGCTTCCGAACGAATAACCGCCCAAGACTGTGATGAGCCCCATCAGCAAGCAAATCTCGCACAATCCAAAAAGGCAGCCCTGGCTAAAGAATCTCCCGAACGCACCGCGCACTGGTAGCCCGTAAACCCCGACGGGAATCTCTTCGACCAGGGACATGATCCAAGCCGCGAAAAATACCGCCAGAAAACTCGACGCTTCCCCATAGAGCTGAAAACTGAAGGAGAATGAACCTCGACCGGGTCGTAGAAGCTGGCCGAGAACGAATATAGAAATGTTCCAAAGAAGGAAGGAAATGGCCAAATAAATCAGCAATCGCCAGCCTGCGCCCAGTCTCTTTTTGTTCGGAAATACCCTCCAGGAGGCGTCGCCTGCGTTAGCATCGATCTCTGGGGCGGCTTTAGGCGCAAGGCCGAACGGATCGCCATCCATTTTTTGCTCCGACAAAACGCCCCTCCCTGCTTAACCCGATGGAAATCTCTGATTCCCCGCTCCCGCCGCCAAAAAACGGTGCTTCGGGTGAAACCACTGGGGTTCACCATGTCCCCGCTAGAACGGCCTCCCGTGTGAGACCTCAAAGTATCGTGAAAGCCCTGTCTGCCGGTCCCTTCGCGGATTTCTCAACCTCTTCCATCGGATGACCGATTATGGAGTGCCAGCTTCCCAAGCTTCTCAAAAATGCGGGTGCCAATGAATAACCCTTGTGTTATATTCAAACCGGTTAGAAGCCGAGGATTGTTTCTTTTCTCCTTTTAACCGGTGTCGGGAGGTTATACACCTTGACGACAGCGTCTACGTCCTCCAATCCTATTGGCGGCCGCCTCTCGCTCGATTACGTCAACGAATTAGGCCCTTCCCCTGACTTTTCCTGGCAGGAACTTCTCCGATTTCTCCTGCTTACTCGTATCATTTCCTCGGAGCGCAGTGCTCAACTGCTTGCTCTCCCGCAAAACGATCCTCAGAGCGCCGCCGTGCTTCTCGGCAAAGCCCGACGCCTCCACGCTTCCCTACAGACAAGTTTTAGCGCAATGCTTCGCAAGGAAGCCATTTCTCGTGACTGGGTCGAACCCATCAATGATGTCTTGCGCATCACCGAAGGGCACGACGAACTCCTCCAGCAAGACGATGCATGGGGCCTCGAGTTTATCGCCCGCGAAGGTAGCCTGGAATGGCTGCTTGCAGCCATCGCTCGTTCTGCCGCTGAAATCATCGCCGAAGGTCCCGGCACGCCACTTCGCGTTTGCTCCAATCCATCCTGCGGCCTCTTCTTCTATGATACCTCGCGCACCCACCGCCGGCGCTGGTGTTCCATGTCACGATGCGGCAATCGGCATAAAGTGGCTGCGTTCTCCCGCCGCCACCTCAACACGCGTCGGACCCACTGATTTCCCCGCGCCATCCGCCGCGCCGTGCTATTTCACGTATTTGGGTGATTCCCCTTTTGCCCACGGATCATAGCTGTAGGCGAACACTAGACGGTCCGCCAACGGCGGATGTGAGTAGAGCCAAAAGGTAATGAATTCGGGAGGATTTGGGTCGGCCAGGTCCACTTCTCCCAGGACCTGGAACGATTGCGCTGCCACCTCGGAAGAGTCCGGCAGAATCCCGTGGATGACTTCCAATCCGAAGACATCGGCAGCATGTTCCTGCATCCGCGAGAAACCATTGACGATCGGCGAAGCCAGAAACATCGCAATCTCCAGCAGGAGCAGCAGCACGGCAAACGAAGCCCAATCTTCGGCCCCGTAAATTCTCCAATCCGCGCTCCATCGGCCTAGCGACCAGTGCAGCCCTCGAAACAGCGCATAAAATCCAACCAACAGAAGCGCCGCGAAGAACAAGAATCCTTTCCAAACATGCCCGAGCACATAGTGTCCGAGCTCGTGACCCACGACGAAGAGCGTCTCGTCCATAGTCATCTTTTGAATCGTCGTGTCCCAAATCACCACGCGCTTCGATGCTCCCAGGCCCGTCACATACGCATCGACATCGTTGGTTTTCTCGCTGGCTCTCATCAAAAACATGCGGTTCGCCGGGATCGGCACGCCCGCATGCTCCGTCAGTTTCTCGATGGCCACCACCAAATCCGCGTGCGACACCTGCAATGGCTCGAACGTGTTGAACAGCGGATCGATGAACCACGGGCTGATAAAAACGAAAAACAACAGTACCGGCAGCGCCACAAACCAGAAATGCAGCCACCACCTCTGCGGGCTCCTGCGGATGACAGCGGAAAAAATCAGCGCAAAAATTAGAGCGAACCCCGCCATCAGCATCTGCTCTTTGCTCCAATCCAGGAACCACGATCCCCAGCTTTGTACCGACACTTCATACCGGAGCGACAGTACGTGTCCATACGCGCGCAGCGGCAGGGCGATCGCATCCAGGGTCAGCACCAGCAGCGGCACGAACACCAGTGCTTGCACCCACCTCTTGTCGCTCACGCTTTCCGCCCAGTCTCGAAACTTCGCGGCCGTCCCCAGCTGCAAAAGGATCACCAATGCCAGCACCGAAAGAGCGACCGAAACAAAATACAATGTATAGGACGCGCGAGAGTAGCTGACCGCCTTCTCGTAGCGGTCCTGCGAAAGCTTATAGCCCTCCGTCTTAATTTGCCGCGGAGTCGCGGATTGAGCCGTCCGCATTTCAGTAGGGACCGGAGGTGCGGGTAACGCTTGCGCGGGAAGCGGCTTTTCGGTCGCCGTCTCCGCCGCCCATGAGGTTTCGCAAACCGCCGCGGAAAAACACAGGCTTAAACAAAGCAGCGCCGCGAAACGGTGAAAACAAACGCACCGCTCCATTCAGACCTCCTCGCAAACTCACCACAAAACCTTCCGTGCGATTCCGACCAAGGTCGCACGACGCGCGAGTATGCCGCACCAGGCCCAAGCGTGCAATACTCGATCTCTTAAACTGAGGATTGCTTCTGCAAGGCGAGCGTCTCTCCACGCTCCCCATGGCTGATGGAGCGTTCTAAGGCGAACCCGGCTTTGGGGCGAAGTGCGCCGTCTTCAGGCAGTAATTCCTCACCGAACCCGCCGTTGCCAGCCCGATATGTACGAACGACGTCCAGCGCTCCAGCTTGTGGTGCCCGTAGCGATGAAACAAATAGGCGGCTCCAATGGAAACTCCCGTCGCGGACGCTTCGATCGCCGCGAACGCTGCGTGATTGTCGACGGCATCGTTCGTCAGGAATATTTCTTGTCTGCCTCGCCGCCGCATATTCAGTGTCGAAAAGAAATCGAGAGTGCGCGCCGCCCCGACTCCCGCGAACAACCAGTCGTTCTCCTTATCCCAGAACCGATGCGCCTTCTTCGCAACGCCATTCGTCTGCTTTCCTGCGATCCCCGGAGAAGCCGCTCCAGGTGCGTCCGGCTTTGGCGCCACTTTCACCTGGGCGAGCGAAACGGGTGCGGAACCAAGCAGGCAGCATGCTACGAATAAACTCAAACTGTATCCCCAGTCTCGCGTCCTTTTTCTCATCGTCCGTCTTGCTACCTCGTTATTACTTCAGCTCCCAAACGAGTATAATCGCGGCGTTGCCCTCCGCGGCAACCCACCAAAGGAGTCCGTAATGTCCCGTCGCCTCATCCCCTTCCTCTGCATTTTCTCTGTCTTGGTCGGCCCGACTTCCGCTCCCCGTCCGGCGCGCACGAAGACAGCCACTGTCCCTACCGAGCCATCCACTCGCTCGTTCGAATTCACTTACCAAGTTCATTTCCCCGCAACCAATAGTTCCGTGGGCCCGGTACGCCTATGGATTCCTCTGCCGGAGCCGGACGGCTACCAGGACCTGAGCGGCTTGCACATCGACAGCCCGGTTGCGTATTCGCAAGGCCGCGATCCGGAGTACAAGGACGCCTTCGCCCTGTTTAAGCCCACTGCCGAGCAAGCCGCCGCGGGCTTCGATGTTACTCTCCGCTTCACCGCCACCCGCCACGAGCACAAAGTCGCTCTGGACGGCGCTCGAAAAAATATCTCTGCCACTCTGCCGCCCGACCCTATGCTTCACCGCTATCTCGAGCCCGATAAGCTGGTCCCGCTCAACGGCGTCATCGGCGAGCTCGCCAAAGAGCACACCGTCGGCGACACCACGCAACTCGAAAAGGCTCGCCACATCTATGCGTACGTCGTCGCTACCATGCGCTACGACAAGTCTGGCGAAGGCTGGGGCCACGGCGACGCCATTTGGGCTTGCACCTCCAAGCGCGGCAATTGCACGGACTTCCATTCCCTTTTCATCGGAATGATGCGTGCCTCCGGCATTCCCGCGCGCTTCGAAATTGGTTTCCCGCTCCCCGAAGGCAAAACCGAAGGCGACATCCCCGGCTACCACTGCTGGGCCGAGTTTTATCTCAGCGGTGTCGGCTGGGTGCCCATCGACGCCTCGGAAGCCTGGAAACATCCGGACAAGCACGACTATTTCTTCGGCGCACACGACGTCAACCGCATTTTCTTCACCTACGGCCGCGATATCCGCCTCTCGTCCGAACAAAAAGGCGATCCCCTCAACTATTTCATCTATCCCTATGCGGAAGTGAACGGCCAGCCCGTAAAGGACCTGCAAACTCACTTTTCTTTCCGTGATGTGGCTGCAACGCAACAAGCGGCGGCCCGCTAGGCACGCGCTTCCGCGTCGATCCAGTCTTTCTGGTTAGAGCCGTGCCCCTTCCCGCCCAAATCCTCGGCTTGAGCGGTAGTTGCCCGATTCGCAGCATGGTTGTCCTGCGCAATTGTCCGCAGCCAGCCGTAGCGGTATGCTTAATTTTGACCAGGCCCGCGTAGCTCAAGGGGTATAAAACCATGTCAGTCTCCATCTCTTTGCGCTTGGCCCTCGCCACACTGATTGCCGGTGCCGTCCTGCCTTTGGCAGCCGTCGCACAGCCCCAGGACTCGCAAACTCAATCTGTTGCCGAAGCCGCCCGCCGCGCCCGCGAGCAAAAAAAGGCTCCGGCTAAGCCTGCGCAAGTCATCACAAATGACACTCTTCAGCCGGCGGCACCTGCCGCCAACGCGCCCGCCGCAACCCAATCCACCCCAGATGCTTCAGCGTCGTCTTCAGCCACGGCCGCCCAACCGTCTGCCGGTGACACATCTACTCCTTCTACCGAATCCGCTCCCGCCGCAAGTGGCGCCGACGCCGACCAAAAGGCTAAAGACGCCGCCGAACTGGCCAGCTTGAAGCAGCAGCTCGCCGACGCCCAAAAAGATGTGGACCTTCTACAGCGCGAACTCTCGCTCGATCAAGATAGCGTCTATTCGAATCCCAATTACACGGACGACCCGGCAGGTAAAGCCAAGCTGGACGATCTCAAGCAGCAAATCACAAGCAAACAGCAAGCCGTCGACGCCCTCAAAGTCCGCGTCGCCGCCCTACAGTCCTCTGTGGACAGCAAATCTCCCCCAGCGGCACCTCCTCCTTCAACTCCGCCGCAACCCTAGAAAACTTTTTTCCCCCTTCACTTCGATCCCACACCGAATATTTTCTCGAGAACTGTCGGCTCTACGAGGTTTTCGAGCGCCACGTTTCCTGCTCGCTCCTTGACCTCGCTCCACAACATTTCGCGGTACTCCACCTTCGCCTCGTCGTTCACGTGCCGGTACACATAAACAACCTCCGTGAGCCCCGACGGTTTGTGCTCGTCCTGGCCATAACCCTGCAGCTCATACGAAATAACAAATGCCAAAGCATGCTCGCGGTCGTCCGTAACCGCCTTGCCCTCCAGCGAGCTATCAAAGGATTCCGGTTCGCACGGATCGTCCGCCTGCTTGCAATAATCCTGATGTGTTTTGAAAAACTCGCGAAGGTCCTCGCTGATTTGAACGCGGATTTTCTGGAAAGGCTTACGCGGAAAAACGTTGTAGTCTTTTTTCGTCGTCGGATCATAAATTGCAATCTCTGCTGGATGGACAGTCGCAAAATGAATCTGGCTGCGGTGGTAAACGATCCCGCCATCCCCAAAATGCCCGACGATCCAGCCATAGAGGCTGGCCTTTACTTTCAAATCCCGCGAAAGAATGATTTCGCAGCCTGCCGAAGGATTGATGTGCGTTTCCAGCGCGTAAGAGTCTGGAAGAGCCACGACGGCCAGCACCGATCCAAAACAATCGTCGTCAGCGCCCTGCTCGCTCGCCGCTCCCCCTCGAACTTCGCCGCTTTTCCATCGCCCCGCGCCACGATCGTAAGCGTCCACGAATATCGGCGGATTCAGGTGCCCTGTGGCATCCAGCAGGTAATACGCAATCACAAACTGCTGCGCATCATTTAACTCCGCCCCGCTCGAGATTTTCGTGTCCAGATTGTCAAGCGTTCCTCCGTCCACCGGCAATTTCTCCGCCTCGATCACTTCGCGTAGCGTTTTTTCTTCGCCTTGTGCCCAAGCCAGAGGCGCAGCAATCGCGAGTCCCGCCGCGAGTATCCAGCTCCATCGAATATGCCGCGTCACCACGCCTCCGTCTTCTCGGCCGCACTCCTCACTATCTGCTTTTCACGGCTCACTTCCTCCCGCAACCATACCACAATCCCTTGTAGTCTTTTCTCTTGACACCACAGTCATGCGGAGGCAGAATCCGCTCAATATTTTTTCTGGCCTGCCCATGGGAGCTCCTGCCGCATCAGTTCTATCGTGCGCCGCGGAGCTGGCTGGCTGCTGAGGGAGCGCGCATGCAATATCTGCCCGGTTTCACCGTGCAATGCATCAATCCATTGTGCGAAGCCCGTGGTCACTGGCTCCGCGCCGACGCCACTGGTCCCATCGCCGATGACGGCCGCTGCCCCTGCTGCGGCGACTTCCTCCGCAACGTCCCCCCGCCTCTCAACCCGCGCTTCCGCATGCGCCCAAGGCCCTTGACCGCGCGTCCACCCCTTCGCCCTCGCCCCCGATAGCCCTGCGGCGCGGCGTTGTCGACCCGCCGCTCTACCACTCGGGAACTTTTTCGGGGCGCTTGCGTCTATTTCTAAAGCGACGCGCCAGTCACTCTCTCGTCCCAAGCACCGCCGTGCCCCCCACTCTCTCATTCAATTCGTTGGTGGCCTCCGCCTCGCACGAATTAGGTTGACTCAGCCCGCCGCGCTTGATAGTCTGATCTTAGGCAAACTTGTGACCTGCAAAGAGCGGCAGACTTTCTGCCGCTCTTTCGTTTTTTGGGGTCCCTGCCCTCGGCCAATCAGCCGTCGGCAGACGCGCTTTCACCCTGCCAAGCTCGAAGGTGCACAGATTTTATCCGATACTAAATCATTCAGAATCAATATCTTAAAGGACCACCGTAACTGTTGATTCTAAACGAGTTATGGAATCTCTAAACCTATTAGAATCAGTGTTTACAAAAAATGAGGGGGGGGGGCCGATTGGCCCATCGAATGGACCTTGCATCTGGGTGGCCCGAGACTTATCGATTGCTCCCGCGCCGGCTCGGTTAGCGATTCGCGAATCTGGCCGCGACGCTCCTTAGGAAGCCACGAGCCTCCTCGAGGCCCAGCGCCAGAATTGCTCCAAAGTAGATGATTCCGAACGGGCCCAGGACGGCAACGGCCACAAGAACCGGGGAATGATGACCTAAGAAGTGATGAATGGTCCATCCGCAGGACGCCGCCACTAAAGCACCGGCCCACAGCTTAACAAGGGAATTCGTGGGAATCCCGGTATGGCCGATGCGGCGATTCAACGTGCGCCTCAACAATGCAAACTCAACCCAGGAGGATATTCCGGCGGAAATCGTCAGCCCGGCCGCTCCCCAGCGCGCCCCGATGCCCAGTAGATGCGGCAGTGGAAACGCGCAAAGAAGTCCGAGGATCGTCGTCAAGATAACTCGAATCACGGCGAAGCGCAGCGGAGTCCGTGTATCCCTCAGAGCATAATAGGTGGACGAATACAGCCGTCCAAGAGTCGAGGCCAGGAGCCCAACGGTCGCGCCCGCGAGAATTCCCCATACGTAGATTACGTCGTCCTGTTTGAACTGCCCCGTGCGGTAAATCGCCGCGACGATGACGTCTCCCAGAATCAAGAAGCCTGCTACCGAGGGCACCACGAACATGGCGATCTGGCCCAATCCGGAATTAAGCCTTTGCCGCAACACGGCAGCTACTTCCTCTTCGCTCCCCAGCGCGCCGGACATGTGTGGCAGTTCCGACGCCGAAACGGACATGCCAAAAAGGCTCACGGGGAGCAAGTAGAGAATTTGAGCATAGGAGAGCCCGGCCACGGCGCCCATAGGCAGCCAGCTTGCCAGCAGCGTATCCACATAAGCGCTGATCTGCACGACGCCCCGCCCCACGAAAACAGGTATGAAATTGCGCACCACCGTTTTCACATTTTCGGTCTGATAATTCAGCGACAGGTGAAGGCCCTTCAAAAGTTGCAGCACGACCGGCAATTGCACAATCACCTGCAGCGCGCTTCCTGCGACTGATCCCCATGCCAGGATTTGCGCCAGCGGATACTCGGCGTAGCGGTGCCCCCATCCCCACATCGCCCCGATCATCGCAGCGTTCCATACCACGGGCGCCGCATAGGAGAGGAAGAATCGCCGGTGGCTATTCAGAACTCCCAGGCACCAGGCTGAAAACACCAGCAAGCCCGCGCTGGGAAAGAGAATACGCACAAGACGAATCGTCAATTCGCGCTTTGCGCCGGTGAATCCTCCGGCGATGGCGTCGATCAAGTACGGCGTGGTGAGCACGCCCAGCAACACGATCAGCGAAGTCGTCAGCGCCAACAGCGCTGCGACGGCTCCGGCAGTACGGCGCGCTTCTTCTTCGTCCTTGTGCGCCAGAAGCTTGGCATAGACGGGAATGAAGGAAGCCGAAAGAACTCCTTCGCCAAACAGATTTTGCAGAAAATTAGGAATGCGGAACGCAGCTTTGAAGGCATCCGCGGCATCGGAATTACCGAAATAGTGCGCGAACACGCGCTCGCGGACGAGTCCCGCGATACGGCTGAGCAAAATTCCCGCCGCGACCAAGATAGCGTGCTGCTTCGATCCCCTCCTGGAACTATCTTCTTTTGCGGAGTTCGTCACGAGGGATCAAGAGCGGGATTGAGGATGAAATGCATTCAATTCATTACAAAAGCCGCCCAGGGAGAAGTCAACCTCGAATCTGGCGGCTGTGCGCTCTTCATCGATTCCCGGACGTTGTCGGAATTTTCCCACTAGGTTCGAGCCTCTTGTGCTCCCGTTTATTGGAATGGCGCAGGTGGCCACGCGGTTAGGAGCGAGCGAGACGCTAGTTCAGGTTCTTTACGTTGGACCAGCAGAGCCGCCTGCGCTTCCACAGCACCCCAGCAGGGAACAATGCGCTTCCGCAACTCCCTCGTCCAAACTGGGTTTACATAGGCAGGGTTTGGCCTGCTTGCGGGGCTTTTTGGTCGCTGTAGGTCTACCCAGAGCGGGGTGTGCGGCTCGCCAGACCCGAGCGCAACCTTCCGTCCGGTCTGGGCATCCTATAAAGGCGATAGGTCATTCCGTTTCAATAGTTTACGGAAGAACTACCTGTCCCTTAGTGCTGGCTGGAAATTGCCCAAAGCACTATTACTCCAGTCCCTACAGGGCCCACTCGAATCTCTCCAGCCCATTAAAATAGAAGCTCAAGCCTTCGGCAGAAAGGAGACCGATTGCTGTGCCCAACCTGACTCCAAACCGTCTCCTCACGGGATTGGCCGGGCTTCTGTCTAGCCGTTTGGCAGTCTTCGCGCGCTTTGCGACAGTACTAGGTCTTCTGCTCGTCTGCCTTGCGCCGTCCCCCACATATGGAGACGTTGGCCTCCTTCTCAACGAGTCCTTGGATACCAGTTTCGCCAGAATCTCAGGTTCCGGCCATAGCGCCATCTTTTTCTCTAGGATCTGCGCGGAATCGCCTATCAAACTCCGGCTCTGCCGTCCCGGCGAAGAAGGCTCGGTCATGAGCAACTACACCACTCTCGGCGAAGACCAGCCCTTCGAGTGGAACGTCGTCCCGCTCTCCATCTATCTCTACGGCGTCGAGGATTCGCGCAACCGCCCGTTGTTCGGCTCGCAAAGAATCAAGCACATCCTCGAAGAAAGATATCGCGAAAGCTATCTTTCCGGGCTCTGCGACACTGCCGAATGCCGCACGAGCAACAAAGCCGAATGGCGCGAGATGGTCGGCGCCACGCTCGAGCGCAGCATGTACGCTTTCGTCGTCTCGACGACCCTCGAGCAGGATCTCGCTCTTATCAACGAGTTCAACTCTCTGCCCAATAAGAATCATTTCAACGGCATCACCCGCAATTGCGCCGAGTTCAGCAGGCGGGTCATCAACACCTATTTCCCACATGCCGCGCGGGCCGATTACCTAAACGACTTCGGGCTGATCACTCCCAAAGCCATCGCCCGCTCTTTTGCCCACTACGCCGAGCATCATCCAGAAGCGCAGTTCCGCGTCCTTCATTTCGCCCAGCTTCCCGGCACCATCAAGCGCAGCAGTGAGTGCCGCAATGGAACCGAACAGTTGTACCACTCCAAGAAACTCCTCGTGCCCATGCTGATTTTTGCGGACCACGAATTGCCTTTTATGGCCGCTTCTTATTTGCTTACGGCGCGCTTCAACCCCGAACGTGAACTAGAGCTGCATCCCACCGCGGAAGTCTCGGACCTCGAACACGAAATCCGTCGGGCAAAATCGCAGAACGATGTCTCCCGCGAAGAGCAACTGGAAGCAGTCGTCAGCCGGGAGAGCGCGGAACTCGTGGGCAGTGCGGAAGAGTGGAAACAATATCGGGAGGAATTCAGCGGTCTCGCCGGCGACGCCGTCAGCCGCGAAGTCATTCCTAACTACGACTTTCTCGGCCGTCTCTTCAAATACCTCGATCGCTCCGGCGCTCCCTCCGTCGATGCGAGCGGTGCGCTTTGGTTGGAAATTTCGCAAGGCGGCAAGCCGGTTAGGATTGGGCTGAGCGCCAGCAATCTCTTTGCTCCTGGCACGGATTTCCAGTGGGCCTACGCCATCCTTCTTGCGCGCGCCAATCACTACCTGAAGAGCCCCAAACATAGCCGCGAAATCATGCCAGAATTCAAAAACGATTGGGCCCTCTTGCAAGCCGCCCGCATCGATAGCTCGATCTTCACTGCGGCCAATCGCAATAGCCCTTCGCCCTCCTCCAATTC
The DNA here is from genome assembly GCA_963851235.1 of uncultured Acidobacteriota bacterium. Taxonomy (GTDB): domain Bacteria; phylum Acidobacteriota; class Terriglobia; order Acidiferrales; family UBA7541; genus Acidiferrum. Next base: position 70,121 of record CAWKOM010000001.1, read on the forward strand.
ACGTCCCCTTTCTCTTTCTCCAGCCCCTTGAGGGCTTTCGAGTAGCAGGTTCTGTGAGTACTAAGGCTGCTCTCTCATTCTTTTTCGTCGCTCCGTACCATTTTCTCCCTTCAACTTTTGCGCAACTTTAGTCTTGTCTCTTTCATCTGTGTTGATGTAGCTTCCCCGTCACGGTGCGGCAAATGCTTTCCCTCGTCCGGGTCTCGCTGTTGGTTGTTGCTTTGTTTCTCGTCTCTGGTGAGGCGAGTTCCAACCCCCACGCTACTCCTGCAGCCATTGCCTCTGCTCAGCCGGTCATCGTAATCGGTTTCGTCGGGGGATTCGTCCGTCACGATGATCGCGTCCACACCGAAGTACAACTGGTCGATCGCCTTCGCGAGGAATATTCTTCCGGCATTTACGTGCAGACGTTCGAGAACCATCGCGGCAAGGACGCGCTCAACGCGGTGCTTCATCATCTGGATGCCAACCGAAATGGATCACTGTCCACCGAAGAAAGGCAGAACGCCCGCATCATTATTTTCGGCCACAGTTGGGGCGCCTCGGAAGCGGTCGAGCTGGCGCGGCAGCTCGGAAGAGCTGGTATCCCGGTGCTTCTCACTATCCAGGTCGATAGCGTCTCGAAACTCGGCGAGAACGATTCGGTGATTCCCCCTAACGTCGCTCAAGCCATCAATTTTTATCAGCTCGATGGCTTCCTCCACGGCCAGCCGAAGATTCGCGCAGCCAATCCCGTCCGCACACGGATCCTCGGAAATTTCCGCTTGGACTACAAAGACAAACCTCTCACTTGCGGCCAATATCCCTGGTGGGATCGCGCCTTCATGAAGCCGCACATTCAAATCGAGTGCGATCCCGGCGTTTGGAGGCAGGTCGAGTCTTTGATTCGCTCAAATCTATCTCTGGAAGCGCGAATTCCGCCGGCAAATGAGGCCAATCCCGCGGCCTCGCCCTTTAAATAAAACCGCGCTTTTGATCGGCAGTGCCCAAGTTTCGATCTACATTTCCAAACCGATCAAGCGCATCAATTCGAGCGCGTTGCTCTTTTCCACCACCCCTTCGCGCAACTTGTAATCGAATCGCATCTTTCCGTCCACGACTTGATCCTCGAAGTGCATGTTTCGCAAAATATTCCCCACGGCTGAAGCGATTTCCGTCAGCGCCAGATCGTGCGTCGTTACAATGCCAATCGCGCGCCGCTTCAGGAGCGCCTGAATCAACCCTTCCGCTCCGATTCGCCGATCTTTCGAGTTTGTTCCTTCGAGCAACTCATCGAACAAAAAAATCAGCGGCACGGCTGCTTTCGCGCCCTCAAACACTTTGCGGATATGCAGAATTTCGGTATAAAAACTCGACCGGCCTTCTTGCAGCGAATCAGCGCTTCGAAGGCGTGTGCCAATTTTCAGCGGCGTCAAACGCAGCCGGGCGCCGCGAACGGGCGCGCCCGCCATCGCCAACACGGTGTTGATTCCCACCACGCGCAGCAGCGTGCTTTTCCCGGACATGTTTGACCCGCTTACCAGCAGCACTCTGGTCCCGGCGTCGAGCTTCACGCTGTTTCGCACGCATTTTGCTGCCGGAATTAGCGGATGCCCCAGCTCCGTGCCGTCAAAAAAACCCAGACCATCTTCCGCGCGCACGAATTCCGGGAAAGGATCCGCGGGATGCTCGTAGCAATAGGACGCCAGCGAGAGCAGGGCTTCCATCTCACCGGTCAGTTCAGCCCATCGGCGCATCTTTGCGCCGCAACGCCTGCGCCACGCCTCTGCTGCCATTCCTACTTGCACGCTGTAAAGAAACGGTAGCTCGGAAATACGCGCAAGCAGGCTGTCGCTAGCATCGATCCAATAAACGATCCGCGCGAATTTGCGCACGGCGCGGGAAGCCGGCTCGTCTCCGTCCTTCAATTCCGCTGCCATCTCTCGCAATCGCGCAGACTCGAATGGCTCCCGCTCGAGCCGCGCCAGAATCTCTGAAAAAAGAAGCAACCCTTCGGCGTTGGAATCGACTCCCTCAATCACTGTGTGCGCCCTGCGCCAGAGCCGCGCCAGCACAACCGCCTCGACTACCAAGACGCTCAAGAGCGGCCACAGTGCCGCATTTTCAAAATAATAGATGATCCCCGCAGCTGCCCCGATCGCCAGCGCCGCCATTGCCACGCGCCAAATTCCGCGCGGCAAAATCGAATTCCCTTCGGCCCATTCGATTAGCGACTCTGGATTCAGCCTGGCTCGCAATTCCTCCCCCGTCACCGCCAGATCCTGCCGCAAGACCAGTTTCTCGCGCAGCTCCGAAAGAAGTTTCTGCCGATCTTGAATCTCTCCCACTTCCGAGCCTTCGCTCAGCCAATTGGCCAGCCGACTTTCTCCCATCGGCAACCGCGCCGTCGAAAGCAATTCGAACAAGCAGCCGCGCCCGAAGAGATCCAGATCCTCCGCATACACATGATTCGTATCGCGAAAGCGCTCACCGGTCTGTCCGGTACCAGCCCAGCGATCTTCGATCCGCGCGATTCCCCTCCGATAGTAATCCGCAGCGATCCCCGCCCGCGTTTTTGCTCGCAAAACGCGCCCATGCAAGATACCCAGTAGCGCGTAAACCACAACCGGCGCAATCAGCCAGTAAATCGGCAACAGATGCTTCGCAAAGATGATCCACGCCAAGGCCAGACCCGCTGCAATCACGCTCAATTTCCAGTAGCCCACCTGCAAATGAACGCGATCCTTCTCGGCAATCGTCTTCAAGTGTTTTTCCAGCCGCTTTTCGTACTCTGTCTTTGGCTCAGCCACATTCCCTCTTGATACGCCCGCCGACGCCACTACGCTCGATACCGCGCTTCCGAAGAGCGCGGCTCCTTACATGCATACGATTTTGCACTCATGAATAAGGTGTTGGGGCCCATTTGTTAGCCGGAAGTACTTCTCACTGTTTCCATTCCGGACGATGAATGGAATGAAGACATTCCTGCTCACTTGGGGCTATGGGCCGGTCGCGAAAGCGGAGATGCCGCTTCCCTCATCGGCCGGGGACGCGTCACCAGGCACGGCCCGTCTAGATCTTTACCCAACTCCATTCCTTCGAGTATGGCACACGGCTCATGCGGTAGCCGGACTTCACGCCGGTGACGACTTGATCGCTCCAATTGAAACCCACTCCCGTTTTTGGATCGTAGAGTCCGGGCTCTTCGGAAAAACACATGCCTTTCTTTAGGACGGTGTAATCGCCGAGCGACATATAAGGCGGCTGGTGTCCTTCCGAGCCTTCTCCGTGGGCGGGCCGGTGATAAATGTAGTCCTGCATGCCTTGCGCTACCTGGTATTTGTGAATTTCGTAGGCGACGCTGGAGCAGGTCGAGCCTTCCTTCTGGAGCTCCACCTGCATGTCACAGGTATGCTGGCTGACTTCCCAGAGTTTCCGCATGTGAGGATCGAATTGCCCCGCATCATCCGCGAGGATATACATGCGATAGTTTTCGCCGCCGTGGCCGCCGATGTATGCGTCGCCATCGACCTGCAGCGGCATGTTGCGCTGGATGCGGTTGAACCGCGGCTGGTTCGGATGCGGATAGGCGCAGAGCCGGCCGACGCGGCAGTCAATCTCGACGCTGGATTGCACGCCATGATGGGGCAAGCCATTGGCAAGATCCAAATCCGAATACAGAATATTGTTGATCCAGAACGTGCTCGCGACGCCCACTTCGTAATCGGTCACGTCTGTGCCGTAGGTGAGAAAATAATCCCGGGCATACGCGTGCGCGCGGTCAAAATAAGTGTACGCGCGCCGAATCAGCGCAAGTTCTTGGGGCCCCTTCACCTCGCGCATATCCAGAAGAGTTTGGCTGACGTCCACCCATTTGATTTTCGGCAGGACTTTCCTTGCGGTGGCTAGCTCGTCTGCGTAGAGCTTACCATCGATGCCGATTTTACTTCCCTGCACGCCTTTCGCTTTGATGCCTTCCAGCAGCATCTCAAACAAATCGACGGTCTTCCCTTGCACGACTTTACCCTGCTCCGGAAAACCGCCCTCGGCGTGCTTCGTATCGAAATACTCGAGTCCGCCGCCGAACCACCAGCCTTTCACCAGGTCGCGATCCAGCGCCGGATAGAAATACCAAGGATCAGCGTCGTCTTTGTTCATGAAGACGCATTGAGGGCGCTCCGTGTGCGTGTGCCAGTAGCCGGTGAGATAGATGATGTTGAGCTGATCGCGCACCAGAAATGCGTGAACGTCTTTTTGCGCCAGTTGCTCCTTGAAGCGCGTGACCGTCTGCTTGTTCCATTCGAGAGGCAAGCGATCGTACTTGGCAGGCTCGGGCGGACCCTCTTCGCCAGGCGTGGAGCCTAAAAGCAACTTCTCACTGGCGCCAGTGCCGCGGCCCTTCACGATTTCCGCAAGAGATCCACCAGCGCCCTGCGTTTGCATTCCGTCAATCTTGTCCATGCGCTTGAAGAGGCCGCCGCCCAGCAACGCGAGACTTCCGCCCTTCAAAACATCCCGCCGATTCCGATTCATCTTTCCTCCATTTTGTCGAGTGCGTTATGCCGCCCGAATCAGTTCTGTCCAGTGACTTCTTCCCACTCCCGCTGGCCACGTTCGAGCACGGCGGGCAAATCCTCGGGCAGCATGAAGCGCTCGTGGATCAGCTTCAGCGCGGCGTCGGCGAATTTCCCCATGTACTGTGCGCGGGAAGAATAGCGCTCTGCCACGGAAAGCCGCGGGTCGCCGGATTGTTCGCGCTCGGCTGCAGTTTTGGCGAAGGGAATGAATGAGCCGTAAAAGCTGAGACGCAAATCGGAGGCGCCGATGCTGGGATCGCGAAGATTCCAGCCAGTATAGGTCGCGAGCGGAACTTGCAGTTCCGGCAAGCTGACGCCTCCTTCGTCGTTGCCGTCGGCATCAACTTGAGGAACGAGGACGGGAAACGGCTTGCCAACTTTGGGGGGTTCAAAAGTGACGATGCCTTCGTTCCATTGCGGGCCGAAATCGAGGTGGTACGCCAGGCTGACTTCATGCGGTTTGTTGACGCTGGGAATTTTGGGGAAATTCCATTTGTCCAGTGGCACGAGCGTGGCATCGGCAATTTTCGGATAAGTGCTTGGCGGAGGCGGCGTGCCGTCTTTCACCCATTGGTCCATGTCCGTGATCAGCGCGCGCCAATACCACTGGATGGGATTTGGATTGTAGCGCTGCTGCGCGTTCGAATCCGGCGAGTTGGGATTGCTCTTTTTCGGAGGAAATGGCGCGGAGAAATGCTGCAAACCGGCCAGCATGTAGGCGCGGACATTCTCGCCGAGCTTTGCGTCGCTCAACCCGTCGGCAGAGGTGTGAATCAGAGAGGCGGAGCGGCCCCAGTATTCGTAGGAAGTGTTGGTGAAGAATACTTTCGGCGCGGTATGCGATTTGTTTACGGCGTCGAAAAGACCTGCGGTCTCGCCAGTGTCCGGATCGGTTTCCGGAAGATCGGTGTAGGGAAACAAATCGGTCGGGAAGAAAATGCTGGAGAGCGGCTGCGCGTCGCGCGAAGGCTGGGCGAAACGATGATTGAAGCTGCCGCGGCCGGCGCCAGCGACGTGGGCAATAACGCCATCCATCACTCGGCGGCCTTGCTCATCGGCGTTGAAGTCCTGATAGAGAAAATGGCGGAGAAAGCGGCCGCTTTGCGATATTCCCACTGCATAGACTCGATGGATTGGTGCGGTGGAATGCGGGTCGTATTTTAGGTAGGAAAGAAAATCGCGCACGGACGCAAGCCCGAGCCCCGCGACGACAGGGTCTTTCGCTTCGTAGACGACTTCATAAATTTTTCCGGGGAGAAAGCCGGTATCGAGATGAATGTAATGCGGGTCGGCAACGATTTTGCCGTCCACAGTGTGTGCGAAACTCCATTGGCTGCGAGGGACAATCTTTCGCAGGCCATCGGGCGTATCACGCACCGTTAAAGTATTTTTAGAACTGTCCAGCTCATCGACGGGATAACTTTTTCCGCCGGCCGGCCCAAGAAGAAAATGCCCAAGAGGCATGTCCTCTAGTTTCTGAGCGGGCGTGAAATCCGAGCGAACCAGGCCGCGAATCGTTTTTCCACCCGGATCGTGAGCGACGGGGGCGAAAAGGCGGAGGCGGTCGCCTTGCTCGGCGAGGTCGGCTTCCCAGCCGACCCAAGCGACGGTGTAGCCCTCGCGCATGAGAAAACCGTCACCGAATTCTGCTTTTGGATCGGAGGAAGTCACACCGTTCACGATGTGCAGAATTCCTTTTCCGCCGCGGTTCGAAACCTCGAACAGGACGGCGCCGTTCCCCTTGTCCATGTCTTTGGGCTTCAGGAGATAGAGGTCGGCGGAGAATTCGACTTCTCCCTGCGCGTTGCGCGGCGCTTTATCGAGATCGACGATTTGGCGGTTGTGGATGTTGGCAGGGTCAACCGCGAAGTAAACGCGGCCGACGATTTTTTCATAGGCGCCGGCCAGGCCGAAAGAGCGGCCGTCCTGAATGTCCGTGCGGGAAATAACTTCGACGCGGGTGACGCGTGCTTCCGCGCGGCAGACAGAAAACACAAGGGCAACAACCGAGAAAATCCAGGCAACACGCGCCTTCAAACGCGGCATAAGCGGCCTCCAGAGACAGCACAGCTTACATCATTGCTCGCCGAAGCCAAGGCCACAGATCGTCTCTATTGGTCGTGGGACATGCCGGCCACCGGGTGCGCCGCTGCCTTGTGCCGCAGCGCCGCTACGGCGGCATCCTCCGCAGGCACGAAGTAACCGACGACGATGCCCATGGCGCCTTCGCGAAGAAGTTTTCCGCTCGTGTTGTCATAGGTGGCTGAGATTTTGAGGGTGTCGCCAGCTGCAAACTTGTAACCGCCGCGGTCGAGAAACAAAACTGTGGGCATGCTGATCAGTTGGCCATGGTCATCTACATTGGCGTCGAGAGTGGCGACCGTTTCTTTGCGCGTAACGTCCTCGAGAACGATCTGTTTGGCGTAATCGTGCATGTGACCGCCGACGCCGAGCAAGACGCCGTCGTATTTGACGGTAACGGTTCCCACTTTGTCGTTATTCCCAGGAGGCAAATCGTAAGCGGAATCGCCGCAGGATTTCACGTCCATCCAGGCCGGATAGAAGTTCTTGAGTTTTGGCGTAGCGCCCGCATCCTGATAGGGAATGGTCACTTGGAGATAAACCTTGTCATAGGAAGTGTCCGTGGGATTGTGGACCATCGTTTCGATGCGGATTTTATCGCCCATCTGAACTCGGTAACCGTAGCCAGGTACTTCGGCCCAATGGGTCAGCTCACCGCCCGCGCCGAAAATGTGTTCTTCTTTATTGGGGCAGAGAAAATCGGCGCGATTTTCGTTCCAGAAGGCAGTGTGATGCAGCAGGCGTCCAGGGCCGCCGTTGCCGCCGGCATCGACGAGCTTCGGTATGTAGGCCAGAAGCCAGCCGTCGATAGGGATTTGCCAAACCAAATCGGGCGGCTGCGGCATTTTCATGTGGCTGGTGTGCGCAGGCAGGTTCATGGGTCCGATGCGCAAAACGATGGTATGGCCATCGATTTTCTGCTCGAGCTTCACGCCTTTGGCGATCGCGTGATGCATGCCGCCTTGCATGAAGCCACCGTGCTGCATGTTGGCCATGTCGTGGGAAGCTGCGGCCGTCTTATCCTGTGCGAGAACTGCGCCAGCCGCCAACATGCACGCCAGAAAGAAATACGCTGTTCGCATGGTCTTGCCCTCATGTGGCCTTAAGGAGCCACACTTCTTCATCATAGCGCCATTCCGATTCTCAAGATGGAGGCGGAGATTGGGGATTCAACGAGATCCCGAGATCGTCAGCGAGCTGTTCGGCGTCGAACGGGCTGCACGCAAAATAGCGGCCGCCGATTTCCAATGTGGGGACTTTGCGCTTGCCGTTGTTGGCCTTCAAAACGATTTCTTCTGCGGAAGGATTTCCCTCGATACTCACTTCGCGGAATTCCACGCCGCGCTCTTGCAAGAAGGATTTTGTGCGCCGGCAGTCCGGACACCATGCAGTGGTATACAACGTCACCATTTCCATCCAGGGCTCCAACTATGTTTGATGCGCCGCAAGGAACGAGGTCGCAAAATCCGCGATGGGCAACGCGCTTGGCAAAAGTTACCGAGTCTCGATGGGCAGGCCGCGATACTTGCGCGCTACCTGGATGCGAATGAGGGAGCGTTGGAGCGCGATGGCGGCGCGGTCCAGGTCGATATTCGGGTCTCCAGCAGCGAGGCGTTTTTCCGCGCGAGCTTTTGCGGCTTCCGCGCGGGCGAGGTCGATTTCCGCGGCGCGCTCTGCAGTTTCCGCAAGGACGGTGACGCGGTCGCCCAGAACTTCAGCGAAGCCCTGAATGACGGCAAGCGTTCCGCTGGGGTTTGTGCCCGCGCCGCGATAGGTCAGCTCCCCGATGCCAAGCTCGGTCATCAGTGGGGCGTGACCCGGCAAAACGCCGAGGGCGCCTTCAGAGCCGGGCAACATGGTCTCTACCACGCTTTCGCGCAGGAATTGGCGCTCCGGAGTGACGATGACCAGTTCGATGGAGTCAGGAAGCATGTGCGTTTCTATGCGCTCGCCTTCATTTTTTCCGCCTTCGCGAGGGCTTCGTCGATCGTGCCGACCATGTAGAAGGCCTGCTCAGGAATATCGTCATACTTGCCTTCGACGATTTCCTTGAAGCTGCGGACGGTGTCCGCAATCTTGACGTACTTGCCTTCGAGGCCGGTAAATTGCGCGGCCACGAACATGGGTTGCGAAAGAAATTTTTCAATTTTGCGGGCGCGCGCGACGGTGCGCTTGTCTTCGTCAGAAAGTTCTTCGATACCAAGAATCGCGATGATGTCCTGCAAATCCTTGTAGCGCTGGAGAATCGATTTCACGCCGCGAGCGACAGCGTAGTGCTCCGCGCCGACGATGCGGGGATCGAGAATGCGCGAGTAGCTGGCCAGGGGATCGACAGCGGGATAAATGCCGCGCTCAACGATCTGGCGGCTGAGGTTTGTGGTGGCGTCCAAGTGCGTGAACGTCGCGGCTGGCGCGGGGTCGGTGTAGTCGTCGGCCGGAACGTAAATGGCTTGCACCGAGGTAATCGAGCCGGATTTCGTCGAGGTGATGCGCTCCTGCAATTCGCCGATTTCGGTGTTGAGGTTCGGCTGATAACCAACCGCGGAAGGCATGCGCCCGAGAAGCGCGGAAACTTCCGAGCCGGCCTGGACGAAACGGAAGATGTTATCGATGAAGAGGAGCACGTCGAGATGCTCTTCATCGCGGAAATATTCGGCGACCGTCAGGCCAGTGAGGCCGACGCGCAGACGAGCGCCTGGCGGTTCCGTCATCTGGCCGTAAATCAAAGCAGCGCGGGATTTTTCCGAATTACCGGGAACAACAACGCCAGCTTCTTGAAATTCCAACCATAGGTCATTTCCTTCGCGAGTACGTTCGCCGACGCCTGCGAAGACGGAAACGCCGCCGTGTTGCATGGCGACGTTGTTGATCAATTCCTGAATGAGGACGGTCTTGCCAACGCCGGCGCCGCCGAACAATCCGATTTTGCCGCCCTTCAAGAAGGGCTGAATCAGGTCGATGACCTTGATGCCGGTCTCAAACATCTCGAGGGTGGTGGACTGGTCCAACAAGAGAGGCGCGGGGCGATGAATGGGGTAATTTGTTTTGCTCGTCAGCGGGCCGAGCTGATCGACGGGCTTGCCGAGCACGTTCATCACGCGGCCGAGAGTCGCACGTCCCACGGGTACAGTGATGCCCGCGCCCGTATCGTAAGCTTTCATCCCGCGGACGAGACCTTCCGTCGGCTCCATCGCGACGCAACGGACGCGACCCTCACCAAGGTGCTGCTCCACTTCGGCGGTAACGTCGATCGGTTCAGGAACGTTGAATCCTTCGCTGGTGATGCGGACTGCGTTGTAAATGGAGGGCAAATGGCCCGCTTCAAATTGAAGATCGAGCACCGGTCCGATGACCTGCACGATGTGTCCGACCGCTGCGTATTTTTCTGCCATGCTTTCTCCTAAGCGCCGTATGCAGCGCCGCTGACAATTTCAATAATCTCTTTGGTGATGGCCGCTTGGCGCACTTTGTTCATGTAAAGGGTCAAGGCTTCGATGACGTCGCCGGCGTTTTTCGTGGCGGATTCCATGGCGGTCATGCGGGCGGCGTATTCGGCAGCCGAGGATTCCAGCATGGCACGAAGAATCTGCGTTTCAATGTAGCGGGGGAGCAACCGGTCGAGGAGCACCTCTTTAGGCTGTTCGTAGATGTAGTCAATCTGGGCCGTGGCCCGCTCCTCGGCGGTTTCCTCGGCAGCGGTCATGGGTTCGACGGGCAAAAGTTTTTGAAGAGCCAGTTCCGAGGTCATAACCGTTTTGAATTCGCTGAAGACGATGTAGACCGAGTCAGCTTGTTCCTTGGTGTAAAGATCGGTCACTACGGACGCGATGTCGCGAGCGGTTCCGAAATTGACCTTCGCCAAGACGTTGATGTATTCAGCGGGAAAATGAAAGCCTGCCCTCTTCAGCGTGTCGCGGCCTTTTTTCCCGACAGGGATCACGGAGAGTTTCTTGTCTTTGTTCGAGCGGAAAAATTCGGTCGCCTTGCGCAGGATATTGGAGTTGAACGCGCCAGCCAAGCCGCGCTCTCCAGTTAAAACTACCACGAGAATTTTTTCTTCCCGGCGGCGGGCCAGCAACGGATGTTCGGGTTGCTCGATGCGTGACATAATCGAACGTAAGACACGCGCTAGTTCCTTGGCGAAGGGCCGAGCCGCCAAAGCCGCTTCCTGCGCGCGGCGCAGGCGTGCCGCGGCGACGAACTTCATCGCACGGGTAATCTGCTGGGTGTTTTTCACCGAGCGGATGCGGCGCCGGAAATCGAGAAGTGTGGGCATGGTCGTTTGCTAGGTCGAAGTCTCAGCTCGCTGCCGCGGCGACGGCAGCGGTAAAGCGGTCTTTAAACGCATCGACAGCGGTTTTGATTTCGGCCTTGATAGCGTCGTCGAGAGCTTTTTTCGCCGCGATATTCTTGAGCAGCGCGGGATAGTTGGTCTCGGCAAATTGCAGGAACTCACGCTCGAAGCGGCGGACATCAGTGACGGCCACGTTGTCCATCGCACCGCTGGTTGCAATGAAAATGCTGAGCACCTGTTTTTCGACCGAGAGCGGCACGTACTGATCCTGCTTCAGAATTTCCGTGAGGCGCTGGCCGCGAGCGAGCTGCGCTTGCGTAACTTTGTCGAGCTGATCGGAGCCGAACTGCGCAAAGGCAGCGAGTTCGCGGTATTGCGCCATGTCCAGACGCAAAGTGCCGGCCACCTGGCGCATGGCCTTGATCTGCGCGTTGCCGCCTACGCGGCTTACGCTGATGCCGACGTTGATGGCGGGACGAATGCCGGCGTTGAAGAGGTCGGCTTCAAGATAGATCTGGCCGTCGGTAATGGAAATCACGTTTGTCGGAATATACGCGGAGACGTCGCCGGCCTGCGTTTCAATTACAGGGAGCGCGGTCAGCGAACCGGCGCCGAGTTTGTCGTTGAGTTTCGCGGCGCGTTCGAGCAAGCGCGAGTGGAGATAGAAAACGTCGCCCGGGAAAGCTTCGCGGCCCGGCGGACGGCGCAGGAGCAAAGAGATTTCGCGGTAGGCCTGCGCGTGTTTGGAAAGGTCGTCGTAGAACACGACGGCGTGGCGCTTGTTGTCCCGGAAATATTCGCCCATGGCACAGGCAGCATAGGGAGCGATGTACTGCACCGACGCCGGCTCCGCGGCGCTGGATGCCACCACGATCGTGTAGTCCATGGCGCCAGCGTCGGTAAGAGTCTTCACGACCTGCGCAATCGTCGAGCGCTTTTGCCCGATACCGCAGTAGATGCAGATAACGTCGCCGCCCTTTTGATTGATGATGGTGTCGAGAATGACGGCGGTCTTTCCGGTCTGGCGGTCGCCGATGATGAGCTCGCGCTGGCCGCGGCCGATGGGGATCATGGCATCGATGGCCTTGATGCCGGTTTGGAGCGGCTCGCGCACGGGCTGGCGGTCGAGCACGCCGGGCGCGATGCGTTCGAGCGGATTGCGCTGCTTCGAAACGATGGGACCTTTTCCGTCAAGCGGCTCGCCGAGCGGGTTGACTACACGGCCGATCAGGGCCTCACCCACGGGGACGGACATAATGGTGTTGGTACGCTTGACGACGTCGCCTTCTTTCAGTTCGAAAGACTCGCCGAGAAGCACCACGCCGACTTCTTCTTCTTCCAGGTTGAGTGCGATGCCGAAAATATTGTGCGGGAAAGCGAGCATCTCACCGGCCATGACTTTTTCGAGGCCGTGGACACGCGCGATGCCGTCGCCGACGCTGATGATCGCGCCGACTTCATCGACCGAAACGGTTTGCTCGTAATTCTCGATCTGCTCTCGCAGGATCTTGCTAATCTCGTCTGCTTTGATGTTCGCCATGCCTGCTCCTGGAATCCGTTCCGCTACTGTGCTGCAAGACGCGCGCGCAGTTCGTTCAAGCCGTTGCGCACCGAGCCGTCATAAACCGTGTCACCCACGCGTACCACTGCGCCGCCCAAAAGCGTTGGGTCCAGCGAATATTTTGCCTGAATCTTCTTGCCGCTAAGTCGCTCAAGCGTTTGCATGAATCTCTTTTTCTGTGCGGCGCTTAGTTCGACGGCCGAGGAAATCTCCGCCTCGGCGAAGCCCTGCCTCTGCCGGAGGACGTCGGCGAAAGTGGCGATGATTTCCGGGAGGATGTGGGTGCGCTGATGGTCCGCAATCACAAAAAGAAAATTGCGGATGATCTTGCCTGCGCCAACGCGCGCGGCGATCTTTTCAATCACGCCGTGCTTTGCGCTTCGGGGAACACCCGGACTAGTGAGAAAATTCCGCAGTTCCGCTGAAATCGTGAAGGCTGCGCCAAAATCGGCCAATTGCTTCAGGGCGGAATCGGCCGCGCCCTGGGCCAGCGCCACGTCAGCGAGCGCGTTGGCATACTGGAGGCTGGCGGACTTCAATTCGGCCTCCCTTCGAGACTTTTCACGAACGTATCAACTAGCGATTCCTGTGCCGCCGGCGTGAGCTGCTTGGCAAGAAGGGTTTCGGCGCCGTCAACCGCGAGCGATGCCGCAAGAGCTTTTAGTTCCAGGCGCGCTGCGCGCTCCGCAGCCTCGATTTCCCCTTGAGCCGCGATGCCAACTTTTTTCACGTCAGCTTGCGTTAGCGTCCGGATGTGTTCCCCTTCTGCGGCCGCTTCACGTTGCGCAGCGGCATGGAGAGTAGCGATTTCCTGTTCGAGGTGCGCGAGTTTGGCCTCGGCTTCGCGGACCTGACGTTCTGCTTCTTCCCTTTCGGCAGTCGCTTTGGTGATCGCGGAGCCAATGCTCTCAGCATGGCCCCGGAACAAGGGGGGCAATTTTTTTGCAAAGAGCCAGACTAGGATGCCGATCACGATCGCGAAATTGATCCACTTGAAGATGCTTTCAGCGGTTTGAACCGCAGGGTTAGCGCCTGCTTCCGCCGCTTGCGCGCTCGCAGCCACAAACAAAAAGAGCAAGAATAAAACCGGGATCGCACGCTGCCGGTTTCGCGTTATCAACCTTAAACTCATCGGGCCTCTCTCGTGGTGCTGCCGGGCCGGCGCGGCAGCGACGGCAGTATGCGGCGAGCAATTTCCGCGGAAAGTTGCGCAACGGTCGTCTCGAGTTCGCGACGAGCCGCCGCAAATTCACCTGCGATACGTTCTTTCGCAGTGGCGACCTGGGAAGCGGCAGCGATGCGAGCCTGCTTGATCAGCTCGGTGCGCTCATCGAGCAGCTTCTTCCGCGCAGCTTCCTGCTCGGCGTAAACCTTAGCGCGGGCCTGCTTTAGGGCGCTCTGGTACTGCTTATCTTTTTCGGCTGCAGCCGCTTGTGCTAGCTCGGCGGCTTTCTGCGCGCCAATGGTGCGGGCCTCGCGCTCGGCCATGACCTTGAGCAGCGGCTTAAAGAAAAGCGCCCGCAAGATGAAGTAAAAAAGGAGGATGATCAGGACTGTAGGCACAGCCTGAAGGAACAGGTCTCCCAGTTGGTGCACCATATTTTGCATTAAGTTGAGTAGCCTTACACTCGCTTTGGGGCCATGGAACGGCCACCATGTTGGCAGCCGCGCCGCGCCCCCTACCCGGGAAGGAGCAATACGGTGGGCCTGACGCTGCCTGTTTGAACAGTATTTTATAACATTCAGCGCGGCTGCGCGTCAACGTGAGCGAGGAAGCGGGTTGCGGCTGATGAACGATGCCGCACAATTTACCTGGGAGTGACTCCGACGTAGACTCTCAGAACGCGAGGGAGCAAAAATGGAGCAGCGCGTAAGTCTCATCACGCTGGGCGTAGCGGATCTGGCACGCAGCAGCGGATTTTATGAACGCCTCGGTTGGCGGCGGTCCATGTCCAAGGCCGAAGGCGTCGTATTCTTCCAAGCGGGGGGCATGGCCCTCGCCCTGTACCCCCGCGAGGAGCTCGCCAAGGACGCCAAAATCTCTCCCCACGGCCATGGCTTCGGCGGAATAGCGCTGGCGTACAACGCTCGCCATCGTGAAGAAGTGGACTCCGTGCTGGCTGAGGCCGAAGCCGCCGGCGCGAAAATTCTTAAGCCCGCACAGGAGGCCTTCTGGGGAGGCTATTCCGGATACTTCGCTGATCTCGACGGGTTTCCTTGGGAGATCGCCTGGAATCCGTCCTTCACAATCATGCAGGACGGAAGCATTCGCATCCCTGGCTAACGCGCAGAGGCCCTCGCTCCTTCGCGCTCCGAGGTTTGTGGGAAACGCCACCGGCAGCCTGGAGGCGCATTCAGCTGCGCGGAAGCCAATCGTTCAGCGACGCGATGCGCGGCAATAGGGCGATCGCGCCGAGTTCGCGAAAACGCGCCGCGCGCTGACGATGCTCGTGGGCGCCGGGAGGCAAGATGGCCATGAAGGGAACTTGCGCGTCACGAGCAGCGAGGGCGTCGTCGATATTATCGCCCACGTAGAGCGCCAAAGATGGATCGCGTTTGCCTAGAATTTTCAGCAAGCCATCGGGATACGGCTTCTTGCGTTTCACGTCGTCCATGGTGACGACTGTGCGGAAGTGCCGCGTAGCGGGCCAGCGGTCAAAGCTGTAAGAAAATTCCTGCCGCGTGCGCCCGGTGAAGAGATTGAGTTCAAAGCGCCGAGCCCACCGCTCGATTTGCCTCTGCGTTACCACCAGCTTTTCCTTGCGGACATTTCCCGGCTTGCCCTTCTCGCCCCAATAGAATTGCTGGAACGCCACTCGGGCTTCCTCATACGTTGTAGGCCGCCCCAATGCGGTAGCCCAGTTCGACACCAGACTCCAATCATCGTTATTGCCCGGTTTGCTCTTCCACTCGTGCAGTTCGGCCCACGAAACGCGTTTGCCCGTAAGAAACCGCATCGTTTCGAGGGCGGAAAGCCAATATGAGTGGCGAACGTCCACCAGCACTCCGTCCACATCAAAGATAAGGATTTTCGGAAGTGAGATCGTTCTCGATGAGGTCACTCAAGAATTGGAGCAGAAATTTTCAAGTTCGGCAACGTGCGAACTCACGATCAGCTTCCCTTCTTCGCCGCCAAAGCGATTTTCACCGCTTCGGGGAGCGCAAACATATCGTCATTCACATCATCGTAAGTAACCGCGGTAATCAAAAAAATCACCACGTCTTTGCCTTCGCGGTGCGTAGTCTTCGCCGCCATGCGCACACCCCCAAAATCCTTGTAATCCTCAAAAGTCTCTGTCGCGTCCCCATCCCCGCCGCGCCACGCCGTATTAAACGCGTAGCCCACCAGCAGCCCGTTCTCTTGGTCGTAAAAGTGCTCGTTGACCATCCCCCAATTGTTGACGCCCTTCAGGTGATAGCAGGCGCGGCCATTGAACTCCTTCACGTCCACAACTTCCATCGACTTGAAATATTTCATCACTTGCAGGTGGTAATACATATCCGCGTCGCGCGCGACGGATTTCGCTTCGTCGCCTTCGTGAATCGCCGCCTTCCCATCCGTGCCAAGATCCCAAGCCGTTTGTCCGTCATACCCCGACGAAGCTTCCTTCCCGTCCGCCAAGAAGGCCTTCTGGAGCATTTTTCCATTCTTCGTGTAGACCACAATCTCCCTATCAATGTTGCGCGACGGAACTTGCACGCGCCCGTGCACCGTCATGGACTTGTACCGCAGAAGCGCGTCCCTTCCGCCCGTGACCTCCACATAGCGATCCAAAACTTCCTGCGCCGTGGGCAGTTTCTCTGCTGTCTGCGCTAGCACAGGAATAACCGTGACAAGGGCGGTGCAAATCAGAAGAGCCAGTGCGTTTACTACCGGAAATCCTGCCGCAGAGAGTTTGCATTCCTTGGAGATAGGCACGAGAACCTCCTTTTTAACATCCGGCCACGGAATCGACCCGCGAACGCTTGCCTTCGCTGGACCATGACACAAACTACACACACGAATCTTGTCAAGAATTAGCGTCTTCAAACTTTCGCCCGCCGAGACGCTACGGCGGAGGAGCACGCAAAACCGGCTGGAAACAGTATCCAGACTGCCGCGTCTATGGGAAGTGGGGAAAGAGAGGCCGTATGCGTGCCTCGGTCAAGCCCATAAAATCTTCGAGTCGCGCATCCCGCAAGCCGCTAAATTCTCTGTATCCGTGCACTTCGCGGCGTGTCTTGGGAAGACTCGAGACCACCACACTGAAAATCGAAGAAGTTGAGTACTCCGCTGGCTCCTGTCTGGCGCGTCATTCTCAGGCTTTCCCCTTTCTGGCTTGCACCATCAGAGGAGTCCATTGGTCTGCAAATGACCAGGCCGGCTACGTCTGCCGGCCCGGAACAGTTCGTTTTATACCCGCGGGAGAGCCGCACGAAAACTATTTCCCCTCACGGTCCCGCTGCCTTCTTCTGAAATTGCAAGACCCCATCCTTGAACGCGCCAGCGAGCAAGGCCCCGTGCCGCGCGTCCCAGGAGAACTTGCCACGGCGAAAGCAGCAATACTGTGCAGACTTCTGCGTGCTGAGCTGCAACAAAACGACGAGCTTTCGGGGCTGGCGATTGAAGCGTTGTCGCTCGAACTTCTCCTGGCTGGCCAAAAAGAACCGATGTGGCGGGGAGCGCCGATTCCGGCATGGCTGCGCCGAACTCAGGAAATGCTCCATGAGGAGAGCGAAGGCCGGCTGACCCTCGCCGAGCTGGCCCGCCGCGCCGAACGTCACCCGGTCCAGGTCTGCCGGCAATTTCATCGCCGCTTCGGCTGCACGATCAGCGAGTATGTCCGGCGGCTCCGCGTCGCGCGCGCTCAGTCTCTTCTGACTTCCTCTGAATTTGGTCTCGCTGATATTGCGCTGGCATCCGGATTTTCCGACCAAAGCCACTTCACCAAAGCGTTTCGCAGACTTACGGATATGACGCCCCGGCAGTACAGGGAGAAAAACGCTCGATAAACGGCTTCCGCGCCTGCTCGATTGCCTGGACATGAACCGGGAACCCGGCGGACTCATGCCCTGGGCATCGCGTGTTCCGTTGCACCACGGGCATCGATGCGGCGCGCAACGTAAGTACTAAGAAGTTGGTCAAGTTCTTGCGGCCGGATGGGTTTAGTGAGATAGCCATCCATCCCGCCCGCCATGCATTTCTCCCGATCCCCTTTCATGGCATGCGCGGTCAAGGCCACCACCGCCTGGTGTACTCCCGTCCCTTTCTCTTTTTCCCGAATGGCCGCGGTCGCCTCCAACCCGTCCATCTCGGGCATCTGCACGTCCATGAGCACGAGATCAAAACTGTCCTTCTCCATCGCCTTCAGCGCTTCCAACCCCGTGGCCGCCACCACAACGCGGTGTCCTCTCTTCTCGAGTAAACGCACCACCAGGCGCTGGTTGACGAGATTGTCTTCTGCCAGCAGCACGCTCAAGAACGCATCAGGTTCCCGCGCATGCTGCAGCGAAAACCGCGTAATCAAAGGAATGGCGCCGTCATGCTCGCGCGCTCCGAGCACACGCGCCACCGCCTCGCGCAATTCCGATTGACGGATCGGCTTCAACAAATACGCGACTATTCCCAGTTCCAGACAGCGCGCCGCGTCGCCCCGGTGGCCTGCCGAAGTGAGCATCATGATGGTCGCCGTGGTTAATTCCGGCCGGTGCCGGATTTCTTCGACGAAGGCGAACCCATCCATGTGCGGCATGTGCATATCCGTGAGAATCAATCCGTAGGGATCTCCCGCCTCGCGCGCTGCGGATAGCTGCGCGAGCGCCGCCGCGCCGCCGTTCACCGAGGTCGGCTTCATCTGCCAGCGCAGCAGCATGCCCTCAAGAATTCTGCAGTTCGTGCGGTTGTCATCCACCACCAGGACCTTCACGCCGCGCAAGAGCTCCGGCGGAGCGACTGTCCCCAACGTGATTTCTTTCGTGTCGGCCGCCTCTAGCCGCGCCGTGAAATGAAATTGGCTTCCGCGGCCCACTTCGCTCTCAACCCAAATTTTGCCGCCCATCATGGCCACCAGCCGCGTCGAAATCGTCAAACCCAGGCCGGTTCCTCCATACTTTCGCGTCGTCGATGAGTCCGCCTGGGAAAACGGCTCAAAAATCAATTTTCGCTTTTCCTCGGGAATCCCAATTCCTGTGTCCGACACCGTAAACTGGCAAATGCAGATATTGCCTTCTTTGGCCTCGACTTGCACTTTGACCGCAACCTCGCCGCTGTCCGTAAATTTGATCGCGTTGCCCACCAGGTTGACCACGATCTGCCGCAGCCGCACGGAATCTCCCCGCACCATCTCCGGTACTTCCGGTCCCACTTCGCAAAGCAACTCGAGCCCCTTTTCATCGGCCCGCAATGCCAGCGTCTTCAGCGTAGCCTCCAAGCTGTCGCGCAGATTGAAATCGACGGACTCCAGATCGATCTTGCCTGCCTCGATCTTCGAGAAATCCAGAATGTCGTTAATGACCGTAAGCAACGAATCGCCCGACATTTTTACGGTCTCCAGATATTCCCGCTGCTCGGACGTGAGGTCGGTCTCGAGCGCGAGATCGGTCATGCCCATGACGCCATTGAGCGGCGTGCGAATCTCGTGGCTCATGTTTGCCAGAAATTCGCTCTTGGCACGGCTGGCCGCCTCGGCCGATTCCCGCGCCCTTTGCATTTCCTCTTGCGCTTTCTTGAGATGAGTGATGTCTCGGCCGACGCCGACGAGACCCGTCACCCGGCCATTTTTATCGCGCAACGGCACCTGCGTTGTCATCACCTGGCTCACGTTCCCTTGAACATCCAGACCTGTTTCCTCCCGATTGATCTCCGCGTGTCCCGACCGGATCACTCTCTGTTCGTCTTCGTAGAATTTTGTGGCCAGCTCGCGGGAATAGTAGTCAAAATCGCTCTTTCCTATGAGTTCTTCGGGAGTTTCCGCACCCATCTGCCGAGCCACCGAGAGGTTGGCTACGACGAATCTGCAATCCAGGTCTTTCACGTACATGAAATCGGGAACGTTGTCGATCAAAGCGCGCAACACTTTTCGTTCTTCCGAGAGCGTTTCTTCGCCCCGCATTCGTTCATCGACTTCCAACTGCAGCTCCTTTGTCCGGGCGAGGACAGTGAGCTCCAAATCTTGCTTCGCACTCACCAGCGCCGCATCGCGCTCCTGAATCTGTTCCAACATCTTGTTGAACGAGACTATGAGCGCTCCCACTTCGTCATTGCCGCGCGGAATCGCGCGAGGCGAATAATCTTCATGCTCGGTTACCCTGGCGGCGATTTGTGCCAGATGCAGAATGGGCTCCGTGACCAGCCTCAAGAGCCGCGAGGAGAGCAGGTAGGTCACCAAAATGGAAAAAACTATCACGACTACGGAAACTTCCGTGTACTGCCGGATAAGCGCTTGCAGAGCGCCGAGATCCGAGACGATGGCGATAGCGCCAGTGTTCTCACTCCCCAAGGAGATCGGTTGATAGAGAATGAGTGAGTCCTTCTCAAAGCGGGCTCCGTCCTTGTGCTCCGAGGGCATGGAAAATTCAGGGCCTACCCCAGGGCGGCGGTATTCCGCGAAGACCTGTCCATGACTGTCGTAGAGGCATGCGGCCACAATATGGCGCTCCGCGCGAAGCGCGGCCAGCGTACTCTCCGCGGACTTTCGATCATTGAACGCAAGTGAGGCCGCGGAATTGGCTCCTAGTGTGTCTGCCAGCGCCGAAAGTTCGCTGGTCATGGATGCGCGGAACCTGGATTTTTCGAAGACGTCAAAGCTCAGGCACGCAAGGCTCAGGCCCACGAGGCTGGTGCACACGATGACAAGAGTCAGCTTTCTTTGAATGGATGAGTTTTTAATAAACGGCATTTCAAGTTCCTTTTGGACTTCCGATTACCGTTTTGGCGAGTGTCAGCAGCCTGGCGCTGATCTGCAATTTGGCCCTCTGCGCGGCAACCAGGTTGATATCGAAGCGAACCTTGTTATCCTCCAGAAAAAAGCCGATGATCCCGCCTTCTCGTGCAAAATTCTCTGTTTCACCCACGGTTAAAATCGGGCTTTCTCTCAGGCCGGCAAGCGCCGCGGGGATGCTTTTCCTCTCCAATGCTCCAATAAACAAAACCTGGCAGCCCTGAATCTCTGCTACCCGCTTAAAGTGCTGCACCCGAGCGGAGCGCGAGCCGATCGTCTTCCCATTCAAGCTGGCGTCCAGCGCGCCATGGAACGGATCCTCCCCGACCGTGCAATACGTGAGCGGGCTGTCGGCCTCCTTGAAGGCTCCTGGCGGCCAGTCAACAAATTGCGCAAAATGAAATAGAAAAGCCGCTTTAACCTGATATTCGCTCGGAGAGTTGGCCTGCGCCGAAACGCGGCGAGCGCCGGCGATGGACAGCACGCCTGAAAGAGCTGTGACGGCCAGGGGGACTCGCAGGTGACGGACTAGTCCCCACCGAATCCCCCATCCCGGATTCCGCTGAGCCCATCCCATTTTATTTAGAAGACTCAAGCCCTTTTACCGTAATCAGAATTGCCACGTGATCTTGGCGTAGGCGCTCCGCTTGATGAGACTGGAATCTTCCGTTTGGTCGGGGCCGAAAAATTCAAGATGGTGGTCGCGTAGCAGGTTTTGCCCGACCAAGCTGATGGAAAACTGCTTTCGGGGTTGCCAAATGACATTACTGTCTAGCCGTGTGTAGGACGGGACTGCTTGAGCAGAGAGTCGTCCGACAAAATAAGCCGCGGCATTCCATTGCCAGTGACTGCTCAAATCCAAATGCGAGCGCAATTGGGCCTGTTGGCTGGGGAAAGCTCCTTCTGTGCCCGGTATCGACGTTAAATCCTGGCTCGTTGCGTCCCGGTGCAGATGCATGGTCAGGAAGGAATATCCAGAGCTCACCGTCCATCGCTTGGTTGCCTTCCAATCTACAGACAGTTCGACGCCATGCGTTTCTCCATACAGTAAATTACTGAGGACGTTTGGGATCACGAGGTGCGCCGGCGCTGGAACGATCTCAAGAAAAGGCGTGCCCGGCTCAACGGAGACGAGATTGTCGTAGTCGTTGTAGAAGACGGTCCCATCGAACGAAAGCCGCTTCGTGATCTCGGCTCGATAGCCCGCTTCGAAAGCGTTCAGGCGCTCGTCCTGCCGGGTCGGGCTGCCAAAAATGCTGACGAGCACGGGAAGATTCCCGGGCCCGGGAAATACAGATTGATTGACGCGAATGTCCCGGTCGCTTTGCGACGGAGTCCTGAGGGCTCTGGATACGGCGGCCCAGAACATATTTCGCTTATTGACAATCCAGGCGAGCCGGACACTCGGCTGCAATCCAAAACCGGTGAAGTCGTTATGCTCAAGTTTCGCTCCGACGGTCAGGTATAGCCGGTCCGGCTGGAGCGCTATCTCGTCTTGTACAAAAGAGCTGAAGAGCTGCCGCGTTTGGTCCGGCGGCGTGAAGGCAATCCGGAAAGTCGTCGCCAGCTCATCGGTGGTCATCAGGTAGCCGAGACCCCAAACAATATCCTGACGATCGCCCCAGCCGACGTGATGCTGGAAATCAACGCCCAGTGTGCTAAGACCCGTCCCGTAGGTTGTGTCGCCTCGGTCCTTGTGATCGAAATTAATTTGTAGATTCGTCTCCGAATGGGGCGAGGCAACATGGTCCCAACTGGAAACCACGTCCCAGCCGGAAAAACGATCGCGCAGATCGAGGACGGTATTCACTGGCGGAGAAATCGAGGCGATGGTCCCTACCATTTCTCCTTTACTTCCGCTGTAGGTATCCCCCTCGAGTGTCAGCGAGTCCTTTGGAGAAGCTTGCGCGTCCACGCGGAACCCTCCTTGAAAATTGTGCCAGTCGTCCTCGCCGTTCTGCCCAGCAAGATTGGGGAGATGTCCCCCGTTAAAGGCGCCGCCGTCTATCCGATACGAAATTGCGCTTCCTATGCTTCCTCCATAGCGCGCGGTTCCAAATCCTTGTTTGGAAGTTCCACCACCTGCCGTCACTAGGCCGCCCTGTGTGTCGGCTGCTCTCTTCGTCGTGATATTGATGACACCATTGACCGCGTTGGCCCCCCAGACGGTAGCTCCCGGACCGCGGATTACTTCGATGCGGTCGATATTGTCCAGCAGCAGACTCTGGGTGTCCCAGAAAGTCCCGGAAAAAATAGGCGAATACACCGTGCGGCCGTCAACCAGAACGAGCAATTTGTTGGAATACTGGCCGTCGAAACCACGCGCCGTGATCGCCCACGTGTTGCCATTGATCTGCGCCACTTGCAGGCCCGGGACCATTCGCAGAAGATCAGGAATATTCGTCGCTCCCGAACGTCGAATGTCCTCCTGCGTGATCACAAATACCGCCGCTGCCGTTCGCGAAAGCTTCTGCTCCTTCTTCGAGACGGAAGTCACCTCCATGTTCATCAGGTCCTCGATGCTGACTTTTGTGAGGTCTTTCGGCGGGGCTTGAGTGCTGTCCGGCGCTTGCGACGACTGCTGCGTCTGGGAGGGCGGTTGAGTTTGCGGAGTTTTAGCCGCTGGGGGAGATTGCGACCAGGCCTGCTGCGAGCTCGCAAGAAATGCTAGGAAAATTCCAAAGGCGACAAAGCTGCGTCGGCTTCGACGCAGTCCGGCGATTCCTCCGTTTGTGGACACACGTTCCTCCCTCGCAAAGGAAAGTGCACATGCGGTACCGAATCTGAATGTACTGGCATGAATCAAGCCGTTTGTTTTCAGAACGTTAGTTTCCGGACAGTCTTTCGACGATTCCTGATTTGAGTCTTCGGCAATGGTCTGTACCAAACTGGTGCAAAGTGAATTCGCGCTCTCGGCAGCGCAGTCGTGGCAACCACCTCGCGATGCCACTTGCCTCGCCGAACTCCGGTATGATTGATGGGGCCAGAAAGGCCTTGCTACAATCACGCGCGCGTACGCTGCGTCTCAGTAATTGGTCAGAAAGAGGAAGGAATGGCT
Organism: uncultured Acidobacteriota bacterium; assembly: GCA_963851235.1. Taxonomy (GTDB): domain Bacteria; phylum Acidobacteriota; class Terriglobia; order Acidiferrales; family UBA7541; genus Acidiferrum. The sequence goes on from CAWKOM010000001.1 coordinate 93,591, forward strand.
GGATTTGCCGGCGTGGATTTCATCGATTTTGATTCGCAATTAAACGACGAAGAAAAGCTGGTCCGGCAGACGGCGCGGCGATTCGTCGATATCGAAATTATTCCCATCATTGAAAAACACAGCCGCGAGGGAACATTTCCGAAACATCTCGTGCCGCAGCTCGGGGAGCTGGGATTTTTCGGCGCGAATTTGCAGGGTTATGGCTGCGCGGGAATGTCCAACGTCGCCTACGGCCTGGTGACACAAGAGCTGGAACGTGGCGATTCCGGATTGCGCAGCTTCGTTTCGGTGCAGAGCGCGCTGGTGATGTATCCGATTTATGCGTACGGCAGCGACGCGCAGAAGGAAAAATGGCTGCCGTTGCTGCAGCAAGGGACGGCGATTGGCTGCTTTGGATTGACGGAGCCGCAGTTTGGATCGAATCCCGGCGGAATGCTGACGCGCGCGGTGAAGAAGGGCGGCAAATATGTTTTGAACGGCGAGAAGATGTGGATCACCAGCGGTTCGATCGCGGACGTAGCGGTGGTGTGGGCAAAGTGCGAGGACGAAAAAATTCGCGGATTCTTGGTGGAGAAGGGAACGCCGGGATTTAAAGCGTGGGACGTTCATGGGAAATGGTCGTTGCGGGCGTCCGTCACTTCCGGCTTGGCGTTCACCGACTGCGAAATTCCGGAAGAAAATTTATTGCCGAATGTTGTGGGATTGAAAGGGCCGCTGGGATGCTTGAATCAGGCGCGCTATGGGATCGGCTGGGGAGCGCTGGGCGCTGCGATGGCTTGTTACGATACGGCGCTGCAGTACGCGAAGACAAGGAAACAATTTGCGAACAAGCCGATCGCTTCACACCAGCTGGTACAGGAAAAACTGGCGTGGATGATCACGGAGATCGTGAAGGGGCAATTGCTGGCGTTGCAAGTCGGACGGCTGAAGGACAAAGGCAAAGTCGATTTTTCGCACATTTCGATGTTGAAGATGAACAATGTGGCCATCGCGCTTGAAACGGCGCGGAAGGCGCGGGATATTCTTGGCGCGAACGGCATCGTCGACGATTACTGCATCATGCGGCACATGAACAACCTCGAGAGCGTTTACACGTACGAGGGGACGAACGACATTCACAAACTGATCATCGGGGAAAAAATCACGGGAATTTCCGCGTTCGTTTAAAGACAAAAAGCAACAAGCAGGAACTTACTGAAGAAGAGGCCTGCTAAGTTTGCAAAAGTGGGACAGACCGAAGCCTGTCTCATATTTGTGATATTGCAAAGAGCGACGGACTGAAAGCCGCGTCACACTTGTGAGATCGCAAAAGGCGACAGACTGAAGTCTGTCCCACCTTAGCCAACCAATCCTCTTGCCCGCTGAATCTTGTATGCTGTAGCCAGAGAGGGCACGGCGTGCCGCGCCCCTACGGGAGAGAACTTCATGCCTGCTTCCAGATTCACAGCCCGCCGTTCATTCCTTCGAGGCCTCGCGTATTGCTTGGCTTTTTCGATTTCGGTGAGTGGAATGGCGCAGGCGCAGCAGCGCAGAACCACGCCTGAGAAGAAACAGAAGATTCGAGCGATTACCGCGTTCGTCAACCTGGACCGGTCGCAATATCTGCTGCAAATCGCGGACGCCGTGAAGATGCTCAAGTACGCGCGCACCGTTTTTGAATCGCGCGGGTTTGAAGTGCAGACCATCCGCATTGCCACGCAGCCGTTTCCCGAATACATCCAAGGACTGAGCCCGGACCAGGCGCTTTCGTTTTTCAAGGATTACGACGCCCTGGCGCAAAAAGACGGCTTTGCCGCATCCATCGGACCGGCGATGTTGAACGAGGCGGATAGCCCGGCGCAGGCCGATTTGCTCGCGGACATTCTTCTCAACACGAAAACGTTGAACGCAAGTCTTGTCGTCGGCGGGCCGGACGGCGTGCGCTGGCCGGCAGTCGGGGCGGCGGCGCGCGTTATGAAAAGGCTCGAAGCGACCGAACACAGCCAGGGTAATTTTCGATTTGCGGCCATCGCCATGGTGCCGCCGCTGACGCCGTTCTTTCCGGCGGCTTATCACGGCGGCTTCGGGCACCAATTCGCCATCGCTTTCGAGTCCGCTGGAATCGTTGCCGCGGCCTTTAAGGATGCGCCGGACCTGGCGACGGCGCGGCAGCGATTGATCGACAAGCTCGGACAAGTGGCTTTCGACGCACAAGCACAAGCGGGACGCGTTGACCAGGACACAGGTTGGACCTACATGGGAATCGACCTCTCCCCCGCTCCAATGAAGGACGACTCCATCGGAGCAGCCATCGAAAATCTGACGACGCTACCGCTTGGGTCGAGCGGAACGCTGACGGCTGCCGCGACGATTACTTCTGCGTTGAAAGACATCCAGGTGAAGCAAACCGGTTACTCGGGCTTGATGCTGCCGATCCTCGAAGATTCGCGGCTGGCGCAGCGCTGGAGCGAAGGGCGTATTTCGATTGACTCGCTGCTGAGCTACAGCTCCGTTTGCGGTACCGGTCTTGATACTGTGCCACTGCCCGGTGACATCAGTACGGAACAACTTTCGCTGATCATCGGGGACATGGCCAGTCTGGCGGTGAAGTGGCACAAGCCTCTCTCGGCGCGGCTGTTACCCGTGCAGGGCAAGGGGCCCGGAGACACGACGGAGTTCGACAGCCAATACATGGTGAACGCCACGATTCAGCCGCTCGGGAAGAATTGAGGCGCTGCCCGCGGCGGATTGGCTCATCAAGAATAATCAGGACCCCTCCCCTGTTTTTTGTAAACGCTGATTCTAAACGGTTTGAGTTTTCTGTAAGTTTATTGGAATCAACACTTATGGGCGGTGTTCGCAAATACTGATTCTAAAGGACTTGTAAGTACACATAACTCACGACCAGAAAACGCTTTTTGTGGCAAGCCGGCAAGGTGAATTGGACAGGCTTGGCCGTGGTCACGCGCTCCGGGCCTCGCCTCTGGATTCGTGACTGCGTGGCGTTTGATCGATTTTGGGTCTTTGCTGGCTTGCGGAGCGACGGAGAAGAACACAGCCAAGATTGGCTGTGCCACCGGGCCCGAAAACAAGAAAGGCAGCCCTTGGGCTGCCGCATAAACTTTCCGCAATACTGCCTGAGAACATTATAGCAGAAACAAACGCCGTGGCAACTGGCCGAAATGTCAGGTCTTGAGGCGAGTCAAGTTTCTGCCCATTCGCTAGGCGTTTTTCAGAATTGGCCGACACCTACATCCATACGCCGGCTTGGTGCTGGCGATGAAGACGAGTTTACTTTAGTTGGATGCGGTCGGCGTTGTTGTAGGCGGACATGTCGGAGAGGATGACCTTGTCACCGACTTGCAAGCCGTCGAGGACCTCGATGACGCTCACGGATGCTCGGCCAAACTTAACATTGACGCGCTCCCCTTCAGAACCGTCTTTGACAATTTTGAATACCGAAGATGTGGAATTTGCCGCGGCGTGGACTGGACGTCCGATTTGGAGAACGTTATCGAGCTTTTCGATGTCGATAGTGGCGTCGATCTGAAGGCCCGCAGTGAAGCCGGCTTCGCGGGAGGCATTGAGGGCAATATCCACGGTGCGCGTTTGGCCTGAAGGGGCAATGCGGATCACCCGGCCACTCATCTGCCTTTTTGGAAGGTCCGCGGTCGCATTTTGGTTAGGGCGGAAACCAACGGTAGCGTTTTGATCAGGGCGCAGGTCAGCGGTCATAGACTCAGGCAAAGTCACTCTAGCGATCAAATCGGAGGAGCCTTCCGCGCAGACGAGCGTTCCTAGCCCACGGACCTGGCGGACCATGGGGCCTCGCTTTACGGTGTCGGTCCAGATGGTGTCTTTTTCCACGGTAGGTATGTCGGTGGAAGCGCTGCTGCTAACTCCGCCCGCTACTCCGCCGGCAACACCGCCGCTGATGCCACTGGATACTCCGCCGGTCACGCCGCCAGCCACACCTCCCTTAACGCCGTTTTGTGGCGGGTTTTGCTGGGTAGGCGGCGCGGCCTTGAGAGGAAGGGCCCACGCTGCTAACGTCGCGGCGATGACGATGCAGAGCGAACTTGCGGTCAATGAAGCGATCAGTCTTCTTCGGGACATTTGAACCTCCTTTAGCATGAGAGCAACGCGCTCGGAGAGCTGACGCTCGGCAAGAAATGGCGGAGCGGGGATGGCTGCGAAGCGGGCGCGGCCGGCCGTGAACTCGAGCAGCGCTTCGAGATACGGCTTGCGCGCTTGCGTGAGCCGTACTACTTCGAGATCGACGATCTGTTCGCGGGCAAGACGGACGCGCGCGATGAGCCAGGCGATGGCGGGATGAAACCACAGCGTGGCGCGAAGAATTTCCTCGGAGAGGTGATGCGCCCAGTCGTTGCGGCGCACGTGGAGCAATTCGTGGCAGGCAATCACGGATTGGAATCGGGGGTCCATGGAAGAAAAACGCGCGGGAAGGAGAATTACGGGCGCCGCGAAACCAAACGTGACGGGCGAATCCACCTGGGAGGAGATGCGGAACTCGGCGCTAGCGTTCACAAGGGCGCGCATTTCCGTGAGGACGGCGGTGGATTCCAGAGACGCGGCGATTGGAGAAGAAGTTTGCCGAAACTGGCGAAGTTTCAGGAGCCCCAAGACAAGCAATAGGAATCGCACGGCGATTCCCGCGAGAATGACGAAGCCGAGGAGCTGGGCGAAGACTTGAAGGTTCGGAAGCTGCCAGTGCGTAACGACGGGACCGGCGGGCGGGATGACGTTCGTGGGGATATCCGGTGAAATGAGAATCGAGCCGGTGATATGCGGGCGATGCCAGGGCTGAAGGAGTGGGAGCGACAAACTGATGAGAAGGAGCGCGCGCCAGTAGATAAGAAGCACGCGGGGCTGGCGAATTTGGAAGAACCGCGGAAGAACTCCGGCCACCAAGACGAGCAAAGCGACCTGGGCGGCCCAAAACACGAAATTGGAAAACCAAAAGGGCAAGCTCATCGAAGACTCCGAAACGCGCCGGTTCGCTGAGGGGACATCATTTTGCTTCCTCGATCATGCGCGCAATTTCTTTCAGTTCTTTTTGACGAATTTGGCGCGATTTGACCAGATGAACGAGGAGCGGTTCCGCTGATCCGTTGAAAACGCGATCAATGAATTCTCGAAGCATGCCGGCGATGACCTGGCTCTTCGGGCGGGCCGGGCGGTAAACGAATGCGCGTTCCTGGCGGCCCTTTTTCAAATAGCCTTTGGTTTCGAGGATTTTCATCATGGTCATTACGGTGGTATAGGCGATCTTGCGGCGTTCGAGAAGCGTTTCGTAGATATCGCGGACGGTAGCGGTGTCGCGCTGCCAGACGAGCTTCATGATTTCGAGTTCCTGCGGAGTGAGTGTGGTGTGTTTTGGTCTCATCGTCTTCGTTTTATAGTACTAAGTAATTCGTATGTAAAGTACAAACTTTTCTTGGCGGGCTTTCTTGAGTGAAGCGAGTCGAGGGGAAGTCGGATACAATCTGGCCGCGTGGATGAGCAAACAGCGCAGGAGGACACGATGAAAACTTCGAGGCGGGAATTCTTAATCGGAAGCGGGGGAGCGCTGGGGGCGACGGCGTTTACATTCGGCGGGCCGGCGGAGTTGCTGGCGAATCCGCTGGGGAAGCCAATCGGGCTACAGCTGTACACGGTGGGTGCGGAACTGGAAAAGGATTACGACGGGACGCTGCGGCAGATCGCGGCGATTGGATACAAGGAGATCGAGACAGGCGTGTCACCCAAGCATAAGGCTGCCGACGTGAAAAAATCGCTGGAGGAGGCGGGCTTGCGGTGCCGCTCGATCCATATGGGCTTCGGAGGAATGGAAGAAGCGATCCCGTATGCGAAAGAGCTCGGCGCGAAGTACGTGATCTCTTCCGTGACGCTGCCTGCCGCTCCGGAACCTGGGAAATTTAACATGAAGGGCTTTATGGAGACGCTGGCGGCGCTGAATCTCGACGATTTCAAAAAAATCGCCGCGCGTTGCAACGAGATGGGAGAGCAGGCAAAAAAGGCCGGGCTACAGTTCGGATATCACAATCACAATTTTGAATTCAAGCCGCAGAGGGGCGGAGCGATTGGATATGACGTGGTGCTGAAGGAAACAGAGCCGTCGCTGGTGAAGTTCGAACTGGATTGCGGATGGATGGCCGCAGCGGGACACGATCCTGTCGCGTACCTGTCGAAATACCCGACGCGCTACCGGTTTCTGCACATCAAGGATTTTCATCCGACGGAAAAACCGTCTGTCGGTTTGGATGAGAGCGAGCGACCCAAGCCAGCGGAACTGGGGCGTGGACATATCGATTACGAGCCGATCTTCGCGGCGGCGAAAAAGACCGAAGTGGAGTTGTATTACGTGGAGCAGGAGCCGCCGTTTACGACGACGCCGGCGATGGAGGCGATCAAGATCGATTACGATTATTTGCACGCGATGGCATGAGCGCTCGGCAGGGTTGGACTGGGACGTGAAATGGATTCAGGCGGGATTGAAGGGGAGTATTTTTCTTAACACAGAGGTCACAGAGAAGAACGACGAAGAAATTATCCGCGTTCAAAAATTGGGGCTGGAGCTGCTGATTTGTCGGGGGATCGGGCCTCAGAAAATAGCGCTCCGGTGACCTAAATGCTGGACGATGAGGCGACCATGGAAGACTTGTCGAAATATCATCAAGCGGTGGGGAAATTGTTCGAGCGCGCCCGCTCCGCGGAGGACTGGGAGAAGTACAAGCTGAGCGAGGAGCAGGTGGAGTTTTTTCGCGAAAACGGATATTTGAAGGGCGTGCGGATTCTGGAGGGTGAGCAGGTGGAGGCGCTGCGCGGGGAGTTGGAGCAGTTAATGGATCCGGGGCATGAAGGGCGCGCGCTGTTTCATGAATATCATTCGAATGAGTCGACGGATCCGAACCGTGTGGTGTTTCATGCGCTGGGGGCCTGGCGCGTGATGCCGGGGTTTCACGATCTTTTGTGGAATCCCGCGTTTCTGATGCCGGCTTCGCAGCTGCTCGGCGGGCCGGTGAGATTCTGGCACGACCAGCTTTTCTGCAAGCCGGCGCGGCATGGAGGAGTGGTGGCGTGGCACCAGGATTATTCGTATTGGACGAGAACGACGCCGCTCGCTCATTTGACTTGTTGGATTGGGCTGGACGATTCGACGCGCGAGAACGGGTGCCTGAATTACGTGCCGGGGAGCCACAAGTGGCCGGACTTGCCGAAGCCGGTCTTGACGGGAGAAATGGACGCGATTCGGGGCAGCTTGCCGAGCGAGCTGCAAAATAAGTTTGAGCCGGTGGCGATTGAACTGAAAAAGGGCGAGAGCGCGTTTCATCACGCGCGGACGATGCACGGTTCTGGCGCGAATGATACACCGCGGCCACGGCGGGCGACGGTGATTAATGTTTTTCGAGATGGCGTGATGTCGAACACGGATGAGCCGCTACTGGCAGGTGCGCCGGTGATCGCGCGCGGGGAGAAAATGGGCGGGCAGTTTTTCCCGTTGCTGTATGAGCCGGAATGAGTGAGCGGAGAGGTCGCGACTGTTGACACTTTCCGCGGCCTCGACGACTATAAGCTGCAAATTGGCCTATCATGGGCGCTCGCAGGAGAGCGCTTCTCTATGGAAGAGCAACTAAGCCTGGAATTTCTGCGCGTGGTGGAAAATGGCGCGGTGGCCGCGGCGCGGACGATGGGATTTGGCGACCGCCACAAGGCCGACGAAGTGGCCGTGGAAGCGATGCGCAAGACCATGGACGCGGTGCAGATGGACGGGACGATCGTCATCGGGGAGGGGGAACGCGACGAAGCACCGATGCTCTATATCGGAGAAAAAGTGGGGTTGGCGACGCACGCGCCGAAGGCGCTGTTTCCAGAGGTGGATATTGCGGTCGATCCGCTGGAAGGAACAAATCTTTGCGCGACTGGCGCGCCTAATTCGATCGCGGTGCTGGCGGCGAGCGAACGCGGCGGCTTGTTGCACGCGCCGGATTTGTACATGGAAAAAATTGTGGTGGGACCGTCGTGCAAAGGCGCGGTCGATCTGGATGCTCCGGTTACGGATAACTTGAAATCGATCGCCAAGCGGCTGGACCGCGACGTGGAAGACCTCGTGATCATCGTGCTGGATAGGCCGCGGCACGAAAAACTGATCGAGGAGATTCGCAGAGCGGGAGCGAGGATCCGCTTGATCGGGGATGGCGATTTATCGGCGGGAATTTCGGCGGCGGTTGTCGGCACAGGAGTGCACGCGGTGATGGGCATCGGCGGAGCGCCGGAAGGCGTCCTGACGGCGGCGGCGCTGCGATGTTTAAATGGGCAGATTCTGGCGAGGCTGGTGATCGGCAAGCCGGAAGATCAGGTGCGGCTGGAAAAAATGGGGGTGAAGGACCCCAAGAGGATTTACGACACCGAGGACCTGGCTCCCGGGAAAAAAATGATATTTGCATGTACCGGGGTCACGGACGGAAACATTTTGAAAGGTGTGCGGTTTTTTGGGGAAGGCGTGCGGACCTCTTCGATGATATTGACGCTGGACGACCGGCAAGTGCGGTTTGTGGATTCGGTGCACCTGGATAAGCGTCCGGATATTAAGGTTAGATTCAACTGATGGAGTGAGTGGTCACCTTTGGTTAGTGGCTCTTGACTGGTGACTGGTGAAATCCACGCTGGGGCCATGGCCCATGGCACCACACAGACGCTTGCATTACAGCCCGTAAATCTAATGATGTGCCCGGAGTAGTGAAAAGCAGCCCTGAACGGAAGAACAGGAACGCTTAGAACACAACCGGACTGCTTTCCCGATGCGCGTAAAAGCATATCTGCCAAACTAAAACGTGGGCGAATTGTGCCCGATTGGGAGAGACAAGCTATGGCCGGAGAATCATCATCGGGCAATTCGTCTTCCTCGAAGTCCCTCATGTGGATGATGGTTGCTTTGTTTACGGGGCTCGCGGTACTGCTTGCGGGCGGGCTATTCGTTGCCAGCCGGGTGGTACGATCGATGGGGCTAACGGCGGTAAGCGCAAAAGACACGATACGAACGCAAGGAGGGACCTTTCGGCTGGAAAAAGAGACCGAAGTGGGGCCTGGATTGCCAATCTATCCCCGCTCATCGTTATTGGTGCCGGACGACAACGATGCGGCGGCAGCCCTGAAACAAGCACAAAATGGCATTGAAACGTCCATGTATCACACGACGGACGTGCGAGATTACGTCGATAACTGGTACACCGGACATTTAAGTCCGGAGTACACGCGCCACAACCCGGGCGACAAGACGTTTCCCGAGGCTCTGAGTGCAGCGCGCGTTTCCGATGGAGACATTACCTTCGTGGCGGAACGCGAACAGATGGTACGCATCGTGGCGCTATCGCAGGACGCCGGGGGCACAACGATTTCTCTGATTCGATTTAAGGACTCATCGCCGGCTTCTGAAGCGTCGCCGACGCCAGCTCCGGCGCAAGCGGCTCCCCCTCAGCAAGACGCTCCTCAATAGACAAAACCCCGGACTTGTTGCGCAGGATAAGGCTCTGAAGTTCTGCGAATGCACTGCGCAGGCTTAGGGCTGATTTTGGGTGAGAGCCAGAAAAACTCCGTCGTCCACGGCAATCGCGTGTGTAAAGAGCGTCGCGGTGTTGGCACCAGTCAAGGCTAAGTGGCCGGCGCTTCCGCTGATCGCTGGGCCGGCCGGCTTAGTGGTTCCAGTTCCCGAAGAATCGCCGGGCTGGAGCGAAATCCGCGTGGTGTTCGGAGTGCAATTCGCGACGCCGAGACAAGTGTCGCGGACGAACACCTGTCGATAGACGCTGCCGGATGAGCCTCCGGCGGACTTGCTCACGGAAGAGGATGTTTGCGCCGAGGGGCTCTGCGTGACCGCGAGAAAGGCGACGAATCTGCCCGAGGAGCTGATGGAGGGCAAGATACTTTCCGTGCCGACGAGAGCTCCATTCGGATCCGTGGAGATCAGTTGAGTCGATGGAGTGCAAGACGCGGTGACTCCAAAACAGGTATCGCGAAGATAGACTTGGCGCCCGGTGGTCGATTGAGAAACGAGATTTGCAGCAGCGGAGCTGAAAGCTACGTAGCGTCCATCGGAACTCATAGAGGGCGAATGGCTATCATCGGCAGCGGCGGTGCCATCCAGAGCGGTAGAAATGAGCACAGTGCTGGGCTGACAGGAAGCGGCCGCGCCTTGGCAGGTGTCGCGGACGAAAACCTGGGAATGGCCATCTTGCGAAGCGGTGTACGCCACATAGCGACCGTCTACGCTGACTGCGGGCGATTCTTGCTGCACGGCCGCGGCCGCCTTGCTGGCGTTATTAGCTCCTGGGTCCGTGATCGTGAACGGCACGCCGTTGCTTGTGCCGCCGCCTCCAAAGCCGTTGCAGTTGATTTGGCAACCGCTGGGCGGTGGAACCGGGGGATTGTAGACGGTTATAGTCGCTGAACCAGCCGTGGTGAGCAGCGTATTGGGCACCGTCGCTTGGATTTGCGTGGTGGAGATGCTGGTCACGGTGAGGGCCGACTGAATTGTCGTGTTCCAAAATACCTGAGAGCCGCCAGTGGGGTCCGACGTGAGAAGAAATTTAGTGCCGGTGATAGTTATCGGGACAGCCGCGCTTCCTGCCGGAGCTGTGTTAGGAGCGACGGTTGTGATCACGGGGACGGGATTGGGGGTAGGAAATACAACGAAAGCGAGGGGATTGGAAAGGCCGTTGGTGCCCGCGCCAGAGTGAGGTTGGACAGTCTGGACGAAATACGTTCCCGCCTTTGCCGTCATAGCGGCCGGGAGCACGGCGGTCACGGAAACAACGGTTCCGGTATCATTCGCCGGGGCACATACGTTGGCCGCAGTAGTGGTCACGACGCATGTTTTGAGAGCCTTCTGGTCCCAAGTGACGGTGGTTTGCACCACGAAGTTAGAGTTTCCTCCAACGGCCGTCAAGGAGATAGTCAGGTCAGGTCCGCCCGCAATGACGTTGGCGGGAGAAACAAACTGCAAGTACGTGCCCGTATTGGCCTGAAAGGTGTTGCCGTAATCGTTGCAACCTGTGGCGGCGAAAATCGCCGCAATCGCGACAGCCAAAGCTGCCCAAGACCGCTTCATCGAGACTCCTTCATCGTCACTGGTTACCCCGGCACAGCTGGGTAAACCTGTCTGGTCAAACGGCGGGGAACCCCCGGTGCCAGTTTACTTTTGGGGTGAGATGCGCAAACCGCGCAACGCGTTGACCCTAGCCTGGCCAGAGCCACGCAATCCATGTCCCGTTCCGCCAAGCGCTCATCCTAAGCCGCCTGCCCTGTTAGAACGGGTCCGAACAACCCTACATGAGTACCATTCTCCTTGAAGAAAGGTCAATGAGCAATTGTTGGGCCGGGCGTGCAGGGATCGGCGCGGCAAGCCTATCATTCTCAACGAGCGGCGGAAGGATTCGCAACGCCTTGAGCCGCCAGCGACTTACGCACAAGTTCTTGGATGTGGACGCGGCACTCGGGATCTTGCTCGGGCGGCGCTGCGGCAGCGCGGTAACAAGCGATGGCTTGTTCCTTGCGTCCCAGTTTCCCGTACAGGTCGCCTTTGGCCAGTTGAAACAAGGGATTCGAGGGATATTTCTCGACCAAGGGGCCGATAACGGCAAGTGCTTCTTCGTACCGCTGATCGTAACGGTGCAGGTCCAGAGCCAGATAAAACCGAGCTTCGTCGGGAGTAAGAACGCCATGGGCAATATCGTCTTCGAGTTGCAGGATGCCTTCTTGTTTGTTGCCGCCGGGGATGCCCATGAAGAAGCCAAGGAACTTGGCGATGGAGCTGAGCGTGTCGGCATAATAATTGTAGAGGCCGAGGCCGAAATCGGCGTCCACGAGTTGCGGGTCGAGTTGAACGGCACGGAGAAAATGCGCTCGGGCATGGACACCGGCGCGAGCGGTAGCTCTATTTTCGCCGCGAAGGCCATACAAACGCGCGGCAAAAGCGTCGGCCAACCCTGCATAGAACTGCATTTCTGCGGTTTCGTGTTGTTGGAGGCTCGCCTGCGCGAGCGATGAAGCGCTCGCGACGAGGTCAAAGTAGCGCTTGTCCGCCGCGAGCTTGGGGCGATGGCGCGCGTCCATCATCCCATATTTGAATTCCGCAGAGGTGCACCAGATCCTCCACCACAGAGTTTCTGCTTCGAGCAAATAGCCTAATGGGCGGTCAGGATATTCATGCTGCATGCGTTGGGCATCGGCGATGGCGGCGTCGAGGTCGAAGGAATAGATTCTCTCGATGGCGACAGATGCGCCGGGTGGCAAGGTCAGTTTTTGGGCGCGCGCCTCCGGCGCAAAGAAACAAGCGGCGAGCGTGCAGAGGAACATTGCGCATGGCGTGAAAGCGCGGCGTCGGTTCATGAGGTACCGTGTGAGTTTCTGAGAAGGCCGTAACACATGGAAATCGAACCAGCCAACCCGGAAACCGATGAGTCTAAGCCGTTCCCCTCGAGTTGCAAACGAAAATTGATTCGGCGGCCAGGAAGGAATCTGGAACCTCGCGAGAAATTGCGCGTTCGCCGAGGCGCGGCGCATTTGCTATTCTCGGCGAGGTGCCAACTATCCAAGACAACGTTGCTCGTGGCGAGAATGGGAACCTTCCCATAGAGCAGCCCTCCGGCCTGGAGCGCGGGCTGGGCCTCAAAGAGGCCGTTGCGCTCAACATGATCGAGATCGTGGGAATTGGTCCGTTCGTGGTCACCTCGCTGGTGATCAAAGCGATGGGCGGGCCGCAAGCCCTGATCGCGTGGATTGCCGGCGCCGCCCTGGCCACGCTTGACGCGTTTGTATGGTCGGAACTCGGCGCCGCCATGCCGAAGGCCGGCGGATCGTACGTTTTTCTCCGCGAAGCATACGGGCCGTGGCGCTGGGGCCGGCTGATGTCTTTCCTTTTTGTGTGGCAAACGTTTGTTCAGGCGCCGCTGTCGATCGCATCCGCTTCGATTGGGTTTGCGCGCTATGCGGGATATCTACATCCACTCACAACACTGGAGGCAAAAGCCGTATCAGGCGGGTTGGTTTTGGGCTTGGTAGTTCTGCTCTATCGCCGTATCACTACGATAGGCAAAATCTCTGTCTTCCTCTGGGCTGGCGTGATTGGCACGCTTCTGTGGCTGATCTGGGGCGGAGCAACGCATTTCAACGCGAAAATGGCTTTCGATTTTCCTCGCGGCGCTTTTTCTCTTTCCTGGGTGTGGTTCGCGGGCCTCGGTTCCGCGATGGTGAGCACGGTTTACAGCTACTGGGGTTACTACAACATTTGCAATCTGGGTGGGGAAATCCGCAATCCGGAGCGCAATATTCCGCGAGGAATTTTTCTTTCCATACTCGGAATCACCGTGCTGTATCTGGCGATGCAGACGAGCATCCTGGGAGTGGTGCCGTGGCGGGAAGCACAGAACTCGAAGTTTATCGTGAGCACGTTTGTCGAAAGGTTGTACGGACATCATGCGGCGCAAGCGGCCACATGGATGGTCCTGTGGATCGCGCTGGCCTCGGTGTTCTCGGTACTGCTCGGATATTCGCGCGTGCCGTACTCGGCGGCGCTGGACGGGAATTTCTTCCCGGTATTCGGACGCCTGCATCCCACGAAGCACTTTCCTCACGTCTCGTTGCTTGTTCTCGGCGGGCTGGCGTTCCTTTTCAGCGTGACCCTGAAACTCGAGACGGCCATCGCCGGAATTCTGGCGATGCGCCTGCTGGTTCAGTTTATCGGCCAGGCGGTGGGAGTGATATTGTTACGCCGCCGCTGGGGTGTGGCGCGATTGCCGTTCAGGATGTGGCTGTACCCCTGGCCCGCAGTGCTCACGATGGTGGGATGGGCCTGGCTTTTCTGGCAGACTGGCCCAGCCCGAAAATGGGGATTGGCGGAAATCGCGCTGGGAGCACTTGCATTTTTCATTCGGGCGCGTGAAATGCGACAATGGCCGTTTGCAAAGGGGAAAGAACCGGAGGCCGCGTGAATCGTCTCATCCAGAAGTCAGCCGGAATCATCAGCTTTGTCTTTTTTGTCTTCTTGGTCTCGTCGCTTTTCGCGCAGCCGGCCGCGCCACAATTTTCGCCTGCTCCGGGAACGGGTCCCGGTCTGCCCGAGACGGTCGAGGCCATCGAAAGCGCTCGAGTCACCACTCGCATTCTTTACATCACCGCGCATCCGGATGACGAATCTTCCTCGCTCCTCACTTATCTTGCACGGGCGTTACATGCGGATGTGGCGCTTTTGACGCTCACGCGCGGCGAAGGGGGACAGAATGACCTGGGGCCGGAGCAAGCGCCTCAGCTTGGGTTGATCCGCACACAAGAATTGCTTGCAGCCACGCGCGGCTACGGCGTGAAACTGTTTTTTGCGAACGCGCCGGATTTCGGATTCTCGAAGACTCCGGAGGAGACGGAGAGAGTTTGGGGACAACCGGTTCTTGGAGAAATGGTGCGAGTGATCCGCACGTTTCGGCCGAACATCGTTGTAAACGGGTGGGGCGGAGTGCACGGCGGCCACGGCCACCACCAGACTTCTGGCTTGTGGACGCCCATCGCCGTGGAGAAAGCGGCCGATGACAAGGCGTTTCCCGAGCAGATTCAAGAAGGGCTCCGTGCTTGGGGAGGGCCGTCGAATCCCGTGCAACTCCTCGATACAGAACGAGGCGGGGCAGCCGGCGCTGACGGAGTGACACTTCGCGTGGATGAAATATCCTCGCTTTGGGGCAAAACGTGGCGCGAAATTGGACTGGATGCTTTCGCCAACCATCGTTCGCAAGGCGTTACAAATTTCATCGGTTCACCATTTCTCAGCAGGCCCGTGGTTGTGATCGAGGAAAATGGCGGCAAGCTGGATGCCTCAAGTCTCGCGGTGAATCTAAAGGAGTGGGCCGGCTCCGTCGCAAAAACTCTCTGTGGCGGGGACAAAACCGAGAGCTGCAAAGCGATGGCCGCTGCCAAGGCGGACGAAAAAATATTGGCCGCGCGCAAGGCGGCGCTCAACCTCGACTGGAAAGATGCGCTGGCGCAATTAGCTGGAGCTGCAACTCTTATTTCATCCATCTCGCCTCCGGAGTTTTCTGATAGCTACCTCGGCTATACGCCCGACCAGGTTTTCGATCTTCGAGAAATAAAGAAGCGCTTGGACAAGGCACTGGCGCTGGCCGCAGGCCTCGAGTTGAAGGCGGAGGCGGACCGCAGCACGCTTGTTGTGGGTGAATCCTTTGGCATCCACGCCGAAACCCATTGCCGCAAGGAAGACGGCTGCGAACTGGGCCACCTGCAATTGAAATTTACGGATGGGTTCAAAGAGGCTAAACGGGAAGGGGATGCCGAAAAGGGTTACGAATTCACGATCGCTGTAACTCGGCCCGCGCCCGCACTGACCCCCTGGGACAAGCTCTTGCCGGAACCGCCGCCGCTCCTGCGCGCCGAACAGGAAGTGACCATCGACGGCTACAAATTTGATGCGGAAGTTCCCGTGACACACATATTCGCAAACTCAACGACCCTCGACCGCGTACCGCTGCGGATTGTGCCGGCATATACGCTGGCGGTAGAGCCCAAGCAGGCCATTGCGATTCTCGGCAAACCGGGAAAGCCGTTTGATGTACTGCTGCGGGTGCATTCCTACGCAACGCAACCGGCCAAACTCACGGTCGGCCTGGATCTGCCGGAGGGCTTTTCCGCCAGCGCTCCACAGGAAATTTCCATCGAGGGCTCCGGGGACCGCTACGCGAAGTTGGCCGTGACCGCGCCGAATGGCCTGGCCGCGGGAAATTACCCGATCGTCGCCTACGCAAAACGGGGCGACGAAAAATTCTCGACGTCGCTCGCGCCACTGCCCTCTTTGCCGACGCAACTCTGGAGTGAGAAGGCAGAGTGCATGGTGCACGCTCTGGGGATCAACATTCCCGAAAATCTGCATGTCGGCTACATCACGGCGGAGGGCGAACCAATCCCCCAGGCGCTGCAAATGCTGGGGATCCAGGTGGAAACTCTCGATGCGCAGGCGCTGGCCTTCGCTGACCTCTCAAGATTCGACGCCATCGTCGTCGGAGTCCGCGCTTACGAACTGCGCCCCGAGCTCCCCGGCGCGAACCAGCGGCTGCTCGACTACGTCTCGAAAGGCGGCACGCTCGTGGTGCAGTACAACCGGGACTTCGCCTGGAACAAGGCGGAATACGCTCCCTATCCCGCTAAAATCCTGACAGAGCAAGGTCACTTGCCGCGCGTCACGGACGAAACTGCCGCGGTGAAATTTCTCAAACCGGACGACCCGCTCTTGAATCGCCCCAATAAAATTACGCAAGACGACTTCAAAGGATGGGTTCAGGAACGCAGCTTATATGACTGGACGCAGTTTGATCCAAAATACACGGCGCTTCTGGCGATGCACGATCCCGGCGAGCCGGACCTCGATGGCTCGCTGGTCTACACGCACTACGGCAAGGGCATGTACATCTACACGGGCATCGCTTTCTTCCGCCAAATTCCTGAAGGTGTCCCCGGCGCCTACCGGCTTTTCGTCAACCTGCTCAGCGCGACCCATCCCGATTGAGCTCGAAGCGTCACTCAGGCATCCGAGAGTCCAACGGCGCGGCCACAACGAGAGTAAATTAACTGGACACACTGCTCCCGAGCGCAAATCAGCGTGCTATTCTCTTTCACCGGGGGTTGAGGACGCATGAAGAATTTTTTCTACACGCATTTTGCCGGCCAGAAGATCCGGACTGCTATCGCGCTCTTTCTGGGAACGGCGCTTTTGCTGGCCTGCGGTTCGCCAGGAGTGGCGGGCCAGAAGGACAAAAAAAAGAAAGATGCCGCCGCGGGAACTACTCCCATGATACCGATGGGGGATGAGCAGCAGATCGACTACCTGATTTCGGAGATGCTGGGCGCCTGGCAGATTGGCGACATCGAAAAGCTGCACAAAGACTATGCCGATGACGTCATCGTGGTGAACGGCATCTGGGCGCCCCCTGTACTCGGCTGGAGCAACTATCTCACCGCTTACCAGCAACAACACGCGCGCATGCAGCAAGTACGAATGGACAGGACGAACACCTACATCAGGCTCAGCGGCAACTTCGCCTGGGCCTGCTATCAGTGGGAGTTTTCAGCGGTGGTGGATGGGCAGCCCTCGGCAGCCCGAGGGCAGACCACCTTGGTCATGGAAAAAAGGGATAACCACTGGGTGATCGTGCACAACCACACTTCCGTGGCGCCTACAGCCGCGCCGATCCCGCCTGCGAACACACCGCAAATAGTTCAACCAAAGCCAAATGGAGCTTCGACGGATTAGAGGGCCGGGCGTGCGCTTCCGCGCTGTTCAACGGTTTAGAAGTTCTTCAATCCGTTGTAAAGCCATAAGCCGGCCAGCACCAGCAATAGGGCTCCGGAAGCAATGCCGCTGGTGAGAAGCGGCCGGGAAAGCGTATTGATCTTGGCGATCAGCTCGCGCTGCTCCCGGGCCATGTGTTCCGATGCTCCATCCAGAAAGATTTGATCGTCTTCGTGGCTGGCGAGAACGCTCCGCCGGATTAACAACAGCATGAAGATGGCGGTTACGATTCCCCAAGCGATGAGAACGTACAGGATTGGCCCTGTGATGGCTTCCATGGTGACCTCCCACTAGAACCGGCGCGCGGTCCCTGATTTCGCGAGGACGAGGAAGGTATAAGACCGCGTTCTGAGGCGCAGTATAGCACCAACCATTTAAATTTCAACTAGTTGGCATAAGTCAAACTGTTGCTTGAAAGTCCGCGTGGCCGGCCCATGAGACCGTGTCCGAACCCACAGTCCACAGTTCTGGCCGACCCCGTCAACCTGCTTCCTCCAGGCGATTGTAGGTGCCCAAACGGGAGGGATCCGGAGCCCTGACGGGGCCGCGCGCCTTCTCCGGGGTAGTGTCCTAATTTCAATTCCATCTACCTTCTTATCCTCAGATTGCGGCATTGCACGTGCTCCGTATCCATTCCGAGAGACTGAGTTTTTTGGCCGCCGCTGCCGCCTCCATCGCTTTTAATGCCTCAGCCGTGAAGCGCACAGGCACTATGCGACCCATCGCCTCACCCTTTGGCAGTTTGGGGCGTCCGACTTTCCTAGCTTTCTTCCGCTGTGCCACGGCTTCTAAACTCCTGAACGATAGCTGCTCTGACTGCCTCAACTGCCGACGTGATAGGACCAACGTGCAGCACTGTCACGTGGCGTTTCTGCAGACCATCTGTGTCGTGTATCCACGCATAGACTCTTGACGCCTTCGGATGGCCGCGAAGATCAAAAACCTCCACAATACCTTCCCACACAGTTTGCCCTTGGAACGTTTCCTTCACGGGCACACTTTGAACGTGAGTAGCGTCCGCTCCGTGCAAGCGTCGAATGGTCTCTCTCAACTCTTGGATGGCTGTCACACGGTTGCCTCGACTAGATTGCCAACGGTCCAGAAATCCCGCTCGATTCCCGCTACCATCGCAGGCGTGGCGCGGAGAGTGATGTGGCGCTTCACAAAATTGTAGTAGGCGAAATGCAGCGCAACCGCTGCCTCAAAGTTTTCTAGTTTCTTGCTGAAAGCGTAGGTGAGTCGGGTCAAGCGGCGCATGTGTAAGCGAGTAGTCCCATTCAACCTTTCGACATGGCTGGTAGACGCCAGCCGCATATCAGGGAATCCGCTGATGGCCTTCTTTTCCTCAATCACAAACTCTGCCGCGCTGTACTTGCGTTCAGCATTCTGTGCTCCATCATTGACGTAGGTCTTGACGATCTGCGCGAAATCGACGTTAGCGCCAAATGCACCCTCGACCGCTTCCACATAGGCTCTCAGCGCGTCACTCGAAATCTGTACGCGATTCTTAATCCGGCCTGCTACATCGGCAACAAACGCATTGGCGGTAGCGGAGTCCCGCTTCCCGACCTTGAAGGAAGGGACAAGCTTGGTATCGGAGTCGATAGCGCAGAATGTCCAAACGTCGCCAAGCTCAAGGCTATCGTCCGGATTGCAGTGGCGCTCTTTCTTGCCGATGAAGCCCCAAATCTCATCGAACTGGAGATGCTGGCAGGACAAATCGCGCATCTTGGCGTCTAGGAGCCTCGCACAGCCTTTTCCGGCACGAACGCCAAGCCGCATGATGGTGTCGCGGTGAACGCCTGTAATGCGCTCTATTGAGCGGATGCTGGAGCCTTCCGCGAGTGCTCCGATTACTGCGATTTGCTTTTCCGTGCTGAGTACGTTTGCCATCGCGTTTTCTCCCTTACTGCAATTACTGTATTACAGTAATTGCAGATTGTCAAGGGCTATTTTTGTGTTACACTATTGCTATCGTCAGGGTCGAGTAGGTCAATCGAATGGTAGATAAGCCTCACGGACAGGGCAAGCAGAAGCACTCCCACGATAAAGACGGCGAGTCCAAGACGCCAATTCTCCCTGAGTCCGACACCGCCAGCGCCGATAAAAACGATTCCAAGAAACACGCAAATGACTCCACTAACTATAAAAAAGAGGCCCTTCGCATGCGCCACGAATTTTTCAGTTGGATATGGTCGATTTTGTCGAGCGCTAGTTTTTGGACTGCGGCTGCAACTGTCGCCATCGCTGCCATTACTTTTGCTTACACTTTTTACGCCAAACGACAATGGGAAGAAATGCACAAAGCAAATGAAGTATCCGTGAGAAATATAAAAATAGCTGAGCAAACTCTCAAAGATAGTGAGCAGCAATTCGCTATTTCGCACCGTCCCTGGTGCGCTTTTGCTGAATTGCCAAAAGTCGAATCTGTTCTCAAATTTGACAACGAAGGCGGCCATTTGGAGATTAGCTACACAATACGGAATGGTGGTACAGCTCCCGCAATCTCGGTTGCCACTATCCAAGAACTTACCGTATCGAATTCCCCGGTTCCTAACCCTAATGCGCTTAAAGAAAGGCTGGAACAGCTCACCCCTCCTAATTTCGTGGATACCATTACTGGATTCGGCGGAACTCTCTTGCTTCCGGAAGCTACGATGGATATTCCTCCAAGCCAAGTCAAAGTACTCAAAATGGCGCTCGATCAGATTCAAGGGAACAAAGTTTCGCTGTTCCTTTTTCTCTCTATTGCCTATCGTGATGAATCTAAAGCCATTCACAAAACTGGAGCGGTCTACATATTTATTGGGCCCAATGGTGTGCGGTCTTTCCAGCCCCAAGGCACAACGCATGGTCGCTTTCAGAGGTTCGGCGCGGGCTACGCAGACTAAAAGCAGAAGCAGAATCCAAATTAAGACACTACCTTCTCCGGGCCTTCGTTGACAAACCGGGAAGCGGCGGGCACAATGAAAAAGCCTCGCTGAAACGGAATCTCCGGATTTGCCGGGGTTTCACTCACCGCGCTTGTGCCCGAGTGGCGGAACTGGCAGACGCGCTAGCTTCAGGAGCTAGTGATCGCAAGGTCGTGGAGGTTCGAGTCCTCTCTCGGGCACCATCAAATTTCCCTCTCTGGCCAGCCGCTTCGCGCGTGGTTTGCCCTGCCGTCAACCACGACCTTTTTTCCGTCATCCCTCCCCAGTACAATATCCACTTAATTTATAACAAACAATTCCCTACGACGCCGAATCCCAGATTAAAACAGCCGCCGGCGTCACCTATCTTTATGACGGCTCTGGCCGCCGCGTCTCCAAATCCAACGGCAAGCTCTATTGGTACGATGCTGGCAGCGAAATCCTCGCCGAAACCGACGCTTCCGGCAACACACTTAACGAATACGTTTATTTCGGTGGCAAGCGCGCAGCTATGCTCCCGGCCAACGGCAACGCCCAATTCTATGCCGAAGACTTCCTCGGCACCTCTCGAGTCATGACCCAAAACAACGGCACGGTCTGCTACGACGCTGACCTCGATCCCTACGGCGGCGAGCACCCCTACACCAACAACTGCCCCTCCACCAACAATTACAAATTCGAAGGCAAAGAACGCGACACAGAAACCGGCAACGACGATTTCGGCGCCCGCTACTACACCAGCCGTTTCGGCCGCTGGCTCTCTGCCGACTGGTCCAGCGTCCCCGTCGCCGTCCCCTACGCCAACCTCACGAACCCGCAAACCCTCAATCTCTATTCCATGGTCTCCGACGACCCCGAATCCTTCGCCGACCTCGACGGCCATCAGGAGGCTGATCCGGAAATAGACGCAAAGGAGAACCCCGCAGAGGCAAAAGATACCGAGGAATTCAATTCTAGAATGAGTGACGCCCTGCGAGATTCAATAAAGCCTCCGCCAGCTCCCTCGCCGGATTTCGTCAACCAAATGAGGACCGAGGGCTACGACGATCCGATAACCGGCCAATGCTATGCCCCTGATCCAAACGCTGGACGTCCCACAGTGAGCGCTAGACCCGGCACGCTCGGAAAACCCGATCACCAACAAACGGTGAAAGAGGAAGCTGAAAAAATGGGCGGAGAGCGAGAGGTTACTGTGAAAACGCCCGGCGGCGAGAAAGGATCCCGGCGAATCGACGCGGCCAAACGAGACAAAGATGGCAACATTACCGAGGCGACCCAGGTCATTCGACCCAACAAAAACGGCACGCCGCCAGCTCGAGAGGTCAAAGCAGCCAACGACATTGAAGGAGCTACAGGCGTGAAGCCCAAAATGGTCCCCGTTCGACCAAGCAACCCCAATACAACTCCAGATACGCCAAATCCTGAGTAATCGGCTAGACTAAAGGCTGCGCAATCGATGGGTCGACAAATACCATTTCATATGCTGCCAGAGGATCGGGATAATTTCCTCGGTTTTGCCCAGGAACGGGACGCCGTATCAATCATTCTAAGAGATTCAGACTCTGGTCGTGTTAGTCCACTGACTAATATCGGGAGCGTCCAGGGCAAACCGCTCTGCCTCTGGAACCACAGGCTTCTGCCGAGACTGCGTCGAAAATGGATACCTAATCCAGGTTACTTTAGGGCGGACGAGTCAAGCCTACCGATTTTGGAGTTTACACCTTCATTTACCACATCCTGGGAAGGACGACCTGCGCTTGGTCAAGGTCGATTGTATGGTGTTTTCGAGGATAAGTCCCCCGACTTCAAAAAATGGTACGATGGCCTCGTTCGCTGGATACGCAAGAACTATCAAAGAAAGGTCACCGAGATTGATGGATACGTCGGGCCCGCAGCACTGCGTTTTTTCAACGAAGGTGGATATCTACTGCCTCAATTCTTGCCGCCGAGGACAAAGATTTGGCTGGACGAAATAGCCAAGCAACATTCCGAACGAGCACAACTCGTCCTCGGAACTTAATGAAACCGGGAACCGGGGGAAACCGGGACAGGAACGTGTGAAAAAATGCACATTCGCGATTTCGACGGAATCCGCGCTCGAGAATTTATCGTTTAGAACGCTTGTAAGTGACGATCGCGATGCCGGGATAGATTTTGGATCATCCGCTAAATTCCCCTGATCGATTTCTTCACACGTTCCAGACGGGACGTTCCCCGAATTAATCGTTATTAGACCGTCTCACCAAACTCCCAAAATCCCGCCAATCACCTCAATTCATTCAACTTCCCCGTCTCACGTTCGAATGATATACATTCAATAAATACACCTTGACAATAATACAAAGCCGTGCTATCATTATTGATGTTTGCCTTGGGCCTCGAACGGTTCTCCTCGCCACACCCCTCGCCGCCCGCACCTACTCCACTCGCTCCCCACCCCCAAGACCCCGCGTCACATGGCATCGCCGTCAACCCCTTTAGAATGAACACTTGCGCAAGTATTCATTCCAAGCAACTTAAAGTCTCCTGGAATCAGCGTTTACAAAAAAACGGGGGAGGGGCCCCCGTTATGGTTAACTTGCCGCCACAGCAACCGCGACAAGACGCCACGTTCTGCGTAACCGCGAAAAACCGTGCAGAACTGTTCGCGCTGTCACAATTCGCCGAACCTCAGGCCGCTACTCCGCCCGCAACATCGACGCTGGATCGATTCGCACTGCCTGGATCACCGGCCGCAGCGCCGCCAATAAGGCCCCCGCAAGAATCGCCAGCGCAGGCAGCGCCAGCATTTGCAAATCGGTGGCTTTCACCTGATAAAAGAGCGACTCGATCGAACGCACCGAAATCATTCCCAGCCCCACGCCCGCCGCGGCTCCCAATAGCACCATCGAAAACACATCCAGCGTTACCAGCCGAGCGACGCTACCGGCTCGTGCGCCGATCGCGATACGAATGCCGATTTCGCGCCGCCGCTGCAGCACGGAGTAGTGCAGCACGCCGTAAAGCCCAACGCCAGCCAGCAAGAGCGCCACAATCGCGAAGAACAGTGCCAGAGTCGCCAGCAGCCGCTCGCGCACCGTGTGCGACTGATTGATTTCCAATTGTGTGCGGATGCGGCTCACACGAAATTCAGGCCGTGCCCGCGGCACTTCCTGTCGCAGCACCGATGCCAGCGTCATCGGGTTCGCGAGAGTCGTCCGCACAAGCAAAGTTCCCGCGCTGCTCTTTCCCGATGCTCCGCTCGCATCGACCGAGTGGAAAGGAACGTAAAGCTGCGGCAAGATCGGTTCGCGCAAATCCCTGTACCGGACATCCCCCACCAATCCGACGATTTGATAGCGCAACCGCACACCTTCGTCCATGCTGAGGTCAACCGCTTTTCCCACTGGATCCACGCCGTCAAAGTAAGTCTTCGCGAAGGTCTCGTTGACGATCGCCGACCCCGGCTGCATGTCGCTCGGCAAAAAATCTCTGCCGTCGATTAACTGAATTTTCATCGTATCCAGCCATCCAGGCGAGATGCTTCGCATGTAAGCGAGAACTCCGTTGGGAGGCGCGCCATTCACGGAAATAAAGTTGTTCCAGCTGCTGCCGCCGAGCAGCGGATGATCCGCCAGCGCCACCATTTGAACTCCTTGCACTCCTCGCAGATGCTCCGCCACTTGCTCCCAGAACTCCACAGGCTGAGGTTGCTTTGCGACCGTATCGAGAACGAGCAATCGGTCCGCCGAAAAACCCGTAGGCTCCTCAGACAAGCGTTTGAACGTCGTGACGAAAAGTCCCGCGACAAAAAGCACGAGAAAGCAAAACGCGACTTGCACCGCGATCAACGCGTGCATCAACCGTCGCTTCGAGTGCGGATCCTCTCCACCCTTCAACGCGCTCACCGGATTAACGGACGAAGCCCGCAGCGCCGGTGCCAGCCCAAAAAGCAGAGTCACACCCAGTGCCAGCGCCACCCCAAAAGCCAGCACCCGCCAGTCTGCGGGCAGATCCAGCCGCGCCGGATTGTTCGGCGGATTGATCATGCTCACCACAAACGGTCCCGACCACCACGCAAATAACCCGCCAACTGCAGCCGCAAGCACAGCCAGCCACGCACTCTGCACCAGCACCAACTGCACCAGCCGCCAACGTCCCCCGCCAATCGACACTCGCACAGCCATCTCGCGCGCCCGCGCCGAAGCTTGCGCGGTCATCAGGTTCGCGACATTCGCGCAAGCGATCAGCAGGACCAAAGTTACCAGCACGCCAAGAATCTCCAGTGGCCGCCGCGTCTCTCTCTGCAGATTCGAGACTCCCGTCTCCGCCCGCTCCAGCACAAGCTTCTGATTCAAGAAATTGTCGATCTCCTCTTTGGACATTCCCAGGAAGCCCTTGGCGCGCTCCTCTTCAAACGCCCGCGAAGTCGCTTCCAACTTTTGCCGCATCGGCTCCAACGCCGCACCCGGTTTGACCACCGCCAAAGTTCTATGCCAGTCCCAGTCTTTGCGCGTGACTGCTGGATGCATCATCGTCGGCACGAAAATATCCACCATCGTGCCGGGCATGGTCCCCGTAAACGGCGCCTCCGCCACGCCGACAATTTCGTAAAGCTCGTTCCCCATTCGAAAAGTTCGCCCAATTACCTTGGGATCCTGCCCAAACCGATGCGTCCAATAGTCGTAAGAAATTACGGCGTAGGGATGCCCGCCAGGTTTCAAATCGTCGTTTTCCGTGAGCAGCCGCCCCAGCGCCGGCTTCACTCCGAGCGTCGAAAACATCCAGCCGGAAACGTATTGCAAATAAGCTCTCTCCATCTCCTCGTCCGATTTGTAAGTCAGGTCCACCGGCTCCGCGTACGACATCGCAATTAATTCCGCATCGTTCTTCACAGCCGCACGCATCAGCTGGAACGCGGGATAAGCCCAGCTGTCGAATGTCTCCGGCTTCCCTTCCGGCCCGATGGCTTGCCGCGCCAAATCGTAGAGCCTTTCGGGGTGCGCCACCGGCAAGGGCCGCAGCAGCACGGCGTCGATCAGCCGGAAAGCTGATGTGCAAGCGCCAATAGCCAGCGCAAGCGAGAAGATCGCAGCAGCCGAAGTCATCTTGGTCTTGGCAAGCTGCCGCCAGCCGAAAACCGCATCCGCTCGTAGCGATTCCAGCCACCCAATCAACCTCACATCGCGGCTCCCCTCGCGAAACCGCAGCGCCGAGCCAAACGCCCTGCGCGCCTCGAGCGGATCACGCCCCGTAGCGATGGCCTCCTCAATGTGCGCCTGAAGCTCTTCATCAATCTCTCGATTCAACCGTTCACCACGAAAAATATTCGCCATCCGCGACCACAACGACATGATTCCGCCTCCCCAAAACTCAGCTGACAACTCAGAAAACGTCTATTCAGCGCGAAGCATCGAAGCCGGATCGATTCGCACGGCTCGGATCACCGGAGGCAACGCGGCCAGTAGCGCCACGGCCATCAGTGCGAGCGAAGGGTACGCAAGCATCGTCGTTTCTGTCGCCCTTACCTGATAGAACAGCGTCGCTGCGTATCGCACGGAAAACACTCCCAACCCGACTCCCGCGACAGCTCCCAAAAGCACCATCCCAAACAGGTCCGTAGTCACAAGTCGTGCGACGCCTCCCGCCTGGGCTCCCACGGCGATCCGAATTCCGATTTCGCGCCGCCGCTGCAGCACAGAATAGTGCAGCACTCCATACAGTCCGACGCCGGCCAGCAATAGCGCCACAACGGCAAAGAACAATGCCAGAGTCGCGAGCAACCGTTCGCGAAAGGTACGCCCTCGATTGATCTCGGCCTGCGTCCGAATGTTGCTGACGTAAAACTCCGGCCGTGCACGCGCCACTTCCTGTCGCAGCATGGATGCCATTGCCAGCGGGTTCGCGGCATGCGTCCGGACGACAAAAGTCCCCCGCCCGCGCAGCTGTGGCGTGCCCGCTGTATTCACCGCATTAAAGGGAACGTAAGCCGTCGGCCGTATGGGCAGCCGCAGATTGTCCCGCGAGCGCGCATCCTTCACATAACCCACAATCTCAAACCGTGAACGTTCTTCCGGCGAATCCACCTTTTCGAACGTCTTCCCAACCGGATTTTCGCCGTGGTAAAACTGGTTCGCGAACGCTTGATTCACGATGGCCACATTCGGATAAGTCTCCCCACGCCGAAAATCTCTTCCATCCAGAAATGGAATCCTCATTTCTTCCATCCACCCTGGCGACACAGCCAGCAAATCCGAAAGCACATCCCCCGGGGGTGCTCCGTCGATCGAAATCTCACCCACCCAACTCTCTCCACTCATCAGCGGCCACGTCGTCGTCGCGACGGATTCAACCCCCGGCACTTCGCGCAAATGCTCCGCCACCTGGTCCCAGAGCGCCGGCGGTTGCGCCCGATGCGTCATGGTCTCGAGATTCAACACACCGTCCGCCGAAAATCCTGTCGGTACCTGTGTCAACCTTTCAAACGTCTTTACAAATAAGCCCGCGTTATATAGCACCAGAAAACAAAGCGCCACCTGCGCTGCAATCAGCGCATGCATCAATCGACCTCGCAACTCTGGACTGTCGCCGCCCTTCAACGCGCTGGCCGGTTTCACGGCCGACGCCCGCAGCGCCGGAGCAAGCCCAAACAAAAGCGCGACGGCCAGCGACAAAACAGCCACAAATCCAAAGACACGCCAATCCCCCGGAAGCGCCAACCGCGCCGGATCGTCCGGTGGATTGATCATGCCGACCACAAACGGGGCGGCCCACCATGCAAACAAACCGCCCAGGATCGCCGCCACAAACGCCCGTAACGCGCTCTCCACCAAAACCAGCTGCACCAACCTCCACCGTCCCGCGCCAATCGAAACACGCAGAGCCATTTCCCGCGACCTCGCCGACGCCTGCGCCGTCATCAGGTTCGCCACGTTGGCGCAGACGATCAGCAACAGGAGCCCGACCAGCGCCGCCAAAATCTCCAGCGGCGGTTTGTAATCCCGCTGTAGATTCGACCGTCCCGTCTCCGCACTGTCCACCAACAATCTCTCCTTAAAGAAGAGCTGCTTCTGTTGCGGCGTCAAATTGATAAGCGTTTTCACTCGCTCTTCCTTGATCGCATGAAATGTCGCCCGCAACCGTTCCTCTACAGGTTGCACTTCAATGCCCGGCTTCAACTGAATGAATGTCCGCATCCAAAAGTTATTCCAACTGGCCAGCGTGTGCGGATTCTTCATGGCCATCGGTAGAAAAATGCCCGTCATCGTTCCCGTTTCCGTCCCCGTGAACCGCTTCTCCGCAACGCCAATAATTTGATAGTCCGTCTCGCCGATGCGAAATGTCCGTCCCACAACGCTTGGAGCCTTCCCAAATCGCCGCGCCCAATAGTCATGTGACAGGACCGCGTAAGGATGTGCGCCTGGCTTGTTGTCATCGTCTTCTGAAAACAATCGTCCAATCGCAGGCTTCAATCCAAACGCGCTGAACATCCATCCCGAGACAAACTGCACGTATTCCTTTTCCATCTCCTGGCCGGACCCGTACGTCAAATCCAGCCGATCTGCGTAGGAAACACCGATCAGCTCAGCTTGCTCCCTGACGTCCGTGCGCATCTGCCGGAACATCGGATACGAACAGCTGTCGTAGATCATCGTTCCGTTCGGCCCGGTCCCTTCAAACGCGACCACGTAAAGCCGGTCTGCGTTCGCCACGGGCAGAGGCCTCAGCAGCAGCGCGTCGATCATTCGAAACGCCGCCGTACATGCTCCAATTCCCAGCGCCAGCGACAAAATTGCCGCCGCGGAACTTACTTTGTTCTTCTTCAGCTGCCGCCAACCAAACACTGTGTCTGCGCGAAGCGACTCCATCCACGCCGCCAGGCGAAGGTCACGGCTCGCTTCGCGGTGTCGCAGCACCGAACCGAACGCTCTTCGCGCCTCGCCTGGCTCGCGCCCCGCGGCAACGGCTTCATCGATGTGTGCTTGAAGCTCTTCATCGATCTCGCGATTCAACCGTTCGCCGCGAAAAATATTCGCCATCCGCGACCACAGAGACATTTCAGGCCTCCCGCAAAACGCGATTCACTGCCAAAGTCACCGCCTGCCACCGCGACTCTTCCATCCCAAGCTGCTTCTTCCCCGCCGCCGTCAACTCATACAGCCGCGCCCGCCGCCCCGTCTCCTTCGTAATCCAACGCGCCCGGATCCATCCCGCCTCCTCCATCCGGTGCAGCGCCGGATACAGCGACCCTTCCTCCACGCGCAGCACTTCGCCAGAAATATCCTGAATCGCCGTCATGATGGCGTACCCGTGCAGCCCGGGCCGCCTTGAAAGTATCTTCAAGACAAGCAAATCCATCGATCCCTGCAAAGCCTCAGCTTTGGCCATACTCAGACCTCATAATACATAGACGTCTGAGGAGCTAAATTGTTCCGTGGAAATATTTGCTAGGTCCAGCTAGGCGCGCGGCGGGTGGGGCGCAGGATGGGGACGAATGATCCCGTGAGTCCGCTCTCGCGTCATCCGGATGTGGCACAGTACCGGATCCGGACCAAGCCGGCAAGTATTGTCCCGCACGGCAATCCAGGCAATCTGGTCTTGGCCAACAATCATCCACGCCGTCCCGTTCGTTGCGTGATGCGTTTGCTCCAGATAATACGCCGCGTTCAAATCGATGTCCGCGGCGCTCGCATTCATCTGTTCACACCCGTCTTCAACGGGCCCAGCCGTCCCGCCTACAAGCGCGCAGTAATCCTCATCGTGCTCCAACAAAATCTTTTCCTTTTGACCACTGATGAAATAGCGTGTCGTAACCGGCGGAATCCCGGCCTCCCGGGACCATTCGCGCAGGTCCGCGGCAAAGGCGGGAGGAAGCTGGCTCATCTCAAGGAGCTTTTCCTTCAACTGTTTGGAAAAAATAGTCACCGTCGGCGTTGGCTCGCCATTCGTCGGATGGAAATAAAATCCGCCCAGTCCAATTCCATCCTGCAAGTCAATCCACATGAATCCCCGCCCCGCAAGGTACGGCCCGCTGCGTCCAGATACCATCAAGTATCGCCCTTCGCGTATTTGCACAGGCAGAGGCGACCCCATGAGCACCTTTTCCAGCGCATCAGGCAGCGACATGTCCCACCCATAGTGAAAGATGCAATCCGGAATCATGTTGTGCATAAGTTTGCGGTACTGCTTATTCCGAACGAGGTCGCCGGACTCCGCCCCAGAGAACTGGCTCAGAAACGTCAGCTGATCGCCGGGAATGGGCTTCTGAAAAATAGATTTATCGTAGTTCGATCCCGGGGCTTCCGCCGCCGGAGTCGCTTCTTGAGCCCGCGGGATTTGCGCCTGGACTTCGCCGGGCGCTGGCTGAGACGCACCTGCTTGAGCAGTCGCCGAAGCTTGCCTTGCCGCAACTGGCCTGTGCGCTCCGCCTATCATCAAAAAAATTGTGGCAAATCCCAAAACTCGCGAAGCCCTGATTCTATGTGGAGACTCTTGGAAGGAGCGCACAATTCACCTCTCTGCCCCCGTCTAGCCCGCGCGGCCCGTTCAGCCCTGCGCCTCCCGCATCATACAATTCTACGATTCGCCTCTCAACGACTTTGGCGATTCGGCTTCGTAGGCCCGCTCCGCGTAATATCGGCGCCTCACGGTTCTACGATGCCGCGCCGGATGGCGTAGCGAACCAGGCTGGCAGTCTCGTGGATATCCAGTTTCTGCATAAGCCGCGTGCGATGAGATTCGGCCGTCTTCACGCTGATGTTCAGCAAGCAGGCTACATCCTTCGTGGACTTGCCTTCGGCTATTAATTGAAGTACTTGACGTTCGCGCGAAGTTAAATGGCCTTTTGGTTGTCCACCTTTTGAGCGATACGCCTCCATCACCGCGCAAGTCACCCCCGGACTTAGATAGAATTGTCCGCGCGAAACCTGTCTGATGGCCTCCAGCAAATCGCTGGCGACCTGGCTCTTCAGAACGTACCCTCGCACTCCGGAGTCGAGCACTTTTTGCGGAAATGGCACGTTCGTGTTCTCCATAACCACGCTCTGAAGCGCTTGATGGTGGAGCGACGCAATCTCCAGCAGGCTTTTCCCTTCCGAAATTGCGCAGCGGCCAAGCTCGTAAGCTCGTCCCAGCGTGGCTTCACGGGGATTTTGCACATGTTCGAGGAGTCCGGAGTAGTAACGCTTCTCAAACGTTTGGGCCGGCCTTGCTTTGCGCTTGGTCGCTGTCTTCATGAGCGAATTCCGGTCAAGCGTGCGACGAGCACCAGCGCATCGTCTGCTCCGCTTTGATAGCGCTGCAGAATTCTGTCCGCTGTTCTTTGCGGTGATTCCAGCCGTGACAAGCTCTCCACAAACTCACTTCGCACACCGTCGGTGGCAAAAATAAGACTGTCGCCTCTCGCTACGGGAAGCACCGCCGCTTGCAGTGGCGGAAGCTGGCCCCCCACAACGCCTCCTCGAAGCAGTAGGACCTCCTGAACAGTTCCACCGTTCGGCCCGGCGCGCATCAACACTCCCTGAACATTCCCGATGCCCAGCCAGGTCATCATGCCATGCACGGAATCAAAGGATGCAAGACTTAAGACCACGCCCCGGCTCGCCCGCAGCTTTTCGTGGCAAGTTTGCACGAGAGATAGGATCGGTTCATCGGCTCCCTCCCTGAGAATCGCCGCGGCCGCCCTCGAGGCGTTGGCTGCTTCTTCCCCGTGCCCCAGGCCGTCGATGGCGGCTATAAGTAGCGCGCTCTTTCCGCAACAAACCAGGTGTTGATCCCCGGATTCCTTCTGACCGGGCAGTATGAACTTCGCCGTGCCATACTCTACGAGCGGCGTCTCTATCGGTTCCACTTTTTCACCGCCACACGGGTCCCCTGGCCGAAACGTGAATGAATCTCAAATTCGTCCATAATACGCCGGACCCCGGGGAGCCCTAGTCCCAAACTTCCGGAAGTGGAAAAACCGTCGCGCATGGCTTGTCGAATATCCGCGATTCCCGGGCCGTCGTCGGAGGCGACAACCAGTAGGCCTTGGCGGCCGGAAGACTGGATGCCCCGGAGGGTGATCACGCCCTTCTGTGCATACGAAACGATGTTGCGCGCCAATTCGGAGATTGCTGTCGCGATCAGCGTCGCATCCCCGGGAGAAAAACCGAACCCCAAGGCAAGAGCGCGGCCCCTCTGGCGGGCTACGACGATATCTTGGTCCGAGTGGATGGGCACTCGGATTTCTTCAGTCGGCCGCATCGCCATGTTAGTTTATGTTCTTGAACTTTTGAGTCAGGTACGCCAGTCCTTCTTCGAGATCCAGCGCCGTCGCGACTCCTTCCAAAGTTAAACCCAACTGGACCATCGCAAATGCAACCTCTGGCTGAATGCCCACGATGACCGTTTCGGCGCCGCGCAGCCGGATCATGTGCGCAATCTCGCGAAGGGTTCGAGATGCGAAGGAATCCATTACGTCCATCGCCGTGACATCAACAATCACCGCGCGGGACCGGAACTTCACTACCTGACGCACCAATCCGCTGCGCAGTTGGTTGAGGTCAGCGTCGGAAAGGGCTGCCTGAAAAGTCGCGATCAGAACCTCGCCCTGCTTGAGAATTGGGACTTCCACGGTGCCTCTTTCTCCGGAATTTCTAGCGAGACTCGGCCAGCGTCACTACCTTGTAGCCTAGCAGTCTTTCCGCCTGCTCGATGCCGCCTTGCAGATCTCCGACGGTGTTCATTTTGCCGAGGTCCACTCCGATCGTGACCAGGGTTTGTGCAATTTCAGGGGAAAGGCCGGTCACGATGACCGTGGCGCCCAGCAGACGCGAAGCTTCGACGGTTTGCACAAGGTGATTGGCTACCGTCACGTCCATGGCGGCCACACCGGTTATATCGATAACCACGACCTTTGCTCGATTGGTGCGAATCCCTCGAAGCAGCTGTTCGGTCAATTGGCGCGCGCGCTGAGGATCGATCACTCCGATGATAGGAAGAATCAGGAGCCGCTCGCGAACCTGCAAAACCGGGGTCGAAAGTTCCCGGATGGCCTCTTGCTGCTGGCGGATGACACGCTCACGTTCCTGGACGAATCCGACGGCCACCGTGTTGGCGATGCGGTTGGCGGCCGGTTCATACGCATCAAGGATGCGATTGAGCTTCTTGAAGTCCGTCTGATACTTGGCGAAAAGAGAGCGCGCGAGTACGTCGCGCAGCAGGAGCACGATCCCCACGACTTCATGCGTCTCAACGCCTCGAGGAATGATTCGTTCGGAAAGGTTTCGGGCGTAAGCCTGCAAAGCCTCGAACGTTTCCGTCTCGAGTGCTTCCACATAGCTGTCGTAAACCGACGTAGCTTCAGCGAAGATCTCTTCCTTGGTCATCGCAGTGAGCAGGCGGGTTTCCGAAATGCGTGCCACCCACTCTTCGCGAAGTTGTGTCCTGTTCTGACGAAGGTGGGCGACCAGCTCGCGAAGCAGCTCTTGCGGCGCTTCACTTCCCGCCAATTCCGCTCCTTGCTGGCCTCGCACTCCGGAATCTTTGGAATTGTTTTCTCGTCTTGCCATGGCTGGGTTCTCTCCTCGATATGGACGCCGTGGACGCTCAGCCCCTAAAGGCACTGAGCCGAAGGCATGGTCTGTATCAAATACCACGCGGCTCCTGCCAGCTCAATCCGGGGAACCGCTGCCAGCGGACTAGGGTAAACACCTGACGGGGCTGAGCACGAGTGATAATCACCATCTGATCTGCGCAGCCCGAGGATTCCACCTGCAGCCGTCCTAAGGGGATGACCTGCTGAAAGATTGCAGCACCCACCTGCTAGCCGCCGTCGATGCCCGGTGGAATGATTCCCGCACGGAAGAAACTTCCGGTTGCCGCTCGCTAACAGGAGGGATCATGGTTGCCCACGGTGTTAGGAACATGAGTGCGGTTGCCAGCCCGGCGCCTACTCGCAGGATTCTCTATATGGAGCGGAAAAAGAACGCCTCGCAGCAAGGATTGGAAGAGACGCTCGCCTCCGCGCTGCAGGCTGCGGATAACGAGCTAGGTGAAATCTTGCAGGAGGTGGATGAAATTTCAACCATCCTAAAATCGTCAAATCCGGACCCGGAGACCCTGCGTGTCGCTGGCCACCCGGCCGTCTGGAGCGCCATGAAACAAGCCCTTCTGGATCGCGAGCTACGGTACCTTGCACTCACTGATGATCTGACCTGCCTCTATAATCGCCGGGGATTTTTTGCCGCCGCTATGCAACAGCTGAAACGCTCACGCCGGAATTCGGAGTCCTTGCTTCTTCTTTTTTGTGACGTGGACAACCTCAAGAAGATCAATGACACCCACGGACACCAGGAAGGCGATATGGCCCTGATTCGGACCGCCGACGCTTTGGAACAGACTTTTCGCAGTTCCGACATTTTAGGGCGCCTTGGCGGAGACGAGTTTGTCGTTTTGGCGTTGGAAGCTGGTCAGCCATCCGAGGAAGTGATCCTTCGGCGGCTGGAGAAGAGCCTGAAGAAGGGGAACTCCGCCGCAAGCTTGTATTCCCTCTCTTTAAGCGTGGGAATTGCGCGGTTCGACCCAAAGAATGCTGTCACGCTGGGTGAACTGCTCGTTCACGCTGACAGAGCGATGTATGAAAAAAAGCGAAAGAGCAAGCTGGCCTGCCAGACCAGTGTATAAGCATTCTTCCATGACGCTGCTCGCCGGCGGCTGACACTTGCCTTTGGAACCGAGGCCTCCACCCTCGCGTAGCCGGCGTGACAACTAACTTCGGTCCTGCGAATCTCTGCTCATTTCCCATCCATCGGCGGCAATGACTACAACCGCGCTGGAGCGCCGCCCGCCCCCCTTTGGTGCTTACCGGGCTGTCCCACCTGTCCTTGCGCACAGGCTCGTAATCACTTGTACAAACGGGCTTTCCCGCTTGCTTTCCGTTCAGCCCGTTCTTGCTAGGATAAAAAGAACCTAGGAAATTGTTCCCTTTTGGAGTTGGAAACCCTCGCTGGAAGACGGCGAGAGTCGTCTGTTTAACCGCTGTCGCCATATACGGCGGCCAAGGAGTCTGACGTGAAAATGACATCTTTTTATCTCGCGATGGCCCGAGTCGCAACGGCCTGCGTCGCAACCACCGGTTTGCTCGGCGTGCTAGCCGCGCCCGCGTTGGCTCAGGCGCCAGCCGCGGCAAAGCCGCAAACTCCGGCGGCTTCTCAGCCTGCGGGCTCCTCGTCCGCTTCCGGCTCCAACACCGTTTTTCGCACCACCAAAGCACTGACATACCGGCGCGGCGGCGGCGCCACCAAGATCGATTTTCACGGCACCGAACTCCTGCAGGGGGCCAGCGGCGAAGCCCGAGTCGAGAACAAGACCTATCGCACCGAAGTTGACGCCAAATTTCAGGGCTTCGACGACGCCACCAAATTCGGCCTCGAATATCTCACTTATGTGCTGTGGGCCGTTTCTTCACAGGGCCGCGCCGTGAATCTCGGCGAAGTTGTCCTGAAAAATGGCAGCGGCGAGGTGAAAGCCACCACCGACATGCAAACCTTCGGCATGATCGTTACCGCCGAGCCGTATTTCGCGGTTACGCAGCCGGGCAACATGGTCGTGGTCGAAAATGTTCTCGGCCCCGCCACGCAAGGCAGAATCGAAAACATCGACGCGCAATATGAATTGCTCGGGCGCGGCATCTATTCCTCTTCCAACACCAAGATTGAGAACGCCATTTTCGGCATCGACCGCAAAACGCCTCTCGAACTGTTCGAGGCGCGCAATGCCGTTCGCATCGCGCACATCGCGCAGGCTGATAAGTACGCCGCCGCTTCGCTCGCCAAAGCCGAGCAGCAACTGCAGAGCGCGGAAGATATTTACCGCAACCGCAGCGACAAAAAATCCGTTTCAGCCGCGGCGCGCGAGGTTGTCCAAACGGCCGAGGAAGCGCGCGTGATGGCCGTAAAACAAAAGGCCGAAGAAGACGCGCAAGCCAAAGCGGCCGCGGATAAGAAAGCCGCCGAAGAACAAGCCGCTGCGGAAATCAAGCGCCGCCAGGACGCGGAACTCGCCCGCCAGCAAGCGGAGCAGGCGAAAGCCGACGCGCTTCGCATGAGGCAAGAAGCGGAGCAGGCCGCCGCCGAGGCCGCGCGGCAAAAAGCAGAAGCCGAGCAAGCCACCGCTGCCGCGGTAGCGCAACAGCAAGCTGCGCAAGCAGCCGCCGAACAAGCGGCGCGGGATAAAGCCGCCGCGGTCGATCAGCAGCGCGCTGCGGAAGCGGAAGCCCAGAAAGCGCGCCAAGCCGCCGCGCAAGCGGAAGCCGAAAAGGCGCAACTTCGTTCGCAACTGCTCAACCAGCTCAATTCTATTTTGCAAACGCGCGACACGGCTCGCGGTTTGATCGTCAACATGTCCGACGTGCTCTTCGATACGGGCAGCTATACGCTGAAGCCCGGGGCGCGCGAGAAGCTGGCGAAAATTTCAGGCATCCTCCTTGCCCATCCAGGCTTGAACCTTCAGATTGAAGGCCATACGGACAGCGTGGGCGGCGATGAATTCAACCAGCAGCTTTCCGAGCAACGTGCCGGTTCCGTGCGCGATTTTCTCGCGGAACAGGGCGTACCCGTATCGACGATTACCGCGCGGGGGTTTGGAAAAACACAGCCGGTCGCAACCAATGACACGCCTGAGGGCCGCCAGCGCAACCGCCGCGTCGAGTTGGTCCTGAATGGCGACGCCATCGGAAACGCGGCCGCCGCTGCGAATGCAACCACCAATCAATAATCCCTGCAAAAACATTCTCTGAATCTTCTGTGCCTAGTGAGCATCGATATCGCTAGGTGTTTCCTCGCGTCCCTCAGCCGTTTGCATCGCACGGAAACATTCAGATCCCCTGCATTCACGGCCCGCGGCGCGTAATTTGCTGCCGTCACAGAAATATTCTCCACGGCGCTTCAGATCAATTGACGGGGCGGCGCGAATTCCGCTACGGTGTTTCTGCAATCGCGATCTGCGCGGTCCGTTTTGAAGCCGGAGAACCTCCATGTTCCTCACTTTTCTGACGCTTACCTTTCCTGCTTGGACGCCGCACTTCAGTTTTCTCGAAAGCCCGCTGGCCAACGAAATGATCGTCTTGCGCTGGCTGCATTTGATTTTCGGCGTCATCTGGATCGGGATGCTCTATTTTTTCAACCTCGTGCTCACTCCCGCGATGAAGCAGGTCGACCCGGCGGCGCGATTGAAAATCTATCCGGCGCTGATGTCCAAGGCGATGGCCTGGTTTCGCTGGTCGGCGCTCATCACGGTGCTTGTTGGTCTGCGTTACTTCCAGATTTACCTCGTTTCTGACGCGCGAGCTGCGCATGAGCCTTCGGTCGCTATTAGGTGGCTCGGCTGGTGGTTGCTGGTTTGGGTCGTCGCTTATGTCTTCATCTACGCTTTCCAACTCCCCGCAAAAGGAATGCTGAACAGTCCCTGGGTGCGCGGCATCGGAGTCGCTGTCGTGGTGGTTGCCGCGTCGTGGTTGGTCATGGCGTTGAACGGCGGGCCAACTGTTTCGAGCGCGCACCTTTCCATCAGCATCGGGGGAGGGCTGGGGCTCGTCATGCTGCTGAACACTTGGGGCGTGGTGTGGCGCGTCCAGAAAAAACTCATTCAGTGGGCGCGGGCCAGCGCGGAGCAGGGTGCGCCGATGCCGCCTGAAGCCGAACGCATGATGCGCTGGGGCTTTCTGACGGCGCGGATTTCGTTCTGGCTTTCTTTTCCCATGCTCTTCTTCATGGCCGCCTCGAGCCATTATCCTTTCCTGACTACAATCTCCCGCTGAGAGAGACTTCTGGCAGCACGTCTCCCGCAACCTGGGGTCCACCATGAGGTGCAACTCCGAGTGAAAATAAGCCTGTGAGGCCCCCCCTAGGTTTTGCATAAGTGTTCATTCCAAAGGAAGTTAAAGTTGTTTGTTTTCTATCAGTTTTGTAAGTGTTGAATGGAAGGGAGATAGTGGCGAAGAGCGAGCAATGAGTGGCTAGAGCCCGGAGGAGATGAATTTTGGCTGTGGAGGGTGTACCCCCGGTGTTTTGCAAAAGAGTGCGGAAGCCCTTGATGGGAAAAGAATTGGCGAAATACTCTTTTTTGAAGAGTGCGGAAGGATTTGAAAACAGGGGATTTAATTTCTTGGGCTTTTTGCAAAAGAGTGAGGCAGGAGCGGGACGGGGCAAAGGAAAGCACGGGTCTAAAAACCCGCCACTACAAAAACAGGAGACAGCAATCGATCGTGGCGAGCGAAACATAGCCCATGGTAGCAGCATTAGTTACTTTTTGTCAATAGTTAATTTATTTACTCAGAAGGTTATCCGAATGAGAAGCGGAAAAATCGATTGAGGCGACTGGAAATCTAGGAATGAGAACGAGTTAGCGCGGACCGGTGTTGAGGAGTGGGGCTGTGGAAATGCGTGGAAAAGTCAGAGTCCCACTCTAAAAAGCGAGCCTGGGGCGTCTCTTCCGGGCGGGACGGCCTGCAACTGGGAAATCAGGCTGAAAAGATGTTGGTGTTCAGGAAGTCGTTACGGAATTTACCTTGGGGGTCGAATTTTTTGGCGAGGGCGATGAACTCGGGCATACGCGTGTAATGAGCTCGGAGCTTCTCGGGCGGCATGGTGAAGAGTTTGCCCCAGTGGGGGCGGGCCTGGAATGGGGCTAGCTCTTTTTCGATTGCGGGCAGGAGCTGGCTGACGGCAGGCCAGTCTGGCTTCCAGGTGAAGTGGATGGTGACGCACGGCTGCTGGTAGCAGGGGCTTAGCCAGAGGTCATCGGCGGCGATGGCGCGGATTTCGGTGATGAGCAGATGCGGAGTGATTTGGTCGCGCAGGCGCTCGACGGCGAGAATGGCTTCGACGGCGTGCGGGCGCGGGACGAAATATTCGGATTGCAGCTCTTTGCCCGCGCTGGGCGTGAAACCCATGCGGAAGTGCGGGAGGCGTTCGTACCAGGGGCCGAGGACGCCCATTTGTTCGGTGCAGTTTTCGGCGGAGAGTTCGGCGATGGGGTGGAGATTTTTGGTGGCTAGCGTGGCGCCGAAGAATTCGGGGGTGGCGTCAAACGCCTTGTCTTTTTCGGTGCGGCTTTTTAGCCAGACTTCGCTGAAACGCTGATTTTGCCAGTCGGTGAAGAGGCTGACGCTGTAGGCGCTGGCTTCGATGGCGTCGAAGTGGTCTTTCATGGCGTTGAAGGAGAGATTTTCATAAACGTACTGGCGCATGTTGTAGGTGGGCTGAACGTCGAGCGTGATTTTTGTGATTACGCCAAGAGCACCGAGGCCGACGACAGCTCCCTTGAAGAAATCGCTGTCTTGCTGCCGGGAAAGTTTCACGACTTCGCCCGAAGCGGTGACGAATTCGAGCGCGGAAACGGCGGTGGCGAGATTGCCATTTTTTTCGCCGGAGCCGTGCGTGGCAGTACTGCAAGCTCCGGCAACGGAAATGTGCGGGAGCGAGGCGAGATTGTGCAGGGCGAAGCCTTTGTCTGTGAGGAGGGGGGCCAATTGGCCGTAGGTAATGCCTGCGTCGACGGTGACTGTGCGGCCTTGGGGATCGAGGGAGACGATTTCGTCGAGCGGTTTGAGGGAGAGAAAAGCGTCTTTGCTGTCGGCGATGGTGTTGAAGCAGTGGCGGGAGCCCAGGACTTTTAGCTTGGCGTGCTTTTTAACGAACTCCTGGATCTGTTGTTGCGAGTGGCCGGCATACAAGCTGTCCGTGCTGTAGGCGACGTTGCCGGACCAGTTCGTGAGCTTCTCAGCACCTGCCCAGGAGGAGAAGCGGGAGACGGCGGGGGTGGCGATTGTGGCGGAGAAGAGTTTGAGGAAAGTGCGCTTGTCCATGGCTGAGGCGGAATTTCCTTTTTGATTTCGTCAGCGGCGCCATAGTACACCCGTCTTGCAGGTTGGCGACACTTGGAAACGAGTTTTGGAGCGCATGATCGCGATCTGGAGGCTCTCCATTTCGGACGCTGCGATCGGAGGATGGATGCATTCCGATTGGGCTGCTAACCAGTTCCAATATCCCGCGCCCGAACAAAGGGCGGGTATGTCTCTATGTGTACAGACGCGTGCCTTTCGTCTCTATTAATA
Organism: uncultured Acidobacteriota bacterium; assembly: GCA_963851235.1. Taxonomy (GTDB): domain Bacteria; phylum Acidobacteriota; class Terriglobia; order Acidiferrales; family UBA7541; genus Acidiferrum. The sequence goes on from CAWKOM010000001.1 coordinate 132,922, forward strand.
TTGTGCTTCCGGGGAAGAAAAGACTGTCCTTCCGCGGAAGGGTCATTCAGCTTTTTCTGAGGGAGGATTCAAGTGACAACTATATTGATCGTTCTGCTGGTTGTGTTTTTGCTCGGCGGCGGGGGCTGGGGATATTCCCGTTGGCGCAGGGACTAAGGCCCGCTTGACGTCAAGAAGAGCGCTTGCATGGATTGCTTAGAATTGCGCAAAGCGCCGCATTATTTTCGGAAAGAGGCCACCAATGGCAACAGCATCTCTCGGCACTCTGGAAGCCATGCGCTTGCCGGACTTGCTGGTTTTAATCAAGCAGACGGCGGAATCTACACGAAGCCGCCGTATGCTCGACCCGTGCGCAGAAATATTGAATGACGAGGCAGTGCAAGCAAAAGTTTTGTATGCACGAGCCAGGGCTTGGCTCCTGGGAACGGGTCCACGGCGAGTAGAGCCCAGATGGCGAAGACCTGGCGACATGGAAGCCGCGTTCTTCGCCCTATACGATGCACTGCGATCACAGATCGCGTCGCCGCTTTTCGTGAACGCAAAGAGCCCGACGCGGCTGGCAACTACATCTGATTTTCGATAGCGCTTGGCTTGATGGTTGCGGCGCCATGCGCCAGTCCAATCGGCCACTGCACCGGCCTGTATTTCGATCCGTATCGCGCGGGTCCTGCGGTTGAGCGGACGCAAAGCGTGCTTGCTCTGTTTTCGGAGTTGAACGTCTTCGATTTTCCCGACTAACATTTCATGCCTGTTAATTCGTTCTGTTTTGGGGCCGCAATGCGCGCCGTCTGCGCTGGGGATAGCCACTTTTCACTCGGTGCGGAGTGCGACGATGGGGTCGATGGCGGAGGCGCGGCGGGCCGGGAAATAGCCGGCCACGAGGGCGACTACCAGCAGGAGTAGGGAGACGGTGACGATGGTGGGTAGATCACTTGGGGAGAGGCCGAAGAGCATGCTGGCGATTAGTCGAGAAGCAACGAGGGCCGTGGGGATGCCGACGGCAATTCCCAGCAGAGCGAGCGTTAGAGTTTCACGGAGGACGAGCCAGAGAACATTTTGGCGCTGGGCTCCTACGGCGGCACGAATGCCGATTTCGCGGGTGCGGCGCGTGACGGTGTAGGACATGAGTCCATAGAGGCCGATGGAGGCGAGGAGGAGCGCGAGGGCGGCGAAGAAACCGGAGAGCAGGGCGGTGACGCGATCTTCGACAAGTTCACCGTCAACGAGTTGAGCAATTGATTTTATGTTGAGCGCGTATTCATGGCCGAGAGATTCGACGGCATGGCTAATCGGTTTTTCGAGCGCCTCGGGAGTCTGGCTGGCGCGAACGATAAGATCGCCCCAGGGATGCTGGAACTGCAGAACTGAGAAATAAATAAAGGGTGTCGCCGCTTCGCGGAGATCGACCAGCCGAGCATCCCGGGTGACGCCGACGATTTCGAGATTTTGATAGTCAGACATGACGCCGTAGCGAACGGTCTTTCCAATGGCATCGCCATTCGGGAAGAGGCGTTCTGCGAGCGCGTTGCTCACGATAACGACGCGCGGGTGATGCTGGTCGTCGGTCTCGGCAAATGCGCGTCCACGGAGCAGTTGAATTCCAAGAGTCCGGAAGAAGCCGGGCGAGACCTCCGCGGCGCGAGCGACGAGACGGGGACCCGTGGTTTGATCGGCGGACATGGGGGAAACGGTGTCGTGCCACATATCCGGGGTAGGGATGGAAGAGTCTGAGAAGCCGACAGAGCGAACGCCGGGGAGACTGGAGATACGGTCGATGAGCTGCTTGTGATAGCTGTTCAGATCGAGGTTCTGGTAACCGCCGGGTTTTGGGTAGAGCTCGATTTCGAGCACGCCTTCCTTTTGGAAACCGAGGTCGGCTGAGCGCAAGAGTCGAAAGCTGCGCACGAACAAACCCGCGCCTAGCAGCAAAATCAAAGAGAGCGCAACCTGGGTGATGATGAGGGTCTTGCTGAGTCTGCCGGCACCGCCGCTAAGGTTGCGCGCATTTTGTTGGAGCACAGCAGCGGGATCTTCGCTCGAGCAGCGCCAGGCTGGCGCGAGACCGAAGAGAATTCCGGTGAGGAGCGCTATACAAACGGTGAGAGAGAGGACGCGCAGATCGGGACTTAAATTGAGCGTGACTGGCACCACGTTTCCCTGAGTCATGAGGGCCACGAGCAAGGAGCTTCCCCAATAGGCGAAGGCAAGCCCCAGCAGGGCGCCGGTTAGAGAGAGCGCCAAGCTTTCGGTTAAGATTTGCCGGGCCAGCGACCAGCGAGTCGCGCCAATGGCCACGCGGACGCTCATTTCATGGCTGCGGGCAGCGGCGCGGGCAAGCATGAGATTGGCGAGATTGACGCAGGCTATGAGTAAGGTCAGAGCGACGATGCCGGCAAGGACGTAAAGCGGCCTCGCGAATTCGAAACGCGGGCCGCTGGAAAAGCCTTTTGCGGCCGATGTGAGCTTGAAACCCATGGAGAGAAATCTTTGACGGCGCGGGCCGAGAGTTTCGGTGGAAGCCGTGGCCAGGAGGAGATCCGGCCAGAAGGACTGAATCTGGGCGCGAGCTTGGTCGAGGGTGACGCCGTTTTTCAAGCGGCCGGTGACAAAGAGCCAGAGCAGGGAGCGGTTCTGAAGTGTGAATTGATTTCCTTCCTGGAGCAGAGGAAAAGCGGTGATCGGGATGGTGATGTCGGGCGGCTCGCCGGTAGTCATTCCCGCGAACCATCTATGTGTGACACCGACGATGATGAAGGGATGGCCTTCGACGCGGATTTGTTTACCGACAACGTCGAGCGCGCCGCCGAAACGCTGCCGCCAGAAGTCGTAACCAATGACGGCCACTTGCGAACTCGCACTGCTGTCGGGATTGGAATCTTCGGGGACAAGCAATCGGCCTAGGAGAGGAGTGACACCGAGCTCGGAGTAACAATTTCCCGTGACGCTCATCAGTTGATTGCGAGAAAAAACGCCGTTCACTTCCACGTTGAACAAGCCGCGGCCGCCCCAGCCGATGAGCCCGGTGAAGACGCGCTGGTTGCGCTCAAGTTCGCGAAGCATGGGGTAGGAAAAGGGGACGGTGCCATCGGGGCGGACGACGGTGAGTTGGACGAGTTGTTCGGGGTGGCGGAAGGGGAGGTCGCGGAGGAGGAGGGCGTTGATGAGCGTGAAGATGGCCGTGTTGGCGCCTATGCCGAGGGCAAGAGAGAGAATGGCGACGGCGGTGAAGCCGGGATTCTTGGCTAGGACGCGGAAAGTGTAGCGGAGGGTCTGCCAGAAGGTTCCCATGGTTGGCGCTCCCAAATTCTTAGTGACGCTGTGGCTCTCCACAATTACGCCATGTGGGAAGCGTTTTCAAGCTCGACGCCAGGGAGACGGCCGGAAATTGCGCTGGCGACGGCTGGGCTTAGAGATGAGAAACGATTTTGCGGGCGATATCGGCGCCGCGAGTGCGGGCTTCGGGAATGTAGAGCAATTGGAGAGAGATCACGGTGTCGCCCTTCAGGACAAAGAGAACGTGACCAAAGGAGCCAATCATGGCGGCGTCACCGATTCCGGGCAGGTCCTCGAAACCGGGGACGACGGACATGGTGGTGCGCATGGCGCTCCAATCGGCGCTGCTATAGTTGCGCTTTACGCTGAAGGTGAAGACGCGACCGTCTTTATCAGGCTGCGAAAGGCCAAAACCCTTTACGACGCCCTCGAGATCCTTGGTGTCCTTGAGCAGTTCGACGGGATTATCAATCTTCTCGCCCTTATGCTCGGCGGCGGCGCGCTGCGAGTCTTTGCGGGCTTGTTCGATGGCCATTTGCTGGAGCTGAGCGAACGCGGCGGGATTGGTGTAATAGGCGCAGCCGGGCTCGGAATCTTCTTCGATTTCAGAGCTCCTCTCTACGGTGACGCCAAGAATCTGCTGAAGATCTTCTTTTGAAAGAAGCGCGCAGGACCTGCCTTGGGCAACCTGGACGATGTCCGGCGAGGAACCGCCTGTGGCAGCCGCAGTGTAGGTGGAAATCTTTTTCTTGACCACATGCACGGCATAAAAGGCCGCTCCGATGACGACGGCAAACAGAACGACGAGCACGCCACCGACGATGAGCAGGACTTTGCCGAGGCCGGAACTTTTTTTGACTGCGGCAGGAGTGGCGGGTTGCGCGAGGGATTGTGCAGGAGGTTTTGCGGCGGCTTGGGAGGGAGCGGGAGTTCTGGGTGGGTCGGCGGGCTTGCCGCATTTACCGCAAAAAGGGCCCGAAATTGGTGCACCGCAATAGCCGCAAAAACCTGGCATGTGCCCTCCTGAAAGACTATGAGTTTGGGACCCAGACTGTTCGTGAAGCCAGATTACCACGGGAATTAGGGCCGCTCCAGCGTGGGTAGCCATCCCGCGAGGTCCGGTTTAGAGACGAGGGAGGCAGGGTGGGAATCCGGAGTGGGGTTCCGGATTCCCAGGGGCGTTGCAGGGTTTAAGGCAGGATGTGAATCAGGGGGTTGTTCGGGGGAGTTCGGCGACCAAAATGACTTGGTCCTTGGTCAAAACTTGGGCGATTTGAGCCACTTCCTTTTCGCGCGCTGATTTCTGCAGCTGGCGTCCGCTTGAGTTTCCAGCTGTCCAGATCTGCGATAGAAAATAGCGATGGCCATAGCGGTTAAAAACAAGTTTGGATTCTGTTTGGATTTCGTTTGCGGCGACCGCGTTGGTGTTCAAGAAGGACGACGCGAGAGAGTATTTGCGGTCAATCAGAAGTAGGGAGTGCTGCGGGCCCGAAAGTTTGACGGCATATTCACCCGCCGGAAGCAACTGGTTGCCGGCGACAAAATCAAAGGGGATATTTACCTTCATGATTTCCTGCGCTTGAGCGACACGCGTCGATGACATGACGGCTAGCGCCACTACTCCTGCCATAACCAAAGCTCTTGTTCTCATGGGGACCCTCCTCTTTCTCTATTCGCTGGCGGCATCCACGTTGATCTCTCGCTCGCCTGGATGGTTTGCCTGCTCAACGATTCAACATGCTGGATACTTTTGCGCATTTCTCCAGAGGGGACAATGCACTGAGGATGAACTGCAAGGCGACTGTGGGTGAACAACTAAGCGCGCGGAAAAAATAGGTTTAACAGCTTGGCTAGGTGAAGCGCGATTTTGCGGAGGAGTGGTATAGTTTCGTGATTACGGAGTTTCTTCAGATGCCGATGGCTGCGCGATCCTCGAATCTTTTGCGCTTTGATGCGTTCGAAGTGGATTTGCGAGCGGGAGAATTGTACAAGGCCGGGAGGAAGATCAAACTGCAGGACCAGCCTTTTCAGGTGCTGGCGATGTTGCTGGAGAAGCCGGGAGAAGTGGTGACGCGGGAAGAGATGCAGAAAAGACTTTGGCCCGCAGATACGTTTGTGGATTTCGATCATAGTTTGAACACGGCGATCAAGAAGCTGCGGCAAGCGCTGGGCGACGACAAGAAGAAGCCGCGGTTCGTGGAGACGCTGCCGAAGCGCGGATATAGATTTCTTGGGAGTGTGAAAAGGCCGGCGGCTTCGGCGGTGGAGAGTGCGACACAGGCTGGAAGCGCGTCCAAGACGAAGGCGGCAGCAGGATCTTCCTGGGTGGGGAGCGTCGCAAAACTAGCCTGCGAGGATGGGTTGTCGTTCGCGGTGGTGGCGGTCGACGAGGCAACCGCGTTGGAAAGACGAAAGCTTGATGCGGCGAACGATGATGTCGGACTGTCACTCTTGATCGCTGCGCAGAAGCTATTGATGGTACCGCACGGAACGCCGGTGAGGATTCTCGAAGTAGAGCACGGGCATACGCGCTGCGAGGCGAGGATTCTGGAAGGGGAACATTACGGGAAGACGGCGTTGCTGCCGCTGAAGCTGCTCGCGGAATCGCCCGAGCTGGATTCAGCACGCAAGCCAAGACAGTGGAACCTGGCTAATTAGCTTTGGTTTTTAGCTGGAGTGGCGAATGCGCTCGGCGAGGGCGCGGGCGCGCTGCCGGCCAATTTCGACGAAGCGGGAATCGCCGGCGATTTGATCGAGGGTTGGCAGGGCACGCTGGGGCTCGGGAAGCAATTTGTGGTCGAGGTCCGTTTCAAACTGCAACAAGGCGTCGTTGATTCCGAGGCGGTCGTATTTCATGCGGCGCTCGAGCATGGTTACTAATTCCTGCTGGCGAGCCAGGCCTTCGAAAATCTGCATCAATTGAGATGCGGCTGAATTCAGCGTGTAATTGAATTTTGTTTCGTGGCTCTCGCTTCCCTGCTCCCAGCGAAACGTTTTCTCGCCGAGATTGGCAATCCTGCGGTGGACATCCAGGTCCAGGCCCTGGAAATAATTTAGCTGGGCGGCCAGCTCGAACATTTTTTGACGCAATGAGGCGCCTACTTCGAAAGGGGAAGCGCCGGGATCTTCATCGAGCTGACGAATCTCGAAGGTGGCCGCATTGGAATCGTCGCGGACGATGATTTCGATGAATTCCGGGGAGCTGGATTTGAAAATGCGGCGATAAGAAAGTTTTGCGTGAGCGGCGGCAGGAGAAGGACCGGGGACGGACGCGGCCGGATGCGCGAGCAAAGTGAAGATGCCGCTGGCGATGCAAACTAGCAGGAGCAAACGGCGAGAAAAAGTCTTCATCGTCTTGTTACGATGCGCCGCGAGAGCTGTAAGTTGCGCCTTCGCGGGGAGCGGTGGCCTTTGCCAAAAGTGATTGCGAACGCGGCTTCACGACCGCGGATTTATCTGGAAGGCCGAAACGCTGCCGCGCGTTTTCTGCCTGCAAATGGCAGAGGGCCACGGCCAGAGCATCGGCGGCATCGGAAGGCTCCGGCGTTACAGCCATAGCGAGGAGCGCGCGCACCATCAATTGCATTTGGCGCTTGTCCGCGTGGCCATAACCGGCCACCGAAGCTTTCACTTCGCGGGGCGAGTAACTGTGGACGGCTACACCGCGCTGCGCCGCAGCCAGAAGCACAACGCCGCGCACTTCCGCGAGGCGCAAAGCGGTGCGCATGTTCAGGGCGGTGAAGACGGACTCGACGGCGAGCGCATCGGGAGAAAACTCGTCGATCAAATTGCAGAGCAGCGCGTGAACGTCCTGAAGCACGGCGCCAAGGCATTCTTTCTGCCGCTTTGGGGCAACTTTCAATGCACCATAATGCAGCATGCGGCAAAGGCGCCCGTCGCTTTCGATAATGCCGTAGCCGGTAGGGCCTGCGGCAGCGGGATCGACGCCTAACACGCGGAAACAGCCATGCCTGGCGGTGGAAACGCCTGGCGCGATTGATGATTTCATCGAGTTAAGTCTACGGTGTTCTCCGCGCGGCTGCCAGAGTTTTGTCTTGGCATTTCTTGGTAAAAGAAACACGGCCATTGCCTTGAAACAGAACGGCCGGAGAAAATTCCCAGCAGGAGGCAGTCGCTTCGTTCGATTTGCGTTCAGCTCTCAGTTCGCTCCAACGGCCGCTTGGATTTCCGACTCATCGATATCGAAGTTTGCGTAAACGTGTTGCACGTCATCGTGCTCTTCGAGGGCTTCGATCAGCCGCACCATCTGCGTGGCTTGTTGTCCGGTGAGCTTGATGTAATTTTGCGGAACCATGCTGATTTCCGCCGAAGTCGGCGTGATGCCCGACTTCGTCAGCGCGTCCTTTACCTTTTCGAGCGCTTCGGGCGGTGTCACGACGTACCAGCCCGAGCCATCGTCTTTCAAATCTTCCGCGCCCGCTTCCAGCACGATCTCGAGCATCTTGTCTTCGCTGGCGGCTTCCTTGGGCACGACGATTTCACCCTTGCGGTGGAACATCCAGCCCACGGCGCCCGCTTCGGCGAGATTTCCGCCGTTCTTGCTCATCAAGTGACGAAAATCGCCGACGATGCGGTTGCGGTTGGTGGTAACAGCTTCAATCAGCATTCCCACGCCGCCCGGGCCATAGCCCTCGAAGGTCACTTCTTCATATTGTTCGCCTTCAAGCTGACCGGTGCCGCGCAGGATGGCGCGCTCGATGTTTTCATTCGGCATGTTCTCGTTCTTACCCGCCAGAATGGCGGTGCGCAAACGAGGATTTGAATTCGGATCGCCGCCGCCGATTCTGGCAGCGATGGTAATTTCGCGGATCACTCGAGTGAAGACGCGACCGCGCTTCGCGTCGGTGGCCGCCTTCTTGTGTTTAATAGTGGCCCATTTTGAATGCCCGGACATGACACATCCTCTTTTTTGCGTGGCTCCCGGCCTGGCGGGAGTCACGTTGGGTAAATTTCACGCGGCCGCGCGTCACCTGCGTGGCGGTTCGGCTGCTCAACCCCGCAAGGCGGGGCTTATCTGTGCGGAGACTTAGGGTAAACCGCAAACCCCTGCGGAACCGAGCCAGTTTAGCACAGCCGCCCTGCGGGTGAAATACTGGGATTGGGAGCATGGGAACTGTCAGCTGATGAACTTATCGGGTGGGGCTTCGTTTAAGTGTCAGGTTTTGCTCCGAACTTTTGCATCGCTTCAGCAAATTGCGAAGCGATGACATCCCACGAAAAATACCGGGAGTAGGCTTCGCGGCTGCGCGCGGCCAACTGCGCACGGTGCGAAGGATTCGCCAAAACGCGAACGAGGGCCGGGCCAAAATTGTTGGACTCCTCGGGGAAGACCAGTTCAATGCCTGCTTCCGTAACCGGCGGCGCGGTCTCCCAGCCTGGACGGGCGATCACCGGCAAACCGCAGGCGATGCCTGCAATCGCGCTGCCGCGGCGCGTCGAGAGCGGACCCCTCACAAAGAGCATGGCGTCGCATGAGCCCAGGATGCGCGCGACTTCCTCTGCGGGAAGAAGCCCATGCACGGTTACTTGCACAGGCGCTCTTCCCAGCATTTCCACGAGATGCACCCGCGCGATTTCGGAATTTCGTCCGAGCACAAGGATGCGCAGAGGACCAACGCGCTCTGCCGCGAAGAGTGCCGCAGCGGCGATCTGTTTAACCTCTCCGGCGCCGACGCTGCCTCCCGACAGCGAAAAAATCGCGATCGTTGGCAAAGTCGCGCCCTTGGCGTCCGCCCTCTGCCAAGCAGCTTCCGGGGACGGCAGATTTGCGCCCACAGGGATAAAAGTAGTCCTTTGCGTAGGCGCAGGGAGCCATGGAATTATCTCTGGCGGAATAGTGAAAATGGAAAAATCGGCGAGCCGCGAGGCGCCGCGCATGGTGTGGAGTTGCACGGCACGACGAAAGCGGTCGATCGGGCGCGTTCCAAAATAGGCTTCAGCGTCGTGAAAAACAACCGCGCAGCGCGCTCGACGTTTCTTCAAATGACGGATCACGTTCAAAAAGCGCCAAGAGAAGCCGCGGCGCGACCAAGCCAGCGCAGTGTATTGCAAAAGGAACCAGGTGTTTTCTTTTCCGAGAAACCCGCCGGAAAGTTCAGAGAGTGCCGGGCCCCAACCGAGTTCGGCCCAACGCACTCGTACTACTTCAAGCGAAGTTCCCTGCGGCGCCAGGGCAGAGGCGAGATAGCGGCAATACTCTTCGACGGCATCCGTTGGCGTATCGGGGCGCCCGAGGATGGCAACGCAGCGGTTAGGCATTCGTGGAACACTCTGATGAGACCATGATCGCCAGCTTTGCGGGAGGATTGAACTTCCCGCGCCGCCGGTGCAAGGTTATCACGCAGGCTGCGGCCACAAAACCGATATACTGGCCAAAGAAAAAGACGGCTGCGCCAGGATCTCATGACGAAAAAATGCAAGCGCAAAGAACCCCGTGACCGCAAAAACTGCTAGCCCAGCCGGCGAATCCGCCGCCATGAAGCTGCTGCTCTACTCTCACTTTTTTGCGCCGAGTGTGGGCGGCGTCGAGACCCTTGTACTATCCCTGGCGCGGGGCCTTGCAGCACTCCGGCAACCCGGGGGGGATCCGGAATTTGAAATAAGCCTGGCGACGCAAACGCCGGCGGACAAGTTTGACGATGATGCGCTTCCTTTTCGCGTAGTGCGCCGACCAAATCTAATCCATTTGTGGGATATGATCCGCGCGTCGGACGCCGTGCATGTCGCGGGCCCGGCTCTTTCACCGATTGTCCTTGGGATTCTTGCGCGCAAGCCAATTGTCATCGAGCATCACGGGTTTCAAACGATTTGTCCCAACGGCCAGCTTCTGATCGAGCCGGAGGGAATCCCGTGTCCGGGGCACTTCATGGCCGGCGACCATGCCAAATGCCTGCGCTGCAACTCCGGCCTGGGCTGGTTCGCGTCCAGCAAACTCTGGCTGCTGACGTTTGCGCGCCGCTTCCTGTGCCGGCGCGTTTCGAGCAATATCGTTCCGACGGCGTGGCTTGGCGACTTGCTCCAACTTCCGCGAGCCATCACAATCCCACACGGTTTGGAATCTACGGCCCAGCCCCTGACGCAACTTCCGTCGCGTGCAAAATCGACGGTGGTGGCCTTTCAAGGCCGCCTGGTTACCACCAAGGGTGCCCGCATTTTGTTCGAAGCCGCCCGCATTCTGCTTGAGCAAAATTGCGCAATCGAGTTGCTCATCATCGGCGATGGTGCTGAACGCGCGACACTAGAGAACTTCTCACGTGAGGCTCCGCTTGACGGGCACGTTCGCTTTGCGGGACGCCTTTTCGGCACAGAGCTTGATGCCGCGCTCGCACAGAGCTCCCTCGTCGTGGTTCCGTCCCTGGGTGGGGAAGTTTTTGGACTGGTGGTTGCCGAAAATATGTTGCGAGGCCTGCCGGTAATCACGTCGGACCTGGGTGCCTTTGTGGAAGTAGTTGGCCAAGGCGGCCTCACGTTTGAAACTGGAAATGCCGGGGCGCTCGCGACAGAGCTCGCTCGAATCCTCGACGATCCCGCACTTGCGGCACGCCTGGGGCAGAGCGCCCGAGAACGAGCCCTGGATTTTTGCGACTTCGGACGGATGGTGGAAGCGCATGCACGGATTTACCGGCAAATCCGGCCCTAACGTGTCCGGTGAGGCAGGTACGGCTGGGTCACAATGCGAGAAACTCAACCGAACCCCGGAGCGCTCGGGTCTACACTGGCTGTAACTAAGCCCGAGACGGAGAAACCTATTTCTTTCAGTCGCGAGCTCTTCCGAGCTCAAAATAGGCGTACTCGCGGCAGGAGACGGAAGATATGAAACGCGCACTCATTTTGCTGGCAATGTTCTCGGTGGCGGTAGTGACGGCTCCTCGCGCACTGGCAGCCCCACAATCTAAGGGGACTTCCACGCTCACCGGCGTAGTCATCGGTCCTGATGACAAGCCCGCCGCGCATGCTGACATTTCCTACCAATACTCCGACGGAAGCGGGCCGCATGCGGCGCGCGCCGACGCACACGGGCGATTCGCAATAACGCATCTGCGTGCCAGCAGCTACGACATTCGGGCGTCGGCAAATGGAGTCTTTTCCGATTGGGCAAGGAATATCCCGATTCGCAAGGGGCAAACACGGTCCGTCGAACTGCGATTGATTTACGCGAAAGAAATGCCCAAGTCTGCTGCGGACAAAAAACCAAAATCTTGAAATGGAGCTAGGGGAGATCAGAGCGAGCAAATCCAGGCCTGCGGTAGTACTTTGGGAAGTGCTCCAAAGCCTGTTTTCTACCTGTAATTCACTGTAAATAAAAGACATATTTGTAAATGTAGGTCAGGCAAGGCGCGTGGCTCTAGTACCACGACCCCGGTACTCCTCCGTCTGGCTCTGGCGACCCATTGAGGGCCGCACGTCAGCCGCGTAGGCTTCTAAGAACGGGTTGGGGGCCGCGCGGGGACAGCGGCTCCGCAAGGGGCCGTGTGCGAGCTACCCAACCCGCCACTTTCTCTTTCTGCTTGGCAGTGGACCACAGTCAAAGCGCACTCGCCTGATTCCTCCCCTTTGCCCGTGGCTTCTCGTGGCGAGCGGGCTCTCTCTACATCAATAGCGGTAGCCTTCTTGCAACAGAAGGTAAGCGCTTCCTGGTCCCATTCCCAGCATGTTGCGTCATTATGGAGTTGCGGAGGATGTGCACCGGTGGGTGAACGATTCGTACGACAGGTGAAGCGCTCGGCAGACACACTACTGGTCACGAGTGTGCTTCCCGCGGCCTTGCTGGCATTCGGTCTCTTGCCCGCGCGGGCGGCTTTGGGCGCCGATCCCGTTCCTGAGAAATTGCGCTCCGAAACGATTGCCGCGTTCGACCGCTACGTGCAGCTGACGGACGAACGGAATGCAATCGAGCTGAAGCGCGGCAGCGCGCTCCTATGGGTCGATGCGCTGCCAGAAGCACGGCGTGCGGAAGCTTATGCCGCCCTCAAGCGCGGCGAGGTGCAGATCCATCAACTCTCAACGCTCGACAATGACAGAACCATGGAATGCCCTGGCGGCATGATGCACCACTGGGTGGGCGTGGTGTTTATACCCGGCGCGAAATTGGACGAAGTGCTCGGTGTGCTTGAGGATTACGATCGGCAGTCCATCTATTACGCGCCCGATGTCGAGCGCTCGAGGATCGAGTCGCGTGACGGGGACCACTTTCGCGTGTTCCTGCGCTTCCGGCGGCATAAAGTCATCACGGTCGTGCTCAATACGGAGCACGACGTGCGCTATTTCCATGATGGGCCAGGACGCGCCCATAGCCGCAGCTCGTCGGTGCGTATCGCCGAAGTCGAAAATCCGGGCGAGAGCGGCGAACGCGAGAAACAGCCGGGCGACGACGGCGGCTTTCTGTGGCGCATGGAGACGTGGTGGCGGATGGAAGAAGGCGATGGCGGAGTTTATGTGCAGAGCGAAGCCGTCTCGCTGACGCGGGATATTCCCACAGGGCTCGGCTGGATGATCGGGCCGTTCGTCATCAGCATTCCGAAGGAAACGCTGGTGTTTACGCTGGAGGCGACGCGGAAGGCGGTGAAGTTCAAAGCTAGAAACAGCCACGAAGCGGAGCGAAAGCCCTAACCAGATGCGAGATTCTTCGCTCTAACTTTGTTAAGAAATTGCCACACCGCAGCGGCGTTGCGATCCCAAGTCCATTCAAGGATCATCTTCGCTGCAGCTTCACTTATGCCGCTCGACAGTTGCGCATCCGTTCGCAAGCGCTCAATGAGCGCTGCCAGCGCCCGTGCATCACACGGGTCGCGCATAATAAACCCCTCGATGCCATCGCGAATGTAGTCCGTAATTCCCGCAAATTGGGACGTAATCGCCGGCAAGCCGCAAGCCATGGCCTCCGCCGCCGGAAGGCCGAAGGAATCCTCGCGACTTGGGCTGATGTACAAGTCCGCCGCCCCATAGAAATCGAGCACATCGGGCCTGGGAGATTCCCAGAGGCACCGCTCCTCGACACCAAGTTCGCGTGCGCTCGCGCGAAAAGGCTCTGCGGCGTCGTTTCCCACGACTAGTAGCCGCAGTGGCGAGCGGGAAAGAATCGCCATCGCTTCTAAAATGGTTGGCAGGCCTTTGACGCGCAAATCGTTGCCAATCAGTAGCAGAACGAAATCGTCGTCGCGAAGGCTTCTCCGTTGGCGCGCTTCCGCGCGCCGCGCGAGCCTCGCTGCCGGCGTAAAATGCTCGGTGTCAACCCCATTGGGAATAACGCAGACATCTTGCCGATGAAAATACTGGTTTAAAAGACCGGCTGTTCGCTGAGAAACCGCCGCAAGAGATACCGCTTCGTCGGTGTAAATCCTGCGTTCCAAGGTTGCCAGCAGCTCATAGTAGACGCGCCGGTGCAGGCTCCGGAAAAAATTGCCTCGCAACCTCGGAGCTTCCCTTTCTTCCCTCGCGAGCTCCTGCAACCGATGGAACAACGCATGAACGATCACGACATCCGGATGAAGACAATTGATCCCCGGCGAAAGAACCAGATCGAAAAAAACGTCGCCAAATAACGCGTGCCACCTTCGCAGGAATCCGTTGAAGAAAATCCAGGCAATAAATTGCGCCAAATGCGGGCCCGGGATGGACGGGACCTTATGCCAAAAAATACCGCCCGACTCCGCAGAATGTGCCGATTTAGGATCGCTTAGCGGAAGATCTTCGACGCGCTGAGAATAGAGATGAATCTCGCAGCCGTAATCGCGAGCGAGCCGCTCGAGCAACTCCGCAAGCGCGCGTTCGGTGCCGTGGCGCCGGTCGACAAACGGGGAAACAACCGCGAGCCGCAAGTCAGTGCATCCAGCGGTGCGGAGGCTTTGTCGCAGGAGCGTCGACCGCGAACTGCGCCGAGAGTGCGATGCTGGGAAGCCGGAAGAGCAAACCGAGCAGCAGCCAAAAATAGGCGTTGAGCAGAAAATCTTCGTACGCGGCGATGCCGCCAAATGTGGCTGGGCCTAACAGAAAAAATGCGTACCAGAAAATCACAAAAGCAAGCGGGAACCACGGTGAGCCTCTCAGCTTCTTAACCACTCTCCACGCGGAGAACAAGATCGCGCCGCTCATGACGATCCATAGAATCAGGCCACCGATTCCCATTTCGACGACGAGCGTTCCGAATCCGCTCTCGACGCCGACGACTGGCGGCTTCACATTAAAAAACCGCGCGATGTATTGGCCGCCGAGCGCGGTCGTCCCAATGCCATAACCATAAGGCCAGCGCTCGTAGTTAAAGGCGCCGAGAAAGTTCTCCACAGGATACGTCCATCCTCGATTTGTCAGGTCGCTCGTTGGACTATCGGGCAGCAGCGTTTCTTTGTAAATGGCCAGCCGGGACATAAGCGCGTCCGGATAGGCATAGAAGAGGATAATAATTCCCAGCGCGATGCCGATCGCAACGCGTTGAACGGAACGCAATACGCGCATCGCTTCCCCCTTGCGCCACGGAGCGCCCCAGATAAACGCAACGCTGGTTGCTGAAGCGTTAATCATCCCCCACATGAAAGAGCCTCTGGATGCGGTCAAGAAGGCACCGGCAGCCGTCACCGGAACGGCGATAAACGCGAGAATTCTTCCCTTCTTGTGACGCAGCAGCAAGTAGCCGCTATAGCCCAGAACTAGTATCCACGCCACCATGATGAAGTTTGCGTAGCGCCCCGCACTGACGAATACCGCGTTGGGCCGGTAAGCGACCTCTCCGGAAATGGGCGACACACGGTAGAGACTACCCAGCTCGCGAAGATCCTGGGCCTGAACTGCAGGGTTCAGAAAGCTCGCGCCAAGAATGGACTGAGCGATGCCCAACGAAATGATGACGAGAGCCAGTATTAAATTCACGGTGAAGAAACGGCGCAGTTCCGCTTCGGAATTCAGAAGCGCGTAGCCTATAAGAACCAGCGGGACGTAATAGAAGAACATTTTAAAGCCCATCAAGCCGTACCAGACGCTGGTCGAGGCCGGATTGAATATCTGCATGGCGCCAAACCAGATGAAGATCAAAACGGGCACCAAAAACGGAGGGCGGAAGAATTTCACTTCTTTTCTGCGATAGGCCGCGAAAAACGAGATGTACACGATCAGGACCAGAAAATCCTTGGCAAAATAAATCGCCATATTATTGCCCAGGAATTTCCGCGCAAAATCCTCAAACAACAGCCAGGTCAGGAAAAAGTAGACTCCGTTTCGCCAGTTGTTGAGGATCCCTACGACAATCGCTCCGCCAACCAGGCACAGAGCGGCGTAAGCCAAACCCGTCATGTCGCCGCGGATCACATACTCGGCCGCCTCGTAAGCAGCAAAGGCGCCAACAATCAGGACGCCGAAACTGATCAGCGGGCGTCTTCCGAACTGGCGTGAGGATAGAGTCGGTGCAATTCTCATGGTCTGACTTTGTGACGCCTGTATCGATTATTACTGAGTCACCGGCATCCTGAAAGAGCCCCCGTCCGAACTGACTTAATCGCTCGGACGTCAAATGCTGATGTCCGAAATACACGTATCCAAGGATGTCCGCTCGCTGCCCGGACGCTTTGGAGCGGACTTGCTCGTGGTGTTCGCACAGGCCTTATTCTGAGTGCGCGGTGGTGTCAACGGACCGTGTCACCGGCCGATTGCGCGCAGCGAGGGTTTTTGAGATTGCTAGCTTGATGGTGACCGCCCAAACGGCCGCGTCCACCGGCAAGAATAGAAACCTGCCCTTCACTACGTTTCGCCCCATTCGGATAATCAGCATTCTCGTCCGCTGGAGGATGAAACGGCTGAGCGGATAGTCCTTCGGGGATTCCCAAGCGTTGCGGGACAATTCTTTCCTGGCGAATTCGGCAACAGTATTATTCTGAATGGAAACGCATTGGCTGTGTCCAATGAAGTGAGTCTCCCAGCCAGCGGCGCTAATTCTCTCGCAAATGTCGGAGTCTTCCGATACGTTACCCAGATGAATATCGTAGCGGCCCACCCTTTCGATCGCTTCCCTACGGAACAAGACCGCATGGCCCGTAGCGAAATGAGCATTGCCCGTTTCGGGGCCAAATCTGTTCTCCTGGAATCGCATGCGCCACCGCGAGAGAAGCCGATCGGGATCGTCGGGGACAGTCCGCGTATAGCACACGCCAACGTGAGGGCGTTCTGAGAGATAGTTTACGCATGTCGTCAGCCAGTCCTGGGCTGGCAGGACCTCGCAATTGATGCAAGCGATGAGGGGAGACGTGCATTTCGCAAGACCCACGTTGCGCGCCGCAGCGTTTTTTTGATTCTGGGGCAAGCGCGTAAGAGAAACTTTTTCTCCGCCTTCGAGATGCTTCGGGATCGCGGCCGGAACTTCAGACGCATCATCGATCACAAAAATGTGCGAGATGGGATAGGTTTGTCTGAGACAGGCTTCCAGCGTTGCTTCGATAGCCTCCGGGCGCTCGTTATAGACGGGCATAACTACGTCTACCGATTGTCCGCCGGGTATTGCTGACTGGCTCGTCGGATTCATTGGTGGACTTTATCGTACTCCCGTTTTAGGTCCTACTACGCTTCCTTCTGATTAACTTGGCGGCCCCCGGCCGATATTCGCTGCCTTCAGCTATTGCCTTGCTCTGTCCCCTTCGAGAACCCCGTGGAACGCGCATAAACGTCGCCATATTCCTCGTCCGCTGCAAATTCAGAAAGCCTTTCGCGCAGTTCCGAACCACTCATCCACTCGTCGGAGACATTCTTAAGGTCAAGCCCACGGCTGAAGTTAAATTCGTAGCCGCTGGAGAGAGCCGGCGCTTCAAAACAACGCTCGGCTACCTCGGGCAGGAGCCGATTGTACTCGAAGCACAAAGCTCGGGGCTGGAACGACATTCCATTTAGAACATGATCGTCGTAGCCTTCCGCGTCGATTTTGACGAATGAAGGGATTCCGTAGCGTTGCGCAAGCTGATCCAGCGTGACGACATCGACTTCCACGCTTTCCAACCACTTTGCGTCCTGATGGATCGGTGAGCGTCTGGCCCCCTGATACCAAGCATCGACGACCGTGCTTATTACGGAATCCTGGCAGATCCTCAATTTTAGCTTTCCCGGAGAGTCTCCGGCTGCACAGTTTTCGACGTGAATTTCCTTAACCTTTGCCAGACGTGCTAACTGCTCGCAGCAAGTTGGGTTTGGCTCCACGGAAACAACTTTGGCGCCGAGATCGGTAAAGATCTCCGCGTACCTTCCAACATGGGCCCCCACGTCGAACACCAGATCGCCTTCCCGCACAAAAGCTGCGTAAAAGCTTCGCATTCCAAGGCGGTGAGCAACTCTGGCGCGATCGAAGAGATATTGATAACCAAATCGGAGCGGAGCATAAACTCGGCTGCCCACCAAGAGTCTCCTCGCCGCAAGCTCCAGTCTGTTCACACTAAAGCGCAAATTAGGCGACCTCTCTTCAATTCGACCAGCCGGCTGGCCTCTGAAACCGTAACCAAAAGCGCTGTTTCCGATATGCTTCGGCCAAGCGAACTGTGCTGCTGCGCTATTTTAGTATACGGCACTTTTGTCCAAGTCCGCCGGGCCGCGCTTCGTCACTCCCATAGCCTGCGTCACGCGCCAGGGCGCGGAGGTGCTTGCGCAACGCATGCAAGGAGGCGCCACGGCATTTTCAGGGTTTGACCAAGAGGCTGACATCGCAGGCTCCGGACTGTCTCATTCCGGGGAAGTACCGCCGCTTGCTTTCGCGGCTTCAATTCTGCAGCTCCGGACGGTCACGGTTCCATGCTTGGGGCTCTTTCCCGGTATCCGGTAAGTTTCGACTACTGCGTTGCTGTCCGAATAAACGATCTGACCGCAGTTCAAGATGGACGTCGCGTCCAAGGCTTCCTTCTCTGGCAGATCCTTTAACGTCAGCCTGTAAATAGACGTTCTCTGCCGCAGATCCAGGGGAGTCAAAACGACGGGTCGCGGAGCATCGAAGAGTGACACGCGCCCGTTTGCGACATATAAAACGGCGTCCGGCGGCAGGATGCGATTCAAGACTTCATAATCCTGAGTCAATGCCACAAAACGTTCTCGGAATTGGTCTCTAGTTGTAACTCCGACGGCTACCTCCAAAAACGGACGCGCATAGTAAATCTGAAACATCAGCCAGGGAACAACAGTAGCGATGGCAATCCAATTTCGCAGCGTTACGACCCGGCTTCCGAGTGGCGTCAGGCGATCGGGCTCCGATGAATTCGTTCTCGGGTTCGCCAAGGCCATAAGTGTCGCTATCAGCGGGACGTATATCAATCCTCCAAGAAAACGGAATTCGTAAGGAAGTTGCCACAGAATAAGCGCACCCTGAAATAGCAGCAGAAAGATGAGGAGGGCCGCCTCTCGGCTTCCCCGTAACGCTTTCCACAATGCAAAACCCAATCCAGCAAGCATGAGGGGAGAAAGTTCGACGGCCGCGATTCGTATGTTTGGCATCAGACCGGGTTGGTTTATGACACGCATCTGATCAAGGGTTCTCAACATAGCTGCCGGAAATATGCTGGGGTGAAGGATGTTCGCCATGATCGGTCCCCAAAAAGAGCCTGACTCGCGGTAGGTCCAAATCATCAAGGGAAGGTGCATGGGAAGCCAGGGCAGAAGAACGATTCCCGCCTTCATTGGCGAAAGCTTTGCATCTTTCTTCGCGCGATAGGTTCTCCAAACAGCAAGCAAGCTAATAATCGCGCAGAGGGGCCAGAGGGAAACCTTCGTGGAAGCGGCAAGACTCGCGGCGGTCACGATGAGAAGTCCGTACTGCAGCGGCTTCAGGGTTGACAGCAAGGATCTGGGCCATAAGATCCCGCAGACGGCAACAACCAGGGCTAGTTCCCCAATAGCAGCGGCTCCCTCCGTCGTGTGCACAACAGTCTGATAGACTCCAACCACACATCCCACACCACCAAGCAGAGCCAGAGACTCATTCCCAGTAGCATCCCGGAGGAAACCCATTATGAAAAGGCCAAGGATAACCGAATAACCCAGGCTCAGCACGTTTCCCGCCTCTGGCACCCCTAGAGCGTATGCCGGGCTAAGCGAAATTTGGAATTGCATCTGCGGCACAATGGCAGCTTCGATGGGAAGTCGATAAAACTTCATCGTCCCATCCGCCGCAATGCGTTTGGGAACGAGCATGTGGTAGAAGACCTCATCGATCTTCGACGAAGGTGCGAGAGCAGCGGCAAGATTTGTCAGCCAGGCTGTGATAAGCAGTATCTTCAGAAACTTGTTTGTTCGGAACATGCCAGCGTGCTGCTGCCTTGCAACAGTTCTTCCTGCCAGCAAATGGCCCAATAATCCCAGGACAATGACAATCCATCCCAGAATTCTCAATCGAGGTGTGGACGAACGGCCACTGAGAAGCAAGGTTTGAACCAGAACATTGAGTGTTGCCTGGCCTAAAACTGCGACGAAAGCCAGACGCCAGTAGCACGAGAGCGCCTCAAGACGTAAAACCCACAGTGCGAACCTTCCGACGCCGAGGACCGCAAACACCAAAACGGCGCCGCCTGCGAATGGGATTAGAAATGCGTGCAAGGTTTTACCTTCTCGAGGACGGACTCGATTTCAAAGAATGCCTCTCGAGGATGTCCTACCGCGAATAATGACCAAGTAAAGGCCCGCGTGCGTCGAAAGAATACACAGCTTCTTATCGAAAACGAAACTCAATCGGGTTAGGTTTGCGTGTCAGGAATCGAGATGCCAACTGGTGTGAGTGATTTGCCAGACCTCCTTGCGAGCTCGCTTCTCGAAACAGGACCAAAACGGTGGTCTCCGCGTGCACGCTGCTCACCTTTCGTGAAATACTTGAAGTCCAACTCACAGTGAGGAGTTCTCATGCCACGTTACCTCTCGCAACACACACTTGCTTGCCTCACGCGCCAGGGCGCGGAGACGCTGGCGCAACGCATGCAAGGAGGCGGCCCGGCGTGCGCGGAACGCGTCCTGGTCAACATGGTCGAAGGGAAAATGTTCGCGGAGTTTCGTTCCGATTCCCGCGAAACCCTCGAAGCCTGGCTCAAGACAGAAGGCATGCACTTCGATTGGATCGTGCGAATCGAGTGGGAGACCCGTGAAGGCAAACTGCAATTCGCCGAGTGACCCTTCGTAACATGTTGTAAATACACATCTTATTTTGCATTCCACGGCACCCCACAAGTTCTTGAATCTCGATAAAAAAGAGGGTGATTTGCCGGCTCATCTGCGCTACTCTTTTCTTCCTACGTCCAACACGAAAGGGAAACACCATGTCTGACTATGCACATCCGGAAGTACTCGTCACCACCGAATGGGTAGCCACCCATTCGAAGGATCCCGGCGTTCGCGTTGTCGAAGTCGATGTCGATACCACGGCCTACGACCAGGGCCACGTCGAAGGCGCCATCGCCTGGAACTGGCAGACCGAACTGCAGGATGCTATTCGCCGCGATCTCGCGCAGCCAACGGCTTTCGAAGAACTGCTCGGCAAAGCTGGCATTTCGCCGGAAACGACGATCGTGCTTTACGGCGACAACAACAACTGGTTCGCGGCTTGGGCATTCTGGCAACTGAAATACTACGGCCACGAAAAAGCCCTCATCATGAACGGCGGCCGCAAGAAATGGCTCGAAGAAAAGCGCCCGCTCAGTAGCGCCAAGCCGACGGCTGCTCCAGCGGCCTACAAAGTGAAGGCCGCGAACGCCGCGATCCGCGCCAAGCGCGACGAGGTCTTCGCCGCTGTCGAGAAGAAATCCGGCGCACAACTTGTCGATGTGCGCTCGGTGGACGAATTCACCGGAAAAATTATCGCGCCTCCTGGCATGAGCGAGACGGCGCAACGTGCCGGCCACATTCCCGGCGCGGCCAATATTCCCTGGTCGCAGGCGGTCAATGAGGACGGCACCTTCAAGAGCCTCGACGCGCTGAAGCAGCTCTACGGCGCGAAAGGCATCACCGGCGACCGCGAAGTCATCGCCTACTGCCGCATCGGTGAGCGCAGCTCGCACACCTGGTTCGTCCTCAAGTACCTCATGGGCATCAAGGACGTGCGCAACTACGACGGCTCCTGGACCGAGTGGGGAAACTTGATTGGCGCGCCAATCGAGAAGGAAGTCTCGGCCGCGGCCGCGAAATAGTTCTCATTTTTCCGGGCGGCGAAAAGCCCGGAAATCTGAACCAGCTAAACATCGAACGGGGCGCTCTCCCTTGCGCCCCGTTTCCTTTTTCCCTTGCCCGCGAAATTAGATGTGGCGCGAGTACGCGCTATTGGAGATAGAATACGCGCCTGCAAAGGCTGCATTGGATTCATTGCAAGGAACTGCGCTAGGACGGGGGAATCATGAGCGACAAATTCAGATTTAGACGCACGGAAGATCAAGGCAACGAACAGAAGGAGGGCGGTGAGCTACGCTCGCCAGGTGCACTCGATGGCGATGCAGTGGCCAACCGCCGCACATTCCTGCAGGGCGCTGTGGCGAGCGCGGCAGCACTTGCCTTGCCGGCCTGGGCGCCCGTGGCCTCGGCCGCTGCGCCCGACGATAAGGACGCGATCCGCGCCGAAATCGAAAAGCGTCACGACGAAGCCGTGCAGCGTTTGCAGCACTGGATCCAGCAGCCTTCAATCGCGGCGGAGAATCGCGGAATGAACGAAGGCTGCGAGCTGACCATGAAGATGCTGCGCGACGCCGGTTTTGACCAAGTCACCAAAGTTCCCACGGACGGCCAGCCCGGAATTTTCGCCACGCTCGACGCAGGCGCGCCGCGCACCGTCGGTCTTTATTTCATGTACGACGTGAAGCAGGCCGATCCCTCGGAGTGGAGTTCCCCGCCCTTCGAAGCCCGGCTGGTGGATAAGCCTGGACTCGGCAAAGTGATTGTCGGTCGCGGCGCGGTCAATCAGAAAGGGCCCGAAGCAACGTTTCTCGCAGCGCTGCACGCCATGCGCGGCGCGGGAAAGAAAATGCCGGTGAATTTTGTGTTCGTCGCGGAAGGCGAAGAAGAAATTGGCTCCCCGCATTTTCCCCAAGTCGTGCGCCGGCCCGATATCGCGGGCGCGCTAAAAAAGTGCACTTCCGTTTTCATGCCTTTTGCAGCGCAAGGTCCCAGCGGCGAAGTTCAGGTCTATCTGGGCGCCAAAGGCGTTGTAGAGCTTGAGCTGGTCTCGAGCGGTGCGCGCTGGGGACGCGGCCCGAAGAAGGATCTGCACTCCAGCAACAAAGCGCGCGTGGACAGCCCGGCCTGGCATTTGGTCGAAGCGCTGGTAACTCTCGTCTCTCCAGATGGCAACGAGCCCGTGATTGAGGGCTTTGCGGCAAAGGCGCGGCCTCTTTCCGACGCCGACAAGAAAATGATCGCCGAAGCTGCGCGCCGTCTGAGCGAGGCCGAAGCGAAAAAGCTGATGGGTGTCGATCATTGGGTGCATGACGTAAGTTGGCAGGAATCTCTCGAACTACTCGCTTCGCGTCCCACGGTAAACATCGAAGGCTTGGTCGGCGGCTACACCGGACCCGGCGGAAAAACGATTCTCCCCTCAAGAGCCGTGGCCAAGATCGACATGCGCCTCGTTCCGGACATGACGGCCGCGGAATCGCTCGCCGCGCTCAAAGCCCATCTGGCGAAAAAAGGCTTCGGCGACATTGAAGTCAACATGAGCGGCGGCTACGATCCCACCAGCACTCCCGCCGATTCCTCCATCATTCAAGCGGCGCTCGCTGTTTACCGGAAGAACGGCATTGACCCTGTCCTCTTCCCCCGCCTTGCGGGCTCCTGGCCCGGTTATGTTTTCACGGGCGACCCGCTGCATCTTCCCGCCGGCCATTTCGGCATGGGCCATGGCAACGGAGCTCACGCGCCCGATGAGTATTACCTGATCGAATCCAGCAACCCGAAAGTCGCGGGCATGGATGACGCCGTTCGCTCCTATGTCGAGTTCCTCTACGAGGTTGCTGAGACGGGTTAAGCAACAATTTCTTTTTTTTAACCCACATCCAGGGAACCAAAGCGTTCTGTCTCCGTCTTAACGGGTATAGCTCGGGGGGAGGCCGCACATGAGGTCCTTGGTGCAGGACGTACGTTACGCATTTCGGCAATTCCTCAAATCGCCCGGGTTTGCCGTTAGCGCAATCCTTTCCTTGATGCTCGGGGTCGGAGCCACCACGGCCATCTTCAGCGTGGTCTACGGAGTGCTCCTCGATCCTTATCCCTACAAAGATGCCAATCGCATGATCCACGTCGAGCTCCGCGACAAGAACGGCCGCGGGCCTCTTTTGATCGTAAATGGCAGCCAAGCGCGGGAGCTTCGCAAGGCTTCCTCGATCGACGACTTCTTCCTTCAGGATGAAAAAAGGGAGAACCTTACCGGTGACAAATTCCCCGTCTCCGTCCTCGTCGGGCTCTATTCCCCAAACGTGTTCGAGTACATGGGCGTCCCGCCGCTCGTTGGCCGTGAATTCTCATCCGCTGATGCTCCGGGCGGGAATCCCGCCCCTGTCGTTGTCCTGAGCTATCTCTTCTGGCAGCGGCAATACGGCGCGAGCCGGGACGTCATCGGGAGCACGATTCAGTTGGATCACGTGCCATACACGGTTATTGGCGTCGTACCGCCGCGTTTCACTTGGGGAGACGATGACGTTTATGTCCCCGCCCTGCCCACCGCCGACCCGCATTATTACTGGCTGGCGTTCGTGAAGCTGAAGCCCGGGACGAAATATCCGGCGGCTCAGGCGGAAATGCAGATATTAGTGGACCGCTTCGCAAAGGAAGACCCAAAAGGCTATCCACAAAACATGCTCGTCAAGATCGTCACCCTCAATGAAGAGGTGCTCGGCCACTTTGCGGGGACATTGGTATTTTTGTTCGGCGCGGTCGTGGTGCTGCTGCTCATTGGTTGCGCCAATGTTTCGATCCTCTTGCTTGCGCGGGGCACTGCAAGACAGCACGAGTTTGCGGTGCGCACTTCCGTTGGCGCTGGGCGCGGACGGCTGATCCGGCAACTCCTGACGGAATCGCTTCTCCTTTCAGTCACCGGCGCCGCCCTTGGTGTCCTGGCGGCCTTTTGGGGAGTGAAGGCTCTCTCCACCATGCTTCCCTACTACTCCTTTCCGCATGAAGCCGCCATTCACGTGAATGGCATGGTTCTGATTTTTAGCGCGGCAATCGCAATTCTGACGGGCATTCTGTTTGGAATCTCGCCTGCATATCAGCTCTCAAAGCCGCAGCTTGGCGCGCTCATCCAGGCGAGCAGCGCAAAGCTCACCGGCAGCACACACAGCCGCAACACGCACCGCCTTTTGATTGCAGGCCAGGTGGCTCTGACGCTGTTGCTTCTCGCGGGAGCCGGCGGAGCGGTGAGGGCATTCACGGCAAAGGTGCACACGCCGCTCGGATTTGATCCGGATCATGTGTTTGCCCTCAACATTGACTCTCCGAAAGGAGCGACTTCCACCTGGCAGGATCGCATCGCTCAGAATGAATTAGTCCGCCAAGCCGTTGCACAGTCGCCGGGGGTGGCGGAGGTTGGCGTTTCGACGACCTGGTTTCCGGGGTTCGGCGGATTCAACGCCAAAATCGAGATTCAGAGCAAACCCACGTTGACGGATGCCCAGGCTGTTCTGACGCTCATCAGCCCGCAGCTGCTCTCCACGCTGCACATCCCATTGTTCAGGGGGAGAATTTTTGACGACGCCGAGTCGCGCCGGGCGGCCCATCTGGCCATGGTCAATCAAGCATTTGTCACGCAGTACCTTGGAGGAGCGGACCCTATCGGCCAAAGTGTGCGAAGCCCGCAGCTTAAGTTCGATCAGGCCAATCTCTTCGTCGCGCGGGCGCCCGACGACTGGCTGGAAGTTATTGGCGTCGTGGGCGACGCGAAGAACGACGGGCTGGATCATCCGGTGAAGCCGGCCATTTTCCTGCCCTACAGTTTTGTGCTGCCGCCGGACGAAAGTCTCATTGTGCGCGCCACGAGCGATCCGGAGAGTGCTATTCGCTCTGTAAAGGAGCGTCTGCGCGAAATCAATGCCGAGCTGGTCGTCGGGCAGGATCACACTCTCGATTGGTGGCTCGACACGCGAGGCTGGGGCCGCGAGCGTTTTATCGCCACCATTTTTGGTCTCTTCGCCGCTTTGGCGCTGGTGCTCGCCGCCACTGGACTCTACAGCGTGGTCTCCTTCGCCGTGACCCAGCGCACGCAAGAGCTGGGTATTCGCATGGCGCTAGGCGCGCGGCCTGGCAGCGTCGTGCAGCTCGTGCTCGGCTCGACTGCAGCCATGCTTGGCGCAGGCGTAGCCGTGGGATTGTCCTTGAGCGTGATTCTGAACCGCGTCGTAACATCTTGGGCCGGGGGGAGTTCGCGGGATCCTTTCACCTTAGCCGGGGCCGCCTTGATCCTTGTTTTTGTCGCAGGGGCAGCATGCGTCTTGCCGGCGTGGCGCGCGGCTAGCATTGATCCCATGCGGGCATTGCGTGTGGAATAGGGGATCGCAAACTCGAGCAGCGGCAGAAATCTTTCACGGAGAGGGCACGGCCTGCTTCGCGGCCACCAATTCTCGCAGAGTTTTTTCGCCTTGCTCGAGGACTACGTCACGCTTTTCCTGCAAGGACGCAATCGTCGGAACAGCCACCTTATCCGGTGTCACGCCTTCGCCTTCCAGTTTGCGGCCCTTCGGCGAAAACCACAAAATCTCGCTGATTTCCAACACGCCGCCGCCTTTCATCACTCTTTCGTGCGTGATTCCCAACACGCAGCCACACGACTGGCTGCCTACCAGCGTCGCTCGTCCAGCATCTTGCATTCCCGCGTCAAAAACCTCCGTGGCGCTGGCGGAATATTCGCTCACCAGAATCACAACGGGCCCGGAGTAAACCTGTGCGCCTTTCTTTCCCACAAAGTACTGCATCTCTTCCGTGTGGCGGCCGTCATGCTCCGAAGCGCTCACCTCTTTTCTGGTCATTCTCCTCTCGAAAAGAGTCCGCTGGTCGAAGAAATATCCCGCCATCGCTTCCAAAGTCGCTCCCACGCCGCCGCGGTTCCAACGAAGATCAAGAATCAGGCCCGGAGTAGCGCGCAGATTCTCAAGTTCAGCCTTGAAGTCTTTGACCAGGGCGGGCTGGAACTCGTCGAAGCGGATGTATCCGAACCCGGAAGCTAGCTTCGCGGCCGTGACACGCGGAGCGTTGGAAAGAATCTGCCGCGCATACTTCACATCGAACGTCGAGCTGTCTCCACGCTGCAACGTTGCGGTGAAAGGACTGTCGAGCGGGGCTGCAAAGACATTGCTGA
The DNA here is from genome assembly GCA_963851235.1 of uncultured Acidobacteriota bacterium. Classification (GTDB taxonomy): domain Bacteria; phylum Acidobacteriota; class Terriglobia; order Acidiferrales; family UBA7541; genus Acidiferrum. Next base: position 159,482 of record CAWKOM010000001.1, read on the forward strand.
GAATGCGCAGCTCGGTAATCCGTTCCGTGGAAGAAGGCAACACCGCCTTCGCCGCAGCAGCGAGCTGCTCGGCGGTGGACTGCCCATTTAAAGCGGTCACAACCATGCCCGCCTGGACTCCCGCACGAGCCGCATTGCTATCCGGCAGCACATCAAGGACCACGACTTTGCCCTCCACGTAGCCGGCCCGGAATCCAACGCTCACCCCGACATGCTTCTGGTGATTTTTCCATTGCTCGGGCGAATTGAATCGAGTGTGCGCGTCGTGCAACTCTGCCGTCATCCGGTCTAGCGTGGAATAAAAATCCTTGTCATCTTTCACTGCTTCCACGAGCGGCAAATAGCGTTGGCGAATCTCTTTCCAGTCCACACCACCAAATTCTGGATCGTAGTAATGCTCATCGACGTCGTTCCAAACTTTCTCGAAAACCTGCAGGCGATCCTTTGGGGAGAGACTGCGGGAAGCCCCGCTCATGGCCAGTGAGGAGGCCAAACCGAGGACCAGAGCGAAGAATATGGAGCAGCGGCGCGCGAAGCTGGGCGGAATCTGTCTCATGGCACCAAGATCAGAACTCAACGAGTGAAGATGTCTTCACGAAACACAGGAACTGAGTGAATGTTGCGGGCTCGCGCAATGCTGGCCCAACTGCCGGGAAATAATACCAGCCTGCACGCTTGGACGGCGAGAGCGGAAGAAGAGTTGGCTTGCCCGTTGAGGGTATGACAGCTTCGGTCGCGCCGCAGAGCATCCTAATTCGGACGGCCCTGCGAATCGCGGTTCAGTTGCTCCAGATTTTCGCGCGCAACCTCGTTCTTGGGATCGATCTGCAAAGCTCGCTCAAAATGCAATCGCGCTTCCTTCAAGTTTCCTGTTTCTGCCAGCGCGCTCCCGAGATTTGCCTCTGCGCCGGCATCCTGCGGATTCAAGCGAACCGCGGCGCGAAATTGTGAAAGCGCCCCCGTGAAATCGTTCTGCGTGGCCAGCGCGTTCCCCAGGTTGTAGTGAGCATCGAAATAATCGGGACGGCCTTTGAGGGCGGTGTTCAAATGCACGATCGCTTCGTCGATTTGCCCGCTGGCCAGTAGCACGGCGCCCAGCGCATTGTTGGCGATCGGATCGTCGGGCTGAATCCGCACCGCTTGCGTGAACTCCGCAACCGCCCCGGCAAGATCGCCCTTCATCTGAAGAATAGCCGCGAGATTATAGTGCGCCCCGAAATCCCCGGGATCATTTTGAATGTGATGCCGCGCCAACGCTTCCTGAATCAAGACCCGCGGGTCAACGGTGGCGTCCGCGGTTTCGCGTGGCAAGACCTGCAGCCACAAGTGCGCCATCTCATCGGCCGCCCGGTTCCCTGCCATCACGCGCTTCGGCGGATCGTTGGGGTTGCGAATATTGTCCGTCGAGTTGTCGTACGTAAAGCGCATCGAAATCTTCGTTCCCACAGGCAGATCTAGGGGTTGCGCGTAGTGATAGACGGCCTGCCAGTTCAAATCCCAGTTGCTGATGTGAATTAACGTTTTCCGGGTTCCGTTCGGAAGCGTTGCGTAAGCGAGTAAATCCTTTCCAAGATAGTGCGCGTGCGGATAAATGGCCAAAACGCTGGCGTCTACCGGCAGAACGAAGTCGTCCGAAACCAAAAAGTTTTTATCGCCCGGCGGAATGTCCAGCTCGCGGTCGTTCCCGAGCTGCAAGAGGACAGGATGCAAGGTCGCCGGTTTATCCGTGAAGTAAAGACCAAGCGTCGGCTGAATCAGTTCCGGTTTTCCCGATGGTTGCAAATGCGTGTTCAAAATCAGGTCGGTGGTTTTGTCCAGCCGCAGCGCCATTCCGTCCGGCTCCACATACGGCGGCGACCCTGGCTTCCAGAACAAAAAATGGCTGTCTGGATCGAAAGCCTCCGATTCGATGACCAACTCCATTCCACCGAATCCCGCACCCGGCACTTTCTCCATGCGTCTCCCAGACTGTTGGCGGTCCACCAATACGTTCGCATGATGAACCAGCCGTTTATCGCCGGGCCGGATTTCGATGGCCTTCAGCCAGCGCGTGCGATGAACGGGTGTCCGAAAGATAAAATTCCAGTACTGGTCGGTTCCGCTGGCCGCGAGCAGATAGGGTTTCTCGGCTCTGACGATGACGTCGGGCTTGCCGAGTTCCCAGCCTGCGGCGAATTTCGGCTGGGCCGGAAGATCCGCGGGATTGCCTTCAATTTCGCCCTGGTCAACCCATTTTTGAATCGTCGCGATTTGCTCGTCCGTCAACCGCAGCTCGCCCGCAAATTTGGGTCCGCCGGGATCCGGCAGCCACGGCGGCATGCTGTGTTTGCCCGTCATGTAGGCGATCTGCCGCCCGTGCGATTTCACATCGGCGTATGTCAGCAGCGAAAAGGGCCCGGATTCGCCGGGATGATGGCACTGCGAGCAATTCCGAAAAATAAGGGGGGCAATATCGCGGTCGAACGTCACCTGCTGTTGGGTTGCCGCGCCATGAGGCACGGATTGGCGAGCGGCTGTGGTGTGACTGTCTGAAATGCCTGCCGTTCCGAGCGCAAAGAGAGCGAGGAATCCGGAGAAGGTTGGCAACCCGACTTTCATTCCAGGTCCGAAATGTAGCATCCCACGGCGTGCACCGTACTCACCGCCAAAGTCTTGCCGCTCGCCGCTGCCTCGATGGCATCTTCCAACTCGTGCGTCGTGGCCATCGTGCGAGCCCGGCCGATATCTTCATACAAATTATCGATGCGCCCGTGATAGACCAGATGCCCTCGCGCGTCGAACACCGCTGCCTCTGGCGTGATCTGGGCCTCACTTTCCTTCACCAGCGCTTTTTCCGGATCGCGCAGCGCGGGAATTTTATAGCCGTACTCGCTGTCATGCTTGCGGATAACTTCCGCCGTCTCCGCTTTGTCAGGGTAAACCAGCCAAAACGCCGCATCACCCTCATGCGCGGCGCTTAGCTGCTGAATCGTAGGCGCATAGCGATTCGAGACCGGGCAATCCGTCCGCACAAAAACCAGTACGACCACTTTTCCTGCCGACGCCTTCAGCGGATCCACAGGTTTCCCGGCAAGATCGAAGGCCGTGCCTCTCGCGCTTCGAGCCGTGCAAGCAAAAGGCACGAGCCACGCCGCAACCATAGAAATCAAGAGGAGACGCAATACGAGGAAGGCATACCCATGGTGTTTCATACATGCCCGCGTCCACCGGGCGCAGTGAATTTTACAGCGGCGCGGAACGCTTGTCGAAGAGATTAGCGGAGCTGGCCCGGTTCGATACCCTTCTTGCGGGCCTCGTCCGTGACCACATCGATCTGGTCCTGGATGTGCTTCTTCTTGTCCTCGAGCTGTTTGATCTGGTCTCCCACGGGCGTCATGGTGTAGCCATTAGCAGGGTTGATCCCGCCCGAAGCCGAAGTGTTGTCGCCTTTGAAGTTGCGCAGGTCGTCGATCTTCTTGTCGGTGGCGTCGAGCTGCGCCTGCAACTGCCGTAGTTGCTCGCGGTAGTACTGGACTTCGCTGCTTTGCGCGGAGTTGTCCGAGCTTGCGTCGCGCTGTTCCGCGGACGATTTTTCTCCGCTCGAAGACGACGAATCTCCGACGACCGAGATACCGCCTCCCACTTTCGAAATGTCATCCTCGGTCCATACTTTTTTTGGTTTCTTCTTCGGCTGCGCGGCATTCTTTTGAGCGGGCTGAACTTTGGCATCTGCGGTTTTACCCGCAGGCGATGTTTGTGCCGCGCCTGCTGAAGCCGGCGGCGTCTGCGATTGCGGCGGCTGGTTCGTGCCCGACGAAGATTGTGCGGCGCACACGAACGCCGCGGAAGCAAACAAGAAGGATGCCGATAAAAGGTAGCGGAGCATGAGACCTCCCCTGTTTCCAGTATGGAAGCAATCGCCCGTGTCCCAGAGCGTCGTCGAAAACGCGATCTTCTCTTCTGTTCAAGCCAAACGTGCAGTTTCTGAAAGCGAGACGCTCTTGGCTGAGCAGTACTGTTTAAAGCTGCCGTCAGCGAAGATCGCCGGGTTCCACGCCTTTCTTCCGCGCTTCATCCAGAAGGGCGTCAATCTTCCCTTCGAGTTGGCTCTTCTTCGCCTGTAAGTTGGAAATTTGCTGGTCCACCGGCACGCGATTGTAGCCTTTGGTGAATTCGTAGCCTCCCGAAGTGGTGGCGCCTTTTCCATCGCTGAAAGCTTTCAGATCCGCCAGCTGCTTGACCGTATCATCCAATTGCGACCGCAACTTTTCGAGCTGCTTCTTCACACTCGTGATGTACTGCGGGTCCGCCGTTGATTCCGAGCCTGTTTTGGAGGAGCTTTTCGAGCTTCCCACAATCGATACGGGCCCGTTCAGATTATTGACGTCGTCGTTCGTCCAGACTTTCCTGGGCTTTTTGACATCCGTCACCGTCAATGGAGACCCACTTTGTTGTTGGGATGAGGCAGCGGCGGGCGTTGCACTTGGACTTTGAGCAGCCGCAGAGGAAGAGCTTTGCGCATAGGCGCTCAAGCCCGTCAGAACTCCGCAAAGAGCGAACGCACCGCAATGTAGGAACAAGCGGGTCATAAGAGCCTCCCATTCGTTCGAGTGCCGAGGCTAGTTCTAGTACCTTAAACCCAGCTTACACTACAAAGTTTCAGGGGTCTGTAACCGGAGCTCCAGGCATGCCCAACTCGGTACGGATCTCCGTGAGGGCTTCCTTGGGCGGCCCGATTCGGCGATATTGGCTGTAATACGTCTGCTCGTGTATGGAGATGGAGCTGAAGAATTTTCGCCCGTCGAAATCATACTGCGAAAAGGTCGGCATCCAAAGCCCCGGCTGGACTTCGTAGCGCTCCTGCATGAAGTGGCTTCCTTTGTAAACTTTAGCTAGGAAAAAGCCAATAGTGATGTCTTCCGTGACTTCCCCTTCGACACGCGCGATTTGGCCGGCAACCGGATCGATCCACACAAATCCGTGAACTTTTTCAAATACAGAGGTGGCTCGAGAAGTGGGCTTGTAGGCAGGATTTGGCGCCATACTGTATTTATATAGGATTCGACCTCCCCGTTTTTCCGTGGAAACGAAAGTGTAAAGGAACGCGACACGAGTGGCATCAATCAGCTCTTCGCGTTCTTTTAATTTCTTGGCGATTCTCTCGTAGGCGTCATGCTGCGCGTGGCCATCGTCCGAAGCCCAGGCGAGGGCGCGTTCCAGCTTCAGGAGTTCTGCGTGATAAGCGTCCTGATCGGTGGGTTTGCCGTCAGGCCCAATGGGGATGTGGTCAACTCCGGTGCCTGCGGGGACCACGCGGGAAACTCTGATTTCGGCAGGCAAGGGATCCATCGGATTTTTGCGCGTTTCCACCCGCTCGACCCGCTCATAGAAGTTCATGGCCTCTTCGCTCTTATTCTCGTTGGCCAGCACGCGGTCGAGAAGCGCCGCCTTATCAGCGGCCGTTTGTGGCGGCGGGGCAGTAGACGATTCTTGGGCCAAAGAGGTGGCCGCCAAAGCCGGGAGCAGCCCGGCGACGAGAATGAATGATCGCGCGCGAATCATAAGTGGCGAATTGGCTGCCAACACATATCTTAGTTCTGATTCTTGAGGCTGGGCAATTGTTGCTTCCAAGTCAGCAACAACGGGGTTACCAATCCACGTAAACCAAAGGAAGTAAAGGGCATACTGCCATTGCAACTTTTCATGCCATCTCCCATACGGCACCAAATAGGCGTCAATCTTGAGCAGGACGCCGGGAAACCCGTTAGAATGAGCGGAGGGCCTCAATAGGTCCCAAATTGGTTGAAAGCAAAGCCCCGTCCCCAACGTCTATATAAGTGCGGGAACGAATCACCCCTATTAGTCGTATTACCTAGAGCAAGCGGAGGACTGTTTGGGCGTATCTCCCATTGAAGGAATCGGCGGCTTCCGGCGCGTGATCCCCCAAGTGCGTAGGTTGCCGTGGAGTCTCGGCAGGTTCCGCAGCGGCGCCATCACCATGGTCGAGACACTGAAACTGTCTCTGGACGCCCTCCGCGCCCATAAGCTCCGTAGTTTCTTAACGTTACTCGGCGTCATCCTGGCTGTAACCACCCTGGTCGCCGTCATGAGCGTCGTTGCCGGCCTCAATTTCTACGTCGCCGACAAAATCGCCAACCTCGGCGCCAACGTCTACGTCCTCGATCGGTTCGGCATCATCACCAGCGATGACGCGTGGACCAAGGCACAAAAGCGGCCCCTCATCACCATGGATGAGTTCCAACGCCTCAAGCAGGGGATGCACACCACCAGCCAAATCGCCGCCGTGATCGGCACCTCCTCTGATATCCGCTCAGGAAACGATCTCTTGGAAGACGTAAACATTGACGGAGTGACACCAAACTACTCCGAAGTTCGCAGTTTCAACGTAGCCTCTGGCAGGCTCCTCAATGAAGCCGACGATGAGCATCATTCTCCCGTGTGCTTCATTGGCGCGGACGTTGTGAAAAAATTCTTCTACAACGTGGACCCCATTGGCAAGACCATCCGTGCGGGCACGCACAGCTACGAAGTGGTCGGCGTATCGGAAGTCATCGGCAGCGCCTTCGGCCAATCGCAAGACAACTTCATGTTCATTCCCCTCGGCACCTACATCAAGGAGTGGGGAACGCAACGAGACTCCCTGACACTCTTCTTGCAAGCGGGCGATGCGGAAATGATGGGCGCTTCCGAGGATGAAGCGCGCATGCTCCTTCGCGCCTGGCGACATCAACCTTGGGATTCGGCGGACAGCTTCGGAATTATCGGCTCCGATTCGATCATGGGCCTATGGAAGCAGTTGACCGGAAACATTTTCATGGTCGCAGTGGGCCTCACGGCCGTGTTTCTGGTCGTCGGTGGAATCGTCATCATGAACATCATGCTTGCCAGTGTCACCGAACGCACCCGCGAAATCGGTTTGCGCCGGTCCCTCGGCGCGAGAAAAAAGCACATTCTGATGCAGTTTGTGACGGAGTCGGCTGTCCTCGCCGCGGCCGGCGGACTCATCGGCATCATCTTGGCTTATGCGGTGGTTGCAGCGGCGCGCGCCGCTACATCGATTCCCATGCGCACACCGATGAGCGCGGTGATTCTCTCGCTCTCTGTTGCCACCGGCGTAGGCCTTTTCTTTGGAATTTATCCCGCGATGCGCGCGGCGAAGCTCGATCCCATCGAAGCACTGCGAGCAGACGGCTAAGGAGCGTTGATTCCGCGGAGCGGGCTCAACCAAGACAGACATGGCGCAACAACACGGCGAAAACCTGAAGCAGGCGATGGACACGCTCCGCGCCCACAAATTGCGCAGCACTTTGACAGTCTTTGGCGTGGTGCTGGGTGTCAGCGTCATCATGCTGGTCGCCGCGCTCATCACCGGCTTTGACGCGCAAGTCCAGGACAACATCAAGCAGTTCGGCGCGGATACCGCCTTTGTCTCGCGCTTCGACCAGGGCCCGCACAATGGCCGCCGCCCGAAGGAAGAGCGCGAGCGCAAACCTCTTACACTCGAAGATGCGGAAGCCATCAAGGAACGCTGCCCCGCCGTGAAAGATGTCACCGTCTTTCTCACCTGGTGGGAACAACCTCACACTGTGCGCACGAAGTATGGCGAAGTCACCTCTATTGATTTTCGCGGCGTGCAGCCTAATTTCGGCCAGGTCTATGCCAATGCCTCTACGCTCGAGGGGCGGTTCATCAGCGATGGAGACGATCTGCACCGCGAAAAAGTCGTGCTCCTCGGTGAGAACGCGGCGCCCGTGCTTTTTCCGCAGGGCTCGGCGGTCGGCAGGGACGTCATGATCGATGGCTCGCCGTTTCGCGTGATTGGCGTAGTGGAAAAGCCCAAAGGCATGTTCGGGATGGACGACGAAGACAAGCGAGTCCTCATCCCCTACAACACGTTCAGCAAAATTTATCCCGCTGCCTATGAAAACCAGATCCGCTTCCAGGCCTATCCGAACCGGCTCGATCAGGCCGTGGACCAAGCAACGGAAGTGTTGCGGCGCCGGCGCAACGTGCCCTACAGCGCGCAAAACAACTTTTCGATCAATACCTCGCAGGAGGAGATCGAGCAGTTCCATAGCATTTTGGGCATGGTCGCTCTCGCCACCGTCGTCTTGAGCGGGATCGGACTGCTAATCGGCGGCGTGGGCGTGATGAATATCATGCTGGTTAGCGTGACAGAGCGGACGCGCGAGATCGGCATCCGCAAAGCCATCGGCGCCAAAAGTGCAGATATTACCTGGCAGTTCCTCCTCGAGGCCATGACGCTCACCGGAGCCGGCGGCGTGATCGCTCTCGTGCTCGTCAATGGATTGGTGATTCTGGTACGCCTGGGGTTGAAATGGCCAGGTAGCGTGCCGATATGGGCCGCGGCCACCGGCATCATTGTCAGTGTGAGCATCGGTTTGATCTTTGGCGTGTGGCCCGCGATGAAGGCTGCCAAGCTCGATCCTGTCGAAGCTCTGCGCTACGAGTAGCGCGCTGTCCAGTCGCACGTCGAAAGCACCGAGCGCGCTCAGTTTCCGGAAAACCAGCCAGAAAAAATCAGACTTATTCTTGAAAGGGAGACCGGTCCGAAAGCGGGACGGAAGTCGAAACGTCGCGCTCTTGCTGCGTCTTCGTCATGGACGTGCCTTCTTGGGCGCCTGCTTGGCGGCGTCTTTCCGAGGAACACTCTCCGCCTGTGCGGGAGCTTCAGACGCTGGCGGAGCTTGTGTCCGTTTCGCAATCACCAAATCCGAGGATGATTTCGCGCGGGCCGCGGCGATGGTCGATATGGATTTCGTTTGCAAGCGTTCGCGCAGCGAGCTCGCCGCAATTACTCCGCTCGCAAGGAGCAGCACCACCGATGCAATCGCCAGCATATCGCGTGGATGGGCCGGGCGCAGAAACCAGTAAGAGCGTTTCGGTTGCGGAGAAAGCCGGGACCCGCAACGGGCCACGAGATAAAGTGCCCGCGCCAAATCGTTGCCCGACTGGTACCGGCGGTCCGGATTCTTCGTGAGACACCGAGCCAGGATGCGGTCAAAGGCAGCCGGAATCGCCGGGTTGAGTTTGGAGGGCGGATTGGGATTTGCGGTAAGAATCTGCGCGCACACGTCTCCGAGCGATTCCCCTGCGAACGGCCTGACGCCCGCAATCATTTCGTACAGCACGATCCCCAGCGAAAAAAGATCAGAGCGGCCATCCTGCTTCTTTCCTTCGATTTGCTCCGGAGAAAGGTAAGCGGGCGTGCCCAGCACGCGGTCGGAGCCGGAGACTTGCGAGGCAAACCGCGCGACTCCGAAATCCACGAGCTTTACTCTGCCGTCTTCCGTGACGCGAATGTTGCTTGGTTTGATGTCGCCGTGGATGATTCCCGCCCGGTGCGCGTAGGCGAGCGCCGAAGCCAGATCAGCGGCCCACACCGCTGCGGTACCGCACGGTATCGGCGATTGCGCCAGTATTTGCTCAAGATTTTTTCCGGAAACAAATTCCATCACGAGAAAAGCCGAACCGCTGGAATCGGTATTAACGTCGTAGAGCTGCGCGATCGAGCCGTGCGAGAGGCGCCCGATCGTTTGCGCTTCGCGAAGAAATTGTTGCTCGCTGTTCTTGCCGAAACCCTGGAGAAAGGACTTTAGCGCGACCGTCCGGCCAATGATGGTATCGCGCGCTTTGTCCACTCGGCTTGTCGCACCGCATCCAAGAGTCTCGAGGATTTCGTAACGGCCGGACTGAAGAGCAGGGCTCATGCGGAACGCAACAAGCGAGTGGCGCGCTCACGAAAGCTGGCAGGCTGCGTTTGCAGGGGCGCCGTGGGCTTGCGGCGCGCCAGGGGATACAATTCGGCGGCCAGAAGATCCACGGACTGAAAGCGGTGCGCGGGATCTTTTTCCAGAACCTTGGCGAGAATGCCATCGAACGCCGTCGGAACCGAAGGATTGACCTGAGAAACCGGAAGGGGCTTCGAAGAGAGCACCCTGGTGCAAATCCCCTGCAACGAATCGGAATCGAAGGGGCGCTTTCCAGTGACCAGCTCATAAAGAACGACGCCGAGCGAAAAAATGTCCGAGCGCGCGTCCTGCGGCCGTCCCAAAATCTGTTCGGGGCACCAATAGGCTGGTGTTCCGAGCAGCGGCGTGTCCTTCTTGTCGTGGCTCGCGAGGCGTGCCATGCCAAAGTCGGTCAATTTCACGCGGCCGTCGTCGAGGATCAAAATGTTAGCGGGCTTGATGTCGCCGTGAATCACGCCTCTGCGGTGGGCGAGGTTTAGCGCCGAAGCAATTTCACCGGTCCACGCGCAAGCGCGCGGCAGGGGCACGCTTCCCTTGCTCAGAATCTTGTCGAGAGGCTGCCCTTCCATGAATTCCATCACGAGGTAGGGAGTTTGCGTCGGCTCGTCAATGCCCATGTCGTGCAGCGTGACGATGCAGGGATGCGAAAGCTGGCCGACCACGCGCGCTTCTTGGAGGAAGCGGTCCCGGCCTGCGCCCTGGGCCAATGCGGGAGAAAAAAGTTTGATGGCGACAATGCGCCCGATCATGGGGTCGTGCGCGCGCACAACTTTGCTGTTCGCGCCCGCGCCAATCACATCGATAACTTGATAACGGCCTACTTGCATGGTGGCCTTCCCCTCAGGTGGAAGATTCCCAACTGCTATAGAAGATACGGAAGGGTGTTGTCCTATTAAATGAAGCAAGCGTCCTGATTGGAAGGGTACGGAAGTACTAGAGCGAACGAGTCAGATGAGGAGACTCTAACCTGCGAAGCCGGGCCAAGGCTGAGCTCTGCCTTTGTCTTGCCGCGAACAATTAGTCTATTTTGGCTCCAACAACAATCGCGGCCTTTTCAGAAACTAAAAACGCCCCAGCACAACAAGATTCCGGTGCGCTTTATAGACCGCCGCAGCTGGGATTTACTTCACATTTTTTGAAGGAAACAAGAGGCGACGCGCTAGCAAGTCGTGCAGGAAAATTCTGGACGAAAGCGGCCATCGACGGGTGCCAGTAGCCGTGGAACCCGAAATAGAACATTTCCTTCAAAGCCTGCTCCGGGGCCACATTTTCAAAGGTCATGCGATAGCTTGCTACGAATACGCCGGTGCGGTCGTCGCCGAAGTGGCAGTGCACGAAGACCTTTTCCTGCGGATTATTGGGGAATAGAGAAAGAAACTGCGCCACCTGCTGGTCCGTCGGAGTGGACCATCCGCCGACCGGAATCCGCAGGAAACGCATCCCGAGCGATTCTGCTTTTTTCTCTTCCCAATTAATTCTTGTGGGATCTTCGGCGCGCAAATCGACGATGGTCGTGATGCCGAGTTTTTTCAGTGCAAGCAGACCCCGCTCTCCGGGTTGTGCGCCGCGATACAGGCGATCGTTAATCATTCCGGAGTTGGGTACGCCGGCGATGCGCAGCTTCTTGCCATAGGTGAATTGCACGACGGATGGCGCGGCTGGTTGCGTTTGCGCGCGTAGCCGCACGGGAAGAGCAGTAGAGAGAACCAGCAAGAGAATGAGGAGCGGGCGCTTCATTTATTGTTAGATGCTGTTAGTGTAGCGCGCGATGGGAAAACACCAAAGCCGTTGCAAGCAGGAAAGTTGTTCAGAAAGGGCACCACTACAAATAGACGTGGTACGAAAACGTCAACCACATTTTGCGTTTTTCTCTTGACAGGAAATTCGCAGACGTTGATACTGCGATTCCAGATTCGGGGGACGTGGAAGCGCCAGGCGGACCGAGTCGAGGACGTGAAATAGGTCCGTAACGATTCCGCGAAGTCAGCCCGGGACTAAACAAAAAAATCGAGCGCGAAGTATAAGCTCCGCGCCCGCATTTCAGGCGCGAGGTTTGCTGTGAGGCTGAGTGGGACCCACCGGCCAGCGGCAGAGCATTGGCGTTTTGTAATGGTTTTTAACGTGACCGCGAGGCGGTCGATGGAAAGGTCGGCTGCTGAGCGGCCGCTTTTTTCTCTAATTTGGCGAACGGACTTTTTGGATTCGACCTGCGGTGACCCACAGGGTCCACCCAGCACCCTGCGGGATGCAGTGGAGTAAAATTAAGGGGTTCCCCGCGAAGAGTGGGAGCCCGAGGCAGCGGAGGAACGGGATGGCTACGGTGAAACAAGCATTGACTGGGAATTCTTCGATCACAGACGTGAGTCCTGAGAAGACGGGAGCGCACAAAGGGCTCCCGTTCGAGAGATATTTTACGGACGGAAAGATTTCGCCATTCGACGCGGTCGAGTGGGAGAAGCGCACCGCCCTGATCGGCAACGAAAAGGGCGTGACGATTTTCCGCCAGGAAGACGTCGAAGTGCCGAAGAGCTGGTCGCAGACGGCGACGAACATCGTCACCAGCAAATACTTTCACGGCAAGCCGGGCTCGCGGGAGCGCGAAGGCTCGGTGCGGCAACTGATCAGCCGTGTGGTGAACACGATTGTGCGGTGGGGCCAGGAAGGCGGCTACTTTGATTCAGAGGCGTCGCGCGACGCGTTTAAGGATGAGCTGACGCATTTGCTCGTCGAGCAAAAGATGGCTTTCAATTCGCCGGTATGGTTCAACGTGGGCGTGCAGCCGAAGCCGCAATGCTCGGCGTGCTTCATCAATTCGGTGCAGGACAACATGGAATCCATCATGGGGCTGACGCGGACGGAGGGGATGCTCTTCAAGTGGGGCTCGGGAACGGGGACGAATTTTTCGTCGTTGCGCGGAAGTAAGGAGACGCTTTCGGGCGGCGGCATCGCCTCCGGGCCAGTGAGCTTCATGAAGGGATTCGACGCGTTCGCGGGCGTAATCAAGAGCGGCGGCAAGACGCGGCGGGCGGCGAAGATGGTGATCCTCAATATCGATCATCCGGACATCGTGGAATTCATCGAATGCAAGATGAAGGAAGAGCGCAAGGCGCAGGTTTTGATTGAGCAAGGTTACGACGCCGGAATCGACGGCGATGCCTACGCCTCGATTTTCTTCCAGAACGCGAACCACTCCGTGCGCGTGACGGATGACTTCATGCGCGCGGTTGTGGAAGACAAGGATTGGTGGACGAAGAACGTGACCGACGGCCAGCCCGCGGAAAAGATGCGGGCGCGGGATTTGATGCTGAAGATTGCGGATTCGACGTGGCACTGCGGCGACCCGGGAATGCAGTACGACACGACGATCAACCGCTGGCATACGTCGAAGAACACGGCGCGCATCAACGCCTCGAATCCGTGCTCGGAATACATGTTCCTCGACGATACGGCTTGCAACCTCGCTTCGCTGAACCTCATGAAGTTTCTAGGGTCGAACGGGCAATTCGACGTGACGGCGTTCAAGCACGCCGTGGACGTGACCATCACGGCGCAGGAAATTCTGGTGGACAACGCCAGCTATCCGACGCCGAAGATTGCGGAAAATTCCCACAATTTCCGGCCGCTCGGACTGGGCTACGCCAATCTCGGCGCGCTGCTGATGTCGCTGGCGCTGCCCTACGACTCCGACGAAGGCCGCGACATGGCAGGGGCTATCACGGCGCTGATGTGCGGCGAAGCTTACGCACAGTCTTCGCGCATCGCTGAAAACATGGGCGCGTTCCCCGGTTACGAAGTGAACCGCGAGCCGATGCTGGACGTGATTCGCATGCACCGCGACGCGATGCGCGGCATTCAGCCGGAGCACGTGCAGACGGAGCTGTTCCTGGCGGCGCAGGAATCGTGGGATAACGCGCTGCATCACGGCGAAAATTTCGGCTACAAGAATTCGCAAGTCACCGTGCTGGCTCCGACGGGCACGATCGGCTTCATGATGGATTGCGACACCACGGGAATCGAACCGGACCTGGCGCTGGTGAAACACAAGAAACTGGTCGGCGGCGGATTGATCAAGATCGTCAATAACACCGTGCCGCAGGCGCTGATGCGCTTGCACTACTCGCCGGAGCAGACCAGCGAGATCGTTTCTTACATCGACAAGAACGGAAAAATCGAGGGCGCGCCGTACCTGCGGGCGGAGGATTTGCCGGTGTTCGATTGCTCGCTGGCGCCGCTGGGCGGCGGGCGCTCGATCAGCTGGACGGGGCATGTGAGGATGATGGCGGCGGCGCAGCCGTTTCTTTCCGGGGCGATCTCGAAGACCATCAATATGCCCGAGGAATCGACGGTCGAAGACATCAGCAAGGCCTACATTGAATCCTGGAATCTGGGGCTGAAGTCCGTGGCCATCTACCGGGACAACTCGAAGCGTTCGCAGCCGCTCAATGCCGGCGGAGCGAAAGAGGAGAAGAAGGCGGAGCCGGCTGCGGCAATGGGAACGGAACCGATGCAGCGCGAGCTTTTCGCGCGAGCGGTTCGCGAAAAGATGCCGGTCGAGCGCGCTTCGGTAACGCACAAGTTTAGCGTGGGCGTAAACGAAGGCTACATCACGGTGGGCATGTACCCGGACGGACGGCCCGGCGAAATCTTCATCAAAATGTCGAAAGAGGGCTCGACGCTTTCCGGCGTGATGGACGGCTTGGCGCTGACAGTTTCGCTGGGATTGCAATATGGCGTTCCCCTGAAAGTGTTTGTCGACAAGCTGGTGAATACGCGGTTTGAGCCGTCGGGCATCACCGCGAACCCGAATATTCGCTTTGTTTCTTCCGTTCTGGATTATCTGGCGCGGTGGCTCGGCGGACGATTCATTTCATCCGACTATCTAAAGCTGAATGGCGACGCAGCTGCGGCGCAGGGAGCCGCAGCTGTGCTGACGCCCGCGCCGATGGCTCAAGCCGATCTGGCACCGATGCCGGCGTCAAACTCGTCGTCAAAACTGCGCGACGCGCACGAGGGCGCGCCAACGTGCTCCGAGTGCGGCATGCTGATGGTGCCGAACGGAGCCTGCTACAAATGCGAAAACTGCGGCAGCACGAGCGGCTGCAGTTGAACACGTTCGCCAGGGCGAGGGACACGAGACGATGAGCGCACTCTCTTCCGGTTCGGGGCTGGCCACAAGTCTGGCTCCGCAAAAGCAGAAGACACGAGGATTTCTGCACATCGTGCGGCATGGCGCGGGCCCCAGCGCCATTTATGTCGTTACCTATCACCGGATCGAGAGCGCGATCGATAATGGGCTGGAGAACGCGGACGCTCAGCCGAAACCAGCCCTCGCCGAGGGCGCACAATCCTTGATCGAATTGCTCGAGCGCATTGGGGTGGACTTCAGGCTTAAGGAAGTCCGCGGCGCCTTGGAAGATATTCTTCGGCTCGGCTCAGCCAACATCCCCGATCTATGGCTTAGCGACGAGGAGATGTTGGAGAAGGGCTTAGTCGAAAGCGTAAACGGACAACCGATAGAACGCCCAGAATCCACGCCAAGCAACCAGCCCTAGGGGCTCGCGCTTTCCTGATGTGCGGGCCCCTCCCCCTGTTTTTTGTAAACATTGGTTCTAAAGGACTTAGGGTTCAAGCAACTTCTTTAGAATCAATAGATACACGAAGTTCGCAGATACTGATTCTAAAGCACTTAGAGGTGCCATAAAAAATTGCCAGAGGTGAAGTTCTCGGTGTGACCAACATTTGGGAACCGAGAGAACGAAAAGTTGCAGCGAGGGCAGCAGCTGTTGCGGGATCTCCTCAGACAACAATATAGCTCCGGCTTGAGGTAAAGTCAAGTATATTTTAGTTCTAGTACGTCCTGGTAATTCGAATGGCTAGAGCCGGGTCGGATATGGAGCGCTAGATTTGCCGGGCGAGAGCGTAATTTCAAGTCTTTACACAACTTGACTTGCGAAATTTCCAGTGGCAGCATAGCCGCCGATATGAAGCATTCGGTTTTCTCTCCGGCTCTCCATTGATGCCCTATATACTAGCCGCCGTCCTGCTGGTTCTATTTGTCTCAGGACTTCGTATTGCTCAAGAGTATCAGCGTGGTGTTATTTTCCGGCTTGGCCGCTACCAAGGGCTGCGCGGTCCCGGATTATTCTGGATCATCCCGCTGGGTATCCAACGCGCGGTGATTATAGATATCCGGACGAAGACGGTCTCGGCGGAACAGCAGGAAACCATTACCCGCGACAGCGTGACGATTAAGGTGAATGCCGTTCTCTGGTATCGCATCACAGATGCGGCCAAGTCGGTCATTGCTGTTGCTGACGCGGCCCATGCAGTGTATCAACTGGCTTTGACCAGCCTCCGCAATATCATCGGACAGCACGACCTCGATGAGGTCTTGCAAGAACGCGACAAGATAAATGGCCTCCTACGAGATAACATCGCCAGCTCGACGACTCGCTGGGGGATAGAAGTAGAACGATTCGAGATGAAGGATGTCGAGTTACCAGTCGCCATGCAGCAGGTCATGGCCATGCAAGCGGAAGCGATTCGCGAAAAACGCGCCCGTATCATCAAGGCAGAAGCTGAACTGGAAGCGTCTGAGAAACTCTCGGCGGCTTCGGCCCAAATGGCCGGCAACCCGGCGGCACTTGAGCTGCGCCGCATGCAGATGGTGGCAGAGGTGGGCGCAGAAAATAACAGCACCACCGTGTTGATGATCCCATCGGACTTCGTGACCCTATCGAAGTCGCTTAGCGAATACCTTCAGGAATTGGCCGCGGCAAAGTCCAAACAAAAAAGCTAGATCGCAAATGGACCGACTGCCGAATCGCGCGAGCCGAATAGAGCTTAGCGGCGATCGACGGAGGGGTGGCGGACGTCCTGGCCCTGAACGATGTAGATGACGTCTTCGGCGATGTTGGTGGCGTGATCGCCGATGCGCTCTAGGTTTTTGGCCACGAGGATGAGCTCGAAAGCGGGGAAGACAACGCTGGAATCGCCCATCATGTAGGTGAGAAGTTCGCGGAAAATCTGATCGCGGTAGTGGTCGACCTGATCGTCGCTGGCAAGAACTTTCTGGGCCAGCTCGACGTCGCGGCGAACGACGGCGTTGAGGGCGTTGCGGACCATTTCTTCGGCAAGCTCACTCATACGCGGGAGATCGACGTAGGGTTTAACGCGGGGATGGCGAAGGATGCGGGTGGCGGATTGGGCGATGTTGACGGCCTGGTCGCCGATGCGTTCGAGATCGTTATTGATGCGGGAAACAGCCAGGACGAAGCGAAGATCAATGGCCATCAATTGATGAAGGGCGAGAAGCTGGACGACGCGGTCGTCGAGTTCCATTTGCAATTCGTTGATGGCGTCTTCTTCATCGAGAACGCGCTTGGCAAGCTGTTCATCAGCCTCGAGCACGGCATGCACGGATTGATGGACGGCGCGCTCGGCGAGACTGCCCATCCACAAGAGACGTTCTTTCAACTCGTTCAGGTCTTTTTCGAAGTGGCGTTCCATGAACTCATTCCCTTCAGGCGACAAAATCGATTCGAATATCGCAAAGCGTTCCTGACTCACTGAGAACATCAGCCAAAGCGGCCGGTGATATAGGCCTCCGTGCGAGGATCGCTGGGCGTGGTGAAGAGATGCGGGGTGGGGCTGAACTCAATGAGCTGGCCGTTGAGAAGAAAGGCGGTGAAATCGCTGATGCGCGCGGCCTGCTGCATGTTGTGGGTGACGGTGACGATGGTGCAGAGATCCTTGAGTTGAACGAGGAGCTCCTCGATTTTGGCGGTGCTAATGGGGTCGAGGGCAGAGCAGGGCTCGTCAAGGAGAAGAACTTCGGGCTCGACGGCGAGAGCGCGGGCAATACAGAGGCGCTGCTGCTGGCCGCCAGAAAGTTCGTAGGCGGATTTATGAAGGTGGTCCTTCACTTCGTCCCAGAGAGCGCCGTGGCGCAAGCTTTTCTCGACGGCTTCGGCGATAGGAACTTTTGAGCCATTGATGCGGAGACCGTAGGCAACGTTTTCAAAGATGGATTTGGGAAAAGGGTTAGGGCGCTGGAAAACCATGCCGACGCGGCGGCGGAGCAGAGTAACGTCTTGGGCGAGAATATTCTTGCCATCAAGAAGAATTTCGCCCTCAAGACGCGCATGGCGGACAGTTTCGTGCATGCGGTCGAGCGTGCGTAATAGCGTGGACTTGCCGCAGCCGGAGGGACCAATGAGGGCCGTGACTTTGTTGGTGGCGATGCCGAGGTTGATATCGAAAAGGGTCTGCTTGCTGCCGTACCAGAAATTGACCTTGGAGACGGTCATGCGCATTTCGGCAGGTGCCCCTGTTTCACGGCTGGCGGAGGGTGCTACCGGTGGAGTTATGTTTACGGACACTTCTTGCCTCGCAGAAGCTTGCATGAATTAGGACCTCGGAACCGACGTGCCACGGGCCAAAATCCCCCGGGCAACGATATTGATGACCAGAATCAATGCGAGCAGGACAAGTCCCGCAGCCCAAGCCTGCCGGTGCCAGTCCTCGTACGGCGCCAGGGCATAACGATATATCATAACCGGAAGCGATGCCGTTGGGTGATTGAAGCCCGAGCTCCAAAATTCATTTCCCAAAGACGTGAAAAGGAGCGGGGCAGTTTCGCCCGCGACGCGCGCAAACGCGAGGAGAATCGCCGTGAGAATGCCGCGGTAAGCGGCAGGGACGATGACGGTGACGATGGTTTTCCACTTGCTGGCACCGAGAGCCATGGCACCTTCGCGCAGGTTGCGAGGTACGCCGAGCAGAAACTCCTCCGTGCTGCGAAGGGTGATGGGAATCATCATGATCCCGAGGGCCACGCCGCCAGCAAACGTTGAGAAATGCCCTAAAGGCTTAACAACGAGACTGTAGGCGAAGATGCCGATGACGATTGACGGGGCGCCATTGAGCAGGTCCGCGGCATAACGGACGACGAAGGCAATCTTATGGCCGCTGAACTCGGCGAGGTAGATAGCGCCGAGGAATCCAACGGGGACGCCAAAAAGAGTCGCGAGAAAAAGCAGCTTGGCGCTGCCGACGATGGCGTTGGCCATGCCACCGCCGGTTTCACCAACAGGAGTGGGCAATTTGGTGAAGAAATTCCAATTGACGGAAGCGCCGCCATGGTAGACAAGATATCCCAAAATTAAGAAGAGAACAGAGACCGCGATGAGCGCGCAGCAGCCCGTCAGGGTGAGCATAAAATTGCTGAGGAATTTGCGCAACCGCAGGCGAGCGTTCATGCGTTCCCCATTCCGCTGCCGCGCTGAGAAGTAACGATGATCAAGATGCGTGCGAGGCCATTCAGAACAAAAGTTAGGAGAAAGAGCACCAGGCCAAGCTCAATCAGAGACTGCAAATACAAGTCACCGGTCGCTTCCGTGAATTGGCCAGCGATTACCGAAGCAATGGAATTCCCCGGAGAAAATAGCGAAGCACTGATCAAGGGCGCGTTTCCAATCACCATGGTGACGGCCATGGTTTCCCCCAGGGCACGAGCGAGGGCCAGGAAAATCGAGCCCATGATGCCGGAGCGGGCGAAAGGAACGACGACCTTCCAAGTCGATTCCCAGCGGGTGGCACCCAGAGCCAAAGCGGCTTCGCGCTGGTCGCGCGGAACGGAGAGAAGGATCTCGCGCGAAACGGAAATGATGTAGGGAATGACCATGATCGCCAAGACGACGCCAGCGGCGAGAAAACCAATCCCATAAGCCGGTCCCTTGAAGAGCGGGAGAAAGCCTAAGGTGTGTTTAAGGGCGGGCTCAATGGAGTCGCGCATGAGGGGGACCACGATGAAGATGCCAAGAACCCCGTAAATCACGCTGGGAACCGCGGCCAGCAAATCAATGAAGAATTCCAGCGTATCGGAAACTCGAGCCGGGGCGAGCTCGGCAAGAAAAATGGCAGCGCCAAGACCCAAAGGCACAGCAATGAACAAAGCAACGGCGGAGGTGACGAGGGTGCCGTAGATGAAAGGCAGCGCGCCGAAATTGTCGAAGACGGGATCCCAGACTCTGGTGACGAAAAAGGCGAGGCCAAATTTGTGACGCGGGAGAACAGAACCTACCCAAAGCTCGTAGACCAAGAGCACGGTGAGAAGGACAACAGAGCCAGCAAATACGAAAGTGATGAGGCGGGCGATCTCGTCGCCGTCGCGGAGGCGGCTGAGAAAAGAGCGCGAGCCCGCCACGGGGCCCGCGCTCGGAACGGTTGTGCTGGCTGTTGACATTTATGAGTTATTGGACATCGTTCAGAGCTTTCAGCTCTTTGGCGACCACTTCCTTAGGAAGTTTGGCGTAGGAAAGCGCCTCAGTGTTGTCCTGACCAGGGCCCACCATCCACTTCACGAAGCCTTTGATGGCATCGCGCTTGGAGGCGTCCGAGAACTTCGACGGGACCAGCAGCCAAGTAAAGCTGGAGATGGGGTAGGCTTCCTTGCCTGGAGCATCCGTGATGGAAACGCGGAAATCCGCGGGCATATTCTTCGCAGCGCCGGCGGCCGCGGCTGTCACGCTCGCAAGGGACGCTTTAATAAAATTGCCGGAGGAGTTCTTCATGCTGCCATAGGGCATGTTGTTTTGGATGGCGTAAATTAATTCAACATAACCGCAGGAATCAGGCGTCTGCTTAACCAATCCGGCCACACCTTCATTACCTTGGCCGCCGAGGCCCACGGGCCAATTGACGGAAGTTCCTTTACCAACTTTGTTTTTCCATTCGGAGCTAACTTTAGAGAGGTAATCGGTCCAGATGTAGGTGGTACCGCTGCCGTCGGAGCGGTGAACCACGATGATGTCATCTGCGGGGAGTTTTACTCCAGGGTTCGGGCCGGTGATGGCAGGGTCATTCCATTTCGTGATGGTCCCCAGAAAGATTCCGGCGAGCGCATCCGGGGTAAATTTCAGTTCTGCGTTGACGCCAGGAATATTGTAGGTAGGCACGTCCGCGCCAAGGACCGTCGGAAAGTGGAGGATGGGGAAACCGTGTTTGTCCTGGTAAGCCTTGAGTTGTTCGTCATTCATAGGGCCGTCGGAAGCGCCGAAATCAACGGTGCCCTCGGTGATTTGCCTGATTCCGCCGCCGGAACCGATGGACTGGTAATTGATCGCAATGTTGGAGTGGAGCTTGTGATACTGATCGAACCACTTGGAATACATGGGATAGGGGAAGGTGGCGCCTGCTCCAGTGATGGAAAGCGTATTCTGCGCCCAGACCATGCCAGCCAGGCCTAGACAAGCCAGAACGATACCAACGATTCTTTTCATCCGTCATCTCCACACGAAGGATTTGTATTTGCCCGAGGATTAAGAGTGTGGTGGTCGCGTGTTACAGGATTGTTACAATCTATTCAGAGTTTGTTGAATCGTATGTAAGCTCAATTGTTTGTTAAAGATAAGAGTTGCGGTTTTGTAATTTTTGGTGAGCATGGCAGGTGCGAACAAAAAAGAAGGGGCAGCCCGGTGAAGAGCTGCCCCATTTCCGTCCGCAGAGAGGAAAGGACGGAGCGCTAGGATTCCCGGTTTAGGGGATGTAGTAGCGGAAAGAGGTCCAAAACATGTTGTCGACGGCCTTGGCGTTGATCCCCACTGCAGTGGGGGTGTTGTTATTGCCGGACCAGGAGTTCTTGGTGAAGTAGGAGTACTGCATACCCCAGCGCAGGCCGCCCTTCGGTCCATTGTAAATTTTGTGCCAGAAGCCAACGGTACCTTCCTGGATGTTGCGGGTGTTGCCGCTGCAAGTACCGTTGTTACTCGCCACAAATGCCCCTCCAGGCAAGGTCGGGGCATTCTCGCAGCCCGAGTTATTGAAGAAGGGAGAGCCATAACCAACAGCGACGTTGGCTCCTGCGACGTTGGTAAAGTTGAAGTCTGTACGGTAGGCATACTCGACGCCGTAATTAAAGAAGATGTCGAACTTGGGATTTGGATGAAGTTCGAGAGTGCCGAGGGCGCCGCCGCCGCGAACCGGAGCGAGAGTGCCATCCGGCCGGACCGTTACGTCGGGCAACTGCGCCGAGCTGTAGCGTCCAATGCCGTCGCCGCCAATAAGATGAATCCCAAAGTCGGCTATCTTGGGCACGACCGGGACGCGAATGTTCACGCCGATGCCGCCGCCAACTCGGCTGTCATTGAAGGCATTAGCAGCAGAGGGGGTTGTCCCTGGGCAGGTTGAGGGAAGGGGTATGGCTGTAATCGCCGCGGAGCATGGGAAGACGCGATCGCGATAATCGCTGATGATTCCGAAGATTTCGTAGTGGCCAAAACCCGGTTCAAAGGCGGCTTTTACGATGAAGTCCGGAGTCTTGTTCAGGGAGTAGCCTGTTCCATCCACAGAGTTGTAGAGACCACCCGCATTGCCCGCGGAACCGAGCAAGAAAGCTGTCGGCTGGCCGGTTGCGGTAATGGTCGCCTGCGGTTCCTCGGCTGAGAACCCGACCCAAGCCTTGTCGCCGATGTTCTTGGTGACGCGGAAGCCGTACTGACGCTCCCAAGAGAAACCGACGTGGTATTGGGAGTCGATGGTCATGGGCAGATTCTCCGTGCGGTTGTCGAGGCCTTTCTTCGTTTCCGTGGCGAGGCTCCACATCTGGCCAGCGGTAATGGTCCAGCCGCTGGAAAGAGCCGCCTGCCCCCAAAGTTGCCGCTGCCGCAGACAATAGCTGTTGCTTTGACGATCGTTGGAGGTGACGCAAGCGCCCAACCAGTCCATCTCGTAGTAGCCGCTCAGTTTCGTATTGTCGGCCTTGCCTTCGAAGAGTACGGACAGTCGCGACTGACGTCCGCCAGCGTTGAACTCGGAAACCTGGCTAAGGCTGTTTTGTGGGTAGGGAATGCTGTTGAAAGGGGTGTTAACGTCGGAGCCGGTTCCTCGATTGCGGTAAACAGTTTCAGCCGCTATGAAACCGCCCGGCGTTATGGTGATGCCCTTGAAGCGAATCGAGGCAGGCCCTTTTTCTTCGTCGCCCTGGCCGCCAGCGCCATTCAAGTTCGCCGCGGTGGCCACGGTGGCCACGGTGGTCTTAAGGGCGTCGTTGCTAGCCGACAAATCCGCTACCTTGGTGTTGAGCGTGTCGGCAGTGGTCTTCACAGCGGCGGTAGTGTTGACGGCTTCGGTGGCTTTGGTGCTGGCTTCGGCTGCACGCGCATTCGCGGCGGCCGCAGCGTCACGCGCTTCGTCGATTTGACGATCGCGCTTAGCAAGCTCTTCTTTCAGCATCTGAAGCTGCTCTTGCTGAGCCTGCACAGCTTGACGGAGCTCTTCGATTTCGGCAGCGATCGCCGAGTCCGATTTGTCCGCTGCCTTGGCCGCCTTCGGCTTGGCAGGCGCCGCTGGTTTGGCAGGCTGCGCGTCGGCGTCCTTCGGTGTATCCGCGGAAGCGATTCCATACGACAGGAACAGCGATAGTGTGAGTGCTGCTATTTTTTTCATTTCCTCTCTCTTTGGAACAAAATTCGACCGCATACCGATGAAGATGGGTACCACCCCGCGTGAGAAGGTAAAGGCCGCGTCTTACGGTTACGTCAACCGAATATGAATATCCTGTAACAAACTGGGGGTAATGGACGTAACCCATTGATATATCGAAAGTTATAAATGAAGCAGTGGGTCAACAACCACGAGAAATGGTAGGAGCTTGCCGGGTGCCGGTGAGTTCGGCAAACCGCTGTTCATCTCCAAGTGGATTGAAAACTTTGCTCATCGAAGCCTTCGACAACGGCCTTCCGCCCTCGACGCGAGGAAGGATCTACTTCGGTGGAGTCATCGTAACGACGAAGCTATTTTGCGTCAAGGCGTATGGATGGATTTTGACGACGAAACCCATGAATTCTTTTCGCGTAAAGGTTCACTTTCTTGAATGGATGAATTCGGCGCAGACCTCAATATCACGGCGAGTGGTCTCGCACTGCTCGCGCTGAAGAGGAGAAGGGGATCGGAGCCAGGGGTGCTCCGATCCCCGTGGTAGGACGTGGTACGAAGATCAAACGCGTTGAGTGTCGCAGCCCGGAGTCACGTCTGAATGAAGGACGCGTGAATTCTCGATGACCTCTTCGCCAGCCAATTGTGCTGGTGCGGTGCTCCCCGCGTTCAGTGAAAGCACGCGGCCATGGCGGACATCGAGGCCGCGGACCCAGAAAATGATGTCTTCGGCGATGTTGGTGGCATGGTCGGCGATGCGCTCGAGATGCCTGGTAGCAAGAATGAACTGCATTCCAGGGCTCACCAGAGCGGATTGCTGAGTCATGCTTTGCATGAGCTGATCGAAAATGCGGTCGCGGTATTGGTCGACGACGTCGTCGCTCTGAAGGACTTGGCCGGCCATTTCCACGTTGCGATAGATGAGAGCGCCGAGACTCTTGCTGACCATGGCGCGCACGGCGGAGGTCATGGGGCCCAATTCTTCCGGCAATTGCGCGGCGGGCATTTCGCGGAGCGAGATGACGCACTCGGCAAGATTCACAGCGAGATCTCCAATACGCTCGAGGTCATTGGTGATTTTGAGAGAGGCGACAATGAGGCGGACCTCGTCATCGGAAAAGGAGCCGCGGCGGAGAAGCCGAATGGCGTGCTCATCGATGACAATTTCCATCTCGTTGATGCGCGGTTCGAGGAGAAAGACTTCGCCCGGCAGGGCCGCTATGCGCGAATCGTGGACGGCGACGATGGCTTCGAGAGCGCGGTTCATAGCCCCTTCGACAGTCCGGGCCATCGAGACCAGATAATTGACCAGAGTATCGTAAAGAACCGCTTCCGTGACACCTGCGGCACTTGCCATAATTCCTCTTCCCGGCAGGAAGCATAAAATTACACCCCCTGCGCGTAGTCTGTACTCTGGCAAACAAATCGTTACAGCCCGTTCACAAAGGGATGAACGTGCGGATAAATCAGCAAGTTAGGGGAAGAGTCGAACTGAAAAGCGAACGCGCGAGTATGGGCCGCGGGCGAGATAGGACAGCCGTCCCGGGCTAGGAAGACGGCACATCCGTGCTATCGCCGCGGCCACCAAAGCCATTCGAGGTGGAACGCGGCGAAGGATGCTGCGAGTCAAAAAGCGGGACGGAAAAATGGAATTGCGAGCCCTGGCCGACTTCGCTATCGACCCACAAGCGACCGCCATGAACCTCAACTAAGTGTTTGGCGATGGCAAGACCAAGACCTGTGCCTCCGGCTTCGCGGGAGCGAGCGACGTCAACGCGGTAGAAGCGCTCGAAAATGCGCGGCTGGTCGGCCTTGGGGATGCCGATGCCTGTGTCAGACACCGTTAGAATCACTTCGCCTTCCGCGGTCTCGGCGCTAAGGATGATTTGCCCGCCCGACAAGGTGTACTGAATAGCATTGTCCAACAGGTTTTGCAGAACCTCGGCGAGGCGCCGACGGTCTCCGGCAATGTCCGGCAAATGTTGCGGCATGTTCAAGGAGATGCGAAGGTTTTTTTCGGTGGCGCGGCGCTGTGCGGTCTCGAGACAGCTTTCGACTAACTGCGAAACGTGGAGCTGTTGAATTTCGAGTTCAAGGCGTTCGGCGTCCATTTTGGAAAGGACGAGGAGGTCCTCCGTCAAGCGCGCCAGGCGGCGGGAATGTTCCAGGATGATTTCGAGAAAGCGGGTGCGGTTTTGTGGATCATCGAGGGCGCCGGCAAGGAGCGTTTCTGCGAAGCCCTGAATGGCGGTGAGAGGGGTTCTGAATTCGTGCGAGACGTTGGCGACGAAATCGCGGCGGACGCGCTCGAGCCTTCGAAGTTCGGTGATGTCGTGGAGCACGACGACGGCACCCGTCGTATCTCCGGCACGAACTGCCGCAACGGTGATGGCGAAATAGTGCTGGCGCAAAGTGCCCGTTACGATTTCCGATTGGACGCGCGGCTCGCCGCCGAGGACTTGGCGTACGGCCTCGATAAGTTCGGTCTGGCGCACCACTTCTACCAGGGCGCTGCCCGGTGTCGGCGGCACATCCAGTCCGAGAATCTCCGCAAAACCGGGGTTGGCAAACATCAACCGTTCTGCATTGTTCACCACGGCAACACCTTCAACCATGCTTCCGAGAATGGCCGAGGAAAGGTTGCGCTCTTCCGTCAACGTGTGAATGGTGCGATCCAAACGAGCGGCGGTGCGGTTGAGCGCAAGACCGAGCGCCTCCAGAGCATCGCCCGATCCGTCCTGGGGCAAGGGATGGAAGTCTCCCTCCGCAACCCGCCGGGAAAACTCCTTGAGACGCTCGACGCGATCGGTATGGCCGCGAGAAAGAAACAAAGCAATTCCGCCGGCTACGAGGAGAATGAAGAAAGAGGCGATCCACAGCCTGCGCCGGAACGAACTGAGAATTTCATCCGTAGTTTCTCGTGGAAGGGCAAAACGCAAGACGATGGGGAAACCCGAAGGGGTGTCCTGGCGAACCGCATAGTAAAGAAGATCGCGTTTGAGGGTAACGCTGTGGCGAATGGAACGCCCGGCTCCATTTGTCATGGCGTCGATGATCTCCGGCCGGGTAGCGTGGTTTTCCATGATCTGAGGATCCGATTGCGAATCCGCCAGCACGCGGCCCTCGGCCGTAATAACCGTAACGCGAGCGCCACTGGCGGCAAATTGCGCGACCCATTCACGGAGCGGCGCGAGATCCTCAGGATGTCCGGGAAAAGCGGGCGACCACTGGGGAGGGCGAGCTTGAGCGATACGAGCGATCGCGGATAGCCTCTCGAAACCTGTCCGCTGGTAGTCAGCGCGAAGGGCACGCTCCGCAAAGAAGTCCACGGCGAGCAGGACGCTTACCAGCAGCGCAAGAAACGCGAACGCGAATTTCCAAAATAAGTTAAGCCGCACGAGTTTCGAAGAGATATCCCGCACCGCGCACGGTCTTCAGATACACGGGATTTTCGGGATCGCCTTCGATTTTTTCACGCAAGCGTCGCACATAGACATCGACGCTGCGCGGAGTGACGAAGCGGTCCGTCCCCCACACGGCATCGAGCAACTGATCCCGTGTGAAGACCCGATTGGGGCGCGAAGCAAGGTAATAGAGCAGCCGGAATTCGAGCGTGCTGAGCGGAACGGGCTTGCCGGAATGGCTCACGCGGTAAGACGCCGGATCGATGGCCAGCTTGCCGATCTCGATGACGCGGGGCGAATCGGCGGGCGGCTCCGCGCGGCGGAGCAAGGCCTTGACGCGCGCAAGAAGCTCACGCGGGCTGAAAGGCTTGGTCACGTAATCATCCGCGCCCATTTCCAGACCAACGACGCGGTCGGCTTCATCGCCGCGCGCCGTAAGCATGAGAATGGGCAGACGATTCAAGGCATCGTCCCGGCGAACTTCCCGGCAAATGTCAAGGCCGGAAAGTTTCGGGAGCATGAGATCGAGCAGGAGCAAATCGGGAGGCGTCTTCTTGAGTGTGTTCAGGCCAGAGCTGCCATCGAAAGCCGCACTGACCTGAAAGCCTTCGTTGGCGAGGTTGTAACGAACGAGTTCGACGATGTCCTTGTCGTCCTCGATGATTAATACGCGTTTCATAGAGTAAGCACGTTCCGCTCGCCGGCTTGGCGGCAGTTTACCGTACGCCGGAGAATTGGGATAGGAGGGAGAAAGGCCTCGAGCATTGTGAGTATGAGATTGTCGTAACACGACTGATTCTGGCAGCCCGTGTGTAACACGGGGATAACACGAATATGAATGGAGTGTTAAGGCGGTATGCGGCTCTCAGACGGGGCTGGAGGTCGTAAAAGCCAACGAAAGCAGCGTTTTTTGTTCAAGTTCATGGGCCTTGGCTGAGCCAGTGGCAGGGCTGGCGCTGGCCGAGCGCTTCACGGAGCGCACTTGAAGGCCCTTAGCCTGCGCCAGACGCTCGAGCCGGGGCAGGACGTGAAACAGCGCGCCCATGTTGGCAGGTTCCTCTTGCACCCAGACGATTTCGCGGGCGTTGGGGTGATCAGCGAGAGCCGCGGAAATTTCGGTCCGCGGAAGGGGATAGAGCTGGTCGAGGAAGAAAATTGCCGTGCTGGTGTCCTTGCGACGGCGGCGTTCGGCGCGAAGTTCGTGGCCGACTTTGCCACTGGCGATAAGGATGCGCTTGGCGTCTTGCACTTCGCGGTCCGGCACGAGTGGCAGAAACCGGGGCCGCGTGAAGTCTTCGATATTGGAGCTGGCGTCCGGATGGCGCAGCATACTTTTAGGCGTGAATACGATGAGCGGTTTTCGCCAAGCGCGAAGAGCTTGCCGACGGAGCATGTGGAAATACTGCGCGGCCGTCGAGGGCTGGCAAATTTGCAGATTGTCTTCCGCGGCAAGCTGCATGTAGCGCTCGATGCGGGCGCTGGAATGCTCGGGGCCCTGGCCTTCGTAGCCGTGCGGGAGCAGAAGCACCAGACCGCTCGGCAGATTCCACTTGTCTTCGGTGGCGCTGAGGAACTGATCGATGATCACCTGGGCGCCGTTGGCGAAATCGCCGAACTGAGCCTCCCAAAGGACCAACGCTTCAGGGTAGTCGCGGCTGAAGCCGTATTCGAATCCGACGCAAGCGGCCTCGGAAAGCGAGGAGTTGTATATTTCGCAAAAGGCTTGATGGCGGGAAAGATGCGAGAGGGTGAGGTAGTTGTGCTCGGTCACGGTGTCGATAAGGACGGCATGTCGCTGATTGAAGGTGCCACGCTGGGAATCCTGCCCAGTAAGCCGAACGGGGTTGCCTTCGAGCACGAGAGAGCCCAATGCGAGAGCTTCCGCGAAGCCGTAGTCGATGGCCCGTTTGCCATGGCCCATTTCGGCGCGCTGTTCGAGAAGCTTTGCGATTTTAGGATGGAGATGAAAGCCAGCGGGAACGCGGACGAGTCCATCGGTAAGATCCGCCAGATACCCACAAGCCAGACCAGTATCGACTTCGTAGGCCGGATCGTATTTGCCGTGTTTGTAGGGGGACCAATAGTCCGGCAACTTTCGCAAATGGGGGATTTTTGTGAGCTGTCCTGCTTTTTGCTGCTCTTGCTCGTACTCTTTTTTCACTGCTTCGACGATCTGCGCAGCATCCAGACCAGTCTGCTCAGCGTAAATCTTCCAGAGCGGCGGGTGGCTCTTAATGCGCTCGTAGAGAACCGGCTGGGTAATGGTGGGGTCATCGACTTCGCTGTGGCCATGGCGGCGGTAGCCAATAATGTCCACAACCACGTCGCTGCCGAAGGTCGCGCGATACTCGGCGGCGAGTTTTCCGATACGCACGACGGCATCGGGATCTTCTGAGTTGACGTGGAAGATAGGAACGCTTTGGCGTTTAGCAATGTCTGAAGCGAAACGCGATGAATGCTCTTGCGCGGGCTGCGTGGTGAATCCGATGAGATTGTTGACGATGATCTGAACCGTGCCACCCACGGTGTAAGCCTTGAGATCTGCGAGATTGAGAGTTTCCGCCAGGATGCCCTGGCCAGCAAAGGCCGCGTCACCGTGCATTACAATGGGCCAAACCTGGTTGAGCGTTTCGCGCGAGCGGTCGATGATCGGGCCATCCACGCCGTGGCGCGTCTGCTTAGCGCGGGCGCGGCCCATGGCGACTGGATCGACAGCTTCGAGGTGACTTGGATTCGAAACGAGATGCATGTTGATGGGCTTGCCGGCCGTTGTCGTGTATACGCCGGTGGCGCCAACGTGATACTTCACGTCGCCCGCGCCGAGCACACTCCGCGGATCGACATCTTCAAATCCGGAGACCACTTCGTGCGGCGATTTGCAGGCAGCATGGACCATCACGTTCAGGCGGCCACGATGGCTCATGGCCATGATGCAATCGACGGCGCCGAAATCGCCCGCAGTGTCGAGGATCGAATCGAGGAGCGGGATTAGCGAGGTGACACCCTCAAGCGAAAAGCGCTTGGTGCCCAGGTAGCGAGCCTGGAGGACCTGCTCGAAGAGGTCGGCGCGGACCAGCCGTTCGAGAATCTTTTCTTGATTGACCGCCAGCTCGGGGCCTTCGATGCGCTCTGCAATCCAGCGCCGGCGATCCGGTTCCGGCAGGTGCATGAATTCCACGCCGATGCTTCCGCAGTAGATTCGACGCGCTTCTTCGGCAGCCTCACCGGTCAGTTCGAGATCAGGATGCTTCAGCGGTTGGAACACACCCAGAGGATCGAGAGTAGCTTCGTAATAACCCCAGCGGCGAAACGCATCAAAAACACGTTCGCGCTGTTCGCTATTCGTTGGAGACTTCTTGGACCCCTTAGCTTGTTTTGCGGGGCGTTCCAAGGCCATGATTGTGCGGTCAGCCATAAATCCATCACGTACAACCCTCTATTTTGCCACAGAACGCGTTTTCGTGTTTTCCTTGGAAACGTGAAATTCCCGGAGAGTGCCTGACGGATGTTTGACGGAAAGGCAACGCAACCGCAGCCAAAATGGAGCTTTTTTCGTGCCGTTCTTGAGGGAGACTTGTCCGAAGCGGGAATCTCGCCGCGGGCTTCGACAATGCCAGGAATGAATAACCGCGCAGCAGATCCACCGACCATAGACCGCGCCCGCGCGGAAGATTGCGATACTGCTTGGGAAATCATCGAAGAATATTACGAGGCCGCTGGGGTTATCGCGCGGGATGCCAAAGAAGATTTCGAACGCGTGTACTTCCGCGATGGAGCGGGGGTTTGGCTTGCGGTACTTGAAGAGATTGTTGTCGGATGCATTGCGCTCCGTCCGCTCGGGAGCATCGCGCACAGCGGAGAGGTCAAACGCTTGTATGTGCAGCCACGAGTTCGCGGTCGTGGAATCGCGGCTGCTCTGTATCGATCTCTGGAGCTTTACGCGCGTGAATATGATTATGAGTGGCTTTATTTGGATACGGCCGATGAGATGGCGGCAGCGCAACGGTTCTACTCTTCACTAGGATTTGAATTGACGACGCGCTATAACGACAACCCTCAGGCCACGATTTTCATGCGCAAGGCATTGCGAGCTTCTTCGAGGTAGATTCACCTTTTGGTTCTGATCCTGCGATGCAGTCAGAAACAATCCGCCAAATCTCTACAGCGCGAGAACGACTGATCCCAGCCGACTAGCGATCTCCTCGGGGGGCGTTTCGCGAGGAAAGATAACCGGTGCGCCGATATGGACCGTGATTTCGCCGGAATGAGCGAGCCGGCGGCGCTCTTTTTTCATTTGCCAGACACCATCAAGACGCATTGGAATGATGGGGAGACGGAGATTTTCCGCCAACAGGCCGATGCCGTTCTGGAACGGCGCCATGCGGCCGTCTTCGGAATTGTTGACCTCGCCTTCGGGGAAGACGAGGAGGCTGTAGCCGCGGTCGGCGGATTCGCCGGCAAAGCGGAAACTTTCTCGAAAACCGGAGTGCTGCGGCAGAGGATAGACATTGAACAGCAAGGTGACGAGGCCGTAACCCAGCTGATACGCCCAGCGTTTAGGGAAAAACCAATCGCGCGGCGGCTGGCGCATCCTTTGCAGAGATTCACCGCCCATGGCGATCGCGAGAAAGTGGCGAAAGCGCGGCGGAAGCGCAGCGAGGATTAAGCCAATGTCGGCGCGGCGCGTGATGTGGTTGGAAATGACGAGAACCGGCCCTTGTACACCACGAAGATTTTCTCGGCCGACGATATTCGGATGCGCCAGGATTTGCGTGGCGGGCCAGACCAGAGCGTAGTAGACCGCGAGCCGCAGCCAACGCACTGATGCGCGCTGCGTCCATCGTGGATAGACATATTCCGTGCGACGGGCCGAGGGCTGTTGCAGAAGGCGCTGCACGTCTGCAAGGGTTTTTGCCTCGGCGAAGGACGTTTCATTCAGCTCGACCTGGAAGCGCGTTTCGAGCGCGCTCATTAATTCGACGCGGTCGAGTGAGGTAAGCGCCAAGTGCTTCTCCAAGTTTTCCGAGGCACTCTTTCCCAATGAGAATTTGGCGAGCAGGTCATCCAAAGATCCGAGGTGACCTTTGGGCGGCGATGTGCCGGCGAACAACTCTCCCGCGCACATAGCGATAAGGTTCAGGCGAGGTTTGCCGGTCGGCGTGCGTGGAAAATCAGGCTCCGGCCAGACGAGCCACCGGTGCACGCGCTGGTATTCGGCGAGCGAAGCATTGGCACTGGTAATCGCCGCGCCCGCCGCCGAATCTTCCGCATCGGAACTGGTGTCCATCAGCAAAATGGCGCAGGGCTCAGCGTTGCCGTCGGCCTCGATGGGAATGACAACACAATCGCGGACGTCAGTTTGTTTACGAAGTGCCGCTTCTATATCCTCGGGAAATACATTCAGTCCGGCGGGCGTGACGATGACGTTTTTCTTGCGGCCTTTGAACCGCAGATTTCCTTCGGCATCGACTTCGCCAATATCTCCCGTGCGCAGCCAATTTTTGTTGTCACGTACTCCCTGCCGCAACGCTCCGCCCTCCCAGTAGCCGCTCGCAACATTCTCTCCGCGCACCAGAATTTCGCCGTCTTCTGCTAGCTTGAATTCACGCCCCGGCAAGACCTTTCCAATCGATCCCTCCGTCGCGCGAAACGGATGATTTAGGCTGATCAGTGAAGCCGTCTCGGTCATTCCGTAACCCTGTACGACCGCGTAGCCCACGCGCTTGAAAAACTCCTCCGTGTCCCTCGAAAGCGCCGCGCCCCCGCATATGAAGGCCCAAAATTTCCAGCCGAATCGGCGGTGAATTCTCCGGAAGCGCCATGCGCGCCGCAAAAACTTTTTACCACTTCGCCGCAGAAAGATTGTTCTTCAGCCAGACGCTCCCTCCGAGCACTTCGAATTCGCGCTCAATTCCGGCGTGTAAAACATCGAGCATGCGCGGCACCGCGATGAGCGCAGTGGCCCGTTCGCGCTTAACGGTTCGAATAATCTCCGAAGGATTCGCTGATTGTTCGAAGATTACAGTCGCGCCCAAGCAGCGGCGGCACGAACAGCGCCATGAATTGGCCAAATACATGGCTGAGCGGAACGAGACTGACGAAGCGAAGGGGATGAAACCATCGCTCATACTTTCGATAGGGATCGATCCCGCGTTCGAGGGGCTCGAGATTTGCCAGAAAATTGCCATGCGTCAAAACCACACCGCGCGGCTCGGCCGTCGTACCCGAAGTAAAAAGAATCTGTGCGATATGATTTCGCGTGACTGCCTCATCGGCAAAGCTATCGAAGGGAACCGGGCTGACTTGCCCTGTTGTGCCGGGCAAGTCCTCCAGTACGAGCGTCGGGATGGCGGGATCGAGTGCGGGCTTTTCCCGCGAAGCGACAACCAATTTAACACCCGCGTTGCAGGCCACTCGCCCCGCAAAATCAAGGGTCGCACCGTCATCCATCGGCACTGCCACCGCCCCGCGCAGCAAGCAACCCCAGAAAGCTGCAGTCCATTCGGCGGTGTTCGGCCCCCAGAGCAGGACGCGATCGCCTGTGCGAACGCCGCGTTTTTTCAACTCCAAGGCGCACGCATAGGCAGTACCGGCGAGCTTGCGGTATGTCCACGCCTCGCGCCGATAACCTTGCCGCTGCACAAACGCGATATCGCTGCCATAGCGCTCGAACTCACCGAACAGAGTTAGAAGATTGTCTCGGGACATGATGCCCATATTCTCAAGCCTTTGAGATGGCTCGATTCTACCCCCGCGGAGAGCGGACAAGTCCCCACTCTTCGAATGGGAGGTGCACGTCCCGTGCCAGAAAGGCGATGCCACGAAAGAACGCCCCCTTGCATCTGATGAAAAGCACGCAAGCAGAACGTGCAACGTTTCAGGTACAATGGTTCTGCGGGGCGCGAAGTGTACCCCCCATCTCGTTCGATCATAAGCGGGTTAAATGCCGGTACCTATTTCACAGATGTGGACGGTTGCGACGTACGTCCTCAAGCAAAAACTTGCTGGGCGCGAGCGCTACCCGTTTGTGCTGATGCTGGAGCCACTGTTCCGCTGCAATCTGGCGTGCGCCGGCTGCGGGAAGATTCAGTATCCCGCGCATATTTTGAAGAAGGAATTGAGCCCTGAAGAGTGCTTCAAGGCTGTCGATGAGTGCGGCACGCCGATGGTTTCCATCCCCGGCGGCGAACCGCTGATGCACCCGCAGATCGACAAGATCGTCGAAGGGTTGGTCGCACGCAAGAAATACATCTATCTCTGCACAAACGCACTGCTGCTCAAGGAAAAACTGGATCTCTTCAAACCGAGCAAATATTTGACGTTTTCCGTTCACATGGACGGCCAGCGCGAACATCACGATTTTTCGGTATGCCGCGAAGGCGGTTACGATTTGGCAGTGGCGGGAATCAAGGAAGCATTGAACCGGGGCTTTCGCGTCACGACCAACACGACGCTCTTTGATGGCGCCGACCCCAACAGCGTCCGGCAATTTTTCGATGACATGATGAAGTTGGGAGTGGAAGGCATGATGCTTTCGCCGGGCTATTCCTATGATAAGGCGCCGGATCAAAAGCACTTCTTGGGCCGGGCACGCACACGGAGACTCTTCCGGGCCATCCTATCGAATCGCAAGAAGAGCTGGCAGTTCAACCAGTCAAAACTGTTCCTGGAATTTCTGATGGGCAAACAGCAGTACGCCTGCACACCCTGGGGCATGCCAACCTATAACGTATTTGGCTGGCAAAAGCCTTGTTATTTGCTTCAAGACGGCTACGCCGACACGTTTCAGGAGTTGCTGGAAACGACGGCTTGGCAGAACTACGGCACGGAATCCGGAAATCCAAAGTGTGCGAATTGTATGGTGCATAGCGGCTACGAAGCCTCAGCCATGGACCATACCTTCAGCGGTTTGCGGGGGCTTTGGGCAGCTATGAAGGCAACGTTCACAGTGAACTACGCGGACCGTGATGCGCTCTCGCTATTGAATGAACCGGCAAAACCTGTTCATTCTTATAATCCGCTCATTCAGATCGACAAAGGCAAGTCCCAGCTCGAGGAGACGCGCGCTTGACGGGCCCTCGACACGCCGATTCGCCTACCCACTCGGAACCTTCTCCCCAGAATCCTGATGCTCTCGAAGTGGCTCCAGGAAGAATGCGGGAAACCGTTGAAGGATGGTTACCCGAGCTGGCAACTGAGGAAGAATTGCGCGAGGCACTCGAAAAGGCCTTCGATTATCGCGGTGACGTAACCCTAACCACCAAAGAGGGCAAGAAGATCGAGGGATACATCTTCGATCGTGTGTCCGGCCCTACACTTGCTGCCTCATTCGTGCGTTTGTTGCCGAAAGATTCCAATCAGCGGCAGAAAATCGCTTACAGTGAAATTGCAGCGCTGGCCTTCACAGGTCGGGATCCAGCAGCCGGGAAGAGTTGGGAGGCGTGGGTCCGGAAGTACTGGGAAAAGAAAACCTCTGGGGAAGGCGGTTTGAGCCTGCAACCGGAATCGATTGAGTAGTCATAATCGGTGCTTTTGCACCGTTTCCTCCGTATCCATTTCTGAGTTAACCCTATACATTTCAATGATTTAGATCGCGCGGTGTAGTTGTCTTGCATGAACCAGCCGCGTGGACAAACGCCTTATTTCATGGTACTCTTTGACTAGCGTTTGTTGCTCTTGTAATACCTTTTGACCCGCTCGTGGTGGCTGCAAGGACAATCTTTGCGGCCTTTTTTGCGGGCTGGAGGCTGTCACGGGGCTTGGGAGAAAACGGGCAATTCTTCGCCCGGAGCAAACCAAGAGTCTGACCAAGAGAGGCAAAGCAATTCCATGTCGCAGACCCAGCCAGCATGGGAAAGCGCCTACGAGGTAGTGGAAGTGAAGGAACAAGGAACAGTGAAGTGGTTCAATGCTTCGAAGGGCTATGGTTTTATCCAGCGCCAAACCGGAGAAGATGTGTTCGTGCACTTCTCGGCAATTATGATGGACGGATATAAATCGCTCATCGAAGGTCAAGCAGTGGAATTTGAAGTGAAGAAAGGCCCCAAAGGCCTTCAGGCAGAGAACGTTACAAACCTTTAGCCTGTGCGTTTGGGTGCCCCCGATCCGTATGGGGGCACCGCACCTCAAGAGATTCGAATCGGTTTTCATCGACGCAACTGTGGTCAAGGAGGATGATGTGCAAGTGATGGCAGAAGGACAAACGGTCAAGCACGAGATGTATGGCCTGGGAATTGTCACGGCGTCTGACCAAGAGCGGACCGCGATTGATTTTGACGATCACGGCCCCAAGCTGTTCGTTACCAGCATTATGACGGCTGAATTGATAGGCGAAGCGCCGGCTACTCCGCCGAAAACCAAGCGCCGCCGCAAGGCTTCCACCGCCGCCAAGGCCGCCAAGAAGGCCGCTGCTGCCGCTGCTGCAAGCCGTTCGTAGTTCCTTTCTCTCGTCATTGCCTTATAAGAACGGTGTAGCCTCCCCGCGCCAATAGGGCGCTGGGGTGTGCCCAAAGGCTTCCGCAGCAACAAATGGACCGCCTATGATACTGTGTGCTCCATGAAGCGCTTGCTCTTGGTGCTCGGGCTTATCCTATTCCTGCTGGGCATTGCCGCGCTCCTGCACCCCAACGTTGACTATCACAAACATGAAGAGGTCGCGCGGATTGGACCAATCACTGCGACAGTTGAGAAGCCGGAGACGGCGAGAGTTCCGGTCGGCGCAACCGTAGCGCTGCTAGTATCAGGCTTGGTCATCATGGTTCTAGCTTCGAGAGCGAAATAAGAGCTCCAGATTCCGCGTCTTCCGCCGAAGATTTTGAGTGTGTCTCCTTATTACAAAAATCAGAAAGGATCCGAACTTAAAGAGGGAAATTGGGAGGAGATTGAAAGTTAGCGCTATTCCACTGCTACGCCGCGCACCCAAGTATTCGCCAAGTGCAATTCTTCATCTACCAGCACGATATCCGCATCCGCGCCAGTCCGCAGCACGCCTTTCTTGAATTCAATTCCAAGAAGCACGGCCGGGTTCAGAGTCAGCATGCGCACGGTGTCCAACAGGGGAATTCCCAGCGCTACGATGTTTCTCAACGCCCTGTCCAAGGTTAGCGTACTGCCCGCAAGTTTTCCCTCGGAGTTGCGGCAAATTCCCCCGCTGACTGTGACTTCTAATTTTCCGAGCATGTAATTACCATCGGGCATCCCCGTGGCGGAGATGCCGTCGCTGATGAGGATCACGCGTTCCGGCCCCTTCGCCTGCAACAAGACTTTCATGGCGGTTTCTTCCACATGGACGCCATCCGCGATCAACTCCGCAGTCACCTCAGGCGAAGTGAGTACTGCGCCAATCACACCGCTGTCGCGGTGGGTAAACGGCCGCATGGCGTTGTAAACGTGCACCGCATGATGTGCGCCGTGAGCGATGGCGGCGCGCGCTTGCTCATAGGTTGCGTCTGTATGGCCAATTCCGACGACCATACCGGCATTTCGCGCGGAGTCAATGCAGGGCATGGCACCGAGCAGTTCCGGCGCAATCGTCAATATTTGAGCCTTCCCTGCCGCGGCCTCCAGAAACTTGTTGAGAAGCTCCGCAGACGGAAGCCTCAGCCACTCCAGCGGATGCACGCCGCGTCTCACGGGACTGAGGAATGGACCTTCAAAATGAATTCCCAGCACTTCTGCCCGCGCGTCAGCCGTTTCATGCTGTTGCGAAATATAGTGCGCGATACCTTCCACGCTTCGAAGCGTGTCCTCGGGACTCGCCGTTACCGTGGTTGCCACGAACGAAGTTGTCCCGTGCCGCGCAACAGTTTTTGACACACCCGCGAGCGCCTCCGCGCTGCCCTCCATGACGTCACGCCCGCCCGCGCCATGGATGTGCACGTCCAGGAATCCGGGAATTGCGATCTTGTCGGTGGCGGATATCTCCGTAGCGCCAGTCGGCAGACTCATTCCTTCCCGCGCGCCGAGCGCCTCGATTACTCCGTCACGGATCAGAATTCCCGCGTCGGAAATCTCAGTGGTTGGTGTCAGCGCCCGCCCTATGTGCAGTAGAGTTGTCATCATAAGTCAGGCTGTATCGTAGCGGAATCCGGCGATCTTTCAAAAAACAAAACGGGTGGCGCCGAAGCTCCACCCGTCTTGAAGATGCCTTACCGGTAAGGCTTACTTGCTGTTGGACGGCGCCATTTCTATGCTTTCCAGCTTAAGCGTATCGCCCTCCACCGTGCCTTTTACGGTGACGTGATGACCGGCGTGCTCGGCAACTTTGTCCTGCGCGTCCACAACGTAGACTTTCTTATCCGCGTCATTGACGAAGACATATTTCGCTCCGCCTTTCACGCATCTTATCGTGCACTCGCGTGCCCGCTCGTTTGCGCCTTTTGCGCCGCAGTTGCTGTCAGAAATATAGCCGGTCCATGCCCCATCCGCGGCTATTGTCAACGTCGCGGCAAAGAGCGCTGCCGCAATCCCTGCTGCAAATCGTATTTTCATTGCTCCCCTCCTTAAGGATATCCACTGCATCACACCACATTGGGTGCTCCGCCATGTTCCCGTCAGCTTGGCAGAATTGATTCCCCACGTCCAGACCTCTTCGCCATCCTACACAGGAAGGCGATTGTTGGACGGTAATTTAAAGAGTAAGGAGGGTTCTCTGGAACCCTCCTTCAGTGTGTGCTCTCGGGAAGTTGTAATTGGCTTATTGGGCAGCGCCCGAAGTGTTGGCCGCCGACGTCTCCGGCGCTTTCGGTATGCTCAAGTAACCTGACGCCGTGGACTTGGTGACCTTGTTGACGACCAGTTCCAGAGCTGAGCGCGTTCCACCGGTGTAGAAGAAAATGGGCTCGTTGACGGACCGATTCTTCTTTTCGAAATTCTTGTCGTCCGCCAGCACATTGATCGTGAATTGGTTCTTGCGGGTGTTCGTATCCTTGAGTTGGACCTGGATGGTGCCCACCTTCTGGGAGCCGCCCTTTCGCGTCACAGTAAACTCA
This sequence comes from uncultured Acidobacteriota bacterium, assembly GCA_963851235.1. GTDB lineage: Bacteria > Acidobacteriota > Terriglobia > Acidiferrales > UBA7541 > Acidiferrum. Next base: position 198,083 of record CAWKOM010000001.1, read on the forward strand.
AAGTAGTCGCGCTGGCCCATGCGGCGGAGTTGGTCAATCTCGTCATGGTTCCGGGCGATAAGCGTGCCCATTTCGCTGCGCGCCATCTGCAAGTTGTTTTTCGTGGCGTCCAGGTCGCCTTTCACTCCTGTGACGTCGCCGTTCAACTTATTTACGTCTTCCGCGTTCGCCTTAGTGGCGAGATCAGCCTTGACGGAACTTGCCAGTCCGTCGACCTTGTGGTCGACAGCAGCAGTCGCATTTTTGTTCTGCTTCCGCGCCGCGGCCAGTTCGCCTTGGGTTAGATTGAGCTTGTCGGTTACGACTCGCAAGTCGCTCTGCAATCCCTGATTGATTTCGTCTTCTTTTGCCAGGCGTTGGCTCAACGCATCATTCGTCTGCTTCACCGACGCTTGTGTTGATTGCTCAACGCTGTTCGCGTGATTCAACGCGCTCCAACCAACTCCTAGCCCGAGGAGTGAAATTCCACCCAACACGGCAACTGCCAGTCCGACCCAACGCGGCGTTCCCGTTGTAGTGTGATTAAAGGGTTCCTGAAACTCGCTCATAAACTTCTTCTCCTTTGGGGTTTTCCCCCAGTGAGCCTGGAAAAGTGCACCCCTCACGCCAAACGTACGTTGCCGTGGCCGGTTCTGCTAAGCCAAGTGAATGCATGCAGTTGTCCGCGATTGCGGGTAGAGGATCGGATGGATCTATAAGTACTAGTACCAGTAAAGATTACCCTCTTAGTTTTTGTACTGTAAAATTTGCTGTTAGCGAACAGAAAGGCCTCGAAGAGGTTTCAATGCTAGACGGGAATAAATCAGGAGGCAGACAAACTTGCAGATTCGGAGTAAGTTATTGATGAGCAATGCTTTATGGAAGGTCGATCAGGCTGCCTGAGGTGCCGGCTCCTCATCGGAGCCTTTCACTGTGCCGAAATAGCGGTCCAGCGTGCTCATCGCCGCATCCAAGACCATGTGGCAGTCAGGACAGCCCTCTAGATGCCGCTTGATCTCATTCGCCACCGAAGGCGACAGTCGTCCCTCTAAATACCAACAAATCAAATGGATAGTGTCTCGACAGCTCATGACTGCGGTCCCCCCGTGGCCCCGCACCGCTAAACGATCGCGGTAGATTAGTGCACTTCATTCACCAAAACCCCGATCAATTGAACAAACTTTAATTGCCTAAATTTCAATGATTTAGAAGATTGGTAGACAATCAAAGCGGAATAAGCTGGAGAGCTGCGGGGAAAGATTACTCAGCCCTTACAACAAATGTGCGGATCTACGACGGAACCTACTCTCAACGATTGGGCACGACTGTCATTTCCCGCAAGGCCTCGATCCTAGCTTCCAGCGGGGGATGGGTGCTGAAGAGCGAAGAGACCGTCCCTCGGGCGAAGAGTGGCCTCACGATGCAAAGGGACGATGTGGACGGCGAAATAGCAGTGGTCGGGATCCGCTTGTTGTACGCTCCGAGCTTTTGCAGGGCGCTCATTAACCCAAATTGGTTGCCTACCATGCGAGCCCCCGTCGCGTCGGCGGCATACTCTCGTTGGCGCGAAAGGGCCAGTTGCAACAGCGTCGCTGCTAACGGTGCGAGGATCATGAGCGCAAGGTCGACAATTATGCCGCCTCCCTGCCGGTCTTCGCTGTCGCCTCCTCCGAACCATAGGCCCCAATGCGCAACCCACGTGATGGCTCCCGCGAGCGTCGCCGCGACAGAACTAATCAAAATGTCGTAGTTCCGCACGTGCGATAGCTCGTGAGCGATCACACCTTCCAGCTCATCGTCATTCATCAATTCCAGCAGGCCTTGCGTCACTGCCACCGAGGCATGGCGAGGATTTCTTCCTGTAGCAAAGGCGTTCGGGGCCTCTTCCGGAACAACATAAAGCTTTGGCACGGGAATATTCGATTTGCCCGCCAGGCGTTCCATTACGGCGTAAAGGCGTGGCAATTGTTCTCGTGTGACGGGTTGGGCGCCGCTCGACTTCAGAGCGATCTTGTCGGAAAAAAAATAAGCGAACGCGTTGGTGCAAATCGCAATTCCGAGGGCGATGGTCATGCCATTTCGCCCGCCAAGAAGCGAGCCTACCGCCATCAGGCAAAGCGTCAGCACTACCAGCACGAATGTTGTTCGAAAAACTCTCATGTTGTCCCTTCACTCCGCAATGCTTTCAAAATCCGCGATATTTTCGCCGGCTGGAAACTGAGAATGAACGCTTCGTTCCAAACTTCCCTTCCCACTGGATTAGATTCTAGCCGCTGCCGCTGGTAGTTTCACCTTCGAGCGTTCAAAGCGCATAGCATCTTTCTGTCCGTCGCGGTCTACTCGAACATGGTCCCCTGGCAATATCTTGCCCTCCAGAATCTGCAGCGCCAGCGGATCTTGAATCAGCCGCTGGATCGTTCGCCTTAGCGGCCGCGCACCATACGCCGGATCGTAGCCTTCTCGCAACAGCAGTTCTTCGGCTGCCGGGGTGAGTTGAAGGGTAATTTGCCGTTCGGCGAGAAGCTTCTCGACGTTCTTCAGCAGCAGCCCGACGATGCGCCCAAGTTCATTCTTTCCAAGCGGATTGAAGATAACGATCTCGTCGATGCGATTAATAAACTCCGGACGGAACGCCGAACGCAAGGCCTCCATCGCCTCTTTTCGGGCGAGTTCCGGGTCTGTGTGAGAAAGCTCGAAGATAGCCGTAGATCCAACGTTGCTGGTCATCACCAGCACCGTGTTACGAAAGTCCACGGTGCGGCCCTTGCCATCCGTCAGCCGGCCGTCCTCGAGAATTTGCAACAGGATGTTGAAGACATCCGGGTTCGCTTTTTCAATTTCGTCGAACAGGATCACCGAGTACGGGTGCCGGCGCACTTGCTCCGTGAGCTGCCCGCCCTCCTCGTAGCCAACATAACCGGGAGGCGCGCCGATCAGCCGCGAGACGCTGTGCTTCTCCATGTACTCGCTCATGTCGATGCGAATCATCAGCTTTTCGTCGTCGAAAAGAAACTCTGCCAGGGCCCGCGCCAGCTCTGTTTTCCCCACACCGGTGGGTCCGAGGAAGATAAATGACCCTATTGGCCGCTTCGCATCAGACAAACCCGCTCGGCTCCGGCGCACCGCGTTCGCGACTCGCGCTAGTGCTTCGTCCTGCCCAACCACGCGTTGCCGGAGCCGGTCCTCCATACGCACAAGTTTTTGCGCTTCGCCTTCCAGCAAACGGCCAGCGGGGATCCCCGTCCATTTGCTCACCAGCTTCGCGATGTCTTCCTCGTCGACTTCTTCTTTAAGCATCGGAGCGTCTTTTTGAACTGAGGCAAATCGTTCTTCCGCTTTCTTCAATTCTTGTTCAGCGGCAGCGATCTTGCCGTAGCGAATTTCCGCTACTTTCGCCAGTTCCCCTGCCCGTTCGTATTTCTGTTCATCCGTTCTCAACTCCTCGATTTGCTCTTTCAGCTTGCGAATTTTGCCGATCGCTTCCTTCTCCGCCTGCCAGCGCGCCTTTCTGGCGCTTGAGTCCTCTTTCAATTTGGCAAGTTCTTTGTCGATTTGAGTGCGGCGTTCCTTCGAATGCGCGTCGGTCTCCTTCAGTAAGGATTGCCGCTCAATCTCGAGTTGCAGGATGCGCCGCTCGATTTCATCGATCTCGACGGGCAGAGAATCGATCTGCATGCGCAGGCTCGCCGCTGCTTCGTCTATCAAATCAATGGCCTTGTCCGGAAGGAAACGATCGGAAATGTAGCGATGCGACAATGTTGCCGCCGCCAGAATTGCCGCGTCTTTGATCCGAACGCCGTGATGAACTTCGTAGCGTTCCTTCAAACCGCGAAGAATTGCAATCGTGTCTTCGACTGTCGGCTCGCTCACCAAAACCGGCTGGAACCGCCGCTCGAGCGCCGGATCCTTCTCGATGTACTTCTTGTATTCGTTTAGTGTCGTCGCTCCGATGGCCCGCAGTTCACCGCGTGCCAGCGCCGGCTTCAGTATGTTCGAGGCATCCATCGACCCTTCCGCCGCGCCGGCTCCGACCAGTGTATGCAATTCATCGATGAAGAGAATTATTTGTCCATCTGCTTCCGTAATTTCTTTCAGAACGGCCTTCAACCGCTCCTCAAATTCTCCGCGGAATTTCGCACCAGCCACCAGCGCCGCCAGGTCCAGCGCAACGAGCCGTTTGGTCTTCAGCACATCCGGCACGTCTCCCGAAACAATGCGCTGTGCCAGGCCCTCGACGATGGCCGTCTTGCCTACTCCAGGCTCGCCAATCAGCACCGGATTGTTTTTCGTGCGTCGCGCCAAGATTTGCATGACGCGGCGAATTTCTTCATCTCGCCCGATCACCGGATCGAGCTTTCCACGCCGGGCCAGGTCTGTCAGATCGCGCGCATATTTTTCCAGCGAGGCGTAGGTGGCTTCGGGGTTTTGCGACGTCACGCGCTGTGACCCACGCACCCCTGTGAGCGCTTGTAGAATCGCTTCGTGCGTAGCGCCTTGGCGCTTCAGCAACTGTCCCGCCGGATCGCGCTCTTCTCCGGCAAGGGCCAGAAAAAGATGTTCCGTCGAAACGTACTCGTCTTTAAATCTGTCTGCCTCATCAAACGCCCTTTCCAGCACATTGTTTAGCGGCTTTCCCATGTGTTGTTGGGCGAAACCCTGCACTTTCGGCAATCGCGCAATCTCACGCTCAATATCTTGCGTAAATACTTCGCTTCGAATTCCCAAGCGGGCCAGCAGCGGAGGCACCACGCCGTCCGTCTGCGACACCAGCGCCTCGAGCAAATGAATAGGCTCAATTTGCTGATTTTCATGCCTTGCCGCCACATCATTCGCTTGCTGCAGCGCTTCTTGCGCTTTCACTGTCATCTTGTCAAGTCTCAACATCTTCTACCTCTCATCTCGACAAAGAGGGGCTGCCGCACTGGCCAGCCCCCTTCATAGCACAACGTGTAGGTGGCTGTCTTACTTCGCTCCCGCGGCCGCAGTCATCGCCGGCGTTCCAACGTTTACCTTGATCTGCTTTGGCTTCGCTTCCTCACGTTTCGGAATCGTCAACGTCAGGACCCCGTTCTGGTAATCCGCCTTGATCGCCTCCGAGTTCACGGTGTTGGCCAGCGAGAAGCTCCGGCTGAATGCGCCGAACGCGCGCTCAACGCGAAGGTAGTTATCTTCGTTCACTTTCTTCTCGAACTTGCGCTCCCCCCGAATCGTCAGAATATTGTTTTCAACGCGAATGTCCAAATCCTTCGGATCGACTTCCGGCAAATCGGCCTTTACGACCAGTTCCTGCTCCGTCTCGTAAATGTCGACCGCGGGCGCCCAGCTCGTGAGGTTAGATTCCTCTGCTGAACGCTCCAGCACATTACCAAACAGACGGTTAACTTGGTCCTGTAGGGTAGAAGCCCTGCGGAAGGGTTCCCACTGCGTCAGTGTAGTTCTCATGATTCGACCTCCAACTTAAAATTTATTTACTGCAACCATATAATATTATATTAGCGTCTTGTTGTCAAGTGTAATTTTTCCTGAGAATTTGCTATTAAAGTATTTATTTACAATAGTATACGAAATAGCCCCTGCGCTCTTGGCGGTCCATTTTCCGGAATATATTGCTAAATAAAGCTTGATGAATGCCATCTTTCATTCCCACCAGTTCTTCCCCAGATACTGTTAGACTCTCTGACGATGCGCCTGGATGACCTCAATTATCACCTGCCCACCGGCCAAATAGCCCAACGCCCCCTCCCCCGGCGCGACTCTTCCCGTCTTCTCGTTGTGCGGCAAAGCGAAAGCGGTTGGGAGGACCGCCTGTTTGTCGATCTGCCTGACCTGCTTCGCGGCAATGAACTCATCGTCCTGAATAACACGCGCGTCATTCCCGCTAGGCTATTTGGACGCCGCGCCGGCGTGCACGCTCAGCCACCGTCTCGAACCGCGCGGCGCGAATACCTCACGGGAAAAGTAGAAGTCTTCCTGACACGCCAACTTGATCCACAAACTTGGGAAGCTCTCGTCCGCCCGGGCCGGAAGATGCAGACCGGGGAACGCGTTCTTTTTGGTGAGGGCGAACTGGAGGCTGAGGTGACTGCACGGGGTGACCTGGGTTTGCGGGCTCTGTGCTTTGTTTCACGTGACACGCGGTCTGTCTCGGAGCACCTGGAACGGCTCGGTCACATTCCTTTACCGCCTTATATCCATCGCGGGGATGAGGAGGCCGACAGAGAACGCTATCAGACCGTATTTGCCAAACAGCCTGGAGCCATAGCCGCACCCACGGCTGGCTTGCACTTTACTTCCGAGATTCTGGAGAGAGTTCGCAAACGCGGGGCAGAGATCTGTGAGTTGACTCTGGATGTCGGCCTAGGTACGTTTCAGCCAGTCCATAGTGAAACGCTCGAAGAGCACGTGATGCACTCCGAGTCCTACGAAATTCCGGTTCAAACCGCTCAGCAAATTGTGGAAGCCCGATCCGCAGGCCGCCCGATCCTTGCGATTGGCACCACCGTCGTTCGAGCTCTCGAAGCCGCAGCGCTGCGCGGGGCAGAGTCCGGCTCGACCGAACTCTTAATATCGGGGAAGGCCGACGCCAAGCTGTTCATCTATCCGGGATTTCAGTTTCGCGTTGTGGATGCTTTGCTCACGAATTTCCACTTGCCGCGTTCGACATTGCTGGCACTGGTTTGCGCTTTTGCCGGGCGAGAAAAAATTCTTGAGGCTTATCGGCATGCCGTTGAAGCGGGGTACCGATTTTACAGCTATGGAGACTGCATGCTAATCCGATGAGTTGCGCGGTGGGAGAACTGCCGAAACTGGCAGGATGTTTTGAACCTGGATTTAATTCGTCAGTGACATAGAGTAGTTCTGGCGTCCCAGCGCTTGCTACGGATCACTCCTACGGCATCACCTCTCCCGCAAAGATGGTTCGAGAGGGAGACTGTCGGCTTGCACAGCCTCCCTCCCGCCCGTTCGTAAGGAGTCAATAAAATTCTCGGCCTATTCACTAAATACGAAAACCCGATTCTGTCCGGAAAAACGGACTTCCTTCACCTGGCCGTCTTCGCCGATGAGCACGGAATCACTCTGTGATTTCGCGTCGCGGTTTTCCCAGCGCCCTTCGCTTTCCGCCAGAACTTGCTTCCCCTTCTGGACGGTGGCCTTATTTCCGTCGATCATCAGGCGGTACTCACCTGCTTGCAGATTGGCTTTGCCGATTTTTGCGGACTGGACAATGTTGATGGTCTTGGTGAAAGGTTTTGCGAGGAGTGGCACTGTGGACGCCAAAGCCGCCACCAGCGCTAGACTGCGGAGAATCGAATTGAATTTCATGCGTGTCAACTTCCTTTCCGTCAGGATCGAGTCAGCCGGCTTTTCTGCTGTCGCAAACTGAACAGAGTGTTGACACGCGTGCTCAGGGCGAGTAGTCTCACCCGCAAGACACCTCGTTCTTCCTGGACTAACGGCCGGAAAGACTGCGTGTCATCGCCCCGCGGCTGCCACCGCGGGGTTTTTCATTTTAAATCTCTGGCTCACCTGCGCCGCTGTTCCGGCTGCAATGGTATAGACGAGCCAGGCGCGGCGAATGTTTCGTCGGTCATCAGTTTTTTATGTTTGATCCTTCTTATTTCTCGATGCTGTTGGCCTCATCGGAGAGGCCCGTTGTCGCCGTTTTCTAAACTCTTTGTAAAAATCTGGAATCTGCCGCGAAACCTTTCATCTTTTGTTGCGTCGTACGTGGCTTGTTCTCTGCGGTGCGCTCGAGCAAGGTGCATCGGCTCACGGCTTCATCTATACTCAATGGCATTTTGCGGAAGGATTGAATGCGCATTCTTGTTCTAAGTGATCTTCATGCGAACGCCACAGCTTTCGCTGCAGCGCTTGATTCTGCGGCCGGCCGATGGGATGTCTCCGTCTGTCTCGGTGACGTCGTCGGGTATGGTCCCGATCCGCATGAAGTTGTCGCCCGCCTTCGTGAACTAGGCACGCAAACGATTCGCGGAAATCACGACAAGGCTGTCTCCGGCTTGATGGATACCTCGGACTTCAATCCGGTTGCGAAGGCCGCCGTGGATTGGACTCGGGAGCAACTAAGTGCGGAAGATCTTGCCTGGCTCTCGGCTCTCCCGCAAGGACCCCTTTCCACCGATGGAATTGTTCTGGTGCATGGGGCGTTTCAAGACGAGGACGAATACGTATTCACTCCCGCACAAGCTCTCGACGGCCTTCTCGATTCCACCGCGGAAGTTACCTTTTTCGGACATACCCATCATCAAGGCGGCTTCTCCTACCAGGATTCCAATCTCGAAGTGTTGCAGATTCGGCCGCGTCCTACGGAATCGTTTGCCGCCCTCCGCATCGAACATCCCCGCCGTTATCTGTTGAATCCGGGCTCGATCGGCCAGCCAAGAGACGGCGACCCACGGGCAGGGTTTGCAATTGCTGACCTCGAACATCAAACCGTTGAATTCTGGCGCGTGCCTTACGACGTTTCAGCGGTGCAGGAGCGCATGCGCGCTGCCCATCTTCCGGATCCGCTGATTCACCGGCTTGTAATTGGCCGATAGGCTCTGGCCGAAACGCACCGGCCCATAATCATGCCCGCGCTCTACCCAGACCGTACTGTCACGCGCAGCCTTGACGTCCGTCGTCAACCGGGTCAGCATCATTCAGTAAGCGGATACCATGCTTGACACATCACCAATCGAAAGCGCGGAGCAGCCAGGGCCGAATCGCAGCCGTTCGCGGATTGCGTGGATGGGCGCGGCCACGGTCGCGATCGCTCTCGTTATCGTGATGTGGCCCACTTCAGAGAGGCCTCGCGGCTCATATACTCGGGAGTCGCATCTTCCCTTTGGCTCCGCAGAGCAGGCCTACGCACCTAAACTTCAAATTGACGGATTGGCTCTCAGCCGCGCGGAAAATTTTCTGAATCAGGAAGTCACCACACTTGGGGGACGCCTTACGAATACTGGCAACTTGCCACTTTCCAACGTCGAGCTCACGGTCGAGTTCTCCGATGAGCTTGGCCAAATAGTCTTGCGCGAATCCCGCGCCGTTTTTGTAGCTCAAGCGCCACAGTTGGCTCCTGGGGATCGCCGCAACTTCGAAATCTCCTTTGAGCACATTCCTTCTTCGTGGAACATCCAGCAGCCCACCGTCCGCATAACCGGAATCCTGTTTACTGCCAGGAAAGAATAGTTTACAAGCTACTTGTTTCCTTTATAATATGCGTCGTGGAACTCTCCGCCGAACTGGAAGCTTGCCTCAAGGAATTCACCACCGACGGTGTCATTGAGATTCGCGAAAATGGAGGACGCGTCGCTCCATTCTCGGGACTCTCTTGGGAAATCCGCGGCGCCGCGGAGAAGCCTCTCCTACATCTCTGGTCGGAGAATTACAATCTGACACGCCGCGTTCTTGCGATTACCGCATTGTCTGAACAACGCCTCGCTCTCGCAGTCGAACGATTTGGCCGTTCTAAACCTGACCGTCTCGAATTTATTCGTCTTGTATACGAGCGCACCCAGCGCGACCTCTCGCGGCAGGCATTTTGTGAATTCCTCGGCCATCTTCTGGCACAGCGTTTCCCCGATGAAACCATCGAATCGCTGACGGTTTCACCCGATCTCGAACACTCTATTTCAGGCAACTATGCCCGCGGCCTTCTCCGCCGGGGCTCCTCTTATAGCGCCGTCCTTGCCGTTCCCGACGGCGAGTCCTCTGAGGTAACTGAGAGCAGCCTGACCTTCGCCCTGCTGTGGCTGGATCTCGCACGTAACTCCGGCCGGCGCGGCAACGTCATCGCTCTGCGTCTTATCCTTCCGAAAGGGACGGCGCGCCATGTCGCCCTGCGCGCCCCTGCCCTGACTCCAGATCTGCCGATCGAATTCTACGAACGCGATCCGGTTCGCGAGACGCTCGAAAACATCGATCTGCGGTGCGCCGGAAATCAAGACTCTTGGATTGTTCCCCAACGCGAATCACAAGCTCTCGTTGATTATGCGCGTTCCGCGCTCGACCCGGTAGTTGCCCTGTCGCCGAGGGCAATCACCGTTCATCCCGTCGCCCAAACCCGGGAAGTTATGTTGCGTTTTCGCGGTCTCTCTTTCGCCCGATGGGACGATAAACGCATTTTCTTCGGTTGTCCCGATCCCCGCGAGGAACTTACTCCAACTTCTCTTCCCGCCCTCAAGAGGCTTCTCCAGCAGCTTGAGACTCATCGCCACCCGCTCGCCACCGAATCGCGGCACGCTTTCTATCGCGCACAGCCTGAACGTTGGCTCGAAGCTCTCGTCCGCGAGGATGTTACTCGCATCGACGCAGCCCTCGATGCTCGTTTTGTCTATTCCCAAGTCTTTGCCCATGCCGGTGGCGAGCATGGAATTCTCGATCTGCTCACGGTTAGCCGGTCCGGCCGCCTCGCCATTATCGAATTAAAGGCCAGCGAGCACATCCATTTGCCGCTGCAAGCCGCCGGCTATTGGATTCGTATTCGGCGTCATTTGGAACAGCATGATTTTGCGCGATACGGATATTTTCCCGGAATTGAGTTGCAGGCCGCACCGCCTCTTGTATACCTGGTTGCCCCGGCGCTTCGCTTCCATCCTTCCACGGACACGCTTCTGCGCTACATATCGCCTGAGCTGGAAAGCACGCGCGTCGGCTTGGCGGAAAGCTGGCGTCGCGGGTTGCGTGTCGTTATGCGACAATAGGCGGCGCATTCATGAAGCCTTGATTCCAGTCAAGCCCGCAAACACGCTTTAATTCTTTTGCTTTTTCCCCGTTTTCACCATCTTTGCGTGCTCCTGAAATCTCCTGTCCCAGAGTCCCCCGGCACGGTAGAATCGTGGGTATCAGTCATCAGGAGCTCATATTGAATTTTTCCGCGACCATCCGGCATACGCCACAAGGTTCTCTCATAGCTCTGCGTGGCCACCTCACGTTTTTCGAAGTCGGCGTTCTCCGCGACAACGTTGTTCGGCTTCTCTCAGAAGGCCGCAAACACATCGTCCTCAACTTGAGCGCATTGCAATACCTCGATAGCTCCGGAATCGGCGAACTGGCTCGCATTTACGTGATGGTGCTTAAAGGCGGGGGTGAAATGAAGGTTGTCGGATTATCACGCAACGTCGAGGAGGTTTTGAAAATCACTCACCTGTATGAAGTTTTTCACGAATTTCCCGATGAAGAAGCCGCGCTACAGAGTTTCCCCACAGCTCCAACGAAGAAATAGGCTGGAAACACGTAGTAGAAAGCCATTAGCGCAAAAAATCGACCCTAGTAGGAGAGAAGCAGCTAAGGCGTGTGCCTTAGCTGCTTCCCGGGGTGTGTCCTCGAAGTGGTTAGTTATTAGTTTAGATGCATGGCAGCGAAAAAGGTTTCCATCTTTCAAAAAATACTTCGCCGCGCCCGTGGCGTCTTAAAGTGCTTAGTAAAACAGATACTTACGCCACCGCTCGTCGCGATGCCCGATGAGCCGCATCAATTGCCGAGAGGTGTGAAGCGTGAATGGGCGCGGCCGCCGTGCCAGCTTGAAACCCGCTTCTTCCGGAGTGCGGTCGCCTTTGCTGTTATTGCAGCGGTAGCAGCATGCCACCAGGTTTTCCCACGAAGAACGTCCCCCGCGCGACCTCGGCACAACATGGTCCAGCGTCAAATCAGAACTGGGGAAAATACGCCCGCAGAACTGGCAAGTATTGCGGTCTCGCAACAAAATGTTTTTCCGCGAAAGCGCCCGGCTCTGCTGCGGAATGTGCCGGTACGCCAGCAAGCGAATCACTGAGGGAACTTTGTGCGCATGGGCCGCCGAATGTACTTCCGCGCTGTGCATTTCCTCAGCCTGCGCCACGCCCTTTAAGAGCAGCACCATCGCCCGGCGCACCGCGGTCACATTGATCGGTTCATACGTTGCATTCAACACTAGCACAGGCTCTTGCATCAGCGATGCACGCCTCGGCAATATCGGGTTGTGGGTTCTACTGTCCGCGGGATCCGCGGACCCAGGCACAGCGGCACGAGCCGCCTCGGGGGCATACCGCCCTCGGAAATCCACCGACTTTGGCCGGTTTGCGCTCATCGCGCCACCCTAAGTAAGCTAACCCCACTTATAGATTACCACTATCCGGGGGAGGCAAGGGGTTTCTTGCCGCACGGGCCACTGTCAGCCCTAAAACTGACTTGGCTCCCGACTCTAGCAGCGCACGTGCACACGCATCAAGCGTCGCCCCGGTCGTCATTACATCATCTACCAGTAAGACGCGCTTATTGTCAACTTGGCTGCCTGGACGTGTGGCAAAAGCGCCACGAACAGACTCCCAACGTTCTTCCAGGCTCAGCACCTGCTTATTCGGCCGCGGCCGCGTCCTCATCAGCAACATGCTCTTATGAGGCAGGCCTAATCTTCGCGCCAGTGGCCTGGAAATGAGCCCTGCTTGGTTAAACCCCCGTTGTCGCTCGCGGTCGTGGTGCAGAGGAACTGGCACTACTACATCCGCCGCCAAGATCTCACCTTCCCCTCTCACGATATCCGCTAATCTCTCAGCGAACCACCGTCCCAGAGGTTCCATCCGCTCCCACTTGAGCAGTAGGATCGCCTTCACCAGTGGCCCATCGTAGATCCCGTAGCTTCTCGCTCTATGAAATGCGTAGACCTTCTGCTGGCAAGCCCGGCAGACAAGCGAATCCCTGTCGGTTAAGGCCCACCGGCCAAGGGGCTGGCCGCAAACCTCGCACTTTCTTTCCGCTGGCGCCTCGAAGGAAGACAGACACTGCTCGCAGATCGGAACCCGGCTCGCCCTCATCAATATTTGCTCGCAAATCCTGCACCCCGCCGGAAAGAACACGCTGACCAGTGCGTCGCTGGCTCCCGCAAGCCATGCACGCGCACTTCTCCCCGCGCTCTTTGACGATTGCATCGAAGAGTCTTCTCCACCCTAGAATGGGTAATGTACTTCTTTGGCTTATTTAATGAAAGAGACAAGACACGCTAAGGTAATCTTAGAATTAATAATTCCAAGACGTATCGAGCGCAGCCCTTCTGCGCCTGGCCGCTCGTCCTGGCGCTGCTCAAGGGTTTACAACAACCCCTGTTCCATCTTCTCTTGGCAGGAAATGCAGTGCTTGGCCCAGGGTACCGCTTCAAGCCGTTTCTGCTGCATTTCCTCCTGACAATTCGCGCAAACCCCGTACTCATCGGTTTGGATACGCTTTAGTGCCGCATCGATCATGTTCAGAATCGTGCGGTCCGTATTGGTCATGCCAAAGAGGAACTCCTTTGTGTAGGAATTTGCGGCTTTGTCCGCGAGGTCAACCGTCGGATCTTCGTCCGCGGTTCGTCCCTCTTCCTGGGTGCGGGCAATGGTCTTCATCAACTCCTCGCGCCGCGTCACCAGTTTCTTCTTGTAATATTCGAGCCTTTTCTTGTCCATGGAAGTCCCGCCCCTCAGTATGCTTTCGGGGCCATCTAAAAACTCCGTAGTGTAGACCCGCCCCCTCAGAGTGTCAAGTTGAGGCGCACTCCGCCGTACAAAATCGCACCAAGTAGCGGCAATCTTGCCGCGACGCGGTGCAGGGCCCATAATGGGGCCGCAAATAGACTCCCGATTCCGGAGGACCACCCCATGCCTGCCAAGAAACTGACCGACGCTGAAGTGCACGGGCTTCTTTCCAAACTACCGAATTGGAAAGTCGTCAACAATAAGCTCCATCAAGAATACGCCTGTAAGGATTTCATCGCCGCATTCGGAAACATGACGCGCGTCGCACTGGTTGCTGAATCGATGAACCACCATCCCGAATGGTGTAATGTCTGGAACAAAGTGGTCATCGACCTCACAACACACAGCGTCAAGGGAATAAGTGATTACGACTTCGTGCTCGCCGAAAAAATCGAGAACATCTTCAATCCCACACCTGGCGTCCACCCGGTCAAATCAAAATGACGCTCACCGGCGAATTAACTCGAACCTGCGCACCGGGTTGGCGAAGCCCCCACAGCCCAGGGCGGCGGGACTCCGGCGGCGGATTTGCATGGCACAGAAACCTTGCTTCTCGAGGAAGATCACGACTCCATCCATGTGATGGCGAGGCAGACGATCGTCAATCTGGGATACCGAGTACTGTCTGCCGTTGATGGTGAAGAGGCGTTGCAACTTTGCAAAGCCGACATCCCCTCGCTCGCCATCCTCGACCTTGTCATGCCGAAGATGGGCGGCCTTGAGACCTCGGCAAAACTTGCGGAACGCTTCGAAAAGCTGCCGTTCTTGTTTACGAGCGGTTACTCACAGCAATCGAGAGGCGTGGAAACAGCGAGGCACTTCCTACAAAAACCGTATAGTCCAACAAACCTCAGCCGTATGGTCCGCGAGATCCTGGATCAGGTAAAAGCTCCTTCGCACGAGGGTTGAATCCTGGACAACACGATTTTTCGCGGTGCCCGCTGCATTTGCCGTTGACACCCGCACGTCGCGATGCTACAAAACCTCAACGACAAGCCCTTTGGTGGTGAGTCTCTTACCGCAATCCATTCAGCGAGTGAGGCCGCAGACCTGCCTGGCAGGGCAGGGCTGCACGGCCGCCGGAGGCCTTGTCCAGTAACACCCCACCCCACCCCGGGAGGTGAGAACCCCGCGGTTTTCACCTCCTTATATTGGGATATTCGGGATTTGAACTGATTCCTCTTTCAGGATGATTTAAAGTCTGCGGATGGGTAAATCCTGCGCTTTTTTGAGCGAGACTCTGCTTTCAATAGGCGTTAGTCAGTCAGAGGAATCATTTTCAGTCTCGCAATTACACCGGAACGGCCTCGAAGATTGTCCGCAAGCACCACACGTTTTGGCGAGATTATTCTGAGTAACAATCCGCGTAATCCGCGCATAAGACTATTCGTGTCGCAGCGCGATCACTGGATCCACGCGCATGGCGCGCCGCGCAGGGATATAACATGCCGCGACCGTCACGATAACCAAGAGGGCGGCGACACCGGCGAAGGTCAGCGGATCATGTGCGCTGACGCCGAAGAGCTGGTTGGCCATGAGACGCGTTAGTCCCAACGCTGCGCCGATGCCGACCGTCACGCCGATCAGCGCCATCCTGGCTCCCTGCCCGATTACCAGCCGCAACACATCACGGTGTTGCGCCCCCATTGCCATACGCACGCCTATTTCGTGAGTCCGTTGCCCGACCAGATACGAAATCACGCCGTAGATTCCAACGCACGCGAGCGCCAGCGCCAGCGTCGCAAAGGCGCCGAGAAGAATCATCGCGAGGCTCCGCGCCGCGAACGAGTTGGAGACGACTTCGTCCATCGTCTGAACGTTGTAGACCACTTCGCGAGGATCGATTTCCGCGACGGCGCGGCGAACGTCGCCCATGACCGCAGTGGGATCGCCTTCGGTGCGGAGCACGACGGCGACGGCATCGGCAGCCAGCGGCATCAGCTTCTCGGGAAGCTGCATGAACGGATAATCAAACTGCGCTTCGATGGCCGATTTCGCGTCGGCGTCCAACCCCCATTGCTTAACGTGGCCGACCACGCCGACGATTTCCGCTTCCACGCTGAAGCCCTCTATATGGATATGCTTGCCGACGGGATTCTCATGCGGGAAGTACGTGCGCGCGAACACGTCATCGATATCCACCACCACCGGTGCGTGCTCGTCATCCTGTGCCCTGATGAAGCGGCCGCGCTCAAGGGTGACTCCCATCGCTTGCTGGAAGCCGGCTTCCACGAGATAAAACATTGCCTGGGGCATCTCTTGGAAGTTCGCTGGCTTGGGCTGACCCTCGATCCAGAAAGGCAAAGAGGAATTATGAATCATCGGGCGGGATCCGAGCGTCACGGAAACCGCTTCGACGCCAGGGATGTTCTGCATTTTGTAGTCGAACTGGCGCAGACGCGCGCGCGTTTCCATGGAAGTGGTTGTGGGCTCGGCCGGCAGCGACAAGCTGAATGTGATCGCGTGGCTAGGATTGAATCCAGGATTGACGCTCCAAAGTGCCGCGAGACTACGCACCATCAGTCCCGCGCCAACAAGCAAAATAAGGGCCATGGCTACTTCGACAGCGACGAAAACTCGTTGCAGCCGGTGGCGCGCGCCGCTCGAACCACGGCCGCTCCCTTTGAGTATCTCCTGTAAATCCACGCGCGAAGTTTTCAGCGCCGGAGCAAGACCAAAAACAATCCCCGCAAACAGCGACAGTCCTAATGTAAAGAGCAGGACGCGCGTGTCGAGCGACACTTCGCTGGCGCGCGGCAGAGCCCCAGGCAAAGTGCCGAGCACCGCTCTGGTTCCCCACACGGCAAGCAAGAGTCCAAGCATTCCACCCAAGCCGGCGAGCACAATGCTTTCGGTAAGAAGTTGGCGAATGACGCGCCCGCGGCCCGCGCCCAACGCCGCGCGAACCGCAAACTCGTGCGAGCGCCCCATCGCGCGCGCCAGAAGAAGATTGGCGACGTTCGCACACGCAATGAGCAGCAAGAAACCCACCGCCGCCAGAAGCACGATCAGAAATGGCTTAACATTGCCGACGATGTCTTCCTTCATTGCAACGACAGTGGTGCCTACGGCCTTATCGGCCTCCGGATACGCTGCCGCGAGATTTTCCGCGATGCCATCCATATCGGCTTTCGCCTGCGCCACGGTTACTCCCGTCTTCAGCCTTCCAATCGCGTGCGCGCTCACGTCGACGCGACGATCGCGAAAATTCGTATCGTTCCATTGCCCGATGGGCGTATAGACATCGCGGTCGTGCCCGTAAAAAGCAAAACCTGCTGGAATCACGCCAACGATCGTGTACGACGTGCCGTTCAGGATGATCGGCTTTCCGATGATTTCCATCGACGAGCCGAACTGGCGCTCCCAGATTCCTCCTCCCAAAATCACCACTGGCGCAGCGCCCACCTGATCGTCGTCAAGGCGGAACACTCGCCCGAGAACTGGCTTCACGCCCAGCGTCGAAAAAAAGTCCGCGGAAATCATGTAACCGGTGAGGCGTTCTCCTTCGCCCTTGCCGATGAAGTTGTAATCCTGATTGCGATAGATGGCCATGGACGAAAACGTCTGCGTTTCGCGCTGCCAATCGAGGAAATTCAAGTAGGAAACCGGCGCGTGATCGAATCCAGGAGTCTTTCCATAAAGAGCCACCAGCTGCCCCGACCGCGGATAAGCCAGAGGATTCAGAAGCACGCCGTTCACTACGGAAAAGAGTGCGGTATTCGCGCCAATCCCTAGCGCCAGCGTCAAAATCGCAATCGCTGTGAACCCCGGCGACTTCGCTAGCATCCGAAGCCCGTAGCGCAAGTCCTGAAGAAGCGTCTCCATGTTGCCTCCCTTTATCACCGAGGGCAAAGAAGATCAATCGTACCGCAGGAAATCTGTGTCACTCCAGCTCGTCGAACAATCCCGTTGGACACGCCGGTTACCCAGAGCTTATCCCGCGCTTGAGTCCCGAAGAGTCTCCAATGTGGAGGTTGCCTCGCTGCGCGCTTCCATCGTCCCTTGCCTATATCTCCCTCTCGGTTAAGATGGTTCTCGTCTTGCTAGAATCCGAAATAAACACGCGGCCTTTTCTTCTAGCACTCCATGACGTTACTGTGGTGCGCGGAGCGCCCACCGAACGGCCGGCGCTCGATCGTGTATCGCTCCGAATCCGTGCCGGTGAACACGTTTGCATCCTCGGCCCGAACGGTTGCGGGAAATCCACGCTGATCAAAACGATCACGCGCGAATGCTATCCCTTGGCGCGGGAAGGCTCTTCGATCTCCATCCTGGGCCGCGAGCGGTGGGACATTTTCGAGTTGCGCTCGTTGCTTGGTATCGTCTCTCCTGATCTGCTGGCTTCCTGCACCACGGACGCCACGGGACGCGATGTTGTTCTTTCCGGGTTTTTCAGCAGCACGCGTATTTTTCCGCACCATCATCCCGATCCACAGCATCTGGAGCGCGCCGAAGCCACACTCGCTCGCCTGGGAATCGCTCATCTCGCCGGTCGTGCAGTCTCTCAAATGTCTTCCGGTGAAGCAAAGCGCACGCTGATCGCTCGCGCGCTCGTCCACGACCCACAGACCTTGCTTTTCGACGAGCCTAGCAATGCCCTGGACATCGCAGCGCAATTCCAACTGCGCGATACCATGCGCGAACTCGCGCGCAGCGGCCTCGGTATTCTGCTCGTTACTCACCACGTCTCGGAAGTCATTCCGGAGATTGAGCGTGTCGTGCTTTTGCGCGAAGGCCAAATCCTGGCCGACGGTCTCAAACAAGACATTTTCTCCGCCGAACGGCTCTCTTCGCTCTTCGGCGTTCCCGTCCGTCTCGTACAACGGGACGGCTACTTTCATTTGTATTAGGTGCTAGCAGGCTGCTCCGTCGGCATTTTGAGATTCTTGCGCGGGAACCAACTCCACGCTCCATGTATGCCAATCGCCGCCAGAAGGAGCACGATGGGATCGATGGGATGACGGTACCGCAATGAAGTATGGGTTACGTAGTAAAGCAGTGGAAACACGACGGGAATAACCACAACCGGAAATGAATAGTCATTCTTGCCGGCAAGAAGCACGACGATTCCGGCAAACGCGCAGAGCGACGTGGCGTAATTGCATAGCAGGATAAAGCGAAGCCAAGGTGAACCCGTTCGTCGAAATGTAGCTACGGGGGTTGCCGTCCCCGTCCAGAAGTCTACGACACGCTGTGAAATGAGCCACACCTCAACGCGCGGGTGCGATTCAATAAAAGCAACCGCTTTCCTTTTTTCTTCTTCCATGAACGAACTCTCGCCCATGCTGAGGTACCGCAGAATCTCGCGCTCTTGCGTGATCGGGCCCGGCCGGAACCTGTACTGTTCGTCATAATTTTCGTTGTTGCCGACGTAAAGCTCGAACGCGAAATTCGATCGGAGTGGAATGAACTTGTGGAATTGCAAATAATTGCGAACCGTCCAGGGTGTACAGCAAAGCGCCGCGATGGCAGCCGCCAGAACGGGCCCGATGAGCCACTTTGATGAATGTTCCCCGGTGCGTGCCCGATAGGCGGCCCATGCGACGAGAACCGGAAAGAGCAATGCAATGGCGGGATTTGTGAGCAGCGCAAAGCCCCACAAGGCTCCATAAAAGCACCAACCTCGAAGGCGCGGCGATGGCTCCAGTTTGAGCGTAGCCCAAAGCAAAACTGCGACTAAAAGTGCGGAAAGGCACGTGTCCCAAATCCATTCAAAGGGAATCAGGATGGCATTGGGAAAGAGGGCCCAGAGCCATGCGCCGGCGATGCCCACGCCGCGTCCCGCAATTTTCTCGCCGGTGTAGAAAATCGGAATGCATGCTCCCGCGGAGAAAAGAATGTTCAGGAAGAGTGCGGCGAAAAATGAGGAAAGTGTATAAATGCCGAACAGCCTGAAAATTCCCGCGAGAAGATAAGGATAGACCGGCGCCAGCCAGGCCGTCGGACCCGTATCTCTCTGAAACGGCGAGGAAAATCCCTTCCCACTCGCAATCGAATAGGCGATGTGCCCCGTTTCGGTCTGAAAGGGTACGATGCTCAGAACCTGCGGGCTGAATTGCCGCTCCTGGTACCAAGCAAAAGCCGAGCGCGTACACAAGGCAGCAATCACAATCAGCAATATCGGTGTGACCGCGTTTCGCAGAGCGCGCTTCATGAATTTTTCTCGCTATCGGGGAACTGACAAATTGCCCGCTTCGCACTAAGTCCTCGGTGGGAAAGTCAGGTCGAGCGTCTGACTGGTTCCGGGCTAACTAGTCCTCGGACGTAAGAGCATACTGCGTGGATGCCATTGTGGGGCGATCGATCTTGCTCCCAACCTCAAAGTCGCCGAATGTTGCACCTTCCGGACGACTCGGAACAGCAAGAACACGGCGGGATTAGCGGCGAATCTATCGCTTATTTGTCCTCATGTCCTGGCGAAGGGGAGCGGGCTTCCGGATGTCTCGACGTCCAATCTTCAGGAGGAAAAGCGACCCGCCAGAATGTGGGCCGTGGCTCAGAAAACTCTAAACCGATTTCGGCCTTGCCTGCGCGTACCGGACCGAGGAACACCACATGGCACTCTTGTTCCTCCTGGGTGCGATTATGCTGCATGAAAACTTTGCTTCCGCTGGTCAGCCGGGCGCTCACCAGGATCAACCCTCCATGTGCGTTGATGGCAAGGGTCTCGGTCTCTTCCACGAAGTCCTTGCCCTGAGAATCCGTGCCGCGAACGCGCACGGCCACTTGCATCAGCACTCGCTGGCTGCGGCGGCGAGCCACGGGATTGCGGGAACTTGCATGGCCTTGTGCCATATCACCTCTCAAAGTCAACTATACCCAGCCGAACCCTATTGTCGAGCGTCAAGACAGCAGTAGGTACTTAATCGTAACGACACAATGTGTTTATTTCGGGGATCCATGCAGGTTTCGGGTAGAGGCTGGCCTTCAGCTCCTCTGGTCAATGGGGACGTAACTCCGCGTGTCGTGTCCTAGATAGATTTGCCGGGGTCGTGCAATTTTCTGTTCGGGGTCGAGAAGCATCTCCTCCCATTGCGCAACCCAGCCCGATGTTCGCGGAATCGCGAATAGCACTGGGAACATGGAAATCGGAAAGCCCATCGATTGATAGATCAGCCCGGTGTAGAAGTCCACATTGGGATAGAGCTTGCGCTTGATGAAGTATTCGTCTTCCAGGGCGATGCGTTCGCATTCCAGCGCGATTTCCAGCAGTGGATTCTTGCCCATCAATTCAAAAACTTCATAAGCTACTCGTTTGATGATGCGGGCGCGCGGATCGTAATTCTTGTAGACGCGATGGCCAAAGCCCATGAGTTTCACTTCGCCGGCTTTCACGCGCTTAATAAATTCGGGAACTTTTTGTATCGAGCCGATCTCCAGCAACATGTGGAGCACTTCTTCGTTCGCGCCGCCATGCAGTGGTCCATACAGCGCCGCGATAGCCGCGGCCGTCGCCGAGTACGGATCGACGTGCGAGCTTCCGACTCCACGGATGGTGTTGGCGGAGCAATTCTGCTCGTGGTCCGCGTGCAGAATGAAGAGGACGTCCAGTGCATGCTCTAGCGTGGGATTCGGACGATACTTCGCCTCCGTCGTCCGGAAAAGCATGTTCAGGAAATTTCCCGGATAGCTCAGCTCGTTGTCCGGATAGACGTACGGCATCCCAAGTGTGTGGCGATAGGAGAACGCGGCAATCGTGGGCATCTTGCCGACGAGTCGGTATGTCTGCTTCCGGCGAGATTCCGCGTTAAAAATATCTTTGGCGTCGTGATAGAACGTCGAAAGCGCCGCAATCGTCGAAATCATCATACCCATGGGATGCGCGTCGTAGTGAAACCCGTCGAGGAATTTCTTGATGCTTTCGTGGATAAAAGTGTGATGCGTGACGTTGTATGTCCAATCCTTCAGCTGCGCTGTGGTAGGTAGCTCGCCGTGAAGCAGCAAATAAGCCGTTTCGAGGTACGTACTTTTTTCCGCGAGGTCTTCGATCGGGTAGCCGCGGTATCGCAGAATGCCCGCGTCCCCATCGATGAAGGTAATTTTGCTCACGCAGGACGCCGTGTTGTTGAATGCCGGATCATAGCTCAGCATGCCGAATTCGGTGGGGTCCACCTTGATCTGCCGCAGGTCCATCGCGCGGATCGCGCCGTTCTTGATGGGAATTTCGTAGCTCCGGCCTGTGCGATTGTCCGTGATGGTCAGGGACTCGCGCGATGCGGAAGCTCCATCGGGCTTTTTCGTCTGCGTGGCGGTCGGCGCGGAATCCATAAGGCGATCCTTGGAAGCAATGACGGCGAACGGCTCTTACCTCACCACTTTACACCAAAGAGAGGCCGCCGGGAATGGTACGGCATGAGTGTAAGTGCAAGCGGATCTGCGCGTTGGGGCGGTCGGAAGTCACGACACGGACCGCCTTCGCTACAGTTTATTATGCCTCTTGACAATAGTCGTTATAACGAGTATTATACCCCCGTCAAACTCGGAGGTGGATCATGATCGACATCCGCAAGAGCCACGACCGCGGCCATTTCAACCACGGCTGGCTCGATACTTATTTCACGTTTTCGTTCGCAGACTATTACGACCCCAAGCATGTGCACTTCCGCACCTTGCGCGTCCTGAATGACGACCGCGTCGCCCCCGGCGAGGGTTTTCCCACGCACCCCCACCGTGACATGGAAATCGTTACCTATGTCCTCGAAGGCGCCCTCGAACACCGTGACAGCATGGGAACGGGTTCCGTCATACGCCCCGGCGACGTCCAATACATGAGCGCAGGCTCTGGCGTTACGCACAGCGAATTCAACGCGTCCAAAACCGAGTCGGTGCACCTGCTACAAATCTGGATGTTCCCGGAAAAGCAAGGCCTCAAGCCGGTGTACGGCCAAAAGACTTTCAGCGAAGAAGAGAAACGCGGCAAACTCCGTCTGGTAGCTTCGCCTGACGGCCGCGATGGCTCCGTACAAATCCGCCAAAACAACGAATTGTACGCAACAATGTTAAATAAAGGCGAAACGGTAAGACACCAGCTAAAGCCGGAACGCCACGCCTACGTCCAAGTCGCCCGCGGCAGCGTCAAGTTAAATGGCAAGCAACTCGACGCCGGCGACGGTGCCGCAATCTCCGCGGAAAAATCCGTCGAGCTCGCCGGAATCGACAACGCCGAAGTCCTTCTTTTCGACCTCGCGTAAGTTAGTTTGCGCATATTCTTTGGAAGGTGAAGCGCGCAGAGACTGCTCACATAACCAGGCCATTCTGCGCGCTCTTTCCAATGCGAATTATTCGTATCGCAAAGCCACCATCGGATCAACGCGCGTGGCCCGGCGCGCGGGAATATAACCTGCGACAATTGCGACTGCCGGCGAGCACTCCAATGGCGGCGACGAATGTAAAAGCGTCGCGTGATGCAAGTCCAAACAACATCTTTTGCAATAATCCGACTGTCGCCAATGCAAGGCACGACTCCGGCGATCAGTCCGCCAACAAGAACTATGACCACATCGCACAAGACCAACCGCAAGATGGCGCCTCGTGGCGCGCCCAGCGCCATCCGAATCCCAAATTCGGGCTTGCGCTGCGTAACCAGGTAGCTCAACGCGCCATAAAGTCCGATCATCGCAAGCAACAATGCTAATCCGCCAAAGAAGGTGGAGAGAGTAGCGAGCAATCGCTCCTGCACCAACGAATCGTCCACCTGCTCGGCCAAAGTAGAGAACCTAAGCGGAATTGTTTTGCTTACGCCAGCCACGGCCTCTTGCACGGCCGAGACAAGCGCCGAGGGACGCGTACCCGTTCGCAGCTCGAATACTTGTTCTTCCGCAGGCTCCGTAATCTGCGCAATCGGGAAGTACGCGGTGGGACGGGCTTCCTCGCGCAGCGACTCATACTTCGCATCCTTCGCAAGTCCAACGATTTGAATCAGCGGGGCAGCCTTCCCTGGCTCTGGCTGGACACGGAAGTACTTTCCAAGCGCCTCACCCTTCGGAAAGAATTTTCGAGCAAGCGTTTCGTCGACTATGGCGACCGGCGCGGCCGTTTTAGAATCTCCCTCGTTAAAATTTCGTCCCGCCAGAAGCGGCGTGCGCATCGTCCCCAGGTATCCGGGCGAGACGAAGTTGAAGAAAGCCAGCGCGTTCTGGCCCGTTGGCGGATTCGGCGTTTCCACCTGAAGATGATTGTTCCAGACAAAATCGCTTACTGGGGTCATGACCGCCCGGCTCGCCGAGACCACGCCAGGAATCGCTCGTAACCGCCGTTCCATTTCTTCGAACATAGCGGGCTGATTTTCAGGCGCCACTTTCGCATTGTGCAGATTCGCGTGCACCAAAAGAACATTGTTTCGGTCAAACCCCACGTCTAGCGTGACCAGTTTCACGAGGCTGCGCAGAAACAACCCGCTAGCCACCAGCAACACCAGCGACAAAGCCACCTGTGATGCAACAATCCATTTCCCGGGACGAAACTTGGCGCGGTTCTCTGCTTCCACCGCCTGGCTGCCCTTCATCGCGGACGTTAGAGAAACGCGTGTCGAGCGAAGCGCAGGCAGCACTCCAAAGAGCAAGCCCGTGAAGACAGCGGCAGCCGCGGTAAACCCAAGAATCCGCCAGTCAAACGACAAATCAAGGTGTACCTTGTTCTCGCCCGTGGAAATAAACTGCACCAGCAGCGAAGCTCCCCAGCGCGCAAATAAGACTCCCAGCAGCGCGCCCGCCGTCGAAAGCATCACGCACTCGGTCAGCAATTGCCGAATCAACCGCGCTCGGGAAGCGCCCAAAGCCTTGCGTACAGCGATTTCTTTATGGCGTGCAGCTGCCCGCGCCAGCATCAGGCTGGCAATATTGGCGCAAGCAATCAGCAGCACCAGCCCCACGACCCCCATCAGAATGTTGAGAGGCTCGTCAAATTGTCGTCGCAGATACGAAGTCCCCGTAGCTGCCGGAGCCGTTTCGAACAACTGTCTAATGTATTCTTGCTGCTCTTTTGGATCGTAATTCTGCGGCAACGTCGCAGCGAATACTCTGCGGCGATAGCACCGCAAGGTGTGCTTTCAATTGTTCGGGAGTGAGACCCCGCTTGGTCCGCCCAATTACCTGCAGCCACCACCAGGATCCTCGATCAAGCCGCGTTTTTGGCCCATCGAAAATAGCCACCGTACAAATCGGAATCGCTACGTCAAACTTGCTTCCCACGTCCACGCCGAAAAATCCCTGCGCACTCACGCCGACCACCTCGAAAATGTGATTATCGAGAGAAAGTGAGCTGCCCACGGCGCTCTGCGCTCCGCCAAAATGATCCTGCCAAAAGCCGTAGCTTAGGACGGCCACTCCGGAGCATCCGCGCGTATCATCTGCTGTTGTAATGAGCCGCCCGGTTGCGGCACGCACTCCGAGTGTCCTGAAAAAGTCCCCGCTCGCAAAGAGACCATCTACATCGTGCACCGCCCCGCCTTGTGCAAGATCGAATTGCGTCGAGTTCCACGCGAATATTCCAGAGAAGACATCCTGCCGGTTTCGCAGCTCTTCCCAAAGCGGATTTGAGAATGTCGAATCGGCTTCGCCGTTTCCCGACTTCGGATCTTGGATCAGCAATTGCGAAAGTTCTTCTGGCTTCTGGACGGGAAGCATCCGCAACATCACCGTGTCGATCAAACTGAAGATCGCTGTGTTAGCTCCAATTCCGAGAGCCAACGAAAGTATCGCAATGCAAGAGATGACCGGCGTGCGGCCGAGAATCCTGAGACCGTAGCGAATATCCTGGAATAGCGTCTCGATCATAGTTCACGCCGCGCGCATCGCGAATCTCTTCCTTTAGCTGCTCATGACCCCCAAAATCAATCCTCGCGCGGCGTAGCGCCTCTTCTCGTGTGAGGCCGGCTTTGATGTTCTTCTCGACTTGCTGCTCGAAATGAAACCGCAACTCAGCGTCCGCTTCGGATTCGACGGCATCGCGCCGAAAGAGTGAACGAAGGCGAAAAAGCAGATCGTTGAACACGCAGCCCTCCCTACGCCGTCTTTAAAATCTGAGCCACGGCGGCCGTCAATTTCTTCCAGGAATCCTGCTCGAGTTCAAGCTGTTTGCGCCCAGCCTTGGTCAGCTCGTAGTACTTCGCCCGCCTGTTATTCTCGGACGTGCCCCATTTCGCCTTAATCCATCCCCGTCGCTCCAGCCGGTGCAGCGCCGGATACAAGGATCCCTGCTGGATCAGCAACACGTCGCTCGATATCTGGTGAATCCGCTCCGAAATTGCCCACCCATGCTGCGGTTCCAGCGCCAGTGTCCGCAGAATAAGTAAGTCCAGCGTCCCCTGCGGAAGTTCAATCCTCTTTTGCGCTATCAATAGGTTCCCCTGTCACTTCGTCAAGAGACACTACGCCTACTCTTGTCGAAGTGCAAGGGGAAAGAGAAGCCTTCAAATCAATGCGATTTCATGGCGTCACGGGTTGCGCAAGGTTGGAGAATCTTGAATTTGAGCGGGCGTAGAAAACCCGATTGCTTTGAAGAAGGCTGCGTTACGAAACGCTGGTTTAAATCAGATCCTGACACACTAAGGTTTTTCGCAGGGTGATTCCGTTTACTCTATAGGATGCTCGTCCAGCAGTTTCTTATCATTTCAGTGCCGCTTGCGACGCCTGCACCGCGCATCCATTCCCCGCCCCACAAGTGCTGAAACCCAACGTAAGCGGCGAGAAGTACACTTGCGACCCGCCCGCCGGCGTCCCTGTCAGCACGATGTTATCCACGATAATCCCGCTTGTGCCCCCCGCAACTGGCAAATAAAAATTGTCCACTGGTCCGGCGTTAACCCACTGGACCGTTCCGTCCGTTGTGGTCGTACCAATCGTCGTCGGCCAACTGGGCTGCGTACCACCAGTGGTGCCCGAATTGGTGGTCGCCACCTCAGTATTGCCATGGGAGTCCACGAAAAAAATGCCTTGTGGCTCTCCAGTATTTGCCGTCCAGCTTCCGCTTCCAGTGATTCCCACGCCTTCCTTATAGACCCACTCAACCGATCCGTCGGACTTAAATATGCTGCCCCCCGCCCCGGGTGAGGGCCATGCCGGCTGCGTGCTGCCTGAGGTCCCCGCGATTGTCACGACTTGAATGTTCATGTTCGTGTCCAATATTTCTTGGCCGACCGCGTAAATCGTTCCCGTTTGCCACGCGGTAATCGGAAGATCCATCACGCAGCCACCCGTGCCGTTGTTAAAACAGGGATTGGTCGTGCCCGGCCCGAGTGAACTTACGAATAGTTTGTCCGTACCAGCAGGCCCTCCGCTGTTGGCGCCGCTGTTCTGGTTGGAATTAAAGATCTCGGTCAGCGGTCCGCACGGCAGGTTGCCAGGCGAACCGATAGACGCGAAGGGAAACCCGCCAAGCGCCGTCGTGCTCATTACCCCCGCGCTTATTGGAATTCGGTACGGAGTCGCTATCCCCGTCGTGTTCCCACAGACGTAAAGCGTTCCAGTGGAACTAGCAGACGTGTAATACGCATTATCAAACGTACCGCCGTACATCTCGAACGAACGGGCAGTCCCATTCCCTCCCCGGCTCACTTTTGCTTCGATTCCGAGACCCGAACTGAAATTGGTAGGGAACTGATAAAGCGCCGCACACGGGTGCCCTCCTCCAAAGCAGGGGGTACTCGCAGTGCTGTTGTCGCTTCCCACAAAGACGTAGACCTTTCCAGCCGTGGAATCCACGATAGGGCCGTCCAGAATGCCATTGCCCACGCCGAGCTGCGAACTTGTTCCAGGGATTGTCCCCGTCGATGAGTCGACGGCAAACAACTGCGCTCCTAAAGCGCCGTTAAACAGGGTGCCCACAAATACTCTCCCCGTCACGGTATCCAGCACCGGGCTGTTCAGCTTGTTGAATCCGCCGCCCAACTGCACAGGCCAAGGACTTCCGACCTCGGCTGGCGTTCCCGCACCAAACACCGGATGAAATTTGTGAAGCAACCCGGCGTTGTCGCCCACGTAGAGAGCGTCTCCCGCGTAGTCATAGAACGGCGACGAATTCGTGTCGTTTGCCGCGCCGCTAAAAGCCAGTGTCGTCATACAGGGCGCCCCGCAGCTTGGGTACGCGCTTGGCGCCACAATACTGATAGGATCCGGACTCGTGCTCGAAGCGCCTCCTGCAGTCGGCTTCCACTTCAGCAGGACGAGACTTGCGACGGAAGCGGAAGTCTGAACGAACGCTACCTGCGAGCCATCATAGGAAAGCGTCACCGAGGTAACCACCGACCCGCCCGTGTTGTAAGCCCAATACGTTGAAGGTACATTACCCGGAGCGCAGCCACTATAGAGGTTGTCATAGGCGACGACGGTCGCCTGCGATATCGTGCTGACGCTCGTGTTGAACACCACAAAATCCGGTTTCGCCGCGCTGCCGCAATTTGCTGAATTTATGTCAAATGAAAACTTAGCCGGAAAATTCCCCGCGCCCACCGTAGCATTCGGCCCAAGTGAGATAGCCCAGTCTCGTTTCAACGAATTTCGCGGCTGCGGTCTGCGGTGTCTCCGGCCAAACCACCCAAACCAGTCGCCATCAATCCACGGCAACTTCTCATCCTGCTCTTGTGACTCGTCAAATGCAGGCTCCGCTACAGGCATGGCCTGACGAACGTTTCGCCGATACCATTGGTGCCAGTAGCGCGGATCCTGCCGCACTCGCAGCGATTGCTCAGCCGTCGCGGGATTGGAGAATACCACGTGGTGATGACTCCAATCGTACGGTTGCGCAATCCGCACGGGAGCCTCAGGCGTCTCTCGACCCCAAAGATAAACGCCCAGCATGAAGAGAAACGACGTGACCGTGACAACGGCTATGATTCGGGAGGAAGTAATCTTCATTAGGGCGCCCCCAGCAAAGAGTACGCCCAGTCTACATTCGGCAATTTTGATGGGAGGTGAACACCCGCGGCTTTAGCCCAAGAATGTGCTCAATTCATACACAAAATTTAAGGAAAGACGCTCTAGCGAAGAGAATTCTTCGTCGGACCGCCTCCGGCATCCCGGAGGCCTCGCAATCCCCCTTGGACATTACTCCGCGCGGGACGCGGTAACTTAACCACGGCTGCGCTGAAATTCCCGCATGAAGTTGGTCAAAGCTTCCACGGCCTCAACGGTCACGGCGTTATAGAGCGAAACGCGCATCCCGCCGACCGACCGATGCCCCGGCGTGCCGACCAGCCCCGCGGCAGCAGCTTCTTTGCCGAATTGTTTTTCGACGCCTTCATCGCCGCCCGCAACGCGGAAAACCACATTCATCTTCGACCGCGAGGAATCTTCCACAGGACACCGATAGTATCCACTGCTCGCCTCGATCGTATCGTAGAGCAGCTTCGCTTTGGCTGCATTCCGCTTCTCAATCCCCGTGATTCCGCCTTCTGCCTCGATCCATTCCATCACCAGCCCCACGATGTAAATCGCAAAAGTCGGCGGCGTGTTGTACAGCGACTTATCCTTGATGTAGGTGCGATATTGCAGCATCGTCGGCAAATTCTTGTCCGCGCGCTCGGCCAGATCTTTGCGGATAATCACCACGGTTACTCCGCTCGGTCCGAGATTTTTCTGCGCGCCCGCAAAAATCATTCCGAATTTCCTTACATCTATCGGTCGCGAAGCAATATCCGAAGACATATCCGCGACGAGCGGCACGTTCCCAGTCGCGGGCATCTCGTTCCACTGCGTCCCCTCAATCGTATTGTTCGTGCAAATGTGCACGTAAGAAGCGTCCGGCGAGTATTTGATCTCCTCTTTCCGCGGGATCCGGACGAATTTCTCTGCCTCCGTCGACCCCGCCACATGATGCAAGACGCCTTTCTTCAATTCCCCGAGCGCCTTCGCGGTCCACGTCCCCGTATGAATCAAATCCACCGGCTTCCCCGCCAAACACAAGTTCATCGGCGCCATTGTGAACTGCATGCTCCCGCCGCCCTGCACAAAAAGCACCGCATACTCTTCCGGAATCGCGAGATGCTTACGCAGTCCCGCTTCCGCCGCCGCAATAATGCTTTCAAATTCCGGCGAACGGTGGCTCATCTCCATCACCGACATCCCGCTCCCGCGCCAATCCAGCAATTCTTCCTTGATCCGCTCCAGCACCGGCAGCGGCAAAGCTCCCGGCCCCGCATTGAAATTGTGCACGCGCTTCACGCCGCGCTCTGTAGCTGTGGTCGTACTCACGATGGTTAATCCTCTCTAACGGAAATCAGACAGCTCCGGCATATTCAGCCAGCATTCAAGAATAACAGATGCCGCGTAGCGGCTGAGCAGTTCGATGTAAACGAAATATTATTTTTTCCCTTGGCTTTTCGGGTACGTCCAGCTTGCAATCGGCCCACCAGGAATGCGTCTGGCGCTCAACATCGTTGTAGTGGAAGTACTCGCAAGAGCTTCCGTTTCGCCGTCCCATTCATTGCGGCGGCGAGCCATCGATGGGACAGGCATTTTGACGCCCCTGTCCCCTTCCGCAGCCCGCTGCACCAAAAGCAATCAGCGCCAAGACAGCCAAAATGCCTTTCCAATTCAACTCACGCAACCTCAGCAATCGCAAACTCAACCCGCCGCCTCATCGGGTCAATCCGCTCCGCCCTCACATGCACGCGATCTCCGAGATGCCAACCAATCTCCCTGGGCTTTGCCCCGCGCCCGCGTCGCGACCCAGCCCCGCCGCGTCTCCCATCGCCTCCCGACAGCGCGACCATAGCGTGATCACGCTCCCGAAACACAACTCGCGTACCTGCAGCATCCTCGAGCGCGTTGATCGGCAGCAATCCCTCCACGAACACTTCAAACAGTTCGACAAAACATCCATACTTCTGCACCGAAATAATCAGCCCCTCGTATTCCTCGCCCAGATGCGCTTCCATGAACTGCGCTGTCTTCCAATCCATCAACTCCCGCTCCGCCCCGTTGGCGCGCCTCTCCGCTTCCGAAGTCTCCGACGCAATCTCCTCCAATTGCGTCTGCGGATACAGTGTCGCTTCTACGCCCCGCGCCGCATGGCTTGAAGCCGGCGCGGCAGCGTGTGGATGCTCCAAAGCCCACTTCAATACGCGATGCACAATCAAATCCGGATACCTTCGAATCGGCGAAGTGAAATGCGTGTATTCGTCGAACCCCAGCGCAAAATGCCCCAGCGCCTCGGCCGCATATCGCGCCTGCTTCAACGATCGCAGCATCAAGTAAGAAACAATCCTCTCCTCCGGCTTCCCCGCCAGCTTCCGCAACAATTTCTGATAATGCTGTGGCGTAATCTTCAGCTCCATCGCGCCGGGTAACGCGACACGCATCCCGCGCTCCCGCCCATGCCCGTAAGAATCCGGACGCCCCGCCTTTGCCGGAGCAGGCACGCGCCCGTGCCGGACCGCAATCTCCCGCTGGTGTAAATCCGCCACGCCGAGCGAATATCCAAACGCCCGTGCCAACTCCTCGAACTCCAGCACTTTGCGCGCATCCGGTTTTTCATGCACCCGGTGCAACGCCGCAATCCCACGCCTGAGCAAATAACTCGCCACCGCCCGGTTCGCCGCCAGCATGAATTCTTCAATCAACCGGTGCGCGATGTTCCGCTCGCTCCGCACAATATTCGTCATCTGTTGCTTGTCGTCAAACTCAATCACCGGCTCCGGCAAATCAAAATCGATCGACCCATCCTCATTCCGCCGCTTGTTCAGCAGCAGCGCCAACTCTTTCATATCTCGAAAATGTCCAGCCAGTCCCGCGTACCGCACCGTCGCATCCCGCTCGCCCTCAATCACTTTATTCACATCTGTATATGTCATCCGCTCCGCCGACCGAATCACTCCCGGCGTCATGTGCGCGCTCAGCATCTTCCCCGCCGCGTCAAATTCCATCAGCGCGCTCATCACCAGCCGTTCCTCGCGCGGTTTCAGCGAACACATCCCATTTGAAAGCGCTTCGGGCAACATCGGCACCGCCCGGTCCGGAAAATAAACCGATGTCCCGCGCAGCCGCGCCTCCTGATCCAGCGCGGTCCCCGTTCGAACGTAGTGCGCCACGTCCGCGATGTGCACTTGCAATCCCCAGCCGCCGTCCGCCCGCCGTTCCACATAAACTGCATCGTCAAAATCCCGCGCCGTTTCTCCGTCAATCGTCACAATCGGCAAATGTCGAAAGTCATCTCTCCCTGTGCGTTCCGTCTCGCTCACGGCTGCGGCCCGCTGTTCCGCTTCTTCCAAAACGCCGTGAGAAAATTCATGCGGCAAATGATGTTTCCGAATCATGATCTCGGTGTCCACGCCGAGATCCCCCGGCCGCCCCAAAATTTCGATCACCCGCCCCGTCGCCGCCGCTCCTCCTCGCGGATAACGCAGCAGTTCCACGTTCACCACCGCGCCGTCCAGTTCCGCCAGCCGTTCGAAGCGTCTCCCTCGTGCTCCGCCATCGCCAACTCCCAATTTCGCCCGCAGCCCCGCCGTCAATTCCTCGCCAGCAGGAATTTCCACTTCATGCTGTATCCGCGTGTCATACGGCAGCACCACATTCCCCCGCGGCCCATACCGAAACAATCCCACCACCGACGGATGCGCTCGCCCCAGCACGCGCACAATCCGTCCTTCCGCCCTTTGCCCGCCGCGCCCGCTTCCTCCGCGAAACTCGCTCACCCGCTGCAGTTTCGCCAGCACATGATCCCCGTGCATCGCGTCTTCCACCGCGTCGCGCGGAATGAACACGTCCCCATCCAGCTGCGGCATCGGCACATCCGGCACCACAAATCCATACCCGTCGTGGTGCAGCACGAGCCGTCCTCGCACCTCATCCCGCGCCAGCACATTCGCCGCCGCCTGCCTCTGCGGAACGTTCCCCGTGGAACTCTGCTTTGTCGACGCATTCTCCTTGGAGCCAGCCAAGCCAGCCCCGCCTGCCTCCGCAGCCCGATCCCCTTTCTCCGCCAACTCTTCTTCGCGTTTCCTCCCCGCCAGCCGGTACCGCCCTCCCGGCAACTCCACAATCGCCCCGCGCTTCCTCAAAGCCGCCAGCATCTTAAACAACCCCTTGCGCTCCGCCTTTCCAAGATGCAACCCCGCCGCAATTTCGTTCGCAGACACCTCCCCATTCGTAACTTGCAGAAAACGCAATATGTTATCTGGACTCAACGAGGATGGGCGTGGCATAGTCTCGATGCACCGCGGCGCAGCTCTTCTTTTCCACAAAGATTCTAGTCACTTTTTTGCATTTCCCCGGAACTTTTTTCATCCTGCAGGGATTATATAGGTAGGCCAACACACGACCGGCTAGCCGCCCTCCGTCAGGCTGGCCGGACATCCCCGAAAGGGGACATAAGGAGGCGGGACGACCTGGCCCGCCTCCTCTTTTTTTTCACCCCCGATCTTATCCTGGGGGCACGACATGCCGTGCCCGCTCCTCGCTTCTTGCCTCGGTTTCTTTGCTTCTAACTCTCCGCCTTCCGTCCTCTACCTTTCGTTTCTCGTTCTTACACTCGCACCCTCCGCGGTCAACTCATTCGTCCCAAGCCTCATCTCCACGATTGCTGCGTTGTTGCACACCCGCCCTGTGGCACAGACTTCAGTCTGTGCTCTCTCGCGCTCGTTAGGAGCCCCACGTGTCGGCCCCACACATCGGTGTTCTGACGATTCCACACCTCTTGGAAAAACAAGGACGAAACCTGGGCGGCCGACACATATCGCCATGAAATATGTCTGACTTTGATTTTCTCGGGGGTGGTCTACCTTTGCGGTATTGCTTCTAGCAAAGGTGGGTGCTTGTGTTCAGCTTTGTTTCCACTCGAGTTCCGAACGGTCTTCAGGAGCGGCTGCCTTCGTAGCAGTTAGACGTGAGAAAGTCTACATCGGCTGTTTCGTCGAGTCGCTTCGGAATTCTCGGCACTGGAAAAAAATCGCTCACCGCCGCCATCTCCGTGACCGCAGTCCGAAATAATAGACTACCGTGGCTGTTGTCCTGATATTGCTTTGGCCCCGAACGGCAAGCGAAGGATCGTAGAACGCAGTTCTCAAATAGTCTACGCCCGTGCGAATGGCCATGCTGTCTGTCGCCCAGTACTCGACTCCGCCGCCAACTGCCCAGGCGTAGCTGGTCGTCCATCCGCCGAGCAGGATTGTCCCGCTATTCCTTAGAAAATCACTTCTAGGCGACTTGAGCTGAAGGCTCCAGGGTCACTTTGAAGCCGAGGCCTTCGAGCCGTTTGGTTAATCGCCTGCGCAGGCCCTCTGGGTTCAGCCGATCGAAGTAGTCTGCGCCGAGGTCGCTGTAGCAAGTTCCGTCTCGCAAGATGTAATAGGCAATGACCAGGAGCTTGTGGGCGACCGCGATGGTCGCGCGTTTCGATCCCCTTCGCACTGCCAGCCGACGATAGAGAGCCGACAAATAGTTGTTCTTCTTGGTCGAGACGGCCCAGGCTCCTTGGCATAGGCAGCGACGCAACCATAGGCTCCCTTTGCGGATCTTTGCGCTCTTGCGCTTGCCGGCGCTCTCGTGACTGCCCGGACAAAGTCCCGCCCAACTCGCCAGGTGCTGCGCATCGGGGAACTGTTTCATGCTCATCCCGATCTCCGCTAGCAACCCCCAGGCGGTCACGCGGTCCACTCCAGGAATGGTGCACAGCCGCGCGACCTCACTCTGGAAAGGGCCCAGGCGCTCTGCGACCTCCTGCTCGATCCGCTGCATCTTGGACTGCACAAAGTAGAGATGGTCCAGCAGTTCGCGCAGCATAAATCGATGATGTGCGGTGACGCGTCCTTGCAAAGCCTCTTGCAACTCGGGAATCTTGTTGCGCAGCAGCCCCCGCGACATCTCCGCCAAACGCTGGCTGTCCTGTTCGCCCTGGATGATCGCTTCCAGCATCGCCCGGCCCGAGGCTCCCAACGTGTCTGTGGCTACCGAAGCCAGCTTGATATTGGCATCTTCCAACACCTTCTGGATTCGGTTGGCGATGCGGTTAATCTCCTGTGCCAGGCTCGCCCGATACCGCGTCAGATCGCGTAGTTCCCGGATCGGAGTAGGCGGCACAAAACTAGCTCGCAACAACCCGTGTTGCAGCAGGTCCGCGATCCATTCGCTGTCTTTCTGATCCGTCTTCCGTCCGGGCACTGCTTTGATGTGCTGCGCATTCACCAACAGCACCTCAAACTGTCCTTCCAGAAGGTTCCACACCGGCTTCCAGTACACGCCCGTCGACTCCATCGCTACATGGGTTACTCCACAGGCGCGCAGCCAATCGCCCAACTCTAAGAGTTCTCGCGTAAACGTCCCGAACGCCCGCGTCTGTCGCCGTCGGCCAGAAGCCCACAGCACACACGCCGTTACACTCTTCTTGTGAACATCCAAACCGCAACAGACTTCATGTACAACTTCCATCGCCAAACTCCTTCCGCCGCCTAGCGGAGGACGTCAGCAAATTACCGAAATTCCTTAGCGTGCTCTCTGTCTTACGACAGAGGCAACAGTTCGTTGTGCCCATCGACGTCCAGGTCATATTCGTACTCGGGCTCTAATCGCGCCAGAATAGCTCGGCCTTCGTCCACTTGACGGTGCTCCAACATACCTCCATCTCGACCTTATTTTCATGGTTCGTTGTGGTTCGAAGAACCATGATTTATTCGTAAGGACCGGACCACTCACTTTTGCTCCCCCCACCAGCGCATGAACGTAAGTAGCAAAGCTACGGTGCACCGTGTGGTGGAAAACGGGACCAACGAGATAACTAAGTACAACACTGTTCCGGCCCGTGCCCAGAACATTGGAGGCTTGCGCATAACCCACATCCGCCGTTATGCCTAGCCGAGAAAGTCCGATGGTGAAGCTGGCATCAGGGCCTCGTAAGCCCGATCGATTGGACTGGTTCCCCGGCTGACTTAGGTAGGAGTAGCCCAGCCCCAGTTCAATGGTCTTGCCCCTGGCCGTCGCGATCGGAGCCTCGCTCCTGATCGGCTTCACGGGCTTGATGGGGACGCGTGGAGCTTCTGCACTTGCGGCGGCCGCGGCTTCGCCGCTTGCGCCCGCGATTGACGATTGCGCCGAAGCGGGCGCACTGCACAGTAGGGAACAAAATAGTGCGGAGAAGAGGATCCTCATGCAGACAAGCACCGCCCTTCCGTTCCGTGGGGAGGAGGCACGGAGTTTGTCATGGGCTTTAGCCGGCAACTTTGCGGCACGACAAAAAAGTAGACGCCCTATCGCGCATCGTGTCGCACTGGCGATGAGCGAATACTGGAAAAGGCCTGCACGTGGCTGAGGACCAGCCTATTTTCCCGTGCCCATGCCGATCGCAACGGCTGGCCCTTGCACCGTAGCGGGCCACCGATCAAGAAATCCCACCACGTGCCGGCTGACTATCCAGTGGCGCATCCTAGATACTCCGGACGATGCGCGCTGTTCACTTTTGCACAATCTACGACGCCGCGAATCGCCCCGCCACCGCCTTCGATTCCGCCAACAGCATCACCTATGCCGCTGCGCAATCGTCTCCGCCCACCGGCTGTCTCTCCTCTGGCGTCTGCTACACGCCGGAAGGCACC
Organism: uncultured Acidobacteriota bacterium; assembly: GCA_963851235.1. GTDB lineage: Bacteria > Acidobacteriota > Terriglobia > Acidiferrales > UBA7541 > Acidiferrum. The sequence goes on from CAWKOM010000001.1 coordinate 234,074, forward strand.
GATTACAGCTCCGCCATCGGAAAAACCAGCAGCTTCGCAGGCGTGAATTTCTCTGAAACCTATAACACCCGCCTACAGGCGGGTGGCCCGGGTGTCTCGCTACCGAATCTGTGAACCTCCCATCGATCTAACGAGGAAGCTTCCCCCTCGCACGAATTTCTCTAACGCGGAGGGTGCCCCAGGTTCGGTTTTTGAACCTGGGTCTTGGGGTTGTTTCCTCTCCTCATCCTTCCACATCGATCGTCACAAGCCCCACTGCTTCTCCATAATAAAACCCCCAGCTGCTCCATGCCCACTCTCTCGGATGCTTCACCAGTCGCCGGATCACAGGGTTTGCATGCATGTAATTCAACTTCTCGCTTTGTTTCCCGCGACTGTATACATTGAAATCGTAAAACCGCGCCTGCCAAAACGCCCGCGGCGGCTCTCCCATCTCCGCAAACGGCAATCGCATCTGCCCCGCGCACATCAACCTTCGGCCCTTCCTCAGTCTCCGCGCCACTCGCAGCTTCAATTTTTGCAGCACCGTCGACGGCGTCCCCCGCTTCGGCTCGCTCATTAACAGGTGCACATGCTCCGGCATCACCACATAGCCAATCAAATGAAATCTCATCTCGTCGCGCACTCTCCCCAGCTCTTTCACGAAAATATCCCGCGCGTGCACGGTCCCCAACAGCGGCAGCCACCGATAGCAACTGAACGTAACAAAATGCAAATCGCCCTTGCCATAGTAGCGCCTGAGCCCCGCTGGCATCGCCAACCCCGCGCACAGCAACATCAACCCCAAGACCCAGGTTCAAAAACCGAACCTGGGGCACCCTCCGTCTCTCTATACTTCCCCTGGAAGTGCCGCAGTGATATTCTCTCCGCGATGCCCACCCGCACAAACAATATTTCTCCGCCCCCGGGCCACCCGCCGAGCGATTTCGAGAGCGCACCGACCGGATGCCTGCCTGGCGCAGTGTGCTATACGCCACAGGGCACTCCGTACGCTCTATCTATTGGGCAATCCTCTTCGTTTACCGGATTAAACCTCACGCACACCTACAACAGCCGTCTCCAACCTAACGAATTCAAAGCCTCCTCTTCCGGTGGCAACGCCATGGACATCACTTACGGTTTCGTGGATCCGGTCACCTTACACAACGCTGGCCACGTTTACGCGATCACCAACAACCTCGACGGCACTCGCTCGCAAACCTTTACTTACGACCAACTGAACAGAATTACTGGTGCGCTAACCACTTCCACCTACAGCACCAGCCCAGGGCATTGCTGGGGTGAAGCATACAGTCTCGACGCGTGGGGCAATCTCAATAGTATTGCCGCCACCACGAATTCCAATTACGACGGATGCAGCGTCGAAAGCGGTTTCGCCACCACGGCCGACGGCAACAACCATTTCCCCACTTTTTCTTATGATCTAAGGGGAAACACCCAGAGCGACGGAAGCATCAGTTATACGTGGGACGCCGAGAGTGAATTGAATTCCGCTACGAACAACGGAACCACCACGAACTACGTCTATGATGGCGAGGGCCGTCGTGCCTCCAAGTCCAGCGGCAAACTCTACTGGTACGGGTCCGGGGGAGACATCCTTGCCGAGACGGACGCCAGCGGTAACAACCCCGTCGAATACATCTTTTTCGGCGGCAAACGTATCGCCATGCTGCCGACGGGTGGCAATCCGATCTACTACGTCGAGGATCTGCTGGGCACTTCCCGGGTCATTACCACCAATTCGGGAGTCGTCTGCTACGATGCCGATTTTTACCCCTTCGGTGGAGAGCGCGCCTACACCAATAGCTGCGCCCAGAATTACAAATTCGAAGGCAAAGAGCGCGACACGGAAACCGGTAACGACGACTTCGGAGCTCGCTACTACTCCAACCGCTTCGCCCGCTGGCTCAGTTCCGATTGGTCGTCTGTTCCTGTTCCCGTTCCGTACGCCAATCTCTCCAATCCCCAGACGCTAAACCTTTACGCCATGGTCTCGGATGATCCCGAATCCTTCGTGGACCTCGACGGCCATGTGGTCCGTCCAACCAGTTTGGACGACCCAATTTCTGACTGGAACGCCGGCATCGAGGCGCTCGGATGTGACCGCCAACCGGACAGCTGCATGGGCGTCCTTGAGGCCTCTGCAGAGCAGACCGAGATTGCGGCACAAAACCTAGCGGAGCAGACCGCCGGACAACAGCAAGCTCAGACCGCCAACCAACAACAATCCCAAGCTGCAACGTCGGTTACGGTTCTTGGAAACGTGATCCCGATTAGCTATAGTTCGAGCCTAACGGACGCACAACGTCTGGCGGCGGGCGACAATATCACGGCTGCCGCGAACTTGATTAACGCCAAGGCCGACCAGATTAGCGCCGAAGATAAGACAACACTTTCCAAGGTGAAGGCAATCACCGTAGACAATGACAAGCTGAGTGGTGTCGATCCTAAGCCGGGTACTACGGTGAACTTCAGAACTTCGTATCTTGAGCAGGGCGGAACTGCGTGGAATGCTAGCGTTCTATTTCATGAAGGCTACCACATAGTTCAACGCGAAAATCACTTACCCTATAACAGACATACGGCCCACACACGAGAGCAGGAGGCCGATTTCGTTCAAGGTAGGGTCGGAATCGTGTTGGGGTTAAGCCACGATCAATTGAGGGCTCTGGCCAATGACACACATACTGCATACAACACGAAGCCATATTGATATATGGACGTCGATTCTGACCAGCTTGACTCGGACCCTGAGGGGAGGTTATTCATAATGAAACTAGCAGCGAAGAGTTTGACCTGCGTGGCCTTTGGCGTATTGTTTTATCTAGGACTTTGCTCGGAACCTTCTAGCTGGTCCCAACTAACGTCGCCTCAGAACAAGCGTATGGAAGCGCAAGACGCCAGTGCCGTGAAGAAGTCCCCGCTTTTCGTGACATTACGAACTGACAAGCTAATCTTTCAACCTAGCGACAGAATTGCGCATCGAGGTGCTGCTAACCAACGTTTCTTCCGACCCACTCTACATCCCCGTCCCCCTCGATTGGGGCGAAAGCGCCAGCCTGTCATTGTGGGCCTCGGACTCTATTTCTAAGAAAGAAATAGAAGGCGCTTTCCTAGCCGATGCGCCTACCCCCCTCCCCAAGAAACGCGAAGATTTTGTACTGTTGCTGCCGAACCACATCCTGGGTCTTTCGGACCAAATGTCCCTGGAGGATCTCAACTTGAGCCGACCAGGCAAATACGATTTGTACGTGGACTATCACAGCCCGGTTCCGACCGAATTCAGTCTGGGCTTACCAATTTGGAGTAAGCAAGATGGTCCTATACAGTCCAAGGTTGTAAAGATCGAGGTTGTAAGGTCGAAGTGACTCACTCTGGGCGACAAGGGGCGAGGAAGCTGGGGCGAACGACAGGGAAACCGCTGTTTGCCCCCTTTCGGTTTTTGAATCTGGGGTCTGCCATCTCCCTCGCCGAAAGGCGGGTGGCCGCCCCTTCGCTGTCCGAAGTGATTTTGCCTTTGTTTTTTCCGGGGGGTGCCCAACCCTTTCGTTTTTGGTTCTTGAAAGGGTGGGTCTTTCCCCTCCCTTCCCTCTAGGCCCCGAACTGGCCATCCGCAACCCACTACCCCATAACGACTTATAATTATAACTTGACAATAAACAAAAGTGTGCTATACTGTGCTTTCTTTCGTCGCGGAGGAGAAAGGAGTCACCCCCTTGCCCCCGCTACCTGCCCGCCTCTTTCACCGCACCAACCATCGAAACTTCCTACCGCTTCTCACCTATTTCCCTGCTCCTAGCTCTGAGTACCTGTCTCCGTTAGCCACTACTCACTCACCACGAACCACGGCCCTTCCAAGCCCTTTGTTTGTCACTCTTGACGACAATCTGCAACCCGCTGAAAATGCAGCCACTTTAAGTCCTTTCCCTGCCACTCTTACGCGCCGCGTCAACCCTAACCCCTTTGTTTGTCACTCTTACAAGAAACACCCGGGGTGGGGGTTACATTCTTCAAGCCAAATCCTCTCCTTCTGCAGCCTGACCACTCGCCACTCACCACTCTCTGCTTTCTCCGTTACCGCCCGCCCCGAGCCGCTGCAGCCGCGCCTCTCCGACTCATTGCCTCGTTACCTCTCTACGTCATTACGTCACCACCTCATTACAGCTCGCTCTTTCTTCTGGTGCCGGAAGTACTCCACCTCGCATCGAAGCAGCAGGAGCGACTCCATGGGATTTGCGGCATTTCGCGATCACAAATATCTGAGTCTCGAGACTTTCAAGAAGAGCGGCGAGGGCGTGAAAACGCCGGTGTGGTTTGCCGCCGATCCTGCCAGCGACCTCGGCAGCAACGAAGCGCGGCTCTTCCTCTACACGATTGGCAACACGGGCAAAGTGAAACGCATTCGCAACAATCCCCGCGTAAAAATCGCGCCCTGCAAGATAAAGGGCGAACCGCTCGGCGAATTCGAGGACGCGACCGCCGTAATCATTACCGGCGAAGAAGCCGCCCGCGCGATGAAGCTGCTCAATAAAAAATATTTTCCGTGGAAACAGCTTCTCGGTTTTTTCGCGCTTTTCAGCCGGCGCGAAAGAATCGTCATGGTGCTCCGGCCGGCGTAGTTGCTTTGACGCGCGTTTTTCGTTGCTGCGCGAATGCCGAATCGCCGCAGCCTCCGAAACGCTCCGTCGCCGCGTTACGGCTCATCGAACGGAATGCCGGTTTGCTTTGAGATGGCGCGGAGATCTTCGATGACGGGCATAATTAGCGGCACACCCTTTTCGCGGCGATTTTTCTCGGCTTCGCGTTCGGGATCGCCGGGAATGAGCGGGCCGTTCGTGCCCGGCGCGGGTTTTGTGGCGCGGAAAGCGCGCACGTAGTCATCGATCTGCCGCTTGAAGGAATCGGGATCGATGAAACCGTCGATGCGCATCGCGCCGAAAAAATGGCCGATGCCTTTGCCGACGCTCTCCGTGGGAATTATCTGGCGCAAAGCGAACGGCGGAGCAAACGGGCCCCAATTCGCGCCGCTGAGCACAGCACAAAGAACATCCACCATCATTCCCAGGGCATAGCCTTTGTGGCCGCCGCGTTCGCGATCGGAGCCGAGCGGGAGCAGGCATCCGCCGTTGACGGGATCGTCGGGGTTTGTGGTGTTGCGGCCCTCGCTATCGATGGCCCAGCCGATGGGAATCGATGTGCCTTTGCGCCGTGCAATCTCAATTTTCCCGTAAGCCGCGGTGCACGTGGCCATATCAATGACGATAGGCGGCTCTTCCTTCCCGGGAAAAGCGATAGCGATGGGATTAGTTCCAAGCATGCGCTGCGCGCCCCACAGCGGCGTGACCAGGCTACTGGAGTTGGTCATGGCCCAGCCGATCATCTCGCGCTCGAGGGCCTGCAGAACATAATAGCCAGCGATTCCGAAATGATTTGTGTTGCAGACGCTGACCCAGCCGGAACCGGCTTTATCGGCCATGTCCATGGCAATGCGATTGGCTTGCGGGCCAACGACCAGGCCGAGGCCGTTATCGCCGTCGACGGTGGCAGTGCTTAGCGTGGAGCGGACGATGGCAATTTTGGGCTTGGGATTGATGAGGCCCTCGTTGAGCAGGCCAAAATAACTGTAGAGTCGAGCCACGCCGTGCGAATCGATGCCGCGCAGGTCGGCTGAAGCGAGTACATCGGCGGCCTGTGCAGCATCGTCCTTGGGAACGCCGTAGTGGAGAAAGATGCGAGTAGTAAATTCGCGGAGTGCATCGATGGAAAAAACCTTGGCCTCGACGGCGGGCATCTGTGACCTTTCTTTGCGCAGGGATCTGTGCGCAAATGCAGCCGTAATGCGGAAATTGCAATACCCATTTTAGCTTCGCGCGACAACATAGGCCAGGCGTTTGGCTGCGTCAAGCAGAGAGCGCACCGAAAGACGCGGTTTCTCGCGGGGAACAAGTGGCGATGAGGAAATGCCAAAGCGACTTGCCGGGCGTGAAACCGCAGCGTAGGATGCGGGAGCCAAATGGCCAATAAAGGAATTCCTGGTGAACGAATGAGGACATTATTTAGCGGCGACGTTTGCAGTTTTGTGATGCGGGACCGGTATACTCGCGCGATGAACAATCGCATTTGCGAAGTTCGCATTCTCTGTTTTCTGCTTCTTTCGATTGTGGCACCGACCCTGATTGCGCAAGACACGCCACAAACAGTGCCGCTGCCGAACGGAAAATTGCTTGGCAAAGTACCGGGGGCACCGCGGCCGATCAACAATCTGCCAACGGCGATCGCGATTTCTCCTGACGGGGCGTTTGCGGTCCTGCTGCACAGCGGGTACGGCGCGTACACTTCGGGAGAGAAGCAGTCCCTTTCTGTGCTCAACTTGGAAACGAATGAACTCGTGGATTTTCCGGACGACCGGCTGGGCAGCAAGTCTCGGCAGACTTTTTTCCTTGGCCTGTCGTTCAGCCTGGACGGCAAACATGTTTTTGCGAGCATGGCTTCGCTGACTGATCCGCTGGGAAAGAAAAAGGGGAGCACGGGAAACGGGATTGCTGTCTTCAGCTTTGAAAACGGGCGGATCTCAGCGGAGAGGTTTCTGCGTTTGGCGCCGCGGACGAAGATTCCCGCGGGCAAATTGCGCCGGGCGGAGTTCAAAGACGTTACTTACCCGGCGGGGCTCAGCGTGGGCATGAGCGGGGGACAAGAAAGATTGCTCGTCGCATGCAATAATTCCGACGAAGCGGTGCTGCTGAATACGAGCGACGGACAAATCGTTCATCGATTTGACCTTTCGACGATGAAGCGGATTCCAGCTTCGCTGCCCTATACGACGGTGATGACGAAGGACGGGAAGCGTGGATTTGTTTCACTGTGGAATGCATCCACGGTTGCGGAACTCGATCTGGTGAGCGGGCGCGTCTTGCGGATGATTCCGTTGAGAAAGCCAGAGTCGTCGTTGGCGGGCGGGTCGCACCCGACCGCACTTTTGCTCAATCGGGACAATTCGAGGCTTTATGTTGCGCTGACCGATCGCGATGAAATTGCGGTGATAGATACGGGAGCGGGAAAAGTGGCGTCGTATCTTTCGACGAAGCTCCCGGAACAAAAATACGGTGGAAGCGATCCGGAGTATCTGACGCTTTCGCCGGACGAAAAGATGCTTTTTTCGGCGGATGCGATTTCAGATTCCGTGGCCGTGTTTGATCTTACGAAAGGGAACGGGAGCGCGGATGCGCAGGCCGTTGGGTTCATCCCCACGGAATGGTATCCAACGGTGGTGGCTGCAACCGGCAAGGATCTGCTTGTTGCGAGCGCCAAAGGGCGCGGTTCCGCGCCGAATCCCAAACCGATTGGCAAGAGGAAGGACGGACGGCCGCTCTTTCCTTACGGGCCGGCGATTATTCGAGGCTCATTGGCCCGCATTCCGCTTGCGGACATTGGGGCAAATCTTACGGCTTACACACAGCAAGTGGTTGAGACGAACGCCGCGCGCGGCAATGGGGACAACGTGTCTTTTGCGAACGGCGAAAACAAAATTCGCCACGTGATTTACATCATCAAGGAAAACCGTACTTATGACCAGGTGTTCGGCGATATCGCGGGCGCAAATGGCGATCCGTCGCTCACGATCTATGGCGAGGACATCACGCCGAATCTGCATAAATTGGCGCGACAGTTTGGCGTTTTGGATAATTTTTACGACAGCGGAGAAGTATCGGGAGATGGGCACGTGTGGTCGACTTCGGGATCCAACTCGGACTACAACGAGAAAACGTGGCCGATCGGCTATCGCGGCGAGGAACACACTTATGATTCGGAAGGGACTTTGTTGAGCGGCGTAACTGCGGAAGATGGAATTCCGGATGCGGGAGAGCCGACGGGCGGCTATCTCTGGAAGGATTTTGCGAGCCACAGTATTTCATACCGGCACTACGGCGAGTTCATCATCAGCCGGTGGTGCAACGACAAGAGCGAAGAAGATCAGCCGGCTTCGGGGCCACCCAAGGCGGAAGGCGAGGCTTGCAAGCGGAGCGAAATTCACGAGGGTGAGCCGCTGGAGCAAAATGTGGGCAATCCGCGGGGCGGGCCGAGCCCTTATCCGTGGGCGATACCGGTGCTCGCAAAAGATGTCGCCAGCGAGGTTGAATTAGAAGGCCACTTTGATCCGCGGTTTGCAGATTTTGAGGTGGCGTATCCGGACCAGTTGCGAGCGGATGAATTCTTGAATGAATTCGACGGATTTGTGTCTTCGCGCAACGCGGGAACGGATACGATGCCGCAATTCATCATGCTGCGGCTGCCGAACGATCACACGGCGGGGCTAACGAAGAACAAACCGCGGCCTGCGGCGTCGGTTGCTGATAATGATCTGGCGGTGGGACGCGTGGTTGACGCGGTTTCGCACAGCCCTTATTGGGATGACACGGCGTTTTTGATTTTGGAGGATGATGCGCAGGACGGACCGGACCACGTGGACTCGCATCGGAGCATCGCGCTGGTGATCAGCAAGTACGCGCCCATGGCTAGCGGCGAGGGAAACGGCGCCAAGCCGTTTGTGGAGCACTCGTTTTATACGACGGTGAATGTGGTGCGCACGATTGAAGCGCTGTTGGGCGTGCCGCCGATGAATGCGAATGACTCGCGAGCGGCGGTGATGGCGCCGCTTTTCAGCGGGAACGGGCAGCAGCCTGCTTTTAGCGCCGACCATCGCAATCGCGACAACGGGTTGATCTATCAAATGAATACGAAAGAGTGGAAAGCGGGGAAAAACCTGGATTTCAGCCACGCAGATGCGGTGGATACGGCGCTGCTCAACAAGGCGCTTTGGAAGGATCGCATGGGCGATATTCCGATGCCGCCGCCGCAGCATAGTGTTTTTCCAGAAACCGCTGCGGATAAGAGTTCCAAGAAGGATTCCGATTAGCCCAAGTTTTGGCTTCGCCGATCGATATTTAGAGTGACGCACACAAGCGCTCTGCAGAGGTAAGCGTTCTGAGCAAGTGCCGGAAAATTGCCGAACATCAGGGCTGCAGCCACTTTCGAAGGAAGCGATGTCGGGCGTAGAGCAAATATACGAACGAAAAATTCGGCGGCTCGTTCACGACCGGTGGTAGACGGCAGGCCGTGGGCGGAACGGCGGCGCGATCCTCTTGAGACGCAGGGCAATTCCGTTCTGAAAAGCGGGGGACGGCAGAGTTTTTTCGCCGCCTTTGTGGCGAAAGGCTTCCCGCTGCTCGATAGTTCCGCTAATCACGTTTACCCACTCGGCGGAGTAATCTCCGGGCGGAAGAGTTAAGGCGAGCTCTGTAGAGCCGGAGCCATCCAGATAGATGGCGAACTCTTTGCCCGGATTAGACAAGACGCGAGGCGTCACACCTGAGGCGTGCTTTACGGCGCGGACGTCCGGATGCAGGTCAACCAGAGCGAACGACTGCAGGAAAGCGCTGAGAATTCCGAGCTGGCGGCGAAGAGCGGGACTTCCACCCCCGGGACCATTCGGCTCCAAGTAGGAGCCGTCTTCGTGGCCGGTGGTGAAGGAATAGTCGAGGCCGTCAAAGACGCTGCCGCCTGAGAGCATGAAGTTCCAGGCTTGGCGGCGATAGGCATCATCGTCGCGACCGAGAAAGCCGGTTTCGTCATAAGAGATGGCTTTGCCGAGGCCGTAGTTGTGTGTCACTGCTTCCGGGTAAGCGTAGTGGAAATTGACGACATCGACGTGCGGCAGGAGTTTGCGTACCGGCAGGCGAAAATTGGAATAATTTTGGGCGATGAGATGGCGATTCGGAAGGGCGGACTCGGTTTGCGTGATCCATTCGACGACACGGGCCTGCCAGGCGATGGAAAGATTATCGGGCAGATCGACTGAATTGGGAAAGCTATCGCGCGCGGGCGCGCGAAGATATGGATTGATGACATCGGTCAGGACGGGACGGTCCGACCAGGGCTCGTTCTGAATTTCGAAGATGACATTATCGAACGGATTTGCTTCGGCGACGAGCTTTCTCGTGTAGTGTTCCTGATAAGCAAGAAGATTTCCATTTTCGAGGGTGTGAAGTTTCTTCCAATCGATCGTATCGGTATTGTTGACGTTGTTTACGGGATTCAGCGGGCTGAACTGCCATTGAGCCTCGCCGTAGTGAGACGAGAAGAGCGTGAGTTCGACGACGATGCCGCGTTTGGCGGCTTCCGAGAGGAAATCGCGAAAGCGCGCGAAGAATGCGGGATCCCATGACTGCAGATCGAACTTAGTTCCGCCACCTGCGTAGCCGGACGTGTCGCTGCGGGCCCACGGGGCTAGAGAGCGACCCGGCTCGGGGGCGAGATCGTTGTGTTGGATGCCGAAAGATTTTGCGGGGACCTCGACATAGGAGCCGGTGAAAAGGCGCGTGTAGTTGAGACCATCGGCCTGCAAGGTCGCGAGGTATTTGTGATAGTCAAAGTCCGCGTTGAGGACGGCGCCGTAGTGCTCGCCGCTGGTAATTAGAGCAACGGCTTTTCCGCGGAAGAGGAAGTAATGTGGGTTCGCAGGGTGAAGGCGGATGGGCTGGGATTTGCCCGGCTGCACTTGTGCCTGAGCTGCAGGCAGAAAAAACACGATGAGAGCTGCCAGTCGAAGCGTTTTGCGAATTGAATTGTGCATCAGACTGCGCGGCATCGGCTAGCGGCTCGACGGCGAACCCGCGAGTTGCGCGGATTGCGCGAGTGCGTGCAAGGATTCCGTGTAGGGAGCGCGGGCGACGCCGCGTTCGGTGAAGATGGCGGCGATGTAGCGGGCGGGGGTGACGTCGAAAGCGGGATGCGCGGCGTGGACGTCGGGCGCGATGCGGATGCCTTGGAGATGGGTGACTTCGGCGGCGGAGCGCTCTTCGATGGGAATGTGATCGCCATCGGGGATGGAGAGATCGAAAGTGGAGACGGGCGCGGCAATGTAAAAGGGGACGTTGTTTTCCTTGGCGAGAACGGCGATCTGGTAGGTGCCGATCTTGTTGGCGGTATCGCCGTTGGCGGCGATGCGGTCGGCTCCGGTGACGATGGCGCCGACTTTGCCAGTCTTTAGAAAGTGGCCGACCATGTTGTCGGTAATGAGCGTGAGCGGGATGCCGCCTTTGAGAAGTTCCCAGGCAGTGAGGCGCGCGCCCTGCAAATAGGGACGCGTTTCGGGAACGAGCACGTGGATTTTCTTCCCTTGTTGGAAGGCGACGCGAAGAACGCCCAGCGCGGTGCCGATGCCGGCGGTGGCCAGGGCGCCGGCGTTGCACTGGGTCATGACTTGGCCCTCGGCGGGCATGAACTCCGCGCCAAAGCGGCCGATGGCTTCGTCGGTGGCTTTCTTTTCGAGATGAACTTGTTTGGCTTCTTCGACCATTGCTTGGCGGATTTCTGTGAGATTGGAAGTTTGCGCGATGAGTTCGGTGAAGCGGCGCCTCATGCGCTCGAGGGCCCAGAAGAGGTCGACGGCGGTGGGACGTGTTTTCGCGAGGGTGTCGCAGATTTCTGCAAATTCAGGACGCAAAAGCTCGACTGACCCTGCGGAGGAATGCAGAACGCCGAGAGCTACTCCCATGGCGGCGGCGACACCGATGGCCGGGGCGCCGCGAATGACCATGTCGCGGATGGCTTTGGCGACTTCGCGGTAATCCGCATAGGTATAGCTGACTTCCTGGGCGGGAAGGAGCCGCTGGTCGAGCATGACCACGCCGCGGTCGGTCCATTCGATGGGCTGGGCTACGTACATTTTTTGAGAATCCTAAAAGAGCTTGAACCGAAAGTACGATTGCGAACTTGGCTAAGAGCGGGCACGGCGTGCCGTGCCCCTAGGAATATTCTAGCGGAGGCGCGGGTAGAAAACGAATCGTCGGGACGCAACCAGCATCAATGGGCGGACGGAAATTTCGTGAAGCCTTGGGTGCCGAGAATGGTAACGGCGGCGATGGTGGAGTTGTAGCCGAGGTGCAATAAAAAGCTGGCGAAGACGGAGCCGGTAAGGGCGCGAGCAAACGTGAAGATGATGCCAACGACGATGAGCACCAGAACGAGGCCCCAGGTCCAGCCAAGCTGAGCGCCGTGCATCAAGCCGAAAAGGACGCCGGTGAGAATAACGCTGAAGGCTACGCCGAAGGTTTTTGCAAATAACGGATAGAGATAGCCGCGAAAAACGGTTTCCTCGACAAGCGGCGCAACCAAGACGGCCATGGCCATGAAAAGCAGGGCGGTGTTTTTGTAGCGGAAGAGCTCTTCGATGGGCACATTTTCAGGCGGCTGAACCTTTGCGGTAACTATGAAGACCACAACGGAGAGAACACAACCCGCTAGAAAATACAGCCACGGATTTTGCGGAAGACCGCCGCGGCGCGTGAGCTTTCTCCAGCCAAGAGTGCGCCAGAACGGAAAACCCCGGAGGACAGACAGGGTGACGTAGAGAAAGAGGAAGATCAGCGTGTACCACAGAACCATGCTGCCGATAGCGAAAGCCGGTTTCGACAGGACGAAGCGTTCGAAATCCTTTTGGTTCGAAAAATGATGGAGGGGAGCGTAATAAATCGCAAAACCGCCTTGGACTACGATTAAGCTCGCGAAGCCGAAAAAGAGAAACAGGATGAAATGCGGCCAGGACCAAGAGATGCGGAGATCCTCGGGCAGCGATGGTTTGGCGGAATACGAGGGAGCTGGCTGAGGAGAGGCGGCCGCGAGGCTGATGGGATCGCCCGCGAGAGGCGGTTCGGCAACTGGTGCGGGCGGCTCAGACAGATCAGCGCGGTGAACGGGTTCATCGCGAAATGGCGAGGGCGGTTCCTGATCTGGTGGGAGAGACGAGTTATCGTCGAAGAAGGTCATCGTTTGCCTTGGCGCGGAGTCTTCGGCCAGCCAGCAGCCAGGGCGGCAGCGACCAAAGGCATAAGCAGTTCGTGATGTCCGGTGATGGCGTAGCCGCGCGAACCGGATTTGCGGCCTCCGCGTTCTGAGACGGTGGGACGCTTCACTACATTCTGCAACGGACGGTAGTGCTGAATAAAGTCGAAGTTGGCGGTGGTGATTGGCTGCAAGGGCACACCGAGATTGCGGACGACGCTCACGGCTTTCAGGAAAACCTCAGGAAGAAGCACGGCGGAGCCCCAGTTCAAGTAGACACCGCCGGGGTGCATTTGTTTCACGAGGCCGCAGAAGAGGCGAAAATCGAGAAAGGTAGCGGCGCCGAGGCAGGGGCCCTCAGCGGCGGGATGCATGTGTGGAATGTCCGTGCCGATGGCGATATGAACGGTGACGGGGATACGCTGCTGGTAAGCGGCGACGAGGACGCTGGAAGCGGCGTGCTTTGTTTCGATGATGCCGCTGGTAAGAAATTGGCCGGCGGCTTCGCCGTAGCCGATGTGGAGACGAGCGGCGAGCTTGGAAAATTCGTTGATGTATTCGCCGGTTTCGGCGGCCATGCCGAACTGGCCGGCGCCGAGGCCGGCATCGACATCTTCGGAAGTGTTGCCGGCTAGAGCGATTTCAAAATCGTGAATGAGCGCGGCACCGTTCATGGCGATACCGGAAACGAACCCGCGGCGCATAAGATCGATGAGAACAGGGCCGAGGCCAACTTTGACGACGTGGCCACCCATGCCCCAGAGGATGGCGGCGCGTTGTTTGCGCGCGCGATGGATTGTGGCTAGTAGATGACGCAAATCTTGGGCGGCGAGGATGTTCGGGAGCGAATCGAGAAATTTTGTGAGGGAAGCGTTTCCGGTCACTGGCTTGGCGAAATCGCGGACGCTTACTTTGCTTTTGCGAGATGAAAGCGGATAGGTGTGGACCGCGCCAAAAGTGAGCGGCGGCGTGGAGTAGACGCTCATAGTAAGGAACTCACTTTACGGTCAGACAGCGAAGCTTGCAAGTCCGAGACCCATGATTCTGAAAGGTCACACTTGCGCGGCACGAGAGTCAGCAGAAAAACCGGCCGACGGGAATCACTCCACCCAGGAAAGCGATCAGCGGGATGTCAGCAAGGCAGGAGATGAAGATTCCGCCCGAGCGCCACAGACGATCCTTCCGCCCAGTTGCGGTGAACCACTCCGAAAAGTAAACGGGACCGGGCAATATTAGAACGGCCATGATAGTCCATTCAATCCAGCGCACAGGTACGTAGACGATCAAGTAGGTGATGACGTTTGCCGGAAGATTGGGTGTCAGGGAAGAGCTCAGCGTAGTGCTGAGCAAGAAGATCAGAAATCCGAAAAACATTCCCATCAAGAGACGCAGTGTTCCTAAACCAAGCGCTCGAGGAATGGCGAATCTTTCGCCAGAGCGAAATAGGCGCACGCCTGCATAGCACCACGCACAATACGCAACAAATTTTGCTATGAAATAATAAACTGGACCACCCATCATCGAGAAGACTCCTTCCCAACGGTATTATTTGCCGGATCCATTGGAGTGGCCGTTGTTGGAGATGCCCAGGACGCGGGCCAAAGCTTGGCCGGTATATGATTTTTTGGTGCGAGCGACTTGTTCGGGCGGGCCTTGGGCGACGATGCGGCCGCCGCCTTCGCCACCCTCTGGGCCGAGGTCGATGATCCAATCGGCCTGTTTGATGACGTCCAGATGATGCTCGATGATGAGGACGGTATTACCAAGGGAGACGAGGCGCTGGAGGACGTCGAGGAGCTTGCGAACGTCGTCGAAGTGCAAACCAGTGGTCGGCTCGTCGAGGATGTAAAGAGTGCGGCCCGTCTGGCGCTTGGAAAGCTCGCGGGCGAGTTTGATGCGCTGGGCTTCGCCGCCGGAGAGTGTTGTAGCGGACTGGCCGAGAGTGACGTAGCCGAGGCCGACTTCGACAAGCGTTGAGAGCTTTTGTTGGATTTGCGGGATGTTTTCGAGCAGCTTCAGCGCATCGGACGAGGGAAGGTTCAGGACGTCGCTGATGGTATGGCCTTTGTAGCGGACGGCGAGCGTTTCGGAATTGTAACGCTTGCCGCGGCACACTTCGCACATGACGTAAACGTCGGGCAGAAAATTCATTTCGATGCGGCGGAGCCCGTCGCCCTGGCAAGCTTCGCAGCGGCCGCCTTTGACGTTGAAGCTGAAGCGGCCGGGACGATAGCCGCGCTCGCGCGATTCGGGAAGCATGGCAAAAAGCTCGCGGATGGGCGCGAAAACGCCGGTGTACGTCGCGGGATTCGAGCGTGGCGTGCGGCCAATGGGAGCTTGATCAATCTCGATGACCTTGTCGACTTGATCGGCCCCGAGAAGTTCGCGGTGCGCACCGGGCGGCTCCATAGAGCGATAGAGTTTTTGGGCCAAGCTGCGATAGAGAATGTCGTTGACGAGAGTAGATTTACCCGAGCCAGAGACACCCGTGACGACGGTGAGCAAACCGAGCGGCAGCGTCACGTCAACGTCTTTCAAATTGTTCGCACTCGCGCCAAGAATCTGGATGACTTTGCCATTGGGACTGCGGCGCTTTTCCGGGACGGCGATTCTTGCGGCACCGCTTAGATAGCGGCCTGTAAGGGATTCCGGGCATGCAGCGATCTGCTCGGGCTTGCCCTGGGCGACGAGGTAGCCGCCAGCGTTGCCAGCGCCGGGGCCGAGATCGACAACAAAATCAGCGCGGCGAATCGTGTCTTCGTCGTGCTCGACGACGAGAACGGTATTGCCGAGATTGCGAAGCTGCTCGAGAGAGCCGAGCAAGCGGTCGTTGTCACGCGCGTGGAGGCCAATGGAAGGCTCATCGAGCACGTAGAGAACGCCTCGGAGACGCGAGCCGATCTGCGTGGCGAGGCGAATGCGCTGGGCTTCGCCGCCGGAAAGCGTAGCAGCGGAGCGATCGAGACTGAGATAGCCGAGGCCAACAGCAAGCAGGAAATCGATGCGCTCGGCGACTTCCTCGAGCGGACGGCCCGCAATCTCTTTTTGCCGGGGCGTGAGCTGCGCGAGAATTTTATCAACGGCGGGGCGCGCGGCGGAGAGAGAGCGCGCAGTGAAATCGGCGATGGAGTAACCAGCCAGCTTGACGGCGAGCGATTCCGGACGGAGACGCTTGCCATGGCAAACATTGCAGAGCGTTGCGGACATGTATTGAGTCATCCACTCGCGGTACGAATCGGAATTAGATTCGGCAAAGTTGCGATCGAGAAATTTGAGGATGCCCGGAAAACGGAAGGCTTTTTCGCTGGCAGGCTTCTTACCAAGGGATTCTTTTTGTTCAGGACCGGTCCGGCCGTTCGACGGAGGGTAGCCGTAGAGAAGCAAGTTCTGGATTCGCGAGGGGAATTTTTCGAACGGCGTTTCAAGATCGAGGTGATAGGCGTAAGCGGCCAGCTCGAGAGTGCGCTTGAGAATCGCGGAGCTGGAGCCGGGCCCGAGGCCGCCGTCGAAGAGAGGACGCGTCCAATCCGAGATGATTCTGGCGGGGTCGAAATCGTACTTCGAGCCCAAGCCATTGCAGGCCGGGCAGGCGCCGTAGGGCGAATTGAAGCTGAAGGAACGCGGCTCGAGTTGGGGGACAGAAATGCCGCAGTCCGGGCAAGCCAGCTTTTCGGAGAAGACATATTCTTTGCCGCTGACGATGGCGACGGTAACAAGCCCGGCAGCGAGCTTCAGAGCAGTGGCGATAGACTGCTCGAGGCGAGCCGCGATGCCTGGCTTGACGAGCAGGCGGTCCACGACGATTTCAATGGTATGGTTTTTGCGCTTGTCGAGGCTCGGAGTGGCGTCGAGCGGATAGAGTTCTCCATCGATACGGACCCGGACAAATCCATCTTGCGCCAACTTTTCGAGCTCTTTGCGGTAAGCGCCCTTTCTGCCGCGAATAATGGGGGCAAGGATCATGACACGGTCGTCGGTTTGGCATAGCTCGCCATTGAGGATGGCTTGGACGATTTGCTCGCTGGACTGGCGCGCGATGGGCTTGCCGCATTTGGGGCAATGGGGGGTGCCAACGGAAGCGTAGATCACACGGAGGTAATCGTAGATTTCCGTGATGGTGCCCACCGTCGAGCGCGGGGAGCGCGTGGTGGTTTTCTGCTCGATGGCGATGGAAGGCGAGAGGCCTTCGATGACGTCGACTTCCGGGCGCTCCATTTGGTCGAGGAACTGGCGGGCGTAGGCGGAGAGCGATTCGACGTAGCGGCGCTGTCCCTCTGCGTAAATGGTGTCAAAGGCCAGCGAGGATTTGCCGGAGCCGGAAAGGCCGGTGATGACGGTAAGGGTGTTCCGTGGGATTTCGAGGCTGATGTTCTTCAGGTTGTGCTGGCGCGCGCCCCGAATTACCAGTTTGGTCAGGCCCATGAGACGAGAACGCTCCCTCCACAGGAGCTCCGGCACCCAGTGGGTAGACTGGGGCCAGAATAACTTCTCACAATAGCAGGCGGAGTTCGGCGGGGTCAAGAATAGGAGGCCGGTGGAAAATCATTTGAAATTTGTGCGGTCGCGGACTGGGCGCAAGGCCGGTGAAATGGAATGGGTTCAGGGAGCTTCTTGCTTGGAAAGCACCCAGTCCAGCGCTTCCTCCAGATTGCGGAAAATGCGAATTCCACGTTCACCCGCGGCTTCGCGGAGAATTTCATACATCCGGCCGAGACCGAATGCCAGGTCATTCGTTACGAGAATGGCGCGGCGCGATTCCGGCGAGAAGATATTACGCACAGCCAGCAGCCGGATATCGGCAGCGGTGAGGTCGATCTTGGCAACATGCGTGAAATCTAGGAGTTGCGAGTAACTTGGATCGAAATCAGGGTCAGCGAGAAGCCGATTCTGGTGAGAGAGGGCCTCTTCCTTGTTGAAGACACCGGTTCCTGAGCTTATGACAAGCCTTCGTTCCTTATCGATTTTATAGAAGGCTGGCATGGCTATCTCGTTCCGAGGCCATCGCCCACCTAGGCTTAAGACCTCAAGAGCGCCTATTTGCTGAAGATTCTAGTTGAATTCCCAAGTAGCAGTACAACATAAATTCGCGATAGATACCCATGGTTACAGATTCGAAAAATCTCCAGGGATGAGTGGAGGGAAGGGCGCCTACAGGATTTACCGGACGGGTAAATTTTCGCGGGGGTAGAGCTTTTTTACCCGGCTATCTGGCGACAAGCTTCTGATAACAAATAACTTAGACTTGGCTTGCCGTGTGCATTACTAAAGGCAGTGGGGGAGGCGAACCGAGGATCCCTTTAGGGGATTGAGGGCTGGGCCGGTTCGTTTCTCCCCCCTATCACTTTCGCCGAATGGTGACCCGGAAATCCCACCGGACCGTCACCTTCCTACCTCAAAACACCCGAACGAACCCGAACACGGCGGAAGTGTGCTCAACGCATGCCCCAGTGACCTTAGATAGCCGACAATCCGGAACCGAGCAAACCGTAAACGCTATCACTCCCCCTCAAAGGACTAATGCACTTCCCATGAACGAGTGGCGTAGTCGCCCATGGTCAAAAAGAGCATGATAGCGAGCCAGAATACACCCGAGAAGATAACCAGCTTGGTTCTCTTTGTGCTGTAGTAGGCGTGCATGAAAAAAAGGACAACCAGAATGGCTTTGCAAGTGGCGATCACAAGGGCCACGATGACATTCAAGCCCCCGAAAAATTGATTGAGGTCCACCGTAGCCGCATACACGGTGGTGCCGGTGAGGACCATCAGGGTAGCGAAAATCAAAACGTACAGTCCCGGTGAAACAATATGCTCGGACACGCGCACCTCTCCTGACGGCCGCTATTTATGCCGGTCAATCAGATACAACAGCGGAAAAAGATAAATCCACACGATATCGACGAAATGCCAGTACAGACCGATGTTCTCGACGGGGGTGTTGTACTCCGCCGTGAATCGTCCCTTTAGCGACTGCCGCAGCAACCAGATCAGCAAGCCAACGCCCACGACCATGTGAAGCGCGTGCAGACCGGTCATCCCAAAGTAGAGCGAGAAGAATAGTTGCGCATGAGCATTGGTGGCCGCGTCGGACCCGGGCTCCAACTGGAAGGGGAGACCGGGGATATGATGCTCGACATATTTGTCGTGGTATTCGATGCCCTTGATGAATAGGAAGACGCTCCCGAGAATAAGGGTAAGGACAAGAAACAAAGGAATCAGCTTCTTCTTGGCGGACTGGGCGCTCCAGACGGCCATAGCCATCGTCAAGCTGCTGGCAATCAAGACCAAAGTGTTGATGGTGCCAAGTTTCAAGCTTAGGGTTGTGCTGGCCTCGGCAAACACTCCCGGATAAGTGTGACGGTTGATTGTGTAGGTAAGAAAGAGGCCACCGAAGAACAGAATTTCGGTGGACAGAAAGATCCACATGCCGAGAGTAGCGGAGTCCTTCTGCTGCTCCATGGTCTGAAACTGCCCGTAAAGCTCTCCGGTGCGGTGCACTCGGTACCCCTCTTCCGTTTCGATTTCCAGCGCCTGTGCAGGCGCCAGTGCTCCAAACTAAATTCGTTCCCGCGTTCAGTCGTCGCCGTGCGCCGGCGCAAGCGGCGTCACGGGAGCCACAAGGCCGAGATCGGGCCGATTCTTGTAGTCGTACGGCTCCCAATCCACGACAGGCGTGACTTCGAAATTTTCTGTTGGCGGCGGAGAAGCAGTCGTCCATTCCAGGCCCGTGGCCGGCCAGGGATTGGGACCGGCTGCTTTTCCGTAGCGCACGGACCACGTGAAATAGATCATCGGAAGCAGATAGCCGATGGCCAGGATGGAAGCTCCCGCGGTGGACAAAACGTTGAGCACCTGGAATTCCGGCGGATAGTTGTGATAGCGGCGCGGCATGCCCATGAAGCCCAGGAGGAATTGCGGGCCGAAGGTCAGATTAAACCCAATGAATAGAGTTACGGCGGCAACGCGCGCCAAAAACTCAGGATAGAGCTTTCCCGTGATTTTAGGCCACCAATAGTGCAACCCGCCTAAATAGCCCATGATGGCACCGCCGACCATGATGTAGTGGAAGTGGGCGATCACGAAATAGGTGTCATGAATGTGGATATCCAAGCCGAGGCAAGCGAGGAACAGGCCGGTCAATCCGCCGATGAGGAACAAGCCAATGAATCCCAGCGCATAGAGCATCGGGGTGTCGTAGGAGATGGAACCCTTGTAAAGAGTAGCCGTCCAGTTGAAGACTTTTACGGCAGAGGGAATAGCCACGAGATAGCTGAGGAGAGAAAACGCCAACGCAGAATAAGTCGATTGGCCCGTCAAGAACAGGTGATGTGCCCAGACGAAGAATCCGATGACGGCGATGGCGATACTGGACGCGGCAATGAAAGTGTAGCCAAAGATAGGTTTACGCGCGAAAGTGGGAATGATCTCGCTAACCACACCCATGGCTGGAAGAATCATGATATAGACGGCCGGATGGGAATAAAACCAGAACAAATGCTGGAAAAGAATGGGATCGCCGCCCATTGCGGGATTGAAGAAGCCGAGGTGGAAGATGCGTTCGAGGCCCGCGAGGAGCAGAGTGATGGCGATGACCGGAGTGCCTAGAATAAAAATAATGCTTGTGGCGTACTGCGCCCAGACAAAAAGAGGCAAACGGAACCAGGTCATCCCCGGCGCGCGCATGGTATGGATGGTGACGACGAAGTTGATGCCCGTAAGGATGGAAGAGAACCCGTTGATGAAAATGCCGATTACCGCCGGCGCGACGGCGGAATTCGAATAAACGCTGCTGAGTGGCGTATAAAAGGTCCAGCCAGTGTCCAGCCCGCCGCTCGCGAACGAATAGAGGACAAAACATCCGCCCGTGATGTACACGTACCAACTGAGGAGATTGATCTTGGGAAAGGCGACGTCTTTGGCGCCAATCATCAGCGGGATAAGAAAATTGCCCAGCACGGCGGGAATTGAGGGAATTAGAAAAAAGAAAACCATGGCCACGCCATGCATGGTGAAGAGCTTGTTATAGGTCTCCGGCGAAACCAGAAGGCCATTGGGAGAGAGCAGGTGGATTCGAATCAGGGCGGCGAATATGCCGCCCACGGAGAAGAAGAAAGTGACCGCAATGAGATAGAGCCAAGCGATTCGCTTGTGGTCCGTGGTCAGCAACCAGGAGCGGATGCCGTAGGAGGCGTTGAGGTAATGATCGCGAGGCATGGTATATGCCGGTGCTGTAGTAGTGGTAGCCATGGCTTATCTTTTCCCTGCCGGTACCACACCCGCACCAGTGACAGGTACCGGCTGCGATTGCAAAGACTTGATGTAGGTGATCAAACTTAAAATCTGATCCTCCGTCAACTGCCCTTGATACGAGGGCATCAGCGGTTGAAAACCGGCCACGATTTTGGCGTTCGGCAACATCAGGGATTCACGAATATAAGAATCATCCGCGGTTACGGTCGAGCCGTCGGCCAGACGAACCTTGCCGCCATATACACCGTTGAGCGACGGTGCCCGGCCTGATCCATCACCCACGTGGCAGGTACTGCAGGATTTCTCGGAAAACAGTTTTTCGCCCGCGAGGATTGGGTCAGCGTCAGCAGCCTCCGCTGAACTGGAAAGCCAAGACGCGTAATCGGAAGGCTCCATCACCGTAACCCATCCGCCCATCACGGCGTGGTTTGTGCCGCAATACTGCGAGCAAAAGAAATGATAGCGCCCGGGTTTGGTGGGACGAAACCACAGGGTATTGTAATGCCCAGGAACCACATCCATCTTGACTCGGAAAGCCGGCACGTAGAAATCGTGGATGACGTCCTCGCTAGCGAGGATGAGTTTGATGTCGCGACCCACAGGGACGTGGAGTTCGTTGATCTCTTTCCGGCCGTTGGGTTGTTGGGCCTTCCACATCCATTGCTTGCCGACCACGTAAATATCCAGGCTATCCGACGGCGGCTGCCGAAAATCAACGTAGACTACGGCCCCCCACCCGAACATAACCATGGACAAAAGAAAGGGGAGGACAATCCAGGTAACTTCCAGACGCATGTCGCCGTGGATGGGGGCGCCGATCTCATTCTGGGACTTGCGGCGATATTTAAAAAAGAAATAGATAATCGCGGCGGTGATCACGACCGTGAAGAACGCGGACACGAGGATCATGAACGTCATCAGCGAGTCCACTTGGGGCGCGAAGTTGGAAGCCTGATCCGGATAAATTGGCAATTGCGACTGCACGGTTTAATGGGCTCCTTGGCTCTTCCCTCGCGCGGCTTCAACATCGCGCCGGCGGAAAATCAAAATCCCCGCGACCAGGCAAACAATCGTCAAAACTCCTCCCAAACGGAGAATCTTGAATATGGAGGCGCTGTAGCGGGCGGTCGACGGGTCGTACTGATAACAAAAAAGCAAAACATGGTCGATGGCGGTGCCAATTTTTCCTGCCGAGGCGTCCACCAGGCCGAGCCGGATGTCGCGGGAAGGATACTCGACCCCATAAAAGTAGCGCGAGATGCGGCCATCGGGAGTCAGTAGCATGATGCCGCTGGCGTGCGCAAAGAGGCCGGATTTGGCGTCAAAGGAATACCTGAAATTGGCGGCTTTCGTAAGCGCATCGATGGACTCTTGCGATCCAGTGAGATAGTGCCAGCCATCGGCCGTTTGAGGGCGGCGAAATTGCTTCAGCGCCGATTCCTTTTTCTGGGCCGCCAGAGAGGGCGATTCGCGCGGGTCGAAGCTGACAAAGACCACTTCGTAGTCCCGGCCGGGATTGAAAGAAAGCATGCGCAAGGTTCCAACAACACCTTGTTCCAGTTGATCGCAAAGCATCGGGCAGCCGTAATAGACGAGCGCAAGAATCACCGGCCTCTGCTGGAAATAGTCGTGGAGAAGAACGTTGCGGCCGGTCTCGTCCCGGAACGCTAGATCGAGAGGCAATCGCGTGTTGAGCGCCGGCTCGAAACCGACGTTCTGCAAAATGGGCGGCAAACCTTGCGACGCTGGACCGACATTATCCGGAACAGCTTGGGCGCTACCCGCGCTCGAGGCCACCAACAGCGCGAACCCTACGGAGATGGAACGCAGCCAGTTCATAGTTTCACCTTCTTTTCTGCGTCGGCATAGGCACAGTCGGCAGTCCTCTCGAGACAATGATTTTCATGGCTTCATCCACTGGAATCTGCGCAATACCAGCCTGCTGGTCAATCCATCCCAGCCTTTCGTTCGCTGCTTCGTCTGCGCTCCGTTTGGTCCGCAGATCCTGCTGCGGGTCGGTTATGTGCCCGGGTACGCCTTGGAGCCGGGGCTCAGGCGGCATCGTTGGCCCTACTCCCTGACGTACGGGAGGCGGTGCCGAATCGGATTTATCGTCGATCTTTGTTGTGATCCGCAAAACATAAACGCTGATGAGAAACGTGGCAGCGACGGCCAGGGCAAGATAGAACAGATACCACACAATCGTGCGCGCGTTGACGTCTGTCGCCTCGAACGTAACGTCGGCATTCCTGGGCGGCTGCCCGTTCGTGTGTCCCGCGTTGTGATGCTCAGTACTCATGGACTTCAATAGCCTCTTCAAGTTTTGGGTCGCCAAGAGGGAGAAGCGGCAAGCTCTTCAATTGTCTGGCAAAGAAAGCGAGCCACAACCCGCAAAGCGTAATAGGCACGACGACGTCAAACCAACGCGGCAGGGCGTCGGAGGTAAATTCCGGGCGCGTCGTCCAGTAAAGATCGACCAGACGCATAACGATCAGCAAAAAGGCCACTTTGGGCAGCAGGCTGGCGTTGCGTTTCAGCCCTCGGGAAAGCAGCATGAAAAATGGCGTAAAGAAATGGAACAGCACAACCAGGATCGCAACCACGCCCCAGCTTCCATAGAGGCGGCTGCGATAGAAACTGATCTCGTCCGGCAAGTTTCCCGACCAAATGATCAAGAGCTGCGAAAAGGAAAAATAGGCCCACAACATGACGAAGGTGAGCAGTAATTTACCGAGATCGCTCAGGTGGCGCGGCTGGATCAGGCCAGCCATCGGAGCGGATCGGGAGAGCAAGACGGAAACGGCGATCACCAAACACAAGGAGGAAATGACTTCGCCGGCGACGAAAATGAACCCGTAGATCGTGGAAAACCAGTGCGGCGACAGGGACATGGCCCAATCGATCGAGGCAAAGCCCACGCCAAATACATAAAGGATGATCCCAGGCCCACTGAGTACCTTGAATTTACGCCGCAACATCCGGTTTGCGGTATCGACATCCTGCTGACGCGACCAACGATTGAGCGTGGCAACCAGCAACAGCCAAACGGCGAAATAAATAACCGCGCGGATGATGAAATTCTGAGGCGTGAGGTAGGTCTTCTGAAAGTGCGAAAGCGCGCCCATCTCCGTTGCCGGAGGGTTCAGCCATGCGCCGTACAGATACTTCATGCCAAGAATGACGGGCACAAACAGAAGCGCCACGAGCCACAAGGTGCGCGATGCGGCTTCCAGCGGACGACGAATGATGATGCCCCAATGTCCGCTGGTTAGATGCTGGAGCATGAGAAGTCCCATCGAGCCCAGCGACAGACCAAGAATGAGAAGAAACGAAATGAGATACGCCTGAAAAAACTGGGACGGCCACTTAAACCAGCCGATGAGGCAGATAACCGCGCCGACTACGCCCACGCCAAGTGCGCGTTGCTGCAGGCGGCCTATGCTCTCGGGCGCCATGTAGTTCTGCGCGGTCATTTCGCGGAGCCTCCTTGGGCAAGTTTTTCTCGCAGCTCGGGGGGAAGATCGGAGACCCGAGCATTGCGGCTCAATTGCAGCGCGCGGACGTAGGCAACGATGGCCCAGCGGTCCCGAGGCGGTATCTGCGCGGAGTAGCCCTGCATGGCGCCAAAACCGTTGGTGATCACATCGAAGATATAACCGTTCGGAACTTCGCGAAGCCGGTCCTGATGATAGCTGGGCGGTTGTTTCATACCGCGCATAACGACCATGCCGTTACCGTCCCCTTGCAGGCCGTGGCATGGCGTGCAAAAGATTTTGTAGCGTTCCTCGCCGCGATCGAGGAGATCCTTGGTCAGCGGGAGAGGAAAAGCATTTGAATCCTTGGAGACAAACAACGCGTCATCCGCGAGCGAGCCGCGTGGAACGGTATTGTCAATCAAAGGCCGCTCCGAACGGCCATCCTCAAAGAACGAAGTGGGGGAGAGCGGTTTGTTTTTCGGCTGATCGGCCATGTCCTGCCGGCAGCCAGTCATAAAGGACAGGCTAGCCGCGGCGCACAAGAACACAAGCGCCTTCGAAATGAATTGCGCGCGCGAGGTATCAGTCATCTTCTACCTCGCTGATATGCTGCGCATCGATCCCTTTCAAGAACCGCGAAGCCTCCGACACGCTAAATTTCGGATCGTTTGCTTGCAGGCAAAGGAAGAAACGGTCGGCCGATGCATGCTTCTGGAAGCGGTCAACGTTAAAGAGCGGGTGATGCGGCTGCGGCAATTTATTCATCGCGAGCATCCCGAATACAGCGCACAACGATGCCCCCAGGACGGTCAATTCGAAGGTGACGGGAATGAACGCGGGCCAGCTATTCAGAGAGCGTCCGCCAATATTCTCGGGGTAGGAGATGACGGAAACCCAATATTGAAATCCGAAAGCGCTCAAACCGCCCACTAAGCCCCCAATCAGCGTAACAAGCGGCACCAAGGTACGCTTGAACCCCAAGGCTTCGGAAAGGCCTTCGATCGGAAACGGTGTGTACGCATCCATGTTTTTGTAGCCGGCCGCGCGCGCCTTGTCCGCCGCCTCGATAAGCTTCCGGGGTGTTTCAAATTCACCTACAACGCCGTAAATGCGCTGGCGGCTTTCCATTATTCATGTTCCTCGGAGTTGTGCGCCACTAACTCACGCATCTCCGCAATTGAGATTGCCGGCAAAACGCGCACGAACAGGAAAAGCAGTCCCGCGAACAAACCGAGCGTGCCGGTCAGCACTGCGTAATCCCAGAACGTGGCGGAGTAGCGTCCCCAGGCGGAAGGATCGAAATCACGAGTGAGGCTGATGACCACGATCACGAAGCGCTCGAGCCACATGCCGGTATTAATCACCAACGACATCAAGAAAAGAATGATCACGTTGGTGCGAATCTTCTGGAACCAGAGCAGCTGCGGCGTGAGGATGTTGCAGAGGATCAAGGCATAGTAGTAATGCGCGTAGGGACCGTGCAGCCGCTGCTCGACAAGGAATACGTCCCATTTGTTGCCGCTGTATATGGACATGAAAAACTCAAAAAAGTAGCCGTAGGCCACGATCAGGCCGGTGGCCAACATCACCTTGGCCATGTTCTCCAAGTGCCGCATGGTGATGAAATCCTCGAGATTGTAGGCCGCGCGGAGCGGAATCGCGATGGTGATGACCATAGCGAAACCCGAGTAAATCGCGCCCGCGACGAAGTACGGAGGAAAGATCGTGGTGTGCCACCCGGGAACGATAGCGATCGCGAAATCGAAGCTCACTACTGTATGCACGGAGAGCACAAGCGGGGTGGCAAGACCCGCGAGCAGCAGGTATGCCGATTGATAGCGCTGCCAGTGGCGCGCAGAACCACGCCAGCCCAGCGCCAACATCCCGTAGATGATGGCTTTCGGCTTCGAGACGGCGCGATCCCGCAGCGTGGCAAGGTCAGGAATCAAGCCCACGAACCAGAACAAGAGCGAAACCGTGAAATAGGTGGAGACCGCGAACACGTCCCAAATCAAGGGGCTGCGGAATTGCGGCCAAATATGCATCGTGCTGGGATAGGGAAACATCCAGTAGGCGTACCACGGACGGCCGGCATGAAGCAGCGGAAAGAGGCCGGCGCACATGACTGCAAAAAGGGTCATCGCTTCCGCGAATCGGTTGATCGAGGTGCGCCACTTCTGATTGAGCAAAAAGAGAATGGCGGAAATGAGCGTGCCTGCGTGCCCGATACCGATCCACCAAACGAAATTGACGATCGCGAAGCCCCATCCGATGGGGATGTTAATGCCCCAAATGCCGACGCCTTTGCCAATTAAATAAACGATGGCGACGTTGAGAAGCATTATGAAGAAAAAGCAAATGCCGAACCCTACGAGCCATCCCAATGAAATGGGCCGCGTCAGTACGATGGAACTTATTTTGTCGGTGATCGAGTCGTACGTATGCCCAGGCCCCAGCACCGGAGTGAGTCGGCGAAGCTCTGGAGAATTGATTGGCGGCTCGCTGGCGCTCATGCCTTCTCCAGTTCAGGATTCGGATTACGAACGGCCGCAAGGTACGTAGTGCGCGGGCGCGAGTTCAGCTCGCCGAGCAGCGAATAGTTTCGCGTCTGCGCTTTGAGCTTGGCCACGCGGCTGTTGGGATCGTTGGCGTTGCCAAAGACGATGGCTTGAGCAGGGCAAGCGGATTCGCAAGCCGTAACAATCTCGCCGTCCTTGATGGGGCGGTTCTGTTTTTCCGCTTCGATGCGCGTATGGTTGATGCGCTGGACGCAGTAGGTGCATTTTTCCATCACGCCGCGGCTGCGAATCGTTACTTCCGGATTGCGCAGAAGCTTGAGCGAAGGCGTCTCCCAATCCTGGAAGCGCAGAAAATTAAATCGCCGCACTTTGTAGGGGCAGTTGTTCGAACAGTAGCGGGTGCCGATGCAGCGGTTGTACACCATGTCGTTCAAGCCTTCCGCGCTGTGCACCGTGGCGCCGACGGGGCAAACCTGCTCGCAGGGCGCATTCTCACACTGCTGGCATGGGACCGGCTGGAAGAATGTCTCGGGGTTCTCGAGCACATCATAGTCAGGCCCGCCCGGATCGCCCGTTTCAGTCGCCAGCTTTGTGTAGTAGCGGTCGATGCGGATCCAGTGCATCTCGCGGCCCCGCATAACCTGGTCTTTGCCCACCACGGCAATATTGTTCTCTGACTGGCAAGCGATCACGCAAGCGTTGCAGCCATTGCAGCTATTCAAATCGATGGCCATGCCCCAGGCATAGCCTGGGTAGGCGAATTCCTGGTACAGAGACATTTCCTTCGGCGGTTGCTCATCGCCTTCGTGAGCGAAAGCGGGATTCTTTCGATATTCCTCAAGCGTCCCGCTGGCCAGAATCTTCCTGCCTTCCATCTGGAAGTGATACTGCGTGCAGGCCAAAGGATAGTCATCCCCGGTCTTCTTGATCGCTTCGGTACCTGCGGCGGTGTTCCACAGAGCCGTGGAGGTACGCACAACGTAAGCGTTGAAACCTTTATTCGAACCAGTGTAACCGGCTTTATGGCGGCCATAGCCAAGCGGAAGCACCACAACATCGTCGGCTTGTCCCGGCAGGATCCAAGCGGCGGCGGTGACTTTGCTGTTGGAAATCGAGATGTCGAGCACATTGGTAACAATCTGGCCATGCTCGCCGCCGCGCGCTGCAGCGCGTTGCGCGAGCTGAAGCTTCTCCGCCGTTCTTGGACTGACAAGAGCGGCGTTGTCCCAGGTGAGTTTGGTGACCGGCCGCGCGAGCTCTTGCAGCCAGCCGTTATTGGCGAAGCGGCCGTCGTATGTATTGGAATCTGGGCGGAAAATAAACTCGATCTGCCCCGGGAGCGGCATGTTTGCCGGTGGGAGACTCGCCGGATTGAACTTCGGAGCAACGGAAATCGGCGCAGACGCGCTATTTGCGATGACGCCGTCATTCAGGGTCTTCCGCCAATATAGCTCCTGATCGGTCGCACCGGCCAGCGTGTTAAGACGGTCGCGAACCGCATCATACGCGGCTTGACCGGGGTTTTCCGTGAAGGCAGCAAGAACTTCAAAAGCCGAGTGGGTATGGTAGAGGGGCGCGATCAGCGGCTGAATCACGCTGACTGTGCCGTCGAAGGCCCGCGCATCTCCCCAGGTTTCCAAAAAGTGCGATTCCGCGATATGCCACTGGCAATACTCAGCCGTCTCGTCGAAATGGGAACTGACCAGCACGGCAGTTTTGACTTTTTTGAGCTTCGACGTGAAATCAAAGTCGTGCGGGGCGTCATACACCGGATTCGAACCGAACATCGCGAGCGTTTCGACTTTGCCTGCATCCATATCGGCGCACAACTCGGAAAAGGAATCGAGCTGATTGACCGGATTTGCTTCGACCGGTTCCGTGTAGTACAGCGTCGTGCCCACGTTTCCGAGAGCCGCATTGATCGCGTGCGCAAGTGCGTGGACTGCCGGAGGTTGGAATTCTCCTGCAACGACAAGGGAAGTGCCGCGATGTTTTTGCAAATCGCTGGCAACGGCATCCAGCATCTTCTGTGCGGCCGGCGAAAGCGTCCCGCTGCCTCCCAGCCCCACCAGCGCAGCCAGCCCGCGCGCGAACTGCTCGACCTCGGAAGCACGCAGTGGCAAGCGATGATCGGCACTCGCGCCGGTGACGGAGGGTGTCGGCTCCACAACATAAAGCCGGCTCATCGTGTCGCCCGGCCCGCTCAACTTTCTGCGCCGGTAATACGCATTCATGTAGGCAATGTGCCCGGGCCCGCTTGCCAGGAAATCGGAATCGAGCGAGACAATCACGTCGGCCTTTTCCGGGCGGTAGACCGTGTTCACGTAACGTCCGAAAGCGAGTTTGCTTCCTTCGCGAGGACCGTCGCTCCCGGCTGGTTCCCACTGGTGCCACTTGGCGCCGGGAATTCGTTTGAGAACATTCTCGATCTGCGCGGCCAGCAAGGGAGAGGTCACCGTGCCCGTCAAGATGCGGAAACCTGCGCCGTTCACGGAGTGAGCAACCTCTGCTATCGTTTGCGCAGCGCTTTGGAACTGCTCCCAGGTGCGAATCTCGCCCAAATTTGTAACCGTCTGGGCCCGATCCGGGTCGTAGAGGTTGAGCACAGAGGCTTGCGCGATTACGTCCGTGCCGCCCAGACTCGAGGGATGATCCGGATTCCCGGCCACATGCGTGGGCCGTCCCTCGTGACTCGTGACCAGAAGCCCAATGGCATCCGCACCGAACGGCATCGCCGTGGCGTAATACTGCGGCTTGCCGAGAATCATTCCATCGGGCTGCTTGACATAGGGAACGAGGAGCTGTTCCGGCGCGTCCCCGCAACCAGTTATCCCCGCGAAAGCCAACGATGCCGCGGCCAGCTTCAGGAAATCTCGCCGGTCGATCGATTCATCCCATTCCGAGGCCTGCCGGGGAAATTCGCGGTGCAGTAACTCATCGAAGTGTGGATCATCGGCCAGCTCTTCCAGCGTCCGCCAGTACTGCTTGCCGCTTTTCGCCCGCAATTTCGCGCGCACCGCTGTGAGATCCAGGCTGTGTTCGTGCACCGCTGCGTCCTCGGAATGCAAGCCGGAAGAATCGCCGGCGTGCAAGGAATCCTCGTGTCCCTCGTGTTCGTGCTTATGGCCTTCGATAGAGTCGTTTTCGCGCATATCGTCCGTTAGCGATGACAGGTCGAACAACTGGTCAGTTCTGCCGTTGTACGAATCTTTCTCTCGATTGCGAATTGCTTGCCAATTTCTTCCTGATTCGAGGGAGCTTTCCAATCCATGTTGAATACTTGATCGAGCGGGCGCAGTGCCTGCTGGGGATCACGATGGCAGCCCAGGCACCACTCCATTAGCAACGGCGCCGCTTGAAACACGAGCGGCATTTGGTTGACGGAACCATGGCAGGTTGAACAGCCCACGCCCTTGTTGATATGAATGCTGTGATTGAAATAAACGTAATCGGGAAGACGGTGGACTTTTACCCACCGAATCGACTGATCCGTGCGGTAGCTCTCGCGAATCGGTTCCAGATACGAGGCATCGGCATACAGCACGGAATGGCAATTCATGCACGTTTTCGTCGGAGGGATGCCCGCAAAAGAGGAAGTTTCAACCGAGGTATGACAGTAACGGCAGTCTATCCCGTCATCGCCGGCATGATGTTTATGGCTGAATTGCACGGGCTGCTCGCGCGTGACGTTCTGATTCGTGTAATACGGCGTGTGCGCCAACCCTAAAACAGCCACGAGCCCCAGTCCAGCCAGAAAAATAGCTGCGAACAGACTGAATCTCGCAATCAAATTCGTGCTTCGATGAAAAATCTGGGCCATATCAGCGCTGCACTTTGGCGAGGCCTCCCCCGGGAAGGATCAGAAACCCGGAGGCTTCGCGGTGTCATGGCCGGAGAGTGCGCAACCGGCTCACAATCGACCGCATAGTTTCCGACAAAACTTTCTGGAATGCAACCGTCTCGCGCAATTTTTTTAAAAATATTTTCTTCGTTCGCAATCCCACGTCAGAACTGCCCCTTCGAACAATTCAAACCAACCGCAATAACTCTAATCCTTGCGCTTGCTTGCCAGCGTTCCGCCCTCTGCTATCTGATTCACGCTGCAATCGAAGGTTGTAGTTTTTTTGGGGAGAAGCCGCGTACGAGGCACAGCCGTGTTATCTTAGAAGCACTCTTCGCCGTCAATGCGCATGCGGCGGAGCCTACCCGGTGCGCTGCTGGGGCGTGGTCCAATCGGTAGGACACCTCACTGTTAATGAGGACGGTGGAGGTTCGAATCCTCCCGCCCCAGCCAATTTTTCAACGCCGCCTTCCCGCTGCCTGCTAATCACGTACGGTCGGCAAACCTGCTTCGGTCCATCCGCGCCACCCTCCGTCCATCGATTCCACGTTGGTGTAGCCCATTTTTTGCAAATTGTCCGCGACCAGCGCCGAGCGGAAACCGCCTCCACAATAAAGCACGAGCTTGGCACTCGCATCTGGCACGCTCTGCTCGATATCGCGCTCGATTACGCCCCTGCCCATGTGTACTGCGCCGGGCAGGTGCCCTTTGGCCCATTCGTTATCTTCGCGGACGTCCACGAGTATCAATTTCTCGCCCGCGTCGATGCGCTTTTTAACCTCCGGCACATTGGTCTCCTTGACGCGTTTTTTTGCGTCTTGGACGAGCTTCAAGAATTGCGGTGAATGCACCATAACTTCCTCCGGAATAATTGGGGATCAAAAAGCCCGATAAAACGGTCGAAATCCGTGCTAACCACCTGCCTTTGAGAATGAATCCTGCGCTTTGGCCGTGACTCTCCTCGCGGCCGCAAACCTCAGGAACGGTTCATGGCCTTCAGGAAACGGGCTTCTCGTCTCCATCCTTCTTCGAGTAAGACCGCACCAGATTCACCAGATTCCAGCGCATGGTTTCCGGCACGCGATCGCCTTCTCCCATCATTTTCCCCTTGCCCTTGGTGATGATGTAGAAAAGTTCGCCGTCCGTCTTGCCCGCGAACGTCGCTGGATCGTGCCAGTCGTGCATCGTCAATTTCATGGACTCGACTACGTCGCCTTTGCCATCTCCCTTCGCCCCGTGGCACATATCACAATCATAGCCGTAAACTTTCCGGGCCGCCGCGAGTCCCTCCGGCGTCGGCTTCACTGGATTTTTCTTGTCGATATCTTCCTGTGGAATCTTGGATTCCTCCGTGGCGGCCTGCGCGTCCTTCGGTTTCTCCTGCGCGCTGTCCTGCTTCGCTCGCGCCATTCCAAAACTCGCGACAAAAACCGCGCCTGCAACCAGGATAACTTTGCGCATGTCTTCCTCCTGACACGACGGGGCCTGCCGAACAAGGGGAATCGGCGAAATTCTTTGAGCGGATTCTACGCCCGCGCAGCGGGAAAATACAACGTAAGCCTCGATCCGATGATGTTCACTCCAGATCCCGCCAATTGGGGCCGGAACCTATCTCCACGACCAGCGGAACCGCGAGCTCATGCACGCCTTCCATCTCCTCGCGAACGAGTTTTTCAAGTCTGGCTTTTTCTTTCGGCGGGACTTCAAACAACAGCTCATCGTGCACTTGCAAAATCATTTTCGCTTCGAATTTTTCCGCGATTAGCCGGTTGTCGATGTTGATCATCGCCAGCTTGATCAGGTCCGCCGCTGTCCCTTGCAACGGGGAATTCAATGCCGTGCGCTCCGCAAAACTGCGAAGCTGCGCTTGCGGAGAATTGATCTCCGGGATCGGCCGGATTCTTCCGAAGAGCGTTTTTGCCACGCCCGTCTTGCGTGTTTCCGCAAGGATTTTGTCTAGAAATTCCTTCACTCCCCGGTACCGCGTAAAATACGCGCTGATGAATTGCGCGGCTTCTTTCTGCCCGATGCCAAGCTGCTGCGCGAGCCCGAACGCCGAAAGTCCGTAGATAATTCCAAAATTGATGGCCTTCGCCGCGCGCCGGTGTTCCGCGTTTTGCGCCATCGGCCCTACGCCGAATACTTCCTGCGCCGTGCGCGCGTGAATGTCCTCCCCATTGCGGAACGCATCCGTCAGAACGGGATCGCCGGAAAAATGCGCCATCACGCGCAATTCAATTTGCGAATAATCCGCCGAAAGCAGAATCTTCCCCTTCTCCGCGACGAACGCCGCACGAATCTCGCGCCCAAGTTCCGTACGAATCGGAATATTTTGCAAATTCGGATCGCTCGAGCTAAGCCGGCCGGTCGCTGCCGTCGTCTGCGAAAAGCTCGTGTGCAATCGTCCCGTTTCCGGGTGAATCAGTTTCGGTAGCGCATCGACATACGTCGATTTCAGTTTCGAAATTTCGCGGAACTCGATGATTTTTGCAGGCAGTGCATGTTGCGCGGCCATCTCCTCCAGAATATCCGCTGCCGTCGATCGCACTTTCCCTTTCCCGCGCCGCGCCGGCGGCTGCAGGTTCAGCTTGTCGAACAAAATTTCCGCAAGCTGCGCCGGCGAGTTGATGTTGAATTCATTCCCGGCAAGTTTCCAAATCTCCTTTTCCAGCTGTCGGACTTCTTTCTCCATCGACTTGGACATCTTCTCGAGTTCTTTCGGGTCCACACGGATCCCAGCACGTTCCATGTCCGCCAGCACCGGAGCAAGCGGCAAGTCGATCTTTTCGTAGACTCCGGCAAGCTCCTGCTCGTCGATCTGCGCGCGCAAAACGGGAGCCAACCGCTGCAAGTAATCTGCGCGCTCCCCGGGGCCACCTCCCAGCATTTCGTTGAACTGCCGCATTACCACGTCGGCAAAATTGTGATTCGCGGTCGTCGGCTTCAATAAATACGAATACAGCTGCGTCGCGTGCTTTACATTCACAGCGCGTCCCGCAAGCAATTGGAAAAGCTTTGGATCGTGAAAGATTTTCGCCCGTTTCGCATCTGTAAGGACGGGCACAAGCGCTTTCAGCGCCTCTCCCTTTTCATCCATCCAAACAGAACGCCCCTCGCCGGCTTTCGAGGAAACCTCTATCGAGGCGATGCGCGTGCCAAATCCTTCCGACTCCCGTTCGCCAAGTTCGAGATTCAACCAAACCGCCAGTGGCAGTTTCGCCGGCAGCTTCGCGAGATAAGTCCGAAACTCAGCCACATCGGGGAACGCCGAATAGTCCGCCTTCTCGGCGGCTGCGGCGCTCGCGGGCGCCGAGGCCGCTAGCCCTTCCGCGCTCAACTCCTTCAAAAGCGAGTTGAAGCCTAGCTCGCGGTACAGCGTCCCGAGTGCAGCCACATCCGGCTCTCGCCGCTCAAGCGCGTTCAAATCCAGTTTCAACGGCAAATCCGTCGCTATCTTCGCCAGTTGCTTCGACATCATCACTTGTTCGCGCTGCTGTTGCAGAGCCTCGCGGTAGCGCTTATTGGGCACCTCATCCGCGTGATCCAGCGCTTTTTCGACGCTCCCATATTTCTTGATCAGCTCGGCCGCCCCTTTTTCGCCGATGCCTTTCGCGCCGGGGATGTTGTCGATGTTGTCTCCCAGCAGCGCCATATAGTCCACAACCCGTTCCGGAGGCACACCTAAAATCTCTTCCACTTTCTGCGCGTCGACAATAATGTCTGCCTTCGCCCCTCCCGACCCCGTGCGCAGCGTCCGCACATTCTTCCCAACGAGCTGCATCATGTCCTTGTCGTTCGAGATCACCAGCACGTCCAGGTTCTTCTTTGCGGCTTGCACCGCCATCGCGCCGATCACGTCATCCGCTTCGTATCCTTGGACCTCCAGAATCGGCAGCCTCATTGCCTCGCACAATCGCCGCACAGAGGGCAGTTGCACGCGCATTTCATCCGGCATCGGCGCGCGCTGCGCCTTATATTTTTCAAACAGTTTGTCGCGAAACGTCGCGCCAGGCGGGTCGAACACAATGCCGATGTAGTCCGGCTGATAATCTTTGATGAGCCTGCGAAGTATGTTGCCGAAGAGAAACGGAACGTTGGTCGGCGTGCCGCCTGGCCCCGTCAACCGCTGTGGCATGGGAGCAAAAAAGGCGCGGTAGATGTGCGCCATCGCATCCACCAGAAATAGTTTTTTCGGTGCCGCAGGCATGGGGGCGAGTATAGCAAAGCATCGAGCGCTATACCTTTGCCGTCCCTGCAATCAGACGCAGTCGAAATCGATGGAAATGTTAAGGTGTACGTACAAGAATGAGCAGCGCCTGAAAGCATGATGGCGATCGGGCGCAAGCCGGGATCTGTGCGCGACCCACGCAACGAAAGGAACCTCCTTGAGTGAGCCGAGCGGCACTCCGTCATCTTCCTCCGATGGCATGGCCCGTTTCTTTCTGCTCTCCATTCTTTTGGTCTTCATCCCTTTGCCCTTTTTGCTTGCGCTGCAGTACTTTGGCGGCAGCTTTCGCGATTGCGTTCCCGTTTTTTTCGCGTGGCTGGCTTTGGCGCTCGTCTATTGGTGGCCTATCGGTGCGTTGCTTTTCCACTGGAGACGCGGGTGGCTCAGCCGTTTCATCGTTGCGTACCTTGTGTCGTTACCCCTCTATTTTCTGTGTTTGCTGGTCAACTACCCTGCCTTCGGCGCGCGCTTTCAACCGCGCAGCGGCCTTTTCTGGGGCATCTACTTCGCTCAAACTCCCACGTTTTTCCTCCTGGTCCTCGTGCTCTACTTCCTCACCCGCCGCGGCCGCACGCTCATGCGCATCACCTCATGGCTGGTCTATCTAGGATTCGCCGCTGGCCTCTTTGCGCCACTTGTTTATTCCCTCAGAGTCGACAAATACAAGTGGCCTGAACCTTCCGCGCAACGCGTCAATATCGTCGGCGCACGCCTTGTCGATATCGCCGACAACCAGATCCTCGAAGGCAAAAATGTCCACGTCGAAAACCACCACATCGTTGCCATCGTGGATACCGCCAGTGACACGAGCGACTGGCCCAAGATCAATGCCGCTGGAAGTTTCCTGCTCCCCGGTTTGATTGATGTTCATGTACATCTCCAATCGCCGATCCGTTCCATCCTGGGACCTTTCGATTTCAAATTCTTTCTCGAGACTCTCTTCGCGGACTGTGCTCCCCAACGCCGCGCCTATCTCGAAAATAGCGTCACTTCCATTCGTGACGACGGAGGCTCCGCCGCCCGCGCCTATCATCTTCGCGCTGACCTTCAGCGCCATGCGCTTCTAGGCCCACGCCTCTTCGTCGTCGGCCGTCTTGTCACCTCGCCGCACGGCCATCCTGTCAGCACCATCTGGACACCGCAGCTTTCGCGCGATGGCGCGATTCTCGCGTCCGATTCCAAAACCCTTATTTCCGGTTTGGAGAAAAATTACGCCGCCGGACCGCCGGATGCCGTGAAATTCATATACGGAACCATCGGCATCGCGAAAGAAAAGCTCCGCGCCGACCTGCTCGAGGAAGGCATTGCGTGGTCGAAAGAAAGAGGGCTTATCACCGTGGTTCACGCGGAAACAACCGACGAAGTAACCGAAGCCGCGCGCGCCGGTGGCACTGGCATCGAACACGTCGCCTCCATCGAAGCGCTCCCCGATGACCTCGTGCATCTCCTCGTGGAGAAACGTCCTTTTGTGGATCCCACGTTCGGCGAATTTGTCGCCGCCATGCAGTTGCGCAACGTAAATGAAACCGATCGTGCGAAACTACTTCAGGAGAAATACAAATTCATTCGGCGCCTCAACGACGCTGGCGTGCGTCTAACTGTCGGAACCGATTCGCCCATGGTTCCTTACGGTACGGGTTTCAATGATGAACTCGCGCAGTTCTCCCAAGCTGGATTTTCTGCAGACGAAGTCCTGCGTTTCGCCACATTGAACAATGCCCAATATCTTGGAAAAGCAGATTCGCTGGGACAAATTGCTTCAGGCTTCCTGGCTGACCTCGTGCTGGTGCGAGAGAATCCGTTTAACAATCTTGCGATCCTGCGTTCGCCCGTCTGGGTCATGCTGGATGGGCAAATCGTCGTCCGCGAACCGCACAAAAATTGACCTCTCGCGAGCGTTGTGCCTCTTCGCTGTTCACTTCTGTACCCGCTCCCGAAGACTCCTTGCTACTTGCTGGCCGCGGCCGGGGCCTCCGGATGCGAAATCAACAGCAAGCGCGTCCCGCCGTCCAAGCGTACATTCTTGCCGGTCGAAGTGATCACCGTTGTTTGGCTCTTATTTGAAGGAACCATCATTAGTTTCAAATCTTTTAGCCCATACACGCCGCGGCTGCTTGCCGCCAATTGCCCGTGGCTATTCGGCTCCGTTCCCGAATCGATGGGCCCGCCAGGCGAGGAGGCCGGGAGTGCCGTCGGCGGAGCCTGTGGCCTGGGGGAACCCATCGGCGATCCACCGGCAGCCGAAGCGCCCACTCCAGCCATTGGGTCGCTGCCGGGCCCGGGGGAGCCAGCGTAGAAATCATCGGCCGGCGCTGCCACGGCCATGATCATCACGTCGAGTGGAATCTCTTCGCCTTTTTTTAGAATCGCTTTATCAAACTGGATCGCCAGCGTGGAACCGCTATCGCCCTTCGATCGTGCCGTCGCTTCCGTTACGTGCCCCTCCAGCTTCGCTCCTCTTGGAACGAGTGTCTTACCATCGGACTCTACAGCAGCCATCGTGCGCGCCTCGACCTTCTCGCCTACCTTCGCCTTTCTCGAATCCAGCGACGAATTCAATTCCACATTCATTGCTATTCCGCTCGGTAAGATTGCCGTCTTTGCGTCTGTCTGCGCGGGAAGGGTCGTGTTCGCCAACGTTGAAGCAGGCGTTCGCGATTGCGCCACGAACGCCGCGGCAAGGACCGTGCCAGCCAAAAACACAAATCTCGCTCGTATCATTGCTGCCTCCGATGGCGAATGACTGGGCGGACTTTCCTGGAAATTCCTCTATCTATGAAGACGCTCTCGATGCAAAGAAGAGTTGCATTCAGTCCGCGGGTGAAAGGAGTGCGCGCGGCGCGTTATTCCTCGGCAGCCAAGCAACTTCGCTGCCTCGTGTGTCTAGCCGAGCTCTTGGAGACTGTCAGGAAACTGCGAAAGACTAAACCGCTCATCGGCACAATGGTTTGGTGTTGATTTAGTCAGGAGATAATCCCCAGCGGCCTTGCCACTTCCGCCAAAATGTCCGCCGACCGCAGCAGTTGCTCCCGCTTGTGCATCGCGCTCACAATGGCGCGTAACCGCGCTTTGCCCTCCGCCACGGTCGGGTATCCGACAGCGGGAGCAAAAACGCCTGCCTCAAACAACTTCTTCGAAAATTCGTAAGCCTTCGCCGCGTCTCCCACGTGAATCGGAATGATCGGCGTCTCGCTCGCCTTGAACTGGAAGCCGTGCTTCTTCAACTCCCGCTTAAACATCTTCGTATTAGCCCACAGCTTTTTCACCAGCTTCTCGCCTTCCGGTGAATCAAGCAGCGTAAACGCAGCCTGGCAGGCCGCCACAGTTGCCGGCGGATGCGAAGTCGAGAAAAGAAACGGCCGCGCCCGCAAGTACAAGAAATCAATCAAGTCGCGCGATCCAGCCACATACCCACCCATCGCGCCAATCGCCTTGCTTAAAGTGCCCACCTGAATGTGCACGCGCCCGTGGCATCCAAGATGATCGACCGTGCCGCGTCCGCCGCGGCCCAGCACGCCGCTCGAGTGCGCGTCGTCGACCATCATGATGCAGTTATATTTTTCCGCCAGGTCGCAAAGAGCGGGGAGCGGCGCGATGTCACCGTCCATCGAAAAAACGCCATCCGTAATCATCAGCTTTTTGCCCGGAAACTCCGCGTGCTCCCGCAAAATCCTTTCGCAGTCCGCCACATCCTTGTGCTTGAAAACTTTGATCGTCGCCTTCGAAAGCCGCGCTCCATCGATAATCGATGCGTGATTCAATTCATCCGAAATGATCAGGTCTTCCTTGCCGAGGACAGCCGAAACCGTTCCCGCATTCGCCGTAAATCCCGATTGGAACACCACGCACGCTTCCACATTTTTAAACCGCGCAATCTGCTCCTCCAGCTCGATATGGATCTTCATCGTCCCCGCGATCGTTCGAACCGCACCCGCCCCTACACCGTAGCGTTTCACCGCGTCCAGCGCGGCCTTTCGCAAACTCTTGTGGGTCGTCAGTCCCAGATAATTGTTGGAAGCCAGGTTGATCACTTCCTGCCCGTCAAATACGCAGACTGGTTTCTGCTCGCCTTCCAGCACTCGCAGCTTCGGCGCCACGCCTTTCGCCCTCAGTTCGTTCAATTGGTCGGAAATGTATTGCGTCGGATTCTTCTTCGTCGCCATCGTTGCAGTATCGGACATGTTTAGACTCCTGAAGTGGACTCGGCTGGTGGACAAACCATTTTCCGCCAGTCGCCGCTTCTGAGCAAATGAATCCAACGCGGCTACCGGGTTTATTCTTGGAAATTCGGACGGAGCAATCGCGAAGGACAGATGGAAGAAGAATCGTATCTAATGCGGCAAGCCATTCGGGTACAACAAAACTTTCCCCGCCAATCCGCCTTGCAACAACGTGAAAGCGTTCTCGAATTTGTCCAGCGGAGCGCGCTCCCCGAAAAGCGGCTCCAAATCCAGCCGCCCGGCTTTCAGCAGCGCCGTCATCTGTACCCACGTCTCGTACATCCTGCGCCCATAAATTCCTTGCACGGTCGCGCCCTTGAAAATCACATCATTGACCAAATCCAGCGGCACATTTTCCGTCGGTATTCCCAGCAGCGACGCGCGGCCTCCCGCTCTCAGCGATTTAAAGCCTTGCTGAATCGCCGTCGGATTCCCGCTCATTTCCAGCAGCACATCCACACCGGTTCCAGCCGTCTCCGCTAGAATCCTCGCAACCGCTTCCTCCGTTGCCGGATTCAGCACCACGTCCGCGCCCATTTTCTTGGCCATCGTGCGACGCTTCTCATTCGTCTCCGTTGCAAACACCGTCGAGCTTCCGCACGCTTTCGCCACCGCAATCGACATCAACCCGATCGGCCCGCATCCCGTCACCAGCGCTGTCTGTCCGGCGATTGGCCCGGCCAGCACTGTGTGCACCGCATTCCCGAGCGGATCGAGAATCGCTCCGTAGTGCTCTGGAATCGCAGGATCAAGCTTCCAGATATTCGACGCGGGAATTTTCACGAACTCCGCGAACGCTCCATCCTGATCGATCCCGATAATCCGCAGATTCTGGCAGATGTGCGCTTCGCCCAGCCGGCATTGGTGGCAATGCCCGCAATTCACGTGCATTTCCGCGCTGACGAAATCCCCCGGCTTCACCGCCGTAACTTCTTCACCTACTCGCTCGACTACACCACAAAACTCATGCCCCAGCGTCAACGGCGGCTTGATTCGTCCCTGCGACCACCGGTCCCATCCGTAAATATGCAAATCCGTCCCGCAAATCGACGCCGTCTTCACCCGCACCAGCACGTCCGCCGCGCCAATCGCTGGCACCGGAGCCGTCTCCATCGACAGCCCCCGCCCCGCCTGCATCTTCCGCAACGCCTTCATCGTCGCTGCCATCTACTTCGATCCTCGCTCAACCGCAATCCCCGATGCTAGCACACACGCCAGTGGCACAGGCTTCAGCCTGTGCTCTCCTACTCTCACCCCGCAATCTCTTCCAGCACCATCCGATTCGTCCGTGGCCCCATCACTCCGACGACAATCGCCACCAATCCCATCGCCACCGC
This sequence comes from uncultured Acidobacteriota bacterium, assembly GCA_963851235.1. Lineage (GTDB taxonomy): Bacteria > Acidobacteriota > Terriglobia > Acidiferrales > UBA7541 > Acidiferrum. The sequence continues at coordinate 274,782 of CAWKOM010000001.1, forward strand.
CAGCATCGCAAACACCGCCGGCACTCCATGCACCAGCACCGCCCCAATCAAAATCGAAGTAAACGCTGCGCTCAACCGGCTCCAGCTATACGTGAACCCCACGCCCGTCCCGCGCAGCCGCGTCGGAAACAATTCCGCCTGATACGCATGAAATGCCGCCGAAAACCAATAATTCGCCAGCGTCAATAGCGCCCCAAATCCCACCACCGCCGCCGGCGCGATGGAATTCCCGAATCCCAATCCCAATGCCGCAACCATCAGCGCCAGCACCACGATCGTCCACTTCCGTTCCAGCCGGTCCGATGTCCACGCCGCCAGCAGCGGCCCCACCGGCGATACCAACGCAATCAGCATCGTGTACTCCAGCGAATGCAAAAGCGAAACTCCCCGCTTCAGCAAGAATGTTGGCGCCCAATTCGCAAAGCCATAAAACCCAATCGTCTGCAACGCCTGAAAAATCACCAGCATCACCGTCCGCGAAAGGTAAGGCGCCCTCCATAACTCCCCAAACGACCCTTTCCCCTCTCGGCTTTCCCGCGCCGTGGTTCCGTCTTCCTTCTTTGTCATCCCGTTTTCTTTTCTTGTCATTCCGAGCGGAGCGAGGAATCTGCTTTTCTCTCTCGCCTCCGTGCCCTCTGTGTATATTCTTTTCCCTTCTTTCGTCTCGCCACTCGTCACTCGCCACTCGCCATTTCTTCCCTTCGAAGCAAAACTCTCCGCCTCCAACCCCGTCATCACCGCATCCGCCTCTTCTACTCGCCCCCGGCTCTCCAGCCATCTCGGCGATTCCGGCAATCTCCTCCGGAACCACCAGGTCAAGAGCGCCCCCGACGCTCCAATCACCATCACCCATCTCCACCCGCTCATCCAAAAATGCGTCGGCACCAACAATCGCGAAAGCACCGCCGCCACCGGCACCGCACAAAATCCCGCCACCTGCGTGATCGCCACGTACCGCCCCCGCGCATAGCTCGGCACCACTTCAGTAACATACGTGTCGACCACCACGATTTCAGCGCCAATCCCGAGGCCCGCAAAAAATCGCAGCCCAATCAACCACGCCGCCGTCGGCGCGAACGCATCCGCAAACGTAAACACCGAATAAATCAGCAGCAGCAAAATAAACGCGCTCCGCCGCCCCATCCGGTCGCTACCCATCCCAAACACGACCGTCCCCACAAACATCCCCAAAAATCCCGCCGCCACAAAAAACGTAAACTGCCGAAGCGTCAGAAATCCCGACTGCTGCAAAGCCGCCCCGATGTACGCCACAATAAAAATGTCATAAAGATCGAAGAAGTTCCCCAGCGACACCAACGCAATAAACCGCCGGTGAAATCCCCCCAGCGACAACCGCTCAATCCTCTCCGCAATCGTCGCGTTGCTAGTCGTCATCTGCTCTTAGCTGTAACTGAGAATGAGAAATAAACATTACGATTGAAAAATAAAATTGTCATTCCGAGCGTAGCGAGGAATCTGCTTTTCTCTTTTCGAATTTCCAGTTTCGAATTTTGTATTTCGCTTTTCTCATTTCACTTCCGCCACCACGCCAATCTTCTCCAACGCCCTCAAATACTCCACCACCATCTCCAGCGGCACCGGCCCATACTCCGCCGACACCGCATCCCGTATTTCCTGCGCATTCCGCTTCCCATCCGCAAAATTCAAAACCTCATACGCATACTCGTCGCCGCCACCCCACAATCCCTCATAGCCAAACAATTTCGGCGTCGCCACTCCCGTCGCCTTTGCATGATCCGCGAAATAGTCATACCCAAACACCGCCAGCGGCCCCTTCGGGCTTACGTTTCTCTTGAACACTAGCCTCCCGTCGCCCGTAGCTGGCTTCTTATCCTGAATTCCTGAATTGATGATTCTAATAGGCAGAATCGTCTGGAACTTGAACTCGCCCCAAGCGATTTTATTTCCTGCAGCGTGCGGCAGAGAGTCGAGGATGTCGTTTTCGCCCTCAACGAACGCTCTCTTCAGTGCCGTAGCGTCCGAATCGCTCACCTGTCTCAAGCGGCGTTGCACTTCAATCGATCGGGAAAGCTGGCCAAGGTTAATTTCCTCCAAAGGGAAGCTCGTTGTGGCACCGGCAAGGTAGAACCCGCTGGCCGCCCCAATAAACGCCGCCCTCTTCAACTTCGTCGTATCAATATTTGCCGCCGTGTCGAAATTCGTATGGATGTATCGGTCCGGCCAGTCATTCATATAAATCGCCGGTATCCCGAACGACGAATCCTGATACACATCGTGGTCGCTCCCCATCGTGTACGCCGAATGCTCCGCCCGCAGCGGCTCCTTCCCACCTTCAGGCGCAACAAATGGATACTCCGCCACGCCCGTCGCCGCAAATTTGTACGACTCCTCGTTCACAAACTCCGCAAACGCCCACGCCACGTCATGCACAAACGACGGCAAGCTCATCGGCCCGCGCGTCACGTGAAACACCGCCTTCGTCACCGGCCCGCCGCCCACCATGTCCATGTGAATCGCGACTTTGATCCGCTTCGCCAACTCCGGCTTCCCGTTCAGCAGCGCCAAAGACCCCTCAATCTCCGGCGGCCAAATAAACCGTATCGTCCGCGCTGGCCGCGCTAATTTCCCCTCCGCAATCAACTTCTGCAAAGTCCGCGCTACCTCCAATATCGTCACGCACCCGCTCGCATTATCATTCGCGCCCGGCCGCTGATGATCCAGGTGACACGAAAACGCAATCTCCTCCTCCTTCAACTTCGCATCCGCCCCCGGAATCGTCGCCGTCACCACTTCATAATTCCCCGCATGCTGCCCCGCCTTCACCACCGCATGCAGCGTAATCTTCTCTCCGCGCGCCAACCGCTCCCGCATTCCGCGCGCCGTCTTCATCGACACCATAAACGCAAACGTCTTGTGCTCCGTAAACGTCTCCAAATGTCCCCACCGAATCAAGTTTTCGTCCTCCCCCCACCACGCGTTCTTCTGGTTCTGCGCATAACTCACAATCCCCGCCGCCCCAAATTTCCCCACCGCCAATTCCTGCGCCGCCCCCGGTGACGCGCTAACCAAAACAATCTTCCCCTTCACGTCCTTTCCCGCGTAGTCCGTGTCGCTGGTCCCCGCTCCGACATCCACCAACTCCGCCGTCACATCCGCCGACTCGCTATCCTCCGCCAACACCACCGGCTCCGCGGCATAACTCGCAATCTTCTTCTCGCCACTCGTCACTCCCCACTCGCCACTTCTTTCTACAGAAGCATTCTTCTCCTTTACCTCCTCTATTTCCTTTACGTCCTTTACTTCCCACAACTCCCCCACCTCCGCATCCCAAGCCGGCCGCGATCTCTGTGTTCCATAAAAAATCTTCCCATCCGCCGGAAACCCCAAAATCTGCACGTCGCTCAACCCATACTCCCGCGCTCGCTCCGCCACCAACTCCGCCGCCGCGTGATACCCGCGCGATCCGCGCTGCCGGTGGAACGTCGCAATCACCTCCAAATTCCGCTTCGCCGTCTCCCCGCTCAACTCATTCGCCAAAGCCGCCACATCCTTCTCCGCCAGAAGCGGCGGCTTCTGCGCGTGCACTGCATCCGCCGCTACTGCGCCGATCATCGCGATCGCCGCCGCGCTAAGAAATGTCTTCCTCACGATCCCCTCCGCTTCGTCCCGCGCCGCGCATTCTACCTTCCCCCGCCATCCCCATCCACTTTTCCCGCGACTCGATAAGCTTCTCCTGCTTCCGGATAGACACGCGGTTCAGAGACTGCTACTTTTCTTCTGCTTTTCAACACGTCGTCCCGGTGAAGAGAAATGCCTTTTCCTCCAACACGAGGCCTCCTGCTTGCCGCCGTCTTCGTCGCCACGTCTCTGTCCCTCTCCTTAGCTCTCTTCTCCGCTGCGCCATCCCCCCAAATCGCTTTCACCTTCGACGATCTCCCCGCCCACGGCCCGCTCCCTCCCGGCGAAACTCGCCCCGAAGTCGCCGCAAAAATCCTCACCGCACTTCGCGCCGCTCATCTCCCTCCCATCTACGGCTTCGTCAACGGCCAGACCAACGAGCACGAGCCCGGCGGCCCCGCTGTCCTCCAAGCCTGGCGCGACGCCGGCAATCCCCTCGGCAATCACACCTGGTCCCACATGAATCTCAACCAGAACACTCTCGAAGACTTCGAAGCCAACGTCACGCGCAACGAGCCTCTTCTCAACAGGCTAATGAATAACGAGGACTGGCACTGGTTTCGCTTCCCCTATCTCGCCGAAGGCGACACTCCCGCCAAGCACGACGCCATCCGCGCCTACCTCGCCCAGCGCGGCTACAAAATCGCCGCCGTCACTATGAGTTTCAGCGATTATCTCTGGAATGAACCCTACGCCCGTTGCATGGCCAAATCGGATTCCGCCGCCGTCGCCCAACTCAAAAGCAGCTACCTCTCAGCCGCCGACGCCAACATCAGCTATTACCGCCAGCTTTCCCACACTCTGTACCACCGCGACATCCCCTATGTCCTTCTCATGCACATCGGCGCCCTCGACGCCGAAATGCTCCCCCAACTCCTCGACCTCTATCGCTCCCGCGGCTTCCGCTTCGTCTCTCTTCCCCAAGCCGAGCGCGACTCCTTCTACCGCCTCGACACCAACCCCGCTCTCCCCTCCGGCCCGACCACTCTCGAGGACGGCCTCCGCGCCCGCAATCTCCCCGTTCCCGCAGCCCCGGCCCCACCCATCGACTTCAACTCCTTCTGCCGCTGACAAAGTGGCCCTTATCCGCGCCGCGCCGCGCGGCACTAACATCCGCCTCGTCTCCATTTTTTCGCTACACTGCTCTAACTATGGATCCCCTCCGCGCTGCCTATGATGAGGTCTACGTCTACACGATGGGCCGCCCCGGATTTATCCTCCAACACGTCACGGACGCCTTTACCCTGCAAACCGCAACTCACGAGACCAAGCCCATCGCCATGGTCTTTGGTCTAGTTGGCCTCTATCTCCATCTCGAAAAAAAATTTTCCGGGCGTCAGGTTCAGGAAATGCACATGAAGATGGCGCGCTTTAAACGCGTCTGGCCGAGTATCCATCTCCCCGAGGATCGCGGCGGCATCTCCGTCCTCGATGTGCTCGGGACCCCTCCTGGGCCGGAGCGCGATCGTGCCATCGACGATTGGTGCCATTCCGTGTGGGTTTCCTTTGCCAGCAATCGTCCAACGATCGTCTCTCTCATGCGCGAATATCAGATCACCTGATGTCCATTGCCCCGGCGTGCCTGATGACCAGCCCGCGTGGATCGCCAGCCAGTTCACGCCGTTCTGGCCAACTCCACGTCCATGCTCATCGGTATTGGACGCTCTTCAACTTCCTCTTCAACTTCCTCATTGAACTTGCCCCGACTTGAATTTATTATTGCCTTACACGGGAAAGGAGGCTGATCCAGACAAAATGAAAAATTCTGATTGTAGTGAAAAACGTGAGGTGGCTGAGGCTTAAGGCGCAAGCTTTTAAGTCCTAGCGATGTTCGGATTCGCAAAGGCCGTCGCGCCTTCAGCCAATCCCAGACAACTACCGGCGGCCCCGCAAATCATTCGCGGGGCCGCTTCATTTTTGGCTGCCGCTCAAAGCTAATCCCCCCGTGCCGCCGTAGGGTCCGCATTCTGAGGCGGACCGTTCCGCCCCTCTAGCGGCCTTCCAATCCTGCGATGTGGTTCTACATTTGGCTCCGCGCGGCGTAAAATGGCGTTCACGTCCACCAGTTCCAACACGTCCTCCTGCAAGTCCTTGCACTGCCACTCTTAAGTGCAACGCGCAACATCCTGAAAACGAAATAACTTTAAGTCTTGTGTTTGTCACTCTTACGCCCCGCGTCAACCCTAACCCCTTTGTTTGTCACCCTTACAAAAAACACCGGGGGTCGGGGGCACGCTACTGCCCTCGACCTTTTCGCTCGGCCCTTCATAGCCTAATGCCTTGGCTCACATGGGTCGCGAGATCCGCACGCGACTTAGACGCGCGCGCTCTTCCATCAACTTTCAGCTTTCGACTTTCAGCTATTCAAGTACAATCCCCGCACTCCACCATGGGGGTTCGATGAGCGTTAGTCTGCGGCTCCAGGAAATTCGCGACGGCTTCGAGCGCCCTTTCTGGGTCGCCAACACTAGCGAAATCTTCGAGCGCCTCTCCTATTACGGCGCGTTTTCCTCGTTGGCCCTCTATCTCCATGAAAGGCTCGCCTTTTCCACCGAGCTCACCGACTCGCTCACCGGCTTCTTCGGCGGCATGGTTTGGTTCCTGGCGATTTTTGGCGGCGCCGTCGCAGACAAGCTCGGCTTTCGCCGCGCCCTCTCGATGGCCTATCTGATTCTGGCTGCCGCGTATTTTCTAATTGGCTCGATCGGCGCATCCTGGCTTGCGCCCGTTCGCAACGCGGTGCCACTCACTCTTTTCGTCGGCTGCATTCTCGTGTTGCCCGCTCTCGGCATCGCCCTCGTAAAACCCAGCGTCGTCGGCACCACCGCCCGCGCTTCCAAGGAAAATGTCCGCACTCTCGGCTATTCCATTTACTACACCATGGTGAATATTGGCGGCACCGCCGGCCCCTTCGTCGCGGATTGGGCCCAAAGACACCTTGGCCTGGAACGAGTCTTTCGTGTTTCCGCTCTTAGCGTCTTCGCGATGTTCTTCCTTGTTTTCTTTTTCTTCCGCGATCCGCGCAAGCCCGGCGACGTCCCCGCGCCCAGCTTGCTTCAAGTCGTGCGCAATTTCTGCGTGGTGTTGGGCAAATACTGGTTAGTCCTTCCGACGGTCGCTATCGCCATCGTGTTGGCAGTCGCTTCGTTTCTCTACCATTTCTCGGTCTCCTGGTGGATTTGGGTAGCGCTCGTGCTCCTGGCGCTCGCTGGAATCAGCAAGGTTATGTGGTTCCTCGTAATTTTCACCGGCTATTGGATCGTCTACTGGCAGCAGTACACCAGCCTTCCCGGTTACTTGCATACTTATGTGGACGTGCACGCCCGCGTCCAGCTCATCCTCATCACCGATGCCGCCATCGTTGTCTGCCTCACCTTCGCGGTCAACTATTTGGCCCGCAAGATTCCCCCGTTCCACGCCGTAATTCTCGGCACCGTCATCACTTCCATGTCCTGGCTCGTCCTGTCGTTCTGGCCGACAGTCACCGGCGCGGTCGTTTCGATCGCCGTGCTTGCCATCGGCGAAATCATTCAGCAGCCTCCCTACTACGCGTACATCTCGCGCCTCGCCCCTCCCGGCCAGCAAGGCACATACATGGGCTTCGCATTTCTGCCGCTCGGCATCGGCTCCTTGGTGGGCGGCTGGTTCGGCGGGACGATGATGCATCACTTTGGCGAAGTCGCTCACCATCCCGAACGCGCCTGGTGGGCCATCAGCTCCGTCGGCTTTGCCACCGCTCTCCTGCTCCTCATTTACGACCGCATCGTCAAGCCCACCGCGCAGGAGCCTGCAAAATGAGAGACCATTCTCTCCCTGCAAGTAACTCCTCTTCGGCCCCGGGTGTAGGGGCGCAATATATCGTGCCCTCTTCGCGGTCTTATTCCGGACAGTGCCGTCCCCGAATGTTTAGGGCTGCACACCACGTCCAAATTGTCTTGTTGGATTTTTCTTGCTGTCGGCTGTTAGCTGTGAGCTTGCAATTTCCGCTGGTCAGTGTTGCTCCGCGCACTACTCACTACTCACTATTCACTACCCACTACGCACTCTCTTCTCAATTTACCATGCGGCGAAGCGAAGCCAGCGCCTGCCGCGCCAGTGAATACCGCGGCTCGACTTCCAGCGCCTCTTGAAAACATCTCATCGCGCGTCCGTACATTTCTTTACCGAGATAGGCGCGGCCCAGGTTGTAATGCGGAAAGTGGCGCGGCTCGTACCGGCGAGCTTCCGTCGCGCGTTCGAGCCAGGGAATCGCTTCATCGAAGCGCCCCAGTTCGATCAGATAAGCTCCAATGTCGTTGTAAGGATTGCCGAATTCAGGATCAACTTCAATCGCCCGTTTGCACTCCGCGATGGCGTCTTCGATGCGGCCCTGAAAATGATAGGTCCAGCCAAGAAACGTGTACGCTTCCGCCGTCGGGTGCAGCTCCAGCGAGGACTGATACAGCTCGACGGCCCGGTCGTAGTCGCCTTCCATTTGGGCCTGATACGCATCTTGAAGGATTTCCCAGGCTCGTGTGAGGGTTTCCTGGCTCATGGACTAGAGTTAACACACGGTTCTGACTAGGTCAAAAGTACGACAGTTCCATCGGTGCGCCGGGGGAACCTGTACTTTGTGCCGGGTGCCCGGAGTGGAAATTATGCCGGTAAAAAGAGAAGATAGAAGCGAAATTTGCATGCCGCAATTTGTAGGCAAAAACGAGGGGGAGACGTGAAACGAAATTATCTGTTGCTTGGGATCGCGTTGTTGAGCATGTGCGTAGCGCTGTTGGCGCAGGATCCAGCGTCCAATCCAGCTCCGAAAAAAACCACGGCGGGCAAATCCTCCGGATCTGCCGAAAAAGGCAAAGAGCTGTTCGAGCAGAAATGCTCCATCTGCCATTTTGCGGATAGCACCAACCGAAAAATCGGTCCCGGGCTAAAGGGAATTTCCAAGCGCGGCACTTTCACGGTCAACAATAAAAAAGTGACCACCGAAAATCTTACAACTTGGATCGAGAACGGCGACTCGCTCATGCCTCCGTTCAAGGATGTCCTGGACGCCCAGCAAATCAAGGACGTAATCGCCTACGTGAAGACCCTCTAGCGACTGCGTTCGGTACGACCTCGGCGAACTCGGCGGCGGAATCTCTTGCGAAATCGGCCGCTCGAGTTTCAAGCTGAAATTTGCCGCCGGAATTTCCCAGCGGTGCAAGAAAGTTTTCAGCGGCGGAAACAAAAGCCCCGCATAGCCTGATCGCTCAGGTCATGCGGGGCAAACTCAACCGGGACACCCGCCCAGGCACCTAGCGCGGTCCGAAGTGGCGATGCTCAACTTCTAATCTGAGCCGCGCCAATTCTTTTGCGCTGTGTCCGGGCCCTCTCCCCGCTAAGCAGGGAATCTACTTCTACTTCAGTACGGCGTCCTTAAACGCCTTCGCCGGACGGAGACGAACCACGGTCTTGGCCTTGATCTTGATGGCCTCGCCCGTCTGGGGGTTACGGCCCATGCGCGCCTTGCGGTGCGCTTTCACGGCGCGGCCGATGTTCGGAATAACGAACTTGCCCGCACCGCCTTTGCATTCCTTCACCGCGAGTTTGAAAAGCTCTTCGAAAAAGAGCGCCGCGGTTTTCTTGGGTGTGCCGCACTTCTCGGCGATGTACGACACGATCTTGCTCTTGCTCATTGGCTTGGCTGCCATCTAGTCTGCTTATCCTCCTGTATTTACTTTCCACCCCGAAACACACGGGGCAGGCCGCGAGCGAAACCCCCTGGGTTGGCGTGAAAACTCGGGCCGCACGGCACTATAGCCAAGGTGAAAGTAGAACGCAAGGAAAAACCGCAAAAAAGGCTGGAAAAATGCGGCTTTTCGAAACGTCCCTGTGAAAAAGCAGCCAAAACACGGGCCGCCATCAACCGTTGGAGGTGCTCGACAAGCCGGATGTGTTCCGCGTCACAACGCGGCAAGATCGGTGTAGAAGTGGGCGATGGCCTTGATTCCGCCGAAATAATTTTCTAGAGCAATGTGCTCGTCGGGAGCGTGCGCGTTTTCATCGGGGAGACCGAAACCGAGAAGCACGCAGGGAACCTTGAAAGTGTCGTGCATCTGCGTGACGAAAGGGATGGAGCCGCCTTCCCGAATGAAAACGGCCTTTTTTCCGAAGCCCTTTTCGAGAGCGCCTTGTGCGATTTTGAAAATAGGCGCGTGGAACGGCGCGACCCACGGTTTGCCAGTGCTGAGAACGTCGAATTTGCACTTGACGGCCTTGGGCAATAGTTTGCGAATGTGTTTTTCGACGAGCAGCGCAATCTTCTGCGGATCCTGGTTGGGAACGAGGCGCGTGGAAAATTTCGCGTAGGCTTTTGAAGGGATCACGGTCTTCGCGCCCTCGCCTTGGTAGCCGCCCCATACGCCATTCAATTCGAAGGTTGGGCGCGTCCAAAGTTGTTCGACAATCGTGAAACCCTTTTCTCCGAAGTAGCCCGGAGCGCCGACGGCTTCTTCGAATGCTTTTTTCTTCCAGGGCAGGGCGTTCAATGCTTTGCGTTCAGGCACGGAAATTTTTGCGACTTTATCGTAGAAGCCCGGAACCGTAACGCGAAAATTCTTGTCGTGAAGTTTGGCGAATAGCTCGGCGAGAATCGTTAGAGGATTGGGGACCGCGCCACCATAGACGCCGGAATGAAGATCGCGAACGGCGCCTGTTAATTCAATCTGGTAGTAATTTAATCCGCGCAATCCGTAGGTGATGGACGGTACGCCCTTCGCGAGCATGGAAGTGTCGGAAACAACGAGTGCATCGGCTTTGAGCTTTTCCTTGTTTTTCTGCACGTAGTCCCACAGGCTGACGCTGCCGACTTCTTCTTCGCCTTCGATCAGGACTTTTACGTTGATGGGAAGTTTGCCATTCACTTTCTGAATGGATTCGAGCGCTTTCAGATGGATATGAACCTGGCCCTTGTCATCGGCGGTTCCGCGGCCGAAGAGATTGCCATTACGAACCGTGGGTTCGAAGGCGGGCGAAGTCCAAAGATCGAGCGGCTCGGCGGGCTGAACATCGTAATGGCCATAAAAGAGGATGGTGGGTTTGCCGGGAGCTTCGAGCGATTCGGCGTAGACGAGAGGGTGGAGATTTGTAGGAACAATCTCAATTTTCTGGAACCCGGCGGCACGTAGATGATCGGCCACCCAGCGAGCGGCGCGCTCGATGTCCGGCTTGTGTTCGCTCTTGGCGCTGACGCTGGGGATTCGCAAGAATTCGCAGAGTTCGGAGAGGTGATTGTCGCGATTAGCTTCGATAAATTCAGCAAGGTTCATAAGCGGGGATCTCGGGGGCTATGAGTCCTTTCGAATAAATTCGAGAAAATAAAAATTGATACGGATGAGTGCCGCGGAGGGATAAAAGCAAATCTGGAAACTGCCCTCCGCTGCTGAATTCTATTCTAGGGCCGTGCCTGCTCTGCGCACAAGCGGAGCTCGCTAAAGCGGTGGGACGGTCGGCGAAATCATTAGGAGAGACCTCCAAGGTTTTTCGCCTAATTACCCTTTCGGTCTTTTGTCTACCGTCCGCTTGTCTGACCCCGCTGCGGAAAATATGCCCGGGCATAGTGAGGACCAATTTTTGGCTGCTCTCTGACGAACGGGCCGAATTCGGGTAAGGTCTTCGTCGCGCTCAGTTCTTCGGGATGTTGATCTCTTCGAGCTGCTTACACGCCTTAATTGCTTGTTCCTTTGCCTCTTTGCTCAGATCAGCATGTTTTTCAAGGAGCGGGGTGAGTTGTTTACAGTTCTTCTGAATATCTTCCATTAAGGATGGTACCTGCGTACCCCCAATTATGATTTTGGGATCTTCCATGTACCATTTCTTATCCGACCTGTCGTAAACAACGACATAGTATTCATGTCCAAGCAGAGTTGCCGTAGGATCAATGGTGCCTCCGGTTGCAGCCCCGTCTGAAGAGTGTAGCGTCTGCACGGAATTGTTATCGCCATCCAACAATATCGTGTCTTCCTGAAACACGAACAGCTCATTTTTCTTCTTTCCAGACGAACCAGGGGCCGTGCTTGCCACCCATAAAACGACGTCCTTTGGGCACACCGTCAAGCTACGTGCGCCGCTGCTGCTGTTGGTGTACTCGCATGGGATGCCGGTATCCGTTCTTGACAGTGAATACCCGGCGGGCTTCGGCCCATTGCCCGTCGCGTCGATCGTTATCGTCCAAGTCGTGTATGCCTTGGCGCGGGGAGCAAGGATGATGGTAAAGGTCGCAACTGTGATCGAATAAACCAGCAATTTTTTGATCGTGGAACTGAGGTTGAGCTGGGCAGGCACGGGGACCTCCTTTGTCTGAACTTAGAATTGTCCGAACTGATGATGGGTATCCCGAAAAACTGAACCCGGCGCAAAGGAATTGTTGCCCTTCGCTAACAACTCAGATTGGCTATTGGTAGGACTTGGCTTCCTTTGCGAGCAGTTCAAACTGTGGGTCCGAGTGTAAGCTGGTTAGCTCGGGATTAGCAAGAAGTTGTTCTTTGGCGTAGCCGGCGGCGACGGCCTTCTGGAGCCAGCGCATGGCCTCCTGACGATTGCCGGTTTCGAGATAGACGAGGCATGCGATGCGGAGAACGTCGACATCATCGGGTTTCTGCTTCAAGGCTCTTTCGAGATAGCTGCGAGCACGGACGGGATCGTTGGTTCGCGCATAGTACGTGGCCAGAGAACTGAGCACATCGGAGTCGATGGGATTAATCTTCAACTGCATTTCCGCAAGATGGATGGCCTGCTTGTAGGCCGCGGCAGCGTTGCTAGACTGGCCAGGGGTCAAGCGGTAGCCGTCGGCGAGATTGCCCCAGTAGTCGTATTTTTGCGGCATGATCTCCAGAGCTTTTTTGCAATAGGCGACGTCTTCTTCGAAGTGGCCGAGGAAAAAACTCGCGGTCCCGGCGTTGGAGTATAAATCGGCGTTGTCGGGCGCGAACTGGAGACCACGAAGAAAGTATTCGTTCGCCTTTTCAAATTGTCCAATGTATAGGTAAACCGCGCCAACGTTCATGTAACCCCAGACGTTGTCCGGGGTCAGCTCCGTAATTTTTTGCCACGTTTCGGCGGCTTCCGTGTAACGGGCGTGCCGGTTCAAAAAAATCCCCAACTGGTTGTAACAAGCCCAGCACTGTGGGCTTATCGCAATGGCGTGGCGAAGCGCCTGTTCAGCGTCCGCGGTCCGCCCCAAAGAGTCGTAAGCGTTACCAAGGCCCAAGTAGGCAATCACGTTTTCGTCGTCCAGGGTAATCCCGCGCTGAAAACCTGAAACGGCATCCGCATAAGCGCCAGTTCTAAGGTTAAAGTCAGCGATAGCCAACTGTACTTCTGGCAACTGACTATTCAGATCGCGAGCAGACTTGACCGCGGTTTTCGCAGCTTCGGCCCATTGCGGGTCCTTGGTGGCGCTGTACTTGTACCAATAGGCTTGAGCGAGGGCGGCTTGCGCCTGAGCATAGGACGGATCTTCCTTGATGGCGCGCTGGAACAACCCAATCGCCGTTTCGACATTCTCAATGCGCTCGTATCGTTGGAGATAGCCAATTCCCTGGACGTAAAAGTCGTAGGCCGTCAGGACAGTTGTGCCATGAGCGATGAGCGAAGACGCATTGCTCGCGGACAGCTGAACCTCGAGCATGCGTGAAGCCATGAGCACGACCTGGTCTTGCAGGCGGAATAAATCGTTCACCGGCGCAGTAATTGTTTCGGTGCGAAGCTGCTCTCCGGTCTTGGCATCAACGAGGCTTAGATTGATGCGGGCAGAATCCTGCGAGCGTTGCCAGCTGGCGTCGAGCACGAGGTTTGCACCAAACTGGTTTCTCGCTTCTTGAATGCTACTTACGTGGTGACTTCGTACTTCTCGTGCCAGAGGCACCTGCAGAGCTTCTAGATGCGCCAGTTTCGCGGTGACAGTCTCCGTAAATCCATCGCAATAGGCTTGTTCGCCTGGCTGGCTATCGAGTGCTCTGAAAGGCAGCACAACGAGATTTTTTTGATGAGGAATGTCCGGGCCGAAAATTCTCTGCCAGGTCTCGCGCCCTCTGGACATAACAACCGCGAGTAACACCAATAAAAGCAGAGCGCAGCCTGCGGCAATCTGTAGAAAGCGCCGCCGCCCTGTTTTCACGGCCAGCGCGCCTTGCGTAGCTGCTGGAGTGACGCCATGCTGAAGAACGGTTGGCTCCGCCGGCTGCGATGTACGCTCGGCCGATTCGAGGTCGCGTTTGAGACGCTTCAGCTCGCTGCGCATGTCCGAAGCGTGCTGGTATCGAAAAGCGGGATCTTTTTCGAGTGCTTTGCCGATGATGTCTTCGAGCCTTGCAGGGACGTGAGGATTGAGGAGCGTGGGCGCGATTGGAGTCCGGTGGAGGATGGCGTCAAAAAGGTTTGCCAAAGTGTTGCCATGAAAAGGGCGAGTGCCAGTGGCCATTTCGTAGAGCGTAATGCCGGAGGAAAAGAGGTCGGTGCGCGAGTCGAGCTCTTTTCCCCGCGCTTGCTCGGGGGACATATACGCGGCGGTACCGACGGTAGTGTCGGGCCGCGTTAGCACATGTTCCTCGATCGTGATGGTATCGCCGTCTGCGACACTACCGGGGGAAGCCGACGGAATTAATTTTGCGAGCCCGAAATCCAGAATCTTCGCGGAGCCTCGTTTGGTAACGAAAATATTCGCGGGCTTAATATCGCGGTGAATGATGCCTTTGGAGTGCGCGGCGTCCAGCGCGTCGGCAATTTCGATGGAGAGGTTCAAGAGCTCGTCGAGAGGCAGCGGCGTGCCCGCGATCCGATGTTTCAGCGTGGTTCCTTCCATCAATTCCATAGCGATAAACGTGCTCCCGCCCTCTTCGGCGATTTCGTGCACGGTGCAAATGTTGGGGTGGTTTAGCGAAGAAGCAGCACGGGCCTCAAGCCTAAAGCGTTCCAGGGATCTTGCGTCCTTTGCCAAGTCCTGCGGCAGGAACTTAAGAGCTACATGGCGCCCGAGGCTTAGGTCTTCCGCTTCATAAACCACGCCCATGCCGCCGCCACCGAGTTTTTCGATAATGCGGTAATGGGAGATCGTCTTCCCTAATTCGGAGTCGGAATCCGACATTTGCGCTCATCTTAGGGTGCGATTTAAGGCAAGTCAACGAGCACAGACTCTTTCGAAAACCGGGCTTGGGGACACGCGCTGCATGGGTGGCTGATTTCGGGAACATGCTTTTGGCATACCGAGATTCCGTTTTCGGATGCTGAGCACGCTTTGCTCGAGAAACGGAAATGGGATTGGGAGCGGTAGCGGCTAAATTCTTATATGTTTGCGTGGGCGTTTGATCCAAGCGCAACGGCGAGGAATTGGGCCGAGAAAGGAAGCGGCGAATGACCACGTTGCAGATGGGTTCGGAATTATAGGTTCCCAAACGCGCATTCGTCGATGCGCGGCTAGCCACCCGCGATGGCCCCAACGATGAGCAGCGGTTCAGCGCCAGAGGCGATCGCCTCCGGAAGAGGCGCGTCCGGCTCCTCGTGTGACCAATCTTCACCGCAGGCGAAAAAGCGCAAAAATGGCCGCCGTTGCTGGGTGACGTGATCGCGAATCGTGCCGCTGAGCATCGGATAGCGGGCTTCGAGCGCATCGAGCACGGAACGCTGCGTGACTTGGCCCGCGATCTCCAGCTCGACTTCGCCGCTGATGCGCGCCAGCCCTCGCAGGTGCGGCGGCAGGATAACTCGAATCATGCCAGTGTCTGGACCTCGACCGAGAGCACGGGCGGAAGATCGCGAACAATGGTCGCCCAGTTGTCTCCGCCATCGGGCGAAACGTATACCTGTCCACCGGTGGTGCCGAAATAGATGCCGCTTTTATCGAGGGAGTCGACGGCCATCGCGTCGCGCAGCACGTTCACATAGCAATCGCGCTGCGGAAGACCCTTGCCGAGCTCTTCCCATTCGTTTCCGCCGGATTTGCTCCGGTAGACGCGCAGCTTGCCATCTAGAGGAAAATGCTCGCCGTCGCTTTTGATGGGGACGACGTAGACGGTCTCCGGCTCGTGGGCGTTTACGTCGATTACGAAGCCAAAGTCGGTTGGCAAGTTGCCGCTAATTTTTTGCCAGGAGTCGCCGGCGTTGTCCGTGCGCATGACGTCCCAATGTTTTTGCATGAAAAGCACGTCGGGATGCGAGGGATGCAGGGCAATGCGGTGAACGCAGTGGCCGACCTCGGCAGTGGGCTCGGGGATATATTTTGAGTAGAGCCCCTTGTTGATGGGGCGCCAAGTCTCGCCGCCGTCGTCGGTGCGGAAGGCGCCGGCGGCGGAAATGGCAATATAAATTCGCTTGGGATTCTTGGGATCCAAAATAATCGTATGCAGGCACATCCCACCTGCGCCGGGCTGCCAACGAGGTCCTGTGCCGTGTCCGCGCAATCCTGAAAGTTCGTGCCAACTCTTGCCGCCGTCGGTGGAGCGGAAGAGCGCGGCGTCTTCCACTCCGGCGTAAACAGTATCCGGATCGCTGAGGGAAGGTTCGAGATGCCAGACGCGCTTGAACACCCAGGGTTTCTGGGTTCCGTCGTACCACTGATGCGTGGTGAGCGGTTTGCCGGTTTCCTTGGAGTCGTCGTAGACAAACTTGTTGCTCTCGCCCTTGGGCATTCCGCCAGGGCCCGTGGTCGGCTCTCCAGGTGGAGTGCCGGGCTGTATCCAGGTCTTGCCACCATCATCGGAGCGTTGAATGACCTGCCCAAACCAGCCGCTGGTTTGCGATGCAAATATACGATTGGGATCGGCGATCGATCCCTTCATGTGGTAAATCTCCCACCCGGCAAAGTGCGGCCCGGAGACTTCCCAGTTTTGGCGCTTTCCATCGGACGTCAGAATGAAAGCGCCTTTTCGCGTGCCGGCGAGAACTCGTACCTTGCTCATGCGAAGCTCCTTTAAACCAGCGAGAGTTGAAACTACAAAAGCCTCGAAAAGATTTTGTCTGTCTTACTTGCACATTGCAAGTGATAAATTGCGACGTAAACATGCATAAAACCAGCCTATCTCAAGTTCACCCCGTCTGTCTGCCTATCGCCTACGAATTTTCCGGCTACGAGGTCTCCCGTTTGCCAGGGAGCGGCTCGCGGTTGCTTGTGGAGAACACCTGTCCCGAGGGCCAGTGGACCTTGTTTCGCGAAGCAGCCGATGATGGCGGTATGAACCAAACAACCTCTCCCACGCACAGACGCAGCGGGCGGGCCTTCCACAAAATGCGCTTGCAGGCGCAGGGCCGCGCGCACAACGGCAAGAAATTCAAGGAATCGTGCGAGACCGTTGTCGTGAACGCGCACGGCGGCTTGCTGATGCTGAAGCACGAGATCGACAACGGCGAAATGCTGGTATTAACGAACCCCGAGACATTGGAAGAGCAGGAGTGCCGCGTGGTGTACCAGGGCGAGCCCTGCGAAAGGGGACAGCGGATTGGCGTGGAGTTTCTTACGCCGGCACCGCATTTTTGGGGTTTGGAGTTCAGCGAAATGTCTACTCCAGGCGGCGGGGGCAGTACAACCGTTCACTAGCCGTCGGCGGAAGCGCGCTGCGTTTTGGCGACTGCTGGGATGGCGCGGCCACGGCGAATCATCCAATCTCCAAGACGCCAGAGCAGCAGGATGGCGACAATTGCGCCGTAGGTCAAGGGCCGTAACACTGCGGATTTCACCAGCCAGTAGTAGTGAACCACCCCGCAAATTGCGCTGATATAGATCAAGCGATGGAGCATTTGCCAGCGGCGTCCGCCGAGCCGGCGAATCCATCCGGCGGTCGAGGTGAGCGCCAAGGGAATTAGAAGGACGAAAGCGGTAAATCCCACCGTAATGAATGGACGCTTGTAGACGTCCTTCCCCATCGCCGCCAAACTGAAGTTTTGGTCCGGGCCGAGATAGACGAGAAAGTGCATGCAAGCGTAGAAAAAGGCGAAGAGGCCGAGCATGCGGCGAAAACGAATCAGATCGGGCAGCTTCAGAAGTTTGCGCAGCGGCGTGATGCAGAGAGTAAGGACGAGGAAGCGCAGCGTCCAATCGCCGGTGGTGTGCTGCAGAGTCTCAACTGGATTTGGACCGAGATTTCCGGTGAACGCTTTCCAGACCAGAATCCCGAAAGGCACGAAGCAAATTGGAAACACCGCGCGCTTCGTCCATTTGTTGGCGAGGATCGAGGGCACGCCGGCAACCAGCCTCAGTAATACTTTCTCAGGTCCATGCCCGCGTACATGCTGGCGACTTGATCTTGATAGCCGTTGAACATGAGCGTCTTGTGCCGAAAAATATCGCCGAGGCGGCGCTCCGTGGCTTGCGACCAGCGTGGATGATCGACGTTGGGATTCACGTTCGAATAGAAACCGTACTCATGAGAATTCGCAAGATTCCAGGTCGTCGGCGGTTCGCCTTTTACAAAGCGGATTTTGACAATGGATTTAATGCTTTTGAAACCGTACTTCCAGGGGATGACCGTGCGCACGGGCGCTCCGTCCTGATTCGGAAGCGATTCGCCATACATGCCCACGCACAGAAGTGTCAGTGGATTCATGGCCTCGTCCAAGCGCAGGCCCTCGACATACGGGAATTCGATGCCGGCCAATTCCGGCCTGGCCAGCGGCATCTGCCCTAAGTCCCAGTACGATTCAAATGCCACGAATTTTGCCTTCTCCGTCGGTTGAACCAGTTTCGCGATGGTGCTGAAGGAAAAGCCAATCCACGGCACGACGATCGACCAGCCTTCCACGCAGCGGTGCCGGTAGATGCGCTCTTCGAGCGGGGCCAGCTTCAGAATCTCGTCCATGGTGAACTTGCGCTTGGTTTTGACTTCGCCCTCGACGGAAACCGTCCAGGGTGAAGTGCGAAATTTCTGAGCGTTTTTCGCGGGCTGGTCTTTGTCGACGCCGAATTCGTAGAAATTGTTATAGTGCGTGACGGCCTTAAAGGAAGTTTGTGGTTCAGTGGTACTGAAGGGGCTTTTCACCAGGTTGGGGAAGTTCACGCCGGCATAAGCGATTTGCGACGGAGCGGAGAGATCCAGGAGTTCCTTGCCCGCAAACGCGGCCGCGCCGGCGATGCCCATGGCCTTGAGGAATTTCCGCCGGTTGAGGTAGATTTCTTTCGGCGTGACGTCGGCGTAAGTCAGTTCGGGCTTTCTTTGAAGCAACATTCTTTCTTCCTTAGAAACCGCGCGCGAACCCGCTTATATAGTACGAGCGTTCAATTAAATTGGATGCATGAAATTTATTTGGGGATTCCAACTTCTGAATTGTGCGTTTTGCATGACTAGCGGTGGCCGTGGAGGCGTTCCAGAACGGTTTGCGCCGCGATAACGCCGTGGTATTGCGCTTCTTCAAAGATAGAAATACTGCTGAGATCGGAGTTGGCGAAGAAGAGGCGAGAATCGCGGCGCGGGTGTGCGAGACGCATGCGCTCTTCGGAAAAAACCGAGCCAACGGCGGGTCGAATCATGGCGTGGCCCATGCGCATAACGTCGATGCGCGAGACGCACTGGCGGATGTCAGAGTGGACGCGCTCAAGGTCGCGGAGAATCGCTTCCTTCCAATAGCTCCAATTCTTTTCAAGAAGGAGCTGGCGGTTTTGCGCGGGCGTGCCGTCGACGAGAGACCAATAAAACGTCCAGACCGTTCGATCGATGTGTGTTCGCACACTCTGGTGCGTGTCATCGACATAGCCGAGCGTGGGCGAATCGAGAAAAACCGTATCCCAGGTAGGCTCGGCGCCGCGTGAATCGGGAATTCGCTCGAGCGTTAAATTGGCGGTGAGCCACGGTGAATAGACGAAATCGTGTAAGCGAGGAAAACCCTCGAGCAAATAAGGTGCGAGGAAAGTAGGCGCGGCGAAAATGACAAATTCGGCCTGAAACTCCGTGTCGCCGGAGAAAACGCTCAAACCGCTTTTTGTCTCCACGATGTGATGGACCATTTCATTGGCGCGGACATTATCGCCAACGCGTTCGAGAAGCCGGCGCGTGATCCAGCCGTTGCCTTCAGGCCAGGTAAGCGGACCCTTTTCTTCCACTTCGCGCGAACAAAAATAGTGTAGCCCGGCCCAGGCCGAAGTGTCTTTCGCGAGCGCGCCGTAATCGTCGCGGCAGGCGTAGTTCATGTACCAGGTCACGAGCCGCGAATCGCAGCCTTGTTGCTGGAGCCAATCGGAAAAAGACAGGCGATCCAGGTTCTGGAACTTGGAGGTGCGGCCAAGTTCGAGCGGGATCGTGAATTCGCCGGTCGCGCGGAACTTCGCGAAAAGATCTTCGAGATGCTGGAACTGGTCGCGGCCCTTTTGCGTGAGGCCAACGGCCGGCTCGATGCTGTCTTGCCAGCGGCCGTAAAGAAAAAGCCGCTCTTGCGGCGCGAAGCAGAGGTAGCGCTCATTCCACTCGCCATTCTTGAGCACGCCGAGATCTTCGAATAATTCGCGAACGTATTCGGCTTTCGGCCCGGGCACTGGTACGTAATGGGCGGCCCAAGGATATGCGCTGATTTCATTTTCGCCCCAGCGCGCGTTTCCTCCCGCTTGCGGATTCATTTCCAAAACGACGAAATCCGTGAAACCGCGCTTGCGCAGACGCCAGGCGGCGCTCAAGCCGGCGATGCCTCCCCCCACAACGACGACGGAAACTTTCTCGATGCGCTTCGGCGGATGAAAAGAAGCGCGGTCGCGCAACATGTGGCCCATCTGGAAAGAATCGTTGACGAAGGAACCTGCAATCGGCCGGTCCGTTTTCAGCGAAAGTCCAACGAGCGCTGCACTTCCACCCCGGAGAAATCTGCGGCGTCCAACCTTCAATGACTGATGTCCTTCCAGTCGTTATCATAGGCGCGGACGAGCACTTGATCGTTCAGATGGTTGGCAGGCATGGGGAGAGGAGACATATCTGGCGGAAATTGGAACAGCGCGGGCAAACCTTCCACGCTGATGAAACGAAGCCCGCTCGGAACAGAACTGGGCGGAGTGTAGTCATGGAATGAAGCGAGGACAAATCCCCATTCGCCAAAACTCGGAACATAGACGTGATACGGATACGTTTCGAGGCCGGCCTGTTTGATCGTTTGCGCGATGCACCAATAAGAATCACGCGCGAACATCGGCGAGGTGCTCTGCACGACCATCATGCCCTGCGCGCTAAGGTGCCTCGAGACGGCGCGATAAAAAGCCGTGGTGTACAGCTTGCCGAGCGAATAGTTCGTGGGATCGGGAAAATCGATGACGATGAAATCAAAACTGTCCGGATTCGAATCGACCCAGGGGAAAGCATCGGCGTTGATCACGTGGACGCGTGGCGACAACAACGATTTGTCGTTGAGCTTGGTAAGCATCGGATGCGAGGAGAAAAGCTTGGTCATTTCCGGATCGAGATCCACCAGAGTGATGCTCTCGATTTGTGGATATTTTAGAATCTCGCGCACTGCTAGCCCATCGCCGCCGCCAAGGACCAGGACGCGGTGCGGCACAGGGACGGCAGCAAGACCCGGATGGATGAGCGCTTCGTGATAGCGGTATTCATCGCGAGAGCTGAATTGCAGATGGCTGTTGAGAAAGAGTCGAATATCATCCTTAAACCGCGTGAGGACAAGATGCTGATAATGCGTGTCGCGCGCGAAGATGATGTCATCGGCGTAGATATTGTCCTCGGCAGTCGCCGTGATGTGCCTGGCTTCCACCATGCCAATCCCCAAGCCGCATAAAACGAGAAGACACACGGCGCGAAGCGCGCGCGTGTCTGAAAGCTGATGGGCAAACAAATACGTGCTCCACAGGGCGACGCCCGCGTTCACAAGACCAAAGAGCATCGCCGAGCGAACAAGCCCGAGACGCGGCACAAGAAGAAGGGGAAAGAGCAGAGACGCTCCAAGCGCGCCAAGATAATCGAACGTGAGGACGTGGGCAATTACGTCGCGGAATTGGTAGCGGTCGCGCACGATGCGCATGAGCAATGGGATTTCCAGGCCGACGAGGACGCCCATCACAACCACGATGGCATAGAGAATTAACTCGAAGCCCTGCGTGAACGCGAAAGCCATCATCAAAAGCGCGGAAGAAAACCCCCCGATCACGCCGATCATCAATTCGATCCACACAAAGCGCTGCACGAGTCCGCGATTCAGGTAACGCGATAGCGCGCTGCCAATCCCCATCGCAAAGAGATACGTGCCGATGATCGTCGAGAACTGGAAGACGCTGTCTCCCACCAGGTAGCTGGCGAGCGTGCCCGCGACGAGTTCGTAAATAAGCCCGCAAGCCGCAACCAGCAGCACCGAGATGAAGAGCAGAATGCCCATGAGCTAATGAATGGCGGCGGCGATGATGATGCAAATGCCGATCGACATGGCGCCGACGAGAATAGCCAGCGCCATGTTGTGCTCCTGGACGATTTCCTTCCAGAGATGATACGGCGTCAGTTTATCCATCACCAAAAACGCGATGATGAAAATAAGCATGCCGAGAAAGGCGAACGCCAGCGCTGCGATGACATTGCCGAGCGGAACGAGGTTCATCTTATTTGCCTCCGGTGTAATGGTGATAGAAGCCGTAAACGGAACGATAGGAACCGGGATTGTCACGAACGGACTT
Organism: uncultured Acidobacteriota bacterium; assembly: GCA_963851235.1. Lineage (GTDB taxonomy): Bacteria > Acidobacteriota > Terriglobia > Acidiferrales > UBA7541 > Acidiferrum. The sequence goes on from CAWKOM010000001.1 coordinate 297,049, forward strand.
GGGAACATTTTTTAGTTGGCTGATCCTGTCGAGGCTCCAGCCGCTGTACTGCGCGAAGCAGGTGCTACCGAGAACCAGCAATCCATAACCGAGATAAAGCTTTCTGAACATCTTTTATTCCTCCGAACTCCCGATGTGAATGGGCGGATGATCGCTCTCAGCCCAACGCGCGCGTTCAAAACTCATCGAACGCCACGTAATCGCAATCGCCGGAATCAGCAACGCCAGAAAGGCCACGCCAAACAATCCGGGAACGGTGACGTCTCGCCTCACTTGCACCGTATAGACAAGTGGAGGATGTCTGGGATCCACTTCAGGCTCGATGCGCAAATAATAATGCCCCGCGGGGACGCTTGGGATGACGACCTCGTCTTTCCGGCTGCCTTCCGTCCACGAGCCATCGCTGTCGTACCCATGGTAATAGCTCACTTCGCGCCCGAAATCCCAAGCTTGTCCGGAATCCTGATCGATCAGCGCATAATTCAGATAAATCCAGGAGTTGTCGACATTGGCCGACGTCGTGACTTGCACGTTCGAAGTGCGCCCATCCAAATTGAACACATCCGTCACAAAGGACGCTTCGCCCTTCGGTTCGCCCGCATTCAAGCGATAACTCGAATCGAAAACCGTGGTCTTGCTCGACGCCAGATCGAATCCCGCCAAAAGTATCAAGAGCAAAATCGCAAACGCCAGGAACGCGCTCCAAATCCCTTTCACATTCTCGCTGACCGGCGACGGCTGATTCTCATAAACGCCGACCGCTTCCGGCGCTTGCCCCGGCAAATTAAACGCCTTCCATATATCCGCGCCATACATGTATTCGCCGATGGACCATGTCACTTCGTTGGCCATCTTTTCCGACGACAGCACGCGCGGCGGCTTCACGTAGTCGGTCACCGTCGCGTGCTCCCCCACGCGCACCTGCCACGGAAACTCGCCGAGCACGTAATTCGTATTGGCTTCCGCAGTTTGAAAGTGCTTGTAAATTTCGCCCAAGTAATTGACGGCGGCGAACTGAACGGTCGGCAACTCCTTGCAAACGCTGATGTCGTTCCAGTGGCCCTGATATTCCGTGAGATAGCGCGTGGGCTTGTACGGATTAAACAGCACATACTCGTGCCAGTCGTAGCGAATGCCCTCGACGGTGATGCTGCGCCGCTGAAATCCGATCACCTCATAATCTGTGCCGCGAATTTTCCCGCGTGTCCCCAGTGGAATCATCGGCGGCACTTCGCCAGTGATGACGTTGAATTTTTGCAGGATCTGCAGATTCGGATCTTTCGCATCCAAAATCGAATGGCAGCTTGCGCAAACCACGGTTTCCGCGTTCCCCAAGGAACGCAGCACGATCGCCGCACCGCATTGCGGACAATTCAACGCCTTCACTTGCGGTTTCGGCGGATTCGAAAGCGGCGGCGCGCCTGTGCTCATCACCAGCCCTCAAAACTGCGCAGATTTTTCAGCTTGAGATCGTCGAACTCGACAAATTCGCCAAGATACAGCGCCGGGTCCTCATCGCTATAGTCCAAAGTGGCGAACTTTCCCGTCTCGCTGCGCAGGTCCGCAAACGTGACGTCCGTCTTGTCCCAATATTGAAACGGCAACTCGCCTTCGACTCCCCGGTAATGCGCCGGCGTAATCACCGTCAACGTGTAACTCTGCTTGTTCCAGTTGTATTGCTGCCCAACCTGAATCTGCTTCGCTGCCGGCAAACCCGTCGTGTTAGTTGCAAAAGAAATCGCATACTCATTCTGCGCATCGGACAGCCACGCGCTCGTGCCGTCGTTCATCGTGATGTGCCACTCGTTCCAGCCGCCTTGATCGTACTCATACAAAATTCGCCCAATCACCACAAACGCTTTGTTGCGATAGATACCTTCCGTATTGAGCTGAATCGGCGAACTATCCGGCGGGAGATCGGCCACCTGGCCGACTTTCTTGAGGTCGACGTCCGTGCGCACGAGAATGCTTTTGCAGTAAGGGCAAACTGTCTGCACGCTGCTGGACCACTTGAAGACAATTTTCGCGCCGCAGTTCGGGCAATTCGAGACGGGCTGAGTCATCGTCCGTTGCTCACCTGTTGCACAAAAATTTCATCGCTCCGAACTCGAATCGCCGCCTAATCGCTCGCCGCTTGATGACGCGCCACCTCATAAGGCCGCGCCAGCCGCCTCACCGAAACTGTTCTGGCATAAAAAAGCTGCTGCAGCGCCGCTTCAAAATTCCATTCCGTCCGCGGCACGCAACAAAACAGATTCAAGCAAAGCGAATTGTGTTCCGGAAAAGTGTGGCAAGCGATGTGCGATTCGGCGAGCAAGCACAACCCCGTGATACCGCCGGTCCCGGGAAACTGATGCCATTGCGTTTCTCCGACGGGGCGCAACTTCATCCCGCGAATCATTCCGTGAAAAAGTGTTTCCATCGCGCGCAGGTCGCGCAGCGATTCCGACGAGCAACCGAACGCCTCGACCACCCACTCGATTCCGCTCATGCCCGCCTCACCGCTACTACGCCTGGGGCTTGCCGCATTCCGGACAGAATTTGCTCGCGCGCGGGATGGGTTTGCCGCACTCGCTGCAGAATTTTGTGGTTGCGGACGCAGCACCCGCGGCAGCGGCCGGCGCCGCTCCGCCTGCGCCCGGGCCTCCAGATGTGGACTGCTTAACGGCATCCATCATTGCCTGCCCCATCGCCACGCCCGCGCCAAGTCCCGCGCCGATTCCAACTGCTCCGCTACCTTCATTCGCCGCCGCAATCGGAATAGCCTGCGCTACCTGATACTGCGTGAACTTGCCCATGTCGCCGAGCACGTTCATGCTGATGCGCTGGTCGAGCGCTTTCTGCAGCTCGTCCGGTAGCGAAAGATTTTCAACCACGAAACTATCCAGCGTCAGTCCGTAATCCGAAAAAGCCGGCTTGAGTTGCTCGCTGATTTTTTCGGCAACAGCACCCTGGCTGGCCGCCATATCGAGAAATGGCACCTGGCTCTGCGCAAACGCGTCCGTCATCTTGGCGATGATGGTGTTGCGCAACTGACCCTCGAGATCGGCCACTTGGTAAAGATCGCGTGTCCCGCTGATCTTCGAATAGAACGTCTTCGCATCGGTGATGTGGTACGAATAAATTCCGAATCCGCGCAACCGGATCGCGCCAAACTCCTTGTCTCGAATCGTAATCGGATTTTGCGTGCCCCAATGCTGGTCGGTCTGAATGCGCGACGAAAAGAAATACACATCGGACTTGAAAGGCGACTGAAACATTTTGTCCCAGTTCTTCAGATACGTCAGAATCGGCAGCGTATTCGTATTCAGCGTATAAAGCCCCGGGCCAAACGCGTCCGCCACTTTCCCTTCGTTCACAAAAACCGCCAACTGCGATTCCCGGACGGTAAGCTTGCCGCCATTCTGAATTTCGCGGTCTTGCATTGGATACCGGTAAGCCAGGATGCCGTCTTCCGGCTCCGTCCAATCGATAACATCAATCCACTGTTTGGCAATAAAATCGCGAAGACTCATGAGGATCCTCCGCTCCGAGGGCGGCCGAGTCAGAACTCAGCCAGAAGATAGAGCCGATGCTACGGTGCGGCCACGGGCATGTCAATCCCATTTGAAAAGTGCCAATCCTGAATTATTGCGATTCGTTATTTGCGAGACCAATGGAAGCGATAAGAAGGCGGCTGTCTTGAACGCAACGCCTTGACAAGAATACGGGCGCTGCACCATACCCGGTCCGCAAGAAAGGTCAGTCTTTGCGATTCACTCTCTTGTTCGCAGGAACGCTGCGGTGACGCGGGGGTTGCGGCGGCCATGGATTATCGCCAGGACCAGCAGGGTTTCTCATCCGGTGCGTAGGGAATAGGGAAATCTCGTACGGAATGAAAACGTAAGCGTCGGGGGGTCAGATCGGAGCGAGTGTGAACGAGTTGGGGGAAAGGAAAACTGGGGACCGAAAAATGGGAAATTCGAAAAATGGGGGCAGATGGGACGTTCACCCATCCTGAGATCACTTTCCCTTGGAGAGATAATGGAGCTTTCCATCTGTCCCCGAATTTCAAACGAGTCGTGGAGCAGTAGAACGGCGACGTATAAGGCGGCGAACAGTGAACTTAAAAGTCCTGGCGCTCAACGATTATCGCGGCTACCGCTATGGTGATTACCGCGAGCAAGGCAACGATCAATAGAATTCCCCACGGCAGATACGTTAGAAAGCAAGTGTCTCTTCCGCTGAAATAGGGCATGTGCCATGCCCCCATGACATTGTACAGATCGAACGATGGAAATTTCTCGAGCGGGGCGAACTCGAGCACGATCAAATAGGCAAACAAACTGATGAGGCTCGCGGCAGCAGCGGGGTAATCCCCCGGCACGAATGTTGAAAGTAGAACTCCAAATGCTAAGAAAATAGTGCCGCACCCAATCCAGAGAACTGCAAATTTGAGGACCTGAGGAAGAGAAGGGTAAGAGTGATGAGACCAGACAGCAAAAATCGGTAGCAAGAGGGCGGGAACTAAGGCCAGGGCCGACAACGCAGCAAAACCGACGACTGCTCTCGCAAGAATAAATCGGGATCGTCGAACGGGAAGAGTCAATGTGTACGCCAGGGTGCCGTAAGAGCGTTCACGCAAGAATCCCCCTAGCCCTAGCAGAATAGTCAGAAGCAAGAATATGTTGCGGAGTATGCCGGAATAGGTGAGAAAGATGATCTGCGTGTATGTGTATTTTTGGTGGAAGTCGGTGCGGGGGAAAAGACAAAGTAGAATGCATATCACAGCAAAGGCAGAGACGCTTAACAAAAATCCTAAACGACTCTCTCGCCAGGCCTTGTACAGGAGCATCATCGCTCCTCCTTGACCGTTTCGAGAAAAACTTCTCGGAGGTCAACCGGCGTGACTTCCACCGCCGTCGGATGCATATCGCGCGCCAGTTCCACAACCGCGTCGGCATTTTCTCGGGCCAGCATAGTCATTTGGCGGCCGCTCGTTCGAATTTGTTGAACGCCAGGAAGGCAGCGGTCAATCGCCGGCGGGTCCGCGTCGAAACTCAGAGTAATGCGCCGATATTCCCGGCGCATATCTTCCAGCGAAGCGTCTACAAGCAATTTTCCGTGGTCGATAATACAGACGCGATCAGCAATTCGTTCAACTTCCGCGATCTGGTGAGAAGAGAAAAACACCGTGACGCCGTTTGCGGCCGCTTTGACAATTTCTTGAAGCAGTTCCTCGACGGATACTGGATCCAAACCCTCGCTGGGCTCATCGAGAACCAGCAGCTGTGGCCGGCGCGACAGGGCTAGGAGTAGGGCCAACTTGGTTCGCATGCCCTTCGACAGCGTTTTTATCTTTTGGCGGCGCGGCAGTTGAAATTGCTTTAGGAGGCGGGCTTCTGTGGCAGCTTGCCAATCGGAGTAGAACGAGCGAGTGAAGAGGATGAGTTGACCCACCGTCATGTAGGAATAAAGCTGCTTGTCCTCTGCCACGTACGCCACTTGGCGGCGCAAGTCGCGATTTTGCGAACCGTCTCGAATCCCCCTCCCGAGAACCACGCCCGTTCCAGAACTGGGAGAGGCAATGCCAAGTAGCATCTTTATCGTCGTACTCTTCCCCGCACCATTGCGGCCCAAAAATGCGGTGATCTGCTGTCTGGGGATCCTGAGGTTGAGTCGATCGACGACAGGAACTTTTCCGTACCGCTTCGTTAGCTCGCTTGTCTCGATCGCTAGGCCGTTGTTCATGGCTTTTTCTCAAGAGACGAATCGTAAAAAAGTTCTGCCGCGAACATGCGGTGAATCTCTTCGTCGGAGAATCCCTTAGCCTGCAAACCGTCGACTAACGCTTGGACTCGGCTCTGGGCCGCGCGAATTTGCTCGGTGCGGGACTCCAGGCGGCGTTTTGCCAGCACGTAGGTCCCAGAACCGTGCCGAAGTTCGAGAAGGCCTGCGTGCTCAAGCTCTGAATATGCTTTTGCGATCGTGTTCGGGCTCACCACTAACTCTTCGGCAAGAGTGCGAATTCCCGGAAGGGCGTCGCCATGTCGTAAGACTCCGGTTTCGATCGCGTGCCGGACTTGTTGCACAACCTGCAAGTATAGGGGCTGGCCTGCCGATGGATTTAGCTTGAAGATCACAGCAGTACAACTGTATCACAGAAATGATACAGAGGGCATTGAATCATGCCGCAAGGCAGGTAGGCAATCCTTTACCAGCTGCGATGGCGGGCCGGCCGGGAAAATGGGGGCAGGAACGTGTGAAGAAATGAGGATTCGCGGTTTCACCGGAATCGGCGTTCAAGAATTTCTTCTCTAGAAGGCGTATAAGCCACGTTTGAGGCATGAGGATACATTTTGGATCACCCGAAAAATTGCCGAAGTCAATTTTTTCACACATTCCAGACGGGACGCTCACCTGCCCTGAGATCACTTTCTTTAAAGGAGGGACCGTAACCTTTTCCCTGTCGCGGAACTACACGATCCGTGTGCCCTTTCCCCTCAGTGGGACGAAGTCAATCCTGATCCTCCTGTTTAGCGCGCGAGCCAGCCTTGCGAGCGTACCGAGCGTCACATTCTTTGGCGAAGTCTCAATCAGCGATATTTTTGACGCGTTCATCCCCGCTCGTGCCGCAAGCTGCGTCTGGTTTAGGTTTTGCTCTTCTCGCAGCCTCGCAATCTGGATGCCTACCTCAAGATGCGCGAGTTCCCTCTCGACCAGTCTCCTCATCTCCGGTTCCCGCATCTGCCGCTTAAAATAACGATCCAAACGTGTCGCCATTGTTTCTCTCCCCTCAGTCCTTGTCAGACTTCCTCGATTTCTCTCTTTTCTTAGCCGCGAGCCTTTGGGCGTGATCGCTCATTCTGGCTTCAGCCTTTTGGATGTCGGACCTCTCCAGCTTCTCTGTGTCCTTCACCACTCCGTGCAATAACTTGAATTCCTGGGCAGCATCCGCGAAGTACAGAATGCGAAGCCGTGTCTTCCCAAATCGCGTTCTGAGTTCTCGCACCTTTCCCTCAACCTGCGAGGAATATGGGAAAGGCAGCGTAGGCCCGTACTCTTTCAACTTCTCAATCAGACCAAGGACCTTGGCCGCTGCTTCTTTGGCAGGTCGTCCAGGAATTCTTCTACGGGCGCATTGCCCTCGGCGTCCTCATAGAAGTCCACAGTCCATTCCATGACTTATACAATATGCTTTATAAGTCATAATGTCAAATGCAAAAACGCCTGCACGCGGGGCGGCCGGGTGCCGCATACGCCGGTTTTGCGTGTGCGGGTGTAGGGTCAGCCTCAACTCGCGCGATTGCACTTTTCGGAGTACTTTTCCTGGCTGGATGAGATACTCGGCCTTCGATCCGGAGGACCCAATGCCTACTGTCTCTGAAAATGTGATTGTCCAAGATCCGGACATCCACAGCGGAGAGCCCGTCTTTCGCAGCACGCGCGTCCCTTTCCAGACCTTGCTTGACTATTTGGTGGGCGGGAAACGCTGGATGAATTCCTGAAACAATACCCTGGAGTACGCCGCGAGCAAGCCGTAGCTGCTTTGGAAGAGGCTAAGACTCTTCTCCTGGCGCGCTTCGGGAAATGAAGATCCTCATCGATGAATGCCTTCCAGACGAACTGAAAGGGATCCACTCCACCCCGGATTACTTACGCGGGGTGTATAATAACTTTGTGACAAAAAATGTGATTCATATCTCGGAAGCGGAAGCCGCGAGTGACTTTGCCTCGCTCATGACACGAGTGTCTGCAGGCGCGGAAATTGTCATTGAAAAGGACAAGAGGCCCATCGCTATTCTGCACCCAGCGGAACCGGTGGGACGCACTATTTCAGAGTGCATCGCGCTCCTGCCCGAAGACTCCACCGCTACGATCGATGCGGACTTCCCCAAAGACGTGGAATCTGCTGTCGCAAGCCTTCGCGAACCCCTTAACCCACCCGCATGGGATTGATCCTCGATTCCAGCGTTTTAATCGCCGCTGAGCGTCAGGGCAAGAATGCTCGGCAAGTCTTGACCTCCATCGCCAAACTAATAGGTGAAACGGAGGTTGGGATTTCAGTGGTGACGTTGATCGAGCTGGCGCATGGAGCGGCTCGCGCGGACACTACTGAACGCAAATCAAAACGAGAGAAATTCATCGAAGAATTGCTGATCGCGATGCCCGTCTATCCGGTCACTGTGTCGATGGCTCTTCGTGCCGGTCATCTCGATGGCCAAAATCAGGCTCGAGGTGTAAGAGTCCCGCTTCCAGATCTGTTGGTTGGCGTCGCCGCACTTGAACTTGGCTATGCCGTTGCGACTTCGAATCTGCGTCACTTTCGGGAAGTGACTGGACTGTCGGTCATCCAGCTTTGACGGGGCAGACCTACTTATCAGAGTTTTGTTTTTGCAATATGTGGCCCGCTCTGCTCCTCCGTCCATCAGATCGCCTGATAAATTACGCAGCAATCGCTTAGCCATTTTGCAACTCCATCCTCCACGCTCCGCATTTCCCCGTTTTTGCCGTAAACTTCCAACCAGCAATCCATTCATATCGCAGCTGCTGATTTTCTGGAGCCTTAACGTTTGGCCTCTTCGTCTCAGACCTCTTCGCGCAAATCGGAGCTCTTACTTCTCGTGCTCTTTCTCCTTTCCCTCCCCATGCTCAATCCCTGGGTGCGCGGAGATGGCGTCGGCTATTACGCATTCGCGCGCGCTCCGCTGATCCAGCACAATCTCGATTTCACGCCCGATTATCAGCACGCCAACGAAAGCTTCCGCGAAAACCGTCTCGACAAAAACGGCCAGCCCGTCCCTGAATTCCGCACGCGCACCGGCCACCTCGAAAATCACTTCACCGTCGGCCCCGCCATCCTCTGGTCGCCATTCCTTCTCGTCGCCCACGCCGGCGTTCTTCTCGCGCGCTCCTTCGGCTCGGCGGTTCCCGCCGACGGCTTTTCCACGCCGTACCGCATCGCCATGGCCCTCGCCACCGCCATCTACGGCTTCTAAGCAGTTTGTTGAAAAAAGCCCGTTCCGCTGCAACTTTAATTTAGAAGAACTCGTCTGAGTGATGGAAGGCGAAGGAGACGAGTGCATGCGCGGCGACGATAATCTGCGAGAAGGAATGTACAGCTACATTTCTCCTGAAAAACGGGTACCAGCGGATCATCCGCTACGACCGATCCGCAAGATCGTGGATGAGATTCTGAAAGAGATGTCACCGAAGTTTCAGAAGCTGTACTCCGACGTGGGGCGTCCGTCGATTGCGCCGGAGCGGCTGTTGAGATTGCTGCTGTTGCAGATTTTCTATTCGGTACGCAATGAACGAATGCTGATCGAACAACTGCAGTACAACCTACTGTTCCGGTGGTTCGTGCGGATGGAGATGGACGAGGCGGTGTGGAACCGCGCGGTCTACAGCAAGAATCGAGAGCGATTACTGAACGAAGAGATCGCGGCGTCATTTTTCCAGAGGGTGCTGGAACGTGCGAGAGCGTACATGTCGGATGAACATTTCACGGTGGACGGAACGTTGATCGAGGCTTGGGCGAGTCATAAGAGTTTCCGGCCAAAAGACGGAACCGGAAAGCCACCTGGACCGGGGGGAGATGTCGACTTTCGCGGGGAAAAGCGAAAGAACGGGATCCATGAATCGACAACCGATCCGGATGCTCGGTTATTCACCAAGTCCAGAGGAAGCGAGGCGAAGCTAAGCTACATGGGGCATGTATTGATGGAAAATCGAAACGGGCTTTTGGTACAAACCTTTCTGACCGAGGCCACGGGAAGAGCGGAGCGGGATGCGGCCATGCTCATGGCGGAAGCCATCTCACCGGGGAAGCGCGTGACGTTGGGAGGGGACAAGAACTACGACACACGGGAACTTGTACGAGAGCTTCGGGGGATGAACATCACCCCAGATGTGGGACAGAACACGACGAAGCGCAGGAGTGCGGTGGACGAGCGAACCACGCGGCACGCGGGATACGAGATTAGTCAGCGGAAGCGAAAACGAGTGGAGCAATCGTTGGGGTGGATGAAGATGGTTGGGATGCTAAAGAAAGTGAAGTTGCGAGGGATCGACAAGGTGGGGTGGTTGTTTACCTTCACCGGGGCTGCTTATAACCTCTGCGGATTGCGAAACTTGATGGCCACACCTTGAGACGGCGTGTTGCTTCGGGCGCGTTCAGCAGTTGGAACGGCCCAAATCACTTCTTCTCCTCGCTGCAAAAAATCAAATTTAGGGGTTAGGGGATACTCAAACGCGAATTCTTCAACAAACTGCTAGGTCTCCTGATTTCGTTTCGCCTCGCGCGAAAGTACGTTGACGAACGCTGGGCCCTGCTCGCGACTCTCGCCATCTGGTGGGCCAGCTCCCTTCCCGTCTACATGTACTTCAATCACGCCTGGTCCCATGCACAATCGGCCTTCGTGGTTGCGCCTTTCCTATGGTATTGGGACCGCACGCGCGGCTCGCGCACCTTCGTCCAGTGGATCCTTCTCGGCGCCATCGGCGGCTTGCCGCCGTTTGCGAACGGCGCGGAGTGTATCGAGTACTGACTTCTGACCGACGCGATTTCGTCGCGATTCGTGTTGGTCCGCGTTTCTCACGAGCGCTCGAGCCGTTGCCGTGATGGCGTGGAGAACAGCGGCGGCGCATGGAGAAAGGAACCTCCGCCGCTTTCCGCCGTGAACACTCTGATGATCACCCCAAAACAAGCGGCCATGTTGGTTCCGAGACCGACCGGTTGACCGCGGAACAGCAGAAAGAAGTCCAGCGATTATTAGAAGCGGTCTCATAAATGCCTCACGAGGATAACGAAGCAGTCAAGCTGGAGCATGCCGATGAAGTTGGCTTCCTGATGTTCCCAGCGGCTGACGAGTCGGCGGAAATTATGGAGCCAAGCGAAGAGGCGCTCGATTTTCCTGCGGCGGCAATAGCGCCGCTGTTCCCGGCCGTCTTGGGTGCTCTTGCGGCGGCGATTGTACTTGTGAGGCGCGATCAGCCGGATATGGTGTTTTTGCCAAAGGCGCTGGTCGAGCAGATCGCAGTCGTAGGCCCGGTCGCCGATCATTCGTTCTGGCTTGGCTCGCGTGAAACGCTGCGCGACGGTAGCTTCGACGAGTTTTGTTTCATGCGGCGAAGCGCTGGCCATGTCGCAGGCGATAGGAAGACCATGGCGGTCTGCGATCGCCACGATTTTGCTGCCTTTGCCGCGGCGAGTTGGGCCGACAGCAGTGCCCCTTTTTCGCCGAACTGAAGCTGGCGTCGATGAAGGTTTCCGACAGATCGATCTTGCCGCGGTCGCGTAAGTCCTCGGCCAGTCTTTCTAACACGCGGGTCAGCAGCCCGGAACGCTGCCAGGATTGGAAACGCCGATGACAGGTTCTGATGGGACGGATTGCTTTCGTTAGATCCTCAGTTGGTTTGCTATTCGTGGATCACCGGAATTTCAAATGTTGCGTTTGTGGTGTTCGTGCGAAAACATCAGCCCGAGATCCAGTATCTGAAGGCATCGATCTCCGAAGAGCAACGCCGGGAATTCGATCGCCTCGTTGAAACAACGGCTGGCCAAATCGAATCCGGTCAGTTTGCTTCTCACAGCGGTATCCGTTTTCCCCAGAACGGTTGCCTCAGTTGCTCCCATCTGGGGCTATGTCTCAATAACCAGCAACTCGTCGATGCAAATCTTATCCGTAAAGCAGGAGCGAGCGACCTTGATTGGCTTGACGAGCTTGTGGACTAACGGACAAACGGGCGTGCCGCCAGAAATAAACCACCGCCGGGCCCTTACCGTCCTGAGCAAAATCGACGAGATTTTGTCCTGGGAGAAAACGAAAGAACGGGAGAAAGATGTCCATTTTGTCGAGTTAGGCCAGTGTCTGTGCGAAGTTCGTTTGAAACAATATTGGAGGGTAGAGCGATTGAACTCGTTCGATGAGTTTCTTGAACGACGGTTTCCCGGTTCGCGCCGTAAGGCTTATTACCTGATGGCGATCCACGAGAAATTGACGCGAATCCCCAAGCAACAGCTTCGGGAAGTTGGCTGGAGCAAAGCCATCGAGCTGGTCAAAGTGGCGCGCCGTGACGGCGAGGGCTTTGACAGTGCAACCTGGTTGCACAGAGCCAAAGAGATGCCAAAAGAAGGATTCAAGAGCGAAGTCCAACGACATCTTACAGGCAAGGACACCGAGGCCTGGGAAATCATCTACTTCAAACTCTATAAGAGTCAGATCCCCGTGGTTGAGAAAGCCCTTGAAACGGCTGCGTTGATGCTGGGCAGTGATAAGTCCCGTGGTTACTGCCTGGAGATGATCTGCGCCGACTTTCTTGCAGGGTCAAATCTGCAGGAAGAAGCGCCCGACGCCGTGATGTTGTCCTTGCGCCGGCTCTACGACTTGCTTCCGCATGCGCTGCAGTGTGGCTTTCTAAAAGGGATCGAAGCAACTCCATGTCGGGATTAAGGCCAAAACGACCTCGCATACGTCTCGAAGCGGGCTTGTATAAGCAACTTTGCAAGCGGGTTCTGAGGCGAGATGGCTGGCGTTGTCAGGATTGCGGTGCGACTAGCAATCTACAGGTCCATCATCAACAAGCGCGTGGCCGCCTCGGCGATGATTGCGCCGAAAACCTGATCACGCTTTGTGCCGGATGCCATGAACGCCAACACAGGAAAAAACTTAATCATGTTCTTGCAGAATGAGGGAGTTATGACTCGAACAGAAATCTCACGGCGGCCAAGAAAAAGAACGATTTGACCGTCAGCTTTCATACGCAGGCGAAACCCTCCCGCTGCGATCTCGGCAAGGGCACTGGCTCAAAAGTTTTTTCCCAATCCCAGATGTGAAAGGACGCGTGGCGTACGTCGCTGCGGTAATTCTCGAAATCACGAAAAAAAAGAACTTGGAGCGGTCGTTAAATCACATCATGGGGAACTTGTTGTGTCTTCTAGCGAGGTTGAAAACTCAGGCCGAGTGCTACGGAAGAATGTGTGGTTCGTGCGGCGAGCTTTCCGAACTGCTCAGGAGAACGATTGAGTTGGCTCAATCGTGCGTTGCGGACGCGCAAGCCCTCTACAAAATCCTACGACTCGACTCTCCTACAGATGCAACTCAAACAACTCTGTTCGACTTCGATGATTTGGGTCCACTTTCAAAAACTTCCATCTCGGGCGTCGATGAATGCGGTCGAAACGAAGTCGATTGTGCCCGCAAGCTGTCCCCAAGAGGGCGCTCAGTTTTGCAACTCTTGGCAACCGGCAAGAGCAAGAAAGAAGTGGGGGCGACGCTGGGGATCAGCTTTCGCAAGGCAGAATGCCACCGCGCACGGCTGATCAAAAAGGTTGAGCTTTGCTCTCTAGCCGACTTAGTGCGGTTTGCGGTGCGTAACATAATCGTCGAGGCCTAGAGTGGGCACTCCCTTGAACACGAGATGTGCTGGACGATTCCATTCTGCGGTGCAGCGTCATCTGGACCTCCGTTATGCTTGCGTAGCGTCACCCTCATCGACATTTATCAAATGCTACGACGATTCCCATTCCGGGACTCGAAGGAACATTGATTGTTCAAAAGTGCACAGTTTTCCACAAGAGCTGCACATTTGTGTTGACATGTGTTTACCATGTCGTGTATATACTGGTACGGCCTACAGTATTTAGGGCTTTCACGGGAGATCAAGAATGGTGCCCAACCCCGCCGGGCAGCATTTTCGCTTGGGTTGTAGATTGCAAGAATGTAAGTGGCATTTAGGATTGCGAGATCGCGCTGCTCGGTTCTGTCCCCGACTCTCAGCCGTGATTGGGGGCAAAATTGAGTGACGGGTCTGAACCAAGAACAGATGACTCTCCAAATCTAGAACACCTCAACTATCTATTAACGGGCATATTTAATTCTGAATCTGTCGGTCTAGCTGTTTTTGACGCGCAACTGCGGATCGTGATGGCTAATCCTGCCTTTGCTTCAATGATAGCCAAATCTTCTGTCGCGCACTGTGCCGGAAGAACAATCTGTGAAATTCTTGGGTGTGCAGCCGAAGATCTTGAGTTTGCCATCAAGGCGACCCTCGATACCGGAAGGCAGCACCCGAGTGTCGATGTTGTGACAAAAATGCCCGAGGCGGACCTGGTCAATCACTGGCTTTTCAATTTGCTCCCAATTAAGGATCATGTCGATAGCCGACTCCAGGTAGCGGCGATTGCAGTCGAAACCAGTCATCAAAAACGAATTGAACAGTACTTTCTTACTTTGATGGCGGATATGAGTTGGATTAAGGACCAGATTTTTAAAGACCCGCCAGCCCGGCAAAATTCACGCGACTATCTCCGGCCAATTGAGAAAGTGGACCTTTTGAGCGCAGTCTCGGAGGATGTACGACACTTTGCTTCCATACTTCAGGGTGAGACCAGTTCTTCAAAGAGGGAGCTTGAACTTTCTGATCATTCAGCGGTCGCGGACCAGAGTGTCTCGTCCAGGCTTGAGGTCCAGAAATTAGCCACACTTTCTCCGAGGGAACGGCAAGTTCTATGCCTCGTTGCGACCAGCAAGGGCAGCAAAGAGATTGCGACACTTTTAAACATAGAAGTAAAGACTGTGGATACATACCGAACTCGTTTGATGCTGAAACTAGACCTCCACTCAACCAGTGACGTGGTGCTGTATGCAGTGAGAAACCATTTAGTATCCCCTTAATTCCATCACACAGGCCAACAACTCGTAGTGTATTCACCTGACGCAATCTACCGACTAGACATACTCATAGGTACAGTATATTTCTGATTTATAAGTCGAGGACGTGGGGTGAGTAAGTGGCCGAGCTGTCCGAGACGGAAATACAGGTGTCTGCGAAGCCCTTGCGGGCTTTCGAAGAAATACGACGGATGCGAGGGGGAAGTCAGTCGCATCTCATGCGCTGTTCCGATGATCACTATTACGTCGTGAAGTTCCAAAACAACCCACAACACCGACGAGTTCTCGTGAATGAACTCCTAGCAACAAGGCTAGCGACTCTGCTCGGACTACCGACAACGACAGGGGCCGTTATCGAGGTATCCGAGGAACTGATTCGACTGACGGACGACTTGAGGATTGAAATGCCCCATCAGCGGATACCGTGCCAGGCGGGGTTGCAGTTTGGCTCGCGCTACTTGGGCGATCCGCGACGGCAGGCGGTGTTCGATTTCCTATCCAACGGAGGGTTGGGCCAGGTCGTAAACCTGCGCGATTTCGCAGGGATGTTGGTTTTTGACAAATGGACCTGCAACACGGACGGGCGACAGGCCCTGTTTGTTCGGAGAGGTGAAGGGCAAAGTTACGCGGCAGTAATGATTGACCAGGGATTTTGTTTCAACTGCGGGGAATGGAACTTTCCGGATGCTCCATTACGCGGTATATACGATCTGCGAGCGGTATATGCAGAGATTAGAACCGTTAAGGACTTCGACCCGTGGCTGAGCAGACTGGAGAGCGAGTGTAATCTGGAGCTGCTGTTCGAGGCCGGAAACGGCATACCTCCAGAATGGTATGAATTCGACACCGCTTCGTTTCACGATTTATTGAAGCGCCTGGATCGCAGGCGCAAACAAGTTCGCCAGCTTGTACAGAACGCCTGCGAACGTTTGCCTCTCGTTTTTCCGAAATGGCGCGATGAAGAAGATGAAAAGGGATTGTCTATGCATGCCGCAGCATACGATTGAGATATACTAGTACACTATTTATTTTTAATAATTATTGTATTGACAACATGGATTCCCGCCTAGTATAAGGCAGTGCGAGAGGGCACTCTACTCCATCAACTCCTGGAGGACAAAAGCAGAAGCGATGGAAATGCATAGGGGGAGTGCCCTTCTCAATATCTTTATGTCTCGGAGGTTTGCATGCCCCCCAGCCGTGCATTGATTATTGTCAATTGCAAGCGTTCGTCTCTCCTCTTCGGCGTGATCTTCTGTCTCGCTCTGAGCGTGATGCTGATGCTCGTCATTTTCGCGCCGGAGTTGGCTCGTTAAGACGCTTAGAATCGAAATCAGAAAGTAGATTGAAAGATGCCTGACTCCGAATGCAGTCATGGAATAGCGGCCTAGCATGTTATATGCACTTTGTTTGAATCCGTTGTGTAACTATTCGGTTGAACTCCAAGACATCGAGGAGGGACGCTCGATAGACACTCCAAACGCGTGTCCTCTGTGCAAGTCCGAGGTGATTTCTGCTTGCCCCACATGTGACTTCCCGGTAGTGGGAGCGCCCAGGTCAACGAGGTGCCAGGCGTGCGGGGTGAACATGAAGCAGCCATTCGCAGTATTACACACCTCCGTTTAGCACTCTCCTCCTCACGGCTATCGCCCATGCGTTGATTCGGAACCAGCCAAGTCCCGAAAGCCTTTGAGGTCTTCCGAGCGGTTTCTAGCGGCTCAACGGACATTCAGCAATTCCCACATTGGAACCACAATTTGGGAATCGCGTTCCAAAATGGAACTCCAAAAGACTTTAGCCTGAAAGTGATCGAGCCAATCTGAGGACATGCTCGCTACAACTCTTGGAAAACATTAAGCGTATTCAAGGAAAGCTTTCGCAATGAGCCAGGTTGAAACAGTGGCATGGAATGTGCTCGTGGTTGAAATCTGAGGAGTCCATCTCATGACGATAAAACATTTGAGCAAAAGTCTCGCCCAAGCCTCCCGGCTGGTTGGGTTTGTTGTGCTGTTGACCGTCTTTGCTTGTTCGGCCCATGCTCAGAAACATGACCGGGAGTTTGAAATCGGTGGCCAGAGACTCCACGAAAGTTTAAAGTTCTTTAGGGCGCGATTTCCGGGGGCGGTCTGTGGTTCGCCTTTAGACGGCGATCACATAAACAGGCATACTCTGGATGATCCTGACAACTCTGGCTGGCTTACGTGTTGCATTGACGGGCCTAAAGAAGTATCTGCATTCTCCAAGTTTCAAGTGCTTTCTATCAACAGCAATTGTCCTGTACTCGTCATCTTCTATCAAGAGCTTTTGCAGAGTGCCAACTTCGCCGTGGACGCGGGATCGGTCGAGAACCTCTTGCCACAGTTTGTGAAACTATACGGACCTGTGCAGGTTGACACGATCATCCCCACAAAGACTGTTCCGGTTAGATTCGCTTCATGGGCACCCTACGGTTCGACACTTGAATTGAGCGAAGAAATCGTAAAAGACCACGATTTGAAAATCAACCCGCCCATCAAAGACGCATCTGCCACGGCAAAAATTGTTCGTTGCGATATGTTTGAACTCGGATGGCTACACTGAGAATCAGTAGCGGCTGTTTCTATCCATGATGAAGCATAACCATCAAAATCTTGACTTGGGAGGATTGAGATGCAGAAAACGTCTAGCGTTGGCTCAGCCACCGCGAGCAGGATGGTTGAGGGCTTTTCGGTTACGCTGCGAGGACTTCAATACTTGCAGGCCCAGAGGATATTGAAAAGGTGCGGGGGAGACTTCGCGGCGGCGGCCAGAGTCCTCGGTGTCAGGCGCACGACGCTCTATCGCTACCTCGACCGTCTTGATCTGCTTAGAACGAGAAATTAACACGGTCGATTTTGCAGCCTCAGTCTAATGGCCAGCGCCGCGGCAAGAGTACCGTGGACTGAACCCTCGAGTGTACCGCACTCTATCGAAGCCAGGATTCCGTATCGGGACATCGACGCGGAATGGTTCTCAGAATGGTCCCTAGGGCGCAGGCACCTGGCTGGTTGAAGCCCTGGGATTTTTGATTTATCGTCTCGTTTATACCTCATTCTATTACCTTCCCAACCAAAAGCGCAGTAACTAGAACAGCACCGCGCCACGGCACTAGAATTGCAACTGCCATTTTGCGCTCGCCACCGCGCAGCTTGGGAGCAAGGGTCACGCCTAAGCTATGGTGATTTTGCGCAAAGTTATTTTTATCTGCATGGGATGCGCCGGTCTTTCAAATGGAGCGCTGGCCCAGCAAGTCGCTTCCGGTGATCTGTCGGCTATGACTCCTTCCGTCGAGAAGCAAGTTCAGGATTTCAGTCAGACCCTCATCCCTGTGGGCAAGCTAAACACTCACCTTCACCCACACCTTCGAATCGGGAGCAGTTTTATTCCGGGTATCCCCGCTGGGATCGAACCCGGTTTCCAGATCGGAGCCGAACTCGGCACAGCCTTTTGCCTGGACCCCGAGTGCCGTCTCCTCGGGACGAACTACCACGTCGCAGCGTCAGCTCGGCTTCGTAAGATAAACGGACGAAAAGTCATACGACAGTATCTCGCCACCGGCCCGCAGGACCATGATGCAACTTGGAACTTCGTTGCAGGCGAGCCAATGGCATACGCCGTGAGACGGGACCTGGCGATTCTTGAACTCAGCGGGCCTTTGCCTCACCATCACGGCCTAACTTTCAGTCTTGATGAGCTAGAACACGGGGAACGGGTTGATATTTACGGTTATCCCTTTGAACGTTTCTTTCAGCACCGAAACCTCTTGCGATTTCCTGCGATTTTCCGAGGCAAGACCGCGAGCGGAATTCTTGTTTTTGACTACCAATTAGCCGATGGCAAGCCTCTGCGCGGAGGAGCAAGTGGAGGAATCGTCGTCGATTCGAAGAGCGGCAAAATTGTTGGGATTCTCACGGGGGTGGGGCACGCCTTTGGGCCGGAAGCAGATGCAGTGCCTGTCCAGTCGCTGGCGGAGTTTGTACGGAAAGTACAGCCCTTTCTGGCGCACCAGATATTCCGTTCCAGCGAACTGGTGTCGCCACTACCTGGGGACCTCTATTCGAAATATGCGCCATCACCCGACTTCTATTCAAAATTTGTTCCAACGCATCATGAGGGATTGCAGCACCGGCCCGCAGAACCTGATGGAGTCTTCCTCCTAAGAACTAAGGCACAGGCTCTCCTCGACAGTATGCGGAACTTCATTGCGGTGCAGTCTCTCGCCTGGGGCACGGGAAACCAGGAACCTCGTTTGCAGACAGACTTCGAAGTCCGCGTCATATATCAGGAACAGCGATACCGTTTATACCCCGACGGTAAGAAGGAGTTAGCCGAGATTCCCAGGCCGCCCTTACGTTCATGGATACTACCCGGAAACGATTGGTCGGAGCTACCCACGATGATCGGGACAGAATTGCAGCTCAGGGTCCGTCAGGCTCCAGACGTAGATGTGAATAAAAATCGGATAAAGGTCTTTCAGTATCAGGCCAACGTTGAAGATGAGGCCTGCAAGTTCGCACAGCTTAGTGATTACGGATTCTTCGTGCACAAGCAAGAGCGCACTGTTTCGTGCTACGGCGAGGTCTGGACGGACGAAGAGACGAACATACTGCGCATTTCACAAACTATGGAACTCCCTCGCCACTGGGGGACCTATCAGGTCGTTGTCACCTACGGCTGGCTTGATCGACCCGATGAACCTCCTCAGTTGATTCCTGTCACGTTTTACTCGCAGTTGCGTGGAGAGAAGCGGATCGACTGGTGTCGAGGCCAGTTTACCGATTATCACGCATTCAGTGTTAAGGCGAAACTCGGTTCATTCAAGTGAACTGGGGAGAGACGCTTCTCACGCCGTTTAGATATTATCTGAATTAACTACGAGGAGTTTACGTTTGATAAAGATTTTCATCCTTTCCGCTCTCGCCGCGTGCTTGCTCGACTTGAGCGGTTCGCACCCACTCGCGCAATCTCAGCAGTCCGACCAGGACAGCACACAAATACGAAAAACAACGACGCCAAGATTTCCGCACCCATTTAGGCTCGCGGATGGAACCCCCGTAAGGTTATGGCTCATCCAAGACCTCTCGTCTGCGAATGCCGCAATGGGCGACCGCGTGGGTTTTGAAGTGATTGAAGATGTGGAAGTAGAAGGCATCATCGTAATCCCGGGTCGAACAATGGCGTGGGGCACCGTAACCGAAGTCCGCCGCAAAGGCCGAATAGCGCGAGGTGGACGACTGACTGTCAAAATCGATGCCGTGCGATTGGCGGATGGGGAGGTCATGCCGCTCAGGGCTATCGAAAAAGCAAAAGGGGAAGGGCACTCGGGCGCGATGAAAAGCGAACTTGAGCAAACCACCCTCGCATTCCCTCCAGCCGCGCCATTGGCTCTGTTAATGCGTGGAGAAGACATTACCATCCCAAAGGGTACGGAAGTTACGGCGTACGTCAACGGCGATACAACGCTCGACCTCCACCGCTTCGAGTCACAGGAGTGGGAGCAACAAGAGTCACAGGCCTCAAATGAAGTTACAGACCTCGCTTCACTCTGTTTACTCCAGATCAGGTCCACCCCAGACGGAGCCGAAATCGTGGTCGACAAGAAGTATATGGGCGGTACCCCCTCCCTTATCAGGCTCGCTCCCGGAGATCACAAAATCCAACTGAACAAACCTGGTTTCAAAACTTGGGAACGAACGGTTACTTTGACCTCTAGAGGGTCCGAATTCCTTAATCCGACTTTGGAAGCTCAATAGAACATCGATGGTCTCTCTCACTGTTCTGGGTAAGCCCGCCCTCCCTTTGCGCGCCAATCCACTTAAGTCGAGGGGACTACGCGGGAGCTCTCTCTAAGGCATCTGTTTTCGGAAAGCACGCCACTGATTTGGACTACAGAGGGGCATACCAATTCGGCCGACCCTCGGAAACGCCACTACAACTGGTGTATGGACACCGGCGTGTTTCCGTTTACCGTCTAACTTGCCGAAGCTGCATTCGCCGTTATCGAGCCACCGGCGAGTTCGCTGGCTACTGAGATCTACGTCCGGATCGCCGATCCCGATCCAACCCAAGCGAACTGCTAACAAGACAAATCCAATTTAACAAGAGATAATGCCCCCATCTCAAGGCGAATTTCTCGCTGGAGCAAACGTGTTTTGCCCCTTGAAAAGTGTTTTTGCTATTGCTGTGCATTTTGCGGTCGCGATTGGTTTGCAGTAGGGATGCTCGCTTTTCAGAGCCATGCTTCATGGAGCCGTAAGGTTTGGCCTCTTCGCCTCAGCCATCTTCGTGTAAAGCAGAGCGCCTTCTCCTGGTGCTCTTCGTGCTTTCCCTCCCCATGCTCAATCCCTGGGTGCGCGGAGATGGCGTCGGCTATTACGCATACGCGCGTGCTCCTCTGATCCAGCACAATCTCGATTTCACGCCTGATTACCAGCACGCCAACGAAAGCTTCCGCGAAAATCGTCTCGACCAAAACGGCCAGCCCGTCCCTGAATTCCGCACGCGCACCGGCCACCTCGATAATCACTTCACCGTCGGCCCCGCCATCCTCTGGTCGCCCTTCCTTCTCGTCGCCCACGCTGGCGTTCTTCTCGCCCGCTCCCTCGGCTCCGTAATTCCCGCCGACGGCTTCTCCACTCCGTTTCGTATCGCCATGGCGCTAGCCACCGCGTTCTACGGCTTCCTCGGTCTCCTCATTTCGTTCCGTCTCGCCCGCAAATACGTCGACGAGCGCTGGGCTCTGCTCGCCACCCTCGCCATTTGGTGGGCCAGTTCGCTCCCCGTTTATATGTACTTCAATCCCTCCTGGTCTCACGCCCTCTCCGCTTTTGTCGTCGCGCTTTTCCTGTGGTATTGGGACCGCACTCGTGGTTCTCGCACTCTCGCGCAATGGATCGTACTCGGCGCCATCGGCGGTTTGATGCTCGACGTCTACTACGCCAACGCGATGCTATTCGTCATCCTGCCGTTCGAAGCGCTTCGTCAATACGCAGCGGCGCTTCGCGGCGCGGCCGCCAGCCCAGCGCACGTTTCGCAGCCTGCACCGCCGGACGCGCCGGCTAGCTTAATTTCAGCGCCGCCAGTCAGCGGCTTAAATGCCTCGAGGCCGCCGGGCTTTTCGCAACTTGTGGCCCACCACTTGTCTTTTGCCATCACCCTTTTGATCTGTCTGTTGCCTACGCTCATCGCGCACCGTATCGTTTACGGCAGCGCGTTCCAAACGGGCTACATTCCCATTAGCCAGTGGAACTGGAGCTCGCCGTATCTTCTTTCCGTCCTCTTTTCTTCCGATCATGGCCTGATTTCCTGGACTCCGATATTGCTCTTCGCTTTGATCGGCCTGGTGGCGTTCTGGCGCAGCGTGCCCCGTGTGGGCGCCCTGTTCATAACGGCCGTGCTCGCTTTTTATTACTTCATGGCGTCCTATCCGGACTGGGACGGCATTTCTTCCTACGGCAACCGCTTTTTTGTTTCGCTCACTCCGCTTTTTATCCTCGGCCTCGCCGTTTTTCTCGAGCGCTTCACGCGTATTTTCCGCACCCGCCGCGCCGCCCTCTGGGCTGCGTCCCTGTTTCTCGCTTGCTTCGCCTTGTGGAACGTCGGCTTTATTTTTCAGTGGGGCACGCATCTCATCCCCGCGCGCGGCCCCATCTCTTTTCCCCAAATGATTCGCAACCAGTTTCTCGTCGTCCCACGCCAGATTACCGCGCAGTTCGAATCCTATCTCTTCCGCCGCAAAGCCCTCATGCATCAAATCGAGCAGCGCGACCTCGAACAACTGAAAACAAATCCCCCGCCTTCCTGAGCATTCTTTGTTCGTTCTTACGACGCACGCGATGGGAGGCGAAGGGTCGCGCCGCGTTCTGAACACGCGCACTACGCGGCTCGTCGCGAGCCGCCTGCATCTCTGCTAATCTAATCGAGGGTCCATCCCGCGCTCTTGGAGATTCATGCACTCCTATTGCGGATGATTGCGTTGTTCTAAATTTGCGCCGCTAGAAGTTTGCTGAACGAGGGCTTGCTGAAACCGTAGTTTGCTGTAGCAAAAGTTTTCTAGATTAGAAGTTCACTGAACCAATTTTCTTGGAGTTTCACGAAGACTCGATGGCTTCGCTTACCGCACCCGCTTCACCTCTTCCGGCGCAGCACGCCGCGCCCGTCACGGTGCGCATTGAGCCGCCGCGCGGCTGGCTCGATCTGCGCCTCGGCGAAGTGTGGGCCTACCGCGAGCTGCTTTATTTTTTCGTTTGGCGCGACGTAAAAGTCCGCTACAAACAAACCGCGATCGGGGTGGCCTGGGTTGTGCTGCAGCCGCTGCTCACCATGGGCGTATTCACGCTATTTTTCGGGCGGCTGGCGAAGTTGCCGTCGGACGGGTTGCCTTATCCGGTTTTTTATTTTGCGGCGCTGGTGCCGTGGAGCTACTTCGCGACGGCGCTGCAATCTTGCACGGCGGTCGTGGTGGATAACCAGCGGGTGATCACCAAAGTTTTTTTTCCGCGGCTGGTGCTCCCTGTTTCGGCGGTCATTTCCGGGCTGGTGGATTTTTCGATCGGGTGCGTGGTGCTGGGGGGGGTGCTGGCCTTTTATCACATGCGGCCGGGGATTTCCGCGCTGTGGCTGCCGGCGCTGCTGCTACTTGCCGTGCTGACGGCGCTTGGCGTAGGGCTGTGGATGTCCGCGCTGAACGCGCTTTATCGCGACATTAAATACGTGCTGCCATTTTTGGTCCAATTTTGGATGTTTGCTTCGCCGGTAGCGTACCCCTCTTCGCTGGTGCCGGCGCGGTGGCGGTGGCTGTACGGGCTGAACCCTATGGCGGGTGTGATTGATGGGTTCCGCTGGACCCTGACCGGGCACGGCACGCCGCCCGGGCCGCTGCTACTGGCTTCGACCGCGGCGGTTGTGCTCGTCCTCGTCGGGGGACTGTTCTTTTTCCAGCGGATGGAAGGGGCGATTGCGGATCGCGTTTAAGGGAAGTTGCGAGTGGCTGGTGACGAGTGGCGAGCGCGCTCCCACGAAAAGAGAGGAGGAAAAAATTCTGGATTGAAGGGGGTACCCCAGGTTTTTGTAAATGCGGATTCTGAAGGAGTTATGAGTCCGGGGAAGAAATGGAAACTGGGGAGGCCGGACTGGTCGAGCAGATGGGAACAACTTGGCTGTCCAAGACGAAAACACATAACTATTACAGCGTATAGTTACTACTTTTCAATAAAATCGCATGACAAGAAGCAGCAAAGCTTTAAGGCACTGAAAAAGCAAGGGATGGATTTGGACAACGGGATAAGAGGAGTGGAATCGCGACGCAGAGCGATGGGCTGGGGAAGCGGTACCGGCGCGAGATGGAGCGATGAATTGGCTCTCGTCTTCTAACTACCACTTCGGTTTGGGACGCCACTTGATTCCGAGCGCATTCAGGATTCGCGCTTTGCGTCCGAAGCGTTTGGTAATATAGGGCTGCTGATGCCAAGAAACATTGTGAACGGAAGCGGTAAGCTTTCTGAAGACGATGCTGCGACGCGGTAATTCCCATACGAATTGCCAGCGGGGGTCTTCTTTGAGGAAGTTGACAAGTGGCAGCGCCGACTCGAGGTGAATGTCGTCTATGACGCACATCCCTCCTACCTTCAGCCGATCTGCAGTATAGAACCAGTCGATAAAAGGCCACGGAACAGCGTGCTTGCCGTCGATCAGGACGAGGTCGAGATTTCTAAGCGTGCATCGCGGCAAATAGGTTTCGGATGGCTCGATAACGAAGTCCACGCGCTCCATGCCGATCTGATTGGCGCGAGCGTACTCCAGAATGGCCCCGGCTTCGTGTTGGCTGGGGGTGACCACGGTGTGATGGGACTTGCGGAGAGCAAAAATGATGGTCGAAAGACCGGATCCGGTCTCAAGGGTTCGAGCGCCCTCCGAAATCTCACGATGCAGAAACCTTGCGACCTCCCCGGCAATCCCGTAACAACCCGACGAATTCAGTTCTACTGCAAGGCGCATGGTTCCCGTTAGCCATGAACCCTTGAGCGAATCATCATTGCTGACTTCCGCGTCCCCCTGATGCACTTGTGGAGGGTTAGCGATTACGGTTTCAAGCAAGTTCTGGCTCAAGGGCGCCTCTCCTGGGAAGTTCGGTCTCGCTGTAAATGTAACAGATATGGCTCTATGGGAGAGTGCCTGGCAGTCGCCCCGGATGGCCTACAACTTCGGTTGCTGACGTTTTCGAGTGTAATATAGATCCCATGCGGAACATGAAAAACTTCTTACGCATCCCTCAGAACTTTTCGCCGACTGGGGCGGGGGTGGTTCATCCATGAGCACAGCGGTCATACAGGGCGAGGGGCTGGGGAAGCGTTATCGGCGCGGGTTGACGGTGGACTCGGGTCTGCGACACGCGCTGGAGCGGTTCGTGAAGTCGCCGATTGCGGCGCTTCGCGCAAAGAAAGACGAAACGTTTTGGGCGCTGAAAGATGTGTCGCTGGAAGTGAAGGAAGGAGAAGTACTTGGGCTTGATTGGGCGGAACGGCGCGGGGAAGACGACGCTGCTGAAGATTCTTTCGCGGATTACGAAGCCGACGACCGGGTGGGCGGAGATACGCGGCAGGGTCGGGTCGCTGCTGGAGGTGGGGACGGGATTTCATCCGGAGCTGACGGGGCGGGAGAACACGTTCCTGAGCGGGGCGATTCTGGGGATGAACAAGCAGGAGATCGAGCGGAAGTTCGATGAGATTGTGGCGTTTGCGGAGCTGGAGAAGTTTATCGATACGCCGGTGAAGCATTATTCGAGCGGGATGTACGTGCGGCTGGCGTTTGCGGTGGCGGCGCACCTGGAGCCGGAGATTTTGCTGGTGGATGAAGTGCTGGCGGTGGGGGACATCAATTTTCAGAAGAAGTGCCTGGGGAAGATGGGCGATGTGGCGCGGGCGGGGCGGACGGTCGTGCTGGTATCCCATCAACTGAATCAGATCCGGCGCTTGTGCCATCGCGTGGTCTGGGTGGATGACGGCTCAGTTCGCTTGAATGGGAACACCCACGAGGTCGTTTCCGCCTACGAGTCCGTGATGGCCCGCGACCTGGACGAAGGCCATTCAAGGTCGCGCGGCCCCGCTACTAAAGGCCGCTTCCTTCGCTGGGGGATCGCCGGGGCTGGGGGCGAGAGTCCGCACATCCTGAACGACTTGGAACCAGTAACCATTAAGTTTACGGTCGAGATCCGGCAGCCCATCAGGAATGCCCATTACGGGGTGGCTTTACGCAACTACGAGCAGCAGGTGATCTGGGCTTGGGCCGTGAAGCCATTGCGTCTGCAGATTGGCGAACAGCAATTTTGCCACACGTTCCCGATGCTCCCGCTACGCCCCGGGCCGTACACATGGCTTGCGGCATTGTACGATGAGGAGGAATTGGTGGACTGGTGGGACTGCGTCCCCGAGATGGTTGTTGCCACCGAGGTTTATCAGCATCCCCAAGAGGAGTGGAGAGCGATCCTAAACCTCCCATCCCGATTCGAGGTCGCCGATCCGGTGCGATAGAGGTCTTAGTCGAATGCTAAGCGAGTATTATACTGAAGCATTTTATGAACGGCACAGAGATGGCGCGAAGCGCTCCGCCGGAATCATTGTTCCTTTGTTGCTACAGTTCCTCGACGTGAAAAGCGTGGTGGATGTTGGGTGCGGGGACGGTACCTGGCTGGCTGTTTTTCGGAATCTTGGGGTAGAGCAGATACTTGGGATTGACGGCGAGTACGTTAGCCAAAGCCTCTTGCAAATTCCTCAAGAGAACTTCCGCCCGTTCGACCTTACAATGCCCTTCCGGCTGGAACGCGTGTTTGACCTCGCCGTATCGTTGGAGGTGGCCGAGCACCTTCCGGCGGACTCCGGCCCCGGTCTTGTGGAGTCTCTGACACGTTTGGCCCCTGCCGTGTTGTTTTCCGCAGCGATTCCGTTTCAGGGAGGCGACCACCATATTAACGAGCAGTGGCAGGATAAGTGGGCTGCATTATTCCGGGAACGCGGCTATTTGCCGGTGGACTTCGTTCGAAAGCGAGTCTGGCAAGACGAGGCTGTGGATTGGTGGTACGCCCAAAACACACTCCTGTATGCAGACAAGAACTTTATTGAGAGCCATGCACCGTTAAGGACGGAATTTGAGCAGTCAAATGCCAGTCCGCTTCGGCTCGTGCATCCGAGGCAGTTCGACTATCTGGGGCAGCGCTACCGAGATGCTATCGAACGCGCTGAGGCGCCGCCCTCTGGGGTAAGGGAGGCTTCCCTATTGCTGGTTACTTGCTTGAAGAATGCTCTCAGGGCCAGGTTTTGGGGATTCCTGAAGGGGGACAGCTCCGCGCTAAAGGTCGGGGTACGTCCGGCGGCGCCTCCAAAGAATTTACGATGATTTCGCCTCTCATCAGCGTGCTGATTACGACTTACAACTACGGCCGGTTCGTCGAGGAGGCGATCGATAGCGTGCTTTCGCAGGACTTCCCGCTCGACCAGGTCCAAATTGTGGTGGTGGACGATGGCTCCACGGATAACACGTCGGATAGGGTCAAAAAATATGGTTCTCGCATTGAATACTTTTATAAGCCGAATGGGGGGCAGGCGTCCGCGTTGAATTATGGAATTGAAAGATCGCGTGGCGAGGTCATCTCCTTACTTGACGCTGACGACTATTTTTGCCAGAAAAACTTGCGCGCGTTGCGGACGTTTTTCGGTCTGACCCGGCTTTGGGAATGGTCTACCACAAGCTGCAGGAGTGGCGCATGGAAACAGGTGAGAGGCTGGAATGGGAATTCGCCGAAGTTTCGGGTGAGATCAGAGATTCGCCTGGACAGATACTTGCGTTTGTCTCCCAACCCACTTCTGCGATTTCGTTTAGGCGCGAATTGCTGAGGCCGCTTCTTCCAATACCCGAGCGTATCCGCATGCTGGCGGATTGTTATCTTGTGTCGCTGCTTCCATTTCTTCATCCGATTCGCGGCGTTCCGGAGTTGCTGGCATCCTATCGGATCCACGGCAAGAATTCGTACACCAACGCCGGGGTGAAGGAATCCCGCGAGGACAGGATCAAGAAACTGGAGATGTGGGAGGTATTGATCGACGCGATGAGGGATTGGCTTTCGGAAAACGGCTATGCGCGGAGCCTCAGCGCCGTGCGGGCATTCCTGGGAAGATGGTCGGTCTTTATGGAAGGATTGCGAGTTGATCCGCCGGGCAGGGGCGCATTTTTCTGGTCGGTGGTCCGGTATAACCGCACGTATGCGCCGCTGCAGACTTGGAAGCTGACGGCATTCAACTATCTGTTTGCGCCATTGGCGCTGATTTTCGGCCACGGCGGACAGGACCGTTTCTACAGATGGCGTGGCACCGCCATGACGGGAGCTCGGGGAGCGATGGGCCCGATCTTGGGAGGCTCTCGAAGACTGAGCTGAGGGGTTGCCGTTGTAGCCCGGCGCAACAGGTCGGGCCTAGCAAAATAGGGCGAGCAGCATGATAACTTTTTTTACCACTGCTAAACCGTTCCGCGGCCACAACGGAATCGCGCAGCGCAATGCGTTGAAGAGCTGGAGACTCCTGCATCCCCAGGTGGAGGTCATCCTCTTTGGAAGCGATGAGGGAGCGGAGGAAGTCAGCACGGAACTAGGACTCCGGCACGAGGCGTGTATCGAACAGGCAGCGGAGAGAAGGCGACGAGTGGATTTTATGTTTCGGCGCGCGCAGGAGATCGCGCGAAACGATGTGCTGTGCTATGCGAACTGCGACATCGTGCTGATGTCGGACTTTCTCCGGGCGCTCAGCCGGGTGAGGGCGGCGCGCCCGAGATTTCTTATGGTTGGGCGGAGGTGGGATGCGGAGATTCTAGAGCCGATTGAGTTCAGAACCGCTGACTGGGAAGGCAGACTCCGCGATCTTGCCTTGAAAGAGGGCCGGCAGCAGGGCGGCGGGTGGATTGATTATTTTGCGTTTTCGCGAGGCTTATACCTTGATTTGCCGCCGCTCGTGGTGGGGCGCGTTTATTGGGACAACTGGATGGTCTGGAAGGCGCTTGAGGATCGGTGCCCGGTCGTGGACGTCTCCCCGGTGGTGATGGCGGTGCATCAGAACCATGACTACAGCCACCATCCCCAAGGAAAGCAAGGCGTTTGGGGAGATGACGAAGCCAAGCGGAATTTGGATGAGGCGGGAGGACCGGGGCGGTTGCGGTCGATTGGCGATGCGACCGAAGTGCTGGGGTCGGAGGGTTTAAGAAAAAATAGAGCGAGAAACTGGGTCGCTCTTAAGCGGCGAACGGGCGCGGCGTGGAGGAAGGTGGTGTGCGACTACTGGCATCCGGTGTGGTTCTTTCTGCTGGATCTTTCCCGGCCGATGCGCGAGGCGTTGGGACTGAGGCGGAAATCTGCAAAGTGAGGATCGTCCACCTTAGCATTCAACCGGAAGGCGGGGCGGGCCGCGCTGCCAAGCGGCTGCACGAGGGCCTGCGCCGGATTGGACACGAGTCCCTCCTTTTTGTAAGAGACCTCAGAGAGCGGGAAGAGGGAATCGTCGCGTTTGACAGCCGAGCGAACGTATTTACGCGGGGGGTGCGCAGCCTGCGGCGCAAGCGAATCGAGGCGGATTTTGCGGCCTATAGAAAGAACCGGACCGAGGGGCAAGAAGTTTTCAGCGACGACCGAGGCGTGCTGGGAGCTGAGTTACAGCGGCAGCTTCCGTCCTGCGATGTAATCAACCTGCATTGGGTGGCCGAATTTATCGATTATTCGGACTTCCTGTCGAAAATTCCGAGACGAGTGCCCGTGGTATGGACGCTGCATGACATGAATCCCTTCACCGGGGGATGCCATTACGACCGGGACTGCGGGAAGTTCGCGGCTGAGTGCGGCGCGTGCCCCGAGCTGGGGTCCAGGGACGAGACGGATCTCTCGCGGCGCATCTGGGGAAGGAAGAGCGGGGCCCTAGAGAGGGCGCAGCCGGGACGGCGTACGGATCGTGGCGGACAGCAACTGGCTGGCTTCGCAAGCGAAGAGAAGCTCTTTGTTTGCGAGACTTCCCGTGGAGGCGATCCACTACTCCCTTGATGTTGAGACGTTTGCACCACGAGAGCGCGCCGCCGCGCGTTCGGTTCTTGGGCTTCCGCAAAACGCAAAGATTATTTTGTTCGTGGCGGATCACCCAAAAATACGGAGGAAGGGATTCGCGACCTTAGCAGAGGCGTTGACGATGCTGCCGGCGGATGGACGGCTGTTCCTGCTGTCCATGGGCCGCGAGAAGCCGGAATTTTCGAAACCATTTCCGCATTTGCACCTGGGGTATGTGGTCGAGGAGCGATATCAATCCATCGTTTATAGCGCCGCGGACATCTTTGTCATCCCGTCCTTGCAAGAGGCCTTCGGCCAAACGGCATTGGAATCGATGGCTTGCGGGACGCCGGTTGTGGGCTCGGATGCAGGCGGAATCCCCGAGGTCGTTCGCGATGGCGTAACGGGTCTGCTGTTCCCTGCCGGTGATGTCGCAAGCCCTGGCCGCGGTTGTGAGGAAGCTTCTTGAGGATGACGGGCGCCGGGCCGCGATGGGGATGAGAGTGCCGGCGGGTAGCCATGGCGGAACACTCACCGGAGATTCAGGCAAGGCGGTACGCCACGGTATACGGAGAAATGCTAAGAGTCAGTTGAAAGGTGTTCCCATCACGGCGCACCTCCGCCTGGGGAAGGCGCTTACCACTGCACGCCGGGATAGAGACTGGGCATGCGAAAGCCGCGATAGGCATATTGCCCGGTAATCGACATTTGCCAGACGGTTTGCGGCGGCGAAGTTTGTGTGACTTCAAGAATTGTTCGCGTTGTTGGCCGGCAAGCGAGCCGTTGGAGCACTCGTCGTATTCGACGTTGCCGTTCTTGAGTACTTCGGCATTGCCTCCGAAAAAGGAGTAGTCAGGCGTGGTTGGATGGATGACGAAGGTAGCCGTTTTGGCCGTTTCGTCGATGGTGAAGAGCGGGAACGGTGCTGTAGCAGGCGGGCGACCGGTGCCGCCGCAGGTGTCGCCCGGGGCCGTAGGCAGACGCCGCGATCGTCGCCATTGTCAAAGAGAACCAAGCCAGAACTGGCCGCTGGTGTTCGTGGTAGTGAAGGAGGGGCCATGCTGGGCGAAGAACCAGTCGGTGTCGGTTGGTGTCCGGCGTGCCGTCGGCATTCAGGAGGGTGAAATCGGCGATGTCCTCCGGTGTCGTCCGTGGGAAGTACGGCGCCGAGCTTCCAGAGGATGTCTCCGGCTCCGGCGCCGTTGTTGTAGTCAATTTTGACGAGCCAATTCTGGTGACGGATGGAGATGATGAGGTTGCCGTCGTCCTTGGAATAGATGACGGCGTTGGTGTGGGTCCAGTCCGGATAGCTGTAGGGACGGCGGTTGGTGTCCAGATGGTTGAACTCATTCCAGGCCCAGACGGGCTGAGGAGTGTGATTGGGATTGTTGCCGCCGACGTTTTCCATGTCGCCGAGATCGATGATGATGTCGCCGGTAGGGGTCGTGCCATCGGCGAGGGTTTCCGTGGTGGCGGCGAGGACGATCGATGTGGCCGTTGGGAAGGACGACAAAGTCGTGGTGCGTACCGATCACGGTGACGTTGCATTCGGCGCAGGTTGCAGCAGCGAGAGCGGTGTTGAGTTGGGCCGACGGTCATCTGCCAGATGACATTGTCGCCGAGGTCGACCTCTTGGATCACGGAGTTGGCTCCGTCTGGGCTCGTGCCGCCGTAATTGATCAGGAAATGTCCGTTGGGTAACAGTTTGACGGGATTGACCAGATCTCCAGCGGGGACCGAAGGAATGTAAGTCCACAGGATATTTCCGTTCAGATCAGAGACGCTTACGCCCGCCGCGCTGGTGTTTACGGGGATAGCCAGAGTTTCGAGGAGTTCGACTCCGCTCTGCGGGGTCATACCGGCGGTGGTGGTGGCGGTGATGTTCGGGCACGGTGCCGGCGGGAAGCGCGCCAGTGGTGAAGGTGTTGTCGGAGTCGGAGAAGGAGGTGCCGTCGGCGAACTGGATGAGGCCGTGCATGTGGTAGGGAGTGGATTGCTTCATGCCGGCGACGTAGAGGCTGAGTGGAGGAGCGCCGAGGACTGGCGGTGGGGACGGGACCAGGTGGAAAGGCCGTAGGTGGTGTCGAGGCCAAACTGGACGCTGACGGTGGCGGGAGAAGGAGGAGCCGACGGAGTACTGAGCGACCTGGAGGTTGTTGGTGGCGGTGAAGGTGCCGGGAGCGACGACGTTGATGGTGGCGGAGGCGGATTTGGTGGGGTCGGTCTTGCTGGTGGCGATGACGGTGGCGTAAAAGCTGGGGACGCCGCCGGGGCCGGTGTAGTTGCCGGTGGAGGCGACCGGTGGGGGTGAGGGTGCCGGGAGCGGTGACCATGCCGGGCGAGCCGGGAAGGAAGTGCCGAAGAGAGACCAGGTGACGCCGTTGGGGTCACCGGAGGCGGTGAAGGGGAGGATTTGGCTGACGCCCATGGCGGAGACGGGCGGAGTGAGAGTGATGGCGATGGCGATTGGCGGTGCCGGTGACGTTGATGACCTGGGGAGAGGCGGCGGCGTTGTCGGTGAGGGTGATGGTTTCGGAGAGGGGGCCGGAAGCGGTGCCGGGAGCGAAGGTGACGGAGATGGTGCAGGTGACGTTGGCGGCGAGCGAGGCGCCGGTGCAGGTGTTGGTGTTGGTGAAATCGGCGGGATTGCGCCGGCGACGGTGACGGAGGAGATGGTCAGCGTGCCGGTGCCGGAGTTGGTGACGGTGACCAGGGTGGGGCCGCTGGTAGCGCCCTGGGAAATGGCGGGGAAATTGAGGGGGTTGGGGGCAATCATGACGGCCGGAACGGCTGGAGCCGAATAGTTGTTCGAGCAGCCAGCGGCCAAGAGGAGCAGAGCAAGGACACCAAGAGTACGAGAACGAATTTCCAGAAGGCGATTCTTGGACAAGTGAGTATTCCCCTGAGCGAGAGTTTGAGAGGAGCCGGATCCCCGGATATTAATAACACAAGTCATGGCAAAAGTTTCTCGATTCTCGCCGGAGGATATCCTAATCTGAAGTGTTTGATGGTGAAGGACGGAAAGCGGTGGGTTACACGATAACGGAACGGCGACGAGAGAAAATTAGCGCGGGCAAAGAGAGTTTTGGCGGCGAGCAGCCGGACATGAGCGAGACCACCGGTATGACCATTCTGGCGGTACCCAAGCCGTTCCGCGGACACTTCGGGGTTATCCAACGCAACGCAATCATGAGTTGGACCAAGTTGGAACCGCGGCCCGAAATTATCCTTTTCGGGCATGAAGAAGGCGCGGCCGAATGTGCCCGTGAGCTCGGACTCATCCATATCCCCGAGGTGGCCCGCAACCGCTACGGCACGCCGCTGCTCGCGGACATTTTCGCAAATGCCGAACGGAGGGCAAGCCACGAGCTCTTGATGTATGTAAATGCGGACATTCTCTTGCCGCGGGAGTTCACGGCGGGAGTCTCAAAAGTAAGGCGGAGATTCGAAAAGTTTCTGGCCGTGGGGCGGAGGACGAACCTGGAAGTGCGCAAGGCGATGGACTTCAGCGAAGGCTGGCAAGTAAAACTTAACGAGCGCATGCGCCGCGAGGGCCATCTCGACAGCCATACGGGCATGGATGTCTTTGTGTTTCCGAAAGGGACGTATGTGGGGGTGCCGCCGCTGGCGATCGGACGCGCGTGGTTCGACCAATGGTGCGTCAAGTATGCTAGGGAAAAAGGGCTGCCCGTGGTGGATCTGACGAGGTTTGCACCCATTGCCCACCAGCTGCACGACTATAGCCATGTGGCCGGAGGAAAAGAACGGGGAGCGTACGGCGGGGCGGAGGCCGAAGAAAATCTGAGATACTACGGAGAGACACCGCATACGTATACGATCCTGAACGCGACACATTTGATCACCCAGCAGGGAGTGATCCGGCGCGTTTTTTTTCGAAAAGAGATTTTTGCGGTTCAAGCTTTCCTGTGGGAAATTTTCGTCCGTAAGACACATTCCGTGCGCAAATGGCTTGGGCTGACCAGAGGAGCGCGTGCCTGACGGCGCAGAATAAACAACATGATTTTGCTGCGCACGGGAACTATTTGTATTTTCTAGCGCGGCTTATATGAAAAGAGAGTATCCCGAGAACATTATCATAAGGCGCGGTACTTGGGACTGCGGGAAAATAAGGGGCGAGACAGATCGTTTATGAAACGAGCACTCATCACGGGAATTACCGGGCAGGACGGCTCGTACCTCGCAGAACTGTTGCTTTCCAAGGGGTACGAGGTTCACGGAATCATCCGCCGGGCGAGCACGTTTAATACGAAGCGGATCGACCATATTTATCAGGACCCCAACCAGCCGAGCACACGGCTGTTCCTGCATCACGGCGATCTCTCCAGCACGGAGTGGGTGCTGAATCTGGTTTACAGCTTTGCGCCGGATGAACTGTACCATCTGGCGGCGCAGAGCCACGTACGCGTAAGTTTTGACATGCCGGAGTACACAGGCGATATCACCGGGCTAGGCACGATGCGATTGCTAGAGGCGATCCGGCGTGCCGGGTGCAAAACGAGATTTTATCAGGCGTCAAGCTCGGAGATGTTTGGATCGGCGCCACCACCGCAAAACGAAACGACAGTTTTTCAGCCGCGCAGTCCGTACGCCGCCGCAAAAGTGTATGCGTACTGGATGACCCGGATTTATCGCGAGGGCTACCAGCTTTTCGCAAGCAATGGAATTTTGTTCAATCACGAGAGCCCGCGGCGCGGCGAGACGTTTGTAACGCGAAAGATCACGCGCGCAGTAGCGGCAATTGTTGCGGGCAAGCAGGACACATTGTTTCTGGGCAATCTCGATGCGCGGCGCGACTGGGGATATGCGCCGGAATATGTGGAAGCGATTTGGCAAATGCTGCAGCAGGATACGGCCGAGGATATCGTGATCGGAACAGGGGAAGCGCATTCCGTGCAGGAGTTTGTCGAGGAGGCGTTTTCTTACGCGGGCTTGGATTGGCGAAAGCACATAAAAACTTCGGAACGCTACATGAGGCCGCTGGAAGTGGATTGCCTGATTGCGGACACGCGGAAAGCGAGGGAAAAACTTGGGTGGGCAACGCGGATCGATTTCCGCGAACTGGTGGCGATCATGGTTGACGCGGATCTGGAAAGCGCCGGACTGGCGCCGCTCGGACGGGGAAAAGCAATTTTGGAGAAAAAGTTCAACCACTGGAATCACTGGCACAATTCAGTGACACGCGTGATGGAAGCGGTCGAGGGACAAGCATCACAGCACTAAGGAGCCGCGAATGGGTTTTTGGGAAAATCGGCGCGTGGTGCTGAGCGGCGGCAACGGATTTCTCGGATCTTTTGTCGCGGAAAAGTTGCGAGCGGTGGGCTGCCGAGAGATCCGTACTCCGCATAGCCAGGAGTACGATCTGCGCGAAAAATCCGAAGCGCTGCGGTTGTATAAGGATGCGCGGCCGGACATTTTCATCCACCTTGCAGCGGTGGTCGGGGGAATCGGCGCGAACCGGGCAAACCCTGGAAGGTTTTTCTACGATAACGCAGTGATGGGCATCAACACGATTGAGGCCGGACGGATCGCGGGGGTGGAGAAATTTGTCTGCGCGGGCACGATTTGTTCGTATCCGAAGTTCACGCCTGTGCCATTTCGCGAAGAGGATTTCTGGAACGGGTATCCGGAAGAGACGAACGCGCCCTACGGGCTGGCAAAAAAAATGCTGCTGGTGCAGCTGCAAGCATATCGCCGACAATATGGATTTAATGGAATTTATTTGACACCGGTGAATTTGTACGGGCCACGGGACAACTTTGATCTGGAAAGTTCGCACGTGATCCCGGCGCTGATCCGGAAATGCTGGGAAGCGAAGCAGGGGTGTGCGGCTGAAATCACGGCATGGGGGACGGGCAGCGCGACGCGCGAATTCTTGTATGCGGAAGACGCGGCTGAGGCGATCGTGCTTGCGGCAGAGAAGTATGAGAAGCCGGAACTTGTGAATTTAGGGTCGGGAGAAGAGATTAGTATTCGCAAACTGCTGGAAATGATTTGCTCGCTGACAGGTTACGTGGGAAATGTCCGGTGGGATGGGACGAAGCCCGATGGACAGCCGCGGCGGTACTTGGACACATCTCGAGCGGTGGCGGAATTTGGGTGGCGCGCGAAGAGGACGCTGCACGATGGGTTGCAGAAGACGATTGCTTGGTTTGAAGAGGAAGTGGGCAAGAAGTCGCTGACTAGCGCGGAGTGAGAGCCCAGGCGCGAAATCATTTTGGCTCGTGAAGCGAAGATTGACCGTGCGAGGATTGCTTGCAAGAGTGCGTGGGAGTCCCCAGAGCACTGCGTGGCTCACAGGGTTTACGGGCCGCAAGTATGAACACCAAGAAGCCGAAGATGTCGTAGACTTGGTTCTGGGACATTCGCGCTGGCGCCAGTGCATTTTGCAGAGACTTGAACGGCGAGCCCAGCCGACGCTTTCTTGAAGATGGCAAAACCATTTGTCAGCGTTCTGATCGATACGTACAACCACGAGCGCTTCATCGAGAAGGCGATTGAGAGCGTATTGGAGCAGGATTTTCCGGCGGCGGATCGGGAAATTCTTGTCGTGGATGACGGGTCGACGGATCGCACACCGGAAATCGTCAAAGCATTTGAGCCACATGTTCGCTTGCTCCGGAAAGCAAATGGGGGACAGGCGTCGGCATTTAATGTGGGGATACCGGAATGCCGCGGCGAGATTGTTTCGTTCCTTGACGGCGATGATTGGTGGGTTTCCAACAAGCTCCAACTTGCTTTAAGCGAGCTCGAAAAGAACCCGG
Source organism: uncultured Acidobacteriota bacterium (assembly GCA_963851235.1). Lineage (GTDB taxonomy): Bacteria > Acidobacteriota > Terriglobia > Acidiferrales > UBA7541 > Acidiferrum. Next base: position 333,573 of record CAWKOM010000001.1, read on the forward strand.
AACTAGGGTCGGTCGGCCACGGTTACTACGAAGTGCATGCTGACGGACGCCCTCTGGGGGTTGTAGTTCCTGAAAGAAATACTTTGCTCCATTTGCGGGATCAGCCAACCGCTCTTCTCTTCACCCATTTGCGGTGCTTCCTTGGGACCACGAAGATCACCATACGCAGGAAACTTCTCGATCAGATCCTTCCGTTCCCCGAGGAATTAGTCATCGAGGCAGACGAATACATGTTTACGTTGGCTCCCGCGCTGGCTCCCGCACTCGTGTTGGACCAACCTCTTTTCTATTACCGCTTCCACGAGGGCAATCTCTTCCAGTACTCTGGGAATGACGATAAGAAAACGCGGCGTAAACAGAGAGTCCTCGAAGTTCTGCAGGAATGTTTGCCCCCGCGTCTTCGAGCGTTAGGCATTGGCGAGAGCATCATTGAGACCGTCATGGAGCCTATTTGGGTCGATGTCGGCCGCATGCGCCTTGGGCTCGACGGTGGAATGCCTTGGGAGACATATCGCATAGAGAAGGCGGCCTATGACTACAGCTATGCAGACCGACCGATCGGCTATCGCTTGTTTAAAGTGTTTGTCCTGGGAGCGGCGCTGATTTTACCTCCGCGCAGTTTCTATAAAATCCAGCAATGGTATGGGGCTAATGGACTTCGTCGAGTTCGGGATTGGATCGGCAAGCCAACGGGAGCTGCGCCGATTGTTGAAGATCGCCCGAAAGTTGGATAACCAAAGTTGCTGAGCTTCTTGAACTCGGAGCGATGGACGATTCAAGGAGATTATGGTTTCCGGTCTGTGATTCATGACCTCTCGTAATCGCGGTCTATCTTTCGCCATGTACGGGACACAGCCCGAGAGGGCCGCAACGATATACTGCTTATGGCAGCCAGAACGTGCCTGGAGATGTTTCCATACTGAGGCTTGAGCTTTTCAGACTACGAAGATGTTTCTGGAAAAGCCCGAAAAGGCGTCGACATGCAGTGTCCAATATGCGGAGTCGCCGATTCGCATGAAGTCTGGAAACGAGACGAAATGCGGATCGAGAAATGCGGAGGTTGCGGGGTCCTTTCCACAGTTGGGCGACCGCAGGAATCCGTACTTATGCAGCTTTACAATGGCGACGCGCTGTTGACTACGCGACCGGATCCCCAGCCAAAGGGGGAAGATTCCTTTCCTCAGTGGAAGTTAAACGAGCATGAGGCGCTGCTGCGTGAAATCGCGAGTTTTGGTGCCAGCGGTGGCTCTTTACTGGATGTGGGTTGCTTCAGCGGCATGTTTCTTTGCAACGCCAGAAAGCGCGGGTTTGAGATTGTCGGCGTTGAGCCGAACGAGGACGCATGCATGCACGTCCGCAATTTGTTGGGATGTGAGGTGGTGCACGGAAGCCTGGGAGCCGCTCACTTTTCTCCTAACCACTTTTCCGCGGTAAGCTTTCTTGACGTCATCGAGCACATTGAGGACCCTGTCGAGGCCCTGAAAGCAGCGTTGCGAATCATGCGGCCTGGTGGTGTATTAGCGCTGGTAACGCCAAATGCCCAAGGTCTGCTCCAGAGAGTCGTAAAAGCTAAACGCAAAATCCTGGGGCAGCCGTGGTGTCCCATCGACGATGTTCCCTGGCATCTGTGGGGCTTTACGCGCGAGAGTCTTACGCGGTGTGTCGAAAAGGCTGGATTTGTTGTAAGAAAAAATCTATGGCTGGAACCGAGCCCGCTGACAACTAACTTGGGAGCGGGCACTTCCGTTCCAAAGCGCACGACATTGCTGGCTGTGGCGGCGGTAAGCAAACGATTGGGAATGAGCGACCGCATGGCCCTGTTCGCGCAGAAACCATCTCAGAGGTGAGGCTGAGAGCAATCGGATTCGAGATATTGAAGGCTGAGGACCGCGACTGTGAATGCTCACGAGATGAAGCTGCGGGACGGGGGCGAGCGCAGTAGGGGATGCTAGAATCTTTGGCCTGGATCCTGCCGCGGCCGGGAAAAGTTGGCGGGGCACAGCCATCGAGGCCAGCCGAATGGAGTCCGTACTGCACTCGGGCGGAGGCGAGGTCCGTGAACTAGCCGGTAAGAGCACACCGATGGCATGGTGCTGCGGGGTGAAGAAGGCCGGTGATTGATCTGAAATGCTGACGCTCGGGATCAACTACTCACAAATGCATGATTCCTCGGCTTGCATCGCGCGCGACGGCGACTTGCTGTTTGGCGTCGGCGAGGAGCGTCTGAGCCGCTTGAAACACGACGCGCGCTTTCCCCAATTTGCCATTCGTGCGTGTCTGGAATTCGCTAAAGCAAAGCCGGATGATTTAGCCGAAGTATGCTTCGGCTGGCAGCCCGCAGGCAAGATCTATCGTCATGATTTGAAGTGCTACGCTGCGGGGAAAATGCCCGCTACTTACACCAACTGGCTGAACTCCACGCTGCACTTTTTGAGCATGTGGCACCAGCGGGGAGGGGCAAAGAGCTTTACGCGGATTTTTGGGGCGACCAGGGCGAGGATGCGATTCGTGGAACACCATCTGGCGCATGCGTTGAGCGCTTACTCCTATTCTGGATTTGATGACGCTGCGGTAGTGGTCATGGATGGGCGCGGGGCGTGGGAAGCGACTTCGATTTGGCATGGGCGGGACGGGCGGATCGAACACGTTTTGACGATTCCGTTCCCGGACTCGATTGGATTTTTCTACAGTGAGTTCACGGAATACCTCGGGTTTCATCGGAACAGCGATGAATGGAAGGTGATGGGGCTCGCGCCGTACGGCAAGCCTGGCGTGGATTTGCGCGCGTTTATTGAAGCGGAGGCCGCGCCTTACAAGGTGCACGCAAGGAAGCTCGTTGCGAATGGAACGGCGCCTTTTGCAGAAATGGTGAGGTTGTTCGGACCGCGGCGAGTTCCTGAGAGTGAGATCGACGAGCGGCACAGAGACGTGGCTTATGCGGTGCAGGATGCTTGCGAGATCGCAATGATGAGCGTCGTGAAGTTGGCGATCGAGAAAACGAAGAGCCACAACGTTTGCATGGCGGGCGGAGTGGCTCTCAATTCCAAGGCGAACGGGAAGATTGTGGCGTCGGGGCTCGTGGATAAATTCTTTGTGCAACCCGCGGCCTCGGATGATGGCGTGGCGCTTGGCGCGGCGCTCGCGCCGTATCTGGACGGCGGCGGGCGCCTGCCAATGAAGGCGATGCGACACGCGTATCTGGGGCCGGAGTTCGACGATGAGGCCATCGAGAACGCATTGGGAACCTATAAGTTGAAGTACACCCAACTGAGCGATGTAGCGGCGACCGCAGCGGAACTGCTTTCGAAAGGGAGGATCCTTGGATGGTTTCAAGGGCGCATGGAATTTGGGCCACGCGCGCTGGGAAGCCGGTCGATTTTGGCCGACCCACGCGATCCGGAGATGAGCGCCAAGGTGAACAACGCGGTGAAGTTTCGTGAATGGTGGCGGCCCTTCGCGCCTTCGTTGAAGAAAGAAGCGGCGGGGGAATATCTGGAGAGTGCGAGCGACTCGCCGTTCATGATCCTGACGGCGCAGGTGCGGCCGGAGAAGCGCGCGGTGATCCCTTCGGTCACTCATATTGACGGCAGCGCACGGCCACAAACTGTGGAGAAAGAGATCAATCCGCTTTACTGGCGATTGATCGACGAGTTTGGCAAGCGTACGGGCGTGCCAGTTATCATGAACACGTCGTTCAATCTTCGCGGCGAGGCGATTGTGCATACGCCGACCGATGCGGTCCGCACTTTTTTCAGCTCGGGCATGGATGCGCTGGTGATTGGCAGTTTTCTTGTTGAGAAAACGAGCGTTTAGGTCAGAGGCCTACGGTAATCCTAGGGAGGCTTCCATCAGCACTCTAAAGTACAAGCCCGGTAATTAGATGCACTCACACCATGCCCGCGTGCCAGGTTCTTCTTTTCTCGTTTTCCTTGGCTGTTTTTCAACTTTCGCAGGAGCATTTCGAGTCTAATCAGTCGGAGAGTGACATTCCGCTGATCATAGTTGTGATGCTTCCGGCCGAGCTTAGAGAGTCTTTCGTGAGCGGTGAACGAACCACATCTTGCGGGGTGGGCGCGAGTGTAGCAATGTTACGCCATGACACGGCGTAGCAGGAAAACGCGGGCGGCATACGGAGTGCGAGCTTTACAGACCCGGGGAGGCTGCGCGGTTCAAAGCCTCGCTTCGCGCCGCCTGGTGGAGCTTCCACTGGTCAGGCAGCCAAGCATCCAGTTCGCTCAACTTCGTCTGCGGCAGGTTCATCAACAGCTGGGTGAGATACAGTTGCGGATCGATCTGGTGCCGGCGGCAGGTGCTGGTCAGGCTGGCGAGGATTGCCGCGGTGCGACCGCCACGCGGGTTGCCGACGAACAAGGAATTCTTTCTGTGCAACACCACACGTTTCATTTCGCGCTCACTTACATTGTTATCGATGGGGACCGCGCCATCCGAGCAGAAAACGTTCAGCTCCGTCCAGTGATTCAAGGCGTAGTTCACCGCATCGGCCATGGGATGCTGCGGGATCAGTTGCTCTTTCCAAACCAGCAACTTCTGCCGCAGTTCGGCCAACACGGGCACCGATTGCTTCTGACGAATTTCCAGGCGCTCGGGGACAGACGCTTCCCTGGCCTGGTTCTCGATGGCAAACAGGGTACGCAGCAAGGCCACGACCTCGCGCGCGATTTCCGGTGCCGTTTTTTCGGCGTCGACAACCTTTCGTCTCGCGTGACTCCAGCATCCTGCACGAGTGATGGCGTTGCCGGCCACTACGCCGTCGTAGCCGCCGTAGGCGTCGGCCAGCAAGACCTGCGTGTAATCCTTCAGAAATTGTTTCGGCCCGTCGCGCCCTCGGTCGAGCGTGAAGTCGAACACGTTGTAGGGATGATCCGAGTCGCCCACATAGACCCACATCCGCGCCCGCTTGGTCTTGCCCGGACTCAGCATCGGCAGGATGGTGTCGTCGGTAGCCACCACATGCGACTGTCGCACTCGCTCGGCCATCCGCCGATACAGCGGCTCGACCAAATCGGCCACATCGCCGCACCACACCGCCTGGGTGGCCCGCGAAATCTCAAAACCCTGCCGAGCAAAAATGTCTTCCAACCGATACAGCGGAAGGTAATCGGCGAACTTGCTGGCCACGATGTAGGCCAGCAGTCCCGGCCCGGCCATCCCTTTATCGATGGGCGATTCCGGCCGGGCGGCCACCGCCATCTGCGGCGCTTCCCCGGAACGCTCGCACTTCACGCAGGCATATTTCTTACGCACATGGTGGATGCGTTCGAAGTGCCCGGGAATGTACTCGATCTGCCAACTCTCCTCGGTACCGCTCTCCTGGCGCTCCACCGCACAGCCCGGACAGATGCGCTCTTCCGCACTCAACTCGTAGACCTGGGTGGTGACCGGAAGATTTTCGAAGTTGGCCAGAGAGCGCCGCCCCTTACGCCGCTTCACTCGCCGCACTTCGTACTCCGGCTCGCTCGCAGGGGAAACATCCTCCGGATGAATCGGTCGTTGCTCTAGTTCCTGACCGAAATCCAGCAGCACCTGTGCCAACTCGCTCGTCGAATTCAGACGGTCTGCTCGCGGTCCGTAGTACCACTTTTTGTAGCGTGCCAACTCGAGTTGCAAACGCAGATTCTGAATGTGCAGATCGTCAGCACGTTGCTTCTCGTGGTCACGCTCGGCAAGCAGAGAACGCAACATCGCTTTCAGCGATGTGCTGTCCTCAGGCAAGTTGGGTAGGTCCTTCTCCGCGGTGGCCATACCTCCTTAGACGTATTACCTCTAGATTAGTTTCCTTCTGTGATAATTTATGTGATGATTTTTTCTTTGCTGGATTTTTCTTCACCGCTCCGCACCGTGGGTTCATACCGAGGCACGCGCTTTAGCTTCGACACATCAATCCCGTCCAGGATCATGGCTAACTCGCTCGCTCGCAATTCCACTGTGCGCGCTCCCTCTCGCGGCCGTGGCAGTTTGAATTTACCTTCCTCCAAACGCTTGTACCATAATACGAAGCCGTCCCGGTCCCAATGCAGAATCTTCATCCGCTCACCACGCCGCGAATGGAACACGAACCAATGCCCACTCAGCGGGTCCTCACCAATCACCGCGCGCACCCGCTCCGCCAGCCGGTCGAACCCGCAGCGCATGTCCATGGCCTCACTCGCCAGCCAGATGCGCGTTTCCTGCGCGCGGTCCATCGCCTGCAAACTCGGCAGCCCGATCACGACGCCGTCTCCACCACCGCCAGTAACGCGCGCACATGCTCGGCATCGAACCCGCGCCCCACCAGCAAGCTCCGGCCATTCTGCAACCGGATTTCAACGCGCGAGTCCCTCGCCGCGTCCGGCGCAGCCTCCGTCAGTTGCACTTCTAGGAATTTCACCGCGGGGTCTTCGTGCAGCCGTTTCTTCCACACGAAGAAATATGGTCTGCATAGGCCACGTTCACGGCAGAACGTAGTAACCGTCTGCCCGCTACGCGCCTGTTCGGAAATCAGCCTTCGCCACTTCGTCCACGCTTTTTTTCTGCGTTTGGTCATGTCGCAACATTGCAGCGCGACATGATCCTTTGCAAGATGGGGTTCGCTTAACGCTCACAGTCTTTCTATAGAACACCACATTCGATAGTGAGAAGGCCAGGGGAAAGTAACACCTCGTCAGATGCGCCGACCGGGCGATGTTCCTGACACAGGATCGGGAGCAAGACAATTCAGTGGGGAGAGCTTTCAGAGCGAAATCCCGACTGTAGACCGACCCCGCTCCGGAGTCGGAGCGTCCGATTGAAATCGGGGGTACAGAGGAGGTCGGTCTCCCAGCACTGGTCCCCTTCCACCGGGACGAAAATGGTAAGGCCACTATCGGTTCGTTCAGGGACGACAGCCACTTTCGGCAGCCGAACGAAGCTTCGAACGGCGAAGGGTTTCCGGTAAGATTCGATCCAGAGTGTCCGTGGATAAACACAGTAGAAGGCGAGCAGAACGGATATGGCTAGAGCGGTGATTCGCGCTTGTCCTCCCAAGTTCAACGGCAGGGAGTAGATCGCACAGGACGCGAGTACTGCGGCACTCGCCCAGAGCGAACCCTCGCCAAAACGCAGCGCAGGGGCCTCGATAAACCAGAATATTAAACCGGCAAATGAAGCAAGCACAAGCCAGAACCCACCCGATAGGTTAGGCAATTTAAGTCGGAAGCCTTGAATAATAAGAATCAAGCCGGAGGTGAGAGAAAGAAGAACTGGCGCCTTAAAGCCCTCTCGGTCCCCCCAAGCATTCTTCGACCAGGGAGCGAGCCAACCGAATCCTTCGGTCTCGATGGGGCTGGCATGGGGAAGTCTTGCCCAGGAACGCACCCTGGCTGCCTCCAAGTTAACTGAGGCGGTAGGAACGCGCCAGTCGACGGGTAGACTCAACGAGCTATTCGGGAAAAACGGATAACCGGACAGCATGAGGCTTCTCCCGATCCAAGGGAGCAAGAGGAGTGCCGAGAGGACCAGCGATGCGTAGTGAAGCCTACTTCGTTTTCCCTGCACGAGAGTTGGCCTGGCTAGGGCAAGGAACGCGATCACCATCCCGAGCCCCCCCGTTACGACCATGGACAATTTGAATGTGATCGCCAAAGCAAAAGTAAGTATTGCGATTAACAGACTCGTACGTGAGTTTTTTTCGGGGTATTGTTTCTTTTGTTCGAGACCACAGAGAAGATATTTGCAAGCGACCAGAAGAGCAGCTGCTGCCGGCAGGTCCGTTGTTGTACCGACGATCTCGGCCCGGGCGATCCAGGACACGGTCGGTATTAGTAGGAAAAAGAGAAAGCCGTCTGCCATATAGATAGAACCCCCCCGCACCAACCGCTCGCAGGCAGGGGCCACCATCGCCACAAAGGCGAGAAGCAATAGTCCGGCAAAGAGGTGGTAGGAAATACCACGAAGGATGCCCTGATCAAGACTCGCGACGCAGAGGAAGACCGAAGAATTGAATCCGAAGCGGCCGTGCAGGTTCGCTAGACCCGGAACCAGTGCGTAAGAGGTAGTCCAGCGGACAAGGGAAGATCCATAGAGGCCGGTGTCGTAGTGGTCGCAAGGACCTGCCGCGCGGGCCGCTACCAGGGTTGCAACCAGAAGCAACATTGGCGAACATGACGGAGTCGTTCTCCGGAAGGTTTTCCACTGGTGGAGGAGCACGAATCGACAGAAAACGAAGCCCGCCAACCCGAGGCTTACGAGCAGGACAGCAATGAGTGAGTCAATAGGCCTGAAGAAATGGTAGACCTCTAGAATTGCGACAGCGGCGACAAGGCCTGCCCAGAAAGCGTCCCCCAGCCCGAATGCCGAGGCGAGGGGCCTGAGGAGAAGCGAGCCCAGCCCGATAAGTACGACCCCGCAGAGCACCCAAAACAGAAGAATGGTCAACCACACGACGATCAGCATCTAAACCCACCTTTATATCCCAAATCGTCTTATTAGTTTATCGTTTCGGAAATTCTTTCTTCCTCGTGGCCCGCCGAAGCGGAACTCTACGTCTGGCACTTCGACCGAAATCCGAGGAGAGACCGCACCGTACTGACTACTTGCACTAGGATAACAACCATTCTTTTGCAGAAGGAAATTGATCTCTTCACTTTGTCACCGGGACAAAGTGTCGATCAAGGTTTCTTTCTTCTTTTCAGCGAGCGCGGCCAAAGGATCGAGCGAGGCGATGTATCCGGCGATCGCCGCTGCGGCAAGAAATGCAAACACCTCCGCGGGCAGCCAGAGGTCGCCGGTCCAACGACTCATGAAGAGGATGGGAGCGCTGATGGCACCCAAGAGAATTTGTGTGCCAAAGGAAACGAGTACGGCCATGCCAGATTGACGCTGGCCGCGCATTTGGCCGAAATTGAGTTTGCGTGGGAAACACAGCGAGGACCAGTTGGCGATGGAGAGTTGCCCTGAGATGAAGAAAACGATCGCAGCAATCGTCGCTAGTAGAACGGGCCACGAAGGAAGTCCCACAAGATAAGAAAACGCGACAATCGAAAGTATTAGCTCAAAGGCGAGCATCGAAACTTGCAGAAGATTTTTCCCGAGAAATACTTCGCGGAAACTGACAGGCGCGGTGAAATACGACTGAATGGCTTTGCCATCGTATGCAAAACTGTTGTACGCGGGGGCCATCAGGATGAGGATGAGATAGGCCATCATGCCCGGAAAAAAGAATTCGGTCGAAACAGGATGCTTTGCGGCTGTAGGATGCCGGCCGGCGAATTCCGTGGTGAAAAGCAGAACAAAGACGGGAGGCATGATCAGGAGAAAGAACGAAAAACTGTTGCGCGTAAGATAGCGAAACTCTTTACGGAGGACGGCGGCAACTTGCGGAGTGAGCAAGCGAAGCGCGTCGGTTTGACCTGCGGTACGGGCAACCGGGCGAACGCGGGAACGCGAAGGAGCGGTCGTTTCGCTGAGTTCTTCGCCGCGATATTGCTTGGCGAAGCGCAGCCACAGGAACGCGCTGAAAAGCAGGGCATAGGCTGAGATGCCCGCGAATCCAAGGAGCGTGTCCCCGAAGTGATTTTGGGATGCGCCAATAACGGACCGGCTCGCAAGAGATGGAGGGAAAATGGCCAGGTAGGGGAGTACTTGCCCGACCCAAGGCCGCGCCGAGCGCCCGTACCTCTGCAGTATCGGATTGATGAGTTGAACCGACACGATGAAGACTATGAATAGTGCGAAAAAAATCTCACGGGAGCGCCGTCGAGCGAGGATGCGTTCAAGCCAGGAGCCGATCAGCCGCTCGAGCGTGATGTTCATCAGCACGAAGAGAAGGCTAATCACGAGCATGGCGGGCAGGACGGCAGCGTTGGCAATGGTTGCTCCGAGGATCATGGCGATTAGCCAACAGATCGAGGCGATAGCAGCAAAATCCGCGAGGCCATAAGCGAGGCCGATGATATAAAACGCGCGAAGGCTGAGAGGAAACCGCAACAAAGTGCGAAATTCAAAGCCCGCGCCGAACCCGGCGGTGAAAATGGGGAAAAGTTGCCAGAAAAGGAAAACTCCCCAGAAAGGCAAAGCGATCCACGCTTCATGTCCGCCAGACATGAGCGTGTAAGCGCCGAAACCGAAACCCACGCTTACGCCCATGACCGCTAGCCCGGCGAAAATGCCGGCAATGATAATTCCGATTAAATCCCACTGATTGTTTTTCTTGTGGAGATTGTTGCGCAAAATACGCCAGCGGAGGCCGGCGACCAGGCGGACTTGCTCCCAAACGCCAGGAATGCGCGCTAGGTCAGCCACGAGAGTTCCTCGAGTTGCGGCTGTTGCGAGCCGTCCTGGCCGACGATCGAAAGGAAAATCTGCTCGAGGGTCGTCTTGCTGCCTTCCTCACCTGCGATTCCCGCACGCAGCTCTTCCAGCGAACCTTGCGCAACCAGGCGGCCTTTGTGAATGATGGCGACGTGGCTGCAGAGGCGCTCGACAATTTCGAGAACATGCGAAGTGAGGAAGATGGTGACGCCGCGTTCGGTCATGCGGCCAAGGAGCGCTTTGAGCGCGCCAGCGGCAAGAGCGTCCACGCCTTCAAACGGTTCGTCGAGGAAAAGAATGCGCGGTCCGTGGATTACCGCAGCAGCCAGCGCGAGCTTTTTCTGCATGCCATGCGAATAGTCCGCGATCAAGGTTTTTGGCCGGTCGGAGAGTTGCATGAAATCAAGCAACTCTTCGGAACGGCGTTGCGTCGTAGGGCGATCTAGCCCGTACATGCGGCCGACGAATTGCAAGTATTCGGCGCCTGTTAACCGTTCGAAAAGACCCATGCCTTCGGGGACGACGCCGATTTGGCGCTTCACTTCGGCAGGATGCGCGGCGAAGTCCAGCCCTAGCAGCTGGGCGCTGCCAGAGCTTGGCGCGAGCAAACCAGTCAGCATTTTGATGGTTGTGGATTTGCCGGCACCGTTGGGCCCCAGAAAGCCGAAGAACTGGCCCGCGGCGACTTTAAGATCGACGGCGTCCACGGCGGTTAGATTGCCGAAGCGCCGCGTGAGTTTTTCGGTCACGATGGCTGCGCCGATCATCGAGTCTCCCGCTTGGCTAATGTAAGTTCGAAACAAGACTCTAACATGAGTCCGGCGCGCATCGAGACGAGCGACAGAGCGTGTTTGCCGCCTGACAAATGAGGGATCGTCAGGAAACCTTCTGCGGATTTTGAGCCGCGGGTGCGGGTTGCAATTCCTTTGTGGGCAGTGCCGCAAGAACAGCGGGCAACTCGACGCGAAAGACGGCGCCGCCTTCTTGCCGGTTATAGCAGAGAATCCTGCCGCTATGCTCCTGTACGATGCCAAAACAAATACTGAGACCCAGTCCGGTGCCTTTGCCGACGGGCTTGGTCGTATAGAAAGGATCGAAAACGCGGGAAGGTTCTTTGAGCCCAGGCCCGGTATCCGAGAAAAGCACCACGACGTAGGCGCGATCACGCATGGTTTTGATCGTGAGGACACCGCCTTGCGCCGATTCCATGGCGTCGACCGCATTGCTGATCATGTTAAAGAACACTTGCATCAATTGGTTTCCATCGCCGCGTACGCCAGGGAGGACGGACTCGAGCTGTAACTCGATGCGGACGGCACCCGAGCGCATATCAAGGGTGCGAAGCTGCACTGCGTTGGTAACCACGGTATTGATGTCCAGAAGGGTGCGTTCCGTGGGAACCTGCCTGGCAAAGCTGAGCAGATTTCCGACGAGTGTTTTCGTGCGGCGCGCCTGGTCGCGAATCTTTGAAGCCGTGGAACGAGCTTTTTCGGGAAGCGCGGAGTCGTCAGCGAGAAGATCGGAGAAGCCGAGAATAGCGGTCAAAGGGTTGTTAATTTCATGCGCGGCACCGGCAGCCAACTGCCCCAAAGACACAAGTTTTTCGGATTGCACGATTTGCGCCTGGAGCCGCTGGAGATTCTGGATGGAACGTTCGGATTGAGAGAGCAGGCGAGTGCGGTCGGCATCGGCGAGATAGGTTCTTAGGAACACGAGCAAAGCGAGAGGAATGGAGGCGATGAGAACAGTCATCAGACGAAAATCGCTCACCGCCGCGCTTTCATGAGTGTAACGAAGCGTGTAGATCGCAAAAAAAGGCAAAGAGATAACCGCAGCCATAGCCAGACGAGCGGGCACGACGCTTTCCCCTGGTGAGTTATCAGTCTCTGTGTCGAACCGATCGCCGGAAGGCGCGTCAAGAGCGTCGCGCTTTTGGTAAGCGATGAAGCCCGCGAGCGCGAACCAAAGAAAAGAGGAAACCAGGGGCAGGTCGTACAGGCTTCCCGTGTAGTAGCGATTGAATTCGAGAGCAACGTTGATGGTGAGGGAAGAGAGCATGTACATCGTCGAAGCTCCGCACAGGTTGGCATAGACGACGCGCCATGCCCCGGACGACCGCAGGCAAAGATAACCGAAGCCGACGACGATGAGTAAGTTCTCTGTATTGTGAAGCAGGATATAGTTGTAATTGTACAACGCGAGCGAGGGAGAGGCGTACATCCAGGGGAGGACGATAAACACATAGAGAAAGAGCCACCAGCCGAGCAGCAACGCAAAGTCCAAATAGCCGAACCGAAGCCGTAGTTCGCCGCGCTTGAGATGCGGGCGCAGCGTCAACGCAGCCATCATGGGGATGCCGCGCAGGAAGAAGACGATGTCCCCCGGATCATTGTCCGGCAGAGGCCGATGGAGATAGAGCTCGTAGTAGGTCCACTCGAATTGCCCAATCATCCAGAGCGTGCAACCCATGGCAATCAACATCCAGAAAAGGTTTCTGCGCCAGCGCGGAGTCCCTGCATTCAGAAGAAGGCCGGCGTTAGCGAGGAGCGGCACGAGGCACTGAGTCAAGTCTCCAAAAGCGGTTAGAGCAGAGTTCCCTCTTGGCAGAAGCAGCGAGATGCCGGCGTAGACGATCAGGAAGAAAAGCCAGATGCCCGCTATGCGCCCGATTGTGTTGGAGGAAGACATAGGGTCAGGAGAGTCTATTCTAGAAGGGGAGCCGTGTAGTTCTCCGCAGCATTCCGCGCGTAAGTCCTAAGTATAAACGAGCTTGCACGCTGACTGAGACGCTTGTATCCCTTAAGGCTGCACACTCTCCGATCCTCGCGAAGCTCCTAGCGCATTCTTCATTTCGTCGCAAAGCTAGTCTAGCCCAGGCATTCCGCCGAGGATTAGCCTCTATACGCAGGATCACCGCAGGAACCGTGTGCTTATGTTCAAGCGGGGTGGGCGGACGCAACTATAAAAAGATTTTTGGGCAGGTTGTCGAATGGCCAGTTACTACCGGAAACAAAGCAATCCATTATTCCTCAGACAATAGCCATAACCCGTTTGCTTTCAACGGGTGCGTCCCTGCTATTTTCATGGTTCGCTTGTGGTTCGCAGAACCATGATTTATTCGTAACGGAGGGCTTTCATGGGATCGAGGCGGCTGGCGCGCCAGGCGGGGATGTAACCGGCGGCGCAGGCGATGGAAGCAAGCGCAATGGTGGCGATGCCAAGCGTTGCCGGATCGTGCGGGGTGAGGCCGAAGAGCTGGCTTTGCACGAGCTTGGTAAGTGCCAGGGAAGCGGGGACGCCGGCGGCGACTCCGAGGGCCACGAGAATAAGCACTTCACGCATGATCATCCAAATGACGCTGCCCTGCGCGGCGCCAAGAGCCATGCGAATGCCGACTTCGCGGGTGCGCTGGGCGACGGTGTAGGCCATGACGCCGTAGAGTCCGATGACGGCAAGAAGCGTGGCGAGAAAACCGAAGACAGCAGAGAGACTGGCGATCATGCGCTCGGTGGCAAGTGAGTTGTTGATTTGCACTTCGGTGGTGCGCATGGCGTATATCGGGAGATTGGAATCCATGTCGCGGACTTTGGAGCGGATGGCGGACATTAGAATATTGGGATCGGCCACGGTGCGAACGTAAATGACCATGCCGCCGATATAGCGGCTTCCAAGATAGGGAACGTAAGCTTGCGGAGGAATCTCATCGCGCAAGTTGGTGTACTTGATGTCCTTGACGACGCCGATAATTTCCATATCGATTGGTGTGCCAGGATCGGAGCCAAAACCGGCGTGAAGGCCGATAGGATTGCGGCCAGCACAATATTTTTTTACGAAAGTTTCGTTGACCATAATGGCGGTGGGCACCCAACCAAACACGTCGGGGCTGTGCTTGACTTCGCGATTATCGTTAGGCGTGAAATCCCGCCCTTCGAGAATGGGGACTCCGAGAGTGGCGAAATAACCTGGACCAACTTGGTTCATGTAAGGCTCGGGGCGGTCGCCGGGCTTATCCGGATTGTAACCTTCCACGGTCATGCTGCTATCCCACTCGTCGTCCTCGAGAATACGATTTGACGCGAGGCCGACGGCTTGCACACCGGGAATGGAAGCAAGGGCCGCTGACAATTGAGGATAGAAAACCTTCATGCGTTCGACGGAGTAACCGCTGAGCGAAGGATCGATTTCGAAACCGATGAGATTTTGCGATGGAAAACCAGGGCCGAGATTACGCAAGTTTCCGAGGCTGCGAACAAAGAGACCCGCGCCAATCAAAAGCAGGAGAGAAAGAGTGACTTGGGCGATGACGAGAGACTTTCTGAGTCCGGCGTGGCCGCCTCCGACGACGGCCGCGGCTTCATCCTTCAGGGTGACGGCGACATTGGGTTTGGTGGTTTGGAGAGCAGGTACGAGGCCGAAGACGACGCCGGTTAGAACAGTAACCGCTAGTGTGAAAAGAAGAATGCGGAGGTCGGGGGATGTGGAGATTTGTAAACCTCCGGAATCCGATGGCAGGTACGCAGCCATGAGAGCTTTGTCCGCCCAATAGGCGAGGGCCAGGCCAGCGAGGGCCCCGAACGTCGCAAGAGAAAGACTCTCAATCAAGAGTTGCGCGACAATGCGGCCGCGTGTGGCACCCATCGCGAGCCGAATGGCCATTTCCTTTTTTCTGGCCGCTCCGCGGACAAGGAGAAGGTTAGCGAGATTGGCGCAAGCAATGAGGAGCACGAGTCCGGTGGTGGCCATGAGCACCCAGAGCGGAGTGGAGAGAGTCTGGCGTGTGTAGGATCTGCCTTGCGAGCCGGGTAAGACGTCGATCCAGCACTTTAGGAACTGCTCGCGATCGTAAGTGGAAGCATGAGCGAAGGCGGCCTCTTTGACTTCCATTTCCAGCATGGAGTGCATGAAAGGCTGGAGTGAGGCTTTGGCCTTTTCGATCGTAACGCCGGGCTTGAGGCGGCCAAAAGCATTGACCCAGCGGTTGCGACGATTTTTCAGCATGTCGTCCGGGTTGCCGACGAGGACTTCCTTCTCCATCATGATGGGGACGAAGAGCTTGGGAGAGCGGCCGAGTTCCACCCCGTCAAAACCGGGCTGGAGGACGCCGACCACAGTCATGGGATAGTTATTCAGAGTAAGAGTTTTGCCGAGAATTCCAGGATCGCCAGAGAAACGAGTCTTCCAGTAGTCATAGTTTAGAACGATGTAGGGATGGCCGTCGGGAACACGATCATCTTCTGGGGAGAGGACGCGGCCCAGGTAAGGGCTGAGACCGAGAGTGGAGAAGTACGTACCGGAGACTAATTCCATGTCAATGCGCTCGGCCTGACCGCCAAAGGACAGACTGGCGGAATAGGGGAAGCGGCAAAACATATCGGAGAAGACGTCATTGTGAGCCCGGAAATCGCGAAACATGGGATGGGAGATAGCATTGCCACCCCAATTGCTGCCGTAATGATGGCCGCGCATGGTGAGGAGGACGAGTTCCTGGGGATTCTTGACGGGTAGCAGGCGGAGGAGAACCTGGTCGAGGAGGGTGAAAATGGCGGTATTTGCGCCGATGCCGAGGGCGAGCGTCAAAATGGCGATGGCGGTGAAGCCGGGAGTGCGCGCGAGAGTGCGAAGAGAATATTTGAAATCGCGAAATGCGGTGTCTAGAGAAGCGATAGTGTTCATTTCGCGGGACTTATTCCTTCCTAAGAGATTCTCTTACTGACGTGAATACGCTTTCTGGCGCGAATTGTTCCCGCAAAACTGGCACTGGGACGAGTCACGTCGGTCCCTCCGATTTACTAAAGCTTGAGACGATGCAGGGGTCAAAACGTCTCCTAAGATGAGGATGAAAAATGCGGTAACGACGCGCGTGAGGGTCCTCTCTTCGCGCTGCAGCTCAGCTCCACAACGTAGAGACCACGGAAGCGAATAACGGTGACAGAAAGAAGTGCACGGCACTGAAGTGCCCTTACCGGGAAAGGAAATCGAGCATTAGACGGCGGTGCTTGTGGCGGCGCGCGGTATGGCGGCTTCTTCTTTTTCGCGGAAGAAAGTGGTGACGCGGTCGATGATTTCGTTGAGCGATGTTTGCGGACGGAAGCCAGTGAGAGCGTGGAGCTTATCGACACAGGGGACTCGGCGCATCATATCCTCGAAACCGGGCTCGTAAGCCCGATCATAGGGAACAAACTCGATGGAGGAGGAACTTCCGGTGCGCTGTTTGACTAATTGAGCGAGGCCTTCGATTGAAACCTCCTCGGTGTTTCCGACGTTCACGACTTCTCCAATGGAGCGCTCGGTGTCCAGAAGGCGAATAAGTCCTTCCACAGTGTCGCGGACATCGCAAAAGCAGCGTGACTGCTTTCCGTTGCCATAGACGAGGATGGGCTCGTTGTCGAGGGCTTGTTTGACGAAATTGGGCAAGACCATGCCGTATCGTCCGGTCTGTCGCGGGCCTACCGTATTGAAAAGGCGAACCACGATGACAGGGAGCTTTTTCTCTTTCCAGTAGGAGAGCGCGAGAAATTCGTCGAGAGCTTTGGAGGCGGCGTAGCTCCAGCGGCCCTTGGTGGTGGGTCCGAGGACGAGGTCGGCGTCTTCGTGGAAGGGGACGTTGGTGTTCTTGCCATAGACTTCGGAGGTGGAGGCGGTAAGGACGAGTTTGCGTTTTTTGCAAGCGGCTTCGAGGATGCGCTGAGTGCCGTTGACATTGGTTTCGATGGTGCGCACGGGGCTTTCGACGATGAGCTTGACGCCCACAGCGGCGGCGAGATGGACGATGATGTCGGCATCGTCGACGAGTTCCGCGAGGAGCTGCAGATTATCGATAGTGTCCAGGTGATATTCCATGTGGGTGGAAGACTTAAGGTGACGGATGTTGTCCATGCTTCCCGTGGAAAGATTGTCCAGCAAGACGACGCGATCGTCGCGAGCAAGAAGCCGTTCCGCCAGATGGGAACCGATAAAACCGGCGCCGCCGGTGATCAAATAACGCACAGTGCCTCCTCAGAGAGTCTGATCGTCTTCACGATTGCGCGGGGAGCTTTCGGAGACAGATTCAGTGAGATCGTCGGATTCATGAGTAGATTCAGCCGCTTCCTGAGGACCATAGCCATAGGAATAGGGATAGTAGCGGTAAGAATAGTAGTAGTCGGGCGCTCCAGAATCGACCGCATTCAGCACGACGCCGAGGATATGGCACTTGACGCTGCTGAGCAAATCGCGGGTTCGAGTGAACGCTTCTTTGGGTGTCTCGCCGCTGCGGACGACCAGCAAAACGCCGTCGGTCTGGACGGACAGGATGACGGCGTCCGTGGCCGCCATGACCGGAGGCGAATCGATGACGACGAACTTGAACTTAGTGCGCAATTCAGCGATAGCCTCTGCCAGTTTATTCGAGGAAAGCAAGTCAGCAGGGTTGGGAGGTAGCGGGCCAGTGGGAATCGCTGCGAGATTGGGAATCACGGGATGCGGCACGGTGACAAGATCAAGACTCGAAACTCCAGCCAGATAAGAACTAAGCCCGGCGTATTTGCCGTTGCCCATATTGAGAAGACGGCCAACGCCAGGCTTGCGCAAATCGGCGTCGACGAGCACCGTGCGGTCCCCAAGCTGGGCGAGCGTAACAGCCAGGTTGGCCGCCGCGGTGGTCTTGCCTTCGCGGGGAAGCGCGCTGGTCACGAGGATGACTTGCGGCGGGCGGCCGGGTTGAGAAAGGAGCAGAGAGGTGCGCAAAGCGCGGAAGGCTTCGGACATTTGGGATTTAGGCAGGTGCTGGGCGACAAGTTCGATGCGCTTGTCGTGACCATTGGTGGAGATGCCTGGCAAGAGCCGCTTGCGATTGCCGTTCCCATTAGCGTCAGCAAACTGCGGTACAACAGCCAGGGAAGGTAACCTGGCCAGAGTCTCAATGTCATCGGGGGTCTTTACGGTGTTGTCGAGGTACTCGCGCATGAGAGCAAGACCGATGCCTCCGACGAGACCCACGAGGAACGCGAGAGCAATATTCCTGGCTTTGGCGGGACGCGAAGGAGAGGTGGGGATCATAGCCGGATCCACGACGCGAATGTTCGAGGATTGCAAGGCAGCTGAGATTCCCACTTCCTTGAGCTTGGTCATCAGGCCATCGTAGAGAGCTTTGTTGGCTTCCGCCTCGCGCTTAATGATGTTGTACTCAACGAGACGCTCGGCCATCGCGTTGGCCTCCGCCTTTTGTTGATCAAGGGCCTGAGTGAGCAGCTTCTCCCGCTCGAGCGCTTCGTTGTAGTCCGTTTCGATGTGCTCGATGGTGTTAACTTTTTCCTTTTGGATCAGATCGTCCATATCCTTCAGTTGCGCTTGAAGACGAAGAACCTTGGGAAACTTGGGGCCATACTGGCTCAAAGCGTCGTTGTAATCCGCCATAGCTGTCTGGCGCTTTTGAATGAGGCCCTGCAGGATAGGGTTATCGCGAAGCTGGGGCACCTCGGCAATGCCGCCGGACTTGGCAAACTGATAGAGAGCTTCCTTGTTCATGCGATCTTCTTGAGCGCTTGTCAGGGCCTTGTTGATCTCGGCGAGGCGATCGGTGGTGGTATTGGACTTGTCGTCCAGCGTCCAAATCTGATTTTGTCTTTCATAGGCGATGCGCTTGTCTTCCGACTGCTGGACTTTGATCTTGAGCTCATCCAACTCGTCGCGGAGCCAGGTGGTGGCCCGAGTGGTTTCGTCGTAGCGGCTGCGAATGTTTTGGTCTTGAAAATTCTTGATGTGCTCGTTGACGATGCGCGCAGCAAACTGCGGGTCCGTCGATTCAAAGCTCACATCCAGCAGCTGGCTGTTGGGAACTCGCTTGACGCTGAGGCTGCCAAGGAATGCGCCGAGTTCGGGAGGGCGCTTCTGGTTTTCCAGGCTGCCGATGGTCAGCGCTTCCGAAGGTTCGTTGGGAGAAGCGTACTCAGCCCGCGCGCCGAGGCCGCTGCTGCGGATGGTTTGCAGCGCCAATGTTTCGCTCGTCAGGATTTTTGACTGCGTCTCGATATAGTTATCCTGGTCCATCATGTACTCATATGGATCCATGGCCTGGAAGGGCAGAATGCTGGCATTTTCGCGGTCAATCTCAATGCGTGCCGTGGCCACGTAAACAGATTGCATGCGGAAAGTCGCGATGGCGACGATGGTGACGACGGCAAGCAAGAAAGACAAAATCAGCCATAGATGCTTGCGCAGGATCAACAGATAGTCGTAGAGATGGGGCTCACGGGGCGAAAGATCCCAGGCTGGGAGGCGAGAGGAAGGGGAAATCAACTCAACACCGCCATTTGTGCCATTTTCCCGGGGAACGAGTTTGTTATCTTCAGCCATGTTTTGTTAATACGCTAAGCGATAGATGGCCACCGCTGAGCCAAGGGCGATGCCAAGCTCGATGGTCCTCAGAACGGCTTGCTTAGCTCCACTCTCCGGAACATAAAGTATGTCGCTGGGCTCAAGCTGCACATCTTCTGCTTTGCGATTCAGAATTTTCTTCAGGTCGAGTTGTACTTCGTGTTGGTGTCCCTGGGCATCTTTGCGGATGACGACGGCGCGGTCCGTCTTCGCGGTTTTGGTGAAGCCTCCGGCCAACGCGAGAATCTTCAAGGTATTCATCTGCTCGCGGTCATTCGTGAGCACAAATCCGCCTGGTCTGCCTACCGCGCCCAGGACGTATACGATGCCGGCATGCGGAACGGTCACTACATCGCCAGCATGCAGGAGGATATTGTCCTTAATATTGCCGGCCTCCATCAGCTGATACAGATTGACGGTGATGGTGTCCACTGCGGGAGACGCCAAGGGATCAGGCGCGGTGTTGATGGATTTTTCCGACGAACCGTTCGGAGCGGGCAATTCGGGGGGCTCCGCTATGGAGCTGCTGCCCGCTGAAGCGGAGGATGGTGAGGTGTTGGCTCCGGGCGTCGGCTCTGCCTTGATAGTTTGAGACGTGGCACGTTCGGTCTCCGCGAGACCGGCCGCGGGAGGCTCCGCATCGTTGAACGACGTTGGTTGAGCGGGACGCGTGATAATGACTTGGTCGCCGGCATCGCTGGCAAGCCCACCGGCTTCGGCAAGGACTTCGAGAAGCGTGACCTCGCGATCAGCCTGGAAGACCAACGGATGGGCGACGGCTCCGACAACCGTAATAGGCTTGCTTTTTCTTTCCTTAACGGTAACGCTGACTTCGGGATGCAACACCAAGCCGTCTGCTTCCAGTACCTCGGCAATTTTTTGCTCCGCCTGGACTTCCGTGAGACCAGACATCTGGAGGCGCACAGGCACGAGCGGGAGGCCAATGGTCCCTGTCTGGCTGACACGCACGTCGCGACTTAGCTCCTTGACGTCGAATACTTCGATCGAAAGCAAGTCGCCATCGCCAATTACGTAGTCATGCGGCGCCATGCGAGCCGCAGCGGAAAGCTCGCGAATGCGATCGTTAGTTTGTTGCGGCGTCTCGAGAACGGTCTGCGCGCGGATGGGCTGCGCCAGAACCGCTAGCCCGAGCAGAGTGATAGAGACGAGACACCACGTCCCCGCACCCAGTCTCGCTGGCTGCATACGATTAGATGACCCCCAAGATTGATTATACAGGCACAAAGACCAAGTCCATCATGGATTTCGGAGAGTTTGATGGATGTGCTCTGATTGCGGAAAGCGGGACGCGGATTGCCGAATTTCGCATGTCGCCAGGTGGGCCATGAGAAAAAAGAGGAGAGCGTTGGCGGGAATGTGCAGATTGAAATCGACGAGGCTATGGGTGAGAAAGCCGAGACAGGCGACAAGGCCAGAAAGCTGGAGAGTCGGGGTAAAGGTTCCGCCGGCTTGAGACAACCGGCGCAGCGAATCGAGAAGCAATACGCTGAGGAACCACAGGCAGCATAGGCCGCCGGCGATACCGGTTTCCGCCAAACCCTCAAGATAGTCATTATGCGCGTGATTGACAATTTTTCCGTCGTAACGCGTTTCATAGCGGGGAAAGACATCCTGGAGGGTGCCGAGGCCGGTGCCCATCCACGGACGGTCCAGGAAAATGTGCCAAGTGTCCGCCCGCATGGACGCACGCTTCCCCGCAGTGACCTCGAGCGATTGCAAGGAAGAAAATCTTTCCACCAGCTGTTGCACCCCTAGCCAGGACACCATCAGAAAAGCAAGCAATAGGACCGCGCCTCCGGAAAGCAGATGCTTTCCAGCAGTACGGCGGAGGGCCAGCCAGAGGACCAGGACGCCGAGCTCTACTGCGAAACTTACAATGCCTCCCCGCGACGCGGAAAGAAACAGGGCTCCGATGGACACCACGGCAAAAAGGCTGACCAGGAACCAGCGGTCTCGGCGTACTTTGCCGAGGATCAACGGAACCAATGAGATGGGAATAACAAGCTCTGCAAACCCGGCAAAGTGGTTGCGGTTGACGTACGGGCCGAAGGGGATGCCGCCATAATGGATCACGCGGAACCAATATAGCTTTCCGTTGGAAGTTAGGTGCTGCAAGATGGCGAAGAGCGCCACCACAAACCCGAAACTCATGCCAAACCAGACGAACCCCCGCCAGTTTTCTAGAGTCCGGAAGGCTTGCGATGCCAGAAAAAGAAGGAGGATATCGGCTAGGAGAAGCTGGAGGTCCATTCGCGTATCGTAGGACGATGCGGTGATGTGAAGAAGCCACTGGGCTAACGCCACCAGGAGAAGACAAACAAGAGGTAAGAGCAATGGAGAGACGACGAGCTGGTGCTCTTCTCTGAAATAAGCCCGCAAAGCCCAACCAAGAAAGAGCAGCCCCGCCCCGGTTTCCAGAACGGCGCGCGCCCAATCCTCGACGGCGCCGTGCGAGGCCACGCCAAAAACGATCAACGCGCAGATGCCGATGCGGATGAATTTCATTGACGGACGTTCCCCCCGGTTTCTGGGACCAACGCAACGTCGTCAATCCAGGCCGAACCGTAAATCTTGCTGTCGAATTGAGCGCTCGGAAGGCGGTACACGCAGAGCTGAAGTTCTCTTACGTCCTTTCCCGAGGTCCAGGCGAGATTGACTGATGTCCACGGCCGGGTACCGCGCACATCACTCGTCCAGACGATGGAATTGTCAGAATCGCTCTGAGAGTGCAGGCCGAAGCGCACACCCTGATCGGTGGACAAAGACCGGGTCCGGACCCACGCAGAAAAATGGTAAACCGTAGCAGGTTGGACGGGAATGTACTGGCAGACATCGGCGAAATTCACGTTTTGCAATCCGTTGAAAGTCAAGCGCAGGGAACGATTCCCAGAGTGTCTTTCCCCCTTATCTAGAGCGATCTGGACTCCGGAGACGAATGGAGAATAGCGCCAGGTGAGGCCACCGACCGCGACGTTCGATTCGAATCCGCCGTCCCAAACCAGAGAGCCTGGCGGATCCGAGGGGCGAGAAACGCCCGCAATAGAGAGCGCCTGATCCCAGACGCGCTGCGCAGCCGTCATCTGCCGCTTGTGAATGAGGGCTTCAATCAGGGGGTAGGACTCACTCGCAGGGAACTGAGGATGGAGATCTGCGAGCCGCGACCAGACGAGCAAAGCTCTGTCGGTTTGATCCTGCTCCGTAAGCGCGGAAATTACGCTCAAGTAGGCCCCTTCAGTGCGCGGTAGAGCGCGATCCAAGGCGGAGTTGACATCCGGCTCGACGCGCATGCTCAGAGCGAACGCAGCCGCTCCGCGCTTCGGGTCGACTCGGACGGCCTGCTTGACTTGCGCGAATGCGGCGTCCAACTCGTTCTGCCGCAGCAGAAAATTTCCATACCGCCAAGAGACTTCCGGCGAAAGCGGGTAATCGTGCTTGGCTTGAAGAAAGGCATTGCGCGCGTCTTCGATTTTGCCTTCCGATTCGTATGCCGCAGCTAAATCCTGCCACGCGTCAGCGGAGCGGGGATCAAAAGATAGCGCCGTTTGA
Organism: uncultured Acidobacteriota bacterium; assembly: GCA_963851235.1. Taxonomy (GTDB): domain Bacteria; phylum Acidobacteriota; class Terriglobia; order Acidiferrales; family UBA7541; genus Acidiferrum. The sequence continues at coordinate 356,781 of CAWKOM010000001.1, forward strand.
TAGGCGCGAATCGCGCGCGGGGTATCGGGATTCTCAAGGTTGTACTGCCAATAGCGGCCGAGGAAATACCAATTTCGGGCGTCATCCGGCTCGAGCCGCGTGGCGCGCTCGTAGCCTTCGGGCGTGTTCAATCCGGCCTCATGCACAGCGATGGCATTGCGGAAGCTCGAATAGGAAAGACCAGCGGCAAGCGCCAGTGCGAGAAGCAAGAGAAGGCCGCGCGCGGCAGGACTTGAAAGACGAAGAATCATCCCGCGATACTGTGCATAGACCAACTCTTAGATGCAAGTTGAAAGTCCGGCGAAGGGAAGCGAGAAGACGGCCGGAGATTGCAGAGAAGACGCGTTATTTGCCCATGGATACCGAAAGAGTCTCATCGGCGCGGCCCCGGCGGCGGACGTCGATCCCCAGCCTCTTGATCTTTTGATTCAACGTCGAAAGAGGAATCATAAAGCGCTCGGCGGCTTCCGTCTGATTCCATCCGGTGCGTTCCAGCATGTCCATGATGATGCGTCGCTCGATCTCATCCATGATTTGAAAGAGTGAAGGCAGAGGGTGATCGGCGGCGGAACGGGAACCAGGCTCCCCGGGTAGGGGAGGAAGGAATTCGGAAAGCTGCAGCCGGACGCCGCGGACGATTTCTTTGCTGCGGATGCTTTCGGGAAGCAAATCAACGTCGACACGCTCTTGCGTGGAAAGCACCACGGCCCGCTCAACCACATTTTCCAATTCGCGGACGTTGCCGGGCCACTCGTAATCCATAAGCAGCTTCATGGCTCCCGCGGTAAACATGCGCATCGGCTTGCTGTTTTCGAGGCAATAGCGGCCGAGAAAATGGGCTAGCAGAGCGGGCACGTCCTCGCGGCGATCGCGCAAGGGAGGAAGCTGCAGGTGAATTACGTTCAAGCGATGATAAAGATCCTCGCGAAAGCGGCCCTCACGTACGAGAGTGAGGAGATCCACGTTGGATGCGGCCACGATGCGCACATCCACCTTGATCTGCTCCGTGCCGCCGAGGCGCATAAACTCGCGTTCCTGAATCACGCGGAGCAGCTTGGCCTGCGTTTCCGGGCTGATGGTGGCAATTTCGTCGAAAAAAATGGTGCCTTGGTCAGCGACTTCGAAGAGACCCTTTTTTGAAGAGACGGCGCTGGTGAAAGCGCCCTTCACGTGGCCAAAAAGCTGTGACTCGAGCAAGTCCACGGGAATAGAACCGGTGTTAACGGGGACAAAGGCTTTGTCTGCGCGCGTGGAAGCCGAATGGATGGCTTTAGCGATGAGTTCCTTGCCGGTGCCGCTTTCGCCGCTGATGAGCACGGTGGAGCGGGAAGGCGCTACCTGCGCCACCAGATCCAAGAGCGTAAGCATTTTTTCGCTTTTGCCGATAATATTAGGAAAATTAAAGCGTTGTTTGAGGGCCCGCTTCAGGTGAACGTTCTCTTCGCGGAGCCGGCGTGATTCGACGGCTTGCGCTACTTGCGCCAGGAGCTCGTCATTAGACCAGGGTTTGGTGATGTAATCGAGCGCTCCGCCCTTGAACGCGGCGCGCGCCATGTCAATCGAGCCGTAGGCGGTGATTAAAACGACGGAAAGCTGCGGATCCCGCCGGCGAATTTCGCGAAGCAGCTCCAGGCCGTTGCGATCCGGCAAACTGACATCCAGCAACAGCAAGTCATAGGGATGCTCTTCGAGTTTAGCGAGGCCGGACTCGCCAGTATCCGCGCTGGCGACACCATAGCCTTCACTTGTAAGCAGAAGTTCCAGACCTTCGCGAATTTCTGATTCGTCGTCGACGACGAGGATCGACCCCTTAGACATGAACAGACTTCCTGACCGCGGGGAACTCTACGTGAAACGAAGTGCCTTTGCCGGGAGTCGAGCGGACGTCAATCTTTCCGGAATGTTCCTTGATGATGCCGTAACTGACAGACAGGCCAAGTCCGGTGCCGCGGCCGGTGGGTTTCGTCGTGAAGAAGGGATCGAAGATGCGGTGAATATGTTCACGAGGGATGCCTGCACCAGTGTCAACGACTTCAATCTCGACGCTACCATTGTGCGCCCCCGTGCGCACTTCCAACAAACCGCCGCCGGGCATGGCGTCTCGAGCGTTCAGGAAAAGATTGAGAAAAACCTGCTGCAGTTTGTTCGCGGAACCGCGTACGGCGGGGAGGGTTTCGCCCAGGTGCTTGACGACTTGGATCTGCGAAGTTTTGAGCGGATGAGAAACGAGAGAGAGCGTCTCTTCCACGACGCGGTTGACGTCGATGTCGACGGCTTCGGCAGCTCCGGTGCGCGAGAAATTCAGCAAGTTGTTGACGATTTCGCTGGCTCGAAACGTTTGCTTGACGATCTTCTCGATGATGGACTGGCGTGGATCGCCATCGGGCATTTGCTTTGCAAGCATCTGAATGTAGTTGGAAATCACGGCGAGCGGTGTGTTGACTTCATGCGCGACGCCGGCGGCGAGCAACCCCAGGGACGTCAGCTTCTCGGTCTGTGACATCTGTTCTGCCATGCGCTCGCGCTGCGTCACATCGTCGAACAGCAAGAGACGGCCGATGCGTTCGGCGGACTTACTAACCAGCGGGGTAATAGAAACATTTAGGGTGAGCGCCTTGCCCTGGTGGTGCAAACGCTGTTTATAAATACCGGTGATTTGTTCCTCGTCGCCGCGCGCGGCAATTTCTGTTGCAAGCTCTTCAGGGAGCAAAGAGCGCAACTGGCGTCCAACAGCTTCTTGGCGGGAGACGCCGAAGAGCTGCTCCATGCGCGTGTTCCAGGATTCGACGATGCCTTCCAGATCCACGGCAAGCACGCCGACATTCAAGGACTCCACGATATTTTCGCTGAAGTCTTTAAGCCGTGCGATCTCGAGCGCTTTTTGCTCGAGCGAGGTATAAAGCTGGGCGTTATCCAATGCCACGGCAACGTATCCCGCGATCGTTTCCACCAGTTCAACGTCATCGCTGGAAAGATAATCGCCGTCAACGGTCTTTCCAAGCCCCAATACTGCTACCGTGTGCTCGCGAATGCGGCAGGGAACGAAGTAATTGAGGTCGAGTTGCTCGAGGGTGCGGTGCACGGGCTCGCTGACGTCTCGAGCTGCACGGGGCGACTCAAAAAAGAGCGCCCCGCGTGCAAACTCGGGCCGGGCCGGACCGAGGAAACTCAGATCTAGAGGCTCCGCCAACCGCACACCCATCGAACGTGCCAGGCGCAGATGGCCTGGATTCGAGACGTCCTCGACAAAAATGGCCAGGCGGTCGACAAGGAGCGTTTGCGATACGCGATCCATCACGGATCCCAACATGGGCTCAAGGCGCACTTCGTTCGTGAGCGTGCGACCGAATTCAATCAGGGTCCGCCGGTAGTCCAAACGGTCGCGGTAAAAGAAACGATCGAGGCGGGCCTGAATCCACTCGCGAAAAGGCTGAAAAAGAAAAGCGGCGATGACGATGGCGATGATGCCGCCGACGGGACCATTGGCCGGTGCATGGAAGATCTGGGGGATGAGCGCCACAAAGAAAAAATAAATCGCGGCGACGGCAGCGGTTGCAGCCGTATAGGCCAGGCCGCGTTTAAAGATAATGTCCACATCCATCAAACGGTAGCGAATGATGGCGTAGCCGAAGCACAGAGGGATGAACACAAGGCTCACCGTAGTGAACTTCATCCATGGCTTGGTAGCTGCGTCGAACGCGTAGGGCACGATGTACAGGACCGCAAAAGGAACCGTGCCGACGAACGTTCCGGCGGTGAGCCATTTCAACTGCTGGCGCAATACGCCGGCGGCCGCAGCTCTGTAATTGCGGTAGAAAACAATTCCGGCCGCGAGCAGACACGCTCCCAGATAACTGTATGCAATTTTGTCGAGGAGGACGCGCGAGCCCAGCCAGGGAACGAAACCGAGCGCCCCCAGAGCCGTGCTGATGTGCACGAAAAGAATCGCGAGGGGGGGAAGATAAACGAAACTGAGCTTGGAAACCGAGCGGGTGGCCCCTTCTGTATGCTCCGGAAAAACTAGCGCGAAATGCAACAGCAACGCTGGCATCAGCAACTGGGCCGCGATTTTGACCCAATATACTTCGTAATCAAAAGTGTCCAGCTTTCCGCTGTAGTGGAAGGAATAGAAAATAAACGAAACGAGACAGAAAACATAGAAGTGCACAGCGCGAGGCGCGTTCCATCGGCGCGCAAAAATAAAAAGCCCGATGAAGAGATAAATGAGGCCGACGACACGCTCATAATTCTCAATGGATGTAGGCTTCTCAGCAGGCGCAGTTACAAGAAGTGTCTCAAACTCCTCGCCATTCCGCGAAAGGCTGTAGCGTACCTGGCTCCAGAGGCCCGCGCGCCATAAGCGTTTGGTGACCTGCACTTGTCTGGCGACGGAACTGCCATTGATGGCTAGGAGACGATCTCCAACCCGGACCCCTGCACGGGCGGCAGGTGAATTCAAAGCCACTCGCTGGGCCTGGACACCCTGGGTCGAATCTAGCCAAACGACACCGTCATCGGGAACCTCAAATTCGGTCCTTTGGACAAAGTTCAGCCAACCATAGATCAACGCAGCCAGCGTCGCGAGCGCTAGTACGACAGCCCCAAGGCTGACTCTGAGATTCTGCTTCATGACAGGCCCAGGCGAAAGTACACTCCGCCGCCATTTCCCAGGTGCAAGCGAAAGTCCATTCTTTGGAAGAGTAGTGTTTCTATAACTACATTATGAATCAGCAACTTACAGAAAACGAGGGGTGGAGGCTCGTTGAAAATCCATTTTCTGGGAGTAGTCATACAGCTTTCGAAATCCCGATTTGTGCTAAAACTGGAGGCTCAGACCACCCCGGAAAGTACGGAAAGCGGGCATGAGAGTCAAGCGACCGTCTTGGGTGTTGAGGGTGAGATAGCCCTGAGCGAACAGGTTGTCACATTCCGCATTTGCCTCCCAGCGACCAGGGCCAAACTTGGGCAGGCGTTGGTGCACCCCGATGTGGAAGTAAGGCTCCATATCAAAAACTGTATCGCCGAAGCTGTCTACTCGAGTGATCGTCGTCCCACCAATCCATTGGTAGCCCACCGTCACTCTCGTACCGACGCGCGGAACCCTCTCAGACACCTTGATCCCAGCTGACTGACGTCCAGCGGTACGCAGCATTTCGCGGAGTGGTCCAGCCACAGCGTTCGAGGGTGTCATTGCGCCAGCAAACGCATAGAGCGCAGTGAGCTCGACATCGTCGCTCAGCTTTTCCTTATATACTGCGCGCGTACCCCAACTGCTGGAGGAACCTCCGTCGTAGGAAAAACCATTCGAATACACATCCTGAAAATAATCGGCAATAGGTAGATCATTGCCTCGCCCAAAGACCGCAACGTGACTGTTATCGTCGTGAAACGCTGCTACTTCCAACTTGCCGTGCGTGCCAAGCTTTCGTTCCGCCGCCAGTTCTTCGTGGAACCCGCTTTCCAGAACGGGGCGTCCATTGCGCCACATCAGCACTGGAAAGGCATCCATCTCGTCTAAAGCCGCCTGTAGGGCGTTTCCGGAATCGCCGTCGGTAGCCTCCAGAGGTTCCGGACCAGTAGGCATGGAAGCAAAAATGAGGGAAGCTCGCCAATCCCCAGAGATTCGCGCATCAAGGCGCATCCGTGGACGCAAAGAAGAGGCCGGTTTCCCAAGCCCTACCAAAACATACTCGCCGCCGTATTCGAGGACTGCGCGATTTCCGAAAGCCATGGAACCGCCCTGATCGATTCGCACACCTCGGAACATCGGGCCAGTAGCTCCCAGCTTTGACTCGCGCAACACCAAGGCCGTGTGAGGACCGGAAGTGAGCGAACCAGACGGGAGCCAAACAGTGGCTAACCCGCCGGCGGGCGAATCCGTGTCATAGCTCATAAGTCCTGCGAGCAAAAGCCGGCTGGTTGCGCCGAACTGTTGATCGTAAGCAAATGCGGTCGCTGGACTGGCAGGAAGATTGGAAACCGACCCCGGCCTGCGAGCGCCATCTGTAAGTTCCAGCCGGCCCCGCACAGGTTCAGCGGGAACCGAGTCCGCGTCCACGCTCACGGTGTTTAGAGGATCCTCCTCAGCCCACTGGAGAACTGGACGGACGGAGGTAGCTGTGCGCAGAACCCATTTCCAATCATCGGCTTCGCTCGGCGCAGAGGAAGGAGCGCGCCTCAACTGCTCCAGGGAAGCAAACAAAGATTCAAGTTGAATGCGCACAAGCGTAGTGAGATTCGCGCTTACACGGATGTGCTTCTCGAGCGTTGGAAGAAAGCCCGCGAGGGTCACTCGAACGGTATAAAAACCGGGAGCGAGCCGTTCGCCGCGAAAAACTCCCTGAGTATTGGTGAAAAAGTCGAGCGGAGCAGCGGATGCAACTGATTCCGGGATCAATTGCACGCTGGCGCCCATTTGAGGCGTACCCGCGGTGTCTCGAACCACTCCAGAGAGAATCCCTTGGACAGACTTCAACTGCGCCATCGCAGAACTCGCTCCCAAGGACGAGAACGCTGCGGCCAGGACGAGTGCCCCCATGACTCGGACCTGTCCTTTTCTCACTGCTGACTACCTCCCCGGTACCGTGTTCTCTGCCGCCTTAGTCGGTTCCTGCGCGCCTTTGACAGTAAAATCCGCTGATTTGGAAATGGTCTGATTCGAGATGCCGTCGGTGGCATTTATTTCCAGCGTATATTTTCCGGGTGTAAGCGTTGAGAGCGGCAACCATCTCTCAATGGTCACCTGGTCCCCTGTCTGCTTCATCTCCGCCGAGGTTTCCTTGAACTGCATCACTTGCTCGGAACCCTTCTTTACGGTGTAGAGGAACGTCGCGTTGGACTTATGAGTCTTCTCGTCAGGCTTGAGGTTGTAAACCTGGAGGTAGATTCCTAAACGACCGTCCGTTTTGAAGTCGTTTTCGAGGCGCGGCCGCACTTTGGTTGAGCCCAAGACAAACTGTCCCGCACCAATTTGATTGGCGGGAACGTGCTGAAGTTCGTCCGCAAGAATCAGCGTGCTGGCATCCAGCTTGTCGTCGGCGTAACGGGGCACGGCAAGCCTTGTATTGACGACGCCGACGTTTCCGCTCTGCACGTCCTTGATCACGATATCCAAGCGATACAGCCCTGGACGGAGCGGGACCGCTTGCTGATAAATTGACTGCAGCTTAAGCGACTGCTGGAAAAGCGAGTCCGGAAAGTCCTTGGTTATAGGAGTTTCAAAAGTCTGAACCACGCGGCCAGTCAATGTGCTAATTCGGCCAAAAACATTCATAGTGGCCGAATGGATTCCATCTTTCGCTTGAAAGTTGAGCTGGCCGTTGGGTACCTGGATGGTGATGGGAACCAATACCGTGTCATTCGTTACCTTCATAAAGTCCGTGCGCCACATGAAATGGAGCTGATCGCGGACGATGCGCGCCGTCACAATCGCTTCGAGATCCTTGAACTTTACGTCGGGTGGTTTCTGCACTTTGGCGTACAGATCCAGGCGATTGAATTCGTCCATGCTGGCGGGAGTTCCGCCCATGGCGGTTGGAAGATTGGTGCCGTCGGAGCGGGTGAAGCGATCTGTCTTCGAAGCCAATCCCATCGATTCAAGCAAACTCAAACCGGCGCCAGGCACGTGCAGCAGGGCGTCTTTTTCCGAGGGATCCATGGTGATGTGGTATTCGCCCGACCCAGTCGTATCCACAAACTCCAGTTCGATGTTCTCGCCTATTCCAGGCAAATAGCGCCAGCGCCAAGTCTCCCAGGGATACGTGGTGGTCGAGCCGCCGCCATCTTCCATGGGCCGATCCCATGTGCCGCCCATCGGATGGGAATCAATCTCGTCTGGGGGACCCCACATGATGTACATGCGGCCGCGATCCGTCTTCCATCCGGGAATCCCGGAGGCAAAGTGCTCGTTGGCGTACGCGATGCGGCGGTAATGCTCCTCTTTAAAATCGTTTTCGGGAAGATCGGGGTTGCTGCTGCGCCGCAGCCAGAACTGTTCGATAAACTGCTCGCGCTCTTCGTTGGTATCGAGTTGAAGGAAGGCATTTCGCTCATCCGGCGAAATAATGTAGACGACATCCTCGTTCAGCCATTGTTTGTACTGGTCGTCGAGCTCTTTGAGAGTCTTGCGCGCCTTCTGTTTCTGTTCCTTACGCTGCTCTTTTGTGAGTGTCTGAGGTGGCGGCGGATTGTTAGGATCTTGGCCCTCTTGGGCCGAGACCACCGGAATAAAAATGGCAAACGAAAATGCAGCAGCTATCAGGGCACGAATTACCCGTGGCATCGGCACACCTCAACTTCTAGGACTCTGGATTCTACGCTCTGACAAGCGATCCGTCAATCGCGGAATCCCCTGCATTTTGAGAGACTTGCCCCCTGACTGCGGTTAGAATCGCGCAATCGGCGAAGAGTTGCCTGACAATTTTTGACCTGAACTTATGGACAGTGTCCTGTTGAGAGAACTGAATGGAAATTAGGAAAGCCGGGGAGCCCCTCGCAGGCAGGACGGAAAGCGGTCTCGCGGCGATTTCTACTGCACCCGTTGGGTATGAATGTCCGAACCCACCAAGGTATCGAAAATCGCCAAAACGTGTCTTCGATACTCCACCATGCGCGTGAAGATATCACGCAGTTCCGGCTCTCGTTCCGCCTCGCGGTGCCACTTCGCCAGAACCATGGCGGGCACTTCGATGTCTCTGCGCAGCTTTTCCGCGGAGTGGCCGCGCAAGAAGAGGCCGTAGAAAAACGCCGCTTCCCGCTGCGGAAAATCGAAGTCGTGGACGACTTCCGACGGAACGATTTGTGGCAAGGTCGCCATAGAGAAAAAGGCAGTTTACCCAAAAGATTTTCCGCGTCAAGTAGTACGGTGGGTTTCCTGCGCTTCTTGTGCAACTTTCCAGCCCGGGACATGTCCTGGTGGGACAACCCGTGCAAGAGGGGGGTTGCCAGCGGATTCTATCCGCCGTAGGATGCTTAAAGGCATGGCAGGGTTACATAAGTCGGTGGCTGGACGGACATTCGGGCGCTTTGCGCGCTTCGGGCTCCTGCGTGGTCTGCGCTCCATCGAGATCGACCCAGAGGAGTTCCGGCAACAACTGAAGAAAAAACACGGGCTTGTAGTGGCAAATTTTCGCTATATGCACTGTGTGCCGGTTGCCCGCCTGGATGCGATTGCCGCAACATTGATTAGGGACACCGAGCGCCTGGCTCTTCTCGAAGGGGCCGGCTTCGGCCTCGGCGGTATGATTACGATCATTCCGGACGCGGGGCTGCTTACGTTCCTGACTTTAAGGCTTATCCAGCGGCTTTGCCTCCTCTACGGGTTCGAGCAGAGCGGCCAAAACGATAGAATTGCATTGTGGATGGCTGCTGCCACGGCTACCGGGGTCGATTACGGCAAGGACCTCGCCGAAAAACAAATCCTCGAGAAATTGGCTCCGCGCATCGCCGAACGACTAGCCGTGAAACTGGGCCAAGAGACGGCGGAAAGATGGGTCGGACGTTTGATCCCTCTCGCCAGCTCGGCGATAGCAGGTGGATTAAACTTCGCTTTTGTGCGCGCATGGGGTCGCCGCGTTCAGCGCAACCTGCGGGTGCGGCACGTCGCCGCCAAGCCGGCTCCTGCAGCGCCTCCTCGGCCGGCCTACGCCCCCGTCCGCGCCGTGCTCGTCTAGGACACGCAGCCGTCTGGACCTGCGCGGCTTGCCTTCCAAATGCTGGCCAAAGCTAATCGTCCGCTATTCAGGCCCGCCGGCCTGGTCTGCCCCTTCACCACTGATTCAAATCTTCGTCGCCCTCTCTCGTCAAAGTGTCTAACGCTTCTTGTCCTGCTGGCGGCCATGCTTTTGCCTCTCACGGCACACTCTCAAGACCAGGAAGAGATCAAGGGCACGCCCGCCGAGCCGGCGGACGCGCAGCAAATCCGCGACCAGATTGCAGCGGTCCAGAAACTGCAGCACGCGATTCCAGATCGCGGAGCAACCCTTTATTTTCTCGCGGTCGCGAAAGGGCGCCTGGGGGATATTCTCGGAGCGCTAGCGCTTTTGAAAGAGTGTCTCGCATTGCAGGAGGGATTCGATCCTTCCGGCGATCCCGTTTTCCTCGAACTGAAGGATTCGAAAGAGTTCAGCACGCTCGTCGAAACCGTCCACAATGATTTTCCCGTTACGATTCACGCGCGCGAAGCGTTTCGGACAACGGAGAAGGATCTGATTCCAAATGGACTGGCGTACGACAGGCAACGAAATGTTTTTTATCTAGGCAGCGTCAATCGGCGCAAAATTGTTGAAATCGGACGCAACGGCAATATTTCCGATTTCGTGCCGGAAGGTCGCTTTGCCCTCTTGCCGGTGCGTGGAATCAGCGTGGATTCAAGCGACGATTCTGTCTGGGCCGATTCTTTTTCGGACGACGGGCAAACCGAGCTGGTGCATTTTGACCGCACTGGAAATCTCTTGGGGAGGTTCAAGCCGGCGGGCGCGACGAAACATGGCTTCAACAACCTGGTGATTCGTAAGAGCGGGGAAGTGATCACCACAGATAGTCTGGCGAACGCCATCTCGCGGTTCGATCCGGCGTCGCACACTTTCAAAGCTCTGCCCGTTCATCGACCGCTCTTTTATCCCAATGGAATTGCGCTTGGCGGCGACGATCATACTTTGTACGTCGCAGATAGCCTGGGTGTAGTGAGAGTAGACCTTGCAAACGGAGAGAGCCGCGATGTTGATCCCGGCCCGAGAAGTACGCTTGCCGGCATCCACGGTCTCTATTGGTACAAAAGCAGCCTTATCGGGATTCAGATCGGTATCGGCTCGCCACGCGTTGCGGCCTTTCGCCTTTCGAGCGAAGGCCTTCGCGTGATTCGCACGACAGTGCTCGAAAACCGCAGCCATTTCTGCGTCTCACCCACGACGGGCGCCATTGTGGGATCGGACTTCTTCTTTATTGCCAACAGTCACATAGATGACATGAACGACGGCAAGGTGATGGATGTGACCCAGCTAGAACCTGTCCGCGTTGGCGTATTGCGGCTGCCCTAAAATGCTGCGGCAAGGGAAGCGCCTGGGGAACGAAAGTGGAAATTTGCGAGAGCGCGCCGTAGAGTATTAGGGGACTTGCGGCGCGCAATTGAGCGTAACCAATCGCGATAAACGTGGGTTCACGTAGGAGACCAGATATGCGAAGAATGCAAAAAATCTTTGGCGGAGTCATTCTGGTGGTGGCGGGGCTAGCACTCGCGCTGATACCTCAACAAGCTTCTTCCAGACCCACAGAAACTTGGAAACAGGACGCCAATGCCGAGCCAGTTCCCGCCTATCACACTTCATTGCCCGAGGGTCCGTTGCCAGCAACTCTAAGTCCTTCGCTTTTCACCGACCCCGTCGTTCAGAACGCTTACCGGCTCGCGGCTCGCATCAAGAAGGTTCTCTACCAGGAACCTTGCTACTGCCACTGTGACCGCAGCGAGGGCCACGGCAGCCTGCTTGATTGTTATGTTGGCCATCACGCCGCGGAATGCGGCACCTGTGTGCGCGAAGATCTCTATGCATACGAACAAACGCGCAAGGGCAAGACCCCCACGCAGATTCGCGCAGGCATCGAGCGTGGCGAATGGGAAAAAGTTGACCTCACGAAATACAAATCGCCACTGCACGCGCCCGCGAAGTGAGCTTCCCCGGTTTGAAGGCATAGTTCGTCCATATCTTATCGGTTGAACCTGCCGGATAAGCACAACGCATTTTGCAGCTCCGTGTTCCGTGGAGTGGGGCGAGGCCAAACAATCATGAAACCCGCGAGAACGGGCGTTCGTCTGATTTTCAGGCACGCGTCGGTTCGGTGGCACTGAAACCTTGCAAGTTACAAAGCGCGAACATTTCTAGCAAGATGGGGGAAAACATGCGGAATCGTAACTATCCGGCGAGCATCATTGTGACGGTGCTCTTGGTTTCCGCTATTACCATAGCAGGCGCTGGACTGCGCGCTTCCTCGAGACCCGCCGGTGACTCCGGCTACTGGGGCTTCGACACCGCGAATCTCGATAAAACATGCAAACCCTGCGACGACTTCTACCAGTTCGCCATGGGCAGCTGGATGAAGGCCAATCCGATCCCGCCGGCGTATTCCACTTGGGGCTCGTTCTCTGAGCTGCTTGACAAGAACCAGCAAAATCTTCGGCAAATTCTGGATGCCGCGGAGAAGCAGCAAGCCCCAGCAGGCTCCAACGAACAAAAGATCGGGGACTTTTACGCCAGTTGCATGGACGCGGAAGCGATCGAGGCGGCGGGCACAAAACCGATCGACTCAGAACTCGCGAGTATCGCGGCAATGAAAAATGCCGCTGATCTGCAGGGGGAGGCTGCGCGCCTTCAGGAAGAAGGCGTGGGCGTGCTCTTCCGGTTTAGCGCAAATCAGGACGCGAAAGACAGCTCGCAGGTCGTTGGCGCCGCATGGCAGGGCGGGCTCGGGCTGCCCGAGCGGGAATACTATTTGAAGCAGGACGATAAATCGAAGCAATTGCGCGATGCCTATGTGAAGCATGTCGCCCGGATGTTTGAATTGCTCGGAGATTCCCCAGATGCGGCCGCAACGGAAGCGACCACGGTCCTAAATATTGAGACACATCTAGCCGAATCTTCCATGAAAAACACCGACCTGCGCGACCCCGAGAAGACCTACCACAGGATGAAGTTGGCGGAGCTGCAGACGATGACCCCGGATTTCAGCTGGGAAAGCTACTTTAGCAACATAGGCCACCCGGAATTGAAAGAGATCAATGTCGGCCAGCCTGATTTTTTCAAGGCGCTCGATTCGCAACTCACTGCAACGCCGCTCACGGATTGGAAAACCTACTATCGCTGGCATGTTCTCAATGCCGCTGCGCCCACGCTCCCAGAGAAATTCGTGGATGAGGAATTTGATTTTCGAGGCAAAACGCTGACCGGAGCAAAGGAGATTCAGCCACGCTGGAAGCGCTGCACGCAAGCTACCGACCGGGCGCTAGGGGAAGCGCTCGGGCAGGTTTACGTGCAGAAGTATTTTCCGCCGGAGGCCAAAGCTCACGCGCTTGTGATGGTGCATAACCTGATCTCGGCTCTTCACGACGACCTGCAAACGCTCCCGTGGATGAGCCAGGAAACGCGCGCGCAAGCCACTGCCAAGCTCGAAGCATTCGCCGTCAAGATCGGTTACCCCGATAAATGGCGCGACTATTCGGCTCTAAAAATCGACCGCGTTTCCTACTTCGCGAATCAACAGCGCGCCGCGGAGTTCGACCTCCGGCGGCGGCTCTCTAAAATCGGCCAACCTGTGGACCGCACGGAATGGGGCATGACACCTCCCACAGTCAACGCCTACAACAACAGCAGCATGAACGAAATCGTGTTTCCTGCGGGAATCCTGCAACCTCCTTTCTACGACCCCAAAGCCGACGACGCCGTGAACTACGGCGGCATGGGTGCGGTCATCGGCCATGAAATCACTCACGGTTTCGACGACCATGGCAGCCAGTTTGACGGCCATGGAGATTTGAAGAATTGGTGGACGCCCGAGGATCTGAAAAATTTCAAGGAACGAGCCGCCTGCGTCCAAACGCAATTCGACAATTACGTGGTTGACGGCGACTTGCACGAAAATGGCAAGCTTGTTCTAGGCGAGAGCATTGCGGACCTCGGTGGTTTGGCGATCTCTTATGCCGCGTATGAGAAATCACTCCAAGGCCATCCTCGCCCGCCCGTCAAAGATGGCTTCACTCCCGAGCAGCGTTTTTTCCTGGGCTGGGCGCAGGTCTGGGGCGCGAACGATCGGCCGGAGTACGAACGCCTCATGGCCAACACCAATCCTCACCCTCTGCCGCGCTTCCGCGGAAACGGACCGCTTTCGAACATGGCCGAGTTTGCAAAAGCGTTTGGCTGCAAGAAGGGCGACGCCATGGTCCGCGAGCAAGCCTGCAAAATTTGGTAAGCTCCCTCGCGCAAAAGTGAACGCAAAACGCATAGCCGTTTTTCTATTTCTTCGAAGCGTCCCTCTGTCGCTCGCGCTGTGCCTGCTTGCGCCCGTAACGTTCGCGAAGTGGAAATACTTTCGCGCCGGAAATGCCGCCGACAGCACGGTCACCCCGCGGCCGGGATTCGCGCTTATGGGCGGCGGCGAGCAGGATCCTGCGTTGAAGTACCTGTGCGAGCGTGCTAACGGCGGCGACTTCCTGATTCTCCGAGCCAATACCGAAGACGATTACGCAAGAAAAGTGAATGAAGAAGTTCGTGCCCTCTGCCCGCTGAACTCCGCCGCGACCATCGTCTTTTCCGACCGCGATGATTCCGAAGACCCAAAGCTGCTTGAACGAATCAACCAGGCCCAAGCGATCTATTTCGCGGGAGGCGACCAATCCAATTATGTTCGCTTCTGGCAGGACACTCCCGTCGAGGACGCCCTCAACCGGCACATCGCGGACGGTAAACCCATCGGCGGCTCCAGCGCTGGCCTCGCGGTGCTCGGTGAATTTTCCTTTTCTTCGATGATTGACACTATCCATTCTCCTGAAGCGCTTGCCGATCCCTACGGCAACAAGGTCACGCTTTCGCGGGATTTTCTGCGCATCCCTTTGCTCGCGGGCATCATCACGGACACGCATTTCGTCAAGCGCGACCGCATGGGACGACTGCTCGTTTTTCTCGCCCGTATTTTGCAAGACGGCTGGACCGCGCAGGTCCGCGCCATTGCCGTAGAACAAGACGCCGCTGTTCTTCTCGAACCGGACGGCCAGGCAAAAATCATCGGCGGCGGCCCGGCGTATTTTCTCGAAGCAAAGAACCCTCCGGCAGTGTGCCAAAGGAAAACGCCGCTCAGTCTCGGCGGAGTCACCGTGCATCGCGTGCCGCCAGGCGGCTCGTTCAACGTGAAGGATTGGAAAGGAATCGGCGGAGACGAATACCAGATTGCGTCCGTAAATGGAAAGCTGGAAGCAAGAGGTTCAAGCCACGGGATCTATTAAACGCGGTTGCGTCCTCGAGTTAGAAGTGAAAAACCACGCCACCCATCAGCTTGAAGTTGTTTTGAGACTGACTGAAAAAGCTTGTGTGCACCCAATCGGCCTCCAGCCGTCCCGAAAAGCGCGGGTTGAATCGATAATCCGCTCCGCCTCCGGCTTCCACCGCAAAGGCGTTCCTGCTATTGCCGGCGGTCTGCGGTTGTTCGTGCGCTCCACCCACGATCGTGTGCAGCCAGGGCTCCCACCTGCTATTTATTCGCCAAGAAATTTTGGGGCCGGCGCCATAAACGAGGAGCTTCACATGCTCCCGGTCATAGATTTGTGGTGCGAATGCTGTGGCCACGTCTCCTTCGATTCCGAACCAATCGTTCGTAAAGTATGTAACCGAGCTGTCGATGCCCACAGCGCTGGCATTGAAAATCGAGGATCTAAATCTCATCCAATCAGCGCCGATCGCCAGTTGCCATCGGGTATCATCTCGCTCACCATATAGAAATTTTGGATCAGGAGCTGGCGATGGAGACGCCTTTGGCGCAGCCGCTGGCGCCGGCGAAGCGAAACTCGGATCCGGGGCAATGGAGGGGGCCAGTGAGAGCGTCCCAGCCTCCAAAGGCAGAAATTGCGCTTCGTTTGTCTCTGGCACAGGTGCAAATGCCATCGCCACATTGTGGTTGTCTGGCGTGGCATTTGTAACCGCTACTTCTTGCGCGCGAGCCGCGCACCCCGCCCCAAGCACGAACAATACAGCAACGAGTTGCCTCTTCATGTTTTTCCCCTCAGAGGTTTGACCCCACGCCTGGAATCAGCCCACTCTGCTACGGTAAACAAGACCGAGGGTCTTTGTCTACGTACTTTCGTTGTCCGGGTACAAAGTGAAAGGGGCAGGGTGGGTTGCCCCTTTGTCACAAGTGGTAAATCTGAGTCGTCGCCAGCCGCTAACGGCCGTGCCTCAGGTAGTCGTCCGTTTTGTTCAACCAGTCTTCCCTTGGGGGATTGAACACGTCCAGGTCGACCGTGTCCTCCATCGCCCAGGCTTCGTGTGGCATGTGCGGGGGAATGCAAAGCACTTCGCCCGCTCGCACCACAATCTCTTTGCCGTCGACGGCAAACTTCAAAGCGCCTTCCAGGATGTACGTCACTTGTTCGTTGTGGTGATGATGCAAGGGTACGTGAGCCCCCTTCTTCATCAACACGCGTGCCAACATAATCTTATCCCCAACCACCATTTCCCGGTCAATCTGTGGATTCAGTTTCTCGCGCTCGACGCTCTTCCAGGGTATATATTTCAACTCCGAAGCCGCGCTCATGGTTTCTCCCCGTACAATCTTGCCGCGTTGTCGTGCAAATACATCCGCGCCAGCTCCAGCGCCTTTTCTTCGCTGAATGCTCCTTCCGAAACGAGTTCTGCCAGAGCAGCCGCCGCGGCCGTCCGCGCCGAACGCGATGCCAGCCACATGGTTTCCTCAGCCCCCACCGCGTCGTTGAAAGGAAACGCGTCGGAGCCATACATGATCCTCTCCGGATAAAGCGAAATCCACTGCTTCAAGATGCGCTTCAGTTCAGAGGGATAAACGTAGTATCCCATCAACGACGAATCCGTCCACACGTTCTTCGCCGCCGTCATCCAAATCATATCGAGCGTATAGGGATAACCGCCGTGGATCAGCACAAAATTTACTTTGCTATATCGCGGGTCGCGGACCACATTCTCCAGGTTCAGCGGATTGCCGTTGCGCATGCTGAAGTAATCGCCGATGCCTACCGCGCTGTGAAAATGCACGGAAAGATTCAATTTCCCGGCCTCGTCGATCAGCACGCGGAAAATGTAATCCTGAAACGTCCGGTATTCCTCTTCCGAGGGAACCCCGCCAGAATAAAATCGGGAGTAAATCGCTGCGGCCTTTTCCCTGGGCGGATCGCTGAAATGAAGCGAGCGGAAATAAGCGGCTTCGAACTTCATGGCCACTCCGCCCTTCTTCTTGTTGTCTTCCACCGTTTTCCGGACGAAGGCCTCATACCCGGCAAGGTCGGGAGGTAAAGCTTCCAAATTTTCCTGCTTCATGTAGCGATGTAGGACTTTTTCCTGCAAAGGAATGTATACGCCCATGTCCGGGTTCTTCCCCGTCTGGTCGCGGTTGTCCAGCGGAAATAGAAACGAGTCCACGAAGAAAACCCAATGAAAGCGCTTGGGATCGAGGTAAGGCGCGAAAGCCACGCGGTTTGCAAGGCAGGTTTCGACATTTAGTTTATCCAGAATGCTGTCCCAATACGCCGTCCCGCCTCCGGCTTCCGCCGCCTTTTTCTTGTCGATCAGCCATTTCGCGTGCTCCGGCTTGAAGTCGTCGTAAGGATAATTAAAAAGAAATTTTGCGCCAGCCACGAATTCCGGATTGTCATCGCGCAGCCGCAGAACGGAACTCTCATCAGGAGGCGCGGCTTGGGCATCCATGTCGGAATCGTCAGGGAAAGTGGCGTGCGAGTGATTGTCGTAAATCGGAATTTGATCGATCTGCTTCAGAAGTCTTTCATAGATCTTCGGCACGTCAGAGCCCTCGAGCGGCCCCGCTTGCCCAAGCGCGCTCGCCACGCAAACGAGCGCAGCCGTCGCCCCCAGAACCGCTCGTGTGCCCAGATGAATCAAACTTCTCATTAGCCCCATCCCCCAAAAAGCGCTCCCCACGATTAGTTGGGACAGACATTCTTGTCCGTCTTTCTTCTATTTCGGTTCGAGCTCTGCTGACACGCTCAGACCGGACCGTCCGCTCTACCTCGCAACCGCCACCCTCCACCGCGAAGATACTCGTTGCATGCGCCCCAATGCCTCCTCCAACGAATGGCGCGCGCTGACTAGAGAGAACCGCAAATAATTCCTTCCGCCACGTCCAAACGCCGCCCCGGCAATCCCCGCAACCCCCGCCTCCTCAAGAAGAATCCTCGCCACTTCTTCCGCAGCCATGCCCGTCTCTTCGATGTTCACCCACGCGTAAAACGCCCCGCCCGGCGTCTGGCAGCGAAACCCTGGAATTCGATTCAATCCAGCCACAAAGAGGTCTCGCCGCTTGCGGTATTCCGCGACCATCGCATCTACAGCCTGCTCAGAATCGCGCAACGCCTCGATCGCCGCCACTTGGGTGAATTCCGCCGCGCACGTGAACGTATTCAGCACCAGCAAGTCCATCGCATCAACGACGCTCCTTGGCGCCACCGCGTAACCCAGCCTCCAGCCCGTCATCGCAAAGCTTTTGGAAAATCCGTCGATGATCACCGTTCGCTCAGCCATGCCGGGCAACGACCAGATCGATTCGTATTCCCCGCCGAATAAAATCCGCGCATAGATTTCGTCCGAGAGGATCCAAAGGTCGTGCTTCTCGGCCAGCTCTGCAATTTTCCGCAGAGCCTCCGCGTTAAAAACCGTGCCTGTCGGATTGTTCGGCGAATTAAAAATCAGCGCCGTCGTTCGCGGCGTAATCTTCGCGGCTATCTCGTCAAGATCAGGCTGGAATCCGTTCTTCTCTTCCAATCCGAACCCCACCGCCATTGCTCCCAATCCCCGCGTGAACGACGGATAAATCGGAAACCCGGGGTCAGGGTAAAGCACCTCATCCCCCGGCTCGATCAGCGCCATCATTGCCAGCGAGAGCGCCATCTTGCACCCCGGCGCCACCAGCACCTGCTCCGGCGTCGATCCCAATCGCCGCGTTCGCTTCAAATACTCCGCGATCGCTTCGCGCAGCGCCGGAATGCCGCGCGTCGAAACATAACGGTCCCTGCCAGCCGCAACCGCGTCGCGCACCGCATCCACCACCGGCGCCGCCGGATGAAAATCCGGCTCGCCCAACTCCAGGTGAATAATCGACCGTCCTTCGCGCTCGAGCTCCTTCGCCCGCGAATAGACGGCCAGCGCCCCTTCGCCGGTCAATTGTGAAACCCGTGTTGCAATTCGTGGCATAGCCTTCCGCAGAATCCTATCATTTTGACGCGAGAAGTGCGTCGCGCCTCTTGCCGCGCCCTGCTGCATGCTGCGTATCGGCCAAAAAAGGGGGCACGAAACTTCGTACCCCCTTGTCGCAAGTGGTTTGTAACTCTTGGCCTAGAACGCGTACCGCAGCGAGAACTGGATAAGTCTCGGCGTCCCCACTGTACTGTTGATCTTGCCAAACGGCGATGTCGTCGAAATCCCGTTTAGGCAATTCGGTGTCCCGGCTGCGCATTGGAAACTCTCCACGTCGGTGAATGCAGGATTGGCAAAGTTGGCGTGATTCCAAATGTTGAAGAAATCGGTAGTGAACCGCAGCTCTTGCCGCTCGGTGAGCTTGAAGTTCTTGATCAAGGAGAAGTCCCAGTTCTGCTGGCCCGGTCCGCGGAACGTGTTCCGCCCGAGGTCACCGAAGCCCGTGGTGCAGAAGTTCGGGTTGTGTACGGGATCGCACTGCGCCGGGTAGAGAAGCGGTGCTGGTGTGAAAGCGCTGGGATTCAAGTAGCCGTTAATGCGCGTGCCGATGCCCCCACTGGTAAGCGCGCTTGACATCGATGCGCCCGGCGCGAGGCTGGCAGTCAGTACGCCCGGTGAGGATCCCGCACCCAGAAACCCAGTACCGGCTCCCGAATCGAGCACCGAGAACGGCGCACCGGATTGAACGATGGTGATCCCGCTGACCGTCCATCCCGCCAACACCTTGTGACTCAATCCTTCCGCCGACTTGAAAAATGGCAAATCGTAGCGGTAACTCACGGCCAGCCGGTGCGTGCGATCGAAATCGGAGAGACCGCGCGAATCGTTCAGCGTCGATTCGTCGTTGAAGGCAGTGTTGAACGCCGTGTTTCCGGTTGAGGTTGCGTCGGTCGATCTGGCGAACGTATACGCGGCCTGAAAATACCCAGCTCCCCAGCGCCGCGACAATGTGGCCTGGAGCGAATTATAATGCGAGTAAGCATCGTTGGCGAACAGTTGGAATCCGCTGTACCCGTTGATGCCTTGTGCGCGCGAGCGGGCGATGGCATTCGCAAACGTGTTCGTGGTGATGACGCACGGACTTGGGCTGCAAAACGGACTGCTAATATCCACGGGATTCGTTGGCGTCGCGTCCTGTGATTGAAGCGCATCACGCGTTTCGCGCAGGTGAACGGAATGCGTTCCGACATAGCCAACCTCCAGCACCCACTCCCTGCCAAGGGAACGCTGAACGGTCAGGTTCCACTGCTGTGTACTGGGTACGACAAAGTGCCGCGGCACCGCCAGTCCGAAGATGCCCAGAGAATTGAGCGGTCCCGGGCAGCCGCTTCCGCTGGCCTGTCCATAATTCGCCGCTTGCGTCGTATCTCCTCCAGGGAAGCCCTGGAAAACGTTCAAGCACGGTACAAAATTGGGGTCCAGCGTCCCAGCTTTCGGCAATGCATTCGGGTTGGGGCTCGGGCAACCTGCCAGCGGCGTCGCCGAGAAATAAGTTCCCAGGCAGCCCGGCGCACCTCCACCGAATGCTACCGGAAGAAACGGCGTTTCAAACGACAATTGGTCCGCGGTCCCAACGTCCTCGCGCACGTAATAGATGCCATATCCGGCACGGATCGTCGTGTTGTGATGACCGAAGAGGTCGTAAGCGAGACCGACGCGCGGTCCGATATTCGTCGCGTAGTTGTTGTTGAAGGTCGTGCCATTCGCGTTGCCGGTCAATCCCGCCAGGTTCAGCTTGTTCACGCACGACGGATAGATGAACGGAAAGTTCCCGGCATTCGCAAGCGTTGGATCGAGATTGCCGATATGGCAGAGATCATCGTGAAACGCGCCAAATATTTCTGTGCGTACTCCCACGTTTAGCGTCAGATCGCGTCTGATCTTCCAATCATCCTGTGCAAAAACCGCGTAGTTATTGGAGCGGTATTCATGATTGGAAAGTCCGCCGCCACCAAAGCTGAATTGCGGCGCGCCAAGGAGAAAATTCTGGAAGTCGGTCGTCGCCACACCCGTCAGCGGTCCCGACCCCGCTGGGGTATTCGTGAAGAACAGCTCGCCGTTGAATACTTGCGGAAAGTTTTTGTCTAAATTCACGCGAGTGAACTCGCCGCCGAAGCGGAACACATGCTGGCCCTTTACCCAGCTCACGGTGTCCACAAAATTGACGTTGTTCTGGTTCTGCGACTGGTTGCCGAAGGGCGCCGGTCCGATTTCGAATCCGGAACTTTCAAAAATGAATTTATAGATCGAGTCCGTCACGCTGTTGGTTGGCCGGTCGATTCCCAGGTCCGTGGTGGTGACCGGCGGTATGTTGCTCAGCACGTCATTGATGTGCACGAACCCGAACCTGAATTCATTCACGAGTGTCGGCGAAAAGAGATGTGTCTCCGTTATATTCAAGAACCGCGCTTTCACCGGCGTATCGAACGGGAAGTTCAGCGACGAAGAGCTGACGCTGCTGGCCAGCGTGCTGCCCAGGGATTCTTGCAGGTCACCGCCTCCGAACGGAAGAAAGCTTTCGGAATCGGAAAAGAAAAACCGCGCCGACAATTTATCTTGCCCGCTTCGAAATTCGCGGTCCCAGTTGGTCGTGAATTGGTCATCGGTATATTTCCCCGGCCGGCTAATGGCGAAGGCCCCAGTGGTCGGATCGCTGCTCGGAATCAACAATCCGTTGGTCGATCCGCCGAACTGATTGCTCTGGAAATTGAACAGTTTCAACACCACCGGATCGATCGGCGTCGTCGTATTCCCAAAAAAGGCCTGCGAAATCGACGCCTGCGTGCGAACCTCGGGAAGGGACGGAATCGTCGTGCTGATGAGCGTGCCCGGCGAATCGCCGCTGCGCTGTCGCGTGCCCTGATAGTTCACGAAAAAATATCCAAATTTCTCGCGTCCTACTGGTCCGCCCAGGCTTCCGCCGAAGATATTCTGTTTGATGTCCGGACGAGCCACACCGTCGCGATTCAGGAAGAAATCGTTGGCATTCAAAACGTTGTTCCGGAAAAACTCATAGGCATCGCCGTGAAACTCTCTCGTGCCCGATTTCAGAATCGCGTTGACGTTCCCGCCGCCGTCGCGTCCCTGGCTGGCATCGTACAGGGACGTCTGGACCTTGAACTCCTGAATCACGTCCGGATTGGGAAGCGGAACGTAAGTGGCTTGTGCTACGTTGTAGTCCGTGGCGCTGATTCCTTCGATCAAAAAGTTGTTGTTGTCCTCGCGCTGGCCGTTTACGAACAGCTTCACACTCCCCCGGCCAAGCTGCGCCGCGGCGTTCAAGTCGCTCTGCGCGCCGGTAGAGAGCGTAAGGAGCTGCTGGTAATTCTGCGTCGCCAGAGGAAGTTCCCGGATCGTGGAGGTACCCAGAGATTGCCCCGTCGTGGCATTGCTCGTCTCCACCGTCGTCACTTGCGCCGAAATCTCTACCTTCTCCGACACCGTCCCCGGCTTCAGCGTTATCGTGACCCGCGTCGTTTCCGTCACGCGCACTTCGATGTCCTCGGCCTTCGCCTCCGCGAAGCCGGCTTTGTTCACCACTACGCTGTAATTTCCAGGCGGCAACAAGGTCGCAACGAAAATCCCGTCCGTATTAGTGGGCAGCTTGCGTGCTATCGATTCCGTGCGCGCATCGATAATTTGCACCTCTGCGCCTGCGACTGACCCGCCCGTCGTATCCAAGACCACGCCGCTAATGGCTCCCGTCGCGCCCCCCTGTGCGTAGGCTTTCCCGCCTGCCAACATACCGGCGAGCAACAACACCCCTGCAAGTACTCTGAAAATACCCCGCATAATTACACCCCCAAGTATTCTGACTTCGGCACTTCAACTTTTGTAAGCAACCACTTTCTTAATGAACGCTTCCTCGGATCGCGCGGCGACCCCGGTTCGCCGCGCGAAAACCAAAGTGCATTCTCTCATTTCGAAGCTAGCGATTCACCAAATTCGTGTCAACCAGCCCCGCATAAACGTCTTGGATGAATCAAATCGCGCTGCGTTACGTCTCTCCCCCGCATGTTCCCCCGTTTCGCGCCATCCCCACTCATCCCTTGACGCAAACCGCGTCCGGCGAGACCATGACTTCAAGGTCACACGGGCGCAACCTGTCCCGCCTGCCATCCGTCATACGAGATAGCAGTTCGGCCAGGGTCCCCGATGGGGGGTGACACATGACGTACCGCACCGCGTTTTGTACCTTCGCTTCTTGCGCTTTTCTCGTCGGTCTTTCGCTCTGCGCCCGCCCAGCGTCCGCCGATTCGAGCCACGCCCGCATCATTCGCCTGAGCCTCGTTCAGGGCGATGTGCGCTTTACACGCGAAGCCAAAGGCGACCCCCTCGCCGATCAAAAGGTCGTCTGGGAGAAGGCGGAGGCCAACCTACCTGTCCGGCAAGGCTACGTTGTGTCCACCGACGCCGGCCGCGCCGAAGTCGAATTCGAAAATGGCGCGATGGCTTTTCTCAACGCGAACACCGTCCTCGAATTTTACGACCTTTCTCTCGATGACGGCGCTCGCACCACGCGTCTCGTTCTCCGTCAGGGTTCCGCTTCCTTCTACGTCAATCCCTCCGGCGAGGACTATTTCAGCGTGACCGGCGGTGATTTCACCGTGGTCGCGAACGGCAAAGGCTCTTTCCGCCTCAACAATTTCGACGACGGCAGCACTGTCGCGGTTCTCACCGGCCATGCCTCCGTCCTGCACAAAAAAGAAACTACGCAGCTCACCAAGGGCCACTCGCTTGCCATGAAGGCTGGCCAGGATTCCGCGAGCATCGGACAAGCTCCCGCAAGCGATGAGTTCGATCACTGGGTCTCCGGTCGGATCGACACCGTTTCCGCTGCCAACAACGCTTCGCTTCAGTACACCAACTCCGGTTCCTACGCGCCGGGTTTTGCCGATCTTTACACTTACGGCTCTTGGTTTTCGTGTGGTGGTTACGGCTATGGCTGGCAGCCTTTTGGTGTCGGCCTCGGCTGGTATCCATTTTCGCAAGGTCAATGGTTGTGGGATCCTGGCTTCGGTTGGACTTTTGCCAGCTTCCAGCCTTGGGGCTGGGCTCCGTATCACTACGGCGGCTGGCTTTTTGATGCCTCCTGCGGCGGCTGGTTTTACTCACCTGGCTTTTTCGGATATGGCGGATATGGGTACGGAGGGTATGGGTACGGCGGCTACGGCGGCAACCCCAGAAAACCAGTCCACCCTGTCCATCCGCCTCACCCTCTGTATCGGGCGTCCACCGCTGTTTTCGTTCGCCAAAATGGCAAACTCGGCATCGTTCCGATGAACCCCCTCGACAGGCCCGGCAAGCCCCCTCTCAATATTGAGCATGGCGTCTTCTCGCTCGAGGCTGGCAAAGGCATGACGCAACCCCTAATGACCGCAGCTGGCCCACAAAAATGGGAAACGGTAAAGTCTCCTCCGCGTGACGCATTGCCTGGCAGTCTTGTTGCCACCACCTCGCCTGAACGCACCTCGCGTTCCATCCTGGAAGGCCCAAGCGGAACGCGCATCGTTTCGCTCACCCGCAACTCTTCCATCGTCTACAATCCGCTCGAGCACCGCTTCGTGAGCGCAAACGCCCCTCCGGCCTCCCTGCGCGGAGGCACGGAAGCTCTTACCGGAAAGAATGAGCCTGGCGCAATCGGAGCCGATCGTTTCGCTGCGGAAGGAAGAAACAATCCTCCGCGAGATCCAAACGCGCGCGTGCCCGCTGGTTCCCTTTCCGCACGCGCTTCAGCTCCGCCCTCTCGCTCCATGGCTCCCCCTCCAGCGCCTCGTTCATCGTTCGGTGGTGGGGGTGCTCGCGGCGGCGGCGGATTTTCAAGCGGAGGCGGTTTCTCGCGCGGTTCCTCCGCTTCATCCGCGTCTGCTTCCCACGTCTCTGCTCCTTCCGGCGGTGGGGGCGGCGGCCGCCCGCACTGAAGCAATCTTTATTTTCGTTTCTAAATCGAAAAAACGGCTCCGCGATTTGGAGCCGTTTTTCTTTGGCAGACCTCTCTCCCAAAATGCTCTTGAAATAAGATCTCGCGGTCGTTCGCGCCTCTCTCAGGAAAAAATCATCCCCGCGTATCCCACCACTGCGCTGAAATCCCCCGAGACATCTCCGGAAGTCGCATAGCGCACCAGCTCTGCTTGTGCCTCACCAAGTTTTTTTAACGCAGTTAGTATTGTCACGGTCGGCCCCAGTCCGCACATGGAAATCGCCTCATCCCGGCAAGTATCGTAGAGTCCGCGCGCATCCAGCTCCATAATTTTGTCGATCGCTTTCCCATCTTTCAGCCGCGTTGTTGCGTCATCTTCGTAGTGATTCAAGTCCGAGGTCGCCAGCAGCAGGATCTCCTCGCCCGCAGCCGCAAGCACTCGACCGATCGCTTCGCCCACGGTAACAAGATCCTCGAAGCTCCCCGTTCCGAGTGCAATCGGCACGAAAGAAAACTCCGGCTGTAGTACTTGCAAAAATGGGATTTGTACCTCCAGCGAATGCTCGGCGTCGTGCGCCACGCTGTCCTCGTGTAGCAGCGGGCAAGCCGCGCGCAACGCCTTCGCCAGCGGCTCGTCGATCGGCGCATCTCCCAGCGGCGTGCGCCACGCTCCGCTCGATAGAATTGCGGCCTTCTCTCCGCGCGGGTAATGCCGCACGCCAAGAATCAGAATTTTCTTCGGTATCGCAATCCGCGCAAACACCGCTCCCGCCACTCTCCCTGAATAGACATACCCCGCGTGCGGCACCAGGCATGCCTTTACCCGCGCTGGCTCCGCGGGCTGGTCGGGTTTGGCGCATTCCCGAACGAGTGCGGTGAGCTCTATAGGATTCGAGGGATAAAATCGGCCGGAAACGGCGGGCAAGCGAAGCATACCTCTGCTCCGCAGATCAGACCGGCTTTGAGGGTTTGCCTTTGATTTTCAGGGCTTGCTTCGTTGTCGGGTCGTAATAAACGGTTACCTTGTCCCCGTACTGGTAGCCGCCTTTGTCGATGATCGTCTGCATCTTCGCCGAAACTTGTTGGGACAGCGCAAATGTCTCCAGCGCCATATCGTTCCCTCTCGCGCGTACCGTAATCTGCGCGGTGTTCGCGTGCATTACGTACCCTTCAAACTTTCCCATCCCCAGCGTCTTCGATTTCGGCTTGATCGTGTTCACGATGATCGGCACGGCTGTATCCACAATCACCGGCTTAACCAACTCGGGAACCTGCGCGCTCGCTGGCGCCCCCGCGAGCCCCGCCATCACCGCGAACGCGAGACCCCATCCTCCGATTTTTGCAATGGACTTCATTCGATATCGTCCGTCGCGATTCGCAGCGATTTCAAAAATCGCACATCCTGCGGCGTCATCGTCAGCCGCGCCGCCGGCTTCTTGTCTGGAATTTGATCGAAAGATTCCTGATCCACCTGAATCCGCAACGACTCTAAAAACCGCCGGTCTTGCGTCGTCAGCTTCGACGCCTCTGCCGCGGCGGCATCCCGCTTCGCCAATCCGATCGTCGCGTCCAGCTTCAGCACGATGTCATATCCGTGCGCGCGCACTCCGGCAATCGCGCCCGTGATCCTGTCGGAGTCGGACACCGTGTCATTGATCGCGTGTCCCAATTCACGGAGCAAATTTTTCAGGTGATCGTCGAGTTGCAAGGGCAGCTCTCCCTCACTTCATGTGCCATTCTAGGCTTGCATTTCTTTGGATACAAGCCACCTCGTTCTGCGTTGTCTCCAATAGGTTCACAGCCCCTAAGTGCAGGTCAAACGGCCCTCGGATGCCACTCGCCTTCACTGCGTCCCGCATGTCCCTCTTGATTTTGCGCTAAGATGCACTCATGTCTTCGGCCGCCACTTCTCCCGCAGCGCCGCCTCGCCAGGGCAGTTTCCACCGCTTCTGGCGCACCCTGAAGCAGCTCTTCCTCGAGCTCGCCGGCGCCATGTTCGCGGTACTCGGCCTCGCCTGGCTCAATCTCGCCCTCCGTTCTTGGAACCGCGACGTAGCCCACTGGCTCATCGCCACAGCCGTCGCCATCGCACTCCTCTTCTTTTTTTTCGCAGTAAGCTCCTTCCGCCGCTCCCGCAAGTTGTAATCTATTCCATGTATCCTATTCCGTGTACGCTACTCCGTGTAGACGCGGGGCTTTAGCTCCGCCCGCTCCGTATACGGTCGAGAATTTCAAGTTTCGAATTTCGCGGTTCACATTCATGGCCGACACAAAGACTCCGATCGCCGATTCGAAGGAGCGAAAGCCCCAGTTCGCCACGCTCTCCGGTCTTCCGATCAATCGCCTCTACACGCAAGACGATCTTTCGGGCACAGATCCAGAATCGTCCATAGGCTACCCCGGCGAATTTCCCTACACCCGCGGCATCTACCCCACCATGTACCGCGGCCGCTTCTGGACCATGCGCCAGTACGCCGGCTTCGGTACCGCCGTCGAATCCAACCAGCGCTACCGCTATCTCCTCAGCAAGGGCCAGGCCGGTCTTTCTGTCGCTTTCGATCTCCCCACACAAATCGGCATGGACTCCGATCATCCTCTCGCCCTCGGCGAAGTCGGCAAGGTCGGCGTAGCCATCGACTCCCTCGAAGACATGGAAACTCTCTTCGACGGCATCCCGCTCGAAAAAGTCTCTACCTCCATGACCATCAACTCCACCGCCGCCATCCTCCTCTGCCTCTATGTCGCCGTCGCTAAAAAACAGGGCGCCAACCTCGCCAAAATTTCCGGCACCGTTCAAAACGACATCCTCAAGGAATACATCGCCCGCGGCACTTACATCTACCCCGTCCGCCCCGCCATGCGCATCGTCACCGACATCTTCGCCTGGTGCCGCGACAATCTCCCCAAGTGGAATACCATCTCCATTTCCGGTTATCACATCCGCGAAGCTGGCTCAACCGCCATCCAGGAAGTCGCCTTCACGCTCGCCGACGGCATCGCCTACGTCCAAGCCGCTCTCGATGCCGGCCTCGCCGTCGACGAATTCGCTCCCCAACTCTCCTTCTTCTTCAACGCCCACAGCGACCTCCTCGAAGAAATCGCCAAGTACCGCGCCGCCCGCCGCCTCTGGGCGAAAATCATGCGCGACCGCTTTCAAGCCCAAGATCCTCGTTCGCTTCTTCTCCGCTTCCACGCGCAAACCGCCGGCTCCTCCTTGACCGCCCAACAACCAGAAAACAATATCGTCCGCGTAGCCGTCCAGGCCCTAGCCGCTGCTCTCGGCGGCTGCCAATCCCTCCACACCAATTCCATGGACGAAGCTCTCGCCCTCCCCACCGAAGACGCCGCGCTCATCGCTCTTCGAACGCAGCAAGTCATTGCCCACGAAACCGGTATCACCAACACCATCGATCCCGTGGCCGGCTCCTACGCCATCGAGCACCTCACCAACGAAATCGAGCAAGGCGCCGTCGACTACCTCGCAAAAATCGACGCCCTCGCTGGCCATTCCGCCGGCCCGTTCGTGCGTCCGCCTGCTGGCTCTTCGTCTGGAATGTTGCGCGCCATCGAATCCGGCTTCGTCCAAGCCGAAATCCAAAAAGCTGCCTACGATTTTCAGCGCGCCGTCGAGTCCAAAGATCAAATCATCGTTGGAGTGAATGATTTCATCGCCGTAGAAGACCGCGCCATCCCCACACTCCGCATCGAGCCCGAAATCGAGCGCTCCCAAATCGCCCGCCTAAACGCTCTCCGCGCCAAACGCGACTCCGCCAAAACGCAATCCGCCCTGACCGAACTCCAACGCCGCGCCGCAACCACGGAAAATCTCCTCCCCGCCATCCTCACCGCCGTCGAATCCTACGCCACCGTCGGCGAAATCTCCGACGCCCTCCGCCGCGTCTTCGGCGAATACCAGGAATCCGTCGTCATCTGACGCTGGCCACCAAACTCAAGCGCGACACCCCCGGATGGAAAATTTATATCAGGTGGTGCTGCATCGACCTATTGAACGCACCGCGCTTACCAGGACCTGTGCTGTGGAAGGGTCATTACCAGATGGCTGAATGGCTCCAAGTGTTATTGAATCTAAGTAAGAAGTGCCCTAGTCTTCTCTCAGGCACATGAAAAAGATTCTGTTGTTTGGGATTGCTGCGCTGATCGTGGCGGGTTCAATTTGGGCTGCAAAAAACTGGTCAGACACGCGGGCGGACTACTGGCTGCTTCGCACGGATTGGGCAATTTCCAGAGCAAAGAGCTGGCGCATGCGTCTACAATCGACAGACCAAAAATCTCCCAAAGAGTGGATGGTAATTGAAGCGATTCCGCCCGACCGCGAACACGGATGGCAACACATCGACCGCTCTATAGAGGAAGAAGATTCAAAGATCAAACGGATCGCAGGTGACATTGAGTATATCCGGATAGGAGATGACCGCTATTTTCGTGGCGACGCTATGTTCGGCCACAAAGCATCATCGCAATGGATAAAGCTGATTCCGAGGGATTTCCCACCGCTGGACGGATTTTTTGAATATCGACTGCACATGAGCAATCCACGCACGATTGGGTACAGCTTCGACTCCATTGAGACCAGTTTCTGGTCCAACTATCATGGCGTGAGCATGCGACCAGCAGCGCTAAAGAACTACCTTGGGCATCCCTGTTTTGAGTGGAGTTACAACTGGACAATTGAGGAAACCAGACGCGTCATGCGCGATACTGTTTGCGTTGGCGCATCAGACCACTTGCCATACCACTCAACCACCAGCGGAGGCTGGGCAGAAATAACTTATGAATGGAATCCTCGCATAACCGTTGATGCACCAAATCCTGTCAGCGAGCGCCCAAAAGGCTTCATAACAGCTCTGCCCGACTTGTGAGTCGTCCTCTACGCGCTCAAGGCCCGGGAAGTCCTAGTGCTGTATCGGAAGCGCGCATCAACCCAAGAATGAGAGTGGGAGCAAAGTGCTCTGGCGCGCTTTCGATACAGCGACTTGAATGAAGCCGCCCGCGCGGCGGACGCGGGCCCTATGCAAATTGAATGGAAGGAGGGGTTGGCGTTGAGGACTGCCGAAGCTGCGCAGCGGAGCACAACAGATCGCGCGGCGTGTCCGGAAGCTGGGTTCTGCGAGGAAATGTTGCCAAGCGAGCCATTGAGGAAGCCGGAAGAAGAGAATTGTCCGGTGACAGGGTGAACCACGGCGGACCGTGGCGAAGCACGCAGAGTTTTCTGGATGCGCAGAGTTGTTTCATGCGGCAGCGGTGACCTCCGGTGGAGAGCGAAGCTGCATCTCGGCAGCCGTGAGTCTTTCCAGGATCATCATTGGGGCAGCGCACTTGGGGCAGAGCCAAAGATCACGGGAGTCCTGGGTGCCTGGCGTGTCTGGCTCGGTGTGTGGTGCCCGGCGGAGCAACTGAAAGCAGAGGGGCAAGGAAGTGGCGCGCCGGCGATGGGCCAGGAAGCCGAAGTGCCGGATACGCACGAAACCTTTCGGGAGGACGTGCAACAGGAAGCGACGCAGGAACTCATCCAGCGCTAGGGTGAGCAACTTCTGTTCGTTGTTATGAGCGGAGTCACGCCAACGGAAAGTGACTTTGCCATCCGCAAAAGAAACCAGGCGATGGTTGGAGAGGGCCACGCGATGGGTATAGCGGCCCAGATACTGGAGCACAAGGAGTGGGCCACCGAAGGGACGCTTCGAATAGACCACCCAATCGTTTCGGAACAGCGTTCGCAGCCACGAGGAGAAGGTCTTTGGCTGAGCCAGAGATTGCAGACCTCCGTGGAAATCGAGTTGGCCATTCTGGAAGGCGCGTTTGAGAGCCGCAACAAACTTGCCGCGAAAAACACGTCCGAGCACTTTGACGGGAAGAAAGAAGGCATAACGAGTTTTAATCCATTGCGTGTGATCGGCGGAGAGTCCGCCGGCGGGAACCACGCAATGGACATGCGGGTGAAGCTGGAGTTTTTGATTCCAGGTATGGAGAACGCTGAAGAAACCAATCTCCGCACCGAGATGTCGGGGATCGCGAGCAACTTCGAGAAGTGTCTCCGCACTGGTGCGAAACAAAAGATCGTAGACGACCTTCTTGTTCTGCAAAGCCAGCGGTGCCAACGGACGGGGCAGCGTGAAGACCACATGCACGTAAGGCGTCGGAAGAAGTTCGCGGCGGCGCTTTTCGAGCCAGCGGTCGCGAGCCCCCGCCTGACACTTCGGGCAGTGGCGGTTGCGGCAAGAGTTGTAGGAGATGGCGCGATGGCCGCAGCGAGTGCACTGATCGAGATGCCCGCCGAGTGCGGCGGTGCGACACCGCACGATGGCTAGTAGCACTTGGATGTGCTTCCAGCGGATCCAGGAGCGGCTTCTCTCAAGGAATGCCTGTCCCGCCGCGCGAACCAGATCGGCCACCTCCAGTGGCGGCCGATCCATCTACTCCTCCTGGGGTAACTCACTTTTCAGAGACAGCGAGTCCAGCGGACTGGCGGTCGCGTGCAGGTGACGTTCGGAGAGGTGCAGATAGAGGGTTGTTTCTTCCAGATCGCGATGGCCTAACAGCATCTGGATGGTGCGCAAATCGGCGCCGGCTTCGAGCAGATGAGTGGCGAAGCAGTGGCGCAGCGTGTGCGGATGCACTTGTTTTTTGATGCCCGCTCGCTGCGTGGCATGACGGCAGGCCTGCCAAACCACTTTCGTGGAAATCGGTTGATCGCCGCTATGGTGCCGGTTGCCTGGAAACAGCCACACGCTTGGCTTGCGCTTGAACCGGTGCCAGTGCTTGCGGAACTCGTCGAGCAGCTTTGGGCTCAGCAGGACATCGCGATCTTTGCGGCCCTTGCCACCCTGGACATGAATGACCATGCGCTGGCTGTCGATGTCGGTGACTTTCAGGCGCGCGAGTTCGGCACGCCGGAGCCCCGTAGCGTAGAGCGTCATCAGCAACGTGCGATGGTAGGGAGTGAGAGCGGCATCGATGAGCCGCGCAACTTCTTCCTGGCTCAGAATCGTGGGTAGGCGAAATACCTTTTTCGGATAGGGAGTCTCGGCCGTGCTCCAAGTCCTCTGGAGCGTCTTGGTGTAGAAAAAGCGTAGCGCCGCCAAGCGTTGCGTTACCGCACTCGGTGACAACTTTCGCTTCTGAAACAACTCTGCTTGGTATGCGCGAATGTGCCGCGGGCCCAAACGATCCGGGGAACGGTGGAAGTGTCGAGAGAAATCTTCGACCGCGCGAAGGTAACAGCGGGTGGTAGCCTCAGAGTAATTACGACGCTGGAGTTCCTCCAGCATCATCTTTCGTAGATGGGTCACAGGGACCTCCTTGTGACCCAAAACGTATCTCAACCAGCAAGCAACTGCTGCTCCGTTCGCCTCACGCGTAGCGTCCGCCGCGCGAGCGGCTTCGTTCAAGTCGGATTACCGGAAACTGAGCCACTGCCTCGGCCGGACCAAAGTCCAAGCTGTCGCGGCACTTGCGCTATAGTATTCTTCCCCTCCGGAATCTCCATGAAACTCATCCTCGCCTCCACTTCCCCGCGCCGCGCTGAAATCCTGCATGACGCAGGTTTCTCCTTCACCGTCATGTCCTCCGCCGTCGATGAAACTCCCTTCCCGGACGAATCCCCCTCCGATCACGTCCAGCGCCTCGCGAACGCCAAAGCCGAACTCGCCGCCGCCCGCGCCGTCGGCCCCGCCATCATTCTCGCCGCGGACACTGTCGTAACTCTCGAAGGCCGCATCTTCGGCAAGCCCCGCTCCTCCGACGACGCCCGCCACATGCTCGAAAATCTCTCCGGCCGCACCCACGCGGTCCTCACCGGCGTCACTCTAGTCCGCCTCCCAGACGCCGAGCGCCGCACCTTCGTCGAATCCACCCTTGTCCATTTCGCCCAGCTTTCCGCAGAAGAAATCACGCGCTACCTCGCCACCGAAGAACCCCACGACAAAGCTGGCGCCTACGCCATCCAAGGCCGCGCCGGCCGCTACATCCCTCGCATCGAAGGCGACTACTTCAACGTCGTCGGCCTCCCCCTCGCCCGCGTCACTCAAGCCCTCGCCGACCTCGGCTGGTCCGAAGACTGATTCTCCCGTACCAAATT
The DNA here is from genome assembly GCA_963851235.1 of uncultured Acidobacteriota bacterium. GTDB lineage: Bacteria > Acidobacteriota > Terriglobia > Acidiferrales > UBA7541 > Acidiferrum. The sequence continues at coordinate 389,731 of CAWKOM010000001.1, forward strand.
TCTCTTGACATTTAGTAACGTTAGAGTACACTTTATCTTGGGTATCAGTTCGTTATCTCAGCAGCGATACTCCCGCTCTCCTCTTCGGCTAAGAAAATCACCCCGTTTTCTGGATTGCAGCGCGGTGCCTTGCCTCGACCTGTGACTGTGCGGTGTACCCCTAAAAATATCAAAACAAGCCACTTATAAGTTCTCTAGAATGATATTCTTCTGAATCCCCGCCTACTAAGTCCTTCCGTTTGCTATTCTTTCAAAAAAAGGTAGGGGGGTATCTGGGCGTCGACCATCCGCCTGAATCCAGCTTGAACGGATCCGGCCCAGAGTGTGCGCGGGTGGCCTGGCTCGCCTCTCGCGGCCAAGAGGCACTATTGAATTCGCTCCCGACAGAAAAAAGAGGCGCACTCCTTTCGGAGAGCGCCTCTTCCTGTTTCAGGGGGTGGAAAAACGTGACTACTTGGGCTTCGCGCCGCCTTGCGTTCTGCCGTTGTGCTTCTTGTTGTAGATATTCCTCGACGCGTGATTCTGCTCTCGGTTGACTTGCTTCTTCTCGCCAGATGTCAGCTTCCCGCCGTTCGCGGCACGGTCCGCCTTCACCTGCTGGTTGATTCCGCGCTGCTGATTTTCCAGCTTAGCCGTTTCGCCAGCCGTCAATTGGCCGCTCTTGACGCCTTGCGCGATGCGGTCCTGCTGGTTCTCGCGGCGCTGGCCCACTTCATTGTTGCCGTAGTGCGCGGTGTTGGCGTTGTGCTTGTCTTGATAAATCTGCTTGGAAAGGCCGTTCTGCTGCTGATTGATCTGCTGCTTCTCGGCGCCCGTCAGCTTCCCGCCGTCAGCCGCGCGGTCTGCCTTGGTTTCGCCGTTGATCGCCGCTTCCTTGTTCTCCAGGTTGGCGGTTTCACCGGCGGTCAACTGCCCGCTCTTCACGCCGTTCGCGATGCGGTCTTGCTGGTTCTCTTTCCGCTGCGCGATTGTCGGATCCGGCTTCGCTGCTGGTGTCGAAGATTGCGCCGCTGGTGCGCTCGATCCCTGCGAGGCCGATTGATCTTGCGCCATTGCCACAGTTCCCACCATCAAGACTGCAATCGGCAAGGCGCTCCACTTCACCCATGTGAGTTTCATATCTCTCTCCTGTAAGTTTCCGTTCGGGTTCTGGGCTATCCGGGACACTGGGTAATACACCATCCTGTCCAGAAAGTTGCGGTCGCGCTACTGGTCGAAAGTGCAGGTGTTCCGATGCTGGCAGGCGCATGCCGCTACTCCTTGCGCACAATTTCACGTACGTAAACGGAAAGCAAAAGGGGCGGCCACTTGGCCGCCCCGCTCGTGTGATCTCGAAATTGAGGTTGTGCGCTACTAAGCCTTCTTCTCTTCCGCGGGCTTTTCGGCAGGAGCTGCTGGCTGTGCAGGAGGAGGTGTGGACTGCGCGTGCGACGCTCCGGACATGCCTTCCTTGAATCCGCGCACGCCCTCGCCAAGGCCGCGCATCAGCTCGGGTATCTTTCGCCCGCCGAACAATATCAGCACGACGACCAGAATGATCAGCCAGTGCATTGGGAATTCCATGTTGCCTCCTACGCCTGCCACCCACACCATACCACGCTGCTACAAAACCGGGCAGTGAATACCGGCAGGAAACTAAAGTATAACACGCTCGTCCCCGGCCCGGCGCGTCACCCGTTCCCGGTCCAGGTATTCGAGCAGCGGGATGGCATACTTGCGGGTAATCCCCGTCAGATCCTTAAAAAGTGGCACGGTAATCCGCTCGCCTTTGCCCTTCTTAAACGCAGCAAGCTGGCTCTTCAGCTGCGCTAGCGCATCGCGGTGAAAAATGAGTTCCGGGCTCACGCGGACAAGGCTTTTCTCTCGCAACAAAATTTGCAGTAGCTTCTCCGCGCGCTTGGTTTCCACCGAAAGCTTCGCCAGCACTTCTTTCACCGATGGCACCGCCAAACCCGCATCAAAGAACGCCTTTTCAATCTGCTCCTTTGCGCGCGCCTCGTCCGGCTGCAGTGCAATCTCCGCTCCGGCGCGTTTCACTAGCTCGCCTTGCGCATCGAGTTTTTTCTCGGCCGCCAGCTCTTCCAGCGCCGCGCGAAACGTTTCTGCCCGCACGCGTCTTCCCAGGCTCGCACGCAAATCCTCACGCGCGATTCCGGGCAACAAGGGATTCTCTTTGTGAAATCGTTCCACTCTTGCGACGATTTTGTGCCGTACTTCGTCGAACGCCTTCCGGCCCAACAAAATCAATGGCTCGGCCGACACGGCCTTTACCTTGTTGCTGGAGGCGAGGCTCTGCGATGTTTTCCGGATCTCCTGATCGAACCAGCCCGTGCGCGCCGCAATCTCTTCCAGCGCTAGCCCCAATAACGCACGGTCCGTCATCGCTGCCAGTATCTCTTCGTGCTTCCCGCTTTCGAGGGTTGCAAGAAACGCCGCGCGGCCCGTATCTCGCAGCGTCGGTCTCCTCGCCAGCGGATCCAGCACCACGCCTCCGCCGATCGTAATCACCGGCGAAAATTGCCTCACGATGAACCGGTCGCCGGGCAACAGCAGCACGTCGTCTTGCAGCCTGAAATGCGCCAGCGCACTCTGACCAGGCGCAAGCACGTTCTCGCCATAAAGAAGAATCTCCGCGATTGTCTCGGCTGTACCCGCATGAAAATGCACACGCGCGCGATGTTTCAACTTGCGCGCGGACGGCAAAAGCGTAAGCCGCACATCTACGCGCCGTGTCGCGCCAAAACGTCCCGGGGCCGCCAGTGTCATTCCGCGCTGAACATCAGCATGATCGATTCCCGCAAGATTCACGGCCGTCCGCTGTCCCGCGATAGCGCGCTCGACAGCCTTCCCCCCCGAATGCACGCCGCGAACGCGCAGCCGCTTTCCTCCCGGAAACAGCTCCACTTCGTCTTCCGCGCCGATGCTTCCCGAAATGAGTGTTCCCGTGACCACCGTCCCAAATCCTTTCATCGCAAACGCCCGGTCAATGGGCAGCCGGAAATGGCGCGCCGCATCTTTTCCGGAAATTTCGGAAGCGACTGTGTTCAGAGCCTTCTTCAGCTCCGCGAGCCCCGTTCTCGTTTTCGCGCTTACGGCAACCATCGGCGCGCGCTCTAGAAACGATCCGCGCAGATACTCTTCGACTTCCAGCCGCACCAAGCCGAGCATGTCCTCATCGACCAAATCGCTTTTCGTTAGCGCCACCACGCCCCGTGTGACACCCAGCAGCCTGCAGATATCAAAATGTTCCCGTGTCTGCGGCTTGATCGATTCATCCGCGGCAATCACCAGCAGCACCAGATCGATTCCCGCCGCTCCCGCCAGCATGTTGCTCACGAACCGCTCGTGCCCCGGCACATCCACAAAACCAAAACGCACGCCGTCCTCTTCGAGAAACGCAAAGCCGAGATCGATCGTGATCCCGCGCCGTTTCTCTTCCGCAAGCCGGTCCGGATGCGTCCCCGTCAGCGCCTCCACCAGCGCCGATTTGCCGTGGTCGATGTGCCCCGCAGTTCCAACAATCACGCTCTTACTCTGGATAGACATGGAAAGTCGTGTTTCCCCGCCTTGCGGCGCGGCCTCTAGTTCCAACGTAGCGATTGCAAATTCAAACAAATCAATGCATCGCTTGCGATGCTACTGGAGAGACGAAGCAAGGGTCAAACTTCACAGATTGGGAGAAAACTCGCTGGCAAGGGAAAGCCTCGGTCTACTTCGCGGCAGCGATTTCGTCGACGATGGATTGGGCGGCGGCGCGCGGATCTTGGGCGGTTAAGATGGGCCTGCCGACGACGATATAGTCGGCGCCGGCTTTAATCGCTTCCGTCGGAGTCGCCGTACGCGCCTGGTCGTCGCGCTTTGGCGCGGCGTCCTCTTTCAGTTTGGGCCGCACCCCTGGCGTCACGATCAAGAATTCCGGTCCGCAAGCTTTACGTATATCTTTGGCTTCCTGCACCGAAGCCACGACGCCGTCCACGCCGGATTGCTTTGCGAGCTGCGCGAGTTTCACAACTCGCATTTTGGGGGTTCCACCGATTCCAACTTCTTTCATGGATTTGTGGTCCATGCTCGTCAAAAGGGTCACCGCAAGCAGCCGCGGCCGGTCCGCGCCCATGGGCACGCCGGCGCTGATTGCCTGCACCGCCGCCTCGAGCATCGCGGAGCCTCCCAGAGCGTGCACGTTCACCAGCTGCACTCCGGTCATAGCGGCGGCCGAGAGCACGGCTCCAGCAACCGTATTTGGAATGTCGTGGAATTTCAGGTCAAGAAAGATGCCCGGACCCAGCGCGGCAATTTCTTTCACCGCCGCAGGACCCGCGGCCGTGAACAATTGGTTGCCGATCTTGAACATGCCAACCAGATCGGAAATTTGTTTGGCGAATTTTGCGGCAGAGGATAGCGAGTCAAAATCCAGTGCCACGATCAAACTGCTGCGAGGATGGGCGTCGAAGCTCAAGGTCATAGGCGACCCCGACTTCGGCGGGGTCAATGTTTCTGTGGCACCTGTATCAATTCTAGCCGAACTTGCTTCACGCCCGAATGGATCAAGCCGATCTTCCGGGCGACACGATAGGATACATCAATTTCGCGCCCTTCTTGATAGGGACCCCGGTCATTGATACGTACCAGTTCAAACTTCCCGTTCCGGGGGTTCACCACCCTCACGATGGAGCCAAAGGGCAAGTTGGGATGCGCGGCAGTAAGCGCCTCGCAGTCAAAGCGCTCCCCGTTGGCGGTCTTCTTTCCATTGAAGCCGGGTCCATACCAGCTGGCATTCCCGACCCAAGTCTTGATTGGCTTGACCGGGGCGCTTAGATGCGCCACCAGGGGGGCGTCCATTACGGGAACAACGAGGAACATTAAGAGCACCCAACGGAATGCGGCCCAGAAAACAAAGAGTGGTCGTCTCATAGTGTGTTCTTTGTGCTACTCATATCCAAAAAATTGTATCGAAAAATGGTCGTTATGTCAACCAAAATCTGCGGATATTTTTCCTCTCATCTCATTGATAGTAAACGTGTTAGCATTGAAAAAAGCTCTTTCAAGATCGGCTGTAAGTCGCTGACTGACCTTAGGGTCAGTAAAGCTGGCCGTCCCGACCTGTACGGCAGTCGAGCCTACGGCTAGGTATTCAAGCACGTCCTTCGCCGTCTCGATGCCTCCGACACCTATGATTGGTGTCTTCACGGCCTTCCTCGTTTCCCAAACCAGCCGGAGGGTGATCGGTTTTATAGACGGGCCCGAGAGGCCCCCAGTTTGGTTCCCCAGGCAAGACTTGCCAGTCCAGGGATCGACGGCCATAGCCGGATAGGTGTTTGCCACGGTCAAGGCATCGGCCCCCCCACCCTCCGCCGTCCGAGCAATAAGTCCAATATCTGCAACCATCGGCGAAAGCTTCACCCACAGAGGGCGCTTAACCGAAGCCTTCCTCGCTGCCCCGACAACCTCGGCCACCATGCCCGGGTCGCCCCCAAACTGCATCCCCCCCCTTTTGACGTTCGGGCAGGATATGTTCAGCTCGTACGCCGCCAGCCCTTCGGCGTCCTCCAGGACCCGGATTACCTCGACGTAGTCCTCGACACTGTAGCCAAAGACGTTAGCGATAATCGCTGTATCGTATTTTCTCAGTACCGGGAGTTTTTCGGCGACGAACGCCCGGACCCCTATGTTCTGAAGTCCCACGGCGTTGAGCATCCCGGAGGGGGTCTCGCAAAGCCGGGGCGCAGGAGCCCCTTCCATGGGTTCGCGGGAAAGGCCTTTGACGACAATGCCGCCGAGGCGGTTCAGGTCCACCAGGTGGGCGAACTCGACGCCGTAACCGAAGGTTCCGCTGGCGGCGAGAATGGGATTCCGCAGGCGCACCGCGCCAATTTGCACGGCCAGATCAACAGCTCCTGCAGGAGTCACTTCGGGAGAGGATAACACGATGGCCCTGGGCACACGCAGAAATTCTCCGCCGTCCGTCGACGTCCGAGGAGCCGTGCAGTTCTACGGTTTTTCTGGCTCCGCGGCACGCTGAGGAGGTGTCTTACTTGCCGGCAGACGTTGCTTCGCGCCCGCGAGAGCGTCACCCAACACGTGGCCGTCGCGCGGCGCCAAGGTAATGCCGCAGAGTGAAGCGAGCGTCGGCGCGATATCCGCAGGCGTAATCGCGTCGTAATACACTCCGGGCCGAATACCGTATCCCATAAAAAAGACCGGAACGTGCTGGTCGTAATAGTAGGGTGTGCCGTGCGTAGTGCCGTATTGCCGCGGCCTGCTCGGCGTCGAAAAATCCCACGGCCAAAAAGGCTTGGGAACAATCAGCAGATCGCCGCTTCTGCTCTCCAAAAAACTAGCAGCTTCGGCGCTGCGAATCGGGCTATCCGTCGCAGGCCGGTCGTGAAGTTCTTCGGCGCGATAGACTCTGGCCACGCCGGGAACGCTTTCAATCGCCGCAATCACCGCGTGCATCGCCGCCGGATCCGATTTGAGTTTGTCGTAAGTGCCCGAAGTGAAGTACACATCGCTTCCGCCAACTTCCGCTACCGCCGGTTTCGCATAATTGAGCGCTTCGAGCGCCTTTTCTGCGCGCTTCTTCACTTCCTCCACGTTCAACCAGCCCGCGTCCACTCCCGTTTTCTCCAAGTCCTCGGGGATGGGGGCGCCGCCGTGATCCGCGGTGAGAGCTACCACGTAATTTCCGCGCCCCACGGCCTTATCGAGATGAGCAAATAAACGGGCCAGATCGCGGTCCAGCCGGGCCAGTTCATCCTGCACTTCCCAGCTTCGCGGCCCAAAGGCGTGCGCCACGTAATCCAGGGAAGAAAAACTCACGCCCAGATAATCCGTCCCTGCCCGTTTGCCCAATCCCAGCTTGTCGACGGCATCTTCCGCCATCTCCGCCAGATAGGTCTCGGCGTACGGGCTCGCTTCCCATTGAGAATAGAACGCCGCGTCCGGCCCCGTACTGTCTGGCTTTCCTCGCAACGGATGCGGAAACGAGGCGCCGTATCCCGCAGGCGGTACTGCACCAACCGCCGTCTCGTCATAGAGATAGTCTGTTTTCGGAAGCAGCGGCGGCCAGGTCTTGCCATAATCGTTTGCCACCGGATGCGCTTTCACATATTCCGCCACAAAGGCTGCTATCGGATAAGCGCTGGAGGTCGTCCAGGCGCCGGTCGCCGGGTCAAACCATGTCACTGCGTCTGCCTGATGGCCGGCCATCGTGATGGATGCGCGCGCTTTCAGCGAAAATGTCACCACGCGCGTTGCTCCTCCGGTCTGATACTTCAATTCTTCCGCAAACGCCGGCATCAGCATACGCCATGCGCTATCTCCTCCTTTCACCATTGCCCCGCCATAGCCTGTATTTTTCACTCTAGAATCGTCCGTGCATGTCACGATTTTCTGCGTTTCCCGGTCCCACCAGGCGTTTGCAACCATTCCGTGCGTTGCGGGAAATGCGCCCGTGGAAACTGTCGCGTGTCCGACGCAAGTCTCCGTCGCCGCGTAAGGATACGCCGCATCGCGGAACCACGCGCCTTGCTCAACCAATCGCTTCAATCCTCCGGTCCATTGCCCCTGAAATTTGTCGACGTAATCCGCGCGCATCTGGTCTACCACCAGCACCACTACTAGCTTCGGTCGCGCAGTAGCCTTAGCTTGTGGGGCTTTTTGAGTCTGCGCGTCGACGAACGTCGCGCACGCCACCCCCATGCAAAGGAACAAGATCACTCCACAGAAAACCGAAATCGCTTTCCGCCAGGCTCGATGCGCTTTTCTTACAAACATGTCCACCTCACGAAATGAAACGCGCGGCAGTTTACCACGCCGGCGAAGCGCTCAAACGCAGCGAGTGTTTCGGCCGAGTTCCCTGCCAGTGCCTGGTCACGAGTCACCAGCCACTATGCTAGGATTACCCGAACATGCGCATCGTCGAAAAAGCCCAGTTGATGTCCGCCCCCGAAATCGACCGCACCCTGCGTCGCCTGGCACATCAAATTGTCGAGAAAAGCGGCGGCACGAAGCATCTTGCCCTCATTGGCATCCGCCGTCGCGGCGTACCCCTGGCCCAGCGCATTGCCCAAGCCATGCGCGGCATCGATGGGGTGGATGTTCCCGTCGGCACGCTGGACATCACGCTCTATCGCGACGATCTCTCGAAAGTCGCGCCGCAGGCCGTCCTGCAGTCTTCAGATATTCCGTTTGGCGTTGACGGCATGGACCTGGTCCTCGTTGACGACGTGCTTTACACCGGGCGCACCATTCGCGCTGCCATGAACGGCCTCTTCGATCTCGGCCGTCCCCAGCGGGTTTCTCTCTGCGTGCTCATCGACCGCGGCCATCGCGAAATGCCCATTGAAGCGCAGTTCGTCGGCCGCACGGTGCAGACCAGCGATACGGAAATCATCGAAGTGCGCCTCCGCGAGATTGATAATGAAGAGCGCGTCGTTCTCGTCGACCGCCAGGAGCAGTAGTTGGCACAGGATTTTTCGCGCTATAATCAGAAAGTGCAAATGTGACTTTTCGTTTCCGCGACCTTCTGGCTCTCGAACCGCTCTCCGCGGACGAACTCACTTTTCTTCTCGATCAAAGCAGGCCTTTCCAGGCCATCCAGCGCAATCCTCTTAAGAAACTCGCCACTCTGCGCGGCAAGACCGTGGCCCTCGCCTTCTTCGAAAACTCCACGCGCACGCGCATCAGTTTCGGCACCGCCGCGTCGCGTCTCGGCGCGGACACCATGAACCTTCAGGCGGAGTCCTCCAGCATGAAAAAGGGCGAGTCGCTTCTCGACACCGTTCACACTTTGGATGCGATGAAACCTGACTGCTTGGTGATGCGTCACGCCGCTTCCGGCGCAGCCGACTTTGTCGCGCGCCATCTCGAGATTCCCGTCATCAACGCTGGCGACGGCACTCACGAACATCCCTCGCAAGGCCTGCTCGACGCGTTGACCATTCGCGATCGCAAAAGCTCTCTCTCCAATTTAAATATCACTATTCTCGGCGACATCTCACACAGCCGCGTCGCTCGTTCGAACATCCACCTGCTCGCGAAATTCGGCTGCCGCTTTACGCTTTGTGGCCCGGCTATGTGGGTTCCGCGCGAACTCGAAAGCATCGGCCCGCCCGGCGCTTCCATTCGCCGCGTCTTTCGCATCGAAGAAGCGCTCGAAGATGCCGACGTCATCCTCGTCCTCCGCGTCCAAACCGAGCGCCTTCACGAGCCCGCTCTATCCGCCGCCGACTATATTCTTCTTTACCAGCTCAATTCCGAGCGACTCCGCCATGCAAAGTCCGACGCCATCGTCCTCCATCCCGGCCCGATGAATCGCGGCGTCGAGATCACTCCCGAAGTCGCAGACAGTCCGCAGTCTTGCGTGCTCGAGCAAGTCACCAACGGAATCGCCGTGCGCATGTCGTTGCTCTTTCTTCTCACTTCCGGACCCACGGAAGAAACCAGCGCGCCATCGGCGGAAGCTCAACCCAAGGAATCTGCCAATGCTACTGATTAAGGGCGGGCGCGTGATCGACCCTGCCACGCAGACGGACGCGACGCGCGACGTGCTTCTCGACGGCGACAAAATCGTGGAAGTCGCTCAGCCCGGAAAAATCGACCAGGATGCCTCGACCGAAATTTTCGACGCCACCGGTCTGATTGTCGCCCCCGGCTTCATCGACCTTCACGCGCATCTCCGCGAGCCGGGCCAGGAATCTTCTGAAACGATCGAAACGGGCACGCGCTCCGCGGCCCGCGGCGGCTTCACCGCCATCTGCTGCATGCCGAATACCAAGCCCGTCAACGACAACGCCAGCGTCACTCGCTTCATTCTTGATCGTGCCAAAGCCACGGCCTGCGTACGCGTTTGGCCTATCGGCGCCGCAAGCGTTGGCAGCAAAGGCGAAGCCATCGCAGAAATTGCCGCCATGAAGCAAGCCGGGATCGTCGCGGTCTCCGACGACGGCAAACCGATCGCGACTGCAAAACTCACGCGCCAGGTGATGGACTATTGCCGCTCGCTCGATCTCGTCGTCATTGAGCATTCGGAAGACGTGACGCTCGCCGCCGGCGCCGTCATGCGCGAAGGCGTCACTTCCACGAGACTCGGTTTGCCCGGAATGCCCGCCGCCGCCGAATCCGTTTGCGTTGCGCGCGATGTTCAGCTTGTCGAGCTGACCGGCGCGCGTCTTCACGTCGCGCATCTCTCCGCAAAAGCTTCGCTCGAACAAGTCCGCTGGGCCAAGCAGCGCGGCTTGCCCGTCACGTGCGAAGTCACGCCGCACCACTTCACTTTGATCGATGAGGATGTTCAGTACGACTCGCGCTACAAAATGAATCCGCCGCTAGCCGCTCGCGAAGACCGCGATGCATTGATCGCCGGTCTCGCCGACGGCGCCGTCGACGCCATCGCCACGGATCACGCTCCTCACGAACCCGCCCTCAAGGACGTCGAGTTCGACCGCGCTCCGTTCGGCATTCTCGGCTTTGAAACAGGCGTGGCGCTTGCGCTCGAGCAGCTTGTACACGCGGGGAAAATCTCGCTGATGCGAATGATTGAACTTTTTACCACTGGCCCTGCACGCGTCCTCGGAATCGAACGCAAAATCGCCGCCGGCCAGCCCGCCGACCTCACAGTTTTTTCCACGACGCACGAGTGGACCTACGACGTAAAGCAATCTCCCAGCAAGTCCCGAAACTCCCCGTTCGACGGGCGCACCTTCAAGGGTGGCCCGGTCGCCACGATCGTCGCCGGCCGCATTGGTTACAAAATGTAGAGGCCGGGCTTTAGCCCGGTGCCCTATGCCCTCACGACTGCGGGATGAGGCTCTCTCTTCTGCAACATCATCAGAACCCAGAACCCGGCCGCACCCGCTGCCAAATGCTTCAACGTGTGGCCGCTAATTGTGTGTTGGTCTAGCGAGAAGATCTGGCGGTCCTCAGTCTCAAAGATTTTCGCCAGAACATAGAAACCAAATACCACCGCGAAATCCCAACTCCGCGTGTACCGCGGGCGCAACAAGAGCAAGACGGGCAGAGCTAGCACTGCATACACCTGTACAGCGGCGTAGAACCGCAAATCTCCCGCGCCAACGGCCTCGGTATGCCACCACCAAACCACGCTGCCGACACCGATCAGGACTAACACCGGAAGCAAATAAAAGCCTGCGGGCACGCTGACTCTTTCCGAAATCATCGCGGACACTAAGCCCACGAACGCCAGCGCCATGGGCAAACGGTCCCACACTAATCGCTCATTGTCTGGAGCCAGGTGGTAATAGGTCGACCCGAACGCCGTGAATAAAAGCCCCAGAAAAATCAGGATGTAAGCCCAGCGCTCGCGCGCGTCGAGAAATTGATCGTGCCCGCGCTGCGTGCTTAAGAAAATCAATCCCCAAACGCCGGCCGCGGCGAATAGCAGGTTTGAAGCCACGTCTCCAAAGTTAGGGATTCCAAGACAGCTTCGCTGATCGGCAAAGTGGTGATACGACTGCGGTTGGGGAATGCGAGGCGCCAGAACGGCTCCCGCTATGACGGCAATCGTAAACGCGGCCAAAACCCAAACCCCTGTTCGCCGCGAAATCAATATGGCCTCACTGGTTGTGGTGTCACGACCGCGACAGCGCCAGTTTAATGAATTCCTAACAAACCTCTCAGGATTTTCTTGCCCCTCTGTCTCTAATCTGCTGCTTGCGCGGGCGGCGCATTGCTATCCGCGCGAAGTCAGTTAAAGAAGTGAGTGAGACATGTCAGCTACCTTATTTTTGGCGTTTTGCATTCTTGGATGCGATTTTCTCTTGTACGTTTTGTTCCAATGGACCTATGGAGAAAAACGCAGAGGGCTTGCGCGCAGATCACGCGCGCCAAAGCGCGCCACGGATCAGCCGGATCCTCGGCCGTTTTTGCTGACTTCGCGCAAGGTCGCGATTGGTGGAGCGCATCGTTTCCCTGGCACGCGCTTCCGAGCAGCGGGAGATGAGTCAATCGGCCCTCGCCAACATAGCGTTGAATTGCGAGCCCATCGCCGTATCGCTGCGTCTCTGGCGCAACGCAAACACTAAACCACATCGGTCGAGCAGGCTCAACGCGGAATCCTAGCGCGCCACTTGATAATGCCGGCTTACTACTCCGTCGGGAAACGCTTTGCTGGATAGCAGCTTGAGCCGTATCAACCGGTGTCGCGGCTGAATCAGCGGAATGCCTTCCCCAATCAGAACCGGAACCACGTTGATCTGGAACTCGTCGATTTCTCCCTCGTCCAAAAACGATGCGATGATCTCGCCGCCGCCCATTATCCAGATATTCTTGCCGCGTTTCGCGCGCAGTCCCTGCACGAACGCCTTAATCGGCTCGCCGACAAACTTGAATCCGGCCACCTTCGATTCCTGCGCTTGCCGTGAAAAAACATAATTCTGGATGCCGGCGCCGAATCCCGATGCCATTCTCTTCTCCATCCCCATCTCGATTCCTTTGCTGTATGTCTTGCGTCCTCACAGGATCGTGTCGATGCTCTTGAAGAATTCCCCCATCCCGTAATTCCCCTTAGGCCTCGGACGGTCGAGCCACGCCACGTCGCCGTCGGGCCGCGCGATGTAGCAGTCCAGGCTCGTCGTAATGTAGACGATGATCTTGCGTTTGGTGGGACTCATGATGAATTGCCAGGCCCGCTTGCTTTGGTTCGTTGGGTATCCGCGAATCCCGTCGCGAACTTCGCCCGGCGGTAGGAAAGTTGCTAGTGTGCCGTGGGCTCTGCCGCCGGATGCATGCCATGCTGTGGCACTTCGTGAATGCCACGAGCGGGCGGCTCGATGCGCTGGCGGTAGAAATGGTCGAGCGGTATGCGGCCCTTCCCGATGGGATACGCCTTCTCGATCGCCTTTGTAGCATACGCCTTCGCGAGCGTCGCCGATTCGAGCAGTCCCCGGCCGACCGCCAGGTGCGCCGCCAGCGCGGATGCAAACGTGCAGCCGGTTCCGTGCAGCTGCTCTTCGTTCACGCGCTCGCCCGGCAGCGTCACCATCTCCGTTCCGTCAAACAATACGTCCGTCGGCCGCCCCATGTGCCCGCCCTTGACGATCACCGCTCGCGCGCCCATCTCCACAATCTTTCGCGCCGCCGCTTCCATCTCTGCCACGTCCTTGATCGTCATACCGGTTAGAATTTCTGCTTCCGGCACGTTGGGCGTGATCACGCTCGCGCGTTTCAGCAACTCCGTCGCGATGTATTTCACTCCCGCTGCATCCAGCAACTCTCGCCCGCTCGACGACTTCATCACCGGATCATGCACTACGTGCGCAAATTTGTGCGCATCCAGAAATTCCGCCACGGTCGCGGCATTCCCGCGGTTCCCCAGCATCCCGATTTTTACCGCAGCGATATTACAATCGCTAGCCAGCACATCGAGCTGTGCCTTCAGCGTCGCGCTCGGAATGTTGTGCACGTCTTCCACGCATTGCGTGTTCTGCACCGTCAACGCCGTAATCGCCGCCACGCCATAACACCCGTGCGCCGCAAACGTCTTCAAATCCGCCGCAGTCCCCGCGCCGCAGGAAGGATCAAATCCAGCAATGCTCAGGAGAATCGGTGGAACTGTTTGTCCGTGTCCGTTCGTGCTCATTTTTTCGTGCTTGCCAGCACCCCTCGAAGAAAAATAGCCGGTCGCCTCACCTGGGCGCACCGGCATTTGTGAATGTACGCGGGCTGTTTCCTGCGCGCAAGACAAAAATTCGCGAACTAGCTCCCCTGTTGACCTCTGCCCTTGACGCGATTGCGGTAGAGAAGACTTCTAACGGCAAATGGAGTCGAGTTTCTCCAGCGGCAACTCCGCGTGCGGCGGATAATCCAGGTGTTTGCTCTCCACCATTTGCTCGAGCAGCGTTCCGCCGGTGCTCAACGCGGCGTCCGGGTCGGTTTGGTAGGCGGGGTCTTCTTCCGCTTCCTGCAACGATACAAAATTGAATCCCTGCTTCTGAAGAGAATCCAGCAGCGCCGGAAGCATCACGCTGTCAAACGCGCCGATGTGCAGCAGCAGCACATGCCGGATGTCTTTTCCAAACAACATGACCGCCATTTTCTGCCCCAGCGAAACGTACTCCATCGCCATGCTCAAATAGCTGGATTTCAGCCACTGGACCGTCTGCGAATCTTGCATGCTCATGCACCGCGCATACGGATCGTTCCATGCCCAATCCTGAAAATCGATGGAAACTTGCGCCACCCGGTATCCGTGCTCGTGCAAATATTTTCTTACCGTATGTCTTTTTTCGAGCGTGTCGCCTTCGTTCAAGTATGGGTAGCGAAACCAATGCCAATTCCGCTTGCCCATGAATCCTTCCAGCGTGCCTTCATTCATGGCGATGTCCTCTTCGAACGCCTGAACGCTGTTGGGCGTAATGTCCATGTGCGAGTAAGTGTGATTCCCCAGCAGAAATCCTGCGTCGGTCCAGATTTTCAGAACGTCTGCTTTATCCCAATCGCGGTCCAGTTTGCCGGCGTTCACAAATCCGTAGACCGGGGGGGTGCCCTTGGCCTTCAAAGCGGCAATCATGTTCTTCGCAATTTCGGACCGCGTCATTCCGGGTGGCATAAAGCCGTGCGTGGGGAGGTCGTCAACAGTGATGGCTATCTCGCCGTGCTGCTGCGCTTGCGCAGACCCGGCCAGCAAGCAAATCAGCAGCGCGAGATTCAGGCAGCTCGCGAAAAAAGCAAATCTCTTCAAAACTATCGCTCGGTTTTTCGGTTCTCTGCGATGCTATCGAGCTGCCCTCACGGGAACAGTCCGCGAACCAGCGTGGCTTCCGCGACGCGCCCTACCGCCAAAATCATCGCGCCCGCCCGCGGCGGCACGTGATGCTTCCGCATCGTCTCCACCATTTCGTGGAATGCCCGCACCATACTCTTTTGCAGACGCGCATTCACTTCCTCGGCGTCCCACATGAGCCCTTCCATATTTTGCACCCATTCGAAGTAGCTCACCGTTACGCCGCCCGCGTTCGCCAGAATATCCGGCAGCACGGTAATCCCGCGCCGCGCCAGAATCTCATCCGCGTGCGGCGTCGTCGGCCCGTTCGCCGCTTCGGCCACAATCCGCGCCTTAATCGCTTCGGCGTTGTGCAGCGTAATCACATTTTCGAGCGCCGCGGGCACCAGGATGTCGCACTTCATCGTGAGCAGGTCGTCGTTCGTTGTCCGCGACGCCCCCGGCATCCCCACCACCGTCCCCGACCGTTCCTTATACCGAATCGCCTTAACGGGATCGATTCCGCGCGAATTCATCACGCCGCCACGCGTATCGCTCAGCGCGATAATCTTCGCTTTTTTCTCTGCAAACAGCCGCGCCGCCGTCGCGCCCGCATTGCCAAAGCCTTGAATGGCCACCGTCGCGCCGCGCAGCGGAATCTTCTTCAGCTTGCACGCCTCTTCTACAACATACAGCAGCCCGCGCGCCGTCGCCTCGCTCCGTCCCTCGGACCCGCCAATCGACACCGGTTTGCCCGTCACCACGCCATGCACGGAATGCCCCACCGTCATCGAGTACGTGTCCATGATCCACGCCATCGTTTGCGCGTCCGTGTACACATCCGGCGCCGGAATATCCATCGACGGCCCGATGATCGGCAAAATCTCGCTTGCGTATCGCCGCGTCATCCGTTCGAGCTCGGTCTTCGACATCCGCTTCGGGTCGCAGATCACTCCGCCCTTCGCCCCGCCGAACGGCACGTTCAGCACCGCCGTTTTCCACGTCATCCACGCTGCCAGCGCCTTCACTTCATCCAGCGTTACGTTGGGGTGATAGCGAATTCCGCCCTTGCCCGGTCCGCGCGAAATATTGTGCTGCACGCGGTACCCGGTGTGGACTTTCACCTGCCCGTTGTCCATCTTCGTGGGAATCGAAACTTCCAGCACGCGCTTCGGCGTCCGCAAAATCTGCCGCAGTCCCGGCTCCAGCTTCAAGAACTCCGCCGCCATATCAAACTGAATCTGCGCGATGCGAAACGGATTCAAGTCCTCTCGCGGAGCGATGCGTGGCACCATCGGCGGCGCGCCAATCTGTCTGATCGGCCCTGTGGGCTTTGCGACCGTAGCCATCGGCGTCGGTCCTTTCCTCTGCGTGTCTAGTCTCGACTTCTTTTCGTGTAAATTTTCAATTGCCCGGAGCTTGTAACTCTTTTAAGCGCTTGCTGCCTTCCTCTGTATGTTCTTCACGTACGTGTCGCGGCATTCCACCGAGCAAAAACGCACCATCTCTCCGCTCTCCCGCAGCGGAATCGACAATTCCTCCGCCACGTGCATCCCGCACACCGGGTCGCGCACCAATTTCCTTCCCGTCAATCCAGTCTGCGCGTTCTCCGCGGCGGGTCCAACGCCAGCATCACCACCCGCGGTATCGTGACCCATCTGTGCCGTTGGCATCGCCTCGCGCAGCATCCACCTCGCCAACCGCCGCAGCAAAGCCACGCTCCACGACACGATCAGCACCCAAAACAAAAATCTCATCACCCTACCCAGAAAATTCATCGATTCTTCCAACGTAACACTCTTCCACCTATGACCCCAGAACGCGCCGAGGCCCAATCATCAATTTTCGCTCGTTCGGGATCGCTTCGTTTCTTCTGACCCGTAAATCCCCCTGGGTCCACACATTGCCGTGCCAAATAGTACTGAGGCGAGTGTATGCAAGGCGAAAAGGCAGAGTCAAACGAAAAGCTGTACTTTCAACACTTTGCGCGGCCCCAAGAATGGCAGAATCAGTAGGTCAAAACCACTATTTATATTTAAGTCGTTTATTTACAATACGTTAAGAAGTGCTTCCGGTGGGGTGCCAGAAACCCAACTCTTTAGTCACCATGCTTCTCCGCAAGCCGAATCCTTTACTTCCTCTAGATCCTCTACTTCCTTTACTTCCTTATTTCTCCGTCTCAATCTTCTCCATCCCCATGTACGGCCGCAAAACCTCCGGCATCACAATCGACCCATCCGCCTGCTGATAATTCTCCACAATCGCAATCCACGTCCGCCCAATGGGCAGTCCCGACCCATTCAGCGTGTGCACAAATTCGCTCTTCCCCCCGGCCTTCGGCTTAAACCGTATCCCCGCCCGCCGCGCCTGAAACGCCTCGCAGTTCGAGCAGGAAGAAATCTCCATGTACTCGCCGCTCGAAGGCAGCCACGCCTCAATGTCGTACGTCTTCGACGACGCGAACCCCGTGTCCCCCGAACAGAGCAGCATCACGCGGTAGTGAATTCCCAATTTTTGCAGCAGCGCCTCTGCATTCTTCACCAGCGCCTCGTGCTCCTCGTAACTCTTCTCCGGCGCCGTGAACTTAAACATCTCCACTTTCTGAAACTGGTGCTGCCGCTTGATGCCGCGCGTGTCCTTTCCCGCCGCGCCCGCTTCCGATCGGAAGCACGACGTCCACGCGCACACATTGATCGGCAGCAAACTCCCATCCAGCGTCTCGTCCCGATAGAGATTCGTCAGTTCTGTTTCCGCCGTCGTCGTCAGCCACAAATCCGTGCCTTCCAGGTGGAACATATCCCCGGCAAATTTCGGCAGCTTGCCATCCGCCACCAGTGACGCCGTATTCACGATGAACGGCGGCAAAATCTCGGTGTACCCATGCTCTCGCGTGTGCACATCCAGAAAGAAATTCGCCAGCGCCCGTTCCAGCCGCGCCCCTGCCCCGCGGTAAAGCGCAAACCGCGTCCCCGCGATTTTCACCGCTCGCTCCAAATCCAGAATCCCTGCGTTTTCCCCGATTTCCCAATGCGGCTTCGGTTTGAAATCAAATTTCGGCGGCGCGCCCCAGCGTCGCACCTCCACATTCTCTTCCGAACCTCGTCCCACCGGCACCGACGCGTCAAGCAGGTTCGGCACCGTCAGCATGAACTCGCGCTGCTTCGCGTCCAGCTCCGCCACGCGCTCGTCCGCCGACTTGATCCGCTCCGATACCGTCTTCATCTCCCCAATCAACGAGTCCGCGTTCTCCTTCGCCTTCTTCAACCGCGCAATCTCGTCGCTCGCCTTATTCCGCTGCGCTTTGCGCGCTTCGTTCGCGGTGATCAACTCCCGCCGCTCCTTATCGAGCGCGCGGAATCCCTCCAAATCCAGCGCCGCCCCGCGCTTCCGCGCCATCTCCGCGAACACGTCTAGGTGGTCCCGAAAATAATTCAAGTCATGCATAGTGGAATTAGTCTAGCAAAGGAAGAGTCTTTACTTCTTCCCCTTAAACTTTCAATTTTCAACTTTGAACTTTCAACCGTCTTCCTCTTCCTGCCTTTCGCTCTTTTCACACAATCTCCAGCCGCAATCCCGGAAACGCTCTCCGGTACATTCCTCCGTCCAGCGTCAAAAGCTTGTAGCCGTTCTCCAGCGCATGCGCTGCAATCAAAAAGTCCGCCAGCAGCCGTCGCGGTGCCGCGCCACTCTGTTTCTTTCGCCGCGCCGCATACTCTTGAAACGCCGCCCCCGCTCTCCGCCAGATCCTTTCCTTAAACTCCCACTCCACCGCGATCCCCGCCTCTTCGCAGAACCGATCCACAAACGCTTCCGTCCTTCCCGGCGCCCCAATCAACTCCGCATACACCACGCCGCACATAGCCAGCGCCTCCCGGCCAGACGCCTCCTCCAGAGCCTTTCGCGCCACCGGATGCAGCGCATCCGCCGCGTCCCACAACGCCACAATGACGTTCGTGTCCAGCGCAACCGTCACTCGTCATCCTCGTGGCCACGGATCTCCCGGATCCACTTCTGTATCGCCTTTCGTCCACTTCCAATGCCCGGGTTCCCGATCCCCGCATACTTCGCAAAAACGCTCCCATCTCGCACTGCCTTCACCTGCACTCCCTTGCCATTGTCCTCAAACTCCAGCTTGTCTCCCGCGCGCACCCCGAGCCTCCGCCGGATGTCCCGCGGCACGGTGATCTGCCCTTTGCTTGTCAATTTCGCTTGTCTCTTCATGCCCTTTGCTTCTCTTTTCATGCCCGTACTCCTATTCCTTACTTTATCACATTCCTCCTTACTTTCCCTCTTCGCCGCGCCCTCTACAGCGCCTAGTGAAAAAGCCGCACGATCCCCTTGAACACCTCGACCACCATTCGGATCACCAACCAGCCCACCGCTTTGATTCCCACAGCCGCGCCAATGCCCACCACCGGTACCCACACGATGGCCGTGCGTCGGAGTATTCTCACTCCCAGGGATTCATCGGCGCGCGTTCCGTCCCGTTTCCGCCACTCTGTGATTTTTATTTCTTGTCGCTCTTTCACGCCTCCTTTGTAGCACAGCCAGCCCGGCCGGGCCCTCCTCCGCTTGACTCCTATACCCATCTGATCAACGATCCCGATTGATCAATGTGGCACAGCCCACTCCGCCCCATCGCGCGGTTTTGGCGCGATGAATCTTGGCTGTGCTCTTTGGCTGATCATCAATCCAATGTCCACCCTCCCCACTCCCGCCTTCAACGACGAAAAACACCACCTCCGCATCTACCAAGGCGACTGCCTCGACATCCTCGCCCAAATCCCGCCGTCCTCCGTCGACCTCATCTTCGCCGACCCGCCCTACTTCCTCTCCAACGGCGGCATCACCTGCCACGCCGGCAAAATGGTCTCCGTCAACAAAGGCTCCTGGGACAAATTACCCGGCCCCGACTCTGGCCCGGTAAGGGCCAGATTTGACGAAGTTCACGCCTTCAATACAGCCTGGCTCTCCGCCTGCCAGCGGCTATTAAAACCCAACGGCGCCATCTGGGTCTCCGGCACCGCCCACGTCATCCACAGCGTCGGCTTCGCCATGCAGCAGCTCGGCTTCAAGCTCCTCAACGACATCTCCTGGGTCAAGCCCAACCCTCCTCCCAATCTCTCCTGCCGCTATTTCACCCATGCCACCGAAACCATCATTTGGGCCGCCAAAGACAAAAAGTCCCGCCACACCTTCAATTACAAGCTCATGAAGGAAACCAATCGCGGCAAACAAATGAAGTCCGTCTGGGAAATTCGTCCGCCCGAATCCTGGGAGAAGAAATTCGGCAAGCACCCCACCCAAAAACCCGTCGCCCTCCTCGAACGCATCCTCCTAGCCTCCACCAACGAAGGCGACCTAGTCCTCGATCCATTCCTGGGCGGCGGCACCACTCTCCTAACCGCGTTCCGCCTCCGTCGTCACGCCATCGGCTGCGAACTCTCCCTCGATCACGTCAGCCTCTCCGTCCGCCGCCTCTGTTCCAATCTGGTACAGCTCGATCTTTCTGTAGCGTGCGTGCAGTTTTCAGTTGATCCGCCACTCGATTCCGTGGATCGATCAGATCCGCCCTGTGCGCTCTCCAACGGTCTGTCATCCCGACCGAAGTGGAGGGACCTCTCTTCTCTTGGCGTGAATGTGTCGCAGCCGGTTTCTGAGAGCAGGAACTCGTCTCACTTGTCCAGCCAACTCCAACTCGTCCAACAAGAACTCCGCTTCTATTTCATTGGCCGCACCGACCGCCGCGTCATCTTCTCCGTTCTAGCCGACTCCCTCGACGAAGCCCGCCAAAAATTCCGCGCCTCCGGCCACCCCGACTCCGACGCCCTCTTCATCATCAAAACCGAAACCCAAATTTACTTAGCCTAATCAACTACCGGATCATGTAGGCGCCGGGCTTTAGCCCGGCCGCTTTCTTCTTCTTTCGCTCCGTGATCTAATCCCCGCGTGGACTTGCACCTTCCCACGGCTGGTCTTGATAACTACAAAAGCGCCTCGCAACGCGCACGCATCTGCACCGAATCTTGGGGAGCCGCGAGCCTTTACTGCCCAGCCTGTGATTCCCGACACATCAACGCACTTCCGTCTGGAACACAAGCGGCCGACTTTACGTGCCCTTCTTGCAGCTCGCGCTTCCAACTAAAGAGCAAATCAAGCGCGTTCGGAAACCGAGTTATTGATGGTGCATACGCGGCAATGCATCGCGCCATCATCGGCGACGAAACTCCAAACCTGTTTCTGCTTCACTATCAATTACCGAAACTCACCGTCGAAAATGTCCTCCTAATCCCACATTTCGCCTTCACGCTATCTTTCTTGGAAAAGCGCAAGCCCCTTTCCGCCAATGCAAGGCGCGCAGGATGGGTCGGCTGCAATTTTCTGCTGGACCGAATTCCATCTGACGCCCGAATCCCCGTCGTCCAAGACGGCCAGCCAGTCAGTTCCGGCAAAGTTCGAAAAGCCTACGAAAGACTCCGTCCGCTTGAAAAATTAAACGCTCAGAAACGAGGTTGGACTTTAGACGTTCTGCAGGTCATCAAAGGACTTAACAAGAGAGAATTTACACTAAAAGAAATCTACGACCGAGAAGAGGTACTCGCCAAGCTTCACCCCGGCAACAATAACGTCCAGCCCAAAATCCGCCAGCAACTCCAAGTCCTGCGCGACCTCGGCCTCCTCGAATACCTCACCCCCGGTTCTTACCGTCTCAAATAGTCGAGTTCATCCGCGGTAGCCGGGCGCCGTGCCTCGTTCGCGATCACGCTCAGCCGCGTTTGGATTTCTTCTTCTCTCTTCCATAACGATTCAGTTCCTTGATACCCCAAACTCCATTCGGAGATAGTTTCGCCACAAACGGCGCCGCCCGAGCCGAAAGAACCGCCTTAACGCGAGCCCAGTTCTCGATCAAAATCGGCGCCCACATCTGCGGATTCTTATTATTCTGTGGAAGAAAAAACACCCGGCCTTTGTTTTCGCCGATTGCTCTCATGCTGAGCGGATCTTTCAGAATCCGCCGGTCCGGAGTGATCGCCACCCAGGCCCTCTGTCCGCAGGAAGCCAGCCACACATCATCTGTCTCGTCGGGTTTGAAATGCTCGTCGTGAACCCGAACCACGAATCCTTCTTTTCTCAGTGCTTCCGCCAGTTGCTTGCTTCCCAGGTTTCGGTCGAGAAAGAAGATATAAACTTCAGGCTGCTGGGGCGTACCGGATTGCCTCTTCAATTTGCGATACCTTCAACCCGTAGTCCTCCGCGATGCTCTCGACTCCCTCTCCAGTATTGAAGCGGCCAAAAATCACTTCCGCCATTACGCCTGTTCCGTTCACGACAGGCCTGCCCGAAGAGACCGCAGGGTCAATGACCACGACCTTTGGAGGATCCTGAGCTACGTCGCCCGGCCAGTTCATCCGAATCGGATAGAGCTTAATGGGCCAGCCCTTCTCATCGCGCTCAATTCGGCGCAGGTAGAAATCAAGAATAGGCCCTAGTCCGAGCTGTCCCCAACTGGATACGTTGATGGTCTGTTCTCGCCCGCCAGAGCCTTCGATTTTCTTGACGAAAAGATCCTTCCCATCCGTCAGAAAATTTTCTGTGAGCAGAGGATGAGCCGAGGGATAAGTCTTTCGTACGTAAGCCATCGCCCTTCGGATCGAGGGCATTTCTACCTTATGTTTCTTGCGGGTGGATAGCAGGATATGAGCTTCCACTAAATTGTAAAACGAGAGACTCCCCGGCCCCGCGAGCTGAATCAGCGGCGCAAAGAATTTCGCTCCGGTGGAAGTTGGGTATTTCCTCCCGTTGACCCACGAGTCTAGAGTTGCCGCGGACATTCCGAGGCATCGCGCAGCTTCCTCGATCCCATATCGCGGGCTATCGCGCCGATCAGTCAGTCTCCGGTTTTGCATGGCGCCTCCCCTCATCCTCGTCGAGTACCTCCATTATCCATGAAACGCAACCGTATAGCGCAACGGTCAATCTTAGTTTCTCTTCTATTTAACCTGCAAAGCCGGGTGCCCCACGTGTCGATGTTTACACGTGGGTGTTTTGACTTTTGTCTCGCCCCCCAAACCCCTATCGCTTCTTGTTTCTTTGGCCTACTCAAATTCTTGCGGCCATTCCCGAGCGGCGTGAAGAACCGCGAGAATCCGTACCTCGTTCTTTTCCACCCGGTAAGCGACGAGGAAAGGCGTGCCTGAAATGACCAATTCGCGCGTATCCGGCACACGTCCTTTACGCCCCGCAAACGGATGGCGCGCGAGGATATCCACGGAGTCCCAGATATGGTTCGTAATCCTGCTGGCGGCGGCTTCGTCTTCGGCAGCGATGTATTCGTGCGCGGCAGCCAATTGTTGCGTGGCCGGTGTGCTCCACCAGATGAGCATTTGCTCGGCGCTACTTGGAGCGTCTCATCTTGCCGATCATTTTCTTCACGTCCGCGTGCGAGACGAGCTTTCCTTCCTCCGCCGCGCGCAAACCCTTTTTGATTAGCTTGATGTGGTATTCATTCAGTCGCAGATAATTTTCCACCGCCTCGTTCAGCACATAGCTGCGATCCCGATCCATAATCTCGGCCAGCTCATCCAGCGACTCCACGGCGTCGGACTGAATGCGAAAACTGATCGTCTTTAGCGCGCTCATGACTTCGCTCCCATACTACACGATATTACGCTGTATTATTCTGCATTGCAACGGCTAGCGCCCGGGTGCCGCAGCCGGGTGCAGCAGCCTTCGGTTTTAAGGCTGCGGGTTTTGAATTGTCCCTCTCCGCTGACCCGCTAAAAGAAAACCTCCGGCGACACATGAAACCGCGCGCTCAGCCGCGCAATGTGCTCCTTGTTCAATTCCCGTTTCCCGCTCAACACTTCCGACACGATGCTGCGCGTCCCAAACACGTCCGCAAGGTCTTTCTGTAGCAGGTTGTGCTGTTCCATCAAAAACCGCACCACCTCCACCGGCTTTGCATGCGGAAGCCGGTACCTCTTCTCCTCAAAATCCTCGATCAGCAGCGTCAGGAGCTCCGCCAATTCTTTCTCCGCCGCCGTCAGTTTCGAGCTGCGCCGGTCGAGGTCGTAGAGAATCTTCGTGTACGCCTCATTTTCCTCTTCCGTCCGAATCACCTTGGGCGGCACTTTCTTCAGCAGCGCGCCGTATTCCGGGCTAACCGTTAGCGTGCTCATACGAATCACAATCCCCAATCCTCCCAAACCAACCCCTTCACCCTCCCAGACTCCTTCGCATTCGCAGTGACCAGCGTCAGCTTGCGCGCCAACGCCTGCCCGGCTATCAGTACGTCATACGCTCCGATTGGTTTGCCAATTCGTTCCAGCAATGTCCGCACCTCTCCGGCCTCGCGTGCATCCCCCTCTGCAAAATCCAGTACTTTTACGGGACCCGCTAGAAACGTAGCCAGGTCCTCTGCGTTTTCCTTTGGCCGAGCACTTTTCACCACCCCATACCAAAGCTCGAACAAAACAACCGTCGGCACCCAAACCTGCGAACCGGCTCGAAGGGCCTTCGCTAGTCGTCCTCTGACGGATGCCGGCTCCCCTTTGTTCAATGCGATGCAAGCATTGGTATCGAGCAAGTAGTCCATCGCGGCCTCAATCAAAAATGCGCCGCTTCGGCGTCTTAGGCTGCTTTCTTCCGTCTTTCAGGAAGGGGTCTCCGCGCCTGCGGTCCATCGCCGCAAACCATTCCTTGGGATCCGAAATCATCGGCTCCAGCAGCACGCCCTCGGGAACCCGCCTCACCCGCACGCTGTCCCCTTCAAAGCGAAACTCCTTCGGCAGCCGCACCGCTTGGCTCCGCCCGTTCCGAAACAATTTCGCCACTCCGCTCTTCGCCATGGCCGCCTCCCAGTAATTGATATATACCATGAATCTATACCATAATGCAAGGTCCGGTCCCTATGGAGTCTCGGGGTGGGTTCTCCAACCTTGCTGCGTAACGGTGAGTGTTTTGATTTTTCTTCCGTGCCCGCCGGATGCCGCGGCCTTCGCCTTAAAGGCTGCGAGTTTTGACCTTCCCTCCGCGATTCCGCCCCCAGACCCGTTTTTTTCAGACTTTTCGCTTGACAAAAACTTACTCCTAGCCTATAGTACATGATAGGTAACATTGTGAGTGGCGGCCGTACCGCCAGCATCCTTGCTGGCGTTTTCACTTTCCGGAGCATGCTTTTACGCCTAACTCCTCTCTATTGGCAACACTTACGAAACGAACTGCACTCTTGCACAATTGTGGTGCAAATGAGTCCATGCAAGTTATTTGGAATGAACACTTTCAAAAGTCTATAAAAACAAAGCACTTTATCTATCTTTAGAATGAACATTTACGCAAAAACCCGGGGGGGGGTACCCCGGGAAGGAGGGTGGTACAGACCGGGGGGATGGCTGACAGAATGGACCGGGCGGATCCCTGCCGGTGTAGACCGCGCGCGTTCCTGACACCCCGCTTTCGTGGTGGAGGACAGGCGGCCGGTGCTCCATCGCATGTGCACATTGCAACCGGCGAATCCTGGTTGCCGCTTTCCTGGTTCACACCACGGCAGGTCGTCGATCACCCTCCACAAGCCAAGTCCGTAAATGATTTCTCTGTGGGTGACCCCACGCTCCGCGTCTCTGCGTTATCTTTTTCTCTTCGGTCACAGTCAAGGAGGTCCGAGCGGCCATCGGAGGACCTCAACCAAGCACCGCAAACAAAAAAGAGCCAGCAAACTTCGCCGGCCCTCTTCGTTTGTGTTCGTTACTTCGTTACCCCATTACGTCATTACTTCAGCTCTTCAGCAGTAACTGCACTCCGCATCGCCCATGCCGCCGGCCGTCATGTCGTCCTTGATTCGCCGCAGGCGCTGGCCAAGCCGTTCGGCTAACTGGTGCCGCGCGCGCCACAACCGCGCCTTCAAGGTATTTTCGGTCACGCCAAGTTTTTTCGCCGCTTCGCCCGTCGAGTAGCCCTCCACTTCGCGCAGCACAAACGCTGTGCGCAGCAGCGGCGATAGCTCGTCCAGGTTTTCGCTGATCATCTCCCGCAATTCGGTCCCGGCAAACACCTGCTCCGGGTTCGGCCCCTCGGCTGCGAAACGCTCCGCAATCGGCAGTTCGTCTTCGCGCGGAGGTTCGTCCAGCGAAACCGCCGGCCGCGCTTTGGCACTGCGTCGCCGCATCAAGGCAGCGTTGATCACGATGCGCGTCAACCACGTCGAGAATTGCGACCGGCCCTCGAACCGCTTCATGTTGCGGTACGCGGAAAGCAGCCCGTCCTGCAAAGCGTCTTCCGCATCTTCGGTATTGCCAAGAACGCGCAACGCCGTCTGAAAGAGCGGCCGGTGATAACGGCGGAACAACGTCTCCACCGCTTGCGCATCCCCCTTCTGTCCCGCGCGGATCAGTTTGTCCTCGCTGAACTGCGCTGCCACTGCCGTTTGCGTCATTATTGCCGTTTGTGTTGCCATCGTTCCCCCCAATTACTGCGCGAAATCACTCCCGGAACTCACCGCAAAAAATCGCTGTAACAATTTCGTCCGCCGGATGCATGGACACCTTCGTCCCTCAGTGCACCGGAACGCCTCCGGCGGCCGCTTTCGGCTTCCGCATCAGCAGCAACGCCGGAATCACAGCGAGAAATACCACTCCCAGCATCTTGAAATTGTCGATGAACGCCAGCATCGCCGACTGGTTCTGCACCAGGTGGTAGACCATGCCCTTCGCTTGCATCGCCGCCTGCGAACCGCTCGATCCGTAGGAAATCAAACGCACCGTGTTGCCATTCGTCATTTTCAGAAGCGCCGGATTCAAGCTGTTCACGCTCTCGATCAAGTGCGCCTGGTGAAACTGCGCCCGCCGTTCCAGCATGGTTGTCACCGTCGCGATGCCCACGCTGGCCCCGATGTTGCGCGCCAGATTGATGATGCCCGTCCCCATGTTCGTTTTTTCCCTGGGCACGTACGCGAACGCCGCCACGTTGATCGGGATGAACAAGAACGCCAGTCCGAAGCTCTGCAACATCCGCGCGCGCACTGCATGGCTGTAATCGAGATTCAAATCCCAGCCCGCCATCCAGAACAGCGCGATCGCGCAGACCGTGCAGCCCAACGCAATCAAGACTCGCGTGTCCACCTTCGACACCAGAAACCCAACCACCGGCATCATCAGCATGATCACCAGGCCGCCGGGCGACAGCGCCATCCCGGCGAGCTCCGCCGTATATCCGAGCATGTCTTGCAGGAACTGCGGAATCAGCACCGTGCTCGAATACAGCACGAAGCCCAGGAAAAACATCGCCAGCGTCGAAATCGCGAAGTTCCTGTCCTTCAACATCTTCAAATCGACGACCGGCTCCTTCTGCCGCAGTTCCCAGATAATTCCGGCGATTATCCCGATCAGCATTAGCGCGAAGAAAACTTGTATGAATCCCGATGCGAACCAGTCGTCGCGCTGCCCTTTGTCCAAAATGATCTGCATGCTGCCCAGCCCGAGGCTGATCAACCCGATCCCGATGTAGTCGATTCGGAATCCGCTCTTGATGCTGGTCCGTTTCATGTCCGGCGGGTCCGAAATCAGCACCGACGTCAGCAGCAGCGAAATGATTCCGACCGGCACGTTGATGTAGAAAATCCATCTCCACGAAAAATTGTCCGTAATCCAGCCGCCCAGCCATGGCCCAATCGTCGGCGCCACCACGACGGCGATTCCGTAAACGGCGAACGCCATGCCGCGTTTCGCCAGCGGAAACGTGTCGTTCAAGATGGCCTGCTCGCTCGGCTGCAATCCGCCGCCGCCCGCTCCTTGCAAAATCCGGAAAAGGACGAGCACGCCGAGGCTCGGCGCGAGCCCGCACAAAAAAGAACTGACTGTGAAGAGCGCGACACAAGCCATGTAAAACCGCTTGCGCCCGATCAATCCGGAAAACCATCCCGAAAGCGGCAGCACGATCGCGTTCGATACGAGATACGACGTCAGCACCCAAGTGGATTCGTCCGCTCCCGCCGACAAATTCCCGGAAATGTGCGGCAGGGCCACGTTCGCGATCGACGTGTCCAGCACCTCCATGAACGTCGCCAGCGTCACGGTCACGGCGATCACCCAGGGATTGATCGACCCGTCCGGCATCCTCAATTTGGCGAGTATTTTGTTTTGCATGGCGCATTCGATCTGACTCTACGACTCGCTATGTATTCCTACGCGAAACTGGCCTGCTGACTTTCTCTATGCCGAATTATTTATTTCGTGATGACCGTCGCATCGACGTTCATCCCCGGCCGGAGCACGTAGTTGCCGACAGAATCCTTGTCCAGCACGATCTTCACGGGTATCCGTTGCACCACTTTCACGTAATTCCCCGTAGCGTTTTCCGGCGGCAGGAGGCTCAACACTCCGCCCGTCGCTCCAGCGATTGAATCCACGTGCCCGCTGAACGTTTTTCCGTAAGTGTCGACGGAGATTTCCGCCTTTTGTCCCGGCTTCATATTCTTCAGTTGCGTCTCTTTAAAATTTGCCGTCACCCACACATCCTGAAGAGGCACCACCACGAGCAATCCCTGCCCGGCCTGCACGATTTGCCCCGGCTCGACTTGCTTGTGCGTGGCCTCGCCATCCACCGGCGCAACCACGTCCGTGTAACTCAGATTCAGCTTCGCCGCCTCAAGCGACGCGCGGGCCTGCGCCACCTTGGCCACTTTCGCTTGCGCATCCGCCGTGCGCATGCCGACTTGCTTTCTATCCGCCAGCGCGCTTTCCACACCGGCCTGCGCTTGCATCACTCGCGCTTTCGCCGCATCCAGTTGCGCTTTCATCACTTCCACATTGCGCTGCGCTTGGACCAGCTTTTCCTGATCGGCTTTCAACGCGCTCGCCGATGCGTCGGCATTCGCTTTCGCCGCGTCATACTGTTGCTGCGAAATTTCACCTTTCTCCATCAATGGCTTGTAGCGCGCCAAATCGGCCTGCGCCAGGGCCGCGTTGGCCATGCTCTTGTTCACGTTCGCCTGCGCAAACGCGAGATCCGCCGTTTGCGCCTGCTCGTACGTCGCTTGCGCGCTCGCCAAATCCGCCTGCGCCCCCAAGAGCCCTGCATCGGCATTCGAAGTTCCGCTCGCCACGTTTTCCGCCGTCCGCGGCACGTCCACGCCCGCCGACCGCGCTTCGCTTTCCGCCAATTCCAGCGCCGCCTGCGCCTGATCCACCGCCGCCTGATAATCGCGTGGGTCGATCTTCACCAGCAGTTGCCCGGCCTTCACTGTCTGGTTGTCCTTCACCAGAACTTCGGCAACGCGTCCATAAATCTTTGCCGCGATCGGCGTGATGTGCCCGTCGATCTCCGCGTCGTCTGTGCTCTCCCGGTTGTGGTAGTAAAGAAACAATCCAACCAGTACGGCGATCAGCACCACGCCGCCAAGAATCGCCAGCCGCTGCATCTTCGGATTCGCCAGGCCTTTCGGCTCCTCTTTTTCGAGCGGCACTTCTTCAGAGAGCGGACGAACTTTCGTCGCGTTTTCCGGCCCCACTTCGATCTCCACGCTCATCGTTTCCCTCACTTCGAGTAAACTTTCTCCATCTGCCCGGTCGAACGCGCAAAATCGGCGCGCGCTTGGTTGAATCGGTACAGCGCTGCAATCTGGTTGTCGTTGGCGCGCGCCAGCGAATCCTGCGCCTGGATCACTTCAATGTTGTTGGCCACACCCGCCTTGAAGCGGTCCCGCGCCTGGTCCACTTCCTCTTTCGAAAGCTGCACGCCGAGATTCGCCACCTGCACCTGATTGCGCGCCGAATCCAAATTGATCAGCGCCGTCTTCACGTCCAGCGCGATCTGATTTCGCAAATCATCTTCCTGCTGCTCCAGCCGCTTGATTTCCAAGTCAGATTTGACGACCTCGGCGCGAATCCGCCCTCCCGTAAAGAGCGGTACGCTGACGCCGGCTTGATAGGTGTAGGTCGGAATTCCGGTCGTCGAGGAGGCTCCGTCGTAGGCCCAATTGCCGTTAAAGTTCACCGTAGGCAGCCGCGATTCCTGCGAAGCCTTCTTTTGCAGTCCCGCGGCCTTCAATTGCTCCTGGAGCGAGTTCCACTCCTGACGTTGGCCTAGCGCTTTATCGATACTGGCCGCGACATCGGGCTGGGGAGTATCGAAGAAGCTCAACGAATCGGCCAATTCGATGTTTTGCCGCGGATCCAGATTCAGCAGCCGGCTCAATCCGAATAGAGAAGTATCGCGATCGTCTTCCGCTTCGAGCAGCGTTTGCTTTTCGTTTTGCAGTTCGACGTTCGCACGCAGGGTGTCAATGCCCGTCCCGACGCCTTCGTGTTGCAAGTCCGCCGCCTGGTCATACAGGGCTTGCGCCAATTCGACGCGGGATTCCGAAGCTTGCACGTTGGCCACGGCCCGGAGAGTTCCGATGTATTGAGAGACGACCAACAAAATCACCTGCTCGCGAGTTGAAAGACTATCGGCATGGCTGGCGTTGGCCGTTTCCCGCGCCGCCTGATAGCGGCGAAAGAGCGTCAAATCGAAGATCGGCGCGCTGAAACCCAGCCCCGCCGAGAAAACCTGGAAAGGACCGGCATGCTCGGGAAATCCCGGAATTCTCTTGCCAAGGAACGCCGCGATGTTGATTCGCTCCGCGGTATCCGTGACATTCAAGCTGGCTTGAGGAAGCAACGCCGCGCGCGCCACATTGCGGTCCTGAACGCTCTCGGCGGCCGTCAAGACCGCGATTTGCGCTGTCGGATTTTGTTTCAGCGCCAGGCTTACCGCTTGATTCAGGGTCAACCGCAGCACGCCGGCCGGCGCTGGTCCAGACAGCAAGCTGCGCTTCGCACTGTCTTGCGCATGGGCAACCGCCGGCGTAATCACCAAACTGAAAAACGCGACATAAAAAATGATGTGCGAGCCTTTCTTGCGGCTCCCGCACGCGCTCTTTTCGGGACGCTCGCGCCCCGCTATCTCCTCCACAATGGCTTGGTTGAGGCAGCCTTCCGCAATGAGCTTGCCGCCTTGCTGATGGATCTCTTTCAGCAGCGCCTTGCCGGCCGCATCGATGAAGCTCACGCCGCACAAATCCACGCTAAATTTCTCACCTGTTGCGCGCTCCCGCCAGCATTGCTCGAGTGTGGCGACCGATGGCCCCGCCAAGCGGCCCTCGACGCTCAGGACCGTTTTGGCTCGCTTCTTTTCCGTTGTGATTCTTAACATTTTCTCGACCCTACCATTGCCAATAAGATGCACCGGGACCTCCATTCGACATTAAATCTTATAAATATTTAAGTCTTTTATTATAATCACTTTATGAGGAAATCCGCGAATAGATGCGGAGACAAAATGCTCATATGTGGGCAAAAGTTCACAAATCAGCAGAGGGCGTGAAGACCATATGCGGGCAATCTGACATGTGGACCATCCGCGCGTAGCGTGTGCGACTTAGGGCGAGGGCCATCCAAAATCGTTGTAGCGCGCTGCCTCACTCGGAACGAGCGGGGCTTGGGTGCGGTCGTGGGAACCCATGTCCCGCAGGCCAGAAAGGAATGCAGATTTCCTCTGGCTCTGAGGGGACTCGCGTGACTTAGCGGCGAACGGCGATGGCCTGCAATTCGAAGTGGCCTCCGCGCAGAAGCGCTGCCGCTCCGATAAATTCCCGCGCCGGATAGTCCTTGGTCGTGAAGTAAGTCTTGTAGGCGGCGTTGAATTTGTCATAGAGAGACAAGTCCGTGCAGGCAATCTGGACGTAGACCAAATCGTCCATGGTCATCCCGGCTTGCTCCAGAGTTCCCTTCATCCCGTCGAGCAGGAGCTTGATTTCATCCTCGACCTGCGCCGGAGGCTTTCCGGTCTTGGGGTCCAGCCCGATCCTGCCCGACAAGTACAAAGTATTCCCGGCAAGAATTGCGTCGCTGAAAGGCGCCTGCACCAGTTTCTCAGGCGCATTTATCGCCTTACGCGCGGCCTGCCCGGCAGGCTCCGAAAATGCCCCGCGTACGGTAAGCACACCTCCAACGACGAGGACGACAAGTAGAAAACTGACGCGACGATTCACGGCTGCCCCTCCATTCGAATCCGCTCGGAAGCAAACTCCACGGATTTGCCGGGCGAGTGTAGCCCGCAACGCTTCTTGTGGCAACCTGCTCGTGGCACGGACTTCAGTCTGTGCAGCC
This sequence comes from uncultured Acidobacteriota bacterium, assembly GCA_963851235.1. GTDB lineage: Bacteria > Acidobacteriota > Terriglobia > Acidiferrales > UBA7541 > Acidiferrum. The sequence continues at coordinate 421,594 of CAWKOM010000001.1, forward strand.
CCTTGTTGCAAGGACCGCGAAATCAGAACGCATCTCCGCAAGCCAGCGGTGCTAGAATGCCGCTTCTTTTCCGAGGTGACCCGATGCGTCTTGCGATTCGAACCCTCTTTATTTCTCTGGCCGTCGCTCTATCGTTTTCCGCGCCGCTCCTGGCCCAAAGCGAATTGGACCAGGACATCCGTAAGCAAGAAGATTCCCTCCTGGCAACCTACAAACAGATCCACGAGCACCCGGAACTGTCCACGCAGGAAAAAGAAACGTCGGCGCTGCTCGCCGACGATCTGCGGAAAGCGGGTTACGAAGTCACCGATCACTTTGGGCAGTATGACGATCCGAGCCTCACTTCGTACGGCATCGTCGGTGTGCTGAAAAACGGGCCAGGGCCGGTGGTTTACGTTCGAACGGAGTTGGACGCGCTGCCAATCGTTGAAAAGACGGGGCTGCCTTATGCGAGCCACGTGAAGGTCGAGCGGCCGGGAGGCGGGGAAGTCGGCGTGATGCACGCTTGCGGGCACGACCTGCACATGGCCGTTTTTCTTGGTACGGCGCGCGTGCTAGTGGAAATGAAAAATCACTGGAGCGGGACTGTGGTAATGATCGGCCAGCCCGCTGAGGAGACCGTCGGTGGAGCGCAAGCCATGATTCGCGCCGGGCTTTTCCAGAAATTTCCGAAACCGGACTACGTGCTGGCGCTCCATGACACCGCCGCGGTCGCCGCGGGAAAAGTTTCCTGGCACGCGGGACCGCTGCTTGCAGGCGCCGATTCCGTGGATATCACCGTGCGCGGCTATGGCGGCCATGGCGCCGCGCCGCAAGCGACGAAAGATCCGATCGTCATCGCGTCGGAAATCGTCGTGATGCTGCAAACCATCGTCAGCCGCGAGATGGATCCGCAGCTTCCTACCGTGGTGACCGTCGGCTCATTTCACTCCGGCACGAAACACAATATCATTCCCGACGATGCGCACTTGCAACTCACGGTGCGAACCATGAATCCCGAGCAGCGAGAAAGAGTGCTTGAGGCTATCGCGAGAATCACGAATGGCGTCGCGGCCGCGGCGGGAGTTCCGGAGGAACGTGCGCCCATTATCCAGGTGGCGGAAGACCACGTGCCCGCGACGATCAATGATCCGGAGCTTTCGCGACGCGTCGGCGCTTCGCTCGAGCGCGCCCTCGGAAAAGAAAACGTGCTGCCGGGCGAGCCCATCATGGCCAGCGAAGATTTCAGCCTGTTCGCGCTCGCCGATCCCAAGCCGCCCATCTGCATGTTCTGGCTCGGCGCCGCCGACCCGCAAAAACTAAGGGATGCCATGGAAAAGGGGACGCGTTTGCCCGGGCCGCACTCGAGCGAATTCGCGCCCGTTCCAGGCCCGGCAATTCGGACCGGCGTCAAAGCCATGACTTCCGCGGTCATGGACCTTCTCCAAAAATAATTTCGCGCGCGGGCTCAATACCTTTCGGTGCAGCTGCCTGCCGGACCTCGAAGCACTCTTACATCGCAATCATTCCGGCGCGAATGAAATACAGCGAAGTGATTCCCACGACGAGCCAGAGAATTATTCCTTGCAAAAGCGGGCGCCAGCCAACCTCCTTCAACGTGGCGCGCGAAATGCCCGTGCCGATGAGAAACAGAGTGGCCGTGAGGCCGAGCCGTCCAAACGAAAAGAGAGAATGCGAGATATGAGTGATGACCGGAATGTAGGTGTTGAGAATGGCGGCAAGGCAGAAAAACAAGATGAACCACGGAAGCCGGATTTTCGTCGAGCTGCGTGGTTCCAATTCGCCGCGAATTGCGGAAATGTTGTGCTTGATCGCAGCGGTGGCCAGCGCCAGAGGGGCAATCCACAGAGCGCGCGCCAATTTTACCGTGGTGGCGATGATCAGCGCTTGCGAGCCATATTTGGCGGCGGCGCCGACGACGGAACTCGTGTCGTGAATCGCGAGCGCGGCCCACAGGCCGAATTGCGATTGCGAAAGATGCAGCAAGCCACCGATGGGCGGAAAAAGAAGAAGCGCGACGGAATTTAGAATAAAAACAGTGCCGAGCGAAACCGCCATCTCTTCATCATCGGCGTGAAGAATGGGGCCGATGGCGGCAATCGCGCTGCCGCCGCAGATCGCCGTGCCCGCGGTAATCAAGAATGACGAATTGCCTTGAACGCGAAAAACCCTGCCGAGCGCGAGACCCATCAGGATGGCAAACGAGATTCCCATCGCGGTGTAAACAAAGCCGCTGCGGCCGGCTTTTAACACTTCGTGCAGATTCATTCCGAAGCCGAGGGCGACGACGCACACTTGAAGAAGGATTCTTGCGGATGTCCGGGCAAGTGCGGCGTACGGATGCGTGAAACTCAAGCCAAAAATAATTCCGATGGTGAGAGCCACGGGAGGAGAGAGAATTCCCGTAAATGAAAGTACAAGGGCTAGAAAGAAAATAATCTTCGAGAGAGTGGTCATCGCGAGAAGAAAGAGTATGAGGGCCGAAGCAAAAGTGGGCAACGGAGAAAAGGGAGAGTGCCGGGAGATTCACCTGTATTTTTGTAGGGTATTACACGGTCAAAATTCTTACGGAGACGACTGCGAACGCGCCGCGGTTTTGACCGGCCCGGACGAGGAGGGCGGTGCGGATGAAGAAGGTTTCACGGGAGGCGCCGGCGCGGATGGAGAAGGAGCAACTGGCGCTGTTGGAGCCGCCGCTGGCTGCTGCGGGATAGCGGAAAGCTTGGCGATGATTTTTTCGGTGGCGGCTTTGCTGACGGCGCACGCGGAATCCCAGATGCGGCATTGCGCCAAAGTGAATTTGCAACCGCACGTGCAGGATTCGGCGTTGAAACGGTGCAGCGCGATTTTCTTCTGCTCGGGAGTGAGTTTCGAGAGGTCCACGCCAGGGAGCTCGGTGGCGCGGTCGGCGTGTTTCAAAAAAACTTCGCCGGTGTCCTCGAACGTTTCCACTCTCGCCGTGATGGGGAGACCGAGCAAAGCGCGAATCTCCGTTTCATAAAGCGCGGGATCCATGAGTCCGGTGTGCTTTTGAACGACGCGCCCTTCCGTGTCCAGAACGAAAGACGTAGGCAGGGCGGGTATGCCGCCATAGGCCGTGCGGATGTCGTCGGAAGTCATGGCGACGGGATAATTGATGCCGGTTTCCTCGACGTATTTCTGGACGTCGGCGGGGTCATCGTCGTCAACATCAAGGCCGATGATTTGCAGGCGGCCTTGAAACTGCTTTTGAAGATCAACGAGGTCGGGCACTTCGGCGCGACACGGCCCGCACCAGGTGGCCCAAAAATTGAGAAAAACAACTTTGCCGTGAAAGGCATCGAGCGCGATGGGCTTGCCGTCGAGAGACTTGAGCTTGAAATCGGGCGCAGGATCGGGATTGCGGACGAAACGGATGACGGGCTCGTTGTCCTGGTGTGCGAAAGTCAGGGCGGGCAGAGCGAGAAGCGCTGACAAAGCAACGAGCCAGCAAACTGGCAGCCGCCTGACCGAGAGTGAAAGCCGTGTTAGCCGCATGGTGTCCTTCATAGGAGACCACATTGAGAGGCGCGCGCCAAGTGCCTGCGTGGGGAGAGTCGGCGCTGTCGTCAACCTTTCTGGATGGCGGCGGCCAGTGGATCGTGCTGGGGCGGACGGAAATTGCCGATGAGGCGCGAAAGCAGGATGGTACTGGCGGTACGATAAAATTTCACGGACCTGGAAAGATTTCCTTCATTTTGGAACTTGCCAAGATTTATTTCTTTTATTTTTAGCGATTTAACGGAGCAGCGGCCGGAAAAGTTCTTGCTTCTAATTGAAGTGGGAGGTCGTAATGCATCTGACGAAAACGCACTACCTGATTCTGGGGGGAGCGGGAGCGCTGGCCGTGGCGGTGGCAGTGGGCGCTGCTACTCTGCATCGCAGGATAGAAACACCAAAAATGGTGGACGTAACGGTGCCGCAATATACGCCGATCCACGTAACACTGGATCAAGCCATCGCCAGCGACGAAAACCGGCCGGGCGACTACTTTGAGGCGACCGTGTCACAGCCGGTTGTGGTTGACGGCAGGACGGTGATTCCCGAAGGTGCCAACGTTGAAGGAGTAGTAGTGGATGTGCATCGTTCGGGGCGGCTGAAAGGGCGCGGCAGCTTGCAACTCGCGCTGGAAAGCGTGGAGGTGGGCGGACAGGAATATGACGTTCAGACCGACACATCGCGCAGAGCGGGAGGCCGGCACAAGAAACGCGATTGGGCAATTATCGGAGGCGGAGCCGGCGGGGGAGCGTTGATTGGCGCAGTCGCAGGCGGCGGCGAGGGCGCGTTGATCGGCGGACCCGTGGGTGCGGGGGCGGGAACGGCGTTTGCGTTCCTAACGGGAAAGAAAGATGTCCACTTGCACCCGGAAACGCCACTTACGTTTGAACTATCGGAACCTTTGACCATACCGATGAAGAATTCAAGCGAAAGCTGAGCCAACGCGCGAGCGTCGCGCAGATCGACGAGCTAAGAGCGGGCGGCTCTTGTCCAACGCATTGGACGAGGGCGCCTGCTCTCGTTTTTTGCGGGAGGGCGAGTCGCGCGGAACGCGCCACACGAAGCTCGCGAGGCGTAGCGTTGATTGAGTGGTACGCGGCTAACAAACACAGGTAGACATATACAGAGGGGCGAGTGTAGTCCTATGTACAAGTGGGAGCGTGACGGGTATGGCTCCGGTACTTCTGTGGCTGATCATGGTTCTTTGCCTGCTGGTCTCCGTGGTGAAGTACGTCATGGGGATCATCCTGAAGGTGTCGTTCCCCAGCTCGAAGGTGCAAAAAGATTACAGCTACCAGCCCACGGTCAGCGTGCTGATGCCGTGCTTCAACGAAGGAAAAACAGTCTACGAAACGATCGAGAGCATCAGCAGGAGCAACTATCCCGCGGAAAAATTTGAAGTGATTGCGCAGGACGACTGCTCGGTCGACGACAGCTATGAGTGGATGCTCAAAGCGCAGCGCGACTTCACCAACATTCGCATCCGGACCGGACGCAACGCGGCGAACAGCGGCAAGGCACGGACAGTATGCAATGCGATGGAGCACTCCTCGGCCGTGATCATTATTTCGATCGATTCGGATTGCATTTTCCATGAGGACGCGATTAGTGAACTGACCGCGTGCTTCACGGAACCGCAGATCGGGTCCGTCGGCGGCAGGGTGGGCGTTCGCAATCCCAACGACAGCGTCATCACGGCGATCCAGGCGGTCATTTATTACTCGGCCTTCCAGCTCTACAAAATTCCGGAGAATTGGACGCGAAGTGTTTGCTGCATCAGCGGATGCCTGTTCGCCATCCGGCGCGAGCTGTTGCTGGAGATTGAGCCAGCCATTCGAGCGCGGCACTGGTTCGGAATACCAGTGAATCAGGGCGAAGACAGATTCCTGACTCATCAGACGCTGCTGCGCGGCTACGGGACGTACATCAATAATGACGCCCTCTGCTGGACAACGGTGCCGAACACACTCTCCGTGCTCTTCAAGCAACAACTGCGCTGGCGGCGCAGCATCGTGCGCGACTTTTTCTATACGCTCAAAACGCTCCCGCAGCATGTCTGGAAATTGCATCCCAACGCCGTTTGGACGCTGATTCTGACGCCGCTGGGAGCGCTGATAGGTTTTCTCGTCGTACTAACCGCGCTTACTTCGGACCCGCTGGCGTGGGCGGGGCCCGTTCCCCTGGTTGCCGCACTGGGAATCGGAGCGGTCTTGACCTGGGTGATCAAAAAATACAGCGCGCGGGAGGCCGTAGCGCATCCGCTGGCATTTGGGGCGTACGTCGCGTGGTCGATGGTCAGCAGCTTATTGCTGACGCCGCTGGCGCTTTTCACGATGGATTCCGCGGATTGGGGCACGCGAACCAAAGAAGCGAGCGAGGTGGCCGTTGGCGACACCACCTCTTAGTTCGGTTCCGGCCGAAACAAAAAAAACGCCGGTGCGACAACCTTCGGCAGGGCAAGCCCTCCATTACAAACTGGTGATTACGCTCTATCGCGTGTTTGCTATCACAATGTTGTATTCCGTGCTCGCTGGAATTCTTGCGTACGCGTTCGTGATGGGTTTTTACGCGATAAACAGCTCGTGGGCGGCGCCAGTGATTCTCTCGGCCTCGGATGAAAAAAGTCTGGCGTTCAGGGAACAACTGGTGATGAGCCAGCAAACCATCGAGGATGTAAAAGTCGACGCACAAAAAATGGAAAGCGGCATCGCGGAAATGACCAAGCACCGCGCCGCGCTTGTCGCTCTCGAACCCGAGCTTAGCGGCGCTATCGCCCGCGAACGCGCGCACAACAGCGCCACTGGGCCGCAGCTTGCCGCGCTCGACGCGCAGAAGCAGGCTGACAACTCAAAAACGCAATCCGTCCTGGCGCAACTCAGGCAAGTCGAATCCAACATTAACAAGGATCTCGCTGCAGGGCTGATCACCAAGGGCGACGCGGCCACGCAATTGTCCGCTCTCAATCAGGCTGAGAGCTCTTATACGGACAGCAAAATCGCCGAGGTTATGCTCACGGATAACGTCCTGCAGAAGACCACGACTGGCACGGACTCGCTCGAAGTGCTCGAAAAGCAAGCCGAGTTGCGCTCCGAGGCTGCCCAGCTCGATGTCGCCATCAATGTGGCGCAGAAAGAGCTCGAAGAAGACAACAGACAGATTGATCGACTCAGACAGGCGATCGCGACGGCCAAACAGAGTCCGTATTACTTGAATGCCGCGGGAGGGCAGACATTGTATTTCGCGTTCGTCCCGTATGACAACCGAGCCAGCGCGGTGGCCGGCAATCCGATTTACGACTGCTATTTAAACATGATCGTTTGCCACAAGGTGGGCGAGGTCAAACAGATTTTTACCGGCGAGCAGGAAGCAATCCATCCGATCTTCAAGACTCAGATTCGCGGCTTTCTGATTCAGATGAATCTGAACGGCGACGAATCCGCGAAATCAAGGACGGTTTTCCTGGGCCGTAAACCAATGCTCTTCTGAGGATGATTCGAATGCGCCTGAGCCCCTGGCAGTTTGCGATTGCAGCAGCGATTCTTGTCCCTACACAGGTCTTCGCCCAAGATCACACCGATCAGCAGGCGTACTGCGCGTACGTGATGGAACAGGCGCAGGCACAGCGGGACCTGCTACGCACGCCCGCGGCCATCGCTGGAATGACGCAGCCCGAGACCGGCCTGCCGCTGCAGGTCGTGGGAGGCGCCACGCTGGGCCTTGCTAGCGTAAAAAAGGCCGCATTGACGATGGACTCTGCCCGGAAAGAATGCGAGTTGTACAAGGCCACGACGGAAACGCAACAGGCCGTCCAATATGCGATACCCAGCCTCGAAAAAGAAGCACTGGGCAACCGGCTGGCGTTGATCGAACGCGCCGTTAAGTCGTTGGATGCGTTGATCGAAAAAACCTCGAAGATGGTGGAAGCGCAGAACGCCACGCGGCTGATGATCTTCTCGCTGCAGACAACGAGGATCAAACTGGACGCTGACCGCGCGGACACGCAGACGAAACTTAGCGCGATCTATGTCCCGGAGCTGAGCAATAAGCCATTAAGGGAGCTGATCGCGGAAAAGGAAAGCAGCGAGACCGGCGAGCAGCAAGCGCAGGATAAGTTAAGCCGCCAAAATAATTGGGATGTGGCTCTTTCCGTGGGCGTCCATCAGCAAGTGAACCCGGTGGCCTATGGTCCGCAGCCGTATGGAGAGGTCACCGTCAACTACAATTTCGCCAGCCGGGCGATCAACAAGCACCTGGACCGCGCGGCGCAAGCCCACGATGAATGGAAAAAAGTGCAGGAGGGCGATGTGGTTCGCAGCACAGAGGTGCTGCGACAGCAATTGGTGGAGGGAGTTTCGGTGCAAGAGGGCAGGCTCAAGTCTTTGCAGGAGGAAAGCGGCGAACTTGAGAAGAATCTTGCGCTTGTCGCGAATCCGGACACGTCCGCGGCACTCGATTTCGGCAACCAATTGACTGCGGCGAAGTTGCTCCTGGAAATCGAGGCGGGCGACGCGAGTTTCCGGATTGACCGGCTGCGAGAGTTTTTGGCAAAGAACTACTAACGCAACTTTCGTTTCTTACTTGGAGACCGGCTGAAGTTTTTTGGCGGGCGCGGCGGAGCGCTCGGAGCGGCGCTCTTGCTCGACATGCTGGGTGCAATCTGCGATTTCGTCATCGAGCTTTTTGATTTCCAGTGCGAGGTGAACATCCTCGGGATGTTTTGCGTATTTTTCGAAGAGCGAATTCCGCTTGGCCTTTAAATCATCGCGTTTTTTCTTCCAGACACCTGCAACGGCGAGCATATGGTTTCCCCTATAAGTAGTGTGCGCCCTTTTTGCGATTATCGATAGACCGAGAAAATGGATTGTGCGGATTCGTACGCAGCGAGCGGCTGAGTTAGCGCAGAGGGAACGTGTCGAATGCACAGAATGAATTCTGTGGAAGCAAAGGGCCGGCTTGGGTGAAATAGGCGGCGTGGTATCATGCGCGCAGAACCCGGGGCGGGAGAGCCACAAGAATTGAGGATCGAATTTGGGCCAACAGGAAGGAATGCTTTCGAGTGCCGAATGAGGAACTCGAAATAGCAGACGAGAAAAAGGGAGGATCACGCAAATGCCCGGATTGCCGCAACTGTTGCCAACCAGCGCGACCGCGGAAACGTTTGGCGGCGTCACGTATCACATTGATGGCGAACTCGTGCCGGTGCTCACGGTTGATGTGTCCGCGCGGCCCATCTACTTCGAGCATCACATCCTGCTGTGGAAACATCCCACCGTGCAAATCGGCTTGAAGCCCATGAAAGGCGCGCTCAAGCGCATGATGGCGGGGATCCAGGTGTTTGTGACCGAAGCGCGGGGCGCCGGGATGATCGCCTTCAGCCGCGACGGGGCCGGCCACATTGTTCCGATTCATATGCCGCAGGGAATGGAGCTGCACGTTCGCGAGCACCAATTTCTGGCGGCGTCGGACAGCATCGACTACACCTTCGAGCGCGTGCGTGGCGCGGCCAACATGCTTTTCGGAGGAACCGGCTTTTTCATCGACAAGTTCCACAGCCACGCGGGCGACGGTATTCTCTGGCTGCATGGTTACGGCAACGTGTTTGAAAAAATATTGGGACCAGGCGAGATCATCGATATCGAACCCGGCGGCTGGCTTTATAAAGCTCCCACAGTCCGCATGGAGACCGTGATGGACCGGATCACGAGCGGCATATTCGGCGGATTCAATTTGATCGTCAACCGCTTCACCGGCCCCGGCCGGGTCGGAATTCAGTCCATGTACATGCACTACCCGACTGCGGAATAACCGCAAGACGCGCGAGAGAGGAGGCGGCTATGCGTCGAACATTGTGCCTGGCAGCGTGCTTCGCGGCGGCAATCGTGGCGATGAGTTGGCAAACGGAAAGCCGCGCCGCGAACTCCGGAACAGCGAAGAGTGTTGCGTCTGATTCCGGCCAGCCGGACGCGCGCTCTTCGAACATATGGGACCAGAAAGCGGCGGCGGCCTACCTGGACCAGCGGGCGGGCTGGTGGATGGAGTGGCCCCGCGCGGCGCGCGATCACGGAACGTTTTGTGTGTCGTGTCACACGGCGGTGCCTTACGCGATGGCGCGGCCGTTGCTGCGCGGCCCGCTTGCAGAGCAAGGGCCTTCAGCGAACGAACGCAAGCTGCTGGACAATGTAACGAAGCGCGTTCGGCTCTGGAAGGAAATGGCGCCATTTTACAGCGACGCGGACCGTGGCGTGTACAAGAGCGTCGAATCTCGCGGGACGGAATCGGTTCTGAACGCGCTGATCCTGGTCAGCAATGATGCGGGCAGTACTCTAGGCGGCGCGCAGAGCGGACATCTGAGTGGCGACACGCTTACGGCGTTCGAAAACATGTGGGCCGAGCAAGAGACCACGGGAGACGACAAAGGCGCGTGGAGATGGCTGCGCTTTAAGAACGAGCCCTGGGAAGCGGACGACTCCGGCTACTATGGAGCGGCGCTTGCGGTAATCGCGGTCGGAACAGCTCCTGAGAATTATCGTGCGAGACCGGAAATCCAGAATAACTTGAAGTTGCTGCGCGAATATCTGAATCGCGAAAGTGCCGCGCAAACTTCGATCAATCGCGCTGTTCTGCTGTGGGCCTCGGCGAAAGTGCCGGGATTGCTCGACCCAGAGCGGCAAAAGGCCATCATCAACGAACTTTTAAGCAAGCAGCAGGCAGACGGAGGCTGGAGCTTGGCTTCGCTTGTGGGGGATTGGAAGCGCCACGATGGAACTGCGCAAGAAGCGGAGAGCGACGGATATGCAACTGGATTGATCACCTTCGCGCTGCGGCAGGCAGGAACGCCACGCGAAAATGTGCAACTGAAGAGAGGCCTGGCCTGGCTGACGGGCCATCAAAACAAGACGCGCGGCTTCTGGCTGGCGTACTCGTTAAACAAAAACGACGCAAACCACATCAGCCCGGATACCGCGCTCTTCATGAAGGATGCGGCAACCGCTTATGCCGTGCTCGCGCTGAGCGACGCGGAACGCCGCTAAAGTCCGTAGCAAACATCATCTGAAACCAAGAATGCGGCCGCGAGAGATAGTTTGCGCGTTGACCTATTCCCATCCGATGCGCAGCAGCGACAACCCTTGCCGCGGCAAACTAAATTGCAGATGCGCGGCACCGTTCTCAATCCGAATGTAGGAGGGAGACGCCAGAAGCTGCAATTGCCCGGCCCTCTCGAGTTGCTCGTATTGACGCGGAGAGGGAGATTGCTGCGAACCCATTTCTTTCCACGCCGTGAATGAGTTGCTGTGCTCGGCGTCGATTCGAAAATGTTCGAGCACAGCCTGGCTGGCGTTCGCGGGTAGACCGCTGACGCTGAGATCGATTGTGGCCGGATCGGCGGGCACATCATCGTCATAGTAATTCCAAACGAGAACTTCAACCTCGTGATCTTTGCGTGTTGCGATTGCCTTGATGTCCGGCTGGCCGCGCACTCCGCCGCGCAAAACTTCATCGACCGGAAGAGCCGCCGGACTTTCTGCGTTGATGCGTTCGCTGCTGAGCAGGCCAAACATGCGAAAAACATTGAGCACTGGCTTGTCCACGCCGTTCGTGGCCAGCTCGCGGAAACCTTCAAAATACGGCTGATCTTCAAACTCAAAAGCCCAAGTAACAGCGCCGGCGAAATGGATCTGCTCGCGACGCGACAAATCGTAAATCGCGCTCAGCGTTTCCGCGGTGTACGACGCGTACTGCGCCCCATTGCGATAGCCGTTCTGTGGATAAACGCGCGCGGAGCAGGCCGCGCAACCCTCGGGATCCGATTCTCCAAGAATGATCGGTGTGCGCCGCCATTCTGGAAAAGAAGCAACGATGTGGAAGCCCGCTTCAATCGAAGCTAACTGCCGCGCGATTCCCATCTCGACGTGCCCGTCCTGCCAGGTGACATTTCCCTTCGGATGAAAGCTGATGAAATCCAGCGGCGAACCGATCTTGCCGCTCTCGAAGTTGCGCTCGTGGGCGCAATGCTCGAGAAATTTTTGCAAGAACTCCACCGCTTTTGGAGACGCCGGACCCGTCGTGTCCGGACCGCCGACAGTGGCGCCTGGAAGCGCTCGTAGAATCGCGGCGGCGGAAAAATCGTAAAGTTTGAAATATTCCTCCGGCGTCCCCTTCCAATAATCGATGTCGGGTTCATTCCAGATTTCCCACAGCCACGTTTTCGTCTCGGCCTCGCCATAGCGATCGCGCAGATGCGCTGCAAAATGAAACACCACATCCGCCCACTTCTGATAATCCTTCGGCGGATACGCCCAGCCCGTAAAAATCGTGCCCTTCGGGAAGCTGTGGCGATAAGGCTCGGGATGCGTGGACAACGCTTCGGGCATGAAGCCCACTTCTACAAGCGGCTTGATTCCCAGTTCGTGAAACGTGTCAAAAATGCGGTCGAGTATCGTCCAGCTATAAACCGGCTTGCCTTGAGCATCCTCCGTGTAAACATTCGTCGAACCCCATTTCAGCGACGCCGAGCCATCCCCGGTGTTCAGCAGGTTATGCACGCGAATGTGGACCGGCGCAGAACTGAGCGCTGCGAGTTCGCCGAGCAATTTCTTCCCGTTAGGCGCATAGGTGTAGTTCGGTTCGTCGTAACCAAAGTAATGCCAGATGGGCGGAAGCGGCCCGTCCGGCTCATCGACGTGGACTCGAATCTCCACAGCCGGGGCGGATTGTTGCGCCACACAAGGCGCAACACTTAGTGAGAGAATCGCCAGGACGCTGTAAGCCCGCCGAATTCGAAAGTCCACACGTTTCCTCGCAATACGGCGCGGAAAAATCCAATAGATCGAAGTGAACCCAAGCATGCCGTGAATTCTAACCGAAGAGCCTCGCGGTGGCCCGCTTTCTATAAAAACGAAGAAAAAGAGCAGATGGGCGACCCCTGCGCCACAAACGACGATGAATACTAATAGCGGTTTGCGGAATCTAATCTTCCATGAGAATGCGTCCAGAAATTATCCGGTTTATTGCACTCGTTCAGGCCGTCTTGTTCCTGACGCACTTGTTCTTGTATGAGACGTGGACGTTCGCGCCAGGAGAGAGCGGCGCGGCCGGGCCTCTCTGGCTCAAACTCTGTGTCGCCGTCCTGTCGGTTAGTTTTATTGGCGCTTCGCTGCTGGCGTTTCGGTATACGGGCGCCGCGCTGCGCTTTTTCTACCGGGCTGCAGCGGTCTGGCTGGGTCTGCTCAGCTTCCTTTTTCTCGCCGCAGTCTCTTCCTGGATCGTTTTCGGACTTGTGCTGCTCGCTGGGCTGCACGTGAATTTCCACCTCATCGCCGAAGTGCTGTTTGGCGCCGCCCTGCTGACTGGCTTCTATGGAGTTTTCAACGCAAGTTGGACGCGCATCACTCGAATCACCGTCCGCCTGGCCAACTTGCCGGAAGCGTGGCGCGGCCGCAGAGCCGCGCTTATCAGCGACCTGCATCTGGGCCATGTGCGTAACGGCAATTTTCTGCGGCGCATGGTCGCAAAAATCCTGAAAGAAGACCCGGACGCGATTTTCATTGCCGGCGATTTGTACGACGGCACGGCCATCGACGCAAAGCGCGCAGCAGAGCCCTTGAGCGAGCTCACTGCTCCACATGGCGTCTACTTTGTCGCCGGGAATCACGAACAGTTCGGAGACGACAGCAAATATCTCCGCGCGGTCGAGGCCGCCGGAGTCCGCGTACTCACCAATGAAAAAGTCCTGGCCGACGGCTTGCAGATTATCGGCGTTCCATACCGCCATGCAACGCAGGACGAACACTTCGCTTCCGTGCTGCACAACATTGGCGTGGATCGCGAAAGCGCCAGCATCCTTCTGACGCACGCGCCGGATCATCCCCAAGTCGCGGAAGCCGCCGGCGTTTCTCTTCAGCTTTCCGGACACACACACCTCGGCCAATTCATCCCGTGGAGCTGGATGGCGCGCCGCATTTACCGCCAATTTGTCTACGGCCTAAGCCGCATCGGAAAGATGCAAGTCTTCACGTCGAGCGGCGCGGGCACGTGGGGTCCGCCGTTGCGTCTCGGCTCGAATCCCGAAATTGTGGTGCTCGAGTTCCAGTGAGCTGTGCGTGCTTCGCCCGCTCGGAATTACAAAGATCTCTAGCCTTGTTGCAAGACTTTCGCGAGATGAATCCTAGACCGGCCTGCGAATACCGAGCTTGCGCATGCGAGCCTGCAGCGTCGTGCGCTTCATGGCAAGCAGCGCGGCAGCGCCTTTCGGTCCAGCGATGCGCCATTCGGTTTGGCGAAGCGCGCGGAGAATGTGCTGGCGCTCCGCTTCTTCCAGAGTAGAAATGGAAGAGGGGGTAGAAACTGCGGAAGGTGAGGAACTAAACGACGAAGGAGCATCTTCGCCCGCGGCCGCTGCGAGAGCGGCGGGTTTCAATTCGGAGACGGGGACGCGCAGTTCTTTGCCGGGCGAAAGAAGCACGGCGCGCTCGATGAAATTCTCCAATTCGCGGATGTTGCCGGGCCAAGAATAGTTCGCAAGCGCGTCCATGGCGTCGGCGGGAATGTAGGAGACTGTCTTGTTGAGGCGCCGGCTGAATTTCTGCACGAAATACCGCACGAGCAGCGGTACGTCCTCGCGCCGCTCGCGGAGCGACGGGATTTGAATCGGAAAAACGTTCAGCCGGTAGAAAAGATCGCTGCGGAAGGCCCGCTCCGCTACGAGTTTAGCGAGATCCGCGTTGGTGGCGGCAACAACGCGCACGTCGACGCGCTGCGTTTGATTGCTCCCCAGCCGTTCGAACTCCTGCTCTTGCAGCACACGCAGAAGCTTGGGTTGCAGCTCGAGCGGCAGATCGGCAACCTCATCAAGAAATAGCGTGCCGCGGTCGGCCAGCTCGAACCGTCCGATTTTTTGCGTGATGGCGCCCGTGAAGGCCCCGCGCTCGTGCCCGAAAAGCTCCGATTCCAGAAGCCCGCTAGGTATGGCCGCGCAATTCACTTTCACAAAAGTGCGCTCGCGCCGCGGGCTGAGATTGTGGATCGCTCGCGCGATGAGTTCCTTGCCGGTGCCCGTTTCGCCCGTCACCAGAACCGCCGTGCCCGCGGGAGCCACGAGTTCCACTTGCGCGAGAGCCCGTTTGAGCACCGCGCTGTCTCCGATGATTTCCTCGAAATTAAACTCGCTCCGAATTTCTTCCTCGAGATACAGTTTTTCTTCCGCCAGCTTGTCCTTCAGCGCGTCAATTTGCTTGAACGCCAGCGCGTTCTCGACGGCAATCGCGATTTGCGCCGCTACTTGCTGCAGAAGCTCGACGTCCTCGGAAGAAAAAGCGTCTTCGCGCCGACTCGCCAGATTCAGCGTCCCGAACGTGCGGCCCTGCGTGATCAGCGGAACACAGCAGATGGTCTGCACTCCTTCGGCGCGCAGCGCGCGAATTACTTCATTGGGATAACGATCGATCTCCGCGCCGCGGGAGAGCAACGGCTGGCTCTTTGTGAAGCAAATGCCGGACGGCGTGGTATCCAGCGGAACGGTGATTTCCTGATGGAAAAGGCCGGGGCGGCTGGAAAAATCCAGTGCGTGGATTTTCAGGCTGCGCGTAGCCGGATCAACCAGCGCGAGGCTGGTGAAATCATGATGAATCACTCGTTGCAGAGAACTGACGATGCCGCGGAACAGGTCCGGAAGCTCGCGCGTCGACACCAAAACGTTGTTGACCTCCAGAAGTACTTGCAGACGGTCTCGCTCCCGTGCCAGTTGCCCCTGGTAGGCTTGCGAGCTTTCGAAATTAAGCGCGTTATCGACAGCCACCGCGATCTGGCTGCCCACCCGCTGCATAAATTGCAGTTCCGTCTCGGTGATGGCTTGCGGAACGAGCCGGCCGAATCCCATGGCGCCCAGCCGGCGCTGCGCCGTCGTTAACGGAACCATGGCCAAAGACCGAACGCCGACTTCGCGCAGCCGTTGCAGAAATTCAGGGAAGCGCTGATCCTCCTCGGTGTCGCTGACCACAAAGGGCTGCTGCGATTGCCACACCCACCCCGAAGGATGCCCCTCCATCGGCGTCTCGCTGCCGGTCTTGACCGGCGTCGGCAGGCGCGTCTCGAGAATGTGCAGCCTCATGACGTTGCGAAGCGGGTCGTGAAGCACCAGCGTCAGAAAATCAAAATCCACGACGCAATGCAGCCGCTCCGCAAGGTCGTGAAAAAGTGCCGTTAGATCGCGATGCTGCGCAATGGATTCCGCCACTTCGAGCAGAGCTTCAAGCTGACGCCGGGAGTGCTCGAGCGGCGCGACTGCGGCTGCTTCGGGCGGGGAAATCGCGGGATCCGCCATAGCACGCAGAATAGCATCCGCCTTGCCACGCGCTCAACCGCAGCCGTAACCGTGCAGCCCGCCAACTTGCGGCCCAGGCTACCGACCATCTCTTCACGTGTCCCGATTCAGGGACTGAACGATGACAAATCCGTTGTCCGGTAACCTGACCTACCAGGACCTACGGTGATGTTCTGCGTGTGATACATCACCAGATTGGTGTGCGGGCACAGAGAGGGCGGAGAGACTTATTCATGTCGCAGAGCCACCATTGGATCGACCCGCATGGCGCGCGTGGCGGGGATGAGGCCCGCCAGGAAGGCGATCGCAATCAACAACACAATCGGCAGGCAGAACAGCCAGGGGTCGTGCATAGACACCTCGAACAGAAGCGCTTGCAACAGCCGCGCCGCAAACCAACTACCAACGAAGCCTGCTAGTGCACCTGCAAGAGTCCATCGCGCAACGCTACGCAGCACCAGCCGCAGTATGTTGTGTGGAGTCGCGCCGAGCGCCATGCGTACGCCGATCTCGCGAGTGCGTTGCGTGACAAGGTATCCCACGACACCGGACAATCCCACCGCGGCGAGGCACACTCCCGTCACTGCAAACAGCGTCAGCAACACCGCATTGAATCGCGGCCGGTCGGCTAGTTTGCTCACGCGCTGCGCCATGGCTTCGATGATAACCGGCTGTGCTGGATCGATGCTCGCCACTTCGGAGCGCACCCATTTGACGACAGTACTGGGGTTTATGGGCGTCCGCAGGATGACGAAGGCGTGGCCAAAGTACTCTTGCGGATCATCCTTCCACGGGATGTAAAACTCGGGATCGGATGTTTTCTCGAGGCCGTTATTTCTCACATCAGCGGCGACCCCGACGACCGTGCGCCACGGCCCCTTCTGGTCGTACCGCATGTTTTTGCCGAGAGCCTCTCCATTCGAGAAAAGCCTGCGCGCCAGCGCGTTGCTCAAGATAACTACGTTCTGGCCTGGAACCTGGTCGTCATCGTTGAACCCGCGGCCTTGCACAATTCTCGCTTCTAGCGTCGAAAAATACGCCGGGCTCACCTGGCGGATTCCGACCATGCCGCCAGTTTCATGGGGTGTGCGCGGCCGACCGGCAATTTCGATATTCGAATAGATCGTAAGCCCCATGCCACCTGCTGGCGGAACCGAGTCGCTAAGGGCAACCGAACTGATGCCCGGAATCTTCCTGAGTCGTGTCTGAAGCTGTTCGAAGAACGCTCTTTGCTGCGCGTCCTGCGGATAGCGATATTGTCCGAGGGTAATCTCAGCCGTGACGATGTTTTGTGCGTCCATTCCGAGGGGAACACTTTCGAGCCGCCATAAACTCCGCAACAGCAGCCCTGCGCCGGTCAACAGCACCAGGGAAACCGCGATCTGTGTCGTGACAAGAATCTGGCGCACCAGGCCGCGGCTGCTCGGTTGGCCATCACTGCCCGTCAAAATCTCCGGGGAGGGCCGTCGCCACGTAGGAGCCAGGCCAAACAGAAGGCCTGAAACGAAAGCCACTCCCAGCGTGAAAATAAGTACCCGACAATCGATCGCCGCCTGCGCCAACCGCGGAATTCCCTCGGGCGCGATGGAGACAAAGAGCCGAAGCAGCCCATAGGCAACCCAGCATCCGGCCGCTGCGCCAGCCAAACTAAGCAGCATGCTTTCGGTTAGAGCTTGTCGCGCAAGACGTGCCGTGGTTGCGCCGAGAGCCATGCGCACCGCCACTTCGCGCTGCCGCGCGGCGGCCCGGGCGAGGAGCAGGTTAGCGACATTCGTACATGCCAGGAGCAAAACCGCAAGCACAGACAGAAGCAGAACCCAGGAGCCCAGTTTCGCATCACCCATCTGGCGATCGCGCAAAGACCGCACGCTCAGATGCACTTCGCTGCGAAACGCGGCCGGGACGAATGTCATCGCCTGATCGAACAGGGGCTGCAACGCAGCGCGCGCTTGGGAAACGGTCACTCGGGGTTTCAGCCGTCCGAACGTGCGAAGAATCGTCTGCGGTCCATCGCGTCGCATACCGGCTTCATCGAAGACCGCCGGAATCAGCAGGTCAGCGCGCGTAAGCGTGGGCATTTCGAATTGTGAAGGAAGTACGCCGATAATTTCCACCGGCTCTCCATCCAGCGATACCGAACGGCCGAGGATTTTCGGGTCTCCGGCATAGCGCGACCGCCACAAGCCATACGAAAGCAGCGCGACACGCGGAGCATGCGGACGACATTCCTCCGGTGTGAAGTTGCGGCCGAGGATCGGCTGAATGCCGAAAGTGGGCAGGAAGTGCGCATCTACCCGAGCGCATGTCATCCGCAGGGGATTCTGCTCGGTGAAATCACAGTCGAACCCACCCGGTAGCATGGAACCCATCTCAGCAAACAGCGGCGCGGACTTGCGCCACTCGACGTAGTCCATGGCCAGCATGAATTCGTTTGCGTCGAGCGGCGCTTTCAATCCGACGGAAACGAGCCTCTCGTCTTCAGGGTATGGCATGCTACGGAACAAAACTCGGTCCACGACGCTGAAGATCGCGGAAGTTGCACCGATGCCGAGCGCGAGGGTTAAAACGGCGACGATGGTGAAGCCAGGCGAGTTGCGTAGTGTGCGTAGGCCATAGCGCAAATCCTGCCAGAGTGTCTGCACGGGTACCTCCTGAATCTGGAGTCCCCAGGGCGAGCAACGAGCATCGACCCTTATGCGCGCATTATAGACAACAAGGATCGGATAAGTCCCGGTAAACAGCGGTTGCCGGAGAAGTGCGGTCGCCCTGGCGTTCCATCGTGACTTGCCACTTATCGGAACCTGGTTGGTGCGGCGGTAAGCTTTCCGCGCGATTGCCCGCATGAATTGGCTGGAGTAAACTCCGGGGCGAGTGGCGGATACTTCCTCCATTACCGGGCGTACGATCTCCCATTACACCGTCCTCGAAAAACTAGGCGGCGGAGGCATGGGCGTCGTCTATCGGGCCGCGGACACGCGTCTTGGCCGGAATGTTGCGCTGAAATTTCTTCCTGAAGACATTTCCCATGACCCGCAGGCTATCGAGCGATTCCGGCGCGAAGCGCGCACGGCCTCCTCGCTGAACCATCCGAACATTTGCACCATTTACGATATCGAGGAGTTTGAAGGCCGCCCCTTTATCGCCATGGAGCTGCTCGAAGGCCAGACCCTCAAGCGGCGCATCGCCAGAAAGTCCATCGAGATCGCCGAACTTCTCGAGATTGGAATTCAGATTGCCGACGGGCTGGAAGCGGCTCATGCCAAGGCCATCGTGCACCGCGATATCAAACCGGCAAACATTTTTCTCGTCGACCGCGGTCCCGCGAAAATCCTGGATTTCGGCTTGGCCAAATTTGCCGCTTACCGACAAACGTCTGAGGAGCCCGCGGGCGAGTCGTCGATGCCCACGCAACGGCACATCTTGGACGACGCACTCGCCACCAGTCCCGGCCAGTCTGTGGGCACCGTGGCTTACATGTCGCCCGAGCAGGCACGCGGCCAGGAGTTGGATCCGCGCACCGATTTGTTTTCGCTCGGCGTCGTGCTCTTTGAAATGGCTACGGGCAAGGTTCCTTTCGGCGGTTCCGCGGTGGGATTGATTTTTGACGGCATCCTGAATTCCTCGACGCCTCCGGCCCGGAAATTAAATCCTAGTTTGCCGGCCGGCTTGGAAAATATTTTGGCCAAGGCGCTCGAGAAAGATCTCAGCTTGCGTTACCAAAGTGCCGCGGAGCTTCGAGCGGACTTGAAACGCTTGAAACGAGATTTGGAATTGGGCCGCTCAGGGGCGCACTCGGCGGTGGGAGGCGGGCTCGAAGGGGTGCGCGTGGCCGGTCCGCGTCGCCGCGGGCAGACTTTGGCCCTGGCGGGCGGCGCGCTCCTCGTGATTGCCGCAGTTCTTGGATATGTCTTGACGCGGGCCGTAGCGCCGCCGCGAGTCCTTCGAACCATCCAGTTAACCAACACCAATCTGCCGAAATCGGGCATAGTCACCGACGGTTCGCGGCTCTACTTCATCGAGGGGCAATCCCAGCTCTCCCAAACTTCGGTGACCGGCGGCGAGACATTTCCCGTTCCCAATTCCCTGGAAGACACCGGCTTTGCAAACCTGTTCGATATTTCGCCCGACGGTTCCTCGCTTTTGATGAACACCGCGAAAGGCACTTCTCTCGACGGCTCGCTTTGGAGTGTCCCTGTGCTCGGTGGTTCGCCCCGGCGGTTGGGCAACCTCGAGGGCCACGCCGGAGCGTGGTCGCCGGATGGGAAGCAGATCGCCTACTGCACAGGGAACGCCATATTCGTTGCGAATGGCGATGGCGGCGCCCCACGGCAGCTTCTTTTGCCGGGAGGAACTGCCAGCGACATCCGCTGGTCTCCCGACGGATCGATTTTGCGCTTCACGGTCAATGATCCAAGAACCAACAACCGCTCGATTTGGCAAGCCTCGGCCGACGGTAGCTATCTGCATCCCTTGCTTCCAGGTTGGAGCGATGCCCCCAACGAATGTTGCGGCAGATGGACGCCGGACGGAAAGTATTTCGTTTTTCAAGCACGGCGGGATATCACGGCCAACCTCTGGGCCATCCACGAACATCGCGGTTTTTTTCACGCCGCGGCGCTCCAGCCGGTGCAGCTAACCACCGGACTGCTGAATGTAGGCGATCCGGTGCCCAGCCGCGATGGCAAGAAACTATTTGCCCAGGGCTGGCAGTCCCGCGGAGAATTGTTGCGCTACGACGCCAAAGCAAAACAACTCGTGCCCTACCTTTCGGGGATTTCAGCGATGGGGCTCGACTTCTCTCGAGACGGACAATGGGTCGCATACAACGACGCCACGGACGGTACAATGTGGCGCAGCAAGATCGACGGAACCCAGAAGCTTCTGTTGGTCCTCCCCCCCATGCTGGCTTACCTCCCTCGATGGTCTCCGGACGGTAAGCAGATCGCCTTCTTTGGCCATCCTCCCGGCGAACCCTGGCAACTCTATTTAATCCCTGCTGAAGGCGGCTCTCCCGAGCTGCTCTATCGGAGTGCGATCAACTCGGCGGATCCCAACTGGTCGCCTAACGGCAAATCGCTCGTCTTCGGCGAAAATTCGCTGAACAATCAGGGTTCTGCCGTCTATGTGCTCGATCTGAAAACGCGAAAGCCCACGAAGTTGCCTGGTTCCGACGGCTTTTATTCTCCGCGGTGGTCTCCCGACGGCCGCTACATCGCCGCCATTACGCTGGATTCGCTGCATCTCATGCTTTTTGATTTCACCACGCGGAAATGGACCGCGCTCGCCAACATCTTCGTGGCTTATCCGGCCTGGTCGCGTGATGGCCGCTACATCTATTTCGACGGAATACTCGATAATCAGGAAAGCTACTACCGGGTGCAAGCGAATAACGGAAAACTCGAGCCCATCTTCAGCATGAAGGGCTTTCAGGCCGCCGGAGGAGCCTTCGGAAACTGGAGCGGACTCGCCCCAGACGAATCTCCTCTGCTCGTGCGCGACGCCAGCATCCAGGAAATCTACGCCCTCGATTGGGAACACCCGTAATTCCCCGCGCAAGCACAAACTCGCCAAGCTGAGCGTGAGTTCTGCGCGCAGATCAAGTTCACCGTGGCTTCATTCCGGCCTCATTCGCGCGATGACCGCCTTATGCGTTTTGCTACAATCAGCGTTAGCTGGTTGTCATCTCACTCCGCTGCTGGGATCTGGAAAGCGCGGGGAATTTTTGTATCCAGAGTGGCAAGAACAGCGTTGTGCGCATTTGCCAATCTCACTAGATGCCCGTCTGTGAGCTGTTTTGGGGTTTTAACCCACAGGGGAAGCTGCGAGATATCATTCTGGTCGTGCACAAACACGAGCTTGACGGGCTCATTCGCCTTGAGTTGCAACAGAATCCCTCGAGCATCGGCAACCGTGGCCCCATACAGTGGGGTTTGCGATAGAACCCGCACGAAGCCTAGCTCCGTGATGGAACACGTCAGAAACTCTGTCTCGCGCGCCTTGAACAGATCGCTTACCCAGTTCGCTATGCGCGGATGAAATTCGTGTTCATGGAATCCGAAGGCGACCAGGGCGCTGACGTCGAGAAGATATCTCATGGAAAGTCGGCCAGAATTTCCTTCACTTGTTTGTGCGTCAGAGTCGGAGCATTTGGACCTGCCGTGAGCACCGCAAAACCGGTAACGGGATCTTTAATGATGCGAACTTTTTTTGTGCGCTTTTTGCGGGGCGTCAGCACGATGCGGCCGCCTTCTACGCTGGCATCCAACGGGTCGCCTGGGCGAAGCCCCAGTTTGCTGCGGATGCGGCTCGGGAGAACGACCTGCCCCTTTGTGGAAAGTTTGGTTTGCATGGTAAGACCATCTTACCCACCCGTTCCGGTGGAAGCAACAAATCGGTTCCCACAAAGTTTTGCCGTTGCGTCTCACGGTAAACTCACAAGAGAAACTGTCGGTTCCACGGAAGGCCCAGAGAGATGAAAGCGCGATTGCAAGTCATGAAATTTGGCGGCACGTCCGTGGGCGACGCGGCGTGCATGGCCAGGACGGCGCAGATTATCGCGGAGGGAGCGCGCGCGGGGGAGTGCGTCGCAGTCGTTTCGGCGATGAGCGGCGTAACAAATCGTTTGATCGAAGCGGCACGACGGGCGGGAGCAGGAGAAAGAGAGCCAGGGACCGCGGTTCTGGATGCGTTGCGCAAGCAACATGAAGCGGCACTGGCGAGCCTGGTCCAGAACGCGAGTGCCCGGAAGTCGGTCCTGGAAGATCTCGAGACGGTTTTCGCGGAAGGGAGCAGGCTGTTTGAAGGGACTGCGCTGCTGCGCGAACTGACGCCGAGAACGCTGGACGCGATATCGAGTTTAGGAGAGCGCATGTCCGCGCCGCTGGTGGCAGCGGCCGTGACGGAACTCGGTTTGCAGAGCGAGTCCGTAGATGCGACGCGGGTGATCGTCACGGACACATTTCATGGAGGCGCGGAGCCGTTGATGGCCCGGACGCGCGAAAAATGTGAGGCCCATTTGCGGCCGCTGCTGGAGAGGGGAATCGTCCCGGTTGTGACCGGGTTCCTGGGCGCGACAGCAGAAGGAATATTGACGACGCTGGGCCGCGGCGGTTCCGATTATTCAGCGACAATTCTGGGCGCGGCGCTGAAAGCCGACGAAGTGATTATCTGGACGGACGTGGACGGCGTGCTAACGGCCGATCCGCGACTGGTTCCGGATGCGCGAACGATTCCGGCGATTTCGTATCGCGAAGCCGCGGAGCTGGCTTTTTTCGGAGCCAAAGTGCTGCATCCAAAAACGCTGAATCCCGTGATGCAGGCCGCGATTCCCGTCTGGATTCGCAACAGCTTTGCGCCCGAGCGGCCGGGGACGTTGATCACGCCGCAAGGACGGAGCACCGGCGGCGGCGTGAAGGCGCTGACGGCGATTCAGGATGTGGCGCTGATCAGCGTTGGCGGGCCGGGGATCGTCGGACTGCCGGATGTGGTCGGCAGGACATTTTCAACGACGGCGGAATTGCGGGCGAATGTTCTGCTGATTTCGCAGTCGTCTTCGCAGAATGATATTTGCTTCATTGTGTCCGCGGCGGACGCGCAACGGACAGTCGAAGCGCTGCGAAAGGAATTTGCGCAGGATCTGGCGCACGAGAAAGTCGAGCACATCACGGTCGATTCCAATATCGCCATCGTTGCGGTGGTCGGCGAAAACATGCGCGGGACGCCGGGAGTGGCGGGAAAGACGTTCAACGCGCTGGGCCGCGAGAATGTGAACCTGATTGCCATAGCGCAGGGCTCGTCCGAATCGAATATTTCCTTTGTGGTGGAAGAAAAAGCCGTGAAGATTGCCTTGATCACGGCCCATCGTGAGTTTGAATTGGGCAAGACCGCGAAGTGAGTAAATTTTCAGGCTCGAAAAATCCCACACAGTCCGTCCAAATAAACTACTTCTGGTGTATACGCGAGACCTGCAACTCTCTGGGAAATCCGCGACTCGGTGTCGAGCCCGGCAGAGAGCCGACTGGATGCTAGTTGGGCTTTTCGTCGTCGGGCGGAATAATTTTGATGTCGTCGATGGCGCGAGGAGCGCTAGTGGGATCCTTGACGAGGCCGTCGAGCGTGGTTTTTGCGTGCTCATCGACGGCGCCGACGGCGGCCACCAGGCAGGAATAGAGAAACGCTTTAATGCCGGAGCGGAATTGTTCGGTGGACTGCTCGGTGGTGCGGGTGACGTCATCGATCATCGTGCGGCGGCGAGTTTCGCAGGCAGCGCGACTCTCCGCGTCGAGAGCGGACAGCGCGGACGTGACTCGCTCGGTGGTTTCCGAAATGGCGAGATCGACTTGGACTTCCGCCTGCCGGCGGAACTCTTCCAGAATGTTTCCCGAAGCGCTGTGCAGCAGCGCGCGGGACTCGGCGACGCGAGCGTCGAGTTGCGCAGCGGCTTCGCGGACGACCATGCGCGTGGATTCCATCACACGAACGAGCTGACGATCGGAGATGCGGTCAGCGGTGGCCTCAAATTGTTCGGTAGCCTGGCCCAAAGTTTCGTCCAAACGGCCTCGTGTCCGGGGCTCGATTTCACAAGCCGCTTTCTCAATGAATTTCTGGGTTTCGGAAAGATTCCGCTGCGTATCGGCAGCGAGCAGTTCCAGGCGCTGGGCAATTTCCTCGGCTTGGGCGCGATACGCGCTTTGCTGCTCTTCCCAATGGCTCTGGACTTCACCGAGGCGTGATTCGAGGTGGCCGAGAATTTCCTCACGGGAAGCGCGCATGAGCGATTCAAAGCGCTGCTCAGAAAACTCGTGCAATTGCTGAATATTTCGTTCGCGGACGCTATCAAGCCGCGCAAGCGCATCGCTGATGGCCTCATCCAAATGCGTGGCCAGCGCGTTTTGAACGACTTTTTCCGCCGCCGCTTGCAATTTGCCTTGCATGGCGGCAACCAGCTGATCGATGGTGATCGCTACTCGCTCCGGCTTAGCTGCGGAGCTTTCTTTTACGGGTTGCGGGCCGGGTGCGGCAGGAAACGGCGAGGGGAATGGAGTTACCTGCGTGTCTGCCGCATCTGCCGGGCTTGGCATATCGCTGGGGGTGGGCTGAACGGCCGCTGGTTGCGCGGGCGGTTCCAGAGCGGGAGCAACAGCCGTTGCGAGGCCTGCAGTATAGGTATTTCCGCCGAGCAGGCGATTCCAATCGGAAGGCGCCGGTGAAAGATTCCAAATATTCGCAGGGGACTCGAGCTCGACGCCGACCTGGAAAAGTTCGCGCGGACTTGAGGGCGGGTGAACGGATTTTACGAAGGCGCGAATGACGGGAGAGATGGTCTCGCCATCAGACTGAAGAACGCGCAGGCCGACAGACGCGCCGACGGGATATTCATGCCGGGATGGGTAGCGGCAGCCGTGAAGATTGAAGCTGACCGTCGAAGTCTTCTCCTGGAAAGACAAGCCGGTTTTGGTTTGGCCGAGCACAACGAGAGGAACGGTGCGTTCGATGCGCGTGCTGCGGCGGCCTTCGAGTCCGGATAGAGAATGAAGATGATCCGGGGGAGCGGCTAGGCTCACTTCAGTCCTCCACATTAACAAGTGGGAAGCCTACCACCGTCGCGGCGGAGCGCAAAAGAAATGTTGATAGTGAATGGCCAGTGGTAGGTAGTGAGCCAGGCTCCGTGATTCCACGATCCGCGTTCCGTGACCGATGACTCGTGACTGGTGGAAGACGGGTTTCGTGCGGTTGACAGCTCGAGCAAGCTATATCTGCCGGAGACGAAGAGAGCTCCCTTCCGATAGGGTTAGCACGCTTGGTCGTCAGATTTCTGGTTAACCATAACGGACGCTGCTCCCTCGTTTTTCCATAAACACTCATTCTAAAAGTGGTTAAAGCCATTTGTTTTGATGCACTTATGTAAGTGTTGATTCTGCGTGGGTTAGCGCAAGGCTTATCTGGCGAGGATTTTAAGGCGGCGACCGGGTCGAGGCAGACGCGGTTCGCTGAAGCTGCGGATGAATTCGTGCTGCGAGACCTGAATAGTTTGCATCAGCGTTCGGCTTAGGTGGGCGAGGGCGGAGGCGGTCTTGGGTTTGATTTGGCCGTGGGCGACGGCGGGGACGAGGTCGGCAATGGCAGCGCCGAGATTGCAGGCAGGGACGTACTCTCCGGAGAAGAAAAAGGAGAGATCCCTGCGGAGTTGATCGGGGGTGTGGGCTTGGGCCTCCTTGCGGGCGTGGTCGAAGCAGAGGCGCGGATGGAGGCTGGAGAGGGGAGTGCGGCAACGGCGGCCGTCGGCAAAGGTGAAGGTACACAAGAACGCGCGGTCCTGTGGGCGAATCGAGGACATGGGTGTCTCCTTAGAGTTGAGTTTTGAGATTTAGACTAAAAGGGCACAGGCAGGATTCATCGCATGCGAATGCGATGCAAATGCACTGGGCTGAACCGCTGGTCAAGAAGAGCGCAGCCGGGATTCATCGCAATGCGGAAACCGCATGCGAGGTAAGGGCGTTGGGCTGGCCTACTCACGGAAAAGAGTACAGCCGCGATATATCGAAAGCTGAAACCGCACGCGAGGTAAGGACGTTGGGCTGCTGGGCTACTCACGGAAAAGAGCACAGCCAGGATTGGCTGTGCTACAAGAAGCCTCGCGCGGGGCGAGGCGCAGTTCGATCCGAAGAAAGTATACCAGAGTGGTAATTAAGTCGTCAAGCTAAATGGGGGCAGCTCCCACTCGCTAGTGGATGGCGGACTGTCTCGAAGTTTGGATGTAAAAAGGGGGCCTCCGTTCTGCTGGGTGATGACGAGAGGATCGTGTTGCGCCAATGGCCTGTCTAGACTCGCGTGTGTGCCAGAGAGCGGAATGCGCAGGCACTTTCGTTGCCTGGTCGACAACGTTTTAAGTTGCCGGACACGGCATAATATATACTTTCATACACGTAGCCGCATGGAGACCCTGCTTTATGAGCTCTCCTACTCTTCCCTGGAACGTCAGGGCATTCGCCTTGCGGTGGGCGGGCGTGGCCACGCTCACGCTCTTCGTTTGTTCCGCTGGAGACCAGCTTCTATTCGCGCAAGCAGGAAACACCGGCGACGAAGAGAGCTACACGATCAGCGGGACCGTGGTCAACAGTGTGACGCATGCCCCGGTTGGCCGCGCCTTGGTGTTCTCGCAGGACAATCGTCTCGCAAGGCTCACTGACGAAGAGGGACACTTTCAGTTCAAAGTCCAGCGGCCGCCTCAAGAACAAGGAATTTCCTCGCAGAGTGTCACGCAAACCTTCTCGAGCCGGGCAGCGATGCGGTCAATAGTCCCTATCACGAACGCTTTTCTGATGGCGCGAAAGTCCGGATATTTCCAGAGCCAGGGCCAGCAACCAACGATGGACGCGGACTCGTCCAGTTCCGCGAAAATCACGATCACGCTTGTGCCCGAATCGCTGATCATCGGCCGCGTGAATCTGCCGGTCAACGACGGGACGGACAAGATTCAGGTGCAAGTCTACCGGCGGCAAGTGCAGGAAGGCCATGCGCAGTGGGTTCCGGTGAACGTCGTTTCGACACGAGCAAATGGCGAGTTCCGAATTGCCAATTTACAGGAAGGCGATTACAAGCTGTTCACGCAGGAATTGCTGGACCGCGACCCGTTGACGGTTAATCCGTTCGGGCAGCTTTTTGGCTACCCGCCGGTCTATTATCCCGCCGCGACTGACTTTGAGACTGCGGGGGTGATCCACTTGAAAGCCGGAGAAACTTTCGCTGCGGCGCTGGCGCCATCGAGGCGACAGTATTTCCCGGTGAAGTTGGGCGTGTTGAACGAGCCGGTGGGAGGAGGCCTCAGCGTAAACGTCGAGCCTCAAGGGCATCCGGGTCCGGGCTATTCGCTGGGCTACAACGCCAATGAGAACGCTATCGTGGGCATGCTGCCAAGCGGAACCTACAGCGTGGAAGTGACCAAGTTCGGGGAGGGCGGCGGCACAGGCACGGTAAATCTTAGCGTGAATGGCGCCCCGGCCGAAGGCCCCAGCGTAATGATTGCGCCGAACAGCGCCGTCGAACTTCGCGTAACGGACGAACGCACAAACTCGGACAACACGATCGCGGCGGGTCTGCGTAATCTTATTTCTGCCATGAACCTGGTGTTTGTTCCCTCGAACGAGTTCGGCCGAGTGAATCAGGTAAGAGTGCAACCGCCCAAGGGTCCGGAGGACGAGTCTTTGGTGTTTGGGGACATTCAACCGGGGAGCTACCGGGTGCGAGCGAGTTGCAACCCTGCGGCATACGTGGCGGCGATCAGGAGCGAAGGCAGAGATTTGTTGCGTCTCCCGCTGGTCGTGGGATTCGGCGCGGCGATTCCTCCCATTGAAATCGCCATTCGCGATGATGGAGCGCGTGTGGAGGGAACCATTGAGGGCTGGCCACAGCCGCAGCCCGGACAATCAACGGCCTTCTTCTCTGATACCTCGCCAACGGTCTTTCTTCTGCCATTGCCAGACAGTCCCGGACAATTTTGCAAATCGTGGATATCTGCTCAAGGCGATTTCAGCTTTTCACAGGTTCCCCCTGGCGAATATCGCGTGCTGGCCTTCGATCATCCGCCGCAGAGCCTCGAATACGAGAATCCTGAAGTCATGGAGAAATATGAGTCGAGTGGGCAGGTATTGCAGTTAGCGGCAGGTCACAACGAGCATGTGCGTCTCGCGCTCATCAAGGGGAGCCAGTGACCTTGCGAGAAGCCCGGCGAAAACGGATTTGCCAAATTGCCGTTGTAGCCTGCGCTTTGTTCTGCGCGTCCTTGTCCAGATCACAAACAAATGCTGGCGGGCCGAATGCAACCGGAGGATTCCGCGTGGCAGGCGTGGTTGTCAGCGCAAAGACCGGAGCACCGCTGGGTCAGGCGCGAGTCATGTTGATTGACACCAAGAACAGGCGCGAGGCTGTGTCCATGATTACGCAAGAAGATGGGCGCTTCGAGTTCGCCGGGTTGAGCGCAAGGAAATATTCGTTGCAGGGCGCCCGCAGGGGCTATATCCCGGCAGCGTACGAGCAGCATGAACAGTATTCGACGGCCATCGTAACCGGAGATGACTTCGACACGCAGAATTTGAGGCTCCGCCTGGTGCCATTGGGAATGCTTACGGGCACGGTCCTCGACGAATTTGGCGAAGGAGTACGCGACGCCCAGGTGCGGCTTTTCGCGGAGAGTCACCGGGGCGGCGCGACGCGGATTGTACCGGCGTCCTCCGCTGGCACGGACGACCAAGGAACGTTTGAGTTTTCTCCGCTCGGGCCAGGGAAGTACTACGTGTCTGTCAGCGCGACGCCGTGGTACGCCGTGCATGTGCCAACTTTAAATGCGGCGGGCGGACCTGGTCCTGCACCCGCGGTGGATCAGTCGCTCGACGTCGCTTACCCCACAACTTTTTATGGAGGCTCGACGGAATCCGACGGAGCGTTACCCATAAACGTGGAGGCGGGAGAGCATGCCCAGGTCGAGATCCACCTGAATCCTGTTCCGGCGCTGCATCTGGTTTTTCAGGTCACTGAGAACGGGCAGAACGGCTACCAGTTTCCGACGTTGCAAAGACGAACGTTCGATACGGTGGAAGGTGTCGCTCCGGGAGGTGTGCAGGGGTCATCAACGCCCGGACTTTTCGAGATCTACGGCATTCCGCCGGGCAAATATAATGTACGCATGCCGGACAACAGCTCAGGACAAATGAAACTGGAGGGCGAAGTTGACCTCGATAAAGACGGGGTGGATTTGAGTGAACTGCAGGGCGAGCCTCTGAGCCGCCTGAGGGTCTCGGTGAAAATGCCCAAGGACGGGCCTATTCCGAGAGAGATGAACATCGGACTGCAGGACGAGAAAAACAGAATCGTGGCGTTCCACCGGGTTGATGCAAATGGCGAAGCGGCATTCGAGGATCTTTCCCCGGGGAAGTATGGACTGCGCATCTTCGATTCGGCGAAAGCATATTCGGTAACTCGAATGACCTCGACGGACACAGAAGTTTCTGGACATGAGCTCACATTGAAACCGGGAGAAGCCCAGGAATGGTGCGTGTTCCTTTCTCTGGGGAGAACGAACATCGAGGGTTACGTAAAGCGCAGCGGCAAGGCGGCCTCTGGAGTAATGGTGGTGTTGATTCCAAACGAGCCGAAGGCTCACCTAGATATGTTCCGGAGAGATCAAAGCGATTCGGACGGAAGTTTTATGCTGCCCGATGTGATTCCGGGCTCGTATACGGTCGTGGCCATTGAAGACGCGTGGGGTTTCGATTGGTCACAGCCGGCTTTGTTGTCGCGCTATGCAAAACAGGGACAAGCGCTGACCATCGGAGAACTGATGCAAGGCGTGGTGTCTTTGCCCGACGCCGTTGAGGTTCAGCCGCGCTGAACTGGAGAGAGCGGACATTGCCGGCAGGTCCATCACCGGGCTTGCGTGGTCATTTGCGGCCGATGAAGCGGACGCGTAGGGTGAAGGCCAGGCCTTGACCGCCGGAGAACGCGCCGAAGCATCCTTGAGTAAGAGTGCTCGTGCACGGAGGAGCGTTGATATTGTTGACCACGGTGTTGGGATCCTGGCGAGCGAGGACGTTGATAGCTTCGACGCGGACGCCCCAGAGATAGCCGCGGAAGCCGAACTTTTTTTCCAGGCCGAGATTGAGGCTGGCGTAGGCGGGGAAGCGGGCGGAGTTGGGCGGGCCGACGAGCTGCTGCTGGAGATTGATTACGCTGAAGGGGTAGCCGGTGCGGTACTCGAAGAAATAGCTAAGCTGGATGCCCCAGATGTGCGTCGGGGCCCAGCCCCAGGTGACGAGGCGGTTAGGGGCGTCCCAGGCGACGGGGCCGGGCTGCTGGGCGACATAGAAGATGGAGCCGAGGGCGGGATTGAGGACTTCATTGGAATGCGCGAGCGAGCGCGTGTAGGCACCGTAGATTTCCATTTCTTCAGAGAAAACGTGGCGGAGGGAGAGGGTGGCGGAACGATAGCGGTCTTTGCGGGTGCTTTGCAGGAGGAAAGTTCCGCCCGGTTGCGCGGGTTGCTGATCGACATAGACGAACCCGTGGGAGCCGTTGCGAGCTAGGAGTTGGAGGCCGAGGAGAGTGTTATGCAGCAATTTCTGCTGCCAACCGGCGCTGGTGGTGGTGAAGCGAGGTTGCTGGAGGCCGTGCGTGGGCAGAAGGAATTGGCTGACTACAGGGCTTGGTGCGACGACTTGGCCTGCGGAGTTGTAGAAGGTGTCGATTTGCTGCTGATCGAGAGCCTGGCCGATGACGGAGAGATTGAGCGGCGCGTTGTAAATGCCCCAGCCGAGGGAAATTTTTGAGGTGTCGTCGCCGAAGGGAAGGACATTGGCGGAAACGCGCGGGCCGGCCATGGCGCTTTGCGTGAAGCGGTCCCAATCGGTGCGGAGGCCGGCTTGGACGACGAGATATTTTGAGAGGGACCAGGTGTCCTGCGCGTAGGCGCCGGCTTGCGTGTTCGACATGTAGGGATTTGCGGGGCCGGAGAAAGTGCTTTGGCGAACTAAGCAGCCGGTTTGGAGCGCTGAGGTGCAAGCTGTTCCGTCGGTTGCTGTGGCTTGGAGCGCCTGGATTTCGCCCCGCTGAGCGGAAAGCGAATAGGTGAGACCGGCGACGTTGGCACCGACGGCGAGCTGATGAGTGCCATGCCAGTGGCGCGAGGCGGCAATCACCTGAGCGACGGCCTGGAGGCGGCGACCGCGCTGGTGGAGACTCTGGAAATAATTTCCTGAGGAGCCGTTGACGAGGAGGACAAGGGGCTGCGTGCCCTGCGGGATGAAATCGAGCGTGCCGGTGTCGGCGGCGACGCCGACCTCGAAGAGTGTGTCGTGCAGCCAGATTTGATCTTTGACGGAGGCGAAGTAGCGCTGCTCTTTGCCGGTGACTGTGGTGGACTGGGGATCGAGAGCGTCGAGGCCGACGTTTGTATCGTAGGTTTGGTTGTAGAGGAAAGTGGCGTGGAGGATGTGCTTGGGGGTGAAATTATATTGGAGACGAAGGAGATTGTCGCCGGCCCAATCTTCCGCGGTGTTGGCTCCCGTCGGCAGCTGTTTGATGAAAGCGAAGGTGTGCTGGAGGCTGACGGAGTCCGAAAACCAGAAGCGGCCGCGAACGATGGGGCCGGAGAAAGTAAAGCGCGGATACCAGTTGCCGAGGTGTAGGCCTTCCTGGATGTTGATGCCGGGAGCGGGATTGGTGGTGCCGAAGCGCCATTTGTCGTTGCCATCGGGAGTTTCGAGGCTGAGGAGATTTGCGCCGGAGTGAGCGTAACCAGCGCCGAATCCGCTGGTTTGGACTTCGGCGGCGCGGGTGGCGTCAATGTTGAAGCGGGAGGTGAGCTGGCCGTTGACGGGATCGCTGATTTCAAAGCCGTCGAGGAGATATTGCGTCTCGCCGGAGCGAGCGCCGGCGATGTGGAGATTGCCAGCATTGTCCTGGGTGATCTCAGGAAGAGCGACTAGGCTCTCGGAAAGAATGTGGGAGTTGGCGGTGGGGAGTTCGAGAATGTCGCGGGCGGTTAGCGTGTTGCGCTGAGCGGTGTCTTGCGGATCGATTTGGTTGGCGGGCGCGGTGACCTGGACTTGCTGGTGAACTTCTTCGGCGTGATTTAGAGTCAGATTCAGTTCGTTGGAGCCGGGTTGAAGAATGAGAGCGCGGCCAGCGATTACGAAGAAGCCTTCCTTGCGGACTTCCAATTTGTAATCGCCCGTGGAGAGATTGCGCAGCGCGAAACGACCGGCGCCGTCAGTTTCGGTGCGGTAGATGTGGCCAGCGCTGTCTTCAAGTTTTATCTG
Source organism: uncultured Acidobacteriota bacterium (assembly GCA_963851235.1). Taxonomy (GTDB): domain Bacteria; phylum Acidobacteriota; class Terriglobia; order Acidiferrales; family UBA7541; genus Acidiferrum. Next base: position 454,240 of record CAWKOM010000001.1, read on the forward strand.
GGCTGCGGAGATGGGAACGTTGTTTTCGTCGACTACAAGGCCGGAGAAGAGGGCAGAGTCCGCGGCGCGAGTTTCGAGGGACGCGAGGACAGTTAGGCAAACGAGCGCGGAAGTAAGTCGACGAGTGAACCCCATACCTCACCCGGTATACCTGGATATAGATTCATTAGACTACAGATTTTTCAGGCTGGATGTCTCATTGAATTTGAGCGTGCCGTACCGCGTATCGGAGTCGTTGAACGGCGGACTGGGAAACGAATCGAAATGGTAGGCTCGTGGGGACTCGAACCCCAGACCTGCTGACCGTGTCAAGGTAGCGCTCTAACCAACTGAGCTACGAGCCTACAATTGGGTTAGTTTAACACGAGAGGCGAAGCCGTGCCGATTGTGAGGATTGATGCGGAGTTGAAGGAGAAGTGCTCGCGAGTAGCTCTGGCGTGCGTGACGGCCGAAGTGATGACCGGGCCAACATCAGAGGCGACGGACCACGAGCTCCGTGTTTCCCAAGAGAAGATTTTGAAGGTGGCAGAGCCGAAGGCGGCGCTGGAGTCGACCGAGATTTTGACGACGCGGGCGGCGTACAGAGCGCTGGGCAAAGATCCAGCACGATATCGCGGATCGGCGGAAGCACTATTGCGGAGAGTGATTGCGGGGAAGGGACTGCCGAGGATCAACAATGTGGTGGACGTGATCAATTATGTGAGCGTGGAGAGCCGGTTGCCGGTGGGGCTTTATGATTTGGCGCACGTGCAGGGCGACATTCTGTTTCGAGCGGGCCGCGCGGGGGAGACGTATAAAGGAATTGGGAAGTACGATTTGAATTTGGAAGGGTTGCCGGTGTTTTGCGATGCGGTGGGGCCACATGGGAGTCCAACGAGCGATTCGGAACGGACTATGGTGACGGAAGCGACGAAGCGGGTCATCGCGATCATCATTTCCTTCGGCGGCTCGGAAGTATTGCAGCGATGGGGACAACAGATGACGGAACTGCTGCAGGAATACGCCTCTGGAAAAAATATCCTTCTCGAATTCACGAACTAGTTCATCGCGTGACCGGCTCGGGAAGCTGTTTCTCGCCTCCGGTTTGGACACGGTGATGGAGGAAGCCGCGGGCGGCTAGAAGCTCGGCGTTGAGGAGGGCGGCACCGGCGGCACCGCGGACTAAATTGTGGGAGAGCAGGATGAGCTTGATGTCGAGCAGCGGGCATTCGCGGACGCGGCCAACTACGGCGGCCATGCCCTCGCCGGCGTGGACGTCGCGTCGGGGTTGCGGGCGATCGTCGGCTTCGAGGACATGGACGGGATGACGGACGGCAGACGGCAACGTGGCGAGTTCGGCGTCGACTTCAAAATTGCGCAGAGCTTCACGGACTTCTTTCAGGCAAGCAATTTTTTTCAGGCTGACGGAAACGCACTCGAGATGGCCTTCGAGAACGGGAACGCGATTGCAGTGGGCGCTGAGGCCGAGGCCGGCGTCGATGAAACGCGCGCCATCCCATTTGCCGAGGAGTTTCTGGGGCTCCGACTCCATTTTTTCTTCTTCGCCACTGATGAAAGGAATGACGTTGGCGTGAATGTCCATCGAGGCGACGCCAGGATAGCCCGCGCCGGAAACGGCTTGCAGGGTGACGACGAAAACTTTTTCGAGGCCGAAAGCGTCGGCTAACGGCTTTAAAACAAGAACAAGGCCAGCCGTGGAACAGTTTGGATTGGTGACGATGAAGCCGGTGTCGTAGCCGCGATTTTTTTGCTGCGTGCGAATGGCCTCGAGATGGGTGGCGTTGACTTCCGGAATAAGGAGCGGGACGTCAGGATCCATACGGTGATTTTTGGAGTTGCTGACGACGGGATATCCAGCGCGGGCAAAATCCTCTTCGGCGACGCCGGCGACGCTCGAATCGAGCGCGGAAAAAACGAAGTCGCAATCGAGGCTGGGGTCGAGAGCCTTGACGACGAGATCGCGCGCGGCTTCTGGGATCGGCCCATCGAGATGCCAACGGACGGCTTCGGAGTAGCTCTTGCCGGAAGAGCGTTCGGAGGCGGCGACTTCCGTAAGTTCAAACCAGGGATGCTTGGCAAGAAGTTTGACCAGCCGCTGGCCGACGAGACCCGTTGCGCCCAGGACGCCGGCGCGCCATTTTTTTACGGCGCCGCTAGCCAGGGGGCCGGCGGCTTGCTGCGACATGCCGCTCTTATCGCCATTCTCCGAAGAATGGGTACTCATGCCGCACCTCCGAAACGAGCGCGGTCATCTGAAGTTCGAGGCCGGCCGATACGAGTTCCTCGAACGTGCGGTTTAAATGTGTTGCGAATCCAGATGGTCATCTCCGTTTCGGCGGCAAGCGGCAGCACGTTCGGATGAAGAACTTTGGCGCCGCTGGCGGCCAAGGCGTGCGCCTCATCATAGCTCAGGTCGTGGAGAAGTTTGGCTTCGGCGGAGACGTGCGGATTGTCGGTATAAATTCCGTCGACATCCGTCCAGATGATGAGCTCTTCGGCGTCCACTACATGGGCGATGATGGCTCCGGAAAAATCGGAGCTATTGCGGCCGAGCGTGGTAATGCGGCCGTCGGGAGTCGCGCCGACGAAACCGGTAACGACGGGAACGAGGCCGTCTTCGAGAAGCGGAAGGAGGATCGCGTGGCCACGCTGTTTGGTTTCTTCGAGATGAGGCTTGGCGTCGCGGAAGGTGTCGCAAGTGAGAACGAACTCGGAAGACGAAACGGGAACAGCGGCGACGCCTGATTTTTCCAGCGCGGCGGCGAAGAGGCGGGCGCTGAAACGTTCTCCAAAGGAGGCCAGGCAATCGGCAAGTTCGGGAGATGCGGCGACACGGCCTTGCGAAGGCACTTCATGAAGGAGGTCGTGACCGAGAAGTTGGAGACCACGGCGGACACGATTGTGCCCTTCTTCACCGAGATGGAGATCCTGAAGAACATCGAAGTGGAGATGAATGACGCCCTCGGCTTCGTTGCGCGCGTGCGCGAGCTTACCTTCGGCTAGGGAGCGCGAGACGGAGAGAAGCCGGTCGGTGACACCTTTCATTGCGGAGACAACGACCACAACATTTGAAGTCTGGGCAGCAGTGCGGACGAGACCAGCGGCGTGCAACATGCGCTCGGCGCCAAGCAGAGAGCTGCCTCCGAATTTCAAGGCGACGATGTTTTGGCGCCGTACTTCAGGGCTTTCGGCTCCGGCTAATGCAAAGCCGTCCGCCAAACCTAAGCCGTCTTCTGCAGCTACTTCTTCCTGCACGTGTTCGGGACTCATGGGATCCGCTCCTGGTATCCGCGGGAGCGTCTCAGGCGGGGGTTTAAAAGAAGAAACCCACCGCCGGATTCGCTTCAGGCGGTGGGTTGGAAACTTTTTCTAGCTTACTAGCTGTTTCTCCACTCGCTGGAAGCGAAAATAGTCGACTTGGCCTTAGTCGAGGTAGTCGACATAGAGGTCGTCGTGGTAATTCGCTTCGTCGCGATGGAAATCATGCCGAAAAAAGAATAGCACAAGAAAATGCGGGCGCAAAGAAAGGATTTGGGAAAGGCGGGAAAGACGTGTCGGCACGATTTCAAGATAAGCCAAGGGTCCAGGTGGGTGCGGCCTGCCCGCGAAAATTCGGCCATCCAAGAGTCCTATAACACACTTATTTTCAATGGCCTACAGACAACGACTTTCTTGAAGTCAGAGTGTTAGATGGACAAGGGTCGGTGGGCGCGTGGTGCGCCTCCGGGGTATTCCAGCAGGAAAGGAAAGAAGCCATGAATGCAAGGAAGTGGTTAAGTGGACTATTTGCGCTCGCGCTTATCGCGCTCGCAGAAGGCTGTGGGGCGGGAAACACGGCCATGCAGACCGTGCAGCCGCAGTCGGGGACAATATTTGTGTCCGGCAGCGATGCACCTTTGCCGAGTGTCATTTCGTTCAAAGTAGTTGTTATGGGCATCAGCGTGGCGGAAGGCATGAGCACTCCCGTGACCGTGACGACCGGTTCGCAGACGGTGGACTTTGCGAAGTTAAACGGACTGCATACCTTGCTGGACTTGAACACGATTCCAGCAGGGACCTACGACACGGTGATTGTCACATTGGCGAATCCAGAAATCGACTACCTTAATGTGACCAATCCGCAGACGAATCCTCCGACCCGCCCGACCATCAGCAGCTACACATCAACGACCACACCGCCGGCGGTGCTTTCTACCTCGACGGTGACGCTCAGCTTGACGAACCCGCTGGTGGTAAACGCGGGAGACGTGATCGGTTTGGGATTTGACTTCAACATCCAAAAGTCGGTGGCGGTCGATATGAACGGCCAGATCACGGGAGTTGTGAACCCGACTCTGAGCGTGAATGCGATTACGCCGGGCGATGCGGACGCGTACATCGATGAGTTCGTCGGCGGCGTGACGACTATCAACACCAGCGGAAATTCCTTCACGATTCAAGGAGGGCACGGGCGGGCGTTTACGGTCAATGTTAACGGTCAGACGGAATGGGAAGGCAGCGACACCATCAATGACCTGACCACTTCGTCGATCGTATTGATATCCGGAACACTGGACCGCACCGCAGGGACGTTCCTGGCGGATACGGTGGCGATCCTTTCGCAGGACAAGTTCTATGCGGGAGGCTTGATCACCTACGTTGATCCTCCAGTGAATACGGCGCAAGACTTCGATCTGTACGTGCGCGACGTTCTGCCGGCGGGGACAGGCTTCAATTCCGGGCAAATTTCCACGATTGATTTGACCGGTAACGAGAAGTACTTCGTCTACTGGATGCACAACCTGTTCGTTAACCCGAGATGGAGCAATCTCTTCTTCAACGCGGCGCTTCTAGTTCCTGGGCAGCACGTAACGATCGGCGGACCGTTTACCAATGGCAGCGTAACGGTGAAGCGTGTAGTGCTGCGGCATGAAGGGCATACGGGGACGCTGGTGGCAGGCAGTGTGAACGTCGGCGCAAGCACCTTCCAGTTCAATTCTAACGGACTGGCAGGCGTGTTGTTCAACGGGCCGGTGACCGTGTACGTGACACCGTTTACGAAGTTCCTCGGCGGATTGACGAGTCTGCAGGACCTGACGAGCAATCCGACGAATCCGTTGCGCGTGGTCGGCGTGGTGCTGAAAGATCCTATCAGCAGCCGGCCGGTGTTCGTGGCACGCAGCGTGGAGGAGCTGACGAACTAACCAGCCGGGACTCAAACCAAGGGAGCGGTTCAACGAAACGGCCACTCCGAGAAATCGGAGTGGCCGTTTTCATTTGAGTGGAGCTGCCGAAACCTACCGGCCTGAACTGCAGAGAAACTAAGCCGGGAAGATCAAACTCGAGCAGGTGAGGCCGGCCTCGGCTTTTTGGAGTTCGGAGATGTCGAGCGGCGTGACATGGAAGCCGCCAGCCTCTATGCGAGAGCGCGTGTGAGGGAACGACGCGGGAAAAATGACAGTATCGCCGATGGCCAAGGCGTTCGCGGCATGTGGCTCGGAGAGATCGACGTCAATCCATTCGTATCCGGAAAAGGGGCGCGGATCGAACCACGCGCGATGGGCGAGAAGTGTGTTACGGCCGAGGGAGGTGACGGCAGACTTGAGATGGAGGCACCCTGTCACTGGCACGGAGATGACTTCGTAATGGAGCGGCCCGAGAATCGCAGCGAGCTGATGAATGCCTTCGGCGTTGCTTCGTTTTGTGAGGCCCACGAAAAGCTTGCGGCCGACCCGCAGGACGTCTCCGCCCTCGAGCGTGCCCGGAAGCGTGACATGCTCGAGTTTGCGAAAATTGGCGACGGTTTGCGCTAGCGAGGCGGCTTCCGGGCGGCGTGAGTCCGTGCCGAGCGGAAAAATGACCGCGAGCTCATCGAGGATGATAGTGGGATCCTCGACGAACATGGAATCAGGGAGATCGGGCTCGGCAGGGAGAGAAACGACGCGACAGCCGAGTTTTTGGAGGAGTTGTTCGTAGGCGCGATGCTGCGCGCGGGCGATTTGCAGATCGATGGGCTGGCGCGGAATGAAGCTTAGCTCGCAATTCACGATGGCGGGACTGACGGCGCGGGTGATGGCGGTGAACATTTTGCGCTGCCAAGTTTACACGACTACCTCGCGAAGGATTGAAGGGAGGGCACGAAGTAGATACACTCGGCGCGCAGGAAATGAGCGGGGGGAATGGGATGAGCCTTTTGCGGAGAATCGAGGGCAGCATCGCTGCGGGTGTGCTGACGCTCGGCACGTGCAGCGTGCCGCAAGCGCGAGCTGCGCAAGACAGGACTACGGCGGCTGTGGATGAAGTGTTTGCAGACTACGCCAAACCGGGGGCGCCGGGATGTGCGGTGGCAGTGTATCGAAACGGCCGGGTCAGCTATACGAAGGGTTATGGCCTTGCGAATATCGAAGAAGACGTTCCGATAACGCCAGAGACGGTGTTCGACATCGGCTCGACCTCCAAGCAATTCACGGCGGCGAGCATTCTGCTGCTGGAAAAACAAGGAAAGCTCTCCATCAACGACGACGTCCGGAAATACATCCCCGAACTCCCGGACTACGGGCAGAAGATCACCATTCTGCAGCTTCTAAATCACACCAGCGGGCTGCGCGATTACCTGACGCTGATGGATCTGGCAGGCATCAACATGGACAGCGTGACGACGGACGAGGACGCGCTGCAGCTGATCACGCGACAGAAAGCGCTGAACTTCGCGCCGGGCAGCGACTGGCTTTACAGCAATACGGGGTTCTTCCTTTTGTCCATTATCGTGAAGCGCGTGAGCCGCAAGACGCTTCGCGAATTCGCGGCGGAAAATATATTCGCTCCGCTGAGGATGACGCACACGCAGTATCGTGACGATCATACGGCGCTGATTGCCAATCGCGCGATGGCCTACGATCCAAAGGAAGTTCAGGACCGGTACAAGCTGGATGTTTCCTATTTCGAGCAGACGGGCGACGGTGCGGTGCACACCTCGGTCGAAGATTTGCTGAAATGGGATGAGAACTTTTACAGCGGACAAGTCGGCGGTCAGGATTTTCTCGCGGAACTTCAGGAACGGGGCAAGCTGAACAGCGGCAAAGTGCTCGATTATGCAAAAGGGTTATTCATTGCCGATTACCGCGGATTGCACACCGTGAGCCACGGCGGCGCTTGGGGCGGTTACCGGGCGGAACTCTTGCGATTCCCCGAGCAGCACTTTTCCGTGGCGTGCTTGTGCAACAGGGGAGACGCGAATCCCTCGCGGCGCGCGCGCCAAGTGGCGGACATTTACCTGGGCAGCATGATGAAACCGAAGGATGAAAAGAAAGATGCAGAACGCGAGCGCGAAAAACCGGAGAGGAAAGAAATCCCGCTGACGGCGGAACAACTGCGCCCCTACACGGGCGACTACTGGAGCAGCGAACTGGGAGTGACGTACCGCCTTGGAATTGTGGATGACAAATTGAAGGTCGTGGCCATCTTGGACGGCAGCGGATTTCTACGCACGAGCTCTCCGCCGCCTGATGCCTTCGGAGCTACGGCCCCGGATGAATTTATTCTGAGCAAATCACCGATCAGGCTTCACTTCGAGAGAGATTCGAATCAGGCCATCAGCGGATTCAAGCTCGATGCAGGACGCACGCGCGGCATGATTTTTACGCGCGGCAACGGCGCGTCCAAGTAGGAGGCAGGATGGAAGTGGAATTTGGAAGGAGTTCGATGAGGCGGACAGCGGCGATCCTGGTGATCCTTCTGGGAGGAGCGGGAGTATGGTGGCTGGGCGGCAGCGGAGCGGACGTCACGGCCGACAAAGGCGCTTTGTACGAAAGCATTTCCGCGGGGCAAGCACCGGCGGGCGCAAATGACCCACGCCTGAAGGGTGCGCAGCGCTTCGAGGATGGCGGCTGGATCTACGTGCATCTCGAGGGCGATCCATCGGCGATTGGATTTCAGCACGGTTATTTGCTGGCCCCGGAAATTGAGGATGGCTTCGCGGCGGTCAGCGCAGGGATGATGCATGAGACGCAGCGCGACTGGGCGTTCTTCCGAAAAGCCGCTCGTGAAATGCTTTGGCCGAAGATCGACGAGGAATATCAACAAGAACTACAGGGAATCGTGGACGGCTTGCACGCCCGGACAAATTCGAAATTGGACGTAGACGATATCGTGGCCATGAACGCATTTGAAGAGCTTCCGGATTATTACGTGCCTTGGTACAACAAGCAGCAGAAAACGGCTCACGCTCCGAATTTGAAGAGTCCTGGAAATTGCAGCGCGTTTGTGGCCACGGGGAGCTGGACGAAAGGCGGGCAGATCGTCATGGCTCACAATAACTGGACAAATTACGCGAATGGCGAACGCTGGCGCATCATGTTCGACATCATGCCGAAAAGCGGCTATCGAATCCTAATGGATGGATTTCCGGGAGTGATCGCGAGCGACGACGACTTTGGTATCAACAGCGACGGCTTAATGGTCACGGAGACGACCATCACGCAATTTGAGGGATGGAATCCGGACGGCAAGGCGGAATTTGTGCGCGCGCGCAAGGCGCTGCAGTATGCGGGCTCGATCGATGAGTACACGAAGATCATGCTCGATGAAAACAACGGCGGGTACGCCAACGATTGGCTGCTAGGCGACCGAAAGTCCGGCGAGATCGCGCAGTTCGAGCTGGGGCTGAAGGCCTACAAACTTTGGCGGACGAAGGACGGCGCATTCGCCGGCTCGAACTGGGCGCGCGATCCGAAAGTGCTGCGAGAGGATGCGCCGGAATTCAAGCCGAATGATCTGGAGACTTCGCCGAATGCGCGCCGCGTGCGTTGGGAGCAATTGCTGAAGGAAAACAAAGGCAAGATTGATGTGGACCTCGCGGAAAAAATGCTGGGCGATCATATCGACAGCTATCATCAGAGACCAGAAACGAACGAGCGGGCTCTTTGCGGGCACGTGGATTCTTCGCCGCGCGGGGTTGAGATATGGGGATGGGGGCCCTATTTTCCTGGCGGCGCTGTGCAGGGCAAAGCAACGGATTCAGAGATGACGAAGGCAATGAAATTGGTGGCGCGGGCTGGACATCCCTGCGGAGAAGATTTTCTTGCCAAACCTTTTCTCGCGGCGCATCCGGAGTACGCCTGGCAAGCAGCTTACCTGCGCGACATGAAAGCAGGCCCGTGGACAGAGTTTCATTCCGGCGAAACAGCCGCGCCACAAAAAGAATAACGACCAAGCCGTCCAGCTAGCTAACTTCCCACGCTCTCGACACGCGGATAAAACTTGCTTCAAATTGAAAGCATGCGCAACTTTCTATGGCCAGCGCGTGGTTTGCGCGAAATGCGAGAGCAAGAGTGTGGTGAGAGTGATGCCAGCGCCGAGAAGCATGCCGGCGAGGATTAGACCGACTACGCCAATCGGCATCCAAAAACCGGAACGTGACGGAGACGGTTCAGCCACGGCAGAAGGAGAAGAAATCGAAGAGGTACTCTCGGCGGCGGTGTCCGGGACGAGCGGTTCGCCAGGATCGTCGGAAGATTCGGATCGCGCCACCAAGCAATAGCCTTTACGCGGGATTGTCTCTATGTAGAGCGGTTTGTCGGTGGAATCACCCAATACCTGGCGGAGTTTGTTAACCGTTGTATTCACGTTGGCGTCGTAGTTTACATGCGTGTCGGCGGGCCATAAGCGTTGGCGCAATTCCTCGCGGGTGACCACCTCTCCCGGTTTTTCGATTAGCGCGACCAGAACCTGATATACCTTGCCTTGTAACTTCAGGCGCGAGCCATTCTTGGCAAGCTCTTGCCGGTGCAGATCGAGCTGAAATGGACCAAAACGGATGAAACGCGGGCCGGGTGCCGGAACGAAGTTTGATTTTTCCTGAAACGTAGAATCCAGGGTTGGGATCATATTAGGAGTCATACATGCAGTCCTTACACGCATTAGACGCACAAGAACGTCTTCGTGTTTACAAGTTAGAACGAAATTTTTTAGAAGAAGTTTCGACCTGTAAGCCTGAAAAGATTCAAGAAAGGGACGATGTGCAGGAATGGCACAACAGGAGGTACCAAAGCCGGGAGGAAATCAACATTTTCGTATGCGGCGGAGTCGTCCAAATGGTGTGACCGAATGCGCACATGTGTTCAATAATGGGACAGATATTAAGGTTTCGACAAGAGTCTGCGAATTTATAAATAGTTTTTGGGATTCGGTTCTGTGCTCGCCTTCGGTTCCTCAAATCAGGTCTGAGGCACCTCTCACAAAGCATCTGCGCTGAGTTGGCCTCTTTTGGCCACACCGGAATTTTCTAATTCCGTGCGCTCGCCGCGCTCTGAGGCAAGACCATGATTTCGACACTCGAGGGATAACGTCTCGAACGATATATCCGCTGAGTGGCTTTCTGATAGTCGGATTCTTTCGCCTCGAATATGTTGGGCACGAACCTTTGGGGGTTGCGGTCGTAGAGCGGAAACCAGGTGCTCTGGACCTGCACCATGATGCGGTGGCCCTTCTTGAAAACGTGATCCGCTGTATGCAGATCGATGGTGAACGGCGTTATTTGGCCAGGTTTGAGGGGCTCCGGTTTCTCGAAAGAATTGCGATAGCGGCCACGGAAAATTTCATCGGAAATCATCAGTTCGTACCCAGAGAGTTTCCAGTCGTCCGGATATTTCTGCGGGTAGACGTCGATCAACTTGACGATCCAATCGCTGTCGCTGCCGGTCGTGGAAGCGAAGAGCTTGGCCGTGACTTGGCCGGCGAGCGTGACGTCCTCTGTTAGTTCGTCCGTTTGCCAGGTCACAACGCCTGGACGGTCGTCTACGAAGCGCTGGTCCTGTACCAGCCAGGTGTACCAACCGCCGGGATGATCCTCGGGATAGGTCATGTCGATGGGGCGATGACGATAGGGCACGGGATGCGCGGGATCGCTGACGTAACTGTCCGAAGCGTCGGCGGAATCCGTTTGCGGAGGATCGAAGGAGAGTTTTCCGTCCCCGTGGAAATAAAGATTTTCGGTTTGCGCCTGTCGCGGCGGCCAGGAATCGTATTGAACCCAATTGTCGCTGCCGGTTTGAAAGAGCAGCGCTTCCTTGAGCGGCAGTGTGCCTTTGTCTTTGAGCCAGTATTCAAACCACGGCAGTTCGATTTTTTGCCGAAAGTAAACGCCCGTGTCGCTGCCGAATGGAATTTCGCCGAGCGACTTGCCCGGGCCGCCGCCCCAACCGCCGTGATTCCACGGTCCGGCAACGAGATAGTTGAGATGTTTCGTGTCGGATTTTTCCAGCCGCGCGTAGGTCGATATCGGCCCGTAAAAATCCTCCTGGTCCCACCATCCGGCGACGTTGAGATTGGGAACGGTGGCTTGATTCAGGCCATAAGCGACCGCGTGGCGCTTCCAAAAATCGTCGTAACTGGCGTGGGCGACAAATTCGTTCCAGGTCGGCAGTTTCCCATGGAAATATTTTGCATTGGCGTTCGAAAGCGCGCCGAGCCGGAGATAAAAATCATAGACGTCGAAACGGTCGAAAGAAAAACTGAAGTTCTCATTCGAGGATTCGAGTAAGGCGGTGTATTCGAAGGCGTAACTCAGACGAAAGGCGCCATTGTGAAAGAAATCGTCGCCGAGCCACGTGTCGCCCATGCAGGCCTGTTCGGAGGCGGCCTTAAGCGCGGGATGCGGATGAATCATTCCCATGTCGACGAGAAAGCCGTCGTAAGAGATGCCGTCGAGGCCGACGCGGCCATTGTTTTTGGGAACATTTTGGACGAGCCAGTCGATGGTGTCGTAAGTGTCCGTGCTTTCGTCCACTCCCTTGGGGTCGCTGTCTTCATGTAGCGGATGAAGCATGACGAACTTTCCCTCGGAGCTGTAACGTCCGCGAATATCCTGAAACGCGAAGATGTAGCCTTCGGGAACCATGTCGGCATAACGGTAGATCATGTTGCTCATGCCCTTGTCGGGGCTCGAGATCCCGTAAGGAGTGCGTTCAAAGAGAATCGGCAGCGGTTCCGCGGAATCTTTCGGCGTGTAAATCTCGGTGTGCAGCTTCACGCCGTCGCGCATGGGAATCATCACTTCGGTTTTATCGAAGAGGGCGGAGAAGTCCGGACGCTGCCGCTGCGGGGCGGCTCCGAAAAGCGGCAGGAGGACGAAGCCGGCTGCGGCAAGGAAAATGGCGACGCTGGCTGTTTTGCGGATTTGACGCATGGAAACTCTCCTCGGAGCGACGCGAGTCAACGCAATTTCTGCAGCGAGACCGAGAATATCACAGGAGAGGGAATGGGCTGTTCTAGCAGGGATGGCCCTCCCTCGCAAGGCTCACATAGCTGGACGAAAATCGTCAGTTGCCAGTTGTCGCGGGCAAAATCGAAAGCACGACTCCTGAAGGGTACTCCTTCGAACGGTAGATCCGTTGAGTGGCTTTCTGGAAGTCGGACTCCTTGGCTTCAAAAATGTTGGGGACAAATTTCTGCGGATTGCGGTCGATGATAGGGAACCACGTGCTTTGCACTTGCACCATGATGCGATGGCCCTTCTCGAAGACGTGGTTTGCCGTGTGAAGATCAATCGTGAACGGCGTGATGGCGTTTGGCGTGATGGGTTCCGGCCTCTCGAACGACTTGCGGAAGCGCCCGCGGAACACTTCATCCGCGATCATCAGTTCGTAGCCGGAAAGTTTCCAGTCCTTGGAATATTTTTCTGGATAAACATCGATGAGCTTGACGACCCAGTCGGAATCGCTTCCCGTGGTGGACGCAAAAAGTTTCGCGGTCACTCGCCCCGCCAGGGTCACGTCGTCGGTCAGCTCATCGGTCTCCCAGGTCAGCACGTCCGGTCGATTGTCGACGAAGCGTTGATCCTGCACGAGCCAGGTATACCAACCGCCGGGATGATCGGTCGGATAGGTCATATCAATCGGGCGATGGCGATACGGCACCGGATGCGCGGGATCGCTGACGTAACTATCAAAGGCCTGGGGCGCGGCGGGCATTGGCGGATCGAAAGAAAGCTTACCGTCTTCATGAAAGTACAGCTCGCGCGCGATTGCATCCTGTGGCGGCCAGGAATCAAACTGCACCCACTTGTCGCTGCCGGTTTGAAAGAGCATCGCTTCCTTGAGCGGCAGGTTGCCCTTGTTCTTCAGCCAATAGGCGAACCAGGGCGCTTCAATGTTTTGGCGGAAATAAAGAGACGTGTCGCTGCCGAAGGAAATGGGTCCGAGAGAATCGCCCAAGCCATGGCCCCAGCCGCCGTGATTCCAGGGGCCGGCAACGAGATAGTTCAAGTGATCGGGATCATTTTTCTCTAGGAGTTGGTAGATCTTCATCGGCCCGTAAAAGTCTTCCTGGTCCCACCAGCCCGCCACATTGAGATTAGGCACGGTCGGTTTCTTCAGGATGTAGGGCATGGCCTCTTGTTTCCAAAAGGCGTCGTAATTCGGATGAGCGACAAAATTGTTCCAGGTTGGGAGTGTTCCATGAATGTAATTCTTGTTGACGTTGGATAAAGCGCCGAGGCGCAGATACCACTGGTAGGTGTCGAAAAGATCGAATTGGAAGGCAAAATTCGTCTTTCCCGTTTCCATCATGGTCGAGTATTCGAAGCCATAGCTCAGCCGGAACGCGCCGTTGTGATGAAAATCGTCGCCAAGAAACATATCCGCAGGCGAAGCCTGTTCGGAAACGGCTTTGAGCGCGGGATGCGGTTCGAGCATCCCCATGACGGTAAGCCAGCCGCCGTAGGAAATACCGACCAGCCCGACGCGATGGTTGTTGTTCGGGACGTTTTTCACCAGCCAGTCGATGGTGTCGTAGGTATCCGTGCCCTCGTCGATTGCTTTGGGATCCTTCGAATCGCGCACGGGCCGTTGCATCACGAAGTTTCCTTCGGACCCGTAGCGGCCGCGAATATCCTGGAAGACAAAGATATAGTTGTCGGGAATCATCTCCGCATAGCGAGTGAGAACGCGGCTGTAGCCTTTTTCATCGTCGTGGAGCCCATAGGGTGTCCGCTCCATGACAATGGGGAGCGGCTCAGTCGCGTTTTTCGGCGTGTAAATTTCGGTGTGCAGCTTGACGCCATCCCTCGCGGCAATCATTACATCCGTTTTGTCAAAAAGAGGCGAATAGTCAGGCGGGGTCGGCGCTTGCGCGCGTCCCGACAGGAGGAAAAGCAGCAGAATGGCGATAATCCAGAGGTAGACTCTGCCCTTCCACAGCAGACGCGCTATTCGCACGGAAACCTCCTGAGGAACCCACTACTTTGGTTGACGAAACGGCCTGGACGAGGATAGTACACGAAATTTAACGTGGAACGGCGGCCCGCTCTGCTAAACTATAAGTTGCTCGACCGCACCTGAGAACAAAGGAGATTCGTCCGCGCCCCGACCGGGTCGGGGCTATTTTTGTCTTTGCAGTGACTGCCCGAAGAGTAGTCCGCAGACCGACGCAGAAATCATGAGCCAAAATATTCGCAATATCGCCATTATCGCGCACGTGGACCACGGCAAGACGACCCTGGTCGACGCCATGCTGCGCCAGAGCGGAATTTTCCGCGCCAACGAAGCGCTCGTCGAGCGCGTGATGGACTCGAACGACCTCGAGCGCGAGCGTGGCATTACGATTCTCGCGAAAAACACCGCGCTTTTTTTCCACGATACCAAGATCAACATCGTTGACACGCCCGGCCACAGCGATTTTGGCGGCGAGGTCGAGCGCGCGCTGCGCATGGTGGACGGCGTCGTGCTGCTGGTCGATGCCAGCGAAGGGCCGCTGCCGCAAACGCGCTACGTTCTTCAGAAAGCGCTCGCGGCGAAGCTCCCGCCCGTCATTGTGCTGAACAAAATCGACCGCACCGATGCGCGCGCAAAAGAAGTCCTCGATGAAATCTATGATTTATTTATTGACTTGGACGCCACCGAGGACCAGCTCGATTTTCCCGTGGTTTACACGAACGCGCGCGAGGGTATCGCGCACCGGCAAATCGGGGACAGCTCGAAGGATTTGCTTCCGCTGTTTGAAACCATCGTGAAAAGCATCCCTGCGCCGCCCGGCGATCCGGACGGCGTTCTGCAAATTCAGGTGATGAATCTCGACTACAGCGATTTTCTCGGCCGCATCGCGATTGGCCGCGTGTTTAATGGCACGCTGAGGCGCGGCGAGGATGTCGGCATCAGCAAGCTGGATGGAAAGCTTCTGTCCACACGCATCACCAAGCTGTATACGTTTCGAGGACTCGAGCGCGATGAAGCGGAAGCCGTTGCCGCGGGCGATCTTGTGGCCATCGCCGGCGTGGAAGGAATTCAGATCGGCGAAAGCATTACGGATTTGGCGACTCCGCAACCGCTGGAGCCTTTGTTGATCGACGAGCCCACGCTTGCCATGATTTTCACGGTGAACAGCAGCCCTCTATCCGGGAAAGAAGGCAGCTACGTGACTTCGCGCGACCTGCGCGACCGCCTGCAGAAAGAATTGCTCACCAACGTTTCGATTCGCGTGGAAGATACGGATACGCCGGAATCTTTTCGTGTGCTGGGGCGCGGAGAACTTCAGCTCGCCATCCTGATCGAAACCATGCGGCGCGAAGGTTTTGAATTGATGGTCGGCAAGCCGGAAATCGTCGTGCGCACGGAGAACGGCCGGAAACTCGAGCCGCTCGAGCGCCTGGTCATCGACGTGCCCGAAAATTTCATCGGCATCATTCTCGAAACATTGGGCAGCCGCCGCGGCGAAATGCTCAAAATGAGCAACCATAACTCCGGCCGCGTCCGCATGGACTTCAAAATCCCTTCGCGCGGATTGATCGGCCTGCGCAGCCAGTTGCTGACCGACACGCGCGGCACCGCGTTGGTTCACTCGATTTTCGACGGCTGGACGGATTATGCGGGCGAAATGGCCCTGCGACCGACAGGCGCGCTCGTCGCTGATCGTCCCGGACCATCCACGGCGTTTGCGCTGTGGAACCTTCAGGAGCGCGGCGAACTGTTCATTGGCCCTGCCATCGAGGTCTATGAAGGGATGGTCATCGGAGAAAATTCCCGCGAGCAGGACATGGAAGTGAATGTCACCAAGGAAAAGAAGCAGACCAACATGCGCTCCTCGAGCGCGGATGAAGCGATTCGTCTGATTCCGCACCGCGAGCTCAGCCTGGAACAGGCGATTGAATTTATCGCCGACGACGAGTTCGTCGAAATCACGCCAAAATCAATTCGCCTTCGAAAAAAAGTTCTGCAAGCCAACAAGCGTCCGCGCCGCTGGCAGGAGATTCGCGCCAGCCACGAAGCCACACGCTAACAAATTCTTCCTCGCGGCATGAGCGTTTTAGTGGGCTGATTCCACGAGCAAGTCCGCCATATACTGCTTCCAAATCTCTGCCCACGTATGCGTGCCGTGGCCGTGCGTATTTTCACTGGCAGGGATCAAGACGAATTTTCCATTCTTAATTTTCTTGATCTCCTGCTCGGCGATACCCAGCCCCGGCGGATTAATAAAATCGTCCGCCGAATTGATCCACATCACCGGCGCCTTGATTTTGCCAAGTTGCTGCGAGGGATCGTAATCGCGCGAAGCGTTCACTTGATACAAGAGATCGTTGGCATCCAGCGCGCCTAATCGCGCGTGAAAATAGTCATCAAGATATTTGTCGGCATCTTCGCGCGTCGGCATCGTTTTCTGCATGGGAATCGGCGCGCTCCCCGCGATTAACAGCAAATCCAGCGCTGTCCGCAGAGCTTGCTTGGGTTCTTCCTTGTATTCCCCGCCCTTCCATTCGGGATCTTCGCGAATCGCATCCATTACCATCTTCCGCCAAATGCGATTGCGCCCGGCGATCTGCACTGGCAAGCACGCGAGCGGCATCAGCGCGTCCATGAAATCCGGATACATCTCGCCCCACATAAAAGAGTGCATGCAGCCCATCGAGGTGCCCATCACCAACCGCAGATGATTGACGCCGAGTCCTTCGCTCACCAGCCGGTAGTGCGCGATGACCATATCGTCGTAGTCGTACTGCGGAAAATGCGCGCGTAAACCGTCGCTGGGTTTGGACGATTTTCCGTGACCGATCCCATCGGGAAGAATAATGTAGTAGCGCGACGCGTCGAGAAGCTGGCCCGGCCCAAATAATACACCTGCAAATTGCGGCGCGAAAAACTGATGTCCCGTTCCGCCGGTTCCGTGAAGGATGAGCACCGCATTGGTGGTGTGCCCCGCAGCGTCGCGAACCGGCTTCCCGAGCGTGGTGTAATGCAGCCGTAATTCCGGCAGCGACTCGCCGGAATGAAACTGAAAATTGTGAATCACAAAGTCGCCTTCGGTGGCGGCGCTGGGCGGCTGCTGAGCGGCGCAAGGCATGAGCGCGAAAATCGCGGTTACGAACATGTTTGCCAGAAGTTGTCCGAAGCGTTTCAGCATCTGTCACCTCAAGGAAACCAAAATCTACCACAATCTCCGTGCGGCCACTTCGCAATCAACGCTTGTGCCGCCACGACAGTCTGAATAGACTGCACCGCGTTGAAACATTCCTGACTCTCCGAGGTGTTGCAATGCGAATAGTTTTCGGGATCGCGCTGTGCTCCCTGCTATTGCCAGCTATCGCCGTATGTCAGGCGAATCCGAAGCTTTCTCCCGCTGTCTCCGCATTTGTCGGGGAAGATGCGCCCGTGCTCGCGCTGACGCACGTGCGCGTCGTCGATGGCACGGGGACGGCGGCCCGCGCGGATCAAACACTCATCATCGAGAACGGAAAAATCACCGCTTTGACCAGCGACGGCGCAGCCAAAATTCCCGCCGGCGCGAAGGCTCTGGATCTTTCCGGCCGCACCGTTATTCCCGGGCTCGTCGGCATGCACGATCACATGTTCTATCCGTCTCCAGGCGGGCTGCCGCTTTATCCAGAGCACGCTTCAAGTTTTCCACGCCTCTATCTCGCGGGCGGCGTCACCACGATTCGCACGACTGGCAGCCTCGAACCCTACACCGATCTCGAACTCAAGCAAGCCATCGACTCTGGCAAACTTGCCGGGCCAAAACTTCATGTGACCGGTCCTTATCTCGAAGGACCGGGTGCCTTCGCTTTGCAGATGCATCAGCTGAGGGACGCCGAGGATGCGCGCCAGTTGGTTGAATACTGGATCGCCCAGGGCGCCACTTCTTTTAAGGCGTATATGAATATCACGCCTGAAGAACTTTCCGCCGCCATCAAAGCCGCCCACGCCCACGGAATCAAAGTCACCGGCCATCTCTGCTCGATCGGTTTCCGCGAAGCAGCCGCGCTCGGTATCGACGATCTGGAACACGGCATCGAAGTGGATACCGAGTTTTATCCGGGTAAAAAGCCCGGCGTCTGCCCCAACCCGCGGGACGCCGCAAAAGCGTTGCTATCGGTCGATATCGCCGGCAAGCCCATGCAGGACATGATTCACGACCTGATCGCGCATCACGTCGCAGTCACGTCGACGCTTCCCGTATTCGAAACTTCCGTGCCCGGACGCGCGCCGCTCGATAGCCGGGTGCTGGACGCGATGACGCCGGAAGCCCGTATCGCCTATTTGACGAGGCGCGCGCGCATATCCGACAACGCAGCCAATTCCGATGCTGCAGCCATCTTCAAAAAAGAAATGGAATTCGAACACGACTTTTCAAAGCAGGGCGGGCTGCTGCTGGCGGGGCTCGATCCTACCGGATACGGCGGCGTAATCGCCGGCTTTGGAGACCAGCGCGAAGTCGAACTGCTTGTCGAAGCGGGCTTCACGCCCGTCGAAGCCATTCACATTGCCACTTCCAATGGCGCCGAATTTCTCGGCGAGCTGGACAAAGTCGGTACGCTTGCTGTCGGCAAAGCGGCCGATATCGTTGTTCTAAAGGGCGATCCATCGGCCACCATCAAGGACATCGAAAACGTCGAGTTGGTATTCAAGGACGGCGTCGGCTTCGACTCTGCCAAGCTCATCGATTCTGTAAAAGGGCTGGTCGGGCTGCGCTAAGTTGCGGAAGCAACAAATCCCCTCGTGCCGAAGGGTGTCTCTCAACTACGGCAGTAGATTTTTCCCGTCCGCGCTTGGCAAAGATAGTCCCATTTCGTGCGCCAGCGTCGGGGCAATGTCGCGCATATCAATCAAGCCCAGCGATCGTCCCGCGGGTACGCCTGGGCCAACCAAGAAAAATGCGGCATGCAGCTCGGGCAAGTCGGGCAGTCCTCCGTGCGTGCCGCCGACTTTAATTTTGGAAAGAACGGGGCCGTCGAGGTTTGATCCTGTCCGCCAGCCAGGCTTAAGCCCCACAAAAAAAGATGCCGGCGGAAAACCGCCGCGCTTGTGAAGTTCCTCCGCGTCCAGGATGCGGTCGACCCCGTTCGCAGGATCACTCGCCATCTTTCCCAGCAGTTCTCGTACTTGCGAAAGCATTGCGGTATCGTTGGGATCCTTCAGGACAATCGCTGCCGACCCGCCCGTCACCCAAGGAATCGCTTTCCAATCCGTAATTTTCCCTTTTTCATCGACCCTAATCAGCTTCGCTTCGCGAAACAATGGAAACAAATTCAATTGCGCGTCGGTTCGAACGAACCCGTGGTCAGAAACGACGGCGATATACGCCCGGCCCGGGGCGAGCTTCTCCGCCGTGGCGCGAATCTTCCCGATGGTGGCATCGATAGTTTCAAGCACGGCAATATCTTCGGGGCTGAACGGCCCCGTCTCGTGTTCGATGTGATCGAGGGCGCTGAGATGCAGGGTCAAGAATGCGGGATGCTTCTTTCCAAGAATCCATTCCGCGTACTGTCCCCGGTTCACGTCCCCTTCCGCGGACGTGTCGATTCCTCCCCGGTATTCTCCAAGGTCCGCCTGCGCCTCTTGCAACAATCCCGGCGTCGAAACCGCGCGCAGCAGCTTTGCGTCGTCCGGCGTGCTCGCGCGCCAGAATTCTGGAATGTCCCAGGTGATGTGCGCGCCGACGGTGACCGGCCACTGAATGCTAGCCGTCGTCCGTCCCGCCGCAGCAACGATATCCCACAAGGTAGGCACGCGAATGTCTTCCGTGTACCAATACCAGCCTCCCTGATTTTTTTGTAACGGATCAAAGGTGGTGTTGGCGAAAATTCCGTGCTTCGCCGGCCACACCCCCGTCACCAGCGTCGTATGACTCGGATAGGTCACCGTCGGCACGACTCCAACCACTCCCTCAGCGTAGGTTCCTTCCTTCATGAACCGCCGCAGATTCGGCACTTTCGCGCCGTGCGCATCCGCTTGCGTGATGTAATCCGGACGCATGCCATCCACAGAGATCATCACAAGCAGTGACGGCGCTTTTTCCTGCGCTGCGGTCTTCACCGCGAGGAGGAAAACAGCACCGCAGCTGAAAAAGACGAAGCCAAAAACAGACAAGGCACGTTGCAATCGCAAAAAATGGGAACTTGCAGAATTTCTCATGATGTGCAAAAGAATACCCCAAATCCAGACGGGGATTTTACAAAGAGACGACACAAGGTTAAATTGGAGGTGAACGGCGCTGGGCGTCGCGCGCGGGCGGTGTCCTAATTGAAACTGTTCCCCGCGCCAGGAATGATGTAAAGTCTAGCGCTCATATATCGTCCGCTGCTGAACCGTTGCGACAAAATGGCTTAGCAAACCGGTAGCGCTCTCAGGCGGAGTTTTCACACTGAGTTAAAGGTGGAATACGTGAATATCGGACCCTCGAACGGGGCCTCAAACTCGCACTGCACGATCGCCGCGACGGCCACCGCTTTGCCGCCGTACACGATGACTCGCGAAGAAGTGAAGTATTACATGGGGCGGGTCTTCGACATTCCAGACCGCCGCCTCGAAGCGTTAATGGCTATTGCGGACAACGCCCAGGTGCACAAGCGCTACTCGATTTTTCCGATTGAATATACCGTTGAACCCCGGCCGCTATCCAAGACTAACCAGGAGTATATCGAGCACGCAGTGAAACTCGGCCGGGAGGCGTCCGAGGAATGTTTGCGCCGGGCTGGCTTGCGCCCGGATGAAGTGGATCTCATCATCACCGTTTCCTGCACCGGCTTCATGATTCCTTCCTTGGATGCGCATTTGATCAATCTCATGGGCTTCCGCTCGAATGTGCGCCGGATGCCCTTCACGGAACTCGGTTGCGCCGCCGGGGCGATGGCTCTGGGCCGCGCGGCGGATTATTTGAAGGCCCATCCGGGCGGAAATGTGCTGATCATCTCTGTCGAGCTGCCTTCCCTCACCTTTCAGCGCAAAGACATCTCCCAGGCGAATTTGATTTCCTCGATTCTTTTCGGCGACGGCGCAGCCGCGGTCTTGGTGACTGGAAAAGAGCACAAGGGCCCGAAGATTCTCGTTTCGGAAACCTACACGTTCCCCGATTCCCTGGATGCCATGGGTTTCGACTTGCGCGATTCGGGTTTCCACATCTTGTTATCGAAAGACGTGCCCGAAATGATCGGCGCTAGAATTCGCGAACTCGTCGATGGATTCCTTGAACGCCATGGCCGGAAACAGGAAGAGATAAAAGGATGGATTTTGCACCCAGGCGGCGCGCGCTTGTTGGGCAACGTCGAAAAGGAATTGGGGCTCTGCAAATGTGACACGCAGCCTTCCTGGGACATTCTCGGAAATGTCGGCAACCTTTCCAGCGCCACGATTCTTTTCATTTTGCAGGAATGGCTGGAAAAGCGGCCTCTCAAATCGGGCGAATATGCGCTCGCGGCCGCCTTTGGTCCAGGATTCAGCGCTGAATTTCTCCTGCTGCAATGGGCGTAAGCGTCATCGCGTTTCTCGCCCTTCTGGTGGCAGTAGCTCTGCTTCGCATCGTCGAGCTGCAAATTTCGCGCCGCCATCAGCGGGAAATGATTGCCCGCGGCGCTGCTAAGGTAGACGAGCCTCGATTTCGCTGGATGGTCCTGCTTCATACTGCGGTTCTCCTGGGCGCTGCGCTCGAAGTTGTCCTTCTTCACCGCCCGTTCATCCCCGTTCTTGCTGCAATCATGTTGGCCATCTTTTTGGCGGCGAATGTAGTTCGCTGGTGGGTGATCCGAACGCTCGGAAATCATTGGAACGTGCAGGTGATGGATTCCACCAGCCTCGGCGTCATTTCCACTGGCCCCTTCCGCTACGTTCGCCATCCAAACTACGCTGCCGTCTTTGCTGAAATGCTGTCGCTTCCCCTCATCCACACGGCTTGGATTACCGCCTTAGTCGGCTCGCTTGCTCACATCGGCGTTCTCTCGATGCGTCTCTCCACGGAAGAGCGCGTTCTTTTGGCGAATCCCGAGTATCGCGCCACGATGGCAAACAAACCGAGGTTCTTGCCGGGTGTTTTCTGAAAAGAAGAAGGATCTTTTCCTGCTGGATTCCGGCTCTTGCTTTGGGTGTCTTATTTACCGCTCCTGTGTCCCGCGCGCAAATTGTCACCGACGGCAGCGATTCCGCGTTCACGGAGGTCCCAGAACTGAAGGACGGGTTCCGTTTGCTCTATGTGCAGAAGTACCCCGAAGCCCGGGAAAAATTTTCCGCTTGGACTTCCGAACACCCCGGCGATCCCTTCGGTTCCGTGGCTATGGCGGCGAGCTATCTTTTCGAGGAGTTCTACCGCCAGGGCGTGATGACCAGCGATTTCTTTCTGGATGACAAGAGGTTTCTGCGAGGCATCGAGGGCAAGCCCGATCCCGAGCGCATGAAAAACTTCCGCGCGGAGTTAGAGCAGGCCCGCAAGCTCTCCAAAGAACGCCTCGCGAAGGACAAACATGACCCAGCCGCGCTCTTTGCATTGACTCTCGCCGCCGGCATGGAATCCAACGCGGACAGCATCCTTGATAAAAAGCATGTCGATGGCCTCAAACGAATGAAGGAAGCCAATGAGCATGCCAAGCTGCTACTGGCAGAGCGCCCCGATGCGAATGACGCCTGGGTGGCGCCAGGTTCGGCGGATTACATCATCGGCTGTCTCTCCGGCGGCGTTCGGGCGGTTCTTTGGTTTGGCGGTATCCATGGCGACAAGAAACTTGGCATGGAGTTAGTCGGCAAAACGGCTGAGAAAGGCAGTTACCTTAAGCCTTTTGCAAAAGTCCTCCTGGCGCTGGCCGCGCGTCGCGAAAAGCAAGAGGCCCTGGCCCAAAAGCTCTTGCGGGAATTGACAGAGGAATTTCCGGACAGCCCGCTCTTCGCCGCGGAATATGCAAAAGCCATGGGCCGACCGATTCCAGCAGTGTTAAAGCCGAATTAGGTTCGGCATTGCTGGTGGCTTCTAACTTCGAAATCCGGCGATGGTCCTTGGCCGCCCTCGGCGCCGCTCCTCGTTCGTTTTTCATCTCACGGTCAGCAAATTTCTCTGCTCCGGGATGCTGATACAGTAGAATCGCTTTTCCGGACTGCCCCAATCCGGTGAACATAGTCAAAAGGCGGTGGCGTGTGTTTCAACAGGACACTTTGAAAGGCCGGGCGATCTTCCTCACGGGCGGAGGGACTGGTTTAGGCCGCTCCATGGCCTTGCGCTTTGCCGAGCTTGGCGCTCGCATGTACCTGGTTGGCCGCCGCGAAGAACCATTGAAGGAAGTTTGCTCGGAAATTCACCGCGCAGGGGGCTCGGCCGCCTACACCACCTGCGATGTCCGCGACTACGGCGCCGTCGAAGCCGCCGCTGAGAAAGCCGAACAGCAATTTGACCGCATCGACACAGTCGTCAACAACGCTGCCGGAAATTTCATCGCCCGCACCGAGAAACTTTCTCCCAACGCCTTTAACACCGTCGTCAGCATTGTTCTCAACGGTTCGTTTCATTGCACGCAAGCTTTCGCCAAACGCTGGATTGCGCAGAAGCTCGGCGGCAATGTCTTAAACATCGTCACCACCTACGCCGCCGCCAACAGTGGATCCGGCTTCGTCGTCCCCTCAGCCTGCGCCAAGGCTGGCGTGCTCGCCATGACCAGGTCACTAGCCGTCGAGTGGGCCAAATATCACATCCGGCTGAATGCCATTGCTCCCGGCCCATTCCCCACCGAAGGCGCATGGTCCCGCCTCATGCCCTCGAGACAATTTGAAGATCACGCGAAGGACAAGCACCCCATGAAGCGCTTCGGCCGCCATGAAGAGCTCACCAACCTCGCGTCTTTTCTTCTGAGCGATATGGCGGAATACATCAATGGCGAGTGCGTGGTCATCGACGGCGGCCAATGGTTGCGCGGCGCCGGCGAGTTCAACGACCTGCTCATGCTCCCCGAATCCGCCTGGGAATCCCTTGAAGCCGCCCGCGCCAAGAAATCCTGATCCACCGTCCTCCGCAGGACGTATCGATTAAGAACTTGTCATACCATTTCTATCAAAAAGAGATTTGACATACTGCTACGCGTATCGATATCATTTTTGTTTAAAACCAATGGACACAGTTAAGGTTTCGCCTAAATTCCAGGTTGTTATCCCGAAAAGAGTCCGCGAGAACCTCAAGCTCGTACCGGGCCAGGAACTCAACATCTACGTTCTTGACGGAACCATCCTCCTTCATCCGCCACGTTCCATCAAAGATCTTCGCGGTGTAGCGCAAGGGATGAAATGGAAGGATAGCTACCGTGACCACTCCGAGCGTCTCTGAACCCGTCCTTATAGACTCGTCCGGATGGCTGGAGTACATCACCTCGGACTCGAAGGCTGACCTCTTCGCTCCCTATCTCGAAGGCGAACGGCCCATACTGGTCCCGGTCATTGTCTTGTATGAAGTTCGCAAAATCCTCCTTCAACGACAGCCGAAAACGATCGCAGATCATTTTGTTTCTGAAGCCCTGCGCCGCACGGTTGTCGCGGTGGATCAAGAGATCGCTCTCGCCGCCACCGTCATTAGCATTCAACATGAGCTTCCGATGGCCGATGCGCTGATCTACGCGACAGTTGAGAAACGTGGAGCAGAGCTGGTCACTTCAGACGCTCACTTCAAGGGTCTGCCCCGCGTCACCTTTCTTTAGCTACCGCCGCCGCTCCCTTGCCGCCTCCTTGACCCAAATACAACGTGCCGATAAGCTTAGAGTTTCTCCTTCCGGGTGAACCAACCATGGAGCAGGTAGTCGAGCAAGTGCAGGTCACATTGCCGGACGGCAAGGTTCAAGAGGTGCCCAAGGGCACGACTCCGGCGGATATCGCCCGCAAAATTTCGCCCCGCCTCGCCGACGCCGCTCTCGTAGCTCGCGTGACTGCGACCAACGGAACTCCGTTGCCCAACGCTCCTGATCTTGGTGAGCTCATCGATTTGCGTCGCCCGCTGGAAGAAAACGTCAAGCTCCAGATCCTCACCGAAAAAGATCCTGACGCCCTCTTCGTCTTTCGCCATTCCGCCGCGCACCTGCTCGCCGCCGCCGTGATGGAGCTGTACCCCAACGTCAAGCTCGGCATCGGCCCGCCCATCGACACCGGCTTTTTCTACGAATTCCTCCGCGACGAGCCTTTCACACCAGAAGATCTCGCGAAAATTGAAAAGAAAATGCACGAGCTCGCCGCGCAAGACTTGCCCAATGAGCGCAAGCTCATCCCCAAACCCGAAGCTCTCGAGCTTTACAAAAAGTCCAATCAGATTTTCAAGTGTGAGCTCGTCGAAGAAAAAGCCAATGAACTGATGGTTTCTTTTTACACCACTGGAAATTTCCTCGATTTCTGCCGCGGCCCGCACATTCCCTCCACAAAGCGCATCACCGCCTTTAAGCTCATGAGCGTCGCCGGCGCCTACTGGAAAGGCCAGGAAGGCAATCCCCAGCTCCAGCGCATTTACGCCGCATGCTTCTTCACGCAGAAAGAGCTCGACGAATATCTCCACCGCCTCGAAGAAGCCAAGCGCCGCGATCACCGCAAACTCGGCGTCGAGCTCGAACTCTTCAGCATTCAGGAAGAAGCAGGCCCCGGCCTGATTTTCTGGCATCCCAAGGGCGGCCTCATCCGCAAAATTGTCGAGGACTGGCTCCGCGATGAGCTTCTCAAACGCGGCTACGATCTTGTCTACACTCCGCACATCATGCGCCTCGACCTCTGGAAAACCAGCGGCCACACCGGCTTTTACAAAGACAGCATGTTCGGCCCCATCGAAGTCGAAAAAGCCGACTACCAGCTCAAGCCCATGAACTGCCCCGGCCACATTCTCATCTACAAATCCAAACTTCACAGCTACCGCGATCTTCCCGTGCGCCTCGCCGAACTCGGCACCGTCTATCGCTACGAGCGTAGCGGCGTCCTCCACGGCCTCCTTCGCGTCCGCGGCTTTACGCAGGACGACGCCCACATTTTCTGCGCGCCGTCTCAAATCGAAGCCGAAGTCGAGGCCTGCGTCGATTTCGCCTTCGCCGTAATGAAAAATTTCGGCTTCGATAAATTCGAAGTCGAACTCTCCGATTGGGACGCCTCGCATCCAGAAAATTACGCCGGCAAGCCCGAAGACTGGCACCGCGCCACCGCCGCTCTCGCCGAGACAATGAAGAAGCTCAACATCCCCCACAAAACCATCACCGGCGAAGCCGCCTTCTACGGCCCCAAAATTGACGTCAAGCTCATAGACGCCATTGGCCGCCCCTGGCAGCTCACCACCGTCCAGTTCGATTTCAATCTTCCCGCGCGTTTCGGCCTCGAATACGTCGCCGAAGACGGTGCCAAGCATCAGCCACTCATGGTCCATCGCGCGCTGCTCGGTTCCGTCGAACGCTTCTTCGGCATCTTGATCGAGCATTACGCCGGCGCCTTCCCGCTCTGGCTCGCTCCGGTTCAAGTCCAAATCTGCCCCGTCAGCGAAAAAGTCGCCGACTACGCCAAGCACGTCACCGAAACTCTCAAGCGCCACAACATCCGCGCCCATCTCGACGACCGCAACGAAAAGCTCCCGGCCAAAATTCGTGACGCCCAACTCCAAAAAATTCCCTACATGCTCATCGTCGGCGCAAAAGAAGCCGAAGCCGGCACCGTCTCCGTCCGCCACCGCACCAAAGGCGACCAAGGCCCCAAGCCCCTCACCGAAGTCGTTGCCGCCCTGCAAAATGAAATCACGTCCCGCGATCTGGCCTAAACGTTGCGCATCATATTCACACCGGCGGTCGGCAATTTCCTTGAGCGAGGTCTTACATGCTCTCTCGCAGAACTTTTCTCGCGCTAACTGGTGGCGCATTCGCAATGCCGCCCGTCTCTTGGAGAGATGGTGAGCCTCCCACGATGCTCGACCACATCCTTCTCGGCTGCAGCGACCTCGATCGCGGCATCGACTTCGTCGAGAAAGACACCGGCGTTCGCGCCGCATTCGGCGGCGTTCACCCTGGCCGCGGCACGCGTAACGCGCTCCTCTCCCTCGGCGAAAAACACTACCTCGAAATCATCGCGCCCGACCCTAAGCAATCCCAGGTGCCCGATCACTACGGCTTGCACAAACTTAGCGAACCTCGCCTCGTCGGCTGGGCCGTACATCCCGGCGACCTAACGCAATTCGCAAACCATCTCCGCGAGGGCGATTTCGAATTCGAAGGTCCTACTCCCGGCTCCCGCAAGCGCCCCGATGGTCGCCTCCTCCGATGGAAAACTCTCAATCTCAAGGATGACCTCGGTGGTTTGCTCCCTTTTTTCATCGAATGGAGCGCCGACACCATCCATCCCTCGGTCGATTCCCCCTCCGGCTGCAAAATCGTTCGCTTCACGTATGCCGGACCTGATTACGATGGCGTTGGCCGCCTCTTTGATCTGATGGGGCTTGAGGTCTTGGCCGAGGTGGGTGAAAAATCACAGATTCGCGCAAGTATTAAAGGTCCCGAGGAGAAGGTATTCGATGTCACTTCTTGAATCTTGTTCCGTCAGCGCTAACCGAGAATCACCCACCCCCTTGCTCACTTAATCCCGCTACGTGCTATACTTTGAAACCCGTCCAAGGCCTCTTCTCATCCGTGTGGACGGATTTATAGTGATTCGAGGCCCAGCCCGGCGAGGCGGGCAGCAAGGCGCCTTTAGCACTTAGGGGGGAATATCGCAGAACGCAGCTTCCGGCAGAGCGATCGCATCCGCATCAACGAGCGGATTCGCGCTCGCGAGATCCGGGTGATTGATGAAGAGGGCGGCCAGCTTGGCGTCATGCAGCCATTCGAGGCCATTAAATTGGCGCGCGAGCGCGGGCTTGACCTGGTGGAAATTTCGCCGACGGCGGATCCCCCGGTTTGCAAGATTACCGACTACGGCAAATATCTCTACCAGGCCAACAAAAAAGCCCACGAACAGCGCAAGAGCAGCCGTGGCTCGCAGCTAAAAGAAGTAAAGTTTCGTCCCGCGACCGCTGAGCACGATTATCAGGTTCGCAAGAATCAGATCATCCGCTTCCTCGGTGAGGGCCACAAAGTTCGCGCCATGATTTTTCATCGCGGCCGCGAAATGGCGCATCAGGAAGTAGGCCGCGCCAAAATGAATCGCCTGTTGGTGGAAATTGCCGACCAGTGCCAGATCGAAACGATGCCGCGCATGGAAGGCAACGTCCTGGTCGCTCTGCTCGCGCCAAAAAAGGGCGCCTCGGTGGCAAAGCCCAGCGGCCAATCAACCGCCAGCGCCCAGCAGTCGCAGTAGCTTTTGAATTTGGATTTTGTAGGGGCACGGCACGCCGTGCCCGATTTGAACCGGGCGCAAAGATTTCAAGCTTCTCGGCGCCAAAAAATCTTAGGAGATTTTCAAGTCATGCCACGGAATTCGACGAAACCAAAACTAAAACTGAAAACCCATCGCGGCGCCAAAAAACGTTTCAAAATCACCGCGAACGGAAAAATCAAACGCATGCACTCCGGCAAGCGCCACCTCATGGGCACGAAAGCCCCTGGCCGCATGCGCAAGCTAAAAAAGCTGACGCTAGTCAGTCCCAGAGACGTCGCCGCCGTCAGGCAAATGCTACCGTACGGCTGAGTCGCAACGCCGTAAGCTTCACCGATCTTCGAGTTTCGAATTTCGTTTTTCGATTCTCGACTTCGTGCCAGGCAGCGCTTCACGGGTGCCTGCCGGCCGATAAGCCGCAAAAAGTGATTCGCAGCAACGCGAATCACACTGTGGCTGTAACTAATCAGAGACAAACCCGCTGCCGAACGCGTATTTCCCCGCGTGAACGCATCGCCTTTGTCTCCAACTTAAGGAGAAAACCCATGGCACGCGTAAAACGCGGCACAAAACGCCGCGCTCGCCGTAAGAAGTACCTCAGACGCACCAAAGGCTTCTTTCTAACAAAAAGCAAGCTCTACCAATCCGCCCAAGAAGCCGCGAATCGCGCCGATCGTTACGCCAAGCGCGATCGCCGCGTCAAAAAACGCGAATATCGCAAACTCTGGATCCAGCGCATTGGAGCAGCCGCCCGCAACAATGGCCTCACCTACGGCCAGTTGATTCACGGCCTAAAAGCCGCCGGCGTCTCGCTAGATCGCAAAATCCTCGCCGATATCGCGGTCAAAGACGCCGCCGCTTTCACCAGCTTGGTAGCCAGCGCCAAAGCCGCCGCTCCGCCCCAAGCCAAAAAGGCGTCGTAGCTCTTTGGGCGTACCAGGCAAACTGTCATTTCGAACGGAGCGGGCCGACGCCTTTTCTTTCGCGTTCGCTCCTGCGAACACGTCGGCCCGCGGAGAGAGAAATCTCTCTTCGCTTTTTGATGTGGCTCGTAATATGGCGAATGACGAGCGTTTGGATTTTTTCGTTTTTGTCCTGATTTCTCTTGTAGGAGCACGATACATCGTGCCGCTAAGGTGTAATCTATTTCGCGATCATGCCACCTACTGACCTCGGTCTCGAAAAGTCGCTCGCTGCTCTCGGAGTTACACAACCCGAGCAGGTTCCTGTTCGCTTTGGAGTATTGCGTACGCACTTTGAAGGGCAGTTCCAGACTGTTCATGCCGAATCGGATTGGAAAACATTTCGTGATCAGTGGCTCGGCCGCAAGTCTGGCGTTCTCGCGCTTGTTACCGATAATTGGCTAAGGCCCGCGACCCCGGAGCTAAAGCGCGCTGTCGGTGCCGCGCTTAATGAACTCCGCGCCCACGTCGAATCCCAAATCGAATCCCGCCGCCAGGCCATCGAATCCGGCGCCGACCAATCCGCTCTTGCCCGCGAACGCGTCGACCTCTCTCTCCCCGGCGTCCAACGCCCCATCGGCTCGCACCACCTAATCCGCCAGGTCTTCCAGGAAATCGAAGACATCTTCTTCTCCATCGGCTTCTCCGTCGTCGAAGGTCCCGAAATCGAAACGCCCTACTACAATTTCGAAGCCCTCAACATTCCCGAATTCCATCCCGTCCGCGACGACATGGACACTTTCTATCTCGACCTTCCCAAGGGCGCGCCCAGTCCGTTGCTTCTGCGCACGCACACTTCCCCCATGCAGATTCGCACCATGGAAAAGCGCAAACCTCCCGTGCGCGTCATCGTTCCCGGCAAGGTCTATCGCCGCGATAATCCCGACGCCACGCACTCCTTCATCTTCCATCAGGTCGAAGGTTTGGCCGTCGATTCGGACATCACTTTCTGCGATTTCACCGGCACTATCGAATATTTCGTCAAACAATTCTTCGGCCCCGGCGTAAAAACTCGTTTCCGCCCCAGCTATTTTCCGTTCACCGAGCCGAGCGTCGAATTCGATGTCTCCTGCATCTTCTGCGGCGGCAGCGGCAACAGCGCCGGAGGTGGCACCTGCTCAAAATGCAAAGGCGCCGGCTGGATCGAACTCTTCGGCGCCGGCATGGTCGATCCCGCGGTCTACGGCTTTGTCAACTACGACGCCAAAAAGGTCAGCGGCTTCGCCTTCGGCATGGGCATCGACCGCCTCGCCATGCTCAAATACCAAATCGACGACATCCAGGTCTTTTTCCAGAACGACGTCCGTTTCTTGCGTCAATTTCCATGAGCCCTTCGCTGACCATTCCGCTCGTGCAAAATAGGTGCATCCGTGGCTGATGAACTTGCCGTCCTGAAAGAGCGGCTGCTCGATTCCATTCGGCGCGAAGGCTTCGCGCTTTATTACGGCGCTTTTCCCAGCGATAACTTACCGCAGCTGGCTTGGAACTCGGAGCTGGGTTCCGATCCCGACCAGTTCTTGCAGACGGCGAAATCGCAAAACGTTCGCCTCCTCTACGTCAATTGGGTCGTTTTCACCCGGGATGCCATCGACGATAATGTCTTGCAGGCCGCCGAAGGCCGGGAATTGACCGAATCGCAAACGGCTTGGCTCAACGACCATAACAACCGCCTCGAAGAATTCCGCGAGTATTCCGGCCAAACCGCTTCCGTTAGAATCGGTTTTCTTCTTGATGGCGTCTTTCATTTTTATGAGCGCGTTCACGATTGGTATGAATCCTTTGGCGCGCTCATTGACGAGGAGATGCCGGAGGCCTAAGTCTTAGCGCGCATTCGAGTTGTTCCGCGTCACGGAAAAAGAGGACCGTCGTTTTGATATGACCTTTGCCGATTCCAAAGAGCGCTTCTCGACCCGCGTAGCCGATTATCTTCGCTATCGCCCCGGATATCCCTCCGGTGTCCGCGACATTCTCCGCGCCGAATGCGTTCTGAAGTCCGGTCATGCTGTCGCCGACATCGGCTCGGGCACCGGTTTTCTGAGCGAGATCTTTCTCAAGAACGGCAACCGCGTCTTCGGTGTCGAGCCCAATGAAGCCATGCGCCAGGCCGGCGAAGAATATCTCGCGTCTTACGACGGTTTCACCAGCGTGGATGGCTCGGCCGAGGCCACCACGCTCGACGATTCCAGCGTGGAGTTCGTCACCGCTGGCCAGGCCTTCCACTGGTTCGACCAGAATGCTTCTCGCAGGGAATTTACGCGTATTCTCAAGCCTGCTGGCTGGGTCGTCGTCATTTGGAACGAGCGCCTCACCGGCACGACTCTCTTTCTCCGCGATTACGAAGCCCTACTCCGAAGATTTGGCACGGACTACGCCAAAGTGAAGGAGAGCTATCCCACCGAACAGCACATGCGCGACTTTTTTGGAGCCGGCGCTTACTCTTCGCACGAGCTTCCCAATTTTCAGGAATTCGATTTCGAAGGCCTCGCCGGCCGCTTGCGCAGCAGCTCGTTCAGCCCCGCGCCGGACCATCTGAATTACGCGCCCATGATGGCCGAACTCCAAAGAATTTTCGACGCCTACAATCAGGACGGCCGCGTCCGCCTCGAGTACGCCACCCACGTCTATTTCGGACGTCTGGCAGGTGTCCAATGATGCTTCGGATCCGTAATCGCGCGGCCCGGTCTTGCAGCGGCGAGGCTCGCCCCGCCCCGGCCACGCAGTCGTATCACACGTCGCCGTCTTTCTTCGCTGTCAGCTGTGAGCTGTCAGCTGTCAGCTCCTCCAAGGATCACGAAGCAGGCAAAACGAAGACGCGAGTCCCTTCTCCCCTCTTCCTTCAACTTTCAACTTTGAACTTTCAACCTCTTCCACGGATCGCACATCGCCGAACTCTTCCGTATTGCTCCGATTTCCCTTGCAGTGGCGCGGGCTTATCCCGAGCCTTAGGGAAAGCATCCCAAGCCCCTTTCGCCGTGCCATGGCACCCATCGCCCTCTGTGTTCGCTGTCAGCTGTGAGCTGCCAGCTGTCAGCTCCCTTACCCGTCACGAATCCCTCTCCACGAAAACCCCAAACCATTCCTCTCTCCTCCTTCGACTTTCAACTTTGAACGTTCAACCTCGTCCTCCGCTCACGGATCACGGGTCAGGGGACACGGATCACGTCCCAGCAGAACGGAGCCCCGCCGCCCCATGAAGCTCATCTACAACTGGCTGAAAGAGTTCGTCGACATCGCCGCGTCACCGGCTGAGATCGCCTCGCGCCTCGCTCTCTCCGGAACAAACATCGGCAGCGTCGAAAACGGCCCGCACGGTGCCGTCATCGACGCCGAGGTCGGTTCCAACCGCCCGGATTGCCTCAGCCATTACGGAATCGCCCGCGAACTCAGTGCCGTCTATAAACTCCCGCTAAAGCCTGTGTCCCCAAAGCCCGCCGAAGGCACAACCAAAGCGTCCGAAGCCGCTAAAGTCGAAATCCAATCCGCCGACATCTGCGGCCGCTTCACCGCGCGCGTCATTCGCGGCGTAAAAGTCCAGCCATCCCCCAAATGGTTGAAAGACCGCCTCGAAGCCAGCGGCGTCGCCAGCATCAGCAACGTCGTGGACATCTCCAATTACGTCATGCTCGAGCTCGGTCACCCGCTTCACACGTACGACTACGACAAGGTCCGCGATCACCGCATCGGTGTCCGCCGCGCAAAGTCAGGCGAAAAAATCCGCACTCTCGACGGACTCGAGCGCACCCTCGATTCCTCGATGTCGGTCGTCTCTGACGGCGACGGCTCTCGCGCTGTCGGCATCGGCGGCGTCATGGGCGGCGTCGACACCGAAATCTCTTTCTCCACAAAAAACATCCTTATCGAGTGCGCTTGGTTCGAACCAATCGCCGTCCGCAAAGCCGCACGCTTCCTAAAACTCCACACCGAGGCCTCCACGCGCTTCGGTCGCGGCGCCGATCCCGAAACTGCCGAGCTCGCTTCCCGCCGTGCCGCCGAACTCATCCTGCAACTCGCCGGCGGTGAGCTACTCTCCGGCGTCGTCGATGTCTATCCCGGCAAACGCCCGCCGAAGAAAATCCAGCTGACCCGCGCGGAAATTCTTCGCGTCATGGGTGCTGACGTTCCAGACAAAGAAGTGGAATCGATCCTCAGCGCGCTAGGCTTCGCTCCCATTCGAATCGACCAGAATCGCGGAGTCGCAGGCTCGCTGCTCGCCGCGTGGGAGTGCACGCAACCTTCCTGGCGCGCCGAAGTCGAACGCGAAATCGATTTGATCGAAGAAGTCGCGCGCATTCACGGCCTGGACAAATTTCCGCCGCGTCTGCCCGCCGCCCGCCAGGGCGCTCAGCGTTTGCCGAAGTTCGAAGCGCAACATCGCGTCCGCGAGCGCCTCATTGGTCTCGGCTATCGCGAAATCTTGACGATTCCTCATGTGGCCGAGGAGCGCGACGCGCTTTTCCGTCCCGAAGGCGTCACTCCCGCGCGGCTTTCGAATCCGCTCTCCGAAGAAGCCAGCGTCCTCCGTTCGAATGGCCTCGTCACCATGGCCGCCGCTCTTGAATGGAATCTCAACCACGGCCAGCGCAATGTCCGTCTCTTTGAAATCGGCCGCCACTATCGCTTGGAAGGAAGCGCCTCTGTCGAAACGCCGATCCTGACCATCGGCGCCACAGGCGAAGCCCGCGAAAAAGGCATCTACGAGACCGCCCGTGCGTTCGAGTTCGCCGACCTCAAAGGCGACCTCGACGCCATCGGCGCTCTCGCCAGTGCCTTCGAATGGCGTGATGGCGGAGCGACATGGACTCACGCGGCCCGGCGCGGAACGATTCATCTCCACTCCAACAATCCAATCGATGTCATTCTGAGCGGAGCGACCGTAGGTTCCGACCCCGTCGGAAAGAATCCCGACTTGATTGCGGACGCAAGTGCGACGCCCCATTCCGCGGCGCTAGGCGTGGCCGGACAGCTCGCGCGGCGCGTGGCTGAAAAATTCAAGTTGCGGCAGGAAATTTTCTTGGCGGAAGTTCAGCTTGAACCTTTGTACGCCGCGATTCGCGCGGCGAAAGAAGCGCGGCGCTATGAGCCGCTGCCTCGTTTCCCGGCGGTCGAGCGCGATTTTTCCTTGCTGCTCGCCGATGGCACTCCGTTTTCAGAAGTGGCCGCCACGATTCGCGCCCTCAACATCACGGAAATTTCAGCCATCGAAGCGGCGGATTTGTTTCGCGGGAAAAATGTTCCTGCGGGAAAATATTCACTGCTCGTGCGCGTAACGTTTCAGAGCCGCGAAGCAACGCTGACCGACGCGCAGATCAGCGATTTCTCCGCCAAAATTATTTCCGCGCTCGAAAAGAGTCTCGCCGCCCAACTCCGCGCTAGCTAGCGTCCGCTGCGCGGCGTTTCGTCTAGATTCCGGCCCATGCAAGACGGGCACGACGTGTCGTGCCCCTACGGTTGTGGTATCTTTGCGCCAGGGCCAGCCAGAAAGAAAAGATGAGCGCACCGGTAAAAGTCGAAATTTTCGGACAAACGTACGCGATTCGCGGCGAACTCGACGAAGCATACGTCCACAAGTTGGCCGAGTACGTCGACGAAAAAATGCACGCGATCGCAGCAGCCACGGCGACCGTGGACACGCAAAAGGTCGCGGTGCTGGCCGCGCTGGCGATTGCGGACGAACTCCACAGCTCGCAAAAAGATCGCGGCGACCGCGAAGAGCTGCTCCGCGAACAAGCGGAGCGTTGCCTGACTCTCGTCGAACGCGCCTTGAAGCAAACCGCATAAGCGACTCAAAGCAGATTCTTCGCTGTGCTCAGAATGACAAACTAAAATTCGGAGGCGCATCTCACTGGCTCCATTGGGTGGGGGTGCGGATCCAGCGGTGTGTGCGGAGTTCGGCGTGGAGGGCGGTGGGGAGCGGGCCTTTGGCGCTGGCGGCGATGTTGGACTCGACGTTACGGATTTTGCGCATGCCGGGGATGATGGTGGCGACGTCCTTGTTGTTGAGGATGAAGCGGAGGGCCAGTTCGGGCATGGTCATGCCGTCTTGGAGAAGAGGTTTTAGAGCATCGGCGTGGGCCACGCTGGACTTGAGATTTTCGGCGACGAAATAGGTGTTGCGCCAATCGCCTTTGGGCCAGGTGCTATCGACGGTGAGAATTCCTGCGAGCGAGCCTTCATCGAACGGACAGCGCGCGATGACGGCGACATCTTTTTCGCGGCACGCGGGAAAAAGTTCGTCTTCGGGATTTTGATCGAAGATGTTGTAGATAACTTGCACGGCATCGACGAGGCCGGCGCGCACGGCGCGGATGCCATTCCAAGGTTCCCAGCGATTGAGGCTGATGCCGACAGCGCGGACTTTGCCGCTTGCGCGCAAATCTTCGATGGCGCGGGGCAGGCGCGCGTCGTCGAGCCATTTGTCTTCCCAGGTGTGAAACTGGATGAGATCGAGCGTGTCGACGCCGATGTTCGTGAGGCTTTTTTCGACGTATTCGACGATGTACTCGGGCGGGAAACAATCGTCGAGAGAAAATTCGCGGCGGCTGGGCCAGCGGCGATTTTTCGGCGGAATTTTTGTGGCGACATAAAGTTTTTTGTCGGGGCCTGCGGCGGAAGCAGTTTTGTTGGCGCGAAGAATTCTGCCGAGAAGCTCTTCGCTATGGCCGTCGCCGTAGGCCCAAGCGGTGTCGAAAAAATTGCAGCCGAGATCGACGGAACGTTGGAGCGACGCAAGCGATTCCGTATCTTCCGAACCGGTCCAGCCGGCCATGCCCCACATGCCATAACCAATTTCGCTGACGTTCCATTCGGTGCGGCCGAAGCGGCGGTAGTGCATGGTGTGCTCTCCTTGGAGTGAGGGCACATTATACGGGGAAGGAAGTGAATAGTGGGTAGTGGGTAGTGCGTAGTGGGTAGCGAGGAGCAAAGAAGCTGACTCAAAAATTGGCTGGCGGGGTGCGTACACCCCTATGTGTGACGGAAAGTGTGCGTAAGCGAATGAACCGTTTGGAGTTGCAGGCGACACGGCGTGTCGAGTGTGTGCTCGGTGTGTTAAAAAGAGGAAGTGATTGCGTTGAATGGAAGGGGGTACCCCACCCGGGGTGTTTTTTGTAACAGTGGCAAACACAGGACTTATGCTTGACGCGGCGTCAACGACGTCAGCATCGGTGGACAGAGTGAAGCGGCTAGCCGCCGACAGCTCACAGCCGAGAGCCATGGAAGACCGAGAGAGCAAGGAGTTGGAGGGGAGTGGGGACGGAGGGAGCCGCGGGTGTGAAGACTCGAGACTACGAACGTACGCAAGAGAGCTGAACGCCCCGAGCCGCTCGGGGTAAACGCCAACGCTGGGCCCGCAGAGGCAACAGGAATCGGGCGAAGAGGAGGGTGATGGGGTGTTTGGCGGGGGGAAGCGTTCGTCGCTCGGGATAAACCCTTCGGCTTTGCTCAGGGCAAACATAAAGAATGCTAGCATGGTGTTGGCGAGTTGTCAATAGCGATTTGTGTTTACTGCGAAGCCATTCGAATGGGGAGGCGCGGATTGGAAGGCGAGTGGCGGGTGTCGAGAGGTTTGAGGGAGTTGGCGGGGGTGGGGCGGGTTGGTGGGATTGTGGAAATGTGTGGAAAAGGTCAAAAACCCCACGAGTAAGACCGACACGTGGGGCACCCACAAGAGAATTCTGCTTAGGAGGTACTAGGGGATAAGGATGGCGCGGGTGCGGTTGTGGAGGCGGTAGACGGAGAAATCGCGGCGGTCGACGGTGAATATTTTGCGGATGCCTTCTCGTTCGGCGACGCGGATGAGGGCGGCGTCGGCGAGGTCCATGGGGCGGTTGGCGTATTTGCGCATGAGTTCGCGGGTTCGGGAGATGTCGCTGGAATCGAGGGGAAGCAGAAGGACGGCGCCGCGATCGAGCATTTCCCAAAGGGCTTCCTGCGCGGCGGGTTGGTCGGATAGGAGATACATGGCTTCGACGAGCGGAGGCCAGACGGTGGCGAGTGGTTCGCGCAAGGACTTGAGAGCGGCGACGCATTTGGCGTGGTGCTGGTCGTCGGCATCAACCAGGGCGACGAGCGGGCCGGCGTCGATGAGAATCAAGACTTGTTTCCGCGGCGCTTAAGGAGGGCGGCGAACTGGCGACCGGTTCGCTCGGAGCGCTTCGGGTTTCCGCCGTGGACGACGCCGATGAGGTCCATCATGGCTTCATAGGGAGAAGCGAGAGGCTCTTGACGATCCGCCCATGCGGCGATGGCTTGGCGAATCACTTCCGAGGTGGAGAGACGCCTGCGGCGAGCCAGGCGCGCGATGCGCTGGCGCGTTTTGGGGTCGAGGCGGAGAGTGAGTGGGGATGCCATGATGAGTATCTTTATAGGGTGAGTGTAACACGATTT
This sequence comes from uncultured Acidobacteriota bacterium, assembly GCA_963851235.1. GTDB lineage: Bacteria > Acidobacteriota > Terriglobia > Acidiferrales > UBA7541 > Acidiferrum. Next base: position 492,113 of record CAWKOM010000001.1, read on the forward strand.
GTAATACAGGCAAACTGGGATTACGGAATTGGCTATTCGAACGGGGAGGCGCGGATTGGAAGGAGAGTGGCGGAAGTCGAGGGGTTTGAGAGAGTTGGCGGGATTGAGACGGTTTGGTGAGACTGTGGAAATGGGTGGAAAAGTCGAAAGATAATGGCTCTGGACCGCGGTGCGATACGAGATTTGATTCTGGTAAGCGATGATTGTGCAGGGGGCCGGAAGCTGCAGGGCCGAGGTGCTCTATTCGGGAGATTTGCTGATCGACAGAGCTACGGAGATGTGCGCGTGATTGACCCGTTGAAGTCAGGGAAGCAACGGACGCGGAGTCAAAACGCACACCCTTGAAAAATGCACACCAATCTGCCCCGCCGCGCGCGCAAATGAGCAAATATCATAGGTCATTAATTGGCAGCGGTGGTCAATTCTTGATAGGAACTTCACGCGAATTGCTTTAGTATCGGGAAGATTAGGTTGTGATAAATCGAGTGACCTACACAAAACAATTTGAACATTTGACGGTCAGCTCACTGGCAGCGATTTCCCGACTTTTTTCGTCGAGCGTCATTCGAGAAATGGCTCGAAGAGGGGAATCGCCGCTTTTCGCGAGGCTGGTGAACGAATCAACTCTATTAGAAACGTTTCCGAGGCATGAGCCCGTAGGAACCGTTTTCGAGGCTGCATTCTCGTTGCTGAGGCGCGAGGGATACAGACACGAATACATCTACAAAGCGGCCCTGACACATAAGATCCTGCTCGGCAAACACTCCCTCCGAACAGCTTCGATGTTAAATGAGTTTCGCGTCGGTGACTGCAAGGCCGATGTTGCCATTCTGAATGGTACGTCGACGGTTTATGAAGTGAAATCTGAACGCGATTCTTTGATTAGGCTGGAGAGGCAAGTAACTGCCTATGCGAAGGTATTCGCCCAGGTTTATGTCATCGCGGCGGAGGACCACGTCAACGGAGTGAAAAGCTCAGTGCCCGGAGACGTAGGAATTATGGTTCTCAACGGCCGTCATCATATCTCCACGTTGCGAGAGGCCGTTGATCGGGCGGACAGTACTTCGCCCGCAGCGATTTTCGATTCCGTCAGGACTGAAGAGGCGCGAATGATACTTCTTGCGCAGGGCGTTTCGGTTCCGGTTGTGCCAAACACAGTGCTGAATTCCGTGCTCAGGGAATTGTTCATCAAACTAGGCGCCCGCGAGGCGCACGACGGTATGGTGCGGGTGCTAAAGAAGACTCGCAATCTGTTGCCACTCTCAGCCTTGGTCGATCAGCTCCCACATTCACTTCAAGCCGCCGCCTTATCCATTCCACTCCGCAAGCTAGATCACACGCGCCTCATCGCTGCGGTGAACACACGCTTAGAAGACGCTATGGACTGGGTTTAGACGCGTGTACCACCCGTACTTTCGCGGCAAGCAATACGAGTTGATAACGGTGAGGGAGCTTGCTCCGCTTCTCAAAACGGCTGGCTTTTGTCCGATCATCGAACCCGTAAGGGAGGCTTTGAGTGGCCTACAAAAGGCCGTTGATGCGGTTGTTGAGGTTGAAGGACGAGCAATCGTAGTTGTGAACCCGCATCACGGAGACCTCTCTGGCTCGGGAGAGCCGCTGACGCAGCTTTTGAAGGACAAACTTCCCGAGTGGCCCGGTGTCTCAGCCGGGATTCTTCTTGCGCAAAACATGCCGCTCGAAGAAATCATGGAGTCTTACGAGGAACACGCCGCCCATACGCCGGTACTAATTCACGCGGGTTTCAGTGAAGCCAAAGCCCTTTCCGAGAAGTTAGGAAAGCCAAAGAAAAACCATTCCCATGTTTTTTTCGAGGAGTTCTGCGGAAAGCTTTACCAGAGGCACTTCAAGGATACAACCAGGATATTGTTGAGGGACGGCTTTACACGGATGCGGAACAGAGATTACGAGCGCGTTGAACCGTTTTCGGATCTGCATGCGACCTTCCTCGAAGAAGGAATGGACGGGTTTGGGGACTTCTTGATCGTCGGCGACGAATATAGTGAGACCGGTGGTCCAGCCTACACAGTCACGATCCATCTAACCTTCATTGACCCCGACCAAGACGATTCGATGCAGATCTATCACTTCAAATCCAAGAGTCAGGACACTCCAAAGGACCCGGCGGGCAAATTCGCGGAAGCACTCGCGGAAATGATGAGGACGGTAAACGGTCCTAACTCAAAAGTACTCGAGACAGGGGCTGTCAAAGAGTTTCGGATGCTCCACAAAGAAGGGCACTTTCCGGGACTAGGTTATGTGAAGAAGCTATCGATGAACCATCATATCGAGACGCTCGCGGACTATTTCAAAAAAGTGGCATAGCCTTCTATGAACTGCTGCGCAGGATGCTTTGGCGATCGCGGACTTCGCAGAGATATCATCCCGTTTCTTTCGATCGAAATCGGACGATGCTCGTACTGCACCTCGGAAAACGTCTCGATTTTAGCCCCTGCACAGCTCGCTGAATATTTTGAGCTTCTCATAAGCGCCTACCGAGAAGACGCAGGAGGCAAGCTTCTCGTCCAGCTGTTTCGCGAAGATTGGGCCATGTTCGAGCCTCCGAAAATGGATGATTCTCGTTCAAAAGACCTGCTCGCTGAAATCCTTGACGACGGCGAGATTGTTCGGCGGACATATTCCCCGCTGAAGGGCACTGAACCCGACCGGCGTGGCGAGTGGGAAAACCTGCGTGACGAGCTGATGTATCACAATCGCTTCTTTCCGAAAACGATCATCGACCTTGAGCGCCTCAAGCTTCTCTTGTCACCGCTCACCCTAGACGCCGAGGAGGTTCCCGGCTTATGGTATCGCGCGCGCATTCAGACAGGCGACGCACCATTTGTCATAGCCGATATGGGAGCCCCTCCGAAACGAATTGCATCACATGGCAGGGCGAATCCAGCTGGTATTCCTTATCTGTACCTTGGGTCGACACAACGTATTGCCATCTCCGAAATTCGGCCGCATACAGGTGAACTGGCGTGCGTTGCTGATTTCAGAACGCCTAATAACTTGAGGTTGGTCGATCTGCGGAGTCCGAGAAAAATGGTTTCTCCATTTCTGTTGGCGGACGCAGAGGACATTGTAAAAATGAGAAGCGATCTCCCGTTCCTCGAACGGCTGGGCGAAGAGTTGACGAGGCCGGTTGTTCCTCAGGCCGCCGCAATCGATTACACTCCGAGCCAATACCTTTGCGAATTCATCAAAAAATGTGGATACGACGGCGTCATTTATCGAAGCTCCGTCGGCGACGGCATGAACCTGGCGCTCTTTAATCCCGCACTCGCAGAGTCAGGCACTGTACGCCAGCACCGAGTCACTCGTGTGTTGGTCGAAGTGGAGGCCGCCGGAGTTTAGAGCATAGTTGGGTAGCCAGCGCTGACCCAGAGAATGCCGAGGGTTTTCCGACGGCGGTGAAGTCCTGATCGCCGGTGGCGAGGGAGGCTTTGCGGTGGGTGGCTGGGGACGCGGGGAAACAGAGCGAAGAGAAGAGGCAGAGAGATTTCATCGCACAAAATGCGTGCGATGGGGAAGCGGTTCTCTCTCCGCAAGCCGACCACTCCGCAGGAGCGGAGTGGAAATGAAAAAGCGTCGGCTTGCTTCGTTCGAAATGACGGTGGGGGGCGGGGCGGGGTTAGCGGGACTTTTTGGGGCGGGGACGGTGCATAGCTTGGCGGAGGAGGGCGTTGATGCGGGTCTGGTAGCCGGGGCCGGAGCGCTTGAGCCAGGCGAGGACGTCGGCATCGAGGCGGATGGTGACGGAGCTTTTGATGGGGCGGTAGAATTTGCCGACGACGGCCTTGCTCCAATCGGTGATTTCGGGGATGTCGGAAGTGTCGATGTCCTCATCGCGGAGGCGAAGAAGAGCCTCGAGCTCTGGATCAAGGGTTTTGGCGCGCCCGTTCGTAGACTTCTCTTTCACGGCGGGTGGCTTTTCGCGCTGAAATGATTCGGACTTCTTCCTCATTTTCATCTTCATTGTCATTTTTATCGACCCGCTGCTCCAGCGTGTGAACAACTACGAGAACCAGTACACCGTTTACCAGCCCAATGGTCAGCCACCTTTCCTCCAGTTCGCAGTCGTCCGGGAGGCTGACGGCCCGGGGGTCGTCGAAGACGAGGGTGGCGTGCTCGAAACTGACACCGTGCTTGGCGAGATTGCGTGCGTTCTTTTGCTCGCCCCAAGTAAAGCGCATTCAGACGATGTACCTACGATTCTGCATGTACGCAGAAGCCTACGTCAAGGGGAGGTCTTCGGCAATGCGAACCCGCACCGAGAGATTACTCTGGATTTATATATTAGGCTATTTATCATTTTGAAGGAACACGCACTTACAAGACGGAGAAAAAGAAAGAGGGCACGACATGTCGTGCCCCTACGAGAGGAATACTAGAGGCTAGTAGCGCCAGGAGGTGGTGTCGGCGCCGGGGGGGGCGGTTTTGAGCATGTGGGCGGCGGCGGCTTTTAGGACGCGCTGGGTGAAGGTTAGACCACCTTCGCGCGTGGTGCTGCCGGGAGGGCCGGTGTAGCAGTGGGGTTGGTCGACGCCGTAGTCGAAGGTGGCGTCGGAGTGGGGATTGGCAGGTGGCGTCCAGGGCGTGCTGCATGAGGTGGACGGCGCCGTCGAGGTAGTAGGTGTCAGCGGTGCCGACCATTACGTGGAGTTTGCCCTGGAGCTTGGGGCCGAGAGTTTTCCAGTCGCGCTGCATGATATCGGTGAGGTCGTAGTGCTCGCGCCAGTAGGCGGCGACTTCGTGATTGATTACGCCGGTGCGTTGATTCCAGATTTCGGCGGGGTAGCCAACGGAGCCGACGGGGCTGAAGACGGCTTGCCAGATGTCCCACTGCTCGCCGGAGCGGCCGTGCGTGCCGAGGACGAGTTCCCAGCGATTGGTGCCTTCGGTGGTGGCAAGGATGAGGCCGGGCGGAGTGCGCATTTCGGATTGCGCGATGCGGCCGAAGGGGCCGATGGTCCAGTAGGCGTTTTTGTCGTTGTAAATGTCGACCATCTGATAGGCGTGGAAATCGACGGGATCGGGACAGGCGCCCCAGGCACCGTTGAAGTCATCGGGATAGAAGACTTGCGTGGCGAGAGTCTCCCAGCCGCCGGTGCTGCCGCCGTAAACGGCGCGCGCCCAGCCCTGGCCGATGCCGCGGAATTGCTTTTCGATGGCGGGGATGAGTTCGCGATTGATGGCTTCGCCGTAGGGGCCGACGTTGGCGGAATCGACGGCGTAGGAATCGTCGTAATAAGGATTGGCGTGCTGGATGAGGAGGAGAAGCATGCGGGGGAGTTTGCCGGTGGTCCAGTCCTGATAGAACTGATATTGCGTTTGGGCACGCTGGAGGGCGAAGCCGGTTTCATCGGGCGGGGGCGGAGTGGTGCGGAAGCCGCGAAAATCCTCGGGGAAATGGCCTTGATTGACGAGGAGCGGATAGTGGGCGTTGGGATGCGAGGCCCAGCCTTCGGGGATGACGACGATGGCGCCGAGATACATGGGACGGCCCCAGAACTTGCTGAGGACTTCACTTTTCATTTTGATGTGCTTGATCCAGGCGGTGTCTTTGGGCGGGTCGATGGGCGGGACGATTTTGGAGAGATGGATTTGGATGGGAGAGGCAGAGACGTCGGCGGGATCGATGTGAATTTCTTCGGGGACGCTATAGAAATTGCCGGGCTTGGAGTTCCAGTGCTGGCCTTCGCCTTCGTCCATGGGGAGCTTGACGGAGTGGCCGTCGGCGCGATGGAAGGTGGTGTATTTGTTGAGGACGCCTTGGACCCAGTAATCGCCGGCGGGGATGTCGCGAAAATTTGCGGTGGGATAGCCGAGAGCGTCGTCGTTAATGAAGGCGGGCTGGCCGGGGGCGAGGGCGTCGACGTCCGCACCGAAAACTTGCTGAGATTTTACTTCGACTTCGAGGATTTGGTCGCGAGGCTCGGGATCTTTGGTGGTGGAGACGACGACGTAGACGCGGCCGTCGAGAGGAGTGGAGCTAAGAGCGGAGTCAAAAGAGATGGCGAAGCGAGGTTGCGCGGAGGGAGTTTTTTCGCGCGGGGGTTGCGGAGCGGCGGAGAGAATTGCGGCGCACGACGAGAGCGCGACGAGAGCCGCGAGCGCGTAGACGGGAATTCTGCGGGCGGAGTTGCGCGAGACGCGGCAAATAATTTTTGACACAAGGGGCATGAGAATTTTCCTCCGCGAAATGGGGATCGCGTTTTGCGAGCCGGGACATTGTAGCGGAGTGCGGGCGGAATGTCTGCGGCGAGTGCGCGCGGGAATACGAGAAGAACAAAAAGGGAGCGGTACCAGCCGGGATTATGCCGCTACTTTGGCGGCTTTTTTGGTCGTTTTGCGCGATTTTTGGAGGACTTCGCGTTCGGCGCGGACCCAGTCTTCCAGGGGATTGCCGGGAGCGCCGTTGCGCTCGAGGTAGATTTCATAGGCGCGTTGCGCGATTTTTTCCTGTGGGGAAAGTTTTTTGGCGGAAGGAGAATTACTTTTCGCCGGTGAACCATTTCCGTTTGCTCTTGCCATAAGCTCCTCGTTCAGGTGCTGACCCGCGGGCTTGATTCCTGCCTTTCGAGAAATGCCGGCCGTGGGGGCCAGATCGTCAATCTAAATTCGCCTCAAAGCAGAGAGATGCTTCAAGAAGCGTCCTTAGTATTATGAGAGCGAATGGGGCGGAGAAGGCAAATGAAATTTGAATAAAGAGAATCGAAATCGGAAATGGGAGCACGGAGGAAAATGCGGAGACGGAAGATGCGGAGGGGCTGATTTGGGCGAGAAGGGGCAAAAGGAGAGGCTGCTTGTCGGTTCGATGCGCCCGGGGGTATGCTTCGGAGCGCCCGGTTGGTGCAGAGAATATGGGCGAGAGACTTGGGATTATTGCGAAGGGGAGATGATCATGAGGCGAATGGGATTGGTGATGGCGGCTCTGCTGATGAGCGGGGCAGTATGCGCAGGACAGGAAGCGGGGGCGGGGCCGGTTGCGAATCCGGTGACGACGACCGTGAAAGAATTGTTGCCGCGCTACGAGAAAAATATGGTGGAGGCGGCGGACTTGATGCCGGCGGAGAAATTCAGCTTCAAGCCGACACCGGAAATGATTACGTTCGGGCACTTGACGATGCATATCGCGCAATCGAACAACGGCCTGTGCGCGAAGATTTCGGGGCAAGCAGCGCCGGATGTGAAACTGACGGACACGGACCCCAAGGACAAGCTGGTGGCGGCGCTGAAGGCTTCGTTTGAATATTGCAGTACGGTTCTGGCGGGTGTGGACGACTCGAAGCTGGGCGAGCCGCTGCCGTGGTTTGGCGGCCGGCAAACGTCGCGAGCCGGCGTGCTGATCGCGCTCACGGACGATTGGTACGATCACTATAGCGCGCAGGCGGTGTATCTGAGGTTGAACGGGATCCTGCCACCGACAGCGCATCCACCCAAGAAGTAAGCGGAGAATCGTGAGCAGGAAGTAGCAGCTGGTAAAAACTGTTCCCAGCGACCCACGAAAAACGAGAGCGCACATCTAGACTTGCAGGACATCCCCTTCGCGGGCGACGACTTCGTAGAGGACCGGGTTGACGAAGAAGCCGAGGACCAGGCGCGAGACGAGGCCGGCGACGACGACGATGGCAAAGGGTTTTTGCGTGTCGCTGCCGACGCCGGTGGACATGGCGGCAGGAAGCAGGCCGAGGCAAGCCACGAGCGCGGTCATCATAATGGGGCGCAGGCGAAGGAGCGAAGCTTCCATGGTTGCGACGCGGATGCTTTTGCCTTCGAGACGAAGTTTGTTGATGTAGCTGACGAGGATGACAGCGGTTTCCACGGAGACGCCGAGCAACGCAAGCAATCCGAGAATGCTCGAGACGCTGATGGGCGTGTGAGTGAGCTTGAGGGCGATGAGGGCGCCGACGGGCTCGGTCAAAATGACGCCGAAAGCGATGGAGACGGGGAATTTAAAATTGTCGTAAAGCGCGAAGAGGATCATGAAAATGAGAAGCAAAGCGAGCGGGCCGATAACGATAAATTGCGCCTTTGCTTCGAGAAGTTCGCTGTACTCACCGCCCCAATCGAGATGATAGCCTTCCGGTAGAGTGACGGCTTTTTGAACGGCGGCCTGGCCGGCGTTAACGATGCCTTCGAGGTCGCGGCCCTCGACGGAAAACTGAATGCCGATGTAGCGGGAATTGTTTTCGCGATAGATGAAGGAAGCGCCGCTCGTTTCTTTGATGGAAGCGAGTTCGGAGAGTGGGATTTGCTGTCCCGCGGGGGCGGGCACCAGGAGATCGCCGATATCGCGGGCGCTGGAGCGGTATTTGGGCTCCATGCGGACAATGAGGTCGAAAAGTTTTTCGCCCTGAATGACTTGCGTGGCGGCCTGCCCCCCGATCGCGGCTTGGACGACGGCTTCGACGTCGGCCACGTTGATGCCGTAGCGGGCAATTTTGGCGCGGTCGGCATCGATGAGAAGGCTTGGTTGGCCGAGCTCGCGGACGACAGTAAGCTCCTTGAAGCCTGGAGTCTTGGCCAGAACGTCGCGAATCTCGATGGCCTTTTTCTGGAGGACATTGAGATCGGGGCCAAAGACTTTGACGGCGAGAGAAGACTTGAGACCGGTGAGAGCTTCGTCGACGGCGTCTTCGGCAGGCTGCGTAAAGTTAAAGATCACGCCGGGATAGGCGGAGAGATCTTTGTCAAACGCGGTGCTCAATTCTTCCTTGGTGTGAATGGAACCGGATTTCCAGGACGCGTCGTTGTAGGGCTTCAGTCCCACGTAAAACTCACAATTAAAAAAACCGGTGGGATCGGTGCCGTCATCGGGGCGACCGAGCTCCGAGCCGACAACGGTGACCTGCGGATATTTCCCGAGAATGTTGCGGACCTGGGGAGCGAATTTGGCAGCCTCTTCGAAGGAAATGGTGTAGGGCATGGTGGCACGAACCCAGATAGCGCCTTCATCGAGGTGCGGGAGGAATTCGCCACCAATATAGGGAAGGAGAAGGAGGGTAGCGCCAAAGATGAGGGTAACAACGATAAGAGTCAGCGCTGGATGATTGAGACACCATTCTAGCTGCTTGCCGTAACCATCGCGGACGCGCTCGAAAATGCGATTGGGTTTTTCCTTTACGCCGTTCTTGAACCAGTAGGAGGCGAGGACGGGGACAAGAGTGAGGGTGAGGATGAGTGAGCCCACGAGAGCGAAAGCCATGGTGTCAGCCATGGGATGGAAAAGTTTTCCGGCGGGGCCAGTGAGGGCGTAGATGGGGAGGTAGCCGGCGATGATGACGGCAACAGAATAAAAGATGGGGCGATCCACATCGCGAGCCGCGGCAAGGATGACGTCGTTGATTTTGTAATCCTGGCCGTGGCGAAGACTGAGTTCGCGGTAGATATTTTCGACCATGACGATGGTGCCATCGATGATGATGCCGAAGTCGATGGCGCCGATGGAGAGGAGATTGGCAGCTTCACCGGTGGCGTGAAGGAAGATGAAGGCGAATAGAAGCGCGAGAGGAACCGTGAGCGCGGTAATGATGGCGGCGCGGAGGCTGACGAGGAAAAAGATGAGGACGATGAGGACGAGGGCCATGCCGCGCAAGAGATTCCATTCGACGGTGTCTGTGGTGACACGGACTAGATCGCTGCGGTCATAGTAGGGGCGGATTTTCACGTCGGGCGGAAGAATGTCGCGGTTGAGCTCGACGGTTTTTTTCTCGACGCCCTGGAGAACATTTTGCGTTTGTTCACCGCGGCGCATGAGAATGACGCCTTCGACAGCGTCGTCGTTATTTTTCACCTTGTCCTGGAAGCCGAAGATGCCAAGGCGCGGAGCGATGCCGATGACCACGCGGCCGACGTCTTTAATACGAATCGGCACGCCGTTGGCGCTGCCGACGACGACTTCGCCAATGTCGGCCGTGTCCTTAACGAGACCGAGGCCGCGGACATAATAAAACTGGCCGCCCTGGGTGTAGAAGCCGCCGCCGGTATTGGCGTTGTTGGCGCTGAGAGCGTTGAGGACCTGCACGACGGGCAAGTGATAGTTGTAGAGCTTAACGGGGTCGAGCAGGACGTGATACTGCATGGTGGGGCCGCCGAAGCCGGAATCATCGGCGACGCCGGGAACGCCGCGATAGGCGCGCTCGAGAATCCAAGCTTCGTAAGTGTGAAGCTCCATCGGAGAGCGATCGGGGCTTTCGATAACGTAGCGATAGACGAGGCCGCTGGGACTGAAGAGCGGGGCCATGCTGGGAGTAACACCGATGGGCAGCGTGGCGTCGCTGATACGCTCGAAGACGACATTGCGGGCGAAGTAGGGGTCGGTGCTGTCGTCGAAGGTAAGGATGACGTCGGAAAGACCGTAGAGAGAAATGGAGCGCATCACCTTGAGGTTAGGGGTGCCGTTCATGGCGAGCTCGAGCGGAAGAGTGGTGAGACGCTCGACTTCTTCGGCCGCGTGGCCGGGCCACTGAGTGATGAGCTCAACCATGGGCGGAGAAAGATCCGGATAGGCGTCGACGGGCATGCGGCGGAAGGATTCGGCGCCAGCGACCACGATCAACAAAGTAACCATCAGCACGAGGAAGCGCTGCTGAAGGGCGAATTGGACAATGCGATGGATCATCGTGTTTTTTCCGGCTGCAGTCCCCTCTAGTGCTCCAGTGAATTCTTGAATTGCAGGAAGAGGCTGCCATCTCCGACAACGTGCTCGCCTTCCTTTAGGCCGCTGGTGATCTGCGTGCGTCCGTGAAGGCTGTCGCCGAGCTGAACCAAGCGGCGCGCGAATTCATTTTGATTCGTGGGGGATTGAACGTAGACGAACGGCGCGTTTTCCGTGTCACGAAGGACGGCGGCGTCGGGAACTGTAATGGCATTGGCGATGGCGGTGGCGTTCACCGATGCGGTGACGTACATATCCTTCTTCAGCTTCTTGCCGGGATTTTCGGTGACGATGCGCGCCTGGAGAGTGCGCGTGTTGGGATCGAGAGCGGTAGCGAGGTAAGAAATCCGGCCGTGAAATACGTCGGGATAAGCATCGGTGTTGACGTCCACGCTATCTCCCAAGTGAACGTAAGCCATTTCGCTCTGGTAGACGTTGACGAGGACCCAGACGGAGCTCATGTCCGAGATGGTGAAAACCTGCGTTGCGCCAGCCTGGAGCAATTGGCCGGGGCCGACGAGGCGCTCGACAACCTCTCCGCCCACGGGGGCGAGAACGGGAACTTGCGATGTGGTTTTTGGCGGATGAGTGACCAGGGATTCGGGATCGGTGACGCCGAGGACGCGGAGGGCGTCCTCGCTGGATTGAAGATCGGCCTGAGCCTGGTTGCGGGTGGATTCGGCCGTCTGGAAGTCGGCCAGAGCGATGGCGCCGTGATTGAAAAGATCTTGCGCGCGAGTGAAGAACTTGTCCGCGAGAAGATACGCATCGCGAGCCTTGATGTAAGTGGAGCGCGCGGCGGAGTAATCGGGGCTGTTAACGGTGAGAAGCGGCTGCCCCTGATGCACGGTTTCACCGGGAGCGACGAGGAGCTCATGGACAGGCCCGCCGATGGCGGCGAAGACGGGCGTGGTCTTGAAGGCGTTGTAGGCCACGGCGCCGGTGAGGCGCAGGACGCGAGGGAGAGTGGATTTTTCGACGGAGACGACCTGGACGTGGGCCATCTGGTCCTGGGGAACAGTGAAGAGGGATGCGGTTTCCGCCCGCGATTCCTTTGACGAGTAGGAAGTCATCTTGGATTCGGATTCACTGGGACCCGCGCCGCAGCCGGCGAGCGAGACCATTGCAGAAACGGAAGCCAAAGCGGTGGCAGCAAAAATCAAGGCACGAAACCTCGTTTTGAAACTAATGGTTTTGAAATTCATGGCAGACTCCTGGTTCCAACTGCTTCGCGCGTTTGTTCGAGCGCGGTCATATAGCTAGCAAGGGCCTGGCGGTAGGCGAGTTGGTTTGAACGGTAGGTTCGCTCCGCATCGAGAAAATCGAGCAAGCTGGCAGCGCCTTTTCTGTAGGCGTACTCGGTGATGTCGCGGGATTTCTTGGCGGCGTCGGCGTAACCGCCGCTGTAAAGCTGGACGATTTGGTCGTTCGTGCGAAGGGCTTCATACGCGTCGACGACGTCGGACATGACTTGCTCGGCAGCCTCGCTGGCGAGTTCTTGCGATTGCGTGATGGCGTAGCGGGTGCGAGCGATTTCGCCCTGGTTGCGGTCAAAAATGGGGAGATCGATATTGAAGTAGAACGCTCCGCTGTTTTGGCCGTTGGTGTGGGTGTAGTCAAAAGTGACGTTCAAATCGTGCTTGCCATTGGCCTGCGCCAGCGACTCCTGGCTATGCGCGGCGGTTACGCCCAATTGGGCAGCTTGCAGATCCGGGCGCGAACGAAGGGCCAGCGCTTTCAGATCGTCGAGACCAGCGTGGACGGGCTGATAGTCGAGCGAGCCTTCCACATCGTAACTGTCGGGAACGGATTCGAACCCAAGATACTGGCGAAGTGCGGCAAGCGCCTGGACTTTGGAGAGCTTGGCTGCGAAAACATCCGACTGGAATTGCAGCAATTGCAATTTGATTTTGAGGAGATCCCCTTCGCTCATGTCGCCGGCTTTGAAGCGGGACTCACTGATATCAACGGTCTTCTGAAAACTGTCGTAGTCTTGCTGGGCAAGATCGAGGGTGGATTGCGCGAGCAAGACGTTGATGAATTGCTGGGCGAGATTGAAGGTGAGCTGGCGCTCGTTGTCCGTCACTTGAGCACGCGTAACGGCAGTCGCGTCCTTCGCGGCCTGCAAACGATGCTGGCGCTTCCCACCGCGTTCGAAGAGATAGCCGATGCCGAGGTCGAACTGCGCCTGGTTCTCCAAATAGTTCGCGTTGAACTCGCCAGGATTGAAGAGCGGAAAAAATTGCGTGTCCCAGGACAAGACGGGATTGGGGCGGAGATTGGCGGTGATTTCCTGGGCCTGATTCTGAAGGATGGTGGATCGAGCAGCGAGGAGAGCGTGATTGTGCTGCAAAGCGAGGCGAATCGCTTCCTCGAGAGAGATACGCGCGAGGGGCGGCTGGGTGGTGTCCGCGCGCGGGGGGGCCGGGAGCGAGGATACAACCGGAGGCGCCGGTGGATTCTGCTGCGAGAACGAGCAGGCAGGAAGGGCCAACAGAGCAGCGGCCCATGCCATTCCTTTCCTCATGTAAGTACTCCTCTAGAGTCCCGTGAGAGAGGGACAAATCAATACAGTTATGGTGACCCGGGCGAAATGGAGAATGCGCGGAGAACTACAGAACCGGAGGCGCTCGAGGGGAGGTACTGCGAGGGAGCTCTACAGAAGGAGAAAGAATGACGGCGAAAACTTCGAGACGGTCGACGACGGGAACGATGGCCAGGTGCAACGTCGGAGTGGTGACAGCGGAGCCCGCAGCGGAGCAAAGCTGACAGGGATGCGAACTCCCCGGGCCGGAATTGAGGTCGGCGCAAAAGTGGAATTGCGCCGCCAGGAATATCATTCCGAGTAGCAGGGCCCCGAACCGTATTCTATTGGGCTTAAGGAACATCTTTGTACTAAGACGAAGCTTAGGCTGGAATGGTTGCGGGGTCAAGCAATGCAAGAAGGCCGGTGGACACTTTCTGCAACTGGCACTCCGGCCGGAGCGTCCAAGGTGTTACGCTAACTTGGGGGCTCATGCTACGGGGTAAGAGTATCTTCGGGTGGACAAGAGCGCAGCGGGCGCTGGCCATCTTTGCGTGCGCCGTGCTGCTGTATTTTGCGGGGGGCGGCAGCCTCCTGCACCACCACACCAGCGGTCCGGAAACTCCTTGTCATATCTGCCAGTCGATGCACGTCCCTGCGCTGGCCGCGGCCGCGCTCAAGCTAGTCGCCGCTCCTGAACTGATCTCCCGATTCTCCTCGCTCCGGCAACACGCTGCGCCGAGCCAATCTTTTTCCCTGCACCGGGCATCCCGAGCGCCTCCTTCCGCGTAATTTCCATCTCTGATTCGTAAATCTCACAAACAGGTGTTGAGCCCAATCCGGCCAGCACCACCGCCGTATTCCAGGCGGCGCCTATCCACAAATCTAGATAACCCGCAACGGGATGGAGAAAAAATGAGCAGGCGTTCCGGCATTATTGCATTTCTTGTTTTGGGTCTTGTTTATGGATTTGGAGCTGGCCAAGCATGGGGGCAGGCTTCGGGAACGATCGAAGGGGTCGTGAAGGATCCGTCGGGCGGAGTTGTTGCGAACGCGACAGTGAAGATATCCGATCCCGTCAGCGGGTACGACCGCACGACAGCGACAGGAAGCGACGGATCATTCCGCTTCACCAACGTGCCGTTCAATACGTACCACACCGTCGTCACGGCAGCAGGCTTCGCATCCTACACGCAGGACGTGGATGTGCGATCGGCGGTTCCCGTCAGCGCGCCGGTCAGCTTGAAGGTCAGCGGTACTGCCACTACGGTGAACGTCGAGGCGAACGGCGGGGACCTGGTTGAAAACGAGCCAGGGATGCACACCGACATTGACCGTAAAATTTTTGAGAGGACGCCGCTGGAGAGCACGTCGTCGCCGTTTACGTCGCTGGTGACGTTGACGACTCCTGGAGTTGCAGCAGACTCGAACGGATTAATGCATGGGCTGGGCGATCATGCGGAAAATTCGGTGTCGCTCGATGGGCAGCCGGAGACGGATCAGTTCAGCAAGGTGTTTTCGAATCAGGTTCCTGCGGATTCGATTCAATCGATGGAGGTCATCTCCGGGGCGCCGCCGGCGGACTTTGGCGATAAGACCAGCATTGTGGTGAAGGTCACCACGCGCTCGGGGCTTGGGGTGAACCAGCCAACGGGAAGCGTCTTCGCTTCTTATGGCAGCTTCGGAACCGTGAACGGAGGATTTGACCTCGCGTACGGCGGGAACAACTGGGGGAACTTCATCGCCGTGAATGGCTTGAATACGAGCCGTTTTCTGGATCCGCCGGAATTTCAAGCCTTGCACGACAAGGGAAATCAACAAAACATATTCGATCGCGTCGACTATCAATTGGGGAATGCCGACACGATCCACCTGAATCTGGGTTTCACGCGTTCGTGGTTTCAGAACCCCAACACATACGACCAGCAATTTCATGACTGCGGGCCGATTGGCTACACCTGCGATGCAACAAACACAAGCATGATCGATCCGGTAACCGGGGCTCCTTTGGGGACCACGGATCAGCGTGCGCAAATCAAGACGTACAACATCGCACCGAGCTGGACACACTTGCTAGGATCAAATGCCTTGACCACGTTTGGCTTCTTTGTTCGCCACGATCAATACAACTACTATCCTAGCGCGGACCCCCTGAACGATTTGGCTCCAGACCTGCAAGTGGAAACTGCAGGGCAGGATCGGCAGTTGACGAATGCCGGAGTGCGCGGCGACGTTTCCTACGTCAAGGGAATTCATAACGTAAAATTCGGGTTCGTTTACCAGCAGACGTACCTCACCGAGAGCGACCAATTCGGAATCATCGACCCCACGTTTCTCCCGTCACTCAACACAGAGAATCCAGATGGGACCGTCATTCCCGGCGACCCGTGCTTCGTGAATGGAGTGGCCACAGGCCCTCCGTGCACGACGCTCCTTCCCTACGACCTGACAAACGGCGGATCTCTGTTCAATTTTCATGGCCACACGGACGTGAAAGAGCTTGCGTTGTACTTGATGGATACCATCAATTGGAAAAACTGGACCTTCAATCTGGGCGTACGGGGCGACAAGTACGACGGCATCAGCCATGACGGGCAGATAGAACCACGGATCGGAATTTCATACAACATCAAGCCTAGCAACACGGTCTTGCGAGTATCGTACGCGCGCATCATGGAGACGCCGTTCAACGAGAACTTGGTAATCGCCAGTACGGGGTGCAGCAATCCGGTTATCGTCGCCATCGTCTCGCCTCCCGGTGTGCCCTGTACTTCGGGGCCGCTGACGCCGGGTTATCGGAACGAGTTCCATGCCGGTTTTGAGCAGGCGATTAGCAAGTACCTGGTGGTGAGCGGCGAGTACATTTGGAAGTACACGCACAACGGTTTTGACTTCGGAATCGTTGGCGCAACGCCGATCACTTTTCCGATCGAGTGGCACAACTCCAAGATCCCGGGATGGCTGCTCAGTGCGAATGTGCCGGATTTTCACGGATTCACGGCGCGCGTGGTGATGTCCGGCGTCGCAGCGCGGTTCTTCAATCCGCAAGTGGCAGGAATTGATTTCTTTCCTTCCTTCAACGTGTTCCGCATTGACCATGACGAGCACCTGAATCAGACGACACACGTTCAGTACCAGCCGTGGAAACGCGGGCCCTGGATTGGATTCAACTGGCGGTACGACAGCGGGCTGGTGAGCGGCGCCACGCCATGCTATACGGCCCTGCCTCTTGTCACGGCAACCTGCTCGGCGTCGACTCCAGTTGCGGACGGAGGGGTCGCATTAGGTGTCCCTAGCGGCTACGTGGCTCTAAACAATGCGATAACAGGCCTGCCATTGACCGCTGACCAGGAGTTTGAAGCAGGCCTGACCTGCAACGGGGTCCGCGTGGTTTCCAGCCCCTTCGGGGCGCCCGCCACGCAGTGCCCTGCCAATGAGCTCGGGTCCATCTTCATCAATGTGCCCGCGCCGGGCAAGGAGAACGACGACCACAATCCACAACGCATCGCTCCGCGCAATCTGTTTGACCTGGCTGTAGGCGACGACAATCTGTTCCACGGCGATCACTACCGTTGGAGCCTGACACTGACCATGATCAACGTCACCAACAAGGAAGCGCTGTACAACTTCCTTTCGACGTTTAGCGGCACGCACTATGTCACGCCGCGCGCGATGACGGCCGAACTGGGTTTCCATTTCTAGATGGATTGGAACGAGCAGCTCGCACGGTTAACCAGGGATGTTTTGACGGGCAAACCGATGGCTGAAAGTACCAGGAGCGAAAAAAAAGGGGGATTCCTGAGGAATCCCCGCAGCAAAAGGGAGAAGACTGACCGGAAGTACGCCGGCGTCCGGGAATGGCAGGCGGAGCTTTCCATATCGCGGCTCTTCCGCATCAGCATAAGACTGCAAACTGCGTTTGACCGGTGCTTCAGCCAATTTGGGATGACGGCGCAGGAGGCCGCGGTGCTGGTGCATTGCGCGGAAGAAGGAGAAACTTCCGCCGGGAAGATTGCCAAGGCCATTGGCAGAGACAAAGGAAAGATCACGCGCTTTGTCGACCGGCTGGAGAAAAGCGGTTTTCTTACCCGACGGAGTGATCCGCGCGATCACCGGTTGCTGGTCATCAAGGTGACGACCAAGGGACGGCGCGTGGCCCCAGAATTGAATAGCAGGTTCGAGGAAGTGCGCGGCCAATTTTTTCGTGGAGTTCTAAACGTGGACATCGACAAACTGGAGGACTTGCTCTCGCAACTGCATGCCAACGCGGAACGTTTGTGCGAAGAAAAGACGCCCTAAGACACGCGCACTTAGACACCCATGGAGCAACGGAATCAACCATCGAAACATCAAATCAGCTTCCGGACTGGGTGAAGGTGGGGGCCCTAACCCAGCTTGCGTCCTGACGCGTGCAGTTGGAGATTCAGGCACACCCTGCCCTCGCCAGACTTCCGGTTTCTTCCGTTCAATTTGACAATGATGGGAATGTCGTCCGGCTGGCTAAAAGCGCAGATGTCGCTCGACAGTCCGACTGACCCATTTAGATTAAAGATTAAACGCATTCAGAGACAGCATGGCCAACGGCGAAACCATGAACTTTTTTTTAAATGCAGTTTTCGGATTATTTGCGAGCCCTGTCTGCGACAAGGCGCCCAAGCGCCGTCTCACGAGAAGCAGTTGGCTGAACAGCGTCTGGCCGCTGGTGATTGTGGGAGCGGCCTTGCCAGCGTTTGGACAGGGCACGCACCCGAACAGCCAAAACCCAAAGACCGGGTCCATCCACGGGACCATTTCCACCAAGCAGGAGCAGGCCTCGTCTGATTTGTCGGGAATTGGCATAAAACTAAGCGCCGTTCCGCCCGACGGAAACGAACTGACCGCGGATACGGATGACGCAGGACATTACGAGTTCAAGGATCTCAAGCCCGGAAGCTACACCATTTCGATCACTCAGCAGGGATTCAAACCTGTAACCAAGACAGTTTCCGTGGCGCCGGGAGAGGCCGCGGTTCAAGACATCGCCTTGGAACTCGAGACAGTGGCTGAGAAGGTCGAGGTTCAGGAACAAACTCAGGTCATTTCAACGGAGAGCGTTGCCAATCCAGAGGCCACCGTAACCCACCGCGAGTTGGTCGCTCTGCCTACCCCGGAGGAAAAGATCCGCGAAGTGATTCCCATCACTCCCGGAGTGATGAAAACGATGGATGGAAAGCTAACGTTCAAGGGCGCGGATGAAAATCAGAGCCTGTTTCTGGTGAATTCCGCCCAGACGGCTGATCCGGTGACCGGGAGTTTTTCCATCGCGGTGCCCACGGATGCGGTGCAATCGTTCGCGGTGTATAAAACGCCCTACGACGCGGGACTGGGAAGTTTTTCGGGCGGACTGACTACGATCGAAACCAAGCCGCCTCAAGAGAAATGGAATTTCTATGTGAAGAATTTTGTGCCTTCGATTCTGGGCAAGAACGACTCGATGGTAGGCATCGCGCAAGCAACACCTGGCGTTGACTTTGGGGGACCGCTTATTGACGGAAAACTGTTTTTTTCGGAAGTCTTCCAGTACGACATGAAAAAGACCACGATACGCGGATTGCCATGGCCAGACGACATTTACAAGAAACAAGGCTTTAATTCGTTTACGACTCTTGAGCTGGTTCTTTCGCCCAAGCAGATCGTGACGCTTACCATCAACGCCTTCCCGTTGAGGCAGCAGCACATCAACATTAATGCCCTGGTCCCAGATCCCGCCTCGAACGATTTGAATCAGAAGGGAATCGCCTTACATTTGTCGGATAAGTATCAGCTGGACTCCGGGGCGATTTTCAGCGCGATGGCCCAGTACACCCGGTTCGACAGCAATTCCCACGGGCAGGGATTGGATGACATGCTGATTACGCCGCAGGGCTGGGGTGGGAACTTTTTCAACCAATGGTCCAGAAGAGGCAAGCAATTCCAGTTTTTATCCAGCTATCAATTTGCGGAGAAACACTGGTTGGGGCGGCATGAGATCCATGTGGGCGTGGATCTAGATTATCGCTCCTATTTCGGCGTGAGCACGGCCAATCCGATTCAACTCCTCGAGCAAGGCGGCGCCTTAGCTGAGGAAATCAACTTTCAGCCCGCGGCCGCTCAGATTACGTCGGACACGGCGGTTGCCGAGTTCGTTCAGGATCACTGGATATTAAACCCCCACTGGACGGTCGATGCGGGGACACGCTTGTCTAGCGAAACCTCCGGCTGGCCGGCGGCCTTCGCTCCGCGCGCGGCTATCGCCTACTCGCCGAGTACAGACGGCAAGACCGTCATCCGGGCTGGAGCCGGCTTGTTCTATAGCATGCTGCCTCTGCTGGCAGCCGACTTTGACGTGAATCCGACACGGGTGGTGAGCCAGTTCGATCCTGCCGGGCAGTTGATCGGGCCGCCGGTAACCTACACGAACGCGTATGTGGGCGGAGTGAATCCGCTAAATACCGCCATTTTGCCGCAAGGACCGGGCACGACACCGCGCAACTTCACGTGGAATGTCGAGGGAGATCGCGAACTACGGAGAAACGTGGTGTTGCGCATCGGATTCATCGACAGCCACACCACCTACATGTTCGTGGTCAATCCCTTCACCGGCGCCCCGGGTGAGAACTCCTTCCTCGGCCTGACGAATACGGGCTCCTCTCGTTATCGCGAGGTGGAGAGCACGGTGCGCTTCACCATTCGTCAACACAACGAAGTGAACGCCTCCTACATCTGGAGCCGCACGCGGGGAGATTTGAATAACCTTTCCGACGTAATGATCCCCTTCTTGCAGCCCGTCATCCGGCCAAACGTGTACGGGATCTTGCCTTCCGATGTGCCCCAGCGGGTTATCACCTGGGGGGTTTTTTCCTTGCCGAAGAAATTCACATTCAGTCCCATCCTCGACGTGCATTCCGGTTACGCTTACTCGAATGTGGATGTGTTGCAAGACTATGTGGGCACGCCGAACGGGCAACGCTTCGCAACGTTTCTCTCGTTGGACGTGAAGATCTACCGAGTTTTCCAGGTTCCTTTTCTTGGGGCGAAAAGCGGAAAAATCCACCATATCCGGCTGGGATTCTATTCGCTTAACGTCACGGATCATGGCAATTTCAATGCTGTCTACAACAACGTGACGGCGCCAAACTTCGGCCAGTTTGTGGGATTTTTGGATCGACGCGACGGCGCTGTCATCGATTTCATCGACTGAATCATCCCCGAGGACTCCTCTTGGCCACAAAGAGACATCCCTCGATTCAACTCGCTGGTTCCTCGCATAGCATTGAACGGGCATCCTGCTAGAATAGAACCGGAGCGGTACTTCGGAGCAGGTGAGGGAGCGAAAGCTGTTTGAACCAATGACGAATCTCTGAGGTGCTGCGGATAGACAGCCTGTGTGCACGGCCTGTCCCGCTGGAACGTCTCGCGCGCGTAAGATTCGCGGAGCAAGACGAGCGAGCGGGGCAGGAAAGCCTAACGGTTGGCTCGTGGCGCCCACCTAATTCAGAGGTTCACGGCCTAGCTCCCCACGGCCGAGCAGCCCGCTCCTTTTTTTGTTTCAACGAGCCCTTACAAACCATGCGCGTACTTTTCATAGGAGATATTGTCGGCTCTCCCGGACGGCAGATCGTTCGCGATCGGCTGGCGGATATCGTTGCCCACCGGCAGATCGATCTGGTGATCGCCAACGGGGAGAATTCCGCTTCGGGTTTTGGGATCACCCCGCGCCTGGCGGACGAACTGCTTCAAATGGGTATCGACGTCCTGACGGGCGGGAACCATAGTTGGGACCGGAAGGAAATAACGGAATATATGCCGCATCAGCCCCGGCTGCTGCGGCCTGCCAACTTTCCCGAAGGGAACGTGGGCAGCGGGCTCTATGTGGGCACCGCAAAGAATGGAGTGAAGTACGGCGTGCTCAATCTGCAGGGGCGCGTTTTTATGACGCCGATTGACGATCCATTTCGCAAGGCCGACAGTGCGCTGGCCCAGTTGCCGGAGGACGCGGCGTTCGTTCTCGTGGATATGCATGCCGAGACGACTAGCGAAAAGATCGCGATGGGCTGGTATTTGGACGGCCGCGTCACCGCGATTGTGGGAACGCACACGCATGTGACGACTGCGGATGAGCACGTTCTGCCGGGCGGAACGGCGTTTATCACCGACGTCGGCATGAGCGGGCCGCATGGCGGAGTAATTGGGATGGATCGCGAGGGCATTATCAAAAAATTTCTCGATGGATTGCCAGCGCGGTTTGAAGTCGCGTCCGGCGATGTGCAGATGAATTGCGTCTTGATCGAAACGGACGATGCCGCGCCTCGCAATGCCGCGGGCCGCTTGCGCGCGAGATCGATCGAACGCCTTCGCTATAAGATCGACTGATCGGCGCATGCCGCGGCTCTAATGCGGGGCAACCTGGACGCTCCCGTAGCATTCTGATGACACAGAACAAAGGGGTTGGGAATAACGTGAGAATTCTTGCGGGAATGTTTCTGCTGGCCTGTCTGGCAGGGAGCGCGTATGGGCAGTACGACGGGGATCTCACGGCCACGAAACGAATTTTGCCGGGAGTTGGGCCTGGGCTGCGTGCCATCAAGCGCGGGGCGGAAGGAAATTATTATGTTTTGGCCGCGCCTGGGTCTTCGGCCTCGGAGTTCGATCAGGCCGGAAAGCTGGACCGAAGAATTCCGGCCTACGAAGCAAGCGCCACTCCTGCCTCGCAATCATCCCAGTTAACTAACATTACTTACGGCGAAGATTTGGATGTCGATGCGCAAGGAACCGTCTACGTGGCGGATCGCGGGGCCAACGCCATCAAGATCTGGGACAGCAAAGGAAATGAGCGAGTGATCAAGATCGACTCGCCGGTGTCTGTCGCGTCGCTTCCGGATGGAGAAGTTGCCGTGGCCACCATGCGCGAGCAGCACCTCGTCATTGTGTTCGACAGGAACGGGCGCGACGTGCGCGAATTTGGTGATCCCGAGCCCATTTCCGAACGCCCGGAATTGAACCGCTTTCTGAATATCGGAATGCTGGTGACGGACGGCGGAGGTCATCTTTACTATGCGTTTCCTTATCTGCCGGAGGCCACTGTGCGGCAGTACGACCGCTTTGGCTACGGCGGGCAGGATATCCAGTACACGGGAGTGGACGCGTGGCCGGCCGCGCAAGCCACGCGCAAGGAGATCGCGAGGCAGGAGCAGCGCGGTGAGCCACCCGTATTCAAGCGCATCCTTACAGCCGTCGGCGTTGAGCGTGCCAGCGGCGAAGTTTGGATGGCGCTGGGCGACAAACTGCTGCATTTCGACAAGGATGGAAACCGGAGGGCGACCTACCTGATCTACACGCCTGAAGGCGCGCGACTGGGAGCGAACACGATTCTTGTCGACAAAGACCATCTGATCATCGGAAGCGATCCGCTGGGCGTCTACGAATTCGACAGGCCCGATAAAAAAACTCCATAAAATATTTATTTTCCTCAGGGCGATTTGGACCGCTTCTGTGCAAAGCGGCGAATCTGCGCGAGGATTATGAGAGGATTTCCGGGAAAATGCGCATTGCGCAGCGGAGTTGCACAATCCTGGTGCTTGTGGAAAAACTGTGCATGGGGTGTGGACCCCGGTGAATCCCTTCGCACACTTTTCGCTTGCTCCAATCGGTTCAATCGGCGACAATCCCGCGCTGTCTGATAGCGGCGGTACGAGGGGCCGGCAATTCCAGAAGGGCCGCGGGCAGAGCGCCAGGGGAAAGCAAGACGCTCCAGCACGCGCATGAATCCCGAAGCCTGAAGAAAGAAACAAAGGGACCTGCTTTCCACAGCTTATTCACATCTGTGGAAATGACGGGGAGAGACTTTCTCTTGCGATGACTACTGCGACGAATTACTGGGACCGGTTTCTTGAGCGCGTGAAGTCCCGAGTCAGCATCAACACGTACACCACCTGGTTTCAACCCACGCGGCTGAACCGCGCCGAGGGGGAAAACCTGTTCGTGCAGATTCCTAGCACGGTCTTCCGGCAGGTGCTGACGCGGACCTACGGCGAAATCGTGAAGGCGGTGTTCCACGAACTGGGGACCCCTAATGTTAAAGTGCAGTACGTCTGTACGGAGGAAGAGACCGTGGCAGCCGCTCCCGCAGCATCCGGCGTGAAGCAAGCGAAGCTCGACTTTGAAAGCAGCGATCATCAATTGAATTTGCGGTACAGCTTCGAATCGTTTGTCGTGGGCAAGTCTAACGAGTTTGCCCACGCGGCGGCGCGCGCCGTGGCCGAGCAGCCCTCGAAGGCGTACAACCCGCTGTTTCTCTATGGCGGAGTGGGCATGGGCAAAACGCATTTGATGCATGCCATCGGGCACACCATCAAGAAGCGCAATCCGGCCATGCGGCTGAGTTACGTGAGCGCGGAGAAGTTCACCATCGAAGTGATTAATTCTCTGCGCTTCGACCGCATGACCAGTTTCCGCGACCGCTTCCATACCGTGGACGTTCTGCTTGTGGACGACATCCAGTTTATAGCCGGGAAAGAGCGGACCCAGGAAGAGTTCTTTCACACCTTCAATGCGCTCTACGAACAGCAGAAGCAGATTGTGATTTCTTCGGACTGCCTGCCCAAAGAAATTAATTCGATCGAAGAGAGATTGCGCTCGCGGTTTGAATGGGGATTGATCGCAGACATCCAGCCACCGGATCTGGAGACGAAGATCGCGATTCTCCAGAAAAAAGCGGAGAACGACAGGTTTAGTTTGCCGGATGAAGTGGCGGAATATATCGCGCGGGCGATCAAGTCCAACGTGCGCGAATTGGAAGGCGCATTGACGCGGCTGATGGCTTATGCGTCCTTGACCGGAGCCACAATTTCTTTGGCGACGGCGCAGCAAGTCCTGCGTAACATTATCGCCTCGCAGGAGAAGCGGGTCACTATTGACCTGATTCAGAAGCGCGTGAGCGAGCATTTCAACATGCGCGAGCAGGATTTGAAGGTTCGCAGTAACACGCGGGCGATCGCTTTCCCGCGCCAGGTGGCCATGTACATCGTTAAGCAGCTCACGACGGCGTCTCTGCCGGAGATTGGACGCCAATTCGGCGGCAAGCATCACACCACCGTGCTGCACTCGATCAATAAGATTGAGGAGATGCGCCGTTCGGATAAAGACTTGAACCGGACGATCACCCGTTTGATGGATACGCTGCAGTAGCGATAGCGCCGCGGTTTTCTAGAACACGTTCGATCCCTACACCCATACGTTAAGGCGCGAGAAATCCAACTCGTGCAGCTGCACTAATGGCGACACTCTTGCTTATCGGTGCGGGAGTGTGCCCACATTTTGCAACTGAAGACCCTGTGCATGGATGTTGGAGAACATGCGGAATTCCTGTTAAATCCGGTGGATGGAATCTTCGAGTAACGCTGTTCACCGCGGGCTTGCGCCCCGTTTCCTCCAATTCCCACAATTCGCCACCTGGATTCCTCTAGGCCACCTCGTTGTGAAGAAACCAGTTGTTCGGCTTTCCACAGTTCCACAGGGCTCATCACAACAACAAGCTTTATAGCGCTTAAGAAGCAGGAACTGCTCTTGTTGTGATGATTGTCGTTGTGAAAAAGTGAATTTGATCCGTGACGCAAGATCTATCGGGGGAAGTTCCGATTCCCACGCATTTCCACAGGGTTTCCGCTCGCAGTGGGCTTTATACTTTGCGAAAAAGCGAGTACAGTACGACAGCGGTGGAAGAGCGGCGAGGAGCCTAAATGAGCGCACCAGGAACCGCACGCGAGGAACATCAAGCGATGGAATTCAGCGTTACAAAATCGGCGTTGTTGAATGAACTGAGCACGACGCAAGGCGTCGTAGAACGCAAGACGACGATCCCCATCCTCTCGAATTTGCTGGTGGAGGCCAAAGGCAGCCAGCTGACCATTACCGCGACCGACCTCGAGTTGAGTGTCCGTACATCCTGCGAGGCAAAGATCAAGAAAGAAGGCGCGGGGACTATTCCCGCGAAGAAACTGCTGGAGCTCGTTCGCCTGCTGCCGGAAGGCGAAATCAAGGTCAAGCTGCTTGAGAATCACTGGGTCGAGATCGTCAGCGACCGAAAGAAATATAAGCTCGTCGGGATGGCCAAGGAAAACTTTCCCGCGCTGCCCGCGATGCCCCACACACTCGTCAAGATTCCCGCTGCGGTCATCGAGAGCCTGATCACCAAGACCAAATTTGCGATCTCCATGGAAGAATCGCGCTACACATTAAACGGTGGTCTGCTGATCCTGAAGCCGGATACTCTGGCGATGGTCGCCACCGACGGCCACCGCCTGGCGCTTGCGGAAACTGATCAGAAGCTTGCTGGGCTGAACGGCGAAGTAAAAGTCCTCATCCCGAAAAAAGCGATGGACGAAGTGGAAAAGCTCGCGAGCGCAGCCGGCTCCGATGCCTCCATCGAATTCGCGAAGGACGAAAGCCATTTGTTTTTTCAGGTCGGGCACCGGCTTTTGATTTCGCGCATCCTGACCGGGCAATTCCCCAACTATGAAGCGGTTCTCCCGCGCGACAACAACAAAACCGTCGTGCTCGAGCGCGCGGAGCTTAGCGATGCCGTGCGGCGCGTGTCGCAACTCGCCGATCAGCGCTCTCATGCCGTCAAGCTGGCCGTATCCAGTGAAGGCGTCGAAATCTCCGCCTCGAGTCCGGAGTACGGTGAAGCCAAGGAAAATATTGAAAAGGAATACAAAGGCGACGCCATCAGCATCGGTTTCAACTCCTCCTATATGCTCGATTTCCTCGCCGCTGCCGCCGATGGCCCGGTGAGCATTGAATTGAAAGATGAACAATCCGCCGGGCAGATGCGCCCGCTCGCCGATGAATCCTACCGTTACCGCTACATCATCATGCCCATGCGCATTTGAACCGGCCGGTCAGAGACAACCAGATGCGCTCGTTTAGGCGCTTTTTCTGGCAATAAATTAGCTATTGATTGATTTTACTTACTTAATAAGGTAAGCTGCGGATTGCTGTTTTTGAGGTTCCAAACTGGAACCTCAAACCCGTGCTTCCATGCCAACGCCTTCGCAAAACGCCATCGTTCCAACTGCCCTGATTAGTCAGAAAATATTCTTCGTACGCGGCACTCGAGTCATGCTGGATGCTGATCTCGCCCGGCTCTACGGTGTTGCGACAAAGAATCTAAACAAGGCCGTCAAGCGAAACGCAAACCGCTTTCCCTCCGATTTTATGTTTCAACTTTCCCCCAAGGAGCTCCACAGTTTGAGGTTCCAGTCTGGAACCTCAAAACCAGCGCCCGGAGGCCGTCGCTATGTCCCTTATGTATTTACCGAGCAAGGTGTAGCGATGCTTTCCAGCGTCCTCCGCAGTTCGCGCGCCGTGCAGGTCAACGTCGCGATCATGCGAACGTTCGTTCGGCTTCGCGAAATGCTCGCGACACACGAAGAATTGCGCCGAAAAATTGACGCCATGGAAAAGCGGTACGATGCGAGATTTCAGGCCGTTTTTGAGACGATTCGCCAGATGTTGGAAACACCAGTTCCAGCAAAAAAACCAATTGGATTTCACGCAAGACTTCCGTTCCCAACGAAGTCGGTAAAGCCTCCGAAGGCAAGTCTAAACAGCACAAAATAAATACCTTACAGAACAATCTCGATCCCTTCTGGCCTTGAGAAATGGCATCAGATCGGGTACACTTTGTTGGCTGTCGATTCGCAGCTTAGTAACCTCCAAATCGGCACGTCGGCCAAGTCAATTCGGCCCTGCCATTTAGCTTCGCGCCAGGAGCTAATGAGCCGGAAGCTTGGAGTTACAAGAGTCTTCGCCACGTCTCGCTGCGCGAGATGGGATGGAGCAGGAACCCTACGAGTTCTGGATTTGCACGACGATTCCAGAATCAAAGGGTAAGGCGACGTACGGAGCATTCCGCGAGCACGCCTTTCCTCGCTTCACAAAAGTTTGAGCAAAGTTTTTTAGCGCTGAGGCTCACGGCCTGGCTCGAGGTCCGTCTTTGCGCGGGTTGAGTTTCTTCAGGAGCGTACATGGGCGATAAAGAAGAAGTGACCGGAAAAGCTCCGGGCCACCAGTACGATGCGAAGTCGATCAAAGTTCTCGGCGGGCTCGAAGCGGTGCGTCTGCGTCCCGCGATGTACATCGGGTCCACCGGAGAAATGGGCCTGCACCACCTGGTGTGGGAAGTCGTCGACAATTCCGTCGACGAAGCGATGGCCGGCTACGCGGACGAAATCAATGTCACCGTGCACGCGGATGATTCGGTAACCGTGGTCGACAATGGTCGCGGCATTCCCGTCGACATGCACGCCACGGAAAAGCGTCCCGCCGCGGAAGTCGTGCTCACGGTGCTGCACGCCGGCGGAAAGTTTGACAGCGATACTTATAAAGTTTCCGGCGGATTGCACGGCGTGGGCGTTTCCGTCGTCAATGCGCTTTCCGACCGGCTTGAACTGGAAATCTCGCGTGATGGCGCGGTGTGGGAACAGTCCTACGAGAAAGGCAAGCCCACTTCGAAGCTCAAGCAGACCGGCAAAACGCGAAAGACCGGCACGACGGTTACATTCCATCCCGACCCGACCATCTTTGATAAGACGACCTTCAGCTTCGACACTCTTTCGCAGCGCCTGCGCGAGCTGGCCTTCCTGAATAAGGGCCTGAAAATCACTCTGACGGATGAACGCACGGAGAAGACAGCGGAATTCCGCTTTACGGGCGGCATCGGTGAGTTCGTGAAGCATCTGAACCGCGGCAAAGCCATGCTGCATGATTCCCCGATCTATATCGAAGGGAAGCGCGGCGCCGTCGAGATAGAAATCGCACTGCAATACAACGACACGTACGGCGAGAACGTATTCGCCTTTGCGAACACGATCAACACGGTCGATGGAGGCACTCATCTCTCCGGTTTTCGTTCCGCGTTGACGCGCACGATCAACAATTTCGCGTCTGCGGCAGGAATGCTGAAAGAACAAAAAGACGAAGTGACGATCACGGGCGACGACGTTCGCGAAGGTCTGGTCGCCGTCGTTTCCGTGCGCCTTCCGCAGCCGCAGTTTGAAGGGCAGACCAAGGGCAAGCTGAACAGCGACATCAAGGGCGACGTCGAACAACTTGTGAACGAGAAGCTCGGCGAATGGTTCGACAAGCATTCGACCGTGGCTCGGCGCATCATTTCCAAGTGCATCGACGCGGCGCGCGCCCGGGAGGCCGCGCGCAAAGCTCGTGAGCTGACGCGGCGTAAATCCGCGATGGATTCGAGCGGCCTGCCCGGCAAGCTCGCCGATTGCCAGGAGCGCGATCCTGCGCGCTGCGAGCTCTTCGTGGTTGAGGGCGAATCCGCCGGCGGCTCGGCGAAAATGGGCCGCGACCGCAAGTATCAGGCCATCCTGCCGCTCAAGGGCAAAATCCTAAACGTTGAAAAAGCGCGCTACGACAAAATGCTGGGGCACGAAGAAATTCGCGCCATCATCACGGCTCTGGGCACGGGCATCGGCAAGGACGATTTCGACGCCGGCAAGCTCCGCTATCACAAAGTAATTCTCATGACCGACGCGGACGTCGACGGCTCGCACATCCGCACGCTGCTGCTGACATTTTTCTTCCGCCACATGAAGGAGCTGATCGATCGCGGCCACATTTACATCGCGCAGCCGCCGCTCTACCGCGTGAAGCGCGGCAAAACCGAAAAATATATCCGCGACGAACGCGAATTTGCTCACGAGCTGATGAAACGCGCCACGGAAGACCATGTCGTGAAGGCGAAAGAAGGTGTATCGCTCGAAGGCGCTGGCCTGACGAAGTTTCTGTTGAACGTGCAGGAGTACGAAGCTGCCGCAGCGAAACTCGGCCGGCGTCTGCGTGAGCAGGGCTTGGTCGAGCTGCTTGCCGAGAGCGGCCTCGAGAAAAAGACGGATTTCGAGGATAAAAAAGCGCTCGACAAACTTTTGAAGGAAATCGAGAAGGCCAAACTAAAGCTCGAAGGCAAAGTAGCTTTCGACGAAGAGCACAGCCTCTACGAAATCCAGTTCGGCCCGCCACACAACCAAAAAGTGAGCTGGGCGCTGGCTTCGACGGCGGACTACAAGCGCTTGCGTGGGCTGGCCAAGCAGATCGACGAGTTCAACAAGCCACCCTTCACCGTGGCGCGCAACGGCGACAAGGTGAACAAGGAAAACGTCCACGACGTGCTGAACTACGTTGTGGAAGACGCCAAAAAAGATTTCACGATTACGCGATTCAAGGGCTTGGGAGAAATGAACGCCGAGCAGTTGTGGGAAACCACGATGAATGCAGACACGCGGACCCTGCTCCAAGTAAAGCTCGAAGACGCCGTCGCCGCCGAAGATATTTTCACGACGCTGATGGGCGAAAACGTCGAGGCGCGCCGCAAGTTCATCGAGGAAAACGCGCTCGAAGTCGTGAATCTGGATATCTGATTGGTCGAGGAGCGGACCAATTCGGATGCAGGGTCCATTCGAAACGCGATCCGCTGGGGCTTGTTGCTGGCGGCGGTCGGCAGTGCGGGATTTCGCTTACCCCGCGTCGCGAATGAGTTTCGGTCGTGGCGGGATGCACTTGCCCTTGGAGATCCTCCGGCAGCGCAGGCTTTTCGCGCCGCTATGATCGTCGACTTGATCAGCGTGTTGGTCGTAGTGGCGATGGGCGTTGGCGTTTTCTATGCACTGCGAACGAAAGAGAAGCCTGCAAGATGATTTGGCAGTTGGGCTGGACGACTTTGCCGGGGATGCGTGGATTGAGTTGCAGCGCGTTTCGCGCGACGCCGACTGAAATTCCGGACAACGAGCGCGGCGTGGCTATTGAGTTTGCAAGTGATGCTGAGCGCGTCGATTTATTGAAGCAGCTTGAGGAACACTTCAGGCCGCGGCGCTTCACGAACGCCGCAGACGCGTTCGATTCGGTGAAAGCGTTCGTGCTCGAGTTTGCGGCAAAACGATAGATATCACTTGTAGGGGCACGATATATCGTGCCTCTACAGCGGAAAAACTAAGCCACAGCGAGGGGAAATGGCGGACGAAACAAACAAGTCGGTGCTGCTGCCGGTCGATATCGAAGCTGAGATGAAGAAGTCTTACCTCGACTACGCGATGAGCGTGATCATCGCGCGCGCGCTGCCGGATGTGCGCGATGGCCTCAAGCCCGTGCAGCGCCGCATCCTCGTGGCCATGAACGACCTCGGCCTGGCCTCGAACCGCGGCTACCGCAAATGCGCCAAGATCTGTGGCGACACTTCCGGCAATTACCATCCGCACGGAGAAGCCGTCATTTATCCCGCGCTGGTGCGCTTGGCGCAGGACTTCAACATGCGCTACCCGTTGATCGATGGCCAGGGAAATTTCGGTTCCGTCGACGGCGATCCTCCGGCGGCGATGCGGTACACGGAAGCGCGGCTCGCCAAGCTCAGCGAAGACATTCTCGCCGACCTCGAAAAAGAAACGGTAGATTTCGTTCCCAATTTTGATCAGACCCGCGAAGAGCCGTTCGTTCTGCCCTCGCGCATTCCGAATCTTTTGGTGAACGGCGCCAGCGGCATCGCCGTCGGGATGGCTACGAACATTCCACCGCACAATCTGCGCGAGATCGTGGAAGCCGCAATCGTTCTGCTCGACAAGCCCGACACGTCGTTGAACGAAATCATGAAGCTCGTGCCTGGCCCGGATTTTCCAACCGGCGCCTACATCGCGGGACGCGAAGGCATCTTATCCGCTTACAAAACCGGGCGCGGCAGCTTCATGATGCGCGCCAAAGCCGCCATCGAAGAAGTCGGAAAAGACCGCGAGAATATCGTAGTCACTGAAATTCCTTATCAGGTAAACAAATCGAAGTTGATCGAACGCATCGCCGAGCTGGTGCAGACCAAGAAAATCGAAGGTATCGCCGACGTTCGCGACGAATCTTCCCGCGAAGGCATGCGCGTCGTCATAGAAATCAAGCGCGGCGAAGAATCGCAGCTTATCCTCAACAATCTTTTCAAGCACACGCAGATGCAGGAATCCTTCGGCATGATCCTGCTCGCGATCGTGGGCGGCCAGCCGCGCGAACTCGGCCTGATTCCGCTGATCAAACTGTTTCTCGAACACCGCCGCGACGTCGTCATTCGCCGCACCCGTTACGAGCTGCGCAAAGCGGAAGAGCGCGAGCACATCCTCGTCGGTTACCAGGTTGCGCTCGATCATCTGGACAACGTGATCCGCATCATTCGCGGGTCTACGAGCCGCGCCGAAGCCAAACAAAACCTGCTCAACTATTTTTCCGAAAAAGACGTCACCATCACGGAGAATGGGAAATCCAGGAAGCTCGAAGGCGTCAAGCTGGACGGCAGGAAGTACCGAGTCGCCGGGCTCGAAGGCGAAATCACTCGCTCCGTCTCTGACGGCCTCACGCCCATTCAAGTCGACGCCATCCTCGAGCTGCAACTCCATCGCCTCACGCAGCTCTCCGTCGACGAAATTCTCAAGGAATTGAAGTCCATCCGCGAGCAGATTGCCGAGCTGAAGGAAATTCTTTCCAGCGAGAAAAAGCTGAAGCAGGTGATCACCGCCGAGCTGCGCGAAGTCCAAAAGGCCTACGGCGACGACCGGCGCACGCAAATCGTCGACAAAGTCGACGAAATCAAGCTCGAAGACCTGATCGCCGACACGGACATGCTGATCACCGTGAGCCATGCCGGCTACATCAAGCGCACCGCCGCGGACACCTACCGGCATCAATCGCGCGGCGGCAAGGGCCGTATCGGCGCGCGCACGAAGGAAGAAGACTTCGTCGAGCATCTCTTCATCGCTTCCGCGCACAGCTACATCCTGCTCTTCACCTCCAAGGGCCGCGTCTACTGGCTCAAGGTGTACGAACTGCCGGAAGCTGCCGCCGCCACGCGAGGCAAAGCGATTTCCAGCCTCGTGAAATTCCAGGAAGACGAAAAGCTGACGGCGCTCGTCGCGGCGCAGAACCTCGAAGAAGAGGGCCGCTTCGTCTTCATGGCCACAAAGAGCGGCACGGTAAAGAAATCGGCGCTGACGGAATTTTCCAACCCGCGCTCGACGGGCATCATTGCCATCAATCTGGATGGCAAGGATGAGCTGATCGGCGCCAAGCTCACCGACGGCAAGAAAATGATTTTCCTGGCCAGCCACGAAGGCCAGGCCATCCTCTTCCGCGAAACGGAAGTCCGCCCGATGGGACGGAATGCCGGCGGCGTGAATGGCATGGACCTTGATAAGGACGACTATGTCGTGAGCATGGACGCCGTCCAGCCCGATTTCGAGATCATCGCCAAGGAACACAAGGCCACCACGCAAAATCTCGAGGAACTCGAAAACGAACAGATCAAGGATTCTCTGGTCACGCTGATGCTCACGGTTGCGGAAAAAGGATTTGGCAAACGCACCCCGCTGGCGGAGTACCGCATCACGTCGCGCGGCGGCAAAGGCGTCGTGAACATGAAGACCACGGATCGCAACGGCTCCGTCGTGGCCACGCTGCAGGTTACGGAAGAGTCCGACGTCATGATCATCACGCATGACGGAAAAGTGATTCGCGTCCATTCGAACGAAATTCGCGAAGCCGGCCGCTCGACACAGGGGGTGCGTTTGCTGCGCCTCGAAGATGGCGATTCCGTCGCCGCCGCCGCCGTTCTACAGGAAGAGCAGGAAGAAGAAAAGAAGTAGCCCGGCCTCAATACCCGTAGGGGCGTCTCGCTGGGTAGGTGCGCCCCTACAACTTCAACAGTTAGTGTTAGAATCCTTTCCCTTATGAAGATCACGCGGCGTTTATTTGTAATCACATTATTTTTATCTGCGCCATTGCTTTTGGCGTCTCAAGCGCAATCTCCAGGAAAATCCTCGGCCAAAGGCCAATACATCGCTTTCGTCGGAACCTACACCACAAAAACCACTAGCAAAGGGATTTACGCCTACCGGTTTGACCCAGCGAAGGGCGTGCTTACCTCCATCGGCGTTGCGGCGGAAGCGGTGGATCCTTCGTTTCTGGCCGTGCACCCGAACGGCAAATATCTCTACGCCGTGAATGAAATCGGCAATTTCAACGGTGAAGTCAGCGGAGCCGTCAGCGCTTTTGCCATCGATGCAAAATCCGGCTCGCTCAAATTTCTGAATCAAGTGCCCTCGCGCGGCGCCGGGCCTTGTTACCTTTCACTCGACAAAACCGGCGCCTTTGTTCTCGTCGCGAACTACGACAGCGGCAGCATTGCCTCCTTTCCCGCGCATTTTGACGGGAGTCTCGGAACCGCCAGCGGTTTCGTGCAGCATTCCGGCACCGGGCCGAACAAGCAGCGTCAGGAAGGCCCGCACGCCCATTGGATCGGCACCTCTCCGGACAATCGTTTCGTCCTCGCCGCGGATTTGGGGCTTGATCAAGTGATTGTCTACGGCTTCGATGCCGGCAATGGAGTCTTCACGCCCACGCTCGCCGGTTTTGCGAAAGTGAAGCCCGGCTCCGGCCCGCGCCACCTCGCTTTTGCTCCCAACGGCAAGTTCGCCTACGTCATCAGCGAAATGGCTTCCACGGTCACCGTTTTCTCGTATCATGCGAAGAACGGCACTTTCTCGTCGCTGCAATCCATATCGACGTTGCCTGCCGATTATTCAAACCCCAACGACGCCGCTGAAATTGCCGTTCATCCCTCCGGAAAATTTCTCTACGCTTCGAACCGCGGCCACGACAGCATCGCAATCTTCGCGATCGACCAAAAAAAGGGAACGCTACGCTCCCTCGGTCAGGTTTTGACCGGCGGCAAAACCCCTCGCCATTTCGCCATCGATCCCACGGGCGCCTACCTTCTCGCCGAAAATCAGGAATCGAACAACATCGTCGTCTTCCACATCGATCCCGCAAGCGGCAGCCTGACGCCGACCGGCCAGACCATCGACGTGCCTTCGCCCGTGTGCATAACTTTTGTCGCCGCCGAGTAGCGTCTGCGATACAATCCGCCTTCCACTTTGCATCGCCTGGAGAAATGAATGATTCTTCATAGAAAAGCGTGTGTAAATGTCCTGCGAAGTCTTGCCTTGCTGTTCGTGCTTTCCCTCGCGGGATCCGCGGCTCTGGCAGACGGCGAAACCGCGCCTGCTCGCGACCCCAAGCAGCCCGTGGATGAGGCCTACACCGCGAAAATCCAAAAGTACACCACGGAGCCGTACTTCACGTCGCCACTCGTGAATTATTTGCCCGCATCGAAGAATGTTCCCACGCCCGAGGTTGTTCTTGGCGACGTGGCCGGTGCGCCCGGAATCCTGCCTTATGCGGAAGACGTTTACAAATACATGCGCCTGCTCGAAAAAGCCAGCCCGCGCGTAAAGGTTTTCTCGATCGGCAAGACGGAAGAAGGCCGCGAGATGATCGCCGTGGCCGTCTCATCGCCGGAAAATCTAAAAAATCTGGAGGAAGACCGCGCGCGGCTGGCGAAGCTTGCCGATCCTCGCACGATAAAGCTCGACGACGCGGAAGCCGACAAGATCGTGGCTCAAGCCGTGCCGGTGTACTACATCACCGGAACGATCCATTCGCCCGAAACCGGCGCGCCCACGGCCCTGATGGAACTGGCGTACCGCCTGGCCGTTGACGAAAGCCCGTACATCCGCGAAATTCGCGACGGCATGATCACGCTCATCACGCCGGTCGTCGAGGTCGATGGCCGCGACCGCATGGTCGACATTTATCACTGGCATCTCTCCCATCCCAAGGATTTTTATCCGCCGCTGATTTATTGGGGCAAGTACGTCGCGCACGACAACAACCGCGACGCCATGGGCATGACTCTCAAGCTCACGGAAAACGTGCTGAATACCTACGTCGGCTGGAAAGCGCAAGTCCTGCACGACCTGCATGAATCCGTCCCCTATCTTTACGACAACACCGCCGGCGACGGCCCCTTCAACGCCTGGGTCGATCCCATTCTCACCGACGAATGGGAAATGATTGGCTGGCGAAACGTCTCGGACATGACCAAGTTCGGCATGCCCGGAGTGTTCACCCACGGCGTATTCGATACCTGGTCGCCTGGTTATCTGATGTTTATCGCCGCGATGCATAATGGCATCAGCCGCCTTTACGAAACCTTTGGCAACGGCGGCGCGGATACTCTCGAGCGCACCCTCGACCCTGAGGAGTACGCGCGTACTTGGTATAAGCAAAATCCTCCGCTTCCCAAGACCCTCTGGTCGCAGCGTGACAACAACAATTATGAAGAGACCGGCTTGCTCACCTCGCTCCATTATTTCAACGAAAACAAACGCCTCTTCCTGAAGAATTTCTATCTCAAAGCGAAGCGCTCCGTTACGAAGCCCACCGAGGAAGGGCCCGCCGCTTATATCTTGTCCGCGGACGACCCGCGTTTAGATTCGCAAGCCGAATTGCTGCACGTCCTGCAAAAGCAAGCGGTTGAAATTTCGCGCGCCACAGCCGCTTTCACGGTCACTCTGCTCGGCGAAAAAGCCAGCGAAGGGCAAGAATGAAAAGGACGCGAAAGAAAAAGAATCCGCGCCCACTACTACGACACGCGAATTTCCCGCAGGCAGCTACATTATCCGCATGGACCAGCCTTACTCGCGAATCGCCGACGCGCTCCTCGATCACCAATACTGGAGCCCCGACGATCCGCAGAAAACGCCTTATGACGACACCGGCTGGACCTTCGGCGAGCTGTTCGACGTGCAAGTAACGCGCGTCACCGACCCGAAAGTCCTCGATGCTCCAATGGAGCGCGTCAAGGAAGTCCGCGCCCCGGCGGGCGTAAGCGGCGAGGGCACGATTTTTGCCATCAACAACAACGCCGAGCCGTCGCTGGCCACTCTGCGCTACAAACTTCGTGACGCTTCCATCGACGCTGCCGAGGAGCCCTTCGAGAGCGCCGGCAAAAAGTTCGACCGCGGCACTTTTCTCATTCATGGCGTCACCCGCGATCAGCTCAACGGCGCTATTTCCACTCTGGGCCTCGAAGCCGTTTCCGTTTCCGCGATGCCTACCATTAAAACGCATCCCGTGCGCGCCGCCCGCGTCGCCTTGGTTCACACCTGGCTCAGCACGCAGGCGGAAGGCTGGTGGCGCATCGCACTGGACAACCTCGGCATCCCCTACGACTACATCAGCACACAGACTGTCGCCACAATCAGCGATCTGAACGCCAAATACGATGTCATTCTCTTTCCGCCCGTCGGCTTTTTCTCTGGCCCAACCCTCATCATCAATGGCCTTCCGAGCGCCTGGGGCAATCCTCTCCCGTGGAAGAACACACCGGAAACGCCCAATCTCGTCGGCCAGAATGATTCGACGGACGACATGCGCCCTGGCCTCGGCTGGGATGGCGTCGAGCATCTCCAGTCTTTCGTGCAAAAAGGCGGCGTCCTCCTCACCGCAACCGATACTTCTCGTTTCGTGCTTTCCATTGGCCTTGCCGATGGCGTTAGTGCCGCCAACGGCCAGCGCATGAAGATTGTCGGCTCCGTCGTCGGCACCCGGCTCGTCGACGGCGCAAGCCCAATCGCCTATGGCTACGACGAAAAGCTCTCCGCCTATTGCGACAACGGCCCGATTTTTTCGCTCAGCAGCGTCGCAGGCGCTCGCGGCTTCCGCCGTTTGGGCGGCGAGCTGCACACGCGTCCTACCGGCCGCGGCACCCTCGACGATCCCGATTTCGTTGTCGGACGCCCCGATGTCCAGGCTCCCGAAGAACCCAAATCCGAAATCTGGGAAACGCCGCCGGTCACCGACGAGCAATTGCACAACAATTTCCGCGTGATTCCTCCGGCGGACCGCGCTCGCGTCATCTTCCGTTACGCGGACAACAAAGACCTGCTGATCTCCGGCCTCGTCGAAGGCGGCGACGAAATCGCCCAGCGTCCCGCCGTTGTCGACGTGCCCACAGGCAACGGCCACGTCGTCCTCTTTTCCATCAACCCGGTCTACCGCGGCGAAACGCGCGGCACCTATTCGCTCGTGCTCAACACCATCCTGAACTTTGACAGTCTAAACGCCGGCCGCAAGCTGGCCGAAAAATAAACTGGATCCTCGTCGCAAACCTTTCCTGGGCGCAGTTCTAATTCGGGGATATGCTGGTGGCGCAGAAGCTGGGGGGACCGCCAGCGGCGACAAGTGTGCCGCCGTTTTTTCTTTACAATCGGCTATCATTCGTGTATAGTGGTGTCTGGGTAATCTTGCGGTTCGCACCCGGAACGCCAATCTCCTGATTGGCGTTTTTGCTTTTTGTGGGGGTGCTTCTGCCCCCAGTAGTTAATTCCCCTCGCCTTCAAAGCAAACAGGACGGACAGCCTCTTGGCGTTATCAAGTCCTTTAGAATCAGTGTTTGCGCTACAGACCGCAAGTGCTGATTCTAAAGAACTTACAAAATAACTAAATCCTTTGGCTGCAACGTTTACGAAAAAACAGGGGGGGCTACCCCGGCTTAACGGACGTGAGAGCCCTCAGGGAAGCGAAGGATAGCTTGGTTCGCTTGCCGCTATTCAACCTAGACTGAAGGCCCCGCCAACTTACAAAGGAGGAGTCCGCCTTCCATTCCTTCAAGCGCATTGGGATTTTCTAGCCCTCTTGGAGTAGAATCCCGCCCACCATGGCCAAGCGCAAAGCAAAGAAAACGCCAGCACGCCGCAGCAAATCCCGGGCAGCGCAAACCTCTAAGCTCCCGAAAGACGCCGTGACGCTCATCGTACAACTCCGCCCGCGTGACAGCCAGGAAATGCTCCTCGAAGCCGAGCTGCGTGCTTTGGTAGGCCCCACACGCAAGGAAGATGGCTGCCTCACGTATGACTTGCACCGTTCCGCCGACGGCCCCAGCGCCTTCCTGCTCCACGAAGTCTGGGCCAGCCGCGAAGCTCACTCGCGCCACACCAACACGCCGCATTTCCTTCGCTGGAACGCCCGCAAAGACGCGCTCCTAGCCTCACGCGACGTCACCTTCTGGAAGCAAGTTGTTTGATTTTGCAGCGCGGAAGAGTCAGTTTTCCGGCGGCGCGACATAGTATCCTGGCCGCGCGCGGACTTTCAAACCTCTCTGGTCCACTTCCACTTTGATTTCGTGGTAGCCGAGATCGCTCCCATCCGTCGGCGCGTAGCTGATGGTGTATTGCGAATGCAGCTCGCCGCCGATTTCGTCGATCGCCTTTTCAATCGACCTGTCTTTATAGGTGGAATAATACGCGCCGCCCGTGCCCACGGTGGCCACTTCCAGCGGACGGTCTTTCACCTCATCCTTGATGTGTTGCACGGCCCAGATCGCCAGCGCCAGCAAATCAGCGCCACCGCCTCCCGTTGCCTCCTGCACAGACGGCGTCGGGGCCGTCCCTGGCGGCCCCGGCATCGTCGAGATGCCTGGCGGGGCGATGGGCCTCGGCCCATTTCTTTGTTGTTGGCCGCGCAATTCCGCGCGCGTGGTGGAAAGCCCTACGGTGTAAATCGTCACATTCGCGAGCTGCGCCTTTCGCAGCACTTCGCCAAGTTTTGTTTCGCTTCCGCTGTCCACTGCTTCGGACATCACCAGCAGCACGCGCCGCCGCCCCGGCTTTTCCACGGTCGGCTGCGGCCGGTCGCTCAGCATTTCGACACCGACGGCCATCGCATCGTACAACCGCAACCCGGATGTTCCTGTTTGCAGCTGCGAGACCGTGTTCTCGATGGAATCCGCGCTGGTCGTGAAATCTTGCAGCTTGTCAATCGCATCGTCGAAACCCACCACCGCACCTTCGCCGGTCGGCCCCATCACCGTCTGTGTGAAAAGAATCCCCGTCTTGCGGAGCCCGGGTATAAGCGGCGCAATCCGCGAACTGGTCTCGATCAAAATAACCACGGAAACGGGATCGCCTCCGAGATCGAAATGCGCAATCTTCTGCTCGATGCCATTGTCGGTGATGTGAAAGTCGCTCGCCTCGAGATTGTGCACCATGCCGCCTCTCTCGTTGCGCACCGTGACCGGCATGTTCACCAGCGACACGCCGAATTTCAGCTTGGCCTGCGAGTCCGGCGGCGCTTGCTGCATCGGCTGGCCCGGCTTCGGTGCAATCGGCCCTTCGGGAGCCTGCCCGCGCAGCGTCCCTGCGCCCGCCAGGAGAGCGACGAGTATCAGCGCGAATTTCCCTGTGTTTTTTGTCATTCCGTCTCTCCGATCGAAGAGGCACGTCCTTGCAGTGTACTCAATTCGACGCACCCGCGCCGGAAGACGTTGCCGCGAGCGCCCGCGATTCCTACAATGATTGTTTGCATCTTTCGGAGAGAAAAACCCATGTCCGCAGGACAGCTCAAGTTGAAGCCGCAGCACGCGCCCAAAGCGCCCCACGAAGATCCCCGGTTTCTTGAAAGCACGCCCGCGCGGCCCCTGCGCATTCTGGCGGAGTATTTGCACCCTCTCGTGCAGCTAAAAAGAGAAGGTATCGCCGACACCATCGTTATGTTCGGTTCCGCGCGCATCGAATCTCACGAGACGGCGCAGGCCCGCGTCACTCGGCTGAAAAGAGAAAACGTCAGAAAACTTTCCTCAGTGGCGCAAGCCAGACACCGCGGCGAAGTCCGCCACGCCAAGAGTCTTCTCGAAATGTCCCGTTATTACGAGGAAGCGCGGCATCTCTCCCACAAGATTACTTCCTGGTCGCTGACGCTTGGACCCAAGCCGCGCCGCTTCGTCATTTGCTCCGGGGGCGGTCCAGGCATCATGGAGGCTGCCAATCGCGGCGCCATCGAAGCCGGCGGCAAATCCATCGGCCTCTCGATCGAGCTCCCCCACGAGCAGTTCGCCAACGCCTACATCAGCCCGGAGCTCAGCTTCAATTTTCATTATTTCTTCATGCGCAAACTGTGGTTCGCGCAAATCGCCAAAGCCCTCGTCGTCTTTCCCGGCGGCTTTGGCACGATGGATGAGCTCTGGGAGATGCTCACGCTGCTGCAGACGGGCAAGCTCGCCAAGCACAACATCATCCTCATCTACGGCCGCAGGTATTGGGACAAAGTTCTCAACTGGAAGGCCATGGTCAACTGGGGCACGATCAACGAAGACGAGTACAAGATGCTGCAGTTCGCCGATAGCGTGGACGAGGCCTTCGACCACATCCGCGCCGGCCTCGAGAAGTATCACATGGAAGTCGATCCGTTTCTGCAGGCCTACTAATCCCTCACGTGCGTAGGCGTAGCGCAAAATAAAAACGGGGCGCAAGTTGTTGCGCCCCGTTTCCATTTTCTGATTTCTGAACGAACTAATTCCTGGCGCCGGCCAGTTCGTCGGAGAAGACCGCTTCAAAACGCCGCTCTTCGTCCTGGTCGTGCAGCATCACCACGGGAACCACGCGCAGCGATCTCTTGCAGGAATGGCACTGCGTCACTTCGCCTTGCAAATCCTGCAAAAAGCCGTCCGTAAAACGATATTGCGTCCGCTCGCGCCTGGCATTTTTCTGGTCCCGTGCACCGCAGTACGGACAAACGAATTCAACCTTGTCCTGCTGCGGATCGCGGTCCAGGGCAGCCCAGCCGGTGCGGCGCACGCCAATTGTCTCGACATTACGCCCATCCATGGGGATAACCCTCCTTCAGATCCACGTCCACACCCATGGGATGCGCGCGACGGCATTTCCGATTCATCGAAATAAGGACTTTATAATCATCGAGATATGGCTGCCGTGGGAAGCTCCGGCTTCCGCTTCACGACGACCGTTTGCAGTATCGCCTCAGGATCCTCACAAAGGCGCGTGAATTTTTCGCAAGCTTGCATCACAAATCAATCGGCTTCTGGGCCCCCGCAGGGCAGCGGGTCAGTTTCCGATTATCTGACTGTAGGCCAGCAAACCCCCGAAGTCATAATAACTTGGGTGCTAAATGAAGAGATCCGTTGATCGTTTCGGGAAAGACAGTTCAGAAAATCGGCGTGATCGCAGCCCTGATGTCTCGATAGGGGAGACTAGCCGAGCCCGACACGACGGACTAGGTCCGCAAATCGAGGGTCCCCCCGGATTGGGTCGAAGAACGGATGTACTTTGAGAAATTGCAAAATGTTCGACTGCTCCTGGTAAGCCCGCTCCAGCCAGGCAAATGTCTGTTCCTTTTCGCCCAATCCCAAATAAGCGTTTACAAAGGCGCCAGCCGGGACATAGCCTTTCTGCCGGCGCCGCTTCAGTTCCTCGAGGAGAGGGAGCGCATCTTCGCGGCGCCCGGCGTGAGCATAGGCCCTGATCAGCACACCGATGACCCCTGGACTGCGGTTGGTGATGGAAACCGCCTTCTCGAGTACAGGAATTGCATCCTCCGGTTGCTCCTTGGCGATGAGTGAGAATCCTAGATACCAGAGGGCACTCGCAGAGTCTCCCTGCACTGCCAGCACACTCTTCAATTCGCGTATGGCCTCGTCATACCGGCGGGCAAAAAACAGAGTCTCGCCGACGCTCGTGCCAGAGACCTCGATAGGGTCAAGTTCGCGGCCGCGAGCGGTCCACGTCAGGGCCTCCTGCGTTCGCCCCTGGCATAGCAGCCAATGCGCAAATCCAACGTGCGCGGCGGCGTCATTCGGGTTCAAATCGAGCGCCCGGTTGTACTCAGCTTCGGCATCGCTCCAGTCCCATTGTTCCTGGTAGACATCCGCCAGCAGGATATGCGCTTCGGTCAGCCCTGGATCCAGTTCCAGCGCCTTGCGAGCCGCATTGACGACTCTTGGCCGCATTTCACTTGGAGGAGTACCGATGAAAATTGTGCCGAGCCTGTCGTAGGCATCTGCAAGGCCGACATAGGCTGGCGCGAACGTCGGGTCTCTCTTGGTCGCCTCCTCAAAGTAACCAATACTCTCCTCGAGTTGCGATGTACTGTAGCTCTTGTCGAGGATGGATCGGCCCTTGAGGTAGTTCTCGTAAACTTCCGGTGAAACGGAATGCCTTGCTGTGAGCCTGGCGTGCTCTTCCCCGCTGACTATGACCTTAACCTTTCGCGCTACGGCTTGGGCTACGTCGCTCTGAAGATCGAGAACGTCCCGCAGGTCTCGATCATAGGATTCCGACCAAAAGTGCTCGTCGGTCGAAGCGCGAATCAACTGGACGTG
This sequence comes from uncultured Acidobacteriota bacterium, assembly GCA_963851235.1. Lineage (GTDB taxonomy): Bacteria > Acidobacteriota > Terriglobia > Acidiferrales > UBA7541 > Acidiferrum. Next base: position 534,392 of record CAWKOM010000001.1, read on the forward strand.
GATGCGAATCCGGCTGCCTTCCCGGATGACGGACCCTTCGACAATGGCGTTTACGTGGAGCGTTTTGGCGATCTCAGGCACAGAGAGTTGCGTATCCTTGAAGCGCATCACCGATGTGCGCGAAACGACGCGCAGATCGTGGATCGTAGAAAGGCTTCCGATGAGCGCCTCCGTCATCCCGTCAGCAAGGTATTCCTGTGTTGGGTCACCTGAGAGGTTTTTAAGTGGCAGAACTGCCAGTGACCTGATTTGGGTTCTCGATGCATCCGCGGCCCGGCTCCGCGTTATAGCGTAACCGGCGGCAAGGAGGGCAAGTAGCACCACCGCACTCACTGCAATCCAGCCACGGACGTGAGGAGACAATGCTGCCATCCTCCGGTCCACCTCGATTCCGGTTGGCGCCTCTCCGGAGGTCTGCGACACAGGCTCTTTCTCTTCTTCTCCCAGGCGCGGCTTCCGGCTTTGCAACCAAGCGTCCAGTTCCGCCGGAAACGCATAGACCGAGCCCGCCCGGTCATGGACGTGCCGATGGACCGGCATGCCCTCGCGCCTTTCCCATCTCTGGACGGTGGTTACGTCGCGGTTTAGGCAGGTTGCGATTTCCTTCCAGGAATCCAGCCGCCGAGCGGAGCCTTTCTCTGACACCGCCTCGCCAGACAGTGGTTGGTCCATCACGTCTCTCCCGCTGACACAAACCCGCAAGCTAAGTAGCGCGATTGTAACCCTTTGACCCCCGACGGCAAAGCACTGCATTTGACGGCAAAGGAGCCTTCCGCTCATTGCCGCTTGACGGCAGCGTCCTCGTGGCCGAACGTGTCGAGGCGCGCTGACAGCGCCGCTGCCGAATGGTTTTTGGGCCGAAGGCCGGTCCAGGTTCTGGCGTTTTGAGGTCCCGGGGCTTTCGGCGAGGTTCAGTTCCAAATTGGAGGAGCTTCCATGAACAGCAAGAATCTTTCGTTGGCAGTACGCATCATCATAGCCGCGGTCATGGCAGTCGGTACGGGAGCCAGGGCCCAGGATCCGGGACCTGAGCATTTTAAGGGCGTGATCAATGACTACGCACCCATAGCCGGCGGCACCACAGCATGGGAACTTCACGGGCCCTGGAGTTTGACATTAAACAAAGAAACCGGCGCAGCCCATTTCTCAGCATCCCTGACGATGGGGTTGTCAGTCCTTGGCCAAACGCCTGCAGACGTCGAAGCGGTCACACTGGCACAGCATACTCACAACATCACGATGGATGGCATGGTCACTTACAACCCCACTGACTGTCCTCCCGCCGCCGCGACCACGCCTGCCTACGTCGCCCGTTTTGAGATTAACGGCACCGCCAGCGTTTTCGCGAATGGCAGCGCTGCGCCGTTCGGGCTGTCTTCACACTTGCAGGTTTGTATTGCCGGAGGCACAAACGATCCGAACGTGCCATTTTCGAATATCACGCTGGTATTCGCGGACCCGGCCGCAAAGCATTTCGGAGCACAAGCTATTCACGGGCTAGTTCGTAGCGCAAAGAGAGGGTCGTTTGACAATGACCACCACTGAGTGATCGGCGGCGCTTCGACTCCGGGCTTGGCGGTCCACACGAGGCAAACGGGGCGACCCATCCTTGATCGCTTCTGCTCCCCGCCACGAGCAGACGTCTAGGAGGCCGCCCCAGCCGCGCGATGGCTGGTGCTCAGCTGGCGATGGGATTTGTTGATGAGCCACACAAAGGGCATGCGGATCAATTTCGAATGGCTTGTGAACCTCGGTCAATGGGTTGCCCGAGGAGGCGAGTGCATTACAAAGTAATTTTGGAGCAGATCTTCATAAACGCAGTTACCCGAGACTGACTCACTACCCTCCGCTGCTGCCGCTTGCGAACACACAGACAGCGTTTGCTCGTGACGCTCGGGAACTTGTCCACCGTCCTGGTGTCCAACTTTACAGAGGACGCGCGCACCTCACATCCCTGCGAGCGCGGCGCCGGTCTCCTGCGGTAGTTGAGCAACCCACAGGAAGCCGGCGTCGCAAAAATTCCCGTTCTATCTCGCAGAACTTTCTTGTGGAGGTGTGTGATGTCTATCGAACCCGGTCCCAGTCCGCAAAATGATTTTGGTTCTCTTCAAGGCTGTTTCGTCGAAGGCAGTGCCGAGCAGCGCGCACGAGAGCGCAGCATTCGCCGGCGCGCCTTGATTATTTCTATCGCTGCGCAAAGCGCCATTCTCACGGCTATCGTTCTATTTCCTTTGTTCGGAAAACCGCAACATATCGCATTTGCCATGACTCCGATTCCTCCGTATTTCCCTTCGCGCGCTCCTGCCGATCCACACCCAGCGCCGCCTCGGCCCAACCTGCGGCCCGAACCGCACTTTTGTTCAACATGCTATTCACCGACTATTCCAGAAAAAATCGCGACGACGGACAACCCGCCGCCGCCGGAACCAAATCCCGGCGTCGGGACGCCAGATGGGCGGAACGGCTTGCAACCACCCTGGGGAATCGGCATCGACGACGGAAGGCGTCAGCCGGAACGTCCGGCGGATGTGCGGCCCCGAACGCCACCGCGCATTTTCAAGGCGCATCTGGAGCAGGCCATGCTGATCCAGCGCGTCCAGCCCCAATATCCCGCGCTCGCGAGACAAATCCATCGCGAAGGCCAAGTGGAGCTGCACGCCATCATCTCCACGGACGGTACGATACGATCCTTGCAGGTGGTCAGCGGCGATCCGCTCTTCGTGCAATCAGCACTGGATGCCGTGCAGCAGTGGCGCTATCACCCAACGGTCCTCAATGGCCAGCCGGTCGAGATCGACACGTACATCTCGGTCATCTATCACCTGCAGCAGTGAGGTTGACGTATTGTGACCCAAGGCGTTTGTTCCAACGAGCAGGGCGCCATAGTTTCAAGGCGCTCTTCTCGTTCTAAGCATGGGCTGAAATGTTGGCCTGATCGCCTTCTACCAGGTTGCTGAAAAAAGCCATGTGGCACAGCCAATCCTGGCTGTGCACTGAACATGACAATGGAATCAGTACAGCTGAAATCGATTTCTATACCGTTCTTGGCCAGAACCGGTTTTTTCAGCAGCCTGCTAAAGAAGCGCTTCGCCGGAATGGCGAGCAATCGCCTCACGCGTGGTGTCGCGAAGCCGAATCAGTTCATGCCAGGCGGAACCATCAGCGGTCTTCGCAGCCGTGCCCATGGCCTGTGGGTAGATGGGAGGAGACACGGTGATGGTCACGCTAGTCGGCTTTGGCAGGTACGTTCCGTCGCGCAGGAATCGTCGCGTTCCCGCCAGCGAAACCGGCACTATCGGCGCATCCGCGTCCACCGCGGCTTTGAACGCACCAAGTTGAAATGGCCGCACGCCGTCTTCGCTCGTAAATGTCCCTTCGGGGAAAACAAAAACCGATTCACCCTCGCGCAGCAATTTTTCCATCTCTTGCGATTGTCGAAGTCGCGATTGCGGATCACTGCGGTCAAACTTCGTGTGCCGCATTTGCCGCAGGAACGTGCCGATGAAGGGCATACCGCCGACCTCCATCTTGGCCACGAAGTGATAAGGCACGCCAAGGCCAAGCATCAGCGCCAGTACATCGAAATAACTTGTGTGATTCGACGCGTACACTTTCGCGCCGGGCATATCCACGTATTCCTTGCCAATGACGCGGACGCGGCAGCCAATGAGCGCAAACAATAATTTGAGCGCAGCCGATGTAAATCGCCCCGCTTTGCGGTAATCGCCGATGAAATTCACAATCGCCCAGGTCGGAACGATCCACACTATGAACACAGCGCAGAAATAGAGGCCATACAAAATCTCCAGCCCTCGCCGCACACCCCGCCAAATTTCACCGCCCATGGTGCGTGCCGCGCCTGCCGTGGCGAGCCGGGCGATCTGCACCCAGGCCGGCGCTTTGCCTGCGGCCAATTTTCCCGAAAGATAGAGCTGCTTGGTTTCTTCGCGCCGCAATTTTCCGCTCGATGTTTTTGGAATGCTTCCGGGCGGAATGAGTTCGACTTTGTCCGGCGGTAAGCCGAGCCCTTGCGAGACCTGTTCCGTCACCGCCGCCGTAATTGCCGCGCGCCGCGATGTTTCCCGTTCTCGCGATTCAGCTACGACGATAAGTTTCTCGGTGCCCGAGGCTTCATCTTTCAGACCGAATGCTACGATGCAGCCCTTGCGGATTCCCTCCGCTCGTGCGGCGAGCTCTTCGACTTCGTGGGGATACAGATTCCTTCCACCTTTGATGATGATGTCCTTCACGCGCCCCGTGACGTAGATTTCCGCGTCCGCGCGGTACGCGCGGTCGCCGGAATTCACCCACGCATATTCACCGTCGCTCGCGGCCGGACCCAAGGGAAATAATTTTTCTGTCGCTTCCGCATTATGATAGTAGCCGCTGGTGGCCGAAGGGCCACGGAACCACAGAAACCCTTCGGTCCGGTCGTTCACTTCCTTGCCGCTCGCGTCCACAATGCGCACCTCATGCCCGGGAAGCGGATTGCCGGAGGAAACGAAGGCAATCGCTGTCGCATCATCGGCTGGCGCGGGCACAGCGCGTCCCTCCGCGGTGAAGACTTCTCGCTCGACGCGATCGATCAGCGGCCCGCGATTGAGAGGCGGAACAGTGACCGCCAGCGAAGCTTCCGCAAGCCCGTACACCGGCAGTTGCGCTTCACGGCGAAAACCGTAGCGCGCAAAGCGATCTGCAAATCGATTCAGCGTGTCCGGATTCACCGGCTCGGCACCGTTCAGCGCGGCGCGCCAGGCGCTCAGATCTAAGCCTTGAATATCTTTATCCGCGATCTTCCGCACGCATAGCTCGTAGGCGAAATTCGGCGCCGCCGAAATCGTTCCACCATATTTTTGAAACGCTTTCAGCCAGCGCTCCGGCCGTGTGAGAAATGCCAACGGTGACATCACCGCGAGGGGGATGCCGAAGTGCAGAAGCGTAAGCCACGCACCGATCAGACCCATGTCGTGATAAAGCGGAAGCCAGCTCACACCCACGTCGCCGGGATCAAGTGCCACGGCTTCTCCGATGGCGCGAATATTGGCGAGCAAATTCGCATGCGTGAGCACCACCCCCTTGGGATCGCCAGTCGAGCCGGAAGTGTATTGCAAGAGCGCGATGTCGCTCGATTTTCGCGCTCGGCTTCCCGTGAGGTGCAGCGGGAGCGCGCCTGGCGAAGGGGGCGGCGCTTTATCCGCCGCGTCGATCAGCTTTTCCGCATCGGCAACTTCGTTGAGGGATTGCACGCGCGGTTTCAGAAGTCGCGCCACCGCTTCCGCTTGACGAAAGGTCAGCAGCAAACAGACGCCGGCGTTTTTCAGGATCGCTGATTGCCGCGACGCATATTCCTCGATGCGGTCCGCACGGAACGGCGGGTAAATCGGCACAGGAATGGCGCCCGCCAGCAAAATCCCAGCGTAGGAGACAAAAAACGCGCGCGAAGTCGGCAGCATCAGCGCCACGCGGCCGCCCGCGGGCACACCGCGTCGCGCCAACTCCGCCGCGCAGCGTTGTGCCGCAGCATACAATTCGCCGAAAGTCAGAGTTACGCTGCGCTCTTTGCCTTCGGTCTCTTCAGTGATCAACAAATGCGTGCGTTCAGCGTCATGCATCGCGCGATAGCGCAAAACGTCCAGCAAAGTTTCCGTGGCGAAAACGCCGGCATCCATCGCCTCGCGATGCATTTTTTGCGTTGTAATCGCCGCGCGCAGAGCTGATCCCGCTTCATCTTCCTCCGTCTCCGTTCCCGGTGCGGTTCGCAGGGCTTTCGCGAGATCTTCAGGAGTATTTGCTTCCGCTGCGACGCTGTCGGGCAGCCGCACGCCAAAAGCCGTCTCCAGCCGCGCGAGCAATTCCACGCGCTCGAGGCTGCCAAGCCCGAGGTCTTGATCCAGTTTTGAGCTACAGCTGAGCATCGGCAACGCTCCGCGGCTGCCCAATTCCTCGAGCAAGTTGCGAATAACGCCGAGCACGCGTTCGCGTACTTCGGAGGCGTCGAGTTGTGTAGCAGGAGTCGCCACAGGTCACATATTCGAAGGATTCATTCGCTTCCGCCTGAGGCTACCACGCGGAGTTGCCGTTTGCCATTACAGCGGACGCGTCACTGTTCTAAAAATCACGCGTCGCTTATTCGTTCACAAATTACGCTAGAAAATGTCGCTAACAGATAACGCTAACAAATTACCTTCACAAGCCGCGCGCGACAATTCGCGTGGTCGGTCCTACGCGCCCTTTTGTTTGGCTTGTTCCCCGGCATATCCTCGCGGCATGAGGGCCGTCGTAAGATCCACTCCAGAAAGGTCCGCTCCAGTCAAATCCGTCTCGCGGAGAATCGCCACGCCCATGTCCGCTCCCGTAAAACTCGCGCCATTCACATTCGCGAGCCTCAAATTCACGTTGCGCAGACGGGCGCGGTGAAAAATCGCGTTCGAAAGATCGCAGCGGAAAAATTCCACGCCGCTCGCTTGCGCTTCGGTCAGATCCGCGCCCGGCAAAATCGCTTCCGTCATGTCCGTGTTTCGCAGGTCGGCTTTTCGAAGATTCGCGCCCGACAAATCCGCGCCGGGGAGCTTGGCTTTGCGTAAATCGGAGCCCTCAAAGTTCGCGCCGCTCAAAATCGCGCCGCTAAGATTGATGCCTTGCAAATCTGCGCGGGAAAGATCGGCGCCGGCCAAGTCCCCGCGCGCGCCGCCTTCTTTCCCGCGAAAGAAAAGTGCATGCGCTTCGAGAATGTCCGTCAACCTTTTGCCTTTGTGTTGAATGCTCTTTGCTTTTCTCAATCCCATGGTCTCCGTTCCACTCCTTGTTCCAATAGCTCATTTTACTCGCTCTTCATCGCCCTGACGAGCGCTTCCCGGCTTCACCGTTGCTGCATTTCGGAAGAAGCCCGGCTCCTCCCCTTGGATTGTGGTAGCTTTTAGAATTGCCCGGTCGCCCGGAAAGTGAGCACATCGTTGAGGTCTAGAAGCATACTCCTTCTGCTGTTGGCCGCATTTCTCGTGGTTCCATCCTTTTTTTCGGCGGAGACTTCTTCCGAGCTGGCAATCACTCACGTTACAGTCATCGACGGGACTGGGCGTGCGCCTCAGCCAGATCAGAGCGTTCTCATCGCGGCTGGCCGCATCGTTGCAGTGGGCTCATCGACAAAGATCAAGGTTCCCAAAACCGCGCGCACCATCGACGCCTCGGGAAAATTCTTGCTGCCGGGCTTTTGGGACATGCACGTTCATCTCGCGGGCATTAACGCCGATCCTTCCTGGAGCAAACAGGTTCTTCTGCCGCTGCTTTTGGCGAACGGAATCACCGGCGTGCGCGACATGGGCGGCGATCTCGATGCGCTTCTTGCCTGGCAGCGCGACATCGAATCCGGCGCTCTGCTCGGTCCTCACATTGTCGCTTCCGGCCCATTCCTCGCTGCGAGCGGCAGGAAAACTCCCGAGCAATATCCCGTTGCCAATGCCGCGGAAGCCCGCGCAGCGGTCGATGATCTGAAAAAGCGCGGCGCAGATTTCATAAAAATAATTACCCTGCCTTCGCGTGAGGCGTTTTTTGCGGTCGCCGATGAATCCAAGAAGCAGAATATTTCGTTTGTCGGACATTTGCCCTTCGAGATTGGAGCCAAGGAAGCCAGCGACGCTGGAATGCGCAGCATCGAGCATCTTCTCTACAGCGCTTTTTCTCTCTCCTTTTCCTCGAAGGAAACCGAGCTTCGCCCTCGCCTTGTGCAAGCCGAAAAAAGCGGCGGCTCCGCGGCTTGGGAGGCCATCGCCCACGAAGCGGACGCCACCTACAGCCCGGAAAAAGCCGCCGCGCTTTTCGCAACGCTGAAGAAAAACGGCACTTGGGTTACGCCCACCCTCGCTTCTCTGGACATCACTTCTCATCCGGAGAACTGGAAGGCTGATGACCCTTTACTCGACTTCGTCCCGCCTTCGCTCGCGAAAGAATGGCGCGACTCGATCAATGATGCGGAGATGAAGCAGCGGGCGGCGTGGCTGGCCCGCCAGGCATCCAATGATTGGAAGCTGACGGGCGAACTGCATCGCGCCGGCGTGCCGCTTCTTGTGGGCTCGGACTCGCTCGATGCGTTTGTTTTTCCTGGCGACAGTTTTCATCAGGAGCTTGCCGAATTGGTTCGCGCGGGATTTACGCCCATGGAAGCCCTGCAGGCCGCAACCCGCGGCGCTGCGCAATTTCTAGGCCGCGAGAAAGAATTGGGCACCGTTGAAGAAGGTCATGCCGCCGACCTGGTCTTGCTAAGCGCGGATCCGCTGGAGAACATTGGCAATACGAGGAAGATTTGGGCTGTGATACGCAAGGGGAATTACTATGACCGTGAGGCCCTGGATGCCATGCTGGCGCGAGCGAAAGCGGCGGCCGCAGCCGTCCCCTTGGAGAAGCCCTAGTTCCTCTGTATTCGACTGGCAGATCGTAGGAGAATGTTTGTATCGCGCAGCCGGCACATGAGAGTCGCCACTACATATTGTCGCCAGTTTGTCGGTCCGCTCATGGCCTGCCTGTTTTTCTTCGCGTGGACGGCTTGGGTTCCGGTGGCGCCGGCCCAAGATCGCGAAGTTAGCAATGAAATCGTTGCGAATCTTGCCGGCGGCCGCGTAATCGTTCACGTCGCACACGACAAGATTCTTTTTGCCGCTATTGATCAACCGATCGAGAAGAACTCGATTCCTCCGCGCGTCCTGAGCGTCAACGCCACTCATATTGGAGTACTGTTGGGCGCCTCCGAGTGGCGACACACTGCCGATCCCAAGCCGGTGCGCTTAGACAGAGATTTCCCCCAAATCTCGGCGAGGGACTCGCACTATGCGGTCAATCCAGAGGAAATCGCACCCGATCTGGATGCCATAGGAGTCGCCTTCCTCGAACGCCTGCGCCCGCTTGTCTCTGAACTTCAGCACAAGGTCGATTTCAATCCCAATGACGCCATCTTCGAGGTGGTTCTCATCGGCTTTGCTCCCGATGACTATGGTCCCGAAGTCTGGACCATCGAATACCGCATAAAGCAGGAAGAGATCGCCACGCAAGGTGACTTCTGGCAGACGCGATTGCTTCGCCCGAGGTTTACTCAGCTCTATCCGCCGGAAAAGCACGCCCCGAGAACGCTCGTCGAAGTTCGCTATCCGGACACGATTCAAGGTCCCACTTTGCAGCAATTGATCGAAGGAAACGATCCGGACATCGACAACTTATCGCATGGAGACCCAAAGTTTTTGAAAGTGGATGAGGATATCGAGCGGGGCCAAGCCAATAAAGCTGTCCCCCAGGATGCCACGGATTTTCTCCGCGCCGTTTTGCCGCTCATCGCCGGGAAGTCCCGATTTATCCTGGGGTCGATGACGGAAGGCGGCTTCGATTGGGTAGTTCCGCCGGATGAGCCGGTGGAAAGGGTCAAGGCGGATAAGAACCAGCCGCCAGAGAGGCCCACGTTGCGCCCCACGCTAAAGCCGAATCCGTAAATCCTAAGTTAATTTTTCGATACTGTCGCGGATCATTCCTGGAGTGAGTTTCAGAGACTCCAGAGTCTCTCGATCCACTCATAGAATTCGACGCTTGCTCCACAAGCGGCCCTACGCGCAATCTTCCAAACCTAAATCCTCGATTGCCTCTACTCGGGGCGGTTCCTCTATGGGCCACTCTCACTTTGGAGTTCGAAAAGGTCCTACGACGCGCGGCACCTCTCTAATCACCCGCGGCTTTCACGCGGCCCACGTGCCCACCAATGTCTTTGCGGTAATGGATGCCATCAAAGTGTATTTTTTCCGCCGCGTCATAGGCGGAGGCTAGAGCCATTTCCAAAGAGTCCCCAGTCGCAGTCACACCCAACACTCGACCGCCATTCGTGATCAGGGATTCGTCTTGAAGCTTGGTTCCCGCTTGGAAAACCTGCACACCTTTATTTTCTATTATAGCGGTTAGTCCATCGATCCTTTTACCCGCCTCAAATTTTCCAGGATATCCACCGGAAGCTAGCACCACACACACGCTTGCTCCCTCCTTCCACCGCAATTTTGCTGGGTCGAGGCGTTTTGCGGCGACGTCTTCAAGGACTTCCGCCAAATCGAAGTCCATGCGTGCGATGATCGCTTGGGCCTCGGGGTCGCCTAACCGGCAATTGAACTCGAGCACCTTTGGTCCGTTCCTGGTCAACATAAGCCCGACATACAGGAAGCCCTGGTAGGGAATTCGCTCTTCCGCGAGACCTCGAAGCGTCGGTTCCACAATGGTGGAAATCACGCGATCGCGCAGAGCAGCCGGCAACAAATCGTCCGAAGAATAAGCGCCCATTCCGCCCGTGTTCGGCCCTTTGTCGCCATCGAAGGCCCGTTTATGATCGCGTGTTGGAACTAGCGGGGCATATCGCTGGCCATCGGTCAAAATGATAAACGAGAGCTCCGGGCCCTCGAGCGTTTCCTCGAGCAGGACGCGCCGCCCTCCAGCGCCAAGCTCGTGCTTCTCCATTACGCGTTCGAGGAATTGCCGGGCAGCAACAGCATCCGGTGCCACGAAAACGCCTTTGCCCGCGCACAAACCATCCGCCTTGATCACCACGGGCCATTCCACACGGTGCAGCGCGGCGTACGCATCTCCTGCCGAGTCAAACGCGCCATACATCTTCGCCGCCGGGATGTTGTGGCGAAGCAAAAATTGCTTTGAAAAAATCTTGCTGCCTTCGAGCTGCGCAGCTTGCCGCGATGGACCGACGATGGGCCATTTTCGCTGCGCGAATGCGTCCGAGATGCCGTTCACCAGCGGCAATTCCGGCCCTACCACCGTCAAATCCGGGGCGATTTTTTCCGCTAGTGCTACAAGCGCCACAACGTCACCCGCATCCACGGCTACGCATTGCGCAACTTCAGCAATTCCGCCGTTCCCCGGCGCGCACCAGATTTTCTCCACGAGCGGGCTCTGCTTCAGCTTCCAAATCAGCGCATGTTCGCGGCCGCCACCACCGATCACCAGAATCTTCATCCAAGATCCTCTCGAAAAATTCATCTCGAACGATAGCTGCCCCACAACAGGGTGTCAACTTGCGCGTTTCCGCACGCGAATTTTCTGCCGTTCGCCGGCTCCAAACTGTTCATCACCAGAAATAGGCCTTTGGTTCGTGTATCGTAAGCCGCAATCTTTACTGATTCGGACAGTGCTCACCCTTATTCCCTATGTTCCGGAACGCCATCTCTACAATTAGAAGTAACGGGGATCATCCTCGATTTCCTCTCGACAGGAAAGGAACCCGCATGTTGCTTATTCCCCTCCGTCACGAGAACATGAAGGGCCGCCGCTGGCCTGTCGTCACGTTCACACTGATCGCCTTGAACGTAGTCATTTTCCTGGGAACTCACTGGATTATCGAAGATCAAAACAACCTTACCCCTCAGCGGATCGAAGTACGCAAGCATTTGGTGTTGCTTGCAGCCATGCACCCGGAATTGAAAATGGGCGACGACGCCCGCAATTTCATCGAGCCGCTTGCCGCGCAATTTCCAACCGATTGGAAAACCCTGGCTTCACCAGATCGAACGCCTGACGACGCGTGGGATGCCAATATCCGACAGGTCGACGATCCAGCTGCTCTTCAGGCTGAAATGGATAGCTTATCCCAGGAATTTCAAGACTTCGAGCGGAGCACTTTATTGGCGCGCTACGGTTTTGTTCCGGCGCATCCCACGGCGATCTCCTACCTAACCGCTAATTTCCTTCATGCCGGTTGGCTCCATCTCATCGGCAACATGTGGTTTCTATGGCTTGCGGGCTTCATTCTGGAGGATAACTGGGGCCGTACGATCTATTCCATCTTTTACCTCGTCGCTGGGGCAATCGCCGTCCAGATACATGGCTGGTTTTATCCGCATAGCCTTGTGCCTTTGCTCGGTGCGTCGGGCGCCATTGCAGCTTTGATGGGTGCCTTCCTCGTCCGTTTTCCAAAATTGAAGATCGAAATGTTCTGGTTTCTTTTCTACTTTCGCGGACGCTTCAAGGCTCCAGCACTTTGTCTTCTGCCTCTGTGGGGACTCATGGAATTGTTCTACGGTTCCGTCTCGCGATCATCTTCCGGTGTTGCCCATTGGGCGCACGTGGGAGGGTTCGCGTTCGGTGTGGTCGGAGCGCTCATTCTTTCCAAATCCGGCCTGGAACAAAAAGCGAGTTCAGCCATCGAGGAGAAAGTGTCCTGGACCGCGGACCCCGCTATCGTTCAGGCGACCGAAGACATGGAACAAGGCAAAGTGGACGATGCCATCAAGAAGCTGCAGGCGCACATTGCCGCCAAACCTGATTCCGCAGACGCTTTGGTGCTCTTGCAGCAGCTTCATTGGCGCAAGGGAGATTCCGCGGCACACCAAGACGCCACCGTCAAACTTTGCCAGCTCCACCTGAAAGACCACGATGGGGAGGCCGCCTGGCGCGATTACGAAGAGTTTCAAAACACTGGCGGACAGCAACTCCCAGCCGCAACTTGGCTCGAGCTTTGCCGCTTTCTCGAAGGCCAACAAAACTTTGATCGTGCGGTCACGGAGTACGACAAACTCTCTACAGCCTACCCGAAGGAGAGGGCATCCCTTCTCGCGTTGATGGCCGCCGGCCGGCTTTCCCTGAAGAAGTTAGGCCGCCCCGCGGAGGCTCTACATTATTATCGAGCGGCTTCCGCGTCGTCTGTTCCGCATCTCGACTGGGAATCCAACATCCAAGCGGGTATCAAAGAGGCTACGGCAACGCTGGCGAATTCGGCAGTCCCAGTCGAGTAAGATGAAAAGAGCGGCCGTATTCGCGTTCTGATTATATTGTAGTTATTTTCATGAAAAGGTATAGTATCTGGCTGCCAGAAGGCGTGCTGGTGTTGTGTGATGATGCGAAGGCCGTATGCCTGGTTCTAGGCTTGACCGACTGCGCGAATAGGAATGGTGACTCCCGTGGCGGCGTCCGATGATGCCAGCATGTGGCATCGGCCGTCAAAAATCCCGCCCGGGTCGATCACCATGCAAGGCGAATGCACTTCGCCTGTCACTACTCCCTTGGCCTGGATTTCCACGCGTCCCTTGGCGAAAATCACGCCATCAAACCGTCCGGAGATGACCACGCGGTTCCCTTCGATCTGACCTTCGACCTTGGCGCCTTCTCCCAGCACGACTGTCTGCTCTGAAATGATATTACCCTTCACATTGCCGTCGATGCGGAAGGTTCCCGTGAGCTGGAGCGTACCTTCGAGCGTCACGCCCTGATCGATGAATCCGGTCCACTCTTCGCTCACACCGTTTTTCGAGGAACCGGGCCACTTCCAAGCCATGACATTTCTCCTAGAGACTCTTCTACTGTAACGTCGATTGCGCCGGTGTCAACGAATCGGAAGCGCACAGTTGTCCAAATGATACGGTGGAACGAGAGGACGGCACCAATTTTCGCAGAGTTCGAGGCTCTATTTCATGAGTAGATCGTATATTCCCATCAGCTGCGCGTCGTCATAGAATTCGAGCACGAGCTGTCCGGGGCGCATTTTGGTCTTTTGTCTGAGAAGGACTTTGGTTCCCAGGCGCCTCTGCAGTTCCTCGATCGCGGCTCGAATATTAGCGTCCAGGTGGATCTCGGCGACTGCGGCGGTTCCGCGCGAACGTCGTGAAGCTAGCCGCTCGATTTGCCGCACGGTCAGCCCGCCGCGAGAAGCCCGCTGCGCATAACGCATTCTCAACGGGGAATCCGCTACGGCCAGCAAGGCCCGCCCGTGACCTGCCGTCAACTTGCCTTCTTCGATCCAATCCTGAATTGTGGGCTCGAGTTTCAAGAGTCGAATCGAGTTGGCTACTGTAGCTCGATCTTTTCCAGTGCGCTCCGCCACCGCTTCTTGCGTAAGCTGGAATTCGTCCATTAATCTCTCAAACGCCCGCGCTGCCTCGATGGCGTTCAAATCCTCACGTTGGATGTTTTCAACGAGCGTCATCTCGAGCGCTAGCTCGTCTGGCACCTGCCGCACAATCGCGGAGACTTTTGTCAGCCCTGCGCGCTGCGCCGCGCGCCACCGCCGCTCGCCGGCAATCAGCTGGAAGCGATTGCCGATTGGCCGCACTACCAACGGCTGGATGATGCCACTGGATTTGATGGAGCGGGCTAGCTCGTCCAGTGCCTCTTCGCGGAATCGCGTGCGAGGCTGATAAGGGCTTGGCTCAATCAAGTCGATGTCAATCTGATGCGGACCGGCAAGCGTCGCTTCGCGTGCGGGCGCAGCCGCCGCAGCGGCGCCGCCCCCTGCTGCCTGCGGCTGAGCTCCCTGCGGTGGTGGCGCGGAAACATGTGGTTCAGGCTCCCGAATGAGCGCTCCGAGCCCCCGTCCCAGTGCGTTTCTCGGCATTGGCAATGACCTCCTGGGCGAGCTGGGTGTAGCCTTCCGCCCCTTTACTGTGAATGTCGTAGAAAATGATTGGTTTCCCGAAGCTTGGTGCTTCCGCAAGGCGTACATTGCGGGGAATCACGCTCTGAAATACTTGCGTACCGAAAAAACTGCGCAAATCGGTGGCAACCTGCCGCGACAGAGTGGTTCTCTCGTCGTACATCGTCAACAGGATACCTTCGATCTCCAGGCTGGGGTTCAGGGTACGCCGGATGCGCATCAAAGTATCCAACAATTCTGAAACGCCCTCCAAGGCCAGGTATTCACACTGGATCGGCACGAGTACGGAACTGGCCGCAACGAGTCCATTCAAAGTCAATAGATCCAAGGCCGGAGGACAATCCAGCACGATGAATTTGTAACGGTCGTGGATCTGGTTCAACAATGCCTGAAGCTTGTATTCGCGGTTTTCGGCTAAAACCAGCTCGACGGCGGCTCCAGCGAGGTTTTTGTCGGCGGGGACGACATCTAAACCATCCACTTGCGATTTTTGTACGATTTTGTCGAAAGGCTCGTTCAGGATGAGGCAGTGGTAGAGAGTTCGTCGAGAAGGATCTTTGGCAAATCCGATAGCGGCAGTGGCATTCGCCTGGGAATCGCAATCTACCAGCAGAGTCGATTGCTCAGCGGCAGCGAGGCAAGCCGCTAAATTCACTGCGGTGGTTGTCTTTCCAACGCCGCCCTTTTGGTTTGCAACGGCAATGATGCGCGCCAACGAGACCCCCGAGTCGCGGAAAGTTACCAGAATCGCGCATGGGATGCAACTTGTTTCACGTGGAACACCCGTGCAGCGGTCGGATTCGAGTGCTACTGTTCCACGTGGAACCGTGGGGCGGAAAGTCGGGGGGGGGAGGCAGACAAAACCGGAAGAGACAATCGCAGCGAGACTTGTTCCACGTGGAACGCGGTATGAAATCTCACTAAAATCTTTTCGCATCAGACTTACGGTCAGTCCATCACGACTCGGCGTGCTCTTGAATTCCACCATGTTCCACGTGGAACGCTCTCTCAGCGGGCGAACATTCGTTCCGTTCAAATTCCAGTTAAAATCATTTGTGGGAAGCGGATTCGTCGGCGAGGCAACTTCTAACTACTTTATTTTTCTATAGCGTACAGGACTACTTCCGTCCCGCAGTGCAGTGCATCTCTCTCGTATCGCATCCCGAGTTTTTCCATGATTCGCGTCGAAGCCCTATTATCCCGTCTCGCGATTGCAACCATCCGCTTTAAGCCGCACCGCCCGAATCCATCCTCCAATACACTGCGTGCCGCCTCTGTGGCGAGGCCGTATCCCCAGAGGTGCGGTGCGAGCCACCAGCCGATCTCAACGCCAGCTAAGTCGTCGAGTGGTTGAAGCCCACAGAAACCAGATATTTCCGGCTTACGCTTAAGCACAAGTTTCCAGAGGCAATATCCGAATTCGGAAAAATGCCTTCGCTGGCGCTCCACGAACTCGATAATTCTGGAGTCAGGCCACGGAACGCCTTCCGAAATGTAGCGCATCACGCGGCGATCTGTCGCTATTGGTTTAAATCCGGTCCAATTCTCGGATTCCCAAGGAAGGAGTATAACTCTTTCTGTTTCAAGTCGTTGGGCCGACATTCCCGCTCTTTCTTTTTCCAACCAGCAGGTAGCGCCGCAGCGAGTGGGGAACGACAATTGGCTCCCGCCAGTCCCATCCTGGATCCTTGCGAGCCTGGTCCAGGTCTCGCCCGCCGATCCACAGGATAACTTGTTTAGCTGCAATGCGTTCCGAAGAGGCCCAGGTCAAGAATGGCTCGAAATCGCCCAACGCTCTCGAGCATATATAATCGAGCGGAGCCACTTCCTCTGCTAGCTCCTCATAACGGCTCACAAGCACGCGCGTGTCTGGAAGTTCAATGTTTCGAAGCACTTCGGCAAGAAACGTGGCCTTCTTCATGTTCGATTCGATGAGAAAAACCTGCAGTTCGGGACGCATAATTTTCAGCGGAATCCCCGGAAACCCAGCTCCCGAGCCGACGTCGGCGAGCCGACCTTTTTCCACAGGGACGGCGACTGCTGCAAACATGCACTCACAAAAATGACGATATAGTATCTCCAGTGGATCTCGGATAGCGGTCAGATTTATCTTTTCATTCCAGGCCAGTAGAAGCCTCATATACTGTTGAATATAAATGACTTGCTGTTCACTAAGATCCAGCTGGAACTCGCCCGAAGCACGGCGTATCGTCTCCGACGAAAGCACCTCTGGGCTTGGTGTTGTCATTAGAGTAACTATAATCCTGTGATGCTGTGGATTTCCTCGTTTACCGGTGCCGAAACTCGTTTTAATAGGTACTTCGGGCCCGCCACACCGGCTGCGGCATCAACCGCAAAATGCCAAAACATCACCGGAAGCATACCATCGTACGCGATTCGCGCCGTTCCGAACACTGTGCCGATGACCAGTGTGCTCACAACCCCGCCGCGCCCCTGGTAAAGATGTGCCATGGCAAACAGAGCAGAGGAGAGGAGCACCACGGCCCATACAGGGAGTCCTGCCCGCGTCAAGGCGGCCATTGCGAATCCCCGGTACAGAAACTCTTCGCACACTCCCGCCGTCGCGGCCAGCGCTAGAAAGAGAAGTAGCTCCACTTTCGATTGCGGAAGAATTCGCTCCGCAAGCGT
Source organism: uncultured Acidobacteriota bacterium (assembly GCA_963851235.1). GTDB lineage: Bacteria > Acidobacteriota > Terriglobia > Acidiferrales > UBA7541 > Acidiferrum. Next base: position 551,436 of record CAWKOM010000001.1, read on the forward strand.
CTGCATGAAACTGCGCGCCTTTCCCGAGGTTCTGCCCATCCGCCGCAGGTTGAGCCACTGCAGAGCACCCAAAGTCGCGGCGCCGACAATTGCCGCTAAGAAGACTCTTCCTCGGCCATGAATCACCAATCCGAGTTCTTCCGGAGTCAACCCTCGGGCCGACGCTCTCCACGCCGTCACCGAGACGGCCAGCCACTGAAATGCGATCGTTAAGAGATAAAGTGCCAGCCGCTCCCGCGTGCCCATTTGCGGGATGGCCAGCATCTTCTTTAGCCGCAGGTGGCCTCGCCATGGCAGGAGCATACCGAGCACGAAGAAGATCAACCAGAAGTCCCAAGGCATCCGGGGATGAAACCACGTTCCGCAGCCCTACGCAACTTTTCGCCGCTCCGTGTTTTCCCGAAGTTTTGGGTATCACCACCGCAAGGGCTGCCGCATCGCTATAATGTTCCGCGAACCAGCGAGGTGCACCTTGGCGGCACAAGTAAAACTGACGTCCATGGCTAAAGCGGCGGGTTGCGCGGCCAAATTGAATCCCGCGACTCTTGACGCGGTCCTGCGCAAGCTCCCCAGGCAAACGGATCCGAATGTTCTGGTTGGTTTTGACACCAACGATGACGCGGGAATTTATCTCCTCGGTGAAAATCTCGCGCTCGTCCAGACGGTAGATTTCTTCACGCCGATCGTAGACGACCCATTTCTCTTCGGCCAAATTGCCGCCGCCAACTCGCTGAGTGACGTGTACGCCATGGGAGGCCGGCCTGTTACATCGCTATCCATCGTCGGCTTTCCAGAAAAGGGCGACCCGGAAATCCTCGAACAAATTATTCGCGGTGGCCTGGCCAAAATGAACGAAGCCAAATGCAGCGTGATCGGGGGTCACTCGATCCGCAATGAAGACATGCTTTTCGGCTACGCGGTAACGGGTACCATCGATCCGCGGCGCATTTGGCGCAACGTAGGCGCCAAGCCCGGCGACGTACTTTTGTTCACCAAGCCGCTCGGCACTGGAGTCATCACCACGGCTTTGAAAAGGGATCGTGCGTCTGCCGAATCGCTCGCTGCCGCTGTCTCGGCCATGAGCACGCTCAACGCCGCCGCCGCGGCGGCTCTGCATGAAGTCGAAGAGCAGACACACCAGTCAATGCCCATTCATGCCCTCACCGACGTGACGGGATTCAGCCTTCTGGGCCACGCCCGCGAGATGGCTCTTGGCGACCCTGCCCACGGGCTCCAGCCGGTCTCTTTCGAGTTCGATCACACTGCCTTCTCGTATTTTCCAGGCGCGGTCGAAGCGGCCCGCGAAGGCCACCTTTCCGGCGGCCTCAAAAACAATCGAGCTTTCATCGGCGAGTGCGCGGCTTTCGAACCGAGCGTCTCCCCTGAATATCAGGATCTCCTGTTCGACCCGCAAACCTCCGGCGGTTTTCTCGTCGCCATCGATCCGGACTACGCCGATTCGGCCGTAGCCACTTTCGCGCGCCATGGCGTTTCCGCCCACCGCGTCGGCCGCGTTATACCGAAAGCCGCTCCATTAATCAGGGTGCTTTGAAATTAGGGATTCTGCTCACCGTATCCTTTGAGAGAAGATCCCTGCTCACCGGGAAGGCGTCGATTAAACTAAAAAAATGGACACCATCACTCACGGAATCGCCGGGGCACTGATTGGCAAAGCCGTCTTCCGAGGCGAAGACATGTTCGCCTCGCGTGCCATGAATCGCGCGCGGATCGTCACGTGGGCGCTGATGCTCGGAGCGATTTTTCCCGATTCGGATATGCTCCGCGAGTTTTTCTCCCGCAATCCGATGCTCATTCTGACGTGGCATCGCAGCATCACGCATTCCCTGGTCTGCATGCCGCTTTTCGCCCTCGTGCTCGCCGCTCTCACGCGGTGGTTCGTGCGCTGGCGCAAATGGGATGCGCCTTCCTTCGCCGCATTGACGGGAATTTACGCCGCCGGCATTCTCAGCCACATTTTTCTAGACGTGGCCACATCCTTCGGCACGATGGTGTGGTCACCGCTCCGATGGTCACGTCCCGCGTGGGATCTTCTTTTCATCATTGACATTACGTTCACCGCGCTTCTCCTCTGCCCGCAAATTCTCGCGTGGGTCTATCGCCAGCCCGAGGGGCTGAAAAATCGCGCCATCCTCACGTGGTCGGTACTCTCGCTTGCCTCGCTCGGTGTCGCAGCCTTATTGCAAAATGTCGGCGCGCCGATTTCTGCACAAACTGCCGTGATCGTCATCATGCTGATTGCCGCGTTTTTTCTTCTCCCAACGGTTGGGGGAAAAGGTCTGCGCGTCCGTTACGCTACGTGGAACCGGGCAGGGCTCGCCGCCGCAATTCTCTATGTTGGCGCGGCATCGTATGCTCATCACGTTGCTCTCGATCGTGTCGAAAAATTCGTCTCTAACTTCCAACTTAAGGTGGAATCGCTCGGCGCGCTTCCTCTTCCGCCATCGATCTGGCATTGGGACGGGCTCGTCAACACGCCGCACGGCGTCTTCGAAGTGCGCCTCGATCTCTCCGAACCAGCTTCTCCTGCGGACATCGAGCACCGCTTTTATCCCGATGCTTTCTCCAATCGATACATCGATGCCGCGGAGCGCCTACCCGCAGTGCAGAAGGTATTGTGGTTTGCGCGTTTCCCGGTAGTGCGTTTCCACAAGGAAGACAACGAAGCTGTTGTGGAAATCTCCGACATCCGCTTTCAACAATTGAACAGGAATCGTCCCGCGCCCTTCACTTACCGCGTGAAAATGGACCTATCGGGCAACGTCATTTCGCAGGGATGGGAGCGGGATTAGGCTGTTGCCGGAAGCCAGCGGCTCGGCACTCTCGTCATTTAGGAGAGGGTGTGTACTCTTGGACCGGTCCGTCCATGCCCCACATGACCTGCCAGGAGCCGTCCTTTTGCCGTTCGGCGATTTCCAGGTTGCGAAGCTCTTTGCGGGCGGAGTCGCCGAGCGCCGAACCCGATGTAAGTTCGATTGTTCCGCGGATAAATGCAAAGTCTCCCCGGACGAGGATTTCTTCAGGTTGCACCTGTACCTTAAAGCCGCCTCTGCGCATCACTTCGGAATAGTATTCCCGGCGCTCCTGGTGGGATTGAACTGGGTTACGAAGATTGATGTCCACATAAGTATCTCCGTAGAAGCGCATGATGCGGTCCACATCGCCTGTGTTGAATCCTTCAGCAAACTCGTTGGCAATATGACGGAGCTTTGCGACGTCTTCCGATTCAGGCTCGATCGAAGGCATGGTGTACTCCGCGAGCAAAACTGCACTCAAACGTTGAATGCAATTCGCCGTTCATCTAGAGGCCCGTTTCTTCGCAATTCGCCAGGTTACGAATTCACTTCGCTTTGGCGGGATGAATCACCACCTGGCGCTCTTCGCCCATGCCCACGCTCTCGGTGCGCACTCCAGGCATCTCCTTCAACGCCAGGTGGACAATCCGCCGCTCGCGCGACGACATGGGATTAAGCCGGAACGGCTGCTGCGAACTCTGCACACGTTCCGCCGCCACGCGCGCCGTCATGCGCAGCTCTTCAAAGCGCAGCGCGCGGTAGCCGCCGCTATCGAGATGAATTTTTTCGTGGTAGGTAGGTTCCAATCGCAGCGCGCGAAAAGCCAGGTGCTCGATCGCCTTCAAAACTTCTCCGTTGCGCTCCAGCAATATCTCTTTGTCACGCCCGTCGAGATCAGCGATCACTTCCGCGTCGCCTGAAGCGTCGGCCCCGGCCGGATCTACCGCCCGCACTTGCAGCTTCAAGTCCAATCCCGATACACGCACGATCTCTTCCAGAAACTGCCGCAACGCCACTGCGGCTGCCTGGCGGTCGAGACGGCCTTCCCGGATAAGCTCCTGTGCCATGCGCCTCCGTAAATCCTGCGGACTTGCTTAACTGCCTGTGGCGATCGCTCTAAGATTTCTTGCCGCGCGGCAACTGCTTCGCCGGCGTAATCGGCGGATGCTTGCGATTCAGGTACCACTGTTGCCCGATACCCACCACACCACTGGTCAGAATATACACTGCGAGCCCGCTCGGATAAGGAATAATCATGAAAAGTCCCGCCATTCCAATTGGCATGATCTTCATCATCTTCTGTTGCTGCGGGTCTGTCGCCGGCATCGGCGTCATTTTCGAAGCCAAGTACATCGAGACGCCCATCAACACCGGCAAGATATAGTAAGGGTCCTTGGCAGATAGGTCCGTGATCCAGCCGAACCACGGCGCGTGCCGCAATTCAATCGTTCCTTGCAGCGCCCGGTACAGGCCATACCAGATTGGCATCTGCAAGAGCTGCGGAATGCAGCCGCCCACGGGGTTTATTCCTTCGCGGCTGTAGACCGCCATGACCTCCTTGTTCATCTCCTGCTTTTTCGGGTCATTCATCTTGTACTTCTTGTAGCGGTCTTGAATCTGCTTGATTTCCGGCCCCACGCGCTGCATCTTCAGCGTCGTTTTGTAGCTCGAGATGCGTAATGGGAAAAGCAGCATGTTGATGACGAGCGTGAGCACGACAATCGACCAGCCCCAGTTCGGCACGTACTTTTGGATCCACTTCAGTCCGTGAAAGAGCGGGTCCGCGATAATATCCAGCCAACCGAAATTGACCAGCGCCTGCAGCGGCGGCTTCAACGCCTTCAAAATGTCGTAATCTTTTGGTCCAACGTACACGCGCATTGCCAGCGGCTTCGACGTAGTGGCCGCGGCTACTTCCGAAACGGGCTCCTGCTCTTCTTTCCCATCCACTCCCTGTATCGTCCGCGTAACCTTCCAATAACGCGTTTCAATCGAACCCGGCGCCGGCTCCTTAATGGGCAGAAACGCCGCGGCAAAGTACCGGTCTTCTATTCCCGCGTAATCCTTGCCTCCCATCCACAGCCCGGGACCCCACTTTTCAGGCCCTTCGAGTTTCTTGTAGGCGAGTGTGCTTAGCGAGCCGTTTTCGCCGTAAAACGTGTAAACCGACTCGACTGGCGCCGGATCATGCACCGTCAAATCGCCAAAGCCTCCCAACCACGCCAAGCCAGCCTGCAGCGGCGTGCCGTTGAGCTTGACGGATGTTTCCACGCGCATCACATAGGAATGATCGAACTGAAAACTCTTTGTGACTTCGAGATGTCCATCGCTCCAGGTAAATTGCAATGACGCTGGAGCTTCGAGAGCTTTGCCGGCAGGAACTGCCAAGTGCGATGCGCCATCTCCCGCATTTGGCCCAGGCAGGGGGCGAAGCTCGGCCACGTACAATCCCGAATTCGCCTGCGCTTCAAGCTGCGCATCGTCCAGCACCACGGAGAACGGCCATCCGCCAATTTGGGCCGATGCTTCGGGGTGCACGACGTCCAGCACGCGGGGCGGTTTCGCATCGTCTTTGTATTTCTTAAGCTGCCAGCTCTTCACGACGCCGCCGCGGTTCGAAATCTCCACGCGGTAGAGCGCGTCTTCCACCACAATTGTGCGCTCTTGCGAGTCCACCTTCACGGGCACGACCACCGCAGGCGTCGGCGCAATCGCGGTCGTGTTTTCCGCCGGCAGGGTGCCATTGGCAGCATTCTGCGCCGCGCCACTGGCGCCTGGCGAAGCCGATCCTGCCGCGCCATTTGCCGCTGGCGCGGTTATCGCCGGTTTGTTGGGTTGCGGTAAGTGCGCAGGGGGTTTCGGCGCAAAAAACTTGACCCACAACAAAATTACCGCCATCGAAAGAATCGAGGCGATCAGAATGCGCATCTCCGAGGAAAGATCTTTTTTCTTCTCCGGCTCGCTCACGAATGGGCCTCTCTGGGAGCGGCGCCGCGTTGGCCCGCATCCCGCTCCGCATCGCCCGTCTTTGTTGTTTCAGCGTTCATTTTTTCCGGAACCGGATCGTAACCAAACTTGCGCGACAAAGGATGACACCGCATCAGCCGTTTCAACCCCAGCCACGTCCCCCGCATCACTCCAAACCTTTCAATGGCTTGATAGGCATACATCGAACAAGTGGGATCAAATCGGCAACCGCCCGGCATGTGCGCGGACAAATACACCTTATAAATACGCAGGGCCGCCAGCGCAGCTTTCACCGAAGCCGACTGAGGCTCAGCTTCGCCCGCCGCCAGTGGGAAAGATCTCAGTCCGTCCTTTTCTTCTTCTTTTCCGCGCTCAGTGTTCATGACTAATTTCAAACGCTCTTCATCAACCGCAGCAAATCCTTCGCCAATTCGGCAAATTCCGCTCGTCCGACGCTGCTCTTCGGATGAATCACGAAGTCCCATCCCGCAGGAATCTCTCCGCGATGGCAGCGTACAATCTCTCGAATGCGCCGCCGGATGCGATTGCGTGCCACCGCGCCGCCCAGTGCTTTCTTTATGCTGAAACCGAAGCGGCTCACCGGCAATTGGTTGGCGCGAAAGAAAACTGTGAAGTGGGAACTCGAGCGGCGCTTCCCGACGCGGTACACGGCATCGAATTCGCCGCGCCGCACCAGCCGCGTCTCGCGCGGAAACTCCAGGCGCCCAGGGCTATTCGGGCGTGAGGCGATGGCGTCCCTTCTTGCGGCGCGCCGCCAGCACCTTGCGGCCGCCGACGGTCTTCATGCGCGAGCGGAATCCGTGGGTTTTTGCGCGGCGTCGTTTCCGCGGTTGAAATGTGCGCTTTGGCAAAGCAATCCCCCTTTAGTTGCGTGGCCACAGAATTACCTAGGATGCGGCCGGTTCTTCCTGTAAACACAAAGCGACCGTCAGGTCGCCCAAGTGACAGGTATCGAATTTATTAGTGTAGTCGACCCGCGAGCGCAGGGTCAAGAAAACCGACAGGTGAGCCAGCGGGTCGTGGTAAGTCAGTTTCCGACTGCTGCGTTAGTCTGGAATTAAGAAGTCTTTACGGTTATCTGACCAGCCAGTCGCGGCCGTATGTATGTCCGGGAGCGGCGAGGACTTGCGACGCCAAAACACTACGTGTACAGTTTGCGAATGCAAACCATCAATCGTCGAGCCATGCTGTCAGCTCTTGGTGTGACGGCCATTACTCCGATCACGGGAGCAATCCGCGGCTCGGACGACTCGAAACCAACACTCGCGCCCGCGCTCGTTCCGCCCGGCGGCAATCGATACGTCTACGCAGTCGACTTTGCAGCGAAAGCTGCTCCATGCAAGGTGACGAGCAAGGACAGCGGCGGCGCATTTTCGGCGTTTGAGAATGTGACGCCACCGAAACAAGGGCCGCCACTGCATCTACATCACCGCGAGGACGAATGGTTTTACGTTGCCAGCAGCCAATTTATTTTCGAAATCGATGGGAAACGCACCGAGTTTGGCGTCGGTGGCAGCGTGTTTGCTCCACGAGGCATCCCGCATCGCTGGGCCAATTCCGGCACTGACACGGGAGTGCTTGTCCTGATCCTAGCTCCCGGAGGATTTGAAGCGTTCTTCGACGATGTCACAAAGGCGATAGCGAAAATGGGCCACGTCCCCCATGACGAGCTCAAGGAGATTTACGCACGGCACGGCGTGGATCTGCTTGGTCCAAAAATATTCGAGTGACGGAATAGCGTGCGCGCCGGCGGCACCTCGTACTCGATTTTGTCCTAAAGTGGGCTTACTCGTGGGAGTTGCCCATGTCATCTCCCACGGGCACGCGCTGAAGACGCATAACCGGAAACTGCCCGACCATTCAACGGACCTGCCGATCTGGATTATTCACTGGATTTGAAATTATCAAGGTGCGTTCCGAACATGAGCCGCCAGCCATCCGCGCATTGTCTTCAGATACTGGGGATCGATCTCGCCGCTTGTTTCACCTGTGGTCAGCCGCATGCCGTGGTCATCGTTTGGAAACTCTCGAATCGTGAAGTCGTGATGGCCGTCTTCTGCCAGAACTCGCCGGATAATGATGACGCTCTCCTCGACCGGTATTAGCTGATCTCGGTCCCCGAACAAAAACAGCGCCGGCACTCGCAACGTTCGCAGCGCGGGAACCGGATCGTAAACGGCCTCCTGCTTGAACCACTGCTTGCTGTGAGCCGGCTGCTTGTTCAATTCTGCGGGCGTCGGAAGCGTCCCAAACGAATCATCCTGCTGCACTTTCGCTTTGCCAAACCATCCTTTGGCGCGCGCTTCCTCCAGCTCCTTCTTGACCTGCTCGTATCCGTTCCCGTTCGACATGTAGTTCCAGATGTCGCGGCGAACTGCGCTGGCTTCTCGAACGTCGCTTTCCGGCACGCCCTTCGCTCGCAGCTCGTTCGCGTAATAAACGATCATCTGTTCGCCGGGAGAAACGCCAGGACCGGACACAGCAATCACGAAGGCCACATCCGCGGAGCGCGACGCTGCCAGCGGGCCCAGCCATCCTCCTTGGCTCAGCCCCCACTCTCCAATCTGCTTCGGATCGATCTCCTTACGCGACTTCAGGTACTTAATCGCCGCAAGCCCGTCGTCGCATAGTTCCATGAAGGGGACCTTCCGAAAGTCTCCGCCGGACTCGCCCACGCCGCGCTTGTCGTAAGCCAACGCAGCGATGCCTAGGTTTGCGAACCAGCGGGCCATAAACAAATCTCTTTCTTGCGGACCGGAGCCATGAAACAAAACGACGGCTGGGTGCCGCTCGATCCCTCCCGGCTTCACCAGCGTCCCCGCCAGAGTCACCTTTCCGCTGTCAAATCGCACCGTTTCTTCGGTGGAACTTTGATTCTCGGAAGGCCCATCGAGATTCGTTGAACCGCGCTGTGAGCAGGCCGCAATGGGAAGCGTAATGGCAAGAACAAGAATGGCCTCCCATCCACGCGGCGGCCTTGTGGCAAGGATACTTACACGATTCCCAACGCGCGGTACATTTCCGGGAACGAACGATGGCATACCCAATTGGACTCTCCAAAGCGGCGCTGGTTATCCACATTCCCGCTCGTTGATCGTCTTTTCCAAAGAGTGGTGCGCGTATTCTTCTAGCCGCTCCGCTGCGTGACGATTCATCTTCCGAAAACTCTTGCATAAAAATCTTCGATGCGGAGCTTGCGACCTGCCCTCAGCCGGATTAAGGTACTCGCGCCCAGAACCACAGCCCTCAAGGACTGAATGATGATTCATCTTCGATCAAAGCTCGCCATCGTCACGGTTTCGCTGCTTATTCTTTGCGCACCCCGCCGTGCTCCCGCGCAACAAACGAGCGGCTCCCAAAAATCTGCCGAGGCGCGTCTTGCCGCCGCCGCGAAGCCAAGCGCGCCCGCGGCGGCGCAAGATGCCGTCAATCTTCTTTCCGCTACCCACCGCTTCGAGCAAACCGCCATTTCGCCCGACGGCAAAAAAGTCGCCTGGGTCGAAGACGTGATCACCAAGCACGGTGTGTCCACGGGCGACACGGTAATTTTCATCCAGGATCTCGAAGCCAAAGCTCCGCCGAAGCGCATCGGCGCAAGCCCCAACGATGCCCTCCACGCAGAAGGGAGCGTCGCCTGGTCGCCCAGCAGCAAAAAAATCGCGTTTCTCTCCGACGCCGAAAAAGCCGGTCAGCTTCAACTTTATGTAACGGACGCCGCCGGCCCTGCGGGCTCTGCGCGAAAGCTCACCCAAGTTAAAGGCTTCCTCTCCACGCCCGGCTGGTCGCCCGATGGTAAAACCATCGCTCTCCTCTTCACCGAAAACGCTACTCGCGCCGCCGGCCCGCTCGTCGCAGAAACGCCCGAAACCGGCGAAATCAAAGACTCCTTTTTCGAGCAGCGGCTCGCCCTCGTCGACGTCGCCACCGGCAAGCTCCGCCAAATCTCTCCCGCAGACACTTACGTCTATGAATACGATTGGTCCCCCGACAGCCGCCGCTTCGCCGTCACCGCCGCCCTCGGCAATGGCGACGACAATTGGTTTATCGCCGAGCTGTACACGCTCGACGCCGCGAGCGGCCTGATGAAATCTATTTATAAACCGCCGCTTCAAATCGCCAATCCCGCGTGGTCTCCGGACGGTCAGAGCATCGCCTTCATCGGGGGTTTGATGAGCGATGAAGGCTCCGTGGGTGGCGACATCTTCACCATCCCCGCAACCGGCGGCGACGCCACAAATCGCACTCCCGACATGAAAGCCTCCGCCAGCTGGCTCACCTGGACATCGCAGGGAAATATTGTTTTCGGGGAGTACATCGAAGGCGATTCCGCGCTGGGTACCATCAATGTCGCTGACGGTATCGAGAACCAAGTGTTTCGCAAAGCCGGGCAGCTAACGGCTGGCGCATGGGGCGTCAATCTTTCTCTTTCCCGCGACGGTCTCTCCTCCGCCGTCATTCGCAGTTCGTTTAGCGACCCTCCCGAAGTTTGGGCAGGCCCCACTGGTGAATGGAAGCAAATCACCAAACGTAACGAAAGCATCAAAGCCACTTGGGGCGAAGCCAAAAGCCTCCGTTTGAAAAACGGCAGCTTCAACGTGCAAGCCTGGCTCATCTACCCGCGTGATTTCGATCCCTCCAAAAAATATCCGCTCGTAGTTCGAGTGCATGGCGGCCCAGGTGCGGCCGTCCTCTCCGAGTGGCCAAGTTCGCTGGACTACACGGCACCTCTCGCCGCTGCCGGCTATTTTGTGTTGCAACCCAACCCCCGCGGCAGCTTCGGCGAAGGCGAAGCCTTCACACGCGCCAACGTCAAGGATTTCGGTTACGGGGATTTCAAAGACATCATGGCAAGCGTTGACGCAGCCATTGACGTCGCCCCTATCGACCCGAATCGCCTCGGCATCTGCGGCTGGAGCTACGGCGGCTACATGACCATGTGGGCCGTGACGCAAACCAACCGCTTCAAAGCCGCCATGGCTGGCGCTGGCCTTTCGAATTGGCAAAGCTACTACGGCGAGAATTTAATCGATCAGTGGATGATTCCGTTCTTCGGCAAATCCGTCTACGACGATCCTGAAGTCTACGCGAAGAGCTCGCCCATCAATTTCATCAAGCACGCCAAAACTCCCACCCTCATCCTCGTTGGCGACAGCGATGGCGAAGTTCCCGCTCCGCAATCCTACGAATTCTGGCACGCCCTGAAAACATTGGGCGTCGAGACCCAGCTTGTCGTCTATCCACACGAAGGCCACATGTTCAAAGATCCCAAGCATCGCCGCGATGTAGTCGAGCGCACCCTGGCTTGGTTCGATGCTCATCTTCGTTGATCGCGCATTTGTGGAGCTGGCCTTCCGAGGCCAGCTGCCGCTCGCGGTTAGAAATTTCGTGCTATTCGCGTGTAACCGTCCACCCCTCCCACGCGTCCCACTTATTACTAGCGGGTGTTGGCCGAATTTTCACAACACCTCATGCTGTCTCGGGGTTGACGGCCCGTTTGCCAACCACATTCTTTCGAGCCCTTGACTCCGAGGCAGCTCCTTCCCTCTCGCATCTAGCATTCTTCTTACGCTCGAGGTTTCATTCGTACCGCAGAGCCACCACCGGATCCACTTTCATCGCTCTTCGTGCCGGCACATAACACGCCAGCAGCGCTACCAACATGAGCAGCGCAGCAACCAGCCCAAACGTCAGCGGATCGCGGGGGGTCACCCCAAACAGCAAGTTGGTCATCAATCGCGTCAGCCCGAGAGCAGCAACAATTCCAATCGTCACTCCCACCAGCGCCATTGTCGCCCCCTGCCTCAGAACCATCTGCACCACGTCTCCGCCCTGCGCCCCGAGCGCCATTCGAATTCCAATCTCGCGCTTCCTCTGTGACACGACGAAGGAAATCACTCCATAGATGCCGATAATCCCCAGCGCCATCGCCATTACCCCAGCGATCCCTAGCATCACCAGTGTGAATGATGTCCGCGCCAGCGATTTTCCATACACGTTCCCCATCGTCCGCACCGACGCCACCGGCAAATTCGAATTCACAGACCACACCGCTGCACGCACTTCGTTCAGAAAACTCTCCGTCCCCGCGCGCTCGCTCCGAATTACAAACGTCACCGACCGTTCCGTCTCTGCAGTCTTACGCCCGAATAGATACTCCATCATCGGGGGCCAATACACGATTGCCGGAGCCTTCTCCTGGACGCCTCGCTGCCGAACATCCTGTATCACGCCGATCACCTCATGCCAGGGCATTGAGGGAAACTCTCGCAACTGTTTGCCAATCGCCGCTGACGGGGAACCCCACATTTCGCGGGCTAGGTTCTCCGAAATCATCACCACCGGTCGCAGACCGTAAACCTCGTCCCACGTGAATTCCCTGCCCGCGACCAAGCGGGTCCCTGCAACTTGCAAGAAGCCGGGAGAAATGTATTTGTAAAGCCTCAGCGGCGGCATCACGTCATCGGGATACGTCTTGTCCTGCGCGAAAATGCAGTCCCAGCCTGAATCGAAGCCCTCCATCGGCATGTCACTCGCGAAGCCCGCCGCCCTCACCCCAGGTATGGCGTTCAACTTGGTTAGAATTTCATTCTGGGTTCGCGCAACCCGCTCAGCCTCAGGGATTAACGGTTCGGGAATCGAAATTCGCATCAACTGCAAATGCCGCGCATCTGTAAAGCCCGGGTCAACGGTCCTCAAGGCCGCAAATGTGCGAATCATCAGCCCGGCACAGATCAGCAAAACCAAAGCCATCGCCACCTGTCCAACTACCAGGAAATTTCGCGCACGATGCCGCTCCCGGCTTACGCTGATGGTCCTGGCAGGGCCACGCAACTCCAATGACGTGCGCGGTCCCGCATACTTGAACGCCGGAAGGAGTCCAAACAACAGCCCGGTCAGCACCGAAATCACGAACGCAAATCCGAGGGTCCGCGCATCGATCGAAATTTCAGTCAACCGCGGCAGGTTCGCTGGCCCAATCGCCGCAAAAAAGCGCACGCCAGCATACGCCAATCCAACGCCAATCACGCCTCCCATCAGCCCAAGCATCACGCTTTCCACGAGCAATCCACTGACAAGACGCTGCCAACCGGCGCCCAGCGCCACCCGCACCGCTAGCTCCTGCTGCCGAGCTTCCATGCGCACCAGCAGCAAATTCGTCACATTCGCGCACGCAATCAGCATTACCAGACCAATCGTCCCCATCACTACCCACAGCGCTGCGCTCACATTTCCCACAACTTCTTGTTTCAACGGCCTTAGCATCGGCGTAATTTTCCAGGTCTCATAGAAATGTGGATTCGTGCCGGGGCCATTCGTAAATGAATCCATCCAGATTGGCAGCATCCTTGTGATATCCGCGTTCGCTTGCGCGATGCTGGCGCCTGGCTTCAAACGCGCGATTCCGTGGAATCCAAATCCCGCCAGAATCAACTTCCCTCGATCGAATTGAAACGGCTTGATTAAATCGAAGTCCGTATCGACGAAGCGAAATCCCCGCGGCATGACCCCGATGATCTCCAGTGGCCTCGAATCGACCTGAATATTGCGCCCAATCGCCGCGCGGTTTCCTGCAAACCGCCGCCGCCAATACCCGTAACTAAGCATCACTCGCGCCGGTCCATTCGGCACCTGATCTGCCGCCGAGAGCCATCTTCCAACCGCTGGCGGGACATCTAGTGCCTGGAGCACGCCATCGCTCACATCCACCACGCGCACTTGCTCTGGCTCCGCCAAGCCCGTCACGTTTGCCGTGTCTGTGTCCCACACCCCGATGGATTGAAATGTCCGATTATTCTCCGCATAGGTGAAATACATGGAAGGCGAAAGCAGCAGCCCATTCTCAAAATCCGCGAGACCCGGAGCTCCCGGCGCCACCTGGTGCAGAAACACCAATTCTTCCGACTTCGGATAATTCAGCGGCTTCAACAGAACGCTATTCACGACGCCGAACACCGCCGCATTCGCCCCGATTCCAATCGCGATGGTCAACAATCCCGCCACAGTGAACCCTGGATTCCGCCGTAGCATCCGCAGACCGAAGCGCACATCCATGAGAAAATTCTCTATCGTCACCCATCTCCAGACTTCTCGCCCCTCTTCTTCCACCAACGTCACATTTCCAAACTCCCGCCGTGCCGCCGCTTCCGCTTCCTTCCTCGCCATCCCGCCCTCCACCAACTCCTCAACTTTTTCCTCGAGGTGCGCGCGAATCTCCTCCGACAACTCCCCATACATCCGCCGCCGCGAAAATACTTGTCTTATCCATTTCATAGTTCACCCGGCGCCAGCACCCGCGAAATCCCTTTCAGCATCCGTTCGAAACTCGATACTTCCCGCTCCAGATGCTTCGCTCCCGCCGCGGTCAGCCTGTAGGTCCTCACCCGCCGGTTTGTCGCAGACACGCCCCATTCCGCCTTCACCAGCTCTTCCTTCAAGAAGCCGCTGCAGCGCCGGATAGAGCGAGCCTTCTTCAATCTGCAGCAAATCGTTTGATGTCCGCTTGATGTGCTGCACCAGCGCGTAGCCGTGCAGCGGCTGCCGCTTCAACGTCCGGAGAATCATCATCTCCAGCGCCCCGGGGAAAAGATCCCGCTGCGTCTGTTTCTTCGTCATCTGCTTACCCCTGTTATCATAGACTATGTAGCTCTAGGTATAGAGCAACCTAGTCTCATCTTTTCCATTTGTCAAGCGCTTGAACTTCCGCTTGAACCTCCGAACAACGAATTATCGGGTTAGACCCGGGTCTCAGTTTTGTTCTGCTTCGCGTTCGATCTTGAAAAGCCAGGTGTTTGTCCCATTTCGTTCGAAGTGCCGTCGCTTCGCGCCTTTCGATTTGTCGCCAGACGTTCTTCGCTCCTGTTGTCCTTTAGGACAGCTCCCTCACCTCAGTACGTTTGTACTATCGCCAGCCCGCGCGCCCCCTGCGACAATGCGATGTTGTCTGGGCCGCCGTGTGTGCGGCTCTCCGCAGCCTGATCATTTATTAAAAGATGCGTCGCCCTACGGCGCACGAGGGACAACCTGATCGTGGCTTCCGCTGTCGACATCCACCATTCGACCGCCTCGCCCTCCGCGAGCCCGCAGAAAACATCCGCGCAAAATCCCCCAGCGAGTCCCCGGATGAATGCCGTTGCCTTTGAAGTGCCGGTGGTCGCCACCGGCGCTCGCCCGTCGGAAAAAGGCGGCCAGCGCGAACTCTTCACGGAAGACACCACCACCGCTCTGGTCTTTCAGAATGGCGGAGTCCTTCGCCTTTCCGCGAAAGTGGATCCCGGCCAGTTGCTGTTTCTTACCCACAAGGAAACCAAGCGTGAAGTCGTCGCGCAAGTCACGCGCAAGCGCGATTTTCGCCCAGGAATTTGTTACGTCGAAATAGAGTTTAGCGAGCCCTCGCCCGGATTTTGGAACGTCAAGTTTCCAGAAACGCCTGCCCTCGCCTCCGCGAACGCCCAGCAAAGAGCAGGCGCGGAATCGGCGCAAGCCGTAGAGGACATCATCGCGGACGAACCCATCGAGCCCGTGACTGCTCCCAGCGACGAGGAAGTCACGGCGTTGAAAATCGAAGTGGAAGTCCTGCGCGAGCAACTCAAATTGCTCCAAACGCAAACTCCGCCTGCGAATTTATCTGTCCCTGCTGCGGCTCCCAATCCCTTCCGCCCAACTGCTCCCGAGCCTCCCCGCGCTCCTGCAGGCGTTCCCGCCCAGGCCGCTCCAAATGGTATCGCCCTCGGCGAGCTGCTGGCAAAACTCCAGCCCGCAACCGGCGATGAGACGCAAGAGCCGCTAGCGGAACTTTCCGGCGCTCTCGAAACCGCCCACAGTGCTCCGGCCGCAACTCCTTCGCAGCCGGACGATGACGCCAAACCCACATTTTCCGCGCAAGATCTCCTCCGTCCCAAGGCCGCTCTCAATTTCAAGGATGCAAAGCCGCCAGCGGAGCCCGCGCGTCAACAGGAAGTTGTCGTTGTCACGCGCCGCGCAGCGTTGCGCAAGGACTTGCTTTTTGCGGCGTTCGTGCTCATCGTATCGGGCGCGGCGTGGTATCAGAATTTGCTTCCGCTGCTGCCTCACCCGAAGACTTTATTTTCCAGCGCCCCCGCCCCGAACGTTGCCGCGCATCCTGTTCCTCACACGCCTCAAAAAGCCGCGGCTGTCCCAGCCGATTCTGCCAAGTCCGCCCAGCCAACCGAGGCTCCTGCAACTTCGCCACAAACAGCCTTGCCCAATGCCTCGCAACCCGCGCCGTTAGAAACAACGAAGCCTTCCACCCTCGCTGCACCCGAGACGCCAGCTGTGGCCAAATCAGACTCCGGCGCGGAGACAGATGCGGCAGTGGCACCTGAAAAACCGGAAGCTCCAACTCGTTCCAGAAAGCACTCCGCTTCGCCGGCGTCGGGCAAAGCCGCGTTGGCTCCCGAGCCGTCGCCATCTGATGGTGCCGCCACCGTCCCTCCGAAATTGATCAAGTCCGTCCGTGCCGTTGCCCGGCCGGATGTCTTGCAAGATTTCTCCACAGGGAACACCAACAGCGTGACGTTCGACGCGCTGGTCGATACCTCCGGCCACGTGAAGTCCATCAAAGCGCTCTCGGGATCCGCTCCCTTGCAAAAAGCCGCCACCGAAGCGCTCAAGCAGTATCGATACGAGCCCGCCACCCGCGGCGGAAAGCCCGTTCCCGCCCGCATCAAGGTCACCGTCAACTTCTTGTTCGAGCCATAACCTTATTTTCACCGCTCCGCGCGGCACCAGTTAACGCGCTCCAACACCGTTCACGGGTTGCTTGGGCCACACGGCCGATTACGCTTACCTGGACTTAGGCGAAAGTTTGTTGCTGTTTTGCGTGGAGCAGACTTTATTTCACTTGCGAAAGCCATCCCCAACTCTACGGCTTACCTGCCGGAACCAATGGTTTGGGATGCATGGGGATTTCCTCGCAGCTGAACTGGTTGACCACCTTATGAGTGATGGGGTCGAGGAAGGTGACAATCGAATAGTTCCTGAAGTCGATGACACCTTCCGGGATGATTTTCAGGCCCGCGCGTTTTCCAATTTCCAATTTGCGACTACAACTCGGAGTCGTAGCAATTTCCTGGACTACGTTCGTCCAATCTTGACTGTAGCCGCTCGGAAAGCGAGCGGGCGGGGATTGGGCGGGAGCACACGAGAGCAGGGGCACGGTGAAGAGAAGTAGCACCGTGTAGTGAGTTAGGTGGACGAGCTGGTTGGTGCGGCGTGGGAGCACAGCTAAAGGATATGACACCCTATCCGAGTAGACCAACTCCTGATTAATGTAATCGCAAACTTGACCTACGTGTCTCGCAACTGCCCTTCCCCGAAGTTCCCGCCTCCGATCCATAGATTTCCACAAGCTGTACAAAAGTGAGCAGTACGCAGCCTTGACAGCCACTACGCTCCAAGGCCAGAGTTCCAAATTGGAAATTCCGGGTTAATTGCCAACCCCGGACTAATCTTCGACGACGTTCTCAAGGCAAAGGATGGAGAAAAAGCATGTTTCACTTGATCTGGTATTTGCTGATTGGGCTGATCGCGGGGGTTATCGCAAAAGACGTCATGCACGTGCACATCACGATTCTCTGGACGGTCGTGCTCGGCGTCATCGGATCGATCCTCGGCGGTGGCGTTGCCCACATGTTTTCGCGCCCGACGAATGAACGATATCATCCCGCCGGCCTCATTTTATCCACACTGGGCGCGATTCTGGTCCTGTTCGTTTGCTATAAGTTGAATATCCATTTTCCTGCGATCTAAACTAAACGAAGCGGTTCTATTTAGCGTATGTCCTGGTAAACGCGCTAAACTGGCTTGCGCGGATTCGAGAACAACATGAAGATCGAAATCGTTCACTGCCCGACTTGACAGAACAACAAGGTCAAGGTCACGAGTCTCGTGGCCCTCATCAAGAAGCGCATGGGCATCGACGCCGTCCTGACACCTGGTAAGACTGGTCAGTTCGAGGTGCTCGCGGACGGCCAGAGGTTTGCCCAGCGCGGCGGGAACTGGTTCACGCGGAGCTTTGGCGCCGGCTATCCCGATCCCGATAACGTGATTGAGCAGCTCGAGAAGCATCGTGCGAGTGATGCACCGCTGTAAGCAGCAGGTCTCGAGCTGCCCCGGCCGGTCAGACACTCATGTGTCTCCGGGCTGGGTTCGCGCTTCTGAAGTAGTCTGGAAAGCGGTAATCTTCAGCACGGATGCGCGTTTCTTCCTGCTCCTAGAAACGTCCTAAGATTCGACCTTCCGTAATTCGCTTCTTCAAAAATCCCGCCCCTCGCGCGGGCAGCGGAATCTGACCGTCTCCGCTCCTGGATTGACGAAGGAGGTTTGGCTTGCCGGAAATTTGTTACGGTTTGCTCGGGATCACTCCCGGCTTGAACAGGTCGGAGAGATCCGTCGCGTTGGCTGCATCGCCCAAAAAGGGTGAGGAGCCTCCGCTGGCTTTCACATGGAAGATTTCCTGCATGGTCCGCAGATCGGACGAATGGGAATAGTTGATTGCGCTGGCATAAGGCAGCCCGTTCACGTTCGGGTGAGCCAGACGGGAAATAAGGATCTCCCCGATGGTATGGTTAAAGTCGTCCGCGTTATCCCCCGCCACACCGTCCGTTTCAGATTCGTCCCACCATAGGATGATCACGCCGCCATCCTGGTAGGGTCTCGAGGACAGGATCAGAGGGACGAGCCGGCTCACGGTATTATCGCCTGCCTTGATGTTGGCGGAATCGCCGGTCACGCCCGAAAAACCGCCGGTGAGACCGCTGTGCATCTCGTTGTACTGATCGGGCGTAATCCAGTTGTAGTCCGCTACACAGTCATGCGCCAGATCGAATGCCAATTGTTGCAGGGGAGCGTAGTTTTGCGACAACGGATTCGTGCTGCTGGTGTTGTCGCCGCCGCTGGTATCGGGGAAAAACGGCATCCCATTGTGCTTGACGGCGTAGTTGTACTGCGAAGAATCGTTGTACGCGTTTAGATATCCGCCAGGGCCAAAGATTCCCGAATTGCTCGACAACGGCACCGTCCACTCATCCTGGGGCAGCGGCAAATTGATGAGCCGTCCGGCGGCGTTGGTCTGAAGGTCGATGTCTTCCTGATAGGACTTCCAGGTTCTTCCGGTCGCTTGCAGGAGGCCAGTCAAGTGCTGCGTGCCGGCGGGCTGCTCGGTGCCGCCCGGTACGACGAACGGGTCATTGTCATTTAGAACGCCAAAGTTTGTTCCCGCTTCCGCCCACAGGTAGTTCGGCTCGGATGGATGAATATGGGCGTTGTTCCCGCTGGGAGTCGCCAAAACGTTGTGGTAGGCCGTGGCATACGAAACTTGCTTGCTGATGTTTACGAGATGGCCGTCAACATAAACTAGCGCGGTTCCGTTCACTAGGCTATTGATGAATGGAGCGTTTGGATTTTGATAGATTTGCTGGATACCGCCAGCGACCGTGGCTGGTTGAGTCCAGTTGTGATTTTCCAGTGCGATTACAAAAACGTGTTTGATTTCCCGGCTATCCCGGTCGTCCCTGTCATCCTGGGCCCGCACACTCCAACCGCTCACCGCGGCTACAAGCGCAAAAACACCCAGAAGACGGACATATCTGAGCTGAAACATTAGAACCTCCAAGTCTATGATTTGCGGCGCACGCCGGTCAGTTCATCGGCCCACATCAAGTTACCCGCGCAACCAACACGGCGACCTTAGACTAATACCCGGTGCGTCTTGCAGGAAGATGATCAGCATATTAATGAATGAAGGTTTCTCAACCCGGGAACGCCTACTGGCCATTCTCTGAAAGCGCCTTGGCTGAACCTTGATTTGCGGCTAGCTTCGAATCCGCCAACCGCATGACATCGGGATTTATTGGAGCGTTGCCTTTTTGACGAGCTTCGCCGCGGGCCCAATCTTTCATCCAAACGGATCAATCCGCCCGCGGGGTACGCGCAATCCCAAGCTTCCTCCGTCGGCGTGCGGGACTGTTTGCAGCCCTGCAGTTGGAATACCTCAGGATGGACGGGGCTCTTCGCCTATCCCCGAAACGTGGTAACATGCCGCCCACCGTGATTCGCTTCTTCAAAAATCCCTCCGCTTGGGCCGCCAGTCCAATTCAGTCTTTGGCGTTGGGTAGTCTCGAACTCGAATTGATGGAAATTCTCTGGTCTCACGGCGAAAGCAATGTCCGCGACGTGATCCCGAAACTGGGCCGCCCGCTTGCCTACACTACCGTGATGACCACGCTTGATCGCCTTTTCAAAAAAGGTCTCCTCGACCGCCGCAAATCCGATCGCGCCTTTTTTTATTCGCCGTGTTTCTCTCCTCAGGAATGGGAACGCCGCCGCGCTGGTAATTTAGTAGCTGGCTTTTTGTCCGGTCCCCATCCTTCGCCCGAACTCTTGCTTTCTTGCTTGCTCGACGCCGTTGGCGAGCGCGACGCTTCACTCCTCGACGAGTTGGAAAAGAAAATCCGCAACCGCCGCAAGGAACTTTCTCGTCGGGGGCAGCCATGATCCTCCCCTACCTGCTCCGGCTTTTGTGTCTCTGCTTCGCCTCCTTTTTTGTGTTGAACGCTGCTTTAGGCTTGCTTGTCCGCATCTCGTCTAAATCCGCTATCCGTTTTGCTGAATCGAGAGCGCCCCGAGCGGCTGCTCGCTTTCTGCTGGCCTTGCGCATGCTTCCGTTTGCGTTCGCTGCTCTTTTCGTCTTGGCCCTCTGCGTTCCCAGCTATCTCCGGTTTGAACCGGCTCTCACCTCCGAGCGGGCCGGCGCCGTCTGCCTCGTCTTGGGGCTCCTGGGCGCGGCAACCTGTTCTCTCGCTATCGCGCGTAGCGCTCGTTCCCTTCTTGTTTCCTGGCGCCACAATCGCTTGTGCCAGTTGGCCGCCCAGAAAGCGCCCATGCCGCGAATCTCTTCCCAGATGCTGGTCGTCGAAAACGAAGTTCCGCTCCTCGCCATGTCCGGTTTGTTCGGTCCTAAGCTGCTCATCTCGACTCGCGTCCTTCGCGAACTTTCCCACGAAGAACTCGACGCCGCCTTGCGCCACGAGCAAGCCCACAGCTCCTCGCGCGACAATGCCAAGCGCCTCCTCCTCCTTCTCGCTCCTGATATTTTGCCGTTTGTCCGCCCGCTTCGCCTCCTGGAACAGAGCTGGTCAAAATTCACGGAGTGGGCCGCCGACGATCAAGCCGCTTCGGGAAACTCCACCCGCGCCCTTTCCCTCGCCGCTGCCCTCGTCAGTGTCGCCCGGATGGGTTCTTCTCCTCGCTTGCCCTACCTCTCCACTTCGCTTCTCGCCTGCGACCGCGATCTCTCCGCCCGCGTCGATCGCTTGCTCCGCGCAGCTCCTCCAACATCCGCGCGAACCTTGCAAGCGCCGCCGTTGTTCCCCATCGCTGGCCTATCGCTCGCTTTCTGCCTCGGCGCGCTTCTTCTCGCTCCCTCAATCCTCTCTCTCGTCCACGAACTGCTCGAACTTCTCCTCCACTAACTGGTTTTGCTACTCGCCGCGCCCCAGCCCACCTGCCCGGCCAGAAGACTAAAACGTACAGTCAGCCTAGCGTTTACCCCGACTCCTTGCGGGGAGGCTGGCCGTTCTCCACTCCATCCTCCTCTACGACTTATGGTAGTAGTCCGTCCCCTCCAGTAGCCTATCGCTCGACATGAATCCTCATTTCCCGGCCAAGAGACCGCGTACTCCTCACCCTTTTTTCTTTCCGTCTCTCCTCCTTCTTTCCGTCCTGTTCTTGCCGCTCGCCTCATTCGCGCAAAATTCCCGCGGCGCTCTCCGCGGCACCGTTCAAGACACCAGCGGCGGCAGAATTTCTGCCGCAAAGATTGTCATCCATACGCCGGACTCCTCGCTCCAGCGCGAAGCGCTCAGCAGCGCCAGCGGAGAGTTCCGTATCGATGGTCTCTTTCCGGGTACGTATCGCGTCGTCGTCACCGCCAGCGGATTTGCCCCAGCCAGTTCTGACGTCAAGGTCACCATCAGCTCTGTTCAGGAAATCACCGTTATTCTGAAACCCCCGACCGTACGCCAATCCGTAAGCGTTCAAGGCCAGGCCTCTTCCATCACCACCCAGTCGATTGACTCGGCCAGCGCCGTGCATCAGGCGATTATCACCTCTCAGGACTTGGACACCATTCCGCTCGCTGCCCGCAGCTTCGCGAATATCGCGTATCTGGCGCCCGGTACCGAGCCCGTCGAGCCTTCCGATCCCACAAAGGCCCGCATCACCGCTGTCTCCTCGGGCGGCAGCTCCGGCTTGAACAACGATCTCTCTGTGGATGGCGCCGACAATTCCGATGACTGGATTGGCGGCTTTCTCCAGAATTTTTCTCCGGAATCCATCCAGGAATTTGCCGTTCGCACCGCTCAGGAAGACGCCGATACCGGCCGCACCACCGCCGCCTCGGTCGTCATCACCACCAAGCACGGCACAAATCAATGGCATGGCGATGAAGCTTTCTACGAACGCGCCGCTTCCCTCAACGCGCGCTTCCCGATTGAAAATCCCGCTCCCAATCCCAAGCAGCCCTTCTCTCGCCAGAATTATGTCGGCACGCTTGGGGGGCCCATCGTCAAAGACAAGATCTGGTTCTTCTCCTCATTCGAATACATCCACGAAGACGCCAGCATCGCCTATAGTCCGGTCAGCCAGACTCAGTTTGACGCCTTGTCCCAGCTTGCCGAGCAGGGGTTGGTCAGCGTCGCTGGCACCACGGTCTCGTCCATTCCCGTTCCATCGAGCGTCTCCATCGCGTTCCGCGATTACATGGGATTAATTCGCCTCGACTGGAATCAAAGCGCGCGGTCGCAGTGGTTCTTTCGCGCCGCCGCCGATAGTTACATCACTCGTAATGCTCTGGTGCAGCAGGCCACGCTTCCCTCCACCGGCGCGACAACCCACAACAATTACGAAAACATCGTTCTCAGCAACCAGTTCGCCTTCAATTCAGATTGGGTTGGTTCCCTCATTTTGGGTTACAGCGGGCTGCATCTCACGCAATCGCGCAATTCCGATCTCGGTTTCGCTCTCGCCTTTCCTTTCAGTTCCACTTCGGCCACCACTTCGGGATTCGAAACGTTTGGCGACAATCAATTCGTCACCGCTATCACCGCGTTTCCCGTCTTGCGCAATCAGGAAAAATATCAGCTTCGCTACGACGTCAGTCACGTCTCCGGCAGCCACGCTCCGCGCTTTGGAATTAATTTCATCCACGAACCTGTCCTCAGCGGCGCGCTCACCGCCAACGCCGAAACTCTCGTCGCTTTCGTTCTCAATCCCACGGACTACGCCGCCGATCCGGCCCAATTTTCCACCGACCTGACCGCATGCTCGCCCACTCCTTCTCCAAACGTCACCCCTCGCACTTCATGCACGATCACTCCTGCCGGCGATGGCAGCTTCTCGCAAAATGTGCAGCGTCTCGGCTTCTACGCCGAAGATTCCTGGCGCGTCGCGCGAAATCTCACCGTAAATTATGGCCTGCGTTACGACACGACGTTCGGCCTCTTCATCGCGTCCGGCCATGACCAGAGTTTCAATCCAGCCCTCGCCGGTAACGGCATCATTTCCGGAATTCCGCACGACTATCGCAAAGCTTTCGCTCCGCGGCTCGGAGTTGCGTACGGTCTCGGCTCTTTGGAGAAAACGGTTCTTCGCAGCGGCGTCGGACTTTATTACAACGATCTCGCGCAGAACGGCTGGGTGGAAGCCTTCAACGCGGTGAACAACTTCAACATTCAGGATGCATCCGGATCGGCCTCGTTGATCGATCCGAATTACCACACGCCGTACGCTTTGCATGCTACGGCAGGTATTGAGCACGCTTTCAATGCCAACTGGATTTTGAGCGCGGATTTTACGCTCGAAACAGGAATGCACGGTTATCGCCGTTACGATTATCCGAACGGGATTTCCGTGTTTCGCAGCGACAATCGCTCGAGCTACAAAGCGCTTGCGCTGCATTTGCAAGGAAACGTCGCGAAGCGGCTGAGTCTCGTCGCGAACTACACGCTTTCTTCCGCAAAAACTTGGGGCTGCGTGCTGGGCGAACTTTTCGATTACGTCAACGGTGTTTGCGACACTTCAAATCCGTTTGGTCCCGGCGATTACGGACCATCCGGAGAAGACGTGACCCATCGCGGCGTGGTCGCCGGAACTTTTCATGCGCCGGGAGGCTTCGAGCTGACTACGCTGATTCAAGCGGAAAGCGCGCGGCCGTTTGTGATTACCACGGCGGACAACAGCGCGCGAATTTCCGTCAATGGAGTGCCGACTTCGCTCGATGAATTTCGCGGAACGCCGTATATCCAAGCTGATCTGCGCGTGAGCCGGCCATTCACTTTTCACGAACGGTGGACAGTTGCGCCGTTCATCGAATTTTTCAACCTCTTGAACCGCAACAATCCTGGCGCGAACTATGTGACCAACGTTACGGCATTGCCGGTTCCCGCGGCGCAGGCGGCATCGGGCAACGTGACGGAGATTTGCACCAACGCGGCGTGCACCACCACGACGCCGGTCACGCGGCTCAGCCAACTGGCCGTTCCCGCGGGCGGATTGGGCGATTTCTTCGGGCCGGGGACCACTGTAGGGATTCCGTTCGCCGCGCAAATCGGCGTGCGGCTTACTTTCTAGCGACAGCAACAAGTTCACAGCTCATAGCTAACAGTTCAAAGCCAACAGCTAAGACACTGCGCGGGCGCAAGTGTACTCATAGCGAATCACGGTTGCGCATACCGTGAATGCGCAGATCGATCAGGTCGTCGATGGACGGATCTTTGTATCCGTGGTCGCGGACTTGCTTGACAAAATCGGCGTCGACGCCATGGATGCGCATGGAGACGAGTTGATCGGGCGATATTTTCGGGTAGCCGGCGTCCTTCATGCTCTTTACGAATTCAGGGCTTACACCGTGGATGCGGAAAGAGACAAGATCGTCCGAGGAAATATCTTTTTGGACGAGCTGCTGGATTTGCTCGGTGAATTCCGGGCTGACGCCATGAATGCGGAAGGCGACGAGATCATCGACGGCGAGATGGCGGCCCATGAGCGAAGTCATGGATTTTACGAATTCGGGGCTGGCGCCATGAATGCGCATGGCGACGAGATCGTCAGCGGAAACATCCTTCGAGACGGAATTCTGAACGCCGCGGACGAATTCGGGCGAGACACCGTGAATGCGGAAGGCGACGAGCTGATTGACATCGAAGCGCTTGCCAAGAAGTGAATTGATTTCCTTGGTGTCGTCCGGATTTACGCCGTGAATGCGCATGGCGACGAGGTCGTCCGCGGATGGCTTACCGGGAAGCACTTCTATCATGCCCTTCGTGAATTCCGGCGAGACGCCGTGGATGCGAAACGCGACGAGATCGTCGGCGGAGGGTTTTGCTGGCAGGAGCTGCTGCATGGCGCGCGCAAATTCTGGTGAGACGCCGTGAATGCGGAAGGCCACCAGCTGGTCGGGATCCTGATGCGGATAGCCGGCATCGGCCATGTCCTTCACGAACTGGCGGGAGACGTCCTGCATGGTGAAGGCGAAGAGCTGTTCGTTCGAGAGTCCCGAGTAGCCCAGAGCTTTCATACCCTGGACATATTCCGCGCTGGAAGCAAAGGTGAATTTGCCGCTGCCTTCGCCATCGCGGAAGCGGCCATCAAAGCTGATGATACCGGCGTCGCGGCGCATCTCGAAATGGATGGGAGAATCTTTTGCCGTAGCGAGGCTGGCATCGAGGCCGGAGAAGTCGGAGAGCTTATGCGAGTCGCCCCAGCGGCTGTGATGTCCCCAACTGGAGCGTTCGAGCTCGAGCTGGACACATGGGCCTGTCGACGTAGTGGTGATTCTGGCCGACCAGTCGCCCTGAATGCTGTCGTCGGCGCGGCTGCGCAGCGGCCGCATGGTCAAGACCGCCGCCACGAGCATCACCACTCCGAGCGCCATCATGAATTTACGCATGGACATCACCTCCGCACCTGTGAAGACGCTCGAGCGGGGCTTTTGTTCCATGAGGAACGAGAGGACGACGTAATGAGGTAATGAAATAACGAGGTAAACATCTGTACCATGACGCGAACCGAGACACTTGGCTTGAAAGCTGAATGCCCCATCCCCCGTGTGTGACGGAAAGCGTGCGCAATTGCATGAAGGGATTGGAGTTGCGGGCGATCCTGTGTGTCGGGTGTGTGCGCGATATGGAAAAAAGAGGAAGTGGTTGGGTTGGGTGTAAGGGGGTACCCCACCCCGGGTGTTTTCTGTAAGAGCGGCAAACAAAGGACTTATGCTTGACGCGGCGTCAATGAACGCGACGGGGTTCAAGGTTGAAAGTTTAAAGTTGAAAGGAAAAAGAGAAAGGTCGGAAAAAGATAACGCCCCGACGGGTTCGGGGTAGACGCCGGACATGGAGTTCACCGAGGAAGTAGTGAGGAGTAGGAAATGGCCAGAACGATCAGGTGAAGGTGATGGGGCGGTTGACGAGCGAAACCCTTCGGCTTTGCTCAGGGCAAGCATGAACCATATTAGCATGGTGTTGGCGAGTTGTCAATAGCTGTTTGTGTTTACTGCGACGCTATTCGAACGGGGAGGGGCGGATTTGATTGGGAGTGGCGGAAGTCGCGAGATTTGAGGGAGTTGGCGGGATTGAGACGGTTTGGTGGGACTGTGGAAATGTGTGAAAAAGTGTGAGAAGAAAGTGGGTTGTGAATAGTGGGTAGTGAGTAGCTCTCATCGGGAGACTGGGGCACTCGCCGCGCGCCGGTGGAAGTGAAGTGATGCAGAGAAAAAAATGGAAGACCCACCCTTGCAAGACCAAACCCCGCAAGGATTGGTGCACGGAACGATCTGTTCTTAAGGGCCGCTGAAAGCTGATTCACCGCGAGAGTTTCAGAGCTTCGGTCCTCCACCTCTCTGAGATCCAAGCGGTGTTGCAAAACATTGCGGAGAAAAAGTGTCTCTTGACAACGCCTTCGTTCTTATCGAGCGGCACCCGACGGAGAAAGGCAAAGTCAAAATCTTCTTGGCGAGTAAAAGATTTCCCACCCGCCCATTCTTTCTTAAGGAGTTAAGAGGAAAACCTTCCGACGATCCCAAATTTCTCCTAATCTCCTCATTCGCAAATCGCCCTTGTTGTCGTTGCCTGCAAATCGCCCAAACCTCCTTCACGGCGTGTTGTCGATTTCATCTTTACTGAGCGGTGCTCCAAGAAGCGTCAATCCATGCTTCTCGAACTCCGCCTTGCGAGCCTCCACGTTCTCCGGGTCTTCGTCTCGCGCGAGAGGCGCCCAATCCATTTCCATCAAACCGGCAGGGCTGTAAAGATGGATCGCGCCGCAATGCGCGGCTTGCGCCACGGTCCAGCGATGAGGAACTTTCATCGGCATCAGGAGGGAATCCCCGGGTTTGAGGCGCATGCGCTTGCCGCCAACTTCGGCGACGAATTCGCCCGCCAAGATATAGAGCCACTCGTCCTGCTGGTGATGCACATGAAGAGGCGCACCGCTGTAAGGATGATGGTCTCCGATCGGAAACACGTAGGTCGCCAGCCGCCCATCGGAGTCGGAGGCACGAACTACCTCGGTGTCGAACATCCCTGACGGTGAGGGCGCGCGTTGATTCGTACCGTTTGTTTCGCGCGTGAAGCCAGACGGGACGAATACAGGTTGTCTCGCTGACGCTTGATCCGATTCGTGCCGGGCGGGGAACGCCCACAACCTTGCCGGCGCCACAGAAAATCGTGCGCCCGCAACTCCCGCAGTCAAGGCAAGAAACCATCTGCGCTCCATGAATCTCCCTCCCCTCGGTGATGACACTGCGAAGGATTTTCGGTCAAGAATGCGTCCACACTCTCAGCGACACTTTCGAATGGTTGTTCGGGAGTTGGTGCAGGTCGCAGCCGCCCCTGACGGTCAATCGGAAACATCGCTTGAAGCAGATAAACATTACACCCTTCCGTCTCCTCTTGGAACATTGTTGGTGGCCGGGAGATGAGAAAGTGCCGGGCTCCCGACGGCGTCGAGGTGAATTCCGCGCGGCGCTGCGCGAGAAGCGTTCTGTGAGAAGAAGACAACGAAAGGAAGATTTTGAAAGTTATCTTGGAATAAAATTGGGCGGGGGGACGCCATGATTGGGAATCGGTCTTTGCCTACGGACACGATTTTGCCGCATGTGGAGTATCAGAAATTGGGCGGGGCGATTGACTGGCTCGGCAAGGCGTTTGGATTCGAGGAGCATTACCGGTATGGGGAGCCGCTCAGCGGGGCGCAGGTGCATCTGGGAAATGCGTGGATCATGGTGAAGCAGGCGAAAGCGGGATGCGCGAGTCCGGCGAAACTGGGATATGGGACGCAGAGCTTGACGGTGTTTGTTGAGGATGTGGAAGGGCACTATCGGAGGGCCAAGGCGGCGGGAGCGAAGATTTTGGAAGAGCCGCATGAAACGGTTTATGGGGAATTTCAATACGCGGCGGAAGATTTGGATGGGCATCATTGGCTGTTTTCTAGGCATGCGCGGGACTTGAGTCCGGATGCTTGGGGAGCGACGATTACGAAAGTAGCTTACCGGCTGGCATTTTTGGCACGGCCGCGCTTTTGTTTTGTCGAGATTCCGGCAAAGGATGTGCATCGGTCGGCGGACTTTTACGAAAAAGTGTTTGTGTGGAACATCCGGCACCGGGAAAGCGAGAGGCCGAGTTTCGATGATGCGACGGGAAACGTGAGCGGAGCGTGGGTTGTGGGGCGGGAGAGTGCGCGGGAGGCGGAGCTGCTGGCTTACGTGTGGGTCGACAATATTGATGCGACGCTTGCGAAGATTACGGCGGAGGGCGGCGTAGTTGTTGAGACTGCGCATGCGGACTCGCCAGGCGGGACGAGCAAGATTGCGACATTTCGCGACCCGGCGGGAAATTTGATGGGTCTGTATCAAGAAACGTGAGGAGTGTCGGACAGCAAAGCGGCCCATGTGGAAGTTTTTGAATGGCGGATGCTTGGTGTAGTACGCTCTCCGCGCCTGCGGGGGGCGACATGAAGATAAATCTGAGAACAATTTTGTGCGGAGCGATTTGCGCGGCGGTATTTTCGCTGAGTGCGGGCGTGTGCGCGAAGGCGAATCCGCAAGCGGCTGGGGAAAAATTTGAGGTGTCGTTTCCGACCGCGGCGCATGCGGGCGCAATCACGGGGCGCGTGTTTGTGGTTATCAGCGCGAAAGACAAGCCGGAGCCTCGATTGGTGGCGGGAGCCTGGGGGGATTCGGGGCCGTTGTATGGCGTGGATGTGAACGCGCTGGCACCGGAGCAAGCGGCGGTGATTGATGCGAGCACGCCGGGCTCGCCAGTAAGGAGCTTGCGCGAGATTCCCGCGGGGGATTATTACGTGCAGGCGATTATGAACATTTATACAGAATTTCATCGCGCGGACGGGCATACGGTGTGGCTGCACATGGATCAGTGGGAGGGGCAGCATTTCAACCGGTCGCCGGGGAATTTGTACAGCGAAGTGCAGAAGGTGCATTTGGATGCGGCGGCGGGGTATGACGTGAAACTGAGCTTGACGAAAGTGATTCCGCCGATTGAGGAGCCGGCGGACACGGCGTGGGTGAAGCACATCAAGATTCAGAGCGAAATGCTGACGAAATTTTGGGGACATCCGATGTATATCGGCGCCATCGTGCTGCTGCCGAAGGGTTACGACGAGCATCCGGCCGCGCATTATCCCGTGATCTATGAGCAAAGCCACTTCAGTTTGCGGAACCCGCTGGGATTCAACCCGGAGGATCCGCCGATTAGCGCGGAGATGCGCGCGCGAATGGCGGATTTGAATCGCGAGTCGGGGCACGAGGTTTACGAAGCTTGGACGTCAGAGAATTTTCCGCGGATGATCGCGGTGACGTTTCAGCACCCGACGCCGTATTACGACGATTCGTATGCGGTGAATTCGGTGAACAACGGGCCTTATGGAGATGCGCTGGTGAAAGAGATGATTCCTTATCTGGAGGCGCATTTCCGAATGATTGCGAAGCCTTATGCGCGCGTGTTGACTGGTGGATCGACGGGAGGATGGGAATCGCTGGGGGCGCAGGTGTTTTATCCTGATTTTTTTGGAGGGACCTGGACGCTGTATCCGGACTCGATTGATTTTCGGAGCTATGGGACGGTGAACGCGTATGAAGATGACAACGCGTTTTTCGAGCCGGGGCATACCTGGGTGCAGGTGCCACGGTACGTCATGCGAACATCGCAGGGACAGCCGGAAATTACGATAAAGCAGTTCAGCCAGATGGAAAGCGTTTTGGGGAGCCACAACCGGTCCGGGGAGCAGCTTGAAATTTGGGACGCGGCGTATGGACCGATCGGTGAGGATGGCTATCCCAAGCCGCTGTGGGATAAAGAGACGGGGAAGATCGATCACAGCGTGGCTTTGTACATGCGGGACCACGGGTATGACTTGAGCTACAACATCCGGACGAATTGGGCGACGCTGGGGCCGAAGCTGCGCGGAAAGATTCATGTTTATGTTGGGGACATGGACAATTTTTATTTGAATTTGGCGGTGTATAAGCTGGAAGAGGCGATGAAAGAGCTAAAGAATCCGCCGTGCGATTGCGATTTTCGGTATGGAAGGCCGATGAAAGGGCATGGGTGGCAGCCGACTTCGACGGCGAATTTGGTGCGATGGATGGCGGAGCATGTGGAGAAGAACGCGGGGGGAGAGGATACGAAGCAGTGGCATTACTAATGAAATGAGGTAGAGGACGTAAATGAGGCAGAGGAAGTAAAGGAACGGAATGGGGCGCAACAGTGCATACGCGTGGTTTGCGCGGTATGCTTGAGGAGTGTGGATTTAGGAGCGGGGATTTGAGATAGCCATGTTTGAAAACCTGACAGAGAAGCTGCAGCGGACATTTAAGAATTTGCGCGGGCAGGGGAAGCTCACGGATGAGCACCTGGACGTGGCGCTCGGGGAGATTCGCGAGGCGTTGCTCGAGGGCGACGTGAACGTGGGAGTGGCGGACGAGTTGCTGGCGAATATTCGCGCGAAGTCGCTGGGCAGCGAGGTGATGTTGCAACTATCGCCGGACCAGCAAGTGGTGAAAGTGGTGCGCGACGAGCTTTCGGCGATGCTGGGGAAGCACGCCAAGCCGCTGTTTGCTTCGCGGCCGCCTTCGGTGTGGATGATTGTGGGGTTGCAGGGTTCCGGTAAGACGACAACGACAGGCAAGCTGGCGAAATGGCTGGTGGAACATGGGCACCGGCCACTGGTGGTTTCGACGGACGTGTACCGGCCGGCGGCGCGGGAGCAGCTGGCGCAAGTGGCGAAGGCGGTGGGGACGGCGCTGTGGCCGGGGGCGGGGACGGACAAGCCGCTCGAAATTGTGAAGGGCGCGATCAAGGAAGCGAAACTTTCCGCGAGCGACGTGGTCCTCGTGGACACGGCTGGGCGGCTGCACATCGATGACGACTTGATGAGCGAATTGAGCATGCTGAAGAAAGAGCTGCAGCCGAGCGAGATTTTATTTATTGCAGACGCGATGATTGGACAGGATGCGGTGCGTTCGGCGGGGGAGTTTCACAAGCGGCTGGGATTGACGGGCGTGATCTTGACGAAGCTGGACGGCGATGCGCGCGGCGGGGCGGCGTTGAGCATTGCCAAAGTGTCGGGCGCGCCGGTGAAGTTCGTGGGACTCGGTGAAAAATACGACGCGCTGGAAGGATTTTATCCGGAGCGGATCGTTTCGCGCGTGCTGGGCATGGGCGACATCATGTCGCTGATCGAGCGGGCGGAGCAGACGGTTGACCGGAAGGCGGCTATCGAGCTCGAACGCAAGCTGCGCAAAGAGGGATTTACGCTGGAAGATTTTCGCGATCAACTGAAACAGATTCGCAAGATGGGGCCGCTGGAGCAGCTTGTGGACATGCTGCCGAAGATGGGGCCGCTGCAGCATATCCCAAAGGATGCGAAAGTCGATGAAGGGAAGCTGAAGCAGGTTGAGGCGATCATCAACTCGATGACGAATCAGGAGCGGCAGGATCACAATATTATTGATGGCAAGCGGCGAAAAAGGATTGCGAAGGGCAGCGGGACGACCGTGCAGGATGTAAATCAAGTTTTGAAGCAGTATCTGCAGATGCGCACGATGATGAAGCAGTACGGGGCGATGGCGGCGCGGGCGAAGATGAAGGGGTTGGGGAAGCTTGCGGGATTGTCCTGAGACGCGCGTTTATTCCTTCGGTTTTGAATTCAAATAAAAATCAGCGGTTTTGAGAGCGAGGGCTTCGGGGTCGAGGTCGGTGCGGTTGGCCAGGATGATGACGGTGAGATTCTCGTCGGTGAAACGCTCGATGACGGTGCGGAAGCCCATGGTGCTTCCGGTGTGCCACATGCGCGGGTGGCTTTGATAGGGATCGAGGAACCAGCCGAAGCCGTAGGCGACGGGTTTGCCGGGATGAAGGTTGTCGTCGTTCGGCGCGTTGGGCCAAAACGTTGGCGAGCCATCCTTGAGTCTTGCGGGCGCTAGGGCGGGAGCCATTTCGTTTGCGCTCAGAAGGGCGTGGTCGCGCGAGAGCGTCGTCCCATTTGGCTAAATCTTCGAGATTGGAATAGATGCCGCCGTCGCCAAGTGTGGCGGAGGTGGAGCTTTGGTCGGTTTCCTTCAACACATCGCCTTCTTTTGAATGGCCAAAGGCGCGGTTCTCAACCTCATTTTTCCCTTTTTGATAGACGATGGTGTGATCCATGTGCAGCGGCGCGAAGATACGGGCGTGGAGAAAATTACCGTAAGATTGGCCCGACGCCTTTGCAACGATTAGGCCGAGAACGACGTAGCCGGAATTGCTGTAAGACCAACTCGTCCCTGGCGGAAACTTGCTTTGCGTCTGTGCTTCTAACAGCTTGAGGACTTCCGCGTCTTGAATCTGGTGCTCCGGTGTCCAGATCCATAAATTTCGCGGAGTCTCCGCAGCAGTCATCAAATCTTCGTAATCGGGCAAGCCGCCGGTGTGATTGAGGAGATTACGGACGGTGATGTTCTTGCCGTAGGCGGGAAAGCCAGGGAAAATCTGCGTGAGGGTTTCGTCGTAGCGCAGCTTGTGGTCGTGGACGAGGAGCATGACGGCCATAGCGGTAAACTGTTTGGTGAAGGAAGCGAGGCGGAAATTTGTATGCGCGTCGATTTTTACTTTCGAACGCAGATCGCGCACCCCTTCCGTTCGTATATAGAGATTCTCTCCGCCGTAACGAATTAAGAGTGCGAAACCCGGTTCATCGGGCTTCACCAGCCCTCCGAAGATGGAGTCCAGCAAGCTCTTATCCGGCCCTTGGGCTTGGGCCGGGTTTTGCGCAGCAGAGAAGAGGGCCACGCACAGAACGGAAACATGCATCCAAAGAATCTTGCGTCGCAAGCCGCACCTCAAAGGAACGTTAGGAGGATAGCATTCCCGCGAAGCGTTCATCTCTCCGTAACACAGCCGCGCTATTTGTCTTGGTCCCCCGTGAAAGCTTATGACACGCATTGCGCTTGACGACCCGCACTTCTATCTCAACCCGCACCTGGAATGGCTGGTGGACATTGGCCACGTTTTTTCCGCGCAAGAACATTTCCCGTGGATGGCGGCCAGTAAAAGCGACTCTCCGCAAATTCCCGCGCTCCGAATCTAGAGCGTCGTTTATACTCCAGTGGCGATGAATAGGCCGCCTTGCAGCAATTCAGAAGAAGACTCGCTGGACGCGTCGAATGCAACCGTATGAACTGATCGTAATTGGCTCCGGACCGGGCGGGCAGCGCGCCGCCATCCAGGGAGCGAAGGCCGGAAAGCGCGTCGCGGTAGTCGAAAAGCAAGCTGCAGTCGGCGGCGTGTCCGTAAACACCGGCACGATTCCAAGCAAAACGATGCGCGAAGCCGTGCTGCATCTTTCGGGCTTTTATTCGAAGACCTTCTACGGATCGAATTACAACGTAAAAGATAACGTGACGATGGCGGACCTGAATTTCCGCGTGCAGCGGGTAATTGAAAATGAGGTCGCGGTTACGCAGGACCAGCTTAGACGGAACGGCGTGGACGTCATCCACGGATTCGGGAAGTTCCTGGATGCGCACCACCTTCGCGTGGAGAACGGGAACGGTTACGCGGAATTGGAAGGGCAATACTTCGTAGTTGCCACGGGCACAAAGCCGGCGCTCAACCCGAAAGTGCCCGTCAATGGAAGAAACATCATTGACAGCGACCAGATTCTGACCATGCCGCATATTCCGCGGACGCTGATCGTGGTGGGCGGCGGAGTGATCGGAGTCGAGTACGCATGCATGTTCGCGACGCTCGGCGTGCGCGTGATTGTCGTGGAAAAGCGGCCGAGGCTGCTGGAATTTGCGGATACGGAAATGGTCGAGGCGCTGACCTACCATATGCGGGACCACCGGGCCACGTTGCGGCTGAATGAGGAAGTCGAGAGCGTGGAGGAATTGCCGGACGGAAAAGTGGCGGCGAACCTGGTCAGCAAAAAACGGATTCATGGCGATGCTTTGTTGTACGCGGTGGGGCGGCAAGGGAACGTGGACAAGCTTAATCTCGACGCCGCGGGTATCGAATCCGACGAACGCGGGCGCATCAAAGTGGACGCGGATTTCCATACGTCGCAAGCGCACATTTTTGCGGTTGGCGACGTCATCGGCTTCCCGAGCCTGGCATCGGTCTCGATGGAGCAGGGGCGCATCGCGGCGGCGCGGGCGTTCGGGCTGCAGGTGCAGACGGATCCAGCGAGCTATCCGTACGGGATCTACACCATTCCGCAGATTTCTTTCATCGGGAAAACGGAAGAACAACTGACAGATGCCGACGTTCCCTATGAGGTTGGCGTGGCCTATTACCGCGAGATCGCGCGGGGTCAAATCACCGGGCACACCGATGGACGACTGAAGCTACTTTTTCACCGGGAGACGCTGGAGTTGCTGGGGGTGCATATCTTTGGTGAAGATGCGGCGGAGCTGCTGCATATCGGACAAGCGGTGTTCAAACTAAAGGGCAAGATCACGTACTTCATCAACACGGTGTTCAATTATCCGACGCTGGCGGAATGCTATAAGACCGCGGCGTTTAACGGCCTCAACCGCTTGAGTTAGCTCCGGAATCGCGCAGGCGGACGTCCATATTCAAGGCGAATTCTCGTCGGCGCTTCTGTTCCTTTTCGGTCGAACACGATTGATATAAGAGAGCGATCACCTCCGCGGCAATAGAGCGGTGATTCCTCTTGGCCTGGTTGCGCAAGGCTGCGTAAAGGTCGCGGGGCACGTTTCGGACGTAAAGTGCAGCCATGGAGTATTGCCGAGAGCAGTCAGACTCCCACTAAGAGTATCGCAAGACGTTTGCGAGAATGTGTCAGGCCCAGCCCTGGCGGTATTCGCGGCGGAGGAAGTCGTTGGCTTGCGAAACGTTGGTGACGCGCATGTTGGCGCCATCGTAGTTGATCTTTTTTCCCGCGCGGAGAGCGACGACGCCGAGGAGCATGACCTCAGTAAGGCGGGCGGCGTATTCGAAGGGGCAAGAAGTTTCCGTTTTGCCTTTGGCGGCGTTGACCCAGTTCATTTCGTGGTCTTCGTTTTCGATGCGCGGCAGTTTTTGTGGCGGCTTGCCGTAAGAATCGTTAAGGGACTTAGGCAGGAGGCGAGGCTTCAATCCGTAGGTATCGTGGAGCAGCTTGCCTTTGCTGCCGATGAGCAGGGCGCCACCGCCTTTGTTGAGGTCTTCGTCGCCGAGTTCTTCGGGCTTGTCGGGCATGAGGCCGCCGTCGTACCAAGTCATTTTGACGGGCGGCATGGAGGCGCGGGAGGGGAATTCATAAAAGGTTTGTGTGGCGTGCGGATAAGAGACGCCGTTGAACGGGGTCGAGACGGTCTCGACTGTTGTCGGCAGGCCGAGTTCGAGCGCCCACATGGAGTGGTCGATCAAGTGGGCGCCCATATCGCCGATGGCGCCCATCCCCCAATCTGACCAGCCGCGCCAATTGAAGGGGTGGTAGATAGGGTGATAGTCCACGTGTGGGGCCACGCCAAGAAAAAGATCCCAGGATAGTTTGTCTGGAACAGGATAATCGCCAGCCATCGCGGCGGCGAGACGGGCATTGACGCCGGGGCCATTCCAACGGAGCGTGTCGGCAGGCTCCTTGAGTGCCTCGGGGCGAGGAACGCCTTGCGGCCAGAAGCCGAGCGGTCGGTTGGTCCAGACATGGACTTCGCGCACTTCGCCAATTGCGCCGGCTTGAATGTATTCCACCGTGGTACGCGCGTCGTTGAAGGAATGACCCTGATTGCCCATTTGTGTGGCAACCTTTGTTTCCTTGGCGCGCTGGGCCAACTGCCGGGCTTCAGCAATCGACCAGGTGAGCGGCTTCTGCACGTAGACGTGTTTACCGAGAGCCATGGCAGCGAGGGCGATGTGCGCATGCATGTGATCGGAGGTAGCGACAAGGACGGCGTCGATGTCCTTTTGGTGTTCGAGCATGTCGCGATAATCCTGATAGCGTTTGGCTTTTGGCAAATGCTCGGTTTTCAGGCGGACCATGCCATCGAGGCGAGCTTTGGCCTTTACGCGATCAAACTCGACGGGAGGCTGGCCCGGAGCGGGCTCTGGATCAGGCTGGTCGAGCCGCTTTTGGAGATTCGGGATTTCCGTGTCGAGATGGTCGAAGCCTTTTTGGGCGTAGCCCCAGTCAACGTCGCAAAGAGCAACAATATTTTGGCTGGAAAGATTGATCAGATTGGTGCGGCCCATGCCGCCGACGCCGACTCCGGCAATGTTCAGCATGTCGCTCGGGGGAGTAAAGCCGCGCCCAAGGACGTGCCTTGGCACGATAGTGAAGGTGGCGGCGCCCGTGGCGACGTTGGTCAAGAATTCGCGGCGTGAGACTTCTTTCTTTTCGCTCATGGCTGCTCCGGTATACTGCAGGCATTATCGCGCTCTCGAGGGTACATTGCGATTGCTAAGTTTAAGATGGACATACGCGGCACGGGAGCAGGCGCGGACCTACCTTCCCGCATGCTCCGGGCAAGCTGTCCACGCTGTGGATCGATTTCGAGTCCATTCCAAAGAACGCATCGAGATCCCCCGACTCTCCGATTGCCGCAAGCCGCCCGGACAGGCTAAGATAGCTGGTGGAGGCATTGGTTAGTGCTCACTATTCGTTTGGCCAGGATTGGGAAGAAGAAGAAGCCGTTTTACCGCGTCGTCGTGATTGAGAGGACGCGGCCCCGCAATGGGCGTGTTGTGGAAGCGGTGGGGACGTATGATCCGCTGAAAAAGCCCGCGGAGATCAAGCTCGACTCCGAGCGCATCAAGCACTGGCTCGGAGTTGGTGCGCAACCCAGCGACACCGTGCGAAGCTTCATCCGGCAACAAAAGATCGCGTAATTCCAGCGCAATCCCCATCTCTTGCGCGTCCCCGGTCAGAGCGGGGACGTTTTTTCCACGACCAGTGGAGAGTGGAGCACGAGGAGGTGAAGGATGAAAGAGCTGGTCGAAGCCATTGCCAAGGCTCTGGTGGACCATCCCGAAGATGTGCAGGTCAGGCCGGTCGACGGCTCGCAGGTAACCGTCCTTGAGCTACGGGTGCACCCAGAGGACTTGGGCAAGGTGATTGGGAGGCAGGGGCGCACAGCTAAGGCGGTGCGCACGCTTCTCGGCGCAGCGGGCATGAAAGTGAAGAAGCGCTACACGCTCGAGATACTGGAAGATTGAGTCCCGAAGCCCATCGTTGGGTGATTGTCGCGCGGATTCTCCGGCCCCGCGGCAATAAGGGTGAAGTGGCTGCTGAACTCCTCACGGACTTTCCCGAAAGGTTGACACGACTGATGGAGGTTTTTCTTGGCGCAAGTGAAAGCGCTGGGGCAGCGGAGCCACGGCCAATCGCACTCAGGTCCTGCTGGCTTAGCCAGAATCATAAAGGGCAGGCGGTTTTTCATTTTGAAGGAAGCAATTCGATCTCCGAGGCGGAGAAGTTTCGCGGACTGGACGTGCTCTTGCCAATTGAAAAGCGGGTGACGCTTGCCGCAGGCCAATATTTTGTGGACGATCTCATCGGATGTTCGGTGTTTGAAAATTTTGCGGAACCTTCCGTCCTTTCTTCCTCGCCATGTTCGCTGGCAACTGCTCCTGCATTGGTGGGCGCAGTGAGAGACATCCAATTCACCGGTGAGGGTATAGCGGGCACGCCACTACTTGTTGTCGACACTTCCGCCGGCGAGCTGCTCGTCCCGCTCGCTGAGGATATTTGCACGCGCATTGACACCGCCGCCCGGCGGATCGACGTCGTGCTCCCCGAAGGACTGCGCGATCTGAACGATGGGGTTTAAGACCGTGGGTACGCTAGACTGGCAGCAGCAATGCGCTTCGACCTGATCACGATTTTTCCCGAGTTTTTTGCCGGGCCGCTCGATCACGGCATCCTGCGGCGCGCGCGCGAAGCGGGACTCGTCGATGTTCAGGTACAGGACCTGCGGGTTTTCACCAAAGATCGCCATCGGAGCGTCGATGACCGTCCGTTTGGCGGCGGCGAGGGGATGGTGCTCAAGCCGGAGCCGCTTTTTGAAGCTGCTGAAGCTCTGCTAGGTTGCAACTTGGGCAGCGCCGAGCAGCCGGTCTCCCTTGACCCGAAGACGGCCATTATTTTGATGTCGGCCGCGGGAACACTTTTCCGGCAGGAAACGGCGCGGCGGTACGCGGAGCTCGAGCGCATCGTTTTGATTTGCGGCCGGTATGAAGGTGTGGACGAACGTGTGGCCGATTATCTCGCTACCGAAGAAATCTCCATCGGCGATTATGTTCTTAGCGGCGGGGAACTGCCAGCGATGCTGATCATCGATGCAGTGACGCGGTTGATCCCAGGCGCGCTGGGGAATGAAGCGTCATCGCAGAACGAATCGTTCAGCGCAAATCCTGCAGTGTCGCCGGATTCTTCTCCTGTAGTGGCGCAACATGTTCCGCCCCTACAAGCCGGCTCTCGGTTGACGAATCGCGTTCTACTGGATTTTCCGCATTACACCAGGCCGGCCGATTTTCGCGGGTGGAAGGTGCCCGACGTCTTGATCGGTGGCAATCATGCGGAAGTCGCGAACTGGCGGCGGGCCGCGGCGATCGAGAAGACCCAGCGGAACCGCCCGGATTTGTTGTTGCGCTGATATTTCGCGGCGGTATACTGAAGATTCTGTGAGACCAGCGATCCAGACCGATTATTCGCGGGCGGTCCAGGGCTTTTCCAACCGCAAGCGGGCCTGCGCGTGTCCATGCTGTGCTTGTATGTGTACCGCTGCCAGCGGCATGGGAAATCCTTCGGTGTAGCGCAAGTCTAAACCCAAAAGGAATCCAGGGCCGCTCGGAATAAGCGGCCTTTTTTATTGTCAAGTGAATGAGGAGCACATTGCCATGAGCAACGCGGCAAGCGGGAACGGCAAGGAGCACGGCGAGGGAAAACCCATCGCCATTTACTACGAGCAGCAGCACTGGTTTCGTCCGCTCTTTGAGCAACTCGACGCGAAGGGCGCGAATTGGGTCAGGGTTGACGCACGGAATCATCAATATGATGTCGCTGCGAAGGAGCGCGAGTATTCGCTGCTCTTCAATCGCATGAGTCCTTCGGCGTGGCAGCGCGGCGTTGGCCACGGAATCTTCTACACGCTCAACTATTTGGCTCATCTGGAAGAAAAGGGCGTTCGCGTGGTGAACGGCTCGCGGGCCTTCACGCATGAAACTTCCAAGGCACTGCAATACACAGTCCTCGAAACGCTTGGTCTCCAATATCCGAGATCGCTGGTGATCAACCATCCATCGCAGGCTTTGAGCGCCGCGGAATCGATCGGATATCCGCTGATCTTCAAGCCGAATATTGGCGGCAGCGGTGCGGGAATAAAGAAGTTCAACTCCCCGGCTGAATTGCGCGGGGCAGTCGAAGAGAACAGCTTGTCGTTTGGAATCGACAATACCGCGCTGGTTCAGGAATTTTTCACCGCGCGAAATGGGGTGATCGCGCGAGTCGAAGTGCTCGGCGGCGAATATCTCTACGCGATTCAGATTCACATCACCGGCGATACTTTTGATTTGTGCCCCGCGGACATCTGCAAGAACACGAAGGGCGAAGAACTCACTCGTTTGGCTTGCCCGGTCGACGCTCCGAAATCGGGGTTGACGGTCGAGGCTTACGAGCCGCCGAGGCAAATTATCGATGAGGTCGAGCGCATTATGGAAGTTGCCGGCATCGAAGTCGGCGGGATCGAGTACGTCATCGACGATCGCACTGGACGCCTGCTCTATTACGACATCAACGCGCTCTCGAATTTTGTGTCCGATCCGGAGCGCATGATTGGCTTCAATCCGTATTCGCGGCTGGCAGACTACTTGATCAGCGAAGCGCGGATTCACGAGGCCAGCCGTGGCGAACGGCTCATTTCCACGGGGAGCATCCGATGAGATACGGCTACTGGCTCCCTGTTTTTGGTGGCTGGCTCCGCAACGTCGCAGACGAAAACATGCAAGCCACTTGGCCATACGTGAAAAAGCTCGCGCAACGCAGCGAACAGATCGGCTATGACCTAATGCTGATCGCCGAATTGAATTTGAACGACATCAAGGGTGTGGAGGCGCCCTCGCTCGACGCGTGGTCCACGGCCGCCGCGCTGGCCGCGGTCACGGAACGACTTGAGCTGATGGTGGCGGTCCGTCCAACCTTTCACCTTCCAGCCCTGCTTGCCAAACAGGCCGCGAACATTGACCACATTAGCGGCGGACGGCTCACCTTAAATGTAGTCTCATCGTGGTGGGCGGACGAAGCGAAGAAGTACGGTGTGGGATTTGAGCAGCATGACGACCGCTACGCGCGCACCAGCGAATGGCTGGACGTGCTGCACGGCGTGTGGTCCAGGGATCATTTTTCTTACGCCGGAAAGTACTATCGCGTGGAAGACAATGTGCTGGAACCAAAGCCCGCTGCTCAACCGCATCCCGTGCTATATGCGGGAGGTGAATCCCCCGCCGCGAAGGATCTTATTGCCGAAAAATGCGATGCGTACCTGATGCACGGCGATCCGCCGGAACGCGTCCGAGAAAAAATCGCGGATCTGCGCGAACGCCGCGCCCGCCACAATCTGCCGCCTTTGAAATTTGGCGTCGCGGGTTATGCCATCGTGCGAGAAACGGAGCGCGAAGCGCAGGACGAATTGAAACGTATCACGGACGTCCAACAATCCGCGGCGGGTTACGCCAATTATCAGCAGTGGCTTGCCGGAACGCAGCTCGAGCAGCGCGTTTCGCTTGAAGATTATTCGGTTTCCAATCGTGGGTTGCGTTCGGGCTTGGTGGGCACTCCCGAACAGGTTTCGGAGCGACTCGCGCAATTCGAAGCCGCAGGTGTCGACCTAGTCCTGCTCCAATTCAGCCCGCAACTCGAGGAAATGGAGCGCTTCGCGGAAAGCGTCATTCGTCGAAACGTA
The DNA here is from genome assembly GCA_963851235.1 of uncultured Acidobacteriota bacterium. Classification (GTDB taxonomy): domain Bacteria; phylum Acidobacteriota; class Terriglobia; order Acidiferrales; family UBA7541; genus Acidiferrum. The sequence goes on from CAWKOM010000001.1 coordinate 592,704, forward strand.
TCTGCATCTGCCCCCGCTTAGTCACCCAGAGCAGCTCACTATTTGCCTTGAGGTGAGTACTCCGTCTCCTCCGGGACATCCGTGGGGCTTTCGAAATCAATTCGGTACCCGTCGGGGTCCGAGAAAGACACAACCCACAACGAGTTCCCGACGAATGGATTTCGTTTGGCCTTGATTCCGCGCGCCGCCGCTTCGTGATAGATCGCCAGCGCGTCATCGCACATGAAGCAAATGGACACGCCCTCTCCTACTTTGCAGCTGGGCTTCCAGGAATCGTGCCCTTCTTTCCGGAACTCTTGCAGCATCAAGGCTGCGTCGCCGATCTCCAGCCAGCACCAGCGCAGTTTGCCCTCGTCGATCCATTTCTTGGTCATCGCAAAGCCAAGACCCTCGAGGTAAAATCGCAGCGATTCTTCCATGTTTGAGACGTGGAAAAACGGAACGGCTTGCTTCACATTTGTTCCTGCTATTTTTTCCACGTTCATAGTTCGAGATCCCTATCTCATCAAGATGCGGATACATCCCTTTACGCCGAACTCGGATGGGAACCGGACCTGCCCATTCATAGCTCTACGGGGTGATTGAAGTCAAACCCGGGCGCGCCGTGTAGCGGATTGCGCTAGGTAAATTGTGAATATTTGGCTATAATTGCTGTTTGCCTTTGAAGAGCTGGCCCCGCCTGAGTGGGTCTGCAGGGAATACGAACATGAATCCGGTTATAGCCAAACTCCATGAAGCGCAACTGCGCAAAGACCTGCCCGAATTTCGCCCCGGCGACACGGTGCGCGTCAACGTCCGCCTGAAAGAAGGCGAGGGCGAAAAGGAAAAGGAACGCCTCCAGGCGTTCGAAGGAGTCGTGATCTCTAAGAAAGGCCGCGCCTCCGGCGCCACGTTTACCGTGCGCCGCGTGAGCTTCGGCGTGGGCATCGAGCGCATTTTCCCGCTGCATTCGCCCTCGATTAGCTCGATTGAGGTAGTCGGCAAGGGCAAGGTCCGCCGTGCGCGCCTCTACTATCTGCGCGACCTGCGCGGAAAGGCAGCCCGCATCAAGCGCGCCGCTCGAGAAGAAGTGGCTGCCGTTGCCACCGCTGGGGCCGAGACCAAGGCCTAAGCACGACTCGCCATTCGAAACGCGAAATACGAAATACGAACGACCTTCACCAACGAGCCCCGGCTAATTCGGGGCTCGTGCTGCGTTGGAATGCGTTGCGTGCCCGACTGCCTGGCAGGCTGCGGCTGACCTGGGCTGCGGCCTATCAGGGCTGCACGTTGGTCACCCCTTCCGCGCCGGGCTTTGGAAAATGCTTCTCGTACCACGCGATGGACCGGTCGGTCCAGTCGATCACATGCTTCGTTTCCCGTATGCCGTGGCCTTCGCGCGGATAACGCACGAACACGGCTTCCGTCCCAACATCCTTTAGCGCGATGAAGAACTGTTCCGCTTCGGCGATCGGCACATCGTTATCATTTTCGCCGTGGCACAGCATGGTGGGTGTATGGGCCTGGGCCACGAAGCGCAGCGCGGAGCGCTTCCAGGCTTCGTCCATCAAAGTGCCTTGATGGAAGAATTGCCCGAATTCCATTTCCTCATATTGGTTGTAATAGGTCATGTAGTTGTAGCTCACGAGATTGGAGATGCCGGCAGTGGGGATGGCCGCCTTGAATTCGTTGGTCTGCGTGATCAGCCAATCCGTGAGCTGCCCGCCATAACTCACGCCCTCGATGCCCATGCGTTCGCGGTCAATCCACAAGTAGCGCCGTACCGCCGCGCTCACGCCGTACAAAACGTCCTGACCTTCGTTTCCATCTTGATCGCCGAAGACCGCGTCGGCAAACTTCTGCCCGTAGCCGGTTGAGCCGCGGTAATTCACGTTGAGCGTGGCCCAGGCGCGCGCGGCATAAACCTGATTCTTAAAGTTGAAGCCTGGGCCATTCTGCCCGTGCGGACCGCCATGAATATTCACGATGAGCGGGTGTTTGGAAGTCGCGGTCATTCCGAAAGGCTTGGTGAGAAATGCCTCGACTTCGAATTTGTTGTCATTGCTGACGAATGTGAAGGACTCGACTTCGCCAAGCTGTTTCCCCGCAAGAACTTCGGCGTTCAGGTCCGTGAGTTGACGTGCAGCGCCGGTGCCATTCTTAACGAATAGCTCCGCCATGTCGCGAGGGGACGTGAAGGCATAGGCTAGCGTGCTGTCCTTGCCCACGGAAAAACCGCCGACGCCGCCCGTATCTTTCACCACGTATTGTGGCGCGCCGCCTGAGATCGGTAGACGCACCAGATAATTGCTCCCGCGCTCTTGAACCGTGAAATAAACGGCGCCACCATCGGGCGCCCACTTCGGCGCGCCCTGGCGGTCGTCAATCACGCCGCCAATCTCGTGGCGATCGCTGCCGTCGGCGTTCATCATCCAGACATGCGTGTCTTCCATGGTTGTCTCACGGTCGGTTAATCCGCGCTTTGTGCCGCGATAGGCGATGTGCTTGCCGTCGGGCGACCAGAGCGGATCGTATTCGTTGTACTCCGTGGCGGTCAGGCGGCGGATGCTGTTGTCCGCAACATTCAGTGTGAAAATGTCGTAATTGAAAAACTCGTCCTGGTTCGGTTCGCGGTTCGACACGAAAAGAATCCCTCTGCCATCCGGCGACCAGTCGATGGAGTGTTCGTCATAAATTCCCTGCGTCAGTTGGCGCACTTGCTTGGTTGCCACGTCCACGACGAAAATGTGCAGGCGCTGATTGTCGTTGAAGCGAGTCATGCCTTCGCCCGCGTCGGGCTTGTACAAGTAACGGGTGATGACCCGGGGATCGCCGTCGGCCTCGGCGGCTCTTTCGTCGGGCGTCGAGGAAATAAACGCAATCTGCTTGCTGTCAGGAGACCAAGTGATGTCCTGTCCTTCGCCCGGCAAGGGGCTGTTCGTGCCGTGCATGGTTGCGAACTCCGTAACGTCGGAGCCGTCCGCGCGGGCAAGAAGCAAGCCGTGCTTTTCTCCCACGCTGCCCTGGAACGCCAGCCATTTCCCGTCGGGCGACCAGTGCGGATTGCCTGCAACATCCTTATCTCCGCCGATGAGAATCGACTTTTTTGCGGCAAGATCCATGATCCAGAGTTGGGGCGACGGCCGGCCGGGCCGATCGTGCAAGATCACCGTGTAAGCAATGTGATGGCTGTCGGGCGATAACACAGTGTCTCCCACAAAGCGGAAGCGCGTGAGATCGCTGCTGGTCAGGCCTTGCGCGCCGCCGAACGGGGCCAACGCAAGAAGTGCCGTAAGACTCAAAAGGCAAAAGCCGGCGCGAGGCCCGGCGGAATGCGTGCGTGCATGCATGTAATTCTCCTGAAGATCGTTTTCGCTGCTGAATTTGCCCGGCCATCGTAGGTCTGGCGACCCGCTCCGGTCAACGAAACTCGGAAAGAAGTCCTCGCAGACTCCGCTTCTAGGGCGATCCGAACTTCCTTCAATAGTTGTTACGAGCAGCCTCGCGACTTCCGCTCTCCGTGCTAAAATCTCCGCGCAATGAGCCGTCTCTGCTCTTCCCGTTTCGAGCGAGCGGCGCGACAGCTTGGCTGGATGCGCATTGCCGGTCTCGATGAAGCCGGCCGCGGCGCGCTCTTCGGCCCGGTCGTCGCCGCCGCGGTGATTCTCAATCCCAAGCGCCGCATTGTCGGCCTCGACGACTCGAAAAAACTTGCCGCCGAGCGCCGTACGGAACTTGCCGGGCGCATTCGCGAACATGCCATCGCCTGGGCCGTCGCGGAAGTCGATGCGCAGCGCATCGACGCCTGGAATATCTATCAAGCCAGCCGCCAGGCCATGACCGCCGCTCTCCAACAACTCTCGATCCAACCGGATTATTTGCTCATCGACGCCATGCAGCTTGACGTTCTCATCGAGCAGAAATCTCTCATCAAGGGCGACGCGCGCAGCGTTTCGATCGCCGCCGCTTCCATCCTTGCTAAGACTCATCGCGACGCTTGCATGGAAAAATGGGACGCCGTCTATCCGCAATACGGTCTCGCCCGCCACAAAGGCTACGCCACGCCGGACCATCTGGAGGCTCTGCGCCAGCACGGTCCGTCTCCGCTTCACCGTTATTCCTTTGCACCCGTTCGCGACGCGAATTGCTGGGCCGCCGGTGCCACGCAAACTCCGCTACCGCTTTTCTAGCGTCTCGCATAAAATCTCCGCCGGACATTCCAGAGGTCTTTCCGATGCAATGGATTCGGTTCGTGCGCCGCGCCGCCGCTCTACTTGCGGTTACTCCTGTAATTCTTTGTTTGTGGATGCTCTCCGCCGAATTGGAGAGCAATTCATCGGAAGCCGAAGCACAAACCGTGCTTGCGGCCACGCCTCCGATGGGCTGGAACAGTTGGGACTCCTACGGCGAGACCGTCGGCGAATCCGATATCCGAGCAAACGCGGCCTGGATGGCCGAGCATTTGAAAGCCTACGGCTGGGAATATGTCGTCGTGGATGAAGGCTGGTACGTGACGAATCACGCCACAGAAACTAACGGCGGCGCCCCCGAATTCAGCCTCGACACCAATGGCCGCTACGTTCCTGCCGTAAACGCGATTCCTTCCGCCGATAAAGGCGCCGGCTTCAAGCCGCTGGCGGATTATGTCCACTCTCTCGGCCTTAAATTCGGCATCCACATTTTGCGTGGCATTCCCAAGGAAGCCGTACGCAAGAATCTACCGATCGTAGGATCGCCTTACCGCGCGAAAGCCGCCGCGGACATTTCCGATTCCTGCCCATGGAATACTTACAACTATGGGATGAATGCAGGCTCTGCTGCCGCTCAAGCCTATTACGATTCCATCGCCCGCCTTTACGCCGGCTGGGGCGTGGACTTCCTCAAAGTCGATTGCATTTCCAGCCATCCCTACAAGGGCGACGAGATTCGCATGATCAGCCGCGCGCTTCACAAGGTTCGCAGGCCCATCGTTCTCAGCCTCTCCCCCGGCCCGGCTCCCCTCGATAAAGCCATCGAATTGCGCCGCTACGCTCAGATGTGGCGCATCTCGGATGACGTTTGGGATGTCTGGCACAGCGACAAGGACTTTCCGCAGGGCGTCGAAAATCAATTTGCCCGCGCCACAAAATGGGCGGAGTTCTCTGGGCCGGGACATTGGCCCGACGCGGATATGCTCCCACTCGGACGCCTCGAGCCTGCCGCCGGCTGGGAGAAGCCCCGTGCAACACGCCTCACTCACGATGAACAGCGCACCCTGCTCACTCTCTGGTCGATCTTTCGGTCGCCACTCATCATGGGTGGCAATCTCACTCTGTGCGACGACTGGACGCAGTCCGCGCTCACCAATGCGGAGTTGATCGGCGTCGATCAGCATTCCAGCGGTAACCATGCCGTCAGCTCGACCGACAAAGCTGCCGTCTGGCTCGCCACTCCCGAATCCGGCGATGGCGCCTACCTAGCCATCTTCAATCTCGACGCGGCGTCGCAGTCGTTTCACTACTCCTGGAAGGAACTGGGTCTCAAACACGAGAAGTACAATCTCCGCGATCTTTGGGAACATGAAGACTTAGGCTCGAAGGAATTCGTCGATGTCACGCTTCCTGCGCACGGCTCTGCCATCTACTGGGCTTCCGAACATTAGTTCGCTGGATTATTTAGTGGCAAGGACTTGCACGGCAAGCACGTAGCCGCCTGCTTCATCCACACATCGGCTTCTGCGCAAATCCTTTCCGCCGCACGTCCTGGCCGAACATCCGTGCAAAAAAAGCTCAATCTTGCCCCTCCCCCGCTTCGCCGCGTCTTCGCCATCTAGTTTCCTAGTCCTGATGGGGATAACTGGCTGCTCACACTCATTTCTGGCTTCGTTGACTTGCCTTTTCCCTGCCTGCTAGCGTTAACAAGCACGGCTTCTGTCTGCCTTTCCAACACTTGGGACGGAGGGCTTCTCCTCCTGCAGGCGTGGGCCGCGTATTGTCTGGGAACACGAATGGCCTATAACAAGAGCAAATTTGTCGAATCCGCGCAAAAGCTGCTGAATCAGGGCAAGGTCCCTCAGGCCATCGCCGAATACCAACAGATTCTTAAATTTGAGCCGCGCGATCAGGTCACCCTTATGACCATCGGCGAGCTTTATATCCGCCAGGGTGAGACTTTTCAGGCCATCGATTATTTCGAGCGCCTCGCTCAGATTTTTGTCGGCGACGGTTTTCTTACCAAGGCCATCGCCGTCTACAAACGCATCGCAAAACTAGCACCGGAAGAGATTCGTCCCCTCGAAAAGCTAGCCGACCTGTACGTTCAGCAAGGGGTGATGAGCGAAGCTCGTCCTCTCTTCTTGCAGCTTGCCGAAATTCATCTCAAGAACAATCGTCAGGCGGAAGCCGTTGGCCTTCTGAAAAAACTTCTTCTTGCCGAGCCGGACAATCTTCGCATTCAGATTCGACTGGCCGATCTCTATCAGGCTATGGGCCAATCGCGCGAAGCTATCGATACTTACGTTTCTGCCGCTCAGCGTGCTCTGGCTCGCGGAGACCAGGCTGAATCAGATAAACTCGCCGACAAAGCCCTGAAAGATCGATGCCAATTGCCTCCCCGCCACAATCGTGAGAGCCCGTTCGTTTTCCTCCCAGGGCAATTTCACAAAGGCTGCTGAGCTCCTCGAACACGTCCCCGATCTCGAAAAGGGTGGCGAGCAAACCGAGCTGCTCCTGGATCTCTATGTCAAAAGCGCAAATTGGGATAAGGCCACCGCTCTTGCTCTCCGCGTCCTAGCCGCCGACGATAAAAACTTCGGCCCGGCCCAAAAAATCGTCGAAGCGCTTCTCGAGTCGGGTCAAAGCGACCGCGCCATGGCCATCATCGAGCAAATTCGCGTCCCTATGATTGACGGCGGCGAGCACGAAGTCATTGGCCGTCTGCAAAACGAACTCGCGGCCCGCATGCCCGGCCGCCTCGAGCCGCTCGAATGGCTTGTCGATTTCTACGGCCGCACGAGCGATTCCTTCCGGCTGCCCGACGCACTCGCCAGTTTGGGTGACGCTCTTGTCAACGCCAATCAGCTCGATCGCGCCAAGGCCATTTTTGAACAGCTCGTCGATCGCCAGCCGGATAGCGATTCCGCCAAGCGAAAGCTCGACGCAGTCCTTGGAAAAATGGGCATGCCAGGCACGGAACCGCCGCCCCCGCCTCCGCCTGTCGAAGAACACCTCCAGGCGGACATACCAAAGGCACCGGCGCCAAAACTGCGGCCCGATACCGACTCGTTTACGCCAGTCGCCGGCGACAAGCACGCGGTCCTTTCCTCCACGGAGCCTCAGCTTGACGAAGAGACCCAGAAGTTCATCGCCCAGTCCCTCACCGACGTCGACCTCTTCGCTAGCTACGGTCTCACTCAAAAAGCCATCGGCCTGCTCGAAGCTATTTTGCGCCGCGCTCCTCGCCACACTCCAACTCTCGAAAAACTTCTCGATTTTGTACTCGGTGCTGGCGACGACCGCCGCACTGCCGAGCTCGCTGCTCAACTTGAGCTGATCCATACCGAGCGCAACGATCAGCGCAGCGCCGAGCGTTTTGGCGAACTTCGCCGCAGATTTCAGCGCGCCGCCGGTCTTACCGATGCGGAATTGGCTGCCAGCACTGCTCCTGTCCCGCAGGAACCGCCTGCCGCGACTATTCCGGAAATTCCGGTGATAGACGCAGCCCCCGAACCCGCGACCCCCGCTGAGAAACAGCTGCCGGAGTTTGAGGAACCGGTGCCTGCTGAAGCGCCTCTCGCTGAGGCCGTCCAAGCCGGTGTTTCTTCCGAGGCTTCCGGCGTTCAGGAGGAAGTGGATCTGTCCGACGAGTGGGCTTCCATGCTCGAAGATACTCATCCCGCTGAGCCTGCCATAAAACCGCCTCCGGCAAGACCCGCGGCTCCTGCTCCTCCTTCTCCTCCCGAGGTTGCCGCAGAGCCCGTGGCCGCCGAGGAGTTCTCGATTTCGGAAGAACCCGTGGCCGCCGGAGCATCTGAATCTCCCGAACTCACGGAATTCGAGCTTCCCGTGGACGCTCCAGCTTCCCCTGAGGTGCAGCCAAACGCCCTCGTGGACACTTCCGCCGCGCTTCCTCCAGCAATCGCGCCAGAGACCATCCCCGCGCCGGTTGAGCAAACCCGCGCGCCCGCGGCTCCCAAAAAACCGCCAGCCCAAGAGAAACCACCTGCAGTGCCCGAGCACGAATTTGAACTCGAGCAGGATTTCGAGCTTGTCCTGGAGCAGGAACCACTGGTTCCCGCGTACGACCAGAAGCCGCCGGATAAGCCTATCGTTGAACGCGAGCCCGAACCTGCACCTGCGGCCGCTGATTCGGCTGCCGTCCCGGCCGCGGGCGGCTTTGCTTCCGACCAGTTTCTTGCGGACCTGGCAAAGGAAATTGACGACCTGGGCCTCGACGCTCTCACACCTTCCCATTCACAAGTCCCTGCGTCCCCTGTGTTGCCTCCCAAAGTGGAAGAGAAGCCTGCCTCGCTGGCCGAACAGAGCCCGCTCAAAGAGGTATTTGACGATTTTCGCGCCGAGCTGGGCGAGATGGGCGCCGAGGACGAAGATCTCGAGACTCATTACAATCTCGGCATTGCGTTCCGCGAAATGGGCCTCGTTGATGAAGCCATCAGCGAATTCCAAAAAATCGCCAAGGCCACGGACAATGGCAAGCCTTTCCGCTACGGTATGCAATGCTGCACTCTTCTTGGTCTCGCCTTCATGGAAAAAGGCCAACCGGGCATCGCTGCCATCTGGTACGAACGCGCTCTGCGCATCCCGGGCATTGAACCGGAAAGCATCCTCGCATTGCGGTATGATTTGGGCGTTGCCCAGGAATCCGCGGGTGAGCCGGACGCAGCCCTGAAGAGTTTTTCCCAGGTCTACGCGATGAACATCGACTATCGCGACGTCGCTGATCGCATCGCCGCTCTCCAGAAGCCCATCCGCTGAGTTCTGGCATTCACTAAAACAGGGGCTCCCTCTTACCCATGAACCGCGTCTTCCGCGCACTGCTGGTCGTCGTTTGCTTCGAAATGGGAGCCTTGCTCCTCTACCTTCCCTGGTCCGACTTCTGGGAGCAAAACTTCTTTCTTCTCCACTTTCCTTCGCTCATTCCCGTGCTGCTTCACCCCTCGTTTCGTGGTGCCGTCAGTGGTCTCGGGGTTCTGGACATCATTCTGGCTCTGAGCTTCATCGGTTCTCGTCCTGGATCTTCACGTGTCCCTCCTCAATAGTTCGGCGCGCGGTTCCACGGCTCGCCCGGGAGAGAGGCCGCTCCTTTGCTACGTTACCGACCGGCGAAGTCTGCAAGGTGCGCCACAAACTGACTTGATTCAGCCGCTTCTCGAAAAGATCGAACGGGTAGCCGCAGCTGGCATCGATTGGATTCAGCTTCGCGAGAAGGATCTCCCGGGGAAGGATTCAGCCGCGCTCGCACGCGATGCACTCGACCGCATTTCGAACCACGCGCTTCGCGAAAAAGACGCGCCACGCGTTCCGGCTCGTGTTTTGGTAAATGACCGCCTCGATGTGGCGCTCGCCGAGCGTGCTGGCGGCGTCCACTTAGGGGAAAACTCTCTGCCGCCCGAAGAAGCGAAGCGTCTGCTGGCCTCTCAAGCCGTGCAAACTCTGCCGCGCGATTTTCTTATTGGTGTCTCTTGCCATTCGCTCGAAGCGGCAAAGTACGCCGCTTCCGCTGGTGCCGACTACATTTTCTTCGGCCCGGTCTTCGCCACGCCCTCAAAAGCCTCCTATGGTGCGCCCCAGGGACTCGGCCGTCTCGCCAAAGCCTGCGGCTCCGTGAGCATTCCCGTTCTTGCCATCGGCGGAATTTCCCTGGAAAACGCGGCTTCTTGTTTTTCCGTCGGCGCCGCTGGCATTGCCGCTATCCGCCTTTTTCAGGACTCGTCCGATCCCGCTGAACTCGTTCGCAAAATTCGGCAGCAGCCCTTCTAAGTTGTCTCCCGCCCGCGCTTTGCTTTAGCGCTCCATCAACCGCCGCATGAGGCGAATCTGTCCTCCATGATAGATATCGTGAAAAGCTACTCCGTAGATTTGTCGAAGAAACTTCGCACCTCTGGACGTGTCCAAAACCTTTGCGACGGAGGCACGTAATGCCCGGTGCTCTCGCTCGAGCAATTCCTTGTCTGCCCGCCACGCCGCTTCGTTGGCCTTCCCCTTTTCCGGGCGGCGAAAGAAATTGCTCCCCGTCAGCGCAAACGATCCCCTTTTTCCTCCCTCGATCTGTCTGCGCACCACGTATTTCCAATACGCGGCGTGCAGAGTCTCTTCCCAAATATTGTGCCGCCCCGCTCTGGGACGCCAAGCCGCCTGTTTGGCGCTCATTCCGCGAATCGCTTGTCTCAGATTGGGTCCGTGCCAGGTTTTCTTGTCATACCCTTCGTCGAGCAACGCCAATATTAGTTCCCTGTTCTTCATGGTGTCCCCTCTTCAGCGGATGATTACCGGCCACAATTCCACCCATCCGCTTCGCGCTCACGCGATGCTCGTCCGGCGCAATCGCCCTCAATTGTAAATGGAATTCGAGGATTGGCAGCATCTGGTGGAGGTGTCCACGTCAGTCACCAGCTTGCCCCGACCCGTCGGGGTCACCAGTCGCCAGTCAGGTCCTGCTGTCTCAACCCAACTGTGCCATCCCGATTTGGCCTACCCGACGGCCATATTCCGGATTCGTCCTGTTTTCTTCCGGCCATAGAGTTGTCGGTCGGCGGCCTCAAGCAGTTCTTGCGTTGTTCGTCCATCTCCGGGATACACCGCCATGCCAATGCTCACGCTAATGGGCGGATCTTCCCCGTCGTCGCGCATGCAGGCCTCGATTCGTTGCGCCATATGTTCTGCCATTTGTTGATCGGAATCGATTAACAGCACCGCAAATTCGTCGCCGCCGTATCGTGCCGCCAGGTCCGTCACGCGGCATTGCTCCTTCATGACCTTGGCTAGCCGGTTGAGCGCCATGTTTCCCGCCAGATGCCCTTGCCTGTCATTGACCAGTTTCAGGTCGTCCAGGTCTAGGAGCAGTACGGTAAACGAATGACGGCTCCGCTCGGCACGGCGCAATTCACGCACGAGCGTGTCCATGAATTCGCGGTAGTTAGCCAGTCCGGTGAGCGCATCGTGCGTCGCCTCGTAGCGGACCTGCTCCTCCGTCCTCTTTCGCTTAGTGATATCCAGGCCCACGCCAATGCACCCGATAATTTCCCCCGACGGCGCGCGCAGTGGTTGTAACTGAATTTCCAGTACGCGATCTTTCCGTTCGTACTCGAAGCGCACTGACTCGCCTCGCAATGCCGCATCATGGTGTCCCATTGGCATCGTATTCGTATCATCGCAATTCAAGTATTCTGATACTGTCCGCCCTACCAGATCTCCGGCATTCATTTCGGAGTGCTCTAAGCCAGAGCCCCAGTTCGACGTGATCCGCAAACTCTGATCTGTCGTCCAGAGAAGCACCGGCATTTGTTCCACAAGGAGCCGCAGCTGCGTCTCGGACGGCGTATCTTCCGCCTTCAGGCGCAGGGCCCGGCCGCTCTCCAGAATCCCGGTCACCACACCCCGTTCATCCCTCATCAGTCTGCGCTTCAGGGCCACACACAGCTTTGAACCAGTCTTGTGCAGCCGCTCCACAGTTTCGCTTCCCGTCATTTTTCCGTCGCGGGCTGCTTCCAGAACTGTCTTTGAGTAAGAAGCCTGGGAAATCGGCAGCAGCTGCGTCAGAGATCCTCGCATAACCTCGTCCGCGGTGTAGCCGTATAGACACGCCGCCCCTCGGCTCCACAATTCAATCGAGCCATCGAGCGCAATTCCGACAATCGCATCTTCGGCCGACTCCAAAATGGCCGTAAGCACCTGTTCGCACCGCGGGCTGGGCAGCATGAATACCTGATGTACTTTCCGAAAGGGGGTCGTTCGAGTTGTGAGTCCAGGTTTCCCGCAGGCGAGAGGAGAGACCTGCGAGTGTTTCAACAAACAAAGAATCTTTACATCAAGTGCGAGACTAAGATTACCATTCTCTGGCTTTCCTACAACCCGGAAGCTGGGCCGTGTATCGAATTGCACACTTCTCAGTTGGCCGGGGCTAGAGTCGGCCGCTACTGTTCCTGCCCCCAAATTGCCGGCAGATTCGGCTACTGCATCGCCTTCGCCGCTTCGTTGAGAATCATCGCCAGCCGCACACCAGCCTCGGCAATGCGCTTTTCGGCCACGGGAGCCGCCTTTTCCTGGTACGGCTCTCCCGCCACGATGTTCAGTTGCAGCATACGTTCGCCGATGTTGTTGTCGTCCGAACAACTATGCACGGCCACATTCGGCTCTACGGCGACCTTCGGCGTCAGATCTCCATAGACCACGCTTTGTGCGAAATCGTAGCCTTCCCACACCCAATCATCGACGTGAATCCCAGCTTTTTGCCAGCCCTCGATGTCCGCCGCGAACAGCGCGTCGAGAGTTTCCGCGTATTCCTCAGGATCCGCGCCTTCCGCGTCTCTCTCGGAAATCGCGGTATCCCAAATGCCGTGTAGGTTTGGCGAGAACGAATGATTGTGCTGGTGCGCGTTCCGGCGCAAGTATTTTAGCGGCACACAATTTCCGCCTTCGTCGGCGTTCGTGATGGTGTGCAGCGGTTGGTGCAGGTCTCCAACGAAATGGATCACGTAACGCAATGCGTCGCCGCGCTTCGCCGCGTCGGCATTCTTATCCTTCAAAATGGCCAGTTGCTCGCTGATCGCTTTCGTCACGCATCCGCCTTGTCCGCAATACGGCTCAAGCGGGCTGCGCTCCGACCCTCGCGGTATGTCGATGTAGTGCCACGCCCCGTTCTTTCGTTCTCCGCGCACGTCGTCTGCCCAAGTCGAGGCGTCTGCCATTAAGTCGCGGGACGCTTCTCCGCAATAACGCTTCAACTTGGGGTCGATCGGACTCTCGCTCAACAGTTTCAACACCCATTGCCGCGTTTCCGGCGTTAAATGCTTCTCCGCGATCAGCGCAACCGTCTGGTGGCCTTTGCATCCCCAGGCCTGCGCCGATGGAGCCAGTGCGAAAACCGCGATCAAACCGAACAGAAAAAAGTACATCACAGCTCGTCCCATGAAACTCTCCCGAAAGGGTCTGAAGGTCTTATCTATCGCAAATCCGGAGCGAATATCGATTTAAAATGTGTTCTAGAAATTGCGAGTTTCAAAGGGCTACCACTCTTCGCCGGTAGGGGGCACCACCCACCAGTCACGAATCACCAGTCACTGCTTTACGCGCTCAACCACCGCCCAATCGGCCGCCACGACTCCGTGTGGTCGCAAATTACTCGCAACGCCGCAGTAATCGGAATCGCCAATATCAATCCCATCCCGCCCCACACCCAGCCCCAGAAGAGCAGTGAAATCGTAATCGCCACGGCATTCAGACGCACGCGCCTTCCCACAAGTTGCGGCGCAACTAAATTCAGCGCCAGCACGTGAATGCTCATCAATCCTCCGGCGATCAGCGCGAACTCCCCAAAGGTTCTCCATTTTGCCAGCGCAATGATAAACGCCGGCAGCCAAGCCAGCACCGCACCGATGTACGGCACCATATTTAAAAGACCCGACGCGATTCCCGTGATCATCGGAAAGTCCAGACCCAGGAACCAGAAAAACAAGCTGCTCGCCAGTATCACCATCAAAGTCAGCAGCGTCATTCCCGCTAGGTAGTCCCGCAGAACATCTCGCAAATCCTCCAGCGTCTCTTTCACGCGTGTTCGTTGCGACGCTGGAAACAGTTGCAGCGTCCCGTGCCAAACCTCCCGTTTTCCCGCCAGCATAAAAAACACCAGGAACGGCACAAATGTAATTTCCAGGAACAGCGCATAGAGAGATCCGATTCCACGGAATAACATCGAGCGCACGGCAGCTGCCTCTGGCCGTTCTCCGCCCTGTTGTGGCGCGCTACCTCCTGGTTCTATCGGCGTAACTTGCTTTTCCAGCCCGCTAATTCTGCCTTCCACTTCCCCTGCTGCTTGTCTCACAAGTGCGCTGTATTTCGGCCAGTTCGCCGCAAAATCTTCCGCTCGTGTTGCCAGCCCATAGCCAACCGCAACGAGCACCGCGATCAGCAAGAGCACCATCACCATTGCGCCCACAGTCCGCGGCACGCGTAGTCTTTCGAGAAACTCCACTGCCGGGTCCAGAAAATAAGCCAGCAAAATGGATAGCAGCACTGTGATTACGACTCCGGCTGCGTAGTAGAAGAACAGCAGGATGATTGCCGCGGCAAGCACACGCAAGCTGAAGGTTGATCCTGCGATTCGAACTGTGGACAGTGGCGTTTCGGTCTCGGACACGAGGCACTCCGGTCCCATCACGTTAGCACACTCGCCCAAATTGGGGATGTCTTCGCTCATCCACGTTGCGCATTTCAAATCGGCCCTGGGCCGCCGGCTTCAGTTTTACTGTCCCTCAGTTCGCTATTTACCCAAGCGAATCCTTGCAGCTTCTCTGCCAGGTGGCCTCCCGGCCGTGTGCTAGACTTTCTTATCCTCAGTCGTTCAGGAATTGAACGTGAGCCTCTCATGCCCAAAGAGCTTTTCGGTACCGACGGCATTCGCGGCGTCCCCGGCACCCCGCCGCTCGACGACGCCACTCTCTTTGCCACCGGCCGTTCTCTCGCTGCCTATCTCCTCCGCGAGCACTCCGCCGCTCACGCCCTCATTGGCATGGATACCCGCGAATCAGGCCCGCACATCGCCGCGCTCCTCGCCGCGGGGCTCCAGCACGCTGGGGCCACGGTCGCTTTCGCTGGCGTCATAACTACCCCCGGCGTCGCTTGCCTCGTTCGCCAAAATGATTTTCAAGCCGGTGTGGTCATTTCCGCGTCTCACAATCCTTATCAAGACAACGGCGTAAAGCTCTTCTCCCACGCGGGCATGAAGTTCCCGGATTCCGTCGAAGAGCAGCTCGAAGTCGACATCTTCAAGCATCGTTCCGATGCGCCCCCCAAAAATCCTCCTCTACTTCTCGCGGACGCTTCTCTCGACGCCGAGTATCTCGATTTCCTGCGCAGCCGTGTCCTTCCCGGCGCCAATCTTTCCGGCTTCCGCATCGTTCTCGACTGCGCCAATGGCGCTGCTTACAAACTTGGCCCCGAGCTCTTCCGCTCGCTTGGCGCTGAAGTCGTCTCCATGGGTGTTTCCCCCGACGGCCGCAACATCAACGCCGCCTGCGGTTCGCTTCATCTCGAAGGTTTGCAAAAGCGCATGGTCTCCGAGCGCGCCCAGCTCGGTGTCGCCTTCGACGGCGATGCCGACCGCGCTCTCTTCGTCTGCGAAACGGGCAAAATCGTCAACGGCGATGGCGTTCTCCTCGCCGTCGCTCGCCATCTCAAATCCCAAAACAAACTCAAGGGCGATCGCGTCGTCGCCACTTCCATGTCCAATCTCGGCCTCGAGCGCGTCCTCGCCCGCGAAGGCATTTCGCTCGCCCGCGCCTCCGTCGGCGACCGCTACGTTCTCGAAGAAATGCTGCGAAGTGGCAACGTCATCGGCGGCGAGCAATCCGGCCACGTCATTTTCCTCGAAGACAGCCCCGCCGGCGACGGTCTTCTCACCGCCGTAAAAATCGCATCTCTAGTTTCCATGTACGGCAAGATCGAATCCCTGGTCGAAGGCCTTAAGGACTTCCCGCAAATCATCGTCAACGTCAAAGTAAAATCCAAGCCCCCGCTCGAATCTCTCCCCGAAGTCTCTCGCGCGCTCGCCGAAGCCCAATCCGCTCTCGGCGATAATGGCCGCGTCGTCCTGCGCTACTCCGGCACGGAACAGCTCGCCCGCGTCATGGTCGAAGCCGAACACGACGCCGACGTCCAGCGCTTCAGCCAATCCCTCGCCAACGCCCTCCGCTCCTCCATCGGCGCTTAAAAATCGGGTTTCTTCCGCGCCATCGCTTTCGCGCGAAGCTTGGTCACCACTACCGCCGTCAATCCCCCGCTTGAAACCGCCGACGCGATCAGCATTGCCGTCGTCGCCACGCATGCTGGGCACATAATTTCACCTCACCAGCCGCTAGGCCGATTTCGCCTTCTGCGCGAAGAGCGGCGGTTCGTCCGCGCTCGGTCCCCAGCTCGCCGGAACTGCCACATCGAGCATCCGCAGGTACACGCTGAATTGCCCGCGATGTTGATACCAGTGGCTGAACATGACGTCGCGCACGAAGTCCTCTCGCGGTTGCGCCAGGATTTCCCGTCCTCCTGCAACCATACGCCACGTTTCCCTCATCGCCGCGTCGTCAAACTTCGGCAATAAACTCCGCACCGTTCCGATGCTCTCCTCCAACTTCTCGAGAATCTCCGCACGGCTCGCTGGTTGCGGAAAGTTGAAAGATTCCGGAACCTGCGCCGGATTGTTTTGCACGAACCGAACGATTCCGCCCGGCACGGAGGCCAGATGGAAGGCGAGCTGTCCCGCGGTCATCGATTTTTCGTGCGGCTTCCAGGTCAATTTATCCTCCGGCAGCCTTTCCAGAAATCTCCGCGTGATAGGCGCCTGTACTTCGAACTCCGCGAGAAATGCCTCTGCAATCGACATCTTCATTCTCCTTTTCCTCTAAAATTGGTCGAAAAAATCTTCTTGGCATTTTGCTTGGCCGCGCCTTGGGGCGCGACCTCTTTGTATTCGCCTACTGTTTCCGCGCCGTCCCGGCCTTCAGCGCCGCGTGCGCTTCCGCCGCCTTCCGCACCCGCTCGTGAATCGATGCCCATCCCGTCGTCACGCCCTTCCTGTGCTCGTCAATAATCAATCCCAGCGCCGTGTGATGAAATTTGATCAGCGTGCCTCCATCCACTTCGCTCAGCCGGTATTGCACATTAGACGCCACCGGGTACGACATGAACAGCGGCCCGCTGATCTCCAACAGTGTCGGCCGCTTGATCGCCTGCACATGTCCCCAGAAGTGTCCGTTTCCATCTCCCAGGTCGCGGTACCATCTCCCGCCCGGCCACGCCTCCAGCTTCATCGCCATCGGCGTTCCGTCGGGATGTGCATTCCGCTCTCCCAGTTGCTCCAGCAAGCGCCTCGAACGTCGTTTCCAGCGAAGCCTTCACGTGAATTTCCTGCGTGATGTTCAACGTCAAATTCTCCAGTGCCACCACCGCTGCTGCCATCGAACTCATCGTTCCTCCTTAGTTGGAAATATCCGAAAATGTCTCTAGCGAAAATCTCCTCAGGTTTTCTTCGCCGCGCCGCTTTTCTCCTCAGCCCGTTCCTTCACCCGGATCAACTGGTGCTGCCAGAAGCGCTCAAACGTCCCGGCCCACTCATGCAAAGGCCGTATCGCCGCCGCGTTCGTCCTGTAAAACATCTGCCGCCCATCCCGCCGCGCGTGCACCAGCTCGACATCCTTTAGGACGCGCAGATGCTTCGAAACGGAAGGCTGCTCCATCTCCAGCGCATCCACAATCTCCCCCACCGGCCGTTCCTGCAGCGCCAGATAGTTCAAGATCTCCCGCCGCCGAGGTTCCGCCACCGCATTGAACGCATCCGATGTTGTCGCCGCTCGTGCCATGCCCCAACAATACATTCCGATATGGGAATATGTCAAGTACTATTTTTTGCGCTCCTCCCATCGCCGCTGCTTTCCACTCCTCCGCTTTTTATTGACTCGTCGTTAGCCCACGGCTAGATTGCCGTATTCCCTTCGGAGGCATGTATGCTCTCTTCCGCCAAACTCATCGGCTTCATCCCCACAAAAGACTACGACGACGCCCGCGCCTTCTACGAAGGCAAGCTGGAGTTCCAATTCGTCAGCAACGATCAATACGCCCTCGTCCTCCGCGCCGGCCCCCACATGCTCCGCATCGTTAAAATGCCCAACTACACACCCATGCAAGCCACTATCCTTGGTTGGGAAGTCCTCGACGTTCCCGCGGCCGTCAAATGGCTCGCTTCCCGCGGTGTCGCCACGGAGAAATATCCTTGGGTGCCGGACAAAGAGACCGGCATTTGGAACCCACCCGGTGGCGGCAAAGTCGCCTGGTTCAAAGATCCCGATGGCAACGTGCTCTCTGTCAGCGAGCACACCTGAAACGCCCGCGCCCAGAGGATTCCGCGCGTCCATTCTTCTGTTTCCTCGGAACCTTTCCCCAACTCGCGACATTACCGTTCGTGGAGGCTCAGGCCGCCCTTCATGCAAGACGCGCTCCCAGCTCTCGTTCTAAACTCGGAGGCTCTCCTCGCGCACCGCCATGAACGACTCGCCCGCCAACCCTTCCAGCGTTCCGCCTCAATTTAGTGCACTTTTTCAAGGCTCTTAAAGCATACGCACATGGCAACGGGGCTAGCGGTCGCTGCTTGTCGGCAAAGAAAACGGGTACGGTTCACGACGGCAGCGCAGTTGGTGAACGAACTTACGGAGGCCAAGAACAAGAGCGAACTAAATCGCGTGACCAACCGGTGGATGCGCTATGAGTTGATCGTGATCGACGAGATGGCGTATGTGGCGATGCCGGAAGCGGCCGCCGAGCTGTTGTTCCAGATCATCGCAGGAAGAGCGGAACGAGCGGGGGTGGTGGTCACGACGAATCTGCCGTTTTCGGAGTGGACGACGATGTTCCCTAACGCTCGGTTGTGCAAGGCCATGCTCGACCGATTGACCGATCAGGCTCACATCATCGAGACCGGGACGGAGTCGTATCGCTTTCGCAGGACGCTGAAGAAAAAGAGCGGCGGCAAATAAAAAATTCACTCTGCCCCCGGCCTACGCTACGCCCTAAACGCGTCGCCCTACGGGCTCCGCAGGGCTTCGCTCCGGCCGGGGGCAGAGTGATGATTCACCAGAGGGGTGGGGCCAAATCAAACGATCAAAAGGGGCCAAATCAAGTTGACAAAAACAAGCATGGCCGGCCCAACAAAGCGGGCAGGATACGCGTTAACGTTACCGACTTCCGCCCGGTCCAGCGAACTAGCCGCGCCGCAATCTTCGTCGGCGCTCTTTATCGCTTTATTTGGAGGAATACTCCTAAAGAATGTAGGGGATTCCCCGGTTTATGTGAGATTTTGTAGAATCCTCTAGCCCAATTTCTCTTGCTCAAGTTTGAATTTCTTGTAAATTCTTTTGAATCATATATCTGGATTGAGACGCTCGCGCTTCGCTCTGCTGGCACAACTATTGCTCTCTTCTCTCATAACTTACAAGATTGGCTTCCCGGGGTGGCCGGAACCGAACCTCGACTCGGTTCTGGTTTATTGGGGGGTCAGTTCGAATAAGGGGGCTTGCACCAGCCCCCTTTTTCATTTCTTTGGGTGCCTCTTGGTGGTTGGCAAGTTCGGGAGCTTCGCTTCCCGCGAGTGTGTCATCGAAGTGGTTCAGTTCAGGGGCCCTATCCTACTGGGGCCCTTTTGTTTTTAAAGACCGCGTCCACGGCTTTGGAAACCCAGTAAGATGCGGACGCCAACCGTGTTCCGCCCTCGTGCGGGCACGCAGCCAAAGGGCTACGAAGGAACGCCGCACCCACCCGGAAACGAGGACCGACGCACCCCGGCCATCCTTCTTGCTTCGACTTTTTAACATTGAACTTTTGACCGGAAGCCCCAACGCGGGAAAAACTCCGTGAAAAAAATGAGCGGCCGGTGGGGGGACCGGCCGCTCGGGCGTGGGGGATGGAGGGTCTTGTAACCAGAAGCCGATTCGATTCTTCCGCGCGTTTGGCTGCGCTCGCGAGCAGCAAAACGTTCTACAGGAGCAATCAGGCCCAAACCTTTCTGCTCCGGAAGCCGCAACCAACTCCCGACTACACTTGCGATTCTGCCCTTCGCCCTCTTACGCGTCGATAGCCCGGTCGGTTCATTCTGCTCAGTACTTCTCGCCCCTCTCGATACCCCCTTTTTAGTACCTCTGTACCTCGCAACTTCTTCGCCCCTCCTCCTTCGCTCGTTCCGTCCTTTCTGGCTACGGGCCTGTTCGGTCTTCGAACTTGATTCCCTGAAATGGCTAAAGATTCCGGCGGCGCTGCCGATAAGCGTAGTGGGCATTCCCGCATTGGGAGACCGTGTGCCTGCTCACTTATGCCCTCAAAACGCCGCAGCGGACGCATCGCGAAAGAACTCGCTATCGTGCTGCTCGGCACGGATACGACAGGAAAAGTGTTCTCGGAAGAAACGAAAACGGTAGTGCTCAGCCGGCACGGCGCTGGCGTTCTGTCTCGATACCGGTTTACCCCTGACGAAGTCCTGACGCTCCGCCTGCCCGATTCCACGAAAGAGGCGGTGGTTCGCCTCGTCGGCCAGATCGGCGGCGAACCTGGCCGTTACGTATATGGTCTCGCGTTCGTCGATCCAGATCCGCATTTCTGGCCGATGGAATTTCCTCCTCCCGAGCCGTTCGAATCGGCTAACCGCAGCGTCTCGTTCGAATGCAGCTTCTGCGAGGCGCGCCAGGACGTCAAACAAGGCGATATCGAGGATGACGTTTACTCTGTCCTCGGGAACATCCTGCTCTTTTGCCCGGACTGCGGTATCTCCACGCCGTGGAAAAAAGCTCAAGGCGAGCCCCCGCCTGCTTCTGCCGCAAAAGCTGCCCAATTAAACTTCAACGCGCCTCCACCATCGCCGGGCCCCTCAAAGTCCGCTTTACACGCCGCTCCACCATCCTTCGCAGGGTCCTTTGAACCGACGCTACCCGCATTCCTCACGCCTGCCCCAGCTGCGCCGGAGTCACCGTATTCCGCTGCTTCAACCATCTCCGAATTTGCTTCCTTATCCGATATTCAAAGTTCGACCGTGGCCACTGCTGTTCTCCCGGTACCCCAGCCTTCTCTTTCTTCCAGACAACTTGCGCTTCCCGCAGTCAAGCCCGGCGACGCTGCCACGCGCGAGCTGGATGCAAATGGGCGGCGCATCAACAAGCGGCGCCACGTTCGCATCCGTGTAAGCTTCAGCGCGTGCGTGCGTCACCCGGCGCACGCGGATGAAATTGTCGAATGTGAGAACGTATCCAAAGGCGGTCTATGCTTCCACAGCCTCAGGCAATACGCTCTGGACTCCTTGATTGAAGTTGCCGCGCCCTTCTCGCCCGGGGAACCCTGTTTATTTGTTCCATCACGGATCAAACGTGTCGAAGCGCTCTCGGGGGGCAAGGTCTTCCGCTATGGCGTCGAATACACGTTTCGCTCCCATGCTCAACAATCCTGAGCAACGCAATCCTTCAGAACTCCTCGCTTAGCTGTCGAACGCCCTGCAATCACCAAATTTTGAAAAGCATTCGCGGCGTATCGAGTGCTAGCAGGTTGCTGAAAAAAGCCATGTGGCACAGCCAATCCTGGCTGTGCACTGAAGATAAAGACACTGGAATCAGTACAGGTGAAATCGATTCTTACACCGTTCTTGGCCACAACCGGCTTTTTCAGCAGCCTGCTAGAGCGCACGAATGACTTGTTGCAGCAGCGCTACGGCCTCGCGGAGATGTTGCGTTTCATTTTCGTTTAATGAGGCGAGCGCTTTGGAGAGTGTTTCTACCCGCCGCCGGCGCCCCTCCCACAAAATTTTGGTTCCTTTGGCTGTCGCGGAAAGACGGACACGGCGGCCATCTTCGGTGGCATAGCGCCGCACCAGCCGGGAGCGCTCCAGGCCGGCGACGATGCGGCTCATCGTGGGTGGGCGGACCTGTTCGGCATCGGCGAGTTCGCCAAGCGACCTTGAGCCGCCGAAGACCAGCACGGAAAGTGCGGAAAGCTGGGAGGGACCGATTCCGCTTTCGCGGTCCCGAATACGGAGCCGGCGCAGCAGGTGAATGGCGGCAGAGTGGAGTTGATCGGCGAGGTCGATTGCGGTTGGGATCGGCGCCACGGGAGCTGGCGTGTCAGGAACCTCTGAAGCAGCGGTAGGTATAACCGCCGGGAGAGCTGGAGGAGCGATGGCTGAGGTTTTTGGAGCATCCGTTTTTTTGTGCTTGACAGGAGGCATGGAAGATAGTTAGCTATGCTAACTAATCTTCTCGCGGAGGTAAAGTAAAATGAGCGCTGCTGCGGCTGGCTTGGGAATTCAAAACATCGGCCAAATTTCGATTATCGTAAAGGACGTGGAGCGCGCGACGGCGTTTTACCGCGACGTGCTGGGATTGCCGCTGCTCTTCACGGTGCCGAGCATGGCCTTTTTTGATTGCGGCGGCGTCCGCCTCATGCTCGGGACCGCATCCTCGTCCGAATACGACCATCCCAGCTCGATCCTGTATTTCCGCGTGCCGGATATCA
Organism: uncultured Acidobacteriota bacterium; assembly: GCA_963851235.1. GTDB lineage: Bacteria > Acidobacteriota > Terriglobia > Acidiferrales > UBA7541 > Acidiferrum. The sequence continues at coordinate 614,930 of CAWKOM010000001.1, forward strand.
ACGCTGCTTACCAGCGGCTTGTGCAACAAGGTGTGGACATCGTGGCTCCGCCGCGGCTGATCGCGCCAATGCCCACCCACGATTTGTGGATGACCGCTTTTCGCGATAGCGAAGGAAACATCCACCAACTGATGAGCGAAGTGCCCCGGTCAGCATAGTTCGCAATAGCTGGTTCGCATCAGCGTGAAAATGCACAGGATGGAATAGGAGTCCTACAAATTGCACCCCACGGTGCGTCCCGGCCGTAGAGGAAAGTGGATTTCGAGGCCGTTAACGGGAACGAACTGCGGTATCTTTAGACCATCCATAAGGCCCTCCCCGGCGCGAGCCAACTCTTCCGAAGGAGGAATCTCCCCATGCGAAAATTTATCTTGTTCGTGAGCGTCGTGCTCTTCTCGGCATCCAGTGCATCCGGGCAATGCGGAGGCGAGGAGCGCTGGGCGGTGAAAGACGGCACGGATGCGTCTGCGGGGCAAGTGAACTTCAGCAACATCGCCGTAAAAACCCTGGCGCAGCTGATCACACTCAAAGAGCCCAAGCTTCCCAGCGACAATACAACGCGTGTCCTGCCGCAAGAAACTGCTGTTGTGCGACTGCAGGCGCGTCTGATCCAGTGGAAGCTGGAGACCGATGCCGACTACCACGTGGTGCTGACGGACGACACGGAAGACTTTACTCCGGCGGGCGGAACGCCGACCGGGCACAGTTTGATCGGCGAAATTCCCGATCCCAATTGTCTCTCCGGTTCGCATGACGATTTCGGGACGCAATCGCCATTCTTGCAAATCACCGGCGCGTCCTCGATGGGCATTGTCGCGGCCCGCCAGCAGATGAACGACGCGTTTCCCAATGCCGATTTGACGGGAGGCTGGAATGATGCGGGAGGAGCGCACGTCGAAGTCGCCGGAGTGACCTTTTACGATCCCGCGCACGGGCAAGTGAGCCGCGCGCCGAACAACCTCGAGATTCATCCGATTGTGTCGATCAAGTTCCTGGACAATCCACTTGACTTAGTGGAAGCGGCCGCGACCGGCGCCACGGGTCACGCGGCCCCGCACGCCGCCGCGGGAGCGGCAGCAGGCACGGCGCATCCAGCACCTGCGCGGAGTGCGAACGCCATGAGCATTACAGATTCCAAGACCGGGCAGACGGCCACGGTCACAGAGGATCGCGCTCTGTTGGTCGCCCCGTCTGAACAATCCGGGCGAGGCGCGGCGCTCCGCGTAGGCGTCTCCAGCGCAGACCTCGGCTATCCCAAAACGCTGACGGTGTGCTGGTTCGAAGGGAGTGCCGGGGGCACAATTCAGATTTCGCTGGATGGAAAGAACTGGTTTGACGTGGAACCGACGCCGGGCTCGGGATGCAAAGCGGTGCCACCTGCGCGGTTCGTGAAGCTTACGGGAAGCAAAGGAATGTACCAGGTGAGCTACTAGGAGTGGGTTAACAGTGGCACCCCCCTGGGGTTTTCTCGGAACTGCACATTCTAAATGATTTTAAGCCCTTTGTTTTGAAACTGCTCATTCCAGAGAGGTTACAGACGCTTTTCTGGGAGTGCGGATTCCAAAGGAGTTAGTGAACGGAGACGGGAAAAGCCATAATGCGATGCGACCAAAGCAGGAGGCAGACGATGCGATTCGCGATCGTCTCGCCTTCGCTTTCTCCGATTCTGCGTACAATGAATTTATGCGTTGTACATCGGTTCCCTCGGACGATCCGTCTTCTGCGATGGTGACCAATCAAGAATTTACGGAGTGCAAGGAGAAAGGGCACGTGATGTCTTAGGGTACGAATCCATCGTCTCGCACTGATTTGCGATCTATGGTCTTAAAGAATCCAACGCCAAACGCCAGCAAATGAAAACATTCTTTTCTATCGGGGAAAGTCTCGCGCACGGCCAAAAAGGAGTTGTCCCGTAACCCGGTAATCGGAAAAGCGAAATCGGTCTGATCCTCAATGTCCGGTCAACTGTTACCGGAGAAGTGAAGCTACGAAACCGGCCTGAGTTGGCTAACGATTTCGGTTAGCCATGCTTCCAATAGTGACCGATGATCGCGCGTCATGTCTGTAAAGGCGAGGCCCATCCCGAATCCCGGGTCGCAGTAGACTACCTTTGCCTTAGTCTCGAAAACGCCCTGATCCCTGAGAATTCGCAACGCGACGAGAGTGCCCTCGGGAAACGGATTCAGCGAGTCGACATAGCAACCCCCAAGACCCAGTTCCGAGGAGCGCCCTGAAAGCAGCGTTCCGGAACTCAACTCGGTCACCTCCGCAGAAGCGACGAGAGGGCAGCGCCGGACAGCGCGCCGTTTAGCGGGTTGAAAGGGCTTGTTTCTTTGAACCATCGATGACTCACTTACCGGATACGTGAAGTCGACTCTTGGACAGATGTCCGGTAACACAACTATCCTGGAGTTGGACGCGTACCAGATTGGTTATCCAGCGCCGTGAGAACCCATTTCTGCAATGTCTCTCGAAAGTGAGGCTTTATTTCGCGAAATAACAGACCCATGCCCGAGGGCTTGAGATAGAGAACGGAGGCCTCGGCCTCTACATATTCCTCCGAGTGATAGATTTTCAGCAAAACAGGGTGCTGAAGAGGAAACGAAGCGTTAGTCTCTAGAAAACACCCTCGCAAGCTTAGCTCTGTCACGCGCGCGGGGACGAGAGCCGTGGGCGAGCTCTCAGGAGCGATCTCGGCAGTGGCGCTGAACGCAAACCTTAACCCACGGTGTTCTTGGTCCATTGTTCAAGCCTATTGCATTGAAAAACTGATGTCGAGTCACTCGATGAACGCGCGTCTCGAATTGCCTACTAGTGGTGCTTCGGGACACGGCTTGCCGCCTCGCGCTTCCGATTCAACACTAAGACTAACCAGACGAGTGGAATTACTTCCGAGTATCCCTTAACTAAGAACTTAACCGCTAGCGGACGGCGACTTGATTCACTTCTACGGGACACGGTGAGCAGAGCCAGATCCCAGTCTGCAATCGCGTTGGTTGCATCGTCCCAACCGCCAGTGATAAGTTTCACACCATGAGCCCGGCGCCGCCCATCATGATTTATGTCCCGGGTCCGCTGCGCACGTATTGTGCGGGCGCAGCGCAACTCTCGATCTCGGCACACACCGTGCGCGCCGCGCTTGAGGACCTCCAACGGAGCCACGCCGCTCTGTATCGCAATGTCTGTGACGAAACGGGCACGGTACGCCGGCATCTGAACGTGTTCGTGAACTCGGACAATGTGCGCGACCTCAACGGGGTCGACACGACGCTGACGACGGGGGACGTGGTCACGATCCTGCCGGCGGTTTCAGGAGGCTAAAGATGGCGGATCGAATCATTCTCACCATCGGCACCAAGAAGGGCGTGTTCGTCGCCGAAGCCTCGAAACCGAGGCGCAGCTTCACTCTGCGCGGGCCCTTCGGCCCGGGCATCCCCGTATACTCGACGCTGATTGACACGCGCGGAACACCGCGCCTCTATGCTTCGAGCTGCAATCCGTTTTTCGGCATGAAAGTGCTGCGTTCGACGGACATGGGGAAAAGCTTCACGGAGACGAAATCGGCGCCAGCGTTCCCCAAAGACGACGGCCGCGCGCTCGTTAACATCTGGTCGCTTGAGGCCGGTAGTAGCAAGAAGGACCTATGGTGCGGCGTGGAGCCGGCGTCCTTGTTCAGGAGCCATGACGGTGGCGATTCGTGGGACCTGGTGCCTGGCATTAGCAACCACGATCACGCGCGCAAGTGGCAACCCGGCAATGGCGGGCTCTGCATGCACACGATCATTCGCGACGGGAATCGCGTGCACTTGGGCATCTCAACGGGCGGCCACTATTTGAGTGAGGATGGTGGCGAAACATTCAGGGCGTCCAATCAAGGCGTCGGCGCCGGCTTCGCGCCCGACCCTTATCCCGAGTTCGGTCAGTGCGTTCACAAGATCGCGCGGCACGACGATGCGCCCGGACGGCTCTACATGCAGAACCACGGCGGATGGGCAGATTGGACGGGGCCTGGCGGGCCCCGGCCGGACATAGGCGTACTACGCAGCGACGACTACGGCCACTCGTGGAGGTCGATCGCTAGGGGATTGCCGTCGGACTTCGGATTTCCTATCGTGGTACACCCGCACGACGCCGATACGGTATACGTCATGCCGCTTGAAGCGACGCGCTGCTGTCCCGGCGGCGCGCCGGCAGTGTGGCGCAGCGAGAATGGCGGCGAGTCGTGGAGCCGGCTCGCGCGTGGGTTGCCGAGGAAGCAGAGCTACTTCACCGTCCTGCGCGACGCGATGGACATCGATCGGCTCAAGGCACCTGCACTCTACTTCGGCACGACGACCGGTCAGCTGTGGATCGGGAGGGAAGGTGGTGAGAAGTGGGACTGCCTGTTCGATTCGCTGCCGCCGATCTACAACGTCAAGGTCGCGGTCGTGTGATGCCAGTGTAGATCTTCCCTGGTCACCAGGACGTGTAACACGCTACTCGGAAAAGTCCTATAAAAGGGAATGTCAAGAGACATTCTTCCCCGTCGGCTCGGTGCCGACACTTTTTTGTCTCGGCATTCAGCCCAACCGTTTGAACGTGCACTCGTAATCGAGTGGTCTTGCTCAGGCGACGTAGTTTCGTGCTTCGTGTCGTCACACGAAACGGTGAGATCCTTCTTCTTCCCTGTGGTTCCATTTCACTGTTGTGACGGCGCCATTCGTTTCTGAAACATCAAGCCTGACAGTTATCCACTTTATGAGTGGCAACGCATGGTCCTATCTGAGACTCGTGGCCTATGGCTTTCTTGGATTGTCCGAGAGGGCATAGGGTGAAATCGGAGACTCGCGTGCTTTAAGCACGGGCCTGACTTTTCCGATGGATACTTCCCCTCGAATCCGAGCGTCTCAAGAACCCGACAGCTACCGCCAGGAATAGTTCCCAGGTGGAACGGACTCTTTGCCAGAGACGCTCAAGCTGCTTGTTGTTTCAAATAGTTGGCGTCGAAACGTACCTCCTTCTTCCAAACGATCAACGTGATCGCGGCAATCTTCCTCGCCAAGGTCAAGCGCGCCATCGTGGGCTTCCTTCCCTTAGCCAGCAAAGCCTCGTAGAAATCGCGGAGCGGTCCAGCCGCAGTGCTGGCTCTCATCGCCGCACCCTTGAAAATATCTTTGAGGTCGTGGTTGTGATTGTCATTGAGACCGCGCAGGGTGACGGGTTTCTTCGAGCGTTGTAGCTGACCCTCCACGACGCGGTACTGCGCGCTGTCGTGGGTCTCCAACCCCAGCCCGCTGTAGGTCCACAGTTGCCGCTTGGTGCGGAACCGATGGGGCGTCTGCAGCAACGCCACCAAGTGAGCCGCTCGAAGCGGACCAATACCAGGAATCTGGCGTAGCAACTTCGTCGCTCGGTGCTTCCTCGCCTCGGCCAACAGTTCTTTCCGGGCTTGTTGGCGCACCAGCCGCAGAGCGTCGAGTTGTTGGTAGTAAAGTTCTGCCCGCCGGCGCACGCCTGCTTCGTGAATCTTGATGAGCCATTCCGAACGGTAATGCGGTGCGTAGACTTGCGTCCCGGCACAGGGAATGGCCCAGCCCCGATACAAGGCCTTGAGTCGATTCATCACCCGCCCGAGATCCTTGCTGATCGTCAAATAACTACGGGACAATTCCTTCAACATGCGCAGGCCATGTTCTCCGTGATACACCGAACTGAGCTTGCTCATGTACAACAGTTCGGCCAGCTTGCGTGCGTCGATGTGGTCGCTCTTGCTGCCTTCTTTCAGCAAGGCATTCTTTCGCGGATTACACACTACGAGTTCCGTCACCTGCGGCTTCAGCAGATCGTACAACCAGCCGGCCCAGGTGCCTTCTTCAAAGGTGACATGCAAATCTCCACCCAGCCCGTGGATAAACTGCAGAAGGGTGCTCGCTTTGGTCTCGATGACGCATTCCATCACCACCTTGCCGGCAGAATTCAGAACTGCGATCGAAATGCTTTCCTTATGCACGTCCAAGCCGATATATTTAGTGCTAGTCATGGAGGGTGTTCCTTTCTTGTAGGGGAATGAGCCAAGCACTCAAAACCTACTCCAAAGGGGCGCCCTTTTATAATGTGTGAAATCGGGGCGATCCCGATGTCCGGTAGCGGCCAAGCGGGCGCTATGTCAATCGAGCCCAAGCGATTATTCTGAAGTGTGACTGAAAACCCAGACATACCCCCGAAGACTCCGCATCGGAAAGTCACTCTCCGATCTTTCGTTCGATGGTTTCTCATCGGAGCGGCGCTTCTTTGGTCGCTTGCTGTGCTGATGCTTGTGGCTGCCCGGTGGATCGACCCACCGACGACCGCGGTGCACATGGAGCGCCGCTTGCAGGCATGGATTTATCATAGGCCGTATCACGAACGATACGAATTCGTTCCGCTGAGCCAAATCTCGCCCGATTTCCAACATGCCGTCATCGCCGCGGAAGACGCGCGTTTCTACCAGCATCACGGATTCGATTGGGGCGCGATGGAAATCGCGGCTGAAGACGATCTGGAAGGCGGCCGCATTCGCGGTGGGTCCACCCTTACGCAACAACTGGTAAAAAACCTGTTCTTCGGAACCGGCCGCTCGATTCTCCGCAAGGGCGCCGAGTTCACACTAGTCCCGGTGGCCGAATTGGTCCTCGGCAAGCGGCGCATACTGGAACTCTACCTCAACGTGGTCGAATGGGGCCCCGGTGTTTATGGTGCGGAGTCGGCGTGCCGTTACTACTATCGAATCCCGGTGCGGAATATCGATCGGGAACGGGCAGCCCGACTGGCGGCAATTCTTCCGTCGCCACTCAAGCGTCGGCCGGAGCGCATGAATCGCTACAGCGACCTCATCCTCGAGCGAATGCGGCAGATGGGCTGGTAATCGCACATCACATTGTCGGGAATCTTGGAAGATTCGCACGACTTATCAGGAATTGACGGGCCCCCACCGAACGAATTGGCAGCGATCGGTGAACTTCGTGGACATCTGTAGCATGGACTAAACCTCGAGGGGTAAGTCAGCAGGGGCTTTCCATTCGCAGATGAGCAATAATGCGGGCCACCGGACGTCCTAGCTCCGCACAACCTCTTGGCGAGTGGGGGGTCGAACCATGTCCAACGAAATATCAACCTTCCGTTTGTATTTAGTGAGACTGCTTTACCTGCTTAATTTCGTGTTGCTTGGATTTGACGTTTGGCCCGCAATTATCAACCACAAAGGAGCGTGGGACCCGTTGCATGGCATTGCCTTCAGCTTTTGGGCGGCGTTGTCGGCTTTGTCGGGTTTGGGGCTTCGATATCCGCTGAAGATGTTGCCTTTGCTTCTCCTGCAACTATCCTACAAGGCGGTATGGTTATTAGCAGTGGCCCTCCCGATGTGGTCCGTGGTCCGGTCAACAGACCTCACCCGTGCTATGGCTATCGGGGTCATTGTGGATGTTGTCTGTATTCCTTGGGCGTATGTTCTAGCGAATTACGTGAAGGCGCGTGGAGATCGATGGAAATGAGTTCTGTGGACGGTTCTCTAGCTGTGGTTTCACTTGCCTGATGAACGCGGTTCTCGGACACGTACCGTGCCAGTAGAATGCACGCGCCGAAATCCTACTGGGAAGGCTTCATCGTCGTCTCAAGAAAGGCCAGTACGTCGTTTCCCCAGACGTCCGTTGCAGACGAACAAAATCCCCAGTGTCCGTCCTGATGGGTGCTGCCGAACGGGGGATAAATCTTTGATTGAAAGTCTTTCTTCTTTTTGTTTGCTTCCTTGCTCAAGACGCGACTTGGAGCGAGGCTGTAATCGTTTGCTGCTTGGATCAGAAAGACAGGCGCCTTGGCGAGATCCACCGCACGAACTAGGAGATCTTGAAGGGGAACATTTTGCTCCCAGGACATTGCACCCGGAGCGAACGGCACGAGTGCCTTTACGCCCAGGTCACGCTCTCCAGCGAGCAGGGTTTGGATGCCACCGTAAGAGCACCCAGAAATGGCAATGCGGGCAGAGTCAACGAAGGGCTGAGTCCTCAGAAAATTTAAAGCGGCAATCACATCGTCAACTTCGGCTTGCTGAAGCTCGACCATGCGCCGAGCACGCTCACCCGGAGGCGCTTGTGCGACCAGATCTTGAATGTAATCACCCGGCGAACGGCCTTGCCCGCGGCGATGCGGAACAAAGAAGACGTAAGAATGCGCGGTGTAAAACTTGGCTAGGGCTGGCTGGGAGCCCGGCAATTTCTCGCTGCCATGATTCCACAGAACCGCAGGAAAAGGGCCAGCACCCTCGGGCTTCCAAATAAACCCGTGCAATTCCCGTCCGCCGATTGGAAAAACAACTTCCGCAGGCTTGGATTGGGCCACCGATACGCTTTGAGCTAATGCGAAGAGCAACAATCCGCAGAGCAATCTCTCCGTTCTGAACGAGAGAACTGAACGGGGAATGATTCTTGCAGCGGTAATCAGTGAGAAAGATCGACCGTATTCTCGTTGTGTTCCCGTGTCTCCGGCAGAGGCGCGGGAGGAGATTGTCTTCATGTTGCTGGCCCTCAAAAAGCGAGAAGCATAACTTAGGCAACTCCACGAAGACATCCGAAACGGGCCGAATCAGCGAGCAAAGACAGCCAAATCCTTCCATGAGAAGGCCGGTTAGGGTCAAGCGGGTTTTTCTGTTTCCTTCGTTGTTGGAGATTTTTCTTGCCTTTGAGCCGAGGCGCCTCTGTCGCCATCTTTGATGTGGATCAGAAGTCAGTCTTCTTCGGGGGAGTCTGGCTCAGGGAGCTCTGGGAGGCATTCGGGAGAGGACTTGGGATCGGCGAGGGAGGGAGGAGTGGAGAGTGGCGCGGCATTGTTCAGGACTTTGATCCAGTGCTCGGACTTGTGCCGGAACGGAAACTCCTTCTTCACGTGGGGGAGGGAGGAGAGCATGACCTGGCCCGTGTAGGTGAGGATAGCGGCTTTGCGAAGGGGGATACGATCCTGGGCGACGGCGATGAAGAGTTTGCCGAGGACGTGGTTGATGTCGGTAGCGGTGAGGAAATCGCCGTTGAGGGAGGCGGAAATTTCATCGCCGAGACGCTGAGACTCGAGGCGTTGCAGTTCTTGCCTGGCATGGAAGGTGCAGAAGGAAGGATGGACCGGAGTGCGCAACATGCGGCAGCAGCGGCCGTCGGAAAATTGAAACTGGCAGCGCGTGGCAACACCAGCGCCGGGATTCTCGTTGGTCATGGAAGCCTCTTAGAAGTGGATTTGTGCTATCGCGAAGAGAGAAATACGAAACTCGAAGGGCAAAACTCGAGATGCGGTCGGAGAGTCGATGGAAAGATCGGACTTGACCTATCGCGCGTTAAGGTTCGAGAAGGCAAAAAAACAGCCGCCCAGAAAGCGGCGGCGAAGCTCACTTGGGTGTAATTCACCAGATAAAAGAATACCACGGAAGGCTTAACCCTGTCAATAGATATTTAATCGGGAATATGTCAGCGGTGGCCAGCGGCCACGGCGAATGGTTCGTTGTTTCAGGAGAGTGAAAAGAGTAGGCTGCGCAGGTCGACTGTCGAGCCCGGAATTAGCGGGTCGAAGAGGGTCCCTCACTCGTCCAAAGGAGGGTTTCCATGGGGAATTTTCTGCAGGATTTGCGGTATGGGATTCGTGTGCTGGTCAAGTCGCCGGGTTTTGCGGCGGTGGCGGTGCTTTCGCTGACGCTGGGGATTGGGGCGAACACGACGATTTTTACTTTGGCGAAGGCGATCTTTCTGAAGACGATTCCGGTGAAAGAGCCGGCGCGATTGATGAGCCTTTATTCGACGGCGCAGAGCCGCGGAGGGCCGCTGCAAGAATATTTGCCGACGCCTTACCTGAATGCAGTGGACTATCGCGAAAAGAATGATGTGTTTTCCGGCGCGGCGATCGTGGTACCGGAAGGCGTGGATCTAACTCTCGGCGGGAAAAAAGTGCAAACGTTTTGCGAACTGGTGAATGCAAATTTCTTCGACGTGGTGGGTGTCCAGCCGGAGATGGGGCGCGGTTTTTCGGCGGAAGAGGACAAGACGCCGGAACCGGTGGTGGTACTGAGTTACGCGCTGTGGAACCGCGAGTTCGGCGGCGATCCGAAATTGGTGGGGCGCGCGATTCAAATCAACGAGCAGGATTTCACGGTGATTGGAATCATGCCGAGCTACTTCCATGACGTAGGAGGGCTAGGAAGTTCGGGCGCGTGGATACCGATGCTGATGCACGACCGGGTGCTGACGGAAGAAAATAAAAAGTGGTTTAACGATCGCGGATTTCGGATGACGGCGATGGTGGGGCGGCTCAAGCCGGGAGTTACCGTGGCCCAGGCGCGAACCTCGATTCACAATCTTGGGCTCGAACTCGAGAAAGAGTATCCGAAAGACAACGGCGGACGGAACGAGATGCTTGTGCCGATGGATCAAACGGCAATTCCACCGCAACTGCGAAGCATTTACGTGCGCGCCGGATCCTTGATGTTCGTGATCGTCGGTTTGGTGCTGCTGATTGCGTGCGCAAACGTGGCCAATCTGCTGCTGGCGCGGGCCACGCAAAGACACCGGGAGATCGGAGTGCGGCTGGCGATGGGCGCGTCGAGAATGCGGCTGGTGCGGCAATTGTTGACGGAGAGTCTGCTGATCGGGCTACTGGCAGGCGGGCTGGGGATTTTGTTCGCGTACTGGGGCCGATCGCTGCTGCTTTTGCTGTTGCCTCCAGGCTTGCAGCGGCGTCTCGATTTCACGTTGGATGGGCGCGTTCTGCTCTACACGCTAGGCCTTTCGCTGGTGGCGACGATGTTGTTCGGGCTTGCGCCAGCGCTGGAGGCATCGAAAGCGGACCGCATTGCGGCGTTGAAGGATCGCACTGGGAATCCGACGGGGAGCGCGCGGTGGTACGGGCTGCGCGGCGTGCTGGTGATGTTGCAAGTGGCGCTTTCGCTGGTGGCACTGGCTGGCGCGGGGATCTTCATTCATAGTTTGCACAACGCGCAGGAGATGGACCCGGGATTCGAAGTGAAACATGAGCTGGTGATGTTCGTGAACCTGGGCTCGGAGCATTACACGCAGGCGCGGGCGGAACAGTTTTATAAAGATCTGGTGGAGCGGCTTGGGGGAGTTTCGACGGTGGAGAGCGCGAGCATTTCGGATACGTACCCGTTTTCCGGCGGGTTGGCGCGAACTACGTTCACGGATGGAGTGGATATAACGGATCCTCGGAACGGGAAACTGACGCCGGTGATCGCGGTGGAACCAGGATATTTTTCGACAGCGGGAATCACGATGACGGAGGGGAGGGATTTTAACGAGCACGATGATGCGCAAGGAGCGATGGCTGGAATTGTGAATAAAGCGGCGGCAGAGCAGATGTGGCCGGGAGTGGATCCGATTGGGAAGCACATACACTTTCTCGGGGAGACCTGGGACATTGCGATTGTGGGCGAGGTGGCGACGGTGAAGTACGAGACGATGGGCGAGCCGCCACAAGCGATCGTGTACTTGCCGCTGAAGCAGCACTACTCGCCCGAGGTGGTGCTGTATGTGCATACAAAAGGAGATCCAGAAAAAGCGATTCCGAGTGTGCGCAGCACGGTGCAGGCGCTGGGACCGGGGGTGCCGCTGCTCAACGTGCAGACTGTGCCGCAGGTCTTGGTGGAATCGCTGACGGCGCCGAGGATTGGGGCGGAACTGCTTGGAGGATTTGGATTGCTGGCGCTGGTGCTGGCGGCAATCGGGACGTATGGCGTGATGTCGTACTCGGTGAACCAAAGGACGCAGGAAGTTGGGATACGGATGTCGCTGGGGGCGCAGCCGCGAGATGTGCTGCGATTGATTTTGGCGAATGGGATGGCGATGGTGTGCGCGGGCGTGGTAGTCGGATTGGGAATTTCTACTTTGCTGGCGCGGAGCATGAGCAGTTTGCTTTATGGGATAGGGGCGTTTGACGCGCCGAGCTTTTTGATCACGGCGGGGCTGCTGATCGTTGTCGCGCTGGCGGCGTGTTATATACCTGCGCGGCGGGCGATGCGCGTGGATCCGATTATTGCGTTGCGCTATGAATAGGCGGGACAGGCTTTCAGGCTTTGCCCTTCTGTTGCCCCTTGGCAACTGCTTCAGCATTACGAGCGGCGGGGTAGAGACCGAGGACGCGCAAGTCGCTGGTGGCTTTGCGGACCTCGGCGAGGGCGGATTCTAGCTGGGCGGACGAATCGGCTTCGACATCCAAAAAAAACTGATATTCCCAGGGACGGCCGTGAATGGGGCGGCTCTCGATTTTTTGGAGATTGACGGCATGTTTTGCGAAGGGCTCGAGGGAGGCGAGCAAGGCGCCGGGGCGATGGGCCAGGCGCATGGCGATGGACATTTTATGGGCCTCTGGAGCGGGCGGCGTGGCTTCGGCGGCGGGACGGAGCAAGAAAAAGCGGGTGAAATTTTCGGTATTGTCCTGGATGCCAGCGAGGAGAATGATGCCACGGTAATGTTCGGCGGCGCGGCGGCCAGCGATGGCGGCGGAGCTTTTGTCACCGCGCGCGAGGGCTTCGCGGACGCTGCCGGCGGTGTCTTCGGCGGGGACGCGCTTGAGGTGGGGATGCGATATGAAGAAACGCTCGCATTGGGCCAGAGCCATGGGATGGGAGGCAACGGAACGGAGGTCAGCGAGTGAGGCACCGGGACAGCCGATGAGGTGATGCTCGATGGGGAGGATGGTTTCGGCGGTGATGGTGAGGGCGCTTTCGAGCAGGAGGTCGTAGACGCGGACGACGGGACCGGCGAGCGTGTTTTCGACGGGAGCCAAGAGAGCATCGGCGAGGCCATCGCTGATGGCGCGAAAAGCGGCGTCGAACGTGGGGCGAGGAACCGTGGTGATGCCATCACCGAGAAGCTGGACTGCGGCTTCTTCGCTGAAGGCGCCGGGCTCACCTTGAAAGGCAACGCGCATTTTATGGATGATAACATTGCTCGCACGGATAAGGTGCGCAGCGTTTTCCGCGAAGTCGCGCGGCGGCGAGAGCGGTCCCGATTGGCTGTGGCTGCGGAAGGCTGGCGTCTCGACCACAATCTTGAGCAGGGGCTGACACGGTATACTGCGGTAGGGGGAAAGAAGATGAAAGTGGCCAGGCCAGAGCCCGGGGAGTATGCGGCGTACTATGAGAAGTACATTTCGCTGGTGCCGGGGAATGACATTGCGAGCGCGCTGGAGGCGCAGCGCGTGCAGACGATGCAATTGCTTGCAGGACGGAGCGAGCGGGAGGGTAATTTTCGCTATGCGGCGGACAAGTGGTCGGTAAAGGACGTGGTGGGGCACATCATCGATTCGGAGCGAATCTTCGCGTACCGGGCGATGCGGATTGCGCGAGGAGACGAGACTCCAATTGAGGGATTCGAGCAAGACGATTACGTGCGCCACGGTGGATTCAATGAACGGCCGCTGGTGAGTTTGGCGGAAGAATTTGGGGTGGTGCGAAGCGCGACACTGGCGCTGTTCCGGTCGCTGAGCAAAGAGGCATGGTTACGACGGGGGACGGCTAATAAGAACGAAGTGAGCGTGCGGGCGCTGGCATACATTACGGCGGGGCACGAACTGCATCACCGGCAAGTGCTGGAAGAGCGCTATTTTTCTGCTATTCCGCGCGCCTGAAGCGGCTGGTTCGTGAGCGCTGGCCATGGCGCGGCTTGGGCTTGAAGAGAAAATAAAACAGAATGGCTGAGAGCGTAATGCTGAGAGCGGCGGCGAGGATGCCTACGGCCTGGGCGTCCAGGGGATGAGCGAAGGCGTCTCGGAGCAGATAAGATCCCACCAGCAAGAAAATCAGAGCGAGCGAGCTGACCAGGCTTCCAAAGGTTCGCGCGAGTCCTCCGCGGATGACCAAAGGCTTGGGATGGTGAGCGGCGACACGGACGAGAGTTTCAGCCCGCATGTTTCACCTCTTGCGGGGGCCCTCCAGGCGCCGAGGCGGGCTCTTCGAGACGCAAAAATTCGAGGTAGGTGATGTGCGGCGGAACGTATCTCTTTTTCATGGGTGCGCCGCAGACGCAGCGCGGATTCGTTCCATCGAGTTCGCTGCTGGCTTGGACCAACACTTCGCAGCGGCACGCGGGATTGGTGCAATGCCATTTTTCTCCGACTTTCATGATCATGATGCCCGTCCCCCTGACTTGCAGTCTTGCTGGGATTGCCGAGAGGCAGTTGAGGCCTGGGTTCTCAGTAAGTAGGGAGGGACTATTTAGAGCGGTAAATTAAAATGCAAGGACAAAATAATAATAGAAAGAAGGTACTATATAGATAACTGTGGATAATTTTTCCGGACAGAATTGTGCGCGAAGTGGCAGTATTTCGCCTCTCTCAAGTGGCTGTGTGCCTTGGCCGGCGAACTACAAGTGAGGCGCAAGGTTGCCCGAGAGCGCTGTTCCGGGTTAGGTTGCAGGGGCAGCGAGCGGCTGCTAAAATTGCTGGTTTGCCGGGATGCCGGCGTCCGTGCTGAGGGCTGCCCGCTCAATGCCAGGTGGGTATCCGGCAGAACTTCCCTGGGTTTGCGTCCAGGCCGATCATCAGTGCAACCGCAAGGTAGTCCAACGAATGAGCGACCGCAGAAAAGCCGACGCGAAGGGCAAGGGCAGAGCGCGCGACTGACCAGTTTCGGGGTCTGCGGAAGGGAGATCACGAGTGGCAAAGTATGATGTGGCGATTATTGGGAGCGGTCCGGGCGGGTATGTGGCGGCGATCCGGGCGGGCGAGCTGGGATTGAAGACGATTGTGGTGGAGAAGGACCCGTTTCTCGGCGGGACGTGTTTGCATGTGGGATGTATTCCGACGAAAGTTTTGCTGCACCACGCGGACGTCTACGATCACTTCAAGAACGGCGCGGAGCTGGGATTTGAGGTGAGCGGGCTGAAAATCAATTGGGCGAACATTCTAGCCCGCAAGGACAAGATTGTTAAGAAGCACGCCAAGGGGATCGAGTTTCTTTTCAAGAAAAACAAGGTGGAGTGGGTGCAGGGTTGGGGACGCTACGCCGGGCCGGGGCGCGTGAGCGTGGATAACAACGGGAAGAAAAGCGAGATCGAAGCGGCGAATGTTTTGCTGGTGAGCGGATCGGAAGCGCGTGCGCTGCCGGGGATTGAGCCGGATCACAAAATGATTTTGACGAACCGGTCGATTCTGGAGCTGCCGGACATTCCCAAAACATTGATTGTGGTCGGGGCGGGAGCGGTGGGAGTGGAGTTCGCTTCGATTTACAACACGTTTGGGACGCAGGTGACGATTCTGGAAGCGCTGCCGCGCGTCGTACCGGTCGAAGACGAAGAGGTGTCCGCGGAGCTGGAAAAGGATTTCAAGAAAAAGGGGATACAGATTTTTACGAGCAGCAAAGTCGATTCCGTCAAGAAAGATGCGAAAGGCGTGACGGTTTCGTTTAAAGATAAGGATGGGAAAGCGCAGACTTTGCAGGCGGAAAAGCTGTTGCTGGCGGTGGGTCGCAAGCCGATGACGGAGAATTGCGGGCTGGAGAAGTCGAAGGCGAAGTTGGAACGCGGGTTTGTGCTGACCGGGGCGAACTTCGAGACGGATGAGAAGGGATTGTACGCGATTGGGGACATCGTTGCGGGGATGCCGCAGCTGGCGCACGCGGCGATGATGGAGGGGATTGTCGCCGTTACGCACATCGCGGGGAAGAAGACGCAGCCGATTTTGAAGACGCGGATTCCGAATGCGACGTATTGCGAACCGCAGATTGGGTCGATCGGGTTGACCGAGAAGCAGGCGCGCGACGCGGGGTACGCGGTGAAGACCGGCAAGTTTCCATTTGTGGGAAACAGCAAAGCGACAATTTTGGGAAATCACAACGGGTTCATCAAAGTGGTTTCGGACGAGAAGTACGGCGAGATTTTGGGGATTCACATCATCGGGCCATTAGCCACAGAGATTTTGGCGGAAGCGGCGGCGACATTGAATCTCGAAGGGACCATCGACGACATGATGAATATGATTCATGCGCATCCGACGGTTTGGGAAGGGATGGGGGATGCGTTCGCGAGCGTGCGGGGATTGCAGATAAACGTCTAGTGACTGGTGATTCGTGAGCGGTGACTGGTGAAGAGTTGCCGGACTATCGACCTTGGACTGATCGGGTACGCGGAAGCGTATGCGTTGCAGAAGCGTATTGTGTCGGCGCGCAAAAGGGATGCGATTGGGGATGTGCTTTTGCTTTGCGAACACACACCGGTGATTACCCAGGGGCGGAACGGAAAGCGCGAACACCTGCTGGTTTCTGAGAATATGCTGCGGCAGCGGAACGTGGAGTTCTACGAGACAAGCCGCGGCGGGGATGTTACGTACCATGGGCCGGGGCAGCTAGTGGGGTACCCGATTTTGCAGCTCGGGGCGATTCGCAAGGATGTAGTTTGGTATGTGCGGATGCTGGAAGAGGTGATGATCCGGACTTCAGCGGAGTTTGGGATTACGGCGCACCGCGAAGAAGGCAAGACCGGGATTTGGGTGGAGGACGAAGACAAAACATTTACACAGAGTGCGCAAAGGGCGCGGAGTTCACAGAGGGAAGAAAACGCGGCGGAGAAGCTGGGTGCGATTGGGGTGCACATCAGCCGGTGGGTGACATCGCACGGATTTGCTTACAACGTTTCGACGGACCTGCGAAATTTTGATTTGATCGTGCCTTGCGGGATTGCGGGGCGGAAGGCGACTTCGCTGGAGAAATTGCTGGGGCGGAGCGTGAACATGAGTGAAGTTTCACCGAAGTTGATGCGGCATTTTGGGGACGTATTTGCGTTGGATATGAATAAGGGATCGCGGGAAGAGTTGTTTGCAGAACTGGAGCTGGCAGAGCAGTTGGGGGCGGTACCGGCTTAAGCGGGCGAGGCGGGTATTGTGAGTGTTCTTTTCCGTTGTGGGGCCCTAAAGGAAGGAGCACAGGCAAGAGTGCCTGCGCTACCGGAGCTTTCATGAAGAAGGAATTGACGCGGCAGCAGTATTTGGACTTGTACTACTTCATGCGGCTGAACCGCGCCGTGGAAGACACCATGGTGAAGCTCTTCCGGCAGAACAAAATTGTCGGGGGGCTTTATTCGAGTTTGGGGCAGGAAGCAGTTTCGGTGGGAACGGCGTACGCGCTGGAGAAGAAGGACTGGCTGGCGCCGATGATCCGCAACATCGGTGCGCTGCTGGTGAAGGGCGTGCCGCCGCGCGACGTTTTCATGCAGCACATGGCGAAATACGGTTCGCCGACGAAGGGAAAAGACGGGACGAGCCACTTCGGAGATTTAGAGAAGCTTCACATCGTTTCGCCGATTTCGATGCTGGGCGATTTGATTCCGGTAATGACCGGCGTGGCCATGGCGGGACGTTACTTGGGGCAGAAGATTGTCACGATGACGTGGATTGGCGACGGCGGCAGCTCGACCGGCGTGTTTCATGAAGGATTAAATTTCGCGGCGACGCAAAAGGCGCCGTTCGTATTGATTTTGGAGAATAATTTGTGGGCGTATTCGACGCCGGTGAAACGACAGGTACCGCTCGAGAATCTCGCGGACCGCGCCAAAGCGTATGGAATTTCGAGCTACATCGTGGACGGCAACGACGTGGTCGAGGTTTATACGACTACGCGAGAAGCGGTAGCGCGGGCCCGGGCGGGCGAAGGTCCGATCCTGATCGAGGCGAAGACGTTTCGCCGTCTGGGACACGCGCAGCACGACCCGGCAGAATATGTACCGAAGGAGATGCGCGCTTATTGGGAAGCCCGCGACCCCATCACGTTGTATGAAAAGTTTTTGATAAGCGAGAAGTTGCTGGATGCAAAGAGCAAGAAGGAAGTGGAGGAGAAGATCGACACGCTCCTCGCCGCGGAGCGAGAGTTTGCGGAGAACTCGCCGATGCCGCCGCCGGAATTTGCCGAGACGGGGGTCTACTGCACCGGAGATGAGTGTCACAAGATACGTCCCCAATGGGAGCGGCCGATTGCCGAAGTGACACCGCCGAAATCGAGCGTCAAGGCGGTGTGGACCGTGGAAGGATTTGGGTCAGGGAAAAGTTCGGGCGGCGTGGACGCACCGATTCATTTTGGAGACACGAAAAACTCACTGGAAATTCCCGAGGCGGAAGCCGCGAAGAAAAACGGATCCAAAGCAAGCTCCAAGCCTCCCGCGAAAAAACCGGAAAAAACGGCGGTGACTTCCGGCGCATCGAGAAAGGCGCGGAGGTAGCCATGGCGGAAACCAACGGAACGCAAATCACGTTTCTCGAGGCCATCAAGCAGGCCATGTTCGAAGAGATGGAGCGCGATGCGGCGGTGGTGCTGCTCGGCGAAGACGTTGGAGTCTACGGCGGCGCATTCAAGACCAGCGAGGGATTGCTCGAGCGATTCGGATGGGAACGGGTGATCGATACGCCCATCAGCGAGAGTGCCATTATCGGCGCGGCGTGCGGGATGAGCTACATGGGTCTGCGGCCGATTGCGGAACTGCAATTCATCGACTTCATCGTGTGCGCGTTCAATCAGATTACCAATTTCGTCGCCAAGGGGCACTATTTGTGGGATGCGCCGGCACCGATGGTGATGCGCGGGCCTTCGGGCGGCGGGGTGCACGGCGGGCCGTTTCATTCGGCAAATCCGGAGATGTACTTCGTGCATACGCCAGGATTGAAAGTGATTTATCCTTCGACGCCGTATGACGCGAAAGGATTGTTGAAGGCGGCGGTGCGCGACAACAATCCGGTGCTCTTTTTCGAGCATAAGTTTCTTTACCGGCGGATCAAGGGAGAAGTGCCTGCAGGCGATTACACCGTGCCGATTGGGAAAGCGGTGGTGCGGCGCGAGGGGAGACACCTCACGATTGTTTCCTACGCAGCGATGATGCACACGTCGCTCGACGCCGCGGAAGCACTGGCGAAAGAAGGCATCGAAGCCGAAGTGATCGA
Organism: uncultured Acidobacteriota bacterium; assembly: GCA_963851235.1. Taxonomy (GTDB): domain Bacteria; phylum Acidobacteriota; class Terriglobia; order Acidiferrales; family UBA7541; genus Acidiferrum. The sequence continues at coordinate 633,854 of CAWKOM010000001.1, forward strand.
TCTGCGGACGCTGCTGCCGCTGGATGAAGAGACGATTTTGCGATCGGTGAAGAAGACGAACAGATGTTTGGTGGTGCACGAGGATACGAAGACGGGCGGAATCGCGGGTGAGATTGCGGCGATTCTTTGTGAGAAGGCGTTTGGCGATTTGGACGGGCCGTTGATGCGCGTGACGGCGCTGGATACGCCGGTGCCGTATTCACCGCCGCTGGAAGAGTATTTTCTGCCGAATGCCAAAAAGGTTTTTGATGCAGCGAAAGAGCTAGCAAGGTATTAGAACGTGAAAGATTAGGGCGCAGCAATGCGGCGCCCTGCAACCGGATGGAAGTTGGACAGGAGAATGCAGATGGCCACAGACGTAGTGATGCCGCAGATGGGCGAAAGCATTTTTGAAGGGACGATCACCAAGTGGCTCAAGAAGCCCGGCGATAAAGTCGAACGGGACGAGCCTTTGTTTGAGATATCGACGGACAAAGTGGATGCGGAGATTCCGTCGCCCTCGGCCGGCGTGCTGAAGGAGATCAAGGTCAACGAAGGGCAGACTGTGCCGATTCAGACGGTGGTGGCCGTCATTGACGGCGCGGGCGGCGCATCGGCGGCAGCACCGGCTCCTGCGAAGGCCGCAGCGCCAGCGGCTCCCGGGGCGGTTGCACCCGCGCCGCCTCCAGCACCGAGGCCCGTGGCACCAACTCCCGCTGCCGCAGCGCCAACGCAATCAGCTCCGCAGGCAGTAGCAGCGCCACAGCGCACCGGTGAACGCATCCACAGTTCGCCGCTCGTGCGCCGCATGGCCGCGGAGCACGGCATCGATTTGGCAGCCGTTCCCGGAACGGGCGCGGGCGGTCGAATCAGCAAACAGGATATCGAGGCAGTCATCGCGGCTGGCGGAGTTCCCGCCGCGGCGCCGCCGAGCGCCCCAGCAGCAACGCCCGCTCGGCCCACTTTGCCGCCGCCTCCGCCTCCGGCCGCGGCGCCCGCGCCTCCGGCGGTTTCTGGCGGACAAATTCACGTGGCGTTCGAATCGGCGGTCCCGCGCGAGAAGATTTATTTCGGCAATTATCAAGTCGAACCGATGAGTAACATGCGGCAGCGTATCGCGGAGCACATGGTGGCTTCGAAGCGCGTCTCACCGCACGTTTACTCGGTTGACGAAGTGGACATGACCAAGGTGGCTTCGCTGCGCGCCAAGTCCAAGGATGAGTTTCAGGAACGCTACGACACCAAACTGACCTTCATGCCCTTCTTCGTGAAGGCCGCGGTTGCGGGCCTGCGGGCGTTCCCGACGGTGAACGCCTCGCTCGACGGCACGAACGTGGTGCTGCACAAGGAGATCAACATCGGCATCGCCGTGGCGCTGGACTGGGGCCTCATCGTGCCGGTGGTGAAAGGTGCCGACGAGAAAAATGTACTCGGCATCCAGCGCACGTTGAACGATCTGGCGGAGCGCGCGCGGTCGAAGAAACTGAAGCCAGAAGAGGTGCAGGAAGGCACCTTTTCAATCACCAATCCGGGTGTCTTCGGCGGGCTCTTCGGCCTGCCGGTCATCAGCCAACCGAACGTGGCCATCCTGGGCCTCGGCGCGATTGAAAAGCGTCCGGTGGTGATCAACGATTCGATCGCCATCCGCTCGATGTGCTATATCACGCTGAGCTACGACCACCGCGTCGTCGATGGCGCGATTGCGCACCAGTTCATGCACAAGGTGAAGGAGACGCTGGAGAACTGGTCGGAGCCGGTGCTCTAAGAAGCCGGGCGCCAAAAAGCTCACGCGCGTTTTCTGCCCTGAGCGGCATGTTGATGGGGAGCGTTCTAGGGTCTGCCGCTGCGCCTTTCCTGAATTCGGACAGCTGTCCGAATGTGGGACGGAGCTTCCCGCAAATGGGAGCATAGGGAGAGCAGGCGCAGTTCCGACCTTCTCCTATGCACCAAAAACAAACGGCTTACATCTGATTTAAGGTGGAAGTCAGCCTGCCGCTTCCTTCCCGAGATGATTTCAGAAATGGTTACGCCGACGCCGCGAATCCTGATTGCCGACGATCAGCCGGATGTGCTGAACGCACTGCGATTGCTGCTCAAGGGGCAAGGCTACGAAACCGAAGCGGTGGCGTCGCCTGCGGAGCTGCTCCGGGCCGTGGCGGAGCGCGAGTTTGATCTGCTGCTGATGGATTTGAATTATGCGCGGGACACTACGTCGGGCCGCGAGGGACTGGACCTGCTCAGCCACTTGCACGAGAACGAGGATGGGCCAGCAATCGTGGTGATGACGGGCTGGGCGACCGTGGGGCTGGCCGTCGAGGCCATGCAGTACGGCGTTGCGGATTTTGTTGAGAAGCCGTGGACCAACGCGCGGCTGCTGGAGATTCTGCAGAAGCAGATTGCGGCGGGGCGGGAGCGGCGTGCGTCCCGCCGACGCTCGGCGCAGGAAAACAAGGACCACAAAGAGATCGCGCAGCAATTTCATCAGCAGGAGCGGGAAGTGGCCGAGGCGCGTTCCATTCAGCAGGGGCTGCTGCCCAAGACCATTCCTCAACAAGCGGGATACGAGATTGCGGGCGCGTGGCAGCCCGCGCAAAGCATCGGCGGAGACTATTACGATGTCTTGGCTTTTGACGAGACAACACTGGGCCTGTGCATCGCCGACGTGGCGGGTAAAGGATTGCCTGCGGCGTTGCTGATGTCCAACTTGCAGGCCGCTGTGCGAGGTCTCGCTTCGCCTGCATTGTCTCCCGACGGTTTGTGTGCGCGGCTGAATTCGCTTGTGTGCCACAACACCGGCAACGACCGTTTCATTACATTTTTTTATGCCCAGCTTGATGGTCCGGCGCGGCTTTTGCGGTATACGAACGCGGGGCACAATGCGCCCATCGTGCTGCATAGCGACGGCTCGCACCAGCGGCTGCAGGAAGGCGGGGGAGTGCTCGGAGTTTTTCCGAATCAGAGGTTTGCCGCGGGCGCGGTGCAGCTTGCGCCCGGTGACCGCGTGATTCTCTTTACGGACGGTGTGACGGAGGCTTCCGATCCCGCGGGCGAAGAATTCGGCGAAGCGCGCCTGCTTTGTTTGCTCCAGGAATACGGACTGTCGTCCGCGTCCACGTTGCAGGAGAAGATCCTGGCGGCGGCAGAGGCGTTCAGCAGCGGCCATTGGCATGATGACGCTACGCTGCTCGTTGTCGCCGTTTCGGAATAGAGACGGATTCTATCAATCTCCGCTCACCACCTCTTCCCCGCCACTGCCCGTGCCGTGACGCTCACTGAATCGACGGCTTCAGCTTTCCGACCCACACCGCAAAGTGATCCAGTGGAACCGGTTCGATGCCCGCGTCGCGCAGCGTGCGGTCCACGAAGCGCTCGCGGTCGTTTTGTCCCTTCAAAGCAACATCGGTAATGGCGGCAAATTCGGTTTTGAGAGAAGCTTTCGCGGCTATGCGCTCCGCGGTGTAAGCCAGGACTTTGGCGTCGCCCGGGGAGCGCGACACGGAAAGCGTGTGCAAGAACCCGCGCGTGCCGTTGCGCCGGTAGCTGTAATCGATGCGCATGGGATCTCCGGGAAACGTAAATTCCGCGGCGTGGACGGATCTCTGGATTCTGTCCCACAGGTGCGCATGCCGGAAAACCTGCGAGCAGTACGAGCGCATCTGCCCGCGGCTTCCTGGCGCACCCACGCGCGCAGCCGCGTGCGGGATGGCCACGTGGTCTCCGTAGAGACGTTCGAGTTCCGCATCCAGATCCTGCGAGAGGATGCCTTTCTGCGGCGCGAGCTGGAGGGCGTTCGAGAGCGTATCGTCCCACTTGCGCAGAAGTTCCTGCAAGGCGCGGCCATTGGAGTCGCCGTTCGAGCCATGCCCTTGCGAACTGCGGAAGGACTCAAAGCGATCTTCCAGGTCGTCGCGCAAAGCGCGTAACAGGGCTTCGTCGGCTTGCGGATGCAGCCGGCGCACTCGCGCAAATTCTTCTCGCTCTTCGATAAGGCGCAGACGGCGTTCGCCGGATTGCGGATCGAAGAGCAGCACTCCGATGTTCACCCATTCGTCGCGCACGAGGTTCGGCGTGTAGCGCAAGATGCGGTAGGCGCAGTTGCGTTCGTTTGCCGCGGATTCAGAGGAAGTTTCCGTCATAGGTCGAGTCCATTTCTGTCACACCCAGTTTTGGAAGGGCTGGCGATTGGATTTCTTGGCGGCCAGAATCAGCTCCGGAACGCGGGAGCGCCGTTGCAGCAGCTGCTCGGACAGGCGCAGCACGGCGTCAAGATCGTCCTCATACCAGGCCGGAGGAATTTGCCGCGTGATGCCGTCCAGCGCGCGATCGGTCATTTGTTTTTCCAGGCGCTCGAGCCAGGGTGCAAAGGACTCCATTCCGGTCACGCCTTCATAGACTCGATTGCGCGCATAGAGTCCGCGCAGAGGCGCATCGGGGAAATTCCATTCGCCGGCATTGAAGCAAAAGCCCTGATCGATCATCAGCGTGCTGTATTCGAACCCTTTCTTTTCCGCTTCCGCTCCGGAAGAATCGGCGGTTTGGAGTACGTCGCGAAGCGGGGCTTGAAAAAAAAGCGTCTGGCGTCCGTTGGTATTGCAGGTCCATTTGTCGAAGACCAGCATGCCCGCGAAGTCGTGGAGATTAGCCACCTGGCGCAATTGTTCGTCGGGCAGAAAGTCATGCAGAGCAAGGCGCCGCGGATCGCCCGGGTAGCGCGAGCCGAACTGCAGCCCCGCCTGGCACGGTATCCGCTGGCGTGGCATTTCTATCGCCAGATCCGGCGTCAAGCGGATAAGTTCCTCGGACACTTCGACAATAGCCACCGGCGTCGTCGGAAGCCCCAACCGCGCCGCCACCCTGGTTCCTAGCAGTTCGTTCACCAAAATCCGGCGGTGCTGCGGGTTATTTTGGAATTTGACGACGTAGTAGTTCCCGTCCGAGCAGCGCATCAAGTGTGACTGCGCGCCGCCGCGCATCCGCCGTATCTGTTCCAGTGCCCGCAACATCCAGGGTTATGCTAGCGGCAGTTTCTCATTCCGGCAAGCTGACTGTTTGGGAAGCCGGGAGATTCCCAATTCGAGAGAATTGTTGTCCAGTATCGGGAGGGCCCCGGGGCGAGCCGGGTTCCAGAGTGGCCATGAAACATTTTCAAAAGGAAAAGGCCTGGACGATTGCCCAAGCCTCTCCTTGCATCAAACAATTCGGTAGTACGGGAGCGTTTACCGCCGCTTCTTCTTTTTGGCCGCTTTCTTCGCCTTCTTTTTCGGTTTTGGTTTGGGCTTGGCTTTTTTGGCTTTCGCCTTGGCCTTCTTTTTCGGGGCCGCTTTCTTGGCGGGCTTCGCCGCGGGCTTGGGCGCAGTCTTCGCTGCCGGCGCCGCTGCTACCGGCTCTTCCTCCGTGATGAGAATCTCTTCTTCTTCGGCTTCCACAATCTCATCACCGCCGCCGCCCAGCTCGTCTTCCTCCTCCAGCCGCGACAGCTCGTTGTCATCTTCGAAGTTGTCCTTCTCGAAATCCATCGCATCCTCCCGAGGGGGGAATCCACAAGCCTATGGCTCGTGGGACGCTGCCTCAGCCGGAGTCGCCGACTCCCCTCCGCCGCAGCGAAGTTGTTATCGTACTCCCGCAAAGTTGTCAAGCACTCTGCATTATTCTCGCGAAGACGAGATCTTCGGGGAGAACGGGCGGGCCAGCGGTTCTCGATCTATTCGTGCAGGTCCATTTTTCTGCTAAGCTATAACCTATTGTAAATAAAAGAGTTAGTTGTGAATCGAAGCGGTCGCCCGGCTGCCGGCGGCTGCTGCCTGGTGGGAACTGCCCTTCGTTCTCGTCTTCGAGCGCCGGTGGACGGGGGCGGCTTCCGGCGCGCCGCCAACGGTATAAATGCGTAGAACCATGCCGCGGCTCACCCGGTTGGTCCTCATGTGATTCCACTTGAGCACATCTTCTGTCGGGACGCTAAAACGATCCGCGACCCCGCCAAGCGTGTCGCCTTTGCGCACGCGATAGCGAACCAGGCGGGGCTTGGAATCCGCCGAAGGAGCCGCGGGAATAATCAGTTTCTCTCCAACGTCCAGCGCTGCGTGGCGCTCCATGTTATTCGCCTCGGAGATCGCCAAGGGCGTCACCCGATATTTTTTCGCAATCGAGGTCAGCGTCTCGCCCGCTTCAATGCGGTGTCGCCGCCAGCTCACCCACTTGTCCGGCGGAATGTCCGCGATCTCCGCGGAAAATCGTTCCGCCGTTCCCAGGGGCAGATGCAGCTCGAAGGAAGGATCGTCCGGCGTCGCGAGGCGTAGCAGGGAGGGGTTCAGATTGCGGAGTGTTTCAACGTCCACATCGATCGTCTCGGCCACCAGGCGCAGATCGATGGCTCGCCCGGGCTTCACGACGTCCGTGGGTACGGGCTGTTCCGGATCCGCCTGGATGCCGTAGTGCGCGGCGTCCTTGGCGATGAGCGTGAGCGCCAGAATAATGGGCACGTAATTTCTCGTTTCGCGCGGCAGCACGTTGCGCTTGTAAAGCTCCCAGAAATCGGCGTAGCCCGTGCGCTCGATGGCCTTCTGCACGTTCCCCGGGCCGCAGTTATACGCGGCCATGGCCAGATACCAATCGCCGAATTGACCATACAAATCGCGCAAGTGTTGCGCCGCCGCGCGCGTGGCTTTCTCCGGATCCTGCCGTTCGTCGATCCACCAAGTGTGCCGGAGGCCGTACTCCATGCCGCGATAAGCCACAAACTGCCAAATTCCCCGCGCCCCGGCCCGCGACAACGCCAGCGGCTGGAACGCGCTCTCCGCTTGCGCCAGATAGATCAAATCCTGGGGGACGCCTTCTTCGCGCAGCACGCGCGAAATCATGGGGCGATAACGCCCCGAGCGACGCAGCCCCGTCTCCACGATGGCGCGGCCGCGCGGGGTCTGGAAAAAATTGAGAAAAGAGAGCACTTCGTCGTTCACCGTGAGGGGCAAGTCATGCGAAATGTTCTTGGCTGCTTCCTCGGCCCGCGCTTTCAACCGCGGATCGACGGGAAAAGTCATTTCCGCCACTTCGTCAATCGCCGCCGGCACCGCCGGCGCTTCCTGAAAACCGTCCCCGGCGCGGAAGGCCTGTAACTCGTCGTCGTACGCGGTGTCAACGACGCGGCGGAACAGTTCGTTCAGCTTCGCATCGCTGTTTGTGTCGAAACCGCTCTCGATCATCCAGTCGAAGGCGTCGTCAAAGTCGCGCCGCGCCGCTTCCAGATGCCCCGCTTTATAGTTCTGTTCCCCGGAAGAAAGCTTCGCTTCCACCTGCTCGATCAGATATTCCTTCGGCCCGGGAACCCGCGGCGCCAGTGCGGCGATCCACTGAGGCGAAAGCTTCGCCAGCGGGAGCTCTCCCACATCTCCCGATACTCGCGCAGCCGCAACATTCGCCGGAGAGAGGGCCGGAACGTGCGCCTGCACTCCGTGTTTGGCCGCATCCTCGCACCCACCGGCGGCCGCGCACAGTGCGGCCGCGAGCGTGGCGTACAGCGCAAACTGGTTCTTCCGCCGCATCTCTCTATGTTAAGTAGCCGTTACAGTCCAGGTCAACGCTTTCCGGCGAAGGAGGGGTGACCTACTCAATACACGGTCGGTGACCCCTGAATCCTCCCGAGTCATTTCCGGCACGAGAGCAGCTTGAGATAGACTCTCCCGCGAGGTGTTTCACGTGAAACCGTCCGTATTCGCTCGCCTGCTGCGCGCAGGCTGCTCCTTCTTGGCTTGCCTATCACTCTGCATGGCCGTGTGTTCTGTTGGCTCCGCGCAAGAAGCGCCCGCGGACGCCCCTTATCTAAATCCCAAGCTCTCCATCCAGCAACGCGTCGACGACCTCATTTCCCGCATGACTCTTGAAGAAAAAATTTCACAACTCGGCCACACCGCTCCATCCATTCCCCGGCTGCGTGTTCCCGAATACAACTGGTGGAACGAAGGACTTCACGGTGTCGCCCGCGCTGGAATCGCCACGGTCTTCCCCCAAGCCATCGGCATGGCTGCCACTTTCGATGAGCCTCTGATGCATCAAGTCAGCGATACCATCAGCACCGAGTTTCGCGCCAAGTTTTACGCCACCGTGCATCCCGACGGTTCTTCCGACTGGTATCGCGGCCTCACCGTCTGGTCTCCCAACATCAATATTTTCCGCGATCCGCGCTGGGGCCGCGGCCAGGAGACCTATGGCGAGGATCCTTTCCTGACCGCGCGTCTCGGCGTCGCGTTCGTCACCGGCTTGCAAGGCAGCGACCCCAACTATTTCAAGACGGTCTCCACTCCTAAACACTTTGCCGTCCACAGCGGCCCCGAATCCACGCGCCATTCCGTTGACGTGCATGCCTCCCGCCACGACATGGAAGACACTTATTTGCCTGCCTTCCGGGCCACGGTCATGGAGGGCAAGGCCGAATCCGTGATGTGCGCGTACAATTCCTTAAACGGACAGCCTGCGTGCGCCAATACCGATCTGCTGCAGGAACATCTGCGCAAGGATTGGGGTTTTCAGGGCTACGTCGTCTCCGATTGCGGCGCCGTCACGGATGTCTTTGTCGGCCACCACTTTATGCCCACTCCCGAGCAGGGCGTTGCCGCAGTCTTTAAGGCTGGGATGGATCTCATCTGCGGCGACTACCGTCACGCAATGAGCACGGAGCATGCGGCAATCCTGAGCGCGGTCCATCAAGGTTTGCTCTCCGAGGCCGATATCGACGGCTCCCTGCGCCGCCTCTTCACCGCTCGGTTTCGTCTCGGCATGTTCGTCCCGCCTGCCGCGGATCCCTATTCGCGCATTACTCCTGCCGACAATGATACCGAAGCGCACCGCGAGCTCGCCCTCCGCACGGCCCGCGAAGCACTCGTTCTGCTCAAAAATAAAGACAACTTCCTTCCCCTGAAGCAGACGCCCGCGACGATCGCCGTCATCGGTCCCAACGCCGACAGTCTCGACGCGCTGGAAGGCAACTACAACGGCACGCCTTCGAAACCGGTCACCATCCTTGCCGGCATTCGCAATCGCTTTCCGCAATCCAAAGTCGTTTATGTGGAAGGCACCGGCCTCGTCGGTCCCGTTACCAGACCAATTCCGCCGGATGCTCTTTGCGCCGACGCTTCTTGCACCGAACACGGTCTCAAAGCGAACTACTTCCCGAATATGACGCTTGAAGGTTCGCCCGCAATGAGCCGCACCGATGGCACCGTCGACTTTGCTTGGGGCGACACGGGCATCTCGCCGCAACTACTCAATAACTACTCCGTCCGTTGGACCGGCTTCTTAACCGTTCCTGAATCCGGCGATTACCTCATCGGATTCACCGGCCAGGACGGCTATCGCCTCTGGCTCGACGGCAACCTCCTCGTCGAGGATTGGACGCTTCATCATCCCGCCTCCACACTCACCCAAAAAGTTCATCTTGGAAAAGGCCATCCCTATTCCCTCACAATCGAATATTTTCAGGACGTGCGCAGCTCCGAAGCGCGCCTCATCTGGAGCATTCCCGACGACGAAGAGCGCAAGGCCGTCGACGCCGCCCGCAACGCGGACCTCGTAGTCGTAGTCATGGGGCTCTCGGCGCGCATTGAAGGCGAGGAAATGAAGGTAAACGCCGAAGGCTTCGCGGGCGGCGACCGCACGCGCATCGATCTTCCCGCGCCGCAGGAGAATTTGCTCGAACGCGTCCATGCCGCCGGTAAACCAACCGTTCTCGTCCTTACGAATGGCAGCGCCCTCGCCATCAACTGGGCGGACGCCCATCTCCCGGCTATTCTCGAAGCGTGGTATCCCGGCGAAGAAGGCGGCACGGCTGTCGCCGAGGCGCTAGCGGGCGATTTCAGCCCTGCCGGCCGCTTACCCGTTACCTTCTACAAATCTGTCGATCAGCTTCCGCCGTTCGATGACTATTCCATGGCCAATCGCACGTACCGCTATTTCGACGGCCAGCCGCTCTATCCCTTCGGCTTCGGATTGAGCTACACAACGTTTGCCTACGATAGCGCGCATGTCGACAACGCAAAGATTTCCGCCACGGATGACCTCACCATTTCTGCGCAAGTCAAAAACACCGGCCCCGTTGCCGGCGACGAGGTTGTCCAGCTTTACATCTCGCATCCCGGCATAGCTGGCGCTCCGCTGCGTGCCCTCGAAGGTTTTCAGCGCCTCCATCTCGAGCGCGGTGAAAAAAAGTCGGTGAAATTTGTCTTGCGTGGCCGTGACCTGAGCATCGTCGACGAATCCGGAAAGCACCGCATCGTTCCCGGCAGAGTCGACGCCTGGATCGGCGGAGGGCAGCCTGTCACACCGCCCAGCCTGCCCAAGGCCGCCGGAGCCGCCGCGCATTTCACTATTACGAGCGAAGCGACTCTGCCGGACTAGCCTTCGAATCCGTGCTCTAGCCCTGCTTGCGGGCCAGGAAAAAATGTAAATATTTCTCTTGGCAAATGGTCCCATCTGTAGTATTCTGCATTTGCGTTTGTTGCTCTTGTATCGCCTTTGGATTTGTAAAGCGGTCGCAGGGTCAAACTTGCGGCCTTTTTTTACGTCTAAGGGCGGCCGTAACTCTCTAGAGGGGTTCGGATTTCGAGGCATCAAATAGCTCAATTTAGTAATGCTCGGTTGCAACTCAACCGACAGAAAAGAGTACAGCAGTGAGTAAAGAACAAGGAACAGTGAAGTGGTTTAATGCCAGCAAGGGCTTCGGGTTCATCCAGCGCCAGAGCGGGGAGGACGTTTTCGTCCATTTCTCCGCGATCGTGGCTGATGGCTACAAGTCGTTGAACGATGGCCAAGCGGTTGAATTCGAAGTGACCAAGGGCCCCAAGGGTCTGCAGGCCTCGAACGTCCAACCCCTCTAATTACACTTCACAAAAATACGAAACGGGCGGTGCGCTTCGGCGTCCCGCCCGTTTTTGTTTTCTGTGTTGCCGTTCCACATCTGGCACGTCATCGGCCCATTGTTTGGCGAGCTGTGTACGCTTCAGGGAAGTAAAGTAGCAAGTCCGCATCACGGTACCTTTCCTCTATTGCTCTGCGTCAGTTATAGAGAGAAATTCGGAACAGGCTCGGCAACACCCCTACCGCCGGCTGACCCGACGGTATTTGAAGGAATGCGATCGACTATGGCCACCCTGAACCGGCAGGACCTCGAGCAACTCGAACGGCGGGAACTTCACTTAACCGTCCTCGCAGCGGTTTTTGTTTTAGTGCAGGCCGCCGGACTCGCCGTGCTGATGTACCCCCTGGTCTTTCTCCGCCCCGACCTTGGAAACAAATGGACTCTTCGCGTCGCTTACTTCGGTTTCTGCATTTTGACGCTTCTCTTTACAGGCTACCTGTTGGACCGCCAGCGATTGGTCCACAAATTGAAACAGAACTTGATCGAGCAATTGGAGCGAAACGTTCAGCTCCGTCAGCAAGCCAGCGTCGACATTTTGCAATCCATGCCAGGTCAGGACCACTTCTGGGATCGGCTAACCATGGAACACCGCAGAGCCATGACCATGGACAGGGCGCTTACACTTTTACTGGTGCAATCCCCTCGCATTCCTAAGGAGAAGAATCCGGAGGAACGCAAAGCCCCCTGGGGTGAGACCGCCAAAGCCATCTCCAGCAAGCTCCGGCCAACGGATTCCATTTACAACCTGTCGTCCGAACTCTTTGCGATTGTGCTTCCGGAAACAGACTCGATGAACGCCAAGCGCGTCGCCCTCCGGCTCCAAGAAGCGCTTCAAGGGGTTCGCACCAAGCACGGCCTCTCTTTTGACATCACCGTTCACAATTATCCCGAGGATGTTCAGAGTTCACATGAGCTTGAGGACATCGTAAAATCTCGGCTCTCCGACAAGCAGAGATGGGAGTCGCCCGTCCAGCCGCAGCCGGCGTAGTATCGCGAACGTTTTTTCCTGGCTACCTCCAATTAGTCGAGCGCTTGTTTCAAGTCGCCGATTAAGTCCTGCGCATCCTCAAGTCCAATCGAAACGCGGACCGTGCCTGGACTAACGCCGGCTTGCTGCAATTCTTCGATGCTCATGTTGTAGTGCGAACTATAGATCGGGAGTATGACGAGCGACTCGACGCCTCCCAGGCTGGCCGCCAGCAAAAACAACTGCACACGGTCGCAGAAACGCCGGGCCGCAGGTAACCCGCCCTTCAAATCAAACGCCATCATCGATCCAAATCCGCGCATCTGTTTTTTCGCCAGCTTGTGGTCCGGATGTGACGCCAGTCCCGGATAGTGCACCCGCGCGACCTTCGGATGTTTTTCGAGAAACTTCGCGACAGCGATAGCGTTCTCGCACTGCCGTTCGACGCGCACTCCCAGCGTTTTTATGCCGCGAATCAAGAGGTACGCGGCACCGGGGTCCATCGAGCCACCCAGATAAATCACCATGTGACGCACGCGTTCCATCCATTTTTTGTTGCCAACCGCCACTCCCGCAATCAAGTCCGAATGCCCCGCCAGCGCTTTCGTGGCGCTGTGCACCACCATGTCGTAGCCTAGCGCGATCGGATTCTGCAGCACCGGCGTTGCGAACGTATTGTCGATGATGGAGACCAGCTTGTGCTCTTTCGCGAACCGAATCGCCTTTTCGATGTCCACAAGCCGGAGCGTTGGATTCGTCGGCGTCTCCACGTACAAAACCCTGGTCCGCGGCGTGACGAGACCCTCTAAGCCTTCGAGATCCATCCCTACGCGATGCGTGGTAATGCCCATGTTGGGAAAAATATCGCGCATCAGCCGGTAGCTGCCGCCATAAAGTTGCGCCGTGGATATCAACTCGTCGCCGTGTTTCAGCACGCCGAGCAGCGCGCTCGAAATTGCCGCCATCCCGGACGCCGTGACGACCGCGGCCTCCGCTCCTTCCAGGGCCGCGATTTTCCCTTCCGCCACCGCAAGCGTAGGGTTGCCGTAGCGCGTATAGATATACGCCTTGCTCTTTCCCTCCGCCCACAGCTTCATTTCCGCTGTCGAAGAAAATGTAAACGTCGAGGTCCGCGTAATGTCCGTGACCACCGGCCCGCCAACGCCATGGCGATTCGGCTCACCCGCATGAATCGCGGTTGTTTGAGAACCACGCCTGGCTGCACCTTGGTTGGCAGCGGTTTTCTTCTTCATAAGCTCTCCATTCTGACGGCGCATCTTCTCCGGGCAAGCACCAATTTGGCGCCGCGAGGCAGGAAACATGACTCCATCGCCACACGTAAGTATATTGGTAGAACGAATGTCTCCGATACCGGCGTCCGGATTGGCCCTCCGATGCTGGACCGTACCGCAGGTCTACTGGTTGGTCTGCGCTTTCAACCAGAGAGCTGGGAAGCACATTGGCTAGGTCGTGGAGCAACCATGGATCTCTCATCGCCCGGATGGTGGATTCAGTTTTGTTGGATCGCTTTCGGTTTGTACTGGCTGGTTTCCGCCTTCAACCGCAAGGTAACCAAGAAACGGGAAAGTTATTTCCAGCGACTCTGCTATACCCTGCCCTTATTGATCGCTTTCTATCTCTTGTTTCGTTCCGCGGGACACTACGGTTGGCTGGGCGTTCGCTTTCTTCCTGCGGGCTTGCCCTCGCAATGGCTGGGGGTTGCGCTGACTGCCGCCGGTACGGGGCTTGCCATCTGGGCTCGCTGGCACTTGGGTTCCAATTGGAGCGGCGTCGTCACACTGAAGGAAGGTCACGAGTTGATTCGTTCCGGTCCCTACCGCGCCATCCGTCATCCGATTTATACAGGAATTTTGATCGCACTATTTGGCACTTCGGTCACAATCGGTGAGGTGCGCGGTCTGCTTGCCGTCGCGGTCGCGCTCTTTTCTTTTTATCTTAAAGCCCGCCGCGAAGAATCTTTTTTGGCACAGGAATTCGGCCCTGGCTTTACCGAGCATCTGCGCCACACCGGAATGTTTCTACCGAAATTGTCCAGCTGACAGCACCGGCTCCGCAACTACCCTTCCTCTTCTTCCGCTTCGCCGTGCGCCGGTTTATGCGTATCGATCACTTTTTGCGCCAGCTCGTTCGGCAAGTAGTCGTAGTGCGAAAACTCCATCGAGTAGCTCGCGCGTCCTTGCGTCTTGGAAATGAGGTCGTTGGCGTAACTTAGCATCTCCGAAAACGGCACTTGCGCCTTGATGACTACGTTGTGCCCGCGCGCTTCGCTGCCCGCAATGCGCCCGCGCCGCGAGCTGAGGTCACCCATCAAGTCTCCTGAATATTGATCCGGCGCGTACACCTCGACGTGCATCACCGGCTCCAGCAGAGCCGGTTTAGCCATCTTCATCGCTTCCTTGAAAGCGAGCGACCCCGCAATTTTGAAAGCCATGTCCGACGAATCCACGTCGTGGTACTTCCCGTCGTACAGTACCGCCCGGAAATCCACCACGGGAAAACCGGCCAGATAACCACGCGCGGCCGCGTCGCGAATCCCCTTCTCCACCGAGGGAATCCAGTTCCTCGGAATCGCGCCGCCAAAGACGTCATCCACAAATTCGACGCCTTTGCCGCGCTCAATCGGCTCCATCTTGATGCGGCACACGCCGAACTGTCCGTGCCCGCCGGACTGCTTCTTGTGTTTCCCTTCTGCGTCCGCTTTGCCGCGTATCGTCTCGCGATAAGGCACCTTCGGCGGCTTTAGCGTCAGGTCCACGTGGTAGCGCTTGTGCAGCTTCGCCACCACCACCTCGATGTGTTGCTGTCCGGAACCCGCCAGCAAGAATTCCTTGGTCTGCGGGTCCCGCATAAAACGCAGCGCGGGATCTTCCTCGATAATTTTGTGAATCGAAACACCGATTTTGTCCTCGTCGGCGCGCGTTTTGGGCTCGATCGCGAACGTGATCGAGGGCTCCGGCAGTTGCGCGGGCTTGTAGTAGATAGGCGACGCTTTGTCTCCCAGCGTTTCGCCGGTCGTCGTTTCCTTCAGCTTCGAGATCGCTCCGATGTCCCCGGAATGCAGGTCCGCGATTTCGGTGAGCTGTTTCCCTTGCACCACCTGCGTGTGCTGAAAGCGCTCCAGTATTCCCCGGTTGTAGTTGGTCAGCGTGGCGTCGTTTTTCAGCACGCCGCTTTTCACTTTGAAATAATTAATCCGCCCGGCGAAGGGATCCGCCAGCGTTTTGAACACGAAAAGCGAGAGCGGCTGGCTGTCATCGTACTTGCGCTCCACGCGCTCGCCCTTGCCGTTCGGTTCCGTATATCCCACCTGCGCGTGCTCATCGGGGTGTGGAAACGCATCCGCCAGAAACGTCAGTAAGCTGGCCGTTCCGATATTGTGGAGACTCGAAACCATCAGCACGGGAAAGATTTTCTCGGCCACGATGGCCTTCCGCACGCCCGGAATCAGATCCGCGATCGGGATGGTGCCTTCCTTGAAAAACTCCTCCATCAATTCGTCGTCGCCTTCCGCCACCATCTCGACCAATTTCTCGTGCGCTTCCTTGGCCTCATCGGCCAGCGCCGCCGGAATCTCCTCAATCGATGGCTTCCCATCTCCATCCGGCTTGTAGATGTGTGCCTTCATCCCGACGAGGTCGATCACCCCGCGGAAACCTCTCTCGGAACCGATCGGAAGCTGCAGCGCAACCACATTGCGCCCAAAAACCTGTTCCAGCGATTCCATCGAACGTTCAAAGCTGGCCAACTCGCGGTCCATCCAGGTGAGTACAAACGCGCGGGGAATGTCGTATTCCGTGCAGTAATCCCAGACTTTTTCCGTGGTCACTTGCGCGCCCACGTGCGCATCCACCGCGATCAGCGCCGCATCCGCCGCAATCAGCGAAGCTTTTGCTTCCGTAATAAAAGTGGAATATCCCGGCAGGTCGATGAAATTTATTTTTACTTTTTCCGAGCTGCCCGCCTGTCCGCCGGAGGTCGGCCACTCCGCGTAAGCCAGTCCTGTTTGAATCGAGATTTTCCGCGCAACCTCTTCTTCGTCCCAGTCCGTCGTGGTGCTGCCTTCCGCAACTTTTCCCCACCGCGGCGTCATTCCCGCGGTGAAGAGCAACGACGACACCAGTTGCGTCTTGCCGGTGCCGCCGTGGCCGACAATGCCAACGTTTCGAATCTCCTTGGTGAGATAGCTCTTCATATAGACCTCCCTTTGCGTGGCGCCGGCCATGCCGGAGCCATCAGACGAGGTCCGTCCCGAAGAATTCAGGCGCGGGCCTGCGCCTGGGTGTGCGATTCAGAAGATGAAGGAGAGCGTGGCCCCTGCCCCGGCGTCTCGCAGATTGCAGCGCCGGACAATCAACTGCCCCTGGTCCGTTCCCCAACTCCGCGGATGCTAGCACACGGCCTCGCCTCGCGGCAATCTCGCGTTCCGTTCAGACCGCTGCGTCGCTCACGGAGAATCTCTCGTCTGCATCATGATCCGCAATCACCCCAAGCACTTTGCTTTTCCGCGGAAGGCATCGAGCCGAGTCCCCGGTGCTTCCAGCACCTCTGGCTTCTCCCCGCAACTGCCGAGCCGGATAATCTCTTCGGCCAACCGGGGAAATTTTTCTAGGACTAGTACTCACTCTAAAATTACTGTCCTCGCGCTTTTCTTCTTTCTTCCTGAAAATACTTCTCTTAGCGCATAATGACTCTGCGGCCGCCCGGCCCGCCAAGTGCTCTTAAATCAAGAGGGACGATTGTCCCTTTGGAGCAAGCTCTGGATTTACCACATCAGCCGACGATAGCGGCTACCGACTCTCAGGCAAACGCGCACCAACGGACGCCGCTTTCAGGTCGCAAGATCCTTCAGGAGGGTAATCATGGATGAGTATCAAGAATCCAATCACAACGAGAACGGCTGGGGCGCGCTGCGCGATGGCTCCAACCGTTGGTTGGCCATAGCACTCGTAGCCCTGCTCGCCATCGCCGGAGTGGCCTTCGCTTACGGCTATCACCAAAAGTCGCAGCTTAGCCAAGCCACCGCGCAGGCCGCGACAGCCAACGCCGCGATGGCCCAAATGCAATCCCAGGTCAATACACTCACGGCAAAGTTAAACGAAATCACGGCCGCGCAGACTCCCGCCCCCGTCACATCGCCCGCCTCCGATCCTGTGCTTTCCGCGGATGCGATCCCGCAATCCTCCGAAACTTCCTCCGCCCCGGTCGCTAAGCCCAAGCCCGTCCACGCGAAGCGCCATGTCGTCAAGCACCGCGCCGCACCTGTCGACAAAAAATACCTCGAACTCCAGGCTCAGTTGGCCGATCAGCAGCAGCAGCTGAAAGCCACCCAGGATGAAGTCGCGAAAGACCGCTCCGATCTCGAAGGCTCCATCAACTCCACTCGCGACGATCTCAATTCCACTCGCGATAACCTCAACGGCTCTATCGCCAAGACTCACGACGAACTTGTCGCCCTCGAAAAGCGCGGCGAACGCAGCTATTTCGAATTTGACCTCTCCAAGTCAAAGGAGTTCCAGCGCGTCGGGCCTCTCACCATTTCTCTTCGCAAGGCGGACACCAAGCATAAGCACTACAATCTCGCGATGATGGTGGACGACAGCGAACTCCAGAAAAAAAATGTAAACCTCTACGAGCCCATCTGGATTCACACCGATGCCGATTCGCAACCTGTGCAGATCATCGTCAACAAGATCGACAAGGACCACGTCCACGGCTACATCAGCGCGCCCAAATACAAGCCGTCCGAATTGGCCGCGGACAGTTCTGCCAGCGTGACCCCGGTCTCCGCAAAGTCGCCGGCGAGCACGCCGTCGAACACGCCAGATCCGCAACAACCGCAGCAGCCAAAGCCATAGAATATTCCTACCTTCATTGCGGCAGGACACCGCGCATGGCGTCCTGCCGCTTTTTTCTCTTCTCTCACCATTGCAGGGGCTATGGCCGGTGTTCGAGCGCCGGCTTCAGCGTGACGTGGCTGTCCTTCAAAATCTCCAGCGTGCGCTTCCAGTCGGCAAATCCAGGCGCTTTTAAAACCATGTTGTGATTCCCCGCCGGAAGCTTCAGTTTTGCAGGAGCGTTGCCGACGAATTTCTCGTCCACGTAAATCTCCGCTCCATCAGGCTCCGACGTAATCGCCACAGTGCCAAATCCCAGCGGAGCCTGGCTCGTCTCAGGTTCGGCTGTATCATCTGCTGCTGCGATAGCGGAGTTGGCGTTGCTCGAAGTCACCTGCGTTTCGCCGCCCGACGAAGCAGACATCGTCGTATCGGAACCTTTGCCTGCTCCCGCCGATTCAGCGCCAGAAGATCCCGTCAGCGCCCCACCCGTCGATCGTGCGCTGTCGGCGGAGCGAACCGCCGCAACATTGGGATAAAAACGATGCAACACATTCAAAACATCCGAAGCGCTCAGCGCAAATCCGATGCCCGTCACATTCTTTTTGATCAGTTTTTCCGTGTTGATCCCGATTACTTCTCCCCGGCCGTTCAGCAGCGGCCCCCCGCTGTTTCCCGGATTGATCGGCGTATCCGTCTGGATCCACGTCCCCGGCCCCGCGTTCGGAAATTGCCCGACCGCGCTCACCACACCTTTCGTCACGCTGAATAACATGGCATCCCCAGGATTACCGATCGCCAGCACGTTCTCGCCTTGCCGCACCGTCGTTGCGTCCGCCAGCGTCAAATGCGGATAATCCTTTCCCTCCACTTTAGCCAGCGCAATATCCAGCTCCGGGTCGATGTACACGACTTTTGCTTCCAGTTCTTGGCCTCCCGGAAGCATCGTGTGCAGCGTCTCTTCCCCTCGTGCCAGGTGCGCGTTCGTTACGATCACGCCCGTCTCCGTTACAAAAAATCCTGTTCCCGATTTATCCAACCCCTTCAAATAAACAACCGCTGGCTTCGTCTTCCGCACCAGCTCCTCGAGAGAAAGTTCCGGTTCGAGATCAACGCTCCGGTCCGCCGATAATCTCGCCTTGACCCCGCCCGTAAACACTTGCCCGATGGCTTCCAGTTCCACCTCGAAGCGATCGCTCTTGATCAGCCAGTATTCCCCATGATTTCTCCCATTCAGGGAAATCCACTCCATCGGTCCGTCCGTCATGCGAATCTCTTTGGTTGCGTATCCCGCCAGGCTGAGCCGCGCCACCATGGCATGTTCCAGCCGCGCGCCTATCGACGTCCTCGGCTTGTGAAAGTATCCTCCCGGGTAGTCTTTCTCGAAGGGCGTCGTACCCGCCAGCACTCCGTCGATCTCCACCGTCGCTCCCGGTGGTTTGCTGGTGATTTTGAGGGTTTCCGCTCGCGCGCCCAGCGGGCAGAGGAATAGAAGCAAAATCGCGGCGGCACGAGTGCCCGAAGTCATGGGAAGACCTCGCTGGATAGATAAACCCGCCAGTTAATGTACCACGATGATATAAATGGGAAAAGGTAATTCTAGATTTGCTCGGCTCGCTTCGAGCTTTTCTTGTAGCCGGGGCACGAAAGCACCGGCAGCCGCGGGTACTTGGCGAATCGCTCGTCGCTGCGCGAGAGTTCGCAGAAAAGAAAGACGGATCCGCGATCGGATTCCACCCGGCGCGCATGCTGGCAATCCGCGCAAAGGCCGGCCCTTTCCCGCATTACACCTGCATTCGCTGCGTTCGTCATTCCGCAAGAATACCGCAGCGGCATCCGCAACGAAGAGAATCTCTCCGCGCCGCTCTAGCGGCTCCTGCGAACTCCCTTCACCGCCGCCATTTGCGTCCGCGCTTTGTTCACAAATCCCACAAATCTGCGCGCCAGTTCATGAATCCGTTCCTCTTGTCGCAGCCGGATGGCTTCTTCCGGGACTAGCTCCCCTCCCACGCCGATGGCCGCTGCTCCCGCCAGAATGAAATTCGAGGCCGTCATCTGATTTACGCCCCCTGCCGCGATCAGCGGCACCTGCCGAAACGGCCCCTTCAGCGCCTTGATGTATTTCTCGCCTCCCACCAGCGAACACGGAAATATTTTGACGAAGTCCGCACCCGCTTTCCACGCTATCGTCACTTCGGTCGGCGTTAGCGCGCCGGCCAAAACCACTATCTCCCTTTTAACGCCGAATTCCACCAGCTGCGGATCCAGTCCAGGACTTGTCAGGAATTTCGCTCCCGCATCCAGACACTGTCTCGCCGTTTCCGTATCGAACAACGTCCCTGCTCCCACAATCACGTCTGGGCTGCTCCGCGCTAGCTCGCCGATCAGCTCAATGGCACCCGGCACGGTCATCGTGATCTCCACGATCGGTATCCCGCCATGAGCGACCGCCTCCGTTGCAAACCGCGCGTCCTCTGCCGAACGAAAACGCACCGCCGGCACAATCCCAATTTCTTCAATTCGCGCGCGAACTTCTTCCTTCTTCATGGAATTCGCGTCCTTTCGATGCCCACCGTACAGCTCATCCGCTGCACTCGGCGAGGTCCTGCGAAAATCCGCCCATACCCGTTATTCACTCTCGTAAATTCTGCGACAGCCGCGCCTGATTCGTCGCCTCGAAGAGAGTCTCGTTCACGCGCTTTCTTCGAAGCCTGGTTCGGGCTCGGGAAGTTTATCGCCATCGCTTGCAAACCAAACATATAAGGTCGGCAGAAGGAAGACACTCAGAAGCAATGCCCCAACCAGGCCTCCCACAATCACTATGGCGAACGGCCGTTGCGAATCCGAACCAATCTCGCGAGAGAGCGCCGCCGGCAACAATCCGAGCGTCGCCACCAGCATGGTCATCATGATGGGCCGCAGCCGCAGAACTGCTCCTTCGATGGCCGCGTCCACGACCGTGTGACCGCGCACTCGCAGCTGGTTGATGTATTCCAGCATGATTACTCCGGTCTGCACCGCAACGCCGAAAAGCGCCAGGAAACCGACACCCGAAGAGACGCTAAAATGCGTGCCTGTCAGCAAAAGCGCCAGCAGTCCGCCGATCGGCGCCATTGCCACGTTTCCGAGTAGCAGGAGCGCCCATTTCAGCGAGCGGAACATCGTGTAGAGAATTCCAAAGATCAGCAGGATGGTTAGTGGAACGATCACCAGTAGCCGCGCCTCGGCGCGCTGCTCGCTCTCATATTCACCTGCCCAATCGATGTGATAGCCGCGCGGCAGTTGCACCTGTTCGTTGACCTTCTTTATAGCCTCTTCGACCGCGCCGCCCAGGTCCCGCCCCCGCACGCTGTACTTGACGGCCACATACCGCTGGTTCCCCTCTCGGTATATTTCCGAAGCCCCATCCCGTTCTTGGATTCTGCAAAGTTGTGCCAGCGAGACTCGTTCTCCGGATGGAGACAACAAGCGAATGTTCTGGATGGCCTCTCTTGTGTCGCGATATTGCGGCAGGTACCGCAACACCAGGTCGTACCGCGCCTCGCCTTGCAGCACTTGCGTAAGCGCCGTCCCTCCTACTGCCGTCTGTATGGCGTCTTGTACGTCCGCCACATTGATCTGGTGCCGGGCGGCTTCCCCGCGGTCCACCTGAACAAGGAGGTTTGGCTGGCCCAGCACTCGAAATACTCCCAGGTCCTCAATTCCCTGAATGTTGCGCATGATGGACACGATCTGGTCGGCTTTCCCCTCGAGAAGCTCCAGATCGTCCCCATAAATCTTTACTGCGAGCTCCCCCTTCACGCCGCTGACCGCTTCCTCCATGTTGTCTTCGATGGGTTGCGAGAAACCCCACGTAACACCTGGTATCTTCTCCAATTCGCGGTTCATTGCTGTGATCAGTTCATCTTTGTCCTTGTGGAACACCGGGCGCCATTCTTCCTTCGGCTTCAGGTCGACGAAATACTCTGTGTTGAAAAAACCCGTCGTGTCCGTCCCGTCATCGGGCCGTCCTACCTGGCTCCAGCACTGGGGAACTTCGGGAAATGAACAGAGAACGATTCGCGCCTGATTCATCAGCCGGATGCCTTCGTCAGGTCCGGTGCTGGGCGCGAGCGTGCCGCGCACCCACATTGCGCCTTCGTCCAGGTGCGGCAGAAACTCGGAACCGATAACTCCGCCCAACGTGAGATACATGGCCACGGCCAATCCGAAAACAGCCCCGCCCACCGTGACAGCCCGATGCTCAATCGCCCATCTCACTGCCGCCCGGTAGTGCGTTTTCAAGAACTCCATGACCGGGTTGCGCCATTCTCTGACGCCTTGGCGGAACAAGACGCTCGAAAGCACTGGCGCGACAAGCATGGAAAATACGAGAGCGCCGAGAAGCGCGAAGGCCACGGTCCAAGCCATGGGATGAAATAAGCGTCCCTCGACTCGTTGCAAAGTGAAGATCGGCAGATACGCGGTGATGATGATCCCGATTGCGTAGAAGACCGGCCGCTGCACTTCGTGGGCCGCTTCCCGGATGCGCTCAAGCACTGTCCTATAGTTGCTCGAAGGATGACTCAAGTGGCGGACGATGTTCTCCACCATGACCACCGCGCCATCCACTACCATCCCGAAATCCAGAGCGCCGAGCGACAGCAAGTTTGCGGGAATGCCTTTCAGCTTGAGACACGTCGCGGCAAACAGCAGCGAGAACGGAATCGTCAGAGCGACGATCAGCGCTCCCCGCACATTTCCAAGAAAAATAAAAAGGATGATGACGACCAGGATGATGCCTTCCGTAAGGTTGTGCAGCACCGTATGCGTCGTCAGGTGCACCAAATCGCTCCGGTCAATAAACGGCACTACACTTACGCCCTGCGGCAAAATATGATCGTTTAGCTCCGCCACCTTCGCGTGAATTCCAGCAAGTACCGCGTCCGCGTTTGCGCCTTTACGCAGGAGCACGATGCCCGAAACCACGTCGTCGTTGTCGATAATCTTTCCGTCTTCGCGATGAATCGCACGGGCGGTCTGCCCGAGCCGGATCTTCGGGCCTTGAGCCACGATAGCAATATCCTTTACACGCACCGGCGTGCCGGTTCGACTCACAAGGACCGTGTTTTCGATATCGCTTACATCTTTGACTAAGCCCACCTCTCGAACGTTAATTTGTTGCAGACCCGATTGAATGAAACTGCCTCCAGCATTGGCGTTGTTGTTTGTAAGCTGCTGTTCTACCTGCGCGAGGCTCAATCCGTAGGCGATCAGTTTATTGGGATCGATACGAACCTGGTACTCGCGCGTCGGTCCGCCGAAGCTCGCAACATCGACGACATCAGGCACGGCCTTGAAGTTTTTTTCGACCACCCAATCTTCCAGCGATTTCAAGTCCATTACGTCATAGTTCGGATTCGTGCTATTCAGTGTGAAGAAGTAAATTTGGCCCACGGGACTCCAGTCTGTCCCCATCTGTGGCACAACGCCCGGCGGCAATGTCACCTGCGAAAGCCGCTCCAGAACCCGCTCCCGGTTCCACGCGTTTTCTTCTTCGTCATCGAAAATCAGCTTTAGGTCCGAGAGCCCGAAAAGCGAGAACGACCGCAAGTGCACCACGTGAGGGATGCCGTTCATCACGATTTCCAGCGGTATTGTCACCTGCTGTTCGATTTGTTCCGCGGAAATTCCCGGCCACTGCGTGATGATCTCGACGTAGTTATTCGCGACATCCGGGTACGCTTCCACGGGAAGCTGATGAAACGAAATCGCGCCCCATACCAGCAGCAATAAAGCCGCTCCGAGCACGAAAAAACGGTTCTCCAGCGCGAAATCAACGACTCTTCGAATCATTTACTGGTCCACCGTGTTCTGCAAAACCAGTGCGTTGCTCACCACCTGTTGTCCCGCTTCCACTCCAGCGGCAATTTCCTGCATCTTGTTGGGAAGCGTCTCGCCCAGCGTGACTTCCACACGCCGGAATTTCTTTTCTCCCGCCGGCGCATAAATCCAATCCCGGTCGTGCAGATGCAGGATGGCAGCCGCCGGAATCGCTGCATGCATTTCCTTTTTCTCGCTGCGGATCGTTGCCGTCACAAACATCCCCACTTTCATCAATCCCGGGTTCGCCACTTCAATTCGCACTTTTGCCGTACGAAGGTTGGGATCTAGAATCGGGCCAATATTGCCGATTCGCCCGCGGAACACCCTGTCGGGATAAGCGTTCAAGCGAATGTCTGCTGTCTCTCCGACATGCACCTCGGCAAGATCATTCTCGTAAACGTCGCAGAGGATCCACACGTCGCTCAAATCGGAAATCGTGAACGGATTTGGCGATCCCAGCCCTGCCACGCCTGCTGCGTTGGTAACCTGCTGATCGGTGATCACTCCCGACACAGGCGCGTAAACGTCCACAATCCCTGACGGATGATCGAGCGGGCTCCCCAACACCCGGAGATGTTCGGCGGCCGTTTCCACGTCAACATGCGCTTTGTTTTCCACGTCCTCCGCGGTCTGATAATCGTTCAGGGAAAAGGCGCCCTTCTCATACAGCAGTTTGGCCCGTTCAAGTTGAGTGCTGGCCAGCTTTTCGTCCGCCACTGCCTTCTGATAATCCGAAAACGCCGACGCAATATCAGCGCTCTGCACCCGCATTAAGAGTTGCCCCTTTTTCACCGTGTCGCCGAGCCGCGCTTTGATCTCCACCACGCGCCCGGTGGCGATCGAGATGACTGGCACCGTTCGCGCAACATCCGGCGCCACCACTCCCGTCGCGGCCAACTGCGTGGTCGCCGCGTGCGCTGCCGCCGTGAAAAGCGGGAATTGCTCCGGATGATCGACCCTGACGATATTCACGTCTTGCTCGTGTTCAACCACTGCCTCTGGCGGCGCTTCCGCCTTCGCGTCTCCTCTGCTCTCTCCGCAGCCTGCCGCAAAACACGCCAGTGCCAGCGAAAGAGCTAGATATTCAAAACGCATCCGAAACATGGTGTAACCTCTCGTCCAGCCTCGAGATTCGCTTGTCTCGCGGCCGCAAAATTAGGAGCAAACTTTGGAAATAGTTGTTCGGATAGCGCGGCGCTTTTTTTTCGAAAACGCCGCGATGGGATGGATTGCCATGGCCGTTGCACTAACTATATAAACGGCGGCAACCGCGCGAGTTTACGCGCGAATGAACAGAATGTTTAAGCCTGAAAAACGAAGATTGGAGGTGCCCGGCCAAGCAGCGAGAAAAGAAGAAGGAGAGCCTTGCCATGCGCAGGGTCCGGCGCGCCGCTCCCAGTCTGCGACTCCAAACACTGGAAACGGTTCATTGCCGCAAAACTTTTAGCGGAATATTCCGAACGGACTAGCGCGACGCTATCGCACTGCGGGCACGCTCCAGATTCCCAGGACGCCGCGCACTGCCAAATCGCCGCGGGGAACGCGCTCGGATTGGCCAGAGTGAAGTTTCCATGGCCATCGTTCAGCAATACCGCGACTTCTTGGTGCAGCCACGCCGTGCTCACCAGCAGGTCCTGCGCGTCGTCGCCATTCACGTCACGCGCCACGATTTGCAGCCCGCCGGCCGGTGCGGATACTCCAAAGCTTTGCGCGGCGCCTGCTGTCAGTTGGAAGCGGATCGAGTACTGTGTCGCCGTGGAAGAGTTGCTGCTCTGCATTTCGACGATGGCCAAATCCGGCTTGCGGTCGCCATCGAAATCGGCAATGGCAAAGACTGAATTAAAAGCAGGCGAAGAAGCTGGCGAGCGATAGCTCGAAGATTCGGCGGCGGTTGTCCGGCCAGCCAGAGTGATAAAAACGCAAAGCGTTATTAGAGTTCTGCCAGCGGCCCTTGCGATGCGAAAGAT
This sequence comes from uncultured Acidobacteriota bacterium, assembly GCA_963851235.1. Lineage (GTDB taxonomy): Bacteria > Acidobacteriota > Terriglobia > Acidiferrales > UBA7541 > Acidiferrum. The sequence goes on from CAWKOM010000001.1 coordinate 659,393, forward strand.
TTTGTGAAGCCGATAGAACATAAACTCCAGCCGGCAGCAGGGGTGCATGGCGCAACCCGCGCGATTCTTCTTTGGCAGAATACCATTTTCAGCACGCAAGCAGGCTGTTCTCGCTTTGGAAAGATTGCGAGAGACTAACGCCTCCCGGGAGGGCCAGCCGCAGGCGAGGCGGCGGGAGCCGCGGGAGGAGCAGGCGGCTTGTCGAAATGCGAATCGTCGATTTGCGGATCAAGTTCGATCTTTTCCACCACGATTCTTTGCGGGTCTTCGGATCCGGGGTTGTAGGAAACCAGCTCGAACGCGAATTTCAGTCCGCCGACCTCGCGATAATCATGAAAAAAGGTCTCGCGAGTGACGGTTTCATCTTTGACGGTGTCCGTCCCGCTCCACTTGGCCAGCAGATAAGTCTCCGAGTCGAACGAATAATTTGAAACCGTGCCGTCCTTGTGCGTCACTTTTAATATGTAGGCGTCGCGGCCTTCCACTTTTTCCGTCCCCGCCAGCTCGATGGTGTTTCCTTTGGCTTTGGAATCGACCAGCGGCCCGTCGAAATCGGATTCATTCGCCGCATCCTTCACGTCGTCCGCGGACATGGGCTCCGGAGCGTTTTTACCGGCGAAAGGGTTGATCACCCAGCCTCCGTCTTTGCCGTTGAAGGTGCGCACGACGGTTTTGTCCCGGACGGTCACTTCGTTGTGCATTTTCCCAGGCCGCTTGAATTCGGCCAGGAACGGCCCGTACATTTCCGGATTGAAATAGATCGTGCCGGTGATGCGCTCGGTCTGGACCGCTTTGGCTTTTTCCAGCCCGCCGCGCGCTGCCAGCACTTTGGCGACGATTTCGTCGGCCGTCTGCGCCGCCGCTGGTTGCCCAAGTGCAATTCCCAGTGCGGCCAAAAGCCCGAGTTGCGCAACGGCGAGCAGAGTCGCGCGAACTGCAGTCCGTTGCAATTTGGAGTTGATCAGGATTTGATTCATCGGTATGTGCTCTGGTCGGCTTCGGTCTCCGGAGGATCTACGTCAGGAGCTACGTCTTTTTATCCTTATGAAAGAGGCCCCTAGCGGTCATTTCGTTGCCTGCGCTGAAATCCCGCCAGCGCGCTGTGAAAGGCGGAACCGAAGAGCCGCAAACCAGAGTTGATGGAACCGCTCGGGCATCGCAGGGATTCTCTCGTACCTGAAGGGCGAGAGTCCAACAGTGATTTGGGCGAGGGGAGATACCCCCCGGGGGTTTTTTCGTAAATGCAGATTCTAAAGGGCTTTAAGTCCCGCGTTTTGAAACTGCGCATTCTACAGGGGTTAGAGGCGGGTTTTGAGGAACTGCGGATTCTAAAGGGCATAGTGGTTTGTGATAAGCAGTTAGCGGTCGGATGGGAGCGGGAAGAAGCCTATCCATTTGGGGGCGCGAAGCAAGGAGATAACGAGGTAGTGACGTAAAGAGAGGAGGAGGCGGCGAACGGGCGCGCCACGGGGTTTGCGCATGTTCTTCTTAACATTGTGAGCAGAAAACAGAAGAAAGACCCACCCTTGCAAGGATCAAGGCAACAAGGATGGGCCACTCATGAATTATAGCCTTGCCCGCGGGCAAGTCAGCTTCGGGCGGGGGCCTGAAGCCACCTGATCGCTCTGCGCCACGGGGCAGCCTCGCCGTTGCTCATGGGAGTCTGCAACCACACTATTGCGCGATGCCGGGCAACCGCCCAACGGCTGGGCCCACTCTCCTGGGGCTCCGGCAGGTCAACCGGCGGTTTTTCCTGCGGCGTCAGCCAATAGGGACTGGCATTTGCGAAGGAACGGTCCGCGGCGGCAATTGACGACGGACGCTCGCTAATCGCGCCCGTGAAGGACAACTTGAGCAGCGCTCCGAACTGCTCCTGGGACGCTCTCATTGTTTCCAGGATTTTGCGCGCAAACCAAACACCTGCAGCAAGGAAGCCAATCTGAGCGAGAAGATTTCCCAGCGCATACCAATTGCTCTGCATCCAATCGGTGAATTCGTTCATGGTTACCCCTTGGACTGGGAGAGGTTCAATCTACAACCGGGGACCGGCGGCGGAAACTGGCGGGAAGTCCAGAAAACGGGCAAGTGTATGCCTGCCCTTGCGGGCCAGTCGTCCAACCGCCGAAGCTGCGATTGCGAAATACGAAATGCGAAATTGCGGCATTCGAGGAGAGAGGCGGAGTGGTGGCGACGGGTACCCTACCGTTTGCAGTAGCTAAGGAGGCAAACAGTAAGCCATCCGAGAATTAAGGCGCGGCCACCCGCCCCGCCCGCACTTAGGTCTTGACAAAATCAGTCGGATTCCGATATATCGGAGTGCGACTATGAAAGACGACCTTAAAGGATTCCTCCCCCTATCCCCTGCCACTTTCTACATCCTGCTTGCTCTGTCTGATGAAGATCGCCACGGCTACGGAATCATGCAAGAGGTTGCACGCCAGTCAGAAGGCAGGTACAAGCTCGGTCCCGGCACGTTCTATGACAATCTGGAAAAACTAATCGATCACGGAGTCGTCAAGGAGGTCCCCCGGAAGTCCGCAAACGACGACTCTCGACGACGCTACTACCGAATGACGAGATTTGGCCGCAATTTGTTCTTAGCAGAGATTTCGCGTCTCGACAGTGTCGTTCGCGAGGCAAAGTTGCGTTTGCGCGATGCCAAGCCAAAGGAAGCCTTGTGATGCGTTTCCTTTATGCGCTTCTCATCAGCCTGCATCCGTCTTCCTTCCGCGAGCGGTTCGCGCAGGAGATGTTATTGATTTTCGACGGAGCAGCGAATTCGTGGGGCGCCGGTTCGCTCTGCCGTGATGCCATTCTTTCGCTCTTGCGACAGTGGCTCCTTAGCTCAGAACTCTGGAAATGGTTAGTAGCAGGTATCGCCGGGGTCGTCCTGCTCATAATTGCCTTCGGAAGCTTCTTGCCCTGGGACAAACCGGTGCACCCTTAACCCGCAGGGTGCCTAAACTGACCGTTTTGGTTTCCCGGAAAGGAGAAATTCCCTTTGAGTCTGCGAACCAGGATCGTTCTAAAGAGCCTAGCGCTTTTGATCGCGACGGCGCTCGTCGCAGGGATCGTAGATGAACAACTCGGCCGCAGGCGTGACCGAGCACGGTTTCCACAAATCGGCATGTCCGTGGACATTGGCGGCCGGACTCTCAATATCTTCTGCTCGGGAGCGGGTGCGCCTCCAGTGATCTTCGAGTCTGGCGGCCCCGGCCCGGGCCTCGAATGGGAGGCGTTTCAGCCGGAAGTCGCCAAGTTCACACAAGCCTGCTGGTACGATCGCGCGGGTGAGGGTTGGAGCGATCCCGGTCCCTTCCCGCGAACCAGCAATGCAATTGCTAAGGATCTTCATGAGCTCTTGAAACGAGCAGGAATGCCGCCGCCATACGTCTTTGCTGGGGCGTCCTTTGGCGGTCTGAACTCGCGGGTTTATGGGGGCCTTTACCCGAATGAAGTGGCTGGGATGATACTCATTGATTCCGCACACGAAGACGAACTACGGCGCGCACCCAAGTTCTTTCTGGGCCGCACGGCGCCGCGATTCCTCTGGCACCCACTTGAGATGGCATTCGAGGCCGCGGCTTTCGTTGGCTTGCTGCGACTAACGCAATCGTCTCCGACGCGGGGCAAGGATTCCTCGCAAATGACCCGCGACGAGATCATTGAGGCATTGAGGCAACGGCCAAAGTCGCTTGTCGGAAACGTTTCGGCGGGGATCGTCCTGCCAGAGAGCTTTGCCGAGGGATCGTCTGTGACCAGGATTGGAGACTTTCCCTTAATTGTGCTGACGGCGGGTCAGTCGCTCGATTTCGGAGATGCAGAACTAAATCGGGAGGCTGCGGCGTATCAGCAAGTATGGATTCGCGACATACAACCGAAGCTCGTGGGGCTTTCTACGCACGGGCGGCAAATCGTTGTCCCGAACGCGAACCATGGGTCGATCCCGCAAGAATTGATCATCAGCTCCATCCACGAGGTCGTAATGAAAGTTCGCGGCGGGACCGCGACCCATTAGCTAAGTAAGCTGGGCCTGCCCAAACGATCTCTTAATTGCGCGGTGGCCGCCAAGAACAGAGTGGCGAACATTCGACGGGCCGACTACAGTCCCAAAGTCCCGATTAACGCTGCGGGCAGGTGAGACCTGTACTGTAAAGCACCTAGGCGTTCGCAGACGTGATAGCTGACCCGCCATTCAAGAATCGATATATTCCACGAATATTCTGTGTTTGCGTATTCGTTGATTTCGAGTTGCCTTGTCGCTGCATATACGGTTTGTCCCGGCTCGACCAAGCCTTCGTCCTTATTCAAAGATGATCGTGGAAAAGAGGCCGGGCTGAAGCCCGGCACCTAGAAGAGAAGAAGGCGGAGAGCCCCTACAGGGACGATGGGACGTTAGCATGTTTTTGCCGTGGAACATGGCAAAGTTTAGTGGGGCCAGAGCCAGGCGAAGGTGGCGGCGGTTAGCACGGCGTAGATGAAGCCGTCGAAGACTTCCTTGAGGGTCATGCTCCAGGTTTGGCCCTTCCAGATGGCGTTGCTGAAGGTGCCGAGGCCGAAGCCGAGGAACGCGGCGGTGCCGACGACGCGGAGCACATGACGAATGGGAGCAGCGGGCGAAACGGTGTGAGCGGCGAGATAGGCAACGAAGAAAGCGATCAACAAGCAGTAGACAAACCACTGGATTAGAAATTTCGACATGTTGACGGCGCCAGTGGGGAAGATGGTCAGGAAGCCGACAGGGCCCTGCTTGAATTTTTCCTGGGCAGCGGGCTCCTTCATCTCCTTGTGGGTGAAATGCGGAAAGTTGTAGAGGCCGCGGGAGACGCCGGCGGAACGGAGAGCAGCGACAACGGTGTCTTCGTCGGGCAGCTTGCGGTAGTCACTTCGGTGGTAGGGCAGCACGGTATGCATGATGGAGCTGGCGATGAAGACGATGATGGCGGAGAGCAGGATCGGGAGCCAGAGAGCGGCGAGAAGAACCATGCGCAACCTCCTTATGGCGTTTTTCGCGAAGAAAATACGGGAGAATTGGGCAGAAGACTATCGTTGAAAGCCGCCGGGGTCAAGGTGTTAGGGAGATAGACGGGCATGGCGGGGCACAGAGGTAAAGAGGAAGCCGCTGGAGTTGCAGGGCGACGGATGCGCGGCGCGGTCAATCCAAATAGAAGACTTCTTTCATCATGGCGAATTTTTCGCCGGGTTTGAGGCCTGGGACAGGTTCGAAGAGCTTAGCCATTTCTTGTTGCCATCGGAGGTTGGCGGGGTCTTGATCGAGCGCGCGCCACGCGGCGTCGAAATCGCTGACTTGCATGACGAGGAACAGGTCTTGATCGCGGCGGAAAATGGAATATTGGGAGATGCCGACTTCCTTGAGTTTGGCGAGCAAGGCGGGCCAGACTTTTTTGTGCGCGGCGTCGTATTCTTCTTCTTTGCCGGCTTTAATTCGTAATCGAAATGCGGTACGTGGCATGTGAACCTCCAAATTTCTTTTGAGCGACGCTAACGATTTGCAGACGAAACTGTGGACGGGCGCTCGACGCCCAAATAATTTCCGTAGCCGACGACAACGGTCGAGGAGACGAGTACAAAAAGGCTTAGGGCGACGAGCCACCTGGTGCGGCGGCCAGTGCCTTTCCATTCGTGCAAGGCGATGCCCCAGAGGGTGCTGAAGATGATGATGCTGGCCATGTGGAGAGTCCAACTGGAGAATTTGTAGCGGCCCATTTGGGTTTCGCCCATGGTGTAGAAAAAGAATTGGAAGTACCAGGTGGTCCCGGCGAGAGCGGAAAAGAAATAGTTCGAGAGCATGGGAGCTTTCGAAGGGCCGGGGGCTTTGGTTCCGGCGAATTCGGCCATTTCTTCGGAGGGAGCGTCGATTACATTTTCGAGGATGGGCTCGTCGCTTCGCGCGGGGACTGGGGCGCGGAGATTGGAAGAGAAGTATTGGTAGCCGGTGCGGTTGCGGATATTCAGGATGGCGCACCAGATGAAGTTTGTGGTAAATCCGCCGAGCAAGACTACAACTAGTACGGGAAGACCTTGCCAGAGGACGGGTGTGCCGTGACGAATCGTTAGAGCTTTGATGGGATCACCTGCGGCCAAGCCATAAGCGAAGCAGGCGCTCATGACACCGGAAAACGTGGCGACCACCAAGCCTTTTTTGAGATTAAATTCCTGGATGGAGGCGCGCTTTTGTTCTTCGGAGAGTTCATTTTCCTTGGACATTCCCGCCATTCCGGCGAAGACGATTCCGAGGAGACAGACGCCGACTCCCACGAGGATGGTGCGGCCAGAGATAGTGCCAAGAACTTCCGTTGCGAATTGCCCGCGGAAGATGGGAGGCATCAGCGTGCCGAAGGCGGCGGTGTAACCAAGCGCGACGGCCATACCGAGAGACATTCCGAGATAGCGCATGGTCAGGCCGAAGGTGAGACCGCCAAGTCCCCAAAGAACACCGAAGGTATAAACCCAAAAGAGGCTGCTGCGGGGAGCTTCGTGAAGGACGCGGACTAGATCGCTGGTCATCAATGAGGCGAGGATCCAGGGCGCGATAATCCAACTGAAGAATCCGCCGACGAGCCAGTAGGTTTCCCAAGCCCAGACTTTTACGCGGCGGAACGGGACGTAGAAGCTGCCGGAAGCGAGGCCACCCAACCAGTGAAAGAAAACGCCAAGCAAAGGATTTGGTCCCAAGCGGAATCCTTTCCAGAACCGGATCGATGCGAAAACGAACGCGCGTTTCGGCATGGCCGAGAAGCTGGCGACCGGGCACGGGGAGCGACTTTAGATTTGATGGACGATAGGGTCAACACAAAAGCGGTGGAGGGATAGGAATGACGGAGCGCTTGCGGGGATGGTAGGGTTGCAGTATGGTTTCGAGGTTTCGTCGCACGATTTCCACTTTCGTACGTCCGGCGGACTTCGCCGTTATTGCCAGGGAATCCTGATGAAGATCCAAGAAAAACTGCGCTATTTGGAAGACCGGTGGGATGAACGCGCGGCGAGCGCGCTGGATGAGGCGGAACTGTTGCGTTACCGGTCCAACCTTTTGGGCTCCGACCTGCGGATCACGAACTTTGGCGGGGGAAATACCAGCTCGAAGATTGTCGAAGCCGATCCACTCGACGGGTCGCCAAAGGAGGTGCTGTGGATCAAGGGAAGCGGCGGGGACATCGGGAGCATTCAGCGAAACGGATTTGCCACACTTTATTTGGAGAAGCTGCACGCGCTTGCGGGACGCTATCGCGGAGCCGATAACGAAGATGAGATGGTTGGGTTTTATCCGCTGTGCGTTTTCGGGAGCAACTCGGTGGCGGCGTCGATTGATACGCCGCTGCATGCGTTTCTTCCATTCCAGCATGTCGACCACTTGCACCCGGATTGGGGAATCGCGCTAGCCGCGGCGGCAAACGGGCGAGAGAAAATGGAAGAGTTTAACCGCATCTATGGCCACGAGCTGGTGTGGTTGCCGTGGCAGCGACCGGGTTTTGAGCTGGGCATGATGCTGCGCGAAGCCGTGAGTGGAGCGCCGGATTGCGACGGCGTTGTTCTTGGCGGACACGGGCTTTTCACGTGGGGAGGGACGCAGCGCGAGTGCTACTTGAATACGATCACGATCATCGATCAGCTGGGGCAATTTGTATCGGAGCATTTGGAGCAGCGGGGAGAGAAAATATTTGGAGGGAGCCGTTTTGCCACGCTTGAAAATTATGTGGCGCTCGCTCAAGAGATTTTTCCGTTCGTTCGCGGACGCGTTTCCACCAAGAATCGGTTGATTGGCCATTTCAACTGCCTTCCTGAGGTTTTGCGATTTGTGAACTCGGCGGAGGCTCGGGAACTTGCGCATCTCGGAACCAGCTGTCCCGATCATTTCATCAGGACGAAAATACGGCCGCTCTTTGTGGAGTGGAGTCCTGGGCCGAACTTGGCTGGATTGCGCGAGGCGATTGACGGGGCGATTGCGAAATATCGCGAGGAGTATGCGGGATACTACAGGTCGTTCGCACAGGCTGACTCTCCGAAGATGCGCGATGCAAATCCGACGGTTGTGCTGATACCGGGCATCGGAATGTTGAGTTTCGGCAAGAACAAAACGGAAGCGCGAATTACAGGGGAGTTTTACACGAACGCGATTCATGTAATGGAAGGAGCGACGGCGTTGGGCTCGGAGGCAAGGCCGACGGTGCTGCCGCAGGCTGGTCCGGCGGCGAAAACGGAAGCGTTCAGCGTGCATTCCAACTATGTGGCGCTGCCGCCGTCGGAAGCATTTCGAATTGAGTATTGGCAACTGGAAGAAGCAAAGATCCGGCGCCAGCCTGCGGAAAAGGAACTGAGCCGGCAGATTTGCCTGGTTGTCGGCGGCGGGAACGGGGTTGGGCGAGAGACGGTGCTGCTCGCGGCAAATCGCGGAGGGCACGTCGTCGTCGCTGATAGGGACATGGAAGCTGCGAAGGCTGTTGCCGCTGAGGCTCAGAAAATTGTCGGCAAGGAAAGCGCGGTGGCGGTGGAGATAGATATTCGCGAGCGGGAATCGATCCGCCACGCGCTTAGTGAAACTGTTGCGACGTTCGGCGGCTTAGACATCATTGTGAATACTGCAGCGATATTTCCTTCCTCGCGGGACGGGCGAATCGATGATGCGCAGTGGGGGCTGACTTTGGATGTCAATGTGACAGCCAATCATCGGCTGATCGAAGAAGCATCGAAGATACTGCGCGAACAGGATTTGAGCGCGAGCGTGGTTTTGGTCAGTTCGGCAAATGCGGTGGTTCCAAAACATGGGAGTGAGGCGTACGACGTGAGCAAGGCGGCGGTAAGCCATCTGGTTCGGGAATTCGCAATTTCGCTGGCGCCGAAAGTTCGGGTGAATGGAATCAGCCCGGCGACTGTTGTCAAAGGATCGACGATGTTTCCTCGCGATCGGGTGATCGCGTCGCTAAAAAAATATTCGATTCCGTTCGACACGGGAGCTTCGGACGAGCAGTTGCGTTCATTGCTCGCGGATTTCTATGCAAAGCGTACTCTGACTCACCAACCGATTGATCCTCAAGATTGCGCGGCGGCTATTTTGTTTCTCGCGGGTCCACAGTCACGCTGCACGACCGGCCATTTGATCCCCGTGGACGGAGGATTGACGGAAGCTTTTCTGCGATAGGCACCTTCTTTCTTGACCTAAGTTTGAGTCAGGTGAGGGAACGACAGGGTCCATGGATTCTGCGGCAAACGGGAAAGCGCTGGTGGCGATTGATTTGGGCGCACAAAGTTGCCGTGTATCCCTGCTGCGCTGGAATGGAAACAAACCGGAAATCGAAGTAATTCACCGTTTTTCGAACGCGCCGATCGCGGCGGGTGAGCACCTGCTGTGGGATATTGAAGCGATCTTCGAGGGTGTCGTTGATGGATTGCGCGCTTCCGCGGCGCTCGCCGTTGAAGGTATTGCGTCCATCGCGGTGGACGGCTGGGCCGTCGACTACGTGCGCTTAAACAAGTGCGGAAGCGCGTCCGCGCGACCGTTTTGCTACCGGGACACAAGAACGGAGAAGGCCGAAATCGAAGTGCACGCCATTTTTCCGCCTTCACGCCTTTATGCCCTGACGGGGATTCAGCTCCTTCGCATTAATACGTTGTACCAGTTGTATGCGGACAAGCTCGCTGGTTTCGACAAACACTTGCCGTGGGTGAATGTCCCCGAGTTTATTAGCTACCGATTGTCTGGCAAACGAGTGAGCGAGTATACGAATGCGACTCACACGGGGCTGGTGGCAATGGGAACTCAATCCTGGTGCCAGGAAATTTTCCGCGAACTCGGGCTGGATATTGCGGCCGCCCCTGAAATCGTACCAAGCGGCACGATGCTCGGGCCGTTGTCACCCGAATTCTCGGAAATGCCGGCATTCCGTGGAACGCAGATCATCGTCCCTGCCTGCCACGACACGGCTTCCGCAATCGCTGCGATTCCGGCGGCTGGCGACGACTGGGCTTTTATCAGTTCTGGGACGTGGTCTTTGGTGGGGACTGTTCTTGATGCTCCTTGCGTCACGGAGGAGGCGCGGGATTTGAACTTTACGAACCTTGGCGGCGTGGGGGGAAGAATCTGCTTCTTGAAAAACGTAAACGGCATGTGGTTGCTTCGCCAATGTATGGATGAATGGGAAGCGCACGGCGTTCGATGGTCATTTCAGGAACTGCTTTCGCGTTGCGCCGCTCTTCCGGAGCCTGCCGCGTTGATCGACGTGGATGATACGCAGCTGATGGTTCCGGGCCATACGATAGACAAAATCAACGCACAACTCGAAAGTCTCGGGCAGCCTAAGATCGGCTTGGACGCTGATTCTTGCGCCGCACTCGCGACCATGATCTTCCACAGCTTGGCAGCCCGCTATGCCGAAGTGCTTGGCTGGATTGGCAAAATCACGGGGAAAAAGCTCGAGCGACTGTTTATTGTTGGCGGAGGGAGCAGGAATAGTTTGCTCAACACACTGACGGCTCAGCGCACGGGCCTCGAGGTCCTTCCTGGCTCTGCGGAAAGCACCACCATTGGGAATTTCGCTATCCAGTTGGCGGCTGGTGAGAACGACTGGGATTTTTCAAAAGGAGTTTCCGTGAAATCGGTCGCAAAATGGGCGGAGCGGCTGGCGGGGAGCTCCCTCGTGTTCTCGAACGATCGCGAAACAGGATAGAAGCGGACTCAGATTTGCAGATTATTCGGTTCCATGGAGAGTTTGCCATGAACGACAAAGCGGCCGAAATTGTGGGGAAAGCGCTCGACAATTTCAAAATTGAATTACCCTCTTGGGGATTCGCGAATACGGGCACGCGCTTCGGAAAATTCATTCAAACCGCGGCCGCGACCACCATTGAAGAAAAATTTAGCGATGCGGCGCAAGTCCATGCCGCCACGGGAGCATGCCCGACTCTGGCACTTCATGTTCAGTGGGATTTGCCAAGAGGACTGCAAGACGTTGCGGAGATCCAAGAGCTAGAAAAGCGGTTTGGTATTCGCGCGGGGTCGATCAACCCCAATGTGTTTCAAAATCAAGAGTACAAGTTCGGTTCAATTGGCAATCCGGATCCTGTCATTCGCAAAATGGCGATTCGGCACATTCTGGATTGCGTGGCGATAGCGGATGCACTCGGTTGCCGGGACATCGCGCCGTGGTTCGCGGACGGCTCCAATTATCCGGGCACGCAAAACATGCGCCAACGCATCGGCTACTTTGAGGAAGGGCTCCGAAAAGTCCATGATGCTTTGAAGCCGGGCCAGCGGCTGTTACTGGAATACAAACCTTTCGAGCCGGCCTTCTATCACACGGACATCGCCGATTGGGGAATGGCTTTTCTACTGGCAAAGGGAGCCGGGCCTCAAGCTCTTGTTCTGGTGGATACTGGACATCACTACCAGACGCAAAACATCGAGCAGATTGTTGCGTGGCTGCTGCATCACAAAATGATCGGAGGATTTCATTTCAATGACCGGCGGTACGCGGACGACGATCTCACGCTCGGTTCGATCGATCCTTATCAGATCTTCCGGATTTTTTACGAGATCAAAATGTTCGAATGGGAGTCGGAAACGACCGCGGATATCGCATATATGGTGGACCAAAGCCACAACCTCAAAGGGAAGATAGAGGCGATGATTCAGACGGTGTGTACCGCGCAGGAACTCTACGCGCGAGCGGTGCTCGTGGACCATACCCGCCTCGTGAAACTCCAAAAGGAATGCTTGCTGGTCGATGCGGAGGAGGTCCTGCGTGGTGCGTTCTGGGAAGAGGTCCGGCCCGCGGTTCGTCAATGGCGAAAATCGCGCGGATGGCCGGAAGATCCCCTGGAGGCGTTTCGCGCGAGCGGATACCTGGAACGAATCACGCGCGAGCGAAGCGAAAAGAATCGGGGCGCAACAGCCAGCTACGCTTAGCAGGAAATGCAAAGAGGCGGGACAAGAAGAAAGAGCTGCCAATATAATCTGGTTGATCTGCTTGGGAACCTGGAATCCTCAGATGAGTTGGTCCTGCGGAAACAGCTGAGTCTGGCGGAGAGGGGGGATTCGAACCCCCGGTACAAGTTTTGGCCCGTACAAGGGTTTAGCAAATTCCCGATTCCACACGCCGTTGTTCGGAATCAACAACTTATGTTCGAGTGACATGCCCTATTTTGGTGCAACAGACCCCTGGTCGGCAGGATTTGTGCAACTATTCTGCAACCGATAAGGCGACGTTTTTTCCGACCATTTGTGGAAAACCATGACAGGATCCACGATGCGTACGTCGCGGGCTGTTTGCTAATTCACTCTGACCGGTTCGCACGGATCGATTTTCGTTTCTTTTGTTTGCGTTAGAGACTCCCCAGTTGCACTGAAAGCCGTCATTTGCAGTCGAAAGCTTACCAAGCGCTTGCCAGAAATCTAGCCGATTCCGCGGCGATTTTTCGGACCTCAAACCCCGCAGGATAGCCGCTTGAGTCTTGACCGAGTCATTATTCAATGTCTCGATGGCCGATTTGTGGGTCGAAAAACCCTCAAAAATGAAGATACCCCAGCCCGGCGGACTAGTGCCTAAATCAAACTTCAACGCATAGCCGACTATTTGACAAAGTGACTCTGGGCGATTACGTGCGGCCCATTGAAGGGCTGTATGGTTCGCCCGATTAGTCTTAGCTTCCTTACGGACCACACGACGAGCAAGGATTTCGAACGCATGTTGATGTCCCATTGCTTTCTAGTGGCAAGATTTTCAACGTGCTGTAGGTCAGAGATCATACCGACGGAGGACTACAGCACCGGAAAGGAATAGATGCTGAAGGTCGCGCTCTGTGCGTAGCAGTCGCTGTGCGCTCATAACGCCAGTGCTAACGCTGTAGCGAGTTTTGGTACTGAGCGCAACCGCACCATACCGGCTGGAAACATGAAGCAATCCTTTCAATTCAAGTAAACTTGAAAATTCTGAAGCGCGACGGATTCTCGCTCGATGTTCGGAATGGGCCTCTCGAATTGACGCTCTTCCATTGCCCAACCGGCATGATCGATTGGATTGTTCATTGGCTGGTTTGCTGAAAGAGCCGAGGTGCAAAGTCTTTAAGATCGCGTCGCCAGGTTTGCCACTCGTGGTCGGTTCCGGGCGATTCGTAGAAGATGTGCTGGATGTTCGCGTCAAGCAGCGAAGTGTGCAATCGTTGCAGGCCCGCGCGCATACGCTCGGGTTCGGCTGTGCCGACGCCGACCCAGAGCAAATGCACTTTTTTGGCAAAGGCGCCGGGGTCCGCAAATACGCCGTTGTAATCGGTTTTGGGATCGAGCTTGCGGTCTCCAAGCACGAGCATACCGCCAGCCCCGCTAAATCCTCCGATGTAGGAGAAGAGATCCAGATGATCAAGCGTGATCTGGAAAGTCTGCATCCCACCCATGGAGAGGCCCGCCATAGCGCGATGATCGCGATCCGAAAGTGTCTTAAAGCTGGAATCGATGTATGGGATTAGAGCTTGGGTCACATCATCCTCAAACGCGGCGGCCATGTCCTGCATGGCCTTCAGCATTTCCGGTGAACCAAAGGGTTTGCCCGTGAGATCAGGAGCGGGCTGACCCGCGCGCCTGGCGTAGCCATAGGCCATGACGACGATCATCGGCTTGCAACTGCCGGTGGCAATCAAGTTGTCGAGTATAAAATTCGCGAGCCCCTGCCTGACCCAACCGGTCTCGTCCTCGCCGGCACCATGTTGCAGGTAGAGCACCGGGTAGCGCGCGCCGTGCTGCGTATCGTACTTCGGAGGCAGGTACACCAGTGCGTGTCGCCAGGAGCCTGTGACCTTGGAGTTGTACCAAACCTCACGAACCTCGCCGTGCGGCACGTCCTGCGCCGAATAATAGGTGGAACCCGGCTCGGGCACCTCGACGGCACTAGCAGGCCGACCTCCTCCGAAGAAGGCATGCGTGCCGGGATCGCTGACCTCGGCGCCATCGATGTTCAAGTTGTAGTAGTGGAAACCAGGCACCAGTGGGCCGGTAGTGACGGTCCAAAATCCGTCGGGCTGTTTGACCATGTCGACTTTCGGTCCGCTCCAGAAATTCACTTTGACTTTTGTGGCGTCGGAAGCTTTGATCCGGATCTGCACTCTTCCCGTGCTGTCAACGCGGGGATATTCCGATCCCCAAACATTTGTCTCCGAAGGGTGAAAACTCCCGGTCTCCTGCGCATAACAGAAGCCCACAAATAGGAAAAGCAAAATGCCGAGCCGTCTCATTTTGTCTCCTTTTTATCTCCTTTGCAGGATGCAACCCCGATCTGTTACGCACGGGCGAACTCGTGCGTAATTCAACTTACCAGATACTACACTTGAACGGAGTCACCGCTTCATATAGGTTTCCGTTTGCCGCAGCACTCCTGGAGGAGTTACTTATGGAACGCAAACATCTATTCGCCCACGGACTGGCGACGCTAGCGGTTCTACTGACCAGCCCCAGGCCGTCGCGGCCTCAGACAGTGCCCATCGCGGTTGATCCCCCTAGCTTGAGTTGGGAGTTGGTTTCGGTTGGCAACACCACAGCGGAGAAGGATGTTGTGTTCCAGAACGCAACGGATGCGACGGTTACGTTCAGCAGCATCACCATCACCGGAAGAGATTTCGCAATCGCGGCCAATACCAACAAAAAGTGCGGCGCCAGTGTCCCTGCAAAAAGCTGGTGCCTGGTTGGTGTCACGTTTTCGCCGACGGCCCTGGGCACCCGAACGGGGACACTAACTTTTGTTTACGACGCGGCGAACAGCCCGCGGATAGTCCCTCTGAGCGGAACGGGATCGGGGCCCCTCACCGTCTCCCCTATTGGCCTTGTGTTTGGCAGCCTGAGGGTGGGCCTGACGAGCAACCGGCGGGCCGTGACGGTAACCAACCGCCACACGACAGCCCTGGATCTTTCCGCAGCGAGCGCGACAGGAGATTTCGCGGTCGCCAGAACCACCTGCGGGACAAGCATTGGACCGGGCCAGAGATGCTTCGTTGAGCTGACGTTCACGCCGACAGCCGCCGGCCCGCGGACGGGACAGCTTAGCATTACCTACGGAACTCCCAGCGCGCCTCTTGTCGCCAGCCTGACGGGGACAGGAATTACCACCGGGCTCACCGTCGCTCGCTTCAATCAAAGCGCCACGGTTCTCGGTAATGGACTTGTGCTAGTCGCGGGAGGTGATGTCTGTACGCCCTTTTGTAGCCCCTTAGCGACCGCCGAGTTGTACAACCCCGCGACGCAGACTTTCAGCGCGACTGGCGGCCTTAGCGGTCCCCGCAGCAGCCACACAGCTACGCTGTTGAAGAACGGAATGGTACTGATTGCCGGAGGTGAACTGTCCGGGTTTTCTCTGGCCAATGCCGAGCTTTACGACCCGGCCACCGGCACGTTCACCGCCACTGGCAACCTCAACGTCCCTCGCCACAACCATACGGCCACATTGCTGAACGACGGAACGGTACTAATCGCCGGGGGCTTAAGCAGAATTGGCCGGAACGCTCCTACCAAAGTGCCCTGCGCCGAGGTGTACGATCCCGCAGCCAAGAGCTTCAAGCTCACCGGATGCTTAGGCACTGCCCGCGACGAACACACCGCGACGCTTCTGAATAACGGCAAGGTGCTGATTGCGGGCGGCAAGGCCAATCCGCCTGGCGGTTATTTGGCGAGCGCGGAGCTGTATGATCCTGCAACCCGCGCATTCACGCCTACGGGAACGATGGGGAAACCGAGCTATCTGCACACGGCGACGTTACTGAAGAATGGGATGGTGCTGATTGCGGGAGGTGTCGATCCCGCGAACGGCCCGGGCGCAATAGCGGACACAGAGTTGTATAACCCTGAGTCTGGCACATTTGTCGCCACCGGCAAGTTGCAGGCGGCGCGTTACCGGTCAACCGCTCTGCTATTGAATACGGGCGCGGTTCTGGTTGCGGGAGGCGCGGATGAGAAAGGTTATTTGAGTTCAGCAGAACTTTACAACCCAACCACACAGACCTTTACCGTCACGGGAGGCCTGAAAGTCGCACGCCTCGGCCACAAATTGGCGCTGCTAAAGGGCGGCATGGTGTTAGTGGTCGGAGGCCAAGGCGAAGGCGGTGCCTTGGCCTCCGCGGAACTGTACGATCCCGCGGCGGGAACTTTCGCACTTACGCGATAGGTGTAAACATTGCTGCTTAATGCCTGATACCGAGCAAACCGCTATCAAGTTCGTACTGCGCTCCTGGAACTGCTAGGAGCACTAGCAAAAAGCTGCCGTCAATCGACGGAGACCATGATCTTCTTGAAGCTTGCCGGATTCTCGCTCCACGATCGCAGGGCATTCGCCGCCTCTTCGAGCGGCACCACCAAACTCACAGCCTGATCTACAGGGAACTTTTTCCCCTCGAGAAGATGGATTACCGCACGAAAATCTTCCGGCAGCGCGTTTCGCGAACCGAGAATGTCCAACTCTTTTTGCACAAAGAGTCTCGTCTCGTAGCTTACCGGTTCTTTTGCATAGCCGATGTACACCACTCTTCCCGTGAAGGCGACTTCTTCGACAGCGGCTCGAAAGGTTTGCGGTGTTCCGATCGCTTCGATCACCACATCCGGGCCGCGACCTCCCGTCAGCTCTTGCAGGCGGTCGTGCAGCGATTCGTTTGCAGTGTTGACCGCATCAGAACCACCCGCCGCTCGGGCCACGACGAGCTTCTCATCATCCATATCAACACAGATCGTGCGAGCGCCACGTGCGTTCGAAGCAGCGACTGCTCCGAGTCCCACGCCGCCGCATCCCAGGATGGCGACAGTGTCATCTGCTTTCACCAAGCCGCGCGCCACAGCATGAAATCCCACCGTCAGCGGTTCGACCAGGCACAACTCTTTCGTCGTGAGTTTTGCCGGATACAACTTATCTCGTGGCATTGCGACGAATTCTGCTAGCGCACCGTCCCGTTGTACGCCAAGAGTCTGATTGAACTCGCACGCATTCGGACGTCCTCTCCGGCACGAAGCGCACCGGCCGCAGTTCGTATATGGAGAAAGAGCTACATCTGTTCCAGCAGGCAGCGCGTCGTCCCCCTCGATGACCGTGGCTGACACTTCATGTCCGGGTATGCGTGGAAAGGTGACCAGCGGATTTCGTCCGCGAAATGAGTTCAGATCGCTTCCGCAGAACCCCACCATTCGGACGCCCAGTAATAATTCTCCAGGTGCGGCCACCGGATTGGGAACCATTTCGACGGACGCTTCGCCCGGCTTCTTGAGTACGAGTGCCTTCACGCTGGAAGCGGCCTTTGGCAGGGCCTACGACAGCACCCACACTGGAGTTGAGTGTCCATTGTGTTCGGGTCCATCTCGACAATGCTTGGTAGATTGTCCATCGCCACGCTGAATGTATACTACCCGTTTCATAAACTGAACTCTGAAAGATAATTGCAAAAACTGTTGGATATCAATCCGGTGCAACCTAGCCGAACCTCAGAGAGAACAATAAATGGCCCAAAAACTTGCTTTCAGACATCTCCGAGCAATTCAGTACCGAATCCTGCGCCGATCTCAGTTCCGTCGGACATTCCTGTTCGCGCTTCAAGCGGGATCTCCGCTCGTGCGCTCACTTCTTGCCAGCTTGACTCTGCTCGCTGTCGCTATGGCTGCGCCGGTGGCGGCTGCACAGAAAGTTGCATTGTTCATTGACGTTTCCAAGCCCGGTCCGAAGATTGACCGCAATCTCTTCGGCCAATTTGCCGAGCACCTCGGCCACGGTGTTTACGAAGGAATCTGGGTCGGCCCGGACTCCAAAATTCCAAACACGCGCGGGATTCGTAATGATGTCGTCGCTGCGCTCAAAGCGATAAAGGTGCCGAACGTGCGCTGGCCCGGCGGGTGCTTCGCAGACGAATACCACTGGCGCAAAGGCATCGGTCCGCAGCGAACGGTAACGCTCAATCCCAACTGGGGCGGCGTCATCGAGCCGAACACCTTCGGGACAACCGAATTCATGGACTTCCTCGACCAGATTGGTGCAGAGGCATATCTCTCTGTCAACGTGGGCTCAGGCACCCCACAGGAAGCATCGGAATGGCTCGAATACTTAACCACTGCTCAGCCGACGACACTCGCCAGGGAGCGCGACGCCAACGGGCATCCTGCTCCTTATAAGGTTGCGTTTCTTGGCATCGGCAACGAAAGCTGGGACTGTGGCGGCAACATGACGCCCGACTATTATTTAAGCCAGCTCAAGATCTACAGCCGCTTCGTCCGCAACTTCAATCCAGCACAACAAGACAAACAACAGATGCTCAAGATCGCTGTGGGACCCGGGGGCGGCGAACCCCGCTGGACTGAGTGGACCGACGCTATCATGAAGGCGTATCAGAACCACACCTGGAGTTGGGACATGAATGGGCTTTCGATGCACTCCTACACTGTTGTGAAATGGCCGCCTTCCTATGCGTCGGTAGGGTTCGGAGAGACCGAGTACGCGCAGATTCTCAAGTCCACGCTGGAGATGAACGACCTTGTTGAGAAGCACTCGGCAATCATGGACAAATATGATCCGGAAAAAAAGGTGGCGCTTGTTGTGGATGAGTGGGGCGGCTGGTACGCGCCGCTTCCCGGCAGCAATCCCGGCTTCCTGGCACAGCAAAATAGTTTGCGCGATGCAATCCTGGCGGCACTGAATCTCAACATTTTTGCGCGGCATGCCGATCGCGTTCGCATGGCCAATATCGCGCAGATGATCAACGTGCTCCAGGCCATGATCCTGACCGACAAAGAGAAAATGGTTCTCACACCCACATACTACGTCTACAAAATGTACGTACCGTTTCAGGACGCGACCTTCGTACCCGCCACCTTCGACGCCGGCACGTACACGCACGGCGATATCACGTTGCCTCGTGTAGATGCCATAGCAGCGAAAGATAAAGCCGGAAAATTATGGCTTGCAATAGCTAACGTCGATCCAAATCAGTCCGCTGAAATCGAAGTTACTCTGGCCGGTATAAATGTTAAATCCGTGGCAGGAGAAACGCTGTCTGCATCCAAGGTCGACAGCGTAAATACCTTCGACGCACCCAATTCGGTTGTTCCGAGGCCGTTTTCCGCAAAAGCGCAAGACGGGAAGCTGACCCTCAGGTTGGCTCCCAAATCGGTAACGGTGGTTGCAGTCGAGCAGTAAAGCTAGATGGCTCTCCCAGACTGGTGCTGCTTCAAGAAAGGGTCACCATGACAAGCGCGAAATGGTTCGGAGGAATTTTACTTGCGAGTGCGGCTGGACTAGCTCCTCATCTCGCCGCGCAAGTGCAAACAGATGTGCCTCCGGCGGTTTCCGGTGCGAAGCCAGTGACGGTCGAACATATCAAGGTTCACGGTACGGCTCTGGAAGGCAATCTGGAAGGAGACGCGGTTGATCGGGACGTGTTTGTGTTCCTTCCTCCCAGCTATGCGCAAGATAAGTCTCGACGCTATCCAGTCGTTTACGCCCTGCACGGTTATTCCATCGGCGCCGAGCAATGGACGCATGAAATCCATGTCCCCGAGACTATCGAAGGCGCCTTCGCTCTAGGCGCGAAAGAAATGATCGTAGTCCTGCCCGATTCGAAGACGTTGTACAACGGCTCGATGTATTCGAGTTCCGTGACCACCGGTGATTTCGAGCTGTTCATCGCTCGAGACCTGGTCGCATACATTGATGCGCATTACCGTACGATTCCAGAGCGCCAAAGCCGGGGACTCGTCGGCCACTCAATGGGAGGTTACGGCGCTACCCGCATTGGCATGAAGCATTCCGACGTGTTCGGGAGTTTGTACATCATGAGTCCGTGTTGCTTATCTCCCCGGCCCGCCGGTTCCATGAACCCGGAAATCGCGAAGAGCCTTGAGGCTCTGAAAACACCAGCGGACTCGGAAGGCTTGCCGTTTTTTGCGCGCGCCACGCTGGCTTCGGCCGCCGCTTGGTCACCCAACCCGAAGAATCCTCCGCTTTATCTCGACCTGCCCACGAAAGATGGAACGCCACAGCCCGACGTTTTTGCAAAATGGGCTGCAAATGCTCCACTCGCTTTCGTTGATCAGTACATCGGAAGTCTCCGGCGGTATCGTGCGATCTCCATCGATGTAGGTGACCAGGACGGTCTGCGAGCCGATACCCTAAAGCTCCACGAAGTTCTTGATAAGTATGGAATCGCAAATAGCTTCGAAGTGTATTCTGGCACTCACACAAGCAAGGTGGCGGATCGTTTTCAAAATCATGTGCTCCCTTTTTTGGCCAAACACTCTGCTTTCAGGCGAGCTGCCAGTGACGTCAATCATGAACAAATGTCTTTCCGTCCGATGCACGCCGGGAACTCGAAGCCCGCCTTAGCGCGAATCAAATCGCCATGGAAACCATTGCCCAGGAGACCGGCGGCCGCGCTTTTTACAGCACGGACGCGTTGGGCGACGCCGTCAAAGACGCTAAGAGCAACGGTTCGCACTATTACACGCTGGCCTATTCGCCTCCCAACTCTAAGAATGACGGCAAGTTCCGCCGCATTCAGGTCAGCCTCGCCGACAATAACTACACACTTTCCTATCGCCGCGGCTACTTCGCTGACCAACCCAGCCACGAATTCGCTTCTCAAGAGGGCGCCGACGATCCTTTCGTGCCGCTTATCGGTTTAGACATGCCGGATTTCGACCAGATTCTATTCAAGTTGCAGGTAGTGCCGAAGAGTCCGCAGCCTCCTGCCAATGCCCCGCGTGCGGGAAATAACACGAAATTGAAGGCGCCGTATACCCGCTACGATATCAACTTCGCTGTGGCTTTGCCCGACATCGCTATGGGCTTGGACGCCAACGGCACGCGTCATGGCCGTATTGAAATCATGATCATCGCATTCGGTCCGGGCGGCAACATCCTGAACATCGTCAGGAAGCGTAGCAATCTAACGATGGATTCTAAGGTGGATGAAGCGACCCAGCAGGTGGGAATGCAAATTCACGAGGAAATCGATGCGCCTCCGGGTGAAATCTATCTGCGGGCTGGCATCTATGACATGAATTCCGGCAACTGCGGGACCGTGGGTGCAGCGCTGAATGGTTCATCCGCGAAACAATCCCAGAAGTAGTTTGAAGCCGCGGGCCTCGGTTTTACTCACCACATAGATGCTTGGGTGTTCTTACAACCAGGGTTGCGTTCACGCGGTGAAGACCCACCGAACTGTCTGAGAAGAGTCCACAGCGCACGGTCAGTCCGATCAGTTGCCGTTTGTGGGCTTGCGCAACGCAGTGAATCAATCACGGTGTTTTCAAACTGACCTGACCGGGGTTTTTTGTACCAGCGGAAGTGAGAGAGAATTCACTCTGAAGGAGCGCTGGTATGCCAATGAAGAAATACAAGCCGGAGCAGATTGTCACTTTGCTGCGGCAGATTGAAGTGGAAATAGCGAACGGAAAGACCACCCCACAGGCCTGCAAGGAGACGCAGATCACCGCGCAGACCTACTACCGCTGGCGGAAGGAATTCGGCGGGCTAAAACTGGACCAGGCCAAAAGATTGAAAGAACTGGAGAGGGAGAACGCCAAGCTCATGCGGCTGGTTGCGGAGGTGTTGTGGAAAAGCAGATTCTGAAGGATGTAGCGGAGGGAAACTTCTAAGCCCCGAGCGACGCAGGGGCGCCGTGGAACATGCGTGCAGAGAGTATGGTGTAAGCGAACGGCAGGCTTGCCGGATGCTAAAGCAATGGCGGGGAACGCAACGCTATTTGCCGATGCCGCGAACGGACGAAGAAGCGCTTACAGAAGCGATCATCGAGTTGCTGATTTGAGGCCACGTCAGTTGCAGTTGCGACGGTTTTTCAGACCGTCGCAGCATGTACTGCTCGATTATCAATACTGTACATTTAATCTGGCCTACCAAGCCGGCCAGTAAAACCTTACGCTGATTAAGCTTAAGGTATGGCGGAGAGGGGGGGATTCTGTCCGAGCACCCTAAGAAATTCTCAGTGGTGATGGTAAAACGCAAGCCCAATAGAATCAATGGCCGATTTGATGAAAAACCATTTTGCCAGTGTAATTGGGAAATCTGAGGTGTGAGATCTTGCTCAAAGTCTTAGGAAAAGCTTAGGAAGCTGGAGGACGCCTTTGGCTGTCGATAAGCGAAGGGTTCGTCGTCCAAAGACTGGCGGCGTTTTGCTAATTCACTTTGACCCGTTTGCACTGTATCACCGAGCCGCATGTGCGACTCGTAAACGAGTATTTCAAGCTGGGTTGAGACGCTGAAGTGGAAGCGCGCTGGGCCGCATTCCCAAAGATTTGGGACGGAGCGCTCGTCGATCCGCAAATCCCTCCGCCCGAACCGCAGTAAGCACGTCCAGATAGTCTCTTGGTGGGTACGAGCGCTCCTCTCGAAACCGATTCTCAAGCGCGAAGCCAGCCAATGCAGCGAGGATATTTCGCTCCCGTGCTGCATAAGTTTCCTCCGGCGCATCGTGGTAGCACGCAAGCCCCCGGCCTGACGGATCGACCATGAGGCCCTCCGGCTTCAACCGCCACCCCTCCTCAGCAGCAATGACGATGTGCGCCGACTCATGCCGAGCGCCGCACTCTAGATTTACTTTGCTGGTTTTGGTCGTAGTCATGTTATCTGGATCATTTTTAGCGGTCGGTTCCCTCGGGCTCCAGGCGTCGAGTTTTCGCTGCATTGCGCCCACGCAACCAGAACTCCTGTGCGGCATTAAGACTGCCGGACCAATGGACCTAGATTCTCACAGGTCTACGCTTTTACATGCTTATAGTGTGTAATTCTCTAATTTTGTGAGAATTCCTTGCTTTGAATTCTCATGGGACTCTATAGATACATACTAAAAGTCAGTAGTGTCCCAACGTTATGCGAACAAAATCAATTGGTTATCGGAAATCGGCTGAATTTCGTCTCTCATTGTTTGTGCAAGTAGTTGATCCAATGGGATTTTCTCGAACATGGTCAGGCTGAGGATCTGTAGAATTTCATACAGGCTGGCCGATAGACGCAATCGCTTTTTGACGATGGCGACCAGAACGTAGGCGGAGACGGCGATCCAGATTTGTGACCTGACCGCGTTCTCCGAAGTTCCGAAGAAAGCTTTGATTCGCAGATGCTGCTTGATCCATTTGAAGAAGAGCTCTACTTGCCAGCGGCAGCGGTATAGTTCGGTGATCGTAAATGCTGGCAAGACAAAATTGTTGGTCAGAAAAATGAGGGTCTTGGCGGTTTCAGGATCCTTAAAGCGGATGCGCCGCAGCGGTGCCTCGAAGCCTTGATGAGAGTAGAAGCCAGTAAGGACGACACCCTGGTCACAGATCAACCCCGTCGTGCGATCGACCGGATGCGAGTAGCGCCGTTGGACCTTGAGGTTGGACTTGCCACGGGTCACGAAAAAGCTGCCGGCCTGGTGGAAGCGATAGAGGCGCTCGAAGTCCAGGAAGCCACGATCCATGATGTAGAAAGCGCCCGGCTCGGGCAGCAGTTGGTCGAGGATGTTGACCTCGTGCACCTTCCCATCACTAATGTGAATGAAGGTAGGGATATTGCCGCGCAGATCGAGCAGCGTATGCAGCTTGATGGCTGCCTTGGCCGTGCGGAACACCGCCCACGGAAATACCGACAGGCACAGATCGATCGTCGTCGTGTCGAGCGCGTAGACGGTTTCCTGCAGATCGACGCCGAAGGACTCCTGCGCATACAACGGCCGCGCGATGCCGATCAGGCTCTGGGCAAAATCGGCATAGATGCGCCAGTCGCGCACCGCGTTGGCATTGGCCAGCGTATTGCGAGCCACCGCCGAACGAATCCCGAGATGATAGAGCTTGGAACTTTGCGCGCGCAGGCATACTTCGATGTCTCGAAGGCTCTCCCGAAAGGTCAACTGAGCGAACGCCATGCACAGGAATTGATCCAGGCACGAGAAGGACTTCACTTTGAAGGCGCCCCGATAACGGGTGACGCAACGGCGGAAGGTGGTCAACGGAAGATGCTGCATCAGCTGCGCGAATACCAGCTTGCCTCGGTTCATCGATGACCCCCACGGAGTTATGCTTCGCAGGGTGGCAGAATCGGCATTCGCCGTTCAAATCGAGACCGAGAGAATTTGCCGCTTATGCATTTCTCATCAATAATTTACAGAAGGCAAGAATCAAAACGTTGGGACACCATTGACTAAAAGTGTGTTATCATTAGCGTATGTGAGAATTTATGGAGATCCACGTTCCATTCACCCAGTACGCGCAGTCTACCCCCCTATTCACGGTCAAGGAAGCGCGTGACCTATATAGGAAGGACGCACACAGCCGTTCGATCCTGAACCTGCTCCACCGTCTGAAACTCCAGGGCCGCGTCCGGCTCGTTGCTAACGGGGTCTACTCTGGCGCGCTCGCGGCACACCGCTCAACCGCTGTCGCGTGCCGGGTGCCCTCCGGGACGACGCTGTCCTCGCGCTCCACTCGGCCCTTGAACTACACGGTGTCACTAACCAAGTTCTTCAAACGGTCTACTACTTTTCAGCGCGAGCGCGCAAAGATGTCGTCTTCGGCCAAGTCACGTATCATCGGGTCACTCCTCCTAAAGCCCTCGTAGCACCCTCCCGACGTCTTTTCCAAACCGAACTTGGTGCCGACAACGTCCTCGTGACACAGCGCGAGCGCTCCTTCGTGGACTGCCTTTTATTTCTCGACTACAGCGGCGGCGTCGAGGAACTGGATAAGTGCTTGGGTATGTTTCCCTCGTTTGACTTCGACGCCGCGCTCGCCTATCTCAAACTCCTTCGTCGACCGTGGCTTTACTCACGTCTCGGATTTCTCTTGGACCGTCACTCTGACAAACTCTTCTTTCGCGGTAAACTGCGCGATCGCTTCCTACGCAATCTCCCACCGGGCGTTGCTTACCTGGCTGACAAACGACCCGGGAACCACTGGGTCCCGACTTGGAAGCTTATGGTGCCCGAAGCCCTTTCCCCTTCGCGCAAAGACTCGGTGCGAACATGAACTTCGACGCCGCACAAATCACAAGGCACGCCCGTGACACCGGATTTCTCGCCAATCTCGAAAAAGTTCCGCGCCTGCGCGAGCTGCCTATCGAACTCCACAAACATCCTTTCCTGAAAGGCAAGCTGGTCCTGAAGGGTGGCACGGCACTCAACCTCTTCTACCTCGGTCTCGCTAGGCTTTCTGTCGATATTGACTTGAATTACATCGCGCCCGTCGGCCGTGATGCTACGCTCCGTGAACGCCCGGACATCATCAAGGCGGTCGAGCAAGTTGCCTCAGGCCTCGGCTACAAATTGCAAAACGGTACGGACGACTATGCCTTGCGTGAATGGTACCTCAACTATGAAAATCACACCGGCAAACGCGATCGAATCCAAATTGAAATCAATTTCCTCATGCGGGCTTGTGCGCTCCCGCCAAGGGTACTCTCCGCCGCGCCTCTCGCCGGCGTGCCGCCCTGCCAGTTTCTCGTCCTCGAAACGGAAGAGCTTTTCGGGGGAAAGATCAAGGCCTTGATCGACCGTCGACATCCTCGCGACCTCTACGACCTATTCCGTTTCACAAATGTCCATCTTGACCACAATCCTGAAATTCTCCGCAAACTCGCGGTGCTTTTTTCGAGCACCATGGATCGAGACTTCCGCACCTATCACGCGGATCGTGTCGAGGCGATCAACTCGAAGGACCTTGAACGACTTCTCTATCCTCTGCTCAAGGCCGACGACCGCCCGACCGTCCCCGCAATGGTTAAGGCAGTCACACCTCTTCTCCAGACAATTCTCGACCATAACCGCGAAGAGGCTTATCTCGAGGCAATAGCTAATGGAAGGTATCGACCTGAGTTGTTATTCCCGAAAGACCCGGAGATCATCGAGCGCATCCGCCAACATCCTGCCCTCCTCTCGAAGGCCGACAACGTCGCACGACATGTCTCGCGTTCTCGAAAACATTCCTGAGCCAGCGCGACGTTCTCAAGCCCCGCCGCTGCAATCACAAACTAGAGAGTCGGAGTCGCAGACAGGATCTGGCTAATACTCTCCACGAACTGAAATGCCTGATCTTTAATCCAGGGACAGAATTGGTCCACGCACCTGCTCACGAGGCAGGCGCGCCCGTCCATCTACACCAAGTGGTGGCGGACCCCTCATTGAGACAATCTACTTGGCGACACTTCGTGCACCAAAATGCAGCAACCGAAGGAGGGACTGTCACCAAATGCGGTAATAAGTTACAATGTCGCAAGACGTTAGCCGCGGAGAGGTGGCAGAGCGGCTGAATGCGGCGGTTTGCTAATTCTACCTGCCCTGTTCGTGCTCACCGATTTTGATTCATTTGGTTAGCGTTAGCGCATTCCTCATTTGCGCTGAAACACCTCATCTGCAGTCCAGAGTCCAGCAAGAGTCCAGCAGCGTAAATGTGCAAACCATCTATTGAGAGCCCCATGCCGCCCCGCGTTACGTTTTAGCGCGTACAACGGTTTAGCAAGAGGAACTGTCCCAGGTCCTGTTGTTTGGATTCAATAGACTACGTCGGACGCTGAGCCCGTTTTCGGGCCACGATCTCCGTATCCGGAAACAACTGTGCTCTAAGTGTGCTCCACAATATGAAGTAGGGTTGGGATACCTCACCTCCACAGCTGAGGGAGCAAGGAAGCGAAACAGGGGACAGAAGCGGAGAGATTGCCGCGTCCAGATCGGAACGGGCCGCACGCTTGGATGACACCGGAGTTTGGTGGCGCGCAGGACGGGTTAGGCTCTCGAGGAGAACTTCCTCGTGTCACCGAGCTTTCTGCAATGGTCCCGTAAAGCCATTGACTATCGGGAATTGGTTACGTTTCTGGACTTTTGCAGCTCGACGCAGGAGTAGTGATTCGGTGGGAAGGACAAGTCCCTGAGTCAAGTTTTTGGAGTTCGCACTAGGTTGAGTAGCCATTTCTCCAGCAGTTGAGTCTCGGGGACTCAATCCCATCCGCAATACCCCACTACCCTCCGGAACGCACTAGCCGCTTCATTTCTAGATCCGTACATCCACGCGTGAAGAAGGTACCGACAGGGGCGGCTTCAATCTGAACCAATGGTTCAGGCCGGCGGCTCAGCGATTCCGCTAGATGTACCTTCTTGCCCGCCGCATAGATTTGGTGCCGACCGTGGTTTCTGTACCAATCGGCCACGGTCGCCGTATGATGGACGCTC
>CAWKOM010000002.1:0-550396 GCA_963851235.1 uncultured Acidobacteriota bacterium
GTCCCCGTCGCGGGGCAAAGTATCTTCCGGGATCACCATAAGTACAAGGCAACTGATCTGCGAGGATTGGAAAAGGCGGCTCATAAGGCGGGCGCTATAGCATTTGTGACCACAGAAAAGGATGCCGAGAACCTGGATGAAGAAAACGGCGCGGCAATCCCTATCTACGTCGCGGTGATCGATTTCGTATTCACAGCGGAGAGTGAATTCATCGCCGCTTTAGAAAGAAAACTGCACCCGTCCCCACGGAGCGTCCGCGTGAACATACTGATTCGCGCCACCAATTGGGTTGGCGATGCCATCATGGCGTTGCCTGCGCTGCGCGCCGTGCGCTCGCGATTTCCGGACGCGATATTACGATCGTCGCGGCCTTACGTCGCCGACATCTATCGGCATCAGCAGGTCTGCGACATTCTTATCCCCTAGATGATCACACTAAGCCACGACATGACCCGCGAACTGCGCGCTCAGAAATTCGATGTAGCACTGCTGCTTCAAAATGCCTTCCACGCCGCTTCGCTCACTTGGCGCGCCGGTATTCCGGAGCGCATCGGCTACGCACGCGACGGTCGCAGCCTGCTTCTCACTAAGGCCGTGCCGGTACCCAAGCCCGGCGAAATCTCGGCTCACGAGCAGTTCTACTATCTCGAGTTACTTCGTCGCGCCGGATGGTTCGACACGCTTCCGGATGAGACCTTCATCGCTCGATGTTTCGGAGGCCGATCGCCAGCACGCCGCCGGATTTCTGTCTGCCGGCGCGCGTTCCAACAATTTGCGAGTCGCCATCGGCGCAGGCGCATCCTACGGCTCCGCCAAATGTTGGCCACCGGATCGGTTCGCCGAATTGGCGAATCGTTTCAGTCGGCAGTCCGATGCCGTCATTCTGTTCGGCACACCCACCGAAGCCACGGTGTCCTCCGCCATCACCGCCGGCATGCGCCACCCGCCCATGGATCTCACCGGAAAAACCACCGTCGCCGATCTTCCTGCGGTGCTCTCTCAGTGCCATCTCTTCATCGGCAATGACTCCGGCGCGATGCACGTCGCCGCCGCGGTCGGCCTACCAGTCGTCGCAGTATTTGGACCCACCGATCCCATCGGCACCGCGCCCGTCACTCCACGTTGCACCATCGTTCAAGAAAAACCATACTGCAGCCCGTGTTTTCTGCGCCGCTGCCCCACCGACCATCGTTGCATGACCCGAATTACGCCCGCCCCTGTCGACGCCGCGCGCCATTGGCTTGCGTCGCTGGAGGTGCGTCCTGCCTAACCCGCGCCCGCTCGTCCCGCGGTCTTTCTCGATCGCGATGGCACCATCTCCGAAGAGGTCGGCTACTTGAATGATGTGAGCCGTTTTCGTATGTTTCCCCTCGTCGCGCACTCCATTCGCCGACTGAACGATTCGAATGCCAGTCATCGTCGTCACGATCAGTCCGGCGTCGGTCGCGGATTCTTCCCGGAGTCGCTGGTGCACACGGTCCACGAACTCATGTCTCGGCAACTCGCGCCGCGGGTGCGCATCTCGCTGCGATTTACTATTGCCCGCACACTTCGGCCGACGGCTGTGCTTGCCCGCAAGCCGAGACGGGATTGCTGGATCGCGCGGCTCGGGAGCACGCCATAGATCTGCATCAGACGGTCGTCGTTGGAGCATCGCCACGGCGATATGGACCTGGCCCGCCGGGCGGATACGCGCCACATCCTCGTGCGCACCGGTTATGGCGAAGGCGAACTCGCTGGAACGCCGCGCATTGGCCAAAACAGCCTGACTTTGTCGCCGATGACTCGCCGACGCGGTCGACTGGATTCTGAGGCCAACGAAATGAAACGCTCCCAGAGAAAATCCGCCATCATCTTCCGTCGACCTTCTCGCTCTGGCGGAGTACGTCGAGCAGTTCTCTTCCAAGACGGTTGCGCTCCTCGGCGATTTCGTCGCCGACGAATTTCAATTCGGCGAAATCTCCCGCGTCTCCCGCGAAGCGCCCGTCCTGATCCTTCGCCACCGCGAAACGCGTTTCGTTCCCGGCGGCGGCGCAAACGCCGCCAACAATCTCGCCGCCCTCGGCGCGCGCGTGCTTCCGATCACCGCCGTCGGACACGACTCCGCAGGCGACGCGCTGATCGCCTACTTCCGAAGCAAACGCGTCGACGTCTCCGGCATTCTCCGCGTCAAGGGTTGGACCACTCCGACGAAGACGCGCTTTCTCGCGGGCTGGGCGCACACCGTCGGACAGCAGGTGTTGCGCGTCGATCGCGAACCGCAAGCTCTCATTCCGGAAGCCGTGCACAAAAGCTCCAGCAATGCTGCAACCAAGCTTCGTTCCGCCGACGCGCTCGCCGTCTCCGACTACGGCTTTGGCGTCGCCGCTCCGCGCTGGTGCGCCAGGCCACTCGGCAAAAAACGGTGCCCGTCACCCTCGACGCTCGCTACGATCTTCACGCCTACGCGAAATCCGGCGTCACCTCCGCCACGCCCAACGAAGCCGAGCTCGAAGCCGTGCATCACACCGCCATCGGCCAGAATCTCGACGAACTCGCGCGCCGGCCGCGCAACGCTCTCCGCCATGAAGCTCCACTCGCTGCTGGTCACCCGCGGCCGCGACGGTATGGCCCTCTTCGAACCCGCCGACCGCCTCACGCACATTCCATTCACGGAAGCAATCAAGCCGTCGACGTCACCGGCGCCGGCGACACCGTTCTCGCCGCGTACACTCTCGCTCTCGCTTCCGGCGCGTCGCCGCTCGAAGCCGCTCACATCGCCAACATCGCCGGCGGCCTCGTGGTCATGAAGCGCGGCACCGCCACGGTCTCCCGCCAGGAACTTCTCGAAGCCATCCGTCGCGAAGCCGGAGGCTCCGCTCCTGACCCATGCGCCACGCCGCATCCAAAATCGTCTCGCGCGAGCGTCTCCGCAACCTATTCGCCGAGCACAAAGCGCAGTCGCGAATCGTCTTCGCCAACGGCTGCTTCGACACGCTGCACGTCGGCCACGTCCGCTATCTCGAAGGCGCCCGCCGCGAAGGCGACATCCTGGTCGTCGCCGTGAACAGCGATTCCAGCGTCTGCCACCTGAAAGGTCCCGGCCGGCCGATCCTTGCCGGAATCCGCGCGCGCGACTGGTCGCCGCGCTTCGCGCCGTCGACTACGTCGTCCTCTTCAGCGAGCCCAACGTCGAAGCCTCTGCTTGGAAGATCTCCGCCCCGACGTCCACGCCAAGGGCACCGACTACACCGCCGACACCGTACCCGAGCGCGCCACCGCCGCTCGCCTCGGCATCCGCGTCGCCATCGTCGGCGACCCCAAAGATCATTCCACGCGCGACTTCTCGAATCCGTTCGCAAGGCTCCGCATGTCTGAGCCGCGCTTCCTGGTCCTGCGACTCGGCTCTCTCGGAGACATCGTGCACACTTTTCCCGCCGTCGCCGCCCTGCGCGAATCCTTTCCCGCCGCGGAAATCATCTGGCTGACCCATCCGCGCTGGAAGCTCCTCGTCGAAAGCAGCAACCTGGCCACGGAGGTCTGGGCCATCGAAACGCGCTCCATCCTTCTCTGCGCAAAATCATCGACGGTATCCGGCACTCCCGCTGGGACGCCGCCATCGACTATCAGGGACTCTGGAAGTCCGCCGGCCTGCCGTTTTTCGGCGGCATCAAACGCAGAATCGGTTTTTCCTCGCAAACCATTCGCGAATTTGGCGTTCCGATCCTCTACACTGATCGCGTGCGCTGCACGGCAACGCACATCGCCGACCAGAACGGCGAACTCTCGCGCGCGCGGGAGCCCGCAACCCAGTCGCTCCCTTTGCTCTGCAATCCCGCAGGAAGCCAAGAGGCACTCAGGACTTTCTGCACAAGCACGGCATCGATCGCTACATCGTCTTGAGCCCCGGCGGCGGCTGGCGTTCAAAATGCTGGCCTCCCGAACGCTTCGGCGAACTCTGCAAAATATTCGAGACATCCCTTGGCCTGCGCTGCGTGGTGAATTACGGCCCCGGCGAGGATGATCTTGCACTCGCCATCCGCGATTACAGTGGCGACGCCGATCCGGTCCCCTACAATGGAGAGCTCGGCCCACTGATGGCTCTGCTGCGCAACGCGGCCTGCATCGTCGGCGGCGATACCGGCCCTCTGCATCTAGCGGTCGCTCTGGCACACCGGCCGTCGCCCTCTTCGGCCCCACCGATCCCGCGCGCAACGGCCCTATCGCACGGACGATATTGTCTTCGCGGCCTCGCGCCGTCCGCACGCACAGCCGCATCGATCAGGAACCGATCCCTCCATGCTGCAAATCGAGGTAGACGAAGTCTTCGACGCTGTTCGCCGCCGAATCGGAGCCCCTCTTGAGCTCCTGCCGCTGATTTCTTTGCTCGCTGGCGTGTGCGCTGGCTATCCGCTCGCGCTCGTCGTTCTGTGGCTTGCCAGCCAACTCCGCAAAGCATTCTTTAGGGCGCCCCCATCGGTTTGATCGGCCTGCTCGATTCGCGCCCACGCCGCAGGCTATCTTCACAAACAGGAAGTTCTCACCGTCACCGGTCCCTACGCCTACACGCGCAATCCGCTCTATCTCGGCAGCGCCATCCTCACGCTAGCTGCCGCGTTCGCCACCCATTCCTGGATTTCCGCCGTCATCTGTGCTCTTATTTCGCCTTGTTTTATTCCATCGTTATGCGACGCGAAGAGGACGAGCTCCGCCGCCAACATGGCGCCTCCTTTGACGACTACGCCCGCTCCGTGCCGCTATTTTTCCCGCGGCTTGACGCCGGCAAAACTTCGGTGCCCTTGCCGGCTCATTTTCCTTCGCCCAGTACAAAAAAAATCACGAATACCAAGCCGCCATCGGTTTCCTGCTATTGCTCGCCGTGCTTCTCGCGATTTGGCGCCTGCGCTTGCCGCTGAGGCCGCCACTCCCGCGCTTCTCCGGGCATGCCACAAAACAGCTGATCTCGAGATCGCTTTCCATCCGTCAACACGTGCACTGCGCCGTCGCGGTCCGTCCGCAGAATCCGCACTCCCGCATTTTCAAGCCGTTCCAGTAGCTCCGGGCTGGGATGCCCGTAAGGATTGTCTTCGCCCGCGCTGATCACGGCCACGCTCGGCTGCACCGCCGCCAGAAATCCCGCGGTCGTCGAATTCTTGCTGCCGTGATGCCCCACTTTCAACACGTCCGCGTGCAGCTCTGCTTCGCCGTGTTTTCCGCCAGAATCGAACGCTCGACCTGTTTTTCCGCATCTCCCGGCAGCAGCATCGTCCGCTTTCCATACTGCAACCGCAGCACCAGCGAATCGTTGTTCTTCGGCGAAGGCCCAACTTCCTGCGGCGAAATCTCTGGCCACAGCACCTCCGCCTCAACGCCATCCCAAGAGAAAGGCTTTCCACGCATCTCGTGCTCAATCGGAATTTTCTTTTCGCGCGCCAGTTTTTCCAGATTCGCCAGTGTCTGCGATTTCACTTCCCGCCCGATCCAGAGTGTGCCCACTCGAAAATTCTCCAGGATCGCCGTCAATCCGCCGATATGGTCCTGATGTGCGTGTGTCAGCGCCACGACATCCAATTTCTGAAAGCCGCGCGACCACAAATACGGCGACACTGCTTCTTCCCCAGGATCGATGCCGTTGTGTTCCACGTGCCCTGGAAATCCGCCGAATGCTCCTCCGCCATCAATCAAGAGCGTTCTTCCGTGAGGCGACACGACAAGCAAAGAGTCGCCTTGTCCCACATCCAAAACCGTCATTTCCAGCTTTCCCTTCGACCAGCGCGGCGCAAAAGGATAGAT
This sequence comes from uncultured Acidobacteriota bacterium, assembly GCA_963851235.1. GTDB lineage: Bacteria > Acidobacteriota > Terriglobia > Acidiferrales > UBA7541 > Acidiferrum. The sequence continues at coordinate 5,773 of CAWKOM010000002.1, forward strand.
CGCAATCGCGATCGCGCTCAGTGCCAGAATTCCTATCGCGCTCCGCGACCCCCACCCTCTCCAAAAGTTGTCTCCCCGCGCTGTCGCGGCCAAAAACACTGCCGCCCCAAAAAACACAAGGACCACCCAAGCAGGCGGCCCCGGAATTCGATAGCTCCATCGCGGAAATTGCGCGAACCACTGCACGATGTGCAAAAGCAAAACCGTAACCCACGCCAACGGCGCCGCCAGCAGTTTCCCCATCGTCGGCAATGCTATTGCGCACGCCAGCGTCAGAAATCCAAGCGGCACTACGACCCCGGTAATCGGCACGGCCGCTAGGTTCACGGCCGGCGCGCTCAGCGCTACGCGATGAAAATCGCTGGCCATCAACGGCAGCATGCCAATTTGCAAAGCCAGCGTGATCACCAGCAATTCCCAAACGCGAAGTGAGAGGCCGATCCCGCGCGCCAGCGCGTCTCCCGACCTGTTTCCCAATCCCCTGGGCAAACGCAACTCAATCCAACGCGCCATCCCGCGCAAATCGATCCGAAATTGCGCCGCCCGAGGCTCATGCGACCCATCGCGCGTAACATCACGCCATCCGCGCAAGGCCTTTACATAAGGCTGCACCGTTTTCGTAAGCCAGGGCGCAGCCAGCCCCGCGATGCACCCGACCGCCAAAAAGGTGAGCTGAAAACTTGAATCCCTAACAGCCAGCGGTTTAGCGACCAGCAAGATCAGCGCCGCCATCGCCGCGGAATTCAATAAATCCAGCCGCCGAAAAAATAATCCGCCCACCACCACAATGCCGGTCATCAACGCCGCCCGCAGGACCGGCGGCCTCTGCTCCACCACTGCTACGTACCCTAGCAAGACTGTGAGCGTCGTAAGCGCCGTCCAAAATGGCGTGAATTTCAACAGCCGTCCCATCCAAAACAAGAACACCGCCAGCGCTCCCACGTGCAGCCCCGCCACGACTAGAACATGAAACACGCCCGTCTTCTGAAAATCAGTCGACTCCTCTCGCTCCACGAAACTACGGTCGCCCAAAAGCATCGCGCGCAACACGCCGTCAACCTGTGGCCTGCCAACAAATAGCACATCGATCTCATCTCTCAATCTGCGCCGTGTGCGCGCCAGCAATGTAGCCGCCGTTCTCGGAGCGCGAGCCGTGCGCTCCATCAATTCAGGTGCGCGCAACGACGCAGTCAAATCAATGTTCTGCTGCTCCAGGTACGCTCGCCGGTCGAACGCTCCATCATCACGATAGACCTGAGGCACCCGCGCCTGTGTCACGACGGCGATTTCGTCCCCCGCATGAACATCTGGCGGCTCCGCCGATGTTTCGCCAGGAGTCTCCGCAAAACTGAGGCGCAATCCGCCACGCGCGACCACTAACGAGCCTTGATACTCCACCGCCGACAACTCAATTTCGTAACCGTAGCCCCACGGCAGTCGCGCCGGTTCGTCTCGCAAACGCCCGTGCCATCGCAGTGGCGTCTGGAGATCCACGCGCTTCGCTTCCACAAGAGACAGCACGTAGTCTGCAGGCCGGGGCTGTTCTGCGATGCCTGCACTCAACACGCCCAACATCAGCCAACTCAAACTGGAAACCGCGGCAGCAGGGAAGAGGCGACCGATTCCTGTCAAAAAGATTCCGGCCCCGATCAGCAGGGCCGCGCAAGCGAAGCCGCTTACGATGTAGCTAGGCGAGGAAACTCGTTCCGCAAACCACGGCGCCTGGCCGAGCACAGCGCCGCAAGCAAATAATGCAGCGAGTGCAACGGCCGGCAATCTCATGAGACCCTTCTCAACCTCACCAGCGTCTCGATGTGGTACGTCTGCGGGAATAAATCGAACAAATGCATCTCGCTCAACTCATATCGAACACTCGGCGCAGCAATTTCTTTCGGTTTTCGCTGTGAGTTTGTCAGCACAGCCAAATCCCGTGCCAAAGTAGACGGATCGCACGACAAATATACAATTTCCGCAGCTCCCAGCTCCGCAAGTTTCGCCGCCGTCTCCGCGCCCAGTCCGGCTCGCGGCGGATCCAGCACGACAAACTCCGGCTGCTCCTTGGTCTTCCTCAGAAAATCTTCCGCATGTTCGTTGTGCGTCGTCACCGAGACCCCTGCAGCCTCGGCGTTCGCATATAGATCGCGCGTAGCCGCAAGGTTTGCATCCACGCATACGACTCTTTCGAACGCCCGTGCCAGCGGCAGCGTAAAAAAGCCCACGCCTGCATACATATCCAGCGCCAGCTTGCCCTTCGCGCCTGCCGTCACCGTCTTCAGCAAATCCCCAATCAGAAACCGGTTCACCTGAAAAAACGACAGGTGGCTCACGCGAAGCTTGAACCCGCCCGCTTCATGCACTAAATATCCAGGCCCCGTCAACTCGAACTTATCTTTCTTCTGATCCAACAACAGCAAGCTTTCCACATGCGGTATCGCTTCTCTCAATATCGCGGCCAGTTCCAGCGCCGGCTTTGGAAACCGTTCGAACGCCACATTCAACGCGATCTTCTCGTCCGCCGAATCCGCGAACGCCTCGATCTCAAGTATTCCCTCGGGCAGTCGCCCAGACCGCGCCATCTCCTGCAATTCTCCAAATGTTTTCGCCAACTGAGGCGAAAGCACCAAACATTCGTCGATCGGCACGATGAACGAACTCTCGGGCAAGAAATATCCCAAAGCCCGTGGCATCCCGCTCTTTACCGCCCACTGCGCTCGATTCCGGTAGCCGTATGGCTCCGCTTTATGCTCCTGAATCTCCCCGTCCCAGGAAATTCCTCCCAGCCGGGAAAGCGTCTCGCGCAAAATCTCTTTCTTTAGGCGAACTTGCTCGCCAGCCGTTATGTGTTGATAGTGGCATCCGCCACACGTCTGAAAGTGCGGGCACGGGGCTTTGACGCGTTCCTTCGACGCAGACGTCACTTCAAGCAGCTTCGCCCAGATCACTTTCTTCTTTTTCGACTTTTCCGCTGCTCGGACCTCCTCCCCCGGCAGCACGTAGGGCACAAAAATCGTGTTCCCGTCGGCGTGCGCCAATCCGTCCCCGCCGTACACAAGCTTCTCAATCGATAATCGTAACTCGTCAGACATATCTTCAGGCCCCATTCTGCGATTTTTCGCGTGGAAAGAAAAGGTATTTGCTTCTGGAAAGCCAATTTCAGGAAAAGTAGTACAAGCTCAGCCGCCGCAAGCCAAACTCCTCGAGCAGCCGCTTTTGCAAATATTGTTTTTCCACCAGCGCAATCTGCTCCGCCTTCATCTTCCGCCGGTACGCCGCAAGCTGCCCATCCATCTCCCGCCGGACCTTCAGCATCATTTCTTCTCTGGCGTGGCTCATCAATACGCCGTGCAGCTTATCGTCCAAAATCGTCAGCCGCCTCTCGACATCTTCCAAGTCCAGCGCGCCAGGCGTGTCCAGCAACATAGTCATGCCGCTGAGCGATTGCGCAATCTCTCGCAGACGCTCCGCCAGCGCCGCGCCTGTCTGTCCCTGCCCCGTCGCCACTCTCCCAATCTGCTCCGCATTCTTAAGGAAATAAATGCGCAATTCGTCCCGAGAGAACGGCTCCTTCGCCGCCGCGGTTCCATTCTTCGGTGCGCTTCCCGCTGCCGCCTCCATTTGTTCTTCCGCCGCCTCCAGCACCGCATCCGTGCAATAGGCCAAACTCTTCAGAGGCTTACCAGCCCCCCGCCTCGACCGTTGATAACTCTCAAACGCATGGTCGATCCCCTTCAACACCGCGTCCAGAGGCACTCCCGCTTTCTGCCACGTCTCCATGATCGCCCAGTCCAGCGGCGACACCAGCAGATTCGCCCCGCGCTTCTTCCAGAAATAATTCTCGATTTCCGTGAAGTAGTTGAAATAATTCCAACTGTCCATGTGATCTGCCATTGAGAAGCGAAGCATCAAGGCGGCCCGCTTTCCGCGGGCGCAGCCGGCCGAAGCGCCTTGCTATCTCTGCGCTTTCTTCGCGGGAATCGCTGCCGGCGCCGCAGTCCGCGCTCCGCGATTTGTCACCGCGCCCTTTCCTGCCTCCGCCGGCTGATTTTTCTCCCAAATCAGCCGCAGCCCCGTTAACGTCAAGAACTCATCCGTCTCCTGAATCTGCTTCGACCCCGCCGCCACCAGTCTCGCCTGCCCGCCAGTGGCCACCACTTTCACTTCGCCCCCAAGTTCCGCCTTCATCCGCTTCAGCATTCCGTCCACCATGTCCACCGCGCCGTAATAAAGCCCCGCCTGCATATGCGTAACGGTGTTCGTCCCAATCACTTTTCCCGGATCCTTAATCTCCACCCGCGGCAATCTCGCCGCCCTCGCGAACAGCGCCTCCGAGGCGATCCCCAGCCCCGGAGCAATCACTCCGCCCAAATATTCTCCCCGCGCCGAAATCGCGTCAAAGGTAATGGCCGTCCCGAAATCCACAACAACGCAAGGACCGCCGTATTTGTGAAACGCCGCCACGCCGTTCACAATCCGGTCCGCACCGACTTCTAGCGGATTATCCACCAGCACCGCCATTCCCGTCTTCACGCCTGCTTCCACGAACAGCGCCTTCTGCCCAAAATAAATCCGCGACATTTCCGCCAGCGTCCAATTTACCGGCGGCACGACCGAGCTAATAATCACGCCGTTGATCGCGTCTCGGTCCAGGCCGGCAATGGTAAACAGATTTCGCGTCAGCACGCCGTACTCATCAATCGTCTGCTGCCTCGCCGTCGTCAGCCGCCAGTTCGCAATCAGCTCCTCCCCGCGGAAAACGCCCAGCACCGTGTTCGTGTTCCCGACATCGATCGTCAGCAGCATCTACCGCGCCTCCGTCACGTCTCCCGAAATCACCGTCACCAATTGTCCATCGTCGCGCTTCACTTGCAACAATCCTTCCGGCCCGAGCCCCGCCGTGGTTCCCGCAAAACTCTCCGTCCCGCTGGTCACCCGCACGCGTTTCCCCTGAGCGTAGCTGGACACCGCTTCGAATCTCCGTGTCACTCCCGCCGGCCCCTCGCGCAAAAATCGATTGTAGTCGTTCTCGAATTCGCGCAACAATCGCACCAGCAATTCCAGCCGGGACACTTGCTTGCCGGTTTCAATCCGCAACGAAGTCGCCGTCGTCCCCAACTCTCCCGGAAACTTTTCCTGATTCACATTCAATCCAATCCCCACAATCACAAATCGTACCAGCGACGGCTCCGCATGCATCTCCGTCAAAATTCCGCCCGTTTTCTTCCCGCGCAAAAGCAAATCGTTCGGCCATTTCAAGTCCGCCGTCAGGCCCGTCTGCGCTTCAATCGCCGCGCGCGCTGAAAGCCCTGCCATCATCGTCAAGAGCGGTGCCTGCACCGGTGCCAGCCGCGGCCGCAAAAGCAGCGTCACGTAAATCCCCGCTGCCCGGTCTGATTGCCATGTGCGTCCCGCGCGTCCTCGCCCAGCTGTTTGCTCCTCCGCCAGCACCACTGCGCCTTCCGGCTCTCCCGCGTGCCCCAAGTCCAGCGCCACTCGATTCGTCGAATCCGTCCTAAAATAATGGTAGATGTGTTTCCCGAAAAGGCTCCCCTTCAACCGCTGCCGCAGCATGTCCGGCGTCAAAATGTCCGGCACCTGCTCCAAAAAATATCCCGCCCCGCCCTTTCCTTTCACGCGCACGCCCAGCCCGCGCAATTGCTTCACCCACTGCCACACCATCGATCGCGACACGCCTATTTCCCGCGCGATCCGCGCCCCGCTGATCACAATCGTCGCGTTTTCCGCCAGCAGCGTCAGCAGCGCCGCCAACCGCTTGTCAGTTGTTCCCGGAAGTGTCTCTTGAGCCATCGATGTGGCACAGACTTCAGTCTGTGCGCCACTCCAGCGCCGCCTAAGCTTACGTTCCCTCACGGCAAGCTACAAGCACAAGGGGAGGCTCGCCAGACCTTCGAAAAGTTCACTGCACAACTAGGTGAGGCGATTACCTCTTTCGAGTTCTGCTAAGCGATCCATAAGCTTTCGCAGTTCCACGCGCCGTTCTGCCAACGCAGATTCCATTCCTTTGACAATCTTCTCAGGCGCTTTGCTTCGAAACGTCTCATTGCCGAGCTGGGCTTCCTTCGAGGCAATATCCTTTGCAAGGCCCTCGCTCTCCTTTTTTATTCGCGCCATATCAACCCGAGGATCGACTATTTCCTCAAAGGGGATGCGAAGGTCGAACCGCGGGGTCGAGCGGATCGCACCACCCACGCCAAGTCTCTCAGAAACCATCTGAAGGTCGGACAGAAAGGCCAGTCGTTTTATCGTGCCGACGCTTTGTTCGATAAGCTCTCTGATCGCTGAGTCTCTGGGCAAGAGCTCGGCCGCAATTCTTTTCTTTGAGTCTAACTTTTGTTCGGCACGAACGTTACGCACGGATGTGATGAGATACTGAAGCACCTCAAACTCTTCGAGCGCTGGAGAGTTCTTCCATTTTTGTGGCGCCTCCGGATACTGATCCAGCGCAATCGACTTTGCCCCCGCCGCCTGCGGCAACTGGTGCCACAACTCCTCCGTCAAAAACGGCATAAACGGGTGCAACAGCCGCAGCGCCGCGTCAAATCCCGCAAACAAATTCCTCCATGCCACCAGCGCTCGCTCGCGGTCCGCGTTCTGCAATTCCGGCTTTACCCACTCGATATACCAGTCGCAAAAATCTCCCCAGAAAAACTGGTACACGCTCTGCGCCGCCTCATGAAACCTGTAATTCGCCAGCGCTTCATTCACTTGCTCTGTAATGCTCGCCAGCCTCGAAAATAGCCAAGCATCCGCCAGCGGCACCGTCCGATTGAACGCATACGGCGCTCCGGCCCGCACCTCCGGCGAAGCCAACTCCTCCATCGCCGCCCCGCCCTGCTCAAACTTATCCAGATTCACAAACAAAAACCGCGCCGCATTCCAAATCTTATTCGCGAAATTCCGGGCACCCGCCAGCCGGTCATCCGACAAAATAATATCCGTTCCCGGCGCCGCCATCGACGCCAGGCAAAACCGCATCGCATCCGTCCCATACTGCTGATTCAACACCACGGGATCGAGCCCCGTGCCCTTCGACTTGGACATCTTCTCGCCGCTTCCTGTCCTTACCAGCGAATGCAAATACACCGCGCGAAACGGCACTTTCCCCGTGAAGTGAATCCCCAGCATCGCCATCCGCGCCACCCAGAAAAACAAAATGTCATAGCCGGTGATCAGCAAACTCGTCGGATAGTATTTTTCAAAATCCGCCGTTTTCTCTGGCCAACCCAGTGTCGAAAACGGCCAAAGCCCCGAGCTGAACCAGGTATCCAGCACGTCCGGATCCTGCATCAATTTCCCCGATCCGCACTTCGTGCATTTCGTGGGATCCTCTTCCGCCACCACAATGTGCTCGCAATCCCCGCAATACCACGCCGGAATCTGGTGCCCCCACCACAACTGCCTCGAAATCGTCCAATCCCGTATATTGTCCAACCAGTTCAAAAATTCCTGCCGCCGGTTGTCCGGCACAATCTGAATCGTATTTTCTTTTCCCGGCTTGTATTCCCGCACTGCTTCCAACGCCGGCGCCGCCAGCTCCTTCATCCTGCAAAACCACTGTGTCGAGATCCGTGGCTCGACGATCGTCTTGCTGCGTTCGCAAATCCCAATCGGGGAAACGTGGTCCGTCACCTTCTCCAGCAATCCCTGCGCTTTCAAATCCTCCACAATTTTCTTTCGCGCCTCGAACCTGTCCAACCCCGCATACGTCCCCGCCGCTTTACCCATCTTTCCGTCATCCGTCATCACGTCGATTTCCGCCAACCCGTGCCGCTTGCCCACTTCAAAATCGTTCGGATCGTGTGCCGGTGTAATCTTCACCGCGCCCGTCCCGAACTCCCGCTCCACCATCTCATCCGCGATGATCGGAATCTCCCGGTTCATCAAGGGCAGCAACACTTTCTTTCCCACAAGATGCTTATATCGTTCATCGTCGGGATGCACCGCTACCGCCGTGTCTCCCAGCATCGTTTCCGGCCTCGTGGTGGCCACCGTCAAGAATTCTTGCCCGCCCGCCACGGGATAACGGATGTGCCACAAGTGCCCCGCTCGTTCCTCATGGTTCACTTCCAAATCGCTCAACACCGTCAGGCACACCGGGCACCAGTTCACCAGCCGCGTTTCGCGATAAATAAATCCCTCTTTGTAGAGCTGCACGAAAACCTTGCGCACCACCCGCGACATTTCCGGCGAGAGCGTAAATCTCTCCCTTGACCAGTCGCAGCTCTCTCCGATCCCTTTCATCTGCTCCGTAATCTGGCTGCCCGCTTCGGCTTTCCATGCCCAGACCCGCTTTTCAAACTCCTCTCGCCCCAGCTTGTGGTAATCGATGCCCTGATCCATCAGTTGCTTCACCACCACGCGCTGCGTCGAAATCCCCGCATGGTCCGTCCCCGGCAGATACAACGTGTTGTACCCCCGCATCCGGCGCCATCGCGTCAGGATGTCGATCTCCGTGTGCTCCAGCATGTGCCCGATGTGCAGCGAGCCCGTCACGTTCGGCGGCGGAATCACGATGGAAAACACCGGTCCCGGAGCGCTCGGGTCTGCCTTAAACAGCTCTTCCTTCACCCAGTATTCCGCCCACCGCGGCTCTATCTGCTGCGGTTCGTATGCCTTAGCAATCTCTCGAGCCATTCGTCACCCAACTCCTGTCGCCGCTCCGCAACGCACGAATACACATGTCCCATTTCGCGCGCAGAGCAATCTTCGACTATACGAGGGAAAAACCTGCTCCGTCAATTCAGCCACGAAGCTGTAACAAACCAAGCTATGGCGCGGTCGTCCGAATACCCGAAAGCCCCAGATTTCAGCCGCAAACAATGCGGTTGCGGTTCGGGCGCAGCTTGTAGTTCCATGTAGCTGCTGGTAGAAGGGGCATGGAATGACCTGGATACAGACCGCTGCGGAGAAATTTAGAGAGAAGCGAATTGCGCGGCTGATTGCCCGCAAATCGATGATCGATGCAGTGCGTGCCAGAAATCTGTCGCGTCTGGCGCAGCGGATTGAGGAAGAGAAAATACCCGGCGATGTCGTGGAATGTGGCGTTTACCGGGGCGGGTCAGCGGCCACCATGGCTCGTGTAGTGGCGCATTCCCCGCTGAACCGGGCCGTTTGGCTGTTCGATTCGTTTCAGGGAATGCCTCCGGCCACGCAAGTCGATGGAACTGGCGCGCAAGATTGGGTCGGCGCTCTGGCTTATGATGCGCGCAAGGTGGAAAGGCTGCTAAAGCGAACCGGCGCAGACATGTCGCGCGTGCGTATTGTTGAGGGATTTTTTGCGGATACTTTTCCGACGGTGAATATCCGCCAAATCGCGCTTCTCAACGTCGATTCGGACTGGTACGAGTCCGTGAAAATATGTTTCGAGAAATTTTACGATGCTGTCGTCCCCGGCGGATTTGTCTCGATTGATGATTACGGAACGTGGCCGGGTTGCCGCTTGGCCGTCGATGAATTCTTCAAAAATCGCGGTCTAACTCACAAGATTATCGCTGTAGACAGTACCGCCAGTTGGTTCCGCAAAGATTAAGCCTTCACCCGGCGTGGATTTCTATCGCTCCGCCTCGCCAACATGACACAGTAAGGCTAATCAGAGGCTGAGCGGCAAACACGGAACGGTTTGAATATCTTGATCAGGAAGGGAACTACTCTTTTTTCGCTTTCAATTCGTCGCGCACCATTGCTTCCACGACCGGCTTCAGAATCTCTCGCGTTACGGCTTGTAGCATCTCTGGGCTCATCTTGGAGAGAACCTTGGCTACCATGTCCTCCATACTGGATTCAGGAGCCTTTGTGTTTGTATCCACCGCGGGCGCCTCGTGCGCTGCAGTTTCTGCAACGTGCTGGGCTTCTTCGCGAATTGCTTCCACGGTCGCCGCCGGCAACGCCGCCTCTTCCACCTTCGCCTTCACGTCCTCACTCAACTCTGGCGCCAAAGCGTCGACCGTCGCGGCCGGGTCTTCCTTGACCGTTACTTCCCGCACCACTTCCTCTTCCACTGCAGCGTACGCTCCGGTCGGGGCCGATGCTTCCACCGGCTCCGGCGCCGCACTCAATTCAAGCTCGCTCTTCGCCGGCGCATCCCAGGTTGATGCCAGCCGGTTTGCTTTTTGCGCTTCTGCGTCCCACGGGCTGGACGCCACCGAATACCAGGAACTTCCTCCCGCGCGTTTTTCCGGCTCCGCTGCTTGCTCCACCTTTTCCGCGCTGCTCGTCGCAGTCCGCCCCTGAACCTCGGCCGCAACTCGCTCTTCGTGCGCTTCAGTCTCCGGTGCCGGCGCTTCCATCGTCGCCGCTTCCACACCCGTTTTCTGGACCAGGGCAGCCGCCCACGCATCTTGCGTGAACGGCGCAACCGCTGCTGGTGCCAGTTTCGTCTCTGACATCGGCGCTTCCTTTACCATAGCGCCTGCACTCTGTTCCGATTCTGCTGCTTCCTCAAATTTCGAAATCTCTTTTTGCGGCTCCCACGTTTCATGCTTCATTTTCCGGGCCGGCGCTTCCGCGAATGCGGTCTCCCGCCAATCCTTTACGGGGCTGCCCGCCTCTTCTTCTGTTTCAAGCGCATCATCGCCACCGTCCCGCCGCCACGATCCGCTTTGCTTTTCTTCTTCTTCCTCGACGATCTCTTCCTCTTCTTCCTCGCCCGACTTCCAATCTCTCTCCAGCTCCGGCCTGGCTGTCGTCGCATATCCCAACTCTTCTTCTTGTTCGGGTTCCGCCGTTTCCAGCAGGCTTCCGAACGCTAGCGGTTGCGATCCCGCCTCTATCCTCACCGGTTCCGGCGCTCCCCTTGTTCCCTCGTGCATCGGCTCGCTCTCGACCGACGGCATCTCAGGCAACGACTCGGGCGAACTCATGCGCGGAAGCGTGCTCGGCGTTGGCATTGTCCGGGGTGACAGCATCTCCGCTACACGCACCTGCTCTTCCTGCGGCTTTGGCGCTTGCGGTGCTCCCCCAATGGACACTCCCGCCCTTGCCAGCGCGGACTTCACCATCGAGATCAGGGGATCGGGCGGCACAAACGGCTTTTTCAACACGCCGTCTGCTCCAACTCTCTGCGCCTCTTGTTCATCTAGCGGATCGAACGCACCCACCAGCAATATCACTGGGATGTGCGCGAGGGAGGGGTCGGACTTCACATATTGGCAAACTTCGTATCCATTTCGCACGGGCATGAACACGTCTGCCAGCACCAGGTCCGGCCGTATATCGGAAATCTTTCGTACCGCTGCTTCTCCATTGCCCACGGCAACGACGTCGATGCCCTGATCTTTCAGGGCAAGCCCCACCATCTTCTGTATGTTGCTGTTATCGTCGGCAACGAGAATCTTGGCCACCAAACGTCCTCCGGATGTTATCCACCCGCATTTCGAACTTTCACCGCTTCACGCTTGCATTCTCTGCCTATCGCGCGGCGGTCGCCACTTGTTTAGTACTCCTCAGTATTGGAGCACCCAGCGTATTTGCCGTCAATCTCAACGCTTTGGCCGTGTGTCGGAAATGAATATGCCCTCTTGGCCCCTTCCGCCCCTCACATGCTGCCAAAAACAAAGAGGTGCGACCTTAGCCGCACCTCTCGTCCTTAACCGATTTTTTGTCCGGAATCCTTCTGCCGGGGTTACCAGGGGATCAGCTTGTGCAGCCCCTTCTTCTTGCTGCTGGACTCTTTCTTGCCCTTATCCTTCGAATCCTTGGAGTCTTTCGAGTCTCCGTTGCTTTGCGTATCCCCGCTCTTTGCTGCATTCGCTGGAGCCGCATCGCTCTTGGCTTCTGTCCCTGCCGCTGCATCGCTCTTGGCTGGCGCTTCCGCCGCGCTCCCCGCTGCCGGAGGATCTTTGGCCGCATCGCTGGCGGGATTTGCTTCCGCCGGTGTTGTTGCGGGCGCTGGCGCCGGCGCTGCATCCTTAGGCGGATCGCTCGCTGCGGGAGGCCCGCCTACCGCGCCGACATCCGCTCCTCCCTCGTTCGTTGTCGGAGCCACGTTCTCAGACCCGCTCGCCGTCCCCTCTGTCCCGCCCGTGCTGGCTCCTCCCGGCGTGACTGTGGTCACAATCGCCGTAGTTGCTCCCGCTCCGCCAAGTTTTGTTCCCCCTCCTGGCGTCAGCAAGTCCGCTGCGGACATCGTGTCCGATTCCGGCTCCATGTTGGGCATTCCGTACTTCGCTGCTGCGGATAACTCCGCGGTCGGCCCGTTCTTCATCAATCCCAGCGGCTTCTTAATCAGGCTGCTGTGCGGCCGGGGCGCATTCTCTTCCTCTTTCATCCACGCCAGCGCCGCCGGATCCGGCTGCGGTATCGGTGCCCCCAGTTCCTTCAGTTTCTGCTTCGCGTCCGGCACCATACTCGAGAGCGGATAATCCTTCACGATCCTCGTGTAGTATCTCGCCGCAACTTCTTTGTGTTCGCTCTTCTCGAAGATGTCTCCCATCATCCATAGCGCGCTGTCCGACTTGCTATACAGCGGATACCGGCTCGTCACCGTCAGCAGTCTTGTCGCTGCTGCTCTCTTATCCCCCTTCACATAGTAGTAGTAGCCGATCCGGTAATCTCCCTCCGCCAGCACTTCCTGCACTTCCCGCAGATCCTGCCGCGCTTGCGGCGCCAGCGGGTCGTTCGGATATTTCTCTAAAAAGGTTTGGAACTCTTCCTCCGCATCCAGCGCCTGTGTCCTGTCTCGGTCCGGCTTTTCCATTTGCCGGAAGTGCGCCATCGCCACCTGCATCTGCGCGTAGGTCGCCTCCGGCAAGAAGGGGAAGAACACGATGAAATCTTTGTAGCCGGAAATAGCCAGCGCCAGGTTCGACGTCCCGCCCTCTTTGTAGTACGAGTCCGCAATCGCCAGCTTCGCCTTCGCCAGATAATCGCTATCCGGGTACGTATTGATCAGCGTCTGCATGTTCAGCCGCCCAATTTCGTGCCGTCCATGCTTGATGTCGTCCACCGCCCGGTCATACAAAATCTTGTCCGGCTGCGCGTTGTTGTCCACGCTCGTCGACTTACTGATCTTCTTCTTTTTATGGAAAATCTGCGCGTTGCTGGTCGTGGCTCCCAGCAAAAAAGCCGCTCCTAGCACGCAGCACGCTATACCATTCACGCTCGCAGTTACTATCGAGGTCGCACTTCTCACAGTTCGGCCCAAACTTCACCTCTCTCGCGAATGTCGGGTTCCCCCCTAAGTCTCCGCACAAACCTGGGGGCGCTGGCCCGCTTCACTCCTAAACGTCCGGCCTTCGACCGGTGGGAATGTCCAAGTATAACCTGAACGAAAGGCCAGGTGGAGCAAGAACTTTGCCCCTCCGGACAGGCATTAGGCTTACTTGGCTCCGTCATCCCCAACCCCCTGTGATGCACCCTTTCGCTCGTCCGGGTTGCTCGCGACCCCTCCCGCACTTCAATATTTTTCAACGAAATGTAACAATGTCCCGCTCCAACATGGCTAACATACCTTCACGCTCCCGAGGAGCTGCGGCCCGCCGCCCACTCATCTAAATGGATAAACGCAAATTTCTCTTCGTCTCTCTTTCCGGCCTCATCGGTGACATCGCCTGGCAAGTCCTAAAAGAAGGCCACGACGTCCGCTACTACATCGAAGCGGAAAAAGAGCGCGACATCGCCGACGGCTTCGTCCCCAAATCCAAAGACTGGGAGCGCGACACCAAGTGGGCCGATATTGTCGTCTTCGACGACACCCTAGGCCAGGGCGCCAAAGCCAAAGCTCTTCGCGCCGCCGGCAAGCCCGTCATCGGCGGCTCCGAATATACCGACCGCCTCGAGGACGACCGCTCCTTCGGCCAGGAAGAGCTGAAAAAAGCCGGCGTCAACATAATCCCCTACCAGGATTTTGAATCCTTCGATCCCGCCATCGAATTCGTCATGAAAAATCCCGACCGCTACGTCATCAAGCCCAGCGGCGAGGCCCAAAACGTCAAGCGCCGCCTCTTCGTCGGCGAAGAGGAAGACGGCGATGATGTCGTCCGCATGCTCGAAGCCTACAAGCGCGCCTTCTCCGATGAAATCAAAGTCTTCCAGCTCCAGCGCCGCGTGACGGGCGTCGAAGTCGCCGTCGGCGCCTTCTTCAACGGCAAAAAATTCATCTCTCCAGTCAACATCAATTTCGAGCACAAAAAGCTTTTCCCCGGCAACATTGGCCCGCCCACCGGCGAAATGGGCACTTCCATGTTCTGGGCCGAGCCCAACCGCCTCTTCAATCAAACGCTCCTGAAAATGGAGACCAAGCTCGCCGAAGAAGGCTACGTCGGCTACATCGACCTGAATTGCATCGTCAACAACAACGGCATCTATCCCCTCGAGTTCACCAGCCGCTTCGGCTATCCCACCATCAGCATCCAGCAGGAAGGTATGCTCACTCCCATGAGCGACCTCTTTTGGGAGCTCGCCACCGGTGCCGACCCCAAATGGCGCACCCGCAGCGGCTTCCAACTCGGCGTCCGCATCGTCGTCCCGCCCTTTCCCTTCGACGACGAACCCACCTTCGAATCCTTCTCCAAAAACGGCGCCATCGTTTTCAAAAAGCCCAACTACGACGGTGTCCATATCGAAGACGTAAAAGAAGTCAAAGGCCAATGGCTCATCGCCGGCACCAGCGGCGTAGTCCTGATCGTCTGCGGCACCGGCCAAACCATGCTCCAAGCCAAAGCCCAAGCCTACTCCCGCATCAAAAACATCATGATCGCCAACATGTACTACCGCACCGACATCGGCGACCGCTGGGTCGAAGACTCCGACAAACTCCACAACTGGGGCTACTTGCGTTAACCGAAGCTACGCCCCTGTTTTTCCCCGCGTCCCAAGCCTCATCGTCGGGTGTACAATAAGCCCATGTCCAAGCCCGGCGCCACGCAAGATCGTCAGCAGGCCCACACGCTGCTCGACCTATTGCCTGTCGAAAAGCTCCCCGCCGTCGTCAATCTTCTTCAGTCGTTGACCGATCCGGTCACCCGAAGCCTCGCCAAGGCACCCTTCGAAGACGAACCGATCAGCGAAGACGAAGTGCGCGCCGTTGAAGCCTCGGAAGCTTGGCTCAGAACCCACGCGCCGATCCCTAACGACGATGTGCTCGCCGAATTGGGCCTCACGCCCGAAGACTTCGCGCGCATGGCCCGCACTCCACTGGATTCCAACCACTCCGGCCGGTAACGATGAGCAAAAGCATCGCCTGGACCCAGCAGGCCAAAGCTCACCTCCGCGCCATCGACCAAACCACCGCTCTCCACGTCCTCCACGTAGTTGCGCGCTATCTCTCGACCGGTGAAGGCGACATCAAGCGCCTCCAGGACATCGAGCCTCCGGAGTTTCGTCTCCGCGCTGGCGACTATCGCGTTCGCTTTCGCGATCTCGGCGATTCCATCCTCGTGTTAGCCGTTAAGCACCGCCGCGAAGCCTACCGCTGACCCGCCCACTTCCTCGCCGAGTGCCCCGCCGTCATCCTGAACGAAGTGAAGGATCCCGCCTGCGTTGTAACCAATGACGACCACCGCAATGACCCGCAGTCCTCCACCCCACCCTCATTTCGACCGCAGCGGCCTGTCCATTCGCAGCCACCCCCCGCCGTCATTTCGAACGGAGCAAGCCGACGCTTTTTCTTTCACGTTCCCTCCTGCCCCCCTGCGCCATCCCGCGCCTTGCACGTTGAGCAAACTGGCCATACCTAATCCAACAACGATCCGGCTAAGAAATTTTCCAATGCAATTTCGCACTCCTGTAGCATTCCATTCCAGTTTGCGCGCACCAAGGCGCGCTTCACGGGAATCATTAACTAATGCACTTTACAGTACAAAGCATTATCTGAAGGGTGTAAACTAAACTGGGCAAAACACTTGTTGACAAATCTGACTAACGTATGAAATGATCATTAGGCAAGAAGCGCTTATCTTTGAAAGGTTGAGCGCAGACTGGAATGGAATGCCAAAGGAACGTGAAATTGCTTTGGAGGAAAAGCTAGACCGAACGCTGCGATTGCTAGGGCTGATCGCAGTTAGAGGCCTGCCACAAATGCAACAAATAGCGATCCTGAGCAGGGTGGGTTTTAGCCCGAAAGAGATCGCCGATATTGCAAGCACCACCCCCAATACGGTCCGGGTGGCGCTGGTCAGTATTCGCAAGATCGAAAAAGAGAAAGGAAGACCAATGAGATTCCCGAGGGAGGCTAACTCGGATGAATAAATCGAACCAGGGTCCAGACCCCAATCAAGTTCCGGATCTACTAAAAGACCTCCTGATTACATCGCTGGGCACAGCTGGAGTAAAGCAAACAGAGATCCGCAAAATTGTGGGTTGCGACATGAATCGCGTGAGCAGAATCGTCAAACACATCGAACGAGGGCGTGGTCAACAAAACAAAAGGTTTGAGTAAAGGAGAAAACGAATCCATGGAAGAGAAGATTGGTAGTTTGCTTGAAGATATCAAAAAGCTGATAATTCTCTCGCTCGATGAGCGAGGCGTGAAAGGAAAGCGAATCGCGGCCGTACTCGGGGTCGATGCGGCCGTTGTGAGCCGAATCCTCTCCACCAAGAAGGCCAAAGGAAGGTAAATCGAATGCCGGGCTTGCCGCTCCCAGTCTCGGACGTCCTATCCAACCTGAATGACCAGTTGGCAGGCGCCGCGCGGATTATCGGAAGGTCCGAGCACAGACAGGCGATTTTTCGAACGGTCTATCGCGGGTCGAGACAAGTTAAGACGATAGAAGAGATTGCGCAGGCAATCGGAATTTCAGAGATACACGTCCTCAAAGAAGGCGGCAAGATGGCGGGCCTGCTGCTAGAGAAAGTTCCCAACGGATACAAGAAGAGGAAAGAATTCGCCCCCCGCTACATGGACATTCTGGGGTTCGCACAGGACCGAAAGAAGCTTGAGCGTCTGCCCACGAAAATCTCTCCAAAAACGACATCGAAGAATCAAAGAATTGTCGTATCTTTTCCCTCATCCGCCAAAAATGCCAAATTTATCACAATCGACGACATAAGCTCGTTTTCAAGAATCACCAGCCAATCCAAAAACGGGATGCGCTCGATTCGCGAAAGAGTTATAAAGAAAGCATTCGCCAAAATAATCGGCGAGAGTGGAGCTTTCAAGGATTGGGGAGGGGAGAAGAGCGACCTCTACTCAACAAAGCTGCGGATTGCCGGCCGGCGAATCCCCGCGGCGATAGCCTTTAAAGGCAGAGCGACCACAGGCAAACTTGTTCCGGCAAAGATGGGTAAGAATGGTGACCAAATCAACCGCCTATTCGAGGAACCAGCCGAACTGTTCCTCATCGTGTATGGCGGGCAAATCGATTCCTCGATAATCTCCCAAATGCAAGCCTTCGCCGTCGGCAAAGCGATGAGTGGAGGCAAAGTGTATTACGGCGTCGTTGACGGCACCGACCTAGGCAGAATCGCCCTGGCATACGCCCAGCACTTCAAATAGGAGCTGGCGGCCCTGGCCGGATAGCCGCGATCAGTTTGTCACCACCGCCGCCCTGCGCTATCCTACCTGCTGCACCCCGCAACTGGAGGCCCCCGATGAACCCATCCCTGCCGTCTCTCGACTCGATCTTCCAAAGCATCGTACTCGCCACACTGGCCATCGGCCTGCCAGTTCTCTTCGTCCTGGCCATCCGCTTTCTGTGGGATCGCAACCTGAAACTTACCCGCTCCAAAGACCTCGAAAAGCTCATCTGGCAGTTGCACCGCATCGCCACCGCCCTCGAGCATCAACTGAGTTTGCCATCCACTCCCGTCCAGCCCGGCACGGAAGAGCCCCGCGATCTAATCTATCTCCAGCAACTCCAAGCCCAACCAACCGCCGCCCCAAGCGCCGCAACTCCCCAAGCCCAAGCCGCCGCCGTGGCTGGCGCTGCCGCTTCAACGCCCGCCGCAGGCCAGCCTGCCGCACAACAAGCGCCTCCTCCTCCGCTCGAACCCCGGGACCCGTCTTCTAAGGCCCCCCGCGCCGGCGTCAACTCCATGTTCGGCATGTAGTTTTACCATTACCTCAAGGCGAGACCTGCTAAGGGATGGTACGTAGCGCCTCCCTTTAGGGCTGGATCTGCAGGTTTTTCCGGCCCGAAGATCCACCACGCACTTTTTCCCCTTGACAAACTCATTACCAACCCGTTATATTATGCCTGTAAAGAATTGCGCCTCGCTTCCAGCGGGGCTTTTCTTTTGTGGCACAGCCAATCCTGGCTGTGCTCTTTTTTCAAATCCAAAATTCAACTCTTAGGAGACATCTATGCCCTCGATCCGCCCCCAAGATCGTGCGTCCTTGTGTACCTTCACCTTCGCCGACGGCCGCCGTTGCCGCACTCCACTCTCCAGCCGCCATCCGCGCCTTTGCTTCGACCACGCTCGCAAGGAGTTCCAAGCCCACGCCCCCGAGCCGCCTCGCACCGACCTGTCTTTCTTCTTCTCGGGAGAATGCGTCTCTGCCTACGATCTCAGCGCCGCCATAGCCCGCCTCTTGCCCGAGGTCGCCCACAGCCAATGCAATCCTAAAACCGCCTCCACCGTCGCCAGCCTCTCCCGAGCCATGGTACGCACCATCCAACTCTCTCAACACGAATTCATCCGCACCCACGCCGACGACCGCCTGCCTCGCCCCCCTCGGCGTCCCAAAATCCCCTCCAAGCAAGCCCCACGGTAACCCACCCACAATCAACACTTACAGAATTGCATCAAAACAAATGACTTTAAGGGCGATTATGCACTTGACACAGATTCGACGATTTGCTAAGATTCAACCATTATGAAGCTCATAGACGTAACCCACAAATTCGCAACCGAAGATAAGTGCCTCGATTATATCGAATCAATGCGCTGGCCGAATGGCGAGATTGGCTGTGTCCACTGTGGCGTGGTTAACGTGTCCAAGATTACCCGCGAGGCTGGCAAGAACAAGCGCACGCGGATTTACCAGTGCTTAGAGAAAGAGTGCGGCAAGCAATTCAGCGCCACTAGCGGCACGATCTTCAATGATACGCACCTGCCCCTGACAAAATGGTTTATGGCGATTGCGCTCATCTGCGAGGCTAAGAAGGGCATCTCTGCGAAGCAAGTAGAGCGTCACTTGGGCGTGAATTACCGTACCGCTTGGCATCTGTGCCACAGAATCCGTGAAGCTATGAAGGACGGCGGGTTGCTGAGTGGCGTAGTCGAAGCCGATCACACCTACATGACTCCGCGCAAGCCTCGCAAGGGCCGTCCTTACGTCAAGAAAGAAGAACGCGACGTTGTGCTTGGCATGATTGAGCGCGGCGGCAAATTACGGCTAGTTCCGGTCAAGGACGCGAAGCTCGAAATAACTGCACCGATGCTCGAAAAGCATGTGAGCCAAGATGCCACGCTTCAAACCGACGAACATCCCACATTCACCATAATCGGCCAGCGCGGGTACTTCGCGGACCACCGGATGATTAATCACCAGAGGAGTTACGCTTCCGGCCCGAATCACACACAGCACATCGAATCCGCTTTTTCGCTGCTCAAGCGCGGCGTGTATGGCACGTTCCACAAAGTTTCGATAAAGCACTTGGGCCGCTACTGCAATGAGTTTTCCTACAGGTTTAACCGTCGTGGGGAGCAGTTGCAGATGTTTGGCGAGACAATGAGGCATCTGACTCGCGGGAAAGCCCTACCCTACGCCAAACTCACGGCTTCGCAAGTATCGGAGTCTTAGGGCCGTGCTTACCTTTTTTCGTTATACCCGTTCTAGGAAGAGGTTTAGCGTCTAATAGTTTCGCCAAAGTTTCGTCGAATGCTTTCTTACTGACCTTCAAGGACTTACCAGAATTCTTCATTTGACAAACCTGTCTTGTAGCCTATAAGCTACATGCGGACGCGTTGGGCATGCGGCAAGCCCTGCGAACTTATAATTCGCGATCTCCGGCGAGGGGATTTGCGGGTCCGACTCCCGCCGCGTCCGCTATAATGCTTATAGCACACTGGGCCAAGTTTTTCCTTTTGCAAAAAATTGGAGGCGGTGATAGGCTGTTATGTAGCTTAAAAGCTACATGGCCATCTGCCGATATGTTTAGTGGAAGCACGGCCCAGAACGATAAGGAATTACAAGCAGACGGATGGTGGAGAGCCTTATGCGAAATGGTTTGAGTCTATCAAACACCTCCCCGCAGGAAAAAAAGTCGCCGTCCGAATAGATAGGGCCGAAGACGGAAACCTTGGAGATCACAGATTCTTGGGCGGTGGCTTCGGAGAGTTACGCATCGACTTTGGTGAGGGGTATAGAGTTTATTTTGGAGAGGATGACGACATACTAGTTTTGCTTTTGGGTGGAACGAAGGCAACGCAGGACCGCGACATCGCCATAGCAAGATTCTATTGGAGTGACTACAATGCCTAAGCGCACTCGCGACTATCACGAATTCCTTTTGGAGCAGCTAACCGACCCTGTTTTTGCCGCTGGCTACTTGAATGAGGCCCGGCAAGATTCTCAGAAAATGTTTCTGAAGGCTTTGCGAAACGTAGCTGAAGCACATCGGATGGCCATTGTAGCCGCTGAAGCTGGAGTAAATCGCGAAAGCTTATACAAAACACTTTCAGAAGACGGTAATCCTCGACTAGAGACCTACGATTCAGTTCTGAGTGCTCTAGGGATTGATTACGACTTCAGACCCAAACAGGCTGTTCCAAGCCAATCAGAACCGCCACCAGAGATCAAAGAATCTGAAGGCAATACTTCCGTTCGAATCAATTTCAATTCTGGAAATGTGCTCCAATCAGAAGGAATAACGCTTTCAAATAACACGCTCTTAGGTTGTATCTCCACTAGTTCTCAGGATGAACAAGATGCTGGTATGGCGGATTTACCTCAGGCATACATGATTGAAGCTATTATCGCAGGGGATAATCTGAAACAGAAACAATTGGCTGGGAGAGCCTAACCAATGGATGAAGAAAAGAAACAGCCTGAAACTCCGGTAAAGTTCGAATGGGCCAAACGGAAAGAAGGAACGCCGGAAATATACAGCAACTACGTGAATGCAAGTTGGACTCTTTTTGACGTGCGGATCACACTCGGTCAATTAGTTCCTTTGGATGTTGGTTCAAATGCTGGATTTGTGGTTGAAGAACGAGCCGCAGTTACGGTAGCGTGGCCGGAAGCCAAGGTTCTACGCGATGCGTTGACCGATCTCGTTGCTAGATATGAAAAGACCAACGGCGAAATCAAACCTCTGAAATTGCCACCGGCATCATAGGCCCTGTCACGGCATTTTGTACGTTACTGCGTTACGGCTTTCTGTGTCAAATGCATAATCGCCCTTTAAGTGCGTTTGAATGAGTGTTTACGAAAAAAACGGGGGTATGCCCGCTTATTGTTAACCAGAAATCCGAGGAAGTATTTCTGTCCCGAGGAGCTTCGCGACGAGGGATAACTCTCCATCCGGCGAAGGATGCGTATCCCGAGCTAGCCTTGGGAGCGACCGAAGGTTCCGACCTTGTCGGAAGGGACCTCCCTTGCGGTCCGATGAAGGATCTCTCCCCATCCGGTGATCGAAGCTTCTAATCTCGCTGGATAGGGATCAGGCCGAGTGGGACAGACTTTAGTCTGTCTCCCAGTCACCATCCTGCGTGACCGGAACCATCGCGCCCATTCGGCTGTCATCCCTATCTCGAGAAATATCCTGTCTTCGCCCGAATCGTGATCCCCTCGCGCTTCGGAATAATCTTGATCTTCCGGAAGCTGTCGTCCTTCAACGGGTCTTTCGGGTAATACCCCGCCTCATAGGAGGTTCGCAACTCTTCCGCGATCTGGCGAAAATAAGTATGCGGGTCCGTCGCCTCCGCATCGATGTGCGCCCCGCCCGTCTCGCGCGCCACGCGGTCCATCACGCTGATCCCATACTTATTTCGCGCCGTCAGCTTCCCGTGTTCTTTCTCCGTGTACCGGATCGCGTACACCAGGACGTTTTCGCTCTGCGCCATCTCAATCGTCGTCATCATGTCGTGCGAACTCGAGTTGTCTTCTCCATCGCTGAAAAGCAAAATCGCGCGCCGTCCGTTCTCCCGCGCCAATTTTTCCGTTACCGAATAAAAAATCGAGTCGTAAAACGCCGTCCCCAGATCGCGATTTTCTCCGATCGGTCCAATCTCCGGAAATCTTCCCGTGGACTTCTGGTATCTCTTCCAATCCTCCAGCAAATCCGCGCCCGACCCCGAGAAATCGCTCACCAGCCGGATGTGATTCCCGAATCCCACCAAAAACACGCGGTCCTTCGGCCCCAAAACATCTTTGAAGAAAACTTCCAAATCATTCTTGTGCTGTTTCGCAAAATGATCCTGGCTTCCGCTCGCGTCCACCACCACTCCCAGCGTCAGCGGCACATCCGCGCTCTTCGCAAAATAAGAAATCTTCTGCGGCACCGCGTCTTCAAAAATGTCCACGTCGTCCTGCGTGAGCTTGTCCACCAACGCGCCATTCGTATCGCGCGCCACAAACGACACGCTCACCAGATTGACCTTCACCTTGATCTGCGGCTCCTGCGCTCGCACCAGCGCAGCGACAAGCAGAAGCACCCCAAGCCCGGCCAACGTCAACGCACTCCTACGCATCCGCTCGCCCTTCTTCGTTTCTGCCGGCTCCCCATCCCCTGGAAATCAAGCGGGAGTTTTTTCTTCGCCGCGCGCCTCGAGGTAAACCAGGTGGAAAATGCTGCCCGTCCCATTCGGCTTGACGCTGACGATATGCTGCTTGTGTTTTGTACCAACCTTGAAGAGCAACTCGCCCGACTCCGGATGGTTATCCTCGCAGGTAAGCTTATTCGAGGAGTCGTCCTTGTCCTTGTCGCCCTGCGCCTTCGAGCCATCGCTGCAATTCAATACCTTCCCGTACTTCGCCAGAGCCTTCTGATAGAAAGCGGCCACCTTTTCCGTGGAATCATTCGATTCCATTTTCATGACCGCCAATTTGAACCCGAAGTTCGTCCCCCACAAACCCAAGTTCGCCGCGGCCGAACCCTCGCCATCTTCGTTGCTGGGCTTTGCCCCGGGATACAGCGGCAGTCCAACTTCCTTCGGCGTTGCCTCCCCGCTGATCACCAGTCCCGCATCCGTATCTTTCCCTTGGACCGTGACGCTTATTCCGTCCTTGTCTTGCCCCACTGCCGAGAGTCCAGCCAAACTCAGCGCTCCGCACAACGCCGCCCCAGCCAGAAACGTTCGCTTGCCAAAACTTCTCACTCCCATCCGCCCCTCAGAAGTATGTTTTTTCATTCCACCCTCCTCTTAACCGCCACAACCCGTATGACGACACAATGCCGCGATTGTTTCACGCGTGATCCACATCCCTGGCTAGACATACGAACTCTTCGTCCTCAATGTTCCCAGCGAACCTTTTGCCCTCCAGGTTTTCTCTCGTCGCCAGCCCATGCCCACACAACCAGCCCAAATATTTTCAGGTTCTCCGCGATATCGCTTGATGATAGGGTGTAAGTGACATCAGGTTTCGTATTCCATCCTCGAGGAGAGTGCGCATGAAACGTGTATTGGCTTTACTGGCTGCGGTGGCCTTCATTCCCATGGCTCCGCCGCTCGCGCAGGAAGCCCAAAAACCGGAACTGGCAAAAATTGCGCTGAAAGTGGGTGACGCCGCACCGGATTTCACCCTGCTCAGCGACCAATGGAAAACCGTAAAGCTCAGCGACTTCCGCGGCAAGCAGAACGTCTTTCTCGCCGTCTACGTCCTGGCCTTCACTGGTGGTTGAACGAAACAACTTCAGGCGGTCCAGGCTGGAATCGCCTCAGGCAAGATCGACACTTCGGATACGGCAGTTTTCGGCATTAGCATGGATAGTCCCGCCGCCAACAAAGCCTTCGCCAAGGAAATCAACGTCACGTTCCCACTCCTGAGCGACATGAACCACAAGATGCTCACTTCGTACGGCATCCTGAAGGGCTACGACGTGCAGAATCAAACCTACGAGTGGGCGCAGCGCGCCAACATCGTCATCGATAAGGAAGGCATCATCCGCCACATCGAAGAAGGCGACAGCGCCGTCAACCCCAACACCGCCGTTTCCGTCTGCACCGACTTGCACAAAAAAGACGCAGCAAAATAACTTTCTCCAATCCCTCGGTCGAGCTGCGGGATCCTCGATCCCGCGGCTCGAGAGGTAACTCAATTTAGCGGGCCGGCCTCGTATAGAGCACGCGATATCTGCGGGCTGGCGGCACTTCGTTATCAAAATACTCCTCGAAAATTTGTTCGGTGAGCCCGGCGAGGCCAAAGTCCGCCAATTCCGCGCGTGTCAACGGCCACGGCAGTTGTCCTTCTGGCTCCTGCGGCTCGCGGCCCCGCGCCAGAATCAGCAAATTTCCACCGGGCCGGACGAACGCGGCAACGTTTTGTGTGGCTTGCGATCGAACGGTCGGCGGAAGGGCCTGCAAGGTGTAGACCTCGAGGACGAAATCAAAGGAGTGCGTCCACTCCGCGGGCGGTTGCTGCAAATTGGCGACGCGGTATTCCACAGTGGTTTTCGGAAAGCGGTTCTTTGCCGTGCGGATGGCCGTTTCCGAAATATCGAACGCCGTCGTCTGGTATCCCCATTCGGCCAACTGTTGCGCGTCATCTCCCAATCCACACCCAATCACGAGCGCGCTCTTTCCTCCGGTTTTTTGCGGATGCGCTCTCCAGAATTCAGACAAGTGCGGATTTTTCTGGCCATCGGCCCAGGGCACAACGCTCTTACCTTCTTCTCCTTCTTTGTAGAGCGCTTCAAACCACCCAGTCGGGTCGCCTCGGCGAATAAATTCCGCCGCCAACTCCCTCGCTCTTGTTCGATCCCCCGGCATCGCTCTCCTTCCTGCTCCTTTTTGAGCTTATTGGTGCTTTCTTCCCCGCACTTGGTTTTCCTATGCCAAGCGGGGAAGTCGCCGCTTGCCACGATCTTACTGCGGTTCCCCCATCGGTATTTGACCGCAATTTCATTAGTTATGACTTGGGCGACTCGCGAACAACATTAGCGCAATCCGTCGTACCATCGTAGTAGGGCATCCTTTCGGAGGAACTCATTGGGATCTGAACGCCGCCGCACGCCTAGATATACATTCATCGCCAGCGCCGAGCTGATCGAGGAAGCTTCGGATGTGCGCATTGCCACGCGCGTGAGCGAGTTGAGCCTTTACGGCTGTTATCTGGATATGATGAATCCGTTCCCAGTAGGAACGCTCGTGCTGGTCAAGATTTCCGCCGGCGACGCGTATTTCCAAGCCAAGGCGAAAATCGTCTACTCCCAGACCAACATGGGAGCGGGCCTTGCGTTTTTCGAGGTGGAAGCAGAATACAAGCCCGTACTCGAGCGCTGGCTGGATGAAGCCGGCAAAGGCCAGCAAAACCGCGTCGGCTGATTCCGCTTCCGCGTCTGCTTGAAAAGCGCTCGACTTTCTAATAGTGATTCCCTACTATTCCCTAACTTCGCGCACGGCATCTTCCCGCTGCGTTTGAGGCCATACAGCAGCGGATAGCAACGTTGAGGACCAGCCATCGCAGCGCCCGCCCAACCCCGCGAGTCATTTGACACGATTCCCGCAGGCCGCTCAGAACTGAACTGGCAATCGATTCAAGTAACGGGGACGGCTTTTCTGGTTCTTTTTAGCATCGTAGGCCTCGCTCTTTGGGGACTCTCTTATTACTACGATTTCATGGTCCAGCAATTTGGCTGGTCACGCGCACAAGTCACTTCCGGCAACGCTCTGAGCAAGCTTGTGGTTGGGCCGCTCTTCGGCTTTTTTGCGGGATGGCTTGTGGATCGATTCGGTCCTCGCCGGCTGATGATGGCTGGGATCCTGATGGCCGGCGCGGCACTGATCGGATTGGGCAGCATATCGACTCTCGGCATGTTTTATTTCTTCTACTTTTTCAACGCCTTGGGCTACGTTTGCGGCGGGCCATTGCCGAATCAGGTTCTGTTGACGCGCTCGTTCGAAAAATCCCGCGGCAAGGCGATGGGGATTGCGTACCTGGGCATCGGGCTGGGCGGCGCAACGGTTCCCTGGATCTCGCATTTCCTGGTGGTCCATATCGGCTGGCAGGCCGCACTGCGGACCTTGGGATTTCTCGTTATTGTAATTGCATTTCCACTGGCATTTATTCTGAAAGAGCCGCCAGCCCCGCAGCGATCAGCCGTGGCAGGGAAAGCTGGCCACTGGAGCGCTGCCTTCAAGCGTGCTCCTTTCTATCTGTTGCTCATAGGGAGCATGTGTTCTATCGCCGCAGTCAGCGGAACGCAGCAAAACCTAAAACTTTTCCTCACCCTCGATATGCACTACGGGCAAGGACAGGCGACTCGGGTTTTGTCGCTCGTACTGGCCTCCAGCATGGCGGGGCGCTTGCTCATGGGTTGGCTCGCGGACCGATTTCCGAAGAAGTACGTCATGCTGTTGATCTACCTACTCGTCGCAAGCGCGATTCCGTTCCTGCTTGTCGGCCACCAGCCGCTCCAGCTGGATGCCTTTGCGATTCTGTTTGGCGTTGGGCTTGGCGGCGATTATATGATCATCCCCTTGCTGGCTGCCGAGCTATTCGACGCGCAAATGCTTGGCAGATTGTTGGGAGTCATCTTGACCACCGATGGTGTCGCCGAAGGTGTTGCGCCATGGATCGTAGGACACATCCGCGACCTTAGCGGCAGCTACTCGAAGGCATTCCTTCTCATGATCGTCATTTCGTTGCTGGGCTCAGCCGCAATTTCCTTTTTGCCCAAGCGAGCGGTGCGAGTATGAGCGCTGTTCCGATCCTTCGTCTCGGCGCAGTGAAAGACGTTCAGCGCCTTAGGGACCATCTGCGCAGCATCGGGACGAATATCCCCTGCGATGGGGAATTGCTCGCGGGGGCGGAGTCTCCTTTACAGTGGCCGCTTGTCCGCGGCGGATTCAAGTTCGCCAATCGCATCGCCGTGCAGCCCATGGAAGGTTGGGACGCGCTTCCAGACGGCAACCCGAGCGAATATACGCTGCGGCGCTGGCAGCGATTCGGGAGCAGCGGCGCGAGCCTTATCTGGGGAGGCGAGGCCGTTGCCGTCTCGCACGAAGGCAGAGCCAATCCGCATCAACTTGTGATTGCGCCACACACGCGCGCGGGTTTGGCAAACCTGCGCTCAGCACTGCTTGCATCCTACCGAGCGGCAACCGGACGTAGTGATCAGCCTCTTATCGGATTGCAACTGACGCATTCGGGCCGCTTCAGCCGTCCCAATGTGCACGACCGGCCAGAGCCGAAGATTCTTTACCACCATCCCATTCTCGATTCGAGACTGGGCCTCTCCGCGGATTCGCCTCTTCTGACGGACCAGGAGATCGCCGGCATCGTGGAAGATTTTCATCGTGCAGCACGCGCGGCCAGTGATTTAGGCTTCGATTTCGTCGACATAAAACACTGCCACGGCTATCTCGGCCACGAATTTCTGAGCGCGCATACGCGCCCCGGAAAGTACGGTGGCTCTTTCCAGAATCGCACGCGCTTCTTGCGGGAAGTCGTCGAAGGCATCCGCTCGATTGCGCCCGGGCTGCAGATCGCCGTGCGTCTCTCCGCCTTCGACACCGTTCCCTACCGGCCGGATCCCAACACATCTTCACCCGGAAAGATGGGAGTTGGAATTCCCGAGCCACACGCTCACCTGATTCCTTATCGGTGGGGATTCGGCTTGAATCCGCTTTGTCCCACGGAAATGGAACTTGCCGAGACGAAGCAGTTCCTCGCGCTCCTCCAGGATCTCGAAATTCGGCTGGTCAACCTCAGCGCCGGAAGCCCCTACTACAATCCTCACATTCAGCGTCCTGCCTTTTATCCGCCTTCTGACGGCTATCAACCACCTGAGGATCCGCTCATCGGTGTGGCGCGACAGATGGAGATGGTGCGCCAACTAAAATCCCAGTTTCCGCAGCTGATCGTTGTGGGTACGGCGTACAGCTATCTCCAGGATTTTCTCCCGCACGTTGCCCAAGCGGCCCTGCGCGAAGGATGGGTCGACTTCATTGGCATGGGGCGAATGATTTTGTCTTATCCTGGGCTGTTGCGCGATGCATCGGAAGGGCGCACGATTCAACACCGCATCGTCTGCCGGACCTTCAGCGACTGCACTACGGCGCCACGCAAGGGCTTGCCGTCCGGTTGCTACCCGTTGGATGAGCATTACAAAATCTCGGAACTCGCCGCAAAACTGAAGTTAGCTAAAGCGAGCCGCTCATGACCGCGGCGTCTCTCTTTGAGCGGCCTCGCACGCATCGCAAAGTGCAGGGCATTGCGGCTGCGCTGCTTCCGTTCGAAAGCGATGGCCGCATCGCCGTTGAAGCGTTTCAGAGACACCTGATCGCCACCCAACGGACGGGGCTAACAAACGCCGTGAACATGGATACGGGTTATGTGAACTTTCTCTCCGAGACCGAAAAAGTGAATGTCCTGCGGTGGACTCGAGAAGCCCTGGGAAGAGACGCGCCATTTGTGGCTGGGGCATATATCGAGGGGCAGGAAGGCCCGGCCGCTAAACTCTATCGCAAGCAGATAGAAGTCATCGTCGGATACGGTGGCACCCCAATTCTGTTTCAGACCAGCCAGCTTCACGGCAAATCGGCTCAGGAAAAATCGGAGACATACCGCGAGGCCTGCCGCGGTTGCCCCGGCGTTTTAGCTTTCGAGCTTGGGAAAATGTTCGCTCCCAATGGCGAGATTTTCGACACAGAAACATTTCTGCGCTTACTGGAGATTCCGGAGATCGTAGGCTTGAAGCATTCCTCCCTGGATCGCCTCGTCGAGTTCGACCGCTTGGCACTCCGCGATGCTCACCGGCCAGACTTTCGGATTTATACCGGGAACGATCTGGGGATCAATATGATCGAATACGGATCGGACTATCTGCTGGGCGTGGCAACCTTCGCCCCGGGAAAATTCGCGGAGCGCGACTACTTCTGGGAAACTGCCGATTCCCGGTATTTCGCGCTTTCGGATTCGCTGCAACATCTGGGAAATGTGGCCTTTCGCGAGCCCGTTTCCGCCTACAAACATTCCGCCGCCATCTTTTTGCACCTGACCGGGAGAATCCCCAGCGATCAGACTCATCCGAGAAGTCCGCAACGTCCGATCTGGGAAGTAGAGCTGATGCGCGATTGCGTGCGCCGCTTAAGCGGGTAACTCCAGCGCTCCGCCTGAGTACTTTTCTAATACGATCCCCAGATTTCGCCGAGAATGCACGGGGAATTGGCTGGCGGAAATTTCTTTTTATTGCAGAAGATTTCGCGGAGAGGAGGGCGCTCGAAAAGTGCGCGAGGAGAGGGTGGTTGCGCGGCGGATTAATCGGAGACAGTGAGTTCGACGATCGTTGAAGGAGTGACGCGCTGGCCCGCGAGGGGAGATTGATCGATGACGGCGGCGTGCGGCCACTGGGGAGCGGACACGCGGTTGATTTTGGTGTGGAGGCCGCCGGAATCGAGGCGGCGCTGGGCGTCGGTCTCATTCAGGCCGACGAGATGGGGCATGACGTAGGCGGGCT
The DNA here is from genome assembly GCA_963851235.1 of uncultured Acidobacteriota bacterium. GTDB lineage: Bacteria > Acidobacteriota > Terriglobia > Acidiferrales > UBA7541 > Acidiferrum. The sequence goes on from CAWKOM010000002.1 coordinate 35,292, forward strand.
CGCGGGGGCCGTCGGAGACGAGCACGTCGACGCGGGGGCTGGCGGCGCCTGCGCCTGGGAGAGGCGTTTGTAGAATGACGGTGTCGACGGGCTCGTCGGACATGGTCAGACCAGACACTTCGCCGACTTGCAAGCCGCCACGGAGCAACTCGATACGCGAGGCGCGGAGAGAGTTTCCTTCGAGGAGCGGAATTTGCAACTGGCGCTGGCCGAGACTGAGGATGACGTTGGCTTGCTGCGAAACTTTCATGAGCATGCCGGGCGGCGGGCTCTGGCGGACGACGACGTTAATAGGAAGTTCGCTGTAGATGCGATCGGCAACCCGCAAGACAAGTCCATGTGAGCGCAGCGCGCCGCTGGCTTCCGACACGTTCTTTCCGACGAGATTTGGCATGGTTACTTCGCGGCCGTGAATGGCGATGCGCATCGCGGTGATGGCGCTGAGGAAAGCGGCGGAGGCGAGGATGAAGACGAGCAGCGCCATCCGGGTAACCCATTCGAGTCTTTCTCTGAGCGTCATAAGCGTGGGCCGATCTCCGGTTCCTGGTTCAAGTGTAAAACCGCGAGCGGCTTGGCGGAAAGACAATTTACTTTTTGAGTGGCGGAGGAGGATAGTCCGGCAGCTTGTCTTTGCTGGTGTCGGCGCGCTTCACTTCGAGCTCGTCGAAGAGCAGCGAGGGGGAAATGATGGTGGTGGGGACGCCGCCGGTGCGGTTGCTGACGAGCGGGTCGTTGCCAACGGCAATGAGATCGCTGCGCAAGGCGCGAACATCGAGTTCATTGAAGACGGCGCCGCGGACGAGTTGTTCGTGGCCATCCGCGTAAACGCGATAGAGAAGGCGCGGAGAATTGCCCGGTCCGAGCGTTTCGACGCGATACGCGTACGGCATTCCCTGCGCCGAGATCATTTCGATGATCTTTTTCCTAAGCGCGTCCGGCGCTTGCGCCTCGGAACTTTTCAGGAGCAGAACGCCGAGGCTCGGAGAAGGGAAGGAGCCCGGAGCGGCGCGGCCGTGGCCATTGGAAAAAGGAAAATCGCGGACGGGCTCGCGGCCGAGCAAATAATTGTCGAGCATGCCGTTTTCGACGACGTTGACGCTTTGGGCTTTTACGCCTTCGTTGTCGATGTCGTAGCTGCCGACGAGGCTGTGTCCTTCAAAATCTTTGAGGGTGGGATCGTCGACGATGGAAAGAAAAGCAGGAAGGACGCGCATTTTGTAGCTGGTACCGAAAGCCCCGACGGTGCGATTGGGCCTGCCGAGTTGCGGCTTGCGGCCGACAATGTTGGAGCCGACGAGCGAGGCGACCACGTCGGTCGCCGCATCCGGAGCGAAGAGCACAGGCCCGCGATATTCTTCCTCGACAATGGGCGCTTTGCGGAGGGCGACGACAGTTTCAAGCGCTTGTTTCGCCTCGCTGAGCAACTTGTCGCGCGAGGGAAGTTCGTCCGCGCGCCCGACCATCCAATAAGGATTGCGGCTTAGGCGCATGCCGTCTTCGGCTTGCGCGGAGCCATTCAATTGAAGGTTGTAAGTCGTTTTGCCATCGCGCGTGACGGTGCCTTCGGAATCGACAAAGTATTCATTGACCGCGGTAAAGCGGGCGGAAGCGCTGACGGCTTGAATGTCAGGGTACTGGCGATAAAGATTGGTGACGTCTTCGAGAGTTTTGCCCCAGGCTGCTTGATCTATTTTTAGAGAGACGATGGGCTCGAGCGCGTTGACGACCGGCTCCTTGGAAAAATCCGCGACGGGATTGGGGTCGGGCGTGAAGCGCTTCATTTCCGCTTGTTTATCCGCGAGGGCTTCGCCGGCAGCTTTGTAGGCTTCGTCGGTGGTGAGCCAGATTTGGTGGCGAAGAGCGATGGGATCGTTATCGAGCGGAAGAATGTTGGTCTCGCCCATGCCCTGGCCGTAGTAGCTGTCCTGCGAATAGTCGCCGACGCGGACGACGACGCGAAGGATGCGGATACGGACGCGCTGGCTTTCGCGGAGGGCGCCGAAAGCGGCTTCGGCGTCGTAGTCGTCGACATCGTTGACGCGATATTCGATGTAGTAGGGAGCGGGGACTTGATCCATTTTGAGCTGAGCTTTGGAGCGGTCGAGCTCAGTGAGAAGCGCGTCCAGCAGCGCATCGCCGCCTGCCGCGGGATGCGGCACAGAAGCAGCTGATGCGTCGAACTTCTCGGATGCGTTCTTCAACGCCGAAGTGTCATTCGCTGCGTGGAGCTGCGCGACGCCATAGAGCATCGCTGCGGCCATGAGAGATCCTGCGCACACGCGTTGGATTTTCATGGCTTCACCGCCGGGCTGGCTTGCGCAGTTTTGGTTGGAGCAAGGTTATCAAAACCGGGCGGTGCCAAGATGGGCGGCCGATCGTGAGAATGTTGCCGCTTCTGAACTTCCATTTCCGAGAAGAGCATCGCCGGAGCAACGGCCGAGACGGGCACCTGACCGCTTTCCGCGCCGCAAACGCCGTTGAAGACATGCTGCTTATCACCGGTTAAGACGATTCGCGTAAGAGCGGCGAGAGGCGTGCCGACAATGTCCACGCCGCGAACCAGTTCATCGGGGCGCCCGTCTGCGTAAACTTTGTAAACAATTACGGGCAGAACCTGAAAGGCCTGCGGAAGAGAGCGCGTGGTTAGCGTGAAGCCACCCTGGATGTCGTCGAAATACAGGCCGTACGGCTTATTTTGCTTTTTGATTTCTTCAATGAGCTTTTGGCGCATCTCGGATTCCGGTACGCTTTGCGTGGAAGTGACAATCAGATTGCCTTGGCGACCGGTCGGCATCAAACCCGGCTGATCGCGGCCGTGGCCGTTGGACTTGCCGAAATCCTTGATGGGCATGCGGGAGAGCAGAAAATTTTTCAGAATGCCGTTTTGGATGACGTCGACGCGCTGTGCAGGAACGCCTTCGTCGTCGAACTCGTAAGAACCAGCGAGTTTCACTCCATCCATTTCATGAATCGTGGGGTCGTCGGAGACGCTCAAAAATTTCGGCAGAACTTCCTGGCCGACTTTTTTGGTGAAGGTCTGTCCTTCGTCCTCATCGCGCTGGCGATGGCCTTCGAGCCGGTGGCCGAGGACTTCGTGAAAGAAGACCGCGGCGGCGCGGCCGCTCAAGAGAGCCGGACCATCGTAGGGCTCGGCGACAGGAGCGGCCTTCAAAGCTTTCAGGTCGTCCGCCATTTTGACGATCTTGGCGGAAAGATTCGCTTCGCTCGGCAGGCCGTCAGCGGAAGGCGCCTGGAAAGTTTCCACACGGAGCAGTTCCATGCCGTCGTCGACGCGAGTTTGCGCCTCCATAACCAGGCGCGTGCTGGAGCTGGGCGTCTCGATGGCGCTGCCCTCGCTTGAAACCATGCGGGAGTTGGAATCCGTAACCTGCAGAACGACGGTTGCGAAATAGACATCGGGATATTTACGGAAATTCCCGGAGAGCCGGCGAATTTCATCGCTCCACGCGGGGCGATCGAAGGGCGGGGGAACGGCGGGATTTCCCAAGTGCACTTCGGGCGTCTCTTTCGAGAAGTCCGGAGACTTATCTTCTTCCTCGGCGCGAACGGCGGTGTTCGTTTTTACATTGAGGAAGGCAGGAGCGGCGCGCTTGTATTCGCGGTCGGTCAGTTCCCAGAGGACGCGGGCGATGGCGTCCTGGTCGTCACCCAGTGGCAACGAGCCGGACGTCATTCCGGTAGAACGGCTCTGGCCGTGCGTGTTGTCGAGAGCGGGGCTGCCGACGCGCATGGTCACGTCGGCCTGACGGCGATCGAGAGAAGCGTCGGTGAGAAGACTGCCGTACGCGCCGACGAGCACGGTGAGATTCTGATCATAGACCCTGTAGCTCAGGTAATAAGGAGGAGAGTCCATCTTGCCGAGATCGGTGGATGCGCGAGCGAGTTCAGTTTGCATGACTTTCATGATCGAATCGTTCACAATTTTCGGCGCAGGCTTTGCGGCGGCCGCGGCTGCTCTCGTAGACGTATTGCCGCCGGAGGCAATGGGCAAGGAAACGAGTTGCGCGGCGAGCGCCCAGCAAGCGGCAAAACGCAAGAATTGTTTGGCGCGGCCGCGCAAGCTCCCGCACGTGCGGAATGATTCCGAGATGTTCATGTGACGTGAACTCCTGAGGCGAATATCGCTTTCATTCGTGCATTCGAGGGTCAATTTGCGAGTATGCCTGAGCGTTGGGTTGCGCGCAAACTAGCTTTCTCCGAAGTGTTCGTGGGTAAGCAAGTGGGCGCCATTGAGAAACTCCGAGGCCGAAACTTGTTTGCGCCCCTCCAGTTTGACGGCATGGAGGCGCAAATAGGTTGTGCCGCCGCAAAGAATCAGCAGTTCGTTGCGCTCCACGAGCAAAGAACCGGGGACTGCGCTTTGCGCCTCGCGCGCGCTTTGATCGCACAATTCCTTGGACGCCGGTTCGCCCCAAATGTGGCAGTTCTGACCGCGGAAGGTGGTGTAAGCACCGGGCCAGGGGTCGAATCCCCGTATCCGATTGAAAATTTCCTGCGCGGTGCGAGACCAGTTGATGAGGCCATCTTCTCTCTTGAGCATGGGCGCCAGGGAGGCTTGTTCGCTATTTTGAGGGCGCGAAACAATCGAGCCTGCGGCCAGGCCGCGCAGCGTTTCAGCCATCAGCGGAGCGCCTAATTCAGACATGCGAGCGGCGAGCTCGGGAGCCGTTTCTGAAGGGCCAATCTCCATTTCTTTTTGCAGCAGGATTTCGCCGGTGTCCATGCCTGCGTCGATGCGCATGGAAGTGACCCCAGTCTTCGTCTCCCCGTTCACGATGGCCCAGTTGATCGGAGCGGCGCCGCGATATTTGGGGAGCAGGGAAGCGTGAAGATTGATCCAGCCGTACTTTGGAATGGGTAGGAGTCGCCCGGGAATGATTTGGCCGTAAGCAATGATGACGATTACGTCGGGGGCGAGTTTCTGCAAGATCTCTGGCACCTCCGGCGCGCGAATTTTCTCCGGCTGGTGCACGGGAATGCCCGCCGCCAAAGCGGTTTCCTTAACAGGCGAAAAGAAAACTTCGTGTCCGCGGCCGCGCGGGCGGTCGGGCTGTGTGATTATTGCGGCGATCTCAAAATCAGGCTGAGCGAGGAGATGTTTGAGCGTCGGTACGGAGAATTGGGGAGTGCCGCAGAAGATTATGCGCATGGGGAAAAAGCGGCAGCGGGGCTGCCGCACTCCACATTACCACTCGCCTTGCTTCTTGAGCTTTTTGATTTTGCGGCGGATCAGGTCGCGCTTGAGCATGCTCAGATGCTGCAAGAACAGAATGCCGTTCAAGTGATCGATTTCGTGGCAGAAAGCGCGCGCCAGAAGGTTTTCACCCCGAATTTCAAAGGGTTCGCCTTTGGCGTTTTGTGCGCGGACGGTGACGAACTGCGGGCGTATGACGTAACCGCGAAAGCCGGGCACGGAGAGGCAGCCCTCTTCCTCGCGGACTTCGCCCTCGGCATGAATGATTTCTGGATTGGCGAGCACGATTTTCGCTTCGGGGTTTTTCCCCGTGGTGACGTCAACGACCGTGAGCCGCAAGCTCATGCCGATTTGCGGAGCGGCCAGGCCGACGCCTTGCGCGGCGTACATCGAAGCAAACATGTCCTCGGTGAGTTGCTCGAGTTCCGCGTCAAACTTGGTCACTGGCGGGGTCGGCTTTTCAAGAATCGGATCGCCATATTTGACGATGGGATAGATTTTGCGTGCGGCGGCGACGGCTTCCGTCGAGGCGGGAGCCGGAGTAGAGGCCGGAGCAGGAGTCACGACCGCTTCAGAACTCTTCGATTTGTTTGACATAATTGTCGAAATTCCGCCGCATCTCGGAAAGGGAGTCTCCTCCAAATTTTTGCAGAAAAGCATCCGCTAACACAAGGGCAACCATGGCTTCGCCGGCCACCGCGCCAGCGGGGACCACGCACCAGTCGGAGCGCTCGTAGGCGGCCGAAACGGGCTCTTTGGTGACCATGTCCGCGGTGTGCAGCGCCTGGCGCAGCGTCGAAATAGGTTTCAGGTAGCCGCGGATCACCACATCTTCGCCGTTGGTAATGCCGCCCTCGAGGCCCCCGGCGCGATTCGAGGAGCGGCGGAATCGATGCGCCGCTTTGTCATACGAAATTTCGTCTTGCACTTCGCTCCCGTAAGAGCCTGCCCCGGCGACACCCGCGCCGATTTCGACGGCTTTCACCGCCTGTACGCTCATCAGCGCTTGCGCCAAACGTCCATCGAGCTTTTCGTCCCACTGCGCGTGGCTGCCGAGTCCGACGGGAACATTGTGCGCGACGATTTCAAAAATGCCGCCGACGGTGTTGCCGGCTTTCAGTGCGGCATCGACTTCTGCTTTCATTTTTTCTTGCGCGGGGCCGTCGACGCAACGCAGCGGCGATTCCAGATCGCCCGTGACCTTTCGAATTTCTTCCCAGGTCGCGGCGCGATCAAGCCGAACATGGCCCACTTGAAGGGTGTGACTTGCGATTTCCACGCCGAATTCGCGCAGCAGCAATTTCGCAAACGCTCCGGCCGCGACGCGGGCCGCAGTTTCGCGAGCAGAGGCGCGCTCTAGCACGTAGCGCGCGTCGTGAAAATTAAACTTTTGCGACCCGGCGAGATCGGCGTGTCCCGGGCGAGGCGCCAGCAGTTTCCTCGCGTTCGACGCGGAGTCGGCCGTCGCTTCGACGGGCAGGATCTTTTCCCAATTCGCCCAATCCCGATTCTCTATACGCAGCGCGATTGGCGCGCCGATTGTCTGCCCATGCCGTACGCCCGCAAAAATGTCAGCGCGATCTTTTTCAATTTTTTGACGCCCGCCGCGGCCGTACCCAAGCTGTCTCCGATGCAGCTCGTGATTAATAAAGTTCAGATCGACGGGCAACGAAGCCGGCAAGCCGGAAACAAACGCCAGCAGCGCCTGCCCGTGCGATTCACCCGCGGTATAGAACTTCAGCATCTGCGCGAACACCCTCGCTCATCCGAATACCTGTTCCAGTGGAAACAAGCAGTGTAGCCGCGCCCGCGCGACTCGTCCAGCACGTAGGAATATCGTCTGCGTGTGAGTGTCTAACTGAGTCACTGACCAGGCACCAGCCCTGTTGGCCGCTACGGCGCTTTCTCCGAACTGACGCTTTTCTCCGCGCCGCCGCACGCTAGAATTTGAGTAGAGCGCCAGAATCATGAGCCTCCAAGAAAAGTGGCTGCCCATCATTGTCTCTCTTGTCGTGCTTCCTCCGTGGATATGGCTGGCTGTGCGTACGAAAAATTGTCTGCAGGCTATTACACTGCACAGCATTCCGTATCCAAGACGCACGATCTGGCTGATAAAAATGCTGGCTCTTATCATTGGGGCGGGGGGAGTTCTCGGGGTCACAACTGAGATGGGTATGCCCTGGTTTCTTGCTGTCGTTCCCTCCGCGGGAGTCGTATTCTTTGCGCTCGGAGACCGGGTGCAAGAAATTGTCCCACCCAAGCCGGTTCAACACGTATCTGCTTATCAGGCGTCATGGCAACAATACCGGCGCTTGCGAACTACTTACATGCGGTCTTGCAGGTGGTTTGGTGCCACTGGCTTGGTATTGATTTTGATCGCAGCCTCCGCTGACGAACTGCCGAAGACTGTCCTGCCATATCTATTTGCTCTGTGTCTCGTCGCGATGATTACCTCAACAGCCACCATGACCTTCAAGCAGTTGAAGTGGCTCCGCTGGCCGTGTCCGCGTTGTGGATGCGCTTTCCGCGGTTTATGGAGGCCATGGTTACCCAGGAACTGCGTCTATTGCGGACTGCCGAGGGGAGACAAGGCACTGGATGTCACACACGATAGCTCCTGCTAAACTGCGTTACCAAAAGCTCGCCGACTATCAAGCGTTGTATTCGAGGAATTCGAGCCGGTTGCCCCAGGGATCCTCCGCATAGAAGCGGCGAGTGCCAGGCAGCGAATCGTCGCTGGTGATTTTCACGCTTCGGCCTTGCAGTAATGCGCGCAGCTTGTCGAGGTCCGCGACAGCAAACGCCGGATGCGCCTTCTTCGCAGGAAGAAAATCAGGTTCGACGCCGATGTGCAGTTGCTGATCACCGCACTGGAACCAGCAGCCGCCGCGAGCGCGGAGCGACGCAGGCTTTTCGATTTCGGGCAGGCCGAGCAAAGCCCCATAGAATTCGCGAGCGGCGCGTTCGCAGCCTTTGGGCGCTGCAATCTGGATGTGGTCGATGCGGGAGACTAGGGCATCCATCTTCAAGTAGGGTGACTCCGGTCATAGGATAACTCGGGCATTCGATGAGTCGGGCCTATTCTCATCTCACTTCAGAGTGCCAGGGTTTCTGCGAACAAGATTTTCTCCGGCCTGCAAGTTGCGTTGACAGTTTACTTGACGTGTCTGTGGCACGCGGTTAGGCTTTCGATTCAGTATTTTGCGTCGCAGAAGCTCAGCAAAACGTCTTCGAAACAGGTACTCGTGGCAGACACACCTCTCCAGGTCGCAGGTCCAGAAGCCAAGACGGAAGAGCGCTTCACCGTCGCCGGAGTCCTTGTAAACGCAGCGAAAAACGCCGTGGCGGACGTACAGAACTACGCCATACTCTGCGGCCGCACGCTGTACACCATCTTTACCCCGCCTTACTACCTCCAGGATATTTTGCAGCAGATGGACAACATCGGCGCCGGATCGCTTCCGATTATCCTGCTTTCCGGGTTTTTTATCGGTGCGGTGATGGTCCTTCAGACCGGATCGCAATTTACCCGCTTTGGGCAAAGTTCGCTGACCGGCGACGTGGTGGCCATCGCGCTGGTCCGGGAATTAGGGCCTTCGATGACCGGCCTGCTGGTGACTGGCCGCTGCGCCACGGGGATCGCGTCCGAGCTTGGCTCTATGCTGGTGACCGAACAAGTGGACGCCATGCGCGCGATGGGAACCGATCCGATCCGCAAGCTGGTGGCGCCGAGAGCCATTGCCACGATTTTGATGCTTCCGCTGTTGACGGCCATGACCGACTTCACTGGATTGATCGGCGGCTGTGTCGCCTCGGTTTTCTCGCTCCGGCTTAGCGCCATCGAGTTCTGGCGCCGCGCGATTGACGCTCTGGATTTCGCGGACTTGATGCAAGGATTCACCAAGCCTTTCTTTTTCGCTTTCATTCTCGCCACGATTGGCTGTTACAAGGGGCTGTCGGTCCGCGGAGGCACGCAGGGCGTTGGCCGGGCCACGACGCAAGCAGCCGTGCTCTCTTCCGTAATGATCATCGTGGCTGACGCTTTTCTCACCAAAGTGGCGTTGTACCTCGCGAACAAGCTCTTCTAATCCTTGCGATACCCCGGCCAAGGCTCGCCTCGTCGATCGATACGGCGGATTTCTTCGTGTTCGGTGAGCGCACGATTGCCGCTATAATGGCGGGCACACCCGATGCCTAACGTCGCCACATCGAGTTCAGGCTTCCATCCGGCTATCACATTCGAGAAGGTACGCATCGGCTTCGAAGAAGGCGACATCTTGCGCGGAGTGTCGTTTCAAGTCCAGGAACGAGAGACGCTCGTGCTGCTGGGCGAAACTGGCACGGGGAAAACTCTGTCGCTGAAACTGGCGGCGGGACTGCTCCGGCCATCCGAAGGCACAATTCAAGTGCTGGGCAAGGAAATCTCCACCATGCAGGAGCGGGAACTGCTCGAATTCCGGCGGCAGATCGGTTTTGTCTTTCAAGAGGGAGCGCTGTTTGATTCCATGACCGTCGGGGACAACGTGGCCTACCGGCTTTTGGAAGACGGCGTGAAAGGCGATGAGTTGGAATCGCGCGTGCTCGAGGTGCTGCGATTCGTGGAGCTCGAACACACCGTGGACCTGTTTCCGTCCGAGCTTTCCGGAGGGATGCGGCGCCGGGTTTCCATCGCGCGGGCATTGATCAATCAGCCGCCCATCGTGCTGTATGATTCACCGACGGCCGGGCTCGATCCGGTAACGTCGCAAACGATTATCACGCTGATTTTGCGGCTGCGCGACGTCTACGGTGTGACGGCGCTGCTTGCCACGCAGCGGTTGCAGGACGGTTTTGCTCTGGCGAACTTTCGATTCGATCCGGCGACGAAGAAGGTAGTGCACAATGTCTCGAACGGGAATGCGGCTGCCGCAGCGAAGTTGGCGGCGACGCGGTTCCTGGTTTTGCGGGAAGGCGCGGTTTATTTCGAGGGCGGACAACAAGAGCTCTCGGGTACGAAGGATGATTATCTGAAACGTTTTTTGGTGTGAATGGCAAGTATTTCTTCGGGAGAACGAAAGGGAGGGAAGGAAAATGGCGCAGCGCAAACAACTGACGTGGACGGAACTGCGCGTGGGGCTTTTCGTGCTGGTGGGGTTGTCGGTGCTGGCTGCCGGCATTTTCTATGTGACGGGCGCGGGAACGATCGGGCCGAAGTACAGGCTGGTGACGTATTTGCCGGAAGCGTCGTTGTTGTCGGGCGGAGCTCCGGTCCGTCTGGATGGAGTGGAAGTGGGAAACGTTGAAGCCATACGGATCGCTCCCGTTTCTCCGGGGAAGACCGTTGATAGAAACCGAAACATCGAGGTAGTTATGCGCGTGGGAGAAAATTATCAGAAATATATTTTGACGGACTCTGCGGCCAGTCTGGTCACCGAGGGGTTGCTGGGGAACCGTTATGTCAACATCACCCGCGGAATCACGGGCGTGCCACTGAAGGACGGGCAGGAAGTGCCGGGACATGAAGAAAGGGCCATGACTCAGGTAGTGGAACGAAGCGCGGATTTGCTCGGGAATCTCCAAGCGCTGACGGAAGAGGTCCAGGACCTGATCAACGGCGTGAAGCAAGGAAAAGGTTCGCTGGGCAAAATGCTGACCGACGACCAGGCTTACAATCACTTGAATGGAATTCTTGCGAAGGGCGACGCGATGCTGGCGGATGTCCGGGAGGGCAAAGGCACGGTTGGGAAGCTGATGACCTCGGACGAGCTGTACAACAAAGTGGATAAAGGCGTGGACAACGTAAACGTGATTCTGACGGATGTGCGCTCGCAGAAAGGGACGATTGGCAAACTGCTTTACGATCCGTCGCTGTATGATGAAACGAAGCAAGCGGTCACAAATGGCAACGCCTTGATCGGAGATGTTCGCGCAGGCAAAGGCACGCTTGGCAAATTGGTGATGGACGAGTCGCTGTACACCAAGCTGCGGGAAACAACCGATAATGTGGCCACCGCGACTGCGAAACTGAACGACAATACAACTACTGTTGGCAAACTGTTCTCCGATCCGAAACTCTACGACAGCGTGACGGGACTTACGGGAGACTTGCGATTGCTTATCGGAGATTTCCGCCAGAACCCGAAGAAATTTTTGCAGATTAAACTTTCCGTTTTCTGAGTTGAACTTTAACGCGCTTTGCGGCGCATCGCGAGGTGTGCTGTAATGAGTTTGTAACAATGCGGGTTTACCCTGAGTTGCCAGACCGCTTCTCGCAAAGAACTTCATGGAAAATCAAGACATCGCTCAAAAGTTGCCCCGTCCGGAAGCGGGCAAATCCACACTTCCGCAGCCTGGAAAGCCGGTGCCGAGCCGCGCGTATCCCGGCGCGCTCATCGTCGTGGAGGGTACGGACGGGTCCGGCAAGAGCACGCAGCTGTATTTGTTGAAACGGTGGCTGGAAATCGGCGGATACCGGCTGCATTTTACGGAGTGGAATTCGTCTCCGCTGGTGAAGTCCGCGACGCGGCGGGGAAAGCAGCGGCGGCTGCTGACGCCGACGACGTTTTCTCTGTTGCATGCGGCGGATTTTGCCGATCGCTGCGAGCGGCAGATCATGCCGCTTCTTCAGGGCGATTACTTGGTGCTGGCCGACCGCTACATTTATACGGCGTTCGCGCGCGATTCCGCTCGCGGCTGTCCCGGCCGCTGGCTAAGGAATCTTTACCGGTTTGCACCGGTGCCGGACATCACGTTTTATTTTCGCGCGCCGCTGGACGTAGCGGTGCACCGCATCTTGAGCGGGCGCCCCAAACTGAAATACTACGAAGCCGGAATGGATATGGCGCTGTCGTACGACCGCGCGGAGAGTTTCCGGCTCTTCCAGGCGCGCATCCTCGAAGAGTACGACAAGATGGTGGACTCCGATAATTTTGTCGTGCTGGACGGAACTTTGCCGGTGAACAAACTGCAGAAGCAGATGAGAGACATCGTGGCTTCCAAAATCGATTTGAAGCGCTTTGCGCCGCGGATTCCGGCTCCGGAGTGAGCATGCCCGATCAGGAAAAAGACAAAGAGAAGCCGAGCGCGCCGGTTCTTTCCGTCGATACGCCGCAGGCACCTGGCGCAGCCGGGCCGGGGACGCCGCCGGTCCTGCCGCCCGCGAAAGCGTCGGTGCCTGGCGAGGATGGTGCGGCGCAGTTTTTTTATGGAGAAGCGCTGGTCGGATTTGACCCGAGCGAAATCACCGGAAACCTGATCGTGATCGAAGGCATGGACGGCTCGGGACGTTCGACGCAGATCGCGCTGCTTCAGGAATGGCTGGAGTCGGAAGGGTTCGCCGTGCAGACGAGCGGATTGCGGCGATCGAATCTCGTGGGGCGCGACATCGACGAGCTGCTGGCGAAAAACGCGGTGACGCGGCTGACACTGGCGCTGATGTACGCGACGGATTTTTTTGATCAGGTTGAGCACAGGATTTTGCCGGCGCTTCGCTCGGGAACCGTGGTGCTTGCGGACCGCTTTATTTTTACGCTGGTGGCGCGCGGCGTGGTGCGCGGAATCAATCGGGATTATTTAAATGGTCTGTACGCCATGGCGCTGCGGCCGCATTTAACTTTCTGGTTGAACGTGCGCCCGGAAACGGCATTTGCGCGCGAATTTAAAAAAGCACAAGCCATCAGCTACTGGGAAGCGGGGCGAGACATGTCGCTATCGCACGATCTCTATTGGTCGTTCATTCGCTACCAGACGATGATCAAGCGCGAATTTGAAGTGATGGCCAAGCGGCACTCCTTCATCGAGCTGGACGGCGAAGCGAGCGTTTCCGCCGTGAACAAGCAGCTGCGCCAGCGAATCGGCGAACAGCTGGGGATTCGCGCGACGAAGTACACGCCCTCCGCCGCGCTTGCGCATCTCTGGCGGTAAATTCCGAAATGTCCGACCCGGTTCACATCGCCGCAATCGACGCGGGCTCGAATGCGCTGCGCCTCTCTGTGGCGCGGGCCTATTCCGCGTTGGATATCGAGCCGCTGGTGAACGAGCGATATTCACTGCGGCTCGGTGAAAGCGTATTCCTGCGGCACCGCTTCAGCGAAGAGCTTTTCAAAAAGGGCGTCAAGGCTTTCCGCCACTTCCACGAAATCATGGATGAGTTTGGAGTTACGCGGTATCGCGCGGTGGCGACCAGCGCTTCCCGCGAAGCGCGCAACCGCGACGCGTTCGTGCGGCGGATCAAACAGAAAACGGGAATCGCACTGCAAGTGATCAACTCCGCGGAAGAGTCGCGGCTGGGACGCGTGGCAGTGCTGGCGGCGCTCGGCTTGGAATCGCCTCCGCGATGCATCGCGGATTTGGGCGGCGGGAGCTTGGAACTGAGCCTGCTGCGCGACCACAGCGTGGAGCTGGGCGCGCAGTTGCCCGTGGGCACGGTGCGGCTGATGAGCACGCTGAATATTCCCGGCGTGATCCGGCCCGCGCAGGCCGAGCAAGTGCGCCGGTATGTGCGCGCGCTGCTGGAATCGCGGCTGCCCTCGAGGCCAAATCTTGGCGAGCAAATCGCCGTGGCGCTCGGAGGGAATGCGGAGACTTTGGCAAACATCGCACCGGGCCCGCGTCTGCACGGATTACAGACGCTGGAGCTTTCTTTGCTCCGCGAAAGACTTCCCGATCTTCTGGAGCGCGATGTTCGCGAGCGAATGAAGAGCTACGCCATCCGGCGAGACCGCGCGGACGTGATCGGTATTGCAGCGATTACGTTTGTCACGTTGGGGCGTTATTTGAACATCCGGAATTTTTCCATCCCTGGCGTGGGGCTTCGCGAAGGAATGCTCCAGGAGATTGCGCGCGAGGCATTCTCGCGGACGGAGCCGCACCGCTACGATGCGGCCGCGCGCCAATTGCTCGTTGGTACACGCAGCTACGCCCGCCGTTTGCAGAAGGATCAGACACATGCTGAGCACGTGCGCGAGCTGAGCATTCTGCTTTTTGACCAGCTTCAGCCGGTGCACCATCTGCCAGCGCAAGCTCGGGTGTTGTTGGAGGCCGGGGCGCTGTTGCACGACACCGGACACATGATCAGCCATCACGGGCATCACAAACATGGCGAATACCTGGTGATGAATGGCGATATTCCGGGCCTAGAGGGCCGGGACCGCGCAATCGTTGCGGCGCTGGCGCGCTACCACAATCGAAAATCGGACCCGGCAAGCCATCACGCGGCGTACTCTTCGCTGACCAACAACGACAAGCGAATAGCGCGGCGTCTCGCGGCGATTTTGAGGGTTGCCGAAGCGCTGGACCATTCGCATCGCCAGCGGGTGATGCAGGTACGCGCGACGTTTCAAGGCGGAGCGGTGGGCTTGCAAATCAAAGCGCGCGGCGACGCGGCCGAAGACTTGCTGGACGCGAACCGCAGCGCGGAACTTTTTGAAAAGGAATTTCATGTGCGGCTCTATTTCCGGCAGACTGCTTCGTAGGAAACGCTGCGCCGGCTCTTGCTGCGGCCCCGCTGCGTTTTCCTTTAGATTATCGAGAGGGAGAGTGCGCTGATGGACATATATGTCGTGCGCCACGGCATCGCGATCGACCGAGAAGATCCCAAGTGCCCGCCCGATCCGGAGAGGTACTTGACCGAGGAAGGCATCGAGAAAACGAAGCGGGTGGCCGCGGGAGTTGCGGCGCTCAGCGCGTCGCCGGATTTGCTGCTCTCGAGTCCTTACGTGCGAGCGATGCAAACGGCGGAGATTTTCGCGGCGGCGCTGGACTATCCCAAGCAGAAGATCCGGCGCACGGATTTGCTGCTGCCGGGGGCGGAGCCGACGCTTTTTTTTCGCGAACTTGCGAAAGACAAGCAAACTGCGACGCTCTTCATTTTTGGACACGCGCCGCAACTGGATGACCTGATTGCGACGGCGCTGGGCTCGAAACATCACATCACATCTCTCAAGAAGGCCGGTGTCGCGCTGCTCGAATTGAAGCGCGTCTCGCCGCCGAGCGGGCAATTGGCCTGGCTGGCGCCGCCGAAACTGCTTCGACGAGCGGGGAAGTGAATTCGAGTGCGTTTTGGTTTTTTGGAGGCGTTGGCTGGCGACACGCCGGGCCAGGACGGAAGAGCCGGGCTAAAGCCCGGCACCTACACAAGCGCGCCAAGAATACTTGAAGCGGCGTCGCGAAGATGGGCACGATGAATCGTTCCCCAACCGTTGCTTGTTACTGGATTCCTCGAAGGTGTTGTTAACCCTCCCCTCAGGTTTTTGTAAGTGTTGCTGATAAAGGGTTTAGCTTTCCCGTAAACCTTTGATAATCAACTGGTTGCGGCTGGTATTGCACGCGTTGATTCCAGAGAGGTTATGGGGATTTGTGGGGGTGATGAGGGGCGCGGGATGGATGGGACGGATTGATCTGGACGGGGAGCTGACTGGTGTCGATTGAGGTGGCGCCTCGGGAGCGGATGGCTGTGGGGCCGGGGCTGGTTTTGGAGCTTGGGTTGGGCCGTGGGTGGCTTGGGGTGCGAATTGTTCGGGCTGTGGTTCGGGCGGGAAGCGGTAGTCGAAATTGGTCTGGACGGAATTGCGGACGGCTTTGCGCCAGCCATCAGGGCCGAAGGCATTGGAGTATTCGTTTTGAGCGAGATGAATGGTTTGTATAAGGGTTTGGACCATGTAGGCTACGGTGCGGGCGAGTCTGGGTTTTATGTCGCCGCGGAGTACGGCGGGGATGAGGCGGCCTAGGGCGGCGGTGAGATCGCAGGCGGAGAGATAGTCTCCGGAGAAGAAAGAGGCCAGGTCTTTGGCGAGGGCTTCGGCGGTTTGGGTGCGGGCTTCCTTTTGGGCGTGGTAGAAGCAGAAGTGGGGATGGTTGCCGGTGCGTGGAGTGCGGCAACGGCGACCATCGGCGAAGCTAAACAAACACAACGACACGCGGTCCTTTGGACTGAGTGAGGACATAGATGTCTCCTTCGATTGAGTTTTTAGGATTCGAACAAAAAAGCACAGCCAAGATTGGCTGTGCCACCGACAAAAGACGCCTCGCGGGTTGGCGAGGCGCAGTACTGAACGGCAAGAGTATACCACAGCAGCAATACAAATCCAATTAAAAAAATCTGGGAGTAGAGAACGTTAAGACCCGGCAGAACGCCGGGGCAACTCATCTGGCGTGTGCACTACCCGCCTTAGTGAACATCGTTCCGTAGGGGGAATTCCACTTCTCGGGCCACGGCGTTTACCAGGACTTGATCGCTTAATTTGTGACTTTCAAGATTACTTCCGGTTTGCAGATAATACGTCCGGAATGTGAACTCGGCTTGGGGTGCGCCGTCGTCCAACTGGCTGCCCTGTACAGAAAGCTCTTGTACCACACGATCAGTTTGTGACGAGGATGTCCCACCGGTCGCGGCAGAAGTTCCGCCACATCCCGTTCCAGGTGCTCGTTGGCCGGGATGCGGATGGCGTACTTCACGCCCCGGCTTTCCAGCGCTTCGTAAATCTCTGGCTTGGCGAAGGCGGCATCGGCGCGAAACACCACTTCCTTGCCCAGCTTCTGTTGCCGCTCAATCTCGGGCAGCAGAAGCTCCTCCGAGCCCTCGGCTCTGTGCACGTTGGCGCTTATTTGGGATGGAAACAGATGCAAAAAAGATCGCAAGCGGAGGCAAATGGGGGTAAATTCGTTCGCAGCCGAAAAGAAAAGGGAAATTCCGGCTTCATTGCCGCCAGAGATTGGTTGCCCGACGTAGTCACTTCGGGGCGATACAATCTCGAACAATTGATGTGCGGAAAGAAGGAGATTCCGTATGAAACCACCGATTTGGCTCTTCCTGCTGATCGTCCTGTTGAGCTCGAGAGCGGTGCTTGCGCAGGATGCGCAGCATAGTGATCCATGTAAAGCCATGCCGGCCGCTGGGTCGGCCGCGGCAAAGTATTTCCTCACATTCGAACAGTTTGAAAAAGAGTTGCGAGTCGATGTCACCCGGCAGGATGCAGTTGCGCTGGCATTTTTGGTGAAGTTTCCTTTGCACATTAGCGAGACGGGAGGCGGCATGATCTCGTTGACCAACGCAGCCGCGCTCAAATCGCATTTTGGAGAGGTTTTCACGCCGGCCGTGCGCAAGCAGATCTTGAGGCGGACCAGCGACGACGTTGATGACGTTGACTGCGACGAGGAGTATATCTCGCTCGCGGGGGGAGTAATTGCGGTCATTGCCACCGATCGAGGATATGCGATCTCTGCAGTGAGCCAGAATGGGACCATTACCCCAGAGACCTATTACATATGCCAAACGCAGTCCCATCGCATCGTGGTCGATGCGGTGGGGGGCGGAGAACTCCGTTATCGGTCCTGGAACAAGCCGCGGGCAGTAACGGAGGCACCCGATCTGGTGCTTACGAAAGGAGAAAACACAATCGAAGGCAACCGCTGCGGGGACCCGGTCTACGCATTCAAGAACGGTGCGACGGAATACAGAGTTGTGGGCAGCCTGAACTGCTACCCGACTTTGGAGATTTACGCACCGCCGAAGGGCGCCACCGGGCGACTGGAAGTTACTGTGGCAGGCAAACCGGCCGCAGATTCGTGGTGCTACTGACGGCATGTGGGACTAGGTCTCTGACCGTGTGATTTTGTACTTTGGGTTTTGCGCTTAGGTCGCGAACGTTAAGACCCGGCAGAACGCCGGGGCAACTCATCTGGCGTGTGCACTACCCGCCTTGATGAACATCGTTCCGTAGGGGGAATTCCACTTCTCGGGTTACGGCGTTTACCAGGACCTAGTTGTGGGCGCAACGGTGTGGAAGAAGTCTCTTTGCCGATTCCACCACCGGCCCCAATAAACGCTGACCAATGCGCCCCCCATTAGGATTCCGGCAGCGCCAATCCAAACTCCCGGCTGTCTCACTACGGAGGACAGTCCGCCAATCATAAATTGTAGAGAGGAAATGATGAGAACGGCCCAGCCGAGCTTCCAGACCACGGGTACTCTGCGCTGGATGCCGTAGGCTGCGCTCGCATAGAGCAGTGCGTTGAACAGCGACCACAACATGACGCCGATGCCCGCGTGCTTCGTGATATGCAGGCCACCATACGACCAATTAATGGCGCGAGTGCCAGTGAGGGTCGCTGCTAAGGAGAGAGAGGCAAAAAAGGCGCACGCTATCTTTAGAGTTCGCATTGGCGGTCCACACCCTAAGTGTGAACAGCGATATGGTTGCCCTCAATTGCTCTTCTTTGGAGTGTTGCGGGTTAGGAATCTGACCTATCGGACGGGTGACAGAGGCTATCCCCCCGGTAAGTCGCGTTGCCGGACAAATGCCGGTCTAGTACTCCACTTCTCCAGTAGGGGGCGGGGTCCAATTGTTTTGTCTTTCCTCGTCGGGCATAATCGGCGGCAGGAACGAATACGATTGAACCGGAATCAGCAGATGAGCGTCGTTTGCCGGAACTGGAGACGTCCATGAGCGGCGTACAAATCGAACAGAAAAGCTATGAGATGCCCCCGCGAGAGGGGATCAGCATCGCGCATTTTCTCACTGTCGCCGACGTTGAGCGATCGGCTCGCTACTACGAAAAGGTCTTCGGCGCTCGCATTCTGACCATGGGCGACGGCAACGCACCTCCGTACCTTCAGCTTGCGAATATCTGGATGATTCTGAACGTCGGGGGCGGGCCGACCCCCGATAAGCCGACGGTAACGCTCAGCGTCCCCGACCCGAACCACATCAACAGCTTTATGAATTTCCGCGTTGCGGATATTCAAGCGTGCTACGAATTGTGGAAAAGTCGAGGAGCCGAGTTCCTCACGGAACCGATTGCCAAATACGGCGAGATTCGCTGCTACATCCGCGATCCGGACGGTTACATCATCGAGGTCGGACAGAGCACCGACCTTAAGTACGGGTGACGCCCGGCCCCGAAAAAACATTCTCACAGTCCAGGGTGAGCTGTGGCTAAGCCGGAAGTAATCGACTGACCTCGCCACCAAGGGAGAGGCTTGCGGCTGCCAGAGTCTGCAAACGGTATCAGAGCCAGCGCCAAGCCGGACACCATCCCTGTAATCGGAGTGCGCTTCATTGGATGCTCCTGTCCACACAAGAGAGAGCCGCCGCCAAGGCGACACGCTTCTCTTGCATAGATAACGGCAGCAACCCTTCCACGTTTCAGCAAACTGGTTGCGCCGAATTTGCGATCCTTTTCACTTCTGCAAATGCCAGTCCCTGCATACGTTCACTCTCGCACCCCTACGCCACGAATGAGTTTGCCGCCCTTATGGATCCTTGTGCCTGATGAGTCGTGCCGGACATTGGCCCACTGGCAGAATGAGAATTTGCACTGAATTGCGGGAATTGACTCTTGGAAGACGCGGTATCGAGCTAGGCGGAGGCCGCGGCTACGAGAGTGGGCGCGGATTCGGGTTCGGGGGGAACGACGGCCTCGGGTTTTGGAACGGGTTTGAGGATTAGGGGCTTTTCCAGGACGGATTCGAGAAGATGCTTGGCGGCGGCGAGGCGGGAGGCGGACTCCTCGGTGTCGATTAGATCTGGGATGCGGAGGACGATGGCGTCGGGCGATTTTTCAGAGCGGAGGCCAGTGGTGCGCTCGATGCCGCTTTTACGGAGGCCACGCGCGAGGCGCAGGACGCCGGCGAGCGCGCGAACGACCGTCTGTTGTTCCTCGGAGAGTTTTGCGAAGCCGTTTTTCAATTTGGGTTCCGGGCCGCGGTGATAACGAACAGCCCAGGCCATCAAATCCCATTCATCCGAAGTCCAGTTGGGCGGAACTGTCAACCCGAGCAAGAACTTGCGAAGCTCTTTTGGAGACAGGCGGTGGGCGCCGGTGGCTGTGATGACGTGCAGTTTGGCAGCCGCTTCTATCATGCGGCGCAAATTTGCGTCGTGAAACACGGGCACGGCGTTGATGCGCCGAAGAAGGTCAAAGAGGCGAATCGCGAGGCGCGAGATTTGGGAAGCGTGGGGCGAATGCGCTTCGGCGGCGCGGGCCGTGGCGAGAAGGCGGGCCTTAGCCGCAGCGTCCAAACGCCGGCCATGCGGAAGATTGTGTCGCCAATCGTGCCAGAGGCTGGTCTTGCCGAGGGTGAGCTGCCGGTAGGTTTCGATACGCTCGTGACGCTCGCGCGAAATTTTATCTTGCCACGCTTTCGCGGACTCGGAGACCGCGGGCGCCTCGGATGCTTTCGCGTCTTTGAGCATCTGGGAGAGCACGTTCAGATCGTGGACGTCACCGAGCAAGTCCTGGAGACGCTTCAGGTTTTCGCTCCAGGCGGCGTAGTGCTCGGGCAAGAGACCTTCCACTGTGTAGCGGAATCTTTTTAGGCCGATGCGCAGAGCATGCCAAAGCTTGGGTTTTTCTGAGCGCAACGCCGTGTTGTGGAGTTCCTTAGCTTCCTCGAAACGTTCGAGCGCCAGGCATTCGGCGGCGAGGCCTCCTACCGGCACGAGTCTGGCGCGCTGGCGCAGATGCCGTTCGAGACGTGCCCATTCCTTATGGTCGAACTTTGCGGCTACCCGCAGGGCGGATTCCGAGAGCTGCTTTTCCTCGGCTTCGAGAGAGGCGAGGAGCTGGGCGCGAAGCGGGTCGTTTTCCGGGGCGAGTTTCTTGATCCATTCCTCCATCACGTGGGCATCGCGAAGGGAGCCCAGGGATCGAAAGAGCTTGCGGGCGACTTTGCGCATTTTCGGCCAAGCGGGGTCCGGGTCAATTTCTTGCATGGCGATTGCGAGGGCGCGGCAGCGACGGATGGCCACGCGGAGATCGTGTACGGTGTCAGGGTCAGGCGAGGAGTGTAGGCTCCCGAGCTCATCGAGAACACGGTTCATCCAGTGGGAGAGTCCGCGATGTTCGGGTCGCGGCCCAGTTACAGGGGCAACTGCAAAAGGTGACCGGGGAGCGGTCAGTGAAAGGGGTGACCGCGAGGCGGTCAGCGCCGTAGCCATCGAAAACCTCGACATCGGAAACCGTTCGATAGCTCCCAGCCGACGGGAGCCCCTGGCGAACGGGGGGGCTATAGAGTAGCTCTTGGCCGCAGACGCGTCCAGTGCAAGGCCTGTGGAAAAAGATCCGGAAGCATGCGAACCAGGAGGATGCCCATGAGCAGGGTCATGCCAGCGGCGATCAGAAAAACGCGTGAAGGGTCGGGGTGGCCGAGGCGGAGCATGGCGTACTGTGCGAGCGGTTGCAGCGCCACGCCGACAAAGGAGAGCAGGTTTGCTACAGCGATGGCGCGGCCTTTTTCTTCTGGACGCGGGCGCTGCTGGATAAGCGCGTTGACCGGCACGACGAAGAAGCCTCCTGCCATGCCGAGAAAGGCCAGTTGTACCAGAACCGTTAGATAGCCGATGCCCGGCCGGGAAAGCAGAGCGGCCATCAGCAGAATGCCGCATAGGCCGGGAAGGACCATGCCAGGTTCGATTTTTCGGCCGGACGCGAGGCCGGCGAGAAAACTGCCGATGCCGATGCCGAGACTGAGAGCGGCGAGGAGGTAACTGCTGTGCGGGTCGTCCACGTGAAGGATGTCGGTGGCGTAGAGGACGATGTTTAGCAGGAGCAGGGAACCGAGGAACCAGAAGAAGGTGTTGGCGACGACGGCAGTCCAGAGAGTTCTGTCGAATTTCATGTGGCGAATTTCGTGGGAAAATTCGGCGGGGACGTTCCAATCGAAACGGCGGGTGGGGTCGGCGGCAGGGACTTTGGTGATGCCGAAGCTGGTGAGGAGACCTAGCACGGTGAGAAGAAGAAAGATGAGGCCGGACCAGATTTGACGGCCGTGAAAGGTTTGGGCGAGAAAGCCTCCCGCTAGAGCGGCGATGATGGCGGCGAGGAGCGTGCCGAGCTCGATGATGCCGTTGCCCCAGCTTAGTTTCGAGAGCGGAAGCAGCTCGGGGAGGAGGCCATATTTGGTGGGGCCGAAGATTGCGCCCTGTGTGCAGGCGAGGAACAGAGCGGCGCCTGCGATGTCCAGGCGATTGCTTGCTAGCGCATAAGTTGCCAAACCCATGACGCCGAGTTCGAAGAGTTTTGTCCAGAGGGTGACACTGCGTTTGCTGTACTTGTCGGCGAGATAGCCGCCGGGGATGGAGAACAGCAGAAAGGGGACGGCGAAGAGAAGCGGAACGACCAGGACGAACCACAGATCGCGGCTTGCTTTCGAGAGCGCGGAGTCCAGAACGAGGAAACTGACGAGCCATTTGAGAGCGTTGTCGCTGAATGCCCCTTGGAATTGCACGGCGATGAGCGCCCAGAAGCCGGCCAGACTGTCCAGCTGCGATTGCGTTTCGGCATTGGACTGACTCGGGAGTGCAGTTGACATGGAAAGGCGGAGTTTATCGGCTTGGCGGGGCATGGACAAGTGGGGCAGCCGGCGGTGAGGAAGAAAACTGCGCGGCGTGTGCTTTGGCGATGAGAAGCACGGTGGATATTGGGGTGTCGCTGTCCATTAGCACGGAGTGGCGCGGTCGCTTAGAATGGTGCATGGGAGATGTGAATCGCGCATGAAATTGAAGTTACCGCAGGGAACATTTGGAGCGTACTTATTTGATTGCGACGGGACGATTGCGGATTCGATGCCGTTGCACTATGTGGCGTGGAAGAATGCTCTGGGTGAATGGGATTGTCCGTTTGAAGAGGAACTATTCTATGCCTGGGGCGGCAGGCCCACGACGGAGATCATTGCCACGCTGAACCAAAATCACCGGCTGAATATGCCCGTGGAGAGCGTCGCGGGGCGGAAGGAAGAGCTTTATTTCGAACTGCTGCCGCAGCTCAGGGCTGTCCCGGAAGTTTTGGAGCATATCGAGGCACAGCACGGGAGGATTCCGTTTGCAGTGGTTTCGGGGAGCGCACGGGATTCGGTGACGGCCTCTCTCCACGTGCTAAAACTCCTCGACCGATTCGACACCCTGGTCTGCGCCGGCGAATACAAAATGAGCAAGCCCGACCCCGAAGCCTTCCTCCTTGCCGCATCCAAACTCAACGTGCCGCCGAAGGACTGCCTGGTCTTTGAAGACACCGAAATGGGCATTCAAGCAGCCACCGCAGCCGGAATGGCCTCCGTCAAAGTTCCGCCACCCTGGGAGCGCCGCGTCTTCTGACCGGAATCCCGCCTTTTGAATTGCTCGAACAAGCGAGGTGCATTGCAGATCTCACTCCCGGCACTGGATTTTCATGGAACCATTTTATGGTGAACTACGTACGGAATAGTATGTCACGCTTCAAAAACGTCGAGTGGTCCTGAGGTGATAGGTGGGCGATCCGGGTTGGCTGCACATTTTTCTGGCGGTTCACATTACCGCTGGCAGTGGAGCATTCATACTGGCACCGCTGGCTCTCGTCACCGCAAAGGGTGGCAAGGCGCATCGCCTGTGGGGCAAAATCTACTTCTGGTGCATGGCCACGGTTGCGTCCACCGCGCTGGTCATGGCTGCCTATCGGCCAATCCTCTTTCTCGCGCTGGTGGCCATCTTCAGTTTCTATGCGGCTTTGGCAGCATACCGGGTGCTCGGGCAGAAAGCGGCCTGGCAAGGTAAATCAGTTGTGCGTGGCCTGGACTGGGCTGCTGCCATCCTGTGTTTCGCAGCTAGCGCGGCACTGGCGCTGTTTGGTGCCATCCGGCCCGAGATTGTCCAGAACCTGCGCATTCCCGCTCTCGTTTTCGGAGCCATCGGCATGCGCATTTCTGGCAGAACCCTATGGCGTTTCACGCATCCGCCAACAGAAAAGATGTTTTGGTGGTACGCCCACCTGCAAGGCATGATCGGCAGCTATATAGCCGCTTGGACCGCGTTCTGCCTTGTCGCGATTGGTCCCCTGGTGCGTGGGAAATCGCAACTCTGGCTGTGGTTAGCGCCAGTGTCGATCGGCTTACCCGCGATCATTGCCACTACGGCTTACTACAAGAGGAAGTTTGCCCCCCAGCCAAAGCCGGCGCTTGCATCAACAGCCTAAAAAAACGGATCCGATTATGGACTCTTAAGAGTCCGAAAATCGATTCCCCACGGACTGCTTGGAGAAAAGAACGTAATTCCTCTTTAGCTTCATAAACCAACGTACTCGACGCATCGTCCATTCAGAACCGTGAATCGAATCCGGCCCGCTACCGTACCCCAATCCGTCTTGAGCGCGCGGCCACGGCGTGCTATTTTCAGTTACTGCCCCGGAGTGGCGGAACTGGCAGACGCGCCGGACTCAAAATCCGGTGGCCGCAAGGCCGTGTGGGTTCGACCCCCTCCTCCGGGACCATTCGCATAGACTCGTCCTCCTACTGTCCAGAGAAAATGATCGAGTTGTCTTTTCTTCCTGGAAAATTGCGCAACGGAATTTCAAGAGCCGATTGGCATTTTGCGAGCGGGTGAGAGTATTCTTGCGCCGCTGTTCGTGAGGATTCGGACCGTCTCGCTGGGGGAACACCGTTGAAAATCGGGAGTGCGTTGTTCTTTGTTCTGCTGGCCGGTCTGGCCGGCGCGCCCGTTCGCGGGCAAGATTCAAGGCTCTCCGCCGCTGAAGCCCAAGTCGAAGGACGAATCGGGAAAAGCGGAGCGGAGGTGGCCATCGCGTTTCGCACGCTGGACGGGAAGACGGAGTGGTTTTTCAATCCCGATGAGACGTTTCATGCCGCCAGCACGATGAAAATTCCGGTAATGATCGAGCTTTTTCATCAGGTGCGCGAGGGGAAACTGAAGCTGGACGATGCGCCGCCCATCAAGAATGAGTTTCACAGTTTGGTGGACGGCTCCGTTTACACGCTGAGCGCGACAGATGATTCGGACGCGGAGTTGTACAAAGCAGTGGGACAGACTCGGACACTGCAGCAGCTTTGCGAGCTCATGATCACGACGAGCAGCAATTTCGCGGCGAACTTGCTCATCGAAAAGCTGGGTGTGCAAAATATTCGCGCCACGGTGCATTCGCTCGGCGCGGACGGGATGAATGTGTTGCGCGGGGTGGAAGACGAGAAGGCGTTTGAGAAAGGGATGAACAACACGACGACGGCGCGCGGGCTTTACCAGCTTCTCGACGCGATCGCCCAGGGGAAAGCCGTCGATCAGGATTCTTCGCGGCAAATGATTGAAATTCTCGAGCGCCAGAAATTCAATGAAGGCATCCCCGCTGGACTTCCTGCGGGTATCCGCGTGGCCCACAAAACCGGCGAGATTACCAAGATTCATCACGACGCCGCGATCGTATTTGCGCCGAAGCCGTTTGTGCTGGTGATTCTGGTGCGCGGGATCGCAGATACCAAGGTCAGCGGGGCGCTGATGGCCGACATCACGCGCGCCCTTTACCAGGCCATCCAGTAAGACAGTTAAATTGCGCAACCCTGCGGCGAACCACCTCATCCAAATTATTAGGATAAGATGTGGGGACAAATGCGTTCAGGCAACCGGCGCGAGACCACCAGACAGCGTCGGAGGAGAGAGGCAAGACCATGAGGAGTCCCGGACGGATCGTTGCCGCAATTGTTCTTGGACTGTTTTTTGCCAGCGCCGCCAGCGCAGATACGCTGGAACTGAAAGACGGGCGGATTCTGCACGGCCGCTACCTGGGCGGTACCCAAGCCGTGCTGCGCTTTGAGATTAACGGTCAGGTGCAGACTTTCTATGTGTCAGAAACGGTGGCGCTGACATTTGCCGGCGACCCAAATGCGGCTGGAGCTTCTGCTCCCGCGCCAGCTCCGTCGCCAACTGCCGCTCCGGCTCCTGCTCCGGCGACACCTCCCGAAACTCAAGAAGCTCCGGCGTCTGAGCCGGCGCCGCGCCCCGTTTTATCTCAGGACGTTCCTCCTCCGGCTGAGAGGGCGGCGGAACCGGCACCAGCTTCAACTGCCGCTCCAGCTCCGGCACCAGCCTCTGCGCCGCAAGATCCCGCGGCGCAATATGGTGAGGTCACGATTCCCGCGGGACAAGCCTTACTGGTCCGGATGATTGACGGCGTGGATTCATCGAGAAACCAAGTTGGCGACGTCTTTCGCGCGAGCCTTGAGACGGATTTATACGTTCGAGGGACTCTCCTGGCGCGCAAAGGCACCGATGTTTACGGCCGGCTGGCGTACGCGAATCAAGCTGGACATCTTTCGGGCAGCTCGGAGTTGCAGCTGGAGCTCATTCGCATCGTCATCGACGGCCACGACTATCCGCTGGTCAGCAGCGATTACACCGTAAAAGGGCAGAGTCGCGGCGCGGACACCGCCAAGAAAGTCGGCGGCGGAGCCATCTTTGGCGCGATCATCGGAGCCATCGCTGGCGGGGGCAGAGGTGCGGCGATTGGGGCTGGCGCTGGTTCTGCCGCGGGAGCGACTGTGCAAGTGCTCACGAAAGGGCAGCAAGTGAGGGTGCCGAGCGAGACTTTGTTGGAATTCCGGCTGCAGCAACCCGCTGTGGTCACGCCGACGCAGAGCTGAGCCGCGAACATGCCAAGCGGCGCGGCACGATGCGTGCGAGAAGTGTAAGGCGCGGGGCGATGGCCAGGGGAGTTTTCCACAGTGTGGGACAGGGCGTTGTCAGATTGGAACCATCGCCCTGAATTTCCCTCTTGCTTCTCCTACTGTTAGTGACTAAGATACCCCCTCAGCCTGGAGAGCCATCGTGCCTAAAGAAAAACCACGCGTAAACATCGGAGAAGTCATCAAGTCCTACCGCAGCCAGCGAGGCCTGTCGCAAGGCGACATCGAGCGCCGCACTGGGCTGCTGCGCTGCTACTTATCGCGCGTCGAGAACGGTCACACGGTACCGTCGCTCGAAACGCTAGCCAAGATTGCGGAAGCCATGGACATTTCGCTCGCGGACTTCTTCCCGGGCACGGAGACGCCGCGCGACCGCGAAACCCAAAAAATGCTTGGCGAGCTTTCGCAGGATGAAATCCGTTTCCTCGCGGAGATCAAGCGCTTCAGCACCACTCTTTCCGACGGAGACAAGCGGCTGGTGCTGGCCATGATCCGCAAAATGGCGACTCTGATTCCGCCGGTCGCAACGAAGAAGCTCGTCATCCGGCGCCCAACGGTGTAATCAGGCAGAGGATCCCAACAGGTTTGAGCGAAGTGCGATTTGGGTACTCGGTCGGTTTCCGATAACCGCAGCGTTAATCAGGGGCTAGCGGGAAACGTCTAGGATATCCATACAACCAAACTTTGAACTACGACCCACTTGCCGCTCGCCTTTCTCAGTATGTGCCTCTGACCCTGGCCACACAGCATGCCACAGACGAATACCGACGAAACGATTGCTTCGTGCAGATTAGAGTCAAAACCCACGCGAGACAGGGAAATGATTCCGCTGGCTCCCGGAAACATCTTTCTAAAGTCCTTCAAACCGTTTTTCCGATTAGGCGCCATGTCGAACTCAATGGAATCGTGGTCAACGTAATTTCTGGGAAAGTCGGTATGGAAAGTTGTAGAGAGGTGACCATCGGTGCAGGACTTGTCAAGGAAATCCTGAATTGTATCCGTTCGTAACGAGCCAGTGTCCCACCAGCCGCCGGTAAGGACGCGATATATTTTATCGATGAGAGAATTATAAGGAAGTCGAG
Source organism: uncultured Acidobacteriota bacterium (assembly GCA_963851235.1). Taxonomy (GTDB): domain Bacteria; phylum Acidobacteriota; class Terriglobia; order Acidiferrales; family UBA7541; genus Acidiferrum. Next base: position 63,007 of record CAWKOM010000002.1, read on the forward strand.
GTGTGCTGCTTTCCAATTGCAATAGCTTGCGAGCGCTTTCTTTGCAGGAGTTTATATCTGCTCCAGGCATCTGGTAGGTTAGCACGCGGTCATCGAAAACAGGTTGGCTTATATCGGCTTTCCCTTGAGTAGGCATAACCATCTCACGAACCACAGCTTCATAAACTACATCCGCAGCGGCCAACTCTGCCTTGTCGTCAGTACGGGCTTTGGGCAGATAAAACCAGCAAAGAAGTGCCACGGCGATTGCAGTAAACATTGATACGGTAATCCGCAACGGAGGATGGTGAACTATTCTCACAGTGACCTCGGGGCCCGCAAGCAATCACACCTGAGCACGGGTTCAACGCGCGCTCTAACAGGTTGCTGAAAAAAGCCATGTGGCACAGCCAATCCTGGCTGTGCACTGAAGATAAAGACACTGGAATCAGTACAGGTGAAATCGATTCTTACACCGTTCTTGGCCACAACCCGCTTTTTCAGCAGCCTGCTAAGGCACTACGATGGCATGCACGCAACGCGGAGATGCCTGGTGCCTGGCACGCGTTACCGGAATCTGGCCACCTATCATGATATGCGGGCGGCTGAGGATGCATCTCTAGCGGAAGCTTCCGCGCCTCAGTTGTTTTGGCCGCGAATTAAGCGGATGGCGTCCGGCAGGGCAGCGCCTGTGCGACCGAAGGACGGCATGCGCGTCCCGTCGCTATCTTCCGGTTCGCCTGAACCCTCGCCCGGCGCGAGGAAAAGATTGCTCTCAACCTCATGCTGTTTGGTGTAGAGGTCGTAGTAGCGGCCGCCGGCGGCGTAGAGCGACGCGTGCGTGCCGCGTTCAATAATCTTTCCGCCTTCGACGACCAGGATTTGCTCGGCGCGGCGAATGGTGGAAAGTCGATGCGCTATGACGAATGTCGTTCGCCCGCGCATCAAGTAACGAAGGCCTTCCTGAATGAGCGCTTCAGATTCGGAGTCGAGGCTGGAAGTGGCTTCGTCGAGAATTAGGATGCGCGGATCGGCCAGTATGGCGCGCGCGATGGAGACGCGCTGCTTTTGCCCGCCGGAAAGTTTCACACCGCGTTCGCCGACCACGGTGTCGTATTTTTTGTCGAAGGATTCGGCAAACTCGTCGACGCGCGCGATGTGGCATGCGGCAAGAATTTCTTCTTCGCTGGCGGCCGGGCGCGCAAAGGCCACATTTTCGCGAATGGTTCCGTCGAAAAGAAAAGTCTCTTGCAGGACGACGCCGAGCTGCGTGCGATAAGAGTTCAGCTTCACTGTGGCGAGATCGATCCCGTCAACCAGAACGCGGCCGTTTGACGGCACATAGAACGCCGAAACCAAGCCAATAATCGTCGATTTGCCCGCGCCCGATGGGCCCACCAATGCCGTCACTGTGCCTGGCCGCGATTCAAAACTCACTTCGTGCAGAACTTCTTTCCCGGATTCGTATGAAAAGCTCACATTTTCCATCGCGACTTCGCCAATGATGCGTTCCATCGTCACGGTGCGGCGCGGATCGTCGTCCTCTTTCTTCTCGTTGAGGATTTCGCGCGTCCGTTCGAGTCCCGTGATGGCTTCCGTGATCTGCGTGCCAATCGCGACGATCTGAAAGACGGGAGCGATCAGGAAGCCGAGGAAAAGATTGAATGCGAACCAGTCGCCGAGCGTCATGCTGCCGCCCAGAATTTTGTGGCCGCCGAGCTCGAGCATGAGCGCGCTGACAACTCCCAGTAAAGTAGCGCCCGAAAGACTCATTAACGACGTGGCCGTGAGCGTTTTCAAAACGTTGTCCAACAACCGCTGTACACCCGTGGCAAAAATCCCCTCTTCACGCTCTTCCGCGTGATAGCCCTTCACGACGCGCACGCCGCCGAGCGATTCGGTAAGCCGTCCGGTCACTTCCGCCGTAATCTTGGGCCGAGCGCGGAAAATCGGCCGGATTGTCGAGAAGGCCTTGCTGATCCCAAATCCAAAGACCAGCAAAATCGAGAACGCCACCGACGTCAGCAAAACGCTGGTGTGAATCAGATAAACGAGAGCAAAAACCGCGGTCATCAATCCGCCGACAAATTCAACGAGGCCCGTGCCCACTAGATTGCGCACGCCTTCGACGTCGCTCATGATGCGCGAAACCAGTACACCGGTCTTGTTTGTGTCGTAGAAGGCGATCGGCAAGCGGCCGATGTGCGCCTGCACCTGGCGGCGCAGCTCGGTGATCATTTTTTGCGCGGACTTGGAGAGAAGCTGAGTCAGCGTAAACGAAGTCAGGCCCTGAACCACAGTTGCAAGCAAAACGCCCAGCACAATCGGCGTCAGGAGATAAGTCTGATGGTGAATCGCGACGTTATCGACGAAATATTTTGTCGAAGCCGGAAGCACGAGCCCGCAAACGCGGTTGATGGCCATGAGCACGAAGCCCAGCGCAAGCAACCCGCGCCGCGGCTTGATCAGCGCCCAGACGTCCGGCAGCGATTTCCACGCGTTCTTGCGCTTCTCGCTCTTGGATTCCTTCGAGGGCTCTTTTTCAGGGGCCATGATTTGGAGTGATTATCTCAGACAATTGGATGCCGCTGCGGAATGGAAATCTACACTCGTTTGTCCCAGCCGGATTACAAGGGAACGAGGAACATTCGGCAGCAAAGCTTTAATCGGGTCCGCACTCTCGCGGTCAATCGCCCGCGGCAGCGCCCCCGCGCGGAACTTGCGCCGTGGCAGGCCGCTCCAAGTTTAGGACGCTGGCGATGAAATCGCTGACGGTGATTCCCAGGTGGCCCCAGAGGCGGCGTTTCAGGCTGCTGTAATCCTGCGTACCGCTGAAGAGGTCGCCCACCAGCTGCCGAAAGACGGCGCTGCGGTTCATGAACTGCACCATGCGCGTGGTCACGGCGGCGCCGAGAAACGATCCGCTATAGAAACGGCGCACGATGCGCGCCGCCAATTCCAGCTCGGAAGAAAATGCCGCTTTCACCCAGGCCGTGTATTTCTCCGGGCAGCCTTCCGCAATCGATCGCCCCAGCAATTCACCGGAACGCATCGCATAGAAAAGTCCTTCGCCGGTCAACGGATCGACCCACGCCGCCGCGTCGCCGACCAGCGCCCAATTTTTCCCCAGTACCGCGCGATCGGAAAGCGTGCGTTCTCTCGGCGAAGGGAGCACGTGACTGTAAAACTTGGCGCCTGCCATGGGGATGCCGTGCTTCTCGACGAACGCGTTCAGATGCGTCTTCAGTTCCGTGCTCGTATGCGCGGCCATGCTTCCACAAATTCCGACGGAAAGATGGTCGCAGCGCGGGAAGGACCAAATATAGCCCTCGAAGTGCGGCAGGAATTTCACGGTAATGGAGTCGGCGGTCTGGGGGACGAAGTAGCCCTGGGTCATCTCGAGTTCGTCGCGTTGCAGCGCCCGCGTTTCCGGCACGATCTGATTGCGAGCGCCGGCCGCCAAGACGAGAAAATCGGCGGTACGCCATTCGCCGTCGACGGAATAGCGCGGCTTTGGCGCGCTTGTGTCCACCGCGAGCACCCTTGCTTGACGCACTTTGCAGCCGGCCTCTTTGGCACGGTCCAGCAGCATGCCGTTGAGCACGCGGCGCGAATAAATCACAATGGGGTGCGACATTTCCAGGTTGGCACGATGATCGTTGCTGCTGATCAGCTCGACGTTCCGCACCAATTTTTTGGGATAGGCATTGTCCAGCAGAAAAGGAAAGCACTCCACGGCCTTATGCGTTAAACCTCCGCCGCAAGGTTTTTCCCACGCGAGCCGCTCATCAAAAATGTGGACCTGGTGGCCCGCGCGCGCGAGCTGTTCACCGCACATTGCGCCGGAGGGTCCGCCGCCGACGATTGCTATCTCAGCCATGATCCTGTCTCGCTGTTGGTTTCGAACTCCGTCGCTTAACGAGGAACCTAGAGGCGGCGGGAGGTTTTCAGAACCAAATTTTCAGGCGACGGTCCCTTTCAAGTGGTGGGGAAAACCACCAGGCAGAACCCTGCGAGGAGTATAGCACCGAAAAGCGCCGCGGCTGCCGCCGACGCGGTAACTTCCCGGACAACATTCATCCCCCACCTTTGAAGCAGGCAAAATAGGCCAAAGTAAGGAGCCAGCAGCACCACAAGAATTTGGCCGCTGTGCAAGATGAATATGCCCGCAACGATAGCGCTACACGCCAGCAGGCGAAGGAATAGTGCAAAGAACAATCGCTGCGGGCCTTTTCCGGAAGTGGCCGGACCAAGCAGCAATTCTTCCGCGCCGTGATAGGGAAGAAAGGCGAGGAAGAGCGGCCCGAAGCGCGCCCATCGCGCCGCCGTCAGCCACGCCTCGCTGAACGTCAAATCCATCCAGGTGGTGAACAGGAATTGCAGGAGCAACGCGGCGAAGGCGGCGATGAGCAAAGTGAGATAGAGAGGCCTGGGTGTGACACCGCTTGCGCTGGAGGCGAATACGTTGCGCCAGGCTCTCCAGTGCAAAGCCAATAGAACCAAGCCGAGGATCAACAGAAAACTTGCGAAATAGCCGCCTTCGAAGAGGTGCAGAGCACGCAATGGATTCCAGTAAGAAAGCACTCCGACTGCACCCAAAGAGATGATTCCACACTCAACGAGGGCGCGAGCTGTCGCGATCGCGGGAACGCTTTCGATTCGCGACGTTGTGTCGTTTTTGCTCTGCAAAGTTTCGCGGAGAAATGGTCCTACCAGCAAAATTATCCCAACGAGGCCTGAGAAGAAACCGATCAATCCTCTTTCGGAAGGCAAAGTTGGCTGTCGCTCCAAATGCAGAATCAGAGCTGACCATTTTTGTGCGACCGACATCGCCGTTCGATTGAATAAGATGCTGACATGCGACGCGCGCGGAATCACAACGTACATGCTCGTCCCGTCGCCCGGAATCGGCACTAAATCCCTCGCAGCGTTGCGGATTCGTTCCGCTTCCCAAGCGCCACTCATGATCAGGGAGTGAGACGGCAGCGCGCCGAAACCGTGAAAAGGAATCGTCTCCGGAGGGAGCCCGGCGATCGGCCTCATAGGAGCGGGCGAAATCGCGATCACGCCGGCGACGGGCACGTGAGAGGCAACGCGCAGGGCATCGGCCCCGCCGAGTGAATGCCCTGCCAAGATCGTCTTTTCCGGATCGAGCAGGCCGCGGGCAATCAGTTCGCGAACCAGGTTTTCGCTGCACTGCTCTGACCGCTCGTAAGAAAAGGGGCCGTCGGATCTTCCGTGTCCCGGCAGGTCTGGCACAAAAACGCGCAGGCCCTGCGAAGCGAATCCCGCCGCGATGTACGACATAATTCGCTTGTTCGCGGAAAGCCCGTGCAGAAGCACCACATATCCTTGCGGCATTCCGCCATCTGGCACGTCCGCGGATGGTTCCACGATGTCCGTCACCAGGCGGCATCCGCCTGCATCAATGCGAAAAGTATGTGGGTGATAGGGAACTGTCAGCGCGAGCCACAAACCCACGCCACAAAGCCCTGCGCCAACGGCGGCGCGAATCGTTTTGTGGGCCTTCATCGCAGGCGCCCGGTGCGAAAGCGTTGAGCATCCCGTGCGTGGTAAACTAGCCTTTCACTTAACACCAAGGCAGCAATTGCGTCGGCCTTCATGGAGTTCCTTTGCATCCGGAGATTCTGACAATCGAGGAAGCGATTTTGCGGTTTGGCCGCGAGAAACGCAACGGCCGCCGCGTCGTCTTCACGAACGGCTGTTTTGATTTGCTGCATCCGGGGCATATCGTCTGCCTCGAGCAGGCTCGCGCCCTTGGCGACGTGTTGATTGTCGGTGTCAACAGTGACGCTAGCGTGCGGCAGCTAAAGGACGCCGGGCGTCCCGTTCTGCCCGAACGCGAGCGAGCGGAAATTCTCGCCGCGCTCGAATGTGTGGACGCCGTTGTGATTTTCGATGAACTCACACCGCGCGAAGTCATCGCTGGTTTGCTTCCGGATGTGCTGGTGAAGGGCGGCGACTGGCCGGGCGATCAAATTGTCGGACGCGAAGAAGTGGAAGGCGCCGGTGGCCGCGTAATTTCCATCCCCGTTGTCCCCGGCTATTCCACCACGGAGATTCTCCGAAAGATCCGCGAGGCTGCTTCCGCGTCTCGCGTGGAAGCCTGAAATCCCCGCATGATCCTGCCAGCCGTTCGCGAACGATTGGAAGCTGTGCTTCGCCACCCCGCGGTGGAAGGCGCGCTCGGGGTGTTGCGCGATGGCGCGCGGCACATTTCGCTTTCCGGCTTGCACGATGTTGCCAAGGCTCTTGTGGCAGCGTATCTCATCCATGAGCTGCGTCGCCCCGCTTTCTTCATCACCGATTCGAATCGCCGCGCGGAATCGCTCGCCGAAACGGTCCGCTTTTTCTCGACCGTTTTTCCAGGCGCTGCGGGTGGCGTCGCTACGCTTCCAGCCTTCGACACGCTGCCTTGGGAATCGCAGAGCCCGCACCCAGACATTTTGGAACGCCGCGCCGCAACGCTTTTTCGCTTGACGGATGGACAAGTTTCGCTGGTCATTGCTCCGGTACAGGCCGCTCTCTGGCGATTTCAGGATGCCACGCTCTACTTGTCGCTCGCGCGCACGCTCTCGAAAGATGCGGAAGTCCCCCTCGAAGAATTCGTCGCGCATCTCGCCGGCGTGGGTTACACGCGCACGGAAATGGTCGAACTGCCTGGACAATTCGCGATGCGCGGCGGCATCGTGGACGTCTTCTCCGCCGAGGCACCGCGCCCGGTGAGAATTGAACTTCTGGGCGATACTGTCGAATCGGTGCGCGAATTCGATCCGCGCACGCAGCGCTCCATCGCGCCGGTAAATCGCACCACGCTCTTGCCGCTCACGGAATGGAATGTAGCCGCGATGGTGGGCGCATCGCGGGCCCCGTCGCCAGCCGCTGCCCCGGCGTGGGAAGCGACTTCTTTCTTCGGCCCTGCGGAGCTGCGTGGGCAAAGCTCGCTTTTCGAGCTGGCGGAAAGCTCCCTCAGACCGGTTGTCTTCCTGGACGAACCGCAAAACCTGCGCGATGCGGCGGAAAAGCATCTCGCGCACGCCACAGAAATCTACGAACGGCAGGGCAGCGCAAGCGCTCCATCGGCATCCCATTTCTTTTTGAACGAAGAAGAGTTCGCTGCCGCGCTCGAGAAAACTTCCCAGGTTCATCTCGAACAGCTGGCCGTCAATATCGGCTCGGCACCGCAATTTGAACTTTCTTCCCGGCCCAGCGCCCGCTTTCATGGCGATGTGGTTTCTTGCATGGGCGACGTGAAAACCCAGCTCACATCCGGCGGAAAAGTTTTCCTCACCGCGGCCAGCACCGGCGAGCTCGAGCGCCTCGCGGACATCTCGCGCGAGTACGATGTCCCTTATGTCCTCGGCGAAACAGAAAACGCCGCCGCCGGTTTCACCGCCGAGGGCGCGCTGGAAACTGCCGGCCTGCTCTTAATCCGCGCTCCATTTGCGGAGGGCGTCACTTTTCCCGAAGCCAAGCTCACGATCTTTGGCCACGCCGATCTCTTCGATGTCGCCCCAACGGTCGAACGGCCCAGCCATAAAATCCGCACCTCCGGCTTTTTCACCGATTTCGCGGAACTAAAGCCCGGTGACTTCATCGTCCATGTCGATCATGGCATTGGCCAGTTCGAAGGACTGCGCCAAATCGAATCGGACGGCCATCGCGGCGAATTCATGCTGCTGCGCTACGCCGAAGATGCGCGCCTGTACGTCCCTCTCGAGCGCATGGATCTGGTGCAAAGTTATCGCGTCGTCGAAGGTTCCCATCCCACGCTCGATAAATTAGGCGGCACGGGCTGGAACACGCGGAAAACTCGTGTCCGCAAATCCCTGGAGGATATGGCCGAGCAGCTTCTTCAACTCTACGCGGCCCGCAAAACCGCGCAGGGCTTTGCGTTTTCCTCCGACGGCAATTTTCAGCGCGAATTCGAGGACGCTTTCGAATTCGAGGAAACCGCGGACCAAAACACCGCCATCGCGGACATCAAGCGCGACATGGAGCGCCCCACTCCCATGGACCGTCTCCTCTGCGGCGACGTGGGCTACGGAAAAACCGAAGTCGCAATGCGCGCGGCCTTCAAATCCGTCGCTGACAGCAAGCAAGTCGCGGTCCTCGCGCCCACCACCGTTCTCGCCTTCCAGCATTTTGAAACGTTTAAGCAGCGTTTCGCGGCATTTCCTGTGCTTATCGAAATGCTCAGCCGCTTTCGCTCCGCCGCGGAACAAAAGAAAATTCTCGCCCAAGTGGAAGCAGGCAAAGTCGATGTCGTCATCGGCACGCACCGCCTTCTCTCGAAAGATGTAAAGTTTCAGGATCTCGGCCTGCTCATCGTCGACGAAGAACAGCGCTTCGGCGTCGCGCACAAAGAGCGCCTCAAGGAGATGCGCCAAAACGTCGACGCCCTCGCCCTTTCCGCGACACCCATTCCCCGCACCCTGCACATGTCGCTGGTCGGCCTTCGCGATATGTCCGTCATCGAAACTCCGCCACGCGACCGTCTCGCCATCCAAACCGTCGTTGCTTCTTTCCAGGAAGACCTCGTCCGCCGCGCCATCGAAAACGAGCTGGCCCGCGACGGCCAGGTCTACTTCATCCACAACCGCGTCGAATCCATCTACTCGCTCGCCACTCTCGTCCAAAAGCTCGTTCCCAAAGCCCGCGTTGTTGTCGGTCACGGCCAAATGGGCGAAAAGGAACTCGAAAGCGTCATGCTGAAATTTATCCGCAACGAAGCCGACGTGATCGTCGCCACCACCATCGTTGAAAACGGCCTCGACATTCCCAAAGCCAACACCATCCTAATCAACCGCGCCGACCGCCTCGGCCTCGCAGAACTCTATCAGCTCCGCGGCCGCGTCGGCCGATCGCATCAGCGCGCCTACGCCTATCTCCTCGTTCCCCCCGATACCGCGCTCTCCGAGATCGCCCGCAAACGTCTTTCCGCCATGAAAGAGTTCAGCGAACTCGGCGCCGGATTCCGCATCGCGGCTCTCGACCTCGAACTCCGCGGCGCCGGCAACATGCTCGGCCGCCAGCAGCACGGCCACATCGAGGCCATCGGATTCGACATGTATTGCCAGATGCTCGAACGCGCCGTCTCCAAACTAAAAGGCGAGGAATCTGCTCCCGAACTCCGCACCACGCTCAGCCTCGGCCTCGACGTCCGCATCCCGGAAAACTACATCCCCAGCGAAAATCTTCGCCTGCGCACCTACAAGCGCATCTCCTCGATTGCCACCGAGGAAGAGAAGCAGGATGTGCGCCGCGAACTCGCCGACCGCTTTGGCGCCCCGCCCGCCACGGTAGAAAACCTTTTGGAGTACGCCGTACTCAAATCCATGTGTGAACGCTTGCGAGTCTCCGCAGTCGAGCGCCAGGGCAACCGCGTCGCCATCCGCTTCCACGCGGAAACGCCGCTCGACCCCGCCACGCTGGTCAAAGTCGTGCGCTCGCGGAAGGGTATTAAGCTCGACCCCAGCGGCGTCCTTTGGCTCGAAACTACCCGCGGCGAATCGGTCCCTGGCGCTCTCAGAAACGTATTGCTCGGCCTTCAAGGGCAGAGCTAAACTCTATGGATGAGGAACCACATGCGTAACCTTGCAGTCATCGCGGCGCTATTTTTCGGCTTGCCGCTTGCGGCGCAGCAGCCCGCCAATCCAGTTCCGCAAACGCAGAATCCCCCTGCCAAGCCGGCTCTCGAGAAACCGGACGAGGCTCCGCCGGACACCCCTACAGCCGCCAAGCCCAAGAAACCTGCGCCCGCCAAAATGGCGGTGGCATCCGACACCGAAGGCAAAGTCGTCGAAGAAATTGTCGCCCGCGTCAACAATGAGATCATCACCCGCTCCGAACTCGACCACTCAAAGGCCACTGCTGAGGATGACGTCAAGCAGGAATGCCAAAATCGCTGCACGCCAGAACAGTTAAAGTCGATGGGCGAGGATACGCAAAAGAACGCCCTTCGCGATCTGATCGACCAGTCCCTTCTCGTTCAGCGCGGCAAGGATATGGGTCTTAACGTCGAAGCGGAAACCATCAAGCAACTCGACGAAATTCGCGTCGAAAATAAACTGACCAGCATGGAAGCACTCGAGCAAGCCGTCACCGCGCAAGGCCTCAATTGGGATGATTTCAAGAACAACATCAGCAACGGCCTCCTCACCAAAAAAGTTATCAGCGAGGAAGTCGGCTCGCACATCAACGTCGGCAAGGATGAAATCCAGAAATACTACGACGATCACAAGAGCGATTACATCCGCCCCGAGCAAGTTGTCCTTCGCTCGATCGAAGTGAACACCGCCGGCAAAGATGCCGCGGAGATCGCCGAACTGAAGAAAAAGGCCGACACCGCTCTCAAGCGCGTCAAGGATGGCGAAGACTTCGGTGAGATCGCCAAGCGCTATTCCGACGGCGCCACCGCCAAACAGGGTGGATACTTGGGTCCCTATAAGCGTGGCGAGCTCTCGCCTCAACTCGAGGACGTCGTCTTCAAACTGAAGAAAAATGATCTCACCGACGTCATTGAAACCAAGCAAGGCTTTCTGATCATGCAAGTCATGGAACACTACGACGAAGGCCAGCAGCCGCTCGATAAAGTCGAAAACGAAATCACCAACAAACTGTACGACCAAAAAATGCAGCCCGCCCTGCGCGATTATCTAAAAACGCTTCGCGAGCAAAGCTACGTCATCGTCAAGCCTGGCTATCAGGACGCCGCCGGCGGCGGCAACTCGGAGATTCAGGAAGTCAGCGCCACTCCCGAAGTAACCAAAACGAAAAAAGGCCGCAAGAAATATCTGCTCTTTGGCAAGCGTCCCGGGGATTCGGGCGACTGATGAAAACGCCGTTTGTCAGCGATCTCGCCGCCGAACAAACCATCCTCTCTTTCTTTCTCGTTCACGAAAAAGAAATTCGCAATACGCGCGCGGGCAAGTCCTATCTTCGGCTCGAGCTCGGCGACCGCAGCGGCGCTATCGAAGCCGTGATGTGGGATCAAGCGGAGGCCGCGGCAAAAGACATCAGCCGCGGCGACGTCGTCAAGGTCAATGCTCGCGTCGAGAGCTATCGCAACAAGCTGCAGCTCACGGTGCAGCAGCTCCGCCTTGCCAAGCCCGAGGAAGTCGATCTCGCCGATTTTCTCCCGCACACAAAAGAAGACCTTGGCAAACTGTGGTCGCAGCTGCTCGAATATGCAAATTCTATCCAGAATCCCTGGCTCAAAAAATTGGTCAACGCAATCCTCGCCGATCCCGCCATCGCCGCGCGGTACAAGCGCGCCCCCGCCGCCAAGGTCATGCACCACGCCTACCTCGGCGGCCTTCTCGAACATGTCGTCGGCCTCTGCGGCCTCGCCAAGCAAATCGCGGCACACTATCCCGAGCTCAATGCCGACCTTTTGATGACCGTCGCCATCCTCCACGATGTCGGCAAGCTTGAAGAGCTCTGCTACGACCGCGCCATCGGTTACACCACCGAAGGCCAGCTCCTCGGCCACATCGTCATGGAACTCGAAACCGTCTCGAAAGCCATGGACGCCATCGAAGGTTTCCCTCCGCATCTAAAAGCCGTCGTCCAGCATCTGCTCATCAGCCATCACGGCCAATACGAGTTCGGCTCTCCCAAGCTCCCCATGATCCGCGAAGCCCTCGTATTCCATTACCTCGACGACATGGACTCCAAAATGGCCGCCGTTCGCGCCGCCCTCGCCGCCGACTCCGGCGAAGAAGAATGGTCCACCTTCAGTCCCGCCCTCGGCCGCAAATTCCTGAAACTCGACGCCTTCCTCAAAGCTCCAAACGAGGGAACGCATTAGTTCGAGTCCCGGAAGTCAGGCGTTTCGAACGCGCTTGGGGCGCTGATCACTAGCTCGACGCTGCCCCCGATGAAAACTGGCCTATCACGACCGCTTCTCCGCTTGGCAAGCGCTACGCCCGCTTTAGCGAAGATTGCGCTCCGTCTGTCAGCTAGGATAATGGCTCCCCGAAAGCCGCACTGGCTCCTGCGCCAGATGGCTGCCGATCTGAATTGCCGCATTGCGGCGGACACCCGACTCGGCAATGGAATGAAGATTCGCGTCGTATGGACGGACGTAATTGGCTGCTCCATCGCAACCGACGGCTACTATGACCTTCCCATCGTGCGACTCATCCAAGAGCTTCTCAAGCCGGGGATGACCTTTATCGATGTTGGTGCCCATGTTGGACAGTACAGTCTGCTAGCTTCCGGCCTGGTGGGAATGGAAGGAGCCGTCCACAGTTTTGAGCCCGAGCCTGACACCTTTGCTCTGCTAGCGCACAATGTACATAGAAATGGTCTGCGCAATGTTCACACCGTCCGTTGTGCCCTTGCAAAGACTTCTCAAGATGTCGCGCTCTATGTCGCCCGGCCGGACAACATTGGACAGACTTCGTTGCGCCAGCCTGACAACTTCTCCGGGGTGAAAGTCAATGTACAGTGCCGAACGCTCGATGACTATGTCGAAGAGCATGGCATAGACGCGATTAATCTAATCAAGATTGACGTCGAGGGCGCGGAACTGGATGTGCTTCTTGGTGCGCGCCACGTTTTGTCACGAAATCCGAAACCGCACATCATCATCGAATTCTGGGAGGAGTTCCTGCAAGCATACGGCTCTTCGTGCGCACAAGTTGCAGAATTCCTGCAGGGAAGCGGATACAGCCTCTTTTGGATTGGCGAAACAGGCCTGACTCCCTACCTCCCTCTAAAGAACCCGGAATTATTCAATGTTCTTGGCGTGCCCCGGGCGGCCATTTAGCTCCCGGCGCATGTTCGGTCCTCGTGGCAACCCGCGCGCGCAATCTATTCGCGATCGTTGCCTATTCGCAGCACGCCGAACGTGCACGTTTCGACGTCCGCTCCACGCGCGCCGCCTCACGTCGAAAGCACCGGTAACTCATCCACATCGAGCGAACAAAGACGGGCAAGCGCTACTGAGCTCGAGAGCGCAGCATGCTCAAGACCATGGCGATCTGCCCGGAATGGTAAATCGTATGTTGCACGGTCCCGTTGAGCAGCGTCTTGTACGGATAGTCGCGCCCCGGAACTTGTTTTGCCAATCCCTCAACGGGAAAACTCCGAATCTTCTCTTCGAGCAAATCGCGGCTCTGCTTCCACCGTGCCACGAGTTCGTCCCAGGGAATCTGCGGCTCCGCCCACTCTTTCTCAGGCTCCCAGCGCGGCATCGGATGGCTCTCCGAAGTATTCCGCGTTCTTTCATTCCAAAGCAGCAAATGTTGCAGCAGCTCCCAAATAGAATGTCCTCCCGGAGTCGGTCGCAGGCTCGCAAGCTCCGGCGTAACTCGCGCCAGCAACTCGCCGAGCGCCGGCCCATACCATGCCCCCTTCACCGTCGCCGCATGATAAGCATCAGCAATGAGTTCCGATTGGTTCACGAGTCCCTGCCTCCCTCGCGCCGAAAACTTTGGCGTTTCCGCAATGGCTAGTCTATAGCAACAGTCCTAGCTTTGGTCGCGATGCATGACCGATTATCAGCTCCACCAAGAACACGTGGCTTTGGTGCCGCTCGCGGTTCTCGGAGGCGCAGCCGCCCAGCGCTTCGCGAAGGAAAGCGGCGTCTTCCTGGACCAGGGGATCGCATCAGCTACTTGGCGGTCGCTCGCAGTGTGTCGCGCAGGAATTCATTGGCCCCGCCTGGTACCCCGAACCCAAGTCGAGTACGTCGTAACAACTAAGGAAGTAAGTATTGAATAATAGGGATGGGACGTCTACTCGATCATGTCGAGTCCCTTCCGCACAAAGGAGCTCAGATGCCCCGGCCAAGGAAGCGCTATTTGCTCGGATTCTTCCTCGCGGCATTCGCGATGTCTCTGCTTCACGCGCAGGCTCCTCCCGCTAGCCACGCGAGCAATCCGCCCCAGACCCTTACACCCGCGATCAAGGTCGAAACGCGCGTCGTCCTTCTGGATGTCGTGGTTACAAATCACAAAGGCGAAACGATCCCAAATCTGCGCCAGGAGGACTTCCAAGTCATCGAAGACGGCAAACCGCAAACCCTCTCCGCTTTCGATGAGCACTCACGCCACAACGCGTCGCCCGTCAGCCTTCCCAGTCTGCCGCCAAACGTTTACACCAACATGCAAGCCGTCAAACCCAGCGACTCCGTGAATGTGCTCCTGATCGACATGCTGAACACCTACCCATGGTTCCAGACAGACGTCTGTAATCAAGCGATCAAATACCTAAAAACCGTGCCGCCCGGCACGCGGCTCGCCATCTTCACTCTTAACGACCAACAACTGCGACTTGTCCGAGGCTTCACCACCGATTTCACAGGTCTTTCCGTCGCGCTGGACGGCTCGCAGTCCGGCGTCATGCCCGAGTCGACCTGGCTGAATCCGACTCCCTCACGGCACACAGCCGCACTGGCGGGCCTCTCTGCCATGATCATGATGGATGCCGCACCTGCCGCGGTCGGTGCCGTGAAAGAATACCTAGGGGGAGAGACCGCCTTCAAGGCGGGTAACCGCAGTGACCTGACCCTGCAAGCTTTTCAGCATCTCGCGCGCTACCTTTCCGGCATCCCCGCGCGCAAAAACGTCGTCTGGTTCGCGGATAGCTTCCCCATAAGTTTCTTTCCCGAAGACAAGGTACACACGCCCAGACATCAAGAGCACGTCCAGCAAACCTCGGACATGCTCACCGCCGCGCAAGTCGCCATCTATCCAGTTTCGGCGCGCGGCCTTGCTGGTGATCCGACGTTCGACGGGGGAGATGTCTTCTTGGGCATCACCAGAGAAAGCACGTTTGATGACCAAAGCACTAACCAAATCGCCGCCGAAACCATTGCTCAGGAAACCGGCGGCCGCGCCTTCTACAACACCAACGGTCTAGATACAGCCATGGCTAGAGCCATCGACGAAGGCTCGCACTACTACACTCTCGCCTACGCCCCGACCAACGCCAAGAACGACGGCAAGTACCGTCGTATCTCAGTCAAAATTCCAAACGAGAGCTACAAACTCTCCTACCGCCGCGGCTACTATGCCGATAAGACTGAGGCGCCCCAAGCCGCTGAAGACGCCGCCAACGATCCGCTGATTCCGCTCGTCGGCTTTGGCATGCCTAACTTCGATCAGATTACCTACCAGATTCAAGCCAGCCCTGTTCAGCCGCAGCCTACGCCCAAGGCGCGCCGCGCCGGCCTCAACACCGAATTGAAAGGGCCTTTCACGCGCTACGGCGTGGACATTGCGGTTTCCCTGGAGAATTTCGCGCTCCAAACGACCTCCGATGGTGTGCGGCATGGCCGCCTTGAGGCGATCCTCGTTGCTTATGATCGAGAAGGAAAAATCGTCAACATTTCGAAGCGCGCCAGTAGATTTGCCGTGAAGCCTGCCGCGTACGCGGAGCTCGAATCGAAAGTTCTTCCGCTGTATCTCGAGATCGATGTCCCGCCAGGTGACGTCTATCTGCGCACCGGCATCTACGACCTCGGTTCAGGCAACGCCGGCACACTAGGCTTTCCGCTAGGTGCCGCCCGCTATATCCCTACTTCAACAAAGTAGAGCATTTGGATCCTCCCATCGCGAGTCGCCCGAACGCAGTGTTCGTGCGTGACTACATTCCGAACCCAGGGGGGCGTCGTTCGGTCCGGCTCTGGCTCATTCGCCAAACGGTGGCCGCATTGCGAGTGCGCCAGCCGCCAGCAGCAAGCAGATCCCGGCCACGCCCGGTATCTCCGTCGGCGGATGTTGGCTCTCAGAATTTTGTTTTGCGGTTTCGGAATGATCGTGCGCTACCGACCGGCTCCAGACTCCGGCTTGAAGTGCAAACAACACCAGCGCAACCACGATAAGCAGAACGGCGCGACGCTTTGCAAGTCGCATACATACCTCCGCTTTCTGGCCGGGCACCTCCATTGTACCAAGCCCGCGGGGGGCCAGCGCAGCCCGCTCGAAATCTCCCGCGCTTTCGCAGACCGAACCCTAGGTTTCGGCCACGCATAGCATCGCGGGAGGCCGAACTCTTTGGGCTCTGTTCGTACAAGGGAGGGTTTTTCCTCCGGTTCTACGCACGACCGACCATCCACCACGCACTTTCTCCCCCCATTTTTCCACAGCCGGTTCGAATGACCTCAGAGTAACCTCTTGACAGTCCATTAACGCATATGTTAACATGCCTCATGCTTGTCGCCGTCAACCCCGTCCCCGCCACTCTCTCCTTTCTGCGAAACCTCTGTCCTCACTGCCCCTCCGTGCGATCATCTAATTTTCTTCTTTTTTCCGCCTCCAATCTTGCGGCTCCCCAGATCGCCACCCAGGGAGCCCACGCTGGCCCGCCGAGCCGCGTGTCCGACAACCGTACAGATAACTCCTTTGAAATCAGTGTTTACGATCCGTCCGCAACTGTTGATTCTAAAGCCTTTACAGCAACTTTAAGTCCTTTAGAAACAACGTTTACAAAAAAACGAGGGGAGGGTGCAGCCACGATTAACCCGCAATCTGCGCCCCAGCCTCCTCGCCAACGTGTTAATTTCGCTACACCTGTACCCAAGACATCCCCGAACGCGCCCGCCAAAATCGCAGAAAGTGTTAGGGTGGTGACAACGCAAGATGACCCATTCCAAGCCCTTTCCTGACGGGAGACAAAACGCATGCGACGCTTAAATCCGTTCCGCCACCAGCGCCGTAACCTCACGTTTCACGCAATCTGCGCCGCTGTATTCGTACTGAGTGCTTCGCCCTCCTTCGCTCAGTCGCCAGGAGCAGCCCAGGCGGCAGCGCCTTGGTCGAAGGAACTAGAAAAATACCCCGGCTTGTTGCCCGAACTGGCTAAATTAGCAGGGAAGTTGCAGCAAGACGTTCAGTTTCCGGCGTCGCGAAGCGAAAGCCGCTTGCTGCCCTTACTCCCCGAATCGACCGCGTACTATGCGGCGCTCCCCAACTATGGCGATTCCGCGCAGCAGGCCCTCGCCATTTTCCGCCAGGAGCTGAAAGACAGCACCGTACTCCATGATTGGTGGACCCACGGCGACCTTGCCACTTCCGGGCCCAAGATCGAAGAAGCTATCGAAAAGTTCGGTCAGCTCCATCAGTTCCTCGGCAACGAAATCGTCTTCTCGGGCTCGATGGACGCCGAGCACAAGTCGGGCACCTTCCTGGCCTTTGCCGAAATTCGCAAGCCCGGCCTCGACAAGTTTCTCCAGCAAAAGATCGCGGAAGCGGGCGGCGCAGCAAAAGTCGGCGTACAGGTCTTCGACCAGGAGGGACTCGACAAAGTCGTGGCCATTCTCTCCAAGGATCTCCTCGTGCTGGTCAGATCGGACTTCGTCATCGCAACAACTGACTTGGCCACGTTGCGCAGCTTCAACGCAAGCCTCAAGCCCGGCGCCGCAGGTCGGTTTGCCGCGACTCCATTCGGTCAGAAAATCGCGCAAGAATATCAAGGCGGCGCCACAGTCTTGGCAGCCGCCGACCTGCGCAATATTCTCAAGCAAGTCGCGAGCGGCCAAGCCGCGATCGGCACGAAAAACGATCAAGAAACCTTTCATCGCAGCGGCTTCGCGGACATGAACTACATTGTTTGGAAGCGCGCCACAGTTGGAGGGCAAGCCGTCAGCCAGGGAGAACTCAGCTTCAGCGCTCCGCGGCATGGCGCCGCTGCCTGGCTCGCCAAGCCTGCGCCTCTCGGCAGCTTGGATTTTGTGTCTCCCGATGCAAATTTTGTGACCACCGTCGTTCTCACGAGCCTGCCACAAATATTTGACGATATGAAAGAGCTTTCAGGTCCCTCGCAGGCCGGCACATTTGCGATGATCGCGGGAGGCGAAAAAGGCTTAAATCTCAGCCTCAAGGACGACCTGCTCAGCCTGCTCGCCGGCGAAATCACCGCGGAGTTGGACAGCATCACCCCGCAGCCCGTATGGAAGGCCATTCTCAAAGTAAATGATGTGGACCACCTACAGAAGACCCTGACTACCTTGCTTGCTGTGGGCCAGCTTCCTACGCAACATGCCGAAGAGTCCGGAGTCACTTACTATACCGTCCGCATTCCCTCCCAAAAGAACCCCGTCGAGCTTGCTTATACATTCTTGGATGGATATCTGATCGTAGCCTCAAGTCCGCAGCATCTGTTCGAGGCCATGCGAGTGCACAGCTCCGGCGAATCGCTCGCCAAGTCCAAGAAATTCATTGCCTCGTTGCCGCCGGGCCGCTCCCCCGAGGCTTCTGCATTGTTTTACCAGGACCCGGTGGCTATGGGGATGCTGCAACTACGTCAGCTATTTCCTCAGTTGGCGGACTCTCTCACACAGTTCTCGAAAGATGCTGCCCCGTCAGTTACTCGCGTTTACGGAGAAGAGTCCGCCATTCGTGAAACGAGTAACAGCAGCGCAGTCGACGTCAGTGTGCCGCTGATAGTGGCCGCTATCGCTATCCCCAATCTCCTTCGTTCGAGAATGGCAGCCAACGAAGCCAGCGCCGTCGGCAGTCTCCGCACTGTGAATACAGCCCAAGTCGTCTATGCTGGGAGGTACCCCGAGAGAGGCTTCGCTCCCAATCTGGCGACGTTTGGCGCCGATCCCAAAGCTCCCACGGCCTCCTCGCCCGAGCACGCCGGTCTGATCGATCAATCTCTCGCAAACGCGAGCTGCACCGGGTACGCCTGGTGCACCAAGTCCGGATATCAATTCCGGGTTACTGCCTTCGGGAAGCTCCAACCTCGGAAGGAATATGTAGCGGTTGCCACGCCTGTCGACCCCAACACCGGAACAAGAAATTTCTGTTCCACTTCCGACGCGATCATTCGTTTTAAATTAGGCCCGCCGGTGACCGCGCCTCTCAGCGTATCGGAATGCCGTGCCTGGGCACCGCTGCAATAGCGGAGTTTGGCTTGCCACAAGCTCCGTTATCAGCCTAGACTGAAAAAGACGGTCGCATCCGGCGTTCTGTGCAAGGGATAGAAGATGGGCCGAGAATAGCGACGATTTGCATGTTTCCCGTTTCGCTCAGAATTCGCGACTTGAACATCACGCCTGCGGCGGTTCTCGCCCCTATGGCTGGCGTGACGGACACGCTTTTTCGTCGCGTCATTCGCGGCCTCGGCGCCTGCGGCTTGCTCATGACGGAGTTCACCAGCTCCGAAGGGATCACGCGCAGCGCCGCCAAAACGCTCCGTTACCTTTACTTTCAGGAAGATGAGCATCCCATCACCGCGCAGCTTTTCGGCGCGAATCCGCAAGTCATGGCCGAAGCCGCCCGCATGGTCGAAGATCTCGGATACGACGCAGTGGACATCAATCTTGGCTGCCCCGCCAAGAAAGTCGTCAAGTGCGGCGGCTCGGGTTTGCTGCGCGATCTTCCGCTTCTCGGCGAAATTTTCCGCAGCGTTCGCGCCGCCGTCAAAATCCCGCTCACCATCAAAATCCGTGCCGGCTGGGACGAAACCTCGATCGTGGCCGTCGAAGTCGCGAAAATGGCCGAAGACATTGGTATCGAAGGCGTTGCCGTGCATCCGCGCACGCGCACCCAGGGCTACGCCGGCGCCGCCGATTGGAGCATCATCGCCGCCGTGAAACAAGCCGTGAAAATTCCCGTGATCGGCAACGGCGACATCAATACACCCGAAGACGCCGAGCGCATGTACCTTGAAACGGGCTGTGACGCCGTCATGATCGGCCGCGCCGCTGCCACCAATCCCTGGATTTTCCGCCAAATGCAGCAATATGCCTCGAGTGGCGTCTACGACACACCCACCGAGGACGACCGGCACCGTTTACTCTCCGGCTACTATAGGCAAATTTGTGCTGCCAACCTGCCCGATGGTATAGGCAAAATGAAGCAGTTCGCTTGCTGGTTCACTCATGGCGTGGGGAACGGCAGCGAGCTTCGACGTATCGTACATGCGGCGCGAACGCCCAGTGAGGTTGTCGAGAAGGTGGAATCCTTCTTCGAGAGCCGCACCGCCGCGGGTACCAGCCGCCTTGCGGCCGCCCAAAATGGTGGCCGTTCTACAGCTGGCCCTGTAAGTAACCGCTGTGCGGCCGAAGACCCGGGCCACATCGCGGACGCCAGAAAAGAGGACCCGGCCCATGGTCCCGTTGACGCAGACCGCTACGAGGCAACGCTCGGAGCGTAGAATCGCAGTTCGACTCCCCCTCAAAGTCAGGGGACGCGACAGCCGCGGTGTTATCTTCGAGGAAGAAACATCCAGCGAAAATTTGTGCCGCAGCGGTGCCGCGTTTTTGACGCGCTTTGACGTCGCTATTGGCAGCGACCTCGAAATCCGCATCCCTTTTTCGCACTACGCCTCGCGCCGCACCGAAGCGGATTTTTCCACCTCCGGCCGCGTCGTCCACGTCGTCGCTGCCAGTGGGCCAGGCGAGCGCTTAGTCGGCGTGCAATTCACCGGTCCCCGCTTCCAACGCGTCTTCCGCTCCGAAAACGCCGCGTAACTTTCAGCAGCGTGGCGCGGCCTTTCCGCCGGATGCTCGGCGCGAGCGTAACGCAGCCAAGTTTTCTTTTTTTTGAGATGTCCGCTCTGGAAGACGCGCCGCTTCTCTGAATCCTGAAGGTTCTACTTATCGGCCGCGCAAACAAAATTCGCAGCGTCATTCGTGTCGCCGGTCCCCTTGTATTTTGCAACTTCGGGATACACGCAAAGCGGCCTGGTCTCCTTCACCGCCGGACCTGCGGCTCCTGCTCCCAGTTTCGCCGCGATAATTGCTGACGGCGCCACGCCTTTTTCGACCCACTGCTCGAGCGCCATATACATGTTGTGCTGCGGATCGTTTTGCGGACTCGCTCCGAACTGGCCGAATACATCTGGGCCAGGTCCGCCGCCGCAGTGCTGCATTCCCGGTACCATGTACAGACGCACGAACGAGTTCGTCTCCTGCTTGCCCATTTTGTTTTCGACTTGTTGGTAGTAATTGATTGTATTGAGCGGAGAAATCGCTGCATCGTTCCAGCCGTGATAAATAATCAGCTTGCCGCCGCGCGACGCAAACGGTTTGAGATTTGTTTCTGTGGCATTCAGCACGCCCGCGAATTTTTCATCCGATGCTTTCACGGCATCATCGAGCTTGGCTTTTTTGTAGTCCCAGTCGGGCTTGTCGTAAACCATGTCCGCGAAATATCCGCCGCCGAAGGCGAAGAGGAGGCTTTTGCCGGGAGCGCTGCCGGTGATCCAAAGTGACCAGCCGCCCCCGCCGTCTTCGCCTCCCGGCATGAACCCGGGGAAAATTTCATGGCCCTTCGAATCGTGCGCGCCCTCATAGAGCTTTTTGAGCGCGGTCACTTGCGGCTGGGTCAGGCACGAATTCGAGTCGTTGGCTTTGCAAAGCAAACTTGCTGGATCGAAATGGCATTTGCGCGGGTCATTCAACACGCCGTCCTTTACTCCGTCCAACGGATCGCACACTTCGTTCACGGCTTTCGCGATCGTCGGGACTTTGCTGGCGGGAATGTAACTCGCGAGATCCTCTGTTGTCGCTTGCGCGTCCCAGAGCGCGCTGGAGAGCAGGTGCGTCCAATAGTTCGCGGGAGCGCCAGCGATGATGCCGTCGTAATCTTCCGGATAGCGCTGCGATTCCATCAACGCCTGCCGGCCACCGTTCGAACAACTCGAAAAGTAGGTGTGTTGCGGCTTATCGCCGTAAAATGCCTGGACAGTTTCCTTGCCGACGACGGTCATTTCGTGAATCGCCCGGTACGCAAAGTCGATGATTTTTTCCGGGTGTCCGAGCGCCCACTTGGCGTCCGTGCCGTCCGCCTCATGGCCTGTGTCCGTTCCCGCCGCAGCGTAGCCCTGGCCCACGGCGCCAGCCAGCGCGGCATAGTCAATTTCTCCCGCGAATCCGCCGTTGCCTTCACCGCGGAATTTGCCGTTCCATCCGTTCGCGGGCATCCAGACTTCGATTTTGATATCCGAATCGGCGCTGGGCCGGGACACGGCAGTGACTCTGCAAAACGCGGGAAGCCGCTTGAAAAGATTTGGATCGCGAGCCAGCCAGGGCGCGAGATTTGTCGGCGGCGCAAATGCTCCTGCGGCGACTGATTCCGCCGAAGTGATTTTAGTGTTGGGCAATGTCAGTTGAGCAAGTTGTTCGCAGGACTGCCCAGCGCCGTGAACGCAAGGAACCAAGAAGGCATTCGCAAGGAAAGCTACGACCGCAAATGTTTTCACAGGAAACTCCTCCGTCGAGATCGTTTTGGCGAGCGACATCTGATTGCAACGCGGTTCGCGTGAGCGATCTGCCAGCTAGCACATCCTAGACGAATCGGATGGTAGCGCCAAACAAAGATTGGGCGCACGGCATCGAAGTTGGGAATCGAGAAGAGAGCTTGTGTGCCTTGTGAACGAATCCTACTCGTGACGCAAGGCGGTCAGCGGGTCAACGGAAGCGGCCCGGCGCGCGGGAATCCAACAGGCGAGCAGGGCCACGGCCGCGAGAAAAATGGGAACGATGGAAAACGTTGCCGCATCGTGCGGGCGAACACCGTACAGAAACGAGGTGGAGACTTTGGCGAGAGCGAGCGCCGCGGGAAAGCCGAGGAGGATGGCCAGCGCCGCGAGAAGCATGCCCTGGCGCACGATCATGCGCTGCACAGCGCCAACTTGCGCGCCGAGAGCGAGACGAACGCCAATCTCGCGGGTTCTCCGGCTGACGGAATAGCTGATGACGCCGTACAAGCCGACGCCCGCGAGAAGGAGCCCGGCAAAACCGAACGCCCCGAAGAGCGTTCCTGCAAGGCGCGGCAAGAAGAGCGCCTCGCGCAGATGGTCTTCCATCGTTCGAGCATTAAAAACGGCAAGAGTGGGATCCAGCGTGTGAATCTGGTCTTGCACGGACTTCATGAGGCCCGCGGAGCCGCCTGCATAACGGACAAGTAGCGAATAGCCCATCTCCGATGGATCGGTGGCAACGGTTTGTTCGAGGGAACGGTACAGCACGGGCCGCTGCGCTTCGCCGATGGTGCGTGATTTGATGTTCTTCGCGACGCCGATGATTTCGTAGGTTGCGCCGCCACCCGTAACGCGCTTACCAATCGGGTTTTCGCCTGGAAATAGCTTCTTGACGAACTCTTCATTGACGATGGCGACTTTTGGCCCATCGGGATTTTCGTAGCCGAAATCGCGGCCAGCGACTCGCGGGGTACCGATGGTGTCGAAATACCCGCCGGTAGCCATGTACAGCTCGGTGTTCAGGAAATCACCTTCCGGCCGGCGGCCGACAACTTCAAGGCCCTCGCTGCGGTTTCCGCCGAGCAGCGGAACAGAATCCGTGGAAGCGACGGAGACTACGCCGGGAATGGCGGTGACCCGTTGGCGAAGCTGGGCGAGGAATTGCACGGTGCGCTCGGGCGTGTAGCCGTTTAGCCGGGGATCGACGGAAACCATCAAAACGCCGCGCGAACTGAAGCCCACATCCATTTTTGCGGCGCTGACCAAACTTCGCAGAAAGAGCCCCGTCGCGCAGAGCAGGACGAGCGACATGGCGATTTGCGCAACCACCAGGACGTTCCGCAAACTCCAGCGGCTCCCAGCCCGCGCCAAAAAATCTTCGCCTTTCAGCGCGCTCGACAGAACCAGCCGCGAGGCGACCCAAGCAGAAGGCAGTCCAAAGAGCAATCCCGCGGCGGCGCTGATGACGAAGGCGAAGAGCAGCACTCGCCAATCCACGGAGATGCTCAAATCCAGCGGCACCGGTGCGGGCACATGAAACGCGGACAATCCGCGCGTGGCGACCAGCGAGAAGGCCACACCGAATGCTCCGCCGCCCAGCGCCAACAACACACTTTCCGTCAACATCTGTCGTAGCAACTGCCATCGTGTCGCTCCGAGTGCTACGCGCACGGCCAGCTCCTTGTGCCGGGCCGATGCCTGTGCCAGTAGGAGGTTGGTCACGTTGGCACACGCGATACAGAGAACGAGGAGCACCACGACGCTCAGTGCGGCGAGAAAGAGGAGAACGCTATCCTTTTCTCGAGGGCTCAGCGAACCAGCTTGCTCGAACTGGAAGCCACCGTCTTTTTCCGTGTCTGGATGAGCCTGGCTAAGGCGTTGCGCGATGACGTTGAGTTCCGCGGCGGCTTGTTCGCGCGTGACTCCCGGCTGGAGGCGCCCCGCAGCCTGGATCCAGTGATAGTCCCGAGACAGGTAGTTTGAGGTTTTGGGTGACAACTGGTCCAGCACTCCCAAGGGGACCCAAAACTCGCAATCCAGGACTTGATCGAGGCCCCGAAAATTGGAGGACGCGACACCGATTACGGTGAAGGGCCGGCCGGAAAGAGCGATCGTCTTACCTGCGATGGCGGAGTCGGCGGCAAAGCGACGCTGCCAGAGGCGATAGCCCAGTACGATGACGGGAGTTTTATCCTCGTCGCTGGAAAATCCCCGGCCCAAAGTCATTCGCAATTGCGCGACGTCGAAGTAATTCGTTGTGGTGGACTGGCCCCACACGCGCTCGGGTTCGCCGGTACCGGCGATCGAGGCCGGGACGAGTTCATAGAAACCGGTTACACCGGAAAAGGCTTTGGTCTGATCGCGTAGATCCACAAAGTTGGGCCAGGCGAACGCGTTGCAGCACTCGCCGCGCTGGGTGGTGTGCAGCGAAAGCAAGCTAGGAGGGTCGCCGACGGGAGCGGGGCGGAGGACGAAACGGCTGACCATGGCGAAGACGGTGGCGTTGGCGGCAATGCCAAGTCCGATGGAAAGGATGGCAGCGGCCGCAAGCCCCGGCGAATGGGCCAGCCGCCGCAAGCTCTGTCGCAAGTCCAGGAGCCACGCAGACATGGGATGTTCCTCCGAATTTAGACGTACGAAAGGGGATAGACGTTTGTTCCGTGCGCGAGGGCAAGCCGGCGGGCGAATTTGACATCAAAAATGGCGAGTTTCTCTAAATTTCGCGCGATCCCGAGGGAGAGGCGGCACGGGCAGGGAACTTATTGGGCCTACAAGCGTCTAGTAATTGAGAGTTCCTTAGCGATCCGGGGGATGCCATGAGTTCACTTTGGCAGGATTTTCGCTATGCGGGGCGAAATCTGAGGAAAAGCCCTAGCTTTGCGATTGTCGCGATGCTCACACTCGCGCTGGGCATTGGCGCCTCCACCGCCATCTTTAGCGTCATCGAAAACGTGCTGATGGAGCCGTTTCCTTACCCTGACGCGAAGCACTTCGTTTCAGTGCAAATCCATGACACGGAGCAAGAGCAGCCCGGCGGGCGAGGCGGCTATAGCGGGCCTGAATATTTGGACTATGTTGCGCAAAACCATGTATTCGACCGGGTCATCGCCAATGATCAAACCGATGTGCTGTACACCTACGGAGAAGGCACGGATCGCTTTAGCGGCTCGATGGTTACGCCGGGCACTTTCGAATTTCTGGGAATGCCGGCGCTGGTTGGCCGCGTCATGCAGCCTGCGGATTATGAGCCCGGCGCTCCCCCAGTTTTTGTCTTACGGTACAAGACGTGGGTCAACCGGTTCAACGCCGACCCCTCGATTTTAAATAAGTCTTTCGTTTTTAACGGCACCGCCCGAACGCTCATCGGTATCATGCCGCCGCGTTTTGGCTGGGGTGACGCCGACGTCTGGATACCGGAAAAGCCTAGCATTGCTGATACAACACCGGCGTTGGGCTTCAATCGCTACTGGTTTTTGATGGGCCATCTAAAACCTGGGGTTACGGAACGCGAAGCGCAAGCGGACCTCGAAGTAATTGCACAGCATCTCTCGACCGTATACCCAAAGGACTATCCAAAGCATTTCACGGTGGAGGTGCAATCGCTCACGGATCTGGTCGTCGGGCGATTCCGGACGACGCTTTTCATTGTATTAGCAGCAGTTGGACTGCTCCTGCTCATCGGCTGCGGCAATGTCGCGAACCTGCTTCTGGCACGAGCCACAACGCGCGAAAAAGAATTTGCCATTCGCGCCGCGCTCGGCGCCGGCCGATGTAGGCTGGTGCGTCAACTGCTCGTCGAGAGCCTTCTTCTTGCATGCGGAGGCGCAGCCTTTGGCGCACTTCTAGCGTGGGGCGGTCTGAAATCGTTGGTTGCACTCATTCCTCAAGAGATAATTCCCGCTGAAGCGGCCATCCGCCTGAATGTCCCTGTCCTACTGTTTACTTTGGGAGTCTCGGTGGCGACCGCGCTTATCTTTGGCCTCATACCCGCACTGCAAACGGCGCGGCGGGACCTGAACGATCCGCTGCGCGATAGCGGCAAGGGAGTCAGCGGCGGCTTCCGGCACGGCCGGCTTCGTGATGCTGTGGTTGTCCTCGAGGTCGCCCTGTCGCTCACGCTGTTGGTTGGCGCGGGCTTGCTGATGCGCAGCTTCGTTGCCCTGCACGAGGTTCATCTCGGACTGCAACCCGATCACGTTTTGGTAGCTAGGCTTCCGCTTCCAAAAGACCGCTATAAGACCGCCGACCAAGTCACCAGTTTTTTCCGTCCGCTTTTGTTGCGGCTAAAGGCCATGCCGGGAATAGTGGACGCCACAGAAACGAGCGCCTTGCCGCCCTACGGAGGAATTGGATCGGACATCGAAATCCCGGGCAAGACGCACTCCGAGAAATGGAGCGCGCCGTTTCAGCTATGCAGTGAAGGATATTTTTCCGTCTTGAAGATTCAATTTCTGGAGGGGCGTCCGTTTACGGAGGCGGAAGTGAATGGCGCGAAGAGATTGGCCGTCATCAACGAGACTTTTGTGCACAAATACCTTGGCAAGGATAATCCGATCGGGCAGCGCGTCCGGCTGGTGCGGTTGGAAACCGCAAGCGACCCGGTACATGATGCTTCGTTTGAAATCATCGGAGTGGTAGCGGACGTGAAGAACCAGGGCCTGCAGGATCCGGTTACGCCCGAGATTTGGGTGCCCTACACGGTCACCGGCACGTTCGAACGAGGAATCCTGGTGCGCACAGCGAAAGAGCCGCTCTCGATGTTGAACGCGGTGCGGCAAGAGATTTGGGCGACGGACCGCAGCGTCGCACTGACGCTGACAGGAACACTGGAGGGGTACATCAGCCAGTTTTCTTATGCTGGTCCGCGATTTGGCTTTTTCTTGCTGGGAATTTTCGCCACGATCGGACTGATCCTTGTGACGATCGGAGTTTACAGCGTGCTGGCGTACACGGCAGCGCGGAGAACACATGAAATTGGGATTCGCATGGCGCTAGGGGCGGAAAGCGGCGACGTGCTGCGACTGGTGATCAACATGGGGTTGCGCCTTGTGATTTTGGGGGTGGCGATTGGTCTTGCGGCGAGCCTTGGAGTTGCGCGAGTGATCGCGACGCAGCTTTGGGGAGTGTCGCCGTATGACCCGGCCACGCTGATTGTTGTTCCGATATTGCTGCTGATCACCGGGCTCGTGGCGTGTTGGGTTCCGGCGCGGCGCGCGGCCCGGGTCGATCCGTTGGTTGCTCTGAGGTACGAGTGAAAGCCAGGCGCTCGGCCCGCATGAAATGCGAATCTTGCGTAATTCGCTGATTGGCGACGAGACGCCCGGAGTCCCGCTTTCCCCTTCCTACGGCTCCGTTTCTGCACGGCAAGTTGGTGAACAGAGCCCGTTGTTTCCGTCTATAATTTCCGCGAATCATTCATGACGTAGTTCGCTCTTCAAAAATGGACTTTAGGGTTAGGAAGGATACCTATGAAAGCGAAGCTGGACTGCGCGCGGAAAAGGAGACGGAGCCGAATTCTGCATAAGTTCCTAGGGCTCGTGATTTTCTGTGGCGCAGGCAGCCTTTATGTTTCCGCACAACAGGAAGTTCCGAAAATGCCCATGCAGCCCGCGTATGCGAATGGGGCCGAGGCGCGCTGGCTGAGAAAGAAGGCGCTGCATTCGCGCGTGCTGGATTCGATGGAGGATCTATCCACGTGGTCGTTCACCGGAGATGGAGAGATGGCGCTGGCGGATTCGCCGGTGAAGGATGGCGCGCACTCACTGCGAATCATCTCGAAAGAAAACCTGGGGCTGGTGGGCGGCTCGGGCGAATGGGAGGATCTTGTCGCGAGCCGGAAATTTCCCGGCGAAGATTGGAGGCACTACAACCGGATTTCGATTTGGGTGTATCCCGATGTGATTGGAGCGCCGACAATTTCTTCGTCGCTGGTGCTGCACAATGATGGCGCGCACAAACTGCCGGACCATTACAACGAAGGGAGGGATGAGTCCCTTAACTTGAAGAATCACGAATGGAATCATTTGGTGTGGGAAATTGCGCCGCTCGACCGCGATAAAGTGACACAGATCGATTTTGCCTACAGCATGCCCAAAATGTTTCCGGACCCGGGGGATCAGACCATTCTATACATCGACAAACTGGAGTTGCAGGAAGTGGAGCCGGACTATGTCGAGGGATGGAATGTGGCGCCGGGGAAAATCGCTTTCAGCCACGCCGGATACACAGTGGGCGGGACGAAGACGGCGATGGCCGGCGGTTTGGATGCGCGGGAGTTTTCGGTGCTCGAGCAGGGAAGTGGGAAAGTGGTTTTGACGAGGGCGGTGGAGGAACAGACAACGCCGCTAGGAAAGTACCAGGTTTTGGATTTTTCGGAAGTGCAGAGTCCGGGCGAATATGTTTTGCGAGCGGGCGCGACGACGACGCAGCCCTTCGCGATTGGGCAAGAGGCGTGGCGGGAAAGCATTTGGAAGGCCATCAATTTTATGTACAGCGAGCGATGCGGGACGGTGATTCCTGGGATTCATGGAATTTGCCACACCGACGATTACACCATACACGGGGACAAACGAATTATCGTGAATGGGGGCTATCACGATGCGGGAGACCTCTCGGCGACGGGGAACACGCCGGGAATGGCGTACGGATTATTTTCGCTGGCGGAACGGCTCGAGCAGCAGGGAGAAGATCCCGTACTGCGCGCGCGCTTGCTGGAAGAAGGCAAATGGGGATTGCGATGGGTGCTGAAGACGACTTTCGGCGATGGATACCGCTCGACGGGCCAGTTAATCAGCTACTGGACGGACGGAATCATGGGAGATGCGGACGATCGCTTCGGACAGGCGGTGAATAATCCGGAATGGAATTTTCGCGTGGCGGCGGTCGAGGCGCTGGCCGCGCGCGTTTTAAAGGAGAGCGATCCCGAGCTGGCGATTCGGAGCTTGCGCACTGCGCAGCAGGACTGGAATTTCGCAGTCGAAGGACTGATGACGGCCGCGCCGCTGCCGGAGGTTTATGGAGCGCAAGACGAGCTCGAGCGAATTTCGTTTGGCGCGATTGCTTCGGTGGATTTGTACCGCGCGACGGGCGAGCAGCGCTATGCGGATGAAGCGTTCAAACTCGGCGATGAGATTCTTGCATCGCAGGAGCGGACGATACAGCCCTGGAGCATTCCGCTAACGGGATATTTTTATACCAGTCCCAAGCGTGAGAATCTCTTTCACCGCTTTCATCTCGGGCAAGAAGAGCAGCCCATCATTGCGCTGGAACATTTGTGCGAAACATTTCCCGACAATGCGAATTGGATGAAGTGGTACGGAGCGATCGTTTTGCACTCGAAGTATTATCAGGAAACTGCGGCGAAAGTTGATGCGCCTTACGACATGCTGCCGGCGGCGGTTTACAAAGAGAGTGAAGTGCGGCTGCTGCCAGAAACGAAGAATTGGACGCCGCTGCGCGCCGCCGATCGAGACTCCTATCTCGAACAAGTTCGTCGCGGCGTTCCTTTGGGAGGCGAGTATTACCTGCGGAGATTTCCCGTGTGGTTTGACTTCCGGGGGAATTCAAGTGTCTTGTTATCGGAGACAAAGGCTTTATCGGCCGCGGGACAATTGCGGGAAGATCTTGAAGCGGAAGATCTGGCGCAACAGCAGGCGGAGTGGATTTTGGGGCGCAATCCATTTTCATCCAGCGAGATGTATGGCGAAGGATATGACTGGACGCCGCTCTATAGCGTGCGGTCGGGCGAGATGGTCGGCGCGATTCCGGTGGGCATCGAGACCAAGGAATATAACGACGCGCCATATTGGCCGACGCAGATTTGCTGGACATACAAAGAGGTGTGGACGCAGCCGGTGGGCGAGTGGATTTGGCTGATGCAGGATTTGCATGGGTCGGCGGTGGCCGAAGGAGATGCGGACCCCGCCTCGCGCGAGGCGATCGAGTTTCGCGATAGGAGAACGGGGCGTGTGACACGCGTTGCCGCGGATCAGGCGAGCGGGAAATTTCGCGCGGAGCTGCCGCAGGGAGAATATAGCGTTCGGCAAGGCAGCAGACATACCACGCTGACGGCGCTTTCCGGCGGAATTTATAATGTCGACTTGCGGCCTGACCGTGCGTTTGATTTCAAAGTTTCCGTGGAGCTGGCGGAGGGCGGCAAACCGACACTGCGAATTCATGCGGAAGGCGCGGGGACGCACACGCTGAAAGTGAAGTGTTACAACCTCAAATTGCATGAGCCTGGCGAGGAGACGATTTCCCTGCGGCCGGGGCACGACGCGGAAGTGGTGAGACATGCGGAAATTTTGGCGGCGGGAACGCCGTGGGTGATCGTCGTGATTCCGGACGGCGTACTGAACGAGCACCGCGAAGTAACGGGGATCAATGGGGTTATAAAGTAGAGGACGCTCCGCGTGCACTGCCTTTGTGAAAGCAAGAATCCGGCTGTTGCGTTTTTCCTCGCCGGCTCGAAGCAATCAATCTTCGATGAAGAGTTCTAAGCGAGACAACGCTTCATCCCATTGCCTGGAAACAAAATCGAGACACTCCTTCATTTCTCGTGGGGGCCGCGGATTGAATTGAAAGCGTCGCTCGCGGCCGGCGCGGAGGCTGTGAACGATTCCGGCATTCTCGAGGACGCGAAGATGCTTGGTAATGGCTTGGCGTATGAGTTTCAAGCCACGCGTGAGCTATTTCAATCGATAAAACTCCTTGAGCCTCTCCCGAATCGCAGGGATTGCAAACCAGGAGCAGGCGGAGTATAGTCGACCATCGATATAGTGATTATCGATTGCCTATGCCCAAACGAAAACTTGACCCACTGCCTTCAGCTGCATTCCACATTCTGCTCTCCCTTGCGGACGAGGATCTGCACGGTTACGGGATTATGCGGCACGTTGCGGAGCAGACCGACGGCCGCATGCGGCTGGGGCCAGGGACGTTGTACAGCTCTATCCGGAGCCTGCTCGATGCGAAATTAATCGAGGAACTCGACCGGCGCGAAGACGCAAGGCTGGGCGAAGAGCGACGCCGTTATTACAGGTTAACTTCGGCTGGACGAAAACTGGCGCGCTCGGAAGCCGAGAGACTTGCCGACCTCTTGCGTGTCGCGCGGAGCAAAAAAATTCTAAGGGGGAGCTATGTCTGAGAAGATCTATGCCTTTCTGCTGCGGCTCTTTCCCGCTCATTTTCGCGAGGCATACCGTGAGGAAGCCCTGCAATTGTTCCGCGATCGCTACCGCGATGAAAAAGGATTGTTCCGCAGGCTACGGCTCTGGCTCGATTTGGCAGCCGATCTGGTAATCTCCCTGCCCCGCGAATACTTCCATCCACAACCAGAGCTCGCTGGCGCCGCGGCTCACGAGCACCTGAGGGGCACCCCATCGTTTTATGTTTCAGGGGATGAACTACCTCGTCCCGGAGCGTTGATTTTGGGAGGGGTGCTTTCGCTGGGCGCGCTCGTTGCAGTTTCGATTTTGCTTGGCCAAGGTGGAAGCCGCGGGCCGCTCAGAGCCTCAGCTCGGCAACGGCTGCTTTCAAGCGAAGCGCGTTCATCGGCCATTGGGCGTGCGGGACCGCAGTCAGACGATGCGACGGAAGGAGAAGCGGTGGTGTCGGGGCTGTCGGCAAGGAGTGCATCTGCCGAGTCAGCGCCGAGCGCGGCTACCTTAGCGACGAAAGCAACGATCCCGAGCAATTCGCTGTCCGAACCGCCGCTCACAACGGACAGCTCTGCATCTTCCCAACCGCAAGATCTTCAATCCCAATTCCGCCAACCACAGGACACAGCGAGCACAATGATTGCTGCGACCGTCGACAGCGCGACGCTGAACGCGGCTGAGCAGCAGCGCGTGATTGCTGGAGTGATCGCTAGCCTGAAGAAGTACTACGTTTATCCGGACGTCGCGCAAAAGATGGCCGACGCGTTGACTGCCCACGAGAAGAGCGGCGATTACCACTCAGCGATGGGCGGCAGGGCCTTCGCGGATCTCCTAACAAGACACGTGCGGGATGTGAGCCAAGATTTACATCTGGAAGTGGTCTACAGCACGACCCCTCTGCCTGAGCATCCGATGGGACCGACGGCGGAGGGCCTTGCTCTTTATCGGAAGGCCATGGAAGAGGAAAACTGCACGTTCGAAAAGGCCGAGATCCTGCCGCACAACATCGGATATTTGAAGCTCAATTCTTTTCCTGATACTTCTGTGTGCCAAGCAAAGGCAGCTGCGGTGATGGCTTCTTTGAACGACGTGGACGCAATCATCTTTGATCTGCGGGACAACCGCGGCGGATTCCCGGACATGGTGATGATGATCTCTTCCTATCTCTTCGACCATCCGGAGTACATGTATAGCCCGAGAGAAAATACGTCAGAGGGGTCTTGGACGCGATCGCCAGTCCCAGGGAACAAACTAGCCGACAAGCCTGTCTACGTGCTGATATCGGCCAGGACATTTTCCGGAGCCGAGCACTTCAGTTACGACTTGAAGATGCTGAAACGCGGCACGCTGGTGGGTGAGACGACAGGAGGCGCCACGGATGTGGGAGCTTTTCACCGGATCGACGATCACTTCGGAATAGGCATTCGTGAGACCAGAGGAATCAATCCCTACGCAGAACCCGATTGGGCAGTAACGGGCGTGGCACCGGATGTAAAAGTGAAAGCTAAGGACGCGTTGGAAGCGGCAATAAAACTGGCGGATAGCAAGCTGAGGAAGAAGTAGGCAAGTCGGAACTTTGCCGAGCCGATGCTGATTGCGCGGGATTCGCGAGAGCGGGACGTCGGCGTTCAGTGCAGACCGCGGACTTCTACGGGATGTCGATTGCAAGGAGTATCGATAGATTCAAAGTGGCCGTTGGGCACCTTGCAAACTTCGTGGCTGACGTTGCCGGTTTGGCCGAATTCGTTGTCGCCCCAGCAGAGTACCCGGAAGTCGTGCGTGAGAGCGCAACTATAGCCCGGTCCGACGGCAACTTGGCTGGCGCTTTCGATTCCGTGGACTTCTACCACGTCGCCCAGGGCTTTCGGAGTTGTGTCACCGAGTTCGCCCAGATGATTGAATCCGCCCCAACAGTAGACCTTGCCGTCTCTGATGGCGCACGAATGATTCGGCTCCGTGGAGACGAAAGTGACGCCGGTTTCGAGGCCGGCGATCCGCGCGGGCGGAAGGTTACGGACACCGCCGGATCGATTTCCCATCGGGCGAGCGAAGTTGTTTCCCCAACACTTCAGACCTTCTGAATCGACGGCGCACGCAAAGTGTTGTTCGTCATAGCTCGCAGCGGAGAGCAGGCGAATATCGCCTTTCAGCCCTGAAATGTCCTGCACGACCAAATGATTGCGTTTCTCCTGTTGTTGGTATTCGATGGACCAGCATTTGAGGTCGCCGCTGGAGAGAATTGCGCATTGAGGATTGCCGGAGGAAAGTTGGACGACTCCCGAGGGGATGATTTCCGTCACGCTTTCCGCTGAGAGGGACGAGCCGTCCCAACATTTGAGCGCGCCGGAAACCGCGGCGCAGGAGTAACGCTCATTGAGGCCAATCATGGTGACGTCGCGCTCAAAGCCGGGAATGACGGTGAGTTGGGGGAGTGGGAATTTGGGATCGTAGGGTTGCGCGCAACGCAGGGAAGCGGATTGCAGAACGCAAAGCCTGCGCGATGCGGTGGCCACGGCAAGGATGGTGTCGTCAATTAAAAGATTTGGCAGGGCGCGATACGCGATCATTCCCGGGCCCATCGTCGCGAGACTGGGCGCGAGCGGAAATTCACCCCAGCAAGAAGCTCCGAGTGTGCGAAACGCGCAGGAATGGTCGGGACCGACGGTCAGAGAAACAATTTGAGGTTTAGTGTCCCACATTTTTTGTAGAAGCTGATGCTGCTGGGAAGTAATCTGGCCCAGAAACACGTTCAGCTTGCGCTTGTGGTCCGGGCTCTCCCATGTTCCGTGCAGATGACCGAGTCCAATCAATTCATTCAATTTGAAATAACCGGTGACGGCACCATCTGGGCCGGATTCGTCCAATTGGTATTCGGCTGGCGCGGTCATTTCGCCTTTGATGGGGATGCGTTTTCGTTGACTGGCGTAGACATAGCTTCCCTCCGTCTGCTTGTCGTGCCGGGTGAGAATCATTTCGACTTCGAGTGTCTGACCGATAGTCCCGTGAAAATAGAATGTGGTGTTGTCGCTCTCAGAGAGATGTTGTTTTGATTGACCGTGAAGGCAGACTGCCAGAAGAGCGAGGGCAGCGAGAGCGAAGCCAAATCGTGGAGCGGTTCGATCAATCATAAATCTCCGTTGTAGATCTCCGCGCAGTTGGTGCATGGAAACATATCCGCTGTAAGCTCGCTGGCGCTCATTCCTGAAAGTTTGTACTGGGGCCTGTAAGACAATTGTCGCCCGGCGGCGACACGCCA
Organism: uncultured Acidobacteriota bacterium; assembly: GCA_963851235.1. Lineage (GTDB taxonomy): Bacteria > Acidobacteriota > Terriglobia > Acidiferrales > UBA7541 > Acidiferrum. The sequence continues at coordinate 97,585 of CAWKOM010000002.1, forward strand.
AGACACCGGGAGGAACTGCTCGTGCGCAATCAGGTACAAGCCTTGCGTTCGGTAGAAAAAGATCCACTAATGCGAGGCCTTCAGGTTTCTACAAAAGACTTAAGCCGGGAGAGCGCTTGATCCCACTGTCTGGAAACAAAATCGAGATACTCCTTCATTTCCTGTGCGGGCCGCGGATTGAACTGGAAGCGTCGCTCGCGGCCGGCGCGGAGGCTGCGAACCATTCCGGCACTTTCGAGGACGCGAAGATGTTTGGTAATGGCTTGGCGTGTGAGTTTCGAGCCATGCGTGAGCTGAGAGATCGAATGTGGCTGACCGCCGCTCAGCCTGGCTACGATCCGAAGGCGTGTTTCGTCGCCGAGCGCGGCAAAAATCAGAGCGGGAGGACGGCGCGTTGCCACCCGGCGGCTAAGGCGTTTGGGTGACATACTTTTCGATGTTCTTCATTTGCTCGGTCCAGCCGCCTTCATTCTGGCGGAAGGCTTCGAGTCGGCGGTCGCCAGGGAGATTTTCAAAGCCGGACTCAGTGACAAGGAGCAAAGTACCGGTGGAAGTTTTCTCTAAGCGGAATTCGACGAGCGTGCTCGGTTCTTTCGAGTAATCGGGTGAATAATGTTCCTTCTCAATCGATTTGGGATGTGGCCAGGTAAAGGAGAAGAGGCGCTCGGGCTCCATTTTTTGGACGACGGCTTCCCATTTAACGTGCTCGCAGCCGGGGTAGGTCATGTAGCCGAGAGAGACCTGGCCGACAACGAACGGGCCATCGAGTTTGACGCGGAACCATTCGCCGAACTCGCGGTAGTCCGTGAGGGCGCGCCAGACGCGGGAAATGGGAGCCTTAAGCTCGATCCGCTTCTCGATACGGTCATTCATTGTAGGCAACCTCCGGGTTGCATATTAGCAGAAAGCGAGCACAAATGCAACCTTATGGTTGCTTTCCTTGGAGGCGCTCGCCGCGCCAAGCGGAAGCGATAGGTGTTTTGGCGGCGGTCGCCCTAGGGCACGATTACCGGCTTATTTTTCGGCATGGCGTCCAGCGTTGCCTGGTCCAGGTTTAAGTGCGCTGCAACCAGTTCCGGGGGTGTGTGGGTGAGCCATTCAGAAAGCGCGAGATCCTGGTAGAAACTGCTCCTGAACATCTCGAGGAATTTCAGATCGGTGGTGCCGGTATTCTCGATGTAGTGAGGAAGTGTTTTTTGGATGTAGCCGACGTCGCCTGTTTCGAAGTCCATGGTGCGGGCGCGGCCGCCGGTGGCGAAGACGGTCATGCGGCCTTTGCCGCCGAAGTAGAACTGCCACTCGTCGGCGTTGGGATGCCAATGGAGTTCGCGCATGCCGCCGGGCTTCACGGTGACGACGGCGGCAGCAATCGTGGTGGCCACCTTGAAGCTGCTGGAATCAATGATGCGAACTTCGCCGTTCTTTAGATGCTTCGCCGGCGCGGGCTGCGTGGCTCGGAATGCAAAATCGACGGGCGACGCGCCCAGGGCGCCTGCGGCGATGCGCTGATCCTCGGCGAGCGAGCCAGGAACTTCAGCCTGAAAAATAAATCGTTCTTTTGTTGGCATTTTTGCGAGAGCGGATTGTGGCACGCCAAAGTTTTTGGAGATCACGTCTGGTGGAGTATGCGCCATCCAGTCGGTTAGCAGAACGGTCTCATACTCGGAGAAATTCCCGTCGTCGAAGACGAGCAAAAATTCCGCGCCGTCCGGTGCCAGGCCTTGAATCGAATGCGGGATCCCGGTGGGGAAATACCAAAGGTCACCTTCTTTTACGTCGGTGACAAAACTTTTGCCATCGGCATCGATGCAAGTGATTCGCGCGCTGCCGTAGAGCATGTACGCCCATTCTGCGGCGGCATGCCAATGCAGTTCGCGAACGCCACCGGAAGTGAGGCGCATGTCGACACCCGCGAGCGTTGTTGCGATGGCAAGTTCGCGATTTGTGACTTCGCGTGACCAGCCGCCTTCCTGGAGGCGCTTGTGCGCGAAGGCGAACGGATATTTGAAAGTTTGCACGCCGCCGGCGTCGGTCGGGAGCGGATGACTGGAGGAGAGATTGGCGGCATCGAGAGCGGCATTTGTCGGGCCGGGATCGCTCGCGCTCCTATCTGTGCGTTCATTTCGTGGGGCGTTCTGCTCATGCCCTGCGGCGCGGTCTGGCCCAAGCACGCTTGCCGCTGCTAGCGCCGCCGAGCTGATTCCCAAGAATCCGCGGCGACTCCACTGTTGTTTTTCCAGTTCCCCAGGCATCTGCACCATCCTCATTGATTTGACTGAGCGGAGATTTATTTCCGGGTCTTGGATACCGTACACGGAACGTGGAAGGTCCGCAACGCTCGGGAGCGGTCTCGGTTTCGAAGAAAGAAAGAGTCTGAATGATGGTCTGTGAATCATCGGCGCGGCGCAGGTGGCAGGAGCTGGAGAGCGTTGGAGCGGTACGAGCACAGACTGAAATCTGTGCCACGCTTCGAACTTAACGTTGAGCAGAGCTGGGAGGTGTATACTTCGCGGCGGCGACTTGTACACATGAGAAGTGGAAAGCGAGGGAGGGTTTTATGCGAAGACTTTGTTTGATACTTGCAACAGGGATGGCGGTGCTGCTGTCGGCTTGCGTCGGATTTGCGCAGGACGCTTCCAGTTCGGGGCCGTACAAGGTTTTGAGGACGGCGAAAGTTGGAGGGGTGGGCGGTTTTGATTACGTCTATGCCGACGACGCGGGGCGGAAATTGTACATTCCGCGGACGGGAGAAGGCGCGCGCATCACGGTGTTTGATTTGGATACGCTGGCCCCGCTGGGCGAAATCGCAAACGCCAATGCTCGGGGAGCGGCGGTGGACCCGAAGTCGGGGCACGGATTTGGGAGCAGCAAGCCGGTGGTGATGTGGGACGCGAAGACGCTGGCGACGATCAAGACCATCGATGTAGAGGGAGGACCGGACGGGATCTTGTTCGACCCGTTCAACGAGCGCGTGTATATCTTCAGCCACCGGGCGCCGAATGCTACGGTGATCAATGCGGCGGATGGGTCGATCGCGGGGACGATCGATTTGGGCGGCGCGCCGGAGCAGGCGGTGACGGACGGCCACGGACATTTGTATGTGGATATCGAGGATAAGGATAACATCGCGGTGGTGGACGCGAAGACGATGACCGTGACGGCGCATTATGATTTGGTGGGGAAGTGCGGCGGGCCGGGCGGGCTGGCGTTTGATGTGAAGAATCATGTGTTGTTTGCGGCGTGCCATGAGCCGCATGCGATGGTGATTTTGAGCTCGGTCGACGGAAAGATCATTACGAGTCTGCCGATTGGAAACGGCGTGGATGGCGCGACGTTCAATCCGGACACGATGGAAGCATTCAGCTCGCAGTGGGACGGGACGTTGACGGTAATAAAGGAAAACAGCCCGACCGACTTCGTGGTCGAACAGACCGTGCAGACGACGCCGAGCGCGAAGACGCTGACGTTAGACCGAAAAACAGGACACATTTTGCTGATCGCTGCGGATTTTACTCCCGCGCCCGAACCGAAACCGGGAGAACGCCGCCGGCGAGGGGACATGGTACCGGATACGTTCAAGATTTTGGTGGTGGGGAAGTAGCGTTAGTTTGATTGCATCGTGCTTGGATCAGTTGACGAAGGGATAGATTTCGTCGGCGATCCAATAATTTGCGAGAAGAATGGCGAAGAGCGTGCCGAGGAGCCAGAGTATCCAGCGGCGGCGGATCCAAGTGTCCGCGAGCGGGGAAGACACCATGGGAATGTCGGCGAGATAGGCGGCGCAGTAGCAGGCGTTGGCGATTAGAGCGAAGATGGCGAGAAGCAGAAGCGAGTGGAGGTTGAACATAGGGCGGAAGTGGGGCCAACTGGCGGCGATCCAGATGAGGACGACCGCGGCGAGCAGGAGGTTGTAAAAGACGCGGCGAATCTCCCAAAAGCGGATGGAGCCGGCGAGGAGCACGCGAAAGTGGGGAGCGGGGGAATTGGGGAAGTCTTGGGATTGAGTGGGTTGAGCGACGTCCATCAGAGCACTCCTTCATCGTCAAGAGCGGCAGGATAAGAATAAGCCAAAAACTTAGCAGTGTCAAGTACTTTTCATTGCAAAGTGGACAGTTGTCCCTTGGCGTGTGAGCGCGTCAGGCGGGGGCAGGATTATCCCCGAGTTTATTTCGACCGAGGCGGAGCGGTTAGTCGAGAGTTGGCCAGTCCGTGTTGGCGATGCCGAACGAATGCCTTATTGGCGGATAGCCCAGGCAAGACCGTCCGGCCCCTTGCCGGCCGAGATTCTCGCAACCATCTCCAAGGTTTTGATGTCGATGACGGCGACGTAATCGTCGGGTGTGCAAGAGACATAAGCGCGCAGGCCGTCGGGCTGCATCAGGATGCCAGCGGCGCCGCGTCCGATTTTGATGCGTTTGGTTTCTTTGCGATTGACGACGTCGAATATCAAAAGGTCGGGACCGCCAAGGGTAGAGACAAAGGCGAGTTTTCCGTCGGGAGTGAATTTCAAACGGTTGGCGCCGTGGACATTGGCATCGAGGGTCTGAATCACTTTTTTGCCGGCGATGTCAATGATGGAAATCGTGCCGTCCTGAGCGTTTGCTGCCCAAATCTCCTTGCCATCGGGTGAAACATCAAAGCCTTCGGCCCCTCGGCCCACGGGAACCACGGTCTCGGTCCAGTTTGATTGAGGTGGTCCCGGCGGGGGGCCCACGGCATTCGGAGTTCCCGGGCCATTCGGCATTCCTGCGCCCGGTGGGGGCGGTCCGCCGGGGCGGGGACCACCCGCGGGACGGTTGACCTTGTCCAGGAAGGTCATCGTTGCGGAACTGACATTTGACGTGACGATGCGCTTGAGGTCAGGGAAGACATAGATCATGTGGGTTCTGTCCTGGCCGGTACCCATGACCCAGTCGATCTTTTTTGTTGCTGGATCGTAACTGCCGATGACTTTAGCGCCTTCCGCCGTGAACCAGAGTTTTCCGCCGACAAACATGAGGCCGTGAGGGCCACGGAGAGGGCCGAGGTCGATCACCGGGAGGGCGGTTTGATTGAGGAGATCGACGGGAGTGATGGTGTTGTAGGCGCCGAAGCCGTAGTTGGAGATGTAGGCGATTTTTCCGTCGTCGTCAGCGATGACTTCGTGGGGGTCTGGGCCTGAAGGAATCATGCCGTCAACGGTCAAGGTTGAGGGATTCACAATAAAGAGGGCGTGATCGCCTTTGGAGAGTACGAGGAGGGCAGTGGGCGGGGTGTCCGCGGCGCGGAGCAAGGCGGCAGTGGCGCAGAGGAGGATGAACAGGGAGAGGACAACAGAGCGTCTGGACGGCATAGCTTTTCCGGACCTTTCCACAGCGAGCGATGGAACGCACAGTAATTTGGCAGGTTAAGGTGAGTTCGTCAATTTGTGATGAGCTTCGATAGTGGCCTAGTTTCAGACAGCCTGACGGTTCGCCCGGAATTAGGAGAGGCGTGGCGGTGCTGGGCCCCCCCCCGGGTTTTGCATAAATGTTCATTCTAAAGATGGTTTAAGTTGTTTGTTTTGTATCAGTTTTATAAGTGCTGATTCTGAATAACTTGCTTGCGGGAAAGTGCACCAGGATTGTGCAAGATGCTGGACGTCGCGCAAGCGGTGCAAGCAAAAGACTTAGTTTGCAAAACAGGGCGCGCGAAAGAAAAACGCCAGCTGGACGCTGGCGGCACAAAATTGATCAACAGTATTACTCAAAACATAGAGTACACGAGAGGCAACAATTTGTCAAGGAAAAAGGAGGAAAAAACAGAAAAAAACAAGAAGAATTTGGGCAATGGCTTTCTGGAGGAGATGCCGGGTCGCCGATAGAGCTCGAATTTGGACAGCACCCGAGCCTCCGCGCCGCGGCGTAAGTGGGTCAACGAATGTTGAGTACATGGCGTTACATGGCAATCCATGGCCCAAAACGGGTGGACGGAGCGGGCGCCAACTTTGGTGGAGTGGGGGGAAGTAAGGGCCGCAGTAGCCTGGCTGTGACGGCGGTCACACTTGAGCCTGAGCGAAATCACAGAATAGAGTCATCGAATGGAGCACAAAGGAGACAGGACGATGAGCAGGTGGCTCACCGCCGAGGGATTCGAGGTGAACATCATGACGAAGACGATGGAAAAGTCAGAAAAGAAGATTTTCGAGAGCAAGATAGATTTGGGAAACAAAATGGTGAAATTGGAGAACATCCTGGTGGGGACGGATTTCTCCGCGGTTTCGGACCGTGCGTTGGAGTATGCGGTCTCGCTCGCCCGGCGCTACGAGTCGCGGATTATTGTGGCGCACGTGGTGACGACGGATACCACAGAGACGCTCTCCCCAGAGCTGATTGTATACCGGGGAGGGGAGGTGCAGCGCGCTGCAGAGGAATCGATGGGAGGGATTCTAGTCTCAGGGCGGCTGCGTGACGTGGCTCATGAGACGGTGATTGAGCACGGGCTATTCTGGCCATCGATGGAGGGACTGATTGCGAAGCATCACATCGATCTGGTTGTCGCCGGCACGCAAGGAACCCAGGGTGTGAAGAAAATTCTGCTTGGTTCCGGCGCTGAACAGATTTTCCGGCAGGCGAAATGCCCGGTTTTGACCGTGGGACCGGAGGTGACGGGCGGAACAGCGCGAGAAGTGGAATTCAAGAATATTTTGTTTGCGACGGATTTCGGTCTCGGGGCGGAGCGCGAAGCGGCTTATGCGTTCTCTCTTGCACAAGAACATCAGGCGAATTTGACGATGCTCCATGTGGTCCGCCATGCGGAGGATTACTCGGAAGAAGGATTGGCACTGAAGAGAGAGGCCATCGTTCGAGAATTGGGAGAGTTCGTGCCGGCAGGCGCGGAAATGTGGTGCAAGCCGGAGTTTCGGATGAGGCTAGGCGAGCCGGTGGAGGAAATTCTGGAAGTGGCGCGGGAGACGAAGGCGGACCTGATCGTAGTCGGAGCGAAGCGAGGGAAGGGATTTGCTGCGGGGCACGCACCGCGCACGGTTGCCTATCGAGTGGTTATTGGAGCGCCTTGCCCGGTGCTGACGGTGAGGTCCTAACATGCGACTCACAGTTATTTTCAGCGCTTTGCTAGTCATGGCTTGCGCGGCGACAGGACAAAACAATCCAGCAGTGAGGAAAGCGAGCACGCAGCCGACCGATGGGCCTTCAGGCCGGCAGACGTATCAGTACTATTGCGCGTCTTGCCATGGCGAAAATGCCAAGGGCGGAGGTCCGGCGGCAGCGGCTCTGAAAACGCCGCCGACGGACCTGACCAAATTGGCCAAGGAAAATGGGGGAAAATTCCCTTACGAGTACGTGGGCGGCGTAGTGCGGTTCGGGAAACCGATTTCCGCCCATGGCTCGCCGGACATGCCCGTATGGGGCCCGATCTTCAACATGGTTGATTACGACGAAATGACCATCAGGAAACGAATCAAAAACCTTTGTGAGTACCTGGCCTCGCTGCAAGAGAAGTAGGCTGGGTTGTCCGCAGTTATAACTGGCCGTGTTGCTGCGGGCGTTCGGGGATGGATTCTTCGCGCAAACCTAAATCGGATGATGGTTCGCGGTTTCAAGGGAAAGTAACGACAGCAACACTGTATCCGCCCAGAATTACTTTATCCGTGTCCAGTCTTGCCAGTGTGGACGGCTGCGATGCAGTGCTCGTGTCCACGAATTCCAATTGCGCCCCCGATGCGCCGGGCACGTCAATCGTGATTTGCCGCTCGCGCTTATTTACGAACAAGACGCGGTGTCTGCCAGTTCGGGTCACAACGGGCAGTGCATAAACGTCAGGCATGCTGAAGGTGGTCTCGACAATTTTGTCGCCCGGTCCAAAGTTGTCCTTTAGAAGACGAAGAACCCAAAACCTTGCATTAGGCTTGCCTGTCTCCCAATCCACCATGGAAACGCTCGGGAATTGCGTAGGGTAGCCAACGAGCTGCGATTCGCCGGCAACGTCTATCCCGAGACGGGACAATTCGCCAAAAATGTAGGCGTACATCGCTCCCGTGAGATGCCAGTATGAATTGGGTATCGGCTTTTCGACATGGCCCGGTTCGCCCTGCGACTGGTCCTCGGCGGAAATCGCCCCGATTTCATTAATCATCGTCCCGGTTTCGGGAGAAAGCCGCTGGCGAATCGCCTCGATGTAACGAACCACATTCAAAAAACCATCCGCCTGGGCGAAAAATGTATATTGCTCAACATCCGGAGTTTCGCCGGAATTCGGAACGGCGTAGAAATGGTAAGAGATGTAGTCGAGAGGCACGCCATCCCTGTGATTTTTGTGATCTAGAAAATATTCGAAGAAATGCGGATTTTGCGATGGGGCAGCCAGCGCCGCACCCACAAACTTCGTGCCTGGTTCGACTCCGCGCATCGCCGTGACCACCGCATCGTAAATTTTCGTGTACGTTTCGACGGACATTTGATGCTCGAAATCTACCTCGTTCAGTACCTCCCAGTAGGAAATCGAGTAGTGGTAGCCCGATTCGTGTTTCTTCGCGAATTCGTCCGTGAAACCGCCCTTCGCATACCACGCCAGGAGCCGGGCGTAGTAATCGCCAACCTCGTGCGCGCTTGGATCGCGGAGTTCGGTTCCTTGCTCGTAATTCCATGTGACCTGGTTTGGATCCTTTGGGTAGGCGACCGGTTTGTCGGTCTTGTACATCCACTGGGGAATGGTGCTGAAGTTCAGAATAACGGCGTGGCCTTTGGTCGCTTCGAGAAAATCAATCGTCATCGGATCAATGATCGAAAAATCCCAGGAAGTTTTGTCGTCAGCGGGTGGATCGAGCTCCGCGACTCCCAACTTAGGATAGGGAAGCCAGGGAACATAGCGGACATAGTCGGCCTGCAAATCATGCAGCGCGCGAAGGGCATTGTCGTGGACGGGAGTTCCGCGGCGCAGAGGCGGGTTTACCACCACTTGAAGCGTCGGCGCGGTTTTCGAAACTCGAACTATTTTATCCCACCGCACGGATAGCTTAGGCGGATCCGGCTCCTGGCAGCGGGAAAAAGACGGGGCGAGCAGGCATAGAATCAGGGCTACGGACATCTTGCTGCATAGTCTGAAAATCAAGCGGGTTCCTCCATCATGCAAATTCATTCACTCCGCGGTCACGATGCCGGACTATATTCCCCTTCTCCATTGCTTTCAATCATCGCATCCCCTTGCATCTGAGTCTTATGTGCTATAACTCTCGGCCGTTGCTGATGAATGCGCGATTTCTTCGGAGGCGCTGGTCATGGAAAGGCAACGAGGCGATGGATTCACCATCGGATTGTTCGGCATCGGCTTGGATGCCTACTGGCCTCAATTTGAGGGTCTCGAAGAACGGTTAAAGGGCTACATCGAGCGCGTCGCCCAACTTCTCGGGCAGTCTGGCGCAAAGGTTGTAAATCTCGGTTTAATTGATACAGCCGAAAAGGCGTTTGCTGCCGGACATCAACTGCGTCAGGCCGATGTTGATTTGATTTTTCTTTATGTGACAACCTACGCACTCTCCTCTACCGTGCTTCCCGTTGTGCGACGCGCCAAAGTTCCCGTCGTTCTCCTGAATTTGGCTCCCCGCGCCGCTATCGACTACGACTCCTTTAATAAGATGGGTGACCGCACCAAGATGACCGGCGAATGGTTAGCTTATTGTCAGGCATGCTCGGTCCCGGAGATCGCCAACGTCTTAAATCGCTGCCGCATTCCGTTTTTTCAGGTAACGGGGATGCTCGAAAATGACGCCGCCGCCCGAAAGGAAATTGAAGAGTGGATCGACGCGGGCCGTGTGGCGCACAAGATGGAACACAACCGCCTCGGCGTCATGGGCCACTATTACAACGGAATGCTGGATATTTATTCCGATTTAACGCAGCAATGTGCATTTTTTGGAGGCCATATTGAAATCGTCGAAGTAGACGAACTCGCGGAGTTGCGCACGAGAGTTTCCAACGAGGAGGTCAGTGCACGGGTCCGGCATTTCCGCGAAAGCTTCGACGTACAACCGGACTGCGCAGCGCTCGAATTAGAGCGAGCCGCACGCACGTCGGTTGCGCTGGATCGGCTTGTGGAGATTCACAAATTAGGATCGCTTGCCTATTATTACAAGGGAGTGGGAAACAATGAAAACGCGGATGCCATCAGTTCCATCATCCTCGGCGCCACTCTGCTGACAGCCCGAGGAATTCCCGTGGCGGGTGAGTGCGAGATTAAAAACGCTCAGGCTATGAAAATTATGGACAGTTTCGGAGCCGGCGGTTCCTTCACGGAATATTATGCCGTCGACTTTAACGATGATGTGATCCTCATGGGACACGATGGACCTGGGCATATCGCCATCGCCCAGGGTAGGGCCAAGGTTCGCCCGTTGAGCGTGTATCACGGCAAAGCCGGATGCGGCCTGTCCGTCGAGATGTCTGTCAGGCATGGTCCAGTAACGTTGCTCGCAGTTGTACAAAGGGCTGACGGGAAGCTCAAATTGCTGGTGGCGGAGGCTGTTTCTGAGCCCGGGCCAATTCTGGAGATTGGCAACACCAACAGCCGGTATCGATTTCCGATGGGAGCGAGAGATTTCATGAACGCGTGGAACGCCGAGGGCCCTGCGCATCATTGCGCGATCGGCATTGGCCACACCTCCAGCAAGCTGGTAAAGCTTGGGCATCTGTTAGGCATGGAATGTACGGTGCTCGAGTGATTTCGGAGCACGTTGCTTAATCCTTAATTCTTATCTAGCGCACGGATGGTTAGGGCGCCGAAGGAAGCATACCTTGACCTTCTACAGGTAGGAGTGTATATATGCAGAAGGCGGAGGTATGGGAATGACGCTGAAGTCGGATTTGCCGCAAGGGACGCTGGATTTGCTCATATTGAAAGTGGTCGCACTTGGGCCGGTGCATGGGTACGCCATCGCGCAGAGGCTGGAACTGGTGTCGAAGCATGTCGTGCAGGTGCCGCAAGGATCGCTGTATCCGGCGTTGCACCGGCTGGAGAATCGGGGGCTTTTGGCGGCGGATTGGAAGGAAACGGAAACGGGACGGGAGGCGAAGTTTTACCGGTTGACTGCAAAGGGGAAGGCGCGGCTTGAAACGGAAGCGGCGAGTTGGGAGCGTTTGACGGAGGCGATCGGGCTGATCATGAAGCTTTCAGCTGGGGGTGCGGAATGAATTGGTGGCAGCGGCTGTTGCGGCGGGAAAAAATGGAAGAGCAGCTCGAGAGGGAACTGGGGTTTCATCTGGAGCAACACGCGAAGGAGCTGAGGGCTGCAGGAGTTGATCCCACGGAAGCGCGGAGACGCGCGCGGCTTGCGCTTGGTGGTGCGGAGAAGGTGAAGGAAGAGTGCCGCGATGCGCGGGGCACGCGATGGGTGGAAGATTTCTGGCAGGATTTTCGCTATGCGGTTCGGACGCTTAGGCAACGTTCCGGCTTCGCGGCGGTCGCAATTTTGACGCTGGCCCTGGGCATTGGAGCTTCGACTGTGATGTTCACGGTCGTGAACGGAGTGCTTCTGAGGCCGCTGCCTTACCCACAGGCGGACAAGCTGGTGGCAATGCACGGCCACAGCGACGATTGGAATGCAAAGTTGTTCGGAGAACAGAATGTTGCCTATCCGGATTTTCTTGACTGCCAGCGCGCGAGCCGTTCGATGACGATTGCGGGCTCTTTATTTGATGGGGGAACGGTTAGCGGAACGGGAGACCCCGAGTATGTCGACCTGCGAAAAATCTCCGCGAACCTATTTTCTGTCCTGCAAGTGAATCTTGCGGAAGGGCGCGCATTCTTGCCGGAGGAGGATCGAACCGGGGCGGCTCGAGTGATGATCCTGGGCTACAGTTTTTGGATGAAGCATTTCGGGGGAAGACCGGAAGCTATTGGTGCTTCTGTAAATCTGGACGATAAGCTGTACACAGTCGTGGGCATTGCGCCACCCGGCTTCAAGTTGCGTGATAGCGAACCGGATGTGATGACGCCACTGGGCCAGGACACTGCAGGATTCCTGCAGAGTCGCGGAGCGCACCCGATTGGAGTTGTGGCGCGGCTGCGCTCCGGCGCGACGCTAGGCGAAGCGCAAGCGGAGTTGAACTTGGTTGGGCGGCATTTGGCGGAAGAATTCAAGGACACAAATGGAGATCGCAGCTTTGTGGTCCAGCCACTCCGACCAGACGTTGGAGATATCGGCTCCACACTGTGGCTGTTGCTCGGAGCGGTTGGTCTGGTGTTGCTGATTGCGTGCACGAATATAGCGAGTTTGTTGCTGGCAAGGGCTGTTTCGCGCGAGCGGGAATTGGCGATGCGCGTTGCGCTTGGGGCAAGCCGCGGCCGGTTGGTGCGTCAATGCTTGACAGAGAGCACGGTGCTAGGACTCTCGGGGGGATTGTTAGGAGTGGGATTTGCGGCATTGGGTTTCCGGCCATTTGTGGAGTTGTGGCCAGGGACTTTGCCGCGGGCAGAGGAAGTTCAGCTGGATTGGCGTGTACTGTTGTTTGCGCTGAGCGTTTCTCTGTTGAGCGGATTTCTATTTGGGCTAGCGCCAGCGCTGCGCGCGCCAGTGAGAAAATTGGAACAAGTGCTGCGCGGGGGAGGGCGGGGAGTGGTGGGCAGCGCACGGCGTTTGCACGGCAGTTTTGTCGTATGCGAACTCGCGTTAGCCGTGGTGCTGTTGGTGTCCGCGGGATTACTTGGGCGAACGCTCTTACATCTGTCGTCGCTCAACCCTGGAATAAATATTCGGAACGTGTTGGTGACGCGCATGGCACTTTCGCCGGCGACGCTGGCGGATCCTGGGAAAACGCGCGCGGCCTGGAAGGACGTCCTGGAGCGTGCGCATCGCGTGCCGGGAGTTCAGTCGGTTGCGACCGTCGATACGTTTCCGATGCGCGCGGGGGACAATGAGCAGGGATATTGGACCAGCGCGGACATGCCACCTCCCAACAAGTTGCCGTTCGCTTTGCTGACAAGCGTGTCGCCGGAGTATCTGAAAGTTATGGGGATACCGCTACGGCGAGGACGATTTTTCGATGATCACGATACGCTCGACACGACGCCAGTCATCGTGATTGATGAGGTGCTGGCGCAGAACGCCTTCGGGACGCAGGACCCGGTCGGCAAGAGGCTGTGGATTCCGGAAATGGGGTACGGCGGCAACGTGTTTGAAATTGTAGGCGTTGTCGGCCATGTGAGGCATTGGGGGCTCGCGGGCGATGACCAAGCGATCATCCGCGCGCAAATTTACTATCCGTTTTCTCAGCTGCCGGATAGCTTTATGCATCGCTGGTCGCAACTGATGTCGATCGCGGTGCGGACCGAGGTTTCCCCATTGAGCGTGCTTGGTTCGTTACGCAATGAGCTGAAGGGAGCGGCAGGCGACCAAGTTCTCTACGAGGTTCGCACGATGGAACAACTCGCGAGCAATTCTCTTGCTCTCCAGCGATTCCTTTTGTTTTTGTTCGGAATCTTCGCAGCTTTAGCTTTGATATTGGCCTGCATCGGAATTTATGGAGTGCTGGCGTATTTGACAGGACAACGCGTGCAGGAAATGGGAATACGCATAGCGCTCGGAGCGCAGCCCAACAGTGTGTTGTGGCTAGTGCTTAGGGACAGCCTCAAAATGATTATCGTCGGTGCCGCGCTGGGCACGGCGACTGCGCTGGCCGCCGGACGCGTATTACAAAGATTGGTCGCGGGTATGCAGCCAGCGGAGCCATGGACTTTCGCGATGACAATCCCCATCCTAATCGCGGCTGCGCTGTTTGCGAGCCTTGTGCCAGCGCGCCGCGCGAGCCGGGTGGATCCGGTCATCGCATTGCGAGAAGAATAAGCGCGGCGCAGACCTGCTGGGAGAGATTGCTCGCAGTTCGGGCATCCTTGAATCGAGAATCGATTCACGCATTGAGCGCAGATCGAGCGGATTGCGGAAGTGGGTTGCAATTCAGGCTCAGGCTGTTTTGCAAGAGCTTGCGCAGGTGTGCGCGGGCTCGGTGAAGCCGAGACTTGGAGTTCCCGACGGACCAATCCATCATTTTTGCAATCTCAGTGTGTTTGTAACCCTGGATATCGTGAAGTATGACGACCAGTTTTTGGAAAGGACGAAGCTTCCCTAAAGCGTCTTCCAGGTTGAGGCGATCGAGGGAGCCTGACAAGACAAGGTCTGAAGCAAAGAGATCTTCACTGGGGCCGGAGCCATCAGCGGCGGGTTCGGCGGTTTCTTCGAGGGGAGTTTCCAGCCAAGTTTTTCTGCGAAGACGCATGAGGACAAGATTGACGGTGAGACGGTGCAGCCAAGTGGAGAAAGCCGATTCTCCGCGGAAGGTGCGAATCTTGCGGAGAACCATCAGAAAGGCTTCCTGGGTGAGATCTTCGGCTTCAGCGGTATTTCCAATCATGCGGAGGCATAGCGCATAAACGCGCGGACTATGCAGGCGATAAATGTGCTCGAATGCGGAAGCGTCGCCTCGCTGAGCGCGAGCGATCGCTTCTTTTTCTGATGCCGCATTCATGCTTGGCGGATCGTGTTCTGCGATACCGTCCGGTTTCGTGAAGTCTCGTTGCGCTGCTGTATGTAGACCTAACATTCTCTCCCCCAATGAAGACTAAGAACGAGCAGTAAGGCGCGACATTTAGGAAACAGGCGGAGCTGGAAGAGCACGATTAAAATGTGAGCCGCCCTGAGATTTACTCAGGCCGAAGACGAGTTCAACGGCACGTGTGCATCAGGAGGGGCCCGCGATTCACAGGGCCCCTCGCGGCGAGAGAGTTAGCGTTTGAGTTGTGGAGAGGCAGTTTGCAGGGCGGCTATGAGCTCGTGTGCCGAAGAAGGCGCGTCTCTGCGAGGTTCGGAGACGATTCTGGCGGCGCTGGCCGAACTGCCGTAGAGTTTGCGATTGGCGTCGTCATCAGGGCGCAACGTGGAACCTTCCAGAGAGACGCCGGCGAAAACGCCGCGGGCTCGAGAGTAGCTGAGAATTTCGGAGCGCATGTAAGCGTCCGAATCGGCTTCGGCTGATCGTCCTTTGGGACCGGCAGCGGCAGAGATGTCGGCGCCGAGTTTCACCTTGCTGTGCAAGAGGCTGCTCGCGCCGCGATCATTCATGATCAGGAAGACGAAGTCCGTGGCTTCGCCGCCAATTTGCAAGCCCACACTTGCGCCTTCGAGGGCGTACATGGCGGGGGCGCCCCACGGCCCCGTGAAGTCCTTGCCAGTACGGCAGACCATCGTGCCGCGGCCGTAACTCCCGCCGACGACGAACGCTGCCTTCAGCACCGAAGGCATCACGACGACGCAGCGTGCTTTGTCGATGAGGTCTTGCGGAATGTCGTCCGGAACGTTGAGGATTTCGTGCATGACTTGGCCTGAATTCTGCAGGCGGGATTGTTCGTCTTTTGCGTTAACGGGATCTTTGGCGAAAAGAAGCGATCCGAACGCGAGCAGGCTCGCGGCGAAAAACACACGATTATTTACATATTTCATTGTTGCGCCTCCTTGCGCGATGCATGGTTAATTTTTGTCTAGCTTCAAGCTTCTCGAGAGGGCGGATTGTCTCGGAGTTATTTTTGGTCCCGCGATTGAGGAGGCAACTTTGCGGCCAGAGATGAACTTAATTTCATAACGCACATAGGATTCAAGAACATAGAGGCATAGTGGGGAGCCGCAGAAAACGAAATGAGAGAGGCAGAGTGTGTAGAATTTTCCGGTCTGAGGGCGTTCTTGCTTGCGATGAGTAAACTTTTCGGAGCTCCTTGCAGAGCCGAATTGAAGAATCTCAGGCCACCGTGCCGGCATAGGATCATAGGCAGCTCGGAGAGCCCTGATAAGTGCGATTCTGCCGTCCGCCTTGCGCAGGCGGTGGCTTGCCAATATACTTCGCGGCGTCGCAGCGAGTTTTTCCAGAATGAGGAGGTTTTCCGTGATGGAACTTACGACCGCGAAAATAATGCGCGCGTTTGTGATTGTGGCTGCTCTCTTGATGCCCCTGGTGGCTGGAGCCCAGCAAAATGGATCGAGCAAAGAGGCGGCCGCTGCGACCGCGCGGAGCAAAGATGGCAAGAAACTGTTTGGTTCGGCGGAAGCATTGCGCGTCGCGCGGGTCAGTTCGCCGCGGATTTCACCGGACGGATTGCGCGTGGCCTATCTGGTGGCGGAAAACGACACGGACAAGGAGCAAGCCTGGAAATTCGTGACGCATCTGTGGCTTGTACCTGCGGCAGGACCGGTGAGCGCGGCACGGCAATTCACGCGAGGAGAGAAGAACGTATCGAATGTGGAGTGGTCGCCGGACGGAAAGTTGCTGGCGTTCACAATGGAGGCGGGGGAAGAGAAGGAAGCCAAGCCACAGGTGTGGTTCATGTATGCGGATGGCGGCGAACCGTGGCAGGTGACGAAACACAAGTCTGGAGTGCGTGGGTTCGAATTTTCGCCAGACGGGAAGACGCTGTTGCTGACGGCCACGGCGCCGGTGAGCGAGGACGAAGAAAAGCGCCTAAAGGAAAAGGAAGACGCCGCGGTGGTCGACCATGATTTCAAGATGGCACAACTCTGGACATGGGACATCGCGACGGGCGAGGAAAAGCAGATCACCAAGGGAGACTTTACGGTAAGCGACGCGCGTTGGTCGCCGGACGGGTCGCACATCACGTTCACGACAAATCCAACACCGAGGCTTGACGACATAGCCCTGCAGACGGTGCGGATTCTGGACGTGGCGAGCGGAGTAGAACGAAAACTCGTGGAATCAGCCGACCCGACACACACGGCACGTTGGTCTCCGGACGGAAAGTGGATCGCCTACCTGAGCAGTCCAGGGCTCTTGGTTTACAAGGAGAACCTGTTTGTTGTTGAGGCCAGGGGAGGAGCGCCGAAGAAGTTAAGCGGATCATTTGACTTGAATGCCGGCGAACCGATTTGGTCGCCGGATGGGAAAGAGATTTTTTTCAGCAGTGACGACCATGAGGCGTTGCGAGTGTTTTCGGCAGACGTGGCGACGGGGACGATCCGGGCGCTTACGGGGACAACGGAAGTTGCGAGTGTTGCGGATATCAGTGCGAATGGGAAGACAGCGGTGGGGACGGTCGGCGATCCGACTCATCCGGATGACGTGTTCCGAAGTGATTTGAGTTTTGGGTCGCTGGAACGCATCACGAGTCAGAACGCGTGGCTCTCGGAGTATGCACTGGGGGCGAGCGAAGTGGTGCGTTGGAAGAGCAGCAAGGACGGGATGGAAATCGATGGGGTTGTGACCAAGCCGGTGGACTTCGATGGGACGCATAAGGTTCCGTTCCTGCTAAATCCGCATGGAGGACCCACGGGAGCCTCCCTGCTTTCGTTTAACACTACGGAACAGGTCATGGCCGCGAATGGGTATATGGTTTTGCAGCCGAACTTTCGCGGGTCGACAGGGCGGGGAGAGAAATTCGCGACAGCGAATCAGAACGATTGGGGAGACGGCGATTACAAGGATGACATGAGCGGTGTGCAGGCAATGGTGGATAAAGGGTGGGCCGACGCGGAGCGTTTAGGTGCGTTTGGGTGGTCGTACGGTGGCTACATGACGATGTGGATCGACACACAGACGGACCGGTTCAAGGCGATTTCGCCGGGAGCGGGACTGCCGGATCTTTATTCGATGTATTCGCAGACGGATATTCACCGGTACTTGACGATGTTCCTGGGGATGAAGGCGCCGTGGGACAATTTTCAGGAGTATTGGGATCATTCGCCGATGAAGTATGTGAGTAATGTGAAGACCCCAACGATGATTTTGCACGGGCAGGCAGATACGCGGGTGCCGATTGCTCAGGCGGAGGAGTTTTATCAAGCGCTCTATGAGAAACACGTGCCGGTGGAGTATGTGACTTATCCGCGGGAAAATCACGGGTTTGTGGAGCCGCGGCACATCCAAGACAGGTGGCAGCGATATCTAGTGTTTTTTGGGAAGTACTTGAACAACCCGCCGGTGACGGAACCGAAGGCAACGATCGAGCGCTTGAGCAAGGACCTTCCTTAGAAAGAGCGACTCGCCATTCAAGGCGAGAGTCGAGCTTGCAGCAAGGAAGTACTATGGAGAAAGAAAACGGGGAGGGCCACTTGGCCTTCCCCGTTTTTTTTGCGGCTAGTTTGAACGAACGGCCGGAAAAGTTAGAAGCGGATGCGACCGCCAATTTCGATGGAGCGCGGGTCGTTGATCTGGTTGTTGAGCACGCCCCAAACCTTAGGCGCCGCAGCGCTCAGGGTCGGATCGCCGAGCTGGTCATGGTTGAAAACGTTGCTGAAGATGGACTGGAGTTCCAGGCTGAAACGCTCATTGATGTGGATGTTTTTGCGAATCTGGAAATCGACGTTCCAGAAGGGCATGCCGCGGAGTACGCCTGCACCGCCCGCGCCTGAATCGATACCCAGAATTGCGGGGCGGACGCAGGCGTAAGAGGCTAGGGGGTTAGCGAACATGTTGATGTTGCCCGCTGTGCCGACGCTGGTGCCGACGGAGTTGGTCCCGCCGGTAATGCCATTATGCCGCGAGCTACCAAAGGTGTTCGGGCACGTGAGCACGTCGTTCGAATCGTCGAAGAAGTTTACGGCATCGGCCTCGCCGAAAGATTGACCATCCCCGTTAGCAGTGTTGAGTTCAAGTGGCAAACCGCTTCCAGCAGTGAAGATCGGGGAGAACGACCATCCGCCGAGAAGACGTCCCTTCCAGCCCTGCTGTCCCACGAAGAAAGGTGGTTGGTAAACCAACAACACGTTGTCCACGAATTTACGGTCGAAGGGCTGCACGCCATAGCCAGCGCCAACGTCGTAAGGATTCACAGAGGTGAACTCGCTGCTGGCCTGAACCACGCTCACCGTGCCTAGAGCCTTGCTATAAGTAAAGTTCTGCTGCAGGGTGACGCCATGCCAATCGGCCATTTTGAGAGTGATGAAGCCCGCGTTGTAATTGCCGTATCCGACGCTGGCGTTGACGGCGATGCCGGAGGTCATCTGTCCGCTGCCACCGAAAGCGGAGCCGGTGATGGGGCTATTCTCCATAGTGCGGGCGAAGTTGAAGCCACATGCCTGAGTCGCGCTGCAAGTAGCATTCCCCTGGTCGAGGTCGCTCCACAAACTCCATACGCTCTGGTTGAGCAAGTTCCCAGTTCCAAGCCCACCGCCTTCGTTATACACGACGGCTGCCGTGCAGCTGGCAAAGCCATTGCAGTAGCCGGTGTTCTTAAGCGCCGTCTCAAAGAAAGGCTGAGGAGCGAAGGTGTTGGCGTAGGTCATGAGAGCGGTTTGGAAAGCAGCTTTTGTCTCGCCGGTCGCTTGTACAGGAACGTTTGCGCCGCAAGCAGCGTACGAGGTGGCGCATCCGAGACCTGTCTCGATGCCAGCGTAGGCCTTGGCGAAGGACTGCCCGCCCAGAGTCATCATATAAGGAACAGCGTTGATGTTGAGCGGCTGATATTCGTGCCTAATTAAGCGGCCGATGTAGCCGACTTCGATGGAGGTTCTGTTGTTCAACTGACGCTGGATGGTGAGGTCGAACTGGTCGGATTCGTCGGGCCGGAAATTACGATCCAAGACGTCGCCGGTAGCGCCAGCAATCGCGTTATAGCCCGGGAAGTCAGGTTGAGGAAGGGTTGCGCTCGGAGTGGGAATCGGAGCGGTCAAACCATCCGTGCCGATGCGGAAGGCGTTGGTTGCGGTAGAGCCAAGAGTGCCAGCGCACGTGCCGTTGCCGGCAGTGGGGCTCTGCGGATCGATGCACTGCACGGGCTGCATGAGCCCCGTGCCCAGCAGTGGCACCAACACAAGATTGACGCCGTTAAGACGGCCGAAAATTCGGCTGTAGCCGCCGCGGATGACGCTCTTGCCAGGTCCAAAAACTTTGCCAAGAATTCCGTCGCTGAAGCTCGGATTCCACGCTGCAGCGATACGCGGGCTGAACGAGCCATAGAATGGGTTATAGGGGTATTTGTCACCGCCGTCGGTGTTGCCGACGAGAGCGAAACCGAGTTCGGGATTGTATACCTGACCCTGTAGCGCGGCGGCTTGGCGAGCGTTGAGATACGCCTCAGCGCTAATTTGCTGGCCCGACTGATCCACGAGAGAGATCTGGCGCCCCAGCTGTTCGACGGGGGGCATTTCGAGAGTCCAGCCCAAACCGTAGGTAAGCGTAAAAGTCGGCTTCACGCGCCAGGAGTCGCTAAAGTAGACGTTATAGAATGGAATCGTGCTCTTGTCTTGAGCCGGCGTCAGCGGAGGATTCAAGGTAAGTTGCGAGCCGGTGCGAGTGTAAACGGTTTGGGCAGTGGAAAGGATGCCCAGAGCGGCGACATAGTCGCGTCCAAAATTCGTGGCGTCCGCGGTAGCGACTGACGAAGGAATATTAGGGGTTATGTTGATTCCAGCGCCGCTTCCGATGCCAAGCTCATAGACAGGCTGATAATTGATACCACCGCCGTTGTCCGTGCGCTGGTGAAAGTCCCAGTTTCGTTCATAGGTGCCACCAAACTGGAAGAGATGGTTGCCGTGCAAGTTGCTGACGTCATCGCGGATCATATTGTCTTTGCCGTCCCAAAAGCGCTGGCGGGTATTCTGTGTGTCCACGTTGTACGGGGAGAGCTCTTGGGTCTGCGACTGGCCGAAGGCGGCAAGGGCGCCGCCCAAACCGGAAAGTTGAGGCGGGTCACCGGCGGAGCCCCACTGCCAGAAGTTTCGCAGGAAGCTATAGTGAAGGTCATTCGTGGTGTTGGAAGTGATGTTGGTGGTGAGAGCGGCCACATAGAACCACGGAACCTGGGGCCGACCGGAGAGCGAGACAGGTGTTCCGCCAGCGATATCAACCTGACTATCGGTGGCACGGAGAAGATGATAATAACGATAGCTGCTCATGAAATGCCACTTGGAGCTGAAATCGTGGTCGATGCGAACGACGCCAAAGTTGCTGGATTGAGGAAGATCTACGTTGCCTGTGAAAGTGCCGACATTGCCGAGACCAGACGAATTAACGTCGCAGAGAGTTAGTCCCCCCGAACAGCCAGTCAGATTGTTCGGCAGGGGCATCTTTGACCACATCTGCGCAACCTGGGAATTGATTCCGATAGCTCTAGGATCGAGGGTCGTTCCTGGATAGGTTGTGCCATTGAAGGTTACGGCAGTGGGATTCAAGTTGTAGTACTGGCCACCAAAGTAGAGAAGTCCCAAACGCATGGAAGCGGTTGGCACGTCTCTGGTAATCGATTCGGATTGCGGAAAGCGATAGCCTTCGTAATTGGCGAAGATGTAGGTTTTGCCGCCGAGAATCTGCTTGGGAATGACGGGACCACCGCCGGCAAAACCAAATCTGCTGTAGTGGTAGCTAGGGCGGGGCGTACCTGTGGCGTTGTTTTCAAAGGTGTTTCCAGACCAATTGTTATCCAAATAATATTCGTAGGCCGTGCCATGCCAGTCATTGGTGCCGCGCTTGGTTACGATGGAGACTTCCGAACCAGCAGAGCTGTTGAAGTCCGCCGTCTGGTTGGTAGTGCTGACTTTGAACTCTTCGACGCTATCGATAGGGGTGGGCATAACACCGGAAGGACCGCCACCCGGGTTCCCGGTAGTTTGATTCTGGATGAGGCCGCCAGTTGGATCGCCGGCGAAGCTCGGCGTATAGATGTTCATGCTGCCGTCCATATCGTTTGTGTTCTGGCCACCGTCGAGGGAAAACGAATTCTGGTCCATCGCAACGCCAGCGACGCTGCCATCGGGTGCCACGCCGGGCTGCAGAGTAAAGAAAGTAGCCGCGTCGCGACTGATGCTAGGGAGAGAATTCAACGCGGTGCCGGAAACAGTGTTACCGACAGTGGCGTTCAACGTCTGGAGGTCGGCGTTGGAGGCTGTGACTTCGACGCTCTCCGCAACGGAGCCAACTTCCAAGGTGACATTGAGAGTTACAGTGGACCCGACGCTCACCGTTTGGTTGTTGAGCCTCGAAATGCGAAATCCCTGCTTATTTATGGCGACGTTGTAATTCCCGGAGGGCACGTCGACAAAAATGTATCTACCGTTTTCATTGGTCGACACCGTTCTGGGAATGTTCGTCGCTCGGTCTGTCAGAGTAACTGTCGCGGCTGCAACAGCAGCCCCGGAGGGATCAGTGACAGTCCCCACGACTTGACCCGTTGACGCACTTTGTGCAAAGAGAGCTGAGGGAACAAAAGCGAACAAACAAAACAAAAGGCCGATTACAAATACCGACCGCTTACTTAGCATTTAGCATCCTCCAGTTGGGTGCGCAGTGAATAGGGCAAAAAAAAGTTCCCATTTGTGTGACGCGGCACAGGACCGCGTTTATGCCGTTAAATGAACAGCAAGCCTCATACCAATCTGAAATTCCGCATTCTTAATTTGTTTTCAACGACTTCGGCGAGCTTGTTTGAGACACAATATGGATTCGTGAAGATGAGATAAATCGTTTTAACACAGTAAAACTGGAACTCGAACCGTTTATCAAGCCACTCACGTCAGCGACGCGTTATGACGTCCCACTCAGCGGCAGCGCTTCACGCATTCCAGAATCGGGATATTCCTCGCAGCCATTCACATCGCAGAAAATCATATTTCGTGGCGAAGAAATCTAAAATCTCTTTATGTGGGATAAATTAATTCTAAAACTGAAAGCTATGGCCAGTAATTCTATGGATTTTGATAGACGCTTTAGCTGGTAGATCACGATTAGTCAGCGAGTCATGCCTAGCGTATAAACAGGCAGTCTGCTGATATCTTTAAAACTCTTCAGAGAATTGTGTGGGGATTTCACTTTTCCATGAAAGAATCAATACCTATCCAGGATTGTGCAAGCGATTTCAGGTTCAGCTTGTAGGTTCGCGAAACCATATATTCTCTTCCGCCTGACATTCGCAACATATATTCTCCGGTGGTCCCGGGATGGATCTCCTCCACCCACGAAGAATTGACCAGTACGGAGCGATGGATGCGAATGAAGCCGTAAGCTTTAAACTTCTCGGCCATAGTCGAGATCGATTCTCGCAGAAGATATGATTCCAATTGAAGCTGCAGCAAGACGTAGTTTCCTTCTGCTTCGACAGCGAGAATATCCGCAGGATTAATGAGTAGGATTTTGCCTTTAGTTTTAATAGCAATTTTGATGGGCTTCACCGGCGGTGTCTCCCCGCGCAGGGAAAGCCCCGTGACCATTGCGCCTCTTTCGGCGACCACCCTGGGAATTGCGGCCGACAGAGCAACACTCCTGAGATCCTCTCGCTGAATTTTCACTCCGCTTCCAGTAATTTCAGTTCCAGTTAGCTCGTTCATACTTCAGCTCATCCGAAGAGCACCTTGAATTGTGAGCAATAATACGATTTCATCGCCGAGCTGAATGTGATTCGCCCCAGCAACGCATTGTGACTCTCTAAGAGCAAGATCGTCGCTCAAGATTGGATGGGCAAGAGCAAGATCGGATGAAAACTTGCTTCCGGCCATACCCAAAAACCGGCAGTTAACGAACAAAAAGTGCTCTTCGGCCCTATTTGCGCGTGTTTCATGAATCATTAGGAAAACCTCTTCAGTTCGCGTCTTTAAGTTCCTGAGGCGATACCCCCAAGACGCGGCGCACGTGCATGGCGAGGTGGCTTTGGTGGCAAAAGCCATTCTCCAGCGCGATCTCCCCGATCGGCATTTTCCCTTCACGCAACTGCGATGCCGCTCGTTCCACGCGCCGCCTAATCACATATTGGTGAGGGGGCAAACCCAACGACTTCCGAAAAAGCACTTTGAAATGCGAAACGCTCACGCCAGCGATCTCAGCGATCTCTCTGAGACTAAGCTCGCGCTCAAGATTGTCTTCAATATAACCCAGCACCGCTTTCAATTTGGCCCCCGGCAGCGCAGTCTTACTGGAGCGACTGGCCCGCGCCAGGGAACTGTGATTTCGGACAATCCTAGCCGCAAGCGCGGTGCTTAGGGCGTCCAAATAAAGGCGACCGCTTGGATAACCGTTCTCCATCTCCGCTTTCAAGGCCCATGCAATGTGTTCGATCTGTGGGTCGCGTTCTTGAAAGCGGTTCCTGACTTGCAACTTGTCGGGGTCTTCGCCGATTTCCTCCATGACCTGTTGAAGTAAGCGAAGTTTTAGGCCGATGACCAAAGCCGTATCCCTGGTCTTGAGTTCCCAGAAGCCACCAAGGTTCGGAGGAATGATCTCCAAATCACCGTGAATGGTAGTTCCACGATGTCTTGCGCCGCCGCGCCGGCAATCGACGGCGACGGATGATCCCACGTGGATGGAAAGCACGACCAGAGGACAGCCACGGAATTCGACGATTCCTGGTTGATCCGAGACAAGGCTGAGACGGATGCAGGGAGTTACGCCAATGACTTCGCTGGAGTGTGGTTCGGAAGTGCGGTCCCGCAGGTAGCTTCTGCCAAAAGCGCCCATGCTAGTGATCCTCGAAGTTGCGCCGAGATGAAACTGAACTGAAAACCCTGATCCTCGTCCCAGGCTGTCTCGTCGGGCCATCTAAGCCCTTTGAAGCTGGGACGCGAACACAAGTTGTCTGCCCCGGTACTCCATTGGACGCTGGAAACGGGCAAAGGTTACATAGAATCTGGGGTCGACTTGATCTTCCCTGGCTCGGAGTGAATGGGAAGTGGCAATTCAAGTGAATCCCAAATCAGATTAATGCATCGTCCCGATGGAAGTGTTTTTATCCAAAGATTTAGAGAGCAACAGTGGCCGCTCGGGACGCCTTCAGGATGGGAGAAATGCGCTCACTTCGTCATTAAACCGGGTGGAGTCTTCGATGTTCGAGAGGTGGGCGGTGTTGAGTTCGACATAGGAGGCGCCAGAAATGTGGTCGGCAAGGTATCGTCCGTCGGCGGGAGTGGTGGCAGCGTCGTTTGTTCCGGCAATCACGAGGGTTGGGGTATGGATCTCCCTGATCACTTCGCGAACGTCGAAATCGCGAACGGCGGCGCAATTCGCGACATACCCAGCGGGATTCGCACCTTCCAGTGTGAGCTTGGTTGACGCGGCGACCGATGGAAACTTGGTGCGGAATTCTGCGGAGAACCATCGTTCGATAACAGCGCTGGAGATCGATTTCATTCCGTGTTTGAGGACGGCCTCGATTCGGGGATTCCACATTTCAGGAGTACCGATTTTTGCGGCGGTGTTACACAGAACAAGTTTTTGGAGACGGGCTGGAGCATTCAGCGCGAGCCACATACCTGTTTGTCCGCCCATGGACAAACCACAAAAATGGACACAATCGAACTGCAAGGTGTCGAGCAAAGCGAGAACGTCGCGCGCCAACTGCTCGATCGTGTACGGCCCCGGGGTGACGGAAGATTGGCCGTGCCCACGCGTATCATAGCGCAACATACGGAATCGCTTCTGGAACTCCGTTATCTGGGTGTCCCACATGGAGAGGGTTTCTCCCAAGGAATTCGAGAATACGAGCACGGGAGCGTTCGCCGGGCCGGCGAGGTCGTAGTGGATGCGAACGTCTTCAAGTTGAGAAAAGGGCATAAGTCTCACTTTTTCCTGTTTTTTTTCTGTTCGAGAGGCAAAGTCCGAGAAGCGAGAACGCGGTCGATCAACTGATCGGCGACTCCAAGATAGTTGCCAGGTGCAAACAGCCGGTCGAGCTCAGCATCGGAGAGATTCGCCTTGACGATCGGGTCTTGGCCAAGGACCGAACGGAGATCGCGCTTTGCGGTCTGCGCTCGTTGACAGGCAAGCCGGGCGATCTCATGGGCCTCGGGCCGCGGCATTTTTTCGGCGAGGGCCATGGCTACGGCTTCAGCGAAAATCAAACCGTGGGTAATCTCCAGATTCTGACGCATCCGTTCTGGATCGATTTTCAACTCCGAGAGGGCGCCGGTGAGGTGATGCAAAGCGCCGGCGGTCAGGCGAACAATCTCGGGCAGAGTCTCCCACTCGGCGTGCCAGCCTCCCAGACCACGCTCTTCTTCCTGAATCATTGCGGTGAGCATGGTGCTGACTAATGGAGGCACACGTAATGCCGCCGACAACACAGCGGCAGAAGTTACCGGGTTGCGTTTGTGAGGCATGGTGGAAGAGCCGCCGCGGCCGTCTGTGGACGGTTCAAAAACTTCACCTATTTCCGTTTGCATGTGAAGAGCGATATCGCGAGCTATTTTACCGAGCGTTCCCGTGCACAAGCCGAGAGTCGTGGCGATTTCCGCCATGCGATCGCGATGGCTGTGCCAGGGCAGTTCCGGTAGGGGAAGTTGTATTTCTTTGGAGAGAGCAGTTGCCACGTCCAGGCCGCGCGCGCCGAGCGCCGCCATGGTGCCAACGGCACCGCCGAATTGCAGAACAAGGCAACGCTCTTGCGTCTCCGCCAGACGCGCTCGATGACGATCGATCGCATCAAGCCAGCCAGCCACTTGCAGCCCGAAGGTGGTGGGGAGCGCCTGCTGCATCCAGGTGCGCGCAGCGACGAGCGTCGCTCGATTCTTGTGAGCGACATCGCCGAGGACGGTTGCCAAGAGATCGAGTTCCGAAGAGATGAGATTTAGCGCTTGTCGCAATTGGAGCACGCGGCCCGTGTCAATGGCATCCTGGCTGGTCGCGCCCCAATGCACGTAGCAAGCGGCGTCCTTCTCTTTTTGGGCCACGAGCACGGTGAGTTGTTTCACAAGAGGAATCGCGAGATTGCCGGCATTCGCCGCGGCGCGGGCCAGTGCGGTCATGTCGTACAGTTCGGCCCGGCATTTCGATTCGATCGCCGGCGCGGCAGAGGCAGGAATGAACCCGGCGCGTCCTTCCGCGCGCGCGAGAGCCGCTTCGAAATCGAGCATCCCCTGCAGCGTGGAGCGATTGGAGAAAACCTTTTCGACGGCTGGTGAGCGAAACAAAGGGTCAAGCAAGTTCATTCGCTGAGTGTAATCACTACAGGCATGGAAAGAAAACGGTTTCCTTTGAGGTTTGCGGGTCCGATAAACGCATGTGCCGCGGCAACGATATGATTTACGACCACGCTTTGTGGCAGACCTGCCAACTAAACGCGCTCGATGATGACGGCAATGCCCTGGCCGACGCCGATGCACATAGTGCAAAGGGCGTATCTTCCGCCGGTGCGAACCAACTGATACATCGCCGTGGTGATTAGGCGCGCACCGCTGGCGCCCAACGGATGGCCCAGAGCGATCGCCCCACCGTCAGGATTTACGTGAGGGGCATCGTCGGCGACGCCAAGCTCGCGCAATACTGCTAACGCCTGTGACGCGAAGGCTTCGTTCAGTTCGATGACGTCCATCTGGCCGATGGTCAAATTCGCCCTCGCAAAAGCTTTGCGAGAGGCGGGGGCAGGCCCCATCCCCATGATTCGTGGAGCGACACCCGCTGCCGCAGCGGTGATAATGCGCGCTTTGGGAGTTAACTCGTGGCGCTTGGCTGCCGATTCTGAAGCGAGGAGAAGGGCGCAGGCACCATCGTTTACGCCAGAAGCATTTCCCGCCGTCACAGTTCCGCCAGGCTTTACGATTCCCGGCAATTTCGCAAGCTTGGCCAAAGACGTATCGCCCCGCGGGTGTTCATCAGCGCTGACCAGAATGGGATCCCCTTTTTTCTGTGGAATTGGGACCGACACCATTTCCTCGGCGAAAAATCCATTGTGGATTGCGGCTGCGGCGCGCTGCTGGCTTCTGAGAGCGAAAGCATCTTGATCTTCGCGCGAAACGTGGAACTCCTCGGCCACAATTTCCGCGGTTTCCGGCATCGAATCGACACCATATTTTGCTTTCATGAGTGGATTGATAAAGCGCCATCCTATCGTGGTGTCTTCGAGTTTCATCACACGGGAAAAGGCCGTGTCTACCTTGCCCACGACGAAGGGGGCGCGCGACATGCTCTCAACACCGCCTGCAATGATCAGTTCGCCTTCGCCGCATTTGATAGCGCGCGCTGCGGTCGCCACGGCATCCATGCTGGAGCCGCAGAGGCGATTTACTGTGACGCCGGAAACTTCTTTGGGAAGTCCGGCAAGAAGTAAGGCCATCCGTCCCACGTTGCGGTTGTCCTCTCCGGCTTGATTCGCGCAGCCGTAGATGACGTCGTCGAGGGCGTTCCAGTCCACTTTGGGATTGCGCTCGATGAGGGCTTTGATGGGAATGGCCGCTAGATCATCCGTGCGAACCGAGGAGAGCGATCCGCCGTAGCGGCCGATGGGAGTTCGAATGGCGTCGCAGATGTAGGCAGCTTCCATTGAGTTTCTTTAATGCTCCTGAATCGTTCTATCCTAACAGGAAGAATACGGCCAACGAAAATCGAGATATGCTGACAAGCGTTAGGAGATACAAATGAAATTCGAGAGAATAATCCTGATCGGGATAGCGCTATTTTCTGTTGGTGCGATGGCGACACCCGCACAAACCAGCGCGACACAAGAAGTGACCGCGCTCTTGCATGAGTTCATGGACGCCGCGGGGCGAGGCGACCGAGCAGTATTCGACAGGTTCTTTGCCGACGACGTGATTTATACGCGAGCGACGGGCGTGGTCATAGGTAAGGCCGACATTATGAGCAGGCTTGGGAAACCGACGCCTGCATCGGAAGGAAAGAACACCTATTCGGCCGAGGACATCACGGTTCACGAGTATGGCGACACCGTGGTGGTGGCATTTCGGCTGGTAGGCCGCACGGAAGATCGTGAGGGAAAAGTCGAGACGTCTTATTACAGGAACACCGGGACCTTTCTGAGGCGCAATGGACGATGGCAAGCAGTGGCGTGGCAGGCAACCAAGATCAGCGAGAATGCCAAAACCCATTGATGGGGAGAAATTAAGGAGAATCGGGCGAAATTCGACAGTATCGATATCTATCTAAAGTTTGATACACAAAATTGCCGGATCGCTAAAGTTGTTTCGCGGTGCGCCGATGACAGATGGGAAAAGAGCGCCAGAGACGGCTTTGCGAACGTCGTTCCCGGCGGTTAAGAAACGACAAGCAATCTGGCAATATCTGCGCGGTGGATTTGTGCGCCCGCATGGAACACTGTTCCACGCCGGAGCAGTGTGCCTCTGTGCGCCTTCGCCTAAAGTCTGTCTTATCAGTCTGACTGCATCTCTAACTTTGGCTATTCAATAGCACTGACCATTTCCGCTCGCGGCCCGAAAAGTTATACGGGCACAGCCTGCAGAAACGAACAGCGCAACTGCGTACCGAGCGAATCAATGGAGGAGGTGCTATGGCCTCTGCCGCAGCAGCATCACTTATTCGTTCTTCTCGCCGCATTCTTGTTGCCAGTGCCGATTCGTCCTTTCGCACACGCTTACGCACACGATTAATTGATAGCCCTGCCCACGCGCAGCCACTTAGCGAGGGAGCGGTCGGGGGCGCGTATGCGCTAGCCAAGCTCGCACGCTTCTCATGCGATAGCGTTCTGCTGGGTCGCAAGCTGCCCGATCTGGATTCGAGCGAGGTTGCCGAACGCGAGCGCCTCCTCATCGCGAATCTCCCCGGGGTCCGCAATATCGCGCGCCGCATACACGCTCGCCTTCCGTCCCACGTGCAATTCGAAGATCTGGTTCATGCTGGCATTCTTGGCCTGATCGATGCCGTCGATAAATTCGATCCCGCCAAGAACGTTCAACTCAAGTCCTACGCCAGCTTCCGCATTCGGGGCTCGATTCTCGACAGCCTGCGCCAGTTGGATTGGAGCCCGCGCAACCTTCGTCGTCAGGGCAGGCGCATCGAAGCGGCCCATCGCGAACTTGCCGCCACTCTGAGCCACGCGCCTTCCGAGCCCGAGCTTGCCACGCACCTGGGACTCGAACTGGACGAATTCCAACACTTGCTCGGCGAACTGCGCGGCCTCGATCTCGGTAGCCTGCACGCACGGTCCTTTCGAGGCGTCAGTGATGAACAATTTTCCGGTGTCGCGGTTCGGCCGGAGGAAGATCCATTCGGTGTCACCCTCCGCGCCGAAATGCACACTCTTTTATCTCAAGCCATCGATGAGTTGGAGCGGAAGGAGCGTCAGGTCCTCGCTCTCTACTATCTCGAGGAACTTACGATGAAGAAAGTCGGGCTGATCATGAATCTAGGCGAATCGCGTGTCTCCCAAATTTGCACAGCTGCGCTTATCGATCTGCGCGCCCGCCTCCAACAGAAAGTTCATCCCGATGGAAAGCATTCGGGAGATGTCTGGTAGCGATCCCCCTGTTCCGTCTTCGATTGAGAGATTTTGCGCACTTAGGCGGATGGGTTCTCGGGCATGCTGGTGTCACTCGGCGTTGTTTCGCCGGTTGTGCAGGCCAGCAAACCCGTTTCCACGCAAGCTCGCCCCCCTCAGGAATTTGAGAGCCTGGTTTGCAATCGGTTCACCGGCGGTGCAGCCATTAAAGGTGAACTCCGCTGGGTCGAGGAAATGCTGGTGGACCTCCAACTTGGTTCCACTTCAGCCTGCCTTCTGGAATACGTGCAAGCACCTGGCGAATGAGGGGCTTTCCATTTTTTGCCCATCGCTCTCAACAATTAACTTGCTAGCGCGTCTCCCTTGCAGAATACGCGGTTGCTCACCTGGGGTAGCATTTGCGCCATCGCCCCTCGATACTTCGTTGACAGCTCTCTCGATCACCTTCATGATCGTTTTACCCCTTCCAAATTTAATGTTTGGTGTGTGCCGATGCGCATTCTTGTCGCTGAAGATGACGCACCGCTGGCGGAGTTTCTCCATCAACGGTTGCAGCAGGAGCAGTTTTCTGTGCAGATGGTTTCGGACGGCGGGGAAGCCCAGCGTCTTGCTTCGGGCCAACCCTACGATTTCGTGGTTCTGGATCTGAATTCGCGGCCCGAAGGCGGGTTGGACGTTCTGCGCAAGATCCGCGCGAAAAAACCTGATCTGCCAGTCCTCATGGTTACCGGCGAGAGTCAGCCGGATGAACGCGTCCGCTTGTTCGATGCAGGGGCAGACGACTCCCTCGCGAAGCCGTTCGAGTTCGCTGAGCTGGCCGCCCGTATCCGCGCTGTGCTGCGCCGGGGAAGCCGCCCTGGCCGTGCCGTGCTCAAAATCGCGGACCTTGAGATAGACCGCGTGGCCCACGTTGTACAACGCGCGGGCCATGCGATTGATCTCAGTCCCAAGGAATATGCCTTGTTAGAATTCCTCATGCGCCACGAAGGCGAAGCAGTTACCCGGACCGCCATTGTCGAGCAGGTCTGGAAAATCAATTTTGATACGATGACCAATGTTGTGGACGTTTACATCAACTACCTCCGCCGCAAAGTGGATTCAGGCTTCGACCCTCCTCTGATTCGCACGGTCAGGGGCGTCGGCTACCAGATTGGCGGTAACGGCGCTCACCCTTAAAAGCCTCGGAGCCCGCTGTACATAACTCTCCTTCACGCGGAATCTAATCAATAGAGAGGGAATTGCTCTGGTTTGCCACGTGACGTGTCGACGTCCATTCTCTTTTAAAGTATAGAAAATGAAGCGTTTATCAGAGACTCGGGATTTCGCTGCAATGGACTGCCCGATAGGGCCGTTACTCATACCGATAAGCAACTTCTTTTCCATACCCGGGTTCTATTTGTCAGGAGTTGTATATAGTGGATAGACTCCTATCGGCCGGAACCTTCTTAGGCCCGGACCGCATACAAGAGGATAAATTATGATGAAGACCAAATTTTACGGCAAGGGCAGGCTCGGCTTGCTTTTCTGTCTCACAGGTCTTCTCTGCTTCGCCGCTCCCAAGGCGCGCGCAGGTCAAGGTGAACCTGATCAAGCCCCACCTGATCAAGGCGTACCCGATCAAGCCCCGCAAGATCAAGCTGCACAAAGTGATGCAAACGACCCACCGACGCGCGTTGCTCGAATCAGCTATCTCGATGGTTCGGTTTCGATTCAGCCCGGGGGCGTAGGCGACTGGGGCGCGGCAGCGCTGAATCGTCCCATGACGATTGGCGACAAGCTCTGGACCGACAAAGATTCCCGCGCTGAACTGCAGACGGGCGTAGTCTCCATGCATCTCGGCAGCATGACCGCTCTTTCATTCCTCAATCTCAATCAAGCCATCACGCAGATGCGCATCGCGGAAGGTTCGATCAACTTTCGCGTGAAGGAAATTCGCGAAGGCGACCTCTATGAAGTAGATACGCCGAATGCGACGTTCACTGTCATGAAGGCAGGCGCATTTCGCATTGACGTCAACGAAAACGGCGATTCCACAGGCATCACGGTTATTCGCGGCCAAGGACAAGTAGTTGCCGGCGGGAAGACCAGCGATCTTCAGCCGGGCCAGCGAGGCGTCTTTAATGGCACGAACGAAGTCCAGTCTACAGTCGCGCAGGCGCCTCCTGCAGATGGACTCGATCAGTGGGCCAATGATCGCGATTTGCGAGAGCAGGATTCCGTTTCTGCGCAATACGTCCCTCCGGACATGCCCGGCACTGCCGACCTCGACAACAATGGGGATTGGAGCGAGCAGCCGAATGTAGGCCCCGTTTGGTACCCCAACGATGTACCAGCAGACTGGGCGCCTTATAGCGCCGGCTCTTGGAACTACATTGGCCCGTGGGGCTGGACATGGGTGGGATATGAGCCTTGGGGCTTTGCTCCCTATCATTACGGACGCTGGGGTTATTACGGCGGCCGATGGGGTTGGTGCCCGGGACCGAGAGTTGGCTTTGCGGTATATGGCCCTGCCTTTGTCGGTTTCCTCGGAGGCGGCTTCGGATTCGGTGTAGGTTGGTTCCCTCTGGGATTTGGCGAGCCCTTCCATCCCTGGTACCACGCTGGATTCGGCTACGTGAATCGGATCAACGTTCACAATACATACATTCGCAACGTGAACGTCCTTCGCGGGGGCGGCAATTTCAATTACGCCTATGCGCATAACATACACGCGGTGACAGCAACTTCGCGCGGCGCTTTCACGGGTGGTGAACGAGTTAATCGCGGTGCGGCTCATCTCACGGAAGCCTCCCTGAGAGGTGCGGAAGTGACCAACCATGTGGGCTTTGCTCCCTCAAGACAAAGTTCATTCGGAGCAGCAAACGCCAGAGGCAATGTTGCTCGTCCTCCCACGTCTGTGGAGAATCGCTCGGTGGTGGCGCGGACCGCGCCTGCCCCAGCGGCATCCCATTCCTCAGTCCGCGCGGTGAACAACAATGGTCTGCGGCCGGCCAATACCTCGCGCTCTTGGTCAGCTCAAGGCAATACCACGGATCGCGGCCGCGCACCGGAGGGCTTTGGCAGCTCCAGCAGGGGTTCCAATGAAGCCATGAGCGCGCGCACGAACCGTACGGATCGTCCGCCGTGGGCGGGTGCGGGCGCTTCCGCCAATAATGGAGGGTCACGCGCCAACGGCACCGCCAATCGAGAGTCCTATTCCGGCGGCAGTCGTTCCGCTACCTCACCTCAGAGGAACGCGCCTTCTTACAATCGCAGCTACTCGGCACCTAGCCGTACCTATTCCGCTCCGAGCCGCACCTACTCTGCTCCCAGCCGCAGCTACGGCGCCACTCCTCACAGCGGCGGTGGAGCTGCACATGGTGGCGGAGCACCTCACGGCGGTGGCGGCGGTGGTGGTGGTCGCCCCCACAGGTGATTAAAGATCGCCGGGATTCGTTTGTAACGTAAAGAGGGCCCGCTTCGCTCGAGCGAAGCGGGCCAATTCTTTTCCGCCACTGCGCGCTCGTCGAAAGTCCAAGGTCGCATCTCTCTTCAGACGAGCGAGATGAATTCTTCAGCCCATCTCACGTAAGATTCTATCTTTCAACTATGGTCACTCACTCTTCAAGTCGGCCCGCGCGCAAGCGCCATCCTGCCGCGTCAGCACATCTCTCTGTTTTTGTGATTCCCGGTCTCCCTGAAATTCGCAAGGGTCACAACCTGGCAAAGCTCGCCGCCCTTGCTGCTCACCGATCGAAAATCGCGCTCCAAGACGGAGACATATTGGTCGTCGCACAAAAAATTGTTTCGAAAGCCGAAGGCCGCGTCATGCAACTCTCGAAAGTCCGCCCGTCGCAACAGGCAGAAGCTTTGGCAAAGAAACTTTCGAACGATCCTCGCTTCATCGAGGTTGTCCTGGGTGAATCTCGCCGGACCGTCCGGTCCGATCGCGTCCTCATCGTCGAAACGCATCATGGTTTTGTCTGCGCCAACGCCGGAGTCGATCACTCCAACGTCCCGCGCCGCGATTGCGTCACGCTGCTTCCAAAAAATCCCGACGACTCGGCGCGCCGACTCGCAGCGGCACTGCAAATCCAAACGGGCAAGCGCCTGGCCGTTATCATCAGCGATTCCTTCGGCCGCCCCTGGCGGTTGGGTCTCACCAACGTGGCCATCGGCGCATTCGGCGTCCCTGCGCTCATGGATCTCCGCCGTACGCGTGACCGCCATGGCAAACTGCTTCGCGCCACGGTGCTTGCCGTCGCCGATGAACTCGCCGCCGCGGCTGGGTTGCTAATGCAGAAATCGGCTGGAACACCCATGGTCGTGATTCGCGGCTATCGATACCGTCCCGTTCAGGCTCCCGCCGCAAATATTATTCGCCCCGCCGCGGAAGACCTCTTCCGCTGAGTGCCCCCGTCCATCAGTGGAGTTTAATCTTCTGTCTCCCGCCACAGGATTCCACTTGCGGCGCTCGGCTCTGCCCGTCATTCTTATCTCTCCATGTCTCCGGGCAAAAAAATCACAGTCACCGCACTCGCCGGGGGAATCGGCGCATCGAAGCTTCTGCTGGGCCTCTACCACGCCATGGATCCGCACGCGCTCACCATCATTGTCAACACCGGCGATGACATCGTCCTCCACGGCCTGAAAATCTCCCCGGACCTCGATATCGTCACGTACACGCTCGCCGGAATCGTCAACCCCACGACGGGTTGGGGCATGCGCGGCGAAACGTTTCATTTTCTGAAGCGGCTCGGCGCCTTCGGGCGCGAAACGTGGTTCAATCTCGGCGACCGCGATCTCGCCACGCACATTCACCGCACCAATTTACTCGCACACGGAAAAACGCTGACCCAAGCCGCCGATTCCATCCGCCACGCTCTCGGCGTGAAATCGCGTATCCTTCCGATGTCGGATCAGCCCCTCCCCACAATCATCGAAACGCGCGATGGCAACATGCATTTTCAGGAATATCTGATCAAGCATCGCTCCGAGCCTGGCGTCCGCGCCATCCACTTCGACGGTATCAAGCACGCACATCCTGCTCCCGGCGTTCTCGAAGCGATCTGCGACGCCGACCGCGTCATCATTTGCCCCAGCAATCCACTCATCAGCATCGGCCCGATCCTCGCGGTGCCGCGGGTCCGCGAACAACTCCGGGCACGGAGAGAAAGCGTCTTCGCAGTCTGCCCGATCGTCGGCGGCAAATCACTCAAGGGTCCGTCCGACAAAATGCTTATCCAACTCGGCTGCGGCTCGTCCGCCTCCGCCGTCGCGAAGCTGTACGCCGATTTCACCGGCACCTTCGTCATCGACCGCCGCGACGCCTCGCAAGCCGACGCTATCCGCGCTCTCGGCATGAAAGTCGCCATCATGCCCACGGTCATGCGCACCCGCGCGCAGAAACGAAAGCTCGCTAAGTCGCTCCTTGCGCTGTGAGGGTTCGAGCCATGTCCAAATCGCGACGCGCCGCTAGGTCTTCCCGCAAAGCAAGAGCAGAGGAATTGTTCATTCGCGCCGATCAACAGGATGACAACAGAAATTTTCGTTCTGCCTTCAGGCTCTTCCTTGCAGGTGCGAAGCTTGGGGAAAAGGGTTGTCAGGTAAACGTTGGAAACTACTACGACGACGCCAAGGGCATTCGCCGCAATCGCAAGGCGGCCCTCTACTGGTACAAGCGCGCGTATCGAGGGGGGATAGCGACTGCGGCGAACAATATCGGCGTTCTCTGGCGTAACGATAAATACCCGAAGCGAGCACTGGCATGGTTCAAGAAAGCAGCTCGGATGGGCAACGATGATGCTAATCTGGAAATTGCAAAGTATTTCCTTCAAACCGATCCCAATCCGTACAAAGCGATTCTCCATTTGAAAATAGTCTGTGAATCCGAATGGGTGTCAGAGGCCAATGTAGAAGAAGCCGAAAAGCTGCTGAAGCGAGCCAAGAAAATGCAAAACGCCTTCAGTTGATCAAAAGCAAGAGCA
Source organism: uncultured Acidobacteriota bacterium (assembly GCA_963851235.1). Taxonomy (GTDB): domain Bacteria; phylum Acidobacteriota; class Terriglobia; order Acidiferrales; family UBA7541; genus Acidiferrum. The sequence goes on from CAWKOM010000002.1 coordinate 133,683, forward strand.
TTCCTTCAAGTGTCTGGTCCTCCGTAGTCTCGGGTCTTACTCTTTTGCAATGATGAGATCCCACGGGCCGATGGTGATCTGTTGGCCTGGCGCGAGTGATTGCCCGGTCAGGAGATCGGTGCCCGCGCCGTAGGAATACGTAATCGCCGTTGGCGAGCTGGAGTAGTTGAGGAAGTAATGCAGCTTGTGCCCGTCCCGGCCGATGCCGTGCTTCACGCGAACGCTGGGTGGAAGTTGTTGGTCAGTGCTCGTCAAGCCTGCTTCTTTCAGCGCGTCCAACAGGATAGCCTCCTGCAATTTGTCGGAGACGGCGGTTCCTTCGTAGAGAAGAGTTCCCGATCCGTACTGATTTTCCGTGATGGCCGGCCAGCGCCCGAAAAAGGGATGATCGTAGTACGCGAGCGGCTTGGCCGTTTCCAACTGCAGAAATTCGGCCCAGGTCCGGACCATGTTATTTTCGTCGCCAACGTGAAACGGATCGTCTTTCAAAGCGAGCGGATGCTCGAGATTGGAGAACTCCTGGTAGGTGAAGCCGGCAGCCTTTCGCAAGGGTCCAGGCGCAAGTTCCCATCGAACGGCGGAGTTCTCGTTCGCAAAGCCGCTCTTGAACGTCATCAAAACGTGCCCGCCGTTGTGAACGTAGTCCGAGATTCGATTCAGCAAAGCGTCATCGGCGACGTAGAGGCAAGGAACGATCAATAACTTGTATTTCGCCAGTTCGGCCGCTGTCACGCTCGGAAAAACAAAATCGGTGCCCGCGTTCGCAAGGTAGAGCGAGTTGTGCAACTGCGCGAGAATCGCGCCGTAGCCGTGCGACGCGCGGCCCGGCGTCCAGCCCGTTTCCGGCATGCGCTCAAACGGCATGAAGCTGATGGCATGCGAGGAATCGACGCTGTACAGAATCGCGACGTCGTTGTGGATCCGCATGTTGGCCAGCTCGGGGCCGATCTTCTGCAGTTCGTGCGCCACGCGCGAGACTTCCGCATAGGCACGATTCGGCTGCAAATCGTGGCTCAGTACGCCCTTCCAATACGTCTCCTGACCCGCGTGAATGGAATGCCAATGCCAGTACTCCACCATGTTGGCGCCACTCGAAACATGCGTGTAAACATCAAGCCGCAATTGTCCGTCGTAAGGAGGGAACTGGCCCGCGGAGTCCCATCCCAGCGTTTGCGCATTCGTTTCCGTCACAAAAAAATTGCGGTGCTTTAATGAGCGCGCAAAATCGCCCTGCAGCGCCTGCCACGCGCCATCCATGTGATCCTGCGTGCCGTGATAGGGATTGTTGGCGACGACGTCAAGGACCGCGGCGACTGTGGGCTCATCCGTTCCGCCGCCCATCATTCCGCCGAAATCGTGCGTGACAAACTGGTCCGGCCGGCGATACTTGCGGACCAGCGCGGCCTGCCACCCAAGGAAATTTGCCACGCGCATCTCCTGCCAGCGGCTCCATTCGAGTTTGTAACTGGTGCTGGTGGCGTTGTCGCGTGTCGGCATGTCCGCCCAGTCGTTCACGTCCTGGCCCCAGTAGTTCAGGAACCAGGCCTTGTTGAGCGCGTCCGTCGTACCAAACTTTTTCTTGAGATGCTCGACGAATCCTGCGAAAACATCGGGATTCGAGGCGCCGTAGCCGCTGGTTTCATTGTCGATCTGCCAGCCAATCACCGTGGGATTGTTTTTGTAGTGGCTCACGAGGTTCGTGATGACTCGTTCAGCGTAGAAGCGGTATTTCGGATTGTCGAAATCCATGTTCTGCCGCATGCCGTAGCCGACATATCCGTCGCCAAGCGGCCGCGCCAGAATCTCCGGATGCTCGTGTGCCATCCACGTTGGTATCGAGTACGTCGGCGTGCCCATGATGACTTTGATCCCCGCCTTGCCCATGGCGTCCACGATGCGATCCATCCACGCATATTCAAAATGCCCGTCGCTCGGCTCCCACAAGCTCCACGTCGATTCACCCATGCGCACGACGCTGATTCCTGCCTCCTTCATCAGCGCAACATCTTTATCCAGCCGTCCGGGCTGCAAATCGGCGGGCATGTATTCGTTGTAGTAGGCCGCACCGTAAAGAATCGTCGCCTGCGTCGCACCCGGTACCTCCGAAGGCGCATGCGCAAGCGCAGAAAAGCTAAGTGCCGTCATCGTTGCCGCGACGACGATCCCGCTCAAAACCCCAATTAGCTTTGCTCGATGCGCCTTCATGAGTGCCTCCCAGACCTCACTTCTGCGGCCGATACCGGAATTATGGTATCTTCAAAAATCCCGAAGATGACATCAACTTCTCTTACTGCGACCGACTTTCGTCATGCGCTAAGCCAATTCGCCACCGGGGTCAGCGTAGTCACCGTTGCCCGCGCCCCCGGCCAAGCATACGGCATGACCGCCAACTCTTTCACGTCCGTCTCGCTTGACCCATTTCTGACACTTGTTTGCGTGGACCAGCGCAGCCATCTCCTGCCTCTGCTCAAGCAAAATCTTCTGTTCGGCGTCAATGTCCTAAAGGAACACCAGCAAGCCGTCTCCGTCTATTTCGCGCAAGCCGATCAAACGCCCGAAGCCGAAGCTAAGCTCGGCGTCCGTTATCGCTGGACATCAGATGGCATTCCGCTCCTCGAAGACACCATCGCCCAAATCGTCTGCCGCGTCGCTGCCTCCTACGTCGCCGGCGATCACACGATTTTCCTCGGTGAAGTCCAAACCGCGGAACTCTTTCCCGGTGAGCCTCTAATCTTCTTCCGCAGCCATTATCGCCAACTCGATCCGACCCGCTAGCCCATTTCACATCAGTGTCGGTCGAAACCTTCTCTTTCCATTTCGAATTTCGCTTTTCGAGTTTCGATAGCCGCTAATGCCCACCCAGCGAATCCCTCTTCACCCCATACTCCGCGCCCCAGCGATCCGTCATCTGCCCGCGAATCTCCCAAAGCTCAGGAAAAAATTTATGCTTCATCCCATCCTCGAGAATCTCGACCGGCCGCCCCTTCAGCGATTTCGACCCGAACCCAATCGTCCGGTAGATCAGCTGCATGTGCTCGTACCGAAATTTCTGAAACAATTCATCGAATTCCGCCAGTTCCTCAGCCACCATGTACGCGTCTCCATGGCTGTACTCCGAATCATAAATCTTCTCGATTGTCAGCCCATGCTTGTCCAAATAATTCTCTTTGAACGAATTCCAGATCGGCTGGTACATCTTCAACAGCACGCGAAATCCCGGCGATTCCTGCCCGCTGCCATTCCCCAATTTCTTCCGAATCTCCTGATACTCCTTTGGCGACATGGTCTCCAGTAGCACCAACTGCTGGATCATCAGTTTCTGTGCCGTATGCACGCGCCGGAACAGCGTAATCACGCGATTTGTATTCTCCTGCTGCAAGTACTCATCAATATCCAGCAGCGTGTACGCCATCAGCTTCATCCACAACTCTTCAATCTGGTGGACGATCTGGAATTGCATTTCATCCGCGTTGCACAGCTTGTCGTAATCCAGTTGGCAGGAGAGCAGCGTCTTCGTGCTCAAATAAACCTCGTAATCGAGTGTCCCATCCCCGCTCATAATCGCGTAAATCTGTTCTCGGTTCACGCAAACCTCCGCAATCCCTCAGTGCCGATCCACGCTCGCCAGCCCCGTCCAGCTATATCCCCGCTGCGAACGCAACATCTCGTCCTTAAATCCCGATGCCAGCCACGGGCGCACTTCTTCTTCCTTCAAGTAATACGCCACCGGCGTCACCAACTGATCGAAAACATTCGCATGAATCTCGTCGAACGGGTAGCTGTGCATCGCCGCGAAATAATCGCCATAGGGCAAATGTTTCGGTCCCTTTCCATCCGCTCGCGGCCGATAAAAAAGTTTAATCACCGCCCACAAAAATACCGACGGCACGAGGCACAGCGCGCGCAGCAATCCCGCTGGCAGCTTTGAAGTCACCGCCGTTCGAATCGGATTGATAAATCGCGGAATCCATTCGTTCCCCACGTAGCCATACACCCAAAAAAAGACGCGTCCGCCATTCCGCACTCGCGACGCTAAGCTCGCGAAACCCGCCGCCGGGTCCGGCAAGTGGTGCAAAACTCCCACTGAAAATGCCATATCAAAAATCGACCGCACCGGCGGATGAAGCAAATCCCCAATCACCACGTGCGCGTTCAGCAACTCGCGCGTGTGGGCAAATGCCACGAACGCGCTCTCTCCCAAATCGAGCGAAACGATCGCCTGCGCTCCGCATCCGGCCACAATCGCCGTGTGCCGCCCCTTGCCGCATCCTCCTTCAAAAACACTCTGCCCCTTGAAATCCTGGCACGTCACAGGCGAAATCCAATCGAAAAACTCTTTCTCGTAATACCCGCGCAAATCGCTCCACCGCGTCCATTCCTCCGCGAATCGCGAGGCTGTCTCGAGCTTCAGATTTTCCAAATTAGGCGGCAGCAAAATCGGCACGCCGTCGCGAATCGAAAATTCCGCCGCGCACGCCGCGCACGCAAGCGTGCCCGCCATGACGTGCTCACGCTCTTCGCGAATTCCTTCCTCCCGAAGCGTCAGCTCGCCGCCACAACTCGGGCAAGCAAAATAATTCAGCGCTTCTAGTCGCATATCGTCCAAAAATTCAAAATGAGGTTGGAATTGTTCCAAAAGTCAGAAGGGAAATGAGGACACTCAATATTTCGGGAAAACACAACCGAAAACATCGCCAATCGCTTCAATCTCACGCACGATTTCCGCCGGATTACCAGCCCCCGGCTCCCGCCGTCCGCGGCGGCTCATCTCGACCAGCCATCGCCTCGCGCCGGCTCCGAAACTCGCGCACGCTGTATACCGGCTTGTTCTGCGATTCGTAATACGTCCGCGCCAGCATTTCGCCGATCAATCCAGTCGCGATAAACTGAATTCCGCCCATCACCAGCGCCATTCCCAACAGCATCAGCGGCCCGTGATTCGCGAGCAGTCCCTCATCCAAAAGCGCTTTGCGCAAAAATACCCACAACCCGATCCCCGCCCCGCCGGTCAAACACGCCAATCCCATGAGCCCAAAAAATTGCAGCGGCTTCGTCGAATAATCCAATAAAAATTTCACGCTAAGCAAATCCAGAAGTACGCGCACCGTCCGTGATATCCCGTAATTCGACTCACCATTCTTCCGCGCAACATTTGAAATCGGCACTTCCGCCACCGACGCTCCCGCCCAGCTCGCCAGCGCCGGAATAAACCGGTGCAGCTCTCCATACAAATGAATTTCCGACAAGACTTCCCGGCGGTACGCCTTAAAAGTCGTCCCAAAATCGTGCAAATCCACGCCCGACAACTTCGCCATCATTTTGTTTGCTATACGGCTCGGCAACTGCCGCATCAGCCAGTGATCCGTGCGCGCGACGCGCCATCCGCTCACTAGATCGAAGCCTTCCTCGATCTTTTCAAGGAATCGCGGTATTTCATCCGGATCGTGCTGCAAATCTCCGTCCATCGAAATGATGATATCGCCGCGGGCAAAATCAAATCCCGCCTTCAGCGCCGGCGCCTGCCCAAAATTCCTACGCAGCTGCACGATATTCACGCGCGGATCGTGCTCGTAAATATCCGAAAGCACTTTGAACGTTTTGTCCTTGCTCCCGTCGTCCACGAACACCAGCTCGTACCGCTCCCCGAGCGCGTCCATCACTTCCGTCAGCTTCACGTAAAGCGGTGGAATATTTTCCTGTTCGTTATAAAACGGAACGACAATCGAGTAGCGAATAGGCGGATCGTTCTTCATGCTCGATGTTCTGGGCTTCCTCAGGCTTCTTGGGCTACGAAACCATAGTCTATCAGCCGAATCCCCTGCGAAGCGACAAGATTTCGTATCTCTGTGCCCGTAAGGATTTCCAGCTCCATCTGCCGGGAAGCTTGCAGCCGCGTCGCGGATTTTGCAAGCGCCGCGTCCATATAACCCGGGTGGCACATCAGCTCGGTTGTGCCTTCCGGCAAAATCTCCAGTAGCCGCATAACGCCTTCTCGGGTCATTTCGCCTGTCTGCGCGATTCCGCAAAAATAGTCCGCCGTCGCAATTCCCGCGCGCTCTGCTTTTTCGTGCGCATCGGGAGCCAATAACTTCAGCCCGCGAGCTTGCACGCCTTGCCGCATCACCACCGTGCCTTTTTGCTTCGCGCCCGCCGAAAGCGCCGCGCGCAAACTCGATTCCTCGTGCGAAATTCGTATCGCCGCGATGCCATGCTTTTTCGCCAGTCGCAATGCAATTTCAAACAATCCAGGCAGCATCTGCACATGGCGGTGCCCGTCGAGATGCGTCGGTTCGATTCCCGAATCCCGCACCTTCTGAATCTGTGCGTCCCACTCCAGCTCTATTTCATGCAGCGGCACGCTCCTCCGCGCGAGCCGCAGCAGCAAACTCTCTGGCCGGCCCTGCATCTCCCCGCTTTCGTTCAACAAACTGGTCACAAGCTCCTGCGGCGCTATTGGTTCGCCATCGTTCAAATTCAAGTGCACGCCTACGCTGAGCCCTGGCGTTGTCCGCGCCACCTTCACTCCCGATGCATAAGCCGCGCCATTCGCCAGCAGGGAAGCGCTCGTCACGATCCCGTTGCGGTGCGCTTCCGCAACGCCACGGTTCACGCCCTCCGTCCAGCCCAAGTCATCCGCGTTTACGATCAAATTTCTCAAATCCCGGCCTGTCCTTCCGCCCTAGCCTGTCCTTTCGTACAGCTATCCTTTCGTGCTCCACCACTCGACCGTACCATTGACCGTTTTTCTCCTCAATTTTAGCATGCCTTCTAGAGGCAATAATGCCGGTCAAGACGCGCGATACCAAACTTGTGGACGGCCGTTACAGCGATAAACGCCGCGGCCGCCGCATGAATTCCCGGGTCCCTGTCCGCTTGGAATGGGAAGGCAACGCTGGCAAGCGCTTTTCTGTTGAGGCGCATACCCGCGTCGTCAACCCTTACGGCTGCATGGTCGTTCTGGAGCAGGAGCTTCAGCTCGAACACCGCCTCGCGATCACGAATCTTGCCACGGAGACCAGCAACGCAGCTGTCGTGGTCTGGCGCGGCATCCCGCGTCCCGACGGCTGGGAGTACGGCGTCGAACTCGTCGCGCCGGAGATGGACTTTTGGGGGCTGGAGCTGTGATGAAACCGCAACCGAACGCTAAACCGGCCGCCCCGCACCGCGTGCTTCCGACGCGCCCGCCCACTGCCGAAGAGCGCCGCCGCGCGCAGCGAGTCCTGGTTAGGATCCGCGTGATGGTTCAAGTGGAAGGCAAGCCCGATTCGTTCGAAGGCTCGACGCACACTGTCAGCGCCAGCGGTGGCATGCTCATTCTTCCGCAGGGCCTCTCGGAAGGCACCAAAGTCACCATCGAGAATCCCAAGACGCAAGCCAAAGTCGAAGCCCGCGTCGTGCGTCCGCCTCAAATGACTCATGAAGGTTCGCAGGTGCCGATCGAGTTCACTTCGCCCGCCCCGAACTTCTGGGGCATCTTCTTTCCGCCCGTCATCAACTAAGACCATTCTGCATTGTGAAGGCCTGTCGCGTATGGCGGAGTCTCGCTTCTCTGCGCTCTCTGTGTCCTCTGTGAGCTCTGTGTAAAATTCTTTTGGTTTGCTCTTCTTTTTGTGTTTTTATTCCACAAAAAAAAAGGCCCCGAAAACTCGGGGCCGCTCATTCGCAGAGTTTTGGCTGTCGCTAGTTGATTGTCAGCGCCACGTTGCTGGTGGCCGAATCGGTTCCGGCCGTACCTGTGATCGCCAAGGATGTCGTGCCCGTGATCGTGACATTGAGAGTACCCGACTGCGAAGCTGCCGTGGTTGTGCCCCCCGAGTAATTCGCGCTCACCGTATGAGTTCCCACGAGTTGGAGGAATGCCGGCGCTTGAGCCGCCATCACGGTAATGTTTCCGGTAGAACCACTCGTAAGCGTAGCAGGGCCGCCGAGGGCTGCGCCGTCTACCATAAACTGCACTGTTCCGGTAGGCGTTCCTCCAGTGACGGTCGCGCTCACCGTAAGACTTGCAGTCGGCGAATCTGCAATCTTTGTGGAGGAAACCGTCAGTTGCGTGACTGTTGGCGTCGGTCCGCCACCACCACCCCCGCCCCCTCCTCCGCCGCTTCCGCCGCCGCATCCCAGCGTGAAGCTGAGCACGCACGCGAGGCCCAGACCGAGCGCCGCTCGGTAACGCTTCTTTCCTGGTAAAAACACGAGGAGCACCGCTGCCAGCCCTGTCCCCGCACTGAGCGACCACCAGCCCACTCTGCCGCCCCGCTCCGGCTTGTTGGCCGCCCACTGGTTCTGTGTATCGGGCGCCACCATCGCCGTCATCGAGCTGGAAGGATTGTTCACATTGATGGCCAGCGATCCCGTGGTGCTCCCGGCGGGAATCGTCAAAGCGCCGCAGGTCACTCCAGGAATCGTCCCGCAGGTGACAGTAACCGCGGTATTGAAGCCGCCGCTCGGCGTGATCGTAATCGCCGAAATTCCCGGAGCCATCGTCCCCGACGCCCCAGCCGTAGTCGCCACCGTCGCAGGCCCGGCCGCCATCGTAAAGTTCCCGACTGTTGCCTGCGTCACGGTCACCGTCACCGACGCCGTGGAACTCGAGCTGGAGTAATTCCCATTACCGGAAGTAGGAGTAAATGATGCGCTGATAGTCTGTGTCCCCGCGGTGCTAAACGTGGTTGTCAATGTGGCTGTGCCAAATGCCCCGCCACTTGCGCTTGTGAAAGCCGTGGGAACGACAGTCGCCGTACAAGGTGGCGTGCCGCAAGCCGAGAAAGTGACCGTGCCTGTCGGGCCTGCGCCGTTGCTCCCTGCTTGAAAACCATCTTGCGTGTAGTTTGTCGAAATCGTTGCGACTAGCGTGACCGCTTGTGCGGTTGTAACTGTCGTTGAGGTTGCGCCGTTGGCCAGGAGCGAAGTCTGCGTCGGGGCTGCCGATATTGCGATTGTATTCGTGGGTGAGGCGCTCTTGTTGTAGCTGCTATCTCCAGAGTAATTCGCGACAATCGCGTTGCTACCGCCAGGAAGTTGGATCAACAAATCTTCAACAAATCCCAGAACGTTCACGGAGGATGTGTTGACGTTCGCTGCGCCCGTTTGCACAAAGTCGTTCAAGTTCTTGCCGTTGGCCGTCAGAGCGATCGTTCCCGTGGGGCAGGGAATCAGCGGTACGCCCGTCACTGTTGTCGCTGCAGAATTCTCGCAAGGTGTATTCGCTGCATTGTTTACATTCACCACGAGAATATAGTTTGAACCATACTGAGCAGAACTGGCGTTCATAGACAGCAGGTTTCCAGCGGGGTCAGACGTCCAAAGATTCGCGGATGTGACGCTGTTCTCCGGAATTACGGTCACGCTGAACGGACTGGAGTCCTTCGACGCAAACGTCCCATCCCCCTCATAGTGCGCAATAACGTTGTAGGTCCCGCCGGGGAGCAAATTCGTCGATACTGCGGCTGTGCCACTCGTGTTAAGCGTTGCCGACCCAAGTGAAATCGTTTGTGTGGCGGATACTTCCGCGATCAATGACACATCCCCAGTCGGCTTTCGCGACCCAGACGTCACGGATATGGAAAAGTTCTCCGTCGTCCCATGCGCGACATTGTTCAAGGCACCGGCTGCCGGCGAAGTTATGCTGACTGCCGGTGTCAAGAAGTTGGTCGCTGCAGTGCCCCAGTTTTTCACCAGATTCGACACATTCGCCGAGCCCAGGCCGGTGGCCAAGTCGTACCCCGCCGTCGCTGTCCAAGCTGGCGTGGTCGTGGTGAAAGGGGAAGGCAAATTCGGCTCAACGAGGATTCCGGTCCCCGAAGTCGTGCTGCAGTCGGGAGTTCCCCCGGCGCACTCTACAGAGTTGTTGCCGGTCGTGATGTCGTTGAATGTGCAAGCTTGATTCGGTGTGCCAGCGGCTGCGCTGCATGCGGGTGTGCCCGGTGAAGCATTCTGGTTTGCTGCCAGCTTGTAAAGAACGTAATTTGCGTTGCCCTCGCCCTCATTCGGCTTGAGGCGGCCCGCCGCAGTTTCCGATTGTTCGACGAGCGCCAAAATTCCCGCAAAGGCTGGGGATGACGCCGATGTTCCTCCTACGCCGGAAAAATTGAAATTCGGCCCCGTCAAATTGCAGGGCTGGCCATTTTGAGCCCCGGAATCTGCCTCGCATACGATGATGAAGTTATTATTTGTGGTGTTCACCGCAGCGTACAGCGAAACGTCCGGAATATCTCGCACGTTGTCCGCAGGCACCCCAACGCCCGCCTGCCATACGGGTTTTGGGTACCCGCTCGTGCAGGTAATCGTCCCGGTCGTCAGGTTCACGGACTGCACCCCGCAAGTGCTCTGTCCTCCTCCGCCGCCGGACAAATCCAGCCCGCCGGAGTCCGGTGTCACAGTTGCGCAGGTCGTTACCGACCCGGCAGTCGCCGTCGCTGCGCAAGTATCATTCCACGTTGTTTCCGGAATGTAAGATTTCGCCGACAAAAGCCCCGTGCCGCTGTTGCTGGGAGCCCAGAACGTGGTGGGATCCGTCCCATCGTTGAAGTCTGTACCTCCTACCGCAACATTGAAGGGAGTCGAAGCTGTTCCGCTGATCGAGCGTCCGTTCGACGCATCTAGATTGCCATTGTCCCCGTCGACCTCCGCCGATCCACTATCTCCCGTCGACACCATTACTGTAATGCCCTGGGCTGCGGCTTCCTCCCAAAGGGTGCTGTCAAACGCAGTAACTTGATCCTGCTCGGCCGAACCGAAACTTTCGCTCATGATCGGTGCGAGATTGTTCTCGACGATGTACAGCGCAGACAAATCGACGCCATCCGCCAATGTCCCCGTCTGTGTTCCTTGATTCACCACCAAGAGAATCTTCGCGCCCGGAGCCACTGCTCCGGACCACTCAACGTCTAGTGTCGCCTCGTCAACGTCACCCGGCACGATCCCGGGGTCCGGTCCATTCACCACGACGTTGTTCGCTGCTGTGAAATTCGTCAGGTTCGCTATTCCGAATCCCGTTCCAAACTGATTGACGTCCGAGATGGTGATGTTTGATCTCGCTACCAAAGCAATTGTCTCGCCCGTTCCATCTAAGCCCGATGGAAGATTATAAATCTTCGCAAAGTCTGCTGGCCCAACCGCGTAGCAGGTGCCACTGCCAAAGGATGCACACGGCGAGGCCGTGAAACCGGGCCTTAGCTTTCCAGCAGCCTTCGCCTGAATGGCTGCCTCCGAATGATGCAGGAACGACTTCTTGTGGAAATTGTGCAGCCCCACTATTCCGCTGATCACCGGCGCCAACGCCGCAGGCACTTGCGGAAGGGACATATTCGCCATGTGGGCTTCGCCGTTCACGAGGAGATTGTGTATTTCCGTGTGGAATGTATTCCGCACCAAACCTGCCGTTCCGCTGAACTCCACAAACATATTCCCTGGACTCACTTTGATTCCGCTAAAGCCCTGCTGTGCAAGCCAATCTGTAATCTTTTGGATATCCGCGTTCGCGACGCCGAACTGCTGCCCGAATTGCGATGGCGTCAACCACGCGTGGTAACTTCCAGAATTCTTTGTTTGCTGGGCGTCCAGCAGCGCCCGCAAGGCAGTCTCTTGGTCCGCGCTCCGCTGTAATAGCAATAGCATGCGGTTCATGGGCTGCGAATCAGCAACGATGCCGCGATCAAACTCCGGCCGCGCCAGAGGGTGGATCCTCATCTTCACGAATGTAGTAGTGGCAGGATCGATGGCTTGGGTGATCCTTGCGGGAACCGCTGAAGCTTGTGAAACGGCTGCAGCGCTTTGCGGCGTGGTTTGCGCGGATGCGGGCGCGGCGGGAAAGACGGCGGCCACCGCGAAAGATAAAAGAAGATAGGGTATGATTTGAGAGTTAGTCTTCATGGCCCGCCCATGCAGCAAGTTTGGTGTGCACTTCGCTTCAAGGAATCGCTGTCGGTCCAGAGAGCAACCTTAGTGTAAGAGATTAACTCTTCTGCGAAATGGTTGCTTTGGCAGAGGCGCCGGGCTCAACAGCGCGTTCTCCTCGTGATCCCCGGGGAAGGTTAGCATAGACAGATTGCTGCCTTGCCGGCGTTTTTCTGGCCAATGTACATCAACCAATTTTGTTCTACTCTACGAATGTTTGGTTCACAGCCCCGAACGATCTGGAATTCACGACGAGCGCGAGCTGTTCCGGCTTCGATTCTATCGACTCTTCGCCTGTTTCTTCATTCCGCAAAACCACTCGCCTGGTTCCCGTACCTTCCACGCAACTATCATAAAGCCGATCTCCAGCGAACTAATAACCCCAGACTCCCCCGATTGTTGCGACTTCCAAGAAAACTCGGCGCTTCGCTGCTGCATGCCGATATAGTGCTAAATTCTTCAGCACAGCTCTCGCTGAGAGTTGAACTTCAACGAATCGACTTCTTGCTTTGCCTATAGAAACGCGGGCGTCCCGGTATTCCCGAAACGCCCGCATGTTCTGCGGGACTCATCGATTAGCCCAGGTGCTCAGATTACCAACGGCGATAGCCGCGCCAGCCGTAGTACCCGCCGCGCCAACCCCATCCCCAGCCGAATGCGGGATAGATTCCAACGTAGCCCGGATAGGGGTAACCATAGGGAGCATAAGGATAAGCACTATAAGGCGGGTAGCCACCATAGTAGCCATTTCCCATGCGCAAGGCTGGACGACGGCCCCGGCCGTTGCCAAAATCCTGTTGGGTGGCCGGCAAGAAAGCCTGCTGGCCGCGCGTGGTGTCGACATTCACTGGATCCACTAGGCGGAAGGAAAGCTGGGACTCGGGCGCGAGAATCGTAGGACGCCCGCGCGTCAGGAGAACTGCTCCGATGCCTGCGACAGCACCGGCTCCGGCGCCGATCGCTGCGCCTCGGCCCCAGTCGGCTGCCGCGCCAATCGCGGCACCCAAGCCGGTGCCACCAACAATCGTGGCGGCATCGGCACCATGTGTCGTGCCTCCCGAGGCTTGCCACAGCGCGGTCAAAACCGGCGCCTGTTCGCCATTGACGAGCGTGAGGTCGGTGAGCTCAATGCCCAGTTCCGACTGGCCTTTTACGCGGCCAGCCTTCTTCGCCGATTTAACCTGGCCCATTACAACTTGGCCACGCCGCGCGACGACCCAGCCGTTCACGACAATGGGCTGCTCAAGCACTCCGCTGAATTGGTCGCCAATCTGGCTGTGATCGCTGGAAAGAGGCTCGTTTAGCCGCATGATGATGACAGTTCCGGCCGGAATCGTAAGCGCGGGCGGTGGCGGGCCAACTTGTTGATTAGGAGCATTTTGCGGCGGGTACTGTCCGGGATTCTGTTGGTCATACGGTTGCCCATTTTGTTGATCGTATTCGGGGGCGTTCTGTTGACCATTCTGCTGGCCGTTTTGCGGCATGCGATCCACGGAAGTCACTGGCGGACGATTCGTATCCTGTGCACCAGGAGGCGGAGGTGGCGGAGGCGCCAGCTGGTCCTGCGATTGAGTCTGTTGAGCTTGGGTCGGTCGGTCGGAATCCTGCGCAGGCGTAGGCGATGGCTGCTGCTCGTGCGGCTGAGCTTGCTGCCGGTTCGTGGGCGGAACCTGGTCCTGACTTTGGACGGGCGGCGTCTGCTGCTGGTCTTGCCGCGCGAGCGCGAAGCCGCTTAGGGAGAGCGCGAGAGTTGCCGTGCACGCCCCTGGAAGCACCCATCCAAACCTGTGTTTGGTTGCTGGGGAAAATTTCATGGTGTTCTCCTCGACCTGGGGCTATGCCAAGATGGTGACTTCGGCCCTCTCATTTAAACACTTAGATGGCGAGAAATACTCGCTAGATGCTCTACAACCAGGAAAGGAGTTAGCGGCATGGGCCTCCGTATTTAAGCGGTAGGTTTAATAGCGTTACGAGTGTTCAGTTATCGGATCTGGATTCCCTGAAACGATTGATTGTAAATGACTTATCCGACACCGGCAGTTTGGAGGGTTGAAAAATTCAGAAAACGAATGAGCTAAACCGAGTTCTTCCGCCACAGCCGCGCGACGAACTTTAGGAGCGGGAGGCACCGCAACGCGTGAATTTGACGTTCAGCGCGACTAAGCTGCCCCGAGTCTAGAAGTGTATGGCGGAGAGGTCGACGTTGCCGCCGGAGAAAATTACGCCAAGTTTGGGAGGGGAGGAATCGAAGCGAGCGGAGAGATCCAGGTCGGTTGCCGCGCCTGGGCGGAGCAGGGGAGCTATGGCCACGGCGCTGCTTGGCTCGATGATGATTTTCATGCGCTCCCAGATCAGGCGCATGGCGGCGATGATTTCTTCTTCGGTGACGAGGAGGACGCGATCGACGTGGCGGCGGAGAATGGCGAAGGTGCGCGGGGCCAGGGACGCGCGAAGGCCGTCGGCGATGGTGTCGCTGGAATCGAGAGATTGGAGAGTGCCAGTGGTGAGGGAGCGATAGGCATCGTCGGCGCGGGAAGGTTCGCAGCCGAAGACGTGGATATCGGTGCGGAGGGCTTTGGCGCTCAGGCAAGTACCGCTAAGGAGACCGCCTCCGCTGACGGGAGCGAAGACGGCGTCGAGGTCGGGGACTTCTTCCAGAAATTCTTTTGCGGCGGTGGCTTGGCCGGTGATGATCCGATCGTTGTCGTAGGGATGGATGAGGATGGCGCCGGTTTCGGCTTGAACGCGTGCGCAGGTTTCAGTCCGAGAGGTCATGGTGGGTTCGGAGAACGTGATTTTGCCGCCGTAGCTTTCGACGGCGCGGCATTTTACTGGCGGAGCGTTTTTTGGCATGACGATGTAGGCGGGGACGCCGCGCCACGCGGCGGCACAGGCTACGGCAGCTCCGTGATTGCCGCTAGAGGGAGTGACGATGCCATGAGCGGCTTCCGCATCGGAGAGGGAGAGGATCGCGTTGGCCGCGCCGCGAATTTTGAAGGACCCGGTTTTTTGGAAATTGTCGCACTTGAAGAAAAATTGGACGCCAGCGATGGCGTTCAGGGAATGCGAAGTGAGGACGGGAGTGCGATGGATGCGAGGGGCGATGAGGGTGTGAGCTTCGCGGATCGCGTCCCAGGTAGGAGGTTGATAATTGGGGGATTCGACTTGTGGAGCAGTGCTCATAGAAAACCTTGAGTCGGGCGCGTCGTTTGTGTGGCGTGTATGCTTGCGTTCGATGCGAGTGTCATTATGGCATAAGGAAAGAAGCTTCTGGAGGCTGCGGCAAGAAGTCGGGGACTTGCGAGCATGCCAAAGTGGACGCAGGCGAATATCGGCGGACAGCAGTGCGAAAGACCGCGGTGGCGTCCAGGGAAATTTTGAAAGTTAAGAATTGGTTTGGCGGGGGCAAGGGAGGTACTATCTTCGCGGAATTTAAGAAAGAGCTAGCGAAGTAGGGAGGAGGGTTCATGGGATTTTTCAAGGGGATGGACGCGAAGTGCGTGCGACGCGCAGTGGGAACTTTAGTTTTTGTGGCGTTGCTCGGAGGAATGGAAGTCGCGACGGCCAATGAGGTGAAAACGCAAGCCGGAGCGGTGGAAGGCACGACGAGCGCGGATGGGAAGGTGCAAATTTTCAAGGGGATTCCTTATGCGGCGCCGCCGGTGGGAGCGCTGCGGTGGAAAGAGCCGCAACCGGTGGCGAGCTGGGAAGGCGTGCGGAAGGCGACGGAGTTTGGCGCGCGGTGCATGCAATGGAATGTGTTTGGAGACATGGTGTTTCGCGACGCGGGGCCGAGCGAAGATTGTCTTTACCTGAACGTGTGGACTCCGAAGGCGGAGGCGGGAGCGAAATTGCCAGTGATGGTGTGGATTTACGGAGGCGGATTTCAGGCGGGAGCGACTTCGGAGCCGCGGCAGGATGGAGAACCCTTGGCGCACCGTGGCGTGGTGGTCGTGAGCATGAATTACCGGCTGGGAATATTTGGATTTTTCTCGCACCCGGCATTGACCAAGGAATCGCCGCATCACGCTTCTGGGAATTATGGGTTACTGGACCAGGCGGCGGCTTTGGAATGGGTGCGGAAGAATATCGCGGCGTTCGGAGGCGATCCGGAAAACGTGACGATCTTCGGGGAGTCGGCGGGATCGTTTTCGGTGAGCGCGCAGATGGCTTCGCCGGTTGCGAGGCGGTTGGTTCACCGTGCCATTGGGGAGAGCGGGGCGTTCTTTGGAAAGACGCTTCCCGCGAAGCCGCTGGCGGAAAGCGAGGCGGACGGCGCGAAGTTTGGAGAATCGATCGGCGCGGACAGTCTGGAGAAGCTGCGAGCGATGACGGGACAGGAAATCATGGATGCAGCGATGAAGGACAAGAATTCGTTCCGGTTCGGGCCGAACATTGACGGGTATTTTTTCCCTGAAAGCCCGGCGGCGATTTATGCGAAGCGGGAGCAGGCGCATATTGAGTTGCTAGCGGGCTGGAATCATGACGAGGGAAATTACCACACATTTTTTGGGAAGGAAGAACCTACGAAGGAGAACTACGCAAAGAAAATCGAGCAGACGTATGGAGAACATGCGGCGGAAGTGCTGAAGCTGTTTCCCGGCGGAACCGACGAGCAAGCGCAAGAATCAGCGGGGCTGCTAGCGACGGCGAACTTCATCGGCTTTGGCACGTGGAAGTGGATTGAAGAGCAGAGAAAGCTCGATGGGCCGGCAGTCTATCGGTTTGAGTTCGACGACGCGCCGCCAATGGCACCGGCCGCAGACGGGACACCAGGCGTTTCTCGGGGAGCTTACCACTCGTCGGAAATTGAATTTGTATTTGGCATGCTGAAATCGAAGGATCTCCCGTGGCGGCCGGAAGATTTTAAATTATCCGAAGAGATGGGAGCTTACTGGACGAACTTCGCGAAGACGGGGAATCCGAAAGGCGAAGGTTTGACGGAGTGGCCTCGGTACAACGCAAAGGACGGTTACGTGGTGATGCATCTGGCGGCAAAGCCGCACGCAGAGAAGGATGGGCAGCGGGCGCAGTATGAATTACTAGACAAGCTTTCTGCAAAGCCATAGTACTGCTCGGGTCACGGCTCCGCAGGATAAATCCGACCAGCGACTGCGGTCAGGAGGCGTGGACGGGTTCGGGGTGGAACTTAATGGCCGCGGCGACGGCCAGGACGATGAAGAGAGCCATCACGACGAGTTCGGAGACGAGGAAGGGCGGCTCATTGCCTTTGGGCGCAAGAGCGTGCAACGCGGGAACCTTGGCGAAGAGTTGGGCGATGAGGACGAAGACGTTGAAATAGAGTGCGATCGTGGCGGTGATGGCATAGGTTTTGCGCCAAGCGCCCTCGAGATGCTTGACATAACGAGCGGGAATGGCGACCGCCAGCACTAGCAGCGAAAGGATGCCCAGAATGATCCCGGGCGTCACTCCGTGAAACGGAAAGAGGAAGCCGGTGATGCTCGTTAGGGCGGTAGCGACGAGGAAGATGGCGGTCAAACCATCGAGGCGCTTGCCAGCAATCATGCCGAAGACGGCGATGAAGCCGGTGAAGATGCCGATCAGACTGATCGCGACATGAAATAGAGTAAAACCTGTCATGCCGCCGGTCATGGATTACCCCCCTCAGTGGAAGATGCTTTTTGATGATTCGCGCAGGAGGAAGGGCACAAGATTTGTTTATAGCTCAAGGGGAGAACCTGATTTCTAGAGTAAGCCCGGCATCGATGGAAAGCTCGGAGATGCGTGCCGTAATAGCGGGGGAGATGCGCCCGGGACAAAGCGAGTACCCCTAGTACCAAGGATTGATGCTTGACCGGATTACTAGGTCTGTTAGGCTGAGGTACCCCTTCTCAAACGGCGCGAGGGCCCCCGAATCAGCTTCCTCGCGCGGAGGAGGACGAAATGCAAAGCGCAGAACGCCGACAATTGACCCGCCATAGCCTTCGCACGCCGCTGCGATTCCGGTCGACGGGTGTGGCATCGGATAAGAGCGAACATTTCACGGAGGCGCTGAACCTATCGCGCGGGGGATTCTATTTTGCTTCTTCGGCACCACTACAGGTGGGGATGCCC
This sequence comes from uncultured Acidobacteriota bacterium, assembly GCA_963851235.1. Classification (GTDB taxonomy): domain Bacteria; phylum Acidobacteriota; class Terriglobia; order Acidiferrales; family UBA7541; genus Acidiferrum. The sequence continues at coordinate 151,653 of CAWKOM010000002.1, forward strand.
ATTGAAGTGACGTTGCGCATGCCTGGAGAAGTGACTGGAACGCGCACCGAGGAGATGCATTGCACGGCGCGCGTCGTGCACGTGAAGAATGAAGCATACGCAGACGGTCGCATCGGGTTCGGGGCGGAAATTGTGAAGTTCAGCTCGGTGCCGGTGGCAGAACGCTGGATGGCGTAGTAGTTCCCCGGCGAGTCGCTGCACAATTGCAGAGCGAGCAAAAAGCAGATTCCTCGCTACGCTCGGAATGACAATTCTAAAAACCAGAAATCTTTCAGCGACTAGCGAGTCGCGGGCTTGTTAAGGCTTTGTGCCCGGGACGGTGAAAACAGTTTTGGCGCTGCCAACGTTGTCGAAGCGGTCGTAGGCGCGGACGGCGATGGTGTGTTCACCTGGCGTGAGTTTGTCGACGGAAAATGCGTAATGCTCTTCGGGAGCGTCGCTGACGTTGCCGCTGGGAGATAAGAGCGTCCAGTCGCCGCCATCGAGGCTGTATTGGGCGCGATCGATGCTACTGGACGCATCTTTCGCCAGAAACTCAACTTGAAGTATTTCGGCACGGTTTGGACCGCTTTGGAAATGAGCGGAGACGGCTTTCAGACCCTCGATGACCGGCGGGGTATTGTCGACTTCGAAGCGCTCGCTTTCGCGCTCGGTCTTTAGGGCGATTGCCGGGGGATTTGAGGGAGCGTCGGTGGCGATGATTTTTAGATAGTAGGCGCCGTCGGGAAGAGTGGTGGTGTCCCAGGAATAGAATTTTTGATCGAGCTTGTCCTTCAGTAGTTTCCACTCGTGTTCGTTTTCGCCGCGATAGTAGACGCTGTAGACAAGATCGTCGTCGTTGTCGTCGTGGGCGCTCCACAGAACGGATTGATAGCCCTTTTCGCGGTAGCCTTGGGGAGGCTGGTCGAATTTTGTCGATGTGGTGGTTTGGGCGATGAAGATGCCAGTAGTGTTTGGCGTCGGAGGCATTTTTAGAGTGACGCTAGGAGCTTGGCTGGTGGAGATGATGGTGTTGCTTTGTGCGCGGACGCCGGGATCTTGCATGACGATAGCGTCAATGACGGGAGCGACGTTGCGCGGGAGATAGGCGAGGCTGACCCAGTAGATGCCATCGCCGGGGCGGCCGTCGTGGATGACGGCTTTCCATTGGAAGAAGCGGGCCGACGGAGCTTGCACCGCACTGCCTGGTTTGGAATAGGGGCCGAACCAGCGAGACCACTCTTTGCCAGGATCTTCGGTGTTGCCGGAGCGGACGAAAAATTCTAGACGGGGTTCGCCAGAGTTGGCTGCTGATTTTGCGGATTTCTCGGAAACCGCGTCGGCGGGAGGGCTCCACCAATCCAGGCGGCCCCACTGGGAGAAGAGTTGCGCGTCAAAGGAACGCGATTCGAAAGTGCCTTCGGGTTCGTACTCGGGGCCGAGCGAGAAGACTTTGCCGGGATTGGAGGTGCAAAGAAAGACTCTGCCGGCGGCATTGCGAGCGATGCCGGTGATCTGCGCGGATCCGGCCTTGGCGAGTTGCGCGTAGACGCCGTGGCCGTCGATGGCGAGAAGCGCGCCGTTGTTGCCGGTGCCGGCGAGGACGCGGCCGTCGGGTGCGAGGCCGAGAGAATAGACGAGGTCGTCTCGGGAGGACCAGAGTTCATCGGGGGCGCCGTCGGGCGAAAGGCGATAGATGCTGCTGGAAAGAGCGGGCGGGAAAGCGATGAAGGGAGTTGATTGCTGGATCTGGCCGGAGATTGTGCCGGTTACGCCGCCTGCGCCGGTGGTGATAGTGGTTGTGCCTTGGGGGGAGGCGATGATTGTGGTGGCGGGCGTGGAGATGTTGCGCTGTTTCTCGCCGATGGCGGCAACGTAGATGGAGCCGTCCGGAGCCACGGTGAGAGCGGTAACTTCGCGCTTCGGGGTTTCGTAGAGGACGAAGCCTTCGGCTGCCGCAGCGTCGGAGGCGGAAGAGTTCTTCTCCTTGCGTTCTTTGCGGGCCGAATTGGCGTCGGGGCGAGTGATGCGCAAGACGCGGCCATTGGGTTCGGTTCCGGCGAGCAGATTGTGGTTCGCGTCGAAAGCCAGCACGCGGATGTGGGCTTCGTCGGTCGCGTAAAAGAGCTCACCCCTACCACCGGGAGAGACGGCGAAGACCTGCCCTTTGTCGCCGGTGGCGACGTAGAGGGTGCCATCCGGGGCGAATGCGATGTCCCAGATGTATTTTGTTTTGGGGTCGAAGAAGACGGACTTTTCGCCGGTGGCCGAGACGCGATAGACCTTGCCGTCGGGAGATGTGGCGACGTAGAGCGTGCCTTTGGAGTCGAAGGCGATGGCTTGCGCAACCAGATCAGAGGAATCGAACACGGTAGTGGGCTTGCCGTTGTCGTCGAAGCGAAACACTTTTGCGGGCGAGCCGCCGGCGGCGTAGAGAACGCCTTCGGGATTGAGGCGAACGGACCAGAGATAGGAAGCGTCCGCGTCGGCGAGGAGCGTGAATTTGGGAGCGAGTTCGAGGCGGCCATCGCTGCGGACGGCTACGCCGTGGGCGGTGCCTTTCAGGAATTCGTCGTATGTGGTTTCTAACCAGCGACGAGTGTGTTCGGCGAAAAGGGGAGAGGGCAGGAGGTAGAGGAAGCAAAGGAGATAAAGGACGCAAAGGAAAAAAGAGTGCCGAGTGGCGAGTGACGAGTGGCGAGCGGAGGCAGAGTCCCGATGGCACGTTTTGCGGGCGGCGTTGACACAGGAATCGGAGAGAAGTCGACGTAAATTTTGCATGTGGATGGTCACCGGATTTGGAGATTCAGCGAGATGATCCCTGTTACGGGGCCGCCGAGCGGGATGGACGATTCGCTGGCCAGGGACTCGCGGAGAATTTGGACGGTACCGGGAGTGGGACGGCCGTCGACGACATTGATTTCGGAGAGCGGGGCGTCGGGGAGTTCCTTGTCATCCCAGAGGATGGTGGGCGTGGGCGTAAAGAGGCCGACGTAGAGGCGGTCGTTGCGGCGCTCGCGATTGATAAGGGTGATGAGTTGATCGAGGCTGGCGCTGCCGCCGCCACTGGAGAAAGAGAAGCCGTGGGAAGCGCGATTGAGCATGTCGCCGTCAGTGACTAGGACGCGGAGAGTGGTGCCGCGAGTAGCTTGCTCAGGGACGCGGACGGTGGTTTCTTCAATGCGCGCGGGGCCGCGATAGGGACGAAGCAAGACGCGGACGCGAAGAGTTTCACCGGGGGCGGCCTCTCCTTTTTCCAGCCATGCGCTTTCGATGTTGTACGACTGGCGGCCGGGGACACTTTCGACGTGGAGGTTAATGCTGTCGAAGACCGGGATTTCGTGGGTGTTGTTGAAGAGCCGCGTGAAAATGCTTTGGATATTGAGAGCGATGGGAAGGCCATCGGGAGAGAAAGCATCGCCGGGGGCGAATGTGTTTTCAATTTGAACGGGCGCGTGGCCGTGGACGAGGATCTGGCCGGAGAGATGGAGCGTGGTGCCCTCGCCGTACAGCGAGTTTTGCGTGAGTCCGTTGAAAACAGTGAGGCCGATCAGGAGCGGAGTGAGCTTGGGGTGATCGACCATCTCAAAGTGGAGTTTTTTTTCGGCGCCGCCGACGGAGAGCGTGAGGTCAAGCGGAATCATGGGAGGAAGAGAACCTAGCTTGCCCGTAACCGCGGTGAGATGGTCGCCGGTGATCGTGCCGATGTCGCTGCCGACATTGATGATTTTGGTGGAAGCGAGGTCGGAAGAGAGTGTTGTGACGACTTCGGTGCGGGCCATGGGGAATTGGACGTCCCCGAGGCTCAGAAAGGGATGGCCGCAGAGATACACGTTGTTGGCGCGGACAGCCGTCACGGTGCAGGCAGAGCTGATGGAGGTATCGCCTTGAACGAGGACCATGCCTGCCATATCGCCCGGGACGAGATGCGCATCACCGGGCTGGGGAGCGGCGGTACCGCCTTGCGCGGCGACGAAGCCGAAGCTCTGCAGCTGGCTCCCGAATTGGCGGAGAGCTTCGGGTTGATAACCGGAGAAGATGAGAGGAGTTTCGATGGGCTCGAGAGCAGAGCCGGTGGGCAGATTTGCGTTGGAAGCCGCGGTTTGCGGTAGAGAAAGTTGAGGTAACGGGGATTGGTACGGGTCCGCTTCTGAGGTGAGTTGCGGCTGGGGACGAAGCACGTCTTCAATGGGCGTGACGCCGCCGATGGGTTCCTTAGTGAAGACGCCGAGTTTCAGGGAAAGAGCCCCAGCGAGTTTGCCGTCGAAATAGACGGGGCTCCCGCTCATGCCGGCGACAACGCCGGTGTGCTCAACTTTCGGACCTTTTAGTTGGACAAGAATAATGGATTGCTTGGGGCCGAGGAAATTGGGCATGACCCCGATGACTTCCAGGTCGAACTTTTCGACCTGGTCGCCGGCGAAGATCGTGTAAGCGTAGCCCTGCATGCCCGGACGAATTTGGCTGAGGGGGAGGATCTCAATGGTAGATGGGACTTGGGCTTGGGCGGTGAAGCACGACGGTGCGGCGGCAAAGACCAGGGCCGAGAGAATGAGAAAGCGGGAGATGTTGCGAGTCATGGACTGATTAGGCCGAGCCGAGAGCATGAATCGCTAATCATACGCGGCGAGGTACGGGGAAGCAATCAAACCGAGGAGAGGCTGTGAGTAGGAGGAAGTGACTAGGCGTCCTAGGACTGGAGGAGGTTGAGTCCGATAGAAAAACGAAGAGGAACGGCGTTGAATCTTCCGGTTTTGCGAGTGAGCCAAGAATCTTAGCTGGCGAATTAGATTGTACAATTTTGCACAGTCTCGCGATGGAGAATCCTCGTAAGCTTGGAGCGTCCAGAAAGTTAGCGTGATGGGGTAGCGTTTACATTTAAAAATGAGAATCAAGAAATCCGGGAAGAAGAATCCCTTGGAAAGCTGAACATTGGAGAGCAGCAGATATGAGTACCCTGTCCACGGTCCCCATTAGCAAGTCCGTCTCTGGGCACCGGTCGGAACGAAGGATCAGTGTCCACCTTCCGCTCAAGTTGCGCCGCCGCGATCCGCACGGCGTCACCAACGAAGAAGTTACAGCCAGCGAAAATCTTTGCCGTGGCGGCGCCGCTTTCCTAACACGTTTCGATGTCACGATAGGTTCCGAAATTGAAATATACATCCCCTTTTCTAGCCACACCTCGCGCCGCAGGGAAGCGGCTTTCGAAACGCACGGCAGAGTGGTTTACGTCGTCGACGCACCCTCGCAGGGTGAGAGGTTAGTAGGCGTCCAGTTCACTGGGCCGCGCTTCCAGCGCGTCTTCCGTTCCGAATCCACCGTTTAACTGCAAGTTTCCATCTGGTTGATCAGCTCTAGTCCCACGCCCCGGCTGTGCCCGACCGCCTATTGGGCCACCCGGATACAGATATTCAAGCGAACGCTGGTAAGTGTCAGGGCCGACGGTAGGGTGCGCAGAGAAGTATCGACCTGACGAAGGAGAATGGGTAGAATTCCCGCGGAGAGGTGCGAAATGGGAGAGTTGAAACGATTGAATGACGCGGTGAAGGACGCCGAGGCTGGGAACCGTGTGGACGCGGAGAACCTAAGCGTCGCGCCGAATGGTCGTGTATCGCGACGAGAATTTTTGGGAACGACGGCTGCGGCGGCTGCGGGATTTACGATTGTGCCGCGCCATGTTTTGGGCGGGACGGGATATGTGCCGCCGAGCGACAAAGTGAACATTGCGTTTATCGGAGTGGGGGCGCAGGGATTGCGCGTGATGCTGGGGTTCTTGAAACAGCCCGACGTGCAGGGCGTGGCGGTTTGCGATGTGACGACCAGCGCGGCAAATTATCCGCAGTGGGATGACCACGAATTCACCAAGTCGGTGCGAGAGTTGCTGGGCGTGGACAGCGGCTGGGAGTGGCTGAGTCCGAACGAGCCGATTCAGTTGACGCATTCGCTGCGCGTGACGAGCGGCGTAGCGGGCCGCGAGCCCTGCCAGAAAATTGTGAATGGATATTACGGGACGCAACAGCGCTCGGGAACGTACAACGGTTGCGCGGCCTATGTGGATTTTCGCGAACTCCTCGAGAAACAGAAGGATGTGGACGCGGTGGTCGTCTGCACGACGGACAACTTGCACGCAGCGGTTTCGATTGCGGCGATGAAGAAGGGCAAACATGTCTTCTGCCAGAAGCCGCTGACGCACACAATTTATGAAGCGCGGCGAATGGCGGAAGTCGCGAAGGAGACAGGAGTCGCGACGCAGATTGCAGTGGGAAATCAGGCGTCTGAGGCCACGCGGCTTTTGTGCGAATGGATTTGGGCGGGTGTGATTGGGCCGGTACGGGAAGTTTCTAACTGGTCGAGCAGACCTTATTGGCCGCAGGGAATTGAACGGCCGAAGGACGTGCAGCCTGTGCCGGCGGGATTGGATTGGGATTTGTGGCTTGGGCCTGCGCCGGAACGCGGGTTCAATCAGGCGTATTTGCCGTTTGTGTGGCGCGGCTGGGGAGACTTTGGCTGCGGCGCGCTGGGGGACATGGGGTCGTACAGTTACGACACGCTTTTCCGCGTGCTGAAACTGGAAGCGCCGGAAACGGTGGAAGCGAGCTCGAGCGAACGATATGACGAGACCTATCCGCTCGCTTCGATTTGCCGGTACAACTTTCCCGCGCGCGGCGATATGCCTGCCGTGAAATTTAATTGGTTCGACGGAGGACTGAAGCCAGAGCGGCCGGACGAACTGGAAGAAGGGCGATCTCTGAAAGGTGAGGAGGAAGAGAACGAGGGATTGTTGTTCGTCGGAGATCACGGAAAGATTTTGTGCGATTTCAACGGCGGGCATCCAGAGCTGATTCCGCGCGCGAAGATGGAGGTGTTCGTGCCGCCGCCGAAAACCCTGCCGCGGTCGCCGGGGAATGAACGGGAATGGCTGAACGCGTGTAAAGGCGGAAAAGATAAACCCGGAGCGAATTTTGAATTTACAGGGATGGTGACGGAGACGTTGCTGTTGGGAAACGTTGCTTCCATGACGGGCGAAAGGTTGCATTGGGACCGCGGGAGTCTGAAAGTGACGAATTCTCAGACAGCGCAAAAGTTGGTGCAGCCGGAAAGACGGAAGGGCTGGGAGTTGTAAGAAGGCTCATTCTCTAAGTCACGAACTCCAAAGCGTCACGCATCATGGAGATTGCAGACGACGTCCGTGTGGGTAGCGCGCCAGAGCGGGACGCTGGCAGCCAACCCAGCGATGGCAATCACGGTCGTTCCAGCGAGCAGCATCATCAAAGGGCTGCGTGCGGTTACGCCGAAGACCAAGCTTTCCAGCCAACGAGAGGCGATCCAGGCGCCGATTGCTCCCAGAACAATTCCAAACGCAGCAAGGCGAGCAGCGTGGAATCCAGCCCAACGAAGAATCGTCGAACGGTGCGCGCCAACCGCGAGCCTAATTGCAATTTCTCGCTGCCGCGCACTGACCCAATAGTTCAGTACGCCGTAGATCCCCACCGCAGCTAGGAGCATTGCGAGCCCGCCGAAAAGCCCAAGCAGCAGCGTGGCAAAGCGTCGCTGCTGGAGCGTGGCACCCAGCCAATCTTCGGCGGTCCGCAAGGATTGAATAGGAACGTTTCGATCCAGAGCCGAAACCTGGCGTCGAGCGGAGTTCATCCATTGCGCAGCGTTGCCATTCGTTCGCATTGTTACGACCATCGCCGAATCCGGCTTCTGCGAGAAGGCGTAGTAGAAGGTTGGCATTTCTTCAGCATCGAGACCCATCTGGCTGACGTCCGCTACTACGCCGACGATTTCAAGCGTTGACCCTTCCATGTATGGGCCGCCAACCTTGAGATGTTGCCCTAACGCCAGTCGTGGATCTGACCATTCCTGACGCGCGAGCCGTTCGTTGATTATCGTGACCCGCGGGCCGCCGGCGCGGTCCGAATCGTTGAAGTTACGGCCTGCAATGAGGCGAACGCGCGCAACGCGAAAATAGTTGGCATCCACTCGATTGAAAAGCGAGAGCGGAACATCGTCTCGGGCGGGCGTGGGTTTTTCGAGAATGGAATACCAATAATCGCCGCAATCTCCTGCACCAGGAGGACACATGATCAGGCCGACGTCTTCCACACCAGGTTCGGCACGCAGGCTCTGCGAAAGCTGGCCGTAGTACTGGCGCACGCTGTCGTCGCTCTTATAGCGCGACTCTGGCAACTGCAGTTCGATGGCCAAGAGCTGCCGAGGATCAAAGCCGGGGTCTGCATTTTGCGCGGCGATCAAGCTGCGAACGAGAAGTCCCGAAGCAAATGCCAGCATGAGCGTGATGGCGACTTCCACGATCACCAGCGTGCTGCGAAATGCTTGACCGTGCCTCCCCGTGCCTGCCGTGGGCGCGCCTTCTTTCAGCGCGGTTGTTAAATCAACTTTTCCAGCATTGAAAACGGGAGCGAGTCCGGCGAGCAATCCGACGGCCACGGAGCTTGCCGCGGCGAAAAGCAAAACGGGAAGATCAAGCGTAGCTTCTGTGAGGCGTGGAATGTCGCGCGGGCCAATCACTATCAGCATACGTAGACACCACCCTGCCAAAAGCAATCCCAATGCGCCACCAATCGCCGCGATAACGATAGTTTCGGTGAGGAGTTGGCGGACAAGGCGCGCACGCCCCGCGCCGATGGCCACCCGAATCGCGATCTCTCGAGCGCGCGCCGTGCTGCGAACGATCAGAAGACTTGCGACATTGGCACAGGCAATCATCAGCACGAGACCGACTGCGCTCATAAGAACGAGCAACGTCGTGCGAACGCCGTTGCCCATTACTTCAGTCAAGTAGGCGGCAAACGCGCGATGATCATCCTCGGGACCGGGGTCGCTGAGCGCGAGCCGCTGCATGATGGCGTCGAGATTGGTCTTTGCTTGCGTCAGAGTCGCTCCCGGCTTGAGAAGGCCCAATGCTCGCATCGACCCATGATCGCTGCGTTTGCGAGAAGCGCCGGCGGCGCGTCCGAGAGGTAGATAAAAGTCGGCGGACCTCGTAAGAAATCCAAATCCGGGGTTCAGGACGCCGATGATTTGATAGGACGTGCCATCTAGCACCACGGATTCGCCAACAATGTTAGGGTCTCCGCCGAGCCTGCGTTGCCAACACTCAGCGGTGGCAATCGTCGTTGGAGCGGCGCCGGGTTTGTCGTCGCTTTCGGCAAAGAAGCGTCCCAATGCGGGTTTCGCGCCGGTTAGCCGAAAGAAGCTGCTCGTCACGAGCCAATCGTGTGTGAGCACGGCGTCGCCGCGGCCAGTAAGAGTCAAATCCGTGCCATTGAACGCCGCCATGTTTTCAAAGGAATCGCCGTCATGGCGCCAATGCTCAAAATTGATCCAGGTGATACTGATGCCTTCGGCCTTGGCCGTGGATTCTCCGAGCCATACCAGCCGCTCCCCGTGGGGATAGGGCAGCGGCTTTAGCAGGACCGAATAGACGACGCTAAAGATGGCCGTGTTCGCCCCAATGCCAAGCGCCAGCGTTAAAATCACGACTAGCGAGAAGCTTGGCAACCGACGAATGCCGCGCAATCCGTAGCGGACGTCCTGGAGAATGGTTTCGAACCGCGGAAACTGCCAGGCTTGACGCGCGTTTTCTTGCGTCCTGGTCAGATTGCCGAAGGCACGGCGCGCCGATGCGCGAGCTTCGTCGTCAGACATGCCGCGTTCGAGGTTCTCGGAGGTCATTAAGTCGAGATGCGCTTGCATCTCGTCGGAGAGATCGTCGTCAAGCCCACGGCGAAAATGCAAGGCGCCACAAGTCTTTGACCACCATTCGCGCATGGCTTCACCTCTGCGGAGCTAGAACTCGGCCCATTGCTTCCACGAACCGCATCCATCTCGATTTCGCCACGACCAACTGCGTACGGCCAAGAGGAGTCAGGCGGTAGTATTTCGCGCGCCTGCCGCTAGGGGATTTTTTCCACTGCGAACGAATCCAGCGCCGTTGGAGCAGGCGCTGCAGCGCCGGATACAGCGAACCGTTGTCGACAAGGAATTCATATTCTGATTGCTGCTCGAGGAATTGCGATATGCCATAGGCGTGGTTCGGGGCGCCTTGCAAGCTGCGAAGAATTAAGACTTCGAGCGTGCCCTGCAGAAATTCGAGGGCTTTCCGTGGATCGTCTACCGTAGACATTCTACCTATTTATACCTGAGAATGACTTTCGTCAAGCGAACGGTGAACCCCAAAACGAGCACGGGACATGCCCGCCGCCGGGTCAGTTGGAATGGGACATGCGCTCGCACAGGGATGCGGTATGTCATGCCTGCCCGAGAGGGTCAGAAACGGTGGATGGGGCCGATCAGGTTCCAGTGGATGGAATACCAGGCTAGGAAGACGCAAGCGAGCGCGACTAGCGAAAACTTAAGGCGCGAGATGAAACGGGTATCGGCGCGGCGCCAGATGCGGATTCCAGCGATCAACGCAAAGATGCTGAAAATCACGGCCAACACAGAGAACCAGTTGATCAGCCAAAAGTAACGCACGATGACGTTGAAAGAAGGCAGATCTGAGTTTTGAAGGTTGCCGGCCAAAGCTACGAGCCAAATGGCGACGATGATCCAAGTGAATGCGGCCAAACGCGGGCCGATCGTAATCCAAACTGTCCCAGGCTGAGGCTTGAGCGGCGGACGACTGCCGAAGAAAAGTTTTCTCCCGAAGCGGACCAAGCTGGCCAGGACGACGAAGAGCAAGATACACACGCTGACGGCGAGAGAAATTCCCACAAATGATTTGTGCTCGTACCAGGGGACGCGCTGAAACTGCACTCCAGGAAAATTGACCGCAACGCGAATTATTTTTCCCGACGAATCCCGGATGCCGAAGGCGCGAGCCTGATCGCCCTCGACCTGCCACAAATCCTTGCCGATGGGTTTCCATTTGCGCGTGTGGCCGCGCAAGTCTTTGAAGACATCGACAGTGAGAACGCCGTCTTTATCGACTTTAGCGACAGCTTGGCTGAAAGGATTGCCGATGGCCAGTTTGGTGCTATCGGCACGGCGCGTGGATTGATAGGTGCCCGCGATCTCTTTGACCTGACCCGATGAGGCCGTTTGAAACGGGGGCGGTGTGTAAGCGGGGAAATAGCGGTCCGCAAAGCCGTCGAGAAGCTCAGCGCGGTTCTTCGATGCGGAGCCGGCGGAATTGTAGGACACAAAGATGACGAGTTTTTGCGTGGGCTCGATCAGGAACATGCTGTGGAAAGCGATCAGGTCGCCGTCGTGGCCGATGAAGCGGAGATTATTACGCCAGGTTTGGTAGAAACCCATACAGATAGAAGGCAGTTGCTTGGAGGCTTGGAACTGCGGCGTCCACATAAGGTCGCGGGTTTCGGCTTTGAGGATGCGCTGTCCGTTGAGTTCGCCTCCGTTCAACAGAGCGAGCGCGAATTCTTCCATATCGCCAGCAGCGGAGGAAACGCCACCCGCGGGAGCCGGATTGAATATTTCAAAGCCGATAACGGGTTTCTCCGTGTCGGTTTTATAGCCGTCGGAGACGTAGGGAGCGAGCTCGGCGGTCATGGGCTCGTTAAAGCTGGAATGCTTCATGCCGAGGGGCTGGAAGATGTGCTCGGACACATACTGCTCGAAAGGCTCGAGGCTGACGCGCTGGACGATGTAGCCGGCGAGGCCGACGCCGTAATTGGAATAGGCCGGAATTTCACCCGGAGGATACATGCGTCGCGGTTGATTGGCGATCAAGAAATCCCGCAGTGAAGTCGGCTTGTGTGGATCGACATAAATAATGTCGTGAACTACCTCTTCGAAGCCGCCGGTGTGGGTCATCAAGTTGCGGAGAGTGATGGGTTTGTTGAAGGCCGGGGCGATTTTGAAATCGAGATAGTTATTCACGTCCGCGTCGATGTCCAGCTTGCCTTGCTCGGCGAGTTGCATGACGGAAACCCAAGTGAAGAGTTTAGAAATGGAGGCGAGGCGGAACATGGTGGCGTCAGGGTCGACAGGAGATTTTTTTGCGAGGTCGGAGTAGCCGTAGCCCTTCTTCAGAAGTTCCTGGCCGTCTTTCATGACCAGGACGGTGGCGCCGGCAACGTCGCTGCGCTCCATTTGGAGCGGGACCAGGCCGTCGAAAAAGGCTTCGAGGTCAGCTTTTTCGAGAGGGTGCGCGGCGGGAAGCGGAGTCGCTGGCTCGGGCTTTGTTTCGGCTGCAGCAGGTGGCGCGGCGGTCTTTGTGGGAGCCGGCGTTTGAGGCGCAGCGGCAAGCGCTGGAAGCAGAATGCAGAGCGCAAGAATTGCGATGAGAGTGCGAAGCCGGGTCATGTCGCCTCCGAAGGACTTGAAACAGGGGCACAGTCTCTTGGAAACGGAGCACATGCGCAACAAAAATCTGAAAGAGAAGTTGAGCGGAAGCCGTATCCGAGCTTCCTGTTTCGCCGTCTTGGCGATTTAATCGCAGCTCATTCGTAACGCAAGGCGACGAGAGGATCGACGCGCGTGGCGCGGCGCGCTGGAATGTAGCACGCCAACAGCCCCGCGCCAACGAGGAGCAATGTCACTGCGCCGAAAGTGAGCGGATCGGTCGCAGTGACGCCGAAGAGAAGCGAAGCGACAGTACGCGTCAGAGCCAGCGCGCCGGCGATGCCAACTACAACGCCGATGAGGATGGTGCGCAGTCCTTGGCCCAGGATCATGCCTAAGACGTCGCTGGAGACTGCTCCAAGAGCCATGCGTACGCCAATTTCGCGGGTGCGACGGCTGACCGAATAGGCCATCACGCCAAAGACGCCCGCCGTTGCGAGCAGCAGCGCGGTGATTCCAAAGAATCCGACGAGAATAACGTTGAATCTCCTCGAACCCATCGAGGCGGAATAGATTTGCGAAAACGTTTGGAATTTCGCAGGAATATCAGGATTGAGATCTTGCAGAATGCCTCGCGCCGCCGAGGTGACCGAGCGCGTGTCGGCATCGCTGAGCATCGCCAAGGTCATTTCCGCCCGCGGCCGCTGGAACAAATCCACGTACACGGTCGGACGCGCCGGCGCATCGAGGCCGTATTCATGAGTATCGCCCACGATTCCCACGATCGTCAGCAAGCGCACATCGCCATCCATGTTTCCAAATTCAATCGTATGGCCAATGGGATCCTGATTTGGCCAGCGGTCGTGTGCCAGCGATTGGCTGATCACCGCAACATGCGGAGCATCCGCGCCGTCGCGTTCATCGAAGATGCGCCCGCGAATAAGCGGAATACCCAGAACCTGGAAGTAGCCGTCGCTGGCGACGCAGAAATCCGCAATGCCCAGGCGCTCTTTTTGCTGGAACAGCGCACCAAAATCGTCCAGCGATTTGGGCATCTCGTTCGGCGTCAACAACAGAAACGTTCCGTCGGGAAGGCCGCCATCCACCAACGGCAGGTTGCTGGCCGCGCCGACGTTGCGAACGCCAGGGATTTGTTTGAGCCGGTCAATCAGATTGGAATAGAAAATTCCCTGGCTTGCTTTTGCTTTGGGATCCTCGACCCATGGCAGCGAAACGTCCATGCTAACAATCTTGTCCACGCGGAAGCCGGGATTCACTTCGAGCACTTTCATGAGACTACGCCCGAGCAATCCGGCCCCGATCACCAGCACCAAAGTGATGGCGACTTGTGCCGCCACGATGACCTGGCCAATGCGCTGGCTGCCTTGCGAACCGGCTTGTCCGCGACCGCCTTCGGCGAGGCCCTCGCGCGGGTCGCCGGAAGTTGCGCGGATAGCGGTGAACGCTCCGAGTCCGGCGGCCACGGCCGCTGTAAGAAGGAGAGCGAAAGCAAGTACAGGGAGATTGATCGAGACGCTATACAGGCGTGGGAGACTTTGCGGCGCGAGTGCGAGCAATCCTGTCACTCCTGCCAACGCCCCAAGCACGCCTAGCCCACCTCCGGCGAGCGACAGCACGAAGGATTCGGTAAGGAATTGGCGGATCAGCCGTCCACGCGCCGCACCAAGGGCGCTGCGAATAGAGAGCTCGCGCCCTCGCACCGACGCTTGCGCCAGTAAGAGATTCGCCACATTCGCGCAAGCTACCAGAAGCAGAAATCCCACGGCCCCGAGCAGAACCAGCAGCGCAGGCCGTGCATTGCCTGTGATCGAGTCCTGCAGAGGAAGGGCCATTCCATCCTTCAGAAGATAGTCACCTTGCTCGCTCGAGGTCGCGTGAATGCGGCGGGCGATCGCGCTGATATCCTGATTCGCTTGCGCGACGGTCACGGCGTCGCGAAGGCGTCCGATTGCACTGTAGTTATGCGACGTCCTGCTTGGGTTTTCGCCTTCCAGATCGGCCGGCAGCCACAGTTCTACATCTTGCGGAAATTGGAATCCGGGCGGCAGCACGCCGATCACGGAGTAGACCGCGCCTTCAATTTTCAGGTGCGACTGTGAGAGATCCTGGGGTGCTCCGAGGTTCTGTTTCCAGTAGCCATAGCTGACAAGAACGGTGGGAGCGGCGCCTTTTTTCGCGTCGCTGGCGGTGAAATCCCTTCCGAGCATTGGCTCGATGCCCAAGACCTTAAGAAAGTCGGGCGAGACGGGAGCGATCGTCGTGCGAGTCGGCTCTGCAGCTCCAGAGACGGAAGCGATATCGCTGCTGTACTTCGCAATGGCTTGGAAGCTGTGGTTTTGATCGCGAAAGTCGTCGAAGTTCGGGTCCGCGAGGCGCGATGGGTGGCCCTTCGAGGTAATCTCGAAGATGGCCATGATGCGGTTCGCATCGGGATACGGCAGGGGACGGAGAAGCACGCCATAGACGACGCTGAAAATGGCCGTGGTCGCGCCGATGGCCAGCGCCAGCGTAAACACCATGATCGCTGTGACGCCGAGGTTCTTCCGGAGCTGCCGAACGCCGTACTTGAAGTCCTGCCAGAGTGAATGCATCGAAGATTCTCCACAAGTTCGAGTCGAGCCGACGGGTATTGGGCAAAGGATAGGCTACCCGGACGAGCCGTTCAACTACTTGGACGAACGTAAATAAGAGGATGTTTGTTCCCTGCATTTTCTTTCGTTATCCGCTTAAAAGAGGGGGCGGCTCCCGCTCCTGGCATGGCCTCCAGAAGTCGAAGGGGGCATTGCGGGGCGGACTTGACGATTCTGGGGATTGATGTGATGAAGGAAGAGCGGATATGATGCGGGCGCCTCGGGGTGGGGGATGGGCAAGAAATAGGGTTGCATTGACTTGGTTTCGAGTGAGGCGTGAGGGGGAGCGATGAAGCGAATCATTTTGGCTTTGCTGATTTTGGGGGTGGCGCAGACAGTTTCGGCGCAAGACTGGGCGAAGGACAAGCTGGCGAAGTCGCCCCGACACCAGGAATGGGTGACCGTTAAGCACGACGGGCGATCGGTCGAGACGTTCGTGGTGTATCCGGAGTCGAAGGACAAGCGGCCGGTAGTGCTGATCATTCACGAAATTTTCGGCATGACGGATTGGGTGCAGGATTTGGCGGACCAAATCGCGGCGGCCGGTTACATCGCAGTCGCGCCCGATCTGCTTTCCGGAATGGGACCCAATGGCGGCCGAAGTTCGTCCTTCGCGGAGGGAAAGGCGACGGAGGCGGTGAGCCATCTGAATCCGGACCAGGTGACCGCGGACTTGAACGCCGCGGCCGACTACGCCAACAAAATTCCCGCGTCGGACGGAAAGCTGTACGTTGTGGGATTTTGCTGGGGCGGCGGACAGTCGTTCCGTTTCGCGACGAATCGCAACGACCTCTCGGCGGCGTTCGTTTTTTATGGGCCTCCGCCGGATAAGGACGCGATGGCACGGATCAACGCGCCGGTCTACGGATTCTTCGCCGGCAACGACTCGCGAATTGGCGCGATGATTCCGGATGCTATCGCTAACATGAAAGCCGCGGGCAAGACGTTTGAGCCCGTGACCTACGACGGCGCGGGACACGGGTTTATGCGCGCCGGCGAAGCGCCCGATGCTACTGACGCGAACAAGAAAGCCCGGACCGAAGCTTGGGAGCGCTGGAAGAGCCTGCTAGCCAAAGGAGTATAAGGCTGGCCAACCGCTCGCTTTTTTTTCGCTCCATCTCGCATTCACTCGTGACGCAAAACGACTAACGGATCAACACGCATCGCCCGTCGCGCGGGGATGTAGGACGCGAGTAGCGCCACACCGACTAAGACGAGGAGCCCGGCGGCGAAGACAAACGGATCCGTGGGCTTCACGTTATACAGAAGATTCGTCAAGAAACGGGTCAATCCTAGGGCGGCGCACAGGCCCAGCACCGCGCCAAGCAGAGCGGGCTTCATCGCATCACTCACAATCAAATTGAGGACTTCGCGGCGGCTTGCACCCAAAGCGAGGCGGATGCCGATCTCATGCGTGCGTTGCGCGACGCCGTAGGAAATCACGCCATAGATGCCGACTGCGGTTAAAAGCAGCGCGATGGCGCCGAAGAGCAGAAAGAGCAAAGCGCCGAAGCGTTGATTGGCGACGGAAGCAGAGACAACTTCGTCCATTGTCGCGATGGCTGAAACAGGAACCCGCGGGTCGAGCGTTGCGATTTCCGAGCGCACTGCGGCGGCGAGTGCGGCGGGATTGTTCGCAGTGCGCACCGCCAAAATCACGCTAGAATCGGCGAATTGCGTATTCGGCAGATAAACTTGCAAAGTGTGCGGAGCATCGAGTCCTTTATGCAGGACATCGCCCACGACGCCGACGGTCGTTCTCCATGGACCTTTCGTGTCGCCCATCCGAAATCGCTTACCGACGGGATCCTCGCCCGGCCAGAACTGGCGCGCCATGGATTCGTTGACGAGCGCGACCGAAGGCGAGGTTGCGGCGTCGCGATCGTCGAACGCACGCCCGCGCAACAAGGGAATGCGCATGGCGCGCAAATAATCCGGGCTAATGGAATAGCGGTCCGCGCTGGGGTCTTCTTCGGGATTTGGCAGTGACTTGCCCTCCACATGGACGCCGTACATGTCCATATTTCCTCCCAACGGGAGCTGGCTGACGATGCCGGCGGATTCAACTCCGGGAAGCGCTTGGACTTTCTGTAAAACTTGATTGAAAAACGCGATCGCAGGCGCATCCGCGGATTTTGGACCCCATAACGATACTGTGAGCGTCAACGTGTGCTCAGGATCGAAGCCGGGATTGACTTCGAGCAGTCGGACGAAGCTTTTCATCATGAGGCCCGCGCCAGTGAGAAGAAGCAGCGCCAGCGCCATGTCGGCAAAAACAAGTGCACTGCGCAAACGCTGGCGTTCGTGTCCAGCCGTGCTCTTTCCGGACTCTTTGAGCGCTTCATTCAGGTCGAGTTTCGAGGCGCGGAGAGCAGGCAGGAGACCGAACGAAAGTCCCGTGAGCAGACAAATGCCGAAGGTGAACGCAAATGTCCAGGCGTCGATTTGCACGTTCTGGAGGCGTGGCAGGTTTGCGAGCCGAACATTTTGGAGCAAGGCAACTGCGCCCCATGCGAGAACAAGTCCAAAACCACCGCCGAGCAGAGAGAGCAGCAGACTCTCCGTAACAAACTGCCGAATCATTCGAGCTCGACGGGCACCCAGAGCCGCGCGTAAGGCGACTTCACGCTGTCTTCGGGCGGCCCAGGCCATGAGGAGATTCGCGACATTCACACATGCAATCAGGAGCACGAATCCAACGGCGCCCAGCAAAGCCCACAACGCTGTCTTGACGTCTCCCACGAGATAATCTTTGAGCGGAGTCAGAATTACACCCGATGCGGAATACGCCGTCGGATATTCGCGAAACAAATTCGCGGAGATCTGATTCATCTCCGCCTCTGCTTTACCGATAGAAACACCGTTCTTTAGGCGCGCGAAAGCGCGGAGATGGCGGCAATCGCGGCAAGCGTAGGGAAGAGTGGCGTCGTACGCGAGCGGCGTGTAAATGTCCGCGGGCTTCCGAGGATCAAAAGAAAGCACGGAAGGGAAGCTAGATGGAAGGACTCCAACAACCGTATACGCGCGGCTTCCGAGCTGCACGGACTTGCCAACGATCGCCGGGTCGCCACCAAACCTTTGCTGCCAGAAGCCGTAACTTAGAATCGCGACAAAATTGTTGCCGCGCATGTCCTCGGACGGCAAGAAATTGCGGCCTTGAACAAACTGCACGCCCATCAAATCAAAGAGTGCGGAAGAAACGCGAAAACCGGTCAGCGTTTCCGCATCATGGGCGCCGACGATCGTCGGAGTCCAGTAGCTGACGGCGGCAATTCCGGTGAATGAATGATTTAGTCTGCCCCAGTCCATAAAAGTCGCCCAGGAAGTGTTCGACCGCGTGCCGTCATCGTTCTTCTCCCAAAGCATCATCAATTGATCCTGCTTGGGAAAGGGCAGAGGCCGTAGCAAGACGCCGTGAACCACACTGAAGATGGCCGTGTTTGCGCCGATGCCAAGAGCTAGCGTGAGGATGGCAACGAGAGCGAACGCGGGGCTATTGCGAAGCATCCGCAGGCCGAAGCCCAGGTCTTGCACCAGGTCTTGGATGTAGCTGACGCGGCGCGCCTCTCGGCAGCTTTCTTTGGCCTGTTCGATACCGCCAAATTCCCGGCGGGCTTTGCGGCATGCTTCCTCGGTGGTTAGACCGCTGGCTACGAACTCCTGGGTTTTCTGGTCGAGGTGGTATTGCAGTTCATCGCCCAGATCTTGCTCGATTTGATTGCGGCGAAAGAGTGCACGCAAGCGAAGCGGCAACGTGCCTAGCCATCGTCGTATTTGCACAAAGCCTCCTTCAATCTACAGCGAAGAAAACGCCCGTCTACTCGTACCTCAACGCAACTATAGGATCGACCCGCATAGCGCGGCGAGCGGGGATGTAGCAAGCAAAGACGGCCACCGCAGTCAAAACGACAGAGATCGTGACGAATGTCGTGGGATCGTTTGCGCCAACTCCGTAAAGCAGGTGCGAGAAGCTCGGCAGCACGCGTGTAAGAATAAAGGCGACCGCTGTCCCGATTGCCAGCCCCGCAAGAGCCAGCCGAAGACCGTGTCCAACGACCATGCGAAAAACGTCCCGTCCCTCGGCACCGAGGGCCATGCGAATCCCAATCTCGTGCAACCGCTGGGTCACCGAATACGAAATCACGCCGTAGATTCCGATGGACGCCAGCAGCAATGCCAAACCCGCGAAGGTCCCCAACAAAATCATGGGGAATCGTTGCGAGGACATTGACTCCGAAACAATCTGCTGCATGGTGTGGACGTCATAAACCGGCTGGTCGTTGCCTGCTGTGTAAACCGCTGCTTTGATTGCCGGCATGACAGTTGCAGAGTCGAGTGGCGTGCGAACGACGATCGTTGTGTCCGGATAGCCCAAGGCCACCCACTCATCCGGGTCCTGGTAAAGGGGCAAATAAGCCTGATTTTGGGGCGAAGTATCGGGTTCATTCAGCTCCCAGATCTTCAAGTGGCCCACCACGCCAACAATCCGGCAAGGGCCCATAGGTGAAAAACCGACGGATAGAGTCTGAGTCAATGGGTCCTTGTCTGGAAAATATGTGTGGGCGAAAACGCTGTCGATGACCATGACGCACGGGGACTTGGTGGTGTCCTGGGGAGTGAAAAAGCGGCCGCTAAGCAACGGGATCCTCATTGTCCGCAGGTAATCCGGACCCGTTAGAAACCCAACGAGCCGCGGGGCCGCCTGAAGCGAAGCCGGCTTCTGGGAGCCAATCCAGAAAGGCATGGTCCCACCTTGACCGCTGAGAGGAACGACGTCGGTAAAATCTGCCGCTTGCACGCCGGGAATTTGACGAATACGTTCGATCAACTGCTGATATGCGGTTCGAGTGCTCGAAGGAGTCTTCGTCAGCGCGGGCGAAACTCCGACCTTGAAGGTGATGAGGTGCTGGGTGTCGAAGCCGGGATTGACATTCCATAAGTGGCGTATCGTTTGGAACAATAGGCCCGCGCCCGCCAGCAACACCAAGGTCAAGGCCATTTGGCCGATTACGAGACTGCTTTGAGCGCGATGATGAGCAGTCGTCGAGCCGCGGCCTCCCTCCTTGAGAGAGGCTTGCGGATCGGCGTTCCAACTTTTCAGCGCCGGCGCGAGGCCAAACAGAATCCCAACCGCAATCGACGCGCCCAATGTAAAAAGTAGGACGGCAGCATTCACCCCGATGTTTTCGCTGCGCGGCATACTCTCCGGCACCGCCGCCAGCGCGGATTTAACTCCGAACACTGCAATCAGGAGCCCCAAAACGGCACCAGCGAGCGAGAGAAGGACGCTTTCCGTAAGCAACTGCCGCACCATTCGCGCGCGACTCGCTCCCAGCGCCGAGCGAACAGCAAACTCCCTCGCGCGTGCCGCCGAACGCGCCAGCAAGAGATTAGCGACATTCGCGCAGGCAATCAGCAAGACGAATCCCACGGCTCCCAACAACAACAGAAGCATTTTTCCGGTGTCCCCGACGACGACCTGCTTGAGGGGCTCAATGTAAATTCCCAGGTCTCGATTGGCATCGGGATACTGTTGATCCACGCCGTTCTGAATCGTATTCATCTCCGCCTGACTCTGAGCAAGGCTGACGCCAGACTCTAGGCGGGCAATGGAGAAAATCCCTTCGTGGGCTGCGCGATCGTTGAGGATCAGTGGATCGCTGCGGCCGAGCGGCGTATAAACATCTGCGTGAAGGAGTCCGACACTGAATCCCGCTGGCAGAACTCCGACGACGGTACAATCCACTCCATCTAAGGTGACAGTTTTGCCGAGCACCGCGGGGCTTCCCTCGAACCGATTTCGCCACAAACCGTTGCTGATAATTGCGACTGGCGCTCCGCCCTGGCGGTCTTCGTCAGGCAAGAACTCACGCCCGAGCGTTAGCACCGTGCCGAGAGTGCTGAAAAAACGCGAGGAGATTTCCTTTCCATTGAGATGCTCGGGAGCACCGGGAGCTGTGAGATCAACCCCCACGTCCATGCCTGCGGCAATTTGCTGAAAGGAGCGGACACCGCGCTGCCAATCCCGGAAGTTGGGATAGGAAACCCACACTCGTGGAAACCGGGGATTGTTCTCCCAAACCATCACTAAGCGATCGGGATAGGAGTAATGCAGCGGAGCCAGCAAGACGCCCTCAACTACGCTGAACATCACCGTGTTCGCGCCGATGCCGAGCCCTAAGGTCAGGACGGCGATTGCGGTGAATCCCGGGCTCTTGCGCAGCATGCGCAGGCCGAAGCGTATGTCTTGGAGAAGTGTCTCGGTGAAATTGACTCGGCGAGTGTCGCGGCAGTTTTCTTTGGATAGTTCGATGCCGCCGAATTCGCGGCGGGCTTTGCGGCGGGCTTCTTCTAGCGTGAGGCCAGCGGCTGCGTATTCTTGCGTTTTTTGGTCGACGTGAAATTGCAGCTCTTCGCTTAGGTCATTCTCGACTTGGTTGCGGCGGAACAGAGAGCGAAGACGGAGCGGCAAGGTGTAAAGCCAATGTTCGGGGCGCATTGTGAGGATACCTCCTTGCTTGCGATCTGAACGTTTAGGCCTCTTTGAGTTTCACGATGCTCGAAATAGCCGCCGAGAGGCGGCTCCAATTGGCGGATTCCTTTTCCAGATGCTTTTTGCCGAGGCGCGTCAGGGAGTAGAACTTGGCGCGGCGGTTGTTTTCGGTGGGCTTCCACTCGGCGGTGATCCAGCCTTCTTGTTCGAGTTTGTGCAGCGCGGGGTAGAGCGAGCCGTCGCTGACTTGCAGGACGTCGCCGGAGACTTGTTTGAGTCGGATGCTGACCGCGTAGCCATTCATCGGCTCGAGAGCGAGAATTTTCAGAAGGAGCAAGTCCAAAGTGCCTTGCACGAGATCGGAAGGTTTGCTCATCGGTTCTCCTCGGTTACCGAGAGCAGGGTACACAAACTCCCCTCGGTAAGCAAGGGGAAAGTAGGGGATGACCCTCGGGAGCGAGAACACACATCCCCGTGACCTCGCACTGGGCCTTTCGCACCGCATTGATTATGACGCCCCGATCATGGCCAGTCGCTCGGTCGCAGTGGAATTATGGGACTCTGTACTTTGCTAAGAGCAAGCCGCTCCAAGTCATCCGGATTCTTCCTGCGGCGCGAAACATTCCCAAGATTTTGGATTTGAAAGAAGAAAACACCGGTCTGCGCGGCACGAAAGGCGGACGCAATGTATCGCGCCCCTAAGACTCTCAGTACCTGCAACGCAACATTCATGAAGGCTTAACAGAGTAGAAAACCTCCATTTGAATGAGCGTGGGATTATGCGAGCGCCTTGGAGGGCTACACTTGTGAAAAAACGGCGTACTTTGGCAGTTTTGGCAGTGGCAGCAACGATGGGATTAGCAGCGGGTGTGTTTGTTACCAAGATGGCTGCGGATGATGAGGATCATCACGTGAGCCATTTTCGGTTTGTACCGGGTAGCTTGGTGTTAAGCAAAAGCGTGTACGAGGGAAATGCTTCGACGGTGATTGCAGGCGAGGCTTTGCCGCCGGGATGCATGGGGGGTGCAACCGGATTGACAGTGCAGGTGCCATTGATCGCAGGAGGCACCACGGGCGTGGCGGTTCCGTGCGGATTCGCCAGCGATAACGGCGAGGCTCCCAACGATGAGGACTCGCACAACGTTTGGAATAACTCCGGCACGGACGGCAGTTTTGGCATCACTTCGCCGATTTTTCTCGAGAACATTACGGAGGATGGCTGGGAGCTGGGCACGCTGCCGATCCCTAGCGATCGGATCGTGACTAGCTTTAGTTCGAAGTCGGAGTTGGCGTTGAATCGCTCTGTGGACGGCAAGTCGCTGACGTTCATGGGCTATCACGGCGGGGTGGGATGCGGCGGCACGGAAGTTTCTCCGACAGCCCCGAATCTGATTGACGTTTCGGCTTCTAATACGCCCGGTATTTGCGATCCGACGAATCCGGTCACTTCCAGTTTGCAGGACACGCCGAACATTCCCACCGCTTACTATCGTGCTGTTGCGGAAGTGGATGTGGACGGCCACTTGAGCCTCACTGACGGAAACGCGTACAGCGGCGACAATGGACGCGGGGCGATCAAGGGCAGCAATGGCGTCTACTACATGGTGGGGAACGACAACAGCGGAAATATCGGGAAGAAGCAGCTTCCACTTACGATCCCGGGCTTTGAACTCATCAACGCGACCGGCGCGGAACTGTTGATTCCGGGGCTTACACCGCCTGTACCCCCAGCACCCCCGAGCCTCGGCATCGAGATGATTGGGAGGTTGGAGTTCCTATCCAGCGACAAGCGGGGCAAGGACACCAATTTCCGCGGCATCACCATTTTCAACAACACGGTCTATGTCAGCAAAGGCAGCGGCGGCAATGGCATCAACTCGGTGTTCCAGGAGGGGACCGCCGGCACTCTGCCAACGGGCACGGCAGCGGAGTTGGCAACGGTGCCTCTGACGATTCTGCCTGGCTTCCCAAATACAGAAGCCAGCACGAACACGAATTTTCCATTCGGGATGTTTTTCGCCAATGCGAACACGTTGTATGTGTGCGACGAAGGCGATGGAACATTCGCGAGCCCTCCGGTGAACGGCAACGTCGCGGACGCACAGTCACAGGCGACCGCGGGTCTGCAGAAGTGGGTACTGCAGAATGGCGTGTGGAACATGGTTTATGTTTTGCAAAATGGGTTGAACATCGGCGTTCAATATGGCGTTGACCACTATCCGGCGTCTATTGATCCGGCGACCGGCGGGTGCCGGAATATCACCGGACGGGTGAATCGTGACGGCACGGCGACGATTTGGGCCATCACGTCAACGGTGAGCGCCAATGGCGATAACGGAGCGGATCCGAACAAGCTGGTGAAAGTCACGGACCTGATCTCGGCAACCACACCGCCGGCCGCGGGCAGCTGGCTCGGAACTTTCCAGACGGTGCGTTCCGCGCGTGCAGGAGAGGTGTTCCGCGGGGTGGCGTTTGCGCCGGCGGAAGGCGACGACGATCACGGCCAGGGCGACAACCACTGATACTGTTGTCATATTTCTCGCAAGACTCCCCGGACGGGATCAGGTCCGGGGAGTCTTGTTTTCGCGCGGACATATTTTGTGCGGAGGGCAAGCTTGGTCGCTCACGACCTGACTGCAAGAGGAGACTTTGCTTCGGAAGGAGATGTAAGATGCGGGACGTCGTTGGGCATCGGCGCTGAGGGGGGTTATGCGAAATTTGCGGCGGCTGCACAGGATTTTTGTTGTTGCAGGAGGGTTGATATTGATGAGCTTGGGGACATTCGGACAGGATCGGAGCCAGACGCGGTCGATGGTGATTTCGCGCAACGGGATTGTGGCTTCGGAATCGCCTCTGGCGTCGCAGGCGGGCGTGCGGATTTTGGAGAGCGGCGGGAACGCGGTGGACGCGGCGATTGCCACGAACGCGATGATGGGCGTGGTCGAGCCGATGATGAATGGGATCGGCGGAGATTTGTTCGCGATTGTGTATGACGCGAAGGCGAACAAGCTTTATGGAATGAATGCCAGCGGATGGGCGCCGGCGGGATTGACGATCGATCATCTGCACGGGCTGGGTTTGCGTGAAATGCCGCAGGATGGCGTGAATTCGATCACGGTGCCGGGTGCGGTGGACGGATGGCAGAAGCTGGCGGACAAGTTTGGACGAAAGAAATTGAAGGACGATTTGGCGGCGGCGATTCGAACAGCGCAAGACGGTTTTCCCGTGCCCGAATGGGACGCGGCCTATTGGGCAGCGGAAGTGGAGTACTTGCGCAAAGACGATGCGGCGACCACGCTTTATTTGCCGGGCGATCACCCGCCGCATGTTGGAGACGTGTTCAAGAACTCGGAATTGGCGGAGTCTTTGGAGCAGATCGCGGAGCACGGACGAGACGCGTTTTATAAGGGCGAAATTGCGAAGAGAATTTTAGACGCGATGAAACGGCACAACGGAACGATGACGGCGGACGACCTGGCGAAATTCTCGGCGGAGTGGGCCGACCCGATTTCGACGACTTACCGCGATTGGACGGTGTACGAGATGCCCCCGAACGGCCAGGGCATGGACGCGCTGGAAATGTTGAACATCATGGAGACATTTCCGATGGGTCAGAAGGATTGGGGGTTTGGTTCGGCGAACGCATTGCACGCGATGATCGAGGCCAAGAAATTGGCCTATGCGGATATGGCGAGATATTTGGGCGATCCGCGAGGGCAGAAAATCCCTGTGACGACGCTGATTTCGAAAGCTTGGGCTGCAGAACGAGCCAAATTGATTGATCTGGAGCACGCGAATTGCGACGTTCACGCCGGAGATATTCCTGGTGGAAGTGACACGACGTATCTGAGCGTGGTGGACCGCGACGGAAACATGGTGTCGCTGATCCAGAGCAACTATTCGGCGTTTGGGTCGGGCATCGTCGCG
The DNA here is from genome assembly GCA_963851235.1 of uncultured Acidobacteriota bacterium. Lineage (GTDB taxonomy): Bacteria > Acidobacteriota > Terriglobia > Acidiferrales > UBA7541 > Acidiferrum. Next base: position 176,976 of record CAWKOM010000002.1, read on the forward strand.
GCGGGAACGGGTTTCGCGCTACAAAACCGCGGCGGATTGTTTGTGCTTGATCCAAATTCGCCGGATGGGCTGGCGGGACACAAGCGGCCGCGGCACACGATTATTCCAGGATTCGCGCAGAAGGGCGATCTGCGAATGGCCTTTGGGATCATGGGAGGATGGAACCAAGGGCAGGCGCACGCGCAGTTCATCGCAAATATCGCGGACTTCAAGATGAACATTCAGGCCGCGGTCGAGGCGCCGCGATTCACGAAGTATACGTTCACGGGTTGCGACGTGGAGATGGAAAACCGCTTCAGCGGGAAAACGCGCGAGGAGCTCACGGCAAGAGGCCATCAAATCAAAGTCCTGGGTTCTTTTTCGGCGCGCGTGGGCGGCGGGCAGGCGGTCTTGCGGGACTTCGCTACTGGCGTGAATTACGGGGCGTCGGATCCACGGAAGGATGGACAGGCGGTGGCGGAATTACCGTTTCAGTAACAGCATCACGTTAGCAGCCGCGGTTGCGCGCCCGAGCAGAACCCGGCACAAGACTCCTATCGAGTGCAAGAAAGAGGAATGAATCTTCCCAAACGGCCTGGAAGTACAGGTACGCTGATTCGCCAAGGCTTGTATTATCAATGAGTTGCAGGAGACAGGCTTGGCGGGGCAGTTGCACCTGTACCAATGGCCAGGGACGGTGCCCGCAGCAACGCGTTCCGGCGGTGGAGACCCCGATGGGACTGGAACGGATTGCGCAGCGCTTCCTGCGGTACGTCGCCTTCTCTGCTTTGTGTTTCGCCGTAAATCCTCCCGCCAAAGCGCAAACGGTGGAAGTCTCCGGCAGCTATGAGTGCACACAGGCAATGGTCGCGGGGAAAATCATTGCTTGTACCGCGGCGCCGCTCATCCTTAAAGATGATGGGCATTTCGAACTGCGCGGCTGGGAGGGCAGCTACCTCGTGGACGGCGAGTGGGTGGAGCTTTCCGATTCGTTGACGAAGGCGCGGGCGAAGATCGCCCCGGGCCACAAAATCGTCCTGCGGTATTACGGCAAGCACGGCTGGGAAGAGATGACCTACGAGCGCCGCGTGGCGGAGATGGGCAAGATTTTCTTGAGTTGAACAGAATCGTTGTCAGCGGGTAGCGATTAGTTGGTGATGCCGCTGACTGGGCCTAGTGAACGACAGTATCCTTGGCGCCTGAAGTTCCTATCGATTCAAAAAACAATTCAAAAGAAATATTTGAGCTAGTGTGGGACGCGCTGAATCGGGCTTCAATGTGCCCCGGGTTCGTAGCCGCGGCCGCGTAACACGCGACCGGCGGTTGCGCCGGTCAGCTTGCCGTGGTCGTATTCGATCTGGCCATTGACGATGGTGTAGTCAACGCCTTCCGAGAGCAAAGTGGGTTGGGTGAAAGTAGCGTGGTCAATAATTTTTGCAGGATCGAAGATGGTTACGTCCGCGAAATAGCCGGGCTTGAGCAGACCGCGATTCTGTAGATGTTCGCGCTGCGCGGGCAGGGAAGTGATTTTTCGGACGGCGGTGGGGAGCGGCATCAAGTGCTCGTCGCGAACGTAATGGCCGAGGAAACGCGGCATGGCGCCGAACGCGCGGGGATGCGTGTGCGGCTCAAAGATCGGGCCGTCCAGCGACATTTCGTTGGCGTCGAGGCCAATGCTGGTCCAGGGTTGTTCGAGGCCGGTCTTGATGTCTTCTTCGCTGGCCATGAAATAGATGGCGCCGGTTTGCGCGGAATCGGCGATCACAAAATCCATCAGCGCATCCTCAGGAGATTTTTTCCAGGCTCGTGCGACGTCGGCGACCGTTTTGCCTTCGAATTCTTTTAGTTCGGGCTTTTCGACGGAGGCGAGGAGCACCCCAGCGCCGCCACCGCAATCGTAATAGAGATTTTCCCAGTCGGGATGATCGCCAGCTAATTCCTTTTTGATTCGGGCGCGTACGGCGGGATCCTTCAGCCGCGCAAGGAGTTTTTGCGTGCCGCCATCGGCCACCCATGGCGGAAGAGCCGAGGCGAGCGCCGTGGCGCCGGCGGGATACGGATACATATCCGCGGCGATATCGAGGCCGGAATCGCGCGCGGACTGAATCGTGGCGACAACGTTCCTCATATTTCCCCAGCGCGATTTACCACTGACTTTCAGGTGAAAAACTTCCACGGGAAGATTAGCCTCGCGCCCGATTCGAATCGCTTCAGCCAGCGCGGCCATTTCGGACGCGCCTTCGCTCCGCATGTGCGTCGCGTAGAGGCCGCCGTATTTGGAAGCGACTCTGGCCAGCGCGATGAGTTCGTCGGTCTTGGCGTAGATATTCGGCGGATAGATGAGCGCGCTGGAGATGCCAAGCGCGCCGTCTCTCATAGCTTGCTCGACTAGGGATTCCATTTGCGTGAGTTCTGCAGGAGTAGGAGCGCGATCGTCATCGCCGATGACGGCTTCGCGGACTTGCGCCGAGCCGACGTACGTCCCGATGTTGATGGGAGTGCCTTGCTTCTCGAGGCGGCGGAAATAGCCATCGAGCGTGGTCCAATCCACCGTGAAATGAAAATGATCGAGGAATGGCTTGAGGGGTGCGAGAGTTTTTTCGTTCTGCGGGGCGATGGAGCCGCCTTCGCCGGTGATTTCGGAAGTGATGCCTTGAGAAAGTTTGCTGAGCGAGCGATTGTCGAGCAGAAGTGAGGATTCCGATTGGCCCAGCATATCAATGAAGCCCGGAGAAACGATTTGGCCTTGCGCATCAATTTCCCGCTTGGCGTGTGCGACATGCAGGTCGCCGATAGCGGCGATGCGGTCGCCTTCGATGCCGACGTCGGCGGCGTACCAGGGATTGCCGGTGCCGTCGAGGATATGGCCGTTTCGGATGATGAGATCGTATTCGCTGGAAGTTGCCGAACTAGGTGAAGTGGCCGAGGAAGCGGCGCCCTCGAGCGGAGCATCATAGGCCGCGGCGGCAATTTCGCCGAGGGCTTGCCCGCCAACTTCTTGAGCCGCGTCGGGGTCGGGCGGGAGAGCGACGTGGTTCACGTATGCCGCGAACGCGAGCTTCTGGCCGCTTGCGGTGATAACGAAGCCGGCGAGCCCTTTGCCATTGAGCATCATCTTGCCATTGAGCTTGTCTTCGGAACCGAAGGTTCCGGTTTTGGCAAACACATGCCCGGCGCCAGGATTATTGACTTGAATCTTCGCGAGCGTGCCATCTTTGCCGAGAATGGGAAGCGCTTTAAAGAAAACGGGAAAGTCGGGGCGAGTGCTCAAATAAGCCATGTAGTGCGCGATGAAATCGGGGCTGAAGAGATCGGCCCAATCGCCGCCCTCGCCATCGCCTTGCGAAACGCCGGAAAGGTCGAGATTGGCCGCTTGAAGAAAACCGCGCTCGATTTTGAATCCGGAATGAACCGGATCGACGAGATCTTTCGCGAGGAGCGTGCCGAGAAGATAGGGTCCCATGCTGGCATGAAGATTCTGGCTGACTTTGAGCGTGACTTTGAGTTCTTCGGAGAGCGGCGGCGAGACGTGCTCGGCGACCTGATTGTCGGGAGTGTAGGAGGAAGAGAGGGCTTTAAAGTCGGGCGCAGACGCGTTTTTGGGAGCTTTCATCTGAACCCCTGCGGACGCAAGCGATTCGGCGAAGACGGTCTCCGCAAATTTTGTGGGGGACGGGACGGCGTATGGTGCGGTGAATGGGTGTGAAGCAGCAGGAAGTGAGCCGTCGAGTGTGACGGTGACAAAGCCGTCGGGATTCATGACGGTAACCGGGTCTTTGATGTCAGGAGTCGCGCCGGCGGCGGACGTGGTGAGGTGATTCACGAAAGTGGCGTAGGCGGTTTGCGGCGAAACGGCGAGAGCTACCGAATCCCCTGCTCTTGCGCCGGGCGTGGCGACGAGGTCGATCACATTGTCATTCACCACGATGGACGAGATGACGACGCCTGTGCCGCCTTCTTTGCCGCCGTCGGGAAAAAGGCTGGCGTCCACGAGAACGCGGCCCTCGATTTTCTTGACCCCTTTGGCGGCGACCTCTTTCGCAAGTTCCTTTATAACTGCAAGGGGATCGCCGGCCACGGCGGGACCGCCGTAGGAGTGGTCTTCGTCGACGAAGGCGAGAGTGCCGTCGGGCTGGATGCGATTGGAAAGATCGGGATCGCCGCTGGCGACAAGGATCAGGTCGCCTTTGAGCGTTCCTTTCTTATCGAGAGGGCCGGTGCGATAGATGCGTGTATGGAAACGGTAGTCGGCGCCAAATTTTGCGAGCATGGTGCCTTCGGTGAGAGTTTTTGTGGTCGAGGCGGGAACGAATAATTTATTGGCGTTGAGAGAGTAGACGACCTTGCCGGAGGCGATGTCGTAGAACTCGATGCCGAAATTAGCGTGGGCGAATACCGGGCGGTCCATCACTTTTTGAATACGGTCGGCGAGCGTCCCGGCGGTTTGCGCATGCAGCGAAGGCAGCGCGGCAATCAAAAGAAATTCGAAACAGCAGGCGGCGGCGAGCGGAAAACAGCGGCGGCTGGTAAACAAGATAAAATCCTCCAGAAAAAATGGCCGTGACTTATGCGCGCTATTGCGCGCTGGCGAGTCCCTGGCCGGAATGCAAATCTTCAAACTTGATATTCAAGATCGGATATTCGTGCCAGTCTTTGTAATCGAAATGCCACCATTCGTGCTCGTAGACGGTGAAGCCTTCCGATTCCATAGCGCGGCGAAGAAGGTCGCGGTGCCAGCGCTCGAGAGAAGTACCGCCAGCATAATCGGGAAACGAACGCGGCGACATTTCATCGTACGTTCCGGGCATTTCGATGGGTTTGCCGTTGGCGAGATCGTACAGCGTGAGGTCCACGGCGCAGCCGCGATTGTGTCGTGAACCTTGCGAAGGATCGGCAACGAAAATCTTGCCTTCGGGAGGAGTCGCGTCCCAGAAAATCTTCGTGACGTACCAAGGACGATAGGCGTCGTGGATGAGCAATCCGTAGCCGAGCGGCTGCAGTTTGTGCAGCGCGCGCACCAGCGCTTCCGCTGCGGGGCGCTGCATGAAGGCGCGCGCCTGCGTGTAGACTGGCGTCCCGAGAAAATCGTTTGTCGTGGCGTAGCGAATATCCAGATGAATCGCAGAGTCGAGCGTCGTCAGTTCCACGAGCTCGGGTTGTCGGAAATTGCCAACCTCGCGCGGCGGGGAAGCCTCCATGGCTTCGGCGCGCAGCTCTGCGACGGGATGTAGAGGTGTTATCAGTACTTGCTGGGGAGCGTTGAAGTCAGGAGTAATTTTCACACTCCCAACGTCGCCCATCACAAGTTCTCGATGATGAGGGGCCACACCTTCCGCTGGACTCCAATGCAATCTTATGCCGTGTGCAGCATCAGTCGGAGGCGGCTGGTTTAGGGCGAATTTTTCTATTGGCTTGTATGTAGGATCCTCGGCTTTGCCTTCTCGCTGCAGAATCCAGATCGTGGCGTCTTTTTCGCTAAGCGAGTACACGGGGCCGAAAGAGTTAGGAATAAGACTCCCGTACTCGCCGATCCAAGGCTTCCACCGGGCGGGTATGTCCGGCGGTTTGGGGCCGGGTTCGAGAGTCGGTGCGGTTTGCGCGGAGACACTCGCGGGTGCGCAAACAACCGACGACAGAACCGCGGCGGCAAGAAACAGAATGCCGATGAGGTGTTTTGACTGACGGCGAGTAGGTGCAATCATGGTCGGCGAAACTTCCTCATTGTTGCGAGCCGGGCTCAAAAAACTAGCGACGACGCCCGAACGCCTCGACATGATAACTGAGAACGCGTATCTAGGCGAGATACAAACGTTGCCAAAATATGATTGCAGCAGCGCGGAAATAGAACGCGAGCTAATACGCTTTGCAGAGGGGCACCCCACGCAGAAGTGCTGCAATGAGCGAGAGAAACATTCGTTTCACTGCAGCCGCTCCGGAACTAGACCGTGTACCAGCGGAAGCCCTTGCGTTGTTCTTCCACGATCTCCTTGAGAATCGCCATGGTCTGAGGCCGGCGATATTGCCCGCAGGCGGCCAGGATGGCGTTAACCAGCGCGACGGGAGCGGCGTACGAAGCGCCAAAGGACGTCGATTCGACGCTTGCGAGGAAAACTTCGTCGCATCCGCGGGCAAGAGGGGAGACATATGTGTCTGTGATGCCAACGCAATAAGCAGTGCGGGCTTTGGCCAGATGCACGCCTTCTACCGTTTGCCGTAGTCCGCGCCGAAAGCTGATGGCCAGTACGAGGTCGCGCTGGTTGACGGTGCGCACGAGGTGAGCTATGCGGCCTGCGGATGTGCCCGTGAAGACCGGCAGCCCGAGCAACGTGATTTGATATTCGAGGTAGTCCGCCAGGAGTGCGGCAAGGTCGCCAGCGAGAATCACGATTCGACGGGCCTCGTAGAAACGTTTGGCGAGCGAAACGAGGCGCGGCGCGTCCAAACTATTCTTGAGACCGTGCAGATTCTTGAGATCCTGTTCGAGGGCGTCGCGAACGTAGCCGGGCATGCTGGTCTCGCGGCCGGCGGATTGCATCGTGTCGAGAGAAGTTGCGAAAGCGATAGAAAGATCGTGAAGATGGCGCTGAAAATCGCGATAGCTGGCGAATCCGAGACCGCGAACGATGCGAACCACGGTAGCGGGGTCGGTTTTAAGACGCTTGGCCATCGCACGCACGCTGAGGAGGACGTAGTCGCGGGGGTGCTCGAGAATGGGGCGAATGATTTCCTGGCGCTTGGCGCTGAGGAGTTCAATACGCTCGGCAAGAGAGGGGGCCGAGACTTGAGGAGGAATTGGTGGTCGTTTCATGGCGCCAGAGAATTGCCTAAAACGTTGGGCATGTCAACTCTGTTGAATAGTTTGCTTAGGTAACAACTTGGAGTCGCGACCCGTAGAAGTAACGGAGCACTCTCGCCAGATGGTCGGCAATCCACTCTTAAATAACCAGGACGAGTGAGAAGTCGATCCGTTTCTTCATTTCTTTGTGGCTGCGGCCTTTTCTTCGAGGCCCGGAGCAATGACGGGATGCAAAAAGGGCATCATGGCGCGAAGTTTGGGGCCGAGCTGCTCGACGGAATGACTTTGTTCGCGCTTACGTGTCGCAAGAAAATTCGGGCAGCCTGCTTCATTTTCGGCGATCCATTTTTTGGCAAAGCTGCCATCACGAATTTCGGCGAGAATCTGCTTCATTTCGTCGCGAGTTTTTTGCGTGATGATGCGCGGCCCGGCCGTGTAATCGCCGTGTTCGGCGGTATCGCTGACGGAATAGCGCATGTAGCTGAGGCCGCCGCGATAGATGAGGTCAACGATGAGCTTGAGTTCGTGCATGCACTCGAAATAGGCGACTTCGGGTTGGTACCCGGCGGCGACGAGCGTTTCAAAGCCCGCCTTAATCAGCTCGCTGACGCCGCCGCAGAGGACGGCTTGCTCGCCGAAGAGGTCGGTTTCGGTTTCTTCGGTAAAAGTAGTTTCGAGGACGCCGGCGCGCGTGCAACCGAGTGCTTTTCCGTAGGAGAGCGCTAGCGCCTTGGCGTGGCCGCTGGCGTCTTGTTCAATGGCGATCAACGCAGGCGTGCCGCCGCCTTCCGTGAAGACTTCGCGGACACGATGGCCCGGAGCTTTGGGCGCGATCATGGAGACATCAACGCTCGCGGGCGGCTTGATCGTGCCGAAACGGATGTTGAAGCCGTGCGCGAACATGAGCGTCTTGCCTTTGGCGAGATGCGGCTCGATCGCGTCGCGATAAAGCTTGGGCTGTTTGGTGTCCGGCGCGAGAATCATAATGACGTCGGCCCATTCGGCGGCTTGCGCCGGCGTGTTGACCGTGAGGCCTTCTTTTTCCGCTTTCCCGCGCGAGGCGCTGCCTTCCGGAAGGCCGACGCGCACGCTGACGCCGCTGTCCCGGAGATTTAGAGAATGCGCGTGGCCCTGCGAACCGTAGCCGATGATGGCGACTTTCTTGGATTGGATGAGAGCGAGATCAGCGGAGTCATCGTAATAGAGGTTTGCCATTTCCGTCCTTTGCGGCCGGGTTGCGGCCGGGAATTCAGAACTCTTCCGTACCTACTGCGCACGCATCGGCGGGTAGCAGCGGCGCGGCGGAACGTGCCGATTGCGAGTGGAGCGCTACAGATTCGTTAACCCCTTTAGAATCAATGGTTCGCCAACTCGCTGTAAACGCTGATTTTAAAGGACTTAGCGCAGAGCTAAGTCCTTTATCAGCAACGTTTACAAAAAACATGAGGGAGGGCAAAGCACACACGGCCATCCGTCACCTCGTCCCTACCGGCTGCTCCGAAGCAAGCAGAGCACCCGGGGGGCGGAGCAAATCGCCGCCTCGAGTCATGCTAATGCGGCCGCTGCGGGCCATCTCAAGCACGCCGAAGGGCTTCAGAACTTCGAGAAGTCCGTCAATCTTATCGACGGTGCCGGAGACTTCGATGATGAGCGATTCCGGGGCAACATCGACGACGCGCGCGCGAAAAACCTTAATGAGCTCCATGAGATGCGGGCGGGATTGTTGATCCGCGAGGACTTTGATCAGAGCCAAGTCGCGTTCGAGCAGTGCGCGTTCAGAAATGTTCTCGGCGAGGAGAACGTCGACGAGCTTTTCGAGGCTCGCCTCGAGGCGATGGCCGCCTTTTTCGTCGGTATGCGCGACGATGGTCATGCGGGCAATTTCTGGATTGTCCGTCGGGCCGACGGTCAGTGAATCAATATTGATCGCGAGACGGCGCGCCAGCGAGGAGACGCGGTTGAGCACTCCTGGTTTATTTTCGACATACGCGACGAGTGTTTGCATGATTTCCTCTTTGCTCAGTGCTCGGTTTTGCTCACGGCTCTTTATGGCTCAGATGCTGTTTCCACAAGCGGATTACCTGGTCGGCGAATCATTTCGTGGAGCGATGCACCCGCGGGAACCATCGGATAGACCGAGTCTTCCTGCTCGACGCGGAAGTCGATGAGAACGGTTTCGTTGGATTCGCGCGCGGAGCGGATCGTGGGCAGCACATCCGCGCGGGAGGTGATGCGTTCGCCGCGAATGCCGAAGGCGTTGGCCAGAGCCGCAAAATCCGGCGCCACAAGCGGTGTAGCCACGTAGCGCTTATCGTAGAAAAATTCCTGCCACTGGCGAACCATGCCGAGATAGCCGTTATTGATGATGGCGATCTTGATGTTGATTTTTTCCTGGACGATGGTGGCGAGCTCGCACATGGTCATTTGAAAACCGCCATCGCCGACGACGACCCAGACTTCGGAGTCTGGCTTGGCAAATTTGGCGCCGATGGCGGCGGGCAACGCGAAACCCATCGTGCCCAGGCCGCCGGAAGTGATGAGCGTGCGCGGCTGATTGTGGTGGTAATACTGCGCCTCCCACATTTGGTGCTGGCCGACGTCGGTGACGACGATGGCTTCGCCGCGCGTTTCTTTCCAAAGGTCGTTGATGACGTGAGCGGCGTACAAATGGCCGTTGTCCGGAAGGCTTTGAATATCGCGTACCGCGGAATCGCCCTTGAGCTCTTTGATGTGCTCGAGCCACGGGCCACGGTCGGGATTCACGATGTGCGGGACTAATTTCTCGAGCGTCTCGCGAGCATCGCCGATCAGAGCTGCATCGACTTTGACGTTTTTGTTGATTTCAGCGCGGTCGATTTCGATGTGAATCTTGCGCGCACCCTTCGCATAGGTGCGGAGATCGCCGGTGACGCGATCGTCAAAGCGCATGCCAACGGCAATAAGCAGGTCGGACTCTTGAATCGCGTGATTGACCCAGGCTTCGCCGTGCATACCCATCATGCCGAGATTCATGGGATCGGAAGCAGGGAAGCAGCCGATGCCGAGCAAAGTCATGGCGACGGGAATGTTGCAGGTGCGGACAAATTGCTCGAAAGCACGCATCGCGCCGGAAAGCATGATGCCGCGGCCGGCGAGAATAACCGGGCGCTTGGCGGTGTTCAGCAATTCGACGGCGCGGTCGAATTCGGCTTGGTCGTGATTGTTGCGCACGCGCTTCTGCGGGAGCTTCGGCGCGGAGGCTTCCCAATCAAATTCGCAGGAAGCTTGTTGCGCATCCTTGGTGACATCGACGAGAACCGGGCCGGGGCGTCCAGTATTGGCGATGATAAAGGCTTCGCGCAGGGTGCGCGCGATGTCCTCGGCGCGAGACACGACGACATTGTGTTTTGTGATCGGCATGGTGATGCCGGTGATGTCGATTTCTTGAAACGCGTCGGAGCCGAGCAGTTTGCTGCTGACCTGGCCGGTGATGCAGACGACGGGAGAAGAATCGAGCATTGCGGTAGCGATCCCGGTGACCATGTTTGTCGCGCCCGGCCCGGATGTGGCCATGGCCACCCCAACGCCGCCGCTGGCGCGCGCATAGCCGTCGGCCATGTGCGTGGCGCCCTGTTCGTGGCGGACAAGAATGTGATGCAGCTTGGACTTTCCCAAGGCGTCGTAGACGGGAAGAATCGCACCGCCTGGATATCCGAAAATATGCTGCACGCCCAGCTTGGTGAGCGATTCGCAGAGAATTTCTGCACCGGTGAGCTTCATAGGGTCCTTCCCAATTGCGCGTGCGAAGTGCCGGGCGCAACTGTTTGAGGCTGAGTTGGCGATGCAAAGGAAGCGGGAACGAGGGTGACCGCGCCAAGCGAAGCGGAGGAAACGAGCAAGGCGTATTTGGCCATCACGCCGCTGGTGAAACGCGGGGCCGGGGCCTGCCAGGAGGCAAGACGCTTCTGAATTTCGGCGTCTGTGAGTTCAACATTGAGCTTGCGGTTCGGAAGGTCGAAGACAATCGTGTCTCCGTCCTCGACGGCGGCGATGGGACCGCCATTCGCAGCCTCTGGAGCGACGTGGCCAGCCATCAAGCCGTGCGTTGCGCCGGAGAAGCGACCGTCAGTTAGCAAAGCGACCGAATCGCCAAGGCCGGCGCCGACGAGCGCGGCGGTCACAGCGAGCATTTCCCGCATGCCCGGTCCACCTTTCGGACCCTCGTAGCGAATTACAATGACATCGCCGGCGTGAATTTCATTTTTTTCGATGGCCGCGAAGGCCAGCTCTTCATCGCCGAAAACGCGCGCCGGGCCACGGAAATGTTGAATATTGTGGCCGGCAACTTTAATTACGCAGCCCTCTGGAGCGAGATTGCCTTTTAAGATGACCAGGCCGCCTGTGGGCTTGAGAGGCGCGTCGATTTTTCGGACAACTTCTTGATTAGGCGTTTCTTTCGCAGCTGCCGCTTCTTCTCCAATCGTGCGTCCGGTCACAGTGATGGCGTCGCCGCGGAGAATTTTCGCGTCGACCAGCCTCTTCGCGACGAGAGGTGTGCCGCCGGCTGCATAAAGATCGGTGGCGACGAAGCGTCCGCCGGGTTTCAGATCGGCGATGATGGGAACGTGCGAGCTGATGCGGTCGAAATCGTCAATGGTCAGCGGGATCTTCGCTTCATTGGCGATCGCCAGCAGATGCAGCACAGAATTTGTCGATCCACCGGTGGCGGCGACTCCGGCGATGGCATTTTCAATCGCAGTCTTGGTGATGATTTTGGAAGGGGTGACACCGTTGCGCAGAAGATCCATGACGAGTTCGCCGGCGCGATGCCCGGCATGAGCTTTTCCAGCATCCGTGGCTGGCACGCTGGAAAGTCCCATCGGCGCGATGCCGAGAAATTCGCACACAAGGGCCATGGTGTTGGCGGTGAATTGTCCGCCGCAGGCGCCTGCTCCGGGACACGCTGCGCTCTCCAGAGCCTTGAGGCGCGCATCAGTCATATCCCCATGTCCGTGGCTGCCGATGGCTTCGTATACGTCCTGGATAGTCACGGAATGGCCTTCAAATTTGCCGGGAGCAATCGAGCCGCCGTAGAGAACGAGGCCAGGAATATTCAGCCGCGCGAGAGCCATGATGCCAGCCGGAATGGTTTTGTCGCAGCCCACGAGGACGACCAGGGCATCAAACAAATTGCCGCGAGTGACAAGCTCGATGGAGTCCGTAATGACTTCACGGCTGATCAGGGAGGCGCGCATGCCTTCTGTGCCCATGGTGATGCCGTCGGAAATCGAGACCGTATTGAACTCCAGCGGCGTGCCCCCTGCCGCGCGAATGCCATCCTTGACGTGCACGGCCAGCTCGCGAAGGTGAAGGTTGCACGGGCCGATTTCGATCCAGGTGTTCGCGACGCCAATCAGAGGCTTGGTGAAATCGTCATCGCGGAGTCCGCAGGCGCGCAGCATAGCGCGCGCGCCAGCACGATGCGGTCCGTCGATCAGTGCGCTACTACGAGATTTGAGCGAAGTTGCAGTCACAGTGGCAATCTCCTCCGAGACTTCCGGCGCGTACACTTGCAAATGCGAGCCAAAAAACTTGAGGCCATCATCTTGGCTTTGATGATGGCCCCGAAACTCTCTGGTGATGCTGGATCAGGCCGCCATCATCGCTATGTCCATCCCCGTATGATGACAGGGATAATTCGCCCGGCGGCGCGAGACACGATGCTCCGCAAAGAAGATGCGGGAGCCGGTCGAACGTTTGAGATGGCGCAGAGAAACATAACGAACCGCCATCAAGATAGCAGCATGAGGTCCGGGAAGTCAATCAGTCAAATTAATACTTTTGTTCCTAGAAATAAGCACAAGTTATGCAGGAATTCCAGTTGGAGCCGCGCACCGCGCGGATTTTGTAGTTTCCAGCTATACGTTCCGCGCCCCGAGCGCATCCAAAGTTCAGAGGTCGCGGTTCACGCGCCTGAGCGCGTGTCAATCTACGGGCCGTCACGCAAATGGCCTTCCGGAAGGTGGCCTTCGGGAGTTCGTGGTGGTCCGCAAGTACGGACTGTTCAGTAACGCACAGATGCTCGTCCCGAGCGTCGCTACAATCAGGATCGGATTCGATGCAACCATGGCGGCCACGTCCCTTGCGGAGTGACCGGACACGGTAGTCCGGCCGGGCCTTTGCAGTTTGACCGTCTGGAAGCTGCTCTTGCCGCCAGGTTCCATCGAAATGCCCTAAGTTGTTCACCCTTCCGATCTTTGCAGGAAAGCTGGCTTTTGCCGCAATGGGGGATGCATGGGGTGTGACACGGATGTGTTCGTAGTGGGCGGTGGGCCCGCAGGGCTTGCGGCCGCAATCGCGTCAAGCCAGCGAGGTTTTCGAGTGGTCGTTGCGGATGGCGCGAAACCTCCCATTACGAAAGCATGCGGAGAAGGGCTTCTACCGGATGCCGTAGCGGCTCTCGAGGAGCTCGGAGTCGAACTGCGAGAGCGGGATGGCTGCGCGCTTCGAGGCATTCGATTTGAGGATGATCGGTCATCGGTGAGCGCTCGTTTTCCTGGCGAGCACGGACTGGGAGTGAGCCGGGAAATCTTGCACCAAAGGATGCTGGAGCGGGCGCGAGCTTGCGGGGTATCGATGATGTGGAACACGCCCGTGACGGGAGTACACGAAGACGGCGTCGTGGCCGGCGGGAATAAAATACGCGCCCGGTGGGTGATCGGCGCCGATGGAAGCCGTTCGCAAGTGCGAAGTTGGAGCGGATTGGAAAGTCTCCGGCCTCAGGTAAGCCGGTTCGCCTTCCGCAGGCATTATCGTCTACAGCCTTGGACGGATTTCACGGAGATTCATTGGGGCGAGACGGCGCAGGCCTACGTTACTCCAGTGAGCGCGCAGGAAATCTGCGTTGTGCTCATCTCGAGCAAGCTGAAATCGCGCTTTGAGGAAACTCTCCGCATCTTTCCAAAACTAGCTAACCGGCTCAATGGAGCTCCACAAGCGAGCGCTGAACGCGGGGCCGTGACGAGCATGTTTGCCTTGAAGCGCGTGTACCGCGGAAATGTCGCGCTCATCGGAGACGCATCCGGCAGCGTGGACGCAATTACCGGAGAAGGGCTCTCGCTCAGTCTTAGACAGGCGGCCGCACTTGCCGGCGCCCTTGCGGCGGGAGATTTGAATCGCTACCAGGAAGCGCATCGCAATTTGTTCCGGCGGCCGCGCTTCGTGGGGAACCTGCTACTCTTGCTCGACCGGCAGAACGGACTTCGCAAGCGCACCCTGCGCGCTCTGGTGGCAGCCCCACAGCTCTTTGAGCGAGTGCTTGCCTATCACCTGGGAGAGACACAGCCGTTGCACCTTGCGGCAGCGGGGGCGACGTTCGGCTGGAGATTTTTGACGGCGTGAATTTGGTGAGGCCAAAAATGCAGCTAATGGGCAATCGCGGCCGGACCGCCCGGTGCCTGTCGGTTCTCGTTCTTCTTGCTCCGATTGCGGCGGGCGGCTGGAAGCAATCGTCGCGAGAAGCGGGCCTGACGAGCCACCGCCAAATAACCCTCAATCTCGATCCCGCACACAGCAAAGTGGACTGGACGCTTGGCACTACGCTGCACACAGTTCATGGAACATTTGCGATGAAGCGCGGTGCCGCGCGTTTCGATCCCACAAACGGCAACGCCAGCGGCGAGATTGTGGCCGATGCCACCAGCGGGGAAAGCGGCAACGAATCGCGTGACAAAAAAATGCACGACGAGATTCTGGAAAGCGGGCGCTACACGGAAGTGATCTTTCGCCCAAGTCGTATCGAGGGGAATGTTCTGGCTCAAGGTACGTCCAGCGTCGAGGTGCACGGGACTTTTGTTCTGCACGGAGCAGAGCATGAGCTGGTTGTGCCGATACAGGCAGAGCTTAGCGGCGATCATTGGAAGGGTTCGGCGAAGTTCATCGTGCCTTACATCCAGTGGGGCTTAAAGAGTCCCAACACGTTCTTGCTGAGAGCGGATCCCACGGTCGGGCTCGCACTGGAGATGAGCGGCACGATCCAACCCGCTTTCGCGCCGTAAGAACGCTACTCTTCCGCTTCTTGCGTAACGATGTGAACGTCCACGGGCGGAGATTCCCGCAGAAAACGATGCACGGCGGATAGATAAAGATATTTGCGCCAATCGTGTATCGGAGCCCGCCCGAAGATCACCTGGGTTATATGTTTCGAGCGAACGAAGTCCGCAACCGTGTCCGCCACGCTCCGGCCTTTTAACCGAACGACTTGCGCGCCAAGGCTTTCCGCAAAACGCAGATTTGCCGTCAGAGCCGCAGTATTCTGTTCTTTCGGGCCGATTTCCCGCTCGACGTGGACTACATAAAGCTCCGCGTCCATGCGCCGTGCCATACGAGCTCCGCGAGCGACCAGATACTGCCCGGCGGGGTTTCCTGAAATACAAATCGCCATGCGCTCCCGGACACCCCAGTTTTTGCGGATGTCCTCGTCTTCCATGTAGGTTTCGAGGCTGCGGTCCACTTGCTCCGCCACCTGGCGGAGCGCGAGTTCGCGCAGGGCGATGAGATTTCCGCGGCGGAAAAAATTTTTGAGAGAGCGTTCGACTTTTTCCGTGCTGTAAACGTCGCCGCGTTTCATGCGGTTGTGCAGCGCCTCCGGAGTCAGATCGACCATCACGGTTTCCGCGGCCGTCAGCGGCACCCAGTCCGGAACCGTTTCCCGTACGGTGATACCGGTAATCGAACGCACCACCGGTGCGATGCTCTCGATGTGCTGAATGTTCAAAGTAGAAACGACGTCGATCTTCGCCGCCAGCAGATCTTGAATGTCTTCGTAGCGTTTCCGGTGTTTGCTCCCTGGAATATTGGTGTGGGCCAGCTCGTCTACCAGCACGACTTCGGGTTTGCGAGCTAGGATGGCCTCCACATCCATTTCCTCGAAAATGGTTCCTTTGTATTCGATGTGTTTGCGCGGAACGGCTTCCAGCTGCGAGGCCAGCTCTTCGATACCTTTGCGGCCGTGCGTTTCGATGACCCCGATAACCACATCTTCGCCGCGGCTCCGCCGGCGGAGCGCTTCGCTAAGCATGCTGTAAGTCTTGCCGACGCCCGGAGCATAGCCGAGGAACAGCTTAAAGATTCCGCGCGCCTTCAATGGAGGCGAGGCGACAGCCAGCCAGTCTTCGGGTTTCTTGGGCAAGACGTTAGCTTCTCCGGTTCAAAAGGTCCGCATACGATAGAATACTCCGATGCAGAGAATGCTCGGGGGCCGCGTCTTCGGGATTGGCGTATCGCTGGCCATCGTCGCCGGTCTCACCGTTTTCTATCGGCATGCGCGCGATGTCAATCAGACAACGATCGCGCTTACCTTTTTGCTGGCTATTCTAGCAGTTTCAGCGGTGTGGGGGATGGCCGTCTCGGTGTTCATGTCGGTCACAGCCGTCTTAACGATCAACTACTTTTTTCTGCCGCCGGTGGGAACATTTACTATTGCAGATCCTCAGAATTGGGTGGCGCTGTTTGCATTCCTTGTCACCTCCATTGTGGGAAGCCAGCTCTCGGCCAGGATACGCACGGAGGCCGACTCGGCGCATCAACGCCGCCGTGAAATCGAGCGGCTCTACAAGTTCAGCCAAAAACTTCTTGCGGAAGGCAATGTCATTCAGCTGATGAACGCGATCCCGAATTACATTGTGGAAAGTTTCGAGGGAGGCGCCGCAGAACTTTTTCTTCCACAAAAAGACAAATTTTACCGGTCTGGATTCGGCGCCGCGCACCTGGATGAAGAGAAAATGAAATCGGTCTTTCTTCGGGATGAAGGAATAATTGAATCCCAGGAAGGCCTGTACTTTATCCCCGTGCGGATGGGCGTTCGACCGATTGGGAGCCTGGGTATTTCCGGATCGCGGTTGTCGCGGCAAACGCTGGACGCGGTGGGTAGCCTCGTGGCTATCGCCATCGAGCGCGCCCGGGCTATCGAGAAGCTGGGAGAAACTGAAGCAGAACGTCAGGGTGAACGCCTGAAGTCTGCGCTGCTGGATTCCATCGCGCACGATTTCCGCACACCGCTTACATCGATTAAAGCAGCGACGACCAGCTTGTTGGCCGCCGAAAATCCAGATCCGGCGCAGAAGCGCGAATTGCTGACGATAATCAATGAAGAATGCGATCGGCTTAACCGCCTCGTAGAAGAGGCTGCGGAGATGTCTCGCCTCGAGGCTGGCGAGTTTGAATTGAACCTCGCTCCCACACAAATCAACGATATTATCCAAGCCGCTCTGGCACAGTGCAGCTTGGCGCTGGCTGGCCGCGTCGTCGAAGTGAATCTCAGTCCAAATCTCCCCCCCGTCCTGGCTGACTTGCACCGCGTCAAGGATGCGCTCGTCCACCTGATTGACAACGCGAATATTTATTCACCGAAAGATCAGCCCATTATCATCTCCGCGGAACTGACGGGTGACACAGTCACGACCAGCGTGGCGGATCGCGGGCCTGGAATCGATGAGTTCGAACAGGGGATGATCTTTGACAAGTTCTACCGTGGCAAGGACCAGCGCTACCTGGTACGGGGGACCGGTATGGGCTTGCCCATCGCGAAAGCCATCATAGCGGCGCAGAAGGGCGCCATCTCGGTGACGAGCCAGCTCGGCCACGGCTCGGTTTTTTCATTCACGCTGCCCGTGGATCGAAGCGCGAAGGAGCCGCGATGAACGCCGCCGACATTCTTGTTGTGGACGATGAAGCACAAATCCGGCGCGTCCTGCGCGCCACGCTTTCGAGCCACGGCTACGTCATTCGGGAGGCGCAGACGGGCGAAGCGGCGGTTGAGGCGGTGCGCAAAGAACGCCCCGATCTGATTCTGCTCGACGTCAACATGCCAGGCATTGGCGGGATTGAAGCCGCCCGCGAGATTCGAGAAATGTGCGATGCGCCGATCATCATGCTTACCGTGCGTAACGCGGAGCGCGATAAAGTGATGGCGCTTGATGCCGGCGCCGATGATTACGTGGTCAAACCTTTTGGAATCGAAGAGTTACTCGCCCGCATCCGCGCCGCTCTCCGCAGATACGCCCCCGGCGATGCGGTTCCCACATTTAACGGCAAAGATCTCACCATTGATTTCGAAAATCGGCAGGTGATTGCGCGTGGCCACGACGTGCATCTCACCCCAAAGGAATTCGATGTCTTGAAGCACCTGGTGGCCAATCTCGGCAAGCCCTTGTCGCATCGCAGGCTTCTGCAGGCGGTATGGGGGCCGGAATACGGGGAAGAAACGGAAAACTTGCGCGTGGTCATCAATCAGCTTCGCAAAAAGATTGAAAGTGACCCGGGGCGGCCAAAATATATTCTGACGGAGCCGTGGGTTGGTTACCGGTTTCACGCACCGAAGAGTCCTCCCCCAAAATCAGCTCCGCGGAAAACCTAGGAATTATTTTTTCGGATGGGTTGCGTCTAGATCGAGATTCAGCTCGAGTACGTTGACGCGTTGCTCGCCGAAAATATCGAACTGTCTTCCCAGGGTGTGCTTCGCAACCAGAGCGCGCAGTTCCGTTTCGCTGATATGCCGCTCGCGCGCGACGCGCGGAATCTGAAACTCCGCGGCGGCGGGGGAGATGTCCGGATCCAGACCGGACGCGGACGAGGTAACCATATCCACGGGGATTGCCGCCTCGGGATTTTCCGCATGAAGTTTTTCCACGTCGCTTTTCACGCGGTCTATGAGCTGGCGGTTCGTCGGCCCCAGATTGGAAGCGCCGCCGCTTGCAGCTACAGGATCGTAACCATTCCCGGCTTCCGAAGGACGCGGATGAAAATACCAAGCGGCGGAAAAAGACTGGCCAATGAGCCGTGAACCTACGACGTGGCCGTTTCGCACAATCAGTCCGCCATTAGATTGTGCCGGAAAAAAAAGATGGCCCAGGCCCGTAACAGCCAATGGATAGAGCAGCCCGAAGAGCACGGTGGTCACCAGCGTCATCAGAATCGCAGTTCGCAAATGCTGCTTCATAGTGTCCCCCGAGCCAGGTGCAAGCTGGTAATGGCCATGTCAATCAGCTTGATTCCAAGGAAGGGCGCGACCACGCCGCCCAGGCCGTAGACAAGAAGATTCTGGCGGAGCAGGGCGGCGGCTCCGATCGGGCGATAGCGCACGCCGCGCAGCGCCAGCGGGATCAGCGCAATGATGATCAACGCGTTGAAAATGACCGCCGAGAGAATCGCGGATTCCGGAGTGCGAAGCCGCATCACATTGAGAACTTCCAATTGGGGAAACGCCGCCGCAAACATCGCCGGGATAATGGCGAAGTATTTCGCAACGTCGTTGGCGACAGAAAACGTGGTGAGCGCCCCGCGAGTGATCAGCAACTGCTTCCCGATTTCCACGATTTCAATCAACTTGGTAGGGTTGGAATCGAGGTCGACCATGTTGCCCGCTTCTTTCGCGGCCTGCGTTCCGGTATTCATCGCCACGCCGACGTCCGCTTGCGCGAGGGCCGGCGCATCGTTGGTGCCGTCCCCTGTCATGGCCACAAGTTTGCCCTTTGCTTGCTCGCGCTTGATCAAAGCCATTTTGTCTTCAGGCTTGGCTTCGGCAAGAAAATCATCGACGCCAGCCTGGCGGGCGATCGCGGCCGCTGTCAGTGGATTGTCGCCCGTGATCATCATCGTGCGGATGCCCATTGCGCGAAGATGTTCGAATCTCTCACGCATCCCGCCTTTCACGATGTCCGTCAGCGCGATGGCTCCGAGCACGTGCCGATTTTGCGTTACCAGCAGCGGCGTGCCCCCTGCATTCGCAATTTCCCGCACAATGTGTTTGATTTCCGCGGGCACACTTTGACCCTTTTCCGCAACGTACTTGTCGATCGCTTCCGGCGCACCCTTGCGGATTTCCTGGCCGTCCATATCCACGCCGGACATGCGCGTCTGCGCGGAAAATGGGATAAAGACTGGATTGTGTGGGGCAAGTTCACGGCCCCGCAGGCCGTACTTTTCCTTTGCCAGCACGACGATGGAGCGCCCTTCTGGTGTTTCGTCTGCAAAGGACGCCAGCTGCGCCGCGCTAGCGAGCTCTACTTCCGTCACATTGGGGCAGGCGTAGAGCGAAGTGGCCTGGCGGTTACCCAGCGTGATGGTGCCGGTTTTGTCGAGCAGCAGGACATCGACGTCACCGGACGCTTCCACGGCGCGTCCCGACATGGCGATCACGTTCCGTTGGATCAAGCGATCCATACCCGCAATACCGATGGCGGATAAAAGACCGCCGATGGTTGTGGGGATAAGGCAAACCAAGAGCGAGACAAGAACGAAGATGGTTTGTGGAGCGCCCGAATAAATCGCAAACGGTTGTAGCGTTACCACAGCCAGCAGAAAAATAATTGTCAGACCAGCTAGAAGAATGTTGAGCGCGATCTCGTTCGGAGTTTTCTGACGCGATGCGCCTTCGACCAGGCTGATCATCCGGTCGAGAAATGTTTCTCCGGGATTCGAGGTGATGCGGACGCGAATCTCATCGGAGAGGACGCGCGTGCCTCCCGTAACGGCGGAGCGGTCTCCCCCAGATTCGCGAATGACCGGGGCGGATTCTCCCGTTATGGCAGACTCATCGACCGAGGCCACGCCCTCGACAACTTCGCCGTCTCCAGGAATGAATTCTCCGGCGGCCACCAACACTTGATCGCCGGACCGTAGTTTTGAACTCGCGACAATCTCCGTGCAACCGTCCGGACGCAGACGCCGTGCCTCCGTTTCCGCCCGGGCTTTGCGTAGGGTTTCTGCTTGCGCTTTGCCGCGGCCTTCCGCCATGGCTTCGGCAAAGTTTGCGAACAGTACCGTGAACCACAGCCACAGAGTAATCTGCAGGCCGAAACCGAATTCACCGCCATGATGTAAGGTATCGCGTACGAGTTGAATCGAAGTGAGAAGAGCTCCGACTTCCACGACGAACATAACGGGATTCTTGACCATCGTTCGCGGATTCAGTTTCCGGAAGGAATCCACGACGGCGGTCTTCAGGATCTTTGTGTCCTTCAGTGCCTTTGACTTTACTTGGGATGCGCGGTCCATATTTTTCCTAAAGGGTGTTCCTCAAAATGCCTTGCCGGAGAGCATCAAGAGATGCTCCAGGATCGGCCCCAGGCTCAAGGCTGGGAAGAAAGTGAGCGCGCCAACGATCAAGATCGTGCAGATCAGAAGGGTGGTGAATAGCGGACCGGTCACGGGAAAAGTGCCCAAAGACGCCGGACTCACTTTTTTTCGCGCGAGATTTCCAGCGATCGCAAGAATGGGAATCACCATAAAAAATCTTCCCAGAAGCATGGCGAAAGCAGTGCTTGTGTTGTACCAGAGAGTGTTTGAATTCAAGCCGCCAAACGCCGAACCATTGTTTCCGACGGAAGAGGTGTAGGCATACAGAATTTGCGATAGCCCATGAGGTCCAGGATTGGAAATGCTGGAGGTGCCGAACTTCGAAACCATGGCAATCGCGGCAAACACCAGAATCGTGAGAGAGGAAATGAGTACCGCAAGCATTGCCATTTTTACATCAAACGATTCAATTTTCTTGCCCAGGTACTCCGGGGTTCTTCCCACCATCAAGCCGGCGATGAACACGGCGAGAATGACGAATACGAGAATCCCGTAAAGCCCGGAACCCACTCCGCCAAAAATGATTTCGCCGAGCATGATATTCACCAGCGGAACCATGCCGCCCAGGGGCGTAAAGGAGTCATGCATGCTATTCACCGCGCCGCAGCTCGCGTCAGTGGTGACGGTCGCAAAGAGCGCCGTGTTAGCAATGCCAAAGCGCACTTCCTTTCCCTCCATGTTTCCGCCCGAGTGCGTCGCACTTGCAGTTTGGTCCACTCCCGCGAGCTCGGGATTTCCTCTCGCCTCCGCGCTATACGCGATGCTCACGCCGGCGAGAAACAGCACTGTCATCGCGCCCCAGACGGCCCATCCATGCGCCTGCGATTTCGTCATGCGGCCTAGCGTGTAGGTTAGGCCGGAAGGAATCGCGAAAATAAGGAGCATCTCAAAGAAGTTCGAGAAGGGTGTCGGGTTTTCGTACGGATGAGCGCTATTTGCGTAGAAAAAGCCGCCACCGTTCGTGCCAAACATTTTGATGGCTTCTTGAGACGCCGTCGGGCCGAGCGCGATCACTTGTTGCGTCACGGTTTGAGAAACCGTTTTGCCGTCCGGCCCCTGTGTTTGCACAATTTGCGGCTCGACGAGCTGCGCGGTCACATAAGGCTTCAAATTCTGAATCACGCCCTGAGAAATCAGCACCATCGAACCCACCAGGCAGACCGGAAGCAGAATCCAAAGAAAACAGCGCGTCAAATCGACCCAGAAGTTGCCGATGGTTTTCGATTCGTGCCGCGAGACGCCGCGAATCACGGCGATCGCCAGCGCAATCCCCACGGCCGCCGATGCGAAGTTGTGATAAGCCAAGCCGGCCATCTGGGTGAGATAGCTCATCGTCACTTCCGGCGTGTAAGCCTGCCAATTCGTATTCGTGGTGAAGGAGACCGCCGTATTCCACGCGAGATCCGGGGCCACATTTCCAAGTTTCTGGGGATTCCAGGGCAGCCATAGTTGCAGCCGTTCAAAAAGATAAAGCAAGATGAGCGAAACGCCGCTGAAAACCAGCATCGTCGTGCCGTACTCCGTCCAGCGCATCTCTTTGTTTTCATCCACGCCGCAGAGGCGGTAGATCAGCCGTTCCACTGGACGCAAGAGAGGATCGAGGATGGTTTTCTCGCGTTCAAAAACGCGCGTCAGAAAAATCCCCACGGGCTTTGTGATTAGAAACAATACCAGCACATAAAGACCGATTTGGAACCAGCCATTCGCGGTCATCGCTAGAAATTCTCCGGTTTGAGCAGCGCGTAAACGAGATAGCCAAAGAGAAGCAGGCTGATGAGAATAAGGATAATGTTTTCAACCATGGGAAAAGGTCCGCCTTACTTCAGCCGATCGCACCCTCGCAAATAACCAATCGCGACTAGGAAAAAGCCGATCGTCATCAAAGTGAATATCAGGTCTCTCACACGACGCTCCGTTTCAATCTCTTGTCCGCTCGATCACATGGAGGCAATAGGGTGCTGCGAATCCCAATTGCTCAAGCCGTGGTCCTCCTGGACGCACGACTATTGCCCTGCTTTTCCGAGCTTCATTCTCCCAGAATATGTGACGACTCAACATTCTAATGCGAGAGCCTTAGAAAAAGATGAAACGAATCTAAAGATTTTGTGAGGAGGAAAGCCTGGCAGTCGCGGGTAATGGCTCCCTCGCCGCTGCCTGTTAGCCCGCGGCCAATAAGCGATTTCCCGCTAAGATGTTGCATTCGTCTGAAGCTCCGCAGCGAGAAGCGGAAATCTCCACTGCCCGTAATGCGCAGAAGCGGTGCCGCCTTTGTCCGGCCGACTCAAATAATCCACGCGCACGGAACCGTCGTCACACGGTCTCCTGTCAGGAGGGACTAGCTTCGTTAAATCGGCAGGCGCAACTTCGCTTCGCAGCCACGCCCGTCACGTCGGTTTTGCAAGGTCAGAGTTCCACCGTGGGCTTCTGCGATCTGCCGGCTGAGGACCAGACCGATACCGGAGCCGCCCGGCTTGGTTGTGAAGAAAGGGACAAATAAGTTCGCGGTGTTGGAAATTCCCGGGCCTTCATCCAGAACCGAAACTTCCAGATAAGAGCTGTAGCGCGACCACGTGACTTTCACGCCGCCTCCCGTTTCGTGCGCCGCATCAGCTGCGTTATGAACGAGATTTATCAGCAGCTGTTCGAGCTGATCTGCATCGGCGGATATCACGAGCGGGGGCCCTTTCTCCAGGCGCACTTTGGCACGTGCCTCGAGCTTGGCGACGCGCGTGATCCACTCCGTTACATTCACAGGCGCAAGCGTTGGCTGTGGAAGCCGCGCCAGTCGCGCATACGCCGCCATAAACCGCCCCAGCGCTTCCGTGCGCGACCGGATAATTCCCAACCCGTGGCGCATATCTTCCAAAATGGAGACAGCTGCGCCGCCTTGCAACTCTGGAATGGAGGAAGTGCTCGCCAGTCCACTCTCCAGGCTCTGGGCCACAGATTGAATCGGCGCCAGCGAATTGTTCAGTTCGTGGCCGAGAACACGGATGAGCCGTTGCCAGGCTTGCCGTTCTTCATCGCGAAGCGCGCGGCTGAGATCGCTGAGCACAACCAGGTCATGCGGCAGCCCGCCCTGGCGGAAAGAGCCGCGGCGCATTCCCCAGCGGCCAGTTCCGCCGGGAAAACTCAATTCCATCGTGTGCGCGGGTTCGCCATCGAGACACGCCTCAAGGCCGAGCTCTGCGGCGGTAAACCCCAGAAGGCGTTCGCTGGTCCTGGCGAGAAGCCTCTCGCCGGCACGATTAACGAGGCGCAACTGCCGATGATTGTCGAACGTAAAAATCGCCACGTCGATCTCTTCCATCACCGCGCGCAGCAGCCCCGTGGCTTCCATCGCGCCCAATCGCTGCGAACGGAGCGTCTCGCTCAGGGCGTTGACCTCCAGCATAACTTCACCGAGCGCGTCGTCCGAGCGCGCTTCGCGTGCGCGAAAGGAAAAATCTTCCTCGCGCATCGCGGAGAGCAGATTCGAAAGTGTTTGCAGGGAAAAAACGACCCGCTGCCGCAAAGAGAGCGCGAAGCCCAACCACAGGCTCACGATGAGAAAGGTGAGCGTCCACGCGGTACGCGAAGAATACGCGCCATTCCACAGTAGAATCAGCGCGATCAACGAACCGGGCAGTCCCGCCGCCAGCGCCAACAGCTGTATGCGACGCTCGTACGAGAGGCGTTTCATTCCAAGCCGTGTTTTTGCAGCCGCCGGTACATTGCGCTGCGGCTGAGTCCCAGCGCCTTGGCTGCCTGGCTGACGTTTCCGTCATGGCGCGCCAGAGTGCGTTGTATGAGATGGCGTTCGACTTCATCCAGGCTCATTTCCTCGAGCCGCACGGCGCCTCCAGCGGCGCCGGTGCGCAGGCCGAGGTCGGCGGAGCGTACCAGCTGGCCTTGCGCGAGCAGCACGCCGCGCTCGACCGCGTGATCCAATTCACGCACATTCCCCGGCCAGGGATGCTCGAGCAAAAGTTGCGTCGCCCCAGGATCGAAACCCGAAATGTTTTTGCGATATCGCTGCGCATAACCGCGCAAAAAGTGGTGCGCCAGCAACGGAATATCCTCGCGGCGTTCGCGCAGCGGCGGAAGATGGATTTCGATGGTGTTCAGGCGAAAGAGGAGGTCTTCGCGGAATCGCCCGGCGGCGGCCTCCGAATTCACGTCGGCGTTGGTGGCCGCCAAGACGCGCACGTTAACGCGCCGCGTCGAAGAAGAACCGACACGTTCGAGTTCGCCGGTTTCCAGGACTCGCAAGAGTTTGGCCTGCAAATTCAGAGGCACGTTGGCGATTTCGTCCAGAAAAAGCGTGCTGCCCTCGGCCAGCTCAAATCGTCCGACGCGATCGTTACGCGCATCGGTGAAGGCGCCTTTCACGTGGCCGAAGAGCTCGCTCTCGAACAACCCCTCGGAAAGCCCGCCGGCGTTGACCGTGACCATCGGTTTCCCCGCGCGCTGCGAAAGCGCGTGCAAGGTTTGCGCCACAACTTCCTTTCCAGTGCCGTGCTCGCCAGTGATGAGCACGCTCGCGTCGGAAGGGCCGACGCGTCCGATCAAATCGAGCACGGATTGCATCGCGCCGGCTTCTGCAATGAGCGTCGGACGCGATTCAGCGCGCAGCAGACGATTTTCCGCCTCGAGCCGGGAAGCCTGGCGCAGCGCATTGCGCAGATCGATTTGCGTGCGCAGGATGGTTAGAAGCCGCGCGTTATCCCACGGCTTTTGAATGAAATCGCGCGCACCTCGCCGCATAGCTTCCACAGCAACTTCTACGCTGCTCCAGGCGGTCATCACAATTACGGGCAGTGTCGAATCCGCGGCCTGGATGCGACTTAGCAAGTCGAGCCCCTCCTGCCCGGAAGTCGTGTCCCGTGCATAGTTTAGGTCCATGAGCACGGCATCGAATTCGCGCGATTCGATGGCCGCGAGGGCCTCCGTGGGAGAGGCCGCGGATTGCGTCTCGTAGCTTTCGCGCTTGAGCAAGAGCCGCAGAGCGTCGCGGATGTCCGCCTGATCGTCGGCCACCAGGACGCGATAGGGATGAATGGTAGGGTTTTTCATTCGCCTCGGAAGATTAATTCAACCTGAGCTCGTACTTAGCCAGACAGGTTAATAAACCCTTTGCGCTCTAGCTAATCCATGCCTAGAGCGCTGCGCTCAAGATCTCTTCAACGGCTACACAATCACAGCTAAACCAATAAAATCACTAACTTAGGCTGCGCAACGCGGTCCAGCCCGTTCGCGGACGGCAGCCAAACGGCATCGAAAGCAGATTCGCCGCTTAATTCCTACCCAATAGAATCAATGATTTAGCCGGGTCGCAGCTTAATTTTCCAAGCCTCTTCAGGCCGCGTCGAACCGCCTCATGCCGCTCATCAGCCGACCCTGGCTGCCGTGCTACTCTCGCTGACTATCCAGCCGTCCTTGAGCTGCACGATGCGATGGCCATAGGCCGCGTTCTTCTCCGAGTGGGTCACCTGGATGATGCTCGTGCCGGCTTCGTTCAGTCTTCGGAAAAGCTCCATAATTTCTTCACCTTGCGCGGAATGCAGGTTCCCGGTGGGCTCATCTGCCAGGATCAACTTGGGACTTTGAACCACGGCGCGCGCCACTCCAACAAGCTGTTGCTGTCCGCCAGAGAGCTGGCTAGGGAATAAGTCCTTCTTGCCGACGATGTTGAAGCGGTCGAGGATGTCGCAAACGAGGCTAACACGCTCTTTGTGGGGCACATTTTTGTAGGAGAGGGGAATTTCTAGGTTTTCGAATACCGTCAAGTTGTCGATCAGATGATAGCTCTGGAAAACAAAGCCGATATTGGCTTTATGGAGCTCATTGCGCTTCTTGACGTTCAGCCGGTGGACGGGCTCGCCGTTGAAGTAGTATTCGCCGGTCCACGCGCCATCGAGCATGCCAATGATGCTGAGCAGGGTCGACTTTCCCGCCCCGGAGGGTCCCATGAAGGTAACAAATTCGCCCGGCTGAATATCCAGCGAGACGCGGCGCAAGACGAAGAACTTGCTCCCGCCCGCTTCGTATACTTTCTCCATGTTCCGCAACTGAATCAGAGGCTCCACGCTCGCTCCTTGGGCGCCATCTAGATGACGCGGGAAAACATCTTCCGTTTCGAGATTATCACACCTAAATCCAGGCGGGGCGCGCCCAGGGGGAGCGGCTTAGTCTCACCGAGTCCCGGACACATCGACTGTCCCGGCCGTGAAATCCGGCACCCAGCTTAACTTCATTCGTAGCGCAGGGCGGCTAGAGGGTCCAGGCGCACGGCGCGGCGCGCGGGGAGATAGCAGGCTATGGTCGCAACGCCAGCAAGGATTAAGGGCAATCCTCCAAAAGCGATCGGATCGGCAACTTTTACTCCAAAGAGCAGACCGGAAAGGGCATACGCGAGCCCCAAAGCCAGCGGCAGGCCGATGGCCATGCCCGCTAGCGTCAGGAACAAGCCGTTTCTCAGAATGAGTTTTTGGACATCCTTCGCCGTGGCGCCCATAGCCATGCGCACGCCAATCTCGTGCGTGCGCTCGCCGAGGGAATAGGACATCACGCCATAAATACCGACAGAGGCGAGAATCAGCGCGATCACGCCGAGAATAGCCATCATGGCGGCGACATAGGCAATGCCGACAATCGAGTTGGAAATGACCTTACTAAACGGATTCACGTCGAAGAGCGGAAGGTCCGGATCCACTGCAGCGACTTCGCTGCGCACGGCCGGAATAAAACTCATCGGATCGCCATCCGTGCGCAAGACTATCGAGGTCCAAAACGGCGGGGCCTGACGGTAGGTACGATAGATGGTCGGCCAGACCTTCTTGTCAAACCAGGTGTAGTGGACATCGTCGACGACGCCCACGATGGTCATCCACGGAGTCTCCAAGTCATCCTTTCCGATTTTGATTTTCTTTCCGATGGGGTTTTCTCCGGGAAAGTAGCGGGCCGCGAGAATTGCGCTGATATCGACGACTGGAAGTGTGCCGTCCGCATCCGAATTGCTCAGTTCGCGGCCGCTACGCAAACCGATATTCAGCAAGCGGAAATAATCTGGGCTCACGGTCTCGACAATCGAGCTGAAGATTTCGCCCCGCTCTTGCGGCGCACGTCCCTCGATTGCGAAGGGGTTCAGGTCTGTGCCACCGCCATTAGCATACGGCACATACGTAGCGAGCGCGGCGGATTGAACATGCGGGATAGCAGCAAGGCGCTGAAGAGTTTGACCGAAAAATGCCGCACGGCCGGGCTTCTGTGCATACTGATTATCCGGCAGGCTCAAGGTGAAAGTCAGAACCGATTCAGGCCGAAAGTTTTGGTTCACGTTGAGCAGAGCGTGAAAACCTTTCACCAGCAACCCTGCGCCTACCAACAGCACGAGAGCAAGCGCGATCTCGGCAACGACCAGCAGGCTCCGCAGCCGGTGGCGCGAGGGTCCGGTGCTGGCTCCCCGGCCGCTCTCTTTTAGCGTTTCACTAATGTTTGTTTGCGAATGGAGCCAGGATGGTGCAATTCCGGAAATAATTCCGCTGACAATGGCGATGCCCAGGGTGAATAAGAATGCTCCAGTATCGAGGCTTATCGTGTTCCAGCCGGCGATGAAT
Organism: uncultured Acidobacteriota bacterium; assembly: GCA_963851235.1. GTDB lineage: Bacteria > Acidobacteriota > Terriglobia > Acidiferrales > UBA7541 > Acidiferrum. The sequence continues at coordinate 205,464 of CAWKOM010000002.1, forward strand.
CGTGCTAGCTCCGGGGGCATGTGCCTCAAGATCAAATAAATTCCCCACTGCGCGAAGAGTAAGCCGAGTGCAGCTCCACCCAACGAGAGCAGGACGCTTTCTGTAAGCAATTGGCGGACAATGCGGCTCCGGCTCGCGCCCATCGCGGTGCGCACGGCCAATTCCTTATGCCGGCCCGAGACGCGCGCAAATTGCACGTTGGCCACATCCGCGCAGGCAATCAACAAAACGAAGCCGACAGCGCCCAGAAGCAAAAATGTGAACTGCCGCGTGAGATCACCTGTGGCAAATTCGCTAATCGGCATGACCCGCAAATCCCAACCCCTGTAAATATCGGGATGAGCTTCGGACTGACGCGCCGCAATAGTACGCAGCTCAGCGGAAGCTTGCTGAACAGAAATGCCTGCCTTTAGCTTTGCAAGGGGCCACAAGTAACGGGAAGTGCGTTCGGCGCGGCCCTTCACATCAAATGACAACGGAATCCACGCCTCCGCCGGCTTCGGATAGTCGAAACCTTTGGGCATCACTCCGACAATTAGGAAGGTCCGGCCATAAACATTGACGGTCTTGCCTAGGATGTTCGGATTAGAAGCGTAACGACGTTCCCAGAGGCCATAACTGAGCATGATTTCTTGATCTTTGCCGATCCGCTCCTCTTCGGGAAGGAACGTGCGGCCAAGCTTTGGATGAACGCCGAGCAAGCTGAAAAAATTCGCGCTCACACGGAACCCTTGAACCTTTTCAGGCTGTCCGTCACTGGCCAGATTGAGAGCGTCCCATTCGTACGCTCCCATTTTTTCAAAGAAGTGCGCCTGGTTTTGCCACTCAAAATAGGTCGCGGGCGCGACCGAATTGATATCAAAGCTTTGGCCTGGTCGCGCGTAGACGAGGGCGACATAACGGTCGGCGTTTTCAAAGGGAACCGGATGCAGGAGAAAAGCTTCCGCCAGGCTGAAAATCGCTGCATTTGCTCCGATGCCGAGCGCCAGCGCCACGACGCACAGCAATGTGGTGAGCCGGTGCTTCACGAGCATCCGGACACCATAGCGGATGTCCTGCCAAATCGTGCCCATAAAGCGCCCTCTTGCCGAATGCCCTTACGCGGTTACGCCGGCTTCTTTCGTTTCCTCGACGATGCGGCCGTCAAAGAGGTGAATGGTGCGTTCGGCGAAATTCGCATAGCGCTGGTCGTGCGTGACCATGCAAACAGTGGCGCCGTTGCGGTGCAAATCGCGTAGTAGTTCCATGACGGCTTCGCCGTTCTTCGAGTCCAAGTTTCCAGTCGGCTCGTCAGCCATCAGGATGAGCGGATCGCCGACTAGTGCGCGTGCGACGGCGACGCGCTGTTGCTGACCGCCGGAGAGCTGCGACGGATAATGCCGCAGGCGGTGCGCCATGCCCACGCGCTCGAGAGCGCTCTGCACCTTTTGTTTGCGTTCCGCCGAGCTCGTGCCGCGATAGGTCAGCGGCAGCTCGACGTTTTCGTACACGGTGAGATCGCCGATCAAATTGAACGCCTGGAAAATGAAACCGATCTCGCGATTGCGGATGCGAGTGCGCTCACTGATGGTGAGCTTCGCAACGGGCTGGCCGTTGAGCATGTAGATTCCGTCGGTCGGCGAATCGAGCAGCCCGAGAATCGAGAGCAGCGTCGACTTGCCGCAGCCCGAAGGCCCGGCGATCGAGATGTATTGTCCCTTTTTGATTTCCAAGTGGATTTCGGAAAGCGCGTGAGTCTCCACTTCGTCCGTGTAGAAGACTTTCTTGACGCCTTCCATCTTGATGAGAGTGCTGTTGTCGGTCATTTCTTCTCCTTAACGAATTTTTGTCCGGAAACTCATCTTGCAAAGCCTTTTTAGCTTGTCGATAGCCCATTTGCATGCCTACAAACTTGTGCAATCATTCGTACCGCAGCGCCACCAGCGGATCGACGCGCGTCGCGCGCCGAGCTGGAATAAAGCACGCGGCAAGCGCGATCAATGCAATCAACCCCAGACCAACTGCGTAAACGGCCGGGTCGCCCGCATGAACGCCATACAACAGCGATTCGCTGAAGCGCGCCAAGCCGAAGGCGGCAGGTAAGCCTACACCCACGCCGATTAAAACCATCGTTCCCACTTCTCTCAAAACTAGCAAGCGCACATCGCCTGCTACCGCGCCCAGCGCCATGCGAATGCCAATCTCCCTCGTGCGCTGTACGACCACATACGCGAGCACGCCGTAGATCCCCAACGCCGCCAGAAGCGCCGCAAGCGCGGCGAAGGCCGCCGAAAGTACTGCAACCATCCGCGCCGAAAACAAGTCTTCATCGAGTACGCGTTCCATCGTTTTGAGATCGTACACCGGCAGGTTCGGGTCCATCTGCCGCACTTCGCTCTGCAGCGCTGTTCCCAGCTGCACGGGGTCCTGAGTCGTCCGTACGTAAAAGGTCATTCCCGTCACCTTTGGCCTTTGCGAGTACGGAATATAAACGTACGGATAAATCGCGCTGCTCACGTGGTCCTGCTTGACGTCCTTTACGATTCCCACAATTTCAATATCCGGCTTCACTTTGCTGCCGCCACCAAAAGCAAAATGCATGCCGAGAGCATTTCGACCAGGAAAGAACCGCTTGACCATCGCTTCGCTCGCAATGGCTACTTTCGGAGCTGTCGTACCATCCGCCTCCGTAAATTCGCGCCCGGAGATCAATGGAATCCCTAGCGTGGAGAAATATCCCGGACTCACCGCGATGTGATCCACATCTTGCTGATCCTCGGGAAGTTGCGCCTGTATCCCTCCTTCGGCAGTGATGTTGCCACCTTCGTCGTCTCCGGAGAGTGTGGCAACATCCCCTGTTCCGACGGACCGAACTCCGGGCAGCCCGGCAATTCGCGCGCGCAATTGGTCGATCAGCTCAATCGACCGTGGCGTGTCATATCCATTAAGAGCAGGTTCGATGGAAAACGCAATCACGTTGTCCAGCTTCAAGCCCAAATCTTGCTTTTGCAAGTTCCACAGCGAACGCATGAAAAGTCCCGCACCGGCGAGGAGCAGCATGGTGAACGCGACCTGCCCCGCAACGAGCACTTTTCGGAAGCCCACATGCGAGACGCTGGCGGAAGAAGTCGAACCCTGGTCCTTGATGACATCGGAAACTCCGAGCCTCGTCATCCGCCACGCCGGAATTAATCCGAAGAAAATTCCGGAGAACAATGTGGCTCCAACCGCAAACGCTAGAACGGCTGGGTCCAGGTTTTCCGTCAGGCCATGAATTCCCGCGTTCGCAACCACAATGGGAGTCAGGATTCTCATTAACCAAACGCCAAGCAGTATCCCCACCGCGCCGCCAGCTAACGCGCACAATAGGTTTTCGGCGAGTAATTGGCGAATCATCCGTCCGCGGCTCGCTCCCATCGCCGTGCGGATCGCAAATTCGCGCTGCCTGGAGGCGCCGCGCGCCAGCAGCAAATTCGCCACGTTCGTGCAAGCAATCAACAGCACAAGCGCCACCATGACAAAAAGTGTGATGAGCTGCCCGCCAGAATCCCGCTGCAGCACTGTCCGTCCGCGGGCTCCCGAGGAGAGCAAAATCTTCTTGTCCAAGAATTGCTGGCGTTTTTTTTCGTTCGAGCCGGATTTGATGAGCGGCAACTGCTCCTGAAGCAGCGGCTGGTACGCGATATTGATCCCCGCTTGGGCCTGCTTCTCGGAAACTCCCGGTTTGCGCCGCGCTAGAACGTTCATCCAATAATCGTTCCAGCCGTCCAGCGTATCCGCGTTCAGCGTCATCTGCGGCGTCATCATCATGGGCACGAAGACGTCCGGCGTTTTGCCCACTTGGACGCCGAAAAATCCCGGCTGCGAAACGCCCACCACGGTCATTTCGACGTTGTTGATCAGCAGAACTTTATTCAGGATGCTGGGGTCGCTCCCGAAGTGGCGCTCCCAATAGGAGTAGCTGAGCACCACAAAAGGCTCCGCTCCAGGAATAACGTCATCATTGGCTGTGAAGAGGCGGCCCACGACGGGCTGCACGCCCAGCACCTCGAAGTAATTCCCGGTAACCAATTCCCCCGAGGCTCGCTCCGTCTCGCCATGATTCGCCACGCTGGCTGAAAATCTGGCTACCCCCAAAACACCCCAAAAAACCGAGTTATTGTCGCGCAGCCCCTTGTACATCGGGTAGGAAAACGATTCGGACGCATCGCCGTCGTCAGAAACATGCCCTGTCTGTGGCCCCGGCGCCCGCAAAATCACCAATTCGCTCGGATTCTTTACCGGCAACTGCCGCAATAGAATCTGGTTCATCAACGAAAAGATCGCGGTGTTCGCGCCGATACCCAACGCTAGCGTAATCACGGCGATGGCCGTAAAGCTGGGGCTCTTCACCAGCATTCGCAAACCGAACCGGATGTCGTTCCACAGGTTCTGCATTAGGCCTTTCTCATGCCGCTTCACAGAATCGAAGCGTCTTTTCAATGGTCAGACGGTTAGCCGGGCTCGTTGTTTCCAAGACCGAAAAGCTGTCCTGCGTTGGGTACCAGTACTCAATATGCTGCTTTCGAATTGGAGAATACTCTTCCGACCCGCGCCACGCGCGGCGATTTTGGCAATATTTGAGACAAAGGGACAGCAGCCGACGAATCCCCACGTATTTGACGTAACACGGCATCACTCGTCTGGTGTCCAGTCCCTCATCAGTGGCGGAAATCGAGTCGCCATCAGACCAACCGCAGTAAAGGGTCGTATCTGGGAATACGCAACCCACGGCCGGATGGTTCCCCAATTCTGCTCGCTGACCAAATTTTCGCCTTCCCATTCCCGCGCGACGCCCAATTCTACTCGTACCTCAGAGCCACCATGGGATCCACGCGCGTAGCTCTTCTTGCCGGGATGGAACAAGCCAGCAGCGCCACAACCACGAGCGCGGTCACTACTCCGAGAAAAGTGAGCGGGTCGGTTGCGCTCACGCCAAAAAGCTGGCTCTTGAGTAGGCTGGACAGCCCGAAAGCGCCCAGCAATCCTATCCCGATTCCCGCGGCAGTTATCCCCATCGCTTCTCTCACGATCATCCGCAGTATATCCGTCCTCTCTGCTCCCACCGCTACGCGGACACCGATCTCATGCGTGCGCTGTGCCACGCTGTAGGACATCACGCCGAACAGCCCTACGACTGCAAGTAGCAGCCCTGCTCCGGCAAAAATCGAACAGAGCAAGCTGGTAAACCGCCTCTGCGCAACCGACGCCGTGAGGTAATCTTCCATGCGTTGCGGCTTATAAACGGGAAGCTCGGGATCCAGTGCCTGCACTTGCGTCCGCAAGGCTGGTAATAGCGTCATCGGATCGGCTGCGGACCTCACCACGATGTTCATGCCTCCGATGGGATTCTGGTCGTACGGGACATACGACTCGGGATCATGTGGAAGCCACAACCTTCTGTGCTTCACATCGCCCACGACTCCGACGATCTCGCACATGACGTCCGTTTTTCCGGACGACATCCCCGGCTTGATGTGCTTCCCGATGGCACTTTCATTGGGAAAAAATCTCCGCGCGAGCGTCTGATTGATGATGACGACGTGCGGGGCATGGCGGTCGTCGCGGGCGTCGAATTCGCGCCCCGCCAAGAGGGGAATCCGCATAGTCTGAAAATAATCCAATCCTACAGCGCGGATGTTTGTGCTCGGCAAGTCGCTCTTCGCCATCGGCTTGCCTTCAATTTCAAAAGAGGTCCGCATGGAATCGCCAGAAAGCGGCAGAGGGAGTACGCCACTGGCATCTTTTACTCCCGGTACCGCCCGGATTCGTGCAAGCAGGTCTCGGAAAAAATCCGCCGACTGCTCGGGCTTTCCATAGCGCGAGTCCGGCAAGTCAAGGTTGAATGCCATGACACCTCGTGGATCGAAGCCTGGCGATTGATGCAGCAAATGAAACATGCTCTCGATTAGAAGGCTTGCGCCAATCAGGAGCACTACCGCGAGGGATACTTGCGAGATCACCAGCAAGGCGCGCAGCCGCGAGCGGCCCATTCCGTCGGTCGCAGTGCGGCCGCCTTCTTTTAGGGAGCGAAACAAGTTGAAGCGGGAAGCATGGAGCGCCGGCGCAAGGCCGAACAAAATTCCGGTGAGCAACGACACAACCAGTGTGAACGCCAGCGCGCGCGCATCCACGCCTGCCGATGCCAACCGGGGAATGCCGAGCGATGGAAAATTCGCAAGAGCTGCCGTGCCCCAGACAGCCAGCAGGAGCCCAAGCGCACCGCCCGCCAGGGAAAGAAGAACGCTTTCGGTCAAGAGCTGTCCGAGGATTCGGCTTTTCCCCGCGCCGAGCGAAGCGCGAATGGCCATCTCGCGCTGCCGTCCGGCTGCGCGAGCGAGCAAGAGGTTGGCAGCGTTGGCGCACGCAATCAACATCAAAAATCCGACTGCGCCCAGGACCATGAGCAGTGCTGGGCGCACGTCTCCAACCAGTTCCTGCATTTCAGGCTCTAAAGCCATCCCCCAATGGCTATTTGTGTCCTGATACTGCTTTCCGAGGCGAGCGCTGATCTCTGCCGTTTCCGCGTTTGCCGCCGCGAGCGTAGCCCCGTTTCTGAGCCTTCCAATGACTCCGAGGAAATGAGAACCGCGTTCCGCCTGGCTTTCGGCGCCCTCGACCGCAATCGTCGTCCAAAGATCCATCGGTTGCGAGTCCAGCGGGAATTGAAATTCCGCCGGCATGACTCCCGCCACCGTGTACGGCGTGCCGTCCAGCACGATTTTTTTGTCCATCACTTTGGCATCGCCGCCAAAGCGCGTCTTCCACAAGCGGTAGCTCAATACAGCGACATGCGTACCGGGTTTGTCTTCCTCCGCCGTGAACTCACGGCCAAGGATCGGCGGAACGCGCAGCACATTGAACATATCGGCGGAGAAAATTCCCATGCTCAAATGAATGGGGTCTCCCATTCCCGTCATCGTCGCGGAAGACTCGTCGTAAGCCGCCGCAGCTTCTAGCGATTTGTTTTGCGCGCGCAAATCTGCGAAGTCTGGATAACTCTGCGATCGCACCTGCTCACCAGTCCGCATGTCTATCCGCTGGAGGGCCACAAGCCGGTCCGGCTGAGGGAAGGGAAGTGGCTGAAGCAAAACCGCGCTCACCACGCTGAAGATCGCCGTGTTCGCTCCGATCCCCAGCGCGAGCGTTAGCACAACCACCGCGGTAAATCCCGGGCTCTTCGCCAGCATGCGAAGTCCGTAACGGATGTCCTGCCACAGCATCAACATGCTTGCCCGCCAATCGGATGATGTTCGCCCCGGTTAAGACTACTCATAGCGTAAGGCCACAACGGGATTTACTTTCGTCGCTCGCCGCGCGGGAACGTAGCTGGCCAGTAACGCAATTCCCAGCAAGAACGCCGGCACAAAGATAAACGCGATTGGATCGTGGGCGCTGATGCCGAAGAGCATGCTCGAGAGCACCCACGAAACCGCAGCGCAGCCTGCCATTCCGATCGCGCCGCCGATCAGCACCGGGCGCATGCTCTGCCGCAGCATTAGGCGCATCACATCGCGCCCGTCGGCTCCCAGCGTCATGCGAATTCCAATTTCGCGCGTGCGACGGCTCACCGCGTAAGAGACCACGCCATACACGCCGATCGACGCCAGCAGCAGCCCAAGCACACCCAGCGAGCCTGCAAGCGCCGCCACGATGCGCGCGGGGGTTCGCCAGACCTCGAGATTGTCTTCGAGCCTGGTCGCATCTACCATCACGTCCGGATCCAACCCGCTTGCTGCACCGCGGATGCCCGCCGCGACCGCCGCAAATCCGCCGCCCCCATGAATCATCAGTTGAAGTTCCGATTGTTCCTTTGGTCCCGCGGGCAAAAAAACATAGAGCCTCGCCGTTTCGCCAAGATGAGACACCTGCGCATCTTTGGCAATCCCCACGATTTGCAGATCCGTGTTTTTTCCTTTGCGCAGTGTCTTTCCAATCGGATCTTCCCCCGGCCAGAGTTTTCGCGCCGTGGTTTCCGTCACGATGGCGACTTTGGCGCCCGCTTGCACTTCTGCCTCCGTGAAATCCCGGCCGCGTACAATCGGAATTCCCAGCATCGAAAAATATCCTGTCGAAATCGCGTTGTCTTCGACTTCGTATTCATCGTGTTTGCCAGGAATGGAGAACTCGGTGAAGTTATGGTTATCGCTGAGCGGGGTCTGCGCGGCTTCCACAACTCCGTCCACTCCCGGCAACGCCGCCACTTTTTCCTTCAATCGTTGTTCAAACGCAGCGGCGGGTTTTTCCTTATATCCCTGGGTCCGCAAGTCGAGCGACACAACTGCAATTCCGTTCATTGCAAATCCGGGATCGACGGTCTGCGCAAAATAGAGTCCGCGCAGGAGAAGACCCGCCGCAATGAGAAGAATCATGCAAACGGCCACTTGCGCGGCCACCAGGGAATGCCGCAGAAGTCCGCCGCCCGCGTGCCCGCCCAAGCCGCCCTCTCCGCCTTTCAAAGTCGTATTCAGATCCGCCCGCGAAGCTTGCAGCGCAGGCGCCAGTCCAAAGGCCACTCCAGTCAAAAGCGTCAACAGCAACGCATAGCCCAGGACGCGCAGGTCGGGCGTCAGGTTCAAAGCCAGCGGCGGGAACCCGTGCGGCAAATGCGCGATCACAAAATGCGAAATTCCCTCGAAGGACCAGAAGGCAAGCACCGAACCCAGCGCGCCGCCCATCAGAGCTAGCATCACGCTCTCCGTAAGCAGCTGCCGGACCAATCTCCACCGGCTCGCTCCCACCGAAAGTCTTACGGCTATTTCCTTCTGCCGCGCAGTCGCCCGCGCCAGCATCAAGTTCGCCACGTTGGCGCAGGCGATCAGCAGCACCAAACCAAATCCAAACAAAATGACGGCAGCCGCCCCCATCACAAAATTGTGCTCCTCAGGCCTTCCGAGAAACGTCGCCGTGCGAATCGCGAGCACCGTTTCGCGTCCCGGATGCTTTTGATCGATCCGGCTGGCGATGACGCTCAGGTCCGCATGCACCTGCGCCATGGAAACGCCGGGGCGCACTCGCCCAAGAATTGACAGCCAACTCACGTTGGCGTCTCCGAGAAAATCGCGGTCGGGTTCCAGTGCCGCTTGCATGGTGATGGGCACCCAGAACGCGCTCGGGATCGGCTCTGTGCCGCCGAAACCAGGTGGCGCAATGCCGATTACGGTAAATGCGGTGCGGTTCAGCACCACGCGTTTGCCGACGAGCGAAGCGTCCGCTCCGAATGTGCTCTGCCACAATTCATTGCTCAGCACCACCACCGCTCCTTCACCGGGCGCGGCACAATCGGTCTCCACAAAACCGCGCCCCTGGGTGGGATGCTCGCTCAGAACATCAAAATAATTGCAGGAGGTGAGTTGGCCGTAGAGCTGGCGCGCTCTCCCACCAGCAAGCGTCGCGCTCAAGAAAGGCTCGTAAGCCAGCAATCCGGTGAAAACATGGTTGTTCGTTCGATAATCCTGATATTCGGAATAGGAAAAAAGAGTCGCTTCGCCGTGAATATCGCGTGTCGTTCTTCCGTGGAAGATCTGGTCCACACTGACAATTTGTCCCGCACTGGGCACCGGGAGCATCCGCAGCGCAGCACCATTCAAAATCGAAAATATGCCGGCGTTTACGCCGATGCCTAAAGCGATGGCCAGCACGGCCGCCGCCGTGAACCCCGGATTTCTACCGAGCATCCGCCATCCGTACCGTATGTCTTGCCAGAGGATTCGCATCAGCTCCTCCTACTCATATCGCAGCGCCACCATCGGATCGACGTGCGTCGCTCGCCGCGCCGGGATGTAGCACGCGGCTAGCCCCACCAGCAGCAGCAACGCGCCGACGGCAAGAAATGTCGCCGGGTCCGTCGGCTGCACTCCATAGAGAAAGCTCCTCAACGAACTCGTCACGCCCGCCGCGGCAATAACCCCCAAAATAAATCCGAGAGCAATCAACACAAGTCCTTGGCCGCCTACCAGTCGCAGCACATCCCGGCTCTGGGCTCCAAGCGCGGCGCGAATACCGATCTCTCGCGTTCGCCGAGCCACCTCATACGCGAGGAGCCCATAGAGGCCGAGGCAAGCAAGAACCAGGGCCAGCAATCCAAAGAGACTGGCTAGCCGCGCGAGCAGCCGCTCGTTGAACAGCAGCCGTTCGATTCGTTCCGTTTGTGTTTTCACATCGAAAAGCGGCAAGTTGTTATCCACTTCGCCCACGACCTTGCGCACGCCAGGAAGCAGGGCCTGCGGATTAATCGCCGTCCTCAATGCGAAGTGCGCATCGCCGTTTTTAAGGGGGATGTAGGCGGTTGGCGCGATTTCGTCGCGCAGTCCGGCATATTTCGTGTCTCCCACGACTCCGACAATTTCGTACTGCGCATTCCCCGGGTCCGTGCCGCCGAAGTGCAATCCCAGTGGCGCGCGACCGCCAAGAAAATCTTTAACAAACGCCCGGTTGACGACGGCTACGTCACGCTTCGACTCCGAATCCTCGCGCGTTAATGTCTGCCCAGTCATCATCGGAATTTTCATCGTCGAGAAAAATTCCGGCCCTACTGCCAACATTTGCGTTTCAACCGTGGATTTGTCCGTTCGTCCCTCGACCTTGACGTCCTCCGTCCACAATCCTCCGTCGAGCAAAGTATCGGACGAATAACTTACGGAGAGCACTCCCGGCAGACCTGCGAGCCTGCTTTGCAATTCGCGATAGAGCGGCTCGATTTGATCGCTCTTGTAATAGCCAGTAAGAGTTGGATTGACTGCGAACTGCAAGATATTGTGCGTGTCAAATCCTGGATCAATCGCTTTCAAGTTCGCCAGAGAACGAACGACCAGCCCCGCCCCCGCCAGCACGATCATCGAAAGCGCAACCTGCGCGATCACAAGTCCGCTGCCGAGTCCAAGAGTGCGGCGCGATCCGAAGCTTGCTCTCGACATATTTCCCGCATTCTCTTTGAGAGCGGGCGCGACGTTCACGCGCGTCCCTCGAAACGCCGGCGCAAGACCAAACAAAATCCCTGTAAGTGCCGCCACCGCAACCGTGAAGCCCAGCACCCGCGCATCCGGGTCTGCATTGAGCTGAAAATTTGAATACCGGTTTGCCGTGGCAAATACAGCCAGCGCATTCGCGCCCCAGTATGCCAGCAGCACGCCGAGTCCTCCTCCGGCAAACGACAACAGTACGCTCTCGGTCAAAAGCTGCCGGATTACGCGTCCTCGGCCCGCCCCTAGCGCCAGCCGGACGGCGATCTCTTTTTGCCGTGCCGCCGCGCGTGACAACATCAGTCCCGCGACGTTCGCGCAGGAAATCAGGAGAAGAATGCCCACTGCCGCCATCAAAATATAAAGTGGCTGCTCGAGCTGGCCCCGGATCCCGGAAAGCCCCTTCTGAGCCGGCGTTAAAGTTACCTGCGGGTTGTCTTCTGCCTTCAGCTGCTTTTCGTGGATGACCTCGTTACGGAAAAGAAGACTCACGCCAGACTCAGCTTGTCCCAGCGGCACTCCGGGTTTCAGCCGTCCTACGACAGTTAACCACCACGTTCTTTCCTTCTCAGGTCCGCCGCCCCAGTGCAGCCGCAGCGGGCCGATCTGCGAGATCGGCAGCCACATGTCCTGAGAATGTCCAGGAGTAAGCCGAGTGAAGCGAGGGTCGGCCACTCCAACGATGGTGAAGGGAACGCCGTTGAGCTTTATGGCTTTTCCAATCGCACTTTTTGCGCCGCCAAAGGCGCCTTGCCAGTACGAGTAGCTCAGGACCGCCACGCCTTCGGCGCCAGGCCGCTCATCCATCGGTTCGATAGTTCGTCCAGCGGCGGCAGGAACGCCGAGCGTTTGGAAATAGTCTCCCGAGACAATTTCGCCGCGCGCGATGCTCGCCATTCCGTTTCCCGTTAAGTCCAGTTGCGCAGGTCCGGCAAACGCCCCAATCGCCGAGAACACTTCCCCATGCTCCCGAATTGCCGTGAACATCGGATAGGAGAACGAGCAACTCCCGGAGACCTTGTCCGTCCACTTCGTCCATTGGCAGTCCCCGAAGCTGCTCGAACCCGCGTTTTGAGGATGCGAGCGCGCCGACCAGCGCAGTACAACCAACTGTTGTGGATCACGAACCGGAATGCTCTGCAGCATGACCGCGTTGAGCAAGCTGAATATCGCGGTATTTGCGCCGATGCCGAGGGCCAGCGTGGCAACGGCTATTGCCGTGAACCCGGGATTCTTCCCGAGCATTCGCAACCCGTAGCGAATGTCTTGCCAGAGAGTCTGCACTGGGCCTCCGCAAGAAACGCACAACTTGCATCTACGGAATGAAGGAAACTCAACCTGGAATTCAGCCGAAAGCCGTTCGCCGGCAGACTCGCTCGGTTACTTCAGGCGGATGCGGTCGAAGGCGTCCCAAGCCGACATGTCGGAGAGAATCACCTTGTCCCCCTCTTTCAATCCGCCAAGGATTTCAACCGTATTCACGGAACTCTTCCCCAGCTGCGCATTCACGCGGACGGCTTCGGAGCCGTCGCCGATAATCTTGAAGAGGCCAACGCTGCTGTCCGACTGTCCGTGAACGGGCCTGCCGACGTACAGGACGTTCTTGAGATTCTCGATCGTAATCGTTCCGTCCACGCTCAAATCCGGTCTCGCACCCGATCCCGGCGGAAACGGCTGGTCCATCGTTACATCCACCGTAACCGTTCCATTGGTCACGGAAGGATCGATGCGCGATACGTGCCCGTCGAAGACCCCGTTGCGTGTATCAATGGAAGCTTTTTGCCCGATCAACACGTCATGGGCCTGTGTTTCTGCAATCTTGATTTCTGCCTTGAGTTTCTTCGGGTCCGCCACACGGGCCAGGTTCGTTCCCGGGGTCACATTCTGACCGATCTCCACTGGCACAAGCTGCAGCACCCCGTCGATGCCAGCGCGAACATGCAGCGCTTCCAGTTGGCTCTTTTTCAATTTATAAAGTGCTTTCTTCTCGTCGACGACTGCCTCGGACGCAGCGAGCTTCGCATTCGCGGAATCCGCTGAGATTTTCGTCCGGTCGGTTTCCAGTTGCAAGCGAATCGCAAGCTGTTCCACCTTTACCTTCGACTGCTGCTCAAGCATCACCGACGTGAGCCCTAGCTTCACCTGCTTTTCGTCGACGTCGTGCTGAATTTTCGCCTGCTCGTAATCGCTCCTCACCGAGGCTTCGTTGGCTTTTTGGCTCATTAGATCGCTGTCAACTTGCACCTTAAGGTTTGCGAGGTCCGCTTCCGCGCCCTTGAGCTGCAATTCCGCGTCGAGCGCGGTTTGCTGCAACGTGGGGTCGCTCAACTCCATAATGATGGAATCTGGCTTGACGATAGCGCCAGGACGCAACACCCAGCGGTCCACGCGCGCATCCGTCTGCGCCGCAATCCACCGGATGTCTTCGGGGACAAGCGTCCCCAACCCCCGGTCCTCACGGAGCATGTCGCCCCTTTTGACGGTGTCGGCGTAGATCGTTCCGGCATCCACGGACGGCGCCGCCGGCTTCAGCTTTGACAGCGCGTACGTGACGCCGCCCAGCAGCAGCACGGCTATCGTGCCGTACACAATTCGACGTATTTTTTTTGCTCTTGCGTTGGATGGTCTTTGGATGTCCATAGTGGTTATAGCCCTTACTAGGCGCAACTCGCTTACCCATGAGAGTTCGCCCAAACCCTCATTTTGTCAATCATTTACAGAACACTGTCGGCTGCGCAAGTTCGCCTCTTTGGCCGGATATGGGAATCTCCGTCCCATGACCGGACACTCCTGAGCCCCTTTTTAGCAGTCTCCGTTATCTTCCGAATCTATCTATATAAGGATACGTCTAGAGCGCGCCATTGTTCCACTCCGCCGTCCGGCTCGCGCCCGCTCTTCCTTGGTCCGAGTGATACAATTTTGTCGGAATGCCGCGGAACGATCTGCCAACACAAAACGCCGTTCGCACCGTCCGTCTACGCGGCATGGACCTGCTCAACAATCCTTCTCTCAACAAGGGAACCGCCTTTACAGACGAGGAGCGCGAAGCCTTCAACTTGCACGGCCTTCTTCCGCCCGTCGTCGAATCGCTCGACGATCAGTGCCTCCGCGCTCATCAAGCTTTTTCCCTCAAGCCGAACGACCTCGAGCGCCACATTTATCTTCGCCAATTGCAAGACACCAATGAAGTCCTCTTCTATCGTTTGCTCCTCGACTACATCGAGGAAATGTTGCCCATCGTCTATACGCCCGTCGTCGCGCTGGGCTGCCAGGAATTTAGCCACATCTACCGGCGGCCGCGCGGGCTCTTCATTTCTTACCCGCTTCGACATTCCATTCCAGCGCTTCTGCGCAACCATCCGAATCCTGAAGTAGATGTCATCGTCGTTACCGATGGAGAGCGTGTCCTCGGCATTGGCGACCAGGGCGTTGGCGGCCTCGGCATTCCCATCGGCAAGCTTTCTCTCTACAGTCTCATTGGTGGAATTCATCCCGCGCGCACTCTTCCCATCGTCCTCGATGTCGGCACGAACAACGAAGAACGTCTTCGCGATCCGGAATATCTTGGCTGGCGCCAGGCGCGCATCAGCGGCGCGGAGTACGACAGCTTTATCGATTCCTTCGTCGCCGCCGTCAAGGAAGTTCTTCCCACTACGCTTCTGCAATGGGAAGACTTTTCCGGCGTCCACGCGCGTCCGATTCTCAATCGTTACCGCGATCAGATGCTCACTTTCAATGACGACATTCAGGGCACAGCCGCGGTGGCGCTTGGTGCCATTCTCGCGGCGGTTCGTGTGGCCGGCTCGCCGCTGCGCGAGCACCAGATCGTTTTTCTTGGCGCCGGCTCGGCAAGCGCGGGAGTTGCCGATTACCTCCGCGCTGCGCTCGCCGCAGAAGGTCTTTCGGACGAAGAGGCCCGCGGACGCTTTTGGATGGTGGACCTTCACGGCTTGCTGCATTCCGGGCGCACGGATTTGACACCCGAGCAGCGTGTCTACGCGCAGCCTGTGGACCGTCTTTCTGCCTGGCCGCGGACCACCGGTGCCAACTTCAGCCTCGCCGATGTCATCCGCAACGTTCGCGCAACCATCCTCATAGGTCTCTCGACGATCGGTTCGGCTTTCACGGAACCCATCGTTCGAGAAATGGCCTCCAAAGTCGCGCGTCCCATTATCTTTCCACTCTCCAATCCCACCGACCGTTCCGAGGCGCATCCTGCTGATTTGTTTCGCTGGACCGAAGGCCGCGCCCTTGTTGCCACCGGTTCGCCTTTCCCACCCGTCCAATTCGGTGGGCGAAGCATTGCCGTTTCCCAGTGCAACAACGTCTACATTTTTCCGGCCATCGGACTCGCCGTCGTCGCCTCGCGTCCTCCCGCGGGAGCAGCCGGCATTCGGCGAATTACTGACGCGATGATGATCGCCGCGGCTCGCACACTCGCCGAACACTCTCCCGCTCTTGCGAATTCATCCGCGCCGTTACTTCCACCCCTTACGGACCTCCGCAATCTCGCCGTTGAAATCGCCTATGCCGTGGGCCAAGAAGCCGAGCGCTCCAACAACGCTCCGGCAGGCAATTCTGCCTCTGCGCTGCGTTCGCATATCCTTTCCTGCCAGTGGTCTCCAGCCTATCCGGCCTATGTACCAATACCGTCCTGAAGCGCGCTTCCAGATCCGAATGAAGCGGCAGTTGCTGCAGGGGAAGCAGTTCGCCTGGCGAAGGGCGAAAAGACACGCTCGATCAGGATAATCAACAATGGCAAGGCTGATGTACCCGCAATCCTGTTGAAACCCGTGCTTGTGACACGGGACAATGTAAAGTCAACCGCGGTCAAAGACGGATTCCAAACTTTGAAGAGCATTAACCAGGCCTTGTCCACAGACCAGCAGATCAAATAAGCCCCGGCACTTACATCAGCCCGCTTTGCCTCGCCAATTTCAGCGCTTCAATCGCCGCGCCTCTCGCGCCAGCGGTGTCGCCGTTTGGTATCACGTAAATGGGAATGCCCGCTTGTTCCTCGCGCTGGTTCGGCATTCCGGCGCGAATCTCGCCCAGGAACCATTGCTGAAACTCTTTGCTCGCTTCCAGCGCGCCGCCTCCAACGATGAACGCATCCGGATCGAACGTATTCACCATCTCGTCGAAGAAGAGCCCCAACGCATGGGCCTGCACCCGGAAAATGTCCTTGCACAGCGGATCGCCCTTGTCCGCCATGCCACGCACCAGTTTCGCCGCCTGATGCGCATTCATTTTTGCCAGTTCGTGGCCCGCATAGCGCGGCAAAAAATACGGCAGCAAATTACTTTCGATGGCGGTAAGCGAACAAAGCGACTCCAGATCTCCGGTGCGCCCACAATTGCATATTGGCTTGATGCCGCTGGTTCCAGCGATGCTTTGAAAGGGAAGCAGCACGTGCCCCAGTTCTCCGCCAAACCCGTTCTTTCCCTTCACCACATTCCCATCGAGAATAATCCCGCCGCCATTTCCTGTCCCGATGATGATCGAAATCGAAGTTTCTTTGCTGTTCACGCCAAAAATCGCGTAATGTCCCCAGAGCGCCGCTGCATTGGCATCATTTAAGTAGGAAACCGGTATGCCCAGCTTGTGCGCCAACCCCTCGCGAATGTCGAATCCCGCCCAGTCCGCATGCACAAAGTTCGTGGACCCTCGCGCGCTGAATTGTCCTCCCGCGCTCGCCGGACCAGGAGTGTCCAGCCCGACAGCCACCGCGTCCTCGAGCTGCACATCCACCTTGTCGCACGCAATCTTTAGCCCGTCCGCGATCTGCTGGAGGCAAATCGCTGGTCCTTGCTTCGCAAGCGACGGATGTTCGCACAGTCCCTCGATCAGAAACTTCTCCTGCCCGTCCACCAACGTATAGTTGACGGCAGTTCCCCCAAGATCCACTCCAGCCACGACGGCCACGTTTTTTCTCCTATCCCGTTTGATCTTTGCTCGTCACAGCGTAGCAGAATCGCCAAAGTTCGGCGAAGCCGGCGGTTCCGTCCCATGGGCATGCGGGGCAGTAGCCGGGTCGACAGAGATTTCAAAAAGAACGCGTCCCGGAGCGTTGGTGGCATACAATTCGGGCAGCCAGCAAGCACCCTTTATGTTCGGAGCCAGCCTATGAGACTCGGAATCCGCCGCAGGTTCAAGATCCTTGCACCTGGAAACTCCCTGCGCAAGAGAGTGGCGTACAGTTTGGCGATTGCACGATTCATTTTGGTCCCTGTGATTTTCCTGGCGGTCTACTACCTCTTCGAGATGGGATGGATCGTCGATCGCATCGTGAACGTAGACGCCCCGTCGGCCACGCTGGCGCAACGCGCATCGATTGAAATGCTGGAAGCCCGCCGCGCAGAAAGAAATTACCTGCTGTTGCACGATCAGAGCTACCTTGCAGCGAATCGCGAGGCAATTAGCCAAACCAAGCAGATTGTCAGCCAGATCCAGGATCTGGAGCCGGAAGACGCGGGAGCAACAGAAAAGGCGTTAGGAGCGCTCGACCTATACGAGCAAAGATTCACGACGGCAGTTTCCGCGACGGGGCAGCCCGCGCAGGCAGATGCGGACCGCATTCGAACCGTGGTGGTGGCTTATGAAAAGGACCTGGACGATTTGCTGCGAGGGTCAAGGCTGAAGAAGCGCGCGCAACTGATCGATGAGCTGCGCAGCCGCGTCGGCTCGTTTGACGCGCAGATCAGCGAGACCGCTCAAGCAGGTAATCCGGCTTTGGCGCAAGTGACCGTCGATTTGCAGACTTCGAGCCAGGAAGTGCTGGGTTTGTTGGCCCAGCTCGAGACCGAAAATTGGACGCGCGTGCAAAGCGATCACAAGGAAGCTCGCATGCTCCTATTCCATGCGGAGTGGGCTCTCAGCATCGTCTCTGCAATTACGCTCCTCTTCAGCGTTTGGGTGAGTTTCACTCTGCCGCGCCAAGTCGTGAAACCCCTGGTCAGCCTGCGCGAAGCCGTCGATCACGCCGCGCAAGAAGGCGGGGCCATCGAACTAGACATCGAAGGCCGCGGCGAAGTGGCCGAGCTGGCCCGCAGCGTGCAACATCTCGTTGCACAATTGCAGCACAATCCCTCTTGACGGGATCCTTATTTGAATTCGGGCTGAACCCTTCTATTCGCTCGATGTGGAAAGCCGCTTGACCAGTTCGTAGAGAAAGGCCTGGCCCTCGTAGAACGATTCCACCCCCAGCCTTTCATCGCGGCCGTGGAAGCGGATGTCGTCCCGGTCCATGAAGAATCCCTGCACGCCATAACACGGAATGCCCACGGAGCGCAGATAACGTCCATCCGTCGCGCCCATCACCATGATCGGTACCGTCGGCACGCCCGGCCACATTGAGTTGGTGACTTCCGTGACGGCCTTGAGCACATCGGGCCGCAGCGGCGAAGCAGGTCCTTTCGTAAATTCGCCCATGTGGTTGATCGACACTTTATCGTCGGCCACAACTTTTTCCAGTGTGCTCTGAACATATTCAGCGGAATCCTCTGGAAGCACGCGGCAATTCACGTTCGCCGCCGCAAGCTGCGGCAAAGCGTTGAGTGCGTGCCCGCCTTCGAGCATCGTGGCTACGCAAGTGGTGCGCAGCGTGGCGTTCCACGCGGGCGAAGCTGCAGCCACGCGTTGCATGGCCTCCTGTGAATTTTCCGCCGCCTTGGCGAGGTCTTCTTTCATCGGCCCAGGGTCGAGTTTTGACATTTCCCTAAAATACGCGGCTGTAACTTCGTTGGTCTTCATCGGAAAGCCAAACTCAGAAAGCCGCTGCAGCGCCCCGGCAAGATGATAAATGGCGTTGTCCGGGACGGGCATCGAGCTGTGCCCGCCCTTGTTGTGCACCTCCAAGCGATAATTCAAAACGTATTTTTCGCTCACTTGCAAATCATTGGAAATTTTCTTGCCCTTCGATTCCTCTCCCCACCCTCCCTCATTCAGCGCGAAGTCCGCGTCGATCAAATCGCGGTGATTCTTGATCAGCCAATCGACTCCGTTGTACGGCCCTCCGCCTTCCTCATCGGCGGTCAGTGCAACAATAATGTCGCGATCCGGCTTGAAACCTTCTTTCTTGTATTGAATGAGATTCGCGATCCACACAGCCGCCTGCGCTTTGTCGTCGCCCGTGCCACGCCCATAAAAGTACCCGTCCTTCTCGATGAATTGAAACGGGTCCATGCTCCAGTCTTCCCGTTTCGCTTCCACGACGTCCGTGTGCGCGAGAAGCAGGATCGGTTTATGTGCGCCCGTGCCCCGATACCGGACGACGAGATTTGCCTTTTTCGGAATTGCTCCGCCGGCGAAAATGTCGGCATCGGAGAAGCCTGCGGCTTTCAGGCGCGCGACCGCCGCTTCCACCACGGGTGTTGTAGCGCCCGTCGTGAAGCCGGATCGAATCTCGATGAACTCCTTGTAAATGTCGTGGGCCAATTGTTTTTCAGCTTCAGGACGAGTTGTTTGTGCGCCCGTCGAGATTGCACACAACGAAATCACAAGAGATGTTGCGAAAATGGACCAGGTTTTTGAATTGTGCATGGCGGGATTCTTGCACGGTAAGACGGAGAGCGCAACTCAGCCTCGCAATTGGCAGCGACCGCCAATGCGTGCAGCAAAGGTTCAAATGCCGTGGATGCGCCGAACGCCTACGCCCAGCTGTAGCCGTGCTTCGCCAGCGGCAGCGAGCGAATGCGCTTCCCCGTGACGGCGAAAATGGCGTTGCACACCGCCGGCAAGACCGGCGGAAGCACGGGCTCGCCAAGTCCCGTGGGAGAGTTCTCGGTCGTCAGGAAATGCACTTCGATTTCCGGCGGGGCCTGGTTCATGCGTGTTGGCTCATAAACGTTGAAATTACTCTGCACCGCGTGCCCGCCTTCAATGGTGATTTCCCAATTCATAAGATGGCTCATCCCTTCGATCACCGCGCCCTGTGCATCGTTCACTGCCGCGATTGGATTGATGATCTGGCTTCCGATGTCGCCGGCCACCCAGACCTTGTTGATCTTCAGATGATTTTCTGCCGAGACTCGGACTTCCGCGACTTCGGCGAAGTAGCCGCGATGGCTGAAGTGGAAGGCCACGCCCATCCCCGTGTCCTTGGGTAGCTTGCGCTTGCCCCACTCCGATTTTTCCGCCACCAACTGCAGCACGCCGCGCATGCGCTCCGCGTTGAACACAAACGGTGCCGCCGTCGGCGGAGTTCCCGGATGGTTCGCAAGCCCGAGCGGCGGATTACTGAGCAGCGCCAGCCGAAATTCCACCGGATCTTTCCCCGCCGCGTGTGCCAGCTCATCGATGAACGACTGCATCACGAACGCAATCGCGTTGCTGCCCGGAGCGCGCATCGCTCCCGTGGGGATGCCCATCGGAATCAGCGAAACGTCGGTTGCAAAATTTGAAATATAGCGGGCAGGGAATTCGTCGGGAGAAATCCCCGCGGCCGGCGCGAATCGTTCGCCTTCTCCGAAACTTACGAAATGATTGTGCCACGCCACCAGCTTCCCAGAAGCATTCACGCCGCCCTTCAAAAAGTGAAATCCCGCCGGGCGGTAAAAATCGTGATGCATGTCCTCTTCACGCGACCACAGCAGCTTCACCGGCGTTCCGTTCAGTACTTTGGCGATCCACGCGCCCTCTATCATGTAATCGTTAGTCAGCCGCCGCCCGAATCCCCCGCCCATCCGTGGCAGGTGAACCGTGATGTCGCTCTCCGCGATCCCCAGAGTCTTGGCGGTCTGTGTCAACCCGCGCTGCGGCGTCTGGCTCGGCACCCACATTTCCAGCTTGCCATCTTTGAACACCGCCGTGCAGTTTTGCGGTTCGAGCGGCGCGTGCGAGAGGAATGGATAAAAATAAGCGCCCTCGACAACTTTCGTGCCCGATTGCAGCGCAGCCTCAGGGTCGCCGTCGGTTCGCAAAGAGAACCCCGGTTTCTGTTTTGAAAGTTCATCGGCGGTGCGCGCAAAGCCTTCGCTGCTTTGCTGTGCGGTTGCTCCTTCGTCCCACTTCACTTCCAGTTTCGCGCGCGCCGTATGCGCGATCCACCACGAATCGGCCACGATCGCCACACCGGGGAGCAGCCCATTCAACTCCGTCCCTCCTTCCACGATAAAGGCATGCCGCACTCCCGGAATGGCCTTGATGGTGTCGAGATTCGCGCTGACCACTTTCCCCGCAAACACGGGACACTTCGCAAACGTAGCCCACAGCATCCCCGGCATTCTGAGATCG
This sequence comes from uncultured Acidobacteriota bacterium, assembly GCA_963851235.1. GTDB lineage: Bacteria > Acidobacteriota > Terriglobia > Acidiferrales > UBA7541 > Acidiferrum. The sequence goes on from CAWKOM010000002.1 coordinate 226,676, forward strand.
ATCCCGTAAAGATGTTTGCCCTGAACGATCGAAGGGTTATCCACGCTGCGTGTGGGCTTGCCGATAATCTTGAAATCTTTGGGGTCCTTCAGCTTGACGGTGTCGAGCGCCGGCGGCGTTATCTGCGCGGCTTTGGCGGCCAGCTCCCCGTAGCCGAGGCTGCGATTCGTCCCCGCGTGATGCACGCGGCCCGATGCAGTCGAACACTCGGACTCCGGCACCGACCACGTTTGCGCCGCCGCCATCACAAACAATTGCCGCCCCGCCGCTCCCACTTGCCGCATCGGAAGCCAATTGTTCGGCGTCGCCGTGCTTCCGCCCGCCACTTGCAATCCATACTTCGCAAAGTCCACATCGCCCTGCTCCACCCGCACATCCTTCCAATCCACATCCAGCTCTTCCGCGATGAGCATGGGTAGCATGGTCTTAACGTTCTGCCCGACTTCCGGGTTCTTGGCGATGATCGTCGCGATGCCCTCTCGCGAAATAGTAATAAACGCGTTCGGATTAAGATTGGGTTCTGGCCGCCCCTGAGCCGCTCTCGCAAGACCGTGTTCGAACGGGTCGATGTACGCGGCCAGCAGCATTCCCCCACCAGCAATGGCCGTCACGCGCAGAAACGACCGCCTCCCAAGAGTCCTGATGGTCCTGTTCTCCTTCCGCTCAACGGCTTCCAAACTGTTCATGGGCCCTCCTCGACAAAGTGTGACGCGTCGCTCGTCAATGTAGGTTTCAGCCCAGAGCGGCACCGCGCCAATGTCCCAACGCCCGGAATTATAGCGCGCTCAAACCAAACTGGCAGTAAGAACCGAGCGGTAGGCAGAAGCGTGCGAGAAGCAGTGAGACTACTGCTTTTGCATGGCTGAGCCCGCAGGAGGAAATAAGCGGACCGCCACGAAAGGGGTGGGCGTCTCGTTCGGATACAGATTATTCGCTTCGAAAAACTGACCGCCTGGATGAGGACGGTACGTATTCCTTCGCAACCAAAAATCTCCTCGAAAACGCGCCGACACGGGTGCCGAAGGACACTTGAGTAGCCTCACGTTCGCGTTCACTCGAATCCATTCTCCGGGCTGCAATAGCTTCATGCTTTCCGGGTGGTCAGGTGATCCGAACACCTCAACGAAGCCGACTGAATCTATTGCTGGCCCCTGCGGCTCAGCCTCTCCTCGCACGACCAGCGAAAGGCTAAAATAATTGAAGGCCATGGTCTCATCGGCAGGCTGCTGGTCGGAAAGATGAGGAGATACCGGCAGGTCGATGGGAGCGGTTCCGGTGTTAAGAATCTTAAACTCTACCTGGAACGGCTCGGCCGCATTTATTTCCGTCGGAATAACACGCATCAGGTAGATCCCCAGAGCGTGCGGATCGCGACGGTCAGACGCGCCGTCTCCGATGCTGCCACCGCCATAGCCCCCGCCGCCACAAACCCTGCTCTTTCCACAGTCCGATAGCGGCGCTGGAGGATATCGGAGCTGCGTGCGCTGGTGAACAGCGGTGAGGTCTATATATTTGACCTCTTGTGCCCTGAGAGAGCACGGCACACCCAGCAAAAGTGACAAAAGCAACCTTGAAAAACGCATAGTCGATTGTCGCTGTCTTCAGTCAAAGCTTATCTCAATTAGTGCTCCAAGTGCCTGCAGAGTCTTGTACTCGGAAGTTGACCCACCCCTCAGTGACACTGCCAACCGCGGCGCTTGAGCGGAAGGCTTGGAAAAAAAACTTGCAAGCTTCGAAGAAAAGTTCGTTCTAAGAGAGTCGCCGCGAGCAACCCGGTTTCCCGAATGGTGACTCTAACGTGGTAACAAACAAGAGCCAGACCGCCGTTTGTCGAAATCGACGGCTGCTGCTCTTGGACGGTCCTCCATTCCCCGGGTTGAAAAGTAAATCGGCCGAGGCAATTTCCGGAAGGCAGAGGTATTAACTATGAACAGCCAACGTGTGTTCAGCTCCTTGCCAAGTACGAAATGGGCGTTTTCCCCTTTGTTTGCTTGTCTCTTCGCAGGCCTCTTTCTTTGTGCTGCGGCCTCTTTCGCGCAGAACACTTCGCGTTCCCCCGGATGGGTCGTACTTTCCGTCAGCGAGTATCGAATCTTGCACACCAAAGCCTACCCTCCCGAGCGCGAGCCGGAAGCACCGCCCGTGGACGCCACTCTCACGCGCGTCGATTACGACCTGCACATCGACGGCGACCTCGCCACCGGCCGCGCAAATCTTACCGTCGATGTCCTAAAAGACGGCTGGGTCCGTGTGCCCATCCCCGCTGGTTTGCTCGTCAGCCAGGCCACTCTCGACGGCAAACTGATTTCTCTAGTCCCCGGCGCGCCCCCCAATGCCGGTAATCATCTCGCCGCCCTGCTCTCCAAGCCCGGCCGCGCTGTCTTACAACTCGATATTGCTTTGCCCGTCGCCTCCACCGCCGGAGAAGAAAGCATCTCTCTGCCCTCCACCGCTTCCGGAGTCACCCGCGCCTCGGTGCGCCTCGCACGCCAAGGCGTCGATCTCACTCTCAACGGCGGCCTCATAGCCGAGAAATCCGAATCCGGCGCCGAAACGAAGTGGCTAGCCTATGGACGCGGCAACGAGCCGCTCACCTTCACCTGGAAAAGAAAAGCCGAAGATCACCGCAGCACCCAGCCATTGCGTATGCGCGGCTCGCTCACCGAACTGGCTGGCCTCGGCGAAGACACCACCACGGTCGTAGCCGAAGTCAACGTCGAAGTCACCCAAGGCGCAGCCCAGGAAGTTCGCATCGCGCTCCCCGACAAAGTAACCGTCAATCAAGTCGCCGGCGCGCTCGTCTCCGACTGGGAAATGAAAGACGGCCAGCTAGCCGTGACCTTTCTCGAGCCCCTCGAGCAAAATGCCAAATTCATCGTCAGCGGAGAAACCCGCAGTCCGCGCGAAGGCCAAATCGAAATCCCCCTGCTGCGTCTGCTGAACGCCGAGCGCGACACCGGAGGCGTAGCCGTGGAAGTTCTCGGCGCCGGCGAAATCAAACAGTTCAAATCCGAAGGCCTCGAAAATGCCGACGCCACCGATTTGGGCGAAATCGTCGCTAACCACCAATCCACTTCGCTCTCCGCCTTCCGCTTCCGCTCCGGCGATTCCAAGACACCCCGATCGCTCATAGTGAACGTCGCGCGTTACACCCCGCAAGCCGTCTTGATGGCCAACATTGCCGAAGCCCGTTACAACGTCCTAATCACCGGCGACGGAAAGGCGCTGGTGCAGGCGCGCTACGCCGTCCGCAACAATCAGCGAAATTTTCTAAAGTTCACTCTTCCGCCCGGCGCGGTCCTTTGGAGCGCCGAGCTTGCGGGCAAGCCCGTGCGTCCCGGCCAATCGCCCGACGGCAGCGTCTTGTTGCCGCTAGAAAAATCCCGCGCAGGCGACGACGCGCCAGAGTTCGCCGTCGAAGTCGTCTACATCTTTCGCGGCACCGCCTGGAACGAAAAGGGACAATTCAAACTCGCTCTGCCCGCTCTGGACTTGCCCGTTTCGCGCACAGGCTTGCTCGTTTACCATCCGCCGCTCTTCAAGCTCACGCCACAGCCCGGCTCGTTCCGCGCCGAAGCCTACGAAGACCCAGCCTCCGCGGCGCTAAATCCGCCCCCGCTGTCTTACCCAGCCATGGCCATGGTGAGCCGCGGCGCCTTAACAGTTCCTCCGCCTCCGGCTCCCGCAGGTGAATTGTCAGCCTCGATCGAATCGAACGCTCTAACCGATCTGCCTCAGAAACAGACAATCTTCGACAATTTCCGCATGACACTCCAAAACGGAAAAGCCGCGGGCATTCTTCCCATCGAAGTCGGATTCCCCGCTTTAGGTCCGTCTCTGTTCCTCGTTTCCGAATTAACCGCCGAAAACCAGGCGCCAAGCGCCGATTTCAATTACCAGCGAGACAAAAAGGCAGGTGGGCGATGAAAAAATTATTTCTTGCAGTTGCATTACTCGCAAGCATTCCCGTTTTTGGGCAAGACATGATAACTCCTCCCGTTCCGCCGACCGGGAACGTCACGCTGCCGCTCGACGAATACAACCGTCTCCTCGAGCTAGCCAGCAAAACTCCGAAAAAAGTCGAATCCGCACCGCTCCCTTACACGATCAACCGCGCCGACTTAAAACTCCGCGTTGCCAACGAAACCGTGCTCGGCACCATCCAATTGCAGGGCGAAACCTTCAAGAAGGGTGAAACAAAAGTCGCGCTCACCTCCGGCCTGACGATTCTCGATGCGCATCAGCAGGGCAAATCCCTCCCGCTTGAGCAAGAAGGCAGCACGCAAACAGCGATCCTCCCCGGTCCAGCCGTATTCACCGTCGATCTTGAAGCCGGTCTGCCGCTCGACATCGAAACGGGCCGCGCCTCCTTCAACTTGCCCGCGCCGTCAGCCGGCAGCGTGCTCCTTACGCTCGAAGTTCCCGGCGATCACACCAATGTAAAGATCAATCCAGGTCTCATCACCAGCCTGACGTCCGCCAACGGAAAAACCACCATCGAAGCGACTCTCGTCCCAGGCCAGGCCGCCAACATCTGGTGGGCCACGCGAGAAGTCGTCGCCCCAACCGTTCCGCGCGAAGTCCGTTTTCTTTCCAACATGAAAACTCTCGTCTCCGTCAGCGAGGCCGAAATTTGTCTAGCCGTCCTCGCCGATATCACCGTCGTCCAGGGCGAACCCGCGCAATTCGAACTCGAGATTCCCGCCGGCTACGAAGTCACGGGAGCCTCCGGCGCTTCGGTGGACTCCAGCGATGTGCAGTCAGGCGTTTTAACTCTAAAAATAAATGCGCCCGCTCAGCGCGCTCACGAGTTCCTCATCTCTTTGGAAAAGCCGATCACCGTGACGAAAGCGGATGTGCCTTTCCTCAGCGTGAAAAATTCGCAACGCGAAACGGGCGAAGTCCTCGTCGAAGGTGTCGGCACCATGGAATTAACCGCCACCGAAGGCGGCAGCCTCAAGCGTATGGATTTCAAGGAAACCAATCCCAATCTGCGGTCGCTCGCCCGTTCTTCCCAGCAGGCCGCTTTTCGTTATCACCGCCAGCCGACGGAAAATCCAAGCCTCTCGCTCGAGTGGACGCGCTTCCCCGATAGCAGCGTTCTCGCAGCCATCGCCGAACGTGCCGTCGTCACCACGCTCGTAACCACCGAAGGCAGATCGCTGACCGAAGTAAAACTGACCATCAGAAATCAGGCTCAGCCATTCCTAAAAATCGAGTTGCCTACCGGCGCCAGCATCGTCACCGCGGAAATCGCGGGCGAAAAGGTCAAGCCCGTCGAAGCTCCCGACGGTCATCGCGTTCCTCTGCTGCGCACCGGTTTCCGCCCGGTCGGCTCCTACGAAGTCTCTTTCGTCTACATGGATTCCGGCGCGCCGTTCGCAAAAAAAGGTGGCTCGGAAATCTCTTTGCCCAAGATGGACGTCCCCATATCTCTCCTGCAATGGGAAGTCTTTCTGCCGGAACAATATAAGGTCAAGAATTTTGGCGGAGATGCACAGCCCGCCGATCTCTTCCCGGCAGCGTATCAAACGGTTGACACCACTGGAGCACCCCAAGCCTGGTTTCAAGCCGGCGCTGGTGTAGGCGGCGGATTCGCGCCGGTTCAACTTCAGCCCGGTCAAATCGGCGGCTATCTCGTCGATCCGGCTGGCGCGCTCCTTCCCAACGCGCAAGTGAGCGTCACGCAGTCAGACACCGGCGCCGTCCGCACCGCCATGACCGATTATTCCGGGCGGTGGATCGTTTCCAACATGCCCTCAGGCCCGGTGAAGATCGTCGCCAATCTGCAAGGCTTTAATCCCGCAGTCCGCAACGTCAATTACGACGCGAACAATCCGACAACCTACAACTTTGCATTGCGCCTCGGAAGCGTAGCGGAAACAGTAGAAGTGACAGGCAAGGACGAAGAATTGCAGTCGCGTCAGATCGAGCGCGACCTGAAGAAGAACAAAGAGGCCGCAGCCAACACGGCCTCCACAAACGTTCTGAATCTCCAGCAGCGCGTGGCCGGCGTCCTGCCCGTGCGTGTCGACGTGCCGCGAGCAGGCCATTCCTACGAGTTCGTCCGCCCGCTCGTCCTCGACGAAGAAACCAAACTTACATTCACATACAAGACTAAATAAACTCTGACGCGCAGCGTCAGCTCTAGCCTCGCAGCGGCCAAGGGAGCAAATCCCCTGGCCGTTGCCGTTTTATGCCAATCCTTCTCCCCTCAAGCTCTGCCATCGCGACGCGTCCTCGCGGTACGGGAACTAAGTCTCGAAAAACCGGGAATTTAGGGAGACAGGGGAGGGCGGATGCGGGCTCTCTGTGCAACAATCGCAACCAGCGCGCGTATTTATTGAGGCGTGGCGTGCGCTGCCGGGGGATTCAAGCCCTGCTCGGCCCAAGGATGCGCAGCCAGCAGGCGATTCGGGGACTATAACGGATTAGAAGAAACTCATGAGGCCAGTAGAGCTGTCCAAGCTGAAAGCCCGCCGAGCGGGAAACAAGGTTTTTTTCAGTCGGAAGAGCGTAAATTCATTCTTATAAGGGTCTCAAGAGGAAGGCTGAAATGAAGGCAATCGCAAAGTTTTTGAGTTTTTCATTTGTGAGTCTGTTCGTGGCCGGCCTGCAAGTTTGCGCGGGCCCAAGAACTCCACAGGACGCCCCGCCAGCCCAAAATCCCCCTGCCGCGCAGGGCGCGGGAACGGGGCAAGGTTCCGGGCGCAGCGGCGAAAGGCGTCCCAGCGTTTTCGGAAAATTGACCGCGGTTAATGGCCAGTCGATTCAGATCACGAAAGAGGACGGGAGCGTAGTCACCGTCAAAATCACCGCCGATACGCGGTTCCGGAAAGAACGACGGGCCGCAGCGCTCACCGATTTTAAAGTCGGCGACGAGGTATTCGTGCGCGGCGAAGAAAATCCGGATCACAGTTGGACTGCGCAAATGATGGGAGAGCGCCCTGCCGGCGGCTTCGGAGGCAGAGGCCCCGGAGGCGGCGGTGCGGAAGGCGGACAGGGCGGCGGTCCCGGCGGAATGCGGCCGTCCGGCGTGCTCGGACAGGATTATATTTTCGGCGAAGTGAAAGCCATCGATGCGCCCAAGCTGACGATTCTCCGGCCGGACAACGTGACGCAAACCGTCGAACTAAATGAAGAAACGTCCCTGCGAAAAGGCCGCGATAGCGTCACGATGGCGGACATTCAAGTCGGCGATCACGTGTATGTGCGAGGAGCGACGGCGAACAACGTGTTTCAGCCAAAATCCGTGAACGTGATCGGGCCTGAACAATGGAAGCGCATGCAGGAAATGGGTATGGGCGCTGGTCCGGGAGCGAATCCGCCAAAGCCGAATAATCAACAGCAGCCGCCGCCGGAGCCGCCCCATTGAGATTGTTTGTACCGACAATTTTTCTCCTGGGCCTGGTGGCAAGTACCGCTGGAACTCTGGGCGCGCAGGAAAATGCGCCTGCCGCGCAGGCACCCTCACCCTCTTATAGCATTACCGGAAGCGTGCACAGCGGGAAGACCCCGCTTCCGGGCGTTACCGTAACCGCTGCGAATACGCTGACGGGGAAAAAGTTCACCGCCGCGACGGTTTCCGACGGCAGTTTTGTTTTTTCCGATTTGCCGCGAGGAAGATATGTGCTGCGGACCGAATTCATGGGATTCGCGGAGCAAACCAAGGAAATTGTTTTGAACCCGGAAAATCTCTCCCGCAAAGCCGATTTTGAATTGATCCTCGCGTCTCGCCAGCAGGAAGAAACCATTCAGCGTAGCGCGGCAGTGGCCGCTGCACTCGCAGGACGCGGATTTCAAAGTCTGACGATGGATTCGACTGCGGAAGAGCTGGGAACTGCGGAATCGGGTGCTTCTACAGGCGGCGGGCAGAACCCGTCCTCGAGCGATATCGCCGCTCTTCCTCTTAACGGCGCGGGAGCAGACGCGCCGACGGAATCCGTGAGCGTCAGCGGCGTGCAAGGCCGCACGCAGGATTTCGGCGCTGGCAATGAAGATCAACTCGAGGAGCGCATCCAGGAATTTCGTGAACGCGCGCAGCAAATGGGCACTGGCGGTTTCGGAGGCGGCGGCGGTCCTGGTGGTGGCGGATTTGGCGGTGGCCCGGGAGGCGGCGGGCCGATCGCGTTCGGGCGTTTTGGCCGCGGCTTCAACGTGAACCAGCCACACGGCAACATCTATTTTTACGATGATACTTCCGCGCTGGATGCCCGGTCGTATTCGCTGAGCGGAGTACCGGTGGCCAGGCCCGATTACAATCAACTGCATTTCGGCGCTTATGTCGGCGGCCCACTCAACATTCCGAAGATTTACAACGGCGGCGGAAAGACATTCTTTTTCGGTGGTTGGAGCGGCCGGCGGGGGAGCACGCCGTATGATTCGTTCTCCACGGTGCCGACGATGGCAGAACGCGGCGGCGATTTCTCCGCGCTGACGACGCCCATCTACAATCCCGCGACCGGGCAACAATTCGATTACAACGGCCAACTGAACGTGATGGACCCGACTTTGATCACACCGCAGGCCCAAGCCCTTTTGAACTACATTCCGCTGCCCAATTTGCCGGGAGCTTCGCAGAACTATCATTACGTGACTTCGGCGGAGAGCAACTCGGATTCCGTCAGTTTGCGGCTCATCCATAATTTTGGTCCGGTGCCGGCGCAAGGAAATCGTGGCCCCGGCGGCGGGGGACGCGGCGGGGGTGGTGGCAGGCGCGGCCCGCGCAACAACCTCAACGCGGGCTTGAGTTGGACGAAAACCACGACCGATCTCGTGGGAGCATTTCCCTCGCTGGCTGGCGGGACTGGGACGCAAGGATTGAATGCGAACGCCGCCTGGGTTTATGGCAAAGGGCGCACAACAAATAACCTGCGCTTCACCTACAATCACAACCACGTGTCGACGACAAATTTGTACGCCAATGTCACGGACGTCGCTGCCCTGGCGCAAATCGGCGGCGTCTCGACTAATCCCTTTGACTGGGGAATTCCGGGAATCAACTTCACGTCTTTTTCCGGACTGAGCGACCCTACGCCGCGGAGAGAGCTCGACCAGACCTACACGATTTCGGACACGGTCATTTGGAATCATGGCAAACATAACTTGCGTTTTGGAGGCGACTATCGCCGCATTTTGCAAGGCTTCCGTTCGGCGAGAAACTCGTCGGGCACATTTACCTTCACCGATTTTGGCACCGCGCTCTATGCGAACGGCGTGGCACAAACGGGAACGGGCAGCGATTTTGCGGATTTTCTTCTCGGTCTGCCGCAGCAAAGCAGCTTGCAGTTCGGAACGAGCGCTTATAATTTTCGCGCAAACTCCTACGATTTTTTCGCGCAGGATGACTGGCGGATCCGCCCGAGCCTGACGTTGCTTCTCGGCATTCGTTACGAATACCAGGGGCCTTTCACGGAAGCGAACAACCAGATCGTCAATCTGGACGTCGCGCCGGGCTTTACCGCTGCGGTGCCCGTCGAACCGGGACAGACCGGCCCGTACAACGGTGTATTTCCGGCCTCGCTGATTAGGCCAGATCGCAACAACTACGCGCCGCGCGTTGGACTGGCTTGGAAACCAATGAAAGACACGGTTGTGCGCGCCGGTTATGGCATCAACTACAACCTCGCGCAATACGGCACGGTGATTCAAAATTTTGCGTTCCAACCGCCGTTTGCGGAAACCGCTACGAACGTGGCTACTCCAACGAGTTTTCTAAATTTAGCAAACGCTTTTCCGAGCCTGGCGCCCGGCACGGTCACCAATAATTTTGCCGTCAATCCAAACTACGATCTCGCTTATGTGCAGCTCTGGAACGTGGATGTGCAGCGGCAGCTTCCCGGCGGCTGGCTGCTCAACGTCGATTACAACGGCTCGAAGGGCACGCGGCTAGACACCGAGCGAGCCATCCTGATTCCGGGAGGGTCGCAGCCCTTCACCTACGAATCGTCCGAAGGAAATTCTGTGTTTAACTCGGGTTCGATTCGCTTTCGCAAACGGCTCGCCAACGGAATTGCTCTGAGCGGGACGTACGTTTATTCCAAGTCCATAGACGATGCGTCTTCCATCGGCGGCGGAGGCGTGGTCGTGGCGCAAAATCCCTTCGACATTTCCGCGGACAGAGGGCTTTCGAGTTTCGATCAGCGCCAAAAGTTCACGGGGAATTGGATCTACGATTTGCCCTTCGGCGAAAATCGGCGATTCCTGCAGAAGGGAGCGATCTCGCACATCCTTTCCGGATGGCAGTATAGCGGCGACTTTACCGTGGCGAGCGGGCTGCCTTACACGATTCGAGTTCTCGGCGGAACTCTCGATATTCAACGAGGCGTGAGCGGATCTTTGCGCGCGAACCTCGTGCCCGGCGAATCCCTGTACATCGCGAATCCCAACACGAAAGAGTGGTTCAACACGGCGGCATTCTGCCAGCCGGAGACGACGATCAACAATCCCATTGCCACGTGCGTGAATGCCGCCGACTCGACGTACGGCGATGCAGGGCGCAACATTCTGGAAGGGCCGGGGCAAGTCACACTGGATATGTCGCTGAACAAGACCATCCAGATCAAGGAATTTCGCGCGCTCGATCTGCGAATTACGGCCAATAATGTCTTTAACATGGTGAACTACAGTGCGCTCGGAACGACGGTGAATTCGATCACCTTCGGCGAAGTGACCGGAGTGGGAAGCATGCGGCGCGTGACGGTGCAGGCGAGGTTCCGCTTCTGATGGAGATGGCCATGGTTGCGACACGAAGAAAAATCGCGGGGTTTGCGCTCTCTGGAATTCTGCTGCAAGGCGCAGCTCCTTCGGTTTCGTTCGCACAACAGCCACAACCTCCGAAACCGTCCGAGGCGCAGTCGCAGCAGGAAGAGCCGCGGTCGCCGATCCGGGTGACTTCCGAATTGGTGCTGGCGAACGTCGTGGTGCGCGACAAAAAGGGAAACCTGGTACGCGATTTGAAGAAAGACGATTTCACGCTGTTTGAAGACGGAAAGAAACAGGAGATTTCGACTTTCGATTTTGAAAATGTCGATGAACTGGAAACGGCAGGAGCAGCCGAAAAAACCGTCACGGGCGAAGCGGCCGAACCTGCCGGACCCGCAGGCGTTTTGAAGAAGAGCGCGGCGCCGGTGATGAACGCGCGCGACCGGCGAGTGGTCGTTCTGTTTTTCGATTTCTCGGCGATGGAGCCGGATCAGATCGATCGTTGCGTGGAGGCCGCGAAAAAATACATCAATGCGCAGATGCGTCCCGCTGACATTGTTGCGTTGGTTTCGCTGGCGACGAACATGCACGTCGATCTCGATTTCACAGAGGACAAGACCAAGATTCTTTCCGTGTTGAGCTCGTACTCTTCCGGTTCCGGGGAAGGCTTTGCGCCGGGCGACACGGGCAGCGCGGAGGGAACAGCCGAAACAGGCGGCTCCTTCACGCCGGACGACACGGATTACAACACGTTCAGCGCGGACTGGAAATTGCTGGCGCTGCAATCCACGATGGATGCGCTGGGAAAAATTCAACAGAAAAAGTCGCTGATTTATTTCAGCAACGGGATCAGCCAGACGGGTACGGACAACCAGTCGGCGCTGCGATCGGCGACGGCCTCGGCGGTCAAGAATAATGTTTCGATTTATCCCGTGGATGTGCGCGGATTGCAGGCGTTTCCTCCAGGCGGCGAAGCACAAAATGCCAGCTTGCATGGACAATCGGCGTATAACGGAAACGCGGTTTTGAATGACCTGAGCGGCAATGCCGCCTCGCAAGAGACTCTCTCGACACTGGCAGCGGACACGGGCGGAAAAGCGTTTTTCGATACCAACGATTTTAGCGGCGTGTTTTCGCAAGTGCAGAAGGACACCTCCGCTTACTACGTGCTGGGCTTCACGAGCACGAACCGGCTGAAGGACGGACGTTACCGCCGGCTCAAGGTCGTGGTGAACCGGGCCGATGTGAAACTCGAATTCCGTCCGGGATATTATTCGGGGCGCGATTTTCAACACTTGAACCACGAAGATCGCGAAGCGCAGCTGGAGGACGAGCTGGCCGCGGAATTGCCGCAGACGGATGTGCCGCTCTACGCGGGGACGGCGTACTTCCGCGAGAACGAATCGCACTATTATCTTTCCGTTTCCCTGGTGGTTCCTGGTTCGCAGATTCCGTTCGTGCAAGCGAAGGATAAAGACAACGCCACGATCGACATCATCGGCGAAGTGTTGCTCTCGGGCAAAAGCAAAGTGCCGGTGGGGCAACTGCGCGATACGGTAAAACTTGTCGTGGACAGCTCGCAGCAAGTGCGGCGAAAAAACGTGCAATACAACACGGGATTTGTGCTGGCGCCTGGCAACTATCACTTGAAATTTATCGTGCGCGAGAATCAGACGGGGCGTATGGGGTCGTTCGAGACCGACGTGCAGGTGCCGGACTTGCGCAAAGCGCCGCTGCGGATGAGCTCGGTGGTGCTGAGCAGTTTGCGCGTACCGGTGACGCGGGCGAGCAAGAAGAATGTGGACCCGCTGATTCAGGATCAGACGCAGCTTGTGCCGAATGTGACGCATGTCTTTACGCGCGACCAGCATTTGTATTTGCAGTATGAGATTTATGACGCGGCGAAAGGCAAAGTTGCGGTTGCTGCGCCTGCTGCTGGGGCACAGCCGGGAGGCGTTGCGGCCGGGGCGGCGGCGGGCGACGGCACGGCAAAAGCGGCACCAGAGGTGCCGCACTCCAAAGAAATGCGCGAGGGGATTCACGTTTTGACGAACATCGAATTCTTGCAGGGGCGCGTGAAGGCTTACGAAACGAAGCAAGTGGCCGCGACGGAGTTTACGGACTCAGGCCGGAAGGCGGTTGTTTTTCAGATCGATCTGCCTTTGCATGCGCTCAAGCCGGGATTCTATGTTTGCCAGGTGAATGTGATCGACGATGTCTCGGGGAACTTTGCGTTTCCGCGCTGGCCGATCTTGATTAAGGATGCGGCGCCGGAGGCGGCTCCGGCGACTGCAGCGCACACTTCCTCGGGTTCGGGACATTGAACTGGACGCAACTCGCCTTCGGATAACGGGTTGACCGCTGCACAGACTGAAGGCTGTGGCGCTTCGACCAACGGACAGGACGGGCACGATGTATCGTGCCCCTACGAAGACCTGAGTGCGGATTGCTTGCCTCTTGCTTAGATACCCTCCCCCTGCTTTTTGTAAATGTTGCTGATAGAGGACTTAGTGTGCGTTTGCTGGTGCTAGGAGGGCTTTCCGTCTAGCGGAAGGCGATCATTGGGGCCGAAGTGGACGGAGCGGGTTGGGTTTGCATGGCGGGGCTGGGGTGAGGGAGGGATGGATTGGGAGGAGGTGGCGGGTAGGGCGCTGAGCTTGAGGGCTTGCGGGGTGGCTTGGTTTGGCTCGGGGATGGATTGGGAGGCGGGGAGGGGCTCAGCGGTGGTTGGTGAGGCGGGATTTAGCCGGGATCCTTCGCTGCGCTCAGGATGACAGGCGTGTGGTGGTGGGGCGGGATTTGGCCGGGATCCTTCGCTGCGCTCAGGATGACAGACGGCCGCGCTAGGGGTGGGTGGCGGGGCGGACTGGACGGTTGGTGCAGGAGCGGGAGTCGGAGTTACGGGCTGGGGCGGGGCTTGGGCCGACGAGGCTTCGGTTTGCGGTAGGGCTTGGGATTGGGGCGTGGCGGAATTGGTGGGCGAAGGGAAGCGGTAGTCGTAATTGGCTTCCATGGACTTGATGACGGAGTCGTGCCAGTCGGACTCGCCGCAGGAGCTGATGAATTCGTTTTGGGCGAGATGGAGGGTTTGGAGCATGGTTTGGGCGAGATAGGCGAGGGTATGGGCGGCGCGGGGCTTTATGTCACCGCGAGCGACGGCAACGAAGACGCGGCTGAGGGCGGTGTTGAGGTCGTTGGCGGAGAGATAATCGCCGGAGAAAAAGAAGGCGAGATCTTTGCCGATTTTTTCGTTGGCGCGGAACTGGGCTTCTTTTTGGGCGTGGTAGAAACAGAAGTCGGGACTGGTAGAGACGCGGGGAGTGCGGCAAATGCGGCCGTCGTCGAAAGTGAAACGGCATAGAGACACACGGTCCTTGGAACTGAGTGATGGCATGGTTTTTCTCCTTAGAGTCTAGATTTGGATTTGGAAACAAAAAGGCCGGCAGGATGCCGACGAGACGACATAGAAAAGAGCACAGGCAAGAGTGCCTGTGCTACTAAAACATGGACCTAAAACGAAAACGCCTCGCTGGATGGCGAGGCGCAGTGGTCAACAGGTTTATTAAACCATAGAGGCTCTTGTGTTTCAACAGAGCCCACGTGTAGCGCTGTTGCTATCGTCTTCCTGGAGGAAGAGCTGGACCACTTCGCGTACACGCTTCATCAAGGTGTCGAGAGTTTTGGCCTGCGTGTGGCAGCCGCGCAATGCGGGGACTGTGGCGACGTAGTAGCCGTCTTCGTCTTGTTCGATGACCACAGTAAATTTGCGTTTCGTCTTCATGTGGATGATCTCTAGGCACAGTTTAGCATGGTAGGCCGGAGGCGGATGAGGTTGGGATTTCTAAACCCGCACCCTTGAAAAACCAAATGCCAAGGGTGCGCCACCCGCCAGCGAGCTTAGCCACGCGCTGAATATCGGAGATTATTTCCTCATTCGAAACCGGTCCGCTCACCCGCTCAAGCCGAAATTTTGGATTGTCCATCAGCGTCCTATTCGCCGTAGGGGACCCAGATGTTTTTGATTTGGGTGGCGTGTTGGAGGAAGAAGCGGTCGGAGGAGGGGGCGGGGTTGAACCAGTCGATGTGGCGGCCTTCGTTGGTGAAGGTTTGTTTTAGGTTGCCGATGGAAAGAGCCTTTGCGGTGGCGCAAGTCGCGGCGTCGGCGAAGGCCCAGAGGGCGTCGAGGTCGTCGTGTTCGGCTAGAGTCTTCAAGAGTTCGGCGGGGCGGCCGGTGACGATGTTGATGGTGCCTGGGGGGAGATCGCTGGATTCGAAGAGTTGGTAGAGGTCGGCGGTGATGAGCGGGTAGATTTCGCTGGGGACGGCTACTATCGTGTTGCCTACGGCTAGGGCGGGCATTACTGTGCTGACGAAACCCAGGAGGGGGGCTTCTTGGGGGCAGAGGATGCCGATGGTGCCGATGGGTTCTTGCATGGCCAGGGTGACGTTGCGGAAGGGCGGGTTGTGGATGGCGCCTTCGTATTTGTCGGCCCAGGCGGCGTAGGTGAAGATGCGTTCGATGCTCGTGCTTACTTCTGCTTCGGCTTGATCTTTGCCTACTACGCCGGAGAGGCGGTTGGCGATTTCTTCGCGGCGCTGGCTTAAATTTTCGGCCAGGTAGTAGAGGACTTGGGCGCGGGTGTGGGCAGTGGACTTGGGCCAGGCGGTGGCTTTGCGGGCGGCTTCGACAGCGTTGCGGATGTCTTTCCGATTGCCTAGCGGGGCTTCGCCGAGGAGGCGGCCGTCGGCGGCGCGGACTGCGAAGCTGTAGCCGGAGTCTGGGCGGGCTTGCTTGCCGGCGATGAAGAGTTTTACGGTGCGATCAATTTCTGGGGTAAAGGGGGGCGGCGTCGAAGAGCCGGCGGCGGATTCGGATAATTGTTGCGGCGGTTGATCGATCGCAAGCGGGCGTGGGTGGAGTGGCGGCGCGTTTTTGAACCATGTTGGCTCGAGATATTCCTGGAGGCCTTCGCGGCCGCCTTCGCGGCCGTAGCCGCTTTCGCGATAGCCGCCGAAGCCGCAGCTGGCGTCGAAGAGGTTGGTGCAGTTGACCCAGACTACGCCGGCTTTGAGTTGCGAGGCGATGTGGAGGGAGACGTTGATGCTTTCGGACCAGACGCAGGCGGCCAGGCCGTAGGCGGTGTTGTTGGCTAGCTCGACGGCTTCGCTGGGCGTGCGGAAAGTCATGGCGGCGAGAACGGGGCCGAAGATTTCTTGCTGGGCGACGATGGAAGTGGGATGGACGTTGCTGAGAAGAGTGGGAGGGAAATAGAGGCCGCGGGAGGGCATGGGAATTTGCGGCTGCCAGCAGGTGGCGCCTTCGGCGACGCCTTGATCGACCAGGCGCTGGATGCGGTCGAGCTGGACGCGGGCGATGATGGCGCCGATGTCGATGGATTTGTCGAGAGGCGGGCCGACGCGGAGCGTGTTCATGCGGTCGCAAATTTTGGCGATGAGCGGCTCGGCAATGCTTTCTTGCATTAAGAGGCGGGAGCCGGCGCAGCAGACCTGGCCTTGGTTGAACCAGATGCCGTCGACGAGGCCTTCGACGGCGGAGTCGAGGTCGGCGTCTTCGAAAATGATGAAGGGGGATTTGCCGCCTAGTTCGAGGGAGAGTTTTTTATGGCTGGAGGCGGTGGCTTTGCGGATGGCGCGGCCGACTTCTGTGGAACCGGTGAAGGCAATTTTGTCGACGTCGGGATGAGCGACGAGCGCTTCGCCAGTTGAGCCGTCGCCGGTGACGATGTTAACTACGCCTGCCGGGAGATCGATCTCTTGGCAGATTTCAGCGAAGGCTAAGGCTGTGAGGGGAGTAAATTCGGCGGGCTTTAGGACGACAGTGTTGGCTGTCGCGAGAGCGGGGGCAATTTTCCAGGCCAGCATAAGTAACGGGAAGTTCCAGGGAATGATTTGGCCTACTACGCCGCAGGCGTCGTAGCCGGGAAATTCTTTAGTGAGGAGCTGGGCCCAGCCAGCGTGGTGATAGAAGTGGCGAGCGACTAGAGGGATGTCGATGTCGCGGGATTCGCGGATGGGCTTGCCGTTGTCGAGAGTTTCGAGGACGGCCAGGCGGCGGGAGTGTTTTTGGATTTGGCGGGCGAGGGCGTAGAGATATCTTGCGCGGGCGTGGGGCGAGAGAGATTGCCACGCGGGGAGAGCGGAGCGGGCGGCTTTTACAGCGGCGTCGATGTCGGCCGCGGAGCCTTGCGCGACTTCGGATAACTTTTCACCGGTGGAAGGGTCGGTCGTGTCGAAATACTTGGCTTCGAGCGGGGCTTTGAATTCGCCGCCGATGAAGTGGCCGAATCGGCGGTGATGTTTGTCGAGCCAAGCGACGGCTTCGCGGGGATCTTCGGGCGCGGGACCGTAATCCATGGTGACGAATTTTTCTACGATGCTCATGGGTTGTGAGTTGATTGTAATGGAAATTGGGGGATTGCCGGAAGGAGTTTGAGGAGGAAAGGGAAGAGGGAAGAAAAAAAGAAGAAGATAACGCAGAGACGCAGAGTGCGCGAAGTCAGCGCAGAGCAAAAGAAGAAAGGAAGAGAAGAAAAAGAAGAGAAGAAAAAGAAGAGAAGAAAAAGAAGAGAAGAAAAAGAAGAGAAGAAAAAGAAGAGAAGAGGGAGGGGCAAGCCCCTCCCCTACAGGAAATTTGAGGCTATGCGATGGGGTGGCGGTAGTCGGCGGAATAGCGGCCGGTGGCGTGGTGTTCGAGCTGGCGCTCGATGTCGGCTAGCATGCCGCTGGCGCCGAAACGGAAAAGATCGGATTTGAGCCAGGAGGGGCCGAGTTCTTCTTTCATTAGCGCGAGCCATTCCATGGATTGTTTGGCGGTGCGTATGCCTCCGGCGGGTTTGAAGCCGACGGCGTAGCCGGATTGATTGGCGAATTCGCGGATGGCGCGGGTCATGACGAGGCCTACGGGAAGAGTTGCGTTTACGGGCTCTTTGCCAGTGGAGGTTTTGATGAAATCGGCGCCGGCCATCATGGCGACGACGCTGGCGCGGGCGACGTTGCGGAGAGTGAGGAGATCGCCGGTGCCGAGGATGACTTTCAGGTGCGCGGGGCCGCAGGCGTGTTTGAAGGCGGCGATTTCGTCGTAGAGAGCTTGCCATTTTGCGCCGAAGACGTGAGCGCGGGTGATGACGACGTCGATTTCATCGGCGCCCGCTTCGACGGACCGGCGAATTTCGTTGACGCGTTCGGCGAGAGGAGAAAGGCCAGCGGGGAAGCCGGTGGAAACGGCAGCGACACGAATTCCGCTGCCTTCGAGAGCGCGACGAGCGGTTTCGACGAAAAGATGGTAGACGCAGATGGCGGCGACTTTGATGTCGAGCGATTCGATGCCGAGTTTGGCGACGAGTTGGTGTTGCAGAGGGTGGCGACCCTTGGCGCAGAGACGGCGGACGCGCTCGTCGGTGTCGTCGCCGGAGAGCGTGGTCAGGTCCATACAGGAAATGGCGCGGAGAAGCCAGGCGGCTTGCCAATCTTTCTTTACGGTGCGGCGCGTGACGAGAGTGGCCGCGCGGCGCTCCACGGCGCTGGTATTGATGCGAACATCTTCGATCCAATCGAGATTGAGCGGGACACCGCGGTTGGGCTGCAGCGCGCGGCCGCGGAGTTGCGCGATCGAGGTGTCGCCGAACAGGGAGACGTCCACCGCGTGATTATTCAGCTGGCTGGCGGCCCCGAATTCACGGTTGGTCGTGGACATGATGGAAGCTCGCGGGTGCGGACGGCCTTTGTTGCTGCGCCGGCTTTTACACTAGAAGAAATCTTATCATTTTGCGGGACGGTTCACAGGCGGACGCTGTGAATTTGCCATTGGCGCTCGAAATCGGCGCGATTTACGAAGGACTTTTGCGTGCCGACTTTGGTGGTTGAGAGCGCCGCGTAAAGATTCGCGCGCGTTAGCGCTTCTTTTTCCGAGAGGCCTTCGCCGAGGAAGACGGCGAAGCTGCCGATGAAAGCGTCGCCAGCGCCGGTGGTGTCGATGGCATCGACTTTGAAGGCGGGAATCAACTCCGTGCCTTCGGGGCCGGCCAGAAGAGAGCCGCGTTCTCCGAGAGTTAGGACAACGCGCTTGAGCCCCTGCCGGAGCAGGAAATTGGCACAGTTCTTGGCGTCTTCGAGCGAATGGACGGGCATGCCGGTGATGAGTTCGGCTTCGCTCTCATTGGGGATGAAATAATCGGCGCCGCTCAATTGATGGAAGTCGACGGGTTGGGCGGGCGCGGGATTCACGATGCAGCGAATGCCTCTGGAGGCGGCGAAGCGGACGGTGTGATAAACGGTGGGAAGAGGAATTTCGAACTGCATGACGATGGTGTCGGCTTTGCTGAGGAGAGGTGCGGCGGCATCGACGTCTTCCGGGGATAGCGTGTCGTTCGCGCCTTTCACGACGATGATGCGATTTTGGCCGCCGGGCTCGACGAAAATGGGAGCGACGCCGCTCGACACACCCTCCGCGATGCATACATGGCTCGCATCAATGCCTTGCGCTTCAAAATTCTTAATGGTCGCCGGGCCAAAAAGATCACTGCCGACTTTCGCCACCATGGCGACGGAAGCGCCGCACAAACGCGCGGCGACAGCCTGGTTGGCGCCTTTGCCGCCAAACCCCAGGTCGAACTTTTTTCCAAAGATCGTTTCGCCCGGCCGCGGAAAGACGTCGTTGAAGGTAGTGAGGTCCACGTTGGCGCTGCCCACTACCGCAATGAAGGACCGCTTCGGCATTTCCGCTCCCGATTCCGTGCCGCGGATTATAGCGGAAGTTCGGGAGAAAGGAGTCATGCTTTACTGAGTAATCTTGCGCCCGTTAGACCAAATGGATTTTGCGTAGTCATAGCATGTGCCACAAAGCAACTTGACTCCGAGTTTCTGCTCGACTTCGGGAGTCCAGTCGCCTCCCGCTTCAACCCGAGCTTTTTCACAGGCCGAACACCACGCATCAGGGTGGGCCTTAGTGCCTTCGGACGACCAGTAAAACCCGACGGGTACACCCGTATGCAACGACTGCGCGATGTGCTGGCAGACGAACGCCTGTTCTTGCCAGCCATGGACGTGGCAATTGATCTTCTGCGAATCGCTCAAGGATGAATTATGACCTCAAAAGCCGTCACCGGCGAAAACGAAACCGCTCGGAGGTACATGCTATTGATAGCGATCGGTTGGTTGCAAGAGAGACTTTCGCGTCAAGACTCCCGCTACCTTCACCGGAAACACCTTGACACGCTGCGTCACCGCTAATATAAGCACGGACGCACCCCTTCGAACACGGAGACCGGACACCGTCTATGTACACGCCGCATAGTCTGGAAATTGCGTTGATGATGATGATCGCCACGGCGATTTGCTGGGGCTCCTGGGCGAACACGTTCAAGGGCGTCAAGAATTACCGGTTTGAACTTTTTTATTGGGATTACGCGATCGGGATTTTTCTTATCTCTCTTGTGCTGGCGTTCACGATGGGGAGCACTTCGAACGACTCCGCGAGTTTCCTGAATAATGTGCGCCTGGCGGATGGCTCGAATATTGTGTACACGCTCGTGGGCGGGGCGGTTTTCAATCTGGCGAATCTGCTGCTGGTGGCGGCGATTGACATGGCGGGATTGGCCATTGCGTTTCCAGTTTCGATCGGGATCGCGCTGGTGGTGGGCGTTATCGCGAGTTACTTGCAGCAGCCCGAGGGAAACGCCGGCTTGCTCGCGATTGGAGTTATTTGCGCGGTGATCGCAGTGATCATGGATGGAAAGGCTTACGGAAGCTTGGCGAAGGCGGCGGGCTCGGCGTCGAAAAAAAGCATTGCGACGTGCATCGTGTCGGGCGTGCTGATGGGGCTGTGGTCGCCGTTTGTCGCGCACGCGATGAGCCACGGAAAAACTCTCGGGCCGTACAGCGTCGGAGTTTTTCTGACGCTTGGCGCGCTTCTTTCGTGCTTCATCTGGAACATTTATTTCATGAAGAAGCCGCTGGTCGGCGAACCAGTGAACTTTGGCGAATTTTTCCGCGGGCCGGCCTCGGGCCATGTCCTCGGATTGCTGGGCGGAGCGATTTGGGGAACGGGAACGGTGTTCAATTTGGTGGCGGCAAATTTCACGGGAGTAGCCATCTCGTATGCGATCGGGCAATCAGCGCCGATGGTGGCCGCTTTGTGGGGAGTGTTCGCGTGGAAGGAATTTCAAGGGGCGAAGCCGCAAGCCAAGACCTACTTGGCCCTCATGTTCGTATTCTATTTGCTGGCGATTTTGCTGGTGGCCAAAGCCAACACAGCAACGTGACAAATCTCCACCAAATCTTAGTAGAATGACGTGGCTAAACCGGGACGCGGAAGCTGGCCCGGAGTGAAAAAGCAGTGACAATTTTGGTACGGATGGGGCATACAAAGACAGACAAAAAGTGTCCGTTGGGGCCGAAAATTAGACTCGGCAGGTTCGCTTGTTTCGGGAGAGGCCGAATTGGCGCCGCGCGGAAATTAGCCACCGGTTTACCCTCGACTGCTTTCCATTTTGTTTTCAATGGCTTGCGGGATGAATGGGCGCTTTTGCCCGGGGGATATGCCAGGAAGGTTGACGGTTCGCGTAGCGAGCACCACGCGCCCAGACAAGCGGGTGGTTTGGCCCTAATTTTGTTACCATCATGCCGTTAGAGGTGTGTGCGTGCAGCTTCTAGGCAAATACGAGATCATCTCTGAGATCGGCCGGGGAGCCATGGGCGCGGTCTATAAAGCCCGTGATCCATTGATTGACCGGTTGGTTGCGCTGAAAACCATCACGGGCGGTCCCACCGCACAAACGAATCTTCTGGACCGCTTCTACCAGGAAGCGCGTTCCGCAGGGGCCTTGCAGCATCCGAACATCGTCACGATTTATGAATTGGGGCACGAGAAAAACACTCCGTTCATAGCGATGGAGTATCTCGAAGGGGAGAGCCTGGACCGCATCATCGACCAGAAGCCGGTGCTGCCGTTGTCGGTGAAGCTTGGCTACATCGTGCGAGTGATCGATGCGCTGGCATACGCACATCAGCACAATGTGGTGCATCGCGACGTGAAGCCCGCGAACATCATGGTGACCAAGGAAGGCGTGGTGAAGGTGGTGGACTTCGGCATCGCGCGCCTGACGGATATGTCCATGACGCAGCCGAACATGATGATCGGGTCGCGCGCGTACATGTCGCCTCAACTGTATAAAGGCGAACGGGCCGATCCTCGATCGGATATTTGGGCGTTAGGAGTGTCGCTGTACGAGCTGCTGGCTTATCGCAGGCCCTTCACGGGAGACAGCGAAGCCGAGCTGATGTTCCACATCATTTACGAAAAGCCCGAAGACCTCTTGAGCCTTTCTCCCGAGTGCACGGAAGAGCTGGTTCCAATCGTCAACAAGATGCTGGAGAAAAAGAGCGAAGAGCGGTTTCAGTCGATGGAGGACGTGCTCCACGCGCTCGAGCCAATTTGGAAGGCCGCGCAGCAGGCCACCGTGTCCGGATTGCTGGCGGATTGCAAAGAGCTGGTGGTGGCGAAGGATTTGCAGCGCGCGCAAGCGCTGCTGCGCAAAGCGCTGCACATTGACGTGGGTAATTCTCAAGCGAAAAGCATGCTTGAGAAGGTGTCCGTGGAGCTGCGCCGCTCGGAAATTCAGCCGAGGCTGGAAGAACATCTGAACCGCGGCGAAGGATTCTTGAGAGCGGGGAAGCTTCGCGAGGCCAAGGCGGAGGCAGAGGCGGCGCTGGGATTGGATTCAAAACATGAGCCCGCGCACAAGTTGATCGGGGAAGTGGAAGCGGCAGCGGCGAAGGCGCAACAGCTGGAGCAGAAGTTGAAGCTGACCAAACAGCGCCTGGCCGAAGGAGCGCTAACGGAAGCAGCGGCGGCGCTGGGGCAGGCACTGGAACTCGACGATGCCAACGCCCAGGCGCAGGAACTAAGGAAGCAAATCGAGGAAGAACGAAGCCGGCGGGAAAAGCGCAAAAAGCTGAGCGAGATTTTGCACCGCGCGCGAACGCTTTGGACGGAACTCAAATACGACGAGTGCCTGGCGGTTCTAGCGGAGGCGACGCAGGAATTTCCGAACGAGCCGGAGCTGAAAAAACTTCAGGAGTCGGCAAGGACGGATCAGGCGGAGCAGCAGAAACAGCGCCAGATGGCGGAAGTGCGCCGGCTGCTCGGTCAGCAGAATTTCGCCGAGGCGCGAAAAGTATTGGACGTGCTGGTCAAGGAACATCCGCAGGACACGGCGGTAAAGAATCTGCAAAACCTGGCACAGCAGGAAGAGCAAGAGCAAAACCGGCAAAAGCGGCTGGAATCGGAGATCACCGTACTGCGCGGCATGCTGGGAACCGGGAAGTTCAAGCAAGTGGTGACCAAGGGCGAGCCTCTCCTGGAGGAATTTCCACAAGAGTACGAATTAAAGGAACTGGTGAACTACGCGCGCGGGGAAGTCGCGCAGCAGGAGCAAAAACGCAAGGAAGAGGATCGCGAAAAGCAGATCCAGGGATTCCTGATGTGCGAGCGCTACGGGGAGGCTTTAGAGACCGCGCGCAAAGCCATGGAGGAATTTCCGAAGCAGGACGCTTTCCGCAAGCTGGCCACGGAAGCAGAGGCTCTCAAGAAGGAACACGACGACCGCGAAAGAGCTCGCAACGAGATGCAGAGGCGAGTCCGGGAAATCAACAGCAAGATCGGCCAGGATAAAATTACAGACGCCATCGATCTGGCGCAGCAGACCATGGAGACGATGGGTGCAGATCCCAATGTGACGCAACTGCTGCACGGAGCGGAAGAGAAGAAGAAAAAGAAGGACGAGCAGGAACAGAAGGTCGCCGCATTGCAAACAATGGTCGGCAAGGGCGACCACGCCGGCGCGACACAACTTTTCAAAGAAGTGATGGCCACGCAGATCTTCGAGCCATCCGATCCGCGGATGGTTGATCTCCGGGGGAAAATCGCGAACCTCGCGAGCGGCCAGCAACCAGGGGCGACACAAGTGTTCTCCGCAAAAACTGCGGCGACGAAGTCGGCCAGTCCTGCGAAAAAGGAGAAGGCAGCGGCCGGCAAGACGCCGCCGCCGTCTACGGATTTGACGCAGGTCAGCGAATCCGCGCAGAACATACCCGCGGCTGGATTTTCCGCGACGCGAGTGATGGGTCCAGGGCAAACCCCTGCGGCCACGGCGAAAGTTGGAGCGGAGGCCAAGCGGCCGGGTTTCGACGGAAAAGACACGGCAGCGCGGAAGACAGAAATTGCCGGAGCAACCGTTATCGCCGGTCCGGGAATGAAGCAGTCCGCTTCTGCGACCAGCGTACCGTCTGCACCGCGCGCGAGTGGAACGGCGGCAGCGCCAGTCTCCCCGGCAAAGGTCAAACCCAAAACGGATTTCACGGCTCAGGTCATGCCGCTTTTGCGAAAGCCTCCGGTACTGGCTGGCGGTGGCGTTGTCGTGGTTGCCATTCTCGCGGTGATTCTCTGGCCACTCCTTTCGAAGGGAGGGGCGCCGTCGGCGAAGGATTTGAAACAGAAGCAACAAGCCGAAGAACTTTGGCAGAACCGCCAATTCGATCAAGCCGAGCAACTCTGGCAAGGGCTAGCCAGCACGAAGGGGCCGTTGCAGAAGGAAGCTACGGAGCAAGTCAGCCAAATTGAACAGAAGCGTAAAGATGAGCAACAAAAATTTGACGATGCGGAGTCTTTGTTGAAGGACAAGAAAGATTTTGCGGGCGCGCAGCAAGCGTTTCAGGACGTGATCCAGATGAATTTGTGGCACTCCGCGGACGCGTCACGCGAATTGGAAGCCACCAATAGCGGGCTAAGCGCGTCGGACGTCCAGAAACAGGAGCAGGACCACTTCGATCAGGGGGTAAAGCTGTACGAGGCAAAAGATTATGAGAAGGCGCGCAAGGAATTTCGCGCCCTCATAGACATGAACGTTGCGGGCTCGACGCTGAAGCCGCAGGCGGAGAGTTACCTGGGCAAAATACGCCAGTCGGCCAACGACCAGAAACTTTTCGACACCGCCATGCAGGACGTGAAAGACGAAAACTGGGGCGAGGCGCAGGACCAGTTCCAGGAAGTGATTAAGCGCAAAGGGCCGCAGGCCAACGATGCAAAGAAGCAATTGCCTTCGGTCCAGAAGGCGCTGCAAACCGTTAGCGCCGCCGAAGACGCCATCCATTCGGGTTCCTTCCGCGCGGCCAAAACGCAAGTGGATTCGGCGCAACACTGGAGCAAGACACACGATAAATTGCTGAAGGATTTGCACGCCGCTGAGCAGCAACAGTTCGACCAGATCAAGAGCAACGCGCAAGCCGTCGAGAGCAAAGGCGACGCAGCCGGGATCCAGCATGTTCAGGACGATGTTCATCGATTTGAGGAACGAGCCGAAGAGGCTTCGCTGCTGGCCGCGTGCAAGGACCTTGAGAAGCACCTAAACGCCTCGTATTCCGCTGCTGCGGAAAAGAACAGCGATAAGTCCGCCTTCGATGCCGCCGTGGCGCATTTCGAACAGGCGAAACAGCGAGGCGACGTTAGCCAGCTTGGTCACGCCGTGAGCCAGGAATTTCAGAAATTAGCCGCCGGCAACGGGATTTATCGCGAACAAGCGGCGCTGTACGTGAAGACGACAATTCCCAACACGATTCAAGGGCTCACGAAGAGCGAGGGCAAGCTGGTGCTGCCGGCGCTTTCTTGCGGGCCTGGGCGCCCGGTGGCGGAAATCCCGTCCGCTGGTGGCGCCGTGTCCTGCGCGCAGTTGGATGCCAATCCGGCCCTCGAATGGGTGGGGACACCGATGGTGGATTTCCCGGACGAAGCGAAGAAACCTGGAAAATTGCCGTATTCTTTGACAGTAATCGTTACGGTGGAATCGAACGGGAACGTCAAGGTCGATAAAGAGGGCAATTCCGACAAGGAATTCTTCAAAAAAGTGAAAGACGCCTCCAAACACTGGAAGACGACCGCGCCAAAATCGGGCGGCAAACCAGTGACCGTGCGCTTTCCTCTTACGATTACCTTCCAGCGCTGAGTTCCCGCGGGCGGGCCAAGATTTGCTACGATTAGCGGCACAGGGTCGCCTTCTTGCAGAAACTTGGCAAATACGAAATTCTTGCGGAACTGGGCCATGGCGCGATGGGCGTCGTGTACAAGGCCCGGGATCCGTTCATCGGACGCCTGATTGCGCTGAAGACGATCAACAGCAATCTCGTGGACCGGCCCGATCTGCTGGAGCGCTTTTATCAGGAAGCGCAGTCCGCCGGAAAACTTCAACATCCAAACATCGTCACCGTTTTTGAGTTGGGCCAGGAAAAAGACACCCCATTCATCGCCATGGAGTATATCGATGGCGAGAGCCTGGAAAAGATCATCGTCGAGCAGATCGATTTGCCGCTGGCGATGAAGGTCGGATACATCGTGCGGGTTTGCCAGGCGCTCGAATTTGCGCACAAGAACCGCGTGGTGCACCGCGACATCAAGCCGGGCAACGTGATGGTGAATTCCGAAGGCGTCGTAAAAGTCGTGGATTTCGGCATCGCGCGGCTAGTGGATTTTTCGCGCACGCACACGAACATGATGATCGGCACACCGGCGTACATGGCGCCGGAGTTGTTCCGCAAGAAGAAAGCGGACGAGCGAACGGATATCTGGGCTGTGGGCGTCACGTTTTATGAGTTGATTTGCTACCAAAGGCCCTTCACGGGAGACGGCTACGATATCATTCGCAGCATCGCTGAAGACGAATTTCCGACAGCGTCCTCGATTGCGACAGAGTGTAGCCCCGAGCTAGACGCGATCATACAGAAAATGCTGCGGAAGGCGTCGGCTGACCGCTATCAGAGCATGGAAGATGTTTTGCTCGAGTTGGAACCGGTGTGGAACCGCATGCGTGCCGAGGCCGCAAGCACCCTTGCGGAGCGTGCCCAACGACTATACGAACGAGGCAACCTGCCGAGAGCGCAAGACACATTGCGCCGCGCGCGATTGATTGATAGTTCCAATGTGCTGGCGAAGAGCTTGCTCGAAAAGGTGTCCGCCGAGCTGCGCCGAACGGAAATTCAGCCGAAACTTGATGAGCACCTTGACCGCGGACGCGGTTTTCTGGAATCGGGCAAATTCCGAGAGGCACAGGCCGAGGCGGAAGCAGCGCTGAATCTGGATTCGCGTTGCGAACCGGCGCGAGAGCTGGTTTCGGAAGTGGAAGCGGGCGCTGCGCGGGCGATACAACTCGAGAAGAAACTGCGGCTCGCGAAACAGAGGCTGGCAGAAGGGGCAATAATAGAAGCCCAGGCGGCATTGCGGCAAGCGCTCGAGTTGGACGCACGGCACCCGGAAGCACTCGAATTGAGTCGTCAATTTGGCGAGGAACAAAGCAGACGGGAGAAGCGGAAGCAACTCACCGATTTGCTGAGTCGCGCGCGAGGCTTGTGGACCGAGCTGAAATATGAAGAATGCCGGGCGCTCCTTGCCGAAGGATTGAAGGAATTCCCGAACGACCCCGAGTTGCGAAGCCTGGAAGAGACAGCGCGGCAAGATGAGCTCGAACAGAATAAACAAGGGAACATCGCCGAAGTGCGCAAACTGCTGGGACAGCAGAAGCTGGCAGAGGCGCGCAAGGCGCTGGAAACTTTAACGAAGGGCCAAGCGCAGGATACGACGATCAAGAATTTGCAGGCGCTGCTGGCGCTCGAGGAGCAGGAACAAAAAAACAGCAAGCGGCTGCAAGAGGAACTTGCGAATTTGCGCGGCCTGATTGGCGCGGGCAAGCTTCGGGAAGTTGCCGCCAAAGGCGAGGCGTTACTTGGGGAATTTCCCCAGGAATACGAGATCAAGGATCTGGTCGCGTATGCGAAGGGCGAAATTGCCCAACAGGAACAAAAGAAAACCGAGCAAGAGCGCCTGCAGCAAATCGAAGGATTCCTGGCGGCGCATCGCTACCACGAGGCCGCCGATGTGGCGCGGCGCGGGCTTCAGGAATTTCCCAAGCAAGAGGCTTTTCTGAGGCTTTCCGCCGAGGCGGAACTGAAAGCGAAAGATAAGGAAGAGCGGGAAAAAGCCGAGCGCGAAATGCAGCGGCGCGTTCAGGAAATTCAGAGCAAGATCAAAAGGCAGGAGCTAACCGGCGCGATCGATCTGGCGAGGCAGTCGCTCGAGACCATGGGGCCGGATACGGATGTGACGCGGCTGCTGCAGGCGGCCGAGGTCGAGTCGCTGCAACGAAATAAAAAGCGCGATGAAGGGAACCGGTACATCGACGAGGCGCGGACGCTTTTGGGGAAAGAGGATTTTGCCGGCGCGAAGCAAGTGCTGGATCGCGCCATGGCCACGCGAATGTTGCAATCGGCGGATGCGCAGGCGCGAGAACTACTTGCTCAAATAGCCGCAAAGGCAGAAGCGCGGCACGCGGAAGAGCAAGCAAAAAAAACCGGAGCGCAAAAACAAGCGATGCCGGGAACTCAGGCACCAGCCGCTCCCACTGGCGAAAAAAGACCGGCCACCGTGTTCGAACCGAGCGGGCCTAGTTCCAATGCGTTTCCGCCTCCGAGCACGCCTCGCGCTCCTACGCCGACTGTCATGCAATCCGCCACATTTATGGCCGGTGGACGCGCTCGTCCAGATACTTCCGTTCCGGTGATGACGCCTCCGCCGTCGGCACCACGGACAGCGCCGTTGATTCAAACGCAGATTCGCGTGGAGGAACGGGCTCCGCAAATTTCCCAGGCATCTGCCGCGAAAAAAGGCGGTTCGCGAGCACTTCTCGTAATCGCGCTTGTGCTGCTGGGGCTGGCAGTGGCGGGAGGCGGGATTTATGCCGGGCTGCGATACCTGCCCAAAATGCTGACGCCGAAGCCGTCTGCGGAGGATCTGGCGACGGCGGCGGAGGCAAAACAATTTTGGAGCGATCACAAACTGGATGACGCGCTTACGGACTGGAAGAAACTTGCAAGCCATCCGGGCCCATTGCACGTCGAAGCGCTCAAGCAGGTGAGCGATATCGAGGCGCAGCAGGCGACCGTGGAGCAGCGCTACGCCGAAGGAATGAAGCTCCTCTACGAAGAGAAGAAGTATCCCGAGGCGGCGGAAAAGTTCAACGAAGTGATTCAGATGAACTCCTGGAAATTGGATGAAGCACGCCACGAATTTGAAGTCGCCAGCAAAGGGCCGGGAGAAACTCCAGCGGAGCCGCTTTGGCAGGCTCTCTTCGACGAGGGCAAACAGGCGTTTGAAAAAAAGGATTACGCCGGCGCGCTGCAAGACTTCCAACAAGTGATGCACACAAACGGCGTATCGAAAGATATCAACGCGCAAGCGGAAGGGCTGATCGTCGTGCTTCGGGGCCGCGAGGAGCAGAAGAGAGAGTTCGATCAGGGCATGCAACTGGAACGCGCTGGAAAGAATCAGCAGGCAAAAGATATGTTTACTCGAGTGGTGCGGGCCTCGAACGGCGATCTGGATCTGGTGGCCTCGGCGAAGAACCAGATCGATCAGATCGGCGCGATTCCGGAACCGCCGCCGGACTACTCGGCAGCGATTGGGGAAGCTCGCGATTTGATTAACCAAGGGCGCTGGGACGATGCCAGCGCGAAATTGAGCGGCGTGCCGCCGACGCAGCCGGAGTACAACGATCTAAAGAACCTGCTCGAATCCGAACGCCGGGAAGATCAGTATTACAGCCAGATGAAAACAGCGTTCAACGGAGCACATGCGAACAAGAATAAGGACGCGCTGGTCACGCTGCGGCTGTTTTTTGCGACCGAGGCGGGCAAAGGGGACAGACACAGCGACGATGCGCGCGGCATCGTCACACAGATTGATACGGACGTAAAAGAAATTGACGCCCGCAAGACAGCCGGCGGTGGCGGCGGAGGCGTGAACTCCGGAGGAGGCGACGTTGCCGCCATCAAGGACGTGCTGAGCCGCTACGCGGCTGCTTATGACGCGGGCGATATGCAGGCGCTGATTGCGGTCAGGCAATTCGATACGAAAGACCAGGGCCGGTTGCAGGACCTCCTCACCGGAGTGAAGGGAAAGGGATATTCGCTACAAAACTGTTCGCAACCGCAGATGGGAAGAGTGACGGCCCGAGTGAGCTGCACGGGAGTTTTCACGAAAGCTACCGGCATGCAGCCCCAGCCGATCACGTTTGAACTAAGACGGATCAACGGGCAGTGGATCATCGTGGCCTCGAATTAGTTAGTTGGCGGCGTACTCTGAGGTTGATGCAGCAAACGCAGTGTGCCATCGAAAATTTAGGCGTCTATTTAGTCATGGAGCAAGCCAGGCAGAAACGGTTCTGTTGCCTCACGCCGCGGGCAGCGTGTACCTGGATCGCGGCTTTCCTTCTACTGTATGGCCTTGGACTAATCGGTTTACATCTGGAACATCTCGAGCGATATCAGGGAACCGCGTTCTTTGCTGCAATGGGCTTGGCGTGCTTTTTCAATTTTGCGCGGAACCGAACTTTTCATTGCTTCATCACGGGGCCGTTTTTCCTTCTGGTGGCTCTCGCACTGGCCTTGCAGACTCGTGGAGTGTTGAAGTTGAGCACGACGGCGCTCTGGGCAACTGTGTTCGTTGTGGTCGGGATTGCATTTCTGCTCGAAAGACGGTTCGCCGGCGGTTCGGCAGATGTGCGATAAGAGGACTCGCGGGGAGTTTGCCTAGCGCGCTCAAAATCGGGAATGGATCTAGCAAGGTCTATCCGGCCAGTTCAAACCAAACTCTGCGATGAGATCGAAGTCGTGTGCTGTGACCAGGAAGGGGAATTGCAATTCTTTCCTTTGGGCAGCCGCTTTCTCCATCGGGCGAAGTGTCGCTCCGAGTGCGGATAAGCGGGCTCAGCCGAACGGCCGCTCGGCATAATTAGCGGAAGTTATTCCCACTTACTTGATAAACGCCATTTCCGTACGAGCGAAATCGGCCCAGATCGCAATGCCGGGTTACGCGCCAACGAGTACGGCCGTTTGCTCTCATTTTCCCGTAGCCGTATAATTTAAGGTTTAGGCGGTGCGCTTTAAGCGCGCTGTCTGAGCTTCCCTTTGGCCACCAAAGAACTCACGCCCGTGCTCAGCGAACAAGAGGCTATCCGCGTCCGCGGCGCACGTGTTCACAATTTGCGCAACATTACAGTCGAAATCCCGCACAACGCCATCACCGTGGTCACGGGTGTCAGCGGGTCCGGCAAATCCTCGCTGGCCTTCGACACGATTTACGCCGAAGGGCAGCGTCGCTACGTCGAATCTCTCTCCGCCTACGCGCGCCAATTCCTCGAACGCATGGAGAAGCCAGATGTCGACGAGATTTCCGGCATCGCTCCCGCCGTCGCCATTCGGCAGAAAAATTCCACGCGCAACCCGCGCTCGACGGTGGCTACCTCCACGGAAATTTACGACTACCTGCGCCTTCTTTTTGCCCGTTGCGGCCAGACGTTTTGCATTCAGTGCGGCGCGGAAGTCCGCCGCGACAGCCCCGACGAAATCGCGACTCGCATCCTGTCGCTGGCGCCGGGGCGGCGCTTTTACATCATGTATCTGCTTCGAATCGCAGCGCAGCCGCAAGCCACCGGCCCCGCTCGCCGCGTCCCCAAGAAAAAATCGCCCGCGCCTCCACAGGAAGCCCTAAAACAGGCCCTGGGCGACATCCAGAAGCGCGGCTTCAACCGCCTCTATCAAGACGGCCAGGTCCACGAATTTTCTTCGCCGGAAACTCTTCTCGATGTGGACTTCTCGAAGCCCGTGTATGTCCTCGTCGACCGCCTCTCCGTCAATCCCGAATCGCGC
This sequence comes from uncultured Acidobacteriota bacterium, assembly GCA_963851235.1. Lineage (GTDB taxonomy): Bacteria > Acidobacteriota > Terriglobia > Acidiferrales > UBA7541 > Acidiferrum. The sequence goes on from CAWKOM010000002.1 coordinate 258,146, forward strand.
TCGCGCCTCACGGATTCCATCGAAATGTGTTATCGCGAAGGCCATGGTGAAGCCATTCTCGAATTCATTGCCGATTCGGCCGGCAATCCCGCCGAGCGCCTCACTTTCAACGAACGCTTCGAATGCAAAAACGACGGCACGCTTTATCAAGAGCCTGAGCCGCGGCTTTTTTCATTCAACAATCCATACGGCGCTTGCCCGCGCTGCCAGGGCTTCGGCAACACCATCGACTTCGACCTCAATCTCGTCGTCCCCGATTCCAGCAAATCGCTGGATGAAGGCGCCATCGAGCCATGGACCAAGCCGCGTTACCGCGCGCTTCTTCAAGACGTGAAAAAATGGGCACGCGACCGCGGCATTCCGCTGAACGTCCCGTGGCGCCAACTCACTGCCGAGCAGCGCCGCTTGGTCCTCGAAGGCGATCCCGAAAACGATTTCGAAGGCGTTAAAGGTTTTTTCAACTGGCTCGAACGCAAAAAATACAAGCTTCACGTGCGCGTTTTTCTCAGCCGCTACCGCGGATATGCAACCTGTCCGGATTGCAACGGCACGCGCCTGCGTCCCGAAGCCCGCGCTGTCCGAGTGTCTGGCCGCTCGATCACCGAAATCACGAAGCTCACCGTAAAAGAGGCTCGCGCCTTCTTCGCCGTGCTGGCTCTTTCCCCCGCGCAAGCCAAGGTCGCCGAAAAAATCCTCGAAGAAATTCGCACTCGCCTGCAATTTCTCGATGAAGTCGGTCTCGACTACTTAACGCTCGACCGCCTCACTTCCACCCTGTCCGGTGGCGAATCGCAGCGCATTCAGCTCGCCACCTCGCTCGGCTCGCATCTCGTCGGCGCGCTCTACGTTCTCGACGAGCCTTCCATCGGCCTGCACCCGCGCGACACCCAGCGCCTCATCGATATCCTCAAATCCTTGCGCGACCTCGGCAACACGGTTCTCGTCGTCGAGCACGATCCCGACACCATTCGTGCCGCCGACCACGTCATTGATCTTGGCCCTGGCGCCGGCGAACTCGGCGGCAAGCTCCTTTTTGCGGGTAATTACGACGCCATGCTCGCTGAACACAAATCTCTCACGGGCCGGTATCTCAGCGGCGAATTAAACATTCCCGTGCCCAATAATCGCCACAAACCAAACGGCAAATTTCTCCGCCTCCACGGCGCCACGCTCCACAATCTACAAAATATCGACCTCATGATTCCGCTTGGCACTCTCACCGTTGTCACCGGCGTCAGCGGCTCCGGCAAATCCACGCTCGTTCATGATGTCCTCTATCGTGCCCTCGCCGCAAAACGGACCGGAGGCAGCGTCAAGGAGTTCTGCGACCGCCTCGAAGGCGACGCCAACATTCGCGAAGTCGTCATCGTCGACCAGTCGCCCATCGGCCGCACTCCGCGCTCGAATCCCGCCACCTATCTCAAAGCCTTTGACGCCATCCGCGAAGTTTTCGCCGCCACTCCCGATGCCAAGCGCCGCGGCTTCACCGCCGGCCATTTTTCCTTCAACGTTCCGGGCGGCCGCTGCGAAACCTGCCAGGGCGACGGTACCGTCACCGTCGAAATGCAATTTCTCGCCGATGTCGAGCTCGTTTGCGAAGAATGCCGCGGCACACGCTTTAAAACCAGCGTCCTCGATGTCCGCTATCGCGGCAAAAACGTCCACGAAGTTCTCGATCTCACGGCGCGCGAGGCACTCGCTTTTTTCGCAGGCGTTCCCAAAGTCGTCTCGAAGCTCCGAATCCTGAATGAAATCGGTCTCGGCTATCTCCGCCTCGGCCAATCCGCCACCACGCTTTCCGGCGGCGAAGCCCAGCGCCTCAAACTCGCCGCGCACCTCGCGCGCACCGAAAACCAGGGCATCCTCTATATTCTTGACGAACCGACGACCGGCCTCCATTTCGACGATATCGCCAAACTGCTCTCCGCCTTCCGCAAACTTCTCGAGTCCGGCGCCTCTCTCCTCGTCATCGAACACAATCTCGACGTCGTCAAGTCCGCCGACTGGCTCATCGATCTCGGCCCCGAAGGCGGCGACCGGGGCGGAAAAATCATCGCCACTGGCACGCCCGAACAAGTCGCCCGCAATCAGCAATCGCACACCGGCCGCTTTCTCGCCCGCGTTCTTGCGGCCAACGGGCAGGCAAAGCGCTCCGCCAACGGCGCATCCAAGTCCACGATGCCTTCAGGTACAATCGCCAGTGGCGCAGGCAATCCTCCGCCCGAATCATGAACCGCTCCAGTTTCTGCAGGTGTGCCGCGTTCGCGCTCGTAGTTGTAGGGGCCCGATATCTCGTGCCCTCTCCGTCGCACGCCTCGACTACGCCAACGAATTCCGCCCCCGAACAATCCTCCCAATCTCGCACGCAAAAACTCTCCAATCCCCTTAACGATCTCCTCAACGAAGCCCAACACGACATCGACAACAATCAATTCGAAGCCGCCATTGTCCCGCTCCAAAAACTCCTTGCCGAAAAACCCGACATCGCCTGGGCTCACTTCCAACTCGCCTACGCTTACACTGCTCTCAAACGCACTGACGAGGCCCGTGCCGAATACGAACGCGCCACTGCGCTCGATCCCAAAATGTCCGAAGCCTATTTGAATCTCGGCATTCTTCTCACGGAAAAAGACCCCGCCGCCGCTGTCCCGCCTCTACGCAAAGCCGTCGATCTTCTTCCTGCGCAAAGCCGCCCGCGATTCCTCCTTGGTTATGCGCTCGAACGTTCCGGCGATATCCCCGCCGCGACCGAGTCTTACGAAGCTGCTCTCCATCTCGATCCTCGCGACATCGAGACCGTCGTCCACCTCGGCAATCTCTACTATGGCCTCAAGAAATATCCCGAAGCCGAAGCCAAGTACCGCTCCGTTCTCGAATCGCAGCCGAAATCTCCGCAAGCGCTGCTCGGTCTGGCGAAGTCTCTGGATGCGCAAAAAAAGCCCGAAGCCGCGGCGGCGTATCGCGACTATCTCGCCGTTAATGCAAACGATGCTACCGTGCGCACCCGTCTCATCCACATGCTCCTCGAGCAAAAGCAGTATGACGGCGCCATCGCCGAACTCGATCGCAGCGACGCGGGCAAGCCTCCCACTCTCGATTCGCTCCGCTCACGCGCCGACATTCAGATCGCCCAGAAAAAATGGGACGATTCCATCGTCACTCTCCGCAAAGCTCTCGCTCTGGCGCCTGGCGACGCCACGCTTCACGCCGGCCTCGGCCGCGTGTACATGCAAAAGCGCGATTTTTCTTCCGCCGAAAAGGAAATCAAAACCGCTCTTCAAATCGATCGCAATAATGTCGCTTATTGGAAGGATCTGAGCTCGACGTACTATTTGGCAGGCAACTTCCCGGCCGCCATCAGCACGCTCGATTTGATCGCCAAGGCGGAAACTCCCGGTCCCGGTGAGTGGTTTATCCGCGCTCTCTGCTACGATAAACTGAACCAACCCAAGCCTGCGCTAGAGGCCTATCAAAAGTTTCTTGAGCTTGACCAGGACAAGAACCCCGACCAGGTTTGGCAGGCACAGCAGCGCAGCAAAGTGTTGAAACGGATGTTGGGTCAGGATAGGTGAAACATGGGCTCCCGCGTGACGCGACGCCTTGCCATTCCGGTTCTGGCGTTCGCTTTATGCGGCTCGGCCGGAGCCTCCGAGAGCTTGAACGAGCTTCAGGCCAAGTTCGATGGCGAAACGAATCCCGTGCACAAAGCAAAAATGATGCAGAAGCTCGGCGACGCCGAATTTGAGGAAGCCGGCCGCGCCGAGCAAGCCGGCGACTACGGCAAAATGGGCCTGCTTCTTGAAAAATACCGCGACAATGTCCGCGCTGCTTCGGAAGCGCTGCTCAAGGCCAATCCCGATGGTGAGCACCATCCCAATGGGTACAAGCAGCTCGAAATGCACTTGCAGAAAGGCCTGCGCGAAATGGACGAATTCCTTCTCGAAGCGCCGGAGCCCTACAAGCCTCCGCTTCAACTTGTCCGCCAGGATCTTCTCAATATGGACGACAAACTGCTCCGTTGTTTATTCCCCGAGCATCCTGCCGTCAAGCCGCCCGCTCCTGCGCCCCCGACGGCTGTTCTTTTCGAATCAAAGATGCGAAAGGTGCGTAGATGAAATTTCGTTTTTGTATTTTATTTCTTGCCGCGAGCGGCCTGTGCGGCGCTCTCGCGTCCCACGCGGCCGCGGCGCGCCAGAAAGACTATCTCTCCGCCATCGAGGCCGACAAAATTCGCGACGCGGAGACGCCCAACGAGCGCATCACGCTTTTCCTCTCATTCGCGGACGACCGCCTCAAAAAACTCCAGTACGAATTGGACCACCCCTCGCAGGTCAACCACAACGAAATGATCAACTCGCTTCTCAATGCTTACGTAGGTTGCGTGGATGACGCTGCGGACCTCATTCAGCTCGGCATCGAAAAACAGCAAAACATCCGCAAAGCGATCAACCTTATGGCTTCCAAGACGAAGGAATACATTCTCGTGCTCCAGAAAATACCCACCACCTCGCCCGACGCTGATATGTATAAGGAGAATCTCGAAGACGCTATCGAAGGCACGCAGGATGCCTCACGCGAAGCCGAAGCCGCCAAGAAGAACGTAGCGCCGCCCCCCGTCCGGAGAAAGAATTGACGCGGCGAATGAAATGAACCAGGCCAAGCAAATGACGCCGGTGAGCGAGCTGCCACGAGCTGAGCAGTTGAGCTTGGCGATGGACCTTGCCCCTCCGATCGAACTGACTCGCGTGAAGGCGTCTAGTCCAACGAAGAAGCGCATGGCGCAGCGCCTCGCAAGTTTGGCGATCCCCGGGGGCGCGCCGCTTTTTCAGCGCGTTTTCACCCGGCTCGGCTGCGACGGCCGTCCGCCGCGCTTCCGCGTCGAGTTTTATCCCTACGCCAGTTTGGTACTCACGATTCGCCGCCGCGAAGACGTTGTGTTCGTCCGCTTTTCGGATTTGTTGCGCCGCGCACCGCTCGCGGTCCTTGAAGGCGCGGCCGCTTTACTACTCTCGCGAGTCTATCGCCGCAAAGCGCCCCGCGCGCTGGTCGAGCCGTATCTCAACTACGCGCGTTCGCATCGCACGCGCAACCGCATCAGCCAAATGCGCCGCGGCCGGATTCGACTCGCCTCCACGGGTCCGCAGGGGCGTCACTTCGATCTCGAAAAAATGTTCGAACACCTAAACGCAAAATATTTTTCCGGCACTCTTCGTCGCCCGCACATCGGCTGGAGCATGAGAAGCTGGCGCCGCCAATTCGGCTGTTACGACCCCGGCCCCAATCAAATTCTGTTAAATCGCCGCATGGACCATCCCGCCGTCCCGCAAGTCGCCGTCGAATATGTCCTTTATCACGAAATGCTCCACGTCAAGCACCCCACGCGCCGTTCCGGCTGCAGCCTCCTCTCCCATTCCCCCGAATTCCGCGCCGAAGAAAAACTCTTCGCCGATTTCTCCCGCGCCCGCCGCATCCTCGATCACCTCGCTCGTTGACCTGCACCCGGCATCGTAGGGTCCGCCTTCTGAGGCGGACGCTCATCGCGGATAGTGAATGGCCGCGTACCTACATTGACTTCTTTTCTTTCTCCGCTTCCTTGTAAAGCTTGTCGATCTTCTTCTGAATTTTCTCTTTGTCTTCCGCGTGCGGATACAAATCCAGATAGCGCGTATAGGATTTAATCGCCTGCCTCTTCAGCCCCTTTTTCTCCTGCGCTTCGCCCAAGCGCAAGAAGGGAAGCGCGTACCCCGGTTTCGCGGTGGTGGCGTCCTGGAAGCGATCGATTGCCGCGTCAAGGTCGCCTTTGTGCATGTAGTACGTGCCCACCTGCATGTCTTTTTCCGCTCGCAGCGGGTCCCACGTCGGCTGATCCGGCGCATTTTGCGTCGCACTGTCGCTATTCGGTTTTGCGGGCTTGGCGTCCTGCTTTTTTGGGGGTGCCGCAGGCGGGTCCGCTGGACTTGGCGGCGGAGGATTCTGCGCGCAGTCAAGCGCCGGCACGGCGACCAACACGAACCCGAGCAACGCGACGCGGAATGCAACTGGGAAGCCTCTTTTCATACTGTCCTTTGGATGCTCTCTTTCACTCCGCACGTTGCAAACTCCCTTCGTCCACCCACCGATTCATATTCCTCACGGGGCGCGGAACAGGAGCCGCGGAACTGGGGCCACGGATCACGCCTCAACGGCCCTTCTTTACAATTCTAGTATGATGGAAGTTGGCGCTTAAGCATAAATTCCGCGCCGTACTTCCATGGAACCCCGAGAAATCGCGGCGCTGCTTCCCGAGAGTCCCGGCGTCTATATTTTCAAAGACGCTGCAGGCGCCGTTCTCTACGTGGGCAAGGCGGCATCGCTTCGCAGCCGCGTGCGTTCTTATTTTCTCGAATCAAGCTGGGTCAACGCCAAAACCGGCTCGCTCGCTCGCGAAATAGCCGACCTCGAAACCATCCTCGTCGGCAACGAGCGCGAAGCCCTCGCTCTCGAACACAACCTCATCAAGCAGTATCGCCCCAAGTTCAATGTCGTGCTGCGCGACGACAAAACCTACCCGTACATCAAATTTACCGCCGCCGAAAAATACCCTCGCGTTTATTTCACCCGCCGCATCAAAAAAGACGGGTCGCTCTATTTCGGGCCGTATTTTCCCGCCGGGCTCGCCCGCCGCATTCTGCATTTCGTGCATAAACGCTTCCTCGTTCCGAGTTGCACTGTCGATTTAACGCGCAGCCATCCGCGCCCGTGTTTGCAGTATTACATTCATCGCTGTCTCGGCCCTTGCGTGACCGGCCTCACCACCGACGAGCGCTACGCCGAAGCCGCTCGCGATGTGCGCCTATTTCTCGAAGGCCGCCGCCACGATCTCATCAAAAGCCTCGAAGCGCGCATGATGGCCGCTTCGGAAAAGGAACAATTCGAACAAGCCGCTGCCTATCGCGACCTGCTCCGCACGCTCGAAGATATCGAAGAACGCCAGCGCATCGCCGCCGCGCAGGGCGACGACACCGATGTCCTCGCCTATTACGCCGAACCGCCTCTCGTCGCCGCCAATCTATTCCATTTGCGCGGTGGACGCGTCGTCGATCGCCGCGAATTCTATTGGGAAGATCTCGACGAGTTCGATCCCCACGAATTTGTCCCATCGCTCCTGAAGCAGCTCTATCTCGAAGCCGAATATCTTCCGAAGGCAATTCATGTCCCTATCGATTTCGAAGATCGCGAACTGCTCGAAGAAACGCTAGCCGAGCGCGCCGGACACAAAGTGGAAATCTTCACTCCCCAACGCGGCAATAAACGTTCTTTCCTCGATCTCGTTGAAAGCAACGCCAAACATTCTTTCGAGCAGCGCTTCCGCGTCCTGAAACCCAGCTCGAAAGCCATCGGCGAAGCCCTGCAAAACGCCTTGAATCTTGCCGAAGAACCAAAACGCATCGAAAGTTTCGACATCTCCCACATCCAAGGAACAGACACGGTCGCCTCGATGGTCGTCTGGGAAAATGGCCGCATGAAAAAATCCGACTACCGAAAATTCATCATTCGCGGCGAAGAAGCGCGTGTCGAAGAGGCGCGCGGTAAAGATTCGAGCCATCCATTTCCAATCGTCCCATCGCCCATCTCGAAAAACGACGACTTCGCCAGCATGCGCGAAGCCGTTACGCGCCGTTATCGCCGCTTGCAGGACGAAAAAAAACCGATGCCGAGCTTCATTTTAATCGACGGCGGCATCGGCCAACTTCACGCCGCCGCGCAAGCCCTCGATTCGCTGCAAATCATCAATCAGCCGATGGCCAGCATCGCCAAAAAAGAAGAAATTCTGTATGTTCTCGGCCAGGAAGATGAACCCATCGTTCTCGAACATCATTCGCCAGTTCTCCATCTCATCCAGCAAATCCGCGACGAAACGCATCGCTTCGCCGTCACATTTCATCGCCAGCGCCGCGCCGCGCGCCAGACCAAATCCGCTCTCGATGGCATCCCCGGCATCGGACCTCGCACCGCTCAAAAACTCCTCCGCGAATTTGGCAGCGTTTCAAATGTCCGCCGCGCCAGCCTCGAAAAATTGAGCGAGATCATCCCGCGAAAAACCGCCGAAAAACTTTTCGAGCAGCTTGGCGCGCCGCATTCCGCCGACGCTCAGGGCGATGGCCACCCCGAAAGCCGCAATCACCCCGATAACCACAATAACTAGCCCACAGCGGTTAGCCCATATTGCGCGTGTACTGCCGCTATGTTACGGTTTTTATGGAGGTTCTCATGGCGGACAATGTAGGTTCCAAGGTCACATATTTCCTCGTGGGACTCGGCGTCGGCGCACTAGTGGGCATTTTGTTTGCCCCGAAATCCGGAGAAGACACCCGCGAGTTTCTTTCCAAGAAGGCCGACGAGGGCCGCGATTTTGCGCAACGCAAAGCGAAGGAACTCCGTGAGCGCGCGGACGAGCTGATCGAGCGCAGCCGGGACGTTGCTACCAAGGGGAAGGATTCCATCTCCGCGGCGGTCGAAGGCGCGCGCGAAGCGTATCGCCGCGAAGCTTCGAAATCCTAAGTCAGCGAAGTGTGGAATCGCTGAGTCCCTGAGGCGGCTCCGAATCATGGCAGCGAATTTGTGAAGCGGAACTGTTGCGGAACGGCAAAGATTTCAAGGCGCAAGGTCCGGCAGGGTACGATTTAGTCCTCGGGAGAGGATGTGTGGGGCGCGTATGCAAACCTGGCTCATGATTTTCAGCATTGTCGCGGCGATCGCGTTGGTTGTTCAGGGCGCGATGTTGATCGCTCTGTTTTTTGAGCTGCGCCAGACGAATAGAAAAGTCAACGGGCTCGTCACCGATTTGCACGCTCGCATTGGGCCGATTCTAACGCGGGCACAAATTCTTCTCGACGATACGCAGCCGAAAATTTCCAACATGGTCGCAGATGCGGCGCACATCGTGTATCTGACGCGCGGCCAGGCGCAGAAAATGGACCGCGTGATCACCGACGCCACGGACCGGCTGCGCGGGCAGCTCAATCACGCGGATAGAATTTTGACGGGCGCCCTCGAAGCGGTGGAAGATGCCGGTTCGCAATTCCGGAGTACCGTTTGGCGCCCGATGCAGAAAGCTTCCGCGCTGGTTCAGGGAATTAAGGTTGGGCTTGATCTTTTGCGCTCGCGCCGCGAACGCCGACGTCCTGACGAACCGCTCGAACGAGAAGAAGAGCTTTTTATTTGAGGAGCTGACAGCCGACAGTTCGCAGTCAAGAGTTGAAACTCGTCGGGTTCATGTGGTTTGTTTTTCGTTTCTTTTCCTTCGCCTCATTGCTTTTGCATTTCCTGATGTTTTCCAAACTACCGCTAATTATTCAATTTTAATTGCTAACGAATCCAGGCGCCTCCGAGGACTCGGTCGCCGTCGTAGAAGACGGCGCCTTGGCCTGGCGTGATGGCGCGTTGGGGTGCGTCGAAAATAATTCGCGCGCACGAGTCGCCTATGGCTTCGACCAGCGCGGGCGCGGGTTCATGCTTGTGGCGGATTTTCACGGTGGCGCGAACTGATTCAAAGGGCTGCTCGATCGAAACCCAATTTACATTATTCACTTCAAAGGTGGTTGTCCGCAGCGCGTCGTCATCGCCGACAATTACGCGATTTTTCCCAGGGTCGATTGAAAGCACGTAGAGGGGCTTGCCAGCGGCAAAGCCCAGGCCCTTGCGCTGGCCGATGGTGAAATTGTGAACGCCGTTGTGGTGGCCGATGACGGCGCCATCTTCGGTGACGATTTCGCCTTCGGCTTGCGGCAAAGAAATTCCGGTGTCTTTTGAATAAGCCTGAATGAACTGCACGTAATTGCCGGTTGGGACGAAGCACAACTCCATGCTCTCGGGCTTTTCCGCCACGGGTAGATTGGTGCGGCGAGCGAGCGCGCGAACTTCTTCCTTGGTCAATTCCCCAAGGGGAAATTCGCTGCGCGAAAGCTGCTCCTGCGAGAGGCCCCAGAGAAAATAGGATTGATCTTTGCTGTCATCGCGGGCGCGCAGCAGTTCCCAGCGATTGATTTGCTCGTTCTTGCGTATGCGGGCGTAGTGGCCGGTGGCGAGACGCTCGGCGCCGATTTGGCGCGCCATGCGCAGCAGCGGCTCGAACTTTACGTCCGTGTTGCAGTTGGTGCAGGCGATGGGCGTGCGGCCGGCGAGATACTGATCGACGAAGGGACGGACGACGCGCTGCTCGAACTGCTCCTCGAAATTCACAACATAATGCGGGAAATTCAAGTGTTGTGCCACGCGCTTGGCGTCGTAGACGTCGTCGAGCGAGCAGCACCGATGCTGCTTGGGGCCGTCGCCTTGCAGTTCGGGTAGGCGGCGCTGGTTCCAAAGCTGCATGGTGAGGCCGACGATGGGATGGCCTTGTTCCTGGAGAACGGCCGCGACGGTAGAAGAATCTACGCCGCCGGACATGGCGATGGCGATCAGGCCGCGCTGAGTTTCTTCCCGGGTTGGGAGCGTATCGAATTGGGTTGCGGTGGTCATGGCTACAATTTCATTCTAGCGGATTCCACCCCCGGGGAGAAAAAGATCGGAGTTTACACAGAGATCGCGGAGGACACAGAGTGCCCAGAGTAGAGTCGCGTGGTCAGACATGGGAGGCGGCCTTTTGGTAGGTGGGTGAGAGGGCTCGGAGCTGCGCGACGGCCGCGGGGGTGACTTCCAGCGCGAAGTTGATTTCGGATTCGGTGGTATGTCGGCCGAGGCTGAAACGGAGGCTGGACTTGGCTTCTTCTGGAGAGAGGCCGATGGCGGTAAGAACGCGCGATGGTTCTATGGCACCGGAGGAACAGGCTGCGCCGACGGAGCAGGATAAACCCTTCAGGTCTAGAGCGATGACCAGGGCTTCGCCTTCGATGCCCGCGAACATGATGTTGGTGGTATTGGGAGTGCGGGGAGCTTGGGCACCATTCACGCGAACTTGCGGGACACGTTCGAGCAAGCCGCGCTCGAGTTTGTCGCGAAGTGCGGATACTCGCTGCGCGTCGTTCGCCAGGGAATTGCGCGCGAGTTCGGCGGCTTTTCCGAGGCCAACGATTCCGGCTACGTTTTCTGTACCGGGGCGAAAGCCGCGCTGGTGATGGCCGCCGTAGAGAAGTTGTTGGAGGCGAGTGCCGCTGCGGACGTAGAGAGCGCCGACGCCCTTTGGCCCGTAGAGCTTGTGGCCAGAGAGAGAAAGTAGATCGATGTTAAGCGCATTCACGTCGATGGGAATCTTTCCGGCGGATTGGACGGCGTCTGTGTGGAAATAAAGATTGTGTTGTTTAGCGATGCGGCCGATTTCTTCGAGCGGCTGGACAGTGCCTAGTTCGTTGTTGGCGTGCATCACCGTGATCAGGGCCGTTTCGGGACGGATGGCTCGAAAAACGGAGTTTGGATCGACTCGGCCTTCGCAATCGACCGGAAGATACGTGACGCTTACGCCTTGCTTTTCTGCGGCTTGGCAGGCGTTTAGGACGGCTTCGTGTTCGATGGTGGTGGTGATTAGGTGACCTGGCGGAGGCTGCTGAGATACAGAGTGCACAGCCAGGATTGGCTGTGCCACAGCAGAGTTGAGGACGCCGAAGATGGCGTGATTGTCGGATTCGGTGCCGCCGCTGGTGAAGATGATCTCTTGGGGCTTGGCGCCAATTAGGGCGGCGACTTGTTCGCGGGCGGTCTCGACGGCGGCGCGAGCGCGCTGGCCGGGCGTGTGGATGGAGGAGGCGTTAGCGAAATCGGCGGAGAAATAGGGGAGCATGGCGCCGAGGACTTGGGGATCCACGGGCGTCGTGGCGTTGAAATCGAGGTAGACGCGGTTCATAAGGCAGTTCTCAGAATACTACGAGTGGCCAGAAGATGAACGGCGGAGGACCAGAAGAAAGAGGCAGGCGACAACCGCCCCCACCCCCTTTTTTCGTAACTGCGGATTCTAAAGGGCTTTAAGTTCTGTGTTTTGGAAGTGCGGATTCTGCAGGAGTTATCTGCCAGTTTTCCGCAAGTGCTCATACCAAAGGAAGAGGCAGGAGGCGTGAGGGGAAAAAGAAAAATACAACCACGATAGATGTATATACATCTATATTGGCATGAGCCGATCACGATTGCCGGAATTGTCGTGCATGTGCGCGAACTTTCGCCGGACGGCGCGCGCGCTTACCCAATTTTACGAGGAGGCGCTGCGTCCGTTGGGGCTGCGGGCCACACAGTTCACGATTCTGCAAGCGCTGTCGTTTGCGGGAGAAGTGTCGCAGGGACGGTTGGGCGCGATGTTGGCGATGGATAGCACGAGCCTGACTCGGACGCTGGCGATCATGCGGCGGGAGGGTTGGATTGCGGAACATCCCGGAACTGATCGCCGAGAACGACGGCTGAAGCTATCCGGCACGGGAGCGAGGAAGTTGCGGGGTGGGTTGGCGGTTTGGCAGGGGGTGCAATCCCGGCTGCGACGGAGATTAGGGGAGCAGTCCTGGAACAGCCTTTTGCAACTCACGCATCAAGCAACAGATTTAGTTCGGAGGGAAGGAGACTCGCTATGAGCAACTATGGAAAGACCATCACTGGGCTCGTCGTTCTGTGGTTCGTGGCAGTTCTAAGCGCTTCGGCTTCGCATTTGTTTGAGAATGGCGCGGGCCGATTCGGGGCTACGGTGGCGTTGGCAGCGTTGACGCCGCTGGTGGTGTTTGCGGTTTGGTTCGCAGCGTCGGAGGGATTTAGGAGGTTTGCGTTTTCTTTGAACCCGAGAGTGCTGACTTCGGTGCACGTTTGGAGGATTGTGGGCTTCACGTTCCTTTTGCTGGAGGCGCGAAATGTGCTACCGGGCATCTTTGCTTTTCCGGCGGGATATGGGGACATGTTCATCGGAGCGACGGCGGGGTTCGCGGCATGGAAACTTGCGGAGCCAGCGCATCGCGGGAGTTTTATTTTTTGGCAGGCGCTCGGGATCTTGGACCTGATTACGGCGGTGAGCCTGGGCACGACGGCCGGTTTGATTGACCCGAGTGGCCCTTCGATGGTGGCGATGACGGTGCTTCCATTGAGCCTGATTCCTACTTTCCTTGTGCCGCTGTTTCTCATGCTGCACGTAATTTGCATCGCGCAAGCGAGGGCGTGGAGGGCGGATGCAAAGGCGGCCCAGCAAACGGCAAAAGCGGCGATGCACCCTGCAATTTAAATCCGACATTCGTAATATCCGCAACGAAGGGCACGCACAATTAGTGCCCACTGCTGCTCTTCGTAATCGCCATGGCTCGGAATCGGCCACGCAGAGGTCTGGCTCAGTCGCTCTGTGAAGAAGTACGGCTGAAATCGATCGAAGAGTTTACAGCCTAGGCGAAGGCAAGCTTGCCGCGCGGGACGGGGATGGGACGGCCGATGTCTTTGGCGGTTTCGAGCCATTCCTGGACGATGATTTCGACGTTGGCTAAGGCTTCTTTGTGAGTCTTGCCGTCAGCGGCGCAACCAGGAAGTTCGGGGACCTCGGCGATGAAGGCTTCGTCGGCCTGGCTCCAGTAGATGATGATCTCGTACTTAGACATCCGCTCCTCCCGCCAACTGATAATTGATTATAACATTGCGGACCTGCTTGACCTGGTAGGCTTTGCATTTGTTGCCGGCAGGCTGCAAGTTCAAGATTTCTGCCACGCCATCGCGGACCAAAATGTGGTGGCTTCCTTTAACGCGTTCCTGAAAGCCCAGACGTTTCAAGAGGGCGATCATTCCAGTAAACGGGATGTTCGCATCCGCGCCGCCTCTAAGAATCTGGTCGAGAAGCTTTTAGCTGCTGGTCATAGTGCTTTAAACGGGGCGCAAGCGTAACGCAGAGTGACGCTGCCAGCAAGGCTGCCAGCTCCAATTGGAATGCCATCTGGTCCGAGCTATTCGGCGCGGAGGGCCTCGACCGGGTCAACCGTAGCTGCACGGCGAGAGGGGAGATAGCTGGCCAGGAAGGCCGTGGCGATTAGGCCGAGAGTGACGGCGACGTAGGTCATGGGGTCGACGGGGTTGACATGGAAGAGCAGCGAGGACATCAGCCGCATGACGATTGCGGCGACGATCAGGCCGAAGGCTGCGCCGATGCCGGTGAGGATTAGGCCGTGGCGGACGAACATGTTGGTGAGCGATTGCGTCTGCGCGCCGAGAGCCATGCGGATGCCGATTTCGCGGACGCGCTGAGAGACGGAGCAGGCGATGACGCCGTATATGCCGACGACGCCGAGGAGAAGGGCCATGCCGCCGGCTACGGCGAGCATGATTAAAGTGAAAGAAGTGCGAGCCATGGAGCGGGTGTAGAAAAAGCCGAGAGTGTGGACATCGGCGAGGGGCAAGTTTGGATTCACGGACCAAACGGTTTCGCGAATTTCCTTTAGGAATGCTTCCGAGCCGGCGCGTGGACTGCGAACCATAAAGCCGACATAACGGTTCACGTCTTCTTTACTTCCTTCGAAATTGATTCGTTCAATCGGCCAATAGACGACAGTTGGTGGCTTTTGGGTTACTCCGTCGTTATACACATTGGCGACGACGCCGACGATTTCGCGCCAGTCGTCTGTGGAAGCGACGCGGATGCGCTTGCCGAGGGCGTTGTCTGGCGACTTCCAGTATTCACGGGCGAAATTTTCGGAAATCACGGCAACAGGAATATGCTCGTAAATATCTGTCCAAGTGATGTCCCGGCCAGCGATGAAGGATGTTCCCAGCGTGGAAAAAGAGCCAGGAGTGACGTCAGAAAAGCGGCGAATCGGCGGGATCTCGCCCTCGTGGTAGGTGTGATCCTGGGCGTACAGAAGATCGTTGCTGGAATTTCCGCCCATGGGAACGGCTGTGGTGATGCTGGCGGAAGTGACACCCGGAAGGGCGGAGATTTTGCGGAGCATTTCCTGATAGATGCGGACGACTTGTTCGTTCTCCTTGACTTGCGACTCGGGAACATAAATGTGGAAGGTTTGAACCTGATCGGGCTGGCGGAAGCCGGGGTCGACGTGCGTGAGGGCGCGGAAGGTGCGAATCATGAGGCCGGAACAGATGAGGAGAACGAGAGCGAGAGCGACTTGAACAACGACGAGCACACTGCGGGCACGATGCTGCTCACGGCTTTGGCTGTTGGCGCGGCCACCCTGGCGAATGCCGGTGCTGAGACGGACGCCTGCATATTTGAAAATCGGGATGGAGCCAAAAAGGATGCTGGCGAGAATGGCAACGGCGAAAGTGAAGAGGAGAACGGGGCCGTCGATGCCGATTTCGTTGATGCGCGGGATGCCTGAAGGGGCCATGGCGACGAGCGCGCGCAAGGCGGCGAAGGCCAAGCCCAAACCGATGGCGCTTCCGAGCAAGCCGAGGATGAAGCTTTCGAGAAAAAGTTCACCGGCGATGCGATAAGGACTGGCACCAAGAGCGGAGCGGACGGCGAGTTCCTGGCTGCGGCCTTCGATGCGGACGAGGAGGAGGTTGGCGACGTTGGCGCAAGCGATCAGCAAGACCATGCCGATGGAAGCCATGAGAACCCAGAGAGTGCTGCCAACATCGCCGACGACATCTTGCTTTAGCGGACGGAGGTTTGGGGCAATGTGAGCATCTTCGAAAATTTTTGCGCTAAAGCCCGGAGGCGCTGGGAAGGAGCGAGCAACGATAGGCGTCATTTGAGCTATGTCGGAACTGGCTTGCGCGAGGGTGACGCCGGGTTTGAGTCGGGCGAGAGCTTCGTAGCTGAAGTTGCCTAAGAACATTTTGTTGCGATCCCACTTAAAGGGCAGGAAGAGAGAGGATTCGCGCCAGTCGAGGAAATGGAAGCGCGGTGGGAGGACACCGATGATTTCGCGAGGTTTGCCATCGACGTTAAGGGATTGGCCCAAGACGGAAGGCGAGCCACCAAACCTTTTTTGCCAATAACCGTAGCTGAGGATGACGGTGTCGGGCGAGCCGGGAGAATCGTCCTGACGGGTGAACAGTCGGCCGAGGACGGGGGAAACGCCGAGAAGAGGGAGAGTGCCGTCGGTGACGTCAAGGGCGTCGACTTGTTCAGGCTCGGCGCGGCCAGTGACGCTAACGGAATCGCCATTGTAAACACCGATGTCTTGAAAGGAGCGATTCTGTTCGCGATAGATGAAGTAATTGGAGGGAGCGATGTTGAGATTCTGGATGTTGACGCCGGGGGCGGTGAGCCAGACGCCGATAAGCTCGTCAGGACGAGGATAGGGAAGCGGCTTGAGGAGAACGCTTTCGAGAACGCTGAAGACGATGGTGTTGCCACCGACGCCGGCGGCGAGCGTGACGAGAGTAATGATGGTGAAAAGCGGGGCACGCCCGAGACGGCGAAAGACTTGTTTCAGGTGGAGCAGGAACGTTCTCATTTGCGCGGCCTCAGGTGGGCTGTGCCAAGGATACAGCGAGATGGGCGGCAGAGCCTCATTAAATAGAAACGGAGAGAGCGCTAGAAAGTTCCGTGAAGTTTGCCACAGCATAAAGAATGAGGAGCTCGGCATGTAATCTGAGTGTGGGTATCGGCGGTAAGGGAGATGAGGCTGGCAGGTGGATTTGTGCCAGGGGTCCGTCGCTGACCAGGGAAAGAGGCGAGTGGAAGCGACGATGGTGCCAGGTCGGGGCATTTCGCTTCGGTACGGCGGAACGTGCTAGAGTTTCGCGTGAAGCGCCCGCCAAGAAGGGCAAGGCAGGAGGCAAAATTGGCGTATCGGGATTTGCGGGAGTTTGTCCAGAAGCTGGAGAGAGAAGGGGAACTGCGGCGGATTCGCGCCGAGGTTGACCCTGTTCTGGAGATTACGGAAGTGACGCAGCGCGTGGCGCGGGACAAGGGACGCATGCCTGATAGCGTGGGACCGGCGCTGCTGTTTGAGAAGCCGAAAGGTTCGCGCGTTCCGTTGTTGGTGAACACATTTGGGAGCGTGCGGCGGATGGCGCTGGCGTTTGAAGTGACGGCGCTAGAGGAAGTGGCGGCGCGGATTCAGGGATTTTTGAAAATGGAAACACCGCAAGGGCTGTTCGACAAGATCAAGATGTTGCCGAAATTGGCGGAGCTGGGATCGTTTTTCCCGAAGAGCGTGAAGACCGGGGCTTGCAAGGAAGTGATGCATCACGGGAAAGACGTGAACCTGTTGGATTTTCCGGTTTTGAAATGCTGGCCGCAGGACGGCGGGCGGTTTATCACGTTTCCGCTGGTGTTCACAAAGAATCCGGAGACGGGGAAGCGGAATGTGGGGATGTACCGGATGCAAATTTACGACGAGCGGACGACGGGGATGCACTGGCAGACCCAGAAGCATGGGGCGGAGCATTTCCGGCGGGCGAGGGCGAAAAGTCCGGAGGGGCGGATTCCAGTGAGTGTGGCGATTGGAGCGGACCCGCCCACGGCGCTGTCCGGCATGCTGCCGATTCCGCCGGATTTAGATGAAATGATGTTTGCGGGATTTTTGCGGCGGGAGCCGGTAGAGATGGTGGCGTGCGAGACGAATGAGCTCGAGGTGCCGGCGAATGCGGAGATTGTGCTGGAAGGATATGTGAATTTGAGCGAGATGCGCACGGAAGGGCCGTTTGGGGATCACACGGGATTTTATTCGCTCGAAGGGGAGTATCCGGTTTTTCACGTGGAATGCGTGACGCACAAGAAGGAGCCAATCTATTTGACGACGGTTGTGGGGCCGCCACCGCAGGAAGACTATTACATGGGGTACGCCGTGGAACGGGTTTTTCTGCCGGTGATGAAGATGCAGTATCCGGAGATTACGGAAGTGGCCATGCCGGCAGAGGGAATTTTTCACAACTTGATGATTGTGGCGATTCGGAAGTCGTATCCGGGGCACGCGCGGAAAGTCATGAACGCGATTTGGTCACTGGGGCAGGCGATGTTCACGAAAGTGATCGTGGTGGTGGATCACGACGTGGATGTGCACAACTACAACGAAGTGGTGTGGAAAGCGCTGTGCGCTATGGACCCGGAGCGCGATGTGCAGTTTTCGCTGGGGCCCGTGGATACGCTGGATCACGCGCAAAGAATGCAAGACTACGGTTCGAAAATGGGGATCGATGCGACGAGGAAATGGAAGAGCGAAGGATTCGAGCGGCCGTGGCCGGACGAGATTGTGATGGATGAAGGAACGAAAGCGCGAGTGGCGGCGATGTGGAAGGCGCTGGAAAAGTAAGTGAGCGCGGATGGGAAGCGAAGATTGACTACTAAGAATAACCGTCCCTGAGGACAGGCTCTAAGGGCGGGAAAATACAACTAATTGTGGTTGTCTGATGCGCTGGACGCAATATCCAGTGCGAACCTCCCTGAATACCCCAGAACTGCCTAAGAATAGGGGTAGTTTTAAGGCAACTCCGGTAGAGAATCCCTTGACGCTCTGAGCTTTTCAATGGGATAAACCTTGCACGGGCGGCACCCCAAGATATCCGTAGCGCAAGCAGGTGTGCCGTTGGCAGTTGTGGGGCAGGGCGTGAGTTCGGGCGCCGGGGTGACGTTCCTCGTGATTGAATCGCGTGAAGTGATGAATGTGAGACAGGCGTCGCAGTATCTGGGGATCTCCCCGGATACCCTGTACCGTTACATCACCGAGGGCGAAATTCCCGCGTTCAAACTCGGTAATCGTTGGAAACTGCGTAAGACGATTCTAGACCGTTGGATGGAACGCAAAATGAGCCAAGCGCACGCGAGGCGCCGATAGTTTGCCAGTAGAGAAGTCGAAAGAGGCCGCGACATGTTGGGAATGGGCAAAAAATCAAGGCAGCTAGTAGGGCTGGACATCGGCTCGAGCTCGATCAAGGCAGTGGAGCTAAAGGCGACGAAAGCCGGCTACGAGCTCGTGAGCTTTGGGATGGAATCGCTGGCGCAAGACACGGTAGTAGATGGTGCGATCATGGACGCGCCGCAAGTGGCCAACGCGATCAGCAAGATTTTCGATGCCCAGAGGATCAAGACCAAGAATGTGGCGACTTCGGTTTCGGGCCACTCGGTGATCGTAAAGCGAGTGCCGCTTCCCTTGATGACGGAAGAAGAGTTGTATGACCGGATTCCTTCGGAAGCCAGCCAGCACATTCCATTCGATATCGCCGACGTAAATCTCAGCTATCAGCTGCTGGAATCGATGGACGCGCAGATGGACGTTCTGCTGGTTGCGGTAAAGAAGGACAAGATTCTGAACCACACGAACGTGCTGGCGCAGGCGGGGAAGACGCCGGTGGTGGTGGACATTGATGCCTTCGGACTGCAGAACTGCTTCGAAATCAACTACGAACCGGATGCCGGGCAGACGGTGGCGCTACTGAACGTTGGCGCGAGCGTGATGAACATTAATATCGTGCGCGGTGGCGTGCCCTTGTTTACGCGCGACGTTAGCGTTGGCGGCAACCAATATACGGACGCGCTGCAGAAGGAACTGGACCTGAGCTTCGAGGATGCGGAACGGCTGAAGAAGGGCGACACCTTGCCGAGCGTGACGGACGAGCAGAAGCAGCAGATTCTGCGCAGCGTTTCCGACATTCTGACCTTGGAAATTCAAAAGACATTTGACTTCTTCCGGGCGACTGCCAGCGGGGAGAACATCCAGCGCATCGTCGTGGCGGGAGGAACGGCCCGAGTTCCGGGGCTGGTGGATCTGCTGAGGGAAGAGTTCGCAATGCCCGTGGAAGAATTGAATCCTTTCCGGAAAGTGCTCATCAATCCCAGCCGGCACAGTGATGACCAGATCCGCGAGATGTCGCCGCGGTTGGCCATTGCCGTGGGTTTGGCACTGAGGAGCTTTGACTAGCCATGATTCGTATAAACCTACTCGGACAAATTCGGCCGAAAGCGTCCCGTCGGCCAGTGGATACAGGCGCCGCGCTCCCGGTGCTTTTCGTGGGGGCGGGACTGGCGGTTGGCGTAATCGTTCTGGGCTTTCTTTTCTACTCCTGGCAGCGCCAACTAAATACGGAAAATAGAACGATAAAACAGTTGCAGGCGCAGAAGACGGACCTGGAAAACATCAAACTGCAGGTCGAGGCCTTTGATAAAGAAAAGGAAGTTCTTCAGCAGCGGGTTTCGACGATCGAGCAATTGCAGCGGGACCGGACAGGCGGCCAAGACCTGCTGGATATGGTGGCGAATACGGTATCGCGGACAGAGAACCTGTGGCTGACAACCATGATAAGAAAGGGAAACAACCTTTCAATCGAGGGATCGTCAGCTTCCATCAATGCCGTAGCCAATTTTATTACTGCTTTGAAGCGTTCCGGATACTTCCAGAAGGTGGAAATCAAGGAAACGAAGCAGGACGACAAGGTCACGGGAGTGGAGACGTTCAACTTCCAGTTGTCTGCGGACATCGCTCCGCCTCAGCCGGGACCGAGCGCGCCGGCGGAAGCAAGACCTGCGAACGCAGCGCCGAATTCCACGCGGCCTTTGGCGCCGGTCAAGAAAGGGTAAGGGAGCTTCATGGCCAATCCGTTTCGAGACATGTCGGTATTCATGCAGGGCTTGGTGGCGGTGGCCATTGCGGTCGTCGTGTTGCTCTTAGGAGTTTACATTCCGCTTTCGCCAGTGGCGCAGGAACGGGACGCCGTCGACAAGGCCGTCCAGGACCGCAACAGACTTAACCAGGAAGTGCAGCAGCTGTCGGTCTACAAGCAGCGCTATGGGGAGCTCAAGCAGCAGATGGATGCACTTTCAAAACAATTGGATACGCTGAAGACGATCGTGCCGGAAGATAAAGAGACCGACGAATTCATCCGCTTGCTGCAAGGTGCCGCCAGCGCGTCTAACGTGCAGATCCGTAGCTTGACTGCGGACGCCATCGTGCCTCGGGAATTTCATTATGACATGCCGTTCGAAGTGCAGGCCGACGGGCCGTATTTTAATCTGATGGATTTTTTCGGGAGGTTGGGGCGATTGTCGCGAATCATTAACGTGGGCGATCTGGAGTTCGACGATCCGTCCAAGGCCAAAGGGACGAAGTATGCGGTAAGACCGGGAACAACAGTTTCAGCGGTGTTCACGGCAACGACTTTCTTTACCAAGCCAGCCGACGTAGGACCGAGCCCCGCACCTGGGGCCAAGTCCGCGGCGAAGCCGGCTAGGAAACCCTGAGCGGGAATGAGCGATCTATGCGTTCAGCACTAACTCTCGTACTAGGGATTTTGCTCGCGATAGCCGCACCCGGGCTGCGCGCGCAAGCCAAACCGGGCTCGCCTGCCGGCGCAAAGACAGCGCCACAGGCCACCGGGAAAGCTGCGCCGCACGCACGAAAGGCCGCAGGAACAGCTGCGGCGAAGCGCGCAGCAAAACCCGCAACTCGAAGAGCGGCAATGGCTCCCAAGCCCGTGGAGACCGCGATGAACCCGGACGCGGCGGCGGGACCGGGCGAGAAAGTAGCCCGGCGCGATCCATTTGAATCTTTGGTTGCGCGCCAGCAAGCGGAAAAGAATGCCGGCAAAAATCTACCGCCAGGTATCGCAGGCCTGCAGGTAAGCACCCTGAAGTTAGACGGAATTGTGAAGGCGCCAAACGGGATGATCGCCGTGGTGACGAACCCGCAGGAAAGAACTTATTTTCTCCGTGAAGGGGACCAGTTGTACGACGGGCGGGTGGAAAAGATTGCGATGGATGGCGTTTCGTTCCATGAAATCGGCAAGGATGCGTTCGGGAAACCGGTGGAGCGCCAAGTGAACAAGCGAATTTACTCCAGTGCAGGAGAACAGCAATGAAGACGAATTGGCCCGCCTTGCGGTGTGGCTGCCTGATCCTCTCGAGCGCGGTTTTGGGCGGAAGCCCCCTGCTGGCTCAGACGCAGGAGCCCGCCGGCGCGACCGCGACTTCCGCGGTGATCTCGAACGTGGCGATAACGCAAGCGCCACAACGCGCGAGTGTGCGTGTGGAGGGCGAGGGGCGGCTCGATGTCCACCCACTGCGCATGCAGAATCCCGAAAGATTGGTCTTGGACTTCTCCGGCGCGCGGCTGGCGGTCGACAAGACAGTCATTGCGGGAGGCGCAGAGCCTGTGCGGGACGTGCGAGTAGGCCAGTACCGTCCGAACGTGGCGCGCGTGGTAGTGGATTTGACCAGCGTATCCCCGTATCAGATTTCGCGCGAAGGCGAGGCGGTTGTGGTGTTTTTTGACGGACAGCCGGACGCCAGCAGTACCGCCGCGTCGAACCGGGAAGCAGTGAATTCACAGCGTGAAGCAAAAGCGCGAACAGAGTTTACATACAATGAGTCGATTCCGCGCGCGCACGCGCAGGCGGTAAAGAATTTGCAGATTCCAGCTCCTCGCTTCGCGTTGCCTGGCGAACTGACCCAGCCCTCAGTCAGCCTGGCGTCGTTTGGAGAGAGGAAGGATACGGGCAGCACGGCCAAGGCCCAGGAGGCGGCGCAACAGGCAGCACAGCAATCAACGGCGGCGGCGAACACGTTAGCGGCGTCCGCGGGACAAGGTCAAGCGACGCAGGCGACAGCCGCTCCAGTAGCCGCTGGAAAGTACACGGGCGAGCCGATTTCCGTGAACTTGAAAGATGTCGATTTGCGGGACTTTTTCCGGTTAATCCACGAGATCAGCGGATTGAACGTGGTCTTGGACCCGGCCGTGAAGGGAACGCTGACCATCGTACTGGATGAAGTGCCGTGGGATCAGGCGTTGGACATCGTGCTGCAAAACAACGGATTGGACAAGCAGCTCAATGGCAACGTGTTGCGCATCGCGACGCATGAAACCTTGAAGAAAGAAGCGGAGACGGAACGCGACCTGGTAAGGGCGCAATCGGAGGCCATTGCTCCAACGACCACGACGCGTCAATTGAGCTACGCCAAGGCGTCAGCGTTGGCGCCGACGCTGAAGAAGTTCCTGAGTTCGCGTGGCGATATTATCGCGGACGACCGGTCAAACCAGCTCATCATCCGGGATATTCCCTCGGTCTTCCCGGACATCGACAACCTTATCCGGCAGCTCGACCGCAAGTCGCAGCAGGTGGAGATCGAAGCGCGGGTGATTTCCGCGTCGCGATCTTTCGCCCAGGACATCGGTACGGAACTTGGATTTGCAGGCACGACAACGGGCGGAAGAGACTTTTATAGCGGCGCGCCGCAGGTCGGAGTCAGCCCGGGTGCGACCAACACGACGCCGCCTCCTCCGCTCATCGCGGTTCCGACAAGCAGCTCGAGCGGCGGTCCGCAGACCGGTATTCCTCTGGCGACGAGCTTTGGCGCAGGAGTGCCAACGAGCGGCCTAGGCTTCTCGCACCGGTCACCGAACTTCGCCATCGACTTCTTTATCACCGCGGCGGAAGCCAAGGGCGTGGGCAAATTGCTCTCGAAGCCACGCGTCGTGACGCAGAACAACGAGAAGGCGGTCATCAAGCAGGGTGTCAAACTGCCGATTCAGACGACCATCAACAACACGATTTCGGTGCAGTTCATTGATGCCGTGTTGCAACTGGAAGTAACGCCGCAGATTACAGCCGAAGGTACGATCTTCATGGACGTACTCGTCGAAAATACCCAGATTGATCAAGGTATTCCGCGCGTGCAGGGTATTCCGGCATTGGACACGCAGTCCGCACAGACGAAAGTGCTGGTTCCGGACGGCGGAACGGTCGTGATCGGCGGAATTATCGTCAATACGCAGAACACGAACATCCAGGAGGTGCCAATCGTGGGCAGCTTGCCGCTGATTGGAAATCTCTTTAAGCGGACGACCATCTCGATCCAATCGCAGGAGTTGCTGTTCTTCCTGACGCCCCGAATTCTGCCAGGGTAATTCGGGCCTAAACATCTTAGAATTAGGACGGAAACGAGGAGGCCACGGTCTCCTCGTTTCTTTTATGACTGCACCCTTCAAAAGCCGGCTAAAGCACCTCCAACAGCTGATCTTCAAGGCCAAGTTGGACGCCTTGCTAATCACTCACGCTGCCAATTGGTATTACCTTACGGGGTTCACAGGAGAAGCCGGGACCCTGATTGCCGGCCGGGGACGAGCGACGCTGATTTCCGACGGTAGGTTCACGACCCAGGCGGGAGAGGAGGCCGCTTCCGTTCGATACCTTGAGCAGAAGGGCTCTCTGGTGGAGTCTACTGGGCGGTTCTTAAAGGAGAAATCGTTCCGGCGGGTGGGATTTGACTCATCCCAGGTTTCCGTTGCGCAGTTTCGGTCGCTACGAAAGGCGGCAGGGGCGCGCACGGAATGGATCGCGGCCCCGGGACTGGTCGAGTCTCTCCGCATCCGAAAAGAGCCGGGAGAGTTCGCCGTAATGCGGCGAGCGGCGATCCTGGCTGGCGACGTTCTTTCCGGAGCATTGAAACTTCTGAAGCCCGGGGTCAAGGAAAACGAGATTGCCGCGGAGATTGAATATCAAATGAGGATGGGCGGCGCGTCGGGGCCAGCGTTTGAGACGATTGTGGCCTTTGGCGAGCGTTCGGCGTTGCCACACGCTCGCCCTACCGCCAAGCGATTGAGGAAAAATGAGTTGGTGGTACTAGACCTGGGTGTTATACTCGCGCACTATTGTAGCGACATAACACGAACGGTCTACGTAGGTCGCGCTCCCACCCGGGTAAAGCAGTGGTATAAAGCGGTCCTGGAAGCGCAAGGCGCGGCGATAGCAGCAGTAAGAGCCGGGGCCAGCACGGGGGACGTGGATTCTGCAGCGCGTCAAGTTCTGGCCGGTTGGAAACTGGACCAGTATTTCACGCACAGCACGGGGCATGGGCTCGGCTTGGAAGTACACGAGGATCCGCGAGTGGCGCGGGGGCAAACCACTCGGCTAGAATCGGGATACGTCGTCACCATTGAGCCTGGGGTTTACATGGCGGGTGTGGGGGGAATTCGAATCGAAGATGACGTCGCCGTGCATCCGGATAAGACGGAAGTACTGACCCGCATACCGCGGGATCTCATCGAGCTTTGACAAAGGCATGAAACGCAAACAGCCCTCGAAAGAAAAAGAAAGTTCTTCCATCGCCAGTCCCGAAATCCAGCAAATCGAGCAACTCCTCCGTTTTATGAGCGAGCACAACCTGGAGGAGTTTGAGTACTCGAGGGGCGACCTGAGGATCCGGCTGAAGAAGCCTTCCGCGGGCGTGCCCATGTACCAGCGTTCCCTGGGTGTGCCGGAAATAATTGTTCCCGGCGCTTCGGAAAGACAGGCGCCCGCCGCCTCGAGCGCTCCACCGTCTGCTGAGCCAAGGGCGACGGAAGATCTGCACTTGGTGAAGTCTCCGATTGTAGGGACGTACTATGAGGCGCCCAGTCCTGGTGCCGAGGCCTTTGTGAAGATCGGCGCGCATGTCGAGTCCGGGCAGACCCTTTGCATTGTGGAAGCGATGAAGTTGATGAATGAAATTGAATCGGACGAAAGCGGCGAACTGATTCGCATCTTTGTCGAGAACGGGCAGCCCGTGGAATATGGGCAGCCGCTCTACGGCATCCGTCCCAGCCGGAAGAGGTAGCCGGCGCCTTCGGCCATGTTCCAGAAAATCCTAGTAGCCAATCGCGGGGAAATCGCGCTGCGGGTCATCTGTGCCTGCAAAGAACTGGGGATTTCCACGGTTGCGGTCTATTCCGAGGCGGACCGGAATTCGCTGCATGTGCGGTTTGCGGACGAGGCCGTATGCATCGGACCGCCGCGGAGCAGCGAAAGTTACCTGAACATCCCCCAGGTGATCAGCGCGGCGGAAATCACCAACGTCGATGCCATCCATCCGGGTTACGGATTTCTGTCGGAAAACGCCAACTTTGCGAAGGTGTGCGAAGCGTCGGAAATTACGTTTATTGGGCCGACGCCTGAAGTCATCGAAATGATGGGAGAAAAGGACCGGGCGCGGCGGGAAATGAAGGCGCTGGGGGTGCCCACGGTTCCGGGAAGTGAAGGCGTCGTAGAGGGCGAGGAGCAGCTCGCCAAAGAGGCCAAGAGGATTGGTTTTCCCTTGATTATTAAGGCCTCGGCGGGAGGCGGCGGCCGCGGCATGCGCGTCGTACACCGGCAGGAGGAACTGCTGACCGCCTACGAGACGGCGCGAAGCGAAGCACAACAGGCGTTCGGCACGCCGGACGTCTATGCAGAGAAGTTTCTGGAGCATCCGCGGCATATTGAGTTTCAGGTGCTCGGGGACCAGCACGGCAAAGTTATCCATTTGGGAGAGCGCGAGTGCAGCATTCAGCGGAGGCACCAGAAGCTTGTGGAGGAATCACCGTCGCCCGTGATGGACGCGAAGAAGCGGAAAGATCTTGGCACGAAAGTCGTGCGCGCTCTGGAGAAAGTCGGCTACACGAACGCGGGCACGGTTGAGTTTCTGATGGACGAAGACGGTTCAATTTATTTTATCGAGATGAATGCCAGGATTCAGGTCGAGCATCCTGTGACCGAGCTTGTGACCGGCGTGGACTTGATCAAAGCACAGATTCGTATCGCGGCTGGCGAAAACCTAGACGCTGCCGTGGGGGAAATGAATTTCTCGGGCCACGCGATCGAATGCCGCATCAATGCGGAGGATCCGGAGACGTTTGTGCCCTCGGCGGGACGTATCACCACGTTTCAAGCCCCGGGGGGGACGGGAGTGCGCGTGGATTCGGCGGCGTATGCCAATGCAGTGATTCCGCCCTACTACGACTCGATGATCGCGAAACTTATTGTAAAAGGCCGAGACCGCTCGGAAGCCATTGGGCGGATGAAGCGGGCGCTGGAAATGTTCGTCATCGAGGGGATCAAGACTTCCATTCCGTTGCACCGGCGGATTCTTGCCGACGCGGACTTTGCGGAAGGGCGGTTCGATACGCACTTCATCGAAAGATTGCTCGGAACAAACGGAAAATAGGATTCTATGCGCCTTGTCCTCCCCAGGCTGTATGTGATACTAGACGGTTCGTTGATTACTTCCTCCGAACGAGATTGCGCCCTGGGCCTCGCCGAAGCTGGAGTCCGCCTCCTCCAGTACCGGAACAAGTCCGCTCCGTCGCGGCAGTACCTGGATAGCTCTCGCGAATTAGCCGAAAGACTCCGTCCGCATGGTGTCTCGTTTATTGTGAACGATCGCCCCGATGTAGCGTTTTTGGCGGGCGCGAGCGGGGTTCACGTCGGACAGGATGATCTGGAAGTCGAGCAGGCGCGCCGGGTGCTCGGCGAGGACAAACTTGTTGGAGTATCCACGCACAATTTGGATCAGTTTGAGCGAGCAGCCAAGAGTTCCGCGGACTACATTGCTGTCGGCCCCGTGTTCGGCACATTTTCAAAGGCGAATCCGGACCCGGTGGTTGGTTTGGACTTTCTGTGCAGAGTTCGAGCGTTGACCGACAAGCCGATTGTGGCCATCGGTGGCATAACCTTGGATCGCGCTGCGGCCGTGATTGAGGCAGGAGCCGATGCGGTTGCCGTGATTAGCGGAATCTTGAACGCGCCCGATCCGTTCGAGCGCGCGAAGCAATACTTGAAGACACTTGAGGCCGCGAAGCACGCGGCGGCTGTCTGAGGCACATTCCGAATGACCGACGTCAAACCTCCAATCCTCCAAGACGTTTCGCAAGACGTTAAAAAAAATGAGCCCGGTTTTGTCCGGGCGATCGGTCTCTTCGACGGCACGATGATCGTCGTCGGTTCGATGATCGGGTCCGGCATTTTCATTGTCGCGGCGGAAATCTCCCGGCAGACGGCCTCTGTAGGCGGATTGCTGCTGACGTGGGTGTTAACAGGATTGCTTACCATAGCCGCCGCGCTTTCTTATGGCGAGCTTGCGGCGTTATTCCCGCATGCCGGCGGGCAGTACGTTTATTTGCGCGAAGCTTACTCGCCGCTCTGGGGATTTCTGTATGGGTGGACGCTGTTTCTTGTCATCCAGACGGGAACGATCGCGGCGGTGGCGGTGGGTTTTGCGCGATTCGTTGGAGTCTTATTTCCCGCCATTTCGCCGACGGTCTGGATCATTCCCCCGATTTCCCTTGGGTCCAAGTTCGCTATCAGCCTCTCGATTCAACAGTTTGTCGGCATCTTGATGGTCGTGCTGATCACGTTCTTGAATACCCTGGGAGTGCGGCTTGGGAAGCTGATTCAAAACATTTTTACCAGCGCAAAGGCCTTGTCCTTGGTTGGCTTGATCGTGTTGGGCATTTTTGTCGGCCGAAACGCGGGCGCGATTTCGGCCAATTTCTCCCATTTGTGGGCTATTCATGCGCCGGAGACCATCGAGCCGGGCGCTAATTTTCTGCGGGGATGGGTCCCGACGGTCACGGCAGCGAGCGGTTTTTTTGGATTGATCGTCGCGTTTGGAGTTGCACAGGTTGGGTCTCTTTTTTCCGCCGACGCTTGGAACAATATCGGGTTCACGGCTGCTGAGGTGAAAAATCCCAAGCGCGACGTCGCGCTTTCGATGGCTTTTGGCACGTGCATTGTCATTACGCTTTACTGCCTGGCGAACCTTGCTTATCTATTCGTGTTGCCGTTTTCGCAAATCCAAAATGCGCCGGATGATCGCGTGGCGACGCTGGCGCTGAACGGAATTTTTGGCGCGCCGGGCGCGGCGATCATGGCCGTGGCCATCATCATCTCGACGTTCGGCTGCAACAACGGGTTGATCCTTGCTGGGGCGCGAGTTTCCTATGCGATGGCGCGCGACGGGCTATTTTTTAAGTCGACGGGCAAGCTTAGCAAGCGCGGCGTGCCGCAGAGCGCGCTGATCTTTCAAGGCATTTGGGTTGTCGTGCTGATTTTGCTCAGGACGCGGCGAGTGGATGCGTCCGGAGCGGTGAGCTACGGCAACTTGTACAGCGATTTGTTGAATTACGTGGTCTTTGCGGTTTTGCTGTTTTACGTGCTCACCATCATTGGAATTTTTGTGTTGCGGCGGAAACGGCCTGATGCGGAGCGGCCTTACAAGGCGTTTGGGTATCCCTTCGTGCCACTGCTCTATATTGTCGCCGCGACGGTGATCATGATTGTGCTGCTTCTCTATCAAACGCAGACAGCCGGCGGGGGATTAGTCATCGTACTGCTCGGATTGCCGGTGTACTGGCTGTGGTCGAGACGCTCTGGCGCGCCGGCCTAGACCGGGCGGGCCGGAGAGTAAATACTGCGAATTTTCCTGTAGGGGCGCAGCATGCTGCGCCCCTACAATGTGCAAGGCCAATTTGGCCGAAGACTGGCGTTATAGGAAGCCGGGCGCAGAACCCGTAAAGGAGGAGTTGCATGGGCAACCCCTTGTTCGCGACGAAGTCCATGACCACGCTGATGCAGGAAGCCGGCTCGACCGGAGAGCACAGCCTGAAGCGCGCTCTCGGGCCCGTTAACCTCATCACGCTGGGAATCGGCGCCATCATTGGAGCCGGCATCTTTGTGATTACGGGGTCGGCGGCAGCGCTGTATGCGGGGCCGTCAATCATGTTGTCGTACGTGCTCGCGGGAGTCGGCTGCCTGTTCGCTGGGCTTTGCTATGCAGAGTTTGCGTCCATGATTCCGATCGCCGGTTCCGCCTATACCTATGGGTACGCGACTTTGGGGGAACTCGTTGCGTGGATCATCGGCTGGGATCTCATTTTGGAGTACGCATTTGGCGCTGCAACAGTGGCCAGCGGATGGAGCAGCACGCTGGTGGCATTCCTACAGGATTATGGAATCAGTCTGCCGCCCCAAATCTGCGATGTTCCTGGCGCGAAGTGGGTGCTATATGACGGGCGATGGGTGCCGGTTAACACGTTGTTGGTGCCTGCGAATCAACTTGCGGGGCTTCCGACGGCGACGGCAGTATTTAACTTGATCGCGTTCCTGGCGATCATCGCGGTGACAACACTTCTCATCATCGGAATTAAAGAATCAGCGAACTTTAATACTGGAGTAGTCTTCGTGAAGCTGACAGCGGTGCTCGTGTTCATCGCGGTCGCCGGGGCCTTCGTCCTCAAGCATCCTGCGATCGCTCACGCTAATTGGAAAGTCTTTATTCCACCCAATACTGGCAGCTTCGGTTCGTTCGGCTGGTCGGGCATTTTGCGAGGCGCAGGCGTGGTGTTCTTCGCGTACATCGGTTTTGACGCGGTTTCGACGGCCGCACAAGAGGCAAAAAATCCACAACGCGACATGCCTATCGGCATTCTGGGTTCCTTAGTGATCTGTACGATCTTGTATCTTCTTGTTTCCGGGCTGTTAACGGCCACCGTGCACTACTCCCGTTTGAATATCGGCGCTCCCGTATCGCTCGGCATCCGCGAAACCGGTGTGAAGTGGGGAAGCTACGTGGTGAACGCGGGAGCGCTGGCGGGGTTGAGTACGGTGATGCTGGTCATGATGTTAGGGCAATCTCGCGTGTTCTACTCGATGGCGAATGATGGCCTGCTTTGGAAGTGGGCGGGGGATATCCATCCCCGTTTTCGGACCCCGTGGAAGTCCACTGCGATTGTGGGAATTGGTGTTGCGTTCGTGGGCGCATTGGTACCGATCGGCGACCTTGGCCAGCTGGTGAGCATCGGCACACTTCTGGCATTCGTGATCGTTTGCGCGGGGGTGTGGTTGTTGCGGGTACGGCGGCCGGAACTGGAGCGGCCGTTCAAGACGCCGTTGGTGCCCCTTGTGCCGATTCTTGGCATGATTGTGTCGCTCGGTTTGATGGCGGGGCTGAAAGAGGTGACGTGGATACGGCTGGTCGTCTGGCTGATCATCGGGCTGGTGGTCTATTTCACGTACAGCGTGAAACACAGCAAGGTGCGCAACGCGCTGAAGTAGCCGTCCAACTGTGAGCGGCGAGCCGAGTGAGGGAAGTGCGGCCGGGTCTCGGGGTACCCCCCTCCGGTTTTTGCAAAAGTGTTCATTCTAAAGACACTTCAAGTGCTCTATTTTGATGAACTTTTACAAGTGTTCATTCTAGAGATGCTTAGGGCGCGGAATTGCTGCAATATGGGGCATTTTTTTGTAAGTGTTCATTTTAGGAGCTTTGCCGCGAGATAGCCGGTCCGAACAAAAAAACGCCAATCAGGAGATTGGCGTTCCGAGGACCGGTTACACGTTTACTCGATGGACATAATACACTAACGATATCGAGCTGTCAAGGAAAAAATGGCTCGAAACAGGGTATTCTGAAAATCCAGTGAGCTGGGCGCGATGCTTCTGCAGCGGATAATCCCAAAATGGGACGCTGGCTACTCTTCCTTTCAGTCCGAAGGGGCTCTTCAGGTAAAGTAGTATTTCTCTCGATGGCCCGATGACTGCTCTGTCAGCGAAACTTCGACAAGTATGGCGCCGCCTCTCGCGGGTCGATCTCTTTGCAGTTCTGTTAGTCGCCGGCGGGGTCACCTGCGCCCTGCTTGATCTCACCGGGGGCTTGGCCAGCTTCCTCAAGTTCTTTGGCCTTCTTGCGACTGTTTACGTACTGGTCCGTCTGGCGGGGTGGTGGCGCGCGCGGCTGCTCTGGAGTCTTCGCAACCGGCTGATCGTTGCCTACCTCTTCATCGCGGTCGTCCCCATCCTCTTGATCCTGACTCTCGTGGTGTTGGCGGGCCAAATTCTGTATTCGCAATTAGGAGCCTACCTGCTCTACGACGACATCCACCATCGCGTTGCCACGATGGCGGACATCGCCGAGCACATTGCCGCAGCCCACCGAACACTGCCAAAGGGTGTGCCCCAAGCCGAATCGGAGTTCGTCCTTGCCGAACAGTCGAAACTGGTCCACAAGCAAGAACTTCCGGGGTTGAGCATCGATTTCTCAAATGATCCTGCTTTGTTGCGTAAGGTCGCCGGCACGGGGAAAAACGCGTTCGCGGGATTGGTTGAGGAAGGTGACAAGCTATATTTGATGAGCCTGAGAGAGATGCCAGAACCGCAAGGCATTCGAGTAGTCGCACTGCGCGTACTCGTCACGCCAGAATTCCTGGCTTCCATTGCTCCCGATCTGGGAGCCATTCAACTGAATCTTACGCGAAAATTTGAAGGCGGCGCGCGGCAGGGAATTCTCTACACCTCGGGCGATGCGCAATACGAGATCATAAAGCGAATTCCCGCGCAAAACAGGGTACTCCACCCTCCAATGCATTGGATTGACCCGGCAGTTACGGGGTTTTCCCGATTGGATGCGGTCTATGTCGGGACTGGCGGAATGCTTGATCCGCGGCGGCCCGTGCTGGTCACCTTCAATGCGCGGCCCTCGCGATTGAACGCGCGGATTTTTTCCTCACTGGGTGAGCTTGGCGGCTCTTTTTCGATTCTTTTTGTGGTTATAAGCATCGTTTTCCTTCTCATTGAAATCGCCGCGCTGATCACGGGCGTCGTTATGACTCGGCGGATCACTAAAGCGGTGAGCGATTTGTATGAGGCGACGCAATATGTGAAGGCCGGAGATTGGACGCACCGTGTTCGCATTGAGCGACGCGATCAGTTGGGAGTGCTGGGCGAATCGTTCAATGACATGACCGGTTCCATCAGCGGGCTGCTGGAAGAGTCAAAGAAGCGGCAGCGGCTGGAAAATGAGCTTTCCATCGCCAGCGAAGTGCAGAATCAGCTGTTTCCGCAGAAGGTACCTTCGGTCGCGGGAGTCGAGCTGGAAGCAATTTGCAAAGCAGCGCGCACGGTGAGCGGAGATTATTACGATTTCATTCAGCTCAGCCCAACACACCTGGCGATTGCGCTGGCGGATATTTCGGGGAAGGGAATTTCGGCGGCGCTGCTGATGGCCAGTTTGCAGGCGGCGTTGCGCAGTCAACTGCTGGCTGCCGACAGCGAGAAGATGAGCACAGCGGAACTGGTAGCAATCCTGAATGTGCACATGGTGAGAAACACGGCGGACGACCGTTTCGCTACGTTTTTCATCGCCGTCTATGACAGCGCGACTCGCGTGCTGCGGTACACCAATGCGGGGCATTTGCCGGGATTCCTGATTTCCAACGGGAGCTCGAAACATCTCGACAAAGGAGGCATGGTCCTTGGCGTGGTGGAAGACTACGTCTACGAAGAGGGTTCGGTCCTGGTTCCTCCAAATGCTTTGCTGGTGCAATACAGCGACGGATTGGTTGAGCCGGAGAACGTCTACGGGGAAGAGTTCGGCATTCGCAGGCTGCAGGAGGCGGCGACTCGCATGCAGGGAGCTTCCCCTGCGGCCGTCGGCCAGGCGCTGATGGTGGCCGCGGAAGAGTGGGCGGGGACGCCGGAACAAGCGGACGACATGACCGTGATCGTGGCCCGTCTTCGTTAGGAGATGCCGCCGTGGACAGCCTGGAGTGGCGACGACTGCGGACTGCGGTAGTACGTGGTTTGTGAGTGGGCTATACTGACAAGCTTTCTATAGTTGGTACTGAGGACAAGGATGCCGGTTGCTGGCCGCGTGGCGCTGATTACGGGAGGAAGCCGGGGAATCGGGCGTGGAATCGCCGTCCGGCTTGCGCAAGAAGGAGCGCGTATCGCGATCTCCTATCTATCGAACAAAACGGCTGCGCAGCAGGCCTTGCGCCAATTGCAGGCGAGCGGCGCGGATTGCGTGGCCGTGGAAACGGACGTCACCGACCCGGTGCGGGCGGAGCAACTCGTTCAAGCCGTGGCGGACCGGTACGGGCGTCTCGATATTCTCATTAATAATGTAGGCGGATTTCGCTGGGGGACGCTGGCGGAATCTTCGCTGGAAGATTGGCAAAGCATTTTTTCTTCGAATCTATCGAGTGTTGTGTATGTGAGCCGCGCGGCGCTGCCGCTGATGCGGCGGGGGCGCTGGGGGCGAATCGTTAATCTTGGCGCGGTGGGCGCGGAGCGAGCGTTTGGCCAGGCGAAGATTTCGGCTTATGCGGCGGCGAAGGCGGCGGTGGTGGCGCTCTCGCGTTCGCTGGCGCTGGAGGAAGCGAAAAACGGGATTACCGTGAATGTGGTGAATCCCTCGAGCATCGACGAAAAGGAGCTGACACTGAACGAAGCGCGGCGGATTCGCGATGCGCGGTTTCCGATTGGGCGTCCGCCGACGGTCGAAGATGTGGCGGCGGCTGTTGCATTCTTTGTTTCGGACGAGGCCGAGTATGTGACCGGGCAGGTCATAAATGTCAGCGGCGGATGGATGCTCTAGTCGGGATGTTTTGAACTAAGCTCAATAGCACGCCGCGTGAAACAGGCATGAAAGCACTAACAGCAGCCGAGATGCGCGAGGTCGACCGGCTGACAACCGAGCGCTACGGCATTCCCAGCCTCCAATTGATGGAAAATGCCGGTAAGCAGGCGGCGGATGCCGTGGGTCGCGCCGTTGCCGGGAGGGAGCACGTCCGGGTGTGTGTCCTCTGCGGAAAAGGGAACAACGGCGGAGACGGGTTTGTTGTTGCACGCTATTTGAAAGAAGCCAAGCTGCCGACCCGAGCGATTTTGTTTGGCAGCCGGGCAGACGTGCAAGGAGATGCGGGGACGAACTTGGCACGGTGGGTGGAGAGCGGAGGCGAACTCGAAGTTGTCGAAGGGGAGGGCAACTGGGAACGCGACTGGCCGGGAGTTTGCGCGGCAAACGTGATTGTGGATGCGATGCTGGGAACCGGCGTGCGCGGTGGGGCCGCAGGAACCATCAAGCAAGCCATTGGCGCCATAAATTCCCGCTCGCGAGAAGCCACGGCTACTTGGCCAGCGTTA
The DNA here is from genome assembly GCA_963851235.1 of uncultured Acidobacteriota bacterium. Classification (GTDB taxonomy): domain Bacteria; phylum Acidobacteriota; class Terriglobia; order Acidiferrales; family UBA7541; genus Acidiferrum. The sequence goes on from CAWKOM010000002.1 coordinate 292,676, forward strand.
ATCCTCGCGGTGGATACGCCTTCCGGACTGCCGGCCGATGATGAACCTCCAGCCGGGTTGGTTCTTTTTGCACATCGGACGGTAACATTCACTGCTCCCAAGGTCGGCCAGTTAATCACTGCGGGGGCCGCGGCGTGCGGTGCATTGGAGGTGGTGGATATCGGGTCTCCGGCTGAGTTGATTGAAGAAACGGGGAAAGGCACTCTGCGCTGGGCCGGCCCGGATGAGTTCCGAGCGATTCAATTGGTGCGAGCGGCAGACTCCTATAAGGGCACTTTTGGACATGCGCTGCTGCTCGCAGGTTCGTTGGGCAAGAGCGGTGCCGCGATACTTTCTGGGCGCGCGGCTTTACGGGCGGGTGCCGGGCTGGTGACCGTTGCGACTCCGGAGACAGTGCAACCCCTCGTCGCGGGGGGAGCGCCGGAATTGATGACGGAGCCGATGAAAGCGACAAAGTCGGGGGCGCTGGCGTTGCGCGGCTTGGTGGACGGTACCTTTGGCGAACTCGAAGAGGGAAAGAATGTCCTGGCGATCGGGCCGGGGTTGGGAACGCATCGGCAAACGCAGGAGTTCATCCGAACAGTTGTGGCGCAGACGGAATTGCCGGTGATATTGGATGCGGACGGATTGAACGCGTTTGCAGATGCGGGACCACTCCTGAGAAAACGGAAGACGAAGTATTTGTGCATTACCCCGCATCCAGGTGAGATGGCGCGTCTGCTTGGAAGCTCCTCCGCGAAGGTGCAGCAGGACCGTCTGGAATTGGCCAAGGATGCTGCGCGGCGCTGGAATGCGCATGTTGTGTTGAAAGGCTTTCATACGATCATCGCGGCGCCTGACGGCAGCACATGGGTTAACACTTCCGGAGGGCCGGGACTTGCCAAAGGAGGTTCGGGCGACGTACTTACCGGTGTGTTGGCTGCTCTGACGGCGCAATTCGGTACGAAGGATTGGATTCGAGTGCTCGCGCTCGGTGTGTTCCTGCATGGGAAGGCGGCGAACATATTGGCGCAGGAAGAGGAACCGTCCGGGATCCTTGCGCACGAGGTGGCCGAGAGAGTCCCCAAAGCTCGCGAGCAGCTGCTGCGGGAGATTCAGAACGGTGGCTGAAGAGATCATTACACACTCCTCGGAAGAGACTACGAACTGGGGACGCGAATTTTCCAAACGGCTTGCGGCGCCGGTCCTTGTTTTGCTCACGGGCGAGCTGGGCAGCGGAAAGACGACCCTGACAAAAGGGATCGTCGCAGGATTGGGAGCTGCTCGCGAAGAGGAAGTCACCAGCCCTACCTTTACGCTCGTGCATGTCTATGGGAATTCTCCCAAGGTTTATCACGCCGATTTGTATCGTATCGAGAGCTTCCACGATTTCGAGACGCTGGGGTTGGAAGACGTATTTGTCCAGCCGGCCGTGGTGATTCTGGAGTGGTCGGAACGATTTCCTCTGGCGTCACCTTGGCCGCAGGTGCGCATCCGGTTAGAACATTGCGGTGGAGACGCCCGGCGCATTTCAGTTTTGTAGCGCCTCCCGTAACTCGTCTGTTTCCATTAGCTTGCAGCGCGGTCCTAACTCTCTCGTTACCAAACCTGGCAGTCCCGTTGCAGAGCCCGGCGCGCACTGCTACGTTGATTACAGCCCCTTCTGGTGGAGTGCATGGCCGAAGAAATACTTACACTTGGCGTGGCAGAAGCGGCCCGGATCGAACTGAAGAGCTATAACGTAACGATCCCCATGGGATCGTTGTCTATCGGTGTGGATAATATCCACCACGATGTGTTCCTTAGCCCGAAGTTTGTCCAGGCCGCGCGTGACTATTTGTTTGACCTGATTCGCCAGAGCACCAGCGCCACGTATTTCTCGGGCATCGAGCTGCGATCGGCGAAGAGTCTGGATAATGCGGCATTCCGCAGACTCCTGACAGACCTACTGCAAAGCGCGCTAACCCAGGCCAAATATCATAAGAACATCGAGATAGACCTACTTTTCCGGCTTGGACTGCTGAAATTTCTCACCCAGGAATTGAGCAATCAATTCGCCAACCTCATCCTGGAGGGTAAGGAGTGGGTGCGGCAACGTGGAGAATTCTTTGAGCGCAGCCAGCAAGCACACGTAATCAAAGCGCGACTCTCAGAACTGCAGTCGGCCAGACGCAAGGTGGTCCGCGGCGTTGGGCAGCAAGTGGCGCAAATGGTGATCGACATCGAGGAGAACGTCATTGCCAAAACGCGGCGGGCGCTTTTCGGCGATGATTTCGCGCCGCTTTACGAAATGCTGAAAAACCGGCTGATCTTCCTGGACGGGGGCAAGGACGACGTTTTCTTCCTGGAACATTACGTCCTGCTTGGAAATTATGCACGTGACCCAGATCGCTTTGAGGCAATGGATGTGCTGTTCCAGGAATTTCTTTGCGAAGCGGGGCTCACCATTGGGCAAGACCCCGCGTTCACCGAGGCTAATCAAGCGCACAATGCGCTGCTCGAACAAGCCACGGCAATGCGCTCCGAAATCGCCAGCTTGGAAGAGCAGCGTGAAAACACGCGCAAAAAACTGGAACGCGGGGACAGTTTTTTCAATAAGTTCATCAATTCCTCCGATCCATCGAATCTGAAGGCTTCGCTGAGCGACATCGAGATGCGCCTGAAACACCAAGAAGTGAAGCTGGAGGAGATGGGACCGCAGATTGACGCCGCGAAGCAAAAACTGGACTTTTACAACAAAGACTACCGGGGCCGCCTCGGCGATTATCTGAATGATCCGGAAAACGCCAAAAGACTTTTCGATCCGGCAGGAACGGACGCTCAATCCGGCGAACAGGCGCGTTTGCTATCCCAGCTGGTCGACCGGCTGGAGCAAAGCGACGTGCTCTATCATGTGCTGGCAAGCTACGAAATCCGGCCCATTGCCAAGGACTACTGCCCACCTGTTCACCTGCAACAACTCCGGAAGGCCCTGGTCTCCAAGGAGGAGATGAAGCAGGTCGAGCAGGTGTTAAAGCATGTTCCCGCCAAACAGCTTTCGCTCAAGCCTATCGACGAACTCTCGCGAAAAATACGGCGTTACTCGCGGGAGGAGATGCAAGGGTTCGTTCTACGCTTTGCCATTGACTTCTTGCGGTTGCGCCGGGATCTCCGCGATGCGGAGCACTTGACCACATGCATGGAACGCATTCATCTGGTAACCACGGAGCAAAGCAGAGAGCTTTCTCGTTTGAATAACCGTCTCTACGAATGCGTGCTGCAGGAAGAGGCCAAGCTTCAAGAGGATCAAGTCGTTTCGCACGTGATCATCAAAGCTGACGTGCGCGGTTCGACAAAAATGACCCAGGATCTGATCTCTCGAGGTCTGAGCCCGGCATCGCACTTCAGCCTGAATCTGCACGAACCCGTCAAGAAGCTTCTCGACCGCTTTGGCGCCAAGAAAGTTTTCATCGAAGGCGACGCAGTGATTCTGGCAATCTTCGAAACGGAATCAACACGGACCTATGCCCGGGCCGTCGCAAAGGCCTGCATCCTTTCGCGCCAAATTCTGGCTGTTTGCAATTCCTATAACGACAGCGCCGTGGCCAGCGATCTTCCAGCGCTCGAACTTGGCCTCGGCGTCGCGTTTCAAGGCTCCGCGCCCACTTACTGGACGGATGGAGATTCGAAGATCATGATCTCCAAGGCGCTGAATCTCTCCGATCGCCTCTCCGGCTGCGCGAAACTCGCCAAACGCATGCTTTCCGGCCAAAAAACTCACTTCTGCGTCTACCAATTCCTCACGGCGATGGAAGGCGCGTCCGCCGAAGAGCTGGACGAATTCCTCGTGCGCTTCAACATGAACGGAATCGAGTTGAATGAAGAAGGCTTCCAAAAACTTTCCGAGGAAATCTCACTCGACTCCGTGGAAACAAAACTGGAAATGCCTTGGGGCAAAGAAATCGTCACGCTTCATTACGGCGAAGTCCCCATGGGTGAATCGGTGGAGTTACTTGTCCTTCGCAAGAGCCTTGCGCGCGAGCTTCTTCCCGACGGCAAGATCGGTCAAGCATCATCGCATCCTTACTACGAAGTCTGCACCAGCCCCAAGCTCTACGACCTGGTCGCCGCGCTGATTCGCAGCAAAGCCGCTACTCCAGCAATTGAAACCGTACGCGCCTGACCCCTATACTCTCAACGGAAGCGAAAGGGGTCCGGTGATCTTCCCGGCCTTCAAAGCCGGCGATTCGGTCCTTCGCGGGTCGAATGGTGGGTTCGACTCCCACACGCTTCCGCCACATCTGACTGGTGTGACGGATGTTACAAAGAGAAGAGGCAGCAAAAGGCAGCAATAAGAGGTTTTCGGTGCGGTTCTTGTGCCAATTCAAGCGGCGGCACGGACGGTGGCCGCATCCCTCACGATGCGGCGGAGAGTGGGAGGAAGTTTCGCGTGCTAAGCGTGATTGGCATGTCTGCGCGGGAGTGTTTGGCGTTGGAAGTGGAGACCAGTATTGCCAGCCGGCGTGTGACGCGGGAGTAGGACGCGATTAGCAAAGAAGGAGCCGTGGAAAAATCCACTGAGGAAGCCAGGAATTCCAGAACGACCCGGCGGCTTAAACGCACGCGTTCGGAATCCGTTTTGAGAATCATGTCAGGCTCGGCTTTTCGCGTTCTCACGCCATGCGATTACTTTTTTGCCAGAAATGGTATCGCGGCTGAAGGCAACGTGAATCAAGTACAGATGGTCATCACCGATGTGGACTTAAACCTCTTGGAGGAGCAGCGCATCAAGGGAACAGTGCTCCCCTTGAACGACCTCATCCGCGACGTTTATGGTTGCGTGATCCATTTTGCGGACCATCGCATCGAAGAAGAACGCGTGCCGATGGCTGGCGCGAATGATTTCACTGCTTCTGCGATCCACGTAAGAAAACAATAGTCCGAAAGAGAGTGAAAAGTGGCGCTCAGTTCTGTGCTGCACTGAATCAGTTGGATATTCGGCCTATCATTATCGCCTTACTTCATTAGACGAGAATCGAAATAACAGACCAGATGGTCAACGTGTTGTTGTCCGGTTGAGTCCGGGACTTTCATCAAGGATCAAATCATCTCCCAGGGGGCAATACTTGCCGGCCGCGGACTATGAACCGATTGGGTGCATGTCCCACATAGTTGAAAGGGAAACAGGTGATCAGCGTCAGCTCCCTTGCGTCCGAAGAGTGGAGAACGGTGACTTCGGTAGCTGGGACCACAAAGGTCGACTGCACCTCATATTGAAAGGACCCGCTGGAAGTTGCGATGATGATCGTGTCGCCTGGGCGGATTCCGCGAAGAGGACGAAACAATCTGTCGCGATGACCAGCCAGAGCAACATTACCCCACTCTCCCGGCAAAGGAGTCTGGGGAAGGTGCCCGACCGCGCGATCCAAGAGTTCCAGGGCGTCGCCCTGGACGACTACGGCCTTGACCCCTAGCCTGGGGATTTGGATCTCACCGATAACATCGCCGCTGTTTAACAGGCGCGGTTCGGAGATGGGTGCAGTGTGTTCAAATTTGCGCAATTCGATCGCTTGATAGGCTTCGCCGTAAAGTACTACAAAGCTCGCGTAGGCGACGGCGACAACTCCAACGAGCAGAAAAACGAACGAAGCGCAGCGAAGCAAAAATATATCGCGACGCGGATGATTCTTCAGGACATCTGCGGCGGTGTTCATCGCGGGACTCCGAGAGGCTGCGCGGATTGCGATTTTGTCCCGTTTGGGAGATAGCCAGGCCGCGTCCTGATGTGTAGTTTTTGCGAGTTCGGTGAAGAAACTTGCACCACGATCTTCCGGAACGAATCAAGGTTGCTGTTTATAGTTGGCACGTAGCCCAGGGTGTACTGTTCGCGGAGGTCGCGTGCGATTTGTTTTGTAAACTTCGCCGCTTCATCACTCTGCTTTGTGAGGAAGGTAATTCCCCCGGTCGCGTTAGAAAGCTTCTTGAGGACTCCGGGATTTTCTTCCTCTCCGGCTTCGTCGACCAAGCCGATTGAATAGATGACTACATGGGATTGTTGAGCCAGAGCCAGCAATTCTGAAAATGTGGCGTGGCTGGCGTTGTCGCCGCCATCACTGACAATGATCAGGGCCTTTTTGTCCCACTGTCCCAGCTCGACGTGCGTTAGCCCCTCGATCACCGCGTCATAGAGAGCGGTTTGTCCGCGCGCGGAGACGGCGGAGAGTGCTTGTTGTAATTCAGCGTCATCGTGCGTGAACGGTTTTCCGCGCATAAGCTCGACGGAGATGTTCTCATTGAAATCTACAACGAACATTTCATCTTGCTGATTGCTCGAATGGGCGAATGCGTTTACGGCCAAAGATACAGCAGATAGTTTGGGACCCATGCTGTAACTATGGTCGACAATCAGCCCAACTGTTACGGGCGTGTCCTCTTGTCTGAAGAGAGTAATTTCCTCCGGTCTTCCGTCCTCAAAGACCTTAAAGTTTTGCGCCGTCAACCCAGAAACAAATGCTCCGTGTGAGTCTGTGACGTTAACAGGCAACAAAACGAGAGCGGTAGTCAGGGTAATTTTGGCTTGGGCAGCCGCCTCAGCTGCAGGAGAAGCAGGCGTCGATTGCAGTCCTAAAAATGGGGCGGTTGAGAGCAGCAGGACAACAAAAATCAAAATATGGATGAGAGTTTGGAATTTGCGTAGCTGGCGCTGATGGTGAGACCTCATGGGTCACCTCTCCGCGCCGCGGTGGAGGGTGATGCCCTCCGTTCCGCGACGCGCAAGGCCTCGACATTTCTAGGAAAACTGCTTTACGAACAACTTCAGCGCTATCCCAATCGCGATGGCTGCGAAACCCAGAAGCCCAAGCAACGGAATGGTGCTGCCTGTCTGTGGCAACTTCGCGGGTTCAACTGGCGCCGCTTCCTCTTGAGGAGGATTTGTTGGAAGGACTTGAATGGCTTTAGCCACCGGTTCTTCCATTTTTTCTGGTGTGATCGCTTCGAGCGGAACTGTCTTCAAGTTGCTTTCCGTCGGAAGCATCGTTTCGGCGGGGACGATTTCCTTGCATTTCTCAGCCAGTTCAGTGGCCCTCTCCTTCGGGTAAACGAATTCCTGGCCGAAATTATCCCCAGGATAGAACCACGCGCGCAACGCCTCTGGGCAGACACCCGGGCGCTCGTTGAAACTAATCACTGATTCGCCAGTCGGTTCCAGCCGATAGTTGGGGATCGCGAGGATCGTGGCGAGAAGGTGAGTTTTCTCCTCGTTCCAAATCTGCACAATGTGACGATCTGATGGTGAGTCAAGCAGCTTGAAAACGTAGGTTCCCGCAGGCAGCGTTTTGCCACCAGGAATTTCAATTGGTTGGTTAAATGTGAAGACGGTTTCTTTGTTCCATGTATCCGCCCGCGTTGGACTGACCGATACTCCGACCAGTAATGCGAGCACTAATACAACAAGCAATGTCTTAGCAATTCTCATGGCTTCTTCCTCCTTGCAAGCTGAACTCCTTGCCTTGTTGCGGCGCCCCTAGATGTGTAATTGCGCCGACTTTCTATATACGAACGTTTTGAATGGAGCTCAGTCCTTTCTCTTTCCGTGGATACTCTGGTTGCGAAATTGAATCTGTGAGCCGTGTCACGCATCGATGTGATGAAGACGCGGCAGGGCAATCGGAACCTAGCGTGACTTGGATCACGTGAGGGCGTGACTTGATGCACTGACCTTCGGCCCTCGAGTGACCAGATTTATGTGTGAGGGAAAGATGATGTTCATCAGCCAAGTCATGACGAGAGATGTCGTCTGCTGCACGCCCGGGGATACGGCACGCACAGCTGCGATCTTAATGAAAAAACATGGAGTCGGAGCCATACCAGTTGTTTCCGACCTATCCGATCCTTTGCTCGAAGGGATCGTAACCGATCGTGATCTCTGCTCTGGCGTCGTGGCGGAAGCAAAGAGCGCAGATGCAGTCAGGATCTCGGAACTGATGACGCCCGTACCCGTCAGTTGTGAATCGGAATTCACATTAGAGGCTTGCGAAGAATTGATGCAGCAAAACCAAGTGCGCAGAATTCCCGTTGTGGACAAACGGGGGAGATGCGTAGGCGTCGTCTCTCAAGCCGACATCGCGCTTTGCGCACCCGCAGCGACCGCGGGAAACATGCTGAAAGAGATATCCAAACCCTCGAGATCAAAGAAGAGCTTGCACTTCCAGCCAGACCAATTTTATTGCGGACAACTACACGAGCAGGACGAAATCTTGTTGTTGAATCGACGGCGAGAACTAAGCAAGGAAGTTGAGGTAGTTCGATGATCTTTCGAAATCGAGAAGAAGCGGGCGAGCAGTTAGCATCGCGCCTCGTTGAGTACGCGAATCGCGAAGATGTAATTGTACTCGGAGTTCCGCGGGGCGGTGTACCGATCGCTTTCAAGGTTGCCGAAGCCTTGAATTTGCCTTTGGACGTATTTGTGCTCCGGAAGCTGGGCGTACCTGGCCGCGAAGAGCTGGCGTTCGGAGCCATCGGAAGTGGTGGCGTGCGCGTATTGGATAGAGCAATCGTCGAAGCCGTCGGCCTGTCCAAGACGGCCATCGAGATGGTGACACAGACAGAAAAAACCGAACTCCTCCGCCGTGAACGAATCTACAGGGGCCAGAGGCCCCCGCTGGATCTGCGGGGGAAGACTGTGATTCTCGTGGATGACGGCATCGCTACCGGGTCGAGTTTGCGAGCGGGCGTGCGCGCATTGCGGCAAGCAAAGCCGGCTTCCATAGTAATCGCTGCTCCCGTCGCTCCTCCAACGGCCGTGAATAGTTTGAAAAGTGAAGTGGACAGTGTCGTCTGCGTGGCAGTTCCCGAAATATTTTATGGAGTCGGACAGTTCTACGAAGATTTCTCGCAAGTGACGGATGAAGAAGTCATTGAGTTGCTGGACATCGCGGCGCGCCAGCTTGAAAAGCAGCATTATCACGGCGCTGCTAGCGGCACGCGCCTGTGACTCCAAGCACGTGATGATCCCCACGTAGCGAGAACGCTGCTTCGATCAGTCTCTAAGAAGCATCGACAGCTGAGGTGCCACAATGATACCGAAACAAGACAGCGCCGTGGTAAATGCCATTCGCCGGTCGGCGTACCCGCTTACGGGAGGCACTACCGATTTTGATTCCTTGCTTAAGACCATAGGCGACTCCCGTTATGTGCTAATTGGAGAAGCGTCACACGGGACCCATGAGTTTTATCGTCTGCGTGCGCAAACTACAAAACGTTTGATCGCGGAAAAAGATTTCCACGCCGTTGCGGTCGAGGCTGACTGGCCGGATGCGTACCGCGTCAATCAATACGTGCGATTTGAAGGTGATGACGAGGACGCGATTGATGCGCTATCGGGATTCCAGAGATTTCCGGCATGGATGTGGCGCAATGCGGACGTTCTCGACTTCGTCGGTTGGTTGCGCAACCATAACGAGCATCGCCATTCCCACCGCGTTGGTTTCTATGGATTGGATCTGTACAGCTTGCACGCTTCGATTCGCGCTGTGCTGGATTTCCTGGACAAAGTTGATCCGGAGGCTGCTCGCCGAGCCCGAAGTCGCTACGCGTGCTTCGATAATTTTGGCGAGGACACCCAGGCGTATGGGTATGCCACCAGTTTTGGCTTGAACAAGAGCTGCGAAGATGAGGTCATAAGCCAGTGGATGGAAATGCACCGGCGCGCAGGTGATCTTGCCAGACGTGATGGCCAGGTTGCCAGGGACGCCTTCTTTTTTGCGGAACAGAATGCTCGACTTGTAAAGAACGCGGAGGAGTACTACCGCGCGATGTTTCACGAAAGAGTTTCGTCCTGGAATTTGCGGGACAATCACATGGCGGAAACCTTGCATGCACTGATGCACCACCTTGGAGCCAAGTCGAAGGTCGTCGTCTGGGCGCATAATTCTCATCTTGGAGATGCACGCGCGACAGAAATGGGACAGCGAGGCGAACTGAATTTGGGCCAGCTTGTACGGCAGCGATATGGGAGGGAAGCGACGCTGGTCGGCTTCACGACGCATACAGGGACTGTGACTGCGGCATCGGGTTGGGACCGTCCCGCGGAACGCAAACATGTTCGTCCTGCGTTACCCGGTAGCTACGAGGCGCTCTTCCACGCGACCGGCGTTCCAAATTTCATCCTTCGTCTAAGCAAGAAAGAAGAAGCGACTGCTGCCCTGGGAGAGCCGCGTCTGGAGCGCGCTATAGGGGTCATCTACTTGCCTCAATCGGAGCGCGCGAGCCACTATTTTCATGCTCTCCTTCCTGAACAATTCGACATTGTTTTGCACTATGACGAAACGCGTGCCGTCGAGCCTTTGGAGCGGACATCCGCGTGGGAGACTGGCGAAGTTCCCGAGACTTATCCGTCCATGTTGTAGAAAAGATCCTACGCCGTTTCTCTCGCTTTCTGTGGCGCGAAGTGAGGAATCTTACTTTCATACCGACGACCGCTGGTTGGTCGCGCAAGCAGCAAAGAAAAGAATCGAAGGCCCTAGATTGACTAGCGCATTATTCCAGGCAGGTGTCCTCGCAATCGGTGTGGTTCTTGGCGCGTCTGACGCCTGCGCCCAGCGACAGCCGGAAGTGTTCTTTAAAGATAAGATTGAGTTGTCCGACAAAGAGATTCAAAAGATGGACCAAGGTCGAGTCGTTACCAAGGTCCTCGCATCTGGTGACAAAAAGTACGGCGTCTTAGTTTTTGGTGGGGTCTATATCAATGCTACGATCGAGCAGTTCGCCGCATCCTACCGCGACGTGAAGACACTTCTTGAGGATAGAGTCTACCTCGACGTGCACGAGTTTGACGCGGCTGGTCCCACTGCCCTCTCCGACTTCGATCATCTCTCATTCGATCACAAAGACATCGACGCTCTGCAGAAGTGCAAGCCTCACCATTGCGATCTGCAGGTCTTCGACGTCGACCCCTTTAAAAACCAGATCAACTGGAATTCAAATGAGAAGTACGAGCAGTTCAACAAGCTTGCCCGCAAACGCATTTACGAAGGCATGACAAGATATATGTCTGGCGGCTTGAGGGCCTTGGGCAGCTACACGGACCGCGAGAATCCCTTCAACCTCTACGAAAACATGAAGTCGATGCTGGATGCTTCCTATTACCTGCCACCTGACAAGGCTGGCAGCATCTATCAACACGTTCTCGACTATCCGGACAGAAAGGTCCCTGGCGCGATTGACTTCTTTTACTGGGAGGACATCGATTTTGGGGAGGGGCCTACGATACGCGTGAATCATGTCTCCATGTTTCCAGAAGGTGTGGGCGTCGCCAAATATGTGGTCACAAATCAGCAATTGTATGCGAGCCGCTTCATACGCATAGCTTTACAAGTGTTCTACTGCGTCCCCGATACTCTCAACCCCAATAAAACAGGGTTTTACCTGATCGAGATGAACGATTCGCGGGTCCCTGATTTTGGCGGCCTAAAACTCAGCGTAGTCCGCAAAATCGCGATCGAAAAGGGTGTCGGGTCAACCCGCGATATTTTGACTCTTTACCTCAGAAGGCTCACCGGAAAGTGAAGAATTGGGGATTCGAATGCTTCGCAAGGCTCAGCGCGGGTAAGGAGCCGCTGGGCTGTCGATTGGCTGTGAGCAACATCACGACTGACCATGTTTACGATCACACCTTGAGCAACGCTCCTGTACTACAAAGAGACTGAAGCCCAAGCCGACAGAAAACGAAGACTTGAAGCCAAACGGTTTTGAAAAGGAGAAATTCAATGAAAGTAAAAGAAGTAATGATGGGTACACCTTATTACTGTCAACTCGAGACGAATCTCGGTTCAGCGACGGAATTGATGTGGGTGGGCAACTGTGGATTCCTTCCTGTGATGAATGCGAACGGCAAGTCGGTCGGCGTGGTCACGGATCGAGATATCTGCATCGCTCTTGGAACGCGTAACCGCCCTGCAGGAGAGCTCTCAGTAGCTGACGTAATGTCCAACAGGCTTTTTGCGTGCTCGCCCGATGACGATGTTCACTTCGCACTGGAGACCATGAAAGAGGGAGGGGTTCGCCGGCTGCCGGTCACTTCAGAGAAAGGAATTCTGGTCGGCGTCATTTCGATGGACGATCTGTTGGTGAGAGCAGAATCCGCCGGCATTGGCAAGCGTCCCGAACTATCAACTGAAGAAGTTGTAAAAGCATACCGCGCCATCGACAAACGGCGAGTGCCGCAAATTGTGCTCGCCAGGGGCGCAGCCTGAGCGAAAGATGCCCTTGGCGAATCAGGCTGCTTCATCGGGCAGTGAGATGTTCCCTAAGCCGCTCTCGCCAAAGTTCAAAGGGGGCGGGATAGGTTAGTGACTAGACGCCCAGCTCCGGCGGCTTGCCTTGCCGACCTAACCGCCAGGGAAAGGAATCAATTTATGGAGTTGTGGGAGGTCATAAAGAAACGGCGAGCGGTTCGAGAATATACGAACGCTCCCATCGAACGCTCCGCTGTCGAACGATTGATCAACACTGCGATTCTCGCGCCGAGCGCAATAAATCTGCAGCCATGGGCATTCGCTGTGGTTTTGGATCCGGCACGTATCGAAGAGTTTGGAAAACGGGCGAAGACATGGTCGCTTTCGAACTTCGGCATATTGGTCTACTTGGCGTCGCTCGTTTTTGCTGCCGGAACCCCGCAAAAAGTTGATTCACCTCGATGAAGAGCGTGAGCACGGAACGGAGAGCGCCTAGGCCCAAAACTCGCGCACGGTGTTCCGGTTGACCTCCGATCATCACAATATTCGAAGCACTCACTTGAGATTAATTACGACCCTTTCTCCCCAGGGATTGTAGGAATATATCGGGGGGCAACCCTCTTTTTTTGGTTGCGGCCGCCCCTGAGGCGGCTGCGACCCTTCCAGGCGCACGAATGGCCTCCACTTCTTTTTCGCGATCTCGAACTCGTTGGTCCGCCGGAGCTTCCTCGTGTTCCCTGTACCGCTTGATTGCGTGGAACAGGAATTCCGGATAGGGAATCCTGGTTGCGACCACATTAACAAGTCCGAGGCGGCGGCTTTTTTCCAGCCCGTAAATACAGGTCATAAACTCCTCAAGGATGCTCCTAGCGAGTTCGGCCACCCTGCCATTGTCCGGCAGGAATTCCTCGGCACATTCTTTGAATGCGGCCTTATGTTTCCACGGGATACTGAACATTTCATCTGCCCTACTTCGTGTCATACGTCTCCTCTGCTATGCGGCTAGGTTTTGTGCGGCCGCCCCTCCCGACCCTGCCCCACCTTGGTGGGGCGATTATCCCCCATTCTGTAGGAAGCCCAAAAGAAAGTTCTAAAGATAATGAGTGACAAAGAAAATGCTTAGGAAGCATAAAGAAAATGCTCGTGTAGGAACAAGAGAGGTAAATAGTTAGTATCCAGGATCCCACTCAGAGCATATTATTTCCGGACCTGCGGCGTCGTTCGGCAATTGAAGTAGAGGAACGGTTGGCCCTCTCAGTCGCGAGGCCGTCAACAACTGCGAGAATCTAGCCGGTTCGCAACAGGTGTGCAATATTAGACAGACAAGTATTTCTAAGCCTTCTAGGATTTCCGTTCTGTGTAGTGAAAGCGGGAGTTTTTGTTGCAAATAGTCCAGCCGCTTCATTCTGAGCGCCTCCGTGAGGCGTCGAGAGAGCCACAGAGAACACCATTCAACGGCTAGTGTACAGATCCTGATGGCGATGGCCATCGGATCAAAGGCACGGATGGTGGCGTTTCTGCTGGCAAGTTTGTGGCCGGATACGCAAGAACTGTTCACCCCACCTACATCGAAAGGCATCGCAACCAGTAACAGGGAACCGGAAGCGATTCTTTTGAGTCGATGAAATATTCACCTAGTTGCACACGACCAAAATGAAAACGGAAAGGTGGACCTACCCATGAAGAAGTATACAAAGCCGAGCCTGAGGTGTTTGGGCCTCTTGCGGCTGGTTACCAAGCTCAGTTTTTGAAAAGGCAGGTAAAGCAACACGCGAGAGCTAGGCGCGCCGGTTCGGCAGTTCCGAACCGGCTCCTTGCCTTCGAATATCGCAGCCACAGTCTTCATGCAAAGCTGGATGATTCGCGAACCCGAAGATCTGTTTACGCGCATTCCTATCTGCGGATTGCCAAGGGGCGATGGCCGCTCCTGAGAAGGGTCAAGCGGTTGAGTTGCCGAGAAAAATAATGAACCAGATTCGAAGTTCTGAAAGCCACCCGAAACGCCAAGAGCAGATCATCGTCCAGAAGGGATCGGGCGACGTGTTTCTCTTCAATATGGAAGATGGGAGCTACTACGCTCTGAACGAGGTCGGCAACAGAATTTGGGAACTCTGCGACGGAACGAATGGGGTGGGGCAATTGGTTTCCACACTGGCGAAGGAATACGACGCTCCCGCGGAGGTCATACAGACGGACATCCTTGAAGTACTCGAAGACTTCCGAAGCAAGAATCTTATTGTCGAGTGCAGCGAAGATCGTCTGTCTTTCGAAGCCGGGGGCGCCTCTTTGGAGTCTCCATAATCGATGGCACCTGATTCGAAATGTCCGTCTCATCAGTGTGAGCTCCTGCCGCTTCCACCAACAGGCTTTCGTGCCTAAAAAGAGGGTTCGATTGCGTTTCCATAAATGTCCTTACGGCTCTTACAGACCTTCGGAGGCGCCCGTAATATACCTTGCGGTCCCCGTCGGCAGGCTGGGCGCGTAGCGCACGTATGGCCAAACGGTCCATTTCCGACGCATTTCTCTTCCTTCAAGTACTGTTCTTTGCTGTCGCTGTTCCGTTCCTCCTCCGCCTAAGACTATCGCGCGTCCAAACTCTATTGGAGCCAAGAATTCCTTCGCAGGCAAACAGCGATCGAGTTGAACAGATTACCGAGTACCTGGAAATCGCCATCCGTGCGGGCCGCTTCCTTGTGCGTCCGGGATGCCTCACTCGTGGCGTTACGCGCTACTACTTTTTTCGTCGCAATGGTCTGGACGTATCTCTGTGTTTCGGCATGGGCCAAGACAAAGGAGAGTATGTCGGCCATTGCTGGTTGATCAAAGACGGAGTGCCGTTCATGGAAACGCGGGATCCGCGGCCTTTGTACGCAGAGATGTATCGAATTTCCGGCGCTACGCAGCCGCGCGTGGTTCCCTCCGGAAATTCCGAACTGGAGCAGTCAAGATCGTGAGCAAAATCCGGCGCACGCAAACCTACAGTTTCCACGGTCTGAATCTCAGGGTGTTGTCCTCGGCCGCAATCGCAACATGCCTCGATTCTAGATTCCAAATTCTTCCCTCGAATGAAGAGTCCGCCGAGACTATTTTTTTCGACTTCGAGTCCGTTTCGAGTTCGAAAGAGCATCGCTTCGGAAAACCGCCGGGGAGGGAGAAGCCCTTTTACCAACTGGAGAGAGGCGATGCGAGCTACTTCGAAGCCGAAGACCAAATCTACCTTTGTGGCGATGATCGGGTTCGGGTATTGTGCAACCCTGGCTCGGGCAACGCATGGTTTTCAGTACTCGAACCGGAGATTGACAACCTATGGCTGGCCTCTCATCTTCTACTCACGATATGCCTCATTGAAATACTAAAGCGTCGCGGGTTCTATAGCCTGCACGCTGGCGGCTTCAGCGCAAATGGCAAGTGTCTTCTGATTCCTGGCACAAGCGGTGCGGGCAAATCCACCCTAACGGTTGCGTCTCTTAGAGCCAATTTTGACTACATGAGCGATGATATGGTCTTTCTGGTTGACCGGCCGAATGGCATCCGGGTCCTGGCATTTCCTGAAGCGGTCGATGTCAGTGACCAAACCGCCAGCTTCTTTCCAGAGCTGAGTTTTCTGCTATGTGCTCCCAAGCGTCCCGGATGGCGGAAGAATCAAATCCACCCCACGCAAGTCTATGGTGCGAAAGTGGCCGCTGAGGCTCGACCCGCAGCCATTGTGATTCCACGCATTGCAAATGCTGAGAAGAGCGTTGTTTCGCGCATGAATTCTGACGAAGCGTTGTTGGAACTGGCTCCCAACGTGTTGCTTACCGAGGCGAACTCGTGCCGCGCTCATTTGGATGCCCTGGGGCAACTGGTGGCCTCTACGCCGTGCTACCGCCTCGAAACGGGACATGATTTTGATCGGCTCCCTGCTCGGTTTCGGGAGCTCTTGGACTCATGATCCCAAACGAAATCATGCAGAAGCAGATTCGGCAGCAGCGAACTGTGTCGCCCCTTCCGGAAATCGAACTACTTCTCTGTTGTGCCCGTACTCGTACCAACCCGGAAATGTTGCAGCGGTTAAGAGAGGCCGCTCGGAAAGAAATAGACTGGTTCCAATTTGTTCGATTGGCGCTTCGTCACGACACGCTATCGCTCACCTATCGAAACCTCGACCGAATCTGTGGGGATATTGTGCCGAGCGGCGTCCTCGAACCGCTGCGAGCGCGCCACGAAGCCGACGCTACGGAGAGCCGGCTACTTGCGAAGGAATTAATAGGCATTCTCTCTTTCCTTGACGCGCACGGTATTCCTGCTGTGCCCTTCAAAGGCCCGGCACTTTCCGTCAGGCTCTATGGCGATTTGTCGCTCCGCGGTTTTGGCGACCTGGACATCATGATTGGTGAGCGGGACGCCCTGCGGGCCCGGCGGCTCCTCATTGACCGGGGCTACGCTCCTGAGTGGGTTGAAACTGGCGAACTGAATCAATTCTTGCGCGAGAAGCATGAAATGCTGCTTTATCGTGTGGATGGAAAGGTGCGTGTGGATTTGCATTGGCGATTCACCAGTAGATCCGCGTGTCTTGCTGGTGATCCGGATCGGCTCCTGCAGCATTTAGAGACGATATCCATAGCGGGAGAAGATGTGCGAAGTCTGCGGCTGGAGACCTACCTGCTGCTTCTCTCCATGCACGCGGCGAAGCACCGCTGGGTACAACTTAAGTTCATCTGCGACATCGCGGAGATCCTGGCAGCCCCTGATTTAGACTGGCATTACGTACTGTACGAGGCGGACGATTTGGGCCTTAAGCGTGCCTTAGGGACTGGTCTTCTCTTGGCGCAGGGTTTGCTTGGCGCCGCACTGCCCCCGAAACTCGCCCTGGATCTAAAGATCGGTCGCACTGCGAAGGCCTTGGCCGCGCAGGCCTGTACGCGTCTTTTCGAGGAGCCTGGCGAACGCTGGGGTTTGCAAGGCGGCATCACTTGCCAGCTTGAGATTCGTGAACGCTTCCGGGACCGGGCAAAAATCTTATTCCGCTATTTCTTGAGTAAGCTCAAGCCGACTGAACGTGACCGTTGGTTTCTGCCGATGCCCAGATTTCTTTCTGTCGCATATTACGTCCTACGGCCGGTTCGGCTGGCCCTCCAGAGAATGGGTAGAACAGACCATTTTTTTTAGTCGATGGTCGATGCGCCACGCCATACGCTCCCATCGGCTCTGCCGACTTCGAGAGATATTGTGCAGTTTCAATCAAGAAAACAGCGGGTTCGCTCTCACCCAGGCTAGCCTGGAAAATGTGAGATGCGAACCCGCCAGTATGGTTACTTCCCGTCGGAGATGCTTAAATCGACGGAACTATTCGGACGGCCGATAGCAACAACCGTAACAGTGTTGGAACCATGGATCAAAGCGGGTGAAATATCGATCTTTTTGACTTGTCCATCCGAAAGGTGAGTCCTAAACTCGGACCTATTGACCCTGATCAGCAGTGATTGCACACCGGGCGTATCGTTGTGAAGGAGCACAATCCCTTCCGTATGTCCGACACCATTGAAGTGAGCTACTTCCCGGTGATTGAAGTTGAAACTTCGAGTAACGGGGGAATTGAACCTGGGAATTGTGATCGTTGCAAAGACCGGATCAAATACAGTTGTATGACCACATAGATCTACAACGGTTAATTCAATCTCGGCTGATGCCGACTGATTGATCTTCGTGGCTGTGACTCCCAGCGCCTGGGTCGTTCCACTGTCGAACGGTAAGATGGCGACAGTAGCATTCGTAGTCGGAGGAGTATCGACTATTACGGAAGACAATCCGCCTGTAGATTGAACCGAGAGGACTACCTGCTTAGGCGGACCTGTTGTCACACTCATGAGGGTGACAGCAGGGGATGGCGCCGTCGAGCAGAATGATCCTGAGGTTGACCCCGAACATGTCGCATAAGTGGTGTTCGAGATAACCGTTCCGCCGTTTACAGTGGCAACAACACTGTCTCCGGCTGAAGAGGTTAAGGAGGGCGCCGTGATTTTGAACGTCGCCGTACCGGTAGCATCCGTGACGGCGGTTCCGCTCTTCCCAGAGTCCGGTCCGGTGACAGTAAACGTTACCGTCGCACCTGCGACGGGGACGCCGTTTGACAGGACAACCGCGGTTTTGGTGATGGATGAGCCCGCGGCCCCGCAAATGATCGCGGAGTTTACAGGCGAAACCACGATGGTCGGTGGGGTAACCGTCTCTGAAGAACATCCACTGACTATGGTCTCCTGACCGCTGATCGTGACCGTACCGTTTCTGGCCAGAGCCCGTCCGCTCAAGCTACCGCCATTCAGCGTGATGCTCGCTAGCGCCATAATATTTCCCGCAAAGGCGTTGCCCGTCTGTATGGTCGCGGAGGAGCCCACCTGCCAATAGACATTGCAGGGCGATGCGCCACCCGCAAACGCCACAGTGGCACCCGTGGCTGTCGTCAAAGTGCTGCCGATCTGGAAGATCCAAACGTCGGTGGAGCTTCCGGTCAGTGTCAGGGTCCCGTTCAGTAGCGCCGCTGTCGAATAGCAGTAAAGTCCAGGGCCCAAATTAGCATTCGTCCCTGTGCCGAGCGCTCCAGTCAGAGCCGTACACGACGGCCTGCCGGCCGCGTCAACGTAGGCTGCTGTCAGATCGGTCTGAGCTGTTGTTGTTACGGCGTTTGCGGCTGTGTACAACGTGCCGGTCACCTGGCTTGCTAAAAGTCCTGTGACCGTGGGTGTGGGAGAACTACCCACATTACCGACAATCGTGGTTCCCGCGTCAGCGTTGACGATTCCACCACCGGCCAGCACTGCAAAGTTGCCCGCTGTTTTTAGATTTGGTGCTTGGGCAGCAGCGTTCACAGCCGATGCCAAGAAAAACAAAAACAAAATGACTGGGTTTTTCATTTATTCCTCCAGAAGATCTCGCAGGATATTTCTATGTGCGGGAGTTCTTGACGACGGTAGTTTGATGTTTCAAATCGGCACTGTCTGTCCCTTCTTGCACAGCCCGCGGCTACCAGTGCGGTTTGAGAGTGATAGCATTGATAGAGGGCGGAGCTTGAAACGTGATTGCTAACTTGTTTTGGTTGCCAAGGTTTGAGCAGTGGCATGGCCTACTATGCCATCGGGTGTGCAGATGAAGGACCCATCTGAACTTTGGGCTGCTCTCCCCGCTGCCGCCGCACGCATGGACATTAGTGTGTGCAGTAGTGCACAGGCCTGAGAGACCATTTGTCATCGCAGTATTCGGGGTCGCTAGCCCAGGCCTTGGCGCTAGTCAAGGCTCAGTGCCTAATAAACGTGACAATCGAATTCCCGGCTACCAAGTACGTAGCTTTCCGGTTTGCAAGGAGTCACGTAGAGTGCCAGATGAATGCTGTTATCGGACGATTGGCCAGGTGAGTGCCCAACGATTGCGTTACACCGGGATTTGACATTGGTATTAAGATTGGCTGGTCGTGCTTTGGGTGGATGGACGGGCTGTGGCGCCCAGCCGAAGCTGCATCTTCGCTCCAGTCCACTCGCGGCATTCTTCGCTCGATTTGAGGTGCTTCCATGTCCCACTACACAAGACGTGAATTCCTAAAGGCCGGAATTGCCGGCGGAGCCGTTGCTGTAACCGCGAGCCTTCCGTTGGGCGCGGCGGGGAAAAGCGTCGCACGGCAGAGCGCGACGGATTGGGTGACGCTGGGAAAATCGGGAGTTAAGGTGACGCGGCTGGCGTTTGGAACGGGGAGCTTTGGCGGGCAGGTACAGCGCGATTTGGGGCAGGACGGATTTACGAGGCTGGTGCGCTACGCGTACGACAACGGGATTCGGTTTTTCGAGACGGCGGAGTCTTATGGCGAGACGCAGCGGATGCTGGGAGTGGCGTTGAAGGGCATTCCGCGCGATAGCTACCGGATTATGTCGAAAGTGACCACCTGGGACGGCGGGGATCCGCTGGAGAAACTCGATGAATTGCGCAAACTTGCGAATACGGAATACTTCGACATTATGCTGTTGCACTGGCAGCATACCGCGACATGGCCTGTGGACACGAGCAGGTGGCAGGAGGGAATTCTGGAAGCTGAGCGTAAGAAGATGATCGTGAGTCATGGAGCGTCTGTGCACGGGCTTCCCGCGTTGCGACGGGTTCCGGAGAACAAATGGCTGGACGTCGCCATGATTCGGATGAATCACAAGGGCACGCGAATGGACGCGGAGGATTACAACACCGATGGATTGGGAAACGTGCCCGAAGTTGTTACGCACGTGAAAGAGGCGCGGAAAGCGGGAATGGGCGTGATCAGCATGAAGCTGGCGGGCGAAGGGACGTTTGATCGGGAGGACCGCAGGGCGGCGATGAGATTCGCGTTCCGGAATGCGGGAGTGGATTGCGTTACGGTGGGGTACAAGAATACCGCGGAGATCGATGAGGCGATTGAGAATTTGAATCTGGCGCTGGCTTAGCGGGGGGCGAAATGTGATTAGCAATGACCAAAAAGTTCCGGATCGGAGACAAGGTGAAGGTTGTCGGGATGCCACCCTTGACGTTTCCGGAAGGCGTAAAGGATGAACTAGGCACAGAGAACCTGTTCAAAAGCATGCTCGGGAAAGTTTACACGGTTCGGGGATTCGACAGATGTGGAAACGTCGAACTCGAACCGAACCGCGTGAACACTGTTTGGATCGAGCCGCAATATTTGAGAATTCGCGCAAGAAAGCGGAACGGAAACAAGCGTTTGCGATTACCTACCTGATGAGTCCCGTAGCTCCGAAAAAACTAGGCTTCGCCCCATTTCAGCTTGCTGCGAAGGATCTCGAAATAGGACTTCTTGGGAGGCTGGATCAATTTCAGGCATTGCGGGGAACGAGTGATACGGATGCGATCATCGGATTGCATGGGGATACCTTTTTGGCCGTCGAGGGTTAGGAAAACAGATTCGGAGTTTCCCGCCAGCCTTACTTCGATGCGAGAGGAGTCGCGCACAACGACGGGGCGATCGGTGAGAGTGTGCGGACAAATCGGAGTGATGATGAACGCTTCGACGGCGGGGTGGACGATTGGGCCGCCAGCGGAAAGGGAATAAGCGGTGGAACCGGTCGGAGTCGCGAGGACAAGACCGTCCGCGCGGTAGCGGCAGACGAAGTCGTCATCGATGAAGAGCTCGAGTTCAATCATACGGGCCAAAGCGCTTTTGTTGACAACGGCGTCGTTGAGGACGTGCTGCAGATCGACGACGGCCTCTGCGCGGACCAGTTCGACCTGAAGCATGACGCGCTGGCTCATGGAGGAGCGTCCGGCCAGGGTTTCTTCAAGGGCAGGATAGAGTTCATCGACGGTGAAACTAGTCAGAAAGCCCAGGCTGCCCATATTGATGGGAAGAATGGGAATGCAGCGTGCGGCGGCTACACGCGCAGCGGCAAGGAGGGTGCCGTCTCCGCCGAGGACCAACAGAATATCGGACTGGTCGGCGAGATGTTCGCGCGTGTCGCCTTTCGATGGATTGGGCAGGGCGGAAGCAGTTTCTTCATCGTAAATGACGCGCAGACCGCGGGCTTCGAGCCACTGAAGAAGAGGCGGGACCAGGGTGGAAAGATTCGAGCGGCGCGGGCGGGAGATGACGCCGATGGTATTGAAGATAGGAGCCGTTTGCATAGTGTTGAGCGATTCTAGCGCAGGAGCGGTTTGCGAGCGTGGAGAAAATACTCTTGATTGCCTTCGGCGCCAGTCAGGCGGCTAGGGCAGACCTTGATGCAGGACAAGTCTTCGGCTTCAGCGGCTTGCCGCACGCTGGCGATGGCTTTTTGATGCAGGTGAGGGTCTTCGACGATTCCGCCGGGGCCGATATCGTCGCGGCGCAGTTCGAATTGGGGCTTGATGAGAATCAGAAAGCTAGCGCCGGGCTTTGCACAGAGGGAAGCAGGCTTCAGAATTTTGCAAACGGAAATGAAGGAGACGTCGGCGACGACGAGATCGACCTGTTCGGGGAGATCCCTGGCGGTTAATTGGCGGGCGTTGCGTTCGATGGCGGTGACACGGGGATCTTTCTGGAGCTTCCAGTCGAGTTGAGAGATGGTCACGTCGACGGCATAGACGCGGACGGCGCCGCGCTGTAACAGGCAATCGGTGAAGCCGCCGGTAGATGCGCCTACGTCGAGGCAGAGGAGGCCTGCGGGGTCTATCGCGAAGTCTTGGAGAGCGCCGTCGAGCTTCAGGCCTCCGCGGCTCGCGTATTTTAGATGGCGGCTTTTTATTTTGAGTTGGGCATCGATGGCGACCGGAGTTCCAGCTTTCTGGACTACGACGCCATTTACGAGAACTTCGCCAGCGAGGATGATCGCTTGGGCTTTTTGTTGGGATTCGGCGAAGCCGCGCTGGAAGAGGAGCGTGTCTAGGCGTTTGCGTTCTAGCTTAGATTTCATGGATGGTTTGCGGTTGTCGACCGGTGAGTGGTTGTCATGGAGGCAGCGAGGAGCGGCGCGGGGGAATTTTAACACAGAGGTCACAGAGAGTACGGAGAGTGCGGAAGCGTTGCGGAGGCTTTGAGATTGGATGCGAGGTAAGGCGCGTCAGGCACGGCGGCGGACGAGGTATTCGGCAATTTCGCGGAGGCGGAAGGCGCGATCGGCGTAGGGTGCGAGTTCGGCGATGGCTTTTGTGGCGAGGTCGTTCGCGATTTGGTGAGAACGCTCAAGGCCATGGACCGCAGGGTAGGTGGCTTTTTGCTGGGCGGCGTCTTTGCCGGCGGTCTTGCCAAGGGCGGCGGAGGATTCTTCGACGTCGAGGATGTCGTCGGTGACTTGAAAGAGAAGACCAAGGGATTCGCCAAACCTGCGGAGACGGGCTACATCTTCTGGGGAGGCGCCTGCACAGATGGCGCCAGATGAGACGGAGGCGCAGATAAGGGCCGCTGTTTTGGAGCGGTGGATGTATTCGAGCATTTCTGGATCGATACGCTTGCCTTCGGCTTCGAGGTCGGCGACCTGGCCGCCGACCATGCCGTTGATTGTGCCGGCGGCGGTGGAAATTTCAGACAGCATGGCGACGCGGCGAATGGCGTCCACGGGGGCGGTGGCGATGGTTTCGAACGCGAGAGTGAGCAGAGCGTCACCGGCTAGGATGGCGGCGGCTTCGCCGAATTTTTTGTGGCTTGTGGGCTTACCGCGGCGGAGATCATCGTTGTCGAGGGCGGGCAGGTCATCGTGGATGAGGGAATATGTGTGGATGAACTCGATGGCGCAGCCGGGGTGGTGGGCCGCCGCTACATTTGAATCGAAGATGCGAGCGGTTTCTAGGCAGAGGATGGGGCGGATGCGTTTTCCGCCAGCGAAGACGCTGTAGCGCATCGCTTGGTGAATGGAAGGTGGCTGAGCCGATTCCGCAGGCATGAGACGGTCGAGGGAGGCATCGACCGCTACGCGGTCTTCTTCGAAGAAAGCCGGCAGGGTCATCGGGGGGAAAGAGTTGAAAGTTTAAAGACGAAAGTTGAAGGACAGAGACGAGCTGACATCCAGAGGAAATTGCGGGGAACGAAGGTCGGCGGGTTGTTCGGTGCATTCATGGGAGCGTGGAGATGAAGATCAGAAGGCCTAGGCACTGCGGCGTCAGGCGGAGGGACAGGGGCCAATCGGCTGATTGGTGTTACCGGGACGCGCGGCGTGGTCACGATTCGGCCTCGCCTTCGGGATCGAAAGGCTCGGCGGTGAGTTTGCCATCGGCTTTTTTGAGCAGGATTTCGACGCGGCCTTCGGCTTCTTCGAGTTGCTTCTGGCATTCGCGGGATAGAGCCACACCCTCTTCGAAGAGTTTCATGGCATCGTCGAGGGAAAGCTGGGGGCTTTCGAGGCGCCGGACGACTTCTTCAAGGCGAGCTAGGGAGCGCTCGAAGTCGGGCTTCTTGGGCGGCTCAGGCTTCTTGGGTGCGGGTTGATTCACGCGGTTAGCCTCTAATCCGAACGGCTATCTTTGACAGTGTGCACAAAAATAAGTGGAACGGCCGCCTTGCACGATGCGCTTGATCTCGTTTCCGCAG
This sequence comes from uncultured Acidobacteriota bacterium, assembly GCA_963851235.1. Lineage (GTDB taxonomy): Bacteria > Acidobacteriota > Terriglobia > Acidiferrales > UBA7541 > Acidiferrum. The sequence goes on from CAWKOM010000002.1 coordinate 316,877, forward strand.
CGGCGGCATGGTTTTCCTTCGCGATCGTAGACGCGAAGAATATTTTCCAAGCCCTGAAACCACCAGTCCGCGTCGCGAAAATCCGGCGGCGGATGTAGACAGCATTCTAAGGCACGCGCGAGAACGGAAACAATCGCTTTGTGCAGGCGGCGAGATTCGGTGGCGTTCAAGGAATGTGCGCGGCGACGGGGGTTGAGTTTGGCGTGCCAGAAGGATTCACAAGAATAGATGTTGCCGACGCCTGCAACGTGGGATTGATCGAGGAGAAAGTCCTTGATCGGGCGCTTCGACGCGGCTAGCAATTTTGCGAATAGGGCGGGCGTGAATTCTGTGGACAGGGCGTCGATGCCCAAGTTTGCGAGTGCGGGGCAGGCTTGCTCAGAGTCCCACGCTTGAACGCGGCCGAAATGACGGCTGTCGGCGAAAGCGAGGACGCCTGTGCTGAGTTCGAAGGCTACGTCGACGTGGACGCCGGAGACAGGCTGGTTTGCGACTGCGAGCATATTTGCTGGACTTGAAAACCAGAGAAGCTGGCCGTCGAGCTTGAAATGCAGAGTGATGATTGCATTTGGGAGTTGGAGGTAAAGATATTTACCGCGTCTTTTTACGGCAAGGATCCGCTGGCCTTCGGCAGTTCGTGCGAGGTGGGAGGGGGATTGCGGTTTTGTGGCGATTGGGTGAAGGACGTGAATACAGCGGATTTGCTGGCGCTTAACCAAAGGACGCAATGTCTGTGCGATGGCTTCTACTTCGGGCAGTTCGGGCATGTTGGAATGAGATCGGTTCGAATCACAAAGATGGTTTTAGAGTTAACGTATGTTTTCGCGTTTTTGCTTCGGCGGCGTCGCTGAAGGGCATGACGATCGGTTTGCCTTCGTACCAACAGGAAAATTGATCGGTGTAATGGCCGCTGCCCAGTTGGCCGGATTCGCCTGCGGGGATGAGCAGGATGGAGTCATCCCAGTTCGCAAGATTGGCGATGAAGCGCATGGAAGGGCCGTGATGGGTGGTGGCGGCGCGAACGCTGTAGAGCGTACCGGATTGCGGTTTTCCAGCGATGCTAAACAATTGTTTGAGCACGCCTTGGCGGCCAAGGGGGTGGAGCATATCCAGCGAATCAAATTCTTTCCACTCCCAGTCCTGAATGCGATTGCTTTTTGATTGTTCGGCGAGCATGGAAACGGCGCGATCGGCAGCGGCGGCCAGCAATTCGTCGTAGTTTTTGTAGGCAGGAGGAAGCCAGTTTGGCGGGCGTTCGGCCAGCATTTTTTGCAGGAAAGTGGTGGTGCGCCATTCGTAGAGATTCGTGTCTTTGCCGAGATGAGGCTCGAGGAGCAAATGCAACGACGCGCGGCGAACCATCTCGAGGAATGAGACGAGGGGGGAATCGGCATCGGCGATTCCATTCCAGTCTTTGAGGCCATCGACAAGTCTTTGTGCTCGAGGATCGTTCGGTCGCACGGTTTTGGACGCAGCGGTCAGTTGGTCAGCGAGGAAAACGTGGGGGAAGCTGTAGGTATCGGTTTCCACCTTAAGCATATCGATGGGGCGGAGGCCGTTTTTATTATGGAGAAGATCGTAGATCCGGGCGGTGCGATAGGGCTCTTCCCAGCGGTCGGTTAGATAGGGTTTGTAACCGGGGCCAACAACTCGGGCGTTGGCGGTGACGATGAGGCCGCTATCGGGATTGAGAGCTTGGGGAAGCTGGTCGAAGGGGATGTAGCCCGTCCATTCGTAGTCGTCGGTATCGCCGGGGACGGGGACTTCGCCGTGGCCTTCTTTTCGAATGGGAACGCGGGCGGCCATGAAGTAGCCGATGTTGCCTTCGACGTCGGCGTAGACGGCGTTTTGGCCGGGGCCCCAAACATTCTTCATCGCTGCACGAAATTCATCCCAATTTTGGGCGCGGGAGAGCCAGTTGTAAGTGTTTGCCAGGCCGCCGGGTTCGAGGGCCGTCCAGCGGAGGGCGTAGACTTTGTCGGCTTCGCGGCGGACGACGGGGCCGTGGCGGGTGACGACTACTTTTAGATGATCGTCGGCTTGACCCTTGACGTGAATCACTTCGTCGAAAGTTTGCGCTTTGACCCAAGCACCGTTGACTCGATATTCATCTGGCAAGGAGGGATTGAAGGATTCGATATAAAGATCCTGGACGTCGGCGCCGTTATTCGTAAAGCCCCAGGCGATGCGGTCATTGTGGCCGATGACAATCAACGGAGCACCGGGGAGAGTGAACCCTTCGGCGTTATAGCTGGGAGCACTGAGATGAATCTCGTACCAGATCGGCGGGATGGAGAGTTCGAGATGGGCGTCATTGGCGAGGAGAGGCTTGCCGGTGGCGGTGTGATCGCCGCTGACGACCCAATTGTTGCTGCCTAGAGTTTGGCGAATCTCGCTTTGCGTTTGCTCGAGGTAGCTCTGAATCGAAGGCCAGAGAGCAGAGGAAAGGTCGGCGAAAGATTCGGGCGTGCGGACGATCTCGCTGCCGGAGGTGATCGCGGCAGCTTTCAGAACTGTATCGGTGGGGCGGTCGTCGTCATCGTCATCGTTGCGGCGGTGCACGGCGTGGGAAGTTTTCGAGCCGTCGTTGGGGACGTTGGGATCGCCGATGATGAAGTGATCCATAGGGGAATCTTCGGCGAAGAGATCCTTGGAACGGTCTGGGCCGACGATCGCTTCCACCTTGGCGCGGTCGAGCTCACGCTCCCAGGTGTCGGTCAGAGTTTGGTACATATAGCCGGCGATGACGAGAGAATCAGTGGGCTGCCAGGGCCGAGGTTTGTAATTGAGGAGAGAAAATTCCACGGGGAGACTTTTCTGATGTTGGTCGATGAAGCGATTCACGCCGCGAGCGTAGGCTTCCATTAACGTGCGGGAGTCTTGATCCATGGCGGCGAAGTCTCGTTCGGCGGCGCGTGAAAAGCCGAGGGTGCGGAATTGGCGATCTGATTTTAGTGCAAGAGGACCGACGATTTCCGAGAGCTGGCCGCGGGAGGCCCGGCGCATCAAATCGAGTTGCCAGAGCCGATCCTGAGCCATGACATAGCCTTGGGCTTCGACGGCATCCTCGAGGGAAGCGGCGCGGATGTGAGGGACGCCCCAATTGTCGCGCTCGACGGTGACTTCTTTATGCAGGCCGGGGAGGGAGATGGTGCCGTCGAGCTGCGGAAGCGGGCGATAGACGAACCACCAGGCTGCCGACCAGACGACAATGAGGACTACGGTGAAAATCCAGATGAGAACGCGAAGGATGGTCCGCAAGCAATCTCCCGTCCGATGGAATCGAAACTTGAGTCTAGTGGACGGGCTTGCGGCACGCAACCGGGCGAGAGAGCTTGGCGGCTGTGATAATCTAAGAAGATATTGCCGATGAACATCTATAAACCAGTGCCGCGAGTTCCCGATTTTCCAGCGATGGAGCGCGAGATTCTACGCTTCTGGGAGGAGAATTGGATTTTTCGGAAGTTGCGCGAACAGACAGCGAACGGGCCGCGTTGGTCGTTCCTGGATGGGCCCATCACGGCGAATAACCCGATGGGCGTGCACCACGCGTGGGGACGGTCGCTGAAGGATATGTATCAGCGATATAACGCGATGCGAGGATGCGCGCTGCGGTATCAGAACGGGTTCGATTGCCAGGGATTGTGGGTGGAGGTGGAAGTCGAGAAGAGTCTCGGGCTCAAGACGAAGCGCGAGATTTACGATTTTGGGATTGAGAACTTTGTGCGGGCTTGCAAAGAACGTGTGCTGACGTATGCGGCGCGGCAGACGGAGCAATCGATCCGGCTGGGTTATTGGTGCGATTGGGATGATCCGAAAGTGTTGATTGCATTGCGAGACGCTTTGGCTGATGGGGACCGAGTGGTTACGGTGAAGCTGCCGAGCGGGCTTGCGGAGACTGCGCGGGCGAGCGAGATTGTGCGGAAACTCGGGTCGGCGGAATATGGCGGGAGCTATTTTACTTTCTCGGATGAAAATAATTACACGATTTGGTCGTTTTTGAAGAAGTGCCACGCGGAAGGATTCATTTATCGCGGGCACGATGTGATGCCGTGGTGCGGGCGGTGCGGGACGGGGCTGTCGCAGATGGAAGTGGCAGAGGGGCGGCGGATCACGACGCACACTTCCGTTTTTGTGAGGTTTCCGATCAGGGGAGCGGAGCGAACCGCGCTGTTGATTTGGACGACGACGCCGTGGACGCTGACGTCGAACGTGGCGGTGGCCGTGAATCCGGAGATGACTTATCTCAAGGTCAAGCATGGAGACTGGTTCTATTACGTTTCGAAAGGGAATTTCGAGCACGAGCGAGTTCAAGATTTGCAAGTGGAAGGGAAGCACGAGACGCACAAGCTGCCTTCCATTCGGACGATATTGAAAGGCAGCGGCGGGCTTGAGGTGATCGAAGAACTCCCGGGGAAGGATTTGATCGGACTTACCTATCAAGGGCCATTTGACGATCTTCTTGCGCAGAAAACACCGGGCGGAGTTTTTCCATACGGAGAAACGGGCGGCGGAAAGAGCGCGGCGGAGGCGCATCGCGTCATCGCATGGAAGGAAATCAGCGAAGCGGAAGGCACGGGGCTGGTACACATCGCGCCTGGTTGCGGCGCAGAAGACCAGCAACTTGGCAAAGAGAACGGGATTCCGTTCATCGCTCCGCTGGACGATAGTTCAGTTTTCCTCGATGGATTTGGACAGTTTACGAAACGCAACGCGAATGAAGTGGCGGACGACATCATCGCGGCCTTGAAGAGCCGCGGGTTTTTGGTTGCGCGTGAGAAGTATCCGCACGTCTATCCGCATTGCTGGCGATGTAAAGAGGAGCTGGTGTTCCGGCCGGTCGATGAGTGGTTCATCCGGATGGATTGGCGCGATCGCATCCAGCGCGTAGTGCCGGGGATCAAGTGGATTCCCGCGGAAGGCGAAGCGCGGGAGCAAGATTGGCTGCGCAACATGAGCGATTGGATGATTTCGAAAAAGCGTTTTTGGGGGTTGGCGCTGCCGATCTGGGTGTGTGGGGATTGCAACCACTTTGTGGTGATTGGAAGTAAAGAAGAGCTGAAGGGAAAGGCTGTCGAGGGATGGGAAGTTTTTGAGGGAAATTCCCCGCACCGGCCTTATATCGATGCAGTGAAGATTCGTTGCGAGAAGTGCGGCGGGCTGGCGAAGCGGATTGAAGATGTGGGCAATCCGTGGCTGGACGCTGGCATCGTGCCATTCAGCACGATGCGGTATTCGACGGACAAAGGGTATTGGGAAAAATGGTTTCCGGCTGATCTGGTCTTGGAAAGTTTTCCTGGACAGTTTCGCAACTGGTTTTATTCGATGCTGGCGATGAGCGCGATGATCGATGGGCGAGCGCCGTTCAAGGCGCTGCTGGGCCACGCGCTAGTTCGCGATGCGCGCGGCGAGGAGATGCACAAGTCGAAGGGCAACTCGATCGCGTTTGACGAGGCGGCGGAGGCGCTGGGCGCGGAAGTGATGCGCTATATCTACACGGAGCAGAAGACCGCGCAGAATCTGAATTTCCCCGACCTGCATCCCGCCGCGGGGACCGGCCAAACGATCGACGGCGATGCGCGACGCAAGCTACTCACTTTCTGGAACTGTTACAGTTTTTTCGTGATGTATGCGGGGGCGGATGAATGGAAACCGGGCGGCGCTTCGATTTCGGTGACCAACGAGTTGGACCGGTGGGTTTTGAGCAAATTGCAGCGTTTGGTGGCGGAGGCGAACAACGCGTTTCAGGATTACGAGCATTACAAGCTGATCGAGGCATTTCAAGCCTTTGACGAGGAGTTCTCCAACTGGTATTTGAGGCGTTCGCGGCGGCGATTCTGGAAGAGCGAAGCGGATGCTTATCAAACTCTTTATAAGGTTCTGACGACCGTTACGCGCGTGATGGCGCCTGCACTTCCATTCCTAACAGAGGATATTTACCAAAACATGGTTCGCTCGGTGGACGCGGGGGCGCCGGAGTCCGTCCACTTGACGAAGTATCCGCAGGTTGATGATTCGTTGATCGATGCGGCCCTTGAGCAAAGCATCGAAGCAGTGATTCGCATCAAAAATCTGGCGCTGGGCCTTCGCACGCAGAGCAAAGTGAAGATTCGGCAACCGTTGAGCGCGATTTACGTGCGGCCTAAGGATGCGGCGGACAGGCGTGTGCTCGAGAATTCCGAATACGTAGGCCAGATTCTCGAAGAAATTAATGTGAAGCATCTTGTTTTGATCGATGACGAGAAGACCCTGGTGAAAATTCGTCTCAAGCCTGACGCCAAGAAAATTGGCCCTCGTGCCGGCAGGCATTTAAAAGCAATCGGAGAGGCTTTGGAAAATGTCGATGCGGCCCAAGTCCTCAAGAGCGGGCCGTATGCGGTTCAGGTAGCCGATCAAGTTTTCGAGCTGGCCCCGGAAGAGATCGTTATTTCCTTCGAAGGTCCGGAAAACCTCAAGTGCAGCCTGGAACAGGGCACTTTCCTTGCGCTCGACACAAAGCTGACTCCAGAACTGCTGCAAGAGGGTCTCGCTCGAGATTTCAACCGCATGTTGCAGGATCAGCGCAAAGCATTGAACCTGGACATTTCCGACCGCATCCTGGTGAGCTATTCCGCTTCGCCGCGCATCGTGGACGCCATCACCGCTCATGAAGCGTTTCTGCGGAACGAGCTACTGGCCGAACGGCTGGAACTGAGCCCAACGCAGAACGGCGGAGTCAAGCTGGCGCTCAGCGGGGAAGACGTCTTCGTCACCATCACGCGTGTGTAGAGAAAGCACGAGCGTTCCGCGCGGCGCGCGCATACTGCTACAATGCCGCTAGGGGATTCCTGAGAAATCATGTTCGCAGTGCGCTTGATCGGTGTGCTGGCGCTTGTCGCCCTGAATGGATTTTTCGCGGCGGCAGAGTATTCCCTTGTTGCGGTGCGGCTTTCCCGCGTTCGCCAGCTGGTGATAAAAGGTGACGCACGAGCGCGAGTTGTGGAGCGCTTGCTCGGAGATTTGCACCGCGTGGTATCGGGCGTTCAGGTGGGTATGACGCTGACAAGTCTGGCCATCGGGGCGCTCGGGGAAGCGACGTTAGCCAACGCCTTAGAGCAAATCTGGCACGGTAGCGGAAGCACCGGAACCTTGTTTTTCGCGCACACTTTGGCATTGGGTTGTGCTTTCGCGATGCTGAGCGCGATGCATGTTGTGCTTGGGGAGCTGGTGCCAAAGACCGTGAGCCTGGCCAAGGCGGAGCGCGTGGCGCTCCTTGTGGCCATTCCATTCGAGTGGTTTCTGCACACGTTTCGGTGGGCGATCGATCTTCTGGACGGGATGTCCGGCGTAATCGTGAAGGCCATGGGGGTTTCCTCGCCGCAGGGTTATGGCACGGCACATTCTACCGAGGAATTGCAAATCCAGATCCAGCAAGCGCGTGAACGCGGGCTGCTGGCGCCGGGCGAAGAGAAATTTATCGTGAGCGCCATTGAGCTTGGGGAAGTTCAAGTTCGCGAGATCATGGTGCCCCGGCCGGATATGCACATGCTTCCCGTGGAAGCAGGTTTGGACGAGGTTATGCGCGTGTTCGCTACTTCGCAGCGCTCGCGAATCCCCGTGTATCGTGGCTCGGGGGATCACATTCTGGGGTTTGTTCATATCAAGGATATGCTGTGGATTCTGCTCGACCGGGAAAGGCGCATGCAGGAAAATCTGCCTCCGCCTCCGTTCGACTTGCGACGAGTCCTACGCGAAGTGCTGATCGTGCCGGAAACAAAACCGGCGAATGAGTTGCTGCAAGAACTTCGTTCCCGGCACATCGGCATGGCCATGGTTGTTGACGAATTCGGCAGCATACTCGGATTGGCGACGCTTGAGGATATCCTCGAACAGGTAGTGGGGGAAATTCATGACGAGTTCGACGTGGTTGAGAGGCCGCTTACGCTGGCGGACGGAGCGGTCATATTTGACGCCGCGCTGAACGTGCGCGATCTGGATGCGCAATACAACATTACACTGCCGGATGACCCGGCGTACGCCACGGTCGGCGGATTTGTTCTCGATCAGCTCGGATTTATTCCGCGAGGCGGGGAAAGCTTCGAGTACGGGCAGTTTCGTTTCACTGTGGTGGAAATGGACGGACGCAGGGTCGCGCGCGTAAAAATTCAACGCATGCGTCCCTCGCCGGAAGAGGAGCGAGCAGTAGAGTCCGCGGTCAGCTCTCAAAAAGCGGTCAAAAGCCCGAAAGCCACCGCCGCAGATTCCTAGTCCAGTTACGAATGGTCCGCCATCTTCTTCAACGATTTCTGTTGACTCTTCCAGCGCTTTGGCTGGTGCTCACGCTCGTTTTCCTCCTGATTCATGTCGTGCCGGGTGATCCGGTGGAGCAGATGCTGGGAGAGGGGGCCGCGCCTGGACAGATCGTGGAATTGCGCCACGCGCTCGGGCTCGATCAACCGATTTATGTGCAATATGGGCGTTATCTGGCACGATTGGTGGACGGCGATCTGGGACAATCGCTGACATTTCAAGCGCCGGTGCGTCGAATTATTTTCGAACGGTATCCGGCAACGCTTTCGCTGGCATTCCTAGCGTTACTGGTTTGTGCGGCTCTGGCGATCCCGGCGGGAGTGCTGGCCGCCTATCGGCGCGGACGTCCCACGGATCGTGCGGTCGGCGTCCTCACTTTGCTGGGACTCGCTGTCCCGAATTTCGCGCTTGGCCCGGTTCTGATTTTGCTTTTCTCCATCGAACTGGGATGGTTACCCGTATCCGGGCGCGGAGGCCCAAGCTATTACATCCTTCCTGCCGCAACTCTCGGCGCGGCGCTAGCTGCAATTCTCACACGGATGGTGCGCGGTTCGATGCTCGAAGAGCTTTCGAGCGACTATGTCCGTACGGCGCGTGCAAAAGGGCTTTCGATAGGAGCAGTTTTATTCCGGCACGCTTTCCGCAACGCGCTGATCCCAATCATTACTATTCTCGGGCTGCAATTCGGGACGCTTCTTGCAGGAACTATTGTTACCGAAACGATTTTCTCATGGCCCGGAATTGGACGGCTTACTGTGCAGGCGATTTCGGCGCGCGACTATCCGTTGTTGCAGGGATGTATCCTGGTGATTGCACTTTCTTATGTTCTCGTCAACCTGCTCACCGATGTCCTCTATGCGGTTGTCGATCCGCGGGTACGCTTGTCATGATTTCTCTGGGCGTGTTTCGCCAGTTCCTTCGACAAAGTTTCATAGCGCGCGCGGGGTTAGCCGCGGCGCTTTTGCTTTTGCTCGCGGCCCTATTCGCTCCGTGGGTCGCCCCTGACAATCCTGCGGCGCAAAATCTACCTGCTCGACTCGAATCGCCGTCGCGGGCGCATTGGATGGGGACCGACGAACTCGGCCGCGATACGCTATCTCGTACGATTTATGGAGCGAGGGTTTCGCTCTTCGTCGCGATCTCGGTGGTTCTTGGCTGTGGCACGACTGGCCTTGCTATTGGCCTCGTTGCAGGATTTGTTGGAGGTTGGTTTGATCGCATTGTGAATCTCCTGCTTATCAATGCGTTTTTGTCATTCCCGGGTATTTTGCTGGCGATCGCCTTTGCGGCGTTTTTTGGCCCGGGCATTGGAAAAGTGATTCTCGCTTTGATTATCACGGGATGGGCAGGCTACGCGCGGCTGGCGCGCGCCCAGGTATTGAAATCGAAAGAATTGGAATTCATCCTTGCGGCGCGCTCGCTTGGTGCATCTCCCCTGCGCATTATGTTGCGGCATCTGCTTCCCAATATTCTTCAGCCCGTTCTGATTCAAGCCACGATTGGGATGGCGGGGGCGATTCTCGCCGAATCCACGCTCAGCTTTCTGGGCCTCGGAGTGCTGGCGCCCGTTCCGAGCTGGGGTTCGATGCTGAATGATGCTCGTAGCCATCTATTCGACGCGCCGCACCTGGTGATTTTCCCCGCGCTAGCAGTCATGACCGCGGTGCTCGCTTTCAATCTCCTCGGAGATGCCTGGCGAGACTGGCTGGATCCACGCACGCGTTCGCAGATGTCTGCCCTCGAACACACACAATGATACGCCTGTAGCCGCGGACGCATTTCTTGCTGCATTTGCTCGGCGAAAATTGAAAAGACCGCTACTTTTTGGTGAGAACCACCGGTGCGCCGCGGCCCACACCCAATGTTCGAGAGGCGTTACCTTTGTTGAGAGCAATCTCGAGATAGCCGCTGGACCCGATGTACGCAATTGGCTCGCCCGCTTTGCCGTGAGCGAATGTATCCACCAACCTGCTCACCGCGTGAGTGCCGACCTGCAATTTCAATCCTCCGCCATTTTGGGCCACGCTGGGTAAATCTTCGGCGCGGAAATTCGTCACGAGGTTGCCAAAGGGATCGATTCGCAGTACGACGCCCTTGGTGCCGCCATCCACACTTTTCGGCCGAGGCAACCCAAAGCGCTTGAAGTCAGTAATCTCGTCTCCCATGCTGGGCGTCTGCCAGCCCTTTGAGAGCCATGCGGCCACCGGCGCAAAAATATCGCGACCGTGGAAGGTCTTGCTAACGGGCTGTAAATAGTAGTGCTCCGCATTCGCGTGCCGCACGACCAAATTATTTTGCTCGCGCTCATAGATTACGGAAAGCACTCCGTTGTCCGGCGCAATGAAATACTGGTTCTGTGCGCTGACGAGCAGTGGCCGCCGTTCCGTTCCCACTCCGGGGTCGACAATTACGATATGAATTGTCTTGGGAGGAAAGTAGGAATAGGACGCGCCGATGGCGAGCGCGCCGTCGAGCAAATCGAAGGGCGTCACATGATGCGTGATGTCCACGAGGGTCACTTCGGGATTGATTTTTAAAATGACTCCCTTTAGCGTGCCGACCAGGTGATCGTCAGTACCAAAGTCGGTGGTAAGTGTGATGATGGCGTTGGCCACGAGATTCTCCAGCCCTGGGTGATCTGCGCGCACGGCGCGGCGCGAAGTGGGAGGGCACTCCGTACTCTTAGACGCTATCGGAGCCTCGCTTGCCCGTCAAGAAATCGCGCATCGTCTGCTGTGCAATCGCCAACGGCAAAGGCAGCACGACGGGGGGCGCGGTTTGGCAAGCAGTTCGTAGCGGGACGGCCGAGGAGGATCAGCGAGTTTGCAGCAGTCTCTGGGAACTGCAGAGCAATGCATGGCGGAGCGCGGGCGAATTGGTTAGAATCCGCGAGGAGCCTTCACTCGCAGATTCAGATTTCTTTAGCGCAGCCAACAGCCGACGTCGTCATCATGACACAAGCGGATCTCGCCCACGCTGTCGAGCTTGACGAAGGCGCCCTTCGGAACATCCAAGCGGTACGGCAGGGCACGGAGGTTTTCAAATTATCCGCCAAGACTGGCGAAGGGATGAAGGACTACCTGCAGTTTTTCGAAAACCGGCGCACAAAATCCCGCGCCGCCGCTGCAGTCTGAAAAGAAAATGGTCACGCTTGTCTCCATCATCGTTCTTGGTTTCTTTCTCGGCATGCGTCACGCCACCGATCCAGATCATGTCATCGCGGTGACCACCATCGTTAGCCGCCAGCGAAGCATCCGCCACGCAGCTTTGATTGGAGTCCTCTGGGGCGTAGGCCACACCATCACGATTCTTGCCGTCGGCTCGGCGATTATTCTCTTCGGCATCGTGATCCCTGCGAGAGTTGGCCTCACAATGGAACTATCCGTGGGCCTAATGCTCATCCTCCTCGGAATTCTGAATCTTTCCGGGATCATGCGCTGGATTACGGAGACCGTCACACCTTCGCATATGGGGCATCACACGCATCCGCATGGGCACGGCGACTACCTCCATTCTCATCCCCACGGCCATGGCCCGGAAACACATGGCCACGCCGAATCTGCAACGCCGGTTGGATGGATGGATCGAAACTTTGGCCGCCTTGGTTTCTATCACATCCTTCGCCCGCTCGCCGTGGGCATCGTCCACGGTCTTGCAGGCTCTGCAGCCGTCGCACTGTTGGTCCTCACAACCATCCGCGTTCCTTCTTGGGCAATTTTGTATCTTCTAGTTTTTGGCCTCGGCACGGTCGCCGGCATGATGCTGATTACCGCCGCCATCGCCGTCCCATTCACGTTTCCCGAAACCCGCTTCGCCCGCTTCAATCGCGGTATGGGAATGGTCTCAGGATTAGTCAGTCTGGTTTTCGGTCTTTTCATCGTCTATCAAATGGGTTTCGCCAACGGGCTCTTCACGCGCAATCCCAAATGGATCCCCCGCTGATCTCCATCGCTGGAGACGCTGTTTTCAAAAAAAACAATTTAACCGGCGCGTCACTCGAACCTTCCCGGCCAGCCCTTTGATTTGGCCTCTGTGCTTCTAGCGCGCTGAACTCGAGTTGGAAGCGATAAACTTACCAAGTATAAAGTAGAACTTTAGAGTTAGAGCCACCTTCGTGATGCAACTTTTCTTCACGCAAGTGACAGCAGCGCAAATGTCTGCATACCCCAACATGCTCAACGGCATTTCATCGCCCAGCCGATGCCGCGGTTTGTAAATTAGGACGGTTTGTTGATGGAGTGAGCAGAAGCTTGCAACTTAGCATAAGCCACTATAATGTTAGGGCGACTATCGAAATCCGTGCCGCGCGTACGAGCGGTGCAAGATTCAGGAGGGACGGTATCATGCGCCGCGCGAAGGCTGCCCTGAAACGGTCTCGCTCGACTACGCCAGAAGATATCAACGGGCGGGAAGCATCTAACCTGGAACGCGGCCATGCTACTTTGGAGAAAGGGCCGGCGACTGGCCTTCGGGAGCGCAAGAAGGCGCGCCTTCGCCAGCAGATCATCGAGGCATCTCTACACCTTTTCCGTCAGCGCGGTTATGAGAACACCCGCATTGATGACATTGTGCAAACGCTGGAAATCAGCCAGCCGACGTTTTTCCGTTATTTCCCCAGCAAAGATGCGGTTTTACGCGAAGTAGGGCGCCGGGCGTTTGCCCGGCAGGCCGAGAGCCTCAGAGTGGAGCTCTCCAGCAAAGCCACGACAGAGCAACGCTTGCGCCGATTTTACGAAACCCTCGGCAATGTAACGGAAGTGGGACGTCCGCTGTGGCAGGCTGTAATTCTTGCCGGCGCAATGGACCCGGTACGCTCGCCGGAGTTGCGAGGAGCGGAGGCCGCGACGGTAAGTTTGCTGCGTGAAATCATCGACGAAGGCCAAAAGTGCGGCGAGATCACTCGCGATTTTCCTGTCGTACATCTAGCGGAATTCATGGAAGGTCTTTTCAATACCGTCGTCAGGCAGTGGGCCGTAGATCTCACTGGACCTCACAAACTTACCGAGCGGGTGCGAAATGCGGTCGAATTTTTCTTACGCGGCGCCAAGCCGTAGCGCCCCTTCAAATTGAGTGAGCTTTAGATAAGTTCGTATTTTGGGGAAAGCCCCGAGTCGAAAATGGAAGCTTGCGCGAGGAAATTGAGATGAGAGCCGCCGTTCTTCGCGAGTTCAAACAGCTGCTCAGCATCGAAGATGTTGAACAGCCTCAGCCTGGCGCCCATGAAGTGCTGATTGAAGTGGAAGGCTGCGGTGTCTGCCATTCCGATTTACACGTGGCCGATGGTGATTGGCCGCAGATCGTCTCTATTACGAAGAAACCCTTAATTCTCGGACACGAAATCGCGGGTCATGTCGTGGAAAAGGGCGACTCGGTCCGCGGCTTGGAAGTGGGCGACCGCGTCGGCGTTCCCTGGGTCTACTGGACCTGCGGGGAATGCGACTTCTGCTTGGAGGGGAACGAGAATCTTTGCCCGAAGCAAAATATTACAGGCGTAACGGTAGACGGCGGATATGCGGAATATGTTAAAGCTCCCGCGAGTCATGTGACTAAGATCCCCGAGGAACTTTCCTGCATCGAGGCGGCGCCGCTTTTTTGCGCTGGGGTCACCGTGTATCGCGCGCTAAAACACGCAAGAATACAGCCAGGTCAGCGTTTGGCGGTGTTCGGCGTCGGCGGTCTGGGTCACCTCGCGGTGCAGATAGGGATCGGGCTGGGAGCTTTCGTCACTGCCATTGATGTGTCCGACGAAAAAATCGCGGATGCCAAGGCGTGGGGTGCGTCCGCAACGCTGAACTCGACGAAAGTGAATGTTGTCAAGGAGATGCGGCGCGCGGGCGGAGCGCATGTCGCAATCGTGACTTCTGGTGTAAAACAGGCCTATGACACGGCCTTTCCCAGTGTGCGCCCAACTGGCATTCTCCTCGTGGTCGGCCTGCCTTCCGAGTCTCTCTGCTTTTCGCCCATTCTTATGGCTGCAACCGAGATTCGCATCCGGGCTTCTTCCGTCGGAACGCGGGAAGACCTGCGGGAGGTCTTGGCCTTGGCCGCCGCTGGAAAAGTCCGGTGTCAGACGTCCACGCGGCCTCTGTCACAAGCCAACGAAGTCCTTTCGCAACTGCGGCAAGGGCAGGTCTCAGGACGAATCGTTCTAACACCTCGTTAATCATCCCCAATTCTCCGAATCGAACGGAAACGGCCAATTGCACTTCCACCTGCCTGTCGCGCAATCGTCCAAGCGAAGGCCGCTTCAAGCGAGCCCTCCAAAAAGGCGAATTACCGGTATGCTGGCGCTGGCGCGCGGTTTCGCCTTGACGTTAGTCAATACAATGTGATACGGACAATCATAATTTTAGATGCCACGTCGAGGCTTGGCACCTTCACCGCTCGGGAACCGACGGGACTCCGGCGTGAGGATTCCAAGGACACTAAAAAATCTGACACCCACCGGCAAACGCTCGAGCACTGGCGCCCGGGCGGAGCGTGGCCGGAGATTGGCGGTCGGGGCAGTCGTACATGGGCCAATTCACCGAAAGTTCGGTGACGTCTTCGTTGAGCAAGGAGGACTTATGAAGGCAACTTTACTTGCTGGCGCATTCCTATCCTTGGCTTTCTTTCTCCCGGCGAATAACTTTGCGCACGCTCAGGGTACTGGCACCTCGGGAGAAATCCGAGGGACTGTAACGGATCCGACGGGGGCAACTGTTCCGAGGGCCGCCATTACGGTCCAGGATTCCGACAAAGGAATCCGGCGGACCGCCGTGACGGAGACTGATGGCGGGTATCGGGTGACAGGGCTTCCGCCAGCCTCTTACGTTGTGACCGTCGCAGTCTCGGGCTTTCAAACAGAGATTCGTAAGGATGTTGTCGTCAACATAGGGCAGATCGTGGTCCTGGATTTTCACTTGCAAGTAGCGTCTGCGACGGCGCACGTGGAAGTGACCGGGGAATTGCCGGTGGTGGATACCGAGAGGGGGAGTCAGGCAGATACACTTACGCAAGCGGATATCGCTAACCTGCCTATCGACCGGCGCGACTATCTAACGTTCACGCTACTTGCTCCAGGTGTCTCGAATTCCACACGGCTGGCCTCCGACCAGGATTATCGAGTCAAGCAAACACCACAGAGCGGCCTTTCTTTCTATGGCAGCAATGGCCGAGGCAATAGCGTCACGGTGGACGGCGGAGAAGCCAATGACGACTCGGGCGGAGTGCGTCTCACCCTGAGCCAGGACGCCGTGCAAGAGTTTCAAGTCAACCGTAGCAACTATTCTGCTGAACTCGGCGGTGCGAGCGGGGCCACGATTAATATCGTCTCCAAATCCGGCACAAACGAGTTGCATGGCAGTCTTTTCGGATATTTCCGCAATGACGCGATGGATGCTTCCGACCCTTTTGCAGTCACTCAGGCGTTGCAGCCAGGTCAGACATTCGATCCAACCCAACCCGATCGCGTGGGTCATCCAACCAAGAATTCTTTAACCCGTTACCAATTTGGTGGCGCGATGGGCTTCCCGATCAAGAAGGACAAATCGTTCCTGTTCCTCTCCTTTGAAGGGTTGCAGCAGGACTCTCAGAATGCTGTCCCCATCCTGACTAGCACAAGTGTTCTGCGGCCGAACCCTACACAGCAGACGATTCTCAATGGGCTGACGGGGACGGGGACTGTGCCGTGCCTTAGCGGACCTGTAGGTGCCGCCGTGGCTGCGAGCCTAGGCTTGCCAGCGCCAAATCCAACGACGAACTTACCCGCGAGTGAGTGCGCTGCTATCCTGAACGGGGCTCTGACTTTAAACCCTGCATCGAGCCCCTTACAGGCCTTTCTCTTGAACGAACTGGAGACAAACGGCGGGCTATTCAATTATAAGACTCGAGAGTACCTGGCGTCCGGCAGGTTCGATCACCGTTTCAGCGACTCGGACCAGATGACTGCCACCTACAGATTTGGACACGATCTCGAGGAAAATCCCGACGTGCAATCGCTTACCGGCTTTTCGGCTGGCAGTTCGATTCACGACTATGACAACAATGCTTTAGCTGCTTGGTACCACCAGTTCAGCCCCACGGCGCAGAATGAAGCCCTTTTTCAGTTTGATTATGCCACCCTGAACGTCATTCCCAACGAACCGGGGGAAGTCGGACTTCAAATCCCCGGCGTTGTGAATAACCTGGGAACTAGCATCTTTATACCCAACTTCACCATCACTCGCAGATATGAACTTGGCGACAATTTCACTCTCATCCGCGGCCATCACACGATGAAAATGGGCGGTTCCGAGCTGCTGCGTGGCAATCACACCGAATCACACACTTTCTTCCCCGGCCGCTTCATCTTTGGCTCGCTACCCGGAGACCTTATAACGCCTCTGCTGCCCGCAATTGATCCGTTGCAAGCGGCGTCCTTTGGCCTCCCGCAGGTCTTCCAGCAAGGCTTCGGCAATCCGACCTATCCTTACTACACTAGGCCTTTCACGGCGGCGTACTGGCAAGATTCTTGGAAGATTAAGTCCAATTTCACCTTGAATTACGGTCTCCGCTACGAACTCGACTCCCAGTTCGCTCCGCTGAGCACCTACAAGAAGGATTTTGGCCCCCGCGTGTCCTTCGCATGGGATCCCTTCAAGGATCACAAGACGGTAGTTCGCGGCGGGTATGGGATCTTTTATGCACCAATCTACGCCCAGATTCCGGATGTTGATTACTCCCTGGGGGTCTTGAACGCGAATAAAAGCTCGGTAGCCAACTCAACATCCGCTGGGCAAGTGAATAACCTGGACACCATCTGCGGAATGTCGGGTGCTTTCGGACTTTTCCCAGGTAATGGAACGAGTCCGTGCTACCGCGAGATCTCGATCTATATCGTTCCGATCACTGGAGTTCCTGGTGGTAACCCGGCGCTGAACGCTCCGACAGTTTTCCAGACCCTCTTCGCTCAAGGAGCAATCTCCTGCACAACCCCTGCAGCAGGAAGCTACGCTTGCATTACACCGAATGGCGGCACAGGTGGGGCGGGCGGGCTATCCCAGTTCGGGTTGAACGTCACCAATGGCGGTCCGCTTTCTCCGCTTCAGGTGATTTTTACAGACCAGCGCAACTTTAGATCTCCCTATTCTCAGCAGGCTGAGTTCGGAATTGCGCGCGAAGTTGCTCCTGGATTCTCAATCTCCGCGAGTTACATCTATTCCCATACCATTGGCCTTCCCGTGGCCATCGATACCAATTTGCTTCCCGCTCCCATGAGCACAGTAACCTTAGCGAATGGCAAAAATTTTTCCTACCGAAATTGGAATACCACCGCTGCCAGCGCCGATCCGCTTGGTGGTGCGGAAGGATTGCCGTGCAACGCCAGTCAGGGGTTTGCTTGCTTTGTGAATCCCTTCATCGTGCAGAACAATCAGTACACTTCCGCTGGTTCTGCCATTTACCAGGCCGGAATTCTTGAAGTCAACAAACGCTTCAGCGACCATTTCACATTGTTTGGTAACTACACGTTCAGCAAGGGTTTCGACACGACGACTGATTTCAATAGCGATTATGGACCGCAAGATCCGACGAACTTGGGCGCCGACAGAGCGCTATCGGAATTCGATCAGCGCAACAAGGTCGTGGTGGCCGGCGTGTTTGACAGCCCTTTAAAAAATCCCATCCTTGCTGGTTTTCAATTGGCTCCCATTTTTACCTATAACAGCGGACACCCCTTTAACCTCTTGGCCGGTGGTGAAGTGAACGGTGACAATCACACCACCAATGAACGCCCCATTGGGGCCGGTCGTGACACGGGAATCGGCCCGGACTTCATTAATCTCGATATGCGCCTCACCTGGCAGCATAAATTAGGCGAGAAGGCCAAATTGCAATTTACGGCTGAGAGTTTCAACATCGTCAACCGTACCAACTATGCGAGCGTGAACAATGAAGTGAGCCCGCTTTTTGGACTTCCCACAAACCCCGCTGACACTACGGCGTGCCCCGCCTGTCCCCCCGGGCTTGGCAATACCACATTCAACGTGCACGGGAGCGCAGCCCTCTCTCCGAGCCAGCCGCTGGGCTTCACGTCCGATTTCCCCAAGCGTGAAATCCAGCTTGGTCTACGCGTGACATTCTAGTTGCCCTGGGGTCGGCTCGCGGCAACAATGCGGTGACGCAATCGCCGCACCGTGCCTGTTGGAGAGAGCGAGCCGATTCTCGCGACCGGAGATGATGAAGCCCGGACACATTTTCGATCTCAGCGGCCGTGTCGCCATCGTGACGGGCGGCTCCGTAGGCCTCGGCCGGCAAATGGCTGAGGGGCTGGCCGAAATGGGAGCGAATCTGGTGCTCTGTGCGCGAAAAAAAGAGCGCTGCCTGCAGACGGCCGGCGAGTTACAAAAACTGGGCGTGCAGGTTCTCGCGCTCGGTTGCGACGTGAAGCATCACTCCAGCATTCAGGAAGTCGTGGATGCCGCTGTCAAACATTTTGGTCGCATCGATATTTTGATCAACAATGCCGGCACCTCCTGGGGCGCCCCTGTCGAAGCCATGACGCTCGAGCAGTGGAATAAAGTCGTCGAAACCAATCTGACCGGGACGTTTCTTTTCTCGCAGGCAGTAGGGAAGGGAATGATTGCCCAGCGTCACGGCAAAATTATCAATATCGCTTCCGTTGCCGGATTACGCGGCTCTCCCCCGCAATTTTCAGCTATTGGATATAGCGCCAGCAAAGGCGGCGTGATTGCCTTTACGAGAGATCTGGCCTGCAAATGGGGCATGTATAACATCCAGGTGAATGCGATTGCGCCTGGCTGGTTCCCCACCGATATGTCGGAAAAAGTAATCGAGCGGAATAAGGACCGGCTCTTGGCTGGCATACCCTTAGGCCGCTTTGGTGGGCCGCAGGACCTTAAGGGAGCCGCCATTTTTCTCGCCTCCAATGCTTCGGATTTTGTCACTGGGCATACACTTGTTGTTGATGGGGGCCAATCCGCCTGATGTGGGCGAGCTAGGCAAGCCATGAACATTCCTCTTACCCCTTTGCGTTTTTTGCGGTACGCCGAGAAGCAGTATCCGCGCAGAATCGCGGTGGTTTGTAACGACCAAACCTTTACATACGCGCAATTTGCCGCGCGCGCTGGCCGTCTCGCAAGCGCCTTGCGCCAGTGCGGCGTGCAACCTGGCGATCGCGTGGCTTTCCTCAGCACAAACTGCCATCGTCTGCTCGAAGCGTACTACGGCGTGATCGAGGCTGGCGCCGTTCTGCTGCCCTTGAACATCCGGCTGGCCTCGAGCGAACTGAGCTACGTTCTCAACGATTCCGGGGCAAGCGTTCTTTTTTTCGAAAGCCAGTTTCTCGGCTTGGTCGAGTCCTTTCGTAAGGATATCCCCAGCGTAAAAATGTTCTTCCAGCTTGATGGAGTGCCAGAGGCATCTTGGCTCTCCCCACAAAACTACGAAGCCCTGATCAACGCCGCCGCGTGCTATCTCACCGACATCGCTTCCATCGACGAGAATTCGCTTGCCGAGCTTTTCTACACCAGCGGCACGAGCGCTAATCCCAAAGGCGTGATGCTCACGCACAGAAATATCTATCTTCACGCACAAAACGTCTGCCTCGGTTTCAACACGGAAAACGGCGCCGTTGAACTCCACACCATTCCTCTCTTTCACGCGAATGGCTGGGGCGTCGCTCATTTCCTCACCTTGCTGGGAGGGAAGCACGTGATGATGCACCGCTTCGATCCCAAGGAAGTCTTCCGTCTCATCGAGAAGGAGGGCGTCCATTCGTGCAGCCTCGTTCCCATCATGGCCACGGCTCTGGTGAATTGTCCGGAGCGCACGAAATACAACTTGAGCACCCTGCGGCGCGTTGTTATCGGCGGCGCTGCCTCTTCGCCGACTCTTGTTCGCGAGGTAGAAGAAAAACTCGGCTGCGAATGTTTTTCTGGATACGGCTTGACGGAAACATCGCCCTCGCTTTCGATTTCTCCTATGAAATCAGGGCTCGGTTGGACCGGCGAGCAGAAGTATGTGGGCCAGGCAATGACGGGCTATGCGTTCCCTGGAACCGAGTTACGCGTAGTAGATGCCAACGATAATGACGTGCCGGCCGACGGGCAATCCATTGGCGAAATCGTTGCCCGCGGTGATGGCGTGATGGAGGGTTACTGGCATCAGCCCGAAGCCTCTGCCGACGTCCTGCGAGGCGGCTGGTTTCACACCGGAGACATGGCCACCCTCAACCACGAAGGCTATTTGCTCATCGTGGACCGGAAAAAAGACATCATCGTAAGCGGCGGCGAAAATATTTCCTCTCTCGAACTGGAAAAGTCAATCCTTGCGCATCCCGCTGTCTTGGAGGCGTGCGTAATTCCCGTACCCGACGAAAAGTGGGGCGAAGTCCCCAAAGCTCTGGTGGTCTTAAAACCGGATGCCGGGGTCATCACGGAATCCGAACTCATCGAGTTCTGCCGGTCGCGCTTGGCGCATTACAAGTGCCCACGCTCCATCGAATTCGTGGCAAATTTGCCGAAGACCGGCACTGGTAAAATCCTGAAGAGAGATCTGCGGAAAAAATACTGGCAAGGTAAAGACACCCTTCGCCCGGATTTTGCCGTGGAGAAGAAAATTGTTTGAGCAAGCGAGTGAGGCTTCAAACGATTTGCGCTCGGACACTGGAATTGCATCGCAGTTCGTGCCGGGCAAAGCGAAGGAGTCTTGTTCATGGATTTGAATTTAACCGTCGAAGAGTCGGCATTCCGCGACGAACTCCGCGCTTGGCTCGCCGCTAACGTCCCAAAGGATTGGGATCAGTGGCGCGAAAAGCCCATGGAAGAATCCTTTCCCTATCTGCGCGCCTGGCAGCAAAAGCTCCAAGAAGGCCGCTGGGCTGCGGTTTCATGGCCCAAGGAATATGGTGGACGTAGCGCGACGCTGATGCAGCAAGCCATATTTTGGGAAGAGATGGCGCGCGTCGAAGCGCCGCCCATGGCCAATTCGCTCGGCTTGGGTCTCATAGGACCCACGATCATCGCGTATGGAACGGAAGCACAAAAAAAGCGGTACATTCCGAAAATTCTGAGTGCCGATGAAATCTGGTGCCAGGGCTTTTCCGAGCCGAACGCCGGTTCCGACCTCGCAGGTTTGCAAACGGAAGCCCGCCTCGAAAGCGATCACTACATCGTGAACGGCCAAAAAATCTGGACCAGCTACGGCTGGGTTGGCGATTGGTGTGAACTCGTTGTGCGCACCGACGCTACAGCCCCCAAACATAAAGGGCTCACCGTTCTCCTCGTGGATATGAAATCGCCCGGCGTAGAGGTTCGCCCTTTGCGCCAAATGACCGGAGAATCGGAATTCAACGAACTGTTCTTTCGCGACGTTCGCGTGCCTGTTGAAAATACTCTCGGTAGATTAAATGACGGTTGGAACGTGGCGATGAGCACCCTGATGTACGAGCGAGGTTCCTATGCCGCTCGGCTCCATCTCATCTTCAAACGCTACATTACCCGCTTGATCGAACTCTCGCGCACCATTCTCCGCAATGGCCGTCCCGCCGCCGAAGACCCTCTGATTCGCCAAAAGCTCGCGCAGTGCAGCGCGGAGATAGAAATCATGCGCTTCAACCAGATGCGCGCCTTCAGCCGAATCACTGCGACCGGTGTGCCGGGTCCGGAAGGTTCGATCCAGAAGATTTTTTGGAGCGAGCTCAACCAGCGCCTGCAGCAAGTCGCGCAGGAGATCCTCGGTTCCTACGGCCAGCTAATGGCCGGCGATCCACACGCCATCGACAAAGGGCTCTGGTCCTACGCCTACCTGCGTTCGCGCGGAAATACCATCGAAGCTGGCACCTCCGAGGTCCAGCGCAACATCATTGGACACTTCGTGCTGGGCTTGCCCAGAAGTTATTGACCCGGAAACGGCAAAAAGGATACGCCATGCAATTCGGTTTGAGCGAAAGCCAGGAATTTCTAAAAGACAGCGCGCGGAAGTTTTTTGCGGGTGAATGTCCCAGCACGGAAATGCGGCGCCTGATGGAAACGGATACTGCTTACGACGCCGCGCTCTGGGCAAAGCTGGCCGATCAAGGTTATACCGGCATCATTTTTCCGGAGGCATACGGCGGAGTCGGCCTCGGCAAAGTCGAACTCATGCTGCTGATGGAAGAAGCGGGGCGTGCGCCCTTGCCCGGTCCGTTTTTCTCGACGGTCGTGGTTGCCGGTTCCATTGTGAACGATGTAGGCACGCCAGAACACAAGGAAAAATATCTCGCTCCTGTCTGCCGGGGTGAGCTACGCGCTACGGTTGCCATTCTGGAATCAAGCGCAAGCTGGAATCTGCGGGATACTCAACTGAGCGCTGCCAACGGGAAACTAACTGGCGAAAAACTCTTTGTTTCAGACGCGGCTATCGCCGATTTTATCCTGGTCGTCGCGCGCAATGGAGTCTTCGTCGTGGATTCGAATGCGCGGGGCCTGAAGATCTCTCCGATGTCCGCGATGGACCTGACGCGGAAGCTTTACGTCGTCGAATTCAACGACACGCCTGCCGAGAAGCTTGGTTCCACCGCGGCTCTTCCTCGAGCGTTCGACCTTGCCACTGCCGCGCTTGCCGCGGAATTGGTCGGCGGAATGCAGCGAACTCTCGACATCACCGTCGAATACGCCAAGACTCGAAAACAATTTGGCAAGCCCATCGGAATGTTCCAAGCCGTGCAGCATCAGTGCGCCGACATGTATTTGGAAACCGAAAGCGCGCGCTCGGCCGTCTACTACGCGGGCTGGGCGCTGGAAGAGAATTCGCCGGATGCGGCAACGGCAGTCTCGATCGCCAAGATGTATGCCAGTGATGCCGCGCGCACCGTCGGCAACCGGGGCATCCAAATTCATGGCGGCATGGGCTTCACGTGGGAGAACGATCTCCACCTGTACTACCGCCGGGCGAAGGCATCGGAAACGGCGTTCGGCGACGCCACGTTTCACCGTGAGCGCATCGCATCCGCAGTGATCGATTCAGACAGTGTTTGCTCGAAGAGCGCTTGAATCTATTCTTCGCGTCGCGGCTTGCGCTATAACGAATGCTGAAAGGGCATTGCCACAAATGGGGATTCTCTTTCTCGTCCGCCACGCGCAAGCTTCGTTTCTCGATCCGGACTACGACAAGCTGTCAAAGCTGGGAGAGGCACAGGCACGTTTGCTTGGTGAGTATTGGGCGCGACACAATTTCGTTTTCGACCGTGCCTGCGCCGGCCCATGCTTGCGCCAGAAAGATACCCTCAAGCTCGTGACGGACGCCTACGCGAACGCCGGCCTCGAATTTCCCGAGCCTCAAACACTTCCGGAATTCGATGAGTACCAAGGAGAGGCGGTTCTCAAACGCAGTTTGCCCGAATTGCTTAAAAGAGATCAGGGCGTCCGCGACCTCCATGCTGTTTTCGAATCCTCGGCGGATTCATCCCGGCGTCATAAGGCGTTTCAGAAACTATTCGAGCTCGTTATCGGCAAGTGGGTGGCCGGTGAAATCCGTCCGCAAGGTGTTGAGACCTGGCTGCAGTTCTGTTCGCGAGTGAATTCCGGTTTGAACGAAATTCTCTCCAGCGCTGTAGGCGGCCAAAGAATCGCGGTTGTTACTTCCGGTGGACCCATCGCGGTTGCCATGCAACGCGCTTTGCGGCTCTCCGCGGAAAGTGCCCTACAGGTGAGCTGGATGTCGCGGAACTCTTCTTGGAGCGAGTTTCTTTACAACGCGGAACGCTTTACACTCAGCAGTTTTAATTCTCATGCGCACATCGCGGATCCCGCAATGCTCACGTATCGCTAGGGAGACTTTTTAATGAGCGATTTGCTGGATCACCCGGCCGCCATCCGACCTGGCGAAGAGCTTAATTTAGCCAAGCTTGAACCCTACTTGCGCCTTCAATTTCCGAATGCGCCTGGTACGCTTGATGCTCGCCAATACCCCAGCGGCCATTCCAATTTGACGTACTCGCTGCGTCTCGGCGCGAAGGAGTTCGTGCTTCGGCGCCCGCCCTTCGGGAGCAAGGTTAAGTCCGCGCACGATATGAACCGTGAATTTCGCGTGCTCTCAAAGCTACACGCCGTCTATGACCCGGCTCCCGAAGTCCTCCACTATTGCGATGACGCTTCTGTCATCGGTGCGCCATTCTATTTGATGCAACCGATTCACGGCGTGATCCTCCGAAGAGATCCGCCGCCCGGTTTGGGTTTTCCTTCCGAAACAGCCCGGCGTCTTAGCGAGTCTTTTATTGAAAATCTTGTTCGCCTGCACCAAGTGGATTACGCAGCCGCGGGCCTTTCGGATCTTGGCAAACCACAAGGGTATCTGGAACGGCAAGTCCGCGGCTGGACCGAACGCTACTTTGGTTCCAAAACGCACGATTATCCGGAGGTGGAGAAAATTTCCGCTTGGATGCAGCAGCACATGCCCACCACGAACGCTAGTTCGCTCATCCACAATGACTACAAATACGACAATGTAGTGCTCGATGCGATGGACATCACCAAAATTGTGGGTGTCCTCGATTGGGAAATGTGCACGATCGGCGATCCTCTTACTGATTTGGGCACCGCGCTGGCTTATTGGGTCGATGCCACGGATGCGGAAGAACTTCAAGGAAATCGCTGGGGTCCCACAACCTTCCCAGGCAGCTTCACAAGAGAGGAATTTGTCTATTTCTACGCACGGAAAACAGGCTGCGACGCTTCTCAGATCGCTTTCTATCTTGCTTTCGCCCGTTTCAAACTTGCCGTCATCGCACAGCAAATTTACTTTCGCTATCACCAGGGCTTGACTCATGACGGGCGATTTGCATCCATGCCGGGGAAAATCCAAATCCTGCTCCGCGCTTCTTTACAATGCGCGCAAACTGGAAGAATCTAGCGTTCCTCTCGGCCTTCAGATTTGGATGTTGCAACGCCGCCGCCGCGCAAGCGTCAACGATTCATTCGGAGTAACGAACGATCCACTCCGCAACGCAGGCCGGCTTCTCCGATTGCTCGATTTCGATCGTGACTGCGTAGGTCGCGTCCACCGAGCCAGGAAGTTCTTTCAAATCGAGCATAGAAACCCGCGCGCGAATTCTCGAATCGGCACGCACGGCAGCAGGGAAGCGCACACGATTCAACCCGTAATTTACTGCCAGCCGCACTCCATTCGGGATTTGCATCAACTCTTTCAAGAAGTGGCTGATCAAGGACAGCGTAAGAAACCCGTGGGCGATTGTCGTGCCATAGGGAGATTGTTTTCCGGCTCGCTCGCGATCCAGATGTATCCATTGCCGGTCTTCCGTGGCTTCTGCGAACTTTTCAATTCGCCCTTGCGAGATCAGAAACCACTCCGTTACGCCAATTTCCTGTCCCACAAATTCTCTGAGCGATTGCAGGTCTTTGATAATCAACGGCGCCATTGAATTCGCCCCTTGCCCGTCTCGTGATTTTTTCGCGCCCGGGTCTCAATCATCAGAGTGAACCTGACGATCCTGCGGCTTTCTTGCCTTTGGCAAGTTCCCACTTCGCAATCGATTCAATATGCACTTCGTCCGGCCCATCGGCCAATCGCAGGGTCCGGGTTGCCGCCCATGCGCTTGCCAGAAACGTGTCCTGAGAAACTCCCGCGCCCCCGTGCGCTTGAATCGCCCGATCCAGTACGCGCAAAGCCACGTTCGGCGCCACCACTTTGATCATCGCGATTTCAGTACGGGCTGTTTTGTTTCCCATCGTGTCCATCATGTACGCGGCTTTCAGCGTCAGCAGTCGCGCCTGCTCGATCTCCATCCGCGAAGTGGCGATGTCCGCGCGAATCGTCCCTTGTTCGGCCAGTGCTTTTCCGAAGGCTACACGTGCTACTACGCGATTGCACATCGTTTCCAGTGCGCGCTCTGCTACTCCGATACACCGCATGCAGTGGTGGATGCGGCCCGGCCCGAGCCGCCCTTGGGCAATCTCGAATCCTCGCCCTTCGCCAAGCAGGATGTTCGAAACCGGAACGCGCACATTTTCAAAGGTGAGTTCGCCATGGCCATGCGGAGCATGGTCATACCCATATACCGTCAACATTCGCTCGATCTTCACGCCCGGCGCATCCATCGGCACCAGAATCATCGACTGCTGTTTATGCGCAGGCGCCGAAGGGTCGGTCTTTCCCATAAAGATGGCGATCTTGCAGCGCGGGTCGCCCGACCCGGAAATCCACCATTTTCGGCCATGAATCACGTATTCGTGGCCTTCCCGCACGATTCTCGCCTCGATATTCGTGGCGTCGGAGGAAGCAACTGCGGGTTCGGTCATCGCGAAACACGATCTGATCTCGCCCGCAAGCAAGGGCGTCAACCAGCGCTCCTTCTGTTCGGTCGTGCCGTACCGGGCGAGCACTTCCATGTTGCCCGTGTCAGGCGCGGAACAATTGAAGACCTCGGGCGCCATCGCGCTGCGGCCCATAATTTCGCAAAGGGGCGCATATTCTAAATTTGTCAGCCCAGCGCCGCGCTCGCTCTCGGGCAGAAACAAGTTCCATAGACCAGCGGCGCGAGCTTTCGGCTTTAGCTCTTCGATGATTCTTGTTGGCAGCCATCGATTCCGCTCGATCTCGTCGTGGAAGCGCTGTTCATTCGGATAAATGTACTCATCCATGAACGCCTGCAACCGGCGCTGCAGCTCCTTCACTTTGTCGCTGAATTTAAAGTCCACAGGAACCTCTAATCTGACGGTGGAAGTTGGGGTGCTTTTTTTTCAATGCGCGAACGTCGCAGCCTGGTCTCGCGTTTCAAGATCGCTGGACTCGCATTCAATTTGTCGGGCCGGCCAAGCGCAGACGCAGCCACTTTGCCAGCGAATTGATAGGCCGTCCGTAAACCTAGCACCCTAAGCCGGATTATATACAATGGCCAGATGTTAGTAAGCTGCATCCGTAACCGTCTATCGCCTCCCCCTGATTTTGCTTGCGATGCTTAGAACCCTTCCCGTCAGCCACGACTAGACGCTTCATGTTCCTCGTTGAAAATCAAGGGGCAGAAATATATTGGGCCGAACGAGCCTCGGGCGAATCGCGCTCGTTCGTTATGGGTCTCAGCCATTCGGGTTTGATAGGTCTTAGCAGCTTCCTTGCTTCTGCTTTAACTCCTCGTCTAGTTATGTATAATTATCAGGCGAGAACATTGAGCGGGCGTCGTACAATGGCAGTATAGAAGCTTCCCAAGCTTCGGACGTGGGTTCGATTCCCATCGCCCGCTCCAGATCTCACGGGTCCGACCCGGACACATGGGTAACAGAACGTACCGGCTACATAGGTAACACTTTTGGGCCAAAAGGGTTGTCGAGAGGCTGCAGAGTTTTTTCCTCCAAGTCGATGTAGCCCAGATCGTACTCCATAAAGCTGACCAGCCAAATACCTTCTTCGACCTCTTTGATTCCGACGGCCTGACCCGCGAAGACCGTGCTGAGATTAATTTTTTTGCGGTGCAGACAGATGCGCCCGCAGTTGGTGACGTGAATGGTGTGGTCGTGAAACGGGTAAGCAAGTTCTGGCAGGCCGCGATAGTGACGGGTGGCGGGCGTGTAGACTTCCGCGGGACACTTCATCGCGAGTGCTTCATGAGGCCGCTCGTGGTTGAACTCTTCGAGAAAATCGTCGAATTTGCCCTGCTGCTGCAGGCTGTTGATACCCGCGGGGTGAGTGGTTTGTGTTTTGAGCGTGAGATGCATGCGTTCGTGTCGGCCATTCTGCTGCGGATGACCAGGCTGGATGCGTTCGATGGTGATGCCCAGGCGCAACCACCATACGGAAAGTTTGGAGAGGTTAAACAAGGAGTTGGGCGAGGCGAAGGGCACGCCGTTGTCCGAGCGCATGCTGGTTGGCAAGCCGCGTTCTGCAAATAAGCGCTCAAAAGCCGTAAAAGCAAGCGCCTCACAGGTAGATTCCAAGGCTTCACAGAGGAGGAGATAGCGCGAAGCGTGATCGGTGACGGTCAGCGGGTAGCAGTATTTCTTGTTGCCCAACAGAAACTCGCCTTTGTAATCGGTGCACCACAGCTCGTTGGGTTTTTGTCCGAGCGACAAGGGGGTGCCCTGGGCATGGTGGCGCCGGCGCCCGCGGCGTTGCACGAGACCGTGACGATCGAGCACGGCATGGATGGTGCTGCGAGCCGGAACCTTCACCTCACAGGAAAAGCGCCGCAGCAATCGTTCGCGGATCTTGCGCGCGCCCCAGTAGGGCTTCTCCCGTTTGAGATTCAGGATCGCCGCCTCCACCTGCTGGGGCAGTTGGTTGCCGTAGCGCCAGGGCCGCCGCGAACGGTCGGTCAGAGCTTCCAGACCAGATTCCTTGTAGCGGTCGAAGATCTTGTAACCGGTCTTGCGCGAGATGGCAAACTCGCGACACAGCGCCGCCATCTTCTCCCCATCCAGCAAACGCGCCACAAAGCGAACACGTTCATCCATCACCGAACACTCCTTCCAAGGCATCACGCCCTCCCCTAAAGGGAAAAAGTGTCACCCATGTGTCCGGTACAAACTGTCACCTATGTGTCGGGCCGCTCAACGATGATTCAACTGGCCTTACACGGCTAAGCTCCCCGAATTCGACTAAAGAACAGCGCGTTTTGGACGGTAGTTGGACGGTACTCGACTCGATTGGACGGTCGATTCAAACGCTTTATTTTGCTGGACCGACGGATCACATTTTGTAAACTCCTCCATTCCGACTCTCCCAATCTCTGCTCTTCACAGCCCACGGGTGTAGATAATTCAGAATCGGAAAATGGCCCAACTTCATTTCGCCGACACTCGTCTCCGCCGTATGCTTCTAAACTATTTCACTTTGTGAGTTGTGAATCCTCAGGACAACGGTCTAGGGAAACGTTGGCTTGAGTAGTCAATGCCAAGTGCGGAGATCACTTCCTTCAGGCCGACTTATCGGTACCCATCCGGCCAACTTTCTTGAAGCCAACTCGTCCGGATCAATGAGTGCAATCGCGATTTAACGCCGACTACTCGAAAATGGCTGATCGTCCATACCAAACCTTTCTTTCTTGAAGCAGATTGCTTGCATGGGCTACTCGACGACTAAGAACCAATCGGGATTTTTCTCAGCTCGCGTATTGACTTACCGTATCTACAGTATATACTGTGTATGCACACATGAACTCGGCGAGCCCATTCGTGATCTCCCAGTCGGATAAACGGCCGATCTATCTGCAAATCATCGGGCAGGTCAAGCGCTGCATCGCCGTGGGGGACTGGGTCGAAGGCGATCCACTGCCTTCCATCCGCCAGCTCGCCGCCGACCTCCAGGTCAGCGTCATCACCGTCAAGCGCGCCTACCTGGAACTGGAGCGCGAGGGCGTCATTGTCACCCATCACGGCAAGGGCTCGCAGGTGGCGCCGAAGCAAAACCTGGCGGAAGAACTTCAGGAAAAGGAACTGGTGCTCAACCTCGAGCTGGCAGTGCGACTCGCCCTCCAACTGGGGATCGATGAGAAAGAGCTTAAACGGCGAGTCCGCGAGACCATGGAGCGCCTTGAGGAAAGGGAACGGGTATGACTGAACTAGCCATCAGAATGCAGGGAGTTTGCAAGGCCTACCCCTACTTTGCCCTCCAGCAAGTCAGCCTGGAGTTGCCCAAAGGACAGGTGATGGGGCTGATCGGACCCAACGGCGCCGGCAAGTCCACTTCGATCCTGATCATGATGGGCCTCGTCCATCAGGACTCCGGCGACGTCGAAGTGCTCGGCAACCCCATGCCCGCGGCACAAATTGCCACCAAGTGGGAAACCGGTTTCGCCTCCGACGACATGCGTCTCTACGGAGCAATGACTCTCGAATGGCACCTGGACCTGATGCGCCGGATCTATCCCACTTGGGACGAACCCTACGCACAGCAACTGCTCAAACGATTTGGCCTCCACGCCGAACAGCGCATAAAGGGAATCTCTCACGGCCAGCGCGTCAAGGCTTCGCTTCTGCTCGTCCTGGCCCGGCGGCCCAAGCTGCTCATCCTCGATGAGCCGACCACCGGCCTCGATCCGGTTGCCCGTAACGAGATCCTCCGCGAGATCACCTCCATAGTGACCGACGAGAACCGCAGCGTCCTGTTCTCATCGCACAACACGCTCGACATCGAACGCATCTGCGATCAGATCACGTTCATTGATCGCGGGCGGATCATCGACTCGCTCGACAAGGAGACCTACATGGACAGCTGGCGGCGTCTTCGCCTGGAGATTCCTTCGGGTGCCTCGGTCTCGGCCCTGCCCGGCGTCCTCGGAATTCGGCAAACCGGGCGGATCGCCATCGTTACGGTCAACGCCTTTCAGCCAGACTTGCCCGGCGCCTATGAATCGAGCGGCGCGCGCGTGCAAGCCGTCGAAGCCATGACCCTCGAAGAGATCTTTGTGGCCAACGTGGAAAAAAACCGCGAGGAGGTGGAAGCGTGAAGCCGATCGTCTACGAATTGATTCGTAAAGACTGGGAACTGAATCGCGTCGCCGTCGGCGCGGGGATCGTCCTCGGGATCCTTGCGATCGGCATCACCTTCTTCGGCGGGACAGTTCCGGCGGTCATCGGCGTCGTCTGTTTCTATTCGGTCATGTGCGTACTCGGGAGCATCCTGCCAAAGAACATCTACGAAGAACGGAAAAACCAGACTATGGCCTTTATCATGAGCCTTCCGGTCTCCGCCATCGAGTACACCATTGCCAAGATGATCTCCACCATCGGAATCTTTCTTGTGTTTTGGCTGACCCTGGTGGGCGTCGCCGCCACGATGATCTTGACCCGCAAGGGAATCCCTGATGGATTGATCCCGCTCATGCTGGTCCTGTCGTCGCTGATCCTGCTCGGCTTTGTTCTGATCTGCTCGGTCGGCATGGTCCAGGAGAACGAGAGCTGGGTGATTGCAACCGTGATCCTCGTCAACGTGTCCTACAGCTTGGGATGGTACTTGCTGATCCGAATTCCGGAAATCGGCCGGGATGCATTTCACCCCAAAATCGTGTGGAATCCTACACTCGTCACAACCCTGGGAGTCGAATTCACACTGATTGCGCTGCTCCTCGGTCTCACCGTGTTTCTGCAAACCCGAAAACGGGACTTTATTTAGAATGGGCACCCGAAGGTCGGCTCCCGGATCTGAGGAAATCGGCGAATGAGGAGCACAACGGATGCGATGTAAAGACTTTTAAAATCAAGTGATCTACGCCGCAGAGGAGTGGAGGGCGACAGTTGTTGAAATCAGGCGATTTCACTCAGTGAGAAGTGGTACCGAGCGGCCCGGAAATTCCGGGTCCTAAGTCGGCTTGCAGGAAGTTTGCCAGGATCAGTACTGATAGACGCGCTTGTATTCCGTTTTAAGGATAATGTTGCGCTTGACTCCGCGAATCGCATAGCCACTTCCCAACCTTCGGACATGGGCGCCCTGTTGCGTTATCTGTCTCATCAAATCACCAGCTATTCGAGCTGATCTGTCGCGGTTTTTTGTCGTCGGTCACCCGATTATGGCCGGTTTTGGACGGCAGTTGGCAAGAATAGCCCATAGTGTCGGCAACATAGCGGTAATCGTGTCTGGGTTCGATTCCCAGCGCCCGCTCCAGACCTCAATCGACTGTTTTATTGTTCCTACTCGACAAAGATTCTCGAATTCGAAGCCAATTTCCTTTGCTGCGCACGAGTGGTGAAAGAAACTCAATCCCTTCGACCGTCGCCAGTTGTCCAACTGCTGGCGCGTGATTTTGTGTGAGGACGCCGTTCGCACTCGAATGTCCTAGCATTTATTTTGGACATACAACTATTTCATATCTGGAAAGCGTCTTCTTCTTAGGCAGGCGCTGCGCCTACAATACCTTCTATGACCAAGCGACCTTGTTTTTCGATGGCGGCACTGGCTGCCTTACTGTTTCTTCCCTCATTCCTTTTTGCCGATGGCGCGAATTTTGATCTGGACGGCCCGGCATTGCGCGTCCGCGTGACCCGCGGCAGGCAGACGCTGGACATCGCACAAGTCCCGAATCTATTGGACGGCGACAAGCTATGGATTCAACCGGCATTCCCCGCCGGCCAGACCGTGCGCTATCTGCTTATCGTAAGCTTCCTGCGTGGGGCCACAAATCCGCCTCCAGAAGAGTGGTT
The DNA here is from genome assembly GCA_963851235.1 of uncultured Acidobacteriota bacterium. GTDB lineage: Bacteria > Acidobacteriota > Terriglobia > Acidiferrales > UBA7541 > Acidiferrum. The sequence continues at coordinate 349,273 of CAWKOM010000002.1, forward strand.
CACCAAGTCCGAAACCTGGACCGACCCGGTCCGCGACAAAGGCGTCACGATAATCGTTCCCCCGGGGGCACAGCAGGCGTTGCTTCTGCTCGCTCCGGTGACGGGCGGCGACTTTACGACTTTGCGCGGCGCCGTTCGCGGCAGGCCGGGTACTTTTGTCCGCGCCGTTCAGGATTTACAGCAGGCAAGCCTCCAGCGCACACGCTTGGACAAGTATCTGGCCGGCGTCGAGAAGATCGCCGCGAATGACCCCAACGATCTCCACAAAGACACTCCTCTTCTTGCCAAGAGTCTGAAGATCAAGCTCGACGCCGACTGCTTTGAGAAGCCGCCCGACCAGCAAGCCGAGTGCTTGACGCAGAACTCCAGCAATCTCGTGCTCGACGACGGCAGCACTCAATCCATGGTCGCCGAACTCACCTCGGGAACGAACACCGATCTCATCGGCCAGATTAGCTCGACGAGAATGGCTGGCGGCGGCGCCTACAGCCCTTATGTCGGCGCAGTCGTAGACATGGTGAAGATCTTCAGCAACCTGCATACCGCCAAATATCAATACATTCCCGCCATTTCCGTCTTCGAGGGCGAACGCGTGCGGTTGAAACTGAACAATCCGCCCTCCTTCCATGATCCCAAGTCGGTGATGGTCATTGGGCTGCCTCCTATCGGAGCCTCGCATCCTCCGGTCTTGATCGCTCCCGAGTCTGAGAAGATGCACTGCTTGCAGGATGCTGCGTTCGTTCTACCAGTCGAGGGTGCTCCTCTCCTCTTTTCGACCAGCTACGGACGCAACTTAGAGTTGCAAATGAAAGATCCCAGCGGCAAAACGATCGAATTGCCTGTTACAGGAGACGCTGGCCGCGGTGGCCTGGTTCTTAACGGTGTGAATACTTTCCCGCCCGGCATCGAAGGCAAAGCGCGATTGAAAGGCTCGTGGGGCTTCGACCCTTTTCAGGGGCCGGTCTTTCAGCTGTTGAGTGCCTCGGAACCTGGCGGCTGGAAACTGCGGCCGGAAGATGCCGCTGAACTTCTAGCTGGCAAAGCCGACACGGTGCATCTGCTCTCTCGCGAAGCTGGATGCAGTGAGAAAGTTACGCTAGCCAGCGACCCCGCCAAAGCGCTTACTTGGAAGGCGGACAAATCCGGCGAGATTGAGCTGCAGCTTCCGCTCGAACGCGCAAAACCGGGCGAGGTTGCTCTGGAGATCAAGCAGTTCGGCATCCCTAAAGCCGAGACAGTCTCTTTGCGAGCGTATTCAAATGATGTCAAGCTGAAGGCCTTCGACTACCACTCTGGCGATACCACCTTGGCTGTTACCGGAACTCATCTCGAGCAACTCTCCTCGCTGAAACTCGAGGCTGTTCGCTTTGTGCCCGGCGAGGTTGCGGACTCTGGTGACGAGCTGACTCTCAAAGCGCAGGGCGATGCTTCCACATTGAAGTCCACTGGCGAGCAGACTGCCACAGTCTTGCTGCGCGACGGCAGGACGCTGGACTTGAAAGGAGAGATCGAACCACCCAGGCCGCACGTTACTCTGCTCGACAAGGATGTGACGGCCGCCCCGTCTGGTGATCCGTTGGCATTTCTGCGCCTCGGCGATCCCAATGATCTGCCTATAAACGGTACGCTGACTTTTTTCGTCAAGAGCGCGTCGAAGTTCAATCGCTCGATCAAGATCGAAATTGCCACGGATGACGACGGCGCCAGCGTTCAACTGGGCTTCTCGGATGGCGGGTTGATTCTCCAGGATGACACCACCGCGCGCGCCCAGCTCAATCCCGCTAAGAGTTTCGGCCCGTCAGTCTTCGGCGAGCTGCGCTTCCGTGCTCTCGACAGCAACGGCGGCAAGGGCGATTGGCAGCCGCTCACCCGCTTGGTCCGCCTTCCCAAAATCACCCGGATTGTTTGCCCGGAAGACGTCGCCAAGCCCTGCCAGATGGAGGGCTCTGATCTTTTTCTGATCGATTCGCTCTCGTCCGACGAAAAATTTACTTCGCCGGTGGCCGTCTCGGAGGGCTTTGCAGGCACGTCGCTTTCTGTCCCCCGTCCGAATGGAACGCTGCTTTACGTCAAGCTGCGCGATGCGCCCGGTGCCATCAACCACCTGCTCTCTCCGGTTTTCCCGGAACCGTGAAAATGCCCCTTGCAGGAAGGGTGCATGTGGCGCTTTTTTTGAGCCGAGCCTGAGAGCCAAGCAACGGTGACTTCTCGCGCTTTTTTTACTTCTTCTCCCACAATTCCCAGAACAATTTCACCGTGGCCGGCCCGTGTCCTGCATATAATGCCGCGTCGCGGATTATGCCGCATCTCCTCATGTCGTCAACGCCGTTTCCTTTGTATTCCTGTCTTTCCATGCACACTGATGCTTGATTAAGTCGGCATAATCCTGCGGAGACCGACTCTCTCATGCCATGCGGTAAGTTAGAAGACGGTCTAAGTTCCCTCCGGCACCCACATCGTTAGTTGAGATGAAGATAGGCGCCGGAGCGCTGTAGGCAAGTCGGCACGTGGAACCAAGGCTTGGGGCGAAGAACAAGGGCATGCAGAACTAGTGGGAGACACGGACGTACTTGCCGTCCGAAAACGTACTGCGCTCGGTTCCATTTACCTCGACGACTTTGAACGGCGGTTTCTCGCTGACGGCGGTTCCCGAGAGCGTCACAACAATGTCATCGTAACTGGGATTCGCGCCCTTCACGAAAGTGATCTTCTTCTGGGTTCCGACACAAGGCTGCATTCCTTCTTCGTCGCCGCACACTGCACCGTTACCCTCCGCGATGATCGTGCCAAACGCCTCACGAATCTCACCGTTCCACGGGACCAGGATAGATACGTACGTGGCGAACGCTCCTGGCCCGTCCAATCTGACTCCGACGTGGTCGGAACTGATTGGCACGATATGCGCATCGGGAGGATGACCCCACTGACCGGAAAATACAGCAGACTTCGTGGAGCTTTCGACCACCCAGCCCTCACTGGTATGTATAAACACGGCCATCCCGATGAGAGGAGCGCAGCCGTGACATGTGAATCCCTCCGCAAAGGGGCCGCCGTACGTGCCCAAAAAAATCTTGCTTATTCCCGAATCGTCGGCGCTGGCGGTAAAAAACGGTCGCACTTCAATTTGTTTTACATGTTGGAAAAACGAATTCTCTTCGGAACCGGGGAGCAAGGGAGAGACGGAGGCTTGTGTTGAGGGATCGTAGTTTCCATAAAGAGATCTCATTGCATTCGCCAGGTTGAAATCGCCGGGAATCCGACCTTCAGTTGCGATCAGCGGTCCTATTGTGAGCGTTGCGTTGGCGTTTATGGTGCCGGAGGTGGCAGATACCGTGATATGGCCCGGGTTGAACGCGCTAGCGAATCCTGTTGAATTGACCGTAGCTAGTCTTGCGTCGGACGTTGCCCACGTCACCCCGCTCAGCGGCTTGGAGCTGCCGTCGGAGTAGTTCCCGACGGCCGTGAACTGCTGGGACGAGCCGAAGTCAACTGTTGCACTCGCGGGAGACAGGGTGACGGATTTCAACGTCGGGATAGCAGGCGCATTCGTGCGACTCGAGCTACCGCAGGAGACTAACAGCCACAAACAGCAGGTCACGAGAACAGCCATCCATTTGGCCGAATGCAGAAAACAATCTTTCGACATAGTCGTTTACCTGCTCGCATTGAACTTCTGTGCGATTGCTCTCCACTTATCTTATGCCGAACGGAACACGTAAACAGTCTTAGCGGACGAGAAGGTAACCGAGCTTCTTGCCATCTGCTCGAGCATTTCTAATTCCCCCGCTCACGGCGCAAACCGACATTGTCGCTGTATCAAAGGCCCTTCAGAAACGCCAGCAAACGATCGTCGGGTCGGTAACGGCCATTTGGCGTTTTGCTGGAAGTGGCCTTGGCAAGCGCCTTCTCCTTCATCGCCATATCGGCGTGGAGGTACACCTCGGTGGTCTCGATTGATTCGTGGCCAAGCCAAAGAGCGATCACTGAGCGGTCCACACCCTGCTGGAGGAGATCCATAGCCACGGAGTGCCGCAGCACATGCATCGAAATGCGTTTCTTGGCGAGCGTAGGGCACTGTCTTCTTGCGTTGGCGACATGCTTGGCCAGGGCACGCTCAACGCCATCACGGCTGAGTGGGCCGCCCCGCGCGCTAGGAAACAGGGGGGCAGCGGGGGCGCCGAGACGTTCTCGCAACCAACCACGTAGAGCTACCACCACATCTTTACGCAACGGCGTGGAACGCTCCTTGCGTCCTTTACCACGACACCGTACTGAACCTCCGGCTCCCAGGACAACGTCATCGCAACGAAGACCAATGAGTTCCGATATGCGGAGTCCGGTCTGAGCGGCGACGAGCAACAAGATGTAATCCCTGCGCCCTCCCCACGTAGCTCGATCCGGAGCAGAGAGTAGCGCTTCTATCTCAGGCCGAGTCAGATACTCGATGGGTCTTCGATCAAAGCGTTTGTTGGGTATAGCCAGCACACGCTGGGCCAAGGCAGCGTAGGACGGTTCGGTGAAAGCCACGAATCGGAAGAAGGAGTGAATCGCGGCCAACCGAACGTTCCGGCTGCGTGCGCAGACGCACCGGTCTTTCTCCAGATGATTCAGGAAAGCTCCGAGGAAGGCGGGTTCCAGAATGTCCATCGTCAGCTTCGTAGGCGGCTTGCCAGTCTGTTGTTGTGCAAACTGCAAGAGCAGGCGAAAAGTGTCCCGATAGCTCGCGATGGTATTGGGACTTGCTTGCCTTTGATGCATCAAGCGATCGGTGAAGAAGGTTTGCAGGAGTTCTGAGAACTGGAGGCAGGTGTTCATCGCCCAAACTCCTTTCTCTTTCGACCTAGACGGCGCGACGCCAAGCGCATGAGTTTTGGGGTTGCTGTCAGATACCAATAAGTGCTGACCGCGTCGACGTGGCCGAGATACGTAGCGAGAACAGGCAACTGCCGTTCGACATCTGCGCCGGAATGGTACAAGCGCTCAAGGGTCCGAATGGCGAATCCGTGCCGAAAATCATGGATCCGCGGACTGCGCTGTCCAGCCGGGCTTCGCAATCCGACCCGCCGAACCAGCTTGCAGAAAGTATGTTGCACCTGCGACAAACTCAATCCTGTGCCGAGGTCCGAAACAAAGAAGCGGTTGTCTTTGCGCTGGGGAAAGATTTGGTGGCGTAGTGCGGCATAGCGCTTCAGCGCATTACGAGTCGACGGATGCAGTGGGACCAGCCGAGATTTTCCGAACTTGGCGTCGCGAACATGAATGATACCGTTGACGAGATCCACATCCTCGCAATCCAGTGCGAGGCATTCACCGATCCGCATGCCGGTGACTACAAGTAGTCGGAACAATGTAGCGAATGTCGTTGGCCGCAACCCGCGCCGGGAACCGAGTCTCAGAGCTGCTTTGATGAGCTTTCGGATGTCGCCGTCGCTGTACACATAGGGCGACCTTCTCATATAGCCATCAGGCAGCAGTCCGCGCGGTGGGACCTCTGTTCGAGGGTCCACGCCCGCCTGATACTCGGCAAACGTACGGACGATTTGCAGCCGTTTCGCGCAAAGAGCAGGCTGCCCATGGGGAGACGCCAAGGCGAACTGAAGGGCCAAATTACGCGTGATGAACGACGCGCCTTGCTCTTCTGCGAAATCGACAAACCTATGCAAGAGCCGCCCCTGCGACTTGAGCTTAAAACCCAGCGCTCGCCGCAGAGCGAGGTAGGAGCGGAGGGATTTTCTTAGCTCGCTCATGCCGCACCTCCGGGCCAGGGTTGGGCAATGGAGCGCAGCGCTGACAAATCAACTTTGGCGTAGATGGCGGTGCTACTTTCGGACTGATGACGCAAAACCTTCGCGATCTCGGACATTGACGCTCCGTTGCGGAGCATCTGGGTAGCGAGCGAATGACGAAACAGGTGCGCTCCTCGGTTAGGCGGGCTAATCCCAGCACGTCCAAGAGCACGCTGCACCACTATGTCGATGGCAGCGGAGTCGGCGAGACCCTCATGAGGAGCCGCTGATCGAATGAAGACTTTCCGGCAGGTGCACGGAGGCCTGAGCTGCTTCAGATAATGTGCGAGAGCGCGGCCGACATCCTTCGGAAGGGGTAGCTTGTCCAGTCGTCCCCCTTTTCCCCGAACGATTAGTTCACCCGCCTCCCAGTCGATGTCGTCCAGTCTCATATCCACGATTTCCGCGGCGCGCAGCCCGAGTCGAGCCAGCAGGAGAAGAATCACGCGATCTCGTCGGACAATAGGGTCATCTTGATTGCTTTTCCTCAAGACCAGCTTGACCTGCTGCGGCAACAAATATTTGGGTAGCCCGGAAGGATTCCAATTAGCCACTGAAGGAACGCGTGCGGCTAGATCGATGACTGTTTCTCCACTCTGGTGCAAAAATCGGAGGAGGCTGCGGAGCGCTTTAGCCATACAGCGAGCGGCATGCGGGCTTACGATCCTGGCCTGACGAAGTATGCATCGAACAATGTCCTGGGCGCTCAGTTCGCTCAAAGAGAGTGGGCCATCTGCAAAGCGCTCAACAAGAAAACGCCGCGTGTGGAAGAGATACTGCCGCACGGATTTCGGTCGAAGGCCTCGCTGTTCCGTCAGGTATTGCGCAAACCTGAGCTGCAGTTGGTCGAGTGCGCTCATCTTCGGTTGAAGATACGAAACTACATTCGCTTCCTGCAGACGTTTCAGCAACGATCGCAACGTCGCTGCATCTCCTCGCGCCTTGCTGTATCGCTTTGCTCGGTGGCGAATGAATCCTTGGATACGTTTCTCGGTGAAGCCTTCCACTTTTATTTGGCGCAGCAGCATCCACTGGTCGAAGACCCGAACGAGGTGGAGTTTGTACGCGATACATTGGTTGGAATATCCTCGCTCAGCAAGCGAGCCCATGAATTCGGGAATGTACGAATATAGTGGGCCGCCCGACTCTTTCAGCGGGACACATGGGTTCCGATCCGAATGACTTTGCATGTGAATCTTCTCCTTTTCGGTCCGAGGGACCGTCCAGAGAAGTGAGCGGGATTATGCCGACTCAATCAAGCACCGCTGCGGGATGAAGACGGCTAATCTAAAGGAACGGGAGCGGGTGAGGTGACTCAATTCGGCATAATTCGGAACGCGGCATTATACGCCTTATGCCGACGTCGGCATAAGCCGTAGTGATTGTTGGCATACGCGAAGATCTTCATATTTCGCGTCACAAATTCTCGGAATAATTCCACCCAGTGCTCCATCTCAGAGCGCCTGTCAATGATCGCCTTTTCCCACGTCTTCGTTTGCTCCTCGATTCCTTTGCGGTCGCCCAGCCACCGGACATAGGTAAAATCCGCCGTGATCAAATCAAATTTCGTTTTCATCTCCCATGGCCGGGGCACCCACGATTGATCGATCACGGCAAGCGCCACGCCGTTCTCCCGCAATAAGTCCGCAAATCGCGCGTCCAGCCAATATTTATTCCGGATCTCGACCGCGAATTGGTATCCCTTTGGCAGCTTCTTCAAAAACGGCGCAAGCCGCGCCAGAAATTCCTTCCCGCTCTTGAACGCCATCTTGTTGAAGTATCCAAACTGAAAAAGCAATGGCCCAAGCTTTTCGCGCAACGCGTCCATCGTTTTCAAAAATTGTGCCAACTCTTCGTCGCAATCCACCAGTACTTTTTCGTGCGTAATCACCTGCGGTACTTTCGCCGCGAATAGAAAACCGGGGGGCGTTTTCGCGTACCATCCTTGCACCGTCGAGAGCGCCGGGGTCCGGTAGAAGGTGCTGTCTACCTCGACGGTGTCGAATTTCGTCGCGTAGTAACTCAAATACTCGGACGGCCGCATTCCGGCGGGGTAGAAGCTTCCTTCCCAACCCGCCGCAGTGAACGCCGACGTGCCCACCCGGATTTGCGTTTTTTCCGTCATCGCGCCCCGGATTCTACACTATGGCTGCGCCATGCGGGGTTCTGCGCCAAGCGTCTCGCCCCACTCCGCCGCTGACTGCTGGAAAACCCAATCGGTCCTGGGCAACCAACAAAATACATTGACACTCTTATCCGCGAGAGGCACGATTTCATTGCTAGGACGAAACCGCCTCAGCCCTCAATTTGTTCCGATGAAAATCCATCTTCAGCAGGCAGGCGTGCAATGAACATGAAAAAGATTTTGGCGCTCTTCCTCTTCTTTTCCGTTTTCCTTCCCACCCCTTCCCATGCACAGTGCAGAGGCCAGCTTTGCCAGAATCTGCAAAATATCCTTTATGCCGCGGTGACCGATTTTAGAGGTTATCGCGAGAACATTTTCGTGAGCCCCGATGTCTCGATCGTAGGGGCGCGAATTCCTTGCCGCACCACGGCTTGGGCAAACAATGTCACGATGTATATGTGTTACGCCGAAGTCCCCGCTAGCCCGGCGGAAGACTGGTACATCAATGTCCTTGCTTCGGCGCGAGCCCTCCAACCGGCGTGGCAATTCAAAATCAATTCTGCTATCTCCGACCATTTTGTGGACGCCGGTCCCGCCGGTTGCGCGGTTCCTGCGACGGAAGGACCTTACATCGGCCTTTGCCCGCTGCATTTCCAAATCACCAAGCAAAACGACGGCATGGCAAAAGTCTATCTTTGGATGAGTTCGCTCTCTTCTCCCTATCTTGAGAATGCGCCGCCTGCCCCGCCGTCGAGTCACAATCCACCGAGCATTTCCGCCAGCTGCGACGATCTATGCCGGGGATTGAAGAAGGCCTTTGAAGCTCGCCTGAGCGACTTCGCGGAGATCAACGCTGCTGGAACGCATGGCGGCGGAGCATCCGGCGTCACTCTTAAACTTGCCGGGGCGGGAGACTGCAGGATCGACGCCGCTTCAAAGCCACATTCGACGCAAGCCGGCACACAGTACGCGTGCTATTGGCCGGAGAGTTCGTATTCTTCCGCTGACGAACAATTTCGCGATCTGGTCTCGCGGGTTCAGGTTCTGGTGCCCTCGCAATGGGCGTCTCGCCCTGAAGACCGGTTCGACGAGCTAACCGGCGCGAAGATTACCGAATGGTGCGCCTTCGCGCCAGGCGGCAAGCAGCAAGTTTGCGTAGACATCCTTGCGGCTTCCGTTGGCCTGCACATCACATCGTGGAATTAGCGAGTTCCGGACGAAAACGATTTGCGGAAGTCTGCGCCTCCATTTCCGAACCTACGTGAGATTCGTGGAAATCCGTTCGCGATCTTCAGCGCACGATTACGCCGATTTTGCCAACTGCCCCAACAGGCGCATCTTTGCATCGTCGGGTTTGACCGCGGCAGTAGCCACATTTTCCTCAAGGTGGCTCACTCGCGAGGTGCCGGGAATCGGCAGCATAACCGGCGAACGCCATAGCAGCCACGCAAGCGCCAATTGTGAAGTAGTGATCTTCATTTCCTCCGCTGTGCGCGCAAGTTTGCCGCCGGGCGCCGCCAAGTCGCCCGCTCCCAGGGGGAACCAGGGAATGAATCCGATATTCTCGCGCTCGCAGTAATCCAGGACGTCTTCCGCGGCGCGGTCGGCCAAGCTGTAGCGGTTCTGCACGGAAACGATGGGCACGATTTTTCGCGCATGCTCGATCTGCGCCACAGAGACTTCGGATAGGCCGATGTGCCTGATCTTGCCTTGCTCCTGCAAGTCTTGCAGCGTTCCGAGCTGATCTTCCGCCGGGTAAGCGGGATCGATGCGGTGCAGCTGGTACAAATCGATGCGCTCGAGCATCAACCGCTTCAAGCTGCCGTCGCACGCTTCGCGCAAGTGCTCGGGCCGCCCGTTCATCGTCCATCGGTCCGGCCCCGAACGGTCAAACCCGGCTTTGGTGGCGATCACCAAACTCTTTGGATACGGATGAAGTGCTTCGGCAATAAGCTGTTCGCTGACGTGCGGGCCGTAAGAGTCCGCGGTGTCGATAAAATTTATTCCCAGTTCGATGGCGCGGCGGAGAACGCGAATCGCTTCGTCGTGGTCTTTTGGCGGGCCCCAAACTCCCTTGCCGGTGATGCGCATGGCTCCAAATCCCAGGCGCCAGACCGGCAGATCGCCGCCGATGCGGAACTCGCCGCTCTTCGCTGCTGGCAGCTCCTTACTGGATTTCCCTTTGCTACTCGACGTTTTGGCCTTCGCGTTCATTGTTGTGCTCCTTGTCGTCTTGCCACTGCTAGCGGACTCCAGAGTTGGATGCAATGGCCCCGTTGAAGGGCGCGTGAGTGCTGCTCGCCGCGGGTCGCTCGGGACAGACACGCTTTCCGGCAAGGCCGGAACCTTCGGTCCTCGGGCGAGAAGAGAGGCCCACGCTCGCTGCGCTCGTCAGGACAGATTTCCGCGTCGGAAATCTGGTTAACAACAATTGGCCCCTCCCCCTCGGGTTTTTTGTAAGCGTTGCATCTACACGGTTTAGCGTTCTTGAAAGTCGTTTAGATGCAATAGGTGCGGGCGGGTACGTGAGCGTTGCATCTAGAGGAGTTGACAGAGCAGAAGAAGCAAACCGAGGAATTTTGGGGGAGGCGCACGAGGCACACCCCCACTGTGACGGAAAGTGTGCGGAAGGGTATGAGAAAGAAGGAGTTGCGGGCGAACCAGCGTGTCGGGTGTGTCGAGTTGGTGCAGGGTTTGGATGCGAGGGAAGGTGTTGCGGGGCTTGCTGTGCGCGCGCGGGAAGCTGGGAGGTTGAGGATGTTGAGGAGGTTAAGAAGGTAAAGGAGATAGGCGAGGCAGGAATTCTGAGTGCTGTGAGCGATATGCGAGACTTTGGCGGGACAAACACAAGAAAGAATAGCATGGATTTTCATTACTGTCAAGGACTATTATGGGGTGTATATCATTCGAACATGAGACGGGGAAGTGGAATGGATTGAGGTGGTTGGCGGGGAATTGGGGGTTTGGTGAGACGGTGCGGTTATGCGTAGCTGGGGGAACGCCCCGTTTGTCCTCGTTGCCCGTCCCCCAAGAGTAGGGAGGAAGACAAAGACCCACCCTTTCGTAAACCAAAAACGAAAGGGTGGGCCACCCCGAAAAGCAAAGACAAATTCAAAATCGTTGCTCCGGGTTTAAGATGTCCCACCCGCTCGCCGCTGGAGGCGCGCTTCCGATAAAACGCTAACGTTACACATCCTATTGGGGTACTCCTTTGAACCATCAGTCCCTGGAATAAGGCGTGTCCCGAGCAGTACAATCGCTCCAATCGTGCGGTGAAGGAGTGATGTGAAATGGAATCGCTCATGCAAGATCTCCGCTTCGCTCTACGCATGCTGCGCAAGTCGCCAGGTTTCACCGCCGTCGCCGTCCTCACGCTCGCCCTCGGTATAGGCGCTAATACGGCCGCCTTCAGCCTCATTGATGCAGTCATGTTGCGAACGCTGCCGGTCGAGCGGCCTGACGAGCTGCTCCAATTAAAGAGGCAAGATCCCCGCTACGCCGGCGGAGGTCCGGCCAGCTTCAGCAATCTCCTCTCTTTTCTGTGGGACGGCGGAGCCTCGCCCTCCTTCAGTAACCCTCTGTGGGAACAAGTACGAGATCAACAGAATGTTTTTTCGGGCGTGTTCGCTTGGAGTAATAACCGCTTCGATCTCGCCAGAGGTGGAACAGTACAGCCCGCGGAGGGGTCGTTTGTGAGTGGTGACTTCTTCACGACCTTAGGACTCCGTCCGGCTGCCGGACGCTTGATAGCAGGGTCTGACGACCACCGCGGCTGCCCGCCCGTGGCTGTCCTAAGCTATGGGTTCTGGCAAGGTCATTATAGCGGCGCAAGTAGCGCCGTTGGCAGTGCCCTGTCGCTCGATGACCACCCCTTTGAAATCATCGGCGTCACTCCGCCTAGCTTTTACGGAATGGACTTGGGTCGAGAGTCCGAAGTCTTTGTGCCGATTTGCGCTGGGGAGATTCTTTGGGGTACAGGATCACTGGAAGCGCGCTCCCTGTGGTGGCTGAACGTGGCCGGCCGGATCAAGCCCGGCATCAGCCGAGCCCAATTGATCGCCCGGCTCCAGGTGCTTTCCCCTCGTATATTCACCGCCGCTTTGTCCCAATACTGGCCCGCCGACGAGCAGCGGAGCTTTGTGAAGGAGAAGCTGGTGGTGACTTCAGCTGCGACAGGCACTTCGGCCTTGCGGCAGCAATTCGACCAGCCCTTACAGGTTCTTATGGCCATTGTGGGCCTCGTGCTGCTAATTGCCTGCGCAAACATTGCCAGCCTGATGCTGACCCGCGGCGTTGTCCGTGAAAAGGAAATCGCGGTAAGGCGGGCATTAGGCGCGAGCCGGTGGCGGCTAATTAAACAACTCCTTACGGAATGCATGCTGATTTCTCTGATGGGCGCGATCGTCGGATTTCTTTTTGCGCGCTGGGGCGCCGTTCTTCTGATTCGCAGTATCTCCATTCACAATATCTACGCGCTCGGGAACATGCCTGTGCTTCTCAATCTCTCGCTCGATGGCCGTGTTCTTGGATTCACCGCTGCGGTTGCCATTCTCACCGTGGCCCTGTTTGGCATTCTCCCAACTCTCCGGTCCACAGATGTGTCGCTGACCTCGGCCATGACGGGCAGCCGAACAGTCGAATTCGACCGTCCGGCTCGGTTTCGGAGCCGCAAGTTGATCGTGGCGTCGCAGGTAGCGTTTTCGCTGGTGCTATTGGTGGCCGCTGGATTGTTGTTGCGTAGTTTCGCGAAGCTGGCGACGCTCGATCCCGGCTTTGATCGCAACAATGTCCTAATCGTGTATACCGACTTGTGGCCGGCGAAAATACCTCGAGATCAGCGTCCCGCCGTACTCGACCGAATCGAGAACCAGCTGCGGGCTCTTCCTGGCGTCCTTTCTGCGAGCCGCTCATCCGTGACACCTGCCGAAGTGAGCTACGGGGCACATAACGTTCACACAGAGTGGTCCAAACGCTTCACAGATGCAGAGTCTCTGTCTATGTCCGTCAACGTCTCGCCTGAATATTTTGGAACGTTGCGAATGCAATTCGTGGCGGGCCGGGACTTCAATGGCGGCGATACAGCCACCTCTCCTATGATGGCGATCATCGACCAGACGGCGGCACGCCGCTTCTTTCCGGGCCTGGATCCCGTTGGCAGGACGTTCTGGATTGACGGCGTTGCGGGGCAACCCGGACCGCCGATCGAGGTTGTGGGTGTCGTCCGGAATGCCAAGTACGTGTCACTGCGCGAGCAGATTCACCCCACGGTCTTTTTCCCTGCCACTCAGGCTCCCGACATCTTGCAGGCGGATGCCTTCGAGTTGTGCACTGCAGCACGCCCTACTGCGTTCATTTCGTCAGTCGTCGGGGCCGTAGCGTCTGTGAACTCCGCGATTCCCCTTGAGTTTCACACGCTGGCACAGCAGGTAAGCGACTCCATGGTCCAGGAGCGCTTACTCGCTCTGCTTTCTGGTTTCTTTGGCTCCCTGGCGTTATTGCTGGCGGTCATCGGTCTCTATGGCACGGTTAGCTACATCGTTGCACAGAGGCAGAGAGAGTTCGGAATCCGCATGGCACTGGGGGCGGAACCGGGTTCAATCCTCCGGCTGGTCATGCTCGACGTTATTTCCGTTGTCGCTGTCGGTCTCCTCGCGGGTATAGGCATATCAGTGGCAGTCACAAGACTGCTCCAGCAACTATTGTTCAGGATAGGTCCTCGCGATGCCGTGACTCTCGTCGTGGCAGTGGCGGTACTATCCATCGTGGCGCTAGCCGCAGCTTACCTCCCCGGTCGACGGGCGACGAAAACAAATCCAATGGAGGCGCTCAGGCACGAGTAGTCTTGAGTGGTTTCTCCCCGATCCGCCACGAATTGGACGATTTGTGATTATCGGAAACTACGCCACCAAATCAACCTGAGCCACAACCGAAAAAGGGAAGATGTTGACGGTGGACCAGGCGTCTTGTAGGCTGAGGCAGTGGGTGTTGGAGTTCACCCTTAACCGCCCGATTGGGCAGATGACTCCTACCAGGATTTTCCGGCTTGGTGGGATCGTTTGCAAAGACCGAAGTTCCCGCCGTCAGAAATCCTGTAAGAAGATCACGAAGTGAGTGAAGGAACGAGAGATGGTCTGTGTGCGAACCGTCATTCGCAGTGCAGGAGTGCGGGCGCTCCGGAGACCGGAACTTTCGCGCGGCTGCATGAGATTCGTGTATTTTGACAGGAGAAGAATGAACATGAGCGAGAAGGCTGATGGGTAAGTACCTGATGGTGGGGATCGGCGGGTTTCTGGGAGCGATCGCGCGTTTTTGGCTGGGCGGGATTGTCAGCGAGAAGATGGGAACGCGATTTCCATACGGAACGTTCATCATCAATTGTACGGGGTGCTTTCTGATCGGATTAATCGTTACGTTGATGGCGGAGCGGACGCACTGGAGCCCGAACTGGCGCTACCTGATCCCCATTGGATTTATCGGCGCTTACACTACATTTTCCACATTTGAGTATGAAACGTTCCGGGCGATGCAGGACGGGGACATGCTGATTGCTTTTCTGAACGTGGCGATTAGCGTGGTGGTGGGATTCCTTGCGGTGTGGCTGGGAGTAATCGCGGGAAGGTTGAGCGCGTGAATGGCAGCAAAGCAACGCGAAACTGCGACGGCGGTGTGCGCGACCGAGTGTGCGGATTAGTGGTGTGCAAGCGCGGAATTTCGGGAGGGGAAACGCCATGTTGAAAGCCGGGCCTGCGAAGAAGGTGACCATCTACGTCGGGGAGGATCATCAATATCACGGGCACTCGTTGTACTCGGCGATTCTGGACTTTTTGTTCTATCACCAAGTTTCGGGTGCGAACGTGTTTCGCGGGATGGCGGGATTCGGGGCGGACCATCACATGCACAGCACTAGAATTCTGCGTTTGACGGAGAACCTGCCCGTGAAGATCGAGTTCATCGAGAGCGCGGAAAAGGTGGAAGAGGTGTTGCCGAAGCTGCAGGAGATGGCGGGAACAGGGCTGATTGAAGTGATGGACACGATGGTGGCGAAACCGGCGGAGGTGGAGAAAAAGGCCGGGCCGCGCGAGGAGCAGCCGCAAGCATTGAAGAGCGAGGGAAAGGCGAAGCTCATGCGGATTTACGTTGGGGAAAACGACAAGTGGCATGAAAAGCCGCTCTACAAAGCGATCGTCGAGAGCATGCGAGCGAACGACATCGCGGGCGTGACGGTATATCAGGGGATTCTGGGCTACGGAGCGAACCGGCGCATCCACAAGGGATCTTCGATGGGGCTGTCGCATGACCGGCCAATGATGCTGTCGGTAATCGATACGGAGGAGAAGCTGCGGAAGATGATGCCGTTGCTGGATGAGATGGTGACGCAGGGGCTGGTGGTGTTGTCCGACGTGGACATTATTAAGTATACGCATGATTACGCTGGGGAAGAACGCCGGAAGGAGCTGCGAGCATGAAGCTGGAAGGAAAAGCAAAACTGTTGCGCATTCATTTTGGCGAAGACGATAAATGGAAAGGCCAGCCTCTGTACAAAGCTATTGTGGAGAAGTGCCGCGAGTTGGACCTAGCGGGCGCCACGGTGTATCGCGGGATCGAGGGTTACGGGGCCAGCACGCTGATTCGGCGGTCGCATTTGCTCTCGATTTCACACGACGCGCCGGTGATGGTCAGCGTGGTGGACTCCGAGGAGAAAATTCGGACGCTCATTCCACTGCTTGACGAAATGGTCGGCGAAGGATTGATTGCGATGTCCGACGTGGAAGTCATCAGATACGTGCATCAGGATGGGGTGCGGTCCTAGCCGGGCACGAAGGATGCGACCGAGAAGCGGGAAAGCAGAGGCTGTCTGGAGGCACAGCACGCGAGCTGTTGGTCCGCCGCGCCGGCCGATTTATAGGATGCTAACAACCAACAAAGCATAACCTTATGTAGAGATTCCACCATAATAAACAAGGGCCTGTTACAACCGGGGGAATTGGATTAATATGAGCCCCAAGCAGTGTTTCCGGCGGAGCAAGGAAAGCGGATCCCGCGCAGCCGCGTTCCTTGAAGCTCAGATCGTGACGATCCTCTTGATCCGATTTAGCCGGACGCCTTGTCCAATTCGGGCCGGGGGGAACCCATGAGACCCAAGTCGAGTACGAAGAGCAATCCTCGGACACCTACGAAGTCCGAGGCCGCTCGCCCCGTCGGGCAGGAGGAAGACACGACGGTGGTGGCGATTGGGGCTTCGGCCGGCGGCATCGAAGCTTTAAGGGACCTGCTGATGTATATTCCCGCCGATACGGGCATGGCCTTTGTGCTGGTGCAGCACCTGGACCCGACACATCACAGCATTCTCACCGAACTGCTTGCGAAGAAAACCGCGATGAAAGTCGCCGAAGTCTCCGATGGACTGCCGATACAGCCGAATCATGTGTACGTCATTCCTCCCAACGCATCGATGTCCATTTCAGGGCAGGTGCTGCACCTCGGTCCGCGCGAGGAATCGCGGGGAATGCACATGTCCGTGGACCAGTTTATGCGTTCGCTGGCGGAACAAAAAGGGAACCGAGCCATAGGAGTCATCTTGTCCGGTTCAGGCTCGGACGGAACGCTCGGGATGGCGGAAATTCAGGCTCATGGAGGAGTAACTTTCGCGCAAGACGAAGGCACGGCCAAATATGACGGCATGCCGCGGAGTGCGGTCGGGGCAGGGTGCGTGGACTACGTGCTGCCTCCGAAAGGGATCGCCAAGGAACTGGCGCGGATCGCCCGGCATCCGTATATTTCGCGGAAGAGTTTGTTTGCCGTCGCCGAGCCAGTCCCGGTCAGCGGGCCGGGGCTCAACACAATATTCCACGTATTGCGGAAAGCGACGGGAGTAGATTTCACACACTACCGGCAGACCACAATTTTGCGGCGCATCCAGAGGCGCATGGTGGTTCACAAGATTGACGACATCGAAGAATACGCGAAGTTCGTACAGAGCAGGCCCGCGGAGGTCAGCGCACTGTATCAAGACATGCTGATCAATGTGACCAGTTTCTTCCGTGGGCCGCGGGTATTCGACGCAATGAAATCGCTGGTATTTCCAGCAATCCAAAAGAACCTGTCGCGGCGAAACGGTATTCGCGTCTGGACACCAGGATGTTCCTCGGGGGAGGAAACGTATTCGGTGGCGATAGCGCTGCTTGAATTTCTGGGAGACCGGGTCTCGCAAACTCCGATTCAGTTTTTCGGAACGGACGTGAGCGAGTTAAGCGTGGCGAAGGCACGAAGCGGCATCTATCCGGAAAATATTCAGGGGGACGTATCACCGGAGCGCCTTCGGAGGTTTTTCACAAAAGTGGACGGAGGCTACAGGGTCAGCAAGACGATCCGCGATATGTGCATTTTCGCGCAGCATAATGTCTTGAGCGATCCTCCCTTTTCCCGGATGGACCTCATTTGCTGCCGCAACCTGCTTATTTATCTCGAGCCAGTGCTGCAAAGCAAGGTGATGTCCTTGTTTCACTACGCCTTGTACCCGGGAGGATATTTGGTGCTGGGCAGTTCGGAAGGGGTCGGCTCAACCGGCTTATTCACCGTGGGAGATCGCACGCACAAAATCTTTCAAAAGAAACCGGGAGCCGGGCAGCAGGCGATGCCTTTATCGCTGGACGCGCTGGCGAGGTCCAGGGAATACGGGGCGGTCAGGGCCCCGGTTACCGCCGAAGATTCCGCGGGCAACTATCTCGAAGTTCAAAAGGAATTCGACCGCCGGCTGCTGTCGCAATATGTTCCGGCGACGGTGTTCGTAAACGAGCAGATGGAAGTCATCCACACACGGGGAAACGTGGAGCGCTATATCAAGCTGGCGCCCGGACGAGCCAGCCTAAACCTGCTCAAGATGGCACGGGAAGGGCTCGCCGTCGAACTGCGGAATGCACTCAACCGCGCCAAAAAGGACAACGCGGTGGTCGGGAAGCGCAGCCTGCAAATCAAAAATGGAAACGACACGGGCGCAGGATCATCGCAGGAGGAGGGGGCGAGGGCCGTAAACTTTGACGTCATTCCCCTCGCTGTGGGCAATTCGAAAATACCATACTTTATGATTGTGTTTCAGGAGTTGACCCGGGAGCCGGGTCGGAAGCCCTCGCGGCACGGCAGGCGGACTGGCGAGGAAACAGAATCGAGCACGAAGCGCGCGGCAAAACTCGAGCAGGAGCTTGCCGTCACAAAAGAATACCTTCAATCGGTCATTGAGACACAGGAAGCCACCAACGAGGAGCTGCAGTCCGCGAACGAAGAGATTCTATCCAGCAATGAGGAGTTGCAGAGCACCAACGAGGAAATGGAGACTGCGAAGGAGGAGCTGCAGTCCGCGAATGAGGAATTGACCACCGTTAACGACGAACTCCGAAGCCGCAATTTGGAAATGGCACAAATCAACAATGACCTGATTAACTTGCTTTCCAGCATCGATATCGCCGTGATCATGATAGGAAGCGACTTGACGATACGGCGTTTTACGCCTAAGGCCCAAAAATTTCTCGGACTCATTCCCGGGGACATCGGGCGCCCCCTGGCGAACATCAATCCGAGCATCGAAATTGCGGATCTGCAATCCATGGTGATGAAGGTGGTTTCGGATTTCTATCCGCTGGAGAGAGAACTGACGGACCGCATGGGCGTTCATTATCAGTTTAAAATTCTTCCATATCGCACGCTGGACAACAAGATCGACGGAGCCGTGATCACTATCGTCGATATCGCCCCCGATCATCGTGCTGACGTGAAGTAGAGCATCTGCTCCAAGCTTTTCCGAGGAACACTCTCGTCTCGCTGAAGCATCCGGATCCTGCGTGATCCATAGGTGGCTAGCTCCTCGTTAAGCTCTCGTTCTGTGCCTATCTTGGGAATTGACGGTGAGTATATAAAGGCGTATAAAAGTGTCGTCGCAGTTGATGAGTTGTCTGGTTAGAAATCCTTGTATAGGTGCCAACTGTGATGGCTGCCATTGGCATTTCCCGGACGGACTCGGGCCGCGACGATTGAGAAGGTTGGAGTTTTCCAGGGAACCATCGTGAATCAGCCATCGAGACCGTTGGCGGAACTGGGAGCGCACACTTCACCCACAAGGGCACGGGCGGCGCTGTGAGTCCCCCGCGTGTGCAGGGACTCGCGACCCATGGCGGAAGCAGACTTGCTTCGATGCGCGAAGGAATATTCAGGTAAGCGAATGACGGATTCTGCTTGTCAATCGGCGCTTGAAGGTGGCTGGGCCGGAATCCCCGAGTCTCCCTCCGCGTTCCGCGCTGTGATATCCAGTCTTATTTTTAATTCGACAATGGGGGTCGGGCTATTCGACCGAGATCTATATTGTTTGGCGCTTAGCCCCTTGCTTGGCAGGATGGTGACGGTTTCCGTCGAAGGACCTGTTGGCAAGGCGATTCATGAGCTCTTTGCCGAAGAGGCGCCATTTATCGAAGCTTCCCTCCGCGCGGTGTGGGAATCAGGAAATGCTTTGTCGGATGTGGAGATTAGTAGGCGCCACGGCTATAGGCTGCAAGAGTGCGTATGGTCATTGAACGTCTACCCGGTAAAAGATGAATCGGGCCAGGTGCAGATGATTGCGGCCACTTTCTCCGATGTGACGAAGAGGCGCTGCGCAGAGAGAAAGCTATGCCGTCTCAGGGACAAGTTCGAGGAGGCCGCGCAAGGCGAGAAGAGCTCGCTGGGCGAAGAGTTCGCCGACCTGTCGGCGCGAGCCTATGAGCTTGCGGAGCGCTCAGTCAAGTTGCTAAATAGCTCGATGGTGTTGCGGCGGCACACCGTGGAGATGCGGATCGAGGCGGGATTGGCTCGCGCCGCCTTGGTCTTGAGCGGAACGCATTATCGAGAGATCTTCTCAGACACCGCGCTTTCACAAGTGGATAGCTGCGACGAGCCGCCTCTCCAGTCCGGGCAAGGGAATGAAAAACAATTGGAAGAAAGCGGCCCAAGTCCTAGAGAACGGCAGCTCCTTTATTTCCTGGCGGATGGCAAATCTAACAAAGAGATCGGTTTCATTCTGGAGATCAGTACGAGGACCGTGGAATCTTATAGAGCTCGAGTCATGCTCAAACTTGGCCTCCACTCCACGGCGGCGCTCGTTCGCTACGCCATTCGGCATCACATCGTGGAAGCCTGAGACGGTCCACTCGTCTCCGCGCAAGACGAAAAGCCGCGCCCGATACCGCGCGAGGATGGCCTGCTGTATATCTACTGTATTGACACGAAAATCGCGAGGGCCTATCCCTGTGCAGCCAGGAGGCCAGCCCCTATGCAACATTTCATGGTTTGTAAAAACCCCAAGTGCCGCTTTATTCTCGATCGACGCCTGAATGGAACATCAACTGACGGCGTTCTCCGGATTCTGAGGAAATGCCCTGACTGTGGCCATGCGTGGTCGTCAAATTGCCCCTTCTGCTCGCAGTCGCTGGAGATGAAGTTTGTCGCGGGAACTCCGCGTACGGTGTGCTGCGGACAGCCATTACGCCCAGAAGCCAGAGTCGTTTAGCGCTATTCATCATATAAGGGGGACGCTGCAGCCGCGAGCAGGGCCGGTTGCTAGCTCTTGCGGTCGGCACCGCGGAGGCTTGCGCGGAATAGCTCGCCTTGTGAAACCACCGGCGAGCAACGACACGCGCGATGTCTTGAGCATAGAAACGAGCCCACAACCGCCGAGGGCAGGTGCGCCCGGCTCGCGTGAAAAGCAATAGTGAAAATTCAAACAGAGTCTACGGGATGGGCGTACTCGATGCGTTGCAGCCTGAGCCAGAGATGTCGTAGCGTGTCAGGCCGGTTTGATCGGTGCAAAACATGCGCTGGCCCGAGCGGCCGACGCTCACCGGTGTCGCCGTAGCAGTGTAAGCTACCGACGGGACGGCGCCGTCACCGGTCCATTCGAAAATATAACCGCTCTTTGTCCCCAGCGCCACCGTCTCATCCAGCATGCACGCCGAAGTGGAGCTTGGGGCGCACGGTGTGCCGCCGCCCATGCTCGCCAAGCTGGGAGGGTAACCGACATCTGAATAGGTCGAGAAGTAGGTGATCGCCGCGGTGTTGATCATACGCAAAGAACTGACTGCGGAAGCCTCGTTGGCCTGTATCCGCGACCTCATATAGGTCGGGACTGCGATCGCAGAAATGACCAGAATGATGGTCACGACGATGAGCAATTCGATGAGAGAAAAACCCTTCTGATTCTTCATGCCAACCCCACAAGTTGCGGTTCCGCGCAGAAAAACTAGCCTGCGATGGCGCTGAACTCCCCCAGGAATGGCCGAAACTCTAGCACCACGCGGGCTTTACCTGCAAGCGAATTCATTCTTGCCAAACGGGTATAGAATCGGGATTCGCGGCGGAGGCCGGCAACTGAATGGCGATTCGTACGGTGCTTCAACTTGGCGATCCCGGCTTGCGCATGACAGCGGAGCGCGTGCAGGATCCCACTGCCGCGGAGATTCGCTCGTTGGTCGAAGATCTGTCCGATACGCTCGCTTACTGGAAGGCCACCACGGGTTACGGGCGCGCCATTGCCGCGCCGCAAATCGGAGCAAACCTGCGCGTTATCTTTTTACAACTGCCCGGCGCCGAGCCATGGCCACTTGTGAATCCCGAAGTTGCCGAACGTAGCGCAGAAAAAATCGTGGTCTGGGATGCCTGCCTTAGTTTTCTCTCGATTTTTATGCAAGTGGAGCGGCATCGGGAAATCAAAGTGCGCTATCAGGATTTGCTGGGGGAGTGGCACGAAATTCAAGCGCGAGAAGAACGGAATTTATCCGAGTTATTGCAACATGAGATAGACCATCTCGATGGGATACTCGCCGTGGACCGCATTACCGACATTCGCACCCTGTGCACGCGTGAGGAGTTCGAGAAGAGATACCGCTCGGCAAGTCCATACGCTACGGCAACTACTGGGGGCCGATGAGGTGAGGGCGGGCGGATGAGCGCGATTTCTTACACTACGATGAAAAGCCCCGTCGGGCCCCTGCTGTTGGCCGGGGATGAGACCGGGCTGCGATGCGTGCATTTCGCGCCGGGAAGGCGGCCGAAGTCACCGCAACGCGGATGGGTAGAGGACAAGGCCCCGTTCAAAGAGGCCATTCGACAGCTTGAAGCGTACTTCGCGGGAGAATTGAAGGCGTTTGATTTGCCGCTTGTTCTCGAGGGCACGGATTTTCAAATGCTAGTTTGGCGCAGCCTGCAAAAGATTCCTTACGGCGAAACGGTCAGCTATGGCCAACTGGCACGCCGCATTGGCAGCCCCGACGCGGCGCGCGCGGTGGGCCTGGCGAATGGTTCCAATCCCATACCGATTATCATCCCGTGCCACCGCGTGATCGGCAGCAATGGCGATTTGACTGGGTTCGGCGGCGGTCTCCCGGTCAAGAAAAAACTGCTGGCTTTAGAAAGTGGACAATTAAGTTTTCTCTAGCGACGTGCGAAACGCTTTCTACCCTTTATCTGAACTCGTGCGTTCTAGCCACAAGCATTGAAAATGCTGTGCTAGAGGAACTCAGGATTGACCTTGGCAGTCAATCAGAATGAGAGTCATGTCGTCCTCTTGCGGACGGTCTGAAGAGCGGGCGGACCAGCGCGCGATTTCGCTGAGCAGCGCGTCGGCCAGTGCTGCCGGAGGAAGACGAGAATGCGATGTCAGAAATTGCATGCAACGCGAAAGGCCGAACTCTTCCTCTTTAATGTTTGTGGATTCAAACAGGCCATCGGTGTAAAGGACGTAAAGATCGCCGTGTTGCAGGGGAATTTCCGTCGAAGAGTAAACAGCATCAGGAAACATCCCCAGGAAGAAGCCATTTCGTTCGATGGAGCGTGCCTCGCCGCTCGAACGGCTACTGAGCAGAAGCGGAGGGTGCCCCGCTCCCGCATAACGGACGATCTTTGCATCGAGATCTAAGTACAGATAGGCCGCAGTGACGAAGTGCTCTTCGAATTTTCCACAGAGCGCCTCATTTAGGCCAACAAGAACTAGTTCGGGGTGTTGCGCGTGCGCCTTCTGGCCGGCAAAAGCGCCCTTCAACATCGAAGCGATGAGTGCGGCCGGCACGCCGTGGCCGGTGACGTCGGCGACTAGAATGCCGAGCTGATCGCCCTCGAGCGTGAGGAAATCGTAGAAATCTCCGGCCACAGCACTCATGGGGAGATAGCGAGCGGCGATCTCTAGGCCAGCGATGCGGGGCAGTTCGCGAGGGAGAATCGAGGACTGGATCTGCCGCGCGATCTCAAGCTCTTTGTTGAGGGTGAGCAGTCGGTGCTCATTGGCGAAGGTGCGGTGGGCAGCCACATAGCCGAGGCAGCCGACGAAAAATAGGAAACCGAGTGCCTCGACGTCGGGTCCGCGCAACAATCCAAGGCTGCTGAGGTTGCCCTCGAGCACAAACACACCAAAGACCAGAAGACCGGTGGTGAGGACGCGGAGTTCCAGGGTCCATGGCTGTCTCAAGCCGCGTATCCGGAGAACGAGAAGCTTCGCCATCAGACCGCCAACGATGGCGAGCACAAGATAGTTGTTGAAGGAATGCCGGAGCTCTGCGGCCACGCCGAATACGTCCGCAGTTATTGCTGCTACTGCGAAAATCGCCTGCGCAATCAGAAATACTCGCACGAGGGTCTTGATCTGGGGTCCGAGGATCTGGAGCAGAAACAGCAGGAAGGGGATTAGCAGGGTGACGGTAATCCACAGATCGATGTGTTGCCGGAGTGAGTCGGAAATGCCGGAGAGAGAACGAACGACCGTCATACGGAGAAGAAGCCGAATCGCATAGAAGGTTGAAAAAATACTGAAATAGATCAGCGTCAAATCGCGGCTCTTGCTCCGGAAAAAAAAGAGCGCCACCGCGCCGATACCAACCACTAAGAGAATCAAGCCAACTACGATCGTCATCGTTTCCGATCGCAGGTCTGCCAAGGAAAAGGACGCGGTTGCAGGTGCAGAGAGCAGAGGGCACATCACCATGAGCACGGTTATACGCGGGTGGCGGCGGTAAGACAAATGTGGGGCGTGCTTGCTCATTTTGTAGCCGCCGAGATGCGTGATAGAACGGGACATCCGAGTGTCCGGGAGGGAAGCCGTGAGCCACAAAAAGGTGAAGTGGGGCGTGCTGAGCACGGCGAATATCGGCGTGAACAAGGTGCTTCCCGCGATGCAGTTGGGTGAATGGAGCGAGATCGTCGCCATTGCTTCCCGAGACGGCAAGAAAGCGGAAAGCGTGGCTCGCAAGCTTCGCATTCCCAAAGCTTATTGGTCCTACGAAGAGCTGCTAGCCGACCCCGAAATCGAAGCCATCTACAATCCACTGCCGAATCACCTGCACGTGCCCTGGTCGATCAAAGCAGCAGAAGCGGGCAAGCATGTGCTGTGCGAAAAGCCGATTAGTTTGACGGTTGCAGCCGCAAAGCTGCTCCTCGAAGCGCGTAACCGCACCGGCGTAAAAATCGGCGAAGCCTTCATGGTACGTACGCACCCACAATGGCTGCGCACGCGGGATCTGATTCGTTCCGGGCGAATCGGAGATTTGCGCTCGATTGTGGGTGCCTTCAGCTATTTCAATCGCGACGCGGGGAACATCCGGAATGTATTCGATTGGGGCGGAGGCGGCATGTACGACATCGGCTGCTACCCGATCTACTCGTCGCGTTTCATCTTTGGAGAAGGGCCGTCGCGGGTCATCGCTCTGGTGGAGCGCGACCCGGAATACAAGACCGACCGGCTGGCCTCGGTGATGCTCGATTTCGCGGGGGGCCAATCCATTTTCACGTGCAGCACACAGCTCGTTCCTTACCAGCGCATGCAGTTCCTTGGCACCAAGGGGCGCATCGAAATCGAAATTCCCTTCAACGCGCCGAACGACCGTCCTTGCCGAATCTTGATCGACAACGGGAAAGATGTCTTCGGGGGTGGCGTGAGCACGGAGACTTTTCCCACGTGCGACCAGTACACAATTCAAGGTGACGTTTTTTCGCGCGCCATTCGCGGTGACGGCGATGTGCCGGTCACCCTCGAAGACGCCATCGGCAACATGGCGGTCATCGAAGCGGTTTTCCGGTCCGCCGAAACCGGAAGATGGGAACGCCCCTAGAACGCGTCCTCCCGCTCATTCGATCGGCGTATTGCAAGTGCCGACGACGACTTTGGATTGCCATTGCACCTGCTCAACCGGCCCGACGACAAATGCCCAGGACATCGCACCAGCCAGCAAAACTGCCGCGGCAGCCACAAACGCCCAGAAGAAATGCCCGGTACGCTCCACTACAAACCCGGTCAGTGCCGGGGAAACGATTCCCGCGAAGTTACCAAAGAAGTTTTGCAACCCCGTCCATTTTCCTGCGGCGTGAGGTCCCGCCAGTGTTTGCGTTATCGCCCAAAGATTGGAAGTACACAGCCCGGCCGCAGCGCAGGTTGCAAAAAGAAAAAAGATCGCGAGCCGCGAATCGAATGCGAACACCACAACTGCAAGGCAAAAACAGGATGCCGCCGCTAGCCCAACGGTCGTGAACGCCTTGCGAACCAAGCTGATTCTGCCTCCGCGTGCAATCCACAAATCGGAAACCCACCCGGAGATCAACGCCGAAACCGCCAAGATCAAATAAGCTGCCCCGCCAATCCTTCCCATATTTTGCATGGAAAAATGACGCTCACGAACGAGATAAAACGGCAGCCAGGTAAGAAGAAAATAGGACAAGTAATTATAGGAAAATAGCCCTCCAAAGGTGCCCCAAGCGGACCGTTTCTGGAGAATTTCCGAAATCGCCGGCGCCCGCGCTGTGAGCGAGTTCGTCAGTCCCGGTCCCTTGGGCATCCACTTTATCCAGGGCAGGAGCCAAAGCAGGCACAAGACCCCCAATCCGATAAAAAACGGCCTCCAACCGAAGCGCGCGATAAGCATGGCGCCAAAAAATATTCCGAAAGCTGGTCCGGCGGCGATTCCCACGGCGATGAAAGCATTGGCGCGGCCTCGCACGGACTCGGGGAAATGCTTTGCGAGGATTTTGCTATAGGAAGGGAAGGCCACAGACTCGCCTATGCCCAAGAGCAGCCGCATCACCAAAAGCATTTCAAAGCCGTGGATCAGGCCGGTGGCGGCGGTGGCGAAGGACCAGACAAGAAATCCTCCCGCCATAACCCAATTCACGTTGAACCGATCGACGAGCCAGCCGGAAACAATCTGGAAGCCCGCGTAGGTCCAAAAAAAAGCCGAGAGCAGGATGCCCAGCTGCGAATCCGAAAAGTGAAGCTCATCTTTCAGCGCGGGCGCCGCAATCGAGAGGCTTCCCCGGTCGATGTAGTTAATAAAGACGGATATCGTCAGCAGAGCGGCTACGGCCGAAAGCGTTTTGGGAAGTGTGATTTCACCTGGCGCCGTCCGAGTGTTGCTTGCCGTACCCGGCATCGTTTAGGGTCTCCTATCGAGCAAGCAAACTGAAATGCTGCGGTCGCCCAAGCCGTAGCGGACTCTACACAGCCTAGGAGGGCTCGTCTAGCCGAAAAACCACCCGTCGCGCATTATTCAGGTTGGTTGCGATTTGAGTTGCGAGGGAGACGTTGCGAACAGGTTGCAGGGATTGGCGCAAATGCAGACGCGCCCAGATTGCCGAGCGCTCAGCGTTCCCGCAGGCCGGCGAGGAAAGAACTCACAGCTTTCGCCGGCGCGTAAAACGCCAGGAGCAGCAGCGAAGCGGCACCGTAAATGGCGAGCCTTAGCCTCATATTCCTAAAACACTTTAAGGCGCCAAATGTTGCGGAGCTCGCGCCTCTAGGCTCTGCCGGTGCGGATTATTGCAACGTCAGGTCGCCCGCGCCGACGTGCGCGTGCAAGCGGTATCTGCCATTGCCTTCTTTGTGGAAAGATCGGAAGAGCCCTCCATGGGACTCTCCAAACGGATGGGCTTCAAGGCCACCGCTGTAAACGGAAGCATCGACGCTCGAATAATCGCTGGCATCCCCCACATCAATGACCATTTCGCCCGCGTGCATCTCCACATCCTTATTCCCGACGATGTGTCGCAATTCAAGATTCCCCGCGGACATCCGCACGAAGAGCCCTGTCTTCCGCGGCACCTCGATGGTCACTTCCAGGTCGTTCTTGGGGCCACCGCTGACGGTCAGATTGGCACTGTCGTTTGAGCCTTCGAGTTGTACACGCATGTCGGCGGCCTGATCGGCGTTACGGCCTCTGATTCGGACGGTGATCTTGTTGCCGTCGCTGCCCTCGATGCGGAAGTCCCCTGAACGCAGGTACATGCGAAGCTTTCCATTGGCATTAAAATCCGCTGTAAACGGATGATTCTCAATGTCTTTTACGTCGAGTTTGGTTTGGGCGGCGGCCGAAACGGCAGACACGGCCAGGGCCGCCACTAGCAACATAGGAATGCGCATGAACACACCTCACAGCTTCTGCACTAAGTAACGAGATTGTTCCCGGAAATGTTTCCTGCCGGACGAAATGAATCATTCTTGGCCGAAGGAGTGGCCATCCATTTGAGCCACTTCATAGTGGCGCACTCGACGGTCGTAATCGGTCAAGAGCGCGGCAGCTTCGCTGGCCACGACCGCGGTTTCCCTATCAGACCCGGCGAACGCGTCTATCGCGTCAAAAGACTGCCAAACGGTCACTACTAGAAGTTCGACCGACTCTCGGTGGGTCCGCACAAGAACGCTGGCCGACACGTAGCCGTCGAACTTGCGGAGCATAGGCACCACCACCTGCCAAAAATGCTCGAGATAGCGTGTTGATTGTGCACTGGTCGTGCGAGCGGACCACAGACGAGCAATCATCCTGGAGAGGCTCCTATTGGTTGCCGACGACGACGGTCCACGGGCGGATTTCCCAGCGCTTCACCAGGCCGTTGAGGACGTAAGGATCTTTACTCACGAAATCTTCCACCGGCGCCTGGTTTTCGCTGCGAAAAACGAGCAGCGCCCCATCCGGCGGCTCTGCGAGAGCTCCAGCGAGAACCAGTTCGCCTCGAGCATGTGCTGCGCGCGCAAGTCCCAGATGCTCCTCGCGATAAATACCTCGGCGCGCGATGAAGTCCGGCACCACTTCCCGATAAAAAAGTGCGTAGTATCCCATTCGTGTCTCCGGCTCTTCCGCGTCCCGCCTGTCGGATTTCCCTTGCTTAGATGCGCGTCACTTGGATGAATGTTGGATGAAAAGGATAGAAGGTTTTTGGCGTGGCTGCCGCCTGCGAGACCACGTGTCCCCGCGAGGCATTCAGGGACCGCAAAGCTCAAATTTAACCGCCTGCAATCGAGGGAACAAGGAGCACTCGGTCGCCTTCTTTTAGGGAACATGCTTCGCCACCGAGAAAGCGAATGTCTTCTTCATTGAGATAAACGTTCAAAAATTGGCGAATCTGACCCTGTTCGTCGCGCACGTGCCGCGAGAGGGCGGGAAACCGGGCCGTCAAATCGTTCAGCGCCTCGGCAACGGTGGCGGCACTACAGTCGATCTTTGGCGTGCCGTCCGTAAAGCGGCGGAACGCCGTCGGAATTTCAATGGTAACTGGCATGTCTGCTGCGTCTCCTTACTTGGCACCGGCAACAGCCGGTGCGGCATTAAATTGGTTATCGAGGTAAGCCTCGAAAGCTTCGAGACGCGGAGCGATGGCTTCCGCGAGAGGGAATTCCGCCGCGATCGCGTCGGTCGTCTTCAGTCCGTTTCCCGTGATGCATACGACGGTAGTTTCGTCTACGCCGATTCGGCCCTGGCGAATGAGCTTTTGCGTTACGCCCGCCGTCACGCCTCCCGCGGTTTCCGTGAAAATGCCTTCGGTCTCCGCCAGCAGCTTGATGGCTTGGACGATCTCCGGGTCGGAAACGTCTTCCGCCCACCCGCCGCTTTCGCGGATGAGCTTGATGGCAAACGGCCCGTCGGCCGGATTGCCGATCGCCAGCGAACGCGCGATGGTGTTGGGCTTTTGTGGTTCAAAGCGCGCGAGGTTGCGCTTCACTCCATCTGAAATTGGCGAACACCCGGTGGCCTGCGCGCCAAAAAATTTCACAGGCTTGGCTTCCACCCATCCGAGCGTTATCAACTCCTGGAACGCCTTGGCGATTTTTGTAATCAACGAGCCTCCGGCCATCGGGACCACCACATTATCCGGCAAGCGCCAGCCGAGCTGCTCCGCGATTTCGTAGCCGTGCGTCTTCGAACCTTCCGAATAGTAAGGACGGAGGTTCACATTTACCAATCCCCACTTGAAACGGTCCGCAATCTGCGCGCACAGCCGGTTCACGTGATCGTAGTTTCCGTTGATGCGTACGATCCTCGCGCCATAAACCGCGGTGTTCAGCACCTTGGCCGGTTCCAGATCGGCCGGGATAAAGACGCACGCCTCAAATCCCTGCTGGACCGCTTGCGCCGCAACGGCGTTTGCCAAATTCCCGGTGGAAGAACACCCGACAGTTTCAAAACCAAACCGCCGTGCCGCGACCAACGCTGTTCCCACAACCCGGTCCTTAAAGGACAGGGAAGGGAAGCACACCGCATCGTTTTTGAAAAAAACATTTTTGACGCCCCAGTGCGACGCGAGATTTCGCGATGCGACCAGCGGCGTCCCCCCTACCGCGCTCACCGGCGTGAAGCCTTCGGGCAGCGGCAGCAGTTCCGCATAACGCCACATCGTAAACGCCCGTCCGGCGAGGTCGTCGCGGCGTACTTTTTCCTTCAGAAAATCGTAGTCGTAGGTGACTTCCAGAGGCGAGAAGCAATCTTCGCAGAAGGAACGCGGAGCATTTCCCCAGGTTTTCCCGCACGCTTTACATCGCAGTTCAAATGTTTCGGACATTCCTGCACCTTATTCACCAGTTAAGATCACGTTGGATTCGATTAGGGCAGCAGGGAGGGAAAACGAAAAACCCTCCGTGCCAAAGTGCTCGGAGGGTCTCAGAAATTCTTCTGGGAAACTCTACAGCTCTTTAGCAGTTTTTTACGTGGAGCAAGTTGCCCTAAATCGCCACGTGTCGCCGCAACCGCAGCTACATTATTTATCCTAGAAGGCAAGCCGGTTGTCAAGACCTAAAGCTGGAAAGCCTAGGGCTAATTTTCGGTTGCGCGCCTGCTCAGGAATGAGTGTGTCTCCGGAACTGCTGCATACCCGATTCGATGTTAATCGTCTGTTTAGGAAGGGGTTGATATTTTCCGTGGTCGGAAGGAGTGGCTGCACGGAGAGCTGCTCGCTCGGTATCTCCGTGTACCGTGAGCAGGGCTTAGTCTAGCTATGGCCATTACAACTCTTTACGTCGAGGAACTCAGAGCCACGATGCGCGGCCGTTTCGCGCTGGTAGGTGCCGGCGTCATTCTGCTGGCTGTCGGTTGCGTCGCCACTGTCGGGACGCAGGACACCTGGCTCGACGGCTACGGCATCATCGCCTATTTCCTTGTGCCTTTGGCTTTCATTCCTCTCACCGCCGTGTTCCTCGCCAGTCCCCGCGCGAATCGCTTCGTCGAAAGCGTTTTCACCGCCCCCGTCGAACGCCGCGACTGGCTGCTGGCCAAGATCCTCGTGGTCCTCACTCTTGCCACCGCCTATTACGTGGCGCTCATTCCGATGGTGCTGGTTTATATCCATCACGTTGGCACCCCTCTGCTCTTGCAGAAATTGCTGATCTGGGCTCCCTGTGTGCTTCTCATGAGCGTCGCCATTGGCGCCCTCATCGGCGTTTTGTTCATAGGCCAGAGCATTGCCGCTCCCGCCGCAACGGGCATGGGCGCCCTGCTCGCGTATGCGGGCTTCGTGCCACTGCAGGAGTTGCTAGTGGCGCGCGGTAACGGTGCAACGCACACAGGTCACCTCACCCTGGCGAGCCCCGCCGTACTGCTCAAGAACGCCTTTGGATTCACCTTGGCGGTAGGAAGTATTCCGGCCACAACAACGCGCACATGGGTCAGCCTGATCGCCGTCGTCCTAATCGCTTTCGCGCTTGCCGTCTGGGTTTTTTTGCGCGCGCAAGGCGTCGAGACTTGGGAAACCACCCGCTTCCAACGGTGGACCATCGCCCTCGGCATCGCCGCCATCATCCTGGTTCCCGTGACCGTGGCCGACACCGACTATGACAAGCCGGCCCCGCACGCCACCAACGCTCCCTCAATTCAAAGGCTTTTCTCCCGAGCGGGCAGTAGCCTCGCTTTGGCTTGGCCCGGCGGCCCCCCACCCACGCGCTGTTGTAGCACGATCCTTAATCGAGAGGAGTGGCCGCCGTTAGGGACGGACGAACCTGCACGGCGCGATCTCCTCGTCCTTCTGCCTGTCGATACCACGCAGCGCATCTCGGATCTGCATTTCCAGGTGATAGGTGAAAACGGCCTTGAAGTGACAGCCTCTCCGGACAAACTGAACCCTGCCCCCGAATCGCTTGAGACGCGCACTTACCCGAATGATTTGGGTCCGGCCGCGGCGGATGGTCACCACGTCGTCACTGGTTGGGTGATTCGCATCCCCATAACACTCGTTCCAACCAAGCCCTGGGACATCGGCGGCGTCCGCTATCCTTTGCGCGTCACGGGAAACTATCAAGTCGCCGGCGAAAGCGCGCTGCGATCGTTTAGCGCACGCGCCGCTATCGACGCGCAAGTATCGAAAGCCATTTACGAGATGGGCTTCGCCTCGCTGATTCTCCCGCTCGTGTGTTTTGGCGCCGCATTCAAGCGCTGGAGGCTAACGCGATGAGCGCAGCCACAGCAACTCCCCAATCAGACTTCGCCATCGAGATGGATGGCCTCACGCGCCGCTTTGGCGATTTCGTGGCCGTCGACCACGTCACCTTAAAAATCCCCAAGGGCCAGCTCTACGGATTCCTGGGCCTCAACGGTGCCGGTAAAACCACCACCATCCGCATGCTCACCACGCTCCTCCCGCCCAGCTCCGGCACAGCCAAGCTCTGGGGGCATGACGTAATGAAGGAACCACTCGCTGTCCGGAAGCTTGTGGGACTGGTGAGCGACGAGACCAGCGAGAGTCAATCGACCTGGACCGCGCGCGAATACCTTTCCTACTTCGCGCGTATCCGTCACATGCCCAATCCCGATCACGAAGTCGAGCGCATCCTGGACGATGTTGGGCTGGAAGCCAAGTTTCGCGGCAAGCTCATCTGCACCTATAGCACCGGCATGAAACGGCGCGTCGAGATTGCCCGCGCGCTCATGGGCCGTCCCAAAGTTCTTTTTCTCGATGAACCCACACGTGGATTGGACTTGCCGGCCAAACGCGACATGTGGAGCCTTTTACGCCGCCTCGCGGCCACGGAGAGCGTCACCACCTTCCTTAGCAGCCATGACGCTCAAGAAATCCGCAGCCTGTGCAGCGAGATCAGTGTGATCGCCAGAGGCCGCCTGGTACACACGGGTGCCACGCGTGAGATGGGCGGCGACATCGATGCCTTCGAGGAACGCCTCGTCGGGATGCTGACGCAAACAGACTATAACCAGCCGCCAGGATCACACTTTCGAGTAGAATGAAAAATGGCTGGGGATCTGAGAGAACGACGACACCTCTCCGGGTGAGATCATCGCCGGGCCCAACAGACGCTCTCGTCGCCACGGACATGCTGAAGCCTCATGGCACCCTCTAATTGGGCTTCATTGGCGAATTGCTTGGTAAACGCACCAATCGGACACGTGTTCGCATGCCAATTGGGGTGAGTTGACACGCCTGCGGCAGCTGCTAAAAATGCCTGACAACATAATGCACGCATCATGCGTCTAACCTTCTGTGACAGCGGTATCATCGGGCTCGAATCTTTCTACCAGGGCCGTCCTCCTGGACAGTGATCATCCCGGAGCATCGTTTTTCTGGGGCAACTGTCCTTTCTCTGCGGTGTTATACTGATGCTGGGGTTGGTCGGACTATCACTGTAAGCGTATTCGCGAAGTTGCCGGTCCAAAGCGGTGGGCAGTTCGGACCGAAAAAGTCAGGAGCAACGACATGGGTGAGCAAGTGAAAGAGCTTTTCAGCTGGGCGCGGCGCCGGAAGATTCTGGCGTCGTTTTTCGTAGGCTTCACGCTGGTTGTGGGCATCATGATCGGCTCGGTCATCTCGGGCCGCGTTTCCGCCATGAAATCATTCGGTGGGACGGATGCCGCGAAGCTCGCGGTGCCGGATCCAATTCCCTCGGCAAGTTCGTTTTCAGGCATCGTGAATCGCGTCGAGCCAGCCGTCGTCAACATCGCCACCACCCAAGTTCTCGAGCGCAAGTCCACCGGTAAGAAGCGCCACGTGACACCCACCGATCCCGGCGACGACAATGACCCCATGCAGGATTTCTTTGACCGCTTCTTCGATGGCCGCCAGGATGCTCCTCCTCAAGCCGAACGCAGCCTCGGCTCCGGCGTGATCGTCGACAAGCGCGGCTATATCCTGACCAACAACCATGTCATCGAAAACGCCACAAAAATCCAGGTTCAGCTCAATAACGACACCGCACGGTACACGGCCAAGGTGATTGGCGCGGACGACGACACCGATTTGGCCGTCATCAAGATCGAAACAAACAAAGACCTTCCCACCGCCAAGCTGGGCAATTCCGACGGCGTGCAAGTGGGCGACTGGGTTCTCGCCATCGGCAGCCCATTTGGCTTGCAAGCGACCGTGACCGCTGGAATCATCAGCGCGAAGGACCGCGGTGGAATTGGCGGAACTGCGCATCAATTCCAGCGGTTCCTGCAGACGGATGCGGCCATCAATCCTGGAAACTCCGGCGGCCCGCTAGTGGATTTGGCGGGGCAGGTAATTGGCATAAATACGGCTATCATTACGGGCAGCCGCGGCTATGAAGGCGTTGGGTTCGCGGTCCCTTCGACTGCGGCGATTAATGTATACAACCAAATTGTGGCGAATGGGCGTGTGACACGCGGCTCTATCGGCGTGAGCTTCCACGAGGATCTCGGCACCAATCCCATTACTTTGAAATCCCTCGGTGCGCCGTACGGAGTGGCCATTGAGAGCGTCGAGGCGGGTAGCCCTGCGGAAAAGGCCGGGCTCAAGGGCGGAGACGTCATCACCAGTGTGAACGGCCACCCTGTAAAGACAGGCAACGACCTGGTCAATCCCATTGCGCAAGCGCCAATCGGCAGCAAAGTGGTGCTGACCTATATGCGCGATCGTACTCAGAAGGAGGCGACCGCCGTCGTAGAGGACCGTACGCACGTCTTCCCGAATGTTGCCGGAAACATGGATGACCAGCCGGGCGAACCTGCGCCAAGCGAGTTCGGCCTCCGTGTGGACAATCTAACCACTGACCGCGCTCAGCGATTCGGCATGGACGGGATGAAGGGCGTGATCGTAACCGATGTAGATCCCGCCAGTTTCGCCTCGGACGATCTGGGTTTCGCCCGCGGCGACGTTATTGCCGAAATAAACCACCAGCCGATAACTTCTCTGGCCGACTACAAGGCGGCCGTGTCAAAATTGAAAACAGGAGATTCGGTCGTGTTCAAAGTATTGCGCCGGCAGGATAGCGACCGCGTTTTGACGATGTTCCTCTCTGGCGTGGTTCCAGCGGAGAACCCGCAGCAATAAGTCATCGGGGAAGGCCGCGTCCGCTTTCCCCTAGCTAAATGAAGACCCGATGCGAGTGCGAAAAGCAACGCGCCTGGCTCTAACGCTGCTCGTGGCAGCCGGGATAGGTGTAAGTGGCGCCGCGGCAAGCGGGCAGGGAACCAATTCCCCGAAATCGCCCGCCGCGAAACATCGCTCAAAGTCTCGTCACGGAAGATCCTACAGACCCGCTAGCCGCCGCGAGCGAGGACAGAAAGCTCCCACTGCAGACAGGATCTCCGAAATTCAAAGCGCACTCGCCAAGGATGGTTCCTTCAGCGGCACGCCCAACGGCAAGTGGGACGCTGCAACCATCGACGCGATGAAAAAGTTTCAGGATTCCCATGGCCTCAATGCTTCGGGAAAGCTCGACGCCAAGACGTTGCAGAAACTGGGGTTAGGCTCTCAAACTGCAGGCATTGCGCCACCGATTCCGGCCGTTAGCTCTTCCTCGCTCTCTACGAGCCCATCGGCAACTGTGCCCCGGCTTCCGTGAAGGATTGCGAACGCATCGATTCCCTGCAACTTCTTTTGTTTCCATAAAATACAGATCTTGGTGGCTCAACAAGCCGATTACAGACGGCGACTCCCGACCTCTGGTGCGCTCATCGATTGCGATTTGCAGACGCACAGCTATGCGGGGTTAGACTTCTCGCGCTGGGAAGCTGCCCAGGGCCGCCGCAAGGAACTCAAAAAGAGGGGCTTGGATGGAAGGGGGTGGAATTATGTTCCACTCCCTTTATTTGTTTAATTAGCCTACTAGCCAAATGCGGCTCAATTTTCCAACTGGGCCTGTAGAACCTCTCCAGGCAGGGCAATCATCGCAGGCCGAACCGCCGCGACGCTGGCGTGTCCGTTGGCGGGCGCTGCTGCGGATGCGGGCCGAATGTGTACGCCGTTGTTTGGTTTGGCCGAGCCTGTTTCGGCTCCCAGCCGTTCGATGCGAATGCCGAGCGTGCGCTCCAATTGGAAAAGTTCTGAGCGTTGCTCGCGCGAGAACAAAGTAGTGGCAACTCCGTGTTCACCCGCGCGACCGGTACGGCCCACGCGATGGATGAAATTCTCGGCGATATCCGGCAAATCGTAATTGATGACGTGCACGATATCCTGCACGTGAATACCGCGCGACGCGAGGTCGGTAGCTACCAAAACGCGATAGCGGCCTTGTTGAAAGCCGGCTAGTGCTGCGGTGCGCTGCGATTGCGAGCGGTCGCCATGAATCATGGCGGCGGAGAAGCCGTCGCGGTTCAGGCTCTTGGTGATGCGCTCGGTGCCGCGCTTGGTGCGAGAGAAGACCAGGCATCGCCCGGTTTCTTTCGCGAGCAGCCGCTGCAGCGTTTCCTGTTTGCGGTCCACGGAAACCTCAAACGCTTGCATGCGCACATTTTCGGAAGGCTTGAGGATCGAGCCGAACGCGAGGCGCGCCGGATTTCTCAAGTAGTCTTTCACCAGGTGAGCGACGGATGCTTCCATCGTCGCGGAGAAACACATTGTTTGGCGTTCTTTCGGAAGAATCGCAGCGATGCGCTTGATGGCCGGAAGAAATCCCATGTCCAGCATGCGATCCGCTTCGTCGAGCACCAAAATGCGAAGCGCGTTGAAGTTGAAGAGCCGGCGATCGAGATAATCCTCCAAACGGCCTGGAGTCGCTACAATAACGCGAGCACCCTTGCGGATAGCGTTGAGCTGGGCGCCTTCGGCGAGTCCGCCAACGACGAGCGCGGCGGGCACCAACTGCGTCCCGCGCAACGCGTTGAACTGAGCGACGACTTGCATGGCTAATTCACGCGTCGGTACCAGAACGAGTGCGGCGATTCCCGGTGTTTTGTGCTTCAAGAGTTGCTCGATCACCGGGATCAGGAACGCCAGCGTTTTGCCGGTTCCGGTCTGCGCGGTTGCGAGCACGTCCTTGCCCTCGAGCGCTTGCGGGATGGCTGCAGCCTGCACGGGGGTCGGCGTCGAAAATCGCGCGTGTGCCAATCTCTCCTTCATGTAGGCGGAGATCGGTAATTCTGTAAAACTTTGCATTCGTATTGCTTTCTTGCTGGCGGGAGCGTTGGCGCGCGCACACTTTTCGGGTGCAAGCGCGGCAATTCGCATTGCCAGTCTTGTTTTAGATTACGCTGAAAACTTACGGAGACCACTGCAGGCGGGTAATCTCAGATCAACAACCTACTTGAGGGACCGCACAACACAACCGAGGTATTAAGCGCAAAAACAGTATAGCACGCATGGGGTTTGAAAGGCATTTTATTTGCCCGGGGTGCTGTGATCCGGCTTGCCTGCGGTGATCGTATCTTCGCTCTTCTCTTACGTGAGTTGAGCGGCTTTCGCCGCGCGTCGTTGCCGACGATCGCCACGCGGAAGACAATCCGAACCGGCGGACACCATGGCTTGCAGCCCGCAGCGGGCTCGCAGAAATCCGGGGAAGCTCCGCGCCGTGGTTTTGGTCAGAGAATCGAAGTGGTTATACGATTATTGCTCTAAGTGGCTATTGTGCCAGACCACTTTGTAGGAGAAATTACAAGAACATTGGAAAGCGGCAGGCGCGGGCATGCCAGGATACTTCGTCCTTTCATGGAAACGTATGCCGCCCGGACTTGGAGGTTTCTTCCACACCCCTCACGAGTGAAATCGAGGCGAAGAGTTAGTCACCTGACAAACCCCTCGCCTCGAAAACCGGCTACGCTCGCGAGGTCTTAAGTCTTATGATGGCCACAGTCCTCCAGCAATTCGCTGTCGCATGGGGCGCGCTTGCCGCCTTTTCGCTTCCGGCTTCTGTTTTTTGGCCTTATTGTGGTGGCGCAGCCTTGCTGGCGGCGGGGCTGCCCTTCATCGTTAAAAACGACCTGCCGCATGAGCGGGGCCTCGATAAGATCATTCCAATTGGCCGTTTGTTCTATACCGTCCCCCTGGTGGTTTTTGCGGCGGAGCACTTCACGGCCACCACGGCCATCGCCCAGGTCGTCCCTTCGTGGATTCCTGGACACCGATTTTGGGTCTATCTGGTGGGAACGGCGCTAATTGCTGCGGCGCTGAGTCTTACCTTCAAGAAACAGGCGCGCTTGGCCGCAACTCTTCTGGGCATCATGTTCTGCGTCTTTGTCGTGTTAATTCATATTCCCAATGTGTTGGCCAAGCCGCATGATCGAATTGTTTGGGCAGTCGCCCTCAGAGACCTCTCGTTCAGCGGAGCCGCTTTCGCTTTTGCTGGAGCGCAGAATAAGGTTCAGCCAGCGAACGGCTCCCACGGGCTCGTAACTCTCGGCCGCTTGTTTGTCGCGCTGCCAGCCATATTCTTCAGCGTCGAGCACTTCCTGCACGCGGATTTCGTTCCTGGCGTTCCACTCGGCAAAATCGTGCCAGCCTGGATACCCCTTCGTCTTTTCTGGGCTTACCTGATGGGCGCGGTGCTTCTTGCCGCGGGGGTATGCCTGCTCGTCAACAAGAAGGCGCGTCTGGCGGCGAGCTATCTCGGTGTCATGATTTTTCTTGTCGTTCTATTCGTTTACTTGCCCATGCTTGCCGCTATTCCTGGGGACATCGGCAACGGGCTGAACTATTTTGCCGATACCTTGATGTTTAGCGGAGCTGCATTTCTTTTGGCCGACGCGCTTCCCAAGAAAGTGCAAACTCATGTATGAAAAGCAATTATCTGGTCAGCCCGAGCGTTTCGTCCGGTTCGAGGAGAACCCGCGAAAGTTCTCCCGGATCGCTATCAAGACAAACGGCAGGATTTTATTGATCGATCCTGGCGGCGTAGAGACGGTGGAGGCCAAGGGCAATTGCGTTCTGTTCCGGCAGGCGTCCGGTTCGGAGCTGCTCCGGGAGTCTCTTGCGAGCGTGGCGGAAAAGCTCCGGCCCTTCGGCTTCGTCCGCATCCACCGTTCCGTCCTGGTCAACTCTTCGTTCGTTGAAGAGATTGAACCTAGGGCGACTGGATGCTATGTTTTGCGCATCAAAGGAGGAAGAGAGTTCCATGTTTCCCGTACCTACAAGAAGAATCTGCAGTCCATTACCACACTCTGGTTCGGAACGGATCTCTTCCATGTCAACTGAGAACTCGGCTCCGCGATATCGTTGCTCGTGCGGAATTATGTGCCAGTGCTAGCTTTCAGGTGTAATGCTATGAACTCGAGGAGAATCGCCGACCACGGGCAATCCGCCGGTCGCGGACAAAGGAGATGAGAAAATGAAAGCCACCTTGCCGTTCTTGGCTCTGGGGATCCTCTTGTTGGGGGCGGCCAAAGCGAGTCCGCCGCAGGCCGAGTCGCCAAAGGCTACCAGCGTTCAGAACGATCGAGTTCCCGTTGTCGTCGAATTGTTTACCTCGGAAGGGTGCTCGAGCTGCCCGCCGGCGGATGCGTTGCTGAGCAAACTCGAGGAGCTCCAGCCGGTTGCAGGCGCCGAAGTCATTGGGCTTGAAGAACACGTGGACTATTGGAATCACGATGGGTGGGAAGATCCTTATTCCTCCGCAGACTGGACATTACGCCAACAAGAATACGTCGCGCGGTTCAAGGGCAACACTCCCTTTACACCGCAGATGGTTGTTGACGGTCAAAGTGCGTTCACGGGCACAAATTCACACGAGGCCGTCGCTGCTATTCAGCAAGCCGCGCACCGGGCGAAAGCAAATATCTCCATTACGGCGGAAAATCCAGCAAAGAATGACAGCGGGCGATTTGAGGTGCGCATAGGAAACGTTGCTGGAATTGCGGATCAGGAGGCAGCCGATGTGTGGATAGCGGTGACGGAGGACGGACTGCAAACGGCCGTCGATGCCGGAGAGAATGCAGGCAAGAATGTGAAGCATGCGGCCGTGGTGCGCTATTTCCATAAGATTGGGTCACTAGCTGCCAAGGACTCGTCCCCTTTCGTTGTAAACCAGCAGGTGAAATACAAATCAAAGTGGAAGAAAGAGAATCTTCACGTGGTGGTTTTCGTGCAGGAACGAAAGACTCTGCGGATCTTGGGGGCGGCCGCACTTAAGGTCGCCGGATGAGAAAGGACGGCCGGTTCCTGTCAGATTGCTTTTCAACCGGTTGCCTGCCGAGTATGCCTACCCGGGATGCACGCTGGTATTAACGCCTGCGTTCTAAATGCATCGAGGCTTTTTGATTGGCGTTGACCGACCCTGTCGTGCGCTTTCATAGGCCCCTGCCGGGGCACTATCCTCGTTCCGAATGATTCGTGGCACTCGCGGATGAACAGTTGAACAGGAGAAACCGCCCAGGGGCGTCGAAACGGTGCAAGCGGCTGGTCGTCTTCCGCTTTAGCTACTCATTTCGCCCGCCGGAGGTAGCAGACGCCTACCTGTACTCGTACTAGTCAAAGTACCAGTACATTCAGACTGGACACCGCAGACTGGAAAATCTACGCTGATTCCCGTTGCGGTTCCTGGTTCCTCGCAAGCGGCAGTTTCTTGAAACGGTTTAAACCTTAGGTTTGATACTTCGCGCCGGATGAAGAAGGATGTTTTGAGGAGGGTGTGTGTTCAGTGATGCCGTGTCCCGAGATGTGCTCGTCTCCGCGCCGGATGGAATACTCGTGGTGAATCACGAGGGCCGAATCATTCTTGCCAACTCTCAAACGGAAGATCTCTTGGGTTACGGCCCGAATGAGATGTTCGAGCTGCATTGCGCGGCGGTTCTACCCGAACTGTTTCGGGAGGAGTACCCCGGTCAGGCCGGTGGGTCCAGGTCTTCTTCGCTGCATGCACAAGGTCGAGTCGGTCTAGAGCTGCGCGCCCTATGCAAAGATGGGAAGGAACTGCGGCTTGCAGTGAGCGTATGCACGGTGGATGTCCATGATGGACCCTTGGTTTGTTGCATATTGAGGAAAATGGATGCTCCCAAGCAGTCCGAGCAAACATTTCACGAAATCTCGGAACAGTTCCGTCTTTTGGTCGAAAACAGTAACGACATACTCACGATCCGGAACGCCGATGGCCGAATTCGTTACATGAGCCCGTCCATCCGTCGGGTTTTGGGTTATAAGCAGGAAGAAATGATCGGATCGATAGGGCTCGAGTTGATCCATCCCGATGACCGTTCCTCCGTTGAACATGCAATGAACGAATTCTGGAAGAATCCTGGAGCGCGGGATTCCGTTCAATACCGCGCTCGCCACGCAAATGGCGCGTGGGTTTCGTTGGAGGTGGTCGCTTACAATTTGCTGGACGATCCAAACGTTCGTGGCGTCGTTATCAGCGGCCGCAATATCAGCGAGCGCAAACAGGCGGAAGCCGAGCAGGAAACGCTGAGCGGCGAAATACCAGGAAGCGCGGCGTTACCGAACTCGTTGCCTGGCCTTTTGCCCATTTGTGCTTCTTGCAAGAAAATCAAAAACGAAACAGGGAACTGGCAGCAGCTGGAAGTGTATTTCCTGGATCGCGCTCTGATCCAATTCTCCCATGGCATGTGTCCCGAGTGCGCCACGATCTGGTATCCGCAGGATCCCCAAGAATAGCTGGCGCATTCGCTGCCCGGGCATTTGGAGTCTGGGAGAGCACTTTGTCACTTTAGCTCCGCGGTTACCCGTTCCAGGCCGCCCAGGAACCTTTGCCAGTTGTGGGCTGGTCTCTGGTAGTTTTGCTCTTCTGGCCGGAAGCCGGACTCCTCCATGCGTACGTGTGTGCCACCCTTTGTCGAAGTCAAGGTCCAGGTGACAAAGGTTTTCAGTCCGTTCGCCGCCTCATCACTCGAAGCGTT
The DNA here is from genome assembly GCA_963851235.1 of uncultured Acidobacteriota bacterium. Classification (GTDB taxonomy): domain Bacteria; phylum Acidobacteriota; class Terriglobia; order Acidiferrales; family UBA7541; genus Acidiferrum. The sequence goes on from CAWKOM010000002.1 coordinate 390,471, forward strand.
CCAGCGACAGGAAATCGGTTGATTGGATTCGATGGCCAGAATTTCGCAGCCGGTCAATTTCGCGCGCCTTCGAAACAGAAGTGAAGCAGCCGCGATTTGACCGCATCTGCAGCGGCCTGTAGAATTTAGATTCCACGCGGTGGTGCCCCGTGTTTAATCCCGCAGGCACAACCAAACTTACGGGCTAGCACAATAAGACATTGGAGCAGTGGAGGACAGTCGATGGCTACGGCAGCAGCGCCTCGGATTTTCAAGAACTTCATCAATGGCGAATGGGTGGAATCCCGCAGCGGTAAGGCTTACGAAAACCTTAACCCCGCGAACACCGACGAATTGATCGGGATGTTTGTGTCCTCGACTTCAGAGGATGTAGATGCGGCTGTCAGCGCCGCCAAAGAAGCTTACAAAAAATGGCGCCTCGTTCCTGCTCCGAAGCGCGCCGAGATTCTGTTCCGCGCAGCTGAACTTCTCGTCCAGCGCAAAGAGGAATACTCCAAAGACATGACCCGGGAGATGGGCAAAGTCCTGGCAGAAACGCGCGGCGACGTCCAGGAAGCCATCGACATGACGTATTACATGGCGGGAGAGGGGCGCCGGCTGTTTGGGCAGACCACGCCTTCGGAGCTGCCGAATAAATTTGCCATGAGCGTGCGGCAATCGATCGGCGTGTGCGGGATGATCACACCGTGGAATTTCCCGATGGCCATTCCGTCGTGGAAAATGACGCCGGCGCTGATCAGTGGCAACACCGTCGTATTGAAGCCGGCGGAAGATACGCCGCTGTCGTCCTATCACCTTGTACAGGTACTTACCGAAGCTGGTATACCGCCGGGCGTCGTGAACATTGTGAGTGGGGATGGGCCGGATGCTGGGGCCCCGCTGGCGGCGAGCGAAGATGTGCCCGTGGTCAGCTTTACTGGTTCGACGGCAGTGGGGCGGCTCATTGCGCAGGCATGCGCGCCAACATTTAAACATTGCAGTCTCGAGATGGGCGGCAAAAACATCATCGTCGTCATGGACGATGCGAATCTCGATCTAGCCGTGGATGGCGCCGTGTGGGGCGGCTTTGGAACGACGGGCCAGCGTTGCACGGCGGCCAGCCGCGTCGCGGTACACAAGAGCATCTACCACGAATTCGTTTCGCGCTTCGTCGACCGCGTGAAAGCGCTGCGCGTCGGAAACGGCCTCGATTCCGGCGTGGACATGGGCCCGTGCATCAACGAGCAGCAGCTCAAGACGGTGATGAGCTACGTCGAAATCGGGAAGAACGAGGGCGCCAAGCTCTTGACCGGAGGGAATCGTTTGGACGGTGGCGCTTACGCGAAGGGCTGGTTCCACGAGCCCACGGTGTTCGGCGATTGCTCGCCGCAAATGCGCATCGCTCAGGAAGAAATCTTTGGCCCCGTGGTTTCGGTGATTCCGATCGACAGTTTCGAGCAGGGAATTGAAGTGGCCAACGGCGTTCCGTATGGCCTGTCGGCCTCGATTTACACGCGCAACGTAAATCAAGCTTTTCAGGCCACGCGCGACCTGTATACCGGAATCGTTTACGTGAATGCCCCGACCATCGGGGCCGAAACGCATCTGCCTTTCGGCGGCACCAAGCAAACCGGCAACGGTCATCGCGAAGCCGCCATCGCAGCGATCGATTTCTTTTCCGAATGGAAGACCATTTACATCGACTATTCCGACAAGCTCCAACGCGCGCAAATCGACAATAATTAGAATTGTGGCGATTTCCTAGTCGGGCTTTCGACACTTTGTCTGCAGAGCGCGGGGAGTTCGCCCTGGCGCATCTGTCCAATCGCAGCGCAACAGTCTATGAGTAGTCGTGCAATCTGGGATCAAACCTACTTGGTGAGAAGCGAGCGTTTACGCGACCTGGTGATTTCAGTCTTCCGGCACTTTACGCGGCACTTGATGCACAACGGCAAGCGCGCGGGCTCTCGTGGGCCCAAGTGACGAGGGAAATCAATCGGAATCCCGTGCGGCCTGCGCATCGTCGGCTCAGTTCTTCCACAGTGACCGGCACGCGTTTCAGAAGAGTGGCCGAGGGTGACGGAGTTCTGCAAATGCTCCTCTGGCTGGATCGGACGCCGGAAAGCTTCGTGCCCGGCCTTCAGGCGGCCGGAGGGGCGACCGAAGCGTTGCTGAAGCCTTCCGCACAAGGGGTTTTGCGATTTGATACGAGAAAGCTTTACGCCGCGCTCGACGCGCAACGCACTGACCGAGAAATGACATGGGCGCAGGTGGCAAGGGAAGTCGGCCTCGCTGCCTCGAGCCTCGCGCATCTATCAAAGGGAGGACGGACCGGGTTTCCGGATGTAATGCGGATGGTCAAATGGCTGGGCCGTCCGGCCAGCTCTTTCACGCGGGTATCGGATTATTGACAAACGAGCTCGATGCGTTTCGACAGGTGGAACGGGAGACGGAGGTTCGTGCCGCGAACTTGCCGCCTGCGCGTCGTTGACGGTGGTTAACACGCTTTCTACAATAGAGGTAGCGCTCTTCAGCGCTTAGCGTAGAGTGCTGCTATGAGGAATCCGGCTCTTCAGGAACGGCGCAACAGACAGATCCTCGCGGATCTCGTACGAGCCTACATCGAGACGGGCGAGCCGGTATCCTCGCGCGCGATTTCCAAGCGCTTCGAAGAGACGCTGAGCACCGCTACGATTCGCAATGTGATGGCCGATCTTGAGGACGGCGGTTTTCTTTATCAGCCGCATACTTCGGCCGGGCGCGTGCCGACCTCGGCGGCGTACCGTTTCTTTGCGCAGGAGATTGCCTCGCAGGCTACCTTGACTTTGGACGATCGCAATTGGATCCAGCGCGAAATGGGCGGCGCGAAGACGGCCTCTGAGATTACCGAGCGCGCCGGCCATGTCCTCGCGGAAGTATCGAACGGGCTCGGAATCATTGTTTCGCCGCCGCTCGGGAGGACCGTGCTTGAACACGCGCGGATGTGGCTGCTGCCGGACGGCCGGGTGGTCGTTGTACTGATTTCTCCAGGCGGGAACACGCGCGACAAAATTCTTCGACCGATTCGGCCGTTCGCGCAGAGCGAACTGGATGCCACAGCGGATTTCTTGAATCGCCACTATTCCGGATGGACGCTCGAAGACATTCGTGGCGACCTCTTGCAAAAGCTGGCTACCGATCGCGAGCAATACGAAGGAATCGTGGGGAACGCGCTAACGTTGTGGGATCCGGCGATGCTTGGCGAAAGCCAATCGAGCCAGGTCCACGTCGAGGGCACGGCGCAAATCGTGGGCACGCCCGAATTCACCAATCAAGCGCAGTTGCGCGAATTGCTTGCGGCCATCGAAGAGAAACATCGGCTCGTGACCGTCCTCAATGCTTGCATCGAAACGCCGGAGCCGGTTCACGTACAGATCGGCGTGAAGGAAATTTCGGAGGCGGGAGATAATTTTGCCATCATCAGCGCGCCTTACACGCGCAACGATTTCGTACAAGGGTCGCTGGGCGTGCTCGGGCCGACGCGCATGCATTACGAACGCGCCATGACCGCTGTCGCGTACGTCGCGCAGCTATTCAGCGAAGCATTGAGCAAAATTTGAAAGACTTTTTCCAGAGGAGAGGGAGCAAAGTGCCCGACAAGGACTCACCTTTCAACGCCGAAGGCCGGGAACAAAACTCCGCCACGGACGCATCCGATGAGGCCAAGCTTGCCACGGATTCCGCGGCAGCGGACGCAGAAGTCGCGAAGCTTGCCAGCGACTTGAACGAATTGCGGCAGACGCTGATGCGCCGCCAGGCCGATTTCGACAACTACCGTAAGCGCATCGAAAAAGAGCGCGCGGATGACGCCAAGCGCCACACTGCCCGCGTGATCGAGGGCCTAATCCCAATTATCGACGGCTTCGAGCACGCCCTTGCGGCGCATCGCGAAGCGGAGTACGAAAACTATCGCAAAGGCTTCGAGCTGATCTACAAACAACTCGTTGACAATGTCGCTCGCCTGGGAATCGAGCGCATCGATCCGTTGGGCAAGCAGTTCGATCCGCATCTTCACCAAGCCATGGACCGCACGGAAACGGTTCAGCACGAGGACGGCACGATTCTGCAAGTCTTTCAACCTGGCTACCTCTTTCACGGGCGCGTCCTGCGCCCCGCCATGGTCCGCGTAGCCGTTCACCCGGGCGGCGCATCGAAAGAAGCAGCGAATTAGAACGATTCACGACGAACCCATACCAACCGAGAGGATTGCATGCCACGAGGGAACCAAAAGGATTTCTACGAAGTGCTCGGAGTCTCACGCACTTCTTCCGTAGAAGAGATCAAGTCCTCCTATCGCAAAGCTGCCCTGAAGTGGCACCCGGATCGTAATCCGGAAAACAAACAAGAAGCGGAAATAAAATTCCGCGAGTGCACCGAAGCCTACAGCATCCTGAGCGATCAGCAAAAGCGCGAAGTCTACGACACGTACGGCCACGCGGGGCTCTCTGGCGCGGGCGGCGGGGTGGACTTCAACAGCACCGTCTTCCGCGATTTCCACGACATTCTCGGCGACTTTTTCGGATTCGAGGATCTGTTCTCGAGCGGCGGAGGCCGCGGCCGTCGTCGTCAACAGCGCGGTTCCGACCTCCGCTATGACATGACGCTCACGTTCGAAGAGGCCGCCACTGGCGTCACCACAAAAATCAAACTTCCGCGCCAGGAGTACTGCGAAACCTGCAACGGCACCGGCGCCAAAAAGGGAACTGGCGCCGTCGCTTGCCAAACGTGCGGCGGCCGCGGCCAACTCGCTTACCAGCAAGGTTTCTTCACCATTTCGCGGACTTGCCCCGCTTGCCAGGGCGCGGGACAGATTGTCCGCGAGCGCTGCCCCGATTGCCGCGGCCAGGGCCGTATCGAACGCGAAAAAACGATCGAGCTGCGCATTCCCCCCGGGGTCGATTCCGGCACGCGCCTGCGGGTCACTGGCGAAGGCGAGCCCGCGCCCAATGATGGTGCACCCGGCGATCTCTACGTCGTCCTCGACGTGAAGGAACATCCCTTTTTCGAGCGCCGTGGCGCCGATCTCTACTGCACGATTCCGCTCAGCGTCACACAAGCCGCTCTCGGCACAGAGCTGCAAGTCCCTGGCCTGAACGGCGAGGAAAAACTGAAAATTCCCGAAGCTACGCAAAGCGGCGCGGTTTTCCGCATCAAGGGCAAAGGTCTTGCCGACCCGCGCGGCGGCGGCAAAGGCGATCTCTACTACCACGTCCGCGTTCTCACGCCGTCGAAGCTCACGCGTGAGCAGCGCAAACTCCTCGAACAGCTCGACGCCACTCTCAAAGTGGAAAACAAGCCCGCCGATCGTAATTCGACCATCTTCGATAAAGTGAAGGACATCTTCGGCTAGGGCAGCGCGCAGCTAGTGCGATAGAATTCTCGCGTGCGCCGCAGATTCTTCGTCGATAAATTTAATGCCAGCTCTACCGCGGTGATCGAGGGCGACGCCGCTCATCATCTCGGCCACGTTCTCCGCGCGCAAACCGGTCAACTCTACGAATTGAGCGATGGCGAATCCGCCTGGCTCGCCCGCATCGATTCCGTCTCGCGCAACCGCGTAGAATTTGCGCTGATCGAACAACTCCCCGCTCCCCAAGCCGTCGTTGAGGTCACTCTTCTTCTCTCCGTCGTCAAGTTTGACGCCTTCGAATGGGCCATCGAGAAAGGCACTGAACTCGGTGTCGCGAGAATCGTTCCCCTTGCCGCCGCCCGCTCCGAAAAAGGCCTTCTCGCCGCCGCCGCAAATCGTTCGCAACGCTGGCAAAAAATTCTCCGCGAATCCTCCCAGCAATCCCGCCGCCTCCGCGTTCCGCAACTCGATGATCTCGCCAAGCCACCTCAAGCCTTCGCCGCTCAGACCGCTGATTTTCGCCTGATGCTCTCCGAGCGCAGCGACGCGCCCTCCATCCGCAATTCTCTTGCGCTTGCGAATCACACAAGCTCTCCTGCCACCGCCGCTCTGGCCATCGGCCCCGAAGGCGGCTGGACCGACGACGAACTCTCCGCTGCCCGCGCCGCCGGTTTTCACGAAGCCTCTCTCGGCCAGCTCATTCTTCGCACCGAGACCGCCGTCGTCGCCGCCATCGCCACGCTGAACTTCGCCCTCGCTCCCGAATGAGCTGCTTTCGGGCAACGTCGCCGCTCATTGCGCGAATCTAATCTTCCGGCTCGGCGAAATCGCCAATCCATCGATGCGTCGCGCAAATCGAAACTAACGCGTCCGCAATCCCCGTCTTGTGAAAAATGTGTTATAAATAGAAGGCACCAGAAAAATGCAAAGCACGGACCAGAACCAACCTGCGACCCCATCGGTTCCGGAAACTCCAGCGCCGGCGCCTCAGCCATCCCATTCTCTGCGCAACGAAGTCCGCATCTGGACGCGCGATCTTCTCATCGCCATCGGCCTCGCTCTCGTCATCATCGTTTTCCTCTACCAGCCGGTGAAAGTGGAAGGCACCAGCATGGCGCCGCTCCTTTCCGATCAGGAGCGCATCTTCATCAATAAATTCGTTTACCGCTTCGAGCCCATCGAGCGCGGCGACGTCGTCGTTTTCTGGTATCCGCTCGACCGCTCGAAATCTTTCATCAAGCGCATCATCGGTTTACCGGGCGAAAGAGTGGAAATTCGCCAGGGCGTCGTCTATGTCAATGGCCGCGCCATTCAGGAGCCGTACGTCCCCGCGCAATATGAGGACCTGAGCGACTTCGGTCCCATCCGCGTTCCCAGGGGCAGCTATTTTGTAATGGGCGACCACCGCATCAGCTCGAACGATTCGCGCGTCTTCGGGCCTGTCGCCAGCAAATATATTTATGGCCGCGCGGTTTTCGCATATTGGCCGGTCGACCATTTCGGCTCGCTATACACGACGGAAGCCAGCACCAAGAAATGACTGCATACGATAGAGACGGCATACTTTGATGATCACACAGGGAGGACCATCTGACCGAAGTTCCGCACCGGCCCGCCACGCTCGCTCTGGAAGACGGGCGCGTCTTTAACGGCCGCGCTGCCGGCGCGATCACGCGCCGCGGCGGCGAAGTCGTTTTCAATACCAGCCTCACCGGTTATCAGGAAGTTTTCACGGACCCAAGTTACGCGGGCCAAATCGTTTGTTTGACCTACCCTCATATTGGAAACGTTGGCGCCAATCTCGACGATGAAGAATCTTCTCGTCCCTACATCGAATCGCTCATCGTGCGCGAATTTTCGCAAATCTCCTCGAATTGGCGCTCCGCGGAAACCGCTCAGCTCTATTTGAATCGCCACAAAATTCCCGTCATCTGGGATATCGACACGCGCGCGCTCGTTCGCCACATTCGCAATGTCGGCGCGCTTCGCGGCGTTGTCGCCACCGACGGCACGCCCGCCGATCAGCTCATCCACGAAGCCAAGCAATTGCCTGCCATGGCCGGGCAGGAGCTTGCAAGCCGCGTCTCCTGCCAGCGCGCCTACGGCTGGGAAAAAAGCTCCATCGAGCTGACCATTCCGCCGTGGTCGGAGTCCATGGGCGAGTCGGGCAGAACTTCGGACACGCCCAAATTTCGCGTTGCCGCCTACGATTTCGGCATCAAGCAAAATATTCTCCGCTTGCTGGTCGATCATCATTGCGATGTTTGGGTCGTCCCCGCGCAAACCAGCGCCAAGGACGTTCTCGATCTCAAACCGGATGGCGTTTTTCTTTCCAATGGCCCCGGTGATCCGGAGCCGGTCGGGTACGCCGTCGAAAATATTCAAAAGCTTCTTGGCCGCGTCCCCATCTTCGGCATCTGCCTCGGCCATCAACTCTGCGGTCTCGCTCTCGGCGGCAAGACGTTCAAACTAAAATTCGGCCATCACGGCTCGAATCATCCCGTGCAAAATCTCCTCACCAAAAAAGTCGAAATCACCGCCCAAAATCACGGCTTCTGCGTTGATCCCGAATCGCTCCCCTCCAGCGACGTCGCAATCACCCACGTCAATCTCAACGACCACACCAACGAGGGCATGCGCCACAAAAAGCTGCCTCTTTTCAGCGTTCAGTACCACCCGGAAGCCTCGCCCGGACCTCACGACTCCCACTACCTCTTCACACAGTTCACCGAAATGATGAAGGATCACGCCCATGCAGGGGGCGCACGTCGATGAAACATCTCGCGACTGCGCTCGTTTCCATCTTGCTTACCGCTTGCCCGGCATTTCCTCGTGGCAGTGTCGAAGTTCTGGAGATTCAACCGTCGACGCAGAAGCCGCTGATCACTGTGTTGAAAGACGGTGCGCCACAGCAGGGCGCAACGCTGGCGGTCGTCACGAACAATGGGAAGGAAAAGCTTATCGTGACGACAGATTCTCACGGAATAGCCAAGCTGCCGCACCTTCATCCCGGGATTTATTGGATCAACGCCTCCACTTCGCCAACCCTCCGAAGTGCTATCTGTCTGCAAATCGCAGCGGCTCGCCAAAAGAAACCGAGCGCGTTCACTATAGGACTCCGGGTGCAACCTCCGCCACTACCTACCTTTGAAGAAATGCTGGCTGCCGCGCAGACTCTCCCCGTTAGCGTTTACGGCCGCACCTTTTCCGGCACGGTTTTCGATCCATCGGGAACCGGTATTCCTCGCGTTTTTATCTCCATTTACAAGCTGTCATCTGGTCCTGCCCGGCACCCTCGCAAGTTTCGCTCGGACGAGCACGGTCGCTTCTCGGCCAGTCCATCGCCAGGGCGCTATACTGCCGTCTTTAGCGCCCCGGGGTTTGCGGCTCAGTTCTTAACCTTTGAGATTGCCCGCGGCGCGGTTGAGTACCCCGTTACCGTGAAGCTGAGGCTCGGCGCGGCCACTGAGAGCGTGGCCGTAGCTGCGAAAAATGAAATTCACTAGATTGGAGCTGGCGACACTACTCTGACTCACGATGCCCAAACGCACTGACATCAAGAAAATCCTGATTATTGGCTCTGGCCCCATCGTCATCGGTCAAGCCTGCGAGTTCGACTATTCCGGCGCACAAGCCTGCAAAGCTCTGCGTGCCGAGGGCTACGAAGTCGTCCTGGTCAATTCCAATCCCGCCACCATCATGACCGATCCGGAATTGGCTCACCGCACCTACATCGAACCGCTGACCAAGGAATACCTGCAAGAAATTCTTGCGCGCGAAAAACCAGACGCTCTTCTGCCCACGGTCGGCGGACAAACGGCGCTCAATCTTGCCGTCGAGCTTGCCGAAAGCGGAATCCTCGAAAAATACAAAGTCGAAATGATTGGCGCTTCGTTGCGTGCCATCAAAGTCGCCGAAGACCGCCTGTGGTTCAAGGACGCCTGCCGCAAAATCGGTCTCGAAGTTCCGGCCTCGGCTCTCGTCAATAACGCGCAAGACGCTCTGCGCTTGTGCGATCAGCTGGGCTTCCCGTTAGTGATCAGGCCCTCTTTTACGCTCGGCGGCACCGGCGGTTCCATCGCTTACAACAAAGAAGAATTTGGCGAAGCCATCGCCCACGCGCTGGACATGAGCCCCGTTCACGAAGCCCTCGTCGAAGAGTCCGTCCTCGGCTGGAAAGAGTACGAACTCGAAGTCATGCGCGATCACCGCGACAACTTCGTGGTCATCTGCACCATCGAGAATTTCGATCCTATGGGCGTTCATACCGGCGACTCGATCACTGTGGCGCCCGCGCAAACGCTGACCGACAAGGAATACCAGCGCATGCGTGACGCTGCCGCAGCCATCATCCGGGAAGTCGGCGTCGAAACCGGCGGTTCAAACGTCCAGTTCGCCATCAACCCCGAAAACGGCCGCATGGTGGTCATCGAAATGAATCCGCGCGTTTCGCGCAGCTCAGCGCTCGCCAGCAAAGCCACCGGTTTCCCCATTGCAAAAATTGCCGCACGCCTAGCCGTCGGCATGACGCTGGATGAAATCCCCAACGACATCACGAAGAAAACGCCCGCCTGTTTCGAGCCGACTATCGATTACGTGGTCGTGAAAATTCCTAAATGGCAATTCGAAAAATTCCCCGGCGCGGACAGCACTCTTGGCACGCAAATGAAGTCCGTTGGGGAAGTGATGGCCATCGGCCGCACGTTCAAAGAAGCCCTGCAAAAGGGAATTCGCTCTCTTGAGCCGCACGCGCCCTGGCGCGCCCCCGCGGAAACGCCGGACTCTCTCTTGCGCGAAAAGCTCGCCACGCCGCGGCCCGACCGCATTCACTGGCTGCTCACCGCTGTCGACAAAGGCTTGCCCGCCGAAGAAATTTGCGATCTCACCAAAATCGATCCGTGGTTCATTCATCAAATCGAAGAGCTCGTGGCGATGAACCGCCGCGCCGCCGGCGTAACCGTTGAAACCGCTTCGAAGGATCTCTTGCGTGAAGTGAAACGCCACGGCACGAGCGACGAGCAGCTTGCGCAAATCTGGAAAAGCACTCCCGCGTCGGTGCGTCTCCAGCGCGCCCGCTACGGCGTTGCTCCGGTCTTCAAGCGCGTCGATACCTGCGCTGCCGAATTCGAATCCTACACACCCTATCTCTATTCCACCTACGAGGACGAAGACGAATCCGACGTCCAGCCGCGTCCGAAAATTATGATTCTCGGCAGCGGCCCGAACCGCATCGGGCAGGGAATCGAGTTCGACTATTGCTGCTGCCACGCAGCCTACGCTCTTCGCGAAGATGGTTTCGAAACCATCATGGTGAATTGCAATCCGGAGACGGTCTCGACCGACTACGACACGTCCGACCGGCTTTATTTCGAACCGCTAACCCTCGAAGACGTTCTCGCCATTGTCGATCGCGAAAAGCCGCAAGGCGTCATCGTCCAATTCGGCGGGCAAACCCCGCTCAATCTTGCGCAGGAATTGAAGCGCAATGGCGTACCCATCATCGGCACTGCTCCCGAATCCATCGACCTCGCCGAAGACCGCCGCCGCTTCGGTGGATTGCTTGAAAAATTGAAAATTCCTCAGCCGCGCAACGGCACCGCGCTTATTCCGGAAGAAGCCGCGCGCGTCGCCGCCGAAATCGGCATGCCCGTTCTAGTGCGCCCAAGTTATGTGCTCGGTGGCCGCGCCATGGTCATCGCCTACGACGTGAACACCGTGCAAGATTACGTCGCGCAAGCCGCGCTGATGGGCCCTGCGCGCCCCGTTCTGATCGATCAGTTTCTCGAGGAGGCCACCGAAGTAGACGTCGATGCTCTCGCAGACGGAACCGATGTTGTTATCGGCGGCATCATGGAGCACATCGAGGAAGCCGGCGTGCATTCCGGCGACTCCTCCTGTGTCCTGCCGCCGGTCAGTTTGTCGCCCGCCGTCCTCGAACATATTCGCGAGTACACGAAGCGTTTGGCCCTTGCGCTGAAAGTCATCGGTCTGATGAACGTGCAGTACGCCATTCAGCGCGATACCGTCTACGTCCTCGAAGTAAATCCGCGGGCCTCGCGCACCGTTCCTTACGTTAGCAAAGCCACCGGCGTTCCCCTTGCTAAAGTCGCCGCGCGCTTGATGGCTGGAAAAAAACTAGCCGATATGGATCTTCCGCTCGTGCAGCACAACGGCGTCGCGGAAGTTGCTGTCCACGAGTTTTATTCCGTGAAGTCGCCGGTCTTCCCGTTCAATAAATTTCGCGGCGTGGATACGATTCTTGGCCCGGAAATGCGTTCTACCGGCGAGGTCATGGGAATTTCCACGTCGTACGGGTTGGCGTTCGCAAAGGCACAGCTTGCAGCCGGCCAAAAGCTTCCGCGCAAGGGCACCATTTTTCTCAGCGTCAACGATCGCGATAAGCGCCACCTCGGTTCGCTCGGCAAGGAACTGCAGGAACTTGGCTTCCGTTTGCTTGCGACGCGCGGCACCGCCGCGGCGCTCGAAGCGGCAGGCATCGCGGGCGAATCCGTTTTCAAAGTAAACGAAGGCCGCCCCAACATCGTCGACCTCGTTAAAACCGGCAAGATCGACCTGGTCATCAACACGCCTCTGGGCCGCGAGTCCTTCTACGACGAAAAATCCATTCGCCGCGCTGCGATTCGCTACAATATTCCCTGCATCACGACGCTTGCGGCCGCCCACGCCGCCGCCCGCGGCATTCGCGCTTTGCTCGATCAGGGCACCGAAGTTGCCGCTCTTCAGGATTTGCATCGTGGCCGTGTCGCCACTTCCGGCAGCACCGCCTCAGGAGACTAGCCCCGTAAGGGCTTTGGAGAATGACCATGAACGTATCCGGTGTTTTTCCCGCGCTCACCACGCCTTATGCCGTCGACGGTTCCGTTTCGGTCGAGCACATCAAGCACAACATTCGCAAATACAACGCCACGGGCGTCGCGGGCTTCGTAGCCATCGGCTCGACGGGTGAGTCTGTTCTCCTTTCGCGCAAGGAAGTCGAGACCGTCTTCGTCGCGGTGAAGGAATCTGCCGCGCCAGGAAAATTGCTGATCGCCGGGACGGGCGCCGAATCCACGGCCGAAACCATCGAGCGCACAAAACGCGCCGCCGAACTCGGCTATCAAATCGCGCTCGTCAAGACGCCCTATTACTACAAGCCAGTCTACAAACCGGAAGTCTATATCGCGCATTATCGCCGCGTCGCCGATGCTTCTCCTATTCCCGTGATGCTGTACTCCGTACCGCAATTTACTGGAGTCACTCTCGAAGCTCCCGAGATTGGCGTCCTCGCTCAGCATCCCAACATCATCGGTATCAAGGAAAGCTCCGGAAACGTGCAGCGGGCGGCGGAAATTCTCGCTGCCGTTCCATCCTCCTTCAAGCTCTTGGTAGGCTCGGCGAGCATGATGTTCCCCTCGCAGATCCTCGGCGCGGTCGGCGCCATCCTTGCTCTGGCCAGCGCGCTGCCAGAGCTCAGCGTTGCCGTGTTTGAAGCCGTTCGCTTAGGCGATCTCGATAAGGCACGCGAGCTGCAATCGGAGATTCTGCCCGCTTCAAAACTTATCGTCGGACAGTGCGGAATCCCTGGCGTGAAATACGCCATGGACCAGGCCGGCTACCGCGGCGGCGACCCGCGCCTTCCTCTGCTGCCACTGCACGAGGACCAGAAACTCGCCATCCGGACGCTAATGGCCAAAATGCAGGCTCACACTTCCGTAGCCGAATCCGCTCGCCTTTCCGGGGCCGTCTCCGTCTAAGCAGAAGACGGTTCGCGCCCATTCGCCGGCGGCTTGGGCCTCCGGCTCGGGGTTCCGTTGAGTGCCGGATTTGCTGTGACGAAAGGCTGTCGGTATCATCTAATTCCCGATGGAATGTAGAAGCCTGCCGTTTCGACAGCTCCCGCATCAGTCCAAGCTCTTTCTCCAATTCCTCGATAACTTTTCCTCCGTCAAGCAGTTTTACGGACATCCGCCAACGATCGTCGCGGCAAAGAAGGCTGCGCGTTCGCTCGAGTATCCGCGAGAGCGCAGGGCAGAAGTTGCCGCGATTCTGTCCGAACAAAACTCGGCCTTCGGCGCTGGCGAGGCGACGCGCGAAAATCTGGCGCGTTTTGCCAAGGGCGCCGCTGCCGTTGTTAGCGGGCAGCAAGTCGGATTGTTCAGCGGGCCGGCGTATGCCATTTACAAAGCCGTGAGCGCGATTCAAATCGCGCAGGAATTGACGAAAGCGGGAGTGGATGCGGTGCCCGTTTTCTGGATGGCCACCGAGGACCACGATCTCGACGAAGTGCGGTCATCAACTTGGTTTCGCAATGGCAAGCTGAAGCGCTTCGAGCTGCCGGGGAATGGCGACGCGGGACTGCCGGTGGGGCGCATCACGCTGGGCGCGCAAGTGCAGGAAATGGTGGACGAAGCCGCAGGAATATTGACGGCCGCGGGCGGAGAATTTGTCGCGGCGATTCTCCGCGAGAGCTACGGAGCGCAGGAAACATACGGAAGCGCCTTTGGAAAATTGTTTGCGCGGTTGTTCGCGGAGCAAGGGCTGATTCTGCTCGATCCGCTGGACGCGCGGCTGCATCGCGTCGGTCGGGAAGTCTTGTCGAAAGCGGTCGAAGAGCGAGGCGCGCTGAGCGAGGCGCTGCTTGCACGCGGCAAGGAACTGGACAAGGCAGGATTTGCCGCGCAAGTGAAAGTGACGGCGCGCAGCACGCTGCTTTTCCGCATCGGACAAGGCGCGCGAAAGGACTCGCAAAAAGACGCCGATGTAAATAAGCGAGAGAGCACGGAAAAAGGCGTGCGGCAACCGATCGCTTTTAACGCGGGGAAATTTGTTTGCGGCGAGCAGAGCTGGACCAAGGAGGAATTGGTCCGGGCCGTGGAAGCCGAACCTGAACATTTCAGTCCCAACGCGCTTCTCCGTCCGGTGCTGCAAGATTATCTTTTGCCGACGGCGGCGTATATTGCGGGGCCCTCGGAGATTGCGTACTTTGCGCAGGCGGAAGTAATTTACAACAAATTGCTGGGGCGCATGCCGGTGATTTGGCCGCGCGCGTCGCACACGATTCTGGATGCGAAAGCGGAGAAGCTGCTGCGGCGCTACGGATTGCGAGTCGAAGACGTATGGCGCGGTTCGCAAGAGCTTCGCGACAAAATGGAAACCTCGAGCGTGCCGCCGACGCTGGGAAAGAATTTCGATAAGACCGTAAAAGAAAGCGCGCGCGCGCTGGCGCAACTGAAAAAACAGATTCTGCGGCTCGATCCGACGCTGAGCGGAGCGGTGGAGACGGCGCAGAAGAAAATTGCGTTTCAACTGGAAAAGTTGAAGCGCAAAACTGGGAAGGCGCAATCACTGAAGGCCGGATGGATGGCCGCACATCAAGAGTTTCTCGAGTCCCTCCTGTATCCCCACAAAGCGCTGCAATCTCGCGAATTGTGCTTCCTTCCGTTCCTGGCAAGCTGGGGCATGGGCGGGCTGAAAGAACTGCAGAAGCTGTCCGGAACCGCGAAGTTGGATGAGCACAAGATTCTGCGGATTCCGTGAGCGGGACTCGGCCCGGGCGGACCCCACCCCCGGTTTTTTCGTAACTGCACATTCCAAAGGACTTTAAATCCCGTGTTTTGAAACTGCGCATTCCGCAGGAGTTACGGGCGGATTTTGCGAAAGTGCGGATGGTAAAGGGGATAGTGCTGAGTGGTGGGTGGTTAGCCGCGGAAATAAGAGCAGATTTTTCTCGCGCGGGGGGCAAGGCGGTATTTTCGCGGAGCGCAAATCTAGCCGGCATTACGTAACGGACCGTTCATGCCTTCGACTCAACTCCTCGAGATCGAATATCTCCGACTTTAGATACATGGTCAGTAAGACCCAGGTCCAGAGGACAAAGCTGGGGCACGCGCCATGTAGTTTCGACTTGTGAGTGACCGGAGACTTCCTCCTGCTACAGAGGGGTGCGTTCACAGATTCGAGAATGGCTAGTCGGGTCATACGTCCTCTATTGACGGGTAGATGGGGTAGATGATATTTGAGGTACGTACTGAATCTAGTGACTTCAGAAGGTGGATAATGTCGAAAACGTGCGCGGGAGCGATAGCCCCTATTATTGTCGCCAACCCAGCTTCAGAAAGACGGGCTCTTGTGAATTGGCTCGTCCCAAAACAGCCTTGGCAGTTGGTGGTGGTGTGCAGTCGTTCTGTTCGCTTCGGGGTTTCAAGGCTGCGGCGGGGGGCCGAGCGGCTCGACAACTCCTCCTCCACCACCTCCCTCGCCTACGCCGACCTTCACGACGATCGACGCTGCGGGAGCTGGAACTCAAGGGTTTCAAGGGACTTACCCGATTCAAGTCAACGCGAGCGGAGAAATCGCCGGGACCGTAATTGACGCGCAAACTTCAGAGCACGGATTCATTCGGGACACGGCTGGGGTCGTGACGGAGTTTGACGAACCGAACGCCATACCCGCGCCCAATTTTGGAACGACAGTGTCTGGCCTTAACAATTCGGGGGAGGTGGTTGGAGGTTTTCAGTATGTGGACCCCAATACCCATCTGGAGGTCAGCTCCGGATATGTGCGAACGCCTGACGGAACCTTTACGGCAGTTCCCGGCCCTCCCAACACCTTAACGACGCTCTCCTGCGTGAACGATGCAGGGGAATTCGGAGGTTTTGAGATTTCGTCAACGTCCGTTGCTGGTTTTATTGGCGAGCTTGGCCAACAGCTCGTGATGTTCTCTCTTCCTAACATTGGAGCGGGCGCTCAAACGTTCACGCAGGGCTGCAAGTTGAATGCGAGCGGTGTCATGGCTGGAGACGCGACGGACAGCAACTCCGTCGTGCATGGATTTCTCAGAAACACGGACGGGACGCTTACCGCGATCGATGTTAACGGGGCGGGTACTACGCCTTTGGCCGGAACCTACGCGTATGGAATTAATGCGAGCGGAGAGATTGTCGGAACCGTGGATGCAGCTGGAGTGAGTCACGCGTTCACGCGGGCGGCCGATGGAACCATCACCACGTTCGATCCGCCGGGCGCCGGGGCCGCCGGTTCTCAAGGCCTCGGAATCAACGACAGCGGGGAAATCGTTGGCAGGTATGTTGACGCGAACGGAGTCACGCACGGGTTCCTCCGGGATTCAAGCGGAACGTACACCGTTCTTGACGATCCCGATGCTTCGCAGATGCCGAGGTCCCAAGGCACACAGGCGTACTAGATCAACAACGCTGGCACGATCATTGGTGTGTATTACGACGCGGCCGGTACAGAGCACGGCTTCGTGCGGCAGTGATTGCGTCTACCGAATGAAGATCTGGTGCGCGAAGCGATACGGTCCACAAACGTCCACGCGGGAATGCCCAAAGGGCGCATAGGTATTAAAAGTAGATTGCCATGGCTAACTGGATATCAAAGGGCAGAAATGAAAATGAGCAAGGCACTGTCTGGGGGAATCGGTAGAAGTGATTAGGATCGAGCAGCGCATTCCGGTGTTCCACAGCGCAACATGGGTTCGGGAACTTGACCCAGCAATGCAGCGCTTGACGATCGTCGAACGCTGCATTGCCACTCAACTGTAAAGGATGTTCCGGGACAAAATGTAAAGTTTGCTTTGGAACTAGACAAAACCAACCCGCAAGGAAGGCCCTGCCAAAAGCTTAATTCCGAACGGATTATCGGCCACCGGCCAGATCCGAGAGTCGTCAGCCGGCCACATGATGGTGAGTTATAGCTATATGTAAGTTTATAGGGCTATAATGCCGGCACAATGGAGGCATCGCGATGGCTGATCAACAAAAGGCTCAAAAGGAATATGTATCGGGATGGTTTGAAGAAGTGTGGAATCGCTCGAGGCGCGAAGCCATCGACGAAATGTTCCCCGAAGACTGCATCCTGCACGACGGCGGCACAGAGTATCGCGGCGCTACGCAGTTCAAAGTTTTTTACGATGCTCTTCGTACGCAATTGTCCGAAGTTCGAATCACCCCACTCGATGCAATTTCCGAAGGCGAGATGGTCTGCACGCGCTGGTCTTGCACCGCGAAACAATCCAGCACAGGTAGGCCCGTGGCATTCACCGGGATGGTTATCGTGCGATTCAAGGACGGCCGTTTCGCCGAAGGCTGGCAAAATTGGGATCAACACGGCTTGCTCCAGCAGCTCGAAGAAGCAACCCCTAAATCGGTTTTTCAAGCTGCCGGATAAGTCGCAATCTCGCGCACCTGAAGAAGAATCCGTCAATGTGTCCTAATGCAGGTCGAAAGGCTCACGTGTAAAACCAACACGCGGGCCACACGCCTTTGATTTCGTTGTAAACTAGCCGACATCACTCGCTATCTGGCCGGCACTCGCTGGCGGAACGTGCGTGAATACAGGCGGCGGCTCGGAGTAATTTCGGGCGTTCTCGCACAACTCGCCGCCATCGGTTTGATTCTGCTTATGCTCGGCGCCATACAAAAGAAAATATTTACTTGGCACACCGGCTTCTGGGGCAAATCGGGGACCGACGGCTGGAGTTACGACATCGTGCTCGTCGTTATGAATCTGGTTATCGTCACCACCGGCGACTGAAATCTGACTCTCACTCACCTAATCAAGTAAAACCCTCGATCGCGTTAAAGGGCCCGAGATGAACGATTCACAAGAGAAGAAGCAGTATTCGGGAGCGCGAGATCAGGAGATCCGAGCGGCACTGGATTAGCATTGGGCGGCGTCCGATGCCAACGATTTTGAAACGGAGCACCTCATCTATCACGAGGACGCGGTGCTGGAATACCCGCAGTCAGGCGAGCGAACCCGCGGTCGGCGCAACATACAGAACCAGCGCGCTAGTCAGCCGAACAAAAGGCGGTTTGCTGTCCGTTCGGCATACAACTGATCTCGCCGCACCGCTGGAACCGCAGCAAACCAGCCCCCCAAGACGGTCGAGTCTAGCAGCGCTACCGCCGCCGCTGGAAGATCGAGCGCTTGTTCGCTTGGCTTCATAATTTTCGCCGCATCGTCGTTCGCTGGGAACACCACGCTGCAAACTTTCTCGGAATGCTCCAGCTCGCCTGCGCCGTAATCCTCTTGAGGCATTTATGAGATGGCTTCTAGAAGCGACCGGGCGAGTCCGAGGATTTGGGGCTGGCGATTTTTTGGTCGGTGTCGACGGCGAAGAGGAGGAAGTCGGAGAAGGTGTGGTGCACGACATTGTCCAGCTCGCCGTAGTCATAGTAGACGTCGGCGATGTGGGGCAACCAGACGCGGACATCCCGGGACCGGAACTGGACCGGGGCGTAGGTAATAGAGAAATATAAGTGATACATCTTTATAGCTGGGAGGGCATGCATAATGCCGGCTTCCAAATGCAGGACCTCGCCGGAATCGGCGTCCAGCCATGCGCGGCCATGAAGCTGGGCGGAATAGGTTCCTTTTAGAGTCGTCAAGCCGAAGGTGCGGCTCGGCCGATCGGACCGTTGCCGGAATTCGACGAGCCAGGAGGGCTTGCCTTCCCAAGGGACTTGGCCGTCACACTTCATGTCGTAATCGGGCTGGAGAGCGGGAAGAAAAAGCAGGGCCATTTCAGGCAGGCCGCGACTTTCGGCAGCGATATCAGAAGGAGTTCCCTGAGTGGCGTGGCGGCGCTCGTCCAGAATCGGTTTGTCGCCGTGCTGCTGAAACACGACGACATAATCGTAAACCTCGGAACCGAATCTCACAGCGAAGGTCTGGTGGTCTTGTGCGCGGTAAGAGATGTCCTCTTGAGCCGTGAAGTTCTGAAGATTGCGAACCATGGCGCTGGTGCGCTGACCGGCTCGAGCGAGCACAGCGGGCAGATCGCACGAAGGAGAAGACGCTACCCCGGCAACGGGAGAATCCAGCGCAGGAGGATTCCAAACGAGGCTGCGGCCCTTGAGTTTTTTCTCAGCCTCGGGAGATTGCGCAGATGAGATTAGGACGAGGGCCGTGAGAACAACAGCGGCGCCCGTGAAGCGGAGCGCAACGGAACGAATGTGGTTTGTCGAGTTCATGCGTCACCCGAGGCCCGAGCATAGCACCGCGCGCACGGCATGCCAATGTAAGTCGGGGATACTAGAGGTCAGTACAGCTCCTGATTAACGCGGGTACCGCCCAAGTGGATTTTCAAGTCACCGGTAACGCGACTACACAGCCAAGTGGACCCAGAGGTCGGATTCCCCACAATGGGCCTTCTGACTCGGAATAACTTCCGGGTAGCCAGTCAACCGTTGGCAATCGCACGCCGATTCGATGTTCAATTGGAAATCACCAAGCAGGGAAATCTGGGGTTACCGGAAATGTGGATATTCCACTCCGCTTCGAATGGATTAGTTTCTTCAAGGGAGATCTATGGGGTCAAGCCAATACGGCGAAGCATGATTCGGAAGCGCGGATCTGGATGCAGGCTATCAAGCAGCAAGTCCGATTGGAGGGGCAAGGCAAAGTCTAACGACTTCTCCGAGTAAGCCTTCTCCAGTAGATCGAAGGCTTTGTCGTTTTCCCCGAGGCCGGCGTAAATGGTGGCCATCGTGTATGGCGAAACGGAGGTCCTTTTTGCTTTGCGCTCCAAATCACGAAGGATTTTTTCTGCTTCGGATTTCTTGCCCGAGGCGGAATAGGCGTGTGCCAACGCAACGGCTGGCCCTAGAGAACCATCCGAGAGCTGAACCGCCTTCTGAAACTCGGATATCGCTTCCTGAAGATTGCCGGCGCCTTCGTAGCCAAGTCCGAGAGAGTAGTGATGAAATGCATCCTTGGGGTCCAAAAGCAAGCCTCTCCTGCTGGATTCAATCAAATTAGGGTAATCCTGCAGTTTATAGTAGGTCGCGGTCTCGGTATGCGCCTCACTGAAACCGTAGTCCAATTTGTCGATTTTCGCGATTTCGTCAAGAGCTTCGGAGCGGCGGCCGACCGAAGCGAGAAAGACGGCGCGATCCTCGTGCGCGCAGCTGTAACTAGGCGCCAGAGCGATGGCGCGGTTGAAATCGCGATCGGCAGTTTCCCAATCCCAATCGAATGTGAAACTCAGTAGGCCGAGGGTGTCGTAGGCTTCGCCAATGCTGTCGTCCAGTTCCAGTGCCTTGGCTAATGCTTCCTTGGCAGAGCGGTAGGCCTGATCTTTTTGTAAAGCTCCTTCAAACGCCAAGTAGACGTCAGTATCTGCGAGCCCCGCGTAGGCCAGAGCGAAGTGGGGATCTTTCTGAATGGACTCTTCAAAGTACCGTTGTGCCTTCTTGAGTGAATCCGATTTGGTGAATTCGTTGACAAGGTAAAGGCGCCCCTTGAGATAGGGGTCGTATGCCGCTGGGTCGACTGCCGCGGCCCGACGAATCAGAGCCTGCTGTGTTGGAGTGAGTTGCGCGCGGACTTGCCCTGCTATGTCATTCGCAACTTCACCTTGTAGCTTCAGGATATCGCCAAGGTCGCGGTCGTATGTCTCTGCCCATAGGTGCTGGTCCGTAGGTGCTTGAACGAGTTGGGCGGTAACACGCACTCGCTGACCGGAACGGATCACCGAACCTTCGACTATGGCGTCGACGTTCAATTCGCGTGCAATTTCGGGCAGGCCTTTTCTCGTGCCTTTGTATTGCATGACGGAAGTTCTTGAGATGACACGTAGCGAGCCGACCTTGGCGAGGTCAGTAATCAATTGGTCGGTCATACCATCCGCAAAGAATTCCTGTGATGGGTCGCCGGAGAGATTGTCCAGCGGCAGAACGGCTATGGAATTCAAGCGAGGAGCAGCGCTGGTAGGAGGACTACCATTGTGCCCCAGCCAGAAGACAATGCTGATGAAGAGGACGGCGAAGACCCCGGTGAGCAGGAGGGCATGAGAT
The DNA here is from genome assembly GCA_963851235.1 of uncultured Acidobacteriota bacterium. Classification (GTDB taxonomy): domain Bacteria; phylum Acidobacteriota; class Terriglobia; order Acidiferrales; family UBA7541; genus Acidiferrum. The sequence continues at coordinate 411,660 of CAWKOM010000002.1, forward strand.
TTGGTAAGCCGCAAGTGGTCGGGCAAATCGGCGGGCGGCGCCGAGTCGGCAGCGCCAGCGGGGGCCGGAAGGTCTCCGGTTTCGACCGGCGCGATGAACCGGTATCCCCGGCGTGGCAGCGTTTCAATGTATCGGGGCTTTTCGGCGGAGTCGCCGAGCACCTCGCGAAGGCGCGCAATGGCATTATGCAGGCTATGGTCGAAATCGACAAAAGTGTCGGTGGCCCAAATCTGCGCTCGCAGCTCCTCGCGCGTGACCACATCGCCCGCGCGCTTGAGCAGAGCGGCCAAAACTAGCAGCGGCTGACCTTGCAGGCGCAGTCGCATACCGTGTTTGCGCAGTTCCCCCGTGCGAACGTCCAACTCGAAATTATCGAAACGCAATAGGCGCACGCCAAGTTCAGAGGTAGGCATAGCTACACCCGCAGAAGCGAGCAAAGTCTAGCACACTTCTCCGTGCTTGCAGACTGCCTCGGCTCGGGCGGCAAGGTCTTTCCCTTCAACCGCTTAACAATGGAGATAATTTTGGGGACGGATGGAGGCCGCGAGGATTGCATCCCCAAGAAAAACCAACGAAAGTCCGAGTGTTTCTGGCAGCAGCTCACCCATGAATGCAGGCACGCCCCGGCGGCCCGTTGGGTGAGCAATTTCCTACAAGAAGTATATGGAGAATCCGAATATGAAGAAGCTATCGCATCTCGCTATGCTTTTGGCCGCCCCTCTGGCGTTTACCTCTTTTGCCCCGGCTCTTGCGCCGGCGCAGCAAACAGGGCAACCACAGGGAGAGCCGGATCAAGACAATAAGCTCGTCGAGATTGTTCGCAATGCCACGCAGCAGTATCAGGATGTCAACAAAGCTGTTGGATACAGCCCTGCCCTCGGCTGCGTAAGCGGCTCCGATCATGGAGCGATGGGCGTCCACTACGCCAATGGCCAGTTCACTGGGCAGACCCTTCTTAGCAACGGACAGTTGGACGCCACGAAACCGCAAGCCCTGATTTATGAGCCGCAATCGAACGGTGAACTGAAGCTGGTTGGCGTGGAGTTCATCATCTTCGCGAGCGCACTTCCCCCCAACGCGGCACCTCAAGTGGAGGGCCACTTAATGCTGTACGTCGACGGTCCTTCTACCTTAAGGCCAAAGGCTCCCGCGAACCGTTACGGCCTACCGGCGTTCTACGAACTGCACGTTTGGGCGTGGCGCGACAACCCGCAGGGGCCGTTCGCGGATTGGAACGACCACGTGACCTGCGCAGGCCAGTAGTGGGAGAAGCACCCACGGTGGGAGCGCAAGCCCAACGGCGAGCCAATGTCGGTCCAGGCACAAAGCTCGGACCCTATGAGATTACTTCGCCGTTGGGAGCTGGCGGTATGGGCGAGGTTTTTCGAGCTCGTGATACCCGCTTAGGTCGTACCGTAGCGATCAAGGTGCTGCCCCAGCAGCTTTCACAGATGCCCGATCTGGAGCGGCACTTGAATCATGAGGCGCGTGCCATTGCCAAGCTTTCCCATCCCAACATCTGTGCACTTCACGACATCGGACACCATGAAGGCATGGATTTCTTGGTGTTGGAGTACCTCGAGGGAAAGACGCTGCGCCAAATTCTAGCTTCCGGACCGCCGTCGGTGCGGAGGATCATTCAGATCGCTGTACAAGTCGCCGAAGGACTTGCCAAGGCTCACGAGGCCGGTATCATTCACAGAGATCTCAAACCTGAGAACCTCATGGTCTCCCCAGAGGTTGTTAAGATTCTCGATTTCGGGCTGGCAAAGCTTGGACTTGGGAGTGAAGACGACGCAACGAATGACACGATTGAAAGCGTCCAAACGCTACCGGGGACGATTGTGGGAACGTTCAAATATATGTCACCCGAACAGGCCAGCGGTCAGGCGCTCGATTTTCGATCAGATCAGTTTTCTTTTGGCACAGTGCTTTACGAAATGGCAACCCGAAACCACCCATTTCTAAAAGCGACCGTACCACAAACGCTGTCGGCAATTATTCAGGAAGAGCCGAGAGCGATTGGGTCCTTGAACCCTGAGGTTCCCCTTCCGTTTTGCTGGGTGGTCGAGCGTTGCATGGCCAAAGAACCGGAGAAGCGTTACTTTTCGACCCGGGACTTGGTGCGCGACCTGGTTGCCATACAAGACCGTCTCACAGACCTGCAGCCCCGGCTGTCCGAAAGTCGTCCTAGCAACTTGCCGGCGTCAAGTGCGCTGCTAATTGGACGAGAAAAAGAATTGGCTACCGTAAGACAATTATTACTGCGGCGAGATGTGCGGTTGGTCAGCGTCACGGGTCCGGGAGGTATTGGTAAATCGCACTTCGCCACGGAGGTAGCCCGCGAAATCGCCGATGACTTTTCCTCTGGCGTTTACTTCGTCCCGCTTGCTGCGGTCACCGACCTAAATCTGGTTCCCTCAGTAATCGCGCAAACGCTGGGGATTCGCGAATCGCGTGGCTGCCCTCCCGTCGAGAGTTTGAAGGACTATTTGCGAAGTTGCCTCGGCGGACCCCTGCTGCTGTTGATCGACAATTTCGAGCACCTGCTTGCGGCAGGGCCGCTACTCTCGGAGCTTTTGGCTATTGCGCCTGGCCTGAAGATCCTGGTCACTAGCCGGGCCGCCCTGCGAGTCCAGGACGAGAATGAATTTCCGCTGCCGCCGCTCGCGCTGCCTGACCCGAAAGCCCTCCCCTCTCTTGAAACACTTTCCCAGTCCCCGGCGATTGCTCTGTTCGTGCAACGGGCCTTCGCAGTTAAGCCTGGCTTCACTCTTACAGATGAGAACGCATCCGCGGTGACGGAAATCTGCACGCGCCTGGATGGTCTTCCTCTGGCGATCCAGCTGGCGGCTGCTCGCATAAAACTACTGCCGCCTTCCGCGATGAGGAGCCGATTGGCGAGTCGACTTCAGCTCTTAACCAGCGGAGCGAGGGATCTGCCCGCCCGGCAACAAACGCTCCGACAAGCCATCGATTGGAGTTACGACCTTTTGAGCGAACCAGAGCAGAAACTTTTCCGCAGACTTTCCGTGTTCGCCGGTGGATTCACCCTGGAAGCGGCAGAATCCGTATGCGATACAAAGAAAGATCTGGGGTTGGACTTGCTGGACGGCATGGCATCGATGGTGGACAAGAGCCTGGTGCGACAGATTGAACAGCGGGATCAAGAACCGCGCTTTGTCATGCTGGAGACCATCCGCGAATACGGCCTGGAAAAACTGGCGGCTAGTGGCGAATCGCCTACAAGGCAAGCGCATGCTGCGTACTGTCTGGTGCTGGCGGAAGAAGGGGCCGCAGAAAACGGTGAGGGTAAACTAAAAGAATGGCTCGATCGATTTGAAACCCAGCACGACAATTTTCGCGTGGCCCTCGAGTGGCTTACGGAGACGCACAATGCCGAATGGGGGCTGCGTTTGGGTGTCGCTCTTTTCCGCTTTTGGGAGGTACGCGAGTATCTGGCTGAAGGGCGGGAACGTTTGGGGAAACTGCTCAGACTCGAGCAGGCCGCCACGCCCAATAACGCCCGCATGCGAGCTCTTTTTGCTGCAGGAGTTCTGGCCGCAGACCAGAGGGACTTCGCTGGCTCCGACAAACTTCTTCAGGAGAGCCTAGAGATCGCCCGGCTTTTGCTGGACAAGCAGAGCATGGCGGTTTCGTTGAACGCACTGGCCGTGGTTGCCCGAGACAAGGGCGATCTTGCGGCGTCGACCTCCCTCTTTGAAGAAAGTCTGCTGCTCTGGAAAGAGCTCGGCAACCAGTTGGCCGTTGCGCGCGCCCTCAGCAACCTCGCAACCGTTGTGAAATCCCGGGGGAACTGTGCGCAAGCACGGGTTCTGTATGAAGAGTGTTTGTCAATTTTCCGCGAACTGGGTGACAGCACAGGCGTCGCCTGGGTTCTTAACCATCAAGGTGACATTTTGCGTGACCAGGGCGATTTGCCGACTGCGCGATTCTTGTACGAGCGGAGCCTCGCAAGCTTTCGCGAACTCAACGACCGCTGGGGAATCGCTGGATCGCTTGCCGATTTAGGAAACCTCGTTCGAGAACAAGGAGACTTTGCGGCATCCGATGGGCTGTATCGGGAGAGCCTGATCCTGTTCCAAGACCTGGGTCACAAGCGTGGAATTGCTCGTCTATTGGAATCCTTCGCCTGTTCCGCGGCAGAGCAGGCCCAACCGGCCCGTGCATTGAAGCTCGCTGGTGTAGCAGCGGCGCTGCGACAAACGATAGGCGCACCACTTACTGCCGCGGAGCAGACGAAACTGGAACAAAGTCTATCGGCGGCGCGGCAAGAATTGACGCTGACAGGTAGTAAAACTGCTTGGCTGGAGGGATGGGTGATGCCTGTGGAAATCGCTATAAATGATCTATTGGGGCCGACCTCTCCCTTGGATCCGTGCTGAATTTCAAGCAAGGCAGCGTGCTTGCTAGCATTCGTATACCGGAGGTCACCAAATGCCGAAGTTTGTGATCGAAAGAGAAATTCCAGGAGCCGGAAATCTGACGGACGCGGAAGTCCGAGAGATCTCCCGCAAATCGTTGGCCGTTCTTAGAGGCATGGGCCCTGAGATTCAATGGCTGCAAAGCTACGTCACAGGCGACAAGGTCTACTGCGTATATCTCGCTCCAGACGAGGCAACCATACGCGAGCACGCAAAGCGGGGAGGCTTTCCGGCAAATCGCATCTCTGCCGTCCGTCGATTGATCGACCCCTCCACTGCCGAGTGAGCTGCCGCGGGACGCAGGAGAAAGTGTAATCTTCCTCGCCGACAGAACGACGGTCGGGCTTAGACGATAAGTCCGGGTCTATTCCCTGGGGCGCGGCTTCATCATTCACGACCGGGATCAAGTACGGAGGCCATCCATGGTCTACGCGAAGACGGAGGAGGGGCTCGAGCTGCCGGTGATCGATCTGACGAATCCGGAATTTTCGGTCCACGCACCCGCAAGCTCTGATCTATGAGCCGCAATCGAATGGTGGACTAAAGCTGGTTGGCGTCGAGTTCATAATACTCGCGAGCGCCCTTCCCGCGAACTCCACCCCGCAGGTGGACGGCCATCTGATGCTATACATCGACGGCCCGAACCGTTACGGCCTACCGCCGTTCTTCGAACTGCACGTCTGGGCGTGGCGCGACAATCCCCAGGGTTCCTGTGTGGACTGGAACGACCACGTAACCTGCGCAAATCAAAATCAATAGATTGCCGGGAGACGCTTGGCTAGGCCATGCGTTTCTGTGACCCGGACGCCAAACCACATTATCTATGCATCGTCAGCGCGCCTTAGGAGTACATGGTAGCGAGACAGGAAAGGCTTCCGCGAACAAAACAGGGTAAGCGTCTCCCGCATTTGCTCACAACTCATGAAGCAAGAAGGAAGGAGAGGATAAGGGCATGCCCAAGTATGTTATTGAGCGCGACATTCCGGGAATTGGAAAAGCCACGGCGGACGAAGTCCGGACCGTATCCCAGAAATCGTGCGGCGTTCTGAATAACCTCGGACCGGCAATCCAATGGCTGCACAGCTACGTGACCGACGACAAGATTTACTGCGTCTATATCGCTCCCAGCGAACAGATGGTTCGTGAACATGCGAGGCGGGGGGCTTCCCAGCGAACCGTATCTCGGAAGTCAAGCTTATGATCGATCCCACCTCGGCAGAAGCTTGATATCCAGGAACTCGAGAGGAATCGGATGACCGGTTAATCCCGAAGAAAACGCTGGACATTCGTATCAGGCCTACATCGTTGAAGTTCCTGTCTCGCGCCAGTTAGCGCCTCCCTGGCAACCTTGAAGTATCTCAACCCATCTGTGTATTATTCGCTGCGAAAGAGGTCCAGATGCGACCTATCTTGGTGGCCTCGATTCTTTTGTTAACATCCGGGAACCTGAGCGCTCAATCCGTTTCTCCGGCTGCTCGAAAAGCTGTTCAAACGATTCAAAGGCTCCGAGCGATTGATACACAGAGTTCCCAAGACCTTGACGTCGCTCCACCTCCGAAAGTTCCGTCCCTGCTCAGGCAACTCAACCAGGAACTTAAGGAACTTATTGTTGAAGTCCTGAATGACCAGACTCAAAACACTTTGCCCAAAGAAGAAGAAGTACTCGATCACTTAAGGACTGCGGGCTGGCAAGAACTGCCGAGCAACAAATGGACTGCTTACGGAGAAATCCGGAAGATAAAGTTTGACTTGAATGCCGACTATGATCCCCCACTTCTGATTGTCTCCACTCAACTTTGGCTTCCTTGCGGCACCACCGACCCCGATTCCGCGATTTACGTGTTTCGTGGCATGTCACGCCGATGGGAATTAGTTTTGACCACCGATTCTGATTTTGACCCCGTTGGAGGTGTTGATGAAGGCGGCCTGCAATATAAGATATCTCCGCGTGACTCAAGAGGGCGTTGGTTTCTTGCGGTAGCACAATTACCACCTTCGTGTGGCGGAGATGGGAATGTTCTGCGTTACAAGGTTCTTCGCCCGGGAGCGAACGCGGACAATCCAACAGTTCTTGTCGCGCAACGTGAGGTGATCGACGCGGGGTTTGACCCTCCATTTCGTCTTGAGGTCCAAGATGATTGGTTTGCCGTTACCGAAGGTAAACAAAGAACGGTGGGTACAGGGAGGGGCGTTCGTATTTTGCGCTATGCCGTTGACAACAACAAAATTCGGCGCATAGCTCCCCTGGCTGTCTACCCGGAAGACTTCCTAGATGAATGGGTTCGATTGTCGTGGGATGACGCTCGGCAATGGGTGGCAGAATCTTCAAAAGGCAGTCTGCAGAAGTGGCACGCCAAACCGAACAATCTCGGCAAGGACTCATCAGAGATAGAACTTGTGCGACAGTGTTCGGGGAATGATGACAGTGACGGAACTTGGCTGATCGAACTGGCGGTTGACAGCCAGTCCGATCGTTCAATGGAGGATAAGCAGCTCTACGTTCAGGTGGGGAAAAAGGACAACACTTTTTCTGTAAACAGCATCCAGGAAAGACTTCCTGTCGGGTGCCAGGGGAAGGCTCTCCCCGCGCTAAGGGAAGGGCAGGCATTACCCAGCTGGTAGCGCGCTGGAGATTGCCAACGCTAAAATAGCGCCGTTTATGTCAGCTAGCGATTATGTTGTCTAGCTGAGTTTCCGGCTAGGTTCTGATAAACGCGTTCACCGTACAGGTGAAATCAGCCCAGGGCGATCCCATTCTCCGGTTACGCGGCCAATCAGGACTCGGCCCTCCAATTTCGTTGTAAGCTGCTTGACGTCATTCGCTATCTGGCTGGCACTCGCCGGCGGAACGTGCGCGAATACAGGTGGCGGCTCGGAGTAACTTGTATGATCTTCCCGCAATTGGCTCAATTCACCGATATTGCTCTTCTTCTGCTGCGCTTGATGGTTGGCATCGTGTTCATCACCAGCGGCTACAAACACCTTAAAGACCCGGCGACGCGGAGCAAGGACATTGGGATGAGCAAGAGCTTCACAATGTTTCTGGGTGCGGCGGAGTTAGCTGGCGGCCTCGGAGTAATTTCGGGCGTTCTCGCACAACTCGCCGCCATCGGTTTGATTTTGGTTATGCTCGGCGCCATACAAAAGAAAATATTTACCTGGCACACCGGCTTCTGGGGCAAATCGGGGACCGACGGCTGGAGTTACGACACGATGCTCGTCGTGATGAATCTGGTCATCGTCACCACCGGCGGCGGAAATCTGACTCTCACTCACCTAATCAAGTAAAACCCTCGATCGCGTTCAAGGGCTCAAGATGAACGATCCACAAAAGAAGGAGCAGTATTCGGGAGCGCGAGATCAGGAGATCCGTGCGGCGCTGGATCAGCATTGGGCGGCGTCCGATGCCAACGATTTTGAAACCGAGCACCTCATCTACCACGAGGACGCAGTGCTGGAATACCCGCAGTCAGGCGAGCGAACCCGCGGGCGAAGCAGCATACAGAACCAGCGCGCTAGTCAGCCGAGCAAAAAGCGGTTTGCTGTCCGACGAATCATTGGCGGCGGTGATCTTTGGGTCACCGAATTCATCCTGACCTATGACGGCAAGCCGTCCTACACCGTGAGCATCATGGAGTTCAGGGGCGACAAGGTTGCGCGGGAAACCCAGTACTTTGCGGATCCATTCGTGGCTCCCGCAGGGCGCGCTCAATGGGTCGAACGGATGGACACATAATCTCGAGGCGCGAGAATTCGCTAACGATACCGCCATTTGCGGTTTGCGGCAAAATTGCCGGGAACAGAGATTAACGCCAGAGACCTTCAAAAGCATGTGATCCAAGCTGACTCGCTGCAGCCCAGCGGCTACGTAAGTCATGGTCAACGCCGGACTCGGACAAGTGGAAAGGACTTAATCTTATCGGGCTTCGACCATCTTCATAGCCTCATCAAACCACTTCTGTTCCCGGCGCGCGGTCAAGAACGGTTTACATTCTGGCCGCTAACTTCTTTGTCAGATGGGCGTCCAAGGGGGCAGCGGAAGCACAGCGGGTCTCGAAGTCATCCCTAATAACCTAGAGAGCGGGAGTGGTCATGAAAAACTTTGTCCTGGGATTTTTTGTTGGGATATTGATGATTCCGGTGGGGGCGTTGGCCGCGGCGTGGATGGGGTGGCTGCCGGTTGGCGCGAATGCCAAGCCTGGGCGGTTGGAAACGGGGTTTACGCATTTGGCGCTTAATCGGGCGGTGGCACGCAACGCGCCGAAGCTGTCGAATCCGATTGCGCCTACGGAAGAAAACTTGATGGCGGGAATGAAACTGTTCAAGGACGATTGCGCGGGCTGCCATGGCGATCCGAACAATGCGGCCAAGCGCGAAGCAGAAGGCATTCTCTATCCCAGTCCTCCAGTGTTTGCGCTGCATCCGCCGCGGAAGCCTGATTACCAATTGTTCTGGATTGTTAAGAACGGCGTGCGGTACACGGGGATGTTCTGGTGGGACGGTCAATTCGGTAAAGATGCGTCAGGGAAGGACGTTTCGGATGAGAAAATCTGGACGGCGGTGACGTTTCTGACGCACCTCGATTCCTTGCCGCCGGCGGTGGACGCGGAATGGCACAAGAAGGGCGGCAATTAGGTCCGGCGGGGTTAGGAGGTTCTTTGGCGGCCGATGCCGGTGAGAACGCGAAGTTCGCCAAGAAGCAAAGCATCGACGTTTACAGGCTGATCGTTTCGAGTGAGCCGGGCGTCGCGGGCAGAGCCTGTCCAATAACCTTCCATGTGCAGGACCACGTCTTTTTCGTGTTCGAGGCGGCCAGCGTTCTTCAGCGTGACCAAAAGCTTCCTGGAATCGTAATGAACGGTCATTTGCTTGGATCTGGCGGGGCACCAGATGCGGAGATCGCCGAGCGGCGTTTCCTTGCAGGTTAGCGTTTCTTCCTGTGTCACTGAATTCCACTCTTTGCATTGCGCGAAAATGGCGTCGCGAAAGCGCTTCCAAACTTGAAGAGAAAGAGCGGCGGCGGCTTCTTCGTTGAGCTTGTCCTCGTTTCTCCGGTTTTCTTCCGCGAGCTTCTCGGCCAAGAATTCCTGCGCCGCCTGTCTGGTGCTCTCGTCCGGCATGGGCCTAACTCCTATGGAAGCTTCGTGCATTAGTTCAAATAACAATGTTTGCGGGCTTTTGCAAGCGGTACCAAAAGCCGGAATTGCGTATCCGCAACGTGTCCTTAGGAAGAGGCGGAAGGAAAAAGGCAGGACCAAGAGCTCGGGCGAGCTGGAAAGCTTGAAAACAAAGGGGAAATGTGATATAATTAGTAAAGGGAGTTTGTTAGGTATCTCCAAAATTCGCCGCAGTGGGGCGCGGCTTATCTTTTGCATCAGGAGGACGGGATGAGGACAGGCATTGTCTACGCGAAGACGGAGGAGGGGCTCGAGCTGCCGGTGATCGATCTGACGAATCCGGAATTTTCGGTCCACGCGACGGAAGGGGAGATGACGGCGATGCTCGAGCAGTTTCTTCACGAGTCGGCGCAGCGGAGGGAACTGAGCGCGGAGGTTCAGCAGGCTTTGCGGAATTCGTTGTTCGGGCGAGCGCTGATGGCGGCTTCCGGAACTTTTTTGGATGCTATGAGCACGTACCGATTGAAGCTGGGGCCGGAAAATTTGGATGCAGGGGCGACGCCGATCGACCGGCGGATTGCCGCGTCTTTTCCTGCCTTCACGTCTAGGATTCGGATGCAGGATATGGCCCGGTTGTTGGCGGAAGGCCTTGCCGTCGCGTCTGCCGATGGTCCGCAGCGGGACGTCTGTCTCGTGAATATTGGCGGCGGGGCGGGGGCAGACAGTTGGAACGCGCTCATTTATTTGCGGAGCGAACACCCCGGACTGCTCGCAGACCGGAAGGTTGTGATCACTGCGCTGGACGTAGATGCACGCGGACCTGCGTTCGGTGTGCGCGCCGTCGAAGCTTTGCGAGAAGGCGCGGGACCTTTGTGCGGGTTGGACATCCGGTATCACTATCTCAGTTACGAATGGTCGGAGACGGAGCGGTTGCGCTCGGCTCTCGAGGAATTGGGAGCAGGGGACAGTGTATGCGCGGTGTCGTCGGAAGGAGCCCTCTTCGAATACGGTTCGGATGAGGAAATTGTGGGGAATCTGAAGGCGCTGCACGGAGGGACGCGAGCCGATGCGATCGTGGTGGGCTCGGTGACACGCGATGGGGCAGCGACGCGGGCTTCAGCGAGAGCAAATAGCGTGGCGACGCGACCTCGAACGCTGGAAGGGTTTCGTGGGCTGGCCGAGCGGGGAGGCTGGGTGCTGCAACAGGTGATCGAGCGGCCCTTCAGCTACAACGTGCGGATGGCAAAGGCGTGAACCGATTGCGCCCAGGTCACTCTTGTTCCATGAGGCGGATGGGCGGCGGCAAGGATCTCGAGGGGTGGGAGCGAAGCCTTGTCAGTATGGTTTTCAGCCGCTGACGGTCTTCTTCGCCCACAACGACGAACCTCAATCCGAGGCCGCTGCCGCGCTTTACGTGGCGAACGATGGCGTCGGCTCTAATGCGCCCCTCCTGAACGAGAAAATCGAGCTTGGCGGGCATGCCTTCCTGGACTTTTAGATGAGGGGTCTCGATGAAGAGGCCGTCAATACTTATGTCCAGAACGCGGGAAACATCGTCGCGGCCATTGCAGCGCCAGCAGACCCAGATGTCCTCCGTGGCCGGGAGCCGGGTTAGAGCACGACGGGAATAGAATGGTTTGTGGTGCAAGAGACTCTCCCAAAGCGGCTGCACGATGTTGGGAGCGAGCGGCTTTCAATGTTGACCCAACTATGGTGCCTGCGCGCTGATAATTCTTACGGCCCGGAGGTCGAGCTTTACATCGTTTTCTCACCTAATGCTTGAAACGGACACAGAATTCGAAGAGAAAGTTCCTCAATCCGTAGTGTAGGATCGCGCGTAAACGTTTCATCGGAAGCTAGGCTGCGTTCTGACTCCCGCGGGTGATGGCGGCAATGTTCCCCACTGGGGATATGTTTCGGACCGAGGGCAAGTTCTCGGCCGGATGGCGCAGGGCCGAGCAGCGGGCGAGAGCAAGCTCGCCACACTTAACGAGCATGTAGAGGCTGACGACCACAAAAGTGGCCGCCACAAAGGCCGTGGCGAAGATGGCGAAGGCGGCAAGGAGCTCGCGGAAGAAATAGAGTTGCGAGGCGGCGACAATGGCAAGCAACCACCACAGCCATTTACGGCGGCGGTCACCTGTTGTTGCAAGCGCCGAGTTGCATTGCGGCAGAGCAGTACCCGAATGCGCCATGGAGCTGGCTGGCGTTGCGCTTTCCGCCAGTCCTGGGAAATTCGCTGCTGTAAGGCTGGTTGCCACATCGGCCTCCTGATTTATTTTGAATGGCGGCCCCGGTCTGGGATGGAGATCAGGGCCGCCATTCTGCTTCCTTGGTGGACAACCAAGTCAGCGTGTCTTGGATGACGATGTGCACTTTCGCGCAGAAAGGAAAAAGCGACAATGCACGGGAGGTGAACTGTGGATGGACAGATGGTGAACCGCGGGAAAAGTCTCGGCTGATTGGATTGTTCGAGAAGAGCGAGAGGCGATTGCGGTGATAGAATTTGCAGGCATCCGGGAGAGAAGCGATGGAGATTTTGCGGGTGAAAACAGCGCGACGGACGCAGTTAGTGGACGTGACAAGCGAGGTGAAGGGGGCGGTCGAGAAAGCTGGGCTCAAGTCGGGTGTGTGCTACGTGTACGTGCCACACACGACGGCGGGCGTGATGATTAACGAGCACTTCGATCCGGACGTCGCCTCGGATTTGGAGGGCGTCTTCGAGAAATTGGTGCCGCGCGTTGGGCCGTACCGGCATGCGGAAGGGAACTCGGATTCGCATGCCAAGGCGGCCCTCACGGGAGCGAGCGCGACGATTTTTGTGGAAGACGGGGAATTGGTTTTGGGGCAATGGCAGGGGGTATTTTTCTGCGAATTCGATGGGCCGAGGGAGAGGAAGATGTGGGTCAAGATGATAAGAGAAGCGGCAGATGAAGTAACGAGGTAAAGATAGATTGAGGTGTCGCGGCGCGATCCCGCAATCGTGACAGGTTTTTCTTATCACAGAGATCACAGACAGCACGGAGTTGTGAGAGAAGACCAGTGTGCTAGAGTTTCTAAATATATGACGAAGGTTGGGATTTACGTGCAGGTGCCGTTTTGCCAGACGAAATGCACCTATTGCAATTTCCATACGGGAGTGGTGTCTTCGGGGAGATTTGCGCCGTATGTGGACGCGGTTTGCCGGGAGATTCGAGGGCATTGGGCACTGTATCGCGGCGGTGACGTGGAATTGCCAGTGGAGTTTGAGAACGCGGCGGTCGATACCGTTTATTTTGGCGGAGGAACGCCTAGTTTGCTTGAACCCGAGTTGTTGGAACGGATGATCGCGGCGATTCGAGAGACATTTGCGGCGGACTTGAGCGAGCTGACGTTGGAGGCTGACCCGGAAACGATTGAAGCGGCTAAGGCTGCGGCTTGGGCACGGTCGGGTATCAACCGGGTTAGCTTTGGCGTGCAGTCGTTTTCGGACAAGGAACTGGTTGCGGCGGGTCGGATACACCGGCGGGCGGATATTTACCGGGCGGCGGGGATTTTGCGAGCGGCGGGAATAAGGAATATTAGCTTTGATTTAATTGCGGGGCTGCCGTACCAGACTAAGGAAAGTTGGCGCGAGTCGCTGGAAGAGTTGAGGAAACTGGAGCCGGAGCATGTTTCGGTTTATTTGTTGGAAGTGGATGAGGGGAGCCGGTTGGGGAAGGAATTGTTGGTCGGCGGGGCTCGGTACTCGGCTGGTGCGGTGCCCAGTGACGATGACATGGCGGATTTCTATGAGACCTCCTGTGAGTTTTTGGGAGCGGCCGGTTATCACCATTATGAGATTTCGAATTGGGCGAAGCCGGGGTTTGAGTCGAAGCACAATTTGAAGTATTGGCGGCGCGAGCCGTATTTGGGATTTGGGGCGGGCGCGCATTCGTTTTCTGGGAGGCAGCGGTGGGCTAATGCTCACGATGCGGCGAACTATGTTGCCGCGATAGAGACCGGGCAACTACCCGTCGAGCAACTGGAACCAGTGACGCGGGAAAGCGCGCTGGAAGAGGAATTATTTTTGGGATTGCGGCAGTTGGATGGGATTGATGTGGGACGGATCGAGAGGGAGTATGGGGTTGGGCTGGGAACGCGATTTGGGCCGCTGGAATCGGCTGGACTGGTCGAGAGAGCAGGGGATGTGGTGCGGTTGGCGCCGGCTAGGCTGAGTATATCGAACGAAGTGTTTGTGGAATTGATGAAGTGAGGGCGGGCCACGGACCGACCTCGACGGAGATTGCAGGTTTCTTTTAACGCAGAGGTCACAGAGGGCACAGAGAAGAGGGGAGAAACATTGTGAGCGGGACGATAGCTAAGAGCGGAATGCGGAGTGATCCGGACAGCGTGACACCGTTGGACAACATTGTGGATTTGCGCAGCGACACCGTGACGCGGCCTACCAACGAGATGCGGCGAGCTATGGCGGAGGCAGAGGTCGGGGACGACGTGTATGGGGAAGACCCAACGGTGAACCTGCTGGAGCGTCGCGCGGCGGAGATTTTTGGGAAAGAGGCTGCGCTCTTCGTGCCTACCGGATGCATGGGAAATTTGATCGCGATTAAAGTGTGGACGCATCACGGCCATGAAGTGATTTGCGATGAGCGGGGACACGTGAACCTGTACGAACTAGCGTCGATGTCTGCGATTGCGGGATGCATGCCGCGAGTCGCGCGGGGCGAAGACGGGATTCTGACGTGGAAACAGATTGCGGAAGTGATTCGACCGAAGATTTATTACGACTCGCAGACGGCGCTTGTATGCATCGAGAATACGCACAATATGGCGGGCGGGACGGTGTATCCAACGACGCAAGTGGACGAGATTTGCGATGGCGCACATGCGGCGGGGCTGAAAGTCCACATGGACGGAGCGCGGATTTTCAATGCGGCCGTGGCCCTCGGGGATAACGTCGCGAACATGACGAAGAAAGTGGATTCGGTGATGTTTTGTTTGTCGAAGGGGTTGGGTGCGCCGGTGGGCTCGATGGTGGTGGGATCCGCCGCGTTCATCGAGAAGGCGCGCATCTACAGGAAAATGTTTGGCGGCGGGATGCGGCAGGCCGGAGTTCTGGCGGCCGCGGGATTGATCGCACTGGAAAAATCTCCGGCGCGGTTGCACATCGATCACAAGAATGCGCGTTTGCTGGCAGAGGAAATAGCGCGAATTCCGGGGCTGAAGATCGATCCGGCAAAGGTGGTGAGCAATATTGTGATTTTCGATTGCGACAGGGCGGGGAAGACGGCCGTCGAGCTGTGCGATTTGTTACGCGAGAAGGATATCTGGGCGTTGGATACGGCGAACTATTCGGTGCGCTTTGTGACGCATTGCGATGTGGATCGGGTGGGATGCGAGCGGGCGCTGACGGCGCTTAAGGAGATTGTAGCGAAGCCGCAAACGGCCAGGGCGTGAACAGAGACAGAGGTTGTAGGGAAGTTCCGGAGCAATGGAGCGCTGCCGATTCCTTATTGGGGGAGTTGAGAAGTGACCGGCTCAATGGGTGCGCTGATCTTCTGTTTGTCATCGGTGGAAAAGAGCAAGAATTGGCTGAAAGTGTGACGGCGGTGAAAGCGCCGGCCGGAAATAGAGCAGTACCAGTCCGCGCTCTTGGGAAGCCAAAGTTGCAGAGGTTTGTTGTGGAAGCTCACGGGACCGTATTCGATGAGTTGATGATCGCGAAGCAGCCTGATTTCGGGGGCCGGGCGCATCAAGTCCGATTCCATGGCAAGGATTTGTGATGTGCCAACATCGATCCAGGCGCGCCCCTTAAGTCCGACAGCAACGAAGCGAGTGCCCACGTGATAGGTGAGCATGGTACTGGGATGGTCGGCGCGTTGATGAAAATGTACGACCCACGCGGCGTGGCCTTGCCAGGAGCCTCGGCCTTCGCATTGAA
The DNA here is from genome assembly GCA_963851235.1 of uncultured Acidobacteriota bacterium. Lineage (GTDB taxonomy): Bacteria > Acidobacteriota > Terriglobia > Acidiferrales > UBA7541 > Acidiferrum. The sequence goes on from CAWKOM010000002.1 coordinate 427,142, forward strand.
ATTCGTATCTGGCCTGCAAATACGGGTGAAAAATTAAAGCCAGCGTGGGCAGACCAAGCGTGGCGATGTGCCCAGGAAAGTCCTGTGTGGCGGCGGGACCATTCCGGTACTCGTGTACGTCCAGATCGGTAGTTCCAACCTTGCGAATTTCGACGAGATAATCGAATTTGCGCGTCTCTCGGGAGGTTTGCAGTCCCATGGGGCTGACGTTGGAATGCTCGATCTCTTCGGTGGCGGTGAAACGATCGACATTCTGGACGAGTTCTTTGGCGCGACTGGCAACGGAGTGGAGGACTTGATCGAGCTGGCAGGTGGCAGTAGGGTCGAGGTCGAGTTTCTCGGCGTCCACGTCGGGAGGCGCCCAATTGGCTTCCGTGATTGGCGTGATGTCGGGAAGGGGCTGAGGGTCGGAATTCACGCTCGCGGCGGCGCTGCTCACCGTGCGGCTCCCCGATGACGAAGTGTCCGAAGTTTCCGCGGCGGTCCCGGCGTCGCCGGCCGTCTTCGGCAGGGACAGTTTGCGCATGGCATCGACATATTTTTGTGCGGCGGCAGCTTGCGGGCTGTTTGGCTGATCGTGCAGAAACTTCTCAAGCGATGCGGTTGCGTGGGAATAATCGTGATCGAGATACTGGGCTTCGCCGAGAGCGAGCAGAGCGGCCGTGTGGTCCGGCGAGAGGGTCAGGGCCTTTTGCAGGTAGGCTGCGGCTTTGGAGTTTTCCTTCTGACGCAGAAGAAGTAACCCCATCAGATAATTCCCGTCGGCGAAGGTCGGATCCAGCGCAAGGGCGCGCGAGAGGTGCTGCTGCGCTTCGTTGAGCCGGTTCAGTTGCAGAGCGTGGAGCGCTTTTTCGGATTCCTTAACGGCCTTGGGCGAGGCAGAGACGGAACCGACCTTGACCTTAGCGCCGGTGACCGTTGGAACCAGAGAGACCACGATGTTTTGGTTCTCTCGTGTGCCGGAGATGAGGACTTGTTCCTGGACAGTGCGGTAGCCGGGCGCGGCAATTTCTACGACGTACTGGCCGACGGGCAGGGCCGTGAAACGGGCGAGTCCACTTTGATCGGAAGTGGTGGACAGTTTTGTTTCGATTTGCGAAGTCAGCAGTGTGACGACGGCGCCTTCAAAAAATGGGGCACCCGCCGTGTCCTGGATTTGCAAGGTAATCCGGCCAGTCGATAGGTAATCTTCTAGCCCGCGAGTGTTGGGAGCTGACGGATCGGAGACGGACTGCGCAGCAGAAGATGGGGGAAGAAAGAGCAGCGCCATGGCGCCGAGCACCACCCACAACACCAGAACTAAAGAGAAACCCGCCAGCCGTCGCATGGACCCACCGCTGGTTGCAATCATATCCCATCCTGAATGCTGAGGGTAGCGAGTACCGGGAAAAATGAAGGGAGCGGAGTCAAGATTTAGATTCAACCTTTTGGGAAATGTAGCTTCGCCGGAGTCACGGCGGCCACCTCGCGAAAAGCTGTTCCGTCACGCGAGATCCGGCTGGCGAGTCGCAGAAACAGCGCCGAGAGATGGGTTCGACCCGGCGCGCGATGGTGTAAAATAAAGTATAAGTGTACGTTTGGCTGGGCATAGCCAGCGCAAATAGCCGTGCGGGAGACGACGTGGACTTCACATTTACAGAGGAGCAGCAGCAGTTGCGGCGGAGCGTACGGGAGTTTGCTCAAGGCGAAATCTTGCCCCATGTAATGGAATGGGATGAAGCTTCGCACTTTCCGGTCGAGATTATTCCGAAGCTGGGCGAGATGGGCTTGCTGGGCGTGATTTTCCCCGAGGAATACGGCGGGGCAGGGCTCGGGTACATCGAGTACGTCATTGCGATTGAAGAATTGGCGCGAGTGGATGGGTCGGTTGGATTGATCGTTGCGGCCCACAATTCGCTTTGCAGCAATCACATTTACAAATTTGGTTCCGAGGCGCAGAAGAGGAAATATTTGGCGCCTTTGGCGTCGGGGAAGAAGATCGGGGCTTGGTCGTTGACGGAACCCGAAGCGGGCTCGGATGCGGGCGGCACGCGCACGACTGCGCGGCGCGACGGGGATTTTTGGGTTTTGAATGGAGCAAAGACATTTACGACGAACGGGCATTACGCGGATTTTTGCGTGGCGATGGCGGTCACCGACAAGTCGAAGGGATCGCATGGGATTAGCGCTTTTATTTTGGAAAAAGGGATGCCGGGCTTCAAGCCGGGAAAGAAAGAAAACAAGCTGGGCATGCGGGCAAGCGATACGTCCGAGGTGATTTTTTCGGATTGCCGCGTGCCGCTCGAGAATTTGCTGGGGCCGGAGGGCGAAGGGTTCACCGGAAGTCTGAAGATTCTGGACGGCGGGCGGATTTCGATCGCGGCGCTTGCGCTGGGTATGGCGCAAGGGGCTCTCGACGCGGCGGTCAGCTACGCGAAGCAGCGCAAGCAGTTTGGGCAGGCGATCAGCGAGTTTCAAGCGATTCAGTTCAAGTTGGCGGATATGGCGACGGAAGTGGAGGCGGCGCGACTGTTGGTGTATCAAGCGGCGTGGTTGGCGGATCGAAAGGACGTTCGTTTTACGCGGGAGTCGAGCATGGCGAAATTGTTTGCCAGCGAAGTAGCCGTGCGCGTAGCGAATGAATGCGTGCAAGTGCACGGGGGGTACGGATTCATTAAGGATTATCCAGCGGAGAAGTTTTATCGGGATGTAAAGCTGTGCACAATCGGAGAGGGCACCAGCGAGATTCAGAAATTGGTCATTGCCCGCCAGCTACTCGGCAAGAAATAATAGGAAGATGCATCTGGTCTTTTCGAGAAACCCGCAGGGAATCTATGTTTCTGTCAGTTGAAGGCTGGGCGGAACAGGTGCGTGCGGGAGAAGTACGCGCGATTTCTCGCGCGATCACCGCGATTGAGAATCATCAACCGGAAGCGGAAGAGCTATTGCAGCGCCTCTTTGCGCAAACCGGGCGCGCGTATCTCACCGGTGTTACCGGCGCGCCGGGTACGGGCAAGAGCACGCTGGTGGACCGGCTCGCCGCTTATTTCCGAAAACACGAAGAACAAGTTGGCGTGATTGCCGTGGATCCGACCAGCCCGTACACAGGTGGCGCGATTCTTGGCGACCGCATCCGCATGCAAAGCCACGCCAGCGATGCGGGGATGTTTATTCGCTCGATGGCCACTCGCGGATTCATGGGCGGGCTGGCGCGTGCCACAGCCGAAGTGGCGCTGCTCCTGGATGCGGCGGGGAAGCAGGAAGTTTTGATCGAGACGGTTGGCGTCGGCCAAGACGAAATCGACATTGTGCGGCTGGCGGATTGCGTTTTGGTCGTGATGGTTCCCGGTATGGGCGACGACATCCAGAATATGAAGGCCGGTTTGATGGAAATTGGAGATATTTTTGTCTTGAATAAAGCGGACCGTGAAGGAGCGGATCGGCTGGAGCAGCAGTTGATGGCGATGCTCTCGCTGGTGATGCCGCGGGATGGCTGGCATCCGCCGGTGGTGCGGACGGTGGCCACCGAGAGTAAAGGGATTGAATCGCTCGCACAAACGATTGCCAAGTTTCGCAAACATTTTGAAACGAGCGGCGAGCGCGAACGCAAACATGTCGAGCATTGGAAGCGCCGTCTGCTGGGATTGATCGAATCGCGGCTGGTCGAGCGCGTCTTAGGGGGCGCTGGAGGGGAAGCGCGGCTCGCGGAGATGGCGAAAGACGTGGCATCCAGAAAGAAGGACCCATTCACAGCAGTGAATGAGCTGCTCGCAAAAAGCGGCGTTGGAGTTTGAGGGTGGGGGAAGAATGCATCTCGGCGAAATCGAAGTAAGGCCAATTCACGCCGGAACCTTCTGGCTCGACGGCGGTTCGATGTTCGGCGTTGTGCCGAAAACGATGTGGGAAAAGAAGATGGTTCCCGATGAGAAGAACCGTCTCGCCTTCGCTACGAATTCGCTGCTGGTACGCGCGAGTGGGAAGACCGTGCTGATTGAGACGGGAAATGGGACAAAGTGGGACCCGAAACTGAGAGATATTTATCGTTTTTCGGACGGCGATCCCTTGATGGAATCTCTCGCGAAAGCGGGAGTAAAACCCGAAGAAATCGATCTGGTGATCAATACGCACTTGCATTTCGATCATGCAGGAGGGAACACGCGGTTGGCGGCTGGCCGCGCAGTCCCGGCGTTTCCTAATGCCGGGTACATCGTGCAGAAAGCAGAGCTTGATCATGCGATGCAACCAACGGAACGCGACCGCGCGAGCTACTATGCGCACGACTTTGTTCCGGTCACGGAAGCGGGCCAGTGGCAGTTCGTGGACGGAGACACGGAAATACTGCCCGGCATTTCTGTCGTGAAGATTCCCGGACACAATTTGAACATTCAGGGCGTTCAGATTGTCGACGGCGAAAAAAAACTGATGTACGTCTCGGACCTGATTCCTACACGCCACCATTTGCCGCTGCCCTGGATCATTGCGTACGATCTATACCCGCTGACGACTCTCGAGACAAAGCGGAAATGGATTGGCGAATTTATGAAGACCGGTTGGATTGTGGTATTTGGCCATGACCCTGACTTCCCCGCGGGAACGCTGCACGAGCGGGACGGGAAAGTGGTTTTCGAACCGCTAGACCTGAATCGTTGAATTCACGGAGAAAAGCGAATGGCAGCCGCTACAACAAAGAAGTCGAAGCGCGCGAATACGCAAGCGGAGACCGGGATTATCGGCGGAAGCGGACTCTATTCGATGAACGGCCTGACGAAGGCGCGCGAAATCCGCGTGAAGACGCCGTTTGGAGAACCGTCCGATGCGATTGTGCTAGGGACGCTGGAAGGGAAGCGCGTGGCATTTCTTGCGCGGCACGGGCGAGGCCATCGGATTTTGCCGGGAGAGATCAACTTTCGCGCGAATGTCTACGCCATGAAGCTGTTGGGCGTGGAAAGAATTATTTCCGTCAGCGCGGTGGGATCGCTGATGGAGGAATTACGTCCGGGCGAATTTTTGGTGCCGGACCAGTTCGTGGATCGCACAAAAAACCGCATTTCGACTTTCTTTGGCGAAGGGTTGGTGGCGCACGTAGGATTCGATAAGCCGACGTGTGCTCAGGTGTCCAGCGTGCTGGCTGATGCGAGTGTGCATTGTGGCGTGATGGTGCATCGCAAAGGGACATACGTCTGTATCGAAGGGCCGCAGTTTTCGACGCTTGCGGAAGCGCACATGCACCGGCAGTTGCATTTTGAAGTTATCGGCATGACGAACGTTACAGAGGCCAAACTGGCGCGCGAGGCCGAAATTTGTTACGCGACGATTGCCATGATCACGGATTTTGACTGTTGGCATCCGGAGCACGAATCGGTGACGGCCGCGCAGATTATCGCCACGCTGGTGCAGAATGCAGAGAACGCGCAGGGCGTACTGCGCGAGGCGGTGCGCGCTATGCCACGAGAGCGGAATTGCAAGTGCGGCGCGGCGCTCAGGCATGCGCTGGTAACGGACATGAAGCTGGTTCCCAATGCCACGAAGAAGAAGCTCGAAGCAATCATCGGAAAATATATTTCCTAGGAGATGCCTGTGTCCCTTCTTGTCGTGGGATCAGTAGCGTTTGATGCGCTCGAAAGCCCGTACGGAAAGGTCGACTGGACTTTGGGCGGGGCCGCGACCTACTTCGCCGTTTCGGCGAGCTTTTTCGCCCCCGTAAGCCTGGTCGCTATCGTCGGCGAGGATTTTACGGAAAAGGACGAAGCGGTCTTTCGAGGGCGGCACATCGATACGGAGGGTTTGGAACGCGCAAAAGGGAAAACGTTCTTTTGGGCGGGAAAGTATTCGGAGAATCTTAACGAGCGGGTGACGCTGGCCACGGACCTCAACGTTTTTGCCGAGTTCAAGCCGCGGCTGCCGGAAAAATACAAAAGCTCAAAATATGTCTTTCTCGCGAATATCGCGCCGGACTTGCAGCGCGACGTTTTGAAACAGGTGAAGGGAAGACCAAAGCTCGCTGCGCTCGACACCATGAATTATTGGATTGAGCGCACGCCGAGCGAGTTGCGCGAAACTCTGCGCCACGTGGATATTTTGATGATCAACGATGCGGAAACGCGCCAGCTTTCAAACGAGCACAACCTGCTGCGGGCGGCAAAACATATTTTCAGAATGGGGCCCTCCACGCTGGTCGTGAAGCGCGGTGAATACGGAGCGATGATGGTGGACAAGCACGGCGTGTTTTGTGTTCCGGCCTTCCCTCTCGAGGAGCCGCATGATCCGACAGGCGCAGGCGACAGTTTTGCCGGCGGTTTCATGGGCTATCTGGCCAGCGCGAAGGATCTGAGCGACGCAACCCTCCGGCGGGCGATGGTTTATGGCTCGGTCCTGGGCAGTTTTACCGTCGAAAAATTTGGCCTGGACCGGCTCCGCATCTTGAAACGAAGCGAGATACACGCCAGGGCACGTCACTTCGCGAAATTGACGCAATTCAAATTGTAATGTGTAGAATCCTGCCTTAGCCTCGGAACGCAGGAGAATATGCTGCCTCTCAGCACTATCGTGGCGCGACTGGCTTGGGCCGCGCTTCTCGGCGCGATCATCGGCCTCGAACGCAGTATTCGCAGGCGTCCCTCCGGGATGCGCACGGGATTTTGTGTTTCGCTCGGCGCGGCGCTTTTTACCATTGTTTCCATAGAAATTGCGAGACGAACCGGCGACGCAAGTACGACACGAATTGCGTCGAATATCGTGCAAGGCATCGGATTTCTCGGTGCCGGAGTGATTCTACGCGACCGTGGCAGCGTCACGGGACTAACGACTGCGGCGACGATTTTTGCGGTTGCGGCAATGGGGATGGCCGCCGGCGGAGGCTTGTATTCGGTTTCCGGGATTGCCTGTGCCTTGGTCTTGTCCGCTTTGGTTTTCCTTTTCTACGTCGAGGATTGGCTCAACCTAAAGCCGCGGTACATGCTCTTCCGTATTTTTGTCGACCGAGCGGAAAATATGGTAACGGACGTGCACCGGATTTTTGCGGATTTAAAGGTTGGCATCGATAACTTTCAGGTGTCGCTGGCGGGGGACAAGAACCTGATCCAGTTCGATGCGGAGGTCACAACCCATCAACAGGAGAAAATTCTGGCATCGCTCTGCAAGCCGGGCGTCAACTGCGAAATGGTCCCCGTGGAGCGCCAAAACGGATGAGCACGCGGGCCAGTGGATTTCCCTCAGCAATTGCGGCAATGGAAATACGGAAACCGCGCGCGCTGAATTCGCGAAGCGTGCTGATGCCGTTTGCGCCGGCATCTCCCGCGGACTTTGGAAAAGTTGTAGCAGGTGCCGAGGAAATGCGGCATTTGGGATTTCAAGTGGCCGATGCGACGCCGCTTTCACCAGAGGGTTATTTCGCCGGATCTGAATCGGGCCGGCGAAATGAGCTGTTGAGCGAACTCGATCGCGACGATGTAAACGCGCTGGTGGCTGTTCGCGGCGGGTACGGCTCAAACTATCTGCTCGACAATCTCGAAGTGCGTCGGCCTGAAGCACCGAAAGTGATTTTGGGTTTCAGCGATTTGACTTCGTTGCAAGCTTATCTGTGGAAGCGGTATGCGTGGGTCGGATTTTATGGGCCCATGCTTGCTGCGGGGTTGGATAGCGGCGCTGGCGCCTCCAAGGGCTATGACAAAGAATCGTTGCTAGCTGCGGTGGGAAAAACGGACGGTGGTTGGACATTGAAATTGCAGAGTGAGGGGCTTGTTGGGGGAGAAGCCGTCGGGCGAATCGTGGGCGGATGCATGACGCTGGTGGAGACGACTCTGGGGACGCCGTGGCAATTGGAGACACGGGGATCGATTCTCTTGCTCGAGGATCGCGGCATGAAACCGTGGCAAGTCGATCGCTCGCTCATGCATTTGAAACAAGCGGGATCATTTGACGGCGTCCAAGGAATCGTGCTGGGCGAATTTCCTGAATGCGATGCGCCGGGTACGGGGAGCGCATCGGTGCGCGATGTGTGCGCGCGCATTCTTGGCGCGCTGCACGTGCCGATTGCGTTTGGTGCTGCCGTCGGGCATACGCCGAGGCCGATGCTGACCGTTCCGTTGGGAGTGAAGGCGCGTTTGCGAGCGAGCGGAGAAGGGGAGTTGGAGATACTCGAACCAGCGGTTGTGCCATGAGGGACGCGAAGCACGTTCATGTGATTGGGATTGGCGGATCGGCGATGGCGCCGCTTGCAGGCATGCTGCGGGAGCATGGTTATCGCGTGACCGGCTCGGATTCGGGCGTGTATCCGCCAGCTTCCACTTTGCTCGAGAACCTTGGGATTTCGTTCTTTCATACTTTTAATGCGGCGAATTTGAGTCCGGCGCCGGATCTGGTGGTGGTTGGGAATATCATCGCGCGCGGAAATCCCGAGCTGGAAGAGGTCCTGGACCGGAAGATTCCCTATCGCTCGATGCCGGAAATTCTGGAAGAAGTGTTCTTGCCGGGGCGGCATTCGATTGTTGTGAGTGGCACGCATGGTAAGACGACCACCACAGCGATGCTGGCTTGGATTTTTCACACGGCGGGGAAGAAGCCGAATTTCCTGGTAGGCGGCGTGGCTGAGAATTTTGGGAAAAGCTACGGGCTCGGCGGCGGCCCCGAATTTATCCTCGAGGGAGACGAGTACGAGACAGCGTTTTGGGACCGCGGGCCGAAATTTTTCCATTACCATCCGGATGATTTGATCATCACTTCGCTGGAGTACGACCATGCAGACATCTACCGCGACTTTGAGACGTACGAACTGGCGTTTCGGCGATTGGTGAATCTGGTGCCACGCCGCGGGCGAGTAGTTATTTGGGGAGATACACAGGAATCGGGGCCGGCGTTGCGGCGGGCAGCGGAAAAGGCGTTTTGTCCCGTAGAAACATACGGATTTTCTGGTGAGAATGATTGGGTCGCGAGCGAGTTGGCGGTGGATGGCGGCGAAATGAAGTTTCGGGCCGTGTATCGAGGCAAGCTGTTCGGGGATTTTGTGCTGGCCGCGAGCGGGCGGCACAATGTTTTGAATGCGTTGGCGGCAATGGCGGTGGCGCATGGTCGAGGAATTAGCCCTGAAGATTTGAAGAAGGCGCTGGCAACATTTAAAAGCGTGAAGCGGCGCATGGATGTAAAAGGCGAAGTGCGCGGCGTTCTCGTGGTCGATGATTTTGCGCACCACCCGACGGCGGTGCGCGCGACGATCGAAGCGGCGCGGGCGCGTTGGCCGGGGCGGCGGCTTTGGGCGATTCTCGAGCCACGCTCGAATTCCATGCGGCGCAAAGTCTTTCAAGAAACGCTGCCGCAGGCTTTGGCCTTGGCGGATCGCGTCGTTTTGGGCGGAGTGTTTCGCGCGCAGCAGCTTGGCGACGAAAATCGGCTCGAGCCGGAAGCCGTAGCAGAAAGCGTGCGCGCATTGGGAAAAAGCGCGCATGTGTTTCCGGGCGCGGACGCAATTGCAGAACAACTTGCGGCAGAAGCGAAAGCCGGCGATCTGCTCTTGGTAATGTCCAACGGAAGTTTCGACGGGCTTTGCGAAAAATTAATGATGAAGCTCCAGCTTTCATCACTGCCGCGCGAGGCTAACGTCAGGTGAGACTTCCTGGGTTCGTCTTTCGCGTGGCGTTGTTTTTCGTGGCACCGCTGGTCCTCTCTGGGCAACCCCTCTCGACTCCTTCGGCAGTGCAGTACAACATTTCGCTGGCACATCCGGAGCAGCACCTGTTTCACATTCAGATGTTCATCTCTGATGTACACGGAAGCGTGACCCTGCAAATGCCGGCGTGGAATGCTTTGTATCAAATTCGAGATTTCAGCGCCCACGTCCAAGATGTCGAGTTCGATGAGCCCGCTCACTTGGCTCGCTCGCAGCCAGCCGAGAAGGTTGACAAGCAGACTTGGCGCGTTTCGGGGGACGGCTTGGTGACTGTGCAATACGCCGTCTACTGGGACGAACCTGGCCCGTTCGCAACCCAGCTGAATGCACAACATGCGTTTATCAATCCGGCTATGATCCTCATGTACGTTCCGGATCAGCGTGAGCTGCCAGTGTCGGTTGGCATCTTTGCTGAGGGCACTCCTGCGGATTGGCGCCCAGTAAGCGCGATGCGCTGGAGCAAGACCTGGATCAAAGGCAAGTCTCTGCTGTGGTTCGCCCAGCATATGACTTACGACGAATTGGTGGATGCGCCCATCGAGGTGGGCACCTTCAAAGAGTTCACTGTGCCGGGAACGGACGGGAAGATCAGCGTTGTGGTACACGGCGACAATTGGAGCCAGAAAGAGATCGAAGGAGAGCTGAGCCGGATTTGTAATTATGAATTGAAGCTGATGGATGGAGCGCCTTTCGATCATTACGTTTTCATTTTGCACATCGGGAAGAACGCTGGTGGCGGCGGAATGGAACACGCCAATTCGACGGCGATTGGAATTCCGTCTGATGAGTATTTGGCGGGCGTGGCGGCGCATGAGTTTTTTCATTTGTGGAATGTAAAGCGCATACGGCCGGCAACGCTGGAGCCTGTGGACTTCACTCAGGAGCAATACACCCGGGCGCTGTGGTTTGCGGAAGGCGTAACGAGCACGTATGGCGCTTACACGCTGGTGCGAACGGGCATTTGGAGCAAAGAGCGCTTTTACGAGGACCTTGGAGAGCAGATCAGCGATTTGGAGTCGCGGCCGGCGAATAAGTGGCAGAGCGCGGAGGAATCGAGCCTGGATGCATGGCTCGAGAAATATCCGATGTACGACGGGCCGGACTACAGCGTTTCGTATTACACCAAGGGACAAGTGCTGGGCGAACTTTTGGATATTCTGATTCGCGACCGCACGGACAATCAGAAAAGCCTCGACGACGTGCTGCGCGGGATGAACACCGATTTCGCGAAGCAACGCAAGACCTACCGCGACAGTTTGGATATTCGTCTGGAGGCTGAGAAAGTGGCTGGCGGATCGTTCGAGGAGTTTTTTCAGGACTACGTTGCGGGCGCGGACCCGCTGCCTTATCAGAAGATACTCGCGCTTGCAGGGCTCGATTTGCGAACGACCGAGGCAGACAGGGCGGCGCTGGGATTTGCTGCGGAGCGTAGCCCCGGCGGCGGGATAACTGTGCGTTCGGTCGATGCGGGAAGCCCTGCGGAAGGTGCGGGGCTCCAGGCCGGGGACGTCGTTGAGAGCTGGAACGGTGGAGACGTGCCGCGGTTTTTGAGGCGGTGGGTGAGCGGGCGCCAGCCGGGTGAGGCAGTGAAGCTGCGCATTCGCAGAGGTGAAAAAGAGCAGAACATCGAATTCAAACTGGGCGGAGAGAAAACAACGTTTTACCAAATCGCGGAAGAGCCGCATGCGGGAGAGAAAGCGCGGGAGATTCGGGATGGGCTGCTTCATGGAGTCACACAGCCAATCGCGGTGCACTGACCGGACGGCCGGACTTACCAAATTAGGCACAAAAATACTCCTTCGGGGCAACTAAGAGGCGGCATGGCTCATCTTTATGGATGAGCATGTATGGGTGCGATAGAGCCGCGCACCCCCTCGCGCGGCGGCTGTTGAAAAACATGCTAAGAACGGTCGCGGTAATCCCAGCGCAATCAGGAGAGAGAAGCGTTCGACCGACTCGGAGTTCGTGATTTCCGGATTCATTCGATCGGGCCGAAGCTGGTGGTGCAACAGCTTGAGGGCTGGAAAGAGGCGTGCTTTGAAGGCGACGATCATTTGCGGGATACTCGCGATACTTGCAGTTCCATTTCCGGCGGCGGCTTCGCTGGGCGGCGACGTGGCGTCGGTGCAGGCCGATGTGGCGAAGATGCAAGCATCCCTGCAGACAAGCAGCAGGGATTCGTACACAGTCCATGAAATGCAAACGCCAGCGGGCGTCGCCGTGAAAGAATACGCTTCGGCCTCGGGAAAAGTCTTCGCTGTCACATGGCAGGGCTCCGTTCATCCGGATTTGCGTCAACTGCTTGGCACTTACTACGACCAGTATGTCCAGGCGGTCCAGGCGCAGCGAGCGCATCGTCGTGGGCGAGGTCCGCTGCTGATTCAGGAGCCCGGACTGGTGATTCAGGTAACCGGACACATGAGGTCTTTCCAGGGGAAGGCTTACGTTCCTCAGATGTTGCCTGCGGGAATCCATGTTGAGGATCTGCGATGAACCGAGCGAGCGTGCATAAGTTCTTTCTATTTACGATCGTGGGGGTCGTGAGCGCCACCCTAGGGTGTTCTGGGTCTGGCAGCGGCAGCAGCACGATGGGCGGCGGCGGCGGAGGTGGTTCGACGACCGCGAACGTGCAGGCAATTACAGTCAATACGGGACCGACCGGCAATTATGTGGATGGCGCATTCACCAGCGTGATGGTTTGCGCTCCGGGAAGCGCGACGAATTGCCAGACGATCGACGGGATCCTGGTGGATACAGGGTCTTCGGGTTTGAGAATAATGTCCTCCGTACTCTCGATTTCGCTCACCCAACAGACTGCCGGCGGAGCCCCGATTGTCGAGTGCCTTCCGTTTCTCGATGGGGTGACGTGGGGGCCAGTGCAAACGGCCGACGTAACGCTCGCTGGCGAGGTAGCAAAGTCGCTGCCGATACAGGTTATAGGTACTTCGAGTTTTTCCAGCGTGCCGAGCAGTTGTTCAAGTATGGGTGTGCCGGAAGACACTGTCGCAAGTTTTGGCGCTAACGGAGTTTTGGGAGTCGGAAATTTTGCGCAAGACTGCGGCGGTGGTTGCACGCAGAGCGGCGCAAATAACCCTGGGTTGTATTACACCTGCTCGGGCCAAAGTTGCGTCGTGACAACGGAGAGCCTCTCGAGCCAAGTGCAGAATCCCGTCGTACTGTTTCCGGCCGACAATAACGGCGTCCTGATTGACCTGCCTGCGGTGACCGGAGCGGAGACGAGCGTGAGCGGCTCGCTGATATTTGGGATAGGCACACAGTCAGATAATGCGCTGGGAAGCGCGACAGTATATGCGCTCGATACCTCCTTCGGAAACTTCAACACGACGTTTAACAACGTGAGCTATCCGGACGAAGCTTTTCTTGATACCGGGTCTAATGGCCTTTATTTTCCGGCGTCCAACGTGGCGGCACTGGTTCCTTGTACCGATAACACCTTCTGGTATTGCCCGACTACGACGCAGAATCTTTCGGCAACCAACCAAGCTTTCAGCGGTGGGGCGACGGGGTCGATCAACTTCGTTGTGGGCAATGCCGACACACTAACAGCTACTGTGAGCAATGCGGCCGTCAACGGACTTGCAGGCCCCAATACTGGCGCATTCGATTGGGGGCTTCCGTTCTTCTTTGGACGCAAAGTGTTTACCGCCATTGAGGGAGCGAATACGCCCGCGGGTGCTGGCCCCTACGTCGCTTATTGAGATCTTGGATTTTTGTCGGCATCTTGCTGGCCACTTGCAAAACAGTTTGGGCTCAGCCCAATTGAGAGTCGGCATACCCCCCCCTGTTTTTCGTAAACATTGATTCTAAAGAACTTAGTGGTTTACTAACTCCTTTAAAATGAATGGTTATCGAGCTTTCTGCAAATGTTAATTCTAAATAACTTAGGCGCGCTGCCAAACTTAGAGACTCAGCACTCGTCTTGGGCCTTCGCGAACGATGGATGTAGGCTGATTAGAGGCCACAAAAAGCAAAAACGCCAATCTGGAGATTGGCGTTCCCGGGCTCAAGTCACAATATTACCTACAAAAGACTATACGCGAGGCGTAACTGGCTGTCAAGGTAAACGGCGGATGGGGATTTAGACGAGTGCGGGCAAAACGGCTGTGCTTCGCGTTCTCTTCGGGCCGCCCGTCGCCAAAAACATTGCTAGTTTGGGTCGAGGCAAGGCTTTCGCGGAACGTCTCAGGCGGGGCTTGACCGGCGGGGCGGGATTGGAGAGAGTTTTGCTTACGGCATGCTCCGAACGCTTTTCATCGCTGTGTTTCTTTCCCTTTACATCCTGATACTTGGGCCGCCGCTACTGCTCTACACACTGATCACGCAGCATATCGATCCGCTTTATTGGGCGGGGCTGAAGGGCGTGATGTTTTTTGTTCGGGCGGTGGGCGTGAAGGTGCGGGTGGAGGGAAAGGACAAAATTCCCACGGGCGTCTGCCTTTTTGTGGCGAACCACACGAGTTCGGCGGATGCTCCCGCGGTGGTCGGTGCGATTCCACGCCGCATCGCGGTTTTGTTGAAGGAGTCGTTGTTCAAGTGGCCGATTGTGGGGCAGGCGTTTACCTTGGCGCATTTTATTCCGGTCAATCGTCGCGACCGGGAGTCCGCGATTGCCAGCGTGGAGAAGGCGGCGGAGGCCATGAAAGCGGGGCAGTCGTTCTTGATTTATCCGGAGGGGACGCGAAGTCCGGATGGACGCTTGCAGGAATTCAAGAAGGGGGCAGTGGCGCTGGCGATTAAAGCGGGGGTGCCGATCGTTCCGGTGCTATGTTCCGGGGCGCAGCGGGTCATGGCCAAACGGTCGATGGTGATTCAGCCTGGAGAAATTCTCGTGGAGTTTCTGGAGCCGATCGAGGCCTCGAAATATACGTGGGAAGATCGCGATGTTCTGAGACAGCATGTGCATGACGTGATGGCAGCGGGATTGCCGCCAGATCAGCGTCCCGTTGGATTTCCCGGAGCGGCGTAGAGGCTAGCGATAGCTGGAAGTGCGCGGGCGTCCACCGAGGCGCTCGAGTTCGGCTTCCAGTTCGCGGACGCGTTTTTGGAGCTCGGGCAAGCGGTTGAGGGCGGCGACGGTTTTGAGCCACTGGCGATTGTCGACGGCGGGATAGCCGGAATACATGGAGTGGGGCGGGATGTCGCTGGGGATGCCGCTTTTGGCGGTGATGACGCTGCCGTCGCCAATCGAAAGATGGCCGGCGGTGCCGACTTGGCCGGCGAGAATGCAGCCGTCGCCGACTTTTGTCGAACCAGCGAGGCCGACCTGGCCGCAGAGCATGGTGTTCACGCCAACGCGAGAGGCATGGCCGACGATGACCAGGTCGTCGAGCTTGGTGCCGCGGCCTACGCGAGTTTCGCCGACGGTGGCGCGGTCGACGCAGGCGTTGGCTTGGATCTCGACGTCGTCTTCGAGGACTGCGGGGCCGGATTGCTGCATTTTGTACCACGTGCCGTCGCTTTGTTTGGCGAAGCCGAGGCCGTCGCCGCCGATGATGACGCCATTTTGAAGGATGACGCGATTGCCGATCTGGCAAAATTCGCGGACCACGGCGTGGGAATGGGCGAAGAAGTCGTCGCCGATACGCGCACCTTGATAAATCGTGACATGACTGTGCAAGACAGCATTGCGGCCGATTTGTGCGTCTTTTTCAACGACGCAATAGGGACCGATATGAGCGCCGGCGCCGATTTTCGCAGATTTGGCGATGAGGGCAGTGGGGTGGAAGCCCGGCTCGTAGCGAGGAGCTTGATAGAAGAGTTCGATGGCGTGGGCAAAAGCGAGATAGGGATTGGGAGTGCGCAAAGCGGCGAGCTGGGGCATGGCGGCGTCGCGCTCGATGTGGATGCCGTCTTGAACGAGGACGGCGGAGGCGCGCGTGGTTTTGAGAAGCGGAAAGTACCGGCGGTTGGCGAGGAAAGTGATTTGGCCGGGTTCGGCGTGTTCGATGCCGGAGACACCGTGGATGGGAGTTTCGCCGGGGCCGTCGAGGCGGCAGCCGAGTTTCTGGGCGATATCGGCGAGATTCATGGACATAGTGAGAGCTCCTTGTGGCTGAGAGCGAGTCTCGCACAGCGCGAAGAGAGAAGTACAGCGGTGCGGACTACTCGTTGAAGAGTCTTGGTTGAGATGCGGCGGCAGGGGCGGCGGGTTTGCGGCGTGCGATGCCGACGACGCCGAGGACGGTCAATTCGGTGAGGGCGGTGCGCGGGATGAAGATGCGGTCGGTGGAGGAGTTGAGATCGGGCGGAGTGATTTGGATGCCGTTGTCGAGAACGGAGAGGAGGTCGTTGGGAACGACGCCTTCCATGGTGTCACCGTCCAAATAGCGGAGGCGAACCCAGAGGCCATCGAGCTTGGGGCGGCTGAGGAAGGCCTTGCGCTCGGGCTCGAAATCGTCTGAGAATTCGCGGACAAAATAGATGGAGCGAACTTTGGCGAGGGGGATTTCCTGGTGCTCGCCGTCGGGAGAAAGGAGGTCGATGGGATCGGCTTGACCGAGACGCGAGGGGTTCAGATAGCCGCGGAGAGGCTTTTTGTCGGCAAGGACAATGACGACCTTCTTATGAGTAGAGGCTGGGGCGCGGTTTTTCAAAGAGATCAATCAGCAAAAGCAAGGAATAAGCGAAATTTGCGAATAATCAAGATGTATGTTATGTTAAGCGCGTTTTTCCTGTCAACCTATTGTTTTCATTAGGGTTAGGCCCCGGAGCGCCGGCCGTTGACCGATAAAAAGCATATCCTAAAATCGGCCTCGATCATCTCCATGGTAACTGTAGTGAGTCGTGTTCTCGGTTACCTGCGCGACCAGCGCATTACCCTCCTTCTTGGAACAACGCCTTTGGCGGACGCCTACGTTCTCGCTTACCGAATCCCGAACCTTTTTCGGAGATTGGTGGCGGAAGGTTCGATGACCGCGTCGTTCATCCCCGTGTTTACCACATACATGAGCGAAAAGTCGAAGGAAGAGGTGTGGGAGTTTGCAAACAAACTTTTCTGGACGCTGGGGCTCGTGGTTGCGGTGATCACGGTCTTGGGAATGATTTTTTCGCCGGCGGTGGTGCATCTGTTTGCGGGAGATAACGTTGCGGGTGTGCAGGCGATCGGATTGAACCGGATCGTTTTCCCGTATTTGTTTTTTATTTCGCTGGCGGCGCTGGCGATGGGGATCTTGAACTGTTTTCACCTATTCGGGTTGCCGGCAGCGACGTCCGTGGTGCTGAACATCGCGACGATCCTTTTTACGTTTGTGGCATTTCGAAAACATTTTCGTGATCCGGCGACGGCGATCGTGGTGGGAATTCTAGTGGGCGGGGTACTGCAATTCCTGATGCTAGTGCCGCGGCTGGTGCAGAAGGGAATGAAATTTAAATTCGGGATTTCGTTTTCGCATCCTGGGATTAGAGATGTGGCGCGGCTGATGCTTCCGAGATTGTTCGGAATCGGCATCGGGCAGATCAATCTGTTTATCGATACGCGTTTCGCGACGGCGAGCCTGATGCCAGAAGGCAGCCTGGCTTCGTTATACGTTGCGGACCGCGTGATGGAGCTTGTTTTGGGGGGATACGCGATCGCGGTGGCGACAGCGATTCTGCCGATGATGTCGCATCAAGCGGCGGCGAAGGACTATGAGTCCCTGAAGAAGACGCTGGCGTTTTCGGTGCGCATCGTGGCGTTCATTACGGTGCCCGCGGCGCTGGGGCTGATGATTTTGCGCGAGCCGATTATCCGGGTGCTGTTCCAGCACGGGCAGTTCGTGGCGGAATCAACGCGATTGACAGCCCGGGCGCTGCTGTATTACGCGATCGGATTGCCTGCGCTGGCGACGGTGAAGCTGGTGGTGCCAGCGTTTTACTCGACAGGGGATACGAAGACGCCGGTGATGGTGGCCTCGATCTCGCTGGTCCTAAACATTATTCTGAACATCGTGTTTCTCGAGTTTTTCTTCCGGCGGGTGCAGAACGGCGGGCCCGCGCTGGCGACGGCGATTGCGAGTTTCTTCGATTTCTTCGCGCTATTTATTATTTTCCGGTTGCGGCACGGGGCCATGGGAACGTGGGAGGTTCTGACTTCGTTCAGCAAGATTGCGCTGTGCGCGAGCCTGATGGGAGTGGCGTGCTGGTTTGGGAATTACTATACGGCGTTCACGGTGCACTCGCGATTTCTGGTGCAACTCGGTGTTTTTTCCGGGCTGATTGCGGGAGCGACGGCGCTTTATTTGGGCCTAGCCTGGCTTTTTCGTTGCCATGAGATCCATGAGGTTTATGGCATCGCCACGCGGCAGACAGCGAGTGCCGGCAGCGGTTACGCGGAGCCTTAATGGAAATAACGTCTGCGATAACGCAGTTTTTGACGCACGTGAAAGTCGAAAAGGGGCTTTCCGTTAATACTGTCTCGGCGTATCAGCGAGATTTGGTTAAGTTCAACGTCTTCGTTCAAAAGCGCAAGCTGGCTCTGGAGGGGGTGACGCGGGACGATCTGGTGGACTTTCTCGCGGGACTTTACCGGGGAAAGCTGGAGAGCCGGACGGTTGCGAGGAACCTGGTCACGCTGCGGAATTTTTTCCGGTTCGCGAAGATACAGGAGCAGATCGTTGCGGACCCCTCGCTGAATCTTGAGTCACCCAAAATCCGGCGGACGTTGCCGGGCTATTTGAGGCTCGAGGAGGTGGAGCGTCTGCTGGCGCAGCCGGATGCCAATACGCCGCTAGGTTTGCGGGATAGAGCGATGCTGGAAGTGCTGTATTCGACCGGATTGCGTGTTTCGGAATTGATTGGGCTGCGCGTGACAGATGTGGACGCGAAAGTCGGGTGCATTCGCTGCATCGGGAAAGGGGACAAAGAAAGGATTGTGCCGGCCGGTCGAAAGGCGTTGGGAATAGTGGAAAAGTATCTTCGCGATGCCCGGCCAAAACTTCTGCCCAAGGGCGTCTCGATCGCGGCGCTCTTTGTGAACCGGCGGGGCAGGGCGCTCAGTCGAGTGGGCGTGTGGAAGATTCTTTCGGCGTACGGAAAGCAGGCTGGTTTGCGCGTGGCCCTTACACCGCACATGCTGCGACACAGTTTTGCGACGCATTTGCTCGAGCGAGGCGCAGACCTGCGGTCGGTGCAGCTCATGCTCGGCCATGCTGACATATCGACGACGCAGATTTACACCCATGTTGTGGAAGAGCGTTTGAAGCAGATTTACAAGGCGCATCATCCGCGCGCTTGATGCGCGGCGGCCCAGGGACCTAATTGCGGTTGCCTCCGCGGCAGTCAGCGCGGGCATCCAGAATACGAAGGAGTACGATGCCAGATTACATGTTTTTGCTGGAAAGCCGGCTGTCACCCGAACAACGGGCGGCCATGATGCGCGTGCAGGAACTCTCGGCGGCGATGGGATTCAACGTGTACCTGACCGGCGGGACGGTGCGCGACCTGGTGACGGGAGCTTCGCTGCGCGATCTGGATTTCACGGTGGAAGGGAATCCCTCTAAGATCGCGCGGGAGCTTGAGAAGGGCGGCGCGAAGATTCTGTCCGAGGATGAAAAGCTTCGCCAGGTGGAAATACTGTTTGCCGGAGAGTGCGACGGCAGCATATCGGCCGCGAGGGACGACCACTACGTGCGTCCCGGGACACGGCCGGAGATCCGCTGGTCGACGATCATGGAGGATTTGCGGCGGCGAGATTTTTCACTGAACTCGATCGCGATTTCCTTAAATCCCGCTTCGCGGGGGCTGCTGCTGGATCCCACGAACGGGCTATCGGATATTGAACGCGCCGAAGTGCGGGCGTTGACGATCCATAGCTTTACGAACCAGCCCGTGCGGCTGCTGAGAGTGCTGCGGTTCGCGGCCAGGATGGGTTTCAAAATCGAGGCGCGGACCCAGGAGTGGTTTGACCTGGCCATCGAACGAGATTTGCAACACACGATTGCACCGGAAGACGCCGGCGAAGAATTGCGAGCGGTGGCGCGCGAAGAGCGGCCAGCGGTGGTTCTGAAATCGTGGGAAGAGCACGACCTGCTCGAAGCGATTAGCCCGGCGCTTGCAAAGCGACACCCTGGCTACGAGGCGATTGCCCGGTTGATGAAGGTTCGGGAGGATTTATTCACGGCGGGATTTCGCCCGAAGCTGGCCACGCCGATGATGCTGGCCATCCTGGGGAGGCTGAAGGACCGCGAACAAAGCAGCATTTTGTCCAAGGCGGGGTTCAGGACGGCGGAAGCTGAGGCGATCCTGGAATTCGACAAAGAAGTGCTCGCAGAGCAGAAGGGACTGATTGGACGCAAGCTGAGCGCGCCCGTGGATGCTTACAAATTCATGGAAAAGCTGCCCGTGGAGCGGATTGCGTACTTGCTGGCGGAGTCCAACAATTCGGGGGCGCTCTCGAAAATCCGTGCGTATCTGCACAAGTGGCGGCCGATCCGAGCCATGCTGCCCACAGTAGGGAATGAACTGGAAGCGCTGGGGTATGCGCGAGGGCCGAAGTTCGACGCGATTGTCGAACAGGTCTTCGGGATGCTTCTAACGGGACGCGGGAAAACGCCGGAAGAGCGCCAAAAGATGCTCCGCAAATTGTCCGGAATCAAGGAGCAGCCGAAGAAGAAAGAGAAGGAAAAAAAGCCCGCAAAGAGCGGGGAAAAGCAGCCCGTGGCTGCGGCGAGCCACGGCGCAACAGAGAAGGGCGGGGCAGCCAAGGCGGAGCACGGACATGCGCACAAGAATCATCCGGTGATGCTGAGGCAAGCAGCCAAGCACAAGGCGGCGCGAGAGCAGGCCAAGCGCGCGGTGGCGGGCAAAAAGAGCAGCGGGCGGAAATAATCCTGTAGATTGCGAGATAGCGGCCGAAAAATAATTGAGAATGCGATTCGCAATTCACGCTCGAGAGTTCTAGAATCGAGATCCATGGGCAAGCCGGAGTTCGTTCATCTCCACGTTCATACGGATTACAGTTTGCTCGACGGGGCATGCGAAACCTCGGAGCTGCTGGATGAGGCGTCGCGGCAAAAAATGCCGGCGGTGGCCATCACCGACCACGGGAACCTGTTTGCCGCGGCAAATTTTTTCAACGAAGCCAGCAAGCGCGACGTCAAGCCGATCATCGGCTGCGAAGTCTACGTGGCGAAAGGCAGCCGCCACGACCGCGGAGAAAAAACAAACGGAGCTACCGGGCCCGACCGCGGCGAGGCGGAGCCAGGGATGCGCGGCAGCAACCATCTGGTGCTCCTGTGCGAATCGCTGGAGGGCTATCACAATCTTATCAAACTGGTGTCCTACGGGTTTCTGGAAGGCTTCTACTACAAGCCGAGGATTGACTACGACCTTTTGGCGAAACACAACAAGGGGTTGATCGCGCTTTCCGCATGCCTGAGAGGGCCTGTGACGGAAGCGGTGGTGGATGAAAAGTATGACCAGGCGCGCGAGAACGCCTATCGCCTGCGCGACCTCTTCGGCAAAGGGAATTTTTTCCTAGAGATACAAGATCAGGGGCTGGAGATCGAGCAGGGCGTGAACCGCGAGCTGGTGCGGCTCGCGAAGGAAACCGGTATTCCCCTCGTGGCGACTAACGATTGCCACTATTTGCATCATGGCGATGCGCACGCGCAGGAAGTTTTGCTGTGCATTCAAACGGGTAAAACGATGAGCGACGCTCATCGCATGAAGTTCGCGACCGACCAGTTTTATTTTAAAACGGCGGCGGAGATGGCACAGGTATTTGGCGAGCTGCCGGAGGCGCTGAGCCGGACGGTGGATATCGCGGCGCGCTGCAACGTCAAGATCGAGCGCATTCCCAATCCATTTCCAGAGTTTACGATTCCGGAAGGCCACACCGCCGGAAGCTACTTCGAGAAGGTGGTGCGTGAAGGGTTCGCCACGCGCGTCCCGCATCTGGAGCGATTGGCGCAGCAAGGGGCGCTGCACACTCCGCTGGCGGAGTATGAGCGGCGGCTAACGTCCGAAATCGAGATGATCAAGAAGATGCGCTATGAGGGCTACTTCCTGATCGTATGGGATTTCATTCACTACGCGCGGGCGCAGGAGGTGCCGGTTGGGCCGGGACGTGGGTCCGCGGCGGGCAGCCTCGTCAGCTACGCGCTGCGCATTACCGATGTGGATCCCTTGCAGTACAACTTGCTGTTCGAACGATTTTTGAATCCGGAACGCGTTTCACTGCCGGATATCGACATCGATTTCTGCATGCGGCGGCGCGGGGAAGTGATCGAGTACGTCACGCAGAAGTATGGGCGGGAAAATGTGGCGCAAATCATCACGTTTGGAACCATGGCGGCGAAGGCGGCGGTGAAGGACGTGGGCCGGGCCATGGATATTCCCTACGGGGAGGTGGACCGGCTGGCGAAACTGATCCCCACGACTCTCGGGATCGACCTGGAAACCGCGCTCGCGGAGGCTCCCCAGCTTAAAGCGGCGATCAACAGCGACGAAAAGCTTGAGGATTTGATGAGTGTGGCTCTGCGGCTGGAAGGACTGGCGCGGCACGCTTCGACGCACGCGGCAGGTGTGGTCATTTCGCCGCGGCCGCTGACGGATGTGGTTCCGGTTTACAAGACCAACCGGGATGAAATCACGACGCAGTACGATATGAATGCGCTCGAGCGTATCGGCCTGTTGAAGATGGACTTCCTGGGGCTGACGACGCTGACGGTGCTGCAAGACACCGTGCAAATGATCCAGAAGAATCGCGGCGTGAAAGTGGAGATCGACAATTTAACGCTGGATGACGAAGATACTTACAAACTATTTGCGCGCGGCGATACGACCGCTATTTTCCAGTTTGAATCGCACGGCATGCGCGATATATTGCGTCGCTATCAGCCCACGCGTATTGAAGATCTTACTGCTCTAAACGCACTCTACCGCCCCGGGCCCATTCAGGGCGGAATGATCGACGACTTTATCAACCGCAAGACGGGGAAGACAAAGGTCAGCTACGAGTTGCCGCAGCTCAAGGGCATCCTGGAGGAGACGTACGGCGTAATCTTGTATCAGGAGCAGGTGATGCAAATTGCGAACCTGCTGGCCAGTTTTTCGCTGGGCGAAGCCGATATATTGCGCCGCGCCATGGGCAAGAAAAAGAAGGAAGAGATGGCGGCGCAGCGGGCAAAATTCATGGCCGGATGCCTGGCGAACAAAGTACCGGAAAAGAAAGCCGAGAAGACATTCGATTTAATGGAAGAGTTTGCCGGGTACGGCTTCAACAAATCGCATTCCTGTGCGTATGCGCTGCTGGCGTATCAAACGGCGTATTTGAAGACGCACTACCCGGTGGAATTCATGGCCGCGCTGCTGACTTCTGAAACGGGCAACGCGGAGAAAGCAGTGAAGTACATCAACGAAGCGCGGGGCATGAGTATTTCGATCCTGCCGCCCGATGTGAACGAGAGCGACCTGTATTTTACGCCGGTAGACGAATCCATCCGCTTCGGACTTGCGGCCATCAAGAACGTGGGAGAAAACACCGCGAAAGCCATTCGGGAGTCACGATTGAGCGCGGGGGAGTTTACATCGCTCTACGACTTGTGCGAGCGCATCGAAGCGCGATTCTTGAACAAGCGCGTGTTTGAGAGCCTGATCAAATCCGGAGCGCTGGATTCGCTTGGGCCGCGGGAGGCGATGCTGGCCTCCGTTGACGATGCGCTGGCGGCTGTGCAGCGGGCAACGCGGACACGTGAATCGGGGCAGCACGGCTTATTTGGAACGGCTACCGCTCCCGCGCAGATGCCCTTCGTGTTGCACGAAGCGGAGCCGTGGGGCGAGGCAGAACGCCTGGCTAGCGAATACGCGATGCTCGGCTTTTATGTGTCTGGGCACCCGCTGGCAAAATTCGCATCAAAGCTGCAGGAGTTGAAGTGCGTTTCGCTCGACCAAATCGAGGGACAGCGAAACGGGAAGGAGATCACGGTTGCCGCGCTCGTTGTCGGGACGCGGCCGATGCGTTCGAAGAAAGGCGCCCGCTGGGCCATCTACACGATTCAGGATATGACCGGCGTTCAGGAATTGCTGGCGTTTCCGGAGAGCTTTGGGCGTTTGGAGCAACTGCTAAAGGCGGGAACACCGCTGTTGCTCAAGGTTCGCGTGCAGGTGGAGGAGGCGGGCACACGGCTTTCTCTGCAGGAAGCCGCGCGGCTGGGAGACCTCGCGGAGAGGCCGGCTTCCGGCTTGCGCATCCGCATGAAGCTCGAAGAATTGAATGAGGAGCTTCTCGACCGCCTAGAGGAGATACTCGCTTCCTATCGAGGATCGAGCCTGGTGTCTCTCGATTTATTTGGCGCGGAGGGAGCGACAGCAACCATGCAGATTGAACACCGCGTGCGGGCATGCCCGGAACTGATTGCGGCAGTCCGGGAGTGCATGGGCGAGCAAGCGATTGATCTGGTGATGTGATGAAGCCCAAGGACAAAACAAAGAGCAGGCCGGCTCCGGCGGATCGGCAGAGCGAGATCGAGCGGCTGGAAAAGGACGTGGAGGAGTTGCGGCAATTGGCCGGCGACGAAGAAGCGGACGCGGAGCTGGAACGCATTCGGCAGCAGGTAACAGAGCTGCGCAAGGAGTTCTACAGCCATTTGGGCCCGTGGCAGCGCGCGCAAATCGCCCGGCACACGCAGCGGCCCTATCCTCTCGATTACATTGGGGCGCTTTTCACCGATTTTGTAGAGCTGCACGGCGATCGAAATTTTGGAGACGATCGGGCCCTCATTGCGGGGTTGGCAAAGTTCCAAGGACGGCCGATTGCGGTCATCGGCCACCAAAAAGGCCGCGACACCAAACAGCGGCTGCTGCGCAACTTCGGGCAGCCCAAGCCGGAAGGCTACCGTAAAGCGCTGCGGATCATGCAACTGGCGGCGAAATTTGGCCGGCCGATTTTCACGTTTATCGATACTCCCGGTGCGTACCCTGGAATCGACGCCGAGGAGCGCGGACAGGCCGAAGCGATTGCGCGAAACTTGCGCGAAATGGCGCGCCTTCCTGTTCCAATTATTGTCACCGTGACGGGCGAAGGCGGCTCCGGTGGAGCTTTGGCGATTGCCGTCGGGGACCGCGTGAACATCCTGGAGAACAGCTTTTATTCCGTGATTTCGCCGGAAGGCTGCGCCGCGATCATGTGGCGCGACGCCGCGAAAGCCGAGACCGCCGCTGCCGCATTGAAAATCACGGCCAACGACCTCAAAGAGCTTGGCATCGTCGATGAAATCGTATGCGAACCAGAGGGCGGGGCGCACGTCGATCCGGAGGCCGCGGCACAACTGCTTGGGGAAGTGCTCGAGAGGCAGCTCGTAGCCCTGGCGCAACAGTCCACGCGGGAATTGCTGGAATCCCGCTATCAAAAGTTCCGCAAAATGGGGCAGTTCTTCGATTTTGGCAATTGATGAAAGGCAGCTCTGACGGTCCTCCGGGTTGCTGGCCTACCCCTTAGCACATTGGCAACTGTCTCCAGACGAATCGTTGTGGCCTCCCGGGGCACGGGCTACTCTGGGTAAGCACTCATTAGAGGAATCCGGCTCGGGGAAACTTCTGCTCTCATAGGGCGGCCCGTCCACGGAGGACAGGACTGAATTATGTCGGAACCATTTCGCCCCTATGAAAAACTCGTGGAAATTACGCTGCTGGGCAAGAAGTTCCAGGTGCCAGAGCGCAATTCGCTTCTGCGGTGCTTTCAGTTTATCAGCCCGGAAACGATTCCTTACGGGCGTTTTTGCTGGAATCAAGAGTGCCAATATTGCCGGGTTTCCTGCCAATTGCCGGATGACGACGAGCCGCGCGAAATGTTGAGCTGTAAGTTCATTGTCATGCCGGGGATGGAAATAACCGAGCTGAGTCAAGAGTTGAAATGGTGTTTGAGATCCAAGCTGCCCGAAGACGCCGCAGTCTCGTCCTGATTTGCCTTGTTTCGGCGCGCAAAAAACCCTGATGTGTGCAACTTTTACGCTCTTCCAGGGTTTCTAAACAAAGTTACCAGTAGCATTGCACGACGGCGGTTGTGCGACGCCAAAACCCAAATTACCATCCCCGGCGCACAGCTGCCGTCGTCGATTTGTGATTGCCTCTTCGCGACAGGTCGTACGACTGGCCGCCGGCTAAGCGGTTATCCATCCGATTTGCACTCCTCTCCCTACTGGACTACGATTTTCACTTGCAAACAATGCTCCCAGCTAACCTAGCCTGCGACGGCTGCGGACAATCCGTGTCCTCAGCACACATCGCTCGGCGCCTTCAGCGACTGGAATGGACCACGCGTTACAGGCCCGTTCATATCGGGACACTGCTGCTTGGCGCGATTTCCCCTGTTGCTGACGAAGACTTTCTCTATTCAGGAAAGTTTGAGGGCGAAGCCAGCCGAGTGTTGGAGGCAGCCGGGATTTCTCCAGTGGGGAAGTCGTCAGAGACCGTTTTGAGCGAGTTCCAGAGGGGCGGACTTTTTCTCACACACCTGCTCGAGTGTCCGCTGGAAAGTGAAGGCGCACCAATCTCTTCCGAGGCGCTGCTTGCGCAACGTATTCCGGCGGTCCTGGCGCGCGTGCGGAGATCGCTCAAGCCCAAGCGCGTTGTGCTAATTTCAGAGATGCTGGCGCCGCTGATTTTCAGGCTGACGCTGCCTGAATTGGGATGTCCGGTGGCCTTGGATGATGGGAAACCCTTCGGTCTGGACTCATCCGAATTTTCGGAAGTGGCCGAGCGTCTTCGGAAAACGCTCACGCTGTCAGCCGTGCCCAAGTGACCCAGGTCACAGTATTCAATTTTCCTTTAGGACAAAATAAAAGGGACACTTAGGTCGGGCTGTTGTTCTGCGTGCTGTGATAGAATCTTGAGCGTTGCAGAGCGCGCAGGCGGAGCGGGAGACGATTCGTGAAGAAGCAAGCAAAATTTGGCAGTGGAATCGGCATCATCGTGGTCTCCATGGGTTTTCTGGCCTGGCTCGGGTACGGGGAGAGCAAGACTTATTACCACACCATCGCGGAACTCCAGACCCTTCATGGTTCCGAACTCAATCATCGAATCCGCGTTGGCGGAGTTGTAGAACCGGGCAGCATCCGCCATTTGAACGGGCGCGTGGATTTCGTCCTGGAAGGGGAAGGGAAATCGCTTCCCGTGAGTTACATTGGCAGCGACCCGCTGCCGGACACGTTCGTGGATAAGTCGCAAGCCTTGGTAGAGGGGCGGCCGGGAGCGGATGGGCGTTTCGTGGCAGAGGTCGTCCAGGCAAAGTGCGCGTCTAAATACGCGGCAGCTCCAGGGGGAACTGTTGCTGACACTTCCACTGCACCACCGAAAAGCAACATGTAAAGGGCCCGGCTTGGCCGGGGGATAGGCGGGATCCCCGTGGATGTATTCGGTTCGTTCGCTTTAATCCTGGCGTTCATTTGCGCGGTGTATGCATTTGGGGGTGGGATCGCTGCGATCATTACGCGCCATCCGCTGTTGGTAAAGAGCACTCGCCAAGCGGGCATCGCGACTTGCTGCCTGATTTTCATCGCTACTTTCAGCCTCGAATATCTCTTCTTCACGGATAATTTTTCGGTTGCGTACGTCGTCGAGCACAGCAATCGCGCGCTATCGACGTTTTACAAAGTGGCTGCGTTGTGGTCCGGCCAAGAAGGCTCGCTGCTTTTCTGGAGTTTCCTGCTTTCGATTTACGTTTTCTCCGTTTTGATCGCCTATCGGAACAAGAATGGCGAGTTGATGCCGTATGTGGGAGTGATTCTCGCCGGCGTCCAGATTTTCTTTCTCACTCTGAACAATTTTGTGGCTAGCCCGTTCAAGATGCTGGGCGTCCCGGCGGCTAATGGCGCATTGCAAATGGTTACCCGTGGTGATGGCAACGGTTTGACGCCACTGCTGCAATATCCGGAGATGGTAATCCATCCGCCGAATCTTTATTCGGGTTACACGGGATTCACGATTCCGTTCGCGTTTGCCCTTGCTGCCTTGTTGGCGCGGTATCCGGGCGAGAAGTGGATTCATCTCACCCGAAAATGGACGATGATTGCGTGGTGCTTCCAATCGGCGGGCATCCTTCTTGGCGCTCACTGGGCTTACGCGGTCCTCGGCTGGGGCGGATATTGGGGCTGGGACCCGGTGGAAAATGCGTCGCTGCTACCGTGGCTGACGGGGACGGCGTTTTTGCATTCCGTGATGATGCAAGAGAAGCGCGGGATGATGAAAGTCTGGAATGTCTGGCTGGTATTCTCGACGTTCTTGTTGTGTATTCTCGGGACGTTCTTGACGCGCAGCGGCGTCGTGAGTTCGGTCCACGCCTTTGCGCAATCCAGTATCGGCAACTGGTTCGTGGGCTTTCTGGCGATCATTATCACGGTTTGCCTGGTGGCTTATTTCAAGAACCGGGACTATTTGAAGAGCGAAAATCAGTTGGACGCCATCGTTTCTCGGGAATCCAGTTTCCTGTTCAACAATTTGGTTTTGTTGGTTGCGTGCATCGCCGTGCTCTCTGGGACGCTTTTCCCCGTTCTGTCGGAAGCGTTTACCGGCTCCAAAATAAGCGTGGGCGCGCCCTTCTTCAATAAAGTCAATGTTCCGCTCGGGTTGCTTCTGCTATTCCTGACGGGTGTTGGTCCGCTACTTGCCTGGCGGAAAACTTCGGTGGAAAGCCTGAAACGGAACTTTACCTGGCCTCTGGTCGTCGGGCTTGTGGCTGGCGCGGTTATTTTTGGACTGGGGTACCGCGAACCCTACTCTCTGGTGTGCTTTAGTTTGTGCTTCTTTGTTGCCGCAACGATCGTGATGGAGTTCTACCGCGGAGCAAGAGTCATCCGAAGCCGCTCTGGAGCGTCTTATCTGACATCCGCAATCGAGCTGACCATGCGGAATACGCGGCGCTACGGCGGTTACATCGTCCACATGGGGATGGTATTGGTTTTCATCGGGCTGGCTGGCCAGGCGTTTAATCAGAACGTCCAGAAGGACATGCGGCCCGGCTCATCGATGCAAATCGGCAAGTACACGCTGATGTTGCAGAATGAGGACACTACGCCGGAAGCGAATTTCACCGGGCATCGCCTGATTGTGGAAGTCCTGGTCGCAGGCAAGCCGTTGATGATGTTGTACCCGGAACGCCGCGTGTTCCAGACCAACGGGGAAACCGGAACAATGGTGGCCATTTATTCGACGCTTCGGGAAGACTTATATGTCGTTTATGCGGGTCAGAGTCCGGACACCAATCTGCCGGTGATTCATGCCTACTTGAACCCGCTGGTGAAATGGATTTGGTTTGGCGGAGTCATTGTGGTGTTTGGCACGCTCGTCGCGCTGCTGCCGAACCGGCGTGCGGTGCTGGTTTTGTCCGGCGCGAAGCAGGCTGCTCCCGAGCCTCTCGGGACTAGATTGGCGCCATCGGTTAGCCTGCGGGAAGGACACGATTAACTTGCCCAAGATCAGAAGACCCCAATTGCTGGTGTTGCCGGTATTGCTGTGTCTTGCCGGCGCGCTGCCAATGCTGCCCGTGTTTGGAGATGCGCAGCAGCCCGATCACGCACACGTCGTCGGCGCGAAAGTGCGGTGCATGTGCGGCGGTTGTAACGATTCTGCAGGGGGCTGCTATCACGTAGGCGGCGCGTTTTCCGGCCCCTGCGACACGGCGCTGGCCATGTTGAAGCAAATCAATGAACGGCTCGCCACAGGCGAATCCGACGATTTAATCGTGCAGTCGTTTGTCCAGGAGTATGGGCAAGCCGTACTCACGGAACCTCCGCACAGCGGATTTGGGCGGGTGGCTTGGTGGATTCCCGCGATTGCACTGATCGGCGGATTCGCGCTGGTGTTGGGCGTTATCTCACGATGGCGCAAGCGGCTAGCCCCCGAGCCGGCTCTGGCTGGAGCGGGCGGTGCGACCCAAATTTCAAATGAACTGCTTGAGCGCGCGCGTGCTCAGGCTGCGCGCGATACCGAGGATTAATTTTGACGGTTGCCACTTCCACAGCTATTTTCTTCATTGCGTCCGCGGATTGGGCCGTTCTTGGCGCGTGCCTGGCGTTGGCTGTCGCCGCGGGGCTCTTCATTTTTTATATCCAGCCGGACGCTTCCGATCTCGCTCCGCACCGCTCTAAACTGGATCAAATGCTGGAGCGGCGCGACATGATTTACGACAACTTGCGGGACTTGCGGTTCGAGTTTCGATCCGGAAAATACGCGGAGAACGACTACGAAGCGATGAAACTTTCCCTGGAAAACGAAGCGGCGCTCGTGCTTGCGGAAATAGACGAGATCACGGAATCCCAGGTTCGGCGGCCTCGGCCGGTGCGGCCGGCGGCTTCGGATCGAGGGGCGCAATGAAGGCGCGATGGCTTTTGCGCTTAACCCTCGGCGCTTGCCTGCTGGCTCCGTTTTGTCCTGTCTACGGCGCGGTTGCTCACGGCACCGTCAAGAATGGCACGACGGGCAAGCCCGCCGCGGACATCGAAGTCATTCTCATTCAATTGCAAGGCGGAATGCAGCCGGTCCTGAACACCAAGACCGACGCAGAGGGCCAGTTCAGCTTTGATTATCCTGTGATCGGCACACAGCCCATGCTGATTCGCGCGGTCTACAAAGGCGTGTTTTTTCATGAACCCTTGCCGCCCGGCCAGAACGAAGTACAAGTCGAGGTGTTTGAGCCTTCGCGCGACCCAAAGACTATCACTGTGGGAACTCATTTCGTGATTTTCCAGCCCAATGGCGCAACTCTCCAGGTGGGCGAAGAATACGCCATCAAGAACGATTCGCAGCCTCCGCAGGCCTATTTTCGCGCGGATGGCGACTTCGATTTTGCAATTCCGGAAGGCGCAACGCTGAAACAAGCCGCTGCCCAGGGCCCGTCGGGTATGCCCGTGGTGCAGGCGCCGATCGACAAAGGCAAAAATAGATTTAGCGTGGCCTATGCGTTCCGCCCAGGCGATAACGGAGTGCGATTTTCCTATGACTTGCCGTATTCGGGAAATGCCGCCACGGTGAAATTGCCGACCGTCTATCCCGGCGCGCGGTTGGTGGTGGTCGCTCCTCCATCCGTGCAGATCACCGGCGAAGGTCTGCAATCCGGCGGGCAAGAACAGGGCATGAGCGTTTACAGCCGGGATACTCTTGCAGCGAACTCGGCGATGACTGTCAGCGTTTCAGGGACTGCGCCTCCACCCAGCGATAATAATTCGGGCGCCGATGCGTCCGCCCAAGGGCGCGATGCGCAGCAGGGAGACAACTCGTCTCCCGGAGTAGCGATCCAAGTCGCTCCAGGCCGGCTGGATGTCTTGAAGTGGCCCATCGTAGGCGGGTTTTTGGGCGTGTTCGTCTTGCTGGCCATCTATCTCGCGCGCAGGCCGGTCGTGGCCATGGCCGGCGGGCCCTCGAATGGCTCAGCGGCACTTGCTGCCACGTCGGCAAGAAAAGCAGCAGTGCCAGCGGCGCCGGTTGCGGCCTCTGCAGCGCGCAGCGAAAAGCTATCAGAAGTCGATGCGGCTATCGGCACAAGTCTCGATGCGTTGAAGGATACGCTGTTCCGGCTCGAGTTGCGCCATCAGGCTGGCACCATCTCCGAAGACGAGTACAACCAGGAACGCGCGCGCGCGGAAAAGGTCTTGCGTGATCTTGTGCGAGGTTGAAACGTGAGGCCGCGCCGCGTTCCGTGCCCTCGCGGGGTTCGTCCATGATGCCGCCCGGATTTTCTCCGGTTGGGCTTCGTTTTGAAAACATCGATAAGCGGTATGGCGGGCTGCTCGCTTTGCGCCGTGTGTCGCTCGTCATCGCTCCAGGCGAGTGCTTGGTTGTGGCTGGGCGCAACGGCTCCGGCAAAACCACGCTTCTGCGCATCGCCGCCAAGCTTGTACGGCCCTCGAGTGGAACGCTGAACTTTGCGAACACATCTGGGGAGATCGAACCGGGCGCGGTTCGCCCAGGATTCATTGCTCATGCGACGATGGTCTACGACGAACTCACGGCCGAGGAAAATTTGTCGCTCTTTGCGCGGCTCCTCGGCGTGCCACAGACGCAAAAACGAGTTGAGGTTTTGTTGCACGACGTTGGCTTGTGGGACCGCCGTGCCTCGCTGGTTCGGACATTCTCGCGCGGAATGCGCCAGCGCGTGGCCATCGCGCGTGCTCTGCTCCACGAGCCTTCTGTCCTTCTGCTCGACGAGCCGGCTACGGGACTCGATCCGCAGGGCGTCGCCTGGCTGGCACAGCAAATTCGCCAGCTTCGCGATTCTGGCCGCACTATTCTGATGAGTCTTCACGGCGAATCGGAAATCTCTTCGCTGGGTACCCGGGCCGTACGCTTGGACGCTGGCTCGATTGCCGCGGATACGCGCGCCGGCGCGACCTTTCGCTCGATTCTTACTTTCGCAGACGCCTGAATGAGCCTCGTTTCCAATACCGGCGCCTTGCTTGGCAAGGAGCTTCGCACGGAGTTCCGCTCCCGCGAACTTCTGACCACCACCGTCGTTTTCATCCTGATTGTGATCGTTCTTTTCAGCTTTACCTTCGATCCCACTTCGGATGAATCCCGGCGTTTCGCTCCCGGCTTGCTCTGGTTGGCCTTCCTGTTTGCTGCCTCGCTGATGCTCCAGCCTTGTTTTCTGCGCGAACAGCAGAATGACACGCTAAGCGCTCTGCGGCTGTCAGTGCGCGATCCCTTCGCCATCTTTTTGGCCAAGCTGACGGCGAACACC
This sequence comes from uncultured Acidobacteriota bacterium, assembly GCA_963851235.1. GTDB lineage: Bacteria > Acidobacteriota > Terriglobia > Acidiferrales > UBA7541 > Acidiferrum. Next base: position 459,451 of record CAWKOM010000002.1, read on the forward strand.
TTGTTCCTCTTGCTTACGGAGCTTTTTTTGCTCCCGTTCTTTTCCATTATGTACAACCTGCCCGTCGTGCGCGTGTTGCATTGGCTTGTGCTGGTATTTTTTCTTGCCAGTCTCGGCATTTCCATTGCCGGCACTGCGCTCTCGGCAATCTCCGCGCAAGCTCGCATGCGCGAGTTGCTGCTGCCGCTATTGATGCTGCCTCTTTTGACGCCGATTCTCGTGGCCAGCACGGAAGTCACGAAGAGTCTCTTTGACCGCTCGCCCTACGTGCAGTGGAAAGGCATCGGCTTCCTTGCGGTTTTCGACCTGGTTTTTTTGACGGCGCTATGGCTTTTCGGCGAATATCTTCTGGAGGAATAGGGCTCATGTCGAAGAATGTTCTGGCGGCCGCGGCGGTGTTCGTGCTCCTCGGGGCGGCCGCGTATGCGTCATTTTTTATTGCGCCGACGGACGCCAAGCAGGGCCTCATTTACCGCATCTTGTTTTTGCACGTCTCCAGCGCCTGGACGGGGTTGACTGCGTTTTTTATTTGTTTCATCGCTAACCTGCTATACGTTTGGCGGCGACAGCCGCGGTGGGACTGGCTTGGCGTTTCCGCTGCTGAAGTCGGTTTGGCATTTACGGCCGTAGTGCTCGTTACCGGGCCGATCTGGGCTCATCCGGTTTGGGGTATCTGGTGGACCTGGTCGCCGCGGCTTACCTCCACTTTTGTTTTGTGGCTGCTCTATGTGGTGTATTTGGTCTTGCGCACGCTCGTCGAAGAGCCGGACCGGCGGGCGTTGCTCAGCGCACTCTTCGGCATATTCGCGTTCATTGATGTGCCGCTGGTTTTTGGTTCGATCCGTTGGTGGCGCGACCAACACCCACAGCCGGTCGTCATGGGAGAGCCAGGATCTGGGCTTGATCCGATTATGTGGAGAGTTCTTTTTTTCTCGTGGTTCGCCATGCTGGCTTTGATGACGCTGTTGCTTCGGCAGCGTTACAGGCTGGAAGCTATGAGGACCGAACTCGACACGGTGCAGCGCGAATTGGAGGCCGCATGAAGAATCTGGATAGTGTGTTCGCAGCCTATATGGCTGCGTGGGCCATTTTTTTCGTTTACTATCTCACGGTCGCGCATCGCGCCACGGCGCTTCGGCGGGACATGGATCGCATCAAGAATTCGACGAGCCAAGGAAAATAATTGGCGGCGAAGAAGAAGGTCGGAATCGTGCTGTTCCAGCTCGGCGGGCCGGATTCGCTCGAGGCCGTGGAGCCGTTTCTTCTGAATTTGTTTCGAGATCCGGATATCATTCCGATGGGGCCACTGGGGTTTTTGCGCGGGCCGCTGGCCAGGCTCATTTCGTCGCGGCGTTCCGTCCCGGTGCGCGGCAAGTATGCGGAGATTGGCGGCCGTTCGCCGATCGGAACGTTGACCGAGCGGCAGCGCGGCGCGCTGGTCGAAGCGCTTGCTACCGAAATCGATCCCGTAGCAGTTGTAGCTATGCGTTACTGGCATCCGCTCACTGAGGAAGCGGTTGCGTCGCTGCGCAAGGCTGGTCCGCTCGATGAGATCGTGCTGCTGCCGCTTTATCCCCATTTTTCGTATGCCACAACGCTAAGCAGTCTGAAAGAGTGGAGGCGAGTTTACGGCGAGCCCGGCAGCGGCCCGCCGCAAAAAACGGTCAGCCAGTTTTACGACCACCCTCTTTATATTCAGGCGCTCGCGCAACGAATCGGATCCGTGTTGAGGCAATTCGCGGATAGTTCTCGAGTGCATCTGGTGTTCAGCGCGCATGGATTGCCGATGAGTTTGGTCGAGAAAGGCGATCCGTATCCGGGACAGGTCGAAGCCACGGTGCGGCTGGTTTGCGAAGAGGGAAGAAGACAATTTTCCGGGTGGCCAGTGACGCATTTGCTGTGTTACCAAAGCCGGGTGGGGCCGGCGAAGTGGCTTCAGCCGGCGCTTACGGGCACGATCGAGCGGCTCGGCACCGAAGGTGTCAAGGAATTGCTGGTTGTGCCGATTTCGTTCGTGACTGAGCACATCGAAACGCTGCATGAGATCAATATTGAGGCGCGCGCGGAAGCCAAGAAGTTCGGTGTCGAGGTATTTCGCATGATGCCTGCGGTTGGCGATTCGCCGCTTTTTATCGCGGCGTTGAAGGATCTCGTGCTTCGAGCTATCGGCCTGGCGGGAGACCCGCAGGCGGTTCAGACGTCTTCGGCCGCCTCGTAAAAGATATTGGAATGGGGCGTCGAACGGCCCTGGCCTTCGCAATTTTCGGCATCTCCACTTAATTTCCGCTGAACACAGAGCAGAAAAGTTCCCGTTGCGCTATAATTTTGTCTTCAAAATAATGCTATGAAAACTTCCTATCATCCTGTCATTCATCGATTGGCTGTATTCACGGTTGTTTGGACGGTTCTTCTCTTGATTGCGGGAGCTTTGGTTACCTCGAACGCCGCCGCGCTTTCAGTACTCGACTGGCCGAAATCGCACGGCGCATGGATTCCGTCACCGCTGACAGGTGGCGACATCTATGAATATTCGCACCGCGTCATTGCGGGCGTACTTGGAGTTCTCACACTTGCCCTCACAGCTTTGATTTGGATAAAAGAGGAGCGGCGGTGGCTGCGCTGGTTCGCCGTGATCGCTCTGGCCGGCATCGTGGCGCAAGCGATTCTGGGCGGCGAAGTCGTGATTCGCTTGCTGCATTACTGGCTGCCGGTAATGCATGCTTGCTTTGCGCAAATTATGTTTGGAGCCCTTTTGGGCATTGCGGTGTTCACGAGCAAGTGGTGGATCGCAGACCATCCGGCATTGGAAGACCGTGGCTCCATGTCGATCCATTCGCTGGCGCTATTGAACGCGGGTGTGATTTTCTTTCAAGTTTTCCTTGGCGCTGGATTCCGGCATAACGACATGCCGATCTGGCCGCATGCGGCAGGCGCTCTGGCCGTGTTTGCGATGGTTATTTGGACTGCGGCAGTTCTGCGCAAGCGCTTTGAGAAATCGCGTGAGCTGACAGTTATGCGCGTGCTGCTTCATTCTATCTTTGGAGTTCAATTTCTTCTGGGGATTGGCGCATATTGGGAGCGGTTATTGACCGCGGAAGCGCCACGGCCGCCACAATTGCTGGTCGCTTTGACTGTGACGCATACTGTGGTTGGAGCGCTGTTGTTCGCCGTCTCGATCCTGACGATTCTCGTGTGCTATCGGCTGGTGCCGCGCGCCGGGGAAGTGCCCATAACTTCGTCCGACCGGGTGGCTGCTCGATGAGCACGGCGCGCACCGCGGAACTGACGCTGGCTTCACGGGCCAACGCTTACATCGCACTGACGAAGCCGGATGTTTCGTTTCTGGTCTTGATGACCACTGCCGCCGGATACTACATGGGCGCACGCGGCGCAGTGGATTGGCTGCACTTGAGTCAAACTGTTTTCGCCACGCTGCTGATCGCCGCGGGCACAGCAACTCTGAACCATTACATCGAGCGAGACTCCGACCGCTATATGCGGCGCACGGCTTCCCGTCCGCTGCCTAGTGGGGTGCTGCAGCCTCGCGAAGCTTTGTGGTTTGGCGTGACACTCTGCGTTGCGGGCGCTCTTGCTTTGTATTTCACCGCGGGCATTCTCGCTTCCGCGCTCGGCGTTCTTACTTGTCTCAGCTATCTGCTCGCCTACACGCCTCTCAAGAAACGCACCGTTTGGGCGACGTTTGTTGGAGCATTTCCCGGAGCAATCCCGCCGATGATTGGGTGGGCGGCCGCAACGGGCCATTTGGACAGGGGCGCTTGGCTGCTCTTCGCCATTCTGTTTGTTTGGCAGTTTCCGCATTTCCACGCGATCGCGTGGATGTACCGAGAAGATTACGCGCGCGCCGGGATTTTGATGCTGCCGGTGGTGGACCGCGAAGGAACGCGCACGTTTCGGCAAATTATTTTTACTTCCATCGCGCTCGTGGGCGTCAGCCTCTTGCCTGCCGTGATGGGATTGGCCGGCGCACGCTACTTCTTCGGCGCGCTGGTCGTCAGCACGGCGCTGGTGCAAGTTTGTTTGTGGGCCGCCAGCGCGAAGACAAACATGCGCGCTAAGTGGTTGATGCACGCCACGGTGCTGCACATTCCCGTTTTGCTCGGCTTGATGGTTTACGACAAAATTCCGCGCTAAGCCTGTTTCCGATGGGAAGGACATTCGCCAACTTATGTTTTCACAGGCCGCGCTCAATGCCTCTCTAAACGGCACCAGCGCAGTCCTGCTCGCCTGCGGTTACGCGGCTATCCGCAACGGAAAAATCAGAGTGCACCGAGCTTTCATGATTTCCGCGTTTGCAGTCTCGACCGCGTTCCTGATTTCCTACGTCATCTATCACATTCGTGTCGGCCATGTTGCGTTCCAGGGGCACGGGTGGATTCGTCCGGCATATTTCGCGCTGCTGCTCTCGCATACCGTTCTGGCGGTGGTCATTGTGCCGATGATTTTGATCACGCTGCGCCGCGCATGGCTGGAAAAGTTTGATAAACACCGCATCATCGCGCGGTGGACGCTGCCGCTGTGGTTCTACGTTTCGGTCACCGGAGTGATCGTCTATCTTCTGGTCTACCAGATTTACGCTCCGCGGGTGGGGTAGAACCTGACGGATGGCGGGGGATCACCGGAAATTAAACGGAAATATTGGACCTGGAGCGAAGCAATGAGAAACGGAATAAGTTCTTCAAGTCCGCGGGGGGAGTTCCGACCGTCTTTCGGGGTGTACGAGTGAGCCGGTCTGCGAAGAGCGCACAGCTTGCCGCGTCCCGGCTTTCGGAAAGACTACATGCCAGAAATCATTCTTCGGGTTCGCAAAGCCCACTCCGACAAACCGCCGCTCCTGCTTTTCACGGACGGAGGTCACGAAACACTCAGCCGACTCCGAGGTCATCTCATTGATAACTCGGACGATTTGGCCCGGCAATAGCGGAGCATCCATCACGATGAGCGCCCCGTGCGCGCTTACGAATTGCGTAACGGCCTTCAAATCGATGGCTTCGCCCTCGGGCATCTGACAGCGTACTTTTAAAGGTATCTCGAGAATGATTCGGACTGTGCGACGACGCTCAGGGTATCTCGACCGATGCATGAACCCGCCTTGGAAGGGGCCTAGGAGTCAAAGCTTGCCATGTCTGGCGAATAATAACAAGGGAATGCGGCAGTCTGTGCGCGTTCCATGCGGAAGGGAATTAGGCTGGCGGAAGCGAGGAGATGACGGCCGCAGTGAATTCCTCGGTGCCGGCTTTGCCGCCGACATCTTGTGTTATGTGTTTGCCCTCTCTGTAAACTTTTTCGAGAGCAGCCTCGATGCGGCGCGCCGCTGACCTCTCGGCGAGATGGTCGAGCATCATGATGCCGCTGAGAAGCAGCGCCGTGGGATTGGCCAGGCCCTTTCCAGCGATGTCGGGAGCTGTCCCATGCACGGCCTCAAACATGGCTGCCTCATTGCCAATATTCGCGCTGCCGACGACGCCAAGGCCGCCGACGAGGCCGGCGGCGAGGTCGCTCATCACGTCCCCGTAGAGATTTGGAAGGAGCAGCATGTCAAATTGCTGGGGATTGAGGACCATTTGCATGCAAGCGTTGTCCACAATCATCTCTTTGTATTCGATCCCGGGATATTGTGGCGCGACATTGCGGATGGACTTCAGGAAAAGGCCATCCGAAAGCTTCATGATGTTGGCTTTGTGAATGGCGTGAATTTTGTTTCGGCCAGCGCGCCTGGCGTATTTGAAAGCGAAATGGGCAATCTCTGTCGAAGCCTTCTCGGTGATAATTTTCAAACTCTCGACGACGCCCGGAACGACTTCGTGTTCCAGGCCAGAATAAAGATCTTCCGTATTTTCGCGGATCAGAACGACGTCCACGTTTTCAAACCGTGATTTTACTCCGGGCAGATTTTTGACTGGCCGGACATTGGCGTAGAGATCGAGAGTTTTTCTGAGGGCCACATTAATGCTGGGCGCGCCACCCGCAACGGCGGTGCCCATCGGGCCTTTGAGCGCCACGCGGTTGCGGCGCACGGACTCGACGGCGCCTTCGGTGACAAATTGGCCCGTGGCCGATGCTTTCTCGGCGCGCGCTTCGACTTCTTCCCAATCGAATTGAACGCCAGCGGCCTCGAGGATGGCGCATGTGGCGCGGGCGACTTCCGGTCCGATACCTTCGCCGGGGATCAAAGTGACCTTGTGTCTCATGACGCATCCTATTGTATGCGAAGCACATAGCCTTGTCGAAATGCGGCCGTTTCCCATGTTTCAGGTACGAAAACTGGCGTGGAACCGCGAGGTGCAGTTGTGGAAAAGGTTTGCTATACTTGAATAGAAAGATGCATCGCGGGACTGCCTGCGAGCGGAGGCCAAAGGAAATTATGATTAGTCTGACTCCTACTGCGAGCACCAAGGTCAAGGAAATCATGGGCATGCAGAACCCTGTCCCGGTGGCGTTGCGAGTTGCCGTCGTCGGCGGAGGCTGCTCCGGTTTCCAGTACCATATGGCGTTTGAAAACCAGACCAATGAGACAGATCAAGTGGTGGACTTTAACGGGCTCAAGGTCGCGGTTGACCAGATGAGCTCGATGTATCTGGATGGCGTCGAGATTGATTACATCGAGACCATTGAGGGCGCCGGCTTCAAATTCAACAACCCGAACGTGAAAAGCACCTGCGGCTGCGGCAGCTCGTTCAGTGTTTAAGGGCTAGCATCTAATTTGTCACATTTATCTCATTCTATCGTTCTGTGACAGAATGATAGAATAAATTGAGAAAGCCGGGGCATCGCAAACAACCCCTATGCCGAGTTCCAGGCCCTTGAACATATCGTTCGAGGGCCTTTTTTATGCCTGCAAGCGTAGCCGAATGGGATGCTCGATACCGCGAGGCAGCGCAAAACCCTGCTGCCGAGCCCGCAAGCATTGTGTCTGAATGGTTGCCGTTGCTTCCGAGCGGGTCTGTGCTGGATATTGCTTGCGGCGCTGGGCGGCATGCCCTCCTGCTGGCTTCCCGCGGCGCATCGGTAACGGCGGTCGATTGGTCGGCCGCTGCGCTGGACATCCTTGAGAATCGCGCGAAAAAGGCGAAACTGCCTGTGCACCGGGAAGACGTTGGTATCCCGGCCGAAACCGCAAAGCGTCGAAGACGCGCCATTCACCTCATTCTGGCGAATCTGGAGGATATCCAGCTGCCGGTTGCGTCCTTTTCCCTGATTCTCTGCGTTCAGTACTTGCAGCGCTCGCTTTTCTCTCAAATTACTCGCGCACTGTGCCCCGGGGGCTTGCTGCTTTTTGAGACTTTCACACGGGCGCAGCTTAACTATTTAAGTGGGCCGCGAAATCCAGCATATCTTCTTGAACCCGGAGAGCTGCGCACGGCGTTTCCCGAATTGCACCTTTTGCTTTATCGCGAATTGAATGCCGGGCAGGGAATCGCGAGTTTGGTGGCGCAGAAACCTGCGCGAAAACGCTGACGAGCCGCGCCGTTGAACCAGACACCATGCGATGCATCGAACGTTTGCAATCGCACGCAGGCATCCGTATTCTAAAGTGCCAGCATGAAGATAGCGCTTGCGCAGTTCAATCCCACGGTAGGCGATTTCGCAGGGAATTCGGCTCGCATCCTGAACTTGGCGGAGAAAGCCAGGCGGTGCGGGGCGGACCTCGCCGTTTTTTCCGAGCTTTGCCTCTGCGGCTATCTTCCACAAGACCTCCTCGAACGGCCTTCCTTCATCGATCGCAATCACATCGAGTTGAAACAGCTGGCGGCCAAGCTGCCGCTTCCAGCCATCGTCGGATACGCGGGCCGGGTAATAAATGGGACGGGAAAATCCATTGCGAATAAGGCGGCGCTGATCTGCAGCGGGCGCGTGGTTTTCGAGCAGAGCAAGATGCTGCTGCCGACGTACGATGTGTTCGACGAATCGCGGTATTTTCAGCCGGCTGGAAAACAGTTCGCGTACGGATTTGGGAAAGAGCAGTTGGGTATTACGATCTGCGAGGACGTTTGGAACGACAAAAATTTCTGGGCCAAGTGCCGGTATGACCGCGATCCCGTGACTGAACTCATCGGGCAGGGAATTACCGTGCTGCTCAACATTTCTGCTTCGCCCTATACGATCGATAAGCGCGCTTTGCGCCTTGAAATGCTGCAATCGATCGCCATAAACCAACACCGGCCGGTCGTTTACGTCAACCAGGTTGGTGGCGACGACAGCCTGATTTTCGACGGTGCCAGCATGGCTCTGACCGCGGATGGCAGGGTCGCGGCGCAAGCGCTGGCCTTTGAAGAAGATGTGGTGCTCTTTGATACGGTCACGGGCGAGGGCGAAATTCACGGGCAGCCGCATGAGGAAATTGCGTATGCCTACCGCGCGCTGATCACCGGAACGCAAGACTACGTGCGCAAATGCGGGTTCAAGAAGGTGTTGGTTGGCCTCAGTGGAGGCATCGATTCCGCCGTGGTCGCGGCCATCGCCGTGGAGGCGCTGGGGGCCGGCAACGTCTTGGGCGTTTCCATGCCGGGACCGTTCTCTTCCGAGGGCAGCAGGGCTGACGCCCAGGGGCTCGCGAAGAATCTGGGGATTGAATTCATAACCCTCCCGATTGGCGATGTGTTTGACGCTTACCGCAAGGCGCTTGCGCCTGCATTTGCTTCTCGCTCGATCGACGTCACCGAAGAAAACATCCAGGCGCGCATCCGCGGCAATTATCTGATGGCGATTTCCAATAAATTCGGTTCGATGGTGCTGAGCACGGGGAACAAATCCGAACTGGCGGTTGGTTATTGCACGCTCTACGGCGACATGGCCGGAGGGCTGGCGGTGATTTCCGACGTGCCAAAACTTATGGTTTACGAGCTGGCGCGCTGGATCAACCGCGAGAGGGAACTGATCCCTATTTCGACCATAGAAAAAGTTCCTTCGGCGGAACTGCGCCCCGACCAGAAGGATGAGGACAGTTTGCCACCCTATGACGTGCTGGACCGCATTCTCAAGGCGTATATCGAGGATCTGCGCAGCCCGCAGGAGATTGCCGATCACTACGGATTCAGCCTGCAGCTTGTGCGAGACATTGCCCTGCTTGTGGATAGGACCGAGTACAAAAGAAAGCAAGCCGCTCCGGGGCTGAAAATTACGTCGCGCGCCTTTGGGTTTGGCAGGCCTTTTCCGATCGCACAGAAGTTTATCCCTTAAAGAATGAGGTTCAGAATGAAAGCGCCATTACTCATTGCAGCCATTCTCGTTTCGAGCCTGGCGACGCCAGCGACACGGGCACAGCAGCAGCACTCTTCGACTGCCGCAACAACTCCCGCTCGAGAATTGCCCATCCAGAAAGCCGTCGAAGACTACTTGCGGAATTTGTACGCGTTCGGGGCCGACACGAGCGTCACGGCCTCCGCACCGAAGGAGACCGGAGTTGACGGGTTACAGGAGGTCGATATCGAGGTGAAGATGGGCGAGAATCGGCAGACGGGCAAAGTCTATGTAACCAAGGATGGACGCTATATGTTCCGTGGTGAGCTCTCAGACCTTACCAAGGATCCCATGGCGGAAACCCGCGCCCAATTACAGATCAAGGATAGCCCGTCGCTGGGACCGGCCGACGCGCAGGTAACTTTGGTGGAGTTTTCGGACTTCGAGTGCCCTATCTGCCGAAGCCTGCACGACAGTCTTCGGGGACTTCTGCCGAACTATCCCCAGGTGCGCGTGATCTTTAAGGACTTCCCACTGGAGCAAATACACCCCTGGGCACGCACAGCAGCCCTGGCGGGGCGCTGCGCTTACCAGCAAAACCCGGCGGCCTTCTGGAAAATGTACGATCTGATTTACGACAACCAGGAGGTGATCTCCGCGGAGAACGCCTGGGGTGAAATGACGGACTTCGCGAGCCGGTCCGGACTGGACGCGGATGCGTTGAAGTCTTGCATGGCCAGTCCGGGGGCCGGAGCCGCCATTGACGCGAGCCGCGCGAATGGCGTGTTGCTGGAGGTAAATAGCACGCCGACAGTCTTTGTGAATGGCCGACGGCTAGTCGGAGCGGATCCGCATCTGCTGGAGCAATACATTAAGTACGAATTGGACCAGCGCAAAGCGCAAAAAGCCGCCAACAAAAAGTAGAGTGAGAAAGAGTCCCGAGGGGAGAAGTGGGGTCGAGCACGGGGCTCGAAGGTGAAGGTTTTCCGTATTTTCTAGTTAACATAATATTACTTATCAGACGCAATGTCAAGAGAAATCTTTGACTATTTTGGGGTTTTTCCACTGGTTTGCGAGGCTACGTCTCCCGATGAAGAGGTGTTCCCTTGGGGAGAGTGCCCGGCTGGCGCGGGGGGTGCGCCAGCCGGATCGCGTCGGGGGCGTGGTGCGGTTGATGTGGCGGATTGAGAGCAAAGTGCTTAGGCGAATTTCGACGCGAGCGAACGACGCTTCGCAGCAACGGATTTCCGTCCTGTGCGGTGGATCGTGGGGATCGCTTGTTTTATCTGAGTGGCATCCGGTTCGATCGCTCTTATCGGGAGGTTTTGGCTGCAATGGCACCGGCGGCAGCGCCAATAACGAACCATTTGGCGGCTCGGAGGATACGGTGCAGGACGGTTCCGCCTTTTGCGGCGGTCACTGCGGCGTCTCGTTCTTTGGTTAGTGCGGCGGTCTTGGTCTTTTCGTCGGTTAGGTCGCTTTGGGCGGCGGCTAGTTTTGCCTGGCAGGCTTTGCAGTCGATCGCGAAGTCGTAGAGGGGCTTTAGGTCGGCTGCCGGAAGGATTGCGCCGGCGGACTGACCGGGCTTTGGGGCGGGGTTGTTTGGGGCAGAGTCTGAGGATGCGGCGGCGTCTGACTTTCTTGATGAAGGTTCAGAGCCGGGACGGGCGGTCACATTCAGTGGAGCGGATGAATCGGATTGCGTCTGGAGAGCGATGGGCGCGGGGAGATCGAGGGCGTTCGGGAGATCTTTAAGGATTTGAGCTGTGGTCACGGCCGCTTGTTTCTGGGCGGCTAACTGGGTGAGGGTTTGGTTCAGGAGGGTGTCGCGGTCGTGCTGGCTAGCGGCGGCATCGGTGATGGTTTTCTGGGCGGCGGCGAGTTGCGCGGCGAGTTGGGCGCGGTCGCGGCGGTCGGCTTGCCAGGAGACGTAGATGGTGATAGCCAGGATTACGGGGACGAGGATTTCTGCAAACTTTAGGAAGATTCGCGTGGTCATGTGTATTTCTCTTAGCAACGCGGCGTTTGGCGCAATGCATCTGGGCCGCGATGTATCAGAGGGCACGATGTATCGTGGCCCTATAGATAATGCGGACGGCGCGCTAGCACTTGGCCTGGGTAGGCGGGATTTGCGCCGCCGTTCCAGGCGAGCAGGCCGCGGGTAACGTCTCCGTCCATGGCGTCTAGTTTTTTTCGGAGCAATCTACAGCCAACGGCCAGGTTTTGTTCGGGATCGCAGAGCGCGGAGAGAAATGTGCCATCAAATCCCATTTCTCGAGCGACTTGACCCATCAGCTGCATCAGCCCCCAGGAAAAGCCGCGCGCGTAGGCTTCGGACGCAGTGATTTTGTCATTGGTGTAGAGGCCGGCGACATATCTGGCGAAGAAGGCCGGTTCGTAACGCATGGCCCAGGTGTTCCAGGAAGATTCTTGTTCGATGACCGCGCAAACGACGGAGGGATCGAGCGATTGCGCCGAAGCAGCCTTGCGTGCGAGGGCAACGAGTTGAGGCGGGGAATTCATCGGCGATTCTGCGTGCTCCAACTGCGTAAACTGCGAGTAAGCCTCAGTCGGTGCGACGGTGACGCTGGAATTCGACGAAGCGCACGAGGGGCGGCTCTTGGGGCTCAATTCCCTGCTGGCGTGCAATGGCGTGGAGCGCGGAATAAATGTGCGGCAGATGATTTGTGGCGATGTCGCGCACAAACGCGCGCACAATTTCGTCGTTACGCATGCGGCGGTGCAGCCAGCGCAGGAAGAGAACGAACTGCACGCCGACGGGAACGAGCGCGGTCAAAATGACGTACCAGGGAATGGGCATGTGGGGACCTCTGGGGGTAGAGGAAGTGAATGAAGTAAAGGAGGTAAAGGACAAGAGCCGCGCCGATGACGTGCCGGAAACTCGACAGAAGCTACCCTGGAATCCCGAATCCTTTCCATCCTTCACGTCCTGTACTGCCTCTACCTCCTCAACTTCATTAACCTGAGCACGACAGCAGCGAAACCAATTCGGCTAGATCAGCGCGCTGGGCGAGGCGCCGAGCGTGGAACCAAATCCGGAGCCGAGCGAGGTGAAAAACCCTGGGCTGGGGCGCGAGGCGTTGGCGCTGACGTTCAGCAACTGAGCGGGAATGCCGAGGGTGCGGCCAAGGAGATTGGAGTCCACGCCAAAGAGGCCGGAGAGGCCCTGCAGGGCGGACATTTGCCGTTGATAAGCGGTGTTGGCGAAAGCGAGCTGGTTCTGCTGGGCCTGATTCCCTTCCGCGATGCCCTTCTGGCGGGCCAGTTCGTCGGTCAATTCACTGAATCCGGCGGAGTTGTTGGTGGCGGCGACGCGATTCGCCGCCGATTGTTGAAGAGAATCGAAAGCACTGGCGATGGAGCCCTGGGATTGCGCGGTGACGGCGGCTTTCTGCGCGGGGCTGAGGCCAGGATTGTTCAGAATGCTTTGGTACTGCGAGCTGATATTGCTGCCGAGCTGTTGCTGTTGATTCAGGAATTGCTGGTTCTGCGCGTTGACATTGGCGAGCTGCTGATCGGTCAACTCGCTCGGCACATCCTGCGAGAGCACGGCAATGAACGAAAGTCCAAATCCTTGATAAAAATTCGTGACGAACTGGTAGCGCGGCATGTCCTCGAGTTCGCGGTCGTTGCTGGAGCGCTTCTCGTACGGCAGATGCCAGTTCATGTCGGTGGGATTCCACCAGGCGTATTGCAGACCTTGCCAGAAAAGGCGCGCCTGGCGGATGCGGCGAATTTCATTGCGGCGCGCGACGATTCCTTCCTGGCGATATTGGCGCACCAGTTCGCGCAGCGCGTTGACGAGCCCGGGCTTGATGTCCTCGAGATGCTCGTTGTTTGGACCGAGATCGACCAGTGCGCCCAGGACGGACACGGCGTGCCGTGCCCCTACGGGCCCGGGATTGCCTTCGCGGCGAGCCTCTTCGACTGTATCGAGCATCCCGTTTAGTCCCATCGTTCCGGTTGCGTCGAGGGAATCCGCGGGAATGAGGTTCTGCAACGTCCCGGGCGCATAGTTCCCGTCCGCCGGTGCAAGAAAACCCGGCGGAATCGTTCCAATCCTGTTGTCGTTGTCGAAGCTCATTCGCCTATCCCGGCTGAATTTGATGTGCTGGAACTTTGGTACTGGTGACGAATCAAAAGGATCCCGTCATGCTACAAAGAGAGGTGCCCTACTTGCGCCCACCGCTGGCCACGCTAGTCCTCGTTGCGTGCGTGTGCGTGCCGTGCTCGCAACTCGGCGCCCAGGGTGCGCGCCGTTCTCCGCGCAAGCTTCCCATAGTCGAGATCAAGCTCAGCGGTCCCACAACCGTGAGACCCAGCGAGTCGCTCGAATCGAATATCTTCCACGCGCTGCTGACGAATCGCTCCGCCGAGCCGCTGGTGTTCGTCGTGCGCAATGGCATCCTGATGAATGCCATGTGGGATTGGTCCGTCACCGACGCCAAGGGCGTGCCCATTGGCATGGCTTTCGTCCTGCACGGCTATTGCGGCACGGTTCCGGGTGAAGACCCGAATACGCGGTTCTTGCGCGACAGCGACCTGCTCGTTCTTGGCCCCGGAGAGAGCCACGAATTCATGATTCTCCCGGGTCCCTCCGACGATTACAGTTTCCCGAGTGCAGGCACGTACCACCTCGCGGTGACATTGACGTATGTGCCGCCAAATTCCGACCATTATTTCGATGAGCGCGGCAAGCGGCAGCGCGCGAACGGCTACGCGCAATGGGATCTGAGCCGGCTCGGTGTGAATCAAATCGCAGCCGTGGAAAATAGTCTTTCTGTGCAAGCCACGTCGGATACGTGGAATCTGGAGCTGCCGTCGCGGCGGGGCCCTAAGCAGGGGATCATCTTTAACAACGTCCCCGTCCAAATCCACTAGCCTGATTCTGGAGGGTGCTGTGCACCGATTCTTGTCTTATGTAATGGCCCTGCTGATCGCTTTCAGCGTCCCGGTCTATTCGCCCGGCCAGACAAAAGCCTCGTCGTCTGCCGCGCCGAGCGCCTCGCCCATCGAGGTGACGATTTCCGGTCCACGGTATATTCGGCGCGGCGACGATTTGAACTTTAAAGTGACGCTCACGAACCGCTCGGACAAACCTGTGGCTGTGCGATCGCATCTTCTGTTCGGCGAGGAAACCGGTTTTACGTGGCGGATCACGGACTTTGGCGGGCGCGTGCTGCCGCCGCGTATTTACGAAAAGCAATTCGTCTGTCCGGTGACCGGGCCCGTTATGGACTTTATGGTTACCGTTCTGCAGCCGGGCGAAAAGATGGATTACCCCTTCGCCGGCGATCCTTCGGATAGCTTCGTGTTTCCTAGCAAAGGATTTTATAAGGTCACTCTGAGCTACGTTTTGGCGCCCACGCAGTACATCTCGGTCGCGCCTTTCCGCCCCCTGGACGAGAAACCGGAAGCCTACACGCCGCAACAAAAAGTCGAGATGATCAAGAACCAGCCAAGATTCGAGACAACTTCCAACGTCTGGCAAATATATTTGGGCGATTGACGCAAGGGCGGACTGACTAACGAACTTGGGCTCAACTGTGAGGCACGGGGCCATTCCCCTTGGCGGCCCCGACAAACTCGGCATTGTCTGCCGCATCCCGCTCGGCCCCGGATTGGCGCCACGCCTGAATCTGGTGCCAGCTCCGCTTGCGTAGCCTCGGCAGCGCTTGCGGTTTCGGCGCTTCGGGAAACTCGACGGGCGGAAAGCCCGCGGTCCCTAGCAGCGAATTCATCAGCGCGCGATTTTCCGCCCGTAGCCGGGCAACGTCGGCTTCGAGCAGGCCAACGTATTTCAGCTGAAGCACTTTGCGAAACCAACTGAGCATTGAGCACCATTAGAACAGGCTTCAGCCTGTACGGTGTTGACTTGCTGTCCTCGACCTGTGCACAGACTGAAGTCTGTGCCACCAAGTTTGTACTAATGCCGGCGGTGCGGAAATTTCTTTGCGCGGAACTGTTTGTGCGCTTCGGCTTCGAGGCGCTGACTATGAATCGCGCGCGACGTCGGATCCGTAGCGCTGATCTGGCGCGCGATTTGTTCGGCGAGCGGCATGCCGGTGACAAAACGCGGCGCGCTATTCCCTTGTAGGGGCGCAGCATGCCCTCTCTCTGGAGAAAACTGCGCCCCTACTTCCCTCGCTCCAAAATGTGGCGACCCTTGAGTCGCCCCGGGCCGCAAGTAGCCTGCCCCAACACCGGCGATTCTTCCGCCGGAGACCAATCCATAGCGCGCCGAATCGGCGGGATCATCGCCGTCCATTTTGCGGATGTCCTCGTGGCGCGTGTTGTCGCGCACCAGCATCGGCATGCATTCGATCAGCTTCGTACAGTTCTCGGTGATGAGCCAGGCGTCCGATTCCAACATCTGGTACATGAACTGCCAGCCGCCAATGCGGTCATCGTCGGCAGGTGCGGGCCGCGGCAAACCGTTGGCCGCCAGCACATCCCCGAGCTGCTCGGCAACGGAAGCCTCGGCGGTGCGATGCGCAAAGGCATCCGGCGAAAGAATCACATCGCTGATATTTTCGCGGCCGCTGCGTTCGGCAATGGCTTGCGCGAGCATGCGCGGAGAGAGGCCGTTCTGCACAAACTCGCGGTAGGTGACGACGCGCGAGCCTACAGCTGACAGCTGAGAGCTAACAGCGCCGGGGGAGACAGCGTCTTGGGTCCTTCTGTCGGCTGTGAGCTGACGGCTGTAAGCCTCCGCCGGCACGGCGCAATGCCAGTACACGGCGCTGGGATGTTGAAAGCCCCAGTCGATGGAAATCCAACGCGGCCACCAGGGCTCGAGCCGAATTTCTTCGGGTCGCGCGGTGTGGCGTCCGTAATCGAAAATATTGAAATACTGCCCGGCGAAAACGTTCCAGTCGCCGTCGAGAAACGCTTTGCGCAGATGTTCGGGGAGCGCCTCGAGCGTGCTGCGGTAATCCGCGTCGTTCGCATAGATCGGGTTGTCGCTAAGCCAGGCGCGAATGAATTCGTAATCGTTCGCGTCGTAGAGATTTGTTTGGTCAAAGCCTGCCGGCGGTTTGTGGTCGACCCACAGCGCTTTCACCCAGGCATGGCCGATATTGCCAGGGTTTGTTGCCCCGGCCATGCTGCAAACGCTTCCCGGGACGGGACAACGGTTACGCGAAGTAAGAAACTGCCACTGTTTGAAGGTGAAGTGCGTCAGCTCATCGAGGCCGATGAATAGAAACTCCGCGCCTTGATACTGGTAGACGTCGTTCTCGTTGCGGCAGTAGCCGAAACGCGTCGTCGAGCCGTTCCGCCAGGTAACGACGTGCTTCGATTCGTTGTATTTCTTGTAAAAATCCCGCGGCACGTCGCGGCGAAAGTACGCAAGCAGCGACGATTCCAGCTCGGGGTACGTCCGCCGGAGCAGAAGCGTGTCTGCTCCACGCCAGGCGTTGGCCTGCATGATCGCTTCCCAGAGCAGCGCCTTGGTCTTGCCGGGTCCCGCAGCGCCGCCGAAGAGCCGATACTTTGCAGGGCTGTTGTGAAATTGTTGCTGGCGCGCGAAAGGCCGATAATATGCGCTGAAATCCACTTAACGATAGATCTTCGAGAACCGGCTGCCCACGATCCAGGCCGCCACCGCACTAAGCATTCCGGCTTTTACACCCAGCCCGAGCGTGTGCCAGGACGCGAGGAAAGCCCATACGAATCCGCCCACGCCCAGGACCTTCAACACATAATCGAGATGGACGGCGTTCGTGAGTTTTCCGAGAAAAGACTGCTGAGGAACAGTAGCTGCTGTCATTTGTTGTCTCCCATTGCTGCGCGCCTGGCAACAGCGCTGTCGATATCAATCACAATCTCCGGCGATTCCTCCGCCGACGCAGAGGGCCCTTTGCCGTATTTCATTTCCAGCAAACGCTCGGCCATGCGCTGGGCGATCTTCTCGTCGCAGGACTTCACGAGCCTTGCGCAAGCCAGATGGATATTCACGTGCTTGTGCATGGCGTCCACAAAACTCGCGCCGTCTTGCGGCAGCGGTTGTGAGCCAGGCGGAATACGCACTGTCCCGTTTTTGCCTTTCCTGTTAGTTTTTTCGCTTGGGGCGCGCGACACTTCCCCGCCAGCCGCGGCCCTGTTTCGCTTCGGCTGGCGCTTGGCTTTACCTCTGGGAGGCGGAGCCACCTCAGCGCACGCATCGCGTTCCTTGCCGGCCGGGGCGGAGGACGCGCCGGCCGCAGCGGGAAAATCGCGTGTGTCGTCAGACGCAGCCCTGCCCAGATCCAGCAGCGCTTCCGTTTCTTGCGCCGCCCGGGAAGGTGAAGCCGGACCATGACCGTTCACCTTTGCTGCGCTCGGATCATGGCCGTTGCTCTTCATTTTCGGAGTTGCCCTCCGATTTGCCGGGGTTGTACCGCGCGCCCGGCGAATCTGTCCCGGCGAACCGGGGTCGAGTGTCGTTCCGGAGCGCTTCGCGCGCCCGGGCAATTTCTCGTTGGCTGAAGCAGAGTTCACGGCTGGCTCGTTCTCAGGCTGCTACGGAGTATTGCTTTCGTGCCCAAAGAACTACGCGATCGCAAGGAACATCGGCGAGATCGCAAATGCGTTTCAATACTGCTTTTTCGAGCGGCTCGTCGGCGCGAAGAAAACTGCGCGCGCAAGTCCGTTCCAACGGCTCTGCCCCGTCAGCCAGAAGTGGCAGTTGGGCGTCCGCGTAGGCTTGCCCGAGCACCGCGCGCCAGAGCATCCGCTCGGGCGTCAGAACCGGCTCGTTTATCCAAATGGCGTTGTTCGTTTTCATTTTGGCGCGCCCCGGGCGACATCGCGCACGATCCATGAATCACAAGCCGGAAGTCGCACGCAGCCACTAACCGCGAATTCGGACGAGCTAGACCAGGAGTTTTGCGGTGAGGCCGCTGCCGCCGGTCGAAGAGGTAAACTTGATGCGCAGGAATCGCGCTTGTACGCCGGTCACGGTGCGGGCTTCGCCGGCAGTGTTCGTGGTGGTGTCGAGCGTTTGATACTCGGCATCGACGTCGGCCATAGCGCCTTGCAGAGAGAGGCTCACGGCGGTCGGCGCCGTCCCAAAAATGGTTTGCCAGCGTACCGCGGTGCCCGTATCCGGCTGGCCCGCATAGCTGGGAATCGCGAACTGGCTGCCGGCCTGAGCGCTGCCGGGAAAAGTCTCATTATTGAAACTAAAGCCCACGTCACCGGGCATGAGTGAATTCGGTGGAGTCGCATTCTGATAGCTCGGCATCTTGGCTCCTTTGCGTGCGCGAACTTTTCGCGCGGTACTTCATTGAAAGATGTTCAGAACTCGTTGAAAACGCGTTCGTGTAGACACACTTCCGGGCCTGCGTCCGTGGCGGCGCGAAGGCACTCTTGTCAGACTGGAACAGGAGTTTTGCTTGGGCTGACGTGCTCAGAGGGAGCGATAAAATTCAGCCCTAAAAAGCAAAACGCCCCGACTAAATCGGGGCGCACTTTTCTACGAGGAAAAGTGTACCACATTTCAAATTTTTGTCAAGAGAAATCTTTAGATTTTTTTTCTTTTTCTTGACTCCCTTTGTTTTCAAGAGCATAGTCGCTCCATTCCCTCGGTATTTTGCCCACCGGAAAGTCAAGGAGGTCCATCATGCCGCATTATTGCCATCAAGTCAGTTACACCAAGGAAGCCTGGGCGCGCCTTATGGCCGATCCACAGGACCGGCTGGACATTGTCCGTATCCCCATCGAGAAGCTCGGCGGAAAACTGCACTCGGCGTTCTTCGCTTTTGGTCCCTTCGACGTTATCGCCATCACGGAGATGCCCGACAACATCTCGGCAGCGGCGATCGCCATAGCCTTCGCCGCGGGCGGTGCCGTCGCTAACATTCAAACCACGCCGCTCATGACCGCGGCACAGGCCATCGAGGCCATGCGTAAAGCTGGTACATGCGGTTACAAGTCGGTCCTCGCACGTACCGGATCCGCTGCGAACGCCTGATCGTTTGACGAAGAGGCCTGGGAATAAACCCAATTGATTCAGGGCGCCCCGATTCCCTTTCCTCGGACGCGCGAAGTAGGTGTGCGACCGCGCTCATCGGCCGCTAGAATTTCTGTGAGGAGGACCGTTCCGTGAGCCATTTCCGCTGGAAGTCATTTCTTTTCTGCGCGACCCTCGTAGCCGCAATTGCTGTCGCACCCAGCCTGCTCACTGGCCGGGTGCGCGATCCGTCGAACGATGTGCGGGTGACGCAATCCTCGGCCGCTCAGCAACGTGAGCCCACCGCTGCAGAGCTCAGTCGCGAGGAAACGCCCGGCAAGGCCCTCACCCGCCAGTGGGGATACCAGGAGTACGAAGTGCGCTCCGCAGCGGAAGCCATGCCCGCCGATAAATGGAGTTACCGCCCGGCGCAGGGTCTCTTCAAGAACGAGAAGCCAGAATTTGGTCCGGCTGAGGTGCGCACATTTGCCGAGCAGGTCAAACACGTGGCCTGCAGCAATTTCGGTTTCGCGGCCGAGCTGGATGGCACGACGCCGCCCGCTGGTTGCGACAAAGGCGGACCGAGTCCGGCTACCACCCGCGCCGAACTGCTGGTTTATCTACGAGACTCGTTCGCAGCGCTCAAGAAATCGCTCGCAGCCATCACCGCCAAGAACATGTACGACCCCATCGAGGGGCCATACGCCGGGCCTAATACGCGCCTGGGCCTCGCGGAGGTTTGCATTTGGCATGCCGCCGATCATTACGGGCAAATGGTGCTCTACCTGAGGCTGAACGGCATCGTTCCACCGGGCAGCAGGCCCACTCCGCCGCCGCTCAGCGACAAGTAGCGACGCGCTGGCGCCGCACGGATTTTCGAGAGATTTTGGCCGAGAGATGCAACGCAATCTTCTCGACTTACACCGATGTGATAGGTTATGCTCCAGTCACTCCGCCTCGATGGGCCACGCAGCAAAGGATCGCGGAGCGGTTCAACTGAGGAGTATGCCATGATCATCGGTGAACGCTTGCGCGTCCTGCGCGAAGAAAGAAAACTATCCCAAGGTGACATCGAGAAACGAACCGGCCTGCTACGCTGTTATCTTTCCCGCGTGGAAAATGGCCATACCGTCCCTGCGATCGAAACCCTCGAAAAACTGGCTCGCGCACTGGATATGCCGCTGTACCAGCTTCTGTACGATGGCGACCAGCCGCCCAAGCCGGATGTTCCCGCAGCTTGGACGCAATCCAGAGGGAATGACTGGGGCAGCTCCGGCAAAGACTTGCGCTTTATGCGAAAACTGAGGCACCTGCTCAGCAAGATGGAGCCGCAAGACCGCGCGCTGCTACTTTTCACCGTTCAGCAGATGGCGAAGAGGAAAAAAGCGCCCGTGGCTGAATCTGCGCCCGCGGCGGCAGCAGCTGCCGCGACCTCTGCAGACTAGTGCCTGCCGTTCGCCCTCCGCGCTCTGCTAAACTCTAAGCGTGGACTCGCAGAGAACTACCCCGCTCTTGGCGAATATCCGGCTGCACCCGATTAAAGCGCTTGACCCGGTTTCGGTGAGCGAAGCACGCATTGGTCCCAATGGCGGCCTCGAGCTTGACCGAGTTTGGGCGCTCTACTCCGCCGACGGCCGCTGGGTCAACGGGAAACGCACTGCCGCGATGCATCTCATCCGCGCGGCCTATTCTCCGGATATCAGCAGCGTTACGCTCACCGTTCCCGGAGATCGCCGGGATATTCCCGCGATGAACTTTGCCTTCCCCGGCGACACGGAAGGCGCGGCGGACTGGTTCAGCATGTATTTCGAGCAGGCCATTCAGGTGCGCTACACGCGCGAAGGTTTCCCCGACGATGGCCTGGCCTCCGGCCCAACCATCGTTTCAACTGGTTCGCTCGAATCTGTTTGCGTGTGGTTCCCTGGCGTAACACTGGACGAAGTGCGCCGGCGTTTCCGCACCACGCTCGAAATAGGAAACGCGCAGGCGTTCTGGGAGGATCAACTATTCGGCGAAAACGATACGGCTGTCGTGCGCTTCAAAATTGGCGATATCGCCTTCGAAGGTAGCAACCCCTGCGCGCGCTGCCCAGTTCCCTCTCGCGACTCGTACACTGGCATCGCAGACGACGGCTTTCAAAAGCGTTTCAGCGAACTCCGCCGCGCACAGCTCCCCGCGTGGGCTCCCGCCTCGCGCTTCGACCACTTCTATCGCCTCGCCACGAACACCCGCGTCCCCAGCACCGAGCAAGGCAAACTACTCCGCCTCGGCGACTCGATCCTCTTATAGCGATTAATTCGCGCCACCAACTTCATTCCGAGCGGGAACATCCAGCCGTGTAGCAGAATTGCAGTTTATGTCTGATCGGTGGGCAATTCAATCGTGCGAGCGGGCAATGAGCGTACTTCGACGACGGTTGCCTGCGTTTGGGCCCCCGTAGTTTTGACCCCTGCCGACGAGTTCATCAGCCCTGTTTCGGCGTGAACTGGAACAAAGAACTGACGGGGTTCCAAGCCATGTATTTTGGTACAGCCATAAGTAATCTTTATAGAATGCGTCATACCCTAATTCTCCCATAGTTGGGCGTCCGCCTGGAACTCAAAATCCGTTTGCCCTTTTCGTAACGCCAAACCTCTTACGCTAAACGAGTGCGCTGCAGAATCGGTTTCAACTACAGACAAATCGAAACAGAGATATTTTTGTTTTTCGGCGCCAAGTTCGGCAGCAATATTGATCTGCCTATCTATACCGAAAAAACCCTCGTAAAGCAGATACAATTCCCATAAATCCTTCTCAATTTTCTCCGTGGGCTTAGCGACCCTTAAACCAAGGCGCGAGGCCTCGTCGCGCGTAATTGTATATTCGTGCGAATACAGTTCTTCTGTTAATTTTTTAACAATTGAATCCAATTTCTCTTTTTCGGTTTCAGCATTCATGTGCATCAGCAGCAGTGTCTTCGCAAGGTGGCGAATCAGGTTGTGGTGCCGCAGAATATTACCGAGCGCCAGGGGATGGACTTGACTAGTGAGGGCGGAGTACGCCTGGGCCATTCCCGCGGGATCGGGTGCCGCGTGAGACTTTGCAAAGTTCAAATACGAGGTGACGTCCTCGACGCTGATGGGAATTCTAGGTCTTGGTTTCTGCGTTGGGCCCTGAATGTCTTGAGCGTCTAGGATTGGGTTAAATTGATTAGCAACTGAGGGGTCAACGGGTCCCAATTCGCCCATAGCACCCATTATGATTTCATTGGCACCGAGGGCTATCAGGGTGCCAGCGCTGTGAGCCATGTACGGGACCAATACATTCACCTCTTTTGCAAATTCGCGAAGCAGACTCATCAGTCGCAATGGTACGAGGGTATGTCCCCCGCGAGTGATGAGCAAGAGGTCTATTTTGTCAACGTGGCCAACGGCACCGAGCAACTCTCGCACTAATCGAATTACATCCACCCCAACTTGTGCCCCTATGAGACCGCGGTGGGAAGTGACGTATGCCACGAGGGTGGAAGATCGCTCTTTCGCGATATCTTTCAGCAGCGCCAAGCGCTTGTGGCGCTGCTCAGAACGTTTCTTTTGGTGATCCGAAATTGCGTGTGCCCGAGGGTCAGCTGGCGGCGCTGCACTTGCAACCAAAGCTTGAGGGGGACCCTGATAGTGTTTGCTCATGGGCGGCGTATATCTTACTTTACGTTCAGTTATACTATCCCTATGTATCGAAGATCGTCAACTAAGGCCTTGTTGAACAATCTCTTTTGACAGTCAGCTCGAAAGTCTTCTTCGTCTGTCCTCTGAAGATTGTCGTAATTCAGGCCTGGCTGGCTGCCAACCGTCCATGCTACACGCCTCTTTCGGCCGTGGCGATTCAAGTTAGTCAGCCGACCGAAAATACTTCCTCGGCGGAAACATCCCGCGGCGCAGCAGCTCCTTCCCGCAGCGGTTGCGCAACTCCTCCGTCCAGTTCACCCAGCTTCGCTCGCTCAAGCCGAGAAAATGCCGCGCATTTTCGTACGGCGCGAGACCGAGGTAATAGAGGCGGAAGAGCACCATGCGCGAGGCCCATTCCGGTCCCTCGAGCGCCTTCTGGCCGGCTAGCGCGAAATCCGCGACCCATTCGTTAAGCCGCGGACGAATGTCGGGACGCCACAGGAACTTCCCCGTGTCCTTCCAATTCAGCGCGGAAATGCCGCGCTTTGACTCCAACACTTCGCGTGCGCCGCGATACACGTCCCAGCAAACATCAAATGCCAACTCTGGTTTTACGCCCATGGCTCCTCCGCATCAGCGCACGCCTTCTGCGCCCGTTCGCCGAATTCGAGTTTCGAGCTGCCCATCCCTGCCGTTCCGGCTGCCAACCGCTTCTCGGCTCAACAGTTCGCCATGTGCAGCGCTTTGTACTCCCTGCGGCGCCGGTCCACTTTTTTCCGTGCGGGCGCACGGCGCTCTTGCATTACCGAGTATTCCCACACGGCGCCGAAGCCTTCCGCGCGCATAGCTCTATCCACGGCTCTGCAGCGCTTCACCACCAAAAAGCTTCCGTGCTCCGGCTTCCGCAGGTGCCGCAACTGCGCCGATATGCTCGCCGGCGGGTAGTGCGTCAACTTTGCCAGCTCGTCGAGCGTCAACCAGGTCACGCACTGCCCCGCGCTGAGCATCACGTCGCGGATCACTTCCCGCTGTTTCCGCGGCTGTACCGGCCTAGCCTTTTCTTGAGTCGTCCTCCGCATTGTTCTCGCCTCCTTTCCTGCTCTTCATTCTTCTCGTGCAGGAAACTCGTCGTCGGGTCCGTCGTGGTCCGTTGCGCTTTCTCCCAGCAGTTCGTCGATGTCCTCCGAGTCCGGGGTCCGAGCCGTCCGGTCAGGATCTTCGTAGTCGCCTGCGCAAGCACTGCACGCGCGCAGAGCCTGCGGCGTGGCCTCCAGAGGTTCAGAAATAGCAGCCAGCGTCAGCCTTTCCTGCGCCGCCTGAGGCTCTCCGGAGCTGGAAAAGTTTTCCACAGCATTCCACAGATGCTTACCTCTAAGTATTCTTGACATCTCTTACTCTATGCATAATATTCGTATCGTTCCATTCACGGAGGCTCCATGACCACCCGTTCGACCCAGCCGCCCTGGGAGTTCCTTCTTTCCGCTTCGCGGAATTCCCTGCAGAGTTTTGAACTCTCGCGTCTCGCGCATGCAGCCAATCTTCGAAAGGAAATCAATGCGTTGATCGATCAATGGATGGAGGAAAACGCAGCTGCCCTGCTGGCGCGGTGGCTGATGGAGCAGCGCGAACGCTCCGCCCGCGTACCGGATATGCTTGCGGCCGTCGAATCCGGAAAGAACGGAGCCCATTCCGTGTCCGATAATTTTCTTGCGGATCGAGCCGCCCCCCAGCCCGTAAATGGCGGCCCATCTTGAAGTTTTGCAGGCTTTTTGTAGCTGGTTCGTAGCCCTGGCGCTGAATTCGTCCCCGATTCTGTGCCTCGCCTCGCGGCCAGAAGGTGTGCTCGTTGGAGCATAGGCAAACGCAACGCACGCTCTCGCCGGGCTCTGCCGCGCCGGAGCCTCCCGCCCGTTCGTCCCGTCCACAACTCCGTTCTTCATGGCGCCGTCCCCCTTGCCAATCCAAAAGCAGACTTACGTCTCGGCTGCGTTATATGTATTAGAGGACACTAGTGCGGCGTGGCGAGCAGATGCTTCGACCGCTCGGGCAGAAGAGCGGGCACACCAAGAGGAATCTCTCACGAAATATGTGACTTAGGAGTTGCCAGTGTTAATGGGCGGGAGTCGCAGGGACCGGCTGTTTTTCGAGAAGCTGCTCTTTGCGATAGATCAGCGAGTTGATGTCGTACGTGGCTAGCTCAAAACCGTGACCATGGGTGATGGCATCCGTGGGGCAGGCCTCGACGCAATACCCGCAGAAAATGCAGCGGGAATAATCGATGTTATAAACACTGGCGTAGCGCTCACCAGCGGAAATCCGGTTTGCGTCGGTATTTTCAGCGGCTTCAATGTAGATACAATTCGCCGGGCAGGCCGCGGCGCATAGAAAGCATCCAACGCATTTCTCCAACCCGGATTCGTCGCGGTGCAGAACGTGAATGCCGCGATACCTGGGCTGAAAATGGACCGGCTCGAACGGATAATTCTCCGTGACCGTTTTACGAAACATATTCCGAAAGGTCACGCTGAAACCCTGGACCAGCGTGGTGAAAGTCTCGCCGACTTCTCGAAGGATGGATGCCATAAGTTAGGAGTCTAACAAACGGCCGGGGCCCGGGCAAATGAGTACATGCAAGCCGCTCCGGGGATGAATCACAATTTCAACGACTCAATGATTTGCTTGCCGTGGAAACGTCCGTTTTCGATAAATATTTCGCCGGTGTGCCGCCCGCCGATTACTACACCCGCCAAATGTATTCCTGGAACATTGCTCTCCAGCGTATTCGGATCGAGCGCCGGCTTCCGCGTCTCCGGATCCAATTGGACCCCAAGGCTTTCGATAAACTCGAAATCGGGATGATACCCGGTGAGCGCGAAAACCTGGCGCGCCGGAAGGTCCCGACTTCCCGTCCCGTTGTCTACCACCACATGGCCGGGTTCGATTCGAAGGACGCGCGTCTCAAACAGCGCGCGAACTTCATTTGCCTTGATGCGATTCTCGATGTCTGGCCGCACCCAATACTTGATGGATTGGCCTAGAACCGCATGACGATGTACGAGCGTGACCCGCGCACCGTTGCGATAGAGATCTAATGCGGCTTCCGCGGCAGAATTTTTCCCTCCGATTACGACAACGTCTTGGTTCCAGAATTCGAATGGCTCGCTGTAGTAGTGCGAAACATGCGGCAAATCCTCGCCGGGAATGGCCATTACGTTCGGAAGATCGTAGTAGCCCGTCGCCACGCAGATTTTTTTCGACCTGTATTTCTCCTCTTTGCCGCTCTCCGTCCGGGTGACCACCGTGAAGTTGCCGTCGTGCCCTTCTACCCTCAATACGCGCTCAAACAGGCATAACTCCAGTTGATAGTGCTCGGCCGCTCGACGGTAGTATTTCAACGCTTCGACCCGCACTGGCTTCTCGGCAGCACTCACCAGCGGCAAGTCCCCGATCTCCAGAAGTTCCGGCGTCGTAAAGAACACCATGTTGGCCGGGTAATGAAAAATCGAATTGCAAAGGCAGCCTTTGTCGATCACCAGCGGCCGCATCCTTGCGCGCTTCGCCTCGATCGCGCATGCCAGCCCGGTGGGCCCGGCGCCAATGCAAATTATGTCGTAGGGTGCCATGAGAATTTTATTTTGCCGGGTGTCCGCCGGAATTGCAAATTCGCGAGACTTATTGCTCTTGACCGATTTGCAGAATGTCAATCAGTTCACGCCGGAACGAATTCAGCTCCTCCAAACGCTCCGGCGTAGCGTTCAATTCCGTATTCTTCCACACAAACACTTCTCCGGCGCCGCGCTTCAGCCGCACGCTTATGTTGCCGGCAACCAGGCACGACGGGCTTGCGAGTAATTTCAGACCGCCGTCCGGCACGGGTGCTAACACGGCTGCGCACTCGCCACGCCGCACGCACAATACGCTCTCATAGGGTGGAATCGCAATGGGCCGAAACCCTGCCTCGAACAACCGTTCCATTGTCGTCATTTGGCGCGGAGTCAGTTCGAACATGAGTTGGTAGGACGGACTTGAATCCGTCAGCTAGTTTGCCGTGTCCACGAAGCGTTCAAGCGGCTGTAGAATCCGCTTCCGAAGACGAACCCTCGAGCTGCGAAAGAATCTCTCGCAGCGTCACGATCAGTTCATCCCTCGAGACATGGCTCTTTTTGAACTGAATGCGGAACTTGAAGCTCTCGTTTTCCGGCTCGAAGTGAAAGATAAATGGCTGCGGCCTCTGCGGGCCGCCCTGCTCATCGCGCCGTTCGCGCCGCGCCTCATCCCGCGTCAACCCGCCTTGCAGGATCCGGTGAAGCATTTCGATCATTCTTTTTTCCGTTGGCTGGCGGGCGATCTGCAGCAGTAGCGATTTCGAAATGATTCCGTGCTCCACGCATTTCTTGCGCAAGGACTCGGGAATATTCCGTAGCGAAAGCGTTTCCGTAACCGAGGAGCGAGCGCGTCCAATTTTCTTAGCCACATCTTCGTGGGTGTACTCGAATTGCGTCGCCAAGCGGTGCAAACCGTCGGCTTCTTCAAATGGCGTCAGGTCTTTCCGCTGAATATTTTCGATCAGCGCGATTTCCAGCGTCTCCGCGTCGTCCGCCATTTTTTCGATGCACGGAACTTCGCGCAATCCCGCCGCGCGCGAGGCGTGGTAGCGCCGCTCGCCGGAGATGATGTAGTAGCAGTCCTCGCGCGGCACAAACCGCACCAGCAGCGGCTCGAGCACTCCCTTTTCCCGGATCGACTCCGAAAGTTCGCGCAAATCTCCCAGCGCTTTGCGCGGCTGATCCGGATTCGGCCGGATCTGATCCACGGGGATCATCCGCCCCACCGCCGCCCCGCTATAGCTCGTCAGTGATTCGACGTAGTGCGCGTCATGCCGCATCTTCAGCGTGACGGGTAACCCTGCTCTCTTCAACACGTTGGATAACCTCCGCTGCCAGTTTCTTGTACTCGACGGCGCCGGGTGATTTCGGCGCATACGTTAAAATCGTTTCCTTGTAGGCGGGACTCTCTTCCAGCCGCACGTTCTTGCTAATCTTGGTCTTGAAAAGCACTTCCCCGAACACCGTGCGGATCTGCCCGTGCGTGTCGCGCGAAATATTCGTGCGCTTGTCGAAAAGGGTGATCACCACTCCCAAAACTTTCAGCCCGGGGTTAGGCCGCGCGCGAATTCGTTCGTAGGTTTCGAGCAGATCATCCGTTCCTTCAATCGCAAAGTACGCCGCCTGGATCGGCACAAGCAAATGCGTCGAAGCCACCAGCGCGTTGACCGTCAAAATTCCCAGCGATGGCGGAGTATCCAGCACGACGTAGTCGTAGTCCTTCAATACCGGCGCCAGCGCATCCTTCAGCCGGAATGGCGCGTCGAACTGTCCCGCCAGCACTTGCTCCAATTTCGCCAGAGCCAACCGTCCGGGTCCCAAAAATAGCATGGGATCTTTCGTCGTCTTGATCACCGCGGCCATCGTGGTGCGGCTCTCGTTCAAAACTTCAAACATGGAGGCCGCGATTTCGCCGGTTTCGTAAAAGGCGATCGTCGAATTCGCTTGCGGATCCAAATCGATCAACAGCGTACGCTTGCCGCGATGCGCTAGCGCCGCGGAAAGATTGATCGCCGTCGTCGTTTTTCCGACGCCGCCTTTTTGGTTCGCAACCGTGATAATGGCAGTCATATTCTTCTGCCTCCGCTTATGCGCAGGTTAATTCGCGCCAGCGTGTTTCGGCAACCTGGTCCCTATATGTGGGTGCAGCTTGCAGAAAGCCCCCTAGGCCTAGGCTCACTCTACGTTCGTAACCTATTCTCGCGCAAGGGAAAAGTGGAAATTTGCAGCAGGGTCGGTGGAAAACTCAGACGTTCCGTTTTGGTGCGTGATCTGCCGCCAGGCTGGAGCCGCCCACGCTTCGGCCTTGATCAACAAAGACGGCTGGAAGGACTCAGGGAATACCGCAGCAGGTTCAGGGATCGTGCCAGCTAAAAATCCACTCCCCAGAATTCCATCGAAGCTTCTTGAAGTTCCAGCCCCAGTTCCCATCCGGTGCGTCCCTCATGGCCTCGCCAAATCAGGACGGCTTCGCAGGCATTCTTGTTGAGCAGATTCACCAGCAGCAGGCGCTGCCCCACTGGAAAGTTTTGGGGAATTACAGCAAGACATCCCTTTGTGCTGGTATCCACCGTATAACCCTCCGCGCGCATCGCGCGGCCCGACTCTGCCCATTCCACCGCCACCGGCACTCGAGAATTTACGCGTATTCCGGCCCTGGCATTTTCCATCCGCACATCAAACCTGGATATGTTCCCTAGAGCCACGGTCGTCTCCTGTGATTGCCCGCTCGCAAACGCCCAGACATTAGGCTCGTCTTGCTTTAGGTGAAGTCCAATCAATTCGCTTGCAGTGAAACGCGCGAATTCAACCCTCATTGCAGCCTACGGTTACCCCTCGATTCGGTCAATGGAACTTCGGACCTAGAACTTCCTCAAAGTTACTGCCCCTTCCGCAACTCGGCGGTCTTCGCTCATCCGCTTGGTTTACCCGAGCCCCGTCTCCGCGCCCGTTTGCTCCATTTCCCCCGCTCCGTTTACACTCTTTCCAATCCTTTTTCCATACATGATCCGCACGAAGACACTTCGCGCCGAACTTGGCCCAACCCTGCGGTTAGCGTTGCCGCTCGTGCTTGCCGAGTTGGGTTGGATGAGCATGGCCATCGTCGATACCATGATGGTTGGTCGACTCCCCAACAGCGCCACAGCGATCGGCGCGATCAGCATCGGCGCCATTTTGGTTAACGTACTCTCTTTCTTTGGCGGAGGGCTGCTTGTCGGGCTCGACACGCTCGTTGCCCAGGCCTTCGGTGCCGGACAGCGCGAGGATTGCCATCGTTCCCTGCTCCACGGCATTTACATCAGTCTGGTCCTCACTCCGCTATTAATGGCTCCCGTGTGGTATTTCGATCCCATTCTTCGAGCTGCGGGCATTTCCCCGGACGTTATCGCCCTTGCAGTTCCCTATTCCAAAGCTTTGTCTTGGGGGACGTTGCCGCTCCTCCTCTATTTCGCCGTCCGCCGTTGCATGCAGGCCATGAACATGGTGCGCCCCATTGCGTTCGCTCTCGTTTCGGCGAACATCATCAACGCCGGCGGAAACTGGATCCTGATCTACGGCAAGTTTGGCGCACCGGCCATGGGAACCGTGGGCTCCGGCTGGTCCACTGCATGGGCCCGCATCTACCTCTCCGGCGTCCTCGTTGGTTTTCTCCTTTGGTACGACCACCGCCACCGCACTCGCCTGCTCCATACACCCATTGAGCCCGATTTGCGCCGTATCCGCCGGTTGCTTTCCCTTGGCTTGCCCACAGCAGTGCAAATCACTCTCGAGATCGGCGTCTTCGCTCTCGTCACAGCTCTTATCGGCCGTCTTGGCGCAGTTCCGCTCGCCAGCCATCAAATCGCGCTCAACACCGTAGCCTTCACCTATATGGTTCCGCTCGGAATTTCCGCCGCCGCGGCCGTGCGTGTCGGCCAGGCCATCGGGCGAAAAGATCCGCAGGGAGCCGGGGATGCCGGCGATACTGCCATCTTTCTCGGCGCCACCTTCATGACCTGCATGAGCGTCATGCTGCTTGTTGTTCCGCGATGGATTGCCCGTGCGTATACACCGGATGAGGCCGTGATCCACAGCACGATAATTCTGCTCGCCGCAGGCGCCGCTTTTCAGCTTTTCGACGGTCTGCAAACCGTTGCAACCGGGGCCCTGCGCGGTCTCGGCGACACCCGCACCCCCATGTTCTGCCATTTCACCGCCTACTGGATCATCGGTCTGCCGCTGGGCGCTTGGCTCTGCTTCCGCCGCGGCTGGGGAGCCTTCGGCCTCTGGTCGGGGCTCAGTCTTGCGCTTATCCTAATCGGGATCGTACTGCTGGTCGTCTGGCGATACAGGGTTCGCCACTTGCAGATGCCTCTCCCGTTAAGATAATTTCGCGTTTCTTTCTTCGATCGGGGTAGGTTTTTCGGGGAAGAGCGCCAGACAGCAAGCGAACCTACATCTTATAGCGGCCGAGGTCGTCGTCGGAGAGGCCTTCGAGATAGTTGCGCAACTGTTCGTTCGTGCTGCGCTCCGTGATCGCGCTGGAGACCTTCGAGTTCTTCAATACTTCTTCATCCACAAAAATCGGGCAATCCACGCGCAGCGCCAAGGCTAGAGCATCGCTTGGCCGTGAGTCTATGGTCATCATCTGTCCGTCGCGTTCGACCCAAATCAGCGCGTAAAACGTGTCGTCCTTCAAATCGTTCACCACGATTTTGTGAACTTGTACGTCCAGCCCCAGCAACACATTTTTCAAAAGGTCGTGCGTCATTGGCCGCGGTGTTTGCACTTTCTCGATCTCCAGCGCAATCGCGTTCGCCTCATACACTCCAACCCAGATGGGAAGAATGGCCTGCCCCTGCACATCCTTCAGAACGACGATGGGCATGTTAGTCACGGGATCCATCATCAGGCCGCGGATTTTCATCTCCACTTCCATGTGACCTCCCGATGTAGCACAGACTTCAGTCTGTGCTCCTTGCATCTTCTCACGCCGCAAACTCAGCACCCGCCACAATCAGCCCTAGTACGCCCGCTCGCCCACCAAACTATTCGGGGTCGCGCCCGTCACCCGAACCTGCACGTACTTTCCCAGAAGCTCCGTCTCTTGGGAAGCAAAATTTATCACCCGGTGGCACGAAGTATGCCCCGACCACTGATTTTCCCGCCGCGATTTCCCGCTGACGAGCACTTCAAACCTCTCGTCCAGCATCGATGCATGCTTTTTCGTCTGAATCTCGCGCTGCTTTTCCTGCAAAACCCCCAGCCGCCGGCTCTTTTCTTCTTCTGGAATCACGTCGCTCATCGCCAGCGAGGGCGTATGCGGCCGCGGCGAATACTTGAACGAGAACATGTTGTCGTACCGCACCTCATCCAGCAGGCTCAATGTCTCCCCAAGGTCCTCTTCCGTCTCGCCAGGAAAGCCCACGATAATGTCCGTCGTAATGCTAATCGGCCGCTTGGCGCCGCGGATCAGTGCAATCTTCTCGAGATACTCATCGCGCGTATACGTCCTCTGCATCGCCCGCAACACTCTCGTCGATCCCGATTGCACCGGCAAATGCACGTGATTGCACAATTTATCCTGCGAGTCGATCGCTTCCACGATGTCCGGTGTAAAGTCGCTCGGATGCGAGGTCGTGAAACGTACTCGCCGAATCCCGGGCGCCTCTGCAACCGCCAGCAGCAACTCCGAAAATCGCATCTTCCGGGCCGTCGGATCCTTATACGAATTCACCGTCTGCCCCAGCAGTTGCACCTCGGAATAACCCAGCTCCGCCAACTGCCGCACTTCGCGCAAAATCGAATCGCTCGCCCGGCTTCGCTCCGGTCCTCGCGTGTATGGAACAACGCAATACGAGCAGGCCTTGTCGCAACCCTCGATAATCGTCAGATACGCGCGCCACGGATTGTCGCGCCGCGTCATCTCCGTCTCGAACGTCTCGTCCGTATTGGTATCAAGCCCAGTCACGCGCTGGTTCCCTGCCTCCACCTGCGCCAGCAGCTCTGGCAATTTGCTGTAGCTCGCGGACCCGCATACCAGGCTCACCCACGGCGCGCGCGCAAAAATACTTTCCCCCTCCTGCTGCGCCACGCAACCCAGCACACCGATGATCCGGCCGACATTCTGCTTTACCCCGAACTCCCCAAGCCGCGAAAACACTTTCTGCGCCGCTTTTTCCCGGATGCTGCACGTGTTGTAAAGGATCAGCGAAGCCAATTCCGGCGACTCCACTTGCCGGTAACCTCGCGAGAGCAGCACGCCCGCCACTTTCTCCGAATCGTGGTCGTTCATCTGGCATCCAAATGTCTCCAGGAAAAACGTCCCACGCGCCGCGCTGCGAGATGTGCCAACCTCCGCCGCTGCCGCTTCCCTATTTTGCGTGCTGAGGGAACCATCGAGAGGCAACCCCGGCCTGCCCGCCAACTGCTCCAGCCCGATATCAAACGTTTTGCCCATCTCTGTCGTTGTGCTGGCGCTGCAACCCGCGCCACTTCGTTCAAATCGCAGTTTAACACACCTATGCGTCGCCGAACTGAAGCTCAAAACCAGACACTTTGGCAGCCAAAACCTTCGGCCTTCCTTCCGCCCTGTATCCAAAAAGGCAGCATATTTTTTTACATTCTGCATCTCATTTGTTTGACCACCCTGTAGGCGTGTGCTACGTTCCTGAAGTCGATAGATTTTTATTTCTAACTGAGGGGTTGCATCATTCTCCTGCTCTCTGTCGTTTTTATTGCTGATCTTGGCAGCATCCTTGGAGAAACCGGCTGGGTCGCACGCGGTATTTTGGTCTTGCTCGGAATTTTCTCCATCATTTCCTGGGCCATGATCTTCCAAAAACTCGGCCTCTTCGGCCGCATTCGACGTCAAAGCGATCAATTCATCCGCATCTTTCGCGCCACCAAAGGCGTTGCCAATCCGCAAGCGATCGCCACCGCGGGTTCTCCCTTCGCTTCTGTGTATGCCGCAGGCTATCGCGAACTTCTGAGCCAAGTGGGCACCGGCAACCCTCAGCCCACCGGAAAACTGAAAAGCCTTCAGGCCGTTACCGTGAGCATGCAGCTCGCTGCCGCCGAAGAAGTCCGCCGCGTAGAAAAGGGCATGTCCTGGCTGGCCACCACCGGTTCCGTAACGCCCTTCATCGGCCTGTTCGGCACCGTTTGGGGCATCATCGACGCTTTTTCCGGCCTCGGAAACGCCGGCGCCGCCAGCCTCCGCGCCGTGGCTCCGGGCATCGCCGAAGCGCTCATCACCACCGCCGCAGGCCTTTTCGTCGCCATTCCTGCGGTTATCTTCTACAATCAGTTCTTGCAGAATATTCGCGAACTTGCGCAGCGCCTTGATTCTTTTGCGATGGAAGTCGGGTCCCAGATCGAAAAAACTTTCACTTAGGGCGGCTCCTTCTCAAGCGCCATGATGCAAGGATACAAACCGAGCGGCTCACTTCTTATCGCGAGCTCTTGTGCCGATTTTATCCGTAGAATCGACGGATCCGGTTCAGCTTCTGCACTTTCGACTTTCAATTTTCGGCTTTCGATTTCCTAAAAATATGCCGCAACTCTCCAAACAAACGCAGAGCACGCTCTCCGAGATCAACATGGTCCCGTTCATCGACGTTGTTCTCGTGCTCCTCATCATTTTCATGATCACCGCGCCCATCCTGCAATCCGGCATCGAAGTCGACGTCCCTAAGACCACTACGGTTAAGGAAATCGACGAAGTACGCCTCGTCGTCACCATCGACAAGAATCAGCTCATCTATCTTGGCGACACACCCATCAACATTCACCAGCTTGGTTCCAAGGTGAAGGCCCAGCTCAAAAAGCCCCAGGACTCCGTCTTTCTCCGCGCCGATGAAACCATCCCCTTCGGCACTTTTGCCAAAGTTGTTGACACTTTGCGCGTCGCAGGCATCAATAATATTAGTATTGTCACGCAGCCCCTTACGGAGCGCGCCCGGACTCGTTAAACATGTCCACCGCTGCCAATCCGGTCAACCGCCTCCCTTTCCATCAAGCGGACCCCGCCTTCCGCAAATTCCTCATCTATTCCTTGATTCTTCACGGCTGCCTCGCCCTCTCCATCGTGGCCTCGATTTATCTCAACTTCCAAGGTCCCCAATGGGGTGGAATAGGCGGCGCAGAAGGCAGCGTCAACGTAAAGCTTGTCGGCCCTGCGGCTGGAATCCCGATGCCCACGGAGCGCTCGATCACCGAAACCAAAGCCGTGGACCCGTCCAAAGGTTTGTGGAAGGAACCCACACCCGTGGTTAAGCCCACGCCTCCACCTCCGCCTGAATTAAAAGCCCCCGCCGAGATCATTCCAACCTTTAAGCACGAAAAGCCTTTGCCTCCCACCCACAAGTCCAAAATAGACGAGACCAAGGTTCCTCCACCGGATAACGCCGTCGACTACGGCGGACGGGGTGGCCCTCCCAAGCTTCCAACAAGCTACGCGACCAAACCCGGCGGCGGTTCCGGCCCGATTACCGCGAACGGCCAGGGCGGAGGTGACTTCGCTTCGCGCTACGCGTGGTACATCGAATCCGTGCGCCGGCGTATCAGCCAGAATTGGCTGCAGTCCACGATCGATCCTGCGGTACGCGCCGCGCGTCAGGCTCATTGCGTGATGACCTTCAGGATTTACCGTGACGGCTCCATAAAAGACATGCAGTTGACGCAAACCAGCAGCAATATCTCGATGGATAATTCCGCGCAACGTGCGCTGCTCAGCTCCAATCCCATGCCGCCATTGCCCAGCGACTACTCGGGTTCTTACGTGGACGTAATTTTCGATTTTGATTTGTCCTTAAACCAATAAAGCCGTCGCTTCTTCCGCGCCTTGCGCGGACGAATCCAGGAGGTCAAGGTGCTCGGGAAGTTCAAACACTTCGGTTGGCTCATTCTCATTACCATTTTCACGATGGTCGCGACACCCGCCCGCGCGCAGGTAGATCAGCATCCCTGGTTCCGCACCGGCACCGGCCTCGGCGTCGAAAAGATCCGCCTCGCCGTAGCCGATTTCGGCCCGCGCGCCGACAATGCGAAAACTCATGCCGGGCAATTCACCCAAATCGTCCGCGACGACCTCCAATTCAGCGGCATTCTCGATCTCGTCAGCCCCAGCTTTTACCCCACTCAGCTCACCACCATGCCTTCCGAACTCCAGTATTCAGCCTGGACCGATCCCCAGGTCCACGCCCACTACGTCGCGTTCGGCAATCTTTCCGAAACCACCTCCGAAGTCGCCATCCAAGCTTGGCTCTACGACGTCACCAATCCTTCTTCCCCCGCCGTCATCGCCAAGGTCTATCGCGGCGCGCCCACCGACGCACAAGTCCGCATCTTCGCTCACCAATTCTCTGATGCCATCGTGGCCATCCTCTCTGGAGGCCTGCCCGGCGTGGCCTCCACGCAAATCGCCTTCGTCAGTTCCCGCTCTGGTTTCAAAGAACTCTGGGTCATGGATTACGACGGCGCAAACCAGCACCAAGTGACGCACCTGAAGACTATCTCCCTCATGCCTCGCTGGTCCCCCGACGACTCCCGCATCGCCTTCACCTGCTATGAGCCCTTTGACCGCGTCGTCAGCGCCCAAATCTGCATGTATTCCATGGACCTCGGCAAAACCATCTCCTTCCCCCGTTTCCGCGGCACAAACAGCGCCCCCGCGTGGTCCCCGGACGGAAAACAACTCATGTTCTCATCCTCCATGCAAGGCACTCCTGATCTCTACGTCAGCGACGCCAACGGCAGCAGGCCCAAGCGCCTCACTTTCTCAGGAAACGGCGGCGCCACATCTCCGGCCTGGAACCCAAAAACCGGTCAGAGCGTCGCGTTCGTGAGCGACCGCGGCGGAATCCCCAAGCTCTATATGATGAACTCCGATGGCACCAACGTCTCCAACCTCGATCTTCCAGACAAGGGCTATCTCATTGATCCTGCTTGGTCTCCAAATGGCCAGTTGCTCGCTTTTAGTTGGCGGAAGCCCGACGGCAACTACGATATCTACATCATGGAACCCGGCTCCCAGCAGATCATCGACCTCACTCCGGACTCCGGCTCTCGTAACGAGCGTCCGAGTTGGGCGCCCGATGGCCGCCACATTGTCTTTGAATCCACCCGCAACGGCCCGCGCCAGATCTGGACCATGTTGGCCGACGGTTCTCAGGCTCGTCAGCTAACTCTTACTGGCCACAACGAGTCGCCCAATTGGTCCCCCAAGTGACGGAAATCACTCTCCGAAAAATTTTAGAAACCTCCGGCCCTCGCCGTGCATCTCAAGCTTTGGTTGCGGTCTTCCCTTAAAACTTAAAAGCGGTGTTGCTTCTTGAGAAATTTTTCTAGTAAATGTCCGTGTACGATGTATATTATATCGTGGTACGATGTATTTGCTTTTACCCAGCCCGCTAGCGACACGATTACCTCTCTGGTGGGACTTACAAGGAATTCTTTATTCTGAGGAGGATTCGAATGATTCGGGTTTCTAGTTCTCTGTATCGTGGGGCCTTTTTCGCCACCATTCTCTCTCTTGCTCTGGTCGCGGGTTGCAAAAAGAAAACGCCAACAGCACCTCCGCCTCCCGAACAACCTGCGCCTCCGCCCGCGAAGCCAACGGTTACGCTGCAGGCCAACCCGACAACCATCGATAAAGGCGCGTCCTCGACCCTGAGCTGGACCTCGACCGACGCCACCACGCTCACCATTTCTCCGGAAGTCGGCGCCGTGTCCGCACAGGGCTCGACCAGCGTTACCCCGTCCGATTCCACCACTTACACGATCACCGCCAGCGGTCCCGGCGGCTCGGCGGATGCCAGCGCTCGTGTCACCGTATCCGCCCCTCCTCCGCCTCCGGTGCAAGAAGCGCCCGACATGAATAGACTTTTCCTCGAAGAGGTGAAGGACGCCTACTTCGACTTCAACAAAGCCGATATCCGCGATGACGCTCGCACCGCGCTGGGTCAGACTGCGGACTTCCTGCGCAAATACCCTGAGATCAAGGCCACTATCGAGGGCCACTGCGATGATCGCGGCTCAACCGAATACAACCTCGTGCTCGGTGATCGCCGCGCTGCTGCCGTCAAAGCCTACCTCGTTTCCCTCGGCATCTCCGCTGATCGCTTGAACACCGTCAGCTACGGCAAGGAGAAGCCGTTCTGCACCGAGGACAACGAGGAATGCTGGCAGAAGAACCGTGTCGGCCATTTCGTAAAGGCCAACTAATCTGCGCACAGCCTCGTAACTGTTTCGATGACCATCAGAGCCGCGCGACCGAGCATTCACTTGCTCGCGCGCGGCTCTGCCGTTAAAGTGAGTAAAGAGCTGCCCGGTTCCAGCTGTCCGTGCCGCTTAGCCATCTCGAATAGAAGTGCTCTTCCCTGGCCTGAAGACTCGTCTATGTAGTAGAGGCAACTTAGGAGGTTTTTCCATGCGTATCCGCAACATCGTTATTTTTGCCGCCGCTGTTTTTGCCGGCGCTCTCGGCGGCAGCATCATTGGCCCGCGCCCCGCAGAAGCCGTCGCGCGCGAAATCATCGACATGCAGCGCGACATTACTTCTCTGCTTCAGGGTCAGCGCGACATGACCACGCAGATCACCACGGACCACACCGTCTTGAAAACTCTTGTCCAGCAGGCCAGCGACAATGTCGACAAGCTCAACTCGTCCATGGGCTCTGTCCAAAAATCCGTTCAGGACGTCCAGGCCAATTCCGGCGCCCGTCTGGACACCATGTCCACCCAGGTCCAGGGTCTTTCCGATAATCTCGAGGAAATTAAGTCCCGCCTCGGAAAGCTAAATCAGCAGCTCGTCGATCTGCAAAGCGCCGTGCAAAACATCGACGCAAAGATGTCCGGCTCAGCGCCCGCCAACACCGCGCCCAGCAACGCCGCTCCTTCAAACGGAAGCGGCGCGCCACCCGCCTTTTCGTCTTCGCCCGTCGCCGCCGCTGGCGCCTCTCCCGCGCCCTCCGCCGACATGCTCTATTCCAACGGTTTGCGCGACATCACCAGCGGCAAATACGATCTCGCTCGCCAGGAATTTCAGGACTACATCAAGTATTACAACGACACCGACCTCGCTTCCAACGCGCAATTCTATCTCGGCGAAATTGCCTATTCCCAGAAGCAGTATCAGGACGCCGTCAGCGAATACGACAAAGTTCTAACCGTCTACCCGAAAAGTTTCAAGCTCGCCCCCGCGCTCCTCAAAAAAGGCATGGCCCTCATCGAGCTCGGTCAGAAAGCTTCCGGCGTTCGCGACCTCCGCGAAGTCGTCCGCCGCTATCCCGGCACCGAAGAAGAACGCCGCGCCCGCGCCAAACTCAAAGAACTCGGCGTCGCCCTTTCCGCCGCCAACTGACCAACGCGACTTCTCCCAGCCCGCGCATCAATCCCCGCTCAGTTTGCCATTGTCGAATTCCTGCCCGCCAATCTCCCTCTGTACGTAGCCCCGCGCCTCAGTTCCGTCAGCCGATCAACAACCGGTCGATCCTCTTGCTCACGTCCCTCAAGTACGCCTCATCCCCTCCATCCAATTCCGCAATCGCGCTTCCCGCATACCCAATCTCCGCAAACGCCGCCCTCACCGCTCCCCAATCCACATCTCCATCCCCCAAATTCACCCAAGCATACCCATCCTCTTTCCTCTTGAAATCTTTCAAATGCACATTCGAAATGCTCTTCCCCAGCGTCCGAATCCAATCCTGCGGATACCCGTAAAGCACCACGTTCCCCACATCAAACCACGCCCCAATCCACGGGCTCTCAAACTCCCCGATGTATTTCTTCATCTCCAGCGGGCTCAGCAAAAATTTGTTCCACACCTCTTCAATCGAAATCACCACCTTCAACTCCGCCGCCAGGGGAATCAGTTTCCGAATCTCCTTCTGCGATCGCGTCCACGCCTGCAAATAAGTCGTCTCCGGATTCACCACCCCCGGCACCAGCAGCACCGCATCCGATCCCCACAACTTCGCATTCCGCAACGACGTTCGCATCCCCTCCAAACTCTTCTCCACCACCGCCGCGTCCCCCGACGACAGTGGATACTTCCAGTGATCCATGTTCATCACCGAATCAATCCGAATCCCCGCCGCCTCCGCCGCCTTCTTGATCTCTTCCGCCTCGTGCAAGTCCGTCGTCGTGTTCGCTTGCACCACCGCAAATCCCGCGTCCCGCGCCATCTTGAATCTGTCTGCATAGCTCAACCCGCGCGGCAGCATGTCAATCACCAGCCCCTTTTTGATGGGCAGCTTTCCCGTGACCTCTGGCGCGGCGGCTGCGGAACTTGCAGTTACACTCCTCGTTGCATCGCCAGCGCTCGCGATCACTTCGGTAACAGCCGCGCCGCTGCCAATCCCCAAGCCCAAAGCCCCCGCAACCCCCGCCTTAACAAACTCCCGCCGCGTTGTCCGCCGCATTCTCACTCCTCTCCCCTCTTCTCCGTGCCCTCTGCGTCCTCTGTGTTAAGACCGACCTCACACCTCAACCTGGATCTCCACCGCCGCGAGCACTACTCACTATTCATTACCCACTACCCACTTCCTTACTTCAGCTTCTCCAAATCAATCCCCGACTTCCACTCCTCCTCCGACCCCATTTGCTCCTCCCAGCTCACTTCCTTCCCCGTGTACGCCGCCGTCCGTGCCATCATGCACGACACCGCCGACTCCACTCCCTTCGCCGCCTGATTGTGAAATTTCCCGCTAGTAATACTCTCCACAAACAACCTCTTCTTCTCCGGGTCCGCCTGTTCCAGATTCGACGTGAACTTCCCCGTAGCCGAAAATCCCTGCTCATCTTTCACCGGAATCAGCGGCGCCTGCCACGCCTCGTCTCCCCAAATCCCCAGCGGCCCCGTGTACGGCGATTGCGACGTCCCTTTCGTCCCAAAAAATCGCTCCGTCACGTCCCACCAGCCCTTCGCAAATTGCGTCGAGCTGAACGTCACATCCACTCCTCCCGGATACGTGAACACCACGTTGTAGTTCCCATAGACGTCTCCATCCTTCAGCCGTCCCAGCCGCCCGCCCGTCCCAGACACTTTCAGCGGATGCCCCTGCAGTATCCAGTTGCAAATATCGATCACGTGGATGTTCTGCTCCACGATGATGTCCCCCGAAAGCACCCGGTCGTACACCCAATTTCTCAGCCGCCACTCTGTCGGCGAAGCTCCCGGCCAAGCCGGACGGTCCAGATACCCCGACAAATAATGCGCCTCTCCGCAAACTATATTCCCCAGCGCCCCGCCGTGAATCCGCTTCACCATCTCCACAAACGGGGGACAATCGCGAATCTGGAATCCCACATCCAGGCTCAGCTTCCTTTCCGCCCGCTTCCCAATCTCCAACACCTTCTTCGCCCCCGGCACGTCCACCGCCACCGGCTTTTCGCAATAAACGTGCTTCCCCGCCGCCACCACCGTCTCCAAATGCTGCGGATGAAAATAAGGCGGCGTAGCAATCACAATCGCGTCCACTTCCTTCGAGTGCGCAATCTTCTCAAACGCGTGCGGCCCCACAAAAAGCTGCCCCGCATCGATCGCCGCGTACCCCTTAGCCGTCTGCATCTTGTCAAACGCCGCATGCGCCGTATCCAACTGGTCCTGAAACATATCCGCCAGCGCCACCACGCGCGCCCCGCCCGTATCCACAAGGTTCGTAGCGTCCTCCGTCCCCCGCCCGCCGCATCCCAGCAACCCCACGCGCACTTGCGAGTTCGCCTCCGTCCCCCACACCCGCGCCGCCGGTATAAACATCACCCCTCCCACCGCCGCCGCCCCTCCAATAAACTCCCTCCGCCCTACGCCCGCACTCGTCATCTCACTCCTCCTAAACAATTCACACCGCACTCGCTGTATCACATCCACCGGGTATGGCGCAACCCGCGCTCTCGCGCAATCGCCTTCTACAGCTTCGTCTGGCGCGCGTCAAGGAATGGCACCACGGAAGATGTTCTTGCTATTGAAACAGAACAACCGAAAGGCCGGGCACTTGCCTGAAGTGGCGGACGTTTGTGGTGAGCACGGAGAACCCCAACGACAGAGCGGTCGCTCCAATCAGGAGGTCCGCGTAAGGGATGACCACGCCGCGGCTTCTCTGCTCAGCATCCAGTTTCCCTGCGAGCAGCGCGCTCTCTTTGGTGTAGGGGTACACCGTCAAACCTGCGAGGAGATCGTCGAGGAACGTTTGACGACGCAAGCGCAGCGCTGGAGTATTGGCCCGGTGAAGTCCATGGATCAATTCGGTCAGTCCCACCGCCGATAGCGCAGTTTCCTGATCACCGGCGACGCGCACCGCCCGCTCAACCAGACGCTCCGCCGTTTCGCCGCGGCGCTCCGCGTAAATCACAGCGCTCGAATCGAAAATCAGTCCCATGCAGGCGGATCTAGAGGCTCGCGGTGACTCTCGATGGCCTCCTCTACATCCTTGGCAAAGCCTCCGTCCAGGGTTGCCGTCGAGCCACGCTCACGAATTAGCCGCAGCGATTCTGAGAGCAGCCGCAGCACCGGTTCCGGTGCCTTAACCACCGCCACCGGTCGCGCATCTTTCTCAATCACGACTTCCGCGCCAGCGCGCACCTTGCTCATCACCGACGCAAAGTCCGTCGCCGCTTCTGCTTCCGAGATATGTATGACGTTCTTACCCATGCCAATGATTATACCTCCGAATCAGCCGCTGTCCCCCACACTCGGGCCGCCGGAATAAACATCACCCCTCCCACCGCCGCCGCTCCCCGCGCGCTGTCCCAATAAGCTCCCTCCGTCCCACCTCATGCGCATCTCCTTTGTCCTCAGGCATCCCTCTCCTCCTTAGGCACGTTGCAAAATCCCCGCCTACAGACCCTCCCAGCCTAAGCTCACGGGATAGCCTAGCGCGAAAGCAGTCTCGCTCCATTCTGCATTAGCACAAGGTGGTGAAACAGTGAGTACGTCGAGCCGCTGTCATTCCCAATTATTTATATTGACTCTAGATAAAAAAGCGTATAGTAACTGCAAGAGCGGGATGCGCCGTGTTGCGAGCACGAACGCACCCCTAGCGATCCGAGCCTTTAAAGGGTAACCCGGATGCTCGCTGTGATTCTACTTCTTCACGTCCTTCCCGCAAATTACCTGCGGCAGTCCAAGCCGAGGGCTACACCATCCATCAAACTGAAACGAAGTAACAAAAGCGTCTCGTAGGCCTGCCAGCAAGAAGGAGTCACCTTTATGTTGAGCGATAAAATCAAATCGGTAACGAAGGCCGTAGGCATTGAGCCTTGCAGTGGTTGTCTCAAAAGAGCCGAAACACTGGACGGATGGCAGCGTCGTGGATTCATCAGGACTGGGACTCTGGCTCTGATTGCTTTAAAGAACTCAACCTTGAAGCTGGCATGGCAAGCGGCCGGAAAGACAATACCCGTTACTTTGCAGGAAGCACTTAGCCTCGTACGCATGATTAACACAGTGCAGACCATCTGGCATCACAGCCATGGGAAACACGCCTCACGCGAGGAGGTACTCGCAAACATTCTCACACACCTGGAGCACTTCAAACCGGGGACCGTCGGCTATGCGTGACTAAGCCGGCTGACGCCGCTGGCCAGTGAGGTCTTGCCCGGCTGGAGCCTTGACTACGCGGCCATCACCGACGGATACCCTCGCCGTGCTAATCCGCAAGACGACGATTGGGTCGTTAACGACGGCTATCGACTGGTATTGAAGGGCGAGAAGTACACCCTTGTGAGTGACGAAGCTGCTGTTATTTATCAGGTCAAAACGCCTGCTCAGGCTCCATCCGCCGCGAGTCTGGACCGGGCAGCACTCTTTCCGGATGCCGTTCCTTACAACCAATTTATTGAGGATGATTCGGCCTGGAATCGTGCAAAGCGTTTCTTGATTCCGGTTACCGTAGTATACGCTCAGGCTCAGCACTGTTGTATGCGGCCCGATTGCATCCTCGGCTGTGGCTGCCAGTCTTGCGTGGAGAACTGCTGCGTGGGCTGTGGATGCTCCTCGAGACCGCTAGGTGGAGTGTGCCTTTTTGCCGCGGGATGTTCCGGGTCCTGTACTTATCTATACTCGACCTGTACAGCAAATAACTGCAACTGCTGCGTAAACATGTTTTTCCCGGGCAGTTGTTGCCTCCCAAATATTTGCTGCTTCACCTGCACCCTCTGCGTTCCCTGCTGAGCTTCGAGCATGGCTATAGGTGCGCTACAACTCGGCCCTGCACAATTTTGCGAGAACCCGAAGCTGGGCCGACAGTTCGGCGGCCGCAGCTCGAGTACATGACAATTGTCGTATGATATCCAAATGAAAGGAAAACCCATGAGGAAACGATGGGTCATCCCGGAAGCGCTACTCATGCTGTTTCTCGGAGCAACGATCGCTCAAACTACCCAGGACGCTCCTGCCGGGGCGGAAAAATCCGAGCCCTTGAGACACCAATTTGCACTCAGCCTCTTGAGAACAATTAACACGGCCGAAGCAGTTGATCACACGAAGTTCGGCACCTACTCATCGTGGCAGGCCCTTCTAGCACATCATCAAGAGTACTTTGCTCAGTTCCTCGCGGCCCACGAACGAGAGATGCCC
Source organism: uncultured Acidobacteriota bacterium (assembly GCA_963851235.1). Classification (GTDB taxonomy): domain Bacteria; phylum Acidobacteriota; class Terriglobia; order Acidiferrales; family UBA7541; genus Acidiferrum. The sequence continues at coordinate 503,410 of CAWKOM010000002.1, forward strand.
AACACCGGCTTCGCGGATGCGCCTGAAATCTCGCCTGGCTGGAATTTGCGAATGAACATCCACCTTGACGGTCAAGGATACGACATCCTGCTGAGAGACATGACAGACAAAAAATGCGGGTACGCAGCAGTTACGGACGAAGACGCGGTAATTCGCCAGAGCAAAGTCATTGACTGCCAGATCTAACGAAACTCAGTGGGGGCGGGTGGCCGCTCCTTAACTCTGGCGCCCCAGGTTCGATTTTGGAACCTGGATCTTGCAGTCGACTTTTCTGAGGCGAACCTCTTTGAGCTCCGCCGATCTCGTTCGCGCATGCTCTCGCGGGGGCAGTGTCCTAGTTTAACGCGTGGACGGTCTTGTTGCATAAAGGAGAGCAAAGGAGTGCTCCGTGGACGCAAAAGAGAAATTGACCTCGATGTGCCATCCAGTGCCGGAGTTGCCGGTCGCTGATGTCGAACGCGCACAACAACATTACCGAGATGCCCTCGGCTTTGAGATTGGCTGGCTTTACCCTGGCAAAGGGATCGGGAGCGTGTCGCGCGATAAGGCGGTAATCTTCTTTCGAAAAAGGACGCCGCCCTTCGAACCCGCCATTCACTGGGTGTTCGCCGAAGATATCGAGGCGTCCTACCGGGAACTGCAGTCGTTAGGTGCGAACATCGTCGATCCTCTCGAAAAAAAGCCTTGGGGACTACGCCAGTTCACCGTCCAGGATCTCGACGGCAACCTCTTCTATTTCCACCACGACTAACCAAGAGCCGCACCCAAATTAGGTCGCTCCTCTCGTTGCAAATTGGAGATAGATTCACTCTATGACCCAAGGAGCAGAAGAACTCCTAAAAAATGCTCTTTCTTTGCCAGTTCGGGAGCGCGCTGACCTTGCCGGTTCTCTCATCGAAAGCCTCGACGAAACGCACGATCCCTCCGTCGAGGCCGCCTGGGACGAAGAAATCGCCCGCCGCATGGCCGATATCGATTCCGGCAGAGTCAAACCCATCTCTCTCGAAGAAGCCCGCCGCCGTCTCTCCTCCGCCGTGGAATGAGTCCCGCCTCTTCTCTGTGTGCTCTGTGAACTCTGTGTTAAAACAAACCTTTCACTTCAACCTCGATCTCGCCAATTTGCCTGCGCAAACCATCAATGAAAAAGCCATCTAGAAAACAAGCCAAGGAACTCGCTGAACTCGCACGCCTCCAGGACGACAAAATCGACCTCTCGGACGCCCCCGAACTCCCCGACTGGACCGACGCCGTGGTCGGCAAGTTCTACCGCCCCATCAAACACCCCGTCACCGTCCGCATCGACGCCGACATCCTTGCCTGGCTCAAACGCTCCGGCCCCGGCTACCAAACCCGCATCAATGCCCTCCTTCGCCAAGCCATGCGCCCATCCCGCGACCCAAAGCCCCCAAAACGCCGCGCCTGAACAGTGGCACAGACTTCAGTCTGTGCTCTCCCGTTCTTCGCAGCCGCCCGCCCCCACCACGCCGTCATTTCGAGCGCAGCAGGCCGACGCTTCTTCCTTCACGTTCGCTTCCTGCGAACGTATCGGCCTGCGCAGCGAGAAATCCCTCTTAGGGTTTTTCCTCTTTTAAGGTTTTTCCTCTCTGAAATTTAATCGTTTCCCACGCCACTTATCCGGCTGTGCCTTCAGTCTCTTCCGCGCCGCCCGCAAATCGCGCCGCCAAGCCTTTGCTCCATCGTCGGACAGCCGCACCTTAGCCAGCGCTTCCGCCAGTTCCCACCCCGTGCATACTTTTTCTTTCTTGTGCTTCATCTTCTCTGTGACCTCTGTGTCTCTGTGCCCTCTGTGTAAATTTCTTTTCCCGTGCTTTTTCGAGTTATTCCACTTCAACCAGAGTCATTCCCCCCGCCACCACCGCTCCTCTTCACGGACCACGGGCCAATCTCCTACGCCCCGACATCCCTTCTATTTTCTCCCTGCCCTGCTGCTGCTATATTAGCTACACCACCAGTTCGAAGTTTCGAAAGGAGTCCGCCATGGCCAAGCTCTGCAAACTTTCCCTGATTTTCGCAACTCTTCTTTCAACCACCTGCTCGGCGCACCCGGCATCCGCAACCGAGCCTCCCGCCGACCTCTGCTCGCTTCTGCCCGCGGCGGACGTCTCCAAGACTCTAGGACAATCCTATGACTCCCCACAAAAGAGCGTTGCTCCCCGCCCTTACGCAAACACCGCCGAGGGAACCGATTGCTATTACGCACCAAAGAATCGTCAGGCAAGTACTCTCTGGTTCAGAACATACGTCGATCCTTCACCGGCCGCCGCCACCGATCTCTTCGCCAGATTGAAGATGTTTTATAGCCCGCCTACCCCGGTAGCCGGCCTTGGCGATGAAGCTTACTTTGACCCTAAGCATGGCCTCCATGTCCGCAAAGGCAAAGTCCGTTTCTTTCTCAGTCTTGCGCACGCACACTCTTTCACGCCGGCAAACGAGAAGCAGCTAAAAGATCTTGCCACCCGAGTCATCGGCCAACTTTAACTAAATCTCAATTCCCGGCTGGAATGAGGAAATCCGAAGGCGCATGGCCGACATCCACTCCGGTAAGGCCAATCCCATCTCCCTCGAAGAATCCCGGCGTCTCCTCTCCTCTGGCGTGGAATGAGTCCTAAACTCTTCTCTACAAACCACTTATAATCTTCTTGACAATATAGCTATTTCGTTATACAATTTCCCGTGTCGTCTCGCTGCCAGCCCACCTTGCATTCCCAATTTGAAACTTTCCCCCCGCCCGATCGCGTCCGCTCCACATATCTCTTGCCTGTCACTTTTTTACCCAGAGCGTCTGTGAAAAGTTTACCCCGAGCTGAGGCCAGGGGTCTGAGTCAAATGATCAACCGACGTCCCTATCTTGACGCCGCGTCAAGCATAAGTCCTTTGTTTGCCACTCTTACACAAAACACCCGGGGTGGGGTATCCCCCTTGGAGTGCGGCAGCTTGCTCCCGCTTTTCCGCCGAGCCACGCCGCTTCAACGCCCGCTCTCTCATCCGTCGCTCGTGGTTTCCGCGCGCGTCGCTGGCCCCCCAGCCATTCGCCACTGTTCTCTCAACCTTTCAACCTTTAAACCTTCTAACCTATCAGCCTCTCGAGATACTCCTTCGCCCCTCGTACATCCTCCATCTGCTGCGGCCCCGAAATCTCCCGCTCAATGGTCACCGCCCCGGGATATTTCATCTCCTTCAACCGCGCAATGATCCGCGGAAAATCCACCTTCCCCTTCCCGATTGCCACTTCTTCCCCCAACTCCTTCGGATTCGTCGGCCAGAGTCCGTCCTTCGCGTGAATCCCCTGCACATACGGCCCGATAATCTCGATCGCATCCACCGGATTCGCCTTCCCATACAAAATCAGATTCGCCAAATCAAAATTAACTCCCTGATTGTCCAGCCCAACATCCTGCATCGCCCGCACCAAAGTAATCGGCGTCTCCTGCCCCGTCTCGTACCGGAAATTCTGTCCATTCTTCCTGCAATACCCCGCCACGTCGCGCATCGCCGCGACCGTCTCTTTGTACAACTCCTCATTCGGGTTTTCGGGAATGAATCCGCAATGCGTCTGCACTGCTGGCACGCCGCACTCCTTGGCAAAGTCCGATGCCTTCTTGATTTGCGCGATCCGCGCCGACCGAGTCTCTCGTGGCACCAATCCAATCGTCATGGGTCCGCCATAAAAATCCCACACTTCCTTCCCCGGCCCGCCCACCACAATCGACGTCGCCTCAATCCCATATTTCACGAGCGCTTTCGTCAACTTCCCCGCCAGCCCGGGCTCAAACTCCGTCACAAACGCCTGGCAAGTCGGCAACCCCAGCGATTGCACCTTGGCCATCGCCGCGTCCGGATCGCTTCCAATCCCGATTATCAATCCCATCCGCAGAGGCTTCTTCCCCTCATTTCCAAATGCTTTTTGCGCGCTATACGCCGCACGGACCTCTGGCCGAAAAGCCCTAAGGTCGTCGAAATTTTCACCACCCATAATCACCTCTCGTCCCGGCCCAAATCCCGCCGCCAAAACCACCGCCGAACTCTTCAAAAATTCTCTCCGATTTCCCATGTTCGTCCCTATCCTCTACTTCCTTTGCTTCCTCTACGTCCTTTACCTCATTCCTTGCTCTTCGACCAGCATTCGTTTGCAATCACGACAACGAATAGCAAAGTCGAGGGGAATACCATACATGCCCGCCGTCGAACATGCTACATTGGCGTCATTCAACGGTTGCCGAGTCGCGATGGACGAAAGTCCCGGTCATCGTCACTCTCAAGTTTCTGTGTTCACGCCGGCGCGGCGCCGTTTATCAAACTCCATCTCGAAGGACCAGCGATAAGGAGCGAAAACATGGGCGCCGAAGGCATGCTCTTCTTCATTTTCTTTGTAATTATTGTGATTCTCGTTTTGAGCGTGGTCCTCGGTTCGTTCTTCACCGTCGAGACCTCCCAGGTCGCTATCGTTCAGCGCCTCGGAAAATTCGCTCGCGTCGCCGGTCCGGGGCTCAATTGGAAAACGCCCTACATTGAAGCCGTCGTCCAGCGCATGAGCATGAAGGTCCAGCAATTCGACGTAAAAGTCGAAACAAAAACGCAGGACAACGTCTTTGTGCAAATCCCCGTCTCTATCCAATACAAAGTGATTCCCGATTCCGTCGAAGCCGCCTTCTACAAACTCACCGATCCCGTCAAACAGATCGAGTCCATGGTCTATAACGTCGTCCTCGGCCACGTCCCCAAGATGAAGCTAGACGACACTTTTCTCAATCAAGCCTCCATCGCCACCGATTTGCGCGACAATCTCGACGCTTCCATGAAGGAGTACGGCTACTCCATCGTCAAGGTCCTCATCTCCGACATCGTCCCCGACCTCAAAGTAAAAGCCGCAATGAATGACATCAACGCCGCGCAACGCGAACGCGAAGCCACCGTTTCTCGCGCGGAAACCAACAAGATGCTCCTCGTCAAACAGGCCGAAGCGGAAGCCGAATCCAAGCGCCTGCAAGGCGAAGGCATTGCCAACCAGCGCAAAGCGATCATTTCGGGATTGAAGGATTCCGTCGAGGACTTCGCGAAAACCGTCCCCGGCTCGACACCACAAGACGTCATGCAACTCGTCCTGATGACCCAGTATTTCGACACCCTGAAAGACATCGCCGCCAACGATCACAGCAACACTATTTTAATTCCTCACACGCCGGATACTCTGACCGATCTCTTCAGCCAGATTCGCAACGCCGTAATCACCGGCACCGAAATGACCAAGCGCCCCGTGCCTCCGTCGCCGCCCTCAAGCGCTCCGCAAAAATGATCGCAACGGGGGTCGCCTCCGCTGGTCCCCCGCGCTGCCTAGTTTGCGCGTTGCCGAGCAGCCATTTGTGTATAATCAGGGCCACTTGTGGTCGGATAGGTGGCACTTGAGTTCCGCGCAAACTCCGAATCTTTGGATTCCCGTCTGTTGCGAGCGCATCATGCGCTACAACTTGTTCCGCCAAGCCGACGGCTCTGCTTATGGCGCTCTCGTCTGCGCGGTTTGCAACAAGAACGTCACGCTCGAGCTGGAACATCTCGCCGACCTAAGTGCCTTCGGCGATGGCTCCCGCGTGCTCAGCGTACTGGCCTCTCCAAAACCGCCCACCACCGAGCGCCGGAGCCCGGCTGGAGATGGCGCCGATAGCGATCAAACTCTGTGATCTGGCTCGCCGCCCCTTAAAGCGCAGGCTCACCATGATTGACGAGACCATTTCTCACTTTCGCATCTTGGAAAGACTAGGTGCTGGTGGAATGGGTGTGGTCTACAAGGCCGTGGATACGCGCCTCGACCGCCCCGTCGCCCTGAAATTTCTTCCCGATAATATGGCGCACGACTCGCAAGCTTTGGAACGCTTCCGCCGCGAAGCTCACGCCGCGTCCGCTTTGACTCACCCCGGTATCTGCACCATCTACGATATTGGCGAACAAGATCACCGCCCGTTCATCGCCATGGAATTCATCGACGGCGAAACCTTGCGTCAGCATCTCCACGGTCAGGCACTTCCCCTTCCCGAGATCCTGGATCTCGGCATTCAACTTGCCGATGCCCTTGACGCCGCTCACGCCGAGGGCATCATCCATCGCGACATCAAGCCCTCCAACGTTTTCATCACCAAGCGCGGGCTCGCCAAGATCCTCGACTTTGGTTTAGCCAAACTCGTCCCCAAGGATTTCTTGCACCTCAATCCCGCGGATTCTTCTTCCGCTCTTCCTCAAGATTCCGTCTCCATCGTCGGCGTCATTAGCGGCACTCCCGCTTACATGTCACCGGAGCAGGTCCGCGGCGACGACCTCGATCTGCGCACCGACATTTTCGCTTTGGGTCTGCTCCTCTATGAGATGGCCACCGGGCGGCAGGCATTCAACGCCAGAACGGGTGGCGCGCTGATCGAAGCCATCCTCACCCGTTCTCCTCCCTCGGTCCGGTCTTTGAATCCTCAAATTCCTTCGCAGTTGGAAGAGATCATCGACAAGTGTCTCGAGAAAGACAGAAATTCGCGCTACGCGAACGCAGCCGCGGTCCGATCGGATTTGCTTGCGTTGAAACGCATTTCGGAATCCGGCCAGGCCATTCCTTCCGCCACTTCTGCTACTCCCGCCATGCCTGCTCCTTCCCCTCTTAGCCGGTTCGGCGGGTGGAAACTCGCAGCTGCGGGATTTGCGCTCCTCGCCGTTTTTTTCGCCATTGCAGGCTGGTTCTACAGCGCGCGCCGCGCTCGGGCTTTGAATCAGACGGACACTGTCGTTCTCCTGGGATTCAACAATAAAACGGGCGACGCCATCTTTGACGACACCCTCCGCCAGGGCCTCGTCGCACAGCTACAGCAATCCCCTTTCTTGAGCCTGGTCTCCGAGCAACGCATTCAACAAACTTTGCGGCTGATGGGCCGCCCGGCTGACAGCAAGCTCACGACGGCGATTGCCGGCGACCTATGCCAGCGCACCGGAAGCAAAGCGTATTTGTCTGGCTCCATTTCCCGCTTCGGCGGCCAGTATGTGATTGGAGTCAGCGCAGTGAATTGCCAGACTGGAGATAACCTGGCCGAGGAACAAGTCACCGCCAATGGAAAGGAAAATGTTCTCAAGGCGCTCGGCGTGGCTTCCACCCAATTGAGAAAAAAACTCGGTGAGTCCCTCAAAACCGTCCAGAGACTTAATACCCCCATCGACCAAGCCACCACTCCGTCTCTCGAAGCGCTGCAGGCCTACAGCTTGGCGCGAGAGACCATGCTCGGAAAGGGTGACTACACCGCCGCCGTGCCCATGCTCGAGCGTTCGATCCGGCTTGATCCGAATTTCGCTATGGGCTATGCCACGCTCGGCACTGCCTATCACAATCTCGGTGAAAAAAATCTCTCGGCTCAAAATACCAGGAAAGCTTACGAACTTCGCGCTCACGTTAGTGAATGGGAGAGATTTTATATCGAATCCCATTACCATCACTTCGTCACCGGGGACCTCGAGAAGGCGCGTCAGTCTTACGAGCTCTGGGAGCAAATCTATCCGCGGGAGCCGGTGCCCGCCATCAATCTCGGCGTCGTCTACCAAACTCTCGGACAATACGACAAATCCCTGGGCGAATTTCGCCAGGCTCTCCGCCTCGGTCCGGCAGACAGCCTCAATTTCGCAAATCTCGCGCTTGCTTACATTCATCTGAATCGTCTTGGCGAAGCTCGCGCCATTGCCGAAGAAGCCTCGGCGAAGAATCTCGATTCCGCTGATTTGCGTCTCTATCTATACCAAGTTGCTTTCCTCAAGCACGATCCCGAAGGGATGGCGCGGCAGGTCTCCTGGTCGCTGGGCAAGCCCGGTGAAGAAAGTGCCATGCTCTATATGGAAGCCAGTACCGCGGCCTATTCAGGCAAGCTTGCTGACGCTCGGGACCTCTCCCAACAGGCCGTGGCCGCGGCAGAGCGCGCCGGCGAAAAGGAGATGGCTGCGGGCTGCGAAGCCGCTTCGGCCATCAGAGAGGCCCTCTTCGGAAATGCAGCGGAGACGCGGCAGCATGCTGCCACAACCCTTGCTCTGTCCAACGGCCGCGATGCGCAGTACATGGCCGCTCTGGCGCTTGCCTTGATCGGTGATTCCGAACGCTCGCGGTCTCTCGCCGAAGATTTGGAGAAGCGCTTTCCCGCCGATACGATCGTGCGCTTTAATTATCTGCCGACGCTTCGCGGGCAGCTTTCCCTGGACTCCCCTAACAGCGCCGCTAAGGCTTTGGAGGCGCTTGCGCTCGCATCTCCCTATGAGCTGGGTGTTCCAGGAAGCAGCACCTTCTGGACCAACCTCTATCCTTCCTATGTCCGCGGCCAAGCTCTGCTTTCTTCCCATCACGGAGAGCAGGCGGCAGCTGAATTTCAGAAGATCCTGGATTGGCCGGGTGTCGTGGTCAACGAGCCGATGGGCGCGCTTGCCCAACTTGGGCTGGCGCGCTCGTACGCGCTCGCCGGCGATATAACCAAGTCTCGGGCAGCGTACAACTCTTTCTTCGCTCTTTGGAAAGACGCCGACGCTGGCGTTCCGGTCCTCGTTTCTGCCAGGTCTGAATTCGCCGGGCTGAAATAGCGATTCCAGCAGGCCACCGTAACGGCTAGCCAAGCCCGAAAATTCATGCATAGTTTTCCGGCAACTTTTCATGCACTCTTTTCCCGCTGCGGTCATCTATTTAGATGGCTGTCTAAAGGCGAAAGCCGGGAAATTGCGCGGGAACGGAGAACTTTATGGGAAAGCTGACAAATCAGGTGGCGGTGGTAACCGGCGCGTCGAAAGGGATTGGCGCTGGCATTGCGAAAGCGCTGGCGGCCGAGGGCGCGGCGGTGGTCGTGAACTACTCGGCGAGCAAGGATGGCGCCGAGCGGGTGGTGAAGGAAATCACCGATAAGGGCGGCAAAGCCATTGCCGTGCAGGGCGACGTTTCGAAGCAGGCGGATATCACGCGGCTCTTCGCGGAAACGAAGAAAGCGTATGGCAAGGTCCACATTTTGGTGAACAACGCGGGAGTATATGCCTTTGCGTCGTTGGATGCCGTCACTGAAGAACACTTTCACAAACACTTTAATCTCAATGTTCTCGGCCTGCTGCTCACCACCAAGGAAGCCGTAAAACACATTGGCCCCGAAGGAGGCAGCATCATCAATATCGGTTCGGGCGTCAGTACAACCCTGCCGGCGACAACTTCGGTCTATACGGCCACCAAGGCTTCCGTCGACGCCATCACAGGTGTTCTTGCCAAGGAACTTGGACCGCGCAAGATTCGTGTTAACTCCATTAATCCGGGAATGATCGAAACGGAAGGCGTGCATGCGGCTGGGTTCGCCGAGAGTGACTTCCGGAAGTGGGTGGAAACGCAATCGCCGCTGTCGCGCATCGGGCAGTCGGACGACATCGCGCCTACGGCGGTCTATCTTGCTTCTTCGGACTCGAAATACCTCACTGGGGAAACGATCCGAGTCACCGGCGGCATCCTCTAAATAAATGAGCTGTGCATAAACAGAGGCCGCGCTTTCCTTAGGGTAAGAAAAACACTTTTTGCCGGGCGACCCGCTGACGTGCCCGTCCTGTTTTGCCTCGTTCTGCACTTTCTGCTATCGTCAGCGGCGTGAGGGGAATGACTTATGTCCGTGAATAAAGTGATTCTTGTAGGGCGGTTGGGGCGCGATCCGGAGACGCGGTACACCGGAGGGGGCCAGGCGGTGGCCAACTTTTCTGTGGCGACGGATGAGTCTTACAAAGACCGCAACGGGGAGAGGCAGAAGCGGACCGAGTGGCACAAAATTGTCGTTTGGGGGAAGCAGGCTGAAATTGCGCAGCAGTATTTGAAGAAAGGGTCGCTCGTTTTTATTGAGGGGCGCATTCAGTCGCGGGAATGGCAGGATAAAGAGGGGCAGAAGCGCACCAGCTTTGAGATTGTGGCCAACAATTTCAGGATGTTGGGCGGGCGCAGTGATGCTGCCGCAGCTGGTGGAGGAGGGCGCTCCGGCGGGGATGATGTTGAAGCGCATGCTGCGCCTGCGGAAGAATCTTATGGCGGGAGCCAGGCGCCTAGCGGGCCGGAAATCTCGGACGAGGATATTCCCTTTTAGGTAGAAAGTCGGCTTCACTCGGAGCACAGGCAAGAGTGCCGGTGCTACCGCAGGGCCGGGGAGCACAGCCAGGATTGGCTGTGCCACGATGCAGGCAGAGTTCCTCTTAGGCCGCGTCGGCCGCAGGGTGAATTGCTCGCGGAAGTTTGCGCTGAATGAAGCTGAGTAAAAGAGTCTGAGGGATTGGGAGATCTTAGTGACGACGAACCGTCAGCTACGATTGCAGAGGCGGCCTACTGGCTTGCTCGCGCCGGGGGATTTGCAGCTTGCGGAAACTCCCTTGCCAGAGCTGAAAGACGGCGAGGCGCTGGCCAAAGTGAAGTACCTGTCGATCGATCCGACGATGCGGGTGTGGATGGCGGTGGACAGCTATCTTCCAGCCGTTGCCATCGGCGAGGTGATGCGCGCCGGCGGCCTTGCGGAAGTGATCGAATCGCGGCACGCGCACCTCAAGAAGGGCGACAAAATCTTCGGCCTCACGGGCCTTCAGGAATACGCGATCATCGAAGCGCAATCGAAGATTCCTTATCAGAAAATTCCGTCGATTCCTTTCGTTTCTGAGACGGCGTTTCTTGGCGTGCTGGGGATGACGGGCCTTACGGCGTACTTCGGCATGATGGAAATTGGGAAGCCTAAGAAAGGTGAGACGCTGGTGGTTTCGGCGGCTGCGGGCGCAACAGGAAGCGTCGCGGGGCAAATCGGCAAAATTCACGGGTGCCGGGTGGTTGGAATTGCGGGCACCGATGAAAAATGTGCCTGGCTGACGGACGAACTTGGTTTTGACGCGGCCATCAACTACAAGCATGCCGACTGGAAAGAAAAACTCGCTGCTGCCACGCCCAACGGCGTTGATATCGATTACGAAAATGTGGGCGGGGAAATCATGGCGGAAGTGCTCAACCGCATGAATCTGCACGGGCGGGTGGTTCTCTGCGGATTGATCTCCGGCTACACGAAGGAAACCAGCGGGCCAGCCAACCTCGGATTGCTGATCGTCAAGCGGCTGAAGGTCGAGGGCTTTCTCGTGCTGGACTACGGTTCCCGGTTCACGGAGGCAGCCATGGAACTGGGCAAGTGGAAAATGATGGGCAAGCTAAAAGACCGGCAGACGGTGGTTGAAGGCCTCGAAAAAGCGCCGGACGCCATCAACATGCTCTTCACCGGCGGCAACATTGGCAAACTGATCGTAAAAGTGTGATCCGCAACGCGATAGGGAGAGCGGAGACGTGGGGCCGTGGCGTGCAGGCGCTTTGGAATGCAGTGGCTGGAGCCATTGCGAACTCAGGCAATTTTGCAGCGAAACCAGAATTAGTGCGACGACTGCGATGCGGGAGGCGGAGGTGTGTTTCGCCTGCGCTCCTCGTCCATGCGTTTTAAGAATTCCTCAAATTTAGGCTTCTGCTCCGGAGTGAGGATGACGCGGATTTGATCGCGCCCCTTCTGCCGAGTCGCGTTTGTCTGCGCTTCGGACTGGTCGTGAATGGCTTTGTATTCCACGTGCAGCTGGGAAAGGATGGCGTCGAGTTGCTGGCTCTGGGCGCTGGTCAAGTTCAATTCCTGCGTCAGCTGTTCGACTCTTTTGGCGCGCCGCGCAGGCTCGCTCATAGGGGGATTTGATGCGGACACGACACTGCGATGGCCATAGAAATAGCCGAAGACGCCGCCGAGCGCAGCGCCTATGAGGAACACGACGGCCACCCACAGGGCGGCTGTCCTCTTTGCGGAGCTTTCATTCATTGCGGCCGCTCAGCGAGGCTGACGAGAACTTCATCGTTGTTCGCCGGAGTCGCATTGTAGACGACCGGCTCGCCGGTGATGTCCGTAGCCACGGACCGCGTCGAGGATACATCGGTTGCCGGCTTTTGATAGAGCCAGCCACTCGCGAGGAGCAAAGCAATCGCAGAAGCCCAGGTGAGGCGCGCGGCGAGCTTGGGGAGAAAAGTCCAGGTATCGGGCACGCGAGCGAGCTCCGCGCTGCGCGCAGCGATGGCGGCCATCACGCGGGGAGCAAACCACGGCCCGCCCAGTTCAGCACGGGAGGGAATGTCTGTCAGCAAAGCGCGTGCTGCAAGAATATTTTCAGCAGCGGCGCGGCAGTGCAGGCATGCAGCGGCGTGCTCCTTCAGACCGGCAGGCATTGCTGACAGCAGTTCAGGTAATCCGTTCGCGCCCGACGCGGCGCCGGCCGCGTCCTCGAGCCGAATGCGGAACTCCCGGCATTGCTCCCGGCTCTTATTCAACAGGCCCATTTTTCAACCTCCTCGACTCACTCGCATAAAATACCGAACTCGATTTCGTTCAACAACCACGCTCAATAGCCGCGGCCGAATCATTCGCCGCGCTTGCGAACCTTGTCTACTATCCTGCGGCGCGCCCGAAAGAGCCGCACCTTTACAGTGTTCGCATTCAAATCCAAAACCTGCGCAATCTCTTCGACCGCAAAGCCTTCGACTTCCTTCAGAATCAGCATCAGGCGGTCGCGCTCATCCAGGCCATCCAAAAGACGCTCGACGCGTTCCCGAGCTTCCAGCCGGTCGCTGATGTCCGGCCCGCCACCGCCTTTTTCCTCGGCGGAGGTTACCTGCCGGGCCTGCTCTTCGCTGAGGTCCGACTCGTAAACCAGGGGCCGGACTTTTTTCTTTCGCAACATGTCCCAGCACTCGTTCACGGTGATCTTATAGAGCCAAGTGCTGAAGGCGGCCCGCTGATCAAACCGCTTCAGCGAGAAATACGCCTTTACAAAGACCTGCTGCGCAATGTCCTCAACATCCTCGCGGCGCCGCAAGATTCCGCCGGCAACGGCGAAGACGCGGTGCTGGTGGCGCCGAACAAGCTCTTCAAAAGCCTCCTGATCTTCTTGCTGCGCTCGCCGGACAAGTTCCCGGTCATCCGCAACACCCGCCGGCTTACCCGTTGGCGGGTGGGAGCCCGCCGAAGCGGCGGGAGACCCCAGAGGCTCTACTTTTGGGACGCGTGGCATGTCAATCCGGTTACGTCTAATGTAGCTTGGGTTGCCCCTGGCCGCATCAAGTGTTTCAATCTGGGAGTGCTAAGTTTCTACTTGCTTGCACCTTACCTACATGGAATAATGCCGCCATGATTATAGGTGACCGTCTTCGCGCACTCCGCGAAGAAAAGAAACTCTCCCAGGGCGACATCGAGAAGCGAACAGGGTTGCTGCGTTGCTATATTTCCCGCGTCGAAAATGGCCATACAGTACCGGCCATCGAGACACTGGAAAAACTTGCGCGCGCGCTCGAGTGCCCACTCTATCAACTCTTTTATGACGGCGAGGAGCCGCCGCAGTTGCCGAATCTGCCCAAGCGGAAGTCGTCGGATGACATCGCGTGGGGCAGCGTCGGAAAAGATGCACGCTTTCTCAACAAGCTTCGCCGCTTGCTGGGCAAAGTGGAAGAAGGGGACCGCAAGCTCATTCTGTACATGGCGCAGAAGATGGCGAATCGGTAGTTCTGCGACGATTTCAATAGAGCGTGCAGTCAAATAATCGGAACTCCTGGATAGGCCGCGTCCGGTCCCTGCGCGGCCTTTACTCTTTGGAGTTCGCCGTACGGCAGAATTACGGTTGGCTCGGGGCTTAGATTAATTCCCTTCCACGGCTTTGCTTGTTCCCATCCTTGCTTCATTCCCATTCTATCGTGCTTGGCGGTTTTGAGCTGATGTCGTAAACGACGCGGGTGACGCCGCGAACTTCGTTTACGATGCGGGTTGAAATGCGCTCGAGAACTTCGCCGGGCAGGCGTACCCAGTCGGCGGTCATGGCATCGTCGGATTCGACGACGCGGACAGCGACGGTCAGGCCGTAGGTGCGGTAATCCCCCATGACGCCGACGCTGCGAATAGGAAGCAGAACCGCAAAGGCTTGCCAAACTTTACTATAGAGGCCGGCGCGACGTATCTCCTCGACTACTACGGCGTCGGCTTCCTGCAGGGTGTGAAGGTGCCCGCGGGTGATTTCTCCGAGGAGCCTTACAGCCAATCCGGGACCCGGAAACGGATGTTTCAGAAGAATCTCCTCCGGAAGGCCTAGGTCCTTGCCAATGCGGCGGACTTCGTCCTTGAAGAGGTCGCGAAGGGGTTCGATAAGGGCAAAGGGCATGTTTTCGGGCAGGCCGCCGACGTTGTGGTGGGTTTTGATGGTGGCGGAGGGGCCTTTGATGGAGACGGATTCGATTACATCGGGATAGAGGGTCCCCTGGACTAGCCAGCCGATTTGGGCATGGGCTTCGCCGGTTTGGAGCTTTTGGGCTTCTTCGGCGAAGACGGCGATGAATTCCCTGCCGATGATTTTGCGCTTTTGTTCGGGGTCAGTGACGCCGACGAGCCTGGTTAGGAAGCGGTCGGAGGCGTCGACGCCGATGACGCGAAGGCCGAGACGGTCGCGGAGCATTTCGAGGGTGTCGGCAAATTCGTTTTTGCGGAGCATGCCCGTGTTGACGAAGATGTTGGTGAGGCGGTCGTCCATGGCTCGATGGACGAGGACGGCGGCGACCGTGGAATCGACTCCGCCGCTGAGGGCGCAGATGGCGCGGCCCTGGCCGACCTTTCTTCGGATGGACTCGGTGGTTTCCTCGATGAAGGCGGAACCGCTCCATTTCGGCTCGGCTTTGCAAACGCGGAAGAGGAAATTGCGGAGGAGTTCGGTGCCGCGTTCCGTGTGATTCACTTCGACGTGAAATTGCACGGCGTAAATTTTACGGTGAGGATCTTCGACGGAGGCGATGGCGTTGTCGGTGTGGCCGGTGGCGTGAAAACCGGGTGGAACTTCGCGGACGTGGTCGCCGTGGCTGTTCCAGATGCGGAGGGAGTGGGGCACGCCGGCGAAGAGTTCTGATTCGTTTGTTGGGCTGACACCATCGACTTTCAGTTGGGCGCGACCGTACTCGCGGCGGTCGGCTTTTTCGACTTTGCCGCCAAGGTTATGCGTGATCCACTGCATCCCGTAACAGATGCCCAGGACGGGAATACCGAGCGCGAGGATGGCGGGGTCGCATTTGGGGGCGTCGGAGTCATAGACAGAGCTGGGACCGCCGGAAAGCACCAGCCCTGCGGGGGCGTATGCGCGGATTTCTTCGATCTTGGCAGTGCACGGGAGGATGGCGGAGAAGACTTGCTGTTCGCGGATGCGGCGGGCTATGAGTTGTGTGTACTGGCCGCCAAAATCGAGGACGACTATGCCACCTAGCTCGGATTTTGGCTTTTGTTGCTCCGTCATTGCGGCTCCTGTTGCCATTGGCTGCCTCTTTCGTATCGATGCTGAGCAGACCAGAACTAAAGGTCCAATTTCCCCAATGCTGCCTGGATAAAAATCCAAGCTGTGCAAGCGAAACACAGAGCAGAGCACAGCCAGGATTGGCTGTGCCACCGGTGCTTGCTCATTTGACCACCAAGTTGAGGAGTTTGTTGGGGACGAAGATGATTTTGACGAGGCGCTTGCCTTCGATGTGACGGGCTACGGCGGGATCGGATTTGGCTTTGGCGACCACGTCGGTTTCGCTTGCGCCTGCGGGGACTTTTAGAGTGGAACGGACGCGGCCGTTGACCTGGACGGGGATTTCGACTTCGTTGTCTTTTGCGAGTTCTAGTTGCTCGTCGATCAGGACCGGCCAGGCGGCGTTCCAGAGCCCGTTCTGATTGCCGAGCATTTCCCACATTTCTTCGGCGATGTGCGGGGTCATGGGCGCGAGGAGCAGAGTAAGAATTTGCAGGACCTCTTTGCGTATTTCCGGGCGAACGCCGTTTTCGAGCGGCTCGGCCAGATAAATTTCGTTGGTCAGCTCCATGATTTGAGCGATGGCGGAATTGAAGTGCCAGCGCTTCTCGAAGTCTTGCGTGACACGGAGCATGGTCTGATAGGTGACACGAATGAGGTCGCGTTCCTTGTCAGAAATTCCCTTTGAATCGAAATTCCAGTTCTTGGTTTCGCGGATGGCGGCGGCGTGCTTGTCGACGAGACGGAAGACACGGTTCAGGAAACGCCAGGAGCCTTCGATGCTCTCTTCGCTCCATTCGAGATCTTTTTCGGGAGGAGCGGCGAAGAGCGTGTAGAGGCGGCCGGTATCGGCGCCATACTTTTCAGCCATGTCGATGGCGCCGACGACGTTGCCACGCGATTTAGACATGGCTACGCCGCCTTTTTGCACCATTCCCTGAGTGAAGAGACGGGCGATGGGCTCGTTGTGTTTGACGAGGCCGAGATCGCGCATGACCTTGCACCAGAAGCGCGAGTACAAGAGGTGCAGGATGGCATGGGTGATGCCGCCGATGTACTGGTCGATGGGAAACCAGTAGCCGACTTTCGCGGAATCGAAAGGAGCTTCGCTATTGTGCGGGTCGCAATAACGGTAGAAATACCAGGAGGAGTCGACGAAAGTGTCCATCGTGTCGGTTTCGCGGCGCGCGGGACCGCCGCATTTGGGGCACGTTGCGTTCACAAATTCCGGAGTCGATGCAAGCGGGGACTCGCCTTCGCCTGTGAGCTTGGGATTCGGCGGCAGCAGGACCGGTAGATCCTTGTCGGGGACGGGTTGCAGGCCATGGTCTGGGCAGTAGACGACGGGAATGGGCGTGCCCCAATAGCGCTGACGGGAAATTCCCCAGTCGCGCAGACGGAAGACGACTTCGCCGCGGCCGAAGCCTTTTTTCTCGACGAAAGCAGTCATTTTCGCGATGGCTTGCTGGACGGAAAGGCCATTGAAGGCGCCGGAGTTGACGAGCTTGCCGTTTTGGTTGTCGTCGAAAGCTGCGGACATTTTTTCTTCGACGAGCGGTTCGCCATCGCGAGGTTGAACGACGATGCGGACGGGTAGATCGTATTTGCGGCAGAATTCGAAGTCGCGCTGGTCGTGCGCGGGGACAGCCATGATCGCTCCGGTGCCATATTCCATGAGAACGAAGTTGCCGACCCAGATTGGTATTTTCTCCCGGTTGAAAGGATTTGTGGCGTAGCGGCCGGTGAAAAATCCTTCTTTCTCCATCGTCGCCAGGTCTTCGGTTTTTACAGAGGACTGGCGCATCTTTGCGAGCCTGGTCCATTCGATGCTGTCCGGCGTGGCCCAGCTGAGGAGTTTCTCGACGGCAGGGTGGGTTGGGGCGAGGATGAGCGCGGTCGCGCCGTAGATGGTGTCGATGCGCGTGGTGAAAATTTCAATCGGCGGGGCGTCTTGCAGATCATCGACGGCGAACCTCACCCGCGCGCCCTGCGAGCGGCCAATCCAGTTGCGCTGCATGGTGATGACGCGCTCGGGCCAAGTCCCTTCGAGTTGCTTGAGGTCATCGACGAGCTGGTCGGCGTAAGCGGTCGTTTTGAGGAACCACTGCTCGAGTTCGCGGGATTCGACGAGGGTGTCTTCGTGGCGCCAGCAATAGCCGCCGTTTACGACCTGCTCGTTGGCGAGGACGGTGCAACACTTCGGGCACCAATTTACGCGGCTCTTTTTGCGATAGGCGAGGCCGCGCTCGAGCATGCGCAGGAAAAACCACTGGTTCCAGCGGTAATATTCGGGCTCGCAGGTGGAAATTTCGCGGCGCCAGTCGTAGCTGAAACCGAAGCGGCGCAGAGTGCGCTGGAATTCGGCGATGTTGTTGTTGGTCCAGATGCGGGGATGCGTGTTGTTCTTGATGGCGGCGTTTTCTGCGGGGAGACCGAAAGCGTCCCATCCCATGGGATGGATGACGTTGAAGCCGCGCATGCGCTTGACGCGGGCGACGACATCGCCGATGGCGTAATTGCGCATGTGGCCCATGTGCATGGTGCCCGAAGGGTAGGGCAGCATTTCCAGCGTGTAATACTTTGGCTTTGCAGGATCGGCTTCGGATTCAAACACGCGGGCTTCGGCCCAGCGTTTTTGCCACTTAGCTTCGATTTCCTGTGGGTTGTATTCCGCCACGCCCCGCTATCCCCTCTTGGACTTGCGCGATTTTTTGGATTTGCCAGCTGACGCTTTTGCTTTAATGGCTACTTTCGTCTTCTTTGCGGCGGCCTTTTCGGCTTTTGCCGTTTTCGCCTGAATTTTCTTGATGGCCGCGGTGAGCATCGAGAAACCCTTCTCGGCTGGCGGCGCTTGGCTGCTCAAGCCCGCTAGTTCCCAAAGCTTGGCGACGTTGCGGCGGTCATCGCCGGGATTGTCGATCGGCGTTTCGAGCAGGAAAGCGCGCCCGATCAGACCTCCGGGAGGTGTGGCGCCGAGGCGCGGATGTGTAAGGATGCGATGAAACGCTTCGGCACCGATTTTGCCTTCGCCAATGTTTTCGTGGCGGTCGACGCGGCCGCCTAGCGGAATTTTCGAATCGTTGGCGTGAAAGACGGGGACGCGATCGAGGCCGATGGTGGAATCGATCGCATCGATGGTGGAGGCCAGGCCAGTTTCGGTCTTGATGTCGTAGCCTGCGGCGAAAAGATGGGCAGTGTCGAGACACGCGGCAGCGGGGACATTCGTTAGGCCAGCTAGGATTTCCGCAAGTTCCTCAAGGCGGGAGGCGACGGCGCTTCCCATCCCTGCCGTGTTTTCGATGAGGATGCGCAGATTGCCCAGGGGAACGCGCTTGGAGCTTTGCTTGACGGATTCGATGACAGTGCGGACGGCTTGCTCGGGCGAGGCATCGCCGCGCGAGCCGGGATGCACGACCAGAAAATCCGCCCCTAGCGCCACGCCGCGTATAAGCTCGTCCTGAAACGCTTGGATCGAGCGGGTTTGCAGCATGGGCTGAACCGCGGCCAGATTGATCAGATAGTTTGCGTGAATGACGAGCGGGCCGAGGCCGAGTTCGGCGCGGCGGGCGCGAAAGGCGGCAGCGTCTGCTTCGGGGATGCGTGCTGAGCCGACCTGCCACATGCGCGGGCTCGCGGAGAAAATTTGGAGGGCGTTGCAGCCTAGTTTTCGGGCGGATTCGAGCGCGTTGGGATAGCTTCCGGCGATGGAGGCGTGGATGCCGATGCGCAGGCTGCCGTCCATCCAGGTGGGTGGCAGCGGCTCTGGCTCCGGTTCCGGGCGGTACTCGTCTTCCGGGTCGAACTCGGAGACGGGCGTGAGTGGTTGCTCTGGCGTACTCATGGAAAAAATCTGCCTAGCCTTAAACTAGCTATTCTAGCACACGCGGCAAATCGGCTTGCGCTGCGGGACGGTCGGGAATGGAGAGCGGTTTGCGGGGCCGTGCAAGCATACCGTAGACTAGTGAATTGCAAAGGGCCCAGGAAGAATACAGAGGAGCAGCCGATGCTGGTTGTCATGCAATCGCACGCCACGGAGGAGCAGATTCGAGGGGTGTGCGAACGGATAGAGAGCCTGGGGTTGAAGGCGCATCCGATTCCGGGATCGATTCGGACAGCGATTGGGATTACGGGGAATAGCGGAGCGGTTGATCTGGGAGTGTTGGAATCGCTGCCGGGGGTGATCGAGTGCATTCCGGTCAGCAAACCGTACAAGCTGGTGAGCCGGGACGCGAAGGAGGAGGACAGCGTACTGCGTATACCGACACCGATGGGCGATGTGTTCGTCGGAGGCAAAATGATTGCACTGGTGGCTGGGCCGTGCGCGGTGGAGACGGAAGAACAGTGTCTGGCGATCGCGGAACGCATAAAGAAGAGCGGTGCGAGGTTGTTTCGTGGAGGGGCGTACAAACCGAGGACTTCGCCGTACAGCTTTCAGGGGCTGGGCTTGCCGGGACTGAAGATTCTGGCAAAGGTGCGCGAGACATACGGATTCGGGATTATCACCGAGGCGATCGACAACGAGAGTCTGGATTTGGTCGAGGAATATGCCGACGTGATTCAGATTGGCGCGCGGAACATGCAGAATTTTTCGCTCTTGAAGCGGGCGGGGCGGGCGAAGAAACCGGTGCTTTTGAAGCGAGGGATGGCGGCGACGCTGGATGAGTTTTTGATGGCGGCGGAATATATTTTGTCCGAGGGAAATTACAACGTGATGCTGTGCGAGCGCGGCGTGCGGACTTTTTCGGATTTTTCGCGAAACACGCTGGATTTGGCGGTGGTGCCAGCGGTGAAAAAGAGGAGCCATTTGCCAATTCTGGTCGATCCCTCGCACGGGACGGGGAAACGGCATAAAGTTTTGCCGCTGTCGCGCGCGGCGATCGCGGTGGGCGCGGACGGGTTGCTGGTCGAAGTACACCACGAGCCGGACAAGGCGCTTTCCGACGGGATGCAATCGATTTTGCCGGAGGAGTTCACCGAGTTGGTGAAAGAGGTTCGGCAAATTGCGGCGGTTCTGCGGCGCGAAGTGAATTGAGGGCACCGTCGCGACTATTCACGCGTTCAGCTTGCTTCCTTCCGATCCATTCGCAGGGTTCTGGCTAATTCCGCAGTCAACATGCAACAATTCAACCGCGTTATGGACCGGCCGCGCAACTTCCGTGTATTTTTCCTGCTGGGCATCCTGCTGATTGCGGGAATTGTGGAGGTTTTGCGGGAGCACCAGCCATCTTTCCTGCGGCCGGGGCTGCGATTGTGTGCGTATGTGTCGACGGCGGATGGAAACATTACGGATATCGATCTGGTGAAGCTGGCGGCTGTCGCGCGGATTTTCGTCGGCAAAGGCATATCCGGGATGCGAGAGCATCCGACGCGCGCGGAAATTTGGGGCGTAAGCAGCGCAGGCGGATTCGTGTGGGTGCTCAACACTCGCATGAATCAAGTCACCGCGCGCATTCCGGTCGGACCACTTCCCTTCGCAATTGATTTTTCGGCGGATGGAAACCGGTTGTACACGACATCGGCGGCATCGGACACGCTACTGGCCATTGATTGCCAGTCGCACAGCATTCTGGGCCGCGCGCGGACGGGCGGCGAGCCTGTGCTGGCGCGCGTTACGCCGGACGGAAAAAGCGTGCTCGTGGCGAATCGGCGCGACGGGACGCTGGGGATCCACGACGCGGCGACACTTGCGCTGCGCAGCACGGTTCGTGTCGTCAATCAGCCGGAAGCAGTTGCGATTCTTCCGGACAGCAGCCTGGCGTTTGTAATGAGCCGGAGCGTGGCCGAGCTTTCTGTGGTTGATTTGGAGAGAAGCGTTCTGGTGGCGAACCTCGAGCTGGCGGGGAAACCATCGGACATGCTGCTCAAGCCGGACGGCGGCGAGCTTTATGTGATTTCTCCGGAAGCGCACGGATTGCAGGCGATCGACACGTGGACGCATGAAGTGGGCGACTACATGGTGCTGGGATCGGCACCGACGCGAGGCATTTTGAGCGCTGATGGGAGCACGATGTATGTCTCGGACAGCGCGGCGGGGCACCTAATTCCCGTTGACATCGCCAATCGACGGATCATTCGCGACCCCGGCACCGGAAAAGAGTTTCCGATTCCGGCGGGGCAGTCGCCGGGAGAGTTGCGTTTCGACCCCAAAGAAAACTTGCTGATTGCCGTGGACCAGGGTTCCGGAGATGTGGCCGTGATTCGCGTGAGAACGAACAGTTTGCTGACGATGATTCCAGTTGGAGATGGACCCATGGATTTGGCGATTAAACTGTATTAGCGGTGTCGCGGGAATTAGTCCTGGCGCAGAGCGATGAGCGGGTCGACACGCATGGCGCGGCGAGTGGGGATGTAGCAGGCCAGGAGCGTGACGACGGTCATGAGAATGGCGGCGGCGAGGAAGGTGACGGGGTCGGCGGGACTGACGCCGTAAAGTTCGCTGGCGAGAAGGCGCGTCACTCCGAGCGCGGAAACCAAACCAAGGCTGATGCCAATGAGAGAGAATTTGGCCCCTTCCTTCATGATGAGCCAGAGAACATCGCGGCGCTGCGCTCCGAGAGCGACGCGAATGCCGATCTCTCGCGTGCGCCGGGACACGAGAAAAGAAAGCACGCCGTAGATGCCGATGAGGCCGAGAACAAGAGCGAGGCCGGCGAAAGCGACGAATAGTTCGGTTGTGGATGCCGGAGTGGAGACGGATTCGGAGACTACCGCGCTCATGGGCTTGACTTCGCTGGCGGGGACTTCGGGGCCGAGGCTAGCGATCGTGCTGCGAAGAGCATTTTGGACCTGCAGCTCGTCAAGGCTCGATTGGACGACGACGGTCATCTCCGAAAGAACGCGGCCGCCCTCGAGAGTGGTGTTTGGCGTGTAGGGAAAGTAGATCGTGCCATTGATCCAATCCGGAATGTTCCTCTGTAAGTCGTAGGCACGAACGTCGGAGACGACGCCGACGATGGTGCGCCAATCTTTGTCGCCGCTGAGGCGGACATGCGAACCGATGGGGCTGCGGCCAGGCCAAAAGCGGCGAGCAGTGGACGCGCTGACAAGAGCGACGGGAGGATCGCCGGAATTGTCGGCTGACGTGAAGCCGCGGCCGCCAAGCACTGCGATACTCATGACGCGAAGATAATCCGGAGTGACGACGTTCATCCAGAAAAGAGGCATGACTTCGCCTGGAGAGACGGGTTCATTTTCGATTTCAAGAGAGCGTTTTGCGACACGGCCACCGAGAGGAAGCGTGTTGACGAAAGCGGCGGAATGAACGCCTGGAACGGCCTCGAGGCGATCAAGGAGCTGCTGGTAGAAGCTAATGCAGCGCGCGGGATCGCTACAGAATTCTTGGTTGGGCGTGACGCGGGCCGTGAGGATGCGTTCGGGGCGGAAACCCGGGTCGACGTGGGAAAGCGCCACGAAACTGCGAATAAGCAAACCGGCCGCGATCACGAGAAGGACAGCGAAAGCGACTTCGGCGATGGCTAATCCGCTGCGCAGATTTTGAGAGATGGAAGCGGATGCGCCGCGGCTGGCGGACTTGAGCGACTCGACGAGGGCGGCGCGCGAGGAATGGAGCGCGGGAGCGAGGCCAAAGAGAAGGCCGGTGAGGATGGCGAGGCCGGCGGTGAACGCGAGGACGCGCCAGTCGATGTGCGCATCGGCGAGACGAGGCGTGTCTGCGGGAAGCGAGGCTTTGAGCCATTGCAAGCCTTCGGCGGCAAAAACGATTCCGAGAGTCCCTCCAAGAAATGCCAACAAAACGCTTTCTGTAAGGAGTTGACGGATTACGCGGCCGCGCTCGGCGCCCATGGCTGTGCGGAGGGCGATTTCTTTTTCGCGAGTCGCTGCACGCGAGAGCGTGAGATTGGCGACGTTTACGCAGGCAATCAGGAGAATCAAACTAACCGCTCCGAGAAGAAGGAAGAGGCGGCCGCGCACGTCCGCGACCATGCCTTTGTGCAAAGCAACGACGCTGATGTCGGCGTTCCAATCGGCAGGCATAGGCCAAGGAAATAGCTTAAAGACGCGTGACTGAAACATGCGAATCTCGGCGCGAGCTTGGGCGGTGGTCGAGCCGAGACGAAGGCGGCCGATGATGGGCATAAAATCGCCGGCCCAATAAGCGACGGTGTCGCGGGGATCGTTGTGCAGAGGAATCCAAACCTGAGTTTTCGAAGATGGAAAATTGAAATCGGCGGGCATCACGCCGACGACTTGGCGGCTGACGCCTTCGAGCTCGATGGAATGGCCGACGATCGAAGGATCCCCGGCGAAGCGCTGCTGCCAGAGGGCGTGACTCAGGATGACGTAGGCGTCCTGGCCCGCTTGATCTTCGCCGGGATAGAAGGGGCGGCCGAGCTCGGGACGTGCGCCGAGAACGTTGAAAAATTCGGCGGATACGAGAACGCCGGAAAGACGAAGCGGATCGCCGCGGCCTGTGAGGTTGAACTCGTGGCCTTCAAAATACGCGGCCGCATCGAGCGAATGCGCCTCTTCGCGTAACGCCACGAATGCCCCTTTGGGGTAAGTGCCGGTGATGCTGACGAGATTTTGCGGCGCCGCAAAGGAGAGGGGGCGCAAGAGAATGCCGTTGACGAGGCTGAAGATCGCGGTGTTGGCGCCGATGCCGAGCGCCAGCGTGAGAACCGCGACAACGGTGAACCCGGGATTCTTGCGGAGCATGCGCGCGCCGTAACGCAGATCCTGGAGCAACGTTTCGATGAATCTCCCGCCGCGGGCTTCCCTACCTTCTTCTTTGATGCGCTCGATTCCGCCAAACTCAATGTGGGCGCGCCTTAACGCTTCCTGCCGCGATACGCCGCTGCACACTAAATCTTCCGAGTACGCTTCGATGTGGAAGCGGAGTTCCGCGTCCATTTCGCTTTCTGCCCGTGTACGACGGAAGGTCGTGAGCAACCATGAACTGAACCGGCTCCAAAAGGTCATAGCACCTCCAGTTCGCTGCTCCTCGTTCTCGCGAGGGTCCGGGCCATCACTCGTACCTCAACGCGACTATGGGATCGACACGCATCGCGCGCCGCGCCGGAAGGTAACTCGCTAGCAGCGCTACTCCCAGCAGGATCAGAGAGACAGCAATAAAGGTGAATGCATCCGTGGAGCGCACGCCATAAAGCATGGATGAGAGGAGACGCGTGGCCGCGAGTGCGCCGGCGAGGCCGATCGCTAAGCCGATGCCTGCAAGGCGCACGCCAAAGCCGAGGACATTCCACACGATCTGCCCGCGCGATGCACCCAGCGCCATGCGAATGCCGATGTCGCGCGTCCGCTGCGCCACCATGTACGACAGGACGCCATAAATTCCCACCGAGGAAAGCAGAAGCGCAACCGCGGCAAAAATGGTTAGCAGAAATGTGTCGAAGTGCGAGCGCTCAAGCGTGCTGGAGATTTTGTGCTGCATGGTCGAGAGCTGGTAAATCGGCACGGCGGGCGCAACGGAAGCGACGGCGGATTGCAACTCGCGCGCTGGGACCGAGCCACCATGGGTACGCACCACCAAGTCCATCGTGCGACCGATCCAATCCCATGCGCTGGGCGGCATTTGTGCAATAGGGATGTAAAACTCCGGCGGGACCCGACGGGCGAGGCCCCAAGCGCGTACATCCGCCACCACGCCAACAACCTCGTGCCAGACAGGATCCATGGGGCCCTTCGGACCAATTTCGCAGCATGAGAAGCGTTTGCCGATAGGGTTTTCGCCGGGCCACATGGTGCGAGCAAGAGTTTCATTGACGATGGTGACAAGCGTGCTGTTGCGAGTGTCTTGTGGAGTGAAGTCGCGGCCGGTTTTCAGAGGCACGCGGGCAGTCCCGAGATAGCTGGGAGAAACAATTTGCAATTGCGAATTCACAAGATTCGCCGAGTCGAGAGGCTTGCCTTCGGCGAGCAAGCCATTGCTGCTGCCTCCGCCGGCGAGCGGAGCGCGTGAGACCACAGCGGCCGAGTCCACCCCAGGCAATGCCGCTGCAGCCGTAATCATGCGTTCAAACGTTTGTCGGGCGACGTCGGGATCGTGATAACCGGGATCAGGGAGACCAACCCTTCCGACAACGAGATTTGCAGTATCGAAGCCGGGATCCACGTGCGAAACAAACAGTGCGCTGCGGATAAGCAGCCCGGCGCCAAGCATCAGGATCAGCGCGAGCGAGACTTCTCCCACCAAAGGAGACTGCGGATGCGATCGCGGCTTCCGCCGGAAACGCCTGAACTGGACTTGAATACTTCGCTCAGGCGCGTCGAGGCAGAGCGTAGTGCCGGGGCCAGTCCGAAAAGAAGGCTGGACAGGAGCGTGGCAGCGCAAGCGAAGGCAAGCGTGCTAGCGTCGACGCGCGATTGATCCAGACGCGGCATTTCAGCCGGCCCGTGCGCTACGATCCAAGCCACGCCCCAATTCGCCAGAAAAATACCGACAATGCCACCGGCCAGCCCAAGCACCAAGTTTTCCGCCAAAAGCTGCCGTACTATGCGATTCGGCGAGGCTCCCAGGGCCGCCCGCATGGCGATCTCCTTTTCGCGGGCGCGGGAGCGCGCAAGCTGCAAGTTCGCAATGTTCGCGCATGCAATCAGCAATAGGAAGCCGACCGCCGCGAGCATCAAGCGCAAGCTCAAACTCTGGTCGCCCAGAAGAACTGTGGCAAGCGGTTGCAGTTGAAATGTGCGGCCTTCATCGTAGAGCGGGTATTGCTTCTGCAGGCGCCGTGCAATTACATCCAGTTCGGACTGAGCCTGCGTCGCCGAAACGCCTGGCTTGAGGCGGCCCATCACATTCAAATAATGGTCGTCGTGATCAGCCAACTGCGTGGGAGTGAACGCGGCGGGAACCCAGAGCTCCGTATTATTTAGCAATGGATCGAAGCTCTTCGGCATAACGCCGACAACTGTCGTGGGCATCCCATTGATCCGTATGGATTGGCCAGCGATCGCCGGATCCGCATGGAGCGTGGTACGCCAGAGACGCTCGCTGACAACAACCACATTCGCCCGTCCGGGCTTGTCCTCTTCGGCGCTGTAGACGCGGCCCACCATGGGCTGAACCCCGAAAGTGGCAAAATAATTCGCGCTGGCGATCTCGCCATCCACGCGTTCGGGAAGTTCTCCCGTTTCCAGGTTGAAGCCTGCCGAATTCGAGGCGCAGAGCTCGGCAAAAGAAGAGTTTTCATTCCTGATGTCGATATAGTTTCCGACGGACAAGCCAGGGAAAATATCCTGCCAATGCTCCTGCATGTACATGACGCGAGAGGGTTCGCTCATCGCCAGCGGCCGCAGCAAAACGGCATTCACGACGCTGAAGATCGCTGAGGTAGCGCCGATGCCGAGAGCCAAAGTAAGCACGGCAACAACCGCGAAGCCGGGACTTTTGCGCAGCACGCGCTGTCCGTAACGCAAATCCTGCAGCAATTCATCGAGAAGATTCGCGCCGCGCGCTTCCCTGCCTTCCTCTTTGACCCGCTCGATCCCGCCAAATTCGATGCGGGCGCGGCGCAGCGCCTCTTCGCGAGGCACGCCCGCGCGGATCAAATCCTCAGCGTACGTATCGATGTGAAATCGGAGTTCCGCATCCATTTCGTTTTCCATGCGAGAACGGCGGAAAGCAGTCCGCGACCACGACAGAAATCGGCTCCAAAGCGTCATACTTCCTCCGGTTTTGTCCCCAAAATTCCCGCGATCACGTCGGCCATGCTGTTCCAGTTTTCCGTTTCGGCCTGCAGCCTGCGCTTCCCTGCCGCCGTCAGTCGGTAAAATTTTGCTTTGCGTTTATTTTCGGATTCGCCCCATTCGCTTGTAATCCAGCCCTGGTGCTCGAGGCGGTACAGCGCGGGATAGAGGGAACCTTGTTGAATCTCAAGGCGATCCTTGGAGATTTGCTGGATGCGCAGCAGCACGCCGTAGCCGTGCAGCGGCCCGAGCGACACGGCTTTCAGGATCAACATATCGAGGGTGCCTTGCAGGAGATCGAGTTGCTTATCCATGGGTTCTACTCTCCTAGACGAACTAGGAAGGTAAAATGTTTCCTCCTAGACTGTCAAGGAGAAAGAAACCAATCGGGGATTGGTTCACGACTCTGGTTGGCGGGCAGTGAAATCGGGGGTAGGTTCACACTTCAAATTCCCGAATAGTGAAAAAAGAAGGAGGGATGGGGTCACAGCTCTAATTGCCCGAGAGGGAACGCGGGATGGTTCTGGGAGGAGTCAGAACTAGGAAAGAACGAACACAAAACGAGTCAGGGGGTTTGCTCAGACTCAACCGGCCAGGCGAAATTATCCTCGCCCAAATTCACTTCGAGGAAGCCCTCGGCGGGCAGGACATCCACGGGCAAGCCCCCGTGCCACAATGCGACGCCCAGCTTCAGTTTTGTTTGACCTTTCAAATTGATCTCACTGCGACCGATCGCTACTTCGAGGATCCGCTCGAAGGCGGCTTCGGCGACACTTTTGGGATTCAGCAAACACAACCGCCCTTTCTCTACCGCAAACTCCTGCAAGTGTCCGCGCTCCAGCTTAACCACAATGGCTAATTCTTCGGCCCCACCGAGGGTAATCCGGAATTCCGAATCTTCAAGTTCTCCTAGAAGGTCCAGAAAGGGATCCACCCGAACGCAGAATCGTCCCTCCTCGAAACCATAACGAAGTTCATGAAGGTAGAATGTGCGGCCATGCATCGCGCCGCCGCGCCGTTCGGGCGAGTATAGACCGGCGCCCAGCCATTCGAAATAGGAACTGTCCCGTCCGTCCACTGAGATTTTCAAATATCCGGTGGGCGCTAGTTGCAAGGCGTGTTCCGGCTTGCGCTTGATGGGCTTTGCCAATTCTTGCGGAGCCACTTGGCCGAGCGCAAGGTAGATAGCCGTCAGATGCTTTCGATAGAGCGCGTCGAACTCGGCATCGTTTGCGGTGCTGTGCTCCGGGCCAAACCACCAGCACCAGTCACTCCCCTCCGCAGCCAGCAGGGACTCTTGCGCCTCTTTCAAACCGGCTTCATCCGGCGCACCATCGCGGCCCTGTTGATGTGCCTGAAGGGCCCGCCCGTAGGCTTCTCTGGCGTCCCATAGCACTTCCCAGGCGGCGACATCTTCACTGTGGCCAATCCACACATCGAAATTCGCATTGATCCACGAAGCCGGAAAAATACCAGCATTGGACGGAATCACGCCAGCGGCGGCAATCGCTTCGCTCGCCGTGAGCGCTCGAAAATCCTGATCTCCTTGAATACGCCCGTAGAATTCGCGTAAGAATTCACGGCCGTTGCCCGGATAGTATTCCCAGGCGTTTTCGCCATCGAGAAACAAGCAAACCGTGAGAGGCTGGCCGGTCTGCACACGCTCTCCTAGTTCGCGCAATCTTCCGTGCAAGTCCGCGGCGGCATCCTTGCCATTCATTCGGCTATATACGAATCCGATGAGATCAGAGAGGTGATGATCGCGGAAGAGACCTGTGATGGGCTTTCCTCCAAGTTGAACTCGCAAGGGCTTGTACAGACGTTCCGCGTTCGCGGGAACGCCTTTCGCATCGCGAAAAAATCCTGCGTTCAAGGTTCGGCCGAGGACGCCTTCATCCGTGCCGAACCACTGGAATCCCTCCTCTGCCGCGATGGTCAATGCCTGATCGGAAACAGAACCTTCCGATGGCCAGAGTCCCGCCGGCTTGGCGCCGAACACGCGCTCGTGGTAATCCCGGGCGCGCTTCAACTGCTCGCGGGCATCCTCGGGATGGCGGTAGGCTCGGCGAGGCAGCGGTGTGCCGGGATTCGCCACTCTCGCGATATCGGAATCACAGATCAAAGGAAGGATCGGATGGTAGAAGGGCGTGGTGCTGAGTTCAACTTGGCCTGTCTGTGCCGCAGCCCGATACTCTGGCAAAACCAAGCCAAGCAATTCCAATTGCTTCGCCTTCAGGGCGGCCTTGTCATTTTCCGTGAATTCTTTTCCTTTGTTCGCAATTCGGCTGACGACCGAGTCTTTCTCGAACCAGGATTCTTCCATCCAGACCAATTGTGAGAGCAGTTGGAGGTCTCGCCAATCGCGCGGCGTAAAAGAGACCAGCGCCTGCGCCCCGCCAGCGGGCTGCGCCCACTCATGCAGCTCCACAAAACGCGGCCATCGCGACATCAAGCGCTCATGATTCACTTGAAACGCACGTGCCAGGATCTCGGCTTTGTCTTCTCGTGTCAGATCCTCGGCAGGCTTGAAAGCCAGGGAAAACCAGGGCTCGTTAAACTCTCCGCTAGCGTACTCCTCGAGTTGCATTCCGAGCGAAGGCACCACATTGAAAGTAGCGTGAAAGCCCGGAAATTCCTTGAGCATGGCCACCATGCCCCAATAGTCCTTCAGGGCATGGAGCCTCGTCCACGCCAATACATAACGGCCGGTCTCCGGATCCCGGTACTGCGGCTGGTGCATGTGCCACAAGACTGAGAGATGCACGCGATTCATCGCCACTCTCTTTCCCGTCTCTGCTGCGATGCCGTGCTACACTCACGGTTCGCGTCATGCGCATCCTGGACCGCTATATTGTCCGCGAAGTTTTTCGTCACGCACTCCTTGGGCTTGCCGTATTCACGTTCGTCTTCTTCGTGCCTCAGCTTGTTCGATTGATGGAACTGTTTGTCCGTCACACAGGCTCGGGTTCGCAAATCTTTGAACTGTTCCTGTGCATTTTCCCCGCTGTCTTCACGTTTACTCTGCCGATGGCCGTGCTGATCGGCGTGCTACTGGGCCTGGGCCGGATGTCCGCGGACAGCGAGATCATTGCCCTGACTGCTTTGGGCATTGGCCGCCGGCGCATTCTCCTGCCCGTGGGGGTTCTGGCCGCGGCGGGCGCCATCGTAACGCTGTGCATGACCCTTTGGCTCGGTCCGGTTGCCGTGCGCACATCCCGGACGCTCGAGACCGATCTTCTCACTTCCCAAATCTCCTACGCCGTGCAGCCCCGCGTCTTCGACGAACGCTTCCCCAAGTTTGTTCTCTACGTTAACGACGTTTCCGCCAGCGGCACCCATTGGCACGGCGTGTTTCTCGCTGAAACCGGTGGGGAGAACGGCTCTCAACTCACCCTGGCGGAGAATGCGATTGTAATTGCCGAACCCAAAGAGGGCAAGCTGGAGCTTCACCTCCAGGGAGGCACCACGCATGAATATTCCCGCGAAGACCCCGACCGCTACTCCGTAACATCCTTCGGCCAGAGCGACTGGCCGATCGAAGCCAACGGACTCGTTCCTGCTCAGCCTCGGCAGGTGAGCAATGCCGAACGTTCTCTTCGAGCGTTGGCCACGACGAAGGATGCCGGCTGGCGCGAAGCACGGGTTGAACTGCACCGGCGCCTCGCATTTCCCGCGGCCTGTCTTGTCTTTGCTCTCGTCGCCGTTCCTCTCGGCGCCCAACCTCGCCGCGGCGGACGCGCAGCCGGCTCGCTTCTTGCCGTCATTCTCATTGCCTGCTACTACCTGCTCACCGTGATTGGCGCAGGTTTGGCCCGTCAGGGCGTTGTGACGCCCTCTGTCGGGATCTGGGGAGCGAATATTTTGCTAGTAATTCTCGGACTGGCGCTGCTCCCACGTATGGAACAATTCCGCGGTGAAAACCCATGGTTTAAGCCCACGGTCCGGTTCCGAGCTTGGGCACGGTTCCTTCGCCGCAGAAAGTCGCGTGCTCGCGCAGCGGTGGTGGCCCACATTCCCAACGGACAGTTGGACCCTCAGGAGAATGGCGTTCAATCCAGCGGCAGTTTCCCTCGTTTAATGGACTTATATCTCCTGCGTCGCTTCCTTTTCTATTTCACCCTGCTCATGGCGGTTTTCATCTTCCTCTTTGAGGCCTTCACTTTTTTCGAGCTGCTCGACGACATTGCCCGTCACCGCGTCCCTTTCCTCATCGTTATCGATTATTTCCGATACCTCACCCCCTATCTGCTCTACAACCTTGCGCCGCTTGGCGCCCTGGTCGCTGTGCTTGTAACTGTTGGAGTCATGAGCAAGAACAACGAAATCGTGGCCTGCAAAGCCAGCGGCATCAGCCTCTACCGGCTGGCTTTACCACTCCTCTTCGCGGGATTGGCACTGGCCGCCAGCATGATCATGTTGGACGAAACCTACCTCCCTTATGCCAACCAGCGACAGGACGCTCTGCGCAACCAGATCAAGGGCCGCCCTCCGCAAACGTACACACATCCCGAGCGCTGGATTTTTGGGTACAACGAGAAGATCTACAACTACGACTTATTCGATCCGACCCAAAACTTCTTTGGAGGCTTGAGCGTCGTCGAGCTTGATCCTGCCACCTTCCAGATGAAGCGACGAATCTTCGCCACGCGCGCACAGTGGTCCAATTCCGAAAAAGTATGGGTTCTTGAAGGAGGGTGGCTACGTGATTTCTCTGGCGGCACGGTCACCCGCTACGACCGCTTCACCGTCACCTCTCTTGCCGAGCTCTCAGAGCCTCCGAGTTACTTCAACCGTGAAGTGCGGCAAGCCTCCCAAATGAACTGGCGGGCCTTGCGGCGCTACATCGACGATCTGCACAAAGCGGGTTTTGACGTCTCCAACTTGACGGTGCAGTGGCACGTCAAGCTTGCCTTCCCCATGATTGCTCCCATTAGCATATTGCTCGCGATTCCTTTTGCCCTGCTGGTCGGGACACGCGGCGCACTCGGCGGGGTGACGCTCGGTGTCGCAATCGGAATCGTATATTGGATGGCTGCACGCCTGCTCGAAGCCATGGGCGGGGTCGGACAATTGCCGCCGTTTCTCGCGGCGTGGTCCACGGACATCACCTTCTTTTTTCTGGGGCTCTACTTTTTCTTTAAAATGCCCACTTGAGAAAACGAGAAGCCGCCGAAGCGCACCCGTCGCAACAGATGTCTGCCCGCCGGCGGCTTAAAGTATCGCTTTAAATACGTGCCGAGCGATTTTCTCCGCTACTTCTTCTTCGTTTTCTTCGCTTGCTCTTCTTCAACTACTGCTTGAGCAGCTGCAAGCCGCGCCACTGGCACTCGGAATGGCGAACAGCTCACGTAGGTCAAACCGGCACGATGGCAGAACTTGACGCTATCTGGGTCGCCGCCATGTTCGCCGCAGATGCCAAGCTTGATGCCCGGGCGAGTCTTGTTTCCCTTCGCGACAGCCATCTCGATCAACTGTCCGACTCCGGCCTGGTCGATCGTAGCGAATGGATTCTTCTTGATGATTTCCAACTCCTGATAAGGTCCGAGGAAGGAACCCGAATCGTCGCGGCTCATTCCCAGGCAAGTCTGCGTCAGGTCATTGGTGCCAAAACTGAAGAACTCTGCCGTATGCGCAATCTCATTGGCTGTGAGTGCTCCCCGCGGAACCTCGATCATCGTACCGACTAGATAATTCAGCTTCACACCCTTCTCCTTCATCACTTCGCTGGCGACGCGATGAACGACCTCAACTTGCAGGTCCAGTTCTTTTTTGAAGCCGACAAGCGGAATCATGACTTCGGGGTGCACCTTGATCCCGGACTTCTGGACGTCTGCCGCCGCTTCGAAAATGGCGCGTGATTGCATCTCGGAAATCTCCGGATAGACAATTCCCAAGCGGCACCCACGAAACCCAAGCATGGGGTTGAATTCATGTAATTCTTTAACTCTCTGTTTGATTTTTTCAACTGGCACTCCCATTTTCTTGGCCAGGTCGCTCTGCGCGGAGCCTTCGTGCGGGAGAAATTCATGCAATGGCGGGTCGAGGAATCGGATCGTCGCCGGATATCCCTTCAATTCTCTGAACATCCCGGCGAAATCATCTCGTTGGTAGGGAAGGATCTTGGCGAGCGCCGCTTTTCTGTGCTCCTTGGTATCGGCCAAAATCATCTCGCGCATGGCGTCAATGCGATTGCCCTCAAAGAACATGTGCTCCGTGCGGCAAAGTCCGATGCCAACGGCGCCAAATGCGAGAGCATGAGCTGTCTGTTCGGGAGTGTCCGCATTTGTACGGACCGCGAGGCGAGTGACCTTGGCACACCAGTCCATAAGTTTTTTGAAGTTTTGATAGGTCTGGCTTTTGTTCGCCTCAAGAGACTTCTCAATTAGTACTTGAACAATCTCCGACGCGGCGGTCGGGATCTGGCCAGGATAGACTTCGCCAGCGGTGCCGTTGATGGAAAGAAAGTCCCCTTCTTTGTAAGCCACGCCATCGACGGTCATGGTCTTGGCAGCGTAATCAATCTGTAGCGCCGCTGCTCCGCAGACACATACCTTACCCATCTGCCGAGCGACGAGAGCTGCGTGCGAACTGACGCCGCCCTTTGCCGTGAGGATGCCTTCGGCGGCGATCATGCCGCGCAAATCCTCCGGTGAAGTTTCGTTGCGAACGAGCAACACCTTCTCTCCTCGCTCGGCAGCCGCAGCCGCACGATCCGCATTCAGATACATCCTCCCTGCAGCCGCTCCCGGTCCGGCGGGCAGCCCCTTCGCAATCACCTTAGCGGCTTGCACCGCCTTGCGATCAAAGATCGGCGCCAGTACCTGGTCCAGTTGGTCCGCGGGGACTCGGCGGATGGCAGTCTTCCAGTCGATCAACTTCTCCTTCTCCATTTCAATGGCGAAGCGCACAGCCGCCAGCCCGGTTCGTTTGCCATTGCGGGTCTGGAGCATGAAGACCTTGCCATCCTGAATGGTGAACTCGAAGTCCTGAACATCCTTAAAGTGTTTCTCTAAGGTTTGGCGGATTTTCTCTAATTCGTGAAATGCCTTGGGCATGTAATTCTTTAGCTGCACAACCGGCTCAGGAGTGCGGACGCCCGCTACCACATCTTCCCCTTGCGCATTGATCAGGAACTCCCCGTAAAACATCTTTTCTCCGGTTGCCGGATCTCGCGTAAACGCTACACCCGACCCGGATTTGTCACCCGTATTGCCATAGACCATCGCCTGGACATTTACGGCGGTGCCCCATTCAGACGGGATGTTGTACTTGCGGCGATATACAACGGCGCGATCATTCATCCAGGAACCAAACACGGCGCCCACCGCGCCCCACAGTTGTTTCCAGGCGTCCTGCGGAAATTCCTTCCCAGTACGTTCCTTGATCAGTTTCTTGAAGCGAACGACGAGCTCCTGAAGATCGCTTACTGCGAGTTTCGGGTCATCGACATCCGCATGATATCGTTCGTGCTTCAGCCCGGTAATGACGACCTCAAACGGTTCATGGTCCTCGTCCGCACGCTTCTGCACTCCCATGACGACGTCGCCATACATCTGAATGAACCGGCGATAGCAGTCCCAGGCAAAACGTTCGTTTTTCGTGGCCTTGGCCAGCGTCAGCACGGTCTCATCGTTCAGCCCAAGGTTCAAGATCGTGTCCATCATTCCAGGCATCGAATCGCGAGCGCCGGAGCGCACCGATACCAGCATCGGCATGGCCGCATTGTCGCCAAACTTCGTGCCCATTATTTTTTCCACGCGCGCGACGGCTTTCCGAACTTCCGCGTCGAGAACCTTCGGGTAGGTTTTCTTGTTCCCGTAGTAGTACGTGCAAACCTCTGTTGTAATCGTAAAGCCGGGAGGCACTGGCAAACCGATCCGGCTCATCTCGGCAAGGCCGGCTCCTTTTCCACCCAGAAGGGCTCGCTGGCTCCCTTCACCTTCCGCTTTTCCCGCACCGAAAAAATAGACCCATTTAGTCACTGTGCTCCTCGCTTGTTGTTTTTTGAATTTTGAACACCGTCTAGCGACTGCCTATCTGTACGGCGGCCGGGAAAACTTGTCGGCACGCCGACCCAGATCACGCCTTCACAACTTAAAGCAAAACCTTATATTCTTTACCTGCGTTCTTCTCCGCCTAACTCCGAGAAGTCTGCGATCGTCGTGAACTCCCGTAGAATTTCCGACAACAGCGCGAGGCGGTTTTTCCGCACCGCTTCGTTCTCCGCCATCACCATGACCTTCTCAAAGAAGTCGTCCACTGATTTTCGCAGCCCCGCTATAACTTCAAGTGCTTCTTGATATTTTCCCGCGCGCTTCTCTGCCTGTACTTTAGACGCTGCCGATCGCATCGCGGAGAATAATTCCCGCTCCGCAGCGCTCTCGAACAGATCAGCCATAATGCCAGGCGCCTCTTCTCTCTTGAAATTGGACTTCTCCAGAATATTCCGGATGCGCTTGAAGGATACAGCCAGCGGTTCAAAATTCTTGGACTTGCGGATCGCCTTCAGGGCGATAAGCCGCTTATGTGCGTCCACCAGATCGTCGACCCCTGCGCGGAACACCGCGTTCACTTCGTCATAGCTGAATTTCTCCCTCTCGCGAAAAACGAACTTTGCGCGATCCAGAAGAAAATCAAGAACCTGCGCCTCTTGTTCAGGTGTGACTCCCCGCTTCGGGGGATTGGTAACAAGCGCCTTGGCTGCCGCGCCAACCGCCAACGACACGGAGACCGGCAGTCTCCGTTCGAGAATGATTTTCACGATCCCCAATGCTGCCCGCCGCAACGCATACGGATCGCTCGAACCAGTTGGCACCAAACCTACCGCGAAGCAGCCCACGATGGAATCGAACTTGTCGCCCAAAGCGACGGCACACCCGGTAAGGTTTCTCGGGATAGGGTCTTCTAGTCCCACGGGACGATAGTGATCGTAAATTGCATCGGCGACATCGTCCGATTCGCCCTGTGCGCGCGCGTAAAGCCCTCCCACGATTCCCTGCAATTCGGTAAACTCGCGAACCATTTCCGTCGCGAGGTCGCACTTCGAAAGCTCTGCAGCCCGGTCCGCTTCAGCAACGTGCGCTTGTACGAGTCCGCTGCTGAACCATTGCTCCGCAAGCCAGCGAGCAATCGCGCGCACGCGTTCCACCTTGTCGCGATAGCTGCCTAGCCGGGATTCGTACGTGACGCGCTCCAGTTTCGGCAAGTAGTCGGCGAGCCGACATTTCTGATCCGCCTCCCAGAAAAATTGCGCATCCGCCAGCCGCGCTCGCAACACCCGCTCATGCCCGGCGCGCACTAGCCCTTTCGGATCCTTCGGCAGATTTATCACCGCCAGAAAATGCGGCGCCACTTCCCCGCTCCGCTTTTCGACCGCGAAATATTTTTGATGGCCGCGCATCACGGTGATCAGAATTTCATCCGGCAATGCCAGGAACGCCGGGTCAAACTCGCCCTCAAGCACGCTTGGGTATTCGTTCAGGTAGGTGACGAGCCGAAGCAGTTCCGCGTCGTCGTGGATTCGGTATCCAGCTCTCTTCGCGTGCGCCGCCAGCTCCTTCGATATCTTCTCCTGGCGCTCCGCAGGACGAACGATCACTCCGTTTCCTCGCAATTTTTTTTCATAGTCCGCGAAGCCACTTACGCGAAGGAGCCCCTTGCCCAGGAAACGATGACCGCGTGTTGTGTCTCCCGCGGCAACTCCCGCGAAGGAAAACTTCAGCGGCTTGCCGTTCACGACTGCCACGATCCACCGGATAGGCCGGATGAACCTCGCGCCGTCAATTCCCGTCCAAGTCATCGAACGCGGCCAGGACAAATCATGAATGACGCGAGGCAGCATCTCCGTCAAAATCTGCTCGGCCGTGCGGCCGCGTTTCACTTGCCTCGCGGCCAGGTATTCGCCCTTCGCCGTCTTCACGAAATAAAGTTCCTTCAGAGGCAGGCCCTGCTTTTCCGCGAAACTGTGCGCCGCGCGTGTCGGCTCGCCGACCGCGTCGTAAGCCACCGACTTCGGTGGGCCGGTCACCTCATTCATCACATCCGCCTGCTTCTCCGCCAATCCGCGGACATGTGCGACCAGCCGGCGTGGGGTGCTGAACGTCTCCACGGTTACCCCATCCGAAAGATTCTCAGCCGTTAAAAGTTTCTGAAAATTCGCTCGCAAATCTTCTTCCGCCTTGGGCAGCATCCCCGCCGGAATCTCTTCGCTACCCACTTCAAGCAATACTTCAACTCGCTTCTCGACCGGTTTTTCTTTCCCGCGATTCATCCACGCACCTCGCGTCGCACAGCAGCTCCGCCAATCTGATCGAGATACGCAGCAGCCGCACGGCATGCCACCGTACGAACGCGCGCCATCAGCGCCGCGCGTTCCGTGCTCAGTTCCGTTCCTTCATCGATCCGTTCCTGATCATGCTGGCGATTCCCATGGGATTCGTCGGCGTGTTGATCATTCTCCCGCTCACGCATACCACGCTGAACGTGATGTCGCTGATGGGCGTGCTGATGCTCATCGGCATCGCCGATTCCAACAGTATTTTGATCGTGGATTTCGCGCACAAACTGGAGGAGCAGGGTTTGTCGGTGGCGGACGCGGTCGATCACCGCCTGCCGTGTGCGGCTGCGGCCCATTCTGATGACGTCGCTTGCGACCATCATCGGCATGATTCCCATGGCGATGAAGCTCGGCACCGGCGGCGAGCAATACACGCCCATGGCGCGGGCCATCATCGGCGGCCTGACTTCCTCGGTCCTGCTGACGGTGTTCATCGTCCCGGCCGCCTACTTACTCGTTTATGGGAGGAAACAAAGGAATGCTGAAGAGACTCGTCCGTAGAGCCTTCATTGTCGCCATCGTCGGCGCTCCAGTGCAATCGCGCAGACGCCTCCGCGACTCACGCTGCAAGAAGCGGAGGCGCTGGCGGTCAAGAATCACCCGCAGATCCAAGCCGCGCAGAACGAAGCGGAATTCGCGAATCAGCAGATCGTGATCAACCGCGCTCCCTACTATCCGACGGTCAGCGGCGACCTCACCGCGTCGCAGGGCAACAACCTGGCGCGGATCGGCGCGGGAGAACTATCGGCATCGCGGCTGTTCGACCGGGTTGGCCAAGGCGTGGTGGTCACGCAGTTGATCACCGATTCGGGCCGCACACCGAATCTGGTTGCCAGCGCCCGCTTGAATGCTCAAGCCAGCGCCCAGACTCTAGACGCCACGCGCTACGATGTGCTGCTCGCAGCGAATCGCGCTTACTATGACGTCCTGCACGCCCAGGCCGTTGTGAAAATTGCCCAGCAGACCGTGGCGGCCCGCCAGACCCTGGCCGATCAGGTGAACGAGCTGGCAAGAAATCAGCTCAAGTCGCAGCTCGACGCGAGCTTCGCCGACGTTACTGTTTCCGAAGCGAAGCTGCTTCTCATCAATGCGCAGCAAGCCGTCCAGCAGGCCTTCGCGGAGTTGGGCCGCGCGCTGGGTTCGGATCAGGCCGCCAACTATCAGCTGGTCGACGAACCGCTTCCTTCAGGACCGCCCGCTACGGCGGACGGTCTGGTCGCCCAGGCGGCGAACAACCGGCCCGAGCTCGCCAGTCTGCGCTCGGCTCACGATGCCGCGCAACGATTTTTCGACGCGGAAAAAGATCTTTCGCGGCCGACCGTCAGCGCGGTTGCGGTGGGTGGCGCGCTTCCCTACATCAATGCATCGGTTCCCGTGGGATACGAAGGCGTCGCCGCCAACGTCAGCATCCCGGTCTTCAACGGGCATTTGTTCTCAGCGCGGCGCGAGGCGGCCCGCCAGCGCGCACTGGAGGCCGACCAGCGCCTGCGCGATCAGCAAGAGCGAATCGCGCGGGATGTTCGTGTCGCCTGGGCCGGCGCGTTCACGGCATTCCAGCGCATCGACGTCACCGCTCAGTTTCTGCGCCAAGCCGCTTTGGCGCTCGATCTCGCGAACGGACGCTTCAACCTGGGCTTGTCTTCGATCGTCGAGCTGACCCAGGCGCAATTGAATCTGACCCAGGCAGAAATCGAGAATCTCGGCGCGAAGTACGACTATCAAAGCCAGAACGCGGTGCTGCAGTACACCATCGGTGCGCTACGGTAGAGCGTATGGGCGTCCAGCCCGAGCCGCTTTTTCACGAAGAGCAAAGCCTGCGTCAACTGCGTTTGCTAATTCTGACTGCGATTCCACCGCTTGTCATCCTACTGCTTGCGATCTGGCAGGTCGGCCTGGGACATCCGTGGGGCAAACATCCGATGACCAACACCAGCATGATCGGTTGGACCATCTTCCTCTGGTTGATCTATCTCCGGCTGATCACGGTCAAGCTGGTGACGGATGTGCGGCCGGGCGAAATATCGCTGGCGATGCGCGGGCTATGGCGTTCCTACGGCGTCTCGCTGGCGGCGGTGAAATCGGCGCGGTCCGTGACCTTTGACCCCGGGCGGGATTGGGGCGGCTACGGCGTACGGTCGTCCAGCAGGGGAAGGGCGTTCATCGCGGGCGGAACGACTGGTGTGGAATTGGAATTGTCGAAAGGCGGAATCGTCTTGGTCAGCTCGCAGCGCCCCGACGAACTGGCGCGTTCGATCACTGAGCAGTTATCGCGGCCGTCTTCGTGATAGCCTATCCCCCATGCGCTCGTTAATTCTTCTGGCCGCTTCCGCCGCTTCTCTCTTTGCTCAAACCGCAGCCCCGAACGATAGCGGCGTTTCCATCGGACACATACACTTGGTCGTCGCCGATCCGGATGCGCAAAAGAAGCTCTGGGTCGGAATTCTGGGCGCTGAAGTGACCAACGCGGGAGCGCTGGAGATGCTGAAACTCCCGGGCGCTTTCGTCGTCATTCAAAAAGCGCGCACCGCGCCTACGGAAGGCTCGGACGGGTCCACGGTGAATCACTTCGGCTTTTTGGTGAAAGACTCGGCCGGCATCAAAGCGAAGCTCAGCGCCGCCGGAGTTACGTTTCCCGTCGATCGCCCGGAACAGAAGCAGTTCATCGCGGAATTTCCCGAAAAGGTGCGCGTCGAGTTCACCGAGGACCCGACCTTGAAGGTGCCGATCGCGTTTCACCACATCCATATCGCCACTACCGATGTAGACAGCCTCCGCGCCTGGTACGTCAAGACCTTTGGCGCGAAGCCAGGCAAGCGCGGCGACTTTCTGGCCGCGTTCGTGCCGGGCGGCGAAGTGGATTTTCGCAAGGCCGACACCGCGCCCGCGCCTACGAAAGGCCGTTCGCTCGACCACATCGGTTTCGAGATCAAAGGGCTGGACGCATTCTGCAAGAACCTGCAAGCTCAGGGCGTGACGTTCGATATGGCTTATCGCGAGATGCCGCAACTCGGCGGCTTGAAGATCGCGTTCATCCTGGATCCGGTGGGCACGCGCATCGAGCTCGACCGAAGGTCTGAACACGCACTGAGCCTCCATGCCAACGCGAGCGCTGGTGTTGGGTGGCGGCGGCCCGGTTTTCGTCGCGTGGGAATCGGGAATCCTGGCGGGATTGGCCGAAGCAGGGCTGGATCTCTCCGACGCGGATTTCATTCTGGGGACTTCCGCCGGATCCATTGTCGGCTCTCTGCTAGCGATGGGGCGTCCGCCGGCCGCTCTGGCCGCGCCATTCTTGAGCGATGGCGCCGATCAACCGCAGTCGTCACCAAGCCAGTTGCTGGGCTCTGCGCCGCCCGATCTTTCGGTGCTGATTCAGAAGATGGCCCAGGCTGCTCTCGGCATCGTTCCGCCGGAGCAAGCGCGCGCCGAACTCGGCGCATGGGCGTTGCAGGCCCAAACCATGAGCGAGGAAGCCTTCGTCGCGAGCTTCGGCCATTCAATCGCCGATTACCCCGAGGGCTCCTGGCCGGATCGCTTCGCGTGTACCGCCGTCGATACCGCGGACGGTTCCTTCCAGCTATGGAACCGCGATTCCGGCGTTAGCTTGGCGCGCGCGGTAGCGTCCAGTTGCAGCGTGCCCGGCATTTTTCCGCCCGTGACCATTCCGTGGACGCCGCTACATGGACGGAGGCATGCGGTCGGGCACCAACGCCGATCTCGCGAAGGGCCACGATATTGTGTTCGTATTCGCCTTGAGTCTCGCCGCCGCCCCACCTTCGCCGATGACCGAAGCGTTTCGCCGCCGCTTAGAGGGCGAATTGGAATCGCTGCGCGCGACCGGCAGCCGTGTCGAGTTGATTTCGCCCGATCCCGCCAGCCTGGAAGCGTTTGGCCCGAACATGATGGACTATCGCCGTCGCCCGGGCGCCGCGCGCGCCGGTTTTGCCCGGGGACGCGCCATCGCAGCCGACCTTCGCGCGGCCTGGAACGCGGCCTAATGTGTGTCTAATTCTGTTTTGGGGGCGCCCGCCTCGGATAATTCGTCCGATACTGCTGGTGGCACACAATGCAGGAATCGGCCAGCTTGTCGTTGACCGCCAGAATTCCATCCATGTCCTTCGCCATCGCCGCCCGATACGCGGTGGTCGGCGAGATCGATCATGACTTTGGTTTCCTTGATCCAATCGCCCTGGTCGCGCAGGCGGTTGGGCAGCAGCATCAGATTGCCGCTTTCGGCCAAGATCAGGGCTTGTGCGCGGATCGCGTTCCATTGCAGGTCGGTCTTGGGCGGGTCGCGCTCGATGTAAAAGAGCGCATCCGACGTCGGATAGATGATGCGTATCATCAACTCGCTCATGGATCCCACCGGTTGGAACGACGGCGCTTGTGCCACCGCCGCGCTTGCCATCCCTAAAAGAAGCAATCCGATCACCCGCATTGCGCCTCCTGATTCTCAGCCGAAAACTTCGCCGATCCACCGCAGTCTAACATGCCGGAAGCCGCGCGCCCGTTCCACGCTTGGCCCTGCGCCCGGACCGCGCAACCGGTGCCCTTGACGTTGTAACTCGTAACGTGCCAAAATCGGCAGCACCGGGCTAGTCAGGGCGTGGCTGGGCACGTTGCTCCGAAGCGTACCAAGTAGCACGTTTGGAGGAATCATTACTAATGCGGAATCGATTGATCGCGTTCGGCGGGATCGCCACTCTTTTGCTGGCCATCGCGCCAGCGTTTGGACAACAAGCTTATCGAGCCCCGCGTGGCCCCGATGGTCATCCTGACTTAAATGGAATTTGGCAGGCACTGAACACTGCCGACTGGGACCTCGAGGCTCACGGCGCGCAAGAGAGCCCCATTGTCGACGCTGGTACGCTGCTGGCTCAACCCGGCGGTCTGAGCGTAGTGGATGGCGGAACCATTCCCTACTTGCCGGCCGGCGCTGGCGAAAAAGAAGGAAAACTACCAGCACCGCATGGATCTTGATCCGGAGGTCCGCTGCTATCTGCCGGGTGTTCCGCGCGCCACGTATCTGCCGTACCCGTTTCAAATTTTCCAGAGCGAAAAGTACCTCGCCATCGCCTACGAGTACGACAGCGCGTTTCGCAACATTTATCTGAAGGACCCGGGCCCCGCGCCGGTCGATTCCTGGATGGGCCAATCCTACGGGCATTGGGAAGGCGAGACGCTGGTGATCGACGTAACTGGTTTGGACGAGCGCACCTGGTTCGATCGCGCGGGCGACTACCACAGCGATCAATTGCACGTGGTGGAGCGCTATACGCCGGTCGGGCCGAATGTTCTGAACTACGAAGCCACCATCGAGGACGCCAAGGTGTTTTCGAAGCCCTGGAAGATCAGCATGCCGCTGTATCGCCACGTGGAAAAGAACGCGCAGCTGCTCGAGTTCAAGTGCGTCGAGTTCGTGGAAGAATTGATGTACGGCAAGTTCCGGAAGAAGTAAAACGGCCAGGAGGCTTCGTTGACTCCCAGGATTCTCGCGTCCGTTGCCGCTGCGGTGCTCGCCGCCGCGCCGATGGTGTGCCAGACTCCAGCGACCGCTAAAGCCGCTCCGGCTGCGAAAAAGGCCGGGTCGACGCCTCGCATGCCGGACGGCCATCCCAGCCTCCAAGGCATCTGGACCAACGCCACCATTACACCGCTGGAACGCCCCGCGCAGTTTGCAGCGAAGCTCACGGTTACGGACGCGGAGGCGGCCAAGTTCGAGCATCAGGACGACGACAACCTGTATACCGACCGCCGCAACGCGGATGCCGAACGCGACCGCGATCACGCATACAATTCGCTGTTCTTCGATCGGGGCACCGAACTCGCTCGTGTCGACGGCGTGAAGCGCACGTCGCTGATTATCGATCCCCCGGACGGCAAAATGCCTCCGCTGACGCCCGAGGCTCGCCAGAGAATGGCCGGCCGCAGCGCAACGTGTACAACAGCGTGAAGGACCGGCCGCTCGGCGAGCGCTGCCTGCTCGGCTTCGGCTCGACGTCCGGCCCGCCGATGATGCCGGTGCTTTACAACAACAACTATCAGATCGTCCAGACCACCGGCACCATCATGATTCTGGTCGAGATGGTTCACGACGTGCGGGTGATCCGCATGGACGGAAGCCACGCACCTGCCTCAGACATTCGCCTATGGCTGGGCGATTCGATCGGGCACTGGGATGGCGACACGTTGGTGGTGGATACCACGAATTTCACCGACAAGACGCAGTTTTCGCGGATCGGGTCGCGAACCTGCACGTGATCGAGCGCTTCAGGCGCACCGATGAAGCACACGATTCTGTACCGGTGTGACGATTGACGATCCCGACGTGTTCACCAAGCCATGGACGGCGGAGTATCCGTTCCTGGCGACGACCAGGACCGATCTACGAATACGCCTGTCACGAAGGCAACTACGCCATGCCAGATATCCTCGGCGGCGCGCGCAAGGATGGATGCGGCGGCAAGAAAAAGGGTTGACAAGTTAGATTGAGCCAGTCATAGGTTCGTAAGGAGAGAACCTCAAGATGAGAGCAAAGTTAGCTTTGTGGCAGCCGGCGCCGGCCTGCTGTTGGCCGGCCGTCCCGGCATGGGCGCATCACGCCTTCGCGGCGGAATTCGATGCCAAGCGGCCGGTCCACTTTGAAGGGACGGTAACCAAGGTGGAGTTGATCAACCCGCATTCCTGGATCCATGTGGACGTGATAGAACCGGATGGCAAACCGTGAGCAATTGGATGTTCGAGGCCGGCAGCCCGAACGTTCTGCTGCGCCGCGGATTCAACAAGAACACGATTCCGAGTCGGGCACCCAGGTCGTCGTGGACGGCTATCAGTCCAAGGACGGTTCGCTCGCGCCAATGGACGCGACATCACGCTGCCGAACGGCCAGAAGCTGTTCCTCGGTTCGCAGGGCACCGGCGCACCGGACGAAGAAAAAGAAAAGAAGTAGTCCGCTGTTCTGAAGAACACGCGGAGTAACAATTGAATCACCGTGGAGGCGCTTTGTGCGCCCACGGGTTTTCGAGCGCGCACGTGTCCCCGGCCCGGGTTTGACCGTGCGCGCGTTGAGTTCGAGGATCTAGCCGATGCCAAGTCGCGTAGGGAGATGGGCCAGCGCTGCGGTCGCGCTTCTTGCGATCAGCGCGGCGGCTCAGCCCCCTGCGTATAAAGCGCCCCGCACCGCCGACGGCAAACCCAATCTCAACGGCATCTGGCAGG
This sequence comes from uncultured Acidobacteriota bacterium, assembly GCA_963851235.1. Lineage (GTDB taxonomy): Bacteria > Acidobacteriota > Terriglobia > Acidiferrales > UBA7541 > Acidiferrum. The sequence continues at coordinate 547,976 of CAWKOM010000002.1, forward strand.
CTCTGAATACCGCCAACTGGGACCTCCGAGGGCACGCCGCGCAAGCCGGCCCGATCTTGTCGCTCGGAGCGCAAGGCGCGGAGCCCGGTGGCTTGGGCGTTGTGGAAGGCGGCGAGATTCCCTACCTGCCCGCCGCGCTGGAGCAAAGGAAACATAACTGGGAGCATCGCGCCACCGACGATCCCGAGATCAAGTGCTATCAGCCCGGAGTGCCGCGCGCCACCTACCAGCCCTTCCCGTTCCAGATTGTCCAAAGCAAGAACGTCATTCTCATCGCGTACGAATTTGCGAACGCCACTCGCACCATCTATCTCGACAAACCGCCTGAAAGCCCAACTGACTATCTGATGGGCCATTCGGTGGGCCACTGGGAGGGCGACACGCTGGTGGTCAGCGTCACGAACCTGGACGAGCGCACCTGGTTCGACCGCGCGGGCGACTACCACAGCGATGCATTACACGTAACCGAGCGCTACACGCCGCTGAGTCCCGATGCGCTCATGTACGAGGCGACGATCGAAGATCCGCAAGTGTTTTCGCGTCCCTGGAAGATCAGCATGCCGCTCTACAAGCATCTGGAAAAGAACGCGCGCTTGATGGAATTCCGTTGCGTGGAGTTTGTCGAAGACCTGATCTATGGGTCGCACTACAAGAATCCCATCGTGGTGAAGTGACGTCGTAAAGTGGGGAGGTGCAAGATGAGCGCTCGTATTGTTGCTGGCCTGTTTGCGATGGCCGCTGGGTTATTCGCCCAATCCTCTACAGCGCTGGTTAAGCCGGCTCCGGCCGCTAAGACTGGGACCTGGACTGCCCCGCGCACTCCCGACGGTCAGCCCGACTTGCAAGGAATCTGGAACAACGGCACCGTAACTCCGATGGAACGCCCGGCGGAATTGGCGGGCAAGGAATTCTTCACGCCACAGGAAGCGCTCGCATGGGAGAAGCGAGTGTTGGAACGTGTCAACCGCGACCAGCGCACCCCCGGCACCGAACAAGACGTGGCCCGCGCGTACAACGACGCATGGTGGGATTCCGGTACCAAAGTGGTCCGGACCCTGCGGACCTCGATAGTGATCGATCCGCCGGACGGCAGAATCCCTCCGTTGACGCCCCAGGCCCGAGCAGCTCTGGACGCCCGCCGCGCCAGAATGGGGCATCCCGCGGAAACGCCGCGCGACCGGCCGCTCGCTGAGCGGTGTCTCCAATTCCCGACCAGCGGTCCACCTATGACGCCCTATGTCTACAACAACAATTTCCAGATTGTGCAGACCAAGGATACCGTCGCGATTAACATCGAGCTGCTGCACGACGTCCGTATGATTCCCCTCGATGGGCGCGCGCACTTGCCATCGAGCACGCGCTTGTGGTTCGGCGACTCGATCGGCCACTGGGATGGCGACACGCTGGTGGTCGACACGACGAATTTCAGCGACAAGACCAGTTTCCGCGGCTCGGACGAAAATCTGCACGTGATCGAGCGCTTCACGCGCATCGATCCGGATACCATCGTCTATCGCTTCACCATCGACGATCCGACGGCGTTCACGAAAAAATGGACCGCCGAACTTACCATGGTCAAGGCCCCCGGCCCAATCTACGAGTACGCCTGCCACGAAGGAAACTACGGTATGATGAATCTCCTTAAAGGCGCACGCGCCGATGAGAAAGCCGCCGCCGGGCAGCCAGGGAAATAGCAGGAGAGAGATGCGATGCGAATGAAACCGGCATCGAGCGGCGAAGATCCCGGCCGCCGGCGCATCCGGCGGCCAGGACCCTCCAGGACATCACGCAGCCCGAGGCGGACACGCCCGGAACCAGGAGCAGGCTAACCGCGCGTCTGAACCGCCCCGGAGTTTTCGGAGGCGGTGTGCGGGCGACCGCCACTGGTGCCGGCCGGAGTCGTGAGAGGGGCCTGCAAGAGGCCCGGCTGGGCCGAGGCCCAGCACAGAGGCATATTCTGCGTCTCATGCCTGAACGGCAGCCAAATGCTACGTGGCCGAAGCTGGGTGCGGAGCCGGGGCTCTGCGGAGCCTGCAGGCATGCGAAGCTCAACGAGACACGGCGGGGTACCGCCTACCTCCGCTGCACGCGCGCCGCATGGGACGTCGCCCTTTCCCGTTACCCGCGTCTCCCAGTCACGCAGTGCGGAGGCTATGAGCAGCGCGAGGAGAAGCCCTAGCGCCGCGCCGCGCGAGCTACCCGGGGCCGCCTGGATGCGGGTTGCGGATGTGCTCACAGACGATGCCGGTGCCCAGGTCGGCGACCTCAGACCGCCGCGTGAGATTCATGTCCGCTCGCGGCACAGCTCGTCGTCGGCGGCCTCGGACAGATCATCCTCTTCGGTCGCAACACCGCCATAGAGGCCGGCGGCCGGACTGACGCCTCGGGTTCTGGCGGCCCTGGACTGCCTGGCCGATGACG
>CAWKOM010000003.1:0-1037983 GCA_963851235.1 uncultured Acidobacteriota bacterium
CGATGGGGTAGGTGGAAACTTCGCCATTCGAACGATGCCGTGGTATTTTAATTGAACACGGCAGGGCTTGATCAAGCTAATCCATATCGTTTCAGGCAGTGAGGCCAATTGACTGATTATTAGAAAAGGATCTCGCCAGTTGAGTTTGCCATTTTACTTTCCTGTATTCGCATCAATAGCAATCAAACATCCATCCACGCTGCCAAAAAAGAATGAGTTATCCAGGATAGCAAGTCCTCTTTTCACCATCCCCAGCTCGATTGGCAAATCGACGAGTTCGTAGTTCCAGATTACTTCGCCTGACCTGCCACTGAGTTTTTCCTCCGCGGAGGGTTAGAGTCCGGCCCTACTGGAGGGACGGACGATGAAGCGTGGCAGGTTCACGGAAGAGCAGATTATTGCGGTTCTACGCGAGCACGAGGCTGGGGCGAAGACGGCCGACCTGGCGCGCAAGCACAGCATCTCCGAAGCGACGCTTTACAACTGGAAGGCCAAGTACGGCGGCATGGAAGTATCCGAAGCCAAGCGGCTGCGGATGCTGGAAGACGAGAACTGCAAGCTGAAGAAGCTGCTGGCGGAATCGATGCTCGACAACGCCGCGCTCAAAGAGCTCCTGGCAAAAAAATGGTAGGGCCCGCTGCGAAGCGAGATGCTGTCGCTCATTTGCGTGGCGTGCTGGAGATGAGTGAGCGGCGGGCCTGCAGCCTCGTTGCTGCCGATCGCAAGATGATCCGCTATCGGTCACGCCGGCCGCCAGACACGGAGCTGCGTGCCCGTCTTCGCGAGCTTGCCAATCAACGGCGTCGCTTCGGCTATCGCCGCCTGTACATCCTGTTGCGGGACGAAGGCGAGGCATCCGGCATCAACCGCATCTACCGGCTCTACCGCGAGGAGGGGCTGGCGGTGCGCAAACGTAGAACTCGCCGGAAGGCGGTGGGAAGCCGCGCTCCCATCCTCGTCGAGGCCAAACCCAATGCCCGCTGGTCCCTCGACTTTGTCCACGACCAGCTTGCCTGCGGTCGGCGCTTGCGCATCCTCAACATTGTCGATGACGTGACACGGGAATGCCTGGCGGCGATCCCAGACTCCTCGATATCGGGCAAACGGGCTACCCGCGAGCTGACGATGCTCATCGAAAGGCGTGGCAAGCCGCGGATGATCGTGTCCGACAACGGCACCGAGTTCACCTCGAACGCGGTGCTGCATTGGAGCAAAGAGCATCGAGTCGAGTGGCACTACATCGCACCCGGCAAACCGATGCAGAACGGCTACATCGAATCATTCAACGGCAGGATGCGCGACGAGCTACTCAATGAAAGCCTGTTTCTCAATCTCGATCAGGCTCGGCAAATCATCGCCGCTTGGGTTGCCGACTACAACACCAGGAGGCCACATTCTTCGCTGGGCTACAGGACGCCGGCAGCCTATGCCGATGATCTCAACGCAACCGACCATCGCGCTCCGCTACATGAGGGCTCCGCGCGCTGGCCGGTTGCTCACACCGCGCCAAAGGGCGTATCAACAGCCGAGACTCTAACCGCCACTGGATGAAAATTCAGTGGCAGGTCAAATTGCACCCGCACCTTGGCTCCATCCAATCACGTGGGCCAGGCCAAAGTCGTTCGTCCGCCAACATATTCTAAAACTCAGCCCAGGATAGTTTCGGGCATCCCCCAAGGACCTTCTCTAAGCAGATTTGTACCCGCGACAAAACCGCCGGCAAAGCCTGCGAAACAGGTTGCGCGGTAAGGCCTTGTATTGGTGATAATGCAGCTCCAACGAATCGAACCGAAATGACAGTTGTTGCGACCGGCACCATCAAAATAATTCTCTCCCGTGCATTCCCTGTTAAGGAGTAGCTGCGGCACGCTTGGTGATGCAATTCTCCATCTCTGGCGTGAAGTAATGGGCGGGGTGTTAAGTAACCCTAACCCGGAAAAAGCTGGAGTCACGTCACCTGGTGCTCAGGACCTTCGAGATTGCACCTGGGGTGAAAAATCAGATTCCAAGAATTCATAACTGTCCTTAATTGTGTTGTCCCACTCAAATACCCAATTATATAGCGGATTGATCATACCAAGAAAGCAGGGTAGATACGTTCGAAATCTATTCCGAATGATGGCGAGGACACAGAGAATGACGAAATGTGCGTTGGTCTGCGGCGCCGGCGGATTTATCGGCGGCCACCTTGTCAAACGGCTGAAGAAGGACGGTTTTTGGGTTCGCGGGGTAGATTTGAAATTTCACGAATTCTCAGAGACGAGTGCCGACGATTTCGTGGTGGGCGACCTCCGGGACCAGGGATTTTGTCGCGCCGTTGTGGACCGCCGATTTGATGAGGTCTATCAGCTTGCCGCAGACATGGGTGGCGCAGGCTATATTTTCACCGGCGAGAATGACGCCGGCCTCATGCACAACTCGGTTACAATCAATTCGAACGTGCTTGACGCCTGCCACAAGCGCGACATCAAGAAGATCTTCTATTCATCATCAGCTTGCATGTATCCGGCTTATAACCAGGAAGATCCGCTGAACCCCAAGTGTTCAGAGGATTCCGCCTACCCGGCGGCGCCGGACAGCGAGTACGGTTGGGAAAAGCTGTTCAGCGAGCGCCTGTATTTGGCTTATCGGCGAAATTACGGGATGCAGACGCATGTGGCACGCTACCACAATATCTTTGGGCCGGAGGGGACTTGGAACGGTGGCCGCGAAAAGGCGCCGGCCGCCATTTGTCGCAAGGTTGCCGCCGCGCGCAGTGGAGAGGACATTGAAGTGTGGGGCGACGGAGAGCAAACCCGCTCTTTCCTTTATATCGACGAGTGTATCGAAGCCACCGTGCGCCTACTTCGATCAAGCTTCGCCGGCCCGGTGAACATTGGTTCGGAGGAGATGGTCACGATCAACCAGCTTGTAGACCTGGTGGCGGACATCGCCGGTAAAAAGATCGGCAAAAAACACGTCCCGGGGCCGCAAGGTGTCCGAGGGCGGAACTCCGATAATCGGCTCATCAGGGAGAAGCTTTGCTGGGAGCCGAGCCAATTGCTGCGCGCGGGGCTGGAACCGACATACAAGTGGGTCGAGACTCAGGTTATGAGGAACGTCAGTCCTGAAACTCGAGTACATTGAACGCTGCGCGCGAAGTCGAAACCGCGTTTGCCGGCGCTGGATGAGACGTCAAGTATGGCTTGGCGAAATAAGTGATGATGTTTCGTCACTTGCCCACTTGCTCACCTGTCCACCGATACACGGCCATCAATCGTGCGGGATAGTCCGCGATATTATATTTTTCTAGGAAGGTTTGTCGTGCGCCGGCGCCCAGACGCCGACGCAACATGGGATCGACAATACATCTCGCCAACGCATCGGCGAGCCCTTGTACGTCTCCCGGTGTCACCAGCATGGCGGAGACGCCGTCCTCGACGACCTCGGCCTGCGCTCCCACCGTGGTGCAGACGATGCAAAGGCCGAATGCTATCCCTTCCAGCACCGACATCGCCATTTCTTCGGCATAGGACGGTAGGACCAGTATATCTGCGTTTTTGAGAAGCGCTACGATCGCGCTCTGATCGAGCCAGCCCGGAAAATCAATGCGGTTCCCGACTCCTGCCTGCGCCGCTTGTTCCTCGAATACGCGCTGATCGGGCCCCCCGCCCGCTATTGTGGCACGCCAGGAAAGCCCCCGGAGCTCGTCCCGGGCGAGTGCATCGATCAGGTCGTGGACCCCCTTCCGACGTTGGAGACGGCCAAGAAAAATGATTCGAGTTCTCGGTTGACGCCTCGAACGTCGTCGCCCGCTCGAGCTTCACCGGCCCCGGCACGGCATTTGGAAGGATATCGATGCGGTCGCGCGGCACCCCAATCAGCATGTTCACCGTCGCTGCTGCCGGCTTTCCTAGCACGATCACCCGCTCGGCCCTGATGAACATCGAGCGCACCAAGGATCGTGCCCAGCGCGGCAACGAATTGTAAAAATCCGGATAGAGCGGGTCGTGAAGATGAATGACGAAATCTCAGCCTGAGCAGACGGCTAAGATTGGCGAGGATCAGCTTTCTCAGGGTGCTGAAATTCGCCGCCAAATGAATGTGAACGAGCGGGTGCTGCGGTGAACGTCTGATGATCTGGAAAATGCTTTTGATTAAGAAAAACGGCCAAAGGAGGATCCGATCCGGGCCACGCGGATCGATCAATGTGATGGGCGGGTAAATTTCTCGGTCCCATGCTTTCGTTACGTAGGAGACCAGGCGCCCGATGCCGCCGCCATGCTCCAACCCGCCACCAACAAGCATTAATATCGGGCGGTCGCGCATCGTCGATTTCCGGGAGCTCCTGCTTTCCCTAAGCTCAGGCCTACGCGGCGAACCGCCGTTGGTGTCGGAAGTGCTGCGATGAATGTCATCATCGCAACTGCTCGGACTATCACTCATGACTTTCCCCACGGACAAGCGTGCACGTCAGCCTCGCCTCATCCAGCGCTGCCGAGCTGCCACCGATAGTATTCCAGTGCGTGCGGCAGCACTCATCGGACTTAACCCAAAGCAGGATCCGATGTCGGGACTAATCTGCCCAAGTAATACTAGCTTCAATGGAGCTTTGATACCAGCTGGTCAACTCAAACCCAAGCCAGCCGAACCCTTCCCGTTCCAAAGTTGCCGTAAAATCAATAGCGCAAAACGCGGATTGGTTTTTAGGTATCGCCACCACAACTTTTTGGGATTCAACACAACGCGATAGAGCCATTGCAGACCAGTTTTCTGCATCCATCGGGGCGCCGCTTTCGAGCGGCCGGCCAGAACATCGAAGGCCCAGCCAACACCAAGCATCGTCGCCGGTACGCGACCTCGATGCTGATTCATCCAACGCTCCTGTTTCGGGCAACCTAAGCCCACAAACAGAATCCGAACACCCGACCGTTTGATATCGTCAACGACAGCGTCATCTTCTTCAGGAGTGAGAGGTCTAAATGGAGGCGAAAAGGCATACGCCACATTTAGCGTCGGAAAACGACCTTTCACATTTTCTACCACTTCTTGAATGACTTCAGGCGTGCTGCCGTAAAAACCTACCGGAATCCCCTCTTGATCGGCCATTTCGCAAAGCGTGGTCGTCACCTCCCAAGCAAACACGCAAGTCTGCCTATCCAAACCAAGCCATCGAGACACCCACACTATCGGGGCACCGTCCGTTCCTACCAAATCAGCACCATTTACGACCGCTTGAAACGTCCGATCGTCATAGCTTTCCATGACCATGTGTACTGTCGAACTGCAAAAATAGCGGGATGCCGACTCGTTAGCCCACTGCCGAACCTGCTTGACGATCAAATCGTAGTCGACTTCATCCACGCGCATTCCCAAAATTGAGCAACTGCGCGTCGGCGCAAGATTCAATGGCGAGCGCGAGGCTATGGTTCTAGATTTTAGCATGACGTTTTTCCATGGGCACTATCAAGCTCACGCATTGATCTTAGTCAATCGCTCGGCCCAAAAATAGGTCTTAACCGTTAAGGACAAAGCCCTGCAAAAATTGTAGCGCAAAACTTTATAATACCAACTTCCATTAATCAAATTCCGTGCGCCCATTGGGAAAGACCGAGGGAAATGATCCGCCACGGCTGATCAACCAGCTGGGTCCATGCCGCGAGTGATCGACGATATTATCGTAGGAATTGAAGATGCGGTTCGACAGCGAGTTGTCGCGCGCGAACTGCTCGGACACTGTCGCAAGCTGATGGTAAGCCCAGTGATCGTCTATAATTTATGATGACTTTATGATGGTCGAAAATCATGCTTCGCTGCGCCGTACCCTATCGCAGGTGTGTGGTCCGTTCCGCATATTTGCACGTGTGACTTTTGCGGCGACGCTTAGCTGCGCAGCAAGTTTCTAGGAGGCAACCGGTCCCAAATCCGGGGTCCACTTCAGTCTTCGCGTCTATGCTAGGGCCCTTCCGTAGGTATACGGCTCGATTGGGACACCTTCACGCCCACACCCCACCAGAAGCCCCCTCTCGCTCAACCGCGCCGCTGGCTTCACCTGCTGCGAAGGAACTACGGACACACGGCAAGGGTACTTGAGCATGCCCCAACGTCAACTGATTGCGCTGGCAAGTAAGGTTCAGTGACAAAATGCGCAGCGCAAAACGATGCTGGCATGTAGAGAGCGAGAATAAAAGGTGTGCGGAGCCATACCAATTAGGATGCGCGGAGAGCGCCGAACAGCAGCCTCGGCGACTGCGTGAACCTGATTGAGTTTAGCGCATTTCATCCATGTGGTCCTACGCACCGCTGGCCGCGAAACCAGTGGCAAGAAACTGGCAGCGCGTTCGACAGAATCATGGAGGTCTCTGCTACAATTTCGAAGTTTGTGAGCGACGAGAAACAAACCAGGCGCTATTTTGTCTCCGGGATCGTGCAAGGAGTGGGGTTTCGGTTCTTTGTGCAGCGCGCGGCGGAGAAGCTGAAGATCGGCGGATACGCGAGGAATCTTTTCGATGGCAGGGTCGAAGTGTTTGCCGTCGGCACGCCGGCGCAACTCGCCGAGCTGAGGACCGCGCTTGAACATGGACCGCGATTTTCGAGCGTCTCCGAGGTCCGGGAAGAGAAAGCGCAACCCAACCCGCTGCATGAAAGCGGATTTGCGATCGAGCCGGACGCTTGAGGCACCGATGAGGAAGAGGAGCCGTTTGCATGGATGATTTGAAGAAGCTGATTCGCGAAGTGCCGGATTATCCGAAACCGGGAATTCTTTTTTACGATTTGACCACGCTGCTGAAGGACAAAGACGGATTCCGCACGCTGATCGACCGGCTCTGCGAGCACTACAAAGGCCACACGATCGATGTCGTCGCGGGCATTGAAGCGCGCGGCTTTATTTTTGCTCCGGCGCTGGCGTACCGGCTTGGGGCAGGTTTTGTTCCGGTGCGGAAACCGAAAAAGTTACCCGCAAGAACGGCGAGTATCTCGTACGCGCTTGAATATGGGACGGACACACTCGAAATTCACGAAGACGCCGTAAAGCCCGGCCAGCGCGTGATCATTTGCGACGACTTGCTCGCGACGGGCGGCACAGCTGCGGCCACCACAAAGCTTGTCGAGAAGCTCGGCGGAAAAGTGGAAGGCGCAGCGTTCGCGGTGGAGCTGACGTTTCTTAACGGCCGTTCGAAGCTCAATGGCGTGGATGTTTTCTCGCTGATTCAATACGACAAGTAGATCTCAATTTTGAATTTAACCGAGTGCGCCAAGCGGCGGCAATTCTGAGGGGCAGTTTCGTTTCCGACGACCGCGTTAATCGGGATTTGGCTACGCCACGACGCGATTTAGTAGCCAGAAAAATGCGAGAACCAGTCCGCCAATGAAGATAAGGGCTGCGGCTAAGCGGGATTTGTATTGGCAAACAAGCGCAGACACTGCCACTAAAAACGACAAGACGGACATTAGTATTGAAAGTCGGGGCGACGACACATACTGGAAATATAGGTCGAGTGGTATTAGCAATAGAATAGAGAGGACAGCGGCGATTGCGAGCGGAAGCATTCGCTTGAGACTTCGTAGACTTTGACGGTCCCGTTGAAACTCAATCATTCCCGCCGAGACAAAACTAAGAAGCGGAACACTAAAAAGAACGTATAAATCTATTTCATTCATCATTTTGCTTTTTCTTGGCCCAGTCTCAGTATACTTTGGGTGCCGCTTTTCTGACGCAATGTTGTCCGCTACCCAACCGCCCGGCCCAGCGAGTCCGGGGGGGCCTTGAGCCTGAAAGAATGCTGCTGCCCGGGGAGGGTCGGTTCCTGGTAAGTCGGATTTTCGTAAACTGACACGCGGCTCTATTTTGGATGGCGCTGGCGGAGGGCTTCGAAGAGGACGACGCCGGCGGCGACGGAGACGTTGAGAGATTTGACGGGACCGGTGGTGGGGAGGTGGACGACAAGGTCGCGGCGTCTGCGGTGGAGCTGATGTTTCTCAATGGCCGCTCGAAGCTCAATGGCGTGGATGTTTTCTCGGTGATTCAATACGACATGCAGTTCTAGTTTTGGCTGGGTGCGCGAAGAAGTTCTGAGCGACGACAACTCGGTGGTAATTCAGGTAGCCGGCCATCTTGAGATTTCACGGCGCGGAAATTATTCCGTCACGCGAACGCCCAAAACAAAAGCCTCATCGGATCGCTATCAAGAGACCGCCGCTTATGCCGACCGATTGCTCATGCCCGCGTCCAAAGTTGTAGTCGTAGCCCGGTTCGATATACCAACCGAATCGATGCTTCGCGGAAGGCCAAAACATAAAATCCAGCACCGCTTCCCCACTCACCGAGTTCGTCGTCACGCCGAATTTCGTGGCGTGAACCCACTCCGGACCAACGCCCAACATGAACTCCGCTTTTTTCGAGATGGTCCAAGGCTTCTTGAACAGAAGATCCGCGTCCCATTCCGTCGAGTGCCTGCTGAAAAGCGGCGTAACTCCCGCCTCAAGTTCCAACCACTTCTCTATTGGCGTAACTTCAACCGCCACCGTAGGGCCGAAGCTCGAGCCGCCATCTTTGACATTCCAGTTAGCCGCTCCGCCAAGCTCCACGGTGGCGACAGGTTCCTTCTCCACCGATTGCGCGAAAGCGTTTCCTGCGTAGAGAAACAAAGCTGCCAGCATGACGAGTCTTGTTGCGTTCATTGAATGTCCTCAAGTCGCAACGTTTTGCACCATTCGGAGGAGAACAGTACCCTGCGGCGCAGTTCAGAGCAGCTCTCTCAAGACTGCATCATGCCAAATTGACCATTGTTCTTCAATTTGGAACTGCTTGTGGACGTCGATGAGCTTCGAGGATACGCCGGACGTAAATCTGACTACCAGAAACGGAGCCGCTGCGCTATTTGGAATGGCGCTGGCGGAGGGCTTCGAAGAGGACAACACCGGCGGCGACGGAGACGTTGAGCGATTTTACGGGGCCGGTGGTGGGCAGCGAGACGATGAAATCGCAGCGTTTGCGGGTTAAGTCGTGGAGGCCTTTGCCTTCGCCGCCGAGGACGATGCCTACCGGCGACGTGTAGTCGGCTTCGGTGTAACTTTTGTCGGCGCGTTCATCGAGGCCGATGAGCCAGTAGCCTGCTTCCTTCAGCTCTTCCATCGTTTGCGCGAGATTGGTGACTTTTGCGACCGGGAGATGCGAGAGCGCGCCGGCGGAGGCGCGTGCGACGGTGTCGGTGAGTCCGGCGGCTCGGCGTTCGGGAATGATCACACCGTGCGCGCCTGCGGCGAGGGCGGTGCGAATGACGGCGCCGAGATTGTGCGGATCTTCGACGCCGTCGAGAAGGACGATGAGGCCTTTGCTTCCGTGATCGGGGCCTTTGTTGGCGGCGGCGAGAATGCTTTCGAGCGTCGCCGGAGCGCGCGCGGCGGCCAGGGCGACGACTCCCTGATGATCTTTCGAGTTGGCGAGACGATCCAGTTGGCCGCGGTCTTCAAAGCGGACGGGAATATCGCGCGCACGAGCGAGTTGGACAATTTCTTCGACGCGCGTGTCCTGGCGGCCGCGCGCGATCAGGATGCGATCGAAGGGGCGGCCCGCGTCGAGCGCTTCGCGGATGGCGTGGATGCCAGTGAGCTTGTCCATGTGAAAGGAAGTCTACAGTCGAAAGTTGAAAGTTAAAAGTTGAGACCAGCGGCGCTGTTGCCTTCTTCTCGTAACGCCGGATTCCGGCCGTCCTGTAGGGGCACGATATATCGTGCCCCTACAACGGAAACAGCGACGCGCTCAATCGAGGGCGGCGCAGAATTCGACGATGCGTTCGCGCGCGGATTTTACCGGGACGGCGAACGAAAGGGCGGCGGCTTCGTCGAGGAGCAGGATGACGCGGTCGAGCTCGCCTCCGCCTGCGTGGCCGGTGAGCGCGAGGCGGAGGGGATGAAAGATCTCGCGGCTGCCCAGTCCCACGCTGGCTTTCAACGCGATGATGATTTCCTTGAAGCGATCGGTGGTGAGTGGCGCGCCATCGAGAAGGAGAAGCGCGAGATGGCGGAGGACGTCGCGCGCGGCGTAGCGGGAGAGGACGGCATGAGTTTCGACTTTGGCGAGAATCTCGAGAGCGTCGTAGTGAAAAATGGTTTGGAGCAGATCGGCTAGAGCGCGGCGATCCGCGGCGTGAGAACCGAGGAGCGCGGCGGCGCGTTCGCACCAGGCGAATTGCGCGGGAGAGACGTCGCCGAGGAGCCAGCCCTTTTCGCGCAGAATTTCGGTTACGTCGCGGGCTGTGAAAGCGTTCGCGGCGGTTGTGGCGGGATTCGGAGTTTCTTGCGGAGGCATCGCGAAAACTTATTTCACGCTCGCCGAATCGCTGGACGCGCGCAGCATGGCTATCCTTGAGAAAGTGTAGCGACGACGTGCGCGGCGATGGCTTCGCCGTGGCCGACGGCATCGACGCCTTCGTTGGTCTTGGCCTTGAGAGAGATCTGATCGGTGGAAATGCCAAGGGAGCGAGCGAGAGCGTCGCGCATTTTCGGGAAGTGCGGGCCGAGTTTGGGTTTTTCCAGAATGACCACCGCATCGACATACTCAATCACAAAGTTCTTCGCGCCCAGCAATTTTCGCGTGTGCTCCAGGAAGAGCAGGCTATTCGCGCCTTTCCATTCTGGATCCGTATCCGGAAAAAGCTTGCCGATATCGCCGAGCCCAGCCGCGCCAAGCAACGCATCGCATATCGCGTGAGCAAGAACGTCGCCGTCGGAATGGCCTACGGGACCTTTGTCGAAAGGAACCTCAACGCCGCCGACGATTAGGTTGCGACCGTACTCGAGACGGTGCAGGTCATAGCCGATTCCAGTTCGTGGCGCCAGTGAACCAGTGCTTGCGAATCGTGTCTTGCCTTTTTGCATTTGGCGCATTAAGTAAAGGCAAAATCCAACGAGAAGAATCAGAGGAGCTGCGTTAAGGAGAATGAGAGTCCAGTCACCCGTGCGTGTTTGACTGGATCCGGTTCCGTTCGGATGAATCTGGCTCCAAAGCATTACGCCCAAGAAGATGATGGCGATCCAGAAAATCAAGGCCTTAACAGTTGAGCTAGTATTCCGGCTCATTGCTTTTGGCGCTCTTGCTCGAGGTAGAAGCGGGCGAGGCTCATGTCGGCGGGCTTGGTGATTTTGATGTTGCGCTCGGAGCCGAGGACGACGTGGACATCGTGGCCGAGGCGCTCGACGAGGCCGGCTTCGTCGGAGGCGTTGACGCCATCGGCTTGCGCGCGGGCGAAGGCTTCCTTGATGAGCTTGGTTGAAAACGCTTGCGGCGTTTGCGCCAGTACGACCCGTTCGCGTGGAATCGTGCCGGTGATGAGCGCGACGTCTTCCGGCAGGCTGGCGCGCTTCACTTCTTTTACCGTGTCCATCGCCGGAATGCCGAGAATCGCGGCCTGGCAGCGGCGCGCTTCTTCGATGACACGGACGATTTGTTCGCGAGTGACAAAAGGGCGCACGGCGTCGTGCACGAGGACGATTTCCGTGTCGTTGGGAACTTCGTTGAGCGCGAGCGCGACGGAATCCTGGCGGGAATCGCCGCCGCGCACGACACGGACGGATTGCATGAATCGTTCGTCGCGAAGGCGGTCCTCGAGCGATTCGACGACATCGGCCCGCGTGGCGACGATGATGTCCGTGACCAGCGGGCAGGAGGCGATGCGGCGCACGCTGTGAATGACGATGGGAGTGCCTTCCAGCTCGAGAAACTGCTTCGGCGTTTCGGCGCCCATGCGCGTGCCGAGACCTGCGGCTGGAAGAATGGCGGCAATGCGGTTCATTTTAGGAGCGACCCGCGCAGATGGGACGAATGACGGGGCGCAAACTTCAGAGTGTACCTCAAGCTGGCGTGCCAGGCGAATGCGCGGAGCAGAAACTCCGCCGAGCGGGCGCGTTCAAGAGAAGACGAATCCCGCCCCAGGGCGCCAGATTTCGCTTACAAACTTTGCTCGAACATTTGGCGGCTTGACGTAGAAACGCTGATCGACGTCTGGCTCGGGGAAGATGGGCCTTTGGCCGCGTTCGATCTGCGGCGGTTCCGGAAGGCGCGAACCGGATTCATTTCGGGCCTGAAAATCAGCACGGTGATTGCCGATAGCCTCGCTTCGGCCAGCAGCGGCAGCGGCTGCATGGCGGGGCGTCGAAGCGGACTGTTCCAGCCGCTCATCGAGACGGCCAAAAATCATTTTTCCGGCGGTGGTTTGATGCACGGAAGTGACCTGGATGTCGACGCTCTTGTTGATCAAGCGGCGGGCGCCATCGACGACCACCATGGTGCCGTCGTCGAGATACGCGACGCCCTGATTGGGTTCTTTGCCTTCGCGGAGAATGAGGACGCGCATGGGTTCGCCAGGCAGAACGACGGGCTTCAAGGCGTTGGCGAGCTGATTGACATTCAAGACGGCGAGGCCTTGCACGGTGGCGACTTTGTTCAGATTGAAATCGTTGGTGACGATCTTTGCGCTGAGGCGGCGGGCGAGTTCGACCAGCTTGTGATCGACATCGGCGGCCGGAGTGATGTCCTGATCGAGGATGCGCACATCGACGTGCGGCATTTTCTGCATGCGCTGGAGAACTTCGAGGCCGCGGCGGCCACGCTGGCGTTTCAAGGAATCGGAAGAATCGGCGACGAGCTGAAGTTCGTGCAGGACGAATTGCGGCACGGCGACGACGCCATCGAGAAAATGGGCTTCGCAAACGTCGGCGATGCGGCCATCGATTAGCACGCTGGTGTCTAAAAGTTTTATGGGCTCGTGAGCATGGGGCGGTGCCGAGGGAATCGCGGCTGGAAAGAGAGAATTCAGTGCAGAGCCTCTTTCGGAGCCAAGCATCAGGCCAAGATAGCCGAACGCAAAGAGTGAGGCGTATGCCAGGAAAGACTTCGTGGATTCCGCCTGGCCAGTGCGGGAAATAATGAGCGTTACGAACAGCGCGCAAAGCATGCCCCAAACTGCGCCCAGCGCGCCGCCCAGTAAACCGCTAGTGCCAGCGCGGCGAAGGCGTAGTTCGGTCAGGAGAATCACGACTGCGAGAAGAAAGCCAACGCCAGCAGCGGAAAGGCCGCGCAAACCGAAGGGCTCGAGCTTGTAGCAAAGTGCGATGGCGCAAGCCGCGAGAAACAAGCGCAAGAGCCAGAACTCGAAGCCGCGGATTGCAGGAAGCATGGCACTTGGCTGCCGAGCCTCCGGGGCGAGATCGGATTTGTGCGAGGGAACAGGACTCGGATGACGCTGCACTTCAGGCAAGGTCCGGCTCATACGACCTCACAGTAAAACGATCACTGCAAAATCGGTGCCGCAGTCCCGCAAGAACGCGGGGAACTTCAGCTGGTGCGGAACGAGAGCGCAGGTGCGCGTTCCCGCGATGTATATACTCCGACAATAAGTAGGTGTCAATACGAGAAGGAAAGATTAATAAGACGAATTCGAGTTATCACTTATTGAAAATAGAGGCGCGGCACGCGCTGGCTGATGGCGCAAAGGAGGTCGGAGGTCACGGTGCCGATGCTGCGGGCGATGACGTTGGCGGGATGGACGTGCTGGCCGTCGGTGCCGTGGATGGTGACTACGTCTCCGATTTTGGCGCTCGGAATATCGGTGACGTCGATCATGGTGACATCCATGGAGATGATGCCCACGATGGGCGCGAGCACGCCGCGGAGAAGGACGGTGCCGCGATTCCCCAGCGAGCGGTGAATGCCGTCGCCGTAGCCAGAGGCGAGGACGGCGATGCGCGAGGGGCGCTTGGCGATAAAAGTTTCGTTGTAGCCCACGCCGGCGCCCACGGGAATGTTGCGAATATTGATGATGCGCGAGCGCAGGCTCAGGACGGGCTTGACGGGGAGGCGCGCTTCGATTTCCGCGCGCTGCTCCGCCGGGTCGTAACCGGGGTGATAGCCGTAAAGGATGGCGCCGGGGCGGACCATGTCGGCCCAGGTTTCGGGACGGGTGGCGATGGCGGCGCTGTTGGCGAGATGCACGATGCCAGGATCGATTCCCAGCGCACGGAGACGATCGAGCGCGGCGTAAAAGCGCTCTTCTTGCTGGCGCGTTTGCTCGCCAGTGCGCGAGTTAGTGAGAACTTCGGAAGAGGCGAAGTGCGTGAAGACGCCGCCTAATTCGAGATGTTTACATTTCGCGAGTTGGCGGGCGAAACATTCGACGTCGCTGGGAGCGATGCCGAGGCGGTTCATGCCGGTGTCCATTTTTAGATGGAAGGAAATTTTTTTGCGGGGTTTTTTCGCGCCTTTTTTGGAGACGGCGCGAGCGGCGGCGCGATCGAGTTGCTGGAGTTGCTCGCAGCGGTGGATTACGGCAGTGAGATCGTGCTCGAGGAGGCGGGATTCTTCGCCGGGCCAGAAACTGGTGAGGACTAGAACTGGATTGCGGACGCCCGCTTTGCGGACGGCGATGCCTTCTTCGGTGCAGGTGACCCCGAACCAATCGGAGCCGGCTTTTTCAAGGGCTTTGGCGACTTGCGGGCCGCCGTGTCCATAGCCGTTGCCTTTGACGATGCTGAGAATCTTGCGCGGCGTTTTGCGCTTCTCTTCGGGGGGATTCACGAACTTGCGGATAGCACGGAAATTCTTGGCCAGAGTGCCGAGGGAAACTTCAGCCCAGATGGGGCGGCTCTTTAAGTTTGCTGGATTCTGCTCGGCTCGTGACATTCGTCCACCGGAAAGGAATTAGTTTACGCCAATCGGTTGCCGCTGGCGGACAGCCACATGGGATGCCGCGAGAAAGACAACATCTGCTGACGGAGCAAGTCGAAGGCCTGTTTGACGGCGCGCGAAGGCCGAGATACCCCCTCCATGATTTTTTGTAAACGTTGCATCTAAAGGAGTTACTGTTTTTGTAAATCCTTTAGAATCAGTGTTTACGGGGAGGCTTGTAAATGCTGAGTCTAAAGAACTTACTGCCCACCAGGAATCCGCCGAATTCGAGGCTTTTTGGGACGGCTCGACTGCTCTGTGAGAGAGCTGTGTGGTGGGACGTGGGGATTTTAACACAGAGATCACAGAGGACACGGAGAGCTCGGGGTTCACGGAGAATTCGCGGACGGTGGGCGGAGCTCCGATGGAAGCATCGAATTGAAAAAGAAAAGAGCGGCAGGATGGCTGCCGCTCTCACAAATCGAGACTTTGCCCGAAGAAGATTTTACCAAAGGATGTGGCGAAAGTGAAGAGCAATCGCTAAGATGCTGGCCATGGCAAGCCAACTGAATCGACGAAGCTTTATTGTGACGACCGGGCTGACGGCGCTGGCGGCAACGCGAGTGCTGGGGGCAAACGACACGCTGCGCGTGGGAGTGATCGGCGCGGGCGGGCGAATGAATTACCTGATCGAATGCGCGGACAAGGTGGGCGGGTACCAGCTTGTCGCGGTGAGCGACGTGTATGGGCCGCGGCGGGACGCCGTCAAACAGCACACGAACGGCGTGGCGACGACGCACGTGAACTATCACGAAGTGCTGGAGCAGCAGATCGATGCCGTGTTGATCGCGGCGCCGGATCACTGGCATGTGCGGATGGCGGTGGACGCGCTGGCCGCAGGCAAGGATGTGTATTTGGAGAAGCCGGTTACGCACACGATCGAAGAGGGGGCAGTACTGACGAAGGCGGTGCGCTCCGGCAAACAAATTTTGCAATGCGGGATGCAGCAGCGGAGTTGGAGCCACTTTCGCGATGCGGTGGATTTAATTCAGGGCGGGAGTCTCGGGCGCGTGCCGCAGGTGAGGACGTATTGGTGGCAGAACTATTTGGGAGACAGGGGACGCAAGCCGGTTGATACGCAGGCGCTTGATTGGAAGCAGTGGCTTGGCGGGGCGCCGGATCAGCCGTTCAGCGAAGAGAAGTTTTATCGCTGGCGGTGGTTCTGGAATTTTGGCGGCGGAGCCATGACTGATCTTTTCACGCACTGGATCGACGTGGTGCATTGGGCGATGAAGGCCGACATGCCCAAAGAGGCGCAGATGCTGGGGGACAAATATATTTTCGAGCAGTGGGATTGTCCGGACACGATTCAGGCGGCCGTGCGGTATCCGGGATTCGATGTGGTGTATGAGGGGATGATGGCGTCATCGATCGACGATGGCGGGCTGGAGTTTCGCGGGACAGAGGGAACGCTGAAGATCAACCGGGGCGGGTTTGGCGTTTATCACGAAGGCGTATCGGACCGAGAAAATCCGGTGGTGAGAGGCGGGAGTTTCCAGGACGGGACGATTTCGCACATGCAGAATTTTTTTGAGTGCATCAGGTCGCGGCAGGAGCCGAACGCGCCGGTGGAGACGGGAGTTAGCGCGGCGCGGGCGGGACACATTGCGAATTTGGCTTATCATCGCGGCGGGCAGACTGCGTGGCCGGCGAAGACGACTGCTTGAGCCTTTGGCGAGCTGCTCTAGAAGTGAAAAACAAAAAGACATGACCGGAATTCGGTCGCGAAGTATCTTATGAGTGTCGGCTAAACGTTGGCTGAGGGTTTGGCACGATATTGTTGGTCTCATAGATTTGGAGGAGTGCCATGGGATGGATCCGCAGGAATAAAGCATTTTTAGCTTTGCTGGGTGTGATTGGGGCGGTGTGCGTTTTTGGGTGGCTCGTGCCGGTGCGAAGCCAGCCCAAGAGCGGAATGGCGGCGGCGAGCGTGGCTTGTCCGAACGATGACAGCGGGTTGAAGCTGCCGGCGGGATTTTGCGCGACGGTGTTCGCGGACGGAATCGGGCACGCACGGCATCTGGTGGCGGCGGCGAACGGGGTACTGTACGTGAATACCTGGTCGGGGCGGTACTACGGCAACGGCGCGACGCACGAGGGCGGATTCCTGGTGGCGCTGCAGGACAAGAGCGGAACGGGAAAGGCGGATGTGGACGAGCGGTTTGGGGAGACGGAGGCGAGCGGCGGGCATGGCGGGACGGGAATCGGTCTCTACAAAGATTTTATTTATGCGGAGAGCAACGATCGAATCGTGCGGTATGCGTTGACGGGGGGATCGATCGTGCCGAGCGGGGCGGCGGAGACGATTGTTTCGGGATTGCCACTCGGCGGTGACCATCCCATGCACCCCTTCATTATCGATAAGACAGGCGAGATGTACGTGGACGTGGGAACCGCGACGAATTCCTGCCAGGCGAAAAACCGGACGCTGAAATCGCCGGGAATCAGTCCGTGCACGGAACTGGAGACGCGCGGCGGGACGTGGCGCTTTGACGCGAACAAACTGGACCAGACATTTTCTCCGGCGGAACGGTACGCGACGGGAATTCGCAATGGGGAAGGGTATGCGTTCGACGATGCGGGGCGGCTGTTTGTGACGCAGCACGGACGGGACCAACTCCATGCGAACTGGCCGGAGTTCTACAAGCCCGAGGAAGAGGCGACGCTTCCGGCGGAAGAAGTGGTGCTGCTGAAGCAGGGCGGGGATTACGGTTGGCCGGAGTGCTACTACGATTCGTTCGTGCGGAAGCTGGTGCTGGCGCCGGAATACGGCGGGGACGGGAAGAAAATCGGAGTGTGCGCGGAGAAGCTGGAGCCGGCGGCGGCGTTTCCGGCGCACTGGGCGCCGAACGATATGGCGCATTACGACAAGAAGGAATTTCCGGCGCGTTACCGCAAGGGCTTGTTCATCGCGTTTCATGGATCGTGGGATCGCGCGCCGTACCCGCAACAGGGGTACAACGTGGTGTTTCAGCCGATGAACGGGGAGCATTCCGCGGGGCGTTGCGAAGTGTTTGCGAGCGGATTCGCGGGAGCGGTGATGTCGCCGGATGGAGCCGAGCATCGTCCGAGCGGGCTGGCGGTAGGGCCGGACGGAGCGCTCTACGTTGCGGATGATATCCGCGGGCGGATTTACCGCATTACGTATCGCGGCGGGCCGTTTGATGAGAAGTCGATAACGGCGTGTGCGAGCGCGACGGCTTCGCCGGGTCCGGTTGCGGGAGCGGAAGCCAAGCCGCCGGAGGGAACGCATCCGAATGCGGGCGCGGCGGCAAACGCGAAAGTTGCCGTACCGGAGGGCGCGACGCGCGAGATGGTTGCGCTGGGCCGGCGGATTTACCGCGGACAGGTGGGCGGAGCGGCTTGCACCGGTTGCCATGGAATGAGCGGGCAAGGCTCGACGCTTGGGCCGCCGCTCGATGGGAAGAAATGGTTGTGGAGCGATGGGAGTTTTGAAGGAATCACGAAGACGATCATGGACGGAGTGGCGCAGCCGAAGAATTATCGCAGCCCGATGCCGGCGAAGGGCGGGGCGCAGTTGACGGACGAGCAGGTGAAGGCGGTGGCGGCTTATGTTTGGAGCTTGAGCCACAGGTAGGGACAGGAGTACTGAAGATCACGACCGAGCCTTGGTCCGTGGGTAGATTGTTCTCGCGCTAGGAGTGGCCGGCACGAGATGGATGGAGCCGGCGTCGTGCAGGGCGCCTGCTGGCGGTAGTTCCCGATTGCAAGAGAATCTCTGGATCATTCTGGGCGATGCTTAAGAGTTTGAGTGCTGCGTTTGTGGGGCGGCGTGCGCCATGTTCCCAGCTCTGGACTACTTTGGGGCTGACGTTGAGGATGTAAGCGAAGATGGCTTGACTGGCACCAAGGGCCTTGCGGATTTTCTTGATTTGGCGAGGGCGCATAGGCTTAACGCGAGGGATTTCGGTGACGCGGAGTGAGACGGCGTGCCCCTTCTTCCGGGCGATGGCGTCGCGAAAGCCTTCCATAAGCTCGTCGAAAATCTGGACTTTCTTTGCCATTGTCAGGTTCCTTTCAGTTCCGCAACCACGTCTCGTAGAGCGGCTTTCTGCTTCTCGTTCAGGTCTTCCTGCTGCGCTTTGTCGAAGAGAGTGAGCAGATAAATTTCATCGTCGTGTTCCAAAAAATAGTACATGTAGCGAAAGCCCCCGCGCTTGCCTTTGCCCCGTGCAGGATTTTCAGTGCGGGCTTTACGGATGCCGGCCAATCCAGGGACCACGGTTCCGCGCGAAGGATTCGCCAGGAGATCGCCTTGAATGGCGCGGAGAACCTCATCCGCATCTTGCTTGGCGAGACGGTGCAGCCGATCCGTGAAGCCCCTGAACTCAATAAAGAGCACGATTCACTATACTACAGAGTAGGATAGCTATCAACGGGAACCCTATGAAACGACGGGATAGGTGGGCGAGAAGCGGGATAGGGATGCAGAAATCAAAGCCCGCACCCTTGCAAAGAACGCAAGAGTGCGGCACCCTGCATAAAACAGTACGGCAAGTTCTGGGATGACCGGTTGTATCCAGGCCGGTCTAAACGAGAATTAGTCCGCAGAGGGAGACGCGATGAAGCGCTTGTGGACGATCCTAGGGGTAGGCAACGTGGCGGGCAGCTTCAAATGGTATCAGGCGCTGTTCGGCCAGCCGGCTACCCTTCCTGCCCATGATTACTTTGGGCAAATCCTCGATTCCGATGGAACTGTTTTGCTGTGCCTCCACGCGTGGGGCGCCCACGAGCATCCCTCCTTGATGAGCCCCGATCGCGGGACACCCGGAAACGGGCTCCAGTTGTTCTTCCGTGTCGATGATTTCGACCTGGCGCTTCAAAGGGCACGCTCTCTCGTCACCCGGCTCGAAGAGGAGCCACACGTGAATCCGAACACGCAAACCAAGGAGTTCTCGCTCCGAGATCCGGACGGATATTACGTTACGATCAGTGCGCTCCCTGCGGGCTGACAAGGAGACGGAAGTGAAAACTCGCACGCTTGCATTGAACGCAAGAGTGCGGCACCCGACGACCGATTTCATCAACGGTCTTTCGGGGCTAGCGTCGAAGCGGACCTGAGGAATTGCTCGGCTTCATGCGTTATCTTCTCTTGCACGCCCTGGGGCCCTCTCCCCGCCGAGGGTAACCTTCTAATCCGCTTGACTGAGTATCTTAATGGACGGAATACAGGTTTCCTGCCGTTGAAGAACAGTTCCCATAAAGCCTCATAAAGCGAGCACAGAAAGGCAAAAAGCTTCTGCAGATCGCGGATGTTCGTCTTACCGAACAACGCTGCGATTTCTGTCTGGTCTGAGACCGCCTTGTGCGCGAACCATTTATGGCGGATGTCGCGATAGTTGCTTTCATAAAGCTGTCGGCGTTTTCGAACATGGGCGCGGATGCGACGAAAGTCGCGCACCGTGGGTTCGTAAGAATCGTGGAGATACTCAGCCAACCACGTTGGCGGCACAGGGCTGTCGCCCAGTTTACGCTGGCCAAGTGCCCGTTTGGAAAAAATCTCCCGATGGTCCTGCGCGATGCGCAGGAGCTTGCTCAGGTTGTGATTGGAATCGTGGTCAAAGATCCGGCCGAGAGCCATAAATGATGCGGTCTGCAGGGCCGCCAAACATGTATTCCAAAACAGTGGTGCCATGTTCAACAGCTTGTAGATCGCTTTGTGATTGGCCGCCACTGAATGCACCGCGAGATAAGCGTAGAAGAATTGTGTGCCCGCCTCAGCTTCTGTGCGAAATATTTCGAGTTCGTGCTCGAATTGCTCCTCTGGTGTTGTCACAAATCCTCCGCGCCACCGCTACAAGTCATCGGGGGAGAATTGGGAGAAGGCGTCGGGGGCGGCTTCTTCGAAGCGGGTTAGGCGGCTGCGGAAGACGAAGCGAACTTTGTCGGTGGGGCCGTTGCGCTGCTTGGCGATGATGAGTTCGGTTTGTTCGCGCTCGTCGGGCTGGGCGTCTTTTTTGAAGAAGTGCGGGCGGTAGATGAACATGACGACGTCGGCGTCCTGCTCGATGGCGCCGGATTCGCGGAGGTCGGAGAGCTGCGGGCCGCGATCCTCGCGCTCGGGAGCGCGGGTGAGCTGGCTGAGTACGAGGACGGGGATTTTCAGTTCCTTGGCGAGACCTTTCAAGCTGCGGGAGATGCTGGAGACTTCTTCGTTGCGGTTGCTGAAGCGGCCGCGCGCGGTGATGAGTTGGAGATAATCGACGATGAGGAGCGCGAGGCCGCCTTTTTCTTTTTTGAGGCGGCGGGCTTTTGCGCCGATTTCGAGGACGCTGATGGAGCCGGCGTCGTCAATCCAGAGAGGCGCGGAAGAGATCGTGCCGAGGGCTTCGGTCATGCGGCGCCAGTCTTCGCGGCTGAGATGGCCGGTGCGGAATTTGTGGGCGTCAATTTGGGCGACGGAAGCGACGAGGCGCTGGAGGAGAGATTCCTTGGACATTTCGAGGCTGAAGATGGCGACCGGCTGGCCGGCGCGGATGCCGATGTTTTCGGCAAGATTCAAGGCGAGGGCGGTTTTCCCTTGCGAGGGGCGCGCGGCGAGGATCAGGAGTTCGGAGGACTGGAGCCCGGAAGTGAGTTTGTCCAGCTCGACGTAGCCGGTCGGAACGCCAGTGATGCTCTTGCCTTCGCGGAAGATTTTTTCGAGGCGCTCGAAATTGTCGCGGACGATGTCCTTGACGGGGATGAGGCCGGCTCTGACGCGGTCTTCGGCGAGGGCGAAAATGGAGGATTCGGCGTTATCGAGGATGGTGTCGGCGCCGTCCTCGCCTTCGAAGGCGCGCTGCTGGATGTTGTGCGTGGCGTGGATGAGATTGCGGAGGAGAGCTTTTTCCTTGACGATGCGGGCGTAGTGCTCGATGTTGGAAACTTTGGGCATGCCATCGGCGAGCGAGGCGAGATAGGGCGCGCCGCCGGCGGCTTCGAGATCGCCGCGGCGGTGGAGTTCTTCGGTGAGGGTGATGAGATCGATGGCTTGCTGGGCTTCGCCGAGCGAAATCATTTGAGTAAAGACGCGGCGGTGCTGATCGAGAAAGAAATCTTCGGCGCGGAGATTTTCGATGGCGGCGTTGAGGGCGTTGTTATCGAGGAGAATGGCGCCGAGGACGGAACGTTCGGCGTCGAGATTGTTCGGAAGGGGTTTTTCGAGAGTGGAATCGACAGGCATAAGCGGTCTTTATTATTCGCCTTTTCTTCGCTTTTGTATCATGTTCTCCGCCGGAGGGCAAGCGCGGAGTTTTCCACTGCAAAGCCAGATGCTTTGTGATGCAGATTGAATTTAATTCCATTCGAGCTGGTGCGGCATTGTGCGCGGAAGAGAGTGGCGCGTCAACCGCAGAGCTGTGCATGGATTCGGAAATCGGTGCAAAACTTTTTTCTCGACGCTGGACGCGCAATGCGGACAAAAAAAGAGGGCACGGCGTGCCGTGCCCCTACGGAAAAATTCAAAGCTGCCGGCGATTTAAATTATTCTTCCTTGGCCACGTGGACGATAACTTGCGCGGTGACGTCGCGGAAGACTTTGATGGTGACGGGATATTCGCCGAGGGCTTTGATGGGATCGGCGATTTGGACCTGGCGCTTGTCGACTTTGAAATTTTGGGCGGCGAGGGATTCGGCGATGTCGGCGGTGGTGACGGAGCCGAACATCTGGTCGTTCTCGCCGGTTTTGCGAGTGAAGCTGAGCGAGACGCCGTTGAGGAGCGCGGCTTGCTTTTGCGCGGCGTCGAGTTCGTTGGCGGTTTTTTTCGCCAGCGAAGTGCGGATGCGTTCGAGCGCTTTCATGTTGCCGACGCTGGCTTCAATGGCAAGCTTGCGCGGCAGGAGGAAATTGCGGGCGTAACCGGACTTGACGGTGACAACTTCGCCGCGATGGCCGAGCTTTTCGACGTCTTCCTGAAGAATGATTTGCATGTTTTCTCTCTGAGCTCCTGATTCTATCGATCCGAAGAGGCTTACGCCTTCGGGTCTTCGGCCGCGGGGGCCGGTGTAGCGGCTGGCGCGGCAGCGGTTGTCGCGGGCGCAGCATGAGCCGCTTGCGGAACGACCTGGCGCGGGGCTTGCGTGCCCGCGGCGCTGCCTGCGAAAGGCAGCAAGGCGATGTTGCGCGCGCGCTTGATGGCGACGCCGAGCCAACGCTGATGGCGCGAACAGACGCCGGTCATGCGGCGGGGAAGAATTTTGCCGCGCTCCTGAACGAACTGCGAGAGGATGTCGGCGCGCTTGTAGTCGACGAAGTCCATCTTCTCGACGCAGAACTTGCAGACTTTCTTTTTTCGGAAATACTGGCGCTTGCCACGGGGCCGGCCGCCGGGACCGCCCGGGCCACCTCCACCGGGTCCGCCTTCGCGACGCGGACCACCATGCCCGCCGCCGGGACCGCCATGGCCACCTGAACCGCCTTCGCGGCGGGGAGGTCCACTGTGAGACTGTGCTTGTTTCTGTTCCTCTGCCATAACTTCCTGCCTTTCTCTCTAAGAACCGAAAAAACGAATAATGAAACTCGAAAGATGAAAATCAACCGGCCGCAGTGTGTTCCGGAGCGGCCGCCGCCGGGACGGAAGCGGGAGCGGTGCGGCGGGGACGACGCGCGGCGCGCTGTTCGCGCTTGCCGCCGAGCTTCTTCTGGCGCTTGAGATCTTCGTCGAGGCGCACGGTCAGATACTTGATAATGATGTCCTGAACGCGGAGACGGCGCTCAAGCTCGGCGATCAGCTCGCCATGATTGGTGCGAATCTGCTGGTAAACGTAGATGCCTTCGCGATGCTTGGCGACGCGATAGGCGAGCTTGCGCGTACCCCAGTGCTCGGTCTTCTCAATCTTGGCGCCTTTTTCCGCGCAGGTGTGTTCGATGCCGGCGAGAACCTTTTTGATTTCGTCTTCCGGCGTGGCGGGCCGCGCGATGAAAATCAGATCGTACAAACGTTCTTCCATGATGACCTCTTTCCTCTTTGCGCCGAGGGTATCGGCGGCACAGCAAAATCCGGTTCGAATGAGAGCCGGTGAAAACCGTTCACTCTTTTTCCGGCTCTTCCGTTTCCGGCGGCTTGCGCCGGTTGAACTTGTTCATGGCCGCGTCGATGCCGTTGGTGAGAAGCATCTCGACGGCATCCCCAGCTTCGCCGACCATCTCTGCGGCGACTTCGAGCTCGGCCTTTTTCATCGGCCGCAACACGAATTCCTTGCGGCTGCTCAGCGGATGATCGGGGCCGCAACCCAATCGCAGGCGGAAAAAATCCTGCGTGCCGACGGCGCTGATCACCGAATTCGCGCCGTTGTGGCTGCCGCCGCTGCCTTTGCGGTCGATGCGAAGCGTGCCGAAAGGCAGTTGCACTTCATCCCACATCACCAACAAATCGGCCGGAGTCAACTCATACTTTTGCACCAACTCACGAACCGAGATGCCGCTGAGATTCATGTACGTTTGCGGCTTCGCCAAGAGCACATCCTCTCCGGCGAGCTTTCCGCGGCCCACGAGCGCTTTGCCTTCGGGGCGCTCGACGCGAATCGAACCGCGATTCGCGAGTTCGTCGACGGCCATAAAACCGAGGTTATGCGGCGTCCATTGGTACTCCGGATCAGGATTCCCAAGACCGACGATGAGCCGCATAGGCCTCTGCTCGGCGGCCCGATTGACGCGAGCCGCCGCGATAAACAAGTAGCCACACTACTTTTTCTTCTCGCCCTTTTCAGCCTTTTCGGGTTTGGCTTCGGCTTCGGCGCCTTCTTCGCCCTCAACTTCCTTCTTGCCCTTCTTGATGACTTCGGGCTCGGCAGGCGTTGCAGCTTCGGCGGCGACGGCTTCCACCGGTTTCTCTTCTTCGACCTTGAGAGCGACGACGTGAGCGAGGACGCGCTCTGGATCGGTGATCAGCTTCATTTTCGCGGCGTCTATCGGCAGTTCTTTGGCGCGAAGCTGCTGGTTGAGCATCAGGCCGGCGACGTCCACCTTGAATTCGGTGGGAATTTCGGCGGGCAAGCATTCGATTTCGACTTCGCGGGTGACGACTTCGAAAACGCCGCCCTGCTGCTTGACGCCAGCAGCCTCGCCGAAAGTATGGACGGGAACTTTGACGCGCATGCGAACGTCCATGGCCACGCGGAGGAGATCGACATGGAGGAGATTGCCGCTGAGCGGATCGACTTGCCAGTCTTTAAGGATGGCAGGCTCATGCTTCCCGGCGAGGTCCACCTGAAAGAGGGTGTTGTGGCCGCTGGCGGAGCGGAGAATCGCACCGACCTGCTTGGCGTTTAAAGCGAGCGTGATGGCTTCGCCTTTGCCGCCGTACAGAACGGCGGGAACCTTGCCGGTCTGGCGGAGGCGCTTGGCCTCGTTTTTGCCCCGATCGGAGCGGGGCGCTCCTTCTACTACGATTTGAGTCTGAGCCATACTTTCATTCCTTCCTCGAAAATCTTTAACCTGATCAAATATCAAAAGCGACAGACTGAAGTCTGTCCCACTTAAATAAACAGCTCGCTGATCGAAGTTTCCTCATGGATCGAACGAATGCCGCGGGCGAGCAGGCTTGCGACACTCAAAATTTTGATTTTGCCCATGCCTTTGGCGGCTTCGCCAAGCGGGACAGAATCGGTGGCGACCACTTCGGTGATGCACGAGTTCTTGATGCGTTCAATAGCCGGGCCGGAAAGCACGGCGTGGGTGCACGCAGCAAAGACCTGAGTGGCGCCTTCGCGCATCAGGGCCTCGGCAGTTTTCACGAGAGTGCCGGCGGTATCGATAATGTCGTCCACGATCAGGGTGCTGCGGCCGCGAACGTCGCCGATGAGGTTCATCACCTCGCTGACGTCGACATCGACGCGGCGCTTATCGACGATGGCCAGGGGAGCATCGAGTTTTTTCGCAAAGAAGCGAGCGCGCTCGACGCCGCCGGCGTCGGGAGAGACGACGGTCAAATTCGGCAGGTCCAATTGGCGGAAGTGTTCGACCAGGACGGGCGAGCCGTACAAGTGATCGACAGGAACGTCGAAATAGCCCTGAATTTGTGGCGCGTGCAGGTCAAGCGTCAAGGCGCGGCTTGCGCCGGCGGTTTCGAGGAGATCGGCGACGAGTTTTGCTGATATTGGGACGCGCGGCTTGTCTTTGCGGTCCTGGCGCGCGTAACAGTAGTAGGGCAGCACAGCCGTGATGCGCCAGGCGGAGGCGCGCTTGAAGGCGTCAATCATTAAGAGCAACTCGAAGAGATGGTTGTCCACGGGGTAGCAGCAGGGCTGGACGACGAAGACGTCGGCGCCGCGCACGTTTTCTAAAATCTGGAAATAAATCTCGCCGTCGCTGAAGCGGCCCAGGCTGGCTTTGCCCAATGGCACGTCGAGATGCTGGCAGATGCTTTCCGCCAGCGGCAGATTCGCGGTCCCCGAGAAAATTTTAAACCGGTCGTCGTTCACGACACTCGCGCTCCATCCATTCAGCTTGTGGCCCGCACACTTTTTCGCCTGGAATCGATTTCAAGGCTTAAACGGTTCTGTGGAGACGCCGCGGATCAACGGAGGCAATACGAGGACACAAATCTAGTTCAGCGAGTGCCCTGCATTCTACGAACGTACCTGTCGCGCGAGAGTGACTCGCAAACAAAGGTCTGATCGTCCGGAAACCCAACAGCGGCTCGGCGCGCCAACGCTGGGCTCGGGAAAACTCCAAACACCGCCGAACCGCTACCCGCCAGCGAGGCTTCTGCGGCTCCTCGTTGGAGCAAGGCCCGCTTGATTTTCTCAAGACGGGAGTGACGCCGGAAGACGGGCCGCTCAAAATCGTTCGAGAGGCCGCTCTCCTGCGCGCTCCAACATAGAGCACAGAACCTCCAAAGTTTAGGGTCTGGGGCGGGTTTTGTCAATGTCAGCGGACGAGCTTTCAGCCAGCGGTAGGCATCGAGGGTGGGAACCTGGATGTCTCGTGGCGAAACGACGAGAATGGAGAGTTTTGGAATGTCCGGAAGCGGGTAGATTTCGTTGCCGCGGCTGACGCCGAGAGCGCGGCCTCCGAAAAGAAAAAAGGGGACGTCGGCGCCGAGGGAGGAGGCAATTTCGAGGAGTAGGGGGAGGGGCAGCTTGCGGCCAGTCAAGCGTAAGTAGCCGAGGAGAGCGGCGGCAGCGTCGCTCGAACCGCCGCCCAAGCCGCGTCCGGCTGGAATCGTTTTCTGGAGCTCGATATCGACACCGGAACGAATCTTTAGTTCGTGACGAAGAGCATCCACGGCGCGATAGACGAGATTCTTGTGGAGAGGTTCGTTTGAGAGCGCGGGGTTTCCCTGGATGGACAAGGAAATCTCGCGGCGAGAGGAAGAGCGCAAACGCAATTGGTCGTGAAGGGAGACGGTTTGAAAAATGGTGCGCAGTTCGTGATACCCGTCGAGGCGTTTACCGAGAATTTCGAGGCGCAGATTGATTTTGGCAAACGCGGGGATGCGAACATCGCGCATGCGACTTATTGAGGCTTCTCGTCCTGGGGCGAAGATTTCTGGGCGACGCGGTGCTTGACCTGGGAGAGTTTCTTTTCGACCTCGGCCACTTTGTCGTTCTCGACGTCGGCGGGGAGCGAATGACGCCATTCTTCGAGGGATTTCTCCCATTGTGTGGCGGCGAGATCCATGCGGCCAGACTTGGCGTAAACATCGCCGAGGTGGGAGCGAATGGTAGCATCGTGGCTCTCAAACTGGACGGCTTTACGAAGAGTGGCCTCGGCGTCGGCAAGTTTGTTTTCGCGGTAATAAATCCAGCCGAGGCTATCGAGATAGGCGCCGCTGTTGGGTTCTACTTTCAGCGCGCGTTGGACAAGCGACTGGGCTTCGTCGAGCCGTATGCCCAGGTCGCCCAGCATATAGCCGTAATAGTTGAGGACGGCCGCGTCCTGAGGATTGACGGCCAGAGCTTTCTTGAATTCTATTTCGGCGCGGTCGTAAATCTTCTGACGTTCATAGATGGCTCCGAGCAAAAACCAAGCCATCTCATTGTCGCGAGGAACGCCAGGGAGAGCTTCGGCGGTCAATGCGGCCTGCTCAGCTTCCTTGAAGCGGCGGCTGCGCTCATATACCTGAGCGATGTTCAGATAAGTGTCGCGATCCGCGGGAGTCTGTGTGAGCTGGCCCTGAAGGATTTTAACGGCCGCGTCCGTCTGGCCGTTCTCTCCGAGCAGAAGGGCATTGGAGGTAACGATGCCAGGGTCGCTGGGATACTTTGCGAGCGCTTGGTTGGCGGCTTCGAGAGCTTTCGGCAAATCTTTCTCGGCGCGGTAGGTGTCCATGATGAGGATGCGAGAGCGGCGGTCCTCTTCCTCACCCAGATTACCGAGCTCCGTATAGGTATTAATGGCGGCGGGAAAATTCTGAGCGTCGCGATAGATCTGGCCAAGTTGCTGGTACAAGATGGCCAGGGAGCGGCGGCGGGAGGGCAGGATATTGGAGCCGGACTTGAGGCCGGTTACGGCATCGGAGAGCACGCGAATGGCGTCGTTGTAGCGTCCCTGCGCTTCGTACAACATGGCCTCGTTGTACATCACTTCCGGGCTACCCGGTTCATATTGGCGGGCTTTGACGAGACTCTGCTCGGCAAGATCCAGTTGATTCAGTTCGCGGTAAATCTGCCCGAGCCGCAAGTACACGTCGGCATCGTCGGGCATCAAGTCCGCGAGCTTCAGATAGACCTTGAGAGCATCGGAGAATTTTTCTTCGGCGAGAAGCGTCTGGCCCAAACCGCGCAAGTGGCTGGACTCGGAAGGATCCAGATCCGCGGCTTTGCGGTATGCGTCTTCTGCTTTGGGCAGGTCGTGGGTCTGCGTATAGGCATCGCCGAGAAGATCGAGCAGCGTGGGGGACTGCGAGCGGCTGGTGATTCCTTCTAGCAATGAAACGGCGTCATCGGACTTGCCCTCGTCGAGCAGGAGCTGGGTAAGCTGTTCGACAGTGGCTTCGTTGTCCGGATCTTCTTTCAGAATGCTGCGCAGAACTTCTTCGGCCTTATCGTGCTCGTTGCGCAGGCGATATAGCCGCGCAAGCCAGAGGGCGGATTCCGTGTCGGTGGGGTCGAGGCGGTAGATTTCCTTATACTGTTCGATGGCGCGTTCGGCCATATCGGACTGCGCGGTGGAGGTCAGATCACCCAGACGGCGAAGATAGATGCGGCCAAGAAGACGGCGGGTGGGGAGATCGTTGGGTTCCTGCTTGAGGAGTTGCTGGGCCTCGGCGATGGCCTCGTCGAGCCGCTGGGATTCCCAGTACATTTCGGCAAGGCGCTCGCCGATGACGGGGGATTTGGGATCGAGCGAGTAAGCTTTTTTGTAGGCCGCGATGGCTTTGGTGGCGTAATCGGGGTCGTTGGTCGATTCGTACTGCAGCTCGAAGAGATGCCCCAGAGAGTAGTTGTAATAGGCGTCAGCGCGAGGAGAAGGAGCGGGCTGCGTTTCCGAAGATGTTGCGCCGGAGCTGGATGGGGCTTGAGCGGCCGTTTGATCGGGCAGACCTGGAGAGGACTGCGCACCGGCCATTGCGCCCAAAAGAGCGGTTGAGACTGCAGCGAGAGTAATTCTTCGTAGGTTCATCAGGTGCCCCGGAAACAAAAAGTATCCCATGCGGCTGGAACGCGGTCAAAAGCGAAATTAAGGCGTTTCCAAGGCCCAAACCAGCCTCTCTATTAAGATGCCAGAAAATGCAAAAGTGTTGAATAGCCTGACGAGAGAGACCGGGGCACTGGGCGGGGCAAGCGCGCTTAGTGGAGGAAATGGCGTATGCCGGTGAACACCATGGCCATGCCGAGGCGGTCGGCAGTGGCGATCACTTCGTTATCGCGGACGGAGCCTCCGGGCTGAATCACGGCGATGGCGCCAGCTTTTGCGGCTTCATCGACGCCGTCGGGGAAAGGAAAAAACGCGTCAGACGCGACGACGCTTCCAGAGAGGGGGGACTGCGCTTTCGCCACGGCGAGCTTTACGGAATCTACGCGGCTCATTTGGCCGGCGCCGACACCGAGAGTCGCACCGTCTTTGGCGAAGACGATGGCATTAGATTTGACGTGCTTGCAGACCTTCCAGGCGAAACGCATGGTTTGCATTTCGGCGGGGGTGGGGGCGCGTTTTGTCACGGTACGGAGTTGATCGTCTTTAAGTTCGCCCAGATCCGGCTGCTGCACCAGCATTCCCCCGAGGATGCGTTTGAGCTGCAAATGGCGCTCGGGCTCGAGTGCGCCGGGCGGCAGCTCGAGCAGGCGGAGATTCTTTTTGGCGGCGAAGATCGATGTGGCTTTTTCGTCGAATCCGGGAGCGGCGATGCATTCCGCGAATAGCTTGGCTATTTCCTCTGCCGTGGCGGCATCGACGACACGGTTGAAGGCCATGACGCCGCCGAATGCGGAAACCGGGTCGCACGCGAGAGCTTTTAGGTAGGCATCCAGAAGAGTTTCGCGCTCGGCCGTTCCGCACGGATTGTTGTGCTTGACGATGACGGCTGCGGGCTGGCTGAATTCGGCCGCGAGGCTGCGCGCTGCTTCGAGGTCGACGTAATTGTTGTAGGAAAGCTCTTTGCCTTGGAGTTGTTTTGCGGCGGCGAGGCCGGTTGGCGCGGTGGCCGCAGGGACATAGAGCGCCGCGGCCTGGTGAGGGTTTTCGCCGTAGCGCAGAGAAGCTTTCTCTTGCAAAGCAATGTGGAAGCGCTGAGGCAGCAAGGGTTTCTCGCCAAGTTCCAAGCGGCCCGCGGCGATCGAGAGGCGCTCGAGCTCCGTGGTGATCAGACCATCGTAGCGGGACGTGGTGGCAAACACTTTGCGCGCAAGGTCCAGGCGGGTTGCAAGGGAAGTTTCGCGCGCGGCTTCAAGTTCTGCGGCTACGCGCGCGTAATCGGCGGGATCGGCGACGACCGTGACGCTATCGAAATTTTTTGCCGCAGAGCGAAGCATCGTGGGACCGCCGATGTCGATATTCTCGATCAGCTCTTCCGCGGCGAGACCGTGCTTTGCGGCAGTTGCCTCGAAGGGGTATAGATTCACGACGACGAGATCGATGGGCGAGATGCCGTGCTCCGCGGCCTGTTTTTGATCGTCCGGATGATTTCGGCGGTAGAGCAGCCCGCCATGGACTTTCGGATGGAGCGTTTTCACGCGGCCTCCGAGCATCTCGGGCCATCCCGTAAAGTCGGCCACATCGCGAACGGGGAGGTTGGCTTCGCGCAGCAGCTTAGAAGTGCCGCCTGTCGAAAGAATCTCGATTTGCAGTGCGGCGAGGCGTTTCGCAAATTCGACGATTCCAGTTTTATCAAAGACGCTGATGAGCGCGCGTTGCACCGCCATGTATTCCTCCGGAAAAAGAGAAGCACAACAGTTTATGCGCCTGGGAGGAATTCGCAAAGCGCAAAGGCCATGGTTTGGCAATCATGGGCTGGAAATGAAAGGGTTACGCGTGGCACAAAGAGTCCGAGACAAAATAATTTTGGATTTTAAGTGTGGGCTGGAGGCTACGAATTCGGGGAGTTCTCAGGCTTTGACGAGGGCCTTGAGCTTCACTTGGCCGTCGACGACTTCGACGACATACTCGACATCGCGGCATTTTTTTTGTTTCTGCAAGTCCTTTGTTTTTTTCAGAACAAACTCGTTGAAACTCGAGCGCGAAAGTTTTGCAGTCTGTTCCCCCGCTTGTTGCTTGGCTTGCACGAAGGCCTGGTAAAGCTGGTCGACCTTTTCGCCTTCACGTTCCGGTTCGGAACAGGTTACACGGAAGGCGCCTCCCGCAGCAGGCGCAGGAGCTTCAAGTGGCTGAGGCGACGACTTCTGCGGCTGGTTCTTGGGCTGCTTCTGAGCGCGTTCTGCCTCGATGGCTTTCGCGGCCGCGCCGAAATGCCGTTGGACGGTGCCCTCTTCCTTTTGCTGCGTTTTCTTGCGGAAGATGTCTTTGTACTTGGAGTAAGTCTGCGTGAGGTTGTTCATGCGGAATCGCTGGCCGTATTTCAGGTCGCCCCCGCGCTCTCCATAGCGTTTGATCGTCAGCTCAATGCGCCATTCGATTTCCGTCGGCGGACGTTTTCTGCCGCCGCCGAAGTATTGGTCGTATTCAATCTTGAGCTGGCGGATGTCGCGTTCGAGCTGGCCGAGATCCTCGTCAATGGTCGCCATGGGTGGAAAGGCCCCTACAAGTATCATGCTAGGAGGACAGAGCGAGGCCGTCAACCAGCGCAGTTGGGAGCGCTGCGGATTGTGCATCCCACCACGACGGAGGCGCACGGATGCGCCGGGCCGCGGAGCGACCTTAGAAAGCTTGATTGCCCGCGGAGGAGCGCTGTGCTGAAATAGGGGCATGGAAGCAGGCGCAAAGCCGACTCTTTCCACTGAGCAGGCGGAGCTATTGCGACAGATTCCTTCGGTCGACGAACTTCTTGCGCTGCCGCGGCTCGCAGCGCTGGCGGAGCGCATGGATCGCGCATTGCTTGTAGAAGTGACGCGAACTGTCCTTGGCGAGTTGCGCTCGCGTATAACGGACCAGATCAAATTTGCGGCGCTGGGAGAGCTTTCCGTTCTTGCGGCTGATCCGGCCTCGTTAGACGAGCACATTAGTTCAGTCGTGGAGCGCATTCTCTCGCGCTCGCTGCAGCCGGTGATCAACGCAACGGGGGTCGTTCTGCACACGAATCTTGGGCGCGCTCCCCTTCCTGCGGCGGTGGTGGAAGAGTTCCAGAGAACGGCGACGCAATACACGAATCTGGAATATGACTTGGAAGCTGGCGCGCGGGGCAAGCGGGACGTGCATACGTCGTCGTTGCTTGAGCGGCTCACCGGGGCAGAAGCAGCCGTCGTGGTCAACAATTGCGCGGCTGCGGTGCTGCTGGTGCTTGCTGCATTGGCAAAGGGCGGCGAGGTCATCGTGTCCCGCGGCGAGCTGATCGAGATCGGCGACGGCTTCCGCATCCCTGAAATCATGGCGGAAAGCGGCGCTTTGCTACGTGAAGTCGGCACGACAAACCGCACGCGCCTGGCGGACTACGAAAATGCTATCAATGAAAAGACCCGGTTGCTGCTGCGCGTGCACCCTTCGAATTTCCGCATCACCGGCTTTGCGGAAAAGCCCGAGCTCGAGGAGTTGGCGACGCTCAGCCAGCGGACAGGGCTTCCACTGGTCGAAGATCTTGGTTCCGGCTGTCTCGTCGATCTATCCGCGAGCGGCATTAGCGAACCCGTTGTTTGCCAGAGCGTTGACGCGGGGGTCTCCATGGTGATGTTTAGCGGCGACAAACTCCTGGGCGGCCCCCAAGCGGGCATCATCGCGGGAAGGAAAGAGCTTGTGACGCGCGTCCGCAAGCATCCTCTTTTCCGCGCATTGCGCGTGGACAAGCTTACGACCGCGGCGCTGGAAGTGACTCTCAGCGCATACTTGCGCGGCGCTTGGGACGAAATCCCCGCGTTACGCATGATTCGAACAAGCGCGCAGGAGATCAAACGCCGCTCCGAGAATTTTTTGCGCGAACTTCGGCCGGAGCTTCCTCTCGATGAAGTCGAGATGGAGATTGCAGATGGCGAGTCGCTTGCTGGAGGAGGTTCGACGCCGACGCAAGCACTGGCCACAAAGGTGATTCGCATCGCCAGCGCACGTTACTCCGCGGCGCAACTCGAACAGCGGCTACGGCGCGCCCCCGCGGGCATTTCCGTGATTGCGCGCGTGGAGAACGACCGATTGATCTTGGATCTTCGCACTGTTTTCGCCGAACAGGAACCACTGTTGATTAAGACTTTAGCCGCAGCGCTTCACTGATTTTTTGCCGGCCTTCCCGCTCATTTTGTTCTCTTGCGGCTCGCGAACTTTTGAGCGTTTGCCAGGGCTCTCCTTCCTATTTCTATCCAAATGAAACTCAGGCGGTGTGCTGCGCGTCCTACGAACTGTTTCGGGCGAGCGGACGGATTCTCCCGGAATGTTACTGCACCCCTGGTTGCCCGGATAATGTCTTGCATGAAAAAGGAGAGAAGCGAAATGTGGAGAAACAGGTGCGTTCTCGCGGGAATTGTCATGTTATTTGGCTTGGGCACGGCTGCGGCACAGCAACAAACGATTCCAGAAGGGCAGCGGCCGCCACAGATGCGGGAGCGCACCCGCCCGCCAGCGGAACAAGCGGCGCCTCAGGCCGAGGGCGCGCACGATAAGCAAGCGCAGCATCCTCCTGCACCGGAAGAGAAGGCCGTTGTGACGCATCACTCCGCGCGCATCGGCGGGCAAGTGATCAATTACACGGCGACAGCCGCGACGTACAACATCAAGGCCGATGACGGGACCGTGAAGGCGACGATGTTTTATGTCGCGTACGCTAAGGATGGGGTCGCCGATCCTGCGAAGCGCCCCGTCAGTTTTGTGTACAACGGCGGACCGGGCTCGGCTTCGCTTTTTACGCACATGGGCATGGGGCCGGAGCGCGTTGTGCTGACCGCGGATGGCCACGGAATGCCTGCGCCGTACACCATCACGGACAATGAAGATTCTTTTCTCGACGCCACTGACCTTGTTTTCATCGACGCGATTTCCACCGGTTACAGCCGTCCAGCGCCGGGCGAACCGACGCCGCAATTCCACGGCATCATCGAGGACGCCAACTGGTTTGCCGATTTCATCTATCAATACATCACCCGCAATGATCGCTGGACTTCGCCAAAATTCCTGATTGGCGAAAGCTATGGCACGACGCGTTCCGCAGAGCTTTCCGGAGTGCTGCAAGAGCGGCATCAGATTTACATGAGCGGGATTGTGCTGCTTTCGAGCGTGGCATTCTCGAGTTGGGGGGCGGACGATCGGACGATTTTCTTCCTACCAACCTACACGACGACGGCTTGGTACCACCACTTGCTGCCTCCCGATTTGCAAGGGCTGACAGTCGAGCAGGTGGCGGATAAAGCGCGGGAGTTCGCGCATGGAGAATATGCGCAGGCTTTGGAGAAAGGCGATCAGCTCTCGCCAGAAGAGCATCAGAAGGTAGCCGAGGATCTCGCACACTACACCGGGCTTTCCGTGAATTACATTGAAGAAGCGAACCTGCGCGTCAGCCCGTTCCGCTGGTTCAAGGAACTCGAACGCAGCAAGCGCCGCACGATTGGCAGGCTGGATTCGCGGTTCGAGGGGATGGACGTGGATGCCGCGGGCGAGCGTAATGAATACGACCCGAGCGAGGCTTCCTACGAAGGCGCATTCGTCGCCACCTTTCACGATTATGTGCGACGCGAACTGAAGTGGGACAGCGACGCGTATTACACGGTCACCGCCAATGTTCGTCCGTGGGACCAGACCGGGAATACGGAGGTCGCCGAAGTTATGCGCGCGGCGATGACTCAACAGTCGTATTTGAAGGTGCTCGTGCTATGCGGCTACTACGACGTGGCCACGCCGTTCAATGGGATTGAAAACACGGTTGCGCACATGAACCTCGAGCCGCCGGTACGCAAGAACATCAGTTTCGCTTACTACGAATCGGGACACATGGTGTACATCGACGAAAAAGCGCATCACAAGCTGCACAAGGACGTCGATGACTTCATCAACGCGAGCTACACGCACTGAGATTCTGTGGAGCTGGGGCCGGCCTCGAGCCGCGACTCGGCTCCTCGGTTACGCAAGACGCGTCGGTAACCTTGAATTTTAATGGTATCATATAGCTGTTATATAGGGGCAGCTCTATGGCTACCGCATTAATCCACTTCGACGATAAGCAAAAGCAGCGCCTCACCCGGCGGGCACGCCTGCGCGGAAAGTCATTTTCACAGGGGGTTCGCGATGCGGTAGATCTTTACCTCTCGGTTCCTGTGGAGACGGAAGCTGAGTTGAGCGCTATTGCAAGAGAAGCTAGCGAATCGGCTGACAGAAGCATTGCCAAGCTTGACGAGACAATAGCTTATCTTAAGAAGGGCCTCAGGTCGCTCAGGAAGTCCCGGTGAACTGGGCATTTGAAGCACTGGCGGCGCTGAAACGGATTGTGCTGCTGGAGGAACGAATTTCCAATCTAACAGAGCAGTCGAAAGGATTGATGGACACTTGCAAGGACCTGGACCGGCGTCTGCTGCGGCTCGAAGCCAAGTTCGAGCTCATCGAACGTATGGGCTCCGCCCGCGAACGTCCTCTGCTCACCCCGCCAGTGAAAAAACGAAAGCAACTAAAGAAAATAGATTAAGGTCCAGTCGTGCTGGCCTTTTCTGCTTCTATCGGAAAACTCAGACCCGCCTCGAAACCCCTACCAAAGCTGCGTCCAGGCTGGGCGCGGATTCGCGTCCGGATGGCGGGAATTTGCAATACGGATGTTGAGATACTGCGTGGGTATCACGCATTTCGCGGGACGCCTGGGCACGAATTCGTCGGCGAAGTTGCTGAAGTTCACGGCGTATCCGCTTTGCTGCGGAAGAAATGGCTTGGACGCCGCGTCGTGGGTGAAATCAATGTGTCCTGCTCGGCTTATGGCTACCGGCCTACCTGCTCTTTCTGCAGACGCGGAATGAAAACCCATTGCCGGCGCCGGACCGTGCTTGGCATCGTGGCGCACGACGGCGCCTTCGCGGAGAATTTGGCTCTTCCACTCGAAAATCTGCACATCGTTCAGGATTCCGTGAGCGACGAGCAGGCGGTGTTTATCGAGCCGCTCGCTGCGGCCTGCGAGATTCTCGAACAAGTTGACGCAAGACGATTCCGCGAGGCGGCTGTGCTTGGCGACGGGAAGCTCGCGCAACTGATCGCGATGGTTTTGCGGACTGCGCTGCCACGCGTCGTCATGTATGGGAAGCATGAAAAGAAACTCTCGCTTGCGCGACGGGTAGGAATCGAAACGAAAAAAGTAAGCGGCGATCCCGCTGATCTGAAACGCGTGAAGGAAAGCTATGCGCTACTCGTTGAAGCGACGGGCTCGCCGACCGGATTCACGCTTGGTCAACACATGATGGAGGCGCGCGGGACGCTTGTACTGAAATCGACTTTTCACGGCGCCGCCCCGATCGAAACCTGGCCAATCGTTGTTAAAGAGCTTACCGTTGTTGGATCGCGTTGTGGCCCGTTCGCCAAAGCGCTTGCCTTATTGAAGTCAGGCAAGATCGATCCCACCCCGCTCATTACACGCACGTTCTCAATGACGGAAGCGCCAGCGGCAATTTGTTTCGCTCAAAAACCTGGTGTGATGAAAGTCTTGCTAAAAGCTTGAGAGCCGGGCATTACGGCAAAAGACTGTTTTGCGAACTATGCGCTGGGTTGTGCCGCGTCTTCTCTGAGAATTTCTTCTAGCGCAGTTACGAACAAGTCCGCGTCAGTTTGCGAAAAGATAAGCGGAGGACGCAGCTTGATG
Organism: uncultured Acidobacteriota bacterium; assembly: GCA_963851235.1. GTDB lineage: Bacteria > Acidobacteriota > Terriglobia > Acidiferrales > UBA7541 > Acidiferrum. The sequence goes on from CAWKOM010000003.1 coordinate 37,012, forward strand.
GCGTTGTGGTGCGGGCCGTCGGTGCCGGTCAGGATGCCGCGCTCGCGCAGGCGGTTCACGACGTAAGAAGCCTGATTGGGAGCTGGTGCGCGGCTTTCGCGATCCAGCACCATATCCAATCCCAGGAACAATCCCGAGCCGCGGACGTCGCCGATTAGCGCGTGTTTTTCTTTGAGAGCTTCGAGGCGAGCAATGAGATATCGCCCGACTTGAAGCGCGTTCTCCTGAAGATGTTCTTCTTCGAGGACATCCAAAACGGCGAGCCCTGCAGCACAAGAGACAGGATTGCCGCCAAAAGTACTGAAGAATTCCATGCCGTTGTCAAAACTTGAGGCGATTTCCGCGGTGGTGACGACGGCGGCGAGCGGGAATGCGTTTCCGATCGGTTTTCCAAGGACCACAATGTCCGGGATGACGTTTTGCGTTTCGAAGCCCCAAAAGCGGGTGCCCAGGCGGCCGAAGCCGACTTGCACTTCGTCGGCGATGCAGACGCCGCCCGCTGCGCGAATGTGCTTGTAGGCTTCGGCGAGATATCCCGCTGGAAAAACGATTTGTCCGGCGACGCTCGGGAGCGTTTCGGCGATATAGGCCGCGATACCGCGGCCTTCCACTCGCATGCCTTCCAAAATCTCCGCGACGTGGTGAGCATACTTTTTTCCGGCGTCTAGGTCGTCACGCCGGTAACGCCCGCGGTAGTCGTCTGGAAGCGGAGCGACGTGGACCCACGGTTTGCGGCCACGGCCTCCGGGACCACCAAATTTGTATGGGCTGATGTCAGTGAGCGTAGTTGTATGGCCGTGGTAGGCGTGTTCGAGGACGATCACGTCTTCGCGCCCCGTGTGCGCGCGAGCGAGGCGAAGCGCGAGTTCGTTCGCTTCGCTGCCGGAGTTGACGAAATAGCAGACGCACAGAGGTTTCGGAAGCAGCTGTGTGAGACGCCTCGCATAGCGGTTGACATTGTCATGGAGGTAGCGCGTGTTGGTGTTGAGAAGAGAAATTTGATCTTGTACGGCATGCACGACGCGCGGATGGCTGTGGCCGACTAAGGGCACGTTGTTGTATACGTCGAGAAAGGCACGGCCGGTGTCGTCGTAAAGGTATTGCATCCAGCCGCGCACGATCTTCAGCGGGTGGAGATACGAAACGCTGAGATTTTTTCCGAGCACCTCTTGCCTGGCCGAGAGAGTTTCCGCGGAATTCGGGTCTCGCGGCGGAAAGCGTTCGGCGGGAATGCCGAGGAGCAAATTGGGATCGGGCGAAAGAGAAGTCCAGACGGCGCGCTGCGAGGCATAAGCCACACCCGGGAAATCGGAGCCACGATCGAGAAGATCCAGCACGATTTGAAAGTGAAGATGGGGAACCCAGCCCCCGTTTTCGTGGACGTCACCGACGCGGGCGAATTGTTGTCCGTGCGCGATACGCTGGCCGATTTGAAGTGAGTCGAAGGCATCTCTGGCGAGGTGGCCGTAGAGCGTGAAGAATTCCAGGCCCTCACCGGTCGTGTGCCGAAGAATGACAAGTGGACCATAATCCAGGGGCGCGGTGTTGATCGCAACGGTATGAACGACGCCATCGAGCGGCGCGTGAATCGGCGTGTCTGGCGCGGCGAATAAATCCAGGCCGAGGTGGATTGTTCGCCGCTCGTCGCTAGGATTTTCGCTGGCACCGAAAAGCGGCGAAGTATAGAGAAGACGCGCTTCGTTGTAGCGGCCAATTCCCACGGTCGCATTGTGTTTCTTCAAGTCTCGGCGAATCGCCTCGCCAAGGTTTTCCGTTTTAGCGGCATTTGGATCAGCGCCGAGAAATCTGCTGCCAACGCTCAAATCAAAAACAAAGCTCAGGGCCGTGCGCAAATCCGCGCCAAGAATAGAAGCCCCGCTGTTTGCCTGGGACACAAGCCATCGTTGAACTTTTTCGTTCTGTGGCACAGCGGGCAGGCCGCAAGCTTCGTGAAATGTGTAGTGCGCGAACCTTGGATGAATCGCGCTGAGTGTTTCGAGCGCTTCCCATGCGGGAGCCTCGCTGATCGTCACGTAAGGGTCGTTGGCGACGAGCGATTTGCGGTGTGCGGAATTCGTTACGCTGACCGCGAGGCGCATCGCAATGAGAGCGTAGAGAATGCTGATCTCGGCTTCGTTCAGCGGTAAAGCGTGGTGATAGCCGGCGATAACCGCAGTCGCCGCGGATAACGGCTCTTTTTCGCCGAACATTGCGTAGGCTGCGGCGATCGCAACCTCGGAAACGGTTAGACCGTGGTGCATATCCCCGAAATCGATCACACCGATCACTTTTCGAGGCTGCGGCCACGGCGGGCTGACCAGGACGTTGTAATCGTTGGCGTCACCGTAGATGACACTTCGGCGCAATGATGGCAGCGCGGGAACCACTTCCGATTCGTATAGCATCAAGAAGCGCTCGACAAGCGCCCGGCGCGCGGGGTCGATGATGTGCTGCAAATAGCCACGAATCCAGCCGGCCCGCGAAAGATCCCACTTCAATTCCCGACGCGCGGCCGGATGAGAGAAATCCGCGAGCGTGGCATCCATCTGCCCAAGAAATCTTCCCAGGCTCCGCAGCAACTCCGGGGAGTGCGGATTTGCTTTGGCGAAGACCGTTCCCGAAACATAGGTGAGGAGCCAGACGATGCGTTTCGATCCATCGGAGAGCGGCGCAATCGTAAAGGCTTCGCCGCTCTGTGTTTGGAAAACGCGCGGCAGCGAAAGCTGCGGGGCTCGTTTGGCCAAATGTTGCAGCGCCTGGCACTGCATCTCGACGAAGGATTGCTCCCTTGCGGGATGCATGACTTTCAGGACAAATTCGCGGCCATCAGCAGAGACGAGAAGAAAGTTATCGTCGTATTCGCCCGGAAGCGACTTGGCGGATACATCGAGGCTAAAATTTTCGCTCGCCAGCCGAATGGCTTCCGATTCGGTGACCGGCTGGGCCACGCGCGCTTCTGGCATCATGCGCTGAATCTTATCCGCAAGGGGTGGAACGCGTCCATCCTGGCGGGATCTGCGATGCGCGATTCGTCCCGAAAATCCCCGCCACCGACCGCTCGATGGCTTTTGGAGCAGATAGGCGGCGTTACATTTCTTCGCGCGAGGACTGAACGGAAACCGGACCGTTCACGGTGGAAAGCCGGATCAGCGCCGGCGAGGTGCCAAATTCGATGCGGCGATTGTTGTCGTCCCAAGTTTTGCGCGCATTTTCGCAGATGCTTGCGCGGCAGCTCATCGGGGAGTAATTGCGCGATTCCACGCTGAAGCTGGACTGGTAATCCGCTGGAACGGAAAGCGTCAACGGACCATTCTGCGCGTCGGCGGTCAGGCCCGAGCCGTTCCAGGACTTTCCTTCCAGATTGATGGAGATCGGACCGTTCTGCGTGTGGATGCGCAGGCTGCCGCTGCCTCCGGTGATAGTGATCGGACCGTTCGACGCCTGAACATCGGCATCGCCGGAGAAATCACGCAGAGTGATGGGACCGTTGGTGGCATGAGCGGTCAATTTGCCGTCCACGCTGTAGAGAGAAAGCGGGCCATTGGCGGTTTCCAGATCGATCACCGCGGCCTTCGGCGCGCGAATGAGGAGATAGACGGTCCAATCGCGCTCATCGCTGGGTCCGCTGGTCGAGATCTCTCCGTTTTGAACGGAGAGCTTGATTTGAGAAAGGATCCGGTCCGCGTCGCCATCGTAGTTTGCGGCGGCCTTGCATGCCGTCACCGAATAGACGTCTTTATTCCAGCCTTGTACCTGAACGCCGCCATTCGTATGAGGATGAACGCGAAGAGTGGGCGCTTCGGCTTTTGTTATGGTGCGCTCTTCCGATTTCATGACGGCATCACGATCATCGAAGCGGATGTGCAAGTCGGAGCAGTCCGATGCTGGCTGATGACGGCCGTCCGAAATACTCATCGAGCGGCCGTGGTCCCAATCAGGAGGACTTGCGGGAGCGGCTGGAACTGGTGGGACAGCAGGAACTGGCGGCATGGCGGGCATAGCCGGGGCTGGGGGCGCTGCGAGCGCCGAAGTGAACAGAGCGGATTCTGGTGCGGCGGGAACGGCTGGTAGAACCGACGGAGGCGAAGGCGGAACTGGAGGCGTTGGAGCATCCTGGACGCCGGCCATGGCAGACAGTGCGCAAATACAGACTGTCGCCGTTCCAAAAAACAGCACAATACGGGAGCGTAATTGCATGGACAAACCCTCCTGACCGTATAGACGATTCAATCCTTCAACGGTTTGCTCTGCATGCAGAAATCTTGGCCGCGCGGGGGTTGGCTGCGTATTGCGCTCGTACCATGAGGGGCGTAAGTTACCTGCTTGGAATCAATTGGTTGGAGGCTCCCATGCGCAACTCTAGACTTTTCGAGGGACGTGACAAGCTTATTCCGGTGGAACGGCCCGAAGAAACGAAGCTTTCCGGTCCCAACATGGTGATCCTTATGCTGGGGGTTGCGGCTCTGTTCGGCGGCGTTATGAACGGCTGGTCTCAAGCACCGCCGCAGTTGCCTGACGGGGCTGGAAAGGACACTGTCCAAAAAGCCTGCGGCTCGTGCCACGCGCTGACCACGGTGAGTAATGCGGGGCACGACCGAGAGGGATGGACCTCGGTCGTACACATGATGGTGAACGCCGGGGCACCCGTCCCGAAGGATCAGATTGCGACGGTGACGGACTACCTCGCCAAAAATTTCCCGGAGAAGCCCGCGCCCGAAGCCGTGGTGATTCCCGGAAGCGTCGAAGTTTCCATTAAGGAATGGCAAGTGCCGACACCGGGATCGCGGCCGCACGATCCCGCGTACGCTCCCGACGGATCGGTTTGGTACACCGGGCAAATGGCCAACGTGCTGGGACGGTTTGATCCCAAGACGCAGCAGTTCAAGGAATACCATTTGAAGACGCCGGATTCCGGGCCGCATGGGCTTGTGCCGGACAAGGAAGGGAACATTTGGTTCACCGCGAATTTTAAGGCGTACATCGGAAAGCTCGACCCGAAAACTGGCGATGTGACCGAATACCCGATGCCGGACGCTCAAGCCAAAGACCCCCATACGCTTCTCTTTGCGCCAAACGGAAACATTTATTTTACGGTGCAGGGCGGGAACATGGTCGGAAGGCTGAATCCGGCGACGGGAGAGGTGAAGGTGGTCAGTTCACCAACGCCGAAATCAAATCCGTACGGCATGGTGGTAAATTCAAAGGGCATTCCATTCTTTGTTGAGTTTGGGAGCAACAAGGTGGCCAGCCTTGATCCGGATACGCTTGCGATTCATGAGTTTGTGCTGCTACACGTGGATTCGCGCCCTCGGCGCGTGGCGATCACGCCGGACGACGTGCTTTGGTACACGGATTATTCACGCGGCTACCTGGGGCGTCTCGATCCAGCGACGGGCCAAATCAGCGAGTGGGCCTCTCCCGGAGGGCCGCGCTCGAGACCTTACGGAATTACCGCCGTCGGAGACATCATCTGGTACAGCGAATCAAATACCAAGCCGAATACGGTGGTGCGCTTCGACCCCGCAACGGGAAAATTCCAAACGTGGATCATTCCGTCCGGCGGTGGCGTGGTGCGGAACATGGTGCACACTCCTGACGGCAATCTGTGGCTGGCGTGCAGCGGCGTGAACGGGATTGCGTATGTCGAAGTAAAAGACTCCGCAAAGATGTCTTCGCGCGACTGAAGCGCACGGCTTGAGAAGTTAGTTCTCGCAACGAATCAAAAGTCCCAGTCGCAATCCATCATGCCCATGCTGCCGATGGGAGGCCCGTCCGGCGGCTCGACGGGCGGAGCGAGATCGATCTGCTTGGGATCCTTTTCAAACAGGGTGATCTGGCTGGCGGCAAAAAAGATGTGAGCTTTGTCGGGAATGACCGACGACGTTTCCGCGGGCGCGCCGAGCCAATCTTTCAGTTCATGCAGCTTGTGAGAAGCGATAGCGCGAACTTCGTCGCTGGCATGGTTATTGGCGGCGAGGGCCATCAGATCATATAGAGCCACATTGTCAACGGCGTTTGCGATTTCGCCGTCGTAGCCCTTGGGATGGGGCGATTTCCAAGTGGCGTTGAGCACGGCGTCGAGCACTTCCTCGAGGCCCGGATTTTCGGCATTGCGGGCATGAAACTCGACGAGCCGAGCAGCGCGCTCCGGATTAAAGAGAAATTGCAGCGTGTGCTGGGCCGCCGATTCCGCGGGACCTAGCGCATCGAATGCGGGGCTGGTGTGAATTTTGAACATCTCGCGTCCGCGAGGATATTCCGGAGGACGAGGCGGAATGATCTTTAGAAGCGATTCGGGCAGCGCGAGCACATCCGGTTTGAGCGTGGCAAGCACCGCGGCGAGGGCCCGCCGCTGTTCGGCAGGCGCGACGATCTCCGTGGGAACTTCTCCGTCCCCGCGCAGAGCGAACGTGTAGTCCATTCCGCCGACCAGCTTGCTGGCGGCTTCCACCTGGTAGCGGTGCAACATGTAAACGGGCACCAGAACGTCTTCGAGGGTGGCGAGCGGAGCGCCTTGGCGAATATTGTTTTCGCCAAAGCGATGCAACGCAGCGGCACGAACCTGCATGAGTCGATTTAGCTCGTCCACCGGGTTCGAGCCACTATCCCAAAGATGCGCGACGCTGCTGGAAGAGCCGGCGGGGCGGGCATCCTGGTCGGTCAGGTAGCGAAGGCCGCTGCTGAAGGCACGGTCGAGGATTTTGTCGAGCGCGGCGTGCTCGTCGGTGCCGGGCGCAAATTCGCTGTAGCCCCAAGCGATGGACACTTTGTCCCAGGCGCCGATGCCTTTGGCATAAGCATCGGAGAGGTCGATCGTGCCGTCGGCTTTGAGTTTCACGTAAGGCGGCGGGTAATCCATCACGGAGGACCGGTTGACGGTGCTCGCTGAATAGTTGTGCATCAAGCCCAGTGTGTGGCCGACTTCATGCGCAGCAAGTTGGCGGAGCCGTGCGAGAGACATCTCCATCATCTCTGGCGACCCTTCTCCACCTTGGGTGTAAGGAGCCAGCAGGCCCTCCGCGATCAGAAAATCCTGGCGCACGCGCAGCGAGCCAAGCGTGACATGCCCTTTGATAATCTCGCCCGTGCGCGGATCAATAACGCCTCCGCCATAGGACCAGCCGCGCGTGGCGCGATGCACCCATTGGATGACGTTGTAACGCACATCCATGGGATCCGCACCTTCCGGCAGCAGTTCCACGTGGAACGCGTCCTTGTAACCGGCAGCTTCAAACGCCTGATTCCACCACCGCGCGCCCTCGAGCAGTGCGGAGCGAATGGGCTCCGGCGCGCCTCGGTCGAGATAATAGGTTATGGGCTTGACGGGTTCGCTCATGGCGGCTTTGGGATCTTTTTTCTCGAGGCGATGGCGCGCGATATAACGCTTCACGATGGGCTCGCTTACAGGCGTCGCGTAGTCCATATATTCGATTCCGAAAAAGCTGCTGCGCGGATCGTAAGCACGCTCCTTGAACCCCGGAGGCGGAAGTTGCACGAAGGAATTATGCTCGCGCACCGTGATGGATTCCGGCGAGGGCGTGACGTCGCGTACCCACGGCCCGGGATCGTCGCCGGAAAAGGTAAGCGTGGCTTCGACTTCCGTGTTCAGCGGAAAGTTCTTGGTTCGCGGAAGGTAGATGGCGCAGCGAGAGACATCCAGCTTATAAGAACCTTGTTTTTCGCGGCGGAGAGTCTCGGGAATGCCGTGAGCATCGCGCAGAAAAAAATCTGTGGCGTCCACGAGGGCGTTGCCGTTTTCTTCGGCGGCCACCGTGAAGCCCCACAGTGCCGATTCGGCGAAAGAGTCGTGGACCGTGTGGCGTTCGTCTGGGTCGCTGGTCACGGCGCGATATGCAAAATTCTCCTCGACGAGCAGGACTTTGGGCCCGCTGCGTTCGAATCGGACGATGGCGGTTTTGCCAAGCTGGCCGCGGTCGAGCCCGATGTCGTTCGAACCAATTCCCGCGGGGAGGCTGCTCTGATAAAGAAATTCCTTGTCCCAATTATCTTTATCGATTTCCAGCCAAAGCTTGCCCTGCTTGGCGTCCCAATACAGATTGAAATAGCCGGGCAGCTTTTCCGCCCCCGCCGTTTTTTCGGCGATGGTTGGCGTCTTGGACGCATCGGGGCGAGCCGCGGCGGAAATCGAGAGCAGGCACAAAAAACAGAACACAAAGCAATAACGAAAAGCTTTCAGCATTTTCGGAGCCTCCGAAGGAAAGGAACGTTTTACAACAAAAGACGCCTGGCGCGGAGGAAAATCCACTCTGCTATACTTGGTCGAAATCGCGAGTATCTCGAAACGTGCAAAAACTGCGCATCTCGATTGTCCAGTATTTGAACACCGCACCGCTGGTTTGGGGCTTCACGAACGGCCCGCTGGCGGGGAAGTACGATTTGTCGTTCACCGTGCCCTCGCAATGCGCGAAAGCGCTGCGCGTCGGCGCGGCCGACATCGCCATTATTCCTGCGATTGAATATCAGCGGATCCCCGGGTTGGTCGTTTTGCCGGATTTGGCGATTGCATCGCAAAATCGCGTGCGCAGCCTGTTGATCGTATCGAAGAAGCCTATCGAGCAAGCGCGCAGCATCGCCTTGGACCGCAGCTCGCGCAGCACGCAAGCACTAACGCGAATTCTGGCAGCGGAACACTGGAAAATTGCCCCTGAGTTTTCTGAAGCCGATCCCGATTTGCGCGCGATGCTGGAGAAGGCGGACGCGGCGCTGCTCATCGGCGATCCGGCGCTGCGGGTCTCCGTCACCGTCGAGAAACGGAGCACGGTCGGCCCGGAAGGACGCGGGGTGTGCCAAGCTGCCACGCTGGGAATGGCCGGCGCCGAGATCTTTCATTTTTATGATGTAGTCGGAGAATGGCGCAAACTTACGGGCCTGCCGGCGGTGATGGCAATTTGGGCTGCCAGACCGGAGGTTGTTACGCCGGAGGTGCTTGCGGATTTCACGGCTTCACGAGAGTTCGGGCTATCTCAGCTTGCGGCCATCAGCCATGAAGCCGCGCGCGAACTGGATTTGCCGCAGCAGATTCTCGAATCCTATTTGCGTCACAACATCGACTTCTCCCTGGGCGAAGAGAATCGGCGCGGCCTCGAACGGTATTTTCAAGAAGCCGCGAAATTGGGCTTGATCCCGGGAAATGAGAAAATTGCCTGGGCAAACGTGGCGAAAGAGGCGGCCCGTGCATTAGCCGAGTAGGAGCTCGCACGCCGTGCCCGTCCGATAGCTGCCATTAGAGTTTAGGCAGGCAGTCCAGTAGAATCTAAGGTTCGAAACGCGAAGGAACGACGTGGGACTGACCAAACAAGAAGCGCTCGAAATGCTGCAATCCGACGACCTCGTGGGCGTCGGCATGGCCGCGCACCAAATGCGCTTGAAGAAAAACGATCTGCGTGTCGTGACGTATCAGATCGATCGCAACATCAACTACACGAATTTCTGCACGGAGTATTGCTCCTTCTGCGCGTTTTACCGGCCGCTCGGTGCGAAAGACGGCTACATTCTTTCTTTCGAAACCATCTACGAAAAAATCGAGGAGATGCTCGAGCTCGGCGGCACCGGCGTTTTATTGCAAGGCGGGCTACATCCGGATCTGCAAATCGGATATTACGAAAACTTGCTGCGCTCGCTGAAGGCGCGCTTCCCTCAAGTGCACCTGCATTGTTTTTCCGCGCCCGAGATTTTGTGCATCGCGGAGGTCAGCGAACTCAGCGTTCGCGAAACCATCCAACGCCTGATGGACGCGGGGCTGCAATCCATCCCCGGCGGCGGCGCTGAAATTCTCGACGACGAAATTCGCGGAAAGATCGCCCGACTGAAGTGCACCAGCGACGATTGGGAGGAAGTACATCGCGTTGCGCATTCTCTTGGTTTGCGCACCACCGCGACGATGATGTTTGGCTGCGGCGAAGAGCTCCGTCACCGTGTGAACCATCTCGAGCGCTTGCGCCGCATTCAGGAAGATACTGGCGGATTTACCGCATTCATTCCGTGGATTTTCGCGGCGGAAAACACAGCGCTTGGGAAAAAAGTGCAGGAAACAACGGCTGTTGATTACCTCAAAACGCTCGCGGTGAGCCGCCTGTACCTCGACAACATCGATCACATCCAATCGAGCTGGCTGACACCGGGCATCAAAGTCTGCCAGATAGGATTGCAATTCGGCGCGGACGACGTCGGCAGCATCCTCATTGAAGAAAACGTCGTGTTCGCCGCAGGAGTGAGAAACCGCACCAATGAAAACGAGCTGCGCCGGATCATTTCCGACGCGGGGTTCATCCCCGCGCAGCGCGATACACTCTATCGCTCTTACGCGCTGAAATAATTCCAAAACCAATTTGATCTTTATTTTTGTGGAGTCGGACGCCGTAGAGGACGAAGCACGATCTGCACCTCGGTGCCGTCGGGCAGATCGATGTCTTCGAGGGGGTAGAGAATCCCGCTGCGGAATCGCGCCTGAATCCAGCGCGGGCCAGGTTTCGCGTCAGTTGCCGTAGCTTTCGCGGGCGCTCCCGCAGCACTGGGTACACCCGAAGTTTCGTCAAGCGCTTCGTTGGCCAGGGCGTCTGCTTCGCGGTTCTGCTCGCGATAGACGTGATCGATCCGGAAGGATTCGAAGCCCATCGACATTTTCTTCGCCCGTTCGAATAGCGGCCGGAGATCCTCGCTCTTCACTTTGTATTGCCCTTGCATCTGCTTGACCATCAGCTCGGAATCGCTCTCGACGCGCAACGCGCGGATGCCGTGCGACTCCGCGTAATCGAGCGCCGCGATCAGCCCGTAGTATTCCGCGACATTGTTGGTCATCCGGCCAATATACTTCTTCAGTTTCGCGACAAGTTCGCCCTGCCCATCGCGAATCACCACGCCATAAGAAGCTGGACCGGGATTCCCACGCGCGGCGCCGTCGATATTCGCCTGATGAGCGGGTGCGGTGGCCTTTAGCTCCGCAGGAGACTCTGTGAAGAGTGCGGCACCGGCAGCGCGAGGAGTTTTTGGACGAGGTGACATCAGGAATGATTCGACGCGGAAGATGCGGCGCGGTCCGAGCTGGAAGCAGGATCCGGCAGCGGAATCGGCTCTAGGGTGTATAAGATCAGACCGCAAGATTCGCAGCGATAAATCTCCTCGTTGGGATCTCGGCGAAGCTCTTGCAGGATATGCGGCAGCACGCGCATGCCGCACCCGCGGCATTGTCCATCCTTGGCTTCCGCGATGCCTGTGCCATGGTGACGCTTCGCGATGCGCGCGTAGAGTTCGCGGAGTTCCTCGGGAATTGGAGCTAAAGCCCGTTCACGCTCAGCAAGCAAGGATTCGAGTTGTTTCTTTTTCTCGGCTTGCAGAGCTCCAATCTCTTTTCTCTCTTTTGTGACCGCCGTCTCGTCTTCCCTCAGATTCGCTTCCGCGTGCCTGACGCGCCGCTCGGCTTCTTCGCCGGCCATCATCACTTCGAGTTGCGAGTCTTCGGCCTTGGCGACTTCCGCTTCGGCGTTGGCGATCTCATGCTGCAGGGCTTTGTATGCTTCGTTGGTCTTGACGGCCCCGCTCTGGTCGCGGTACTTCTTTGCGCGATCTTTCCACTGCTGCACGTCCAGCTCGAATTTCTTGCGCTCTTTTTGGCTGGTGACAAGGCCCTCTTTAGCCGCGGCGACGGCAGCGCGAGCGCCATTCAGTTTGGTGTCGGCTTCACGCACGCGTTTCGGAAAAGCCTCAATTTCGGCGCGCACGGTCGCTATTAGGTGGTCAACTCGCTGCAGCTCGATTAAGTGAGGAATGGCAGAATGCATGAGCCTTTAATACTAACACAGGGGGCGCTATGCTTCTTCACCCGCCGAGGCTTGTGTCGCTGCAAAGTGAGAATGTCCGGTTTGTGCAAAGTAGAAATGTCCGGTTTCATGGGTGGCTGGGGGCCGCATGGAAACGGAGCGCATCGCCTTGAGCCAAGGAGAACGGGACCGACTGAAAGTGCTACACGACGTGAAACAAAAGCATTTGACGCAGGTGGAAGCCGCTGGGCGGCTTAAGATGAGCGACCGTCAGGTACGGCGGCTGTTGATGCGCATGGAGGACAGCGGAGATAGGGCGCTGGTTCACGGACTGCGAGGCCGTGCGTCGAACCGCAAGCTGGCGCTGTCGTTCGAGCAGAAGATTGTGGCGCGGGTGCGCCAGCGTTATGCGGACTTTGGGCCCACGCTGGCGGCGGAGCATTTGGCCAAGGAGGGTTTGTTGGTGAGCCGGGAGACGTTGCGGAAGTGGATGGTCAAGGAGGTTTTGTGGCGCCCGCGCCGCCAGCGCGTGAAGAACATCCATGTGTGGCGGGAGCGGCGGGCTAGTTTTGGGGAACTGGTGATGCAGGACAGTTCACCGTTCCGTTGGTTTGAGGAGCGCGGCCCAGCTTGTCACTTGATCGCGATGATCGACGACGCCACCAGCCGCGTGTGGGCGCGTTTTGTGGAGCACGACACCACGGAAGAAAACCTGCGAACACTGGGAGGATGGTTGCAGCGCTATGGGCGTCCGGTGGCGCATTACACGGATAAAAACAGCATTTTTCGCACCGCCGGTCCGGCGGCGCGCGACGAACAACTGCGGGGAGAAGCGGCCCGTTCGCAGTTTGGAAGAGCGCTCGAGGAGTTGGGAATGGAATGGATCGCAGCGCACAGTCCGCAAGCCAAAGGGCGCATCGAGCGGCTGTTCGAGACGCTGCAGGATCGCTTGGTAAAGGAGATGCGTTTGGCCGGAATCGATACCATCGAGGCGGGGAATTATTTTCTGGAGAAGCGCTTCCTGCCGCAGTGGGAAGAGCGTTTTACGGTAGCACCGCGCCATCCGCGCAACGCCCATCGACGACTGGGAAGAGAACAGCGTCTGGAAGAAATTCTGAGCGTGCGTGGCCCGCAAGGTGGCCCAGGATCACACCGTCAGCTGGGAGGGAAACCGTTGGGGTGTGCCCAGCGAAGAAGTCTGCGCTGGGCTGCGCGGAGCGCAAGTGGAAATCGAACGGCGTCTGGATGGCTCGCACTGGCTGCGCTTCCGTGGCCGCTATCTGCGGCTGCGGCACTGCCCGGAACCGGCGCCGCGCCCGGCAAGTCCTTCCGGCCTACGGCCTACAGGACTTGCCGCAAATCCTCTTTCAAGAAAGAACAAAAGCGCCCCTCCGAACCATCCGTGGCGGACATTTCAATATGGCAGAAAACCGGACATTTCTACTTTGCGTTGACACACCCGCCGAGGCTTGGGGCGCCCTGAGGGCCTCCAGGAAGCCCTGGTTTCGAAAGAATGCACTCGTTTTTGTTTGCAAGATTATGACGATTGCCCGTTCTAAGGAGGAAACGATATGCCGCACGTGCAGGTTACCTGGGTGGAAGGCCGGACGCCCGACATGAAGCGCAAGATCGCCGAGCGCATCACGGCGGTGCTAATCGAAGAGGGACGCGCGAAACGCGAAAACATCCACGTGTCATTTCACGACGTTCCAGCTACGAACTACGCCGAAGCGGGTGTTCTTGTCGCGGATCAGAAACGCACTCCGTAAAGCGAACTAACTAATTGACCTCGTGGACTTCCATGGTCTGGTCGATCGCGAGCGTGGGATAACGGATGGACGAATCTGCAGGGGCCGGATCATGTCGTGCCGTGATGCTGAAGGCTTCTCCCGAGCAGTCGATCGAATAGGAGTAGCCGTCCCTCCCGGGGCGAGACAGAGGAAACGAGCTGGCGGAACGCAAGTCGTCAAGCGACCCACATTTGCCGTTCAATGCCACGTAGGCGCGCTCAGCCTCGGCAACCTGCAGGAGCTCCGCACGGACGCCCACGAGGCTGATCGCTTGGGTGGGGGCGGTGCCCTTGTCGGTGGTCGGCATTTCTTTCAAATAGATTTTGTACACACCAAACAAAAGAGCACAGGCGACGAGAAGACCGGCCAAACCACGCATGAGTTCATTTTGCCGCCAGCCCTGGCGCCCCGCAAGAGTGTTTTGCTAGTACGTACCGAATGTGTTACCGCTCTCGGCTCCGCGCGCTCGTCCGCCAGAGCCCAGGCGGGGGTGTAGCGACTGCGCAAGCCAATCCGCGTTTCCGATTGACAGTCCGAGAGGTCTCCAGTAACAACAATAGACAAGGCAAGTTCGGCAACCATTTTAGGAGAGTCCCCGATGAAGACGAAGTCCCCCTTCGCACTTGGTCTGGCACTTTTGCTTTCGCTGACGATTGCTATCCCGGCGGATATTTCTGCCGAACCCCAGACCTCCGGACAACGAGCCGGTGAAGTTTCTCGGTTGATTCCAGCGGTGAGCATCGCCCGCGGCTCGAAAGTCATCAACGCTTCCGCGAAAACACAGGTTGATTGGCAAGACTTGCTGAATACCAAAGCGGATGCGCGCGCGCGCGTGGCTCTGGATGACGGCTCGGTTCTGAACGTCGGATCGGATTCCTCGATTAAGGTCGTGAAACACGATACGGGAGCGCAACAAACGGAACTCGAGCTGGCCTACGGCAAGCTCCGCACCCAAGCACAGAAAATTACGAAACCCGACGGCAAATTTGAAGTTCACACGGCGGCGGGCGTGGCCGGCGTGGTGGGAACGGATTTTTACTCGGCTTATGAGAACGATGTAATGAATGTGATCGTCTACGAAGGCGTCGTGCGGGTCTGCAATCTGGAGGGAGTTTGCGTGCTGGTGAAGGCCGGCCAGTTCACCAACGTCCGGCATGGCGACAATTCGGCTCCCGCTCCGCCCGCACAGGCCCCTCTCGATATGCTGGTCACTGCGGGCAAGGACACCGACGTGGGCCCGCGGCCGGGCAGCGGTCTTGAAAACGCTTCGCACCTCGGCAAGGGTTTCGGCATTACCATGGGCATCCTAGCCGCTGTTCCAGCCGTAGTTTTTGGCGTTATCGCAACGCACCACAATACCTCAACACCCCCTCCGACCACCGGGTGCAACCCGAACAAAGTTACCTCGGGATGCGGCTAGAATCGCTTGTCGTTGAACGTCAACTTCATCCTTCTGACCCAGGCATATGCAACTCGCTGGCTCCGGCTGCCGTCGAACTAGTGTCGCAATAAATAACGGCCTTGGGCATTTTGTGCCGCTACCCGCGGTAGCGTACACTGGATGTTTCGCGGCACCGTCTAATCGTAAGTGAGGCAATCCTTGAAAATTTCTGTCCCTTGTCACCTAGGTTCCATCTTTTGTACGCTTGCCCTTGCCACCGCAGGGATTCTCCCTGCAGCCACTTCGGCGCAAGCCATGCCGCCGGATCTCGCGGCCAAGAAGTCTCCGCTGCTTGCGACCATGCGGACCGAGCTTGAGCGCTCGATGAAGGCCTTCCAAGCCCAGGATCCCCCCGCGTACTACATCGGTTACACCATCACCGACACGCAGCGCGCCGAAGTCTCCGGCTCGAACGGCGCTCTCCTCAACAGCAATGAAGACCGCAATCGGTGGCTCGAAGTCTCCGTCCGCACCGGCAGCTACGATCTCGATGACACTCACAAAGTGGGCGATCGTCAGCAGACCAGCGCTGGCCCGGGCACCTCCGTTCCCCTCGACGATGCTCCCGATGTCTTGCGGCGCGCCTTGTGGCTTGAGACGGACAGCCAATACCGCGCCGCTGCAGAAGCCCTGATAAAGATTAAGTCGAGCAAGGAAGTGAAAGTCGATTCGGTCGAAAACCGCGCTCCCGATTTTTCGCACGAGCAGCCGCATACTTATATTAGCGAGCCAGTTTCGTTCACCTTGGACCGCAAGCCGTGGGAAGAAAAAGTTCGCGCCTACACACGCAATTTCCGCGAATCCGCGGCGGTCATCAATTCCATCGTGACCTTTACCGCCCAGGCTCAGAACGTGTTTCAGCTGACCAGCGAAGGCACCGAATTGCAATTCGGCGAAATCCGCTACCGCCTCGAGTTGTTCATTCAAGGCAAAGCTCCGGACGGCATGGACCTCGACCGCTACTACAATTTCGACTGGGTCAAGCCTTCGGAAGCACCGGACGACAAGGCCGTCTTTGCCGCCGAAGCAACTATGCGCAAGGAACTGGAAGGGCTTGTGGCCGCCCCGCTTGTCGAGCCTTCGGTTGGGCCCGCTCTATTGACCGGCCGCGCTGCCGCCGTCTTTTTCCATGAAGTTTTTGGCCATCGCGCCGAAGGCCATCGCCAAAAAGATGCTGACGAAGGCCAGACCTTTGCAAAGAAAGTTGATCAACCGATCTTGCCCAGTTTCTTGAGCATTGTGGACGACACCACGAAGAAGAAGCTCGGAGGGGAAGACTTGCTAGGCTACTATCAGTTCGACGACGAGGGCGTTCCCGCACAAAGAGTGACTCTTGTTGACCACGGCGTACTGAAAAATTTTGAGATGTCGCGCTCGCCTCTCGTGGGCTTCGCCCATTCCAACGGCCATGGACGCCGCCAATTGGGCGCCACGCCGGTCTCCCGCCAGGGCAACCTGATCGTCGAGAGCAGCAAGACCCTCACGAACTCGCAACTTCGCGCAAAATTTATCGAACTCATCAAGGAGCAGGGAAAACCGTTCGGACTGCTTATCGACGACATCGCCGGCGGTTTCACTTTCACGGGCCGCGGCCAGCCGCAAGCTTTTCAAGTTCAACCGCTCGTCGTCTACAAAGTG
Source organism: uncultured Acidobacteriota bacterium (assembly GCA_963851235.1). Classification (GTDB taxonomy): domain Bacteria; phylum Acidobacteriota; class Terriglobia; order Acidiferrales; family UBA7541; genus Acidiferrum. Next base: position 53,658 of record CAWKOM010000003.1, read on the forward strand.
TTCCCCGATGGCCGGCCTGATGAACTGGTTCGCGGCGTCGATATTGTAGGAACTCCCCTCGCCGCGCTCACGAAAATCGTAGCCACTGGCGACACGACGGAAGTCTTTAACGGCTATTGCGGTGCCGAGTCCGGCTCCGTCCCGGTTTCTGCTTCCTCGCCCGCTATTCTGACTTCGGAATTGGAAGTACAAAAGAAACAGACTTCCACGGACCGGCCGCCTATTCTGCCGCCACCCGCGCATGATCCCCAAGCAACGGGAGGCCAGCAGTGAGGCGCGCGCAGGCATTTGCAATACTCACGATTCTAGCCGCAGTGCTCTGTTGCAGCTTCTCCGCCTGCGCACAAGCACCAAGCGACAACGACCATACACTGCAAGCTATGCGCGATGAAATGGCGCGCTCGAAAACCCGTCTCGAGCTGCAAATTCCTGGCACTACACAGCCGCAACGTCCCTACTATGTGGAATACCGGTTACTGGATCTCGACGTCCGCGAAGTCGTCGCCGAGTTTGGCGCTCTGGTCTCCTCCAAACGCATCCGCAATCGGTTCATGGACGTGGAAGCGCGCATTGGCGACTACAAACTGGACAGCTCCAATTTCATAAGTGACGACGGTTTCCGCGGCTTTATCGGCCCGACCGGCTCTGTTGGAATCGACCGCGACTACAATTCCCTGCGCCAAGACCTCTGGATCGCCACTGACCAGGCGTTTAAGGAAGCCGTCGACACCTACTCTCGAAAACAGGCTTACTTGAGCAGCCTCGCCCGCCCATCCGACATCGATGATTTTGCAAAGGCCGCCCCGCTGCAACTCATCGAACCGCTGGTCACGCCGGATTGGAGCGCTCGCAATTGGGAACAAGAAGCTCGCGAAACCTCTGCTGCTCTTAGAGCGTTTCCGCAAATTTACGAATCCCGCGTCACCTACTATCTCGTCTACGCGACCGAATACTTGCTTACGAGCGAGGGTACGGAAATTCGTATGAACCATTGCTACGCGGCCATCGAAGCGGGCATGAACACGCTGGCCGATGACGGCATGCAGGTCAACCACATGTACGCGGCATATGCTCCGAAGCCCGCCGAACTTCCAAGCGTGGATACGGTTCGCAAGGCGTTGAATGTCACCGGAAGCGAACTGATGGCCATGCGCGCTTCGTCGCCTGCGCAGGACTATACGGGGCCGGTGCTCTTTGAAGCGCGAGCCGCCGCTCCTCTTCTCGCTCAAGTCTTAACCCCGGCCATCAACGGCGCTCGACCGCCGGTCTCTTTTACGCCGGTCATGGACCAGCTTCTAACGGGACTTGGAGGAAGGAGCGACTGGGTCGGTCGGATGGGTGCCCGAGTTTTGCCTGCGAGCGTTTCGTTGATCGATGATCCTTCCGCGAAAGATTTTCACGGAACACCGCTGCTGGGTGGCTACGCCATCGACGACGAAGGCGTCCGCGCACAAAAAGTGACGATAGTGGATGACGGCCTCGTCAAAGAGCTGCTCATGTCCCGTCGGCCTGGGCCGGATTCGGACCAGTCCAACGGCCACGGCCGCTCTGCGTTCCTGAACGACGCCAAGCCCACCATGAGCAATCTATTTTTCAATTCAACGGACACGCAGTCGCCCGCCGACTTGAAGAAAAAATTCCTCGACGAATGCCGTTCGGAAAAATTGCCATACTGCATCGTGGTCCGGGAAATGGATAATCCCTCGATCAGCCTGCTTCATCGGGATGACTTCTCCGAGCTCCTGGCCAGCTTTGGCGGCGGCGCTGGGACCGGCGATCGTCTACCGCTCGTCGTCTACAAGATTTACCCGGAGGACGGACGCGAAGAGATGATCCGCGGGAGCCGCATTATTGGCTTGAACGCTCGCATGTTGCGGAATCTCGGAGGGATCGGCAGCGACGATTTCGTTTACAACTACATGCAGAGCCAAGACGCTGGTTTTGCAGGAACGGCTCTCGGCGCCTTCGGCTCGGCTCAGAACGGCTTGCCGGCTTCGATCGTGGCTCCGTCGCTTCTCTTCGATGACCTGGAAGTGCGTGGTGCACGCGGGGAGCCCAAGCGCCTGCCGCTGCTTCCTCCTCCGCCGATGACGGCGGATTAACCGCGATTTTTGCGGGCTTCCATGCCTGCGTGGTCTGAACCATGAACGAACTCGCCCGTCGCGGCTTCATTTTTGGCACTGCCACCGTTGCCTCCTGCGGTCTGCTGCTCGGTGTTCAGCGCGCATGCCAATTTGCTTTGGCCGATGCGAAGCCCGCAAAGCTCGATCCCGGTCCCGTGCGGATCGTGAAATTCGCGGACGATGGCACGAACTTGGGTGTCGAGACTGTCGCCAAGATCATCGAGAACGACGCCGGCTGGCGCCGTTCGCTCACTTCCGACGAGTTTGACGTCACACGCCACGCGGACACAGAGCGGCCCTTCAGTGGCGCTTACTATGCCAACCACAAACCAGGGCTATATCGCTGCATCTGCTGCGGCAATGCGCTTTTCAGCTCCCACACGAAATTCGATTCCGGCACCGGCTGGCCCAGTTTTTGGGCGCCCATCGCCAAAGAAAATGTGCGCACGAAAATAGACTTGAGTTTTGGGCAGCGCCGCGACGAAGTAACCTGCTCCCTCTGCGACGCCCACCTCGGCCATGTCTTTGACGACGGGCCTCAACCTACTGGCCTGCGCTATTGCATGAACTCGCTGGCGCTCCGCTTTCTTCCTCGCGAAAAATCCTGAGCCTTTACGTTTAAGAAGTGCATTCAGAAAAACTGGCAGACCTTCATTCGCTATCTCTATGCTTCATTGTCTTACTTCGGCCAGCAGGTCCTCGTAGTCGTTGATCGATACGCGGTCGATTTTGCCGGGAATGGCGAAGTCGAACGGCTCGCTGGCATGCGACACGGAGATCAATCCCATTTTTATTGTCCTGTCTCCAATGTGGGCATAGAGCGGTATGGCATCCTTCCAGGCATCTGGGACACCGGTACGCGCAATTTCTCCTTTGATGTGGGTCTTTCCGTCCGCGGTAATTTCCGTCGTGGCATGAAATGCATACTGCGGTTCGCCCGTCCCGTATACGTACTGGTTGAAGAACCAGTCCATCTTGTGATTCCCGTCGAGGTCCATGCCCCGCGTCATGTGCTTCTCGACAATCGCTTTGAAGTCTTCCGTCGACGCCGCCTTATTATCGAACGTCTTGCAATAATCCTGCATCATTGCCTGAAACGCGCTGTCAGGATCCTTCTCGCGCGGATTCATCATCTGCATCCGCAACATTTGCAGGATGTAGCCGCCTTTCGAATAAATTAGATCTTGATACGACGCCGGACCCGTTATCGATGAACGGATTCGCTGTCCCATCCATATCGGCCCCAGCGCTTCTATCTCGTGACCGTAGATGTCTTTGTAATGGAGCAACTCTTTTTCCTTGCGCCACCGGTTTAGATACTCCTTCATGTTCTGGCGGTACTCCACGTACAGATCCCCTGAGAATTCCGCGAATCCTTCGGAGAGCCACTGGTCGTGATAGCTTTTCCACCCCACGCGATGTCCCCACCATTGATGAGAGGTCTCGTGGCCGCGGAAAAAATCCGTCACCGCCGTTTGATCCTTGATACCGATGGCATTCCGCTGCGTGGAATCCAAAAAGGAAGCTGACCATAGATAGAGAAGTCCCGGCCAGCCTTGTCCGTAGGAATAGCTGATCGGCAGGCTCGTAACAGAGAGATGCTTATAGGGAAATGGACCGTACCACGCTGAAAAAACGCGCACGGCGTTCGCCACTTCTGTCCCCATGGTTTTTGCCATGATCGAAGGGGACATGGAACCGACCGCGGCTTGCTGCCGTCCGGGGCCCTCCTCAAAATACCGCTGCACCTGCTCCATTACATCATCGGGCTCGCGGTTGGCATAAATATCGATAGTGACGTCTCCGGCCTTGTCGTTCGTGACCTTATAATCTCCGTAGGCGAATCCGGCGACGGCCAGAGGCATCTCGCTTTTCCAGGTTGTAATACGAGTATTGCCATCGACCGTTTCGCTGATTTTCTCTCCCGTGGCCACCAGCACTGTTTTCTTCGGACTGTGGAACGTTAGGTCGAAATCGGCGCGCGCCGAAAAACTATTCGGCCTCTCGGGATACCAGCCCGAACTTTCACAGAAGTAATTACCTGCGCCAGCCTTGCGGATCGCGCGTTTTCCGCCGTAGCGAAATTCGAGCGACAAAGGCGTTCCGACAGCAAGAGGTTTGGCCAGAATGACCGCCACGTAGTCGCCATAAGATTGGTAACGGTCCTTTGTTTCCCGCGACTGATAGAACGCCAGCGAATTGTTGTTGGAATCCTTGATGGATTCGAGCCGTAGATTGGCATCCAGATCGAAAATCAACACGCTCTGACCTGCTAGGCGGGGCTCTAGATTGAGGCTCGCGGTTGCGTTCAGTTCCGCGCCGGTCGTCACTTCAGCATCTATCTTATAGCTGCGAATGACGAAGTCTTCCTTGGCCTGCGGATCTTTCCAGGCGTCCGCGCTCGTGCGGCCACCAGCCGGAAAGCTCATCCAGGTGTCGAATATCTTGAACGGACCCACATCCACCCAGCGGCCCACATTGATATCTTCTGGATCCAGCGCATCATCATGGACTTCCACCCAGCTCTTGTCGCTTTTCAGGTCCGCGAGAAAGTAAGCCGTGCGGACGCGATCCGCCGACATAATGCTTTGCAGCATGCGGGGCATCGACGATTCGCCCAAATCCTCGCGTTCCTTCAGACGCTTGGCATAGAGATCATCGGTCGCGGAGCCCGCGGCTAGCCACTTCACTTGCTTGCCCACTTCTTCGAGCAAATTGTCGGTGAAACTAAACGTTGCGTCAGTGAACTCCACCTTCAACTTGTCTTGCTTGGTGAATAATCGAAGCTGCTGAGCCTCCAGAGGATTCGGCGGGTCCACTCGAAGAAATCCTTTGCCATGGAAGACCGCCCCGAAGACCACGCCATTGACCGGCTTCGTGAACTGAATCGTGCCGTCCGTCAGATTGATGCGCACGCGGTCGCGGATGATGTCGACATTTTCTGCGTGCGCCGATTTGGCCGGATCCATCGCCGGCGCCGAAAGTGCATTCCAAACCGTTGCCGCGGGGGAAGCTGCCGCAGACTGCGCGAAACCCCGCGGCGCCAAAAACGATATGCCAAAGAGAATTACGAACGCACCACGGGCAATGAAAATCATCGGGCTGGCTCCCACGACGCAGCCGAGAAATTACTCCTTCGTAGCACGAACGGCAAGTGCTGAGAGCAATACGCGTGCGCGGACGCATACGTTCCGCCAGCCCCGATCTTTTGAGTTGCTTAAGTCAGAGATGCCAGGAGAGTTGCTATCCGCCCGCCGGGATAACTGTGCAGCCGGAAATTGTCTTCACCAGCTCTTTGCGGAGTGCGGAAAGTCACGATACTTGAGGTAGTCTAGTCGGACGGTCATGCCAGCTCGACAAAACCAGGAAGCACACGAAAAGCGAAGCGCGGCGCTGCTGAGCGTCGGTTCTGCCGTATTGCTCGTTTCGCTGAAAACGTTTCTCGTACTCCGCACGGACAGCTTGGGTGTCCTCTCCGAAGCCCTGCACTCCGGACTGGACCTGATCGCGGCGGTCATCACGTTTCTTTCCGTGCGTGTCTCCGATGAACCCGCCGATGAACGTCATCCCTACGGCCACGGCAAGTTCGAAAATTTTTCCGCATTCGTTGAGACAGGACTCCTGCTCCTCACGGCGCTCTACATCATTTACGAAGCGTTTAACCGGCTATTCTTCCGCAGCGTCCACATCCAGCCGAGCATCACCGCCATCGTGATTCTGTTCGTGGCACTGGCCATCGATGTGACGCGTGCGCGCGCGCTCAAGCACGTGGCGCGAAAATACTCGAGCGAAGCGCTGGAAGCCGACGCGCTCCATTTTTCAACCGACGTCTGGAGCACTTTTGTGGTGATTACCGGAATCGGCCTGGTGTGGGCCGGTGAGCTCTGGCACCTGCCCTGGCTGGCCTACGCGGACGCCCTCGCGGGCCTCGCAGTCGCTGCCGTTATCATTTGGGTCGGCTCGCAGCTCGGCAAGCGCACCATGGACGCGCTCCTGGATGTAGCGCCCAAGGGGCTGCAGCAGGAAATTGCCCGGGCAGTAGCTCGCATGGATGGCGTCTTGGACGTCGACCGCGTTCGCGTCCGCCGTGCCGGCAACCGCCACTTCGTCGATGCCACCGTCAGCGTGGCGCGGACCGCCAGCCTCGAACAGGTGCACGCCCTGAGCGACGCCATCGAAAAGCGCATTGGCGAGATCGTCCCTTCGGACGTAATGGTCCACGCGGAACCTCGCGCGCCTCAAGGTGAGCACCTCTTTGAAGCCATTCGCGCGGTGGCGCAGCGCATGGGCTTGGCAATTCACGACGTGACCGCGCTCCAGCACGACGGCCAGCTTTTCATCGAGCTGCACTTGGAAGTCGACGAGAACCTGAGCCTGCGCGACGCGCACCGCCAAGCCTCCGAGCTTGAAGACGAAGTTCTCAAGCTGCGCGACGGCTCAACCGACGTGACCATTCATATCGAGCCGCTCGGCCGTCATATCGCCACACCTGACGCAGGCGCAGGCGAAATGAAACAGCTTTCCAGTGCGATCGAGCAGTTTCTCAATAGCTTGCCTTCCGAATTCGACGAGTTGGAGAATTGCCACGATGTGCGTGTTCGCCAGGTGGAACATCACATCCTCGCTTCGTGCCATTGCACGATGCGCGGCGCGCTGCCGATTACCCAGGTGCACGACGTCACGGCTGCGTTGGAAGACCGCGTGAAAGAGAAATTTCCTCAAATCTATCGCGTGACCATTCACCCCGAGCCCGTGGAAGAAAAATAGTTGGAGACGGCGGCTAGATTTTCCCGCGCTGGATTCTCTTGTCGCTCCCCGCAAAAACCTGTCCCGCCAAGGCGAGGACCGCCGGAAAACACTCCAGAACATACCGCGGTTCCGGCGTTTCGAGCGTAGTGAGAAATGCCGTCCGTAGCACCATGTAACCCACCAGAAAAACGACGGCCACCCGGAGCGCAGTATTCTCTTTCCACAATCGCCAGGCTCCCCATGCGGCGAGCACTGCGTACAAAATATTCAGCAAGAAAAATCCTACGGTGACCCGTTGGTCGACGGGATCGTTTTCCCAAGCCTCTTTCAGCGGAAAAACGTCGCCAGAATACGGCAACAGCTCGATCCTCGGCGTGAACCAGATCACGAACGCGCGTGCGATGGGCAGCCAAAGATAAGTGCGCAGCGGGTGCCGCGCCGTCCGCTCTCGCGCCAATTCCCCAAATGCCGCATCCTCTTCCGGAGTGAGCGTCGCGTCTTCGTTGTATTGTTCGAGGATTGCTCCCGTTCTTTCTTTTTCCTCCGGTGTGTCGAAGGCCCGCTGCGGCAGGTCGTCCAGGTTGATCTCTTCTCCGTTCAGCTTCCATGGAACGAGATAGCAATCCTTGATGCGAAAGAGCCACGTCTTCTCCCACGCCATGAAACCGTAAGGGACGAGTTCGCCGGGCAAATTCGAATTTCTCGGCGCCAGAAATTGGACTTCATGGAGCGTAATGGCATTCCGCACGGCCCAAGGCGCCAGCGGCAAGAGACAGCCCACGGCGGAGAGCGCCATCAGCCGCAAACAAAAAAGAAATCGCCGCTTCCTCAGCCAGATAAATGCAATCACCATCCAGGCCGCAACGAGCAGAAGCGGTGTCTCGGGACGAAAAAGCGTTCCCATTCCCACCAGCAAACCGCCTGCGGCCGCGAGAATGGATTCCCCGTGCCGGGCGGCCCACCCAATTCTGAACAGCGGCGGCTTACCGCCATAAGCCACCCAAATCAACGCGATCAGAGCCGTGAACGCCATAGCGGTGAAGAATCCGGCAAACACTTCCGTCAGCGGGACGGCCGTGTAGTTCGCCGTAAATGGGCATAGCGCGGCCAGCCACAGAGTGACAATGAATACGCGTTTCCAATTACCTAAATTCGGCTTCATCGAAAACAAAACTGCGGCGAGACCTGCTATGACCATGCAAGCGCACAAATCCCCCGCTACTTGCCCCAACCTAACGTAGAATCGCGCGTCCGGGCCGGTCCGCCCCGTAATGGCATAAACGATGGCCAGAAAAGCAGGGTAGCCGGGCATGCGCAGGTCCACCGGCGGAATCGCGCCGCCAACATTCATGGCGTAAACGTGATGTTGAATCCAATTTGTGGCCATCTGCTCATAGAGGACCGTATCGCTGGCGGAATTGACCGGATACTTGAGCACGAAGAAAAGCCGAAGGCACAGGCCCGCGGCTAATGCGGTGACGGGATGTGAGAAAATTCGCTTCATGAGCGAATCGCATCTTACAATAGAGATGACGGAATCGTGCAGCCGGTCTAGGCTCGCCCACGGCCCAGTTCCCTGCCATGCCGCTCGATTGAAATTTTTACTTTAGGTATTCATGAAAGAACGCGGACCTATATTTTACGACGCGCAGCGCGCGCGGTGGCGCCGCACGCGTCGCGTCATGGAAATCACGGGCGTTTTCCTCACGCTCCTGCTTGCCTATTTCTTTGTCACCGTTGTGGCGAGCGTTGAGCTTCCAGGTGGTCTGCTGCCGGACATCAAGCCCGCCTTTCACGCACTGAAATCTGCGAAGAAAAAGACGCCGGTGGTCCGCGAAGGCCGCAAGCGGCGTATCGCCAACATCGGTAAAGTCCCCGCGAGCTACGACCCGCTCCGCGCTGCGTTCTACGTCAGCTGGGACGCCAACAGCCTTGCGTCCCTCAAGCAGCACTATAAAGATCTCGATTTGCTGATCCCCGAACAACTTCACGGCGTAACTCCGGACGGCGCTCTCACCATTGTCGATTACCGTCATTACCAGACACATGCCGTGAAAGCCACGCCTAAGCAGGCCATCGACATCTTGAACGCTGATGAACTACACGAGTGGCTCCGCTCCCTGAATCCCCCCACTGAGCTCCCCATGATGGGTCTCCTTGATAACTATGACGGCGCTGTCTGGCGCATCCCGGAGATGGCGGCTCTTCTTGCGAGTCCCGCGGCCCGCCAAAGGCTCATTCAGAATGTCGCGCAATTTGCTGTGTTGGCTCACCAGGCCGGCATCGTCGTGGACTTCGAGGAAATTCCAGAGGCCAGCCAGCCGCATTTCCGTCAGTTCGCCGCGGAACTCGCAGCCTCTCTCCATTCCGCTGGCTTGAAACTCATGCTTGCTCTCCCCGCCCGCGATAGCGACTACGATTATCAATTTTTTGGCAAACAATGCGACGCCATCATCCTCATGAATTACGACCAGCACTGGGAGACTTCGCCGCCGGGTCCCATTGCCTCGCAGGATTGGTTTCTGGAAAACCTCCGCCAGATCCGGCAAGTCGTGCCTGCGCAGAAAATCGTGGTGGGCATTGCCAACTACGCCTACGACTGGGGCGAAACGGATAAGAAAGGAGTCTGGTCCAGTGCCGCCTACAGCGTTCAGGAAGCGCTCCTGCACGCCTATGAATCAGAAACGGACGTCGAATTCGACGAATCCTCCCTAAATCCGCACTATTCCTACTCTGACGAAGACAATCACGTTCACAGAGTTTGGCTGCTCGACGCCGTGACGGCCTACAACCAGCTCCGCGCTTGCGAGCGCATGGGCGTGCAGGGTACCGCTCTTTGGCGCATGGGTTCTTCGGACTCTTCCATCTGGCCCATTTGGGACGCGACTCGCCCGGATGACGCCGCCCGGCAAAAAATCAAGGATATTCCGCCTGGGCCGGACCTAACCCTCGAAGGCAGCGGCGATATATGGCATTTCGCCGATACCCCCAAGTCCGGCCGGAGAAGTTTCACCTACGAAGCCGCCACTGACCTCTTCACCGACGAAACTTACGAAGACTATCCACTTTCTTATGACATTGACCAGATTGGCGGCGGGTCGCTGAAAAAGCTCGTTCTCTCCTTCGATGATGGACCTGATCCTCGCTGGACTCCCAAGCTCCTCGATATCCTAAAAGCCAAGCATGCCCCCGCCGTCTTCTTCGTTGTTGGCGAAGAGGCCAATCAGTACCCCGACATCCTCAAACGCGAATACGCCGAAGGCCACGAAATCGGCAATCACACCTTCACTCACCCGGAATTCGATCAAATCTCAAAAACAGAACTCAAGTGGCAGCTCAATCTCACTCAGCGCCTGATCGAAAGCACTGTCGGCGTGAAATCCATTCTTTTCCGCCCGCCGTACGGCATCGATCACCAGCCCGAGTACGCAGCCGAAGTTTCGCAGCTTCCCTTCGCGCAGGATATGGGCTACTTGATTGTCGGCCAGCGTGTCGATCCCGACGATTGGAGTACTTCGGACGGCAAAAATCAGATTCCCACCGAAGAAATCGTCCACAACGTTTTGGAGCAAGCGGACAAGGGCAACATTATTCTTTTCCATGACGGTGGAGGCGAGCGCGCCCACACCGTGGCCGCGCTTCCGATTGTTATCGACGATCTCCGCACTCGCGGCTATCAGTTCGTCTCCATAGCGGACCTGATCGGCAAAACGCGCGCGGAAGTGATGATCCCGCTCTCGCCGCAAGAACGCTTCGAGGCCAGCGCGGACGGTTTCATCTTCAGTATTTTTCAATGGTTCCGTTTCGGCATGGCCACGATTTTCATTGTCGGCATTGTGCTGGTCAGCGCCCGCGCAGTTGTTATCGGCATCCTTGCGCTCATCGAGAAACTTCGTCCCGACCACGCCGTGATGCCGGTTCCGGAGCCCGCCGTGACCGTGCTGATTCCCGCTCACAATGAGCAAAACGTCGTGGTTCAGACCATTACCTCCGTGCTTGCCTCGGATGTGAAATCTCTTCGCGTCATCGTTGTCAATGATGGCTCTACCGACAACACCGGCCCTCTCCTGGATTCGTCCTTTGGACAGGACCCGCGAGTGTGCATCATTCATCAGGTCAATCGCGGCAAAGCCGCCGCCTTGCATCGTGCCCTGGGAGAAGCAGCTACGGAAATCGTCGTCACCATTGACGCGGACACGGAAGTCGAGCCGGACGCCATCGGCAAACTGCTCCGCCATTTTTCCGATCCCACCGTCGGTGCTGTCGCGGGCAACGTCAAAGTCGGCAATCGTTCGCGTTGGCTCACGCGCTGGCAGGCCCTCGAATACATCACCAGCCAAAATATGGAAAAGCGCGCCTTCGATCTTCTGAATTGCATCACCGTCGTGCCAGGGGCTCTGGGCGCTTGGCGAAAAACCGCCATCGAAGCCGCGGGCGGCATCACTGCGGACACCGTTGCCGAAGACGCCGACCTGACTATCGGCATTCGCCGCCTCGGATGGCGCATCAGCTACGAAGAAGAAGCCATCGCCTGGACCGAAGCTCCGGACACCGCCTCCGCTCTAATTCGCCAGCGCTTCCGCTGGACTTTCGGCACACTGCAATCTTTCTGGAAGCACGGCGACACGCTCGTCCGCCCCAAGTACGGCACTCTCGGTTGGATCGCGCTCCCCAATATCTTCGTTTTCCAGCTTGTTCTGCCGCTAATCTCCCCGGTCATCGATCTGATGTTTTTCGGCTCTTTGCTCCTCTGGGGTCTCGCGCAATTCCGCATCACCAAGCTCCCGCAACTCTGGACCTCCGCCGACGTCGAAAAATCCGTCATCTTCTTTCTCGGTTTCTTGCTGATTGATCTCCTCACCTGCGTCCTCGCATTTGCCTTGGAGAAAGATGAGGACTGGACGCTGCTCGTCCCCGTCCTCCTGCAGCGTTTTTACTACCGCCAGTTGATGTACGTAGTCCTGTTCCGCTCCGTCAAGGAAGCCGTCAGCGGACGCCCCGTTGGCTGGCGTGGCGTCGAGCCCGAAACCCCCCGCGCGATTCAACCTGTCTTGCACTCGTAGCGCGGGCTGCTCACGCCCTCACCGCGTTTACGTCTGAATGAAAGGGGGCTCTAGCACTGTCTCCAGGTCTTACGCGTCGCTCATTCCTCGCCACCTCGGCTGCAACGACTGGTAGCCTGGTCCTTTCCTTCTACCTTCCGGGCGGTCCGTCTCGGGCTGCGAACGTCCTGCCGGCCGCCGGTTCTTTCTCTCCCAACGCCTGGCTCGAGATTTCCACTAATGGCGTCGTCAAAATTTGGTGCGGCCACTCCGAGATGGGCCAGGGCGTTCGGACCGCGCTTCCCATGATCGTCGCCGAAGAGCTCTGTTGCGACTGGCACCGCGTCCAGGTCCTGCAGGCCGATCTCGATCCTCAATATGGGAATCAGATCACGGGAGGGAGTGGAAGCGTACGAAGATCGTACGAAACTCTTCGCAAGGCGGGCGCCGCTGCCCGCGAAATGCTCCTGGCTGCTGCCTCGTCGGAATGGTCGGTTCCTCCCGCGCAATGCCGCGCCGAAAATGGCTTGGTCATTCACGCCCCTACGCAAAGAAAACTTCCATTCGAACAGCTTCTTGCCGCCGCATCTCGGATTCCGCCTCAATCCGATCCCCCGCTCAAAGATCCCTCGAGTTTTACCCTCATCGGAGAGCCCACTCTTCGCACCGACGCGCCTGATAAAGTCATCGGTGCCGCGAAATTCGGCATTGACATACGCATACCAGGAATGCTCATCGCCTCCGTGGAGCGGTGTCCCGCCTACGGCGGCACGCCTCGCACCTTCAATGCCGACGAACTGAAATCCCTCCCCGGCGTTCGTGCTGTCTTCGAAATCCCCGCGATTCACATGACCCATCAGTTCGGCGAAACCTCCGGACCCGGCAGCCGCAACTACACTTGCTCTGGCGTGGCGGTCGTTGCCGATTCCACTTGGGCTGCCACGCAAGCGCGCAAGCGCCTTAAGATCGAATGGAATGAGTCGCCGGCGATTCACGAAAGCACAGACAGCCTTCGCCGGCAAATGATCGGTCTCGTCGCCAAGCCCGGCTCTCTCATCCGCAATGATGGTGACTTTGACCAAGCCCACGCTGCGGCCGCGAAAACCATCGAAGCCCTCTATGAAGTTCCGTTCCTCGCTCATGCCACCATGGAGCCTGTCAACTGCACCGCGCATTTCCGTGACGGTGAATGCGAACTCTGGGCGCCGACCCAAATACCCGATGCTGCCGCCGCTTCTGTCGCTCAAGCGCTCAACATTTCCAAGGACCGCGTCAAAGTTCACGTCACTTTCATCGGCGGCGGATTTGGACGCCGCCTCATTCAGGATTATGCGGTCGAAGCCGCATTCATTTCCCGGGAAATGAAAACTCCCGTCAAAGTGTTCTGGACCCGGGAGGACGACATCCGCCACGATTTCTATCGTCCTCCTGCAGTTCACTCTCTGCGCGCCGGCCTCGATTCCAAGGGCAACTTAATTTCCTGGAAGCATCGCGCTGCTTCACCCTCCATCGGAACGTTCTACAACGGCACGGGCATCTCCGCTCAGGCTGCCGCCGCTGTTGACTCCTTCGATTTTCCGGCGTTTTCCGTTCCCAATCTCCGCTTGGAATTTTCCATTGCGGAAACCAGCATGCCCATTGGCTATTGGCGTTCTGTGGACGATTCCGGGAACCAGTTTGTGCGCTCAGGTTTTTTCGATGAAGCGGCCCACGCCGCCGGTCGCGATCCCATCGAGTTCTTGCTGGCCGCTCTCGGCCCTGCTCGCAAAATCGACCTTGGCCGTGACAACGGGATCATGGACGTAGGCCGGCGCCGTCGTGTCGTCGAGCTCGCCGCGCAAAAATCGGGATGGAGCTCTGCGCTCGCGACAGGAAAAGGCCGTGGCATCGGCGTCATGTATGGTTGGGGCACGTACGTCGCGCAAATCGCCGAAGTCACTTGCGATTCGAATCGCGGCACAGTTCACGTCGATCGTGTCGTCTGTGCGATTGACTGCGGTCTTTGCATCAACCCGCTTGGTGTGGAGGCGCAAATGCAAAGTGCCATCAACTTCGGCCTCGCTCAGGTGCTCAAAAGTGAGATCACTGTCTCGAAGGGCAGTGTGAACCAAGGCAATTTCAATGACTACGAAGTCCTTCGCATGAACGACGCCCCGCCCCTCATCGAAGTCCACATCGTTCGAAACAATGAGCGTTCCGGCGGCGTCGGCGAACCCGGCGTGCCGCCTATCGCTCCTGCCGTCGTCAACGCCATTTTCGCCGCGACGGGAAAAAGGATTCGCCGCCTGCCCATCCGCCCCGCTGATTTGGGGCGGGGATAAGCAATCTCCCGTGCGATGGACTATTCGTATCTCAACGCGACCAGCGGATCGACACGCATAGCGCGCCGCGCCGGGATGTAGCACGCCGCAAGTGAAACGCTCGCAAGGATCACGGCGACCGCGGCAAACGTCAGCGGATCGGTAGGTTTCACGCCAAAGAGCATCGTCGCAATCAACCGCGTAGCTGCGAGCGACCCCGCGAGACCGAGCGCCAGGCCCATGGCGGCTAGCCGCGCGCCTTCCGTAAGTATTTGTCGCAGCACGTCTTTGCTCTGCGCGCCCATCGCCATGCGTATGCCGATTTCATGCGTGCGCTGGGTGACCGTGTAGGCCATCACACCGTAAATCCCCACCGCGGCGAGCACCAGCGCAATCGCGGCGAACGCGGCCAGCAGCGTCAAGTTGAGGCGCGGCTGCTCCACGGAATTCGAGAGCAACTGATCCATGGTGCTGACCTCGTAGATGGGCATGTTTTTGTCGACGGCGAGCACTTGCTGGCGGATGGCGCTGGTCACGCTAGCCGGTTCGAGAGTCGTGCGCACCGCAAGGTACATGGTTCGCGCAAAGGACAGTTGAGTGAGCGGGAAATAAGCCTGCTCGCGCCCTTCGACCTCCGGCCCATAGTGTTTCACGTGGCCGACCACGCCGACGACAGTGCACCATTGAGGCAGGAGTGGATTGGACTTGGGTATGGGCTGAACGGCGATGCGTTTCCCGATAGGATCCTCGTTCGGCCAGAAGCGTTTCGCGAAATCCCGGTCCACGACCGCAACTCGAGGAGCATCGCTCGTGTCTGCGTCGCTCAGGAAGCGCCCGCGCACCAAAGGAATCTGCATGGCCTGGAAATACCCGGGCACAATCGTGCGGTAGTCGATTTCGGTGAATGACAAATTGCTCATGGGAGCGTATCGTTGGAGGTCCGTGACCGGCGTCTGCTCAAAAAAGGTCGAGCCGGATGAATAAGAGTCGCTCAGCGGCAGCTCAGAAATGGCCCCGGCGGCTTGCACGCCCGGAATCGTTTTCACTCGATCCATAACTTGCTGGTAAAAAGCCTGGAGAGGAACGCCGTCAGCGTATGCCTTTACCGGGGGAGAGATCTTCATCGAGAGAAGGTGCTGTGGCTCAAAACCGGGGTTGACTTCCAACAGATGCTGGAAGCTGCGAATCAGCAAACCTGCGCCGACCAAAAGAAGCACGGCCAGCGCCATCTCCGACACAACCAGGATGCCGCGTAGGCGGCGGGTGCCTCTCACCGCCGAAGTGCTTTGTCCAGTTTCTTTCAGCGTTCCCTGTAAATTCGTGTATCCCACTTGCCAGGCGGGAGCCAGTCCGAAAATGCAGCCCGTCAGCAAGGAAATGCCAAGTGTGAAACCGAGAACCAGCGGATCGACGCGGACCTCGTCCATTCTCGGCATGTTGTCCGGGACGAAAGCATGAAGAGCGTACACACCCCAGTAGGCAATACAGAGACCGAGCACGCCTCCCAGTACTGCGTACACCATGCTCTCGGTCAGAAGCTGGCGCAAGATGCGCGCGCGGCCCGCCCCCATTGCGGCGCGGATGGAGAGCTCCTTTTCGCGCGCCGAAGCTCGCGTTAGCAGCAGATTCGCAACGTTGACGCAAGCAATCAGCAGAACGAAAGCCACCGCGCCCAGAAGGATCAGAAGCGCAGGCCGGATACCGCCGACAATTTGTTCTTTCATGGGCACGACGAACATCCCCCAGCCGCTGGCCGCGCTGTAGTTATTGGGATTTTCGCGCGCGAGCTCCACGGCGAAGCCGTCCATTTCCGCAGACGCTTGCGCCAAGGTAACACCCGGCTTCAATCGCGCCGTAACCCTCAAGTAATGCGAGCCGCGATCCTGCGGATTCATGCGGTCGAGGCCGAGCGGAACCCACAAATCCTGCTTGCCGCCGAGGGAGAAATCCTTGCGGAGTACTCCGACAATCGCATACGGCTGGCCGTCAAGCTGCATGGACTTGCCCACGATCTTTGGGTCGCCGCCAAACAAGCTCTTCCAAAGCGCGAAACTCAGCAGCGCTTCGTGATCATGGCCCGGCTGGTCTTCATCCTCGGTGAAGGTCCTGCCGAGTTCCGTTTGGACGCCAAGAATCTGGAAGAGAGTCGCGGTGGCCGCGGGAGCGGAAACCTGCATGGGAGGTGAGTCGCTGCTGGTTAAATTGGCGCCGTTACCCAGGGCATACGCGCCAATCTCGGAAAAGCATTGCTTGCGATTGCGCAAGTCCCAATATTCAGGCTCCGATGCCCCGAGACGCGGAATCCCTTCATTTTCGAACTTTCCCCACACGTTGACGAGCGCGGCGGAATCTTTGTAAGCCAGCGGCCGAAGAAGCACGGCGTTGACAACCGAAAAAATGGCCGTGTTCGCCCCGATGCCCAGTGCCAGCGTCAGTACAACAACGAGGCTGAACCCTGGACTCTTGATCATCATCCGGATTGCAATCTTAATGTCTTGAAGGAGCGTTCCCATAGCGCCTCGAATCTCTTTGCGAAGAACGCAAGATAAGCCGTGCGCTTTCTGGAGCATGCGCCGTTCCAGTTTTCTTTTTTTCTATTTCGCTGATCTCACACGGCTTATTGAGATGCTCAAATATTGTGCTCGTGCCAGATGTCCGCCCGCGGGATGCCCCCGTACCGCAAACGGACAGGTCGTAAATCGCCTAAGCCACGCCATCCACCCGGATCTGAGCCAGCCAATAGTGCGGACCGTCCGCCCCGGCAGTCTGCAATCCTTCGCCGTCAAATCCCAATTTGCAGCCGTAGACGTGTTGTAGACTTTCTCTCCGTGACCCCGGATCAAAAGCCTGGCCGGGTTGGCACAACGAACGAGCGGGTGGACCACGAGACCATGAGTCTTCAACTGCGTTTTGCCGTTTATCCGAGTTTGCGAGACCAACTGGTCCTCATCACTGGCGGCGCATCAGGAATTGGCGCCTCTATCGTCGAGCATTTCGTTGCGCAAGGTTCCCAGGTCGTTTTCTTGGATATAGATCGCAATGCCGCCGAACAACTGGTCGCCGGACTGTCAACGAAATGTCTGCACGCCCCTGTTTTCATGCCTTGCGATTTGACCGGCATTCCCGCGTTGCGTGCTGCAATCGCCGAGATTGAGGCGCGCCACGGCGCAGTCCGCGTGCTTGTAAACAACGCCGGAAACGATGCTCGGCATTCCCTCGAGGAAGTAACCCCGGACTATTGGGACCGCTGCATGTCGCTGAACCTTCGCCACCAATTCTTTGCCACGCAGGCGGTCGTCCCTGCAATGAAGAAAGCCGGTCAAGGCTCGATCATCAACTTGAGTTCCATCAGTTGGATTATTCCCTCGACTGGCTTGCCCGTGTATATCTCGGCAAAAGCCGCCATCGTCGGCCTCACGCGCACCCTCGCCCACGAACTCGGCCCGCACAACATTCGCGTAAACGCCGTCCTTCCGGGCGCCATCCTCACCGAGCGACAGAACAAACTCTGGTTCACCGACGAATATCGCGCCGAAATCTTACGCAATCAGGCCCTCAAGAGAATGATCCTGCCGGAGGAAGTCGCCCGGCTCGTCCTTTTTCTCGCTTCGGATGACAGCGCCGCCATCACAAATCAAAGCTATGTAATCGATGGCGGCTGGGTTTAGCATTCTCGGCTGTACTTGAATTTTTTTGGAATCCTGTCGCAGGGAGAACTACAGATGAAAGAATCGAATTGTCCCGCCGCTGAATCTACTTCGAAAACCATGACCCGCCGCAATCTTCTACAGGTTGCTTCCGCCGCTGCCGTTGCGAGCGTGATTGGAGGCAAGCCGCTCCTCGCAGCAAGCGACCTCAGCAAACCTGCTCCGCCCGCAAATTCCCCTCCAGCGGATAAAAGCAAATCTTTCCCCGATAAATTCCTCTGGGGCTGCGCAACGGCCGGTCATCAAGTCGAAGGCAACAACACCAGCAGCGATCTCTGGACCCTCGAGCACCTGCCCCAGACGATTTTCAAGGAACCCTCCGGCGACGCCTGCGATCACTATCATCTCTATCCGCAAGATATCAGCATGCTTGCTGATCTTGGTTTCAACACCTACCGTTTTTCCCTGGAATGGGCGCGCATCGAGCCTGAAGAGGGCTTCTTCTCCAACGCCGAGCTGGAACATTACCGCCGCATGCTGGCCGCCTGCCGCGAACACAACCTGACAACTTTGCTCACGTATTCGCACTTCAGTCTTCCCCGCTGGTTTGCCTATAAGGGCGGATGGGAAAATCCCGCGGCGCCGGGCCTCTACGCCCGCTTCTGTGAAAGAGCCACCAAGCGCCTCGGAGACATGGTGGACTATGCTTCCACTCTCAATGAGCCGGATGTCCCGCAATTGTTGAAATGGTTTAATTTGCCGGGAGCCTCGGGAGCGAGTCCCATCGATATGTTCCAGCAGGCTTTGGCCAACGTTCGCAAACAGCTAAACGCTCCTGACTTTGCAGGCCTCTTCGTGGGCGACGGGAATAAGATCCGCGATGGTCTGCTCGCCGCCCATGAGCAGGGCAAGACCGCGATGAAGTCGGTCCGCAGCGATATGCCCGTGGGCTTCAACCTCGCCATGACCGACGATCAACCAGCCCCCACCGAAAGCCACGTCGCCGAAAAGCGGGCCGACGTCTATGGTCCCTGGCTCGAAGCTGCAAAGCACTGCGACTATCTGGGAGTCCAGACCTATTCGCGCTCCATTGTCGGAAAAAAAGATTTGCCTCCTCCACCAGGAGCCGAACTCACGCAAGCTGGTTGGGAGTTTTACCCGGAATGTGTCGAACACGTTGTCCGTTACGCCAGCAAGGAAGCCGGCGTGCCTCTCCTCGTCACGGAGAACGGCATCGCCACCACCGATGACTCGCGCCGTATCGAATATTTTCAGCGAGCTCTCGCCAGCCTCAAGCGCGCCATTGACGACGGCGTGGATGTCCGCGGCTACGTTGCCTGGTCCCTGCTCGACAACTTCGAGTGGATGTCTGGCTTCGAGCCCAAGTTTGGCATCGTCGCCGTCGACCGGGCCACGCAACGCCGCACCATCAAGCCCAGCGGCTCTTTTCTCGGCAACATCGCCCGCAGAAATTCGCTCTAACCGGCAGCGACTCTCTAACTCCTTCAAAATTCGCAGTTCCGAAAAATGTGCCTCTAACCTCTTTAGAATGCGCAGTTCTAAAACGCAGGACTTAAAACTCTTTAGAATGAATACTTCCGAAAAAACCGGGGTGGGGCCCCTCGATTTATTCCGCGCGAAATCTTCTTCTCGCCACCCCGTTCCGCGAAACTCGCGCGTTGCTCCGCATTGGACGTTATTTCGTAGATTTTCAATCAATGCCCGATTGTTGTACGATAGCGCTCTGCTTTAGGAGGACCCCATGGCCATCACTTTCACTCTGAACGGAAAATCCCAAACCGTAGACGTCAGTCCGGACATGCCCCTTCTCTGGGTGCTGCGCGACACCCTCAATATGACCGGCACGAAGTTTGGTTGCGGCATCATGCAGTGCGGCGCCTGCACGGTCCACATCGATGGGCAAGCTTCTCGCTCCTGCATGTTGCCGATCGCCAACGTTTCCGGCAAAAAAGTCACCACTATCGAAGGGCTTTCCGAGGACGGCAGCCATCCCGTCCAGCGAGCTTGGATCGACGAGGATGTCCCGCAGTGCGGTTATTGCCAATCCGGCCAAATCATGTCCGCCGTCGCGCTTCTCGAGAAAAAACCGCATCCCACCGACGCCGACATCGACGACGCCATGAGCGGCAACATCTGCCGCTGCGGCACCTACCAGCGCATCCGTAAAGCCATCCACCGCGCCGCGGGCTCAGCAGCCCAAAAGGCGTGACCTCCATCTGAGAGACTGTTCCGTAGCCTCGCAAAAATCTTCCGCAGGAGTCAGGCCATGGCCACTCATCTTTCCGCCGAGCCTCAAATCTTGAACCGCCGCGCTTTCCTGAAAACAAGCGCCGCGGGCGGTGCCGCTCTGCTCATCGGCTTTCATCTGCCAGCGCATGCTTCTTCCGATCCCGCGCAAGCGCAGGAGAAGCCGCCGATCAATCCCTTGAACGCCTGGGTGCGCATCACTCCCGATAATCGCGTCACGCTGATTCTCGCCAAGTCCGAGATGGGCCAAGGCATCATGACCGCGCTGCCGATGATTCTCGCGGAGGAGCTCTATCTCGATTGGAACAAGGTGCACATTGAACAAGCCCCCACGGATCCAAAAATCTATGACCTCGGAACAGGCGGAAGCGGCAGCGTCGCTGGTTCCTGGCTGCCCTTGCGCCAGGCAGGCGCAGCCGCGCGCGAAATGCTCATCGCTGCCGCCGCGAAAAAGTGGGAGGTTGGCACCGATACTTGCACGGCGAAAAACGGTTACGTCGTGCACGGCCATCCAGAGCGCTCTTACACGTACGGTGAACTTGCCGCCGACGCTGCGCTTCTTCCCATTCCAAATTTCAATACCGTTCCGCTAAAAAATTCCCGCGACTTCAGCATCGTCGGCCACGACACGCATCGCGTCGACACGGCTGCTAAATCCACCGGCAAGGCAACTTTTGGAATCGATGCCCGTCCAGCGGGCTTGCTCTATGCCGTCATCGCGCGCTGCCCCGTCTTCTACGGGAAAGTTGCTTCCTTCGACGCCACAAAGGCCAAAGCCGTGCCGGGCGTGCGTGACGTTTTTCAAATCGAAACCAGCGGAAGAGGCGCATCAACAAACGGCGGCGTCGCCGTTCTCGCTGAAAATTCCTGGGCCGCCATCCAGGGCCGCAAAGCTCTCGACGTGAAGTGGGACGAAGGTCCCGCGGCGAACGAATCCACCGAGGAATTGCACCATCAGTTCGTCACCAACGCCGCAAAACCCGGAGGAGTTGTACGGAATGATGGCGATGCCGATTCCGCGCTTGCTTCCGCATCGAATAAAGTCGAAGCCGTCTACGAGCTTCCTTTCGCCGCACATGCTTGCATGGAGCCGATGAACTGCACCGTGCACATTCAATCCGACCGCGCGGAAGCCTGGGTGCCCACGCAAGCGCCGCAATGGGCGCAAGCCGTCATCGCCGAAGCCGCCAAGCTTCCCCCCGAAAAAGTAACCGTGCACACCCTGCTGATGGGTGGCGGCTTCGGCCGGCGCTATCAAGCCGACTTCGTCATGGAAGCCGCGCAAGTTGCGAAAACCGCGGGCAAGCCCGTGATGGTCCTCTGGACACGCGAAGACGATATGCACCACGACTTCTACCGTCCAGCCTCTTATCACAAATTCCAAGGCGCATTGGACGGCAGCGGCAAGCTCGCCGCTTGGAAACATTTTCAGACTTCCACCTCCATCGCTTCCAAGTGGAGCGCCGAAGGCGAAAAAGACTCCGGAAAAGGCGAATTCGGCACTGGCGCCACGATTCCCTACGCGACTCCCAACATCCGCATCGAGTACACGCTGGCACATTCCAGCGCACCGCGCGCCTGGTGGCGCTCCGTCGAGCACTCCAGCAGCGGTTTCGTGGTCGAAACTTTTGTCGACGAGCTTGCCGCCGCCGCAGGACAGGATCCCTACGAGTTTCGCCTCAAACTCATCGGTGACCCGCGAAAACTTCCGCAATTCACCGGCGGTCCGGATGATCCGCCCCTGAATACGGCGCGCTTGAAAGGCGTGCTGCAGCTCGCTGCGGAGAAAGCCGGATGGGGCAAGCCGCTTCCTGATGACGAAGGCCGCGGCATCGCCGCATTTTTCTCGTTCGACACGTATACAGCCGCAGTCGCGGAGGTCTCTCTAAAGCCGCGCGACTTGAAGATCAAGCGCCTAGTTTGCACCGTCGATTGTGGCCGCGTCGTGAATCCCAATGGCGTGCGCGCCCAAGTCGAAAGCGCCGCCATTTATGCGCTCACTGCCACGCTGAAGGACTCCATCACCGTCGAACGCGGCCGCGTCGTGCAATCCAATTTCAACGACTATCACATGCTCCGCATGAACGAGGCTCCGCCGATCGAAGTCCACTTGGTGGAAAGCGACGAAAAGCCCACCGGCATCGGCGAGCCGACCGTTCCTGTGATCGCTCCCGCGCTTTGCAACGCCATTTTCAACGCTTCGCGAACCTGGAAGAAAGACGTCCGCATACGCCGCCTCCCGATTCGCGCCGAAGATTTGGCTTAGCCTCGCGCCGCCCGCGCTCATCTGTTACATTTCGCCATCCATGACGGCGCTCTCTCAGGTCACTGTCGCCGGAACGATCGGCATCATCACGCTGGCCATCTGGCTACACTTGTTTTTCGGCCGCGCCTGGTTCTGGCGGGTAAAAAAGTTCGCCGCCGATGGAATCCAAATCGACCCGCCCGGCAGGTGGCCAAAAATCGTCGCGGTTGTGCCCGCAAGGGACGAAGCTGAAACGATCGGCGAGGTAGTCGCCAGCCTTGTGAAGCAGGATTACCCTGGCCCGTTTTCTATCGTGATCGTCGACGATCATAGTGAAGACGCGACAGCCGAAATCGCAAGCCGCGTCGCCGAAGAAAATGGCGCAGAAGAAAAACTCCGCGTTCTCACCGCTTCAACACTTCCCGAGGGTTGGACGGGAAAGCTCTGGGCGCTAAACTCCGGCGTCGACAGCTCACATTCGGACCCGCCCGCATTCTTTTGGTTCACGGATGCGGACATCACGCATGATGCGGATACGTTACGGCGTCTCGTCGCGCGCGCCGTTCGCGAAAAGCTCGACCTCGCTTCGCTGATGGTGCTTCTGCAAGCGAAGACTCTCCCAGAACGCGTGGTGATTCCCGCGTTCCTCTACTTTTTCCTGATGCTATACCCTCCGCGCTGGATTGCAGATGAAGACCTGGGCACGGCGGGCGCGGCGGGTGGCTGCATCTTGCTCCGTCGCGAAGCGCTCGAGCATATCGGTGGTTTTGCCGCAATTCGCGGTGAAGTCATCGACGATTGCGCTCTGGCCAAAGCCATAAAGCACAGCGGCGGCCGCGTATGGATGGGACTCACCAGAAAGAGCCAGAGCTTGCGGGCTTACGGAACTTTTGGAGAACTCCGCGATTTGATCGCTCGCACCGCTTTCACGCAGCTCCGCTACTCGGCGCTGTTATTGCTCGGCACTTTGCTTGGCCTCCTTCTCACGTACATCGCTCCAATCGTTCTCCTCTTTGCTCATGATGCGACGACAAAAATTCTTGGCGGCGGGGCCTGGCTCTTGATGGCTTTATCGTTCCTTCCGACGGTACGCTTCTATCGGCTCAAACCGCTGTGGGCGCCGCTCCTGCCACTGATCGCCGTCTTCTATTCGTATGCCACGCTGCTCTCCGCTGCACGGTATTGGCTCGGCAAGGGGGGCCAGTGGAAAGGCCGCGCGCAAGCACCAGGGAAAACCTAGTCCCTGACGGTTCTACGCTTCGCACAAGAGCCGGCTTCAAACTAATTCTCGAAACGCGAAGCGTGCCGTTGCCTAAATAGGCGAGACAGAAAGAGGAGAAACGCACGCCTGAATTTCGTTCTGGTATTCTCGGCCTAGGCCTTCTATCCCCAATAAAGGAGATCCCCAAATGAAAGCCTTGCTGACAATCGCTGCTGTGCTTGTTCTGCCTGCGTGCAGTTACGCGCAGGGTCCAAAAGCTTGTGAAGATTTGAAGTCAGAAATCGCCGCCAAGCTGGATGCGAAGGGCGTCAAGTCGTATTCGCTGGATATCGTGGCGAAGGACGCGGAAGTCACCGACGGAAAAGTGGTCGGCACTTGCGAAGGCGGGACGAAAAAGATCGTCTACAAGAAGACGACGACTCCGCCGCCCGCTGCAGACAAGGATGCGGCCAAGCCTTCCTAAGGCTTGTGCCAGTGAACGTTCCAACCTAGGTAGCGCGTGGTAGCCTCGTGGACCGCCGAGGCCACGGTCGAAAAATTTGCGGCGACGTGGTGCTCGAAACCGCGCTCGCAGATGTAGCGCAGTAGTTTTTGCAAGTGCGGGATCTGCACCACTCCGGCGCCGCCGAAAGTTTCCAGCGGATCGTCGGTGAATGCGCCTTCGCCCACGTAGCCGGAGATTTTTCCCTCGCGGTCGTTCGTCGAGAAGCGCGCAAAACTCATCGGCCCGCTCTTCACGCGCCCCACACACGTTCCGAAGGTGTTGTCTTTGCCGACCGTGCCCGCGATGATTTCCTGGAAGTCCATCCGCACATCCTTGAAAAAATGTTTGGGCAAATTGCTGCAGTGGAAACACACCGCTTTGTCCGGATCGTCCGCATAATTGTTGTTCCAGTCGAGCAGCGCGCTCGGCGTCCGTGACGCCAGTTGCAGCGCGTGCATGCCGATCACTCCGGCAACGTCCACTTCGCACGCGCTCGAAAGGCCCTGGTCGCTCATCATGCTCATCACCGTGCAGGGCACGACGCCAAAAAATTCTTCGAGCGAGGTCCAGCACTGAATGGCGCTGATAGTCACTTCCGTGTCGCGCATCCAGGCGTCAATGACGGCGCCAAGTTTGGCCATCTTGATCAGCGAAGCATCAGGAATGCTCTGCGTCGAAACATACTGACGGATCGCGCCGAGCCGCTGCGTGACCTTTGGGTCGTCGTCCTTCAACCGCGCTGTCCTGCCCATGACTTCCGAGAGGTCCAGCGTTTCGACCGAGATTCCCGCAGCTTCCAGAATTTTTTCGCTGTAGCGCACGGTGTTAAACGCCGCCGGACGCGCGCCAATGGCGCCGATGCGCAGTCTCTTCAGCCCTTTGACAACCCGGCAGATGGCCAGAAACCAGTCCAAGTCTTTCTTGAAAGCTTCAGAGTCGGGTGCTTCCGTATGAAGGGTCGTGAGCGAATAGGGAATTCCGTACTGCGCGAGATTGTTGCAAGCCGACATCTTTCCGCAAAAGCTGTCGCGCCGGTCGCGGATGGTCATCTTCGACGGCGTATCCGGCGTCGCCTGCATCAGCACAGGCACTCCAAGATTTGCCATTCGTAGCGTGTCGGCGATGGCCCGCTCATCACCGAAGTTCGGCAGCGTCACGACGACCCCGTCGAGGCTGTCACGATGCTTCTTGAACAACTCCGCGCAGTGCGCCGCATCCTGACGGCTTTCGACGGCGCCCCACTTGGAATCGCTCTCTTCGAGCACGATCGGCTTGATGCCCTTTGCCGTCAGCGCGGCGATCATGTCCTGACGCCCGGAGCGCGCCAGGTGATCGGGGAAAAATCCCCGATTCCCGACAATGATGCCGAGCGTCATCTGTGCATTTGGAGGTTGAGCCATCGTTCACCCTGGAGATTTATTTTGAAATCTGTTCACCGGCACTTTTCAGCGCGTTTTTTGCAAGAAAATTCAAACGCGAGGTCACGCCAAGTCTACGGTCATCTATCGGCCACGTTTAAAGTTGTCTCGATCAAATCGGCAGAATTCCCGCCGGCCATTATTTTGAACGTCCCCGGCTCAACCACGCGGCGCATCTCGCGATTCAAGAAAGACAGTTCCTCGAACCCGAGCGGGAATTCCACGGTTTTTGTCTGTCCCGGATCGAGCGAGATCCTGCGGAAGCCTCTCAGCTCTTTCACCGGCCGCGTCACCGAGCTAATTTCATCGCGGATGTATAGCTGCACGACTTCGTCTCCGCGGACGCTGCCCGTGTTGGTGACATCCACGCTGACATGCGTGGTCCCCTCCGGTCCGATCGTGTCGGGCGCCAGGCGCAGATTGCCGTACTTAAAGGTCGAATAGCTCAAACCCCAGCCGAAGGGAAAAAGAGGCTGCGTGCTGTTGTCGAGATACTCGCGCTTGGCCGAGGGTTTTTGGTAGTAGTAGTCCGGAAGCTGCCCGACCGAACGAGGCACCGTGATCGGCAATCTCCCGGCAGGATTGTAGTCACCGAAGAGCACTTCCGCAGCGGCGGTGCCGCCTTCCTGTCCCAGATACCAGCCATCGAGAATTGCGGGAACATTTTCCGCGATATAGTTGATGGAATTGGTCCGGCCATGAATCAACAAGACCACGACCGGCTTGTGCGTCGCCAGCATGGCCTTCACGAGGTCGTCCTGATTACCGAGCAAATCGAGCGAATCCCGATCCCCTTTGTGCTCCGGCGCCCAAGCTTCGCGTGACGTTTGCTCGTTCCCGCCAAGCACCAGAATAATCACATCCGCCCTTTGCGCGACTTTCACCGCTTCCGCGATGCGCTTGGCATTCAGCGCAGGATCGCCAAGCACAACTTTGTCCGCGTCCCAATCCGGCTGCGTCTCCGTAATCTTCACGCCTTCCGCATAAAGAACTTCCGTTCCCGTGCCGGCGCGATCCTTAATGCCCTGCAGAATGCTGACGCCGCGCCCCGGCTTGTTGCTGTATCCGCCGAGATGAAGATCGGCGGCGTTCGGTCCAATCACGGCAATCCGTTTGTACTTCCCAGTATCCAGGGGCAGCAAGTGGTCCTGATTTTTCAGCAGTGTGATGGTTTCCCGCGCGGTTTGTAGGGCCAGTTTTTGGTGCTCCGCGTCATTGGTGATTTTTGCCGCGTAGCCTGGATCCACATAGGGATCATCGAAAAGCCCCGCGCGAAACTTTTCGCGAATCACATTCGCCACGGCGCGATCGACTTCCGCCTCCGCGACTTTTCCATCCTTTACCTGCTCAGGCAAGGTCTGGTAGGCATCGGGAAACGGCAACTCGAGATCGACGCCGGATTCCAACGCTAGTTTGGCCGCCGCTTCCTTGGTTCCAACGATGTGATGAACTCTGATGAGTTCGGCGATTCCGAAATAATCCGAAACCACGACTCCATCGAAGCCCCATTCGTGACGAAGCACGCCGATCAAGAGCTGGCGATTGCTATGCGAGGGAATTCCATCAATCTCGTTGTAAGAAGGCATGACGCTTGCCACGTGGGCTTCTTGCACCGCGGCTTTGAAGGGCTTAAAAAAGTACTCTCGAATCACGCGCTCCGAATAGTTGCCCGGCGCAACATTGGTGCCGCCTTCGGGCTGGCTGTGCACGGCGAAATGTTTCGCTGTCGCCAGGACGTGAGCTCTGTCGATGAGCGGTGCCGCTCCCTGAAGTCCTTCAATGGCCGCCACCCCAATGCGGGAAGCGAGATAGGGATCTTCTCCGTAAGTTTCTTCCGTACGTCCCCAGCGCGGGTCGCGCGCGATATCCAACACAGGCGCCAAACACTGCTGCGCTCCCTGAGCCCGCACCTCCGCCGCGACTGCGGTGAACACATCGTGAACCAACCCCGGGTCCCAGGTCGAAGCCATTCCGATCGCTGACGGAAACGAGGTGCTCCCCGGCGCGACATGTCCATGGAGGCATTCCTCATGAAACAAAACAGGAATCCCCAGGCGCGTGTTTTCCTTCACCCACTTCTGCATGGTGTTGGTGAACTCCGCCATTTCTCGCGGGCCAGCCGCGACCTCGCCAGGCCGCGACATTTCTCCGATGCCATCCTTCAACAAGACCGCGGCGCGCTCCGGAACAAACGCACCCTTGTCATCCACAAATCGCGATTCGGGAGTCTTCATGAACTGCTTGTTCTCCCAGACACCTTCGAGCTGCGCGACTTTTTCTTCCAGCGTCATCCTCGAGAGGAGATCGGCGAGACGTTGCTCGATGGGCAGTTTCGGATTGCGATAGGGCAGAACCTCTTGCGCTTGCCCGCCGAGAAACATGGGGCTACAAAGCGCGAGAGCTGCGACAGTAACGACTGCCAGCCGGACGCCAGAAAAAAACTTCATCAAAACCTCCGAAAAAAAATACGTGTGCTTGCAAACCGAAAAACGGCTGGTACTATAGCACGGCCGTTAACGTACACGGTTATTCTTTCGACGGATTATTGCGGGCCCTGTTCTCATGCCTCATTTCCGCCAGATCGCGATT
The DNA here is from genome assembly GCA_963851235.1 of uncultured Acidobacteriota bacterium. Lineage (GTDB taxonomy): Bacteria > Acidobacteriota > Terriglobia > Acidiferrales > UBA7541 > Acidiferrum. The sequence continues at coordinate 81,745 of CAWKOM010000003.1, forward strand.
TGCGGTGCCCTTTTCTTTCTGGCGTTTGCGGCGCAGTGCGCCCGCGCAGAAACTGGCGCTGATGCCTGGCTGCGCTATGCGCCGCTGGATGCGCGGGCTGCGCAAAAATACGCAAACTTGCCCGCAAGCGTTGTAACCGTCGGTGATTCCCCAGTCCTTGCTTCCGCTAAAGCCGAACTGATCCGCGGCATTCGCGGAATGTCGGGAAGAACTCTTCGCGACGACAAGACCTTGCCGCAGGAAAAGGCGATCATCCTGGGGACACTTCGCTCGTTGCAATCTCTGGCCCCCGAGATTGGCGGAAGCGCCGCCCTGCACGATGATGGCTTCCTGCTTTCCACGGAAAAAGTTCACGGCTTCGACTGCCTCATCATCGCGGCCGCGAATGATCGCGGCGTTCTTTATGGGGTCTTCGCGTTGCTGAGCAAGATCGCGCGCGGCGAAAGCGTTTCCGGTTTGCGCGAAACGCAGCAACCCTCGGCGCCCATCCGCTGGGCGGACGAATGGGACAACCTCGATGGCCGCATCGAGCGCGGATACGCTGGCCCATCGATCTTTTTTGAAAACGGGAATGTCCGCGCCGACTTGACGCGCGCCGGCGAATACGCGCGCTTGCTCGCCTCCATTGGGATCAACGGCTGCGCGATCAACAATGTGAATGCCAATCCCCGCGTTCTGGAAGACAGTTTTTTGCCGCAGCTCGCCCGCGTCGCCGATGTTTTTCGTCCCTGGGGAGTCCAACTATCTATCTCCGTCGACTTCAGCAGTCCGAAGACAATCGGCGGTCTGGACACTTTCGATCCCGCCGATTCGCGCGTCGCCGAATGGTGGGCAAAAAAAGTGGACGAAATTTATCGCCAGATTCCGGATTTTGCCGGTTTCGTGGTCAAAGCCGATTCCGAAGGCCGTCTCGGTCCGGCCACATATGGCCGCACACCGGCTGACGCGGCCAATCTCATCGCGCGCGCTCTTGCCCCGCATCACGGAATCGTTTTTTACCGCGCGTTTGTCTATGACCATCATCTCGATTGGCGCAATCTCAAAAATGATCGCGCGCGTGCCGCGTACGACATCTTTCATCCGCTCGATGGAAAGTTCGACGACAACGTGATCGTCCAGATCAAGTACGGGCCGATTGATTTTCAGGTGCGCGAACCTGCTTCTCCGCTCTTCAGCGGCCTCGAAAAAACAAATCAAGCCATCGAACTGCAAGTCACGCAGGAATATACGGGCCAGCAGCGGCATCTATGTTTTCTTCCGCCGCTCTGGAAAACGGTTCTCGATTTCGATATGCACGCCGGTGAACATCCCACTCCGGTCAAGGACATCGTCGCGGGCAAGACTTTCCATCGGCCTCTGGGCGGGTACGTCGCGGTGGTGAACGTCGGCATGGACACCAACTGGCTTGCGCATCCGCTGGCGATGGCGAATCTCTATGGATATGGCCGGCTGGCGTGGAATCCGGATTTTTCTTCCGGGCAGATTGCGGAAGAATGGACGCGGCTGAGTTTTGGAAACGATCCCGTCGTGGTCAAGACGATTTCAAACATGTTGCTTACTTCCTGGCCCATCTATGAAAGCTACACCGGTCCATTAGGTGCGGGAACGCTTACCGATATTCTCGGCAGCCATTATGGTCCGGGAGTCGAATCGTCCGAACGAAATGGCTGGGGACAATGGCATCGCGCCGATCACGAAGGAGTCGGCATGGATCGCACCGCGGCGACCGGCACCGGCTATGTCGATCAATATCGGCCGGAGGTCGCGAAGATGTACGAATCGTTGAGCACGACGCCGGACAATCTGCTGCTCTTCTTTCATCACGTCCCCTACACCTACGTTCTGCATTCGGGGAAAATTGTCATCCAACACATCTACGATTCGCACTATGAGGGCGCGGAAGCCGCGGCAAACCTCATCGAGCAATGGAAATCGCTGCAAGGCCGAGTCGATGATGAGCGCTACTCCGACGTGCTGAAGCGACTCGAATATCAAGCCGGTCACGCGATCGTCTGGCGCGACGCCGTTTGCACTTGGTTTTTTACAATTTCCGGCATTGCCGATAAGCGGGGCAGAGTGGGTCATTATCCCGGCAGGATCGAAGCCGAAGCGATGCAGTTGCAAGGCTACGCGCCATTCGAGGTGGTTCCGCCAGAAGACGCTTCAGGCGGAAAAGCGATCGAGTGCACCGCTCCAGCGCAAAAATGCTCCGCAGCCCTTCGCTTCGATGGCCGCGCAGGATGGTACGAGCTAGATGTCGAGTACTTCGATCAAAACAACGGCAAGTCCACGTTCCGCGTTCTAGTCGACGATCAACAAGTCGATGAATGGGTCGCGGACGATACTTTGCCCGCGACAAAGCCAAACGCCGATTCTTCCACGCGCCGGCGCATTACCGGTCTGGCGCTTCGCCCCGGCGACACCATCCGCATCGAGGGAATCCCCGACGGCGAAGAGCGCGCCGCTCTGGACTACATGGAAATCCACGCTTCGCCCGAATGAACAATCGCGGTTAAAGCTAACCCTGCCTGAGCGTTCCTATTCCGGATCTAGTGTTTGCGGAGTTTGATGTCGTCGTAGGCGATGATGGAGAGGACCACAAGGATCCACACGGGGAAGACACCCATTCCTGGAATTGCTTCCGCAATCAAGCCTGGCAATATCGCCCATCGACGGCCGAGGACTAGAAACAAGAGTAATGCCGTTCCCAGGTCAATCAGCCATTGCATGGGTGGGGCAAGCACCGTCAAAAAGGATAGAACGTCTGAGACGGCAGCGATCAAGAAAGCAACAGCCTGCCGTTTGCGCGAGGGACGCTGCACAGGAGTCAGCACCTCTGGGACTATCAAAGCGGCTGGCTGATCGGGCGGCGTAGTCATAACCTCAGTTGCTGGCCTGCAGGCCTCCTCAAATTATCCTGTCATGGGCGTCGGCGAACCGCAAGCCATGACCGCAAGAGTTTAGCCCTGTGTACTGCTTCGGGAGTGGCAAGTGGGTGCGCGACGGGAAGGAATGTGGGCAACGAGTTTCGGCTTGTTTTACACTCAAGTTGTTGGGCCGGCAGATGACGATGGAAAATCCAGCTCCCGCGAACGAACCAGCGCCACGAGGAAATCGAGGAACTTCGCGGAGGGCGTACTCCTGGGTTCTGGGAGCTTTGCTCGGCGCAGTGCTCACGGTGGTCTTGATTGGAGCGCTTGTCTGGCTGTCAACCGGGCTCGGGTTATTCCATCTGCTAGGCGACTTGCGCGGCGGGCGCACGCGGATAAATGTGGATCAGCCGACCGTGGTTCATCAGATTCAGCAACTTCAGCGGCTGGAAACCGTCAGCTATACCATGGATAAGATTATCTCCGGCGAGCACGACAATGCTTACCTGCCGAAATTTTTGGTTGGCGACCGCCTGCTGCTGGTGGTGCACGGAGAGGTGGTCGCCGGGATCAATCTCGCGAATTTGCAGCCCGCCGACGTCCGGATACAAGGGCACAACGTGTCGATTCACCTTCCGGCAGCGGAAATCCTGAGCACACGAATCGATAATGCGAGGACCAAAGTATATTCACGCGACACCGGGTTATTTTCTTCCCCTGACCCTAACCTCGAAAGCGAAGTGCGCGAAGAAGCGGAGCGCCAGTTACGGCAGGCCGCCCTGCAAGATGGCATCCTCAAGATCGCTGACGACAATGCGCGGACCACAATTTCGGGCATGTTAAAAGGCTTCGGATTCCTCGAGGTGAATACTCGGTAGCCTGGTTGCGAGCACAATATCGGCAAGCTTGCCGTTAATAGGAACTTGGAACGGTGAAAAGTAACGGGATTCAGGATGCGCTGGAAAGAGGACACCTGTTCGACAGCGCAATTGTCAGACAACAATTTACTGTTTATCTCCGCGACTAGGACAGGTCGCAAAACCAGAAACTGATTGATTGCCGGTTGAATTCTCAGGCTTGCAAGACGGTTCGGCTCTTGAGGGCGCCCTCGCTCGGCTTGGCTTCCGCCTGGCGCATCTCGCGGAAGAGATGCAAGTTCGTGGACATCACGACTCCCGGGCTAAGATGAGCCGCTGGCGGCAAGTGAACCTGGTTGGTGAGGTTATCGGCGAGAAGGCGCACCGCGACCTGCCCTTGCCGGTGAGGATGCTGGTAAATCGACGCGGTGATGATTCCTTTTTGAAAGTATGGCGCCATCTCTGGGAAGAGGTCCGTAGTGATTAGCTTTACTTGCCCCTCGAAACCTTGCTCTCCAAGCGCGCGGCAGACCGGGAGACAGTTGACCGTATTCACGTAAAGCCCGTCGAGATCGGGAAACCGCCGCAGCAAATCAGACGTTTTTTGAAAACTCTCGGCTTCGTCCTCGTGTCCTTCGATGACGCTGACGATTTTCCCTCCGGCACAATGCTGCAGAAATCCTTCGGAAAAGCCGTCTGTTTTTTTCCGGTGATCTTCGGTCGAAAGCATTCCGGCAACGACGCCCACTTTGGAACCGGGAGGAAGGAACTTGCCCATCAGCTCACCTGCCAGGCACCCGTTCAAGTGAGGCTCCACGCAAACAATGCTAGAACGTTGGCTCTCCGGCGCATCCGTGGAAACGCAAACGACACGCACGCCTCTTTCCTCGGCGTCATCAATCAGCGGTGTTAATTCCTTCGGGCTTCCTGCCGTCAGAATAATCCCATCCACGCCGCTGGCCATCAATTCCTTGAAAACCTCGATATCTCCTTCTCCGAGCGTCTGCACGGGGCGGTTCACAAACTCGACGCCGAGCTGTTCCAGATGATGCGCTTCGTCCAAAACTCCGCCCCAAAGCTGGTCGTAGAAAAAGTGAATTTCCTTGGGGATGCATACGCCGATGCGAACCCTGGCTTTCGCAACGGAGAGCGCGCGCGCTGCCAGATTGGGCGAATAACCTATCTGCTGGGCGATCTGCAGAATGCGTTTGCGCGTCGCTTCTTTAATTCCGCCGCGGCCATGCAGTGCGCGATCCACGGTCCCGATAGACACTTTCGCCATTTCGGCGATCAGATGGATCCCGTGCTTCTCCTTGCTCATCTAACGCGCTCCTCGACCCCGCACTTGCAACGCGCACTTCCGCTTTGGTCTGGCGCTGCCACGCAAGATCAAACGCTTCCTACTCCCCAATTGGTTGATGGGTTCAGCTGTTCCGGCACCTTCCCTGAACTACCACCCCTCAAAAAGAGTTCAGGAGTTAGGGCACACCGCCCGCGTACCTTAACACGATTTAGCGAAATGTCGGTGGGGAACCGAAGAGTCGTTCAAGCAACGCACGTGTTTACCTGCTTGCGCCGCCCCAGGGAGTGAGGAGTACAATCACACCCGGCATGGCTGCGAAGTCAGGTCCAGCGCATCGGTAAACGTGTTCTCAACTTCCGCTGCCTGACAGCAAATGCATATCTTCGGAATCGGATTACAGGGGAGCTCCGCGAATGCGTCCTATCTCACGACGACATTTCCTGCAAGATGCTACTAAAACGGGCGTGGCTATCGGCGCGAACCTGGCGCTCGGCTCGCATCTCCTCGGCCAATCGACCTCTTCGAATCCCGCCCAGCCTGTACGCATCTACGCCGACTCCCGCAGGACCATTGCTCCTATCAACCGGGACTTATTTGGTTCCTTCCTCGAGCATCTCGGCCGCGCTATCTACGAAGGTATCTACGACCCGCAATCCAAACTTTCCGACGCCAACGGCTTCCGGAAAGATGTCATGGATGAGATCCGCAGACTCGGCGTTCCCATCATTCGCTATCCCGGCGGAAATTTTGTTTCTGGATACAACTGGTTGGACGGCATCGGGCCGAAGGCCGATCGTCCCGTGGTGCTGGACAAAGCCTGGAACACCATCAACACCAATCAGTTTGGCACCGATGATTTTCTCGCTTGGTGCCACGCCGTCGGCACAAAACCTCTGATGGGCCTGAATCTGGGCACTGGCACCCCGGAGCAAGCCGCCGCGCTCGTCGAATACTGCAACATCAATAAAGGCACTCGCTGGAGCGATCTGCGCCGCAAAAACGGCATCGCGGACGCCTACAACGTCGAGCACTGGTGCCTCGGCAACGAGATGGACGGGCCCTGGCAAATCGGCCACATGACCGCCACCGAATACGGCCTGAAAGCCGAAGACGCTGCGCGGCAAATGCGCTATGTCGATCCTTCTCTAAAACTCATCGCTTGCGGCTCGAGCGGCCCCGGTATGCCAACTTATCTCGAATGGGACCGCGAAGTCCTCGAGCAGTGCTACAACTACGTCGATGCCATCTCCTTGCACCGATACATCGGGAACACGCCAGAAGAAACCGGCGGCGACAGCTCGAAGTATTTAGCCATGAACCTCAGCATGGAACGCCAGATTGAAGAAGTCGCCGCGGTCTGCGATGTCGTTCAGGGACACAAACGCTCGCCGAAAAAATTGTGGCTCAGCTTCGATGAATGGAATGTCTGGTACCGCGCGAGGGCCGGCGATGCCGTGAACGGCCACCGGAAAATCGCACCCCACCTTTTGGAGGAAGTCTATAACCTCGAGGACGCTCTCGTCGTCGGCGGTCTTTTGAACGCCCTGATTCGCAAATCGGAGCGCGTAAAACTCGCCTGCCTCGCGCAGCTTGTCAACGTCATCGCTCCCATCATGACCAACGAGACCGGCCTGCTCCGGCAGACAATCTATTATCCTTATAGCTGGGCGCTCGAATTTGCGCGCGGCTCAGCTCTCGATCTCCTGGTCGACTCTCCCACTTACGAAGTCTCCGGAATGGGCGCTGTCAATTACGTGGATGTCGCCGGAATCTACCAAGCCGATACCGGAAAAACCGCTCTCTTTCTGTTAAATCGCGATCTGGCCAAACCTCACGAAGTTCAAATTGTGTGGGAAGGCTCTTCGCCCCGGCCCGGCGAATCCCTCATCCTTACCGGAGCCGACCTCAAGGCCACAAACACATTCGATTCCCCCAACCGCGTCCTTCCGCAAAAAGGGGAACAGCCTTCGAATACCGCGGGCCGCACGACCTTCGAGCTGCCGCCTCGTTCGTATACCGTAGTGCAATGGACGGCCTAAGCCGCCGCTCGCGTGAAGAAAGCCGGTCCCTTCCGCAACGCCGTGGAAACGTTCGCCGCCTGCTGCTATCATCTGCGCAAGGAAGTGCGTCATGCAGCGATGGTTTTCACGGCTGTTATTCTTTCTGCTCCTCCTGGCTCCATCCACATGCTTCGGGCAGGAATTTCAGCGGAAGATCCTCTCGGGCTACATCCGCGAAGAAGGCTCCGGCCATCTCATCGCTTCGGCTCATCTGGAACTCCAGAACGCCATGGGTACCCCGATCGCGAATGCGTATTCAGACGGAAATGGCGCCTACGAATTCGATGATATCGGCCAAGGAGATTGTTACGTCGTTGCGCAGCGCGATGGGTATGTCACTCTCCGTGAGTTTGTGCGGCCGGATGGTTCGGGCCATGTTTACAAGGATTTCTTCCTGCGGCCAGCGATTCCTGGCTCATCTCCCAAGTCTGTAAATCCGGTCTCTGAGCACCAACTGAGTATTCCCCCCAAGGTGCGGGAATCCTTCGACAAAGGCGTGCAACTTGTCGTCGAGAAGTCCGATTATCGCGGAGCGGTGGCGCAATTCGAGAAGGCCATCTCCCAGTATCCCTCATACTATGAAGCCTACGCGGCGATGGGGCTAGCCCAGGATAAAATGGGCGATGCAGCAGCGGCGGAGATATCGCTTCGAAAGTCCATCGACCTGAGCGCCGGAAAGTATCCGCAAGCAATGGTTGACCTCGCCTCCATGTTCAATGGCCGCAAGCGCTTCAACGAAGCCGAGCCGCTTCTCCGCAAAGCGATTGCTCTCGATGCTTCGTCTTGGCGCGCTCAGTTCGAATTAGCCACAGCCCTGACAGGTGAGAATCGTTTCAAGGAAGCCCTCCCCTGCGCCGCCGCGGCTCGCGACCTGAAATCGGACAATCCTCAAATCTATCTTCTGCTTTACAACCTCCACATCGAGACAGACGACTTTCCCGCTGCCTTGCAAGATGCGGATTCCTACCTCAAAATCGAGCCAACGGGTCACATGGCGGACCGTGTTCGCAAAATGCGCGAACAGCTCCAGAAAGCCGTGCAGAGTGCCCCGAATAATTCGCCCCAGCCGCCCCTCCCCTAACCGCCCGCTACGAAGTCGGCGGAGTTGTCGAAGTTCCGCTTGCGCCTCTCTCGCCTTCCTTCACCGTGATGATTCGATCTATTCCGGGTGACATGATTTTTTGTTTTGTTCCGCTTGGCCAATCAATCTCGATGGAATCGACTGCGGTGGCTTTCCCCAATCCGAAGTGGATCCGTTGATCCGAACTCGAGCCATACGATCCCCCGCTGTACACATCTCCCCTCTGCCGCACTCCGCCGGCGGTCAGAATTACCTTCGCACCATTGCCATCTCGCGGACTCTTCGGACCTCCGGTCAGTTTCAGCTCCAGCCAGTGATTTCCCGTCTTCAACACATTTCTCAACAAAGTAGGATGCGAATCGATGTCGTTGATCACCACGTCGATCTCTCCATCGTTGAAAAGATCGCCAAACGCCGCGCCGCGCGCCGTGATCACGTCCGCCAGTCCGCTCCCTGTTGCTGGCGGCACTTCTTGGAATTTTTTGCCATCCAAATTCCGGAAAAGCTGCGGCCGCTCCGCCCATGTTGTCCCCCAATCTTGTTTGTCCACCTCCGGATAGACGTGTCCATTGGCAATGAACAGGTCCAGCCAGCCATCGTTGTCGTAATCGAGGAAACCCGTTCCCCAGGACAGAAACGGAATGGTCGGCCCCGCCAGACCAGCCGCGTAGGTCACATCCGAAAAGCTTCCGTGCCCGTCATTGCGGTACAGCGTCTTGTAATCATCGGAAAATGTTGTCGTGAAAAAATCGATTCTCCCTGTGTGCTGGTAATCGCCGATGGCGATCCCCATCGATGCTTGTTCGCGTCCGTCATCGCTTAGCGCGAATCCCGATGCGTAACTGATATCCTCGAATGTCCCGTCGTGTTTGTTGCGATAGAGATAGTTCGGCGTCGAGTCGTTCGCCACCGCCAAATCCACCCAGCCGTCATCATCTACGTCCACGAATGCCGACGCCAATCCGTAATACCCGTTTGGATCGGAAACGCCCGCCTTAACGCTCACATCGGTGAACGTTCCATCGCCATTGTTGTGAAATAAATGATCGCCTTCGCCCGGCAATCCTCGCGGCCCGCACATCACGTCAATTCCGCGAAACTGGCAAAAATTTGCAGGAATTCGCCCTTTTCCCGCGATCGGCGGATTGTCAACGTCGTACTTCACATAACCCGGTACAAATAAATCCAGAAATCCATCGTGATCGTAATCGCCCCACGTCGGTCCAGCGGACCAGCCGCCCAGCGCGACTCCTGCCTTTTCTGCCACGTCGGTGAAAGTCCCATCATGATTGTTGTGGTAAAGGCGGTTCTTTCCGTAGTTCGCCACGTAAATATCCGGCCAGCCATCGTTGTCGTAGTCGCCCACGGCGACGCCGAATCCCCACCGTTCATTCGCGACACCCGCTTTTTCCGTCACGTCCGTAAAGGTGCCGTCGTGATTGTTATGGAAGAGCATCGCTCGCGGCGGAGCTTCCTTCCCTTTCAGCGCCGCGACGGTCGAACCATTCAGCAGATAAATATCCAGCCATCCGTCGTTGTCGTAATCGAGCAGCGCAACGCCCGAACCCATGGTCTCAAGAATCGTTTTTTTCTCCGGCGTTCCCGAACGATTCACAAATTTATCGAGCCCGGCTTCTTTGGTGATGTCGCTGAAAACGACCGTCGCGCCGTCCACAAATCCGCCCGCGGTGATCGGCCGGGACAAGGAATCCTTCACTGCCGGGTGTGCACCTCCCGTTGCGACCCCCATCCCGGAGGTGGGCTGTTTTGCCTGCTCCGTCGCCTTCTGCTGGCCGCTTGTGCCCAGCGCCAGCGACAAAACGCAGAGTGCGGCCACGCTCGTCCCTGCTGCGAGAATCGCCTTCCATCCGCGTGGCCTTCTTTGCCTCGGGCTTGGAAACCCCATTAGTAAATCCTTTTACTCGCGCCAGACCTGTCGTCTTGTGCGCGCTTTCCCAAAATCACGCTCTTGGGTGGACCGCTCCTCCAGCCCCTCCGTGCCCACTAACAGTATCAAAACACGGCGTCGCGTTCATTGGGCCGGGATCCCCCCGTCCTTTGTCACAAATCTGAGCATCGGATGGACCGCTGCGATAAATTAAAAAAAGTGCTTGACATTAACCTCCCTCCAATGAAAAGCTCCGTTTACGTTAACGGCGTTTCCAATCGCCGTGGGGTGTGGAGGCATAACTATGCGTTTTGTGTTTTCGTCTGTTCAGAATATCGTTTTTGCGGTCAAGCCCTCTCGACTGCGCTTTCTGTTTGTTCTTCTGGTTTCTCTGATTGCATTTTCGTTTTCAACCTTTGCTCAGCAGACGGCTATCGTCGGCACCGTCACTGATCCTTCAGGTGCCGTGGTGCCGAATGTCACAGTTACGATCACCAACACAGATACGGGCGCCAGTCGCGCGTTCCCAACCAACGATGCCGGTCAATACGTTGCGCCCGATCTTCAGATCGGCCACTACGTAGTGAAGGCCGAAGCCAAGGGCTTCAAGGCCGCGGAACAAAAAAACATCGTGCTGACCATCGGCGACCGTATCCGCGTGGACTTCCAGATGCAGTTGGGCGCGGCGCAAGAAACCGTCACGGTCGAAGCCAATGCCGTTCAGGTCCAGACCGATTCCGGCGAGCGCAGCAACTTGATCACTGATCAGCAAGTGTCCCAGATCGCCGTGAACGGTCGCAGCATTTATCAGTTGGCCGCTCTCACGCCCGGCGCGTCCAGCCAGATCAACAATTACGTCAACACCCCTGTCGGCGGTGATGCCAGCGTCGAATTTAACGGCATGCGCCAGAACCACAACATCTATTTGCTCGACGGCGGTGAAGATGATGACCGCGGCGGCGCGGGCGGCATGAGCATTGCGCCTTCCTCCGACGCGATCGCTGAGTTCCGCGCTCTCACTTCCAATTACAGCGCGGATTATGGTCTATCTTCAGCTGGCACGATGACCATGGTGCTGAAGTCTGGAACGAGCCAGTTCCACGCATCCGCATGGGAATTCAACCGCAACGACTACTTTGATGCGCGCAACTATTTCGTGGCCAACAGCCCGCTGCGCCTCAACGTCTACGGTTTCAATGTCGGCGGCCCGGTTACACTTGGTCACTTCTACAACCCGGACAAGAAGAGGACCTTCTTCTTCTACAATATGGAATGGCGCCCCTTGATTCAAGGTGCCACAGTCAATCAGACTGTTCCTGGCACGGCTACTTATGGCGGAGATTTTAGCTCGCTACTCACTCTTAAGACGCCTAATCCTATCTTCGTTCCGACCTTTACCGGCGCGACTCCACAAATTGCCCCGAGCGTTCTTTTTGCAAATTGTCCCGGCGGGGCGGCTCCGGCCGGCATTGTTTCAGGTGCGCAGTTCCCCGGCAACGTCATCCCCTCCTGCATGATCAACCCGAACGCGGCGGCTCTAGTCAAAGCCGGTATTTTCCCGGCGAACAACACCGTGGATGGACAGGGGAACGCAGAGTTCGCAGGCGGCGGCAACTCGAGCACGACTCTGCGCGAAGAGATCGTCCGCGTCGATCATAACTTCAGCGATAAATTCTCTGTCTTTGGACACTTCATCGCTGAACAAGTCTCCCAGGGTTTTGCAAAGAGTCAGTGGAGCGGGGACAATGTTCCTACCGTTGGTGACACTTTCGGCAATCCTTCCTACAGCGCCGTGATTCACACCACCTACACAATCAGCCCAACGCTTATCAATGAAGCCGCCTTCAACTACAACGGCAACCGCATCAATATCGTGCCGTATGCATCCACCGGCTTGGCCAGCTTGGCTCTCCCGACCGGCTACGATGGCACCAATGCACGGCTCTTCACCGGACCGAACAATTTGAACCGCATCCCCAACATCGATCTGAGCGGCCAGAGCGGCGCCAATTTCGAAATCTCCAGTTGGCCTTGGCACAATAAGGCCGACGATTATCAGCTCCGCGACGACGTGTCCTGGACCCATGGTGCACATCAGTTTAAGTTCGGTGGCAGTTGGGCGCTATATAAGAAGACCCAGGATCTTTTTGGCCAGACCCAAGGTGGTTTCTCCTTCAACAACACGTTTACTGCTGGCACGGCGACCTGCCCGGCCAACACCACATGTGGAAACAGCTTCGCCGACCTCCTACTCGGTGCTCCTAGCTCTTATCAGGAGCTAGCTGTGCAAGACCACGGCCAGTGGAACAACGTATCTTGGGCCGCCTACGCCCAGGACAACTGGCGCGTGAACCGCAGGTTGACTCTGAACCTCGGCCTCCGCTGGGACGGCATTCCGCACACCTATGAAGCCAACAACCGCATGGGCAACTTCTACCCGTCACTTTATAACGCGGCAGACGCGGCTGTCATGCTGCCCAACGGCACCATCAGCCCCAGCAGCCCTGGCCTTGGCACCAGCCCGAACCCCATTCTTGCTGGCGTTCCGCTGTATTTGAACGGCATCGGCATCCCGGGTCAGGCTGGCGTTCCCAAGGGCTTGGTTAACAATCATTGGGCCACCTTCGGTCCTCGCCTCGGCTTCGCCTATGACGTAACCGGTAGCGGCAAGACGGTTGTTCGCGGCGGATTCGGCATCATGTACGAACGCATTCAGGGCAACGACATGTACAACGCCGGTCCCAATATTCCGTTCAGCCTCCAGGTGAGCACTCCCCAAGTCACCATGCTCAACCCAACAATCGCTCTCTCCAACGGCACACCCGTGACTCTACCGATTAACGCTGCCGGTATCACCGGACTGGATGTGAGCGATTACAAGCCACCGGTCAGCTACCAGTGGAGCATTGGCGTGCAACATGCCTTGAGCACCAAGACAGTTTTGTCGGTGAGCTACGTCGGCAACGTCGGTCGTCACCAGAACGACTACCGCAACATCAACCTCTTTAACGAGAGCCAGATACCGGAAGTAGCTGGACTCATACCCGGCCAGCCGGCTCTTAATTACAACATCGCACCAGGACTGCCCTATCCCGGCTTCAATTCCATCACGCTCTCCGAGAACGAGGCCAACACGCACTACAACGGCCTCCAGGTGGACTTGAACTCGCAGCTTAGCCATGATCTCACCCTTCGCGCCATCTACACCCTTTCAAAGGCGTTTGATCCAACCTCTGCCGGCAGCGGCGGTGGCGACCTCGGCACTGTCTCCAACCCTTGGGCCGGGTGGGTCTATGACGCTGGACCCAGCGGATACGACCGTTTGAATGTAGCCGTCGTCGACTTCATCTACGATATTCCACTTTTCCGCCACACTGAGAGCCGTCTCCTCAAAACCGGACTCGGCGGCTGGGAAGTGTCGGGCATCGTGACCATGGAGTCCGGCCTGCCCATCAATATCACTATGACCGGCGGAGCACAAAGCTATGGGGTAAGTGGTGGAAACAACAGGCCAGACCTCACCGGTACACTTACGACTCCGCATACTGTCAACGAGTGGTTTGACCCTGCTGCCTTCTCGGCTCCAGCCGTCGGTGTCTGGGGAACCTTCCCACATAACGGTCTGCGTGGCCCCGGTCGCGACAACTGGAACGTCTCGCTGTTCAAGAGCTTCATGCTCAGTGAATCGCGAGGCAGCCGCTTGGAACTGCGTTTGGAAACCTTCAACACCTGGAACCATACGCAGTTTAACTCCGTAAGCACCGGCCTTGGCTCCAACAACTTTGGCGCGGTCACTTCAGCCTTCGACCCGAGAATTCTTCAGCTCGGCGGCAAGATTTACTTCTAATCACCCCGGAAGCAGCACCCCCCGCCCCGCTCGCACGCACTGCGAGCGGGGCGTTTTTCTTTCTGCGGCGTCTCTGGTTCCGCTTTACCGGCCCGCTCCGCTACCTTTTCTATCCGCCCTATTTTCTTGCGCTTACAATTATCTTGACAAGTCGGTAAACATGTGCTATAAAGCTGTGTGAAGTTTCGCTACAGACAACCTTCTCTCACGCTTCCGACGCCCACATCGGTGCCTTGTTCCCCAGCTTTGAACTGCTGCTCCACTGCTCTCTATCGACTGATCAACTTTGCCAATGCGTCTTCGCATAAACCCCTTAGAATCAGTCCCTATAAAGCGTCTACAAGCATTGATTCTAAAGGACTTACCGCGAAACTAAGTCGTTTAGATGCAACATTTACGAGAAACACGGGGGGGCCTAAACCCTTTCGCGCGATGGCCTTCGCCTCTCCGCTCCTTTTTCTTACTGTCTTTCTCACGCTCTGTTTCTCGCCCGACTCTACCGGTGCACAGTCCCCCAAGCCAACGCCACAGCAGGCGCTTGCCCTTGAGCAAGAGGGAAAACTAGCCGACGCAGTCCAGGTCTGGAAGGCCGTTGTCGCCTCAAATCCAATGGACGCCGCTGCCTTCGCCAGTTTGGGTGTTGACCTTTCGAGGTTACAAAGCTATCCGGAAGCCGCCGCCGCTTACAAGAAGGCTCTCGCCATCGATCCCAAGCTCCCGGGCATTCAGCTCGATCTGGGCCTGGCGGAATTCAAGCAAGGCCATTTCGCTGCGGCTGTAGCCCCTCTCAACGCCGCCGTGTCGGAACAACCGAACAGCATGCAGGCACGCACCCTTCTCGGCCTCAGCTACTACGGAGCGAACCGTTTTGCAGAAGCCTCAAGAGAGCTGGCGGTCGCGGCTAAAGCCGATCCGGACAATGTGGAGCTGCGTAAGGTTTTGGCGCAAAGCTGTTTATGGGCAAAGAAGTTCGATTGCGCTCTCGACGAGTTTCGCCAGATTGCGCAGCGGGATCCGAACTCGCCCGCCGCTCACGTGCTCATGGGAGAGGCTCTCGACGGCCTCGGCAAGACCGCCGAAGCCATCGCCGAGTTCCAGGACGCCGCAAAGGCCGCCCCACAGGAACTCAACGTGCATTTCGGTCTTGGCTACCTGCACTGGAAGCTGAAGCAATATGATGATGCGGAAACCGACTTCAAGGCTGAGCTAGCGCTGGACCCGGACAACGCCCAGGCTCTGGCCTATCTTGGCGATGTGGCCATGAAGAGAAATGATCCAGACGCCGCCGTCGCATTGTTTAAGAAAGCTCTGCATTCACATAAAGACATCCGCATCGCCTACCTGGATCTCGGAGCCATTCTTGCCGAGCAAGGGCACGATCAAGAGGCAATCACAGCCCTAAAGCGCGCCGTCGAACTCGATCCGGAACAGCCCGACGCGCACTTCCGTCTCGGGAGGGTCTACCAGGCCTCCGGCAATGACACCGCAGCTCAGAAAGAATTCGCCAAGGTCCGCGAACTCCATAACAAAGCAGAAGAAGACGTCGCGCGCAAAATGTCAGCCGCTCCTCCTCCTTTGCCGCACTGAAGTGTCCTCAACGGAATCATTGGTGCGTCCTTCCCGCTATGTTAGAGTTCCCCGCACTATGAGCAAATTTCGCGGAATTTTTGCAATTGTGATTTTGTTTTCGCTCGGCGTTTTCGGATCAAACGCGTCGCGGGCGCAGACCAGGCGGGGCGTGACTCCGGAAGACTATTTCGCGTTCAAGTTCTTGGGCGATCCCCATCTCTCGCCCGATGGCAAACTTGTCGTTTATGTTCTGACCACCATCGACAAGAAGAAAAACCGCCGCGAATCTTCGATCTGGGTTGTGCCCAGCGACGGTTCGGCGACGCCGCGGAGACTGAGCGCGGAGGGCTTTAGCTCGAACTCTCCGCGATGGAGCCCAGACGGCAAGACGTTGGGTTTTCTTTCCGCGCGCGCTACGGAACCTTCGTCCAATGAAAAACCCAAATCGCAGATCTATCTTCTCTCCATGGCCGGCGGTGGCGAAGCACTCGCTCTTACAAAACTGAAGAATGGCGTCCAGACCTACCAGTGGTCTCCCGAGGGCTCTCGCCTCGTTGTCGTCAGCACCTCCGGCCCCTCGGATGAGGTCGCTCCAGCGGACCGCAAGAGCGACGTACGTCATTACACGCATATCCGCTACAAATTCAACGATACGGGTTGGTTTGACGACGAGCGCCGGCACTTGTGGGTGGTGACGGTTCCAGGCGGGCAAGCAAAGCAAATCACCGAAGGGCAAGACTGGGACGACACCGATCCGCAATGGTCTCCGGATGGCACGCGGATAGCGTTTGTCTCGGATCGCACGGGAAAAGCCTACGACGACAGCCACAACACAGACGTCTGGACAATACCGGCGCCGGGCGGGGCGCTAACCAAAATTTCGGATCATGCATTTGAGGACGGAAATCCTCGGTGGTCTCCGGATGGGAAGCAGATTCTCTTCGCCGGGCAGACTGCCGTCCACCAATTCCCCAAGCTCTATGTGGCGGACTCTTCCGGCGGCTCGCCGTCACAACTTGCCGTGAAAGACCTGGACATGACTGCGGGTGAATTGCACTGGCCGGCGGCTGGCGCGTTTTTTTTCACGGCCGGCGTAAAAGGCGAAACTCACATTTTTCGCGCTGATCTCGATTCCCGCACTTTTGCCCCGGTGACTTCCGGCCCGCGCGGCATTCATGCGTTCGATCTGAACGAGAACGCCGGGGAATTGGTTTATCTCGCGAGCGATTTCCAGCACATGGACGATCTGTACGTAGCGAACCTCGATGGTTCCGAGGAACGTCAGTTGACCCATGCGAACAGCGAATTGTGGGCGCAGCTCGAGTTGCAACCCTTCGAGCGCGTGCCCTATAAAAGCACCGATGGTTGGGCCATCGACGGATTCTTTGTCAAGCCGCTAGGCTGGCAGCCCGGCAAAAAATATCCGATGGTCCTGGTCATTCATGGAGGCCCGGAGGGGATGTTCGGAGTCGATTGGTATCACGAATTTCAGGTTTACGCGGCCAAAGGCTGGGCGGTCTTCTTCTGCAATCCGCGCGGCTCGACTGGCTATGGCGAAAAATTCGAGCGCGGCGAGATTAACAACTGGGGTGGGATGGATTATCAGGACATCATGGCCGGAGTAGACGCGACGTTGAAGCAATACCCGTGGGTCGATGCGAACGATCTGGGCGTGACCGGCGGAAGTTACGGCGGCTACATGACCAATTGGATCGTCTCGCACACCAACCGATTCAAAGCCGCTGTGACGTTGCGCTCGATCTCGAACTTCATCAGCGACGACGGTACCCGCGATGGCGCCTACGGCCACGAAGACTATTTCAAAGGAATTATCTTCGACGATTTCGACCAATACTGGGACGCGTCTCCGCTGAAGTATGCGCGAAATGTCCGCACGCCAACGCTCATTCTCCATTCGGACAATGATTTCCGCGTTCCCATCGAGCAAGGAGAGCAATGGTTCCGCGCGCTACAGCATTACGGCGTACCCTCGGAGATCGTCTTCTTCCCGCGCGAAAATCACAATCTAACGCGAACGGGCGAACCCAAACATCTGGTGGAAAGTCTCAATTGGCAGCTCTACTGGTTTGAGCGCTATTTGAATGGCAACTCCAGCGCGAAACCGCCCGATGCGCAATGATTCCGCCAGGCGCGCCTTGCGCCAGAACATGCCGCAAATTCTGATTGCTTGCTATTCGATTTGCGGCCAGAATGCGCGCGTCTGAACTCAGCTGGAGTTGTCCGGAAAGGCGTGGCGGATATGTGCGTTCTATTCGGTGCTTCTCGAAATAGCTTGTATCCAAGGCTCTGCTTGTTCGCGAGCCTGTTAATTCTTTCAGTTGCCCCTGCGCAAGCGCAGACCAATCTCAAATACCAGTTGCCGCCGAAAGCGATCGTCGACATTGTGGACGCCTTGCCGACTCCAGGCGTCGAGCTTTCTCCCGCCGGCAGCGGAGCGGAGAAGCGCTGGCTGTTGATCGAGCATTTCTCCGGCCTGCCCACGATCGCTGAGCTTGCTGAGCCGGAGCTTCGGTTGGCAGGGTTGCGCTTTAATCCCAAGACGGATGGCCCAAGCAGGGGACGCTATGACACTTCGTTGGAATTACAAGCGCTGCCGAACGGCAAGGCCGCCAAGGTCTCCGGTTTGCCGGAGCACGCCAAGATCAGGTTTGCGGAGTGGTCTCCGGACGGACGCAGGATCGCGTTTGTAAACATCAGCGACGCGAAGGAAGACCCGGGCCTCAGTCTTTGGATCCTTGATGTGGCGGCGGCCCAGGCCCGCCGTTTGCCGGGAATTGCGCTCAACGGGATTTTCGGACCGCCCTGCGAATGGTTGAGCGATAGTCAAAGCTTGGTCTGCCGGACGGTTCCCTCGGATCGGGGACTTGCTCCCACGCACAGCGAAGTGCCGACAGGACCGGTGATTCAGGAAAATCTTGGCCGCGTCACTCCTGGAGCGACCTACGAAGATCTTCTCAAGAGTCCCGAGGATGAGGAGTTTTTCGATTACTACGCGACATCGCAAGTCGAGCTGATCCGTCTTGATGGCACGGCGAAATCACTCGGCAAATCTGGCGTCATCGAGAAAGCGACGCCGTCACCTGACGGAGAGTATGTACTTCTGTTTGAGCGCCACCATCCTTATTCCTATTTGCTGCCCTTCGAGGCTTTTCCGCAGCGCGTTTCCGTCCTCAACGTAAAGACTGGAGAATCCAGGCAGCTGGTGGACAAGCCTCTCGAGGACAACATTCCCAATATTCATGACGCTGTCGCTCCCGGCCCGCGCGACTATGGCTGGCGGAGCGACGCGCCCGCGAGTGTTTTCTGGGTGGAAGCCGGGGACGGCGGCGATCCGCGGAGGGATGCCGCAGTGCGTGATTCACTGTTCCTTCTGGATGCGCCTTTTGAGGCCACGCCGCACAAACTGGCGGATCTTCCGGTTCGCTATCGCCGCGTGGCCTGGGGGAATGACCATCTCGCCCTGGTCGAAGAACGGCGCTGGAAAGATCGCAAGCGAATTATTTTGGCGCTTGCGCCCTCTACTCCGGCAACGCCGGTCATATTGTTCGAGGGCTCCTTCGAAGACCGTTACCACGATCCTGGCGAACCGCTCGAGGAGATCAATCCCGCGGGCAAGCCGGTCCTCAAGACCACCTCCGACGGAAAGGAGATTTACTTTACGGGACGAGGCGCTTCGCCGGAAGGCGACCAGCCTTTCCTTTCGGTGATGAATGTGGCGAATGGAGAAGCACAGCGCCTTTGGCAGTCCGCGGCTCCGTATTATGAGATTGCGGAGGATGTACTGGATGCAGCCAGCGGCATGATCTTGATCCGCAGAGAATCGCAAGACCAGAGTCCGAATTTCTACATTCAGAAAATCGGCGCTAGGTCTTCAGAACAGATCACCTTTTTCCCGAATCCGTATGGAACGGCGCAGCTTCCGAAGAAACAGGTTTTGCATTACAAGCGCGCCGATGGCGTCGAGCTGAGCGCAAATCTCTTTCTGCCGCCGGGCTACAAACCCGAGGATGGTCCGCTGCCCACGCTTATGGAAGCATATCCGACGGAATACAAGACGAGGGCGGCGGCGGGGCAAGTCACGGGATCGCCGTACCAGTTCGCATTCTTGTCCTGGGGTTCGCCGGTGCCTTTTGTGACGCAAGGCTACGCCGTGCTCGAGAGCGCCAGCATTCCCATCATTGGCGAAGGAAAAGCCGAACCGAACGACACCTACGTGGAACAACTCGTTGCGGGCGCCAAAGCAGCCATCGATGAAGGCGCGAGGCTGGGAGTGGTCGATCGCAACCGCGTGGCCGTGATGGGGCATTCTTACGGCGCGTTCATGACCGCGAATTTGCTGGCGCACAGCGATCTATTCAAAGCCGGCATCGCCCGCAGCGGCGCCTACAACCGCACGCTAACCCCGTTTGGCTTCCAGAATGAGGAGCGCACGTACTGGCAAGCGCCAGAGGTCTACAACAAAATGTCGCCATTTTCTTACGCGGACAAAATCAAGACGCCCATCCTACTGATACACGGCGAGGCGGACAACAATAACGGGACTTTTCCGATACAGAGCGAGCGGTTTTTCAGCGCGTTGAAAGGACACGGAGCCACGGTTCGGTTCGTGCTGCTTCCGCTGGAATCCCACGGCTATGCGGGGCGAGAATCGGTGCTCCACATGTTTTGGGAGATGAATAACTGGCTCAATACCTACGTGAAAAATCCGCCGCCCGCCAGCGCAGCAGCGCAGCACTAGTTCTTCCCACGGGGTTCGCGCGATGATGCACATGCTCGTACGTCTAGCTTTTCTCGTGCTCGCAACCGCCGGTCTCGTGGCGCGCGCGCAGACCGTTCCAAAATCTTTAGCAGAAAGACTGGGCTACGCGCGCGATGCGAAACTCGTAATTGTGCACGCCGATGACCTGGGCATGACGCACTCGGTGAACGCGGCTTCGATCAAAGGACTCGAAACAGGTCTCGTGAATTCTGCCAGCATTATGGTGCCTTGTCCGTGGTTTCCGGAGATAGCGGCGTATGCAAAGGAGCATCCGGAAACTGATTTCGGACTTCACCTGACGCTGACGAGCGAACGAGTCTTCTATCGCTGGGGACCTGTCGCTCCGCGGGACAAGGTTCCGAGCCTGGTGGACTCGAATGGATATTTCCATCTGGACTGGACGGAAGCAACTCACATCGACGCCAAGGAAGTGGAACTCGAGCTTCGCGCACAAATCGAAAAGGCCCTTGCCATGGGCATCCGCCCGACGCACCTCGACTCTCATCAATACCGGCTCTTCGAAAATGGGAAAGAGATATTTCAGAGCGTCCTGCGCGTGGCCCACGATTACAAACTGCCAGTATTCATGGTTCGAGATTGGTTCGCGGAACGCCCCTACCTCGAAGCAGCCCTGAGCCCCGGCGATCTCGTCGTGGATCGTACCGTGACGATGGAGCCGGGAGTACCGCCAGAAAAATGGCAGGAGTTCTACAATCAGGCGTTGAAAAACCTACAGCCCGGCGTGACTGTCTTTATTATTCATTTGGCCTTCGATAACGAAGAGATGCGCGCGGCCACACGCGAGCGCGACACTTGGGGGGCAGCTTGGCGGCAGCGCGATTTCGACTACTTCACCAGCGAGAAGTTCCGTGCGTTGCTGCGGGAAGAGAACATCAAGCTGGTCACCTGGCGCGAATTGGCCCACGCCGCGATGTGAGACATTTTCGGAGGGCGTCTTCTTTCTATTCTTCCCTCCAAATTGCAATCAAGGCTTTCCCGCGCGTCCCTATCCAAGCTATTTTAATTGCTGGAGCCCAGTAGCTCGCGGAGCGTGCTCATGCTGTCTGCCCCGGTACCTGAACAGAGGTCTATTTTGAAAAACCCGTTGCTGTATTCTTCCGCCATCCTCGTAGTGGCGCTTCTTGGCGTGGTCTACGTCATGCTTTCCCGGTGGGTGGACGCCCGGAACATCGAACGGCAGGCCGCCCAGCAGCGCGCGGAAAAGCAACGCGAGGAAGACCGAGTTGCGGTCGAGCAGATGGGCGGCAAGGAGTTCACTATCCTTGACTTCTACGCCAGCCCGAAGGTCATCCGGCGCGGCGAATCGGCCCAGCTATGCTACGGGGTATCCAACGCCAAGAGCGTCACGCTAGAGCCGCAAACGCAGGCCGTGTGGCCGTCGGTGGCCCATTGCGTCGATGTAACTCCAACAAAAACAACAACTTATAAGTTGACAATTGAAGACGCGAGCGGCAAGACAAAGTCCGAATCCGTGGACGTCAAAGTTCGCTAAGTCTCTTCCAAATCGCTGTAACTCCCCTTCCCCAACCTCCTCTGCCCTTCGTTGGCTGTGCGGCCACCATAAGTACCGGTCAAAACTAAGTGCGACTGCCCCTTGTGGCGGCAATTGCCTCGCATCTATAATGCTTGCTCGCGCGGGGTCCGGCGAACCATCCTGTAAAACCGGACTCCGCGAACATTTTTTTGGCAGCCGAATTCCTGGTGATAGACGGCCATGGTTGACCCGCTCGCGAAGATCAAGCAGCGCTTGCAAGGAGAAATCGACCAGCTCGAGCACGAGCTGAACATCGATCTCCCGAAAGAGATTGCCAAAGCCCGCGCCCACGGCGACCTTTCCGAAAATGCCGAGTATAAGTACGCCAAAGAGCGCCAAGGCTTCGTGAACGCCCGCATCGGCCAGCTCAAAAAGCGCATGGGCGACCTTGGCATGCTGAATCTCAGCAACATTCCGAAGGACCGCTCCGGCTACGGCTCGCGCATTGTTGTGCTCGATGTTCACCGCGAAGTGAAAATCGAATACAAACTGGTGACCACGGAAGAGGCCGACGTCGAAAAGGGCCTGATTTCCACGACTTCGCCCATCGGCAAGGCCTTGCTGAACCGGAAGGTCGGCGATGAAGTTCAGGTGGCCACGCCTGCGGGCCAGAAGGAATTTGAAATCGTCCGGCTGGTTACCATTCACGAGGACGAGTAACCTTTCCGATTTTTCGGGCGCCCTCTGTTTGCAGTAGGGCGTCTGCGAGGCGCAATGTATTGGGGAGCTGGCCCGGGGCTCGGGCTATTAACATTGCTGGGCTACGTCGCTTTTTCGATTGGCGCCGCTCTTCTCTGGCGCAAGCGAAATGATTTTTCCGTGTGGGCCCACGACGAGTTCGGCGCCTTCCGCCGCAGCCTGTCCCGCTATACGGTAATCGGCCCGTTTTATGGCGTACGGGTGGAGTCTCGCTTGAAAGTTGTCCCCACGCAGTTCTTTAGCTCTCTCAGCCGCTTCCCTCGCCGGCATATTCATCCGGCTTTTGTCCTGCTATTTCTCGGCATCGCTCTATTCTTTCTCGATTTCTTCGTCTAGCCGATGAACACAGCCGCTTTTCCGTATGCTGGACAATCTCTCCTTGCTTTGCCATTCTCCTCGCGATGAAACCCGCTCTGATTGTCCATGGAGGCGCTTGGGATATTCCCGATGAAGCGGTTGAAGCGTGCAAATCGGGCTGCCGCGGCGCGCTCGAGGCAGGATGGTCCATTCTTTCGCGCGGCGGTTCCGCGCTGGACGCCGTCGAAGCCGCCATACTCGTTCTTGAAGACGAGCCCGTTTTCGACGCCGGCTTTGGCTCGCATCTCAATTTGGATGGCCGCGTCGAATGCGATGCCATCGTGATGAATGGCGAGACGCTTCGTTCCGGCGCGGTCGCCGCTTTGCAGCGCATCCGCAATCCCATCCGGCTTGCACGCGCCGTGCTCGAACACTGTCCCCACATGATGCTGGTCGGCGAAGGCGCTGAGCGCTTCGCCAAAGAACGCGGCATTGCTCTTTGCGATCCCGAGGAACTCATCAGCGACGCAGAGCGCCAAGCCTGGCGCCAGTGTAGCCAGGACAAGCACGCCGCAGCTCATCATCGCGGGCACGAGCAGGGCACTGTAGGCGCCGTCGCGCTCGATTCGAACGGCAAGCTCTTTGCCGCCACATCCACGGGAGGCACCTGCTGCAAACTCCCCGGTCGCGTCGGCGATTCGCCGCTCATCGGCTGCGGCTGCTATGCCGATTCCGCCGCCGGGGGTGTATCCTGCACCGGCTACGGCGAAGCCATCATGAAAATCGTCATGGCGAAGACTGCCGTCGACCTGCTTCGCGGCCGCAACGGGGCTTTCTGTGTGGCCGATTCTTCGCGTGAGCATACCAACCACACGCCTGTATCGTGTGCCGAAGACGCTGCGATGCTGGCGGCGCGCGAAACAGTTCATCTGCTCAGCCAGCGCACTCACGGCACCGGCGGCCTCATCCTCCTCGATTGCGAAGGCCATCCGGGCTTGGCCTTCAACACCCCGCGCATGGCGTATGCCTACGTTACAAGGGACGGCTCGTTCTTTATCTCGGTATAGCAGCTCCCTTTCCGCAACTTTCGAACGCGGATTGCGGAGGAGAACCGCGGAGCGTATATTGACGTGCGACCGGGAACTCGGAGTGATACATCTCGGGAGAGCTGGGGAGGAACTGTGAAGAGAATTTGCACACTTTTGGCGGGATGCTTACTGTTGGCGGCGATGCCCTTGCCGGCGCAGGCGCCGGGGTTGGCCGGAATATACGCGCAGATCCGCGCGGAAGAGACGGATCATTCGAAAATTATGTGGATCATCCATGAGATCGCCGACGTGCACGGCCCGCGGGTAACGGGCACGCCCAATCTGAAGGCGGCGGACGACTGGGCGGTCGATACGATGAACTCCTGGGGATTGTCGAATGTCCATTTAGAGCCATGGACGTTTCAGCCGCCGAGCGCGGCAACGCCGGTGCCCGGCTGGGAAAACTTGGAGCTTTCTGCGGATGCAGTCACGCCGTTCCACGGACCGCTGATGGTCGAGCCGCTGGCGTGGACGCCGAGCACGAATGGCGTCGTCAACGCGCAAGTGGTGAGGCTCGATCCGCCTGGATTGGCGCCGCCGCGGGGTGGCGGATTCAACTTCTTTGGAGGCGCGCCGCCGCCACCCGAGCCGAAATGGGCGGCGCCGCCGATGCAGACGGTAAAACCAGCGGAGCCGGCGCAGCCGACGCAAGCAGAGCTCGACGCTTATTTGAATTCGATGAAGGACAAAGTTCGGGGAGCAATTGTGTTTGTCGGTAAGCATGTGGAAGTTCCCGAGGATATGAATCCGGCGCCTATGCGGCGTCCCGAGGACGAATGGAAATCGCGCTTTGATGCGAAGAATCCGCGCCCGTTCCGATTTCCCGAGCAGCCCAAACTGCCGGAAGGACAGTTGACGCGCCAGGAAGTCTCGCGGCAAGTGGATCAGTTTCTGGTCGATAACGGCGCTTTAGTCCGCGTGAACGATGCGGGCCGCGCGCATGGCGTGATCGTGGCGCAGCAAAACGGGACGTACGATTGGACGCGAGCCGTGCCGACTCTCGTGATGCGCAACGACGACTATGGCCGGATTTCGAGGATCATGGACGACGGAACCGCGGTGACCCTGCGCATCAACATTCAGAACAAGGAGTATCCCGAAGGCACGACGGCGTACAACGCGATCGGAGAAATTCCCGGCACGGATAAGAAAGACGAAATTGTGATGCTGGGAGGCCACTACGACTCGTGGCATGACGCGACCGGCGCGACCGACAACGGCATCGGTTCCTCGATGATGCTCGAGGCCATGCGGATTCTAACCGCGCTCCACGTGAAGCCCCGGAGAACGATTCGGATTGCGCTGTGGAGCGGCGAGGAAGAAGGATTGCTTGGTTCGCTGGCGTACGTGAAGCAGCACTTCGGCAGTTTTGAAGACCAGAAGCCGGAGTACGCGAAATTGGACGCGTACTTCAACATCGATTCCGGTACAGGGAAGCCGCGAGGCGCCGGTATATTTGGTCCCGAGAGCGCAGCCGAGATGGTTCGCGATGCCATGATGCCGTTTGCGGATTGGGGATTCATGGGAGTTCTCAAAAGCGACAGCCGCAGGACTGGCGGGACGGACAGCACTTCGTTTAACAATGCGGGATTGCCGGGAATTGGGTTAGCCCAGGATCCCTTCGATTACGGCTCTTTCACGCATCATACGAATCTCGACACGTACGAACGAATTTATGAAGAGGACGTGAGAGAAGGCGCGGTCGAAATCGCCTCGGCGGTGTACGCTTTTGCGATGGCCGACGAGATGGTGCCGCGCTTCAAGGATGCAGAGATGCCCAAGCCAGCGCCGGAGCCGGGTCCGGGGTCAGAAGCGATGCCCGTGCGGCACGTTCCCGCAAACTAGAATGAAAAACCACCCAACAGAACGAAGCGCGCGACCCTCGATGCGAGTGTCGCGCGCT
Organism: uncultured Acidobacteriota bacterium; assembly: GCA_963851235.1. Lineage (GTDB taxonomy): Bacteria > Acidobacteriota > Terriglobia > Acidiferrales > UBA7541 > Acidiferrum. The sequence goes on from CAWKOM010000003.1 coordinate 107,542, forward strand.
TTTCCATTTTGAGCTACGAGAGCGGGACGGCCTGAGAAGGCCGCACGCCAGCGGTTGCGCTATTCCGCGACAGTGAAACTCGAGCGGAATGTCGTGGTGGAATCGCTCCCGACCCACACGTCGAACGTCGAGGGCTCTTCGACCCACGCTCTTTTCGCGGTGCTCCAGTAGGTCAGCTCATCCTTACCGATAGAAAAATGGAGAGTCTTCTTTTCCTGCGGCGCAAGGGTGATGCGCTGGAATCCTTCGAGTTCGCGGACGGGTCGCGACGTGCTCCCATAGCGCTGATGGATGTAGAGCTGAGCAACCTCATCAGCGGTCGAAGAGCCGGTATTTTGAACGTCGACGTCGATGTCCAGAGTCTCACCGGGCTTGAGCGTCGTTTTGCTGAGCCGCATGTCGTTGAAGCTGAACGTTGAGTAGCTGAGGCCGTAGCCGAAGGGATAAAGTGGCGTGCTTTCTTCGTCCCAGTAACGCTTTCCCTGATTATCCGGAGCTTGCGTGGTGTTGTGCGCGTAGTAGATCGGCACCTGGCCGACGTCACGCGGCCAAGTGAAAGGTAGTTTGCCGCCGGGAACGGCGTCGCCGAAGAGAAGATTGGCGACCGCGTTACCACCCTGGGTGCCCGGATACCAGGCCTCGAGAATTGCTGGGACGTGCTCGGAGGCCCACTTGATATTGAGCGGACGGCCGTTGAGAAGGACCAAGACGACGGGTTTGCCGGTGCTGACGACCGATTCGAGCAGTTGCTCTTGCTCGCCCGGAAGATCGAGCGATTCGCGCGAGGCTGCCTCGCCGCTCATATTCTGTGCTTCACCGAGAACGAGAATGGCGAGATCCGAGGAACCAGCGAGTTGGATGGCTTTGGACATTTCGTCCTTCGCTTCGTCGGGAGTCCAAAGAAGTTGCGTCTTCAGGTGAAAAATGTTGTCGAAGAAAGACGGGAATTTGCGCGCGAGCTGCACGCCTTGCGCGTAATCGATCCCGGCTTGTGAACCGAGTTTGTTCCGCAGGCCTGCTAGAACGGTGACGGTTTCCGGAAGATCCTCTTGAAATGTCCACGAGCCTATCGTATCCATCTGCGAATCGGCAAGCGGGCCGATCACGGCGATTCTCCTGGTGCCGGTTTTGCTCAAAGGAAGCAGCTTGCCTTCATTGCGGAGCAGCACCGCGGTGCGCTCGGCGGTTTCGCGGGAGATGGTGCGGTGTTCTGGCATGTCGAGCACCTGCTTCGAGCGCCCCACATCCACGAAGGGATGCTCGAAGAGGCCGAGACGAATTTTCATTTCCAGAATGGGGCGCACGGCGTCGTCGATTTGCTGTGGGGTGATCTGCTTTTGTTGCAGAGCGGGCGGAAGGCCCTTGGAGAACGCGGTAAAGCCAATGGCCATTTCCATGTTGACGCCAGCAGTGAACGCGTCGAGCGCGGCTTGGTTCACATCCTTGGCATAGCCGTGGCGTTCGAGGCTCTTGACGGAGTTCGCGTCGCTGACCACGAAACCCTTGAATTTCCACTGCTCGCGAAGCACTTCGTGGAGCAGCCAGCGATTGCCGGTGGCGGGGACGTCGTTCAAATCCATGTAAGCGCTCATGGCAGAACCGATACCGGCCTTAACGGCAGCGTGAAAAGGCTTGAGGTAGACGTTGTAAAGCAATGTCTCTGGAATATAGGATTCGTCGTAATCGCGTCCACCGATCGCGGCGCCATAACCGGCAAAATGTTTCATGCAGGCAAGCAGGTGATCGGGCTCGCCGATGTAATCACCCTGGAATCCCCGCACCTGCGCCGCAGCCATGGCGGATCCAAGATAGGGATCTTCACCGGCCCCTTCGACAATGCGTCCCCAGCGCGGGTCGCGCGCGATATCCAGCATGGGCGCGAATGCCCAATCGATGCCGACCGAGCGAGCCTCCATGGCGGCGATGGATTGCGCGCGTGTGACGGCCGCCGGATCCCAGGAAGCGGCCATGGCGATGGGCACCGGGAAAATAGTGCGAAAACCGTGGATGACATCGAAACCGAAGATCAGCGGAATGTGCAGGCGCGTACGATCGACGGCCAGGTGCTGGAGGCGGTTGATTTCGGCGGGATCGGTGACAAAGAGAAGTGAGCCGATCTGGCCTTTGGCAACGGCGTCGTCGATAGTCTTCTCCGGGCGGAAATCGAAGAGCTGGCTGAGTTGCCCGATTTTTTCGTCGAGGCTCATCTCTTTGAGAAGCGTATCGGCACGCTCGCGAACGGCGGCGTCATCGGGAGGAGCGCTCGACGGCGTTTGCGATAACGCCGGAGCACTCATCGCGAGCGCGAGAATAAATAGCAAACCGCGCTGGACAGTTTTTTCGCGGAGTCCAGCCTGGAGATGAGTTTTCACGGTACCCTCCTGTGAGGAAAGCGGGATGCTAATCGGCAAGCGGGAAAGATGCCAGAAAAAAAATAAGGAAAACGGATTTTCTCGAAGGCTGTGCGAACATCGGTACCTTGCTCGGCTCAGGATACATGGTTGGCTAGAATTCAGAGTGGAGGCGATATGAAAACGACGCGGCGGGATTTTTTGACGGAAACATCGCTGGGCCTTGTGGGCGCGGCTGTCGCCCGTACGCAACAACAGAAACCAGGGGAGCCGCCCGCCGGTACGCCCCCGGCGTTTGGCACCGGGCCGGCGGTGGGGCCGGAGGTATCGCCCGCCACTTTCGCGGAGGCGGAAAAGCTCGTGCAGGTGGAGATGACTAACGCCGACCGCGCGATGGCCGCCTCCAGCTGGCGAAGCAATATGGCGCCGCTCTACGAGCGGCGTGCCGGGCCGCACAAAGTGGCCTTGGAAGCGGGATTGGCGCCGTACTCGCGATGGGATCCCATTTTGCCGGGGATGAAGCGCGGGCCAGAGCGCGAATTATTTGTGCGCAGTTCGAATCACTCCGCGCCGCTTCCGGAGCGCGACGAGGATATCGCGTTCGCTTCCGTGACGCAGCTTTCCCGCTGGATCGAGGCACGAAAAATTACTTCAGAGCGCTTAACGAAGATTTATCTGGAGAGGCTCGAGAAATTTAATGCCAAGCTGCGTTGCGTCATAACGCTGACGCGCGATTTGGCGTTGGCCCAGGCAAAGAGAGCCGATGCGGAGATTGCTGCGGGAAAATACCGCGGCCCGCTGCACGGGATTCCCTGGGGAGCGAAGGATTTATTGGATACGGCGGGGATTCCCACGACCTACGGTGCGGAGCCGTTCCGCGATCGAGTGCCAACAAAAGATGCGGCAGTCGTGAAGCGGCTGCACGATGCGGGCGCGGTACTCGTCGCAAAGCTGAGTCTCGGCGCGCTGGCGCTGAATGACATTTGGTTTGGCGGGCAAACCATGAACCCGTGGCTGCTTGAAGAGGGATCCTCGGGATCGAGTGCAGGACCAGGCGCGGCAACCGCGGCGGGACTGGTGGGATTTGCGATTGGCAGCGAGACAGGCGGAAGCATCGTTGGCCCGAGCATGCGCTGCGGAATAACGGGATTGCGGCCGACGTATGGACGAGTAGCGCGAACGGGAGCGATGACGCTGTGCTGGTCTCTGGATAAGTTGGGGCCGATGACGCGCAGTGTTGAGGACGCCATGCTGGCGTTGCAGGCGATTTCCGGGCCGGACGCTGGCGACGTTACGAGCGTGCCCAGCCGGCTCGATTTCGACGCGGGCGCAAGCGTGAAAGGATTGCGCGTCGGATATTTTCCTGCCTGGATGAAAGAGAGTCCTGCGACGGAAGTGGACAGAGCGGCGCTGGAAACAGTCAGAAAAGTGGGGATGATTCCTGTGGAAGTGAGTATTCCCGACTGGCCGTATGATTCGCTGAACCTGATTCTATTCGCCGAAGGCGCGGCGGCGTTTGAAGAGATTACGCTGAATCACGCCGTGGACCAATTGAAGGTGCAGACGTATGATGCCTGGCCGAATATTTTCCGGCAGTCGCGATTTCTTTCCGCGGTCGATTTTGTGCAGACGGACCGCTTAAGGCGAAAAGTGGCGAAGGAAATGGAGCGTGTTTTCTCGGAGGTAGATCTGCTACTTGTGCCGTCGCTGCGCGATGAAATGTTAACGATCACGAATTTTACGGGGCATCCCTCTCTGACGATGAGGGCGGGGTTCGTGGAAGTGACCGAAGCGCGCACGGATTGGGCGCCGGACCCGAGCAGACCGCTGCCCAAGTTTTCTCCGCCGCGCCGCGTGCCACACGGCGTGACGCTCATTGCGCGGCTGTTCGAAGAGGGTACTTTGGGGCAGGCCGGACTCGTGCTGGAGCGTGCTTTTGGGGTTGCCGCAGAACGTCCTCCAGGATTTTAGCCCACGCTGCGAAGCGCTTGGGTGGTCTGGCTGGAGTTGTAGCGAAGCGCGCAAGGTGCGAAGCTCCGAAGTTGTGGTCACGCGCAGGGGAATTTGGTATTCTGCGCAAAGGTGAGGTACAGGGCTGTATCCTGCGGTTAGGGAACGGCATCGGAGGCCACCATGAGTGTTTTTTCCAACGCGGGCAATGCGAAAGTCACTGTGCCCGATCTGCTGCAGCGGAAATCTTCCGGTGCAGCTTCCGCTTCCAATTCGCAGAAGATTACGTGTTTGACGGCCTACGACTATCCAACGGCGCGTCTGCTGGACGAAGCAGGTGTCGACGTCTTGCTCGTGGGCGATTCGCTCGGAATGGTGGTGCTGGGCTACGAGAGCACGCTGCCGGTATCGATAGAGGAGATGCTGCACCACACGCGGGCGGTGCGGCGCGGGACGCGGCGGGCGTTGGTGGTGGCGGACATGCCGTACGGCAGCTACCACAGCGACATCGCCGAGTCGGTGCGGAATGCGATGCGGTTTGTGAAAGAGGCGGGCGCAGAGGCGGTGAAAGTGGAAGGTGGCGAGCGACGGCTGGAATTGATTGTACGGCTGACAGAAGCGGAAATTCCCGTGATGGGGCACGTCGGATTGACGCCACAATCCGTGAACGCAATGGGTGGATTCCGCGTGCAAGGCAAAACCGTCGATGCGGCGGCGCAGTTGTTGCGAGACGCGCGAGCGGTCGAAGCGGCGGGTGCGTTCGCGGTTGTGCTCGAGGCGGTGCCGCGAGAGCTGGCGGCGCAGATTACGCGCGAGCTGCGGATTCCGACGATTGGAATTGGCGCGGGGCCGGATTGCGACGGGCAGATCCTGGTAATTCATGATTTGCTGGGATTTACATTTGAAAAGACGCCGAAATTTGCGCGGCAGTATGCGAACGTCGGGGAGATGATTGCGAAGGCCGCGCGCGAGTATTCCGAGGATGTGCGTGGCGGGACGTTCCCTTCGGATGGAGAGTCGTATCACGCGGCACAGACCGCAAAAGAGGAGAAAGAGGCGCCAGTCAATAGTGACGGTGATTGGTAGAAAAGAGGGAGTAAGGAAGTAGAGAAGTAATGACGTAAAGAGAAAACGAAAAGCGGATTCCTCGCTTCGCTCGGAATGACACATCACGGCCCTTGATTTTGGAGTGACCATTTTCAATATGGCCCGCGGGCACAAGGAGAAGCTCAGATGACTCCGGAAGAAATGCGCGCGCTTTATGATTACAACGCTTGGGCGAATCATCGGTCGCTGGATGCGGCGTCCAAGCTGACCAACGAACAGTTTACGAAGCCGATGGGGTCGAGCTTTGGATCGGTGCGAGACACGCTGGCGCACATCTGCGGAGCGGAATGGATTTGGCTGGAGCGGTTTCAGGGACGGTCGCCAGCGTCGTTGCCAGATACGGCAGAATGCCGGGACGTGGAGAGTTTGCGCTTGAAATGGGCGGAGCAGGAAGGGCGCCTGCTGGCGTTCGTCGGGAAGCTCAAGCAAGAAGATTTGAACCGCATGATGGAGTACAAAACGCTGAAATTTGGCGTGTACAAAAACCCATTGTGGCAATCGATGCAGCATGTGGTGAATCATGGGACCTACCATCGTGGGCAGATTACGACGCTGCTTCGGCAGCTTGGGGCGCAGCCGATTTTGACGGACTTGATGCACTATTATCGTGAACGCGCGACGGCGGCGAGCGCGTGACCCGCGACTTGTGGTTCTGTGAATCTGTGAGAAGCTAACTTCCTCCGTGGAAATAATCCGAACGATAGCCTGGATGAAAGAGTACGCGCGAGGCGCGCGCGGCGAAGCCCGCGTGATCGGACTTGTTCCGACGATGGGTGCGCTGCATGAAGGGCACACGGCACTGGTGGCGCGGGCGCGACAGGAATGTTCCCGTGTGATCGCGTCGGTGTTCGTGAACCCGAAGCAGTTTGGCCCCAAGGAAGATTACAAGAAATATCCGCGCGATCTGGACAAGGATGCGGAGAAGCTCGCGGCGGTGGGCGTGGATGCATTGTTTGCGCCGGAAGCTGCCGATGTGTATCCCGATGGGTTCCGGACGTATGTAAATGTCGAAGGCATCAGCGAGCGGCTGGAAGGGCGTTCGCGGCCGGGACATTTTCGCGGCGTGGCGACCGTGGTGCTGAAATTGTTTGAGATCGTGCAGCCGCACTTTGCTTATTTCGGAAGAAAAGATGCGCAGCAGGTGCGCATCATCAGCGAGATGGCTCGCGACCTGAATCTCGATGCGGAAATCGTAGTGTGTCCCATCGTTCGAGAAGCGGACGGTCTGGCGCTTTCTTCGCGCAATGCGTATTTGAGCGCAGAGGAACGAAAAGCGGCGACCGTTTTGCACCGTGCGCTCGCGGCGGCACGAAACGAATTGGCTTCGGGCGTGCGCGATGCAATGCAACTGCAAACCGTGATGCGGCGGATCCTCGAAGGGGAACCGTTTGCGCGAGTGGATTACGCGGAAATTGTCAGCGCAGACACATTTGAACCGGTGGTCCGAGTGGCGCGGCCGAGCTACGCGGTGCTGGCAGTGTTCATCGGCAAGACTCGTTTAATCGACAATCTGCTCATTCAACCGCCGCAGGCAGATTCTGACGAATTGCTCTTTCAACTCTAACCGCGTTAACGACTATTTTTTCGAGACTTCCGCGAGAACCTCGGCTGGATGACCTTTGGCTTTGACGTTGTCCCAGATGTGTTCGAGTTTGCCGTCCGGACCGATTAGGAAGGTGCTGCGGACAATGCCGAGAAATGACTTGCCGAGGAATTTCTTCATGCGGCGCGAGCCGTAGGCTTCGATGGTCTTCAGGTCGAGATCGCTGAGAAGATCGAAGTTTAGTTTTTGTTTCGTTTTGAAAGCGGCTTGCGCTTTGACGGAGTCGCCGCTCATGCCGAGGATGATCACGCCAAGTTTATCGAATTGTTTTTTTGCGTCGCGAAACTCGGACGCTTCCGTCGTTCAACCAGGAGTGTTGGCTTTCGGATAGAAGAAGAGGACGACGCGTTTGCCTTGGTAGTCAGAAAGAGCGACATCGTTACCGGCGTCGTTTTTTAAGCGGAATGCGGGGGCTTTGTCACCGATTTTTAGCATGTTCTCCTCAGTGGTTCAGGTTGGTGGAGCTGAATGGTTGCGTGCTTGCCGTCGTGAGCTCGGCGGAAGAGGAACGCGGTTTTTAACACAGAGTTCACAGAGTTCGCAGAGAAGAAGAGACGAGAACTTCTTGGTGCGTTACAAGGGATCACGAGAGCAGCCTTCGGAGGATGTCGTTGACGGCTTGCGGATTGGCTTGGCCGCGGGTGGCGCGCATGACCTGGCCGACGAAAAATTTGAAGACGCCTTCGTTGCCCGATTTGAATTTGGTTACATTGTCTGGGTTTTTCTCGATAACTTCGCGGGCAGCTTGTTCGATGGCGGATTCGTCGACTTGCGAGCCGAGTCCCTCAGCGGCAACGATATCGGCCGGGGAACGGCCACTGTCGAACATGGCCGCGAAAACTTTTTTCCCGATCGCAGCGGTGATCTTGCCGGACTCAACGAGTTTGAGTAATTCGGCTAGCGCGACCGGTGAGACCGGGCTAGCTTCGATTTCTTTGCCTGAATCATTCAGGCGGCGCAGGAGTTCGGTCTGGATCCAGTTGGAGGCGGTTTTGGCGGGTGCGCCAGATTTTACGACGGACTCGAAATAATCGGCGAGGGACTGCGTGGCTGTGAGTACGCCGGCGTCATACGAGCTTAGGCCGTGCGCGGCGATGAAGCGGGCGCGTTTGGCTTCGGGCAGCTCGGAAAGACTGCGAAGAATTTCTTCGCGCCACGCATTGCTGACGTGGACGGGGAGCAAATCGGGCTCGGGGAAATAGCGGTAGTCGTGAGCTTTTTCTTTCGAGCGCATCGAGACGGTGCAGTTTTCGTTCTGATGCCAGAGGCGCGTTTCTTGCGCGATTCGGCCGCCGGATTCGAGGATGCCGATGTGGCGCTCCACTTCGTATTCGAGAGCTTTCTGGAGATATCGGAAAGAATTGAGGTTCTTTACCTCGACCTTTGTGCCGAATTCTTTCGCGCCGCGCAAGCGCACGCTGACATTGGCGTCGCAGCGGAGCGAACCTTCTTCCATATTGCAATCGCTGACGCCGGTATAGAGCATGATCTGGCGAAGCGTGGTGAGGTAGGCGTAAGCCTCCGCCGGAGCGCGCATGTCGGGCTCGGAGACGATTTCGCTGAGAGGCGTGCCGCATCGGTTGTAATCGATGTAGGCCTTGGTAGCGGAGTGCGAGAAGCCTTCGTGTAGATTCTTTGCGGCGTCTTCTTCGAGATGAAGACGTGTGATGCCGATGCGTTTTTTTGCGCCGTCGTGGTCGATCTCGAGCCAGCCGCCGGTGGCGAGGGGCAGTTCATATTGCGAGATTTGGTAGCCCTTAGGCAGATCGGGATAGAAATAGTTCTTGCGAGCGAAACGCGAATGTTCATGAACGGTGCAATTCAGGGCAAGCGAGGCTCGCATGGCCAGCTCGACCGCGCGCTTGTTGAGAACGGGCAGAGTGCCGGGAAGGCCGAGGCAAACGGGACAGACATTCGTATTCGGCGGATCGCCGAAGCGGTTCGAGCAGCCGCAGAAAATCTTGGAGTTGGTCAAAAGCTGGACGTGGACTTCCAGGCCGATGACGGTCTCGTATTTTGCGAGCACTTCGGGGGCGATGGCCGCCGACTCTGGAGCTGATTTCGGCATGATGGAGCAGGAATTATAGCATCACGGCGCCGCGCGACCGTACGGGCACTCCCGGTCAGACGTGCTTGGATCAAGTGGTAGCACGAGCGAAGACGCGGGCTGCTAGATCACTCGGCTTAGAGCCAGACGGACGACGAAGCCGGGCAGCCCAGGACGAATGACCAAGAAGAGGTAAGTTAACCATAACCACCCCTCCCCCCTCCCCTTTTTCACAAATGCTCATTCTAAAAGACTTAGCATTTCTCTAACTCGTTTAGAATGAGCAGTTCCGGGTAGTGCCAAAAATGCTGATTCTAAAGGGCTTTCATTCCTCTTTTTGCACTAAAATTGTGCAAAAAGGCGATTTTTCCGCGAGTGTTGCGAATACGCGAGTTATAGCGGAAGAGCGGTCCACGGAAAGCAAAAACGCCAGCAAGCATGCTGGCGCACAGCGAGAAGACCCAATCGTATCGAAGAAAAACTATATACTAGAAGTAACAGTTTGTCAATACAAAAATCCAAAAAAATTAGGCAGGCTAAGGGCGGCTTAAGGTAGCGTCCCGCCGCTTTCGGTTAGAGGCGGCCGGCATCCAGCGCGGGTTGGCGCAGGACCGGGGAGAGACGCTCCGCGAGTGCGAAACCGCCAAAGAAGAGTGTGGCGTAGACGGCGTCGCCCGCGAGGGTGTTCCAAAAGAAGGGGATGCCGGCCGCGTAGCAGGCGAGCAGGCCTGCTTCGCGCGGATAGGAGAGGCCCGTCGCCCAAACCGCGAAATTAGTGATCAGGAAAAACTGAGTGGCGCCGAAAAGGGTGGCAGCGCCGACACGCGCGACGGTGCGGCGATTGCGCAGCCAGAAACCGATGGCGACGCTGACGAGAAAACTTGCGTAGACGACGGGCATGAGTTTGTGAAAGCCGATGAAGATGTCGCCGGCGAAAAGGGCGAGGAGAGGAAAAAGAAAGGCGAGGCGGCGGTTGCAGATCATTGCGCCGGAAAAGAGGGCCATGGCGCCGACGGGAGCGAAATTCCAGGGATGAGGAGCGATGCGTAGCGCAGCGGCCAGAGCAATCAAGGCGAAAACGAGCAGGGTGCGATAAAGCCGGTTTTCTTTTTGAGAGAATTGCGTGTTCATGGTGTTGCCTCCTCTATTTTGGGCAGTAAATCGCAAAACACAAAGCCATCGCGGTGGACGACTTCTCCGGTGCGGACAGGAATGGGAGATTTGAAAATGGGGCCATCGAAGACGAAGGTGTGGAACTCGCCGTTTTCGCCGCAAGGGTCGGCTTGCGGCGGAAGATCGCGGAAGAAGGAGTCGTCGAGCTCGCGTCCGGCGAAGCCGGGAGCAAGGATTTTGGGATCGACGCAGACAGCGACGGCGCGAAAGCGATTAACGTGGAAGAAGCGGACAAGCTCGCGGGTGTCACGCTTCCAGATGGGAAAGACCGCCGTCATGCCGATCCGCGCGAGATTTTTTTCGCGATAGGCGCGGAGGTCTTCGAGAAAAATATCACCGAAGGCGACTTTGCGCACACCTTGTTCGAAGTGAGCGCGCAAGGCTTCTTCCATGCGCGCTTCGTATATGGGGTTGACGCACTGTGGCGGGATGCGGACTTCGTGAAGCGGCAGGCCGATGGATTGAGCCTGCCGCCGGAGAAGCTCGCGACGGACGCCGTGCATGCTGATGCGCTCGTAGTCCTCGGTGACGGTGGTTAGGAGCGCGACAACTTCAACGTCGTTGCGCTGAAGCAGCGCGTGCAGGGCCATGGCGCTGTCTTTGCCGCCGCTCCAGCAGAAGAGGACGGGTTCGCTTGGAGGCATCACTTGCGGCCTTTGAAGGTGTAGCGCATGCCGGCACGCACTTCGCGGCCAAGAGCCGGATAGCCCAGAGCATCCTGATATTGCTTATCAAAGAGATTGGACGCCCGGACAAAAAATGTAACGCCGCGCCCGAGGTCGTAGTGCGTGGCGATATTGAAGAGCGCGTAGCCGGGATTGCTGGTGAGACCGAGACCGAGAAAATCCGAGTCCGTGCGAACCCCGGTGAAGTAGCCGCTCATTGTCACGCCAAACTTGCGAAAAGCGGCATTCAAAGTGAGCGATCCGGAATTGACAGGACGGCGGGCGAGGTGGTTTCCGGGAAGCTCGGTAGGATCGAAAGCATTGGGAGACTCGAGGACGCGGCTGTCGTCGTAGGTGTAATTGCCCGCCAAGTTGAGCCAGCGAGTAAACTTGGTTTCACCCATCAGGTTGATGCCGCGAGCACGGGCACGGTCGGTGTTGAAAAAGAATCCAAAACTCGGAGGAGCGTTGGGGATAGTAATGCCGCAAGTGTTTGTTGTGGCGGTGATGGGTTCGCAGAACGCAAAACTCACAATGTTGTAGAAGCGGCTAGAAAAGTAATCCGCGGACAGGCGGATTCGATCGTGAAGCAATTTTTGATCGACGCCGACCGTCCACGTCTTGCTGGCTTCAGGTTTGAGCGAGGGATTGCCGTAATCGCCGAAGTTGTCGCCGTAGATTTGGTCGAAGCGCGGCTCCTTGATGCCCTGGCCATAGAAAACGCGAAACAGCGTTTCGCCCCAAACTCCGCCACCGTAGCGGGCAAGCAGGGATGCTCCGGCACGCGGAACCACGCGAGTGCCAAAATCGGCGTTGTCTTCCGCGCGGCCGCCAAAATTTAGGGAGACACGGCTCTGCGGCCTGTAGCGGAAATCCAAGAACCCGGCCTGATTGTTACGGCGGGCATGCGGGACATTAATGGAGGTGAGGAAGGCGTTCTCGACTTCGTATTCATATCCGGCGGTGACGGCAAAGTTGGAGAGGACGTAGCTCGTCTGAGCGCTTACGCTGGCGCGGTTGTATTGAAAGAGGCTGCTGCCCGTGAAGTCGCAAAATTCGGCGGTGGGGACGGCCGCGGGGTTGGTCTGCGGACAAAATGCATTCGGATCGGTGGCGTAGAAACTTTGTATGGGATTGTCGCTGAATTGGCGGGTGTAGGATTCGGCGCCGCTTATTTCGTGGCGCCAGTGTTTGCCGGTGGAAAAATTCCAGCGGGCACTGGAACTGAAAATATGTTGACCGTAGCGCTGGTAAAGGCTCGGCGGCTCGAAGACGGTTTGCCCGGGAATGCCGGCATCGCTGTCGTTGTTGCGGAGAGTGAGGCGGAGCTGGTCCGCGTCGCTGAAGCTGTAGCCAAAATTTCCGGAGAGAGTGCGATTGAGGAATTCGTCGTTCGGTCCTTGGCCGTCCGTCTGCATGTGGGACGCGGCAGCAGAATAGTCAAACTTGCCGAGCAAGCCGCTAAGTTGAGCGCCGCCGTGGGCGGTGGAGAAACTGCCTCCGTCGGCATAGATGCTGAACTCAGGAGTGCGCGTGGAGCCGCGGTGGGTGAAAAGCTGGATGACGCCATCGACGGCGTCGGTGCCGTAGATGGCGCTTTCGGCGCCGCGAACGATTTCGACTTTGTCGATGTTATCGAGCGTGAGATCGGAGAAATCGACGGCGGCGCCGGGAGGGTTGATGGGAGCGCCATCGACGAGAACTTTGGTGAAGTTCGAATTGCCGCCGTTAAGAAAAACGGAAGCGCTGCCGCCTTCGGGACCGGTGCGGCCGATGGCGACGCCCGGAGTGAAGAGGAGAGCGTCAGGCAAAGAGACCCATTGCGAGGCATCGATTTGTTGCCTGGTGATGACCGAGACTGGAGCGGTGGTTTGGTCCGCGAGAACGGGCTCCGCTTGCGCAGTGACGATAACGCTGTCGGAGAGTCGCTCGAGATTGAGAGTGAGGTCCAGCGCGCGTTGTTGGTTGGGGGCCATATCTATCTCAAGATCGCGGGAGACAAATGGGGAACGCTGGAAAGCTAGATGATAACGACCGGGCGGAAGCAACAAGCTGTAAGCGCCGTCGGCGGAAGAAATTGTCTTCCACAGGTGAGCGCTTGTGTTGCCTTCCAACTGAGCGATTACGTTTACTCTACCGACGGCCGCGCCACTGGAATCCGAAAGGGTTCCAAACAAATGAGCGTCCGAGGAATTATTTTGTGCTTTTACGGAAAAACTGACTGCCAGAAAAAACAGAAAAGGAAAGATAGTTCGAAGAGGTGCAATTTTCATGGTTTCCTCCGCTCCCTCTCGCGCGGGAGTTGAAGGCTGGCCTGGCGTTGCGAAAAATAATCGCTCAGGCTTGCGGACTTCGCCGGTCTCCTGGCTTGGCGGCAGTTCCGTCCCCGCATGTCGTTACATCATCGGGGGCCGGTGCGAGGCCTTCCCGTGGCGCTGCCCTTTATTTCTGGAGGCGATCTTTTTGGAGAGGATCGCGAGCAGTGAGCGATGCGCCGCAGTGGCCGCGGCAGTACCTTATTCCGCCTTACAGTCGCGCGGCGGCGACGGCTTATTTCACGTACATCCCCGGCGTTGGCCAGGGGAACGCACCGTCTTCCCGTGCACGAAGTCCGCGGTGATTGTGTGGGGCGCCTCTTGCGGGGGCCCGCTAGGGGTGATTCATGTGCCGCAGCAATTTGCCGCGGCGTTTGGGTGAACGATGGAACGGCTACTTATTTTGCAGACGGCAAAATCACGCGGGGACGGCCGGATGAGCCGAGCTCCACGGTGAGAGGCGTCTGAAAAACCTGTTCGAGCAGTTCGCGCTGAAAGACGCTGGCTGGCGTGCCAACGCGAAGACATTTGCCCTTTTGAAAAAGAGCGACCTGATCGGCATACTGGCCGGCGAGATTCAGCTCGTGCGTCACAACGACAACCGTGTAACGGTTGGCCGCCGCGAGACGCCGCAGCGTTTCGAGGAGATCGACTTGCGCACCGATATCGAGATGCAGGGTCGGCTCGTCCAGAAGAAGCAGAAGAGGCTGCTGGGCAAGGGCGCGGGCCAAAATGACGCGCTGTTTTTCGCCGCCGGAGATTTGATCCATCCAGCGGTCGCTGAGATCTTCCGCGCCAACCTGCGCAAGCGCGTTGCGGGCGATGAGGACGTCCTCTCCCGTTTCGAACCGCAACGTACGGCCGTACGGATGGCGACCCTGGAGAACGAATTCCCAAGCGCGCGAAGGGAAGAGCAAGGGACTTTCCTGCTGGACCATGGCGATGCGCTGGCCGCGGGTGCGGTGGGGAAGCGTGTGGGTGACAAAGCCATTGAGGAGCACGCGGCCGGAAAGCGGCTCGAGGGCGCCGGCAATTAATTTTAAGAGCGTGGACTTGCCGCAGGCGTTTGGGCCAAGGATGGCGACAACCTCGCCGGGACGCGCCTGGAAGCTGGTTGCTTCGAGCGTGAAAAGCGGGGCTTGCGATGGATTCGCGGAGTAGGCGTAGCTGACCTGTTCGACGCTCAAGCGAATATCGGAATTGAAATCCCCCGCATCCCCGATGGGGCGTGACGCGGAAGGGGTGGAGCGCGCGTAGCTGCTCACGCCAGCCTCCTGCGCATTAAATAGAGGAAAAGCGGCGCGCCGGCGATGGCAGTCATGGCGCCGACGGGAAGTTCCGAAGGAGAAACTACGGTGCGAGCGAGGGTATCGGCGACGACCAGAACGATCGCGCCGCCGAAGGCCGCCGTCGGCAAAAGGATGCGGTGATCGGAACCGAAGAGCAGGCGCATCACGTGAGGCACGAGGAGGCCGACGTAGCCGATGGCGCCGCTGACGGAAACAGCGAGGCCGGTTAGCAGGGACGCTGCAATGTAGACGACCAGGCGCACACGGCGGACGTCCACGCCAAGATGCATCGCTTCCTTCTCGCCGGCGAGGAGCAAGTTGAGGTCCGCGGCCGTGGTGTAGATGGCGGCGGCCGCGAGGAAGAAACCGAAGCGGAGAACCAGGCTCACAACGCGCTGGGGGGGTGTGGAAAGGTCACCCATCATCCAGAAAGCCATGCCGCGATAATTGCCGCCGGTCAGTGTGGACATAAAAAACATGATGATGGCGGAGAGAAAAGAAGCGGAAATAATGCCGGCGAGGAGCAAAGTGCCGCTGTCGATCTGTCCCTGGCGAAGGCCGAGGAAGTAGACAGCGGTGACGGTGATCGCAGCGCCGAGAAAAGCGCCGACCGGGGTCAGGAGCGCGGCAACGGCGGGAGCAAGCGCCAGATGGGGTTCGACAATCAAAGCGACGATGGCGCCAACCGCCGCGCCGCTCGAGACACCGAGAACGTAGGGATCCGCAAGAGGATTGCGAAGCAAGGCCTGAAAACTGGCGCCCGCAACCGAGAGCGACGCGCCCACAAAAATACCGAGGAGAATACGCGGCAAGCGAATATCGAAAATAATGAGCTGGTATTCGCTGGAGAGCTGGCTCGTTTGGCGAAAAAGGACGCGAAGGAGATCGCGGCCCAGGCCGTACAGGGAGACGGGGACGGCACCCATTTTAAGCGCGATGACCACCACGACGAACAGGATGGCGGCGAGAATCGCGCAGTGTGCGAGCAAACGGCTGAGCGTTAGGGGGCGCAATCGCATGTCTCCAAGAATGCGGGATTACGGCTGGACGAATCCAATAGGCCGAAAGAAAGATCAGGTTGAGCCGGGGACGGATGCTGCTGCGTTTTTTCGCCTTCCGGGTGAAGAGAGAAGACTTCGGGATGCAGCTGCCGCGCAAGATCCTCGATGGCGGAAACGATGCGCGGCGCAGGCCTGTTTACAGCTTCGCTGATCACGGCGAAGCGGCGGTTACGCACGGCGTCGAGGCCTCGCCAGCCGGGACGTGCCGCGAGAACGTCAAAGTCATTTTGCCCGCTCTGGGAATGAGATTCGGCGAAAACGAGAAAATCCGGCTGGAGGCGAACGACTTCCTCGAGACTCATTTGAGGCCAGTCTTGCGAAGAATCCACAATCGAGCTGGCGCCCGCCAGACGCAACGCGTCGGCGATGAAGGTGGACTTGCCCACGGAGATTAGAGGATCCGGCCAGACAATAAAGAGAACGCGGCGCGTAGTCGAGCCGCTCAGGCGCTGGCGGAGTTCGGCGAGGTGCCGTTCGAGGTCGGCGCCGAGGGTGGCACCTGCCTCAGGCACGCCGAGCACATCGGCAAGGCGCTCCGTTGAGGAGACGATTTCCTGGACGGTGTGGGGATCCGTGGCGTAGGAAGGGATGCCCAAATCGGTGAGAGCGTTCACGGTTTCGAGGCGGTTCAGTTTGGTAACGAGCACTAAATCGGGGCGGAGAGCGACAATTTGTTCAAGGCTCGGATTAATCGCGCCGCCGACTTTAGGTTTTTTCTGCGCATCTGGCGGGAAGTCGCAGTAGTCCGTGTCTCCGACGAGCCGGTCTTGCAAGCCAAGCGCGTATATCGTTTCGGTGAGACTTGGAGAGAGAGAGATAATCCGCTGCACGGGCTGGGGGACTCGGACAGTGCGACCTACTTCGTCGACAAAATCCTTGTAGACGGGCGGCGCGGTTGAGCTCGTGGGCGAAGTCTGAGCTTGCAGCATGGGACACCAGCCTGCGGCGCAGAACAAAAGCGCCACGATGGCTCGAAGCCCGGCTGTGTTATTTCGTGCGTCTGTGAGTGTCGGCACAAATCCTCGCCCAGGAATGCGAGACGTCTAAAAATAAAAAAGCCCCACGAGAAATCTGGGGCTTTGTGGCATCGCTTCTTCTCGCGAAAAGCGGCGGCCTCTGCGGCGCGGGAGGGTAGCCTGGCTTACGGCTCGTTAGGCCGATTACAGTGGCGGGACCGCGGCCGATTCTCACGGCCTTCCCCACTTCCCTCGCCTGCAAATTGGAAGCTCAGTGTATGACGCGGGTCTGGGAGTGTCAATGTACGGCATAACTTCCCAGGCGCGCAGGTTCAGCGATTCTTCCAATTGGGCTTGCGCTTTTCGACCAGAGCGCGGAGACCCTCTTGAGAATCCTCGAGGCGGTATAGCTCGTTGAGGAAAATATTCATGGAGTTCTTCATGCCATCTCGCAGCGAAAGCCCCATGCCGCCGAGAATTGCTTTTTTGGCCATGGTTAATACGGGACCGGAGTGCGCCGTAATGCGCTCGGTCAGGTCATTCACAGTCTGTTCGAGCTTGGCTTCCGGGACGAGGCGATTGATCAGGCCTAGCTCGAGAGCGCGCTCCGGGGTAATGGCCTCACCGGTTAAGACAATTTCGAGAGCCCGCTTCGGACCGACGAGAAAGGGAAGAATAGTTGACGCGAGCGGCGGGAAAACACCGATGGAAATTTCCGGCTGCGCGAAGCGCGCTTTTGGCGTGGCGATCACCATGTCGCCAAAAGCGGCAAGCTCGGCGCCGCCTCCGATAGCAGGGCCGTTAACCACGCAAATCACCGGCTTGGCCACTTCCAGCATGCCAGAGAAGGCCGCGTGGAACGCATCGAGCATTTGAAAGACGCGCTGCGAGGTGTATTCGCCGATATCGATGCCGCCGCAAAAAACTTTGCACGCGGAATCGAGCACGATGAGTTTGACGTCGGGGTTGTCGCCGGCAAACGAAATGCCATCGGCCAGCTCTCGCAAGAACGCTTCGTTCAAGAGATTGTGTTCGGGACGGTTGAGCGTCATCCGCGCGACGCTGCCGTCAATGCGCAGCTTAACATATTCAAATTGTTCGGGTGTCCGCCTCCCTGGCCGGGACAGATAATCTTGCGCTTCGGCCGGCTCAATCATGTCGCGCCCTCCTTGGAAAATGCCGCTCGCGTGCACGCAGCAGCGTCTGTAAAGTACCAAACTGGATGCTAGCACGTTGCAGGCTCGGGGTCGGGAGGAGCGAATGGGTGCGTGCGCAAAAGGTTTGCCTCTTGCGAAGACCGGGTTGCGGCTCCGTCCATCGCTTCTTGCCATTCTCCGCACATTAGCCTGCGTCCTTCCAATCGCTTTGCCTTTTGCAGATATGCTGGGGTACGGGTTCGTTGCCTCGCGCGGGGTGCACTGCGTGATTGCTGGAAATAGATCAGCGGCTCGAGAAACTGCGACGGCAGTCGCGAAGCAGTTTCTTGGCCCGAAGGATGCGGAAGGATTTCCGAGGGGCGAAGCGTGGGAAAACGCTTCACGGATACAGTTCGACCGCGACTGGCAAGGGAAGAACGCGGATCCAAACCGAGAGACAGAGGTGCGGCTGCTGTGGACTCGCGATGTTCTCTACTTGAGATTTTTCGCGCACTATCGCAGCCTCACGGTTTTCTCCGACGCCGAGCCCAGCGGACGGCGGGATCACCTCTGGGACCGCGACGTCGCTGAGGTTTTCCTGCAGCCGGCAGGATCCGAGGCGCTGCACTACAAAGAGTTTGAAGTGAGCCCTAACGGTTTTTGGATTGACTTGGACATCTCGGGAGGGAAAGGGCGCAATCTGCAAAGCGGATTGACGCGGCGCGTCGAGATCGATGAGAAGAACAACACCTGGAGGGCAGAGATGGCATTGCCCATGAAGAGTTTGACGGCGAGTTTCGACGCGTCGGCTGCCTGGCGAGTCAATTTCTACCGCGTTGAAGGAACTGCCGAGCCGCGCTTTTACTCAGCGTGGCAACCAACAAGAACGCCGACTCCGAATTTCCATGTTCCCGAGTGCTTCGGCAAGCTTATTTTTGAGAGGTAGATCGGCTGTCAAGGCCGACGGATACGAGGCTGGCGTCACGCTCATTTTTTTCCTATGCTTCTCGGGTGAAGAACCACGTTTGTTTGCGCTGGCTAGCGATTCCTGAACTTTCCCTCCGTATTCTCACGATAGCCGCCGTCATTTTATTTCTTAGCTCCAGAAGCATTTTCGCCCAAGAAGACTCAACGCAGAAACCGAACCCAAACGCTCCCGTGGTGACAAAGGTCGAGCCTCCTTCCTGGTGGCTCAATCTAACTCCGGAACTGATGCTCTTGCTTTCCGGCCACCACCTGGAAGCCACCCGCGTTGCCTGCAATCTGCCGAGCATCCTGGTGGAGCGCACGCGAGCGACGGCCGGCGGCGACTATCTTTTCGTTTGGCTGACCATCGGGCCGGACACAAAATCGGGCACCGCCGTCTGCCGCATTACCACCTCAACAGGCAAAACTTCTTTTGAGCTTCCGCTAGCTCCGCGCGCGATGAAGCTCCGGAGAAACCAGGGGCTTTCGCAAGAGGATGTGATCTATCTCCTCATGCCGGACCGTTTTGCGAATGGCGATCCCACGAATGACGAGCCTGCGGAAGCGCACGCCACGCACGACCGTTCGAATCCGCGCGCTTATCATGGCGGCGACTTGCGCGGCATCGGCGAACATTTTTCCTATTTGAAAGATCTTGGAGTAACCACCCTCTGGCTGACGCCAACCCTGAAAAACGGCGCGGCTCAGGACTACCACGGATATGGAGCGGTCGACCTATACGCCGTGGATCCGCATTTTGGAACGATTCAGGATTATCAGGAACTCGTTGCGGAAGCGCACAAGCAAGGGATGAAGATACTTTTTGATTTTGTGGCGAATCACGTCGGGCCGAGGCATCCGTGGGTGACTGATCCGCCGCTGTTGGACTGGTTCCACGGCACGCCGGAGCACCATCTGGATTCCTCGAGTGGCGTGAACGGGGCGTTTTACGGAAAAACAGACAAGCCACCCATTGCCAATGATCCATTCGAGCTACTCGTCGATCCCCATGCGCCGGCGCGGCTTTCGCAAAATCTAACGGAAGGCTGGTTTTTTGGCGTGCTGCCCGATTTGAACACCGAAAACCCCCTGGTGGCCGAGTACCTTCTGCAAAATGCGATTTGGTGGGCGGAAACTTCCGGATTGGATGGCTATCGTCTGGACACTTTTCCGTATGTCTCCCGCACTTTTTGGTCGAGCTGGAATGGCGGTGTGCATAAGATCTATCCGTTTCTGACGACCATCGGCGAAGTCTTTCACCCCGACCCGAGCGTCACCTCGTTTTTCGCCGGAGGACAAAAACGGTTCGATGGCATCGATTCCGGTTTGAATACGCTGTTCGATTATCCGATGTTCTTCGCGCTCCGGGATGTTCTGCTGCGAAATGCGCCCGCGGGCCGCATCGCCGACATTCTGCGGAGCGATTGGCTCTACCCGCATCCCGATACGCTGGTGACCTTCTTCGGGAATCATGATGTGCCGCGCTTTGCGAGCGCAGAGGGCAGTTCGCCGGCAAAGCTCAAGCTGGCCTTTGGATTGATTTTGACGTTGCGCGGGATTCCGGAACTTTATTTCGGCGACGAAATCGGCATGCCAGGCGGCGGAGATCCGGACAACCGGCGCGACTTTCCCGGCGGCTGGCCCGGCGATCCGAAGAATGCTTTCACCGCGGAGGGGCGCACGGCGGAGCAGCAACAGCTCTTTGTTTATGTGCAAAAGCTGTTGCGATTGCGGCGAGAGAATCCCGCGTTGCAAGGCGGAAAGTTGTGGCACCTCTTTTCGGACGAAAAATCCTATGTTTTTCTGCGCGAGACGGAAGAAGAGCGCATTCTGATTGCGTTTAACAATTCGGCCGAACAGCGCGAGCTGACAATTCCACTGAATGGCACTCCGGCACAAGGTGCGGCCGGCTTCATGTTGCTTCAGGGAGCGGCGAAAGCAGATGCATTCGGCGGCGAAGCGCGCATCGCCATGCCCGCGCAATCCATTTCCATTTTTCTGGTGGATTGAGGAATCAAAAGCTCAGGTGAACGTCCCAGTTCCTGAGCGCATCGACCACCGTGAGTGTAATGCAGTGCGCTCGTGCATCAAACCGCCAGTCGTGAATCAATTGATCTCCGACGCGGACTTCCTTGGGCTCGGCAGCCGCTCCATAAATTTCCAGTTGTGTGCTGTTCCACCAGGGCTTGTAGCCATTTTTCTCGATGACACTCGAGATCGTCATGTCATGCGGAGTTATGTCGCAAGTGAAATTCACGCGGAGGAAGTCGCCTTCTTGATAAGCAAACGTGAGTCCGTCATCCTGATAGAGCGTTCCGTGGCAGTCGTCGCCCATGTAAAGGCGCAATTCGAGAGGGCCAGCCGGTTTCTCGTTCGTGCTTTGCACCACAGGCTGCATGGGGATAATCGCGCCAGCGCGGACGTAAAGAGGCGTTTCCTCGAGCGACGGATGCAATGAAATCTGGTCCTTGCTCGAATAAACATCCGCGGTCCAGAAATTGTACCAATCGCCCGGGGGCAGATGGACATCCTGCGCATCCATTTTTTCGGTGACGACGGGCGCAACGAAGAGCTCTCTGCCGAACAGGAATTCGTGATCTTCGCCGTAGGAAGCCTCATCTCTGGGGTACTCGAGAAAGATAGGTTCCATCAATGGCAAGCCGGTTCGCGAGGTTTCTTCCATCGAGGTGTAAATGTACGGCAGGAGTTTGTAGCGCAGCTCGATGTAGCGCTTGCGGATGGCTTCCTGTTCGGGGCCGCTTGCCCAGGGCTCGTGAGGCTCTGTGCCTTTCGCAGCGTGATCGCGATAAATCGGATAGAAAACGCCAAGCTCATACCAGCGTGTTAGGAGATCGACAGGAGGTGAGCCTGCAAAGCCGCCGACATCCGCGCCAACAAGCGCGTATCCGGAGATTCCCAGGCTCATGATTTGAGGCACGCTCATGCCGATGTGATTCCAGGTGGCGCTGTTGTCGCCGGTCCAGGTAGCGGCGTAGCGTTCCGTTCCGGCATAGGCCGCGCGCGTCAAGACAAAGGGCCGCTCGCCGGGGCGGAGTTTAAGGAGGCCGTCGTGCGTGGCGCGGGCATTTTCCATTCCGAAGACGTTGTGAATGGCGCGATGATCGAGCGTCGTTCCGTCATCGAAGCGGTGCACGACGTCGAGAGGCATGGTTTTTGTGGGGGTTTCGAACACTGAGGGCTCGTTCATGTCGTTCCAGAAACCAGCGACACCCATATCGACGAAATTCTTGTAGAGGCCGCCCCACCAATCGCGCACGCGGGTCAGCGTGAAATCAGGAAAGACGCTGTCGCCCGGCCAGACTTTTCCGACATAGACGGAGCCGTCCGGATTCTTGACGAAGACATCCTGCTTCATTCCGGAATCGTATGGAAAATAGCCGTGGTTGGGATCTTTCTTGATGTGCAGATCCGTGATGAGAACGGTGCGCATGCCCTGCGCACGGAAATCCGTGATCATTTTCTCGAAAGTTGGAAAATAATCGCGGTTGATGGTGAAGGGCGCGTAACCCTGCTGGTAGTCGATGTCCAGATAAATGGCGTCGGCTGGAATCTTTTTCTCCCGGAGCGTCTGGACGATCTTGCGGGCTTCCGCTTCGGGATAGTAGCTGTAGTGGCTCTGCTGATAGCCGAGGGACCAGAGCGGCGGAAGAGGCGTGCGGCCAACGAGAGCCGTGTATTCCTCGACGATCTTCTTGGGCTCCGGGCCGGCGATAAAATAATAGTTCAGCTCGCCACCTTCCGCGCCGAACGAAAAATAATCGCGGGATTCTTTTCCGAAGTCGAAGCTGCTGCGATAGGTGTTGTCGAGGAAAACTCCATAGGCCGTGCCTTTACGAAGGGCGATGAAAAAAGGAATCGTCTTATAGAGCGGATCGTCCGATTCCTGCCAGCCGAAAAAATCGGTGTTCCACAGCGTGTATGCGTGATCGCGGCGGTTCATGGGACCGGGTTTGTCACCGAGACCGAAATAATCTTCATCCAGAGGCATGCGCTTCCACACGTGGACGTACGTGCCGTTCCATGCCATGGGCAGGGATGGTTCATCCGCAAGGAGAACATTTCCGCCGAGGTCCGCGAATGTGATGAGCGCAGGAGACTTTTTGACGATGACCACGACGCTGCCCGCGGTCATGCGCAGTTCGGTCTTGCCGTCTTCGATTTTAATTGCCGGTGGATCGGGAGACTCGATTACGGCCCAGGAAAAATCTTTCGGGAAAGAACCTTGCGGAGCCAGCCGAACTCGGATCACGCCATCGCGAAAAGCAGTAATACGCAACTTTGCGGTGCCGACAGTGAGTTCAACGCCGTCCTTGAGCTTCTCCACGCGCTGGACGTTACCGATGTGCTGCCACCCAGCGCCAGTCGCGCTGCTGATGTGGAGCGTCCAGAAAAGCAGGCTGATTCCGGTCCATCTGGCGAGAGCTGACATGCGATCCCCCACTGTGCGGCGCTGGCGGAAGTATTATCTCTCGGAATGCCTACTTGCGCGCCTGGCGGCGGGCATTTAAAAGATGGCTAAGCCGCGAGCCACTGCTCGAAAAAGTATGAAGCTTTTGCGCCTTCGATACGCCTGCGCACCGCGTCCATAACTCGGCATTTTGCCGCACGATTTTCTCCGTAAAAGGCCAGCCAGTAGGGGAGGTGCACTTCAGCAGGCATGTGGGTGATTTCCACTTTTAGCGCGCGCAATTTGAAAAAGCCCTGCTGAAAGAGCACGCGAAGCACTTTCATTCTAAGCAACTCTTCCGCGGCTTCCGGCTTCAAGGATGGCGTCAGCAGATTCCGCGTCTCGATGGTCAGCAATTCGTTTTCTCTTGGAACGTGGGGAAACTCGAAAAGATCGAGCGCCCCATGAACTGCGTCGAGCGCAAAAATGCGGGCGTTCAGCGCGCCAACAACCTCGTAACGCACTTCATAGACCCAGAAAGGCACGTAAGCTTCCGCGATTCGCTGCAAAGGCCCGTTTCGAATCCTCCAGTAAGCCGCGCTGAAGCCGCCGGAGCGAAATACGCGGGTGGCCTCTTCCTGAGTAACGTTCGGCTTCAGGACCCGGATGGTAGTCATCCTCATGTACTCCCCGTGCGGAGCGGCGTCTATCGGAAGTAGATCCACAAGCCGATCACCGTCCCGAGCAACAAGAGACTGAACACAATGTTGATGACGCGCTCGGCTGAAGTCTCGTGAGCGGGCTTGCGCTGGCGCGGGTCCACTACCGTGGTTTCAATCTTGTCGTCGACGGTTGCAAAGGTCAATCCGGCAAGTTGTTTGCGTTCCGGGGCTTTCGTCATCAGGCTGACCACGACCAGAACGAGTGAGCAGATCACAAACATAAAGATCGCGTAGTGCAGAAAGTTCATGTCGACGAGCCAGCGAATGGCCGGTGATTGAAAATGTCCTCCGCCAGCCTGGTCCGCGAGTTCCAGGATGAATCGCGTGGCGCCTAAAACGAAACCAGTCAGCAACGAGGTGATGGCTCCCGATCCGTTCAAGCGCGGCCATAGGATGCCCAGCACAAAGCATGCGGAAATCGGCGGGCTGATGTACGCCTGGACGCTCTGCAAATAAATATAGAGCTGGCTGCTGATGTAATGGATGAACGGCACCCAAAGCAAGCCGAGCAGCACCATCATTCCGGTGGCGATGCGCCCGAAGTTGACGAGTTGTCTCTCGGAGGCTTGCGGCCGAATTTTCTTGTAGAAATCCAGCGTCACCAAAGTGGATGCCGAGTTGAAGACGGAGCTCATTGCCCCCATCACTGCTGCGAGCAACGCGGCCATAACCAGTCCAACCAGGCCCGTAGGCAATAAGTTCAGAATGAGGGTGGGGTACGCATAATCGGGCTTCTTCACCTGCTCCGGGAAAAGTGCGAACGCGATAATGCCGGGCAGAACCAGAATGAAGACCGGCAATATCTTCAAAAAGCCAGCAAAAATTGTTCCGAGCTTGGCGTGCCCTTCGTCGCGGGCGGAAAGCACGCGCTGCACGATCACCTGGTCGGTACACCAATACCAGATGCCCAGTATCGGCGCTCCAAAAAATATTCCTGTCCATGGAAATTGCGAATCAGACGCCGGTTTGATCATGTGGAAGTAACTGGCGGGCACCATGGTTCGCAAATGTTCAAATCCGCCGACGCGGTGAAGACCAATAATCGTCAGGACAACGGCGCCGGTAATCAGAATCAAGGTCTGGACGGTGTCCGTATAGATGACGGCGGCCAATCCGCCGGCTACCGTGTAAATTCCCACCGCGATGACCAGAACGACCGCCGTTTTCCAAAGCGACCAACCGGCCACCCGCTCCAAAACCACGCTCGCCGCGTAGAGCTGCACGGAAATCTTCGTGAAAATGTAAGCAATGATCGAAATCGCCGCCAGGTACACGGCGCAATTGCGATTGAATCGCCGCTCTAGAAATTCCGGCATCGTGAACACGTTCGATCGCAGGTAAAACGGCACGAACACCCAGCCCAGAACGAGCAAAATGAGGCAGGCGAGCCACTCAAAATGTCCTACAGCGAGTCCGGACGATGCGCCTGTGCCAGACAAACCGATGAAGTGCTCGGTGGAGATATTCGATACGAATAATGATGCTCCGATGAAGAACCAGCCGATGTCGCGGCCCGCAAGAAAATAGTCTTCGGAGGTTCGTTCTCTCCTTGAAAAATAAAGACCGATGCCAAACACTATGGCGAAGTAGATCCCGATGATCACGAGATCCAAGGTGGCCAGGCTCTTGTGTGCAACCGCGACGTCCGCTGCAAACAGCATCCCGTCCTCCTTGGCTTCCGCAGGCATTGGCCGCGCGGTCTGTGTTGCCCAGTTGAGCTTGCTTTCGCGAGAGCGCCCCGGCGCTCCTTTAGCGGATATGCGCTTATCAGGATAAAGACAACAGCATCTGTGTATCCGAATTCTGCGTGCGGAGTCTATAACAGGGCAGGACCAGGCTCAATGGGCGTTTGTGCGCCTTGGCCTGCGCGCACCGTCGGGATGGAGGTCGTTAGCTTGCGGTCCAACTCTGGCAAATTGTCCGCCAATAGCCCCATCATAAGATATGGCGATCGTCGCTCTCCAGAACGTCAGCAAGGACTATCTCACCGACGGACAGAGGGTCCGCGCGCTGAATGATGTTTCGCTGGAGATAAACCGGGGAGAGCTCGTTGCTCTTGTCGGTCGAAGCGGGTGTGGAAAATCGACCCTCCTCAATCTCGCCGGCGCAATGGATTTTCCCACCGCCGGCCGGGTGCTGCTCGACGGCGTTCCGACCTCCTCGCTGGATGACGCCGGCCTCACTCTTTTGCGCCGCGAAAAAGTCGGCTTCATCTTCCAATCCTTTCAACTGCTGCATACCCTTACTGTCTTTGAAAATGTCGAGCTGCCCCTGCTCCTTGCCGGAAAGCCGAATGCGCGCGCTGTCGCTCGGGAGAAGCTCGTGTGGGTGGAACTGGACGGTTTGGGCGACCGCTACCCTCACCAACTCTCCGGCGGGCAGATGCAGCGAGTAGGCATCGCCCGCGCACTCGTTCAATCTCCCTCGATTCTGCTGGCCGACGAGCCCACGGGGAATCTCGATACGGTGACGGGCAACGTCATCCTGGAACTCTTGAAACGCCTCACGCGCGAACTGAAAACTGCAACTCTTATAGCCACGCATAGCGCGGAAGCTGCCGCGCTCGCCGACGCCATCGTCCGCTTGCGCGACGGAAAAATAGAAGTGCCCATCCGGCGCTGACATGGGACGCTTGCTTCTTTTCTACCGTTTAATGCTTCGGCCATTGCTTCAGGAACCCGTGCGTGCCTTCCTTACGATTCTTGCCGTGACGCTGGGTGTCGCCGTGGTCCTGGCCATCGATCTCGCCGGAGCCGCGGCCACCGGATCCTTCCAGGCTTCCATGGAAACACTGACGGGCGACAACAATCTGGAGGTTGTCGCAACCGGAGGCGTGCCGGGAACTGTTGTCGGAGCCCTCGGGACGCTTCCTTACTCGATTCATATTTCACCGCGAATGGAAGATTCGGCCGTCGTCCTCGATACGAAGCAAACTCTCCCACTCATCGGCCTCGATCTCGTCGCGGAAGGCAACCCTGCGCGAAGCGAGTCGGCCTCTGAATCAAACTTGAGTGCAACCTCTGCCTCATCCGAAAATGCCATCCGATATTTGCAAAACCCCGGCAGCATTTGGGTCGGCGCGAGCCTGGGGAAAATGTCCGGCGACCGCATTCACTTGTTGATCAACGATCAAGTCCGCGAATTCACAGTTCGCGGCGTTTATCCGGACTCCAACGGCAATGAGTCCGCCATAATCATGGATCTCGCGGCAGCCCAACGCGCGCTGAACCGCTTCGGCCGCGTCGACCGCATCCTGCTGAAAGTTCCCGCAACTCCAGGCCTCGAAGAGTGGCAACAGCGCTTACGCGCCGTCTTGCCGGCTGGCGTTGAACTTCGACCGCAGGGAACGGGCACGAACGAAAATCGGCGCATGCTCGCGGCGTTCCGATGGAATCTGGAACTGCTCAGTTACATTGCGCTGATTGTCGGCGCGTTTCTCATCTACAACACGATCTCGGTGTCTGTCGTTCGACGCCGCCCGGAAACTGGCATCGTACGCGCTCTTGGCGCGAGCCGGGGCGCTGTGCTCGCAGCTTTCCTCGGCGAAGCAGCCTTTTTCGGATTAGCTGGAGCTGCGCTGGGTCTTCCCATCGGCCGCTTGATGGCGTCCGGCGCCGTGAAGCTGATGTCGGCCACGGTGGAATCTCTCTACGTGAGCAGCCGTCCCGGGACGATCGAATTAAGCGCGAGCACCGTGGCGCTAGCATTCCTCATCGGCGTCGGCGTCGCGATTATTTCCGCGTACTCGCCCGCCCGCGAAGCCTCACTCGTCCCTCCCGTCGAGGCGATGGCGCGCGGCAGGCGCGAGTACATCGCGCGCGTGCACAAATCGCGCGATTTCTGGTTGGCGCTTGTCCTGGCCCTCGCGGCGGCGGCCGCTGCACGCGTTCCGGCAATAGAAGGCAAGCCGTTTTTTGGCTATCTCGCAGCCATCTTGTTCGTCGCCGCATCCGCACTAGCGATTCCGGCTTTTGCCGATGGCGGCATCCATCGCTCTTCGCGCTGGCTTGGAAAAATCTTGGGCGTTGAAGCTTTGCTCGCTTCGCAAAGTCTCTCGGCTTCTCTTCGCCGCACTTCCGTGCTCGTTGGCGCTCTCTCCACCGCCATCGCCATGATGGTTTCCGTCGGCATTATGGTCGGCAGCTTCCGCGAAACGGTTAGCATCTGGATGGATGACCGCCTCCCCGCCGATCTTTACCTTCGTCCCGCTGGCGAACCGGCGCCTGACCGTCATCCCACAATTTCTCTGGAGTTGGCCGACAAGATCGGCAAGCTTCCGGGAGTCGCGGGCGTGGACCGCCTGCGTGCCTACGAAATCAGCTACGACGGATTGCCCGCGACCCTGGCAGGCGTGGATCTGAGCGCCTTTCGCTCGGAACACCACTCGAATTTTTTCTCCGGCCGGCCAACCGAGGCGGTGCTTTCCGAGATTCGCAATACGAATGCTGTGCTTGCAAGCGAACCATTTACTTACAAGCATCATGTGCGCGCGGGCGACACGATCACGCTCTCTCTCGGCGCCGCGCGTCCTAGCTTTCGCATCGCGGATGTCTATTACGATTATGGTAGCGAACGCGGCGCCATTTTGATGGACCGCCAAACACTCCTTCGCTATCTCCCAGACCCGGCTCCTTCGAACCTCGCCGTCTACGTGGCTCCCGGCGCATCGGTTGAGACCGTGCGCAAGGAGATCGTCCAGGCCTCCGCTGGCTACCGCGTGATGCTCGCTTCAAACCGCGATTTGCGGACCGAAGCCATCCTCATCTTTGACCGCACCTTCGCTATCACCT
Source organism: uncultured Acidobacteriota bacterium (assembly GCA_963851235.1). Lineage (GTDB taxonomy): Bacteria > Acidobacteriota > Terriglobia > Acidiferrales > UBA7541 > Acidiferrum. The sequence goes on from CAWKOM010000003.1 coordinate 136,081, forward strand.
ATGCTCTCGAGGCCGTCGCTGTGATTGTTGCGGTGATGGGCATCGCTGGCGCGCTCCTCGCGCTGGTGATTGACCGGCGTCGCGAACTCGGATTGCTGCGCTTTCTCGGGGCGTCGACCGGCCAAGTGCGCAAACAAATTCTCGTCGAGGCCGGTCTGTTGGGCCTGCTCGCGAATTTTGTGGGGCTCGCACTGGGCTTTGCACTCTCGCTCGTCCTCATTTATGTCATCAACAAGCAATCGTTCGGATGGACGGTTCGCTTCCACTGGCCGGTCGCCGTCTTGCTCGGCGCCATCAGTGTCGTCTATGTCGCCACGATTCTGGCGGGTCTGTACCCGGCGCAGGTTGCCGTGCGCCTCAATCCGCTGGAGGCCGTCCATGAGGAGTAGGTTAGCGGCACTAGCCGCGGCGCTCTTGATATTCAACCCGCTCTCCGCGCAATACCGCTCGGCCCTGCCCGGTTATCGGTTCGAGTTCCCCCGCGATTATTTCAATCACTCCGACTTTCAAACCGAGTGGTGGTACTACACTGGCAATCTGAAATCCGCTAACGGACACCATTACGGCTTTGAACTGACATTCTTCCGTCAAGCTGTGAGCCGCGATCCCGCTCAATCCGCAACTTGGGACGTGAGGGATCTGTACCTCGCGCATCTCGGTCTCAGCGATCTGGACGGCCAGCATTTCTATCACGCCGAAAGGATAAACCGTGCTGGGCCAGGAATCGCCGGCGTCAGCCAATCTAGCGCCCGCATCTGGAATGGCAATTGGCAGATTGAATGGCAGGGAGTGGATCAGCACCTGCAGGCCATCGACCCGCGGTTTCAATTTCACCTCACGCTTCGTCCAGAAAAGCCTCCCGTGATTCACGGCGAAAACAGCGTCAGTCAAAAATCGCCGGGGCCGGGCCACGCCTCTTACTATTTCTCGCTGACGCGTCTTGCCGCCACCGGCCAACTCGACTTGAACGGTGAGCAGTTCGCGGTTTCAGGCCTTGCCTGGATGGACCACGAATTTTTCACCCATCAACTTGATTCCAGCCAAGTCGGCTGGGACTGGCTGAGCCTTCAACTTGAAGACAACACCGAGCTGATGCTCTTCCGCATTCGCCGAAAAGATGGTTCCCTCGATCCCTTCTCCGCGGGCACTTATGTCGATGGCCAAGGGAACTCCACTCATCTGCGGGCAAGCGACTTCATTTTGCAACCACTCGCCGAAACCTGGAAAAGTCCTGCCACTCAGGCGGTCTATCCCATCGCTTGGAAGATCAGGATACCGAGGCTAGGGATCGAGGTCGACGCACGCACACCCCTAGCCGCCCAGGAACTGTCCGGAAACGCCGGCCTCGTGCCGACCTATTGGGAGGGAGCCATCACTCTGGCGGGCCAGCGCGGAAAGTTGCCACTAAGCGGCGTGGGATATCTCGAAATGACCGGCTACGATCACCCCATCAACCTAGCGCCCTAAATTATGCTGACCATGGCCGCGGCTGCAAGAGCCTGGGTGAGCTAGGCAGAAAACGCTTCCTTTGCTTGAGTATCCTACTAAATCGGTTTATCATTCTGTTTCGTGGAAACGGGCGCGACGCCGGTGTATCTGTTTAACGGCGTCAACTCATTATTTTCACTAGAATAAGGATTTTGCTGGGGCCACGACGAAGCCAAAAATTTCTGAATCATCCGCAGTTCTTGCCACAAATGGCCCGGAATCGAGTAAGGTGTTGACGCGTTCCGCGCTGAAAATTACGGCTGGCTCGGTGCCTTGCAACAAAATCGGAGCTCCTAAAAACGTGCTCACTCCATTCACTCGAATTGCCATTGTGACCTGCGTCCTGCTGTTCTCCCTGCCTGCCGGGGCGCAAGATCCCGCAGCCGGCTCCGCATCCAACAGTTCGGTTCTTCCTTCGAACCACATCGATCCCCTCGTCGAGCAGAAAATTGATGCTCTCCTCCGCAAGATGAGTCTGGATGAGAAAGTCGGCCAATTGGTGCAGTACTCCGTTGGGCAGCCCGCAGGTCCCGTCGTCGGACCCACCGAGTATACGGAAATGATCGAAAAGGGTGAGGTCGGCGCCCTATTCAACGTCACCTCAGCACACGATTCGAATGCGTATCAACACCTCGCCGTTGAGAAATCCCGCTTACATATCCCCATCGTCTTTGGTCAAGACGTAATCCACGGTTTTCGCACCGAATTCCCCATTCCTCTGGGCCTTGCCTCTACTTGGGATCCCGATCTCGTCCAGAAAGTCGCTCGCGTCGCTGCCCGCGAAGCATCTGCCACCGGAATCCGCTGGGTCTTCTCTCCCATGGTCGATATCGCGCGCGATGCCCGCTGGGGAAGAATGGCGGAAGGTTCTGGCGAGGATCCCTATTTGGGGTCGGCAATGGCGCGAGCCTACGTGCACGGCTACCAGGGCGAAGACCTTTCAAACCTGGATAGTGTCGCCGCCTGCGTCAAGCATTTCGTGGGTTATGGAGCAGCCGAGGGCGGCCGTGACTACAACTCCGTCGAGATTTCCGAGCACACCCTCCGTGAATTCTATCTGCCTCCGTTTCATGACGCGGTCGAAGCGGGCGCGGCCAGCATCATGACCGCCTTTGACTCCTTGAATGGCGTTCCCGCCTCGGCCAATCCATTCACCGTCAAACAGATTTTGCGCAAGGAATGGGGTTTTCGCGGGCTTGTCGACAGTGACTGGACTTCCATCGCCGAACTGATTCCCCACGGCATTGCGAACGACCCTGCCACCGCCGCGCGAAAAGCGTTTCTAGCCGGCGTGGAAATGGACATGGTCAGCAGTTTTTATCACGACAATCTCGCGAACCTCGTGCGTTCCGGCCAAGTGCCCGAATCCGATGTGAATCAAGCCGTTCGCGACGTGCTGCGGCTTAAATTCGAGCTCGGCTTGTTCGAACATCCCTATGCCGACGAGACAAAAGAGGCCGCGGCCATGCTCCAACCGGACAGCGTGGCGCTGGCGCGCGAAGCTGCGGAGCGCTCGTTTGTGCTGCTGAATAACTCGCCGTCAAGCAATGGCTCGCCCTTGCTCCCGCTTTCCCCTGAGGTGAAGCACGTCGCGCTCATTGGCCCGCTGGCCGATGACGCCGCCAACATGCTTGGTTCTTGGTCCGCGAAGAGCCGCCCCGAAGACGTTGTCACGCTGCGCGCCGCGCTGGTCCAGAAGCTCGGCGCGGATCGCGTGCAGTACACCAAGGGCAGCGAAATCACCACGGATTCGGATGAGCAGATGGCGGAAGCCGTCAAGAATGCGAAAGAGTCCGACCTCGTGATTCTTGCGCTTGGCGAAAATGCCCCGGACATGACTGGCGAAGCCGCCTCCCGTGCGCACCTGGGATTGCCCGGCCGCCAGGAACAACTCCTTCAAGCAGTCGTCGCCACTGGGACACCGGTCGTCCTCGTGCTCTTCAGCGGGCGCCCTCTCACACTTCCCTGGGCCTTCGAACACGTGCCCGCGGTTCTTGCCGCGTGGTTTCCGGGAGTGCAGGCCGGTACTGCCCTCGTTCGAACTCTGTTTGGTGACGTAAATCCCACCGGAAAACTCGCCGTCTCCTGGCCTCGCGCTGTTGGGCAAGAGCCTCTCTATTATGACGCGCTCAATACCGGCCGTCCTCCGGGCAACGCCGATCTCACCACGCCTCCCTGGAAAGGTTCGGTCAAATACGTTTCACGTTATATCGATGAGCAGAATTCTCCGCAATTCCCATTTGGCTATGGACTCTCATACACGAGTTTTAGTTTCGGTAATCCGCAGACTAGTTTCACTCCGCTGAGTGCCACGGCTCTGAACCGCGATCTTCGGGACCCAGCTCGAGCATCCAGTGTTGAGGTAACTGTCAGCTCTGACGTCACCAACACTGGCACTCGCACAGCCGAAGAAACCGCTCAGCTCTACGTTCGGCTGGAGGGCACGAGCACCGCGCAACCGGTCCGCGCGCTCAAAGGTTTCCAGCGCGTCAAACTCGCTGCGGGAGAAACGCAGCGTGTCACTTTTAAGTTGGGCCCGCAAGCTTTCGCGCTGTGGGACGATCACAACAAATACGTTGTTGAGCCCGCGCGCGTAAAAATCTGGATCAGTCCGGATTCCGCGCACGGTTCCGAGACGACTCTCGAAATCTCAAAGTAAATGTGATGGACGTGATGGCCAACCATTCCTTGTACGACCGGCGGGAACTCATACGGTTTGGCGGGCTTGGTCTTCTTTCAAGCGCTTTTGCGCCACTTGCGATCCGCGGAACCAGTGCGCAAAAACCATTCGCGCCGCCAAAGGCCGAGCCGTACCAGGGAACCGATGAAGAGCTGCTGAATGAAATCCAGCGCGCATCGTTTGACTTTTTCTGGAATGAAGCAAGTCCGAAGACGGGCCAGGTGAAGGACCGGGCCCTGGCGAACGGGAATGATAACAATACGCACAAAATGTCCAGCATCGCCGCCACCGGCTTCGGCCTGACGAGCCTCTGCATTGGCGACCAGCGAGGCTTTGGAAAGCCCGCGGACATTCTAGAGCGCGTCCGCAACACCCTGCAATTCCTGGCGAACGACCTGCCGCACGCACACGGCTTTTACTACCACTTCCTCCACATGGAAACTGGCCAGCGCTGGGAAAAATGCGAGCTGTCCTCGATCGACACATCCCTGCTGCTTTGTGGCGTACTCACTGCCCGCCAATATTTCGTCGACCATGAAATCAAGGATCTCGCCACGAAAATATATGAGCGAGTCGATTGGCCGTGGATGCTGAACGGTGGCACGACGCTCTCGATGGGCTGGCATCCCGAGTCGGGTTTTCTGGACGCCCGCTGGGAGCATTACTGTGAGCTGATGATGATCTATCTGCTCGGCATTGGCTCTCCCACTCATCCGTTATCCGCGGACACCTGGAAGGCCTGGACGCGTCCGGTCCTCAAGTACCACGGGATCGAATATATCTCCGGCAACGATCCCATTTTCACGCACCAATATTCGCAAGCGTGGTTTGATTTCCGGAAGAAGCGCGACGCCTACACCGATTATTTCGACAATTCCATCAAGGCAACGAAAGCCCACAAACTTTTCTGTCTGTCCTTGCGCGATCGCTTCCCGGACTACAGCGAAGACTTATGGGGCATCAGTGCATCCGATTACGCCCAGGGCTACACGGCCTGGGGCGGCCCTCCGCCGCAAGGACCAATTGACGGCAGCATCGTGCCCTGCGCCACCGGCGGCTCGCTGGCTTTCCTCTTCGAAGATTGTATGCGCGTCCTTCGCAATATCCGTGGCCGTTACAGAGAGAAAGCTTGGAACAAGTACAGCTTCGTCGATGCCTTCAATCCGCTCACCGGCTGGTATGACCAGGATGTCTTGGGCATCGACCTGGGCATCACCATGCTCATGGCCGAAAATCATCGCACCGGTCTGGTGTGGGACACTTTCATGAAAAATCCCGAAGCACAATCCGCCATGAAAAAAGCCGGATTCCGTCCCACTTAGCTACGAGCCAAAGTAGTCCAAAACAAAAAGCCGTCGGCGAGCGGACTGATTGGGTGCCTCTCGCCGACGGATTCCTCGAACAAATCAAGAGTCGCACTCTGCCTTCGAAATGCGCCTCCCGGGGTGGAGAAACCTAGAAGCTGAAGCGTGCTCCGATCGTCACGACTCGAGCGGCAAGAGCGCCGGTGATTGTGCCGAAGTTTGCGTTGTTAATATTGTTCGAAATTTGGTTCGGGTTAAGGTTCACATTATTGAACAGGTTGTAGGTATCGAGTCGCAGCTCAATTTTGGCATTCTCGCCAAGTACCGGCATGTTGGGCAACCCGAACGCTTTGGCAAGTGACAAGTCCACGTCCTTATATCCAGGCAGGTTGAGCGAATTGCGTGCGAGGCCGGGAACTGGAGGAAGGGAGGTTCCGAAGAAGGCGGGGTAGGCACCCGGTGAAAAATAGCTGGTGCCACCTTTCGGGAAGTTCGAGTTTGCAACCGTCTCGAACGCGGCGTTGGTAACCAGGTTGCCCGCGCCGCCCAAATAGGAGGCCGGTAACAGCGACCCGTACCCGCATTGCGGGCAATAGGTGTTTCCGCCAGAGACGTTCGTCATGGGAGTCCACGGGAATCCAGAGTGGATTGTGAAGATGCCACTGAGGGACCAGCCACCGGCGACCTTTTCAAGCCAGCTGTTGCTGCCGTGAAAGAAGACTGGCTGCCACACTGCGAAGACCTTGAATGCATTTTGCACGTTGTAGTCGCAGCGCCCGTAATCCAGGCCGAGGTTGTAGGGGTAAGGCTGCTCGGAATAGGGAGCAGAACTCGTGTCCATGCACTTCGACCACGTATACTGCGTGTCGGCCATGAACTGCTGCGAGAACCTGTGCTTCAGTTCCGCAAGCATGGCGTTATAGTTCCCGCGCCCATTCACATTCCAGTAGTCTCCGCCGCCAATTTGCGGGTTGAAGGTGTAGCCCAACGTCGCCGGAACGGCAAGCGGGTTTTCGTGAAAAAAGATGTCACGGGAAATGCTTCCCTGATAACCCAGCGACGCTACGAAGTCATGACCCATATCGTAGTCGACGTCCGCCGAGTAGTGGTGAACGCGCGCCGTCGACAGGTTGGTGGGAAAGATGCTTAGGAACGACGATCCGCTTGTTGGGAGTCCATTCGAGCCAAACGTGCTGATCGCGTTCGGATTCGCCGGATAGCCGTTCAAGTTGTGCGGATCCGACGAGAGCGCATAAATAATGCCGCAATTCGGGAGCGGCTGTGCGCAAGTCGAAGGGTTGTTGTAACTGAACACCGGGGAGACCGCCAACCCGGGATTTCCTGAAATGTTTGCCGAAATGGCGATTTGTTCTCCGTTATAGCTCAGCCCATAACCGCCACGAATCACCAGTCTGCTCCGGAGGTCGTAGCCGAATAGCGAAGTCGGACTCCAGGCAACACCGATCTGGGGACCGAAGTTGTCCTTCTGCGCGTTCCAGGAATTGCCCCTCCGCACAGTCAGATCCGTCAGGTAGTTTGCCCCCGCGCCCGGAGTAGCCACAAACATATTGCCCTGTTTGGCATACAGCGGACCGAAGTAGGACCAGCGCAGTCCGAGAGTGACGGTCAGATTCGAGCGAACTTTAAAATCATCCTGGACAAAGTAGCCCATGAGGTTTTCACGTTGATCCTGACGAACCGTCGTCGGAAAGCCGCTAGTAGGATTAAAGCTCTGCCCGCTGCCCCCTTCACTTTGGGGTGCATCATTGAGGAAGTCCCACAGGTTGAAGAAGCCGTATCTTGGCACGCCGCAAGCCGCGCAGTCTTGCAAGTAAAAGAGGCGCGTGCCTTCGCCGCCAAACTTAAGGGTGTGGCGTCCGTAAATCTTGGTAGCCACATCCTTAATCGTGTAGGTCCACTGGTTCAGAATGCTGGGAAAGCCCGGCCCGAAGGAATTAACCGTAATGCTGCCGATCGTACCTATACTGTCCTGGGGAAATCCGACCGGAGTCTGCGGGTTGGAAGTGACTTCATTCCAACGCCATCCAGCCGCGTTGGCGCGCAATTCGTTCAGGAAAGTGGGCGAGAAGGTATGATCCCAGATACCGGAGAACGCCTCATTAATCTGCGAGTGGTGGAATATGTCGTAGCCACGGTTACCGTTGAAGTTATCCCTCGTGAAGGGGACGTAATAGATGGCAAAACCGATGCGGTCCTTCTCGGTCACATTTGCGTCGAGCCGGCCATTGTATTGGACGGCCGTAGATTTGGTCGGGTTGACGGTGTTGTAGTTCGCTATATCCGCCACGGTGCCTAGTGGGCTTCCCGGCGTTCCACAACCCGTCCCTGCTCCGCCGCAGCCCGGATGGTTGGCATCAGACCAGCCGAGATCCTGCGTACCTAGGCCGGTCGTCAGAGGCGTACCGATATTGAGGCCCCCTGGAACCTCCGCGCAGTTTGCAACAGGATTCTGCGCATTAACGTGTGCTGCGTCGATAAGGCCGGCTGTTTGGCAGGTCGCACTCGTATTGAGAGTTCCGACTACTCCATTGCCGGGGAACGAAAGATACTTGGCCGCGATGCTTCCCGAAGGCGCCAAAGCATCGAAAGCTGACGTCTCGTACCAACCATTCCCTTGGAGGTTCGAAAAAGGCTCGCGAACCGTTTCATAGTTGAAGAAGAAAAAGACCTTGTTCTTCCAGATTGGGCCGCCAACACTTCCGCCGAACTGGTCGAACTTACTGGCGTCCTTCGTCACAGGAATGTTCGCGCCGTTGAATCGCTGGTATGCGTTGAAGCTCGGTTCGTGGTTCGTAAAGAAGAGGCTGCCGTGGAAGTTGTTGGTGCCGCTCTTCGAAATAATCTGAATCTGCGCTCCGCTGAAGCGCCCATCCTCGGCATCATAACTATTGGAAACGACTTTTACGCTATCGACGGAATCTTCCGACGGTGTGATGACCGTTGCACCGCCCCAGACCGCGCTGGTTGTGCTGATCCCGTCAATCGAAATGCCGTTATCTTCCGTCTGTTGCCCGCTGGCAATGACCTGCGCACCGTTTTCCGTTTTGAATATGCCGTCCGCCCCGCCGGATTGCCCTCCGTTAGTCTGTGTGCCGGGAAGATTATAGCCATTGCTTCCACCGCCCCCCTGCGAACCGTCAGCAAAGGATCCAGGCGCCAACTCCACCAGTTTGAGCACATCGCGCCCGAACGACGGCATGTGCTGAATCTGGTTGCTGGTGACGGTGCCGTTAATAGAGGCGGTCTCCGTGTCAAGCAGTGGCGTCGCATTGCCATTTACCGTGACGCTTTGCGTGACCTCTCCAAGCTCGAGCTGAATATTCAATGCGTTCGCTTGTTCCGGGATCACGCTTACTTGCGCAAGCACTTTCTTTTTGAAGCCCTGCTTCTCGACCGTGACCGAATATCTGTTCGGCGGCAGCGCGCCAAAGTTGTATATCCCGCTGTCGTTCGTCGTTGCGGTCAGCGTCTGGTTCGTGTCCAGGTTTTTTAGAGTGACGGTCGCCCCGGAAACGATCGCTCCATCCGGATCGGTTACCACTCCCTGAATCGAAGCCCTGTACTGGGCCTGGGCTGTGCTCAGCAGGAAAGTCGTGGAGACCAACAGCAGGATCCCACGAAGGGCAAGTTTGGATGACATCATGGCAGTTCCTCCCCTCAAAAGAATCGCCGATGCGCCGTGCACCCGGGCTAAATCGGTTAACTAATCATTTTTGGAGAGTATAATCAGGCCTTTTTTGAATGTCAACGATTCTTAATTTCGATGCTTGTCCCGGCCCTCTTCGTCCGTCGCCATCCGCACGCGGCGTGTACCGGTAAGTAGACCAATCATGCATGTATGGAAGATATTCTCCGAGCATCGTCGACGGAGAACCTGCAGTCTTTCCCAGTCAAACCTCTCGCGCCAACCGCCAGTGCCACAGAGGGCCATTCCATCCCTGGCTTGGCATTTATCTTGGGTTTAGGTCAACCACTGTATACCTGAGTGCGTTCGATCCCCATCACCAGCGCCGCATTCTAGGAGAGAAACACCATGCGTAAGAGTTTTGCAGTTGTCACAACCCTCGGCACGGTTTCCGTCGCGATGATTCTTTGCGCCGGCCTTTTGTCTCGCGCCGCCGCGCCTGCGCCAGGGCCTTCCGGCTACCATCTCGTCAAGACCGTTCCCGTTCCCGGCGACGAAGGCTGGGACTATCTCGCCGTCAACTCCCACGCCCGCCGCGTCTACATTTCCCACGGCTCCCATGTTGTGGTCATGAACGCCGACACTTACGCCATCGAAGGAGACATTCCCGATACTGCGGGCGTTCACGGCATCGCCCTCGCTCCGGACCTCGGGCGCGGCTTTGTCAGCGCCGGCCGCGCCAATCAAGCCGTCATTTTCGATCTCAAGTCTCTAAAAACTATCGGCACTGCAAAAACCGACACCAATCCCGACGCTATCGTCTACGATGAAGTCACCAAGCGCGTCTTCACCATGAACGGCCGCGGCCAGAACACTACAGCGATCAACGGCGCGGACGGCTCCATTGCCGGCACCCTTGCGCTCGGTGGCAAACCCGAATTCGCCGTCTCCGACGGCAAGGGTAGCATCTTCGTGAATATCGAAGACAAGTCCGAACTCGTCGAATTCGACGCCCAGAAACTCACCGAAACTCATCGTTGGCCGCTCGCGCCCTGCAAGTCCCCCTCTGGCCTCTCCATGGACCTTAAACACCGCCGCCTCTTTTCCGTCTGCGATGAAAGGGTCATGGCCGTCGTCAACGCGGACAATGGCAAAGTCGTCGCGACTCCCGAGATCTGCGATGGCCCGGATGCCTCGGCCTTCGACCCAGCCACCGATGACGCCTTCGCCTCCTGCGGCGACGGCCATCTCACCGTCGTTCACGAGGATTCGCCCGACAAATTCACCGTCGTCGAGAACGTCCCCACCAAGCGCTCCGCCCGTACCATGGGGCTGGACCTGAAAACTCACAAAATCTTTCTCTCTTCCGCCGAGTTCGAACCTCCGGCTCCCGGCGAGCGCCGTGGCAAAATGAAGCCCGGCTCTTTTGCCATCCTGGTCGTCGAGAAGTAGCTGGTCAAAATCCGAGCGCGTGCCTCCGCCGCGCATTCGGCTCCGCGCAAAATAAAAGCGTCCCGACTTGGTCGGGACGCTTTTGATTTTTTCGATTTTTTCAGAACGTTAGTGCGATGGCACGACGCCAACGTTGTGTACGCCCGCGCCCAGCGACATTCCCGTTCCGGCCGATTGCGGCAGCCACCACATCTTGCGCAGCAAGCTGTACCGGCTCGTCATCATCTTCCGCCCGACAAAGTCCAGCACCAGCGGGCTCGCTTGCGTCGCCGCATACAGCGCTCCCGAATGTGCGAATGGCCGCAGTAAGGGATTTGCTTCCGTTCCGTACCCGCCGGAAATTGCTCGCCGCGTCGACCACGCATCAAATGCCGCCGCGCCGGACGAAACTGCCATCAGCGCGTACCACACCTTCCTTTCCCGTCCCGTCCCGTATTCCCCCTTCGCCGCCAGCTTCACTGGCCGAATGGCCGGGGTCGGGTTCCCGGGCGCGATCGGCACGGCCGCCGTGGTCGGATTCAGGGGCGTGGGATTCGAAACTTCCGCCATTTCCACATCGGTTTTGATCTTGGGTTCCGGCGTTGCTGGCAGTGCCTTTGAGAGGGAAGAATCTTTTGTCGTATCCGCGGATACGCTTGCGGGGCGCTCCGTTACTGCCTTTACTGCGTCCCCCGTCTGCGGAAAGGGGCACATCAAAAGGATCGTGGTGAGCAGCATTTTTCCACCTCAGTAGTTGAAAGCAATGCACATCGGTCCCCACTCTCAACTACGGCGAATATACTGGCCTAAAGGGCAGGTCGCACTGGCCCATTGGTCACATTCTAATTAGTACCCTTCTTTGGACCGTCCGTTTGTCTCTTTTAGGACACCCGTACTAGCCGCAAATGTGAACAAATTTTCACTTTTTCGGCAGCGTCTTACCCGCCGCTCCGTCGAATTTTGGAGTGTGGGAGCCCCGCTCCCGCTTTCCTGCCGTCGCCTCGCACGACACATCCGAAGCGCTTTCTCTCGCCCATTCCGTTCTGAACAACTCTGCTATAATCCCCACCATTGGCCCGGTTCCGCCGGGGCTGTTCTAGAAGTCGCTCTTGAGGTCTCTCAAACCGATGGCGGCCAACGAATCCACCGCAGCGAAGCGCGCTCCTCGTCCAGAGCGCGCCCCGCAATCTCCCCGCTACATAGTCATCGAAGGCCCGCTGCGCGTCGGCAAAACCACCCTCGCCAAAATCCTCGCCGAACGTCTTCACGCCCGCCGCATCTACGATTGCGAAGACAATCCCTTCCTTGCCGATTTCTACAAAGAAAAAGCCGGCGCCGCTTTCCGCGCCCAAATGTATTTCCTCATCGAGCGCCAAAAGCGCATCCGCGAAGCCCTTGCCGTCGAAGCTCCCGGCCCCATCCTCTCCGATTTCCTCCTCGAGAAAGACCGCATCTTTGCCAATCTCAATCTCGATGACGAGGAGCTCAAACTTTACGACCGTTACTACGATTCCCTGACCCTCGGCATCCCCTCCCCCGATCTCGTCGTCTATCTCCAGGCCAAGCCCGAAGTCCTCCGCTCCCGCATCGCCAAAAAAGCCTCCCGCGACGAATCCCAAATCTCCCCCTCCTACATCGAGCAAGTCGCCGCCGCCTACGAACACTTCTTCTTCCGCTATGCCGCCTCCGACCTCCTCGTCATCAACACCTCGGACATCGACTTCGTCGAGCGCAGCGAAGACCTCCAACACTTACTAAGACGTCTCCAGGAACCGGTCAAAGGCACGCAGTACTTTCTTCCACTTGCTTCTGCCGAGTAGAGCATGTGGCGGTGCTCCGCAGTTTACCTAGTTGCCGCGTCGCGGCCGCCTCCAAGACCCCTTCAAAGACACGCAATACTTCCTCCCCCTCCGCACCTCACAATAAACCTGTGGTGTCTTTCCTCGGCCGTAGGGACACGACATGTTTACCTTGAGCTTCAAAAGGCTATGTCCGCTATTCGGATCATCACTTGAATGGACGCCGTCCTGGACCCCGCTTCGGCCCCGCGCCTCTTCGTGCGTTCACCCTCGCTCCTCCAGAACGCATCCTCTCCGGTCTGGTGCAGAAATCCCCTTTCAGTTTGGTTCTCCAACGGCAATCTCACAAAATCAGGAAATTTCCAAATGGTTCGCTTTCCTCAAATGGAACGGATTCCGTCCCAAGTTGCTACGACTGCGATTCACTCAGCGAACCGTTTCTCACATTCATAACCGAGTCAGAGGAACACTTTTCTTTCGAATCAACATTTTAGCGGCGTTACACGACTGAGCGAACGCGCCCTGCCCACAGGTATGCTGTGGCACAAGATATGCATACTCTCTCCCTGCACGAAGGGTTTCTGTTGAGAAACGCGGAGGGTAGTGGCGAAGTCACCGAAAAAACCAGCAGGGCCCTAGCCGTTAGTCACCTGACTTTTCCAGCTTGCGAATTTAGGATCGAGTTCCCAGCCTAGTTAAGTACCTTTTGAGTGATAGAGAAAGATTGTCGCAAGCGCTCAGTCTGTGGCGGCGCCTTGACGCGCCTCCGCGATGCTCTGTCCACACTTGGTTCGTCTCGGCGTGGGTTCTCGATGTGTTGTTGTGCCGAAGCTTTATTTCGGAAATGCAAAGATTCGAACGTGCGATGGCCCTGGTTTCAAGAAAAAGCGGAACGCCTTGTCATCGGTTAAACAGGAGAAGCTAATGCGCAAATTCAAGTCCCTCAATATATCTTTATTGGCGTTCGTATTAGTCGCTCTTGCAGCCGGATGCGGCCGCGAACAAGCCGCCAGCCCGCTATCGCCCACGGTCATCGCCACTTCTCCCGCCAATGGCGCCACCGCTGTGCTCCTCAATGCCACGGTTACTGCGACTTTTAGCTCGGTCATGGCCCCGGCTACCATCAACACAACAACGTTTACGTTGACGGGGCCGGGAGCAACAGTTGTCGCCGGCGCAGTGACCTACTCTGGCACCACCGCGACCTTTACGCCGACGGCTTCTCTCGCCGCTCTTACTTTGTACACCGCGACTATCACTACGGGAGCCACCGACCCCGGCGGCAACGCTCTGCAAGCAAATTATGTTTGGACCTTCACCACTGGCGCGCCAACCGTAATCTCCACCGTTCCGGCTAACTTGGCCACAGGTGTCCTCGTCAACACCGTCGTTTCCGCCACCTTTAGCGAGCCCATGAATCCCGTGACGCTCAACAATGCGACGTTTACTTTGGCGGGACCAGGTGCGACACCTGTAGCGGGAGTTGTCACTTACTCTGGGTCCACCGCAACTTTCACACCGACACTGGCCCTTGCCGCCGGCAAACTATTCACCGCCACCATTACCACCGGAGCGAAAGATCCCGCGAGCGCCGCGCTGGCTGCCAATTTTGTGTGGACCTTTACGACCGCCCCTCCACCCACGGTTGTCTCGACCGTTCCCGCAAATCTGGCCACCGCGGTTGCCGTCAACACGCCTATCTCTGCGACCTTCAGCGAAGCCATGAACCCCTCAACCATCACCGGGACCACCTTCACGGTTACAGGACCCGGCGCCACTCCTGTGGCTGGTACCGTCACCTATGCAAGCAGCACCGCAACCTTTGCGCCGGCGCAGCTTCTCCCAGCCGGCACCTTATTCACCGCCACGATTACGACCGGAGCCAAAGATCCCACGGGCGCTCCTCTCGCCGCTAACTATGTGTGGACCTTCACGACCTCGGCGGCACCCACAGTTCTTTCCACGGTTCCGACAAATGGAGCCACCGCAGTGCCTGTTAACACTCTCGTCTCCGCCACCTTTAGCCGGGCTATGAACCCGGCGACCATTACCGCCGCAACTTTCACCGTGACCGGGCCCGGAGCCACTCCCGTGGCCGGCGCCGTCAGCTATACCGGCTCCACGGCAACTTTTACTCCAACGCTGATTCTCCCTACCAGCACTTTGTTCACGGCCACAATCACAACCGGAGCTAAAGATCCCACAGGCGCCGCACTTGCCGCCAACTACGTGTGGACATTTACGACGGCTCCGCCGCCCACGGTCGTTTCGACCGTTCCACTGAACGGCGCCGTGGGTGTGGCCCAGAACACCACTGTGAATGCCACGTTCAGCGAGCCCATGGAAGCCTCAACGATCAACACCACCACCTTCACGTTAACGGGCCCCGGTGTTACTCCCGTGGCCGGTTCCGTCACCTTCGCTGGTAGTACGGCGACATTCACTCCCGCAACAACCCTTGCAACTGGCACTCTGTATACCGCCACGATTACCACCGGAGCGCAAGATCCCACTGGCGCGCCATTAGCAGCCAATTACATTTGGACTTTCACCACGGCAGGCGCGCCCTCGGTGACCTCCACCGTTCCCGCTAGCGGCGCGAACGACGTGCCCCTCAACCAAAAGGTTGCCGCCACTTTCAGCGGCCACATGACGGCGTCTACCATCACCGCAGCTGGTACCTTTACATTGGCAGTGGCCGGCGGCGGAGCCGCCGTGCCGGGCACAGTCACCTACGATGCGGCCAGCGATACCGCTATTTTTGCCCCAACAGCAGCCCTTGCCATCAACACTCCGTACACGGCCACTGTTACCACCGCCGCGCAGAGCGCTCAAGGCAACCCGCTGACCGCCAACTATGTTTGGACTTTCTCCACAGGTCCTCAGCCGAACGCCAGCGACCCATTTGTGATTTCCACGAATCCTGCCAGCGCAGCCATAGGCGTGCCGCTCAACCAGAGAATCGCCGCGACGTTCAACACACCCATGAATCCTTCCACGATCTCGGCCGTTGGGACCTTCACACTGGCAGTTGCCGGTGGCGGAGCCGCAGTCACAGGAACCGTGTCCTATGCGGGTAGCACGGCGGTCTTTACCCCAACAAGCAATCTGATTGCGAGCACGACCTACACCGCCACAATTACCACGGCCGCTAAGGACCTCACTGGCGACCCCATGGCTGCCAATTTCACCTGGAACTTTGCGACCGGATTAGCTGCCAATCTCGTCGCCCCAACCATCACCCGCACGGTCCCGGCTAGCGCGGCCCCGGCCGTACCTATCAACCAAACCATCAGCGCCACGTTCAGCTCGGCGATGGATCCCACAACCATAACCAACGCAACCTTCACGGTCGCAGTCGCCGGCGCTGGCGGAGCCCCCGTGAACGGAACTGTCTCTTACGATCCCGCAAGCCAGATCGCAACCTTTGCGCCTTTAGCAAATCTTGCCGCTAACACCCAATACACCGCCACGATCTCAAATCTTGTTACCGATCTGACAGGCAACGCGTTGTCAACCACTACCGGTGCCGCGCCTGATCCTTGGAACTTCACGACCAGTGCAGTGGTCGGCACGGGCCAAGCCCCCATCAATCTCGGTTCAGCCGGCAGCTTCGCGGTGATGTCCACCTCCTCGATCGCCAGCACGGGCCCTGTCGTCATCAACGGTAACGTCGGCCTGGCGCCAGGTACCTCGCAGGGAATTCCCCCGGCGCAAGTGAACGGCACGATTCACATCAACGATTCCGTCATCACGCAAGCCCAAGCCGATTTGCTGGCTGCCTATAACGACGCCGTTAGCAGATCCACCAACGCACAGACTTTGCCAGGAAATATGGGAGGACTGACGTTCACACCTGGGCTCTACGTTAACTCCACTTCCGTCCTGATTTCCGGAGCAGGGGCAAACAACAATGTCACTCTCGACGCCCAAGGCGATCCCAATGCCATTTTCATCTTCAAGATGGGATCCACGCTAACCACTGGGCCCGGTTCCCAGGTCATCCTGGCCGGTGGCGCCAAGGCCAGCAACGTCTTCTGGCAAGTTGGCACTTCAGCGACCATCGACACCACCACCATATTCGAAGGCAATGTGCTCGCCAACGTATCCATCACGATGAATACCGGCGCCGTAGTGACTGGAAGACTGTTCGCCGGCTCAGGCGGTGGCGCCGCTTCGGTAACCGTGGATGGCACGAGCGTTACAGTACCTCAGCCGTAAGCCCTGCATGGTCTCAGCAGAGCGCACGGCGAGCAAGGTTCGACGGCCGCGAAGCGGGTTCATTCCCCCGCTTCGCAGCCAGTAGGCACGATTCTGGAGGCGACAATGAAATTGGGAACACGCATTCTTCCCACCATGGCGATTGCTCTTTTTCTGGTGCCTGCGCTTTTCGCGGACGACACGCCCAAGCCTGGTGACACCCCCAAAAAGGATGACTCGGCGAGTGTCACTGCGGCTCCCGCCGCCGCTTCCAAGCCAGCTGGGAAAACTGCGCTCCCCATGTCGCCAGCGCCCTCCGCCCAAGCGCCGGCCGGCGAAGGACACGGAAACCATTCCCGCAGACACGCGCGCCGAGCGGCCCAACAGAACGACTCGACTCCCAAGCTCGAGCTCTTCATGGGCTACTCCTTTTGGAGGGCCGTCCCGGACAGCACCAGTAACCGCATCGACGGCATGCATGGCGGCAGTACTTCTCTGGCCTACAATTTCAACCGCCACCTCGGCTTGGTCGTTGATTTTGGCGGCTTCAAAGTCAATTCTCTCGAGTTCAGCAGCCTCGGCCCGGCCTACAGCCCTTCCCGCAACGTGGACGTCAATAGCAGTGTTTTCACCTTCATGCTTGGTCCGCGCCTTTCTTTCCGCGACCATGGCCGCTTCACTCCGTTTCTCCAGGTTCTCGGCGGCGTTGCCCACGCTGGCGATGTCAACCTGGTCGGTTGCAATGCGCCCATCTATGCCTGCACGCCTCTTCTTTCGCAAAACGCATTTACCATGACTGGCGGCGGCGGCCTCGATTACCGGCTGACCCACCGCTTCGCTCTCCGCCTTTTTCAAGCGGAATTCCTGCTCAGCCGGTTTCAGGATCCGACCTCCCTCACTGGCGCGGACGGATGGCAGACCAATGTCCGCCTTTCCGCTGGAATCGTCTTCCGTTTTGGCGGGAATCCTCCGCCCCCGTCCCCTCCGAATCACCCGCCGGTCGCTTCCTGCTCGGCGGATAAGTCGATGGTCTACGTCGGCTCCGGCGACTTCGTCGCTGTCCGTGCCGACGCCAGCGATCCCGACAATGATCCTCTGACGTATTCCTGGACGTCCACCGGCGGCGCTGTCGAGGGCAGCGGTCCGGAAGCCAGATGGAATTCTTCCGGCACCACACCCGGCATGTACACCGTGAATCTGCGCGTGGACGATGGACGCGGCGGCACTGCGAATTGCTCTGCGTCTATTCGGGTCGAGCCGCCCCCCAATCATCCGCCCACCATGAGCTGCTCCGCGGACCGCACTTCCGTCCCCGCCGGCGATACGGTGCACATCACCGCAACCGCCAGCGATCCCGACAACGATCCCCTGACCTATTCCTGGAAGTCCAGCGGCGGCGAAGTCCGCGGCAGCGATGCAGCTGTGCGTTTCGAGACCGCCGGCCTCAGTCCCGGCAGCTATACCGTCGATGGTCACGTCGATGACGGCCGCGGAGGCACCGCTGACTGCGAGCTAGGCATTGAAGTCCAGCAACCGCCGCCTCCGCCGGAACAGGTCGAGCTGGAAGCGCGGCTCTCGCTCCATAGCATCTATTTTGCGACCGCGCGTCCCACCGCTGCCAATCCCACCGCAGGCTTGCTCGGCAGCCAGGAACAGATTCTGGTCAAGCTCGCGGCAGACTTCTCGCGCTATTTGACCTTCAAGCCGGACGCTCGCTTGATCCTCGGCGGCCACGCTGACCCCCGCGGCGGCGCGGAATACAACAAGCAGCTCACCGAGCGCCGCGTGGAACGCGCCAAGAGCTTCCTCGTCCAGCACGGCGTTCCCCCGGACCACATTGACACGCGCTCCTACGGCGAAGAGGACCAGCTCACCGCCGAACAGACCAAGGAACAGATCGCCCAGAATCCCGACGTCACCCCGGACGAGCGCCAGCAAATGCTGGACAACCTGCGCGTCCTCGTCCTCGCCAACAATCGCCGCGTGGACATCACCCTCAGCACCACCGGACAACAGTCTGTTCGCCGCTACCCGTTCAACGCCAGGGATTTCCTGGCTCTCATCAGCCTAAAAGGCGGCGAAAAAACGCATCCGCCAAAGAAAAATCACTAAAGTCTCGCATGAACCGCAGCGTGCCCCAGCCTTCGAACCCGTCGAAGGCTGGGGCACTTCTTCATTCCTCCCTCTTCGCCTCCCCATAATTCTCTATCCTCCGCGCCTGTTTTTCCGTCGTAGGGGCACGGCACGCCGTGCCCTCTTTCCGCATGCAATCTTCAATGTTCGTTTTCACTTCTCGAAGACGCCTCTTTGTGCCCAGCCCGCGCTGGACAAATGCAACGGTGAATGCTATTCTGGCTGTCTAGTCAGACTGGTCAGCAATCGAGGAAATGTCTTGTCCAAAACTACAAAAAAACGCTCCCTGCGATCGGCGGCATCCACATGGCAAGTCCAAACCGCCAAAGCCCGCTTCAGCGAACTGTTTCGCCGCGCTCGCACGGAGGGCCCTCAACTCATCACTCGTCAGGGCAAAGAAGGCGTCGTCATGATTGCCGACGAGCATTACGAGCGCCTCATCGGTAAGTCCGGGCAGCCCAAAAGCCTGCTGCAATTCTTCAGGCAGTCGCCCCTCGTTGGCTTGGAACTTGATTTCGCGCGCGACCGCGATGAAGGCCGCGATATCGACCTATGAGCGGATACCTGCTCGATACCAATTGCATCTCCGAAGTGGTCCGCATCAGCCCCGAGCCCCGCGTCATGGCTTGGATAGATGCTGCGGATGAGTCCTTGCTCTACCTCAGCGTGCTGACCCTCGGAGAAATTCGCAAGGGCCTCGCGTCGCTGTCCCAGGGAAAGCGTCGCACTCAACTGGAAACCTGGCTCGACGTCGAATTGCGCGCCCGCTTCTCCGGCAGAATTCTGCCCGTCGATTCTAACGTGGCGGATCGATGGGGCTGGCTCGCCGCTACCGCAAAGCGCGCGGGAAAAGCCCTCTCCGTCATCGACGGTCTCCTCGCCGCCACCGCCCTTCACCACAACCTCACCGTCGTCTCTCGCAACATCACCGACTTCGCCAACCTCCACGTCCCCGTCCTCAACCCCTGGCAACCATAGAAATTTCTGCGCACCGGCGCGGTCGGGATTCGTCTTTCATGCCCATTGCCCTTCAGAGCGGTACGCTTGGCCGGAAGCCTCTCTGGGCTTCGCCCCTTTGAAATCGTTCCCAAAACTGACGTATAATGCTTGATGTTTGATGCTATAGCATCACCGAATCTCTATGCGCACCACGCTCTCCATCGACGATGACGTCCTCGCCGCCGCCAAAGAACTCGCTGCCAAAGAGCGCAAGAGCATCGGCGAAGTCCTCTCCGGGCTCGCCCGCGAAGCCCTAACCCCGCGCAAACCATCTCGCCGCGCGCGCAATGGCGTTCCTCTCTTGCCCGTTCGTCCCAGATCCGCCCCCGTTACTCTCGAGCTCGTCAATCAACTCCGCGACGACCTCCCGTGACCGCCTTCCTCCTCGACGTCAACGTCCTGATCGCCCTTCTCAGTTGATTAACGCACTGCTTCGTGGCGTACGTAGGTTCCACAATTCGCTAAAATGTATTTGGAACCCGTTAGTTACTCATAGTGAAGCGCCACCATGGGATCGATGCAGACGGCGCGGTGGGCAGGAATGTAGAAAGCAACGGAACCTACGGCGACGAACAAGATGACGGCGCCAAGCAATGAAATCGGGTCGCTGGGATGCACTCCATACAGCAGGCTGGCGAGACCTCTGCCGAAAAGGTAAGCCACGACCAAGCCTAGCGCGGCGCCAGCGCTGATGAGAGCCATACCTTCTTGTAGGATTAGCTTTAGGACGGCACTCGGTGTTGCTCCCAGCGCCATTCGAATGCCGATTTCGCGGGTGCGCTGCGCGGTGTAGTAGGAGATCAAACCATAGATGCCAATCAGCGCCAACAGCAGCGCGACACCCGAAAAGACGGAGACAAGCATCATGGTAAAACGCAAACGAGCCATGGATTCCGAGATCAAGTCATCGCCCGTTTTTACGACACTCAAAGAAGCGCCCGCCGGGAAACCTTTGGACGTGGCCTCGCGCACCATGCCAGTGACGCCACGAGGATCGCCTTGTGTGCGAACGAGCAAGGAGACATTGAGGAGGGGCTTTTGAAGCAGCGAGATGTAGACTGTCGGGTTGGCCCTCTCGCCGGAAGGGAATCGCGGCGGTTCTTTTACTATCCCCGCGATTGTGAAAGCATCAAAGGACGCGCCGCCGTGCTTCCAAGCCAGCTGAAGGCCGATGGGATTGACGTCAGGCCAGTAACTGTTAGCCATTTCCTGATTAATGACTACGATAGGCGGAGAATTCAGAATATAGGTGTCGTCGAACCAGCGCCCTCGCTGCAACTCATATCTCAGCATCTGGAAGAATCCGGCGGTTACAAATTGCGCTTCCGCCGGCTGCTTCGATTCCGCGATGCGTCCACCACCCGTCAGCGCCTGGAATTGAAATTGATATGGATGGTTTGAAGAGGGGAACGGGGATGCAAGGGCCGATGATCTTACGCCGGGAAGCGCCGCTATTGCGCCGATCAATTGTATGTATTTTGCTCCCCGCGACTTTGCGTCATCAATGGAAGGATCGGGATTAACGAAGAAGTCCATTGTGAGAAGGTGTTGAGGTTGAAAGCGCGCATTGGTGCTTACCAACTTTCCGAAGCTCTGCGTCAGTAAGGCCGTTCCCGAAAGGAGCACCAACGCTAAGGCAATTTCGCTCACGAGCAAGAGGCTGCCCGGACGACGCAGCACAGAGCCGCCGGCCTGGCTTGTTACGACACCGGACCTGAGTGTCTTGGTGAGATTGACACGGGAGAAACGCATCGTTGGGAATATCCCGAAGAGAAGAGCGGCCACCATGGAGATTGCAGCTGTGGCTGCGAGAACCCGGGGATCGATGACTGCTTCCTGGAAGCGCGGTACGTGCAAAGTGGGCGGCAGAAGCGCCAAGAAGCCGCGCAATCCCCAATAGGCGAGGAGAAATCCGAGAAATCCTCCGGAGACAGCGAGCAGCAGAGCCTCGATTGATAGCTGGCGAATCAGGGTAGCCCTCCCAGCGCCCAATGCGGTGCGCAGAGCGAACTCCTTTTCGCGAGCGAAGCCACGCACAAGCAGAAGATTGCCGACGTTTGCACAACCGATGAGCAACACAAACCCGAGCGCGGCGACTAAGATCCAGAGCATGGACCTAACATCACGAATGAGTTCAGAACGCAGCGGAACGACTTGAATCGTGTCGTCGTCGCTGATTCCTTTGGCTCCCGAAGGAAAACCATGCAAAATTGTGTTGATTTCTGCCTCGGCCGCTCGAATATTGACCCCGCTGTTTAAGCGAGCTATGACGTTCGTATAGGTCACGTCATCTCCGACGGGTGCGTTGACCCAGAAATCTGTTTGACGAGGCAAAAGTGGATACGGGAATTCGACGTACTCCGGCATCACACCGATAACCGTGAAATCTCGGCGCTCGCCGAGCATCTTGACGGAGAGAGTTTTCCCGATTACGTCATTCCTGGCGCCGTAGTGCTGCCGCCAGAACCGGGTGGTCAGAATAGCAACCTTTGGCGCATTTGCAGCGTCGTCGTCCGGTTGAAAGGTTCGGCCCAAGAGGGGCGTGGCCTTGAGTACGCGGAAGAAATCGGCGGAGCAAGGTACTTGCTGGACGGATTCCTGAGTGCCCCAAAATTTCGTGCTCTCAAACCACCTTGGGTCGTCGCTCAGGAAGAATGTGGCGATCACGTCAAAGCTTTTTGTTTGGTTCTTCGTGAAATCTCGCGACCACCACAGTCCGGAGTGTTGCAGTCCTGTTCTTCGATTGGACCTCCACAACATCACGAGTTGATCGGGATTTTTATAGGGAAGGTGGCGGAAGACGAGGCCGTAGAAGGCGCTGAAGATGGCGGTGTTGGCGCCGACTACCAGCGCCAGCGTGGCAATCGCGACGCAGCTGAATCCCGGATTCTTTCGCAGCGCACGCGCGCCGTATCGGATGTCGGGGAGAAGGGAGTCGAACCATGCACCGCGGTGAGATTGGGCGGGTGGCCTGGACGCGTTTCCATGATCTGTTTTTTCCGCAGGGACTGAGATCATCACGGCGAATATACCATGTTCATAGATATAAGGAGCGTTAGGATGCTGGGGGTTTGGAGTTGTTCGATGGTGGGTGGCCGACCCGCGGCGCGTCGGCAATTGTTGGGTTGCCCATCCTTGCGGGGCTTGGTTTTGCAAGGGTGGGTCTTTCTTTTCCTTCTCTCCGTCGTTTCACCTTCAACTTTTAACGGTCGACCGTGAACTTCCTTTCCTCTCCCGAGTTTTCCACACATTTCCACAGCCGTAACAAACCCATTACTCTCCTTCCAACGCCCTCAAATCTCTCGACTTCCCTTCACCCCATTCGAATCCGCCCCTCCCGTTCGAATGACCACGCAGTACATGGCAAATTTGTATTGACAGTTGGTAACTGGCATGCTACCATGTCTTGTGATTCTAAGGCGCTGTCCCCTTTCGACGTCCCCATCGTCTCAGCGCCACCTCTGCGCCCAGCCCTGTCGGGGCGTCGGCGTTTATCCCGAGCCGCTCGGGGCGTTGTCTTCTTCCGGTCCTTTTCTTTCCTCATTCAACTCTGAATTTTCAGCCTTCAACAGCTCTTCTCTAAGTCCTTTCCTTGACACTCTTGGACGCCGCGTCAACCATAACCCCTTTGTTTGTCACTCTTGCAGAAAACACCCGGGGGTGGGGTCACATCCTTCAAGCGAATTCTTCTCCTTCCGCAACCTGACCACTCGCCACTCGCCACTCACCACTAAATCCTTTACCCTCCGCACTCCCGCAACCACCCCGCTCGCGTCACCTCGGCGTCATCTTTTTCTCTCTGTGCGTTCTTCACGGATCACGCTACACGGATCACGCGCCACGTTTCCTCTATCCACTAACCACTCATCACTAGCCACTATCCTCTTTAGAATCCGCACTTCCAAAACAACGGGCTTAAAACTCTTTAGAATGAGCACTTACGAAAAAACCCCCAGGGGGGTAGGGCCCTACGTCGCCAATTTCGCACCAGCACAGACGGAATCTACCCCGACCGCATCGGGAGTCTGTGCGTTTTCGAGGCGCCTGATCTTGGAGAGGTCGAACGCGAGAGTTCCGCATCCGCGAAAAAATGTTGCGGTTCCACTAGGCACTAACCACAAACCACCAATCACTTCCTCTTACGGCCGCGCATTCGGCGAGAAAAATCCAATTGGCAAATCCCGTGCCGTGCGCAATCCCGCGGGAGCATCCAGAATCACCGGAATCGAGTTCACCACCACCGACGCGGTCGCTACATCTCCATGCGTCCCGCCGGGAATCACCAAACTAATGTTCGGATGCCCTTTCAACGCAACAGTGTCCGCAGGTTCCTTTGCGCCGACGTACATTTGCAGTTCGAGATACACCAGCTCTTTTCCGCCGCCCACGCCGCGCGCGATTTGGTGTACGCCCGCCGCCTGTCCTGCTTCGACTGTCAAATATTCCGTCTGCACGCGTTCAGTCGCGATTTTTGGCTCAATCGTTTCGGTAATTTCTTCCACCGGCAAGTTCAAGCTGTCCGCGATCATCGCCACGGACTCCGGCAAACCGACGTGCTTGATCACGCCCGCTTTCACCTGCGCGCGAAATTCTTCTTCCGTCATTCCCGCGCCGATTTTTTTCTGCAACGGCAGCCGCCGCTTCCCGCCGTCGACGATGCGCACCGCCTTCGCATGTTCAATCCGCTGCGAAACGGCCGCCAGCGTGATCACCAGCTTGTCCATCACGAATCCCGGATTCACGCCCGTTCCCACCAGCGCCACTCCCCAATCCTTCGCCGCCTTGTCCAGTTGCGCCGCCAGTTCCGGATACGTCCGCAGCGGAAACGAGAGCTCTTCGCACGTCGAAACGATGCATGACTCCGCTTCCAGGCACATCAGCAGCTGGTCCATCACTTTTGGGAGCGAAGACGACGTCGAGTGGATCACCACGTCCGCGGCCTGCTCCAGCACTTCTTTCGCATCCGCCGAAATTTTCACGCCCCACGGCGCATCCGTCGCGCCCGTCACTTCGCCCAGGTCGCGGCCCACTTTTGCCGGGTCTGTATCAATCGCTCCGATAATTTCAATAGCCTGTTTTTCCCGCATCAGCCGCGCAATCGACGCGCCGATCGGCCCCACGCCGTACTGGATCACCCGTATCTTCTTCTTCACGATTTCCCCCGCCTATTCTCCGCGCGCGGCATACACCGCGCATTTTTGCCAGAAAAGAAACCTCTACGATAATGGAATTTGCACAGCCATTCAACGGCCAACTCAACCGCCGCGAAACGCCCGCCGGGCGATGGAAATCCTTCCGCACATCTCGCTGTGTGCGTCGGCTAAACTCGATTGCTTGTTTTGGAATGCCGCAGGACGCGGCCTGCCCGGCGCCTTGCTTCGGACTACGGCACCACCGGCAAAATCAGCGCCGACGGATGCTCTTTGTCGTGATAAATCACGTTCGTCGCTTTGATCATCCGCGTCGCGCGCGATTGCACTTCGCCGGTATTCATGTTCCGGTCGAACCGCGGAAAATTGCTACTCGAAACTTCCAGCCGCAATTTGTGTCCCGCCAGAAAAACATCGCTAGTCGCCCACAGATCCACCGTCACGTGATACATCTCGCCCGGATTTTCCAACTCCGGCTTTTCCTGCGAATTCCGGTAACGCATCCGCAAAATGCCGCTCGTCAAATTCTGCGCGAATCCGTTCGGCCAGACGTCCACGAGCATCCCGGTGAAATCTGTGTCCACCGCCGAGCTGCTCACGTACAAATCCAGCGTCACCGGACCCGTCACTTCAAAATCCTTCGCAAACGCCGGCGTCGTGAACACCAAAACATCCGAACGCGCTTCCGCCGGCCGCTGGTCTTCCGGACCGATTCCTGTCGGCAGCGCGCCGCAACAAAGCGGCCCGCCAATCGTCGGCGTCGGATCGCTCGGGTCGTACACATACTGGTCCGCTTTTTCTTCTCCCGGCGCCGTCGTACTCAGCGTTCCGTTACCGCCGAGACTGTTCGCGCTCCCCGGGGAATGCAGGTAATAACGTGTGTTCTTCGCTCTTGCCAACGGCCAATCATCCTCGTCGCGCCATTCATTTTTTCCCATCACAAAAATTCTTACCGGCTTCTCGCTCTCCATGCCGTTCGCTTGCCCTTTCAATATCCAGTCGTACCACCGCAACGTTATCTCATCCTGATCGATCGGCAGCTTCTCTCCGAAATCCACCGCGCCCACTTTTCGGTTGCTCGATCCGCCCGCGTGTCCGCCAACATAAACCACCAATCTCTGCCCATGCTTCGCTGCTTCAGTTCCGGCTTCCGCCTTCAATCGTTGATAATTTCGCAGCGTCCCGCCCAGAAAAATGTCGTACCACGCGCCAAAACTCAGCACCGGCACTTCAATGTTCGCGTAATGATCCTCGATCGACCACTGCTTCCAATACGCGTCGAAATTCGGATGCGCCAGCCAATCCGTAAAATATGGCGCAATTCCCGCAGCCGATGGCGCATCCAGCACGGCGTAATCGGCCAGCGGCAAAGTTTTCGTTCCGCCAATTGCGTCGCCGTTGTCTTCCAAGCGCCGCCGCATCGTGTTCATCGCCAGCCCGGTGCTCCACGATTCGTTGAACCACTGCTCGAACGCCCCGCCCATGTACGTCCAGCCGTCGTGATAATTCGACGCCGTCACCGTCGGACAAATCCCCGCGAGGTGCGGCGGTTTTGCAATGGCCGCCAAATATTGCGTCGCGCCAACATAGGAACCGCCGAACATTCCTACTTTTCCATTCGAGTACGGCAGCGCCGCCGCCCATTCCACGGTGTCGTATCCGTCCTGCGATTCGTTTTTGAACACGTACCACTCACCATCCGATGTAAACCGCCCGCGCACGTCCTGCTCGACCACCACGTACCCGCGCGCCGCTCCCTTCATGCCGAAACCAGATTCGCCCGTTTTGTCATAAGGCGTGCGCACCAGCAGCACGGGAAATTTTCCCTCCGCCTTGGGCCGGTAAATATCCGCGCGCAAGATCACGCCATCGCGCATCTTCGCCGGCACGTTTCGTTCTACGATCACCTCGTAATTTTCCGTGGCCGCCCGCGCCGTTCCCGCGGCCATCAGGACGAACATCGCGGCGCATCCAATGAACATCGCGACGCCCAGCCGCCCCATCCTGAAGCCATTCCGTATATGCAATTGCATCGCTGCGCCTCTCGTCTGCATTGTTTCTCCAGGAAATACCATTCTCACAAACGCCATTCTTCACCTTGAAAGTGTTGGAGCCTAGGCCCGCTTTCCGCCCGTGTCAAGCCGGGGCAACTTTTTGGGACTGCATTCCATCGAGGTTGCTGGCAGTGAGTTTGAGAATGTCTAACTTTTCGTTTTTCCGCTCTTTCTCTTCTTACCCGCGAAAATATAAAACAAAATCAAAGCCACAACGGCGATCAGCCCCAGAACTCCCAGCAACACCGGGTGCGCGTGGCGCAAAACAAAAGGCAGGATCTTTCGTCCATACCGCTCCGCCAGGTACGCCAGGAACAGATACCTCGCAATTCGTCCGAGCGTCATCGCCGCCAGGAATTTTTTCACGGAGTATTGCATCGCTCCCGCGGCGAGCACAAAGGGTACCAGGGGCACCGGGGGCGGCAACAATGCCGGAATCGCAATGGCTGCAAATCCCCATCTCTCGAAAATCGCGTAAACTCTTTTCAACGTCTTTGCCGAGAATCTCCGCGAGAGCGATTCCTTCCCTCCCTTGCGAGCCAGTCTGTAAGTGACGAACCCTCCGATCACCGAGCCAAGTGTGGCCATCAGCGCGTAGTAAAGCCACAACTGTGTTTGCCGTGCCGCGAGGACAATCAGAAGCACATCCATGCTGCCCGGAAGCGGAATTACAGAGCTATCGAGCAGCCCGAGGGGGATGAAGCCCAAACCCCCAAGACCGTATATCCAGTGCCTCACGCTATGCGCGACAGTCGGTTTGACGGCAGCGATGAACTGGCGAGTGAGCATTGTTTTCGGAGGGCGACGCCTATTCTCGCATGCGTCTATCAAGGATTATTAAACTGTTTTCTTTCGTCCGAGCGAACCGAGAAGACCTTCAGGATCAGTAGGAAATACCTTCCTCCTGGTTTTCGTTATTATTTCGCGAGGTGATAACATTCCGCTCCGAATGTGACGAGAGCGTCAAAGCACGCAAGAAGAAATTATGAGTCTGAGTCTCCTTTGCTTGGACATCTTCGATAGCGTTGGCCGCATCTGTGGATTCATACTTTTGCTAGCTCTGCGGAAGGATGGGGGAACATCCGATGAAACAGAATGGAGCGAAGCTCGCCTTCGTTGCGGGGATTCTTGTCCTTTGGTTGTCTCTCTCGCCTCGAGCGTCGTCGCAGGACGCCAACGCCACGCTGTCCGGCAAGATCACCGATTCAAGCGGGGTAGCCATTCCGGACGCCAAGATTTCCGTCAAGAGCGTCGCGACCGGCCAATCGACGGAAATCCAGGCCAGTCTGGCCGGACTTTACAACGTACCAAATCTCGCTCCTGGCGATTATGAAGTTTCCGTCTCCGCCGAAGGGTTCACGACCAAAGTTTCCAAAGTCACTCTGGCGGCGGGCGCTCCGCAATCGATGAACTTCACCTTGCAAGGAATGGTTTCTCTGGGCGACCTCGGATTCCCCACGGCGCAAACGCAAGGCAGCGCCGCGGATCAGGCGCGGCTCGATAAGCGCTCGCACATGCTCAAGATCCATCAAAAGCTCGGCTTAATCGATACGTTTCCATTGATCGCCACGGTAATTACCGGTGCAGGCGCCGGCGGCAAGAGCACCAGCACAAACGATCGTTATTTGCATGCGGCTCTGGGCTCGGCTACAGCCACCTTATATTTCGCGAGCGCGTATTACGCGATTCGCGCGCCGAAGATTCCCGGGACGCAAACGCGCGGGCCGATTCGCGCGCACAAAATCCTCGCCTGGATTCATGGACCGGGCATGATTTTGACGCCTATCTTGGGGGCCATGGCCTTCGATCAGAAAAGCAAAGGAGAAAGAGTTCACGGAATCGCGAGGGCTCACGGTCCTGTTGCGATTGTTACAGCCTCGGCCTACGGCGCCGCGATTTTGGCTGTAACCTTTAAGTGGTAAAAAGGCCCATGAACAAAAAATTTCTTATTGCCGCATTGTTGTTGGCGCTACCAACCCTCGCCCAAACGGATACCCAATGGGTGCTTTCCCAATCGACACTCACCTATCACATCACGCACCCGCTGCATCAAGTCGATGGCGTAAGCCACGCGGCGCGCGGCAAAGGAGTTTGCCACGCGGGCGAATGCGACTTCTTGATTGCCGTGCCTGTCAAATCGTTCGAATCGGGCGATACCAATCGCGATCTGCACATGTTGCAAGTCACGCGGGGCGGAGAGTTTCCCATAGTCACGGTGCGCACCAGCTTGCCGGAGGCTGCTTCCGGCTCGGCGACGATTCACGCGGATCTGGAGATTCACTTCGCCGGCCAGACCGCCTTATATAAGCAGGTGGCCTTCCAGCAAGTGACGCAAGGCTCCGAGACGAAGATTACTGGTACCATTCCAACCACGCTGACGGATTTCAAGATCGACCCGCCTTCCCTTTTGACGATGCCGGTGAAGAACGAAATCCCTATCCGCGTCGAAATGACCTGGCAAAAACAAAAATGACCGGGCCGAGGAAAAAATCACATGGCAACGAGAATTTTGGTTTTCGCAATTTTCCTGGCGTGCATCTGCCCGGAACTCGTTCAGGCGCAAGATGCGGATTCACCCTCCGTGCCGGCCTCAACCACTGAAACAATCCCACTCACCATTCCGAAAGGGACCGCCGTTCAAGTTGTCCTGGACAAGGAACTTCGAATCCAGAAAGTTGGGCAGCCCGTGCACGGCCGCGTCGCCGAGCCTATTTACGCGTTTGATAAACTGGTTGTGCCAGTGGGCACGCAGGCTACCGGCCAGATCACGCAACTCGAAGGCGTTTCCGGCGGGCAACGCACTCTTGACGCACTCGACGCGGATTTCTCTCCCGCTCGCAAGGTCCAGATGGAATTCAGCGACCTCGAACTGCCCGACGGCCGCCACATTCCCATCCACACCACGGTCACGCCCGGCTCCGGCCAAGTGATCCAGTTCGTCACCAACTCTGGCGGCGCCAAAAAGAACGCCGTAAAAGACGCCGCATCAAAGAAAGCCGACCAGGCCAAGGAGGAAGCCAAGCGCCAATGGGACACGGCGATGAAGCAGGTCCATGAGCCCGGCAAAATGCGCAAGATCGAGCGTTATGCCATCGCCCAGCTCCCCGTGCATCCGCAATATATTGACGCGGGAACCGTCTACTTCGCGGAACTCGAGCAGCCACTGGATTTTGGGACCGAGCCGCTCACTCCAGAACTTGCGGCTTCTCTGACCACGCCTCCGCCTTCCGGAAGCTCGGTGCACGTGCGCCTGATGACGGCACTCAGCTCGGCGACGGCGCATCAAGGCGACGAAGTCGAAGCGGTGCTCGCGCAGCCGCTCTTTGATGGAGACCGTCTGATTCTTCCTCAGGGCAGCCTGCTGAAAGGCTCCGTCGTTCAGGTTCGTCCGGCGCGGCACCTGAGCCGCAACGGGCAGCTCCGCATCGTCTTCCATCAGCTTGTGTTGCCGGATGGCCTCGACCAAAAGGTGGAAGCGGCGTTGGCGGGAGTGCAAGCCGGCAAAGGACAAGACGTCAAACTCGATTCCGAAGGCGGCGCGGAAGCCAACACTCCGAAGACGCGCTATCTTTCCACTGGGATCTCCGTGATGCTGGCGCTAGCGTCCGCTCACACGGATGCCGACGCGCGCGCCGGCAATGTTAGCGGCAACACCAGCAACCGAGTAGCGGGCGGCGCCGGAGGATTTAAACTTGTGGGTATCGCCCTGGGCGTGTTCGTTCATTCGCAACCGCTCGGCATGGCCATGGGCGCTTATGGCGCGAGCATGTCCATCTATTCCCACTTCATCGCCAGGGGACGCGAACTGGTCTTCCCGAAAAACACCGCGATGCAAGTTTCCATTGGCACGCGGCCGTCGGCTCCCGCGCCGAGCACTCCAAATCCGCCCGAAACAAAGCCCCTGAACGCTGGAACAAAGTCTGCAAGCTAATCCGCGTTCGTCCTTTTGGTCGTGGCTGAGTTTGCGGTTAGCCTGTCTTCCGGAAGTGACGGGAACTTTCCAAAGGCAGACTATGCGGTCGGTCTTTAGCGATGAAGATACTGCGGAGCCCGCTCTTCACGAAAGACGACTAACCCGTCCAATACGTCATCCCACCGGGCCGTTTTGAAGCTAGTTCCCAGCGGGCGAGCTCCAATTGATCCGAACTTCCGAAGCTGCTTGAGAGAGATATAGACGGTATCGGAGTCGCGATTCGCGAATGATCGCCATTCGAGAGAGGTGTCGGGAGCAGCGCTCAACTCTCGAACTGGCTGACCGACAAACGCATAGCTGCCGGAATACGCTGAGAACCCAAGAGCGAAGGCCTGATCCTTGAAGTCTCGCCTTATGTATGAGCCAAGCGGGACCAGGCCCTCTTCTCCGGGCACGCCGCTCAAATCCTTTGCTACGTGAACGTTCGCAGCCCAAACGATCACCTTGCTATGAGCCGGGAGCCGCGACTGGAGCCACTGAAAGTTCACATACATCCAATGATCCCGGTCGTTGCGATCGAGAATGCTTTCGTCGACGCCCTTCGGAACGTCCTGCCGGAAGTCCCAAGCAAAAAGGCTTTTGAGACTTTCGATCATGGCCGCGTGGTATTCGCGGAAAGGAGCTGTGCTGGAGGGCGCTTTCGTGAGGCTGGTTTCGATGCTGTCCAGACAGCCCAGAATGAGCGCTTTGTCTTTGGGACTGTATGGGGAATCGTCGGTGTATTGCCATAAAGTGTGCCTTTGCAGGATCGCAAGGCATCGAGCTTTCTCATCGTCCTGAAGATATCCCACCAAGTCGGACGGCATTTCACTTTGCGCGTAGGTTCCCCTCCCGAGTTGGTCATCTAGGCCTCCGAGGATAACGCGGCCTGTCTTCGCACGGTCGAGCAGGAACGGAATCAGCGGTAGCACTTCGCGAGTCGCCCAAAGCCCGCCGATGGCTGCCGCGATCATGGGTTCGGTCACCTCCTGGCCGGACTTGAGCCTTATCTGAATGTTCAGGAAATCGTAGATTCCACTCTCGATGAAGAATGCGTTGTAGTGACACTCGTCAATGAGCCGGCGAGCGAGTTCGACTTTGAACTCCAGCGTCTTTCCGAAACCGTGCACCGGCGATTCCCCGAGCAATGCGACACTCTTGCCGCACAACGCATGCACGACCGGATCGGCATCTTTAATTTCCGCTGCTGGGCTTCTCGATTGGCCCGCTGCCGGCAGGAACGCAACTCCCATGCAGATCGACAAAGCGACGATATGAAGCAACAAATGCGGCCATCTGAAAGAGCACGCAGCAGACACGATCTCAAAGAGAGATAGGGACCGACTGGTTTCGGTTGGTTGGAAGCCAGGAAAACGCATGTACACTCATCTTACCGTCGGAATCGGTCGCGTTGGACATTGATTATCGGTTCCAGGATTGTCGGCAAACCAGAAGTAATCCTCGGACCCGATTTGTTCCCTGGTGAGGTTGTCGACGCCCTTTTACATTCGGTCGGATCGTCCGAAGCTGACCCGCCGCCGTCCGTTTCCAATAGTTGACAATCGCGACATTCTCGTTGCAAATGGACACTCTGGATTGAGCCGCTAAAACGGACCGAGCCTCCATGAACATTGTCGACTTGCTGGTTGGCAAGCCCCTCAAGACTTCCGACGAACGCGCCGAACAGATCGGGCCGATCCAGGGAATTCCTATTTTTGGGTTGGATGGGCTCAGCTCCGCAGCGTATGGGCCTGAGGCCGCGCTCAGCTTGCTCATTCCGCTGGGGCTGCTCGGCGTGCAGTACATTGTGCCGGTCAGCGCGGCTATCATCGCGTTGCTGATCATTGTTTACTTTTCCTACCGGCAGACCATCGCGGCGTATCCGGGCGGGGGCGGGTCGTACACCGTGGCGCGCTACAATCTGGGCGCCACTGCAAGCCTGTTAGCGGCAGCGGCTTTGCTTACGGATTATATTCTGACCGCCGCGGTAGGCATTTCCGCGGGCGTTGGCGCGCTGATCTCCGCGGTCCCTTCCTTGTTGCCGCATACGGTTGGGATCTGCCTCGGGATACTGCTCATCATTACGATCGTCAACCTTCGGGGCGTACGCGAAGCCGGAGTCGTTTTCATGGTGCCGACGTACCTGTTCGTCGGGACGCTGCTGATTACGATTTTCGGCGGATTAGTGCGCGCGGCGCTCAGTGGCGGCCACCCGACACCGGTTGCGGCGTTGCCTGCGGCGCCGCCGGTGACGGCCGTAGTCAGCTTTTGGCTGCTGTTAAAAGTATTCTCGAGCGGCTGCACGGCGCTGACGGGAGTCGAGGCCGTCAGCAACGGAGTAAAAGCCTTTCGCGAACCAGCGGTGAAGAACGCGCAGCGCACGCTGACGATCATTATTTTTCTGCTGGCGCTGCTGCTCGCGGGAATTTCCTATCTCGTGAAAATTTATGGCATTGCGGCGACCGACCCGGGCAAGCCAGGTTATCAGAGTCTCCTGTCCATGTTGATCGCCGCCGTTTTTGGCAAAGGAATTTTCTATTACCTAACGATCGCCTCGATTTTGCTGGTGCTTTCGCTCTCGGCTAATACGGCCTTCGCCGATTTCCCGCGTCTCTGCCGGGCCATTGCCTCGAACAATTATTTGCCGCACGCGTTCGGTTATCGCGGCCGTCGGCTCGTCTACACGTACGGGATCGTCGTCCTGGGTGTGCTGACGGCCGCCCTGCTCATTATGTTCGGTGGCGTCACGGACAGACTCATCCCGTTGTACGCCGTAGGCGCTTTCATGGCTTTCACGTTGTCGCAGTTCGGCATGGTGGTGCACTGGCGGAAAAATCGCGGTCCGCACTGGGTGAAGAGCGCGATGGTCAACGGGTTGGGCGGCGTCGTTACAGGGATAACCGTCATCGTGGTGCTGGTTGCGAAATTCGTCGAGGGCGCCTGGATCACGCTGCTCTTCATTCCTTTGCTGATATTTTTCTTTCACCGAGTGCGCCGCCACTATCACGCGGTCCTGGTGGCCACCACCACCAGCGACGCAGTGATTCCCGCGGAGCACGGCCGGCCGCCCATCGTGGTTGTGCCCATCGACCGGTGGAGCCGCATCTGCAAGCAGGCGTTAGAATTCGCTTCGCGGCTATCGCCGGAAATCATCGCCATTCACGTGGAACCAGGGGAGCATTCCGAGCTGCTGCGAGAGGACTGGGAACGTTACGTGGAGCGGCCCTTCCGCGAAACCGGCGCCGAACCGCCGCAATTCACGGTGCTTCCGTCTCCGTATCGCTTCATTATCGTTCCGCTGGTCCAATACATTCTCGATCTCTCGGAAAAACATCCGCAACGGCGCATCGTGGTGGTCATTCCCGAACTGGTCGAAGACCATTGGTACGAATATTTTCTGCACAATCAGCGGGGCCGGCTGCTGGAGTGGGCCTTGCTCGTCCGCGGGAACGAGCGCATCTTCACGGTGTCGTCGCCCTATTACATTGCCGAAAAGGAAAGGACCTCGAGCGGCGTCGCCGCCGCAAAAGAAGGTGAAAAAGCGTGACTGCTTACGGCATCATATCTAATAGGGGAATGATATAACGACCCGCGAGGCGGCCTCCCTTGGAGGGCAGGCAGCATCACAAGAACGTACGCACGAATTTAAATGCGTGGGACCGATGGCCCGGGCAGGGTCTGCACCGCACGTGCTAACTCACTGAAAAAGAGGAAACACATTGATCCGCACAACCAGCGTTTGCGCAGTGGTATTGATGGCCGCGTGCTTGATTTCTGGACAAGAGAAACGCGCGGGGAATTCCGAGGTCACGAGAGCGACTTTGGAGAACGGGCTGCGAGTGGTGATCGTTCGCGATACGCTGGCTCCAGTGGTTACCGTGGAAGAAAACTTTCTGGCGGGCGGCAACGAAACGCCTGCGGGTTTTCCAGGCATGGCCCACGCACAGGAGCACATGGCGTTTCGAGGATGTGCTGGAGTGACGGCCGATCAGACTGCGGCGATCTTTGCGCAGCTTGGGGGCGCGGGCAACGCAGATACGCAACAAAACATTACGCAGTATTTCACGACGCTGCCTGCTTCGGATCTGGACATTGCGCTGCGGCTTGACGCAGCTTGCATGCAGGACGTCGATGATTCGCAGGCGGAATGGGACAAGGAGCGAGGAGCGATCGAGCAGGAAGTGGCGCGCGATCTCTCGAATCCCACGTACAAATTCATCACGCGATTGAATGAAGATATGTTTTCCGGCACGGTCTACAGCCATGACGCTTTGGGGACGAAGGAATCGTTCGACGCGACGAAAGGCGAGATGCTCAAGGAGTTCTACAAGAAGTGGTACGCGCCGAACAATGCGATTCTGGTGATAACGGGGAACGTCGAGCCAGCGGAAGTGATCGCGAAGGTCAAGGAATACTACGGACAAATAGAACGAAAAACTTTGCCGGCGCGGACGGAGGTGACTCTGCCGCCGGTGAAGGCGGAATCATTTACGCTCGATAGCAATTTGCCCTATCTCTTGGCGTTTGTTTCCTATCGGGTACCCGGAACGGAAAGCCCGGATTACGCGGCGATTCAAATTCTGAGCGACGTGCTGGGAAGCCAGCGAGGGAATTTGTATGCGCTGGTGCCGCAGGGGAAGGCGCTCGACACGGGATTCGGTTTGGCGGAGACGTTTGCGAAGGCAAGCGTGGCGTATTGTGCGGCGGCGTTGCCCGCCGAAGCGGATGCGAAACCAATCATCGCGGAGATGCGCAAAATCATGTCGGACTATGCGGCCAACGGCGTGCCTGCAGAACTCGTGGAAGCCGCCAAGCGCAAGGAGATCGCCACGGCGGAGTTTCAGCGCAACTCAATCCCGGGACTTGCGGCGGCGTGGTCAGAAGCGCTGGCAAGCGAAGGACGAAATTCGCCGGAAGATGACGTCGAAGCGATGAAGAAGGTCGCGCCCGAAGACGTGAACCGAGTGGCCAAAAAGTATTTAGTGGACCAGGAGTCGATCGCGGCGGAACTGAAACCGCAGCCCACCGGTGCGCCGGTATCTGCGCACGGATTTGGCGGAGGCGAAGAGTTGACCGCAGCTCCCACGAAGGCAGTTGAACTGCCGGCGTGGGCCGCGTCGAAACTGCTGATGCTCGAACAGCCGCGCCCCGAACCGCCGCCATCGGATGTGACTTTGCCAAATGGTTTGCGGCTAATCGTGCGAACGGAAAATATAACGCCGACGATCACAGTGCGGGGATACGTACGAAACGATCCCGACATGGAGACATCGGCCGGAAAGGAAGGCGTCAGCGACGTGCTGGACGAGCTGTTTTCCTACGGCACGAAAACGTTGGATCGGCTGGCGTTTCAAAAAGCGCTTGATGATATCGCGGCTGATGAATCAGGCGGCTTTGATTTTTCGCTGGAAGTTTTGAAGCCGGACTTTGCGCGCGGAGTACATTTGCTGGCGGACAATGAATTAAATCCCGCGCTTCCGGAAGAAGCGTTTAACGTGATCAAGCCGCAGACAGCGCAATATGTGGCTGGCCGGATGAAGAGCCCTGGCTTCAAGACTACCCGAGCTTTGGGCACCGGTTTGTATCCGGCCAACGACCCCTCGCTCCGGGAAGAGACGCCGCAGTCAGTCTCCGCGCTCACTCTCGAGGACGTAAAAGAATATTATGCGAAGACGTTGAGGCCCGATCTCACGACGATTGTGGTGATTGGCGAAATCACGCCGGCGGAAGCCAGAGCCGCGATCGAGAAGGAGTTCGAAGAATGGAAGGCTTCGGGAGCCAAGCCTGAGGTGGACTTGCCCCGCGTCCCGGCGAACAAGGCGTCGGCGGCGAACGTGCCTGATCCGAGCCAACTGCAGGATACGGTCGATCTTTCCGAGACGGTGGGGATCACGCGATACGATCCTGATTATTATCCGCTGCAGATGGCAAACCATGTGCTGGGAGGCGGTTTCTATGCAACGCGTCTCTACCACGATCTGCGGCAGGTAAACGGATATGTGTACAGCGTGGACGTCCGTATGAACGCCGAGAGAACGAGAACCGTGTACACAGTGACGTATGCGTGCGACCCGAAAAATGTATCGAAGGCGCGAGAGCTGATCCAACGGGATTTAATCGCCATGCAGAAAGAAAATGTCACGGATGCGGAGCTGCAACAAGCCAAAGCGCTGCTGCTGCGGCAGATTCCTCTAGCGGAATCGAGCGAGAGCGGAGTAGCTCAAGGTTTGCTGGCGCGAGCTCAAATCGGATTGCCGCTGGACGAACCGGTAAGAGGAGCACAGATTTATTTTTCGATGACCGCGGATCAAGTGAAGGCCGCTTTTGCGAAATGGATCCGTCCCGACGGATTCGTGCAAATAGTGCGCGGGCCCGCGCCGCAATAATCACGCAGGTTTCTATTCGACGACAACCTTCGCGGCTACACCGTTGATAGGTAGCCGGCCATCTCGCTGAAGTGTGCGAGCTTATTCAACCGATCTTCCAAGCGATCACGCAAGGCATGCCGAATCCTGAGAAGAGCCAGCATCCGAAGTGTTCCGAACTGTACAGATATTTCGCTTTGAGACGCGCAAGTTAGGTTTGCAAGGACTAATTTGTAATTGGGTTTCGGAGCTGTGCGCGACTATAGAGAGGGCTCGGTTTCGCGCATAAGCGTAAGGAGAAAAAATCATGTTGGGACTTATCGCAGCAGTCTTGATCATTTGCTGGTTGCTCGGGCTTTTCGCATTTCACGTCACCAGCGGTTTAATTCACGTTGTTCTTGTCGTCGGGCTTATTCTCCTCGTTTTGCATTTCCTGACGGGTAGAAGGGCTGCCGTATAAGAGACGAAGACCGCTCTCATCATTCGCCGCGAGGTGTTCCGCAGTCGTTGCAGAATCACCTGTTCGCTTGGACCGAGAAATCACGAACCCAGGACGTAGCTGGATTTACGAAAAAACTAGGAGGCTATGGGTATGAACACGACGACATTGGTCATCGTCATCGCCGTGATTGTCATCGCGCTAGTGGGCTTCGCTGCCATTCTGATTCTCAAGATGCATAAAACAGAAAGACTCCGCACTCGATTCGGACCGGAATACGCGCGCGTCGTCGAAGAAAGCGGGGGCCGGCGGAAGGGAGAGGCCGGACTCGAAAAACGAGAAAAACGCGTGGAAGCTTTCGCCATCCGGCCGCTCGCGACAAGCGACCGGGAACACTACATCGCGTCGTGGCACAAGATTCAGACAGAGTTTGTTGACGACCCCAAGAATTCGGTCACTCAGGCTGACCAACTCCTCGGCGACGTGATGTCTACGCGCGGTTACTCTGTAAGTGAGTTTGAACAGCGCTCGGCGGATATCTCCGTGGACCACCCACTGGTTGTGGCGAATTACCGGGCGGCGCATGAAATTGCCGTCCGCCATGCGGCTGGGCAAGCCAGCACGGAAGACTTACGCCAGGCAATGATTCACTACCGGACGCTATTCGATGAACTAGTTGGCGAGCCAGAAATGGCTCGCGCCAAGGCAGCAGGTTCGTAGATCTCGACGGAGAAAACGGATTAGAGGCTAGAGGATGGGTCAGGTAGTGCGGAGTGCAGGTCAAAAAGAGGAGACAAGCCGATGGACGAAGCAAAAAAGTTCAAAGAAGAAGATACGGACGTGGGGCTGACGACGGCGACTCTGGCTCGTGCCGGCGCACGGCCTGAGGTGCGAGCTGTGCCCACGCCAAGCTTCGGCGTTGGCAGCGCCTCATCCGCGGGTGCTGCAACCGCTCCGGCTTTGGACAAGCAAGTGGTGCCGCTCTTTTCGGCAGAAGAAACGAAAGACTTTCGCGCCCGGTGGGATGCCATCCAAGTGAATTTTGTTGACGAGCCTCGGCAGGTGGTGGAGCAGGCAGACAGCCTTGTTGCCGTGGCGATGAAGCGGTTGGCTGAAATGTTCGCAGCGGAGAGAGCGAGGCTCGAAGGCCAATGGGATCGCGGCGATAACGTCTCGACCGAGGATCTCCGTTTGGCACTGCAGCGCTACAGGTCGTTTTTCGGCCGAATTCTCTCGGTATAGCAACGGGCGGCGGCCCGGATTCGCTGAGCGGGCCGACTCGCTAACTGGGTCGAGGACGGCGGCGATCGACGAGATAGACCAGCAGAGCGAAAACCACAAAATAGAAGATGGCGTTGACGCCGATGGAGATGCGGAGAAACCAGCCAAACGTCCAGGCAAGCGATTCGTGGGCGGCGGGCATGACCAGTTCCGCAATTTTAAGACCCGGCGAAAATAAGCAGACGAGCCAGACTGGAAGAGCGGATTCGCTGGTGGAAGCCCAAGCCAGCGCGAGAAAACCCACAAACAAGCTCGCTATGCTCGGCAAAATCCAGCGGAAGAAAATGCGTTGCGGCATCAGCCCGATTTTATCAAACAGCTGACAATATTGTGCCGACGGATGCCGCCGGCGGAGCGAACTCTACAACGCATCTTTTCCGAGAACTGCCCCTGAAACGATTTGGACGCATCTTTCACTATGCAGTAGTAAGACCAATCCCAATGCAAATGCCTCCGTTCTAACCAACGGGACACCGTTGTCTCAGATGCCAGACGTGGGGGTAAATGGTCGGGAGACGCGTGGGGGAGCGCTTCAGGGAGAGGGGCGCTCCCCTCGTGTTCCGCGTGCGGCAAGGGCTGCGGCACGCGCGATGATAAGTTAACTGCCGATTTTCACGTCCCGCTGCGCGTAGCCAAAAAAAGCTAAACGAATTCCACTTTGCACATGAGAAAGCTCTCTTTCCGCAAAATCCAGCAAGTGCGACGTTGCGGCGCAACCAAAGGAATGGGAAACGCGCGCGTTACTCTTCGTGGTCGAGCGGTTTGCCGTCCGGTCCGATCTGAATTTCAGATCTCTTCCCGTTCGTTACGACCTGAGCCTCGTAGGCGACCAGCTTGTCCATCTTCGTGAGGGATTCGATTTTTAAAATTTTGCCTTTGCCGGCTTTGGCCTGCAATCCAGCTTTGACTTCCGGAGAAAGCGAGTCCATCGCAACCTGCTCCTCTACTTCTACGATGGAGCCATTGGCGGTCATGGAGACGTCCTTACCGTGGCCGTTGACGGTCATTTCCACTTCGTAGAGAGTTTGGCCATTCTCTCTTTCGGTGGAAAATCCGCGAATAGTGGCTCCCGCACTCTGCGCCGCTACAGTCTTTTCGACCGCGGGCGGTAGTTCCGAGCGCTTAATTTTCCGTTCCTGTGCCGAAGCGGTGCCCGTAAAGAGTAAAATGCCAGCTGCAAACACTGCCAAATAATATTTCTTCATAGATTCTCCTCTAAGAACAAGCGTGCTCTGCTTCTGAATTCAAGTGTACGGCCCGGCTCCTAAACGGAGGGTAAACAGGAATCAAGTAGGCGTTCGCCACGAAAATAAGGGCGCGTTGCTGAGCGTCGCCTTCGGCTAAAACCAAGTGGAGGCTTTATAGCGGCGATATTCGTCCCCGAAGCGCTCTTCGAGGACCCGCGATTCGGCGCGAGCACGAGTGATCTGCAGGATGAGCACGGGCACGATGAGCAGAAGCAGAAGAGGCCGCTCAAGGAAGAGAAAGAGACCCGCGACAACGAATGCGCCGAAAACATAGATGGGGTTGCGAATGCGGGAGTAGATGCCGTGGGTGACGAGTCTTTTTGCCTGCGGCGAGACGGAGAAAGAATTGCCGAGCTGAAAGCGCGCCAGCGTCAAAAGCGCGAGAGCTGGAAGCATAAGCACCAGACCTGAGATGCGCATCGGGCTCCGAGGGGAATGCGCGAATTCGTAGATCACGAACGGGATACCGACGAGCGGGATGACGATGACGAAGACCACGCCGGGGTTTAGTTTCATGGACTGACTCCGCGAAACGGTTTCGGGGTCCAGGCCGGAAACCAGGCCGGCGCTATGCGAAGAGAGGTCCGGGCCGCAACGCCTCTCCGGCTAAACGCGCTCCGTCGGTTGTGCAGACATTGTTCTTTTTCCTTCGTGGGAGCGCTTCGAAGAGCATACCACCGCTGCACTTCACCCGTAGCCGCGGGCGGATGGCTGTGCCAGCCCGACTGCGCGGCAGCATCAGGCTGACTCTTTTGTTCCACTCGATGGGGATCCGCTGAGCGGGGGTTCAAAGCCGCTGCAACGAGCGCGCCAGCTCTGGCGGAATTTGTCGCGTTCTTCGGGAGTCATCTTTTCCCAGCGTTCGTCCATGCGCTCTTTTATTTTCCGCCGGCCTTCGGAGCGATGAGATCCGCGAAACCCATGGCTTCCGAAGAGAATCCGGCAGAGAGCTAAGAGTCCGAGAGCTTGCCAAAAGGTAATTTGCCGCCATCCGAAGAGCGCCGGCGCGAGCCAGTTCCAGAGATGCATGACCAGCTCGCCGCCGATCCAGATGAAAAGCGGGATCGCAATTGGGGCAAAAATAAGAAACGCTATCCATTTCTTTTTCTTATTCATATTGAGCTCCTTACTTCTTGGACCACTTCCTTGAAACCATCTCTGCATCATTTCTTATCAAGTTCGTCGTAAATGCTGTGTAATCGTTCGCGGAGGTGAAGGATCGCGTAGCGTTTCCGCGCAAGCAGAGTGTTGATGTTTACGCCGGTTTCCGCCGACAGCTCTTTGAAGCTGCGGCCCTCGATTTCGTGAGCGACGAATACTTCGCGCTGCTCGTCGGGAAGTTCGGCGAGCGCAAATTCCAGCTCATCCAAAAGCACGTTGCGGAAGTAGAGCGCTTCCGGCCCGGCGTCGGGCGATGGAAGCAAATCCTCGATCTGCAGCAGCGCTCCGTCTTCGTCCTCGACCGCCGCATCGCTGAAGGGCTGCGGCTTCTTCTTGCGGAAAAGGTCCGTGATGCGATTGCGCGCGACACGAAAAAGCCAGCCAGTGACGTGGTCTATGGGCATCAACAGGCGATTGGCTTCGACCAGTTCGTAGAAGACTTCCTGCACGATGTCCTCGACGTCAGCGGGATCGGGCACACGCCGGCGGATGAAGTTGCGGAGCCGCGCGCGCTGTTCCGTGACGACTTCTGAGATTTGGCGGTCTTGCTCGGCCATCGAGATGACGCTCACGGGCTCATCCATCCAGTCCTGTAGACGAATGGCGGGCGCGGATATTGTATAGATTTGAGTCGGAGAAACGGGGGCAGGCTGACTGCGGTGGAAGTGATCCAGCCGGCGCGAAGGGCCGGGAGACGAACTTGCGAAGGGCTAACGAATCATCTAGACTAATAATCTAGGTTGTTCGGAAGGAGACTGGCGATGCGCACCGTGGGGATATTTGAGGCGAAGCAGAAGCTATCGGAATTGGTGGAGCGGGCGTCGCGCGGGGAGCGCATCCGGATCACGCGGCGAGGCAAGGTGGCGGCGGAGATTGGGCCGGCGCAGGAGAAGCCCGACCTGCGGGAATTAAAAGAGATCTTCGCGAAGATGGACGAAATCCGAAAGCGCGCCAAGCCTCTTCCGCGCGGTGTGACCATCAAGGATCTGATTGAAGAGGGCCGAATGTGATGCGCTTCGTATTGGACGCATCTTTAACAGCTGCATGGTTTATCCCCGATCCGGAAACGGACTACGCCTTGAGTGTCAGAAGCAAACTCGGAGCAGGCTTAACGGCCATAGTGCCTTCTATTTGGGCCGTTGAAGTGGCCAATACGTTTGTGAAATCGGCACGCCGCGGAACGCTGACGGAAGAGGCGGTGGAAGACGGACTGCAGACGCTTGAGACTTTGGTCTCGTCGGGTTCGCGAATTTCAGTTGACTCAAGTTTGAAATCGGTGCGCGCGGCGTATGCTGCGGCTCGACAGTATCAACTTTCTGCTTACGACGGCTTCTATTTACAGCTCGCTCTCGACGCATGCCTTCCCCTGGCGACCCTGGATAAGGGGTTGCGGGCGGCGGCGGTGAAGGCGGGGGTGGCGTTGCTGAAATGAAGCAAGAAAAGCGGCGGTGCTGCGGAGGATCGGCCACGCGCCAGTGGGTTGTGAAGAGTTGATTGGGGGAGGGATTTCCGCATGAAGAATCTTTTTGAAGCGGGTCGGGTTGAAGAAGTGAAACAGCGAATCGCGCAGGTGAGGCCTGATAGTGAGCGGCAGTGGGGCAAGATGAATCCCGCGCAAGCGCTGGAACATTGCTCCCGAGGGATGGAAATGGCGCTAGGGCACAAGACTCCGCCGCGGGTGTTGGTAGGGCGACTCCTAGGATGGATCGTGAAGCCGAAGGTGATGGAGAACGACGAACCGCTGCGCCGTAATACGCCGACGGCGAAGGAACTTGTGGTGCGGGATGAACGGGACCTAGGAACAGAACGCACGCGGTTGTGCGCATTGCTCGACAGGTTTGCCGCAGCCGGGCCCGCGGGGTGTACTACGCATCCGCATGCCTTCTTTGGGCGGCTAACGCCGGAGGAGTGGTCGATATTGATGTACAAGCATCTGGACCATCATCTGCGGCAGTTTGGGGTTTAGAAGCGGCGAAGGTTGCCCACCGTTTGCATGGAACAGGCCACCCAAGAGTTAAGGAACTGCCGCCCGCCCCGTAAAGCTTGAAACTGACACCGGGTGTGGAGCATACTGTGGAGAGGACTCCACAGTATGGAAACGGTGCAAATT
This sequence comes from uncultured Acidobacteriota bacterium, assembly GCA_963851235.1. Classification (GTDB taxonomy): domain Bacteria; phylum Acidobacteriota; class Terriglobia; order Acidiferrales; family UBA7541; genus Acidiferrum. Next base: position 179,520 of record CAWKOM010000003.1, read on the forward strand.
GTCATCGATAAGGACCTCTTGCGTGCTGCTGATCAAGCTGCACGGCGGACCAAACGCAATCGTTCCGCATTGATACGGGATGCGCTGCGGGAACATCTGCGAGGATTGCGCGTTCGAGAGGCGGAGGAAAGCGACCGCGCGGGTTACGGTCGGCGGCCTCAAGTGGCGAAGGAGTCTCTCACCTGGGAGGCGGAGGCCGTGTGGCCGGCAGAATAGCGCGCGGAGAGGTCCGGCTTTATCAGTTCGCTCCGCCGGATAAAACACGGCCGGTCGTCATCCTCACACGCGACAGCGCAATTCCCTACCTTTCCGCGGTGACGATAGCGCCGATCACTTCTACCGTTCGCGGAGTCCCGTCTGAAGTACGTCTGGACGGGGACGACGGGATGAAAGCGCCGTGCGCGGTGAACCTTCATAATGTAATCACGGTTTCGCAGCACCGCTTGGGAAAGCGCGTGGCGCAATTAAGCTCGGGGCGAATGAAGGAAATCTGTGCTGCTATACGGTTCGCCTTAGGCTGTGACATCAGCTAAGCGTCGATAGGTGGCAGGATGGGATTGCCGGTGTCGGTGCTGGATCAGGGGCTGCGGGCGGGAGCCGACGCCGTCATCCAATCAAAGAGCAAGGAGTTGTCACACGGCCGCAGTGGTTTGTCTTCGTGCTAATATCGGGTGGGGAAGTAGCCTTGGGACCCATAAATATGCCTGACGAACCGATAATCAAAGTAAATATCAGCGCTCTAGGAGATCTTTCAAAGCCTCTGGATACTTTGATCCGGAAGACTTTCAAAGTTCTGGGATGGATTGTCGAACCAACACAGATTGCCAGGCTCACGGAAGCAGAGACCTCAAGGATGGTTCGACTCGCCGAGGCCGAGGCTCGGGTGGATCGGATACGCGCCGAAAATCGAATCGCAATCACGGAGCGTCAACGCGAAGCGGTACATCGCTGGGTTGGAGAAGAAGAAAAGAAACAAGCGAATATCGAGGCAATTCTATCGAAGGCTGGGCCGCTTCTTGAAATAGAGTCTTCGCCCCAGGATGTAGGAGACGACTGGATAGCTAATTTCTTTGAGAAATCCAGAATAATCTCTGATGAAGAAATGCAGCAACTTTGGGCCAGAATTCTTGCTGGCGAAGCGAACAAACCGGGCGCATTCTCCAAGCGGACGGTTAACCTGCTGGCTGACTTAGACAGGGTTGATGCAGACCTATTCAGTCGCCTTTGTAATTTTTGCTGGCAGATCGAGGGATTGGAGTTGCAGCAATTGAAGGGGACGAACACCGAAGAAAGAAAACAGCACTGGGTGCCAGTAGTGCTCGACTTTACCAAACCGATTTATAAGAATGCTGGGCTCGACTATAAGACACTGGGTCATCTTGGCAGCCTGGGTCTCGGCAGATTTGATGACTCGTACGAGGCGTTCTGGTGGAATGATGAGAAGGCTCCTTCTGTCGTATCCTACTTCGGAAGACCCGTCACGCTAAGATTTGAGAAGCGAAACTACCCAGTCGGCGGAAGGCGTAACTATGGCTTTCCTGTTGGCAATTTTCTCTTTACGAGGGCGGGCTACGAATTAGCACCGGTCTGCGGTGGTGCACCCGTGGATGGATTTTTTGAGCTTGTGTTTGAGGAATGGGGGAATCGAGGTTTCATAGGCAAGCAGGAAGATTTAAAAAAGGCCGATTTGCCATCGATTCAGATTCAAACCGACCCAGGCGCGCAGTCGTAGCAGAGATTTGGTGACTCGCCCCATAATATGAGTGGTCGATTTATCGGGAGGCGGGTTTGCAAGCTTGGCGAGCTTTTGCACAGAAAACCACAGGGGTACCAAAAATAATTATTGCTGGGACTTGACGGAACCAGAAAAGTCGGTATAATTGCAAATGGCTCGGGGGTAGCTGAGCCAGCAGGGGCATCACAGTCGGGTCGAAGAAGCGTCTTCCCAGCGTAATACCAAGCGAAGGCCAGAAGTAGATCCTATAGTGAGGTTCTTTACGAGCACAGGATAGAAAGAAGTCGAGCATCGCGTGGAATCACCCAGGTGTGGGTGATTGTACCCGGCGCTCGACGCCGGGTTTTTTATTTTGTGGAAGTGAGTAGTGGATAGTGAGAAGTGGGTAGGCGAAGAAGAAGAGCCATCCTGCGGTCACGATTCATCTAACACGGAAGCAAAAGCAGAGCTGGAAGGCAAGATCGCGGAACGCGATCGGGTAAGTCCCGCCAGACAGGCCACAACGAGATTGTGGCATTCCGACAGGCTCGGAATAAAACGCTCTTTGACAACAGAAAGGCTGGCAAGTCCACGCCGATAACTTGGCAGGGATTACGGTTCCTGCTGGGGCCATGGTGTGGATTATTTACAAGTTTGCTCGAGAATCGAGCAATACTGTGGAAGAAAAGGCGGCTTATTCAAACCACAGTGGTAAGTGACGAGTGGCGAGTGGCGAGACGGGTAAGACCGGAGCGCGATTCGCAGCGAAGCGCAAGCTGCTGAGGAGTCCGAAGACTTCAGAGTCGAAAGCCTGCAACGAATACCTGAGTGGTTTTCCAAAAAATCATGAGGACTTTTTCGCGGCCCATGCCCGGGTTGCGTGAAGATTTGTTGCGAGGATATAGGGAGCTGAGAGAATCGGGACGTCGATCGCAGGATTTAAAAAGCACGGACTAAGCAACGTGCGAATCGCGCCGGATGAGAATCCGGAGCGGAGTCTGGCAGAAGACGGATTGAGTAAGTTTTATGATTAAGCTACTAAGGGCGTACGGTGAATGCCTTGGCGCCAGAAGGCGATGAAGGACGTGGCAAGCTGCGATAAGCCTCGGGGAGCCGCAAGCAGGCTTTGATCCGAGGATCTCCGAATGGGGAAACCCGGCGGGATGAACTCCCGTTACAGCCCGCTGAATACATAGGCGGGTATGAGCTAACCCAGGGAAGTGAACCATCTCAGTACCTGGAGGAAAATAAATCACAGAGATTCCGAAAGTAGCGGCGAGCGAAATCGGAACAGCCCAAACCCAAGTGCTTGCACTTTGGGGGTTGTAGGACCGCATAAGTAGAGTTACCAAACCGACGGTTAGGTGAACCAGCAGGAAAGCTGGGCCATAGAAGGTGAGAGCCCTGTAACCGAAAGCTGATCGGACTCGAAGCGGTATCCTGAGTACCACCGGACACGTGTAATCTGGTGGGAAACTGGGGAGACCACTCTCCAAGGCTAAATACTCTCTGGCGACCGATAGTGAACCAGTACCGTGAGGGAAAGGCGAAAAGAACCCCTGCGAGGGGAGTGAAATAGAACCTGAAACCGTATGCCTACAAGCAGTCGGAGGGCCATGCATGGACTTCGGTCCATGAAAGCCTGACGGCGTGCCTCTTGCTTAATGAGCCGGCTAGTTATTCTGACGTGCAAGGTTAAGCGCAAGCGAGCCGTAGCGAAAGCGAGTCCGAATAGGGCGACAAGTACGTCGGAATAGACGCGAAGCGGGATGATCTACCCTTGGCCAGGTTGAAGGTCGCTTAACCGCGACTGGAGGACCGAACAGGTGTGAGTTGAAAATCGCTCTGATGAGCTGAGGGTAGGGGTGAAAGGCTAATCAAATTCCGTGATAGCTCGTTCTCCCCGAAATGTCTTTAGGGACAGCCTCATATGAATTACCACGGTGGTAGAGCTCTGAATGGACTAGGGACCAACTCAGGTTACCGAATCCAATCAAACTACGAATGCCGTGGATAACTGTATGGGAGTGAGACTACGAGGGATAAGCTTCGTGGTCAAAAGGGAAACAGCCCAGATCGCCAGCTAAGGTCCCTAAGTATGTGCTAAGTGGGAAAGGAAGTGTATTCGCTCGGACAGCCAGGAGGTTGGCTTAGAAGCAGCCATCCTTTAAAGAAAGCGTAACAGCTCACTGGTCAAGCGGATATGCACCGACAATCCAACGGGGCTCAAGCACATCACCGAAGCTGCGAAATGGTTATTTCTTCGGAAATAATCTTTGGTAGGGGAGCATTGCGTGGAGTCTGAAGGTAGACCGAGAGGACTACTGAACACTACACAAGAGACCCTGCCGGCATAAGTAGCGATAAACACGATGAGAACTCGTGTCGCCGAAAGTCTAAGGTTTCCTGAGGAAGGTTAATCCGCTCAGGGTTAGGCGGGTCCTAAGGTGAGGCCGAAAGGCGTAGCTGATGGACAACAGGTCAACATTCCTGTCCCGCCTGGCGACGTTATCACGATGGGGTGACACAGAAGGATAGGAGAGTCAGGTGATGGATATCCTGATTGGCCACTGTAAGCCGGATTCCGGAGGCAAATCCCCGGGGTCATTCAACGGTGAGAGTGGTGACGAGGTCACACGACCGCAAAGTCTCTGATTTCACGCTGTCGGGAAAATCCCCTAAGGAGTCGTCCAGGTGCCCGTACCACAAACCGACACAGGTAGACGAGGTGAATATCCACAGGCGCTCGAGAGAACACTCGCTCAGGAACTAGGCACATTAGTCCCGTAACTTCGGGAGAAGGGACGCCGCAGTAGGGTTTATAGCCCGAAGCGGTCGCAGCGAATCGCGCTCTGCAACTGTTTAACAAAAACACAGCTCTCTGCAAAGTCGAATACGACGTATAGGGGGTGACACCTGCCCGGTGCCGGAAGGTTAAAGCAAGGGCTCAGCCCGCAAGGGCGAAGGCTTGAACTGAAGCCCCGGTGAACGGCGGCCGTAACTATAACGGTCCTAAGGTAGCGAAATTCCTTGTCGGGTAAGTTCCGACCTGCACGAATGGTGGAATGATAGAGCGACTGTCTTGGCGAGTGACTCGGCGAATTTGTGGTTCCGGTGAAGACGCCGGATGCCCGCATCTAGACGGAAAGACCCCGTGCACCTTAACTGCACTCTGGCCATGAGTAACGGATTGATCTGCGTAGAATAGGTAGGAGCCTGTGAGCCCTTGGTTTCGGCTGAGGAGGAGGCAACAGTGAAATACTACCCTGACTAATCTGTCGCTCTAACCTACCACCCGTGACGGGTGGGGAGACACGGCCAGACGGGTAGTTTGACTGGGGCGGTCGCCTCCTAAACTGTAACGGAGGCGCCCAAAGATCGGCTCAAGCGGATTGGAAACCCGCTGTGGAGTGCAAGAGCATAAGCCGGTTTGACTGTGAGACTTACAAGTCGAGCAGGAACGAAAGTTGGGTCTAGTGATCCGGTGGTCCCGCGTGGAAGGGCCATCGCTCAACGGATAAAAGGTACGCCGGGGATAACAGGCTGATCTAAGCCAAGAGTTCACATCGACGCTTAGGTTTGGCACCTCGATGTCGGCTCATCGCATCCTGGGGCTGTAGAAGGTCCCAAGGGTTAGGCTGTTCGCCTATTAAAGCGGTACGTGAGCTGGGTTCAGAACGTCGCGAGACAGTTCGGTCCCTATCTGGTGTGGGCGCAGGAGAATTGAAGGGAGTTGTCCCTAGTACGAGAGGACCGGGATGAACAGACCTCTTGTGTACGAGTTGTCCCGCCAGGGGCATAGCTCGGTAGCGAAGTCTGGTAGAGATAAATGCTGAATGCATCTAAGCATGAAGCTCGCCCTAAGATAAGTTCTCCCAAGGTTTATGACCTAAGAAGGGCAGTCGAAGACTACGACTTTGATAGGCTGGAGGTAGAAGCGCAGCAATGCGTGAAGCTGACCAGTACTAATCGCCCGTTCGGCTTAATCATAAAACTTTCTCATTTCGTCTTGGCCCCGTTGAGGGGCCACAGATAGAGAAAGAGAAGAGAAGATCGCCTTCTCTTTCGCAGTAATGTTCGACTTCGAGTCGAACCTGTAAATTGCCAGCCAAGGTTTGAGGGTTGCAAGCCAAGCCCGGATCGGAACCTTCGTTCCGTATCCGCCTTGAACTTCGAGCCTTCAACTTTTAACTTTCTGTCGTCACTCGCGCGCTTCCGCCATCCGGCGCAAGCCGCGAGACCAAAAGTTTGCAGTCGTGGTTGGATTTTGAAGTTCTTTCGACCTTCAACTTTCGACCTTCGACTTCTTCAAGTTTCCTGGTGATCATACCGCGAGGGTCACACCCGTTCCCATCCCGAACACGGAAGTTAAGCCTCGCCGGGCCGATGATACTGCACGGGCAACTGTGTGGGAACGTAGGTCGTCGCCGGGATTAAAATCGAAGAGGCCGTCTTGAGCAATCAAGACGGCCTCTTTGTTTTTGGAGTGTGCCGTCGGTCGGTTGACTACTGCCTCAACTCAGGCTCCGTTGTTGGAACCTCGACATTCTGTGACACATCCAAGCAGTATGAGAGATTGCGCTAAAAAATCTGCAGGGACAACGATCTGAGTACGGCTCCTAACCAAACAAACGGTGCGACGGCGCAGGAACGCGGAATTTTGCGGGCGTGGCGCGCTTTGCGCCACCGGAATTTCCGGCTGTTCTTCACGGGGCAGAGTATTTCGCTGATTGGCACGTGGATGACGCGCATCGCCACGGCCTGGCTGGTTTATAAGCTGACCAGCTCGGCTTTGCTGCTCGGCGTGGTGGGATTTGCGGGACAAATTCCCACGTTTCTTGTGGCGCCGTTTGCGGGCGTGTGGGTCGATCGATTGGACCGACAGAAAGTGCTGGTTGTGACTCAAGTGCTGGCGATGCTGCAGTCGCTGGCGCTCGCGGTTCTGACGCTCAGCGGAAAGATCACCATCCACGAAATCATCTGGCTGAGCGCGTTTCAAGGGTTGATCAACGCGTTCGATATGCCGGGGCGGCAAGCGTTCATGGTCCAGATGGTGGACGACAAGCGGGATCTGGGCAATGCGATCGCGCTGAATTCCTCGATGGTGAATATGGCGCGGCTCCTGGGGCCGTCGCTCGCAGGATTCGTCATCGCGCTGTTCGGCACCGGATATTGTTTTCTGATCGACGGGCTGAGCTATCTCGCGGTGATTGCCTCGCTGCTCATGATGCGGTTGAAACCCTTTTCGACGCCGCAATTTCAAGCGCCCATGTTTCAGCAATTGAGGGAAGGCTGGGATTATGTGTCGAAGTCGACCCCCATTCGCACGATTCTGTTGCTGTTTGCGGTCATCAGCTTGATGGGCTGGCCTTTCACAATATTGATGCCGATCTTCGCGATAAAAATCTTGCATGGCGGTCCTCACACTTATGGGTTTTTGATGGGAGCCGTAGGCGTCGGAGCGCTCATTTCCGCTTACTCGCTAGCGCTTCGTCCCAACGTGCGTGGATTGACCAAGATGATTCCGATTTCCTCCGCCCTGTTTGGAGCGGGACTAATTCTTTTCGGATTGTCAAAATTTGTTTGGCTGTCGCTTTTACTGCTCTTGGTTTGCGGCTTCGGAATGATGCAGCAGATGGCGGCGAGCAACACCATCATCCAGACGATTGTGGAAGAGGACAAACGCGGGCGAGTGATGAGTTACTACACGGCGGCTTTTGTCGGTATGGCGCCTTTTGGAAGTCTGCTGGCAGGGACGCTTGCGCACGCGATTGGCGCCTCGAGGACGGTAATGGTCAGCGGCATTTGCTGTCTCGTTGGCGCGTTCTGGTTTTTCACGCAGTTGAAAGCGGTGCGCAAGGTGATCCGGCCGATTTATGTGGATCTAGGCATAGTGCCGCCGGAAGTGAACGCGATATTGCAGGATGGGGGCGGCAACTAGGCCCAGCAGGATGCAAAGAGGCTCAAGCTCCTTCGGGGATCCGCAAACCATCCAGATGATTTGAAAGATTGCGCTGCGGAACCGGATAGAGCGCCGCGGATTGGTTTTTCATAACGCGATCGAAAGCGGCTTGGAAGTGCTCCATTTCGGACTGCGTGCCGACGGTGACGCGAACGTGAGTGGGCCAGACGGGCCACGGCCGCCCGATAAAGACATTTTGGGCAGCCATCGCGTCAATGATTTCTTTCGCGGGTCTTTTGGCATCTACCATGAAGCAGTTGGACTGCGAGGGGACGAAAGAATAGCCGTTTTTGGAAAGCCATTGAAAGGTCGCTTCGCGGATTGTGGCATTGATGTGCTTGCGCTCGGCGACAAGCTGCGCATCTTTCAAACTGGCCGTTGCGGCCGCCACGGCCGTGATGGGCATGGCATTCCAGCCGGAGAACGCGGCCACTTTTTCCAAAAGATCCGGCCGGGCGATGGCAAATCCGCAGCGCAGCCCCGCCATTCCGTAGATTTTAGAGAACGTGCGCAAAAGGACCAGGTCTTTGTCGGCTTTGACGAGATCGAGGACGGAAGAAGCGTCGGAGAATTGGATGTAGGCCTCGTCAACGAGCAGGATGGAGTCCTTGGGCTTGTTCTCGAGCAGAAACTCGATGTCTGCATGGCTGGTGAGCGTGCCGGTAGGATTGTTCGGCGAGCAGATATAAAAGAGGCCCGCATCCGGCGCCGCTGCCACCATGGCTTTCACGTCGTGCGCGTGGGTCTTGGTTAGGGGCACTTTCACGACGCGAGCACCGGCGATTTTCGCTGCATGCGCACCGGCTTCATAGCCGGGATCAGCGGTGACATAGCTCTTGCTTGGAGAGGTAAAAGACAGCACGGAGAAATGCAAAGGCTCGCTCGATCCAGGGAAAGCGCGGACGTACTTAGGATTGAGTCCTTCCATGGCGGTAAATGTTTTTATGAGATCGTCGGTCAACCAAAAAGAGTAGCGTCCGCCTTGCGTCGCAACGTCATTGACGGCGCCGCAAGCCACGCTGCAGGGGCCCAGAGGGTTCTCGTTGGCGTTAATAAGCACGGCGTCTTTGGGATAGGGACGCGACGCGGCGGCGGCGAGCATCGGCTCGGTGACGATCCGGAACCCAGCCGCCACGGCTGCTGCGGCTGCGGAAACTTGCAAAAACGAGCGACGGGTCCGACAGGCGGGATTTTCTTCCACGGGCATGATTAACCTCCCCTATTGCGCTCGCAGAGGGCGAGCCGACTGGAAACAAGCTACCACGTTCCAGGATTCCTGGGGCTGCTTTTTGCGTGTAAGCTCTTGCTTGCAAGCAGCTGTTCAGGATCGCAAGCAGGTTTGGATTTAAAGCGAAATTCTGGAGAAGAAAAGGGGAAGACAAGAAGAAGGTGCGTGGTAGAAATGGAGTAAAGCCTTTATTGTCAGATGATTAGAACCGAAGTGGGTGAAAGAGTTTTTCGGCCTTTCGGAACGGCGGAATGAAGCCTTAATGGCTCGGCATCGCATCAAACTGTGAGGAGTACTATTGACTGCGCCAGTCCGCCGAAATATCTTATTTCTTTGCTGGACCCGGCCAAGTAGGAAACCCACACGCTGCGAGGTCAGGCATGGCCATCGATACTGCTGTAAACGCTCCCAGTATTCCCTCCGGAAAAGCTCTTGAAGAGCGATGGGAGAAATTACGCAACCACCGGCGCGTTGTCTCTCGCGTGAAATTCCTGGTCGAATGGGAAGAAGGCTCCGAACGCCAGCGCGCCAACGGCGTCACCGTGGATGTAAGTAAATCCGGGTGCCTGGCGGTTGTGGGGGCGGGACTTCCCCTTCGCAAACTCGTCCGATTGATCAATCCGACGAGCGGACGCACGGCGGAGGCGCAAGTTGTTTGGCGCGACCACGAAGCGTGGGACGTAGGGCTTGAATTGGTTCAGCCAGACGCCAGTTTTTGGGGCATAAAGTTCTAGATTACTGTCGGTTATAGACCCGCGGAAAGTCAGGCGGCAGATTCTCTAGCTGCACATTTCCAGGCAATCCATTCGCCGTGTTTCGAGGACGGGTTAGCGCGTCATTCCTTGCGCGCGGTTCATTTCGGCCATTTATCTTTGGGCAAGCTCTTTTGAATGGTTTCCAGGTTCTGGAAGCCGTCTTTGATCACCGTCTGCATCACGTTGTCCTTGGTAACCACGATAGGGCTTACAAAGATGGCTCGGGTCGTTCTTGCTCCGTCAGCGATGGAAACAGCATCCTTGACCGGGGTGCCGGCTGCCAGGCTCACGGCGGCTTCCGCAGCCCGTTTCGCTTGCAGCTTGAGAGGTTTATAAACAGTCATAGTTTGTGTGCCGTCCAAAATGCGGATGATGGCGGCGAGGTCCGCATCCTGGCCGGACACAAGTACCTTGCCTGCGAGCTTGTGCTCCTGGAGAGACTGGATCGCGCCTCCCGCAGTTCCGTCGTTGGAAGCCACCACCGCGGTGATATCGCCATTGGTGGAGTCGATCGCTTTGGACATGATCGCATAAGCCTGGGACGGGTCCCAGTCCTTGGCCCAGGCGTCGCTAACGATCTTGATGTCGCCGCGATCGATGAACGGTTTCAATGCGCGCAACTGTCCCTGGCGCAACACTTGGGCATTGCTGTCCGCTGGCGAGCCACCGATTAGAACAAAGTTCCCCTTCGGGGCGAGGCGTGCGAGCCATGAGGCCTGCAGTTCGCCGATTAACTCCGCGTTGGAGCCCACAAAGAAGTCGACATCGCCGTTGCCTACCATACGCTCGTAACACAACACGGGGATGTGCCTTGCGTTCGCCGCGTGCACAATGCGTGCGGCCTTGTCCGCGTCGTGCGCGACGAGAACGAGAACCTTCGCTCCCTCATCCATCAGCTTGAGCGATTGGCGTAGCTGCAGGTCGTCGTCTCCTTCGGCGGTTTCCACGAGCACTTGGGCGCCCAGCTCTTTAGCGCGATTCTGGAAAGTGTCGAGATCCGTTTGCCAGCGCTCGACTTTGAGCGAGTCCATCAAGTAGCCGATTTTTAAAGGCGTGTTTTGAACGCGACTGGTTTGCCCCAAGGCTGGATGAAAGGGCGAAGCGAAAAGAACAGCCATCGAAACCAAGAGGGCAAATCGACGACAGAAAACCATCATAAATTTTGGACCACCGTATGAATAAAACCGTAGCACCGGCGAGAGGGGGTCTCAATGGGATAAGTGTGGCGAGCGGACCAAGAGTAAATGGAAGGAGGAGAATTGACCGGTTTCGAGACGGCGAATCTCGAGAACGATGAATCGCGAGACCGGCTGCGGGAAGTGCCTCCGTGCTAAATCAGTGCAATGCAATGACTTAGGCCGCTTGAGCCTGTGGCCCTGCCGTTGCTTGCATAAAGGATGTAGACATTCTACCTGCATTGGATGTAGAACATCTACATCCTGAGGTGAATATGGCGCAACGCTACCTGAACCGTATCGAACTGTTGCAAGGAACGCTTGACCTGCTAATTCTGCAAACGCTTCGGTGGGGGCCGCAACACGGATACAGCATCAGCCAGGCCATCCGGACAAATTCTGGCGACATTTTGCAAGTGGACACCGGATCGCTCTACCCCGCACTGCATCGACTGGAACGGCGGAGGTGGATTACCGCGGACTGGAAAGTTTCTGAAAACAAGCAGCGGGTCAGAGTCTACCGGTTGACGGCAAAAGGGCGCAAGCAATTGGAGTCCGAGCGCTCACGCTGGGCGCAGGTTTCGGATGCCATCGCCGGGGTTCTCAACGCGGCGAAGAAAGAGAGCGCAGCGTGACATTTCCTTTTTGGCATCGTCAAAAACGCGAGAGCGAACTTGAAGAAGAGCTCCAGAGTCATTTGAAAATGGCGGCTCTGGACCGGATGGACCGCGGTGAGATGCCAGAGCAAGCGAAGGACGCGGCGCGCAGGGAGCTAGGCAACGTGGACCTTATCAAGGAGGTCACGCGGGAAATGTGGGGCTGGGCATCCGTGGAACGGCTTATGCAGGATTTGCGGTATGGATTCCGGATGCTGGCCAAATCACCCGGGTTTACGGCAGTCGCCATTCTGACGCTGGCGCTGGGTATTGGAGCGAATACGGCGTTGTTCTCGGTCGTCAACGGGGTGCTCTTCAATCCTTTGCCCTACCCGCATCCCGAGCAGCTTGTCTGGCTGGCCGAAAGCAAGCCGAATTTTGCGACTGGTTCCATTTCTTTTCCCAATTTTTTGGACTGGCAGAAAAACAACCAAACTTTTTCGACCATGGGCCTGTCTCGTGGCTACTTGTACAATCTCACAGGGCTTGGCGAGGCAGAACAGCTCCGCGGAAGGCTCATTTCTTCTGATTTTTTCACCGTTCTTGGCATCAATCCCGCAATCGGCCGCTCGTTCGCTCCTGGGGAGGACATGATCGGAGCCGCTCCTATCGCCATGATCAGCGGCGGTCTTTGGAAGCGCAAATTTGGTTCCTCGCCAGAAGTTTTGGGAAAGACCATGACGCTGGACGGCAAGGCGTACTCCATCGTTGGAGTTGTACCGGCAAGTTTTGAGCTGTCTCTAGGCGGTTTCCACGACATCGACGTATATGTGCCGATTGGGCAATGGGGAAACCCGCTGCTGCCGAAACGCGGCGCCGGATTGGGCTTTCACGGTATCGGGCGACTAAAGCCCGGTGTCACCGTTGAGCAGGCGCGAGCAGACATGCAACGCGTCACCGGCGAACTTGCAGCGGCTTTTCCGGATACCGACAAGGGCATCGGAGCCGGGGTCTTTTCCCTGAAACAGACGATGATCAAGGATTTACAAGCATTTCTTCTTGTTTTGCTCGCCGCAGTTGGCTTCGTGCTTTTGATCGCTTGCGTCAACGTGGCCAATTTGATGCTGGCCCGCTCGACGGTGCGCACGCGCGAATTCGCGATCCGCGCAGCCATGGGCGCCAGCCAGGGGAGGCTGCTACGCCAGCTTTTGACGGAGAGCCTGCTGCTGGCCTTTACGGGAGGAGCGATTGGACTGCTGTTGGCGGGGTGGGGCACGAAAGTGGCGATTGCTCAGCTGCCGGTGACTCTTCCGCGCGCGGCGGAGATCGGGTTGGATACGCGAGTGCTGCTTTTCACGCTGGTGATAACGCTGGCGTGTGGAATTTTCTTCGGGCTGGGACCGGCGCTCAAATCGGCGCGCCTCAACTTGCAGGACACTCTCAAAGAAGGCGGGCGTGGCGGAAGCGGGTCGCGCCATCGTGCGCAAGGCGTGTTTGTGGTCGTGGAAATGGCCATGGCGCTGGTACTTCTCATTGCTGCAGGATTGATGATTCGCAGCCTCGGAGCGCTTTGGAGAGTGAATCCAGGCTTCGATTCACATAATTTACTGACGTTTGGAGTTGCTCTGCCACCGACGATGAGTACGGCTGGTCCGGCCGGGATCCGCGCCGCGCTCCGCCAGGTGAATCGGGAACTGGCGTCGGTACCCGGAGTTGAATCGGTGTCGCTTTCCTGGGGAGCAACACCGATCGTCAGTGATGACGAAGATCTCTTCTGGATCGAAGGCCAGCCAAAACCCACGAGCGACAATGAAATGAGCATGGCCCTCAGCTACGTGGTGGAAGAGAGTTATTTGAACGTGATGCGTACTCCGCTGGAACGCGGTAGATTTTTCACGCCGCAGGACAATGAATACTCCTCCCACGTGGTCGTGGTCGATGATGCCTTCGCAAAGCAATACTTTGGCGATAAAGATCCCATCGGGCAGCACATTTTCTTGACGAACAAAGGCGGCCGCGCGGAGATTGTCGGCGTGGTTGCGCATGTAAAACAGTGGGGTCTGGACTCCGACGACAAGGAGAAGCTGCACGCGCAGCTTTATTTCCCCTACATGCAGCTGCCGGACGAAGCCATGGCCCTTTCGTGGAACGGGACGGGCGTCATAGTGCGATACGACCCGAAGATGCCGGCAGTCGCGGAATCAATGCGGGCCGCCATCAAGCGCATCAGCAGCGAGCACATCATGTCCAGCACGCAAACCATGGACTCGATTATTTCGGACTCGCTGGCAACCCAGCAGGTTTCGCTGATCCTGCTAGGGGCTTTCGCTGCGCTGGCGCTCGGGCTTGCGTCGAGTGGGATTTACGGTGTCATTTCTTACCTCGTGCGGCAGAGGACGCAGGAGATCGGGGTGCGCGTGGCGCTAGGGGCGAAGCGAGCCGATGTGCTGCGGTTGGTTCTGGGAACGGGAATGAAAATGGCTGCGATCGGCGTAGCCATCGGCATTGCGGCCGCTTTTGGATTGACTCGCCTCATGGCTAGTTTGTTGTTCGGCGTGAGTGCGACGGATCCGCTCACGTTTACTGTCGTGGCGACGCTGTTGACACTCGTGGCGCTCGCGGCATGCTACATTCCGGCGCGTCGCGCCATGCGTGTCGATCCCATGGTAGCGCTGCGATACGAATGACCGGAAGCCCTTGAGAACAGCGGGGTTTACTCTGCAGGAGAAAGCCAAGCGTCAATAGGGGGCGAAACTTTGGCGCAGAACTGGGCAACGCAGAGAGCCGCGAGGAGTCCGGTAAAAATGTCCATCGTGTAGTGCGCGCGCAAGATCAACACCGCCGCTATTTCAAACAGGACGATGCCCACCGCCAAAAAAGCGAGCCAGCGCTTCCCGAGGCGCGCCAACTCAATCCCGCCGAAAACAGCGATTGCCGTGTGCCCGGAAAAGAAAAAATCGTTGCCGACGTTGTAGGTGACGAGCAGCGAGGGGAAACCCGGATAGTGCCAAATCATATTCGGAGGCGCCGGGAGCGAGCAGATGGCTTGCATAATTTGGCGTAGCCCCAACAAAAGCACAAGGCCGAGGAACGGACGCACACTCGGTCCGAAAAGCCAGCGCCCTAGCAAGAAAAGTCCGAGGGCATCGATTAGCGCGGAACTGACGATCAAGAGCGCGTTGGCAGCGGAAGGCGAATGGTAGAAATAGGAGTTGAGGCCGGACGTCAGCGATTGAAGCGCGTCGCCAACGCCGGAAGCTGGCGCTACTCTCTGCGCGATCAGTGACTGCGTCCAGAACCAGATTCCCAGCGCAATTGCCGTGAGCACGAGACGCCGGATTAGGCGCGGCCATTTGCGGGCGTTTTCGGAACGGCTCATTTGCTGGGAATCCATGGGTTGGAGCGCGCGCCGTTTGTTGGAGCGTTCATGCCGGTTTCGCGACTTCCAGGGCGAGCTCGCGCGCCTTTCGCAAATCCAGCTTGCCTGTGCCGAGATAAGGCAGTTTTTCAACGCGCAAGAATTGATCCGGGCGGGGCCTCCATAGCGCCGGCAAATCGCACTTGGCAAGTAGCTCTAAAGTTTCCTTTAGCTGATCTTCCGGCAGTGTATGCAACACCATCAGGCGCTCGCCTTTTCGTTCGTCGGGAACGGCGGTTACGACAAACACCTGCTCCGTCGCGTGGGCAAGTTCGTGCAGCTTGTCCTCTACTTTAATGTGCGGCACCATTTCGCCGCCGATTTTGCTGAAGCGGCTCAGGCGGTCGGTTACGCGCAGGAATCCATCTTCATCGAGCATGGCGATATCGCCGGTGTTGTACCAGCCGTCGCGCAAGACCGCCGCGGTTTTTTCCGGCTGGTTCAAGTAGCCCTGCATCACGTTTGGCCCACGGACGAGCAGCAGACCGGGTTGATTGATGGCCAAGGGTTGTTGCGTTTCGGGATCGATGATCTTCACGGTCATGCCGGGCAGCGGGTGCCCGATGCTGCCGCGTTTTGCGCCGACCTGGCGAAAAGATGCCGCGCGAAAATCAATCGTGTTCACGGTTACGGCCGGCGAACATTCCGTGCAGCCGTAACCTTCGAGCGGGCGGACGCCGAAGCGGTCCTCGAATGCTTGGGAGATGCGCTCCGGCAATTTTTCCGCGCCGGCCATCACAAAGCGCAGGCTGCCGAATTGCTCCGGTTCACAGCGGCGCGTGTAGGCGTTGAGGAAAGTCGGCGTAGCAAGAAGCATGGTCACGGCGTATTTGTTCACAAGCGCGCCGATGACGCGCGAATCGAGCGGATTGGGATGAAACACGACGCCGATTCCGGTAGCGGCCGGGAGGCATAACGTGCCCGTGAAGCCGAAGGAATGAAAGAAGGGAAGAATGCCCATGATGCGATCGTTGGAGTGCAGCAGGAAAACCTGATTGAGTTGCTCGACGTTCGCAGCCACGTTGTAATGCGTCAGCACAACGCCCTTGGGCTCGCCTGTGGAACCGCTGGAAAAAATAATCGTGGCGGTGTCTTCGAGCAGCGTCTTGCGCTCGGCTCCGGCGTACTTCTCGATGAGGCGCGCCGGAAGAAAAAAGGCCAATGCAGCCCCGAGGCGTTCGCCAAAACCCGGCTTCTGAGCCAAATCTTCCAGGAAAACAGTCTCCGCGGGCGGCTGCACATGCACGCGTTCAAGAAAACCCCGTGCAGTGATCACTGTTTTCAAGTTGCACTGCTTCGCGCAGGACTCCAGCGTTTCGTTCGAGGCTGTGTAATTCAGATTCACGGGAACTTTGCCCATCAGCATAGCCGCGAAATTTACTAGCGCGCCGGGAATGGAAGGGGGCAGCAAAACGCCCACCATGTCCTGGCCTTTCCACGTTTTCCGCAAGCGCCGCGCCAGGAAAAGTGTCCTTGCCAGAACCGCAAAAAAAGTCAGCTTCGGCGTCTGTCCGTCGGCCATAGCAAAGCGAAACGGATGGCGCCGCGCCGTGTAGAGAAATGTTCGTGGCAGAGGCTTCATGTGGCGTTTGCGCCGCTCGAACGCTTCCGCACTCAAGTCCTGCACGGCTTGGCGCGCCTCCTGCGCCGACGCGGTTGAGGGCAACGGGGCGCCAAATGTCACACGCACGGGATATGGCAAGTGCCTCGGCAATTTCCAAAGGAAGCGCCCGCCGGAGAAACTGAAGATCGAGCCCCACACACCGTCGAGATTGACTGGAATAATCGGCACGTCGACGCCCTTGATAATTCGCTCCATACCGCGGCGGAACGGCATCATCTGGCCGATGCGCGTCATTTGCCCTTCCGGGAAAATGCAGACCAGTTCACCGTCCTGCAGTGCCTGTGTAGCGCGCCTCAGGGAATGAATCATTTCGCGCGGGCCTTGATCGGAAGAGATCGGAATGACGCCCAAGATTTTGGCGAAGGGTTTTACGAGTGGATGGTCGTACGAACCTTTGAACATCAGGAAGCGCACGGGACGATCGAGCGCGGCGAGGAGCAGAACTGCGTCGGCCATGGAAACGTGATTGGGAACGAGCAGCGCGCCGCCTCGCGCCGGAACGCGTTCGCGGCCCGCAACGTCGAGCCGGTAGAGCGTGTGCGTCAGCATCCACAGCAAGAGTCGCAGCAGCGAATCCGGAAGGAGATACAGGACGTAGGCCGTTGCCGCGAGCGTTGCCAATGACGTCCAAAGAAAAATCGATGCCGGTCCGAGATGAGCAAAACGCGTGAGCAGATAATAAGCGCCCGACGCCGCGCCGATCCCAACGAAGGAGAGCAAATTGGCGGCGGCGATGATCCCGCCCTTCTTATCTTCCTCGGGCCGGTGCTGGATGAGAGCGTTGATCGGCACGATGAAGAATCCGCCAAAGAATCCCAAGCCAGCCAAGAGGCACAGCACTGCTTCGAAAGTGAGGCCGTGCATTGAGAGCAGAATGCCAAGCCCGGTCATGCCGAGGGAGCCGAGCGGAATCAGGCCATACTCGATTTTGCCCGCAGAAAGATAGCCGGCCACAAGGCTGCCCACGCCGATGCCAATCGCGATAGCTGCTTGAAGAATCGCATTCGAGGAAGGGCGCAGATGGAGCACGTCCTGCCCGTAAACGATGATGTCAAACTGCAGCAGCGCACCCAGGAACCAAAAATAAGTGTTTCCGAGCACCGCGAGCCACAAAACCCGGTCGGTGCGGATCAATTTCCCCTGCGACCATAAGTCGCCTAGAAAGTTCAGCCGGAATTTCTTGAAGGGGTCGGCCGCCGGCACGCGCGCAATTCCCTGACTGAACAGAAGA
This sequence comes from uncultured Acidobacteriota bacterium, assembly GCA_963851235.1. GTDB lineage: Bacteria > Acidobacteriota > Terriglobia > Acidiferrales > UBA7541 > Acidiferrum. Next base: position 197,223 of record CAWKOM010000003.1, read on the forward strand.
CCCAGAAAGGTGCATCCCACAAGGATCGCTCCCGAATATCCTTGATGCCCTTGGAAGCCTTGGGCCATGAACCCGGCCGCGACGCTGCCCGCGATAATCGCGATAAATGTTCCTAACTCGATGACACCGTTTCCCCAAGAGAGACGATCTGGCGGCAACAACTCCGGCAGCAGGCCATATTTCGAAGGGCCGAAAATCGCCGCTTGCGTGCTGGCCAGAAATACAGCAGCCATTTCCAACGGAAGGTTTTGCATGGCGAGAGCCACCAGCGCAAACGCCATCACGCCGATCTCGAACACCTTGGTCCAAATGGTCACACTGCGCTTGCTGAAGCGGTCGGCAAAATAACCTCCCGTCATCGAAAACAGGATGAATGGGAAGGCAAAGAGGAAGCCGACAATCGGCACGAGCCGGTCGCGCTCCTCCTTGGCAAGATCCATGACGAGGATCAGAAAGATGACGAGCTGTTTCAGGCCGTTCTCGTTGAACGCGCCCTGAAACTGGGTGGCTATGAGGCTCCAAAAGCCGAGCCGCCACCTCCCGTTAGACTCTCGTAGCAGAGGACTTCCGTCGTCTGACATGCAGGCGCACCCACACACTCAAGTGGAAGCTTCAGTGTTAGAACGATCTTAGCAGCCCTTCTTGCATGCAGGCGCGCAGCGGCACTTGACTGTGCCGAAAACGAGACGCTGGAGTGTAAGGTGCGCTCGATTACGGTTTCGTGGGCGTAGGTGCGGTCTTTTCCGCCGCCCGGGTCGGCGTTTTCCGGCCCGCATTCAGGTGGTCAAAGTTCAGAGCGGCGTTGAGCAGGAGCATGAATTCGCCCTGTGTTTCCTGCCGCCACATGGGATTCGTGGCAAAGAGAACGACGTGCCCGCGTCCGACCGGCACGTCAACGATAACGGGTGCTTGCGCCAATTCAGATGCGCCCGCCAGCATTCCGCTGATCCACAAACTCTTTTCATCAGCGAAGCGCAGCACGACGCGCGGGTAAAGCGACGCTGGCGGAAGAAACGAGCTTAGATAGGACCTCATCTCCGGGTCGACGTAGAGTTCCTGTTCCTCTTTACTCCTGTGGACGGGCGGCTCTGGCGCTGTCCAAGGCCGGCCCTGGGGGATGTCTGGATCAGTCAGCGATCCTCTTCCGCTTGTGCGCGACGCGCCTCCGTCGTCGCCAAAAAACCTTCCAAATCTTCCGGCAACGGAGACACTGAAAACCGGTCCTTGATTGAAGTAGACGCCAAGCGAATCGTCATAGCCGTACATGATGGGGCTGGCCTTGTCCTCGACGGTCGCGCGAGCGATCATTCCTCGCGCCTGCAGTTGGTGCGTGTCCTTGATGCTCACTGTATCGGTAATTCCCAGGTCGATGGGTAAATGCGTGCTGGGACCGATCGGAATGAATAGACCTCCGTCGTCGATGAATTGTTTGAGATGAGCGACGCCATCGAAGCCCAACCCCCCGCGGATGTCCGCTGCGTGATCAATGAGGCCCCAGTTTGGTGTGGTGGAAGTAGTCTCCCAGGGAATCGGCCCGCCGGCTTCGCTGCCATCCGCGTTCGTGCGCGTCGGGATGCCGTTCAGAATCTGCTCGAGGCCATAGAAGGTAGGCGGGAATAAAATCACATCGTACTTTTCGCGCAAGTTGGGCGTCGTGCGAACCGTGATATCGGAAATATAGGCATAGGGCACGCCGGTTTCTTCCAGCGCGAGCCGGAACCAGCCTTCATTTTGCGTGTCTGTCCAGTTGTGCATCAGGGCGATGCGCGGCACGCCGACTTCATGGCGCGCCACATCCGGCACGGACTCCGCGCTCGTCACGCGCACGCCCAGCTCCCGCGCCGCCGAGTTCAGCCGCAAATCCAGATCGGCCGGATTGCCTTCGAGCGGAAGAATGAACGCCCCAGGAGCGAATTTCTGCCCGCCGGCTTCGAAGCCGTCTTCCGCGGCAAAAAATTTCACGTCTTTCAGCCGAAAACGCAGCGTCGCGAGGTTCGGCTCTCCCGTGGCGTTGATCACGTAAAATTTCGCCGCTGCCGCCGCTTTGCCCTTTTCCGAGTGCGGAGGAATCACGCCGCCGCCATCGTAACGCGCAGGCGTGTCCACCAGCGTCATCGGAACTTTCAGAATCGCCGTGTCCGTGATGCGCACGGTTTTTACGTTGCGCATCGGACCAAGCGTCCAACCCGTGTCGTCGTACGGGCGCGGGTCGCTGGTCGAGTAATACTGCGTGTCGAGCAGCATGTCCGCCATGCGGCTGTAGGGCTGGTCCATGCGAATGATGTAGCTGCCCAGTGGAAGCTTCGTGCCCTTGGCCTCCACCGGTTTTTGTTCGACGGCCTCTTCCTTGGACTCGCGCGATTTCCCTCGTTTCGCTTTCTCGCCTTCTTTACTTTCCGGCTTGGCCTCGGCCTTTGCATCCACCGATTTCGCAGCGGCAGACGTCGTATCTTTCAATTCGAAATCCTGTTCGAGTTTTTGCACCTCGACGCCTTGCCTCTGCAATAGACTCGCCAATTGTGCAGCGAGCGCGGGTCGCCTTCCGTCATTCACGATAGCCCAAGCCGCCGGGCCTTCCGTCGTCGCTTTGGCGACGGAACGTTTGCTCTTCTCATAAAAATCTTTCAGCAGTTCCTGCCCGTGTTGCGCGGTGTAATCCAGCGAAAGCAGCACGCCGCTTTCCTCGAGGTTGGTGTTATCGCGCAGCGACCACATTACTTTTGGCAAAGGCGGGTTGGGCCGGAACCACGTGCGGCTCGTCGCATTCGGCCCCAGCTCGGCTTCCTTCGTTTCCGGCGTGCTGTTGCCATACGTTTCGTAGAAGCGCCCGATCGAGTTGTGTCCGTTGGCCACGTAAAACATGTAGTTGGGCGCCCAGCCGTCATAAAAGCCGTGCGTCCACGCGCCGACCACGCCGCGCTCGGTCAAGCCTTGCACATCGTTGTAAGCGAACTTCTGCCATTCGCTAACCACGATCGGATCGAGCCACGCGTTATAAGGCCCCGTGCCCGTGGAAACATAGAGATAAGGTTCGGATTCGTGCAAATCGTGCAGCACCTGTGGATGCCAATAAAAGAACGTGCTCATCATCATTTGCGAAAGCTTGAGGCCCATGGCGATGCCGTCGCGGTTGTTGTCGTGCTGAACGTAGTGTCCCCAATAAACGAGATCCGGCTGCGGCTTATCGGGATTGGCTTTTTTATAATTCCACGAATCCACCATGCGATCGTGGCCGTCCACCTCCACGATTGGTGTGATCAGAAAAATAGCGTTCTTGCGGATGTTCTCGATGAACGGCGTATTCTCCACGGCCAGACGATAAGCCAGCTCCATCAGCATCTCCGGCGACCCCGTCTCCGGCGAGTGGATCGACCCGGAAGCCCAGTAGAACGGCTTGCCGATGGAAATAAGCTGTTGCGCATCGGCGTCGGTGATCTTGCGCGGATCTGCCAGCTTGGCGGTGATGTCGCGCAGATGGTCGAGTTGCGCGATGTTGGCTTCATCGCTCACTGCGACCAGCAGAAAATCTCGTCCCTCTTCCGATTTACCCACGCGGAAGACTTTCACCCGGGGACTGGCCTTGGCGAGCTCGTCGTAATAGCGGTAGATGTCCTTTGAATAGGTAAGAAAGCCTGGCGCGCCCACGATGTGGCCGAGGGTTTTGTCCGGCGAAGGCACCGTCGCGGAAGCCGGCAGGTGATCGACAAGCGTGGTGCTGAAAAACGGCTCGGTCGTGTACTCGTGAATTTTCTTTCCATAATCTTCATCATTCGCTGGAGAGCTTTGCGCCTTCGCAAACGTCGCAGTCAGACCGGCGCATAGAAAAGCGGCAATCGCCGCCCACCAGAATTTCCGCGGCAATTTGCGCCCCGTCTCGTGAGTTCCACACAGGTTTCCACTCTGCATTCTCATCATCGCCTCGCTTTTAATTTTGCCTGGCACCCAACCGTCTGCTGGACCATGTGACGGGCGGTTCTCAACAAACGTTTCAGCCGATTCTCCGCATGTTCGCGCTCTTCGAGAACGGCGTAGCATAATGCTTCTTCGGCGTATAGGAAAGCTGGAGGCGAAAATGGCGAATGGAGCGGCGCTTCAAAAATCCGTGCTGATTACCGGCGCGACGGACGGATTGGGCAGAGCCGCGGCGCTCTTGCTGGCGCAGCGCGGCTATCGCGTTTTCGCCGCGGGCCGCTCGGCGGAAAAACGCGCCCAGCTCGATACCCTGGCTCGGGAAAAAAATCTGCCGCTCGAAACTCTGGAGCTGGACGTCACCGACGACACATCCGTTCAACGCGCGGTTGCCGGCGTGCTGGCAAAAACGGGCGCAATCGATTTCCTGATCAACAATGCCGGCGTGAACTTCACCGCCGCCGTCGAAGACTTGCGTCTCGAGGATTGGCGCCGCCAGTTTGAAACGAATTTCTTCGGTGTTTTGCGCGTCACGCAAGCCGTGGTTCCGCACATGCGCGAACGCCGCAGCGGCCGCATCCTGATGATGAGCTCAGTCTCCGGATTCGTGACCGCGCCGACGCAAGGCGCATACAGCAGCAGCAAATTCGCCCTCGAAGCCATGAGTAACGCTCTTCGTCTCGAGCTCTATCCATTCAATGTACAGGTTGTCCTGATCGAGCCCGGCTACATAGTTACCGGCATTCAGCAAGCGGCCCTGGAGCTTTCCAAACCTTATCTCAATCAAATGAACACGGGCCCTTATGCCCCGCTTTATGCTCGATTTTTCCAGAGCGTCACCGGCAGCCGCGCCAAATCGAAAACAACGCCGGAAGATTGCGCGCGCGTCATCCTGCGAGCGATGGAAGCGCCGAATCCGAAGATTCGCTACCTCGTCACGCAGTTGGCTTACGTTGCGAAGTGGTGCAAGCGCTTGTTGTCAGATAAGGCTGTCGACGCGGTCTTCCGCCGCAGGTTCGGGATCGTCCGCGCAAAATAATCCGCGGCCAGCGCAGCGAACGGAAGCGCACCCGAAGGATTCCTTACGGGTTCGAAACCTGGAAAGAGAGGCTGTTCTCTCGCAGTTCCTGCCATTTTTTCGACCACGCCTCGTGAACGGGGCTCTCGGCATAGTCGGCGGCTGCTTCCGCGCTTGTGAATTCGATGGCGTACACGCCGCTGAAATCTTTCAGTTGATTGCGCTCCGTCTTGATCCAAATATTCTTGATCCCCGGAATTTTACCGGCCATCTCTTTTATGCCGTTGAGGGCATTCTCCCGGTCGTAATTCGAGGTCGTATCTTTAAATTTGTAAATCACGAAGTGCAGCACCGTTTTCGGCTGGCCGAACCGGTTTTGCGCCGCCACGCCTCGCGCGTGTAGCGATCCTGCAGCGATCCCGGCGATAAATAATGCCGCGCCCAAAGCAATTTGCCCCACGCGTTCTTTGGTTGATGTCACGTCATCCTCCCGTCGTTCGTACCCAGCCAGTCTATGAAATGCATGCGCTGCGAAGCAACTTCCCGCGAGCATCTCCGCGGATCCTCGCCGTGCTCCACCTGCCATACTGTTTGACGAAGCCGCGTTACGACCGTTACGCTGCCAAAGCACGCTTCTCGAGGACGGAATGAGCTTTTCCCCCGCAGACATGCCAGCCGACCGGTCGCAGCCATCCGAGCTTCCCTCTCTCCCGCAGCTTTGGGTCGGCTATTTACTTGGTTTTGCCACTATGGTTGCGGAGTATGTGGCTCTCTCACTCCATCCGGAGCTGGCCAAGGCTGAATTCGCGATTCCACCGTTGTATCTGTTCCTTGCGATGTTCGTTGGCACCGTTTACTGGCTGGTTTGCGTCTACCGCTATCACGTCGTTCTGCAGCACGTGCTTGGCTGGAAGCATCCCGTTTCGCCTGCGCGATCCGTAGGTTTTCATTTCATCCCTGTTTACTACCTTTATTGGATCTTTAAGTGGCCTCAGGAGATCTCCAAGTATGTGAACTGGAGGTTTCAGCAGCCGGTGATGAAGCCTTATCTGGCGGGCGCGATAATTCTCTCTGGATTTGTCATCGCCGTTTTCATGGATCCCGGTTTGGGGCTGATCGCTCTCTTCATGGCGGATTCATATATTTCAGCTTGTCTTCGCCGTGCCTTTGCTTTGCGGCCGATGCCGCCCACGGATGCGCCGCCTTCGGCAGAATGAGTTTGCGTGAGTAGCAAACGTCAAGCGCATAGCAAGAGGAGCGCCTTCCAATTCTCGGTTTCAAAACAGGCCTGCAATCCAGCGACAAACTCACCCAATTTCCGGCGAAGGAGCAGGAAACTATTCCCGCGCATAAATAACAAGGCCCGGTGAAGGTGTCTTCACCAGGCCTTTGATTTCAAGCTTTTTAAGCTTCCGGATTTAGTTGTTTGGCTTATTGGGCGGGTCGCCAGGTTTTTGATCCCCAGGCACGGCAGTGCTCGCCGCAATCGGCTTGCCCGTATCGCTGCCGAAGCGCGTTAAGTACGGCATGAACGGCGTCACTTCGAACGGCATCTTCTCCCGCTCGGCGACGATGCCTGCCACCGGTTTGCTCTTGATTAAGTCCAGCCTGTCGTTCCACGGATCCAGCTTCACGCGTCCGCCGATCGGCAGCGCCGCCACCATCTGCGAGTTCTTCGCGGGATCCGACGGAGTGGCTGATTTTAGGTCGGCGATCGCGGGCACGCGGTCTCCCAAGTGCGCGCTGATGAGGTTCGGTATCTCCTTCTGGCGCGTTTGCAATGCCGCCAGAAACAGTGCCGCGTTTCCAAGCTGATTCTTGTACGGCGAGTTGCTCAGCAGCTTGGAGGCTTCTGCGTTAGCCGCGTCTTCCTCCGCTGGCGTGCGCCCAAAACCAAAATGGCGGAACGTATCCTTATCGTCCACCAGCAACTGGTCAAAAAAAGCGAAGTTCGAATCCATCCGGTGGCCAAGGATCACGTGCCCCATCTCATGCGCCAGTATGGTCGCAAAGCTTGCCTCGTCCGGCAGCACGTCGATCAAGCCACGGCTCAGTACGATGGTGTGTCCCAGCGTGAAAGACTCCAGCGTCGACGTCATCAACACTCGGCACTGGATGTCCGGTTCGATATCCAGATTGTTGGTGACTTCCAGGTTGTTCACGATGGTCTCGAGCGCTTTGTCTACTTCGCCTTTCGGCGCCATCAGTCCGATGCGCTCCAGGCGATCCGCCACGTTATCTTCCGCCTGCCGGTCCCAGGTACGTTGCGCCTGCACCGGCGTCAAATCATTCGCGGTTTTCGTATCATCTTGCACGGAGGATTCCACCAGGATCTTGCTCAGCTCCTGCTCCTGCTGGGCGTGCCCGAGGTTGTATCCCCACAGCCGCGTTTGCGCCTTGAAGTCCAGCTTCTTGGTCATCGCGTAGTGCAGGTCCTTCTCCTCGCTGTAAACAAACGACGGCATCCACAGCCCCGGCTGCACGTTCGTCCTCCAGCTGTCGAAGTGGAAGTACCAGCTCGCATGTCCGCCGCCGCTGTAAGCGCCGTTAAATCTCACGATGTTAAAATCCTGGTCCTCGACCCAGATGCGCCCGAGAAACCGGCCCTTGCCGGATTTTTCCTGCGGCGTGACGTCGAACACCAGGCACCGCACTTCGCCCAGAAATTCCCGGCGCACGTAGTCAAACTTGTAGTGCTGCTTATCGAACCCATTCGTGTCGATGAAAATCATCTGCAGGAATCCGTCGGGGAGGAACTGCATCGAGAACGTGAAGAAATTTCCCACCGTTCCGAAGATCTTCTTGCCCTTGCTCTGCTCGTCGCTCAATCCCACGAGCGCGACACCCTTCGAGAAGTCTGCGCGCCCCAAGAAATATTTGTCGCCTGCGGGGACGTAGCCGAGATCTTTGTCGGGCTTCAAGTTCTGAATGTAAGTTTCCACCAGCGGTGAGTATTGCCGTATCTGCTGGTTTAGACGGTTTTCGTTCGTGATGACCCGGTCGATCACTTGATCCATCGTCCGTGGTTGTTGCGCTTCGGCCGCCTCGGTGGCGATGGCCCCGGATCCACCCAAGACGAACCCGAGGACAACTGTAGCTAGCTTACGCATTTCTCTCTCCCCTCAATAGGCCAAGCGGAACTCAATCCGCACGCGTGCCGGAAAATCGACCGGCTGGCCTTCGCGTTTTGCTGGTTTAAACTTGATTCGTTCGGCCGCACGGACCGCAGCCTCATCGAGGCCGTGGCCCAATCCACTGATAACGCGGTTCACCTTCATGGTGCCGTTGGAGAGGAACACCACGTCGAGAACCACGTCTCCTTCTAACTTAAGATTACGCCCTTCCGCCGTGTACTCCGGTTTGGGTTTGTCTATGATGTCAACAGGTGTGTCGATCGGTCCTTCCGGTCCCGCCTTTTTCTTCGGTCCATCCGCTACTGTTTGGTTTCCAAAACCGGAAGACTCCACTTTCCCTTGGCGGCCTCCACCGGCCGGCGGATTTGCGACTCCGTTTCCAAAGCCAGAGCTCGCCACCGTCCCGCGAATTCCTTTCGCGCCGCCAGTGCCGTTGCCGTAGCCTTCCCCGCCCGGCAAATCGAGCGAACCCAGCCGGTTCACGGTTGTCGCGTGTTTCGGATCGCCCTTCCCGGGGATCCCGTTTGGATCGCCAAATCCGCCGGTCTGTACTTTTTCGATCGGTGCTTTCACCGTCGCCGGCGCGGCGCTCCCCGAGCTGATATTGTTCAGCTTCACGTCTTCTTTCGGTCGCTTCGGCTGATCCGTCGTCGTGTCGATCTTTGCCGCTTCCAGGTGCGCCTGCAGTTCCGGCGCAACCGCTTCCAATTTGCGCTCCTTCGGCACCACGGCCTTCGGTATTTCGAAAATATGCGGCTTCTTCGGATCTAGTTTCACCGGCTCGATTTCTTTCGGTTTCGGCGCCGGTGCTTTAGCTTTCACAGCCTTCGGCGGCGGCGGTGGTGGCGGTGTGGGAACCATCGTTTCCGGCGATAATATCTCCACCATCCGAGCATTCAGGGTCGTTTTCAATTGGTCCGGATAAATCAGAGGAATCAGTACGCAAAAAATTAGCAGACCCAGTTGGAACGCGGCGCTCACTCCGATACGGTCCCAGCGAGGTTTTGCATCCGGCAACAGCGCCAGGCGAGCAGCTACTGGCTTAGTCCCGATGGCCGCTTTCCACGCGTCCGCATTGGGATGCTGACGCCGGTTGGCGTCCAAGCCGACGCCCAACCGCGTCGCTCTTTTTGGTGGATCTGCAATCATCGTTGTCATCCGCGTGCCGCCTCAGGGAATTTCGTTCTAGGGAACCTTGGATTTCTAGGAGGGCCTAGCGTTCCCAAGTTCGCCGGTTAATTAGAACGTGCGCTTTGTCAGTACTAGGGTACTGACGGGGCTGAGGGCGTCCGAATAGGACTTTCGTACTAGCGTCGCGAACTCGCTAATGGTTCCTCGAGCTCACGGTTCGCACCCGAACTTCAAACCCGGCGAGGCGGTTCTTGTTGCGGGGTTGGGCGCGCGCGCAACACGTATAGCATACCGCAAACTGGCTCTCCAATACGTCCACTTTTGCGCACCGGGTCTCCCTGGCTGGATTAAACTCATAGATGCCCGGATTGCTCCCCGCGTTGGATAGTCCGGCTAGGGAGAATGTACCCGATCTGAAGCCTTATGAAGGAAGACGCTCCAGCTCGCCCACAATTCAGAAAGCATGTCGGCCTCGCGGTCCCGGCCCAGGCTTCCGCCAGGCTCGAGTCGCTCTACGTGCAGTCCAAGGCCGCTCGTTGGTATCTTTCCCAGGCTAGCTTCTCTGCTGCTCTCCAGCGCTGCGCCGATAAACGGCTCGCCAGCGGCACTCTCTCTCCCGATAAACTCGATGATTATCTCTCCTCTTTGCACCTCGAGGATCTGGCCCTCGCCGTCGCATGCCTCGAAAATTGCGAAGCCGCCTGGGAGCATTTCTTCGCTGCTTATCGCGGCTACTTGCGCTCCGCCGCCGCCGCGATTCTTCGCCGCAGCTCGGCCTCACCGGAAGCATCGGAGCTCGCGGATTCCTTGTTTGCAGAGCTCTACGGCCTCGAGGATGGCCACCGCCGCGAGCGCTCCCTCTTCCGCTATTTCCACGGCCGCAGCTCGCTGAAAACCTGGCTCCGCGCTGTTCTTGCTCAGCGCCACATAGATGGCATTCGTGCCGGCCGCCGCTTCGATTCTCTCGATGGCGACGATCCAAAAAGTGCCGCGCTCCAAAAATTGGCGCGCGTTTCCGCTCCCGCCGTCGACCCTCACCGCGATCGCTACAACGCGCTTTTCGTCCGCGCGCTGCAAGCCGCGCTCGCAGGCCTCGATGCGCGCGACGAGCAGCGTCTTCGCTTGTACTACGCCGAAGAACGAACTCTAGCCGATATTGGCAAGCAGCTCGGCGAGCATGAATCCAGCGTCTCGCGCAATCTGGACCGCATTCGTCTCGCCCTGCGCCGCACCGTCGAGGACACTCTTCGCAACGGCTGCCCCGCCGTCAACGGCTTCGCTGCCGAGCAAGGCCTTAGCGACGCGCAGATCTCTCTCTGTTTCGAGTACGCTTCCGCGGAAGCTTCCTTCGACCTCGAAAAGCTCCTCCAGCGCCGCGGCCGCTCCAGCCTCTCGCCCGGGAGGCCCGATCCATGACCCTCTCACTCGGGAACCGCTTCTGCACCTACAAGTGCAAGAACGCCGCCAGCCCTCGTTCTAAGAAAGGAGAAACCCATGGCGCACGATGACCGCGATCGGAATTTTGAAAAAGCGCTCGCCCGCCATCTGCGTTCTTCCGTTCCCTCGGGTGTCGAGTCGAATGCCCTTGCTGGAGCGCCGCTCCAATCCTGCCCCGATCCCGAAATTCTCGCTGCTTACCACGAGCAGTCTCTCTCTTCCACCGAGCTGAATCTCTGGAAACAACACGTCGTCGCCTGCGACCATTGCCAATTCGTTCTCGCTCAACTCGCCGCCACAGAAAAAATCGCGCTCGATGCCCAGCCTGCTAAAGATCCGCTCCTCATCAGCGAGCCTGTGTCTTCGCCCAAGCAGCGCTCTATCGATCCGCCTTCCCTCGATCGTGAGAGGCGTTCCCCCAGTTGGCGATGGGTCTTGCTCATACCTGCTGGCGCGATCGCCGCGAGTCTGGTCGCGTGGGTATCCTTGCGCACTCCTAAGCCTTTGCAGGTTTCCCCATCGCCGTCTGTGGAAGTCGCGGAGAATCGCGCGGCTCCTCCCGTCGCCTCTTCCTCGGCACCCCCTCTTCCCGCCACGCGCGAGCAAAACGAAAAAGTTCAATCTGTTTCGCCCGCTTCGGGAGCTACCGGCGGCGCCATTTCCCCGAATCGCGATGTCACCGCCAACGAGCCCCAGAACGAGCTACAGCTATCCCAACAAGCCCCGAATCAGCTCACAGCCCTTCCCCATCACGGCCCTTCCGTCAATCTTCAACAGCAGCAGCGCCAACAATCTTCGCAACCTTATGCGGCTGGCCCAATCATCGACGGGAAAAAGCTCGATGCAGAAACTGCCTCCCAGTTGAAGCAAGAAGGAAAGAAATTATCCTCGCAACTTCCCTCGCCACCTCCGCCTCCGCAACCTTCGGAGCCCAGCTTCCTGGACCAGAGCGCTGCGGCAGCTCCCTCACCGAGCCGAGTCTCGCCCGCGTCCACTGCTGCGAATGGCGCGCTCGCCAAAGAAAAGTCCGCAACCGCGGATGCCATATCATCGGCCGCCGAGTCCGTCGAAGTTTCGGGTGAACCGCAAACTCTCGCGCAAGACAAAGCCATGCTCCGCGCCGCCGCTCTCCAAAATCCTCACGTCTTCGTCGCTCCGGATGGAAAGCATCTCTGGCGCGTAGGCCCATCCGGCTCGCTCGAGCGTTCGAAAGACGAAGGTGTCAAGTGGACGCTCCAAACCAGCGGCGTCAGCGCCGATCTTCTCGCCGGCTCCGCGCCATCCGCCAAAGTTGCCTGGATCGTCGGCGCTTCCGGCACTATCCTCCGCACCACCGATGCCGGCGTGCACTGGACAAAACTCGATTCGCCGGTAACAAACGACCTCACCGGCGTTCGCGCTACCGACGCCTTCCACGCCACCATTTGGTTTGTCGCCGACCCTCAGACCGGCGTCATCCAAACCTACGCAACCACGGACGGCGGAGCGACCTGGGTGCTATCTCCCGGTAAGTAGTACATCGCAAGGCATCCGCCGGCGCCTCGTGCAAGGAATTCGCGCCACTTCGTTCTAAGCTGGAAGCTAAATCTCGGTCGAGGTGAACATCATGGAAATCCGCCTTTCAAAAATCCAGCGCCGCCTGCCCTGGATTCTCTCCGGCACGGCTGTCCTGCTCGCCGCTGCCGCATTCTTTTATCCCGCTTGCCGTTGGCAACACGTTTTCGCCGCCCAAGACAAAGCCGCGCAAGAAAAAGAAGCGCCGCGCTCCACCGCGCCCGATCAGTCCACCAGTCTCAGCGACCAGTCCGATCTGAACGTCACCGTCTACAACTCCAACATCGCTCTCATCCGCGACGTCCGCAATCTCACTCTCCCCGACGGGTCCTTCCGCCTCAAATTCATGGACATCGCCGCCACCGTCAATCCCGCCACCGTTCACTTCCGCTCTCTCACCGATCCCGATAAGCTCGGCGTCCTCGAGCAAAATTACGAATACGATCTCCTCGAGCCCGCCAAGCTCCTCCACAAATACGTCGGCCGCGAAATCACCCTCGTCCGCGCGGTTCAGGTCAGCGGCTCCACGAAATACGAAGAAATCAAAGCCACGCTTCTCTCCGACAACAACGGCCAAGTCTGGAAAATTGGCAACGACATCGTCACCGGCGCCTACGCCGAAAGCTATCGCTTCCCCGACATCCCCGCGAATCTCTATGACCGCCCCACTCTTCTCATGTCTCTCGAAAATTCCGGCCCGCGCAAACAGCAAATCGAAACCTCTTATCTCGCCAATAATCTTTCCTGGAACGCAGACTACGTCCTCACCGTTGCCCGCGACGACAAAGCCGCCGATCTCGACGGCTGGGTCACTCTCTCCAACAATTCCGGCACCGCCTTCCACAACGCCCGCCTCCAACTCGTCGCCGGAGATCTAAATCGCATTCAGCCCAACGCCCAGTACGGCGTCGCTCGCGAGATGATGATGACCAAGGCTGCTGCCCCCGCTCCTCAATTCCAGCAGGAAAATTTCTCCGAATACCATCTCTACACGCTCGGCCGCCGCACCTCCGTCGAGAACCAGGAAACCAAGCAAATCAGCCTTCTCGAAGGCTCCGACGTCCCCGTCCAGAAAATCTTCGTCGTCAACGGCAACAACTACTACTACCGCAACCCGCAAGCTCCCGGCTCGCCCATCAAAGATCCCGTCATGGTCTATTACAAATTCAAGAACGAAGAAAAATCGGGCCTCGGCATTCCTCTTCCCGCCGGCAACGTCCGCGTCTACCAGAAAGATTCACACGGCGGCATCCTCTTCGTCGGCGAAGACCGCATCGACCACACTCCCAAAGACGAAAACGTCACCGTCCACATCGGCAACGCCTTTGACGTCGTCGCCGAGCGCAAGCAAACCGACTACAAACACACCGACACCCACACTTGGGAAATGGAATACGAAATCACGCTCCGCAATCACAAGGACACGCCCATCACCGTCGAAGTCAACGAGCCCATCGGCGGCGATTGGGAAATGCTCAGCTCCTCTTACAAATTCACCAAAACCGCTGCCTTCGCCGCCCAATTCCAGGTCCCCGTCGCCGCGAACGCTACCTCCGTCCTAAAATACCGCGTCCGCGTCCACTGGTAGCCTGTTTCTCACCAGAGCTCGATCGTGGGAATGCTTAACCCAAGCGCTTAGGAATGTGGCACAAAGTCTCGGTGCCGACGGTTATTAGATTCGCCCCGGCTGCGCGTCACGATCTATCTCAACGACCATCGGCCCGCGCATGTCCATGTCATCGGCCGCGGCTGTGAGGCTGTTTTCAATCTGAACTGTCCGGCTGGGCCGGCTGAACTTCGTGAGAATCACGGGTTTTCCAGGCCGCAGATAGCAGCGATCAGCGCTGCGTTGGGCGCATCGCTGGATGAACTTTGTCAGGCTTGAGAGGGACTTCATGGCATTGCTTGACAATTTCGAATCGGCAACTCTGAGAGCTGAACAACTCTGGAAATCCATCCCCCGCGCTGTCGCCGCTCATTTTGATCGTAAGCGCCGTCGTGTCGTCATTCAGCTCAGTTCTGGTCTCGAGGTCAGTTTCTCGCCGCACCATGCCCAGGGCTTGGAAAAAGCCGCGCTCTCGGACCTCGCCCAATTGGAAATCAGCCCCTCTGGTTTCGGGATTCACTTTCCAAAGCTGGACGCAGACCTCTATCTCCCGGCGCTTCTCGAAGGGTTCCTCGGCTCTAGGAAATGGATGGCCTCCAGGCTGGGCCAACTAGGCGGCCAATCCAGAAGCGCCACCAAACGAGCAGCCTCCAAGCGAAACGGCCAGCTCGGCGGCCGCCCCCCCCAAAACCAGACGCACCTCTCGCCGCGCCTGATCTCCAGTCGTATTGTCAGCCTTAAGTTCTGCCGCATCCGTAAATCCCCGCCTCCGGCGAATCGCTCGCCAGCCACGCTTCGCCATCTAACGGAACCGTCCGCCAACCCTATCCTCCACAACCCCGCGTCAGCGCCATTTTTTCTCTATGCAAATACGCTGCTGCTGGAGCTTTAGAAAGTCTTTCTCGCGCACCGGCTGCCGCAACTCTCTTATCCATTTCTACGGCGAACTCGAATCTGTGGTAAAGCTAACAACGCAGAACACGCAAGCACTCCAATTTTTGTTGAGTTGAACGAGGGATACACGTGAGCGCTGAGACGGCCAATCCCAATCCAGGTCCTCAGCTTCGCCGCAATTCTCTCGGTCTCTCCGAATTGGTCTTCCAGGGCGTTACCCACATCGCGCCGGCAACCAATGTGGTGTTCACTTTTCCTATCATCGCTCTCAAAGCGGGTCCGGCTATGCCGCTCTCCTTCCTCCTCGCCACGGTCGTCTGCTTCTTTATCGGGAATACCGTCTCTCAGTTTTCAAGATACATGCCATCCAGCGGAGGCTACTACTCGTTCGCCACTCGTGGACTGGGCAATCGCAGTGGCTTCATGGCCACCTGGAGCTATCTGATTTACGAAATTTTGGGAACGGCCGGATGCACCGGCTTCCTTGGTTATCTGGCCGCAGACATGCTCCGGATGCAGTTCCATGTGAACATTCCGTGGTGGTCGATTGCGCTAGCCACATGCGCGCTCATTTGGGCGCTCACTCATCATGGCATCCAACTATCGGGGAGAGTCACTGCCGTCTTAGGCGGCCTCGAAGTTTTGATCATGCTGGCCCTTGGCATCACCTTTCTGATTCATCCGGGCCCCGGCTCTGCGTACTCCGCTCCTCTCAAACCTTCCGCCGCGCCACATCACTTCGGCGGGATTTTGGCCGGCATGGTTTTCTCCATACTGGCACTCAGCGGTTTCGAGGCCCCAGCGCCGCTGGCCCAGGAAGCGCGCCGCCCTGCGAAGTTTATCGCCCTGGCCATCACCCTATCGCTGGCTGCGATCGGCATTTTTTATATTTTCACTTCGTACGCCAGCTCGATCGGCTGGGGAACCGGAGATATGGCCGCCTTCGCGGCCAATCCCAATCCGTACTACGTTCTTGGCCATGCGCTGTGGGGAGGAGTTTGGTGGTTTGTCGTCCTGGCCATCATCAATAGTGCTGTCGGCGTCGGCCTGGCGTGCACCAACGCCGCGTCGCGCGTGATGTACACCATGGGCCGCGCGGGCACGTTTCCCGCCAGTTTCGCGCGCATCCACCCCAGGCATCTGACGCCAACGTTCGCGATTGCCTTTGTCCAATTAGCAGGCATCGTCGCGATCCTGCTAGTTGGCTCGCTCCTGAAACCAGATACCATCTTTGGCTTCCTCGAAACGATCGCCACCCTCGCAGTGATCGTTCTATATGTCATGTCCAATCTCGCTCTCACGCGTTACATGCGTCGCGACCAGCCCGCCCACTTCACGGTTTGGCAACACGTCGTAGCTCCGTGGATCGCAACACTCGCTCTGCTTCCCGTCCTCTTTGTCACCATTTATCCGCAGCCTGCCTGGCCTTACAACATCACTCCGTATCTATTCGTTGGTGCGATCCTCGCTGGTTTTGCCTACATGCACTGGCGTGAATCGCGCAATCCTGGCGCCCTCCGCAAAGCCGCGCTTATGCTTACGCAAGGCGACGCCACATCCGAACCCGACCCCGAACAGGAAGAACCGGCCGCACTCTTCTGACCTCTGCCCGCTGATGACCAATACCACCGGCGGAGGCCCACCCTCAGACTCCTCGCCAACGCTAGGAAAACCCCAAAGCTCTCCTCGTCGCCTGCTTTTTCCTTGTAGGGGCACGGGGAACACGCGGGTGGCGTATCCTGTGGCAGTTGGCTTTTCAAAGGGTGCGGCTGCCGACTGTCCCTTTTGATTCTTCCTACTGGGTATTTAGCGCGCGCGCCGCATCGACTCCGTCTCCCGCTAAGAGATGCAAGAACGCTTCTACGAAAGCGGAAGCTGTGTCCAAAAAAAACTGTGCCAGCTTAGGGGTTCACCTCAACCCAAGGGAACAATCTGTCTCCAAGTGCGGTGCTGACCTAATTTGGAGTGCGGGAGCCTTGCTCCCGCTTTTGAGAATTATGCCGCAGCCGCTGTCTAAGCACTAAAAGGGTGGAACGAGCAGGTGTGACTTAACGCCGGTGCTGCGTGTGGGAGTCCTGTCGGGCGGAACATCCTGAACGCGGTGAGATGGACTTGCGGTGCCGCATCCCGTTTATAGGGTGCGGGTCTTGCAGTTTCCTTGATCGGCCAATTTCCATACCCTCCTATCTTCCGTCTACTTACAGAACACAAATGACTTACGGTCTATCGCGATTTTGTTTGACTCTGCCCAACCCGTTTGCTATTCTTCTTGCAGGTAAATCCGTGACTTGCAAAGAGCGGCAGACTTTCTGCCGCTCTTTCGTTTTTTACAGGCGCAATTCCAGGCTGGGCCACCTTTGAAGGCGGCCGAGAACGGAAAGATTCTTTAAATTGCGAAGATTCGCGTTGAAGTAAGTCCTTTAGAATCAGTCTTTACAAGCCATCGGCAAGTGTTGATTCTAAACGAGTTACGGTAATCTTAACTCCTTTAGAATCAGTATTTACAAAAAACAGTGGGGGGTAGAGCGTGCCGTGGGCACAGAGCGGACGCATCCCTGACCCCTGCGTCGCGCATACGCCGGAGCGGAGAACCCTCAAGAAGCGCCTGGGCAGACACTGGATACAGTTAGGAGGGCAAACATGGGCATACTCGAAGCTGCAAAGCCAGCAATCGTTATTTGCACGAGAGACCGCGTGCGTGCCGCAACTTTTTATCGCGACACGCTAGGATTGTCCTTCGCCCACGAAGACAACTTCGCCGCCGTTTTCAACACGGGCGGAGTCACTCTGCGCGTCTCAGCGGTGCCCGATTTCACCCCCCACGAACACACCATCCTCGGCTTCCGTGTCGAAGACGTGCCTGCCACCGTGAAAGCCCTGCGCGAAAAAGGCGTGGCGTTCAATATCTACCCGCATTTCCACCAAGATGAACTCGGCATCTTGACTGTCCCTGGGGGAACCATTCGCGTGGCCTGGTTTAAGGATCCCGATGGCAATGTGTTAAGCGTGACGAACGCTTGAAACTCTTGCGGCTGGCAGCTGATGCTGCTGAATACAAAATGAGTCGCTGTCTTTTAGGCACGGCAGCCAATGTTAGCTGGGTTTGAACGCGTCTCTTGTCTTCAGCAGCCAACCGCCGATGAAATAACCAAGCGTTCCGGTGATCGTGCCCCCGAAAATGTCCGCCACATAATGATAGCGGCCCCAAATCGTCGAGACGCACATGCACAGCACCAGCGGCAGCATCACCCAGAAGAGCCATCTGCGGTGCCGCCAAGCGCCCCATGTCGCCGCGACCGCTCCCGCCACGTGCTCTGATGGAAACGCCGCGCCGCGCACGCGCCCATAATGCTCGATGAAATTGATCGCCGCGGTTGCCGGCCCGCCTTGCAGCGGTCCGTGCCACGCGCCAGACATCGAGAACCATGGACTCTCGATCGGGAAAAAAATCGCGATCACATAGCCGATCGCATAGCCGACCGCTGAATACGTCATCACCGACCAATACCCGCGCCAATCGCGCCGGTAATATAGAATTCCTCCGACCGCCAGCAAGTAAGTGAAGTACGTCAGATAAACAAACTGCATGAAGTCGTTTCGCGCTGGAGTAGCGAATTGTTCGAGCCAAACGGTAGGGTGCACTCCAGTCAGCCAATGGTCGAAAGCAATCAGCTTCGCATCCTGCCAACCCGGCTGCACCAAATGAACCAGCCGCCCCAGCTCTTCAAAACAAAACAAAAAATACAAATGCGGATACCAATGCCGCCAAAAATGCCAAAACCGCAGAGTAGGACAGACATTCTTGTCTGTCGCTTCTGCCTCTGCTCCTTCCCCCTGCCCAAACTCCTGCCGCCCTGCAACCCGCGCCTCCGCCCGGCACAAAATCAATATCGCTGCCGCCACCAAAACCTGCACCCCAATCAACCGCACCGGATGAGCCAGATTCTCCGCAAAAAAAATAATCAACGCGCCCGAAACCCCAAGGTATCCCAGCGCCACGCGCTCAAATGTCCCGCAAGCATCCCATGCCGCCGCCAATTCCGCCCGCAGCCATTCGCCAACGCTTTGTCCCCGTCCCTCGACCGTCGCGACGGACGCGCGATCATCCACAACGCCGTCGCGCCACTCAATCGCGAATTCCCGCTGCCCGCATGGGTCTCTCGCTATTCTTTTCATGCACCGTGTCCTGTATTCACGCTCTCAGCCCGCAACCCCTTCTCAATTTTTTCCATCCTCCGTGCTCTCTGTGTCCTCCGTGCGCTCTGTGTAAAATCTTTTTCTCTTCTCCAACAAAGAATTGGCCAGTCATTCCTTCGCGCAATCCGCACCAAATCACTCGAGGGATTGATCGCCGTAGGTTTTCCCACCGCTTCAAGCATCCACTTGTCACTCGTGCTGTCTCCGTAGGCAAAGCATTGCAAAAGATCCAGATCCATTTCCGCCGCAATTCGCCGTGTGGCTTTTGTTTTCGCTTCGCCGAACATTGCCTCTCCCACAATCCGGCCCGACCATCGTTCGTTCTCCTCTTCCAGCCGCGTTGCGCACACATGTATCTTGCACGCCCGTCGTCGCGCTCCAAGCTCGGCCTCAAGCGCGCGCGCCGCCAGCAACGCCAATGGCTCAAGCGATCCGCTCACAATCACAATCGAATGCCCCCGCTCCCCATGCCACCCCATACGCTCGATCGCTTCAGGGAAAAATGGCGGGAAACTAATGTCTGCCCCACAAATCGCTTCATCCATCCGCACACCTCGCAAATACATCTTGTTCGCGTGCATGATCTGGCTGATTCCGCCAGGCACAAACCGGACCGCCTCCGCGAGCCATAAAAAATAACTCCGCAGCCCAATCAAATGTCGATAGCGAAGCATCGAGAAAAACCTCTTCTCCAGCGAAGGCTTCGGCGACAGCGTTCCGTCCAAATCAAAAAACGCCGCAACGTCTCCGTTCTTCTCCTTTACTTCCTTTGCTTCCTTGATCTCCTTCCTCTCCATCACATCGCTCCTTGCGCAATTCTCTTCACCCCGCGAATCGCCCCAGCGCCCGAGACAAACTTCCACCCCTCCGCCAGCACGGGCAATCCACGCAAAAGGCAAAATCCAGCCGTCATCCAAGTGAGCACAAGAGCTCCCCCGCGAATCAGTCCATGCCAATCGGCAGTCATTCCGCCGAGCAATGCCACGGGTCCTCGTGTCAGCGCCAGCTCAAGCCCCAGGTAGCAAAAACACAGGCACTTCATCGCGGCATACAAACCGCGGCTCCAGCGCGAGGCCACCAGCGCGCATCCCCACCAGGTTTTCAGCATCGCGTTCGCGCCCCACCCGGAATGGCCAGCACGCATCGCCAGCCCGCGCAGAAAATCCGTCGCCGCTCCGCGCGCAAAAAAGAAAACGGGGAGCCACAACGAGACCATCCCCACGACGGCAAAGTAGGTGAAATAAACGTTTTCGATCATCCTGTCGCCGAGAATGTCCAGCTGCGCGCCGACCGGCGTGGCCAGATTCTTCCGTCGCGCGATGTGCCCATCCAACGCATCGAGCGCAATCGTCGCTACCGTCAGCCCGACCGCTGCGAGATTCGCCCACGGTCCTCGCCCGAACAAACTCACTGCCGCAAATCCCACAGCTACCCGCAGCGCCGTCACTTTGTTTGGTGTCCATCTCATAGCCACCTGCCAGGCGCCCATCGTGCGCCGCTATTGCATTTGGCAAGCACGCTGCCAGTTGTGCTGGATACAAAGTCTTTGCTTGCTGTCACTTGCGAGTCCCTTCGCAAGCCGATCCGCGTCGTTCTGTCCGCGGAATCTGTCATCTGTCGCCGGTTCGCTGCCGCATTCATCTAGCGGGGCTTTTGCGCGTCTAAGGGAGTTGCCGCGTGCCGCCGCGCGCTAACGGGTGACACTTTTTCGCCGTCTTTGTGGGAGAATGAGGAAGTCCAAGCAGGAAATGCGATTCGTTCCAGGTACTGAACTGGCTTGACTGCGTCTCGCGCCAAGTCTAACACCGGCAACAAAATCTAAGATTGGATGGAAAGGCCAGCTCAGGTCTAAGAACGATGATCGACGTTTCTCTCTCAGCAGCCTTCATCGCCGGACTGGTTTCTTTTCTCTCGCCCTGCGTGCTTCCTCTCGTTCCCGGCTACATTTCCATGCTTTCCGGCATCGGCATGGAGCAGTTGCGGAGTGGCGAAACGCCGCGCGCCAACCTTTTTGGTTCTTCGATTTCCTTCGTCATCGGCTTCTCCGCCGTTTTCATCTCCTTCGGTGCCGCGGCCAGCGCGGTCGGTTCCTTCCTCCTGCAGCATCGCAACTTTCTGACGCCGATCGCCGGAGCTCTCATCATCCTGTTCGGCCTTCACCTCACGGGCTTGCTCGTAAAACTCAGCGTCCGGAATGGAGCCATCATCGGCGGGATATTCACGGCATTGGGAATTATTTCTTTGGTGCGTGGCGGGCGCCTTTTCTGGGAATTCGGCGCCGTTCATTTTTTCTCCCTTGCCGTCGTTGGATTTTTGGGGCCGGTCCTGGCGAAGTGGCTCAATCGTGATGTTCATCTTCGTAGCGGCAAGACGAAGCCGGGCATCTTCAGCGGCTTTTTTCTGGGCTTCGCGTTTGCGTTTGGTTGGACGCCGTGCATCGGCCCAATCTTGCAAAGCGTCTTGGTCCTGGCCGCCGCCAGCGCCACTGTCGCCCGCGGCGTTTTGCTTCTCGCCGTTTACTCCGCCGGCCTGGCAGTCCCTTTCCTGTTGACGGCGCTCGGCATCGGCCAGTTTCTGAGCTTCTACCAACGCTTCCGAAAGTATCTCCACGCCGTCGAACTCCTTAGCGGAGTTTTGTTGCTCTTCGTGGGCTGCCTGGTTTTTGTGAACAAGCTGGCCTGGCTGGCGGGCAAACTCGGCTTTTTGAACAACGCCGTCTTGTGGCTGGAAAAATCCCTGACGGGCGTGAAATGAGCCGCCCGTGTGATTGTTCAGCGAGCTCGTAGAAATGGTCTTCAGGTATAATTAAGATTGAGGAATGCAATGAAGAAAACGCTACTTGCGATTGCCACTGTACTGGCCCTGATTATCGGCACCTATTTTGCCGACCGGGCTACCCGCCTCCAACCAAGAGCTACTAATTCGGTCGTGAAGGCCGACAATCAAACCACGGGAATTGCCGAGCCCGCGCTCACGCTGAAGGATCTCGATGGCAAGGATGTGTCCCTCAGCGAATACAAGGGCAAAGTCGTGCTGGTGAATTTTTGGGCCACATGGTGCGACCCCTGCCGCGGCGAAATTCCCTCGCTGATCGAATTGCAGCAGAAATATGGCCCCAAGGGTTTCGCCGTTCTGGGCGTCGCCCTCGACGACGAAGGCAAGAGCGTCGTCGCTCCGTTTGTCGCCAAAGAGCGCTTCGACGTGGACGGCAAACAGCTTCCCATGAGCTATGAAATCCTCATTGGCAATGACGAAGCAGCCGACAAATTCGGCGGCCTCTTCGGCTATCCCACCAGCATCCTCATATCGAAAGACGGCAAACAGATCAAGCGCATCACCGGCATGATCGATTACGACGAAATGAGCAAAGCCATCGAATCGCAGCTCTGAAAAAGTGTGAGTAGTGAATAGTGGGTAGTGCGTCGCAAATCGCGTGAAGTGCAGTGCATAGAGGTCCTTCCTATTGTCAGCAGGACTCCCCAAGAAGAAGATCGAGAGTTATCAGGATCTCTTGGTGTGGCAGAAGTCCATAGATTTAGTGGTGGCAAGCTATAAGATCGTCGCTAAACTTCCCCACAGCGAACAGTTCGGCCTTTCGTCACAAATTCGCCGCGCGGCTGGCTCCATTCCCGCAAATGTTGCGGAGGGCTTCGGCCGCTGGCATGCCAAGGAATTTGTTCGGTTCTTGCTCATCGCGAACGGCTCGGTTAAGGAACTCGAGACCCACCTGTTAATTGCGACAAGGCTTGGCTTGCTTTCCGCAAATGAGATCGAGAGCTGCCTGCAAATTTCTCGCGAGATCAGTAAAATGATATTCGCGCTCCGTGCTAAACTTTCGAAGTGAGCGCTCTAGCTCTTAACTATTCACTGCTCACTATTCACTACTCACTTTGAGTGACCATGCTGGAAGAAAAAGACTTTCAACGAAAAGCGGATGCGGCCTTCGCGGAACTTAAGAAGCGATTGCTTGTGCTTGCGGATGAATATGACTTCGACGTGGAAGGCGAAAGCGGCAAGCTTGAGGTAATTTTCGAGGAGCCGGAAGAGGCTAAGTTTGTTGTTTCGCCAAATACGCCGATCCGCGAAATTTGGATTTCTGCGCTCTCCACTTCCTTCAAGCTGGGCTGGTCGGAAGCAAAGAATACTTTCATTCTGGAAAAAACGGGCGAGGATCTCTTCGAGGTCATGAACCGCGTGGTTTCTCAGCAGCTCGGCGCCCCGGTCAAGCTATGAGTTTGAGCTGGCGTCCCCGGACCAAGAGAGTCTCGATGAAATTCGCGGCTGCCATTCTCCTTGGCGTCTTGGCGATCGTGGCCCTTGCCGCCTTGCCATCTGCCCCGCAGCAGATTCCTTCTCCCAAGGATGTCGTCGCTCCAACAGCCTACGTTTCGCTTGATCCGGTGGGTCGCGGCAGCCAATTCCAAATTGCGGTCGTCGCGAAAATCCGTCCCGGTTTCCACATCAACGCCCGCGAAAAATCGGCAGAGTATTTAATCGCTACCGATCTCCGTGCCAACGCTCCCGCGGGCTTCCAATTGGGCGAGGTTTCCTATCCCAAAGGCGCGCTGCACACCTTCACTTTTTCCAAAGAGCCGCTAAACGTCTATGAGGGAACCGTCATCCTACGCATGCCGGCAACCGCTTTGGCCAATGCTCCTCTCGGCCCGCAACACATCCCGCTCAAGCTTCGGTACCAAGCCTGCAGCACCGAAATCTGCCTGCCTCCGGTCACCCTGGCGCTGGAGGCGACACTCAACGTCGCGGCCTCCAAATCCTCGTCGAAGATGGCCCACCCCGAGATTTTCCGGACGAATTGACCATCTTCAGTAGCCTAATGGTCGGAGAAGATTAGGGAGGTCTTTGTTTCCGAACTGTACCGCGTATGGTACACTATCTCCGTGAGCAGCATCTCCAAGCACGCGGCGGAGGCATCCCAAGAAGACGAGCGGGGCAAAGATCAGGGCAAGCGAATCTCCGTAATTTTCTATCGGACGGAAGCTGGAGGCGAACCGGTGCGCGAATGGCTGAAAGCATTGCCCTCGCCGGAAGACCGCAAGCGGATCGGCGAGGATATCAAGACGGTTGAATTCGGCTGGCCGATCGGGATGCCGGCATGCAGACCGCTGGGCAGCGGCCTTTATGAGGTGCGCACGAGCCTGGGCCAGAACCGCATCGCGCGGGTGCTCTTCTACGTCGATAAGAAAAGCCGGATGGTTCTTCTTCACGGCTTCATCAAGAAGACCCAGAAAACTCCGGAAGCGGACTTAGAGCTGGCGCGGAAAAATGAGCATAAACATGAAAGCGGAATTAGGTGAAAGGCGGAATTGGTATGAGAGCAAGAAAAAATCACAAGGCGGCCGATCACAATGGTTCGAGCTTCGACAGCTTCCTCGAAGAGGAAGGCATTCGCGAAGAGGCTGAGGCCGTCGCGATCAAGCGAGTGTTGGCGTGGCAACTGGAACAAGCCATGCGGAAGCAACAAAAAACGAAACAATCGATGGCCAGACAGCTGCGCACCAGCCGATCGCAGCTCGATCGGTTGCTCGATCCGCAGAATGTCTCAGTAACGCTTGACACCATCACGCGGGCGGCAAGAGCGCTGGGCAAGCGACTAATCATCCGCGTAGCCGATGTGAAGGCCAGGCGCGCGTAAGTCTTACGCCTAGACCTATCTCGGAGTATTGAGGAACCTTTTCGCAGTTCGAGCGTCTTCTACGGCATGAACTTCCACGCCTACCTCCGCACTGCTTTCCGGCAGATGAAGCACAATCCGGGATTTTTCGCCATCGCGCTGGCGGCACTGGCGCTGGGGATCGGCGCCAACACCGCTATTTTCAGCGCGGTAGAGGGAGTGCTGCTTCAACCGCTGCCTTATGCGGCTCCCGGCCGTCTGGTGATGGTTTGGGAGGATGCGTCGTATCTCGGCTTCGCGCACAATACGCCTGCTGCCGCCAACTACGTGGATTGGCGCGCTCAGAACGATGTTTTTACGGATATGGTGGCGCTGCGCTATGCGAATGCCGCGTTCACCGGAGGTCAGGCTCCTGAGGAAGCGCTGGGCCGGCGAGTCACTCCGAACTTTTTCGATGTCCTCGGCGTTCAGCCCGCGGTTGGGCGGCCCTTCTCCGCCCAGGAAGATGCCGCCAGCCGCAAAGTCGTGGTGTTGAGTTATCCGCTCTGGCAACGGCGCTTCGGGGGCGACGCTTCGGTGATTGGCCGTTCCATCCTGATGGACGGCGAGGCGACCACGGTCGTCGGGGTCATGCCTCGCGGTTTCTTTTTTCCAGACCATCAGACGGAGTACTGGGTACCAGCATCTTTCACACCTCAGGAGCTGGCCCGGCGAACGAGTCACAATCTGGAAGTCGTTGCGCGCCTGAAGCCTGGCGTGACCGTCGTTCGCGCGCAGCACGATATGGACGTGATCGCCAAACGGCTGCAGCAGCAGTATCCGGTGTCCAACACGAATGTTGGCGCCGTGGTGGTTCCTCTCCACGAGCAATTTGCCGGCGACACAGCTACGGGCTTGTGGGTGTTGCAAATTGCAGCGGTTCTCGTGCTACTCATCGCTTGCTCGAACCTGGCGAATCTCCTCTTGGCCCGGTCCGCCGGACGCCGCCGGGAAATTGCCGTGCGCATTGCATTGGGCGCAAGCCGGGGACAAATCGGCGCGCAATTGCTCACAGAAAGTCTGCTGCTTTCGGTCGGAGGAGGACTTGCGGGCCTGCTTGTCGGCCGGCTTTGTTGGAGCGTGTTCCAGAATTTGGTCCCTGAGCAGATTGCAGGAAACGGTTTTGCTTTGAACGCTCCTGTGTTGCTGTTTACCGCTGCCGTTTCCATTTTATCCGGCGTGTTCTTTGGGCTGGTGCCGGCTCTTCGGGCAACGGACGTTTCGCTGCAAGAATCGCTGAAGGAGGGGGCGCGCGCCGGAGAATCACGTGGCGGGGTACGGCTGCGGGACACGTTGGTTGTCGCGCAGTTCGCGATGGCGTTTGCACTGCTGGTGGGAGCGGCGTTGATGATCGAGACTTTGTGGAATCTGCGAGGCGTCGACATGGGTTTTCGCCCCGACCATCTTTTGACCATGCTCGTGCCTCTTCCGGACGCACAATACAACACGAACGAAAAAATACGAGCGTTTTACAGGGACGTTTTGGATCGCACGCGAGTGCTTCCCGGTATGAAGAACGTCGGGTTTGGCTCCGATGTGCCGTTTACCTCGATCGGAGACACGGAAGGCTACGTGATCGAGGGCGCACCGCCGCTGTTGCCGGGACAGGATAACGACGCGCTGTATCGCGAGGTGACCGCGGGATATCTTGAAACAATTGGCGCGACTCTCGAGGAGGGCCGGCTTCTGGAGGATCGCGACATCGAGTCCAGCCAGCCGGTGGTGGTGATCAACGAATTTCTCGCGAAACGTCACTGGCCTGGCCAGGATCCGGTGGGGAAACGGTTAAGGCTAGGCGGACCGAAAGTGCCGTGGCGAACGGTCGTGGGCGTCGTCAAGGATATTCGCGAGCGTGGGCTCTTGCTCGATATGAAGCCCGCGGTGTACGTGCCGGTGAACCAGGCCGATCGCCCCGGAGCCGACTACTTGATTGCGAGGACGGCTCAGGATCCGGCCAGTGTGATCAATGCGTTGCGCGGAGCGGTTTGGTCGGTGGATAAGGATCAACCTGTGGCTTTCATCCGCACCATGGATCAGCTGATGGATGAAAACGTAGCCGACCGCGAACGGCCCATGACTTTGCTAGGGATTTTCGCGGGACTGGCTCTGATTCTGGCTTGCATCGGAGTTTACGGCGTGCTCGCTTACTCGGTGGCGCAACGGACGCGCGAAATCGGTGTGCGCATGGCTTTGGGCGCAAAGCCGCTCGACGTTACGAGGATGATTTTGAAACGAGGATTGAAGCTCAGCGCCCTCGGGCTGATTGCGGGGGCGGCTTTGGCCGGCGCGCTGGGAATTTTGCTGCGCTCATTGCTGTTCGGCGTGACGCCGGCGGCTCCGCTTGTGTATGCGGGAACGGCAGCATCGCTGATTGTCGTGGCGCTTGCAGCTTGCGTGATCCCGGCGCAGCGCGCCGCGCGGGTCGATCCGGTCGTGGCGCTGCGCGACGAGTAACAGAAGAAGTGCTTGAAGGAAAGCGCCAGTCAGCCTTTCTCGGCAAATTGCCAAGAATTACGCGAACGCCTTGCGTAAGCGGCTTACGACGCGGGCCTGTCCCAGCACAACCATGGTATCGAATAGGGGTGGCGCTACGGCTTGGCCGACGATCGCCACGCGGCAAGCGTTGATGAGCAGACCGGCTTTCACGCCGGCGGCTTCGGCGACAGCGCGCGAAGCATGATCGCAGGCGTCGTGGTTCCATTCAGGCAGGGCAGCGAGCGCATCCGCCAATTTCGCGAGCAGCTCTGGAACTTTCGGATCTTTCCAGAACTTGTCTTTCGCAGCCTGATCGATGGGAAAATCGTCGCTGAAAAAGGCGCGCGACCAGGAAGAAAAATCGGGCAACAACCGGATGCGCGGCCGCAGCAAATCCACCGTTCGCGAAAACCATGCATGGTCACGGCCATCGGGGCCTGGAGCGGAGCCTGCAGCCCACTGTTCCTTCCATAGCTTGCTGCGCTTTAGCTCAGATTCCACTTCCGGCAGCAACTCCTCGATGGGAAGTTTTTGGAGATACTGCGTGTTGAACCACTCGAGTTTCGGCCGATCAAAGACGCCATTCGTGCGGCTGACGCCCTCGAGCGAGAATCGTTCGATCAATTCCTTCGTTCGCAGAAACTGATCGTCGTTCCCGGGTGACCATCCGAGCAGCGCGAGAAAATTCCGAAACGCTTCGGGCAAAAACCCGTCCGAGCGGTACATGTTGACGTCTGTCGCGCCGTGGCGCTTCGAGAGGCGCTTTTTGTCTGGGCCGAGAATGAGCGGGACGTGCGCGAAAAGCGGAGGCTCCGCGCCGAGCGCGCGATAAAGGAGCACCTGCTTCGGCGTGTTGGAAAGATGGTCCGCGCCGCGAATCACGTGCGTGATGCGCATGTCGATGTCGTCCACCACCACGCCCAACTGGTACATGGACTGGCCGAACTCTTCGTCGCCTTTGCCGGAACGCAGCAGAACAAAATCCTCGATCTCGTCATTCGCGAATTCCGTTTCGCCAAAGACGACATCGGTGAATTTTGTTGTTCCGCCCAGCGGAACCTTGAAACGCACGGCAGGTTTTGTGCCCGGAGTCGAGGGCTTATCCTCTCGGCAGCTACAGCGCGTCACGCGGCGGGCGCCGCCGCCCTTCGGTTCGTCGTCCTGGCCGGGCTCTGCGTAGTCGCCACCGGCATACTTTTCCGCGGGGCAGTAACACAAAAACGCGCTGCCATTCGCAAGGCATTTTTTTGCCGCCTGGCGATAAAGCTCCGTCCGCTGCGATTGGTAAAATGGGCCCTCGTCCCACTCGACGCCGAGCCATTTCAGCCCATCGAGGATTCCGGTCACTAGCTCCGGTTTGTTGCGCTCCGCGTCGGTGTCCTCGATGCGCAGAATCATCTTGCCGTGGTGCCGCCGGACAAACAGCCAATTGAAAAGCGCCGTGCGCGCGCCACCCACGTGCAAATACCCCGTCGGCGATGGTGCAAACCTTACTCGTATGCTGTCTTTTGTTTTATCAGTCATCTCGCTCGCGCTTCTAGCCCGTTCTGCGCTACTGTCTCAAACCTTCAGTTTAGCGAATGCCGGATTTTGCGTCCAATCCGCCCTTCGTCCTAGCAAGATGCAGTGCGGCCACGAATGACCGTGCCGCGGACCCGGCCGCGTTGGGCTGAGTGATCCCGCGCTCACAGGGAGCCCAGTTCCGGGCCTGTTGAAATGTCGCTTACTTGTTACCCCCCCGGCCTGCTGCCTCTTTCGCAACCGGTACCCCGGTACGCTTGCTTCCTGAAAATTCCATCATCCATAATCACAAGTACTTTGTTTTGTGCATCGAGGTGACTCCCTCGCGGCGTCGCGCTATTGTCTTTGCGTGCCGCCATGGGGCATTGAGTGCACCTTGACGCGCAAACCGGTTCGCCGTCTTTGCACGATGCAAGGGCGCCGTCCACGCGTGGGACGGAGAATTGACCGAGGCCTTGACCAACCAGAGCTTCATCGCACTGGCATTGCTGGCGGCCACCGCTTTGGTGGCGGCTTTCTTCGCCTATATCTACCAGCTCAAGCGCCGGCCCTATCTTCTCTACTGGACGATTGGTTGGGCCATCGTAGCCCTAAGCTATCTCGGCCCGGTTTTCTCGCCCTTCCCAAACACCTGGCCGCTCAAGACGGCGCTCGACCAACTGCTCTATGCCGCTGCCGGCTTGCTGTTCTTTCTCGGCGCCCAGCTTTATGCCCAGCGGCAGCTTTGGAGCGTGCCTGCAGCGGCGACCGGCGGCGTGCTCGTGATTTGGGCCGCGGCCAACTCTCTGGGCATGTTTTCCATTCCCTTGATTCTTCCCGCTGCCGCGATCTTCCTTGCGGTTAGCTACGTTTTCTGGCAAGAAAGCCGCCGTCAAGAAACGCTCGCGGACTGGCTTCTGGCACTCTCCTTTGCGGTGTGGGCCGCCGTCGGCCTGACTTTCTTCTTTCTCCGCACTGCTCCCTTCGTACGCGACATCAGTTTCCAAACGGCCGCCGCGGTGCCCTCCGCTTTCGTCGCGATGCTCATGGTCATGGCGCTGTATGAAGAAGAAAAACGCCGCGTCGAGCGCAACATGCTCGCTCTTTCCAATCTCAATCTGGCAACTTCGAGTTTTGTCGGCGGGGAAATTCAGCGCATGCTCTCCCAGGCGCTCGACCGCGTGCTGGGCGTCGTACGCCTCCCCGCGGGCGCGCTCTTCCTACATCATGGCGACCCGCAGGGGCCCACTTCCGTTGTCGCTGTCGGGCTGAGCGACAACTTTTGCCGCACCGCGCAAGAGCAGGGGCTCGATGATTATCTGGTGGGACTCGTTTCGCGTCTCGGCGGCCTGCTCGGTTTTCGCGATCTGCGCAACGATGATACGGTCGCGGCTCTCGAGCGCGAAGAGCCCATCCGCCGGTTCCGTCAGTTGGCTCTGGCGCAAGGTCTTCGCAGCATCGTAGCCATCAGCCTGCAGGCCAAGGAGCAAGCCTTCGGCGTCCTTCTGCTGGGCACGCCGGACAGCCGGCGCTTTACGCCCGCGGAGTACCGGCTGCTCCTCGCGCTGGGGCATCAGATCGGCATGGCTGTCGAGAATAGTTACCTCATTCAGCAAACTTCCCGCCGTTCCGAGGAGCTGCACGTCCTGAATGAGATTGGCCGCGCGCTCAGCTCGACGCTGAACAAAGAAGACCTGCTGCGCAAAGTTTGGGAAGAGCTCCGCCGTCTTTTTGATGTTGAGAATTTCTACATTGCCTCGCTCGACCCGCTTAGCGATGAGATGCGTTTCGATCTGGAAGTGATCGGGGGCACGCCCAGGCCCGGGCGCACGCGACCCGCCGGCAACTACATCACGGAATACATTATCCGTACTCGTCAGCCCGTGTTGATCACGGACAACTACGTCGCCGAAGTTAAGAAGCTCGGCGTCGAGCCTATCCGCGATCGCGGTTGCTACTGCGGCGTGCCTCTGGTCGCCTACGACCACGCCATCGGGGCCATGGCAGTTTTCTCGGACAACGAACGTGCGTTCGATGAAGGGCATCTCGAGCTCTTGCGCGTCCTTGCCAGCGAAGCCAGCATCGCCATCGAAAACGCGCGGCTCTTCAACGAAGAGCGCACCAAGGCACGTCATCTTTCGCTGCTGAACACCATTTCCCGCAATGCCATCGCCACGCTTAACCCCGACGAGATGCTCGCGAAGATTGCCGAACAGCTCGAGGCCGGCCTGACCTACGATCACATCGGCATCAGCGTGCTGGAATATTCGACGCGCGAGCTCATTGTTCAGGCAGAAGCGGGCGCCCGCCGTGGCGCCCTGGGGCGGCGTATTCCCCTGGGCAACGGCCTCATCGGACATGTCGCGCGGAGCGGCCAATTGGCCGATTATCAGGCCTCGGCCTCGATAGACACGCCACAAAAACCGTTATTGCCGGATTCTCAATCGGCGATTGCTCTGCCGGTCTTCTATGCGGAACAGCTCCACGGCGTCTTGTATGTCGAATCTTCTATCCTGGTCGAATTCTCGGACGAAGAGATTCTACTGTTGCGCACTCTTGCCGACCTAATTGCCGGCGCTCTGCACAACTCCCTCTCTTTTCAGAAAGCGCAAGAGCAGGCCATCACCGACGGTCTCACCGGCGTCAAAACCCACCGCTTCTTCATGGAAGCACTTTCTGCCGAGTGGAAACGCTCGACGCGAGCCGGCCGGGCTTTCGCCCTCGTGCTCATGGACCTCGACCGCTTCAAATTCGTCAACGACTTCTACGGACACCTCGAGGGCGATCTCGTGCTCCAGCGCGTCGGCCATATTCTCGAAACGAATTGCCGCCGCTCCGACGTCGTGGCCCGCTACGGCGGCGACGAATTCGTCATTCTCATGCCGGAAACCAATATGGAACACGCCCGTCAGCTGGCCACCAAGCTGCGCGGCTGGGTTTCCGCCGATCCGCTCTTGCGAGAGAAGAATATCAGCGCCAGTTTTGGTATCGCCTGCTATCCGCTTCATGGTTCCTCGCCGCAGGAGCTCATCCAGGTGGCCGACGCCTCCATGTATCTCTCCAAACATCAAGGGGGCAACGCCGTCTCCACTGCCGACCATTTCGATCCCAACGAAGCGAAAAAGTGGAAGCGTGATGTCCTCGAAGCGTATCTCGGGGTCACTCTGAAACGCCTTTTCGCCACGGGTCCGGAAGCCTTCGAAGAAATCTATTCGCGCCTGAAACAATTCACAGAGTCTCTTGCAACAACCGAAACTCCGGGCGGTAAACCCACCGTGCCCACTTCCGCGCGGGGCCCCGAAGGTCTTCCGCAGGCCGTCCTGGACACCGTCACTTCCCTCGCCTTCGCCATTGATGCCAAGGACCACTACACGCAAGGGCATTCCCAAAAGGTCTCCGCTTATGCCGCGCTCATCGCCGAGTCTCTCAATATGAACGACGCGGAAATCGAGGAGATTCGGCTAGGCGGAGTGCTCCACGACATCGGCAAGGTCGCCATTCCGGAAAATATCCTGAATAAAAGCGGCCCGCTCAACCCCGAAGAATGGGAAACCATGAAGGGCCACGTGCGATTTGGGGCCAAAATTCTGGACCCGCTAAAACCGCTCGCTCAGATTCGCGAGATGGTTCTCCATCATCACGAATTTTTCGACGGATCCGGTTATCCGGACGCCCTTTCTGGCGAAGACATTCCTCTCGGGGCGCGCATCATCGCCGTGGCCGACGCCTACGACACCATTACGAGCGATCGGACCTACAAAAAGGGCCGGAGTTCTCCCGAAGCGCTTGCCGAATTGGAACGCTGCGCGAACGCCCAGTTTGACGGCGCAATCGTCGAGGTTTTTGTTCGCACCATGCGTCAACTCCCCAACCCCATCATCGAAGTCGCCGCCACCGGCCCACGCAACTCCTAGGCATCGGCGCAGACAGTCCCATCTAGGGAAAGTCTAGTTCGGTAAAGTTTGGCCCCAGAAGTGCCGATAAGAATGGGGAGAACCCGCGAACATGAGTCTTCCTGAGCCGCAGACAAGCAGCAAGACGACACACTTACGTCGAAGTCAGCGTGTGTGCCTCAGACTGCCTATCGTGGTGCTCAGAGAAGGCCCCGGAACCAACGTAGCCTCGGAAGAGACCCATACGCTGATCGTGAACGCGCACGGAGCGCTTATACAGTTGGCGCTGACTGTGGAAATGGGCCAGTTTCTCGGGATCAAGAATATGCAGACTATGGAACAACTTGTCTGCCGTGTGGTCAATCTGGGTCCCGAACAGGCGGGAAAGCGAGAGGTGGGTATCGAATTTGAACACCCTTCTCCGCGATTCTGGCGAATCGCTTTTCCGCCAGCCGACTGGACCCCGCGGAGCCCGGATGCGAAAGCTCCAACGAAACACGTGCCGGGCGGCAGAGTCCTTCAGAGGAAAGCCGAAGGTGCACCCGCAGAAGCTGACAAAAAGCCCGTCAACAAGCTGCCGGGACACCTGCCGAGCTGAGGATTTTAAACTGTCCCGTTTTACTGCGACCGTTCCAATTTGGGACTCTCCCTTGCTCTCTTCGCCCATTCTCGATTCGTCTAGAAATCAAAACGCCTGCGGCTTCCTCATCGCCCCTTGATACTCAAATACTTAATCGCCGAATCCGACTGTCCGGCCAGATTTTCGAATTGCCTTTGCTCTTGTTTTTGCTTCGCCTCGCCTCATCCTGGCAGGCCTCTTTGATCTTCGCCTCGCTGTCGAAATCGTCATTCGCGATAGTGCGTCTCCAAAGACGCCGGACTTCTTTCTAGTTTCAGCTCTCCAACATTCGCTTCACCCTTGTTATCCTGTACTGCGCGCGGCACGCAGTTTGATTCGGAGGCAAAATGCAAACAGCAACCGTAAAATGGATCGGCGAACAGAAATTTGTGGCCACCAGCCCTTCCGGCCACGCCATCACCATCGATTCCGATCGTGCATCGAACAAAGCGCCAGGACCGATGGAGCTTGTGCTGATGGCCCTGGGAGCATGCACGGCCACGGACGTCGTCAGCATCCTCGATAAAAAGCGCCAAAAACTCGAATCCCTTGAAGTGATTTGCTCGGGCGAGCGAGCTACCGAGCCGCCGACGGTGTGGATAAAGCTCGAAATTCTGTATCGCCTCCGCGGCTCGCTGGACGAAAACGCCGTAAAGCGCGCCATCGAACTTAGCGAGCAGAAATATTGCTCCGTCTCCGCCATGCTTCAAAAAACCGCCACGCTGACGTGGCGCCATGAAATTCTGCCGCCGTCGGACTGAGCGATTTCGCCTGCCCAGCCGCTGCAAGAGCGCCGCAAATGCTTGTTTCTTTCGCTCGCGCCTTGTAACCTCGCATCCGCATCGCATAGAATTTTGGATTCGCCTGGTTGCGAGTAACTTCCAAGGAGAACCATGTCTCACCGCATCGCGGCTAAAATCACGGGCGTGGCAGGCTACGTTCCCCCGAAGGTGCTCACCAACGCCGACCTGGAAAAAATGGTTGCGACCAATGACGAATGGATTCGCACCCGCACCGGCATCCGCGAGCGCCACGTCGTCGAA
Organism: uncultured Acidobacteriota bacterium; assembly: GCA_963851235.1. Lineage (GTDB taxonomy): Bacteria > Acidobacteriota > Terriglobia > Acidiferrales > UBA7541 > Acidiferrum. Next base: position 231,304 of record CAWKOM010000003.1, read on the forward strand.
CCCGGCACGGCCACTTCGCATCTCGCCACGGAAGCGGCCAAAGCCCTTCTTGCCAAGACCAAGACCGACCCCGCCGAGATTGACCTGATTGTCCTCGCCAGCGTCACGCCGGACATGTTCTTTCCCGCGACTGCTTGCCTCGTGCAGGACCGCATCGGCGCGAAAAAAGCCTGGGGTTTCGATCTTTCCGCTGCGTGCTCCGGTTTCGCTTACGCACTTACGGTTGGCGCGCAATTCGTCGGTTCCGGCGCTCACAAAAAGGTCCTGGTCATCGGCAGCGACACCATGACTTCTATTTTGGATTACACCGATCGCGCGACTTGCGTGCTATTCGGCGATGGCGCGGGGGCCGTCCTCCTGGAACCATCCGAGCCCGGCGAAGGAATCTTGGATTTTTCACATGATATCGATGGCTCCGGCGGCCAGTATTTATATATGCCCGGCGGCGGATCGCTGAACCCTTCGAGCGCCCAAACCGTCGAGAAGCGCATGCATTACGTCCATCAGGAGGGTTCGCAAGTCTTCAAGTACGCCGTGCGGCGCATGGCGGAGCTCTCAGTCACTTTGCTCGAGCGCAACGGCTTCACCAGCGACGATTTGGCTCTCGTCGTTCCCCATCAGGCTAATCTCCGCATTATTCGCGCCATGCAGGAACGCCTCGGCATCGACGACAACAAAGTCATGGTCAACATCGACAAATACGGAAACACAACAGCCGGGACGATTCCGCTGGGCCTGTGCGACGCCGTCGCGCAAGGCCGCTTGCACAAGGGCGATCTCGTCCTGCTCGTCGCTGTCGGTGCGGGCTACACCACTGGCGGGGTCCTTCTCCGCTGGGCCTATTAGCAAGCAAATCCTTCTTGAAACTGGATGGCTGACTAATTCGAGGAATGGATATCGGGGGTCTTTATGTGCTCAGGCCGGAACCCGAGACCGACCAGCCGAGCGGGAATTCGCCGCAGAATGGGCCAGCGTCGCAACAGTCTCAGCGGCCACGGAAGTGTGAGCGGCTTCGAGCTGCCCAGCACTCTTCGGATCACTTTGTTTTGCACCGCAACCTGCACTCCCTGGGTGGCCCGCGTGGGAAAGGTTCGACGCTTCTGGACGGCGTGGAGCTGGCTCTCGGAGGGGCGGCCCCGCAGAAGTATTTCGCCGAGTAGGTTGGCCGTCGCCACGGCGTCCTGAATTGCCAAATTGATTCCCACCCCTCCGATCGGCGACATGGCATGCGCCGCGTCACCGATACACAAGAGCCCGGGCCGGTGCCATTGCAGAAGCCGGTCGACGCTAACCGTTAGCAAACTGACGTCCTTCCAATCACGCAGCTCTTCCACGCGATCGCGCAAGAACGGTTCAACCACTACAATCTCTTCACGAAAGGCCGCCAGCCCTTTCTCCTGGATTCTTTCACCCTCGCCTTTGGGGATGACAAATGCGCATTGCCAATAGGCTTCGCGATTGATCAAAATGAAAATCTTGCCCGCGGCGGCGTGACCGAACGATTGCCCCCGATCCGTGGGACTGCGGCTAATCCGCATCCACAGCACATCCATGGGAGCGCCTATATCGATCACCTTGAGCCCCGCTCGTTCGCGGACCGTCGAGTGGCGTCCGTCAGCGCCAATCGTCAACGGAGCGCGAATTTCCAGTGAGCCGTCAGGAGTCTGCGCCCGCACGCCAGTCACGGCGCCGTTCTGTTCGAGGAGATCGGTCACCTCCGCCTGCATTTTGAGATGAAATGTGGAATAGCGCTGAGCTTGCTCCTTTACAAAATCGAGAAAATCCCACTGCGGCATCAAGCCGAGAAAACGACAGTGCGTCGGCAGATGCGTGAAATCTCCAATCGTGACGGTCTCATTGCCCACTTGAGCGGCAAGCTCCCGTACCTCCTGATGTGGGCGTTTCAGAAACTCATCCAAAATTCCGAGTTCATACATGAGTTCGAGTGTGGAAGGATGAATCGTGTCGCCACGAAAATCACGTAAGAAATCTGCGTGTTTTTCAAGAATGACTACGTCCACTCCCATCCGCGCAAGAAGGAAGCCCAGCATCATGCCGGCCGGCCCGCCGCCGGCAATACAGCAGCGAGTGTCCATCGCTTGATCCATGGCACTCGCCATTATGCCGTAAACTTTAGCCTTCGCGCCTCAGCGTAGAGCTGCGTTCACGCCGCTCGGTATCCGCGCCGAACCCTCCGGCTTCGCAACCGGGCAGGCGCGACAACCAAAAACTAGCGCGGGCTGCCGGCTTTGCGAATGTAGATCTGGCCTTGGAAGTTTGTGAATTGATATTCAGGTCCGCCGCCGTTGATGGTTCCGTGCACGGTCTTATCGATCCGGACGCGGTACTTGCCCCCATCCTTGCGCCCGTCTTCTACCACCTGCTGCGGTGCGGAGGCTTGAAGCTGCACATCGAAGTCGCTGAACACATCGCCGCGGTCGGACTTTATGCTCACGTTCGCTTTCACATCCGCTGGAAATGTCACGTCGATATCGCCGTTCAAGGAACTGAAAGCCATGGGTTTCTGCGAGTTCACTTTCACGAAATTTGCGTGTACGTGCCCGTTCAACGCATGCGCAACGGCGCTGCCAGAAACATTATTCAGCGTGACTGAACCATTGATGTCATCCACATCCAGATCTCCGTCCACTCCCGTAACAACGATATCTCCGTCGTTCACCGCCCGCAGCTTTACGGACGTGTGCACAGGCACCGAGATCGTCAGATCAATCGTCCTCGCATAAGATTCCGTGCTGACGCGCACTTCGTTGTTCTCTTCTTCGATGGACAAGCCCGTCGTCGAAATATTCAGACGCTTCGGCCCGTTCGAGGGCCTCTCGGCCTCCTCGTTGCGCGCGCGTGCTTCCACGATCACTTCCTTGCCGTCGTAGGCCTTCACGGTGATCCCACCGTTCACCAGGCTGGCTTTCACGAATGCAGGCCGCGCTGGATCGTCCAGCTTGACGACGATGCGGTCGCTTCCCGACTGCGTCTGGGCTTGCGCCAGCGGCGCCATTCCCGCCGCGCCAATCGCCGCGGCTACTACGAAAATGCTTTTAAACAATTGCCTTTGGTTATTCATGGTTTTCAAGAATGCGAATGTCTCCATTTAGATTTTCAACCTGAATCTGCGGGCCGCCGGACTTCACACGTACTTCCGAGTAGCGGTCGGCCCGGTAAATCACCTTGCTGCCTTTGTGTTCTTCCTGCATCTCGTGTACCGGCATCGCCGTCACGGGAAAGTCGCTGTAGATGCCGCCGTTGAACGTCTTGAACCGAAAGTCGGCGGACAAATCCCGCGCAAATTTCAATTCCACGTTGCCGTTTATCGTCTTGAAGTCGGAGTTCTCTTTCGGATTCTGACGGAACGAAACAATCACTGGCCCATTGACCGTCCGCGCCGTCCCCGACCCCGCCACGTCGTCCATTTCAATATCACCGTTGACGTTCCTCACCAGAAAATTTCCGTTCGTGTCTCGCACCACCACGCGCCCTTCATTCACTGTTTTCACCTTGATGTCGATGTCGCGCGGCACGTGCACCACGAAATCCATCTTCACCCGGTAGCCCTCGTCGTCGCGTGAATGCCGGCAATCATCGCATTGGCAGCGGAACGGCCCGTTGACGTACAGCTTCAACGCGCCTTCCTGCTGCGTAATGTCCAGGGTCACTTCCTTCTTCGCCTGCTCCAGTTTTTCCTTCGACTCCGCTCGCGTCGTCCTCTCCACGGACAGTTCCACTTTGCCCGCCGTATCCGCAACGACTTCAATCGATCCCCATATATTGTCGATTTCCAGAGATTTCTGTCCTGTCGCTGGCATCGCGAAGCTTTTCTGAATTTTTTCCTGATCGCTCGTCCGGAAGTCGTCGTCATCTCCCGCGGTCACCGAAGTAACCTCCGGCACAACACCCGCGATGGACGGCGCGATATCCAGGTGGAGCGATGGCAGTACCACCGGGTTCACCACCGGCTGCACTACGGGATGAATCCTTCCCACCGTCACTTCCACCGCTTGCTGCCCCGCGCTTTTCTTTGCGCAAAACGTCGCCAGCAATACCGCGCCAGCCGCATACGTCGCCAGGATCATCCCGAATGATTTTCTCTTCCTGCTCATCGCCCTCTCCTCAATTCAATTTGCTCAGTGCCCAATCCGCGCGCTGCCGCACCGTCGGATTCAAATTCGGTGATTGCGCAAAATTGCGCAGCCGCCGCGCTGTATCCGCATCGCGCCATTCCAGCATCTGGTCGATCAACGCCACTTGAACCAGCGGCGATTGCTGCTCCTGCAGCGCTTCCATAACGTCTCTGTGCACTTGCGGCTGCCCGCCGTGCCGGCTCAGCGCGTCCAGCGCCGCCAACCGCACATCCACGCTGTTGTCGTAGCGCAACGTGTGCACCAGCGCCGCCACAACTTGCGGATCGAGCTGTCCCTCGCGCTGGCTGTAGCTCACGCCCTGCAGCCGCTCGCTGGCGGACTGCTGTTGCAACATCGATAGCACCACCAGTTGCCTCATATTCGTCAGTTCGGAATGCATCGCCGCGATTTCGCCCTGGTCAGCCATCGAGTGCGTCCGCCGGTTTCCGAGAGAGTTGCCCGCGAAAACTCCGATCACCAGCAACGCCACGCTCCAAGCCACGGCTCCCACAGGCGAGCGCAACCAGCTCCACACCCCACCGCGCTTCTCTCGCCCAAGCTCCGCAACCGCCTTGTCATTGCGCCCCGTTTGATACGCGTGCAGCATCGCCTCAAAACGCTCGCGCGACCCCGCGCTCGGCTGCTCCACCGGCAAAAGCGACAGCTTCTTCCAAATCGCCACGTCTTCGCGGCAATCCGCGCATTCCGCAATATGCTTTTCCACTAAATCGTCCTGCTCGGCCTTCAAATTCCCCTGCAAATAGTCCGGCAGGAGTTCTCCTATCTCTTCACACTTCATTTCCCGCCCTCCTGGGAGGCACGAACTTCGTTCCTCCAGAATTCTTGTCGCTGTTCAGCTGGCCGCGCTCCAGTTGTTTAAAATTTTGCCGCAGCTCCTGAATCGCCCGATGAATCCGTGTCTTCACCGTCCCCAGCTCGCACCCAAGCAGGCGCGCGATCTCGTTGTATTTCAGCTCCTGAAAACGGCTCAAAATCAAAATCTCTCTCTTTTCTTCCGGCATCTGCATCAACGCGCGATGCAACAGCTCCGCCTCTTCTGATTGTTGCGCCGAGTCCTTCGGCATCACCGGAGGCGCCATCTCCGGCTCGAACGTAATGTGCCGCGGTGTTTTTCGGTAGTGATCCACGCGCGCATTCCTCGCAATCTGGTAAATCCATGCCCGAAACGGCGTTCCCGATTGATAGCTTTGCCGGTACCGCAAAATCCGCAAGAACACTTCCTGCACCAGGTCTTCGCTTAACGTCCGGTCGCCCGTCAGCTTCGCATAGAAGTTGTAAAGCGGCGCGTGATAGCGGTCGAACAACACCCCTAGCGTTTCGCCTGTGCCATTGCGCACTTCCAGCATCAGATCCTCGTCCGGAGCCAACTTCATCGCCTGGTCATTTTCCGTATCGGCCCGCTTTTGCTCTTTCATTGAGTGATTACCGCCAAACCGCCAAAAGGTTACATTCGAAGAGTGCAACGGGAAGGGGTGCCCCTTAAGGCTACACCCGAATCCCAGTCGCAAGACGCCCTCTATCTCGCTGAATCGCGCTGAGATGCTCGGGCAAGCAGAGCCCGCCCATTCGCGATTTGCGTTTCATAGTTCGGTTTTCGTAGTTCGAATGGAACCAGCAAACGCGAGGGGATCAGCGAGGAACTGTTCAAACAGTCGGAACCGCGGAACGAAATTCAGGACAGAATGTTAGCTTCGTGTTAGCAGGAGCGCAGCGCCGCTGCAAGGTCGAGATTCGCTTGCAGGCGCAGGTCGATTTGTACCGCAGCGTAACGCGCGCATATCAGGCGCTCGCGTTCGCACCACACTGCAATCGCGGGCATCCGGGCGCCAGAGAGAACCTCGAGTCCTGCGATAATCCGGTAATAGGCGCGCACCAGCGTCAGCCCGCGCCCGCTGGTCTGTAGGTCGGGGGTCAATTCGTGCAATCCGGCAAGTTTCTCGAAATCCTGGCCCTTCATACGACGGGCATCGAGATTGGCCGCTGCCAGCACCCGGTCTGAAACCGGTTGAGCTGCCACTCCCGCAAGAACCGCCCGCCAGTAATACAAGGCGAATTGCGAAAGCGCAACGACGGAGATCGCAAGTAGCATAGCGGCGAACATCTCTCAGGTGCCTCTACCCGCATTCTGCCCGCCGCGTTCTCCGGCTCCAATAGCCCGCTGGTACCACTCCAGTAGGACGTCCCGTTTTTCCGATTAACAACTTTATTATCAATGACTTGGAGTAGGAGCTTCGGCCACTGCGCTCGTGTGGTCGTGCACGATTTTCCACCCTTCCGGAAACCGCTGCCACACCAGCGAGAACACTCCGCCGATATCCCCCTTGTCTCGCTTCAGATGCCAATGCCCGAGCACCAGTGCCGCATCCGGCCCTAGAAATCGAAACTCCAGCTCCGAAAAATCGAGCTGTCCCATCGCCGCGCGGTCCGGATAATTTTTTTTGTATCGCGCCAGAACTCCATCCCAACCGCGCGAGACACCATTGCTCCCTGAGAATGTCAACTCTGGCGAATGCCAGTAGCCCGTTAGGAACGCGTCCACATCCCCGCGATTCCACGCCGCTTGCTGCGCGTCGAGCACCGCCATTATTGCTGCTCGATCCGCTTCGTGCGCTTCTGCCGCCTTTGTCTGTCTCCCTTCTCTCAAGCCAAGAGCAAATAAAACGATCAACGCCGCTCCCGCCAAAATCCACCGATAGCTCTTCCTCATGGCCTCGCTCCCTCCTGCGAAACACGGAGCATAAGTTGCGCCAAAAAACTCTGCAAGCCCTCCATGGCGAGCCGCGGTTTGTATCCGCTCGAGCAGGAAAGAGCGGTGCGCCAAGCGCACGGGACGCAGCGCAAGCGCCGCGTGCTAAGCGTCAGGGAAGGAACACGATGAGAGTATAAATTCCCAGCGTGGTGCCAAATGGAAGGTCGCATAACGACAGCACACTGGCAACGATGGCAAGCGACCGGGCGGCAGATTTTCCGGCGAGCAGAGCCAAGCCGGCAAATAGTCCGACGAGGCCGGAGAGAGACGTCACAATGACCGCGCAGATGTAAATAACATGGAAGGCCGTCATCAGAGTGTACGGATCGGGTACCCGCGAAAGCAACGCGCCAAACATTACCGTGGCTGTGCCGCTAAAAATCACGAGCAGGATCGCTGCCACAAACCGAAGGAGCGCGTAAACGATCCACAAGGCTCCCAAGGTGCTCGAGCTGGCGCGCGGATTTGCCACAGCCGCGGAATTTGTTGACATGCGAGCCTCCAGATTGTGACTTGTCTTGCACGAAGTGTAGCACCCGGCAAGGCAAAATGGCGTGAGGATGAATCTTGGCGAATAGCAAAGTTTGGCCGAAGATGTTGACAGCGAGGACGCTTCGCGTGGAGATGACAGGCGGCAGAACGGAAGGATTTTTTCGCCGGCGGATGACGCGGCCGATCGTGGACCTGCTGCGCCAGGGAGTGACGCCCGAAAAGCTGGCGCTGAGCATCGCTCTAGGTGTGGCGCTGGGAGTTTTTCCCGTGCTGGGGACCACGACCGCTCTCTGTGCCCTGGCCGCCCTGATTCTGCGGTTGAATTTGCCGGCAATTCAAATCGTGAACTATTTCGTCTATCCTGCGCAGATCGCGCTTCTCATTCCCTTTTTCCGGCTGGGTGAAAAGTTATTCGGCGCACCACATATGCCTTTGTCCCCTGCACAAATTTCCGGAATGATTCACGCAAACCGTTGGGCCGCAGCCCAACTTCTATGGACAACGGCATGGCACGCGGCCATCGCCTGGTGTCTGTTGGCTCTGGCGTTTGTCCCTCTGGTCTATTTGGTTCAGTTGCCGCTCTTGCGCAGAATGCTGCGGAAACAACAAATACTCTCCGGCCAAATCGGCAAGCCGTAGGTTCGCTGGCGCAATCAAGTTAATTCCAGGCCCGCCGTTCATTTCTAGCGCACTACCACTCCCCATTCGACGACCGTAAATCCTCGGCGCTCCGGCGGCGGCGAGAGAGAAAGCGGCGGAACAAAAATCGGCGCGCTAAGCGCCGTGAAATCCATGAAAACGCGAATGCTAGTCTCCGGCGCGGGCTCAATCTGCATCGGATAGTAGCGGTCAATCACCGCACGGTCGAGAAACGTAATGAAATAATAGGGCGATTCCGTAAGCTTCGACGCCCACGCAGAAATAAAATCGCGCGTCTCCTTTTCGTTCAACCCCAACTGCGGCAGTTCCCTCTCAAAAAACTCCCTCACTTCCGAACGCCCCACCACAAACCCTTTCGTCTCCCTCGGCAAAATGTACGAATACCCTTCCCAAAAGAGATACGGCGATCTTCTTCCGCTGTTCAAATCCATCAACCGCCCGTCAGGCTGCGCCGAAACCGACCAGCCGCTTCGATAAGTCGGATAAGAACGGGTGACCGCAATCTCTTCTCCCAATTTCACAGTCACGCTTTCTGCTTCCTCGGGATAGAGATACAAAATCGGCTCGCACATTTGTGGTATCACGAACGCCGTGTTCACAAATCGAATCAGCCTTCCAAACGGATCCTTCCACAAAAATAGCGGGCGCGCTTTCACGAAATCGTCGTAGGACACTGGCTTCGCAGTTGGATCATCCTGCCTCATAGCGGACCAAGTCGGGTAACCCGAATCATAATCGTCGTAAAATTCCTGATATAGCTGGTGCTTCTTATTTTTCAGCCCGTAAAGTACGTCCGCCGTCGCGTTCACCTTGCCGATCGGTTCCAAATCCACCTCGCTCACCGACTTCGGCGAAACCACGCTGACCTCATCTGCTACGTCCCAGGAGCAACCCACTAACGTTTGCGCGTTATACGGTGTGCCGACGGCGATTCCGTCGCTCCATGTCACCGCTTGAGGGTCCGCGGGACGAAAATCAGGCGCGTATTCGTATTTCAGATACGTCCCGTCTGGCCGGAAGAGATAGAACGCGTTGTCCCTGTACTTCCGCATATCAGCGCAGGTGTCTGAATCCCCGGGCGAAGCCCCATTCAGTGGCGTGCAGTCCTCGTAAAACGCCTTCTGCGGCCCTGCTCCCGGCTTTGTCATCCAAACATCGCCGTAAACTGGATCATGAAAGGCCACTTGCAACAACGACGCGTCGAGGTTTCCAACACCCTCGGTAGCGAACTGGAGCAGCTTCCTGGGACCGCCGGAAAGCGTCGAAGGATACTCAAGCACGGGGAGGGAATAATCCAACGGCTGCGCGCTCGTCACACCGAGCGCTTTTAGCGGCTGCGGATCGATCGCGCTCTGCCGCCCCACACTCTCGTCCGGCGCATGCGAATCGGAGAGCTTGGGCAGTGTAAAGAGCGTAGTCCCTTGCTGTATATAGCGGACAGTATATGGCGCGTAGCATCCTTCCCCCTTACACGGCCCGTCATCTTTGATGACAAACGCCAGCAGCAATTCAGCGCCTTTGTAAGAGCCAGAGACAAACCGGCCCACACGGCGGAACGCGTAGCTAGTGCTCATGTCGTAGTCGGGTGTGTGCTGCGTCACACTTGTCGTCGGCATGTATTCCCAGGGGACGAATTGAATATCCCCCACTGTCACAGGAGCGGGAGGGCCTTCCGGAGTTGCTGGAGGCTGGCCCATGACGACGCTTACTTGAGGAGCCGCGGTCGCCGCTGGAGTCGCGACAGCCGCAGGAGTCGCGGAATTTGCATTCGGCGGCGTGGCGCCAGTCGCGGTGGGCGCAATAGAGGGGGACCCGTTCGTCGCAACCGTACTTTTTGCCGGCGGTCCCGCCACCAGCTTAGCGCTGGAAGCTCGAGGCGCCGATCTTTGCGGCCCAAAACGCCACACGACTCCCGCCGCCAACACGACGGCTAGCAGCACAATTGCCGGGAGTAGCAGACGGCTTAGCTTCATAAGACAACTCTACATGTCTCGTCCGCCCGCGCGCGTTGTCTTACGGATGCCTTGTCCAGACGAACAATCACGTGGCGATTGTTTTTTATTGCCAGCGAATAAGCTAGAGAATGTCGAGAACTTCCTCGTAGCGTTTGAACGGCGGAATGAGATACGCGCCTGCCAGCTCCGTGCGCGCCCAGGTCAACATTTGTCGGGCGAGGTCAAAACCGCGCTCCCGCGCATTGGCGCCGGCGGTTTCGAGCGAAGCGAGCACGTCTTGCGGGATGACGATGCCGGGAACTTCGTTATTGAGACGCAGCGCTTGTTTGTAGCTATTGAGCGGCCAGATTCCCAGCAGCACGGGAATCGCGGGCTTGCCTCCGAGTTTTTTCACGAAGGCGTGCCAGTGTTCGGGATCGAAAATTGGCTGCGTCATGGCGAAGTGCGCGCCGGCTTCGATTTTGGCGTGGAAGCGCTCGATTTCACCGTCGAGATCGTCGGCCACCGGATTGACGGCCACCCCGATCGCAAAATTCGTTGCGCCTCCGAGAGTCTTGCCAGCCCAGTCCGTGCCTTGATTCAAGCGGCTGAGAACTTTCACGAGGCCCACGGAATCGACTTCGTAGACCCCGCTCGTTTCCGGGTAGTCACCAACGGCTGGCGGATCTCCGGTAATCGCGAGCACGTTGCGAACGCCGCCGACGGTCCATGCTCCGAGCAAAACGGCTTGCAAGCCGATGATGTTGAAATCGCGCGTGGTGAGATGCGGAACGGTTTCCACGCCGCGCGCCTCAAGCGCGCCCGCGCTGATCAGCGCGTCCATGCCGACGCGCGCCATGGCCCCGCTGTTGATGTCGATGGCATCCACTTTGCCCGAGGCCATGATCTTATCGACTTGCTCGAAGATGCGGTCGAGCGAAAGTCCTTTCGGCGGATCGATCTCCACGCAGACGGTGAATTCCTTGGCCCGGAGTTTTTTCCAGAACTTGCTTTCCGGATCGCGATGCGTTACCGGTGCTGGCTTCGCGAAGGTCTCGGTGGAATGCGCTGCGGCATGCGCTTTCGCGGGCCGCAGCGATTTAACGGCTTCGGCCATCGCGCGGATGTGCGCCGGCGTGGTGCCGCAGCAACCGCCGAGAATGCGCACACCTAGAGCGGCGGCTTCGCGCGCAAACAGCGCGAAATATTCCGGCGAAGATTTTGGATAGACGATGCGGTCGCCTTCGCGTTTCGGAAGCCCGGCGTTGGGCATGCCGCTGACGCGCAGATCGTCCACTTCGGTGAGTTCCTGGAGAATGGGAAGCAGAGCCTGCGGACCGAGGGTGCAGTTCGCGCCGATAACTTGAACATTTTTTGCTTTGAGCTGAGCAGCAGCATCGGCCGGGCGGAGGTCGCCATACGTCGTGCCTTCTTCCGAGTAGGTAAGCTGGGCTACGATGGGCAAGCCGGAGAAAGAGCGAATGGCGTCCACGGCGAGAAGTATTTCTTCGATATAAGAAAAGGTTTCGAGAATGTAGAAATCGACGCCGCGCTCTTCCAGCGCAAGCGCCTGTTCCTGGAAGACGTCAAGAATTTCACCGGGCTCGGGATGGCGGGACTGCACGCCGAGGCCAAGCGGGCCAATCGAACCGGCGATGAGGACTTCGCGGGAAGCCGATTCGCGGGCTTCGCGCGCGATTTTTACGCCGCGAGAATTGAGCCGCTGCACCTCGTCGCCAAGTCCTAGCGGCGCAAGCTTGAAGCGGTTCGCGCCGAACGTATTGGTCTCGATGATTTGCGCGCCCGCTTCGATATAAGCTTGATGCACGCGGAAAACAGCTTCCGGCTCCGTCGCGTTGAGTTCATCAAAACAGCGCTGCGCGCCCACCGCCTCGTGCAGCATCGATCCCATCGCGCCGTCGGCGATGAGAATGGAGTCTTTCAGCCGTTCATTAAAGTCAAGAATTTTCAAGTATTTTCCGTCCTGCGCTTTTGCGTCGGCAAATTTGATGCAGCGATCAACGCTTTTGTTCCATGAGGCTGGCGACGGTGCTCATCAAATCGTATTTGGTGAGAATTTCAAATCTTGCGCCGTCCATTTCCACGAAGACGGCAGGGTTTTCATGGCTCAGGATGTAAGTGACACGCTCGACGGGTGAACTGCCGGGAATGCGCGGGAGCGGCTTGCTCATCACTTCGCGCACGACAAGTTTGCGCAGGTCTTTTCCTTGCAGCGCCATTGTAAGAATTTGATCCTCGTAAATGGTGCCGATAGGAATGTTTTCCTCGAACACCGGAATTTGCGAAATGTCCTGCTCCTGCATGGTTTTCAGCGCGTGGAAGACGGTTTGATAAGGGCGAGCGATCACCAGCTCGCGCACTTTGCCGGCTTGGTATTTGGCGTTGACGACCTCCGCGGCGGTAATGTGCACGGCCGCTTCCACGTACCCGCGCTCGCGCATCCATTCATCGTTATAAACCTTGCTGAGATAGCGCATCCCAGTATCCGGCATGAACGCAACGATGAACGCTTCAGGACCGAGATCCTTCGCGAGGCGAAGTGCCGCAGACATACAGCCGCCGCCGGACCCGCCGGTGAAAATGCCTTCGAGCTTGACGAGGCGTCGCGCCAGCACGAAACACTCTTCATCGTTAACCTGAATAACGTCGTCGAGAATCTTCATGTTCATGGTGCTTGGAAAAAAATCTTCGCCAATGCCTTCGACGACGTAGGTCTTGGCTTTCACCGTTTCGCCAGTCTTAAAGGAATCGTAGTAGAGCGAGCCGACGGGATCGACGCCGATAATTTGCACGTTGGGATTTTTTTCCTTGAGATATTTTCCCACTCCGCTGATCGTCCCGCCCGTCCCCATGCCGCAAACAAAATGCGTGATCTTGCCCTGACTATCTTCCCAAATTTCTGGCCCGGTCGTCTGGTAATGAGCCTCGGGATTCATCGGATTGTCATACTGATTCGGATAAAACGAATTCGGAATTTCGCGCGCCAGTTTTTTCGCAACGGAATAGTAGCTGCGCGGATCATCGGGCTCGACGGCCGTGGGGCACACAATAACTTCCGCGCCGAGCGCTTTCAGCAAATCCACTTTTTCTTTCGACTGTTTGTCCGTGATCGTGAAAACCATTTTGTAGCCGCGCACGGCGGCGACGAGCGCGAGGCCCATGCCGGTATTGCCGGAGGTGCCTTCGATGATGGTGCCGCCGGGCTTGAGCAGGCCGCGCTTTTCGGCGTCGTCAATCATGGTGATGCCGATGCGGTCCTTCACGGAGCCGCCGGGATTCGTATAGTCCGCCTTGACGTAGATCTGCGGCTTTAGGCCCTGGTTGATGCGATTGAGGCGCACCAGCGGCGTGCGGCCGATGGCTTCGAGGATGTTGTTACAGAGCATGAGATGTTCTCGCGCACAGTCCGGCGCAGGTAGCGAGCTTGGGCTGTGCCATAATTCTGTCAGTTTAACATGTGGCCTCGCGGCGACACAGTCAGCTGAGGCGAAGGAGGCGGAATTGGCACGGGAGAATATTTCGAGCGGGACGCCCTGGGAGCCGATCGTGGGCTACTCGAGGGCGGTGCGGATCGGGAACGTGATTGCGGTTTCGGGGACGACGGCGACGGGGCCGGACGGAAAGATTGTGGGAATAGGAGATGCGCACGCGCAGACCATCCAGACGATCCATAACATCGAAGCGGCCCTGGCAAAGGCGGGAGCTGCTTTGAAAGACGTGGTGCGGACGAGGATTTTCGTGACCAACATTGCGGAGTGGGAAAAGATCGCGCGGGCGCATGGACAATTCTTCGGCGAGATTCGTCCGGCGACGAGCATGGTCGAAGTCAGCAAACTGATATCGCCGGAGATGCTGGTGGAAATCGAAGCGGACGCGATTGTTGAATGAGGTAGAGGAAGTAAAGGAGATAAAGGAAGTAAGGGAAAAGCGGGCGATAGTGGTGGAAAAACAGTGACTGGTGACGGAAGGATTGCGCAGGTGGTTCGCGCGAGTTCCGTCGGTTTCTTCAACGACAGGAAAATATGAGCGTGGCGCTTTACGACGGATTTATTGCGGATTATTACGACGAGTCGCCGATTGTGCGCGGGCGAACGCGGGATGTGGCGTTCTATCGCGAGGCGGTGCATGAGTTTGGCGACCCCGTGCTGGAGCTGGGCTGTGGGACGGGGCGGATTACGCTCGCGTTGGCTGAGGCTGGACATCGCGTGACCGGACTCGATATTTCCGAGCGGATGCTGGAGCGCTGCAACTCGAAGCGTGCGGCGTTGCCGCGAGAGACCCGCGAGCGAATCCATTTGGTCCAGGGCGATATGACGCGGTTCGATCTCCGCGAAAAATTCCGTTTGGTGATCATTCCCTTTCGACCGATGCAGCACCTTCTTGAAATCGACGCGCAGATTTCGTGCCTCGAATCCGTGCGCAAACATTTGAAGGGACAGGGCCGAATGTTTGGAAAGCGAAGCGGGCGCCTGATTCTGGACGTTTTCCAAACGGATGCCGAGCGGATGCACGATCCGGCGTATCAGCAGGAAGGGCCAGTGACCGAGTACTCGATGCCGGACGGGCGGAGAGTCCGAATCGCGGAACGTGTTGCGGCGTTTCACCGGGCGGAGCAAAAGAATGACGTGGAGATGATTTTTTATGTGACGGATGCGCATGGGAAAGAAGAACGACTCGTTTTTGCGTGGACGCTGCGATATTTCTTCCGATATGAAGTGGAACATTTGCTCGCGCGGTGCGGGTTTCGAGTGAGGGCGGTGTATGGAGATTTTGACCGGTCGCCGCTGGTGGATGCTTCGCCGGAGATGATTTTTGTGGCGGAAAGCGAATGAGGTGTAGGAAGTAGATGTTTTTTCAAATGGTTGCGGGGGCCTGTAAGAGTGACAGGAAAAGGAGTTGCGGGAGAGCTTACAGCCGAGAGCTGACAGCTTACAGCAGGGAGGAAGAGGGGATTGGGGTTGCGGACGTTACTGTGCGCGCGCGGAACTGGGAAAAGAAGATGTAACGGGATAACGATGGAAGGATGTACGGAAACGGAAATACAGAGGGAAGCGTGGGTAGTGACGAGTTGCAAAACTTTGGGGTGAGGAGAGGGGCTCCCCCCTCCCGGTTTTCTGTAAACGTTCATTCTAAGGGAGATGAAGTGGAGTGGAATCAACAGTTGTAGAAGTGTTGATTTTGAAGAGGTTGGGAGAGGGCGGTTTTTATGAAGTGGTAACCTGGGAGGGACTGAAGATTTTGCCGGGATTTTAGGGACAGCGCGGCGGAGGCGCATGAGGTGCGGGGAGGCGGACAGAAGCCGGCCCCAAAAATACAAAACTAGTATAACATATTATTACTATTTGTCAAGAATAAACCATAAATCGTGCGCGACGCGGAGGGCGGAGGCGGGATTCAGCTTGGGGTTCAGCATTCGGGGAGTTGGAGTTGACCATTTTGGGAAGGCGTTAGCAAAAGAAAGAGGGCACGACGTGTCGTGCCCCTACGGGAGTGAGGGATGGAACTGGTCGGGGTGGGCGCGCTCGAAGGCGTGCGCGATCTGAAGGAGGAGGTGCTCGTCGGTGACGGCGCCGATGAGTTGGAGGCCAACTGGTAGGCCGGCGGGAGTGAAGCCACAGGGGACGGAGATAGCTGGCACGCCAGCTAGATTGGCGGGGCGGTTGGCGAGGAGGAGCAGGGCGCGGGTTGCATAGTCTTGGCCGGCGAGGCGGAGGGACTCCTGGCCGATCAGCGGGGCGGCGATGGGGGTTGTGGGAACGGCGAGAGCATCAATGGACGCATCCTCAAGGGCCGAATGGAATTGTTCGACAAATCTTGACCGCAGCTCGAGGGCAGAAAGGTAAGCAGTGGCGCTTACCTTGGTTCCCATTTCGAGGCGGGAGCGGACGTCATCGCCGTAGTCGGCGATGCGCGAGGGGAACCAGCCGGCTTGCTGATGGTAGTGGGTGGCTTCGGCCCAGGCGATTTGATTTCCGGCGTCTTCGGTCTCGTTTAGGAGTGGAAGAGAGATCTCCTTTATCATGGCGCTTTGCTTCTTCAAGCTGCGAATGGCTACGCCAAAGGTGAAGTGGACATCCGGGGAAACAACGTCGAAGAAGAATTCCTTCGGAATGCCGAGAGTGAACTTGCGAGGTTTGGCGGAAGATTTTTCAAGAGCGCGAGGGCTGGGTTCGCCTTTGGCGCGGGGGAGAAGAGGTTCGAGAAGGAGCGCGGCGTCGTGGACAGTGCGGGCGAGCGGGCCGACGCAATCCAGTTTGGGAGAAAGCGGGATGACGCCTTCGACGCTGACGCGGCCGAGGGTGGGCTTGAGGCCGACGATACCGCAGAGGGAAGCGGGGATGCGGATGGAACCGCCGGTATCGGTGCCGATGCTGCCGTAGCAGAGGCCGGCGGCGACGGCTGCGGCGGAACCGCCGCTTGAGCCTCCGGGAATGCGTGCGAGATCCCAGGGATTGTGGACGGGGCCGTAATGTGGGTTGTTGTTGGTCACCCCGTAGGCGAACTCATGCATGTTGGTTTTGCCGAGGATGACGGCGCCAGCATGTTTGAGTTGGGCAACGACCGCGGCATCTTCCTTGGGGATGAAGTCCTTCAAAATTTTTGATCCTGCCGTGGTGCGGACACCTGCCGTACAAATGTTGTCTTTCAAGGAAATCGGAATGCCGTGGAGAGGTCCGCGGTCGCGATAGCCTTTGCTGCCGCGCGGAGCGAGGAGCTCGGCTTCGGCTTTTTGGGCTTGGGTTAGGGCGAGGTCTGCGGTGACGGTGATGTAAGCGTTTAGCTTGGGGTTTAGTTGGTCGATGCGAGCGAGGATTAGCTTGGTGAGCTCGACGGGGGAGAGTTTGCGTTTGCGGAAGAGGCGGGCGATCTCCTCGATGGAGGCGAAGGCGAGATCGGTGTCGGTCGTGGGAGGCATGAGAGATTGGGTGGAATGGGGAATTTATCACACAAGTCACAACCACCACGTTGAGTAGAAGTTATCTCATAAACACATTCAAGCCGCTGAGCGGTTGAAACTTATGGCAAACGGCGTAAACCGAGAACATGGATCTAACCGACGCCCAATGGGCGGTTCTCGAACCGTTGTTTCGTCCCAAGCGACGAGCCGATGGGCGAGGGCGACCGTGGCAGGACACGCGTGCTGTGCTGAACGGAGTTTTTTGGGTCTTACGCACGGGTGCTCCTTGGCACGATCTGCCGTCTCGCTATCCTTCCTATCAGACCTGTCATCGACGCTTCCAACACTGGCAGCGCAGTGGGTTGCTGACGCGCTTGCTGCAAAAACTGGCCGAAGACTTACGAGATCGAGGGAAGCTCGATCTGAGCGAATCTTTCATCGACGCCAGTTTCAGCAGCGCGAAAAAAGGGGCTCTGGTGTCGGCCCTACAAAACGCGGCAAAGGCAGCAAAATCATGGCAATCGCGGACGGCCATGGTTTTCCTCTCGCCGTGTACGTGGCCAGCGCTTCGCCTCATGAAACAAGGCTCGTCGAACCCACTCTTGACCAGCGATTCCTTGCCGAAGCCCCCGAACGCATGATCGGCGACCGCGCTTACGACAGCGATCCCCTCGACCAGCGCATCCACGAACGATACGGCGTACAACTCATCGCGCCTCACAAATTCGTGCGCGTCGCAGCAGCGACGCAGGACGGCCGGATTCTGCGCCGCTACCGGCGTCGCTGGAAAGTCGAACGCCTGTTCGCCTGGCTCCATAACTTTCGTCGCACCGTCATTCGCTGGGAATATTACCCAGAAAATTTCCTCGGTATGGTTTAACTCGCATGCGCTGTGATCCTCCTGAGGCATTTATGAGATGAGTTCTAGTTGTACCAACGCAGAACCCGGAGAGCGCGCAGTGTGTTCCAGCGGCTTGCACTGCCGACGCTTGTCTCCATCTTCAATGGAATAGGTTCGGGATGAAGGAGGTTGAGCGGCCAGCGCCCGTTCTGGTGGCGGCGTTCCATCACGATTTTGATAGCGTCGCGGGCACGGTTGTCCGGCTTGATTCCTGCATTCCGCAGATAATCGAGTCCGCGCAAGACGTCGTAGTGCCAAAACGTTGGGTACGAGAAGCGCAGCCAGCGTTCGTCGATGACTTTGCCAGTGCGTAGCGAGCGGAACATGCGTCGCTCGAGCAGATAGTTTTCGCCCCGCTTACGGGCCTTCGTGACGGCCGCCGATTTGCGCCCGGCTCGTTCGTATTCGAGCAGTCCTTCAAGCACGCAGATGGTGGTATGGAACGAAGAGCGCGTGCTGGGGGGACGTTTCGGTGACAAGAAGAGCCACGCTTCGCAGTTCCAGCCGCCATCTTCGAGTTGCTCGCCCAGGAGTTGCCTGGCCAATGCGTCGTTCGGCTCCTTGAAATATGCGCTGACGCCCAGAATTCTGCCGTTGATGCAGGGCTCGGTTTCGCCGTGAAGGTAAGGCCGGTTGTTGAGCCACTTAAACACAAGCCGCTTTTCGATGCGGTCGATCATTTTGCGAGCCTGCTTGCTGGCAGGGTCGAGACCGAGGTCCTTCAAGACGGCGAGGCTGAAGAGAGTAATCAGATCCCACTTCGGCCCGCCGCCCCAGTGCCCGGCAGGAGCTTGGCGGGCGAGAAGTTCGGCTCCCCAGCCATCGGTTGCGACGCGCGACCGCTCGGCCGCAATCGCGTCGGGAGCTTCATCGGTAAGGTCACGCATCACCTGCCAACGGATGGCCGGGTCAGAATCGAGGAGCCACTTGAGGTGCGCGGGCCGGGGTGCGTAATCGTGTAGGCGCATTGGGTTGTTATAGCACGTGATGTGGGAGTTTCGACCCGAGCGCCTAGCCTCGTTCGCTCTGGCCCCTGAGTGTGGCGGAAGTGAGTGCAAAATGCCTTCCGGGCAGATTGCCGGCTATTTGCAACTTAGGCGAAAACACGACTCGTTGTTGGCCACTTGGGCGGATGGTCGCATAGCCGGAAACTGATGCACTGAGGATGAGTAACGAAATGAAGGCACGAGGCAGTAAGTTAGAAAATTTTATCCTGGCGGCGGAGATTGCCGAAGGAACCGATGTTGGCAATGATGAAAGTGGCGGTGAAGCGGTTTTCTGTGCGGACCTGGCCGAGGTTGATGCGGCGGTATTCGAGGGCGAGACCGCAGCAACTGCCGTTATAACTGATTTGGACGAGCTGGTTTTGCAGGATTTTGTTGGTGAAGTCGTAGCTGATGCCGGTGGCGAAATTAAAACCTTTGCGCGTCAGGTTGCCGTAGCCGAGGAGGGCGCGAACCTGACTGGAGAGCGGCTGATTGAAGGGCACAAAATTCGGCGGAGGAGAGGGAGGAAGATCGGACGCAACGGGATTGTCGTTGAGCCGGAAGAAAGCGATGGTGGAGAAAAACTCGCTGTAAGGCTTCACCTTGAGGAGCGTGCCGATGGTAACGAGGCGCTGAATTTGAGGGTCGTATTGGAGGATTTGCTCGATGTCATAGGAGCCACCCGGGGTGATTCTGAAATCGCTGACGATGGGAGACCAATTGCGAGGGCTGAAAGCGAAGGCGAATGGGGAGATGGAGTCTAGAGCTTCGAAGACGTTGCGCTGGCCGTCGATGATGGCGCCGCCGAAGGTGGGGTCAAAATAATGTTTTTGAAGGATGCTCCAGGTGATGAATTCCTGTGGCTGATCGTCACCGGTTTTGCTGAAGAGGCGCTGCGTGAGGCCGTATTCGACTTCGTTCGTGTCGGTGAGAGTGGCGTCGGAGTCGAAGCGGATGAAGTCGGCAAAATTGTTCACGCCGCCGACGTAGTGGTAGGTGATGGTGGGCTCGATGGTGTGCTTGTAACGCTTGCGAGGCTTGTTCTTATCCAAGGAAGAACGATCGAAAAAGCGTTCGAGAGTGGGCGGGCGAAGTTCGACGGTGAGCTCGCCGGTGTTACGGGTGATCGATTGGGAGCTTAATAGACCTGCTGGAGTGTAGGAATCGCCGTAATAAGTTGTGCGAAATGTGGCGGAGGTGGTGATACCGAGCCAATCGCCGAGGTGCAGAGGAAAGGTGACCGTGGGGGCAAATTCAGTGCGCGGCACGAATCCGGGAGTATTTAGAGGCGTGTCATCCTGGCGATGCAGCGCGTCGGCAAAAGCGTCGAAGGAAAAATAGATGGGGATATTCTGCCAAGGGGCTTGTTCGACAGAGCCGAAGCGGACTTCCGGAGCGTCGCGGAGAGAGACGCTGACGGCAGGGGTGGTTACGCCAGTCGTAGGGGAGGTAATGGGAATGCTGAGAAATGTCTTGTCGGAAAGGGCCGCGAAATTGAGGCTAAAGCCACGAAAGTTGTTGGTGAGGAAGGTAGCGCTGTTAACTTCGGAAGTGATGGCTTCTCCAAAGGAGTCGGCAAAGGCCAGGCGGAAAGTAAGTGAAGACAGTTCGTTTAGATCGCTGACAAAGCGCCAGCCCCGGGGAAGAAGAGATTGAACTTCCAGACGCTGCTGGTGGCCACCTTGTTTTTCGCGGATAAAAGTGTCGTTGACGGAGGGAACTAGCAAGCCACGATCGATCACCCCAAAGTACGTGTATTGGAGGGAAGTATTCTCGAAAGGGCGGGCGCGGAATTCGGCGCGCTCGGAGGAGCCGCGCTTCGAGAGATACTCAGCGCCCACAGTGGCATCCAGCCAAGGCTTGGGCGCGAAGTAGAAGGCATCCCCCAAAACAAATCCCTTGGTATTGGATTGACTAATCACAGGAAGCAAGACTCCAGACTGGCGTATTTTCTCTCCGGCGGGAGCGGTGGCGTACGGCAGCCAGATCAGAGGGACGCGGAAGAGCCGGAAGTTCGCGTTGACCAAGGCGACGCTTTTATTGAGACGGATACGCGCCTGGGGGGCATAGAACTGCCAAGTGGGATGCGAAGGGTCGCAAATGGTGATCCATCCGCGGCGAACGAGGTAGATGTCGTTGGCGAATCGTTCGACCTCGGGAGCCTGGAAATAGAGAGGATTCTGAGAAATCAAGATCAGCGGATTGGCACGTCGCGCCATCTTGACGGTACCGTGAACGTTAGTGAAGAGGCCGTGCCCGGTGCTGACGTTGTAGTGAGCTTCATCGGCTTCGAGGTGTTCATTGTTGTAATCGAAGCGGACATGGCCGCGAGCAACGGATTCGGAGGTTTGTTCGTTGTATTCGACGTGGTCGGCCTGGAGACGCTCGTCTCCGTAATGAATGTCGACATCGCCGTCGGCGATGAAAAGGTCGCCACGTTTTTGTTGAGGGCCGCGAGACCAAATCTCGACATCACCGGCTTTGGCGGCGTGCAGAGGCGCTTGCTGCGCAAAGGATACCGGCAACGCAGGGCCGCAGAGAGAATAAAAAAGAGACGCGAGGAAAAGAAAGGAGCGCAGCGCGGACGGAATCCGGCAATGAGAGTGACGAATCAGACGGAACATTTGCGCGATGAAAACAGTTGGATAGCCTAGCATGCGGCTGAAGGGATGTGTAGCGGAGCTGGAAGAAATGGACCACGGTGATGTGGGAAGCGGCGTGCTGGTAGGAAACGCAGCGGAACGAAACCAGAAGTGAGTGTAGCGCGTCTGTCTGAGCACGGGTCGAGTTGCCATTTCAGAAACAATTGATGCACGCCGTGGCATTGAGGAGGTATGATGCCCGGCTTTGATAACTTGGGAGGATAGTATGCGCAGCTTGTCGTCTGCATCGAGAATGATCCTGGCGCCTGGGATGGTTTGTCTTGCGCTGGCGTTTGCATTGCCAGCTGGATCGGCGGGCCAGTCCAATCCCACCGACAAGCTGAAGAATTTGGAGTTTCGCGAAATCGGGCCGGCGGTGATGGGCGGGCGGATCGACGATTTCGCGGTGGTCGAGAGCAACCCCGACATTGTGTATGTCGGAACGGCGTCGGGAGGGGTGTGGAAAACGACGAATAACGGCACAACCTGGGAGCCGGTGTTTGACAAGGAAAGCGTCTCGACGATCGGCGATATCGCGATTGCGCCGTCCGATCCAGCCGTGGTGTGGGTTGGCAGCGGGGAGCCCAACAACAGGCAAAGTTCTTCCTGGGGCGATGGGATTTATAAGTCGCTGGACGCGGGCAAGACATGGCAGAACATGGGGCTGTCGGCGACGCATCACATCGGGCGCATCGTGATTCATCCGAGGAATCCGGACATCGTGTACGCGGCGGCGCTGGGACATTTGTGGGGGCCGAACCCGGAACGCGGCGTTTACAAAACGACTGATGGCGGGAAGACCTGGAACCAGGTGCTCAAAATTAATGACGATACGGGTGTGAGCGATATCGCCATGGATCCCGATAGCCCGGACACTTTGTATGCCGCGGCCTATGAGCGCCGGCGCACGCCATTTGGGTTTAATGGCGGGGGACCGGGGAGCGCGATTTACAAGACCGTGGACGGCGGCGCGACGTGGAAGAAGCTGACGAAGGGACTGCCTTACGAAAACGGCGGGGACACCGGGCGAATTGGGCTGGATATTTACCGGAAGGATCCGAACATCGTTTATGCCATTGTGCAGCACGAGCACGGTGGAACTTATCGCAGCGAAGACAAGGGCGAGACGTGGAAAAAGATGGGTGACGTGGATCCGAGACCTTCTTATTACAGCCAGGTGCGGATCGATCCGAATAATGATTTGCGAATCTGGGAGCTTGGGGCGCAGATGTTTTATTCGGAGGACGGCGGCAAGACGTTTTCGACGCAGCGCGTGAAGGGCATCCACGGCGATTTTCACGCGATGTGGATTGATCCCGCGGATTCGAATCACATCATCACCGGATGCGATGGCGGAATCCATTGGACCTACGACAATGGGCGGACATGGGACTTCATCAACACGATTGCGATCGGGCAGTATTACGAAGTCGGGCTGGACAACGAAAAACCGTACCAAATCTGCGGAGGTTTGCAGGACAACGGAAGCTGGTGCGGGCCGAGCATGTCGCTCACGAGCGACGGGATTATCAACTCAGATTGGACTTTGATGCCGGGGGGCGATGGATTTTACGCGGAGATCGATAACGTCGAGCCGTGGATCGTCTATACCGAATCGCAAGACGGCCATATTTCCAGGCGCGACGCGCACACCGGGCAGCAGCGGGAGATCATGCCGGAAGCCAAGGCCGGCGAACCTCACTACCGCTTTCAGTGGAATTCGCCGATGGCCGTTTCTTCGCACGATCACAACACGGTTTATTACGGCGGGAATTATTTGTTCAAGTCGACGGACCGGGGAGACTCGTGGACGCGTCTAGGCGGCGATCTGACGACGGGCGTGGATCGCAACAAGCTCGAAATCTTTGGTAAGGTGCCGGATAAAAATACGCTCTCGCGGCACGATGGCGTTGAGGATTATCCGACGATAACCACGTTGAGCGAATCGCCGCTAAGCGCGGACGTTCTGTGGGTGGGAACGGACGACGGGAATCTGCAGGTAACCAGGGACGGAGGAAAGACGTGGAAGAACGTGGCGACGCGCGTGCCGGGGCTGCCCGCGGGGACTTACGTGAGCCGTGTGCTGGCGTCGAAGTATGGCGAAGGCATGGCCTATGCAACATTCGATGGACATAGAACTGACGACTATAACGTATACATTTTTGCGACCACGGATTATGGTGAGACCTGGAAGCCGATCCGCAAAGGCATTCCGGATTCGGCCGGAACCGTGCACGTTGTTCGCGAACACCCCCGGGACGAAAATTTGCTCTTTGCGGGTACGGAGTTTGGGCTGTGGGTGTCCTGGGACCGCGGGGCGAACTGGACGGCGCTGAAAAATAATTTGCCGACGGTGCCGGTGGACGACATTGAAATCCAGGCAGAGCAGAACGATCTGGTGCTCGCGACGCACGGGCGTTCGATCTGGATCTTCGACGACCTCACGCCGATCGAGAAGTTCGGCACCGGCGTGGAAAAATCGGACATAACATTTTTCACTCCTCGAACTGCGACCCTGTGGGATCTGCGCCAGCGCAGGTGGAGCGCGGGGCAGAAGATGTTTACCGCCAAGAATCCGCCGTACGGCGCGATTTTGAATTACTACCTGAAGGAAGCTGTGCCACCGGAAGCGCCGAAGGCGGCTAAAGACGAAAAAGACAAAGATAAGGATAAAGACAAGGAAAAGAAGGAAACCGCAGCCACAGAGCAAAAAGCAAAACCGGAACAGGCCGCGAACGAAGAGAAGAAAGAGGGCAAGGCCAAAATCAGCGTGTACGACAAGGACGGGAAATTGGTGCGGGAGTTCGACGGGCCGGGCAAAGCTGGCGTAAATCGCACGAACTGGGATTTGCGCTGGAATTCTCCGGCAGTGCCGACCCCGCAACAGCTCGAGGCCGCAGCTGCGGGCTTTGATTTTGGGCCGCGAGGGCCGCTCGTTGAGCCAGGCAAGTACACCGTCAAAATCAAGGCAGGAAACAAAGAAGCGACGCAAGAGGTGGTTGTGGAAGATGATCCTCGGATGCAGATGTCAGCTGCAGACCGCGCGGCACGGCGTGAGGCCATGGATCAGCTTTATGCGCTCGCAAAAACCGCGGACAAGGACCGCAAGACCATCGAAGGAATCCAGGGAGGCCTGAAAGCGGCCAGAGAGCAGTGGAAGAAGGACGCCGACAAGCCGGACATCCCGAAGATTCCGGAGGAGATACAGAAGGCCGCCGATGAGTTGCAGAAGAAGGTGGATGCGGTGGCGGAAAAGTATGTCCGTGCGCAAGAAGGGCTGGGGAATGCCGGGCCGCCGTTTGTGTGGAAGCCCGAGCCGTTGCCGAATCAGGCGCAGGGATTGCTAAGAGACCTGGATGGATTCTGGGCCGCGCCGGGAGGGCAACAAAAAGAAAGGCTGGCGGAGCTGACGCCGCTCATCAGCGATGCCTCTGCGCAAGTGAAGAAAATCGCGGAAGAGGATCTGCCCGCGCTGAATAAGAAGATGAATGACGCGGGGATCCCACACATCGTGCCCGTGCAACCGCAGCGAACAGGCCGCGGAGGATTTGCCGAAGAGGACGAACCGTAGCCCGCAAAGAGCGGTCAATTTTGAGACGGTTTGACGAGATTTTGCAAAATCGTCGAATCTCACTAAACGCAGAGCTGCAAAGTCCCCAGGAATTGGGGTACCCAAGAGTAGCTAACCGCGCTGGGCGGCGGCGTAGTCGGCCAGACAATGGAAATCATTGGGCGGTTTCACCATCGTGCGCGACAGGATGGTTTGCTCGGCCTGTCGCGCATTATCAATTCATATTTGTTTGAACTCGGCTGTGACTCCACGACAAGGAGCCCTCATGACAGTTACCAGGCTGTACCGCACAGCGGCGATCGTGTTGGTGTTATTTGCATTGGGCCACACATTCGGTTTCTTGACGCTGCGCGCGCCTTCGGCAGAGGGGCGCGCCGTATACGACGCGATGAATATTGTGCAATTTGTCGTGCACGGCCGGAGTTACACGTACGGACGGTTCTATCGCGGTTTTGGACTGTCTTGCACCGTGTCGATGCTTTTCTCGGCGTTTCTGTCCTGACACCTCGGGGAACTGGCGTGGTCGGCTCGAACGGCGATGGGCGCGTTGGGCTGGGTGTTTTTTGGGGTGCAGGTGACAGGCGCGGTGCTCAGCTTCCTCTATTTTGGTCCGGCACCGATGGTGCTTTCCGCGCTCGTCGCCATTCTTCTGGCATGGGTAGCGTGGCTCGCACGCAAGTGAGGAACATCGTGGAGAAGAGCTGTCCGCGCTAAATAAGTCCAGTGCTAGAAGTCCTGAAGTTCGCGGAAGGACAGCACCTTGACGGGCAGCGTTACTCCTCCCAGCGCGCTGTTGATCCAGCAGTGGTCGTAATGAATGCCGTTGCCACCCCCGCCGCCCCAGCTCACCGTGGGTGCTCCAAGAGTCGTGAGCTCCACTCCCAACGGACTCTTCGTTTTCGCGACGAACAACGCGCCATCGAACTCGTTGTTCCCACCACCGCTATACGTGAAACTGCCCTGACCGATGACGAGGACGATGCCACGCCAGCCCACCGTCCCGCCCAAAGTAAGATTGCCGGTGACGACAAGGAGGCCGTAGCCGGTTGCGTTCCCGGACATGTTGAGGTCCCCGTTTACCACCGTGACCTGCGGCGCGGCTGCGGTGCCCAGGGGCACGGTGGACGCAGGACCGGTGATGACGTTATTGGCCACGCTAGAAATCTGCTGCACTAAGGCGTCAAGCGCTGCAGGAGTCTGTTCGGCCTGCGAAAGGCTTGAGGCGATATTGCCCACACTGGGTGTGGACGCTCCGGCCCCCGTATAGTGACTGGTGCGATTTCCGGGAATGCCGCCGGCAACATTGTTAGCATCTGTGGTTGAGGTTGCTCCGAGCGCGTACTTGGCAGGCGTTTGCGCGATGTTGTTGCAGGAAGCCGGTTCCCCGCTTGTGCCCGAAAGGTCGGCTCCGCTTGCCGTGAATGGATTTGAGCTTGGCCCACCATAACTTGCGCCGGGCCCGTCAAGCGTCAGAGAAGAGGGGAAATTCATACTCAAGCCCACGGGGGAAACGTTGTATTGCAACATGCGTCTGCCTCCGCCCGAGGTTACCGCTAGGGCCGTGATGGTGTAGACCTGATAGGTCTGGCTGGCGGAGACTTGATTGGAGAGGAGTTGTTGGCTGCCGTCGTACAGGACCAAGTTGGCGTTGTCGATCACGCCGTCGCCATTGATGTCCAGGCCTGCGGATTTCTCTGTGCGCGGGGTGATGCGCACCCACTTATAGTTCGCGGGAGGCAAGCCTGCGACGGCGGACGTCGAAGTCACGGTCTGCACGGTGGCGCTGGTAACTGGAGTCCCCCATTCTGAGTTGTACTCGAAATCAGCGTAGGCATTGGTAGCCACGAGGTTTGTGGGGCTGACCGTTTCCCCTGCTGCTGGATTGAGGATGTACCACACGTGTCCAATAGCGAGCGTGGCCCCGCCGCTGGGAAAGCCGCTCACCGAAAGCGGGTTAGCGCTACCGCCAAAAGTGCGCCCGCGCCCTTCTTCGAGGCCAGCCTTCGCATTGTAGAAAGACTGCAAAGACGACTTGTAATTGCTGGTAACTGCGGATTCCGTGCTCGCTAGGACAATCATGCTGATTGCTATGACGCTGATAAGAAGAAGCGTAAATATAGCGATAAGCAGAGCGGCGCCGCGCTGGGCGCTTTCAGGTCCGGATCTAAGGTTGTTCTTCATAGTGTGCTCCACGCAGCGATCGGCATGCCTCATTGATTCGGGTTGAAGACCGACGCCTGACCCGTCAGGACGGCCACGCGGACGTGTTTTGTCTGCATGTCGGTCAGCGGGGCCTGCACGATTAGCGTTACGTTCACATCGGTAATAAACGCCGGCTGCTGCGGTTGGCCCGCGGGAATGGTGAACGCGAAAAGAGGAATGGCTGCATTACCAGGGAACATGGTCGGGTAAGCTTGCTGGATGGTCGCCTTCTGCGCCGCCGAGCAGTTGTTCATCACGTTTTCAAGATAGGCGGCTAGCAGAGGCGTCGTTGTCGCCATCGGGTCGGCGCCGGCCACTTTCGGAGTAACCGCGCGCATCAGCGTCGTGCCTTGCAGTGAATAGCGGATCCATTGCACGCCGTTCCCGTCGGCCAAATCTTCTTCCAGCAACAGGTCATAGCCGCTCGGGGAAAGACAGGTTACGCCCACCGTGCACGGAGTAACCGGATAAGTCGGGGACCAGGGAAATGGCATGGCGATCTTGACTGGATTGGCAATCGCAACTGTTGTGTTAAAGGAGTTCGCCGGGGGATAGCCCGTCGTATGGATGTCGCGAGCAAGCTGATCCATTGCCACGTGCGCTTGCTGGAACGAGCCCAGCGTTTCTTTCTCTGTCCGGTAACGCTGTTGCGCAGCAAGCAAGAGAGTGAAAACCAGGCCCGCGACTATCGTAAAGATCAGCGTCGTTACCGCCATTTCGATCAGGGAAAAGCCTCCGCTCGAGCGGGTACGAACCTGGGAATGAGGAGTCAAAGGTTTCATCTTATTTCTGCACCGTGGTGTCGATATTCACCGGTCGCGTGATTTGGGTCGGATCCTGATGCCAGCAACCGATGAGGATGCGCTTGCTGACGGCATTGCCGGCATTTGTGGTTGTGATGACGGCCCAGCGGACTCGATAATGTGTTCCCGTTCCGTCGTTGGGATCAACGTAGGTGAAGTTGTACCCGGGCACGAGGGCTTGCGAGAAGTCGATAGTGGCAGTGCCGGCCAGCACGGGAGCGCCTACAAGCACATTGTTTTGTGCGGGGTTGCCGAGATCGATCGTGCGCCCATCGGAGTCTATGAAGGTTGTATTCTGTATCGGCTGGTTCAACATCTGATCTAACTCGCGTTGTGCGACCACCGTTGCTGTCGTGTCCTGGCGGTTGTTTTTGTTGCTCTGGAGCGAGGCGGGCACCAATTGGACGACAGAGACAATCCCTACAAGTAACACAACCGTGGCAATCAGCATTTCTAAGAGACTAAAGCCTCTTTCTGAACTGTGGCGAGCCGAGATAGGCAATTTTGTCTGCATTTTCTGCTACCTTTCGAATACTCTGTTTAGAACGCGACCCAGGATCCGCCGCCGCTCTGGGCTAGCCAGGTCCACGTCTTGATTCCTCCCATGGGGTTGACGGTAATGGCGCGATAGCCAGATTGCGGGCGCGACGGATCTCCCAGAATGATCATGCAAACGCTCGTTGCTCCCGCGCAAGACTGCATAGTTCCTCGAGCATTAAAAGTCAGCGTGCTCGTTCCCGCGGCAAAAACCGTGGCGGTCGGGTACTGAAAGCCTGCTGCCGACGGGCCAGGGACGCCGCCGCCCGGCTGCATGATCAGGATATCGCTGCGCAACAAGAGCCGTTGCTCCGTGCTGTCCATCACGCTGTTATTGTTCTTGTCGATGTAAATATACGTGAAGCCGGACTGCAGTGTCTGACGAAGGCTAACTACGTTGTTGCTTTGAACGGCCACGAAACGGTTCAAATCGATCAGGCTGGCGAGATTGGCCGTGGTATCGGTCAGCCGGTAGGAATTGACCGAGTTCATGAACGCGGGGAGTGCTACAGCGGTTAGGCACAGGGCTACCGCAAGTACGATAAGCAGCTCCAAGAGGCTGAACCCGGATTGACGTTTCCGTATCATCATGATGACGACCGCAACTCCTATTTTTGAACCTGACACTGACGGCGGGTTTGAAGGGTAGGCCCACGTGGAAAGTGTGCATGCGGGCCGCCACTCCGTTCTAATGCGAGTCGCTCGATATACCTTTAGTTTTCAATATGTTACAGATTAACTCTCATCTAAAACTACGATGGGCGGAGCCGCTGGCATCGGCGATGGGTGAAATCGTTACAAACCCATCCAGGTGGCAATTTCGCGCGGATCCGAGCTTAAGCGATCCGAGCAGATTTTGACCTTGTTTTCCGAGCGTGGCCTACCCTTGTACGGTTTTGTTTCTGGTTCTGTTTCTAGCAAAGGGCGGGCCGCTTTTCGTAGCAGGCCTTCATCCCCGCGAGTTATCCGCATGCCGGTTTTGACTTTTACTTTCTATCCCAACCCCGAATTGCCCATGCGAAACGCGCTGGCCCGTAACGACTTATATCTATTGATTGGTAATAAATACAACTTTGCCGTGCTCATTTTTATTTTGTCGCGGTGGGGGCAGGAGTCACCGCCTTGCCTCCCCCGCCTGACCCTTCTACCCCTCCACTTCCTGGAACTCGCAACCTCTCGATCTTCGATCCGCTCCTGCCGCCTCCCGTGTCGAACCGATTTTCGAGTTTCCGTTTTCGCGTTTTGGTTTCCGCTCGCCACTCGTCACTCACCACTTTCTGCTATCCCCTTTAGAATCCGCACTTTCGCAGAATCCGCCTCTAACTCATGTAGAATGAGCAGTTTCAAAACACGGGACTTAAAATCCTTCAGAATGTGCAGTTACGAAAAAACCCTGGAGGGCCATTGTTAAGCAGACATCCGGTGATCCAAGGTTCCGACCTTGTCGGAAATGATTCCAGCGCTGAGCGGCCATCGCGAGCGAGGGATTTCCCTCCTCAGCAAGGAGTCATCAGTTGCGAGTCACCCGTTACGGGTACGGCTACGCGGCTCTTGGACCGCGACGTCCAGGAAAGCCGCGCCGCCATTTTCAGCGGCGATTCACTCTTTGAGTTTTGCTTTGGCTTGGGCTTCGGCTTGGGTCGTGCGGTACCACTCGAAGGTTCGGCTGAGGCCTTCTTCAAAGCTGACAAGGGGCTCGTAGCCGAGGAATTCGCGGGCTTGCGTGATGTCGGCTTGCGAATCGCGGATGTCGCCGTCGCGCGGAGGTTCGTACTTTGCTTCGAGCTTTTTGCCGGATATCTTTCCAAGAAGCTGAAGCGTTTGATTCAGCGTAAAGCGGCCGCCGGTTCCCACGTTGAACGTTTTGCCGGAAACAGTGGGGGCTTCGCAGGCGAGTAGATTGGCCTGCACGGCGTTTTCGACGTAGGTGAAGTCGCGGGATTGCTCGCCATCGCCAAAGATGGAGGGCTGCGTCTCTTCGAGGAAGGCCAGGCAAAACTTCGCCAAAACGCCGGAATACGGCGAGCCGGGATCCTGGCGTGGACCGAAGATATTAAAATAGCGCAGACAGACATTTTCGAGGCCGTAACAGCGGCCAAAGGTTTGCGCGTAGAGCTCGCCAACGAATTTGGTGACGCCGTAGGGAGAAATGGGCGCCGGCTGCATGGTTTCGACTTTGGGCAGCGTCGGCGTCTCGCCGTAGGCAGATGAGGAGGCGGCGAAAACCACGCGCTTCACCTTGGCATCGCGCGCGGCGACGAGAATGTTCAGAGTTCCATCGATATTGATTTTATTGGTTTCGATGGGATCCTTGACGGAGCGCGGGACGGAAGTACGAGCCGCGAGGTGGAGCACGTATTCGGCCTCATGCATGGCCTTGCGGACGACTTCAATATCCGTGATGGTGCCTTTTATAAGGGTGATTTTGTTGCGGACCTCGGCAAGATTCTCCTCTTTGCCGGAGGAAAGGTCGTCGAGGACCACAACGCTGTGGCCGCGCCGCACGAGTTCATCCACGGTGTTCGAGCCGATAAAACCGGCGCCGCCTGTGACGAGGTAGCGCATTCAGGAGTTCCTCCTCGATCTTGTTCCGCGAGCGGCAGAGTGCCGTCCCGGTCATTGACGCGCCGCCGGCAAAGACGCGGGCCTCGCGTTTTGGTAACCTCAGAGTTCGCGGATCGTCCCGGCCGATTTTGCCGGTCTGCCGCGCACGAATTCGTATTGTACGACGGAAGGCGAAAAGGCGAGGGACTCTTTCCCACGCAGGTCACACAAAGAGCATGAGCTACCGGAAGGTCATCGGAGTGGCAGCACTGCTGGTGCTTGGATGTGCCGCGGCTGGTTACTTCTATTTGCGCGAAAGAAGCGAGGAACCGGCGCGGGCGTTGGCTTCCAGTGCTAATTCCGAACCCGAGGGCGTCCCCGCTGTTGCCGCTCCCGCAGTCGCCTCGACCAGCCCTTCGAAGGCCTCGGTCGCGAGCAAGAACAGCGAGCCCATGGCAGATGCCGGGCTGCCCTTGCGGGGCGGCGAAGTGCTGGACTACACGGCGAACGTCGCAAACCTGAATGATGTAGCCAACCTGAAATTGCTGGTGGGCGCACACAAAGACTTCTTCGGGAAGAATGCGTGGCACCTGCAAGCGTTTGCACACACGGAAAATCCGCTGCGCATGGTTTTCGAGCTGGACGACCAGTTTGACTCTTACAGCGACGCCGCGACGATGACCAGCCTGCAGTACGAAATGCATTTGAGTGAACGGGGACAGAAGGTGAACTCCGTAGAGCGCATGACGGCCACGGGAAGAGAGCCGGCTCCTCCAAATATCACTGAAGCACGCGTTCTACCGGGAACGCGCGATCCGCTCGGTATGCTGCAATATCTGCGAAACGTCGATTGGACGAAAACCGCCGAGGTGCGCTGCCCCGTGTATGACGGGCATAAGCTATATGACGTGAGCGCGAAGCTTGCGAGCGCGGGCGAGGCTGTCACCGTTCCCGCCGGGAGTTACAAGACGTCCAAGATCGAGATGCGGGTGTTTGAAAATGGCGAGGAAATGAAGGATGCGCAATTTACGATATACATTGCGAACAATGTCGCGCGCACGCCCGTACTTCTGGAAGCGGTAATGCCATTCGCAACGGCAAGAGTGGAACTGAAGAGCGCAAAGTGAGTGTTTGCACCGCCTAACGAACGATAGAGGGCGCCCCCTCCAGCAAGTCACGAGAAGAATTGAGATTGCGGTCAAGCAGCGGGGAAAACTAGTCCATCGCCAACTGTTCGATCAAAGCGCAGGCGATGTGGCCGATGGTGATATGCGCTTCTTGAATTCGTTGAGGATCTTGCGAAGGCACGTTGAGCAAAAGGTCGACCATGCCCGAGAGCCCGCCGCCGGATTCGCCTGTGAGAGCAACAAGATAAGCGCCGCGCGCCCGGCCCGCCTCGACGCCGCGGAGGACGTTCGCGCTTGTGCCGCTGGTTGAAAGCGCGACAAGAACGTCGTGGGGAGCGACAAGAGATTCGATTTGTCTGGAAAAAATACGCTCAAAGCCATAGTCGTTGCCGGCCGCGGTGAGCACGGAGGGGTTGGAGGTAAGGGCCAGCGCCGCCAGGCCGCGGCGGTCAGAGCGCAGTCTCACGACAAGCTCCGCCGCGAGGTGTAACGCATCGGCCGCACTTCCGCCATTTCCAAAGAAGACGATTTTTCCGCCGGCTCGCAGCGCCCCCGCGCTTTTTTCGGCAAATTGCGCGATGCGCGCGACGAGCTCGTCGGAGAAACTGCGCTTTACGCGAGCGCTTTCCTCAAGTTGCCGCCGAATTTCATCCGCGAATGAGGCCATGGGCGCCTAGCAGAGGACGATTTTTTCGCGATGGCGCATGACGCGGCGGGTGGCGTTGCGCGAGTCCACAACCAGCTTGGCGGCGTCCACAATCGCCGCGTAGTCGTAACTCGAGTGATCCGTGGCAATGATGACGGCATCATAGCTCGCCAGAGTTTGGGGATTGAGGGGGACGGATTTCATATTTTCGTAGTTATAATGGCGCATTTTATGGAGCTGCGGGAAATAGGGATCGTTGTATTCGAGATTCGCGCCGCGCTGCTTAAGAAGCTGCATAATTTTTAGCGTCGGCGATTCGCGCAGGTCATCGACATCCTTTTTGTAGGCCACACCCAGAACCAGGAGCTTCGCTCCCTTGAGGCTCTTCTTGTGATCGTTGAGAGCCGCGGCCACCGCGTCGACAACGTGATAGGGCATTGCGGTGTTGACTTCGCCGGCCAGTTCGATGAAGCGCGTTGAGAAATCAAACTCGCGCGCCTTCCAGGAAAGATAGTACGGATCGACCGGAATGCAATGTCCACCCAGGCCGGGGCCAGGATAGAAGGGCATAAAGCCGAAGGGTTTTGTGGCGGCGGCGTCAATCACTTCCCAGATGTCGATCCCCATGCGCAGGCTGAGCATCTTCAGCTCGTTGACCAGCGCGATGTTGACGCAACGAAAGATATTCTCGAGGAGCTTGGCCATTTCCGCGGCACGGGTGGAGCTTACCGGCACGACACGCGCGACCACCTGAGCGTAAATAGCTTGCGCGGCTCGGCCGCTTGGCGGATTCACGCCGCCAACGACTTTGGGAATCTGCGCCAGCCCAAATTGTTTGTTGCCGGGATCCTCGCGTTCCGGCGAGAAGGCGAGAAAGAAATCGCAGGCTATATTTTCATTTTCCGGGCCGGCAGCGATGGGGCAGTGCAGGCCGCTTTTTTCGAGGATGGGGAGCACGAGTTCCTCGGTGGTGCCGGGATAGGTCGTGGATTCGAGAACAACCAGCTGGCCCCTTTGGAGATGAGGATGGATGGAAATAGCGGTCTGTTGGACGTAGGAGAGGTCAGGTTCGCGGCGTTCATCGAGAGGCGTCGGCACACAGATAATGATGGCGTCCGCTTCCTTAAGGCGCGCAAAATCCGTGGTTGCGCTGAAGTGCCTGGAATTGACGAATTGCTGGATCTTGGTTTGCGGGATGTGCTCGATGTAGGACTTGCCGGCATTGAGCATCGACACCTTGTTCGGATCCGTGTCAAATCCCGTAACTTTGTGGCCGGCCTCCGCAAAACGCAAGGCCAGGGGCAGCCCAACGTAGCCGCAGCCAATAATGGCGACTTTTAGTTGAGCGCCTTTGAAGAATTCGGGTTTTCGGTCTAAGGGCATGAGTTGCGTCGCTCTCCAAAATATTTATGGGATAAAACAGGCCATTCGGCCGCTTAGATAAAGACACTTCAATATAGCAGGTTCTTCTCGAACTAAAAAACCGTCGTTTTCCGTGTTATCGCAGGCTCAAGAGTGGTTGCGGCTCGCAGCGAGACGCGGGAAGATAGAGTCCCTGCACCCCGCGGCGGGAAAGAATTCCCAAGGAGAAGCGGCTCCTAACCGATGACTCTGATGATCCTGTTGCTTGGACTGGCTGTGGGCGTACTCGTGGGCTTGCTGGGCATCGGCGGAGGCGTTGTGCTGGTGCCGGCGCTGGTTTACTTGCTGCGTATGGACCAGCACATGGCTCAGGGCACTTCACTGCTGATCCTGCTTCCGCCGGTAGGGCTCGGCGCCTTGCGCGAATACTGGAAACAGGGGCAAGTGGATTTGCAGGCAGGAATTTTGTGCGCGCTAGGGATTCTGGTTGGCGGTTACGTGGGAGGCTTGATCGCTGTTCCGCTTGCTTCTCGCCAGCTGAAGGGATTGTTCGGTTGTTTCCTGATGCTGGCAGCGTTCTTGCTTTGGAGAAAACCGCAGCCGCAAAGCGAAACGGCGGCCACGACCGGGGAGGGTCCGGCCCGTGCCTGATGGCGCGATGCGAAGCGCAGGCATATTTGTCGCGGCTTGTGTTTGTGGCGTAGCTTCAGGGCTGTTCGGAATCGGAGGCGGAGTCCTTCTTGTTCCGTTTTTGGCCTTGTTTTTTTCGTTTGCTCAGCATCGCGCACAAGGCACGAGTCTGGTCGCGTTGATACCGCCCACGGGTTTACTGGCGTTTCTCGCGTATGCCAAGGCGGGATACGTCTCCTGGAAAGTGGGTCTGCTACTTATTCCAGGCGTTTTTGTGGGCGGGATTCTGGGCGGATGGCTGGCCAAAAGGCTCCAGCCCCGGCGAATGCGCCAAGTTTTTGCCGGACTGATGTTTACTCTGGGAATCTGGCAGGCAATCGGCGCCTGGTGGCGCTAGGGAGTTTCAAACGGCCATGGTCGACGTGCACTGCCACATCCTGCCTGGGCTAGACGACGGCCCGGAGGACATGGAGACTTCGCTAGAGATGGCAGAATCCGCCATCGCAGACGGAATTACGCACGTGGTAGCGACGCCGCATTCGAGCAATCGGTACGCATTCAATTATTTGCGAGTGCGAAAATTGCGGGACGAGCTCCAGGAGAGGCTCGGAGAACGGCTGATTTTGGCCACCGGGTGCGATTTTCATTTGAATCCGGAAAACCTGGACGCTCTGCGCGCGGATGCCTCGCGCTTCTGCGTCAACCAGCACGACTACCTGCTCGTGGAATTCAACCAATATTCGATTCCGCCCAGCATGGACCAAACACTCCATGAGATTCAACTCATGGGGCTGAGACCTATAGTTACTCACCCAGAACGCAACGCCATCCTGCGGCTGCAAACCGAGCGCCTTGCGAAATGGATTCGGCTGGGCTGCCGCGTACAGGTTACGGCCGGCTCGCTGTTGGGGGTCTTCGGTCCCGGAGCGCAAAAGGATGCGTTGCGCTGGATGGCCGGCGGACTGGTTCACATCGTGTCGAGCGATGCTCATAATACACGCGGCCGTCCCCTTAAGCTCCAGCCCGCGTTCGAGGTTGTGCGGAAGGAATTTGGAGAAGAAAAGGCGCGCGCTCTCTTTGTCGAGAATCCGCTGGCAGCCTTCGAGGGGCGTGAACTGCCGTATGTACCTGCGGTGTTAGAGGAATACCAACAGCCGCGGCGCAAGCGATTCTTCTTTTTCTGAAATTCTAAGTCGCAGGGCGCAAAGGCATTCCGGCCAAAGCGTTCAAAATTCCGAGGCATTCGCGAACCACGTCCAACGCATCGCTGGTGGTACGCCACCAGTGTCGGGGTTCAAAGGGATCATCCGAAGCAGCCCGTATGAGGGCCCGTCCTCGCTTCGCGGCAATCCGGTTCCAGAGGATTCGAACGCGCCGCGTATGCACTTTGGACGTCACGATGATTACGAGACCGGCCTTTTCCGCCGCCATGGCGGCGGAAACGTTTGCGATTTCGTCCGCGGTGTTCACGATGGGAGGCTGAAGGACGCGGATCGCATCCGCGGGCACACCTTCCTGCATCAGGACGAGCCTGTTGTAATACTCTTCGCCGGCGAAAGGGATTCCCATCGCCTGGAGTGTTGCGCCAGGCTCCGTGGAATGTGTCAACCAAACGGAGGGCGCGTAACCTTCGCCATACAACTTCGCAGCTTCCATGGCTCGCATGGGCATGCGCCCACTGAGGACGACGATGGCTTGCGCTCTTGCGAGAGGGTCTTCGTCTACGAGCCAGCGGCCGACAGAAAGAAAAAAGACCACGGAACCGAGCAGCGCCACGGCAAGAAGCCCGAGGACAATGCGGGCTGTGCTACGCTTCTTCAAGACCGCAGTTTCTGAATAGTTCTGCGTAGGCATCACCATGGGATCGCGCGCCCGAGCATCGTATCCGGCGCGGCAGGAGTGGTCAATTCTACAGTCGCACGCTACACTAAATGGCTGCGAATATCAGGAGGGTGCATGAGAGCGGTAGTTACGGGCGGGGCTGGATTTCTCGGATCGCATCTTTGCGACCGGCTGATCGCCGAAAGATGGGAGGTGTTGGTACTCGATAATCTCGTGACCGGGGTGGATTCCAACGTTGGGCACCTGCTTGGACATCGCAACTTTCGCATCGCGCGATGCGACGTATCGAACTATATCGAGGTGCCCGGGCCGGTCGACTACGTTTTGCACTTCGCCTCGCCGGCGAGCCCGGTTGATTATCTGAAGCTGCCCATCCAAACGCTGAAAGTTGGCGCGCTGGGCACACACAACGCGCTGGGGCTGGCGCTCGCCAAAGAGGCGAAGTTTTTTCTGGCTTCCACAAGCGAGTGCTACGGCGACCCAGAAATTTCGCCGCAGCCAGAAGATTATTGGGGCCACGTGAACCCGATCGGGCCGCGCGGGGTTTATGACGAAGCCAAGCGCTTTGCGGAAGCGATGACCATGGCGTACCACCGCAATCATGGTGTGGACACCCATATCGTGCGCATCTTCAATACGTATGGCCCGCGAATGCGGCTGAACGACGGCCGCGCGCTGCCTAATTTCGTGCATCAGGCGCTCCGAGGAGAACCGATAACCGTGTACGGCGAGGGGAAGCAGACGCGCAGTTTTTGCTACGTCTCGGATTTGGTCGAAGGGATTTACCGCCTGATGCAATCGGACGAACACTTGCCTGTAAATATCGGGAACCCGCAGGAGATCACCATTTTGGAATTTGCCGAGCGCGTGCGCGCCCATTTCAAAAATGCCCCCCCTATCGTTTTTCAGCCGCTTCCACAAGACGATCCGAAGCGCCGCTGTCCGGACATTGCCAAGGCGAAGCGCCTGCTAAATTGGCAGCCCAAAGTGGGGTTGGAAGAGGGTTTACAATTGACGCTCGATTATTTCACGCGAGAGTTTGCGGCGAAAAAGAGCGCTTAGGCAGAACGGAGTCCGCCGTTGGGAGGCGGATTTTGCAGCGCGCAGAAGGCAAGAGCGGGCCGAACCTCTTACGGTCTTCCGAAGGAATAATATTCAAAACCGAGTTCGCGCATATGCCTGGGGGAATAGAGATTCCGGCCGTCCACGACGAGCCCGCGCGCCATCAGCGTTTTTGCTCGTTTCCAATCCAGGTCGCGGAAGATGTCCCACTCCGTGCAGACAAGAGCGGCATCCGCGCCGCGCAATGCTTCGTAGGGATCTTCGTGGTAGGTGAGGTTCGGGAAGAGGGCTTTCGTCCTTGCGATGGCTTCCGGATCCGTGGCGTGCAGAATCGCGCCTTCCTCGAGCAGCCGTTTAACGACTTCGAGGGCCGGAGCAAAGCGAATGTCGTCCGTGTTGGCTTTGAACGCCAAACCGAGCACGGCAATGTGTTTGCCCTTGACCACCCAAAGAGCCTTATGCACTTTTTCGAGGAAGCGGTCGATGCGTTGCTTGTTAACACGCTCCGTCGCTTTCAACATGTCGAAATCGACCCCCACGGAGGCCGCGAGATGAATGAACGCCTGCACATCCTTTGGAAAGCAAAAACCGCCAAAACCTAGCCCTGCGTTGAGAAATTGTCCGCCAATCCGGGGGTCCAATCCCATCGCGTGAGTAACCTCTTTGACGTCGGCGCCAATTCTTTCGCAAAGGTCGGCAATGACGTTGGCGTAGCTGATTTTCAGCGCAAGAAAAGAGTTTGATGCATGCTTGATGAGCTCGGCGCTATTGATGGTTGTCACGAGGAAAGCGGCTTCATGGTCTGACGGGCAAGGGCCCTTGTGCACGGGGCAGTGAAAGCGGCGCTCCAGGATCGGACGGTAGATCTCACGCAAGTCGGCCGCGGCGGATTCGTCTTCCACACCGACCACGATGCGATCCGGATGGAAAAAATCCCCGACGGCGGTGCCTTCGCGCAAGAATTCGGGATTCGAAGCCACGCGAAAATTGGACTTGCCGCCGCCGCTATAGGCGGCGAGCGCACGCTGCAACTCCAGGCCGGTCCGCGCAGGCACGGTGCTCTTCTCGATTACGAGTTTCGGCGAACGGGCTTGTTCGGCAATCTGGCGCGCCACTTGATCGATTGCGGAAAGATCGGCTTCGCCGCTTTCTTTGGGCGGCGTGCCTACACAGATGAAAATGGCGTCCCCCGCGCGGATCGCTTCACCCGCATCTGGAGTATAGGAAATTCGCCCAGCCTTGCTTGCCGCAGCCAATATTTCTTCCAGATGCTGCTCGTAAATGGGAACCTCTCCAGCTTGGAGCCGGCGGATGCGTTCGGCGTCGATGTCCGTACAGGTGACTTCATGTCCCGCCGCAGCCAGGCATGCCCCTGTTACCAGCCCTACGTAGCCACATCCAATTACCGAAAGGCGCAAGTCAGAATCTCCTTGGGAGCGCCACAGGTAACGACCCAGCGCATCCCCGAACCTACGGCAAGCAGCTTATTTTCGCCGAACCAAAGTGTCGATGAAAGCTCATCGTGGCCAGTCGTTGCGCTGCCAGCACGTTGCATTCCTGGTTTTACGCGGGGGCTGACCGGCTTTCTTCGATCCTCGATGAGCTAGTTTAGCCCTTCCAGCCACTCCCCATCAGCAATCCACGCAATCCGAGCAACACGAGCCGGGGCTGGCGGCGCACGACGTTCCAGAGCAGGCGCGTGGATTCATCGCGGTTTATTTCCCCGAGAAACTCGCGCGTAGAGGCATCGAGGAGGTCGACAAGCTGTGAATAGTCTTTTTGCTGAAAATGGTGCAGCACGCGCCGGATCAACCAGTGCGTACCGAGTTCGCGGCGAAGCGCTGCCAACTCCCTTCGGCCACCTTTACGCAAAATGGACTGCCCAACTCCGAGAGCGCCGCGGAGTCCGGTCACGATTCCGCCGACGGTTGAGACTTTCACCTGTGCTGCCGCATCGCCCACCAGATAGACTTCGCCGCTTCCGATGCGCCGCCGCACCGGCACCCATCCTCGATAGACCGGGATCCGCGCCCCTTGCCATCCCAGCGGCAGCATCTGTTTTTTGTCGAGAAAACGTTCGAGACATTTCTTGGTGTCGCGGGCATCTTCGCCGATGATTCCCAAAGCGCCACGCTCGGAAGACTCCGGGATCAGCCAATAGAAATAAGGAGTATCGTCGGGGACG
This sequence comes from uncultured Acidobacteriota bacterium, assembly GCA_963851235.1. GTDB lineage: Bacteria > Acidobacteriota > Terriglobia > Acidiferrales > UBA7541 > Acidiferrum. The sequence continues at coordinate 271,255 of CAWKOM010000003.1, forward strand.
AACCAGACGCGTGTGGTATCTGGCGGTTGATCCTTCGGCAGGCGAACGATCGCTTGCACCAGCGGGACGGTCTCGACGGGAGGCCAACCAGCGCTTCGAGCCACCCGGCTGGAGGCGCCGTCCGCGCCGACCACGCTCTCTGCGTGCAATTCCTCGCGCCGTCCCGCAGAGTCGACTTCCACTCGCAGACCGCGCGCATTCGGGGCTAGTCCAAGAAAGCGCGTGTCAAAGGAGAGATTGGCTCCCGCCTGCTGTGCGCTCCGCGCCAAAGCAGGGATTAACCGTGAGCGTTCGATAATAAGATCGGGCCGAGAAAGCGCAACTTGTGCCGAGCGGCCATCGGTAAACAATTCGAATCGCCGGATTTCGTTGACGACACTCTCGGCAGCAGCGGCGCCAAGCTGGTTGCGGAATTGGTCCGTGACGATCAGCGACCTCGCGATCGGTTCAAGGCCCGGTCTCGCTTCCAGCACGCGCACCCGCCGTCCGCCTGCAGCCACCGTAGCCGCCGCGAACAAACCCGCGGCCGAGCCCCCCACAACTATGACCTCGTTGTTCTCGTCGTCCGCTCGTGGTCTGAAATCAGTGCTAGGCACAGTCTCGCTTTCCCAAGTCGCGCGACACCCGGAACTCTCAGCCAGCAGGGTATTCGCGTTCAAAATCCTAAAGATATTGGCAGTTTTCCGCCCAACCCGAAGGGATATGCGTCAAGAATCGGTAAGACGGCAACCCCGTAAGTATAGCGAATCCATTCGCACGGGCAAACTTGCCGCTTGCCGATGCAATTTGAGGTACGTACCCAGTATATTTCTGGAGCACTTCAGGAGATTGCGGCTGGCTTCTGCGCTTGGCGTTCATACGGTGCGTGTTCGAGAAAGATTACTCCGCTCAGAACGGCCGCAAATGCGACCGTCGCGACCACAGCCGCGGCGAGCGGGGAGAGATAGCTCACCAATACGGCAGCTCCTCCGGTCAGAAATCCCAACAGATACAAGCTAACAACTGCCCCGCGATGTCCCAGGCCTAGGTTGGCGAGCCGATGAGCGGCATGGTCTTTGCCTGGCGTGGCAAAGGGCAGCAGGCCGCGGCGCGAACGGGAAACCGTCACCAGCGTAGTGTCGAAAATCGTCACTCCGAGAATCAGCAGCGGAACAAGCCAGGCGGAAAAATGATTAGCATGTTCGAGCCGGAGCTTCAGCCCCAGTGTGGCCATCAGGAATCCAAGGAACATGGCGCCGCCGTCACCCATAAAAATCTTGGCCGGCTTGAAATTCCACCGGAGGAAACCCGTTGCCGCACCGAGGACGGCAGCGGCCAGAGTGGTGACCAAAGTCTGGCCGTTTAAATAAGCCAGGAGAGCGAAGAAAATGGACGCCGTGGCGGCCACACCGGCGCAGAGGCCGTCCATGTGATCCAGGATGCTGAAGGAGGCGGTAATCCCCACGACGAAGAAAATGGTAAGGATGGCGTCCAAAACGTAGCCTGCTCGTCCGCGCACGAAAACTTCAAAAACCTGGGCGTGAATCCCGGTCATCAGCAGAACGCACCCAGCAAGAGGCATCCCGAGGAAAAGTTTAATTTGATGGTGCAGCAAACCCTTGTCATCGAGCATGCCTACGACCGCAACGATCGTTGCGCCGGTCAAAATTCCGACGATCTGGGCGCGAGCTGCGCCGTTAAAAGTAAACAGGACCGCGAGCACCACCGCGCCGTACATGGCCAGGCCTCCGAGCAGGGGAATCGGGCGAAGGTGGACTTTGCGCGGTCCGGGAAGATCGACCATCCCCACGCGCAATGCCAATGCGCGCACGGGTACCGTCAGCATCAGAGATGCGAATAGAGCGATCAAAAACGCCAGCAGACCTGCGGGCATGTTCCCTCTTTATTTTTAAAGATACCGGCCGGGACGGTGCGGCCAGTGCCTCAATCGTCTTCCGCCGGGTTGGGGGCCCGGCTCCCAAGGAAAAAATGGCTGCCCCACGCAGCCTTAACACGATACTTTGAAAATTGTTTCGCTTCAATCAGGAAAGTTCAGGCAGTCATCTGCCCGCGAAACAAGGGGGCACCATAGCCAACGTGGCCGGATCGCGGTGTTCAAAAACGCACAGCTGCCTCTTTTGCGCCCTTTTTCGCCGCCTTTGTTTCCGCGGCCTTGCTTACTTGCCGCTATCGTTCCGTGAGCATCCGGCCAAACGTGCGGTTCACTTCCTCGCGATTCTTCGTTGCGTAATACCAGTCGATAGTGCGCTTTAGGCCGTCGCGGAAATGAACTTTCGGCTCCCAACCCAGCAACTTTTTCGCGAGCGAGTTGTCTGCGACGCGATTCAGCGGCCCTGTGGGCATGTCCGGACGCAGTTTTATGTCCGCTCTATGGCCGGTAAACTCGCAGACCATCTTCGCCGCGTCGATGACCTTAATGCGCTCCATGGTTCCGAGATTAATGGCGGTCCCATCGCTGATTTTTTCTCCCGCAAGGATCGTTCCTTCGACGATGTCTTCGATATACGTCCAGTTGCGGATTTGCGTTCCGTCGCCCCACACTTCGAAGGGATTTTGTCCAAGAAAAGCGCGAGCAATCATGGCGATGACGGCGTGATTTTCGACACCTCGCGGACCGTACACCGTGAAATAGCGGCAAGAGGCCGCGCCCATGCCGTGTTCCTTGGCGTAAGCGCGTAGCGTAATTTCGCCCATCAATTTGGCCCAGCCGTAGGTGTTGTCCGCATCTTTCGGGCCATCGGTGAGATCTTCGGTGAGGTAGAGTTCCTTCTTCACATCGGATTGCAGAAAATTCGGATAGACGCAGCCGGAGGACGCGAACACCACTTTTTTCACTTTCGCGCGCAGGGCTTCCGCGAAGACCAGCCCGTCCAAGAAAAAATTGGAAGCGGGCCCAGCCTGGTGGAGATCGACGTAGCCGCGGCCGCCATGATCCGCTGCGAGGTGGAAAACCGTGTCAACACCTTGCATCGCCGAGCGCGTAATGCCCGGTTCACGCAGGTCCGCGTGAATAAATTCGATCTTGCCCTTTGCGACGTGATCCTTGATGTTGTCGTGATGTCCGCTCGTCAAATCATCCACGATACGAATTTTCGCTCCGCGTGCAAGGAGGTGATCCGTGAGCGTCGACCCGATGAATGAGGCGCCTCCCGTCACCAGCACAAGTTTTCCACTCCAAAAAGTTTCCGAAGACGTCACGCGTTCACGGCCTCCTCGATGATTTTCACGAATTTCTGCAATTCTTTGACTCTATCATAATCGGGCGCAGCGGCCCGGGCCGCACGGCCCATACTTTGCAATTTGGCCCCGTCCATAACGAGGGAACGAATCGCCGCGGCCACTTTTTCCGGGCTGTCAGGATCGGCGGACACCGCGAATCCAAACTTCGCGCCCAGCGAAGCCGCATCAGTTTCTTCCGGCGCGACGGCCACAATCGGTTTTCCAGCGGCGAGTATTCCATACACTTTGCTTGGCACTACAACTCCCTCCAAGCCGCGTTTCACAGTGATGACATGTGCATCAGGCGCAGCCAGCACGGAGGAAATCATGCTCGCTGGGAAAAATGGAAGAAATCGAACGTTTTTTGTTTCTCTTGAGAGTGCTTCGACGTAGCCCCGCTGTGCTCCTTCACCGACGAAGACCAGACTTACGCCCTCCTCTTCCAGGTTGTGTACTGCCGTAATTAGGGTCTCCCACGCGCCGTAGAAGCCAAGGTTTCCCGCATGGAGAAGCACAAACTTGGAGTCGCCGCGAATTGTTCGAATGATTTCTTGATCCAGCAAAGGCTTCGGCGCATCGGGCAGAGGAATCTCCACGCCATCGCGGACGATCGCGATGCTTGCCGGATCAACGCCTTTGGCGATGATTCTCGCCCGCATATCCTCTCCAAGGACGATCACCCGCGTGGCGCGCCGCAAAGCCCATCGGTGCATCCTCTCCCAAATGCGCGCGAGATGACCTGGCGCGACTATGGCGCCGCCCACGGCCATATCCGGATACATGTCGCGAATGTTGTAGACGTAGCGCTTGCCTTTCAACAGCGCCACGAGCGCCCCGACAATTCCTTCAAACGGAGGGTCGGTCATCGCCAGAACCACATCGCATCGCACGAAAAGCGCGCGCGGAATCGCCAGCGCGACGTAACTCAAATAGTTCAGCACGCGCCGCTTCATCGCGAGACGCGAATAATCCGTCGAACCTACCCGCAGAATTTTCGCGCGCCCGGCCGACTCTGTTTGCCAGAATCTCCAGGGCCGCCGTTCGGTTGGATCGTACGACGGCCTGCCGCAAAGAACTGTAACGTCGTGCCGCGCGGAAAGCGCGTCCACCACCGTGGCGGCCATCTTCGCCGTTGCCGAGGTATCCGGCGGATAATAGAGATTCAGAAGCAGGATTCTCATTCGAACGCGACTCGCGGCATGTAATTCACGGCCGGGTGATGAGGAAGTCGCCGAGCACCAGCGCATCCATTTGCGTGCGTTGGAAGCAATCCAGCGCTTCTGCGGGGCTGCAGACAATCGGCTCATTGTCGTTGAAAGAGGTGTTGAGGACGACCGGAACTCCCGTAATCCGCTCAAACGCCTTGATCAAACTCCAATAGCGCGGATTAGCCTCGCGCGTCACGGTTTGCAGTCTGCCCGTTCCGTCCACGTGCGTGGGAGCCGGAATTTTTTCGCGCTTCTCGGGCCGCACGGAATACGCCAAGGTCATGAACGGAGACGGATGCGACTTCTCGAACCACTCCCCTGTCGATTCGGCAAGAATCGATGGCGCGAACGGGCGGAAGATTTCGCGATGCTTGATGCGCCGGTTCAGTGTCTCTTTCATCTCCGGCCGCCGCGGATCGGCGACAATGCTTCGATTCCCGAGCGCGCGGGGTCCCCATTCGGCGCGGCCTTGGAACCACCCGATTATCTTTCCATCTGCCACGATTGTGGCCGCGCGCTGCATCAATGTGTCTTCGCCCAGTTCTTCGACGCGGCACCCGTTCTTTGCTAGTCCGTTGACATCAATGGCCGCGCGAATTGCATCGCGCTCATATCCGGGTCCCCAGTAAGCATGATCCATCACGAATGATCGCGGCTTTCCGAGAACCTGATGCCACACATAGTAAGCCGCACCGACCGAAAGTCCCGCGTCGCCGGCAGCGGGATGCACGTAAACCTGCTCGAAACCCGTCTTATCGAGTATTTTCCCGTTGGCCACGCAATTAAACGCCACTCCGCCTGCCAGACAAACTGCCTTCAGTCCCGTGCGCTCGGCAAGCTTCTTCAGCATGCCAAGATAAATTTCCTCAAGACGCGCCTGCAGTGCGGAAGCAAGATTGCGGTGCCGTAGTTCGAGCGGATCTTCGGGATTGCGCCGAGCGCCTAACTTCTTTTCCATCCCTTCAGAAAACATTTTGCCGAGCGTGGGTGTTTTGTCCGCTTCCGCCCAGCTCATTTCCGGCCCGGTCCGGTGATGCGTAAAGTAGTCCAGGCCCAGGCGGAATCCATCTCCATCGGCGCGAACGATGTCCCGAAAAGCCTCAAGTTGATCCGGCTCGCCATAGGCGGCCAGGCCCATCACCTTGTACTCGTCGCCGAATTTCAGAAAGCCCAGGTATTGCGTGACGGCGCTATAAAAAAGGCCCAGCGAATGAGGGAAGGCAATGGCGCCGTCGATCTTCATGCGGTTGCCGTCGCCGGTGCCCCACATCGTGCTCGCGAAATCACCCAGACCGTCCGCGGAAAGCAGCGCCGCTCGTTCGAAGGGAGACACAAAAAACGCGCTGGCCAGATGTGCCTGGTGGTGTTCCACGCGGTGGAATTTAGCGGCAATTTTCGCCGGATCAGCGTCGAAAGCCTGCGCCAGCGCCTCCGGTATACCCGTGAACTTTGCCAGCACTTTCATTCGCTCGCGCGCGAAGGACGGCATGCGCAGGGCGTAGAAGAGTTTCGTGCCCAGCCGCGCATAGGGGTTTCGCGGCACAGCCACGTGATCGATATCTTTCAGTTCCAGCCCTGCTGCGCGCAGGCAATAACGAATCGCCTGCGCAGGGAAGCCCGCGGCGTATTTCACGCGATTGAAACGTTCTTCCTCGACCGCAGCTAAAAGCCGGCCTTCGCAGACGATGGCTGCGGATGCGTTGCCGTGGTAGGCATTTATCCCAAGAATGTTCATCGCGAAAGAATTCAGTCTACCTCAGGCACGCGGATCATGCCGCGAGGTGATGCCTGCACCACTCATTGAGGACGTACAACGCCCATGGACGCGACCACGAAGTCTTGCCCTCAAGAAATGCGGTCCAAACGCCGCGGACGCCCCCCGCGCGGAGGTGTGCTGCAAGCGCCGGCGATATCTCTGCAAGACTGGCCTCGATCTTCGGCCGCAATGGGCCGCTAAGCCATTCTTCCCAGGGGAGTGTGAACGTCCGTTTTTTCTGCCCAAGAATTTCTTCCGGCAACAACCCACTCAATGCTTCGACAAGCAACGCCTTCTGCGCTCCCGCGCGGTGGCGTGCCTCATCAGGAAGAGAACTGACGAACTCCACCAATGGGGTGTCCAGCAGTGGTACGCGCACCTCGAGCGAACGCGCCATGCTCACCGAATCCGTATCGCGCAGCAGCGTGCTGGCCATGTAGCAGCGCATTTCGAGCCACGCAGTCGCCGCCACCGGTTGCAACTTCCTCGCTTCACTTGCCGTGCGATCGAGCCATCCAAGCCACGTCGGTTCGAGCGTAACGCCGTCGGCGCCGACCGTGCTCGGACGGAAACGCGGCTCGATCAGCCGCTCGAGCTGCCCCGGCGGAAAAAGCGCGCGCGCATAAAAGTAAGGATGCGGGAGTACGTCAGGATCCTTCCACGCGGCAATGGCTTTGCCGGCGGCATCACGCGACATGCGCGTCTCCAGGATGCTCGCGATCAGCGGCGCGGTGGCGCGGCGCAGCGGCCACGGCACAAACCAGGCGATGCGAGTGAGCCGTTGAAGCAGCGCCGTGTTCGCGAAGCTGGCATAGCCCGCGAAGAGCTCGTCTCCCCCTAGCCCTGAAAGCGCCACCTTTAGCCCCACTTCCCGCGCCGCCCAAGAAACTAAGGACGTATTGATGCCGTCCATCGTCGGCTGGTCAAGGCCTGCCACGGCTTCATCGATGCGCGCAAGTATCGCTGCGCCGTCGAGAGGAACTTCCGTGTGTTCTGTGCCGCATCGTTCCGCAACCTTGCGCGCCAACGGAGCTTCGTCGTAGGGAGTTCCCGGGAAAGACAGCGTGAAGCTTCGGATTCCTGGTTGCGCGTGTGCCGCAAGCGCGGCGATGGCCCCGGAATCCAGACCACCCGAGAGGAACAGTCCCACCGGAACATCCGCAATCAGATGTGCCCGCACGGCATCCTCAAGCTGCGGGCGCAGCTTCGCAGCGGCTGAAGCCATGTCCTTGGGTTTGCGCGGATCGCGTGCCGCCGGGCTCGAATGCAGGTCCCACCACGGACGCGCCCGCGGCACGCGACGTCGTTCCGGGACGTACAACAGCATGCGATGGCCCGGCGGGAGAGAAAAAACTCCTTCCACCATCGCCACCGGCTCGGATGTGCTGCCGAAAAGCAGGTAAGAGGTGAGCGCATCCTGTGAAATCTGCTTTGAGACAACGCCGCTTGCCAACAGACCCCTCACCTCGGACGCGAACGCAAAGCCTTCCGCGGTCTGCGTGTAATAAAGCGGCTTAATACCCAGCGGATCGCGCGCCAAAAAGAGCAATGGCGCCGTCGCAAACCGTCCGCGCAGATCGAGCAGCGCAAACGCGAACATGCCTCGGAGTTCTGTGAGGCACTCTTCGCCCCACTCTTCCCACGCGTGCACCAAAATTTCCGTGTCGGATTGCGTTGAGAAGCGGTGCCCGAGCAGGGTCAAGCGTTCGCGGAGTTCGCGATAATTGTAAAGCTCGCCGTTCTGAATGACCGCGACGTCGCGCGTTTCGTTCCAGACAGGCTGCTGTCCACCGGCAAGATCAATAATGCTAAGGCGGCGCATGCCGAGGGCCAGGCCCGGTACCCGCGGATCGCAGATGAGGAATCCCTCCTCATCCGGGCCGCGATGCCGCAGCGCGGCTGCCATTGCACGAACACGCAGCTCGGCATCCTTGCTGCGCGAGGTAAACGCGACACCGCAAATACCGCACACGCTATTGTTTGATCTCCGGGGTCGAAAAGAACGCCACCCCGGCGCGCAGGGCGTGTTCGCGCAGGTGGAAGCGGGCAATTCTCAACCGCCTGTCAGCGTACCACGCTAGCCCCAGTCGTAGCAGCAAGAAGAAGAGCGTTAAGCAAACAGAAATGACCAGAACGAGAAATGATTCGCGCTCCAGCAGCAAGTTCCAGTTGGTGAGCTCATCCCATCCCGGCAATGCGCCGTCCAGAATCCTGCGCAGACCCAAGCCGTTGAGAGACAGCCGCGCCAGCCGAACGTGAGCATAATGGTCGTAATTGTAATTGCTCGGGTAACCGGGCACCGCGCTAGTCGCTTCCCTGAACACTGTGGGATTACGAAGTTGATCTCGCGTCAACATCTGTCCTCGAGCGTTTCGCAGGATGACCCTGTACGCCGGGTCGACGATGATCCAGCGGCCGTCGATCAAGACTTCCGCTACCACATGTTTGGTGTTGAGCTCGGGAGTCAGCAGGAGCAGCCGTCGCACGTTCAATCCGCCGCTACGCCCGAGATTCAGAAATGCGTTGGTGGCCGTCCCGCAAACAGTTAGAAGCTGCCGGTAATTGAGCGTGGTTTGCGGGTCGCGCGCCGGGAGCTCGGCCGGATTCGCGGCGACATAGCGCGCGGGCCCGCTTCGCATCCATCCCAGGATGGCTTCCACTTTTTGTTCGGGGGAAGCGGTCTCCGGCACGACCGCATCGGAGAAGCCCTTCAAATACTTGCGAACTGAGTACTCGCGGAACCCTGCATATAACGACGACACCACGACCGTGACGAGGAGTACATTCGCGCCCCACCACACCGCGCGGAAAAAGAGATGTCGGTTCGTCCGCAATCCAGGTTGCTCCGGCACCTGAATTGTGCTCTAAATGTAAACTAAAGTACAATATTATTATACAGTGCTTCCATCTCACGGACCGGAGCTTCCCACCCGAGCCGCGCAGTCACGCCGACGCATCCCGCAGCCAAGCGCATTCGCAGTTCGTTGTCAGTAACCACTGATTCTATCGCCACCGCTAACGCCTTCACCTCGTGAGGCACAACAAGCCCCGCCGCGTGCGCCAAGAGCGGCGCGATGCCGCACCGCTCCGTCACCACAACAGGCGTGCCCGCCGCCACGGATTCCGCCGCCGTATTGCCGAAGTTCTCGTTCTGCGACGGCAATACGAACACATCCGCATCGCGATACGCGGCCCATTTCGCCTCACCGAAAATCGGTCCGCTGAAGTACACCTCTGCCGCCACTCCGAGCTGCGCCGCCATCCGCGTCAACCGCGCCCGCATTCCGCCTTCGTCCGGCCCAGCAAACACAAGGTTCAGGCCTTTCCCCGCAGTTTCCTCCGAAATCGACGCAAATGCGCGCAACAGCAGATCCGGACTTTTCTTTTCCGACAGCCGCCCTAGAAAGAGGACGACTTTCGCGTCCTCTGCAATCCCCAGCCCCTTCCGGAAGACGCCCCGCTCCGTCAACCCGGTCGGTGCCTCCACGCCGTTGCGTCGCAGCGTAATCCTTTCACGAGCCACGCCTCCGCTCGCCAGTTCCTTGGCTTCCTGTTCGGACGTGGCAATGATCGCGCTCGCTCCCGCAAGCATCCGCCCCCCAAACCACGCGTGATAGATTTTCTTTAGCTGTAGACTTCGCACGATCGGCACGAACATTCCAATCGGCTCGAGCACATAAGGAATCTTCCGCCTGACGCAAGCGTCGGCGACCGCCGGCCCGAGAAAATCGTACAGTCCATAGATGTGGGCGATATCAAAATCTTGCAAGCGCGTTTGACAGAATCGCTTCACCGCAGGATTCCAGGTCAGCGACCGATATCGCAACCAGGTGGGCAGGTAGATCGCCGTCACGCCGTTCTCTTTCTGTGTCCATCCGAAAGGACTCCGCTCTGCGTCAAACCCTCCGTCCGAGTTCATCCTTGCCCGGACGCCCCAGTCCGCCGTCAACACGCTCACCTCGTGTCCCAGCCCAGCGAGGCCTCCTGCCAGTGCTCGCACTTTCACTGGCGGGCCGCCGAACTCTAGAAACGGCGCGTAAGTTTCCGTAACGCTCAGAATTCGCATTGTTCGCGAAGGATTTTCTTCAAGGACTTGGCAAACACGCTGAACCGGAATTCCCGCTCCACGCGCTGCCGGCCGCGCGAGCCCATTTTTTGCGCCATCGCCGGGTCAGAAAGCAGCGTTTCGATGGACGTAGCGAGTTGCGGGGCGTCGCCATGCGGCACCAGGTAACCGGTTACCCCATCCTCGATCACTTCAGGCGCGCCGCCGTGCGCCCCGCCAATCACCGGCTTGCCGTGCGCCATCGCTTCCAGGTACACCAGCCCGAACCCCTCGCCGCGGCTCGGCAAAGCGAACATCTCGCACGCCTCGTAGCATGCTCCAAGTTCTTCGTTACTCACCCCGCTCAGAAAATGCACGTGACGATTCACCCCGTTTTGTTCAGCCAAATCCTCGAGCCATGCACGGTCGTCTCCCTCGCCCACCGCGAGCAGCTGCAGCTCTGGCCAGCGCGTCAAGAGCCTCGGCAGCGCAGTGATCAGCGTGTCCATTCCTTTGTATCTTTCAGTCGCAAGCCACCTGCCCACCGTTAGAATGACGCGCCCTTCCGGGTATCCATGAGGCAGCTTTCCCTGTGGCGCGTTCGCGGGGATCGTTTCAAATTCCGGATCGAGCGCCCAAGGCAACACGCGAATCCGCTCTTTCCGGACCTGTTGTTCCTCCACGTGATTCGCCGTGTCCCTGCTCGGCGCAAGCACGACATTCGCGTGACGCAACGCCAGCCGCCGCAAAGCCGGGAGTGGTTCCCACACTTCCACGCCGTGAGTGCAAATAATGTTTCTGAGCCGCGGTGCCACAATTTTCATCGCTTGCGTGACCGGTCCCAGATTGGGATGACCCGCAAGCACCACCTTCGCACGCCGTCTCGCCGCCCGAACCGCCGTTGCCGCAAACCGCGTTTTGTTCCGTTCGCATCCCGTAAACACAAATTCCTTGCCGCCCACGGACATGCGGTGTAGCTCCCGCGTGTCATTCAAGCTCACGATCCGGCATTCCAAATGCCGGCTCTCCGCGAACTCGCTCAGCGCGGCCGCCATGTGCCGGCCCGCCCGCTGCACACCGCCGCTCCCCGTCAATTCTGTAAACAGTCCAATCAGCACGCGCCGAGTCTGCCTTGTGTCGAATCGTAAGGCAAGTGTTCCCGCAAGGAGTCCGGCCATTTGCAAAGGGCTCGCTTTCAATTTGGCTGAGTCTGCTGAGGAATCGGTTGTACAATCGCGAGCTATGTCCGGCGTCCGGGTGTGTTCAGGTCATAGGGTTTATTTTGCCTTTTTTTTCTTATTGGCTCTTTCGCCGGCTACTCTCGCCGCTAGCTCTTTGAAGGGCATCTTGCGCGACGCAGCGGGCCATCCCATCAGCCAAGGCACGGTTTCATTGCAGGCGCCTTCGGGACACCCTCGCTATTCAGCTGCTACTTCATCTAAGGGCGAATTTACCTTTATGGATGTGCAGGCCCAGAGTTACGCGATCGCCGTCCGGGTTAAGGGCAAGACCTGGCGGGCCGCCGCGCCTATCGTGATCAAAGACGGCGACGCGCTCGTGGACAACCTCGCAATGTCGGCGGACGGTCAGTCCCTCGTGGTTTTGGCACAGCAAAGCGACGCTTCTGCCCAGTCGAGCGGCGGCGGCCATCTTTCGGGCGGCGAAGTCTCCAGCCTTCCGCTCAACGAGCGTGATTTCAGCAAGCTCCTGCTTCTGGCAGCCGGAACCATGACGGACACGAACGGTGCAGCCAACTTCACCCAACAATTCACTGTCAATGGCCTGCGCGGTACCGCCTCCGTGTTTGCCTTGGACGGCGCGGACACCAGCGATCCCGAACTTGGCGGCGCCACCTTCGCCAATTTCAATGTCGATGCTATTCAGGAAGTGCAATCCAGCTCCGGCGTCATGCCCGCCGAAATCGGCCACGGCGCTGCTGGCTTCACCAATGTCGTCACCAAGTCAGGCACCGCCCAGTTCCACGGCAGCGCCTTCGAATTCGTCCGCAACGCGGCCTTCGACGCAAAGAATTTCTTTGACCACGCCAGCGAAGTTGACCCGCGGCGCCTGCCCCCGTTTGTCCGAAACGAATTTGGTGCCACGATCGGGGGGCCCGTAGTTCTCCCAAAGATCTACGACGGCGCGAACAAAACATTCTTCTTCGCCGAATATCAAGGTTTCCGCCAAGTCCTCGGCACCACACAAGTGTTCGCAGTCCCGACAGCTGCAGAACGCCAAGGCATCGACACCACGACTTTTCCTGGTGACACCCTCACCGTGCCAGTGAGTCCCGCGATTGCTCCCCTACTCGCCCGATATCCCCTTCCAAACGAACCACAAGGCCCCTTCGGCGCCCGCACCTATGCCGCTTCCTCCAAAGTTGTCACCAACACCGACCAATTCTCCATTCGCGTGGATCACCGCATCTCAGACAAAGCCACCCTTTTCACCCGCTTCAGCCTGGACCAGATCAATGGCCCCACCACCAATCCCGATCAGACCGCCATCGACCCCGGCTTCGCCGTGAATTTCTTCGACCACCAGCGCAACGCCGCCGTTCGCTACACCAGAATTCTTTCGCCTCATCTCAGCTTCATCACGGCCTTTGGCTACATTCGCAGCACACCTTTTTTCCCCGCTTCGAATCATAGCGATCCCGCATTGGTTTACGGCGACGGCCTCTTCGAGGGTTTTAATACCGCCGATGGCTCGATCTATGGCTCCTACGGCAATGTCTACCAGATCAAGCAGGACATGACTTACGTGCGCGGCCCGCACACCTTCAAGTGGGGCGCTGAAATCCGCCTGAATAAGGACGCCACGATTTTTGGCACCAATCCCAGCGGCATTTACTCCTTCGGCGGAGGCACTGCCTATTCGCCCGTGCTAATCACCTCTGCGATCGGCATGCACAATATCCAGCCGGGCGACCCGCTGCCTGATGCCCTCACCGGCTTGCTGACAGCGACGCCCTATTCCTATTCGATCACTGCCGCAGCGGCCTCAACTCCTATCGGCGATAAGTTTGACGAAGCCGCCGTCCGCCGCGAAGCGTACAATTTCTATTTTCAAGACTCCTGGAAAGTGTCCCCGCGCTGGAGCGTGAATTACGGCCTCCGTTATGAAATCAACAGCCGTATCAAGGAAGCAAAACATCGCACTTCCATCGGCGAACCTATCGGCCCCGATGGCCAGCCTACCTCTTATCTCACTCCCGGTGCTTCCCTCATTTATTTATACAATCCGCAGCCCGCTTATCCCATGGACTGGGGCGGCCTTGGCCCGCGCGTCTCCGTCGACTTCGCCCTCACCCCGCGCACCGCCATTCACGCCGGCGGCGCCATCACAACCATCCTTCCCAACCTGTGGCAGGATAATTTCGTGACCGGTGGAATCCCGCTAGTCTTTCAACCTCTGATCACTGCGCTTCCCGCCACTCCCGTTCCATTTCACAACACCGCAGTGCCCTTAGCGCTGCCTCCTGCCTACACAACAAGCGGACAACTACTCTTCCCTAATAACGACAGCGCACACGTCCCGCCCAACACGCAAATCGACCTGCAAAGATTTCAGAATGATCTCGACGCCCTAACTCCCGGAAAGGAAGTTCAGTTGTTGACGGCCGCCGCCATCTCGCGCACCTTTCGCAACGGCTACATTGCCACCTCCACGTTCGGCGTCGATCACGATTTTGGCATCGTGAAGTTGAGCGCCTCGTATGTCGGCACCGCCGGAGTTCATCTCGCCAGCGTCTTTTCGCCCAACGGTTACGCAGGCGCTGATCCGGCTTATGCTCCCTTTACGCAATTCAACTCTTCCGGCCAGGCCATCGGCGGTTTTGGCCCCGTGGCCGTCATGTCCACCGGCTCTCACTCCAGCTATCACGCCCTGCAAACCAGCCTCAGCCAGAATGCGTCACGGTTCGGCTTGAGCTTTCAGGCCAGCTACACGTTCTCCAAATCCCTCGACGACACCAGCGCCGTCCTCGGCGGCCTTCCTTCCAATGCCGGCGTCATTCTGCAAACCTTGCCGCAGAACCCTCTCAATCCTGAAGCCGATAAAGGCCCTTCCACGTTTGATATCACCCACGTTTTTTCGCTGAGCGTGATCCAGTCCCTTCCGCTCGACCGCGTCAACTTCCTAAAGCCGGTAAGCCCTTACCTGACTCGCGGCTGGCAGTTTCTCAACATCACCTCTTTGACTAGCGGCCCGCCCTTCACCGTCTACTCCGGCATTCAACAAACCGGCGCCGGCGCGGGCGGAACGGACCGCCCCGATCTCGTCTCCATGCCCGATTTTTCCACCAGCCGCACCGTGCGCGAGGACTATTTCGGCCGCGGCGCAAACAACAGTTCTTTCTTCTTCATTCCCATCAACGTTCCCGGCGGCACAGGACCAAACTCAGGTGTCTTCGGCACCCTGGGTCGCGACACTTTTCGCGGCCCCGGTTTTCATCAATTCGACGTCGCCGTGATCAAGAACACTCCCTTTGGCCACCGCGGCAACGGCGAACTCGGCATCCTCGAATTTCGCGCCGAATTTTTCAACGTCTTCAACATCGTCAATTTCGGTCTGCCTTCCAACACGGTTCTCGGCAGCGGCTTCGGCATCATCAGCAAAACCGCCGGCCCCTCCCGCCAAATCCAGTTTTCCCTGAAACTCGTCTACTAGACAGCAAGCGTTGGACGCTCGTTCGCCCGCCGCGTCTCTTCCTATTGACATTCTATATGTGCCCGTCTATCATTCCTACAGAATGTCGATAGGAGCCCCTTTCTGAAAGAACAGTCGACAACTCTCTTGCAAGGCACTTTGGACTTGCTGATCTTGAAATCGCTTGTCGCCGGCGAAATGCACGGGCTGGGAGTCTCTCGGAGAATCCAGCAAATCACCGGCGGCACTTTTGTCGTTAAGCCAGGCTCGCTCTTTCCCGCCCTCCATCGCATCGAAGAAGAGGGCTGGATCTCCTCCTTTTGGGGAGACTCTGAAAACAATCGCCGCGCGAAATACTACCGCTTGACCAAAGCTGGACGGAAGCAGCTCGAAGCCGAAACCAATCGATGGGGACGAATTTCTTGGGCGATCGCGCAAGCCTTGGAAGCGTCCTAGCGTCGCAACGAGTTATTCAGCATGCCGCTCTTGATGAAAGCCCGAAGCTTCCTGCGAAACCTCTTCTTATCTCGTCGCGCGGAGGTGGACCTTGACCAGGAGGTTCATGCCCACCTCGAACTGCTGATAGCAGAAAACATTCGCGCGGGTATCCCGCCGAAGGAAGCAGAACGCGCCGCGCGGATCGAACTTGGCGGTATCGAACAGGTGAAAGAACTGGTTCGCGAAAGGCGGATCGGCAATTGGCTCCGCTCCGTGATTTCCGATTGCCGATACGGCCTTCGGCAATTACGCAGAAACCCCGGTTTCATCGCCGTCGCAGTCCTTACTCTTGCCCTCGGCATCGGCGCCAACACCGCGATCTTTACCTTGGTTCACGCAATACTGCTGAAGTCCTTGCCCGTACCGCACCCTGAGCAGCTTTACAATTTCGGAGATGACCAGGATTGTTGCTCTCTCTCCGGTAGCCAGGACAGCTTTACGGTCTTCTCGTTTCCTTTATACAAAGAGATTCGCGATCACACTCCAGAATTCTCTGAAATTGCCGCGTTCCAGGCGTGGGTGAGAAATGTAAGCGTTCGCCGCGGCTTTCAATTACCCACAAGTATGAGAGTTGGCGGGTAGTTCCAGTACCTGCTATTGCTGGTTTCGGCGAATGGGGAGAACCGCTGGCCTTTAGATAAGGCCGGGGCATGGTGAACTGCCGCTATGACGAAGCGGCAGGAGTTGCATCACTCCCGTACAGTTGATCACGCCACTGCTTCCCAAACCAAGACCTGGATCGATCGCGAACTCGCCGGCAGCGAGTTCAAAGACGCCCGACTCAACAAACGATTTAGAAAACTCTTCGAGCAACTCTCCGATGGCACCGGTGAGAGCATTCCTCTGGTTTGCCAGGACTGGGCCAACACAAAAGCGGCATACCGTTTTCTTTCCAACCACCGCGTCACCGAAGGAGACATTTTGGCGGGGCATTTCCAATCCACACGAGATCGCTTCGCCGCGGCCGATGACACGGTTCTGATCCTTCATGACACGACGGAATTCAACTATCACCGAGAGGATATCCAGTCGGTTGGCATCGTGAAGCGCACTCCCGTCCGGAAGCGTCTCAACGGGAGTCCGCAACACTACGTTGTGTGCGGCATTCTAATGCATTCCAGCCTGGCGGTGACCATCGGGGGACTTCCGCTGGGGCTGGCGGCCATGAAATTTTGGACTCGGAAAAAGTTCAAAGGCTGCAATGCGCTCAAGAAGAAAATCAATCCGACGCGAGTGCCGATCGAGAAGAAAGAGAGCATCCGCTGGCTGGAGAACCTGAGACAGTCCACCGCGCTTTTGCATGCCCCGCAGCGCTGCGTTCACATCGGCGACCGCGAGAGCGATATTTACGAACTCTTCTGCACGGCACAAACAGAGAGCACCCGCTTCCTAGTACGCACGTGTGTGGATCGCCTCGCGGGCGATGGGAAACATACCATTGCGGATGAAATGAGTGAAGTACGGGTGAAAGGGCTGCAGCGGATCGATGTCCGGGACAAGAAAGGCCATCTCTCAAAAGCAATCCTGGAAATCAAATACCGCCGCATCCGGGTTCTTCCTCCGATTGGCAAACACAAGCAGTACCCGGAACTTGTGCTCACCGTCATCCATGCCCAAGAACGGGGGACGCCACAAGGGCGGGAGAAGATTGACTGGAAGTTGATCACAAACTTGCTGGTGAACTCTCCTGAAGAGGCCATTGAGAAGCTTCGATGGTATTCCATGCGCTGGAAAATTGAGACCTTTCATAAGATCCTAAAGTCGGGCTGCAAAGCAGAAGAGTCGCGGCTGAGGACAGCGGCGCGGCTAGCCAATCTGATCGCGGTTTTCTGCATCCTTAGTTGGAGGATTTTCTGGCTGACGATGATGAATCGCGCGCTTCCGGATGCTTCGCCAGCACTGGCATTTACCGCGCTGGAAATTCGTCTGCTCGACCACCTGACAAAAGGACAAAAAGAGCGAGTCCAGAAAACATCGGTCTCCTCCTACCTTGTCCAACTCGCTCGCTTGGGCGGCTATCTTGCCCGCGCGGGTGATTCCCCGCCAGGCAACAAAGTCATCTGGAAGGGCCTGTCCCGTCTCACCGATATTGAATTAGGCTTCCTCATCGGAGCGAAACTTGTGGGTAATTGAAAGTCGCCGCGGCGGTAAAAGCGATCCTGCCGAACCCTTCCGCGGAGAATTTGTCTCTGGCAATTACTTTTCGATGTTTGATGTGAACGCATTTGCAGGTCGTACGCTTTCGTCGCCTGACGACGGCCCCGGTTCACCTCCCGTCGCAGTGATGAGCTATCGCGCCTGGCAGGTGCGCTTCGCTTCGGATTCCCGAGTAATTGGCAGCACGCTGATGATTGATCGTCAGCCCGTAACGGTTGTTGGCGTCGCCGCGCCAGGGTTCTTCGGCGAAACTCTGCGCAGTGACCCGCCGGACTTTTGGTTTCCTCTTGCTGCGGAGCCAGCGCTCACCGGGGCAAGCTCGCGCTTGAATCAACCGGACGTCTACTGGCTGTATGCGATGGGAAGGCTGCAGCCCGGAATGGTTCCCGGACGAGCGAGCGCCCACCTCACTTCGGAACTCCAGCATTGGATCGCCTCTCGACCAGGCTTGTCCGGCTACACGCAGAGTCAGATTGAGAAACTGCATTTTGTCCTGGCGTCGGGCAGCGGAGGAGTCGCGAATCTCCAAGTCGACTACGCGAGCGCACTTGGTTTTCTTATGTCTGTGTCCATTTTCGTCTTATTGATCGCCTGCGGCAACATCGCGAATCTACTGCTTGTCCGTGGTGCGGCGAACCGCATGCAAATTGCCGTGCGCGTGGCCCTGGGCGCATCACGCTCCAGATTGATTCGGCAGATGCTCACCGAGGGTTTGGTGCTGGCTCTGCTCGGCGGCGCCGCGGGAGCGCTGATGGCATTCGCAGGAACGCACGCTATCTTGTCACTTGCCTTTCGCGGTGCAGATTACGTGCCCATTGATCCGAACCCTTCCCTACCGGTCCTGGCATTTGCACTCGCCGTTTCGATACTCACGGGAGTGATTTTCAGCATGGCGCCGGCGTGGGTGGCTTCCCACGCGCAGCCGCTCGAATCGTTGCGGAGCGGGGGACGATCCGCAACGGACAGGTCCACGCTGCCCCAGAAGTCGCTTCTGGTTTTACAGGCAACGCTGGCGCTCGTCCTGCTTGTGGGAGCGGGATTGGCCACGGAAAGCCTTCGTCATTTGGAAAATCAGAATTTCGGTTTCCAGACGCGTGGCCGTCTGATGGTTAGAGTCGATTCTGACTTGTCGGGTTATTCGCCCGAACATCTCGTCAGCCTTTACCGGGAATTGGTCGAGCATCTAAGGCAACTTCCTGCGGTCCAGAGCGCAAGCCTTTCGATGTACAGCCCCATGGAGGGCTCGAACTGGTCCGACCCCATCAGCATCGAGGGACACCCAGCCGCTCAAGGCTCTGATATTCAATCTTCGCTCAACTCCGTGAGCGCTCATTATTTCGAGACGATCGGAACCAGGTTGTTGCGCGGCCGCTACATCGATGACCAAGACACGCCGGCATCGCGCCGCGTCGCCGTCATCGACGAGTCCTTTGCTCGCAAATATTTTCCACACGAGGACCCGCTTGGCCAGCACTTCGGCATCGGAGATGAGAGTCACGCTGGGGATCTGGAAATCGTCGGCATCGTTGAAGATGCCAAGTATATGGACGCCAGAGCTCCGGCTTTTGTGACAGCTTTCCTTCCGCTTATGCAAGCGCGGGAAAACAATTCCAACGTTTTCCACGACATTCAACTGCGGATCGCCGGGTCTGCCCGGAATCTCCAACCGGAGATTCAGCGGACACTTGCTAGTGTCGATCCAAACCTCACCGTGATTCGCGTCATCAGTTTTCAGGAGCAAGTCAGCAGAAACTTCAACGGGGACCGCCTCGTTGCCCGGCTGTCCACGCTGTACGGAGCGCTGGCTCTTATTCTCGCGTGCGTCGGGCTCTATGGGGTTGCGGCTTATACCGTTGCGCGCCGGTCCAGTGAAATCGGCATCCGCATGGCGCTCGGCGCGCCCCGCCCGGCAATCATCGGCATGATGCTGCGCGCGGCGATGTCTCCGGTTGTGCTTGGTCTTATCATCGGCCTCCCCATCTCATTGGCCGCAGGCCGCGCGATTGCCAGCAGTTTATATGGCGTCGAAAGCTATGATCCATTCGTATTTTGCACGGCATTCGTCGTGCTCGTCATTTCTTCTGTCGTCGCTGCAGTGCTCCCAGCGCGGCGGGCCGCATCCATTGATCCCGTCCGCGCTCTACGAGCGGACTAGCCAGTCAGCCGGAAACTCAAACACAACCCAAAAGAGTTGCTAGCTCCCCAAAGCCGTCGAGATAAATATCCGCCGGGTACGCCGCACGATCATGTACCCCAAATCCATAATTCACCGCTGCCGCCAACATGCCCGCGTTCCTCGCCGTCTGCACGTCCACTTCGGAGTCGCCCACCAGCAGCGCTTCCCGTGGTTCGGCGCCCAACTCGCGAAGAATCGTCTTCGCGCCCAGCGGATCGGGCTTCTTTGTCGCAAAACTGTTGCCCCCGTAGATCGCGCGAAAATATTTCGAAAGTCCCATTGCATCCAGAATCCGCATGCTCATTCGCACCGGCTTGTTCGTCAAAACCGACATCGGCATTTCCCGCAGCTTCTCCAAGGTCTCCACGACGCCCGGATACGCGTGCGTCGTATCCAGTTTGTGCGTTTCGTAATAGCGCAGGAAGAATTCCAGCGCCCGTTGTCGTTCCTCTCCCGTGCACTTCTCCCCGAGGGCTCTTTCCACAAGTCTTGGCGCGCCGTGTCCGATGTACCCGGAAATAGTTTCTTCCGTCAGTTCTTGCCGGCCCAATTCG
The DNA here is from genome assembly GCA_963851235.1 of uncultured Acidobacteriota bacterium. Lineage (GTDB taxonomy): Bacteria > Acidobacteriota > Terriglobia > Acidiferrales > UBA7541 > Acidiferrum. The sequence continues at coordinate 291,518 of CAWKOM010000003.1, forward strand.
AGCAGCATCGCGTTGACGGAATGTATCAAATCCTGTTTCGAATTGATCAGCGTACCGTCCAAGTCGAAAACCAGGGCACGCACAGCGCTCAGGTTTACTCTAGCCATGAATCTCCCATTTTAGTCTGTTCGTCTCCTGTTTCATCGCTCCTCGCGATTTTTGATCCATGATGAATTCTGCATGAAGATTAAAAAAAGCTTTCTATCGCTTCTCAGAATTGTCCTCAGTTCGCGTAAACTATAAGGCTCGTAGCTCAACACAAAATACTTCCGGAGACCGAGACCACATGGCCCAGGTTCACCCCTTCCAGGCATTTCGTTATAACCCTCAGCAGGTCCCCTTTGACCGTGTCCTCACGCAGCCCTACGACAAGATTTCTCCCGCAATGCAGGACAATTATTACGCGGCTGATCCGCACAACCTGATCACCATCGAAAAAGGCCGCGTATTCCCGGGCGATTCTCCGCAAAACAATGTCTACACGCGCGCCGCCGCCGCGCTCGACAGTTGGATCCGTGAAAACATTGTCACCCAGGATCCCGTTCCCTCTTTCTACGCCTACTCGCAGGAATACACCGTGCCCGGAACCGCCGAGCAGCGCACGCGACGCGGCTTTATCGGCGCCGGCAAACTCGAGGAATACTCCGCGGGCATCGTCTTTCGCCACGAGCACACGCTCTCCGGCCCCAAAGCCGATCGCCTCGAGCTTCTTCGCCACACGCGCACCCACACTGGCCAGCTTTTCATGCTCTATTCCGATCCTCAGCTGCGCATCGATGCAATCCTGAAGGACGCGGAGTCTGTCGCCCCCGCGACCACCTTGCGCGATGAATTCGGCGTCGTGCACCGCCTGCGCGTCATCGCCGACCACGACCGCACGGCCGCCATCAAGTCCGTCATGGAAGAACAAAAACTAGTCATTGCCGATGGCCACCACCGCTACGAAACCGCTCTCAACTATCGCAACGAATCTCGTCTGCATGCCGGCGGCCTTCATCCTTCCGCTCCCTACGCCGTCGCCCCCTACGACTTCGCGATGATGACCTTCGTCAACACCTGCAGCGAAGGCCTCACCATTCTCCCAACGCACCGCCTCGCCGCTAATCTCCACGATTTTTCTTGGAGTGAAGCCCGCCGCTACCTCGAACCCTGGTTCGAGGCGCGGACATTTCCCTTTGCAAACGACGGGCAGAAAGCCGAAGCCCAAAAAGCCTTTCTCGGCCATCTCCATCAATCGCGCGCGCAGAGGGCGATCGGCGTTTACCCCGCTGCGGAATCCTCCAAGCGCGCTTACTACGTCTTAACGCTTCGCCGGGGCGCAGACCTCGCTCAGCTCCTCCACTCCGTTTCGCCGCTTCAGCGCGAGTTGGACGTCGTCCTGCTCCACGACGGAGTCCTCGAACCCGCTTTCGGCATCACCCCGCAAGCTGTCACCGCGGAGCGAAATCTCACTTACGAACGCGAAGCTTCCGCTGCCCTCGAGGCCGTTGATCGCGGCGCCGCGCAGATCGCCTTCCTCCTCAATCCCGTTGACGTCGATCAGGTCATGCGCATCGCCACTGCCGGAGAAGTGATGCCGCAAAAGTCCACCGACTTCTATCCAAAACTCCTCAGCGGCATCACTATGTACCGCGTGGACGCGTAGCCACGAGTCAAGACGCAACCCTTAAAACACAAAAGCAAAGCTCTGCCCGCGCGTCTGCCGCGTCCTTCAAATAAAAAGGGCACGCAAACGCGTGCCCTTCAACAAAAACTGTTCTCCGTCCTGCAGCTCAGCCGGCTTTTACTTTGCGAAGCTCGCCACCGCTTCCGCCTCGGTGTTGTACACATCAAACACCGTCAGCAGTTTGGTGATCTGCAGCACTTCCTGGAACTTCGCTCCCAGGTGCGCCAGTTTCAGCGCCGCGCCCTGCGACTTCGCGCTGTGATGCGCAGCCACCAGCGTGCCCAAACCCGCGCTGTCGATGAACGTGATATTCGCCATATTCAACACAACCTTCTTTTTCCCTTCGGCGATCAAGCTCTTCACTTTTTCCCGCAGCGCGTTACTCTCTTCTCCCAGCACGATGCGCCCGTCCAGCGCCACCACGGACACGCCGTCCACTTCCCGGTTGGTCATCTTCAAAGCCACTGTGTTTTCCTCCTCATCGGATAGCAGTTCCGGCGGCAACCCGGGCCGGGACCACAAAGCTTATCAATAATAGTCCGCGCACGACATGTAATATCCGCAGACCGGGCAAACTAACTTGCAGCGCCGCGATTCCAGCCTCTTCGAACACACTGGACAATAGCGCGAAACATCTTCCCCCACGACCCCCACGGTCCCTTCAGCTTTCGCTTGCGAGGCTTCCTCTGCCGAAACCTCTGCCAGCTCCCGCTGAACCGGGGCAAGTTCTCGTTTCGCGGCACCTTTCACGGCCCGATGTTTATAGCACATCCCCGCGCAACAATGGTAGCGCCGGGCTTCAGCCCGGCATCCTTCCTCTCCCCCACGCCCATCTCCCGTTGTCCCGCCGGGTAGGGCCACGATTGACCGTGCCCTCCGTTTTTCGCTGCGTCTTCTTCTCTGTTATTCTCCTTCTTCGCCCATCCCATGTCTCCCTCCACACCAGAAGTCCGCGGCCTCCATCTAGATCCGCAAACCCGCTGCCTCCACTACCACTCTCCCCTAGACATCATCGCCATCAAAATGAAATGCTGCGCCACATTTTACGCCTGCAAGGACTGCCACGATGCTCTAGCCAACCATCCCCTCCAGCCGTGGCCTCAATCCGAGTGGCACGAACCCGCCATCCTTTGCGGTTCCTGCCGCTCCACCCTGACCATCTCCGCCTACCTCCAATGCAACTCCCGCTGCCCCGCTTGCCACGCCCCATTCAACCCCGCCTGCCGCAATCACTATCATTTCTATTTTGCCGGCGCCCCTCCATCTGCTCTCCAGTAGCGCCGGGCTTCAGCCCGGCACTCTTTCACTTCTACGTTACGCTGCCCGCACCTCAAAACTCGCCTCCCACGTCCCAAATAAGAAATTTAATGGTATCTTGCTTTCCTCCCGGTACCCCATGCTCACTCTCAACAAAATCCTTCTCCCCGTCGACTTTCCCCACACCGCGCTCCCTGTGCTCCATCAGGCCGCCACGCTCGCCCGCCATTTCCGGTCAGAGATTGTCATGTTCCACGTCGTCACGCCCCGCAGTCGTGCCGCCGGTGTTCCCGCTGTTGGTCACGTTCCCGCCGGTTGGAACATGCTCGACGAAGTCTTCAAAATAGCGCGCAAAAACGATGACCAGCTCCTTCAACCTGATCTCAGTGGCCTTTCGATTCGCGCACAATTGGCCGATGGCGACCCGCCGGACGCGATTATGGAGTCCGCCGACCGCGAAAAGGCCGACCTGATCATGATGCCCTCCCACGGTTTCACCTTCGATCAGTTCCTTCTCGGCACTGTGCCCGCCAAAATCCTTTACGCCACCAATTGCCCGGTCTGGACCGCCGGCCACCTCCAGAATTCTCCCTCGCAAAAATTTGCGATACGCAGCGTCCTCTGCGCAGTCGATTTTCGGGCTCATACCCGCAAGACTGTTTCCTGGGCCGTTCAATTGGCCGGCGAATTCAACGCTCGCCTGACCCTCGCCCATGTCACCGCTGGCGTCGAGTCCTGGGGACCCGGCGGCGACTTCGTGAATCCTCAATGGCAAAAGGAACTCGTGGGCGACGCGTCCGCCCACATGGCGGACCTCCAAGCAGAAATGGGCACCAACGCCGGCGTTTTCATCGGCAGCGGCGATGTTCCCAAAGCACTTGGCCAGGCCGCAGAGCAAACCAGCGCCGACCTGCTCGTCACTGGCTTTCAACCTTACGGCGGCTACCTGAAAACTCACGGTTACGCCGTCATCACCGCCCTTCCGATTCCCGTTCTCAGCATTTAACCCGCCGTCGTGCTGCCCACTGCCAGCCCTTCTTGCTGTGCAAACCCCGTCCATCTTCCCGCATCACAAATCTGCGTCCGATTCAGGCAAAATAGAAGATTAGCTTTCCGCCCGGCGCGTTTTGATGAACGGTGAACCTGCATGATGACCGCTACAACTCCCAAGCCCTCTCGGCGCACTCTATCCCTTCTTCTTTTTTTCTTTCTCTCCGCGGCCAGTTCACCCGCCCAAACCGCCCCCGCCCAGCCCCAAAACTCCGCCACGGATGTAGTCATGCTCGCGCTCCAAGCCCTCGATCCCCATGTCGAGCACAGCCAGCACGTCAGTGAAGGCTTGCTCGGCACTGCCGACCATGACCTCGAAGTAGAAAAAAATCTCCTCGAAATTCAGATGAACATCGTCCGCGCAACCGCCAATTTCGGCCCCGTCTTGCTCTTGGCGCCCGACGAAACCACCAAGTCCACCGTCGCTCAACGCTGCCAGCAATTTCAAATCTGCGAACTCCTCAAGTCCGATCGCGTCCGCATCAAAGTCGTCCCCCATGACGGCGCCTGGATTCGCGACTTCGGTCCACAAATCGACGCCGTCGGCGATTCCGCCCGCGTAGTCCATTGGCGCTATTTCGATATCCGCAAGGAAGAAGCCCGCCGCGAAAAGTTCCAGGAAATCGAAACCGCCCGCCTGAAGCTCCTCGAAACTCGCCAACAGGAAGAGCAGCAAACCGGCTTCCCGCAAGACTCCACTCCCGAATCTCGCAAAGCCGTCCTTTCCGTCATCGACGCCAAACTCAGCCTCCTTCAGGAGTATTCTCAGATTCTTCGCGAAGCCTCCGTGCAGCGTTCCAACGACGAGGACTCCGCCTACGACATCGCCGACGCCGTCCTCGCCGCTCCCGATTTCAATTATCAAACTTCCCCAATCGCTCTCGACGGCGGCAATCTCCTCAAGCTCGACGACGGCCGCTGTCTCACCACTCGCGTCCTCCTCACTCGCAACAAAGATCAAAACGTCAATCTCGATGAGCAACTCGAAAAACTCGCCGCCTGCAAAACGGTCACCTACCTCGATCCTCTTCCCGGCCCCGTCACCGAGCACATCGATATGTTCGCGCTCCCCGTCGGCGGCAAACGCATCCTCCTCGCCTCCTACGACCTCGCGAAACCTTTCGCCGCAGAATATTGGAGCCAGCTGAGCGCCGACGAGCGCGACCTCGCCATGAACGCCGCCCTCGCCATGGAATCCGACGCCGATCAGCTCACTCGCCTCGGCTACGAAGTCCTCCCGGTCCCTTCGCCCTTCCCCAGAATCCCCGCCAACGGCCACATCTACTATCCGACCGTCCTCAACGCGCTAGTTCGCGAAGCCGCCCACGGCTACCGCCAGGTTCTCGTCCCCTCCTACAAGGACTACGAGCCCGACATCCAGTCCGCCGCCATGAACGAAATCAAGTCTGCCTTCGGCGCCAAAACCGAAATCGTCTCCATCGAAGCCACCGCAGCCGCCCAGTCCCAAGGCGCCATCCATTGCCTCACGTTAACCGCTCCGTTCCGTCTCTCCCTCTTCAGCGATCTCCCCGCCGCCGCCCGCCGCGCCGCCTATCAGTCCCGCAAAGATCAGCTCGATCGCAGCGTAGCCGCCGAAATCGCCTCGCAAATCCCCGCCGCCGGCCTCGAAGGCACCTGGGCCATCCTTCAGCCAGACGGCCAATCCGATAAATCCTCGCCCGATCTCAACCCCCAAAGAATTTTCTTCACCGAAAAAGAATTCCAAAAAGGCGTCCTCAACCGCCTCGAATCCCGCGGCACTTACACCATCGACTCCCGCTCCCCCGCCTCCTGGTCTCTCCACTTCCGTTTCCAGGATCAACACGTCATGCCCGCCGTAGCCCAATGGCTGAGCAAAGACGAAGTAAAACTAGTCCTCGACAACGGCGACACCACCCTTCTCCTAAAGCGCGTCGCCCCCGCCAATCAATCCCCCTTCCAGTCCAACGATCAATCCTCCCCGCAATCTGGCCAAGCCGCTCCCGCGTCAAACAAGAATCACGCCACCTCCAAAAAGCCCGCGCCACCGCCTGCCCTTCAGCCCGTCCAACCTTGAATTCGATCGCCACCTTTTCCCATTCCCCACGCCCGCCAAAGCGAATACAATGTAATCGGATGTAATCAGTCAAGCCCAGGAGGTGCCGATGCCGTCCCAAAAAATTGTTACCTTGCGGCTGGATGGCGGACTGACCGGTAAACTGGACAAGCTCGCCAAAGCTACGCGCCGCTCCCGTTCTTTCCTCGCCGCGGAAGCTATCCGCGATTACGTCGCCCTCAACTCCTGGCAAATCGAAGAAATCCACAAAGCGCTGGCCGAGGCCCAGCGTGCCGAATTTGCCAGCGAGTCCGAAGTAAAGCGAGTGGCGAAAAAGTGGTCTCGCCGTGCGCGTTAGGTGGCTGCGCGTCGCGCTAGCCAATCTCGAAGCGGAAGCGGACTACATTGCTGAAGACAACCCAGCCGCCGCGGATCGCGTCGTGCAAAGGATCTTCCGCGCTGTCGCTCTGCTGAGCAAAAATCCGGCCATGGGCCGCGCAGGCCGCGTCCCCGGCACCCGCGAACTCGTTGTCCTCAACACCCCCTATATCCTCCCCTATCGCGTCCATGCCGGCGCCATCGAAATCCTCCGCGTCTTCCACGCCGCACGAAAGTGGCCTAACCGCTTCTGACCCCGCCCCACCCGCCAAGCATGGCTGTTTGCAAAGCCGACTTGAAAGCGTGGTCATCCATGAAGACCGAGACCCTGACCATCGATCAAATCTTTGAACGCATGAACATGATGGTCGCTTGCGGAGACCAGGCGAAAAAAGCAAAGAAGAAGGACAAAGAAGTCCTAGCGTACATCGATGAATTTTATCGAACGCATTCTGAGCTAGGGAACCGCTCCCTCGACTTCATCAAGAGGCACGATCTTTCGGCGCAGTTCCGTGAAGAGGAGAGCAGGGGCAACGCTGCCCAGAGCGCAGAAAAACACTGACGAGAAGTGAAGCATTGCCTCTCGTCTGAACATGATGGAGCCGATGACAACTTGAACCTTGTGCGGCTGCCTTTTACAGACGGCCCGCTTTAAGGTCTTCAACGAACTTTAAGAAATTCCCACACCCGTCAGTTTTGGCTTCTGAATCCGCCTTGCACCGGATCTCTTGCTCCACCCTTGAGGCATTTATCTCTGAGCAACCGACTAATCCCCCATTTGACGTTTGTAGGCTGTTGGCGGGGTGTTGATAGCAATACGTCATGTCCTCTTGAAGCTGCTGTTCTGTAGCTGGCTGAGAAGAGCCTATTGGAGTCGCTGCGACTTTCGTGTTCGGGGGCAGAGGATTGTTTGGTGCGGCCAGCGTTTCCTTCGTGGCGAACTCAGACGACTCCCCGCAGAGAGCTACCGCGTGCTTAAACATCCTACTGAAGCCCTCGGCAGACTCGTGCGAATCAAACTGTATGTTGCTGTTCGGCGCGATGTGATAAGGCGGTATGAATCGCCCGCCCGCGTATCCGGCAATAATGATGTCGTTGACCCGAGAAAAGGTTATGAACTGGAGTATGGGCGTCTGGCCGACGTCGAAGACATCAATCTTCGCTGGGTCGATGTCAGTAAACGACATTACAGTCATGCCTTCAAGACCTCCCTTCTCTCGGTGAATGGTGACAGCGCAATCCTCTTTACCGGTTAAATCATCGTGCGTCTGCCCCTTGAGTATCTCCAGCAGTTGCGCATCGAGATTCGTGATTATGTAAGTGTTTCCAGGTGCGCTGTGTTCGCTCAGGAAGTGATTCATCCACAAAATATCTTTTTGCAAAGGCGTCGCTGGTTCAGTCTTCACTGATGGTTCGGCCTTGGATGGCGGAACTTCCTCCGCTTCGTCAGGAAGGCTTGAGACTGTAGCGGATCGTTTTTCAAGCAAAAGCCTCGCATCGTTGACAGGAATTGCAAAATTCAAGTTTTCGCCGGCATCGATGCCACTGGACGTGATCCCGACTACCTCTCCACTCATGTTGAACAGCGGGCCGCCGCTGCTACCGTGGGAGATCGGCGCAGTAATCTGCAATAAACCGCCTCGTTTGGATGTTCGGACTGCGCTCAGAATTCCATTCGAAACCGTCAGTTCCAGACCAAGCGGATTGCCGATAGCAACGACCTCTTCTCCGATTTGAACGTGATCTGAATTGCCAAGCGTGAGTGTTCGAAAGATTTGACCGTGTATTTTGATGACTGCGAGATCGCGGACTTTATCGGCTGCCAGCACACCGTCAACGGGTAGAACGGTGCCGTCAGGAAATTTAACGACGGCGACGCTACCGGTCTTGATTACGTGGTAGTTCGTCACGATCACGCCGTCCGCGGTCACGAGAAAACCCGTGCCTAATGCTAAGGGCTTGTCGTTGTCCGCCATCACGATTGTTACGATTGCTCCGTTGGCGGCTTTTGCTATCGTCGGTATGTCTTTTCGGGGCGATGCGACCAGGGGGCGAGACTTACTCAAATCTGATGTTACGTTAGGAGGAACTGATTGAGATGTTTGCTGTTTAGACTGCCGTGCGGGAGGCGCCGGAGCGACAGGCTTTCTTGTTCCTTCGACAGGAGTCCATCCGCTCCAGTCTTCTGACGCAGGCTGTTGGGGCGGGGGTGAGGCCGCTTTGACTGCGACGCAGGACACGAACGGCACACCCATCTTTGCGCCGACGTAAACGTCGAAGCCGGTCGGGCACGTGAACTTCTGGCTGTCCTCATGCCATGTCGGCTGTGGTGCCTTTGGTGCAACAAGCACGACCCGTGGTTTGCCTTCGCTGTCTTGACCGTATCCGGGATTATTCTGTGCGGCAACTCCGACCGATGCAAATCCGGTCAGCAGAATCAAGGCCAGATATTTTCCTTGGATGTTCATTGCGCCGATTCCGATGCTTTTCGTTCTCTGATTTCCTTGATCGCACGGCGCACAGCCTCGTCCATGAACTCACCCACGAGTTTCGTTCGCTGCATTTTATCGGCGTCGCGCATCGCCCGAGTAACTTCCTCCGGTATCGAGGACATCACCTCGCAAGTATGCTTAGCGACGGCCCGCGAGATATCCTCGTCCGAAGGCACTGTCTGCGCTGCGGGTATTGGCTTACGTGGCTTCGTTTCAAATTCTTCCCACATACGGTCATGCAAAAGTTCGTCAAGTCTGGCGTCTCCGATATCGTCAGAGGGTATCCCGCTCAAACCAGCCGTGCCCGTGATGAAACATAGCGGGCAGTCTTTTGTGAAATAATCGCGGCCAGCCCCTTTGACGCAAGCCACTTCACCGATAGGCGCTAGGACAATTGCGCCGCGTTCAGTAAGCCAAACGACGCCATGCTTTGCGGCATGGGCGCGAATCACTTCGACTATCTTGGCGCGGTTCATTTCTCCTGCGGTCTCCTACTCTGAAATCGAGTGTCTACCATTCTTGTGCCAGCTGTCAGTAGGACTATGCAGTAGGAGTTAACTGCCCTTTGGTTCGAAGCTGGGGAAACCGCGGGACACACCGGACGCTTTCTATTGCATAGCGCGAGCTTGGTGTCCCAGCGATGATTTTCTCAGAAGTCGGGAACGTTCCCGTCCCCAATTCCACACCCGTCAAGCCCGATTATCGGCTCCTCTTCGCCCGATTCCGTTCATAGCGCAGCCCAACCGATCCATTCGAGTAGGACTTGCATTCCGTCAGCCGGAAGTCGCGCTGCGGGAACTTGCCGGGGAAGCCGGGAATACCATCGCCCAATAGAATGGGGCCAATGCCGATGTAGAGTTCGTCCACCAAGTCCTCTTGCAGGAAACTGCGGCATAGTTCGCCCCCGCCTCCCAGGTAGATGTCTTTCCCGGGGCGGCGTTTTAGCTTTTTCACGAAGGCGGTCAGAGATCCACCGATCACTTGGAATCCCTCGCGCTTGCCCGGCTTCCATCGCCGGGAGACTACGTAATTCGCCATGCCCGGCGTCTCGGGCATCTCTCCACTCTTGCGCATTTTCTTCCAGCCAACTGCAGTTTTACGGCCCATGATCGTGGTATCAATCTTGGAAAAGAAGTCGGCCATCAGCGCTTCCCCTTCTTTGTCGATGATCAGAAAATCGAGGTCGCCGTTGCGCCGCGCAATATAACCGTCCAGGCTGATTCCGAATCCCAGGATGACTTTTCGTGGCATCGCGCGATTCTAAATAGCCCGGTTACTTGCCGTCAACAGAACAGGCGGGAGGAGCAGACGATCATCGCTGATTCCAACGGTGCCGGACCCTTGTGCTTTCCAAGGGCGCGCATTCTGACTTCGACTTTCAACTTTGAACTTCCAACTCGGGTGGGTGGCAGATCCTTAACGCGGCGGCGGGTGGAGCATTCTTGACGCGGTGAGATGCCCTTGGGGTGCCGCATCTCTGCGGTTTTCAGTGTGCGAGTTATGCCCCTCTCCGCATCTCAACCCCGATTGGGCCATCCGCAACCCACTGCCCCATAACGACTTATAATTATGACTTGACAATAAACAGAAGTGTGCTATACTGTGTTTTCTTTCGTCGCGGAGGAGAATAGCGCCGCTGGCTTCCCTCCGCTACCCGCCCTGCTTTCATATCGTGGTTCGCCTCACGCTAACGGCGTCCTCCTATGCGCAGCGATGGAACATCCCGAACGGCTCAGCGCCGTAGCTTCCGGCCTTGTCGGAAAGGATCTGCTTTTCTCCTCGTCGGCCTCGTCGCCAACTCAGCTCGCGCACTCAACCCAGCACGCCCCGCACAACTCGACACGCCGGAATCGCCGCAACCCCTTTTCCATCATGCGCTTGCGCACACTTTCCGTCACACATGGGGGTGGGGGTCACATCCTCCCATCCAAAATCTCATTTTGTGCTTCGCTCTGCGTCAGACCCACCGCGCCACTACCCGCTCACCACTAGTCGCTGCTCTCCACAAGAGTCCGCATCAGTATCATTCCACGTCGCTTACGTTTCCTTTGTTTTCATACTCTTCCGCACTCTCTTGCATCGTGCATAACGCGATCCCCAATCCTTTCAATACCTTCCACACACTTTACCGAAAACACCCGGGTGGGGGAGGGGTCTGTTTTGGCTAACCAGCACTCTCTCTTGAAACCGCTTCTCCAATGGGCGCATCCTTATAAGTGTACGTGCAAGAAAGGCCCGGCGGCCCGGGAACCCAGGTACTGACCATGCGCCGCTTCCTGATCTTCGCTGCTTCTCTCGCGTTTCTTCCCGCGATCGTTTCCGCACAAGGCCGAGGTGGCGTGGGTCGAGCGATGGGCTCCGGTATGGCCCGCCCGGCAATGTCGGCTCCCGCGATGGCTCGTCCTGCGATGGCTGCGCCGCATTTGGCTGCGCATTCCTCTCCATCGGTCGGCTCACACCATTACGCCAGCCATCCCTATTCAGGCATGCATTACGTCCGTACCCGCTCCGGAGCGATTGTCCTCCGTCCAGTGACGCGCCAAACCGGCGTTGCGCGAACTCCTCGCGACAACCGCGCGATCCTCTCGGAAGATGTTCCCGGACTTGGCTTTGATTATTCTCACGTCGCGGCAGTCCATCCGCAGGGAACGCATGGCCGGGGTCACCATCACGGACGAAACGGCGATTTTGTTGGAGCTTATTTCCCGTTTTATGGCGGCGGCTACTATTGGCCGATTTTTCCTGACGATGCAGACGATCAGCAAGCTTCCGCGGTGCCCGTCGAGGAAGCCCAGCAGGGCGACAACGTTCAAGAAGAAGCCGAGGAACCCGTTGACATCGAACGACCTGTCACACCTTCGCATGACTACGTCCCAGCCAAGCCGGTCGCTCAGCAAGATTCCGATGAATATGTTTTCGTTCGCCGCGATGGAACTTTATTTTTTGCCGCCGCCTTCGCTTGGGAGAACGGCACGCTTCGCTACATCACTCGCGAGGGCTTGCGCCGCACCTTGTCTCTCGACAAGCTCGATCTGAACGCCACGCAACAATTTAATCAACAACGCGGCCTGAATTTCCGCCTCCCCGCCTGACCATTCATGTACATCCAAAATTCGATTCCTCACTGGCCCGCGAAGCCCGCTCCTGGCCACTTTTCGCAAGGTGTGGTTTTCAGTTCAGATCGGAAAATTCACGACAGGAAAATCTTCAGGCGAGAGAAATTATTTTTTTACAGGCTCGGGCATCACGTATCCCGAAACGGCTGGAAGTCCAGCTCTTTCGAGCTGCACGGTAGTGTGGTCGATCTTGAATTCTTTCGCTGCTTTCTCTTGGATAGCGGCGAGCAAGCGCTCGCAACTGTCGAGATGCATGTCGGGAATGCGCGCGTGCAAACTCAGCGCATTGTGCCCGCCGCCGAGCGACCAGATGTGAACGTCATGAACTTCCTGCACGCCTTCGATCGTGAGGATCGCTCGCGCGACCTCCTCGACATGCATCTCGCGCGGCCGGCCCTCGAGAAGGATGTGCGACGACTCGCGCAGAATGCCGATGCTGGACCACAGCACCAGCAGGCCAATAGCGATGCCGAGAAGCGGATCGATCCACAGCGCGCCCGTCATGCGAATAGCAATCGCGCCGACGATAATCGCGATATTCGAGAGCGCGTCGCCAAAATTGTGAATCAAAATGCTGCGCAAATTTAAATCCTCGCGCCCGCGCACAAGAGCAAGTGTAATTCCGCCGTTCACAAGAAGCGCCGCGATGGAAGTCCAGATCATCCAGCTCTCGACGACGCGCACCGGAGAGCGAAACCGCTCGATCGCTTCGTAGCCCAGCCAAAGCGAAAGCAGCACCAGCAAAAGAGCATTTGTAAACGCCGCGAGAATTCCCGCGCGGTGATAGCCGTACGTTTTTTCGCTGTCCGCGGGCCGCTCGGCCCAGCGCATCGCCAGCCAGGAAATCCCGAGCGCAGGGACATCCGAGAGGTTGTGTACGGCGTCGTTCAATAGCGCGACGGATCTGCCAAGCACGCCGCCAAAGATCTCGGCAACCACCAAACCCAGCGTTGCGACCATGGCCCAGCCGAGCACCGCGGGCCGCAAAGGAGGATGCTCGTGGCCGTCATGATGCCCGTGGTCCGGATCATGGCCGTCGCCTTGTTTGGAGTCGCGCACTGGATCGTGGCCGCGTTCGACGCCGCGAAGTTGGGAATGATCTTCCATTCGCTCCATTTTACTCACCTGCGGGTTGCCGCGCATCGCAAGGATTGCAAAAGAGCACAGGCAAGATTGCCTGCGCTACAAGCACAATTCGCCGGGGCGCTGCGGTCCTGCCCTGTTAGTGGGAAGTTTGACACGTCCCCGGCGCGAATTCATTGACGCATTTCCCGGCGGCTGCCAACATCGAACTAGCTTCCCCTTCCGCGTGCTTGGCGGCGGGAATGGCCTACGCGCAGGTGTGCGCCGAGGGACATGACGGCTCCCATTGCAAAATTAAGCTTCTGGGGTGTTCGAGGATCGACGCCGACGGTGGATCCCGCAACGTGGCGTTACGGCGGAAACACGCCGTGCCTCGAATTGACCGCGCCGGACGGGACGCAATTCATTCTGGATTGCGGGACAGGATTGCGCATGCTGGGCAGCCGGTGGGGAATGCCGAACGGCGGAGGACATCCTGAAACGCACATTTTCGTGACGCATTATCATTGGGATCACATTCAGGGGATTCCATTTTTTTCGCCGCTTTATGCGGAGAACAACGAATTTCATTTTTACAGTTTTCGTTCGAAATATCTGGGGCGGGACAGCCTGAAGCAAGTGTTTGAGGCGCAGATGGCGCTGCCTTATTTTCCGGTGGACATGTCGGCGATGAACGCGAAGAGGAAATTCAAGGAAGTGGAAGGCGGAGACACGTTTACGGTCGGCGAAAATAAAATTACGGCGAAGTGGCTGAATCATCCGCAGGGATGCCTGGGATTCCGCATCGAGACGCCGGCGGGAATCGTGGCGTACGCCACGGACAATGAACCGGGAGATGCGAAACTGGATGAGAATTTGCGGGAACTCGCAACAGGCGCGGACATATTCATTAATGATGCGCAGTTCACTCCAGAGCAATTGGCGACGACGAGGAAGGGTTGGGGACACTCGTCATGGCAAGAAGGCGTGAAACTTGCGCGCGAAGCCGGTGCGAAGACTTTGGTGTTGTTTCATCACGACCCGGACTCCACGGACCGCATGGTGGATTCGATTTTGCGGCAGGCGCGCGAAGAATATGACTCGGTGTTTGCGGCGAGCGAGGGCATGGTGATTACGCTGGGGGCGGCGGTAGATAATGTGCAGGCGCACATGCCGGGAACGCGCACGACCTTGCGGCGCGAAGCGCAATTCCGCGCGAAGGTTACAGGAGTGACGGAAGGCGGGAAAGAATTTCAGGAAGAGACGGTAGTGCGGGATATTTCGCTGCAAGGCGCGCTGATCTCTCTGCAGAACATGCCCAGGCTGCAATCTGAATTGCAGGTCACGATGGAGACTCCCGGCGAGGATGGACTGCATTCGACGATGCACTTGAGGGGCTACGTGGTGCGGATTGATGCGGGCACGGAGAAGGGCCACAGCGCGGTTGGCGTGGTCTTTACGGATTGAGTCTCAGTCGGGGTAAAACAAATTTCTTCTTCATGAATCCTCAGGCACAAATCTCTTTGTAAGAACTGCGGCAAGCACTCGGTCTTACAACGTGATCTATTTTACGGTAGTAAGATCCATAAGGGTTGACCAGAAAGAATTACTCATGCCGCAGCGCGGTCATTGGATCCACCTTTGTCGCGCGGCGAGCAGGGATATAGCACGCGAGCAAAGCGATGCACACCAACAGGACTCCCACGGCCGCAAAGGTCGCGGGGTCGGTGGCCTTCACGTGAAACAGCCAGAGGTGATCCGCCAGGAAGCGCTTGAGTCCCAGCGCTAGCGCAACACCAATAGCTAGTCCAGTACCGGCAAGGGTGAGTCCCAGCTTGGCGACCAATACCAGCACATCAACTTGCTGAGCTCCAAGAGCGAAACGGATGCCCAATTCTCGCGTGCGCTGGTTGACGAAATACGAGAGGACGCCATATACGCCGATCGCTGCTAGGATCACGGCTAAGCCGGCCAAGAACCCGAGCACGATGACGTAGTTTTTATAATCCTTCATGGATTTCCCCATTACGTCTTCCATCGTACTGATGTCAGTCACGGGCTCATCCGGGTCCATCTCTTTCACAAATTGTTTCACCGACGCCGTGATATCTGCCTCATGGGCACGTACGTCTGAGGTGGTCCGGATGACCAGGCTTCCCATAAGCTGGAAAAATTCGCTACCACCCTCGAACACGTCCGGCTGCTGAAGAAAGGATTCGTAGAGAAGCGGGTGAAGTCCACCCATGCCGATTTGCTTGACTTCGCCCACAACGCCTACGATCTGGCGTGGCCTGTCTTCGTCCACTCGCTGAGGCTCGTAACGAAGGAGGATCTGCTGCCCAATCGGATCCTCCTTGGGGAAATAGCGGTTTGCAAATGTCTCGCAAATGACCACAGTCCATGGGGCGCTCTCCGTGTCGCGCTCATCGAAGTAGCGGCCCTTCTTCAGCGGAATCTTCATGGTTCGGAAGTAGCCGGGGCTCACTTCGTTAAAAAATCCCACGGGCCTATCGCCCGGTGACGGAGCCGTATGCCCCAAAATTGAGAAAGTCCTCATTCCCGCTCCCAGCGGGGGAATGATACTGATCATGCCTACTGATTCGACGGTGGGCAGCCCCGCAACTTTTTCTATTAATTGCTGGTGAAAGGCGGTCACCTTCGGGGAGATTCTTGCCATGTCTTTGCCGGGAATCTTCTCATCGTATTTGACTTCGGTCGCCGGGAGATTCACCGCCATCGCCAGCACGTTAGCCGGGTCGAAGCCAGGAGAGGGGAGCAATATACGGAGCAGACTGTTGATCATCAATCCCGCTCCCACCAAAAGCACCATCGCCAGAGCTACTTCCGAAATCACCAACAAATAACGCGTGCGGCCTCGTCTCCCGGACGAAGTCCTGCTCTCTCCTTCCCGCAGAGCATCATTCAAATCTGGGCGCGCAGCGCGAAGGGCAGGGGCCAGTCCGAACAGCAACGCCGCCAAGACCGAGAGTCCGGCGGCAAAAAGGAGCACACGTCCGTTGACGCGAATATTCTCCGCCTCTGGAACTTCTGTAATCGCGCGCATCAGGTGGGTTCCCCAGAACGAAAGCAATACGCCAAGCGAGCCCCCGATGAATGTCAGCAATCCACACTCGGCAAGCAATTGCTGCATGAGTCGCCGCCGGCTCGCACCGAGCGACGCCCGCACGGAGTATTCCTTTCGCCGGCCCTCGGTGCGCGAGAGCATGAGGTTCGCCACGTTCACGCAGCCGATCAACAGGACAAACCCCACCGCGCCCAGAAGCGGATAGAGCGTGTCGCGAGCGCTCTTGTAAAGCGTGTAGTGCAAAAGAATAACTTTTTCTCCCACTCCCTTATTGGACTCGGGATAGGCCTGCTCCATGCCGAGGGCAATCACGTCCATCTCGACCTGCGCTTGCGCGACGGTCACTCCCGGCTTAAGGCGCGCCACGGGCATAACCCAGTGGTCCGAGCGCTTTGCATTCCTTGCACTTCCCGGATCGATCGGTATCCAAACCTCGGTGGCCTTTCCCTCGGCGCTCGATCCGTACCACGGCGCAAACCCAGTGAACCCCGCAGGCATCACTCCGACGACAGTCGAAACAACGCCATCGAGCCGGAACGTCTTGCCAAGCACATGGGGGTCGCTGTTGAACCTCTTCCTCCAGAAGGCGTTGCTGATCACAACGGTCTGGAACTGCTCCTGAATTTCTTCCGTGCGAAAGACTCGCCCCAAGGGGGGCTGCACTCCGACCAATTCGAAAAAGTTCTGAGTCGCTGATTGCATGCGGACCGGCCCAGGCTCACCGACGCCGGTCAACATGGCTCTATCGCCCGCGCTGATACCTGCAATGTCAGCAAAAACGTGATTTTGCTTTTTCCAGTCGGTCACCTCCGCAATCGGCGGAAGATCTTCTGAACCGGGATCTGTTTTCTGTGTGGTCCATACTGTCACCAAGGTTTCCGGATGCTCGTAAGGGAGAGCGCGTAACAGCACCGCGTTCATCGCACTGAATACCGCGGTGTTTGCTCCGATGCCGAGCGCCAGAGAGAAAATCACGACGGCGGCGAAGCCTGGGTTTTTTGCCAAGATGCGGGCCGCGTAGCGAACGTCCTGCCAGAGCGTTTCAGTCCAGGTAAAAATCCAGATTTCGCGGCAATCTTCTTTTACCAGTGTGACGTTCCCAAATCGCCGCAGCGCCGCCACCCGCGCGTCCCCTGCTTCAAGTCCCAAAGCGCGGTTCTTTTCTGCGCGCTTCGTCAGATGAAACTGAAGCTCCTCCTCCAGGTCGCGCTCAAGCCTTCTCCGCTTCGCCAGCGCCTTTACTCTCAGCCACGCTTCCGTCAACCACTCGCGCGCCATAGGTCCTCCTTAGGCAGGCTCCAGAATCCGCGCAATCGCGGAAGACATCCGTTTCCAGTGCGCGGTTTCCTCCGCGAGCTGTTTCCGGCCCGCCGCCGTCAGCCTGTAATATTTCGCCCGCCGGTTGTTGTCCGATACGCTCCACTCCGCTGCGAGCAGCCCACGAACTTCTAGGCGATGGAGCGCCGGATATAGCGCTCCTTCTTCGACACGCAGCACCTCTTCGCTCGTCTCCTCGATGTACTCTGCGACGTCATAGCCGTGCATCTCTCCGTGGCTCAGAGTCTTCAGAATCAGCATGTCGAGAGTGTCGCGCAGCAGATCGCCCGTTTCGGAGTTTTTCTGGGTCATGGTAAGGGGTTCCTACCCATAAGGTTCTTAGGGGAGTATCTCACCGTCTTTTTCTCATTTCAAGCTTATTTTTCGGCAGCTGCTATGTCTTTTCCGCTGGAGGACTTGCTTGACACGCTCCCCTTTCGCGGCTATATCTAGACTGGAATAGGGAAGGGCAGCTGCCAGCAGCGGCAGAAAGCACGGAACAAAATGACGAGAAACGATCCTTCGCAACTTTTGCCGGGAACGCTTTTTCTGCTCATCCTCAAATCCCTCGGCCGCGGCCCTCTTCATGGCTACGCCATCGCCAAGCGCATCAAAAACGCTTCTGCAAACGGGCTGGAGGTCGAGGATGGCTCGCTGTATCCGGCCTTAAACCGCATGCTCGTGAAGGGCTGGCTAGAGGCCGAATGGGGCACTTCGGAAAATAACCGCAAAGCCCGTTTCTACCGCCTCACTCCCGAAGGGCGGAAACAACTCCACGCCGAGGCCAGGGAATTCGAGAAGTTGGTGAAAAGCATTCAGTTGGTGATGCGCACCGTGTAAGGAGGCGCACCGTGTCCACACTCCGCGAATGGGTGAACCGCCTGCGCTTCTTCGGGAACCGCGCGCGCTTCGACCGGGAAATGGGCGACGAACTGCAGTTCCATATCGAGACGCGCGCCGCGGAACTCGAAGAACGTGGCGTGTCCAAAGAGGGCGCGATGCGCCGGGCCCGCAACGAGTTTGGGTCAACACAACTCGCGCGAGAGGATTCCCGTGAGGCCTGGCAATTCCAATGGCTCGAAGATCTCGCCATGGACCTGCGCGTCGGCTTCCGCATGCTCTGGCGTAGTCCGGGCTTTTCCGTCCTCGCCATTCTTTGCCTCACGCTGGGCATTGGCGCCAACGCCGCCGTCTTCAGTTGGGTCGAAGGCATCCTCTTCCGCCCCTATCCCGCCGTCGCGCACCAGGAAAGACTCATGGCACTGGCTGGAACCGCTCGCGGCGAAACCGGCGCAACCTCGCTTTCCTGGCCCGACTTTCTGGACTTGCAGAAAGACTGCACGCTTTTCGACGCGTTTTTCGTGAGCAAAATCACCGGCACATCGCTGAGCATCGGCGACCGCGCGGAGCGCACCATCGGAAGCATCGTTTCGGCCAACTATTTCGACGCGATCGGTGTGCATCCCATGCTGGGGCGCGGATTCGTGTTTGGCGAAGACGTGGGAAGCGCCGCGCATCCCGTGGCTGTGATCAGCTATCAGCTCTGGCAAGGACGGTTCAAAGGCGATCCTCAAATTATCGGCAAGACGCAACGGCTGAACGGGGTGTTGCACACCATCATTGGCGTGGCGCCGCAGGGGTTTTACGGGACGTTTGTCGGTTGGGCCATGCAGTTTTGGGTGCCCGCTTCCATGGAAGAAATTTTTGAAGCCGGCGGATACAAACTGGAAGATCGTAACGCCCGGTGGGTGGAAGCCTACGCGCGCCTCAAGCCCGGGGTTACGGCGCAGCAGGCCCAGCAAGAGCTATCCGCCGTAGCCAGCCGCCTGGAAAAGGACTATCCCCTGACGAACCGAGGCCGTAGCGTCCAGCTCTGGCCGCTTTGGGCTACGCCATTCAACAATGCCGGCACGCTGCTCCCCACTCTTTCCATCACGCTGGTCGTCGTGCTTTGCGTATTGCTGATCGCCTGCGCCAATGTCGGCAACCTCCTGCTGGTGCGCTCCTTTTCGCGGCGACACGAAATGACGGTTCGCGCCGCGATCGGGGCCGGACGCGGACGCCTGCTGAAGCAACTGCTCACCGAAGGTCTCATCTTGTCCGGACTTGGCGCGGCCGGCGGACTCGCGGTCGCCTACTGGTCTCGTCACACTCTGGTGCTGCTATTTCCGGCGCGCGCGGGCGTATCGATGTACTTGCCGGGAGACCTGGACTGGCGCGTGCTCGCACTGACCGCTGGAGTCGGCCTGCTTTCCACTCTGCTGCTTGGTTTATTCCCGGCGGTGCAGACCAGCAAAATAGATCTCGCGACAGCCCTAAAATCGGAGATGGCCGGCGTGGTGGGCGGCCAAGGAAAGTCGTGGGCGCGGTCCGCGCTGGTGGTGCTGCAAGTTTCGCTGAGTTTTGTCCTGCTGGTGGGAACGGCGTTGCTGGTGCAAAGCCTGCAAAAGATCCGCACCGCAAATCCCGGCTTCAGCACCGACCGCGTGCTGACCACCGCTGTGGATTTGGTGTCCGCTGGATATGACGTTCCGCGCGCCAAAACTTTCCAGGATGAGTTGCTGGACCGCGTTGTTGCACTCCCTGGAGTCGAGTCGGCCGCTTTCGCGCGCGTCACGCCGCTGGGCTACGGTGCCTATTCCTCCAGCCCCATTGCAGTGGATGGCTACAACGTTCCCCCGGAAGAGGAACCCGTCGTGGAATACAACGAAGTTGGCCCTGCCTATTTCGCGACCATGGGCATCCCGGTCGTCTCCGGACGGGAATTTAACCACTCCGACGATGAGTCCGGCGCTCTGGTCGCGGTGGTGAACGAAAGCATGGTGGCGCAATTCTGGAAAGGCAAAAACCCGATTGGCCAGCGCGTGCAGGTCAAGGGGCGCTGGATGACCATCGTGGGCGTAGCCAAAGACTCGAAGTATCAGAGCATGCGCGACCAGTCGAAGCCTTTCTTCTACGTACCGCGCCGGCAAAATTTCGCGATTGGCGCCAGCCTGAACATACGCACTCCGCTCAACCCGAGGACCATGGGCGACGAGCTGGCCCGCGAAGTCCAGTCGCTGGACGGCAACCTCGCGCTCTATGAGGTGATCACGCTGCAGGAGCAGGTGGATCGCTCGACATCCCCCCAAAAAGTCGCGGTCACGCTGCTCGCGGTGCTGGGCGGCTTGGCTTTGTCGCTCGCCGCCATCGGACTTTACGGCGTCATGTCCTACGCCGTCTCGCAAAGCACGCGCGAACTGGGTTTGCGGATGGCCCTCGGGGCACGCGCTTCCGATCTGTTGCGACTGGTCATGTTGCACGGGCTGGCGCTTACCGCGGCAGGTGTTCTGCTTGGTGTGGCAGCCGCTCTGCTGTTGACGCGTCTGCTTGGCACCTATCTGTATCGAGTAAGTCCCCAGGATCCACGCGCTTTTGCCGTGGCGTTGGCGGTGATGCTGGCCACGGCAATTGCGGCCTCGTGCTTGCCCGCATGGCGCGCCACCCGTATCGACCCTATGCGCGCGCTTCGTCAGGAGTGAGCCACAAGACCGAGGATGAGCTATCTGCTCGACCGGCCTCTCGCGATAGTCAAACTAAGGCAAGACGCGGATCATGCGGCGTCCTATATGCTGGCGGGGTCATTTCAAAAGAGAGCACGGACAAGCCTCGCCAAGCGTTGCTATCGCTCGCGCTTTTGGTCTATGCTGCGACCTCGGCGTGATTGTCGGCGTAGATTCCTGGCCGCCTATCGCGTTTGGCAGGAACGCGATAGGACCGGAGAAAACGCGAAAGCTGAACTAGCGCCTATTCCCTCCTGTTTGGTTCTACCTTGCATTTGTACCTGAGAGCCGGATTGGCACGTACTCCACAAGCAACGCGGATCGAGAGGCAGCGACGCAAGATGCTACGCGGCATGCTGCTTGGCACAGGTTTCTTGTGCTTGAGCGGGCTCTACTGCTTTGCTCTGCGGGCGCAGCAGAGGGATCCAGCGGCGGCGGTTGTGGTGCAGCCGGGAGCGCCGGGGCAGCCGAGCAAGAGGCTGGCGGCGACGACGAAAGGCACGCTGCCCAAGCAATCGCAGGCGGACGTAGAGTTCATGCAGGGCATGATCATGCATCATTCGCAAGCGGTGGAGATGACGGCGCTGATTGAGACACGTACGAAGAACAAGGATCTGCGGCTGCTGGGAGCGCGAATCAGCAGTTCGCAGTCGGACGAGATTAGGTTTATGCATCGGTGGCTGGCGGCTCGGGGAGAACCGATTTCGATGGCGATGCCGGGAATGCCGGACATGGACACTTCGGGCCACCCCGTGGCCTTAATGCCTGGAATGCTTACGGCAGAACAGATGGACGCACTTCGAAAAGCAAAGGGCGCGGAGTTTGACCGCTTATTTTTGACGGGGATGATTCAACACCACGGCGGAGCGCTGACGATGGTGAAGGATTTGTTCGACACACCGGGAGCGGGTCAAGACGCCGATATTTTCAACTTCGCGACGGACGCAGACAGCACGCAACGTGCGGAGATCAGGATTATGCAGGCTATGTTGGAGAAAAAAACCTCAGAGGAGAAACGATGAATCGAGTTTCCGGCGTTGCGTTTCGTGTCTCGGTGGCCGCAATTTTTCTATGTTCCGGAGTTGGAGCCAGACGGTTGCAGGCGCAGACGCAGGCAACGCCTCCGCCCGGGCAGGAACCCGCGAAGGCGCCAGAAGCGGAAGAAAATCCGTTCGCGCCCCAGCCGGCTCCGCCGCTGCCACCGGGGATGACGGGGTCGGATGTTAACGATCCGCGCTATACGCTGACTCCCGGGCTGTACGACGCCGGGGAAGCATCGATGGGGATGAAACACCTGCTGCTACTCAAAAAGCCCGAGGCCTTTCAACTCGACGTCACGAATCCCGATGATCCGAAAGTGCAGAAAGTTTTTGGCCAGCTTGGCATAGGCAATCGCGACAAGATGCCGAAACCGATGCAGTTGGTCATCGCGGAGCTGGCTTTCTCGAACTCGGACCTGGCCTTCGAGGGCGACCACTTATTTCAAGGGAATTTTTACGGCGTGAACATCTTTGATATCTCTAATCCGGCGCACGCCGCGCTGCTCACTTCGCTGGTGTGCCCTGGCGGGCAGGGCGATGTTTCCGTCTACAAAAACCTACTATTCATGTCGGTCGAGATGCCGAACGGCCGCCTGGACTGCGGGACGCAAGGGTTTCCACCGGAACCTCCGCCGCCTCCACCCGCCCCAGGGGAGGAAAGGAAGCGCCACATCCCTGCCGCGCAAAAAGACCGTTTCCGCGGAGTGCGGATCTTCGACATTTCGGATATCAGCAATCCCAAGCAAGTCGCAGCCGTGCAAACATGCCGCGGCTCGCATACTCACACCCTGGTGGTGGATCCGAACGACAAAGACAACGTGTATATCTACGTTTCGGGGACGTCGTTCGTGCGTCAGCCGGAAGAACTGGCTGGATGCTCTGGCGGAGAGCCGGACAAGAATCCCGATACGGCGCTATTTCGCATCGATGTGATCAAAGTTCCGCTCTCGGCTCCGCAGGAAGCGCAGGTGGTCTCGAGCCCTCGCGTGTTTATCGATGCGCGGACGGGCGCGGTAAACGGGCTGACCAACGGCGGCTCTCATGGCAAAGATGCGACGAAGCCCCTGGAGAAGGCTGAAGAAACGAACCAGTGTCACGATATCACGGTGTACTCGGCGATCGGGCTTGCGGCCGGGGCGTGCTCGGGAAATGGAATTCTGCTGAACGTCAAAGATCCCGTACATCCGAAGCGTGTGGATGCCGTGAACGACCCGAACTACTCCTACTGGCACTCGGCCACGTTCTCGAACGATGGGAGCAAAGTCGTGTTTACGGACGAATGGGGCGGCGGGCTGGGGGCGAGATGCCGGCCGAACGATCCCAACAAGTGGGGCGCGGATGCGATCTTCCATCTCAAAGACGATAAATTGAACTTCGCGAATTATTACAAACTGCCGGCCGCGCAAGGGGACACGGAGAATTGTGTGGCGCATAACGGCTCACTGATTCCGGTTCCGGGGCGCGATATCGAAGTACAAGCTTGGTACCAAGGCGGGATCTCCGTGGTGGACTTCACCGACGTGGCGCACCCATTCGAAATTGCCTACTTTGACCGCGGGCCGATTGATCCAAAGATGCTGGTGCTGGGGGGCGACTGGTCCGCGTATTGGTACAACGGCAGCATCTATGGTTCGGAAATTGCGCGCGGGCTGGACGTTTTCGAGCTGACGCCGACCAAGTTCCTGACGCAGAATGAAATCGACGCTGCAAAAACAGTTCGCGTGGACACGCTGAATGTGCAGAACCAGCAAAAAATCGAGTGGCCTGCAA
This sequence comes from uncultured Acidobacteriota bacterium, assembly GCA_963851235.1. Taxonomy (GTDB): domain Bacteria; phylum Acidobacteriota; class Terriglobia; order Acidiferrales; family UBA7541; genus Acidiferrum. The sequence continues at coordinate 315,328 of CAWKOM010000003.1, forward strand.
AGTTGGTGGTGGCGAAGGCATACATAGATCAGTTGAGCCGGTCGCAGGCTCTGCCGGCAGACCAAATCACGGCACTACAGAAGGCGATCGAGAACGTGGAGAACTCGCACATGAACCGAGGAAAACTGGGAAAGTTGAAGCGCATGGCGCCGTCCCTGGAAAAGAGCGCGGCGATGGCGCACAATCCGGCTGACTCGGCACGGTTGTATGCTTTGGCGGATATCCTGAAGCATCCCTCCGCATAACCACAACGCGAACCTGAGCTATTTTCCGATTGACCCGAAGAGCCAGCGATCGGCGGGCGGAGCCCTTTGCGCAAGTGGCCTCAGCCAAAAGCAGAGCAGTAAGTTACAATTTTGACCTTATGACGAGGCCTGCCACGAAGATTCCCCATTTTGTTCCTGCAAGTGCTTTGGATAAGAGGCGGCCATCGAGAGTTGCGCTGATCCGCGGGCTAGTGCGTCAGGCGCCGTTTGTGGCGAAAAACTTTGGGCTTTATTTTCGGAATGGGTGGCGGCGGCATATTTTGCGGACGAATGTAGTGGCGCCTTACGCGGTGACGTTTTACGTGACGCATAAGTGCAATTTGGCTTGTTCGTATTGCACGCAGAAGGAACCGGACGTTTTCAGCCAGGAACTGTCGACGGGAGAGACGATTCGGATTTTGCGGAGGATACGGAAAGAGACGGACTCAATCGTGTTTACCGGCGGGGAGCCGACTTTGCGCGCGGATATCGAAGAGCTGGTGGCAATGGCGCGGTTCCATTGCAAGTTCCGGTCGGTGCTGCTGATTACGAATGGTACTTTGCTGGACCGCAAGCCGGGGATTTTAAGCTCGGTGACGGGATTGGTGGTTAGCTTGGATGCATTGGCTGCTGATCCTTCGAACGCGCTATCGAAACCGGCGGCTTTGCCCAAGGTTTTGCAGAATCTCACGCTGGCGAAGGGAATTTTGGGAAGCGCGGCGCGGATTACGATCAGCACGGTAATCGAGGAATGGAATATCGCGGAAGTGGAGAAATTGCTGAATTGGTGCGGGGAGGAAGGGTTCGTGTTCGCGGCGCAATCGGCGCAGAACGAAAAAATGCCAAACCTTAGATTGGCGCAGAATCCGAAATATCAGGTGCTGGTGGACAAGATTATCGAGCGGAGGAGAAGCGGGACGCAGCCAATCAATGGGACGCCGAGGACGATCGAGACTTTGCTGCGATTTCGGGAGTTCCAGTGTTATCCGACGATGTTCCCGCGGGTGTATCCGAATGGCGATGTGTTTTATCCTTGCGAGCCGCTGAGGAAGGTGGCGGGAAATTTGTTGCGGGATGGATCGTTGAAGAAGATTTTTGCGCGGGGCAGGAAGATTTACGGGGATATTCCGCCTTGCCAGGGAATCTGCTATTTGTTTGGGAATGTTTTGTCGCATTACTACGTGAATGATTTTTGGGGGTTGGCGGGGGAATTCACGCGGTAAAGGATGGGATGGTTGACGACGGTTCCGTTCGCGGGCGGGCGGATGTGAATTTTAATACAGAGGACACAGAGTTCACGGAGTAGGGAAGAAGAGGCAGTTACCGCATAGTCGTTTGAACTTCTGTATTGGTTGAACGTGGGGGCGGCTAGTTCAGGTCGGACAGCTTCTTGTCGAGGTGGGCGAGCGCGGCTTCGAGAGACTTGCGATGGTTCGGGTGGGTTGCGGACTCTAAATCATGAGCGATGCGGATGCGGGACAATTGCAGGTCCTTGCGCTCCTGTTCGCGGCGAACCTCTTCCGTGCTTTTGGTTTTGTTGCCGTAGTGTCCCTGGGGTTCCTGGCCGGATTCCACTTGTGCTTGCACGTCTTTGCTTTCCCATCCTCGCGCCATACCATTATTTTGACACATTTTGCCGTAAGAGCGGACGGTAAAAGCGAGAAATTTTGAGAGGCGTTCAAGCGCTGACGGCGCGACTTTTTGGCAAAACGGGGAGTGGGGAGTGCATGACGCCGGCGAGAGTGCTTTCGGCTACGCGAGCGAGGTGCTCGGCAAAGATGCCTTCGTAAGTGAAATCGGCGGTGCTCTGGGACCAGCGGACTTGCAAGAGCCAGCTGTTTTTGTCTTGCAGCGCACGCGCGAAGGTAATCTCCGCGGTGGGAATTACGAGGAGCGGAGCGAGATGAGAATCGAGCGCGCAGATTTGTTGCGCGCCAACGAAGAGCTGAACGGGAGCTGGAGCGGCCTTTGAGCGCTGATATTTTCCGCCATTTACGACGACTAGAGCGCCGAATTCGCGGGCTTTTTCATCGAGGAACGCGTGCGGTTTGGCGGGAGGCAAAAGGATTGCAGCGAGAAACATAGCAAGACCGGCAGGAGCTGCGAGCCAATTATCCCAGAGGCCAAGGGGAAGGATGACCAGGGCGGCGCCGGCGAATCCGAGGAAGACGCGGAAGGCCATCCAGGATTGGGGATTGCGGCGGATGCGCAGGAGTTTTGGAATCAGCAGGACGAGGGCGAACAAAGCGCCGATCGCGAAGTTGCGGAGGCGCGCGACGGTTCCTTGGTGATGCGATGCGGCAGAGGCTGGGGCCGTACTCATCTTGCTTCCTTCTATTAATCAATAAGACTACGCCGCGGGCTTCAGGGTTTCAACGAAGTAATCTCGCGCATGCGGGCAAAGGCGCGGCGGACGTGGGGAATGGTGATGGAGCCGCCGACGACGAGGGCGACGTTTAAAGCGTCGATCACCTCATTGCGTTTCCAGCCTTCCTCGCCGCAGCGAACGAGATGGTAGGTGATGCAATCGTCGCAGCGGAGAACGGCGGAGGCGACGAGGCCGAGAAGCTCTTTCGTTTTCGTGTCGAGTGCACCGGGTTCGTAGGCTTGATGGTCCAGAGCGAAGAAGCGTTTGATGCCGAGGTGGCCGCAATTGAGGATTTCTTCGTTGAGGTCGGCGCGGAATTTTTGAAAATCGTCGAGGCGGTCGGGCATGAATCCTCCGGAAATGAGGAGATTATTATGGACTAAATCCGGTTGGTGCGTGAATTTGGGGCTGGGCACGTGGGCACTTTAGTCGGCGGTTGCAGCGAGGGCTTTTTCCGCGAGTTCTTTAGCGCCGGGCTTGCCGGACAAGATAAGGCTTGCCCATTCGGCGCCGACGTGGGAGAGGCGGACGGCTTCGCTGGTCAGCGATTCAGGCCCGCCGGAATCATTGCCGCCAAAATAGATGCGGTCCATGGGATGCGCGGCGGCGGGACGAGTTTTTGTGTAGTGGCCGGGAACGGCCATGAACATGGGGTGGCCACGGCGGTAGATGCGGACTTCGACGGGATCGACGTCGAATTCGGGAAGGATTTTCTGGAAGTCGGTGAGAACGCGTGCGGCGAGCGTTTTGCAATTGTTTTCATCGAGGAGCGTGAAGCGCTGGGCTTCGCGGAGCGGAGTGTAGAAGGTGAGGATGTTGCTTTTTTGCTTGTAGCCGGGATTGTTGCGAATGGTCCAGTCGGCGACGATGAAGTCGGTGAAGGAATTGCCGGGGCACCAGTTGTCGTAGCCGCGATTGTAGACGGGCTTGTCGAAAATGAGGTTGACGACAGGATAGGGGGCGTAGCGCGTGTGCTGCATGGCGGCTTTTTGTTGGGCGGGCAAGTTCTGGACGATGCCTGAGGTAATTTGCTTGGGCGTGCAGATAAGGACGGCTTTGGCGGAGACTGTGGTGAGTTTTCCTTCGCGAAGATAGGTAACGCTCACCGCGTCTTTTTCCGGGACGACAGCGACGACGGTGGCATCGCCGAGCATGCGGTCTTTGTAACGAGGCTGGAGGACCTCGACGAGCTGGTGCGTGATGCAGCCGAGGCCGCCGGGCAAGATGGCGCGCTTGGCGTCGCCGCCGGTGAAGAGGTCGTTGGCGTTGTAGAGGCCGACGTAGGCGGAAGTGTCGTGCGTGGCGGCGCCCCAGTTGGAAGGGCCGAAGATGTCCCACCATTGCTGGACTTCAGCGGCGTAGGCGGAGGTGAAGTTCGAAAAGGGTTGGGCGTCAAGCTCGGCCATGCGCCGGCTGACATCCATCTTGAGAACGTCGTCGCGAAATTTCTGAAAGCTGGCAACGACTTCTTTCGAATAAGGGAGTTGGGAGAGGCCAGTCTTCCAGGTGTCGGGAACGTAGGTTTTGTTGACGAGGGTGGGATCGGGCATGTTGATGAGCGGGAGTCTCAGGCCGATCTCGGAGGCTAGCTGATCGCCTTCGTCGCCGCGGTAGGCGTAGGCCGCGCCTGTCGCGAAGGGCTGACCGTCAAATTCTTCCTGGTAGGCGTTGCCGCCGAAGTGAGCTTCCTTTTCGAGGAGGAGCCAGTCTTTGCCGCGAAGGAAATAGGCGGCGGGAAGGCCGGCTACACCACCGCCGACGATTGCGATGCCGAGTTTGGTGGTGGCGGCGGGCAAGTCGAAAGGGTGGCCGTCACGGATTTGGTGGCAGATTTCGAAGTGCTCGCCGTCGGCGAGCGGGGCGGTCGGTGGAGTAGAGGCGGAAAAGTTGGAATCGGGGGCGGAAAGGAGAGCGGCATCGACAGGGCAGCCGGCGGCGACCGAACCTGCCACCACAAATTTGATGAACTCACGGCGCGATTGCGACATGCGTCCTCCTTGAGCCGTTACGGCTGTTCGAACAACTGCTGCGCTTCGTTGCCGATGCTGCGCGTGCGAATGCGGTACCAGACGATGATGAGCAAGACGGAGGCGGCGAATATCAGAGTAGAGACGGCATTGATCTCCGGCGTGATGCCGCGGCGCAAACGGCCCCAGATTTCGAGCGGAAGAGTATTGTCGCGGCCGATGAGAAAAAAGGTGACGGCAATTTCGTCCATCGAGAGGGTGAAGATGAGAAGCGCGGCGGCGGCGAGAGAGAGTTTGAGATTGGGGAGCGTAATACGCCAGAACGTTTGCCAGGGAGTAGCGCCGAGATCGAGCGAGGCTTCTTCCTGAGCGCGATCGATTTTTTGGAGGCCGGCGAAGAGTTCGGTGGTGGCAACGGAGATGAGGGCGGTGCCGTGGCCGAGAAAAACGGTGAGCAGGCTGAGCGGCAAGCCGGCTAAAGCGGCAAACATGAGGAGCGAAAGTCCGGTGATGATACCGGGGAGAATGAGCGGGAGAAGAACGAGGCGGCGGAAGAGAGCTTTGCCGGGGAAGCTTGCACGATCGAGAGCGAGCGCGGCGAGCAGGCCCAGAGTTAGAGAAAGCGCGACGGTACCGGCGGCGACAATGAGGCTATTGAGGACGGAGTCCCATATCGAGTTGTCCGCGAAGAGCTGGCGATACCAATCAAGAGTCAGATTTCTCGGAGGAAACCCACCGACGCCATCGCGATTGAAAGAGTAGAGGATGAGCACGACGATGGGCAAATAGATGAAAGCGAAAACGAGGAGCGAATAGAGGCCGAGGAGCGGAGAGCGGCGAGCTGGGGATTGGCGGCTCATTTGAAGGACCAGCGCTTTTCGAGGCGCTCGGTAAGGAAGAGGAGCGAGATTGTAATGAGCAGGATGCAGACAGAAATGGCGGCACCGAGAGGCCAATCGTAGGACGCGCCAAAAAGAGTTTGCACGATGTTGGCGATCATCGTGCCGGAAGAACCGCCGACGAGGAGCGGTGCAAGGAAATCGCCGAGAGAGAGAACGAAGGCGAAGGTGGCTCCGGCAAGAAGACCGGGCATAGAGAGCGGGAGGACGACGCGGAAGAATGTGGAGACGGGACCGGCGCCGAGATCGTGCGAAGCTTCGACGAGGGGGCGGGGGATGTGCTCAAGCGAAGCGTAAATCGGGAGGAAAACGAATGGTGTGTAGATGTGAGTGAGCATGAGAATGACGGCGAAAGGGCTGTAGAGGAAGAAGCCGACGGGCGCGTGAGTGATGTGGAGATATTGCAGGAAGCCGTTGAGGACGCCGTCGCTGCCGAGAATTGTTTTCCAGGCGTAGCCGCGGACGAGGTAGCTAACCCAGAGCGGGACGATAACGAGCTGAAAGAGTAGCTCTTTGCGCGCGCTGGAATGGAACGAGAGGTAATAGGCGAGCGGGTAGCCGAGGAGCAGAGAGCAGAGCACCACGGAGGCGGCGATACGCATGGTGCGGAAGAGAACTTCGGCGTAGAGGGGATTGGTGAGGAGCTTTTGGAAATTGGAGAGATTCCAGTGATGGACGAGGACGCCGTTTTGGACGAGCCAGAAGCTGTGGGCGAACATTAAGGCGTAGGGAATTAAGAGGAAAAGCCCTACCCAAAGTAGCGGGGGAATCGAGACGAACGTTTTGTAGGCGCGGGAGTACATGAGAAATTAGTCTGCGACGCGGATTGCGTCCGCAATCGAAAATACAAAATCGTGTTCGCCGGTGAGTGGGCCGCGCGCGGGGAGGCGGACGCGCAAGAGTTGCCCGGAGCCGCAATCCACTTCGAGCAGTTCGCTGGCGCCGCTGTAGATTTGCTGGCGAATGGTGCCGCGAAATTTCACTTCATGAGTTTGACGTTTGCCGTCGGGGCTGATGCGAATGGCTTCCGGGCGGACGGAAAAAAGCGCGGGGCCGTCGGCGTCCTCGAGGGGCCAGCGAAGGACGCCACAGGTGGCGATGCTGCGACGGATTTCTCCGCGCAACAAATTAGTTTGGCCAATGAACTGCGCGGTGTAAGCGGTTGCGGGGTGCGTGTAAATTTCACGCGGCGAAGCGACTTGTTCGAGAGCGCCATCGCGGAGCAGGGCGATGCGGTCGGAAAGGGCCATGGCTTCTTCCTGGTCGTGCGTGACGAAAAGGAAAGCGATGCCGATTTCGCGCTGCAAGGATTTCAGCTCACTTTGCATTGCTTTGCGGAGATTGGCGTCGAGCGCGGAGAGCGGTTCATCGAGGAGCAAGAGTTGAGGGCGGTTCACGAGAGCTCGGGCAAGCGCCACGCGCTGTTGCTGACCGCCGCTGAGCCGGGAAGGACGCGCGGCCGCGAACTCGGCCATCTTCACCATATTCATGGCCTCGCCGACGCGAGCGGCGATTTCATTCTTCGGAGCGCCTTGCACGCGCAAACCATACGCAACGTTGTCTCGCACGCTTAAGTGCGGGAAGAGTGCGTAGCTCTGAAAGACAGTGTTTACGCGGCGCTTGTAGGGCGGCAGCTTGTCCAGGCGTGCGCCGGACATCCAAATCTCGCCCGCCGAGGGCTGCTCGAAACCGGCGACGAGGCGCAGAAGCGTGGTTTTCCCGGAGCCGCTCTCGCCGAGCAGAGTGAGAAACTCGCCGGGAGCGATGTTCAAGGAGATGCTTTTCAGCACCTCGCGTGGGCCAAAGCGTTTAGCCACCTCGCGCAATTCGAGCAGCGGAGCATCGGCGTCGTGCAATATGGGCTGCGGAATGGGGAGGGAGCTCACTGTGTGGCTTTCACCTCATTCCAGATTTCGTTGTACCTGGCGCGCCGGGGCACATCCTGCCAGAAATAGATTCGCTGCATGTAGGCATCGGGATCGTCCATGTGCAGGTTTTTCTTTTCCGCGTCGGTCATGAAAGCCGTGGATGCGGGGTTGGCGGGGGAATAGCCGGTCACATCCGTGACCTGCTTTTGGGTCTGCGCTTCGATCATGTATTCGAGGAATTGCGCGGCCAGTTGCTTCTGCTGGCTCGCGGCGGTGATCATCAGGTGATCGATCCAGCCGGTGGTATTTTCTTTCGGGATGGTTTCGCCAATGGGAAATTTTGCTTGTCGCAACTGGTTGGTGTTGAGCGGCCAGCCCATGGCGAGAGCGATCTCATGATTTTCGAAGAGATTGGTGAGTTCGCCTCCAGTTGACCATATTTTTCGAATGTTTGGTTTGAGTGCGATGAGTTTCTTTTTGACGGCGTCAAGTTGTTCATCCGTCAGATTGTAGAGTTGCGAAGGGTCGGGTTTGTCGTAACCCAAAATCTGTGCGGCCATGTATACAGTGGAGAGATCATCCCAGACCGAGATTTTCCCTTTGTATTTGGGATCCCAGAGAATGTTCCAGGAATCGGGTGGTTGGGCGAAAACGGTCGTGTCGTAGAGGAGAGGATTTGGTCCCCACATGAATGGCACACCGAAGACTTGTCTCTGGAACTTCACCAGGGGCGAGTCGCGAAGACGGGCGGCGAGTTGTGGGTAGGACGGGAATTTTGAGAGATCCAACGGTGCGGCGAGGCCGGCGCGGGCGATGGACGTGGCGACATCGCTGGAGGGAGAGATCACGTCATAGTTGGACGCGCTTCCGCCGCGCAGCTTGGCGACGAGCTCGTCGCTCGAACCCATGTACGACGCCGCGATTCTGCAATGGTGCAACTCCTCGAACGGTCGCACGAACGAGGGATCCGCGTACCCCTCCCAAACGAGCAAGCTGAGGGGTGGTTCTTTTTTCTTGCAAGCGCCGCAGAGCACCGCGATCGACAGAATTCCCAGAACGATTTCGCGCCGGTTCATGGTTTCCCCCGCATCTGCGATTTGCGCATCTCCGCGCGGCTACGATTATCCATCATCAGAACACAGCCTCTTAGAAGGTCGGCGGCGTGTTGACCCAGAGAAGCCAGGTCTCCGACCGACCGGGATTTTTCCAGCGATGCGGTGTCGAGCTCTCGAAATAGAGGCTGTCGCCGGATTTGAGCCGGTAATGCTCCTGGCCATTGAGCCAAATCTCAAAATCTCCGCGAAGAATGTGCAGAAACTCTTCGCCCTCGTGCGAGTAAGATTCGCCGCTGCCGCCGCCGGGTTTGATGCGAAATAGGTGCGGTTCCATGGCGGTTTGGCCCCAGGCGAGAAGCTCCATGCGAACGCCGGGAGTAGTCTCCAATACTTTTCTCTGGCTGGGGCGGACGAGGCGCGGATTTTCCGCCGCAGTTTCAAAGAGCGAAAGAATATTTGTTCGATAGAAACGAGCGATGCGGCGGAGCGTCGAAATAGAGGAGCGCATTTGGCCGCGTTCGAGGGCGCTGAGAAACCCAACAGAAAGTTTTGTGGCGCTCGCGACCTGGGCAAGCGACAGCCCGCGGCGAGTGCGCAGCCGGCGGAATCGCTGACCCGGGAGAGGAGCAGTCTCCGCCGCTGGTAAGACAATGCCCTGGCGTTTCAAGACGTGAACGATAGCGGGGGGATTCAGGCCGCGCGCACGACGCAAGAAAATCGCGCGTTGCAGCAGACGCACGTCTGCTTCCGTATACATACGATAACGGCTTCTGGTGCGCTGAGGAGAAACCAGGCCCAAAGCTTCCCACGCGCGCAGGGCGGAAGAGGAAATGCCCACACGGCGAGCGACTTCGCCGATGCGGAGCAAGCGAAGCGGTGTTCGATTAGTTGATGGCTTGGAGAAATTCTTTCCGCTTGACACGGGTTCCGGCTTTCTCTAAGTTTGCGGGATTATAGTAAGGTTTCCGGGGCACAGCAACCTCGAAGAATCCGCCGCCAGGAGAATTCTTCGAAACAAGGGGTGAGTTCATGAAATGGGCCGCAGGACTTAGGCAGAGCTATAGGCGCTGCCTCCGCAACATTTTTTCCCTGCTCGTTGCCGCACCGGCCATGTTGTTTGTGGCGCCGATTGCCAGGGGGCAGAGCACCGGCGGGCAGATTCGCGGGACGATCAGCGATCCGAGCGGCGCTTCGGTGGCGGCCGCCACGGTCACGCTCCTAAACGAAGCGACGCATTCCGCGCGCACAGTGCAGAGCGGGGCCAACGGCGAGTACATCTTCATCGAAGTGCCGGTGGGCAGCTACGAAATAGATGTGGCCCAGGCGGGATTCAAGAAATTTGTGCGCAAGGGGATTGCGCTCGATTTGAACGAAGTCGCCAGCGTCGATATCACGCTGCAGCTGGGCTCAGCGACGGAAAGCGTGGAGGTCACCGGCGCGCCGCCAGTCGTGGATACCAGCTCGACACAACTCGGCGCGGTAGTGAATGAGCGTGCTTCGACGCAGCTGCCTTTGAACCAGCGCGACGTCTATCAATTATTGCAGTTGCAGCCTGGCGTGCAGTCGCAGCTGGGCAACGATCTATTTTACGGCTCGGACAAGCCCGGAGTAGTCACTGTGAACGGCGGCCGCGGGCGTTCGAACAATTATTCCGTGAACGGCGGCGATGGCAACGACCTCTTCGCCAACTTGCCTGCCATCGAGCCATCGCCGGATAGCATTGAAGAGTTCCGCGTGATTAGCAATTCGTTTGACGCGGAGTACGGCCGGAATTCGGGCGCAGTGGTAAACGTGGTGACCAAATCCGGGACGAACAATATCCACGGTAGTTTTTATGAGTTCTTTCGAAACGACGTTCTCAACGCGCATCCATTCACTTTTTTTCAAGCGCCAAAGCCGGAATTCCGGCAGAACCAGTTCGGCGGGACGATCGGCGGGCCGATTAAGAAGGACAAGACTTTCTTTTTCGGCTCGTATGAGGGTCGGCGGATCGTGCAAGGGATCGTCTCGCAGCCCATTAACGTGCCCACGGGGGCGGAGCTCAACAACGGGGACTTTTCCGCCGGACCAACGTTCACAGGATCGCTTACCGACGCGACCGTTGCAAATATCCTGCAGAACCGGTGCGGAGCGAATGCGCCGTCGTCCGTGCCCCTTAACCAGAGGCTGACGCCTGCCGCGCAAGCCTTGGTCGCCGGCGTGGCCAGCGGTGGCGCTCCCGCGCCATACTCTTCTATTTTCACCAACAATAATATTCCCAATCAGATTCCGGTTGGATGTTTTGATCCCGTCGCGCTCAGCCTGTTGCAGTATGTTCCGGGATCGGGAGGAAGCGGCGGCGTGCAGGTCACGCCGAATAAAACGGATCGCGGCGACCAGTTCCAGATTCGGGTCGACCAGAATTGGTCGAACAATCAAAAAACTGCCTTTTATTACTACTTCGATGACGACAACACCTTGGATCCGTTCGCAAAGTTCCAGGCGTCCGGCGCGACGACGGGTAACTTCCCAGGGGTCTACGCGACGCGCACGCAGCAATTGAATATCACGCACACTTCGACGATTGGGTCGACGGCGGTGAACGAATTCCGGTTCAGCTATTTCCGCGAAGGACAGCTGCAATTTGACTCGCCGACGCGGACGAACGCCATCCAGGCTTCGTGCGGAACCGGCGCCGCCGCCCCGTTTTGCTTCACGGGTGTCTCGGATACGCCACTCACGGACAACAGCGGGAATCTGCTCGGTACCAACCCGGACTACGGACTGCACTCGGGCCTCGGTTCGAGCAAAGAAGGAGTTCCGTTCATCAGCGTGGGCGGGGGCTTTACCATCGGCAACAATTACAATGGGCAGTTGCCGCAGACGGGAAATACGTACCAGTTCAGTGACAATTACAGCAAAATCATCGGCAACCACAGTTTGAAATTCGGTGAGGACACGCGGTATCAGATGTTCAATCAGCTGCTCTATTTCGATGTGAATGGCGACTTGTCGTTTTTATCTTCCTCGTCGTCTCCAGGTGGGGATGATTTGGGCTACTCCGACGCCTATCCCAACTATCTCCTCGGATTGGGCAACAGCTTTTTTCAAGGGTCCGCACAACATGAACTTGTGCGGAGCACTTCGATCTACCTCTTCGCGCAGGATAGCTGGAAAATCAAGCCCAATTTGACTCTGAACTATGGTTTGCGCTGGGAAATGAACACACCACTCACTGACATCGGACAGAAGGTGCAGACCTTCCGGCCCGGGCAAGATTCGACGATCTATCCTTGTACCCTTCCCACGAGCAGCCCACTGTACATTGCGGGGAGTGTCACGACCTGCGATCAGGCTGGCGTAACACCGGTTGGGCTGGTTTTCCCGGGTGACAAAGGTGTGCCCGAAGCCTTGACGAATACCTACTACAAGGGTTTCGCGCCGCGCCTCGGGCTTAATTGGAGCCCCGGCTGGAAAGATGGCTTGCTCAGCAAACTTACTGGCGGGCCTTCGAAGACGAGCGTGAGCATGGGGTACGGGATTTTCTACAATCCGATCGAACAGCTCGTGCTTGAGCAGTTCAGCGCCGAGCCTCCTTTTGGAGGAAGTAACTTCATTACCGCCCCATTACTGCAAACCCCCTACGTCAGCCAGAGTGGCAGCACATTCCCGAATCCATTCAATGGAATTCTGAATCCGCCGCGGGGCAGCGCGATCGATTGGGAACAATTTCGCCCGATGACCTTCTTCGGGCAATTTCCCCCCAATCTGCGCTTGCAATATTCGGATCAGTACAACTTGACGATCAAACGCCAACTACCAGGACAGATTCTATTTCAGGTCGGTTACGTGGGGTCGCAAGGGCACCGCTTGCTCGCGAGCTATGAAGCCAATCCAGGAAATCCGCAAACTTGCAACGACCTGGCCGCACTGGGACAGGGCTGCGGTCCTTTCGGTGAAGACAGCGCCTATTCGTTCGTTCTGCCATCCGGTTCAGTTTTCCACCTACCGTATATTCCTGGAGGGCCCGGCGGTTCGGACTCGCCCTGTCCGGTCGTGAACGCGCCTGCGGCCTGCACGATCACTGGTGCGGCTGGAGGGACGCCGATCACCCTGGTGGGTATCCGGGGGTATTCCTCCCCTTTATGTAACCCGCTTACAGGCGCGGGTTGCCCTTCCGACGGCACACCCGTTTTCTCCGGCATCTTCAGCGAGAATACCGTTGCACGATCGAACTACAATTCTCTGCAGGTCATGTTGCAGAAGAACTTTGCTCATGGTCTGCAGTTCCAGGCTTCGTACACTCTCAGCAAGACCATGGACAATGCCTCGAGCTTTGAAAGCGCGCTCAATCCGTTGAACTTCAATGCAACCTACGGGTTGTCCGACTACGACGCCCGAAATCGTTTTGTCTTCAACTACGTTTGGGATCTGCCGGTCCCGAAGTACGATGGATTCAAAGGGAAGTTGCTGGATGGATGGGAAGCGTCGGGAATTGTTACGTTCCAGAGCGGCTTCCCGATTCGAATCACGTCTGCGGACGACGTGGAAGAGCTGGACTCCACGGACCTTTTCGAATTTCCGGGCGAGCCGAATCTAACCGCGCCGTTTCACACACAAAACATTCGCCAGAACAATGGGTTCGTGTTTGACCCAAATCTTTTTACGAATGCAACCGTTGCCCCGGGGACAATCGGAAATGCCCCACGCACCATTTGCTGCGGTCCGGGCATCAATAACTGGGATATGAGTTTCATGAAAGAAACAAACTTTGGAGAAAGACTCCAGATGGAGTTCCGTGGCGATATCTTCAACATTTGGAACCACGCACAGTTCTATAGCGTGGATGGAAATGTGTCGAACACCGGTAGCACGTTTGGGCAGGTGCAGCACGTTCACGATCCGCGGCTGGTTCAGTTCTCGCTAAAGTTCCGTTTCTGACGCGGCAGCAGATTGCAACAACAATTCTGAAGGCGCCTCGGGCTAGCTTGGGGCTTTCGCACGTGCAAAGAAAGAGAGAGAAACCGTTCATTCTCAAGAGTTTTGATAGCACAAACTGACCGCAGGGAACAGACCTGCCAGCGTAGGCCGTTTGCGGCCACACAGCTTAGGGAAGAAGGAAATGCACGAAGCATTGCAGAAGGAAATCGCCACTTATGAGAAGCGCACGCCGAAATCTGCGGAGGCATATAAGCGCGCGTTGCAGCGCATTCCGCTCGGCGTGGCCAGCAATTACCGCCACTACGAACCCTATCCGCTGTTTGTAAAGGACGGCAAGGGCAGCAAAATTCATGACCTGGATGGCAATGAATACGTCGATCACAACCTTTGCTTCGGCGCGCTGATGGCCGGGCACTGCCATCCTGCCGTGGTGAAGGCTGTCGAACAAAAGCTGCATGAAGGCACGACGTTCGGCATGCCGCACGACATGGAATGGGAGCTTGCGGAAGAGATTTGCAAGCGCTATCCCCTCGAGATGGTGCGCTTCGGTTCAAGCGGCACGGAAGCCACGATGCACGCCTGCCGTATCGCGCGCGCAGCGACCGGGCGCGAAAAAATTCTAAAGTTCGAAGGCGCCTACCACGGCTTGCATGACGCCGCGCTCGTCAGCGTCAAGCCCAAGGCCGAGGAATACGGCGATCCCGACGCGCCCAACTCCGTTCCGGGCGGAGGCGGCGTGCCCAAGGCATCGCTCGCAAACGTCGTCGTCGCTGCGTTCAACAATCTCGGCAGCGTCGAGCGCAGGTTCCGCGAAAATCCCGGCCAGATCGCCGCGATTATTCTCGAGCCCATCCTGATGAACGTCGGGCTGTGCATGCCGCAGCCTGGCTTTCTTCAGGGCTTGCGCGAGATCGCCACAAAAAACGGCGCGTTGCTCATCTTCGATGAAGTGAAAACGGGAGCGAAGCTAGCGTGGGGCGGCGCCAGCGAATATTTCGGCGTGAAGCCGGACATGATTTGCCTGGCGAAATCCATTGGAGGTGGCTTACCTCTGGCGGCGTTTGGTGCAAGCCGTGCCGTGATGGATTTGATTGCGCAACACAAAGTCTTTCACGGAGGCACGTACAACACGAACCGCGTGTCGATGGCTGCAGGGCTTGCCACATTCCGCGAAGTTCTTTCGCGCGAGAACTATTCCCACGTCAATAAGCTCAGCAAGAAACTCACCGAAGGCTATCGCGCCATCCTCAAGAAAGCTGGCCTGCAAGCTTACATCGCTAGCGCCGGCGTCAACGGCGCGCTGATGCTTTATCCGAGGGAAATTCTGAATTATCGCGACTGGACGAAAATCGATATCGATCTTTGGCGCCACTACTGGTTCGCCATGGTCAATCGCGGAGTGCTGGCCCAGCCATATTGGTGGGACGAGCAGTGGACCATTTCCGTCCAGCATTCGGAAGCGGACATCGACAAGCATCTCGCCGTGTTCGAGGAAGTCGCGCCCGCTCTCGCCAGAGCGCAACAAGAGCGCGGCGCGGCTTTCGTCGGCGCTGCGGGCCACTGATCTTAGGAGATCGCGACATTGCAGAACGAGGCCGCCATTGCGTCCGCAGTGCCGCCAGCTCAAGAGGCGCCTCACCTTCGCCGCGTGTTGGGGCGCATGGACCTCGTTCTGCTTTTTGTCGTTGCGGTCTTCAACCTTAACGTCGTTCCATCAATTGCCGCCAACGGCGGCGTGACCGTCTGGCTCTGGATTATTTCACTGGTTTTATTTTTCTGGCCGCAGGGCATCGCTGTGATCGAGCTTGCGCACCGATATCCTGGCGAAGGCGGCGTCTATCTCTGGGCGAAGGAAATCTTCGGAGACTTTCACGGCTTTCTCTCCGGCTGGTGCTACTGGACGAACAATATGATGTACGTGCCGACGGTCATGCTGTACTTCGTCGGTGTCTCCGTTTTTGCGCTAGGCGCAGGACATGAGGCGCTTGCGGACAACAAGACATTTGCGCTGACCGCTTCGCTTCTCCTGCTGGTCGTCCTCGTGTTGATGAATGTCATCGGCCTCGGCGTCGGCAAGTGGATCAACAATCTCGGCGCGATCGGCACAGGCATCGCCGCCGCGGTTCTGATCGGACTGGGCATCGTCGTGTGGTTGCGTTTTGGAACGAGCGTGACTTGGGCTGACTTTCACATCCCGTCCAATCCTAGGTTCGTCCTCAATTCTTTCGGCGTGATTTGTTTTGGATTGGTCGGGCTCGAGCTTGCTTCCGTCATGGGCGACGAGATCGAAGATCCGCAAAAGACCCTGCCCGGAGCCGTCGCCTGGGGCGGCGTACTTTCCGGCGCGCTCTATATCGGCGCGACACTGACGCTGCTCATCGCGATCGACAAAGGCGACATTAACGTGCTGCAAGGAATTGTCCAGGCTGTTGGCCACATGGCCAGCCGCGTCGGAGTCGTATGGATCGTCGCGCCTTTTGCTTTCATGTTGAGCTTTTCCATCGCTGGCATCGCGTCGGCGTGGCTCGGAGGCTCGGCTCGAATTCCGTTTGTTGCGGGGCTCGATTCCTACATGCCGTCCTGGCTCGGCAAAGTGCATCCGCGATATCACACGCCGTACGCCGCGCTGATCGTCCACGCCGCCGTATCGATGGTACTTGTCGTGTTGAATTTCAGCGGATGGTGGATCTGGAATAAATTTATTGGATTGTCCTTCGTTGGATATACCGCGTGGAAGTTTGGGTTTGCCGTGACACATTTGTCTGCCAGCCCAACGGGTGTGCAGGAGACCTTCCAGAAGCTGCTTTCGCTCGCCGTGGTTCTTCAATTGATTCCTTTTCTTTATATATTTGGCGCGCTGCTGAAAATCGCCTTGAGCAAATCGTTCGTGAAAGCTTGCTATGGCAAGCCGGCACTGGTTTTGTCCGGCGTCAGCGGTCTGGTCACCACCATTCTGGGAATCGCACTGGCCTTCTTTCCCGCTCAGCAGGTCACTTCCATCCTATCCTACGAAGTGTGGATGTTTGGCGGTACCCTGTTTTTCATCGGCCTCGCCGCCTTTTTCTTTTTTGTTTACGGGCGTCGCAAAACAGCGAGAAGGCTCGCGGAGGTTGTACCGGCGCTCTAAACATCCAGCGGCCTCGCTGGACCGGTTTCGCGGCGACGATTTTGGGAGGTTGCTATGTCCGGCAGTGTGAGAGCGGAAGTTCGAACGTATCAGAATTACGTCAACGGGGAATGGATTGCCAGCGCCTCCGGAGAAACATTCTCGGTCTATGATCCTTCGACCGAGGAGGTCATCGCACAGGTCGCCGCCGCCGGTGCCGCGGACGTCGGTCGCGCCGCAAGAGCGGCGCGTGCCGCCTTCGATTCCGGGCCTTGGGCCACCACCACAGCGCAAGATCGCGGCCGCATCCTTTTCAAACTAGCCGAAAAAATCCGACAAAATAGCGCCACGCTTGCAGAAATCGAGTGCCGTAATACCGGCAAGCCGATCGTCGAAGCCGAATACGACATCGCGGATGTCGCCACCTGCTTCGAATACTACGGCGGCCTCGCCAACAAAGTTCTCGGTAGCGTAAATCCCGTGCCCGCCAACGCACTTAGTTTTACGCTGCGCGAGCCCGTCGGAGTCGCTGGACAAATCATTCCGTGGAACTATCCGCTCCTAATGGCTGCATGGAAACTCGCGCCCGCTCTTGCAGCCGGCTGCACTTGCATTTTGAAGCCCGCCGAGCAGACCCCGCTGACCGCGCTCGAATTTGCAAACTGGTTCGCGGAAGTTGGCCTGCCGCCGGGCGTCGTGAACATCATTAATGGCCTCGGCGAGACCGCCGGCGCCGCGCTCGTCGCACATCCTGGCGTCGACAAGATCGCTTTCACTGGCAGCGCCGCTGTCGGCAAAATCATCGTCAAGAGTGCTGCGGACACCCTCAAGCGCGTCACGCTCGAGCTCGGCGGTAAGTCGCCGAACATTTTCTTTACCGATGCAGATTGGGAAGCGTCCATCGACGGGGCCCTGTTCGGCGTGTTCATCAATCAGGGGGAAGTCTGTTCCGCGGGCAGCCGCATCCTCGTTGAAAAGAAAATCTATTCGAAGTTTGTCGAGGCCATGACGGAGAAGGCCAAGCGCATCAAACTCGGCGCGCCGCTTGAGCGCGAAACAAAAATGGGCCCGCTCGTCAGCAAGGAGCAGTACGATCGCGTCAGCTCTTATCTTGAGCTTGGCAAAAAGGAAGCCAAAATCGCCATCGGCGGCGGCCGCCCGAAGCAGTTTGGCAAAGGTTATTATCTAGAGCCGACTATTTTTTACGACGTGGAAAACAGCGCGCGCATTGCCCGCGAAGAAATCTTCGGCCCGGTCGCGTCCGTGATTCCGTTCGACTCTGAGGCCGACGCCATACGTATCGCCAACGATACGCCTTACGGTCTCGCCGCGGCAGTCTGGACGCGCGACATTTATAAAGCGTTTCGCGTCGTGAAATCGCTCCGCGCCGGAGTCGTCTGGGTCAATCACATGCAACCGACATACGTGGAAGCGCCCTGGGGCGGCTACAAGCAATCTGGCTTCGGCCGCGAGCTTGGTCCTTGGGGACTCGAGGAATATCTCGAAACAAAACAAGTCTTCGTCAATCTCGACGAAACACCAATCGCCTGGTACTAGATTTTTGGCGCACTTGGCGCGTCATTCTCGCCAGCGAGAAGGAAGAAACAATGGCTACCATTCAACTTCGAACGGAAATTCCAGGGCCCCGCTCCCGCGCGCTCATGACTCGGCGCGAAGCCGCTATCCCGCGCGGGCCTGCCAATGCCACGCCTGTTTTCGCAGCGCTTGCCGATGGCGCTGTCATCGAAGACGTTGACGGCAACCGCTACCTTGATTTTGCCGGCGGAATCGGCTGCCTCAATATCGGCCATCGCTCGACGCGCGTCGTGGCTGCGGTTCGCGAGCAACTGGAAAAGTACTTGCATCTCTGCTTTGCGGTCACGCCTTATGAAGGGTATGTCGCCGTTGCCGAAAAACTAAATTCCCTCGCTCCCGGCAATTTTGCAAAAAAAACCATTCTGCTCAATTCCGGCGCCGAGGCCATCGAAAATGCAATTAAAATCGCGCGCGCGTATACCAAACGTCCCGCCGTTATCTGTTTCGAAGATGCTTTCCATGGTCGCACACTCCTCACCATGTCGCTGACAAGCAAAACGCATCCCTACAAGGCGGGCTTCCAGCCGTTTGCGAGCGACATCTATCGCATTCCGTTCGCCTACCCCTATCGCAATCCCGCCGGCACAACGTCCGGGGATTTTGCACATCATCTCGAAGACGCCTTCAAGCGCTCCGTGGCGCCAGAATCCGTCGCCGCAGTCATCGCCGAGCCCGTTCTTGGCGAGGGCGGCTTTGTCATTCCGCCTCGCGATTATTTTAAACTCCTCCAAAATATTTGCCGCAAGCATGGCATCCTCTTCATTGCCGATGAAATCCAGTCTGGTTTCGCGCGCACCGGCAAATGGTTCGCTTCCGAGCATTTCGGCATCGAGCCGGATTTGATCACCATGGCGAAATCGCTCGGGGGCGGCATGCCCATCGCTGCCGTCACGGGCCGCGCTGAAATCATGGACGTGCCCGGGCCAGGATCTCTCGGCGGCACATTCTGCGGACACCCTCTTTCGTGCGCCGCGGCGCTCGCAGCGATTGAAACCATCGAAAGAGAGGGGTTGCTCGAGCGTTCGACGGCTATCGGTGAACTTTTTGAAAAACGCGCCCGCGGCTGGAAGAAAAAATGGCCCCTGGTCGGCGACGTCCGCGGCCTTGGCGGCATGTGCGCCATCGAACTGGTGCGCGACCCCGAAACTCGCGAGCCGGCCGACTCCGAAACAAAACAGATTGCCAAGGAATGTTACGAGCATGGTCTTATCACCATCACCGCCGGTACTTTCAATAACGTGATCCGCATTCTCGTTCCGCTCGTGGCTAACGATGCGCAACTGAACGAAGGCCTGGACGTAATCGAAGGCGCCCTGACGCGTGTTGCGGAACGCAAGCACGCCGCGTTTTCTCACGCGTAGCAGCACGTCCAGTGGTGGACAAACGCCGAAGTCCTGCCAGCCGCATCCAATGTATGGAGATAATCAGGAGCGCAAGATGCAAGACACATTGACAAAATCGGCCCGCGTTGCCTCCGAGCTGAAAGACCCGCGGCTTTTCCGCGAAGCGTGTTACGTCGAGGGACAGTGGATTCAGGCAAGTTCGGGCCAGACAATCGGCGTGGACAATCCCGCCACGAAGGAAATCATCGGTAGAGTGCCCAAACTGAGCGGCTCTGAAACTCGCCGCGCCATCGAAGCTGCGAACACTGCGTTTCCATCCTGGAGTAAAAAAATTGCAAAAGAGCGCGCAGCGATTCTCCGCCGTTGGTTTGACCTGTTGATGGCCAACCAGGAAGACCTGGCGCGGCTGATGACGCTCGAGCAAGGCAAACCGCTCGCCGAATCACGCGGAGAAGTTGCCTACGCCGCAGCGTTCCTCGAATGGTTCGGTGAAGAAGCCAAGCGCGTTTACGGCGACAGCATTCCTCAGCACCAGGCCGACAAAAGAATTGTCGTCATAAAACAGCCCATCGGCGTGGTCGCCTGCATCACCCCCTGGAATTTTCCGCTGGCCATGATTACGCGCAAAGCCGGGCCGGCGATTGGCTCGGGCTGCACCGTCGTCGTGAAGCCCGCCGAACAAACTCCGTTTTCCGCTCTTGCGCTTGCTGAGCTTGCCGAGCGTGCCGGCGTTCCGAAAGGAGTCTTTAATATTGTCACGGGTTCCCCGGCGGAAATTGGCGCCGAGCTCACCTCGAATCCCATCGTCCGAAAGTTGTCCTTCACGGGATCGACGGAAGTCGGAAAACTCCTCATGGCGCAATGCGCCGGCACAATCAAAAAGCTTTCGCTCGAGCTGGGAGGCAATGCGCCGTTCATTATTTTTGAAGACGCCGATCTGGATGCTGCCGTCGAAGGCGCGATCGCTTCCAAATATCGCAATACAGGTCAAACATGTGTCTGCGCGAATCGGTTTCTCGTTCAAGACACGGTCTACGATGCTTTTGCGGAAAAACTGATCGTTGCCGTAAACAACCTGAAGCCCGCCCCAGGTTTGGAAACTGGCGCAACGCAAGGGCCCTTGATTGACGACGCCGCCGTTGAAAAAGTGGAAAGCCACATTCGCGATGCGCAATCGAAAGGTGCGCGAATTCTCGTCGGTGGGCATCGCCACGCTCTTGGCGGCCGTTTTTTCGAGCCAACGATTCTTGCCGATGTCACGCCGCGAATGGCTTTGGCGCGCGAAGAAACTTTTGGCCCCGTCGCGCCGCTCTTCCGCTTTAAAACGGAAGCGGACGCCATCGCTCTCGCAAACGACACCGAGTTTGGCCTTGCTGCTTATTTCTATGGTCGAGACATCGCCCGCGTCTGGCGCGTTGCCGAAGCTCTCGAATACGGCATCGTCGGCATCAATACCGGTATCATTTCCACGGAAGTCGCGCCCTTCGGCGGCGTAAAGGAATCCGGCCTTGGCCGCGAAGGCTCCAAGTACGGCATCGACGAATATGTCGAGATCAAATATCTTTGCTTTGGTGGCATCACATCCTAAAGGCGCGATCCGGATGCGCCCCGCATCTTGTGTAGCCCCTAAATAGGATTGATGTCCTCATTTTTCTCCAACCGTGCGATCAGGCCTTGTATTTGTGATTTCGCCTGTTCCGGCGCCCCTGCCAGAGCAAGTTTCATTTCTTTCAGCGCCGTTGGAAAGTCGCCCCTTGCCGAAGCCATCTTCGATAGTTCTCCGTGCGTGCACCACTCGTCCGGACGCTTTTCCACGTTTATCTTGAACACGGCGAATGCCTCATCCGGTCTGTTCTGAATTTGCAGTCCTCGGCCGTACGCATGAAGCTGGATGCCGCTTGCCTTCTCGAACGCTTTTGCCTGTGTCGTCCCCGCCTCTTGCTTCTTTCCTATCGCTCCCAGAATCTGCGACTTAGTCAGGAGGTTCTCGAATCTTTCCTCATTCTGGATGGATATGTTTTCCCAATTCAGCGCTTCCTCCAGATTGTAGTTGTTGTCCAGGCACCAGTTGGCTGCTTCATCGTAACCCGCCCAGGTAAATCCACCTGTATTCCGAAGCTGATTGTGGATGCTGCGCAGCACGACCGCGTTCACGTCCACAGAAATGTGGAAAGGAACCGCCAGTTTTTCCCAGCGAATTGTTGCTGCGGCGGAATCAGGCTTAACGTCGTCGAACGTATAGGTAAGGGCTTCGCGAAACTCGCCCGGCTGGGGTTTCACCATCGCACGCAGCGCATCTTCTTTTTCGTCGTACGAAAAGCTGCCCCAGGAAGTCGAGTTTTTTGAAAAAATCACCGTCCACTCCTCTTTGCCAGGAATCGTGTGTAAGCCGTACGTGCCAGCCGGTAGCGCCTTTCCTTCCACGTTCACATCGTCGGAAAAGGATATCGTCGTATTCTCGTTCGCGCCTGACCGCCACACTTGGCCATAGGGAACGACCTTCCCCCAGATTTCACGCCCGCCCACGAGCGGCTCGTGATACGCAATCGTGATATCCGTGAGCCCGATCCGCTGCGTCACGGTCGCGCGCTGGCTCAACGTCGGCAGATTCAGTTCCGTTGCCTGGTTCCCATTCTTAAACTGCGCATCCGCCCGCCCCGCGAGGCACGCCGTTCCCAACAGAATGCCCACACCTACCCTGAGAATATTGCGCATGAGCACACACCTCCATCGTCTTCGCACAAGACAAATCGGCAGGCGCAATCCATCCGCGCCCGCTTCACACCCTATTGGCCATAGACGCCCCGAGGTCTAATGCGTGAGCAGGCTTCACAGAATGGCCGCGTCTATGGCTAGCCTATTGCCACATCACGATTTCATTGAGCTGCAAAATCGAATCCTCCCTTTCAATTGCCGAGAAGTCATTTCTTTATGGACACTCTTTAGGGTCGAAAATCTTTGGGATTGGAAAAAAACTCCGCAGCCGTTACCATCAAGCCGCTCTCGTATCTCGCAAGAAGACCTTTCGGGGCTTATATGAAAATCCTAACTGGCATTTGCATGCCGCTCCTGCCACTGGTTTTCGCAGTCGCGGCCGCTGCCCAAACTCAAACGGAGCCTGCGCTTCCGTACTCGCCGAGCTTGAATCTCAGCTCGATCGACAAGTCTGTCGATCCCTGCGTGAATTTCTATCAATATGCGTGCGGCCGCTGGCAGAAGGACAATCCCATCCCTTCGGACCAAACCTCGTGGAGCGTTTACGCTAAACTCTACGAAGACAATCTGATTTTTCTTCGTGGGATCTTAGAGCAGGCATCCAGGAGTAGCGCGGCGCGCGACACCGTCACCCAGGAAATTGGCGATTTTTATTCGGCTTGCATCGACGACCCGGAGGCGGAACGGCGCGGTGTCAGCGCCCTCCAGCCGCAACTGGACACTATTTCCCGCCTCAATTCCGCGCGCGAGATGGCCCCGTTACTGGCCAAGTTGCAGCTTTATGTCGGCGGCTACCGGTCCCTGCTTTTTGCGGCGGGCTCTAATCAGGATCCCGACAATTCCGAACAGGTCATCGCCGAACTTGGTCAAGGCGGCCTCGGACTACCGGATCGCGACTACTACACCAAGGATGACGCGAAATCGAAAGAGATTCGCGAGCGCTACGTGCAGCACGTTCAAAAGATATTCGAACTGCTCGGCGATAATGCGGAGACTGCGAAAAAGAACGCGGAAACTTTGATGCGCATGGAAACGTCGCTCGCGAAAGCTTCGCTTACGCGCGTCGAGATGCGCGATCCCTACAAACTGAAAAACAAAATGGACCTGGCCGCGTTAGACAAACTGGCTCCAAACTTCGATTGGAAGACCTATTACCGCCTGTTAGGATATCCGGTGTTCACTGTTCTCAACGTCGAGTCGCCCGAGTTTTTCAAGGAAGTGAACCAGGAGCTGGCTTCTGAGCCGGTCATAAACTGGAAAAATTATCTCCGATTCCACGTCGCGGATACCGCCTCTCCCTACCTGTCCTCGCCCTTCGTGGAGGAAAATTTTGACTTTTACCGCAAGTACTTGCGCGGCGCCAAAGTAATGCAGCCCCGCTGGAAACGCTGCGTGCAGTACACGGACTATAATTTGGGTGAAGCTTTGGGTCAGGCCTATGTGCGCAAGGTTTTCTCTCCCGAGCTCAAACAAAGCACGCTTGACATGGTCCTGCGCATCGAAGCTGCGATGGAACAGCGCATTCGCGCGCTCGATTGGATGAGCCCCGAAACCAAGCAGCAAGCCCTCGTTAAGCTCCACGGCATCCGCAACAAGATCGGCTATCCCGACAAATGGCGCGACTACAGTTCCGTCAAGATTACGAGCGATGATTTTCTTGGCGATGTGCAGCGCCTCACTGAATTTGAGCACCGCCGCCAAATTGCCAAAATCGGAAAACCCGTGGATCACGGCGAGTGGGAAATCAGTCCCACCACCGTCGATGCCTACTACGACCCGCAAATGAACGACATCAACTTCCCAGCGGGCGTGCTTCAGCCGCCTCTCTACGATCCCAAGGTGGACGACGCGCCCAATTATGGAGACACCGGCGGAACGATCGGCCACGAACTTACGCACGGCTTCGACGATGAGGGCAGCCAGTTTGACGCACATGGCAATCTCAAGAATTGGTGGACGAAAGACGACCGCGAAAAATTCGACGCCCGCACAAAGTGCATTAGCGACCAGTATTCAAAATATGTGGTTGTGGACGACGTGCACATCAACGGCAGGCTCACCATGGGTGAGGACGTTGCGGACCTGGGTGGCGAGATTCTCGCTTACATCGCCTGGCAAGGCGCGACCAAGGACAAAAATCTCCAGCCGGTCGATGGCCTGACTCCCGAACAGCGCTTCTTCATCGGCTTCGCTCAGTGGGATTGTGCTAACGAGCGCCCCGAGGACATGCGCATGCGCGCGCAGGTCGATCCCCATTCGCCCGCGCAATACCGAATCAACGGCGTCGTCGTCAACATGCCGCAGTTCGCGAAAGCCTTCTCCTGTAAGGCCGGCCAGCCGATGGTTAATCCGCCCGAAAAAGTCTGCCGCATCTGGTAATTACCGGGTTGGCCGGGTGGTCAGGTAGTGTGACTCAGCCCTCTCACGAGCTCATGATCCGACCCTCAGCTGCTGTCCTAGCTTACGCACAGACTGATACCTGCCGGTTTGTGCCCTCCCGTTGTCCGGCAGCAACGTTTCGCTCTAGGGTTTCGTCGGTTCGGTGGGTTGCGGCGCTGGGGACGGGGCTGGCGGCGTAGGTTTGTAAACAGCAGCGGGCCTCGCCGGCTGATAAGTCACCTTGGTTTCGGTTTTCTTCGGCTTCTTTTTTTCTCTGCCGCGTTTATCTCGGTTTCCCATGATTTCTCCTCGTCGTGTTGCGATTCTTCCGCACGCGCTAGTTTACCCGACCTGGCACGCAAGCCGCCATCAACCAGCCAGTACCCCTTCCGTGCGCACCCAAATGAATCTAGCTAGCCCCGCCGCGGAATCTTAGGACAGCCGGTTCGGAGTGAATCGGGCCGTCAACTCCATCACTCGCAGGTAGTACTCGCGCTGTTTCAATCGCGTCCCGGCTTCTTCGTCGATCACGAACGTGACGTCGGGATGCAGTTGCAGGCAGGACGCCGTGACCGATGCCGTTATAGGTCCTTCGATTGCCTCCGCAACTGTCTCCGCCTTCGCGCTACCCGTCGCCAGTAACATAATTCTCTTCGCTTCCAGAATTGTGCCGATCCCCATCGTAATCGCGCACTCCGGCAGTTTCTCTTCGGGCGAAAAATATTTCCGATTATCTTCCAACGTCTCGTTCGTCAAAACCTTCAGCCGCGTCCTCGAACCAAAGCTCGAGGTCGGCTCGTTGAATCCGATGTGCCCATTCCGCCCGATGCCGAGAATTTGCAGGTCGATCCCCCCCGCGTCGCGAACCGCCCGTTCGTATGAGAGGCAATACTCTTCATAATCGCCGCCGATTGTCCCGTCGGGAATATGGATGTTCGCCGCGTCGGCGTTCACATGATCAAAAAAATGTTCCCGCATGAAACGGTGAAAGCTTTGCGGGTGTTCCGCCGAAATCCCCAGATATTCGTCGAGGTTAAACGTCACAACCTTCGAAAAATCCAGCCCTTCTTCTTTGTGCAGCCTCACGAGTTCCTTATACATCCCCTGCATCGTGCTGCCAGTAGCCAGTCCCAGCGTGACTGCCGGTTTGTTCCTCACCGCGCTAGCCACAATGCGCGCCGCCTCACGGCTCAACTCCTCATAGCTCGATTTTAGAAGGACCAGCATCTCCGCCCCGTTTTTCCGCCATCTCGGTTATCTGCGTGTAGAATAGCAAACAGCATGAATTCTCTCGCAGGACCCTTTCTCTATTTCAGCCGGAATCAGCCAGCCCAATTCGCTCTCATCCGGTGCTATATATATCATGACCGCACCCTCCAAAAGATTGTTTCAGAAAACAGGGGAAATGTCCGGATTTGGAGTAGAATAACCCGCCCAATTTATCCTAGCTCCTTAGAGCTATATAGCAGTATACTCAGCCGCCGCGCGAACCAGCAAATCGCGCGTCTCATGGAGTAAAGCGAAAAATGGTCCTTACCGCCATCGACTGGATCGTCGTCGCCGCCTACCTGCTCCTCAATCTGCTCATCAGTCTTTACTATCGCCGCCGCTCTTCCGGCAGCACCGAGGAATTTTTCGTCTCCGGCCGCAACGTTTCCTGGTGGCTCGCCGGCACTTCCATGGTCGCAACCACTTTCGCCGCCGACACGCCGCTCCTCGTCACCGGCCTCGTCGCAAAAAACGGCATTGCCGGTAACTGGCTCTGGTGGTCGCAGTGCCTCTGTGGCATGATGACCGTTTTTTTCTTCGCGCGCTATTGGCGCCGCGCCGAAATCCTCACCGACGTTGAATTTGTCGAGCTTCGTTACCAGGGCAAGCCCGCCGCATTCCTCCGCGGTTTTCGCGCTCTCTATCTCGGCGCGCTGATGAACTGCCTCATCCTCGGCTGGGTCATCAAAGCCATGATCAGCATCACCACCGTTCTCCTCGGCGACGCCATTGCCCAAGGCCGCGTTCTCCAACTCACGCTCGGCGGCCACGAGCTTCTGCATTACACCCTCGGCACTCCGGAACACACCGCGCTCCTGATTTGCGTCTTGCTGCTCGTTCCTTTCACTGGAATTTACACCTTCATCGGCGGTCTTTGGGGCGTGCTCGTCACCGACCTTTTCCAATTTGCCCTAAAAATGTCCATGATCATCGTCCTCGCATGGATCGCCGTCGCAAAACTCGGCGGCATGGCCGCGCTCAAAATTCAACTCTCCCATGTCGACGCTCTCGCGCATACTTCCGGCCAATCCACCGGCTCGATCCTTTCCTTCTTCCCCTCGTTTCATCTCGGCTGGACCACCGACGCTCTGTGGACTCTTCCCGTCATCACCTTTTCGCTCTACCTCGCCGTCCAATGGTGGGCCAGTTGGTATCCCGGCGCCGAGCCGGGTGGCGGCGGCTACGTCGCCCAGCGCATGTTCAGCGCCAAGGACGAAAAAAATTCTCTCGGCGCAACTCTCTGGTTCAACATCGCCAACTACGCTATGCGTTCCTGGCCCTGGATCATCACCGGCCTCGTCGCCGTCGCCGTTTATTCCCCGAACGGCGGCCTTCATCCCAGCGCCGCATTTGCTGCCGAGCCCGAAAAAGGCTACGTCATGGTCCTCCGCGATTTTCTTCCGCCGGCCTTGCGTGGCTTGATGATCGCCGCTTTTCTTGCGGCCTTTATGTCCACCGTCGGCACTCAGCTCAACTGGGGCACTTCCTATCTCATCAACGATTTCTACCGCCGCTTCCTCGTTCGCAAAGCCGGCGAAAAGCACTACGTTCTCGTCAGCAAGCTGATCATCGTTTTGCTCGTGATCCTCAGCGGTTATGCCGCGGCGAACATCACGAGCATTCAATCCGCTTGGCAGCTTCTTCTCGGCATGGGCGCGGGCACCGGCTCCGTCCTCATGCTTCGCTGGTATTGGTGGCGCATCAACGCCTGGAGCGAGATTTCCTCCATGATTGCCGCGTTCATCGTCTCCATGTCGCTCACGCGCGTCCAGTTCGCCGGCAACAATTCGGTTGTCTTCGCAAAAACCGCGCTCATCACCACGGCGGTCACCACTTTCGTCTGGCTCCTCACCACATTAATCACCAAGCCCGAGCCGGAAGCCAAGCTCGTCCAGTTTTACCGCCGCGTCCGTCCTACCATCCACGGCTGGAAACACATTGCCGCCCTCGCTCCAGAAGTCACACCCGTCCGCGACCTCACCGCCAACACTTTCGATTGGATCATGGGCTGCGCGCTAGTCTATTGCTGTATGTTTTCCATCGGCGAATTCGCGCTGCACGAATGGTTGATGGGCTTCGTTCTGCTCGTCGCCGCCGCTCTCTCCGGCTACTTCATCTATTGGAGTCTTTCTCGTCGCGGCTGGCAAACTCTCTCTGGCGCCGAACCTATCGTCCCACAAAACGCCAAGCCGCAACTGGAGTCGTGATTTTTTCTTCAATGGCGCTGCAAACTGTAGACTGTCATTCCGAGCGAAGCGACCGTAGGTTCCGACCTTGTCGGAAGGAATCCGCTTTTTTTCTTCTCAGTGTCCTCTGCGCTCTCCGTGCCCTCTGTGTAAAATCCTTTGCTCTTATTTCGTAACCTTCGCGATAAATACGGAATAAGGCTCCATCGGCATTTTCGCAAACATCCCCTTTACTCGTTTGTGAAAACTCGTCAACAAAACCTCCAGTTTCGGCGCTGAAAATCCCGCCTCGGAAAGGTCAAATGGCACCATTTGCACTGTGGCCGACATATTTAAAATGACCAGAATCGCTTCACCCTTGTATCGCCGAAGATACGTCAGCACGTTCGGGTTATTCTCGTTGAGCGAAACATAATCCCCGTCCAATAGGGCTGCCTCCGAATGCCGCAGCTCCAAAAGGGTCCGGTAAAAACTAAGAACGGAATCGGGGTCTTTCATCTCGTCCGCCACGTTATGTGTACTCGCGCTACCCGGCACCGGCAGCCACGGTTTCACCGTGCTAAACCCCGCATTCACGCTCTCGTTCCACTGCATCGGCGTTCGTTCTCCATCGCGCCCCTTTTCGAGAGGCCACCCAAGTTTCCCGATCGGATCCTGCACATCATCCTTGCTCTTCGGATCGTTGTTCTCCATGCCAATCTCTTCGCCATAATAAAGAATCGGCGTTCCCCGCAAGGTCAGATACAGCGCTGCCATCATTTTCGCGATGTCGTCGTTGTGCTCTCCATCGCCATACCGCGTGTACGACCGCACGATATCGTGATTCGAGATCACGTACGTCGGCCAGTGCCCCGCCGCATTCACCGCCGCAATGTGCTTCCGGTACTCGTCCGCCGACAGCCCCTTAAACCCCGTCATCATCAAATCCATCGGCATCTGCAATTCGTCGTCTTTCGATCCGTAGTAATCTCTCAGCTGGTCCACGTTCGTCGTCCAGGTCTCTCCGATCAGCACCGCTCCGTATTCGTTCGCCACGCTCCGCAGCTTCTTCATCGCATCATGCACTTCGGGCAATTTCTTGTTGTACTTCTCGTCCATGTTCGGCCGGCCGAACTTATCCGTCCCAGGAAGCACCGGATTGTCCGTCAGGTTCGGGTCCTCATATAACGTATCCACGGCGTCCAGCCGGAATCCCGCCACTCCGTGCTTGTACCAGAAGCGCGTCACATCCAGCATCGCCTTTTCCACCGCCGGATTCCGCCAGTTCAGGTCCGGCTGCTGCGGATAAAAATAGTGGTAGTAATACTGATTCGTCTTGGGATCGAACGTCCACGCCGGAGTCCCGAACGTCGAAAGCCAATTATTCGGCGGCTGTCCCGGCCCCTTCCCGTCGCGCCAGATGTACCAGTCGCGTTTGTCCGAGGTCCTCGATGACTCCGAATCGATAAACCACTTGTGCTTGTCCGACGTGTGGTTCACCACAAAGTCCAGAATCACGCGAATCCCGCGCTGCTTGCCCTCCGCCACCAGCCGGTCGAAATCCGCCATCGTCCCGTACATCGGATCGATCGCCTCATAATCCGAGACGTCGTACCCGAAATCCACCTGCGGAGAAGGAAAACAAGGCGTAATCCAGATCGCATCCACCCCCAGCTCTTTCAAATAGTCCAGTTTCGACGTAATCCCCTTCAAATCCCCAATCCCATCATTATTGCTGTCCGCAAAACTCCGCGGATAAATCTCATAAAACACCGCGTTCTGCCACCACGCGTGCCCTGCCGCATCCACGCCTCTCTGTTGCGCCCTCGCTTCCGGCGCGGCCGCGGACAGACCGGCCACAATCAAGGCCGCAAAAATTCCCACCGCAAGTTTTCTAAGGCCGGAATATTTCCACATTACGCTCCCCTCTCTGCGCTGTCGCGACGGCTTACTCGTTCACTGCTTCAAGAATTTCCGCGGTATTTTTGGCAGATGGAAAAAGAACACGACTCGCTGGTGCGGATAGGTTTCCCCCGCTTTCGCCTCAAAATGAACCCGTAGCTTCGTTACACCCGCCGCATCCTTCACCAGCTCCGCTCCCCGCAGCGATTCAATTAGCCCGGGATTCCACACATCTAAGTTGTACGTCGCCCCGGCGCGTCCAGCCATCACCAGCTCCATCGGCGATGTTGCATCTCCCATCTCTTGGGAAAGGATTCGCAAATCGGAACTCGCGCTTCCCAACTCCGGCAGCCGGAACGCATACGACACGCCAAAATCGTTCGGCTCGCGGACGCGAATGATGTTTTTTCCTGCCTTCAACGCGAGCCTTATTTTCAGGTGATGATGCTCCGAGGAAAGCAGTTGGTCGAAGCTCTGCGGCCGTCCATTCACGTCCACGCGGACGGCCAGTACGGTGTTCGCCACTTCGGGCTCGAAATCGAGCGTACACTCCCCGCCCGTGCGCTCTGCTTCTAGCGTGAATTCCTCCAGCTTCTTTTCAAAGCTCAGGTTAATCACACTGTCGCCGACTCGTACATTGGTGATTTTGAAATTCGTCCAATTCGCCGGAACGTGCGGTACAAACGTTAGCGTCTTCTTCGTCGCGTCCTTCTCCAGCCCGAACATTCCTTTCAGCAGCGGGCTGATCACCATCGCCGCCGACCAGATCTGGTGCGGCGAGCTGGTCGAAAGCGGCTGGTAATAATCCCCGGAGAGCACTTCCGTCACATGTCCCAGCGCCCCGTCGAGCGCCAACAGCGCGTTGGCCCGCAAATTTTCGTACGCAGGGAAATCCTGGTGATACCGGTATTCCGCGACCGAAGCCCACCCCGTGAACAGCGGCCACACCGATCCGTAGTGATACCCGCCTCCGCTGTAAACTGGCGACCGATTGGAAATGATCCTCATTCCCCAATCCGTTTGCAGGTCCTCATCCGCCAGTTGCTGAATCATCGGTATTGCCGTTGCGTCGCTCGGTAAGCCAAACCACATCGGCACTGCCGCCAGCACGCTCGGCTCATCCACCTGCTTTTCGTTCCTGTCCAGCGCAAACGCGAAGCGCTTCTTGCTCGCGATCCAGAAACTGTTGTTCACCAGCGTCCATTGTTTCTCGAACTCTTGTCCCAGCTTCGCTGATGTCTCCGTCTGTCCCGTCAACCTCGCTAAATTGGAAAGCGCTCGCAACGCCTCCGAGCCCAATCCGCTCTGGTAGAACTCCGTCTCTACCGGAAGCAGCGGCCCGCCTTCCACCCACCCGTGCCCTATTCCGAAGTTCTTCGGCAGCCCTCGCGCGTCGTACGTCGATTTCAAGAACTGATAGGCCTTCCACAAGCTGGCCCATTTGGCTTTTGCAAAATCAGAGTCCCCGCTTGAAGTCACATAATCGTTCACAGCGATGATATACAGCGGCGTCGCATCCGCCGACGCGTACGGATACGGATAGTCTTTGAACCAGTTCACGAAACTCGCGCCTTGCGAAATCTCGTGCGGAATCTTGCCGTCTTCGCGCTGAAATTTGCTGATGAATTCCAGCGCCGTCTTCGTATTCGCAAAATCTCCTTCCGCGTTCAGCGCCAGCGAACTCCAAAACGAATCCCGTCCAAAATACCAGGCAAACCCCGGCCGCTGGCTGTCCCCCGACGTCCGGTATCCTGCCACGAGTCCCGTGCCAAGGAATGGATTGGTCACCATGCCCTGCACCAGGCTTACTCGCGCCCAATCGTAAGCCTTTTGCAGCTGCGCGTCGGGCAACTCCACGCTTATCGTCTGGCCAAGATAGTTCCGGTAGTATTCCGCGGATTCCTTTTGTTGCTTCGCGTAGTTCATCACCAGCTCCTGATAGGTACTCACTGCGTCAGTTATTCCCGTCATCGATCCCGCAATCACGATCAGCTTTGTTTCCTTGCCCTTCGCTGTAACTCCCAGCCGAAACGAACTTTCCTGCGCTTCGGAATAATTCGTCTGAAATTCTTCATGCGCGTCTTCCGCAGTCGGCGATCCTACAATCGCCTCGAATTTTCTCTGCTCCTCGCCAAGCGCAAACGCGTGCAGCTTCGCATCCCAACTTTCGTAAGTTCCCCCCAGCGCTGCCGGCCATTCCAACTGAAAATCCCGGTGAAAAGTCGCTTCGATCTCCAGGTGTGTTTCTGTCTCCACGTCCAACAAAATGACCGCTCCCGCCTCGTGTACCGGCACAAAAAACGTCTCTCGCACCGAAAATGTATCGCCCGTATAAATAATCGTGCTCGATTCCGGCCGTGTGACCAGCGTCCGCGCCAGCGATTCCGCCGGAAGCGTTCTGCCATCCACGTGGAACCTCAAATGAAAATCGCGCAGAATCTTCAACGGATAAACCCATGCTTCCATCCGGCCCGCTTCGTTCCCCAGCAACCCCGCTCGCGTTCCCACCGCGGATAGAAATTCCCATGGCCGAACCGCCCGTATAAGTTCCAGCGATTTCGCCGCTTCTTGTGGACTTGCAGTTGACTGTGCCCTTGCTGGTGCCTGCCTCAATGCGGATGTCGGCGATTTCGCCAATTTCTTTGTCTTGGTTGATTCTTGCGGCTGTGCGGTCGTGACGCCTTGAAAAGCAAGCAGCGCTACGCCGATCAGGGCTGCACGAAATGGGGCCGTCATTCGAATTTTATCTTTTTTGTTGACCACGATAGGAAGGTCCGCCGCACGGGAAATTGGCTAATTCCGTTGCCCACACAGTTTGAATCTTCACTTTAGCCTTACAATAAACAACAGCAACAGAGCTTAGCATGAGCCAATCCAGGGAAGGTACGATTCCATTTGTCTTCCTCACGCCGCGCGTTTCTTAAATCTCTAAGCCGCTCCGCGCTCGTCTTGCCTCTCGAAAGCGTCCTTGCGCTCGCTCGCCCTCACCCTTCGAACCAGGTCCCTCTCAGCAATTCGAATCCATATCCTCCGCCTCCAAAAGAGATCGGCGTCAACTTCATAAATGTTGCGCGCGAATCCGGCCTCAATGCCAAAACCATCTACGGCGGCGAGCACAAAAACAAATATCTTCTTGAGACGACGGGCTGCGGCGTCGCCTTCTACGATTACGACAACGACGACTGGCTCGATATTTTTCTCGTGAACGGCTGGCGCCTCGAAGGTTTTCCGAAGGGCGAAGCGCCTGTGTCGCATCTCTTCAAAAATAATCGCGACGGCACGTTCACCGACGTCACGGCCAAATCCGGCATCATCCATTCTGGCTGGGGACAAGGTGTCTGCGTCGGCGACTACGACAACGACGGCTTCGACGATATTTACATCACTTCCTTCGGAAAAAATGTTTTGTACCACAACAATGGAAACGGCACGTTCGCCGACGTTTCCGAAAAAGCCGGCGTGGCCACCAGCGGCAAGCGCTGGAACACCGGCTGCGCTTTTATCGATTACGATCGCGACGGCCACCTCGATCTTTTTGTGGCGAACTACATCGACATGGACCTGAAGACTGCGCCTGTCCCCGAATCCGGCCCGTGCGAGTACAAGGGAATCCTCGTCGCGTGCGGACCGCCGGGACTGCTTGGCGGCAAAAATATTTTGTTTCACAACAATGGCGACGGCACGTTCACCGATGTTTCCGACCGCTCCGGAATCCTGCAGGCCAATGGAACGTTCGGGCTCGGCGTGCTGACCGCCGATTTCAACAACAACGGCTGGCCTGATATATACGTAGCGAACGATTCGACAGCCAGCGCGCTTTATGAGAACAGGAAAAATGGCACGTTCTCTGACGTGGCCATGGAAGCGGGATGCGCTCTCAGTGCGGACGGCAAGCCCCAGGCGGGGATGGGCGTTTCCGCTGGCGACTACGATCTTGACGGAAACCTAGATATCGTCAAAACAAATTTTGCGGGCGACACACCGTCCCTCTACCACAACATCGGCGGCGGAAATTTCGAGGACGCTACGTTTACCGCCGGCCTCGGCAAGCACACGCAATATCTCGGCTGGGGCGTGGGCTTTTTCGACATGGACAATGACGGATGGCCGGACATTTTGATCTGCAACGGCCACGTCTATCCCGAGGTCGAGCAACTGCGCAGCGAAGCCGGTTATGCGCAGCAGAAAATTTTGTATCGCAATTTGCGCAACGGACACTTCGAGGATGTTTCCTCGCAAGGCGGACCAGGCATCATGGTCCCGGCGCCGTCGCGAGGCGCGGCGTTCGGCGATTTCGACAACGACGGAGACATCGACGTGGTCGTGAACACGATCAACGATTTTCCCCAGTTGCTGCGCTGCGATTCGCAGCTTGAAAATAACTGGTTAAAAATAAAAACCATCGGCACGAAATCGAACCGCAGCGGAATCGGCGCGCGTTTACGTTGCGTGACGCATCCTCCCGGCGAAACGAAGCCGCATCAGCAAATTGATGAAGTGCGCAGCGGCGGGAGCTACCTTTCGCAAAACGATTTGCGCGTCCACTTTGGCATCGGAAAAGCGGAAAAGGTCGAGCTGCTGGAAATTCGCTGGCCGAGCGGAGCGGTCGACACGCTGAAGGACGTGAAGCCGAATCAAATGATCGTGGTGAAAGAAGGCTCGGGAATCATGCGCTCGGTAAAGTTTGAGCGGCCGAAGACGGCCAAACCTGCGAAGTGAAGAGTTCACGGGCGACTCGGAAGTCGCGAGTGGCTAGCGGAAACCGAAATGCGAAACTGGAAACTCGAAATTCGGACTGTTCATTGCGAAGGCTACACGGAGGATCGAAAATCTCGCGCTTGAGAGAGGCGACCCCGCCCCACCCCGGGTGTTTTTTGTAAGAGTGACAAACAAAGGGGTTAGGGTTGACGCGGCGTCCAAGAGCGACAGGGAAAGGGGTTGCGGGAGAGCTTACAGCCGAGAGCTGACAGCTTACAGCAGGGAGGAGGAGGGGATTGGGGTTGCGGGAACAGTGGCGAGCGAACAAAGGCGACGAGGGAGTGTTGACGAGTTGCAAAACTTTGGGGCTTGAAGAGGGGTACCCCCCTCCCGGTTTTTTGTGAACGTTCATTCTGCGGGAGATGAAGTGGAGTGGAATCAACAGTTGTAGAAGTGTTGATTTTGAAGGAGTTGGGAGAGCGCGGTTTTTATGAAGTGGTAACCTGGGAGGGGCTGAAGATTTTGTGAGAATTTTAGAGACCGCGCGTCGGAGACGTCCCGTAGAAGCCTCCGGGATGCAAAAAGCGCACATGACTTGCGGGAGGACGGATGGAGTCCGTGTCCCAATCGACAGAAACATTATAACATATTGGTACTAGTTGTCAAGTATAAACTGTAAGTCGTTATGGGGCAGCGGGTTGCGGTCGTCGATTCGTGGTTGAGACGCAAAGAAGAAGTCAAACCGCAACCTGAGACATGCAGTGACGCAGCAGCCTGCCTGCCCGGCGCCGGGTTGAGCGTAGTATTGCGTCTCATGAGTGGAAAAGCGCGACGGACTCAAAAAGGCGTCGCGCTTCTCAGGGATCGACTGGGGTGCATCCGATACTGGCGAATCCCCCCAAGCGTTAGCTACCGGAGCGCGCCGAGAGGTTTCAGGGAGACAAGAAGCACGCACAAGAATTCTCTCGCAGAGTTCCTGTGGAGCGCAGTTCAATAAAGCACAGAATCGCCCTGGCTAGCATCGAATGGAGCGAAATCTCAGGACAATTCGCGGTCCGGCAGTGCACCCGGCGCGGAAGGGCCAAAGGATCCAGGTGCGGACGGCGGTGCCTGGGGTACCCAGCGGGTGATTAAGCCCTTGAAGCGCGGGAAGGGGTGGGCGCGAAGACAAAACCCGCGCCCTTGAAAACCGAAAAGGCTAGGCGGATGGCCTGCCTCCGCGCCACGAGCCACAAACCGATCATGGCTTTCTATACGCCAGTAGCGTATAGTATTTAGTGTACGCCACTGGCGTAGGGTGTGCGGGGATGGAATTCAATGAAGCTTCAGCCTTCACGCGTTATCTGCCGAGTATCTGGACGATGAAGGATACCGGACGCTTCAGCAAGAGCTGGCACGCAAGCCAGAAGCGGGGGATCTGATTCCCGGAACAGGGGGATTCCGGAAAGCGCGCTGGGGCGATGTTCGACGCGGCAAAGGGCGGCGAGGCGGTATGCGGGTGATCTACTACCACTTTGCCGCAGAGCATCAGATTTGGTTGATGACGTTGTATAGCAAAAATGAGGCGGCGGACCTGACGGCGGGTGAAAAGAAAGTGTTGAAGGCAGCGATTGGACGGGAATGCGCGGCGCGCGCGGCGGGCAGGAGGAAACGGTAATGGCAAAGAGAAAGATTCTTGCGGAATTGCTCGAAGGCGTCGAAGCGATGAAGAAGCACCGCGAGGGGAAACTGACGCTGCGGAGTTACAAAGTGGAAGCGGCGCCGCTTCCGGCGGTGAATTCCAGGTTCATCCGGGAGACGCGCAAGAGAATGAGGTGTTCGCGGGCGGTCTTTGCGCGGAAGCTGCGAATTAATGTGAGAACGCTGGAGAAATGGGAGCAGGGTCGGGCTAAGCCGAATCCGCAGGCCGCGGCGCTGGTGCTGCTGGTGCGGAATTATCCCGATACGTTGGAGCGGTTGGAGAGGGTGGCGGCGGGGTGAAATGACGGACCAACGGCCGCAAGGTCAAAACGCGCACCCTTGAAAATCGCAAGGGATGCGGCACCCGGCAAAACTGGCACCTGGGGCACCCGGCGCCGCGCCGGACACTGAAATCAAAATCGTTGTCAGAGGGAAATGTTAAGTCTTAACGCGTTGCAAGGCGTATGCCGCTGTGGAAACGCGCTGTGGAAACTCTCGCGGAACGCGTTGGATACAAATAATTTGGTCGAAAAGTTTTCAACAGTTTTCCAAAACGATGCACAGCCCATAGCTTGACACCTGATAGCCCGTTCTGACCAAATGCAAAAAGGCCGCCTGCTCCATTCCGTACCAAACATGGAGCCCTTAAGACAGGCTCTCACGCGGGATGGGTTCTCTCAGGCGGCCCCAATCAGTCGCAGTCTAGCACGAATGGCAAAAGCGTATGAGAGGTCAGCGAGGAAGCTACACCAGAGGACGCCGCACAGGACGACGCCGTGCAGATTGTCGCGAAGAGGAAGTAATCCCTGATGTTATGATGACCTCGTGAAGCATCTGTGGCTACCCCTCCTACAAGGGCTTCTCGCGCTCGCATCGAGCCTGGCTGGACTTCTGGCGACACGAAAGAAACGGACCACTGATGCGGTCCGTACACGCTTCTTCCGGCTTTTTGTGGCTCTGGCCGTTCTTACATTCATTTTCGGGACGTGGCAATCAGTCCAGTCGTATCAAAGCGGGAAAGAAGCAAGCGAAGATTCAAAGAAGAACCACCTTGGAGATTCCGAACATCCGCCCCACATTAGAATCATCAGCCTACCCAATAAGACGTTCTTCGTCAGAATAAACTCTTCAGACTACCCTGCTTACTCAGTGCAGATTCATTTCTACGATGGACAGGCGCACCCAATGCGAAGTTATGGCCCCGAAGAAATGGCTGCGCATACTGCGGTCGAGGACAATAATCCTTGGACCATCAACGACAACGCGGAACATCGCTTCACCGCAGAAATCATTTCGCGAACAGGGATTGCCCACGAGGAACTACTCTTACGTCCGGCCGGGAACAATCAATGGATGATGGCTTGTCGAATAGATGGGCAAGTTTCGAAATGCGAGCAACCTGACAGTGCTTGGCCGAGAGACCAAAACGGAGACCCAATCTTTTGAGCCACCGGTTTCGCAATTCTTTCGCCTGTGATAAGCTGGCCCGCAGGAGGCGATTTCTGATGATTAAGAAGCTACCAGCCCTCGCTGCGGCGATTCCTTTGGCCGTAGGCCAAGTATTTGGTCCGCACGATCCGCATTTGGAACCTAATGTCAAAACGACGACCTCTGCCCTAGTAGGCGTCGCGACGAGCGCCAATCACACTGCGACTTCGCACATCATCTGGAGCTTGGACTCCTACATGGATTTTCGATGAGGACTTATGGGAAAGAACTTTCGTCCTGCCTTTGACGACCGCGAAAGCGCGGTCTTGCTGGAGCTTTACGACACTGCGGACGGCACGCATACGTCGTACACGCTGTCATGGAAGCTGAATCCGACCGTGAAGGTCCCATCGCCAGAAGCTCTCACCGCCTTTACGGAAACAAGAGATGCAACGGAGCCACTGATGGCAAAGGGACTCGTCGGTTCCAAAGAGCGATTCCCAGGTGCTGACGGAATCTACTTCAAAGGTCTACGACTCACCGCGAAAGGCCAGAAAGCAACGATTCAGCACAGGGAAGAAGTTCGCGCGAGGGAGCAGATGATGAAAACGACGGACGACACCACTCGCGTCATCGAGGAGTTGACGCGCAAAGACGGCGAACACAAGCAAGGCTAACTGACCAGTAGTGCAAGTATCCCAACTTCTTTGCGTTACCTTGCCGCGTTTGACCTTACTTGCCGTTTGCACAGAAGGGCGGAACAGCCTGAAAACACAGGAAATCCCAACAAAACACGGGTTTTCACGACCACGCGAGTGAGTTGTGCGGATTCTAAAGGACTTGAAGGAATGAAGCGATTGCAAAAAAGTCAAAACCCGTACCCTTTGATGAACCAAACCCCAAAAGGCTGCGGCACCCAAATTCAAAGTCTAATACCGAGGCTTCGCCACCCGCCAAGTAAAGATCGCAATATCGAAGGAAGTAACATCTTCCTTCTTGATTTGAGCCAACAACTCCCCTAGCAGTCGCGTGATAGTTGTTCATCAATCGTTTTCAATAGAGCTGCCGGCGTGACTCGAGGATCGTTGAGGATGTCAGTGATCGGAGGATTCAGCATGCTTAGAAGTTCCACTTTGATCTCCTGTTGTGGGGCGGTTGTATTTCGTTTTTCTTACTTTCTGTGAGATGGTCGGCAACGTGCTTTGCGACCGTCATCTTCTTACCTTCGCTACGCGACGCGAAGGATTTTATGCCGTTCTGGCGCGTGAGAGGGCCTACGGATTTTTCGGCGAGGGATAGTAGGTGCGCAAACCCTTCGCGAAGAGCGCGACTTGGGCGTGGCGGGGGGCGGCGCCGACTGTGTCGTAGAAGTAGGCTTGGGTGGTTTCGGTTTCGCGTTCCACTTTCCAGATGCGGGTGTTGGTGAGGTAGTCGGGCTTATCGGTGAAGGGCGTGATGAAGGCGGGGCAGAACCATTGGATGCGGTTGTTGGGCTGAGCGGCGAAGTTGCCGTTGTCGAGGGCGATGATGTGGGCACACTTGTGGCCGCCGTCGCCGGCTTCTTCGGCGTCTTCGCTGGCGAACCAATCGAGAGTGAAAAGATATTGGCCGCCTTCCCAGGAGCGATCTTTCATCTGAACGCGGACGCGAGAGTCCTGCAAGCGATCGAAGGTCGTGCAGCTGACTTCGTAGCTGAAGCAATCCCAAAACTGGAGCCAGTCGAGCGGAACGATGGGGGCGTCGCTCTTGTGGCAGAAAGCGTGAATGGGGAGACGCCAGATGACGGCGCCGCTATCGGTGAGGGCGTGGAAGCCGAGAGCGTGGCCTTTGATAGAGGCGGCGGCGAAGACGCAAACGTTGAGAAATTCGTTATGGTGCGAGAGACCGTCGTAGAGAAATTCCTTGCGGAGAAGACAGTAGAAGCGCGGAATGTTGACGTTGAGCGTGGCCAATTGTGGCCCTCCTTTTTGAACTGCGGATGCGAGAGTAACGCGTGTGGGGTGGAGTGCAAGAAAAATTTTGGAAATTTTTTGCTGGGGCGGAAAAAGAAAGAAGAAGCGGAAGAGAGGTTCCTCGACTGCGTGGGCCGACATCATCGCGGGAGCGATGATGGAAGAAAAGGCGTCGGCCCACTTCGCTCGGAATGACAATCGGGCGGGTGGTGGCGGGTGCGGGAGCTCGGTGTGGGAGGCGATGCGGCGGGTGGGATTGAATGAGATTGGAGCGAAAGGAAAGAGAATGGAGCGAAAGGAATGAGAGGTCCCTCCACTTCGGTCGGAATGACAGAGGAAGGGGTGGGGTGCGGGGAGTTCGAAGAGTCTCGCGCGGAGACGCTGGGGCGCGGAGTGGATTCGTTGGTGTTCGTTTGGGCTTGGGATGCGGGTGCGGGTGCGGGGGAGCTTTGGCTTGGCGGTGCAATCCTGGCTCCGAGCTGTTCAGGTAAGCTTCTATTCAGGGATTTTGTCCACACTTCACTATTTCAAAAGACAAATGCTGAGTAGATGGATGAACAGCTCTCCGCCACAATTACACCCTTGCACTGGCGGCGGATGCAGAGGCCGCTATGAAAGAATTTTTGTAGGAGCCATGTCCAGCGGAGTAGCATCTATGGCCATTGGGGGCGAGGTAGCGATAGGAAGGGGTGTGAGCAGGTGGATTCTGCAACTTCAGAGACGCCGGTAGGAATGGATGCGGAAGCAGGGCGAGAAGCGTTGTTAACGAGAGAAGCTGGGGCTGCCGGGGGCACGATTACGATTCGGCGAAAGTCGCCGGATGATGTGCAGCAGCGGCAAATCATCGTGAAGCTGGATGGAGAGAAAGTTGGGGAACTGTTTTACGGGGACACGATTTCTGTGCCGGCTTCGGCGGGGCACCATAAGTTGCAGGTGGACAATACGTGGAACTGGAAGACGGTGGAACTGGATGTGGCGGCGGGAGAGCACTTGAAGTTTCAAACGATGAGCAAGGCGGGGAGGCTGACGTGGTTTTTAGTGAGTCTGCTTGGGGCGGGGCCGATTTATGTGTCGATCAAGCGGGAGGAGTGAGGAAGGCGGCGATTTTGTGGTGAGGTTGTACCGAGTTGGCGGGCGGCAAGAGCAGGACAGACCTAAACGCTGGATGTGGAGGAGAAGAGCATGGCACATATAACCGTGGTGGGCTCGATGATTGCGGCGATGATCGCGATTGGGGGAGTGGCGATCGCCCAGGCACAGACACAGGCACCGATGCCGTATGGCGCGAACGTGAGCCTGGAGAACGCTAAGAAAGTGGCAGCGCCGGCGTTGGCGGAAGCGGAGAAAAATCACTGGAATATGGCGGTGGCGATCGTAGATACCAGCGGGAATTTGGTTTACTACGAGAAGATGGACAATACGCAACTGGGCAGCGCGAATGTGGCAATTGATAAGGCGCGCTCGGCGGCGCTCTACAAGCGGCCGACGAAGGCGTTTCAGGACGCATTGGCGGGCGGCGGAGACGGGCTGCGAGTGCTGAAATTAAAAGATGCCGTGCCGATCGAGGGCGGGATACCGCTGGTGATGGACGGGAAGATTGTGGGGGCGATCGGCGTGTCTGGCGCTGCGAGCGCGCAGGACGCGCAATGCGCCAAAGCGGGAGCGGATGTTTTGAAATGAATGGCGCGGGATAGGAATTTATTTGGCGGATTTTTTTTCGGCGAGAGCGATGGCGGATTCGACTACTTTGTCGATGCGGCGGGAGCGGGCATCGGGCGAGCGATAGTAGAAGATGGCGATCAACTGGCCGCGGCGCTGCAGCGGAGACATCAGATTCCAGCCTTCAAGGGCACGGGGATCGCGCGTGAAAGCCAGCTTCAGGACGGGTGGGAGTTCGCGCTCGGCTTCCATGGCGGAGAGAAGCTGTTCGGCGACTTGCTCGGCGCGGCGGACGCGGGAGGCGGAGTTTTTTGGCTGGGTGATCCAGTCGGAGAGCCATTTGCGAATGGAATAGTTCAGAGTAGCGAACCAGCGGGAGAACGCGCGGTCCTCGGCGAGTATGTGTTTTAGTTCGATGGGGATGGGGATGACGCGCTCGGCGGTGTCGGGTTCGAGAAAGAATTGCGCTGTCGTGCCTTCGGTGGCGTGAGCACCGGCCTGCATTTTCTTGTTTACGAGCAGAAAGTGTTCGCCCTTGCGCGTGGGGAAAAGCGAGGTGCGGAAGGCGAAACCGTTGATTTCCCCTTTCACGCGAAACATGCCGCGCGTTCCCCAGATTTTTTGGACGCTGAACGGAATGCGGATGATGACCCAGCCGAGATTGGAGCGCAGGCGCTCGAGCGTGGCTGTGAAGGACTTTCTGACGAGCGTGAGCTGAGCCTTTGATTTTTGCTTTGGTTTCGATTTCGGCTTCATCGCGTCACCGCACTGAACTTGCGGGATTTTAGTATGAGCGGCGAAAAGGGGCGAGTTACTTTTGCGATCGTGGCTCCTGCGATTGGGGCTTGAGCGCGACGCCGGAGCCTTCCTTCAGAGTGTGAATCGAATCGACAGCGAGATTGGTGAAAGTTTCAGCGAGGCCGCTGGGCCAGCGGATTTGCACGGAATCGATCTTGGTGGCGGAGCCGAGGCCGAAGTGGACGCGCATGTCGCTGTTGGAATCGTAGCTGGAGCCGCTGCGGACTTCGTCGACGAAGAGTCGAGAGCCGGCTTTCATGGTGATGCGGGCGCCGATGGCGTCTCTAGAGGAGGCATAGGAGGCAGAGGAAGTAGAGGAGGTAGAGGAAGTAAAGGAAGTAAAGGATGCAGAACTACGCCGTAGCGTCGTCGGGGTAGCCGGATGAAGGGGCGCCGGTGAATTGAAACGTTTCGAGGCAGCAGGATACGCGCCGATAAGATGGAAAGCGATCCAGTGATTGGGAGGGCGGACGTCGTTGACGAGGAGGCTGGGCGGAGCGTTCATGTTGCTGATGACGGCGGAGAGCTGGCCGTTATTCCATAGATCGCCGATGGCGAGGCCGCGCGAAGATTGCGGGGTGGTGATGCCGGGACCGGAGTCGGCGGAGATGTCGGTGAAGGTGCCGTTGCCGTTGTTGTGATAGAGGATGCGCGGCTCCTCGAAAGTGCTGCCGAGATGCTGGCTGTCGACTTCGGGATAGACGTGGCCGTTGACGAGGAGGAGATCGGGCCAGCCGTCGTTGTCGAAATCGAAAAACATGGCGCCCCAGCCGAGATATTTGGTGTTGAGGCCGAGGCCGGCGGGATAGGTGACGTCGTCGAAAGTGCCGTTGCCGTTGTTGCGGTAGAGAGTGGAAGTGTCGTCGGAAAAATTCGTTTTGAAAATGTCGAGGTGGCCGTCGCCGTTGTAGTCGGCAACGGTTGAACCCATGCCGGCTTGCGCGCGGCCATCGTCATTGAAAGCGGCACCAGCGGTGATGGCGACGTCGGTGAAAGTGCCATCGCGATTGTTATGGTAGAGAATGCTGGCGGTGCTATCACAGGCAACGAAAATGTCTGGCCAGCCATCGTCGTCATAGTCGAGCGTGGAGACGCTGAGGGAGTAGTGGCCGTCGGCCTGATCGATGTGGGATTTTGCGGAGACATCCTCAAACGTGCCGTCGCCGCGATTGTGATAGAGAATGTTTTTTGCGGGAGTGAGGCCGCGGGGGCCGCACATGACGGGGACGCCCTTCCACATGCAGGAGGGTCGATCGCCGGGAGCAGGGGCAGTGGAGAGATCGAAGTCGACGTAGTTGGCGACCATGAGATCGAGATGGCCGTCGCGATCGTAGTCAACGAAGGCGCAGCCGTTGCCCCAGGACTTGCCGGAGCCGGCGACGCCGGCTTTTTCGCTGACGTCGGAGAAAGTTCCGTCGCCGTTGTTGTGATAGAGGACATTTTTTCCGTAGTAGGTGACGTAGAGATCTTCCCAGCCGTCGTTATCATAATCGCCCACGCAGACACCCTGGCCCCAACCGGTGTGAGTGAGGCCGGCTTTTTGCGTGACATCGGTGAAAGTTCCGTCGTGATTGTTGTGGTAGAGATGGCTGGTGGGAGGTGTGGCAGAGGGAGACGGATCGAGAGTGGTGCCGTTGACGATGAAGATGTCGGGCCAGCCGTCGTTGTCGTAGTCGAAGATGGCGACGCCGGTTCCGGTGGTTTCGATGATGTATTTCTTGGTGTTCACGCCGCCGAAAACTTCGGTGACATGGAGGCCGGCTTTTTGTGCGATGTCGGTGAAGTGCGCTATAGGTTTGGACGTGGTTTTGGGAAGCTGCGCGGCGCCGACGAGAAGAGAAACAGGCAGGAGCAGGGTTAGAAAAGTCCAAGAGCGTTTGAAAGGGAAATGCGAACGATGGGTCGGACCGGAAATCATGAACTCTTGGCATACTAAGGTGCGGGTACAGCAGGGTCAAGGCGAAGGGGCGAGCGAAGGCTTCGCGAGAGTTGTCT
Source organism: uncultured Acidobacteriota bacterium (assembly GCA_963851235.1). Lineage (GTDB taxonomy): Bacteria > Acidobacteriota > Terriglobia > Acidiferrales > UBA7541 > Acidiferrum. The sequence goes on from CAWKOM010000003.1 coordinate 359,335, forward strand.
GCGAAAATGGGACGGAGTTTGCGATGCGGGCGATTTTCTTTGGAAAACATGACGGCATTTGACGTGGGTTCACAAAACGTTCATCGCGGGTTGAAGGCCGCGGTAAGGATAGGCGCGCTTGCCGGGGCGCTTGTGTTTTTTTGTGGCAGCGCGGGGGCGCAGAGGGAAAATTCGAAGACGAGCGCTGATGTGGCGGCGGCGAATTCGCTTTACAACCAAGGAATGCAAGCGCTCGATCGGCGGGACTTGGAGGGAGCTCGAGCGGCCTTCGAAAAGACTCTCCAATTAGTTCCCAGGAGCCCAGAGCCACACAATTCGCTCGGATGGGTTTTGCTCGCGCAGGGGAAAACCGACGCAGCGATTGCCGAGTTCAAGACCGCAGTGAAATTGAAACCGGATTTTGCGCAGGCACACATGAATCTCTCCCGCGCCCTGCTGCAAGGAGGAGATTCGAAGGGCGCGATCGTTGAAGCACAAGAAGCGGTTCGGCTGGCTCCGAAAGACTCGGAAACGCATCATATTTTGGCGCGCGCTCTTTCGTATGCGAGCGATGACGCCGGCGCCATGCAGGAATTAGATGCGGCGATCGCGCTGGAGCCCAACCGGCCAGAACTGCACGATGATCTCGGTTCGATCTTGGTCCAGCAATCGAAGCTGGATGCAGCTGCAGACCAGTTTTCCGAAGCGTTGAAATTGCAGCCGCAATTCGCGGCGGCACATTTGCATTTGGGAGTTTTACGGCTACAAGAAAAAGACCTCGAGGGAGCGGAGCCTGAGTTGCGCGCGGCTGCAACGCTGGAGCCCGAGAATCCGCTGGCGCACAGCTACTTAGGGCAGGCGCTTGAACTGAAAGGAGCCACTGAGGAGGCTCTTCGGCAGTTTCAGGAAGCGGCGAGGCTGGATCCTACAAACGCCGACGCACAGAGACATTTAGGGATTTTGTTGCAACGCGCGGGGAATGCGGAGGAGGCGGTTGACGCATTCCGGCAGGCTTTAAAGATTGATCCAGAGAATGCGGATGTGCACAACGACCTAGGGCTCGCTCTGCTTCAGACCGGGGATGCGGAAAGCAGCATTTTGGAATTTCAGACGGCGCTGAAATGGAAGCCCAGCGACGCGGGCTATGAAGCCAATTTAGGCGACGCTTATTTACAAAGGACGGATTTTGACTCTGCCGTAGCTCATTTTGAGGCCGCAATAAAAATGGAGCCGCAAAACGCCACATTTCATTACGATTTGGGGCTGGCGCTGAAGATGAAAGACCGATTGCCGGACGCAATCGCAGAGTTCAAGAAGGCTGAGGAGCTAGATCCGAAGCTGGCGGATGCCTATTACACGCTTGGCGTAACTTTATGGCAGCAAGGAAACTTTGCGGCGGCCGCTGAAGAATTGCGCGCGGCCGTCCTGGCAAAACCCGACTATGCAGAGGCATACTACACGCTCGGTTCGGTGCTGAAGCAAAAAGGGGATTTGCAGCCGGCAGCGGACGCCCTGCGGGAAGCAATTCGTTTGCAGCCGGATTTCGCGGGAGCGCACACCAATCTGGGAGCGGTTCTGCGGCAACTCGGGGAAGCAGACGGAGCCGCAGCGGAAAGCCGCAAGGGCATGGAGCTGTTGAAACAAAAATCAAGCGAGCAAGCGGCGGTTTTTGCGACAAACTCCGGTCGCAGGCTCTTGAATGCAGGGGACCTGGACGGCGCCATTTCGCAATTTCGAACGGCTATTCGATCGCTGCCCGGGTACGCTGCCGCGCATTACCAGCTTGGACTGGCGCTGCAGCGAAAAGGAGATAAGGAAGAGTCCGAGACAGAATTTCAAAAGGCGGCTGGACTGGACCCACGCTTGAAAGCACCGAGCCAGTAGCCGAAGCAATAAAATCCCAAGGGTTAAGTTGCAGTCTTGCGGATGGCAACCAGTTCGGTCTCCACAGGAACACCGCCGGCCACCCTTACCCGAATGACGGCCTCGAACGGCTTAAGTTCACCATCCTGCGAAACCGAAAGCCGCAAGAGCAATTCTTCGACCGAGCTTTGCTTGCAAACGTATTCCACGGCCGCTTGTGTACCAATGGTTGTCGTTCCGGCGAGAATGAGCACGTATTGCCCCTGGGTCATCCCTTTAGTAAGGGCAAGAACGGCGTAATCGACAGTGAGAGGCTGGCCTGAAGGAGTGGCAAGGAACTCCTTAGCCTCGTCGGCTTGCGGATGCATATTGATGATGGCCTGATCACCCTTGCGCGGCCCGGAGGTCAACCGTTGGAATACGAATTCCTGCGTGCCAGGCATTTCCAGCAGGGAGAGATTCTCCGACGGGGAACCGATGAAAATCAGATTATTGTTCTTCGCGTCGTCCAGGGAGAAAAGGCTACCGCGTTTCACGCGGATGCGGCGGTGAAGCAAGGCAAAGACGCCGTCGAGTTGATGCACGGCCAAGACTTCGCCGACGCCGGTGTAATGGTCAAGGATGGGAACCCCTGTGTCGCGTTTTGGATTGCGATATCGCATTCCTGTTTCGGGGCGGCCAACAAAAGCTGCATTGCTGAAAACGACCCACGGCTCATCCGGGCCAGAAGTAAATCCTTTCCAAAAAACGCGAAACGCAGCAGGTGCAGGATCAGGTTGGCTGGTCAGGCTGAGGGGAGGCGAGTTCCGAGTGGCAAGCAGCCAGACAATCACAGCGATGGCAGCAGCCAGAAAAATAGATAGGGAGATAACTTCGGCACCCAGCCTCCGCTCGGGGCTTTTCTCGGTGCCTTCAGTTCGTATCGTCCCGTTCAGGCTGGCGGAAGCAGACTTAGAGGCGGAAGAATTGCGGTGATGAGAGGAAAGCAGGTAAGTGCCCTTTGGCAGCTCCACCACAATCTGGTCGTCCACACCGTCCGAGCCGTAGTACTCGGCAAGTTTTGAGCGCAGGCGGCCAGCTTGCACCCGAACCATGGAATCGAGTTGTGGGTCGAAGTCCGCTGAACGGCCAAAGACCTCAGTCGCAATTTGAAACTCTTTGATGGGAGCACCCGGGTGATCGATGGCGTGTTTAGCTAAATAGCGGAGCAATTTGCAGAGGGATTCGGAGCCATGAAGAGGATGGCTGTTCGTGAGACGGTCAATCTGCTCGAGAAATTGTTCTCGTTCGTGCACAGCAGTCCTTGATACGTAGAAGTAACGGGAGTGTAACAACTCGCGCAAGTCTATGCAAGATGGAGAGTTAATCGATGTAACCGTATCAGACGCATTGAGACTTCCAACTCTAAGCCAAAAAACAAATAGTACGCATAAATATTACGGCATTGGCCGCAACACGTCCGGTGCGACCGGGAAGTTTCCGGTGAGGGCGGCGAAGCGGCGAAGAGCTTTTGAGGTCGATTGTGCGAGGCGCAAGTCGAGGGTGCCTAGGTGTGGCTTGGGGGGGCCTTTCACGGCTGAGCTTGGCTCGTTCTTGGGAGTTCCAGTTCAGCCTTCCTAAGTTGTACTTATACCAATACGAAAGTGCGCTGTAACCCGGCAAAGCTGTTGTTGATTTGTGCGAGCGCGGCGCTCTTCGGCAAATGCTCTAGGAATTACAAAAAAGGTGGGAACCGGGTTGGCAAGGAGGGGTGGGATGATGAAGCGAGTGGCAGGAATCAGTCTGGCGGTTTTGTTTTGTGTGTTCTTGTTGAAAGCGCCGAAAGCTTCCGGTCAGGCGGTTTTCGGGAGCATCATCGGCACGGTAACGGATCCGCAAGGCAACGCGGTGGTCGGAGCCAAGGTCACAGTGACTTCGGTGACAAAGAGTTTCACTTATGATACGACCACAAATGAGAGCGGGAACTATTCCGTCACGCACTTAATCCCAGATACCTACAAGATTCACGTGGAGGCGACTGGCTTCAAGGCTTACGACGTTCCCAGTGTCGTGGTATCCGCTGACACAGCAGCTAACGTGAACGCGGAACTCCAACTGGGCGCAGTGACGCAGACCGTGGAAGTCACCGGTGCCGTTCCACAACTCCAGACGGATCGTGCGGACGTAGACATCCAGTTCAACCAGCAGTATATCCAAGACTTGCCGGTGCTCAATCGCAATTTCACCAACTTCGAGTTGCTTTCTCCCGGCACCCAGAAACTCGTGGGTTGGAGCCACGCCGCGACCGAAAACCCCCAGGGCGGCGGCCAGATCTTTGTCAATGGTCAGCACTTTTCCGGAACCAATTTTGAACTTGACGGCACGGATAACCAAGACGCCATCCTCGGCATCATCGTCGTCAACCCCAACCTCGACGCTATCGCGGAAACCAAGATAGCTCTGCAGGACTACGACGTCGAATCGGGCAACGCGGTCGCGGGCAATGTTGGCGTGTCGATCAAGTCCGGCACAAACGAATTCCACGGCACCGGTTTCTACTATTACCGCAATAGCGATCAGCAGGCACGCGATCCCTTTACGAACAAGCCTGGCGTGCCGCTCGCTCCCGCAACTTGGAAACAATTTGGTGGATCCGTCGGTGGACCTATCCTCAAGGACAAGCTCTTTTTCTTTGGAGACTATCAGGGCACGAAACAGATACAAGGGATCACCAACCAGTATACAATTCCGACGGCGGAAGTACTAAGCACTTGCAATCCCGCAACGAACGCAGCGAGCGCTACGCCAAACTTCTGCGATTTGAGCCAGTATCTCGACGCCTACGGGCCACTTGTAAACGGCGTTCATAGCGGGCAGATTTATCAGCCTGGAACCTATGTTGCCGCCGGCTGCACACTAACACAGGCTCAGGCACTCGCCACCGGCGCTTGCCGTATGCCCTTTGCGAATAACATGATTCCAATCTCCATGATTCCGGCGGGGATGGGCAAGCTCCTCGCCGAGTTTCCGACGCCGACAGTTCCTGTGTCAGGTACGGGTACGGGCATAACGGGAATCAACAACAACTTCGTTTCTACGGGCAACGGCCCTTATAATCAGTATTCCTTTGATACTCGCATCGATTACAGCGCTCCTCATAATTACCAAGTTTTCGGACGTTTCAGCCTCGACTATTTCAACTTGTCGGGGCTTGGCGGATTGGGGCCACTCGGCGGCGTGGGCTTTGGGCCTGGCGGTTTGAATGGATCTTCCATTAACCACGACTACAGCGTCGCAGGCGGCTTCACGAAAGCGTTCGGTACGAATTGGCTGACGGACTTCCGCGTCGGATGGTTTCAGTACAATCCTATGACGCATTACTCCGACGCGTCGGCAAGCCCCATGGACGGATTCGGATTCCCCGGGCTGAACTCCGGGCCTGGCATCCAGGGTCCGCCAACCACCGGCGGTCTCTCAGGGTTCAATTTCACACAAAATGGCAATGGCGGCGGAAACGGCGGTCTTTCTGCATTCGGAGATGGGCTGAACATCGGTCGTTGCAACTGTCCGTTGACGGAGAGAGAGCGTCAAATTCAGTTCGTCAATAACTGGACGCGCATCAGAGGCAATCACACCTTTAAGTTTGGCGCTGACATTCGCTACGCCACCAACCTTCGCATCCCCAGCGATTCGAGCCGCACAGGTATTCTGAACTTTGACCAGTACGGGACAGGCGACGCCGGAAGTAATGGTCTTGGCTTGGCCACGATGTTACTCGGTGATGTTAACTCGTTTCAGCGCTTCGTAAGCCCGCCCAACGTGCAGGCCATCGGGCATCAGTGGCGCCAATTCATCTACGGCCAAGACACCTGGCGGGTCAGTTCCAAGTTCACCATGACCTATGGCGTGCGCTGGGAAATTTACAATCCAGAGGCCGTCACCGCCAAGGGCAACGCCGGTTTTGGGGACTTGAATAACGGAGAGCTTCTCGTGGCTGGCTACGGCGGCGTTTCGGATAATGGCGGCGTCGCGAACTCCTATAAAGCCTTCGCTCCGCGCGTCAGCTTTGCTTATCAATTCGATCCCAAGACCGTTGTACGCATCGGTTACGGCCGCGGGTTCGACATTGGCGTGTTCGGTTCCAACTTCGGTCACGCCGTCACGCAAAACCTTCCAGTTCTCGCATCACAATCGATCTCAGACTCAAACATTAACTCTGCAAACACAGATAATCGCAGTGCGGTTTTCAACCTTGTTAACGGTCCACCTGCGTATCCATTTTCCAACCTCATCAACGACTTGAATACAAATGGTTACTTGCCGTTGCTCGGGCCCGACGGTACGGCTGCCACCTATATCCGTCCACGGGTTCAGAGGCTTCCAACGATTGATGAATGGAATGCCACGGTTCAACGCCAAGTAACTTCTACTCTTAACATTACCGTGAGTTACGTCGGCAACAAAGGAACTCATATGTTTGCCGGGACAGGTCCTTCCTATGGCTTGAACGACGTTGCTATCGGTACCGGTACCGCCCCTGTGACTTGTACGCCGAATTGCTCGGTGTCCTTCGTGCCAAGCGTACCGGCAAACCAGCGCCGCGAGTTTTTCTTGAACGGTGTTTACTCCTTCCCCTATACGGGTACAGGCTACACGCCTTGTTGCGCGGGGGGCGTCGGCAATTATTTTGGCAACGACGCCAACAACAACTACAACGCGCTGCAGATAAAGGCGGAAAAACGGACGAGCTATGGGCTGCAGTTCCTTGCTCATTACACTTTCTCTCGAGCCTACGCGTACGATTCGGGATATTACGACGTAAACAAATCGTTCGCATACGGCCCCAACCCAAACAACCGCAATAATGAATTCGTTATTAACTCTATCTACGAGCTGCCCTTTGGCAGAGGCAAACATTTCCTGAGCGACGCCAGCCGGGCGAAGGATCTTGCCATTGGCGGCTGGCAAGTCAGCAACACTTTGACATGGGGTGGCGGCCTGCCTTGGACGCCAAGCATCGGAGAATGCGGCGCCATCGCGGATGCTGGACCTTGTCGTCCAAATGTGATTAACGGTGAAAAACTAAAGACGGGCAAAACGATGGCTCCATGCAGCCCGGGCAGCTCAACCCAGTGTGTGTACTGGTTCACACCGGTAGCTCCGCTTTCCTACGGCAGCCAGGTCAATGCCGCCAACGCTGGTATGGACTCTTGTACCTTCGCGCGGCCAACTTCTGGTCCCTTCTCACTTCCAGCTTGCGGCCAGATCGGCAATCTCGGGTTCGATTCGTATCGCGGCCCGCACGTTTTCTACGACGACATGTCGTTGTCGAAGACGTTTAACATCACGGAGCGCTACAAGGCGCAATTCCGCTTTGATGCCTACAACGTCTTTAACCACCCGGTTCTGGGCTTCAATGCCAACCAAGGCAACACCTGCATCGACTGCGGCGGCACGGCTGGACAGATCACAGACATCCAGGGAGACAACTCCCCGGGCTCTCCCACTGGCATGCGCCAATTGCAGTTTGGCTTTAGATTCATTTTCTAACAAAGAAAAGACAACACACCCCAAACCGACGGGGAGCCCTCGCGGGCTCCCCGTTTTTTATGCTCTAATCGTCTGCGTAGTTGCGTAGGGGCGCGACCATGGGGAGAGTTCCGCGGTTATTCATCGCTATCCTTAGCGGCGTGCTTTTTGTCTGTGGACTGGCGCGAGCGAAATGCCCGCAAGCACCGCAGAGTACTACGGCTCCGGATACGCCACTCGCGTCTCGAAAAGCGCCGCGGGACTCCGGAGCCACTTTCAGCCAGGCGCGCAAGCTCTCCCAACAAGGCAAATATGACGAGGCGATCTCTGTTCTGCAGGAACTAGAAACTCAAAATCCGAGTTTGAAAGGGCTCGCGCATGAACTTGGAGCCGCCTACTACAAGAAGAGCGACTTCCTAAATGCAATCCGCTATTTGAGGAAGGCGCGGGAACAAGATCCGGAGGATGCCGAGGCGGAGCAACTGTTGGGCCTGTCTTATTATTTGGCTGGGCGTCCTGCCGAGGCGATCCCGGAGCTCGAAAAAGTCCAGACATGGTATCCGAGCGCGAATGTGGATGCCTCGTACATCCTGGGTGTTTGCTACATTCAGACGAAGGATTATCTCAACGCGCGCAAAGCGTTTGCCAAAATGTTCGACGTGCCTGCGGATTCGGCGGCCAGCTACTTGTTCACGGCACGGATGTTGTTGCGGCAGGATTTCAGTCCAATCGCTGAAGAATACGCGCACAAGGCCGTCGAATTTGACCCGAAACTTCCGTTAGCGCATGAGCTTCTCGGCGAAGTGTATCTTTACCATTCGCAAATAGACCAGGCGATTGCGGAATTCCAGAAGGAGTTGGACATTAATCCGGGCTATCCTGCGGCGTACTATAAGCTCGCGGATTGTTATTCGCGCGTCCAGAAATTCGATGAGGCGGAGCGGCTTCTGCAGCGTTCTATCTGGCTAGATCCTACTTCGACGGGGCCATATATCTTGCTCGGCAAGGTCTTGGAAAAGAAAGGTGAGGAGCAACTTGCCGTCCGCGCCTTGCAGCGTGCACTCGCCATGGATCCCAACAATCCCATTCCACATCATCTTCTCGGAGAGGCTTACCGTAACTTGGGAAAAAACGAAGACGCGGAACGCGAGCTCAAAGTGGCCGGTCAACTGGAAGACAAGCAGAATGCGAAGCCCTGACAAGAATGGCCCGCGCGATATGGATAACCGGCGGATTTTGGAGCGAGGAGTTTCAGGACTGGGATGAATGGTGTGCGAATAATCTGGGCTCATGACATTGGCGGGAAGAATCGTGCCGGTTCGTTCCGCGCTAAGAGACAAGCACCTGCCGGCGCAGCGGGGCGGGCCAAAGCGAAGTATTGCCGGGAAAACGCGAGTCGCTCTTGAAAAAATTCACGACGGTGGGGCTCGGCGAACTGCTCTGGGATATTTTTCCAGACTGCCGCCAGCTTGGCGGCGCTCCGGCAAATTTCGCCTATATGACGAACCTACTGGGCGACGAAGGCATTGTTGCAAGCCGCGTCGGAGACGATGAGCTAGGGCAAGAAGCAAAATACCGCCTCGAGCGCATCGGGCTAAGCACATCCTATGTCCAGCTTGATCCCACGAATCGCACCGGGGTTGTGCAGGTCGAGGTCGACGCAAAGGGGCAGCCCACATTTCAAATCGCAGAACCGGCGGCATGGGACTCGTTCGAATGGACGCCCCAGTGGCAGGCGTTGGCGAAAAAGACCGATGCCGTATGCTTCGGCTCTCTGGCGCAGCGGTTCCCGCAGTCCCGCAAGACCATCCACTCTTTTCTAAGAGCAATCCGGCAGGAGGCCACGCGAATCTTCGACGTGAATCTTCGCCAGTCTTACTATTCCGCGCAGATCTTGGCCGATTCCGCGAAACAAGCGGACATCATCAAATTGAACCACGATGAGTTGCCAACCGTAGTGCAACTGCTTGGTTTTCCTTTCCACGAGGAAGAGTCCGCGGCCCAGTGGCTACGCCACACATTTCAGGCGAAGCTGGTGTGCATCACGCGCGGCGCTGCAGGCAGTTTGCTGGTCAGCGAGTATGCCAAGCACGAGCATGCTGGAATTCCGGTGCAAGTCGCAGACACTGTCGGTTCCGGAGACGCGTTTACAGCGGCGCTGGTATATCACTACCTGCGCCGCAATTCTCTTGCGACGATGAACGAAGCTGCGAATCGCATGGGGTCGTGGGTCGCGAGCAACACCGGTGCCACTCCCACCCGAGATGAATCCCGGCTCGATTTAGTCCGCGCAGCGGAAATATGAGCGATCCATGAACAAAGCGCTAATGCACAGCGACAGGCGCCTGCGACTGTTCCTTGGCCAGGCGTGCGGCATCGGCCCGTGGAAGATCGTGAAGCAAGACTAAAAAGACACCGTTGGTCCATCCAAAGCCCACGATGTTTACGTGATAGCCAGCAGTCACCTGGGTTTCCGAGGAGCGTTTTACCGCGTCGTACTTCTCGCGAATGGTGCCATCACGCTGAAAATTCTCCAGGACCATGGCCAGGAATTTGTACGAAACCCGATCGGCAGCTTCATTAAATCCATAACGACGCAGCCCTTCGTCGGCCATCAATTGGTTTGGCGCCCAAGCATACGGATAATCCCACTGCCCCCCGGTTTCGTAGGGACTCATCACCAGCCCGCCGGGACGCTCGAATATACCGATATGCTGCACAACCGACAGCGCCTGATCGGCCGTTGCAAGACCGGCCCAGAGCGGATAAAACGTAGTCACGTAGTTGTAGGTCGAGCGCTCTCCCTTTTCGAAGTTGTAATCGAAAAAGAGGCCGCGCTGGCTGTCCCACAAATACTTCTGGATGTCGGCCTTTCTTTGTTCTGCGCGCTGGCGCCATTTTTCCGATTCTTCCTTAAGGCCGAGCGAGGCGCTGATCTGCTCGAGATCCTTTTCCGATTTGTAGAGCAAGCTGTTGAGGCACACGGGAGCGAAATGATGGGTTGCGGCGCCGTAAGGTCCAAAGCGAAACGAAATGTCGAACCCCGACTCGCGCATGGCTCGATCCCCTTTGTAATAGTCGGCGGTTAACGCGACGGTTCCGGCCGAATCGCACCCTGGCCGGGCCATGGTTTTGGTGATGTCGCAAATCTGGAGCGCAAAAAGTGGACCTGCCGCAAGCGAAGACGGCTTTGATTCGCTGGAATCCACCAGGTACTCGCGCGCGAATTCCGGTTGCCCCAGGAAATAGGCGGCTACCTGCCGATAGTGGCCCGTTTCGTCCTTGACGCTTTCCGCCGCGGGGCCGTTGCCAAAATCATAGTAGCGCGAGAGTCCTGTCGATCCCGCAAGATGCGGTTCGCTAGTCCACAGTTCATGGTCTTTGACGGCATAGCGATATGCCTTTGCCAGCCACTCGGCGTTCTGACTTCCTTTTGCTTTCTCTGCGTCGTAGACCGCGAGAATCATGGAGGTTAGAAAAGGAGGCTGAGAGCGCGTCAAATAGTAGGTACGGTTTGCATTTAGTACACCGCCGTAATGCTCGATCTCGAAGAAGAAATTCTCGACCATGCCTTTTGCGAGGTCGATTCTGCCGTCACGTACCAAACCGCGAATGATGAAATAACTGTCCCAGCCGTACATTTCGTTGAATCGTCCACCGGGCACCACGTAGCGATTTTCGAGATAAAGAAGCCCGGCGGGATCAATTTTGGAGGGATCGAGTTCCCCGATGTGATGAATCATCGCCGGCAAATGCAAGACTTCCACCTTGCAGCGTTTCTGAAGTTGCTGGACCGAGTCAGGCTCCGCAAAATCCGCAGGAAGGTAGAGGACGGATGCGGAAGCAAGTTTCGTGTCCACGACCGTGTCGCAGTCGGTAAGAGATCGAGTGAGGGAATCCCAGCCCGTCGAAATATAAGCCCGGATCTGGTCGAGCGCATTTTCTTCGGTTTTCGAATGCGTTCCGGGATAGGTGGGAACAGCGTTCAACAAAAGAACGCAAAGTAAGCAGACCAGAAGTTTCTTCAGTTTTTGCATGAGTTCAGCATCCCGCTGAGGGCCCTCGGCGGTCCTCGTGGCGGCAGTAGCAGCATAGTCGGTTGTCTGCCGGTGAGCAACTTTTCTAAAGGGTCAAACGAGGGGTTGGAGCAGCGGGACAGAGGTGGGGGAACCAGCCACTAAGTCTTGTCCATGGAATAAGTTATCGACAGTCAACCCGATCGGCATAAACTCACAAGAACGAGAGACGCGACGTGCCGTCGAGGCCTCCGTTAAGCCAAATCTACGGTCAAATTTCGCATCTAGGAACCCATTTTTCGGACCACGAACAGTGCCCGATGCTTCGTCGCGAAACAAGCTGATAATAGACCCCTGTCCGATTATGCGGTCACCGGAAATCGCCCACGCCCGCTGTGTCTGGTGGCAACTCCACTTGAAAAAGATAGGCGATTCTCAGAATAAGCCGAGTAAGAAGTCGGAGGCGCGTACGGGGTCGCGCGATTCGGCTGCGCGGGGCGAAACCGGAGGGGAGGCTGCTATACTTTCGGCGGATATCGTGATCTGGCAACTGGCACGAGCCTAAGTTTCTGGATTTCTGTTGGCGTCATGGATTTTGCCAGGACTTGCCTATTCCTTCCGGACATGTCCGGGGACGCATTCGCACGGCGGGACCTTTGAGAACGTATTCCACACGCATTCTGTTTGTTTTGCTACTGGGATTGGGGGCCGATCTCGGCTCGGCGGCGCAATCCCCTTCATCGTCAGGGGCACAGCCCAGTATCAATGAAGAGGTCCGGGCAGCTTATAGTGCGGGGACCGCGGCGGCTGCGAAGAACGACTTCAAGACGGCGGAAATGCAGTTCGAGAAGGTGGTTCGGCTTGCGCCTCAGATCGAGGAGGGCCACAGCGCGTTGGGTACGATCTTGATGCGTCTCGGAGAATTTCCTCGAGCGATCAAAGAACTGGAAAAGGCTATTGAGCTGAAGCCTGCGGATATTTCTCCGAGGATCAATCTCGGCTTGGCGTATGAGCAGATTGGCGCTAATAAGAAAGCGATCGTTTTGTTCAAAGGCGTCGAAGCAACGGTGCAGGCCAAGACCGGTTCGGATGCTCCCTCGGCGCTGCCTTCGTATGTTCTGGAAGCTTATGCCCGCTCGTTGGCTGCCACTGGGCAGATCAATGCGGCAAGCGCAAAGATGAAGGCCGCCGTTGCCGCAACGCCGCAAAATGCAGAGTTGCATGATGCTTTGGGCTCGCTGGACGCGCAGCAGCAGAGCTGGCCTTCGGCGGTTAGCGAATTTCGGGAAGCGATTCGTCTTAAGCCGGAGTTTGCGGCGGCGCATTTGCATCTGGGGGCGGCGCTGGACGCGCAACAGCAAGCGCCGGCGGCGATCGCGGAATTGAAACTGGCTTCGCAGTTGGCTCCTGATAATGCGCTTGTTGCCACGGAACTGGGTAAGGCTTATGCGTCGAATAATCAAGACGACCAAGCGATTGAAGCATTCCGGCGAGCGATCAAGCTCGATTCCGGGTCTACCGAAACCAAGTACCAGCTAGCTCGGGCTCTGCAGCGAACCGGCCACGATTCTGACGCTTTGCCGCTGCTGCGTCAGGTCGTGGCGGCAGAGCCGAAAAACTCCGAGGCGGGGGCGAGCCTGGGGCTAGCTCTTCTTCTTGGGGGGAACGCGAAGGATGCCATTCCGTTTCTTGAGCGTACCCTCAAAGAAAAGCGCGGCGATCCTACGGCGCACGAGAATCTGGCCGCGGCGTATATGCAAATGAACCAGGTCGATGAGGCGATCCAAGTTTTGAGCTCGGGCCTAAAAAGCGATCCGCAAAGTTTTCAGCTTCATTACAATCTTGGGCTCGCACTTAAGTTGAAGGACGATAACGCCGGCGCGATTCCTGAGTTGGAGGCGGCGGCCAAGCTGAATCCTTCGGCGCACGAGCCGCACTACACGCTGGGCATTCTGTACATGCAGGATGGCCGTTATGACGATGCAGCGCGGGAGCTGTCGCTGGCGATGAAGCTGCATCCGCAAGATGCTGACGGCTGGGCCACGCTTGGGAGTCTGTATCGCAAAATGGACAAGCTGCCGGACGCCGCCGACGCGCTTCGGGAAGCGATCCGGCAAATGCCGGACCAGCCGGACTCGCACTTGACCCTGGCGATGGTGCTACAGCAGCAAGGGCACACTGAGGAGGCAGCCGCGGAGCGAAAAAAGGGCGCGGAGTTGGAACGCGTGGTGATGAATCGGCAGAGAGCCACGGTATCAACAAATACGGGGAACGCGCTGCTGGAAAAGGGGCAAGTCGCGGACGCCGTTGAGCATTATCAAGAGGCTCTGAGCGACGACCCCGGTTATGCCGAGGCGCATCGCGGGTTAGCTAATGCGCTGGAGCGGCAGGGGAAGAAGGCCGAGGCGGCGGTAGAGCGGCAGAAAGCTGACGAACTGGAAAAACCACAGCCGTAATCTTGCGGTGCAGAGACCGATCCGGGCTAATGAAGTGTTGCAAAGGCCGTCATTTACAGGGAGTTCGAGATGCGCTATACCAAGGTGTGCGCCGTGCCAGCCAAGGTGCCGAAATCGCGGGCGGCGGGCTAGGTTTGCTGCGATGGGCCGCAGAGTTCTGGATGCATGGAACAGCGCGTAGCTCGGGCAACCAACGGGCAGGTTGATTCAGCTAAGCAAGTAGTGCGGGCGGATCGTGATGAACTCTCGAATGGGACGAATCCTCGCGATTGGCGTTGGTTTCGCCGTCAGCCTTGTATTCCTTCTGGGATCGGTGCAGTTCACCAGCCAAGCTCAGTCCAGCGAAAGCACGGAACGCAGAAACTACTCCGACGAGATCAGTAAGACTTACAACTTTCTATTCGCCAAGGCCAACATTTCGCTCCCTGGCAATGCTGCCACGGAAGGCAACGAGTTCATTCAACCGGGTGCTTTTCCGAAGGCCGGGTACTGCGCGCATTGTCATGAGGAGGCTTACCATCAGTGGCGGCAGGCGCTCCACTCCAACTCCTTCCGCACACCGTTCTACCGTACGAGCGTTAACATCCTAAGCCGGACAAAAGGCATCGAGTTTTCACGTCACTGCGATAGCTGCCACAATCCAATCGCCGTGGTCTCGGGCGCGCTGACAACTGATTCCCAGGTAGATCGCTCTTTTGACCAGGACGGTTTGACCTGTGCGACCTGCCATTCGATTCAGCGGTTGCAATCCACTTCGGGGAACGGCGGCTACGTCATGGGCGTTCCCGCGGTCATGGTAGACGAGAACGGCAAGCGCATTCCAGGCCAGGTTCCATACGGCGACATCCTCGAACATCCAGAGCGTCACTCGAAAGCCGTCATGCAGTCGTTTTATCGCACGCCGGAGTTCTGTGCCGCATGCCACAAGGCCAACCTGCCAACTACGCTGAATGATTACAAATTCGTCCGCGCCTTTACCACTTACGACGAATGGCAGAACTCCAAGTTCTCGCAGCGCAATCCGCTTACTTTTTACACCTCGGATTTCGTCAGATGCCAGGATTGCCACATGCATCGTGCTGACATCACTCTGCCAGACTACGGCGCGAAGGATGGAAAACTTGCGTCGCATCGCTGGACGGCTGGAAACACGGCGGTGCCTTTTTATTACGGCTTCGACGAGCAACTCCAGAAAACGATTGAGTTCTTACAGTCTGGGCGGTACCTCAACGTAGACATTTTTGCGCTGAAAAAAGCCGGTGACGACAATCTGATTGCACCCCTCGGCTCCGTGCCGTTCCATCTCGCGCCAGACGACGTGGTGCAAGCCTACGTTGTCATCCAAAACAAGAATATTGCCCACTCGCTGATTCCAGAAGTTCGCGATTTATACGAGGCATGGGTCGAGGTCACGTTGAAGGATGGCGCCGGAAAGGACATCTATCACAGCGGTTTTCTGCAGCCCAACGGGATGCTGGATACGCGCGCGCACAGCTTCACCAACCGTCCGGTCGATCTATCCGGCGAGTTTGTGGACAACCACAAAGTCTGGACGATTCATTCGGTGGCGTACGACAACTCGATTCAGTCCGGACGCTCGGTGCTGGTGCGCTATGAATTCCAGATTCCGCCTCACGCGAAGGGGCCGCTGAGCATCACTGCTCGCGTGAACTACCGTCACTTCCGCCAAAGTTATCTAAACAATGTATTCGGTCCGAACCATCCACTCTACCCCGTCATCGAGATCGCTTCCCGCACTCGCACGCTCAACTTGGGCATGAATCAGACCACGCCTCCCGAAGCCAGCGATAATCCGGATTGGATGCGTTGGAATAACCTCGGTATCGGTTTTCTCGATCAGCAACAGTATTCAGACGCGCTTGCCGCGTTCGAGCAAGTCGTGAAGCTACGGCCGGACTATGACGACGGGCACGTCAACGTGGGTCTTACGTACATCGAGTGGGAAAAATATTCTCTGGCGCGGCCGCCTCTGGAAAAGGCGCTGCAGTTGCATCCCGATTACGCACGGGCGCTCTACTATCTCGCGCTTGTGGAACGGCGCGAGGGGCATCCCGAGGCGGAAGTCGCCGATCTGCAAAAGGTCGTGACGATGTACCCACAATCACGCGATGCGCGCCGCGAACTTGGCATCGCGTACTATCAGCAGGATCGCGCCGATGATGCCATGGAACAGTTTCAAGCTTTGCAGGCCATCGATCCAGATGATCTCGCCGCACACTACAATCTCGCCATTTTGTATCGCCGCAAAGGCATGAAGGCAGAAGCTGCTGCGCAGGCCGCGCTGTATGCCACCATAAGAATCGACCCTGCGGCTCCTACCTATTCGCTCGATTACTTGCGCCGCCATCCCGAGATCTCGACCGAGAGCGTGCCCTGGCACATGCACACGGACATGAAGCCGAACGCCATCAACGCCAACGTCAACACGAGTACTGGGGGCCATAGCACTGGCCAGCGTTAACTGAGGAGGAGTTGTGTCAAAGTCGGGCCGCCGCAAGTTCCTTCGCTCGCTGAGCCGCACGGCTATCGTGTTGCCATTTGCGGACATTCTTGCGCTTGCCGCGCCTGCCCAACAGCAGGAGGTTCCGCCCAGACAGAAGATTGGCCCTATCGAACGGAGCTACGACGCCAAGCCAGCTCCGCCTCCGCCGGGTCCGAAATCTCCGATTGAAGGCACGCCGCTTGGGGTGAGCTTCGTGGATGTGGTTAAAGGTTCGGGGCTCGATGTCGAAACCATTTATGGTGGTGTGGGTAAAAATAAATACCTGCTGGAAACGACGGGGTGCGGGCTCGCTTTCTACGACTACGACAACGATGGCTGGCTGGACGTTTTTCTCGTAAACGGGTGGCGTCTCGAAGGATTCGCCAAAGGGCGTGAGCCGCATTGTCATTTGTTCAAAAGCAATCGCGACGGCACGTTCACCGATGTCACCAAGGGTTCGGGCCTCGAAATCCGCACCGGCTGGGGACAGGCCTGTTGCGTCGGCGACTACGACAACGATGGGCACGATGATTTGTTCGTGACCTACTACGGTCAGAATGCGCTTTATCACAACAACGGCGACGGAACTTTCACCGACGTTACCGAACGCGCCGGCTTGCTCCAGCCCGGGCCCAAGACGCGCTGGAATACCGGCTGCACGTGGGTCGACTACGACCGCGACGGCCATTTGGATTTGTTTGTTGCGAACTACGTGGACTTTGACCTGAAGACCGCGCCTCTTCCCGAGGAAGGCCCGTGTACGTACAAAGGGATTGATGTTGCTTGCGGGCCTCCGGGACTGGCGGGCGGTAAAAATATTCTCTATCACAACAATGGGAACGGAAGCTTCATGGATGTTAGTCAAAAGTCGGGCATGTGGACTGCGGTTGGCACCTACGGCCTGAGCGTGGCCGCGTCAGATCTGGATAACGATGGCTGGCCGGACATCTATGTCGCTAACGATTCGGCTCCTGCCACGCTCTACCTGAATCAGCATGACGGTACATTTAAGGATGTGGCCATCGAAAACGGAGCGGCGCTTTCCGCCGAAGCAAAGCCGCAGGCCGGAATGGGCGTTTCTATCGGCGACTACAATCGCGACGGCAATCTCGATATTGTGAAGACCAACTTTGCCGGCGATACCGATTCGCTTTATACCAATCTTGGCGACGCGGTTTTTGAGGACCGGACCTATCCGAGCGGACTCGGCGTCAATACGCGGTTGCTCGGCTGGGGCGTGGGTTTTTTCGACATGGACAATGACGGCTGGCTCGACGTTTTGATGTCCAACGGGCATGTCTATCCCGAGGTGGACAAGTCCAAGGCTGATCTTAAGTATGCCGAACACAAATATCTCTATCGCAATTTGCGGAACGGACGCTTTGAAGAAGTTACGAAAGAAGGCGGACCGGGGATCATGGAGAGCGCTCCGGCACGTGGCTGCGCTTTTGGGGATTACGACAACGACGGCGACCTCGACATCGCGGTGAATTGCGTGAATGCGATACCGCAGCTTCTGCGCTGCGATTCGACGCTCAACCGCAACTGGATCAAGATCAAGCTTGTCGGCGTGAAATCCAATCGTACCGGCATTGGCAGCCGGGTGATCGTGACGGCCAAGACCGTTTTGGATGCGAAGAAGCCTCTCGTCCAGATGGACGAGCTGCGAAGCGGGGGCAGCTACTTTTCGCAGAACGATATGCGCATGCACTTTGGTCTCGAGCAAGCGACGAAGGTTGATAGCGTCGAGATTCGCTGGCTGAGCGGCCAAATCGACCATTTGAAGGATCTCGAGGTGAACCGGCTTTACGCCATCCAGGAGGGCGGCAAGATCCTCAGCGCGGAAGCATTGAAGCCGGCTACGGCAAAATCGTAGGGGGCTCGCGGCGAGGAAACTCCAGGCTAAAAAATGCGAATTTCTCACACATTTCTGCTCGGTTTGGCCGTGCTCATACCCACCGTGAGCCACGCGCAAACGATATGTCCCTGGATCAATGAAGCGACGGCTCGCGGGATTCTTGGCGGTCCCGTGGCTGTGGCTGTGAAAATCAGTGAGCCGGGCAATGGAGTCTGTGAATTCTCGCGACAGCAAGGAGGAGTGCTTCGCGAATTGACCATCTCGGTTAACGCTATGACCGACGTTCCCAAGCAATTCCCATCGTATCTCTCGCAATGTCCGCCGAAGAGCCCACCTCTACGGGCCATCGGCAATGAAGCAGTCATGTGCAGCGTGCAAATCCACGGCAACCTGTATGCCGAGAAGGTCGTGGGCCGGGTCCGCGAGCAAGCTTTCATCGTTAGCCTCGGTTCCGATCTAAAAGACGATCCATCTTTGGCGCCAGAGATGCGCCGCGAAAAAGCGAACCTCGTTGCGGAGATGGTTGCTGGGAATCTTTTTTAGCGCGAATTCCCATCGAGGCGTCAGCGCACGCTCTGGGCCGCTAGGTAAGGTGCCGCGGTCGCCCTCGTCATCCGGCGCCACAGAAGCAATCCGCCGCGGATTCCGACCGGCCAAACCAAGCCGCCTTAGCCCTCAACGCGCTCAGCGCGTTCCCGCCCCGAAGATATGTCTCGCAAACGAGTATGAAAGGAACACATAGCAGCACATCGCAGCGCGTAGCAGGTGTTGCAAGGATGCCGGCCAGAACGGGCAAATCTGCTACGAATTTATTATAGTGCTCGTCTTTGACCCTTCAAATCTTCCATGCAATCCCGCGAAATCATATAAAATCAAGACGTTAACTCGCGTGGGGCCCGTAGCTCAGCGGTTAGAGCAGCGGACTCATAATCCGTTGGTCCCAGGTTCAAATCCTGGCGGGCCCACCAACTAACCGATATCTCGGGTTCCTCACGTCCGCAAGTCACTCACTCACTTGACCTGACCGGGGTTTTTTGTACCAGCGGAAGTGAGAGAGAATTCACTCTGAAGGAGCGCTGGTATGCCAATGAAGAAATACAAGCCGGAGCAGATTGTCACTTTGCTGCGGCAGATTGAAGTGGAAATAGCGAACGGAAAGACCACCCCACAGGCCTGCAAGGAGACGCAGATCACCGCGCAGACCTACTACCGCTGGCGGAAGGAATTCGGCGGGCTAAAACTGGACCAGGCCAAAAGATTGAAAGAACTGGAGAGGGAGAACGCCAAGCTCAAGCGGCTGGTGGCGGAGCTGTCGCTGGAAAAGCAGATTCTGAAGGATGTAGCGGAGGGAAACTTCTAAGCCCCGAGCGACGCAGGGGCGCCGTGGAACATGCGTGCAGAGAGTATGGTGTAAGCGAACGGCAGGCTTGCCGGATGCTAAAGCAATGGCGGGGAACGCAACGCTATTTGCCGATGCCGCGAACGGACGAAGAAGCGCTTACAGAAGCGATCATCGAGTTGGCCAGCGAGTATGGGCGTTACGGCTACCGGCGGATCACGGCGCTGTTGCAGGCCCGCGGTTGGGATATAGGCAAGGACCGCGTACAGCGCATTTGGCGTTGCGAAGGGCTGAAAGTGCCGCAGAAACAAAGGGCGCGAGGCAGGTTGTGGCTAAACGACGGGTCGTGCGTGCGGCTGCGGCCGGAGCGGGCGAATCAGGTGTGGAGCTACGACTTCGTGAGCGCGATGACGCATGACGGAAGGACGCTGCGGATGCTGACGCTGATCGATGAATACACGCGGGAGTGTCTGGCGATCCGGGTGGCCAGACGGCTCGGCAGGTATGAAGTGATCGAGGCGCTGGCGGACGTGATGCTGCTGCGGGGCGTACCGGAGAACATGCGATCAGACAATGGACCGGAATTCGTTGCGGAAGAACTACGGAAGTGGCTGGCAAAGGTGGGCACGGGGACGTTGTACATCGAACCAGGAAGCCCGTGGGAGAACGGCTACTGTGAAAGCTTCAACGGGAAACTGCGGGACGAATGCCTGAACGGAGAGATTTTTTATTCATTGAGGGAGGCACAGGTGGTGATCGAGAAGTGGCGGGTGCATTACAACACGCTGCGGCCGCATTCGTCGCTGGGCTACAGGCCGCCGGCGCCGGCGGCCTGTAGCCCCCTAGTGCCGCCCAATCCGATTTCGCAGCCCATGGCTGTGATGTAGACTCTCTCAATGGAACTGGTACAAAATCTCGGGCTGGTCATAAATGCTCCTCCACTCCCTTAATCGGCCTTCACGCGCACGTCAATTTCTGCCCCGAGTCTGACAAGTCTATCGCGAGGAAACGCGGGAGAAAAAAGGGGCGCAATGCTAACCCTACGAGCAGAGCAGCTGAAAGGTGTTTGCAGAATTGCTGGGACAGCATCATTTCGCGAGGGAGTTTTTTCGAAGGGAGCGTGCGGAGTAGCGAGTGGTTGCCTGCCGGGAAGCTTGGGTATTTGCGGAGAATGTCCAGCGGAAGAATCGCGAGTCACATCTTAGGCAGCGAAAAGGCCTGAGGAAGATCATGGCCATTACTGTTTTTTCCACGACGCCTTGACGGCGCGATTTGTGGATTCGTTCGCTTTGGCAAAGCGGACAACTCAACATCGAGAATCTCCTCATGCGGCGTTGGTACCGAAAGAACAAGCGGATTGTGCGTCAAGGGAGAGCGTACGCTCTGTCCCATTTTGAACAGTGGCATGCAACAGCTGTTAGAGCTGGCCGTTCGGGTAGGGTCTCCCCGGTCCCTGACGCGTGCTTGGTTGGAAGGGCCTCAACTTGCTGATGTTCAAAACGGGACAGACTCTGTACCGTTTACGGCCTACTTTGGACACGAAGGGGTCTACCTCCTAGCCGCTCACCCGAGCAAACAGGGACGGCTGCGGTAGTCTAAGCGTGCTTCGATGTCAAATCTGGCTCAGAGCAATTTGCAGTCCGATCTGGCAAGTATTCGAACAGCGGGAATGGGGTCTCACCGGCGCCGGCCGCTCCGCGTTCTTTTCGTTCACCGCGATGCGGAAATCATAGAGAACTGCCTGGAGGAGTTAAAAAAGGCCCAGTTCATCGTAAGCCCGGATTTTGTATTAAATTTCGCACAGTGTGGGGAACGGTTTCAGTCTCAATCGTACGACGTGGTGGTTGCCGAGTACCCCTGTCCGAGCTTGAAAGGATCCCAAGCCTTGCAAGCGCTCCATCAAAAGCTGCAGGAGATCCCCTTGTTGTTCGTCGCCAGCGCCAAGGGCAGTGAATGCATCGAGCAATTAGCCGCGGATGGAGCTTTCGATTACGTTGAAAGAGACCGCCTGGCTCAATTGCCCATGGCGGTTCGCCAAGCGCTGAACGAAAAAAAGCTTCGCGTGGAGTTGGAGGAGGCGCGAAAAGCGTTGAGGCACTCGCAATCCCTTTATCGCGCGCTGGTGGATAATCCTGCATACGGAATCTATCGATGCAACGCAGAAGGCGTAATGATTGACGCGAATCAGGCTCTGGTAACCATGCTTGGTTACGGAAGCAAGGAAGAGCTCCTGGCTGCTAATCATGCGACTGAGATCCTCTTTAACTTAGGTAAGGGCGCACCCTTGTCGGAGGAGGGCTTGCCTAACGCGAAAGGAAACGAGGCAGTTGAAATAGAGGGGAAGCGGAAGGACGGAACGACGCTCAGAGCCAGGTTGAGCGGCCGAGGGGTTTACGACGACAGTGGGAACTTTTGCGGGTATGAAATCATCGCCGTGGACGTCACAGAACAGCGGACACTTGAGGATCAACTGCGCCATCAGGCCTCGAGCGACTCGCTGACGGGCTTGGCCAATCACCGCCGCCTTTTCGAGGTGTTACAAGCGGAGATTGGCCGATCCGACAGAACAGGCCGGGAATTTTCGCTTGTATTGCTGGACCTCGATGGATTGAAAGAGATAAACGATCAATTTGGCCATGTGGCAGGGGACAGGGCTCTATGGAGGCTTGCGCAGATCCTGAGAGATTGCTGCCGGTCCATAGATACAGCGGCACGACATGGCGGGGACGAGTTTGCGCTTGTGCTTCCGGAGACCGGCATGGCCGCGGCCACCTTGGTGGCGGAGCGAATTTGCGAATTGCTCGAGAAAGAAGCTGAAGAGCCGGCACTTTCGGTGAGCGTGGGAATTGCCAGTCATCCCAAGGACGCCGAAACGATCGGGACGCTGCTGTACGCCGCAGACAGAGCCCTTTACGCGATGAAAGACAAGCGGCCTAGAGCCGTTCGGGCCGCACTAACCACAATCCACGATGTACAGGGCCCGAAGAGAAGGGAAGCCAATGGATGAAAATCGATCCCGTCCGCGCGAAAGATGGCCGATTCCCGCGCCGGTTGAACATTCGGAAGGCCGGATTCAATATGTGCTGAATGCAGAGGAGAAAATTCTTCAATCGATTTCCGCCCGAGCACCAGTTCCGGCAATTCTGAACGAAATTTGCTGCGCTCTCGATCGTCAAATTGTGAACATGGTTTCTCTCGTTTCCCTGCCCGAGGACGAATCGGCAAGCGTCGCTGAGATAGCGCGGAGCGCCGCCCTTTTTGGCCTGCATATCTTCTTTTCGGTTGGCATCTTTGCGGAGAGCGGCAAGGAGCTCGGCTCGCTCGAGATGTATTGTTGTACTCCGCGCAACCCTTCCCGCGGTGAAGTTCGACTCATCGAGCGGGCGGCGTGCCTGGCGGCGATTGCAATCGAACGCGACGTGAACCCGGTCCGTCAAATCAATGGCGGAATTCCCGTAAAGGGGCCAGCGAGAGGAAACGTGCTCGGATGGCCGGTTTCAATGAATTGATCTTTCGACGGACGGATTCTCAGCGCATCCGCGAAACTGTGGCGATGTGATCGAGGAAGGCCATTGAGGAAATGGCGGCTCGCCTCAATCATGCAGGATGACGCTCAAAAGGGAAGTATTGATTTGCAGAGTGCCGTTGTATTTGATGAAACCGAGCTTCCTGAACTTGTTCATGAAAAAATTAACGCGAGAGCGCGTTGTGCCGATCATCTCGGCCAGCGTTTCTTGCGAGACCTTGGGAAGGACGGCGTGGGGCAAGTCTTCCTTACCGTAGCGGGCGAGCAAGAGAAGTGTGCGAGCGAGACGCTTCTCGCTCGAGTTGAACAGCTGGTCGATTAGGTCCTCTTCGATTCGGATGTTGCGCGCCAGCATGAAGTTGATGAACCGATCGGATAGGTCATGCTGCTCGTGGAGCACCTTGAGCATTTCATTCTTCTCAATAAGGAGCACTGTGGCATGCGATACCGCCCTGGCAATGCCCATGCGCACGGAATGACCCGCCAAGCAGCCCTCGCCAAAGAAGTCGCCCGGTCCCAGAATAGCGACGACCGCTTCTTTGCCACTCTCGCTAACGACAGAGAGCTTCACCGCCCCCGCTTGTAAGTACATGATGGATTTAGCGGCATCCCCTTGAGAGTAGATAACCTCGGCCACTTTAAACTCTGTAATCTTTTTCGCGATGCCGGCAGAATCGAGGAAGGCTTGGGCGTCGAACCCGCCCCTTTCGCGGGACATAGTGCTGGATTTCTTATTTGTGGACTTCATGATTAGTTAGAGTGCTCCACCCGAGCGATTGTGACGGGCGGGGCGATGGACCCCGCTTCCGTCTCCAAGAGAACTTCGCTCAGCGTTTCCTTATCGATTTCTTGATGCGGTCCGGCCGCCGGTTCCGTCCCGGCTTGTTCTCCCACAATCTTCCTGACGACCTCCAGCGGAATTTGGACGAAATGAGTTTTCGAATTGAACATTTGAACTTTCCTCTTATCTAGAAACTAGCAGGAGGAAACTCATACGGGTCAGATCTTTTTGAAATCTTTTGGGAGCGAGTGGGAGTTGTTAAGCGGCGCGCATCGGCTCGCATGGGCGAGGCGATTATCCCCCCCCCCCCCCCAAAAAAAAAAGTTTTCCGCCATTTTCATTTAGCAGTCTCTGTTTTTTTACTTGCAGAGCTGCCTACGTTGCGATACGATAACGTCACCTTAGTTTAGCGTTTCTTCGCAAGGAAGGGATATATGGGGAGCGCTCAATTGAAAACCGGAGCCACGCATTTCAAGACAATGGTGCAATTGGATGTCCCGCAAGGACGTAATGGCAAGCACAAACTGATTATCACTACCATCCTCAGAGATCTCGACCGACTAAAAGCTGGCGCGGCGATCAAGGTTCCGCTGGCCGAGCTGGTAGGATCAAAAGAAAAAATTCGCTCCGCTCTGAATCGTGCAACTCGGAAAGTGGGCCGTAAGGTTGCGACCGCCAGCGACGCCACCTTTTTGTATGTGTGGAACGTAACCGAGTAACCCGAAGCACTTTGAAACTTTCCGCGCTCGCGCATGGGCGCTTCCTCATGAGCTTGACCACCAAGAATTTCTGACGATCTTATTCCTTCCGGTTCGATCTTAAAGGCGGTTCCCTCCCGAGGATGGCGGACGCACGCCGGCCAGATAGTCGCCTGCCAAGAAGATCCTGGCAGAGAGCAGATGCGAGCGGTTTGCTCCGCGGTTTTGTTAGAGACGACCCCATCTGGAACAAGAGGCGACTTGTACACAAGTGAACAGACATGTGCGTTCACGTAGCTTAGGATGGGTTTGCGTTGGAAGGATTGCAGTGCAGGCCAGTCCACCCCCTTCAGCTTGAAATCCAAGACCACAAAAGCTTCGGGGACCTTGCACAAGCCTTGAATCGGACGATTAGCCCGAGTTGTCAGCCCATCTCTTCGGTCAGTCAAAGAGATTCAATGCTTTATTCGAGCTCGGCAGAGCAAGCCGCAATTCTTGGGACCCGCGTGGAAGTGTCTCGTAAGAGAGACGGAAAGGGAAATAAGGTATGCCTCTCATTCAAATTCTCTTAGCCCTGATCGTAGTGGGCGTTCTGCTGTGGCTGGTGAATCGTTTCATTCCCATGGCGGGCAGTATCAAGTCGATCTTGAATGCCGTCGTGGTGATTGTGGTGGTGTTGTGGCTCCTCAATGTATTTGGATTGTTCCATTCCCTCTCGCGTATCCATGTCGGAACGTAACCACAATTTCGCAAGCGACCGGGGAAAAACCCGGCAGCTTCGAATGGGAATCGACGATCGGAAACAAAAGGCGCACCACGCCGGACGCGTGCAGAGCGCACAAGTAGATTCAACGGAGATAGAAGATGAAACCAATGGGAATGATCAATGTGGCCGCGCTTTTTTTGCTTCTCGGAATGGCTGCCCCGGCACTCGCGGGCCAGGAAAAACCGGGAGAAAAGGCGAAGCCTGCGCAACAACAACAGGCCAAACCTGAAAGACAGCAGCAAGCACAGGCTCCGAAACAACAACAGCAGCACCAACAGCAAGCACAGGCTCCAAAGCAACAACAGCAGCGTCAACAGCAAGCGCAAGCTCCGAAGCAGCAACAACAGCAGCGCCAACAACAGGCGCGGGCTCCAAAACAACAACAGCAGCATCAACAGCAAGCACAGGCTCCGAAGCAACAACAGCAGCGTCAACAGCAAGCGCAAGCTCCAAGGCAACAACAGCAGCACCAACAGCAAGCGCAAGCTCCGAAGCAGCAACAACAGCAGCGCCAACAACAGGCGCGGGCTCCAAAACAACAACAGCAGCAGGCCAGGTCGACAAAACAGGCACACGTACAACAAGTGAAGGGTCAGCCGCACGAGCAAGCACAAGGGCAGTGGGCCCACAATGGTCAGAAAGATAGTCGCGGCCACGAGTACACCGAAAGCAGGTTTGGGCGAGACCATCATGCCCGCTTTGAAGAGAATGGTGGTCGCTTTTACGAGGGGCGCCGGGAGTACTCTTACGGCGGATACTGGTTCTATGCCGGAGCCTATCCGGCGTGGTTTTACCAGCAGCAGGTGTACTTCATCATGGGAGCGGATGGGCTATGGTATGCAGTTGCATACGACAACCCTTCCTTAATGTTCCAGGTCAATATCGGATAGCGCGATAAGTGCCCATGTGACGGAACCGGCAGTCGCGGATACCACAGCCCTCCGCGACTCGTATTATCCGGGCGCTCGCTTCGCGATCAGCGTTGTGCTGTAGCTTTTGAACCTCAGAGTTGATCGAACACGGCCTCGAACCCGGCGCGCACATCCATCGAAGGATAGGAATGCTGCCGGGGCGGGGCAGTGACTCCCGCTGCAGGGGTTCACTTGAAAAGGAGCAGACAATGCTTGGAACGATCTTGATTATCTTCTTGATCTTGGCGCTCTTTGGCGCGCTGCCGAGATGGTCGCATAGCAGAGACTGGGGCTACAGGCCGACAGGCGGTGTGGGCCTTGTGCTCGTCATCGTAGTAATCCTAGTCCTTCTTGGACGAATTTAGGTTCTCCCGAGGCTGGGTTAGTGCTTCCTGTGTGCTCGCGGAGGCAATGCGAATGTATACGTAGGTTGCGGCGGCCAGAGCTTCTCTGTTTCCAAGTGAGTGTAGTTTCTGAGCCGGAGGTCAGCGATGGATGAGTCCAGGGGGCATGCAATTGAGTTTCTCGAGAAAGAGCTGAAGACATATTCGGCGCTTTCTCTGTTCTTGTCGAAGCGAGGACTCAGAGCAGACGTGCGAGTGGGGAAGAAAAAGGTCCTGATCAGTCCGGCCTTCTACAAAGAGAGAATCAAGGAAGCGAAGAAAATCGTCTATGAACTCAGAAGAGCGAAGTAGGAAACCATTCCCGAAGAAGGCAACTAGCGGTGGTTGGCGCCGGTGGGCCATCCGCGCAGCAGTCACTTTTTTCATCCTGCTCTTGTGCAGCAGCGGCTTGTTTGCGTATTCGGTGTTGACGCACGAAGAAATCGTGGATTTGCTTTGGACCAGTGAGATTCGTCCACTGCTCTTGAAGCGTTTTCCGGATCTGACCGAAGTTCAGATCACCGAAGCGCATTCGTATGCCTATGGCGGCGCCGTCATCCAGGACCTCGGGTACTACCCCTTCGGCAGCGCGGAATTTAGCGACTTGGTGCACTACGTTCGCAGCGGTGACTTTGTTCGAGAGTTGCTAATGCAGAGTCAGGATGCAGACGAGTACGCCTTTGCCCTTGGAGCGCTGGCGCACTATGCGTCCGATATCGCGGGCCATCCTGCCGTCAACGCCTCTGTGGCCATTCAGTATCCCAAGCTGCGAGCGAAGTACGGACACTCCGTGACCTACGAGGACAACCATGCAGCGCATTTGAAGACGGAATTCGGATTCGACATGGTGCAAGTGGCAAAGAATCGTTACGCATCGCAGCAGTATCACGATTTCATCGGATTCCAGGTATCCAAACCTCTACTGGAGAGGACTTTCCCGATCGTTTACGGTGTGGAATTGAAGGACGTGCTGACCCACGAGGACCTTGCCATCGGCTCGTATCGTTTTGCGGTCAGCCGCATGATCCCGCAAATGACGCAGATCGCGCTTCGCACCCACAAGAAAGACATCATGAAGGAAAGGCCGGACTTTGCTAAAAAGAAATTCCTGTATCGGCTTTCGCGATCGCAATACGAAAAAGAGTGGGGAAAGGACTACACAAAGCCAGATTTTGGCACTCGCGTGTGGTCCGTGATCTTGCGATTTATGCCGAAAATTGGACCCTTTAAAGCGCTGGCGTTCAACAACCCGACCGCGCAGACCGAGGACTTGTACTTCAAGAGTATCAACACGACCGTTGACCAGTACCGGATTTACCTGCAGCAGGTCGGCGCTGGATCACTGGACCTTGCGAACACGGATTTTGACACTGGCAAAGCAACCCAAGCCGGCGAGTACGCACTGACAGACGACACTTATGCAAAGCTGTTGGGACAGCTAACAGTGAACAAGTTTGATCTGACGTCAACTGATCTGCGTGGGAATATCCTGAACTTCTATTCGGATCTTTCTCTCCCTTTTGACACCAAGAAGGACGCGGGGCAATGGCAAAGCGTTTTGGTGTCGCTGGACCAATTGAAGTTGATCATCCCAAGTACGAGCGTTGCACCGGCTGTCTTCCAGCAGAAGCCTAAATAAGGCCGCGAGGCCAAGGGGATTCGTTGCCCATATCGAAAATCAGCAAGCGCATCTGTGGCCTAGCCCTCACGATGGTGGCGCTCGCTCTGCACTATTATTACGTACGCGAACTCCTGGTTTCCGTGGCTCTATTCAGCGTGGGTTTTCTTATTCTGGCTTTGCTTGTCTTTGCGGCCGTCCTCGTCTGGTGGGTTAGCGAGCAGTTGGCAGACGGAGCGGGACCTGCCTCGCGAAAGGTGATGGCGTGGTCCCGCCGTCTGATCGCCACATACGAAAAGCCTTGAGCCCGTACAAGTCTTTCATCGAAATGAGAGGCTGCGAGCGGTCTCTCGGCAAGATTGGCGCCGAACTGGGTACTTCAGCCGAAGACGGCACTGTTCCTTCCGATGCTCTTTCCCTCTTCCCCGCGCCTGCAAATAAACAGCAGAAGTGTGCTTAACTGCACAGAATCTGACGACGCGGCGTACTAAGCTTCTTACTCCAGAAACACATCGATTCGTAAATTCTTGGGAGGAAATGGAAATGAAGTTCGTAAAGACGATTTTCGCAGTGTTTGCATTTACACTGCTCGGCGCCACGCTGGCATTCGGCGCTCGAGCGGATACATGGAACAAAAAGACTGTTGTCACGTTCAATCAGCCGGTCGAAATTCCAGGGAGAGTTCTTCCTGCCGGAACGTACACGTTCAAGCTGTTAGATTCACCTTCAGACCGCCATATCGTTCAAATCTTCAATGCAGACGGGACCCAGATCATCGCCACCATCCTGGCTATCAATGATTACCGATTGCAGCCCACGGGCGATACCGTTATGAAGTTCAACGAACGACCGGGCGATTCTCCGGAAGCTCTCCGCGCTTGGTTTTATCCTGGCGACAACTTCGGGCAGGAATTCGTCTACCCCAAGGTTCGCGCGATTCAGTTGGCACAGACTGAGAAGATCGCCGTACCGGCCGTCGAACTAGACACGCTAGATGACAACGCGATCAAGACAGCTCCTATCATCGCCATCACACCCGACCAGAAAGAAGTGGAAGTAGTCACGGTCATTCAGACCACTCCGCCGGCCGCCGCGGTTGAAACTCCCGCGCCGGTTGCAGATGCAACTCCAGCGCCGGCCGAAGCTGCGCCCGCAACGGAAGCCAACGAACTGCCGCAGACCGCCAGCAACATGCCGCTGATTGCATTGCTTGGTGGTTTGTCCATCAGCCTTGCGCTTGGCTTGAAGTTTGTCCTCAAGCTCGCTTCGTAAAAGAAAAAGCAATTCCCCGCGTCGCGGACGTGATCTCAAGGTCACGTCGCGCGTCGCGAGAAAGCCTTTCTGTGATCCGCACTCCAAGCCAGCACAAGCGCAGTCTGCGCAGGGCATATCTGTTTTTTGTGCCTCTCTTGCTCTTGCTGAGCAGCTGCGGCCTCTCTCCGTCCTTTGCGAACGAGCAACCCACCAGCAAGGGGAGCCAGGGAAAAATTGCGGTGAGCGCCAACCTCGTTCTGCTTCCCGTCAATGTGACTGATTCGCGCGGAGCTTTTGTCCCTGGTCTGAAGCTAGATGACTTTCGCGTATTTGAAGACGGCCAGCTGCAAAATCCTACCGTATTCGAAGAGCAAGATACTCCCGTAACCGTCGGACTCATTGTTGACCACAGCAGAAGCATGGGCAACAAGCTCGCGGGCGTCGTCGAGGCAGTGAATTCCTTCGTACATTCGAGCAATTCCCGGGATGAGATGTTCGTCGTGGATTTCAACGATGACGTTTCTGTTGAACTGATGGGGGGAAAAGCATTTTCGAGCGATCCCAAAGATCTTCGGGAAGCACTTACGGCTGTGTCCGCGCGGGGCCGGACCGCGCTCTACGATGCAGTTAGCGAGGGTCTCCTTCATCTGCAGTACGGGCACTTGAGCAAGAAGGCGCTCATCATCATCAGCGATGGTGGAGACAACGCCAGCCATCTCAAGTACTCTCAGGTGCGGGCGAAGGCTCGTCAATCACGAGCTGTGATCTATGCGATCGCTCTGGTCGGCGCGGACGAGGAGGAAGAAAATCCGGGTCTTCTCCGGCGGCTTTGCAAAGATACAGGTGGGATCGCCTACTTCCCGCACCCTGGCGAATCCGTGGCAAGCGCCTCGGCAGCAATAGCACAAGATCTTCGCGAGCAGTACATGCTTGGCTACGCGCCGCAAAACATGAATCATCCCGCTGCCTTTCGAAAGGTCGACGTAAGAGTCACTGCACCCGGCCGCGGTCGCTTACGCGTGCGAACCCGGCCGGGGTACACGCCTGGCGTCGAGGAGCAGCCTGCGGCGCAATCGGGCCCGGAGGCGAGATGAATCCGTTCCCTCACCCCATGAAAGTATTCACGCCGCGGCGAGCGAAGATCCTTCGTGCTGCTTGCTACTTGTTTTTTGCTTTCGGGATTCTCGCACTCGGCTATGCAGGCATCGTCTTTGCCGATTCACATATCTATCAGGCTGTCGAGGTCCAGAAATTCGAACTCACGAGCCCTCCGCGAACGCCGCGCATCTTGGCCGAAGGCGATGTGCTTGGCGAACTACAAGTGCCTCGGCTGGGGCTAAACGACATCGTCGTTCAAGGCGACTCCGATGCCGACTTACGCCGGGCTGTTGGCCACCTTTCAAACTCGGCTTTGCCAGGCGAATGGGGCAATGTCGCATTGGCCGGTCATCGGGACACCTTTTTCCGCCCGTTGCGCGACATTCGCGTGGGAGACGAAATCAAATTCATAACTCGGGAGCGCAGTTATGAGTACGTCGTCGAGTCAATTGAAGTTGTTGCCCCCACGGACCTTCGCGTCCTGGAATCCTCGGCAGAGCACGACCTCACCTTGCTCACTTGCTTCCCGTTCCACTATGTAGGTCCGGCGCCGAAGCGTCTCGTCGTCCGTGCGCGTGAGGTTGAGGGAATAGTGGACGAAGAACCTACGAAAATAATTGGTGCGAATGCCGTTGGCGGCCAGCGATAGTTCCACGGTGCCCCGAAGCAAAGTACCAAGCAAAGTACCCAGCTAACTGCAGGGGAATACCAAGTGCCTTCGATAAGTGACGATCCTGTCCAGCGTCAAGCTCGCGCTTTCTGCGACTTCCCCAAGGAAATAGTCAAAAGTGTGCTCAAGTGAACAGACCCTCGCATTCGCAGAGCTTACCATTGAGTTCGCTTGAAACCCGCCAGAGATAATCTTTAATCGCCGTACAAGCGCTCAGAGCAAGGGTTTCTCGTGAGACTGGAATTGCAATGCTTTGGACTATTTTCGTGGTTTTGTGTGTCCTTTGGCTTCTGGGAATGGTGACATCCTATACATTCGGGGGATTTATCCACGTCCTCCTCATCGTGGCTTTGGTCTTATTCATATTCAACATGATTCAGGGCCGAAGGCGCATCGTCTAGTTGCGAAAACGAAGAATATGAAACCGATTATCTGGGTCGGAATTCTCCTTATAGTTTTAGGCGGTCTAGCCCTCGCCTATCATGGATTCAATTACACGCATCGCGAACATGTAATGGATGTAGGTCCCATGCACGTTACGACAGAGACTCAAGACAGACTTCCCATTCCACCGATTCTTGGGGGGATAGCGCTAGTCGGAGGAATTGCTTTGCTAGTTGTTGGAGGCAAGAAAAACTCTTAGGGCGCAACCGCAAGAACGCCTGCCTGAGGGCCGGAGCACGAACAACCTTCTTCTGAATGGGAATAAGTTGATGGTTCTTCCGTCCAAGATTTTGAAGGAGTCCAGGTTCACAAAAGAAGTTAAGACCGGGAGGTCAAAGATGAAGAAACTTTTGGTTACAGCAGCATGTCTTACTTTCGCAGCGGGCGCAGTATATGCCCACAAACTGAATAAAGAACAAAGACGCCTTGAGGAATGTGGCACTGTGATGCAGGAAGTTCTGCATATTCCAGACAACATTCCCCATGATCTTTTGAACAAAGCCGAGTGCGTTATCGTGATCCCATCCGTCAAGAAGCTGGCTTTTGGAGTCGGCGCAGACTACGGACGCGGCGCGATGGTTTGCCGTACGGGAGAGCATTTCCGTGGACATTGGGGAGCCCCAGCGATGTACGCGCTGGAGGGTGGCAGCGTTGGGTTCCAAATCGGCGGAGAAGCGACTGACCTGATCCTTCTAGTCATGAACGATAGCGGCATGAACTCGATTCTCAGCAGCAAAGTCAAGCTGGGCGGAGATGCTTCCGTCGCCGCAGGTCCTCTCGGGCGTGATGCTTCCGCGGACACCGACGCTTGGATGAAGGCTGAAATACTCAGCTACTCTCGTTCCCGCGGCGTGTTTGCCGGCGTTTCCCTCGAAGGCTCCACGATTCGCCCCGACGATGATGCCAGTGCGGACGTATATGGCCACCCGATGAAGGCTAGTGAGATTGTCCGCGGCGAACATACCGGCGTGCCAGCAACAGGCCGCCATCTCGTTAGCGTACTGCAAAAGCATTCACCGGAGAACGAATCAGAACGCGCTTCGAACCAGTAGTTGAGTCAGAAGTTGAGAATCAGCAGCTCGCCGGGAATTTCCTTATCCCGGCGAGCTTTCTTTCTTTGGGAGTGCAGTTTTAGGGAGTGTGCTTTGGACTTTTGCCGCTGTCTAGCCTGTTCTTGATGATGCGATTGCCCCCTAGTGTTTTTCTTTGGCAGGCTGTGAGCTTCGCGCCTTGTGAGAACTTCTCGGCAGAGCCTGAGGGTCTGCTCATTGGAAATCTTCCGCATAACGATAGAACGACTTCCACGGAAACTTTTTCTGTGTGTAGAGACGCATGAAGGCCGATCGTCGTCACAAGCCCTGACCCGAGCAGGGCTTGGCCCCGTAACGAATCACCAGTTACGAGTCACGCCATTCCATCCACTTCGGAGTTCGCCGCTTACGCGCCCAACCCGGAGCTTGAGCCAGGTCTGCAGACGAATCATTTATGACGCCGGTCGTTCCCATGCTCCGAGTGGCCGTTGGCGTCCAGCCATATCAGGAGAGATCGAATACTGCCGTGCGCCAGGGCAATACTTGAATCGGCGGCGCCATAATAGAGATTGATGGTATCCCCGTCCGCCGCCACCGTATAGCCACAAGGGAAAACAACGTCTTGCACGTCTCCCTGCCGCTCGTAATCCTCTTCGGGAGCAAACATCCAGGAATCCCCCCGTACAAGGCAATTTTCCGGATTTTCAAGATCGAAAAGGGCCAGACCCAGCCGATAGATGGAACTCGAAGGCGTTCTCCGCACTCCATGGTAAATCATCAGCCAACCTCTGGAAGTTTCAATCGGCGGCGGCGACATCCCAATTTTGTTGGCGTCCCACCAGGCTCCACGGCGAGCTTCGAGCATCAGCTTGTGGTTTCCCCAATGACGCAGATCCGGAGAGTAGGAGATCCACACGTGCGCTCCCAATGGCGTCATCGGCCGGTGGATCAACGCCCAAAACCCGCCGATTCTTCGCGGCAATAACGCAGCGTCCTTGTCATCGGGCGACATCACCACGCCCAGTCTTTCGAAGCTCCGAAAGTCATTCGTTAGCGCCAACGACACTCCGGGACCGCCGCGGGAATACGAAGTGTAAGCCACGGCATATTTCTTGAGTTCAGGCAAATAGGTAATGCGCGGATCCTCAATGCCCCAGATTTCCTCGGGGTATCGATCTCCATCGGGTGCCAGAGTGGGCTCGCGATCAATCTGCCATCCGTCAACGCCATTCATCGAGCGCGCGGCGCAAAGATGCGAAAGTCCGCGCCGGTCTTCTACTCGGCAAAGCAGCAGCGTGGAACCATCCGGCAGCATCGTCGCGCCAGCATTAAACACGCTGTTCATCGAATAGGGCCAATCCTTTCCCGTCAGGATTGGATTACCGGAGTGCCGCTGAAACAAAGTTTCATATTGGATCATTGTGGCCTTTTTCGAGAATCTCAGCACGTTCATGGAGGGAACTTCCTAAAAGTCTGTTCAGCCTATAGGACAAGGGCTCTCCGATTCAGATTTTTTCCCCCGTAGCGTCATAGTGTTCGAGCTGCCGCATTTCCAGAAGCGCCATTAGAAAGGACAAGGTGGACTCCGCGCCCTGATTTTCATTTGCACGATCTGGATGGAGGCCGTCTCGACAGCCCCCGGTGGCCGGATCATAGAGTGCGATCTGCAGATCGTTATCTCCCAAGAACCAATTGAAAGCGGACCACGCTTCTTTGCGCCAGCGGCCTTTGCCTGTAACACGATAGGCTTGGAGAGCTGCTGAGACAGCTGCGCATGCCTCCACAGGTTGCTGGTCGAAGCGGGCCTTCTCCGTCGTTTTGGAATAAAAGCCTTCCGAACCAATAGGCACGAAATGGCCTTTTACATCGCACCGCTGGAGCGTGACCAGCCAATCCAACGCTTCGAGTCCCGCCGATACCATCTCTTCGTTCCCGGCGCGCACTCCCGCTCGCATTAATGCCTGCGGCAACCGTGCATTCGAATAGGCCACCCCATTTTCAAACCACTTCCAGGCATCCGATTGATGGGCGCGGTACGAATTCAGGAGTCGATTTGCAAGTGCATCCGAGGCGCTCAGCGCCGCGCGGTCCCCCGGGAACGAGTCGAGATACTCCTGCAGTCCCAGCAAAGCGAAAGCGCAAGCTCGCGGACTCTTGAATTCGACAGCGGCGGGAACGGCGAGTTCAAACATACGGCCCGCGGCTCCACGCAATCCCGCGTTCTTGGACCGGCCGAGCACGGTTCCCAACCCCCACAGCGCTCGCCCATGGCTGTCTTCTGATCCTTCCACTTCATGCCATTGGCATTCGTAAGTAAGGGAATTTCGGAAGCGCTTGGTGACGGGGTCAAACGCGTGCCACAGGAAAGCCAGATACCGAGAGGCCAGGTCGGCCGAGTTCGCCGGAGCGTGGACGCCAATCTCTTCCAGTAGTGTGGTGACAATCAATGCGCGCGCGTTGTCATCGGTTGAGTAGCCTTCCGGATAGTTCGGGACCACGAAAACCGCATGCTCCACCATTCCCGTATGGTCGGTCATTCGATACAGGTGATCCAGTTTGATGGCGGGAAGACGGTCAAGTTTTTTTTCCGTGTTTTGCGCCAGATAGGTGGCGCGTGGATTTCGCAATCGCTCGTTGTAGATACGTTCAAAACTCTTCATGTACTTCTGCGCTGCGCGGCTCCAAACCATGTCTCGAGCATATAGATAAGCGCGTTTCCGCATGGCATGCATTGCGGTGCCATTGTCCAGCAGTTCCACTGTTTTTGCAGCTATGGCCCCGGGATCGTCAAAGGGAACAAGCACGCCCCGCTCGTCGTCCAAGAGCTCGATGGCATGTAGGTAGGGTGTCGAAATGATGGCTTTGCCGGCGCTCAATGCATAAGCCAGCGTACCGGAAACGACTTGCGCCTTATGCTTGTAAGGAGTGATGTAAATGTCCGCCGCCCCGATCAATTCCACCATTTCCTGGGGACTCACGAAGCGGTTGCGAAAAATTACATTAGGCCCAACGCCGAGATCGCACGCCAACTTCTGCAAATACTCGCGATACTTGTCTCCTTCACGCCTCAAAATATGTGGGTGTGTTACGCCGGAAACCATGTAGACAACGTTGCTGTGTCGCGCCAAGATCGCCGGCAGCGCTTTTATGACGTTCTCAATGCCCTTGTTCGGGGATAGCAGGCCAAACGTAAGCAAAACTTCCTTCCCCTCCGTTCCAAACGCGTCCTTGTAAAAGCTCGGGTCGGTGAACGGCAGATCCGGGATTCCATGCGGAATCAGATCGATCTTCTCAGTCGGGACGTGAAACACTTCTTGCAGGATCTCTGAAGACTGCTGGCTCATCACGATGAGCCGGTCCGAGAGTGTTGCAATTTCCTCCATCACGGCGCGTTGTGCCGGATTCGGGTCGCGAAGTACCGTGTGCAACGTCGTTGCGATCGGCATTCGCAGGCGCCGCAGAAGCTCCAAAATATGGGCCCCGGCGTTGCCCCCAAAGATCCCGTATTCATGCTGAAGGCACACTAGATCGATGTTGCTGAAGTTCAGAAAATCCGCCGCCTGCCGGTAGGAAGCCAGGTTGTCTTCGGAAAGCTCGAATCGCACTCTCGCCGGATACGCGTAACCCTCTTCGATGTCGTTGACCGGGAGTGCCAGCAGTTCCGTCGCGCCGTATTCCACGTGGAGGGCGTCGCAAAGATCTGTCGTGAAAGTCGCGATTCCGCACCGCCTCGGAAGATAATTTCCCACGACTGCGATCCGATTGGGTAGGACTGAGCGCGGTGGCACGGGAGTAAGCGGGAGCGCCTTCTCATCCAATAACAGAGAGTGCACTTCTATCAGCGTTTCGGTTTTTGCGAGAGACATTATTTTCGGAAGCGACATTCGGTTCCCTGTGAATCCACGGATTGCGGAAGAATCACCGCATGGCTGCCCAGGAGCCATTCGGTTTTGATCTGCATTGCGAACGGGTTAGTTCTCCCGCTCCGGCAGTTCTCACCGGTTTGCAAATAAAGTGCGCCGCGCTACTCGTGCAAGACAACGGTAAGCAGCGACTTATTAACCTTGATTTTGCCGTTGTATTCGATGAAGCCCAGTTTTCTGAACTTATTCATGAAGAAATTCACACGCGAACGAGTAGTTCCCACCATGCTCGCCAGCGTCTCTTGAGAAACCTTCGGCAGGACGCGAACTGGCTGATCTTGTATCCCATAGCGCGCGAGCAGCAGAAGCGTGCGTGCCAGACGTTTTTCGCTGGAGTTGAAAAGCTGATCGATTAGATCTTCCTCCACCCGGATGTTGTGCGCGAGCATGTAGCGGATAAAATGGTCAGATAACTCTTGCTCGGTATGAAGGACGTGAAGCAGTTCTTTCTTATCAATAATGAGAATCGTGGTCGGTGTAACGGCTGCAGCCGTGCCCATCCGAACCGTTTGGCCCGCCATGCATCCTTCACCAAAAAAGTCAGTTGGCCCAAACATCGCGACCACCGCTTCCTTCCCTGACCCGTTCACGACGGACAGTTTAACGCCGCCCTTCTGGACGTACATCACGCTTTCCGCGGCGTCGCCTTGTGTGTAAATCGACTCGTTTCGTCGATATTCAGCAATTTTTCTCGAAACTCCGGCGGTATCGAGGAAAACTTGCGGGTCGAAGGAGCCGTTTTTGCCATTTTTCTTGTGGTTTGCTGGTTTCATCTTGAATTGGGAGCGTCACCATCAGATGGTCGCTCCACGGCCATTCTTAGCGTAACAAGGCGCTTCCTCCTAAGACTGTGCAAAAGAGGACATTCAATTGTTTTGCTGGTCTTTCCCTTACCTGTGTTCAATTCCGGACAGACGGCGAAACTCAGGCAGATGAAAATGCGGGGGCTGGTACAAGTCGGTGAGTTACTAAGACGTTAGTACAACATGTTTCCGCGCTCGTCGTCGGTCGGCTACAAGAAGTGTGCGGAGTTTTGTAACTGGGTGAAGAGGAGAAGCTGATGCGCATCATACTGAAGATTAGCAAAATTTGGATCCCGGTCTTCCTATTCGCCCTTGTCTTGGCCGGTTGCGGCGACCCGGACAAAAATGCTGGAACGGGGAATCCGACCGGCCCTCTGTCTCCCCCAACAGTGGTCTCCGTAGTTCCGGCGGGCGGTGCGACAGGCATTTGCCAGGGCGCCATTGTCACCGCCACATTCAGCAAGGCGATGAACCCCTCCACCATCGACACAGGAACCTTTAAGTTAGCGGCCGGAGCGGCTGCCGTGACAGGAACAGTTGCTCTGGATTCCACGGACACGATTGCGACCTTTACACCCTCAAGCCCTCTTGCTGTGAACACGCCTTACACCGGCACGATTACCACAGGGGCGAAAGATCAGTTCGGCAACGCGCTGGCCGCCAATTTCGTGTGGATGTTCACAACGGCTTCTACGGCTTGTCCGGGCCCCATAGCGTTGGGATCAGCCTGCACTTTCGGAATTCTGGCCGCCACCCCATCCGTTACTAACACCGGCGCCACCCACGTCACGGGAGACGTGGGAATATGGCCAGCGGCTTCAATTACTGGATTTCCGCCGGGAACACTAACAGGCACAGAACACACGGGCGATGCGGTTGCACAGACAGCGCAGGGTGACTTGACCACGGCCTATAACGCTGCCGCGGGAGCACCAGGAGGCGCCGCACTCACAGCAGATATAGGAGGGCAAACCTTACCCCCCGGCGTTTATAAGGCCACGAGCACGCTGGGAATAACCGGAAATCTCACACTCGATGGGAGCACCAATCCGAATGGTACTTGGATCTTCCAGATTGGCTCCGCGCTGACCACGGCAGCCGGCGCCCCCGGCGTGCCAGCGAGCCAAGTCCTCCTGATCGGTGGCGCCCAGGCTCACAACGTTATCTGGGAGACGGGCAGTGCAGCGACCCTCGGAACCTACTCACTGTTTCAAGGAACCATCATGGCTCAGACATCCATCACGCTGGGCACGGGCGCGACACTGAATGGCAGAGCTCTGGCGAGGACGGGCGCAGTCACTTTGGATACCAACCCGGTCAATGTGCCTCCCTGCCCGTGAGCCACTCGGTGGTGAACCAATCTGAGGCTGGTCCGCTACCGCGCAGTCTGCAAACGCTGGATTTTAGGTTATGAAAGTTTGGAGGAACATTCGCATGTCATCTTATTCAAAGGGCCGCCTTGCCCGCATATTAGCTCTGCTGCCGGCAATCATTGCCATCCTCTGTATGTTTGGCGCTCTCGCCGCAGCTCAGGAACAGCCTGCGCCGAAGTGGGAACTATTCGGAGGCTACTCCATCTTCGATCCGGGCGCGAACGTGCACGGCCAACTTCCAGGGGCGTTGCTTCCGATAAGCAGCCGCTTGGAGTGGAATCCGCGCGGCGCGGGTGCCAGCGTCACGTATGATTTCAACAACTGGCTGGGCCTTACTCTCGACACGAGCACCGATTGGGGCAGCGGCGAAGTTGGGCTCGCAAAAAGAATTGATGACGCCGCTTTCTCCAACCTCTCATTAGGCCCAAAGGTTACGTTCCGCCACGATCGTTTTTCTCCGTTTCTGGAAGTGTTAGTTGGCGATCATCGACTTATGCCTGATGCGTTCCATGATGTCGATAAATTGGGGTTCATGTTCGGCGGTGGTCTGGATATCAACTTGTCCAGGCATGTCGCGCTTCGGCTGCTCCGCGCCGACTACGTCGTCTCGAATTACCGGTATGGTCCAACTTCCGTCCCGTCCACAGATATTCGCGGCTTAAGACTTCAGACCGGCATTAATTTTATGTTCGGTGGCGGAGAAGCTCCACTGCCACCCACGGCAGCTTGCTCGCTCGAGCCAAGTGAAGTTTTTGCTGGCGAGCCTGTCACCGTGACTGCTACTGGCTCTAATTTCAATCCCAAGCGCACCGTTACGTACAACTGGAACGGCACCGGAGTGAAGGTCACTGGCACCGGCGCCTCCACTCAAATTGACACCACTGGCCTGGAGCCCCGCTCCTATGAAGTCACCGCCAATCTAAGTGATGGCAGAAAAAATGGTTCTGCGTCCTGCAGTGCCAGGTTCACTGTGAAAGCGCCTCGTCCTCCGATCATTTCGTGTTCCGCGGATCCGGCCACCGTCCAAACGGGCGGCTCCTCAACCATCACTTCGACAGCCAGCAGCCCTGACGGCCGCAGACTCATCTACAGCTACACCGCCACCGCCGGCGAGATCTCTGGCACCGGTGCGACCACCACCTTGAATACACAAGGCGCGCAACCTGGCTCTATCACCGTCACTTGCAACGTTAATGACGACCGCAGTCCGGCGCTCACTGCCTCTTCCACCGCCACCGTGAACGTGGAAGCTCCGCCGCCCCCTCCTCCTCCCGCGCCCGCTCCTGAGATCAAGCAATTGGAAGCCAAACTGGCTCTCCACAGCATTTATTTTCAAACCGCCCGGCCTACCGCCGAGCATCCCGAGGGTGGCCTGCTCGAAAGTCAGGCAGACATTCTGAAAACTCTGGCCGAGGACTACCTAAACTATCTGAAGTACATGCCTGACGCTCACTTAATCCTCAGCGGCCATGCAGATCCGCGCGGCTCTGTGGAATACAACAAGAAACTCACAGAGCGCCGCGTCGAACGCACCAAAGCGTTCCTCGTGGAACACGGTGTTCCTGCGGATCACTTCGAGTTGAAGGCGTTTGGCGAAGAGGACCAACTCACCGCCGACCAGATCAAACAACAGATGGCAGACAATCCCGACTTGACTCCTGACGAGCGCCAAAAAATGCTGCGCAATCTCCGCGTGCTCGTCCTGGCCAACAATCGCCGCGTAGACGTCACTCTCAGCACCACCGGACAACAGTCTGTTCGTAGCTACCCGTTTAACGCCAGGGATTTCTTGGCCCTGATCAGTGTCAAGGGCGGAGAAAAGAAGCCGCCAGTTAAGAAAAAGCAGCAATAGTATCACCTTTACGCGCCTTGTCTTGGCTGGTTCAACGGCCTGGACGGCCAGTATCCGGGGGCATCGAGGTGCCCCCGAATTCCCATTCGACCCGGATGCATGTCGTCCCTATGCACTTCCGGAATCGGGGTTCGCGTTTTTCATCGTTAGCATTCGAAAAAAAACAATCCTCGAAGATATTCACCCCTCATTGCACCCCGACAACTTGCGACGGAACGCCGGCCCGTAAATGGCAGCCTCGCGCCATTCCAGTCGGATCCTCACGAGCCAATTTTCGCGGGGGAAGCAATTCGAAATGAAAAGTTCCAACGCGCGGAAATTGTGGTTGTGAGGCAGTTTACCTAAACAAGGTTTCGCTGCCGATCAGAGAATTTCTCTCCAAAGTGTCCTAAAGAAGACAGTTGTGCATTTTCAGAGGAGCTACCATGTAGAGGTCGACGGCGAGAAGGAGCGATATTGTCCGGTACCATGGCTGGGACGGACGATATCCCTCCCCTCGCCGTTTTCCTCAGTAACTGGAAATCGTTCTTCCCCCAGAGTCGCCGGTAAGTCTTGGAGAGTTTCATGTTTGCAAGCAATGTGACTGCGCTGCTGAAGCCAAACAGTATTTCAAGATTTGGTCTTCTAATAAAACAACAAGTTATTCCCATGCTCCGCAACCAGAACGGGTTTCAGGATGTCCGCACATTTTTTGCACCTGGTGGGGAGGCGGTAAAAGCAATTAGTTGGCGGGATTCATCATCGAACGCGGAAATCTACAGCCGCGCAACGTACCACATTCCTGTCTTGAGCATTACCGCATACTCAAGACATATCCAGGAAGGAATCAGTTCAGCCCGGGCAAAGAATTATTCCCTCCGGATATCAGTCGCGGCTCCAAGCGAGAAATTAGGAGCAAAGAATTTCGCCGTTGTGAGTTCAGGTTCTTAGCACTTTGCAGGGGATCTAAAAATGAACAAACTATCCAGCTCATTTCTCATCCTTGGCGCTTTGCTTCTTACGGCGACTTCGATCCGGGCGCAGGATTATTCCAACTATCGCGATTTTTCCATCGGCGCAAGCCTTGCCACAGTTCTTAAACAGACAAACCAGAAGTTGGCGGACGTCAACGTTGCTCACGCAGGTCCATCGCCCATTCAGGAGGTGACCTGGTGGCCTCCGAACCTGAGGGGGACTTCCTTTCGATCGGACAGTGTTGAGCAGATTCTCTTCTCGTTCCACGACGGCAAGCTCTACAAAATGTCCGTGACGTATGATCAAGGTTCTACGGAGGGGCTCACTTCGGCAGACATGGTGAAATCCATCTCCGCGAAGTACGGACCCGCTTCCACTGTTGCGCCAGTTGTTGATCCCGCGTCGAAAGACACTTATGACGCGAAGGGGAGACTCGTCGCTTCGTGGGAGGATGCGCACTATTCTTTCAATCTCGTCCGTTCTTCCTTTACCGATCGGTTTGGGCTCATCATCTACTCCAAGCAGGCAAATGCCGAAGCTGAACTTGCCATCGCGGAAGCCCTCCTGCTCGCGAAGCAAAACGGTCCCAGAATAGCTGCCGAACTTGAGAAGAAACAATCAGATGATCTCGAGGTTGCTCGAGAGAAGAACCAAAAGACTTTTCGTCCATAGTGTTTCGCACTGCTCATACGATCCCCTCGCAGCGGTTGAGGAAGAAATTTCTTCAGGCTGCAATATAAATCTGTTGCGCCGTTAACTACAGCTAGCGAGTTTCAGGTGCGCGGCGAGGAAGTCGTTGCTGTGGACACCACGAAGCGCGCGCTCGCAGAACAGTTTCGCCGTTTCAGACGTTCTCTCCGGACTTGGGTCCACCGTGGACCCGATAGCTGCCGAATTAAGTCTAATGCGCGTACTAGATTGCAAAACAAGAGCGAGCGTACCAATCAGATAGATTTTGTTGTTACGCTTTGCAAGCAGGGGGTCGCAGTTTCGAACTCTGTCACGTCCACCAGATTTTTGTTTCACTCACAAAAATCTAGCTGGAATGACATGCTGCTCGCCATTCGGCGGCAGCGCCGCTGTTCAACTGCTGCCCACTGCCGAGCGGCTGACCGTGCGATTGGCCGCGGGTCCGCGAGGCAAACCGACTCCCTGACCGCGATAAGTTTATTGAGGCTGGATGACGACGAAGCGAGTCTGTGAGCCTCGCTTCACCAGCAACAATACCGATTGATCCTGAGTTCCAGAGAGGGCCGCATCGTATTCCGTGATGTTTCGCACGGGTTTGCGGTTCACTTCCTGGATCACGTCGCCTCGTTCAAGATCCGCGGAGGCAGCGGCACTGGAAGGATCCACGTTGGTCACGACGACGCCGGGGATGCTTGCGGAAATCCCCAGGTCGCGTGCGATCGAGGGCGTGAGATTTTGTACCTGGATGCCCTGGAGCGCTTTTGTGACGGTCTCAGAACCGGCGGATGCGGCCGAAGTTTCAGATAATTCATCGAGCGTCACGTCGACATCGCGCGTTTGGCCATTCCGCGAAACTTTCAGATGAACCGCAGAACCCGGCGCGAGTTCGGCGATGTGAACGCTTAGATCCTCGGGTGTGTTTACGGCCTGGCCGTTCAGATCGAGAATGATATCCCCGCGTTCGATGCCGGCCTTTGCTGCCGGACTTCCGGGAGTTACTTCCGCCACCAAAGCGCCGCCGCCCTGGCTAAGACCAAACGCCTTCGCCATGTCCGCATCGACGCCTTGCACAGCCACGCCCAGATGGCCGCGGATCACTTTTCCGTGGTTCACGATTTGTTCCATCACATTGCGAGCCATATCGATCGGAATAGCAAACCCGATGCCCTGATTGCCGCCGCTCCCGCCGGTGACAATGGCCGTGTTTATGCCAATCAAATCGCCGTGCATATCCAGGAGCGCGCCGCCGGAGTTTCCCGGGTTGATGGCCGCGTCAGTTTGAATGAAGTCTTCATACTGCTCGATCGTGCCGTTGAGTGCGCGCCCAGTGGCGCTCACGATTCCCATGGTGGCCGTTTCGCCAACGCTAAACGGATCGCCGATGGCAAATACCA
Organism: uncultured Acidobacteriota bacterium; assembly: GCA_963851235.1. GTDB lineage: Bacteria > Acidobacteriota > Terriglobia > Acidiferrales > UBA7541 > Acidiferrum. Next base: position 403,026 of record CAWKOM010000003.1, read on the forward strand.
CGTCACCAACCTTCAACCGCGAGGAATCACCGAGCGTCAATGAGGGCAGCTGATTAGCATCAATCTTTAGCACGGCGATGTCGGTACGGGGATCAGTGCCAACAAGTTTGGCTTTGTACTTCTTCTTGTTCTGTGTGAACACCTCGATGTCGGACGCGCCAGAAACGACGTGGTTGTTCGTCAAAAGATAGCCATCGGGATTCACGATGACTCCGGAACCGAGACTGTATTCGCGTTCGGTCTGCGGCGCGGCTTGTTGGTTGCCAAACTGATTCCCAAAGAAATGTTGAAAAAATGGATCGTCAAAGGAAAAGCCCTGGAAATCGTTCTGCTGCTTGACCAATTTGGTCGAGGAGATATTGACCACGGCCGGCAACGCGGGATCGATGATCGAGGAGTATCCATTTTTGAAGTCCGCGAGACTCACAGGCGCTGGGGCACTATCGATCTTCAACGGAACCTTGCTGGCAATGGGAATACTTCGGCCAATTTGTGGCAGAAGCGCTATAGCGAAAAGTCCGAGGATAAGTAGAACAAGACTCCAGATTAGAGCAACACCGACGCGCCCAAGGTTTGCCTTGGGGCCCGGTTTGACCGGAATGAGGTGCCACGGATGCATATCTGAATGGGTGCTTCGCATGTTACTTCTCCTCTGTTGATTTCTGAGATGACAAGTTTGGCAGGGCTCTCCTCCGTGAGCGGAGGCATCCCCTGCCGATCCCGTTTTCTCCTCCCGGCACAGTGCGCAACTCCACGAACGCCACGCAGGCGGAGGCAAGTGCATTCAGTCAAAAGCGGCACAATGATCGCAGGATAGAAGACGCGGGTTTGCACTGAAGAACAGTCGAAGAGGGACGGCGTGCTTCGACCAGCACCGACGGCAACAAGAGCAGGTTTTTCGCCAGTAGGCATCCGCCACCTCGATGCGGCCTGAACGGGAAGCCGTACATACCGCTGCGCAGTGGAAAGCTCAGGGCAAATGGGGCAACTGCAGGACTCCTCGGCACGAGGAATGCCGCCCGCGCCCATCGGCGGAGACCCTCGTTCCGCACGTCTCGTTTATGAGACGTATCGTACCACGATATGGTTGCCCCGCGGCTGCAAGATACCATATATCGCAATACGATATGAAGTGGTGCTTTTGAGCGCAGTTCTTGTTCAAGATTTCTTCAGCCGATCGCGTAAGCGAGGCGCGGAAAGACAGACGCAGGTAGGCATTGTGAAGGCTGAACGATCTCCCATCCATTCCGCGGAACTTTTCACTCAGTTGCGAATTTTCCGAGCGGAGGCTGCAGCCGCGATTTCCTGGCGTTGAGAGGCATCCAAGCTGTGGATATCGCAATCGTCCGATCCTTCGAGGCACTCGCTCAAGTTGTGGTCGCGAGTCGCGCTCGCAACTTCCGAGCGCTCCTCGTTGCTCAACTGCGAATGATCGCATTCACCCATGCCTTGCAGGCAATTTTGTAAATTGCGATCGCGATTAGCATCCGCCACCTTTTGCTTCTCACCGGCAGGGAGCAGCTTCTCGTCGCAATCGCCCGTTCCATCCAGGCAATTCTGCAAGTTGTGTATCTCTGCGGCCTGGGCAACCTCCTGCCTTTCCTGAACATCGAGCTGGGCTAGATCGCACTCGCTGATATCGTCCATGCAATTCTGAAGATTGCGATCCCGGTTTGCCCGCGCCAAGTATAGCCGTTGATCGGCATCCAATTGTTTCGTATCGCAGTCGGAAAATCCCGACAGACACTCCAGGAAATTCCGGTCGCGAGCGGCGCTGCGGACAGTTTGCTTCTCTTGGGCGGTCAAGACCGTCTGGTCGCACGCGGAGAATTCGTCGATGCAGTTGGCAGAGGCCTGGGAATGGGAGAACGCGGCATTCTGCGCCGCCGATCGAGAAGGCGTACTGCCGGCGATAAGTAAAGTAACGAAGATCCACCCGACGAATTTCATAGACTCCTCCAAGAGTTAACGTGCAGACGGCACAAGGGCGGCGTTTCCACATAGCGACATTTGGCCGCTCCTATAGATAGACGCCAGCGTTCCGGAAAATGTTGTCTGGCGGGAAGAACTATATCGCATCACGATATATACCGAATCGTTAGGCAACGGGGCCATGGATGTATTGCATCACGATAGATGTAAGCTTCCCGCCGGTTGTCGGGGAAAAGGAGACCATGATGCAGCAACAGGAATTGGCCAGACAGCATGTAGAAGAACCGCCGATTGCCATCAAAACCACGGGCTTGAGTGTCGAAGCGAAGCAAATGTTCGATTTGATCGCCAGGCGGGCCTACGAAATTTTCGAAGCAAGGGGCAGAGTCACAGGGCGCGAACTGGACCACTGGCTGCAAGCTGAGTCCGAGTTGTTCGAGCGGACGCCGATCGATATCAAGGAGTCTCGCGATGGCGTCACCGTCCTCGCCGACGTGCGTGGTTTTACGCCCAAAGAATTGGAGGTCGACCTGGAACCCAAGCGAGTGACTATTATCGGCAGGCATCAAAGCCACACCGATCTGAAGACAAGCGCACACCACACCTTGGAGACGCGTTCGTCTCGATTGCTCAGGAGCTTGCAGCTGCCCGTTGAGATTGACACGAGCCACGCAACCGCGCGGCTCCAGAGGGGCGTGCTCGAGCTGGATGTCAAGAAAGCGCAGGTAGCAAGAGCACACTCGGCATGGGGTTCCTCCGGGGGCAGTGCCGCCTGAAGAAGGTCAGAAGGAGCGAGCAAGCCTCCGCAGCGCAGCACCAGGATGCAACGTCATCTTGGGAGCGGTCTTTCGTTCGGAGCCGGTTAGAGTCGGCTTTCCGAGCGGAGGCACAGGTCAACCTGCTGAGCGCCGTGCCAAACGATGGCCGAGTCCGCCATGCTCCTTCTTCCGTTGTTTTGGCTTGCCGGAACGTTTGTGCGGAGGACTCAACGATTCGGTTTGCTGCAAAATCGCACCGAGCGCCAAAACGAGCGCGTGACCGCTCCCGCGCAATTCATGCAGACGTTCGTGCACGACCCGCTCAATGGCGCGTTGCCCGCGCGGGAGCAGGACCACACAAAGCTGCCGATGGTCGCGAGCGCTCGCTGTGCGGCGGACAAAACCTCGCGCCGCAAGTCGATCGATCAGCCCCACCGCGCTGTGATGCCGGAGAAACAGGCGTTCCGCCAGGCGGCGGATGCTGGCCTCGCTACGATCCGGAAGCCCTCGGATGGCCAGTAACATTTGATACTGTTGGGGTTCGAGTCCGGCCGCTTCCGCGGCACGGTCGCTGCCGAGGAGGAACTGGCGGATCCGGTATCGAAATTCGGCCAGCGCAGCGTACTCCGCATCGCGTATTTTTCTTTTCACCCGTCAATTATATCGTAATACGATATAAATACAAGGACGGCGGATAAGAAATTCCCAACAAGGCCACTCAGCTCAATTCTGTGCCCGCTGCAGTGACCAGCATCACACGAAACTATGGCCGGCATCACCGAAGCCGGGCGTACAGAACTCCATACTGTCGCCCGGAGCGACATTATGGTGACTCTACAAGCAGCTAAGCGCATCGATTTCAAAAACGTCCTGTTTCTGACGGACTTCTCGGAGCCATCCTGCGACGCATTGCCTTTTGCTACGGCTATCGCCCGCGGCTACGGCTCGCGCGTCTATGCAGTCCATGTTCTTATTCCGTCCACGTATGCCTACATGTCCCCTGAATCCGCCGTTAGTTTTCTGGACGACCAGGAAGAATGGGCGAAGACGGAGATGACCAGGCTCGACTCACAACTCAGCGGCCTGCCGCGCGAGGACGTTATCGAACGCGGAAGCGATCTCTGGGAGGTAGTCGGCCGGCTTCTCAATGAGCGCGAAATCGATCTCATCGTGATGGGAACGCACGGCCGGACGGGATTGAAGAAGGCCCTCCTTGGCTCGCACGCCGAGGAAGTGTTTCGCCGCTCGCAGGTTCCTGTGCTCATGAGCGGGCCTAATGCCCACCTTGGCGCCCACAACCGTGGGCGCTTCCACTGTGTTCTCTTTGCCACTGATTTCAACGACGTGTCCTCGTTCGCCGCCCCCTATGCCGTCTCCCTCGCTCAGGAAAATCAAGCTCAACTCATTCTTCTCCATGTCCTGCCGTTGCCGAAACCGGGCAAAGCATTCAATCCTGCGGATCTTTCCGTGGCCGAGGCGACTCATCGGCTTGAGGATCTTGTGCCGCAAGAAGCGCAGCAGTGGTGCCGCGCACGCCCTTTGGTCGGACACGGTGATCCCGCCCTTCGAATTCTGGCTGCCGCCAAGGAGCACGCAGCCGATTTGATCGTTCTCGGAGTCCGGGGGGTGGATAAGTTAGCCAGAGTCGCCGCAAGAGTCCAAAAGGACATCGCCTACAACGTGATTGCGCATGCGCCGTGTCCAGTGCTGACTGTCCGCGGTTAAAGTTTCTCTGGTTTTTTAGGACGGGAAAGCAATCTCGAGGAATACCATGATCAAGAAAACGAAAGACGGTTATCAGGTAGTTTCCAGCAAAGGCAGGAATCTCGGCGGGCCCTACAAATCGCTCGAGGCCGCGAAGAAACGCCTGCGCCAGATTGAGTTTTTCAAGCACCGCAAGGGTTAATCCTAAGCTAAGACGGTCATAGGATCATGTCGGCGTCTGGCCCCAGAGCTTGGACTCAGCACTCTGTCCGAACATGCCAATGGAACGCACTCTGTCTTTTGCGGCCCAGGTCAGTCCGCCCCGATGCTTTCGAGCGCCGGTCGGTCCGAGATCATCAGATTCGATCCATGGAGTGCAACGAGTCGGCTGCTCTTGAATTCGCTCAGTGTCCGCGTGACAGTCTCTCGGGTCGTGCCAATCATCTCGGCAATCTCCTCATGCGTCAAAGGCAGCCTCACTTGCGTGCCGTGATCGGTTTCCTTGCCGCCCGCCGACCAGTCCAGCAGCAGCCTGGCCAATTTCTCTGGTGCGGAAGCAGACAATCCCACTGTGCGCAGCTGGTTGCAAGCTCCTTGATAGAGCGAGGTCATCTGGCGCAATATTCCCTGGTAGGCTTCCGGATGCTTGGCCATGAATCGCATAAAGTCCTCGCGGCGGATGTAGGCCACTTGGCATGGATGAATCGTTTCCGCCGTGACCTCGTACGGCATCCCCGAGACGGTAGCCATCAGTCCTAGCACTTCGCCGGGCTTCGCGATTCTCAGAATTAACGTCTTACCGCCTCTTGAGCTGATGGATAGTTTCACCTCGCCCGCGCAGAGCATGAAAATTCCACGCGGCTCCTGCTTCTCCAGAAAAAGGACGGCCCCTTCGGGGTAAGTTGTGGATGATCTAATCTCTTGAAAATCTTTCAAGGCCGGTGCGGTGAGCTGGCAGAAATACCCATTTGTCCTCGACTTGCATGTTTGGCAGTGCTCATTCGTTTCGAATCCGTAGGGCCCTTTCATTTTAGCCTCCTTCGTTTCCCTCAGTCTCAACTTCTTGCATGATTCGTTCGGCAAAGTATTTTGTGAGGGGGCAATCCGCCAAAACTTCGGCCCCGCTCATTTTGCGAATCTCCCGAAGCAACGCGGTTCCGCGCTTGTCCATGAATGTCACGCCACGCAGATCCAGGCAGAGCTTCTTCAATCCGAGTTCCGCCCGGATTGCCTGCCATGCGCGGTGGCACTCATCTACCCACGGCCCTACGACTTTACCTTCGAGCCGCATGGTTACCACTCTCTCCGTTGGCTCCGCCGAAATTCTCAGCACATTCTTACCAATGCACTTCGTGCGCCACGTCACTAAGAGATGTGTTCTAGCGCGTATCGGTCTGGAAGCTGCGCAAAAGATTGGGGTTAAGTTTGGTGATGGGAGACAGTTGAGTTCGTGACGAGGAGCACTACCCAAAGTGACGAGACGCTATTTCGTCTCGGAGGCTAAATGTAGTCCTTGCGCGTTATCCGAAGCTTTTTCATTTTGGAATTGAGGGTCGTTCGTTTTAGCCCTAACCGCTCCGCTGCTCCCTTCGGTCCGCCGATCATCCCTTTCGCTTCGCGCAAGACGCGCAGGATGTGTTCTCGCTCGGCATTCTCAAAGTTGGGATTCAGTTCACTGGCAGGCTCATCCAGCGTTTTTAATTCGGAAAGGGGCGCACGAAGAAGGGGACCTTGGGTGAGAATGACGGCTCGTTCCATGAAGTTCTCAAGTTCCCGCACGTTTCCCGGCCAGCTCCAATTTCGCAACACTTCCATCGTTTCCGCCGGGACTGTCGCGATCTGCCGATTCATCCGGCGCGAATGCTTGTGCACGAAGTAGTTCACGAGAACAGGTATGTCCTCGCGGCGCTCTCGAAGTGGAGGGATTTCGATCGGAAAAACTTTCAGCCGGTAGTACAGATCGCTGCGGAATTCGTGGCTGGCCACCATTTTGGTGAGATTCCTGTTGGTGGCGGCGATCAGACGAACGTTTACGGGAATGGTTCTCGTGCCGCCCAGCCTGTCGAACTCCCGTTCTTGCAGTGCCCGCAGTATTTTCGGCTGCAGCTCCAGGGGCAAATCTCCGATCTCATCCAGGAACAGCGTCCCTTCATGAGCCAGTTCCAGCCGCCCGATCTTTTGCGAAAGCGCCCCCGTGAAGGCCCCCTTCTCGTGTCCGAATAATTCACTCTCCAGTAATCCCGCCGGGATCGCGGAGCAATTGAGTTTGACGAACGTTCGTTCGCTGCGCGGGCTCAATTCGTGAATCGCGCGTGCGATTAATTCCTTGCCCGTCCCGGTTTCCCCCAGGATCAGTACCGTGGCTTCTTCGCGTGCCACCGTCTCGACCTGCTTCAACACTCTTTTTAGGGCGCGGCTCTCTCCAATGATCTCCTCAAATCGATATTCCGTCTGCAACTCTTCTTCGAGGTAGCGCCGCTCCAGCTCCCCGCGCCGTAGAGCCTCTTCATCACGCTTCTTTTGCGTAAGGTCGCGGACGACGGCCAGGACTGCGGCCCCCTCCAGTCCTGCGATCGGGCCAAGCATGATGTCTACCGGGAATTCCGTTCCGTCTTTGCGCCGGCCATAAAGCTCAAGACCCGCCCCCATAGTCCTTACCCGCGGCTTGTTGGTGTACTCCTCGCGGTGCGTGGGATGCGTGCCGCGAAACTTTTCCGGAATCAGCAGCTCGACGCTTTGCCCAAGAAGTTCGCTGCGGTCATACCCAAAAAATCTGTCGACCTGGGCGTTTGCTTCCGTGATTTTCCCATCCGCGTCGATGACCAAAATGGCATCCGGCGAATACTCGAACAGGGATCTCAATCGCGCTTCACTTCGGCGCAGGGCGTCCTCTGCCTTTTTGCGTCGCGAAACATCTCGAACCACTGTCAGCACATACGAAATGCCGTTGGCCTCAACCGGGCTAAGCATGATGTCGACAGGGAACTCGCTCCCATCCTTCCGCAATCCGTAGAGTTCGAGCCCGGCTTCCATCGGACGAATGTGCGGTTGCGACGCGTACTCGCTGCGATGTTTGGGATGAGTGGCGCGATATCTCTTGGGGACCAACGCTTCCACGGCAAGACCGACAAGCTCCTGACGTTCGTAGCCGAAGAGCCTCTCCGCTTGTCCGTTGGCGCGCACGATCAAGCCGCTTTGGTCTGTCACGAAGACGGCGTCCGGAGAAAACTCAAAGAGTTTTTCGAACATGCCCCCGATGGGGGCGCTTTCCCCCGTGAAGGCCGCTTTTTCGCTCACGCTGCCGCTACCTCGGGTATGGACGCGATTGGAAAAAAGGTCACCACGAGAACACCGGCGAGGAAGGTGCGCAACAATGGATGATTTCGCCCCGACATCCGCGTAGTGGCCAACACGGTGAGTATATCTCATTGGCGCATCTCATCGTTGGCAAGAGGGATAGGGATAACGATTGAAGTGAGCCACGGCACCACGGGCTGTGATGTGGGTCACCGCAGCGCAATTACCTTCGAGCGACCATAATTGCTGTGGGGAAGTTTCTTATGAGCAAGGATACTCGCGATTTACTGGCGGTGCTTAAAGCCGAACTGGACTTCGTCGAAAAAGGCGGTTATAGCCACACGGCCCGCGCCGCTTGGCGCCCGCAATTCATCTTTCAAGATTCGCCGACTTGCCTCAATTTCGATCCAGCTAAGCCGCCGAGGCCCTGCAATGACTGCGTCATGATGCAGATCATTCCGCCGGAGCGTCGGAAGAAGAATATCCCCTGCCGTTATATTCCGCTGAATGAGCAGGGCGAAACAATCGATTCGTTTTACCGCTTTGGGACACGCGATGAGTTGGAAGCTGCTCTTCGGAGATGGCTGCGCTCTATGATCGAGCGTCTCGAGCAATCCGGGCACACACGCGCAGACAAAACCGATGAAATTGAGATTCATGTCAAAGCAAAAGCGGCTCTGGAAGAATGAGTTCCGCGCGACAAGATGGTAACCGCCGATGATCTCCACCTGCGCAAATCCCGCCTGTCGGGTTCCGTTTGACTACCACCAGGGAGAGCTTTTCCGCTTCCACAAAGCCCATCGTCCCGACGAACAACCACCGAACACCCATTCCGTTCAGCACTTTTGGCTCTGTGGAAAATGCTCCACGGAGTTCACCCTGGTCTATTCCCAAGATCGCGGCGTCCTGCTCCAGGCTCGCGCTGAAATCATGGCCATTGCAAAAACCTGCCGTTTCGTCGCCGCCGCTTGACCACCCCTTTCACCGCCATCCTCCACCTCGTCTGACTCGCCTCTGAAATCCAAAAGCGTCACGGCGGCCCACTGCAGCTTCTCGCATAGCATGGTCCCCTACGCGTATGCGCAGGGGGTTATTGACTCTATTCTTCGGAATCCCCACTCTGGAGCCATGGAAGTGCGTTTCGATCCCGAACTGCAAGCAAAGCTTAATCGTCTTGGCACTGAACAGGGCCGCGATAGTGAGGCTCGCGGCGAATTTCTGAACGAATGCACTTGCCGCGCAACTTAGGATCAATTAGCTTTTAGACGACAATGAGACTCTATCGCACGACCTCCGCAGTTCTGCTGGAACAGGAACGCCAGTGTTATGTCCTGCCTGAGACGCACCTGGACACGCTCCTCGCCCGCGAAGATCTGCATGAATACCTGCTACGAAGGATCGCTACCCTTCCAACCGTCGCCGAAGTTCCCGCGGATGGGCCATTTCTCCCTCCCATTGGTACGCAAGAAGTTTGGGCAGCTGGCGTGACGTACTTTCGGAGCCGCGCCGCTCGCATGGATGAATCGAAAACAGCGGGTGGCGGTGATTTTTACGACCGCGTCTACAGTGCCGAACGTCCCGAACTCTTCTTTAAGTCCACTGCCAGTCGCGTCGTCGGGCATGGAGGCAAAGTCGCGATTCGCTCTGATGCGAAGTGGTCGGTTCCGGAGCCCGAACTCGCCCTTCTATGCAGCCCAACGGGAAGGATCGCCGGATACACGATCGGAAACGACATGAGCTCGCGGGACATCGAGGGCGAAAACCCCTTGTACCTCCCGCAGGCCAAGGTCTACAACCGAAGTTGCGCGTTGGGCCCGTGTATTCTCATCAAGGAACAACCATTGGATAGTTCCACCAAAATTGAGCTGGAGATTTTTCGGGAAAACTCTTGCGTATTCCGTGGCGCCACCAGTCTCGACAGCATGAAACGCGACCCAAAGACCCTCGTCGAGTATCTGTTTCGCGACAACGTCTTCCCATCTGGCTGTTTTTTGCTCACCGGTACTGGCGTCGTGCCGCCGGACTCGTTCACATTGCAACCTTCCGATGAGATCCGCATCTCCATAAACGATATTGGCACCTTAACCAACTTCGTAGGCTGATCGCAAAAAGCCGGGAACGCCTTCGACGCGGGGTGGTCGGCTCTTGAATCCGAAGGAAGATTTGGTTGGGTGGCCGGCGCTTGAATTCGTAGAAGCCGTTTCATAATCAAGCTAGCTTTTTGATTCTATTGGGTCGAAAACGGGTTATCCAACAACCTCTAGGAAGCTTTGCTTGGCCCATCTTTGCAAGTGTAGGGCTATCTGTCGCTAGCCAGTTGATCCAGTCAGGTTTTTGCCTTTTCCACACATTTCCACAGCCTTATCAACCCAATCACTCCCCCGCCAACTCGTTCCAATCCCTCAACTTCCGCCATCCCCATTCGAATCCGCCCCCGTCGTTAGAATGACATCAGAGTAATACAATTAAAGTAGTTTATAATCCGCTAATACTCTGCTACCATTTTGCATGTTTCGCCCAAGCCTTCCCCAATCCCGCCCCGGTTTTCCACTCGCCTCCCTCCCATTTCCTTCTTTTCCGAACCTCTGTGAACGGCGTCTATCTCGACCTATTCAGGCTGTCTGCGCGTTTAATTTCCCTCCTCACGGCCGTCGTCTCCAACGCGGTGACCGAAGGTTCCGACCCTGTCGGCAGGGATCTGTTTTTCTTTTCCTTTTCGCCGCTCATCACTCGGCATTCGCCGCTAAGTCCTTCAGACTCCGCACTTCGAGGGAATACGCCAATATCCCTTTTAGAATGTGCATTTCCAAAATGAAGGACTTAAAACCCTTTAGAATCCGCATTTACGAAAAAACGGGGGTGGGGGTACCCAGTTTCCAACAATCGCGCGCAATCGCCCAATCTTCCTGGGCCGCCAAAATCAGAACACGCACCGCCGAGCCGGCCGTCGAAATGTCACTCTCCATCGGCGAGGACAAGTTTTTCTCCGCATCGATCGCCAACCCGAGAAAGCCCAGGCTCGCGCACGCCGCAGCCCGCACTTCCGCCGAATTCTCGCCAATCCCCGCCGTAAACACCAGGACGTCGATCCCATTCAGTGCCGCGACCATCGAGCCGATGCCCGACCGCAGCCGATGCACAAAAATATCGAACGCCAACTTGGCCCGCGTGTTTCCTCGTTTCATGGCCGCAACAACCTCGCGCATGTCGCTCGAAACTCCGGAAATTCCCAGCAACCCCGATTTCGCATTCAACAGTTCATCTATCGTCTTGCCATCGAGCCCGTCTTGCCGCATCAAAAACGTCAGAATTCCTGGATCAACTGAACCCGAGCGCGTACCCATCATCAGTCCATCCAGCGGCGTAAACCCCATGGTCGTATCGACGCTGACCCCGCTGCGAATCGCTGCCAGCGAGCAGCCGTTGCCGAGATGGCACGTCACAAGTTTCAACTCGGCCAGATTTCGTCCCAGGAGTTGCGCCGCTCGCCCCGCGCAATATTGGTGGTTGATTCCATGAAAGCCGAATTTGCGAATCCCGCGCTGTACCCAGTCATACGGCCCAGGATAAACCGCTGCTTCGTCCGGCAATGTCGCATGGAATCCTGTGTCAAACACGGCCACTTGCGGCACGTGCCCGCAAAGCTTTTCAATTTGCGCGATGCCTTCAAGCTCCGCGCGATTGTGCAGCGGCGCAAACAGAGCCATTTTTTCGATTGCCGTCGTAACTTGCGCGGTAATGAGCGTCGGCTTCGTGAACTCGCGTCCGCCATTCACAACCCGGTGCCCGACCACATCGATTTCCGAAAGTTTTGCAAGCACCTGGGTCTCGCCGGAAACCAGCGCCTGCAAGAGCTGGGCAATGGCTTCATCTCTCTTGCCTTTATCCAGCTTCTCATCCCGCTTTTTCCCGGAGCTTGTACGCACCTTGAGTGAAGCGTCCTCTTCGCGCCACTCGATCTTGGCTTCCCAGAGCGGGGCCAGGGGAGAATCCGGGAGCGAAGCGCCCAGTTCGTAGAGACACGATTTTTGGCTGCTCGATCCGGAATTGAGGACCAGAATCTTCATTCAGTACGGCCATTTCCAATCGCGGATTTCCGGCATGTCCTCGCCGTGCTCCCGGATGTACTGCTTGTGATCGACCAATTTGTTTCGCAGCATCTGTTTGAAATGCCCATTCACAGGCCGCAACCGTGCAACGCGGTCCACCACGTCCCCCGCGAGGTGGAATCGATCCAAATCATTCAGCACCGTCATGTCAAACGGAGTCGTCGTCGTCCCTTCCTCTTTGTATCCGCGCACATGCAAGTTGTCGTGGTTCGTTCGCCGGTAAGTCAGGCGATGAATCAGCCAGGGATACCCGTGGTAGGCAAAAATGATGGGCTTGTCGGTGGTAAAGATCGAGTCAAAATCCGCATCCGTCAGCCCATGAGGATGTTCCGACCTCGGCTGAATGGTCATCAAGTCCACCACGTTAACCACACGGATCTTGATGTCCGGAAAATTCTGCCGGAGCAAATCAACCGCCGCGAGGGTCTCCAGCGTTGGGATATCTCCCGCGCAAGACATCACCACATCCGGCTCACTTTCTTTATCCGTCGAAGCCCATTCCCAAATCCCAAGCCCCGAGCTGCAATGTTCGATCGCGGATTTCATATCGAGGTACTGCAACGCAGGCTGTTTTCCCGCAACAATCACGTTCACGTAGTTGCGGCTCCTCAAACAGTGATCCGCCACGGAGAGCAGCGTATTCGCGTCCGGCGGCAAGTAAACCCGCACAATGTCCGCTTTCTTGTTCATGACATGATCGATGAATCCCGGATCCTGATGCGTAAAGCCGTTGTGGTCCTGCCGCCAGACGTGCGAAGTCAAAAGATAATTCAGCGAAGCAATCGGCCGCCGCCACGGGATCCCTCGCGTGACCTTTAGCCATTTCGCGTGCTGGTTGAACATGGAATCCACGATGTGGATGAACGCTTCGTAGCAAGAGAAAAATCCGTGCCGCCCGGTCAAGAGATATCCTTCGAGCCAGCCCTGGCAGAGATGTTCGCTGAGCACTTCCACGACGCGGCCGCTTGGCGACAAGTACTCGTCGGTCGCAAGGATCGGCTCCATGAAATCTTTGTCGGTCGCTTCGTACAGAGCTTCGAGCCGGTTAGAAGCAGTTTCGTCCGGGCCGAAGACGCGGAAATTCTTTGCGCCTTCGTTGAGCCGCATTACATCGCGCAAGAGATGTCCGAGAACGCGCGTGGCCTCCGCGTTCTCCGTTCCCGGTTTGCTCACTTTTACGGCGTACTCGCGAAAATCCGGCATCGCAAGTTCCCGGAGCAAAATTCCGCCGTTCGCGTGGGGATTGGCTCCCATGCGCCGGTCGCCCGCTGGCGCGAGTTCCGCGAGTTCGGGCACGAGCTTGCCGTCCTTGTCGAACAACTCTTCCGGCTTGTAGCTTTTCATCCAGTCTTCAAGCTGCTCGAGGTGCTCTGGTTTCTTAGCAAAGTCCGCGATCGGAACCTGGTGTGCTCTCCAGGTACCTTCCACTGGTTTGCCATCGACGACTTTGGGTCCCGTCCATCCCTTCGGCGAGCGCATAACGATCATCGGCCACGTTGGCAACCCGGCCCCTTTTTCGCTTCGCGCGTGTTTCTGGATCGCTTGGATTTCATCGAGCACCGTATCCATCGTTTGCGCCATCCGTTGATGCATCCGTTGCGGATCGTGGCCATCAACGAAATGAGGCTTGTAGCCGTACCCGCAAAACAACTGGGTGAGCTTTTCATCCGACAGGCGGGCAAGCACAGTTGGGTTGGCAATCTTGTAGCCGTTCAGATGAAGAATGGGCAGGACAGCGCCGTCGCTTTCGGGATTGAGGAATTTGTTACAATGCCAACTGGTGGCGAGCGGCCCTGTTTCCGCTTCGCCATCGCCCACCACGCAACAGACGAGCAAATCCGGATTATCAAACGTCGCGCCGTAGGCGTGCGTGAGCGAGTATCCCAGCTCGCCTCCTTCGTGGATCGAACCGGGCGTTTCTGGCGCGACGTGGCTCGGAATTCCCCCGGGAAACGAGAATTGCTTGAACAATCTGCACATTCCCTCCTCCGTTTGGGAAATGTGCGGGTAGAGCTCGCTATACGTCCCTTCCAGATAGGTGTTCGCCACGAGCGCTGGGCCGCCATGCCCGGGACCGGCAACGTAAATCACGTTCAGCCCGCGTTTCTTGATGACGCGGTTGAGATGGGCATAGATGAAATTTTGACCGGGCGTAGTGCCCCAATGTCCCAGAAGGCGAGGCTTGATGTGCTCGAGTCGCAAGGGTTCACGCAGCAGCGGATTAGCCAACAGATAGATTTGTCCCACGGAGAGATAGTTCGCGGCACGCCAGTAGGCGTGGACTTTGCGCAACTCTTCGGGAGAGAGCGGCTGCGGAATAGCAGCCTGCGCCGATCCTGTTCCTGAGGTGGGTGGCATGATGTTTTCTCCTTCAATCAGATTTTATCCCACTTAAGCACTGCGATCTCGTCTCAGCTCTTGGAGCTTTTTGGAAGCCAGGCGGATAGGAGAGATCTTCGTTCATTTCCGCTCTACGTCTCGGCACGGCGGAAGACGCATTTGGCGGTGCTCAAAGCTCACTTTTACCCGATGGATGCTTCGCCTTGACTGGCGGCAACTCAGTTTCCGTGATTTAGCTCACATCTGGGTGTGCTGTATTGCACAGACGAAAATCGCCTGTTGGACAACAATGCCCCCCAATTTGGAAAAGGCGAATGCCTTGCTTTTGTCCTGATGAGTCCTGCGCGTGGGAAAGCAGACAGACGGTTCGGCAAGCGTGGGAGCCATGGGAGCACTCGAATCCATTCTGGGACTGGGTTATTGCACTGACGTCAAAATGGCATTTAAACCTCACTGCTGCGCGGAACCATAGCGAAATGTTCCTAGCGTGAAGCGGTTTCGAAGCATTGTGATGGGAGTCACAGACGTGGAATGAGGCTTGCAGTAGATTTGCGAAACTGTAGGGGTCTAGCTAGTGGGTGAGTGAGTGGAGGGGTGAAGATGGGAGTTCAGCGGAAGAAGCCGAGGATAGTTTTTCTGATCGGTCTCCTGCTCTTTTTCGTAGTAGCGGTGGCCTCCTTCGGCGGGCAACCCAAGCGGCACAGTGCGGGAAACAAAGCGGATCAAGAAACTTATAAGCCCCCCACGGATCCCTCACTTTACGTGGGCACGGAGACCTGCAAGACCTGCCACGCGGACATGCCAGCCAAGGGGTTTTACGATCGTTATGAAAATTCGCCGCACTTTGTAACCACTTTGGACACGAAGAACGGTCCGGGATTTCATGGCTGCGAAGGGTGCCATGGTCCGGGCAAAGCACACGTGGACGGAGGCGGGGACAAGACCAAAATCTTCACGTTCGAGAAAGCCTCGACACAGGAAATCAATTCGCGGTGCCTGGTTTGCCACGCCAGCAGCACGGAGCACATGCATGTAATCAACTCGATCCACACGAAGAACGATGTGAGCTGCATTTCGTGCCACTCGCCGCACCACGCAAAAGAAGCACAGTTCTTGCTGGTGAAGTCACAGCCGGAGCTTTGCTACACGTGCCATTTGCAGCAAAAAGCGCAGTTCGAAATGCCATTCCATCACCGGGTGAATGAAGGGTTAGTGCAGTGCACGGACTGCCATAATCCGCATGGCACCGTGAAGGGCAATCAGGTGCGGACTTCCTCGACGCAGAGCGAAATCTGCTTCAAGTGCCACACCGACAAGCAGGGGCCATTTGTTTTCGAGCACCAGCCGGTGAAGACGGATGGATGTCAGACATGCCACCTGGTCCACGGCGGGCCGAATCCGCACATGCTGAAGGTGAGCAACGTCAACCTGCTGTGCTTGCAGTGCCACACGACTTCAAGCTTTAGCGGGGCGCCTGGAGCCCCTTCATTCCACAACCAGGCAAGCTTTTTCCAGTCTTGCGTACTGTGTCATGCGCAAATACACGGCTCCAACTTCGACAAGACGTTTTTCAAATAGGAGCCGTCATGAAATCTATTTCGGATAAAGATAAGGCAGGCAAGCCCGAAATAAAGTTTCCGCACGGAAATGGAGAAAAGCCATGAAAGGCCGCCTGAGGGTTCACGCAATTCCTTTCGTTTTCGGCATTGCCATAGTGGCGCTTTTCCTTCCGCCCGTGGCCTGCGCCCAAGAGGACTCCGAACAAACTAAGGGGATCAATTCGGGGGGGTATAACATTCACCAGACACTCGAGTTTGGCTACCGGTCCAGCAACATCAACGGAAACATGGACACGTACAATACTTTCGAAAACCTCGGCTCCGGTTTCCGCCTTTTCGATTATGACGTGCAGATGCGCTCGCTCGATCATCACGGGATGGTGTTCGACACACTGACTTTCAGCAACTTCGGATATGGCGGAGACCCAAACAACGTTTCGAGGCTGCGCATCGAAAAGAACAAATGGTACGACTTCCGGGTGCTGTTTCGCCGCGACAAGAATTTTTGGGACTACAACCTCTTCGCGAACCCCATGAACCCCGCCGCGTTAAACCCAGCCGGATCTTTAACAACGGGATGCTACGTGGGACCACCGACGACCGCTTTCCCGCAGGGCGCACCGGCTTATTGCTCGAAGCCTTCCGTGGCGCAAACCACTTCGGTTGACAGCTTGTATCTTACGCGGCGGATGCAGGACTATGATTTGACGGTGCTCCCGACTTCCAAGGTGCGATTCCGATTGGGATATTCCCGTAATCGCAACCAGGGACCCGGATCCATCTCGACAGATAGCGGAACAATCTCGGCATTCGATGCGAATTATAATTACACCACGAACGCCTATCGCATGGGCGTCGATGTCCGGATCCTGCCGCGCACAACGATTTCGTTTGACGAGTTCCTGAGCTACTTCAAGCAGGACAACGTCATCCTGGACAACCCGACAGTCAATCCGGGGAATTTCGGGTACGTGCTGGGGACCGTTCCGGGGCAAGGCACACCGGCCGGAACGCCGGTAGACCTGGGAAACATTTGGAGCACGCAAACCACCGCGGAGGCGCTCCCGTGCGCGACTCCGATCGTGGCCGGCACTACCAACACCGCGACTCCGACCTGCAACGCCTATTTGTCTTATAGCCAGGTGGGCAATCCGCGAAATTTTATGCCTACGGAGAGGCTTCGCTTCCAATCGAACTATTTCAAGAACTTCGAGATGTCCGGCTCGTTTGGCTACAGCTCAAGCAACAACAAAATCCCGGATTTCCTTGAGACGGTGAACGGGTATACCTCGCGCTCCGCAGAACGCGGAAGCACGACGGGCGGCCCAGCGAACGCGAAGCGCGTTTCGGTGAATGGGGATTGGTCAGGCGTGTACGCAATCACCAACAAGCTGCGGATTCTGGACTTCTTCCGGTATGACAACTGGCGCATTCCGGGCGTGTGGGACACGCTCGAGACAGCGGTGTACGGAACGCCCTCGCCGGGGCCGGGCGTCGTCGGTCTGCTGCTCTCACCGGGGGTGTTTAATCCGGCGAACTGCACGGCGGCTGGCCATTATAACCAAGCAACTTGTCCGCAGCACACAACAAGCTCGGCAGCCGATTTGACCAACGAGATCGCCTCGCAGTTTCTTGCGCAGAACATCAAGACGAACACACTGCAAATTGAGTACGATTTCACGCGGCGATATAGCGCACACATCGGCTATTTCTACGAAAACCGGACAATCGCGAGCGAAGACGCGGCCTACGACACAGGCGAATACTATTTCCCGGGGGGCACGGCTGGGACGGCAGCGAACAATTATCTCGCAGCGCGCGGTGATTGCGCCCTGGTTGCAGGCGTTTTGCCCGCCGCTTGCACGCTTTTGACAACCGGCCCGTATGCCGGCGCAATTGTGGAGGGTTCGCCAACGAACCCGATTCCCGACGCGGGGAACGACACGTCGCGGAATTTAACGATCATCAACACACAAGCGCTGCTGGCAGGGTTTGTGGCGCGTCCCATCGACGCGCTACGCATCACCGGCAATTTTGAGTTCGGGTATAACGACCAATCGTTTGCGCGGATCGATCCCCGGCAAGTGCAGTCCTACAAGATTCATGCGGAGTACAAACCGCGGCCGTGGGCAAATATCGATGGGGCCGCGGAGATTCATGAAAACCGCGACAACGTCTACCAGGTAAATAATCTGGAGCATGACCGCTCGTACAGTTTCGCGACCATGCTGACGGCGAATCCGCGGCTATCCGTGGATTTCGGGTACAACTACTGGAATGTTTTTACGCAGTCATTGATCTGCTTCGCCTACTCCCAAACCTCGGCAAATCCGGCACCGCCGCCCACGACTGTGGTTGCTTCGGCATTTCCTCCTGGCGTGCCGGAGTTGCCGACAGGGACAGCGTGCCCGATTGCGGGCGCTTCTGCGCCGCTGGGAGCGCTGGAGACGTACGCCAGCACGGATCATTTCGCGCATGCCACGGTGATCTGGAAGGTGATGAAGCGCGTGACGACGATGATGGGTTATAACGGCAGCTTTGTCCGCGGCAATACAATATTCCTGAACCCGTTGACGCCAACCGGCACGAACAATTTCAACTATCAGCGGCCGTTTGCGTCGCTTGCCATCGATATGGGCGGCGGGTTCACTTACAAAATGGCGTGGAATTATTACGGGTTCAACCAGGGAGGAAACACGAGCCCGTTTGGGCTTGCGGCGATTCCTTTGCAGGACTTTAACGGCAGCAATGCTATGTTCTCGCTGAGGTATTCATTCTGAAGAGAGCTTGGAAACGCGATGAGCCGGACAGCGCTTGAAATCTGCCCGCGTGGAAACTTCCGGGGAATCTTGTGCGCACTCTGCGATGAACACGCAACTTCGAGCGAAGAGGCGCGCCATCGGAAGTCACGGGGGAACATTTTGTAAGAAGGCACACAGGAGGTCAGCGTGATGAGAATTTGCACAGGGAAGCTGATGTTGGTTGCAGGGACAATCGGATTGCTTCTCGGTTCGCCGATCAGCGCGCAAGAAACGGGGGAAAGCCTCTTCAAGGCGAAGTGTGCGATGTGTCATGGAGCCGATGCAACGGGTAAAACGGCGATGGGGCAAGCGCTCAAAATTCCGGATCTGCATTCCGAGGATGTTCAGAAGCTGAGCGATGCGGAGCTGACGCAAATTATCACCAAGGGCAAAAACAAGATGCCCGCTTACGAGACCAAGCTGAGCAAGGAACAGATCTCGCAGCTGGCCGGGTTTGTCAAGGAGTTGGCAAAGAAGCACTGAATCAGCGCGGAAGGGCGCCGCGTTCAAGGATACTTTTCCTATTCCTATGGCAACCGACGACTTTCCACAGATTCGGCCTGCAAGGCGCCGCCTCGTCGAGGTATTGCTCGGTGGGGGAGTGCTCGCTTCCGTCGTTTCATTTCTATATCCAGTGCTGAAATATTTGGTGCCGCCTGTTGTACCTGACTTAGGTGAAGACGAAGTTGTTGCCGCCAAGGTGGGAGATCTGAAACCGAACAGTTCGAAGATTTTCCGGTTCGGCAGCCGCCCGGCGCTGCTGCTCCTCACCGCCGAAGGGGAGTACCACGCCGTCTCCGCCGTTTGCACTCATCTCGGTTGCACGGTTCAGTACCGGAGCGATCTGCATGAAATCTGGTGCGCTTGCCACAACGGCATGTACGGTCTTGACGGAAGAAACATTTCCGGACCTCCTCCCCGTCCATTGGAAAGCTTTCAAGTAAATGTGCGCGCAAACGAAATCGTCGTGACCCGGACACGGGGAGCATGACGTGCAGCTGGTCAAGCACATACACGACTGGATCGATGAACGATTCGGCTGGGCGAAACTGACCGAGCCGCTGCGCCACAAAACGGTCCCGATTCACAAGCTCTCTTATTGGTATTTCCTGGGCGGAATCACGCTTTTCCTGTTCGGAATCCAGGTGTGCACGGGGATTCTGCTGCTCTTGTATTATCGGCCGAGCGCCAACGAAGCGTTCGAAAGCGTGCAGTACATCATGACGCGAGTGCAGTTTGGGTGGCTGATACGGTCCATCCATTCGTGGGCCGCGAACCTGATGATTTTCACGGCGTTCATGCACATGTTCAGCGTGCTTTTCCTGCGCGCATATCGGAAGCCGCGAGAGCTAACCTGGGTCAGCGGCATGATCCTGTTGTTTTTGGTTCTGGGATTTGGATTCAGCGGCTACCTGCTGCCGTGGAATACGCTGGCGTTTTTTGCGACCAAAGTGGGAACGCAGATCACGGGGCAAGTTCCAGTTGTCGGCCACACGATGATGGTTCTGCTGCGGGGTGGGGAAGAAGTGACCGGGGCGACATTGACGCGTTTTTTTGGAATCCACGTTGCGATTCTGCCGGGATTGACGGCGTTTCTGATTCTCGTCCATCTGGCTTTGGTGCAGCGGTTTGGGATGAGCCTGCCGCCGGGCGTAGAAGCCAATCTGAGCGTGAATCCGTCTGCCGTGCGAGAGATGAAGTTCCTGCCGAATTTTTTGTTGCGAGAAGTCATGGCGTGGTACATCGCGCTGGGGGTGCTCGGCGCGCTGGCAGCTTTGTCGCCCTGGGGGCTCGGAACCAAGGCGGATCCATTTGGATCGGCACCCGCGGGGATTCGTCCGGAGTGGTATTTCATGTTCATGTTTCAGACGTTGAAGTTCATTCCGTCGAAGATTTTGCACATCGATGGCGAACTTCTAGGGATATTGGCTTTTGGGCTTGCGGGGCTTATCTGGATTTTGCTGCCGTTTCTCGAAGGACCGCGGGGGAAACGCGGCGGGACGCTGATCCGGGGAGCGGGTGTGTTTGCCCTGTGCTACATCGTGGCGATGACGATTTATGGTTATTTTGCAAAATAAAATGATTGGGCGCGTTTTGGTGCTAAGTGTGGCGCTGTGCGCGCTGGCATCCGGGAGCCGCGCTCAAACGGCAAATACGTGTCTGGACTGCCATGGCGCGCTTGATCCTCCGCTCCAAGTGACTGAGGCGCAGTCCGCACAAGACATTCACGCACAGAAGGGATTGACTTGCGCGAGCTGCCACGGAGGCGATCCAACAAAGGCCGACATGGGCGCTATGAGCAAAGCGGCAGGGTTTCGTGGAAAGATTGAACGCAGCCAAATTCCAGCGCTTTGCGGACGCTGCCATAGCGACGCAACTTCGATGAAGCAGTACAATCCCGGCTTACGAACCGATCAGTTCAGCCAATACGAGACCAGCGTCCATGGAAAACTACTGGCCAAAGGGGATACGAAAGTTGCTGTCTGCATAGATTGCCACGGGGTGCATGATTTGCGCCCGCCGAGCGATCCGCGCTCCAAAGTCTACCCGGTCAATGTGGCAGAGACCTGTGCACGGTGCCATGCCGATGCCGCCTACATGAAGCCGTACGGCATTCCCACGAACCAATTTGCAGAGTACCAGACGAGCGTGCATCATGCCGCGATGACGGTGCGCGGGGATCTGAGCGCTCCGACTTGCACGACCTGTCATGGCAACCACGGCGCGGCCCCGCCGGGGGTGGATTCAGTCAAGAATGTCTGTGCTAATTGCCATGTCTTCCAGGCGCAGATGTATGAGAAAAGTCCGCACAAGGAGGCGTTTCAGTCCGCCGGACTTCCTGGATGCGTGGTCTGCCATAGCAATCATGGGATTGCGCACCCGACGGACGCGAAGCTAGGCACCGGACAGCAGGGCGTGTGCGTGCAGTGCCATACTGCTGGAGACGACGGCGATCGAGCCCGGGCGAGCATCCTTGCAGGGCTAACTAAATTGGACGAGTCCATAAAATCCGCGGATCGGCTGCTCAATGTGGCCGAAACTTCGGGTATGGAAGTGAGCGAAGCCCGGCTGCAGCAGGATCAAGCGCGGGATTCGCTGACCAAGGCGCGCGTAACGATTCACACCATTGAGCCGCAACTTGTTGACCAAGATATTCAAGCTGGATTGAAAATCACTGCGAAAGATTTGCAGGCGGGGAAGGATGCACTGTCCGAAAGGGGTTATCGTAGAAAGGGTCTTGGAATTGCAGTAATCTTCATATTGATTACACTGATGGGATTGTTTTTGTATATTCGGCAAATTGAGGTCCGGCCGTCGAGAGGCTGAGGTCCACGAGTTGTAAAAAGCAGAGGACCAGATACTGGGTACCAGCTTTTGAACCGAGTGAGAGTTTCTGGCAGCACGGCGCCGGGGCGGTGCTCTTAAATCCGCGCCAAGCGCGCAAAAGGAGGAACACGTGGAAAAGAATCTGAGTCGGATTGCGGCTGTGATGGCAGGTCTGGTTCTGGCGGGAAGCGTGCTATTGAGCGCGCCAGCCCGCGCCGATAGCGCTGGAGCAGCGACATTCAAAACAAAATGCGCGGCATGCCATGGCGCGGATGGGAAGGGCGAAACGGCTATCGGCAAGGCGGACAAGATTCGGGATCTGGGTTCCGCGGATGTGCAAAAGCAAACGGACGATGAACTCGCTGGAATTATTGGAAACGGGAAAGGCAAAATGCCGGCTTATGGCAAGAGCCTAAAAGCGGATCAGATTAAGGAACTCGTGGCGTTTATCCGCACCCTGAAGCAGTGAATGGCTGTTTGATTGACTTGGTGACATGCCAACAATCGCGACAGTAGTGCTCGTTGTGTTCAGCGCGGTACTCGCGGGGGTCGTGGTCGTGCGACCGGCGGTTACCGTGAGCCGCGCTGGAAAGACATTGGCGTTCGGCGTGCTTTTCTTTCTGCCGCTTTTTTCTCTCGCGGTGGGCTTGCAGAATGAGATGACGCGTTCCGAGAGCACGGCGTTCTGCCTTTCGTGCCACATCATGGAGCCTTACGGAAAGAGCCTGCACATCGACGACCCAAGCTACATTCCTGCGGCACATTTTCAGAATCATCGCGTTCCGGCGGAGCAGGCTTGCTACACGTGCCACACCAACTACGCGATGTTTGGGACGATCAAAGCGAAACTCGGCGGCTTGCGGCATCTTTACGTCTACTACCTCGGAAAGCCGCCATTGCCGGAGAACATCAAGCTCTACCAGCCATTCAGCAATCAGGTATGTCTCCATTGCCATCTCGGGGCGCGCTCTTTTGAAGAGGGAGTGGTGCATAATGCGGACCCGGCGACGCTTCCAGCGATTAAAGCCAACAAATTGTCGTGTATTTCGAGCGGTTGCCATGAGGTCGTACATAACGTCGGGCATTGGGGAAGCAACGTGAAGTTCTGGTATGGGAAGGACTGATGCATCTCGGGTACTCCATTGACCGACGGCTGCGGATATCCGGGATCCTGGTGATCCTGGGCCTCTTGATCGAGGCGGTTTGTCTGATGTGGTCGAGGCCGATTGCGTTTGTGGTGCTTGTGGTCTTTGGCGGGGCACTGATCGGCATTGGAGTATTGTTTTTTCTATATTCACTCATCTCCGCGGTTCCGCACCATACAGACCCTTCCGGGGCAAGTTCGGATAAAAAATAGCGCCCCGAAATTGAATTTAAGCGGAGCACGTCATCCTGCAATCCAGACAAATTGAAGCAGCGGGATACCTATGCGCATGCGAGGTTTCGAGATGAATGGGAGGATTGCGAGTCGTCAGAAGGGATTTTGAAGGATTTAGGACAGCGTGCTTTGCAGAACTTCCCGCAATAGTTCCTGCTTTGGTTGAGCAAGCTTATTTCCGTGCTCGGTGAGGTAAAAGACGTCGATGGCCTTTTGGCCTTCGGTGTCGATGAGGGCGACGTCAATGTTGCAGCCGAGACGGGCGAGTGCCGAGCCGACGTCGTAAAGCAGACCGGGACGATCCTGGGCCATGATTTCGAGAAGGGTGCTACGGGCGGAGGAGGTGTCATCGTAATTGATGCGCGTTTCGACGGTGACTTTGGGCGGGCGCGCTTTGCTGGCGCTTTCGCGGCCCTTGAGCAGGGGATCGAGAGGCGCTTTACCGTTCACCGTGTCCGCAAGACTTTTCTGGAGGCGCGCGATTTCGCCGGGATTCAGCTCGAGGGTGTGGTGCAGGTCGACAAATTGAAAGGTGTCCAGCACGATGCCGGCAGCGTTGGCAAAGGCGTCGGCTTTCACGATATTCATGCCCCAGCCGGCTAAGACGCCAGAGATGGTGGCGAAGAGCGCGGGGCGGTCGGCGGTCAACAAGGTGAGCGAGAAGGAATGATGGCGGGGTTTCACTTCGGTTTGCACGGGCTCGGCGCCGAGTTTTTGGTAGAGCTGGAAGTGTGCGGCGATTTCTTGGGCAGAGTGGACTGCGCGGTATCGGCGCGGGAAACCTTCGAGGAACCGTTCGATTTCCGCCTTATTCGCGCCGCCAGCCTGGGCGCAAATCTGGCCGAGCAAGGAGACTTCGTCGGAAGCGTGCAGGCGGTCGCGATCGAGCGTGCGGCTGAAGTAGTTCGAAGTGGCGACGAAAAGCTGCCACAACATTTCGGCTTTCCAGGGCGTTAGGGCCTCGGGATTTACGGCGTGAATATCCGCGTAGGTCAAGAGGCACAAGCGCTGCAGGCGTTCCTGTGTCCCTACGGCGCCCGCGAAGACCGAAACGGTGGTTGGGTCGAAGATGTCGCGGCGCTGGACGGTGGCGGACATGTCCAGGTGATGCTCGATAAGGAACTGGATTTCGGAGGTTTCGTATTCCGAGAGCTGGAGGCGCTTCGCAGCGCTCTCGAGGGCTTCGAGGCTGCCGGTAATGTGATTTTCGACGGCCATGCCCTTGCCAACGTCGTGCAGAAGGAGAGCGAGAATCAAGAGATCGCGGCGCTCGGCGGTTTTCCAGAGCTGCTGGAAATGAGCAGCGCGTTCATCCGGCGGATCAGCAAGCTCCTCAAGGTGTTCAATGGTGCGCAGCGAATGTTCGTCCACCGTATAGCGGTGATAGAAATCGCGGACCACCAAGGAGTCGATAGCTCTGAATTCCGGCAGGACTTCCATAAGAAGGGAGAGGCGCTGCATGGGCCGGAGCGCCATGCTGGGGAAACCGGCCGCGAGAATTTCGCGCAGCGTGGACCAATTGACTAGGGTGTTTTTCTGGGGAAGCTCTGGATGTTTCAGGATGTAATAGATGGCGCGCTCGGCTTCGCGGCTGAGGGGTACGCCGGTTCGCGCGGCCTCGGTGAAGAGGGCAAAGGTTACCTGGCGGTCGGAAAGCGCGGGCTCGTCTATGACTTCGAGCAGGCCGTCCCGCACAACAAAAGGCTTTCCTTTGGCGGTTTCGGTGCGGGAGCCTCGTGCGGCGTTCATCAGTCTTTCCCGCAGTGACGGCTGCATGGCGGGCTTTTGCTCGATATAACGGAGGAGGAGGCGGTTGAGAACGCGGGCTTGGCGGAAATAGAGCCGCATCCATTCCTCGGGACTGCGTTTCGCGCCGGACGAAATTCCCAGAGAGCGATCCGCAGCCGCGGTTTGCAGCTCATAGGTGAGTGTATTGTCGTTACGGCCGTTGCTGTAATGGAGGAAGCAGCGAATGGCGCTGAGAAAATTGACGGCGTTGGCGGCCAATTCTTCTTCGCCCGCGCTGTTTTTCAAGCCGTCTTTCTGTCCATTGGCAATTTGCCGAAGCCAAGCTGCCGCCTGATAGTCTCGAAGGCCGCCCGGCGCGTCTTTCACGTTTGGCTCCAAATGATAAATGGTGTTGCCATAGCGAGCGTGGCGCTCTTTGGTGAGTTTGGTGAGTTCCGCGAGCATAAAGGGCCGCGCCTGTTTTTCGGGGCCAGCCAGGATTTTTTTGGTGAAGCGATCGAAAAGCTCTTCGTCTCCGGCGAGGAACCTGCGGTCGAGGAGAGCGAGATGAAATTCCGCGTTGTCCTCTTCGATGCGCTTGCATTCCTCGAGCGTGCGGCCGGCGGAGCTTACGCGAAAGCCGAGGTCCCACAAGGTCCGGGAGAAGTCGGCAATGAGGGGGCGAAATTCGGTTTCGGCTTTTTCAGTGCCAAAGAGAAAAAGAATATCGAGATCGGAGTAAGGGAAAAGCAGGCGGCGACCGTAACCGCCGAGGGCGACGAGGGTCAGCCCCAGCGGCTGAGCGTTGTTGACGCGCAAAACCTCGCCGAAGATTTGCTGAGCGATGCGGTCGGCCAGATTGCACAGCGCTTGCAGCGTTTCCTGCGCGCTACCGCCTACTTCAAAATGTTGCCGTATGCGTTGTCGTTCGTCCTCGGTTTGCGGGCCGAGGATGGTCAAAGGAGTCAGAGAACCTTGCATGTTTTTTGCGGGCCGGTTTGCCGGATCAAGGCCTGGACGAGCAGCGGTGGTCACTTGATTTAGAGGGCGTTTTCGCCGCGCTCCTCGTTACGGATCCGGATAGCTTCCTCAACCCGCGATAGAAATATTTTACCGTCGCCAATCTTCCCTGTCTTGGCGGTTTTGAGGATTGTGTCCACGGCGCGCTGTACCAAGGG
This sequence comes from uncultured Acidobacteriota bacterium, assembly GCA_963851235.1. Classification (GTDB taxonomy): domain Bacteria; phylum Acidobacteriota; class Terriglobia; order Acidiferrales; family UBA7541; genus Acidiferrum. The sequence continues at coordinate 429,137 of CAWKOM010000003.1, forward strand.
ATCGGGCAGGACCATTTCGAGTTTGAGTTTGGGCAGGAGGTCCACGGTATATTCCCGGCCGCGGTAAACCTCGGTGTGGCCCTTCTGGCGGCCGTGGCCACGCACTTCGGTCACGGTCATTCCCTCGATACCGATTTCGCGCAAGGCATCTTTCACGGAATCAAACCGCGAGGGCTGAATGATGGCCTCAATTTTCATCATGAAAGTTTCCGCTCCGCGCTCTGCGTGACGCTACTGCGCTGCGCCTTCTCAGGATTCGAGGTTATAGGCCTCTTCGCCATGTTGAGTGATGTCCAGACCCTCGATCTCGTCCGCTTCGCTGACGCGCACTCCGGTAATCATATCTGTTATTTTGAGCAGGACAATGGTTCCAACGAGCGCAAAGCCCCAGGCGGTCAACACGCCAACGAATTGGTTGCCGAGCTGGCTCCAGTGGCCATCGAGCCCGCCGACGGGTTTTCCCGCGCCAAAAATCGGATTGATCAATTGCTGCGCGAAAACTCCGGTCAGGAGAGCACCGACAGTGCCGCCTATACCGTGCACGCCGAAAGCGTCGAGAGCATCATCATAGCCGAAGATTGACTTTACTTTGGTGACCATGAAATAGCAGACCAGGCCGGCAATAAATCCAATCGCGAGAGCGGGCATGGGGCCAACGAATCCGGCCGCCGGCGTGATTGCCACGAGGCCCGCGACGGCGCCGGAGATGGCGCCAAGCGCGCTGGCGCGGCCATTCTTGATCCACTCCGCGACGCTCCAACTAATCGCCGCGGCGGCGGTGGCGAAGTGGGTAGCTACAAAGGCGCTGGTTGCCAGAGAGCCGGCTGACAGCGCGCTGCCAGCGTTGAAGCCAAACCAACCGACCCAGAGAAGGCAGGCGCCAATGAAACTCAGCACTAGAGAATGAGGTGGCATGGGCTGTTTCGGGTAACCGGTGCGTTTGCCGAGGTAGAGCGCGCACACCAATGCTGAGACTCCCGAGCTGATATGCACAACCGTCCCGCCAGCGAAGTCCAACGTGGGAAATTTTCCGCCGAGAGAGGCGTTCAGAAAGCCACCCTTGCCCCAGACCATGTGGGCCAGCGGAGCGTAGACCACCAAAAACCAAAGGGCGAGGAAGAGGACCGTGCCGCTGAACTTCATGCGCTCGGCCGTGGCGCCGGTGATCAGGGCGGGCGTAATGATCGCGAACATCAACTGATAAATCATGAAAGTCGCTTGAGGAATGGTTCCCGCGTAATCGGGATTAGGGTCGGCGCCGACGCCGCGCAAAAATGCGTGCTCGAATCCGCCGATGACGGGGCCATCGCCGCCGAAACACAGGCTGTAGCCTACGAGCGCCCACATGACGCTGATCAGGGCCATCAGCAGGAAACTCTGCATCATGATCGCGAGCGTATTCTTTCGACGAACCAAGCCGCCGTAAAAGAGGGCCAGTCCCGGGCCGGTCATCAAAAGCACTAGCGCTGCGCTGACGAGCATCCATGCATTGTCGGCGTGGGATTCCGCCTCAGAGGCGTGCTGCTCGAGTTGCGCCAGTTTCTCGCTTACAGCTTTAGAGATTTCGGGAGCTGCAGGCGACGTTGTGGCGGAAGCAGCAGCGGAAGGAGTGTTTGCTGGCGAGAGGGAAGATTGCTGCGCGAGGAGAGGAATAGAGAAGAGCACCATGGACACGAACAAACAACACTTCCATCCCAGGTGCTTCATAGATAAGTTCGCTCCATTGCGCTTGGGTTGATCCCGGCTTCGCCGGGGCACGTCGATGACGACACTAAGTCTGCCCCACCACTTTTCGGAGTGGATTATACGCGTGGAGGGCGTGGAGCAGGTTTAGAAATTTGCATTGGTTAAATTCATTTTTCAGATTCATCGGTAGGCGAGCCGAATAGCACTCCCGGACGCGGGCGACCGTTTTGATTTTGGCGGGGTGGGGGCAATTCTTTGTGCGGTCTTCTTGCCTGGGGGCGCGGCCATCGTATAATGCCTGCTGGCCGCGAAGCCACTGTCCTTACAACTGTGGCCGAGCGGGCAATGCCGCAGCGAAACGATGAGGTTTTCGAGCGAAGTACTATGACCGAGCATCCCCCAATGGAAATCGCCGTGCGAGAGCATGGAGGCGTCTCGATTCTCGACGTTCGCGGCCGGCTGACCATTGGAGAGCCTAGCGAGCAGCTGCACCAGGCTCTCGAATCGGTCGTGAAGGGCGGAGCGCTCAAGGTAATCGTGGACCTCAATGGTGTTCCACAGATCGATAGCTCTGGCATATCTTCCCTCGTGCGCAGCTCGATCAAGCTGACACGCGAAGGCGGCGCACTGCGGCTCATCTGCGGACCGGGCCGCGTGCGGGATGCGCTCACCGTGACGCGGCTTGTCGAAGCTATTCCTACATTCGATACCGAATCCGCGGCCCTCGCCAACTTCGCTTAGGCTAAGCAACGTTTGGGGCACGCAGCGCGTCTCTTAACTCGGGTGGGGGTGTACCTCAATCTGTCGTAGGAATGTCGAGTTCAACTCAGAAAATGCGGGCCCCTTTGTCGAAAGAGACCTTTTCTGCTGCGTGTAGTGGTGTCTACGACCGGATCTTGGAGCCGGCTGGGGCTTTAATCATCGGCTTGCTGGCGTGCTCCTTCCTGAGCGCCCCCGCGGCGGCACAGAATCCTCCGCCCGCGTTGCCGCACACCGCGCAAGTACAGATGGATTTGCTCGCTTCGCACGTGGCGGAACAAATACGGCACTCCAAAATCGATCCAGCTCTTCCGAAGATTTTTGTGATCGATTTTTCCAACGCGGGCGACAAGCAATTTTCAAAACTGGGAAGCGTCCTTGCTGACGATTTCGCGCAGTCTCTTTCCGGCTTCGCTTCCGGATTCCAGGTGGAAGACCGCGGTGCATTCAGCGCTTATTTAAAAGAAAATTGGATGGGGCTCGATGATCTGCAAAGCGAAGCGGTGTGCTTGACGCTGGCGCGTTCCATGGGAGCGGCCGGAGTCGTGCGGGGAACTATCGAGATGGAGCCAAATCAGGAACTGCGAATGGCTCTCCGCATTGATGGACTCGGAAGAGATTGGGACGGCGATGCACAACTCCCATTAACGGCGGCACTCTTGGAACTTCAGAAGCAACCGGCAAATTCCTTTGCACGCTCTCCCGATGCGATACAAGCCGAGCCCGGCATCCTCCAGCCCGGAGTGAATGGAGTGTCGCTGCCTATTTGCGTATTTTGTCCCAGTCCGGATTACACGGAGCTTGCTCGCGAGGCGAAATATCGCGGAACGGTTGAGCTTTCGTTGATTGTCACGAAAGATGGCGAGGTCGAGTCGATAATGGTTCTGAAGGGAGCGCCGTTCTCGCTGGCTGAACAGGCGATCGAAGCAGTTAAGAAGTGGAAATTCAAGCCTGCGAAATTCGTAGGAAAATCCGTGCCGGTTCGACTGCCTGTGGACATCGAGTTTCAGCTTTATTAGGGATTTTAAGTCCCTGCGGTGTACATCATGATGATCTGTCCTTTGGCAGCCTACCGAGGAGTTCTATTACGAGATCGCGTTAAGTATCTTCGTGCTAAACTCCAAAAATGTTGCAGCTCAAGGTCAATCGTCGTGACGCTTTACTGGCGGTTGCTATTTTCTTCTTTGTCCTGAACTCCGCGTTAGCCCAAGATCAACAGGGAGCGTTGGCGCCGGGCGCAAACTATCGTGGCGACTTACACGCCCTTGCCGGACGCATTCTTAAGAGAGCGGATGGGGCCAAATGTCATCGCAACCATTGCACCATCTTGGTCGCAAATTTCATTGGCCCGTCAGGTTCTACTTCTCGTCTAGGCGTTGAGCTCGCGGATTCGATATCGGCAGAGCTGCGTTCCCAAGCTAACGGTGTTCAAATTGTCGAACGGGTCCGCCTGCAGGATTTCCTAGTGCGCGAGCATATTCCCTCAAACCTTTTTAACAACCGAGAGGCGGCGCGCTGGCTTGCCGACCAGTTTGAAGCCAACGCAGTTCTGATAGGGACCATTGAGCAGCTTGGCGATCGTTGGAACTTATTGACAGAGTTACTAAATATCTCCAACAAAGGAATAGGCCCGCAGGAAGCAACGTGGTTAACGATTCCAGACCCGCAGAGTAGTCTCGCGCCTTTTGAACCTTACGACGCCGAGCGCCAAAACCCAGTGGTCACTTCCGCGCAGGGTGACGTGCTTGCCAGAGCTGGAGTGAACGGCGTCGGCGTTCCCATGTGCGACTATTGTCCGCCGCCGACCTACACAGATCCGGCACGGAAGGTAAAATTAAATGGAAGTGTGATTTTGCAGGTGAAAGTTTCGGAAGCGGGCCGAGCGGAAGACATCAGCGTCGTCAAAGGCCTGTCTTTTGGTTTGACTGAGCGGGCGATCAAATCAGTGAGCGGGTGGAAGTTTAAGCCAGCGACAGGTGAAGATGGAAAACCAGTTTCGGTTCTCGTGCCAATCGAAGTAACCTTCCGGCTCTACTGACGAGGCTCAGCTGCCCTTTTTCAATTCGGCGAGGACTAGCTTCGCCACTTCTTTGAGCGTTTCGAAAACGCCGATGCCTTGGATGGCCACGCCTTCGAGGACAGGTTCGCCTTTTTTCTGGAGCTGCTTGGTCAAATCGGCGACGGACATGGCGTTGGGAAGATCGCGCTTATTCAATTGCAGGACGTAGGGAATCGTATCGAAATTGAGATTGTGTTCTTTCAGGTGCTCTTGGAGGTTTTCCATGGTCTCGAAATTCGCGTCCAGACGTTCTTCCTGAGAATCGGCGACGAAAACAACTCCATCCGCGCCCTTCAGAATGAGCTTGCGGCTGGCTTCGTAGAACACCTGGCCGGGAACGGTGTAGAGGTGGAAGCGCGTCTTGAACCCACGGACGGTGCCGAGATCCAAGGGAAGGAAATCGAAGAACAGGGTGCGGTCCGTTTCCGTGGCCAGGGACACCATTTTGCCCTTCTGGTTTTGGCCGGTGTGGTCGTAGACCCACTGGAGGTTGGCGGTTTTTCCGCCCAGACCTGGACCGTAGTAAACGAGCTTGCAGTTAATTTCGCGCGCAGGAAAATTGATGAAAGGCACTTGATCCTAGACCAGAGTTCGGCCACAAATTTATAGCATACGCAGTGCTGGCAGGCCAGCGTTCCGGCTGGGCCTGTCCCGTGTCGGATAACTTACATATAGTTTCCGCGAAATTGCCTTTATTTGGATGCCTTTTTTCACTCCATGCGGCTGGGAGGTAACTCGAGTATAGCCGAGCACTCTCACTTCCACTCGTTGACGCCGTACGTTAGCTCTGTTAGGATTCGCTTCATGGCAAAAGGGCGAAAAGCCTCTTCGGGCTCGACAGGACAGGGCAAAAGCGGCGCGCACAGCCATGCTATCTCCCAGAAAAAAAAGAACTTACCTCCTCCCCCGCCGCATCAGCGGGGGGGCGTCGAATTGGTCGATCCGCGCGTCCAGGCGCAACTGAAGATTTACGATGAAGCGCTCGCTCTCTTTCACCAGCAAAAATTTGCCCGTGCCAAGCAAGAGCTAGAGAAAGTTCTCGAAGGGCCCAGTCAGGGTTTGGCTGACCGTGCTCGCATGCATCTGCGCATCTCCGAGCAGCGCATGAAGCCGAGCGCAGAGCAGAATCCCCGCACTGCGGATGAGCATTACCAGCGTGGCGTGGCCATGATGAATATCGGCCGCTGGGACGACGCTCGGGAAAGCCTGCTCAAGGCGCGCAAAGCGTCGCCGAAATCGGATTACATTCACTATGCGCTTGCCGCGCTCGATTGCCTGACGGGTGAAGCGGATTCCGCACTGGCGAATCTTAAGGTGGCCATCGAGCTTCGAGCGGAAAACCGCTACCACGCGCGCAATGATGAAGACTTCGCCTTCCTCCAGGAAGATCCTCGCTTTACGGAACTTCTCTATCCGGAGAAAGACGGCACTGCCGGTTGAGCCCTCGTGACTTAGTTTTCTAACCTGCGGACCTCGACGCGCCCAGCGAGTGTATTCGTTCGCGGATTCCACCTCGACGGGAAAGAGTTCCGATGCAGGCTTAAAGCAGAGAGCGAGAATTCCCTCCGGCGGGATACGCTTCAAGCGGAACGCGTCATGGCCCGGTTTCACTACGTTACCCGGTGAAGAGAAAAGCGACCAAACCGAAGGCACTCTCCCGCGGATTCCGGGTCGTGGCTCTTGGCGGGGGCACCGGGCTTTCCACGCTTCTGCGCGGCCTGAAGGAATATGTCGTCCGCCGCAGCGACGAGCATCCCAACTCGGACCGGCCCATATCCGAACTCACTGCGATCGTTACGGTCACGGATGACGGCGGGAGCTCTGGGCGCCTTCGGCGCGAAAATCGCGTGCTTCCGCCGGGCGACATCCGCAATTGCATGGTTGCGCTCTCGAAAGACGAAGCCCTGCTCGGCCGGTTGTTTCAATATCGATTTCACGCGGGACGCGGCCTGGCTGGCCACAATTTCGGCAATCTTTTTCTGGCGGCGTTGACGCATGTCACTGGGGATTTTGCAGAAGCCGTGCGCGTGAGCAGCAAAGTATTGGCCATTCGCGGACGCATCTTTCCTTCGACCCTCTCCAATGTGCATCTTGTTGCAAAGCTTGCGAACGGGCGCACCGTGCGAGGGGAAACGAACATCACCGCAAGCCGGACGCCCATCGAGAAGCTGTCGCTATCTCCGGCCCGCGTTTCACCTTTCCCTGCGGTTGTGGGCGCCATTCGCGAAGCTGACTTGATTCTGCTTGGCCCGGGGTCGCTTTACACGAGCATTCTTCCAAATCTGCTCATTCCTGAAATCGCCGCCGCAATCGCCAAGTCCGAGGCTCCCCGCGTGTACATCGCGAATTTGATGACGCAGCCTGGGGAAACTTCCGCTTACTCCTTAGCGGATCATTTGCGCGCGATTCGGCGGCACACGCCGCGCAGCGTGGTGGACTGGGTTGTGGCCAACCGCCGTGCCGTCTCGCCGGAAGTGGCGAAGCGGTATCGCCGTCAAGGAGCGGAGCAAGTCGCCATCGATTTGCCGGAGCTTCAGAAGCTTGGCTATCGAGTCATCCTCGATAATCTTATCGAGGAGCACGGAGTCATTCGCCACAATCCGCGGCGTCTTGCGCGACTGCTTCTCGAAGAATTTCTGAACGCTTCAAGCCCAATGCAGCGTTGAACAGCTTTTGTTTTGAAATGAAGACTGGGGTTAATTGCGCAAGCGGCGCGACGCTGACAGCGCCGGTAAACAGATCGCGGGCTCAGAGTCGTAAGTCTCCCGCAGGAGGCAGGGAAACAGAAAAATTTCTCTGCTCTTCTGGCAGAGATTCGCGCTTCCTGCTAACGTGGCCGTGCTCATTTTTTCGTTGGATTCCGAAGAGCACACTTCTGGAGAACCGATGGCGACATTTGGATTGATTGAATACAAAGACGCGAGCCCGGAAGTCCGCGCGGTGTATGACGACATCATGGCCACGCGCAAGACCGACTGGATCAACAATTTCTGGAAGGCCATCGCGCACGACCCGGCCACTTTAAAACGCACCTGGGAGAGCATAAAACAGATCATGGCGCCCGGCGCGCTCGATCCGCTCACGAAAGAGCTCATCTACGTTGCCGTCAGCGTCACCAACAACTGCCATTACTGCATCGCCTCGCACACTGCTTCCGCGTTCAAAAAAGGCATGACCGACGCGATGTTTAAGGAGCTGCAAGCGGTCATCGGCATGGCCAACGAGACCAACAAGGTTGTCACGGGCTATCAAGTTGAAATTGACGAGCAATTTCGACCGCCGCTGAGTCGTTAGACCAGTTTCCACCCTCAACACGGCTGTCCTTCAGGACAGGTGTTTCCACGCAGGTACGCACGTACTATGGCTGCAAGGCATGGCCGAAAACGAACATATAAGTACACAAGCGTTCGCGGATAACTCTGTTTGTCTGCATGCTTAACAAAAATCTTGCATGGTAAGCGAGCACCCTATGGCGCCCATCACCAAAGATAATGAAGTCCTAACCGTAGCACCCGACGCGTCGGGGTCGCTTCCTGTGGCAACGACACCCGGAGCCCGCCACGAAGATACGGCGAGCAAGCCGCAACCCGTCGCTTTGGAAGTGCCCGTAACGGTGAACGGCGCGCGCACTGTCGAAGGCAGCGACAAGCGCGAGCCATTTTCTGAAACGACAAAGACGGTGCTTGTGTTTGGAAACGGCGCAGTGATCCGGCTTGGTTCGCCGGTGGCGGCAGGCCAATTGCTGTTTCTAACCAACGAAAAGACGAAGAAGGAAGTAGTTTGCCAGGTCGTAAAATCGAAGAATTATAGGAATGTAAGCGGCTACGTCGAACTCGAATTCACGGAGTCGGTCGTTGGCTTCTGGGGGATGCGATTTCCTTCAGACCGAATCGGGGCGCACACGCCTGCTCCTCCTGCCAACACTCCGGTTCCCACCAAGAACATTCCGGCTGCTCCGATCTCCGTAGCGCCTAAAGTGGCGAGTTCAACGGTCATCGCCGCGCCGAAAATATCCGAAGTCTACCCGGCCCCGGCTCCTGCGGTCGTGACGCCCATCGTGCCAGCGCGGCTCGCCGAGTCCAAGACACTCGTGCCTTTTCCCGCAAACCCAAGTGTGCCTTCCACTCCCGCACCAGCATCATCCGCGCCCACAGCTACAAGGATTCCCGAAATGCCGGCAATTCCTGTGCCCCCGATGTCTGCCGGGCTGACCTCATCCGTTGTAAGTCTTCTCAGCGCGTCCGAGGCGCAGCCGGAGCCGGCTCCCGTGAAACCGCCGGCGGTCGCGATCCCATTTCAAAGCAAGCCGGCGCCAGTGAGCGGCGCGCCGGAAAATCCCAGCGAGGAGCTGAAGCTCCAAGCCGCGCGCCTTCAGGAACAACTGTCTTCACTGCTTTTTAACTCTGCGCCGGACGCCAAGCCCGCTTCGTCCGCGCCTGCTTCTGATTCAAAGACCGTATCGGGAGTGACTGCGAAGGTTTTCGAGCTGGCAAAAACAGATTCGGTTTCAGCCAAGGTTGCGCAGCACGCAAAAGCTCTTCCTTCTCCTATCAAGTCTTCACTAGATACGGAAGAGGTGAAGATTCCGTCGTGGCTCGAGCCGCTGGCGCGCAATGCTGCGGCCCCCGCACCAACACCCGAGCGCACAGATCGGGAAAAATTCAAGCATGCGGCCGAGAGCGAGGCTCGCGAGGAGAGTGCTGCCCAACTCGTGCCTCCAGCCGAAGCGGAAACCGCTTCCGAAATCGAGATGCCTGCCTTCGGTAGCTTACTTCCGCTGGAAGAAGAGGTGGCCGACCACGATCGTCCATCCGGCGGCTCGCGCAGAGGAATCCTGTTGGCGACGATTGCCGCTGGGCTCCTGCTTGCGGCTGGCGGTGGATGGTATTTGTATCACCCTGCAAACGGTCAGCAAGGGATCTCCGCACCGCTCCGACCGGTGGCCAGCGTAGCATCAAGTTCTACGACTTCCTCGCCTTCCACTTCGCAGCCTGTGTCGAATGATTCCGCAGCCGCCCACGATCCTTCGTCGCGATCGAACGAAGCTCAGCATTCGAGCGCCCCTGAGTCGAGGGAAACGTTCATGAAATCCCCGAGCGGCGCCCAATCTGCTCCGTTGAGGCGGGACAACACGCGCGATTCTGCCGCCACTATTCCGGCAGCAATCACAGAGCGCATTTCCAAGCCTGCGCCACAACCCGAAATCAAGAAGCCAGTACTTGGCGAGGTCCACTTGGCCAGCCCCACAGTGAATCGTACAGATGCGGCGCACGATGGCGGAGTTGTCGCTCCTACAATTTCAACGAGCGACGAAAATGCCAATTCCGGGGGATTGGCCTCCGGTCTCGCGGCGGGGAATGGAAAACAGCCTGTAGCTCCCGAAGTCCCACTTCCTATAGGTGGCGATGTGAAACCGGCAAGCTTACTCAGTGAAGTGGCTCCGGTCTATCCGATCATGGCCAAGAACCAGCACGTGACCGGTGATGTGGTCATCGACGCGCTGATCGACGCCAACGGGCGCGTGACAACCATGAAGGTTATTTCCGGGCCAGCGCTTCTTCACCAATCGGCGAAGGATGCGCTTCGGCAATGGAAGTATCAGCCAGCCTCACTGGATGGCAAACCGGTCCCGATGCACTTGACGGTCAAGCTGCAATTCCGCATGCCATAATTTGTTTTGCTTCGTTATTCCGGAGCTTTTTCAGAGTCGCTTCTCACGTGCGGCCACGTTCCCATCATTCTTGAGGGTTCGAAACAGGAAGGACGCGCGGTATCCGCGTCTCCACGCCAGGGAGCACGGGAAATTGCTCATGCGGTTCGGTCTGATACCAGTACGCAACCGAGTAGTAGTTGTCTCCGCGGTCGTTGGCATGGCCGTGCTCGATCGTTGCGCGCAGGGATCTCGTAAACGTGATCGGAGAGTCGAGGTGGAATCGATAAACCGACCACCGGGCCCCCTGCAACTCGGCGCCGAGGATTGGCGCTCCAAAGAGGGCGTAAGCAAACGGCTTTCCGCCGAAATCCCATGCACCAAGAAAATAGTCTTCTGAACCAGTTCCATTGATGGATGGCAACTTCTCGCCATCCACGAAAAACATGTCGTCGCCTTCGCCCCACCAGCCGTCCTGATTCTCGATTACGGACATTGTGACGCCAGCAAAGTGCCCTCGGCCTTGCGCCTCCATCCAGACATAATTCTCTTTTCCGTCCAGATTGAACTTGGCATCAGGGAATGCCTTGTTGGGCACGGCTTGCCGGTACTCCGCGTGAAAATAAAGGGTATCTGCCGGCAAAGGCGCTTTGTAAGAGCGAAGATCGATATTCCAGTACACCGCATCCGCCCGTTGCCGTCCTTCGTTCGTTAGCGTGATGAGCGCGTGCTTTTGAAATGGCATCGGGAAAAAAGAGTTCAGAGCTTTTTCTCCTCCCACCGCGAGCGGTGCAGACTGATACAGAATGTATTCTCCTAGTCCTAGCCCGAAAAAATCACCTACCGGAGCTTCCACACTGGGTGAACTCTCACCGTCCCAGTACATCCGCAGCACCATTTTCTTCAGGTGGAATCTCTCATCGCTCGCGATAGTGATCCAGACGTGGGAGATCTCGCCGGGCCCCGCTTCGTCCAGCAGCGTAAGCGTCTCGCCTGCGGCAAGCGGGCGATAGTCGTTGTTGCCTCCTGTTCGGTCGTAGCTCGAGACGCGCTTCAAGGTGTAGTCATGAGGTCTTGTCAATTCGGAGAGCGCATCGGAGGCCGTTTGTCCGAAGGCTGCCGGGGACGCACACAACAAGAAAAATCCGAATAAAAGAAGCAATGTTCGTCTCATTTCTTGTCTCCGAAAAGCTCGCACTCCCTGAAAATGTGGCCGGATTATATCAGAGCCGCTTGTGCGTTAGTCACCCGCGGTACAGAGACTGAAACATTTCCTTTTGATCACTCTACACCAACCTCTCTTGCAGCCAGCCGGGCAGGTTCGTATACTGGCGGCCCGGTCAAAAGCGAGTCTGGCGGGTCGGTCGATTCGCGGCTTCATGCAATGGGGTAGCCCGCCAGCATCTTTTTTGGTCCAGCAACTGCATGTCGGTCCTGAGCTCCCTTCGCAGGCCGAAGTGCGAATTCTTGGTTGATTTCACTGCTGTCTCGCCTCAAAGGAGAGTTCCGCATGCCGCAAGCCCCCACACCCGAAGAAATGAATGTGTATCAGAACGCAGAAGCGCGCTTCGAAGTCGCCGCCCAAAAACTGGGACTCGAGCAAGGCCTTTACCGCTACCTAAAGCATCCCAAAAAAGAAATTACGCTTTACATCCCTGTTGGGATGGACAACGGCCAGCTCGATGTTTTCACCGGCTATCGCGTTCTTCACTCCACGGTCCGGGGGCCCGGCAAAGGCGGCATTCGTTTTGCTCCCGATGTTTCTCTCGACGAGGTTCGCGCTTTAGCTACCTGGATGACCTGGAAATGTGGCGTCGTAAATATCCCTTTCGGCGGAGCCAAGGGAGGCATTATTTGCGATCCCGGCAAATTGTCACGAGGAGAGTTGGAACGCCTCACTCGCCGTTACACCGCAGAGCTCGCCGACTGGCTCGGCCCAGAACGAGACGTCCCCGCGCCGGATATCGGATCAAACGCACAAACCATGGCCTGGGTGATGGACACCTATTCGATGCACGTCGGCGAAGCCACCACGGCCGTGGTTACAGGCAAGCCCATCGAGCTTGGTGGCTCGGCCGGAAGGCGAGAGGCCACCGGCCGCGGCGTCATGATCTGTTGCGACAAGGCTCTGGCCAAACTCGGCATGAAGAAAGCCGGCTGCCGCGTCGTTGTTCAAGGTTTTGGCAACGTTGGCTCGCTGGCCGCGGAGCTCATGCAACAGGCCGGATACAAAATTGTCGGTCTCGCCGATATCGGCGGCGGCCTTTACAACGAAAAGGGTTTTGACGTTCCAAAAATGATCGAGTGGGTCTATAACCATAAAAAACCGCTCCAGGATTTTCCGGGCGGCGGTGCGAAAATGTCCGCGCGCGAAGTTCTCTTCCAGCCCTGCGAAATCGCCATTCCTGCCGCGATCGAAAATCAGATCACCGAGCAAAACGCTCATCAGGTTCAAGCGCGCATTCTCTGCGAAGGCGCAAATGGTCCGACCACATGGCAGGCCGACGCGATCGTTGATTCCAAGGGCATCTTTACCGTGCCCGATATCCTGGGCAACGCCGGCGGCGTCACCGTCAGTTATTTTGAATGGGTCCAAGACCGCCAGGGCTTCTTTTGGCGCGAGAGTGAAGTCAATGAACGGCTCCTCGACGTCATGGAAAACGCGTTCGACGGCGTGGTCCGGTATGCTGAAGCCCACAAAGTCAACAACCGCATCGCCGCGTATATGCTGGCGATTGACCGTGTGGCTAGTGCGCTAAAGTTACGCGGAATTTACGCTTAGTGTGATAAAGTGCGCCCCTGGTTTCCGTTCGCCAGGGATCCGGGAATTTGTTTTGATGGGGGCGGCGAAATGGCCCGGCCGAGGTTTCGGGCAAGGAAGGAGTGTGTGCAGTGAACCCCAACGCGCTTTTGCCCTCCCACGAAAAGAGCGAGGATCAGCACCGCCGCGAAATCTGTATCGTTGGCAAGTGGATGTACGACCGCGGGTTTATCGTAGCCTGCGAAGGTAACATCTCTGTGCGCCTCGACGAAGAGCGCATCCTCACGACGCCTACCTGCATGAACAAGGGAATGCTTGAGCCACAAGATTTGGTGGTTACGAATCTGGAAGGGCGCCAGCTCGCTGGCGAGCGCAAATTCTCCTCTGAGATTGCCATGCATCTGTTGTTTTATCGCATGCGTGCCGATGTGAATGCCATCTGTCACGCCCATCCGCCGACGGCTACAGGCTTCGCAGCCGCAGGCCGTTCCTTGAATCAGGCCCTTTTGCCGGAGGTGATCATCGGTCTCGGGCAGATTCCGCTGGTCCGCTACGCCACTCCCGGAACGCCTGAGTTGAGCGCCGCGATGGAGCCATTCGTGCCGCATTATGACGCGCTACTTTTGGCGAATCATGGGGCGGTGACGTGTGGTCCGGATCTTCTGACCTCGTTCTTTCGCATGGAAACCATCGAGCATTTTGCCAAAATCGTGCTGGCTGCGGAGCTGGCCGGCGATCCCGTGCTTCTCTCCGGACGCGAGGTTGCGAAACTCATGGCTGCCCGCTCGCGATATTTCGTCACTCCGCCCCCCGGGGGAGGCGCGGAACTCCCGGAGACAAGCGATAGCGGCGAGTCCTCCAGCGCTCACGTTTCTCTCACACGCAGCCAGCTTGATGCCCTCATCGACGAAGCTGTGCGCAAGGATCGCGCTCGCCGTTGAACCCTGCCATTTTGGAAGGCTTATCCAAAGTTTTTTATCCTGTGAGATATCCACCCGTCGCCATCGATCATCTATTTAACTGGGAAAAGCAATGGCGGCTATGACTGAGCGTACTGCACTGCGTGGCCACCAGCGAACTCACCGAGCGGAAAGGAGTCTACTTATGGAACCCAGAATTGACGCGCGAAAATATGCTTCAGAAGCACAAAAGGCGATGTACGCACTCGAACAATATATCGCCGGATGCGGCCTCGAACACGGCCTCATCCACCTCGTGAAAATGCGCGCTTCGCAAATCAACGGCTGTGCTTATTGCATCGACATGCACTCGAAGGACGCCCGGGCTCTTGGCGAAACCGAGCAGCGCCTCTACGAACTCGATGCCTGGCGAGAGACTCCCTTTTACACGGATCGCGAGCGTGCAGCCCTGGCGTGGACCGAGGCCGTCACCTTAGTTTCCCAAACGCACGTATCCGACGCCGTCTATGAAGAGGTTCGCAAATATTTCAACGAGAAAGAAATTGTCGACTTGACTATCGTCGCGACCACCATCAACTCGTGGAACCGCCTCGCCATCGCGCTCCGCGCCGTCCCAGGCCATTACCGTCCGACAACCGCTCCTGCCGCCGCGGCTCATTAGTTTTGTCCGGCCCGCCTGGAACCGATGCTCCACACTGTTGGCGTGGAGGAATCCTTGCTCCGTTTTTTCGACCTGCTCTTTTGCGGAATCAAATACAATCGTCTTACTCAGCCCTTGGCAATTTCTTAGGCAGTACATCTCAAAATCAATGTCCGAAGAGGAGAGAATTACCATGAAGAGCAAGAATCTCGTGTTGGGTGGGCTACTCGCAGTCGCACTCGTTTGCGGTGGCTACGCACTCGCTCAGGGTCCGGTCGTCAATATTGATTCACACCGGCATCCGAATCTCGCGGAGGCCCAGCATCACCTTCAACAGGCCTTTGGCAAGGTCGACGAAGCTCAAAGAGAGAATAAGGACGAGCTCGGCGGTCACGCGGCGAAAGCGAAGGATCTCATCAATGCGGCGGATCGCGAACTCAAGGAAGCCGCCGAATGGGCGGATCATCACAGATAATGTTGGTTGGTCGCAGGACTTTTCAAGCCTAAAACTGTGTTGCTACGCGTTGCCATTTTCGGGGAGAGCTCCGCGCTCTCCCTGAACCGCGTTGACAGGCGAAGAAAAGGCGGCAATACTGGCCTTCCATGATTGGCCAGCTTCGCGGACGACTTGCCGAAAAACGCCCGAACCAGGTTCTCGTCGATGTCGGCGGCGTCGGCTATCTCGTCCAGGTTCCGCTCTCCTCCTACGCCGCTCTCGGCGAGCTCCACACTGAAGTCACTCTTCTCATTCACACGCACGTGCGCGAGGACGCCCTCGCCCTCTACGGCTTCGTTTCTTCCCGCGAGAAACATCTTTTCGAGATGCTCCTCTCCGCCTCCGGAGTCGGGCCCTCCCTTGCTCTCAAGATTCTCTCCGGTATGAGCGTCGAAGAACTCGTTCCCGCTATTCGCGGCAACGATCTAGGCCGCCTCACTAAAATTCCCGGCGTAGGACGCAAAACCGCGGAGCGCATGGTGGTCGAGTTGAAGGACAAGCTGGAAGCTGTCGTCATGGAAGCCCAGAAACCCTCGGCTACGTCGCCTGAAGGTGCCGAAGCCGACGTAATTTCCGCGCTAGTCAATCTCGGTTACGACGCGCGCGGGGCGGAATCTGCCGTAGGCGAAGCGAAACGAGAAGCAGGCACCTCAAACTTTGAGAAATTGCTGCGCGTGGCTTTGCAGTCGCTGTCCGCGCCCAAAGGGCGGACAAGTCATGCTGGTGCGTAGGCCGTTGCATTGAGGCGCACTCGTAGTGGCAGTTCTCTAGATGTGCCCGAGGTCTTGGATTACATGGCAGCCTGAAAAATGACCGACGCCACCGCAAAACGAATGCCAGACCGAGGAGAACAGCACAGAATCGTCTCCGGCGCGCCCTATGACGAAGACGCTCGCATCGAAGCCAGCGTCCGTCCTAAACGCCTCGACGAATACATCGGCCAAAAACGCGTAAAAGAAAACATCTCCATCGCCATCGAAGCCGCACGCAGCCGCGGCGAAGCGCTCGATCACGTCCTGCTCTACGGTCCACCCGGACTCGGAAAAACCACTCTCGCCCAAATCATTGCCAATGAGCTGAACGTGCCCATCAAAACCAGTGCCGGTCCACTGCTCGAACGCAAAGGCGACCTCACCGCCATTCTTACCTCCCTCGAAGGCAAGGAAGTCTTCTTTCTCGATGAAATTCACCGCCTCCAGCCTGCCGTCGAGGAGGTCCTCTACCCTGCGATGGAAGATTTTCGGGTCGACTTGATCATTGGTCAGGGCCCCGGCGCGCGCATTCATCCGTTTCAGTTGGGCCATTTCACACTCATTGGCGCCACCACCCGCGCCGGCCTGATCACCGCGCCTCTCCGTTCGCGCTTCGGCATTGTTCACCGTCTCGATTTCTACGAGCCCGAGGATTTGCTCATCATCATTCATCGCTCCGCCAAAATCCTGAATATTTTGATGGACGACGGGGGTACCGAAGAAATCGCCCGCCGCTGCCGCGGTACACCCCGCATCGCCAATCGCCTTCTTCGCCGCTCCCGCGATTTCGCGGAAGTGCGCGCCGCCGGCCGCATCACCCGTGCCGTCGCCCAGGAAGCTCTTGCCATGCTCGGCGTTGACGAAAACGGCCTTGACGAAGTCGACCGCAATTTAATGCTCGCTCTTCTCGATAAGTATGGCGGCGGACCGGTAGGCCTAGGCACGCTCGCCGCCGTCCTTTCCGAGGAAGAGGATGCTATCGAGGAGATCTACGAACCCTACCTCATGCAAATCGGAATGATTGACCGTACCCCGCGCGGCCGCGTAGCGACGCCCCGCGCCTATGAATACTTCGGCAAAGAACTCCCCAAGCGCCAGCCACGCCTTTTTTGAACGCGCCGCTGGCTTTTGCTTCTCGGGCTTGCGTTGAATTCGAATCCGTTCATCAAGTTTTGCTAGACTATCCGGGCCATGAGCGTAATCGACGAAGTTCTCCAAGCCAACGAACTCTATTCCCGCACGCACGAGTTGCGCAGGCTCACTCCTCGACCTGAACGTCACCTTGCCGTGCTCACATGTATGGATACGCGGCTTTCGACAATTACTCTGGGCCTCAAGAATGGCGATGCTCACATCATTCGGAACGCCGGCGGCATCGTCACCGAAGACGCTCTCCGCTCTTTGGTGGTCTCTCATTACCTGCTGGACACCAAAGAATTCATGATCATCAACCACACCGATTGCGGTCTGATGCACACCACCGAGCAGGATTTGCGCAACCGGATCCATAATCAAACTGGGACCGCCGCGGTCGCTCCCGCTTTCTTTTACGCCTTCCAGAACATCGAGGAAAATGTCCGCCATCAAATCCAGAAACTGCGAACGCACCCCTGGATTCCCAAGGAGGTTGTGGTGCGCGGGTTTGTTTATGATGTGGCGAGCGGACGCCTGCGCGAAATCACAGGCAGTTGAGGCGCGATTGAGCACGCCGTGTGCTTTGCGCAGATTTTGACCTAATCCTCCAGCTACTCGTATCGCAAAGCAATAATCGGATCCACGCGCATCGCCCGCCGCGCCGGTATGTAACACGCGAGCAGCGCCACGCCCGTCAGCAGAATCGCCACTACTCCGAACGTAATCGGGTCTGCAGCTCCCACGCCATAGATAATTTTCGCAATCAATCGCGTCAGCCCCAGCGCGGCCACGATTCCAACCCCTACGCCGACCAGCGTGATTCGCATACCCTCGCCCAGCACCATCCTCAACACATCCGTACTCGACGCTCCCAATGCCATGCGCACGCCAATCTCGTGCGTCCGTTGTCCCGCCAAATAGGAAATCACTCCATAAATCCCAATTGCGGAAAGCGCCAGCGCCAGTGTTGAAAACACGCTTAAGAGCATCATCGCCAGCCGCTGCGTGGCAATCGAGTTCGCCACGACGTCCTCCATGGGCTTCACTTCATACACCACTGAACTCGCGTCCACTCCTTGCGCCGCCTCGCGAATCGCGTTCACGACCCCCATCGGCGTTCCCGCTGTTCTCGCAACGTATTCCCCGCCGTGCGCCAGCAGCGTCCAGAACTGGTCAGGTACTTGCCATAGCGGAAGATACATCTGCGCCTGCAAGTTCTGATTTTGCTTCGAGCCCAATCCCCAATGCTCGACGTGTCCCACCACTCCTATGATCTCCGCCTGGAAATTCAGGAACACTAGATTGACGTGCTTCCCGATTGGATCCTCATTCGGAAAATAGGTATGCGCGAAGTCCGCATCCACCAACATCACCATCGGCGCATGCTCATCATCCCGGTCCGTAAAAAGCCGCCCGCGCTCCAGCGGAATTCGCATCGCGTCTTGGTACTGCGGCGTCACAAGATAGAAGAGCGCAACGGACATTTCCTGTTCCGTCGCCGGTTTCGGCTTTCCTTCCACCCAGAACGGCAATTCCGAATCGCCCGACATCGGCAGCGACCCGCCCGTCATGGCCACGTCTTCCACTCCCGGCACATTCCGTATTTGCCGCAAGGTCTCCCGATACTTGGTGCGAAGCTGATCCGCCGTCACTCCCGGACCAAAAGTTGAGGAGATGCTGAACTCCAGAACGTTTCGCGGATTGAATCCCGGATCGATGCTCCAAAGCGCCGCCAGGCTCCGAATCATTAATCCCGCGCCGATCAAAAGCACCACCGCCATCGCCATCTCCACGGCCACGAACACGCTCTGCGTGCGGTGCCGCGCTCCGCTCGATCCGCGCCCGCCTTCCTTCAACGTTTCGTGCATGTCCGGCCGCAGCGTTTTCAGCGCCGGCACAAGTCCGAATACGATTCCCGTCAGCACGGAAATCCCCACAGTGAAAAGCAGCACGTGCCCATCAATCCCAATCTCTTCCACTCTTGGCAGCGTTTCGGGCAGCGCCGCGAGCAGAGCCCGCGTTCCCCATTTTGCCAGCAGCAAGCCGATGCCCCCACCCGCAATTCCGAGCATCACGCTTTCCGTCAAGAGCTGCCGAATCACGCGTCCGGGGCTCGCCCCCAGCGCGGACCGTATCGCAAACTCCCGCGAACGCCCCGTCGCGCGCGCCAGTAACAAATTCGCCACGTTCGCGCACGCGATCAGCAGCACAAAGCTCACTGCCCCGAGCAACACAAGCAGAATCCCGCGCACGCTTCCGACCACGTCCGTCTTCAGAGGCACCAGCGTGATCCCGGTATCTTTGTTGGTATCTGGATAAGCCGCCGCCAGATTTGCCCCAACCGAACTCATATCCGCGCTCGCCTGTTCAAACGTCACTCCCGGCTTCAGCCGCCCAATCGCATTCGTTCCCATGCTGATTCCGCGGTTCAGAAATGTCGGTTCCGTCCATTGCCCGATCGGCACGTATACATCCGATGGGCTCAAATCCGAAATTTGCTCGCGTGCCACCCCGACCACCGTATAACCCTTGCCATTCAGCGAAATCCTCTTCCCAAGAACGTCCCGCGACAATCCAAATTTCCTCTTCCACAGCCCGTCGCCAATCAACGCCACCGGCGCGGCTCCGGGTTTGTCTTCTTCAGGCAGAAAATATCGTCCAATAATGGGATTGATCCCCAGTGCCGGAAAAAAATCCGCCGAAACCATGTGCCCGTGCAACCGCTCCGGTTCCCCCTCGCCCGTCATGTTGTACTCTTCGCTCCGGAAAGCCCCCAACTCGGAGAAAGAATGGTTATCTCTGACCCAGTCCAGAAAATTCGGGTAGCTGATCGAACTTTCCTGGAACTCCGTCGTTTTCGAATAGACCGCCACCAGCCGGTCCGGATTCGGAAAAGGCAGCGGATTCAACAGCACTCCATTCACCACGGAAAACAGCGCAGTGTTCGCACCAATCCCCAGCGCCAGCGTCAACACCGCAATCGCCGTAAACCCCGGGCTCTTCAGCAACACCCGCAACCCATATCGAACGTCCTGCCAGAAACTCATCATTGTTTACCCCGGCTCATGTTCTTCGTGGAGTTCCGCTTGCCTCCCAGAGATACGCTGCCCAGCAGCGATTTGTTCCCCCCAGATGAGACAGAGATTCTTGCCAGTCTCTTCGCGCGGCTCAGTTGAGACACTCGTTGCTGAGCCCTTCGCCCGGAAGACGCCATCAAGCCGCGATTCTTAACGCCTATTGTTCCCGCTTCCAGTTGAATCCAATGGAAGGACAAACTAAAGTTCACTAACGCGCGGAGACAGGACTTTCATCTCGCGCCCATGCGGATCCCACTCATGCCCACCGTCTACTTGTCGCTTGGTTCAAACCTCGGTGACCGCGAAGCCAATCTTCGCGCTGCCATGGCAGCGCTGCCACCAGCCGGCGTCCGCATCAAGCAAGTCTCCTCGCTCTACGAAACCGAGCCCGTCGACTATCTAGATCAGCCCTGGTTCTTGAATTGTGTATTGGAAGCCGAAACAGAATTGCCGCCGCAAGCGCTTCTGCACGTTCTGCATTTCATTGAATCGCAACTAGGCAGCAAAAAAGAATTCTCCAAAGGCCCCCGCAAAATCGATATGGATATCCTGCTCTACGGCGGAGAAACGATCGACACTCCCGATCTTCAAATCCCACACCCTCGCATGCTCCTCCGCCGCTTCGTATTAGCTCCATTAGCGGAGATCGCTCCGAATCTCCAGCACCCGTCGTGGCGCACGACAGCAGCGGAATTGTTAGCCCAATCCTCTGACAAGAGCCAAGTCCGCAGTTTGTAGGGGCACGGCACGCCGTGCCCGTCTTTCCGTCCTCCGACTCTGCCTCACGAAGTCCGGTGCAACAACAATCGGTGCAGCATCATCGGTTTCGGTTCAATCGATTCCAGCTCAATCAACGAAAGCCGCCCCTCCGTAATCTCCCTCCACCGGTAAACTCCTGGCTCGCTCTCGACCACTTCCCGCCCATTCAGGTTCCGCAGAAATTCCCGCGCATCGGTGATCGCCGCCGTCTGCCGGTAAGCAGGCCTCGCCAGAGCCTCGACCGCATAACTCCGCAGCAATTTGCTCCAGTAATGTTCGAACAACTCTCCCGACGCAAATATGTCGCTCCACGCCACGTCTCCGCCGTAGGCCACCACCACACCGACAACACGTTCTCCCTTCAAACCTAACGTCGCCCGATTGAAACGCCGCTGCAATTCCTCCACGAAATCATCCACGGAGGCTCCCACGCGGCTCTGCTCATAGATTTTTGCGTAAGACTGCGTTGGTGCCGCGGTGGCAATTGTAGCCTCTATATTTTCCGAACTAAGGGGCGGCGGCGGGGGGGCTGGCGTCCCCGCTGGGTACGCGGGAGGTGCTTTGGCCAGCGTTCCGGACCGCACTGCGTCCCACACCTCGCTTTGGTTCTGCGCTACCGCCGCCTGCTCCCTCACACTCGGATGCACAATCGTCTTGGCCGCTCCAAACTGCGAACTTGCTCCTGTCCAGCGTCCGTGCTCCACGCAAAACACATCCAGCGGCAGCGGTTCCGACCCCACCGGCACGATCCGGTCCTTGCCAATAATCCGATCCTGCTTCCCCCCGCTCACCAGTTCGCCCGCCAGCAAAAGTAGTGGTCTCTTGCTCCGGTTGACTAATACAAGCTGGTTAACGCTCGCCCCGCCGCTGTACTGAGGCACGTAAACCGGCCGGCCATCGCGCGTCCGCGCTAATCCAGCTGCTCCCTGCTCGCTGACGATCACCTCGCCGCTCGATAGTCCCTCATCCAGCGTCAAAAACTCTGAAGTGTCCTGGTTCGAAGAGCTTACGACCGGAAAGATGGTGATGTTTTCGTAGGAGACCGGATCCAGCAACCGCCAGTTGCCCTCCGGCTTCTCTGGCACAGGATTGCGCGGCGCCCCTGTCAGCGCCAGCCCTCCCAGTGCGCTAATCCCAAGCAAGCTCCCCAATAGAGTCCCCAAAATCGACCGTTCCATAAAACCCTCCTTCGCGTGACCCTTCGATCACGCAATTCGGGCTTAGAACGAACAGCCATGAATTTCTTGCAAGCCACAATGGAGGGAATCCAAGCCGGCGCAAAAAATTTTATTCTTTCACTGAATTGGAGTTTCCATTGCGCCTTTAGGGCGTCGGCGCTTTCAGGCAGACTACTTCTCGGGTGTCGAGGCCTCGAACTCTGCCTCGAAAAGCGCAGTCTCACGGCGATTTACTTTTGGCTTTGCGGCCTGCCCAAAATCCCCCGAGTAACGCCCGCGCAGGGCCGGCAATCGGGAATGGCTTTTCACGCTATCAAGTGGGAATTCGGGTTTAGTTCGCTTTCGGTTCGCCAGCCGAAGTTTCCTCTTGCTGGTCTTCAGCCTTCTGCCAGCTTGTATCTGGGTTATATTCCTTCATGCCTCTGGCCACGGTGCCGGTCCGCTCGCCAAGATCCTTCTGGTAGACTTCTCCGTCCTCGCTCACGACGAACGTCATCACGCCGGATGTTCCGTATTCCGCCGGATACGCCACGAAAGCAAATCCCGCGGTCATTTTGCCGTCTACAACGTAATTTCTCGCGCCGCCAGGGCTATTTTCTCCCTGACGCGTCAGGATATGGAAATAGTAGCCGCGAAATGGAGTCGGAGACCCTTCGCGGCCTGTTGCATGGGCTTCGGCAACAGCCGACGCCACGAGCGGCCCGATAGGACTCTGGACTTCACCATCGGCAGCTTTCCAGTAGAGGCCGTTGTGCTGCCCTTCGTCACTGTAGATTTTCTGGGCGTATTCACTGTGCTGTGCGGAACGATATTCCTTTTCCGCCGCCGCGAGTTCCTGGCAAACACGAATCGTCGATAGCTCATTCTCGCCTACGCGACGAAACAAAATTTCTTGCTTGCCCGCGTCAGTGTCGAAGTACCACGCATTCCCGGTATTCATGAGCGGAATGGGCGTGGGCCAATTCTCTGCGCCGATATAGAGGGTCGTGGTTCCATCCGGTTCTCTAACAAGACGGTGCATTTCCTTATATTTCTTGGCAAAATTAGCGCGGCTCTCGGCATCCTCGGTCACGTCCCCCGACGAGACGATTTGCCTTGCGTCTGATCCGAGAATTTCGAGCATGGCCCTTTCATCGTCGCTCCGCGCCGCGGCGAAAAGTGCTTGGCTCGCGTCTTCCGCTGACGCAAATGTTTTCTGGCCTTGTTGTTGCGCCACGGAAGGCGCGGGAAAGCATCCCGCAAAAACGATGGCGATCACGGCCAATTTAGAAAGATTGGCCCAACGAAATCTGTCGAACTTCAGCTTCGTCCGCCGCATATCACTTTTCTCCATTTCTAAAGTTTCCTGCTCTTTTTGGAACACAACGCAACTTGAATTACGGATGCCTGCCACCGGGGTGAGATCCACCACCGCCGCGAGAGCCACCGCCCCCGCGCGCGCCTCCGCCACTCACGCTGGCCCTTCCGCGCGACGAATAGCTTCTTGCCTGTCCGCCACGGCTGTAGCCGCTAAACGCGCTCGATCGGGTTCCAGCCTGCCCGCGGGGTTGTGCGTATCCTCGCGCCGCTCGCGTATTTCCGTTGAAGGGCCTGGCCGTGTTAGCTCCACGGTTACTCGTTCCTCCGCGCGCGCCGGCGTTCGTGTTGGCAGACCTGTTCCCTGCGTAGGCACCAGCTCGTGCTCCGCCGCGCTCGCCGTTTACTCCACCGCGTCCGACGTTAACTCCGCCGCGTCCGCCGTTGTATCCACCCCGTGCCCCTCCTCGGTAAAAATTGCTTCGGTTGTAGAATGTGTTGCTTCGGGAGTAGTACCTGTTGTGGTTATACATCGCGTATCCACCGCGCCAATTAAATCCCCAATTGTTCCAGCCCCATCCAAATCCGCCGTAGTAGCCGATTCCGAAGCCGAGTCCAAACGAGAGGTACGGGCCGCCATACCAGATTCCGGGATATGGATACCAGCCCGGCCACGCTCCGATTGGGCCTCCGTAGACCATCCACGGATCGTATGCCGGCACGTAGACGACATCGGGGTTTGTGGGCTGAATCTCAACCGTTGAGTCTTCCGTGTTTACGGTCTGCTGCGGCGTGCTCTTAAGATTGCCTGCTTCTTGCGCTCGGCGCCGCATCACCTGCACTGCATCCATTACATCCTGTTGTTGGTTGTAGTAGGCATCCCCCAGAGATGACGTCCACGAGAGATTCTTGTCCATATTTCCAAGGACGGCCGGAAATGCAGTGAGCGCCTTGACGCTCGGGTCCCAAGGCTGCTGGTCCACAGCTCGGCCCAAATCGTCGCCCTTCAAATTGGGGTGATCTTGCACCCATCTGTCGGCCTCGACGATTTGCTCCGGAAACGTGGACGCCGCCAGGACCTGTGCTACAAGGGAGTCCGGATATAGCGCTATCGGCGCTACCAACTGCTGTACCTGCTCGGGCGACTGTTGCGTGTAGGGTGGCTGCCCTTGCGCGTCCTGCGACGGTGCTTGCGCGCCCTGTGGATCTTGTGCGTCTTGTTGGGCCGAGAGATTCTGCGGCCAAGCCGCGACCAACAGAGCCAACGGCAATAAGGAAACCAAAATTTTCTTGCCAAATCGAGGCTTTGTGGCCTCGGCGGCTTGTCCGAATATGTTCATGTGCTTGATACTCCTGCGCGGCTTCTTTGGTTCAGAGCTTGTCCAGTTTTCGACTGCGCAACCGAGGCCGCTATCCGCACGGTTCGCCACATAAGCGTAGGGGAGGCGATTGCTGACGGCTGTCCTCTTTCGCACAATGGCGCGGATTCCTTTGTTCTGCCGCGGACGTCTCTTGGGAAGCTGATGCCTAAGTTGTTTGTTTCTCGGTATTTCCTCCGCTTGGCAAGCACGCGCGGTCCCGCACTGCCGCATAATCCGGGTCAAAGGAAAAAGGCTGATGGCCACAGCTCTTCGCGGTAACACGCGCTCTCGGCGACAGTTTCAAGCAGAGGCGCCTTCTGGAAGACGAGGACGAGTGGGCTTCTCATCCGGCTTTCATGAATACACTTCACGCCGAAGGGTTTGCGCTGTTTGGGGGGACCACTCGAAGGCACGGAGGACTTTATTATTGATTATTCGCGAGGAGAACGCCGAAGAAATTCGTTCATGTCTCGGCGCCCACTGCTGGATTCGCAACGGCGTGCTTCGTATCGCGCAAATTGCACCCTGGATAATTCGTCTCGGCAAGCCTGAATCCTGCGGATAGCGCCTCCCCGGAACGTGACCGTGCGTTCAGTTCCATCCCGTTACATTTTCGGTGGATGCAGCTCGAACTCGTGCGGCGGCTCCGCTCCCAGCAAATAACGTACGAAATAGTCCCAGCGCCGCCGCGTCATATAAAGAGTTTCGCTCCCATACCCGTGGTGCTGGTTGGGTAGCAGCAAAAGATCGAAATCCTTGTTGGCTTTAATGAGCGCGTCCACCACCAGCAGCGTGTTGTAGGGCGGCACGTTATCGTCCATCGTTCCGTGCGCCAGCAGCAAATGGCCCTTCAGGTTTTTGGCGATATTTTCGTTGGCCTGATCATCGTAATTGCTGGTTCCGTCCGCATTCTTGACGAGCAATCCCTGATACCGCTCGCCCCAATCATCTTCATACTCGCGATTATCGTGGTTGCCAGATTCAGAGATCCCAACCTTGAAGAAATCTGGGTAGCGAAACATGGCGTCCGCCGTCGCATAGCCTCCGCCGGAATGACCATAGATACCTGCCCGGTCGATATCAATCCACGAATACTTCTCCGCCAGTTGCTTCATCCCTGTGATCTGGTCGGGCAGCGTGTTGTCTCCCATATCTCCGTAATAAAAATCGTGAAACTTTTTCGACCGTAAAGGATTCCCCATCCCTTCGATTTGCACGACCACGAAACCGAGCTCCGCAAGTGACTGAGCATCACCTCGTGCCGGAGAAAACCCCCAATAGCTGACGCTCCCGCCCTGCGGCCCCGGATAGATATTGTTGACGATCGGATATTTTTTCGCGGGATCGAGATTTGTTGGCTTGTACATCAGTCCATAGAGATCGGTCGCGCCATCCCGCGCTTTCACGATGATTGGCGTCGGCGGATGCCAGCCCGTGGCGAGCAGCTGAGAAATATCAGTTTTTGCGACAGTCGAAATCAGTTTTCCCGCGTCGTCGCGCACCACCGAAACATCTGGCACATCGGGTTTCGAGTAGTCATCGATAAGGTAGCGCCCCGATAGCGAGAAGCTGACTTGATGATTCGCATCCTCTGGTGTCAGCAACGTCAGATTCCTTCCGTCGAATCCTATGCGATACAAGTGAGCGAAATAAGGGTTCTCGCCTTTTTCGCGGCCATCCGCCAGAAAGTACAGCACCCGATTCTTCTCATCCACCCGGAGCAACTGCGTAACCACCCAATCGCCGGTCGTGATTTGATGTTTCAGTTGCCCCGTCGCGAGGTCGAACAAATAGAGATGTCCCCAACCGTCCCGCTCGGAAAACCAGATCACCTCGTTCGACTCCGGCAAATACCGCCAGTTAACCCGTCCCCAGCCTGATTCGTATTGCGTGGCCACTTTTTCTTCCAACACGTCGCGCACCACGCCCGTTTCTGAATCGGCGACGCGCAAATGCTCGTCTTTGTGGTCGCGCGAGGTCGAAACAAACGCCAACTGCTTCGCGTCCGGACTCCATTCGACGTCGTCCCACTCGCTTCCGCGGCATTTCACGTCGTCGCAAAGTGTCGAGCGGTGTTGGTCCGCCGGCATCTGCAGCCGAATGATTTTTGGCCCATCGACATCGATAATCACGCGTTGGATGGTGGTGATCACGGCGTCTCCGGGCAGCGGATACTTCCACGCCTGCAGCACCGGATGCCCAACCTTCGTTTCCACCAGATACATTTCCCCGACGCCGCGCTGGTCCTGCTGGAACGTCGCGATTTTCTTGGAGTCCGGAGACCACAAAAGTATCGGCCGGTCGCTATGAATCCATCCGGCGTTATCCGTGGCGTAGCCGAAATCCTTCACGCCGTCCGTTGTAAGCTGCGTCTCTTTGCCCGTGTCCACGTCGCGCATCCAGAGGTTGTATTCGCGGATGAACGCCGCGCGTTTGCCATCCGGGGAAAGTTCCTCCGGCGGAGCCGCCGCGCCCTCCGCGTGCTTGGGCTCGACAGCGCAGCGATTCGCATGCAAATCGCAATTCCAACGCCGGGCTTTCACCTGAAATGAAATGGACTGTTCGTCCGCGGAGAACTCAAAGCTCATGAATGGCAGATGCGCTGCTTCGTACGTGGTCCCAGCTGCGGCAGAGAGCGCTGCCGCCAGTTTTGCATGGTCAAACGCGGGCCGCCGCGTGCCATGCGTGGCGTCATAAATCACAAACTCCGCTCCGTCCGGTCCGACGTCGCGGTACCAAAATCGCTCGCCCGGCAGCCACTTGGCGCGCACATCGTGGTAGACCAGCGGCCGCGTGTTGTACGACATAAATTTCTCGGCGCGCTGGTAATCCGCGGTCGTCACAGCGCGCGGCCCGGCAACTTCAGATTGTCGTGCAACCGACGGAATCGCCGCGTAGACGGCGATCGTCGCCAGCAATCCAATTCGAAACACTCGACAAGGTACGCCCACCTGAAGTCGCATGCAGCTCCTCATTTATATCGCCCAGTCTTCGCGCGCCATAGACAACTAAGACGCGGTAGCATCGCGCCTGCATGGTATGGAAGTCAAGCAAGGTCGGCATTTGTGGCGCAGCCAATCCTGGCTGTGCGGGCTTTCCACCCAGGATTTATGTTGCTCTCACAAAAGGAACTCACAGCCAGGATTGGCTGTGCCACCGTCAGGCAAACTAGAAAATTACGCAAAAATTGTGCACAGGCCATCTGAATACAACAAATGCACGAGTACGAGCGGGAAGAAATGGTATCCGAGAAGTGCGGCGTTAGCGGTCAGACCCGCCCAAGTTCGTGCGGGGTTTGTTGCGCTTGCTCGCGGAGGATTCGGCTTCCTGCTTTTCGTACTCGGCGAGTTCTTCGTCGCTGTAAGAATACGAATCGCGCGAAGCGAACATCGATGTGGATCGCCCGGCTTGCTTCTTCTTTTTGCGCATGGCGCCGAACTCGTGCCGAACCTGACGAATCGGCCCTTCGATAGCCTTTACTTCCACGAGAAGGTCGCTTACCTTTTCCAGAAAATCGTGCAAATGGAACGGCCTTACGACATACGGCGCCCGGGCTAGCTCAAGTTGCGCCACAAACTGGCCGCCAGTCATCTCCGGGACGAGATAAAGAACACGAATGCGTCCTCCCTCTTCATAGGTGACACTGGCGAGTTCTCGCAGCGTTATAAATATCGGGGTGTCCATGCCCGCAAGGGCGATGTTAGCGATGACCAGGGACCACTGGCCGGACTTCAGTTCGCTCAGAACCAGTTTTGGATCCTGGACCAAGCGGACGCGCCACCCCTCGGAATCTAGGATTTGACGCAGCGTACCCTTGTTCTGATCATCGTCATCCAGGATGAGGATGCCGATTTGGCTCGGCTGGACGGGCGGAACGGTCGCCATCCATTAAGTATAGCGCTCTGTGGGAAGCGCAAAACCAGGCTAGCAAGAGGCTGCCGCGTATCGGCCAATGCCGGACCAATCCGGTCCGAAAGGACAGGTACTGGAGGTGAAACACGGATTTTCGAGGGTTCAATGGCTGAGGCGCCCAGGCTTGCCGGTTGCCCTGAAAGTAAGAACGAGGCGAATTTCTCTCTACAGAAACGGGCTTGCCGGAGCCTCATTGCCCTATTACGTAGTCAGATCCATCGTGGATTTTGACTTGGCTTGTGCCATCCCAGAACACTCGATAGATTGCCGCCGCTTGGCTCTTGGCGTCGCGCCCGGTAAAGTAAACCTGGAGGCCATCGCTGGACCACTCGGCGTCGTTGGACAGAATATTGGGAGGGCTAACCAGCACGCGGCGCTTGGAACGCACCTCATACTCAAAGAATGCGGGACCCGCCAGGAACGTGACTGGTTTCACTTTGGCGGCACTCTTGCCTGCAGCATCCTGGTCCCCAGCTTGTTTGCGAGCAGCTTCTTTTGTAGCCGCAGCGGCTGCCGCGGGCTGTAGCTCGGCAGATACGAGCAGCAAATCCGGATTGAGCGGGTGAATCCGCACCGTATTCCCGCTCGTCACACTGAACTGATCTTTGCCATACAGGTCAGCTGTGGGAAGCGTCTGCTTCACGATTCCGTCATCGCCAATCCAGCTAAGGTTTTGCAAGTCGCTGGCGAGAACCGTATGCGTATCCGCCCATCCATACAGGCTGACTTCATCGCCAGAATAAAGAGGCGCGGCCTTATCGGGAGCATCCGCAGGCATCACCCAGACTTGCCACTTTCCTCCGACGTTCTCCAGAAAGGCGATCCGCGAATCGTCGGGAGACCAAAACGGCGCATTGACATTGGCTCGAACCAACTCCGTCACACGGCGGGTCTCGAAGTCGAACTCAGTGATGCTGCGAAGCGGGGCTGGCTGCTCATCCCTCACAAAGACCAGCCGCTTGCCGTCGTGCGACAAACACAAGTCGTGACCGGCACTTCCCGGAATACTCCTGGCGTAGGAGCCCCGTTTAGCGATCATTTTGCCGGTGTCGGTAATGTAGGCGACGGCTGTGGGAGATTTGAAGTGCGTCACCGTGGGGGGCGCGGGCTTGGCCGTGGTATCGTCATCATCGTCGGAAGGCTGGTTGTTGATTCGGGGAAACAGCTCCGTGGCCACCCTTGCGCAGCCTTCTAGTGAGCCGATCTGGGCGTGCTCGACAGACGCCGTAAAGCCGTACTTCGTTGCGGAAGTGGTATCTCCGCAATTCCCTCGCGTCAGATGGACGGCGACTGCCGCGCCTGTCTGCGAGTCCGTGGCTTTGTAGGTCCAAATATCCGGACCTTCGCGCGTAACGTCACCGGGATCCAACGGGATGGGAGGATAGCCCACACGGTCCATGCGCTCCGGCCCTTTTTGACCGATGCGCAGGCTCCAGAAAAGGTCCTTTCCTTCCACCAAGAGAAGAATTGGGAAGTGGCTGGATTGCGGGGCGGCAGGTCCGGCCGGAGGCTTTTTGGCTTGACCGGCTTGAGACGGGGCGGGCGCCTGACCGACAGGCTGCGCGGCAGGCTGCTGAGGTTGCGGCGGTTGTTGGGCATGGGAAGGATACAAAGCAGCCGAAAAAACGATGACGGACGCACGAAGAAGAAACCGTGCTCGTGGGGACTGTCGCACGCTGACCCTCCAGAACAAGCAGAATACCTTGCGGAGGGGTGAGCAAACAATCGAGACGACGACGCGGTGTGAAAAGGGTTGGGCAATAGGATAAGGGCTCGCTTATCGGCAAAGGAAAAGCGAAAAGTGCTTGACAAGGCGAACAAAAAGCGAAATACTTCCCCCGTGCTTCGAGGTGGGCTATGTCTCCAGTTCTTTCCTCCACGGCGCGGCCCTTTGGTATTCCACGCCGCCACGCTAGACAATCCACGGCAACACTCTTTCCTGTAAGCCCCAATGCGACAAGCCCAAAACCAAGGGTCGGTGATTCGCCAGGCGCTGTCCGCAATCTCCAGGATTCGCACGTTCCTAACGTGCACGTCCAGGACAACGCGGAAGCCGCGGCGGTCGCTGGCTCAGGCGGCAGCACTTTGGGTTACACCACGGCGGATTGCCCCCCGCCGACCTCGCGAGAGGCGGTCCCGCACGGATTTGAAAGCCGAGCGGAAAACCGGACCCAGGAAGCTGCCGTACCGCTGGTGGGCATTGCCCGCCTCGCAGCATGTTCTCCGCCCGCGGAGAGCCACAGAAAATCGGAGCAGAGGCCGGAGTATTTTTTGCTGCCCGTGAAGTCGATCTTGAACCGGTGCGATTCCAAACGCGTTCCGTTCGAGTGGACGATCAATCCGTACCGCGGCTGCGAATTCGGCTGCAAGTATTGCTACGCCCGCTACACGCATGAGTACATGGAACTGGACGGCGGCGAATTCGAGCGGAAAATTTTTGTGAAGAAGGATGTCGGCCCACTACTGGCGTACGACGTTTCGCACAAGTATTCGTACGAGTCGGAAGGTTCGCACGGCGAAAGGCCGGAACACATTGCCATTGGAACGGCGACGGATCCGTACCAGCCCGCCGAGCGCGAGTATCGCGTGACGCGCGCGTGCCTCGAGGAGTTGGCCAAGCGAGAAGGGCTGAGCATTTCGGTCATCACGAAATCGAATCAGCTCGTCCGCGATATCGACCTATTCAAGAAGATTGCCGAGCGCTCGGAATTGTCGTTGAACATCACGATCACGACGCTGCGCACAAGATTGGCGCGATTGCTCGAGCCGCGCGCTCCGAGGCCGGACTTGCGGCTTGCAGCGGTGCACCAGCTAAGCGAAGCGGGCCTGCGCGTTGGCGTGTCGGCCTCACCCATCGTGCCCGGAATTACTGACCGTGACGGCGATTTGGAGTCCGTGGCGGAGGCCGCCAAGGCCGCTGGTGCACAATGGTTCTGGTCGGGAGCGCTTTTCCTGATGCCCTCCTCCGCAAAACAGTTTTTGCCCTTTATCCGCGAGAAGTTTCCCAGGCTGGCGAAACAATACGAACAGTGGTACGCGAGGAATGGCTACGCACCCGAGGAGTATCGCAAGAAAATGTCCGAACGCGTGGCCCGCATCAAGCAGAAATATGGATTCAATGCCCGGCCGCAATACGAATCGCAGCGTTCCAACGCCCGTGTGCAGTTGAAGCTCGGGTGGGATGCAACCGCAGTCACCGGGCAGTTGCAGGGCATGCGTTCCTGCGCCGCGGGGTAGGGAATCGGGAAGCCGATCTGTTTTTGAGACCCGTGCCAGGAGCAGACACGCCACTCTTAAGTGCGGGTGCGGCAGTCTACGACCCGGGCGGAAGATGAGCTTCGAAGTAACCCAGGATGTTTGTGTAGACGTCGAGGTTGGTGCCTTTGCCTTCGAAGATGCCGTGAGTGCGGCCGGGGTAGACGCGCATGTCGAACTGCTTGCCGAGCGAGATCAATTTGTTGACCAGCAGCTCGAACCCTTGGAAGTGCACGTTGTCGTCGCCTGAGCCGTGCATGATCATCAAGTCTCCGCGCAGCCCGGAAGCAAAATTTATCGCGGAGCTCTCTTCGTACGCTTTTGGACTGTCCTGCGGCAAGCCCATATAGCGCTCTTGATAGATGCTGTCGTAGAGGCGCTGGTCTGGCACGGATGCGACCGAAACGCCCACGCTGTAAATTTCCGGATAGCGAAACATGAGATTGAGCGTTTCCGTGCCGCCCCCGCTCCAGCCCCACACGCCAACTCGCTTCGGATCAATATAAGAGTGCATTTTTTCGAGGGATTGTAGCGCGGCCGCCTGCTGCTGAGACGACAGCGGGCCTACGTTTCCGTAGACGATTTTGCGCCACTCGCGGCCACGCGGTGCGGGCGTGCCTTGATTGTCAAAGCTCGCCACCAGATAGCCGGCGCTGGTCAGCGTGCGGTCGAACATGGACGGCCAGCGATCCGCGGTTGTTTGTCCGGCGGGCTCGGAATAGACATTCACAATCAGCGCATATTTTTTAGCGGGATCGAAATCCGGCGGCTTCATCAGCCAGGCATCCACCAGCAAGCCGTTTCCGGCGTCCACTTTCACAAACTCCGCAGATCCACTTGATAAGGGCTTCACGCGCTCGGCCAGAGCGGAATTATCCGCCGTGTTTCGCATCACTCGATGGTCGGGCAAGTGCACCACTTCAAATGTCGGTGGCACATCGAACGAAGAATAGTTGTGGAAAGCCCATTCGCCATTCGGCGAAATCGTATAGGAGTGCGTGCCAGGTCGATTGGGCGTCAAGCGTTCCGGTGTAGCCGAGCCATCGATTCGCGCCCGGTAGAGATAGCGCTGCGTTGGATTGTCAGGCGCTGCGATAAAATAGACCCACTTATCATCCGGGGTCACGCGGGCCAGACTCACGACGTCGAAGTCTCCCCGGGTGACGAGTTCCGCTTTGCCGGAATCGCGCGCTACGCGATACAAATGCCGCCACCCGTCGCGTTCGCTCAGCACGAGAAATTCGCGCCCCTTGTTGATCCACAAGACGGACGCATTGACGTCAACCCAAGCTCGGTCTTCATCTACAAAAACTGTTTGGGCGGCGCCAGATGCAGCATCGGCGAGCAGAAACTCATTCTTGTTCTGCAACCGGTTCAAGTGCTGCAGCAAAACGTGGCCGGAATCTGCCCACCCCATCTGGGGAATGTAGAAATTGTGCGCATCTCCCGCCGATTGCATCCAGACGACTGGCCCGCCTGCAGCGCTCGCAACGCCGACGCGCACCGCCGAATTTTGCGTTCCGGCTTCCGGATACGGATATTGCAGCGTCTGCGGATAGGGACCTGTTTCTGGATAAGGAATTCCTGTGACGATTTCACCGCGGGGCGCGCCGAGATCGTAAATCACTGTGTAGTTATTCACTCCACCGGTGTTGAACTGCCAGAAAGCGATGTTGCGGCTGTCTGGACTCCATTCGAATCCATCGCGGATGTCAAATTCCTCCTCGTTCACCCAGTCGGAAGTTCCGTTGATGACCGTGTCCGACTCGTCGTGCGTCAGTTGTGCGATTTTTCCGCTGGTCAGATCTTCAACATAGACATTGTTTCCGCGGACGTACCCGACCTTGCTGTTGTCGGGAGAAAACTTCGCAAACATCAAGCTCGATGCCGGAGCGTCGCCTCCGAGTTTGCGCAAGGCGCCGCTTTTCAAATCAAGAACCCAATAGTCTCCTCGGGTGTTCTGCCGCCATACCGTCTTCGAATTTGTGAACACAAGAACTTGGTTTCCGTCGGATGACATCTTGTAATTTTCGACGGGGAGAGGCGTTTTCTCGCCGGCGGGAATCAGCCGATTGGCTGCAACCAGGATTTCCCGCGCGCCGGTCGCCGTCTGGTAACGAACGATGTCGCTTCCCGCGCCCGTTCCGGAAGGCTCCAACGCCAGATAATAATCTCCGCTCCCCAGCCATTCGCCTCCCCGAAAAGTTTTCACGCGAAATTCGGGATTGGCCATGGTCCGCGCCACAAGTTTGGCCGCGGCTTCGCGTTCTTGTGCTCGAGCGGCAGGGGGGACAACCATCGCGCCGGCAACGCTGAACAAGATCAGCGCGGCAGATGAGAATAACTTGTTCGCTCGTGGCGTTCTGCACCGCACACAAGACCCGTGCCCCGCGTCAAGCATTTCAGCCCTCCGTTAACGCTTTGCGGAAGAAAAATACTACCAGATTCTGTTCTCAACGCTTCTGCCAACAAAGCGATGCCACTCCATCACGATGCGGGATTCTCTGCTTTTCAGCTCGAAGTCGGCGGGAAATCAGCCGCACAAGAATCGTCGGGATCCCTTGGTAGCCGCGTTGAACGACGTCAGCTTTACTTAGAATCTGCCAATGCGGATTCGCACGACCTCCGGCTCCTGGTGGAAGTTCAAGCCCCGGTCTGTTTCGTCGCCGTTCAGCAGTCGCGACATCTTCCACACGCCGTTTTCGTAAGAGCCTTCTTCGGCCGAAAGTATCTGCATGTGCAGCCACGGCAAGCGCCCCGGAAGGTGAAAACTGACGCTGGCATCAACTCCGGTCACCAGGAATTCATCTGGCCCAAGTTGCGCCACAAGAGCAACGCCGTGGGCGTCAGTGGTGCCTGGTGGACGTCGGCCATCGTACTGAGGAAAGCCGAATGATACAGTCGCTTGCCACGCGCCAAAATCCATCTCCTGCTGCCCCTGGCCAAGCTCTTCCACGGAAGTTTTCAGTTTGCCTTCGAAATTGAGCTTGGCGA
The DNA here is from genome assembly GCA_963851235.1 of uncultured Acidobacteriota bacterium. Classification (GTDB taxonomy): domain Bacteria; phylum Acidobacteriota; class Terriglobia; order Acidiferrales; family UBA7541; genus Acidiferrum. The sequence goes on from CAWKOM010000003.1 coordinate 463,826, forward strand.
TTTCTCTGTCCATTGGACCGAGCAACGCAAAATTTCTCGTGTGGGCTTTGATGGGGTCGTCCCCGAGGATGTTCCATCCCTTCTGGTCCACTCCGAACGGGGCAAATCCGATGCCGCCCTCACCCAAAACCGTGAAGAGAAACTTGGCAAAACTGTCGGTCCTTCCGATTTCGGGGATTAACAGAGGATTGTCGGGGCGACGGTACGCGTTGATGACTTCCCGAACAAATCCGGCATCGCTGGAGTAGATGTCAGGCGCAATTGCGTCGAGAGAAGGCGCCAGCTTGCGCCATAGTCCTACGAATTTCTGAACCGCGCCACCGCTCGGGTATTGGACGCCGGGGATGAGCATGTTCCTTTGGGGCAACTCCGCTGGTGGATAACTGAGCCATACGTTTATGTAGATGGGAATTGCAAACTCGGCCTTACCCGCGGCCGCAATTTCATTGACGTAGCGAGCCTGGTGGTACAGCTGGAAAATCTCGTCCGCCTCGGAATCGAAGACCTGGCTCCACGTGCCCGGAGTCTTCTGCGCAATCGCCAGCAAGTCCGCTGGAACCTGACCGGCAAATTCAGCGTTTGACTTGGGAGAAAAATCGCGCACGCTGCCGACAATGCCCGATTCATTTTCCACCTGGACCATCAGGACGGTGTGCTCCACTCCATCCAGAACCTTCAGATGTCCCATGAGCGCCGTGAACGCCGCCTTATCCGCTTCTAGATTTGTTCTCGAATTTGCGCTCAGCACGTCTATCGGTTCGCCATCCGCCGTGATCACGCGAGGAAACCGCTCCGGATTCGTCTTAATCCACTGCGGCACGTAGTGCATGTTGCCGTTTTTCCAGGTGCCAAACCACAGCAGCACCAGATACAGATTGTGCTCGCGCGCGCCTTTCACCAGCGCGTCTACATTCGTAAAGTCGAACTGGCCCGGTTGTGGCTCCATTTGTTCCCAATAAACGGGCGCTTCCAGCGTGTTGGCGTGCAGCGCCGCGAGCGATTGCCACACTTGCGGCAGCTCCGAAGGCCACGCGCTCGAGTTGTGAATCTGTCCGCCCAGGATGAGATATGGGCTGCCGTCCACCATGAGTGCCCAACGCCCATCCTTCTGAACGAGCTTGGGAGCATCGGCAGCCAAAGCGAGCGCGGGAGCGACGAAAGCCAGCAAAACGAGAACAAGAAGACGCTGCAATCGATTCACGAGTTTCACCTCGCGCATAATATAGGCGGGCCCCGCCAGACGCGCAAGTAAACTGCATCTTGAGGGCGCAACCCGCGCGCTGATTCGTCGCTCAACCACACGCAAAGAATCACGCTGCTGAAATCGATTCAATCTCAGGGAACAATGATGCGCGATTCTTCCGGCTTGAGTTCGGGAGCAGCGGGGAATTGGCTTCGAAGGAATTCGAGAAAGCGCCGTGCGCGGGGGCGGCCATTTGTGCGCAGCAGCCCCATGCGGTACAGGAAAACCAAAAGTGAGAAAACTTCGCTGTCCTTGACCGGGGTCGGGCTAGCAAAGGGGGAGGCACCGGGTCGCTCGTTGGATTGTTGCTTCGCTTCGTTCAAAAAAGCGGAGAGAGCGGCGTAGAGCTCTCGTGGAAGCGGAGCGTCCGGCGGCTTTTCATAAATGATTCCAGAGCTGAGTGTTTTTGAGGTTTCCGCGAGAGTTTGCAGGGCCGCGAGCACGTCGGGATCCGTTGTTGCGGGATGTGCGGCCGAGAATTTTGCAACCGTGAAGGCCACGCCGGAAAGTAAATTCTGGTGCGCGTAAATGACGTCCTGAGAAACTGTGGCGTCCAGCAGCGGTGTGTCCTCCGGCAGCGCGCGCTGATGCTGGTCCTCGTAGCGATGCGCCGCGCTCAAATAGCTGCAATCCAGCGGGCAATCAATCGAAACCTCGCGCTCCTTGCCACAGCACACGGCGCAGATTTTCTCGCCTTTCGCGGGACAGAATCGCTCGGCTTTTCGTTTTTCACAAATCGGACAGGACACAGCGGCTCCCCGCGACTCACGCACAAACCAGCAGAATACAGCGCCGGGAATGAAAAGACAAAACGGCTCCGATTCCTGTTTATGCCATGATGACTTTGTTGCGGAAGCGGCGAGCGGCAACAAACAGCAAAAATGTGCCCATGGCGAAGAGAGCCAGCGCATCCGTCCAAAGATCCTGAATGCCAGCGCCGCGCAGAATGATGCCGCGCGTTATGTTGATGAAATAGCTGGCGGGAACGAGGTAGCTGAGGCCGCGAAAAATATACGGCATGGTTTCGCGCGGGAAAATATAACCGGAAAAGAACACGCTGGGAAGAATGGTGAGAAAAGCAAGCTGCATGGCTTCGCCTTGGGAATTCGCTTTGCTGGAAATCAAGATGCCGAGGGAAAGCGATACAAACAGGTACGGCAGCGAAATAAGCGCGAGAAGAATGACGCTGCCGTGAATGGGGATGAGGAAGGCGTAACGCATGGACGCGACAATCAGACACAGCTCAAAAAACCCAATGGCAAAATAAGGTAGCAGCTTCCCGAGAAGCAGACCGAAGGGCTGCACGGGCGTTACAAAAAGCTGCTCGAGGGTGCCACGCTCCTTTTCTCGGACGATGGCGAACGCCGTGAGGAACGTGGTGACGTTCAGCAGCAAAATGGCCATCAGTCCCGGCAGAAAGAAATTCGGCGAACGGGAATCGGGATTGAAGAGAAGTTGCGGGCGCATATCAACGGCGAAGGAAGCGCCTGCTGGCAGAGCGCGGCGAAGAGACTCGTCCAGTCCGATGGACGTGGTGACGTTGATGGCGATTCCCGCCACGGAGGAGTCCGAGCCGTCGATGAGCACTAAAACCTGGGCGCTCTGCCCATGAAGCAGCTTGTCGGAATAATCGACGGGGATCTTAATGCCGACGCGCGCGTCGCCGCTGATAATCGCTTCATTCATTGCCTTGTCGCTTTCGACGTAGCGAATGACGTGGAATGTATCCGAATTCTTAAGCCTGTCGATCAATTCCCGGCTTTGGCGGCGGTCATCCGCGTTGAAGACCACCGTGTTAATCTGGCGGATGTTCGTGTCAATGCCAAACCCGAGGAGCACCATCTGCAGGATAGGGATGATGAGAGAAAAGAAGAGCGTCGCGAAATCGCGGCGCACGTGCAAAACCTCCTTATAAAAGACTGCGCCGAAGCCGCGGAAGGCGTTAGGCACCAACGGCCTCCTGCGAAGTCTGATGTTGAGCGGAGAGTTCCACGAATACATCTTCGAGGCTGGGCGTGAGCGGGCGAATCTCGGAGACGGAAACGTCTTGTTTTGCAAATAGCTGGCCGAGCTCGCTAAGCGCAAAGTCTTTTTCTACGAGCGCATGGATGGAATCGCCGTAGATCGTCGCGCTGCGAATTGCGGGAATCGTGCGGGCGATGCGCAGCGCACGCGTTGCGTCCGGCGTCACGATTCCCACGCGCCTCGTCCCGATCGGCTGAATTTGCGGAAGCTCCTTCAGAGCCCGGGGCGTTCCGTCGGCGATAATTTTCCCGAAATAGATGTAAGCGACGTGGTTGCACCGCTCGGCTTCGTCCATGTAGTGCGTGGTCACGAAAAAAGTAATGCCGCGTCCGGAAAGATCGAATAGCAAATCCCAAAGTTCGCGGCGGGCTACCGGGTCGATGCCGGCGGTTGGTTCGTCAAGGAAAAGAAGCCTGGGTTCATGGAGCATTGCGCAGCCAAGCGCCAGCCGCTGCTTCCATCCTCCGGAGAGCTGCGCCGAAAGCCGGTTCAAATAGGGCGCGAGTCCGTTCAGTTCGACAGTTTCGTCGATCCGCCTCTTTAGCCGCGCGGCATCGAGCCCATAAATTCGGCCGTAGAATTGCAAATTCTCCGCCACCGTCAGATCGTAATAAAGGCTGTAATTTTGCGACATGTAGCCGATGCGCTCGCGAATGGCTTCCGAATCCGTGCGGACATCAAGTCCTTCAACCCGCGCGGAACCCGCACTAAGTGGCAAGAGACCCGTGAGCATTTTTATGACGGTTGTTTTTCCGCTGCCGTTCGGGCCGAGAAAGCCGAAGATTTCCCCTTTTTCTACGCGAAAGCTCACGTCGTTCACGGCCGTAAATTGCCCAAAGCGCCGGACAAGATGTTCGGCGGAGATGGAAGCGTCCGCAGGAGTTTGCGGGGCGGTGGTCACGGTCTAGCTGCCCGCTTTCAACGTTACGTCCGCGGCCATGCCCGCTAGAATGCGGCCGGCCGGATCGTCGATCCGGATTTTTACGCCGAAGACTTCGTGAACGCGTTCGTCGCGCGTTTCCACGTTGCGTGGCAGAAATTCGGCTTGCTGATTGATCTGCTCGACCACCCCGTCAAAAACCGTGTTTGGAAAAGAATCGACGCGCACTTCCGCTTTTTGTCCGAGATGAATGCGTCCGTACTCCGTCTCGGGAATGTAAATCCGAACGTATATTTGATCCTTTTCCAAGAGCGTGGCGATTGGCGTATTGGGCGCGATCAGGTCCCCTGGACGGACATCAAGCACTTCGACCGTAGCCTCCGAAGGCGCGACAACTTGCCTCTCCCGAAACCGCGCTTGGTCGTATGCGTAAGCTGCTTTTGCCGCTTCCACGTCCTCGCGCCGGTTGCCGCTCTCATATTTCCCGAGAATCGCCAGTTTTTCTTCGTAGTTTGCCTTGGCCGAGGCGATTTCCTCGGGCCGATATCCGCGTCTTAGCTCGGCCAGTTTATGTTGCAGGCTTTGCTGCTGCGCGACGGCCATCTTCCAGTCGGCTTCCGCCGTATCGCGCTGCTGTTTGGACACCAAATCTTTTTTGGCCAGCGCATCGTAGCGCTGGAAATCGAGGTGCGTCCGAACTTCATCGGCCGCCGCGCGTTCGACGTCGGCTTGCGCCGCGTCGATGTCTTCCTTCCGGTAACCGCGCAAGCGCAACTCGTAATCGGCTTTCGCTTGCGCTGCTTCGGCGCGGGCTTCGTCGACGTCCTCTTTGCGATAGCCCCGCTCTGCTTTTTCCGCGGCCGCTCGCGTCTGATCCAGCGAGGCCAGCAGTTCCTTGTCGTCGAAGGTGATCATGATCTCGCCGGGGTGTACGACATCGCCTTCGCGGACCAGTATTTTATCGATGCGGCCGCCGACTTCAGAGCCGACGCGGATGTCACGAGCTTCCACCGTGCCCGATCCTCTCAGCGTGTTGTCGTGCCGAAACCATGTTGCGTAGACAGCCGTGCCGCCCAGAATGGCGGCCACCAAAATCAGGATGACGATGCCTTTGCGTTTCATAAAATCAATCTCCACTTGTGGAACGCGGAACAGCGGCGAGTGGCGGCTCAGCCTGGGAGGTTGCCGCGCTTCGCGGGGCCAGTCCGGACCACAGCACGTTGAACGCGGACTCAATGCGAGCGTGCAAACTCGCGTCGCCGTGCAGGGACCACATCAAAAGGGTGCCGAAAATGGTCTGGCGAAAAACGTGCGCGATCTCGGCTGCGGGCAGATCCTTGCGGATTTCGCCCCTTTCCTGGCCCAACTGGACGATCTCCGTGTGCAATGCGTGCACACGTTTTTGCAAATCAAGCATGGCTTCGCGGACCGGAGTGCTCGAGAGATAAGCCAGCAGAAGAGCCCGAATGATCCCGGGGTGGCGCGTAGGCTCCTGGGTCATGCGGACGCCGAGCGAGCGCAGAAACTGGGGCATGGGTTCTTGGGTGCGGCGGGCCTCCTCGATGGCGGCCTGCAGCTTTGCCAGTTGCATCTCTCCGAATGCCAGAAGGATGTGATCTTTGCTGGGGAAGTAATTGAAAAATGTGCCTTTGCCGACGTCTGCAGCTTCAGTGATATCCTCGACGGTGGTTTCGTTAAATCCTTTTCTTGCAAAAAGATCCAAAGCTGCCCGGAACAGACGCTCGCGAGTTTCCGCCGTTCGTCGTTCCCGGCGCCCACGCAATTGGACTGTTGCAGTCCCACGCGATGGCGATGCTTTTCGTTGCGTTTTCTTGACCATAGTTCATAAATGACTATGAGTCATTATTTACTTCCTGTCAACTCCTTTCTCACTTCTTTCCCCCTAACAACGAAAGCCCCGGCAATCGCCGGGGCCTCGCTCGCCATCTATGTTTTGCGCGCTATTCGCGCAAGGAGTTGGGATCAGATAGGTTCTTCGGAGACTTGCGATTGAGATAAGCGATCATTTGCTGTGCCGCCGGAGGCACGGCGACCGCGCCCTTGAAGATAATGCCTTCCGCGCTCACCGTTTTTCCATAGACACGCTCGTTGGCGTCATTATCCGGGCGAACCGTCGAGCCCTCAAGGGACACACCTGCAAACAGCCCGCGAGACCGCGAATAGCTCAGCACCTCGGCGCGCAGACTCGCATCCGTGGAAGCGTCGGCCGCGCGGCCCTTTGGGCCCGCGGCTACGGAAGCGTCAGCTCCGAGCTTTACCTTATTCTTGAGGATCGAATGCGCGCCGCGGGGATTCATCACCAACAGTACAAAATCGGTGGCCTGCCCACCAATTTGGAAGCCGATGCTGCCGCCTTCCAGCGCCATCATGGAAGGTGCGCTCCAAGGCCCAGTATAGTGTTCACCGGTGCGGCACGTCATCGCTCCGCGGCCATAACTGCCGCCAACGATAAACGCAGCTTTTAAAACCGAGGGGTAAACGATGATACATTCGGCTTTGTCGATGAGATCCTCGGGAATGTCGTCGGGAATGTCCATCACTTCCTTGATGACCGTGCCGCAATTTTCAAGGCGGTCCGCTTCTTTTCGGTCGGCTTGTGCCAGGAGGGGCGGGGCGATCATCGCCAGGGCCATGAGGCAAGAACTAATCTGCTTAATCAAATTTCACCTCGCTAAAATTTACTGGGCTTATCAATCATAGGTTGCCAGACGCCTGGGCGCAATACGCAGTTTGTGAGGGGCCGGCTTCGATACCGTGCAACATGTAGATGGATGCTGCCAGGCCGGCGAAATGTTGCGCCAGCTTTCGACTATACTCTCATCTGCGATGATCGACGGGAAAAGGAAACATGGGCCTGCGAAGAGCATTTAAATGGCGGGCCACGGCAGCGGTCATTACCTTCGCTGTTTTGGCGTCCTCTGGAGCGCGCGCGCAGTCGACCGCAGGACGGGAACAAACTTGCTGCGCAGGGAAGCAAAGCGCAAAACGTGAATCGCTGTCCACCGTGGATGCCGCCGCGGCCGCGAGATTTGGCGCGCGTGCCGACGCTCTGCTGGGCGCAGCGCCTGCGAGCAAAGGCGATTGGGGACTGCTGATCCTCGATGCACGGAGCGGAGAAACACTTTACGCGAAAGATGCCGACAGCTATTTTGTCCCGGCCTCGAACATGAAGCTGTTTACAACCGCGCTGGCGCTGGCCAAACTCGGGCCCGGCTACAGATTTCATACTACGCTCGAGACACGCGGCGCGATTTCGTTGAATGGCAAGCTCTCCGGAGACCTGCTGCTGGTCGGGCGGGGTGATCCCAACCTTTCCAACCGCAAATTCCCATTCGACTTGAAGGAAGAATTTGATGGGCCGCCGGAAAAAGTGCTCGGCGAGCTCGCAGATTCTCTAGCCGCTCGCGGCGTGAAAGAGATTGCGGGAGACATCGTCGGCGATGACAGCTACTTTCCACCCGAGCGCTACCCCAACGGCTGGGAAATCGGCGACATGGTGTGGGAATACGGCGCGGCGATTTCCGCCATCGTGGTGGACGACAACACGGTCGCTCTGACACTGTCCCCGGGCGACAAAATGGGAGACCCGGTGCTGGCCACCGTCGAACCGCTGACTCCGGATTTTGCTCTCCAGAATGACGTCTCGACTTCCGCGGCTGATGTGAAATCGGATTTGACGCTCACGCGCGAGCCAGGCGCGAGCCTGGTGGTTGTTCGCGGCACTCTTCCGGCAAAAAGCGCTCCCCGCAAACTGGTCTTGGCAATTGAAGAGCCGGCGCAGCATGCGGCATCCCTCCTGGCGGTGCTGTTGGCAGAGCGCGGGGTGAAGATCGATGGCAAAGTTCGTGCGGTCCACTTTCCCGACACGGATCCGACGCCCAGGCTGGTTCTCGCGGAACACGTGTCCGTGCCGCTCGGTGATTCCGTTAAGCTCGTCAATAAAATCAGCCAGAACCTGCATGCCGAGATGCTCCTCCGAACCGCCGCCCGGCAAAATGGCTTGTGGAGCACTCCCGAAGAACTGCTCAAGGTTCCGCAAGATTTTTATGCTGGTGCAGGGATCGCGCCAGAGGATGTGATCCAGGCCGACGGGTCGGGGCTATCACGGCACGATCTGATCACTCCACGGGCCGTCGTGACTTTGCTCAAGTACGCGCAAGCGCAGACATGGTTCGCGCCCTATTATGATTCGCTCCCGGTCGCGGGAATCGACGGCTCGTTGCAGGACCGCATGAAAGGTACGGTTGCCGCTGGAAGAATTCATGCCAAAACTGGCTCCGTCGAACATGTGCGAACGCTTTCAGGTTTCGCGGAATTGCCGGATGGACGCCGCCTCATCTTTTCCTTCTTGAGCAATAATCAGGGCGGAATGAATCATGAGGCCGCCGATGCGCTGAATGGACTTTGCGTGACGATGATGGAAGAGTTCGACAAAACTGCCGCCACCAGCTCACCCCCTCCGGTAAAATAGAGATGAAGCGCCTCCAGAGAGTTGTGAAATAGGAAAGCCGCAATGTCCCGGACAGCGCAAGACGTACTCGAGTTTGACAAGCTGCGCGAATTGTTGCGGCTGAGGACCACGTGCGCGCCGGGTCGGCGAGCGGTGAACGCGCTGGATTTTGGTACGGATCGCCACACGCTGGAAGCGGCGTTTGCGCTGATTCGCGAGGCGCGAGAATGGCTGCGCGGAGGCGGCGAATTGGGATTCGGCGGGCTGGCCGATCCGCAAGGTTGGCTTGAAAAAATCGAAGGGCCAGGGATTGTTCTGGAAGCCAAAGAACTGCTCGAGGCAGCGTCGCTGCTTGAAACCTCAGCGTGGTTGCGCGGGCAATTCCGGGAGGACGCGGCAAAACTCCCCTTGCTGGCCGCGCGCTCGGCCGCGCTGGCGGATTTTCGTGAGATATTGGCCGCGATTCGGCGATGCGTTCTGCCGAGCGGAGAGATCAGCGACGATGCCTCGTCCTCCCTTCGGCGTATTCGCTCGAGCATCACCCAGGCGCGCGAGTCGATTCAGAAAACGCTAAAGCAAATTCTGCGCTCGCGCAACGCGGAAGCTGGAGAAGATTACGTCACGCTGCGCAACGAAAGGTTCGTGATTCCCGTGCGTGCCGAGAACCGGCGAAGTGTTCCGGGAATCGTGCACGGCGCGAGCGGAACGGGGCAAACCGTTTTTCTCGAGCCCTTCGAGACCGTCGAATTGAATAACCAGCTCGTCCAGCTTGCCGAAGACGAAGCGGCGGAGATCATAAGAATCTTGCGCGAGCTCACGGAAAGGCTGCAGATGGTTCGCGGCGCGTTGGTTGACGCGGCAGCGACTATCGCGGAGCTGGACAGCGTTTTTGCTCGTGGGCGCTTTGCTCGAGATTTCGACGCGGCAATGCCTGAATTTTCTGATGTTGCGGAATTGCGTTTGGTGGCCGCGCGGCATCCCGTGCTCGAAGATAAGCTCCGGCGTGAAGATCGCGCGATCGTCCCGATGACGCTGGCGCTCGGCGGCGCGGAAAAAGTTCTGGTCATCAGCGGGCCGAACACCGGCGGCAAAACGGTGGCATTGAAAACGACCGGACTAGCGGCGCTCGCGGCACAATCCGGGATTCCCGTGGCGGCGCAGCGCGCTGTGCTGCCGCTTTTTGACCGCGTGCTCGTTGACATTGGCGACGAGCAATCGATTGCGGCCGACCTTTCGACCTTTTCCGCCCACATGCTGAATTTGAAGGCCATGTTGGAATTGGCGATGCCGCAATCGCTCGCGTTGGTCGACGAATTGGGCACCGGAACCGCGCCGGAAGAAGGCGCGGCGCTGGCCGTGGCACTTCTCGATGAATTTCGCGCAAAGAATTGTATCGTGCTCGCGACCACGCATCACGACCGGCTGAAAGCCTACGCTTCGACCACGCCCGGCGTGGTGAATGCCGCGGTGGAATTTGACGACGTGAATTTGCGGCCGACGTATCGGCTGATGGTCGGCGTGCCGGGCGGTTCCAGCGCAATCGCGATTGCCCAGCGCTTAGGCATCGCTGGCTCCATAATCGAACGGGCACGGTCCTTGCTGACGCCGGAATCGCGCGAAGCCGCCGATTTGATTGCGTACTTGCACCGCAGCCGCGACGAACTCGACCGCATGCAACAGCAAATGGCCGCTGAAAGGCGCGCGCTGGAAGAGGAGCGCAAGAAGCTGCGCACCGAATGGGTCGAACGCCAGCAAAAACGCATCAAGGAACTCGAAGCGCAATTCGCGGAAATGCAAAAGCGCTTCGATGAGAATATCGCCCGCGCGATCGAAGCCGTTAAGGAACGTGAGCTGCGTGCCTCACTCGAGAAGACTGCGCGGCGCAAGAGCCAGGACATTCGCAGTGAAGCCCGCGAAGAGCTGAATGCCGCGGTCGTGCAAACCATTTCCGAGTCGCAAGCAGATTTGGGAACAGTTTCTGCGAGCCAGGAACCGGTTCGCGCGGAGGCGTTGCAACCTGGCGCGCGAATTCGCGTGCGCGGCTTCAGCAAGCCGGTGATCTTTCGCCGCCTGGATGGCTCGTCAGCAGAAATCGAAGCCGGGCCGCTACGCATGAAAGTTGCCGTCGATGAAATCACCGGAATAGAAGGTGCGCCCGCGCGCCAGTCAGTGCCAGCCGCGTCGCGAAATATTACCGTCACGTCGCAACCCGGCGAAGCCGCACTTTCGGGCGAAATCAATGTGATCGGCATGCGCGTGGAAGAAGCAACCGAGCGCGTCGATAAATATCTCGACGAAGCCGCGCTCGCCAATCAAACGCGCGTGCGTATTATCCACGGCCACGGCACCGGCGCGTTGCGAAAAGGTCTTGCTGAATTTCTGAAGACGCATCCGTTGGTGCAGCGCACCTCGTTTGAAACCGAAGAACACGGCGGCAAAGCCATCACCGTTGTAGAATTACGTTCATAAGGAAATGACGAAACTCGAAAACCGAAGTCCGAAATTAGAAACAGCCCCGAATTTAGCGGGGACTCCACTTCGGGACTTTACGGACCTGAAGGTGTGGCAGCTGGCGCGCGAACTGAGGAATCAGGTCTACAAACTGACGCAAAAGTTTCCGGCTGAGGAAAAGTTTGGCCTTACATCGCAAGTGCAACGTGCAGCCGTTTCCATCACAGCAAATATCGCCGAAGGATTTGGGAGATACTCCTATCAGGAGAACATTCAATTTTGCAGGACAGCACGCGGGTCCGCTTTCGAGGTCCGCGACCATTTGATTACGGCCGAAGACCAAAACTATATTTCGGCATCAGAGCAGCAGGACGTGACCGCATTAGCACAACGGGTCATTCAGACCCTAAACGGCTATATTAGGGCAACGAAGGAGAGGCAAGGTCTGAGCGAACCTCGGAAGCCGTAACTGGCATATCGAGTTTCGCTTTTCGAATTTCGTTCTTCCACCCATGGCGGAAGCAGGATCATTCGCGGAACGCGTCAAGCAGCAGGCGGACATTGTTCGCGTGGTGGGCGAGTACGTGCGCCTGAAAAAGACCGGCAAGGATTATTCGGGACTTTGTCCGTTTCATCAGGAAAAAACTCCTTCGTTCACTGTCTCGCCGATTAAACAAATCTTTTATTGCTTCGGGTGCGGCAAGGGCGGCGACGTTTTTAATTTTGTGATGGACATGGAGAAGTCCGCGTTTCCTGAAGCGGTGCGGACCGTCGCCGAGAAGTGCGGAATCGCGATTCCACGCCCTCGGGAGCGCTCCCCGGAGGAGCGGCAGGAGAATCAGCAGCGTGCGGCGCTCGTCGAGATGCACCGCGAGGCGCAAACTTTTTTCACAAAGCAGATTTCCGGAACGCTCGAAGGCAAAGCGGCGCGCGCTTATCTCGAGGACCGCGGGCTCGATCACAAAGCGATTGACCGGTTCGGGATCGGCTATGCCCCGAGCGACGGCGATGCCCTACTTCGATTCTTGAAGCAGAAATATCCCGAGAAATTGCTTGTCGGGTCCGGACTGATCTCGCGCGGCGATCAGGGCGGACGCCTATTCGACAGATTCCGCCGGCGGATCATGTTCCCCATTGCGAATGACTCCGGGAAAATCGTGGCGTTCGGGGCTCGGGCACTTGGCGACGACCAGCCAAAATATTTGAACTCGCCCGAGACGCCGATCTATTCGAAAAGCAACGTGCTCTATCACATGGACCGTGCGAAGGAGGCGCTGCGGCGGTCGGATTTTGCTGTGCTGGTCGAAGGCTACATGGACGCTATCGCCGTGGCTCGCGCGGGAATCAGCAACGTGGTGGCTAGTTGCGGGACGAGTCTCGCGGAGCCGCAGATTAAATTGCTGAGCCGCTTTACGAAACGCGTGATCGTCAACTACGACCCCGATAATGCGGGGCAAGCGGCCACGGAGCGGTCCGTGTCGCTGCTGCTCGAACAGGATTTCGAGGTGCGCGTGCTGGCGCTGCCTCCCGTGGGCGACAAGAAAGCCGATCCCGATTTGTTCATTCGCGAGAAAGGCGTCGAAGAGTACACCAAGCTGCTCAGGGATGCGCCGCCGTACGTCGACTACTTGATTGCGCGTGCGCGAAAGATGGATTTGACGACTGGCGAGGGGAAGCGGCGCGCCGTGAATTTTCTTTTGCCCTACGTACAAAAAATTCCCAATACCATTCTTCGCTCGGAATGGGCGACTCGCATCGCGCAGCAGCTGCACCTGGATGAGCCGGTGTTGCGCGCCGCGTTGAGCAAAGCCGCCACGCAGCGCCACAGCGAACTAAAAATTCAGCCGGAACTGGTGGGGCGCTCGGCAAAGCCCGTCGAGCGGCGATTGATTCGCATGCTGGCGGAGGCCGAAGGATTCCGCCGCGAGTTAGCGCAACAGCTTCAGGCCGCTCAGCTTCATCACGGGCTCGAAACAGAAAAGGTTTTTGCCGCGTTGATCGCCGCAAGCCTCGCCGACGAGCCCGTGCAAGCCACGGAAGTTGCCACGCAGCTTGAAGATCGCGACCGCCGCATCCTCTTCGAGATTCTCTTCGAAGAAGCCAGCGAGCCTACCTGGGAAGAGGCGGTCAGTTGCGTCGAGGCTTTGCAGCATCGGCAAGCCGAGCGAGAGCTGGCGGATGTGCAGCGCAGCATCGAGGCCAATCCTCCCATCACGGAGATGCGCGGCCTGCTCGAGAAGAAGCAGGACCTGATGCGCAGGCTAGCAGCGGCGAGATGAAGGTCGAGCGGCCACCGGCAGTCCCAGGGCAACTTCTTCCACAGATTTCCACTGATTAAATTGTTGACGGGGATAGACTTAAGCGTGTAGCGTAATAGGGTTTTGCGGGTAACGGATTGGCATCTAAATGCATCTAACGGATGTACTTAGAGTCAGGGCGACGTACTCTGAGAGCGAGAAGCGGGCGAAGTACGGGTCGAGCGGCAAGCTGGCATCGCGGCACAGCGCAGAGGATTTCACAAAAAGACGTGCGATCAGGTGGGGAGATTTCCCCATGCTTCTGTTTTGGTGACCGCAGAGGAGTCTGCTGCGCAAGCGTGGCATACTGCCCGCGCCTATGCACAAGGTTTTGCCGGAACTGAACGGCGCTTTTAGGGATTGCACGCAAGAGTTTGGAGGAATTCGTGGCAGCAGTGGGACTTGAAGAGAAATATGACGCAGTAAAGCAGCTCATTGCCGTGGGCAAAGAGCGTGGCTACCTGCTTTACGACGAAGTGAACGATTCGCTTCCGGCGGAGGTCCATTCCTCGGAAGAGATCGACGACCTTCTCACTACATTCGAGCGAAACGGCATCGAGATTTACGAGGACCAGGCATCGGCGAAGGCCGCGCGCGCGGTGGAAGTGTCCGCGGAAGCCGGCGACCGCGATGCCATCGTCAAGGATGATGCGCATTCGGATGAAGGCGGCAGCGATCTGGATTTGACGCCGGGGTCGCTCGAAAAGACGAACGATCCTGTGCGCATGTATTTGCGCGAGATGGGCACGGTCCCGTTGCTGACGCGCGAAGGCGAAGTGACCATCGCAAAGCGCATCGAGCGCGGGCAATTGGTGGTGATGAAGTCGATCACACGCTCGCCGATCGTGATCAAGGAATTGATCGCCGTGGGCGAGGATTTGCGCAAGGGCGCGCGGTCGATCAAAGAAATCGTCCAGTTTGACGACGAAGAACTCACCGAAGAAAAAATCGCGAACAAGACGAAGCAGACGCTCAAGTACATCGACAAGATCGCGAAGCTCTACGATATGGCGCTGAAGCAGGCGGAGAAGCTCGATAACACTCCAAAATCGAAGAAGCGGCCGTACATCAAGGCGAAGTGGGCCGTGGCGCGGACGCGCGTCGAGATTTCCGTCGAGATTCGCGGCATCGATTTCAACCCGTTCGAGAAGAAGCGGCTCATCGACAAGATGCGCGGGACGGTCGAGCGGCTGCAATCGCTCGAACGCGAAGCGGGCCGGCTGGAGCGCCGCGTGGACGCCGCCAAAGGCGACGTGGCCGCCGAAGCGCGCAAGGAGTTGCGCACGCGCCGGACCGAGCTGAAAGATATTGAAGACGCCAGCGAAGTCGGGCTCACCGAATTAAAGCGCACGCTCACATTTATTCACCGCGGCGAAGCGGAAGCCGAACAAGCGAAGAAGGAATTGATCGAAGCGAACTTGCGCTTGGTCGTTTCGATCGCGAAAAAATATACCAACCGCGGCTTGCAGTTCCTCGACCTGATTCAGGAAGGCAACATTGGCTTGATGAAAGCCGTCGACAAGTTCGAATGGCGTCGCGGATATAAATTTTCGACCTACGCGACGTGGTGGATCCGCCAAGCGATTACGCGCGCGATTGCCGACCAGGCGCGCACCATCCGCATCCCCGTGCACATGATCGAAACGATCAACAAACTGGTGCGCACCAGCCGCCAGTTGGTGCAGGAACTCGGCCGCGAGCCAACCAGCGAAGAAATTGCCAAGCGCATGGACATTCCTGTGTCCAAGGTCCGCAAGATCTTGAAGATTGCACAGGAGCCCATTTCCCTCGAAACACCGATTGGCGAAGAAGAAGATTCGCATCTTGGCGATTTCATCGAAGACAAGGCTGTGGTTTCGCCGTCCGACGCGGTCATCAATTTGAATTTGAAGGAGCAGACGTCTTCCGTGTTGAAGACGCTGACGCCGCGCGAGGAAAAAGTCATCAAGATGCGCTTCGGCCTCGACGACGGCAGCGAACACACGCTCGAAGAAGTCGGGCAATCGTTCGCCGTTACGCGCGAGCGCATCCGTCAAATCGAAGCAAAAGCGCTGCGCAAGCTGCGCCATCCGTCCCGCTCACGCAAATTGCGCGCCTTCTTGGAAGGTCCTTCGCGGGATTACTTGTAGAATGCGCTGAAATTCGAAAAAAGAAATTCGACACTTAAAGAACGCAACGCCCCGATTTTTTCGGGGCGTTTTTATTTTGGCGTGAAGCCGTCGCTCGGGACTCGGGAGAAGCGGGTGAGTATGCGGATCGACCAAGAGATCGCGAAGATAAGAAAACCCGCTAGGACGCAAAGAAGAAAGTAAGCGCCCGCCGGCTTGCCCGGATGCAGATTTTGCCCGATGGCATAGTTGACGGCGGTGGTGACGACCAACAGAACAGCGCAGCCGAACCAGGCAAGATAACCGTTCAGGAATGCCAGCGTTTCCTCGCGGCGCTCGGGGGCCAGCCAGTATTCCTTATGGGGAAGATTGATCATTGCCGTAGGTATTTTGGAGAAAATGGCCGGAACTCCGAAAGCCAAGAACGCGGCAATCGCAACGGCTCCGGCGAAGAATTCGAAGAAAAGGGACTTCGGCTGCCAGCCGTTGGCAACGCCGCGCGCGTTGAAGTGGGAAGCGACCACGTCGGGCAATTGCGCGTATGTTGACCAAAAGTAGACGGCTGCCAATGCCGCTAGCACGACGAAAACAGTTTTGGGTAGCCTCGAATCCTGCATGGATCCCTCTGCGTCCAGCTTACGAGCCTAATGGGCACCCAGCAAGGCGGGCGAAGCGCCGTTTGTCATATCGAGAACGGTACAAAAGTCGCGAAAGTTGCGGAGCAAGGGTATAGACGCGTTCCTCAAATCGAGGCCAAAACTAGCGCGCGCCTCAAGGGAAAATTTGCAAAGGAGGTGTTTGTGGCGAGCGGGAAGCATACTAAAATGATGGTCCAGCCCCTAAAACAAACATGAAACCGATACAGAAAATTGCGGCAATCGCCTTGGTGCTGCTCCTGGCAGTGAGCGTCTACGGATTGCTGCGCACGAAGCAGCCGGCCGGAGTCCTCCCAATCGGCAATTCCGCCAATGGCGCTGCGGCCGCGCAGGTGCCGCTGGTGGACCAAACGCCCCTGCTGACAGCGCAAGCATTCGCGAAAATGCCAACCCGCGCCGAGGAACAGCCATTCGCGCAAGAAGCTCTTCGCCTTGCCGATCAGCAGATGGATCTGGCGTATGCGGCCGCGGAACGCGATGCGGAAGAGCATCCGCCAGTTTCGAGCCCTCAGGCAAAAGAGATTCAGGCGCGGTTGAGTAAAGCTGAAGATGCTCTCGACGCGGATAACGTACTCGTGGCACGGCTAACCGCGGAGGATGCCAAGGCCACCGGATCCAAGAAGGATGCGTTGGACGATCAGCTCGTCCTGGCGACGGCCCATCAAGAGGAACACCAGGACGAAGTGGACGACGCCAAGGAGGATTTGGAACGCGCCGGAGGTGATCCGAAGAGCCGCATCGAGGCCATGATGGCCGAGCACAAAGCCTCTTCGGAAGCCACGGATGCCCTGCACGTAAATGTCAACACCGCGCCGGAACAACGCGGCTTGATTCACCGCCTCGAGGAATGGCTGACACTCCATCAGAAGCAGCTTCAGTTGTGGCAAGCAAAACAAGCGGCGGCGGCGGCGGCTGCTTCGCTTGCGGCGAAGCACAATGCGCTCGAGTCAGAACTCGATGCTGTGAAAAAAAGCATCTCGCCTGCCAACGGACAGCAAAACACCAATCAGACGTCCGCGAACGGTCCGGCTCAGCAGCAGCTCACCCACGACCAGTCCATCGCACTGGTTCAGGAGACGAAAAGGCGTTCGGCACAACAAAAGAGACTGGCATCTTTCGATAAGCGCATCGACCAACAGAAACAGCTCGCTGACAACTACGGCCAGTGGATCGGGGTTGTGGCGGCAGAACAGAAAATCGTGGTCCATGGCGCCCTCATTGGCCTCTCGATCATTTTGGGCATCCTCTTGGTTGGCGTATTTTTCGATAACTGGCTGGAACGGCTGCTCGGCAAGACTTCGCTCGATCGTAGGCAGGTGCAGACATTGCGCGGAGTGACGCGCGTCTCGCTGCAAGTGGCGGCGGTGCTCTTCATTTTGCTGGTGATTTTCGGGCCGCCGGGGCAGCTGGGAACCATACTTGGATTAGCGGGCGCGGGATTGACGGTCGCGCTTAAAGATTTCATCGTCGGGTTTCTGGGCTGGTTCGTGCTGATGGGAAAGAATGGAATTCGGCTTGGCGATTGGGTGGAGATCAACGGAGTGACTGGCGAAGTCGTCGAGCTAGGCATGTTTCACACCGTGCTGCTGGAGACGGGCAATTGGACGGACTCGGGGCATCCCACTGGCCGGCGCGTAACCTTCACAAACAGTTTTTCGATTGAAGGCCACTACTTCAACTTTTCGACTTCTGGACAGTGGCTTTGGGACGAGTTGCAAGTGGTGTTGCCTGCCGGGCGGGATCCCTACCCCATCGTCGATGCCATCCAGAAGATCGTGTTGGAGGCCACGGCGGAGACCGCGAAACAAGCGGAGAAGGAATGGCAAGGAGTTGCGCGCTCAAAGGACACGGAGCACACCTTGACCGCGGCGCCGGCCATCAACGTGAAGCCAGTCGTCGGCGGCGTGGAAATCGCGGTGAGATATATCACGCGGGCGAACGAGCGCTACCAGTTGCGCGCGAAGTTAAACCAAGCCGCTGTGGATTTGCTGGGCCAGGACTTTGCTTCGCCCCCAGCCGTTGCGGCAGCCGCCTCGAAACCGGCTTGAACGCCGATTAAAATGTAAGCTGCAGAGTATAACGGAGACGGGAAGCAAAGATGGAGTGTCTATCCCGCCAGGATTTCTGAAATAGCTGGAGACGCTCAAGAAGATGCCTCTGAAGTTTCACGCATGAGCTGGCGGGCGCGGGAGGCGGAAAGAGTTGCCCCGGCGTAGAGCAGCGCGAGAAGCGCGTAGCCCGCAACCAGGCCGGCGCTTTGCGCGATGATCCCGAGGGAAAAGCTCATGAAAAGTTGCACCACCGTCGTGAGGATGGCCATGGCGGATTGCGTGCGGCCCATGAAGTGGCGCGGGACAATGGCCATGAGCCCGGACTGCGCCGTGACGCCTCCGACGGCGCGGCAGAGCCCGAAAATAACTTGCAGCGTTACGGCACCGGTGAGAAACGCCACGAACGGCGTGGCGATGTGGCCGATCGCAAGTACGGCGCACGCCGCGACATAGAGAGGCATGCGCGCCGAGCTGCGAAGCTGGCTGGCGATGAGGCCGCCGGTGATCGCGCCGATCGCCCATCCAGCTTCGAGGAAGCCAAGGCCACTCGCTCCAGCATGCAGAATGTCGTTCACCAGGGCCACAAGAACGACGTTGGCGCTGACAACCCCGGCCATCATGATCGCGTGAGTGATTCCCAGCGAACGGACGAGTGGCTCCTTCTTCAGGTAGGCGAAACCTTCCTTGAGGTCAGCATAGACGGCAAGAGAGAGGCCGGCTTCGGCGACTTCTGGATTCTCTCCAGACTCCAGAGCTTCCGCGGTGGCTTCGGTTGCTTCGGAATATTCGCGTGGATATTTCAGATGATCGCGCGGTGAGACGTAACCGCGACGGATGCTGTAAAGACAAAACGCCGAGACGAAGTAAGTGAGGCCGTCGATACATAAAATGCCGGCGATACCGGCGCGATCATAAAGGAAGCCGACGAATGCGCCGGCGAGCAGCATGCCGCTTTGCACGCCGACAAGGACCGCGGCATTTGCCCCCGTGAACTGGCTCGCTGGAATGACTTCTTGCACGAGGGCGTTGACGGTGGCCCAGTACATCGCGGAACCCGTGCCGGTGATCAGCGTCATGGCGTAGAGATGCCAGAGATGCAGATCGCCACTCCATGCGATATAAGCAGTGGCGAGGACGAAAAAGCCGCGAGCCAGGTCCAGCACGACGCCGAGATAACGGCGGTCAAAGCGATCGATCAGCACGCCTCCGAGAAACGGAATGAATAGGCCAGGCAGCGTCACGACAATGACTTGCAGGCTGACTTTTACGGTGGAATGCGTGGCGGCCATGATGTACCAGCTCACGCCGACAAAGTTCATGCCGCTGCCGAAGAGCGACACGAACATGGCCACGAAGAAATAGCGGAAGCCGCGCTGCGCCCAGATCAGCTTCCAGTCCACACGGTGTGTTATCGCGGTTGCCATCGAGCCCTCTAGCTTACTATCGTAGGCGCGCGGATTCGCGTGCGGAGAAGCGCATGGTTTACATCTATTCACGGCTGGCTTGGCCGGCTTGAACTCCGGGAATCGAAAGCGGGCTTCATGGGAAGCGAAGTGAAATGCACGGTGCGATTGGGCAAGGAAGTTTCGGAAGGGAAGGCGCTGCTCGAAACGAGCGAAGTGCTTTTCCGCGGAGTCTTCCGGCTAAAGATCCCGTTTGCTTCGATCAAGTCGGCCAGAGCGGTAGATGGCGAACTGCGTTTGCAGACCGCGAACGGATTGGCGGTGTTCGAGCTAGGGCCTGCCGCGGAGAAATGGCGCGAAAAGATTTTGCATCCGAAAACGCGCATCGACAAAATTGGCGTTAAACCGGGAGCAAGAATTTCTCTGTTCGGTAGCTTCGATTCTGACTTCCTCGAAGAGCTCGAACCGCTTGCAGGCTCGATCACCACGGACAAAGTTGCGGCTGGCACCGATACAATTTTCTTCGCGGCCGAATCGCACAAGGATCTTTCGCAACTTGCGAAGTTCGCAAGATCTCTGAGAGGTGCTGCAGCTCTATGGATCGTCTATCCCAAGGGCCAGGAGAGCATCTCGCAGAACGACGTGATCGCCGCCGGCAGAAAAACAGGTCTGAAAGACGTGAAAGTCGTCGGCTTTTCCACGACCCACACCGCACTGAAGTTCGTTCTTCCGCTCGACAAACGCTAGCGGCGCGCCGGCTGCGTACAGAGCACAAGCTCGCAGTTTCGCATTTGGAGTTTTGAAATTCGGCACTAAGATGGCTGCGTGACCTCTCTTCTCGACGTGCGCGGATTGACGGTGGAGTTGCCCACCCCTGCTGGGTGGGTGCGGCCGGTGAATGGGGTGTCGCTGCGGATTGACGCGGGCGAATCGCTGGGATTGGTCGGTGAATCGGGGAGCGGGAAGACGATGTTGGCGCTGGCGTTGATGGGATTGTTGCCGGCGGGGGCGAGGGTTGGCGGAGAGGCGTGGCTTGAAAAGGATCTAAAGGAAGTAAATGAGGTGAAGGAAGTAAAGGAAGTAAAGGAAGTAAAGGAAGTAAAAGAGAAGAGCGCTCGCGGCACGACCGGCGGCGACGCGGGCGGGGCGAAACCCGCCACTACAGGCGCTCCGAACGGGAAGAATTTCGTTGTGTTGAACGAACGCGAGTGGCGCGGGGTGCGCGGCGGGGAAATTGCTATGGTGTTTCAGGAGCCGATGACTTCGCTGAATCCGGTGATGCGCATCGGGGCGCAGATAGAAGAAGCGATTCGCGCGCATGAAACGGGCCATGGCGCGGGCGATGTAAAGCGTCGAGCAGCGGAGGCGCTACGGCGCGCGGCGGTTCCCGAGCCGGAGATTCGGGCGGAACAATTTCCGCACCAGCTTTCCGGCGGATTGCGGCAGCGCGCAATGATTGCCATGGCTTTGGCGGCGGGGCCGCGGCTGCTGATTGCCGACGAGCCCACGACGGCACTCGACGTGACGGTGCAAAAGCAAATTCTGGATTTGCTCGACCGGCTTCGACGCGAACTGCGGCTTGGCTTGCTGTTTATCACCCACGATCTCGGCGTTGTAGCGCAAGTCGCGGACCGCGTGGCGGTGATGTACGCGGGGCGCATCATCGAGGAAGGGCCCGCGCGCGAAGTGCTGGCCGCACCGCGTCATCCCTATACGCAAGGATTGCTGAATGCTTCGCCGACCATAGAACGCGGCAAGCTGCAGCCGATTCCCGGCTCCGTTCCACAGTTGACGGCGCTGCCGCCCGGTTGCGCGTTTGAGCCACGGTGTTCGTTGCGCCGCAAGGAATGCACGGTGGCTGTTCCGGAGCTGCGAGTTGCGGACGCACATCACACGGCGCGGTGTGTTTTGATATGACGACTCAGATGCCCAGCCATCAGAGTGCAACCACGACGGCGATCAACGGCGAAATGTTGCTCGAGGCGCGCGAGCTACGTAAGTCCTATCGCCGCGGTGGCAGCACGTTTTCTAGCGAGACGGAAGGGCCGAGGTTTACGGCGGTCGACGGCATAAGCCTGGAAGTGCGGCGCGGCGAAACGTTTGCTGTGGTCGGCGAAAGCGGGTGCGGAAAGACGACCTTGGCGCGCATGCTGCTTCGCCTGATCGAGCCTGACTCGGGAGAGCTTCTCTTTCAGGGAAAGAACCTGTTGGCTTTGCAGGGCGCGGAACTTCGCGCTGAGCGACGTCAAATGCAGATGATTTTTCAGGATCCGTTCGCCTCGCTGGACCCGAGAATGAGCGTCGGAGAGATTGTTGGCGAGCCGCTGGCGATTCACCATCCAGAACTTGGCAAAACCGAGAAGCGGCAGCGCACCGCGGCGATGTTAGAACGTGTGGGACTGACAGGAGATGCCCTGAAACGCTATCCGCACGAATTTTCCGGTGGACAGCGCCAGAGAATCGGCATCGCGCGTGCACTGATTCTGCGGCCAAAGCTTGTCGTTGCCGACGAACCGGTTTCCGCGCTGGATGTTTCCGTAGGCGCGCAGGTTTTGTTGCTGCTCCAGGAGCTGCAGAGCGAGTTCGGACTTACTTACCTTTTTATTTCGCATAGCCTGCCGGTGGTGGCACAGGTTGCAACGCGGATTGCGGTGATGCGGGCGGGCAAGTTTGTCGAGGTCGGCCCTGCGCAGAAGGTTCTTCATCAGCCGGCACATAAATATACGGGAGAACTGCTGGCGGCCGTCCCGGCATTGCCTGCCTGATGAGACATTGATTTGTTCCGGCACACAAAGCCTTTCCCAGGTCTCGGGGCACTGTCCTAGGTTCGGACAATGTAAGAGGTGGTGTTTGAGCCTGGTCGCTTAGTTAACCTCTCCTCCTCGCGCCTGCCATTAATCACAGTGTCCGGGACCGCCCGGTCTATTCTGTCAGCCATCCCTCGGTCTGTACCCCGTTTCCGGGGGTCCCCCCCGGGTTTTTGCATAAGTGTTCATTCTAAAGGCACTTCAAGTGCCCTGTTTTGATGCACTTTTACAAGTGTTCATTCTAAAGGTGCTTAGGGCGCGGAGTTGCTGCACTATGTGGCAGTTTTTTGTAAGTGTTGATTTTAGGGGCTTTGCGACGAAACACGCGGTCCCAACAAAAAAACGCCAACTAGGAGATTGGCGTTCCAGGACTCGATTACACGTTTACCCAGCAGATAATGTACCATAGCGATATCCGATTGTCAAGGGCAAGTTTGCTCGATTGTCAAACCTCTTTTAAAATATCCCTGGCTTACCTCGATTAGAGTGTCCCCTTTCTTGGGTTGGAAGATGGAGCCGGGAGCTGTTGTTGCGTCCTGGGAATCCGCAGGGAGAGAGCATCCAAATACGGACTACTTTGAAGTTCGCTTGTCATTCCTGACAAAGAGGGCTCGAATAGGCTAGAATCCGCGCATTGAAATCTTTGGGTTGTTCCGAGCGTAGTGGATTCACAGAGAACGGTTCCTAACCTCGTGGTGGAGGATTATCCCATGGCAACGACAACGGCGGTTTCCCCGGCGGCGCCCGAGCCGCAGCCCCAGATGAGCGCGATCAGCCGGATGTTCGGCGTCCTGTTTGCACCGCAGAAGACGTTTGAAGACATCGTCAGAAAACCCAGCTGGATCGTTCCCGTGGTGGTTCTGACGGTTCTCAGTATTGCGGTGAGCTTTGGCTTGAATCAGCGGATGAATTGGCGTGATTTCGTGGGGCAGCAAATTGAAAAGAGCCCGCAGGGTTCACAGTTGTCGCCCGAGCAGAAGGAGCAGCGCATCGAGGCTGGCGCTAAATTTGCTCCTATCTCGACTTATGTGTTTGGGGCTGTGGGCCCGATTCTTGCGGTGCTGATCATCGGACTGGTCATGTGGGGAGCATACAGCCTGCTTGGGGGCATCAGCACAAGTTTCGGCACGGCGCTGGCGATCACGGCGCACGCATTCATGACGGGGCTGATCAGCAGTCCAATTTTCTTACTGGTTGTGTATCTCAAAGCGCCCGGGACCATTGACCTGGAAAATCCGATCGCCACGAATATCGCCGCGTTTCTGCCCGATGATTCCGCGAAATGGCTGGTGGCACTCTGCAAGTCGTTCGATGTGTTCACATTTTGGACGCTGATTCTGTTAGCCATCGGATTCGCGGCGATCAACGCGAAAAAACTGAAGGGAAGCAAACCTTTTCTGATTGCGTTCAGCGTGTGGGCGGCTTTCGTAGTTTTGCGCGTGGGATTCGCGTTCATCTTCTCCTGATACACTCGAAGGGTGAGTTTTTCGTTTGAGGTAGCGAAGACCGATCCGACCGGGGCGCGGCGCGGCGTGTTGAATACGCCGCATGGCGCGGTGCAGACGCCGTTCTTCATGCCGGTGGGCACACAGGCAAGCGTGAAGGGCCTGCGCAACGAAGCGCTCGAAGAGCTGGGCGCTGAAATCATTCTTGCCAATACTTATCATTTGTATTTGCGGCCGGGACATGAAGCTGTGCGCAAACTCGGCGGCTTGCATAAATTCATGTCGTGGCCGCGCGCGATTCTTACGGATTCCGGCGGCTTTCAAGTGTTCAGCCTTTCCGAACTGCGCAAGGTGACGGACGAAGGGGTGCGGTTTCGTTCGCATCTGGATGGTTCGGAGCATTTGCTCACGCCGGAAAAGGCTGCGGAGATACAACTCGCGCTTGGTTCGGACATTGCGATGGTGCTCGACGAGTGCATCGAGACACCGGCGCCGCGGGACAAAGCGGAAGCCGCGGTGGCGCGCACGACGGCATGGGCTGCCCGCGCGCGAAAATATTTTTTGGAGCAGGCCGGCCAAAACGACGGACTTGCGCAATGGCAATTCGGGATCGTGCAAGGGGCGACGTTCGCTGATTTGCGGCGCGAAAGCGCGCGGCAGTTGATGGAGCTGGATTTTCCGGGATACGCCGTCGGTGGTCTCGCGGTCGGCGAACCGCACGCTTTGACGTGTGAAATGACTGGCGAAGCCGCAGGGCTCTTGCCGCGCGAGCGGCCGCGCTATTTGATGGGCGTTGGCAAGCCCGAGCAGATCGCGGATTACGTCGCGCTGGGTATCGATATGATGGACTGCGTGCTGCCAACGAGGGCGGCGCGCCATGCGTGTCTCTATACGAGCGAAGGCCGCGTGCTCATCAAGAATGCGCGCTACGCGGCGGACCAGCGCCCGCCCGATCCAAATTGTTCCTGTTCCGTTTGCGGCCGCTACACGCGCGCGTATCTTCGTCATCTTTTCGCCGCGGGAGAGCTCACGGCGGCGATTCTGGCGACCCACCACAATGTCCACTTTTACCTTGACTTAATGAAGCAAATCCGCGAGGCTATCGAGTTTGGGAACCTAGCGAATTTCTCTTCTGGCATGCACGCGCGCTATGCTGTAGGCCCAGCCTGATGGTGGGGCGGGAATAGCGTTTGGGATTCTTCACGTACGCCCCGACCCGTTCGGGGCCGATCTGCGCGGCGACACGAGCAGAGAATCCGGCGAGCTGTGAGAGCGGGGCAGCTAACCCGCCCGGCTGATTCCATCTCTGACGGCGATGGGCCGGGGTGAATTTCGCGGAAGGAATGGAGCGCTTCTTGACGATGTTAGCGGCGGTTTTATTTCAGTCTTCGGGTCCGGCCAGCATTTTGGGCAATCCACTGGTGATGATGATCGTGGTAATGGCCATCTTTTACGTCATGCTGATATTGCCCCAGCAGCGGCAGCGCAAGAAGACCCAGGCCATGATTGCGGCGCTCAAATCCGGCGACAAAGTGGTTACCAACAGCGGCATCTATGGAACGATCAACGGAATCGACGGCGATACGCTCATCCTGAAAATCGCCGACTCCGGATCGGCTCCAGTAAAAATACGCATCGCGCGCTCGGCGATCGCCCAGGTGGAGGCATCGGAAGATGCGAAATAAACCCGCCGGCGGCCGGAGCACGCGCTCAACTACCTGACCATGAACCCTAATCTGAAGTGGAAAGCTGTTTTCATCGTTGTTGTGATTGTGGGCTGCATTTACGGCCTAATCGGGCTGCCGACGTTCCCGACGTCTCCGACGCAATTGAAAGACAATTTCGCGCACCAGATCAAGCTCGGGCTGGACCTGCAAGGCGGCACGCAACTCGTGATTCAGGTGCAAGTGCAGGAGGCCATCGCGCAAGAGGCGGACCAGATGGTGGAGCGGGTGACCACCTGGCTGCGCGGCAAGAATATCAGCTACGACGAAGTGCGGCGCGTGGACGACACGCACATCCTGGTGAAGAATGTGGATGGCACACGGCTCGCGGAATTTCGCGACTACGTCAGCCAACAATTCGGCAACATCTGGGATATGGCGCCGGCTGCGGGCGATCCGACCGGCTACACGCTGACGATGAGGGCGGGCGCCGTTTCTCAGCTACAAGAAACCACGATGACGCAGACGCTCGAGACCATCGATCGGCGCGTCAACGCTCTGGGCTTGACCGAACCAACCATTCAGTTGCGGGGCGGGGCCAACAGCAACGAGATTCTGGTGCAACTGCCTGGTGAAGGCGATCCTTCGCGAGTGAAGGCGGTTATTCAAGAGGGCGGCCAATTGGAGTTGCGGCTGGTCGAAGATCCGGTTGTGTACACTTCGGAAGCCGACGCTCTGAGCAAACACGGCGGGGTATTGCCTCCCAATACAGAGCTTGTTCCGGGCCGCGTGGAATCTAGCGGGGCAGCGGGGGCTCCGCCGCAAGGGGAAGGTTGGTACATCCTGAGCCGCGGGGCCGTGGTTACCGGCCGGGATCTTCGCAGCGCCACGGAAAATCGCAACACGAGTAACCCTGGCCAATGGGTCGTGGACTTTACGCTCTCTGGAGAAGCCGCCAGCCGGTTTGGGCCGTTCACGCAGCAAAACATCGGCCGCCAGATGGCCGTTGTCCTCGACCATCGTGTGTATACTGCACCGGTCATCAACGGCCGGATCGATGATTCCGGGATGATCGAGGGCAATTTCAGCCAGGAATCCTCGCATGATCTGGCGCTCGTCCTGCGTGCTGGAGCGCTTCCGGCATCCATCAAGTATCTTGCCGAACACACGGTTGGACCGTCGCTGGGCGCCGATTCGATCCGCCACGGGGTCCAAGCTTCCATTTTGAGCTTGGTGGTGGTGATGATCTTCATGCTGATCTACTACCGGGTTTCGGGGGCAAACGCGGTTCTCGCGCTAATCCTAAACTTGGTTATCCTGCTGGCCGCGTTGGCTTACTTCAGCGCGGTGCTTACCCTGCCGGGCATTGCGGGCGTGATTCTGACCATCGGTATGGGCGTGGACTCGAACGTCCTGGTGTTCGAGCGCATCCGTGAGGAATTGCGGAATGGCAAGTCGCCGGCTTCGGCCGTGGACGCGGGTTTTGAGAAGGCCTTCCTGACCATTATCGATACTCACGTTACGACCGTCGTCTCCGCATTCTTCTTGTTCATCTTTGGCAGCGGGCCAATCAAGGGTTTCGCCATTACCTTGACGGTGGGTTTGATTGCCAACATTTTCACGGCGATCTATGTATCGAAGACGATTTTCCAGTATCACCTAGTCAAGATGGACCGGCAGAGCGAGTTGAGCATTTAGGCTGTACTAGAACGTATAGGGCCAAAGATTCGCTAGAACGGACCGTTGGGCTAGTGGACGTCTTTAGCGGTGACTCCCAAGATGGACGGGGAGCCTGTGGGAACAAACCTGCGGACGCTGGAGTCTAAGGAAGGGAAGCAACAACCGGATGATCGAGCTATTTAAAACGCCCAACATCGACTGGATGGGCAAAGCCAAGTATTTCTATACTCTTAGCGCCATTTTGCTGATTGCCGGCTGGACTTGCATCTTCCTTAAGGGTGGCCCGGCCGGAGGCGGTTTGCCGTACAGCATCGATTTCAAGGGCGGCACGAACGTGGATGTCCGCTTCGCACAGCCCCCCAATATTGAAAAGCTGCGCAGCGGCTTATCCGCGCAAGGCGTGGGCGATAATGAAATCCAAACGATTGGTGATATCGCGAGCCCCAACTCAAACGAAGTGCTGATTTTCGTCGGACAAAAAGGGCAAGGAGAAGAAGCGGGAGAGGCCAGCAAGACTCGCATCCTAAATGCCCTCAACGCGATTTACGGAGTCCAGAACTCTTCCAAGCCTGATTTCAATGCCGCTACACCCGCCACGCTAGCTACTTTCCTCACGCAACACGATCCGCTTCTACTTTCGACAAACGCCGGCGACCGGTACCAACAGCTTGCCAAAAAAATTCTGGATTATCGTGACACGACCGAGCGAGGGATTCTGAAGAATTTCGATGACCTTTCGAAAGTCGACGGCGTCACGCCGGGCGTGCTCTCCGTGGTGAAAAATAACTACGCGCTGGGCTCGTTCGCGATCGGAGGTGTTGAGATTGTGGGACCCAAAGTGGGCGGCGAGCTTCGACGCCAGGCAATCTACGTTACCCTCTATGCTTTAGGGGGCATGCTGGTATATATTGCCTTCCGATTCGAGCTGGTATACGGGGCAGCCGCGGTCCTGGCGGTGTTTCACGACGTTTTGATCACGCTGGGCTTTTTCTCGCTTTTGCATTTCGAGGTTTCGCTGACGGTCATCGCGGCCTTGCTTACTCTGGTTGGATATTCGATGAACGATACCATCGTCATTTTCGACCGAATCCGTGAGAACAACCGATTGATGCGGCGGCAGCCGTTTGTAGAGATCGTGAATACTTCCATCAACCAGACCCTCTCGCGAACGATACTAACCAGTGGATTGACTTTCCTTACCGTGCTCGTCCTGTTCCTGATGGGCGGCCAGGTGCTTCGTGCTTTCTCCTTTGCTCTGGTGGTGGGGATTGTGGTAGGAACGTACTCCAGTTTTGGCATTGCCGCACCACTGGTCGTCGCCTGGAATCATTGGCACGGCGGCCAAGGTGTAGTGGCTAGCACCGGACCCGCAGCCGGAAATAAAACCCGAGGAAGTGAAGGCGTCTCAGGACGTCTTGCTCCCGCCGGGAGGAGGTAGGATCCATGTTTGAAGATTTGGTGCTATCAGGGAAAACGAAACGGACCAACAAGCCGTGGACAGTCGCGCTATCGCTGCTTTTGCAATCCATTCTCGTTGGCATCCTGATCCTCATTCCGCTGATCTATACGGAAGCGCTGCCGAAGACGATGATGGCGACGATGTTGACCGCTCCTCCTCCGCCGCCTCCGCCCCCTCCTCCTCCTCCTCCTGCGGCGATTGTGCACGTCAAGCCGCAAGTGCACTTGATGGATGCGGGCAAGCTCATGCAGCCGAAAGAGATTCCTAAGGACATCAAGATTATTAAGGAAGACGCGCCCGACATGGCCGGTGTACAAGGCGGAGTTCCGGGCGGTGTGCCCGGAGGGTCGATGGGCGGAGTGATTGGCGGCGTCATTGGTGGAATGGGCGGAGCTCCGCCACCGCCGAAGCCCACCGTCACGCGCATCCGGCAGGGCGGCAACGTAACCCAGGCCATGTTGATCAACCGAGTGCAGCCCATGTATCCGCCGCTCGCGCGGCAGACGCGCATCTCAGGAACCGTGCGCTTGCACGCGATTATCGGCAAGAATGGCGCAGTGCAGCAACTCGAAGTCATTTCCGGGCATCCACTGCTGGTACAAGCGGCACTGGATGCGGTGCGGCAGTGGCGCTATCGGCCGACGCTACTCAATGGCGAGCCGGTTGAAGTCGATACCACGATCGACGTGATTTTCTCTCTGAACCAGTAAACGGTCTGGCGTGCCGATAGTGGGACAGGCACGCTGGTCCGGGTGGCAAGCTTGGCAAACTCTCGCGTTGGCTTCGGGGAACCCGGGCCATCAGAACTAAGGAGCAAAACGAATGGTAGCGACTCTGTTTATGAACGCGGCCCTGTTCCTGCAGTCTCAGGCAACATCGTGGGACATCCGGAGCATGTGGTCTTCGATGAGCACTCTTCCCAGGATCGTCGTCGCGATCCTTCTGATTCTCTCCATCTATTCCTTCGGCGTAATGATTGACCGCGCCCTGATGTACAGCGCGGCCCGCAAGCAGTCGCGCGTTTTCGTGCAGCAGGTTGCCGGAGCTCTCAAGGAAGGCAAGCTGGACGAAGCGATTGCCATCGCCGAGCGGAACAAGAAGAGCCACATCGCCAAAGTTGTGGCGACCGGGCTCTCTGAATTTCAATCCGCTTCACAGCAAGTCACGGACTCCGACGTGATTGAAGCGGCCAAGCGTGGTCTCGAGCGCTCCGTCGCCATCGTTCACGCGGAAATGAAGCGCGGTCTTTCGGCGCTGGCCACCATCGGCTCGACGGCTCCGTTCGTCGGCCTCTTCGGCACCGTTATTGGCATCTTGAACGCGTTTAAGGGCATTGAAACCAGCCACGCCACCGGGTTGTCCGCGGTCGCCGGCGGTATCGCTGAAGCCCTGGTCACCACGGCTCTCGGTCTTCTCGTGGCCGTGCCTGCCGTGTGGGCCTACAACTATTTCAGCAATAAGGTCGAGGCTTTCGACGTGGAAATGGACAACTCCTCGATGGAGTTGATCAACTACTTCATTTTGCGTCGCGGCGCGAAGAAATAAGGCAGGTAACCCATGGGGTACAAACCAAAGGTTGGAAGTCAGATGTCGACGCCAAACGTCATCCCGATGGCGGACATCATGCTTGTCCTGCTGATCATTTTCATGGTGGTCACGCCCATGTTGCAGAAGACCTTGCCGGTGGATATGGCCAGGGTCGACAACGCGCGCGAGATGCAGGATGCGGATAAGGATGACGCGGTGATCGTGGCAGTCACGCGAGACGGAACCATCTACCTGAAGAATACCAAGATATCGAAGGACGATATCACGGGGCAGGTCAAGGATTTGCTTGCCAACCGTCTCGATAAGACCGTGTACGTAAAGAGCGACGCCAGGGCCAAGTATGGCGATGTTGTCGCGGTGGTGGACGAAATCCGCTCCGCGGGCGTGGACCAACTGGGCCTCTTGACCGAGCAGAATGAACAACGCAGGACACCGCCTCCGCCTCCGGCCTCTTCCCCCTCGGCTGATTGAAGCCTGGGGAACGGGGCGAGGTTGGGGCGAGTAGCCTTCGCACCATTCGTTTGTTAAGTCTGAACGGGCGCGCCAGATCCCACCTGGCGCGGCTTGATGGCCTGCAAGGCTCGCGCTAGGCAGGCCGATAGGAGAATTTCAATGGGAATGCAGGTTGGTGAAAGCAAGGGCGGTGCGATGGCGGAAATGAACGTCGTTCCGCTGATCGACATTTTGCTGGTACTGCTGATCATTTTCATGGTCATCACCCCGCTCACTCCGCACGGCTTGGACGCGCTTGTGCCTCAGCCCAATCCAAACAAGCAGGAGAATCAGGATCTCGAGAACAAGACCGTCGTGGTCCAGGTGCTTAACGGCGACAAGCTCAAGATCAACAATGAAGACACGACTTGGGAAGGCCTCGGTCCTCGTCTCGAAACGATCTTCAAGGAGCGCGCTGAGAAGATTGCTTTCGTGAAGGGCGATAACGACGTGCTGTTCATGCAAGTCGCGCGCGCGATTGATATTATGCGGGGTGCCGGTATCGATAGAGTTGGATTGATCACGGCCAAGCTCGAGGCCGGGCAGTAAGCAATAGCGGTGATGTGGTTCGCGAATGGCTGCAGTTCGGCCAGCGCAGGATGTGAGAGTCCTTCTCGTGGGGCAATTTGCTTCATGCGAGGTGGCTCATGGGAATTTCGGTTGGCGGTGCAAGGCTCGAAACGATCGCGGAAATGAACGTGGTCCCGTTGATCGATATTCTGCTGGTGCTTTTGGTTATCTTCATGGCGATCCACCCGCAGGCGCAGGTGGGACTTCCCGTGGATTTGCCCCAGCAGACGGAGGTTGTCAGGCCAGCGGCTCCGGGCGCGATCGTTGTGCAGATTTTCGGCGATGAGTCCTTGCGCATCAACCAGGATCCCGTGGAATGGCGGGATCTTCATGGCCGGCTGGCCGAGATTTTCAAGTTGCGTGGCAGCCATGTCGCTTTTGTTCGCGGTGACGGCGCCCTCGAGTTTGGCGTGATTGCCCGGGCAATCGATGTAATGCGAGGATCAGGAATTACGACGGTGGGCTTGATCACCTCGGAACTCGCAAACGCTCGCTAAATAGTGTAGATTTGCCCCTCGCAGGGCGGACGTGAATCCTAGCAGAGATGGATGCCTTCGATGACTGATGCATCAGTTCGTATGGCTCGCCGGACCGGTTCTCTGGCAGCGTTGTTGATCTTTGTCTTCGGCGTTTCGGGCTGCAACAAGCTCAAGGCCCGCGACCTTCTGAATAAGGGCGTGGTTGCTTTCAAAGCCGGCCAGTCGGACGCCGCCATCGAGGATTTCAAACGCGCTTCGGAGCTTGATCCGAACTTGATGACAGCTCGTCTCTACCTCGCCACCGCCTACGCCAGTTTGTACATTCCGGGCGCGCCTTCGGCGGAAAATAAGGCTCGCGGCGAACAAGCGATCAAGGAGTTTCAGGATATTCTGGAGATTGATCCCAAAAATCTAACGGCCATCGACGGAATCGGCTCGCTGCTCTTTCAAATGGCCGGCACGCCGCCGATTGAAGAAAAAGGGTTTGAGGAATCGAAGACCTACCACGAGCGCCATATTCAGTTCAAACCAGAGGATCCCGAGCCTTATTATTGGATCGGCGTGATCGATTGGACGCTGGCATGGCGTGGCAATGGCGAACTGCGCCTGGACTACAACAAGAACAATATCAGGAAGCAGGTGAAGGACACGGATCCGCTCCCTGCCTCCGTCCGCGGTGAGTATGCAACCAAATATAGCCCTCTCGTAGAGGAGGGGATTACCGACCTCCAAAAGGCCATCTCTCTCAGGCCGGACTATGACGATGCGATGGCCTACCTTAGCCTTCTCTATCGCCGCAAAGCGGACATGGTGGAAAGCGCGGACGAACGCGCGTCCTTGGAAAAGCAAGCGGACGACCTCCTCGACAAGATCAAGGAGATCAAGCAGAAACGCTTGGAGCAACAGCAACAGACATCATCCTAAGCCGTCTCACCGATTCGGCGGCGCTAAAGTGGATTCTCGAAAAAGGACGCCTCTAACGGCGTCCTTTTCATTCTCTATGACACTTTTCCGTCCGCGGCTTCCCCTGCTCGCGCTCTGCTCTATTTCAGGCTAAACTAGGATATGCCGTCGCCTAGCAATGTTCCGTTGAGTTTCCAGCGCGACCGCGCCGTCCGGCAACTTGAACTCCGCTTCGAAGAGCTCCTCGAAAAACTCCGCAAAAACCGCCCTTCTGAAGATCCCTGGGTGGTCCGCCGCGCGTATGAAATTGCTTCCGAGCGTCATCGCGATCAGTTCCGCAGCTCCGGCGACCTCTATATTTCGCACCTGATTGAAGTCGCGCACATCCTTGCGGATATGCGCATGGATGCCACCACGCTCACCGCCGCGCTGCTTCACGACGCCATCGAAGACACCGAGTATCCCGTCGCCCGCATCGAAGAGCGCTTCGGACCCGATGTGGCACACCTCGTCGAAGGCGTCACCAAAATCAGCCGGCTCAATATGACTGCACCGGAAACTCGCCAGGCGGAGAACGTCCGCAAAATGCTTCTGGCGATGGTCAACGATGTTCGAGTCGTCCTGGTCAAATTGGCTGACCGTCTGCACAATATGCGCACGCTCGAATACCTCCCGCCCGAGAAGCAGCAGCGCATTTCGCGGGAGACTTTGGACATCTACGCGCCCATTGCGCACCGTCTCGGCATGAGTGTGATTCGCGGCGAGCTCGAAGATCTGGCCTTCCGATTTCTCGAGCCGGAAGCTTTTCTCGCGCTTCAAAAAGAAGTGACGGATAAGAGCCCCGTGCACCAGAGGTTCCTGGAGGAAGTTCAAGGCACGATTCGGACGAAGCTCGTAGAAAGCGGCATTCCTGCGGAACTGGAAGCGCGCGTTAAAGGCCTTTATTCTCTCCACGGAAAAATCCTTCGCCAGCAAAACACCCTCGAGCAGGTGTACGACCTCCTCGCCGTGCGGGTCATCACGGACACGGAACGAAATTGCTACGCCGCGCTCGGGGTCATGCATCACATTTGGCGCCCGGTTCCCGGCCGGTTCAAAGATTACATCGCCATGCCGCGTCCGAACCTTTATCAGTCGCTGCACACCACGGTGCTGCACGGCGGGCAGCCTTTTGAAGTGCAAATCCGCACGCAAGAAATGCACCGCATCGCGGAAGAAGGCGTCGCCGCGCACTGGAAATATAAGGGCGGACAGCCAGCCTCGGGAGATGACGACCAGCGCATCGCCTGGATGCGGCAGCTCATCGAATGGTCGCAGGAGCTACAGGAGCCCGGAGAATTTCTCTCCACGCTCAAAGTGGATTTGGCGCCTGTGGAGGTCTACGCTTTTACACCCAAAGGGCGCGTTCTGGAAATGCCCCGTGGAGCGACTCCCGTCGACTTTGCTTATTCCGTACACACGGAGGTAGGCCATCAATGCGTGGGCGCCAAGGTAAACGGCCAGATGGTTTCATTGCGGCATGAAATTGTGAGCGGCGATGTGGTCGAAATTCTCACGCAAAAAAACCATACGCCGATCCGGGACTGGCTCAGCTTCGTCAAGTCCTCGCACGCGCGCAGCAAGATCCGCCAATGGATCAATCTCCACGAGCGCGAAGAAGCGAAGGACATGGGAAAGAAGCTGCTCGAAAAGGAATCCCGGCACTTCCCCCGGGGCCTGAAGAAAATTCCTCAAGCGGATTGGGATAAGCTCATCGCCGACTACGGCCTTACAAAACAAGAAGACGTATACGCCGCGGTCGGGTTCGGCAAGTACTCCGCTCGCCAGGTGCTCTCGCGATTGCTGGGCGAACCGGACAAGCCCGCGGAATCTGAAGCCGAAGATTCAAAGCCGACGCTAGTCAAAACCGTCAAACGGATGCTTGGTTTTGGGGAAGCCCCGCTGATCGTCAAGGGCCATGACGACCTGCTGGTGTACCGCGCAAAATGTTGTAATCCGATTCCCGGCGACGATATCGTCGGCTACATAACGCGAGGCCGGGGGGTCGCGGTGCACACACGAGCTTGCCCGAATGTGCAGAACCTGATGTATCAAACCGAGCGCCGAATTGCGGTGGAGTGGGGAAGCGGCACCGCTGCTACATTCCCGGTCCGCCTTTCCATCCGCGGGAAGGACCGCGCTGGACTGCTGGCCGAAATCACCGCGGTCATCAGCGGAGCAGGTTCCAACATTCAAAGTCTGGAAAGCCGCCCCGACCGGCAGAATGCGCACATTGAGGCCAGCCTGGAAATCGTCGACCGCCGTCAACTGGAAACCATTCTGACAAATATCCGGAAGATTTCCGGCATCTTCGGAGTTGAGCGCGTATACCAGATCTAATTTTCCGTTCGCGTGGCTCTTGCGGGAATCTCGCACCTCAAGAGAGAGGCCTGCGGCCCCCCAGCGGTTCCAGCGCTCAAGGCGATAAGCGGCCAGGTAGGTCTACGAACCAGGAAAATCGCCACCTGTACCTTCTGCCGGGTATCACCCAGGCACACTCCCCCGTTTCCCGCATTGCCTCGCCTACAATGAAACTATGCGGCACCAAAAGATACTTCTCGGCGTGTGCGTTTTCCTGGTGGCGGGGTGTCACCAGCACCCGCTCACGGACTTTCGTCCTCTGGATCAGGCGGGGATGTGGTCCAGCGATGTGGAGCAGCTAAAAGGGCTGAATGTGTCGGACCAGGAAATCGCCCAAGTTGTTAAGCTCAAGCATGCGGGAATAAGCGATGACACGTGCGTCGAACTAATCAGCACCGCGCACGTACGCAAGAATCTCTTCACCAGTGCTGATTCTGCCGCGAATCTCGCCGGGGCCGGATTCACCGAGCAACAGATCCTTGAAATTGCGCGCGCCGGGCAGCTGGACTCCATCAGCATCGATGCCGTCACCCTCAAACTCATCGGCCTCTCCGACTCGACCGTGCAGCTCATACTCCATCGTCATTTGACCGGCCAGCCGGTCATGGCCAGCGCCGAAATATCCGAATTGAAGAATACCGGCTTGACGGAACGTCAGATCCTCGAGCGCATCAATTCCGGCATGACGGACGAACAGGCTCGGAAGGAAATCACGGCCCGCGAGCGCGCTCGCGATCACGCCAACACTTCCTTTGTTCGCGTGCGCGGCCGCAAACCACGCTGACGCGTGCGTTTATTGGGCGCCTCTGAGCGGCATTCGCCGCTTTTGCTTCTTCCCATTTCCCCCGCTACAATCGACTCGCCTTGGCGTCACGCCCTCATCGTCGTCCGCTGTGCGGTCTGTTTCTTGTCGGGGCCGGACTCTGGCTTTCTTCCTGCGCCGCCGCACTTGGGCCGGGCTACTCGATCGAGAAACAGGAAATTCGCGTCCAGTTTGATCCCGGACCCGCTCCGCTGGTTCGCGTCGACTCGGACTACCAGCTTCGCAATACGGGCAACCAGCCGCTATCCTCTCTGGAAGTTCGGCTCTCCGGACGTCGCCTCTTCCGCATAGCCCAGTCGCAGGCCATCTGGGATGGCGCTGCTCTCGCAGAGCAAAACGTACCGGCGGTTCCCCGAAACACTCTTCTTTCGCTTCCTCAGGCTTGGAACGTCGGACAGCGCCATACTTTGCACCTCTACTCTGAATTTCAAGTTCCGGCCGAGGGCGAGACCGGCTTCCGTTTTTCCTCTGAGGCATTTTTTCTCCCTTCCGAAGGATGGGCGCCAGAGCTGCTCCCTTCGGCGGGCCTGTTTGCCACGGGTGGAGTTCCACCAGCCAAGTGGTTCTTGCAGGTGCATGTTCCCGACGGATTTCTTGTGCACACTAGCGGCCGCAGCGCAAAGACGTCTCGCCACGGCGGCGAGCTGACCATCCAATCCGTGCAGCATCTCGAGGATCGTTATCCGTTTGTCGTCGCCGGCAGGTATGCACAGACCCTAGTGAGCACCGCCGCAGGCAAGGTTCTGCTCTGGACGCTCAAAAAAGAAAATGCTACGCGTTTGCAGCAAACCCCGGAGTCTCTGGTGCTGGCGATGCGCACTTATGACGCAACCTTTGGCGCGCGCAGCCCGAACTCGCAGCCGTTATGGATCGTGGAATGCCCCGTGGTCCAGGGATGTTTTACGGCTACAGCCTCGGCTTACGCCAAACTCTTGGGCGCGCAGCCGGGCGCCATTTCCGCGGAGCTGGCGTCGACCGATACCTTGATGGTTGATCTTACAAGCGGAACGCCAAAGCTGGCTGCTGCCGCACCTGCGCTGGCCGCGAGTTGGCTGGGTTATGGCCAAAACCCCGGCTACTATGAACAGCAGCCTCCGCTTTCTGCTCTCCCGGCTTTTGCCTCCGCGCTCGGCCAAGAAGCCATTGAGGGACCTTCCTTCCGTTCCGAGACAATTCGTCGCGCCTTGCGCATGATTCCCCAGAGCGTCGGCACGCATAAAGAGGAAGACGAAACGGTGCAGCGCGCGAAGAGCTTTCTTTTCTTTTTTGGACTTCAGGATCGTTACGGGCAGGAGGCGTTCCGCCGCGCCATCGACCACATGCTTTCCGCCCGGCGAGGGCGCGGCTTTAATCTCAACGATCTGATCGCCGCATTTGAAGAGGAAACTCATCAAAATGTAGCCGAATTCGAGCGTTCGTGGATGAAACATCCCGGAGTTCCCGAAGAGTTTCGCGCGCGCTATGAAAATGCTTCTGCAGGGAGCACCACCAATTCCAAGGAGACCATGCCATGAGAGAAATCGTTCTGACAGATCGCGGTCCAAAACCGATCGGCCCCTATTCTCAGGCCGTCAAGGTGAACGGACTTCTATTCGTTTCCGGACAAGTATCCATCGATCCGAAGACGAACGAGTTCGTTTCTGGCGACATTCGCCAGCAAACAGAACGCACGCTTGAAAACATGAAGGGGATTGTGGAAGCCGCGGGAAGCAAACTGGGCCACGTCATCAAAACCACCGTATTTTTGAAGAACATGAGTGACTTCGCCGCGATGAATGAAGTGTACGGGCGATACTTTTCCGCTGCTCCCCCGGCGCGCTCGACGGTCGAGGTCGCGCGCCTGCCCAAGGACGCCCTCATAGAGATGGAGCTTATTGCGACGATTTGAACCGCGCAGGAATGCGAACTACGGCCTGTCAGGGCTTTCCAAAGCTTCTTGAACCGCAAGGATGGTTACGATGGTGACGCCCCCAATCGCGTACCACACGAACTTGCTTGTACCCGCGCTGACCGGCGGTTTGCCATAACCCTTCCCGCCCGCTCCCTGAGTCGGCGGCTGGCTCTGCGCTGCTTCGTTCGCCGCCGGATCCAGAAGGACGCGGTATGCGCTTCCTTCCGGTATCACGCGCGAATCACCATCCACGTTGATGGTCAGCGACCCTCGCAAGCATTTTACGAGCAATTCTTTTTCGCTCACCATAGTGACTTGCCCGATGGTGGGCTTGTCGGAATTCGGCTGGATGAGCGCCTTCGATGCTTTCAACGCAAACGCGAGTGCATTGGCCGTCGAGAAAGTCGCTGATCCTCGGAGCAGGGTCGCCCGGGGCATCCCGCCTTCTTCGCTAACCGTGGCCGCGGACGATGCGGATAGTTGAAATCGCGCGCCTCCGGCACGCAGCTGCATGCTGCCGCTATCGGCCGTGCTCAAATTGTCTCCGGCAAAGATTGTGGTGCCTACCGCTGCGCCAGTGCCGCCCACACTCGCGCGGTCCGATGCCACAATCATGCCCAGTGCGCTTTCGGTAGCGCCCCAGACCGGTGTCATCAGTAAACAGGATGCCAAGAACGCAGCAACAATTTCGCGCGAACGCGCCATTGAAGCCTCCAAGAGGGCTACTCGAAGAATACTCACCCTCTTAACGCGCGTCAACACAGAATCGCTCCTCGAAGTAAAAATATATATCGTCTCTGGCGAACGTCCTCCTCTGGCTGTAGAAAGCTTCCACTGCTACAATGCAAGCCAACACATGGCTGACTGGAAACAGATCACCGCCCGCATTCGTCGGGCCCGCACCGGCAAAGACCCCGTCGGGCAGCTCTCCAATTTGTATGAGAAAACCCGCGACGCGATGGTTGCGTTTGAGCTGGCTCGCTATTTCGAAACTGCCGGTCAAAATCCGGAAGCCGCGAAATGGTACCTGGCTGCCGCGGATCGTTTTCGCAGAGCCGATTGGAAGACCAAGGCACACGAAGCAGCGGCCAGGCTCGGCGGAGAAATACCACCAGCCGGTCCGTCTGAATCCGCTTCAGAGTTTCAGTTGCCGCCGCCGCCGATTGCCGCTGCTGAGCCGTCGTCCTCCGAGGCGGAGAATGCCGCCGAATCCGAATTTTCATCCGATCCCTCTGAATCCGAAGTCAAGAGTGTCACCGCGATGCCCGCAGGCGAATCCGCAGAAGCCGAGTCTCCAGATAAAAAGAGACGGCGCCGCGGCCGCAGGGGTGGCCGGAACCGTCGAAAGGGCGCCCCTTTGAAGGGTTCTGCAATTCCCTCCACCTCCGCAAGCTCCACGGCCGCTTCTCCTGTGAGAGGCTTGCCGTCGAGAGTCTTTGACGAACCTGCAGAGCCAGTGCCTCCTCGCACGGCGGATAGCCGCTCCATCCCGTCTCTTCCCGTCGAGCCATTTAGCGAGCCGGGCGGGCCAAGTGTGCGCGGCCGTTCCGGCGATCCCGGATTGTCTTCCAGATTGTCTCTTCTCGAAATGCAACTCCGCCGCTTGTTGACTTGTCCCCCCGTGAAGCTGAATGAAGCAGATCATGCCCCCGTTGGTCCTGGCGTTTTCGTGCTCACCGATTCCGATCTCACAAGCTACTATTACGTCGAAGCCTGCCAGACTTTGCGCATCGCCGTCGGGAACCTCTTACGCGGTGGTTCGAGCCGGCACACTGCCGATTCCATCAAGCCGAGGCTTGCGGAACATCTAGGTATCCCCGAATCGCGCGTCACCAAATACCTCGCCGATCACTGTGTGGTTCGCTGGCTCCAACTTGATGATGGCGCCTCGCATTTCGCTCATTTTGTGATCGCCGTCATACGTCCCACCTTGAATGACTAGCCGCCGTCTCGTGGTTTCCACAGGCCCAGCTTTCCCAATCGAAACATCTCGTTTCCCAAAATTTGGAAAGTTCTAGCCCGTTCGGTCTAGTGGTAACCCCTACCTCCGCCCTTCCTGAACTGCCGTTCGCTGCCCCTGGAGGCCGTTCAACCCCCATTTATGACCGTTCGCTGCTTCCTGCTGGCCTTGCTCCCTGCTTACCGTCAAACTATAGGTGCACAAAGACTTAGTGGACGTACCGATGGAAAATGGTACGGTAATTAGAGCCCGGGGGGCATTAGGGGCTCGGTTTTCATCCAATTAAGCGGGCAGTTGGGCTTCATCTTTTGAAAGCGAGGGTAGAGTTTTATGCCGAATCGTGTGGGGACGCAGATCCTGCGAACGTTCGACTGGGCGCTGTGCAAAACCGCGGCCGTCACTTTTAACAGCATTCAGTATTTCAACAAACGCAATCCGAATCCTTCCGTCACGCCGCAGTGGTCGGATAAGCCGCTGCTCAAGTCCTGGGAAAAGACCAAGCCCACGCTTGGCTTCCCCCGGCAGACCGATTCTCTCTGCCCTGCATGCGTCAAAGAGGCGCGTGAAGCGATCATCGCCGGCAAGAAGGACTGGCGCGATCTGATGAGCGAGAAGGTCGGCGAGATCAAAGCGCAGATCATTGAGCGCGATAACCAGATTTGGATGGTCAAGGACTGCCCCATCCACGGCCACTATGAAGACATGATGGCCATCGATGCCAAGTTCCTCGATTGGATCGAAAAGCAGTTTCCCGGCCGCGACATTCCCGCGCACAACGACGAAGACCTCCATAAGCATGGCACTTCGACCGTTCGCTATGGCCGCGGCTCAGTTCTTACCGTCGACCTCACCAACCGCTGCAACATGATGTGCGATCCCTGCTTCATGGACGCCAACCAGGTTGGCTACGTCCACGAACTAAGCTGGGACGAAGTTAAAGAAATCTTAGACAACGCGCTCAAGATCAAGCCGCGCCGCCAGATGTCCGTGCAATTCTCCGGCGGCGAACCGACCATGAGCCCGCTCTTCCTCGACGCCGTCGCCTACGCCCGCAAGATTGGCTACAACAGCGTGCAGGCCGCCACCAACGGCATCGAATTCGCCAAGAGCAAGGAATTCTCGAAGAAAGCCTTCGACGCTGGCATGCGCTACGCCTACCTCCAGTTCGACGGCATCGGCAACGACGCCAACAGCCATCGCCAGATCGGCAACCTCTTTGACGTGAAGCTCCGCGCCATCGAGAACATGCACGAGGCGGGCATCGAAATCGTCCTCGTTGTCACGATCGTCAACAATGTGAACAACGACCAGGTCGGCTCGGTCGTCAAGTTCGCGATGGAAAATCCCAAGAAGATCGCCTTCGTTAGCTTCCAGCCCGTTTCGTTCACCGGCCGCGACGAAGACATCACGCCGGAGCGACGTCTCCGCCAGCGCTACACCTTGTCGCATCTTGCGAAGGACGTAAGCGCGCAGGTCGGCAAAGTCGAACCCACGCGCGATTGGTTCCCCATCTCTTTCATCAGCACGTTCGCCGGTTTCGCGGACATGGTCAAGGGTACCGAATCCACCTGGGGTTCGCTGAGCTGCGGTTGCCACCCGAACTGCGGCGTCGGCACCGCCATGATGATCAACAAAGAGACGAAGGAATGGGCGCCCGTTCCGCGCTTCCTCGATGCCGTCCAACTTACCAAGGACGTCACCGCCATCACCGACGCGGCTCGCGGCAAGAATTTCTCCAACTTCATGATGGCCATGGCCCTTTTGAAAAACTATCACCCGTTCCGCGGACCCAAAGGGTTGACGCTCAGCGCTCTCTTCAAGAAATTTGACAAGACTTGGGCGCTTACGAAGAAGTCCACCGTGAAATACGGCCGTACCTCTCCCGACCGCAAGATTGACGACGCCATGAAGCGCCGCCAGGATCCTTGGAACTTCCTCTTCATCGCCGGCATGTGGTTCCAGGATCTATTCAATTACGACTTCCGCCGCACCGAAATGTGCATCATCCCTTACGCCACGCAGCAGGGCGAAATCTCCTTCTGCGCCTATAACACGGGCGTAGGCTGGCGCCAGATCATCGAGAACATGCACAAGAACGCGACCGTCGCTGAGTGGTACAAGAGCCACGGCAAACACGAAATCTACGCCAAGGGCAAGAGCGTCAATCTCCAGAGCTTCGAACATTCCCTGAAGATCGACGCCGATGACGCCGCCCGTGTCCGCCACCTCGAACACGACATTCCGCTAACCGCTGCGGAAGAAGATCGCGCGCGCCGCAAAAAGGCGTTCGAAGAACAAGCCAAGGTTCGAGCCATCTACGAAGAGCTCGTTCTCAAAAAGCCCCAGGCGACCGTCGTTCAAATCGGCTCCGTCGCGGACATCGCCAAAGCCACGCCAGCTAATTTCGCCAACGCTGGCAAGCCGGTGCAAATCGCGCCAGCCAACGGCAATGGTCATTCGAATGGCAACGGGCACTCCAACGGCAATGGCGCCAACGCAGCCGCCGAAAAAGCCACCGAAGCCGTCGCCGGCGACTAAACGCTTCGTAGGGGCACGGCATGCCGTGCCCGTCTTGTCACCAAATATCCTGTCAACTCCGCAGTTTGCAACTGGCTCCGGGCAACCGGAGCCAGTTGCATATACACTGTAGGGGCGGGGCTTGCCCCGCCCACCTTCACCCCTTTTCGATCGAGCGCCGCAAAGGAGTTTCTTCGATGAACCCACTTTCCAGCCGAGTCGCTCTGGTCACCGGCGCGAGCCGCGGCATCGGCAGGGCCATCGCTATCTCTCTTGGCGAAGCCGGCGCCGACGTCGCCGTCAACTACCACATACAAGCCGAAGCCGCGGAAGCTGTCTGCCAGTCGATTCGAGACATGGGCCGCAAAAGCATAACGGTCCAGGGCGACGTTTCCATTTCCTCCGATGTTGATCGTGTCGTCTCAACGACGGAGAAAGAGCTCGGCTCTATCGGCGTCCTCGTGAACAACGCCGGCATCGCCAAAATTCTTCCCGCCGAGCAAGTCACGGAAGAAATGTGGAACGAATTTATCCGCGTGAATCTGACCTCGGTTTTTCTCGTCACGCAGCGCGTGCTTCCCGCCATGCGTGCCGCTCGTTGGGGCCGTCTCATTCACCTGTCTTCCATTGCGGCGCAGTACGGCGGCATTGTCGGCCCCCACTACTCGGCCACCAAGGCCGGCATCCTGGGCCTGATGCGCTCCTACGCCTCGCAGTATGCCAAAGAGGGCATCACCTCGAATGCCATCGCCCCCGCACTGGTCGACACCGATATGACCGCCGCCATCCCGAAAGACTATGTCTCCCGCATTCCCGTCGGTCACTCCGGCTCGCCCGAGGAGGTCGGCCGCCTCGCTGTCCTTCTCGCCCAAAGCTCCTTCATCACCGGCCAAACCATCAACCCCAACGGCGGCCTCTACCCTACTTAATCCCGCGGTCAAGGATCCTCCTCGATTTTGTAGTGGCGCAGCCTGTTTACCCTGAGCTTCGAAGGGCTACGCCCCTTCTTGGCGTGGTGTCCCGCACCGCTCCTGCTATAATCAAAAGGAATCCACCGGAGTAACACGATGCCCATCTACGAATACGTTTGCGACGACTGCCAAGCGCACTTCGAAAAAATCGTCATCAACAAGCAACAGGAAATCGCCTGCCCCAAGTGCGCCAGCAAAAGGGCCACCATCCAGCTTTCTGTCTTTGCCACGGCGGGGTCCACCGGTTCCTCGTCTCCATCCGGCAGCTCTTCGAGCGGTGGAGGTGGCTGCTGCGGCGGTGGTTGCGGCTGTCACTAGTACGCTCATGACGGTAGATCAGCCCTAGGTTCTATGAGCGCCCGAACGGCAAAGCTTCTCATCTGCGCTCTATGCCTAGGCATAGCAGCGTTCCTTTTTTTCTACGCTCGTCCCTTGATGTTTCTCGCCCACACGAAACGGGAATTCCAGAATTCGCCCGAGGTTTGGATTGTGCCAAAGCCACTCACCTCCGGTCCGATCGCCAGCTCCACGGCAAAAGCTT
Source organism: uncultured Acidobacteriota bacterium (assembly GCA_963851235.1). GTDB lineage: Bacteria > Acidobacteriota > Terriglobia > Acidiferrales > UBA7541 > Acidiferrum. The sequence continues at coordinate 507,561 of CAWKOM010000003.1, forward strand.
CGGTGGTCTCTTACTTCGGATACCAATTCGAATCACCTACACCAGAAGTGAAGGAAGAGCGAAAAGCCGAAGCCGTTGTCGTCCTGAATTTCTCAGACTGTGCGGGAGTGGCGATCTTTAAGCCCCAACCTGAGGGCCGAATGACTAGCATCATCCAGCGAGGACCACCCGAGGTCAGCCGCTTCATGAAGGATGTGTATGGAAAAGAAACCGTAAGTTCAGACTACGCGCTTCGACGTGCAATCCTGAACACGACGCCAAGAGACCTGAGTCCCTTTGCCAGGCGCGGACAAATCGTGAGAAATTCTGTGTTGCTCACACTCAAGGGCGCCGAATCCCAGCGCTTCAAAAATGGTCTTTATAGCTTTGACAGTCCCTCAATGCGCGGCTTTTTGGAGGGAGACGTTGCGCTCGATAAAGATGTCGTTATAGAAGCCTTCGACCACCAAGACCAATTGCTGACCTTGGTTGTTGGCGCGAAACCTGGCAAAGCTTGCTTCGGCCAACCTGAACTCAACCGCATCATCTTTTCGCTTCGGCCCGTTCCCCCCAGCGAGTAGCATTGTGTCTGTGAATGAAATTCTATTAGCTGGAACCCGACCCCATGTCCATCAATAGCCCCGAACAATTCGAAAAACTCCGCGCCTGCGGCCTAATCGTTGCCAAAGCTCTCCGCGCCATGTCCGCGGCCGTGCGCCCCGGCGTCACCACTGCCGAACTTTCCGAAATCGCCACGCGCATCCTCGCCGAAAACGGCGCCCAATCCTCCCCGCCGCTCGTCTACCACTTCCCCGGCGACGTCTGCATCTCCGTCAACGACGAAGTCGTTCACGGTATCCCCGGCCCGCGCGCCATCCAGCCCGGCGATCTGGTCAAACTTGACCTCACCGCCGTCAAGGACGGCTACCACACCGATTCCGCCGTCACCATCCAAGTCCCTCCAGCGCAAGAAAAATCCCGCGAACTAGCTCATTGTGCCGAACGCGCCTTCCGCCAAGCCCTCACCGCCGCTCGCCCCGGCAATCGCACCAAAGACATTGGCCGCGCCGTCGAGCGTGAAGTCCGCCGCCGCGGCTTCCACGTCGTCCGCGAACTAGGTGGCCACGGCGTGGGCCGCACCATCCACGAATCCCCCAGCGTCCCCAATTACGCTGATCCCACGGCCCGCCATCTCCTCGCCGAAGGTCTCGTTATCACCATCGAGCCCATCATTGCCGCCGGCACCGGCCGCGTCTCCCTCGACCGCGACGGCTGGACCGTCCGCACCGCCGACGGCAGCCTCTCCGCCCATTACGAGCACACCATCGTCATCACTAAGGGCGACCCTATTCTGCTCACCGCAATCGCCGCCTGATCGCACATGCTTGCCAATTACTCTTCTCTCTTGCTTTTCATCACGGGAGCCTTCGCCCTTCTCGTCATCCCGGGCCAGAGACGAATAGTACGTTCTCCGACGTTTCTCCTTACGCTGCATAAATTCTTAGAGCGGTGCACAAGGCTGAATTTACTTTCACCATTTCACGCTCCCTGATATAGACTGTGTTCGCTTGCGCCGGAGCCAGCCACAGCGCAGACCACTCTTTATCTCCTCATGCGCGCTGCGTTTCGTTTCGTCGAGTCAGATCGTCACGTCATTCTGGAGCGGACGCGTCCGTAAGAACAGGCTCCGTGGGGTCGAGCGCGTGGCTCGACCGCAAGTCGCGACTCTGAAAGAGTGAATGAGAATTTTATTGTACAACCCGGACAACGGCGTGACCCGCAACTTCATGCCGCATCTTTGGATGTTTCTGCTGCAGGCGCTCACTCCTCCTAGCCACGAAGTAGTCCTGATTGACGGCAACGCCCAGCCCATGGATGAGGAAAGCATCGCGCGTTACGTGCGTGAACAAAATATCGGACTGGTTGGCATCGGCGCCATGACCAGGATGATCGCCAAGGCTTATCGCATGGCGGACGCGGTCCGCGCCGCGGGAGTAAAGGTCGTAATGGGCGGCCCTCACGTCACGGAAATGGCCGATGAGGCGCTCGGGCGTGACGGCGGCTCCCGCCATGCCGACGCGGTGGCACTTGGCGAGGCCGATGAGACCTGGCCCAGAATTGTCGAAGACGCCGCGCGCGGCACGCTCAAGGATGTCTATGCGCCAGTGGACGACTTTGGCCAGGAGCGCAAACCATCGCTTCAGCCCTATCCGAAAATTCCTTGGGACAAAATCAAGCTGGAGCAGTTCAATGTGCTCCCGGGCATATTGCATCCGCTGCTCAAGCATGTGGGCGCGGGTTGGGGAACCTTTCGAATTATTCCGGTCGAGTCCGGGCGCGGTTGTCCTTATGGATGCGAGTTTTGCACCGTGACGGGATTTTTTGGCGACTCCATCCGCTTTCGTACCAATGAAAGCGTGGTGAACGAACTGTTGCTTCTGAAAGCCCGCGCGAAAAAGGAAGGCGGCCAGATTGCCGTATTTTTCATCGACGACAATTTTGCGATCAACGTAAAGCGCACAAAATCCTTGCTGCGAGACATCATCGCCGCCAACGCCCAAGTGCATTGGGTCGCCCAGATCAGCGCTAATCTCCTTCGCGATGAGGAGCTCGTCGATCTGATCGCCGGCGCGGGAGGCAAGTGGATCTTCATCGGAATGGAATCCATCGACCCCGCCAACCTTGCCGACGTCAAGAAAGGCTTCAATAAGCCAGGCGAATATGCCGTGGTGCTCGACCGGCTCGCCCGCCGCAACGTTTTTGCCATCACTTCTTTTATCTTTGGCATGGACAATGACACGCCCGGCGTGGCCGAACGGACTCTGAAGGAAATTCGCACTTGGCCTCCGGGGCTGCCCATCTTTGGCTTGATGACCCCGCTGCCTGCCACGCCCCTCTACAAGCGGCTGGAAGCCGCAGGCCGCCTTACCCGCCCCAAGCACTGGCAAGAGTTCATTCCTTTTGCCATGGCTCATACGCCGCTGAAGATGAGCATCGACGAAGCTCATAACGAGGTGCGCATTGGGTGGGCCAGCTCTTACAGCCCCGAAGCAATCGAAAAGGCTGTGGAATCTGTGAGCCATAAGCCGCTGGGTTATCGCATCAACATCCTTATCGCGCGCTTATGCTTCCGGGGAATTTATTTCCCGCAAATGGGCCGCTTCGCCTGGCTGAAAGCGATTCTCGAAAATCGGCGCATAATTTTCAAACTCTTGAGACAAGGGTTCGCAGGCGGACTGCACGCCGCCGCGCCGTCAGTTGCTCCCCCGCCAGTTGCGGAGCTGCGGCCCTGAATCTGGCGTATTTCAACGGGGTCGCGATTCGCAAAGAGATTTCCTAGCTCATCGGCAAGCCCAGCGCTGCACGGGCTTTTCCCGGGAACTTCAATCCCATGCCGCCCGCTGCTCTTCTCCGCGGTCCACGAATCCGCTTGACATACGAAGTTCTTACTAGTAAGTTCTTCGTACTATGCGCGACGAACTTCCACGGCCTACCAACGCCGAACTCGAAATCCTCACCGTCCTCTGGAGCATCGGCCCTTCCACCGTCCGCTCCGTGTACGACGTCATCCGCCGGCGCCGCCCCGCGCAATACAGCACGATTTTGAAGTTCATGCAGATCATGGCCGAAAAGGGCCTCGTCCGCCGCGATGAGTCAGAGCGCGCCCATGTCTACTCCGCCTCGAAAGCTCGCGAATGGACCCAGCGCCAGCTCGCAAGCGATCTCCTCGAACGCGCTTTCAGCGGCTCCGCCAAAGCTCTCCTCATCGGCGCGCTGTCGTCGCGAAAGGCCACAAAAAAAGAGTTGGCAGAACTGCGCGAGCTGCTCGATCAATTCCAGGAGCCGCGCAATTGAGCCTCCTCGAAAAATTCGTCGCCTCTCCATTCGCTGCAGCCATTGGCTGGACTTTGCTTCATTCTCTGTGGGAAGGCACGCTTCTCGCGGCGTTGCTTGCAGCTGTGCTAGTCGCCACTCGTTCGCCGCGTGCCCGCTATGCCGCTGCCTGTATAGCGCTGCTACTGATGTTGGGCGGATTCACCTCCACGCTAGGTCATTTCATTCCTCAAGGGGCGCATGGCTTGCAAGCTTTCAAACCTCCGGCCGTCTCTGCGTGGAATACTGCGCACGCCCAAAATGTCTCCAATTTGTGGAAACCAAGTCTTGCCGCCATCGCGCCCTGGCTCGCTCCATTTTGGATTTCAGGCGTCCTCTTCCTCTATCTGCGTAGTCTCGCCGGTTGCTTATCCGTTCAGAGACTCCGCCGCCGCGGCGTGTGCAGCGCGCAAGACCTCTGGCAAACGGAGCTACTTCGCTTAAGCGCCCGTTTGCGGTTTTCCCGCCCTGTTCTCTTGCTGGAGTCCTCGTTGGCGGACGTACCCATGGTTCTCGGCCATTTCAAACCATTAATCCTCATCCCGGTCGGACTGTTCGCCGGTCTTTCTCCCGCTCAGGTCGAAGTCATTTTGCTCCATGAGTTGGCACACATTCGCCGCCACGATTATCTGATCAACGTCCTCCAGCGCCTGGTCGAGGGCCTCTTCTTTTATCACCCGGCCGTGTGGTGGATCTCTCACATCATGCGAACCGAGCGAGAATGTTGTTGCGACGATCTCGTCGTCTCCGTCACAGGGAACCCGCACGAATATGCTCGCACTCTCGCCGCTCTCGAACAGTTCCGTTTACCCGGCCGCGAACCGGCTATCGCTCTTACAGGAGGACGTCTCATGAACCGCATCCGCCGTTTGCTTTATCCCCAAGTCCCGAGCGGCGCTCGAGCTCCGTGGCTCGCTGCCTCGATGCTTGTCTTGGCCGGCGCCGTTTCTCTCGCCGCATGGCCAAGAGACCGTGCTCCGCACGTTTCGTCTCTCGGTCAAGACATCCAGGGTTCGAGCAAGACGCCCACTTCGGTAGACCAAAACATCGCTCACCAAAAAGCTCTTCTTGACGAGAAAAAAGCCACGCGCAACTCCTACACCAAATGGCTCAACGAAGACGTCGTCTATATCATCGACGACGCCGAACGCGCCGCCTTCGATACTCTCACCACCAACGAAGAGCGCGACAAGTTCATTGAGCAGTTTTGGGCGCGCCGCAATCCCAATCCCGGCTCTTCCACCAATAAATTCAAGGAAGAGCATTACCGCCGCATCGCCTATGCAAATCAGCATTTTCAAACCGCGTCCGGTCCTCCCGGCTGGCAAACGGATCGCGGCCATATCCTCATCGTCTACGGGCCGCCCGACGAGATCGACTCTCATCTTAAGGACGAAGGCGGCTCCCCGAAGCCCGCCATTGAAGTCTGGACCTACCGCCGCATCGAAGGCCTCGGCAGCAACGACATCATCACGTTCATCGACCGCACCGGTCGCGGCGACTATCATCTCGCTCCTAGCAATGCCCGCTAACTCAGGGGAGCAATTGACCCTAGCGAAGATCGGCCGTACACCCCTCCCGGGGTGGCATCTTCCGAAGCCGCAAAGTGGACCTTTTGACAGGGGTACCCAAGGGACATTTTAAAGGAGGTTTGACATCAACCCATTTTCCGCTTGACAAAAACAGAACTTCTCATGTATTGTACTAAGTAGGGAATGCTTTGCTCCGACTTGTGCAACGCCAGCGCCCCGCTGGCGTTTTTGCTTTTGGCGAGTGGTCACAAACCGCCAGGTGCTCCACAAATTCGCGCCGGCGCCCGGGACAGCATCCGATGATACTTGCTGGAAATCCTTTAGAATGAGCACATCTGTAAGTGTTGATTCCAAAGCAACTTAAAGTCCTGTGAAATGAATGTTTACAATAAAACGGGGGAGGGCCGGAGATATTGTTAACCAGCTATCGCCTGCCTAAACTCAATCTCGCAAGCCTCTCGATCCCCTTACCCCGCTACTGCGGCCGCCTATAGCTCTGAATGTTTTCGGGTACAGGAACCGTGGGATTCCCGCGCGGATCGCGCACCGGCTCTCCAGGCGTCCATCTGAACGGCAGCACCCCAGTCCACACCCCGCTGGCGTATTCCCCGTCGCCATCGACCGCGAAGCCCGTTCTAATCTTGGCGGAGGCTTCGACCAACGGGACTGCCAGCACCATCGTGCCTTTCAGTTCTTGCTCGCTCGGCGGACGAACCGTGGCCCAGCGTCCACGCAGCACGTACTCGACGAAATCGCGCATGGCTGCCAGCTTCGCGGCGGGATCCTCGATAGGCTCGGCTTTGCCCATGACCACGACGGACCGGTAGTTCACCGAGTGGCCCGTCGCCGTCGGCGAAAAAACAATCCCGTCCAGCAGCGTCACGCTGAGGCAAAACGGTGCTCCGCTGCCAAGCGTCTTCATTAACCGGCTCGCCGTAGAACCGTGCAAAAAAAGTTTGTCGCCCACGCGCACATAATTCGTCGGCACCACACACGGTGTCCCATCTACGATGAAGCCGACACTGCACACAAACGCCTGGTCCAGGATGTCGTAAACGGTTTGCCTTTCGTAATGTGCCCGGTCCGGTTTCCGCGTAACTTTTGTTCTCTTGGTTGGTGTGAAGTCGCTCATGCAACGAGGCTAACGCCGGCCGTCTTCACCGGCAAGTGCCAAAGCGGTCGCACAGACACCCCTTACTCTCGCCGCGGTGCCCGTACAATCTGTCTCCTCAATGTTCCGGTAAGAAAGAAAAAGACTGGCAAGCATGCCTGCCCCACTCCCTGCAAGAAGCCGTAGTCAAGAGTGCGATTGACGAGGATTGGGAATCGTGTACTCTTGTGCCCACGAAACTGCATCGAGGGCTACTATGGCGAAAATCGAGCCGATTTTCACGCGCGCGACGTTTCAATTTTTCCATGATCTAGCGCGCAACAATCGCAAAGTGTGGATGGACGCCAACCGCGAACGCTACCAGCAATACGTGGTACAGCCTTTCCGCCGCCTGCTGGAAGAACTCAGTCCCGCCATTCTTCAACTCGATGCCCGTTTTGACACTACCGGCCGCACGGGCGCGAATTTCTCGCGCATCAATCGGGATATCCGCTTTGCGAAAGACAAAACGCCATATCGCGCGCAGATGTATCTGAAAGTCTCTGTGCCGTTTCCCGGCGAAGGGGAAACCGGGCAGTTGTACACGGGAATTTCCGCCGACACCGTTACGGCGGGATTCCGCATTTATTCCGGCTCGAAGCGCAAGGAATCCGCGCTGGGCAAGGTTGCCGAGCCGCATGCGCTCGCACAGCCAAAATGGGCGGCTCAACAAAAGAAGCGGCTTGGCCGGCGCTATGAGAGTTACTGGTATACCGCGGAAAAGGGAGAGTGGAAACAGCGCAATGGCTGGCCGACCGAGACCGAAGATTGGAAGAAACTGCAAGGATGGATCGTTCGAGCCAAACTCAAACCCGCAGCCGCTACTCGGGCCACTTTCCCTCGCGACCTTGCAAGAATATTTCGAGATCTCTACCCCCTGCTGAGATTTACTTCCCTGGATGATTGAAATCCAATAACAAAAGAGGAATCGATGAAAAGAACCGCCGCGCATTTTTCGAACGACTTCAGCCTTGTGAGGAAAACAGCCGTGGCAGCGGCGCTGGCTTTGCTAGTTCCATTTGTCGCAAACACTCGCGCGCGGCCACAAGACCGGGCTGGGGCAAAAGACTGGCCGACTGCAGCACCGAAGGAGTTCGGCATCAGTCCTGAAAAACTCGCCGCTTTCGACGCCGATCTCGCGGGCGGGAAATACGGGCTTGTGGACAGCATGCTTATCCTGCGCTGCGGCACGGCCGTCTACGACAAGTCCTACCAGCATGATTACGGTCAAATTTACGGCGAACGCGCCAAGAAAGAAGGCCCGCTGAATCACGACCCGCAAGGCCCGTACAATTATTTCAGCACGAATTTTCATCCCTTTTACCGCGGCAGCGACATGCACACGATGCAGTCGATTTCAAAAACGGTTACGTCTGTGACCATCGGAATCGCCAGGACCCGCGATGAGTTCACTGCCGGGCTCGACACGCCTATCTTGCAATACTTTTCTGGCCACAAAATCGCCAACATGGACGATCGAAAAAAGCGCATAACCATTCGCGATTTGTTGACGATGACGGCGGGCCTCGAGTGGCACGAAGATCTGCCATACGATGATCCGAAAAACTCCGCCGACATCATGGAATCGAGCCACGACTGGGCGCAATACGTCATCGATCAGCCCATGGCCGATGAGCCCGGCAAAACGTTCGTCTACAACAGCGGCGCGACGGAACTGCTCGCACACGTCTTCAAGAAAGTCACCGGCAAAAACATTGATGACTACGCGGACGACCATCTCTTCAAGCCGCTGGGAATGCGTTATTTCTGGAAGCATTCACCTACCGGGCTGCCGGACACGGAGGGCGGGCTGTATCTTTCGTCCCACGATCTCGCAAAAATCGGCCAGCTTTATTTGAAAGGCGGCATGTGGGAAGGCAAGGAAGTTGTTTCTTCTTCATGGGTCAAAGAATCCGTCGCGCCGCATGTGACGGTCCCCGGCGGCGATTGGAAATATGGCTATTTGTGGTGGTTGCAAAATTTTGGGAGCGCGCCCGATGACGCAGCGTGGGCCGCGCGTGGATTTGGTGGCCAGCAATTGTTCGTCGTGCCGGAATACGACATGGTCGCCGTTATCACAGGATGGGACATTTTGCCATCGACCGAGAAAAGGCCCCATGACCAGCTCGCGCGCATTCTCGACTCCGCGAACCGCTTTTACGGCTGCGTGGAATAACACGGCAGATGCTTAGTGGCTCGGCCGGGCGCGCCAACGTATGAGTGTCGATTGATGATGCACCCACATTCCAATACCATGCCGCGGCTTAATCTGCCATTTTCATCGTGTCATAAGAGGAACGCATCGCCGATGGAGTATCGGTATCGGAAAGCGAACCGCACCGCGATACTGCTTCGCACCTCAGCTGCGGCAGCTCGAGACGATGAAGCGCGCTCTTAAATTAATCGCGTGGCTGGCCGTCGCGATCGTGGGAGCCGGCGCTTTAGGCGCAATCGCGTTGCGCCGCGGCGAGCCGTTGAACGCCACTTGGTTTGTCGTTGCGGCCGTTTGTTGCTACATGGTCGCGTACCGTTTGTACTCGGCGTTCATCGCGGCGCGGCTCTTGGCGCTCGATGACACGCGCGCCACTCCAGCCGAGATTCATGAGGATGGGCGCGACTTCGTGCCCACCAACAAGTGGGTCCTCTTCGGGCATCATTTTGCGGCGATTGCTGGACCGGGCCCGCTCATCGGCCCGACGCTTGCCGCGCAGTTCGGCTATCTGCCGGGGACGCTGTGGCTGATCGCCGGCGCGGCGCTGGCAGGATGCGTGCAAGACTTCGTGATTTTATTTTGCTCCATCCGGCGCGGTGGGAAATCGCTCGGCCAGATGGCGCGCGAGGAAGTGAGCGCGCGCGGCGGATTGATCGCACAGCTAGCCGTGCTGGCGATTATGGTAATTTTGCTGGCCGTCGTTGCTCTCGTCGTGGTGAACGCGCTGAAATCTTCCCCGTGGGCCACCTTTACGCTGGCGATGACCATTCCCATCGCGCTGCTGCTTGGCGTTTACTTGCGTTTCTTGCGCCCCGGACGCGTTCTCGAAGCCTCATTGTTCGGCGTTGCTCTCGTGCTTTTCGCGGTGGTTGCCGGACAGTGGGCGGCGGAATCGCCCTCCTGGTCCCGCGCTTTCACTTTTGGCGGCGTGTCACTGGCCTTTCTAATCATCGCCTACGGTTTCGCCGCCGCGGTTGTTCCTGTATGGCTGTTGCTCGCGCCGCGCGATTATCTGAGCGCGTTCATCAAGACCGGCGCCATTTTTTCTCTCGCAGCAGGAATTTTGCTCGTCCGGCCTCAAATGATGATGCCGCCTCTAACGCGATTTATCGATGGCACCGGTCCCGTGTTCGCCGGGAAGATTTTTCCATTTTGCTTTATCACCATCGCTTGCGGAGCAATCAGCGGCTTTCACTCGTTGATTTCCTCTGGCACCACTCCAAAGATGATTCTTCGCGAGAGCCATTCGCGGTTGATCGGCTATGGGGCGATGCTGCTCGAGTCTTTCGTCGGCGTGATGGCCATGGTCGCGGCGTGCGCGATGCCGCCGGGCGTCTATTTCGCGATCAACAGTCCTTCGAGCATTGTGGGGAAAACGGCGGATGCCGCTGCCGCCACCATCAGCGGCTGGGGCTACCATCTCGACGCGCAGACCATGACCAATCTTGCGCACTCCGTGGGCGAGCAGACCTTGCTCAATCGCGCGGGTGGCGCGCCGTCGCTGGCCGTGGGCATGGCGCAGATTTTTTCCAGCACCATCGGAGGCGAGCGGCTGCTGAGCATCTGGTATCACTTCGCGATCATGTTTGAAGCGCTGTTCATCCTTACGGTGCTGGACGCCGGAACGCGCGTGGGCCGCTTCATGGTGCAAGAGCTTGGCGGGCGAATCTGGAAACCGCTGGGGCGGACCGGATGGATGCCCGGGATCTTGCTTTCGAGCGCGCTCATCGTGGGAGCGTGGGGCTATTTTTTATATCAAGGCGTGGTAGATCCGCTCGGTGGAATTAATTCGCTGTGGCCGCTCTTCGGGATCGCCAATCAACTGCTGGCGGCCGTGGCGCTGGTCGTGGCCACAACGATTCTGCTGAAAATGAAGCGTCTCCGGTGGATTTGGGTGACGCTCGTGCCGACGGCGTGGCTCGTTGCTGTGACCATGACCGCGAGCTATCAAAAAATATTCGCTGCCAATCCCGACCTCGGATTTCTTTCAAAGGCGAATTTGCTCGCCGCGCAAATCGCGGCCGGGCTAATTCCTGCGGCAAAAATCGCCGAAACGCACCGGCTGATCTTCAACCAGCGGCTCGATGCCGTGGTGACCGCAACGCTTGCAGTGATGATCCTCGTGCTGTTGCTGGAGGCGATCGCGCAATGGTACGGGATTTTGAGCGGCCGCCGGGAACCTGTGCTGCACGAAGCGTCGTACATTGCAACGCAGTGGGCCCCGGGATTTAACGGCACGGCGCACGGAGACGATTGATGCGGCGAGCCACAAAATTTGCCGTGCGCGTTCTTCGCCAGTTCTGGCGCGGGTTGCGGGAATGGTGCGGCGACGCCGCGTACGAGCGTTATTTGCGTGCAAGAGGCATGCCAGGCGCGCGGGGACGCACGCTGACCGCCGAGGAGTTTTATCTGGAACAAGTCAATCGCCGCTATTCGCGGCCCAACCGCTGCTGCTGAGCGAAATGCGAACGCGGCTTGCAGTTCGCCACGCCGAAGGCCTAGAATCGCTCCTAATTTCTTACCCGGTTTGTTCTTATTTTACGGAGGAATAGATGGCTATCAATCAGGATAAGCTTCATGAATTTCTTGTGAAGGCTATCGTGGATTTCGGCGCCACTTTTAATGCGGCTCTTATTCGCATCGGAGACAAACTCGGACTTTTCAAAGGCCTCGCAGCCGGCGGCCCGCAAACGGCCGCGGAACTAGCGAAGCGCACGCAAACCCACGAACGTTACGTTCGCGAATGGCTGAGCGCGCAAGCAGCCGGTGGTTATGTAACCTACGACGCCACAACGGAGAAATTTCACCTCAGTGAGGAACAAGCATTCGCGATGGCGGATGAAAGCAGCCCCGTCTTTCTGCCCGGAGCTTTTCAAGTGGCGCTCGCCGCGCTCAAGTCGGAGGAATCACTCACGGAGAGATTCAAGACGGGAGAAGGCATCGGTTGGCACGAGCACCATCCGGAGCTTTTTGTCGGTACCGAGCGATTCTTCCGCCCGGGCTACGCCTCCAATCTCGTTGCGGCTTGGATTCCCTCGCTCGAAGGAGTCGACGAAAAGTTGAAAAGCGGCGCGCGCGTCGCCGATGTCGGCTGCGGGCTGGGCGCTTCCACGATTTTAATGGCGAAGTCCTACCCCAAATCCGAGTTCTCGGGGTTCGATTACCACGACAAATCGATCGAAGCCGCCAAGCAGCGTGCTCGCGATGCGGGCGTCGGCGATCGCATCAAGTTTGATGTGGCCAGCGCGAAATCTTTTCCAGGGAAAGATTATGATTTCGTGACCTTTTTCGATTGCCTGCACGACATGGGTGATCCGGCTGGCGCTTCGGCGCACGTGCACAGTAGACTGAAGAAGGACGGCACCTGGATGATCGTCGAGCCGTTTGCCGGAGACAAGCTCGAGGAGAATCTCAATCCAATTGGCCGCGCATTCTACGGGGCCTCTACTCTCCTATGCACGCCGGCTTCGCTTTCGCAGGAAGTGGGATTGGCTTTGGGCGCGCAAGCGGGCGAGAAGCGATTGAAGGAAGTCGTCACGAGCGGCGGCTTCACGCGATTTCGCCGCGCCACGCAGACGCCCTTCAATTTGGTTTTTGAGGCCCGCCCCTAGCCGCGAGCGAAACATCGGCGTGCAGAATCGCCGGAAGCTAAAACTCTTCCTCATCCTCGGCGTTGTGCTTGATCACCGAGACTTTGTGCGTAATTTTCACGCTATGTGTGCGCATCCCCGCGATGATTGCGCGGCGCGCTTCGACGGGGAGCATTTCCGGAGCGAACAGGCCCGGCTCCTCGCGCCGGAAGTGTTTAATGAAGAGCGCCGCGGCGTGTGCCGTGGCATACGCCACCGGAGTGGAATGACGTCCCTGCTGGCGGATTTGATAGAGCGTCGGGAACATGGCGTCGGTGCGGATCAGCAGATGCTGGTCCTCTTTTGCGCCCCGCTTCACGCCACGCACCAGCACCGAGGCGGAAAACTTCGCATTTTGCAGAATGCCCTGGCGAATCAGCTTGGCGATGGAGCGGGGCGACGAAGTCTGCGGAAAGCGGTGCCGGACAATGCCTCGCGACTTCGATAGTTTTCCCTGTTTGTACCATCGCCGCAGACGGTCGAACTCGTTGCCGCCGATTTTCACGTCCATGTTGCGCATGGGAATGGAGTAGGGAAGCGTGGCCACTTCATCCTGGGCCGCAAGCACGACGTTGACGGTTCCGATCGGTTCCGGGAAGCGGAATTTCTCGAGCTCGGCGAATCGTTTTCCCATGCGGAATTTTCCGTCGCGGTAGACGCGCGGGTGTGAAATGGCTTCGTCAAAGGAAACTTCCGGCGACCATTGCGAAATCGGATCGTCGCTTTCGGTGCTTTCGTACAGCCGGATGTGCACGGAATGGACTTCGTCCAGCATTTCCGCCGCGCGTTTGACCAGCAGATTCGTCAAGCCGGGAGCGGCACCCGCATTGATCAGAGCCGTTCTGTTCTTGGCTTCAAAGCGTTTCGCGTAGGAGTACTGTTCGGGCTTGAAGGGGTTCCGCGTGAGGTGGGAACTCAGGTCCACATAGTGTGCGCGGAGGCGAAGCGCCGCGCGAATCACGATTTGATTGAACACGCTGGCTGAAGCGTTGACGATAAGCTGGCAGCCGCGTGCCGCTCGAACGATTCCGCGCAAATTCCTGGCGTTCACCTCGGTGACGGCAATCGTGCTCCGCTTTCCCAGAAACCGCCGGGCGCGAACAGGGTCACGGTCGCCGCACCAGACAGTATGTCCTTGACGTTGCAGCAGTTCTGCCAGAAGGGAGCCGGTCGCGCCGGCGCCGAGAACAAAGATCCGCATGGCGTGGCAAAAACTCTATCACAATCCAAGTGCGTGACTCAGGGAAGGCTGCCAGGTTGCGTGAATTGCACTCTGTTTCATACAGGCATAGACTAGAGGCGAACTCCGATCCCTGCGGCCTACGGGAGAGAAAGCCCACGGTGCAGGGACGATGCTTCGGCAGTCATTTTTTGCGAACTGCGAGGCTGAGGGTTCGGGTGGAAACGCCCGGGCCTCCCGTGCTTGGAAAGGAGCGACTCGACGGTAAAGTGTGTATTTCCGTCGCGCGCCCGCATCCAAGCCTTTGGATCGGGCGATTTCATTTTATGGGCACAATAGAAGTCGAGGCGTCGCGTTCAACAAGATATCCTTTCGGTCTAAACGTGCCATGACCCTTCAGGACAAATTCGGGCGGCAAATTACCGACCTGCGGATTTCCATCACGGACCGCTGCAATTTCCGCTGCGTTTATTGCCGTTCTGCCGATCCGGAAAATTACCGCGACCATGACGAAATTCTTTCTTGGCCGGAGCTGGACCGGCTTGCCCATATTTTTCTGAGCCTTGGCATCCGCAAGATTCGGATCACCGGCGGAGAGCCGCTCGTGCGCGCGGGCGTCGAGGATTACATCGCGCGGCTGCATGCGCTTGGCGTCGAAGATCTCTCGATGACCACCAACGGCCATCTGCTGGCGGAACGTTGCGAACGGCTGATTGACGGCGGGCTGCGCCGCATCAATATCAGTCTGGATTCGCTCGATCGCGGAAAATTTGAACGCATCACGCGGACAAAATCGTTCGACACCGTTATGCACGGCATTGACGTAGCACAAAAATCGCGGCTGGCTCCCGCCAAAGTCAACGCCGTGCTAGTTCGCGGATTAAATGATGACGAGGTGGAATCGTTCGCTGAGTTTGCGCGCGAGCGCGGCGTGATTATGCGCTTCATCGAGTTCATGCCGCTGGATGCCGACCGCACGTGGACCCGCAATCTCGTGGTACCCGCCGCGGAAGTTCACCAGCGTATCCACGCTTGTTGGCCTCTTGTTCAGATTCCGCACGAGCGCAGCGAGACTGCCCGCAAATACCGCTTCGCAGACGGTGCCCCCGGAGAAATCGGTTTGATTGCTCCGGTCACGCAGCCTTTCTGCGGCCACTGCTCGCGCATCCGCCTTACCGCCGACGGAAAGCTCCGCACGTGCCTTTTTAGCAAGGATGATCACGACCTCCGCGGGCTGCTCCGCGAAGGCGCCACTGATGATGATGTCACGACCTACATCCAATCTGTCGTTAACGAAAAAGAGGAAGGACACCGCATCAACGCTGCCGATTTTGTGCCCCCCTCGCGTACCATGGTTTTTATCGGCGGATAATGGAAAGCTTCCATCACGGCGTATCTCCCTGAGCGCATCGCTCTCGACCCTGCGGTGACTTTGGGTTAGCATCGAATTAAGCCGGTCACGGAAGCCGGACGAGAGCAGGCACTCGCATGGCGGACGAAGAAGACAACGAAGACGACGAGGAAGAAGACGGAGAGGGTCAGGACGACTCACCCGAGCCGGAGCCGCGGCTCTTCACGCTCACCGAGGCGGAGCGCGCCCGGCAGGATCTCGAGCCCTTTCTCGTAGAGGCCATGGACTGCCGCAAGAAATTGTCGGGCCTCGAGAACGATCTTTCTGCTGTCTCCGCGCGGATCATGATGATGGGCGGCGTGATCGTGCCCTACGAAAAACTGGCTGCGCTGCGTGTGCAACACCAGCAGCTCGCCGCATCCTTGAAGACAGCCCTGAGCCGCATTCTGGAAACGGGCTGCTTGATCAAGGACCTCGAGGTCGGCTTGCTGGATTTTCCCGCCGTAATCGATAACGAAGACGTCTATCTATGCTGGAAGCTCGGCGAGGACCGCATCCGTTTTTACCACCGGCAAGACGAGGGATTTGCCGGGCGCAAGCCGATCGACCCGCGTGACACAGGTTCCGGAGACATTGTGCAATAGCCGGCGCGGCAGCTGCGCTTCAATGCCGGCCTCCTTGCGCTCTCTCGGGAACTCCGCTCACCTCCAGCGCTAAGCAATCCGAAAGGACTTTTCGTGGCCTCGCATTCTGAAAACCGTTTGAAAGATTCCGCCAGCCCCTATCTGCGTTCCGCGGCGCACCAGCCGATCGACTGGCACGAGTGGGGCGATTCCGCCTTCGCGCGCGCGGCATCGGAAGACAAACCCATCCTTCTCGATATCGGCGCGGTGTGGTGCCACTGGTGTCACGTCATCGACCGCGAGAGCTACGAGAACTCCGAGATCGCGAAAATCATCAATGAAAACTTTGTCGCCGTGAAAGTGGACCGCGACGAGCGCCCGGACGTCGATGCGCGGTATCAATCTGCGGTGAGCGCCATTTCCGGCCAGGGCGGCTGGCCCCTGACCGGATTTTTGCTTCCCAATGGGAAGCCGTTTTTCGGCGGCACGTATTTCCCACCCGAAGATCAAATGGGCCGGCCCGGTTTTCGGCGCATCCTCCTCGCGGTGGCAGATTCTTACCGGAATAAACGAGCCGACCTCGTCCGCGCCGCGAATCACTTGGCCGATGCCGTGGCCCAAGCGGAAATGTTTACCGGCGCGCGGGCGGCGTTCGACCCCGCCGTCGTCGATGCGCAAATCGCCTCGGTCACGCAACAATTTGACATCAAGAACGGCGGCTTTGGCCATGCGCCGAAATTTCCACACTCCTCCGTCATCGATTTGGTTCTCGAACGCTACCAGAAGACCAAAGAAAAGCATCTCCTCGCCATGGTCGAGACAACGCTTGAAAAAATGGCGCGCGGCGGCGTTTACGACCAGCTGGCCGGCGGGTTTCACCGCTATTCGGTGGATGAACGCTGGCTCGTCCCCCACTTCGAGAAAATGTCTTACGATAATTCCGAACTGCTGCGCAATTACCTGCACGGATGGCAAATGACGCAGAATCCATTTCTGCGCGAAACGGCGGAAGGCATCATTGGCTGGGTAGACGCAGTCTTGTCCGACCGGGAAAACGGCGGCTTTTACGCCAGCCAGGACGCTGACTATTCGCTCGACGATGACGGCGATTATTTTACTTGGACGCTTGAGGAGTTGAGAGCCGCGCTGCCGCCGGATGAAGCGCGCGTCATGGAGCTCTACTACGACGTCGAGCCCCACGGCGAGATGCATCACAATCCCTCGAAAAATGTTTTGTGGATCGCGCGAAACGCCGCGGACATGGCCCAGCAACTCGGTCTCGACGAGGCGTCCGTGCGTCTCGTGATTGCCAAAGGCAAAGGAAAGCTGCTGGCGGCTCGCATCCCGCGCCACACCCCCTTCGTTGATAAGACAATGTATGTCTCGTGGAACGCAATGTTTGTTTCGGCTTATCTGGATGCGGCTGGAGTGCTTGGCGGGTCAACGAGCGAGGCATGCCGCATTTTTGCCTTGAAAACTCTTGACAGGATGCTGAAGGAAGTGTGGGACGAAACGCGCGGCTTCTTTCATCGCTTCGGCGGACCTGCGCTAGCCGGATCGCTCGACGACCAAGTGTTCAGCGTCCTCGCATTGCTGGATGCTTACGAATCGACGCTCGATCCGCGCTATTTTGCGGCGGCACAAAAAACGATGGATCTTTCCATCGCCCGTTACGGGGACGCGGAAGGCGGCGGTTTTTTCGACCGGCCCTCCAACGCTGCGCCCCTGGGCGGCCTCGACGTCCGCCGAAAGCCTTTTCAGGATTCGCCCACGCCCGGAGCCAATTCCGTCGCGGCCATTGCTTTGATTCGCATGCATGCTTTCACTGGCGACAAGCGTTATTACGATTTTGCGCAGAGAACGCTCGAAGCTTTCGCCGGAATCGCGCCGCAATACGGAATGTTCGCCGCAACCTACGGCCTCGCCGCCACGCTTTTCGCGCGCCATCCGATGCAAGTCGTAGTCACCGGCCGCGCCCACGATCCCGATGCGCACCCCCTCGAAGCTGCCGCACACCAAGTCTACCGTTTCGGCAAATCCGTTCTGCGTGTAACTCCCGAAACGCCACAGCTTCATCTCGCCGGCGCACTCAAGGAAACCTTGCCGCATCTCCGCGCCGATAAAGCTCTGGCCGTCGTCTGCGCGGGGCAAACTTGCCTGCCACCGACCAGCGACCCCACACAACTGAAAGCACTGCTCGAAAATGGAGCAGCTGGTGCCGCTGGTTCCTAGAATTTTCTAGCACACAAAAGAAAACGGGCACGAAGTCAGGACTCCGAGCCCGTTCCAACGTTTTCCATTTTCCAAAAGTTTGATGTCACGCTGCTTATTTCTTCGGTCGCGACTCCGGCGGCACCATCCCATTGGCGCGGTAATACACCACGAGCTGGCCGTAATGTTCTCCCGAGTGTTCGATCAATCCATACGCAAGGTCCGAGAGACGGTACGTTTGATTTCCAAGAACCACCGTTCCCGCCATGCCCTCGTCACCCTTTGCTTTGATCAGGTCTGCACCGTCCTTAACGCATTTCTTGACGAATGCCACGACCTGCTCCTTCGTCTTTAATTCATCGCGTTTTGGATCGTCGCCAAACCGGGCTTTTTTGCCGACGCCATTATCCGTGAAAAAATACATGGAAGCGGAAGCGTGCAGCAGCTGCGCCACAAACGTCCGCGAAGCCGGATTCGGCTTGTAGTCGTATTTGTCTTCTGGCAAGTCCTCGGCGATGGCGATCAATTTCCTGCCGATGTCGTTCCAGGAATCCAAAACGGCCTGTGAAGTGCTCGCCACGGGTTTTGGGGCTGCCTCCTTCTTGGCTTCCTGGGCGAGCGCAGGCATCGCCCCAATCGCCACGGCAAGAAGCAGGGCCCCACATACACCTATTTTCTTCATCGATGCTCTCCTCATCTTTCCTTGCATTTGATCATGCGGCCGGGCCTGCTTCGGGCTGGACATGGCAGGCATGTACTCTCTGACGGCCCGGGCCGCCAAGTGTTTCTGCTCCGGGTAGAGGAAAACCTGTCCTTATGGCCGGGTTTATCTTACACAGGATGGTCCCCTGCGTCCTGCAAATCCCGCCGGGCAGGCATGCTAAACTTGTATTTTGCGTTTGGGGGGATGCTCCACTTGAATTGGACCTGGATTCTGCTGCGCAGCACGATTGGCCTTGGCATTTTGGGGCTGCTGTTTCTTTCCCAGAGATTCTGGTATCGCGCCATCTGGCGTGTGACGGCCAATTGGGGTAGCCAGGGCCTGCGCGTTGCGGCACGCCTGATTTACGCATCCATGCTTCTCCTGATCATTGGCGCGACTGCAGACAGCTTCCGCATGGGCCGGCACGGCTACCTCGTTCCGACGGGGAACATGATCACCGTCTTTGCAGGGTTATGGTTTTTCAGCGCACTGTTTGCATATCTGGCGGTCAAGGTTGTCAGGGCCATCGATCGAATCTGGGCTTGGACCCGCGCTGCTTATCTGCTCAGAACCAGCTCGACGCCTGCACCAGCTCCTTCTTCCCAGGCGTCGGCGACTTCCATGACGGCGCCGCGCGCCTCAGCGCCAGTCGCTGCCGAGCTCATTCCCAACCCCTCTCGCCGCTACTTTTTCAAGACGGCCACTGCGCTCGCCGGGGCCGGGCCGTTCCTGACCGCGGTGTACGGTTTTGCCGCCGAGCGCCTCGACTATCAAGTCCGCAAAGTAGAAATTCCGATTCCAAATCTGCCCGCCGGCCTCGAGGGCATGAAGATCGTCCAGATCAGCGACATCCATCTAAGCAGCTACATGCCGCGCCTGCAGGTGCGCCGCGCCGTCGATATGGCCAACGACCTGGGCGCGGACCTCGCTCTCGCAACGGGCGACTTCATCACCGGCCCCAGCGACCCTATCGCCGATTGCATTGATGAAGTGCGCCGGTTACGTGCCCCGCTCGGCGTTTGGGGTTGCAACGGCAATCATGAAATTTATGCCCGCGCGGAGGACAAGGCCCAGACCCTTTTCACGCAATACGGGATGCGATTGTTGCGTCTGCAGAATGCGCAAGTCGAGTTCAACGGCGCATCCTTTAATCTCATTGGCGTTGATTACCAACGTGAGCGCACCCCTGGCGGCCGTAGAATGCAAATGCTCCGAGGCGTAGAGCCACTGATCCGTCGAGACATGCCCAACATTCTCCTGTCCCACAATCCGAATTCTTTTAATCGCGCCGCGGAGCTGGGCATTGAACTGAGCATTGCCGGACACACGCACGGTGGCCAAATCCAAGTTGAGATTCTCGATCATCGGCTTAGCCCCGCGCGTTTCATCACGGACTATATCGCCGGCCTGTACAAGCGCCCGATGTTCGCGCCGGCCCCCAACGACCGTGCCTCTTTTACGGCTTCACGGTTCGACAAAAACCGCAGCTCGTTATTCCCCAACGGCACTTCTGCCTTGGCTTCGATCTACGTGAACCGCGGGCTCGGCACAGTGGGCGCACCTGTCCGCCTCGGCGTGCCACCTGAAATCACGCTTCTCACTCTCCGCAGAGCTTAATCCGTCGGACGGAACATTCGCATGGATGACGCGCCGGAAATCGACCGCATGGCTAACGAATTGGACGATCTTCGAGAGCCCGACGGATCGGAACCCGCTCCTGGAACACTCCAACTCGACGGATGGCTCAAGACTCTGCTCGCTCATGGCGGAAGCGATTTGCTCCTTGTGGCCGGCGCGCCCGCCTGCATCCGCGCAAAAGGAGCCGTGCAAAAAATCGATGACACTCCGCTTCATGGCCTCGAAATCGAAGCGGCGGTGCTTGCCGCTCTCACTTCTCATGCGCTGGCGCGCTATCGCCAGACGCAGATTGCGGATTCTTCGTATCGCGTAGCCGGGCTGGGGCGCTTCCGAATCAACTTGCACCGCGAGCGTGGGCGCGCCGCCGCTGCGATTCGTGCCTTGCCACAAAAAGTGCCCGCGCTTCGCGAGCTAAACCTCCCGCCCTCGGTCGAAATGCTCGCGCATCTCCCGCGCGGCCTCGTGCTGATCGGTGGTCCCGCGGGCTCCGGCAAATCGACGACGCTGGCCGCGTTGATCGACGACATCAACCGCCGCGAAGCCCGCCATATCGTCACCATCGAAGATCCCATCGAGTACGAGCACACGCACATTCGCAGCGTGATCGAGCAGGTTGAAATCGGTACGGACGCACCGGATTTTCCAACCGCTCTTCGCGCGGCTCTTCGCCAGGCGCCGGATGTTCTTGTAGTGGGCGAAATGCGCGACCCGGAAACCATGCGCATCGCCGTATCGGCAGCGGAAACCGGTCATCTCGTCCTTTCGACACTGCACACGATCGACGTCGCCACAACCATCTCCCGAATCTCCGATTCTTTTTCCGACGAGCGCCAAAACACCATCCGCCAGGAATTAGCGATGGCTATCGCTGCCGTCCTCACTCAGATCCTTTTAACCGGCAAGAGCGGCGAGCGATTTCCCGCCGCGGAACTTCTGATGATCGGTTACGGTGCGCGGCAACACATTCGCCGCAACGCGCTGCAGCACCTCCATCAGGAGATCACCATGACGAAGAAAAAAGGATCGTTCGCGCTCGAGGAATCGCTCGTGCAATTGATCAGCAAGGGCCGCATCGACCGCGAGGAGGCCCTTCTCTGCGCTATCCATCCCGATGATTTGGACATCCTGCTAAAAACGGGAAGCCGCGGATAAATCTGCAACAAACGTTTCCAATCGCTCCCCAGTTCAGGCAAAATACGTGCGCCAAATGAGGGGGGCCTATGAACCACAGTCGTCTTATCGCATCGATTGTCTTCGCAAGTATTTCTCTGGCGCCGATTGGGGCACATGTTGTCGCGGACGAGAAGCCGCTCGCCGGCTACTCCGTGGAGTCCTCACGCACCGAAAAGCAGTGGGAAGAAAAAATGCGCGCGATACCGGAGCCGGATAACATTCGCGACTATATGAAGCGGCTTTCCGCGCGGCCGCACCATGTCGGATCGCCGTACGATAAGGACAACGCGGAATGGATTCTCGCGAAATACAAGGAGTTCGGGCTCGACGCCCACATCGAAACGTTCGACGTGCTCTTCCCGACGCCCGAGGAGCGCGTCGTCGAGCTCGTCAAGGGCGGACCGCTCTTCAAGGCCAAGCTGCAAGAACCCGTCGTAAAAGTCGATCCCACTTCCGACCAAACGGCCGAGCAGCTTCCCACTTACAACGCCTACTCGATTGATGGCGACGTGACCGCGCCGCTCGTTTACGTAAATTTTGGCGTTCCCGCCGATTACGACGAACTCGATCGCATGGGCGTCTCCGTGAAAGGCGCGATTGTTATTGCGCGCTATTACGGTTCCTGGCGCGGCATCAAGCCGAAAGTTGCTGCGGAACACGGCGCCGTCGGCTGCCTCATCTTTTCCGATCCGCACGAAGACGGGTACTACCAGGGCGATGTTTTCCCCGAAGGGCCGTACCGCCCGAAAGATGGCGTGCAGCGCGGCAGCGTCGCGGACATGCCTCTTTATTCCGGCGATCCGCTGACGCCCGGCGTGGGCGCCACCAAGGATGCAAAACGCCTGGAACTAAAGGACGCCGAGACCATCACCAAGATTCCCGTCCTTCCGATCTCTTACGCCGATGCCGAGCCACTACTCGCTTCGCTGAAAGGCCCCATGTCTCCGGCGGCTTGGCGCGGCGCGCTTGGGATCAGCTATCACGTGGGCCCAGGCCCTGGAGTTGTGCACCTGAAAGTGAAATCGAAGTGGTTTCCACTGAAGACGATCTACGACATCATCGCGAAAATCCCCGGATCAGTTTATCCCGACGAGTGGGTCATTCGCGGCAACCACCACGACGGCTGGGTAAACGGCGCCGAGGATCCGCTTTCCGGCCAGTCCGCGATGCTCGAGGAAGCCCGCTCGCTAGGCGCTTTGGTCAAGGAAGGCTGGAAGCCCAAGCGCACCATCATTTATTGTTCGTGGGATGGAGAAGAGCCCGGCTTGCTCGGCTCGACGGAATGGGTCGAGACGCATGCCGAAGAGCTCAACAAGCACGCTGTCATGTACATCAATTCTGATGGCAACGGCCGCGGCTATCTTGCCCTCGAGGGCTCACACACACTCGAGAAGTTCATGAACGAGGTGGCGCGCGACATCCAGGATCCCGAAACGAAGTTGACTGCCTGGAAACGCGACGAGTTACGAGCCATCGAGCATGCGCCCGCAGACAAGAAACAGGAAATCCGGCAGCGCGCCGATTTGCCCCTGGGCGCGCTTGGCTCTGGTTCGGACTTCACGCCGTTTCTCCAGCATGTCGGTATCGCTTCGCTCGATATCGGCTATGGCGGCGAGGATGGCGGCGGAATCTACCACTCGATTTACGATGATTTCTACTGGTACACGCATTTCGCCGATACGACCTTCGTATACGGGCGCACGCTCGCGCAGACGGGCGGCACGGCGATGATGCGTATGGCTGATGCCGACCTGCTGCCGTTCGATTTCGGCGATTTTGCTGAAACCATGCAGACCTACGTCAAAGAGTTGAAAGACTTGTCCAAGAAAATGCAGGACGAAATTCGCGAACGCAATAAGGAAATCGACGAAGGCGTCTTTACCGCGACAGCCGACCCGAAGAAAACCTACGTTCCGCCGAAGAAAGAAGAGGTCCCGCCCTATCAGGACTTTGCTCCTCTCGAAAATGCCGTTGACGCTGTTGCGCACAGCGCCGCCGAATATCACAAAGCTCTTGAGCACGCCGAAGCAAACGGCGGAGCCGCTTTGGCTTCCGCTTCCCTGGACGAAGTAAATCGTCTGCTCATCGAGAGCGAACGCAAATTCGTCACCCAGGACGGCTTGCCCAACCGGCCGTGGTACAAGCACCAGTTGTACGCGCCGGGTTTTTACACCGGGTATGCTGCCAAAACGATGCCCTACGTGCGCGAAGCCATCGAACAAAAACAATGGAAGCAAGCGGATGAGGGCGTTGTCGTCGTTGCGCACTGCTTGCAGGATGAAGCCAAGCTGATCGACGACGCTGCCGCGAAACTCGCCGCAGCCCACTAGTCCGCGTCATTGTAGGGGCACAGCATGCTGTGCCCGCGCGGTGGGACAGACATGCTTGTCTGCCGCCGCGCCCGGGAGACAGATATTCCAATCTGTCTCCCCAGTTTCAACACGGAGGCCCGGCCCATGCCTTCCTATAATCTCGCCATCATCGGCATGGGCAACGTGGCCCGCGCGCTTCTGCGCCTGCTCATTTCCAAAGAAACCGATCTGCGCCGCCGCTACGATATCCGGTGGCGGCTCACCGGAGTGGCTACGCGGCGCATCGGTTGGATCGCCGATCCCGACGGACTCAATCCGCTCGCCGTACTGCATGGCCACACTCTTATTCAACACGGAATTACATCGCAGCCGCGCAACGTCCGCGAGTGGCTCGAAAAAACACGCGCGGATGTTTTCTTTGAAACCAGCTCGCTCGACGCGCAAACCGGTCAGCCCGCCACCGAACATCTAAGAACCGCGCTTGAATTTGGCGCGCATGCCATCACCGCAAACAAAGGCCCCATCGTTCACGCCTTCCACGAACTGACGGTGCTCGCCAAGGAGAAGAACAAGAAGTTTCTTTACGAATCCACGGTCATGGACGGCGTGCCGGTTTTTTCCATGTTTCCGGATGGCTTGCCCGCCACGGAACTGCGCGGTTTCTCCGGAGTTTTGAACTCGACCACAAATGTGGTTCTGACCGAGATCGAAAAAGGCCGTTCGTTGGAGGAGGCCATGAAGCGCGCTCAAGCCATGGGCATCGCCGAAACGGACCCAACCGCGGACTTGGACGGCTGGGACGCGGCCGTGAAAGTGGTGGCGCTGGCGATTGTCTTGATGGGAGCGAATATCCGGCTCGAGCAGGTCCAACGCACTGGCATTCGCGAGCTCAGCGAAGAAAAAATTCGTTCAGTGCGCGCCGCGGGAATGCGTTACAAACTGGTCTGCCGCGCAGAACGCCGCGGCGACGGCGTCGAATGCAGCGTGCGTCCGGAAATGCTGCTGGCCTCGGACCCTCTCGCTAATCTCGAGGGCAGCAGCTCGGCGATTCGCTTTGACTTGGACGTTTTCGGTTTATCCTTCGTCGAGCACAATCCCGGCATCGAAGCCACCGGCTACGGCCTGCTCGCCGACTTCCTGCGCGCCGTCCGCCAGTAATTTCCTGATGGACGGATTCATTCCCGGCTTACCGCGTGTAATGAGCCGCATAGGACGGCAGAGGAATTCCAAGGTCGCACTTTTCATCGCGAATCGGCGCGCTGGCCACGACGCGCAGAGGGATCACGCCCGCCCAAACGGGCAAAGCGTAATCAGACTCATCATCTTCCGGCGGCCCGATGCGCACTTTCGCGGACACTTCCGAGAGCGGCAGCCGCAAAATACTTGTGGCCTTCAGCTCTTTTTCATTTGGTTGACGCGCATCTTTCCAGCGCCCCGGCAAAATCTTTTCCGTGAAAGCACGGAGCGCTTCAAGTTTTTCCTGCGACGCTTCCACGAGCGTGGCTTTGCCAAGAGCCACTACGGACCGGTAGTTCATCGAATGATTAAAGACGGATCGCGCCAGTACGATTCCATCTGTCAGCGTGACCGTCAGGCATACGTTTGTACCCCCTTCGACGCCGCGCAGCATCCTGCTAGCCGCGGAACCGTGAAAATAAATAGCATCGCCGATGCGCGCGTAAAGCGTGGGAATGACAAACGGCTGGCCATCCGGGGAAAAACCGACGTGGCACACCATCCCCTCATCGAGAATCTTGAAAATCGTCTCGCGGTCGTAAACGCCGCGCTGCGCTTCGCGCACGACACGCGTGCGCCCGGTCGGCGTGAAGTCTTCGGACACTTTTGCACCTCTGAGAAAAACGTGGCGCGGAGCCGGCCGGTTTGCAGCCGCTCATTTGATTTCTAGCCGGCGCCAAGGCGGCATGAATGAGGAACAATCGCTTCCATGCTAACACGCCTCCACGCGGCTTCATCCCCGGCCCGCCCTGTGAGAAACTATCGTGCGGAGAAACCGATGAGCACACCCGTGATGCACGGAGCAGAAAGCAAGCCGCTAGATATTGCCTGGGTGCGGGCGCAATTCCCGTCGCTGCAATTGCAGGTGAACGGCCACCCCGCGGCCTTTCTGGACGGGCCTGCCGGTACGCAGGTACCCAAGCAAGTGATGGACGCGGTTCAGAACTACTATCTCAAGTCGAATGCGAACACCTGCGGAGCGTTTGCCACCAGCCGGAGCAACGATGCCATCATCGCTTCCGCTCGAGCCGCCATGGCCGACTTTTTCAATTGCGACAAGGACGAAGTCGTCTTCGGGCAAAACATGACGACGATCACGTTCGCGCTGGCCCGCGCCATCGGACGCATGCTGGAGCCGGGCGACGAGATTGTGGTGACTACGCTGGACCACGATGCAAACGTCGCCCCGTGGCGTGCCCTCGAAGACCTGGGCTTGGTAATCCGCCAGGTGGATATTCATGAATCGGATTGCACGCTCGACCTCGAAGATCTAAAGCACGAGATCAACGCAAACACAAAGCTCGTGGCTGTCGGATATGCATCGAACGCCGTTGGCACTATCAATCCCGTAGCAGAAATCACAAAAATGGCCCACGCCGCCGGCGCACTGATGTTCATCGACGCGGTACATTATGCTCCGCACGGCCCGATCGATGTCCGCGCCCTCGATTGTGATTTCCTGGTCTGCTCGCCGTACAAGTTTTTCGGCCCGCACATGGGAACGCTTTACGGGAAGCGTGAACACCTAACGCGCTTCCGCCCGTACAAGGTGCGCCCCGCGCCTGATTCGCTCCCTGACCGATGGGAAACGGGTACGCAAGTGCAGGAGTTGATCGCGGGGATCGGCGCCGCTGTGGATTACCTCGCGGAGCTGGGCCGCCGTTGCGATCCATCGGCCAAAGACCGCCGCGGCGCTCTGCTCGCAGCCTACCGCGCAACGCGCGAGCATGAAATGGAGCTGTTTTTGCGCTTGGCGGAAGGGCTGCTGGCAATTCCCCATCTGCAGTTTTTCGGCATCAGCGATCTGAAGCGGTTGCACGAGCGCTGCTCGACAGTCTCCGTTCGTCTCGCCAATCACACGCCCACGGAAGTCGCCACGTTTCTCGCCGAACGCGGCATCTTTACCTGGGACGGCAATTACTACGCGCTGAATTTGACGGAGCGCCTGGGCGTCGAAGCCACCGGCGGCCTCCTGCGCATCGGCCTCGTGCACTACAACACCGCAGACGAAGTTGATCGTCTTCTCGCCGCACTAAAGGAGATTGCGGCGCGATAGCCCTCACACAAACACCATGAGCAAACGACCCAAACCAATTGTTCTGACTGTTCTCGACGGATGGGGCTACCGCGCTGAAACAAAAGGCAACGCCATCGCGCTGGCCCGCAAACCCGCCTATGACGACTTGATGAAAAAATTCCCGAACACGCTCATCCATACCTCCGGCCCTTACGTCGGTTTGCCCGAAGGCCAAATGGGCAATAGCGAAGTCGGCCACATGAATATCGGCGCGGGCCGCATCGTGCACATGGACATCACGCGCATCGATCTCCTCATCGCCAACAAGCAGCTCCAAAACGTTCCGCTCTTTCAGCAAGCCAAGGAGCGCGGCCGCCAGCGCCAGCTTCATTTTCTCGGGCTGCTCAGCGACGGCGGCGTGCACTCGCACATCCAGCATCTCTTCGCGCTTCTCGAAATGGCCAAACAGCAAAAAGTCGAGCGCGTCTTCGTTCACTGCTTCCTGGACGGCCGCGACACTCCGCCCAACAGTGGCCGCGATTATGTCCGCCAATTGCAGCAAAAATTACGCGAACTAGGCGTGGGCGAAATCGCCTCGCTCACCGGCCGCTACTACGCGATGGACCGCGACAACCGTTGGGAGCGGATCGAGCTAGCCTACCGCGCTGTCGTTCACGGCGAAGCCGAAACGCATTCGACCGATCCCATCGCCGCGCTACAAAAAAGCTACGAGCAGGGCGTCACCGACGAGTTCGTAAAGCCCATCGTCATCACCAATGGCGAAGGCGCCGCAGCCGCGCCGAACGCCACAATCCACGATGACGACGCCGTCATCTTCTACAACTTCCGCGCCGACCGCGCCCGCCAAATGACCCGCGCCCTCGTCGAACCCGGCTTTGACCAAATCGTCGATCCCCAGCGCCCCAAGAATCTCTTCTACGTCGCCATGACGCAGTACGACAAAAAATGGCCCTGGCTCAAATACGTCATCGCCCCAGAAAAACTCGAACACATCCTCGCGCAAGTTTTCGAAGAGCTCCAATACAAAAATCTTCGCTGCGCCGAGACCGAAAAGTATGCGCATGTCACTTATTTCTTCAACGGCGGCGTCGAAAAGCCTTTCGGCGGCGAAGAGCGCATCCTCGTGCCCTCACCCAAAGTCGCTACCTACGACCTTAAGCCGGAAATGTCCGCGCAAGGAATCACCGACACGGTCGTGAAAGCCATCGAAAAGGGCGATTTCGACGCCATCATCATGAACTACGCGAATGCCGACATGGTTGGCCACTCCGGCAATCTCCAAGCCACGATCAAAGCTGTCGAAGCCGTCGACGCCGGCCTCGGCACAATTTATCAAGCGCTCAAACCGCGTGGCGGCGTTTGGCTGATCACTGCCGATCATGGCAACGCCGAAACGATGATCGATCCCATCACCGGCGGCCCGCACACCTATCACACCACCAACCCCGTCCCGCTCATTCTCGTCAGCGATAACAAGGAGTTGCAGTTGAAACCGGACGGCTCGCTGCGCGACCTCGCTCCCACCATGCTCGCGGCACTCGACCGGCCGCAGCCCTCGGACATGACGGGCCACGATTTGCGTATCGCTCAAAGGCGGTAGCATGAGCCTCACCTACGAACCAGCCAATCGGAAGCCTCCCGAGCCCGGCCAAATCAGCCAGCGATCCTCCTTCGGAACAGTCACAATTCCTGGCACGCCCGTAGGCGCCATCGTCTCCGTTGGTCTCGTCGTGATTTGTTGGTTTGCACTTCCGCTCTCGCGGCCCTTTATCCTCACTACTGGCGGTCTCGGCCTCGGTCTCGGCTTACTTCTCTATTGGAAGCACCGCGGCCCGCGCGAATGAACCACGATCGCACCAATCCAGCCGAAACCAAGCTCGTCATCTGCGTCTGGCATCCGTTCACATTCTGGCGTCCGCAACCGGTCATGCCGCAAACCATCCGCGCCCGCTGGCCGGAAATGCGCGTCGTGCATCTCCCCGATTACGACCGCCTCCCCGCCGAATTGCCTGACACGGATATTTTCGTCGGCTATTCCTTACGGGCGGAACAGCTCACGCACGCAAAAAAATTGAAGTGGATTCACTCCACCGCCGCCGGCGTCGCGCAATTGATGTATCCCGAGCTGCGCGATTCCGGAATTGTGGTCACCAATCCCAGCGGCGTTTTTTCCATCACCATGGCCGAGCACAGCATGGGTCTTCTCATCGCGCTCGCGCGCAATTTTCCGGATTCCATGCGCCACCAGGACCACTCCCATTGGGGCCAGCAGGACATGTGGGACAAGCCGCAACATCTCACCGAACTCAACGGCTGTGTTCTCTTAATCGTGGGATTCGGTTCGATCGGCCGCGAACTCGCCAAGCGCGCCCGCGCCTTTGATATGCGCGTTTGGGGCGTCACTCGTTCCGGCAAAGGCGACGCCGCGCTTGCCGAAAAAATCGTCCCTATCTCCAAATTGGAAGAAACGCTTCCCCACGCCGACTACGTCGTCATCGCCGCCCCGGAAACTTCAGAGACCCGCCGTTTTTTCGGCGCCGGGCAAATCGCGCGCATGAAGGCCGGCGCCCGCCTCATCAATGTCGGCCGCGGCTCGCTCTTGGACGAAGCCGCTCTCATTCGCGCACTCGAAAGTGGCGCTCTAAGCGGCGCCGCCATCGACGTAACTTCCGTCGAACCACTCCCACCGGAGAGCCCGCTCTGGAAAGCCCCGAATCTTTTCATCACGCCGCACACCAGCGCCGTAAGCGACCGCCTCTGGCAGCGCGAAACGGATCTTCTGATGGATTTGCTGGAACGCTGGTTCGACGGCCGCGAAATGTTCAATCAGGTCGACCTAACGCGCGGCTACTAGCCGGGAAGCACTCTGGAGAGTTCGCCGAACTCCCCGAACTCAGTCCGCCGTGCCCGTTGCCTGCGCTTCATATCCTTCGCGCGCATACACAACGTATTTCTGCTTCTTGCCCTTCTGGTTGAGAACCACCAGCGGGCTCCCGTCTGGCTGGACCAGCTCGATCTTCACCTTATGAAACTTCCCATCCTTTGCCCCGTTCGTCGGCGTGTACGAAATGCTGTACTGATGTCGCAAAAACGCAGTCACGTTCTGAAAAATTCCCGGCATTTCGCCCTCAAATTGCGGAAACCAGGCCATGCCTCCGGTTTCATGCGCAAACGTCTTTAGCTGATTCTCAGCCTGCAGGTAGTTCATGCGCTGTAGGCTGCCCATCCCGCCGATTTGGTTCACGTCAACGGCGTTTTGAAACACTTGCCCCAAACCCACGCAGAATATGGTCACGTCGCTTTGCCGCAACTGTTTCATCGTCTGATCGAGGTTGTGTTTCGAAAACGTGTCGACGCCGCTTGCGAGCAGAATGATGGACTTCTTTCCCTTGACGTCCCTCAGCCTGTCCGTCGTTTCCAGCAGAGCGTCGAATACATTTGACTCGCTGAATCCCGGAAAATAGAGGCGCCGCAGCCCGTCCATCACTTCTTCTTTATTCTGCGTGAAGTCCACCTCCAGCCGCGTTTTCATGTCGAACGTTTCCAGCGCCACCCAATCTTGTTGTTTAAGCTGCGGAAACAGATATTGAGACCAATACTTTGCATACATGGCGAATATGCCGCCCCATCCGCGGCTGCTGAATTCCAAAAGCAGCACCGTCGTAATCGGCGCATCCGTGGGTCCGAAGTTGGTGATCGTCTGCGCCACCCCGTCATCGGTGATCTTAAAATTTTCTTTCTTTAATCCCGTGAGGATGTCCCCATTCTGCGTAGCGGCAATTACGTCCAGCGTTACCACCGGCACGGTCACCGCGATGCTCACCCCTGCCTGCGGAGCTTGCTGTTGCTCTGTGGCCGGCGTCTGCGGAGCCGCCTGTTTCGGAGGCGGCGCGACGCCCTGCGGCCCGGTGGGTTCTTGTGCTCCCACGCGCTCACCGGAGAGCAGCGGGATGATTAAGGCCGCGAGAAATGTCAGCAATATCAGAGAAATTATCTTCTTCATTTCACCCCTCGATTCGCCTGCGAAATCGTTCCCGCCCGCCAAGGCCGCGCTTTATCCCTCGCCAGGGACCGTTGCGCCACATTTGAGTTTACGCAACGCGCCGCCAACCCTGCGGACGTGTCCCCACACCTGCATGTTAGTATGAAGCACGTTAACTGCAAAACGTTTGCTGCGCCTCGCGCTTTTGCCGGGGGCCGCATCTGAGATGGAGGATGACTCTTTGAATTGGATTTGCAAAATGCGCTTGCTTGCCCCGGCTGTGGCCCTTTCGCTGCTCTCCCTGCTCGCGGACTCGTCTCTCATCGGACAGGTTCCCTCCACCGCCATGCCGGCAGTTCAGGATACGCGTTCTCCTTTGGGCGATACCACAGCGCTCGCCAAAGAAGCGGAAGGCTGGCTCGCCGATCTCGTCAAAATTAATACAACCAATCCCCCCGGCAACGAAGAGGCGGCCGCAAAGTACATCGCCGGTGTCTTGAGCAAGGAGGGCATCGCCTCGGAATTCCTGCCGCTTGCGCCCGGCCGTAGCGCTCTCGTGGCTCGCCTGCCAAGCACGGCGGTGCCCGATCCGGCTCGCGCCTTGCTCCTGGTCGCTCACATGGACGTGGTGGGCGTTGACAAGTCCAAGTGGACCGTCGATCCCTTCGGCGCCATCATCAAGGATGGCTACATGTACGGCCGCGGTTCGATCGATGACAAGGGCATGCTGGCCGCCAATCTCGCTGCCTTCATCGCGCTCAAACGTTCGAACCTGCGTTTGAATCGCGACGTCATTTTTCTGGCCACGGCGGATGAGGAGCAAGGCGGCGACGCCAGCATCAAAATCCTCATCGCCAAATACTGGGATAAATTCGCCGCCGGCTTCGCCATCAACGAAGGCGGCAGGGTCGTCTTGCAAAATGGCAAGGTTTTATATGTCGCCGTGCAAGCCAGCGAAAAAGTTCCCGTGGACGTCGCGGTCATCGCACGCGGTCCGTCTGGTCATGCATCCGTTCCCACCAAGGACAACGCCGTCGTCCATCTCGCCGATGCGGTCGCCAAAATCGGCGCCTTTACCGCCCCCGTGCATTTCACCACCATCGTGCGCCGCTATTTCGAACAGCTTGCCCCGCTTGAGGGCGACGAGGTCGCCAAATGGATTCGCGCTCTCGACACTCCTGACCGCGGTGATCACGCCCAGCGCTTCATTTCCGAGGCCAATCCTCTCTGGAATTCCATGCTGCGAGACACCATAGCTCCCACGATGCTCTCGGCCGGCGTCCGCGCCAACGTCATCCCCTCGGAGGCTCGCGCCAATCTGAACATCCGGCTCCTACCGGGCGACACCATCGACGTGCTGGTCGCCGAATTGGCCAAACTGGTCAGCGACCCACAAATCCGTTTTGAAGTCCAGCCCGACGCGGGCCTTGCCGCTCCTCCTTCTTCGCTCGAAAACGATTTCTATGCCACAATCACCAAGGCCGCTTCGCAGGAGTTTTCCGGAGCCCCGGTGCTGCCTTTCATGTCGGCTGGCGCGACGGACTCGGCTCAGTTGCGCCTGCATAGCGTGCAGTCTTACGGTCTCTCGCCCTTTCCCATGGCTGATGAGGATTCCCGTCGCATGCACGCCGACGATGAGCGCATTCCGCTCGCGTCCTTCGACAAAGGCGTCGATTTCATTTCGCGCATCGTCGCGGAATTTGCCGCTTCAAAGTAATTGCTGAACCGGAGGCTGCTCTGCCATTCGCTCTCATCGGGCGGATAAGGTTGCAGGCTACCCTCCACGAGAGAGCATGGCTTTTCGTCACTCCAAAATCGTTTGCACCATCGGCCCCGCCAGCCGTTCGCCCCGCATGCTCAGCCGCTTGATCCAGGCAGGTATGGACGTGGCACGCCTCAATTTTTCTCATGGCACCCACGCCGAGCATGCGCAAAATATCGCCGCACTGCGCTCTGCCGCTGTCGAACACGAAAAGCCCATTGCCATTCTCGCCGATTTGCAGGGGCCAAAGATCCGCACCGGCCCGCTCGCGGGCAGCAGGCACGTTCTGCTCCGCACGGGGCAGCGCTTCACGATCACAACTGCAAAGGTCCTGGGCGATACCACGCGAGTCAGCACCACCTTCCGTCTTCTTCCCAGGGAAGTTCACCGCGGGGACCGTATCTTGCTCTCCGACGGCTTGATTGAATTGCACGTTCTTCAGGTGCGCGGACCCGAAGTGATTTGCGAAGTCGCCAACGGCGGCGCTCTCGGCGAAAACAAGGGCATCAACCTTCCCGGGATCGAGCTGCGTGTCCCCGCGCTCACTTCGAAAGACCGCGAAGATCTTGCGTTTGCCCTAAAGCACGAAGCGAATTACATCGCCGTGAGTTTCGTCAGGCGGCCCGAGGATGTGCTCCTCGCAAAATCGCTGATACGCCGCGCCGGAAAAACCACGCCGGTCATCGCCAAGCTCGAAAAGCCCGAGGCCATTGATAATCTGGACGCAATCCTCCGCGTGGCTGACGGCGTCATGGTCGCGCGCGGCGATCTGGGCGTCGAGATGAACCCCGAGCGCGTCCCCGTCGTCCAGAAAAAGATCATCGCCCGCGCTCGCCACTTCCGCCGCCCCGTGATTACCGCCACGCAAATGCTGGAATCCATGACCGAAAATCCTCGTCCCACCCGCGCCGAGGCTTCCGACGTGGCCAACGCAATTTTTGATGGCTCGGATGCCGTCATGCTCTCCGCGGAAACTGCTTCGGGAAAATATCCCGTCGAAGCCGTCAGCATGATGGCCAGGATTATCGGAGAGGCGGAAGCCAGCGATTGGGGATCGCCGCCTCGTGTGCCCCAGGAAAAGTTGAAGGTTGCGGAAACCGTGGCGGAATTGGTCTGCCACGCGTCGCATGAACTGCGCATGAAGTTGATTGCCGTGTTCACGCACAGCGGTTTCACCGCGCGTCTCGTCTCCTGCTATCGCCCCGCCGCGCCCATCATCGCTTTTTCACCCGAGGCCGATACGCGCCGCCGCATGGCGCTCATCTGGGGAGTCATGCCGCGCCACATCCCCGACACGCGCAAAATCGACGGCCTTGCCGCCATCACCGAAAAACGCCTTCTCGAAGAACGCCTCGTTCGAAAGGGCGACGTCATCGGAATCGTCGCCGGCACGCCCATGGGCATTCGCGGCACGACCAACTTCATGAAGTTCCACATCATCGGCGGCGGCGCTTAGGATATTCACTCTGGCATGCGATCAGCCGGCCTCGGAGTGCGCGAGTCACCAGTAACCAATCACCCGTAACCAATCAACAGCCAAGTGTTTCCAACCACCTCGCGGCGGAACCAAGTCAACTTTGGAATTTTGGTTAATTGATCCAGCGGTCGGGGCGGGAAGGCGGCTCGTTTTTGTGCTTGTTGATGTACACGTCGAAGCGCTTGCGATTGCGTTTGGACTGCCAGTCCGAAACGCTGTTGCGAACGCTGTAGAGAAAAGAGCCGCGCCGCAAATAAATATAACCGACGAGCATGCCTCCAAGATGGCAGACATGCGCGACGGCGTCGCCGCCCGCTCCGAGCGTCGAAAAAAATTCAATCGCGCCCATTACGGCCACGTAGGGTCGCATGGGAATCGTCACTGGCAACGGGAAAAGCCAGATGCGCCGGTCCGGAAACAGAATTGCGTTGGCCATTAAAATCCCGAAAATCGCGCCCGACGCTCCGATCGTCGGAACATCCGATGGCATGTGGCCCCAAGACATCGGTATTACCTTCACCAGAATTTCGATGAGGCCTGCGCCGACGCCGCAAAGAAAAAAGTAATTCAGGAATCGCCGCTTTCCCCACACCAATTCCAGCTCGCGGCCGAACATCCACAGGAACAGCATGTTGATCAGCAAATGCCAGATGCCGCCGTGAAGAAAAATGTAAGTGAACGGCTGCCAGAGGCGAAGTCCCGGCACGGGGCCGAGTGCGACCAGGCCGAAGTAGTGGTTGATCCACGAAGCGGGCCCCACGCCCATCAGGAGGGCCACCAATGTCTGCACCAGGAAGACAGCGGAGCAGATGAGCACCAGGAGCTTTACGCCGGGCGTGATAAAGCCGCGCCAATCGAAGTTGTAGCGGCGGGGGCTGAACGAGGCAGGCATGTTCAAAGTTTACGGTGTTGGAACGCGCTCGTCAAAGCGGCGTTTCGCGGCCAATTCACGAGTTTTGAGTTTAGTTTTCTTGCCTGTGACGGGCTCCTTAGTTGAGTTTTTTGCGGGCGAAATGGAAGAGTGAGGTGGCCAGTAAGGCGAACATCACGACGCCGAACAGCGATTGAATGTGGGTGGGAACCGGGAGCTTGTCATTGGGAGCAAGCAGCGGCCAGAACTTGGGGCCGAGCGAGAAGAGGTCTGGCCGCCAGGGCAAGTTCAGCAGGTGTGCGAACCAGCTGGGGACGTGCGTGGCGATTTCCGGATCCTGGAAGAGATTGATGACAATTCCAAGCAGACCAAAAACACCGCCCGCCGCGATCAGACCGCTGGAAAAGAGCGCTCCGGGGCTGGCCTCTCCTTCGTCTTTTTTCTCCTTGGAAGAAACTTCGACGAGCCAACGCACAAGGCCGCCCGCAAACATTGTGGCAGTGGTTGCAATGGAAAGATACGAGCCAACGGCGAAGGCGAGGGAGCGGACGCCGAGAATCTCGATGGCGACGACTAGAGCGACGCCCATCAGGACGAGCCGCCAGGGAAGTTTCTGGTTCAAAATGCCATTGATGACCGTGGCCATAAGGCGCGCTTGCGGAGCGGGAGCTTTGTCGCTGCCGATTCCCGGCGCCCACTGAATCTCGATCTGTTTTGTATCGCCGTCGTAGAGATATTCGCCGTCGGGAATGACGTTTGAGCCGAGGGAGTTGATCAGCGTATAGGTTTTCCCGCGATACTCGAAGCCGTCGCGTTCGACTTTCACGCCGGAGGGAAGAGCGGCAATATTTACGGCAATTTGGGTGGGCGCATATTTCTCGAGGCCGACGTTCATCAAGTTGAGCGTGGCGCCGATGGCGAAGGTGGAAACAGTGACGCCGACGAGGAGCGCCCACTGCTGGAGGTAAGGAGTCGCGCCGACGAGATAGCCGGTTTTCAAGTCTTGCGAAGTGGCGCCGGCAATGGCGGCGGCGATGCAGACCACACCGCCGATCATGAGCGCGAGGGCGGCGTAGTTTGGAGCGGTCCAGCCGGCGAGAAAAAAAATCGCGCAAGTGGCCATGAGCGTGGCGATACTCATGCCACTGACCGGATTGGAAGAGTTGCCGAGGAGTCCGCTGATGCGGGCGGCGACGGTGACAAATAGAAATCCGAAAACGACGATGAAAACGGCTGCAAAGAGATTCTGATACCAGAACGTCCCCGCACCCTTCATGGGATGGAAGGTGAGCAAAACCCAAAGCATCACAACGACGACGATCGAACCCAGGATCACGGTGCGCATGGGCATGTCCTCGTCGATGCGGCTGGAGGCTGAGGATTGGCCGCCACCCTGGGCACGAACATCTTTGAGGCCGGAACGCAAAGCGGAGAGGATGGTGGGCAAGGTGCGAACCAGCGTGATGATGCCCGCGGCGGCGACGGCGCCCGCGCCCATCGGCCGAATGTAAGTGGTCCAGAGCTGATCCGGAGACATATTCGGGATGGGGATCGTGCCGGGGTAGATGGCGTGGCCGCCGGAAAGCTGGCCGAAGAATTTGATCGCGGGAATCACGACGAGCCAGGAGATGATGCCTCCCGCGAAAAGAAGTCCGGCAACGCGGGGACCGATGATGTAGCCGACGCCGAGATACTCGGAGGTGACGTTCGCGCGGAAGGATGCGCCGGGAAACCATTTGGGCTGGCTTTCCGGCTGCGAGGGCCAGGCCTGGAAGATGTTCATGAAGACAGTGTATACGCCGCCGAGTCCAAGGCCCCAGAAAACGCGTCCGGCAAAAGAACCGCCACGCTCGCCTGCAACAAGGACGTCAGCACAGGCAGTACCTTCGGGGAAGGTGAGGTTGCCGTGCTCCTTGACGATGAGCTGACGACGCAGGGGAACCATGAGCAACACGCCGAGCCATCCGCCGAGAAGCGCGAGCGGGAAAATCCGCCAGAAGGTGAACTCGGAGCCGAAGCCGAGAAAGATGAGCGCGGGAATGGTGAACATGACGCCCGCAGCGAGCGATTCGCCGGCCGAGCCAGTGGTCTGGACGATGTTGTTCTCGAGGATTGTCGAACGTCCAAACGCGCGCAAGATGCTGATGGAGAGTACAGCGATGGGAATGGATGCGGAGACGGTGAGGCCGGCACGCAGGCCGACGTAGACGCTCACCGCGCCAAAGAGTAAACCAAACAAGGCGCCCAGGACCACAGCGCGAATCGTAAATTCCTTGAGGGTCTCCTCCGCGGAGATGTAGGTGCGAAATTCTCCTGGAGGGGCCGTGGAACTCCATGGACGATCGGTCACTGAATCCTCCCCGCATGCGAACTGGAATGCGCCTGCTTGTTAAGCCTGGCGCTGACGTGCCCCTGTGCGGCGGGATTATGCCGTAAATCCGAGGCGGGAGGGTAGAAGTTAGATAGGGGAGCCAGGAAACGGCGAGAGTCGAAGCGAGTAGAGAGAGGCCGAAAGGTGTTTGGATGCATGGGGTACCCCACCCCGGGTGTTTTCTGTAGGAGTGACAAACAAAGGACTTATGCTTGACGTGGCCTGTAAGAGTGACAAATACGGGACTTAAAGTGGTTGTGTTTTCAGCGATTTGCAAAAGGCTTGTCAGAGTGACAGAGAAAGGAGTTAGCGAGAGGCAGTCGACAGCCGACAGCTCACAGCCGACAGACGAAAAGGAAGAGAAAGAAAAGGGTAACGCAGAGACGCTGAGGACGCCGAAGTTACACAGAGAGGGTAGGGTAGAAGAGCAAGACGCGGGTTCAAGGAAGGGGCGAGTTCCAAAATGGGAAGCGGGATCGGGTTGGAAGCCAAAGTTCACGGTGTATGTTACCGCGTTTTTGATACCTTGTCAAGTTATTTCTTCTATAGTAATGATTCGAATCGTATGCGCATGGCGCGTAAGTTGATAAGAGGGATGGGGATGGGCGGGAATTTGGTGCGCGAAAATAGTGTTTGTGTGAGGCCCGCTAAGCCTCGCAGGTTCCTAGAGGGAGCGAAGTCGAGACCCTCGCCCTGAGAACCGCAGGGATGCGGCAGCCAGCGGCACCGAATTCGAGACCCTGCTCCAACCGCTCAGTCGAAGCCATCTTTGCCTCCTACTTTTTATCTCGTGACAGGCCTACCGAGAATTGCCCGAATCGAATTACGGTCACTCATCTCGCGGGGGAAGCTGCGGGACTTTCATGTGTGCAATTTAGAACAGATGCGCCTATCCCCAGTGGGTACGCTGCAATCCCACCCAAAATCACATTGTAGGTTTTCCCCGGAAAAGGAGAATGACATGGCACAACCGAAAGCAATGAGATACACAGATATCGTTCCCGCGAAGAAGACGGTGATAGGCAGTAAAGTCGTCAACGCAAAAAATGAGGACCTCGGAAAAATCGAAGACGTCGTACTTGACGCTGGAGCCGGCCGGATCGCTTATGCGGTCTTATCCTTTGGAGGCTTTCTTGGAATGGGTGACAAGTATTTCGCCATTCCTTGGAACGCGTTGCACTTCAATTTGCCGGAAAACCAGGCCGTTCTGAACCTTGACAAGAAACTGCTGGAGAATGCTCCGGGTTTCGATAAAGACAACTGGCCGAACATGGCTGATTCCACTTGGGGAACCAGGATTTATAGACACTATGGTTATACCCCTTACTGGGAAGAGGGGCCCAGCACAACGAGGATGTGACGAAAGACCGATTCTAAGTCGAGGAACGGGCCGCCCGGACTTAACCGGACGGCCCATTTTTATCAGCAGGCTGCAATTATTTGCGAGAGTTGGATGTCTCGATTGGCACGATTTCATCCGCGAGCGAAGTCAAGACCCGCACCCTGAAAACCGCAGTAATCCTGGCCATCGTTTCTCGTGATCATCGTTACTAGAGACGGAACCAAAGACGCTGCGTCGCCGCACATCGCAATCCGCGGTAAGGCTTGCTGCAAGACTGTGCAATGGTGAGAACTCATTTGGCGGGCCTGTGAAGTGTCTCACGCAAGATGGTGATGCGGCTCACGGCGCTGCTGGGACGGCCTATGGTGGAATGCGCTTGAACGCGGACATTCCAGCAGGAAGGAGGCAGTTATGGAGAGTTTGATTGCCGACGCGCCGAGGTCAGCGGGCGTGAATGCCATGCAGGTGGCGATGCCCCGACCGTGGGCAAGCAATGATGGAGTCAAAACAAGAGTTGAAGATAAGCAAGGCTTCGACGCACTACGATTCTTCGATGCGGCGGGTGTGAGCAGGAGGGTCTCAAAATATGAGAGGAAGGAGATCATTTTCAGGCAAGGCGACCCCGCGACGAGCATCCTATATGTTCAAGAGGGGAGCGTGAAGCTGACCGTTGTGAGCGAGGGTGGGAAAGAAGCGGTGGTGGCGATATTAGGCCCTGGCGAGTTTCTTGGCGAGGGATGCCTTGCGGGGCAACCGCAGAGGGTGAACACCGCCAGCACAATTACACCGGCGACACTGGTCGTAATAGAAAAAAAAGAAATGATTCGAGTGCTCCACGCGGACCGAGGTCTCTCCGATCAGTTCATCAAATACTTACTTTCGAGACACGTTCGAGCAGAAGAGGACCTGGTCGATCAGCTTTTTAATCACAGCGAGAAGCGGCTGGCTCGCGCCTTGCTGCGGCTCGCGCACGATGGAGAATCAGGTCAGACGCAAAAAACAACACCCGAGATATCGCAAGAAGTGCTGGCGGGGATGATCGGCACGACGCGGCCCCGCGTGAATTTGTTCCTGAACAAGTTCAGGAAACTGGGGTTCATCGACTACAGCGGCAGGCTGGGAGCGTTGGAAATCCACGCGTCGCTTCTGAGCGTTGTGCTGCAGGAGTGATGCTTCGAGTTTTGAGCGAATTGTCCCGTACCGAATCGAATTTCTGGATTTGAGGCGGAAGAGCGTCAGAGACATTTCTGAATTCTCCAATGCGCGCCAAACTGAGTCCAAACGCCGAAAAAGGTAACCTGACCCTGAGCCGTACGAATCTTAACGGCTATGGCGCTTACCCGTTGCTGGGCCGTTTGGTTCTATGCAGCGCGCTCGCAGCGGGGAGCTTCGCTGTTCGGGCGGCGGCGAAAGCTTCGAAACAGGCTCCGATCCAGGCTTTGCATGTGCCGGAACTTGAAGCGGGTTTTCACCTGCTGTATGAGCTAAAGCCTCGGGAAGCCCGCGAGCAGTTTGAGTCCTGGCAGAAGTCTCATCCGGAAGACGCTCTTGGGAGCGCCTCGGAAGCGGCGAGCTACCTGTTCGAGGAGTGCTACCGGGAAGGCGTGCTGACCTCTGAGTTTTTCCTGAACGACAAGCGCTTTCTAGGCAAGATCCCTTTGAAACCGGACCCGGAACTGCGCGCGGCATTCTTTGCGGCGGACGAGCAGGCACAGGAACTGGCGCAACTTCGGCTCAAGACGGACGCGGAGGATGCGAACGCGCTCTTCGCCATGGCGCTGAGCGTTGGTATGCAAGCGGACTATGCCAGTTTGATCGATAAGCAGCAGCTCGACAGCCTGAAGAAGATCCGCGAGGCCGATAAGTACGCCAACAGACTTTTGGCCGTTGCCCCGGACGCGGCTGACGCGTATCTCGGCCTGGGCACGGCGAATTACGTGATCGGGAGTCTGCCAGGAATCAAAAAGTTTTTCCTGGGTTTCGCCGGAATCCACGGGGATAAAAAAGCAGGAATCCAGCAACTGGAGATTGCCGCCGAGCGCGGGCACTACCTGCGGCCGTTTGCGAAGATTTTGCTGGCGTTGGCGGCTCTGCGCGAGAAAAAGACGGAAGTAGCTCGCGTACAATTTACAGAACTCGTTGCGGAATTCCCCGAAAACCCGCTTTTTTCCAACGAACTCTCCAAGCTGAAGGCCCGTCCTGTCTCGACAGTTCCCACGGAAGACTGAATTACTCCTGAGCTAATTCTGCCACGGCAGTCCAGGCATCTTGGCTTGCTATGTCGGATGTTACTTTCCTTCCGAATCTACTGTTTCTATGGGCTATTGGATTGTGGCGTTCAGGGATGCGCAATCACGCTTACGAGAGAGCTGTCTCTTATTGCACAGTCCAGAGTTTCGTTTAGCGCACACTGAAGCGTGACATAGGTCACGGACGTTGAACGGATCAGGACCGCACGATGTGTGTGTGTGAAGGGAGCACGTCAATGAAAAAGTCTTTCTCGTTACTGGTGGTGATGGCCTTGTTTGGGCTACCTGCTTACGCGCAAAAGGATGAAAACAATCGTATTAGGAACGCCGGCAAGGTGATGGTTGAGATTCTCAATGTTCCCGACGATATTCCGGCTGATCTTCTGGACAAGGCGGAATGCGTCATCGTTTTGCCTTCGGTCATGAAGGCAGCCTTCGTTGTCGGCGGCAGCTACGGCCGAGGTGTGATGTCCTGCCGGAGCGGGCCGGAATTCAACGGACCTTGGAGCGCGCCTGCGATGATGGCTCTTGAGGGCGCCAGCATAGGCTTTCAGATTGGGGGGCAGGCCACCGACTTCGTCTTGCTGGTAATGAATAAGCGCGGGGCTAATTCCATCCTCACCAGCCAGGTCAAGCTTGGCGGCGACATAGCTGCCGCCGCGGGACCGAAGGGCCGCAATGCTGCAGCCTCCACGGATGTCACCATGCGAGCAGAAATTCTTTCGTATTCGCGCTCGCGCGGATTGTTCGCCGGGGTTTCCCTCGAAGGCTCAACTCTTCGCCCAGACGGCGATGCCCAAGCGAGGATTTACGGACAAGGCGTCAGCGCGAAGGAAATCGTAATCAATAGTTCGATCCACGCACCCGCCTCGGCGAAATTGCTCGTTTCCACTCTCAACAGGAAGTCTCCGAGGAATAGGTCCGGTAAGTAGGGCCCCGTGGCCCGATAGCCGTGGGCCGGCCGGATAGGTCTGCCCGCAAAAGGTAGGGGGTCAATCGATCATGCCGTTAATTCAAATACTGATCGTGCTGGTGGTGGTGGGCGTGCTGCTCTGGCTAGTGAACAGCTATATACCGATGCAAGGAACCATTAAGTCGATTTTGAATGCGGTCGTGGTTATTTGCGTGGTGTTGTGGCTGCTGAACGTGTTTGGACTTTTTCATTCGCTCTCTGGGATCCACATCAGCCGTTGAACGGATCCAAGCCGACGAGCGAGGAAATGAAAGTCATGCGGCAGCCGCCTTGGCTGTTGAAACAGAGGACAAAAGAGATCGAATTGGTTCTGAAAGGAGAAAGCCATGCTTTGGACAATTTTCGTGATTCTGCTTGTGTTGTGGTTGTTGGGACTGGTCACTTCCTACACGTTTGGTGGGTTCGTCCATATTCTGTTGGTTTTGGCCGTGATCGTACTTGTGATCAGGCTCTTTCAAGGCCGAAGAGTCGCCTGAGTGAAGAGAGGTAAACATGAAACCGGTCAGCTGGCTTGGGATTTTACTAATTGTTGTGGGCGCTTTGGTCCTCGCCTATCAAGGCATCAATTACACGCGCCAGAAAAAAGTGATTGATGTGGGATCGGTGCATATCACTCGGGAGGACCACGAGCGAATTCCCCTTCCGCCAATACTTGGAGGCCTGGCGTTGGCTGGAGGAGTCGTCCTGCTGGTCATGGGGGCGAGGAACAAGACGTAGCTCGGACGAAAGATCGGGCCTTGAGATTTCACCGTGAGGTCACGAACGGAGTGAAGCCTATTACAGCAATCTTAAGGCACAAGGTGAAGGGAGAATAGCGATGCTACTACTAATTATTGTTCTGCTTCTGCTGTTCGGCGGAGGCGGCGGGTATTACGGATATTCGAGATGGGGGAGCCGTGGAGGACTGGGAATCGTGGGGACTGTCGTGCTCATCGCTTTGATTTTATATCTGCTCGGATTTTTGCATTGAGCCTTCAGGATTAATCAGTCGCGGGACGGTTAAAACTCTTAGAAGGAACTCGCAAATTAAATCGGAACAACATGCCCGAGGTGACAAGCGGGGAACGGATGAAATGACTGTATAGGAGGCAACATTTATGAAAGCAAGATTTATCAGCACGGGGGTTCTGCTCTTTCTTGTCGGTGCATTTGCTCCGATGTACGCACAGCAAGAAGAGGCTAAGCCACCGAAACAGGCGCAGGAGGCCAAGCCGCAAAAGCAGCAACAGGCTAAGCCCGAAAAACAGCAACAAGAGGCCAAACCAGCAAGACAGCAAGAGCAGCAACAAGCGAAGGGTCAGGAAGAGCAGCAGAACCAAAACAAGCAGCAGCAACAGAAACAACAGCAAGCTAGGGGCAGGCAGCAACAAGAGCAGCAGCGTGTTCAGCAACAGCAGCAAGCTAAAGGTCAACAGCAACAACAGCGCGTTCAACAACAGCAGCACCAAGCCCAGGGTCGGCAGCAGGTTTCACACCAAAGGCAACGTGTGCAGCAAGGTCAACAGCGGGAAGTCTGGCAGCAGCATCGGGCAACTAACTGGCAGTCCCAGCACCGCGACTGGCAGCAACGTGGCGGTTACAACGGCTACCGCATTCCAGATGACCGCTATCATGGCAACTTTGGACCGAATCACTGGTTCCGCATCCACAGCTACCCGATGGAGTTGTACGGTGGTTATCCGCGCTTCCGGTAC
Organism: uncultured Acidobacteriota bacterium; assembly: GCA_963851235.1. Lineage (GTDB taxonomy): Bacteria > Acidobacteriota > Terriglobia > Acidiferrales > UBA7541 > Acidiferrum. The sequence goes on from CAWKOM010000003.1 coordinate 551,122, forward strand.
GGTGGCTTTTGGTTCGGCTTAATGGACCCGTGGCCGGAATATTGGTCTGACGACTGGTACGACAACGATGATGTGTACATCGTTTACTCCGATGGCGGATATTACTTGTATAACCGTCAGTATCCCCAGGATCGAATTGCAATCACCGTCTACGTGAACTGACAATTCGCGGAAGGCGATGCGACAAAGATTGCGGCCGCTCATTTCGAGGAAATTTGTCATCACGAAATGGGCGGCCGTGCCATTAACGGGAGAAATAATCCGCACGCTCCGTTTGATTTCATCACGAAGCCGGCTCCTTGGACCCGGGGAGACTTGGCGTAAGGAGCGACCGGCGCTCGGGAGGAAGGAGCCGAGTGATGAAGATTATAGGCCATGATTTTCATCCGGGTTATCAGCAGATTGCGATGTAGGACAAGGCGTGGGCCCACCTCGTTCAGTTCCGCAGCACCGCGGGTGGGACATCCCTAGCGCGAGTGTGCGATATTGACTTTGGTTTTTTCCCGGGTGGTCTACCCTTTCGGCTTTGGTTTTTGAAAAGGTGGGCTCTTACTCTTTTGCGGCGGGGATTGCTTGGTTTGACAGCGCTGTGGAAATCTGTGGAAATTTGATATTCCCCCTATGCATGCGGAATGGCTTGAGTGGGACGCCGGTTTGTACGCGGCCGGCCTTGCGGCCTGTGAATGACAACGAGAGAGGAGCGATGGCCGCCAGTCGACTTTCGCCGATGTGCAGGTCCTACTTGTCCGCGCGCCGCTGACGAGCCAATTCGGTGCGGAACTCTAGCTCCTTGGCGGCGATGTACTTCATATAGCCATCGTGATCGAGGAAAGGGTTCACCGTCGAAGTCTTTAGGAGGGCGTACTTTTCTTCGAGGCCGAAATAGCTGCCGTGGGCGCCGAGAAACATATCGCAAGGTAGAGACTTCAGTACGCGCCACATGCGCTCGTAGTCTTCGGCGATTTGAGGGTAGGCCGCGTTGCCCACGAGTTTGTAGCCGGGGTTCACGTTGGGACTGCCGACAATCACGACGTTGTAGGTTTTTGCGCCGTCCTTAACTTTCATGGTCCACGTGGTGCAGCCTTTGGTATGGCCGGGGGTGAGGTGCGCGACGAGGACCGCGCCGCCGAGCTTTACTTCGTCGCCGTCGTGGAGCACGCGGTCGACTTTGACAGGCTTGTAGAGCATTGCGGGATTGGCGCCATATTGAAAATCGGCTTTGCCGCCCGATTCGACGACAGGCACGTCGGCATCCATGACCATGTAGCGCGCGCCGGTGAGTTCCTTGATCTTTGCGCTGCCGGCATCGTGATCCCAGTGGGCATGACTGATGAGCAGAATCTTTGTGTCTTTGAATCGGAAGCCGAGTTTCTGAATGCTGGCTTGGAGGAGGGGCACGGTGGATTCCAGATCACTGTTGATGAGGATGTTGCCCTTGGACGTTGTAATCAGATAAGACGCCAGCCCTTTTGTTCCTACGTAGTACAAGTTGCCAGCGATCTGGAAAGGCGGGAAGGGCTCGCTCCAGTCCGGACTGGCTTGGGCGAAGGCGCTTGGGGCCAAACTAACAACTAATAGCAAAATCCCTGAAAGGATCGGGATCCGTGAGCGCATGCATTTCCTCCCAAAGGCCAGCAAAGCAGCTTAGATTGCTTGCGGCAAAGTATAAGCCAGGGGAAATTGCGGGGAGATGGCTTTTGCTGGGGCTCGGGAAAAACGGGAGACGGGAAGCGATGGCGCTGCGCAAGGGGCGCGCAGGGCATGGCCGTATCACGATCACTTCTCGCGGGTTGGAGCCCACACAACTGCGATGGGGCGGACTATTGACACGGGGGTTGCTGGCATGTATTGTCCGCCGCAGCAAGTGACTTCGGTCGGTAACACTGCTTATGCGCCAAGACCCTTCCCAGCGCGGCGGTGCAGGTCCCAGGTCTTTTCCTGCGTGCGTGGGATTGGTGTGCGCGGCGGAAAGCCAACTCAGCGAGATTCAAAACCGTGAAATTCGAATGCGAAAAACGCAACCCTGGAGGTGGGGTGTGTCACTGCGCCGGTCATGCATGATTATTGCGGTGATCTTACTTGGAGCGGCGATGTACCGCGTGGGAACAACCAGCGCGGACGAATGGCTGCCGATTTCGCCGGAAGAACTGAAGATGACGGGTGATCCGGCGGTGCCGGGAGCGCCTGCGATCATTCTTTACCGGCAGGTGAACCGGGACGACAGCAACGCGCGCGTGCCGCACGAGTATGACTACGTGCGAGAGAAGATTTTCACGGAGGAAGGGCGGAAATACGCGGACGTGGAGATCCCGTTCGTGAAGGGGGACTACGACATCGTGAATATTCGCGCGCGGACGGTGCGGCCGGACGGTTCAAGCGTGATTTACGACGGAAAAGTTTATGAGAAAGAGATCGTCAAGGCGCGTGGATTCAAGTATCTGGCAAAGACGTTCACGCTGACGGACGTGCAGCCGGGCAGCATCATTGAGTACCACTACATGATCGACTTCAAGGAAAACTATGTTTTCGATTCGAACTGGGTTTTGAGCTCGGACCTTTTCACGAAGTCGGCGAAGTTTACGCTGAAGCCGTATGGAGAGTGGGCGCTAATGTGGAGCTGGCCGAACGGTCTGCCGGACGGGGTCAAGCCGCCGGTGCAGCAGCAAAACAACGCTCACGACATCGAGATGGATACACAGAACATTCCTGCATTTCAGGTGGAGGACGACATGCCGCCGGAAGCAGCGATGAAATTCCGTGTGGACTTCACATACAAGGAAGATGGATTGGAGACGGACCCCGAAAAGTTTTGGAAGAAGCAGGGCAAGAAGCTCAACGATGCCACCGAAAGTTACGTGAATAAGCGAAAAGCGATGGAGCAGGCGGTTTCGGAGATTCTATCGGCGGGCGATTCGCCGGAAGTGAAATTGCAGAAAATCTACGGGCGGGTGCAGAAGCTGCGGAACCTGAGCTTTGAGGTGGAAAAAACGGAGCAGGAACAGAAACGCGTCAAAGAAAAAGAGCCGGGAAGCGTCGAGGAGGAGTGGAAGCGCGGGTACGGCTATGGAGATGATATTACGCTGCTTTTCCTGGGATTGGCGCGTGCAGCAGGGCTGGATGCCTCAGCGGTGAAAATCTCGACACGGGACGACCACTTCTTCGTCAAGAACCTGATGAGGGCCAGGGATCTGCGAACGTACGTGGTGCTGGTGAAACTGAACGGCAAGGATCTGTATTTTGATCCCGGGACGGCATTTACGCCGTACGGGCTGCTGCCCTGGTCGGAAACCGGGACGATGGGATTGAAACTGGACAAGGACGGGGGCACGTGGGTCACGACCAGCACGCCTGAGAGCGACGTTTCGCGGATCGAGCGAAAAGCGGATCTGAAGCTGACGCAGGAAGGGAGCCTGGAAGGAAAACTGACGGTCACCTATTCGGGGCTTGAGGCGCTGTACCGGCGTTTGGAGCAGCGAAACGAGGACGAAGCGGCGCGCAAAAAGTCGCTGGAGGATGATGTTCGTTACATGATTCCCGCGGCCATAGAAATAGATTTGACGAACAAGCCGGATTGGTCCAGCTCGGATCCCAAGCTTGTGGCGGAATTCAACTTGAAGGTGCCAGGCTGGGCTTCGGGAGCGGGGCGGCGGGCCATCATGGCGGTCGGATTGTTCGACGCGGCTGAAAAGCATATGTGCGAGCACACCACGCGCGTGCATCCACTGTATTTTCATTACCGATTGGAAAAAGTGGACGATGTAAAGATCGACCTGCCGCTGGGCTGGCAAGTGAGCAGCGTGCCGAAGCCGGAAAACGAAGATGCCAAGGTGCTGCTTTACACCATGAAGGCGGAAAACGACAAGGGTACGCTGCACATCGAGCGGCTGATGAGGAGCGATTTGATCATTCTGGACCAGAAATTTTATCCAGCGCTGCGCAAGTTCTATGAGGGAGTGAGGACGGCCGATGATCAGCAGATTGTATTGCAGCCAGCAGCCACATCTGCGAGCAACTAGGGCGGCGCATTGGGGCGCTTGGCTGGCAGGCGCGCTGGTTCTTTGCGCGGTGGGAGGACCGGCGGCCCGGGCTAACGACGCGCCGCAATGGCTGCATGCCCTGGTGAATGCGCCACTGCCCGCCCATGACGAGAAGACCGACGCGGTTCTGCTGTACTCCGAAGACATTTTGAACGTGCAAGGCAACGGAAAAATAAAGAGCATCGAGCGGCGAGCGTACAAGATTTTGCGGCCCGGCGGGCGGGAGCGCGGGTTAGTGCTCGCAACTTTCGATTCGGAAACACGCATTACGGGGGTGCGGGGCTGGTGCATCCCGGCGCAGGGCAAGGACTATGAAGTGAAAGACAAGGATGTTGTCGAGGCAGCACTGACGGGGGTCTTGAACGGGGAGTTTGCTTCCGACGATCGGACAAAAATTCTGAAGATACCGGCGGCCGATCCGGGAAACATTGTCGGCTACGAAATCGAACGCGAAAAACGACCTTATATTTTGCAGGACGAGTGGAGCTTCCAGGATGAGGATCCGGTGCGCGAAGCGCGATACACGCTAGAGCTGCCGTCGGGTTGGGAGTACAAAGCGGTCTTTTTGAATTATCCGGAAGTAAAGGCGACTTCCGAAGGACCGAATCAGTGGCAGTGGAGAGTGAACAACGTGGAAGCCATACGTCCGGAAGACGATATGCCCCCATGGCGTGCGGTCGCGGGACAGATGATTGTTTCGTTCTTCTCGCCCGGTGGAGGGCAGGCAAGCGGATTCGGCAGCTGGAACGATATGGCGTTATGGGAAGCGGGATTGGTGCGGGGGAGACGAGAAAGTTCGCCGGAAATCAAACAGAAAGTGACGGAGTTGACTGCTTCAGAGACGACCGAATTGGAAAAGATGCGCGCCATTGGGAAGTTTGTGCAGGACGATATCCGGTACGTGGCGATCGAGCTGGGAATCGGCGGATGGCAGCCGCACCCGGCGAGCGACGTTTTTTCGCATCACTTTGGGGACTGCAAGGATAAAGCGACACTGATGAGCACGATGTTGAAGGAGATCGGCATCGATTCGTACTACGTCATCGTCAACGTAAATCGTGGAGCCGTGAATGCAAAAACGCCGGCGGTGAACTGGTTCAACCACGCGATACTCGCGATCAAGCTGCCCGAAGGCGTGAACGATCCCTCCTTGACGGCTGTTTTCCAGGACCAGAAGCTGGGCCGGCTGTTGATTTTCGATCCGACGGATGATTTAACGCCCTTTGGCTACTTGCGCGGGCCGCTGCAGGCGAATTACGCGCTGCTGGTGACGGAAGCGGGAGGCGAGTTGATCGAGCTGCCGGAACTGCCGGCGGCTATGAATGGAATCCGGCGAGTAGGAAAATTGACGCTCACATCCGCGGGAACGCTTTCGGGCGAGGTGACGGAGCTTCGTATGGGCGACCGCGGGCTGGAGCAAAGGTACGCGATGCGAGCGGCGTCCACGAACAAGGACAAAATCAAGCCGATAGAAAGCCTGTTGTCCGGTTCGCTGACGAACTACCAGATCACCAAAGCCAGTGTGTCGAACGTGCTGCTGACGGATCAGCCGTTTGAGTACGACTACTCCCTAGTTGCGCGGGATTATGCGAAGGTGGCGGGGAATTTGCTGCTGGTGCGGCCGCGCGTGGTGGGAATCAAGTCCAGCCCATTGCTGGAAACGAAGGAGCCGAGGAAGTTTCCGGTGGAGTTCGGCGGGCCGTCCCTCGATTCGGATACTTTCGAGATTACGCTGCCTGCGGGCTACCACGTCGACGACCTGCCACCTCCTGTAAAAGTCGATTACGGATTCGCGAGCTATCAGAGCGAATCGGAAGTTAAGGGAAACGTGTTGCGTTACACGCGGAAGTTTGAAGTGAAGGATCCCAGTGTGCCGCTGGCCAAGGTCGAAGAACTGAAAAAACTCTATCGAATTATCGCAGGCGACGAGCGGAACACAGCGGTTCTGACGCCAGCTTCGCAGTAACCTCGATGACGAAAGCCGTGTGAGCGGCTGGTGATTCGTGACTGGTGCAAACCGCGCCAGGCACTCATCATCGTCACGGCGCAGCCTGACCGGCTGGCCGACCTAAAGACATAGAACAAAGACTTGATGACCCAGGCTGCGCCCAAGTGTGGCCGGCAAGCGGCGGAGTGTTCGGGTCGAGCTTAGAAGCAGACGTGCATCGCCAAACGGGAGCAGGCGAAAAAGATGAGTTCAGGAGAGGCGGGCGCGGACGCGGTCGCTTAATGCTTTTCCGTCGACAACTTTGCCTTCGAGAGCGGCTTTGGCTGCTTTGACGACGGCGCCCATTTGCTTCATAGAGTTGGCACCGGTTTCGGCGACAGCTTTGGAGATGGCGGCGTCCATTTCAGCGTCGCTGGCGCCGGCGGGTAGATAGGACTCAAGGATAGCGAGCTCCTTCGTCTCTTTGTCCACTAAATCCTGGCGGCCGCCTTTGCCGAACTGGTCGATGGATTCCTTGCGCTGCTTGACGAGGGTTTGCAGGATTTGGATGGATTCGGCTTCGTCCAGCGCGCGGATTTTTTCTGTTTCTTTGTATTTGATGGCGGACTTGACGCCGCGGAGGACGCTGAGGCGGAGCTCGTCTTTCGAGCGCATGGCGTCGGTCAGGTCTTTTTGAATTTTTTCGGAGAGTGTCATGCATTTCAATATAGCAGAAGAAAAAGAAAGAAAAAGACTTTACACAGAGTTCGCAAGGGCACGGAGGCACGGAGAAGAAAAAGACGAAGAGGATTTGACAGGGTGCGGTGGGCTCGTTACCGTTGATGTTCTGGTTTTGGCGGGATTTACCTGCCAGCTGCACGCGGAAACGCAATCCAATCTGAATGAGGGCCGATGAAAGTCATAGTTGCGGACAAAATCAGCGAACGAGGTGTCGAATTATTACGCAAAACGGGATGGAATATCGTACCGACAACGAAGGACACGCTGATCGCGGAGATCGCGGATGCGGATGCGCTGATTGTGAGAAGCGCGACGAAAGTTACAGCGGAATTGCTGGATAAGGCGCCCCGCTTGAGGGCTGTGGGCCGCGCGGGCGTCGGCGTGGACAACATTGATTTGGATGCGGCCACCGCGCGCGGAGTTCTGGTGATGAGCACGCCGGGCGGAAATGCGGTGAGCGTGGCTGAGCACACGTTTGCGCTGCTTCTGGGGCTGGCGAGGCAAGTGCCGCGGCTCGATAAGTCGATGCATGAAGGGAAGTGGGAGAAGTCGTCGGCGGCGGGAACGGAAGTGCGCGGGAAGACGCTGGGATTGATCGGGCTTGGGCGAATTGGGAGCGAAGTGGCGCTCCGCGCGGATGCGTTTGACATGCGCGTGCTGGGGTACGACCCGTACATCAGCGAGGCGGCGGCGAAGGAGGTGCAGGTCGAATTGGTGCCGCTGGAAAAATTGTTGGCGGAGAGCGATTTCGTGTCCCTGCATACAGCGTTGAGCCCGGCGACGCAAAATCTGATCAACGCGGAGACGATCGCGAAGATGAAGAAGGGCGCCCGGGTGATCAATGCGGCTCGCGGCGAGTTGATTGATGAAGGCGCGCTGGCGGAAGCTCTGAAAAGCGGAAAACTGGCTGGAGCGGCGCTGGACGTTTTCGCGCACGAGCCGCCGAAGGATTCTCCTCTGTTGGCGATGCAGAACGTGATCGCGACGCCACACGTGGCGGGCTCAACGACGGAGGCGCAGGAAGAAGTGGGCACGCAGGTGGCCGTGCAGGTGAAGGATTACCTGGCAGACGGGCTGATTCGAAACGCGGTGAACTTGCCGGCGCTTTCTGCCGACCAATACCGGCGAGTGCGACCGTATTTGGCGCTGGCCGAGCGATTGGGATCCCTGGTATCACAAGCGGTTGCGGCCAGGCCGGCGCGGATACGAATTCGTTACGCCGGCGAAGTGGCGGAAGTAGGGACGCACCTTTTGCGGAGCGCAGTGCTTGCGGGAATGCTGAACGCCGTGCTAGATGAAAAGGTGAATGTGGTAAACGCACCCGCCATAGCCGCGGCACGAGGGCTGTCTGTAGAAGAGGAGACGCGGCGCCGCGAGCGAGGCTTTCCGAATACATTGGAAGTGGCTGCCTTGCCGGAAAAGGAAGGTTTGGTGCGCGGCTTTTCCGCCGAGGGCACAGTGTTGCATGATGGTTCGCCGCGTGTTCTGCAGATTGACAGCATCCCAGTGGAAGCCGAGCTTGCGGGGACGATGCTTTATTTGCGAAACCGCGATGAGCCCGGAGTCATCGGGCAAGTGGGCTCAACGCTGGGCAATATGGGAGTGAATATCGCGACGTTTGCGCTGGGCCGGCGAGAGGCTAGCAAAGGTGCTGAAGCGGTGTCCCTGGTGCGCCTGGATGGCGAAGTGTCGGATAGGATCCTGGGAGCGATTCGGGGGATTCCAGCAATCACCGTGGCTAGATTGCTCCAATTGGGATGAAACTATGCTCTTTGAGGATGGGGTGCCAACTTCCTTCTATGAGTACCCATCCCTTTGATTCGACTCCGGTGTCCGTAAGAATTTAAAATTCAGATATTTCAAAATGAAATTGGGATGGAAGAGAACTTTCCTTGACAGCGACATGTGAATTGGCCTAAAAGTTTAGGCAAAGTTTACTGTGTTGGACGGTGGGGAAGGTTGCCAGGGGTTGTGTTTTTCCTCCAGGTCCGGACCCGGCAAAGCAGCGCAATAATTGTCCCAGTGCGGTGGTGCCCGCCAGTTGAGGAATAAGTTCCAGGTAGGGGTGCGCGAAAGGAGCAGTCCATGAGGTGGGATTCTATGAAGCGCAGTATTTTGATTTCTCTGGGTGTATTCCTCGTGATGGCTACAGGGGTTTTGGGGCAGACGGGGACGACATCAATTCGCGGAACGATTCTGGATAAATCCGGGGCAGCCATTGTAGGTGCGACTGTGACCCTGGATAACGCTGCCCAGGCACAGCATCATTCCGTGAAAACTGGTGCGACAGGCGAGTACGAGTTTCTAGCGCTGCCCCCGGGAGCCTACTCGCTGAGCGTAGAGATGGCCGGATTTCGAAAGTGGGAACAGAGAAGCTTGCAGCTGCTCGTGAATACGCCGGCCACCCAAAACGTTACCTTGGAGATTGGCACCTCGACAGAGACTGTGGAAGTTTCGGCGCAGGCGGCGACGCTGAACACAACAGACGCATCGTTGGGCAATGCTTTCAACGAGACGCAGATCGAGCAACTACCGATGGATGCTCGTAACGTGCCGGACCTGCTTTCGTTGCAGGCGGGAGTCGCGTACACAGGCAACCGCCCGGACGTCAACCTCATGACGGACACTCGAAGCGGCGCGGTGAATGGAGCGCGCAGCGACCAGAGCAACATCACCCTGGATGGCGTGGATGTGAACTCGGACACGAGAGGTTACGCGTTTACGTCGGTCATACCCGTCACGGCGGACTCGGTCGAGGAATTTCGGGTGACGACGAGCAACTACAACGCCGACGAGGGCCGGTCTTCGGGCGCGCAAGTTGCGTTAGTGACAAAAAGCGGCACGAACAATTTTCACGGAGCGATTTACGAGTACCTGCGCAACACGATAACCAGTGCGAACGATTACTTCGTAAAACTTTCGCAACTCGAGAGCGGACAACCCAACGAAGCGCCGAAACTGATTCGAAACAACTTCGGGGGAGCCTTGGGTGGGCCGATTTGGAAAGACCGGTTGTTCTTTTTCGCCAACTACGAAGGAGAACGTCAAGCACAACAGCAAAGTGTGGTTCGCGTCGTACCCAGCGCCGCAATGCGCGACGGTGTAATCACGTATCTATGCCAAACGAACTCGGACGGCAGTCTAAATACCGCTGCATGTCCCGGTGGAAGCGTTCAGGGAATTACCGGGTCGCACAGCATACAACCCGGTTATTTTGGACTTACCCCGAGCGAGATCAAGGGGATGGATCCGCAAGGTATCGGAATTAGCACCAACGTAATGATCCCCTATTTCAATTCGTTTCCGCTGCCCAACGACAACTCCGTCGGCGACGGGGTTAACTTCGAAGGTTATCGCTTCAAGGGCCCAGCCTCGATTATCAATAATTGGTACATTGCTAGGGTCGATTACAAAATCACCCAGAATGGCAATCACACGCTGTATTGGCGTGGAGGGCTGGAAAACGACGTCAATGATGGAGTGCCCTACCTGCCGGGCGGGAGCCCCGAGTTGACCGAGGTGAATTATAACAAAGGATTTGCGGCCGGTTACTCCGCGGTGCTGCGGCCAACCCTGGTGAACAACTTCCGGTGGGGCTACACGCGGGAAAGCTTTGGAGAAATTGGCAACCAGACACAACCGGTCATTTTCTTCAGGGGACTGAACGATGACAGTACGCCGAATAACTCTAGCTTGGCGGTCACGAATAGCTTGAATTACCAGGTGCCAGTGCAGAATTTCGTGGACGACGTCTCGTGGATTAGAGGCAAGCACACGTTTAGTTTCGGTGGCAACATAAACATACTTCGCAACCCACAATCCAGCAATTCCAACTCTTTCAGCTCGGCGACCACAAACGCATCGTGGTTCGATACGGCAGCTCTAGCCAATACGGGAGTGGCAGGACATTTCGATCCAGGGTTTGAGGGTTACCCCGCGGTCGACTCGTCCTTCGGCAATAACTACGACTATCCAATGATTGCACTGGTGGGGATGGTGAGCCAGGTAAATGCGCAGTATAACTTTACGCGCACGGGGGGGACTCTCGCCCAAGGTGCACCGGTCGGACGTCATTTTGCGGACGACGCGTATGAAATGTATGCGCAAGATTCCTGGAAAATCAAACCCAACTTCACGTTTACCTTTGGGCTGCGTTATTCTCTCTTTTCACCGCCGTGGGAAACGAATGGGAACCAGGTGGTTTCCAATGTGAATTTGACCACATGGTTCAATGATCGTGGTGCCGGGATGCTGCAAGGCACGCCGGCAAACGCAGCTCCCCCAATCAGTTTCAACTTAGGCGGTCCGGCGAACAACGGGCCGGGCTTTTACAATTGGGACAAGAAAGACTTGGGACCTCGCGTGGCCTTTGCGTGGTCGCCGAAAGCATCTGACGGATTGTTCCACAGTATGTTCGGAGATGGAAAAACTACAATTCGCGGCGGTTTCGGTATGGTGTACGACCGGATTGGCCCGGCTCTTTTGGCCACTTTCGATGCAAGTGGTTCGTTTGGCCTATCTTCAAACCTAACGAACGGTGGGGGGACTGAGACGCCCGCGACGACACCGCGAATTACAGGTCTGACTGGTTTGAATAATATTCCAACCATGGATTTGGCGGGCACTCAAATGTACGCATCAGCGCCTCCAGCTACTTTTCCGCAAACATTCCCTTCAGGTGGCCAGACGGGCGCCTATGCGGTCTACTGGGGCATGGACGAGAACTTGAAGACTCCCTATTCCTACACGATCGATCTTTCGGTTGGACGGGAATTCTGGCACGACTACACCCTGGAGGTGGCCTACGTTGGACGGCTCTCGCATCGGTTGTTGAGCCAAGAGGATGTAGCCGCGCCGCTGGATCTCGTAGATCCGAAAATCCACATGGATTACTTCACGGCGGTGCAGGCGCTCGCGAAGGTTTACCGGACAGGCGTGAAGTCACAGAACATCACTGATGCAATGTTTGGACAGGCGGCGCAGTACTGGACCGACATGATTCAGCCGGATACTCACGGGCAATACAGAATTCATCGGTGCACCGGAAGTAACAACTTTACGAGTGCCGATCCTGTCGTCGCCGCATATGATCTTTTCTGCGGTTTCCAAAATAACGAGACCACCGGAGTCCAGGGGATCGACCAGGGCTTTGGCATTACGGATGCCGGTGGCAACCCGTATTACGGAATTGACGGGCCGTACACATTTGTGGACCCGCAGTTCGCGGCCCTCTACGCTTGGCGCTCGATCGGAGCGGCTGCTTACCACGGTTTGCAGGTCACTCTCCGGAAACACATGACCCATGGACTGCAGTTCGACCTCAACTATACATACTCGAAGTCGATTGATATTTCATCGGATGCGAATCGCATCACTGCCGAAGGCGGTTTAGGCGGTCAAGTAATCAATCCCTGGGATCCCACGGCGCTTCGAGGAGATTCCGATTTTGACCTGCGGCACCAGATCAATGCGAACTGGGTCGCCGAATTGCCGTTCGGTAGTGGGAGACGATTCGCGGGGTCGGCGCATGGCTTCACTGAAGCAGTTATCGGTGGGTGGCAGCTCTCCGGTCTCGCACGCTGGACCAGCGGTTTTCCGATTGGAGTGTCAAATGGGGCTGAATGGCCGACGAACTGGCAGTTGTCCGGAGACGCGACGCAGATCGCTCCTGTGTCAACTGTTGGAGCGTCAAAGAATCCTGACGGCACCGTGAACGTATTTGGAACCTCAGCTGCTGCCGCTACGGCCCTTGCGTCTTACGCGCCCGATCTTCCTGGGCAAGTGGGCGCTCGCAACACGTTGCGAGGTGACGGTTTCGCCAGTTTGGATTTCGGCCTCGATAAGCGTTGGAAAATGCCGTGGAAAGAGTCGCAGAGCTTGCAGTTTCGTTGGGAAGTATTCAACGCCCTGAACCTAACGCGGTTCGACGTTCAGAGCTTGAACCTCTCCATCACCAACGCTGCAAACTTCGGCACTTACACAGGACTATTGACGAACCCTCGCACAATGCAGTTCGCATTGCGCTATGAGTTCTAACCACGCCGCTTAACAACTTTCGAGAGGCCGCCGGAGAGCGAATGCTTTCCGGCGGTTTCGTTTTGTGGCGCTTCGGCTCAGTGTCACAAAGCGGAGCGTCAGCGCATAGGGATGTTCGCCAAAGCGGCCACTGAAGCGGTTGCAGATGCCGTGAATCCCGCGTAAACTGTTGTTACGCTTGAAAAAGCTTCGGGGCGTAGCGCAGCCTGGCTAGCGCGCCTGGTTCGGGACCAGGAGGTCGATGGTTCAAATCCATTCGCCCCGACCATTTCTTTTAGAACCAGTAATTTACGGACAGACTTATAGCCGCTGACCGCCTGGTGTCGGACCAGGAGGTCGATGGTTCAAATCGAATCGCTCCGACTACGCTATTTCCCGTTCTCTCATAGACTTACATTGCGATTGCGTGATGTTTAGCAACAGGTGGAAATTGTCCAACTTGTCTAACACTTGTCCGCACGACGCAGTATAAAAGGGCGCCGCTTATGGAGTAAGGTTTGGATGCTTGCCTCAAACCCTCCAGAAAGGAACACCCTTTTATGACCAGCATTAAATATATCGGCATGGATGTGCACAAGGAAAGTATTTCTATTGCGGTCAGGAATGATGCCGGGAAGATCGTGATGGAATGCGTCATCGAGACCAAAGCGAACATCATTCCCTACGCTTTCCCAGGTTCCGACGTTATTTGATCCGACAACCGCTGCTCGTCGCTCAGGGCAATACGATTCGTGGCATGCTAAGTTGAAGTTTCCATGTGGTCTCCCAGACAAACCACTCTCATCGGGCTGTTTATTTTCTTCGTGGCAGCGCCGACCTCGATTGCGCAGAGCACTCCTCCTTCCGCGCCCAAGCCCGCTGCGGCTGCCTCAGACGCCGTGCGTGCCTGCGTCGAGCAACTCGACTTTTCCTCATGTGAACGGGCTGAAAAGCTCCGCTTTCCGCCCAAGGAAAAGGCGGAAGTCCTCATCTACAAATACTCAGCAGGCCCCCTCTGCTCGTCCGAAGTTCCCCTCGATAAGGCTATTAAGCTGGATCCGCAAAACGCCCTCGCCTACTTCCTCAAGGCCGAGGCCATCCTTTGTACCGGCGACCGGTACGCCGCGATTCCGTCCTATATAAAAGCCATTGAGCTGAATCCAGAGTGGAAGCCCTATTATGTGGATGTCGGACTCCTAATGAATCTTGGCTGCCCTGCATGCGACAGCATTGTCCTCAAGACTTGGCAACTCGCACTGGAATCCGCGCCCGACGATCCTCGCGTCCTCGCCGGTTACGGCAACGCCTTGCTCGCTCAGAAAAAAACATCGGAAGCCCAGGCCATGTTCCACAAAGCCCTTGAGCGTAACCCTTCCGATGCCGTTGCGGCTTTCGGCCTCTGTCAGATCTACCTCGGTTCGCCAAGTCTCGGCTCGTACCGGCCATTTTGCGAGACAGCTATTCCTGGGATCTCGGACAGCGAACTTGGTTCGCTCGCTTATCAACTGGAACAGAAAAAGGACTATTCTCTCGCCGAGACGGCCTATCGCAGAGCCATTACCATTTCAACTAGGGATTCGCGCAAAAGCAATCGGTTGAACCTGGCGGCCGTCTTCCTGTACGAGAACAAAGCCAAAGAGGCAGCCAAGATCTACCGGGATTATTTGGCGACAAATCCTGGCGACGCCGGAACGTGGATGGACCCCTACGCCAATGCGCTCGAGCAAAGTGGCGAAATCAAAAAAGCCGAAGAGGAATATCTCAGCGCCGTCGACCTACATTACGAGTGCGGAACTCTCTCCGGCTTAGGTGGATTTTATTCTCGGCAAAAGAAATATGGCGAAGCAGCACAGACCTTTGAAAAAGCTCTCCAGGAAAATTGGGATTGCCACTACGTCATTCCCCAATTGCGCGAGGTATTCGCGAAACTTGGTCAGAATCACGATAAGGAGCTCGCCGCGTATGTAGACAAACTCATCGCGGCCAACCGGCCTGGCCCCGAGGTACAAAATTCCGACCGCTACTATCGCTTTGCCAATTTCCTCAACGAGTTAGGTCGCTTCGAAGGCGCCGCGCTGGCCTATCGTAAGGCCGCAGACCTCGATACCAACGAAGTGCCGCCGCTCGGTGGATTGGGGGAGGCCTTTTTCGCTCTCGGACGTTACAAGGAGGCCGCAGCCGCTTACGAAGAGGCTGAACATCGCCAATCCGGCTACTTGGATGCCGCCCCGGAATTGAAAAAGCACTACCTGGAATCCCTCGCCGCCCTCAAAGGGAAAAAGCCGTGAAGAAACTGGCCTTCGCAACCCTCATCTTCTTTGTTTCTTTTTCTTCCAGCCACGCGGCTGATCCTCCTCAAAAGCTCGCGTTCTTATTTGCCGTGCCGCAATCCTCTTGCCCCGACGAGTACGAGTGCGGTAATGGTCAGGCCGCGTTCGAAACTTTTCTTCTTGTAATCGACGGCGATCAGATGAAAGCCGCAGTGCGCACTCCTCATCTTTACTTCCCGCGCAAATCGGGTTTCTGGGAAGTGGGCATCCTCCCGCCAAAAACCTCCGACGGACAACAGAACGGCGGTACCAATTCGCCGGCCTGGGATGACTGGAAACTATGGGCGGCGCCCGTGGGACAAAAACCCGCCCTGACGCCTGCCCATGGGAAAACCGAAAAAGCAGAAACGAGCGAAGAGGGGAAGGAAACGGAACAAACGGGTGGTGTCCGCTACTTCACGATTTCTTGGGTAGGCAGTGACTATCTTTCCTTCACCGATTACTTCGAATCGTACGCAGGAGATCTCTCCTACGTGACGGCTCCCATGATCCTGCCTATTGATGACGTTGCAAAACAAGCCTATTCGGAATTTTCCTCGATCCAACCTTGGACGCCTCCGCTGTCGCCCGAACAGTACCAAAGCGACCTTGAGAGATGCGCTTCAGCGGAAGTGGAAGAGCCGGGTTATTCCAGAGAGGCCCTGGAGACGGGGTCCCAAGGCTGGCGTATCATACGCGGTCGCATGCGCTGGGGTTTTGAATGGAGTCTCAACCACGCAACGGGAGCAGCCCGCGGTTATAACGCCGTCTGCACTACATCCCTCCGCCCGCCCCGTTCTCTCATCGGTGCCGACTCGGTGAAACTTGCTTGGAACCAGATCCTGCCTCGCGTTCCGGACGTGCAGACCGCGTTTTCCTCTCCGGACGGCTCGGTCCTCCTGGTCTTCACAAAGAGTCAGATTCTCGCGTTTCGCCCTGCACAAGGCACACTTTCAAAACCTTTTGCGAGGCTCAACTATGATCCCCACCGCATCCTCATGTCCCAATGGGCCGTCGGAAAATATGCCGACAACTGGGCCCAAATTCTCTCTCAGGCAAAATCCTGGACGGAACTGTCCCCGAGTGTCCGCGCGGACAGTCACCACTGACACTTTTGAATCCCCGGACGGTCTGGTCCTTGTCACAGAGGTCGGCGGAGATCATATCCGTAGCGCTGCGCCCCGGACGTGCGTTGCGAGCTGCGAGTCTGAACGGGTGCTTCCGCGCGGAGAGGAGTTTGACCACTTCATTGGCTATAACGCCGCCTGCACCGAGGACGGTGATCATGTGCGATCTGCTCTCGCTTAGGAGGAGCGCCGGGCTTCCTACTCGTTGCGCTTAAGACTGTAATGTAAATGATCGAGTTTGCTTTCGCCAGCGAGCAGCCAGGCTGATCCTAAGCGACGGCCAACTCTGATCATTTAGGCTGATCGCCGACACTACGCGAAGTTGCCACAGCACCATTTCGTTCGCGTGTTTCTGTAAGAATAAACCGCTGGCAGTCATGAAATTGTTTGAGCGACGCGTTCTGTTGTTCCAAATCGGTACCGTTGGAGATCTACAGAGAAGGTCTTGGCAAGCCTTGATGTGTCTAGATATATCTTGACACGAGAGGATTCTCGGATATAATTAACCTAGGTTGTGAGGAGACTCGACTATGGCAAAGGAAGCAAGAAAGCAGGTTGGGCTCAACATGCGGGCCACTCTCTATGATGACCTGGCCAAACTGGCGAAGGATAACGGCCAGACCACGACCTATGTTTTGGAACAAGCAGCAGAACACTACATTCGGTTTGTGGCTCCAACGCAGAGTGTCGTGCGTCCCGAGATTATGGCGCATGTGCGCCGGTCCGTGGATAAGAACCGAAAGTTGCTTCAGCTTTTGGCTGAGTAGATGCCACCAAGGATTTACCCGACTGTGGCTGAAACCATCGAAGCTCACCGCTTGCTAATTGAGGAATTCGGCGGACTCCACGGTATTCGTGACAAGGGACTGCTGGAGTCGGCCGTTCTCCGTCCGCAAAATGGCTACTACAGCAATCTTATCGAGGAAGCATCTGCGCTGATGGAATCCCTAGCAAATAATCACGCCTTTATTGACGGGAATAAGCGCGTCAGCTTTGTCATGACAGACGCCATGCTCCGAGCCAACGGCTATTTCTTGGACGTAGAGCCCTTCGAAGGCCATAAGTTAATTACCGAGGCGATGGAGAAAAACGGATTTCGCTTCCCGATGATTCGAGACTGGATAGCTTTAATCGTGAAGCGGCTCCCGGCCTGAGAAAACAAGGCGCAAAAGAATGGCTCTGAACGAGAATTCGTAGAAGCCCGCATTTTAGGCGGCTTTCCGAAGGATCACTCGGCTTGTCCGGCATAAATGCATTCCTCCTGACATAACCCTGCCTGGGCAGATGGGGCAAGTGCTGCCTCTGCGTGTCGCCTCGTGGCCGATATGAGCAACGGATTTTCAACCTAACTTACCCGCGCATTGGTACTTGTTGCCCTTCATGTCGTATTGCTTCCAGCAACCGTGCTGAGTGTGAATTCGTAAGGCTTGGTGGATTTGGCTGAAATGGTGCAAACGAGCTGCACAGCCGGGCCGGGGAGCAGTCTTGCCGGAATAGATCGATCCTCATGCCGAATTTGTCAACTTTCCTGCCGTAAATCCTAAGGTGATACGTTCCCTGTAACGGATGATATGTGTTGAGGTCGAACGATGGCAGTTCTGCACGCCCACTGTCACGGTTCAAACAAGAGGACACTGCTGCCGCTGAGTGGAAGGCGCGCTACTGCACACTGGGCCGTCATAATTGCGTAATACTAATGGTGGCGAATGGCGGCAAAATGCGAACGAAAGGTGAGCTTTCGAATCGATTCCCCAAAGTTCTGGCGAGCACGCGGTGATGGCTTGTCCCGACTTGTCCATCAGAGAGCGGCCCGAAAACCAATAAGTGACGCCAGGACAGCGACTTATGTGATTTTATCCACTGGTTCGGGACCAGGAGGTCGAAGGTTCAAATCCTTTCGCCCCGACCATTCTTTTCAAGCACTTCCACGTGATTTCTGCTTTTTCGTCTACAGCGCTGTGGGCGATTTTGTAGACGGTTCCGTTTTTTCTGAGTTCTCGTCGATTTCCACCGCCGTGATATTAATTAGCCGCTCTCTGCCATCTCTATAGACTTGTCCAACGGCAGTAACACGCATAGTCCTCCCATGGTCTTGGAATTCGCCGCCTACCGACATTCCCCGCCCGCAATGCAGCAAGAAGTTTTTCTTGGGAATCGTGTAAGTTCTCGTGCTGGTTGATTTCATAAAGATGGGCCTCGCGCACTCGGGGGAAATCACCTGTTGACATTCTATAGGTCCGGCGCTAGTGTTGCGTAGACGATCTACAGGAGAGCGCGTGACCCCGGAGCAAACAAACCTACTTCAAGGCACTCTTGATCTTCTGATCCTCAAGACGCTGCGCCTCGGCGAAATGCACGGGCTTGGTATCTCGCGCCGCATCGAGCAGATCACCCAAGGCACTTTCAGCGTGAAGACTGGTTCGCTCTTTCCCGCGCTGCGCCGCATGCAAGAAGAAGGCTGGATTAAGTCGGCCTGGGGCGAATCGGAAGCCAATCGCAGGGCAAAATACTATCGGCTAACCAAAGCGGGCATGAAGCAACTAGAAACGGAAACAGCGAAATGGGAGCGGATTGTGCTTGGGATCTCGCGGACTCTGGAGGCGTCGTGACTAAGAAGCGAAAGTTACGCTGGCTTTCTCGCGCGGTCAGTTTCTTTCGGAATGTTACCGGCAGGCAGAAAGACGAACTGGACATTGCGGCGGAAGTGAGCGCTCACCTTGATTTGTTGATCGAAGAGAATCTGCGATCGGGCATGAAGCCAGATGAAGCGGAACGAGCAGCGCAAATTGAGTTGGGGGGCGTCGAGCAGGTGAAGGAACAGGTGAGAGATGCACGGGCCGGAGCATGGCTCGACACGCTGGTACGAGACTGTCGCTTCGCGCTCCGCATGTCGCGGAAGAATCCAGGCTTTACTGCCGTCGTCGTTCTTACCCTGGCGCTCGGCATCGCCGCCAATACCACTGTGCTCAGTTGGATCAGCGCTACCTTGCTGAACCCGATTCCGGGAGTCGCTCACACGAGCGATCTTGTCACCGTCGACCGTGGCGATCGCAGCGGTTATGCCACCCCGCCATTTTCTTATCCCGACCTTCGCGACCTCAGCGAGCGCACTCAAACCTTTGCCGGGCTTCTCGGCTATCACGATGACTACATGTCTCTCACCGGCGTCGCGAAGCCCGAGCGCATTTACGGAGCCCTGACCACCGCGAATTATTTTGACCTTCTCGGCGTCCGCCCGATTCTCGGCCGCACTTTTCTTCCGGAGGAAGGAACGCCGCGCGGGGGAGCTGCAGTGATCATTATCGGTTACGCCGTCTGGCAAAACCATTTCGCGGGAGATCTGCAAATCGTCGGCAAAACGATTCAGATTAATCGTCATCCCTACACCGTTATTGGGGTAGCCCCGCGGGATTTCACCGGCTGCAAAAGCGGCCTCCGCACCGACCTGTGGATTCCTCTCTCGATGGATCGCGACGTTTGGGGTTCGAACCGTCCCGATTATCGCGGGGTTGTCTGGCTGAACGCGCTTGGAAAGCTTCGCGCGGGTGTCACGAAGAATCAGGCAGAGGCAGAGCTGAACCTGCTCATGCAGGGAATCGTCGAGCGGTTCCCGGAAGATCACCGGGATCGTTCGAACGAGATTTCTCTCGACCCCCTTTGGCGCTCTCCCTTTGGCATTAACGGCTATCTTTACAAGATTCTTCCGATGTTGCTGGGGCTCGCCGGGGTGCTACTCCTGCTGGCCTGCGCCAACGTTGCGAGTCTCCTGTTGGTGCGTTCGGTCGGCCGTCGCCGCGAGATTGCCATCCGGCTGGGAATGGGCGCTTCGCGCAAACAGATCATCCGCCAGTTTCTGATCGAGAGCCTGCTGCTTGGTCTGCTCGGTGGTACTGCCGCCATTGCGATTACGGTGTGGACCTCCCGCAGCCTCGTCGCTTTTTTCCCGCCCAGCTCTCTTCCGCTGACAAACGACGCGCACGTCGATCAACGCGTGCTTTTCGTGACGATTGCGGTTTCCATCCTCGCTGCGATCATCTTTGGTATTCTTCCGGCCCTGCGGTCTTCGAGCCTGCCGGTGCAAGCTGTTCTCAAGGAGGAAGCGACCAGTGTCTCGCTTACTTTGCACAAGTCTCGTCTCTTGAGCGGCCTGGTGGTGGCGCAGATTTCACTCTCGCTCGTTCTCTTGGTCTGCGCGGGACTCTTTACCCGCAGCCTTCAGAAAGCGCAGCAATCGGATCCGGGATTCGAAGCAAGTCATCTGCTACTTGCCTCTTATGAGCTCTCGCCAGCTGGTTACACGCGCGCGACGGGTGTGGCGTTCAACCGGCAGGTGCTCGACAGGCTCCCGACGCTTCCCGGGGTCGAATCCGTGACCTTGGCTGATTTTTCACCACTGAGCTTTAGCATCCACTCCTACTATTTGCAAATCGAAGGCTACGTGCCACAACCGCACGAATGGATGGAAATCAGCCGAGCGATTGTCGGACCGAATTACTTTCGCACTCTCCGCACCTCCGTGATTTCGGGCCGTGAATTCACCGAAGCGGATAGTCCGGATTCGCAACTCGTTGCCGTCGTCAACCAAGCCTTTGTCGACCGCTATTGGCCGGGTGGAAACGCGATCGGCAAGCAGGTGACGGACGGCGGTGATCGCTTCACGATTGTTGGGGTGGCACACAACGCCAAATACCGCTCACTCACCTCCCCGACAGAGCCGGTCATCTATTTGCCGATGTACCAGGCGTTCCGGCCCACAATGGACACCACCATTCACCTGCGCACGACTGGCGATCCGCGTGCCATGGCTTCTTCTGTGGAAGAGACCATCCATCAGCTCAATCCGGAGTTGCCGCTGTTCAATGTGAATCCACTTTCTGTGACCATGCAGCTCGGCACTCTTTTTGGACGCGTCGCGGCTACGTTTGCCGGCTCGTTCGGTCTTCTTGCCATGCTGCTCGCCGCCGTCGGCATCTATGGCGTCGTGGCTTACAGCACTCGCCAACGCGCGCGGGAAATCGGCATCCGCATGGCGCTCGGCGCGGAGAGGGGAGGCATCTACCGTCTCGTTCTTGGCCAGGGATTCCGGCTCACACTGGCGGGCCTCGTCGTGGGCACGGCGCTCGCTGTGGCATTCACGCGGTTGCTTAAGGCGCAACTCTTTGGCGTCAGTGAGACCGATGCCATTACGTTTGCCTCGGTCGGGCTGCTTCTGGCCGTTGTCGCTCTGGTCGCGTGCCACATCCCCGCCCGCCGCGCCACGCGAGTTGATCCCATGGTCGCGCTGCGTCACGAATGAGGCGAGCCATAGGCTTTTAGAAGTTTCGTAGCCTTCATCAAAACATCAGCTCCCTTTTGGAGAGCAAGCTCAAGTACTCTTTGTAGGCATTTTCCCGCTGCTTCCTCTAGTCGGGCTAGTTTCAAGTAGTTTCTTAAACTCGCACTGCCTAGGCGGGCGATCCGTGTAAGCGGCTCGGAGTCATGCCAAAATGTAGACGATTTTGTGCTGGTGAGCGCCCCAATTTCCAACAGCGCTCAACCGAAAACAAACTCAATAAAATTCACCTATACGGCGGATCTGGTTCGGGACCAGGAGGTTGAAGGTTCAAATCCTTTCGCCCCGACCACTTCTTTAGAGGTCCGACCCGGACACATGGGTAACAGAACGTACCGGCTACATAGGTAACACTTTTGGGCCAAAAGGGTTGTCGAGAGGCTGCAGAGTTTTTTCCTCCAAGTCGATGTAGCCCAGATCGTACTCCATAAAGCTGACCAGCCAAATACCTTCTTCGACCTCTTTGATTCCGACGGCCTGACCCGCGAAGACCGTGCTGAGATTAATTTTTTTGCGGTGCAGACAGATGCGCCCGCAGTTGGTGACGTGAATGGTGTGGTCGTGAAACGGGTAAGCAAGTTCTGGCAGGCCGCGATAGTGACGGGTGGCGGGCGTGTAGACTTCCGCGGGACACTTCATCGCGAGTGCTTCATGAGGCCGCTCGTGGTTGAACTCTTCGAGAAAATCGTCGAATTTGCCCTGCTGCTGCAGGCTGTTGATACCCGCGGGGTGAGTGGTTTGTGTTTTGAGCGTGAGATGCATGCGTTCGTGTCGGCCATTCTGCTGCGGATGACCAGGCTGGATGCGTTCGATGGTGATGCCCAGGCGCAACCACCATACGGAAAGTTTGGAGAGGTTAAACAAGGAGTTGGGCGAGGCGAAGGGCACGCCGTTGTCCGAGCGCATGCTGGTTGGCAAGCCGCGTTCTGCAAATAAGCGCTCAAAAGCCGTAAAAGCAAGCGCCTCACAGGTAGATTCCAAGGCTTCACAGAGGAGGAGATAGCGCGAAGCGTGATCGGTGACGGTCAGCGGGTAGCAGTATTTCTTGTTGCCCAACAGAAACTCGCCTTTGTAATCGGTGCACCACAGCTCGTTGGGTTTTTGTCCGAGCGACAAGGGGGTGCCCTGGGCATGGTGGCGCCGGCGCCCGCGGCGTTGCACGAGACCGTGACGATCGAGCACGGCATGGATGGTGCTGCGAGCCGGAACCTTCACCTCACAGGAAAAGCGCCGCAGCAATCGTTCGCGGATCTTGCGCGCGCCCCAGTAGGGCTTCTCCCGTTTGAGATTCAGGATCGCCGCCTCCACCTGCTGGGGCAGTTGGTTGCCGTAGCGCCAGGGCCGCCGCGAACGGTCGGTCAGAGCTTCCAGACCAGATTCCTTGTAGCGGTCGAAGATCTTGTAACCGGTCTTGCGCGAGATGGCAAACTCGCGACACAGCGCCGCCATCTTCTCCCCATCCAGCAAACGCGCCACAAAGCGAACACGTTCATCCATCACCGAACACTCCTTCCAAGGCATCACGCCCTCCCCTAAAGGGAAAAAGTGTCACCCATGTGTCCGGTACAAACTGTCACCTATGTGTCGGGCCGCTCAAGACTCTGCAACTCACATCCCAAGAAAACATAAAGAGCTTTTTGTACACAACGAACTCGTTCGATTCCGCATGTATCGGCGGCCCGCCCGCGTCTTTTTGCCGGGCTCACTGGGAGGTCCAGGCTCCGAGGAGCCGCTGTTTGGATTATTTGGTTCTCGGGGAAGAGGCGGGAGAGCGCTCCGCACGTGGGCCAGCAAATGTGTTGCCATCAATTTTGATATTCTGCTGCACATCATCCATTTGGATGGTCGAAGTGCTCTCGGGTTGCGAAAGTGTGATGCGAAAAGGGACTTGCACTCCGTCAATATTGCGGTAATCGGCATAGTCGATTTGGGTGGGATCGCGGCCAAGCGGAGATTCTGCATAGCGCACGACGCGCACCAATAGGCCCGACTGTTCGTCGAAATAAAGTTTGGTGGGTGGATGGCCTTCGCGAACGCCGAGAAGCAAATACGTCTCGCGGCCGCCAATCATTTCCGGGTATTCGACGCGCAACTCAGGAAACAACTGGCGGAGATGCAACGGGAACTGTAGGTCGGCGTCCATCCGAGTGGCATCCAGATCCGCTCCCTGCATCTCGCGTGCGGGGCGCCCCGGAATCTTAAACCAGCCGGAATGGCCATTGAAAATAGTGGCGCTGTCTCCGCCAGAAAGGTGGCGTATCAGAGCCTGCATTTCCGGTGCTTGCGTAAAGAGTTCGATGCTGACGGACTGGCCATGGAAAGTTTCCGCGCCCTTTTCTACGCGGCTAGTAATCTTCCCGATAGCAGCAGCTCCGCCGAGTGCCTGGATGTAACTGTCAATCAGCCGCGAAGCGCTGGGCAAGTCGCCAGGCAATTTTTGAACACTGGAATTGGCCGTGTGAAGGTTGAACGCAAGTTCACCGTCTACGACCGGTGTAGCAACCGGATTGTGCGCGCCGCGATGGCAGGAATAGCAGGTCACTTCCCGGTGGCCTTCGAAATTATTCTTATTGAGGGCAAACATCATGCGCATCATTTCGCGCGCAGTTTGTTTTGGCTTTTTGTCGTCTTTTTCGAAATGGCCCTCAACATGGCAGAAGCTGCATTCCACTCCAAGCGACGATGAAATGAATTCCATTGCCGGAATCAATTGGTCGGAAGGAACGCCTTTCAGAACCTGAATGTTCTGGAAGATGTCTTCGGCTTTTTTCGGTGGTTCGCCGGCGGTGATATTTTGTCCGGATTGCTCCGCATGGGATGTCTCGCTCATGGCCCCTTTGATTTTGCTTGCCAGCTCGGCGGCCTTGGCGTTCTCTCCTTCCTTTTGGTACAAGCCGATTAACGTGCTGGCTGCGGGAAGATCCAGGGGATCAAGCGCGACGGCCCGCTCCAGGTGAGCGATGGCATCGGCGTCGTCGCCCTCTTGCATGTAAGGCGAAGCGGCGCTCGCCTCGGTGAGCGCCGAATCAGGATCGAGTTGCAAAGCGCGTTCAAATGCGAATTTAGCGTCGGACGTTTGCTTTCCGAGAAGCAGCGCTTCACCAATCCATTTGAAGATGTCACTGTCGTTCGCGAACTGCTGCTGTACTTCAGTGAGCGTGCGATAGCCTTGAATCACGTAAGAGGACAAGTGGCGCTGCATCCCGACATCAATATAAGCGATTCCGAGATTCCGGCGTTGCAGCTCGGGCGCAGGTTCGCGCCACGCGACGATCCCCGTGTCGGCCGGCAAATCCGGCAGGGATTGCGGTCGCCGATGAATCCGATGATCGGTGAAGGCTGTGTGCCCGCCGTCCTTGGCATCGCGGCGCGGCATATGGCAACCCACGCAATCGCTTTCCTTGTCCGGGTGCGAAGCAGGGAAGTTCGACGCGTGGCAAGTGAGGCATTTCGCCCGGTAATACGCGATCGGTTCCACTGGCTTGTCGTGGGGATCGTGGCACGTTCCGCACCAGAGCCGCCCGCCACTATTCCGGGCGCAGGCGCTCAGTGCAAGTTGTTCGACATGGCTGATCACTTTGAAGGCGCCTGCGGACGAACCTGGCGGCACAGCGTTGCGGTAAACAGTGAACGTATCCTCCAATCGCTGCCCTGGAACGAAATCGCTGAACTCCTTTTCCGGATTCAAAACGCGTGCAACACCAAAAAGATGGCATTGCTCGCAAATGCTGTCGCGTGCCGCTGGTTCGAGTTTCGCCGGATTGATGATCGTGCCGGCGCGCGGATGCGCAAGGTGTCTCTCGACCGGGCCATGGCATCGTTCGCAGGTGATTGCTTCTGCGGGAAATACGGGCGATCGATACTGATTCAGCGTGCCCGGGACGTGCAGCGCGGTTCCTGAATGGCATAAAACACATGGTTCGCCGACGGGACGTGTGAAGTCCGGATCGGGCTGATTCTCGTAGCCGGGCGCCAGGTCATAAGATTGGCGCCGGGAATAATAGGCTACCGGAGATTGGAAAAGGTGACCGCCGATGTTCACGAGATAGCCGTTGGCGTGGATACCGGAGCCAATCACATAGTCGACTCGGTAGTCAGCGCTGTCGCCGCCATTTTCCCATCGCTGCCAGAAGCCAGTCGGCGTTGAATGCATCGTGATCTTGGATCCATGCGCGTTGATCACTCCGTCCGGTTCCTGGCCGGCGCGCCGCAGCGAATGGGCCATTGCGGAGCGCGCGTAACCTTCGACCTCGCCAGGGTGGCAAAACATGCAACGCCTTGCCCCGGTTGGCACGCCGGACAGCGTCGGTATTTGCGAGGCCGGGTCCAGCTTGCCGGCGACATTGTCATTGGATTGCCCTCGACCTGAAACGACGACGCCAAAGGCGAATAGAACGAGCGACAGCGATGCCAAAAGAGCTGGTGCTGCAAATCTAAAATGAGAGTGCCGGACCATGTGGCGAAGCTTATGCAATAGATGAGTTGTTTTTCACTGTTTGCCGTCCGCTTCTGTTAGTGCGGCGCGCTTCGAGGTCGAGCGCGATTTGGTTTGGTTGTTATTGCTAAACGGGAATGTCGTCGAATTGCGAAGAATCAACTGGGTTTTGAGAACATATTCGGTTCCGTTTGGTGCAGGAACTTCGCGTTTCACTTCCTTCAGAAGCGCGTTAAACGCGAGCGTTCCCAATTCCGCCTGCGACATTTGGATCGTCGTCAAAGGTGGAATCATGAAGTCTGCCAGGCGCGTGTCGTCAAATCCGATGACCGATAATTCTTGAGGCACGGCAATCCCCAAATCGAAAGCCTGTCTCATCACGCCAATGGCAGTCATGTCATTCGAGCACATCAGAGCCGTGGGTTGTTCCCGGAGCTTGGAAAGCTTCTGGAGAGCACGCTTTCCGCCTTCCAGTCTATGGTCGCCTTCGACGATGAATTCGGGATTGACCCGCAGGCCAATCTCGCGCATGGACTCCTCAAACGCATCTCTTCTCACAACCGCGGATCTCAGCCGGAGCGGACCGGTCACGAACCCGATGCGTTCGTGCCTCATCGCCGCCAGGTGCTGCACGGCCTGGCGAATTCCGTGCGCATAATCGACGCGAATGTTGCTGACCCGGGGCGCTTTCGGACCGACGTCCACAAACACGAGTGGCAGATTCCGGAAACGGAGATGCTCCAGGAGTTCGTCTTCCATCCCGAACGTCAGGATGGCCACTCCATCCACACGCCCCTCAATCATCCGGCGAACGGCGAGTTCCATACGCTTGGGGTCATGGATCGTGGAAGTCAGAAGAATTTCGTAGTTTTGCTCGACCGCGAGAGTTTCAAAGGTTTGTACGATCTCGGGGAAGAATGGGTTCGTGATTTCGGAAACAATCAATCCGAAAACACGGCTCCGCCCGGAGACCAGCGCTCTTGCTTGCCGGTTAGGGTAGTAGCCGAGTTCGGCAACGGCCTTCCACACCCGTTTTGCCAACTGCGCATCGACTGTGGCGACCTGGTTGACCGTGCGCGACACTGTTGCTGTAGATACTCTTGCCCGTCTGGCGACATCGCGAATGTCCACGAGACCTCTTTTGCCCTCAGCAAAGTGGTTCAGTTACAGTATACGATATCTCAACTGAGCGACCAACCACTGTTCTGGCTGCCCTTCTCAACAACTGTGCGGCCACTTCGAAATCGCGCTCTTCCGCCGGGGCCGTGCAAGCGGGAGAGGAGGTCTGGGCAGGGAATCCGTGCCATGGGAGCCACTTGCAATGTGCGAGCTTGCGTGGTAAACGTTTACTTAAGTCGGCTGCCGTGCTTGGAGGTGCATTCATTGCTGTCGAGGGGACTATTCATGACCAGATTTCCCGCCTTTTTTCTTGCTTGCGTCAGTTTTTCATTTTTAGCATCGTCTTTCTGCGCTCAGGGAGCAGAATCTAAGGTGCAAGTTTCGGATTTTGGCAAGACCGCCGACGGAGCTTCGATTCACCGGTACGTTCTGACGAACAGCAGGGGCGTCGAGGCCGTCGTGATCAGTTACGGCGCGACACTCGTCTCTCTGAAGGTTCCCGACCGCAATGGCAAGATAGCTGATGTCGTGCTCGGCTACGACAATCTGGAAGGCTACGAACAGGGCAAATCCTATTTTGGCGGCACCATCGGGCGCTATGGCAACCGTATCGCCAAAGGCGAATTTTCGCTCGATGGCGCGCAGTTTCATCTTCCCGTGAATGACGGGCCCAACAGTCTCCACGGCGGCACCATCGG
This sequence comes from uncultured Acidobacteriota bacterium, assembly GCA_963851235.1. Taxonomy (GTDB): domain Bacteria; phylum Acidobacteriota; class Terriglobia; order Acidiferrales; family UBA7541; genus Acidiferrum. The sequence continues at coordinate 578,862 of CAWKOM010000003.1, forward strand.
CTTCAACAAAAGAGTTTGGTCGGCGGTTGATCGTTCGCGAACCGGCGTCGAAGTTCTCGAATTGAGCTACACGAGTTCGGATGGAGAAGAAGGCTATCCCGGTACGTTAAAAGTAAAAGTTACCTACACGCTTCCCGCGAACATCAACGAATTGCGAATCGACTACGAGGCGACGACGGACAAGGATACGGTCCTTAATCTGACAAATCACAGCTATTTCAATCTTTCCGGCGACATGAGCAAGGATATTTTGAATCATCAGTTGCTGCTGCGCGCGCGTGAGTTTACTCCGATCGATTCGACGCTGATACCTACAGGAGAGCTCCGCGAAGTTCACGGCACGCCGTTTGATTTCACGAAGCTGACAGCCATTGGTGCCCGCATCAATGACGACGACGAGCAATTGAGTTTTGGGAAGGGATACGATCACAACTGGGTGCTGGAAAAAACCGGAAAAGGCGGATTGCAGCTTGCCGCCGAAGTTTTTGAGCCCACCAGCGGTCGAGTTCTTGAAGTCCTCACGACGGAGCCGGGGATCCAATTCTATAGTGGCAACTTTTTGGATGGTACGGCCATAGGTAAGGGCGGTATTGCCTACGCGCACCGAACGGGTTTCTGCCTGGAAACGCAACACTTTCCCGATTCGCCGAACCATCCAAAATTTCCTTCCACGGAATTGAAGGCGGGACAGACTTACAGGTCGACGACCGTCTTACGGTTCTCGACCACTGAAAAGCTGCATCGGAAAGAGAAAGCGACCTAACGGACCATGGCCAACAAGAGAAAAATGACAATGGGGTTGATCGTAGGGAACCGGGGCTTTTTTCCGGACCATCTGGCGAAGACCGGGCGTGAGGAGATGACTCGGGTCCTTCGGAATGCGGGCATCGAGGTAGTGGTGCTCGGGCCAGAACAGAGCAAGCACGGAGCAGTCGAAACGTACGAAGAAGCGAAGCGGTGCGCTGAACTGTTTAACTCCAGAGCCGATGCGATTGACGGCGTGATTGTCACTTTGCCGAATTTTGGAGACGAACGCGCCATCGCGGATACGCTGCGGCTGGCGCATCTCGGAGTGCCCGTTCTGGTGCAGGCAACTCCGGACACGCAGTCCAAGATGACCATCACGGACCGGCGCGACAGTTTTTGCGGGAAAATGTCTGCGTGCAACAATCTGAAGCAGTACGGCATCCCCTATTCGCTCACCACGCTGCACACCGAAGCACCGGCTTCGGCGGAGTTCGCCAAAGATCTCGAATGGTTCGCTGCTGTTTGCCGGGTTGTGAAAGGATTGCGCAATTTGCGGATCGGCGCCCTTGGCGCGCGGCCGGCGGCATTCAATACGGTGCGGTACAGCGAGAAATTGCTGGAGGCCAGCGGGATTTCAGTCGAAACACTCGATCTATCCGAAGTGCTGGGACGAATCGGCCGGATGAAGGATACCGACGAAGCGGCGGTGCAAAAGCTGCAATCCATCCAGAAATATGTGACGACCAACGATATTCCACACGCCGCGCTTCTGAAGATGGCCAAGCTGGGAGCGGTGATCGATCAATGGATGAAAGCCACTGATTTGCAGATCAGCGCGGTGCAATGCTGGACTTCCCTGGAAGAGAACCTCGGCGTGGTGCCTTGCACGGTGATGAGCATGATGAGCGAGTCGCTGCTTTCGAGCGCCTGCGAAGTGGACGTTTGCGGCGTGCTAGGAATGCACGCTCTGCAACTCGCCTCGGAAACGCCAAGCGCGCTGCTCGATTGGAATAACAACTACGGGAACGATCCCAACAAGGCCGTGTGCTTCCATTGCAGCAATTTGCCGAAACATTTCTTCAACGAAGTCAAAATGGATTACCAGGCGATCATCGCGGGCACCGTCGGGAAGGAAAACACGTTTGGAACCTGCGTGGGAAAAGTGAAGTCCGGGGCGATGTGCTTTGCCCGCTTCTCGACCGACGACACATCGGGAAAAATGCGAGGTTATACCGGAAGCGGGCGATTCACGGACGATCCGTTAGAGACCTTTGGCGGAGCGGGCGTGGTTGAAATTGCCGGGTTGCAGAAGCTGCTGCACTATATCTGCGAAAACGGATTCGAGCATCACGTGGCCGCCAACTTCTCCTCCGTGGCTCCGGCGGTGCACGAAGCCGCGTCGCGTTACCTTGGCTGGGACATGTACGCCCACGCGGGGTAACATTTTACGGACGACATTTTATTCGTACGGAGCGTGTGCTAACCCATGGCCATTGTGGCTGGAGTTGATTTTGGAACCTTGAGCGTCCGCGTTTCGATCGTGGACAGCGAACGCGGATTACTCGCGACGGCGCTCGCGGAATACCCGCTGCACCGAAAACGCGAAGACCCGGAATACGCCACGCAGTCGCACGACGAACAGATGCGCGCGTTGGCGAGCGCTACACGTGAGGCCGTGCAAAAAGCGCACATCTCCGGCGATCAGGTGCTGGCGCTGGCAATCGACACGACCGGATCCTCGGTAATTCCTGTTGGAAAGAATCTGGAGCCGCTCGACGAATATTATCTTTGGTGCGATCACCGGGCGAAGGCCGAGGCCGCGGAAATCACGGAAGCGGCTCATCGCGAGGGGCTCGAAGCCATCGAGTGGTGCGGCGGAGTATATTCCTCCGAATGGGGCTTCTCGAAGTTGTTGCACTGGCTGCGGCACAATCCTGGAAAGCGAGCCCAATTCGTTTCTGCCTTCGAGCACTGCGACATGGCTGCGGCGACGTTGTGCGGCATCAGCGACCCGCGCAAAGTGAAGCGCAGCGTTTGCGCGATGGGGCATAAGTGGATGTGGAATGCGGATTTGGGCGGACTGCCGCCGGAGGAATTTCTCCTCAAAGTGGATCCCTTGTTTGCGGGCGTGAGGGAAAAGCTTGAAGGCGAATACGCGACTTCAGACCAAATTGCCGGAAAGCTTTCCGTTGAGTGGGCGGGAAAACTGGGATTGAAGGCGGGCATTCCCATCCCCGTGGGAGCTTTCGATGCGCACTGGGACGCGATCGGGGCGGGCTGCCGGACCGATGACATGGTGAATGTTGTCGGGACATCGACCTGCATCATTGGGATTACGCCGTCGGTCAATCTGGTTCCGGGAGTCTGCGGAGTGGTGCAGGGCAGCGTGCATCCGCAGCGAACCGGGATTGAAGCAGGGCTTTCGGCGGTGGGAGACATTTTCAACGCCATTGCCAGCCGCGCTGGAACGGATGTCGCAACGCTAAGCCAGGGATTGGAGAAATACCGCGCAGGACAGACTGGCTTGCTGCGAATGAGCTGGGACAACGGAGACCGCACGGTGCTGGTGAATCCGAATTTGCGCGGCATGACCCTCGGCTGGAACCTGCAGAGCACCGCCCAAGATGAGCTTTTCGCGGCGATCGAAGGCACTGCATTCCACACGCGGATCATCCTGGACCGGATGGCGGAACACGGCGTGGAGATCAAGCGCGTAATCAACGCGGGCGGCATTCCGCAGAAAAATAACGTGCTCAACCAGGTCTACGCGAACGTGCTGGGGCGACCGGTGTTGGTGCCGAGCAAGAGCGTTATCAGCCTGGGCTCCGCGATTTTCGCTTTTCTGGCGGCGGGCACGTTCAAGACGGTGGAAGAAGCGCAGGATAAGATTTGCCCCGCGCATACGGTGTTCACGCCAGAGTCAGCGGCACAGAACGTGTATGACGCGCTGTATGGGCTCTATCAAAAGCTCTATTTCGATTTTGGGCAGGCGCACGATACAAAGTTCGGAGAAGTTCTTCCGACGCTGATCCGCGTTGCGGCAAAGGCGAACGAACGCGGTTCGTAAGTTGGAATGGTCTTGCTCGCGACGGCGAGCGTCAGGCGTGCTCGCCGTCTATTCTGCCAGGGATGTGCCCGGTCTGTACCCCGCTGTATGGCGCACCCCCCACCCCCTTTTTTCGCAAATGCACATTCTAAAGGGTTTAGTATTTTTGTAAGTTGATTAGAATGAGCAGTTACAGACGATTCTTACAAACGCTGATTGTAAAGGATTTAGCAGTAAACATAATTACAGGCCGGATTCGCTGCTCTCAGCCTGAGAAGCGCCGAAATCCAGAACGGTGAATGCCAGCCATGTCAGGTTACAGGAAGAAGCCCACGGGCTGTCGGTTGATTCGGTAATCGGGGCAAGCCAAACTTAGCGTTTCGCGAAACGACGGAGAAACGCAAGGGCTAAAGGGGCAAGGCCAGCGTCCCGAGGCCAAAAATAAAAAAGGCGGCTCAAGCGCCGCTATTATGAAAGCCGACAAAACTACCTGACTTAAGGATACCATTTTTAAATTTTTTGGCAAGGGTGGGAAAAGGTGCGTAGTCGGGCAGTTTCCGATAACACGCCCAGGAGTTGACCGAGCATCTCGCCAATTACTTCCTGTTTAGGTTCATTGCCCCGAAGACTTTATCCTCTACGCTTCGTTGTTTTTGTCAACTTGATTTGGCCCCTTTTGATCGTTTGATTTGGCCCCACCCCTCTGGTGAATCATCACTCTGCCCCCGGCCGGAGCGAAGCCCTGCGGAGCCCGTAGGGCGACGCGTTTAGGGCGTAGCGTAGGCCGGGGGCAGAGTGAATTTTTTATTTGCCGCCGCTCTTTTTCTTCAGCGTCCTGCGAAAGCGATACGACTCCGTCCCGGTCTCGATGATGTGAGCCTGATCGGTCAATCGGTCGAGCATGGCCTTGCACAACCGAGCGTTAGGGAACATCGTCGTCCACTCCGAAAACGGCAGATTCGTCGTGACCACCACCCCCGCTCGTTCCGCTCTTCCTGCGATGATCTGGAACAACAGCTCGGCGGCCGCTTCCGGCATCGCCACATACGCCATCTCGTCGATCACGATCAACTCATAGCGCATCCACCGGTTGGTCACGCGATTTAGTTCGCTCTTGTTCTTGGCCTCCGTAAGTTCGTTCACCAACTGCGCTGCCGTCGTGAACCGTACCCGTTTTCTTTGCCGACAAGCAGCGACCGCTAGCCCCGTTGCCATGTGCGTCTTACCCGTTCCGGTTTCCCCAAGAAAAATAACCGGCTCGCTGCGGCTCAAGTAACCGCCCTCTGCCAGGTTCCGGATCTGCGCCGCGGAAAGGTGTGGCGCATCGGAGAACGCAAAGTCCTCCAGCGTTTTCACCTTGGGGAAATGCGCATCCTTGATGCGCCGCGCCACGGCGTGTTGATAGCGATCTTCCACTTCCGCTCCCAGTAGCGCTTCCAGATAACTCAGATGCCCCTGCTTCTCTTTGATGGCTTGATCGGCCATCTGTACGAACTGCCCGCCGATCGTCGTGAGCTGCAGTTGCTTGGCATACTCCCGAATCGTGGCCTGTTGCACGGGAACCGTTGCGGCACTCATTGAATCACCTCGCTAACGGTATAGTTCCCCAGCAACTGGTCGTAGTTCCTGGTGCTCGGTTGTGGTCGGTCATACACTCGCAAAGCACCGACCTCGACCGCTTCACGCGGTTCTCGTTTCCCGTTTCGTTCCGCATCCAAGAGCAGGCGCACGGCTTCGACATCGAAACAACTCATCTCCAGAGCCTTTTCGATCACCGCTTGCAGCCGCGGGTAGCCGTACTGGCGGCCCAGCAAAAGCACGTCGATCATGCCGCGCGTTCCCGGCTGCTGGCCTCTTCGCTGCTTCAGCATCTCCCAGAAACGATCGAAGCTGGCCGGCCAGCGTCCTTGTGCCCGCCACTGCTCGAGTGGTGTCGAACCAGCGAAAGCTCCGGGCTTCTTCGTCAGTGCTTCCAGGTAATGCTCCAGGTTAAGTACTTTCTGCTGGCGGTTGAAGCAGCGTTCGTGCCGCGCCACGCACTCTCCTTGGTGCCAAATCTCCACGTAAGACGAGTGCACCCTGGCCTGTACTTCGACGCCAACGGGCAGGGGAACGGAGTAGAAGTTGGTCAGCACCTTCACGCAACCGCTCGCGTTCACATGTGGAAAGTGAATCGCGGCCAGATCAAAACCTTCTTCCGTCAGTGCCCGCAGGTGTTCTCGCTCCAAATTCATCCCTGCGCCAACCGTTTGGGCTCGCTCGCCGATCAAACGTTGCTCATCGTGCCTGGAGGCTTCCAGCAAGAAGAGGTTCAGCGCTTCCCAACTGGCAACCTGCGGGACCGGCACCATATGGTTCCGCCGAAAGTATCCGCCTTCTCCTTCCACTCCACCCTTCTCGTGACCTTCCGCCGGGGTGCAGAACTCCGACTGGAAACCCCAATGCGATCGGAAGGCCATGAATCGCGTGGTCTCCTCTCGCTGGTGCCCGCGCAAAATCTTCTTCACCGCACTCTTTAGGTTGTCGTACCGCAAGACAGCAAATACTCCACCGAAATAGAGAAACGCTCGTTCATGGGCTTCCAGAAACGCTTGTTGGCTGGCGTGCGGGAAGGCGCAATGGAAGGCTCCTCCACTGGCCATGCTGCGCATGCAAAATACGTAGGCCAGCTCTCGCTCTCCGCAGATATCCGCGTAAGCTTCATACCAGTCCACCTGCGCTTCTCCACCCCAAACGTAGGACTGCGGAATGAACGTCTCGCGATGGAGCAACGCTAACTGGATCTTTCGTTCGCGAACGTAGCGACGAATGGTGGACTCCGCCACTTTCACTTCCGGCATCTCCGCTCGGATCCGGCACCAGATCCGATGTGCGGTGTGCCGCTGCTTTCGGGGGGCCTTCTTGTCCGCTTCCAGCACCGCATCGACGAAGGCCATCGCTGGTTCCAGCTTCGGTCTCTCTCGTACCGGTGTCTTGCGCTCTGCCGGAACAGCGCTGAGCACCGCCTCACGCACCATCCGACGATGAATCCCCAACTTCTTGGCGATCCCTCGAATCGTTCCTCCACCATGCTCATACTCGCGTCGAATCTGCTCGAATAGCTCCACCTTGGCTCTCCTGTCCACCCGGCCTCCCTTGGGGCGACTGAGCCCGAAGCGGAGTACACGGTATCTGGTTTTCAGTAAGGTGGGGCCAAATCAAAGTATCGAATGGGGCCAAATCAAAGCCATTTGAGCGTAACGACCGCGACAGAGCAGCGGGGCAGGTTCGAGAGGTACGAAAAAGCTGCGTTTAAACGCCAGTAGTTTTTCTTCCTGAGCCAGCCCAAGCGGCAAAACGATGTCGCGGCAAGCAGACCAATGTGGCACATCGGTGTCCACAACGGAACAGACACGAATCTTTGCCGTGGTTAGCCTTCTGTTGAGGCCGTCACGTGCAACCTCAACTGCAGAAAAAAGTGGCCCGAGCAAATAGAATCGAGGGATCTATCGTTCTGTATCGCTCGGCAGCGAGAAGTCAGTTCAACGCACAAAGGCCGCTCAGCCGCGGCGAGCCGTGGTGGAGTGTGGTCTTCGGGGCCCCGCTCTTTCTACGGACACTTCTTCGCCTTGTTTTTGTCTGTCTCCACCGGCATAGGGGTCCTCCGATAACGCCGCGTGTGGCAATCCCATCCCACCTACCCGGATGCCGATCTGTCCTTGGCCGAGAGACTTACATCACTTGCTTGGATTGCGGTAAAAAATTCGCTTACAACTACAAGACCAGACGTCTGGTAGATTTTTGGGGCGTCCATGACGCAGAAGCGCTGGCAAGAGTTCGCCGGAGGGTAGATGAGTTCTTTTCGCCTCTTCGAGGTCTCGCGGCACGGGCCGGCCGTCTTAGCGTTAGGAATTCGATGAGTGAGCTTGTCAAGTCTGTGCATCGCCTCGGAATTTTGACGAAGGGCCAAGCGGCTAAGTCTCGACGCTAGACTGCGGGTAAGGTGTTTAAGAGATATGAGGATTTGAGCGGCGCCTTCCTTGCCTGTCTTCGGTCAGTGCCTCGCGCGCAGTAGCGCAGCCGGGATGGTTTAGCCTTCTGTTTTCTTCCGTATTGGGTGTTCAGAGCAGACATGGATTGCAAATGCTTTATCGCGCAGCCGCTCGTAAATCTCTTTCATTTCGCCGAGCGAATCGCCGCCGGGTGGTCCCGCAGGCTTGAAAGTCCATGCGCATTCGGAGCAACCGTAGCCCTGAAAGCGCGGCTTTTCAATCCATATTGGCTTGCGGAGCATGATCACCTTGGAACGCCTGGGGATCCGTGAGTAGGCTGCGGTCCCGGTCGTACAGACCAGCAGAAAAAACGATGGTCGCATTCTTCGCATCGATGCGGCCGAATTCGAAGGATAGCCAGCAGGAACTCAATCATTCCTCTCGTTCTCGATTTATGGATCGAATCACTCTGACAGTCGGGGCACCAAGTCGGCATCGCAGCACTCTTCAAAGAAAGCAGGAATGACAACTCAGCCGTTCGCCTCGGTCATCGGACCGATCCCACACCTTTCTTTCCTTTGGTCACATTCTCAGTGGAAGGAGTGTCCTCGACCATCAGGCACGGACCCCAAAAGCCCATCGGGTAAATCTTCTAGAGGCGGGCGGCCCCGAATGCCTGGAGCGGTTACCGGAAACTGATCCACTACCAAATGGCGTCGGGAAAGGCGCCTCATAATGGGATCTGAGATGGTGTCTGGAGGATGAGCGACAAGCTCAAGTTCAGATCAAGTTCTAGAGATTAGGAACGAGGAGAGAGTTTGACCGGCCGGAAAAGGCTTGTGGCTGGAGCGGCAGGGAATCGGGAAAGTGATTGCAAGGACCGGTTGGAATGATTTATTGTGCGGGTGTGTAAACGTTTGCTCTAAATACGCAGATGGAGCACTGGAGCGGACGAGAACACGGATCCGAGGGGGGCAACATGTCGAAGAAATCGCAATTATCAAGACGGGAATTTGTTGGCGCGGCACTTTCCGCGGCTACGGTGAGCGCGGTGCCCGCGCATGATTTTTTTGGTTCGTCCTGGGGAGGCGGAGCGGAGACGTCTGAGCCTGAATGGAAAGAGGAGGGCGTGCTGTTTCTGGATAAATCGCCGTACGCGAAGCTGCATAACATTCCGGTGCACGCAGTGACGATTACGGACGGATTTTGGGGCACGCGGCGAGAGATCAACGTCGACAAGAGTATTCCGTCCATGGAGAAATTGTTGGAAGCAAACGGGCGGATGGACAATTTCTTGAGACTGGCCGGGAAGAGCAGCGCGGCGCAGACCGGGCCGGTTTATTCGGACTCCGATGTGTACAAATGGACGGAAGCGGCGGGGTTTGCGCTGCAGTCCGGCGATCGTCCGGAATTGCATGCGCTGGCGGACAAGATCATCAAGGAAGTGGTGGCGGTACAGGAGCCGAGCGGTTATTTGAATACTTACTACGATGGGGACCGCGCGAAAGACCGCATGACGCCGCAGGTGCAGCGATGGGGCCATGAGATGTACAACCTGGGGCACATGATTCAGGGCGCGATTGCGTATTACCGCGCGACGGGCGACCGGACGCTGATGGACGCGGGAATTAAATTTGTGGATGGCTACCTTTTGCCGAGTTTTGGTCCAGAGACGGATAAGAAGCCGATGTTTTCCGGGCACCCGGAACTTGAAATGGCTCTGGTCGAGCTTTATCGGACGGCGGGAGATAAGCGGCACCTTGAGTTAGCGGGATATCTTCTTCACGGCGACGATCGTATAAAATTTCCTGCGGGCGCGTATGTTTATCACTTCTGCGGAATTCCTTTCACATCGCGAACGCATCTTGAAGGGCACGCAGTGCGGGCGATGTACGCTTGCTGCGGAGCGACAGACTACTACATGGAAACAGGCGACCCTGCTTATTGGAAAGCGCTGAATGAGCTTTGGGAGAATCTTGTTTCCGCGCAGATGTATGTGACGGGCGGAGTCGGGGCGCGGAGCCAGGGAGAAGCTTTCGGCGAAAATTACGAGCTGCCGAATTTCACGGCGTACGGGGAGAGCTGCGCGGCGATTGGGAACATGATGTGGAATTGGAGGATGCTTGCGGCCACGGGCGATGCGAAATTCGCCGATGTCATCGAGCGGGCCTTGTACAACGGCATCAATTCGGGCATGTCGCTGAATGGGACGCTGTATTGTTACCGCAATCCGCTGGCGTTCGACCCCTCGGGCGGCGATAAGATTCGCAATCCGTGGTACGACACGACGTGTTGCCCTCCGAATCTGGAGCGCACCTTCGCATCGCTGCCGGGCTATTTTTACAGCACGAGCAAAGATGGAGTGTATTTGCATTTGTATGACAATTCGGAACTGGACTGGCATCTCGAAGATGGAACGGGGCTGAAAGTTGCGCAGAAGACGAAGTTCCCTTGGGATGGTGCTACGGAGATTTCGGTGACGCCGGAGAAGCCGACAGAGTTCACGTTTTATCTACGAGTTCCCGGGTGGTCGCACAGTACGCAAGTCGCGGTGAATGGAAAGGCGGTCGAAGGAGCGGTTCCAGGGAAGTATTTAGCGTTGCAGCGACGCTGGTCGGCGGGCGACGCGATCAGCGTGAAGTTCGCGATGACGCCGCAAGTGATCGAAGCGAACCCGCGCGTCGTGGACGACTACGGGCGTGTTGCGGTGCAGCGTGGACCGCTGGTTTATTGCCTGGAACAACTGGACCAGCCGGACGGAGTGGGATTGTTCGACGTTTCCATGGATGTACGGCCGGAGCGTTCCTCGAATTTCGAGGAGGAATTCCAGAACGATTTGCTGGGCGGAGTCATGGTGTTGAAACACAGAGGAGCGGTTGCGGATAAATCGGCTACTAGCGAGGCGCTCTATCAGCGGTACACGGTCAAGAAGCCCGAAATCAAGCAGGTGGAATTGAGGTTTATCCCTTACTACGCTTGGGCGAATCGAGCAGCGACACCGATGCAGGTGTGGACGCCGGTGCTTCGAGCTTAAGGAAAATACGGCGCGCCGGGACACGACAGTTTGAAATGATGGTCCAGCGCGGCGCGAACTCTACGCTTCTATTTTGTGGTAGAGGCGATAAGGTTCGTCACCGATGGTATCAAACGGCCGAAAGGTGATTTTCCTGCGATTCGTTTCGACAATCGAGTCCGCCGAAGACTGAGAAGCGGCCAGGAGTTGCGCTCGAGAGAAAGTTGCAGGCAAATTCCCGGTGGCAAATAACGCTAGCGGGCCACGTCGTAACGCTACAATTTGTAGGTTCTGTGGATCCACGGGTTGCAAGCGTAAAGGCATACTGATTTCGTATTCGATGCGGTCGCCGTTTTTCCACGTGCGAGACAATTCAAAGAATTTCCCCGGGGCGGGATCGCCTTCCGCGCGTTTGCCATTGATAGAAATGCGCGTCTTGGCGTCGGACCATTTAGGAACCCGCAAGTAAATCGTGAACTTTTCCGGACTTGCCATTGCGAGCTCGAGCTGCGTTGTGTTGGCCGCGGGATAGCTCGTTTTTTGCGTGAGTGTGCAGTGAGTGCCGCCTTGCTTCCAGCTTACCCGCGAAGGGATGAAGAGATTGACGTAGATGCCTTCTTTGGCCGGGTAATAAGAGCTGATGCCGTAATCGGCGGTGAGCTGGGGGAAAGTGCCGGAGCAGCAGGGCCATTTGTCCTTGTAATAGACTTTTTTGGCGTCGTCGTTGTTGTAGTCCGAATAGTAGAAGCTGGTGCCGTCGGGAAGGATCGGTTTGGCGCCGGCGATGGTGCTGTAGAGCACTTGTTCCATGCTATCGCCGTAGCGGGAGTCGCGAGTGACGCGCAGCAAATAGCGGGTGATCTTGAACTGGCCGTAGGCGCCACAGGGAGTTTCGAAGCTGGAGCGAGTGGTGCCGAGGCTTGCGGCAAGAAGGCCCTTGCCGGGTTCGACAAAGGCTTCGTTCGGTCCCCAGCCGCCGGTTGCGTAGCTTTGTTCCTGAACCATGCGAAGGCCATTCGTGGCGGCACGAAGATATTTTTCGTCGCCAAGGACCAAGTAGGCCTGCATCGCTGAGCTCAGAGTATTTACGTGGCTGTAGGCGTGCATGCCGGGCAGAGCATTGTGATTTTCGGCGAGCGGATCGTAGTACTGGTGATAAATGAAACGCTCCGCCAATTCACGATAACGCGTGTCACCGCTACGGCGATAGGCGAGGAAGAAATTTTCGGGCAGCGTGTAGGTCTCATCCCAGGTATAGGCGATGGATTTGTGCGGGCGAGCTTCTTGTTCGGCGCGGCTTAGAGCTTTTTCGGGGAGATAGGGAAGAACGGCGTCGGTGGCGCGTTTAAGGACGTCGAGAGCGATGGGATCGGCGGCAAATTCATGGGCATCGATCAGGCCGCAGTTGGTTTTGTCGAAAGTGTAAGCCGGAAGGCGGTAGTCGACGTAGAACTTTCCTTTGGGCTCGACGGTCGCGGAGAAGGCGCGCACGAGGCGATGAATCTTCTCTTGCGTGGGCTTGGAGCCAGTGACGGCATAGGCGCGGGCCAACCCGGAAAGATATTGACCGAAAGTATGACCGGGAATGAAACCGTGGAAATTATCTTTCTCGTTGAAATCGTTCGCATTGTCGTACCAACCTCCCATGTCGGGCCCGGGAGCCGGAAGACCTTCGCGTTCGCGAAAGGGCTTGAGCAAGCCATCTTCTTCGAGATGAAGGAATAACTCGTGGTTTTGCTCGAATTGGGTGCGGAGGTGGCCTTCGAGGAGCTGGACTTGTGAATAGCCGAAAACGGAGAGAGGAGGCGTGACGGCGACAGTGACGGATGGGTCTGCCCACGCGGGAAGCGAACGCATCGCCATCACCCCGGCGGCGGAAACGGCTGTTGATTTTAGGAATTGGCGCCTGGTTTTGGTGCTCATAGGGAAGCCTCCTGAGCGGGTCTGCTGGGAGAGGTCATCCGATTTCTGCAAGAGGGGCGTCTGGCACGGCCTCCCTGGGAGATGAATCTCAGCAAGCGTTTTCTCACTCGAGCTATGTATAGCGCGAGAAAGACGCTGGGTCAAACAGTTGCTGTAATCGATTTCCCGAATGCAGTATCCTTTGTTGGCGAAGATGCGACAATTATTTACCGGACTCAAGAATCTGCGGCGAGGGAAATTTGTTCTAGCCATCCTTCTGCTGGCTGGTCCGAAGCTGGTTTCTAGCCAAACCACAGGGAGCCAAATCGAGCCGATTACGGCGGCACTGCGCGCCGGAGACTACGACAAAGCGGTGGAATTGAGCCGGGCGGCGCTGGAAGTTTTGCCGGACAATGCACAATTATGGACGCTGCAAGGGATCGCCCTGGTCAATAAAGGAAGCAGCAAGGAGGCGCTGGGAGCGTTTCAGCATGCGCTGAAAATTTCTCCGAACGATGTAGCCGCGCTGGCGGGCGCCTCCCAGATTGAGTATCAGGCGGGGAACCAAAGCGCTGTGCCGCTTCTGAAGCGGCTGCTCGAGGTGCGTCCGGACAATCCGACGGCGCACGCCATGCTCGCCGTGCTGGATTACCGCAGGGGAGATTGCACGGGGGCGGTCACGCATTTTGAGAAAGCCGGGGAGCTGCTGGACTCGCAGATCGACGCGTTACATGCTTACGCAACCTGCCTCGTAAAGCTGAAGAAACTGGAAGACGCTGCAACAATTTTTCAGAAGGCGCTGGCGCTTCGCCCGGACGATCCGCGTGAACATGTGCTGCTGGCATCGATTCAATTGATGGATCACAAATCCCAGGATGCGCTGGCCACGCTGCAGCCACTGCTGGAAGCGAAGGATGTGGATGCCAATACGCTCGATCTTGCCTCGAGGGCTTATGAGGACACGGGCGATACGCCGCATGCGGTGAGCGCGCTGCGGCAAGCGCTTTTGCTTGATCCGAAAAATATCAGCTTATATCTGGATTTTGCGAACATTTGTTTTTCGCACGAATCGTTTCAGGTGGGGATTGACGTGATCACGGAGGGGTTGGTGTTGCAGCCGAAAGCAGACGACCTGTATGTGGCGCGCGGAGTGCTGTACGTGCAGTTGGCGCAATACGACAAGGCGGAGGCTGATTTTGAGAAAGCCTACGAGCTGAATCCGAACCAGTCGTTGAGCACGGCGGCGCAAGGGTTGGTGGCGGTGCAGGAGAATGATCTTGATCATGCACTGGTGTCAATCCAAGAGAAATTGAAGCGGAAACCGGATGATCCGTTGCTGCTTTACTTGCAGGCGGATGTCTTATCGCAGCAAGGTGTCGATACCGGGACGCCGGAATTTCAGCTGGCGATGAAGTCGGCGCAGAGGGCGGTGGCGCTGCAGCCGACGCTGGCGGCGGCGCGCGGCGTGCTGGCGAAGCTGTACATGCAAACGGGGGAGTACCAGAAAGCGATCGAGCAGTGCCGGAAGGTTTTGGCCAGCGATCCCAAGGACCAAACGGCGGTGTACCGGCTGATACAGGCGCTGAGGAAAACCGGGCAGAATAAAGAGATTCCGGAGCTGCTGAAACGCTTGGCCAGCCTGCGCGAAGAAGCAACACAAGAAGACCGGGAGCGATACCGCTACAAAATATTTGAGGAAGACACGGCACCTAAGCAGCCTTAGGCCAACCCCCAAGCACATTTCGCGGAGTTTCAATGGAATTCAGGGAATCGTTTGCACAGAAATTGAGGAGAGAAGCGTGGCCGAATGGCGCATCATTGCGTCCAAGAGGGAAACTATCAGAATGAGCTCTTCCCGGCGCGCGTTTATAGGCTTGTCGCTTGGGTCGGCGATGACGTTTACGGCCGAACGGCTCCTTGGGCAAGGTGTCGCGACGCACAAAGCGAAGCCTCTGCCGCGGCAGGCGCCATCGGGACGCCCGTTCAATGCGCACTTCGTCGATGTGGCCGAGGCTGCGGGACTGCGAGAGCCGACAATCTATGGCGGCGTGAACAGCAAGAAATACATTCTGGAATCGACAGGGTGCGGCTGCGCTTTTATCGACTACGACAACGATGGCTGGATGGATATTTTTTTGCTTTGCGGGACACGGCTTGAAGGCGCACCGCCCGAGGCAACGAACCGGCTGTACAAGAACAATCGCGACGGAACGTTCACAGACGTTACCGAAAAAGCGGGTCTCCATGCCGTGGGATGGGCTTGCGGCGTGTGTATCGGGGATTACAACAACGACGGATTTGAGGATATATTTTGCACTTATTTTGGGCAGAACATTTTGTATCGCAACAATGGCGACGGAACGTTTACTGACGTTACGAAACATGCGGGGCTTCTGAACGAGCAGCCGCGATGGGGCGCGGGATGCAGCTTTCTGGATTACAACCGGGATGGGCACCTCGACTTATTTGTTTCGAACTATGTGCGATTTTCTTTTGAACACGCGCCGGTCCCGGGAGCCAACACAAATTGCAATTGGAAAGGGATTCCTGTGGAGTGCGGGCCGCGCGGACTTCCGACCGGACATCATTCGCTCTATCGCAACAATGGCGACGGAACATTTACGGACGTCAGCCAGGAGGCGGGGATCGCGCCGGAGACGAAGTGCTACGGCATGACCGTGGTGGCGGCGGATTTGGACGAGGATGGATGGACGGACATTTACGTGGCGTGCGACTCGACCCCCAGCCTGCTTTTTATGAACAATCATGACGGAACCTTTCGCGAAGAGGGCGTGGTGCGGGGAGTGGCTCTGAGCGACGACGGTGAGGAACAGGCGGGGATGGGGGTGGGTGTCGGGGATTATGACCTCGATGGGCATCTGGATCTCTTCAAGACGCACTTCGCGGACGATGCGAACGTGCTGTACCACAACGACGGCAAAGGGAATTTCGATGACGTCACGCGCACATCCAGGGTGGGCGTGGAGACCCGTTACATCTGCTGGGGCGCTGGAATCGTCGATCTGGACAACGATGGATACCCGGACCTGTTCATGGTTACGGGGAACGTTTACCCGGAAGTCGGGGAAAAGCTGCCGCAGTATCCAAACAACACTCCCCGGGCGGTGTTCCGCAATCTGGGGAATGGCACGTTTGAAGAGCTAATGGAGGCCGCTGGGCCTGGAGTCGAGGCGGCGCATTGCAGCCGGGGATGCGCATTTGGAGATTTTGACAATGACGGCGACGTCGACATGGTGATCATCAACCTGAATGAAAACCCGTCACTTTTGCGCAACGATATCCGCGGAAAACAAAACTGGATCAAGGTCAAGCTGGAGGGAGTGAAATCCAATCGCAGCGCGATTGGGGCGCGGGTTCTTGCGCATTATGGCGGGAAAACACAGGCTCAGAGCGTTTTGAGCCAGTCCAGTTTCTACTCTTGCAACGATTCGCGGCTGCACTTCGGCCTCGGAAAAAACACTTCAGCGACATTGGAAGTGCATTGGCCGAGCGGGCTTGTCGAGTGGTTCAAAGAGCTCCCCAGCAATGAGCTCGTGACCCTGAAGGAAGGAATCGGCCGGGTTCCCAACCGGGGCTGGTCCAAGAGCTAACCCGAGATCCGCAGCGAGCGGCGAATTGCTTCCCTGGCGCCGCTAATACAAAACCATTAGAAAAAGCTTGACAGCAAATTTCAACTGGAATATATCTGGCACAATCGAGAAAACGTTTACAGGGAAATTGTTCTGTAAATGTTTACTCACATTATTTGGGGGTGGAGAGGCATGCAAGTGAGATTACTTGTTGGATGGTCCTTCCGTCTGCTTGTCACCGTTCTGCTCATGGCCGCGTCGACTTGGGCGCAATACACGGCGAACATTCAAGGAAGCGTTACAGACCAGAGTGGCGCAGCGGTCGCTCAGGCGAAAGTCACGCTGGAGAACCTTGCGACCCATGTGATGGCGAGCACGACAACGGACGCCGAGGGCGGGTACCGGTTTCTTAGCTTGGCTCCGGGGTCTTACCAAGTCTCGGTGGAAGCGCCGGGTTTTTCGACAGCGCGCACGACTGTCACGCTTGAGACAAATCAAAATCTGACTGTGCCCATAGGGGTCAAAGTTGGCACGACGACGGAATCCGTGACGGTCACTGCGGAAAATCCGCTGGTCAACGTCACCGAGACACGGAATCAGCAGACCCTCCAAACGCAGGAGTTGTCGACGTTGCCCCTAGCGGCTCGCAACATGCTCTCGCTTTCTACCATCGCTCCGGGCGTTACTGGACTAGGACTCGCTGGCGGGCCGGGCGTCGCTTCGGGCACGCCGGGAGCCAATGCGGGCAACTTCTCCACCGAAGAAGCAGTGGACGTCAGCGCCAATGGCCAGGGAACCGTTGCGAATATGTGGATCATTGACGGGCTGGATGTGACGAGCAGCGTCCGACAAGGGGTATTGAATCTCACCCCCAACCCGGACGTGATTCAAGAAGCGAACAATCAGGTCAACACCTATTCGAGCGAGTACGGGCGTGGGAGCGGCCTCCAGAATGCCATGACCACAAAGTCTGGCGGGAATGAATTCCACGGCTTGGCCAGTGATTACTTCAATTACCAATCGATGTACGCGAAGTATTCTTTGCCGGGCTCCGACCATGCTTACAACCCTTTCCATAGCAACAATCTTTCCGGAACGGTCGGTGGCCCAATTATTCCCCATCATCAATTTTTCTTCTTCTTCGGCATTGAGGCATTGCGTTCTTCTGCTTCTACGGGAAATAATGTCATAACATTCCCGGATCCAGCGTTTGCGGCTTTTGCCCAAGCGAATAATCCAGGCACGTTCGGGACGAAAATATTGAATACATACGTCCCCACGCACGTCGTCGGCGTTGCCGTATCGAAAACGGCCAATGACATTTTCCCCGGAACTTGTGGCACAGCGGCGACGGAGAACTTGCCTTGCTCGACGCCGATGCTTGACAGTGGCATCTTCAATTCCTCGAACGTCATCAATGGCACCCAGTATTTCGTTCGCGTGGACAAATATTTCAGCAAGGACCGTGTGTACGGCAGTTTCTTCCGCACTCTTCAATCCAACCCCGCGCCGAATGTCATCCCGCAGTTCTCGACCACGAATAACTACTGGCAGCGTGCCTTGCAGGTGAACTGGACGCATGATTTCAGTCCAACAACACTCAACGAAGCGATTTTTGCCCAGAACCGCATTGAAGGTAAGCTTGGCGAGACCGGTGACTTCACCATTCCCGGAATCGGCGTCACTGGGCAGAGCGTTGGATACGGGGTAGGGTTCGCCCAAGGCGATTTCATCCAACACAATTATCATTGGCGCGATGTCTTGACCCATGTCCGGGGCGCGCACGTCATAAAAGTGGGGTATGAAGGCTTGTACGGCGATGACGTCGAGCCGTTCCAGGGGCCGTGGTCACATCCAGGTTTCAGCTTCACGAATCTCTTGGCCCTGGCTCAAGATGCTCCGATCACTGAGAGCGGGGTCATGTACAACCCCATCACGGGTAAGCAGCAACTTTGGAGCTGGGACGCAGCCTCGAAAACGTGGGGCATTTTTGCCGAGGATACTTGGAAAGCGCGGCGCAATCTGACCGTGACGCTGGGCTTCCGTTTTGATGACCAGGGAAATCCGTATTCCAAATCGCCCACAACGGTCTTTGGCAACTTCTACCTTGGGACTGGTTCAACCTTCCAGGACCAGGTTGCCAGTGGCTTTGCCAAACCAACTCACAACGCATTGACGGGTGCGCCCAAGGCCTACACCCCGCGGATCGGCGTGGCTTGGGATGTCACCGGAAACGGCAATTGGCTGCTACGTGGCGGGTTCGGGATGTTCTCCAATTGGCTTACACCCGCAAACATTCAGGAGGAGTTCCGAGGCAACCCGCCAGGGCTGATCAATCCTACCTTCTACGCCGCCAATGCGCCTGGGAACCAGCCAGTGTTCGTCCAGGGAACCAGCAGCAAACCTCCATTCGGATTTGTATTTCCGCAGTTAGCTGGCACAACCTTGTGTCCGGTAGCTCCCTGTCTGGACGCTGCGGGAGGAATTCCGGGAGCAGGCTTGGGGATTGGGGGAATTACTCCAAATATCGTTTCTCCTACGGCGTACATTTGGTCGGGTACGCTGGAACATAGGCTTGGTAGCCGTTTTGTTGCGTCAGCCCTGTACAGTGGCTCGCATACTGCCAACCTTGTTGGCAATGGCAACGCGGGAGGTCTAGTCTCCTACGGCGTTGACATTAACGAACTGCCGGGAGCTTTGATTGGGTTACCTGCCGGCTCGGCTCCCCCGCGGCCTAACGACAGTTTCGGCCAGATCGCCTACACGCAGAACAATCGGTACGCCAACTATGAGGCCGTGACGTTTGACCTCAGAGCCCGGGCAAGCCGTGGGTTCTTTGACGTTTCCTATACACGCTCTGCTTCCAAGGATGACAGCAGCAGATATCCAACTCCGGAGAATCCTAGTCTGTACTACGGTCCATCTCCTTGGGACGCTCCCAACCGTTTTTCCGCCAGCTTCAACTATGAGCAACCGGGATTGAACGGTGGCGCGGGATTTGTGGGGCACGCGACCAGCGGCTGGGGTGTGAGCGGGACGAGTATTTATCAGACGGGTTACCCGTTCACGGTCTTCACGTCCGCGTCGTACAACGGTGCCAACTATAACGCAGGCAAGGATGCGGTGCCCGGTCCAAAGAACCCCCAGAGTGGAGACTATCTTGCCAATGGGGATAACTTCAGTTTCCCCAACGTGACCAGTTATCAACAGGGAACTTCCTCCGCCGCGTACACGACCGGAGTCTTCACAGCTGGTCAGTTCACGGTGCCAACGGCGGGCACGAATGGCAACGAACGGTTTAATGCTTTTCGAAATCCGGCCTTTATACAGACGGATATGACGCTCTACAAGAACACACACATCACCGAGCGACTCGTCTTTCAATTCCGTTTTGAGTTCTACAACCTGTTCAACCATGCCAATTTCCAGAATATCCAAGGCGATGTATCTCAGGGCAACTTTGGCCAGGTGACCGCCCAGACGCTCCCGAGATGGTGGCAACTGGGAGGGAAGCTTTACTTCTAGTCAGATTTGAAGGGCAAGAGGAGGGACCGCCGCTCCACACCCCGAGCGGCGGTCCCAGAAATCAGTGATGCGGCGGGGCCGCCGGAGGTTTTCGACGGCTTTTCTATCGAAGTTCCGCAGCTTTGGAGGCGGAGGCGGAGGCGGTGCAGCCTCGCCTCTTTTGTATGTTAGGGGCCACTCGATCTGCGTTGTTCCACAAGGACTGATCGGAGCGGTTGAAGATCGAGTCGTGAATAATGTGGGTTGGCGCACATGACCGATAAATTGATTTGTTAGGATGCGTCCCATTCAGCTAAAAGGCGCTTATTTGACCAGTAGCAGCCATTCGCGGACGGCGCGGTGCCGCTCTTCCTAATCACGAGAACGCAGCGCAATCTCAGGAACTATCGAAACTCCATCAGAACGAGACCTTAAGAGAATTTCCGTCGAACACCACGGAACGAGTTTGTTGCTCGAGGCGCACCTCTAATTTTCTGCGCAGTGGAGGGAGCATGCGGGAGCCTGGCGAGAGGCGCAGAGTCAGTGTCCGAGCCGCGTCATGCCAGTCCATTTGGATCCCCATCCACTCTCCCTTGCGATAGTTAAAGGAATTGCCGTCATCTTCGTAAAGCAAGAAGGAAGCGTCCGCGCGGGGATAAATGGAAACGGAGAGCGGTTGGTCGACTTTTTCGCCGGTAAATTGTTTCACGGGGCCGAGGGGTAAAATCGAAGCTGCCCGGACGTAAAGAGGGATGGTCTCGAGGTCCACCTTGCGGCTGATTTCGCGGGCGCCTTCAACGTATTCGCCCGTCCAAAAGTCGTACCAGCCGCCCGCGGGCAAATAAACCTGCCGCGTTTCCGCGCCTTTTTCCACGACCGGCGCCACCAGAACATTTTTTCCCCACAGATATTGATCGCCGCAAGAGACAGCCTTTGGATCATCCGGGTAGTGTAACCAGAGTGCGCGGACAATCGGCATGCCGGTAGTGGCGCATTCGTGCACGGCACTGTAAAGATAGGGCAGCATTCGGTAGCGCAGCTCCAGATACTTGCGGCAGATGGGCTCGACTTGCTCATTGTGCAGCTGGCTGGAATCTGGAAGCGCGGCACCGCCGTAATTGTTGATTTCGGTAGGGCCGGGGTCGCCGGTGTTCCATCCCCAGGGCAGGCGGAGTTTCCAGGCGCGTCCGTGGCAGCGAAACAGCGGACAAAAAGCGCCGAACTGAAACCAGCGCAGGTAGAGCTCGGCTGTAAATTCCTTCGTGGGCACGAATCCGCCGATGTCGGTGCCCCAGTAGGGGATTCCCGTCAGCGCGGTATTGATCGCGATGGGAATATGAGTTTTAAGCGTTTCCCAAGTGGAATAAACGTCTCCAGACCAGAGGAACGAGCCATATCGCTGCATGCCTGCGTAACCATTGCGATGTAGCGCGTACGGACGCTCGTTTGGCCTGTCAATTTGCGGGCCCTCCCAATACATGCGATTGCGAACCAAGCGCGAGGCGATATCCAGGGGATCGCCTTCATCGGGCCACCAGCCATCTATGCCGAGGGCAAAATCCTTGCGATGAGCGTCCCAGTAACAGCTCGCTTGCTCTTCATCAAACCGCGAGAGATCGCATGCGTCGTGGACAGTCCCTCGAAGCCTGTCGGAGAGAATCACGACATGAAACACGGCGCGAAAATCATCCTTATGGAGTTCGCTGAGAATTTCCCTTGGGTCGGGAAACACGCGCGAATTCCATGTGAAGGATCCGTTCTCTGTGTTCCAGCCCGAGGGGCAGAATCCGGTGCCCAAATAGATCAGCGCGTCACAAGGAAGCTTTTTCTCTCGGAAAGTTTTTGCTTCGGAGAGCACCTCATCGCGGCTGGCTAAAGTGCGATGCGATTGCTGATAGCCGAGACTCCAAAGCGGGGGCATTTCGGCGTGCCCTGTTAAACGGGCATACTCGCGCATAATCGTCGCAGGATCGCGTGAAGCGACGAGAAAAATATCGAGTGGCAGAGCGGATTGCGGATTGGTGGGCATGAATTTACCTGGCTCGCCCGTAAAATCGAACGTACCGAAAGGCTGGTGAAAGAACATCGCCCAACCGTCCGTGCCGATTAACCAGGGAATGGGTACGCGGCCGCCGTGCGTTCCCAGGTGATAACCACCTTGTCCGCTCTTCATGCGGTCGGTTGAGCCGCGCCGGTCGAATTGCGGCCCGCCTTCTCCGAGGCCCAACAGCAGAGAATCTCCGGTAAGGAACGAAACGACACCTGTTTGTTCGTCGAGCGAGAGCTGCTGGATTGTCTGTCCTTCCAAGGTTGCGATAGCGAAGGTTAGCGGGCTTGGAGTAATCCGCACCTTCAATTTCCCACATTCAATAGTATGGGCTTCGAACGTGCCCTGGATTTTGGCGACCGGAGGGCCCCACGATGTCCGCACAAGCGAACCATCGGATGCAATGTTGCTCGCTCCGCCGGCCCGGGTTGGAAGGACGCTCAGGCGAATGGTACTTGCGCTTATGGACGTGAGCTGAGCTTCGCAGTCTTCCCCGGCGATACGGAGACCCGCGCTTGCTGAAGCGTTCCCCTGCGGAAGGAGCAATCCCGCAGAAGCTCCAGCCAGTTGTGCCAGCAATTCTCTACGATTCCATTGCCTGGTCATCTCAGGTCACGCCTCCGGGGTCCAAACAGCGCACAAAAGCGAGTCGGTCTCAGCCGGCCAGGAGAATGCTTTATCTCCGCAAACTCTTTTGACTGAACTTTTTTCAACTGCGCCGACTTGTCCATCCTTCCCTCCCTGAATCGATCGCCTGCACTTGAGAACGAGCAGCTGGTACTTCATGATTCCGCCTTCTCGAATGCCCGCCTCGCAACTTCCGATCTGAGGCACGGCTTTTTCCGGCCAGCTAAATCTTTCCATCCCAGTCACAAGCGTCACCTCGGAGCGCGGAAGTGTGGACTTCCTCGCTGCTCCGGAAAACGTTTACAGCCACGACTCACACAATAATGTCTTCTGCCCACTCTCCACAAGAGGTCTCCACTAGTTTTACTAGACGGCCGGAATCGCGCGAGCCTGACATCCCTAACATCCGTGGACCCCGTTTTCTCTCGGGGTTTGCTTCCACCCTTGCCCCGTAAGCGACTAGCCGGAGCGCCTGCTTGCCTTTTCCAGTGGATAGTCCTTATTCTGCTTCCTCACGAGGCGAAAGATGATCCTGAAGGAACTGCGCGAAGAAGTTTTGGAAGCAAACCTGGAGCTTGTGCGGCGGGGCCTGGTGCTGTACACGTTTGGGAACGCCAGCGGTATTTCGCGGGATGAGGGATTGGTGGCGATCAAGCCGAGCGGTGTGCCGTATGAAACGATGAAGCCGGAGGATCTGGTCGTCGTCGATCTGGAGGGGAAAACCGTGGAAGGATCGTTACGCCCTTCCTCCGATCTTCCCACGCACCTGATTCTTTACCGGGCGTTCAGCGGCATCGGAGGGATCGCGCACACCCATTCCCCGGCCGCAACCGCATGGGCGCAGGCGCAAAAAGAAATTCCATGCTTTGGGACGACGCACGCCGACTATTTTCAAGGGCCGGTCCCTGTGACGAAACCGCTGTCCCCCGCGGAGATTAGGTCGGACTATGAGGAGAACACCGGCCACGCCATCGTGCGGCGATTTAAGAAAATCAATCCACTTCACGTGCCGGCCGTCCTCGTCGCCGGCCACGCGCCATTTTGCTGGGGAAAATCGCCCGCGGAAGCGGCGCACATCGCCGTGATTTTGGAAGCGATTGCCGCGATGGCCTTTCAGACGATCAACACAAATCCCAAAGTGCGCGCTATTTCAAGACATCTTCACGACAAGCACTTCCTTCGCAAACATGGCAGCGGCGCATATTACGGTCAGAAAAAGTAGCGTTGCGGGTTAGTAGCTCAGGGTGGAATCCAGCGAAAACGCGCGTTGATCCGAGTGAATTTGCGTGAGCCGCTATTTTTTCGCGGTCGGCCCAGCGACTTGCAAACGGAGGGATTCAGCGACTGTTTCATCCAGATTGCTTCGGACGGCAGCGGCTTCTTTTCCAAGTCGAGCTTCGCTTTCCTTACGCGCCTGCGATACGACGCTGAGCTCGTTCCCGGCCGTTTTCGGCAAAACATTTTCTGCGTGCAGCAAGCAGCCGAACACAAACCTTTCCGGCTCTTGCTCCTTCCGCAAAAGCTGAGCGTAATCGAACCAATCGGATGCTGCGCTACCGGGATCGGATAACCCTGCGTCAAGACGCAAGGCGCGCTGATAAGATTGCGCCGCCCCGCCGAGGTCGCCTTGCTTCTCTTGCAAATCGGCGAGATGGACCAACGCGAGGCTCTCGAGCGCTTTCTGGGCGGCCTTTTCCGCAAAACCGGCGGCGGCCGTGTAGCCCTTCGAGGCGTCGCTGCCGTGATTTATCGCGGCGTCGGCATCGGCTACTTTTATTAGCGCGGCGAGCACCGGCGCGGTATCCGCGGGATTTTTCTCGTGGCGCGATGCGATGATTTCCAGGTATACGCGATAATGCCGCGCGGCAGCCTGCAACTCGCCTCGTTGGTCGAGCGATTGCGCCAGATAAAGTTGCGCGTGCGATTGTCCGGGGTCGGCGTCGACGGCCCGCTGCCAGTAATCGACCGCTTCCTCGTCGTGTCCAAGTCGATGCGCCAGCATTCCAGAATCGACCAGGGCGTCCGCATTGCGCGGCCAGCGCGCGAGAATCTTCTGAAACTCTGCGTAAGCGTCCGCGAGTCGCCCCGCTTCAATCAAATTCCGAGCGTAAGACTCTTGCAACGCAAGGCTCGCTGGATTAATGGCGGCGGCACGCTGCATGGCCGCGAGCGCGGCATCGTGCTTTCCCGCCAACTGTTCAGCGTTAGCGAGCCGCATTTGAACCGCGCTATCGTCTGGGTTCAACTTCGCAGCCCGCTGCAGCGCCGGGAGACTGGTTGCTTCGCTGGACCACCAGTAATGAAGCTGATCCACTCCCGCCCAGGCAAAGAGCAGCACTGCCGTGGCGATTCGCAGTGCGCGCGCGCCTGATGCTCTTCCCGTCAGCCAGTGGCCGGCCCTTGCCAGCGTGTTTTGCTGTGCAGTGCTGGTGGCAGCGGCCTTTTGCTGCGAATCCAGCAGCACTGATGCGATCCGCGAATCGCGCAATTTCCAGATCGCTCCGTCCAAAATAAAATGGTGAATGTTGACCAGTGCGGTGAAGGTCAAAAAACTCGCGGCAAAATCCGCATGAAAAATGCGGCTTACGATCCATGGTCCGGGAATAAATAGCGCGATCCCGCCGGCGATCAGCGTTAACAGGTAGCCGGAGAATGACCAATGGGTATCGCCGGCCGCGCGAGCTTCTCTTTTCTGGTAGTAACTCGTGATCCACAAATATTGCGTCGAGTGCAAGACCGCGAGCAGGCCGCTGCTGTAACGCGTCTGCGGAATTTCCCGGCCGCTGACGAGTTCAATCACCGCAGGCAGAAGAAACCAGAGAAATTGCGTCGCGGTCAGCGTAAGCACCGGAAGAATTGTTCGGAGACTGCTCCTCCGCGCCAGCGAAAACAGTGCCCAGCCGCTGACACCGATAAAAAACATCGCCAGAGCCGCCCGCGCGGGCAGAGTGAATTTAGCCGGCAGCCCCAGCGAAAGAATCAACGAGTCGCCGGAAGGACCGGTGTGGAAGCTCAGCATCAACAAAAGGAAGGAAGCGATAAACGAAAGGCGAAGCGCGCCGCGCTCCATTTCCGTCGGTGTGACTCCCGCCCGCCGGGCGAACATCATAAGCAGGCCGAAGTTTTGGCCCGTGTAGTGCCACGGGCTCCAGCAAATATAAAGTGTGAAAATCCAGGGTAGCAGAGCATACCAAACGTGCGTGAGGACTCCGGCCAGAATGAGCAACAGTGCGACGTGCACCGTATAGATCCGGTATTTCGCGAATTCATCGCGGGTGCGATACGCGCGATAAACCGTGGCCATGAAGTGCGGATAGTTCGAAAGCAGCGCCAGAAAATAAAAGGCCACGCTCCACGCATGCCCGTAGGAGTTCGCAAAATAAAACCCCGCAAGCAGAAGTGGAGCGGACCACGCGCCGCAGCCCACCGTCAGATCAATCCATGGACGATAAATCCACGGACTCTGCTGTCGCGCAGGAGCCGCAGGCGGCACAGCACTGTGCTCGGGCGGAGCTATAGTTATTGTTCCCATTCCATTGCAGAGTAACGCAGGCTAGACGTGCGCACACAAAGAGGCCCGTAGTGGATGCGGAATCGGTTACTTGTACTTGCGACGGGGTTCTAGAAAACCGCAAGAATCCGGAGAAGCAATCCTGCCAAGGTCCCCCCAAGCAGCGGCCCGATGATCGGGATAGGCGCGTATCGCCAATCAGAGCCCCCCTTTCCAGCAACTGGCAGAATGGCGTGCGCGATACGCGGGCCCAGGTCACGCGCGGGATTGATGGCATACCCCGTCGTGCCGCCGAGAGAAAGTCCGATCCCCCACACCAGGCTTCCCACCAGGTACGCGCCTAATCCAGGGGCGGGGCCCGTGGCGGCCACTCTCTTCGAAAAAATCGCGCCAGCCACGAAAACCAGGACAAAAGTGGCCACGACTTCGCTGAACAGGTTCGCAGCAAAGTTGCGGATAGCCGGCGCAGTGCAGAAGCATGCCAGCTTTCCGGCGGCATCCTGCGTTTCCTTCCAGTGCGGCAGATAGTGCAGCCAGACAAGAGTAGCTCCCACGATCGCGCCGAGCAGTTCCGCAGTGCAATCGGTTGCGAGCTTCACGAAACTCGCGTCACGGACTGCGAAGCCCAGTGTGACTGCCGGGTTTAAAAACGCGTCGCTGCTCCCGCAGGCAATGGACACGAAGACTCCTGCCATGACGGCGAGCGCCCAGCCGGTCGTGATGACCATCCAGCCGCTGGCCTCCGCCTTCGAACGTTTCAGCACCACTCCCGCGACGACACCATCGCCGAGCAGCACCAGCATCATCGTGCCCAGAAATTCGCCCACAAAGGGGGAGGTCATTCAGCAATCTCCTTGGCTTGAAGTTGGCCCACGGAAAAAATCTGCATCGCGCATCAAGAAGCGGCCCAATCGAAAGAACGCGTTACTGCTTTTTTCCACTGCTTGTAAAGCTCCTCGCGCTCCGCCTCCGCGAAATGCGGCGTCCATGTCTGGTCCACGGCCCAGTTGGCGCGCAACTCGTCCAGGCCGGAGAAGAACTTCACTGCTAAGCCCGCGGCGTAGGCCGCGCCGAGCGCCGTCGTTTCCTGAATCACCGGGCGCACCACTTCGCGATTCAAAATGTCCGCCTGGAACTGCATCAACAATTCGTTCACGACCATTCCGCCGTCGACGCGCAGCGACGACAGCGCGATCCCCGAATCTTTTTCCATCGCTTCTACGACCTCGCGCGTCTGAAACGCCGTTGCTTCCAGAACCGCCCTGGCTAAATGGCCTTTATTGGCATAGCGGGTCAACCCGGCAATGACGCCGCGTGCATTTTCCTTCCAATACGGCGCATACAGACCGGAAAACGCCGGAACAAAGTAAATCCCGCCGTTGTCTTTGACGGTGCGGGCCAGCGTTTCAATGTCCGCGCTTTTTTCGATCATGCCGAGATTGTCGCGCAGCCATTGCACCAACGCTCCCGCGATCGCAACACCGCCTTCCAGGGCATAGCAAGCCGGCGCGTTTCCCAGTTTATAAGCGACCGTCGTCAGTAAACCGAACTTAGAAGGAACGGCGCGATTTCCTGTGTTCATCAGGAGAAAACACCCCGTGCCGTAGGTGTTCTTCACTTCGCCGGGACGGAAGCAGGCCTGTCCGACAAGCGCCGCCTGTTGGTCGCCCAGAATGCCCGCGACCTCGACGCCACCAATCGCAGGGAGGTTCGCCGCGCCATAAACTTCGCTGCTCGAGCGCACTTGCGGCAGCATCGCCCGCGGAATTTCGAACGCCCCAAGCAACTTTTCATCCCACTCCAGTGTTTCCAGATTGAGCAGTTGGGTCCGGCTCGCGTTGGTCACGTCCGTTACGTGAACCCCGCCGTTCGGCCCGCCGGTCAAGTTCCAGACGAGAAAGGTATCGATATTTCCAAATAGCAAGTCTCCGCCAGCCGCCTTAGCGCTTGCGTCGGGAATATTTTTCAGCAGCCAGCGCAGTTTCAGGCTGCTGAAGTACGTGCTCAACGGCAAGCCACTCTGCGGACGGAAGCGGTCTGGTCCTCCGTTGCTTGCATAGCGGCCGACATCTTCGGCCACGCGCGTGTCTTGCCAAACGATGGCGTTTGCGATTGGCCGGCCAGTTCGGCGTTCCCAGACGACGGTAGTTTCGCGCTGGTTGGTTATGCCAATCGCGGCCAGATCCGAGGCACGCAGTCCTCGTTGTTCGAGCGCCTCGGCGATCACTTCCTCCGTGCGGCGCAGGATTTCCAGCGCGTCGTGCTCCACCCATCCCGGCCGCGGAAAGATCTGCTCGTGCTCTTTCTGCGCGACGGCAACCACGCGCGCCGCCTTATCGAACACCATGAAGCGCGTGCTGGTCGTGCCCTGGTCAATCGCTCCGATATAGCCCTTCACGAAATTGGCCCTCTTTGGCCGGGTGCATTCTACGACGGAATGCGTTGCGATCTTAATGGATGTAGCCACTTTCCTTGAGACCGGCATCTAATGTTATGGGATGAGAAAGCTAATAGAGGGAATACGCTCATGAACAAAAATCTATATTGGAGAGGGGCCCTGCTGCTGGCGGCCATGACCCTAGCTGCAGCTTGGCGCTTTGCTCCGAACGCCGCTGCAGCGGATTCGGACGCGGCTACGTTCACCGTTACGGCGGTGGGCAATAAAGACTCGGTGCCGCCCGCAATTAAGAAAGAAGACATAAAGCTCTATCAGGGCAGAGAGCAAGTGCAAGTAGCGGACTGGAAGCGGAGCGAGAAGCTCTACATCGCCTTGCTCATTGATGATTCGCTCGAGTCTTCCGTTGCGAACCAATGGAGCGATTTGCGAGCCTTCATCAACGCTCAGCCGGAAAGCACTTACATCGCCGTGGCCTATGCGAGGAACGGCTCCGCCATGGTGGCACAGGATTTCACCACCGACCACGCGCTTGCCGCCAAGGCTTTGCGTCTGCCTCTGGGCGCCGGCGGCGCGTTCACCAGTCCCTATCTCGCGCTCCAGGATTGGATCAAGCGCTGGCCCGATTCCAGCGAACGTAAGTCCATCATCCTGTTCTCTTCGGGCGTCGATTATTTCCGCGGCGGTTTCGAGCCGATCGATCCCGATCTCGACACGACCGTCCAGCGCGCCCAGAAGAAGAACATCAATATCTGGTCGATCTATGTCCCGGATGCGGGCCATATCGGTCGCCGGCAGTTCCGAGCGTTCAACGCGCAGTCGAATATGAGCCGGCTCTCCGAAGAGACTGGCGCCGAAGCCTACTATCTCGGCTTTGGCATGCCCGTCACGTTGAAGCCGTACTTCGACGAAATTCAACGCCATCTCGATAACCAGTATCTGCTCACGTTTGTGGGCAACGGTGGAAACAAAGGAAAGTTCGTGAATGTGCGGGTGGCCACCGAAGTGCCCAATGTGCAGATCATGACCCCCGCGCAAGTGTTTCTTACGCCTGCGCAATAATTCAAAACAGAGACGGTAATGCAGGTCCAGCGAGGCGCGCGCCGCAAGGTTCGCGCCTTTTGCTTTTTTTGGATAATGCTTGTCTCTCTTCTTCCCCTCAGGCTAAACTAGCGGCCGGTTGCGCCGGTTCCATTGGTTAAGTCTAATCGCGCTATTGAATCGGTTTAAATGGCGCAGCACTCTGGCGCCGCAATGGGGAGCTCATCATGATTTTGTCTAGCATCAAGGACAAATTTCTTTCGCGATCTGCAACGCGCGCTGCTGGGCGATTTAAACGCGGTCTTCCTGCCGTGAGCTTCCTTGCAACGCTTCTCGCAGCGTTAACATTTTCAGCGACCGCCGTGCGCGCCGATGACGATATCACTCTGCGCGCGGGGTGGCGGGTGCAATCCTCCGCCAAAGTCAGCGCCAGCCCCGAAACTGTTTCTTCACCCGGCTTCGACGCTTCGAGCTGGTACAAGGCCACCGCTCCGAACACCGTCTTTGCCGTCCTCGTCGAAAACGGCGTCTACAAGGACCCGTACTTCGGCATGAACCTGCGTTCCGTGCCAGGCGTCTCCTACAAGATCGGCTCGGAATTCGCCAATCAGGAAATGCCGGCCGATAGTCCGTTCGCCGTTCCCTGGTGGTACCGCGATGAATTCGAAATTCCGGCTCAGCTCAAGGGCAATGCTGTGTGGCTCGCTTTCCGTGGCATCAACTACCGCGCTGATATCTGGATCAACGGCAAGAAAGTCGCCGGCTCGGATCAAGTCGTCGGCGCTTTCCGCCGTTACGAATTCGACGTTACGCCTTACGTCAAGCGGGGCGAGAAGAACGTCGTTGCCGTGGAAGTCTCCGCGCCGCATGCCAACGAGCTCGGCATCACCTGGGTGGATTGGAACCCAACTCCTCCCGACAAGGACATGGGCCTCTGGCAAGAAGTGGTTCTTTCCGCAAGCGGTCCGGTCGCCGTGCGCCATCCCGACGTGGAAACCAAACTCGAACTTCCATCGATCGACAAAGCGCACTTGACGGTGCGCGCCGAACTAACAAATGCTTCCAATGCGGCAATCAAGGGAATTCTTCGCGGGAAAATCATGGGCGCCAGCTCACCCATAGAATTCTCCCAAGACGTTGAGCTCAAGCCCCGCGAACATCGCGACATCGCCATCACTCCAGAAGATTCTTCCTCACTAAACGTGACAAATCCCCGCCTCTGGTGGCCTTACCAAATGGGAGAGCCTTATCTCCACAAGCTCGAACTCGAATTTGCCCTCGCCCATGGCCCCGTCTCCGATAAACAAACCATCGAATTTGGCATCGTCCAGACCGACTCCGAACTCACCCCCCAGGGCTACCGTCTCTTCAAGGTCAACGGCAAAAATGTCCTCGTGCGTGGCGGCGGCTGGGCTCCGGATATGATGCTGCGCATCAATCAATCACGTCGCGAAGCCGAATTCCGCTATGTCAAGGAGATGGGCCTCAATACCATCCGTCTCGAAGGCAAGCTCGAAGATGAAACCTTCATGGAGCGCGCCGATCGCGACGGCATCCTCGTCATGGCCGGCTGGTGCTGCTGCGACGCCTGGGAAAAATGGGGCAAATGGGGCGCCGAAAACAAGCGCGTCTCCGTCGACTCTCTTCGCGATCAGATTCTCCGCCTCCGTAATCATCCCAGCCTTCTCGTCTGGCTGAACGGCAGCGACAATCCGCCGCCGCCCGATCGCGAGCAAGCTTATCTCGAAGTCGAAAAAGAAAACCACTGGGCCAAACCGGTCATCTCCTCCGCGACCGAGAAAAAGACAGAGCCCACGGGGAACTCCGGCGTCAAAATGGCCGGCCCGTACGAATATGTCTCCCCAAATTATTGGCTTCTGGACACCAAGTACGGTGGCGCTTATGGCTTTGCTACTGAAATCAGCCCCGGCCCCGCCGTTCCTCCTCTCGAAGAATTGAAATCCATGTTTCCCCCGGACAAACTCTGGCCCATCAACGAATTTTGGGATTATCACGCGGGCGGCGGCGAATTTAAGAACATAAAAGTCTTCACCCACGCCATCGAAGAGCGCTATGGCGCGGTTAAAGACGTCGCCGACCTCGCCTGGAAATCCCAGGCCATGACCTACGAAGGCCAGCGCGCCATGTTTGAGGCCTATGGCCGCAACAAATACAAATCCACGGGCGTCATTCAATGGATGTTGAACAACGCGTGGCCCGGACTCATCTGGCACCTCTACAGCTACGACCTGCGCCCCGCCGGCGGCTACTTCGGTTCAAAAAAAGCCCTCGAACTCGTTCACGTCCAGTTTTCTTACGACGACCGCAGCGTCGCCATCGTCAATGGCGAACAAAAACCTCTCAAGGAATTGAAAGTGGTCGCCAAGATTTATGACACCTCGATGAAAGAGCGCTTCTCCCAGGAAGCTCTCGCCGATGTCGATGCCGACGGGGTCGTCCGCACCTTCAAAGTTCCCGAGCCCGACGGCATCACCTCAACCTACTTCCTGAATCTTCAACTTTTTTCCCCGTCCGGCAAACTTCTCAGCCGCAATTTCTATTGGCTCTCCACCAAGCCCGATGTCCCCAACTTTCCCAAGTCCGAGTGGTACTACACTCCGCTTTCCCAGTTCGCCGATTTTGACGCGCTCCAAAATCTTCCCAAGGCCACCGTCAAAGCCTCGATGGAATATTCCGACGCCGGCGCCGAGCCCACCGCTCACGTCACC
Organism: uncultured Acidobacteriota bacterium; assembly: GCA_963851235.1. Taxonomy (GTDB): domain Bacteria; phylum Acidobacteriota; class Terriglobia; order Acidiferrales; family UBA7541; genus Acidiferrum. Next base: position 610,985 of record CAWKOM010000003.1, read on the forward strand.
GTGGAAAACACCGGCTCTGGCCTCGCTTTCCTCGTGCGTCTCCGCCTTCTCAAAGGCAAAGACGGCGCCGAAATCCTCCCCGTCTTCTGGGACGACAATTACATCTCCCTTCTCCCCGGCGAAAAACGCGAAGTCACCGTCCACGTCCGCAAACACGACCTCGGCGAAGCCAAGCCCGTCCTTGCCGTTGACGGCTTCAATCTCGCCCCCGTCCAAATTGAATGACCCCATCCGCAACCGGTTGACGCTCGGTGCGTCTACCCTTTGCATCTCATTGGTGTAAACTTCTCCGTCGCGCAATTAGTTGTGGGGTCATCCTTCTCAGGATGGCCGCTGCGCCAGCACCCAAGGAGCCGTCATGAATCGTCGCGATATGATCCGAGCCAGCGTTCTCACCGGTGCCGTCGCCGCCACGCTGCGCCCCACGCTAGCCGCGCCTCAAACGCCGCCGCCCCCCTCTGAACTTACCCCCGCGCAAAGCGGCGTAGACGCCTCCAACGAATTCAACGTGCCCAATTGGAAGCCGCTTTTCCTCGACGAGCACCAGAACGAAACTCTAATCATCCTGAGCGACCTGATCATTCCCGCTACCGACACGCCCGGCGCTAAGGACGCTCTGGTCAATCGCTATATCGATCTAGTCCTCGCTGCCGAAACCTCCGAAAATAAACGCGCCTTCCTCAACTCTCTCGCCTTCCTCGATGGCGAAAGCATCCGCCGTTTCAAAGCCGCCTTCCGCTATCTCTCGCGCGAAGATCAAGACGATTTGCTGCACGAACTCGCCTATCCCCGCACTGGCAGCGAGTGGACCGGCGAAGCCGACACCAAGCCCGACGTAGGCCACACCCATTTTGAAGCGCTCAAGGGCCGCATCATGACGGCCTACTACAGCTCGCAAGTCGGCACAAAAGAACTCGGCTGGGACGGCGCCTTCGCGCACGGTCCCTTCCAAGGCTGCGACCATCTAGAAGGGAACCACAAGTAACCATGGCCTACCAAACGCAAGACCCGCTTCAGCAAACTTACGACGCTGTAGTTGTCGGCTCCGGCGCTACCGGCGGCTGGGCCGCTAAACAACTCGCCGAAGCCGGCCTGAAAGTCGCTCTGCTCGAAGCGGGCCGCGCCGTCACTCCCAGCGAATTCACCGAGCACATGCCCGCCTACAAGCTCAAGTATCGCGACCACTCTCCCGAAATCGCCCGCACCCGCCCCGTCCAGAAGCAGTGCTACGCCTGTATGGAGTACAACTACGAGTGGTTCGTCAACGACCTCGAAAATCCCTACAGCACTCCGGCAGGCAAGCCGTTCACCTGGCAGCGCCTTCGCGTTCTCGGCGGCCGTTCTCTCGTTTGGGGCCGCCAAAGCTATCGCTTCAGCGATAACGATTTCAAAGCCGCCAGCCGCGATGGTTACGGCGACGACTGGCCCATTTCCTACGCCGAGCTCGCTCCCTATTACGACATCGTCGAAAAATACGTCGGCATCACCGGCGCCGCCGAGCGCAACGAAATGCTTCCCGACGGCCAATTCCTCCCGCCCATGAAAATGAGCTGCGGCGAGATTCAGCTACGAGAGCGTGTCGAAGCCAAGTTCGGCCGCACCGTCACCATCGGCCGCGCCGCTGTCCTGACGCAAGCTCATAACGGCCGCCTCCCCTGCCACTATTGCGGCCCCTGCGAACGCGGATGCATCACCTTCTCCTATTTCAGCAGCCCTTTCACTACCGTTCAGGACGCGCTCAATTCCAAGAACTGTACCCTCATCACCAACGCCGTCGTCAGCCACGTGGACATGGACAACGCCTCGAACAAAGCCGCTGGCGTCACCTACGTCGATCGCCTCACGCGCCAGGTCAAGGAAGTCCGCGCCAAATCCGTCATCCTCTGCGCGCAAGCTCTCGAATCCACGCGCATCCTGCTCAACTCTTCCACGCGCGAATATCCCAATGGCCTCGCCAATTCCAGCGGCGCTCTCGGCCATTATTTGATGGACCACGTTGTCGGCGGCGGCGCTTCCGGCCATCTCACCAATCTCAATATTCTTCCCAACGCCAACGAGCCTCAGCGTCCCAACGGCATTTACGTCCCGCGCTTCCGCAACACGCCCTCGAGCAAGTCGCGTTCCCCTTTCCTCCGCGGCTATGGTTACCAGGGCGGCGCCGGCGCCGATTTCAATTTCAGCGCCGAGGGCTATGGCACGTCGCTCAAGAAAGCCGTAAAAGAAGGCGTCTACTTTGTCGGTCTAGGCGCTTTCGGCGAATCCCTCGCCCGCTGGGACAACTTCATCGAAATCGACAGCAACCTGAAAGACGCCTGGGGCATTCCCGCGTTGCATATCAACATGTCCCACGGCGACAACGAAGCCGCGCTCATGGAAGATGCCGCCGCCTCCGCCGCCGAAATGCTCGAAGCCGCCGGCGCAAAAAATATCCGCGAGCAATCCCGCGTCGAAATGCCCGGCATGGCCATCCATGAACTCGGCACCGCCCGGATGGGCCACGACCCCAAAAAATCCGTCCTCACTCCCTTCAACCAGACGCACGACGTAAAAAATCTCTTCGTCATGGACGGCGCCAGCTTCGTCTCCTCCGCCTGCCAAAATCCCACCCTAACCATGATGGCCGTCACCGTCCGCGCCTGCGCCAACCTAATCGACCGATTCCACAAAAACGAGGTCTGATCGCAATAAAGGTTTGAGCCCACACAGCCCGCGCCAACGAACCATTGTTTTGCCAACCGGCAACTTTTTCCGCGGGGCGGGTGTCAAAGCCGGGCGGTGGTGTCGCAGAGACTGGAAAGTTTCGGCGACTGTGCGGTTGGTTTTGACTTTTCCCCGGATTGGCGTGTACCGATGAGAATCCCGCGAGGAATTTGCGCAGTTGGTTTTGATTTTTGGGGGTGCCGCACCCTTCGGTTTTAAGGGTGCGGGTTTTGACTTTTCCCCGGCTTGGCCTGCGCCGGTGAGAGTCCCGCGAGGAATTTGTGCAGTTGGTTTTGATTTTTGGGGGTGCCGCACCCTTCGGTTTTAAGGGTGCGGGTTTTGACTTTTCCCCGGACTGCTCGATTCTTCTTCGTCTCCTCGGACCGGATCGATCCGAATTTTCACCTCATTTCTCCCCGCATAGTGCGCCCAACTGCTCCAGGGCCAATCTTTCGGATGTTGCACCAACTTTCTTTGCACCGGATTGGCATGCATGTATTCTAGTTTTTCCTTCAGCTTCTTCTCGCTCCACACATTGAAATCGTAGAATCGTCTCTGCCAAAAGTGCACCTCGTCATCCGCAGTTCCCTCGAAGGGAAGCGCCAACTGCCCGGCAATCAGTGTTCTCCGCTTCGTCAGCAGCGCCCCCGCGACCTTCTGTTTCAGCACCTGCATAATCTGCGACGGGTTTTTCCTCCCCGCCTCGCTCATCAGCAGGTGCACATGTTCCGGCATCACGACATATCCGATGAGGCCGAACGAGTGCCGGCGGCGGACTTTATCCAGGATTTTCACAAAACAGTCCCGCGCCCAAGCCGTTCCAAGCAGCGGTCTTCTTCGATAACAACTGAAGGTAACGAAATGAAGATCGCCCTGTCCGTAGTGTCGCTTGAGAGGATTGCGCATACGCCCCGTAGAATGCCAAACGAAGAAAAACCCGCACCCTTAAAACCGAAGGGTGCGGCACCCCGCCTATAACCCTCGGCCAATTACAGAAGTGGTATGCTACTCTAGCGACCGCCGTCAAGAAGGAAAAGACATCTCTTCGCCACCCGCCGCTCAGTGCATTCTGGTTTGGTGCAGGCGTGGAGGGCAGCTTCTATTTTGTTGGAGACACACTTGGCAATCAGGGGGTTCTGGACTGCAGCGGCGGTGGGATTGGAGCGATATCGGGAGCTGGAGGCTCCGTGAGCGTGTCACTGCCTAGCATATTTTGTCCGAACTGCAAGTCGATCTGCGACTTGCAAGGCGATTTCGGAGGAGTCACGGCATTCGCTGGTGTGGGGCTGACCGGAGCCGTAAGTGGAAGCGCTTCCCTTAGCAAGACGAGCGCAACCTTCACTGGAGGAGGCGGTGTCGGAGTAGGCGCAGGTGCGGGAGTGGTCGGCATTTGGGGTAATTGCACCCTGATCTGGAAGTATCAGAACTGCCCGTCATGTTCCTCGTCGAAGAACTGAGGTGGAGAACGAAATGGACAGGCGACTGGATCAGAGATTTCAAGGAGCTGTAGCAGGTCTCGTCAAAACCACGTCAGCCCTCTCGATCCTGCTAGGGCTGCTGGTCGTGATACCTCTCACTCTTTGGTTCGCATGGGCCCGCCACACGACGGTCCTCAATCCGATTCTGGTTACGCTATTCTGTTTATCCTTCGGTTGGGGACTCGTGTCCATGGCCCTGTGCTTTCGCAGCCTAAGGAAGCTGGGCCTAAACGGCCAAGACAGGTTGCGCCTTTTCTCCGGCCCGCGTCCCGATGATCCCGACGAACTGCGGGCGTGGCAGTTGGGATGGCACTTCATGTATGCCGTCGTGGCGGTCATGGTGTGCATGATCGCTATACCGATTGCTTCTTGGCTTAGCAGCAAGTGAACGGCGGCCCAGCAACTCGTCTGCCCGATACAGCGATGCCCGCCAGATGCCCGCCCCATGCAGGACGACCAGAGCGGCGTCTTCGACGCCGGGAGTGGGTATGAGTCTATGAAAGCCGGGGGCAAGCGCCTCGGTGGTGCGCTAAGTTGGAGCGCATCGAGGAGGTGCTTGGAATGGAACAGTTCATTGGGTGTGACGCGCACAAGAAGTTTTCGATTTTCGTGGCGGTGGATGAGAAAGGAAAAGCGAGCAAACCGGTTCGAGTCGAGCACACGCGGGAATCCCTGCGTGCCTACTTCCAGACGCTTCCTGCGCAGAGTGAAATCGCCATTGAATCAATGGGTTCGTGGTATTGGATCGTGGATGAGATGGAGCGGGCCGAGCACGTCCCGCACCTGACCAATCCGCTGGAAGCGAAGAAGCGGATGGGCAAGCCGAACAAGATGGACACTCTCGATGCGCGGGGCTTGGCGATCCTGCTGCGCAACGGGACGCTGCCGGAATGCTGGATTCCGCCGCGAGAGCTGCGTGATCAACGGGAACTGTTGCGGACGCGGATGGCCTTGCGCGATGTGCGCAGCGGTTTGAAGCTGAGGATTTACGCGGCGCTGGACCGCTACGGATTGCACGCGGAAGGAATCAGCGATCTGTTTGGAAAGGCGGGGCGGGAGCATCTGGCCAACAGTCTGGGGGAGTTACCACCGGAAACCGGGCGCATGGTCACAACGCAACTCGAAGCGATTGATGAGCTGACGGAGAAGATCGAGGCGGTCGAGCAGCGCATTCGCGAGCACGGCCTTCCCATACGATCCGGAGCAAGACTGTTTCGTGTGCCCCGCGGGAAAAGAGTTGCCGCACCGCGCGGTGCTCAACCGCGGACACGGTGTGCGTACGCATGTCTATCGCGCACCGAAAGGAGTTTGCGATGCTTGTCCGTTGCGGAATGATTGTGCGCCGCCCGGAACGCGGCCCGAGTGGCGCCGTTCGGTAACGCGCATCGAAGAACCCGAAGCGACAACCGCTTTTAAGGCCAAGATGAAAACGGAAAAAGCACAGCAGATCTATGCGCAACGTTCGCGAGTCGCGGAGTTCGTGCATGCATGGATAAAGGAGCGCTGCGGATTGCGGCAGTTCCGTTGCCGCGGGCGGCTGAAGGCAACGATGGAAGCGACGTGGGCTTGCTTGAGCTACAACTTAACGCGCTGGTTGGCCCTGCGGCGATCGTTGCACCCCGAAGCCGTTTCGAGGTGAGACTGGCAGCGCGATGGGACTATGGGCAAGCAATACAAGAGCTACAACAGAATCGCGAATACGACGTGCTAACTCGCCAGAACGTGACGCTCCATCACGAAAAGCCAATTTCTTCACACGTTCCAGACGGGACGTTCGCCGAATTTTCCAACCCCGCACCGTCTCACCAAACTCCCAAATTCCCGCCAACAACCTCAATCCACTCCACTTCCCCGTCTCACGTTCGAATGATATACACTCAATAATAGTCCTTGACAGTAACGAAGATCCATGCTATTCTTACTCATGTTTTCGTCGCAACACACCTCTCTGCCCGCCCCCACCTCAGCGCCTCACAACCACAAAACTCCGCATCCCATGATACTTCCCGCAACTCCCTTACAATCAACACTTCCGCAAGTGTTGATTTCACTCAACTTAAAGTCTCCTGGAATCAGCGTTTACAAAAAACCGGGGGGGTGGGGGCCTGTTACGATTGGTTCGAGCCCGCTCTGCGCCCAGCGAAGACGGCCAGTGGTCGTGCCGCCCTTGCGGCAGGCTCTTTATTCGACGGCGAGGCGCTATCGATTCCTTTGTCAGCGGATTTGGTGGCGGGAGTGCCCATCTCGATCGCGCGGCGGATCGCGGCCAGCGGAGCATCGTTATTCAATGTCACCGTCGCTCCATCCGGTCCAACTTCAACGCCCAATTCTTTCCACATCGCCGGCAAATCCACTTGCACCGGCTTGTCTTTCCACTCCGCATACAATTTCTCCAGCACATCCAATCCCACGGCTTGGTCCCCAATTTTCAGCGCCTTCTCCAATTCCCAATCCACGCGAATGTCTCCGCCCGCATCGAGCACGCCGCGCAGCGCATCTTCCAATCCTTTTTTGTTTTTCGTCTGCTTGCGAATTTCCACGTCTGCCACAAAACAAAAGAGTGCGCCGCCCCAATACGTTCTTCCCCAGGTGTGCGTGTGGTCCAGCCCTTCATCGCCCGCCTTTGGCTGGCCCTTCGGCATGTCGCGCACCAGGTCGTGCCACATTTCGAGAGCCGTCCAATGCCCCGCGCGAATCCTCGCGATCGGCTCGACGTATACCGCCGAGCCTTCCTCGATCCAGTGGTGCTCATCCCCCATCATCGAAGGAAACGCCAGGTGCACCATCTCGTGCGTCAGCATCCAATCGTCCGCAAAATCTTGCGGCGGAGTTTTGCTTCCCGCAAAAATACGGATCAAACCGCCGTCCTTGCCCCAGGTTGTTCCGTGCCGCACGCCGCTGCCGTCAAACGAAACCACACGGAGCGTCAAATGAGGAACAGGGAAGCGCCCATAATAAATAGCGACGGATTCCGCCGCATTTTTCACCCACTGAATCACGTCCGTTTGCGAAAGCGGCGCTTCGCTTGTATCGATGTTCACGTCGATTCGCGATCCGCCAATCAGCAGCGTCGAAGTCACGTCAGCCGCCTTGGAAGTAGAAGGGTAAAGCAGAAGAAAGAAGGAGAGACCCAAGAAAACGGAGCAAGCGCGTTTGCGGAACCTTTCGAGCAGACTCTTGCGGAGACCAAGGATAGATTCCATCCGGACCATGAGTACCCGCAACCCATACTATCCCAATGGCGAGGATCTCGCGTGAAGGATTTTCGTGCGACTCTAAGCGGGCGTTTTGGTTTGCGGCGCGGTTTTCCAGAAAAACTTGCCGGCCAGAGCGTCGATGGAAAAGATTCCCGGACCCGCGAGCAGAATAATCAATGCGGCAACGAGAAACACGTAAGGTGCCGCAGCGGCGAATTTGTCGGGGTCTGAAAAAATAGAAAGCAGCGCTTCGCGGTCGCCGAGCACGTAAGCCATGATCAGGTTTATCGTCAACACAAGCGATGCGACACGCGAGAGCAACCCCAGCGCCAGGAAAAGGCCGCCAAAAAGCTCGACGCACGAAATGAAAAACGCCATTTGGTGCGGCATGGGCAAATTCAGCGTTGTGAAATAGTCCGTTACCTTATCGAGGTTATGCAGCTTGCCCCAGCCGCTCTGCATCAGCTGAATGCCCCAGTAGAGCCGCACAAAAAGCAGGAAGGGGTGCTGGAGATAATCGACGAAATGGAAAAACGTTTCGTGCCACGAGTGCAGAGTCGTCAGAAGTTTGTTCATGAGAGCTCAGTCGTCCAGAGTTTTCTTCAAGAGAATTTAATCGTCAGAAATTCCACGGGAGCCCGCGAAATGTCGATGCGCAACCTTACAACAAGTTTCAACTCGCCGCGCGTTTTTTCTCCGGACGGCAGAACCAGCCCAGGGCGGCCCACGCCTGAAACCAGGATTGTACTTGCGCAGGCCGTTCTTCCGGCGCAATCGCGCTTTTGCGGAAGCCAAGCGCGACCGCGGCGGCCAGCGTTTTGCCTTCCCGTAACGCGGTGAGGATTGCGAACTCTTCCGGCTCGATACGCCGGAAATACACGGAGTAGTCGATGCGATGAACGGCCAAGAATATCTCCGCGGGCTTCAACTTCGCGACGGCGCGCACGCGTTTGCGTTTCCGATGCTCCGTGAACGTGTTGCTGGCGAAGTCCGTATCCTCCTCTTCTTTGCGCACTTCGAGGAGGAGATCATCAACGGGATAACGAAAACTCAGCAGCCGCACGTACGGCTGAAGCGTTAACTTAATCTTCGCGCCGTCCGCGCTCGAAATATCCTCGGGGCGCAAAGCTGGTTCGGCTTTTCCGTCGAAGGCTTCGATGTCCGCCCATTCGAGCCGCGCAATATCGAGCGCAAGGTTTTGATTTTTGCCGGCCCACGTAGGGTTTTTTCGCAGCCACGATTCCATGCGCGAACCAAGATCACGCAGCGTGAACGAACGCGATGGATTCGCGATGAGATACGCCTGCGCCATGGCGTCGAATCGCTTCGCGCCAAGAACGGCGCGTAAGCCGGGAAAATCTTCGCCGAGCGCGGAGAGCACGCGGAACCAATATTGACGGTTATAGATCTCGAGCCGCTCGAAAGAAGTCAGGCGATCGTTGGGCTTGATGAAGCGCGATGCGTACCGCTTCATCGAACCGCCGCCCGGAGCGTGCCGCTGCATTCTTTCGGAAGCGGTGAGGGGCTGCATCACCGCGCGGGCCATGGTCCGCTGGAGCTGCGACAGTTTCATGCGACTACCACTCGGGGGAACAAGTTCATACGGCTTCCGCCAGCACGGCCGAGCGCAGAAATTTATTGGCTTTCAGCGCTTCGTCGTGCACTTCCTGGAACGAGGGAATGCTGTCGTCCCATTCGAGCAGCGTCGCGGTATGCACGGCGCGCTGGATAGCGCGCTCGTAAAGCTTCCAGACGGGATCGATCACCGGGTGGTCGTGCGTGTCGAGAATGTATTTGCGATATTTCGAGTGGCCGGCGATGTGAATTTGCGCGACGCGCTCTGCGGGAATGCTGTTCACGTAATCGAAGGGATTGAAACTGTGATTTTGCGAGGACACATAAATATTATTTACGTCGAGCAGAATGCCGCAGTCCGCGCGCTCGACGACTTCGTTCAGAAATTCCCACTCCGTCATTTCCGAGTCGTGATATTCCGCGTAACTGCTCACATTTTCCACGGCGACTGGAATTTCAAGAAAATCGCGCACCTCACGCACTTTTTGTGCCGTCAGCCGCGCGGCCTCAAAAGTGTATGGCATGGGCAGCAGATCGTGCGTGTAGCGCCCGTCGACGCTGCCCCAGCAAAGATGATCGGAAAGCCATGGCGTTTTCGTGCGCTTGACGAGATCCTTCAAACGGCGCAGGTGCTCGCGGTTGGGCTTTTCCGCGGAGCCGAAATACATCGAGACCCCGTGCTGCACGACTTTGTACTGTTCGAGAATTTGATCGAGGATGTGCAGCGGCCGGCCGCCATCGATCATGAAATTTTCGGAAATGATTTCAAACCAATCGACGACCGGCTTGCGCGTCAAAATGTGGTTGTAATGCGGGGCGCGCAGCCCGATGCCGATGCCGTAATCCGTAAATCCGTTGAAGCGATTCGCTGCCATTCCATCTCCGCGCAGTGAAAAGTCTAAAGCGAAAAGGAGAAACTGAAAAGACGAAAGGGCCAGTGAGCGAGTGCCACCGGCCCCCCGTCATTGCACTAATCCGAGCCAATCACTGCAATTGCCAGCGGTTGGATCAATCGGGCATCTTCGAGCCGTCGGTCGCGCATCCGCCCTTGCCCTTGCAAGAGTTCTTGCCTTTGCAACCGTTGTCGCTCGACTTGCAGCCGCCCTTGCCCTTGCAAGAGTTTTGGCCCTTACAAGCGTGCTTTTCTTTCACCTTTTTGTCAGCCTTCTGGTCCTTATCCTGATCCTGTGCGGTGGCCGTGGCCGAAGCCTTAGCACCCGTGAGCAGATTCGAAGCGTGAAGGCTGACTCCGGTTCCCGCGAGCAAGCCCGCAAGCGCCGCGCCAGTAATCAGGAACTTATTCGTCTTTGTCATTTCCGTCTCCGACCTCCAGTTTATTTTTAAGCTATTGCTGCCCTTCCGGCGGATTGCCCGCCGTGAAGATCAAAAAAATCGAGCGGGTAGCGATATACGCAACCGGCGAGGCGCCATCACTCTTTTTTCGACCTCGCCCGCTCAACTTGCTTCCCGCAAACTCATCCAGTTCACGTTAGACGGCGCGCGCATCCAAAAGGTGATACAGAATTGTGAAAACATTGCGCGCGGTAATAATCGAAAAACCTTGGTCTGGTTTTCCGGGATTCCTTCCAAGCAGAGTCATTCCGCAAGCCTAAATGAAAATTAGGAACTGCAGACGCCCAAAAAATCTCTGCCCGCATGGTTTGGGCAGCTCTAAATTTCGCTTCAGGGATTGCGGGAGGTCAGGGCCGCGCCAAGGCGCCCTGTATGACACCCCGTCCCTCAATCCGGGGCTGTGGTACAACTGGTATCCTCCGATTGCGAGCCGCCGTCAAGCGAAAAAAAACGAGAACAACCTGGAATATGGAGTGCCACAGCCTCGCTCCCCGTCCCAGAAGCTCATGCACTACAGGCCCCACTTCTCTCTACGGTGTTTCCTTCGATCTGGATGTAGCTGGAGCACGGGAAAGCCATCGCCTGCGGCGAGGGATGCTGGCCGGTTCCAAAAGCCGATCCAATTTGCGCAGAAAGAAGCTCGACAGGCACTTTCCCGCGAACTCTCTCTGTGAGAATCTAGGACCCTCGGATTCACTGATATGTCCTTACGCCTCGATTGTTTGGGTGGCCTCACAACGTTTCTGCTCGCGGCTTCTGTCTTGCACGCCCAAAACAAAGCGCCCAACGCGGCGACCGAACTGCCTACGATAAGGTCCAAGGTCAATGTTGTCCTCGTGGATGTGGTCGTTACCAAAGGGAAGAGCGAGCCAGTTCCAGCTTTGCAACAGAAAGATTTTGAGATCAAGGAAGATGGCCAGAGACAGACCATCTCATTTTTTGAAGAGCACAAAGCGTCTGCCCCGGCGCCGGTTAATTCGCCCCCGCTGCCGGCGAACGTGTTTGCCAACAACCAGATAATCACGGCACCGGATTCCGTGAATGTATTGCTGCTGGACTGGCTCAACACGCAACCGCAGGATCAGCCCTACGTCCGCGAACAGATCATCAGGTATCTCAAGTCGATGCCTGCCGGAACGCGCATGGCCATTTTCACGCTGGGAACGAGGCTGCACCTGGTGCAAGGGTTTACTTCCGATACTTCCGGTCTGCTGGCGGCGGTTGACAACGACAAAGAGGGAGCGAAAGCACAGACATCGCCCCTGCTTCCCACGGCGCAACAGAATGCGGCCGACCAGGGAATCGTGGATTTGATGATTATGAATCAAGCGGCTCCGTCCGCGGTTGACGCCGTGAGGCAGGAAATGGCGGCGTCGGCAGGTTCCCAGATAGATGCAAGGATCAACATTACGTTTCGCGCGCTGCAACAGTTGGCGCGATATCTTTCCACGATTCCGGGCCGAAAAAATGTGATCTGGTTTTCGGGATCTTTTCCCGTCAGCATTTTTCCTGATGCGGGCATGCCGCGCCAGTATAAGAGCGAGGTCCGACGGACGGCCGACGAATTCACTGCGGACCAGGTGGCCATTTATCCGGTGGCAGCGGTGGGTCTTGTGGGCGAGGCCGCGTTCGACCCGACTATGGGATCCACCAGGCGGTCGCAGAGGGTGGACCTTCGAGGAAGTAATCCGGATGGATTCGCCAACCAAATTGCCATGGAAACGCTGGCGAAGGATACCGGCGGTCATGCTTTCTACGACACCAATGGACTGGCTGACGCCGTGAGTCACGCGGTTGACGATGGGACGCATTACTACACCCTGACGTACACTCCCACGGATACGAAGATGGATGGAAAATACCGGCACATCGAAGTAAAGGTCGCCGGCGGCAAATACAAACTCGACTACCGGCGAGGGTACTATGCCAGCGACGCCAATGCGGAGCTTCTGGCGGATCGAACGCCCGAAGGCGATCCGCTGCTCCCGCTGATGACTTTCGGGATGCCTGATTATGCGCAAATTTTCTATAAGGTGAAGGTGCAGCCCGCAAGCCCGCAGCCAGGCCCAGGCGCGGGGCGAGCAGGCAGCAACGCCGGGTTGAAGGGGCCAGTTACACGCTACTCCGTAGATTTTGGAATCGCCGCGCAAAACCTGCGGCTCGAGGTTTCCCCCGATGGAATGCGTCGAGGCCACATCGAGGTGATGGTTGTGGCGTACGACCGCGACGGCAAACCGCTAAACTTGACCAGCGCAAAATACGGGGTAGCGCTGCCACCGCGGGCCTACGAGGATGCTTTGCGGGAAGGGCTTCAGGTGCACAGCGAGATCGATGTTCCAAACGGCGAAGTATCGCTGCGAACCGGCATCTTCGACCTGAACGCACACAATGCCGGGACGCTGGGAATTGAGTTGAAAGAAGCAGCAAGGCCGGTAGCGTCCGGGCAGTAGGCGCGCTGCTCAAAACGTCAAAAACCGCACCCTTAAAACCGGTGCGGCACCCGCAAGAGTCAAAACCAACTGATGGGGATCTGCCTCCCGCCATCGTTAAGCAGAAACTTTCGGAGAATCGAGCGAGCAACTCGCCAGGACATCCGAGAGTTAAGGCGTGGCCACCCGCCTTTACACGGCTGAAGGAACGGACAACGTCATCTAGACAGCCGTCGTCATTGCGCTGTCCGTGGAACACTGCGCCTTAGTTGGTCTTGCAATAGCACAGTTATACGCTTCGGGATGTTCAATTCTGCTCAATTCAAATGTGGTCAATTTTGCTCATCTAGACGGGTTGGTCCTACTGTGTCTACGATTGGTGACAGCTGGACCCGTTTCCAGAGTTGATGGAAGGAGCAGAACAGAATGCCGAGTACGCGTAGTCTTGGCGTCAGTCGCACATATCTCCGGAAAAAGTTCGGTACTAAGATGACGTTTCGGAACTACCGCGACAAAGAGATCGTTTTTTCGCAAGGTGATCCAGGTGATTCTGTTTTCTACATCGAGAGCGGGACGGTAAAGCTCACGGCGGTCACCGCGCGGAAGAAAGCTATAATCGCCATCCTACAGCGAGGTAGCTTTTTTGGCGAAGGCTGTCTAGCAGGGCGGTCTCCGAGGATTTGCACGGCGAGATCCATTGGACAATCCAATGTCATTCGACTGCAAAAAGAGAGGACGGTTCGCACGCTCAAGAGAGACCCGCATTTTGCGAGGCTATTCCTTGGATACTTACTTTCACGGGTTGTTCGAATCGAGGAAGACCTGATCGATCAGTTCTTCAATTTCAGTGAAAGGCGACTGGCGCGGGTTCTGTTGTTGTTTGGGGAAATAACCAAGGAATCGAAGTCGGAATCCGCCCTGAAGGTGAGCCAATCGACCTTGGCGGAGATGGTCGGCACCACCCGCCCGAGGGTAAGTAAATTCATGAACGAGTTCAAGAAGAAGGGCTTGGTCAGCTACAACGGGGGCTTGAAAATAAATAAAACACAGGTCACCGCGTTCCTGGAAAATCGGCCGATGTCCGTCAAGAAAACGTAGAACCAGCGAGACGGCTCCGGCTTTCAGCGCCACGACCGCCGAACCGCGCCGCGCTCTGGCAACGAAGGCAAGAAATGAAAGGAAACCAGCTAACACTTAAGCAAAAATCTTCAGTCGCTAGTCCGATTTGCTGTGCCGCAGCCGGGCAGCGGTGCATTCTCGTTGTTGGTGGTTTACAGAGCAAGACGCGCGCAGGCCGGATGCCTTTGGCGGTTGAGGCCCTGGAAAAAAATAATCAAGAAGCGATCATCAACGCAGAGTAAACGTGCCCAAAAAGAAGGAAAAAGAATCGACTGCAGCTCTACTGGCCCGCTTGAGAAAGGAACTCGCGAAGCCCAAGCTTTCGAAGTCAGTAAGAGAAAAGGCGACGAAGAAACAGATTGCACGATGGAACGCACGTTAGTTGAACTTCGATAATACCGTTTTTCAGAGATGTGTGCGGTGAGTGTGAACAAGGGTTCGTCATTCTGGATTGTGTTCTGACAGGTTTGGCGCTGGACGAGATTATATGGCAGGCGGCGCAGAAATAGCTGTGTTCTTCTTGACGGGAGCACACTGGATGAGCGTGCCACTTCCCCGATTCACCGATGGCGATTGGTGGGCGCTGCAGTGTAAAGGATGTCCCGGGACAATCTGTAAAGGATTTCATGGGCCTGAACATTATAACGATGCGGGTTTTGTGTTACCGGCCATCCCCTTAAACGGCGTTGCGGGCAAGACGATCTGCATTTTGTCGCGTTCCCCCGTTACCGTAGGCGGCAATATCTGGAAACGGTGCGCGCAAGAAATCTGTTTCTGAAAGTCTTTATAACGTCTTGAAATAGGCGATGACGAAGAGCAGGCCGAGAAGGGAATCGGTGGCGGCGAAGACCAGGTCGGAGGGGTGCATGCGGCTTTGCGCGACCAGGGTGAAGACGGCGGCGGCGTAGGTGACTTTCTCAAGAATCGAAGGAAGCATCAGCGGGCGAAAGCGTACCGGATTTGTGGCGATGAAGCAGAAAGCGACTTGCCAGGCAAGAGCGCAGCCCGCGAAGCCGTAATAGAAGCCGGGATGGGTGATGAGGGGCGGATCTTTCTGACCGATCAGATCAAACATAAAGTAGAGAGGGGTGATGATGAGCAAACCCCAGACGCCGGCAATCCAAAAAACAATTTTCGCGAATTTCATGGCCTACTCCTTAAATCTCCGTGACACAAACTGAGCGGTGGCTGAGAATCGGCAAAGTTCGATGACCCCGCGGAGCTTAATCCTTCTTTCCAAATCTCAAGTGAGCGGCTTCGATGAGCCACTGCTTCAAAACGGTCAAATAATGTGGGTTCACATTTTGAAAGCAGACGCCGATTCCTTGAGCCGGGTGAGCATAGACTACGACGCCGTGGGATTCGAAAAATTTTCCATTTGCGTAAGCCTTGAGAAAGAGCGGAGTGTCTTTCGCGAAGGGATCGGGCATTTGGACGTAGCAGCCGTAGAGACTTAGCTCGGTAATTTTGGCGGAAATCCCGGACTTAGCTTCCTTTTGAATCAATTCGACAGTCGCGACGAACGGATACCTGGGAGTTCGCCGGCGCTCGTCTTCCACGAAATCACCTCGGATGGCAGTTGCGGGATTCTATCTCGACTTGGGAAAAGCAGGGACAAAAAGAATGTGCAAAAATGGGGCGAAAACAGGGGAGAAAGTGAGGGATGGCGTTGGCGAGAGCGCCATCCAGGTATTTTTTACATAAAGAAAAGAACCTTCGTACTATTAAAGTTCTTTGCTTAACTGCCGATGATACGCGCGTATGCCAAACCTCTACTTTTGCCAACCACACGCGAAAAATCAAGGGATGCTTCGTGCGGTGCTCTCCTTGAATGAATGCGAAAAGGTGGTCAGCAAGCACTCGGTTACTTTCTTTGGAGAAAACTTCCCGGGGCTGGGAGACGGAGAGCCGGGGACGAATGATTTTGCCGTTCTGAAATTCGCCTCAGAGGAGACGGGTGGAACGTGGCGCCCGGGTTTTTACCGGCTCGACTCGGATCTCGGAGAACTCAATGAAGTGCTCCGGGAATTGCAGAGGTAGGCTCGACTATTCCTTCGATTTATCGTTTCCGATCGACAGTACGAACCACCAACTATCCCCTTTTCTTGCTTCTGCTCAACCAGTAGCGCCGCTTGGTTTTCTCGCATTTGCCTCAGAAATCGAGGGCAGAGTCAGGGTCGAGCTTCTTTTGGCTGGGGCAAGGATCCGGCGCGAGGCGGAAAGCCTCGGAGCGAGTTACGAACCGGCGACAAAACTATTACATAGTTAGCGTCCCGTTCCTCACAGATATACGCTACTCTCACCGATGCAATGATATTGTTGTGCTTGCCTAGCAGGATCGTCAGTCCAGGCACTCACGCATTCAACTCAGCAGCTCGACGGAGAAATCATGGAACTAGCCGCCACACAGGAAGCACGTCCCTGGGAACGCCCTTTTTGGAAACCCGTGCGTGGCAAGGAGGGCGTCTTCGCGTATCTGGTTCTCATCCATGTGCTTGCAGTGGTTGGGTTGATTCTTTTCCCTCTGCCGAGCCTGAAAGTTCTGGGGTTGGCACTCTTGTTCATCGCTTTCGGCGGACTCGGCACAACAGTTTGTTATCACCGCATGCTGGCGCACAAGACGCTCAAGACCAACAAGTTTGTGGAGCAAGCTCTAATCTTTTGGGCGGTGTTCAATGGTTCCGGGCATCCGGCGAGCTGGGTTGCTTACCACCGGCTGCATCATTCCGTGACGGATACTCCGGACGACATCTCGAGTCCCAAGCAGGGCGGATTCTGGTGGGCGCATCTGCGGTGGCTTTATCAAACGCAGCCTGCGGATAAAAAGCGGTGGGCGCCGGAGCTGACGCGGGGGATGTATACGGTGTGGGGCAAGCTGGAAACTCCGGTGATTATTCTTTCGATTTTTTCGGGGTTGCTGCTGGGGCTGGGCTGGATGGGATTCTTTTGGATTGGCGCGATCCGGCTGGTTTATACCCTGCACATGCAGTGCTTCGTGAATAGCCTCACGCATCTCGGACATGCCAAGGAGGGCGTTGAGGACTCGAGCATGAACGTGTGGTGGCTGGGTCCATTCCAAATTACGGCGTGGGGCGAAAATTGGCACGCAAATCATCACTCGCACGCGGGCTCCGCGCGGCTCGGGCTGCGCTGGTGGCAAACGGATATCGGGTGGTACTTCATTTGGACGCTGGAACGCATGGGGCTGGCCCACAGCGTGAAGCGGCCGCGCATTTCGTAAGGGGCCGTTGGTCTCGTCTCGCCAGGAACGCGCTCGCCGGGATGTTATGATGGTCGAGTGTACGCACAAAAATTCAAACTGGATGTCGTAATTCGCGGGGTGAGCCGCGCCTGCCCACTCGAATGGCTAGATCAATTCTGCATGCGGAACTTCACGAATTCCGCGGATTTCGACGATACTTTGCCTGTTGCGGATGGCGTTGTCGAAGCCAGTTTTCGCTTGACGCCGGAGCGATTTGCGGAGGGCTTGGGGGCGTGGCTTACGCAACGAGGCAAGGGCGAGGGGCAGCCGGTTGTTGTGCGGGTCGCGCGGGAATAGCGCAGCTTTCGCGAGATAGATAGACCTCACAAAAGGGGATTGGCTGAAGGATTGGTCTCGTTAGGCTGCGGAATCGCGCTTTTCACCGTTGATGGCGGCGCGAATTGCTGGGAGCGCAGCAAGGGCGGCGGCTGCGCCTGCCGCGACCATCTCGGGCGTCCTGGTGAAGTCATCCCAAACAAACGGAGTTACATCTGGCTCGATAATGACGTCGGCTTGTTGGCGCCAAGTGAGATCCGTGTGACGCTGGATGATGGTGAATGAACGGCTGAGAACATCGGTGAAGGTACGCGGTTGCTCGATATTGCCGGCTTCGAGGTAGACAGCGATCACAATATCCGCACCGAGAAGAAGAGCGCCTTCCAGGGGAACGGGCGCGGTAAGAAATCCATCCACTAAAGTGCGCCCCTCATATTGAATGGGCACGAAAAGCCCTGGATAGGCGCACGATGCGCGTAACGGCGGAGCGACCGGGCCGCGGGTGTAGTAGACGGAAACGCCGGCGTTAATGTCTGTCGCGGCGATCGCCAGCGGGGTGGTCATTTCCTCGAAAGTCTTCACCGGCGTAAACTGAGCAAGGAATTTTTCCAGACGTTGATTGGTGGCTAGGCCAAGCCAGGAAGGTGTCCAGCGGCCGAAATCGGTGAAGCTGGTGGTCGCGCCGATGCGCTCCATTTCTTCAAGGGGTGTGCCCGCGCAATAAGCCGCGCCGATTAAAGCGCCGACACTCGTGCCGGCGATCACGTCGACGGGAACGCCGGCTTCCCGCAGAATTCGCAGGACGCCGATATGAGCGATGCCGCGGGCGAACCCACCCGCGAGGGCGAGACCGACGCGAGGGCGCGCTCTCGGTTTGTCTCCTTCAGGCTGGGCCAGAGCACGCAGCTTTTCCTTGGCAGACTGGAGCCAGCCGACGGTGTCTTTCACTTTGCGTGGGCTCATCCTTGCTTTACTTTAGCGCGGGCTTCACGTAGGAGCCATAGTCCGTTTGACCAGGGGATAGCGGTTTTGTAACCTGTCCTCTCGCCTCAATATTCAGGGATTGTTCCGGAAAAGGCAGGCCATGAAACGTCGAATCGAAAAGGCAGTCGTGCTGGGCGCGGGGACCATGGGTTCGCGTATCGCGGCGCACCTGGCGAATGCGGGGCTGCCGTGCATATTGCTGGACATCGTTCCGCCGGATTTGAAGGCCGGCGCGCCGGCCGGGGACCGCAACAAAATTGTGCGCGCGGGGCTCGAGGCGGCAAGAAAATCGAAGCCTGCGGCGTTTTTCACGCCGTCGCTGGCGGAAAAAGTATCCATCGGAAATTTCGAGGACGATTTGGCGCGCTGCGCGGAGGCGGACTGGATTATCGAGGTTGTGGCGGAAAACCTCGAGATCAAGCGGAATTTGTTGTCGCGCGTGGCGCAATTCCGAAAGCCAGGTGCGATTGTAACCACGAATACTTCCGGATTGCCGGTGCATTTGATCGCCGAAGCGATGAGCGAAGAGTTTCAGCAGCACTGGGCCGGGACTCATTTTTTCAATCCGCCGCGCTATATGAAGCTGGTGGAAGTCATTCCTGGGCCGGTAACGTCGAACGAGGTGATGGAGACGCTGAGGGAATTCTGCGATCGCAGGCTCGGCAAAGGCGTGGTGATCGCGAAGGACACCCCGAACTTCATCGCCAACCGCATTGGGACATTTTCGATGCTGAACGCCATCCGCCTGATGGCCTCGCTGGAAATGACCATTGAAGAGGTTGACGCTTGCACCGGACCGGCTGTTGGCTGGCCGAAGTCGGCGACGTTTCGCACGGCGGATCTGGTCGGGCTGGACGTGCTGGCGCACGTGGTGAAAAACATTTACGAGACCGCGCCGAACGACGAGTCGCACGAAATGTACAAAGTGCCGACGCCGCTCGAGGAGATGATCAGGCGCGGGTGGCTGGGTGACAAAACTGGGCAGGGCTTTTATAAGAAAGTTAGGGGCGAAGGCGAGAAAGAAATTTTGACGCTGGACTTGAACACCATGGAGTACCGGCCGCGCCAGAAAGCGAAATTTGCTTCCCTCGAGATGGGCAAAGCGATCGAGGACACGCGAGACCGCCTTCGCGCGCTGGTGGGGCCGGTGCTCGAGGGACAGAAAGGCGACAAGGCTCAGCAATTCATCTGGGGCGGGCTATCGGAAATGTGTTTGTATGCGGCGCGGCGCGTGCCGGAGATTTCAGACAGCGTCGTGGACGTAGACCACGCGATGCAGTGGGGATTTGCGTGGGAGATGGGCCCTTTTGAAATGATGGATGCGATCGGCGTGAAGGCATTTGCCGCGCAAGTGCGGAAAGATGGGCGTGCGATTCCGCCGATTCTGGAGAGATTGCTGGCGAGCGGCCGGAAAGGATTTTACGAGTCGGAAAAAGGAAGGACCACTGTGTTTGATGTAACGAGCGGCGCGGTGAAGGCGTTGGAAACGCCGCCGGGCGTGATCATTCTGAGGTCGCAAAAAGAGGCCGGCCGCGAAATCGAGCGGAACTCCGGCGCGAGCCTGATCGACCTCGGTGACGGCGTAGTCTGCTGTGAATTTCACGCGAAGATGAACGCCATTGGCGCGGATTTAATCGCCATGATGCACAAGGGATTGAAGCGGCTGGACGCGGATTTTGACGCGATGGTCATCGCTAACCAGGCGGTGAATTTTTCCGTTGGAGCGAACTTGATGCTGATGCTGGTCGCGGCGCAGGAGCAGGAATGGGACGATCTGCATCTTGCCGTGAAGCAATTTCAGAACATAAATCTTGGGCTAAAATATGCGCCGAAGCCGGTGGTGGCGGCGCCACAAGGAATGGCGCTTGGCGGAGGGTGCGAAATCAGCTTACACTCTGCGAAAATTCAGGCTGCTGCGGAGGCTTACATCGGGCTGGTCGAGGCCGGAGTGGGTTTGATTCCGGGCGGAGGTGGCACGAAGGAGATGCTCATCCGCGCGAATGAGCACGCGGCGGGCGGCGAAGATCTGGATTTGTTTCACGCGATGAAGCCGGTGTTCGAAACGATTGCCATGGCGAAAGTGGGCACGAGCGCGGAAGAATGCCGCAGCCTGGGATTTTTGCGCAGGGACGACGGCGTCTCCATGAATCGCGACCGTTTGGTGGGCGACGCGAAAGAAGCGGCACTGGCGCTGGTGCGCGGCGGGTACAAGCCGCCGGCAGCGAACTGGCAAGAGGGCGCTCAGACCACACAAATCAAAGTGCTCGGCGAACAATTTTTAGCGGGCGCCAAGCTCGTGATTCACATGATGCAGCGCGGCGGCTACATCACGGACTATGACGCGCACGTCGGCCGCAAACTGGCGAACATCCTGGCGGGCGGGCCGCTGACCTCGCCGCAACTCGTGAGCGAGCAGTACGTGCTGGATCTCGAGCGCGAAGCCTTCGTCTCTCTGTGCGGCGAAAAGAAAACCCAGGAGCGCATCGCGCACACGCTGAAGACCGGAAAGCCATTGAGGAATTAACGGGACAGGCTGCACCGCGTTTCTGGGACTACGCGACGGGCATGGAGAAATGTTCGTGCGCGATGCGAAGTTTGCCCGCGGCGTCGCGGTGCATGACGTGCGTGGCGCGCACGGTTTCCAGTTTCTCCGTCATACGTTTGCCGCCGACGTCGCGGCCGATGGCCTGGAATTGAAATGTGTAGCTGGCCACGGCGGCGTCGCTTCCGCACAGAACGACGTCGATGGGGCTCAGCTTGAGCTCCATGCGCGTATCTGGATTGAAATATTCGCGGGAACGCCGCATCGCTCCAAGCCGGCCCGGCTCGCTGCGGGCCATGGCAATTTGAAATACCGTGCTGCCTGGACCATAAAAATCATTCAGCTCTTCTTCCGACTTGGCTAGAAACGCCGCCCAGAATTGCTGGACGGCTTTGCGGACCTCTTCGGCGCTCAGTTTTATAGGGACCAGAGACATGAGTTGCCCCCTCCGCAGATGCATGCGCTCTTGCTTTCCTAAGTTTACGTGAGCCGGTATGGCCCGGAGCTTCCCCTCGGGAGGCATTTGCCGAAGCGATTAAGAGACGGCTACCCGGAGTGCGCGGAAAATAGCATACAGAAACGCATAGAATCGTACTACAATAGCGGTTTATCTCTGCTGAAAATGAAATAATGTGATGGGGGAGAGCTTGATGCATCGAGCCGCACTGCTGCCACCGCGAGAAGCGTCCAGAATCCTGGGAATCAGCTATCCGACGTTGAAACAGTGGATCTACCGCGGAAAAATCAAAACGGTAAAGACACCCGGCGGCCATCATCGGGTCCCGGAGAGCGAAATCGACCGCATGATTCCGAAATCGCTGGACCGTGGAGACGTCGTGATGCGCCGCGGCAATTTCCGGAAAATCAGCGGGCGCAACCAGCTGATAGGGCGCGTGATCGCGGTGAAGTACAGCGGTCTACTGGCGCAGGTGACCATGGCCATCGCAGAGCAACACATCACGGCGATTATCACCGCGGACGCGGCGAAAGAAATGCGGCTCAAGCCTGGAGAGCGAGTCGCGGCGCTGATTAAATCCACGGAAGTGATGATTTTGCGCGTATGAGAAATAGGGCGACCCGTTTCTTGTGGAGAGCGGGCTTGTTAACGCGCAGGACTCTTTTGGCGACCCTTGTATTTTTATTGACGCCGCCAATGGCAAGAGTTGCGCGCGGGCAAGAAATCCGCGTCGCAGCGGCAGCGGACTTGCAATTCGCGATGCAGGATCTCGCGGCCCAGTTCGAGAAGCGGACCACAATGAAAGTGAACGTCACCTACGGTTCGAGCGGAAATTTCTTCTCACAGCTGCAAAATGGCGCGCCGTTCGATCTGTTTTTTTCCGCGGACATCGAATATCCGAGAAAACTGGAATCGACGGGAATCGCCGAGCCGGGAACGCTCTATGAGTATGCCGACGGACGGATCGTGATCTGGGCGCCTGCAGATGCCCCTGTGGATGTCGCTCGGCTCGGATGGAAGGCGTTGCTGGACCCGCGCGTGCAGAAAATTGCAATCGCTAACCCGGAACACGCGCCCTACGGACGAGCAGCCGTCGCGGCCTTGCGAACAGCCGGAATCTACGAACAAGTGGAAGGCAAACTGGTGTATGGGGAAAATATTTCTCAAGCAGCTCAGTTTGTGCAGTCCGGAAATGCGCAGGCGGGGATTGTGGCGGTGTCCTTGGCTGTCTCGCCGGGAATGAAAGAGGGGAAACGGTGGGAGATTTCTGCGAACATGCATCCGCCTATCCAGCAAGCCGCCGTTGTACTGAAAAGTGCGCAGAACAAGGTTGGGGCGCGGGCCTTCCTGGAATTCCTGAAGAGCGCAACCGGCCGCGCGACGCTCGCGAAGTACGGATTCACATTTCCGCCTGAAGCCGCGGCGCGTGCCACCCCGGGGAAGAAATAATCATGGATCCGCTGCTACTCTCCCTCCGGCTCGCATTCTGCGTTTCCGCAATTCTTCTCGCCGTGGGACTGCCGCTTGCCTATTGGCTGGCGTATTCCAACTGGCGTGGCAAGTTTTTGCTGGAAGCTCTTGTCGCGATGCCGTTAGTCCTGCCGCCGACGGTGCTCGGATTTTACGTGCTCCTCGCGATGGGTCCGCGCGGTCCACTGGGCAGATTGTGGCAAATGTTTTTCGGCCACGGCTTGGCCTTCACCTTCGAAGGACTCGTCCTCGCTTCCATTCTCTACAGTCTGCCGTTTGCGGTGCAGCCCCTTATTGCGTCGTTCGAATCTGTGGACCGCAAACTGCTTGACGCTTCCGCTGTGCTGGGTGCGGGCCGGCTCAAGACATTCAGGCGCGTTATCCTTCCGCTCTCGATCCCCGGCGTCGTAACGGCGCTGGTGCTGAGCTTTGCGCATACGATAGGCGAATTCGGGGTCGTGCTGATGGTCGGCGGCAATCTGGAAGGCGTCACACGCACCGTTTCGATCGCCATCTACGACAACGTGCAATCGCTCGAGTATGCGGAAGCAAATCGCATGGCCCTGGTGCTGCTCGCAATATCCTTCAGCGTTTTGTCGATCGTGTACGCCGTCAATCGCCGGGTAGGCAGCCAAGCCGGACGCCGCTTGTGGACATCGTGGGCGGCCAAGTAATTCCGGCGATGCTGACGGCCCGCGTGAAGTTGACGCGACGGCGCGCGGGCTCTTCTCCTTTCCTGCTGGAGGCTTCGATGGACATACCTGCCGGCATAACCATCCTTTTTGGCCCATCCGGAGCCGGAAAATCCACCGTACTGGATTGCATCGC
Source organism: uncultured Acidobacteriota bacterium (assembly GCA_963851235.1). Classification (GTDB taxonomy): domain Bacteria; phylum Acidobacteriota; class Terriglobia; order Acidiferrales; family UBA7541; genus Acidiferrum. Next base: position 634,655 of record CAWKOM010000003.1, read on the forward strand.
TGGATTGGAGCGCCCCGATGCGGGACGGATCGCCGCTGGCGAAGAGGTGTTGTTCGATTCGGAGACTGGGGTGAATCGTTCGCCCCAGTCGCGCCACATAGCGTATGTTTTTCAGACGCTGGCACTTTTTCCCCACATGACGGCAGAGGAAAACGTGGCGTATGGCCTCGACGGATTTCCACTGGACGAGCGATCCACACGTGTCGCGGAAATATTGAGCACTTTTCGCATTGAAAAATTGCGCGCTCGCAAACCGGCGGAAATATCCGGCGGTGAACGCCAACGCATCGCCCTGGCGCGGTCGCTGGTGACGCAGCCGCGCGTGTTGCTTCTCGATGAGCCTTTGACGGGGCTGGATGCGCGTCTGAAAACTGCAATCGTCGATGACCTGCGTGCGTGGAATGCCGCGTGGCGCATTCCGATTGTGTACGTTACGCATAGCCGCGAAGAAGTGGACGCGCTAGGCGAGCGCGTAATCGCCATGGATCACGGCTGCGTGGTGAGCGAGGGAACGCCGATGGAGGTGCTCGATGCGCCGCGGCGCAAACGGCTGGCGCAATCAGCCGGTTTTGAAAATCTGCTCAGCGGGAACGTCGTGGATTTGCGCGAAGCGGACGGCGTGATGCGCGTGCGGCTCGGTGAGAGCGCTTGCGAGATAGAGGTTCCGCTCGGATACGCTGCAGCGGGAGACCGCGTGCGCGTGGCCATTCGCGCTGGCGACATTTTGCTCGCGACAACGAAACCGGAAAATTTGAGTGCGCGTAACATCCTCGAAGGCCGCATCGTCACGATGGAAACGCGCGGCACACTAGTTCGGGCTCGCGTGGATTGCGGCGGAGACTTTGTAGTGCATCTCACGCCGGGAGCTGCAAGGGCGCTGGACCTGGTAGAAGGCCGCCGCGTGTGGCTCGTGTTGAAAACGCACTCTTGTCATCTCGTCGAGGAATGATCGCGCGCGATGCCCGAACCGTGAATTTCTCAGGGTTTTGGCTTGCCAACTGCCGCAACCGCCGGCGGAGAAAATTTCACTTCGGCAGCTTCGAGCGTGTCGCCCTTGGGCTTGGCGTGGATGAGCACCCGATCGCCCACTGCGAGGTCGGAGAGCTTCGCGGGTTTGTCCGCCGTGGCGACGGAAGACGACCCGGATTTACTCACAACGTGAAGTATGTAGACGGTCGAAGGAACGAGCTTCACCTCGACGGACTTTGCGTCCGCTGTTTTTACGAAGACGGAGTCCGCAGTGATTTTTTCCACTGTGCCGCTAACGTGTTTCAAGTCGCCATGCGCAAAAGCCGCGCCGCCACCGAGGGCGAGTGACAAAACGAAGACCACCAAGCCAAGTTTCATTGCATTTTCTCCTCGGGCGCAAGCCCCGCTTGATATTTTCCCGCAGTTTTGTGAAACGCAACGTCCGGGGCTGCCCGGCGACGTTGAGATTTTTCCAACTGGCTAATGATGGTGTGACTCCGCAGGAGGCGCAGGCGTTTTTCCATTCAGGAAATCGTCTTCTTGTTGCTCCTCCAGAAGATCAGCGGGCGTCTTGGGGTTATTATGTTCCATCTCGAGCCGCTCTTCCTCAGTGAGCTGCGGCAGGTGGCGAATGAAATGGACGAGCTTCCAGCTTTCGTCTTGCATGCCCGGACTCGAGAACGCGGGCATGCCTGTGAAGCGCACGCCATTTTCGATCACCCAGAAAAGTTCGCCGTCAGAAAGTTTCTGCGTTTCGGGCTGGCGCAGATCAGGCGGCTTCGGATAGAGGCCTCGGCCGATCATGGTGTCGCCGCTTCCGTCGTTTCCATGGCAAGTGGCGCAGTGGTCCGCGAAATGCATACGCGCCTCTTGAAGACTTTCCGTGGAGGCTGTTACGGGATTTTTGAGCGCCTGGGCGGAAGCAGGAATGGCCAGTCGCCGCGCATTGCGAGCGATCATCCTCTCGATCATCGTGGGCGTGGCACGCGCGCTGAGGCCATTGTGAAGTATCGAAGCCATCACAACAACCACGATGCCCGCGACGAGCACCAGAACGAGCAGGATGAGAATTCCGCGTTTCATGGCCGTGGCCTCATGTTAGACGACGCGAGCCAGGCGTTGCCAGCCCGGAATTTTGTTTCCACCCGGCCCTCCGTGTCTCGTCGGCGGAGTCTCACCTGCAGAGTTGCATCGCCTCTGGTAGGATACGGCGAGCTATGAGAAGCAAGGTCTATTCGAGCCTGGATTCCGCCGTGGCCGATATTCGAGACGGCGCGCGCATCATGTTCGGTGGGTTTGGCGGCGCCGGATTCCCTAACAATTTGATTCAGGCGCTCTCCAGCAAGGGCACGAAAGAAATCACAGCCATCAGCAACAATTGCGGAACGCGCGACGGTGAACTGGGATTGCTGTTCAAGAATGGCCAGATCCGGCATGTGATCGCGGCATTTCCGGGGCCGCATTCCTATTATTTTCAAGAGCAGTTCGCCGCGCAAAAAGTGACGCTCGAATTGGTGCCGCAAGGAATTCTTTGCGAACGCATGCGCGCTGCTGCCGCGGGTCTGCAAGGGTTTTACACGACCGTGGGCGTGGGCACGGAAGTCGCGGCCGGAAAAGAAGAGCGCGTCATCGAAGGGAAACGGTGCATTCTCGAGATGCCCATCCACGCGGACTACGCTTTCATCAAGGCGGAAAAAGCGGATGAGCTGGGAAACCTGACGTACCGTCTGGCGGCGCGGAATTTCAATCCGATTATGGCCATGGCCGCAACGACGGCCATCGTCGAAGTCGATGAAATTGTTCCGGTGGGCTCGATCAAGCCGGAACACGTTGTGACGCCGGCAATTTTTGTGCATCGCGTCGTGCAAGCGAAGGGAGTTCGCTATGCCGGATAAGCCCCGGCTCACCCGGGAACAGATCGCTCGACGTGCCGCGTTCGAATTGCCCGATGGCGCTTACGTGAATCTTGGCTGGGGAATTCCAAACCTCATCGCGGACCATTTGCCGAAAAACATCGAGGTCTACTTTCATAGCGAAAACGGGATTCTCGGCATGGGCCGGCGAGCAAGGCCCGGCGAGGAAGACTTCGACCTGGTGGACGCGATGAAGGTGCCGGTGACGCTCATGCCTGGCGCATCTTTTTTTCATCAGGCCGATGCGCATCTGATGACGCGCGGTGGCCACATCGACGTCGCTGTGCTTGGAGGATTTCAGGTTTCGGAGAAGGGCGACCTCGCGAACTGGAAAATTCCGGGGGCGAAAAACCCCGGCGGCATTGGCGGCGCCATGGACATTGCAGCGGGCGCGAAAAGATTGATCGTGTGCATGGAGCACACCACCAAGGAAGGCGCGCCAAAAATTGTGCGGCAGTGCACCTACCCCCTGACCGGCTTGGGCTGTGTCGATACGATCGTGACCGACCTGGCGGTGATCGACGTCAAGCCGGAAGGACTCGTGCTGCGCGAGATTGCCCCGGGATGGAGCATCGAGGAGCTTCGGAAATTGACAGGAGCGCCCCTGCTCGCGCTCGGCCCCGTGCCGGAAATGCAGTTTGTTTGAGCGGTTTTGCGGATGGTCTTAGTTGATCAGGATTGGGCGAGGCTGCAGTACGCGGCTCTCGCGTGGTAGAGTTTGGATGCTCAGCAAAGGGCAGGCTCATCAGGAGGATGTCATGGCGGAAAACATTCCGGAAAAATACGCGGACCTATTGGAGAAACCGGCGTTCGGCAATCTCGGCACGCTCATGAAGGACGGCAGCCCGCAAGTGACGCCGGTGTGGGTCGATTACGACGGCAAGTATGTCCGGGTCAACTCCGCGTTGGGGCGCGTGAAAGACAAAAATATCCGGCGCGATCCTCGCGTTTCGATTGCGCTTCAGGATCCCGCGAACCCCTATCGTTATCTCGAGATTCGCGGGCGGGTCGTCGAAATCACGCAGAACGGCGCGGACGACCACATCAACAAGCTCTCGCAAAAATATTTGGGCAAGCCGGTCTATCCGTTCCGGCAGCCCGGCGAAGTCCGCGTTCTCTACAAAATCGAGCCGGAAAAAGTCAGCTCGATGGGCTGAGACTGCTTCTCATTTGTTTTGCGCTGGCTCGTCGCGATCGTCTTGTTTTTTCAAATGTCCGCCATGAAAAAGAAGTTGCTTCGCAAGAGTCGACTAGCTGTTCTTCGGACGCTCGTAGCTCAACTCAATAGAATATCTGGCTTCTATCCATGGAGATGGTTCATTGGTCGAAGGATTCGCTTCCCCTGCGACATCCGGCTAAAAAGTCCAATGGAAATGCGCTCTCCGCGAAAATTTGAATGCGCGTTACTAGCGGGGCTCTGCTTGTTTCTCGCCGTGGCCATCCCGGCGGCGCAGTTGGTCGACGACCGCGCCATTACCATCCAATCCTCGCGCGATCTTGCCGCCAAGAGACAAGCCCTGATTGATTATTTGTGGGGTGCTCACGGATTTCCTCGCGGCCAGCTGCCTTCGGCCGTGGCAAAGAGCATCAAAAGTCCGGTGTCCGGCCTGAACAATCTTGAGCGAGTCGACGAACTTCAGATCGCCATGGGCGAAGCTGAACGGGGCTTGGCCTATCATTTCGTTGCCATGCGCAGCAACGGCCGGCTTGTGGTGGTTGACCAAGGGCACGCATGTACCTTTGACGATACAGTGGCCCCCGCCGGCAAGAATTATGGAATGCAGCGCGCCATCCAGGAATTGCTTTCCGCGGGATTCTCTGTGCTGGCCGTTTACATGCCGCATGAAATTCCTGGCGATTGTCAGGGAACGAGCGGCCACAATGCGATGTTTGCCCGCACGTCTGCCGCCGGCGGCCCCATGAGGTATTTTCTCGAGCCCGTCGCGGTCTGCCTGAACTATTTGCAAGCCAAATCGCGCGCCGATCGGTTTCCTGAATATCGCGAGTTTGACATGGTCGGTTTCTCCGGCGGCGGTTGGACCGCCACGATTTACGCCGCGATAGATACAAGAATTACCATGAGCTTTCCGGTAGCCGGATCGCTTCCTCTCTATCTGCGAACCGGCGCTTCCGTCGGCGATGCGGAGCAGACTGATGCGCCGTTTTACAAAATTGCGGGATACCCGGATCTCTACGTCATGGGCGCCTACGGTCCTGGGCGCAAACAAGTGCAAATCCTCAATCGCCGCGACAGTTGCTGCTTCGGCGAGAACCAACACGATGCCGCGCTGATGGGAATGACCTGGGAAGCGGCGGTCCGGGGATACGAAACGCGCGTGCAAACTGCATTGGAACATCTCGGCAGCAAAAATGCATTTCGAGTGGAAATCGATGAAGAGGCGACGGGCCACATGATTTCGCATCACGCCATCGCCGACATCATTTTGCGGGAGCTCTCAGAGAAGCACTAGAGAAAGTGTCATCTTTCTCTTCGCGCGTTGTTGACGCACCTCGCTCCGTGCGCGGAGCAAAGCCGTTAAAGCGGCGGCGATCGCAGGAATTATGTTCTTCCTGCGGCGGCACCTTGCAGCGCTACAAACGGGCGGCGACGCGGGCGGCCATGTAGCCATCGGGCGTGCGGAAGATAAGCACGAGGCTGTCCGTGATCGGAATGCCCTCGCAGGGAATCCGGAATTCATACGACCAGAGAAAGCGCTTCGGCAAATCTTTCGCGGCGGCATCCGTGTACGTGTTCAGAGGATCGACGGAGAAGTGCACGACGGTTACATTTCCTGCAGGCTGCATATCCACACCGTGTTTCCAATACAGCGAAAGCCGGAGAGAACTCATCACTTCCTTGGTGAGGTGGACGCCGGTACCGACCGGCTGCAGGCCGTACGAACAAGGCTCATCGTGGATGAGCAGGTCGAGGACGACTTTGTCCGGGAACTGCGTCACGACGTTCGTGCCCAGGCGAAAAATGGTTCCGTCCTCCTCGTCGTCGTAGGATTTCAGCTGGTCAAAGAAATTTCCGGAAGTCACGCGGCCATTGATGCGGAAGCACGGGCCGTTGGGAACGCCGCCGTCGCCCACGAGATAGACGCCGCCGTAATAATTTTCAATTTTGATGTCGTCTTTTTTGGGATGCTTGTGTTTTTTCTGCGAGGCGAGAGCCTGGGGAAGAAATAGAAATGTTCCGGCGAGGGCGAGGCAGGAGGCTCGTGGAAAGTAGGCGCCCATGGGGGGTGTTCCAACGCGGTCATTTTACTCCTTGCGGCCCGGCGCGGAGAAGAAAGGTGATGCCGTTCGTCGTGTACGAGGCTTTGCCGCCGTCGAGCGGCTTGGCCTCGATTTTTCCGGCGCGGACGTCTTCGATGGCGTCGACAAGTTTGGGGAGGATAGTCGGGTCGGCGACGGGAACATTGTGCGCGCCGAGCACGAGTTTCACTTGTGGCGCGAGAGCGGCGAGCTTTTTGACGGATGCAACGTAAGCATCAAGATTTGTTTCCGGGCGAAATAGCCAGATGGGGCCGGGATAGTAGGTGTCGCCGGTGAAGAGCAGGCCGTTGGAATGGTCGAGCAGCGAGATCGAGTCCGGCGTGTGGCCGGGCGTTGCGATGATTTCGATGTCGTGGTCGTGGCCCAGGCTGATCTTGAAGCCGTCGTGCACGAAAAGAGAAATGTGCCACGGTTTGGTGGCGTATATTTTCGGATTGAAGCCCTTCGGCAGTTCGCCGCAAATCATTCCGGGCGCGATTTCTTCCTGGGCGGCGTCGCGAGAGCCTTTGGCATTCGCGCGCGTAAAGGCCGTGTCCGTGCCGAAAACAAAGGGGAAGAGCGAATTGCCGCCGACGTGATCGTTGTGCGTGTGGGAGTTCAACACGACGATGGGGCGGCTCGTCAATTGCCGGACGACTTTGTGGATGTCGGCGATGCCCATGCCGGTGTCGAAGAGCAGAGCTTGCTTGGTACCGACGATGAGGTAGGAGATGGTTTCTTCGGCTTGGTGTGGCTCGTAAATCGCGAAGACGCCGCTGGCGACTTTGTAGACTTCAAACCACGGCTCGTTGGGTAGCACGCGGTCGAGTTTTGCGTATTCGGGCCGGGGGAGATTCTTGCACCAGTCCGGGCTTATGGTTTGTGGAGCGCCCGAAAAAGAATAGGAAAGCGAACTACGTAACGCAGAGTTCACAGAGTTCGCAGAACCGAGGTCACGGAGAATGCGTGGCGCGGCCGCGATTTGCGCTGATAGGGCCACGGTGAAAATGAAGCAAGCGCTCTTCATTTGGAGGCGCCGGAGACGAAGATGGATTTGGGGAGCATCATGTGGACGCCTTTGTTGCCGTCGACTAGTTCGGTGATGTGGAGATCGGCGGCGACGCTGGCTAGCATGTAGGCGTCGTCGCGCGCGAGATGTTTTTCGGTGACAAGGAAATCGATCATTTCGCGGACGGCGAGCGTGGCGCAGGCGTTCAAATTGTCGTTGAAGCCCATGGTGATGTAGTGGGTGGGCGTTTCGGCGCGGGGCCATTTCAGGTGCATGTCCTTGCGCACGATGAATTGGAACGTACCGACGAGCGAAGTTTCGAGCGCCGTGATGTCCACTTCGCCGTCGCCTTGTCCGGCGTGGCCGTCGCCCACTTCAAAGAGCGCGCCCGCCGCGTGCACGGGAAGATAAAGCGTGGTGCCCGCTACCAAATCCTTGTTGTCCATATTGCCGCCCATGATCCACGGCGGCGCGCTGTTCCACCGGCCCGCGCTTTCCGGCGGCGCGTCGCCCATGCTGCCGAAAAAGGGATGCAGCGGAATTTCGATGCCCGGCGCGAATTTCGCGACCATGCGCTGCGCATCCAGCGGAATGATTTTCACTTTGGAGTAAGGGAAATCGTCGGGCAAATAACCGCGCCCCGGGCCGAACGCGTTGTACGCGTAGGGAATCGCCAGTTTTATAGCGAGAATTTTCACTTCCAGCGCGTCGCCCGGTTCCGCGCCTTCGACGTAAATCGGCCCCGTCAAAATGTGCCCGCCCGGTCCTTTGTCTTTCACCTGTTCGGTGATGTCGCGCAATGATTGCTCGACCTGCTCCGGCGGCAAACCCGCCTTCTCGAGCCCCTTGGGGCTATTCGTGATCAGCGTCTGAATCTCCACCGTGTCGCCCGACTTGATGCGCAAGACCGGCGCTGCCTTTGCGTCGTAGTAGCCCCACGCCACCGTCTTCGGCGTCGCCTTCAGCGTATAGGTCGCTTGTTGCGCGTTTGCCCGGACCGAGCAAAACAGGCACGCAAGCAGTCCAACCACCACACCTGCCATTTCGAGGGCGGTTTTTGCGCGAGGAACCCGCTTTTTCTTCGTTCTGTCACGCTGAGGGCTATTCAACGCACCGAGCACTCTCTCAAGCCGACTTGCTCGCTCCTTCCGCCGGCAGCGGCCCAGGGAATCGAGGATCAAGTCAGCAACACAGCCGGCAGCCTTCTTCTGTTGTGTGCGTCTCTGTTTTACGTTCATCACTCACTCTCGCATTGATGTGTCGCAACACTATAGCTTAAAATCTCCCATGAAATCGCTTGACATCATGATGCCTTATCTGCGAGCATCATGATATGCGCACCACACTCACGCTGGACGATGATGTCGCCAAGCTCTTGCGCCGGGAGCTGCGGCGTTCCGGGGCTTCGCTGAAGGCTGGCGTAAACCATTTTCTTCGCCTGGGGCTGATGGCTTCCGGCAAACCTCCGGCCAAGCCTTTCATGGTTCATCCCCGGCCCCTGGGGCTGCCTGCCGGCCTCAGTTATGACCATGTCGAGGATTTGGTCGAGGCGCTGGAGAGCCCACTCCACCGGTGATTGTTCTCGACGCCAACCTTTTGCTGTATGCCTACGATTCCGAATCGCAACAGCACGCCAAGGCCCGCGCGTGGATCGAACAGACGTTCTCGAGTGGGGCACCAGTCGGTTTACCATGGCAGACTGTAACGGCCTTCCTCAGAATCATCACGAACCCGAGGCTCGCCGGAAAACGGTTCACGCCGGAGGAAGCCATCCAGATCGTCGATCAATGGCTCGCGCAGCCGAATGTGAGCCTCTTGCCGGCCGGAGAGCAGCACTGGAGCCTCTTGCGGCAAATGATGAAGGATGGCCAGGCACGCGGTCCCTTGATCAGCGACGCCGATTTGGCGACGCTCACGCTCGAATACGGCGGCGTCCTGCACACCACTGACCGCGATTTCGCTCGCTTCCCCGCCTTGCGCTGGACCAACCCGCTGGAGTCGCCGGCTCCGCGCAGTTCCTGAAGCTGCGTCAAGACTCCGCATCGTAAGCACCGTCAACCCCCGTCCTCGTCATCGCCTTGAGCGTGTACGCCGCCTGCGCATGCAAATTCTGCAGGCAGAAAGAACTCGCGAAGACCAGGACTCCAAAACTTAAAAGTTTTGGTCGCAATTTACTGATGTCCTTTCTTTGAATTCTTTGATTGTCCGTCAGGATTGATCACGACAGGTGTTGTATAGATTGTTATTTCATCGGGGAGATTCATGATCACGCGGTTGTCTTGTATAACGTCCTGGTCATCTATGGTGTAGCGAAATCTCAGAGTGTGCTCGAAAGGAGCGTTCGGCGGACATCCTACACAGCCGAACGTCCAGGTTTTCACGATTTTTTCCGCATCATCTCTCAAAATTCCAAACCCCACCGTTCTTGAGTCTCCCGGCGAGGACTGGACGGCAAGAACTGAGCCATCTGCCGCAATCTTGAGTTTCATCACAATTGTTCCGCCCAGCCGCGTTTGGCGCGCCAGCGGAGGATAGCGAAGTGGCGGCTCTAAATGTTTGACACAAATAAGCGGTTCCTTTTCGTTCGGCGCGGCCATCGAGGCGGCCGGAGTCTGATTCTCCACAGTCTTCGGCGTCGCCTTCAGCCCGTACGTTTCCTGAGCATTGGCAGGGCAGATTCCGAGTGAGACGCTAATCGCGCCAAGCAGAAAACTCACTACGGTGATTTGACATGGACAAAAAACTGATTTACGCGGGTCCATTCACGTCCTTTTCAAACTCGAATGGGGGGTAGACAGGCTCTTTATCGAGCGCGCCAACAACAAATCCTTCCAAGAATTTGTCCAATGATTCGGCAATTGGCTTCGCGAGTTTTGACAGATCTTCTGGAGCCATTTTCTCGCCTTCGGGTTCCAAATCGTGTGCAATTAGGACGATCGGAACGTTTTCGCCAGACGTCGAGCGTGTGTCGAAACAATATGCGTCTCCACAATCGGTCGATGCGAAGACTGTATATCCAGACGGCCGCGCATATATTCCTGGAACAGCATCGTCGTTTTCCAGAATGATCTCAGAAAACGACCAGAGTCTCACTCGCTCAATCTCCGCCATTCTAGTCGGCATGGCTGCACGGTAAAACTCAATTGCATCCAGCGGCATTCCGAGTGAACGCAGTCTCTCCAATTCCGCTGGCGTTGCCGCTCTAAATTGAATGCCCGTCTTTAGCTTGATTTGGTCTAGCACGCTCATGGGTGGGTCATGTCCTCGGGTTTGACGAGGGCGTCGAATTCTTCCGCGCTCACGAAGCCGAGTTTGATGGCGGCTTCCCGCAGGCTGATGTGGGAGTGATGGGCGGCTTTGGCGACTTGGGCTGCGGCGTCGTAGCCGATTTTGGGAGCCAGGGCGGTGACGAGCATGAGGGAATTGTGGACGTAGTGGTCGATCGTCTCGCGATTCGCTTCAATGCCGCTGACACAGTGATCCACGAAACTGGTCATGGCGTCGGTGAGCAGTTCGACGGAGTGGAGATAGTTGAAGATGATGACCGGCTTGAAAACGTTGAGCTCGAAATTGCCTTGCGAGCCGGCAAAGCCGATGGCGGCGTCGTTGCCCATCACTTGCACGGCGACCATGGTGAGCGCTTCGGCCTGCGTGGGATTTACTTTGCCGGGCATGATGCTCGAGCCGGGCTCATTTTCGGGCAAAGAGAGTTCGCCTAGGCCGCAGCGGGGGCCGGAAGCGAGCCAGCGAATGTCGTTGGCGATTTTCATGAGCGAAGCCGCGAGCGTTTTCAGCGCGCCGCTGGCGAAGACGAGCTCGTCATGCGCGCTGAGCGCTGCGAATTTGTTGGGATGCGAACGGAACGGCAGACGCGTCAACTCAGCGATTTTGCGCGCGGCGCGCTCGGCAAATTCAGGATGCGCATTGAGGCCGGTCCCGACAGCCGTCCCGCCGATGGCGAGGTCGTAGAGGCCATCGAGCGCCATGGCGATGCGGCCGCCGTCGCGATCGAGCAGATTCACGTAGCCGGAAAATTCCTGGCCAAGGGTTAGCGGCGTGGCATCCTGCAAATGCGTGCGGCCGATTTTCACGATGCCGGCAAATTCCTGGGCCTTGGCGTCGAGCGCGTCCCGAAGCTTTTTCAGGGCGGGGAGAAGGCAGAGCTTGGTTTCCGTGGCGGCGGCGATGTTCATGGCGGTGGGGAACGTGTCGTTCGAGGATTGCGACATATTGACGTCGTCATTGGGATGGATGGGCTTCTTGCTGCCCATTACGCCGCCAGCAATTTCAATGGCGCGATTGGAGATGACTTCGTTGACGTTCATGTTCGTTTGCGTGCCGCTTCCGGTTTGCCAAATGCGAAGAGGGAAATGCGCGTCGAGCTTGCCGGAGATGACTTCATCGGCGGCCTGGACGATGAGCACGGACTTTTCGGCGGGGAGTTTGCCGAGATCTTGATTGACGAGCGCGGCGGCTTTTTTGAGGAAGCCGAAGGAGCGGATCAGCTCGGGCGGCATGGTGTCCTTGCCGATGGCGAAATGGATGAGCGAGCGGGCGGTTTGCGCGCCGTAATAGCGGTCGCCGGGGACATCGATCTTGCCCATGGAATCGGATTCTGTGCGCGTCGGGAGGCTGGCGTCAGTTTCGATCAGTTCGGACATGGTGGCTCCTGGGCTTGGAAAGGTAAATCTTACCTTGAAACGGCGAGGAGGGAGCGAGTAGTGGATGGCGAGTAGTGAATCGTGAAAGGGAGGAAGCGAGTGGCCTCGGCTTACGACAAGAGGCTGGGTTGTCCGCGTGGTGGAATGCGGATTTCAACACAGAGGGCACCGAGGCCACAGAGCTAGAGCGGGAAGAGAAGCCGGGCAGAGGGCAGATACGAGGAGAGAGAGAATTGGTTAACGATAATGGTCCGCTCCCCCCATGTTTTTTGTAAACACTGATTCTAAAGGAGTTCAAAGTGATTAGAATCAACACTTGCGGAAATGATGATTTTGAAGAGCTTACATTGGATTTTATGAGACACACTGATTTTGGGTGGGAAGGGGCTGGCGGGTGAGAGGGGCTGGCAAAGCGCGGAGGATCAGCTAAAACCACAACAAATTATAGCACGTTGAGGGTATTTGTCAACAAGTAAATGATAAATGCTTTGGCTCGAAGGGGTTAGCAAGTGGCGCCCCGAATTGGCGCTCGCAGAATTGCCGGCGGACCAGCAGACGTGAACACCCCGGCCCCAGCAGGCCGGAGAAATGGGATCATCTGATATAGGCACCCCGCGAACGCGGGCCAACGTTTGCAGTAAAGAAATTGGACATAAGATTCAGGGCTTCGGTGGTTTCGGGGAGCTCGAAGTGGTACCAGAAGGCGTGGGGAAGCGCCTCAAAGACAACGAGTTGGGCGTCAACGTTGGCGCGGAGAAGCGCGCGATGGAAAAGTGCGGTGTTGCTGAGGAGCAGATCGCGCGTGCTCGAGACGAGCAGAGTCGGAGGCATGCCTTTGAGGTCAGCGTAAATGGGAGAGAGGACGGGATCTTTGCGATCGGTGCTGCCGGCGTATTCCTGGCCGATGGGTTGATTGGGATCTTGCGGTTGGAGAGCGCCGGGGAAGCCGTTCAGGGCGAAGAGCTCCATGGAGTCGGCGGGGCGAGAGTAATCCGCCAGGGTAGAAAAGAGGCCGAGCGCGGCGGGCAGGGGCAGGTTGAGCTGTTTGAGGCGGACGGCGACTTCGCCGGTGAGGACGGCGCCGGCGGAAGTGCCGAAGATGCCGATGTTGCGCGGCTTGTAGGTTTTGAGGAGCTCTTTGTAGACAGCGACGACGTCCTCGACGGCCGCGGGGAAGGGATGCTCGGGTGCGAGGCGATAGTACACGGAGACGACTTTGATTTTGGCGAGATTCGCGATGGGGTCGCCTTCGATAAGCGAGCCGGAATCAGAATTGAAGCCTCCGCCGTGAAGATTGATGAGGACGAGATCGCGATTTGCCGCAGGAGTTTCGAGAGGAGTGATGATGTCGGTAGGGACGCCGGCGATGATGGAGGATTCAATGTTCACGGGAAAGAGACGCTTGGCTTCGGCGGATTGGCGGACGCGCCATTCGTCGGTGCGCTTGCGGCGCGTGGCGAGATCTTCAGGGCCGGGAGTGAAATGCGCAAGCGAGGCCAGCCATTTTTGTGCTTCGGGGCTGATGGTCGAGGGCATGGGGACTACGCGCGTGAGGTGGGCCGTGCCGTCGGGATCGAAGGTAGCGGAATCTTCAGGCGGCGCAACGACTCGCGCGGGCTTAGCACAAGAATATAAAAGCAAGCTCCCAAGCAGAAACGAAACCAGAGCGAGAAATTTTCTCGACATGGACGAGACCTCCCGATGCGGAAAGCGGCCGAAGGGCAAGACCGCCGCGTTAAGCGAAGAGCATCGTACATGCGATAGGAAGGCAGTGAAAACAATTTCGCGATGGGCGAGAGAGTGCGAATGAAACTGGAGAGTGGTTGGCGGGGAGTTGGAGAGTTAGCAACAATCGAGATGGAGCGCTATGCGAAAGAGGGCTGAGAGCGTGGCGTTGTGTATAATTAGGGTCTTGGGGAATTCGCGGAATTCATGCCAGAAGAGACAAAAACGGTAAGGGCTAGCGCGGAAGTGTCGCATGAGCGGCGGCGGCGGTTCCGGCGGACGCGTGCGCGCGAGCTGAAAATGATCGCGAAGGCGCTGGCGTCGACGAAGCATCCCATTTTGGTACACATCATTCCGATGCGGCGCTGCAATCTGGACTGCGGGTATTGCAACGAGTACGACAATGTGTCGAAGCCGGTGCCGCTTCCGGAGATGAAGAAGCGGCTGGATATTCTGGCGGACATGGGGACGTCGATCATCACCATCAGCGGAGGCGAGCCGCTAATGCATCCGGAGCTGGAAGAAGTGATCCGGCACATCCGGAAGCGCGGCATGATCGCGGGAATGATCACCAACGGATTCTTGCTGAGCAAGGAACGCATCCGGACGCTGAACGAAGCGGGGCTCGAACACTTGCAGATCAGCATCGACAATCTGGTGCCGGACGAAGTGTCGAAGAAAAGTTTGAAGACGCTGGATACCCGGCTGGAATGGCTTGCGGAATATGCGGTGTTCCAGGTGAATATCAATTCAGTGCTGGGGAGCGGAGTGAAGGACCCCGAAGATGCGTTGAAGATTGCGCACCGGGCGGTGGAACTGGGATTTACGAGTACGGTGGGCATTATTCACGACCACAACGGGCAATTGAAGCCTCTGGGGCCGCGCGAGCAGGAAATTTTCGAAGAGATTATGACGCTGGGGAAGCGGTCGTTTTCGAGATTCAATGATTTCCAGCACAGCGTGGCGCGCGGGAAAGAGCACGAGTGGCGGTGCCGCTCAGGCTCGCGATATTTGTATATTTGTGAAGACGGACTGGTGCACTGGTGTTCACAGCAGCGCGGATACCCGGGGATTCCGCTGGCGCAGTACACGGATGAGATGCGGCACCGCGAATACTACACGACGAAACATTGCGCGGCGAGGTGCACGGTGTCCTGTGTGCAACAAGTCGGAATACTGGATAATTGGCGCGGGCCGCAGACTTTGAAGCCGAAGCCCATGGCGCCCGCGGCACCCACGGCGCAGGCTGAGCTTGTGCAAATCGGCGGCGCACGAAACGACGTTTAATCGGGAATTAATTCTCCGCTTGTCGCGCACTCTCTAGTTTCTCTCCGCGCACATTGCCGATTGGACTCATTGACGATGAGGCGGGGCTTCCCAAGAATGAAAGCATGCCAGCCGCAGCGATTGAAATCGAAAATCTGACCAAGGACTACCCGTTCGGGTTCCTGCATCTGAAGAAAAAAAGGTCGCTGGAAGCCTTGACCATGCAGGTCGAGAACGGCGAAGTGTTTGGGTTTCTCGGCCCGAATGGCGCGGGGAAGTCGACCACCATCAAGCTGCTCGTGGGACTGATCTTTCCCGAGGCTGGCACGGCGCGCATCCTGGGAAAACCAATCACGGACATCGAAATGCACCGCAACATCGGCTACCTGCCGGAGCAGCCGTATTTCTACGACTATCTGACGGCGGCGGAGGTCTTGGATTATTTCGCGAGGTTTCACGATTTGACGGCAGCGGACCGGAAAGAACGCGTGGCGCGCCTGCTCAAGAAAGTTGGGTTGGAGACGGCAGGGAAAATTCAACTGCGCAAATATTCCAAAGGGATGCTGCAGCGAGTTGGGCTCGCGCAGGCGATTCTGCATGATCCGCAGGTGGTAATTCTGGATGAGCCGATGTCCGGACTCGATCCGATCGGGCGGCGGGAAGTGCGCGACATCATTCTGGAACTGAAGCGCGACGGGAAAACGGTGATGTTCTCCACTCATATTCTGTCGGACGCGGAAATGCTGTGCGACCGTGTAGGCGTGATTGTCGGGGGAAAGCTGCGCGGGGTCGGAGCGCCGGGCGAAATTGTGGGGATGAAGGCCCAGGGCATGGAAATTTTGTTCGAGTTGCCGGGCGGGGTCTCGAACGCGGCGGGGATCGCCGCAAAAGCGACGAAGACTGGCGATCGATACCGCATGCATGTCGCCGAAGAAGAATTGTATGGCGCGCTAGACCAGCTTCACGCGGCGGGCGCGAAAGTCTTGTCTGTGACGCAAGTGAAGCCGTCTCTCGAGGAGTATTTCATGCACCTGGTCGAAGCGGATCGCGCGCAAGGAGCGGCGGTCGAGGTAAGCGGGAAATGAGGCGAGCGGGCGTGGTGGCGTTGAATACGTTTCGCGAAGCAGTGCGCGACCGCGTGCTCTACAACCTGGTTTTTTTTGCGCTGTTGATGATGGCGGCGGCGATTTTCGTTGGGCAAATCTCGATCGGGATCGAAGAAGAAGTCATGAAGAGCCTGGGCTTGAGCGCGATTTCCGTGATCGGATTGCTGATCGCGGTATTCATCGGCGTGGGGCTTGTTTACAAGGAGATGGACAAACGGACGCTGTATGCGCTGCTGGCCAAGCCAGTGCGGCGGTGGGAATTTCTTCTAGGGAAATTCGGCGGGCTGGTGCTGACGCTGGCGGTAAACACGCTCGCAATGACGGCAGGGCTGTTCGCGGCGCTGTTGTACGTGAAGCACCATATCGAGCGCGCAGACGCCGTGCTGCTGATCGCCATCTATTTTATTTTGCTGAAGCTGATGCTGGTGGTGGCGCTGGCGCTGCTGTTTTCCTGCTTTTCGACGCCGCTGTTGGCGATTCTCTACACATCGGCTTTTTATGTGGCCGGGCTATTCGTGGTGGACATGCGAACCTTTCACTTTGCCGGGGAGACCCCGGCGATGGTGGCATTCATGAGAGGACTTTCCTACCTGCTTCCGAACTTTGAAAATTTCAATGTGATGGCCCCCGCAGCGCACGGAACGGAAATTCCGCGCGCATTGATTCTGCAGAATACGGCTTATGCCGCATTGTATTGCGGCATCGTCTTGCTGGCTGCGGCCGCCGTTTTCTCGAGGCGGAATCTAAAATGACCCTGCCGAACTCGAAAAGTTGGCTGTTGCTGGTGCTGTTGCCGCTAGGATTCGCGGGCATTTGGACTCTTCAGGAAAGCATCGACGTCCAGCTGGCATCCTTCCACCAGGAGCGCGACGATTTGGTGCTGCGTTCAGGCAGACTGGTGAAGGCGATGAGCCTTGAATACGCGCCTCTGGCCGCGGACATATACTGGACGCGGGCGGTGCAATACTACGGCGACAAACGCGCACGGCACGATCCTAATTTCGAGCTGCTTTGGCCGCTATTGGACGTCACGACTACGCTCGATCCAAATCTAGTCGTAGCTTACCGATTTGGTTCCACGTTTCTGAGCGAGCCATCTCCACGGGGCGCCGGACTGCCGCAGCGCGGGATTGAACTTCTGGAGCGAGGGATCAAGGCCAATCCAGATTACTGGCGGCTCTATGAAGACCTGGGCTTCATCTACTACTTCGAGCTGAAAGATTACCCGAGGGCTTCGGCGACGTTTGCCGAGGGAAGCAAGAATCCGGAGGCGCTGGTTTGGATGAAAGTGATGGCCGCCAAAATCGCGGCCGAGGGCGAATCGTTTTCGACGTCGGTTTTTTTGTGGAACGAGATTTACCAGTCGACGACTGATCCCGATGTGAAGAAAAACGCGCAGACGCATCTACAGCTTTTGAAGGTCGAACAGGATTGCCGGCAACTCGACGCGCTCGCGGACGAATACCAGAAGCGGACTGGCCGGCGCCCGTCGCGCGGGGTTGAGCTGGTGCAAGCGGGATTGCTGAGGAGAGTGCCCGTCGATCCGATGGGCCATGCTTACGTCTTCGGGCCCGACGGGAAAGCGGCGCTGAACGTTGATAGTCCTTTGCTCGAGCAACAGCTTCTTCATCAACAGAAATAGTAATTTTCTTACCCCGCCGTGATCATTCCTGCGTTTTTGCCGCTTGTTCGGTAGTGCAGAGGAGCGTCATTTGCGGATCGATGACGAGCTTGTGCGGAGGCAGTTTCGCTGCGAAATGGAAAGAGGTCTCCGGGCCGGCGGCGATGACGTCGCCGAGGAAAACAGGGTGCCCGGCGCCGTTGTTGGCGTAGAGCGGGACGCGGGTGATGAAATAATGGGGGACATCGGATTGAAAGAGTTTTCCGCGCACAACCAGCCCTTTTTCCGTGTGATGCGTGGAAAACTCGACGCTATAGCGGGGAATTCCCGTGCCGCGCACCCACTGCTCGAAGAACCAGTCCATGGAATGGCCGCCTTCGAGATCCATGCCCGGAGTCATAACGGCCTCGACCTCTTTTTGCAGATCTTCCGTGGAAAAAGCGCGGTAAGCGTACTTGGCGGAAATCGTACGCAGCAAGTTCACAAAACGCGCGTCAGGGTCCTTAGCACCCGGCTGGCGAAGCATCTCACGCAACATGTGAATGACCCAGGAGCCTTTGGAATAAATCACGTCTTCGAATCCGTTCGGCGATTTTGAGGAATTGAGACGGTTGCCGAGAGTCAGGGCGCCAATATCTCCGCCAGGCGTATCCGAGCCGGGGACCTTATCCTCGAGCTGTTTTCGATAACGTTCGAGCCAGACGCGAAGGGCGTGCTCGGAAGGTTTTCGGTTGTCCGCAAAGAGCAGGGCGAGATAGTTGGCGACGGCTTCATCGATCCACTGATCGCGATAGCTGGACCAGCCGACGACGTTACCCCACCACTGATGCGCGACCTCATGATAAGGAACAATATCGGTGAACGCTTCCTGGCCCGAGGAAGAGAGGCCGGCGCGATTCTGCGCTTCCGGGGACAAGAAGGAAAAAGTCGAAAGATAGAGCAGGCCCGGCCAACCTTGGCCGAAGCCGCCAGGTATTTGCGAGACACTCAGCGTGCGGAATGGAAACGGCCCACTGAATGATTCGTAGAAGTGGATGGAGGAGTCGATGTCCTTGGCTAGATGCTTCAGCGCGTCGGCAGGGCTGGGATTGGGAGGCTGCAAGGCCGCCCGGCTAGCGCCCCTGGGCAAGCCAAAGGGGACATCGACAGCGGGAAGCGAATCCGGGTTTACGGCGTCCAGGCGGTTGCTCAAGGCTTGCTCGAGCTGGCGGTTGGCGTAGACATCAATGGTGCGTGCATCGTCTGTGAGGGACGTGGAAGCATATTCACCGAGATTGAATCCGGCGATCGCCAGGGGCTTAATGCTTCGCCAATGGCCGACGCGAAAATCTCCGGAAGTTTGCTCATCGAGTTTGGCGCCGGTGGCGACGAGCTTCAGATGACGCGGCCAGCGCATGGTGAGGTCATAGGAAGCAAAATCCGCCTGATCGCCAAGGTGGGGATACCAACTCTCACGGGCGCCCACGAAAAGAACGCCGTTGCCAGCGTCGCGAATGACGTTGCCGCGATAATGGAGACGAACCGTAAGCTCCTGGCCTTTCTGGGAGGGCTCCGGCAATACGACATGAAGGTAGTCGTTGCCTCGGGCGCTCAACTGTTGGAGGTTCATCCCCTCGTTCTGGAAGTAAGCCAACGGCTTGTTTTGCGCATCGGTCACGGCATCGGCGCGGAGCGCGCGGGAGAGTTGAAAGGTTAAGACGCGCTCGCCAGAAGATTCGGCGCGAATGTGGATGGCGGCCGTGGCTTCGAGGGAGTTGTCCGGCGTGATGGTGGTGTCAATCGAGTAGTCGAGCGCATGAAAATCGAGCGGAGGAGGAGTGACACCCGGAACGCTGTAGGAAGCCCAAACATCGTAATAGGAAGCATCGCCGGACTTCCGGCGCTGGCCGAGCAGGATCTGCTCTCGCCGCTGAGGGTCGAAAAGAAGATCGAAGGGACCGCTTTCCGCGCCTTCGAGCGCCGCATAGAAATAGGGCTTCGGATTTTGCGAGAGGCGGTCCTCGAGGATGCGCAGGGACTGAGAAGGATTGAACTGCGCGAGAAATCCCTCCGCGAGAGAGGCGAAGGCAGAGTCCAACTGCGGCGCAAGATTGGCAGTTTGGAATTGGCGGAGGAGGTCCTGCGCGGCGTCGTCAGTGAAGCGCACGTAAGAGCTGAGAAATTCCTGGTCGAGGACGGGAGTGCCTAGAAAACGCGCCATCTGCTGTTTTTCGACCAGTTCGCGCGGGAAAGCCAGGATATGGCCCCGGCCGGTGAAGACGAAACCGGTGATATGGCCGTCGCTAGGGGCGAAAAAGGCAAGTTTGCCTTCCTCGAAATAAAGCTCAACGCCGCCGCGGCGGAGTTCGATGCGATTGGCGGGAACGAGCTGATAGGTGGCGGCGGGATCGAGACGCAGGGCGTTGAGAGCGTCGTAGAGTTGATGCGGCGATTGATCGGCTCCAGAACAAACTGCCGGTGCAATCAGGCAGGACAAAACCGCAATTGCCACCCCGGACCGCATATAGGAAGTGTAGTCACATTCGGCATCGCGGAACAAGGCCGAGGAGGGGCCGCGGAGGAAGAAGATTAATATGGGGAGATGCGGCTAACCTCTCGAGCGCGGCGGATTTTATTCGTGGCAGCAGCTTTACTTTTTGCCGGAGCCGCGGCGCGAGCGGACACGATTGTTCTCAAGAATGGGCGGCGGATTTTGGCTCTGGGCGTGAGAGTCCAGGGTGACAAGGTGACGTATGAGACGTCCGCCGGTGAGCTGAGTCTGCCGAAATCGATCGTCGACCACATCGAAAAGGGCGGCGACGTTCCGATGGGGGATTCTCCGGCGGCCGCGGCGGCGAATCTGGCCATCACGCCGCCCGTCCTGGAAGCGAAAAGCGGGGGCTCGGAAATTGAGAGCGGCGCGGTGCACGACGGTTCGATTGATCGTGATTACATCGCAAAACTAGAAGGCGCGGCGCGAAGCGGCGGGCAGCGCGCCAGTATGAGCGCGGCATTGGCCCATCATGTGGCGGCGCAATTCGAACTGTCGCGGGGAGACATGGAACACGCGCTGGAGGATGAACGCACGGCGCTCACATTTGCGCCCGAAGAGCCAGCGCTGCTTATGAATGTGGCGTACATGCATTTGCGCCGGAGCGAATACAAAGAGTCACTGGAGTATCTGGAAAAAGCGCGCAGCGTCGCGCCGGACAATGCCGACGTGGCGAAGCTGGCGGGCTGGGCGTATTACGGCCTGAACAAGATGGATCAAGCGGTCGCGGAATGGAAACGCGCGCTGGCGTTCGGGCCTGATCCGGAAGTGCAGGCGGCTCTCGAGAAGGCGCAGCGCGATAAGCAGGAAGAGGCGAGCTACAAAGAAAACGAAAGCACGCATTTTACACTGCGCTACAGCGGAGCGGCGGAACCGGAGCTGGCGCGCGAGGTGCTACGTACCCTGGAGGCTCATTTTTCGCAGATCGAATCTGAGCTGGATTTTACGCCTCCGGATTCGATTGGCGTGGTGCTGTACACGCAAGAGGCTTTTGCGGACATCACGCGGGCGCCGGGCTGGGTTGGCGCGCTGAACGACGGGAGAATTCGCGTGCCGGTGCAGGGATTGAGCGGCGTCACGCCGGAGTTGTCGCGCGTGTTGAAACATGAGCTGACGCACAGTTTTGTGGGACAGAAAACGCGCGCGCGCGCGCCGACGTGGATACAAGAAGGTTTGGCGCAGTGGATGGAAGGGAAGCGGAGCGGCGCTGATGCCGGCGTTTTGGCACAAGTTTATCAAGGCGGGCACGCGCCTCCGCTGGGAAGCCTGGAAGGGTCGTGGATGGGTTTGTCGAGCGATGCAGCGGGTTACGCCTATGCGTGGGCGCTTGCCAACGTTGAATATATTGTGCAGACGGACGGGATGGGCGACATCGAGCGGATTCTCGACCTGATTGCCAGCGGGACTTCAACAGAAGAGGCGCTGCGCCAGGTCTTGCATAGCGATTATAACGACTTGATGCAATCGACCGCGGAATATCTGAAGAAAAACTACGGGCAATAGTCGAAGTTAACCTTTCATTTTCTTTAAGAATTCAGGAGCAACGCCGCCAGTAACGCAGCGCGGGAGGGCATGGTGTGGATGAGGATGTGTTCGTTCTGGGAATGGGCGCCATGGCCAACGGCGCCGAGGCCGTCGAGGGTCGGAGTGCCGACTGCGGCGGTGAGATTGCCGTCGGAGCCTCCACCAGCGGTGCACTCTCCGAGGGATAACCCCATTTGCGCAGCGAGCAATTTGGCCTTTGCGAAAAGCGTGGCGCTGGACTTGCGTTCGAGTGGAGCGCGATTGAAGCCGCCGCGAATTTCCAGGCGAGCGCCGTGAAGAATGGGACGGAGCGCATGCAAGCGGCGCTCGATGTGGCGCATGTCCGAGACGCGAAGCGCGCGAAGATCCAGGACGGCCCGGGCGCGATCGGCGATGACGTTTACGCGTGTGCCGCCCTCGATGATGTCGGCGTTTACGGTTATGCCGCGGCGCGGATCGTTCCATTCCTGGATGCGGGTTAGCTGGCGAGCAAGTTCGTGGATGGCGTTGATACCTTCTTGCGGCGCGAGGCCAGCGTGAGAAGCGCGGCCATGGACGATGAGTTCGGCTTCGCCAACGCCTTTGCGAACGGTCTTGAGCGACCCGCGTGGCCCGAGGGCCGGTTCGAGAACGAAAACGGCATCGCTGCGGCGTGCTTCGGCTTCGATGAGTTTTCGCGAGGCATCACTGCCGATTTCCTCGTCGGAAGTCCAGAGAAATACTAGCCGGTGGGTCAGCGGCGCTTTCGTGGCTTGAAGAACTTCGAGCGCGAAGAGGGCTTGCACGATTCCGGCCTTCATATCGAAGATGCCCGGGCCATAAGCTTTTCCGGCAGAAACGCGGGAGGGCATTTTGGCGAGAGCGCCAGTGGAATAGACGGTGTCGTAATGGCCGAGGATGAAGAATTGACCGGCGGGCCGGGATTTCTGTGGCCACCACGTGAGACGAAGCTGGTCGCCACAGCGTTTTTGCGCGATTCGCTCGACACAGGCGCCGCGCTTGCGCCATTCAGCGGCAAGTAAGCTGCAACAGCGGTCGGCTGGAACCTTTTCGAGACTGGGAGACTCTGCGAGAACGAGCCTCCTGAGCATCGAGAGCATCTCCGGCAAACGAGGTTTCAGAAGGCGTAGGAACTCTTGGGGGTAGGTGGTGTCCGGCATGGCCGGGACATGCTAACAACGACAGGCAAAGGGAGCAACGGCGCGAACGCAAGATTCGGCGTACCTCCGCGGGAAAGCTAAAGTGAGAGCACCCGAATTGTTTCGAGAAAGAACATTGAAGTGGCCAGCGGTCGAGAGTGAAGGAGTCGTTGCATGAAATCAAGCCTTGGAACGGGAGATTGCGCAAAGGAACAGCACGTATCCCAGCAGGCTTGGGTTCGCATATAATAGAAAGTTTGCCGGGGAAGATTAAGGCGCCACAATGAAGATCTGCGGCGCGCGATGGGGAGCAGGAATGATACTCGACGTGGTGGAAATCCAGAAGATATTGCCGCACCGTTATCCGTTTCTGATGGTTGACGCGATTCTGGAAATGGAGCGGCTGAAGTACATTGTCGGCATCAAGAATGTGAGCATCACCGAATCGCATTTTCAGGGGCACTTTCCAGGCAAACCCATTATGCCGGGAGTGTTAATCATCGAGGCGATGGCGCAGACGGGCGGATTGCTGCTCTTGCTGGAGATTCCCGACCGTGACAACAAGCTGCTGTACTTTGTGGCGGTGGATGGCGCGCGATTTCGGCGGCCGGTGGTGCCGGGCGACCAGTTGCGGCTGGAAGTGAAAGTGATTTCGTGGCGCGGCGACTTCTGCAAGCTCGAAGGCAAGGCCACGGTGAACGGGCAATTGGCGGCGGAAGCGACGCTGATGTGCAAGATGGTGGATCGCGACATGGGCGAAAAGAGCGCGAAGGCGGAAGAACCCGCGAAATGAGCCAGCCGGAGATTCATCCGCAAGCCGTCGTTGCTGCAAGCGCGAAGCTGGGATCGGGCGTAAAAATCGGCGCTTACGCGATTGTGGGCGAAGAAGCGGAGCTTGGCGAGGGGTGCGTTGTTCACGCCCATGCTTCCGTGGGCGGGCCTGCCAAGTACGGACGAAACAATGTTTTCTATTCGTTTTGCGCGATCGGCGGCGACCCACAGGATTACACCTATCGCGACGAGCGGACCGAACTGATCGTGGGGGACGGAAATATATTTCGGGAGTACGTCACCGTCAGCCGGGGCACAGTGAAGGGCGGCGGTGTTACGAAGGTCGGAAATGAGAATTTCTTCCTGGCGTACTCACACGTGGGTCATGACGACCAGATTGGTAATCAGACGCTGTTCGTGAACGGCGCGACGCTGGCAGGACATGTTGCGGTAGCCGACTTCGCGACCATCGGTTCCTTTTCGGTTGTGCACCAGTTCTGCCGCGTGGGACGGTACGCATATGTCGGGGCTTGCACGGTGATCGTGCAGGACGTGCCGCCGTTCTCGCGTGTCGTCACGGAACGCGAGACGAAGAGTTACGGCGTCAACACTATTGGGCTTGAGCGCAAAGGTTTTTCGAAGGACCGTTTACAGGCGTTGAGCAAAGCCTTTCGTTTATTGAGCCGCTCGAAAATGAATACCACGCAAGCCCTTGCGGAAATGCGCGCAAAATTGGCTGGTTGCGCGGACGTACAGGAACTCATCCGCTTCATCGAGAGCGCCGAACGCGGAATCGTGAAGTAAGCATCGCCGCCCACTGTTCACTCCATGCCGGATACGATTACAAACACGAAGGGATGGGGACTTATCGCCGGAAACGGGCGCTTTCCTTTTCTTGTGCTGGAAGGTGCGCGCAGCCAGGGGATCGAGATGGCGGTCATCGCGCTGAAAGAGGAAGCCTCGCCCGAATTGGAAAAGAGCGCCAAGCGACTCCACTGGGTGAGCCTGGGCGAATTGAGCAAGGCCATCGACCTGATGCACCAGGAAGGCGTGACGCAAGCCGTGATGGCGGGGCAGGTGAAGCACAATAAGATTTTCAGCGCCATTCGTCCGGACTGGAAGCTGGCGAAATTGCTATTTTCGCTGCCGCGCAAAAGCACCGACGCGTTGATCGGCGGCGTCGCGCGAGTGTTGCAGGATGAAGGGATTCAGCTGGTGGATTCGACGATCTTTCTGAAGCCGCTGCTGCCTGAACCGGGAGTGCTGACTCGCCGCGCGCCCAGCGAACAAGAAAGCGCGGATATCGCTTACGGGCACGGCCTTGCGCGGCAAATTGCGAGCCTGGACATCGGGCAAACGGTCGTGATTTCGGACCAGGCCTGCGTTGCAGTGGAAGCGATGGAAGGAACGGACGAAACCATCACTCGGGCGGGGCGAATTGCGGCGGGAAAGCCTCTCGTGGTGGTAAAGGTTAGCAAGCCGGAACAGGACATGCGCTTCGATGTACCCGTGGTTGGTTTGCCGACCATCGAACAGATGAAGAGCTCCCGGGCTACCGCTCTGGCGGTGGACGCGGGGCGCACCTTGCTATTTGACCGACAAAAACTGATTGAGTTGGCCGACGCGGCGGATATCGCTATTCAGGCGTTTGCGCCTGTCACGCACGTGGAACCGAAGAGCGCTTCAGAGGGAATAAACAAAGAATGAGCGGGGCGAAGGGAGAATCGAGAAGAGTTCGCACCGCCGTCGTTGGAACAGGGGAGTTTGGGCGCAACCATGCGCGTGTGTATCGCGAGCTGGAGGGCGCCGAACTTGTCGGCGTTTACGATCGAGATGAGGCGCGCGCGGAAGCAATCGCTGCGGAGTTTCAGGCCAAAGCACTGCGTAGCCTGGACGAGGTTTGCGAGCTTGCGGAAGCTGCCAGCGTAGCCGTACCGACTGTTTCGCACGCCGAGGTCGGGTGCCGGCTGCTGGAAAGCGGGCTGGACGTACTGGTTGAAAAGCCGATGGCCGTGAATCTCGCGGAGGCGGATGCGCTTCTCGATGCTGCGCGGCGGCACGATCGGATTTTACAGGTGGGCCACGTCGAACGTTTCAACCCCGCCGTTGTAGCGGTTGAGCCAATCCTCCATCGGCCGCTTTTCTTTGAAGTTCACCGCCTGGGCGTGTTTACTCCGCGCAGTCTCGATGTGGAAGTGATTTACGACGTGATGATCCACGATCTGGATATTTTGCTGGCGCTGGTGAAGGAACCGGTAAGGGAATTGAAGGCGGTGGGCATTCCCGTGCTGACGGATAAGGTGGACATCGCTCACGTTCGGCTGGAGTTTGCAGGCGGGGCCGTCGCTAATGTGACCGCCAGCCGGGTGTCCACGGAGCGCGTGCGAAAAATGAGATTTTTCCAACAACACGAGTACATCTCGCTCGATTACGCGCGGCGCGACGCGCTGCGCGTGGGTGTGAAGCGTCCCGGACCACAACCCGAGTTTTCCTTTGAAAAATTGCCCGCGCCTAACGTGGAACCTCTTCATGCGGAACTCGAGGCCTTCCTCGAGGCGGTGCGCACGCGCCGCGAGCCGCCGACCAATGGAGCGGCCGGGCGGGCCGCGTTGGAACTGGCGACCCGGGTGATGGTAAGCATCCAGGAACATGGGGAACGCGTCCAAGTAGCAGCATTCGCCTCGAGAGAGAAAGCAGGAAAATGATCCCCCGGACCCTTGTTCCGCTTGGCTCGCGTCTGCCCGACGCGGATGCTACCGCGACGCAGCGCCGTCGCCCGACGACGCTGGACGAGCGCACGCTCGTGCCGTCAATGCTGCCGATCGTCCAGTTGGACGGGAAATCGAATATCCCCAAGTCACTTCCGCTTGAATCGATTGCCGCGCGCGTTGTGGTGCCGCGCGACATAAATCAGGAAGCTTATCAAGTCGTGGAAGACACTTCGACGCCCGTCCAGCCGACAGACATGGACGAGCGCATCGCCATCCCGAAGGGAGCAGCGCCGCCAGAAAAGATCGAAGCGCCATTGGTTCCTCCGGCCGATCTCGTGGACCTCGACGTTTTCATGACCGGCGAAGTCAATCTGCTCACCAAGCCACAAACGGAAGAAAAAGCCAAGTGGGATCTGATCACGCGCGTTTCGTCGGTGGCCTTCCACATCTTATTGTTCGCTGCGATTCTGCTGCAGGCCAAGCTTTTTCCGCCGCATCCGCCGACGCAGCAGCAATTGGATCTCGCGAATAGGCAATTGACCTGGATTCCCCCGGAGAGCTCCTACAGTCCCAAGCCCAGGCCAGCGCCGCGCCCGGTTCAACCGCCGGTGGTACACGTCGATCCGCGCATCCTGCGCAATGTGGCTCCTCCTGTTCCTCAGCCGCCACGGCCCGAGCCGGAGCGTCCCAAAGCAGAGCTGCCGGATGCGCCCACACCAAAAACACCGGTGACGCCGACTGAAGTCCAGCCGCCCGCGCCGAAGCCGGATGCTCCGAAAGCTCCCTTAAAGCTCGAGACACCGGATATGCCCAAGCCGCAGCACGGGCTGGTGTTGCCGAAAGCTCCCACCCTCGAGGATTCCATCCGCGACGGGCTCAGGGCGCCGAGTTCAGGCTCGCCTACTATTGCGGGAGGCGGTCGCATTTCGGGCCGCGGCAGTCCTCGTGGAGGCAGCGGTGGCGGAACGGCCTACGGCGGACTCGAAATGCTCACGCCGACTCAGGGCTTGGACTGGAGCAGCTATCTCCAGCGCGTTTACGTGACCGTAAAAGGCAACTGGTTTGCCGTGATGCCTGAGTCCGTCGAGCTTGGCGAGAAAGGAGTTGTCGTCCTAACCTTCAGGATCATGAGGGATGGCAGCGTGCCAGGCACTGAACCGGTCATTAATCGCAACTCAGGAAAAGAAGCCCTCGACCGCGCCGCATTTTCGTCCGTGCGCGCCTCCAATCCATTCGAGCCGTTGCCTTCGCAATTCACCGGACCCTATATCGAATTGCGTTTCACATACCTCTATAACATCTCGATTGATAGTTATAATCAGCAAAGGTGAAGATTCCGCGCCAACAGGTTCTCGGCAGTCTCCTGCTCGCCTTGCTCGTGCTTCTTGTGCTGCTGTTTCGCGCTTGGCATATTCTGTTTCGATGAATCCGCGCACATCTGAACAACCGCTGGTCGTCATCGTCGGACCCACGGCCTCCGGAAAGTCCACGCTCGGGGTGTGGCTCGCGGCTAAATTCGACGGAGAAATACTGGCCTGCGATTCCACCCAGCTCTACCGCGGCTTCGACATCGGCACCGCCAAGCCGCGGCCAGCGGAGCGCCACGGCGTTCCTCATCATCTCATCGACGTTCTGTCGCCCATGGAAGAAGCAACCGCCGGCGGGTACCGCGAAATGGCGGTGTCTGTGCTGGAAAACTTGCGGACCCGCGGGCGGCTGCCGATTCTGACCGTTGGCACGGGATTGTATTTGCGCGCGCTGCTCGAAGGTTTGGCGGATGTGCCGCGGCGCTCCGAAGAATT
Source organism: uncultured Acidobacteriota bacterium (assembly GCA_963851235.1). Taxonomy (GTDB): domain Bacteria; phylum Acidobacteriota; class Terriglobia; order Acidiferrales; family UBA7541; genus Acidiferrum. The sequence goes on from CAWKOM010000003.1 coordinate 662,660, forward strand.
GCGAGAAAGGCTGCATGCGAGCGCTGAAGAGCATGGGCCGGGTTATTTGCACCGCTTGCTCAAGCGGTTGGATCCGGAGATGGCGGGGAAAATCGCTGCGACGGATGAACAAAAATTGATTCGTGCCGTGGAAGTGTGCGTGTTGGCGCGGCGGCCGATTTCCGAAGTGCATCGAACGGGACGTACGCCGCTTGTGGGCTGGCGCGCGATGAAGATTGGATTGATGCCGCCGCGCGAGGCGCTTTACGAACGCATCAGCGCACGTATGGATGCAATGCTGGCGGAAGGCTGGATGGAAGAAGTACGAGGTCTGATGGCCACTGGGTTGCTAGAAAACGCCAAACCGTTCGATTTTATCGGCTATCGCGAACTGCGCCAAGTTGTGCGCGGAGAGAAAAAGCTCGAAGAGGCGCGTTGGGCGATTCAGCAAGCCACGCGGCGCTATGCAAAACGACAGCTGACGTGGTTCCGCAAGGATCGCGCTGTTCATTGGTTTGCAGGTTTTGGTGATCATGCAGATGTGCAGCACGAGGCGCTCGAATGGCTCCGTCAGCAGGAAGGCCTGATAGGCTCGCAGCGCACAAGCTGAGCGCGTATACTGGGGCAGGTGAAGAAAGACCTGCTCCCTCATGGCGTCCTCCTAACAATGGCTTCAGGACTAGCTTCGTGACGAAAACTTCACAAACTGTGTCCACGGCTGACCGTGCTTTGCTCGTTGGTTTGGGCTGGAAGCGCGCGCCGCGCTTTCCCGGCATGCCTGCGGGCGAGCAGGGGCGCGAATCGCTTTTGGAGCTTGTCGAACTGGCGCGCAGCGCCGGTGCGGAAATCGCGGGCACTGTTTTTCAGGTGCGCGAATCGGCGGACCCGGCAACGCTCGTCGGACGCGGCAAGCTCGACGAAATTCGCGCCGAAGCCACCGCGCACAAAGCACCGCTGATTATTTTCGACAGCAACTTATCACCCATGCAGCAGCGCAACATCGAAGCTGCCACGGAACGCCGTGTGATCGACCGCACGCAGCTCATTCTAGATATTTTTGCGAAACACGCGCGCAGCCGCGAAGGACAGTTGCAGGTCGAGCTCGCGCAGTTGAACTACATGCTGCCGCGGCTTACGGGCAAGGGCACTTCGATGTCTCGTCTCGGCGGCAAGAGCGGCGGCGGTGGCTCCGGCGGAGCGGGCGGTGGAGCGGGGCGCATTGGCGTACGCGGACCAGGCGAAAAGAAACTCGAGACGGATCGCCGCCGGATTCGCGACCGCGTCGGAAAAATTCAAAACAGCATCGAAGATATTCGCAAACAGCGCGCGTTGCGGCGCGAAGCCCGTAACGCCGTGCCGCTGGGGACGATCGCGCTCGTGGGTTACACCAACGCGGGCAAGTCGACTCTGTTCAATGCGCTGAGCCGCGCGGAAGTGCTGGTCTCTTCGCGCATGTTCGCCACGCTGGACCCGACCATCCGAGCGATTCGCCTGCCGTCCAACCGCCGCGTCCTCGTATCGGATACCGTCGGATTCATTCGCGACTTGCCGAAGGGCTTGCTGACGGCGTTCCGCGCCACCCTTGAGGAAGTACAGGAAGCCGCGCTTATTTTGCAAGTGAGCGACGTCTCTAATCCTCATCACGCCGAGCTGGACGAAGAAGTGGACAAGATTTTGCGTGATCTTGACGTTGCAGACCGGCCGCGGCTTCACATCCTCAATAAAGTGGACCGGCTCACAAAGGAACAGTGTGCCTCGCTCACCCATCCACGTGGGATGGGCGCAGGCACAGAGGGCGGACCTGTGCTAGTCTCGGGCCTTACAGGAGAAGGCGTCGAGGAGTTGTTGAAGCGCATGGACGCTGCGCTTCCGGTCGATCCCGTGCTGACGCTTTCGCTCCGGATGCCGCTCGCGGAAGGCCGCACGCTGGCGCTGGTTCATGCCCTTGGCCGCGTACTGCATTCCGAGGTTGAGGATTCTCACATGCTGCTGGAAGCCGAAGTTCCCGTGTCGATTGCGCGCCGGCTCAAGCTCGCCACTTTTGCCAAGGATGGAACTTCCAGCCGTGCACGTGCGTAATAGTAGTAGGAGTTGAGGAGGTTGCCATGGCTGCATTCTTCTTGTGGTGCATCTTGCTTTTCTTCTGCTGGCCTCTTGCGCTGCTCGCGTTGATCGCCTATCCCTTTGTTTGGCTCATCTTGTTGCCATTTCGCATCCTTGGCATCGCTGTGGAAGGTGTCCTATCGTTTTTGCGAGCGATCTTTTTCCTCCCTGCGCGCGTCTTGCGAGGACCTCGAGCGATTTGAGTGGACCTACCCTATTTGCGTCAGAGTAACCTTGGAACACACTTCTGAAAACCGGGCTCTTTGATGGCTAAATGGGTCTTTCTTGAAGGATTTGCAGGCTCTGGGAAAGAAGGCTCCGCTGTGGAAACCTTGTGGAAACCGTTTTGAGCAAAAGAAATTGATCCGCGTTTTCGAGCTTGGAATTATCTTGTCGTCGCGCAGGAATAGCTTACAAACTATTGATTATAAATGATTTATTGAGTGGTCGAACAACCAGGTGGGTCTGCGTGGCACACTGAAACCGATGGACCCGCTATGGGAAATTTGCACAGGTTTGCAGCATAGGGCTTACGAATCAGTACAGCATCTTTCTCCCCGCAACTCATTTTAGTTGTTGACGTTAGAGTACCCGCGGCCACGCAGAGGGTTTCTCTAGGAGGCGTTGACGCCTGCGGAGCAGGGGGCTATAGTCAGGCGAGCGGTGGCTGAAGCTTAAGGGGCGGCCTCTCCGGCGCCATGTAGCTATGAATCTCCCCAACTCACTGACGCTTCTTCGGATCTTTTTCGTCCCCCTGCTGATTGCCGTCTTGCTTACCAAGAGTCCAAACGTCGACTTCCGTGGTTTTCCCATGCATTTCGAGTTTTGGGGAGTTTTGATCCTGCTTGTGGCGGCGGCAACAGATTGGGCGGACGGCTTTTTTGCGCGGCGCCGGTTCCAGGTTACGACCCTTGGGATTCTCTTGGATCCAATAGCCGATAAATTGCTCATCTCCGCGGCCTTTATTTCTCTCGTGGATATGCACTTGGTTCCTGCCTGGATGGTTGTGATCATCATCGGGCGTGAGTTCACCGTGCTCGGTCTGCGGAATATCGCGTCAGCCGAAGGATTTACGATCGCGGCTTCTTTGTTGGGCAAGACGAAAATGGTGCTGCAAGTGTGTGCGGTAGCTGTCCTGATTGCCGGAGCGCGACAAGTCCATCACCCCTTGCTGAACCGCCTGGGGCTGTTTCTTCTTTGGTTGGTGGTGATCAGCGCTTTGGTTTCTGCCGCGCAATATTTCTTGCGTTTCTGGGGCCAGGTTGACGGCCAGATCAAGCAGCGCCGCAAGCTGCGCATGATGGAGAGTCACAAAAAGTCCGAGGATGCCGTTCCTCTCTGAAGCCGATCGCCAGTCCCTGCTCGGATTGGCGCGCCGGGCGGTTGCCGAAGCCGTATCGCCCCAGAATCCTCCGGGAGGCATTCCGCGAGACGGGGTGTTTGCCGAAAAGCGCGGAGTCTTTGTCACGCTCCATGTTCGAGGCCGTTTGCGCGGATGCATCGGCGTTGTCGACGCGTTCGAGTCACTGGGGCCGGCCGTCGCGAGGTGCGCGGCCAGCGCGGCACTGCACGATCCCCGATTCTCGCCCGTCCGCGTGGAGGAGATTCCCAGCCTGCAAATTGAACTCTCACTCCTCTCGCCGCCAGAGCCGGTTCTTCCCGAAAACATCGAGATGGGCAAGCATGGATTGCTGATTTCTCAAGGCGTCAAGCGCGGTCTCTTGCTTCCGCAGGTTGCGGTCGAGCACCACCTTGGCCGCGAACAGTTTCTTGGGGAGACCTGTCGAAAAGCGGGCTTGCCTGCAAATGCATGGCAGGAGCCAGAAACACAAATTCTAGGATTTTTTTGCGAGGTTTTCTCGGAAGAAGAGGAAGTTGAAACGTAGCTCCCGGCGAGTCTCCAATCGCTAACGCAGCATTGTTCTTGAGAAGCTCGGTGTGCGCAAGAAAAAGCCCGCGAGAGGAACATCCCCCCGCGGGCCTGAAGTTTCCATCTTGCCGGCGATAGGCTATTCGAGTTCGACGTAATCGCCTGTGTACATGTCGATGCTGCTAAAAGTGATCAGAACGGTAGAGGAATTGCGGCTCACGTTGAGGACGATGCCTTCCCCCAGCACTTCACGCGGCAAATCGTTCCAGCGATAGCGCCCGGGCGAACTGCCAAAACCGTAGATACGGTCCTGATAATCCTTCGTCTGAGGAGCGAACTCCGCCAACGAGCCCTGATAACGAAATACGCGGAAATAGTCGCCGACCTTTACCCCTTTTTCGGTTCCCAGGTTCACGTAGACGGTGCTGCCTTGCCCGGCGGATTGCTGGTAATCCTTCGACTGCACGATCATCGCAACGGGCTTGCCGCTCACGGGGGCGAAATGGTCGAAGTTGGCGGAGTCCTTTAGCGCGGGTTCCGGCCGCTCCTGGAACGGAAGGACGACGTCGCCTCGCTGCATGTAATCGCAAGAAACGGTCACTTCCGCGGTGGCGATTTTCGGTCCAACATTGACAACTCGAAGCTGGCCCTCATCTATGTAGTGCGTGCCCATGGCCTTCATCAGTTTGGTTTGCCACTTGAACCAGTCGACGTCCGCGGGATCTCCTTCCGCTCGGACGACGGTATACCGGTCGCCGACGCGGACTCCCTTGTCCTGGCCGCGATTGATGTATACATAGTCCCCGCGAGCAAATGTCAGCTTGGCGTTCGACTGCTCGCCGGAGACCAGGCGAGTCGCATCGGGAACTTTTTGGTCGGTTACAAAACCCGAACAATAGGCGGTCGAAAAACCCACCTGTGACGGGGCGGGGCCCGTCTGCGCCGAGCAAATTCCGGCGCCGGCAAGGACGAAAATGCTTAGAGAAGCTAATTTAGCGCGCATTCCAAGGCTCCTTCAAAACACGCCCTATGGGCCGTGCGGGGACGTTTCCTTGCGAAATTAACAGGCGCCGCCCCAATGCGTCAACAAATAGGCTTGCAGCGCTTTACACTTTTGCTACGGGCATGCTAGAACCCGTATTCTCAATAACATGGGAAGAACCGCGCAGAGGTCAACGTTGTTTGGATCGGGGGAGAGGCGCATCTGCGCCGTCGCCGCGGCTTCCACCGCTGCCGAGATGGCCAATCTGGTTAGCGCGGGGCTCCGGGAAACCCCGACGATCGAATTGCGGTTGGACTGGCTGCGCAGCGATTCCGAGCGCTCCCGCTTCCTTTCCTGGCTGATGAAACGAAGGCCGCGCGGCGGCACCTTTCTCGCCACTTGCCGCCGTCGTATCGGGGGGGGCCGATTCACTGGAGGCATCCCAGCCCAGCTCTGTTGGCTCGCCAACGCTCGTGAGGCGGGGTGCTCCTGGTGTGATCTGGAAATCGAAACCTTGCGGGAATTGGGTGGAAAACCCGTAGGTGAGCTCGGCTTGCCGCCGCACATTCTGGTGTCTTTGCACGACTTCCAGCGCATGCCCCCCCGCTTCGATCCCGCTCCTTTTGCCGCGCAGCCGGGAGTGGATGCATTAAAGATTGCTGCACACGCGGTCACCATCGGCGATAGCCTGCGCCTATTGAATCTTGCTCGCCGCACCAAGAATATCGTCGCTGTGCCGATGGGCGAAACCGGTCTGCCCGCGCGAGTCCTCGCCCTGCGAGAGGGAAGCGCGCTGGCCTACGCCCCCATCGGAGAGGCGACTGCTCCGGGGCAAGTCTCCCTGTACGACTTAAGACACCTCTACCGCGCTCACAAGTTGACGAATCGCACTCACGTTTATGGCGTTATCGGCGATCCCGTGGGACACTCTCTTTCGCCGCTTCTTCACAACACCGGCTTCATCGTGCGCAAAATGGACGCCGTTTACTTGCCCTTCCTGGTAAAAGATTTGCGCGACTTTTTGAAGGCTGTGCCGGAATTTGGGGTGCGCGGTTTCAGCGTGACCATTCCGCACAAAGAATCCATCTTGAAGTTTCTGAAGTACTGCGACCCGCTTGCCGCCCGGATTGGCGCCGTCAATACCGTCGTCGTCCGCCGCGATGGCTCGCTCTTCGGCTGCAATACAGATTACGTGGGGATTCTGCGCGCTCTCGAAAAGAAGCTTCACCTGGCTGACAGCCGCGTTTTGATCTTCGGCGCAGGCGGTGCCGCCAGAGCCGCGGCTTTCGCTCTCGCGAACGCCGGCGCACACGTTGAAATCTGCGCCCGGAGGGAACGGGCTGCTCGCGAATTGGCCAGAGCCGTGGGAGGCGGCATCGTCCCTCGGCGCGCCCTGAAAAGCGAATCTTTTGGTGTGATCCTGAACGCGACTCCCATCGGAATGCATCCCTACAACGGAATCTCGCCCTTATCTCCCCGCGAGCTAAACTGCCAGCTCGTCATGGACCTCATTACACGCCCGCAAAGGACGCAACTGCTGAAACTGGCGGCCCGCAAAGGCATTACCACGGTTTCCGGCGTCGAAATGTTCGTTCCTCAGGGAGTCGCTCAATGGGAACTCTGGACCGGACAACGCGCGCCGGAATCCGCCATGCGCAAGGCGGTTCTGCGAGCTTTACGCGTCGACGAAAACTCGCGCCAGCACGGTTAATCCAGAAATGCGATAATGCCGACCACGGAAAATAAACTGTCGCCGTGACTTGAGCCCATGATCCAGCCCAGCTTCCGCGAATTCCAGCGCCTCGCCAAACAGGGAAACCTCATTCCCGTTTACGACGTTTTTCCCGCCGACCTGCTCACGCCCGTCAGCGCCTATCTGCGCATTGCGCAGGGCGCTCGCTATTCTTTCTTGCTTGAAAGCGTCGAAGGCGGCGAAAAGATCGCCCGCTACACCTTTGCGGGCGCGAATCCCGAAGAAGTTTTTCGTTACGCCGGCGGCGCGTGCGTTCTCGAGAGCCCCAATCGCATTTTGTGGGAAGAGCGCGACCCCGTCACGTTTCTTCGTGCCCGCATGGATCGTTTCCGCCCCGTGCGCTTGCCGGGCCTTCCTCCGCTCGTTGCCGGTGCGATCGGCTATTTTTCTTATGACATGGTTCGTCTGATCGAACGGCTGCCGAAGCGTCTCCGTGACGACATCGGTCTCTACGACGCGCAACTGATGTTCTATCGCGGCATCATCGCCTTCGATCACCTGCAGCACCGCTTGTGGATCGTTCGCAATGTCCACACCGATGGCGAAGGTAGCCTGCGCACAAAATACAACGCCGCGGTGCGTGAGATTCGCAAAACGCGCGAGCTGCTTGATCAGGTTTCTCCTGCCGAGCAGCAGAAAAGGAAAACTAGTAAACGCCACGCGCCGCTTCGCGTAACCTCAAATTTTCGCCGCGAGGAATTCCTTGCGGCGGTTCGTAAGGCGAAAAACTACATTCGCGCCGGCGACATTTTTCAGGTGGTGATCAGCCAGCGATTTTCCGCCAAGACGCAGGCCGACCCATTCCAGGTTTATCGAGAGCTCCGCGCGCTCAACCCCTCCCCCTATCTTTTCTTCTTGCAAATGAACGACATCGCCGTTGTCGGCAGCTCGCCGGAAATGCTCGTCAAGGTCCAGGGCCGCGATGTTTTCTACCGTCCGATTGCCGGGACACGCTGGCGCGGCAGGGACGAAGCGGAAGATCAGCGCCTCGAAAAAGAGATGCTCGCGAGCGAAAAAGAGCGCGCCGAGCACATCATGCTTGTCGACTTGGGCCGCAACGATTTGGGCCGCGTCTGCGAATATGGAACGGTGAAACCCGAAAAGCTGATGACCGTCGAGCGCTACTCGCACGTCATGCATCTCGTTTCGAGCCTGCGCGGACGCCTGCGCGAGGATGTCGATTGCTTTGACGCGCTGATGGCTTGTTTCCCCGCGGGAACTGTCAGCGGCGCTCCAAAAGTACGCGCCATGGAAATTATCGAGGAGTTGGAACGCACCCGCCGCGGCATTTATTCGGGCGGCGTTTTATACTTGGATTTCGCGGGCAATCTCGACTCATGCATCGCCTTGCGCACCATGGTCATCAAAAATGGTGTGGCCCATGTGCAAGCTGGCGGCGGAATCGTCGCCGATTCCACGCCCGAGGGCGAATACCAGGAGTCGGTTAACAAAGCGAAAGCTTTGCTCACGGCCCTTGAGCTTGCGCATAGCAAGGGTGCGGTCGGAAAGCCTAGAACTCTTCCGCGAAAGCGTGCAAAAAAGTGATCCTGCTGCTCGATAACTACGACTCGTTCACCTACAACCTAGCTCAGTATCTAGGGGAGCTTGGCTGTCAGGTCGAAGTGCACCGCAACGACAAAATTTCCGTCGAGGAAATTGCTCGCCGCAAGCCGGAAAAGATTGTGATTTCGCCGGGGCCGTGCACGCCGCAAGAGGCTGGAATCTCGGTAGAGTTAATCGCAAAACTTGCAGGCAAATTTCCGATTTTGGGCGTTTGCCTGGGACATCAGGCCATCGGTGCGGCCTTCGGCGGTAAAATCATTCGCGCTCCGAAGCTGTTTCACGGCAAAACCAGCGAAATCCATCACGACAATAAGGGCGTCTTCCGCAGACTTCCCGAGCCATTCACGGCCACGCGTTATCATTCGCTCATTGTCGAACGAAAATCTCTCCCGCGCGAGCTAACCATCACCGCCGAAACCGATGACGGCATCATCATGGGCTTCCGCCACCGCCGGCACAAAATCGAAGGTGTCCAGTTCCACCCCGAATCCGTCCTGACGACTTCCGGCAAGCAACTGCTCCAGAACTTTCTCTCTCTGTGACCGCTGTGTAAAAATCTTTTCCTTCTGTCACCAATTCAAATCCGCCAGAATCACCGCGTAAATCTCTATCCCACGCCACAAATGCCCCATCCGCAAATTTTCATCCGAACTGTGCTGGTGGTTGTCGTAATTCACGATCGGCACGCCGATCCACGGCAATCCAACGTCCTCAAAAATATACATCGGCACACTTCCGCCCAGCGTTGGCGCAATCACCGCATCGCCGCCCGTAGCGTCCTGCACGACTTTGATCAGCGCCTTCGACACCGGCAAATCCATCGCCGTGCGCGAGGCCCGGTAGCCGCCCTCATCGATCACTTTCGCGATCAGCGCATGCGCACGCCGTTCCTCCATAGTCGGATCGCGGTCAATCACGTAATATCCCTGCTTGCGAATGAACGCGACGATCTGTTCGAATTTTTTCCGCGGATCTTCTCCTTTCACGAGCCGCGCCTCGAGCGAGGCCTCAGCTCTATCCGGAACGACGTTCTGCGCGTGCTCTCCAACATAAGCGCTTGACAAGCCGCGGACGTTGAGAGAAGGCTCTTGTAACAATTCGACCAGTTTCTTTCCCGCGCCCTCTGGTTTAGCAATGCCTAGCTCCCGCTCGAGGTCCGCATCATTCACCGGCATTTCGGCGAGCGTCTTTTTTTCAAGATCACTCAGGGGCACAACATCATCGTAATAGCCATCAATCAGCACGCGCCCATTCGCATCCTTCATCGAGGCCAGCAAACGCGAGAGTTCCATCGCCGGATTCGGCGCCCAGTTTCCGTAGTGTCCGCTGTGCAGCGCCCGTACCGCCCCGTACACCGTGAGGTCCAGCCCGATGTCGCCGCGGTTCCCAAAGAAGACAAGGGGTCTCCCTGATTGATGCACCGGTCCGTCCGCGGTGATCAACAGGTCGGCTCCGAGCAGATTCTTGTGCAGCTCCAAAGCCTGCGCCAGATGTGTCGAGCCCGCTTCTTCCTCGCCCTCGAAAATCACTTTCAAATTCACCTTCAGCGGAATCTCTTTCGCGCGCAGCGCGTCTAGCGCCGCCAGCAGCGCCACAATCGGCGATTTGTCGTCGGAAGCGGATCGCGCATAAATCCGCCAGTCGTCTTTGTAAGTGGCCGGAGGGTTCGCGCTATTTTCCGGAAACGGCATGCGCTTCCCGCCGGCTTCAATCGAATCGGTCCGCAAGACAGGAGTGAACGGCGTGCCGTCCGTCCATGCGGCAGGATCGACGGGCTGGCCATCGTAGTGCGCGTAGAAAATGACCGTGTGCGTAGCCTCCGGCGCGATCAATTTGCCAAAGACCACGGGGCCGCGCCCCTCGATCGGCAAAAGATGCGTTTCGATCCCGCGTGCTTCCAGCATCTCGACGAGGTGCGCCGCGTTTTTCTGGATGTTCGGCGTGTCGCTCGCCACATTCGGGATCGCGAGAAATTCCGACAATTCCCTCACGATGCGGTCTTCGTTGTCCATCCGGTACTCGCGCACCTGCTGAACGACTTGCGCCGGCGAGACGGCCGCCGGCTTCTGTCCCATCGCCGGAAAAGCCAAAACGGCAGCAACCATAGCAACCGCAATGAATCTCAAGGATTTTCTCCTCCCACTTTCTTGGCAGCTTTGCAGCCGTGAACACCGATGCATTTCGACATGCCCAGCGCGCTTCATCTTCTCACTTTACCTGCCCTAAAGGGCAGCTGCCCTATAGGGCAGGCCGCGTTTCGTTTTGTGCGGAATGCGGTAACAGCGCTTTCCGCAAGTACCAGTGCTCCTGTTCTCTCTCTTTCTGATACTTAGGATTCGCTTTCCCTCGGAGGTTTCGCACTGTTATGAGCTGTCGCACTTTAGCTGCTGCCTTGTCGTGTCTGCTCTCCGCTGTTGCGTTGCCTGGACAAACTGCTCCTGCTGGCGTCATCCTGCAATCCTCAAGCGCGCGATTGAATACCGTCGATGCGAGCGTCGGAACCACACTCTATGATGGCGACCGCCTCGAGACTCAAGATAAAGGCGCGCTCAGCGTTCGTTCCGGGCAAGTGCAGCTTGCTTTGTCGGAAGACAGCCTGCTGTGGATGAACCACGAAAATTCGATCCTCACGCCCACGCTTGAGCGCGGTACCGTGACGTTTCGCGCGGAGACCGGCGAAGGAGTCGAGATTCGAGCCGACGATGTGCGCGTGCGGCCGCACGCCCTAGTTCTAACAGTCGGCCAGGTGACGCTGGAAAAGTGCGACGTGCTGGTCACCGCTCTCACGCAATCTCTCGAAGTGACCGCCGGCAAGGAAACCAAGATCCTCGAAGAAGGAAAATCCTATCGTGTGACGCGCGTCAACGCCTGCGGCGCAGCCCAGTATCACGCGCCCATTGTCGGCGGTCAGAGCCGGTTCTATCTGGTCGCAGCCGCAGTTATAACCGGAATTTCCATTTGGACGACCCACAAAGGCATAGAGAGTCCCGATCGTCCCTGAGCTGTTTCCAAGAAAAAGCTCTCCATTCGAGCACGCCTACTCGCCCTTCTGAGTGAATTCCACAAGCGCTTCCAGTTTTTCTTCGGCCGCGCCCGAACTGAGGGCAGCACCGGCAACTCGCGCACCCTCGAGAAAACTTGGCGCAATTTCTGAGGCAACCAGCGCCGCAGCTGCGTTCGCCACGACGATATCGCGTTGCGGGCCGCTTTTGCCGCGGAAAATTTCGCGCACGGTTGCGGCATTTTCCAGCGGGGTCCCGCCGCGCACCGCTTCGATCGGCGCACGCGATGCTCCGAAATCTTCCGGCGTAACCGTGAACCGCCTCACACCTCCGTCTTTTACTTCGCCCACCAGAGTCTCTCCAGCCAGCGAAATCTCATCCAGCCCGCCCGCTCCGTGCACCACAAAGGCATGCTCGACGCCAAGTTCGCACAGCGTCTCCGCCACCAAATCAATCAGTTCACCGGATGGAACGCCAACCACCTGCGACCGTGCGCCGGCGGGATTCGTGAGCGGGCCAAGAAGATTGAAAACCGTTCGCACTCCAATCTGTTTACGCGCCGGAGCGGCGTGGCGAGCCGCCGCATGGGCAGCCCTTGCAAAGAAAAAGCCGATCCCGATTTCGCGAATCGCTTTGCCGGAATGTTCGATCGGCAAATCGATTCGCACGCCCAGCGCTTCCATCACGTCAGCGGAACCGCTGCCTGAATGCGACGCGCGGTTCCCATGCTTGGCCACTCGCGCTCCTGCCGCCGCGGCGACGATGGCTGAGGCCGTCGAAATGTTGAAGGTCGTAAATCCCTTTCCGCCGGTTCCGCAGGTGTCTACAAGATGCTCGGGCCGCGGTTCGCCGTCCGCAAACACCGGCGCTGCATGCCGCCGCATCACGCTTGCAAAACCCGCGAGTTCCCGCACCCGCACGGGCCGTGCATTCATCGCCGTCAGCAGCCGCACGATGTCGGCTGTCTCGACCCGGCCTGCGAGCAGCTCTTCCATCACCGCTTCTGCTTCGCCGCGCGAGAAAACGTGTCCCGATTCTGCGCGATCAATCAGCGATTTTGTCATTTCGATTCGGCAGCGTTGCGGCCACAAGTTCGGCCGCAACCTTGCCCCGTTTTAGGCTTTCCGAGTACACTCTTATGTTTGCGACGACAGGAAAATTCTAACACTACGGAACCCCGATGAAGATTCATGAGTATCAAGCCAAAGCCATTCTCGCGCGGTACGGTGTCACCACTCCTCGCGGCGAAGTGGCCTTCTCGAAGGAGGAAGCCCGCGAAGGCGCGGCCAGACTCAGATCCAGCGTTGTCGTTGTCAAAGCGCAAATTCATGCCGGCGGCCGCGGCAAAGCGGGCGGCGTCAAGCTCGCCCATTCACCTGATGAAGCCGCGGACATCGCTTCTCACATGCTCGGAGTGAATCTTGTCACCGCGCAAACCGGCCCCGGCGGCCGCACCGTCAAACGCGTTCTCATCGAAGAAGGCCTGGACATCAAACGCGAACTCTACCTCAGCATTCTCGTCGACCGCAGCGTTGGCAAAGTCGTCTTCATGGCCAGCGCATCTGGCGGCATGGATATCGAAGAAGTTGCCAAATCAAATCCGCAAGCCATCATGCGCGAAACCATTCATCCCGCCGCGGGTCTGCAAGCTTATCAGGCGCGCAAGATTGTTTTCGGCCTCGGGCTTTCTGGTGATGTCGCCACGAAAGCCGCGCCGTTTCTTCAGGCCTTGCATCGCGCTTTTGTCGATACCGATTCCTCCATGCTCGAAATCAATCCTGCCGTTGTCACCGGCGACGGCCGCCTCGTCGCGCTCGACGCCAAAATGACTTTCGATGACAACGGCCTCTTCCGCCACAAGGAACTCCGCGAGTTGCGCGACCTCGACGAGGAAGATCCTCTCGAAGTCGAAGCCTCCAAGTACGGCCTGAATTACATCAAGCTCGACGGCACCGTCGCCTGCATGGTCAATGGCGCCGGCCTCGCCATGGCCACCATGGACATCATCAAATACGCCGGCGGTTCGCCTGCCAACTTTCTCGATGTTGGTGGTGGCGCTTCCTCCGATCAGGTCAAGAACGCTTTCCGCATCCTGATTGGCGATCCCGGAGTGAAAGCCGTCTTCATCAATATTTTCGGCGGCATCCTGCGCTGCGATGTTCTCGCCACCGGAGTCGTGGCCGCCGCCAAGGATTTGCAAGTAAAAGTCCCGGTAGTCGTTCGCATGGAAGGCACCAACGTCGAGCTGGGCCAGAAGATTCTGCGCGAGAGCGGCCTCAACTTCACCATCGCGGATGGCATGAAGGACGGCGCGCAAAAGGTCGTGCAACTGGCGCACGTATAGCGGTGGGTGTAGATGGCAACCTCGAGGGATGTAAAGGAAGTGAAGGAGGTAAAGGATCGGAATGGGAACGACCCGGTCAGGAACTACACGGACTTGTTAGTTTACAAACAAGCTTATCGCCTGACGCTGAGGGTTTCCGTGTTCTCGAAAACGATGCCACGAGAAGAACCATTTGAGCTTGGGCGCCAGCTTCGCCGTTCTTCTCGCTCTGTGGGGGCGAACATCGTTGAAGGGTGGAGTAAGCGCGTCTCGCCTGCAGAATTTAAGCGTCATCTGGTGATTGCCGCCGGCGAGGTGGCAGAGACGAAATATTGGTTGGAGCTTGCCGCCGATGAAGGCTTCGTTGTCAGGCACACCGCGGAATCTTTGATTGGAGAGTATTCAAAACTAGGATTTATGATTCACAATCTCTGGAAGGAGTGGAGAAAACTGTAGCATTGGAGGTTTTATCCTTTACCTCCTCTACTTCATTTACCTCCTTTACCTCACTCATGAGTGTTCTCGTAAATGAAAAGACAAGACTCATCGTGCAAGGCTTCACCGGCCGTGAAGGCACTTTCCACGCGCAACAAATGATCGAGTACGGCACGAACGTTGTCGGCGGAGTCACGCCCGGCAAGGGTGGCACCAAGCATCTCGAACGCCCGGTGTTCGACACTGTACAGGAAGCAGTTAAAGGCACAGGCGCTAATGCGTCAGTAATTTTTGTTCCGCCGCCATACGCTGCCGACGCTATTCTCGAAGCCGCCGACGCCGAAATCCCGCTGATCGTCTGCATCACTGAAGGCATTCCCGTCATCGACATGGTGCGCGCCTCCGCCACCGTTGACTTCACGAAAACGCGCCTCATCGGTCCCAACTGCCCTGGTGTCATTTCTCCCGGCAAATGCAAGATCGGCATCATGCCCGGCCGCATTCACAAGCAGGGCAAGGTCGGCGTCGTCAGCCGCAGCGGCACTCTCACCTACGAAGCCGTGGACCAACTCACGCGTCTCGGTATCGGCCAATCCACCTGCATAGGCATCGGCGGCGATCCCATCATCGGCACATCTTTTCTCGACGCGATGAAGTTATTCAACGACGATCCCGACACGCACGCCATCATCCTGATTGGCGAAATCGGCGGCAACGCCGAAGAGATCGCCGCGCACTGGATCAAGGACAACGTGAAAAAGCCGGTCGTCGGTTTCATCGCCGGGCAAACCGCGCCGCCGGGCCGCCGCATGGGCCACGCTGGCGCCATCATCAGCGGTGGCCAAGGCACCGCCAAAGATAAATACGCAGCGATGTCCGCCGCAGGCATCCGCACCGTCGAAACTCCTGCGGACCTCGGCTCGACCATCGCCGCCGCCCTGAAGTAGAGATTGTAGGGCGTGGTTTGCCCCGCCCGTTTTGCCGGAAGCGAAGTTTTTGATAATTAGAGATTCTGGAGGAATCTTTCGTGGCACTCGAACGCACTCTCGCAATCGTCAAGCCAGATGCAGTTGCACTTGGACAACAGGGGGAGATCCTTTCACGCATTCACAAAGCCGGCTTCCGCATCGTGGCCATCAAGACGATGATCCTCACGAGCGGCGAAGCCGCAGGCTTTTACGCCGTTCACAAAGGCCGCCCCTTTTTCGGCGAGCTCACCGACTTTATGAGTTCCGGTAAAATTTTTGTCTTGGTCCTCGAGGCGGAGGGAGCCATTCTGAAATGGCGCGACACCATGGGCGCCACCGACCCCAAAAAGGCCGCCCCCGGTACCATTCGCCACGACCTCGGCACCAGCATCGGCAACAATTGCACGCACGGCTCCGACGCTCCCGAAACCGCCGCCTTCGAAATCGGCTATTTCTTCTCCGGCCTCGAACTCATCTGAAGTTTGCGTGCCATAGACTTCCGTCTGTGTGCTGTCCTCAAACTATCCGCATCTCGTCGAAATGGCGGACCGTCCCGGCGCCGCACGCTATGCAGCTTTGCTGGCTTCGCCTTTAATTCCTTTGCCTCCTATACCTCATTTCCCTCTTCTTAAGGCCGATCGGGGCTCTCCAAGCCTTTCTGTCCGCTCTGCCCACTTCCCCAGATCGCCGCAATCCCCGCCGCAGCCGCCACGCCAACCGCGATCAGCACGAACGCTTTGCCGCCCTTCCCCGAATGGATTGCGCCCGGCGCTCCTGACGCGCTATCGTCCGAAGCATTGAGCACCACGCGATACGACTTTCCCTCCGGTATCGTTTCACACTCGCCCCGATAGCAAATCTCCGCCGGCCCCCGCTGCGCAAAAACGATCAATTCATGTGCCGCAACAAGCCGAACCTGGACTACGCCCCGCCCTTCAGCCGCAGGGCAAACGCGAGCCGAGCTGGCAACGATTTCCCCAGCAGCCGCGGCTGTCGCGGAAAGCACCACGGCGCCAGAGACTAGCTCCGCCTCGAAGTGTCTCCCCGCTCCGCTCGCATTGCTGTGAACGATCACGCCGCTTTGCTCCGCCAAATAGAGCATCGCTTCGCCAAGAACCATCCGCAACGAGCCCCCCGCGCCAGTCGACACCCGGTCGCCATCAAAGATCGTAGTTCCCTCGGAAGCGGCGTGAGAGCCCAAGTTTGCATGATCCGCCTGCACGACGATTCCAAGGGCATTCGGAACGCCGCGGCCGGGAACGCCCGTCAGGAAAAATGTCATTGCGATCGCCAGAAGGCGCTGGGTGCCTGCCATGCGATACCTCCACAACAACCCTTACTATGGGAATCTAGAAGTGCGGGAACTCTTCCAGATATACTGTAGAACAATACATACTAAGATTACACTATGAGTAAATATTAGGCAAGAAGATTGTCGCGGACAGTTACCGCGCAAAATGCCTTGGTGGGCTAACAGGCTGCATCATCCATGATTTCTAGAAATGGAGTTCACTTCCGCATCTCTTCCAGGCGCGCATAAGCCGGTAGAAGCCAGCCAATCCTGCCGCGCCATCTCGGAGCATCTCCCGCGCCAACGATCTCTCGGCCTGCTCCTTTACTTCCTTTCCCTCATCTACTTCCTTAATTTCCTCTAGTTCTTCTACACTCTCCCTATGGATCCCCTGCGCGAATTCGGCCGCACTCTCCTTTTCCTCGGCGGTCTCCTCGCCATCGTCGGCGCGCTCCTCTACTTCGGCGGAAATCTCCCCTTCCGCCTCGGCAAACTGCCCGGTGACATCGTCCATCGCGGCGAACACACCACCTTCTACTTCCCCGTCGTCACCTGCCTCGTTCTCAGCCTCGCCTTTTCACTTGTCTTTTGGCTTTTTTCCCACTTCCGCCGCTAATCGCCATCAAATTTCTCCACGTCTCACGCTCTCCTGATATATAGTTCCCGCGTCCAAGCTCGAAGTGATAGCGGTTCGCTCCGCCAAATCGATCGGGAGAATGCGCCGTGAAGCTCGTACTGATCGCCCTGTTCGCAAGTCTTGCCATTCCGCAATGCTTGCCAGCCCAATCGTCTTCCGACAAAACTCCTCCCCAACAACAGAACGCGGCGCGCCCTTCCCAGCAGCCCGGCCCCGATCCCTTTGCCGGCGCTCCCGCCGCAAAATCCGAAGACGTCGACTCCGTCGATCACGTTCTCATCGCTCTTTATGCAGTGATCTCCGGCCCTCCCGGCGAGCGCGACTGGGCCCGCTTCCGCTCTCTCTTTCTCCCCGGTGCGCACCTTACCTCCACTGGCAAGGCTGCCGACGGTTCCATCCGCGTGCATCCCAACACCGTCGACGACTACGTCAACCGCGGCGGCGCCTACTTCCTGAAAAACGGTTTCTTCGAATCTCCCATCCGCAGCCGCGTCGAAATCTTCGGCAATATCGCTCAAGTCTTCAGCAGCTACGAATCCCGCCACAACGCTGGCGAAGCTCCTTTTGCCCGTGGAATCAACAGCCTTCAACTCCTCAACGACGGCAAGCGTTGGTGGATTGTCGGCATCCTCTGGGACGAAGAGCGCCCCGACAACCCTCTCCCCCAAGATTTCGCCACCAAGCCATAATTTCAAATGCATGTGTAGGGACCGCCTTACGAGGCGATCCGCTCTTCCCTCCGCTCATAATCTTCTATCGTTCATTCTGGCCACACGATTTCTGCATCCCGTCTCTTTACAGTTTTCCGCTCACCTCCTATAGTCGTTAATGCATGCCGTTTGCTCCGTTCAAACGTATTTCCTCCCCTGCGCGAATTCTCGCGTTCCACTTTCTTTTGATTTTTTTCGTTTTCGCATGCGCGCTCGCAGCCAGCGCCGAAAACATCAAGGACATCCATCCCACTGGCTACGTCACCGATCTAGCCCGCGTCATCACTCCTGACGCGAAGACTCGCCTCGAAAATTTCTGCCTCGAACTCGAGCAAAAAACCGGCGCGCAGATGGCCATCGTCACCGTTAACTCGCTCCAGGATGAAACCGTCGAGCAATACGGCAACGAACTTTACAAGCAGCTCGGCGTCGGCAGCAAAAAAGATAGTCGCGGGGTTCTTCTCCTTGTCGCTCCCACCGAACGCAAATACTGGACCGAAGTCGGCTACGGTCTTGAGCCCGTCATCAACGACGCGCGCGCCGGAGACGCAGGCCGCTTGATGCGCTCCTATTTTCTCCAGGGAAATTACAGCGCTGGCATCGAAGCCGCCGCCTGGCAGCTCGCCAAATACGTCGCCGACGATCGCGGCGTTACCCTCACCGCAACTGCACCCGCTCAGCCCATCCAGCCGCGCGATAATGGTTCGTCCTCTTTCCCCATCTGGCCAATTTTCCTCCTGATTTTCTTCGTCTTTCACATTATCAGGGCCATTGCCAGAGGAGCGTCTGCTCGCGGGGGAAGACACGGCGGAGGCGGCTGGTGGATTGGCCCGATGATCGGTGGCATGCTCGGCGGTGGCGGAGGTTTCGGCGGTAGCTCCGGTGGCTGGGGCGGCGGTGGAGGCGGGGGATTCGGCGGTTTTGGCGGCGGGAGCAGCGGCGGCGGGGGCGCAGGTGGTAGCTGGTGACCGCTGTTTGTGAGATTAGTTCGGGAGTTTGAAGAAGGAGCGGTAGCAGAATGCTGTCGACGGAAACGAAGTTGACCGATCTGGTAAGCCGGATGAAAGAATTTGCCGGAGAAAATCTCGAATCCTTGATTCTCTATGGCTCCGCTGCCCGCGGCGATTTCAAGGAAGGCCACTCCGACCTGAACATCCTTTGCATCCTGCGTTCTCTCGCCCCACGCGAGCTGACGCGCGTCGCCCCGGTCGTCCATTGGTGGACCAAGGACCAGCACGAACCCGCCCCGCTATTTTTCACCGCCGCGGAGTTGCGCAGCTCCGCCGACGTCTTTTCCATCGAGCTTCTCGACATGCAAGCCCACCGCCGCGTTCTCTTTGGCCTTGACCTTGTAGAAAACATCCCCGTGCCGATGAATCTCCATCGCGTCCAAGTCGAGCACGACCTCCGCACCTTGCTCCTCAAACTCCGCCAGCATTTCCTCCTCAATGGCCAGAATGAAAGCGAGCTGCGCAACGCCGTCGCCAAATCTTCCTCCAGCGCTCTTGCTCTCCTGCGCCACGCGCTGATCGCCTTCGAGGAAAAGCCGCCCGCCGCGGCCGGCGAAGTCTTCGCTCGTATCGCCACTCTCACCGGCGTCAACGCCGAAGCCTTTGCCGCGGCTTTCAAGCTCCGGGATCATCACGCGCATGCGAATGACATCGTCCACGCTTACGGTGAATACATAAACGCCCTAAGTGTGGTAATTTCCGCTCTAGATAAACAAGTTCCCAAGCACGAGTGGCAGCGGGCCGGTAAAGCCGGTTCCTGATTTTTTACGGAGGCAGGTCTTATGAAAGTGGCACTGGTCATACTGGCGGTTCTGCTTATCATCGCGCTGATTCTCGGCGGCTCGTTTATCTCTCGCCGAAATCAAATGGCTATCAAGCGCGAAGCCGTCAACGCCGCCTGGGCACAAGTCGACGTTGTCCTCCAGCGCCGTTCCGATCTCATTCCCAATCTCGTCGAAACCGTTAAAGGCTTCGCCCAGCATGAAACCGAAGTCTTTGATGAAATTGCCAAGGCTCGCGCCGGCTATTTGAACGCCACCACGCCCGCCGAAAAAATCGCGGCCAACAACCAGCTCGATGCCTCGCTCGCCAAAGTTCTCGTGCTCACCGAAAATTATCCCCAGCTCAAATCCAACGAAAATTTCCTTCGCCTCCAGGACGAGCTCGCCGGAACCGAAAACCGCATCGCCGTCGAGCGCCGCCGGTACAACGAGTCCGTCCAGGACTACAACACCTTCATCTCGCTCTTTCCCAACAGTCTCGTCGCCAGCATGAGCGGCTTCACCCGCAACGACGCCTACTTCAAAACCGAACCCGGCGCCCGCCAGGCTCCCAAAGTAAATTTCAGCACCAGTCCCGCGCCCGCCGCGGCCCCAGCCCCAGCCCCAGCTCCCGCGAAGCCATAATCGCGTGTAGGATGGGTATATAGAGCAAGATAAAAGCGACGTAATCTTCGTCACCGCAACAGTCTATGGTTCGGATGCGCACGAATTTGTCAAAGACAAGCCGCCGACGTTGCTCAATGGAAGCGAACTCATGTATCTGTTTAATGTCCTTTAGAATGCGCATTCACGAAAAAATAGCGGGTGGGGTGGGTGCAGATTGTTAACTAGAAATGCTGCCAAGCATCCTTCCCGGTGGCACAGACAATCCTGGCTGTGCTCTTCGACTCGTCACTCGTCACTCGCCACTCGCCACTTCTTCCTATGACCACCCAACTCACCTTCAACCTCCAGCCCACTCGCCGCGCCCTCACTGTCAGCGAACTCACCGCCCGTATCCGCGACCTCCTCGGCAAAAACTTCACCGATCTCTGGGTCGAAGGCGAAATCTCCAACTGCCGCGAAGCCCAGTCCGGTCATACCTATTTCACCCTCAAGGACGACCGCTCCCAGGTCCGCTGCGTCTTTTTCAAACAGCAGCAGCGCGGCATCAAGTTTCGCCCCGAGGACGGCCTGCACGTTACTGTGCACGGCTCGATCAGCGTCTACGAAGCCCGCGGCGAGTATCAAATCTACGTCGAGAACATTGACCCCATCGGCCTCGGCGCGCTGCAACTAGCGTTTGAGCAACTCAAAAAGCGCCTCGAAGCCGAGGGCCTCTTTGCCGCCGAACGTAAGAAGCCTCTCCCCATGCTCCCCAGCCGCATCGGCTTGATCACTTCGCCGCGTGGAGCCGCCGTGCGCGACGTCGTACGCATCTTGCGCCGCCGCTTTCCCAACGTCCACTTGACGGTTTTTCCCGTGCGCGTTCAGGGCGAAGGCGCCGCCGCGGAAATCGTCAAAGCGCTGAAATTCTTCAATCACAAAAAACTCGTGGACGTTTTGATCCTCGCGCGCGGCGGTGGCTCCATGGAAGATCTCTGGGCCTTCAACGAAGAACCTCTCGCCCGCGCGATTGCCGCTTCCGAAATTCCCGTCATCTCCGGCGTTGGCCACGAAACGGATTTCACCATCGCCGATTTTGTCGCCGACGTTCGTGCTTCCACTCCCTCCGCCGCCGCCGAGCTCGTTGTCCAAACGCGCCGCGAATTCGATAGGCACATCGCCGATCTTCGCGAAACGCTCGCCGGCCTCGTCCGTTACCGCCTTCTCGATCTCAGCAAGCGCGTCCACGAACTCTCCGCCCGCCGCGGCTTCCGCCGCCCGCTCGATCTTCTCCGCCAGCAGCGCCAGCGCGCCGATGAAATGACATCGCGCCTCGCGCTAGGCCTCCGAGCGCGCCTCGAACAATCGCGCAAACACTTCACCGCGTTGCACCTGCGCATCGCCAGTTTCGATTTTCGCGTGAAAATTTCTGCGTTCCGACTGCGCCTCGAAAAGCGCAGCGCCGACCTAGGCCTCCGCGCCGAACGCCTCTTGCGCACCAAGCGCGAGCGCCTCGAGCGCCTAGCCTTGCAGCTCCAGGAACGCAGCCCCCTCAAAGTCCTCGAACGCGGCTACGCCATCGCGACCGACGCCGCCGGCAACCTCCTGCGCGACGCCGCCCAAGTCGCCATAGGCGACGGAGTAGCCATCCAACTCCACCGAGGGAAGTTGCTGACTGTGGTAAAGGCCAATAGCAAAAATCAGCCGGGAGGGGAGTCTTGATTGCCGCGTGCCCTAACCCAGGCCTCCCACTCGGCCTTCGCCTTGAGGTGCAGTTTCCATTGCTCTTCTGCGGCGATTCCTTCGGGAGTAGTCTCCCAACGGTCAGTGGGCGTCGGCGCAGGAGTGAACCAACAATCCTTGACAATGCCCTTTTGGGACACAAAGCATTCTTGACAACCAAATCTGACTCTCGAATTAAGCTCATCAACCTGTTCCCGAGTGGCCTCCATATAGCCAGGCTGATAGACATGCGAAATAAGCAGAAGGCGATTCGGGGTCAGCGGAAGCGTTATCTCGATCTTCAAGTCGCGGCCTGGCACAGGAGCACGAAGCATCGGCGGAAGCCTATGCGCGTCCGGATTATTCATGACCAAAGGGCAGTCAGACGTGATGAATCCTTCTTCGCAACCCGTGCAAAGGATAGTGATGTTCATCCGCATGAAGTAAAAAGGCCAAGACACCATGAACATCGCCACCGTCGCCGCCGGACCATTTTCAGCATGAAATCGAGTCTCCAGCGACAATCTAGGTTTGGATCCATGCTTCTTCTCCAAATTCTCAACTTGGCGGTTAAGTTCTCGGAAATGCTCGGCGAAATGGTCGCCCTGTCGTTTGGACCTCGCAAACATCGCGGCCGCAAACTTACAGAGATCCAGCCTCTCCTCAACAGCCAGAGTCGCTCGGACTTCAAGCTTCGGCCGGAGCCGCACAAACGCATCCTCTGTCGCGCCCAACGTTTTCTGTTCAATGATCAGAACGTCGCCGTGCCCTTTGGTCCGTACAGAATATCTGTCGGCCTCCGTGAACACGTTATGGGGGTGCTTTCCTTCGCTTGGATTCTCCGTCCTTCGAGATCAACCAGATGAAAGGAGTATGTTTGGGCGGCAACGGCGTGGCGTCGCACCACGCTTTAAGGTAGGAATTAGGAATGGTGTGCTGGTCCATAACGATCCTAGGTCGATTCTAGGGCTAATCGTCGTCGGAAGAGGAGGCAACTTTAAGTACGGCGAGGAAGGCTTCCTGCGGGATATCGACTTGGCCGACGCGCTTCATACGGCGCTTGCCTTCTTTTTGTTTCTCGAGGAGTTTGCGCTTGCGCGAAATATCTCCGCCGTAACATTTGGCGAGAACGTTTTTGCGGATAGCGGCCACGGTTTCGCGTGCGATCACCCGGCTGCCGATGGCCGCCTGGATAGGCACCTCGAACATTTGGCGCGGAATCAGTTTTCGCAGACGCGTCACCAGTTCGCGGCCGCGTTCTTGCGCGAACTCCCGATGGATGATCAGCGCCAGCGCGTCCACGGGCTCGCCGGCCACGAGCACATCCAGTTTGATCAGGTCGGATTCGTTATAGCCGGCAAGGTGGTAGTCCAGCGAAGCGTAGCCGCGTGAAACGCTTTTCAGCCGGTCGTAGAAATCGAGCACGATTTCGTTGAGCGGCAGTTCGTAGGTGAGCATCACGCGCGTGGGCGAAAGATACTCGAGATTTTTCTGCGTGCCGCGTTTTTCCTGGCACAGTTGAAGAATTGCGCCGACGGACTCATTGTTGGTAATGATCATCGCGGTGATGATCGGTTCTTCGATTTTTTCGATGTCGCTGGGATTCGGAAATTTCGCCGGGCTGTCGACTTCGATCACTTCGCCGCTGACTCGCGTGATGCGGTAACGCACGCTGGGCGCGGTAGTGATGAGGTTGATCCCGAATTCGCGCTCCAGCCGCTCCTGCACGATTTCCATGTGCAGTAAACCGAGGAAGCCGCAGCGGAAACCGAAACCCAGCGCCACGGAGTTTTCCGGCTCGTAGAAAAATGCGGCGTCGTTCAGCTGCAACTTGCCGAGCGCGTCTCGCAGCGGTTCGTAGTCATCGGCGAGCACGGGAAACAGTCCGGCGAAGACCATTGGTTTGATGGCTTCAAATCCGGGAAGCGCTGGCGCAGGCCGCGCCGCTTCCGTGACGGTGTCGCCCATGCGCGCATCCGCCACCCGCTTGATATTTGCGACGATGAAGCCCACGTCGCCGGCGCCAAGCTCTTCGAGCGCGACGGGTTTTGGAGTCAGCGTGCCCAGCGTTTCGACTTCGTACGTTTCGTTGCTGTAGCAGAGCCGAATTTTCAGATGTTTGGTCACGCGGCCTTCCATTACGCGCACGAGAACGACGGCTCCGCGATAGATATCGAACCAGGAGTCGAAAATCAGCGCCTGCAGCGGATTTTCCGAGCTGCCTTTCGGCGGCGGGATGCGTTTCACGATGGCTTCGAGAACGTCCTCGACGCCGAGGCCGCTCTTCGCGCTGATCAGCAGAGCGTCCGCCGCGGGAATCGCGAGCACGCTTTCAATCTGCTCTTTGACGAAATCGGGTTGCGCGGCAGGTAAATCAATTTTGTTGATGACCGGTACAATCGTCAAATTACTGCCCGCGGCGAGAAAGGTATTCGCAACAGTTTGCGCTTCGACGCCTTGGCTGGCATCGACGACGAGCAGCGCGCCTTCGCACGCGGAAAGCGCGCGCGACACTTCGTAGGAGAAATCCACGTGACCCGGCGTATCGATCAAATTGAGCTGGTAGGTGTTTCCATCTTTCGCGGTGTAGTGCAGACGAATGCTTTTCGCCTTGATGGTGATGCCGCGCTCGCGCTCGAGATCCATCGAGTCGAGCACTTGTTCGTGCATTTCGCGCTGCGAAAGCGCGCCGGTCATCTCCAGCAGACGGTCTGCAAGCGTGGACTTGCCGTGATCGATGTGCGCGATGATGCAAAAATTGCGTATGAACTTCGGGTCCATGGAATCCGATTGCCGCTTTCGTTGCGCGGCTGCTTTTATTTTTTTCAGTTTCCGGCAGGAGCCGCATGCTTCGAGGAGCCAAGACGCCAGGCTGCGCAAAACCGTGCCGTGTGACAGTTCAGTTTGCCACAAGGAGTGAGTACTGGGTAGTGAGTAGTGGGCAGGGGATGGGTGAAGGAGGCAGAATATTCGAAATCGCGCCGAAAACAGTAGCGGGAGCGGCGCGTCTAAGAAAGCGGAGGTAATCTCAAAATGACGAAACGATTGGCGATTCTCGTGTTTTGGGCCATGGCAATTCCGGCGTTTGCACAGGACCAGAAGCCGGCGCCGACGCTGAAAAGCGTATTACTACAACAACTAAAGGACACGCACACCAACAGCAACTGGTTCGTGTGCGCGGATGTAGCGTTGGCGGGGTTGACGCCGGAGCAAGCGAACTGGAAGGACGGCAAGGGGAATCACTCCGTCGGCCAGCTGGCCTATCACATCTGGTTCTGGAATGAGCGCAACCTTCGCAACATGAAAGGCGAGCATCCGGAGAAATTCAGCGGCAACAACGACGAAACCTTCGACAAGTTCGACGCGAAAAACTGGAACGAAACCGTGCAGAAACTGGACGCCGTGCTGACGGAACTGGAAAAGATGGTCGAGAACGCCGATGACGCAAAGCTGAAGGCCATCGCTCCGACAATCGCAAACATCAACGCACACAATGCCTACCACATCGGGGAAATCGTGATGGTGCGCAAGGAGCAAGGCTCCTGGGACCCGAGTAAGGGAGTGAAATAAGCTCACTCATCCCGGAGGGTGCGGATGGGCTCAACGCGGGTGGCGCGATAGGCCGGCACGATGGTAGCGAGGACGCCGACCGCGATTAGGAGCGACGCAACTGTCGTGAAAGTGAGTGGATCGGTGGGACGCACGCCGTAAATGAGTGAGGAGACAACGCGGCCTAGCGCCAGCGCTGCCGCGAGCCCGATGGCGACGCCGAGCAGAATGGGCTTCAGACCATCGGCGACGACCATCTTTAAGACGTCGGAGTGGGATGCGCCGAGAGCCATACGAATGCCGATTTCGCGAACCCGGCGGCGAACCGCGTAAGAGAGCACGCTATAAATGCCGATCGCAGTGAGCACCAGCGCTAGCACGGCGAAGGCGGCCAGCAGAAGCATGTTGGAACGCTGCGGCGTCAGCGTGTTGGAAATCAGTTCGTTCATGGTCATCACATCCGTGACCGGCGTTTCCGGGTCGATTTGATGGACGGCGCTGGTCACGGCCGCGACAGTGCTCATAGGATCGGCACCGGTTCGCACGGCAAGACTCAACGGGAAGGAGCGCCAAGATTCGGGAGGCGGCGCGAAGACTTGATCCAAAGGCCAATAAACTGTGGCCACGGGCCGCGTTTCGTCGAGGGAATCCAACTTCACATCGCCTACGACTCCCACGATTTCACGAGACACACCCGGATAGAAAGTTAGGGTGAGATGTTTACCGAGCGGGTTTTCGTTGGGCCAAAAGCGTTTGGCCATGGATTCGCTGATGATCACGGCGGGATTTCTGCCTGCCACATCACCGTCGGTGAGGTCGCGGCCGCTCAGGAGCGGGACGCGCATGGTACGCAGATAGCCGGAGCTGATAAGGCGGACGTCGACTTCGGGTTGGTCGGCCATGGGCACGACGGGTTGGCCTTCGACCGCGACAGGCTGATGAGAACCGCCGTCACCCATAGGAAGGTCATCGATCACGCCAGCGGACTCAACGCCTGGACTGGTGCGAACTTGCTGAAGTACACGCTCGAAAAAAGAGATATACGCGGCCGGCGTGGTGAACTTGCTGGCGGGAATCGAAACAGTCATGGTGAGCAAACTGTTTGGATCGAAGCCCGGTTTGACGTTGCTAAGCTCCCACAAAGTGCGAACCATGAGCCCGGCACCAATCAAAAGCACAAGTGAGAGAGCGACCTCGGAAATAACCAGAAGGCCGCGCGTCTTGCTGCCGCCGGAGTCGGAGCTGCCTCGGCTTTGGCCTTGCTTGAGGGCTTCGCTGACGTCCGTTTTCGTAAAACGCAGCGCCGGGAGAAGACCCGCGAGGACGCCCGCGAAGAGGGCGAGAAATGCGGTGAACGCAAGCACCGGAGCGTTGAGAGTGATCTCCGCAAAACGAGGGAGCCGGTCGGCGAGGAATTTGACGATCAGAGTGGTGCCAAAGCGGGCGAGAAGGAGGCCCAATGCACCACCGGCAATGGAGAGAAGCAGAGTTTCCGCAAGGACCAGGCGGAGGATTGCGCCGCGCGTGGCTCCGAGAGCGGAGCGGATGGCGATTTCCTTTCTGCGCGCGAGAATTTTGCCGAGAACAAGATTGGCCACGTTAGCGCAGGCGATCAAGAGCACGAAAGCTACGGCTCCCAATAAGACGAGCAGAGCGGGGCGGACATCGCCAACGGTTTGTTCGCGCAAAGTAAGGATTTTGGCGCCCCAGCCTTTGTCGTCCTCAGGATAGAGCTGCTCGAGGCGAGTGGAAATTGCGCTGAGCTCGGCTTGCGCGGCGCGGATGTCGACGCCGGGTTTGAGGCGGCCGATAACGTCGTAGTTGTGGTTACCGCGGACGGCGCGCTTTTCGTCAGTCCAGGCCAGAGGCGTCCAGAGCTGAGCCCAGCTGGGGAACTTGAATGTGCGCGGCATGACGCCGATGACGGTGTACGGCTCGCCATCGAGAACGATATTTTGGCCAATGACAGCGGGATCGGCGCCATATCGTTCCCGCCAAAGAGCGTTGCCTAGAACCACGACGTGACCCTGGCCGGGACGGTCATCGTCAGGAGTAAATCCGCGGCCGAGAATGGGTTGAACGCGAAGGATCGAAAAGAAGCCCGCAGCGACCGGGGCTGCTTGAATGGATTCCGGGCGTTCCTTGCCGCCGACGTTGAAGCTAGTGCCGCCATAAGCGGCCATGTCTTCAAAGGAGTGGTTCATCCTGCGCCAGTCGAGGTAGTTTGCGGGCGAGACGGAGAACAAGCTCATGCCTGGGAAGCTCTTGGCCGGAGGGACGTGCCAAATCTGCATGATGCGGGAGGAGTCCTGGTAAGGGAGTGGGCGGAGGAGAACGGCGTTGACCACGGAGAAAATCGCGGTATTGGCGCCAATGCCCAAAGCGAGTAAGAGGATCGCGGTGACGGAGAAGCCGGGGTTGCGAAGGAGGATGCGAAATCCGAGTTGAAGGTCGGAAAAGAGGTTACGCATAAGAAGGTCCTCCTGGCCGTCGAGTAAAGGCAGGTCGGCGGTGACATCTATGGAGACGGACAAAACGGCAAAAGGTTCCACCGATTTGGCGGACCTGGGCGTGCCGGATACCACAAGGCGCGGTTGCGCTTTTTTTGCGGGGCTTGCAGTCGGGGTATATAGTTGAACGAGGGCGTGGGCACCTCGCATTTCGCACGACCCGGCACGATTTTCTAGTCAGCCGACAGGCAAAGCAAAGGCAACCCGGACGGATGGCCGCAGACGTAAGCAAGCATTTGGACCGCGCAAAGCGATTCCTCGAGAAGAACCGCGTCGAGGACGCTATCGAAGCGTACCTGGCAGTGCTCGATGAGGCGCCGCAGCACCAGGAAGCGACGCAAGCGCTGGGGGATCTCTACGCGCGAATGGATCAGCAAGACCGCGCCGCAGTCTATTATGGGCTGCTGTTCGATCTGCTGATCGAGCCGAAGGACGAAACGAAAGCGCTGGCTATCTACAACCGCTTTTTGCGAAGCGGCCCCACCGCCCAACCCCCGGAACGAATCGCGCGGTACGCTTTCCTGCAGCAAAAACAAAATCATCCCGAAGAAGCGATCGATCAGTACACGAAAGCTGCGGAACTATTCACAAACCTGGGGCGCCACGAAGACGCGCTTTTTTGCTGGGAGCGGATCGCGCAGCTCGATCCGGAAAATCTCAGCCGGCAACTGCGGTTGGCGGAAGCCGCGGAGCAGATCGGCAAGAACGCGCTGGCAGCGCGCACTTTTCTGCGCGCGGGCCAACTCGCAACGGCAGGAGGTTCCGAAGCGGATGCGCTGAAGTTGCTCGGCCGGGCCTACAAACTTGCACCGCAAGAGCGGAGCGTGGCGCTGCTTTACGCACAGGCAAAACTTCGCAGCGACGGAGCCGCGGAAGCGGCCACGCTGCTCGAACCCTTCGCGGCCACGGAGAGCGATACAGTTTTTCTCGAAACATTTAGCGACGCATTGATACGCGGCGGAAATCTCGACCGGGCGAGAGAGATCCTCGAAAAACTGTTGCGTGAAAAAAACGCGGGGGCGGAGCGGCTCTTCGAGCTTGCCGATGCGTACACGGCATCCGCGCAGACCACCAAGGGCGTGGACGTACTCCAGACGCTGAAGCGCCGCATGTTCGCGGACAAGCGGCAAAATGATTTCGCCACGCAACTGGACGCCATTGCTTCCAAGCACCCGCATTCGCAGGGCATGATGGAATTCTGGGCTTCGGTCTACAACGAGCTGAACCGCGAAACGCAGTATTTCGAAATTCTCGTAAAACTTTTCGATGTGTATTTCAACGCGGGCGATTTCCGGAAGGCTTGCGACTCGCTCGAACGTTTGGTGGACATCGACGCGTACGATTACCGGAACCAGGAGCGGATGGATAAGCTTCGCGGGCACGTTGACGAAGCGTTCGTGAAGCGCGTGGGAGGCAGGCTGGCGAAGTCGATGAACTCTGCGCCGCCGCCGCCATCCAATACCAGCTCGGGAACGGGAGTAGCGGCCCAGCAGCCGAACACGGAGGAAGGGCGGCACGCCCAGGCGCTGGAAGACCTGATCGTGCAAACGGAGATTTTTTTGCAGTATTCGTTGCAGAGCAAGGCGCTCGAGCGGCTGCAAAAAATCGCGGCGATGTTTCCCGGCGAAGAAGCGCGCAACGCGCGATTGCAAAATCTGTACCAGGTGGCGAATTGGTGGCCGCCGGGCGCGGCCAAACCCAAACAGGAACCCGCTGCGCCCGCGGCAGCCGCACCGGCGGCGCCGGTGGTCGAGGCCCAGCCGGTTTCTCCCACCACGCGGACAGGTGTGTACAGCGCGGAAACACTTCGCGATCTCTCGAAGATTTCCGAAATCAATCAGAAAATTTTCCGGCAACAGACGCCGCGGGCGATGCTGAACACCGCGGTGAGTGAAGTGGGATCCCATGTGCACGGCGCGCGCTGTATCGCGGTGGTTGGGGCGCCGGGCCGGCCGCCGGAGATGTCCGCGGAATTTTGCGGCCCGTCGAGCAAGCCGGCACCGGGAGCGCAGATCGTGCTGCTGCTCGCGGAAATGGAAAAAGCGGAGCCGGATGAGCTGGGTGGTTTGGTGGTCGACGCGACGGAAGGATCGATTCTCACCGAGTTGGGGCTTGCGACGGCGCTTGGCGTGATGATCACGGACAAAGAGACGCAGGCACCCGCGGGAATGTTGATCGTGGGTCACGCCGAACCCCACAAGTGGAAGCCCAACGAAGCTTATTTTCTGCAGGCCATTGGCGATCAGATGCTGATGAGCGTGAGCCACACGCGGCTGCGTTCACTAGTGCGGCGTATGGGCGTTTCGGATGAACGGACTGGTTTGCTCAGTCGCAGCTCATATCAAAGCTGCCTGTTGACGGAAGCGGATCGCGCGCGCACGCAGGGAACTCCGCTGGCGCTGACCATATTGCAAATCGATCGCGGCGCGGAAATTTTGCGGCAGCAGGGAGAATCGCCGCTGGAGCGGTTTTTGGAGCAACTGGCGCGGTCGCTGCAGCCCATCGTGCGGCAGAACGACGTTGCGGTGAAATATACGTCTTGGTCGCTAGCGTTTATTTTGCCGGATACGACGCTGGCTGGGGCGCAGAACCTCGCGGATAAGTTGCGGCGCGCAGCAAGCGGTTTGCGGCCGCCGTGGGATACGACGCAAATCACGCTGAGCGCGGGAATCGTGGAAGCGGTGGCGAAACACGAATTCGACAGCGAAGATATCGTGACGGACTTGATCAATCGCGCGGAATTCAGCGTCGAAGAAGCGCGAAAAAAGGGCGGCGATACGGTGGTGACGCTGGAGACGCCGAAGGTTTGAAAACACATTACGAAAATAGCTATGCGCGCGAATATCTCGATTGAAAGATTGCCTGGCCGAGCACTTTTGGAAGATTGGGCTTGGCTCCTTCAGAAACCTTACGCTCTTATCGCCATGAACAATTTTGGAGATATGTTTCTTCAAGATGAGAATGGAGAGGTTCACCGTCTAGTGCTCGGGATGGGAGAAATCATCAGGGTGGCTGGTTCTATTGCCGAGTTTCAACGGTTGGCTTCTGAGAAGGACACTCAGCGTGAGTGGTTTAAGCTTGGGCTTCTCACGGAACTTGAGAAGGCGCGGATGACTATCTCAGACGG
Organism: uncultured Acidobacteriota bacterium; assembly: GCA_963851235.1. Lineage (GTDB taxonomy): Bacteria > Acidobacteriota > Terriglobia > Acidiferrales > UBA7541 > Acidiferrum. The sequence goes on from CAWKOM010000003.1 coordinate 693,561, forward strand.
CGAATGTTTCGGCTTCAAGACTCCGCCAATTCTTGGAGGCAAGGTTGAGCTCTCCAATATAGAAATATCCCCCATAGGAACATATGTCTCTTTGATGGGACAAATCTGTCAGCAGACAAGGAAACTTCCGGCTGGGAGGAGGATCGCGGGCTTCAAGATTGCATGAATATTTACCCTAAGGATTTGAAATCACAGAGGGTCAGATTGGTTCTAGCGAGGACGGTCAAGCGGCAGGACTTTGAATTGGCGTTTGCCTTCGATGCGGTATGTGGTGAAGTCGGCGTGGTCGATGGTCAGGATGGCGGAGATGGACTCGCGTTTCGCGAGGTGGACAAGAGTGGCATCGGCAAAGTCCATTGGACGGTCCCAGTAGCGAGACATCAACGCGTGGATTTGGGGCAACTCTTCGTGGTCGATTTTTCCCAGAACGAGCGCTCCCGAGCGGACGAATTTCCAGGCGGTTTCCATTTTGGATTGTGCCTCGCCAACGAAATGGAATACTTCGGTTAGGACAGCTTCCGAGGTGAGCAGTGGCAAGTGAAGCTGGCGAAATGCTTCTCGGCAGAGCTGATGCCAAGGATCAGCCTTATCCAGCATGGCGACAATCGCGCCGGAATCGATGAGTGCGTCAGCGGCCATAGCGACGCGCGAGGCGACGCCTGATTACCTTACGAATGGATTGTGCGTCGGCTGTATAAAGGCCGGAAAGAGTGCCAATAAAAGGTTCGACGGCTGCGTGCAGTTTTTTTTGAGTTTCATCATCGGAGACGTTCGCGGCGCTCTCCGCGAGCCATTTTCGGGCGGCCTCTTCCAGGATTGATGATAATGCGACCCGCCGGTGCCGGGCCGCGCGCTCGAGATCGGACTTCAACTCGCTGGATAGGCGCCAGCTGTAGACTTCGGTTTTCATGCACTACAGTGTAGTGCATGACCGTGCCGCTGTAAAGCACGAAGCCGGCATGGCAAAATGATGGAATGAGGACAGAGAAAAAACGACCGGCTACGCAGCGCAATCGCGGCACGAAAGGGCAGCGGCAAGTTGCCCCGAAACTGAGCCGTGCCCGGCGGAAAAAAGGAGACGACATATTCGGTTTTATGGCAGGGCAATTCGAGATTGTGGGCGATATTGTGTTGCCGATTGAAGATTGGACGTACTCGGATCCGGCGAAGGACCTGGAGGAATGAGGCACATATGTTTCCGACGGATGTGGTGATTGTGGTGGGGGCGCGGACGCCGATGGCGCGGTATACAGGGGCGTTTTCGGAGGTGAGCGCGATTGATTTGGCGGCGCATGCTTCGAAGGAGGCGATACGGAGGTCGGGCGTCGATCCGACGGAGTTCGACCACGCGATTTTTGGGAACGTGATGCAGACGAGCGCGGACGCGATTTATGGGGCGAGGCACGTGGGGTTGAAGGCGGGGTTGAAGACGGAGACGCCGGCGGTGACGGTGAACCGGCTTTGCGGATCGGGAATTGAGGCAGTGTCGCAGGCGGCGCAGAGGTTGCTGCTAGGCGAAGCGACGATGGTGCTGGCAGGCGGGATGGAAAATATGACGCAGGCGCCGTTTGTGATTCGCGGGGCGAGGAACGGTTTGCGGCTAGGCGGAGGGGCGCTGGAGGATTCGTTGTTTGTGGGATTGACGGACAGTTTTTGCGGATTGCCCATGGCGATGACCGCGGAAAAATTGGCAGAGCAGCACGGCATTACGCGCAAAGATGCAGATGCCTACGCATTGCGAAGCCAGCAGGCGGCGGATGCGGCGTACAAAGCGTGCCGGATGAAAGAAGAGTTAGTGCCCGTGGAAGTGAAGCAGGGCAAAAAGACGATTGTCGTGAGCGAGGACGATCACCGGCGGCCGGAAACGACCATGGAGACTCTCGAGAAGTTGCCCCCATCGTTCAAGAAAGACGGAATTGTGACGGCGGGAAATGCCAGCGGGATTGTGGATGGCGCGGCGGCGGTGGTGGTGACGCGCGAGGCGACGGCGAAAGAGCGCGGGCTGAAGCCGCTCGGAAGAATCGTGGCGTGGGCGACGGCGGGAGTGGATCCAAGCATCATGGGGATTGGGCCGGTGCCTTCGTCGCAGAAAGCGCTGAAGCTGGCGGGACTAACCCTGGGGCAGATGGATCGCGTGGAAGTGAATGAAGCGTTTGCGGCACAGTATCTGGCAGTGGAGAAAGTGTTGGGATTGAATCGAGACAAGACGAATGTGAATGGCGGGGCGATCGCGCTGGGGCATCCTCTGGCGGCGAGCGGGACGCGGCTGCTGATTACGATTTTGAATGAATTGCGACGGAATGGATTGCGCTACGGATTGGCGACGGCGTGCATTGGGGGCGGACAGGGGATTGCGATGATCGTTGAATCGCTGTCAAACTAGAGCCGCTCATTTTTGCGGGCACCTTTCGAACGGACGAGAAGCATGACCGGCGTGTTCGCAGGCGTGGAGAGACCCTTATGCCCTTTGTCGACGTCAGCAAACTCAAAGTCACCGAACGCTTGCCGGGCTGGTATGGGCGCTACTTCCACTCGGCGAGTATGACCTTCGCGCACTACGATTTTAAGCGCGACGCGTCGATTCACGAGCACTTCCATCCACAGGAAGAGGTTTACGAAGTGATCGAGGGCGAGCTGGAGCTGACTATCGACGGAACAGCCGAGGTTGCGCGGCCGGGCTTCGTCGCGATCGTGCCCGGCAACGCGCGACATTCCGTCAAAGCTCTCACCGATGGGCGCGCCATTATTATTGACTATCCTTTGAGGCGCGAATTCACGTAGGCTCGCTGAGCGCCGCGTTCACGCGGACGCGCCACTCTCGCTGGGAAGGAGTGAACCCAGCGGTCGATGATACACTTTTGGGTGCCTTCGCCGGTTGAGTCTGGCGATCCGGCGATTCCGAGCAAAATTTCACACGAGGCAGGGCATGGCGATGCAAAAAGTAGGAGTTGTGGGGTGTGGGTTGATGGGGTCGGGGATCGCGCAGGTGTGCGCGGCGGCGGGATTTGTGACGGTGGTGCGCGAAGTGTCGCCGGAGATTGTCGAGAAGGGATTGAAGGGGATCGAGAAAAATTTGGCGCGGCTTGTCGAGAAGGGAAATTTGACGGCGGCGGCGCAGAGTGAAATTCGCGGGCGTTTGCGCGGGACGACAGCGCTGGAGGATTTGAAAGACTGCGATTTGATTATAGAGGCGATCATTGAGCAGCTGCCTGCGAAGAGAGAACTTTTTGAAGCGCTGGATGCGATGTGCCCTCCTTCGACGATTTTCGCGAGCAATACTTCGTCGTTGACGATTACGGAGATTTCTGCGGCGACGAAACGACCGCAGCGATTTGTGGGCTTGCACTTCTTTAATCCCGTGCCGGTGATGAAGCTGGTGGAAGTAGTGCGGACGATCGCGACAGACGCGGATGTGTACGAAGAGATGGTGGCGTTTGGCGCGAAGTTGGGAAAAACGGCGGTGCGGGCGCACGATTCTACGGGATTCATCGTGAACCGGTTGCTGGTGCCGTACTTGCTGGATGCGATTCGCGCGCTAGAAGAAGGCGTGGGCTCGATCGAGGATATTGATAATTCGATGAAGCTTGGGTGCGGGCATCCAATGGGGCCGCTGACCTTGCTGGATTTCGTGGGATTGGATACGACGTATTACATTTCGCAGATTATGTTTGAGGAGTTTCATGAAAAGAGATTTGCTTCGCCGCCGCTTTTGAAGCGCATGGTTTTGGCGGGATGGAATGGGCGGAAAGCGGGACGGGGATTTTACGATTATGCAGATCCGGCGAAACCTAAGGCGATGAGGTTCTAGAGGTTAGAGATTCGAGGTTAGAAAAAGAAAAGGGTTTTACACAGAGGGCACTGAGGACACCGAGGGCACAGAGAACGGGGAGTCAGTCGAAGAAATGCAAACGGGGAAGATTGAGGGCGGGTTGAGCGCGGCGGGATTGCGGTTTGGGATTGTTGTGAGTCGCTTCAACAGTTTTATCACCGAGCGGCTGCTGGCGGCGGCGGCGGATGCGCTGGAGCGGGCGGGAGCGGCGGGCAAAGATGTGGACGTTGTGCGCGTGCCGGGCTCGTTTGAATTGCCGCTGGCGGCAAAAAAACTGGCGTTAACGGGGCGTTATGAGGCGCTCATTGCGATTGGGTGCGTGATTCGCGGAGAGACTTCGCATTACGACTATGTGTGCTCGGAGACGTCGCGCGGATTGCAGCTTGCGCAGATGGACACGGGAGTGCCGGTGATTTTTTGTGTGCTGACGTGCGACACTCTGGAGCAGGCGATCGATCGCGCGGGACTCAAAGGCGGCAACAAAGGGTTCGAGGCAGGACTGGCGGCGATTGAAATGGCGCATCTGTCGCGAAAATTGCGCGGAGCACAGCCGAAATCGTCCGGCACCGGAAAGCCGCGGCGCAAGTAACGTGTCGCTGCGCACAAAATCCCGCGAATTCGCGATGCAGATGCTCTTCCAGTGGGACATGAGCGAGCAGGAGCCCGCGAAACTGGAGGCGAAATTCTGGCGAGCGGCAAAGGCTGCGGACTCGACGCGCGCATTTGCGAACCAGTTGTTCGAAGGAGCCGTAAAAGAGACGGCGGCGATTGACGAGTTGATCGTGAAGCAAGCGGAAAATTGGCGGCTCGAGCGGCTCGCGGTCATCGACCGGGCGATATTGCGGCTGGCGATTTACGAGCTGCGCACCGCGGATACACCACCGAAAGTGATCCTGAACGAAGCGGTCGAGCTGGCCAAGAAATTTTCGTCGGAAGAAGCTGGTTCGTTCGTGAACGGGATTCTCGATGCGGTCCTCAAATCGCTGCCGGAGAAATAGACGGAATTTTTCTCGCGCTAGTTTGCAGCCACCTGAAGTTGTCCGGACAAAGTGGTGTTCGAGCTGGAACCGACAAAAATGTCGAAGATGCCCGGCTCGACGACTTTCTGCATTCGATCGCCATAGATGGACAAATCGTCCGGCGAGAGCGTGAACGTGACGGAAGTCTTTTCGCCGGGCTGGAGATGAACGCGCTGGAATCCGCGCAGCGCGAGGACCGGGCGAGTGACGGAGCTCACGCGCTGGTGGATGTAGAGCTGCGGCACCTCGTCGCCTTCGCGGCTCCCGGTGTTGGTGACATCCACGGTAATTTTGACGGAGCCACCCGTAAGAATCGTTTCGGGCGAGACGCGCAAGTTATCAAGCTTGAATGTGGTGTAGCTCAGGCCAAGGCCGAAAGCAAAAAGCTGCGCGCGCGAAGTGAAAACGTAACTGCGATTTCGCGACGGCTTGTGATTGTAATAGTCGGGCAACTGGCCGACGGAACGTGGGAAAGAGATCGGCAGTTTCCCCCCGGGATTCACATCGCCAAAAATAACGCGAGCGGCGGCGGTACCTCCTTCCTGCCCGAGATACCAGCCTTCGAGGATGGCCGGAACGTGCTCGGCGATGTAACTGATGGAGAGCGGACGCCCGTTGATCAGTAGAACGACGGTGGGGACGCCTGTCTCGACGACGGCTTGCACGAGTTGATTTTGCGCGCCGAGCAGATCGAGGGAGTCGCGATCGCCGAGATGATTTTCAGACCAGGCCTCGCGATTGGTGGCTTCGGTCTCGCCCACAACAAGGATTGCGACTTGGGATTTTTTGGCGGCTTCCACGGCGGCGCGGATGCTTGCTTGTTGCGTAGCAGGATCCGCTAATACCGAGTTATTTTCGTACCAGCCGTCCCAGCCTTGTTTTCCCGTGGTGATTTTGCAGCCCTCGGCGTAGAGGACATTCACATTCGAACCGAGACGTTTGCGGATCCCGTCGAGAACGCTGACGCCATGCCCGGGGTCGCGTGCGTAACCGCCGAGGTGCACGTCGGCTGCATCTGGACCGATCACGGCGATGGTCTTCAATTTCTTGGGATCGAGCGGAAGCAGCGCGCCCTCGTTTTTCAATAGAACGATTTCTTTTTCCGCCGCTTTCAGGGCGAGCGCCTGGTGTTCCGGACTATTTGTGACCTTTTCTGCGTAAGCCGGATCGACGTACGGATTTTCGAAAAGGCCGAGGCGGAATTTTGCAGCGAGAACGCGGCTCACAGCGCGGTCGAGTTGCCATTGCGGTATCCGGCCGTCCTTGACCTGTTCGAGCACGGTGCGGAAGACGGAGCCGTCCGAGAGATCGAAGTCCACTCCGGCGGCAAGGGCTTTGCGCGCGGCATCGTCTGGGCCGGCGGCGACGCCGTGAACCTTATAGAGCATCTGTAGGCCTCCGCCGTCGGACGTGACGTAGCCGCCGAATCCCCATTCCTGACGCAAGACGCGATCGAGCAGCCAGCGATTGACGTGAGAAGGAATGCCGTCGATTTCATTGTAAGAAGCCATGACGCTGCCGACGCGGGCTTCACGGACGGCGGCTTCAAAAGCATACATATAAAATTCGCGAAGCTCTCTTTCCGAAAAATTGGCGGGTGCGGTGTTTGTGCCGCTTTCGGGCTGGCCATGCGCGGTGAAATGTTTTGCGGTGGCCAGAACGTGGTGACGGTCGATTAGAAAAGTATCGCCTTGCAAGCCTTCGATGGCGGCCACGCCGATTCTGGCGCCGAGATAAGGGTCCTCTCCATAGGTTTCTTCGGTGCGACCCCAGCGCGGGTCGCGAGCCAAATCGAGGACCGGAGAGAACGCCTGATTGGTCCCGGAGGAAGCCATTTCGTCCGCGGCGGCGGTGAAGACCTCCTTGACGAGCACAGGATCCCAAGTGCTGGCGAGGCCGAGAGCTTGCGGAAAACTTGTGCTGCCATAGGCCATGAAGCCATGCAGAGCCTCGCCTTGAAAGATGGAGGGAATGCCGAGCCGGGTCTTTTCCATTTGATAGCGCTGAAGAGCGTTGTGCGCCAGCGCGCGTAAGCGCGGAGTCATTTTATTTTCGATGTTGTAGGATTCCTTAAATAATTCTTCGGGCGTTTTGTAGGGAAGCTCGCCGCTGGTGTCCAGAAGTCCCACGATATCTTTGTGGCCTCCCGTGATTTCGGCGACTTTCTCTTCGAGAGTCATGCGGGAGAGCAAGTCGGCGACGCGGTCTTCGATAGCCAGATTCTTGTTTTTGTATGGGGGCGGCTGTTGAGCGACCAACGGGACAGCAGAGATTGCAAGAATCAGCAGGCCCTTCGCGAATTTCATTGTGACTTCCACCGGATGAAGGAACGCATCCTTATATCACAAACTTGCGGGTCTGGTTTGGCGACGAGAGCAGGCCGGTGGAATGCGGCTTGCGAACAATGGGCGATAGAACTGCGCGACAAAGAGGCCGTCGCAATCTCAAACGCGGATAGTGCCTTCAAACACTTTGACGGCGGCGCCGCTGACGCGCGGCACTAATTTCTTGCCGCTCTGGGTAACTTCGACTTCGATGTGGCTCGGGCGGCCCATTTCTTCTCCTTGCAAGATGCTGAGCGTGTGGCCAGCAGCGAGCTTGCCGTGCTTAACGAGATAGGCGCCGAGCGAGCCGGCCGCCGAGCCGGTCGCGGGATCCTCATAGATTTCCCACGGAAGCATGCCGCGCGAGAACACTTTGCCGTTGCCGCCAAGCGCGAAGCAGTAGGCCATCGTGGCGTTTTTGCCGAGCAGCTTGCGCAGCTCGAACATGTTCATGGCGATTTTTCCGAGCGCGGCGCGGTTCCTGAGCGGCACCATGAGATTGAAAATGCCCGTCGAGACGCACTCGGGATCGAGATGAGGATCAAAATCTTTGGGGCTCAGTCCCAGCGATTTGGCGAGAGCGGCTTTCTTGAACTTGACGGGGCGGAACGCAGCTTCCGTTTGCGTCATGGTGACGCGCTGCGGCCGGCCGTCCTTGAAACGAATCTCGACGGGGAGCACGCCAGCGCCCGTTTCCTGCATGACATGTACGCCGCCTTCCTGGGCAGGGACGACGCCCAGTTCCGCGAGGAGAAACCATGTGCCCACGACCGGATGGCCCGCGAGCTTCAACTCTTCGCGAGTGGTAAAAATGCGCAAGCGAGCCAAAGCCCGCTCGTCGGTTGGCTTTTGAACGAAGACGCTTTCGGCGAGATTCATCTCGCGCGCGATGGCTTGCATCTCATCGCTCGAGAGGCTGTCGCCGTCGGTGAAAACGGCGAGTGGATTGCCTTCGAAGCGGGTGGTGGTGAAAACGTCGAGCGTGTAGAAGCGATGTTCCATTGGATTTTGAGCCATGGCCGGAGCAGGCATGCAGTTCAAATGCGCTCGAGCGTGGGTACGGTCCTTTCGTTGTGAATGTTTCCGGTGTTGAGCGTGGATTTCGGCTCCATCAGGATGAGATGGACTTCTTCGTCGGCGACGGGGCAATGTTCGACGCCGCGAGGAACGATGATAAATTCGCCCTCGCGGACGAGCGCTTCTCGGTCGCGGAACTTCATGCGCATCTCGCCCTTGGTAACGAGGAAAAGTTCGTCTTCGTTGTTGTGGTGATGCCAAACGAACTCGCCTTTGAGTTTGACCGCCTTGATATGGCAGTCGTTCAGCTCCCCGATCACGCGTGGATTCCAATAGTCCGAGAAGAGGCTGAATTTATTTTTTAGGTTGATCGTTTCCATGTTTGCGCCTACAAAGCCCTTACAAGTTTGGCCACCGAATCAAGAACGCGCTGCGTCGTCGCGGCCCTCGATGTTTCGCAATAAACGCGAAGCAGATTCTCCGTGCCGGAGGCGCGAACGAGAAGCCAGCCTGTTTCGCCGAGATAGATTTTTATGCCGTCCATGTTTTCGCGCCGCACGATGGGCCAGTCCAGGAAGCGAGTGAGCGTGCTGTCGGAGAAGTATGCGACGGCTCTTTGTTTCTGACCTGGCGTGACGTCGAGATCCACGCGGCCGTAGTGGTATTCGCCGAATTCGGCGTACAGCGCGCGAAGCATGTCGCCGAGAGATTTGCCGTGCCAGGCCATCAGTTCGGCAAGAAATAGCGCGCAAACCGTGGCGTCGCGCTCGGGTAAGTAGAGGCTGGTGCCGATGCCGCCGCTTTCTTCGCCGCCGATCAAGATGTTTTGCTCAAGCATCAACTCGCAAATGTATTTGAAGCCGATCGGTGCCTCGTGAAGGGTGCGGCCGAACTTCGCGGCGAGTTTGTCGATTAGCTTGGTGACCGAAAAAGTTTTCGCGATATCGCCGGGCAAGTTGCGCGTGCCCGCAAGATGCCAGACGAGAAGCGCGAAGATTTGGTGCGGGTTGACGAACGAGCCGTCGCGATCGACCGCGCCGATGCGGTCGCCATCGCCGTCGGCGCACAGGCCAGCGTCATAATTGCCAGCGAGCACAGCCTCCTGAAGTGGCGCGATGTGCGGCGGAATGGGCTCCGGGTGGACACCGCCGAAGCGCGGATCTCGTTTCCCGCGAATCTCGTCGCAGGCGATTCCGTTGCGTGCGAAAAGCGCGGGCAATAAGCCTGCCGCGGAGCCGTGCATCGGATCGGAAACAAAGCGCAGCTTTGCTTCGCGCAGTCTTTTCCAATCGATCAGCTTCTCGATGGTGTCTAGATAGGGGGCGCGCGGTTCGAGCGATTGAATCCGATCTTTTCGGGGAGGAAGCGGAGCTACGGCGTTCTCTTGTACTTCCGCGAGTTCGATTTCGATTTGCGCGACGATGGATGGCAGCGCGCTGCTGCCATAGCTCGCTTTGTACTTGATGCCGTTCCATTGATAGGGATTGTGGCTCGCGGTGATGAGGATGCCGCCCGCCGCGCCTCGCTGGCGTACGAGAAGGCTGATGGTAGGAGTGGGACAGGGTTTGTCGGCGAGCCAAACAGGTGTGCCAGTGGAACTGATAACTTCCGCGACTACTGCTGCGACGCTGTCGGATGCAAAACGGTGATCGTAGCCGATCAACAGCCCTTTGCGCGCATCTTCGCCGCGGACGACGTAGCGCGCGATGGCCTGCGCCACGATGCGGGCGTTGGCAAACGTGAAGTCTTCCGCGATCACGCCGCGCCAGCCGTCGGTTCCAAATTTGATCGCAGTCATAAGGGACAAAAGGAAGTATACGCGAAGCGATATATCCGCCAAACAGCCGCATTGGACTGAGATGACCTGCAAACGTTGTTAAAGAAGTTTGGTGAGTTTTCGCTCCTCGAGGGATTTTACAATTTTCGCGACGTCCTGCGCGCGGTCGCGAGGGACGACGAGCAAGGCGTCGGGAGTTTCGACGACGATGAGGTCGCGGACACCGATGGCGGCGATGAATTTCTTCGGGCTATAGAGGAAATTGCCGGAGGCATCGAGCACGAGGCCTTTGCCGGGCAGCACGTTGTCGCCGGGTTGTCTGGCGAGCAGTTCGTAGACGGCGGCCCAGGAGCCGATGTCACTCCAGCCGATTTCGGCGGGGATGACGTAAGCTTGCGGCGAGCCTTCCTGGCGTGTGGCGTTTTCGAGAATGGCGTAGTCGACGGAAATGTTTTCGAGCTTCGGATAGATGGCGCGAAGGCGGCTCTCGTAGGATTTCTTACCGATGGTCTCGGCCAGCGATTCGAGAGCTTCGAGCGTTTTCGGAAGAAACTTCTTCAAATTTTCGAGAAATGTCGAGACGCGCCAGAAAAACATGCCGGCGTTCCAATGGTAGTTACCCGATGCGGCGTATTCCTTGGCGAGATCGAGCGCGGGCTTTTCGGTGAAGCGGCGGACGGCATAAACGGAAAAACCGAGCGAGTGAAGCGCATCGCCCATGCATTCGACGTAGCCGAAGCCTGTTTCGGGCCGCGTCGGAGGGATACCCAGGACGACCATGCGGCCGGGGTCGCGCGCGACTTCGAGCGCGGCGCGAACGATACGATGATATTTTTCCGTATCGGCGATGTACTGATCGGAAGGAAGGACGGCCATGAGCGCATCGCCCAGCGCCGCGTGACGCACATGCACAGCGGCGAGCCCGATAGCCGCGGCGGTATTGCGGCCGACTGGTTCGGTTAGAACCCGTTTGCGCGAAGCAGCCGGAAGTTGTTTTTTGACTGCGGCGGCTTGCTCGGCGTTGGTGACAGTCCAGAGGTGCGGCGGCGGGACAAGATGCAGCATGCGCTCGACCGTTTGCTCGAGCATGGTGTTTTTGCCGACGATATTGAGAAGCTGCTTCGGCGTGCGCGTCCGGCTGCGCGGCCAGAAGCGCGTGCCGCGGCCTCCGGCGAGGATGACTGCGTGTGTTGTGAGTTTTTCATTCGGCATCAGGACTCTTTAGCTCATCCTTCGGATTGAATGGAGCGGCCATAAGCAAGGTCGTTTTCTTTTTCGGATAGTAGCCTCTGCTCCCGAAAACGGCAGGAAGAAACCAGCACTCTCCTTGCTTATATGAAAATTGGCCGTAATTGTTCCTGGACATATTATGGGGATGGCAGGACCAGTCGATCTGTCCTTCACCCTCGAGAAATACCCATAAGCTGAATCGCTCGGGTGGCTTACGAATCATTTTCATGTGCATAGGGTGGTCAAACTCAAGAGTCGATGTGGAGAAGTAGGGGCAATCCACCAGGAATTCGCCAAACTTCTTTTTGGCGAATAACCACGGACGAGGCACCACTCTTCCACCGGTGCTGCTGTCGAAATTCAATACTTCCAAGGCTTTCTGAATATGGAGATCCCGCGGTTTTCCATGGGCATCGCGGCGGTCATAGTCGTAAATCCGATAGGTAAGATCGGAATACTCCTGCACTTCGCAGATCACCATCTTGGGACCGATGGTGTGCGGCATTCTGGCAGGAATAAAAAACGTATCGCCCGCGTGGGCTTCGTGCGATTGAAAAAGATCCTCCACCGTGTGATCCGCAAGCGCTGCGAGAAGTTTTTGCTTGGTTGCACCCGGTCTTAGTCCTGCAAGCAAACGCGCGCCAGGCTCGGCTGAAACCACATACCACATCTCCGTCTTACCGCGGCCGCCAGCAGCGGCTTCGTGCGCCGCGGCATACGAATCGTCGGGATGAACCTGAATGGACAGCTTGTCCGCAGGGAAGATGAATTTTAAGAGAAGTGGGAAGTCTGATTCGCCCTCAAAGTTTGTGCCACGCCATCCGATGGTCATTTCTTTCCATGCCTGGCCAAGTGTCTGTTCAGCGAACGGCCCGTTGGCGATTCGACAATCCACGCCAGTGAGCCAGGCTTCACCGATCAGTGGTTTGAGGTCGTGCATCTCTGGGAAAAGTGGCGCGAGAGATCGCGAGCCCCACAAACGCTCGGAAAAAACCGGCTCGATGCGGAAGGGCTCAGGGCTTGTCGGGAATGGGGTCACAATTTAGGCCGCGGCTTCAACGCGGGTGAAGAAACGCTCGAGGCGGCTCAAGCCTTCGTCGATGCGTTCGATGGACGTGGCATAAGAGAGGCGCAGATAGCCGGGCGCGCCGAAGCCTTCGCCGGCGACCAACGCGACGCGCGCTTGATCAAGCAGCAGCTTGGCTAGTTCCGAGGTGTCTTTCGCGATGGCATGGCCGCTTTCGCCATTCGATAGGTGAGCCGCGACATTCGGGAACGCGTAAAACGCGCCGCCGGGCATTTCACACTTCACAGCGGGAATCGCGTTCAGTCCCTCGACGATGCGCTTGCGGCGACGGTCGTATTCCGCGAGCATCACGGGCACGGAGTCCATCGGGCCGGTCATCGCAGCGAGCGCTCCATATTGCGCGATGGAAGTTGGATTCGACGTTGACTGGCTCTGCAATTTAGTCAGCGCTTGTATGAGTTCCGCGGGTGCAAGCGTGTAGCCGATGCGCCAGCCGGTCATGGCAAACGTTTTCGAGACCGAGCCGATGATAATCACGTTATTCTTCGAGTCCGGGGCGCTGGCAATGGAAAACGGTTTGTGCGGATCGTAGGTGAAGTGCGAGTAGCATTCGTCGCCCATCAGCCAGACCTTGTGCTTCTTGCAGACTGCAAGGATGCGGAAGTATTCGTCCGGGGGAACCACGCCGCCAGTCGGATTGCTCGGCGAGTTAAGAATTAAGAGCTTCGTTCTCGGAGTGATGGCTTTTTCAATCGCCGCCGCTTTCACGCTGAAACCGTCTTCAGGCCGAGTCAGAACATAAACCGGTGTGCCGCCGGCGTACTTGACGATGTCCGGAAAACTTACCCAATACGGCGCGGGAATGATGACTTCGTCGCCCGCCTGCACCAGCACGCTCATTACGTTGAAGATGCCGTGCTTGCCGCCGACGGTGACGATGCACTCCTTCGGCGCGTAATCCGAGCCGAGTTCACGCTTGTGCCACGCGCAAATCGCTTCGCGCAGCGGCATGATTCCCGGCGTCGGCGTGTACTTGGTCTTGTTTCCCTCGATGGCCGCAATCGCCGCCTTTTTGATGTGGTCGGGAGTCGGAAAGTCCGGCTCGCCAGGGCCAAAATCGGCGATGTCCACGCCCTGCGATTTCAGCCGGTCGGCTTCGGCGATGACCGCCGCCGTCGGCGAGATTTGTATGCGGTTGATGCGTTCAGTGAGTTGCACGCTTTCTCCTATTAGGACAGGCTTCAGCCTGTCTATTTCTTTGTGCCTCTGTTTGCGCAATGCTTGGCGCAAAAAACTCTCTACGAAACCTTTGCCTTCAGCCGCTCTTCCACGATTGGCGGCACCAACCCATTCAACGACGCTCCCAATTGCGCGATTTCCCTGACCAACTTCGAGCTGAGATAACTATAAGAAAGCCCCGGCAGCATGAAAACGGTTTCAAGCCGCGGTTCAAGTTTCCGGTTCATGAGCGCCATCTGCAACTCGTACTCGTAGTCCGAGACGGCCCGAATTCCGCGCAAGATTACGCCGGCGCCGCGCTTTCGCGCATAATCTACGAGCAAACCATCGAAGACGTCGACTTCCACGGCTGGCCATTGCTTGGTGACTTCGCGCAGCATTTCGACACGCTCTTGAACAGAAAAGAGCGGCTGCTTCTCCGCATTGCGCAACACCGCCACGATCAGCAGATCGAACATCTTCTCGCCGCGCTCGATCAAATCGAGATGGCCGTTCGTGACCGGGTCAAACGAGCCGGGATAGATGGCAATAGATGTTTTCATGGGCGCCGCATGGAATATCTTATCCTAACCCAGGCCGGAGAATTGACGAGGGACAAACTTTCGCGTTCCGCGCGTCCGCCCTTCAAGGCGCAGAATTCCTTTTTGTATCGGACACCGACTGTGACAGTATCCTCGTTGCTGAATCGCCGGCGAAGCGAACACGAGATATTTTTGTGCGGCCTTTCAGAAGGAGTAACGAGAACATGGCTGCTGGCCCCTGGATGCGAGGTCTTGGTTTGCTTGTGTTGAGTGTGCTGATGATTCCTTTATCGGTTCAACCGCAGGACCAGCGCCCGCTCTATCTCATGCCTGTTCCGTCGAGCGTCCAAATTGGCTCGGGCCAACTCCTTGTGGATGCTTCTTTCACCGTGGGATTCACCGGCTATACGGAACCGCGGCTGGATCGAGCCGCGCAGCGTTTCCTTCGACAGTTATCGCGCCAGACGGGGATCCCCCTGTTGTTGAAACCGGGTGCAGCGGCCAAAGCCCGCCTCGTGATTCACACGGATCACGCGAGCAAGGAAATTCAGGAACTCGGCGAGGATGAGTCTTACACTCTTGAGATCAGCGCAACCGGTGCGAAGCTCAGCGCCCCCAATCCTCTCGGCGTCTTGCACGGGTTACAGACCTTTCTCCAACTGGTGGACGTTTCGCCCGGTGGTTTTGCCGCTCCCGCCGTCACGATCAACGACAAACCGCGATTCCCCTGGCGCGGACTGATGATCGATTCGGCTCGCCATTTCACGCCTCTGGATGTGATCAAAAGGAATATCGACGGCCTCGAAGCCGTGAAGATGAACGTGTTCCATTGGCATCTCTCCGACAATCAGGGTTTCCGAGTCGAGAGCAAGAAGTTTCCGAAGCTCCAGGAAATGGGTTCCGACGGTCTTTACTACTCCCAGGATGAAGTCCGCGACGTGATCGCCTATGCGCGCGACCGCGGCATTCGCGTGGTTCCCGAGTTCGATGTGCCGGGCCATAGCACGGCATGGTTCGTCGGCTATCCGGAACTTGCCAGCGCTCCCGGTCCTTACGAAATTGAAAGAAAATGGGGCGTTTTTGATCCCGCATTCGATCCCGCCAATGAAAAAGTCTACAAATTTCTCGACCAGCTCATCGAAGAAATGGCCAAGCTTTTCCCCGACCATTTTTTTCACGTCGGCGGCGATGAAGTGAACGGCAAGCAGTGGGACGCCAATCCCAAGATTCAGGAATTCATCAAAGCGCATGATCTGAAAAATAACCAAGGTCTGCAAGCCTATTTCAATAAACGGCTCGAGCCGATCATAGCCAAGCACGGGAAAAGCATGGTCGGTTGGGATGAAGTCCTCGACCCAACACTACCGAAAGATATTGTTATTCAATCCTGGCGCGGGCCAGACGCCTTGGCCGCGGCCGCGAAGCAGGGTTTTCGCGGGATTCTTTCCAACGGCTACTACCTCGATCTTGGATGGCCCGCTGCGCGTCACTATGCGGTGGACCCTCTGAGCGGCGCCGCGGCAAATCTCTCCCCGGATGAAAAAGTGCGAATCCTCGGCGGAGAATCGTGCATGTGGTCGGAGTACGTGAACGCGGAAAATATCGATTCGCGCATCTGGCCGCGGAACGCTGCGATCGCGGAGCGCTTGTGGTCGCCCCAGGAAGTCATTGATCCGGCTTCAATGTACACACGCATGGAGGTCATCAGCGACCGCCTGGAATGGCTCGGCCTGACGTATAAAACTTATTACCACCAGATGCTTCAACGGATCGCAGGCCCAAGCACGCCCGAAGAATTTGCTGCCCTCGAGACACTCGCAAACATTGTGGAACCGGTTAAGGACTATACCCGCGAAGAAACCGCGACAGTCGAACCGACAAGCGCAACGCCGCTGAATCGTGTGGTTGACGCGGTGCCCCTCGAAAGCGCGGCTGCCCGACATTTCGGCGAATTGGTCGACAAGTTCATCGCGGCTTCCTGCCATGACCCGGCCAGCGAAGCACGGCTCCGTGCACAATTCATCGTTTGGCGCGACAATGACGCGATTCTTGGGCTGATGGCGCAGCGATCTTCTCTCGTAAAGGAAGTCTCGGCTACTTCGCAGGATCTTTCGACCTTGGGCGCAGTGGGTCTCGCAGCTTTGGATTACATGACGAAAGGGCAGCGAGCACCCGACGACTGGAAGGCGCAGCAGCTTTCCGTGCTTCTGCAAATACAAAAGCCAAAAGGTCAGCTCCTGCTGATGCCAGCGCCGGCCGTCCAGAAACTGGTCGAAGCTGCCTCGACCGGTGGCACTTGCGCGTCAACGAATTGAGAGGAATAAATCTAGGGATTGTAGCGTCGAGGCTTGCCTCGCCAGGCCAGCCTAACTCGTTGGGCCAGTGTGATGAGGGCATTCGCCCGTGCCTGAGTCGGTGAACGTCTTGCCCTCTTCAGGAATAAATTGCCAGGCGTAATGGCCGGGTGTGAGCGTCAGCTTGATAACGCCAAACGTGTCCGTGTTGCGGACTTCGCTGTTGGGAGTCGCAAAGCCTAGTGGATCGTGGCTGCGTCCCCCAGTCCCCACCACAATCTCTCGTATTCCATTGACCGGATCGGCGTGGCCGTCTGGATCTTGTGGCGCAAAGCGCTCGTAGGAATGTTCATGCCCGGCCAGGACCAGCGCGGCGTGCGCACCGAAGAGATCCTCCCACAACGGCTTCAATTCGGGGTGAATAGCGTGACTTTTGAACACGCCACTGCTGAAGAGCGCGTGATGGCCGTAAGCCAGAACGCATGCGTCGGGATGCTCGGCAAGGTCCTTGCGCAGCTAAGTTTCTTCTGGAGAGCCAGCCGCGCATCCACCCAGAATTTCTGAATAGCAATTCGTATTGAGAGCGACGATATGCCAGGAGCCGAGGTCGTAGCTGTAATATCCTTGGCCAATAGGCCCAGCATGCTTGCCCCAATATTCAAAATACCCGTGCGCGGTCGGGTTGATATATTCGTGGTTTCCCAAGGCAGGTTTCGTCCTAGCCTTAAATTCTCCCCACGTCGAATCATAGCAATTCTGGAATTCAGCCGGGCTGCCGCTTTCATAAGCAAGATCCCCGGCGGCAAAGACCGTTCCCGGGATGCCTTCGAGTAGCTTTGCGGTGGCGCGGGCTCCAGCCAAGTCCTTGCATCCCGCAATATCGCCCGCGCCCACAAGGGTGAAGGTCTTGCCGTCGGGCGATGTCGGCGTAGGGTACGGATCGATGCGATGCTGAATCATGGAGGTATGGGCCGGCTGGGAGCAGCTCGCACTCCCGAACTGCGCGAGGATTGTGAATAGAGAGAGAAGCCGGGCTATTCGTTTTGGGAGTGTGAGCCGAGTGGCCCCCGTATTTCCGCTAGTTTTTTTCATTGTCCCAATGCTTAGCCTATCACGCCATCCTAATCTGTCGCCCAAATTGCCGTTCACATCTCGCAGACGACCATTCATAGCTGGATTACGACACTTCGCCGAAAATCGTTTGGAAGTCAGACTAAATCAGTCTTATTATAAAGTGTAAGAAATAAAGGGTTTGAACCAGAGTTGAGCTTTCGTCCGGTTGACTTGGAGTGCGGAACAGAGTATCCTCTACAGTGCGACTGAATCGGTCGCATATCCTGCGGGGGCAGGAACTAGAGTGAGAAATGTTTAAGCTGTCCAAAAAAGCCGATTACGGCCTGATCGCCGTAAAGCATTTGGCCATGCACCGCCAAGAACACGCATGCAGTGCGAACGAAATCGCAGAGGAGTACGGCATTTCGATTACGCTCATGGCCAAGGTGCTGCAGCGTTTGGCTCGTGAAGGCGTCGTCGTGGCGAAACACGGGTCAACGGGGGGATACCAGCTTGCAAAGGATCCGGCGCAGGTCAGCGCGCTGGACGTGATCTCAGCAATCGATGGCCCCGTGCTCATCACCTCTTGCGTGACGAGCCATGGGAATTGCGAAACTACGGAGAGATGCTCGGTCCGCGAGCCGCTGCGAAAGGTGAATGAAAGCATTTTGGGGGTATTGGGCACCGTAACGATAGCGCAGTTGAGCGAGGACCCCAATGAACCCGCACTTGTGGGATTGTCGAGCCCGATGCGTTCGGGTTCGCTGATAAGTTAGGAGACGAAGGAAATGTCCGTCAAGCTGCCGATTTACATGGATAATCACGCGACCACCCCGGTGGATCCGCGGGTTGTGGAAGCGATGCTGCCGTATTTCACGGAGAAGTTCGGGAATGCCGCGAGCCGCAATCATAGCTTCGGCTGGGCCGGCGAGGAAGCCGTCGAAACCGCGCGCCAACAGATCGCTTCGCTGATAGGCGCCACGCCGAAAGAGATCATTTTCACCAGCGGCGCGACTGAATCCGACAACCTGATGATCAAAGGCATCGCGGAGATGTTCCGCGAGAAGGGCAACCACATCATCACGCAGTCGATCGAGCACAAGGCTGTACTCGATACCTGCAAGCGCCTCGAAAAAGAGGGCTTTGAAGTCACCTATTTGCCGGTGCAGAAGGATGGGCGGGTCAGCCTGGATGATTTGAAGGCTGCGATCCGCCCGACCACCATTCTGATCACCATTATGTACGCCAACAACGAAATTGGCGTGATCAATCCGATCGCCGAAATCGGCAAAATCGCCAAGGAACACGGCATTTTCTTTGCCGTTGACGGCGTGCAGGCGGTGGGCAAGATTCCAGTCGACGTGCAGAAGGACAACATCGACCTGCTAGCCATTAGCGGTCACAAGATTTACGGCCCGAAGGGTGTTGGCGCACTTTACGTTCGCCGGCGCAATCCGCGCGTCCAGCTTTCCGCCATTATTGATGGCGGCGGCCATGAACGCGGCATGCGTTCCGGCACTCTGAACGTGCCGGGCATCGTCGGCCTCGGCAAAGCCTGCGAGCTTTGCCAACAGGAGATGTCGCAGGAGGCCGCCCGGCTGGGGGCTCTCCGCGATCGCCTTAAGAAGGGTTTGGAAGCCAAGCTGGATGAGGTCTATATCAACGGCTCGCTCGAACATCGCCTGCCGAATAACCTCAACATGAGCTTCGCTTACGTCGAGGGCGAATCGCTCTTGATGGGCATCAACGACATTGCGGTATCGAGCGGTTCTGCGTGTACTTCGGCCACGCTGGAACCCAGCTACGTGCTCAAGGCGCTGGGGGTTGGAGAAGACTTGGCGCACACCTCGATCCGCTTCGGACTCGGCCGTTTTAACACGCAGGAGGAAGTCGACTACGTCATCGACAAGATGGTCCAGGTCGTCACCAAACTGCGTGAGCTGTCGCCACTTTACGAGATGGCCAAGGAAGGCATCGACATCTCCAAGATGAAGTGGCAAACCGCCTAGAACCCGCATCTAATGGGGTTAGGCAGGAGATAAGACCTAAGGTCTTTAAAAAAGAGGAATACCATGGCCAGCGAAGGAACAATCCGAATTCACCGCTCGATCGGCGGCACAGGAGCCGCTTTTCGGGTGACGTTTGTACCGTATGAAGAAGGCGAAGAGGCCCCCGCTGCGGGCGAGCGCTCTTTTCACGAACTGCAGCAAGTCCGCGCCTTTCTGAAAATGATCGGCGTCGGCGCGGAGTTCATCAAGGACGCGCTTCGGCAGCTCACCGCGGGCCGCTCGGCATCCGTGCCGAACGTTTCGCTCTCGGAAAAAGCTGTGAAGAGCGCAGGTTTTGGAAATCTCGTCAATTTGGCAAGGAGCAACAGCTAATGGCATACAGCGATAAAGTCGTTGACCACTATAACAATCCGCGCAACGTCGGAAGCATGCCGAAGGAAGACCCCAATGTGGGAACGGGGCTCGTCGGCGCTCCCGAGTGCGGCGACGTGATGAAGCTGCAGATGAAGATCAATCCCGATACGCAGGTCATCGAAGAGGCGAAGTTCAAGACCTTCGGCTGCGGCTCGGCGATTGCCAGCTCCTCGCTCGCCACCGAGTGGGTCAAGGGCAAGACGGTCGAGGAAGCGCTCTCGATCAAGAACACGGACATCGTGCGCGAGCTGTCGCTCCCGCCGGTGAAGATTCACTGCTCCGTGCTTGCCGAAGACGCCATCAAAGCGGCTATCGGCGACTGGAAGAAGAAGCACGGCGTTGAAGTGCCCGTAGCCGAAAAGGCCGCGCACTAAGATTGTCCTTGCCGGCTCGGCTGCGACGTGTCCTGTCTTTGTAAAGGCACGATGCATCGTGCCCTTACGCTGTGCCAAACCTGGCAAGATTTAATGCATTTGGGTGCTTGGAACATTTGATTATGGCAACAGAAGTCGCCAACCCGACGACAACCATCGCAACGATTCGCCTGAGCGAGCGTGCCGCGCTGAAAATCCGCGAACTGCTCGAAAAGGAAGGCGTCTCGCCCGAAGTGGGCGGCCTGCGGGTCGGCGTGCAAGGCGGCGGCTGCTCCGGGTTGTCTTATGCCATGCGCCTCGATACGAAAGCGCGTGATCGCGACAAGGTGTTTGAAGAATTTGGAGCACGCCTCTTCGTCGATCCCAAGAGTTTTCTCTATCTGAATGGCACGACGCTCGAATACGAAGAAACGCTGATGCGCCAGGGCTTCGTCTTCCAAAATCCCAATGCCGCCAGAAACTGCGGCTGCGGCAGCTCCTTTACGGCGTAGGTAGGACAGGCTTCAGCCTGCCGCCTTTGATTTTTTGATTCGATTTTCGGCTTTACACAGTCTTTATTTGCATTCCGGCGGGGGAATTCAAAGGGCGAGTCAGACAAGTGGTTGGCAGCCGCACCCGCCAGCCACTTTTTTTGTGCTTCTAAACGATTCGGACTAATTTTGTCGGATATCCAAAATGACCCAAGCGATGCCAGCAACGAATCCTCCATTGGTTTGCTGGAACTGCCACGAGCGCACGCTGGGCATTCATTTTTGCCAAAGCTGCGGAAAGCTCCAGCAGATCCCAGGCAACGCGGATTATTTCGCGCTCTTTGAGATGCCGCGAAAGCTGTGGGTCGAAATGGACGCGCTGGAGCAGAAGTTTCTGAAGCTGAGCTGGAAGCTGCATCCGGATAATTTCGTGAACGCCACCGAAGAGGAACGCGAGCTCTCCTTGAAGCGCAGTTCGGAGCTGAACGACGCTTACCGCACTCTGCGCGACCCCGTCTCGCGCGTCGAGTATCTGCTCGGCATCGAAAACATGCGCAAGGAGGGCGAGCACAAGCAGCAAGCTCCGCCCGAATTGCTCGAAGAAGTTTTCGAGTTGAACGAATCGCTCGATGAATTGCGCGAAGCTAAATCCGCCGGTGGCGATCTGGCGGCGTTGAAATCGCGTCTGGAGTCCGCGGAGAAGAATTTCGGCGAGAAGCTTGCGGAAGTGGATGCGGAGCTTCAAGCAACAGCCCGAGATTGGGACGCTGCGGTTGACGCGAATGCTGACGAGGCGGCCCGCAAAAGGATCATGAGTCAGCTGAATGAATTGCTGAATCGCCGTTCTTATGTTCGTAATCTGGTCGTCAACGTTCAAAAGGAACTTGCATGAGCGTGACCTGTGATCCGTGTACCGTTACCCGTGGCAGACAGAGCCAGTCTCTCCGGCGCCGCATTGGAGGTTCTTCCGATTTTTCTTCACGGGACACGGGGCGCGGATCGCGGGTCACGAAGCCACATCCTGGAGCGCGAAATTGAAGGGCAGAATCGTCGGAATCGATCTCGGCACCACGAACAGTCTCGTCGCGTTTATCGATCCGCAGACGAATCAGCCGAAGTGTATTCCCGGACCTTATGGAAGCACGTTATGTCCGTCGGTCGTCAGCCTGGACGCCGATGGCAGCATCATCGTCGGCGAGGCTGCGCGCAACCGCCTCCTCACGCAGCCCGAGCGCACCATCTATTCCGTCAAGCGCCTAATGGGCCGCGGCCCCGCGGACGTGCAAAGCGAACTTAAACTGTTTCCGTTTCGCATCGATCCCGCAAGCAAGAACGTCATTCGCGTCATGCTCGGCGACAAAGTGTTCACGCCGCCAGAAATTTCCGCGTTCATTTTGCGCGAACTGAAAAGCTGGGCCGAAGCTTTTTTCGGTGAAACGATCGATCGCGCCGTCATCACCGTCCCCGCGTATTTCAACGACGCTCAGCGCCAGGCCACGAAAGACGCCGGCAAAATCGCCGGCCTCGAAGTTCTGCGCTTGGTCAACGAGCCAACCGCCGCGGCGCTCGCCTACGGCTTGCACGAAAAGCAGCGCGGCCGCGTCGCCGTCTACGATCTCGGCGGCGGCACCTTCGACATTTCTGTTCTCAAGCTCATTTCCACCGCCGAAGGCGACATCTATCAGGTTCTTTCGACCAACGGCGACACGCACCTCGGCGGCGACGACATCGACAACCTGCTCCAGTCGTTCGTTCACGAACGGATTCTTCAGGAAGACGAGATCGATTTCTCGCCTCACGGTGAGATTGCCCAAGAGCTGCGCAAGGCCCTGATCGCCATCAAGCATCAGCTCTCCGAATCCGAGTCCGCCACACTGCGGTTTCCGCTTCCTAATGGAGCGGTCTTCGTTCATGAATTCACTCGCGGCGCCTTGGAAGCGCTGATCCGGCCGGTGGTGGACCGGACCATGGGCCCCGTGAAACAAGCGCTCGCTGACGCGAAGTTACAGCCGCTGGAAATCGAAGCTGTTGTCCTTGTTGGTGGCACTACGCGCACGCCACTCATTCGCCGCACAGTGCAGGAATTTTTCGACCGCAAGCCGCACACGGAACTGAACCCAGACGAAGTCGTCGCGCTTGGCGCGGCAGTGCAGGCCAATATTCTCGACCGCGGCGTCACCAACATGCTTCTGCTTGACGTCACGCCGCTCTCGCTCGGCATCGAAACTTACGGCGGCGCGGTCGCGAAGATTATTCCGCGCAACTCGACGATTCCGGCGAGCGCGCAAGAACTCTACACAACCGGCGTCGACAATCAGACCGGCATCGACATTCACGTACTGCAAGGCGAACGCGAACTCGCCAAAGATTGCCGTTCGCTGGCCCGCTTCACTCTGAAAACGCCCCCCGCTCCCGCTGGCCTGCCGCGCATCGAAGTGAAATTCCTGATCGACGCCAACGGCATTCTGCAAGTCGGCGCTAAAGATCTTCGCACCGGCGAACAGCGTACCATCGAAGTCCAGCCCAGCTACGGCATCAGCGACAACGAAATCGAACGCATGCTCGAGGAATCCATCGAATATGCCGAGCAGGATTTCGCCGAGCGCCAGCTCATCGAAGCGCGCACCGAGTCCGAATCGATTCTAGCGGCGACCGCGAAAGCGCTCGCCAACGAGCAGTCTGCGAATCTGCCGTCCGACGAGCGTGCCACCATCGATGCCGCCGTCGCCGCGTTGAAAGATGCTGCGGCAAGCGCGGATTACAAGCTCATCCGCAAACGCATCGACGAGCTGAATCGTGCGACGGAGCGCCTTGCGGAATTGCTGATGAACAGCGCGGTCACAAGCGCGCTCCAGGGCCGCAAACTGGCCGAGGTTTAACGGCCGTAGGGGCACGGCACGCCGTGCCCGTCTGGCTTTTCGAAGTTGCTCTCTTTGTAGTAGCGCAGCGTGCTGCGTCACTGCAAGCGACATCCTTAATCACTGGACGCATCATCGTAATCGCGGGAAACGGAGTAAACGAAAATGGGCGGAAGCAATCCGTACATTGAAGAAGTCAAATACACGCCCGCAACGAAGAAATACAGAGTCACATTTCTTCCCAGCGGCAAAAGCATCGAAGTGGACCCCGAGAAAATTCCCTACGGCCACAACGGCCTTCCCGGCAGCATTCTCGACATCTCCGAAGGTATCAAAGCCGGCCTCGACCACGCTTGCGGCGGCGTCTGCGCCTGCTCGACCTGCCACGTCATCGTGAAGCAGGGCCTCGAGTCTTGCAACGAAGCCACCGACGCCGAGCTCGACGAGCTCGACATGGCCCCTGGCATCACGCCGAAATCCCGTCTAGGCTGCCAAACCGTTCCCGATGGCACCACCGACATCGTCGTCGAAATTCCCGAATGGAACAAAAATTACGCCAAGGAAGCCGATCACTGAGGAGCCATATGCCGCCGACATTCGATTGGGACCAAATCGAAGACATCGCCATCGGGCTGACCGACAAATTTCCAGAAACCGATCCGCTGACTGTGCGCTTCACCGACATGCACAAATGGATCACCGAGCTCCCCGGTTTTTCCGGCGACCCAGCCGCCTCCAACGAAAGCAAGCTCGAGGCCATCCAAATGGCCTGGCACGAAGAATTCCAGGACCGCCAGAGCTGATTGCCGCTGCCTTCGGCCGTCGCAACAGCTTGTTCATTCCGCGAATATCTCTTATCCTAGATGGGTTCGACACCCCACAAAATGTGGCGCTATGGTGCAACGGTTAGCACGCGGCCCTTTCAAGGCCGAAATACGGGTTCGATTCCCGTTAGCGCTACCAAATAATCTGCCGATCGTAATCTTACAAGGTTGCATGCAACGATTCATGGACACTGGTTATAATCCGCGCGAGAATTCTCGGAAGCGGCGGGCTTGCACGCTATTGAGGAGCCGCGTTGAGCTACATTGAGAAGCACCTGATCCCCGGCGAAACGCTGCAATATCAGACCAAGCTGCATTGGATTGTCATGCTCGGGCACACTTGCCTGGCGGTATTTTTCGCGGCCGCGGGCATCGCGCTTCTGGTGTTGTCATGGAACGCGAAAAAGGGCGGCGAAATTCATTCCAACGCATTGATTTGGATCGCCATTGCGTCGTTTGTTGTAGGGTCGATCCTCTTTGCAGTCGGCCTCGTCAAGCGCAACGCCACGATCATGGTGCTCACCAACAAGCGCGTCATCGTAAAGACTGGATTGGCGAGCCGGCGCACCGTCGAGCTTCTCTTGTCGAGAATTGAAAGCGTCGTCGTGGAGGAGCCGGCCATGGGCCGAGTGCTCGGCTACGGCAGTGTTATCATTCGTGGCACAGGCGGAACACCGGAAACGTTCCACAATATTTCCCATCCGCTGGAGTTCCGGGCACAGGTCCAAGGCCAAATCGGCGACGCGCCAAAACAGGCTTGAACGATTTACTCGAGTTCAGCTAGCCCGTTTGGAATTGTTATCTCAAGCAGCGTAAACTTAAGTTTGTAACATTGCGGAGGCCCTTCATGGCAGGTTTGATGCGCACGTCTAATCCAGCTTTAAACGAAAAAGCGTTCCAAGGACAAGTTGCCTTCGGCGACGCGATGACGCTGCAAGGCACCGTCAACAAGACTGGTCTTCTTTTACTTTGCGTAGTCGCAACGGCTGCCTGGACCTGGGGACTCTCGCATTCGGAAACGCCGCAAGCTGCTATCCCGTGGATGATCGGCGGTCTCATCGGCGGATTCGTCGTCGCGCTTGTGACTATTTTCAAGCAAACCTGGGCGCCTCTCACAGCACCCCTCTACGCCTTGCTCGAGGGCTTGGCCCTCGGCGGAATCTCTGCCGTCTTCGAGAAGACATATCACGGCATCGCCATCCAAGCCGTGGGGCTCACTTTCGGCGTGCTCTTCGTCATGCTGCTTGCTTACAAGACCGGGCTGATTCGCGCCACGCAAGGATTTAAGGTTGGCGTGATTGCAGCGACGGGCGGCATCGTTGTTTTTTATATCGTCGAGATGGCTTTGAGTTTCCTTTTTCATTTTCAATTTGCAGCCATCAACGGCGGCGGCTTCTGGGGCATCGCATTCAGCCTGTTTGTTGTCGTGATCGCCGCGCTGAACCTCGTTCTCGATTTCGACATGATTGAGACCGGCGTGCGCGGAGGCGCTCCGAAGTATATGGAGTGGTACGGCGCTTTCGCCATGATGGTCACGCTGGTTTGGCTCTATTTGGAAATTCTGCGCCTGCTTGCCAAAGCGAACCGCAAGTAAAATATCAGCGGGGCGATAGAACGTAAGCTTCCTCCGCGCCGAAGCGCTTCGTGGCGCTCTTTCTCCATCGTGCCATTTGCACGATTATTCAAGCATTTGGAAATGCGCAATCTCTGCGTCGGGCGCATCCGTTTGGATCGGTTGCGCGGCGGAGAGGCAAGTCTTACTACCCCGTCGAGATGAATGAGGCATCTTTCAGGCTTGCCAGCATAATCACAGTTCCCGTTTAGCCTGCTTCCCGCGCTTGCCGACTTCGCCGCCTTTCGGCAGAATACGTCTGGCTCGCTGAGTGACCCTCCATCATGCCACTGCCGTCCTCGAACACATCTCTCTTTACCATAGGACATTCGAGTCTTGACCTGGCCGAGTTCCTGAAACTATTAATTACTCACCAAGTAAAAATCATTTGCGATGTCCGCAGCCGTCCCGGCAGTTTCCGCTTTCCACAATTCAATCGCGAGCCGCTCGAAGCCTGCCTTGCCTCCGCCGGAATCCAATACGAATTTTTTGGCGAGTCTCTAGGTGGCCGGCCTTCGGACCCTCGCGCCTATCACGCGGACGGCGTCGTGAACTACGAAGTACGCCGCAGAGCCGCCGATTTTTCCGCAGGGATTGATCGGACTCTCGAGCTATGCTGCACGTCGAATATTGCTTTGATGTGCGCGGAGGAAGATCCCCTGCAGTGCCATCGATTCCTGATGATTGGGCCCGCGCTCATCGAGCGCGGCGTGAAACCTTTGCATATTCGTCGCAGCGGTGAACTTGAAACGCAGCGCGACGCGGAGGATCGGCTGCTCAAGCTGCACGACCTGGCGGCCTTTGACAGCGGCTCGTTGTTCGTGTTCGAGCGCGATACGGCCATTAAGGATGCGCTTCGCCTGCAAGCTCAGGAGTTTGCGTTCCGCGCTTCGGCCGAAGCGATAGAGTATTTTTGATTTTATGGAAATTCTTCTTTGTACGATCGGTTTTGCGGGGAAAACGGCCGAGGAATTTTTCCGGCTTCTCGAGGGCGCAGGCGTAGAAAAAGTGGTTGATATCCGCCAGCATCGCGAGGGCCAGCTCTCCGGTTTCGCCAAGCATCCGGACCTTGCGTATTTTCTCGAGAAAGTCGCTCGCGTTGGGTACTGCCACGAGTTACAGCTCGCACCCACGCCAGAATTGCTCAGGTCTTATCGCGAAACCAAGGACTGGCCTGCCTATGAAATTAGTTTTCTTGCCTTGATGCGAGAGCGAAAAATTCCGCGAGCGCTCGATGCAGCCTCATGGCCTTCAAGGGCGGCGTTGCTCTGCTCCGAGCCTGGCCCGGAAAAATGTCACCGTCGTCTTGTCGCTGATCTACTGGCAACGCACTGGCGTGCGCAAGGCCACGATGTCGAAATTCGCCACCTCGTCGCCGCCCGTGCGAAATCCACGAAGCTGCGGCGCAAGAAGTCAAAACCCGAGCCATGACCAAGCTGCTCATCACCGAAAT
Source organism: uncultured Acidobacteriota bacterium (assembly GCA_963851235.1). Lineage (GTDB taxonomy): Bacteria > Acidobacteriota > Terriglobia > Acidiferrales > UBA7541 > Acidiferrum. Next base: position 720,905 of record CAWKOM010000003.1, read on the forward strand.
CACCCGCATGGGCCCGGCGTTCTGTGTTATCGGCCTGCAGCGCGATGAGGATAAGATTCGTTCGGTTCGTCCTGTTTCCTCGAGTGCCAACAGCTGGATGCATTTTCCATTTCATCGCGGTGACGTGCTTCATTGCGACCTCGCCCCGTTCTCCGGCGCCAAACCGCACATCGAGGATCGCGTCTCGACGCGCGGCTTTCATAAGGAATCCGCCGTTCCAGAGGAGAAAGTCGTCACGTTCCTGCGTAAGGCCGAATTTGCAGGATCTTTGCCCGAGCTATTCGGCTGCGTTCTGCATGAAAACAAGACCGGCAGTGGATTGTTCGCAAAGCCCCTCGAACCAAAGCGCTCCGTTTGCGGATCGGAGACGCGGAATCTGCGCCTTGAACTCTGCGGAAACGAATTGCGCGCCACGATGGCCCTTGCTTCTGGCGAAGTCCTGCGCGATCTTCCGGTCGTGGACCGCGATTGGCGCGATTTCATCGACTCCGCGCTGGCCGAGAATCGAGGCGCGAACAAGGTGGCACGTCTCGAGCGCTTTTTAAATTCCCAATTTCATTACAGGATTCTGTCCTGTCCGCATCATTTCATCCGGCTGGGCCTTACGCGTCCTTATCATGATCTCTACTGGCTCATGCTGGACACGCTGTTCCCGCTACCAAAGCAGGAATGGCTCGAGGAGTTTTAATTGTGCCGGTCACGGATGGAAATCGCTGGCGACAACTGGTCGAGGATTGCTTCCGGCGCGAAGCCGGGCCTCAAGCACCCATTCCCGCTCTCGATCAGGATCTCATCGAGACGGGCGTGTTGGACTCCATGAGCTGGGTTAGTTTTCTGCGCGGACTGGAATCCGCGAGCGGCGCCAATGATTTGGGCGCGCTTCTCGCGGAGCACACTCCTTCTTTTGGGAGCATTTTCCAGGCTTTCCGAAAAGCACGGGGATCCGAAAGCCATTCCGTCGTCGCTGCTGATTCCTCCAGTCCAGGCCCAGCCCCAAATCTCGGTCAGGTTATCGTTGCAAGTTCGTCCGCGGTTGTTGGATCCCGCAGGATTCCTTCTGTCGAGATCGACCGGGCTTACGGCATGCCAGACGGTAAGCTTCGTCTTCGCGCCGGAATCGAATCCCTTGCCTATGCCGCCCAAGACGAGAATGAACTCACGCTGGGCGCGCGCGCCGCGCAGCAGGCGCTGCATTCGGCGGATTGCAGCGCTCAACAACTCGATTGGATTATCGCCACCAGTGAGACACACCATGACCTTCCTTCTCTCGGCGCGCAGCTTCACTCTCTGCTCCTCGCTCGCGAAACATGCGGGGTGCTCGACGTCGGCGGCGCTTGCCTCGGCTTGCTAAATGGCATGGCCGTCGCCCAAGGACTCATTGCTTCAGGACGAGCCAGAACGATCGCCGTCATCAGTTCCGACGTACACAGCCGCATATTCAAGCCAGGCCTGGTAGCCGGAGAATTCGGCGGCTTATTCGGCGACGGCGCCAGCGTGTTTCTCTTGCGGGCAGCGGCTGGCAGCGCAACGAAACGCGCCTACGCCTTGGGAGAGTTTTTCTTTGGATGTGCAGGACAATACGCAGGAGCGATTCGTGTCACACAGGCCCCGGAGGGGAAACTCGACGTGCACTTTGATGGCGAGGCGCTCTCCCGCGCTGCGATCACACGGCTGGAGAAGGTGATCCGTGAAACCGAACTCCGCAGCGGTATCGCCGGATCTTCTTTGCACGGCCTCGCAACTCATCAGCCGAACCCGCGTCTTGTGGGGCTGCTGGCAAAGCAGTTGGGGCTGCCCCTGGACAAGTTTCCCCGCGTGGCCGAGTCCAATGGGAATCTCGGGTCGTCAACCTGCGGAGTTGCTCTACACTCCCTCTTACAGCTTTCCGGCAGCGGCGAGGAACCGGCAAAAGGCGCAATCTTTCTGGCTTCCTTGGGACCAGGGCTTCTTTTCGGCGGCGGATGGCTAAGCCCAGCAACAACCCTACCTGCTTAGAAGGTGGCGACCTGTAACCTTTTGTTACCACCATGGAATCTGACAACTCTTCTTGGAATCAGAAATCGTCGTAAACTGCTACAAACAAGGTAGTTACAGGACTGTCGACACTGGCGCGGTACGTGCACCCTTCCCAGCACCGGGCATAAGGCCGGGTGCAATTTGAGGAGTTCTGGGATGAGCAAGCGCACGATCAGGGCCGACAAGGGCTTTTCTCTACTAGAGATGGTGGTTGTCGTGATGATTGCCTTCGTGGTAATGGCATTCGCGGTCATCAACACCATGAGCTCGACGCAAAGCGCTCGAGCTAACGCGGCAAAGGACGCGGTCGTCTCGGAACTTCGCCAGGCGCGCGAGCTGGCTATAGCCAAGCGCCGCAACGTTGAAGTGGCCTTCATCCAGCCCAACGAAATACAGCTTACATTGTTGACTCTGCCTGGTGAAGCCGTGCCTACACCGATGACCCCGGTTTATCTGAACGACAACGCGAGCGGCGGACTGACTTACACCTTGTTTCCCGCGCTTCCAGACACTCCCATGGCCTTCGGCAACGCAACCGCGATAGACCTCCAGCAGCCGGGTGGCGGGGGAGCATGGTCCGTGATGTTCACAACCTCCGGCGCGCTTGTCGGCTCCGCGCAAGCGGCGGCTAGCCTCTATCAAGTAACGAATAACAATCCTGTGAACGCCTCGATCTTCATCGGAGTCGCCGGAAAACCCAACACCGCGCGCGCCATAACGGTTTTTGGCGCGACAGGCCGAGTCCGCCCTTATTACTGGAACGGCCAAGCCTGGTTGGAGTAGGGAGAGAGTCCAAATGAGAGCGCCACGCAAAACTTCTCGTCATTCCGCCGGCTTCACGCTGATCGAGGCCATGATTTCGATCGTCATTCTTTCCTTTGGCGTGCTTTCGCTGGCGGCGGTATATGCGCAAGGCATCATGTACAGCAGCATGTCGCAATACAACTACATCGCGGAAAAGAAAGCGGAGGAAGCGGTTGAGACGATTTTCACCGCCCGCGACACCAAGGTATTGACCTGGGCGCAGATTCAGAACATCTCTCTCGGCGGGGTATTCAAAGATGGTCCCCAGCCTTTGCTTGATCCTGGCCCGGATGGGCTGGTGGATACCGCGGATGACAACGCATTACTGCCGGACACCATCATCATTGGGCCGGGTCCCGATGGCATCCTGGGCACGGCTGACGACCAGGTGCTCAACCTTAACTCGATTATGACGCGTACGGTCGCCATTACGCCAGTTACGGGAGAAGCAAATCTCCGGATGATCACCGTCACCATCACCTACCGGTTCGGTAAAGTCACGAACAACTATACGCTCATCAGCTATATCTCGGCATTTGCCTGAGGATGGCAGGAGAAAAGACACCGTGAAGAAACAGTCTGGATTCACACTTATCGAGCTCATGGTGGCCCTGGGCATTACGCTCGTCGCCCTGGCAGCGACCATGCTCGCATTCAAAGACGCGACGAATACGAACCAGAGCGTCACTCTCAAATCCGATCTTTCGGATAATCTTCGCGCGGGAATGAACCTTCTCGAGCAGGACATGATTCAGGCGGGTACAGGGATCCCCACGGCCGGCATTCCAATTCCTTATACACCGGGCCCTGCGAATTGCCTCGGAAGCGGCGGCGCGCCGATCAACCGCCCCAATCTGACGGGCGGACTGACCTTTCCGGTCTGTAATGTGAGTCTAAATGCCGTCGAGCCAGGATGGGAACTCGGCGCTCCACTGGTGAGCCCGGATTCCACCGCCGGCGTAAATACAGATCTCATCACCATGCTCTACGTGGATAACACTCTTGCTCTCAACGCCAGAATGATCAACGAGCCTGCTTTAGGCGCGAATCCCGGCTGCCCCGCGGGAAGTATTACCAACAACGGGCAGATTGTGACCTTCGATCCGACCTGCATGCTGTTTTCCGCGACGGGAGTTCAGATCAATCCGGGCGACCTGATTATGTTCAGCAACGGACAGGGCAATGCGATTCAGGAAGTAACCAGCGTTGCCGGCCAGACCCTACATTTCGCGGGAGGCGATGGCTTGAACCTAAACGCCCGCACTGACCCGCAGGGCACGATGAAACAGATCGAAAACACAAACATCGTAGGCGGCGTGCCCGTTCCGAACGGCACCTTTCCTCCAACAACGGCCACCCGCATTTGGATGGTCAGCTATTACCTCGACAACATCACAGCGCCGCCGAACACGCGGCTGATTCGCCGGTTGAATTGGAATCCCGGTGTGCCCGTCGCCGAAACGATTGAGAACCTGCAGTTCAAGTACAACTTCGTGGATGGCGTCACCAATCCCTCCGGCCAGTCCACCATCCCTGCGGGCGAATCGGAGAGCGAGATTCGCTCCGTCGATGTCACCCTCGGTGCCCGTTCGACCAACGCGTGGGGACAAAACCATACATTTCTGCGCACCAATTTCACGACGCAGGTCAGCCTCCGCAGCATGGCCTACGTAAACCGGTACCAATAATGAGGAGTCCATCCATGAACGCCGTAAAAAAGCTGATGCGACGCGATTCGGGCATCGCCCTGCTAACGACCTTGCTGCTTATGATGCTGATGTCCAGCTTGCTGGTCGGCTTCATTCTCTTGATCACCTCCGGGCAGAAGCTGAACGGGGTGAACAACGATTACAGCCGCGCTTTCTACGGCGCGGAAGCCGGCATGGAGAAAATCACCGCGGACCTGGGCACGCTCTTTGATACCAACTATGCGCCTTCGGCGGCCCAGATTAACGCCATTGCCGCTGCTCCTCCGAATATTCCGGGGATCCAATATTTGAGGTACGACGGAACTTCCGGGTATCAAGTTAACTACAACACGGACGCCAACGGAAATCCTCTGGCCACCGTTACCCAGATCCAATCGGGCGCTTATCAGGGTATGAGCGCTTTGGCGACGCAGTACACGCTGCTCGTCACGGCCCGCACGGTCAATAACAACGAAGTGAAGCTGCAACGCACTACGCAAACCGTCGGTATTCCGATGTTCCAGTTCGGCATCTTCTCCAGTACCGACCTCAGCTTCTTCCCTGGTCCACAGTTTAGCTTTGGGGGCCGCACCGCCACCAACGGCAACCTGTTTCTGGCCACGTCGGGCGGCCCGCTAACCCTTTCCGACCGCGTCACCGCTGTTCAAAACGTTATTCGTACGAATCTTTCGAACGGCGTTGCAACGGCCGCCTCGTATAACGGGACCGTGAATATCACGACTTCGCCCGGTACTGCATCCTATCGCCCGCTCGCGCTGAATGAAGGCAGCTTGGTTGGCACCATTGGGTCCGCCGTTAACCCCAATTGGACCAACATCTCTCTTGGCGCGACCAACTACGCTGGCAATTTGCGCAACGGCGCGACCGGTGCGACTGCCTTGAATCTCGGCATCGTGCTGCTCGGCAATGGCACGACGCAGCCCGTGGATCTGATCCGCCGGCCGGTCAATACCAGCGAGAGCCCTTCTGTTACAAACCTCCGCTATTTTGCACAAGCCAGCCTCAAGATTCTGCTTTCCGATAACCCGACGGACATTACGTCGTTGCCTTGTACATCCGCCACACCGCCGGTTAACCTGGCTCAACTTGCTACACCCGCTGCCAACTGGACGGCACTGGGAGGAAATCCGTTGGCTCTCTACAACAAAATGATGGCCAACAACGTAGCGGGATATAGCACCATACCCGTGCCAATGGCGGCATCTGGTGCCGCGTCCGGTGCGACAGCTTATTCCCCGGGTGGCACGACTGCCCTAAATGGAAATGGCTATTGGTTGACGACTCCGAGCGGCACTAGCGGCACCGTCAACTATGCCACGGCGTCTGGCCTGCCGATTATTCAGGGCTATATCAAAATTGATCTGCAGACAGGCTACGGCAATCCTTGCGGCGGTTGGCAAGACGTTACTCTGGAAGTCTTGGGCTACGGCTACGCGGGCCGCAACATCTTCCCTCAAGGCGGGGGCCTCGCTGCGTCAAAATACGGCACGTCTGAGCCGCTACTGCCGCTGCCAACGACCCAGGTAGCGTCCCCGTACAGCGCAGGCTTTGCCTGCCCGACGGACGTACATCCGAACGCGATCATTCGATTGGAGCGCGTTCGCGATAACCCGTCTAATTAGCCTTACGCAAGGTCAATGCGGCATAACCGTTACGGCCGGAAAGGTGCCGGCCGCTCGCCATCAATCCTGCCGGATTACTGGCCCAATACACTGTTCGACACTCGCGAGGGCAACGCGCGTGACATCATCCCCACCGGCACTTTGGGTGCTGGCGCTAATGTCATCAGCTATTCGCAGATGGTGACACTGGGCGGCACGATGCGGTACATCGAAATCGACGCCAAGAACCTGGCAGCCTATTTCGCAGGAACCGGAGTTTATGCTGGAGGCTCTGGCCACCTGGCCTATGACTCCGTTAACGCCCCGAACGATTACACGGTATACGTCTCCGACCGCCGCGGCAACTATACGGCGACCCCGCTTACGAATCCCTGGCCCGCGACCTCTCCAAGCGGTCACGAGACAGGCGAATTTGGTTGGGATGACTTCGTAAACCCCGCCAGTCCGTACGGCTGCCCAAATGACGTGCAGGACACCGGTGAAGATCTCGACGCCCTCGGTGCAACGGGGTTCTACACCTACGGCGCGAACCCCACTTATGTCATGGACGCCGGAGTGGTGCCCGCCAACTCGACTTGGACCAACAACCAGATAGGCGGCAGTACTGGGCTCAGTTACGGTCAATACGGAATGTTCAGTCTGGCCGCCCCCGGCAACCTCTACGGCGCGAGCACGACGGCCAATGCGATAACAGCTAATCCAAATTGCACGGTCACTGTGCCTTCCACGAGTTTGGCCCTGGACTTACGTGATCCACGCCAATGAAGCTCGCGAAAACCCCAACCCCTTCTTCCGTCGGGCGGTCAAAGTTGTGGACGGCAATCTCTTGACTGGGATTGGTACTTGCCCCGGCACGGTACCCTGCGGCCTGGCGATTGCAACTGAAAACCCGGCGTATATCCAGGGCGACTTCAACGCCAACTCCGGTGGCAACGGCTTCAACGATCCAAACGTAGCCGTATCCGTGAACGCGGATGCAGTGACCCTTCTCTCTAACAACTTTAACGACGTGAACAGCTTCGCGTTTCCCTACACGACCTCGAATCGGAAGTCCCACCCAGCGCAATGCCACAACCACTTATTACCGCGCCGCCGATCATGGCCGGGAAGGGAGTCTCCTTCCCACAGCCCACGACTTGCGGAACTGTAGCCTGCTACGCGGACTACGGTACCGATGGTGGCGTCCACAACTTCCTGCGCTATATCGAAGACTGGGTCTGACCAGACCGTGAATTATCGCGGCTCGATCATCAGCATGTACTACAACCGGCAGGCCGTTGGCACGTACAAGGATGCTGCCACCACGGTTTATCGTACCGCCAACCCGCGGCTACAACTTTGACACGGAGTTCTTGACCCCTTCCTTGCTGCCGCCGCGCACGCCGCTCTTCCGCGACGTGAACACGACGGGCTTCACGCAGCTGCTTTTGCCCAACCAGTAGAACGCAGCCGACGGCTGCACCCACAACCGGCCCCCGTCCCAGGGGCCGGTTTCTTTTTTCGCGGCGCCGCGCAACAGCAGGCCAATCCCAGGGCAAGTATCACTTCGTCCGGAAGCGGCTACGATCCCGGGCGGCTTCGGGTCGTAAAACTCGTATTCACCTGAGGTACCACGCAGGCCTGCAAAGGAGGCCAGCCAGCGTCAGTCGTCGGATTGCGGCAAAGAGACGTTATCGCCGGGGAGACCAGAGAAGGGTAGACGGTGTTATCGAGCGGCTCCGCATATATCTGATAACTGTGTCCAACCGGAAGATGGTTGATTAAGTAGGTCCCATCGAATTGCGCGGGACCCGGCGCGGAGCAGCTCCATCCTCCGAGCGTTGCTCCGATGACAGCTCCGCTTGCCGCGTCCAGCGCCACGACATGAGCCCCGAAAATGCCCGTCACGCCGGGAGGCGATGCCGGCAGGGAAAGGGGATTGGCCGGAACGATGTGTCCGCTGAGCGAACCTACATTGACTGTGTCGGAAGGGTTCGGATACAGGACGCGCAGTCCCGTAATATCGTCGTTCCCAAGTGGGGCGTCCGGCTGTTGGACGGTAGGCCGAGTTCCCGTAAACGTTCCAGGCGCGGGCGCGAACGGGTACATCATCGCGCTTAGCACCGCCGAATGGCTGAAGCCCAATGTGTGCCCCAATTCGTGGATTAACAAGGATTCAAAGTCATACGCCGTGGGCGCCGTCGCGAGCGCCGCGGGTGTCGCAAATGTGATCGTGGAACTGCTCGGGTCGAAGTAGATGTCAGCATCGAGAATTTGTCCAACTTGAGTCGCGGGCGCGCCGGTTCCCACCTGCACCCCGATGATGTCCGCGGTGATCACACGCGTAAACGCCAGAATCCCTGGCGTAAATGCGGCATCCGCCTGGTCGAAGCAAATCGAATTCACTCCATCCGCTCCGCAGGCGTTTTGCGTCGCCGTGCGGGCGATCGGTGCAAACGTACCGGGCACGAGCGTTGTGCCGCTTACGCCAGTCCATACCGCCATCGATTGCGTAATCGCCTGCTCGATCTCGTTCAAACGCCCGGTGGCCGTCTGGTTCTGCGTGAGGATGGTCACTGGATTCGTTCCCAGCACGGTGCTCCATTGCTCCGCAATCGCGCCGGGAGCGGCAATCTCGTGCGAAGCAACCGGGCACGCGGAACCTCCGGAGACGCTGCTGGCTGGCGCACATCGGGTACGATTCGGTTGAATGCATACCCGTTCGCCCCTGGAATGCCGCAGACCCCATAGAAAGCTGCAAAGAGCGCGGCGCTGATCCTGGGAATGATTGGCTGTTTTCCTCGTGCCCTCATCGATGTTCTCCTCTGGCTTACTGGTTTTGCTGTCTTAGCGCCTTGTGCAATTTCTCCCTGAAAATAGCCACCGGCAGATTCCGTATTCCGCCGCGCCGGAAGGTGCGCGTCTGCGGATCGAAGATCGGAGCTGACGCAGAATCCTGGGTGACCACTTCCAAAGCGGAGCGCGGATCGCGCGCAATGCGAAATGTTCCTTGAGACCAGCCCAACACTTGATAGGGTTCTCCGTTGCGGGCCCACAAAAAAAGATAGACCTCTTCGCCGGTGCGAAATGCCGGAACCTCGTCGACGCGCGAATGAAGATGTCCCACGCTTCCGCCGATCAGGCGCACGGTGACGATTTCAGGCAGGGGGCCTTTTTCGCGCTGCTCGACTTCAAACTTTGTCTCCGTCCAAATCTCGCCTTGCTCCCAAAGGCTTGTAGATCCCAGACACCGCAGCCGCGCGACGGCGGTGGATTCTTGCGCGAGGTCATTTAGCTTCAGCCGCGACATGGTGGTCGCGCTTGCCGCGACGGCAAGAAGCACAAGCCCCCCAAGAAATAGAATCCACAGAAATCGGCGTCTTTGTGCGTAGCTCATTTTTTTACCTCGCAGTTCTCACTGAATCACCAGCGCGCCGCTGGCGGCGGTTTTGTCCAGATTCGTGTTTTGAATGAAAAGCGTGCGAGCGCCCGGCAGAGCGCTCGCGGAAATCTGTAGAGTCAGGTGAATAATTCCGAGACCGGCGGGCTGCGTCGCGATCACCGTCACGTCACCAGGGCCGGAAACGGTGTAAGTCATACTCGTGTCCAGGCCGCTCTCCGAGAACACGCAGACATCGGCTGTCGCGTTACCGCTCGCGGGCGGTTGAATTGGCAACGGATTGCCGGAGAGCGAACACGAATTGTTCGCGACGGAGTACATTCCCAAAGCAGCGACATTCAGGTCGACATCGTTGCCTTGGGCGCTCATACCTGCGGTTGTCGGGTCAACAACGACGATGTCCTTGCCCGTGGCTGACGGTGCCGAGCTGCTCAGAGCGATTACGTCATCCGTGGGATTCGGGAGAGCCACTACGAGAGAAACGGCATTGGATGCCGTCCCACTGGGATTCTGTATCTGTACCGAAACATTTCCGGCCACGGAGACGTCGGCGGCAGTAACAGGCGCTGTGCACTCCGTTGCGGTGATGCAGGTGGTCGTTCTCGCGGTCCCGCCGATCATCAAAATCGATCCAGGCCCGGGACTGGAAGCTGTGAAGCCACTTCCTTCCACCAACAACGTAAAGCCATCGGCCGCGCCCGCGTAGACGCTTGCCGGATGCAGAGAAAGGATGGTAGCTCCCGTGGAGATGGTCACGCTCGCCGCACCGGACTGCGTAGTGTCGTCTGAGCTGATGGCCACTACCTGGAGAGCGTCCGGAGTTGGAGCGGAGCCCGGCGCGGTATAGTTGCCATTGGCATCGATCGTTCCGCAGGCGCCGCTCGTGGAACAAGCCGTGCCCTGAATTTGCCACACGACGCTCTGGTTGCTTGTTCCCAGCACGCTGGCCGTGAAGCCCTGGACGGCGAGCGGCGCGAGAGTGATGCTGGCCGGTTGCACGGAGACAAGCACGTGATTGATCACCGTGATTTGCGCTGCCGCGCTTTTCGTGGTGTCCGCAGCACTTGTCGCCGTTACGCTTACGGGATTCGGCTGGGGAATCATGCCTGGCGCGAGGTAGTCCACTTGAAGCGCAGTTCCGCTCGTCACGCTTTGGCAGGGGGTTGAGCCCACCACGCAGATTTGACCGAGAGAGGCGTTTCCGCCGGAGACCCCGCTGACGCTCCAGTTCAAGCCCAGGTTGGTCGTGCTAAAGACTTGCGCCGTCAGCGTCACGCGGTGATTTGCGGCGAGCGTGGCCGTAGCCGGAGAAATGCTGACGTTCACGCCGGCCTGGACGGCCATGGTGGCTTGCGCCTTTTTCGTGGCATCGGCTTGCGGCGTCACGATGACCGTGACCGAGTTGGGATTCGGCGGCGCAATAGGCGCGGTGTACGTTGCTGTATCGGCAGTGACGGAGCCGCCCGCTCCTTGCGTGGTCACAACCGTCAGCGTCCCGCAGGTTGTCCCGCTGCACCCAGGTCCAGAGAGCGACCAAGCCAGAATCGTGCTTGGATTGGATCCTGGAACAGGCGTCATCGTCGCGATGATCGATGCCGTTCCTCCGGCTGGCACGCTTTGCGGAGCGGTGACTTGCAGAGTGAAATTGCTGGTGATGGTGATGGCGGCCGATGCTTGCTTCGATGGATCGGCTGCACTTTGCGCCGTCAATGTCGCGGCCGTTGGTGAAGGAAGAATTCCTGGGGCAGTGTAGCTGCCGTTGAGGTCCACCGTCCCGCATGCGGTTGGACACGATGCGCCGCTGAGGCTCCAACGCACCGTTGCGTCTGGGAGGCCGGCGCTAGCGATTGTTGCGCGAAACGGCTGCGTCGCGCCGAGCTCGACGGCGCCGGTTGGCGGCGCAATAGCGATTGAGATGTCGCTTGTGATGGTGAGTTGCGCGGTCGCGGATTTTGTCGCGTCCGCCTGGCTCGTAGCTGTCACTTGTATGGTACTTGGCAAAGCCAGATCGGCTGGCGCGGTGTACACGCCGGCCGCTGTGATTGTTCCCGTCGATAGACTTCCGCCGGGTATGGCGTTCACGCTCCACGTCACACCTGTGTCGGTGGTGTTTGTCACCGTTGCTGCGAATGTCCGCGAGTTCCCGAGCAAGACCGAGCTGCTTGGCGGCGTAACCGTCACGGCGATGGGTGTAGGAGGTGGTGGTGGCGGCGGATTTGTTCCCGTGCCTGTGCTGCCTCCGCCGCAGCCTTGGAGCCACACGCCGGAGGCGAGGAGCGCGATTGGTTGCAAAACGGCGAGAGTCGACCGCGCGAATTTCTCCCGGCCATTCATCCGTTTTGTTCTTGCCGCGTTTTGCGTGAGAGGACGCATGCACGGCGGAATGCAGGCGAAGGGCCAGCGAAAGGAAGAGGCGAGTTCCGGCCCTGAGGAATAGAACATGATTTCTGATAGCTCTTCTTGTCTATTGAAAATGAAGCAGTTGCATTCCGTGCCTAGAAGCGTGCGAGTTTCCGTAGCGGCGCACGGGCATTGCGTGAGCGTGGAGAAGCAGCGGTGTTCCTCCCCAATTGGAACTGCGCCTCCGAGAGGGTGTTCCAAAAGGGGAGCCATCTTGCTCAGCTACTCGGTGTTGCTTTGGGGCTGCCTTGTATTTACCCTCTTGGTTAAATGAACCAATCTCTGAACGACGGCGTCTAGCAGGTGTACGGGGAGGGCGAGCCTTTTTGGCTCGCACAAGAGACCGCATGCAGGAGCTGGTTCTGATCCAGCCACACAGCATTGTTAGCCGCTCCGCGGTCGCCCAGGACGGAGAGACCAACCTGACGCGCGAAGCTGCTCAGGCCGAGCTACGCCGGGAGTTCGAGGAGCGGCTTGCGGAATGCGGGCCGCTGGCGTACCGGGTCGCGCGCGGCGTGCTGCGCAACAGCCCGGATGCGGAAGATGTGGCTCAAGAAGCGTTGCTGCGCGCTTATCGGCGATTTGACCGCTTGCGAGATCGCGGGCGGTTTCGCGCGTGGCTGGTGCGCATCGCGTTCCGGCTCGCGATTGACCGGACACGCTCGTCGAAGCGGCGCGAAGTACGCGAGACGCTTTGGTCGCAGCCGTCGCCCCGGCCTTCTACGGAAGACTTGGCGGCTGCGAGCGAGTTTCAAGCGCATCTTGAGAGCGCCATGGACGAGCTCCCGGATAGACACCGGCTCGTCCTGTTGCTCGCGGCCATGCAGGGCCATTCGCTCGAAGAGGTAGCAGAGATGCTCGGTCTGCCGGTTGGGACCGTGAAATCGAGATTGTTTTTTGCTCGAAAGCAGTTAGCGGAGAAATTGCGATGCCATGCGAAAACTATAGAGAAGCGTTGATCGAAGCCGCCGCAGCGGACTCGGCGCCGTCGCGCGAATTGCGTTCGCACCTGGATGCTTGCGCGGCTTGCCGCGAGGCCTTCAACGAAGAACAGCAACTCTTCGCTGCCATCGATACGGGCTTGCGCGCTACAGCCAACGCGGAGGTGCCTGCTTCCTTTCTGCCTCGCGTCGGCGCGCGCATTCAGGAGGCATCGGTTTCTCCGCGCCGCTGGAGGCTGTCTTTGATCCTTACGCTTGTTGGCGCAGCAACTGTGGTGACAATTTTCATCGGCGCGCGTCCACGTCGCCCGGGGATTGATAAGCCGGCTAACCCGATTTCTGCGGTGAACGCTCCCGAGAAATCGGTAGCGCCGACACGCCTTGGGGCAACCGTGTCGGGGGTGGTCGCGGCCTCAACCCGCGCACTCCATGTTCAACGTAAAGGATCTGTCGAAACACCGAGTTACGCGTCGTCGAATCAATTGGAGGTCCTTGTGCCTCCGGATGAACGTGAAGCGTTCGCTCGATTTGTCACGGCGCAGCAAGTGCGAAATGACGTGATCGTCGCCGTCGTCGCTCCAACGCCGGACGATGAAGATAAGCGGCCAAGCGTGAAACCGCTGCAGATTGCCAAACTTGTCGTCATACCGCTCGAACAGCTCGAGAGCGACGGACCAAATGGCGCGCAGGAAGAACAGTAGCGAGCGGTCGATCAAAACCACGTCTAAATGGAGGACGGAATGAGAATTAGATCAGTTCAAGTGGCGTCAATCCTATTGCTCGGCATGCTTTCCCCGATCGTCCTGGCGCAAGATAAAGCAAAGCCAGACGACAAAGCGAAAGCCGAAGTCCAATCGACTTCCATAAAACTGCAAATCGTTTTTGCAGAATTCGATGGCGATAAGAAGGTAAAGAGTCTCCCATACGTGATGTACCTGAACTCTCCGGACGCGCCCGATCTAAAAGGAGGATGGGACAAGCTGCGCATTGGAAGCCGCATACCCGTTTACATAGGAAACAACCAAATGCAATACCAAGACGTAGGAACCAACATCGATGCACGCTCCGCGTACGCTGACGACGGGCACCTTCTGCTCCAGCTCGATCTCGAGCGGTCTTGGGTGGAAGGAGACGTTTCAGTTCCGACAACGAAGGCGGATGGAGCTTCGTCCGATACGGCCAGCGGCCGCTTTCCGGAACCGATCATACGCGCCTTCAGGTCCGAACTCTCCTTGAAATTGCGCGAAGGGCAACCGATGGAGAGCACGGTGGCAACTGATCCGATCAGCGGCAAAGTAGTGAAGGTGGAGATCAGTTTTAGCGTCGTGAAATGAATATCTCCGGTGGTCAGTTTCGATCTAGTAGCGTCGTTAGAGTAGTGGCCAGGTCCGAACAACGGAACACGTAGCCAAATTTTTCCAGCTTTTGCGGGAGGACGCGCTGGCTGGAGAGGAGCAGGGCGCCGGCCATTTCGCCAAGCATCAGGCGTAGGGCGAAGGCGGGTGCGGGGAAGAGGGCTGGGCGGTGCATCACGCTGGCTAGAGTTTTCGTGAACTCAGCGTTTTGGACCGGTTGTGGCGAGACTACGTTTATTGGCCCGCGGACTTCTCCATTTTCGAGGGCAATGCGCACGATTTCGATCGCGTCGTCGAGAGGGATCCAGGACATCCATTGCTGACCCGAGCCGATTTTTCCGCCTGCGAAGTAGCGGAAGGGAAGCATCATCGGCGGCAGCGCGCCACCATCACGAGAGAGAACAATTCCGAAGCGTGGGAGGACGACGCGGATGCCGATGGCTTCGGCTTTCAGGGCTTCAGATTCCCACTCTTTGGCCATGACGGAGAGGAAGTCACTTCCTGGCTGGCTTTCTTCGGTTAGGAGTTCGTCGCCGCGATTGCCGTAGATGCCTGTTGCGGATGCGGAGACGAGGACTCTTGGGCGCGCATTCATTTTTGCCAGGGCAATGACTAGCGCGCGTGTAGTGTCGATGCGGCTCGAGCGTAATTCCGCTTTGCGTGCGGCGGTCCAGCGGCCGCCGGCGATGGATGCGCCGGCGAGATTTACTACGGCGTCCGCGCCAACGGCTGCGCCGCCGAGTTCTCCTGTCGCCGGATTCCAGGCGACTTGAAAACCGTCGTTCTCCTTATCTTTCGTAACGGTTCCTGGACGGACAAGTCTACAAACTGTGTGGCCCGCTTTCACCAGCACGGGTACCAGCGCGCTGCCTACCAAACCGCTCGATCCTGTTACGAGAATTTTCATTGCCATTTCGCTCGATCCGCCGAGACAGCTTCCTGAATTCGTACTACCTAGAAGTTACGAAAGCATGGTTCATCGGTCAAGGAATGGAAATTCTCGAAATGGTTTTTTTCTTGCGAAATTAGCAAGCGAACTGTCGTGGCCGCGGGGGTTGGCGATCACCGCGCAGGCTATGGCTCCGCGTTGGCCGGCGGGTTACAATTCTCTGGTGACCATCCCTTCACACACGGCGCGTATTAAGGTGCTTTTTTTCGGCCGGCTGAAAGAAATCGTCGGCCACGCCGAGGACTCCGTCGAACTGCCGGATGGCGCTCCGATCGAAGCAGTTTTCTCCCACTTTGGCGCGAATCATCCTGAGTTGGCGCGCTTTCGCGCTTCGCTGGTGGCCTCGCGCAATCAGGAATTTGCGGCGTGGAGCACGCCGCTTCACTCCGGCGATGAAGTGGCGTTTCTGCCTCCGGTAAGCGGCGGTTAACTTTGCTCACCATGACAAAGCTATTACAGCCCGATTTGTTACTGCTGGTGCGCGACGCCATTGACCCGGAGACGCTGATCCGTCACGTTCGCGCTGCGGAAGATGGAGCTGTCGTCACGTTCGACGGATGTGTGCGGAATCATTCTCACGGACGGCGGACGCTTTATCTGGATTACGAGGCTTATGAAACCATGGCGCTCGGGAAAATCCGGGAAATCGCAGGGCAAATCCACGACAAATTTCCCATTCACCTCGTGGCTATCGCGCATCGTCTAGGACGGCTGGAAATCGGCGAAACGAGCGTATTCATTGCGGTTAGCTCAGCCCACCGGCCGGCCGCGTTCGATGCTTGCCGCTATGCCATCGACACGTTAAAGCGGACCGTCCCCATCTGGAAGAAAGAGTACTTCGAGGACGGGGCCGTCTGGGCCGACGGCGAAATGCCTCCAGCGCCCGCGGAGACACGGGCCGCAAAACCCGCATCTTAGTGAATCAATGATCTCGACATCCCCCCGAGCGCTCGCCGTAACTGTGGCTTTTCTGGCGGCACTTTTACTGGCAGGGAGTGTTCTCTCCCAGGACAAGCCTGACCGGCCACCGTGGGCGCAGCCGAGGCCGAATCTGCCGGCGAGTTCCTCTTCCGCGAATGCTCCAGCGCCAGTGCCACCGACGCTGCCTTCGCCTCTGCCGCCCGGAAGCATTGTGCCGACGCCAGTGCCGCCGCTCAGGCCGCCTGTCAACTCTGAAGATCAGCGCGGGCAGATTAAAGTCAAAGTGGATCTGGTCAACATTCTGGCGAGCGTTCTGGATGAGCACAACCGGCCTGCGCCGGATCTGCCGGTCGAAGCCTTTCAATTGTTTGAAGAAGGCGTGCGGCAGAAGATCGAGGTTTTCGAGTCGGAAACCAAGTTGCCACTCGATCTTGCACTGATGATTGATTCGAGTTTGAGCGCGAATATGGAGATCGGCTTCGAGAAAGAGGCTGCGGCCCATTTCATTCGGCAAGTTTTGCGTCCAGGCGACCGGCTGTCGGTGTTTGCGTTCGACGAAAATGTCACACAGCTGGCAGGGTTTTCAGACAATGTGCCTGCGCTGCAGACTGCGGTGCGTAAGATTCCCCCTGGCTCGGGCACTTCGATCTATGACGCCATACTTCTTGGTGCGCGGGCGCTCGAGCACCGCGGCGAAGAGCGGCGCAGGGTCATCATTTTGATTACGGACGCCGGTGAGACGACTAGCCGGACCGATTTTGACGTCTCGCGGAAAGAAGCTGTGCGTTCGGATGCGTTGCTTTACACGATTGTGATTCGCCCGGTGAAAAACGAGAGCGGGCGCAACACTGCAGGCGAGCACGCGCTCGAAACCATCACCGAGACGACCGGGGGCGACATGTTCTATCCCGATACGCCGCAGGAGTTGGACGTGATCTTCGACATCATTGATCGAGAGTTGCGCACGCAATACCGGCTGGGCTACTACCCGACCCCTCGCGGTCCGGCGAATACGTACCGGAACGTCGAGGTCAAGGTGCTGAACGGCGAGTATCACGTGCGAGCGCGGAAGACCTACCTTACAGGGCCACAGTAAGCCATAGACGGATCGGAGGTGCCATTTTAAGGTGGCCCCAAGGTGCCCCCCCACCCCCTGTTTTTTATAAGAATATCAAAACATGGAGGTTAAGTCGCAGGGATGCGCAAAGAATTTCATTCTAAAGGACTTATAAATCGTTTATTTTGAAAATTTTAAGAGGTCGTAACTAAATTATGGCCTACTTGATCCGTACATCCAGGTTCATCAAGGGAATTTGCCGCCGGCGAAGATTGAATGAATCGAAATCCGTGGCGTCGGGGCCGGACGACAAAACAGAACATTACCTAAAAAATGTGTTACTCCAGATTGAAAATAATTGCAAGGGAAAAATGCGGTCGGCGTGATTTACCAGCGCCCGTCGGATGTAATAGTCAAGCCGCAGCGGTAAGACCTCGAGTGACAAGAGCGTCGGGCAGGTCACGCCCCGGCCCCTGCATTGAGCACGGAAGGCGGAGCGGCTACTGGGGTTTTTTTATGTCTTCACCGGCTTGTTCGATGCTGCCTTTGACGAGCTCGGTTTTCACTTCGGATTTTTGACCTGCGAGGACGTCGACATCGGTTTCAAAGGTGCGATAGCCCGGAAGCTCGATTTTGATTTTGTGCTTACCGGGGCTCACCAGAAGCGAGTGAAATCTTCCGCCCAGCTCGCTGGCATGGCCGACGTAGCTGCCATCGAGAAAGACGGCGGCGCGTTTTGGTTGCACTGAAATTTTCAGCTCCGCGGTCACATCGGGAGTTGTCGCGCCGGGAAGCAGATGCATGGAGACTTCAATGTTTTGAATCTGGCCGGGTTCGACGACGATATCCCGAGTCAAATCCTCGTAACCTTTCTGTTTCACGACGACATGGTGTTTGCCTGGCAAGAGGGGCAGGCTCTTCTTTCCCCTAAATTCCTTTACGTAGCCGACATAATCGCCATCGACCCACACGCCAGAGTCCCTGTCCAGTTGGGTATCGCCGTCAAAGGACAATGTACCCATGACTTTGTTGTCCTGGGCCAAGAGGCGGGCCGGGACGATGGACAGGAAAAAGATGAGAAGCAGAGGTGCAGCGGATCCGAGCTTCCACGTTCTAATCATCATGTGCCTCGCATTGAGGGCGGGAATTTATTTTAACGCGGAAGCGAAGGAGATGCCGCAAAAAAACAGCAGCGATCGAGAGGAAATATCGGGAGATCAAATTCGATTCGTGCAGGTACAGCACTTTCCTAGGCGCAGGTGGTAGAGTGGAGGATGCACAGTTTGGCCACCAGGCCGTTGAAGCGCAACGATGCGCAAGTCTCCATGAGCAAGGATTACCTCAACGCCGCCATTGAAATTGCCGAGGAAGCGGGGAAGATCCTGCGCGAGGAATTTGACCGGCCGATGCAGATTGCGTACAAGGGCGACGTCGATCTGGTAACGCAAGCGGACAAGCGCTCGGAGCAAGCGATTGTGGCGCGGCTGACGAAATATTTTCCGGAGCACTCGATAGCGGCGGAAGAGGGAAGCGGCCACGAAGGTGGGTCGGAGTTTCGGTGGCACGTCGATCCGCTGGATGGCACGACGAATTTCGCGCATGGGTATCCTTGCTTTGCGGTTTCGATTGCGCTGGCGCAACGAGGAGCGCTTCTGGCGGGAGTGGTTTACAACCCGTTTTATGAGGAGCTCTTTGCGGCCGCACGAGGCGGAGGCGCGACGCTGAACGGGAAGAGAATTTTCGCTTCGAAGGTGGACACGCTCTCGACGAGTCTTCTGTGCACTGGTTTTCCCGTGCACAAAAGGCTGGCAACTCCAAACATTCATTATTATTGGGATTTTACGCTGCGATCGCATGGAGTGCGGCGAGACGGCTCGGCGGCGCTGGATCTAGCCAGCGTGGCGGCTGGGCGGTTTGACGGGTTTTGGGAGTTCGGACTCAAACCATGGGATACCGCTGCAGGCGTTCTGCTGATTGAGGAAGCGGGGGGTAAGGTCAGCGATTTTGCTGGGCAGCCCTACCAACTGGGTGGTGCTGTGATTCTGGCTACGAATGGTTTGATTCACGATGAGGCGCGGGAAGTGGCGCTGGAGATATCTCACCGTGACCCCGCAGCGCCGCTAAGGCGATAAGCCGGCTCAAGAGCGGCGACTTTTTTCTTACAAAAAGCTTTCGGCCCTTTTACGATTTCCTAACGCCAACGAAGCTATCTTTTTTGGGCAACGATGCGGCATGGTGTGCCCCTAAAATTCGTGTGACTAGCGTCACCGACACTTCCGTTGCCAACGACTGAGCATTGCAGGGAGTTATGAAATTGGAGAGAGACATGCGCATCTTCACTCAGAAGAAAATTCTTATCCTAGCGGCGCTGGGAGCGTTGCTTTGTGCGAGCACGACTCCGGTTCGCGTGTTTGCTGACGATACTAAAGACAAGAACAGTGCGCCGACAAAGGGCGCGCCAGCCAAGTCCGACGCTCCCGCGCCTTTGACGGAGCGTGAGCGGATGCTACTGGATCGCGTCGAACAGCTTGAGAAGCGTGTGGCAGAGCTGGAAGCGAAACAGCCTGCTGGAGCAGCGCAACCTGCGCCCAAAGAACCGAGTGAATCCAGCGCGACGGCAGCAGGCGTTTCGGCGACCACGCCGGCAACCGCGGCTACTGTTGCGCAGCCCAAGCCGGCAGAAGCTGCCCAATTGGCAGTCGCACCAAGCGCGAGTACGGCCGTGGGGGCGATGCCCTCTTCGCCGGAATCAACTAGCGGTGGAAAGAGCGCGGAGACGGTAGTGCCAGGGACAGGCGCCTCTGCTGCCGTGGGTCAAGACCAGAACCCGCAGACAAATGCGGCTGCAGCAACGGGGAAACCGGGATATGTGGAGCCATTTTCGGATGCGGACTGGACGTGGTTGAACGGGAACCCGCGCACGAAAGAAATTTATTGGGACACGAAATTTTTTACGCCGGAAATCCGGGTCGATACAAACTACGTGGCCGACTTCAACCATCCAGCGGACCATACCATTGGCGGATCGAGTGAGTTGTTTCGGTCGTATGAGGTTCAACTGGAGCAACTCGGGGTCGGCGGCGACTTCCATTTTGACAACGTACGAGGCAGGTTGATGACGCAGTTCGGCATGTATTCGGTGACGACGCCGCGAAATGATCCAAGTCCGGGGCACGGCCAGTGGGATCTAGCCAATGCGTACCGCTACGTATCGGAAGCCTACGGTGGATACCACTTCAACGTGCTGCATGGAATCAATGTCGATGCGGGAATCTTCATGTCGTACATCGGCCTGTTCAGCTACTACAACTTCGACAATTGGGCTTACCAGCCTTCCTATGTTTCTTCAAACACGCCGTGGTTTTTTAATGGTGTGCGGGTGCAGATTTTTCCGACGGCACATTTGAAGATCGAGCCGTGGTTCATAAACGGCTGGCAGTCGTACGCCTCAGCTAACCACATGCCGGGAGTGGGAGGACAGGTTAAATGGACGCCGAAACCCTGGCTGAACATCATTTCCAATAACTATGGTGTGGGCGAGGACGATCTTTTCATCAGGGGGCGCAGCCGGATCCACACGGACAACAGCGTTGAGGTCAAGTACTACGATAAGCCGGAAAAAACTCTGGACAAGATGGCATTTTCGCTGACTGGGGACTTGGGCTGTGAATACGGCTCCGGGGTGAGCTGCTATGGCGATAGGAAAGGCGGACCGAAGCAGAGCTTCATCGGATATATGGCGTACAACCGGTTCTGGTTCCACAGTGATTTGTTCGGAGTAACAGTGGGCGGCGGACAGATCAACAACCCGGGGCGCTATCTGGTGCTCATTCCGCCGATCAATGGAGAAGGCGCGATTTCGGCGGCGACCAATTCGCCTTACTTTACGGGGAATCCTGGGGACCCGTTCAAAGCCTGGGATTCTTCATTCACTTTTGACTATATGCCCAAGCAGTACATTACATTTCGGGCTGAGTATGATTATCGCCATGCCAGCGTTCCCTATTGGAGCGGCGCAGGCGGTATAACGCCACCCGGCGGGAATAATGGTTCGCCACAGTTTTACGCTTGCAGCAATGGCAGTTCTTCGGGCCAGGGCTCCCTGGGGCCTGCGGAGGCGGCTTGCGGGGGAGGAATCAGTAGTTTGTGGTTCCCAGATCTTCGCAAGAGTGAGTCGTTTATCGATCTTTCCATTATGGTGAAGTTTTAGCGATACTCGGTGGTGGAACAGCTCCGGATTTTGCAGCTTCCAAACGCTGCACCTGCTGATCTGCGGCTTTTGCTATAGTTAGCCGATGGCTCCGAATCCGAAACAGACCAGGCGGTTGGCACCGGCCTGGAAGGCGATCGTTGAAACTGGTTTCATAATCTTCCTCTTCTATTCCAACCTTCTGATGGGCGAGTTCACTCGTGCAAATGGCCGGGGAAAGAGCTTGGCTTTCGCTTTTGGAGATATTTTCTCGGCAACCAATTTAGCAATTGCCGTCATCTCTGGACTTCTCGGCTACTTAGGTTTTAATCACCTCCGAAAGTACCTCTAGTATTTCTGGCAATTCTTCAGCGTACAGACCGCCGCGATGTCGCTGGGGAATCAGGCAAACCCGTAGGCAGGTTCTAAGGTGAGGAACTATTCCGACGGCTCGAGACCAAAGGCTTTCTGTGGGCAGTCTGCTGACGTTGAAGTGGGGTTGACATTACTTTCCAACAAAACGGCTAGCCGTCGTCGTCGATCGCGTTAGCTCTCTGACGTTCAGTTGCCCTTTCTTGTGGCTATCCAGTCTTTCGAATTCCGCTTCCATGAATTTCATGAACTCCTGCCTGGAGACCATTCCTTTTTTGTCGGTATCCATTAGAGCAAGCAACTGCCTGACCTCGTCTTCACCCATCGCCAATTTGTCCTGAGGCTTTGGAATGGCCGTTTTTTGCGCGGCGGCACTTCCAAGCACGGTTCCGATTACAAGAAGCGCAGCTGCGATGGAAATGAGCCACAGCTTGTTTGTTCGTATGAGCATGGGTTACTCCTTGACGCGGTAGTCCGATTCAGTTGTAGAGGATGCTGCCTCTCGAGATCAGGCGTATTGGCCGGGAGGTGCAACTTTCCTGTCCCGGATTTGGCGAATGTACACCCAACCGCTGCGACCCGGCTTACGCAAAGCGTGAATGCAGCGAATCAAAAAATTTGAGGGACGATGCCGAATAATGGCGGGCCATGGGGTTTGCGGAGGCACGGCGCGTGTCTGCTCTTCCAGTCGCCGGGTTGCGCAATTCGTCACGATTACATCACATCTTGAGTCATCTTCTCCCCGGGCGTGCCAACCTCGATATACCGTATAAAGGGATGCCATGGTCAAGATTTCGGGATCTTACGGAGGAGGCTTCTCGCCATGTACAAAGTCGTAGCGCTGGTCACCATGTGGTTGGCACTTTTTCCGGCGTGGAGCCCTCAAAATGAGGAAGTACAGGACTGCTATAGACGCTGCCGCGTCTCGCCGCAGAACGATCCGGATATGGAGAGACAGGAGATCGTCAATTTGGAACGAGAAGCGGCGAATGCCATCCAGCACAACGATGGAACGTTTTTCCGGCGCGTCTACAGTGAAGATTTCGCGGGAACGCTTTCGCGGGGGGAGCCGGTCAACAAGAATGGATTCATTAACGCTGTGGAGTCGACTGCAATTCGATACCAGTCTTTCAACGTGGTGGACATCAAGGTGCGGATTTTCAGGGATTCAGCAGTGGCAACGTGTCTGTGGTCGTCCCGGGGCTACGTGAAGGGGCAATTCGTGAGTAGCCAGATGCGGGCCATGCATGTGTATATAAACGGAGGAAGTGGGTGGAGAGTGATTGCCGGACAAGAGAGTCCATTGCCGCCCTATATGTCGCAGGTTTTGTAGATTTAGTATCGGACGACAATACCTGGTGAATGAGTTGCTCCTAGTTTGACTGAATGGGCCCAAGACGGAAGAACCACGCGTTCTGCGTTAGCGGCTGATCCTAAAATTTCCATCACATCATTCGTAGCGCAGGGCGACCATGGGGTCTACGCGCATGGCTCGGCGGGCGGGGACGTAGCAAGCGAGCAACGCCACGCTAACCAAGAGAATTGCCACAGCGCCGAAGGTAAACGGGTCGGTGGGCTTGACACCGTAGAGCAGACTCGAAATCAGCTTGGTCAAGGCAAAGGCGCCGACTAATCCAAGCAGGACACCCGCGAAGGCGAGCTGTGCGCCACGGCCGATTACCAGCCGCCAGATGTCGCGGGGCTGAGCGCCAAGAGCCATGCGGATACCGATTTCGTTGGTGCGCAGGCTAACGACGTAGCTCATTACGCCGTAGATGCCCATCGCGGCCAGGACAAGCGCGAGGCCCGCGAAGATGCCAAGGAGGAAGGTGGAGAACCGGCGCGGCGAGACGGAATCGGCGAGCAAATTGTCGAGCGTCATGACGTGAGTGACGGGCAGGTTTGGATCGAATTTGTGGATTTCGCTAGCGGCGGCTTGCGCCAGTTGGGCCGGATCGGACGCGGTGCGAATCACAGTGTATTGAGGCCAGCCGCCGGTGTAATAGACGTCCAACGTTGGCGCAGCGTCGAGGCCATATTGATGGACATTGCCAACCACGCCAACGATATTGAACCAGCAGGGAGTGGGATCCAGAGAACACAGGTTGATGCGCTTGCCGATGGGATCGCCACTGGGCCAGAATCTACGCGCAATCGTTTCGTTTACGACGATATTTGGACCGGCATAATCGTGGGCGTCCAGCGGGCGGCCCATGCGCAGTGGAATTCCCATCGCGGCAAAATAACCTGGGCTTATGCCGCGCGTCTCCGCGACGGGCCGGGCACCGTTTGCAGGAAGCGGCTGGCCCTCGACTACGAATCTGGATGCGGAGCGCATCGCTGAACCCAGCGGCAGCACGTTGATGCCGCCGACTGCTTTTGTTTCCGGCAAAGACTGAAGCTTTTGAGCCAGCTCATCGAATTGGAGAGATTGTTTACGAGCGAGGGCAGTTCCTTGGTCGGCGGATAACTTGCTGAGTTCAACAGGAGGCAACTGCGGTTGGTCTACCTCCATCGTCAAAATATGATCGCTCTCAAAGCCGGGACTGACCGCCATCAGATGATGAAAGCTGCGAATCAACAAGCCGGCGCCTACCAGCGGAATGAGCGCGAGCGCAATTTCGGAAACGACCAGGAGGCTGCGGATTTTTTGGCCGGCCGCGGCGGCCGAGGTTCTTGTTCCTTCTTTCAATATTCCGTGCAGGTCTTGCTTCAGAGATTGCAGCGCGGGGATTAGGCCGCAGAAGATGCCTGCTAAAAAACTCACGGCGAGCGTGAAGCTGAGCACCAAGCCATTGAGGTTTGTCGATTTTATGCTGGGGAGATCGGAGGGAACAAAAGCGGCTAGCAGGCGAAGCCCTGCGGCGGCGAGGAATACGCCCAGCGCGCCGCCGAGAAGCGAGAGCACGGTGCTTTCGGTGAGAAGCTGTGCCAGCAGACGCGAGCGGTTTGCGCCGAGCGCCACCCGGAGGGCGATCTCTTTCTGGCGGGCCGCGTTGCGGGCGAGGAGCAAATTCACAATGTTGGCGCAGGCAACCAACAAAACCAAACCGACCGCACCGAAGAGCACGAGCAAAGCGACGCGCATCTTCACGGCAGAGGGTTCTTCCATCGGGGTCACCAGGACGCCCCAATTTTTGTGCGTGTCCGGAAAGGCCTGGTCCTCCTGGCGATTTAGAGCGTCGAGCTCCGCTTGGGCTTGAGAGACAGTGACGCCGGGCTTTAGACGCGCAAGGATGTTGAATTCGTGATGGAGATGGCTGGTCAAGTCGTCGCCGTACTGGCTCACGGGCATCCAGACATCTGTAGAGGGTGCCAATCGAAACTGCTCCGGGAGAACGCCCACCAAGGTGTAACCCCTTCCGTCCAGCGTTAGCGTTTGTCCCACGACGGAGGGGTCAGAGCCGAAATGGCTCTGCCAGAAACGGTGAGTGATAAGCACGACGGGAGCGC
Organism: uncultured Acidobacteriota bacterium; assembly: GCA_963851235.1. Taxonomy (GTDB): domain Bacteria; phylum Acidobacteriota; class Terriglobia; order Acidiferrales; family UBA7541; genus Acidiferrum. The sequence goes on from CAWKOM010000003.1 coordinate 746,072, forward strand.
TGCCTGGCTTGTCTTCTTCCGGAATGAACGTGCGTCCGGCAACTGGACGAATTCCCAGCAGTGGAAACAGCCCTGATGTGGCAAGACGCGCTTCCAGCCTCTCGGCCTGGCCTTCGCCGGTGAGATTAAGTCCGCGGGGGACGTCGGTGTACGAAGCCATTTGAGAAAAACTTTTGGCTTGGCGCTGGAAATCCTGAAAATCGCCCGAGGAATTGGGGAGTTGGGGAAAAGCAGGGAGGTATGTATTCCAAATTTGAACGAGTCTCGACGGGTCAGGATAGGGCAGGGGACGCAGCAGGACACTTTCGACGACGCTAAATATTGCGGTATTGGCGCCGATGGCCAGCCCGAGCGTCAGAATCGTAATGGCGGCGAAACCGGGATTCTTGCGCAATACTCGAAAGGCTTGCCGCAGGTTCTGAAGGAGTGCGTCCATGGTTTCCCTCGATCGACGTAATGTTAGACGCACGAGCGGGAACGCCGTTTCCCGTGCAGGGCGACAGCCTACGATGCCATAGAAACTAGGAATATTGCTTCGGTTCTCAAGAAATCGCGGTCGGAATTATCGTGAGGAAAGTTGGCGGGACGGAGCGGATTCGAAGGCACGATATTCAAACTTCAACAGCGCGGGCAAATGCTCCGCGAAATAGGTCCAGTCATGGCCACCGGGATACAAGTGAAATTCGTGGGGGATGTGGCGTGATGTCAGGAGCTTGTCCAGAGCTTGGGCGCCGGCGTCGAAGCCGTAGTCGTCTTCCGAGCCGCAATCAAAATAGATTTTTAGGCCTTTGAGATTCGCGGCGCGGGCGATTTCGATGGGGTCATTTTGCTTCCAAAATGCGGCGTCGAAGGGTGAGCCAAATGCACCGCTGAGGATGCGGAGTACGCTCAGTTGCCGAGAATCTTGTGAGCTGATATTGGGCAACTTCTCGATGAGCGCGGCGCTGAGGGCGCCCACGGCTGCGAAGAGTTGAGGATGCCGGAAAGCGATGTGCAGCGCGCCGTATCCGCCCATGGAAATGCCTGCAATACCGCGCGAATCGCGACGTGATTCGGAGCGATAGCGCTTCTCGACGCCCGGTATAAATTCTCGGAGGAAGAAATCTTCATAGCGACGCAGGCCGTCGCGCGAGTTGATGTAGAAACTTGCGCCGGCGGCGGGCGTCACGATCAGGAATTCACCCAGCTGATGCTGCTCCCATAGGTCTTCGACGAGGTTCATTCCGCCGGAATGAATGAGCATTTGATCGTTGTCGCCCAAGCCGTGGAGAAGATAGAGAATAGGGTAATGGCGCGTTTTCTCGGTGTCGTAGCTCGGAGGGAGAAGAACGCAGTAAGGAACGGAGAGGCGCAGGATTTTGCTGGGAATGGAAACGCATTCTGCGCGGCCTGTAGCTTGTGCGGCTGGAATCAGGAAAGCAGTTGCAATGAAACCAAGCAGCAGCGCCGTCTGCACGGCGGGCCAAACTTTATTCATACCGCAGGGCCTCGACGGGGTTCAGGCGGGCTGCTCGCGAAGCCGGATAAAGTCCCGCCGCAAGACTGACGGCCACCGCGAACACAATTGCTCCCAGCACAAGCCACCACGGCACAGAGAAAACATGCGCCGAGGGCAAATTTTGGCGGTTCAAATAGATATTTGTGCCCCAGGTCAAGGCCCTACCAATCAGCCAGCCAAACACGACGCCAAAAATTCCGCCGAGCAGACCCATGACACCGGCTTCGACAAAAAAGAGCTGTTTGACGTCACGATCGGCCGCACCGAGCGCTTTCAAGATACCAATCTCACGCCGCCGCTCCAGAATGGCCATCACCAATGTGTTGATGATACCGAGCGTCGCCACCGCCAGCGCGAGGCTGCCGAAAATCGCCAGCAGCAGATCGAATATGGTGAAGAACAATTGCAGATTGCGCGAGGCATCGAGCAGGGAAAAGGTGCCGAAGCCCATTGCTTTGATGGCCGTTTCGATGCCTTCCACTTGTGTGGGGCTCTTTGCGCGAACCGTTAGGCTCGCATAGTTCTGTTTTCCGTTTGCGGCGCGGACGGCATCGCGCAGATCGTTTACCTGAGCGGCGCGAAGAGTAGACGCCACGTCGAGGGGAATGAGCAAGCGTCCGCTGCCGAATCCGCCGAAGCCTGCCGCTGGCTCCGTCTCGACAATTCCGACAATACGCAATTTTTTCTCGCGCGGGACGATAGAGAATCCGCCGGCGCCCGTATCCTCAGCAACCGTTTTGCCGCCGGCTTCACTCGCGGAATTTTGCGGCGGTAGCGCTTCGCGCTCTGCGTAACGCACGACCAGATCTTTGCCGATCAGAGTGGCCGGCTGTGGAGATAAATCCTTTGCCAATTGGATTTGCAAAATTGCCTCATCGGCATTCTGGCTCGAAAAGAAATTACCTTGAATTCCGTCGTACGCGCCCGTCTGTTGGGCGGAGGCCGGCACTCCCGCTACGATTGTGGAAAAGAGAGTTCCGTTGTAGCGAACTTCGGTGGGAAAGCGGATTTGTGGGTAGACTTCCACTACGTTCGGAAGGCGTTCCAGTTCTTTTCGCGCATCCTCATCAAGCTCTCGCGCCGCTTTTTCCGGCACGGGATTTACCGTTGCCCTCCGCATGCCTTCAAAAGCTCTGCGCTGGGTGACCATGACGGTATCGAAGAGTCCAGAATTGGAGAGGCGCTTTGTGGCCAGCTCTTGCAGGCCAACACCAAGAGAGAGCATGGCGACCAGCGATGCGACCCCGACCGCGACCCCCAGAGTCGTCAGGGAATTTCTTAGGACAGCTTCTCGCAGGTTGCGCAGCGCGAGTTCGCCGAGATCACCCGCCTTCATGATTTCACTCCGTCGCTGACCAGTTTGCCGTCCGCAAGCGCGACGATGCGATCCGCGAACCGCTCCGCGAGCGGGCGCTCGTGCGTCACCATTACGATGGTCATGCCAAGCTTTTGCTGGACTTCTTTCAGCAGGAGCATGATGGATTCGCCGGTGGCGCTGTCCAGATTTCCCGTCGGCTCGTCGGCAAAAAGCAGTGTCGGGCGGTTTACGAGCGCACGTGCTAACGCTGCACGCTGTTGCTCTCCGCCGGACATTTCGCTCGGACGGTGGCCTAGCCGCTTTTCGAGGTGCACGCGCTCGAGCGCTTCCTGGACGCGTTTGCCGCGCTCGCTGCGGTCTACTTCAGCCAGGCGCAGAGGCAATTCCACGTTTTCTTCGAGCGTCATGCGTGGAAGCAAATTAAAGGATTGAAAAACCATCCCCACGGTCAGGCTTCGGTAGCGTGCCAGTTCAAGCGAGCTGATTTCCGATAGATTTTTGCCATTCGCGAAAATCGCGCCGCCTGTCGGGCGGTCCAGCCCGGCCATCAGATTTAGCAACGTTGATTTTCCAGATCCAGAGCTGCCTAAGAGAGCCACGAACTCTGCCGAGTGTACTTCGAGCGTAACGTCGTCCACGGCGCGAATCACCGCGGAGCCCATCTCGTATTGCCGAGAAACGCGTTCGGCCCGAACAGCCACACCATTTCCAGTCGTCATCATCGCCTCTCGATGTTACTACGCATGGCGCAGGCATTCAGTTACCAAACGTATGAGAGCTTATTCGGCTCGCCCGTGCTTGCTCCCGCCTCACAAGAAACGCACCACAAAGATGCCCGAAGGTTCTTAGAAAATTGTCTTGACACGAGAATGTGCACCTGCTAGTTTCATAGCATACATGCTAGAAAAATAGCACATGAGCCCAAAACCCAAAGCGACCGCACTTTCCCGCCGCGAACGTCAGATCATGGACATCCTCTACAAGCTCGAGCGCGCCTCGGTCGGGCAAGTGCTGGCAGAAATCGCCGGCAAGCGCAGTTATTCGACCGTCCGCGCTCAGCTCCGGGTCCTTGAAGAGAAGGGCCACGTTCGCCACGAAGAGCACGGCTTACGCTACGTTTACCTTCCCGCCGTCCCGCGTGAGGTCGCCAGGCGGTCCGCGCTGCGCCATCTCGTCGAGACCTTCTTCGAGGGCTCCACGGAAAAGGTTGTCGCCGCGCTCCTGGGCGGCGAAGTGACGCGCGTCTCCGATGAAGAGCTGGATCGCATCGCGGGCCTTATCTCGAAAGGACGGAAGGAGAAATAAACATGCATTTTCTCGCCGACTCCGAAATCGGTTTCGCATTCATCGTTGTTTGCTGCGCCAAGGCGACTCTTCTCCTTAGCGGCACATGGGGAATCATCGCAGCCCTGCGGCGCGCCTCCTCCGCCGTGCGCCATCATGTTTGGGCAGCCGCGATTCTTGGCACGCTCCTCTTGCCTCTGCTGGCATTTTTCCTTCCGCCATGGCATTCCTCTGTTTTGGGAAGCGCCGCTGCACTTTGGAGCGCTCCTCACCAACGCGATGCAAACTTGGCCGCGCAAACCGTGCCTGCAACGATTGTTTACGCGACCTCCAGTTCTTTCGCGCTGTCGACATGGGCGCTGGCGACTTTTCTCCTGTGGGCTTTTGGCGCGTCGTTTGTCCTTTTACGGCTCATCGCTGGCCTAACGCGCCTCGCCTGGCTGTCAGCGCGCGCAACCCCTCTCTTCGAAGACGATTGGATGCGCGAGACTCTTGCGGTCTCCGCATCTCTGAAGATCGGCCGTTCTGTCCGTCTGCTGGAATGCAGCGAGGCACTGGCGATGCCGCTTACCTGGGGAATCTTCCATCCCGTGATTGTGCTCCCTGCGGGCGCTGCCAATTGGCCCAGCGAGCGGCGGCGCATTGTTCTCTCGCACGAACTCGCGCATATCGCGCGTCACGATTGGCTCTTGCAAATCTGCGCCGAGATGGCGCGGTGTTTTCACTGGTTTAACCCACTTGTTTGGTTGGCAGCCGCGAGGCTACGGCAGGAGAGCGAGCGCGCTTGCGATGACGCGGTCCTGCGGTCCGGCATCGCGTCCGATGTTTACGCCAGCCAGCTCCTCGATCTCGCAAGGACCCTCGGAAGCTCAGGGCGCGCCTGGTCCACTGCTCTGGCCATCGCACGACCAACAAATCTTGAAAGGAGATTTGCCGCCATGTTGAATCCATCCATCGATCGCCGTCAGGTGTCTCCAAGCACAAAATTTCTGATTCCGTTTCTCGCGCTTATGTTGTTACTCCCACTTGCCGCGCTTCGCCTGTCGGCGCACGACCGCGCGGGCAAAACCTCGGGCGCGGTCCACGACCCAAGCGGCGCCGGTGTCGCCAACGCCACAATCGTCATGTCCAACCACGATAGAAACACCATTGATATGACCACTACGGACCGCGAAGGCAATTTCAACTTTACAGGGTTGCCCGCCGGAATCTATGAGCTGCAGGTTCTCAAACCCGGCTTTCAAACTTACCGTCAGACGGACGTCTCGCTCGATGCCGGTCGGGACTTCACTGCAAATATCAATTTGGAAGTTGGAGCCATCACCGAAAACGTGACGGTTGTTCCCGCGAACGGGGGTAAGCCAATGGTCACTGAGAAAACCAATGGCAAGCCTTCACGCATCGGTGTCGGCGGCAACGTCGAGGCTGCCAAACTCGTGAACAAAATCCAGCCCATCTATCCGGGAAACGCCAAATCTGCGGGCGTACAAGGTACAGTCGTCCTTCACGCTGTTATTGGCAAGGATGGCAAGCCGCTCTCACTCCGCGTCATGAATGGCCAGATCGATCCCGATCTTGCTCGCTCCGCGGTCGAGGCGGTCAACCAATGGCGATACACGCCGACACTTCTCAATGGGGAACCCATCGAAGTAGACACCACCATTAACGTGGTTTACTCCCTCAATCCGTAAGATTCTGCCGGAATCTTGATGCCTCTGAAGCCGCCTCAAAGTCTGTCAGCACTGCTTTTGCTGTTCGTGCTGATATCCGCCGGTTGCGCGGCGAGGCGGCCAGGAGCAGCCTCTGAACCGGCGTTTCGCTTGGGGTCGGTGTATGGCGAGCATGTTTTATTCGCGCCCACGACACCGGAGTCTAACCCGAATAGTTCCGGGATCAACGTCAAATTGGAAGTTCCCTCGCACGTTACATCGACGGGCGCAAGTTGTCTGGTTGCAAACGGACCATTCCATATTCAAATGGAACAGAATCATCCGCCCTCCGTTCAGATTGCATTACCCTCGCCGGAACGTTGGATCGGCGATTTCCAAGGACTCGTCGATCCTGACGGTGATGCCGTAGCCGCCTTGTATCGTTTTTTGGCACAGCTGGATCAGCTCCAACAGGCGGGCTGTTTCGGAGAAGGCGATTCCGTGATTCGCGATTTCATTCTGCAAAGTCTTCCCGTGGAGCCAAGGGAAAGCCTATTCAGCTATTACGGGTACCGCCCGAATCGGAGCGGCCTGGATCTCAGGCCAGGCATGCGTCTGAAAATCCAGCGAGCGTATCTCAGTGCAGCCAAAAATGGTGAAGAAGCGGAAGCGTCCGAAGATTCCGGAGGCGTGAGCCTCGTATACTTCGACGTAAAATCATCGAACGATGGAAAAATCCAGTTCCGTCGCGCGGGCGATGTTCGATTCACTCCGCGCGTGCTCGGTAGAGAATTTCGAAACACGGGCCTGGAGACTGAGTTAGCCGGCATTCCTGCGGAACTCAAGAACCGGTTGGTTTTCTACACGCTCCTGGTATCCAAAGAGCAGAAACTCGCGACCGCGATTCTTGGAGCCAGCACTTCGAGCAAATTGGACGAGATGGATGAGAAACTACGGTTACGGCCTGAAGATGGCTGCAAGAACTTCGCAGGCACAGGAGGCGTCGCTTGTCTCGAGTTCAAGGGGCTGGTGACGGTAACCGGGCAGATTCGAGTACAGATGAACGGCAAGTCCAAATTCGTCGACTGCGGAACCAGCGTGAAGGAGCTCGTGCCAGAGAGCTCCCTCCCCTCTCTTAAGATTCAAAGAAAATTTATGAGCTCGTACCGCGATGTCCGCTTCAAGCCTGGGGATACGAGCGTACTGTCTCTTGCCTTGGTGGCCGGCGATCGCTTGAGGTGGTCTCAAACTGCGCCCAGCCCTCGTTGAGCGTGACCTCGATCCTTCCTCACGTCACCGTTAGTGTGCATGGCCCGCGCAATTTACCATCCCAGTTGGCCTCACCCCGGTCTGATTTTACGTTCGCATCTGCAACGCGGATTTCCAGCGAAAGTTTTGAGACCGAAAGCTTTCGGAAGTATTGTCTTCGGCGGGGCGCGCCAGTCGCGCCGAGCTGACGTTTCGCAGAATCCGTTGACTAGCTCGGCGTGACATTCAAATGCCCAGTGACGAATGCGAGATGTCAGTTCGAGAACTCCGCATCGTCATAGACTTTGTCGCCGCGGAGCACGTCGTTGTCGCTTGCGTTCCAGTCCTGATTGGAAGAGATCGAGAAAGAAACCGGCGCGTCTTTATTTGGATCGGCAAGTGTGTAGAATTTCGCGCCGTTAAACGCGGTCTGGCCAGGAAGGAAGCCGCTGATTAGATTCGTTCCATCAACGCTAATTTGAAAGTCTGCGATGAGCGCGGGACCGCCCACGGTCACGCTGAGGTCGTAGCTGGCCTTCACACTGACGTGGTCCTTCTCAAATCGGATGCGGTAGTTGATCGGGAGATCGTCGCCGAACATGAGAGGCTCCTTCCGGAGAAATGGCGGTGCGGCGGTCTGTTGCCCCCAGTATAGGGATTCCGGCGTTTGGGGCGCCACCGAAAACGCGCGGGCTTGCTTTTAACCGGGGCTCATTGCGACGCGAGACACGTTTCAGCACAATCGCGGCAGGAATTTGCCTTTCCGATGACGCACTTCTTCTACACTTTCCTTGATTCGAATGGGTGCAGGCTGGCGAGCTGCGGGAGGTTTGTGTGACAACAAGCGAAAAGTTCGATCTGATTGTGATCGGCTGCGGCCCAGCCGGAGAAAAAGCCGGCGCTCAGGCCGCCTATTTTGGCAAGCGAGTCGCGGTCATCGAGCGCGCAGCGGACGTCGGCGGAAGCTGCATCAACACCGGCACGGTGCCAAGCAAAACGCTGCGCGAATCCGCGCTGTATTTTTCCGGATTGAAGCAGCGCGGCCTCTATGGTATCGATTATTCACTGAAAGAAAATCTGACCGTGCAGGATTTCATGCACCATGAGCGCGCTGTCGTGGAAATGGAACGACAGCGCATTTTGAAAAACCTGGAACTTCATCATATTGAGCTCGTTCGCGGACAGGCGGCATTTGAAGACGCGCATACTCTCACGGTGTTCGGCGCAAACGGCACGCGGAGTCTTCGAGGCGAGGTCATCCTGATTGCGACTGGATCGAAACCGCACCGGCCCCCGGAGATCGCCTTCGACGACGTTCACACCTTTGATTCGGACACATTTCTGCAGATGGACCGCATTCCGAAAAGTCTCGCCGTCATCGGTGGCGGGGTCATTGGCTGCGAATACGCATCGATCTTCGTGGCGTTGGGCGTAGAAGTTACACTTGTAGACGGGCGGGACAGATTATTGCCATTTCTCGACGCGGAAATTTCTGAACGTCTTCGCGATCGGCTCACGACTTTCGGGATGCGCTTCTTATTCAACGAGCGGCCCATAAAAGTGGAGAATTCTTCGGCTGGCGTGCGTCTTTCCATGAAGAGCGGTAAGACGCTCGAGACCGATGCGGCACTGTTTGCCGCAGGCCGCCGCGCGGCGATTGACGGCCTAGCGCTGGAAAAGGCCGGCCTGGCGATTAACGACCGCGGATATATTCCCGTGGACGAAAACTATCGGACCTGTGTTTCGAACATCTATGCGGCCGGCGACGTAATTGGATTTCCTGCGCTGGCATCGACTTCGATGGAGCAGGGGCGCGTCGCCGTTTGCCACGCCTTTGGATTCAAATACAAGCAGCGAGTTGCGTCGATGCTTCCGATGGGGATTTACACGATTCCGGAAATTTCCGCGGCGGGAGAAACGGAAGAGTCCTGCAAAGAAAAGAAAATTGATTATTGTGTGGGGCGAGCCCATTATGAGAACAACGCGCGTGGCCACATCATTGGCGATACTGCTGGAATGCTGAAGCTCATTTTCGCGCGCGCGGACCGAAAGCTTCTCGGCGTCAGCCTGATTGGAGAAATCGCCACGGAGCTTATCCACATTGGGTTGATGGCGCTCGACAATAATCAAACGATCGACGAATTCATTCAGCAGGTTTTCAACTATCCGACCCTCAGCGAAACCTATAAGTACGCGGCTTATGACGGCCTCGGCAATCTCGCCGGGCATAAACTCCGCGAAGGCTAGCGGCTGCAACCATCTTCTGGCATTCTCAACGCGGTGAACAAAATGAAGCCCAGTCTTTCTTTTCTGTTTGTTTCCGCTATCGCCGCCACACTGATCTTTTCCTCCTATCAGGCGGGCGCGCGGTCAGGCCCACAGGAAAAGGAACCAGAGCGCGCCTACCTGGGCTTCGATCTCAACATTTTTCCTGGCGCGGCTGCACTTCCGAAGTTGCGAAAGACGTTTGCCTTTGGCGGCTACTGGCTTAGCTCTCCTCCAGGAGGGAAGTCAAACACATGGATCGGGAAGCGCGAGCTGATGCGTTCGGAAGGTTTTGGCTTTCTACTTCTTTACCGTGGCCGACAGAGCCGCGAATTAAAGAGCGAAACGGTAGCCGTGCAAAGCGGAACTCTCGATGCTCGGAACACGGCGGTAACAGCCAAGAAAGATGGATTCCCCGCGCGAGCAATCATTTTTCTCGACGTTGAAGAAGGCGGACGCCTGCCCGCGACGTATCACGCCTATTTGCGTGCGTGGGCGAAACACCTTGCGGAAGCTGGCTATCGTCCTGGCGTCTATTGCTCCGGAATGGTGGTCAGAGAAGAGCCGGGCGTCACCATCACGACCGCGGACGACATCCGCAGCCATGCGCCGAAAGCAGGTATCGCCTTTTATGTGTTCAACGATGCTTGTCCGCCGTCGCCGGGCTGCACATTTCCTCAAAATTCCCCTACTCCGACGAGTAGCGGGATTCCTTTTGCAGCGATATGGCAATTCGCGCAGTCGCCGCGCCGCATGGAATTCACCGCGCACTGCGCGCCGGGTTACCACTCTGACGGGAATTGCTATGCACCCGGCGACACCGATCACGTGTGGTTTCTCGACTTGGATTCCGCCAATTCGCCTGACCCATCGAATGGCCGATAGTCTTGGAATGAAAAGGCGGCGAAGCGCCGCCTTTTTTCAATGAACTGAATTGTGCCTAGCTTAGATCTGGCCCATGCCGCCGTCGACGTGCAGCTCCTCGCCGGTGATGTATGACGAATCGGAAGAGGCTAGGAACGCCACTGCGCCGGCAACTTCCTCCGGCTGGCCAAACCGCTTCATGGGCACTCTTGCGGAGACGTTCTTCGCGAATTCGTCCATCGCCGCTTGCGGCAAGCCGGTGCGACCGAAGATGGGAGTCTCGATCGGTCCCGGCGCGACGGCATTGACGCGGATGCCGCGGCCTACCAACTCTGCCGCGCTGGTGCGCGCCAGGGAACGCAGAGCTGCTTTGGTCGCAGAGTAGGCGCTCGCACCCTCTGTGCCCTTGATGCCCGCCACGCTGGTATTAAGAATGATCGAAGCGCCATCTTTGAGGAAGGGAATTGCTTTTTGTATTGTGAAATACGCGCCTTTGACGTTCGTCGAAAAGTTATCGTCGTAAATGGCCTCAGTCGTGTCTGAAAATGGCGCGAACTTGGCCACGCCCGCGTTCACGAAGAGCACATCGATCTTTCCAAATTTCTTTTCCACTGCGGAATAAATCCTATCGATGTCTTCCAGCTTGGAAACATCGGCTTGAATTGCGAGAACGCCATTGCCAAGCGCCTTGGCTGCTTCGTCCAGCGTCTTTTGGTTGCGGCCGGCAATCACGACATGGGCGCCTTCCTGCTGCAATCGCTTTGCGGATGCCAGACCGATACCACTGTTGCCGCCAGTCACTACCGCAACTTTTCCTTCGAGTCTTTTCATGGCCCTCTCCTTTTGGCTCACTTTCGCCACAAACCCTGACTTGGGATCAAGACGCTTTGCCTTTCCCTTGGTACCGATACTTAGATGAATGTCGAAACGATTGGTTGCAGGTTTTTTCGGGGATAGGGTCGAACACCGGCGCAAGTGTGGCCGGAGAACCACGAGGTCCGCTACAATGAAAGTTGAAAATGGACCGCGCGCAGATTGAAAAGATTTCAAAAGCTTTGGCGGATGAGACCCGCCTCATGATCTTTGAGGCCATTGCTCGCGAAAAGCAGATGAACTGCGGCGAAATCGTGTCTTTGCAGGGGGTTACTCCGGCTACCGTCTCGCATCACCTGAAAATCCTGAATGAAGCCGGGTTGGTGGAATGCCATCGCGAAGGCCAGTTTGTTTACAGCCGCGCCGTGCCCGAAGTAGTGTGGGAATACACGCGCGCCCTCGCGCAGATGGCACGAGGAAAAATGGAACCTAGCAGACGCTGAAGCACGCGTTCAGTCCGTCGGATTTCTCGGAAATTTGAGGTAGGGTAGCCGTACGCCGTCGATCAAGATTTGATCCGCGCGAATATTTGTCGGCGCCTCAAATCCTGCTGCAGCGCCATTCGTCACGTAGTCGTCTTGATCCACACCGTCTCCGCTGACGCCTAGGCCACCCACGAGAATACCGTTGCGGTAGAGCCCCGCGCTTCCCGGAAAGAATACGATGCCGCTTTTGTTGACGTTAGAGGGGCCTGCCTGGAATCCCTGCGTGCAAGGATTCGCAAGGTCCTGCAAATAAAGATTGAAAAAGGGTCCGGCCGGGGAACCGTCTATTCCCGGTGGGAACAAAGGCTGCGCCCCAAAGCTGATCGTCCGATTCGTAACGGCCGTGCCCACGGGCACTTGATTCAAATCGGCGGTTGTTCGTGCAGCGCTGTTAAAATACACCATGTTTCGCGCTTTGCTTGCCGCCACGTCGATGCTGAAGACTGTCGAATCCTGCATGCGCCGTAAGCCGATGATGGTGCCATCCAAGTCGGCGACCGCAATCGTCATTCGCGCCCGTGCGCCAATCGGCAATCGAATCGCTGCGCGCGTCTGGTTCGCGGTCGCTTCCGCGTTGGTCAAAATCGTTTCAACATCCGCCGCGCCCAGCCCGCCGAGAGGTCCGGCCGCGGGCGTGACCAAATCGCCCTCCGGAGGTTGTCCTGCGCTATTGGCAGGCGCAACCAGATACGATCCGCTTCCAGCGACCGGCCCCGCCGAGACATTCGCGGGCAGCGATGTCTGCGATACGAATGGGAGTGTGACGCCATTGAGGGAAATCACTCCGGGAGCAGCTGGCGTTGGCCCAAACGAATCCGACGGTCCAGTGCGTTCCGTTGTCGATCCAGCGAACGCGGCGTATTCGGCCACATTGGGATCGCTCGAAGAAGTCACTACGCCAATGCCACCAAGAACCACATTCTGATAAAAAATGGGCACGCCACCGGGATTGACTGCTAACGGATCCGAGTCCATCGAATCGGCTTTACCCGTAATTACGCCAGGCCCAAAACCACCGCCCAGCGCGAGTGCGGGAGGGATCTGGCTCGGGAAGGCGGCGCTGTTCACCAGCGTGCATCCGCGATTCGTATTTTCGATCCCGTAGAGCGCAGCAGTCGGTTGGTTCGTCGCCCCAGGAGGAAAATGGATTCCGCTGATGAACCGCACTGTGCGCGAAGAGAGAGGCGCCTGATCGTTGCTGAAAAACGCGCCGGTCCTTGCCAATGCTACAGCCAAATCACTCGCGTCCAGCGTCTGCCCGAAGTTTCCGGTCGCCGTCGCCGGCGCGTTTTGCGTGCGATAGACGCCAAGCACAAATCCGGCGCGGTCCACGACAGCCACGACCATATCGACGTTCGCGGAATTCACGGCCGCCTGCAGGAGGTTCTGCACGTCCGCGATTTGAAGCGGCTGCACGGACGCGACCGGAGGCGGGGACATGGTCGCGCTGCTCCCGCCGCCGCAGCTCACAAGTAGCATCGCCAAAACGGCTGCGATCCCGAGCGCGAACAAAATGCCCAGTGCCAGCGTCCTTCGGCGGCGTTTCAGAGCTAGGTGTGCCGCGACCGGCTTGCGAATCGAGTGTCCCTTTTGCATGGAGGGTATCTTCCTTAGTAACACGCCGCCCCGTGTCCCTCAATCCTTCGCGGTCCGCGCGATTCCTATCGGTGAACAATTGCGGCTCCGGCAAAGTGTTGTCGCACTGTAGTCATGCAGCGCGGAAATGGGTTGTCCGCCGCCCGCTGATGTTGTTAGCTAGAATGCGATCCCTTTTACTTGCGCAAATTCTCTCAGGCCGCAGGCATGCTCTCTTTCGTTTCGCGAAGTTATCGAAGTAACCGCTGTGCGGCTTGCGCCAGTCTTGCGTTGTTGCTCGTCCTGTTCGCGGCGGGTAGCGCTCGCGGCGGACAGCAAACCCAAGGCGTGCCGCAAGCACAAGCGAGTTTGCAAAAATCCACCGAGGCAGGGTCAGTGCAGCGCATTCCCCGGCAACAGGCTTTGACGACCGCCGCAGTCGACGGTGTTTTGCGCGAGGCCATCTCGCCAACGGAATCGCGGCCGGTAACCGCAGCTCGACTGATGCTTCGCAATCTGCAGACAGGACAAATTGTTCGCGCCGTCTCATCCGCTGAAGGCGTCTTCCGAATTCTGCTCCTGCTGCCCGGCCACTATGAGATTCGCGTCGAAGCCGAGGGATACGCCTCCTTCGCGATCCCTGACCTTGCGCTGAACGCCAACGAAGTCACCACGCTGGAAATCTCTTTAGTGAACACCAGCAGCCCTGAATTTCGCTCGCGACTCCCGCGACTTCCCGAACTCGGTCCCGCGCTTCCTCCTGGCTCATTGCCCCTGCTCGGTAGCTATCGTGAATTTCGCCATCGCCTCGATTCCGATCCGAAGTATATCGCGGAGCTCGCGCCGGAATACTTGCCTCCCGTGGCTGATGTTTTCAACGCGGTGCCCAATCGATGGGCGCTCAGTCAACCGGATTATCGCCGCTACCAGCAAAAGGGCGAATATCTTTACACGAAGCCGCATTGGTACGATCCGTTTAACCGCAATCGCTTGAAGGGCGATGAGCCCATCTGGCCCGAACTTTTCGGCCAGCAGGTTTTCTTGAACCTCACCGCTTCGTCCGAAACTTTCTTCGATGGCCGCCGCGTCCCTTCGCCCAGCGGCGTAAGCGCCGCCGAGCCTGGTAGCTCTGGTTTTTTTGGCCGTGGCGAACAAGCATTTGTGGATCAGACTCTGCGTTTTAGCTTCGATCTTTTTCACGGCGACGCATCCTTCAAGCCCGTCGATTGGCGCATTCGCATCACGCCGGAGCTGAGCTTGAACGATCTTGATGTTCGAGAACTTGGCATCGTCAGCCCCGACGTGCTGGCAGGCACCAACCGCTTCGACGGCCATCTCGGCTTTCAAGAAGCCTTTGTCGAGGTGAAGCTCCACGACCTCAGTGACAATTACGATTTCGTCTCGGCTCGCGCTGGGATTCAACAGTTCAACGCCGATTTCCGCGGATTCCTTTTCGTCGACGAGCAGCCCGGCCTGCGCATTTTCGGCGATCTACGCAGTAATCGCGTCGAGTACAACGCCGCCTATTTTCAACTACTCGAAAAAAATACCAACAGCGGCCTCAACACTTTTAACCGGCGACATCAGCAAGTCCTCCTGGCAAACGTGTATGTTCAAGACTTTTTCTTTCCCGGCTACACCGCGGAATTTGTCGGGGCCTGGAATAAGGATGATCCGAGCGTTCATTACGACGACAACGGCTTTCTGGTTCGGCCAGCCCCTATCGGAAACGTCATCAATCAGGGGCCAGGAGGCGGGCCTCTCGCCCACGGCATTCGTGTCGGCTATTTCGGCTGGCTCGGCAGCGGCCACATTCGCCGCATCAACCTCACGCACGCTTTTTATCAGGCTATCGGCGAAGACACTTTCAATCCCATCGCCGGAAGGCCCGTGACTGTGAACGCGCAGATGGCCGCTATCGAGATCTCCTACGATCGTGACTGGATTCGCTACCGGGTTTCCACGTTCTATACTTCCGGCGATGCAAATCCTCGCGATGGCCGTGCCCGCGGCTTCGACGCGATCGACGATCTGCCGAATTTCGCGGGCGGCCTGTTCAGCTTTTGGAATCGCGAGGACATCCGTCTTCTTGGTTCCGGGGTGTCGCTCACGACGGACGGCAGCCTGATCCCGTCGCTGCGTTCAACAAAAGAAGAAGGCCAGGCCAATTTCGTAAATCCGGGCATCTTCATCGCCAACGCTGGCGCGGATTTCGACATCACTCCCAAGCTCAAGGGGTTTGTGAATTTTAACTATCTGCGGTTCGAGCGTACCGAATCACTCGAATATCTATTATTCGAGTCCCCGATTCGCCACAACATCGGCGAAGATTTTGGCATTGGCGTGACGTATCGCCCGCCGCTTACGGAAAACATCATTCTCACGGCAGGCGCTTCCGCCTTGCAGCCTGGCGATGGATTTAAAGACATTTATACGAGCCGCACACTTTTTTCACTTTTCGGCTCCGCAAAATTTACGTTTTGAGGAAACGCAACGGATGATTTCGCCTCGCAAATTCGGCCGCCCTGCTCTGCGAAACCTCTGCGCCCTCGGTGCCTCTGCGTTATCTTTTCTCCTGGTTCTTTACGCCGAATCGTCCTCGAAGGTTAACGCGACGCCAGCGGCCTCCTCTGTCCGCGGCCAATCACCGGATGAAGCCGCTCGAAAATCTTCCGGCTGCATTTCTTGCCACACCTCAACCGACGAGCCAACCATGCACCCGACAAAAACAGTTTTTCTTGGTTGCACCGATTGCCACAGCGGTAACTCTTCCATCTTTATAGCAGCTGGCGCGGCGCCGAACTCCGCCGAGTACAACGCCGCGAAAGAAAAAGCACACGTCCAACCGCGCGATCCCAGCTTCAAAGACCGCTCCGCTTTGCCCGAACGTACTTATACAAAATGGCTAAAAGAATCTCCCGAATTCATAAAGTTTGTGAATCCGGGCGATCTTCGCGTCGCATCGGAAACGTGTGGTGGGGCCGGTTGTCACGCCCAGGAAGTCCGCGCGGTTTCGACCAGCATGATGACCCACACGGGCCTTCTCTGGGGCGCGGCGCTCTACAACAACGGTGGTTCTCCCTACAAAGACACTCATTTCGGCGAAAGCTACGATCGGAACGGCCAGCCTCAATCTATCAAGACTTTTCCGCCTCCCACGCCCCAGCAGACGCGCGCAAAAGGCGTGCTTCCGGAACTCGAACCACTTTTCCGTTGGGAAATTTCGCAGCCAGGAAATGTCCTACGTGTTTTTGAGCGCGGTAGCGAAAAAAAGTCCGAGCTAGGCAATCCCAACCGCGAAGAAGATCCCGGCAAGCCCGATGACAAACTGAGCGACCGCGGCTTTGGCACCGAACTCCGCACCGATCCTGTTTTTCTCGGCTTACAAAAAACGCGTCTTGTCGATCCCGTGATGTCGCTGCCGGGCACCAACGATCATTCCGGCGACTATCGCGCCAGTGGCTGCAGCGCTTGCCACGTCATCTACGCAAACGATCGCGACCCAGCACATTCCGGCGCGTACGCGCAGTTTGGCCACTCCGGCTTAAGCGCTTCTTCCGATCGGACCATTCCAAAGAACGAGCCCGGCCATCCTATCAAACACGTTTTCACTCGCTCCATTCCTTCGAGCCAGTGCATGGTCTGCCACATCCATCCCGGCACGAACATGCTCACCACCTATTTCGGACTCACCTGGTGGGACAATGAAAGTGACGGCGATAAAATGTATCCGCCGCAACAGCGTAATCCGACGGAAGAGCAACGCTACCAATCTTTCTTGCGTAACCCTGAAGCCGCCGCAGCCCGCGGACTCTGGAGCGATGAAAAATTTCTGGAGAATCTCGGCAGCCCCGATTTCAATGCGAAATTAAAAACCACACAATTCGCCGATTTCCACGGTCACGGTTGGGTTTTCCGATCCGTTTTCAAACACGATCGCAAAGGCAATTGGCTCGATAAGGAAGGCAATCAAATCCCGTTCGACGATCCGCAGCGTTTTTCTAAAGCCGTCCATCTCGCGGACATACACCTGGAAAAGGGCATGCAGTGCAACGACTGCCACTTCGAGCAAGACAATCACGGCAACGGAAAAATCTACGGCGAACCACGCGCCGCCGTCGAAATCGACTGCATCGATTGCCACGGCACGATTCGTAACAAAGCCACGCTGGTTACTTCCGGGCCTGCCGCTCCCGAGGGCGGACGTCACCTTGATAATCTGCGCACTCCATGGGGACTTCGCCGCTTCGAATGGCGTGGCGATGGCGCGCTGATTCAGCGCTCCATGTCTGAAGAAAACAAAGAGTGGGAGATCGTTCAGACCGCGGACTCCGTCACTCCCGGCAACATTCACTTCAACATGAAATCTTTTCGCGCCAAACTAATGACCAAAGACGGCGCCGTCGCCAAGCAAATGCCGCAGGACGACGAACATCTCGCCCACGCCAACTCGTCCATGACCTGCTATTCCTGTCACACGTCCTGGACACCGACCTGCTTCGGTTGCCATCTGCAAATGACAGCAAATGCTCACAATCCCATGCTTCACAACGAGGGCCTCACCACGCGCAATTACACCAGTTATAATTTTCAGGTTCTTCGCGACGACATTTTCATGCTCGGCGTCGATGGCACCGTTACCGGCCACCGCATTGCGCCCGCGCGTTCTTCCTGCGCCATCCTCGTAAGTTCGCAAAACGCGAACCGGGACTGGCTCTACTACACGCAACAAACCATTTCTTCGCCGGGTTTCTCTGGCCAAGCGTTTAGCACGTTTGTTCCCCATACCGTTCGCGCCACGGAAACGAAACAATGCAGCGATTGCCACGTTTCTGCCGCCAACGACAACAATGCCTGGATGGCTCAGCTTTTGTTACAAGGCACCAACTTCATGAATTTCATGGGCCGCTATATCTATGTCGCCACCGGCAGGAAAGGCCTCGAAGCCGTGGCCGTCGCCGAGCACGACGAACCCGAAGCCATCTATGGAAGTGATCTCCAGCGCGTCGCCTATCCTGACGACTACAAGAAATTTGTCGCACGCCATCGCGAAATCTCAACTTCCTTCCGCCACGAAGGCAACGTCCTTGACGTCCAAGCCCGCGGCGAATATGCCTACGCGGCCACCGGGCCGGGCGGCCTTCGAATCTATGACATCGCCAATATCGACAATAAGGGATTTTCTGAACGCATCATCACCGCACCCGTTTCTCCAGCGGGCCAACGTTTATTTGTGCCTACAAAAGACGCCGTAGCGGTCGCATCGCCAACCACCCTCGGTGTCGATCCCCTTCGCCAGCAACTGCCCGAAAACGAAGAGCAACCCATCCATCTCCTCTACGGCTTTCTCTACGTCGCCGATAAAGAAGAAGGCCTAGTCGTCATCGGCAATCCCGATTTGAAATCCAGCAGCCCCGGCGTCGGCACTCTCCTTGATGGCAATCCCGCCAACAATTTTCTCAAGCGCGCCCTCGCTTTCAATCCCAATGGTGCCCTCGCCGGCGCACGCGCCATAACGATTGCGGGCACTTACGCCTATATCCTCACAGACAGATCTCTCGTTGTCGTTAATCTTGATAATCCCCTCGCGCCACGCATCACTTCTACAATCGGCGCCCCTGCCCTCAACAATCCGCGTGCCGTCGCCGTGCAGTTCCGCTACGCGTTCGTCGCCGACAGCGACGGCCTCAAAGTTCTCGACGTCACCGATCTCGCGCAACCCAAACCCATCGCCAACGCGCTTGTGCCTCTCGAAGACGCCCGCAATGTCTATGTGGCCCGAACTTACGCCTACGTTTCCGCAGGCAAACAAGGCCTTGCGATCATCGACGTGGAAAAACCGGACGCTCCAAAACTCGATCAGCTATTCTCGTCCAATGGCCAGCTCAACGACGTCAACGACGTGAAAATCGGCATGGTCGCTGGCAGCGCATATGCTTTTATCGCCGATGGAAGAAATGGTCTGCGCGTCTTGCAAATCGTTTCTCCGTGGGATGACCCCGCGCACTTTTCCGGATTTAGCCCGCGTCCCACCCCAAAACTCATCGCTACCGCGCACACTCGCGGGCCAGCTCTCGCCGTTTCCAAAGGCCTCGACCGCGACCGCGCCGTCGATGAATCTGGAAACCAGCTTGCTGTTTTCGGCCGCCGCGGCGCTCGTCCGTTCAATCGCGCGGAAATGCAGCGCCTCTATCTTCGTTCTAGCAACGGCGCGTTCTATTCGGTTACCGATGAACCTGTCGAGCAGTTGCTCTCCCAGCCCAGTACCTCCTCCACCTCGACCACGTTGGTCTCTTTGGATTCCGTCTTCGTTCGAGCCCGCTCATGGCTCTATTCCTTTTTCTGAGGTTACCCAATGAATCGTCGTAGATTCCTCTCTTCCGCTTTCAAAACCGTTTCGGCCGCCACCTGCGTCGCGCCTTTAACCGACGCTCTTAACGTGCTCGCTCCGCAGCCAGCCCCCGGCCCTACGCGCACTTCCAATGCGCAACCGCCCCAGCTGGCCTTAACCATGGACGACCCAAGATTGAAGCTCGACACTGGCCTTCAATGGCCGGAGGCCAATTCCCGTATTTTGAAAGCTCTCGACAGTCGTAGCATCAAAGCCGCTCTTTTTGTTTGCGGCCTGCGGGTCGATGAATACGAAGGCACAAAGCTCCTCTCCGCGTGGGATCAGGCGGGCCACATGATCTGCAATCATTCCTATTCCCACCTGAACTATTGCGGCCCCACAAGCTATGCGGATTTCGCTGTCGATTTCCTGAAAGATGAAAAAATCATCGCCCCCTATCAAAATAAAACGCCTCTGTTTCGCTACCCATTCCTTAAAGAGGGAGACACCGCCGACAAGCGTGACCGCTTCCGCGTTCTCCTCAAAGAAAGCGGCTATCGCGTCGGCCACGTCACCATCGACACTTCGGATTGGTATGTCGACCAGCGCATGGGCGACCGTCTCGCAAAGCAACCCAAAGCCAGCATCCAGCCCTATCGCGATTACCTCGTCGCTCACCTCCTCGATCGCGCTTCCTTCTACCGCCAGCTTGCCATTGATGTCCTCGGCCGCGACATTCGCCACACCCTCCTGCTTCATTACAACTCGCTCAACGCGCTCGTCCTCCCAGACGTGATGACCGCCTTCGAGAAAGCTGGCTGGCAATGGATCGACGCGTCTCTCGCTTACCAGGATGAAGTTTTCCGCAGCGTCCCCAAAACCCTTCCGGCGGGCGAAAGCCTTGTCTGGGCGCTGGCCAAGGAGACGGGCCGTTTCCCGGCTCGTCTCCGGTACCCCGGCGAGGACGGGGTTTACGAAGAACCCAAAATGAACGCCCTAGGCCTCTGAAGCCTCCCCCACAGATAGCTTGCATCAACTTGTTCACTTTTTATTCGCCATCGGTATCTCCTTGCAGACACGCGTCTTGCTCATTTCCAATGCACAAAATGGTACCCATCTCCTTTCCTTTGTATCCTTTAACGGCAGGACACATCTAATGGAGGTATAATGGTTCGTTAACGCTTTTGACGCATAGCACCCATCAAAATAATTCGTGGGGTCCTCCTAGGGAAGAGGACTATCGTATGGAGGTAGGGGTTCTGGCACCGCACCCAGGACGGGCCAAACTCGCTGAAGGCAGGTCAATCAATAAGCGAGAAGGAGTACTAGAACATGCTGAAGCAGTATCTTCTGGCAAGCGATTTTGACCAGACACTCAGTTTCAACGACTCGGGAGTGGTTCTATCCGAGCTCATCGGCTTTAACGGGTTCCACGACAAGGTCAGAGGCCTTGCGGAGATGAACCTCGTCCAGCAGGGCGCCGAGCTCAGCTATCTGATTCTGCACGACCCGGAATTCCGCCGCGTTCGCCGCGAACATCTCGTCGAGACTGGCAAACGCATCCGTCTGAAACACAATGTCGCTCTTTTCGCGCGCGCACTGGAAAATCTCGCGGAGGGCTATAAGTTTCATTTCAACGTCATCTCCGCGGCGCCGCAGGAAATTATCCAATCCGCGCTCGAAGGGATCGTGCCGCCCCAAAATATTTTCGGCACGCGATTCCGCTACAACGAGTCCACGGGTGAAGTCGAATCCATCATTCGCGCTTCCGCCGGATGGGGGAAAATTACCATTCTCGAGGAACGCCGCGCCGAACTGAGCATCAGCCACGACCACATCATCTACATGGGCGACGGTAGCTCCGATCTCCCCGTGATGATGCACGTCAACCAGCACGACGGCCTCACCATCGCCGTGTCTGAAGCCAAGTTCATCTCACGCGTCGCGAAACGCACTGTACTCAGCGACAACGCTATGAGCGTTCTCGTTCCAGTGCTTGAGAAGGTCTTAAGCTGGGACTCCGCGCACATCCGCAAGCTGTTCACTTCCTACGGCCTGAATCTGCTGGAGTGGGAGAAGGTGCGCACCGACATGCTCACCATTCAGGATTCCGCCGAGCCTGTTGTGCCTGCTACCGCTAACGTACAGTGACCTTAGGCTGATAATGCAAAGGGCGGCTATCCGCGGGAAGGATAGCCGCCCTCTTTTATCCGTAAACGCCGGCCGCTCATTGAGGACTGAACTTAAATTCGATCACCTCGGTAGTTTCCTTCGGTCCTGGCTCGAATTCACTTACCATGGCCGCTCGTTCGGCTTCTGCTGCGAGAACCGGATGGCCACCCACAATGTGTGTTCTCTTCACCTTGCCGTCAGGTTCTATAGTCACTTCAATTTTCACGACGCCCGAAAGGTTTAATTTTCTGGCGAGATCAGGATATTGAGGCTTTGCCAGGACTTTGACCCTTCGCCTAGCTTCCGGGATGTCTCCCATTTGCGCGCCCGCTAAAACGGATCCGATCCGTACCGCGGCGAGCCCCACCAACAGGCACACAACTAGTATTCGCTTGAAATCTTTCACGATCATTTCCTCTGAGCCGGATAGTCCGGCGAAGTTAACGCCGCGCTGGTAAATGCATTTAGCAAGCCAGAGTACGCATAAAAGCCAGCATAGAAATAGTTTCTACTACGTCCCCTAGATTCAAAGATTTACAAAGGATCCTCGATGTGAGGGACCTCGCCTTCGTCCGCCCCCCTCACCCGCCAATATCTCATATTCAATCGATTTAAATTCTCGCGTCTCGATTTGAGACGGTTTCACCCTTGTTCCTTATGCTGCTTTTGACGGCATCACTACACTCCGAGCGGCCCACTTCGCTTTTTTCTTCCCGGAGTTTCCTACCTCGTTTTGGCCATCCTCCTTCCTCGGTTACAATCCCTGGGTGGAGGTTCCATGTCGAAGAAATCTATTCTCATGCTCGTTGGCGATTACGTGGAAGATTACGAAGTGATGGTTCCGTACCAGGCTCTCCTGATGGTCGGGCACACTGTTCACGCCGTTTGCCCTGGAAAAAAGTCCGGCGAATTCGTGCCGACCTGCATCCACGATTTCGAAGGAGATCAAACCTACACCGAAAAGCGCGGCCACAATTTCGAGCTCAACGCCACTTTTGACCAGATCAAGCCCGAAGACTACGACGCGCTGCTACTTCCCGGTGGTCGCTCGCCGGAATACCTTCGCCTCAATCCGCGAGTCATCGAGATCGTCCATCATTTCTCGAAAGCCAACAAACCCCTTGCTGCCATTTGCCACGCCCCGCAGGTTCTTGCCGCGGCCGGCGTCCTTAAAGGAAAGAAATGCAGCGCGTATCCTGCCACAGGCCCTGACGTGACTATCGCTGGCGGTACTTATGTCAGCCTTCCCATGACGGACGCGCTCGTCGACGGCAATCTGGTCACTGGCCCGGCCTGGCCTGCGCTACATTCCTGGCTCGCCAAGCTCCTCGGCGTCCTCGGAACGCAAATTCAGCCCTGAGATGGGTGGAACCGGGCCGTTTAGAAAGGCTCCGCCTGAAATTTCTATTATGTTCTGCGCTTCCTAAATACGTGTCGCGCATGGATAATTGTCGGTTCACTATTTCTTGGAAAGGGCGATTCTAGGTTCATGGCAAACATCAACACCAAAAAGGGCGTCATTGGCATCCTCACTGGTGGGGGCGATGTCCCCGGTCTAAATCCTGCAATCCGTGGCGTCACCATCCGCGCACTTCACGAAGGCTATCAGGTCATCGGCTTTCGTCGCGGTTGGGCGGGCCTCGTCGAGATGGTTAGGGAAAAGGACTACGACAATTCCGACAATTTCCTGGTCCTCACACAAGAAGTCGTCGAACGCGCCGCCCGCACTGGCGGCACCTTCCTCCACTCCTCGCGTACGAACCCCGGCCGCGTCGGCAAATCGAGCGTGCCCACCCATCTGAAGGATGCATTCAACGCTGAAAAGAACGACCTCACCCCGGAAGTCCTCAAAAATCTCGCTTGGCTCGGCATCGACACGCTCATTCCCATCGGTGGTGATGACACCCTCAGTTACGGAGTCCGCCTTCACAAAGAAGGCTTCAAGGTCATCGCTATCCCCAAGACCATGGACAACGACGTCCCCGGCACAGACTATTGCATCGGTTTCAGCACTTGTGTCACGCGAACTCTACAACTCGTCAACGGCCTCCGCACATCCGCCGGCTCCCACGAGCGCTTCATGGTCATCGAAGTCTTCGGACGCTACGCTGGGTATACCGCCATGCTCCCCACGATGGCCGGCGCCGCCAACCGTTGCGTCATCCCCGAGTACAAATTCAATATCGAGCGCCTCACCGAGATTCTCGTCCATGACCGCAATAGGAATCCCAGCCGTTACTCGACCGTTCTTGTTTCGGAAGGTGCGATGTTTGAAGGCGGTGAAATGGTTTTTGAAAACGATGCCGCCGATGCCTATGGCCATAAAAAGCTTGGTGGTATCGGCGATCTCGTGTCCGACAAAGTCAAAGAGCTCTCCGCCAAATTTAACAAGGGCAAGACCGTTGAAGTGGTGAACCAGAAGCTCGGTTATTTGGCCCGCTGCGGTGACCCTGATGTAGTGGACTCCATCGTTCCCATGGCCTACGGCAATATCGCTTTAGAGTTGCTCCTCAAGGGCGAACATGGCCGTCTCGTCGTTCTTCACAACGGTAGCTACGGTAACATTCCTATCGAGACCATCACCTCGACCAAAAAAGTTGTCGACATCAAGGAGCACTACAACACCGAGCGTCTCCGCCCGCAATTCTCCAGCTTTCAAAAGAAGCCCCTTTTCATCATGGGCAGCTGATTCGCATATTGCGCGGGAATGTGATCCCGGTGGGAACAAACTCGAGAGTCCGCTTTCTGAAGCTGGCCGGCTGCTGATCATGCTGGTATGAAATTTACTTGGCCTGTCGCGCTCTACGCTCGTTTTGCCATGCGAATCACGGGAAGCGACACTCCGTTCCGCAAGGGAACCTCGATCTTCTCCACGGCAACATAGCCTTTCGTTCCAAATAGCTTCGCTCCGGTCAAGGTCGCGCCCATTTCATAGCTCGCAAAACCAGCCGTGCTGGCCGCAATTTCGCATGCTTCAAGAATTCTGCTCCCTATCCCGCGTCGCGCCCATGCCGCATCAGTGAAGAACGCCCGAATCTTGGCCGCGTCATGTTGCGGGTCGAGAAGCTCGTCCTCGCGCTCCGTCCAGCGATCGCTCCCATAGAGCGTCTTGCGTTTGCTCCAACCCCCACACCCGACTGTGATCCATCCCGATTCCGGCTTTTTCCCTCCGTCTCCGATCTCCGCTTGCGATCGCGCATCCCCGGCCCTGGCTTCCGCCACAAAATATGTTCCATCCGCGATCAGCTGGCTATCCACTCCGAACACAGTTTCCAGCGCCCCTTCCATCTGCTCTAGCGTATAATCCGCAGCCTGCAGCTTTCGCACGGACGCTTCAATCAGCCTCTGGAGCACTGGAACGTCCGCCGCCACGGCTTTTCTGATTCGCACTTTCAAGGTTTCGTTCGTTCCCATTTGGATCTTTCTGGTGATCCTCACGCTTTAGTAGCGGCCTGACCTCTCGTGTCCTCGCCACTCGTCGTTCTCCGTCGCCCTTCTCTATCCCTTTGCTTTCACCTTCAATTGTTTTGCAATCTTCTCGATCTCCTCGGTTCTTCTGTACATCTGCAGAGAGAACACATCGTTCGTCGGCGTTTTGT
Source organism: uncultured Acidobacteriota bacterium (assembly GCA_963851235.1). Lineage (GTDB taxonomy): Bacteria > Acidobacteriota > Terriglobia > Acidiferrales > UBA7541 > Acidiferrum. Next base: position 771,233 of record CAWKOM010000003.1, read on the forward strand.
CCACTTCTTCTTTCAGTTCGCCCGCCAGCTGATACAAACGATCGACGTCCTCACGAAACAATTTTTCGTTCTGTCGCAGTGCGGCTCTCTTGGCGTTATTTGAATCGGATTTTGCCGCCGCCGCCGCTATCTCGGCTGGATTCTCAGTCTCCGCCGGCTGAGGAGGTGGAGGAAAAGGATTATTTTTTCGCACTTGCGCGAACACGGAGGTGTCCGCCGCCACAGAACAACTCGCTGCCACAACCAACGTCATCAGGAAACCGCGTCGTGTCTCCGCCATTCCTCCTCCTCGCGCGACGCAACCAGTTCACGCTCACTCCGTCGGTGCGCCGCCAGCATCGTTGAAGGATTCGTGCTGGCCCTGCCTTTTATGCGGCTCACTGCTGCCAACTGCCGCGCGTCCGAAACTCTGACCGCACCTTATAATTGTTTGTACTCCAGGAGTGAACCAGATGCCAGAACGATCATATGGGGGACAATGATCCGGCTGTTACCGTGCTAGGCCTGCTGGGTTTGGAGGGGCGCAGGCCTATCCTGCTTACATACGATGGAATGTCGCGTCCTGACTGGTAAACTCGGGCACTTCGTCTATAGCCCGCCGCTTCGCAGAGCGGGGAGCGTGAACGTTCCCTTAACGGCTTTTCTTTTCAACCAATCATGATACGTGTGGCACTCAAAGCACCGCGACTCCGCATGCCCGCCACCCGGCACATGGCAAGTCCTGCAAGTCGCAATCCCCGGCAAAAGCACGTCGCCCGCTTCCTTGCTGTTCAACGCCTTCTCATGGCAGCTCACGCACGAAAATCCCTGGTGCGCGTCATGATCAAATTTCGCATGCGGCATCCATCGCACTGTCGTTCGCGCCGGTTCCACAACAGGCAAGCTATCCGGCTGCGTTTCCACCGTGACCGTGTGGCATTGTTTACAAGTCTTCCGCCACAAGAGTTCTTCCGCATCGCTAATCCGCGCGGCCACCCACTCCTTCGGTGTGTAGATTCGAACGGCCGCTTGTAACGGCTTCCCAGTCAAATCTCGCCCCGGATCTCGCGTCTCCCGCAATTCACCCGGATGCGCCGCGATGTACTCGTTAAATTCCTTCTCCAGGAATGCGTGCACCACCCCCGGCTTGTCGTGCGGCACGCCCTCATTAAATCGCTTGTCAAACGCCAGCGAATGGCACCCCGCGCAAGCGATAGCGAATTTCACCGGCGCCATCAATTCGCGTCCCGTCAGCGGCCGGTATCCCGGTAAAACTCCTGTCGGCACGGGAATTGTTTCTTCGCTCTCGGTGTATGTCGGCGTAGCCGAAACATATCGCTCATCGGCGTAAGTCCAATTCGTCCCCCCAATCGCGGGACCTCCGTTTTTCCCGTAATCCGGAGATTGCACGGCCAGTGGCCGATGGCAATCCCCGCATTCCAATTGCACGTTCGGTCCGTTTGGACCGCGCCGGATAGGCTGCAAATGAATCGCGTGATTCACCTTAATTGTTCCTGGATCTCTTACCTGTTCGCCGCCCTCTACGCGCAACGCCGCAAATTCCGGGTGTCCCTCTCCAAGGCCGTAGATTCCCGATTGAAAATGAGCATTTGCACCGCTCGTTTTCAAGTCGCCGTGGCACGCCGCGCAACTCTCGTTTCTCGCTGCGACGATATTCACGCGCCCGCGATGCTCCGTGTGGCAAGATTCGCAACCAAGTGGTTTCATCTGCGTCGCATGGTGTATCGGCCCATCGTGGCACGACAAACAAGCCGCATCGCTGGCCTGCGCCGAGAAAGCGCCCGCCGTCTTCACGTGGCACGCCGCGCACTCCGCCTCCAGCACCGCGTGCGCCTCGCTCATCCGCCCGCTAGAATACACGCGTGTGTCGTGCGCAAGTCCCAGCCAGCCGACCCAAACCAGCGCCAACGCAGGCAGCCCCACGCTCAACCAAAACTTCGCGCGCTTCAGCCTCGTCGGCCTCTTGAAATAGTTCAGGTCGATCCGCTGCGCCAGCTTCTTTGTTGTTCGCGTTCTCGCCACTCGTCACTCGCCACTCGCCACTTCTTTAGTAGCGAAGAGCCATCACCGCATGCACTGCCCCCAGCAAAATCAAAGCCAGCGAAAGCGGAATGTGCACCAACAGCCATCCATGCAGCCACTGATGAAGCTGCTCCTGCCGCACCAGCTGCCGCGCCTCATCGCAAATATCTTCCAAGTCCTGCAGAGTCTCCTGCGCCGATGGCGGCATCAGTGTCCGCAATCCTGCAAATGCCCCGTGCGCCTTGTCCTCATCGCCAAGTCGTACGCCGCGATGTTTTGGCTTCTCCAGGAAGAGCCGCATCTCGCCCAAATAAAATTTTCGCAAGGGCGCACACTCTTCTTCGCTAAGCACCACGGTCTCTGGGGCGGCGGCCACCGCCGTTCCGCCGCTCGTTGCGGCCATCTTCTGTGCCGCCGTAAATCCTCCCGCGCGCTGCAATTCCTCCTTGCCCGATTTTCCGAGCCCCAGCGGCCCGCAAATCGCCTCAACTCCCCGGTCCGCCTCTTCACGCAGCAACTTCCGCACATTTCCGATTTCATCGTAAATCGTTTCCAGCTTGACGTCCGCCGTCATCACTCGCGGCAAGTAGTGTTGCAGCACCGCCCCAAACAAGCCGCTCACCACGGTAATAATCAGCAGCCACATCAGCACACTTGTCAGCGTTCCGCCAAAATGAAAGCCTCCATGGAACAAAATCATCGGCAGGCTCAGTAATCCCAGCCACAGATGCCCGCGCATCCACGCTTGCGCGCGTCCAATCCGCCAGGTCGGCACGCGTTTACGCGCGCCAAGCAGCGCCGCGAAAATCATGAACGCGAAACCAATCACTCCAAAAGCCAAGCCGAGTGCGCTTCCCCCGCGCGGCCCTCCCGGCGCATGCGCAGCGTACGCTGCGTAGACGACGGTGAGCACGGCTAAAATTGCGAGTGAACCAATCGCCCATCCACGCTGTGTCTTATCGATTCGCATGCACTCTCTCTTGCCCCTGTAGGGTTATCCTCCCGAGGATGACAGCTCGCCTTCTCCGCTTCACTTCGTGCCACCCCCGTCCAGCATCGCCGAGAAAAATGTTCTCGGATCCACGCGATGCGCCGCGTCATGCGGACAAGCGTAAACGCAGCTCGGCTCCTTCAGATGTGTACACAAATCGCACGACGTCGCCTTCTGCTTCACCACCGCTTTTTTCCGCCCCGGCCGTTCCAGGTCTTCCACCATCACCTCAAACGGATGCAAATTGATATTCCCGTAGGGACAGTTTCGAGCGCACAGCCCGCATCCAATACACCAATCCTCGATAATCACTTCGAGCGAATTTCGCCGCCTGATGGCTCCCACCGGGCATCCCACCATGCACAGCGGGTCGCGGCACTGCCGGCACGACGTCGCCACCAAATATTGTTCGAATCGCAATCCTTCCCGCACCAGCCGCGTGATTCCGTCGTGCGCATCCGCGCAGGCATTCACGCAAGCATCGCAGCGCGTGCAATTTTCCAAGTCTAGAATCAGCAGGCTTTGCGCTTCCATCAAACCCTGCGAAAGAAACTGGTCAATCGGCACGTTGCGGACCGTCTGCATCCTCTGCTGATTCTGCGCGCTCCGCTCCGCGGCAACCGTTTCCAGACCGGCTCGCACGCCCGGGAATCGCTCCACCATGTTGTGAAAATCATCGCCCGAGATACGCACCACTTCCACGTGGTCCAGTGCCGTGCAGGTCGCCGTGCGCACGCCGCCGCCCAGTAACCCAATCTCTCCGAAATAATCTCCGCGCGAAAGATACGCCAGCACCAACTCCCCGCCTGGATACGTCTCCGAAATCTTCACGAATCCGATGCGCACCAGATAAAAACTGCCCGCCGCATCCCCTTGCCGCGCGATCAGCTGCCCCGGCGCAAATCGCTGCAGCTCCACACTTTCCTTCAAATGCTCGATAAAGTCCGGCGAAAGGTCCGCGAACATTGGCACGCCGCGCAAATGGTTCTCGAGGGCCCTCCGCCGGTAATTCTGGTCAATCTGTGCCCGGAACGTTTTGTTCTTCAGCAGGATGTCCAAAACGTTGCGCAGCATTTCGAACGCCACCACTTCCGTCTCCGCCATCACCGTCGCGGATCGCGGATAGAAATTCATGCACGTCATCTCGCCGAAAAGATCTCCGGGGCCGAGCTCCGCCACCGGATTTCCGTAAGCGAGGTCCACGGAAGCGTCGATAGGAATCGTTCTGTCGCGCGCCTCTTCATCGCGCACGTCGGCGTCGCGCGCCGCCAGCGTGCTGGTGAGCTTCTTGAAAAGTCCCTTTGCTCCGCCCTGTGTTTTTACGTGCGCAATTGGCGTGGAAAGCGAAACGCGCGCCTTGCCTTCCAAAATATAGAAAGCAGTTGAGCCAAATTCGCCCTCCCGGCAGATAATCTCTCCCGGATGAAATCGCCGTTTGACGATCGCCCCGCGATTCAGTTCAAGAAAAGTTCCCGAAACTCCCTTAAATACCGGCAGTTGCAACAGCTCTGACGCTTCGAATCCCTGCGCATCGGGCCCCGCTGTGATCGACGTGCCCACGACTGTTTTATTCGTTAGCGCCCCGGTGGGACAAGACACCATGCATTCACCGCAGGAAATGCATGTCGAATCACCCATCGGCGTGTTCAAATCGAATGCAATCCCCGCCGAATACCCTTTCCCCATCCTCCCAAGCACATAATTATTCTTGATCTCATCGCAGCCGCGAATGCATCGGTCGCATAAAATACAAGCATCATGATCCACCGCAATCGCCAGTGAAGAATCATCCAGTCCGTGCGAGAAGGTCCGTTTCGCGAATCGCGCCTGCGTGATTCCCGCCGCGGCCGCCAAAGTCTCCAGTTCGCAGTCGCCCGATTTTTTCTGTCGCGCGCACGGCGAAGGATGATCCGCCATCAGAAGTTCCAACAAAGTTTTCCGCGCATTCAAAACTTTGTCGGAGTTCGTAACCACTTTCATTCCCGGCTCGACGGGCCGCACGCACGACGCCGTTAGCACGCGCGCTCCCGTGTCCACTACGCAAAGCCGGCAAACCCCCACAGGCGTCTCGTTCTGCAGGTGGCAAAGCGTTGGGATCGCCGTCCCGTTCATCCGCGCTGCATCAAACACACTCGTCCCCGCGGCCACATGCACCGCACGCCCGTCGATCGTGATCTCCACAAATTCCGGCAATCTGGTAATTGTGCTCACAATATCTTTCTTTTCCTCGTCTCTGTGTCCTCTGCGAACTCTGTGTTAATACCACCTTCCACTTCAAGTGGCCTTACGGCCCTTAGAGAATCGCTACGGCCGAATCCCCACTCGCTGCGCTTCTCCTGCTCGTGCCGCCGCCGAAAAACAAATCCCGCTCGGACACTGTCCCTTCAACACGTGCGCATCCACTTCTTCCCGAAAGTGCTTCAACACCGACTGCACCGGCGCCGGCACAATTTGCCCCAGCCCGCAAATTGAAGTCAGGCTCATCGCTTGGCACAACTCATCGATCAACCCCAAATCCGCCCGATACTGTTTTTCCGGCACTCCGCCGTGTGTCCATCTCACCAGCAAATCGGTCATCTTTTGCGATCCCACCCGGCACGGCACGCACTTCCCGCACGATTCGTTCCGGTAAAACCTCACCGCATTCAGCGCCATGTCCAGCATGCACGTCGTATCGTCGCAAACCACAATCGCACCCGACCCCAGCATCGATCCCGCATCCGCTAGCGCTTTAAAATCCAGTCGCACGTCCACCATCGAAGCCGGCAAATACCCGGACGAGGGCCCCGAAGGCGCAAATGCCTTCAATTGCCGTCCGCCGCGAACTCCCCCTGCATAATCAAAAAGAACTTCGCGCATGGAAATTCCCATCGGTACTTCGAAAACCCCCGGCCTCGCCGCATGCCCGCTAACGCCCACAAACTTCAGTCCGCGCGAACCATCTTTTCCTTGTGTCTTGAACCACTCCACGCCGCGCGCCAAAATTTGCGGCACATTCGCAAACGTCTCGACGTTATTAATCACCGTCGGTTTCTGCCACAATCCCGCCTGCCCCGGAAACGGCGGTTTGTTCCGCGGTTCCGCGCGTTTCCCTTCAATCGCCTCAATTAACGCGCTCTCCTCGCCGCAAATGTACCCGCCGGGGCTGACGAAAATCTCCAGATCAAAAGCCAAATCGCTTCCTAATATGTTTTTGCCCAGTAGTCCGGCGTGATAACAACGCCGCAGCTCTTCGCCCAGAATTTCTTCCTGTAATTGATATTCGTGCCGGATGTACAGAATCCCCTTTTTGGCTCCGGTAACAAGCCCCGCGACAATCATCCCTTCGACGACCAGATGCGGAAGATGCGTCATGATGAAGCGGTCTTTGATCGTCCCCGGCTCGCTCTCATCCGCGTTGCATACGATATATTTCTCCAGCCCGGGCTGCTTACGAACCAAATCCCATTTCATGCTCGTCGGGAATCCCGCTCCGCCCATCCCTCGCAACTCCGACGCTTTGAGTTCCGCCAGCACACCGTCCCAATCCTTCGACACCGCCAGTTTTTGAACAACGCCGTATCCCTCGCCGTCGCCGTACGGATCGGAAGCGCACTGCACCCTGGCGTGCTCCAAACGCGGTTCCGGCAGCTCTTTGCCGAGAATGGCGTTCCGCGCGATCGCCTCCGCCGAGCCCGCCGTTACATTCGTGAAGATTTCATCGTTGATCGAAACCGCAGGCGCCTGATCGCACCGTCCGAGGCATGACACATCCCGAATCGTCACATCCGCCGGACGGCTCTTCGCAAACCGCTGCTCCAGTTCCGCGCGCAATTCGCAAGCTCCATTCAAGTGGCAGCTCATGTCCGCGCAAACGCGCACGTCCGCTTTGGCTGGCGGCGCAAGATGAAAATGCGGATAAAAACTGGCGACACCATGAATTTGATAGAGCGGCGTGTGCGAGCGATGAGAAAGCGCCTCGAGCTCCGCCTTGGGCAAAAAACCGTAGCGAAGCTGAATAGCTCGCAGGTCGTCGAAGATCACGGCGCGGCGTCTCGCATGAAAGGGCGCCGGGCGAGTCGTTTCGCGCGGCGAAAGTGTAGTACGGATTCTCTTGCATACTACCGGCGGCCTAACGCCCTGTAAATAGTCGCCCGTTGCCTTTTCGCGCCAAGCCGCGAAAAAGACAACGCGACCCGGGCTCCTTCCACACGATAATGAAGCGAACGATTCGTCCGCCATTTCGAATGCGAATTGCCTTCAAATCCTATGGGCTGAACGCGGCGCTGTGCCTCGCGCTACCCGTGCCGCTCGCACTTACCGCTTGCATAGCCCACGCCCAGGATCGCAATGCTCCGCGAAGTCGTTCTGTGGCCGCCCCTCCCAGCACATCGCCCGAACCCGAGCAATACATCGGTCCCGGTTCCTGCGCCGCCACAAGCTGTCACGGCAGTGTAAAGCCCGTCGCCGGCAGCCGCATTCTCCAAAACGAATATTCCACCTGGATTGTTCAGGACAAGCACAGCCGCGCCTACCAGGCCCTCACCGCCGACATCGGCGAACGCATTGCCCGCATTCTGAAACTCAGCACCAAAGCCGAAGACGCTCCAAAATGCCTCGCATGTCACGCTCTTTACACCACGCCAGAACAGCGCGGCCGTCCATTCGAACTAGCCGATGGCGTCTCCTGCGAAAATTGCCACGGTCCGGCGTCTGCCTGGCTCGGTCCGCACACCACACGCGGCTGGGCCCACGAAAAATCCGTCGCCCTCGGCATGTACGATACGCGCAACATCATCCATCGCACCGAAAAATGCCTCGGCTGCCATCTCGGCACGAAAGACAAATTTGTCGACCACGAAATGATCGCCGCCGGCCATCCCGATCTCTTCTTCGAACTGGATTCCTTTTCCGCCATCATGCCGCGCCACTGGAAATTGCCACGCGAATCTGCTCCCGGAATACCCATGGAAGATGCTGCTTGGGCCGGCGTTCGCGATTGGAGCGCCGGCCAAGCCGTGCAACTCCGCGCCGAAATGGATCGCCTCGTTTGGCGTGCAAGGGGTGAGCGCTTCGACAAAAAAGATGTCTGGCCCGAATACTCCGAGCTTTCCTGTTTTGCCTGCCACCACTCTCTCAGTCCCGCAAAAGACAGTTGGCGCCAGGAACATGGATTTGCCGGTCGCCGCTCCGGCGATCCCGCGTGGAACAGTTCGCGTTACGCAGTGTTCCGCTTGCTCGCGAAGCAGATCGATCCCGCGAATGCTCAAGAACTGGACCGCCGGATCTCCGAAGTTTCCGGCGAAATGTCCCAGCTCAATCCGGATCGCAGCGCCGTCGCGGCCTCCGCTTCCGCCGCCGCGCCAATTGCACAGCGTTTTGCCGAGCGCCTAGCGGCCATGCAATACGATCAAGCCCTCGTCCTGCGCATGCTGCACCAGATTTCGGATGACGCCGAAATGATTTCTCTTGCAGATGAGCGCGCGGCCGAACAGGCTGCGATGGCGGTCGATTCCTTATACATCGCGTACAGCAAAGACGCGAAGCCCGGCAACGCTGAAGAAGTTCGCGCCGCCATCAACGTCCTCTTCCAGCAACTCGAGAATCCTTCCGCCTACAATGCCGACCAGTTCGCTGCCTCGCTCCGCAGAATCGGAACCCTCCTTCAATAGCAAGTTCTCGCGCAATGCTGCGATAATCAGTTCCTGGACGAGTAGCTCAGCCGCGGAAACTCGCGGCGGCCTTCTTGGCCGGGATAGGACCTCTGCTAGTGAATCGATTCGAAAATTGGATTTGCTCGACTTCGTTCTGGCGCGGTGTAACGCGCAAGACGGTGCTCCCCTGGTTGTTGTCCGGCGTTGAATTGGGCGATCACGTTCTGGAGATCGGCGCCGGTGCGGGCGCGGCCACAGAAGAATTACGAAGCCGGGTATTTCGCGTGACGAGTCTCGAGTACAGCCGCGAACTCGTCGTGAAGCTCGCCGCTCGCGGCAATCGCCAAGTAGGCGATACTTCGCCGAACGGCGGAGTGTTGCAGGGCGATGCCTCCGCCTTGCCTTTCCCCGCTAAAACATTTTCTGCGGTGATCGCGGTGCTCATGCTGCACCACCTGAAATCTCGAGAGGTGCAGGACGCCGTGTTTGCCGAAGTGTTTCGCGTTCTGCGGCCGGGTGGCAATTTTGTTGCCCTCGACATTCCGGATGGCTGGCTGAATCGCATCGCGCACATTCGCAGCACATTTGTGCCGGTTGCGCCCTCGACTGTTTCCGATCGCCTTATAGCGGCCGGCTTTTCAAACGTCTCCCTGAACTTTCGGAGAGCTCATTTCCGGTTTTTGGCTTCGCGTGCCCGGAACGCTGCCAACTCCTGAAACGTGCTGCGTGTCAACGCAAAGTAGAAATGTCCGGTTTTCTGCCATATTGAAATGTCCGCCACGGATGGTTCGGAGGGGCGCTTTTGTTCTTTCTTGAAAGAGGATTTGCGGCAAGTCCTGTAGGCCGTAGGCCGGAAGGACTTGCCGGGCGCGGCGCCGGTTCCGGGCAGTGCCGCAGCCGCAGATAGCGGCCACGGAAGCGCAGCCAGTGCGAGCCATCCAGACGCCGTTCGATTTCCACTTGCGCTCCGCGCAGCCCAGCGCAGACTTCTTCGCTGGGCACACCCCAACGGTTTCCCTCCCAGCTGACGGTGTGATCCTGGGCCACCTTGCGGGCCACGCACGCTCAGAATTTCTTCCAGACGCTGTTCTCTTCCCAGTCGTCGATGGGCGTTGCGCGGATGGCGCGGTGCTACCGTAAAACGCTCTTCCCACTGCGGCAGGAAGCGCTTCTCCAGAAAATAATTCCCCGCCTCGATGGTATCGATTCCGGCCAAACGCATCTCCTTTACCAAGCGATCCTGCAGCGTCTCGAACAGCCGCTCGATGCGCCCTTTGGCTTGCGGACTGTGCGCTGCGATCCATTCCATTCCCAACTCCTCGAGCGCTCTTCCAAACTGCGAACGGGCCGCTTCTCCCCGCAGTTGTTCGTCGCGCGCCGCCGGACCGGCGGTGCGAAAAATGCTGTTTTTATCCGTGTAATGCGCCACCGGACGCCCATAGCGCTGCAACCATCCTCCCAGTGTTCGCAGGTTTTCTTCCGTGGTGTCGTGCTCCACAAAACGCGCCCACACGCGGCTGGTGGCGTCGTCGATCATCGCGATCAAGTGACAAGCTGGGCCGCGCTCCTCAAACCAACGGAACGGTGAACTGTCCTGCATCACCAGTTCCCCAAAACTAGCCCGCCGCTCCCGCCACACATGGATGTTCTTCACGCGCTGGCGGCGCGGGCGCCACAAAACCTCCTTGACCATCCACTTCCGCAACGTCTCCCGGCTCACCAACAAACCCTCCTTGGCCAAATGCTCCGCCGCCAGCGTGGGCCCAAAGTCCGCATAACGCTGGCGCACCCGCGCCACAATCTTCTGCTCGAACGACAGCGCCAGCTTGCGGTTCGACGCACGGCCTCGCAGTCCGTGAACCAGCGCCCTATCTCCGCTGTCCTCCATGCGCATCAACAGCCGCCGTACCTGACGGTCGCTCATCTTAAGCCGCCCAGCGGCTTCCACCTGCGTCAAATGCTTTTGTTTCACGTCGTGTAGCACTTTCAGTCGGTCCCGTTCTCCTTGGCTCAAGGCGATGCGCTCCGTTTCCATGCGGCCCCCAGCCACCCATGAAACCGGACATTTCTACTTTGCACAAACCGGACATTCTCACTTTGCAGCGACACCTGAAACGTGCTGCGTTGACGCGGCCTGGCCTTGCCCGTAGCATGAAATCATGAGCCCTTCGCCGTCTCGCAAATTCCCTCCCGGTCCCTCCGTTGGGCTTAAACGCTGGTCTCTTGGCCCGCTCAACAACGGCGATCCACTCGGCTATTTCACGCAAATCGTCCGCGATTATGGTGATTGCGCCGGCATTCAAATCCTGAATTTCCGAATTCTACTCATCAATCATCCGGATCACATCGAAGACGTGCTCGTCAATCACCCCCGCAAATTCATCAAAGGCCGCGTGCTGCAAGCCAACAAACGCGTATTTGGAAGGGGGCTGCTGACCAGCGAAGGAGATTTCTGGCTGAGGCAGCGCCGTCTTGCGCAGCCGGCTTTTCACCGCGCCCGCATTGCCGGCTACGCCTCGACGATGGTCACGTACGCCGAGCGCCTGCTTCATGAGTGGCGCGACGGCGAAGAGCGCGACATCCACAAAGAAATGATGCGCCTCACGCTGCAAATCGTCGGCAAAACTTTATTCGATGCCGACGTCGAACGCGACTCTCAGGACATCGGCAAATCACTCGAGCTTCTCCTCGAACTCGGCGCCAATTTTCGCCGCACGATTTTCATCCCCCAATGGATTCCCACGCCCACGAATCTCCGCCTCGAGCGTGCTATCCGTCAAATCGAAAATGTCCTCTACAGAATCATTGCGGAAAAACGTTCCTCTGGGCGCGATGCAGGCGATTTGCTCTCCATGCTTCTCGCCGCGCAGGACGAAGATGGTTCGCGCATGACCGATCAGCAGCTTCGCGATGAAGCCATCACGCTTTTTCTCGCTGGACACGAGACCACCGCGAACACTCTTTCCTGGACGTGGTGGCTCCTGGCACAAAACCCTGCGGTCGAAGCAAAGCTACACGCAGAGCTAAATACAGTTCTTGCCGGTCGTTCCCCCTCGCTCGATGATCTTCCAAAACTCGTCTACACGAATCACGTCATCACCGAATCCCTGCGTCTTTATCCTCCTGCGTGGGGAACGGCGCGCACGGCCATCGAGGATCTCGAAATCGCGGGCTTTTCGGTGCCCAAAGGTTCCGGCGTTTCCTTCGCACAATGGACCGTGCACCGTGACCCGCGCTGGTACGACGCGCCCGAAGAATTTCGTCCCGAGCGCTGGGAGGGCGACCTGCTCAAACGCCTGCCCCGCTTCGCCTACTTCCCGTTTGGCGGCGGCCCGCGCCAGTGCATCGGCAACACCTTCGCCCTGATGGAATCGGACCTCGTTCTCGCGACCATCGCGCAGCACTTCCGCTTCCGCCTCGTCGAGGGCCATCCCGTAGTCCCTCTAGCCTCAATCACGCTTCGCCCGCGCCACGGCATCCGCGCAACTCTCGAATCGCGCACCGCCAAGAGCAGACCCGCACTTGGTTTTGCACAGTAGGTCACGCGGGCCTCTCCGCCGGAACGACTGTCCACTGAGAGTTTCTATAGGAGTGCAACCTTCGGTTTTTCAGAGGCTAGCTTGTTGTCATCGTTTTATCGACGGCGGGATGGCCGGTGTTCGTGCTTGTCTTGCGAAGAACCATACCGGAGAACCGGCCCAGTACGTATTCTTCTGCGAAGAGTTTCTAGCTGAAAAGCCAGTTCTTATGGTTGCCAATCTACAAAATGCCAACTCGATTGTTCTTTTCGTGGACAGCAAACGAGGCTCGATGTAGCCAGCGAGCCGATCGCGGCACGAGCGAGAAGCTACTCGATGGTCATTTCGCTGGAAAGAAATGAATGTGGCTTGGCGCGGCCGGGGAACACCGGGTCGTGGGTGATTCGCATTATAAGCGACTGACATGGGATGTCATAAAAAGGCCCCCTGCGTGGAAATGAATGCAGGGGGCAGCTTTCTTCTAGCTTCGCAACGGGGGTTTTTAACGAGTGGATGAAGGCAGAAGTTCGTCCCAATAGGGGGTGTAGCCGTAGTGCTTGTAAATTGTGGCTCCCCACTGCTGATCGGCGAAGTTGGGCCATTTGTCCTTGTCGAAGCCTGGAGCGTTTTCCAGGCGTTTCTTGTCGAGATTGAGGACCGCGCGCTTTTGCGCCAGGTCAAAATGGAAGGCGTTCCAGGGAATGGCGAAATACTTATCGCCCATTCCAAGGAAACCGCCAAAGGACAACACCGCGTATGCGATGCGGCCCGAGGCGGCGTCGAAGACCAGGTCTTCGATCTTGCCTAGGTCCTGGTTCTGTGCATTGACCACATTGCAACCGATGACGGTCTTGTTCGCTGCCACGATGTCGGTGTATCTCGTCGCTGTTGCTACTGGCATTTTCTCTTCCTCCCGGATTTAGACTGCACTGCGTTTGCGACGATAAAACGATTTCCAGGTTGGGTCTGTTCAAAATTGTTCACCTTCCGGGTGAACCATCTCAGAAATCGAATCGGGCCCAGCTCGCTCCGAAAGCTTTTCCGGTCGCCGCCAGGCTACCGGATTCTAAGAAAAAACAAAGATTAGAATCCAGAGGCAGAGATTTCTTCAAAGATGAGTTGTTTATCCATGTCGAGCATTTGCTTCCTGTAGAAATGCACAGCAACGAAAGGAATGGCGAGCAGCGGAACGAAAAAGCAGACGCGCCAGGGATCTGTGAGGGACCAGGATTCGAGTTCGGGAATGTAGGCTGTGAAAATCAAGAAGCCGAAAAGATATGCGACAAACACAAGCGCCGAATGGCTTTGAAAGGGCGGGTAGGAGCATGTGAAGGGGATCTTGCGGAAACGAAGCAGAAGGAGCTCAACAAGAACCACGGTACACGCCGCGAATATGGCTGTATCCAGAAGCGCAGTCTCGAAACCCCAAAAGAAAAATGATGTAACGAAGCAGCTCGGAACCAACGGACCCAGCGAGAGAGTGAGAAGGATTTTACGGGCCATGGGGCGGATTTGCTGGCTGGTGGAGTCAATCCAGAGCGCGAAGACCCAGTTGGCGCGGAGGTCTGCCGGAACTTCGAAGGCAAGACGAATGCCGACGACGATGCAGAAACTCAGTATGAATGGGATGGAAAGTAAATCCTCGGAAGGAAAACGTAGCGCCGCCGCGGTGCCGCCATGTAACGCTGAAGCTAACGATTGCGCGCTTACGACCAAGCCCATGGCGACAAAAGCTGCTGCGATTTGCAGGTGCCCCTCACTGCGGAAGAGCGTCCGCGTGATGAAGCGGAAGCAAGCGCGCTGCTGTGGATCGCGAAGCAGAGTGCGGTCAATCAGGCCGACGGGCAGCAGGTGGAACTGCGAGCGCGGCAGCGGACCGCTTTCCGCTGTCTCCGGAATGCGAATAAAGGATCGGCGAAAGGCCAGCGCGTACGACAAAAGGGCAATGGCGATAGAAAAGCCGATGGCCAGCAACGCCGTGCGCGTCAGGGCGGCAAAAAACGGATTCGCGCCGTTGCCCCAGAAGGTTTGACCGAGTCCTGAGAACCAAACGGGCGGCAGCAGATTGACCGCGTTCTTATTGAAACGCGCGACTTGCCCCAGAAAAGACGGCACAGCAAAACTTGTTGCGAGCAGCGCGAGAAAGAAGAGCGCGATTAGAAAACGAACGTACATCGAGACTCTGCGAAAAAGAGCGTAAGGCAAAATTGCCATCAGCAACCCGATCACCGCAAAGACTGCGAAAAAACTGAACACGCTGGCAAGGACGACCGTGGCAGCATGGCCTCCCGCGAAGCGCAGAACCACGCTAAGAGAGACTTGCGAACCGACGACCGCGACGGGAAACAGAACAAAACTGGCGGCGTTCACGTCGAGAGTGAGCGCGGCGGCGAGAAGTAAAATCGCGGCGAAGTTCCCGAAAAAAATCCGGCGCAAGGAGATGGACAACGGGACGAGATTCGAGTAGTCGCGGCGATCGAGAAAGAGCGCGTCCCAACGCCAAAGGGCGGCAGCGCCAGTGACCACCATGCTGAGGACGATGAAGAAATACTCGTCGGGAATGGCGGCTGTAAAAGGATCGAAGACTGTCTCGCCGCGCATCCAGCGGAACAGCGAACCATATTTTTCAAAGAGAAGAAGAGAGACCAGCATGCCGGGCATGGCGAGAAGAATAAGGATGACGCCGAGCCCGATGTCCATTTCGCCTGCGCTGGAATCTCCGCCGCCGTGAAACACGCGGCCAATGAACACACGCAGGAGCGCGGCAAAAGGGCGCTGGGATTGAGCTTCCCACGCGGCGCGGAAGACTTGTTTCGCCCGCGCGATCAAGGCGAAACCACCACATCGACGATGTTGCTGGCGATTTGAGAAACGTCGCGATCTTCGACGAGATTCAGGAAGATTTGTTCGAGCGAAGTTTCCCCGATACGCTTGCGGACTTCTTCGGTGGAACCGCTGGCGATCACTTGCCCTTTTCTCAGGATGAGCAGGCGCGAGCAAACTTTTTCCACGACTTCCAGGATGTGAGAGCAATAGAAAATGGTCTTGCCGCGCGCGCTCAGTGATTGAATGAGATTCTTGAAGATCAACGCGGAAGTTACATCGAGGCCAGAGAGAGGCTCATCGAGGATGAGCACGTCGGGATTGTCCAGAAGCGCGGAGATCAGCAAGATGCGTTGGCGCATGCCCTTGGAATAGGAACTGAGCGCGATGTGGCGCTGCGGGTATAGCGAGAACAATTCGAGGAAGGAATCGATTTTCGCTTTCATGCGTCCTTGCGGCATGCCGCGCAGAGTGCCAACCAATTCGAGATATTCGTAACCGGTCAAGTAGGGATAGAGATTGGCCTCCTCCGGGACGTAGCCGAGATGTTTGCGGTAACCGACCAAATCGTCCTGAACATTTTTGCCGTGGAAAAGGACCTGCCCGTTGGTAGGTTCCAGCAGCCCGATCAGCATTTTGACCGTGGTGCTTTTGCCGGAGCCGTTAGGACCGAGATAACCGAGGACTTGGCCGGGTTCGAGAGAGAAGTCGATGCTTTGGACCGCCAGCACCGAGCCGTAATACTTCGTGAGCCCTCGCGCTTCGAGCATCGGGCGCCTTCCTGCGAGAAGACAGTCCTCGAACGAATCCCGGGATAGTCGGTTTGACACCGGGCCAATGGAAAAGGTTTCCGAAAATATGGGAGTAATCGACTGCAGATGCGTCGACGATTTCCTTGAACTGTTGTTGGCTGCGTGCAAAATGTGACAGACAGAGAGTTTTCGTCTGGCAGAGAATTTGTTCAGCACGCGACGGTTGCATCGAGGCGTTAAGGTGCACCGGCGGCGCTGGCGAAACCACGAACGCAGCCTGGGACTGAGTGATGGAAGTAGCTGTTCGCGACCGCTCGGATTAACCCCCCGCAACCGCCAAATCTCCCGAGGCCCCCCTCAAGAGTGCGCAGTGGGTCGAGATGCAGCTCGAAGTGTCGAAAGTCGAGAAATCGTTTCAGCGGGCAACCCTCTTCCCGCTCCTCGTTCTAAACCTCCTCGTGAGCCTTATGCTCGCAGCTTGGCCACCGCGCGCGGCGGCGCAGAAGTCCACGTTTGATAATGCGCAAGGGGAGATCTCCGGGACAGTGCTTTTGGATTCGGATAAGCGTCCGGCGAGCCAGGTGGCGGTAAGTCTGAGATCGCGTGCCGCGGGAGTATTTCGCAGTGTTTTAACGGACTTGGAAGGCCGCTTCAAAGTGCAAAATCTTCCGCGCGGCACATACGAAATCGCGGTCGATGAAGAAGGTTACGAGGCAGCGCAGACGAGCGCGAAGCTCGATGGACCTTCCTCGAAGCTTGTGGTGTACCTAAAGTGCAAACCAGGGTCCGCTCACCAAGGCAGCTATACGGTATCCGTGCGAGAGTTGAGAATTCCAGGCAAGGCCCAGCGCGAGTACCAGAAGGGATTGGAACTCGCGGCTAGAAACGATCCTGCGGGGAGCTTGACCCATCTCATAAAGGCAACACAGGCGTTCCCGGGATATTTCGAGGCTTATTACAATATGGGCGTGATGGAAATGACGCTGGGCCACCAGGAGGAGGCGAGGAAGGCGTTTCAGACGTCCATCGATCTGAGTGGAGGGCGATACGTCCAGGCGGAGTTTGGATATGGTTATCTCCTGTGCCAGGAAGGAAAGGCTGACGAGGCGGAGCAACTCATCCGCAGGGGACTGGAAGTGGAAGATGCTGCACCGGATGGTTACGTCATCTTGAGTGAAGCGCTGGTGCGGCTGAACCGCGTCGACGAGGCGGAAAAAAGCGCGCACGAAGCGCTTCTCCGCAATCCGAACTTCGCGGGCGCCTACCTTGCACTGTCGGATGTGGCGGCGAGCAGAAGAGACTATCGCGCAGAGATAGCGGACCTGGATATTTTTTTAAGATTGCAGCCCAATGGTCCGGGGAGCGAACAGGCTCGTCAACATCGTGATGCGGCTCAGAGAATGCTGACCTTGCATCCGCATGATTGAACTCCGCGAAGTAACAACAGCGATCCTGCCAAAAAAGGTGCGCAGCATGCCGCGCCCCTACATGAAAGAGCTCGAAGCAAAGTGATCTGGAAAAATCTGCTCCAAAGAGGCTCGTTTCCCGATTTTGATGAAAGCCACTGAGATTTATGTGGTGGCCGGCCGTTTGCGCCAGAAAAAGTAGGCGGGAACGCCGAGAACGAAGAGAGCGATGGCGATAGCCAGGTTGATAAATTGTTTTGGATCGAAGAGCGCGACGACAATGGCGTTGCCGACGATGGCGGCGGCGGCGAGCACGAAAAGCAGAGGCGTCCAGGGGTAGCCGGGGACGCGATAGGGGATGGGCAATCCTTTGGCGGCGCGGCGCAGCGGGAAAATGGCGGCGGCGCCCAGGCCGTAGAAAATCCAACCGATGAAAATGACGCCGCCGATTAAATCGGCGAATTTGCCTGCGCACGCAAGGACCGCGGACCACACGCCCAGCGCGACAATCGCGGCGGCCGGCGTCTGGAAGCGCGGATGCACTTCGGCAAGCTTTTTGAAGAAAAGATTATCATTGGCCATGGCGTAGAAAACGCGCGGAGCCGTGAGGATGACGCTGTTGGCCGCGCTGAAAGTGGAGATAAGGATGGTCAGCGCGACGATGATTTCGGCCTTGCGGCCGAGGACGACGCCCACGGACGTGGAAGCGATGGTATTGCTGGCGGTGGCGCCGACGGGCCCGAGGGCAACGAGATAGGCGATTACGGCGATGATGTAGAGGGCGGCGAGCGAGATCGATCCTAGCAGGAAAGCGCGGGGAAAGGCTTTTTGGGGATCGACGACTTCGCCAGCGCTGTAGGTGCCGAACTGCCAGCCCTCGTAAGCCCAGAGGACGGCGATCATGGCGAGCCCGAAATTCGAGAGCAGGCCAAGCCCGTGCTGTGTTGAGCCAAGAGCGGCGGGTAAGTCGCTCGCGTGGCTGCCGAGAGAGAGCAGGATGGCGCTAAGAATCACGATGATGCCGACTTTGAGGAGGGTGGTCCAATTTTGAAGATCTGAGCTTTTGCGAGTGCCCCAGACATTGACGGCGGTGACGACGGCAATCATGGCGACGGAGAGGACAGTTTTACCGAGGGCGTTGAGGGGAATGATTTCGGCGAGGTGCTCCGTGAAGGCGCGGGCCAGCGCGGCGACGGAGCCGCTGGCGATGACGAGGAACAGGCACCACCCATAAAGGAACGCGGAGACTCGGCCGAAACCGTCGCGGATGAAACAGTAGAGGCCGCCGGCTTCGGGATTGGTGGCGGCGAGCTCGGCGTAGGTAAGTGCGCCGAGGAGGGAAAGTACGCCGCCGACTAGCCAAACGAGGAGTGAGAAGCCGACCGAACCATCAAGCTGGCGAAGGATAAGGCCCGGAGTGAGGAAGATGCCGGAGCCGATGACCGAGCCAACAAAAAGTAAAAAGAGGTCGCGGAGGCGGAGGGTGCGGAGGAGCGGCGGCATTAGGCGGTGGCGCGGAAGATCCTGGACGTGGGGCGAGGTCAAGGGATGCATCATAGCCGGACTGAGCGAGCGGTCAATCGAAAGTTGTGGCCGGGAATTCGACTGCCGGCGGAGCAGTGGCTCTGCTGCCGCTAGGCCGGTATCTACGAAAAGGTGCACAGACCGAAGCGACCGGGCCGCCGAGACTAGTTAACAACCATTCACAAGGTCAGGGGGCCCTGCCGGTCCACTCTGTCAGGGATGTGCCCGGTCTGTACCCTCGGGCCACCCCCCCGGGTTTTTGCGTAAATGTTCATTCTAAAGGAAGATAAAGTTGTTTGTTTTGATAAAGCTTTGCAAGTGTTGATGCTAAATGACATGCCTGGGCAAAAGTGCACTAAAATGGTGCAAAGTGAGCCGATCCTCGTAAGTGCGAAGAACAGAGAACTTAGACCCGGCGAGCCGCCAAAAAACAAAACGCCAGCAGGCTGCTGGCGCTACATGGAACAAAGCCCAATATTACCTAGGTGCACTTATACGCAAGGAGTAAGCATAAGTCAAGAGAAAAGTTCGGGAAAAAGAATTGGCAAAAAGCTCTCAACTATGTGTTTCACTCAAGGGGACAACCTCATCTCCCCCGGGCTGTCCCGTCAAGAAAGCCTGTTCCACAACCCGCCCGTCCGTACTTTGTTTTACACGTTAGATACAGCGTACTAAAAGGGTACTAGTACGGAACACTGTACTTCCTAAAACGTGACATCCCGTGTTTCATTTCGGACACTAAAAGCATGGCAAACCCTGTCTCAGAACGTCCAGGTTCTGCGTATTTAGCCGATCGGCTAAATACGGCATCGGTTCGCCACGCCCGGAATTCTTCCCTCGTTTCCCGCGAAGTTGCTGGTGAGACGATAGTTGTCCCCATCTGCAAGGGCGTTGGTGATCTTGATTCGGTCTACACCTTCAATGCTGTCGGCCGAAGCCTCTGGCGTCTCCTCGAAAACGGGCATTCGACAGAGGAACTCGCGGATTGGGTTGCCACGCACTACGAAGTAGACGCGAACCAGGCGCTTTCGGACGTTCAGTGTTATCTGGCTGAGCTTCAGGAAGCAGGCCTGATTCGCACGGTGTAGCCGGTCACCCTCCTTCTCCTCTTGCCTAACAAAAGGCACGAAACGCGGAGTGTGGCTAGTGCGCGCCGACAAGGTAGTACTGGTACTGTTTTATCTCTGCAGTTCGGACTGAAAGGCAAGACATTGGAAACTGCAGCATACGGCGAGTTGACGGGCTTAGTTCACCAGCGCTTCCAGGGAAAACGCGCGCCTCTCGAAGTGTCGATTGAGGTCACCCGCCGCTGTCCTCTCGATTGCCTTCATTGCTACAACAACTTGCCGATGAGCGACCACTCCGCCCGCGCCCGCGAACTCACTTTCGAAGAGCATTGCCACCTGCTCGATGAACTCGTCGACGCCGGCTGCCTCTGGCTGCTTTACACCGGCGGCGAAATCTTCGCCCGCAAAGACTTTCTCGACATTTACACCGAGGCAAAGAAGCGCGGCTTCCTCATCACCCTCTTCACGAACGGCACGATGATCAACGAGCGCATCGCCGATCATCTTGCCGCGTATCGCCCCTTCGCCATCGAAATCACGCTCTACGGCGCCACGCGCGAAACCTATGAAGCTCTGACCCAGATTCCGGGCTCCTATGATCGCTGTATGCGCGGCATCCGTCTCCTTCTCGAACGCAATCTCCCGCTCAAGCTCAAGACCGTTCCTACCACGATAAACCACCACGAAGTTTTCGACATGAAGCGGCTTGCCGAGGAGGAATTCGGCGTCGAATTCAAGTTCGATTCCGCCATTAATCCGCGCATCGATTGCTCGCAGAGCCCGCTGGCTGTCCGGCTTACCCCGGAGCAAGCCGTCGAGCTCGATTTTGCCGAGCCGAAGCGCAAAGAAGATTACCGCAAGTTGGTCGAGCAGGACCTGAGCGCCCCCGCCGAAGCGGTTTCCGCACCCGCATCACACCAAAAATATTCTTGCGGCGGCGGAGTCGCCGGCTGCGCCATTGATCCTTACGGAACGATGACCATCTGCGTCATCTCCCATCAACAGGGCTACAACATCCGCGAGGGCAGTTTCCGCGAAGGTTGGGAAGGTCCGCTGCGCGAAATTCGCAATCAGCCGCGCACTCGCCCATCGATTTGCGATCGCTGCCAGATTCAATCGCTTTGCAGCATGTGTCCGGCGAACGGCGAACTCGAGAATGGGGATCCCGAATCTCCTGTGGCTTTCCTCTGCCAAGTGGCTCATCTCCGCGCGTATTCCTTCGGCTATGAAGTTCCCGAGCATGGCGATTGCGAATGCTGCGAAGGCGGAGTGCATCGCGCGGATCTTTTGGCCGCAGCCGAACGCCTGAAAAATTTCCAGCCCGAGACTCGCATTTGGCTCGAAGGCAGGCCTCCGTCGCCTGTCCTGAATATTCTGCAAACTTCCAGCGGGTGTCACAGCGGCGGTTGCCGTTCCTGCGCCCCTGCGCTCGGATAAAGAAGACAAAAATGACCGAAGAGCGCGACAAGCATCTGCCGGAGCAGCAAGAAAAAGCGGCGTACGAGCCGCCCAAAGTGATCCGTGTAAGCCTGCGGCCTGAAGAGGCCGTGCTCGGCCATTGCAAGATTACTGGCGCGGCCGGCCCTGTTTCGGGTTCCTGCCGGTCAGTTCTCGCCTGCCGGTCGATTGGTTCATGAGAGGACTGAAACTACCGATGAAGCCCTCTCAAAATGAATTTGCGCAAATGAACGAGACGAACAATCCATTCTTGACGGGCACTTCCAGGATTGCTTACCGCATTGGCGGCATCACCTTTGGTCTGCACGCAGTAGACGGCGTTCGTATCGCCTTGGAAAAAGAGCTTCGCGCCTTCGAGGTCGCCGCGGATACGTGCGAAGTGAATCTCGAAATCGCTTGGGCCGATTCCCTGGAGATTCCAAAATCCAATCTCTTATTTCATTCGGGCGGATTGTGGTCTCTCTTTGCCGAGTCAACCGGCTACCGTTTCAGTTTTCTCGCGCCGCTTGTGGGTATGACTCCGTACAAAGAAGCCTGGTTCGATCCTGAATATGGCACGGGCCGCGTGCTTCTTTCGCGCGAATATTTTGACGCAGAGCGGCCGGTCTATCCTCTCGAGTACCCCCTCGACGAATTGCTGATGATCCACCGCCTTTCGCGCGGTGAAGGCGTGGAAGTTCACGCCGTAGGTATTTCCGATGAACAAGGCCGCGGCCATCTTTTCCTCGGCCATTCCGGTGCCGGCAAAAGCACTACAGCCCGCCTGTGGATCAACCGCCCTGGCGTCAGAATTCTCAGTGACGATCGCATCATTCTGCGCGCCAGCGAAGGCCGCATTTGTATGTACGGCACTCCCTGGCGCGGCGACGCCGGAATTGCTTCTCCCGGCTCCGCTCACTTATCCGCCATCTATTTGCTCGAAAAAGGCAAAAGCAACGAGCACTGCCCGCTGCCGCCCGGCCGCGCCGCCGCCGAGCTCTTTGCGCGCAGTTTTGTGACGCACCACTCCGAAGAAGGCATTCGCTCGACGCTGGATTTTCTAGACCGTGTCGCTTCGCAAGTTCCCTGTTCCATTTTCCGCTTCGTTCCGGACGAGACTGCGGTGGAGGCCATCTGCCGTGGGTAAGCCGAAAGCCAAGGTCGTCCGAAATTCCGTGCAGTTCGGCGATGTAAGCGCCGCGCTGCTGCAAAGCGGCGCGAACGTGCGCTTCCGTGCAAACGGTTTGAGCATGCGCCCTAACATTCTTGATAACGACTCTGTGATCGTCGCTCCTGTGGCGGCAAATGATTTACGCCGCGGCGATGTGGCTCTCACGCATGGCCCAGACGGGTTCCGCGTGCATCGCGTAGCCAGTGCCCCGGCCGCGGGCGGCGTGATCACGCGCGCCGACGCCGGCCAGGAAAATGACGCGGCCACCGATCTCGCCCTCGGGCGTGTGACTGCAGTGGTGCGAAACCGCCGCGAGATTTCCTTCGCTCGGCCTTGGACCCCACATCTACACGCGGCGCGTACTTTCGTCCAGAGAGTGCATCTCGCAACTCGACGCCGGCTGACGCTCAGATTATTGGGCGCAGTGCCCGCTCTTGTTCTGCTGCAACTTTTTATTGCAGCCACGCCCGTTAAAGCTGTCAATGTCACTTTGACGCAGACACCCTCGGTTACGACGGTCAGCCCTGGCGCGACCGTCATGTACACCGACACACTCACCAACAACAGCGGCGGTGCTTCCGTCCACAATCCTGTCATCACGCAAGCCACTCCGAACAACACGACTTTCTCCTCCTATACCGCACCCGTCGGCTGGACCTGCACAACTCCTGCGGTGGGAGGCACTGGTAACGTGGTCTGCACCGATGGAGGAAATCTTGGTGCAGGGAACAGTGCTTCGATCACCGTTACGGTAACAGTTCCAGTTGGCACACCCGGGCAAACGGTTCTAAACGGCACGGCGACTGTGACTTCCACTTCGACGCTCTCCGGCACCACCACCGCGACAAGCACCGTCACCGTGCTCAGCGCCGATCTCGCCCTTTCGCAAACTGTCGTGCCCACCGTAACCACGCCATCCGGCACGCTCACCTTCACGGACGTCATCACCAACAACGGAGCCAGTACCGCCACAACCCCCGTATTTACCTTCACCATTCCCACAAACACGGTCTATCAGAGCGTAACCGCCGCAGGCTACACGTGCTCCGGCGTGGTGGCGGGAGGCACAGGCACCCTGACGTGTACTGCGGCCGCGAACCTGGCGAGTGGCGGCACGGCGAATATCGCCATCGCTCTTACTGTGAACGCTGGCGTCGCCTTCGGAACCGCCATTACCGGTACTGGATCGGTGAGTTCCACCACCTACGATCCCAATCCTGCCAACAATTCAGCCACGAGCACCTCGACGGTCGGGGATGCGGATCTCACTATGTCGCAGTCCACTTCTGTCTCGGTGGTCGACACGGGCGTCAACTTCACCTACACCGAAATCGTCACCAACAACGGATCCTACGCGGTTCCTGCCGGAACGCTTGTCGTCTATCAGCAAACTCCGCCCGATACAACGTTGCAGAGCATCACAGCTGATGCGAATTGGAATTGCCCCAGCCCGGGTGCAACCGGCCCAATTATCTGCACATACGCTCTAGCGTTGGCCAGTGGCGCAACCACGGCTTCCGATCCCATCGTCTTCACGTTGAGCGTGAACACTGGAACGGCTTACGGCACAACCATTCTCAATTCCGCGACGGTCACCTCTCAGACTGTCGATCCTGTGCCGAGCAACAACACGAGTGTGACCACCGTTCTTGTCGAGCCAGCCGCGGAAGCAGATTTGGCCCTATCCATGACAGTTTTGCCGACACCGGTTTTCTTGTCCTCGAATTTGACCTACACCATACAGGTCCAAAACCTCGGACAGGCCGCTGCCGCCGCCGTAAAAGTCACGGACACCATACCAACAGGTGCCACCTTTGTCTCGGCAAACGGCTCGACCGGCTGGACCTGCACAGGCACAACCACGGTCACTTGCTCCCTCACTGGCACGCTGGCAGAGGGCGCGACCGGGACAATCAATATCACGGTTACGTCTCCAGCGACTTCCGGCTCCATCTCCAACACCGCTACAGTCAGCAGCTCTACGACTGATCCCGTTTTGACCAACAACAGTTCGACGGTCATAACCGTCGTCCAACCGCTCGTTTGCGCGACCCCGGGAAAGGATGGAACGGGCGGCACTCTCACCGGCGTCGTCAACACCTACTATCCTCCTGCAAATGGCACACTCTCGGCTGGAAGCGCCACCTCTGTCACTCTGGGCGCTTCTTCGGGAGCTAATACACCGATCGGCATTGGGGATCTTCTGCTGATCATCCAAGTCCAGGATTCATCCATCAACTCGACAAACACCGGCGCATACGGTGACGGAACACCCGGCGACCCCGCCACCGGCTCGACGAATCTTCAGAGCACCGGCCAGTTTGAATTTGTGACCGCCGCGAGTGTCGTACCAGTTGGCGGCGGCACTTTGACTTTCCAGGGAACTGGTTCCGGCGGCGGCACGCTAAATACCTATGTGGAGGCTGCGGACGCTGCAGGCAGCGGCCAACAGCGTTATCAAGTGATTCGCGTTCCGCAGTATACGTCAGCCACCCTCGGTTCCGGACTCGTTCCACTCGCCTGGAATGGGAGCGTCGGTGGTGTCCTTGCCGTCGACGTCTCCTCGCAACTCACTCTCGGGGGTACTGTCGCGGCGGATGCTCTTGGCTTTCGTGGCGGTGGCGGCATAACACTGACCGGGCTGACGAACCCTGGCGCAAATACCGACTATGTTACTAACTCACCAGCGAACCTGCCCAATCTTTCCGGGGGTGGCGACGCCCCCGCCAACAGCGGCACCGACGCTTCGAAAGGTGAGGGCATAGCAGGGGCGCCCCATTGGGTCGCGCCAGCCTTGAGCTCCATTACAACTTCATCAACGGCAATAAGCACGGGCCAGACCGTCGTCGAGGGACTCCCCAACGGTAGTTTCGCGCGAGGCGCGCCGGGCAATGCAGGCGGCGGTGGCACGGATGGAGACCCCGCGAAGAATGACTACAACTCCGGCGGCGGCGCGGGTGGCAACGGCGGCGCAGGCGGCCTTGGAGGCTATGGGTGGAATAGTTTCGTCGCCCTGAACTCGACCGACGGCGGCTTTGGGGGTGCTGCGTTTCCAGCCTCGACGAGCGCCATCGTAATGGGCGGTGGTGGCGGCGCTGGCACGACGAACAACGGTTCCTACTACATCTCGAGTACCAGCCACGGCGCCGACTGCGGAACCACCTGCACCGGAATATATAGCAGCGGCGGTGCCGGCGGCGGCATTGTTATTATCCACACGGGCTCGGTGGCGGGCACGGGAACCATCACCTCCGATGGCCAATCCACGCTTAACACCCTGAACGACAGCACTGGTGGCGGGGGCGCGGGCGGCTCCATCCTCTTCTTTGCTGACAGCGGCAGCCTGGGTGGGCTTACAGTGAGCGCCACGGGCGGAAACGGCGGTCGGGCTTGGCCCATCGAACCTCCAGGCGGCTTTTCCGGTCAGCGCCATGGCTCTGGCGGCGGCGGCGGTGGCGGCGTAGTTCTTCTCTCTGGAACGCCGACGAGCATGAACGTGGCCGGGGGGTTGAACGGATACACCGATACAGTTCAGGACTCTTACGGCGCAACACCCGGCCAAGCAGGTATCACCGCAACAAACCTTGTGATTACCGAGACGCCCGGCACGCAGTCAGGCGCCTTCTGCGCCTCGGCCGACCTGTCGGTGACGAATGCTGGCACGCCGAATCCCGTTCTTGCCGGACCCGGCCCGGGCAACGTCATCACCTACATTCAAACCGTCACCAACAACGGTCCGTTGGACGCGCTCAACGCCGTCTTCAGCGAAACCATTCCCACCAACACCACATTTCAATCGTTGAGTTTCCCCGGCGGCTCTGGCTGGACTTGTAGCATGCCCGCCGTCGGCGCCACGGGAACAATTTCCTGCACCAATCCGGATTTCGCCAAGGCGGCTTCCACCACTTTCACGGTAGGAGTTGCCGTGAACACAGGCGTTGCCGTCGGCACGGTGATCACGGACATCGATAACGCTACCTCGGGCACCAATGACCCGAATCTTGCAAATAACTCCGCCACGGTCCAAACCACCGTGGGTTCCGCCACGACCGCCGATCTTTCCATCACAAACACCGCCACGCCGAATCCCGTGATCGCGGGCAACAACATTACCTACACCGTCGTGGTCACGAACAATGGCGCAGCCACTGCGTCCACAGTTGCCTTCAGCGAAGCCATTCCCGCCAACACGACCTTTGTTTCCGCTACGCCTTCTCCCGTGACGGGGTGGACCTGCGGCGTTGCAGGGGGCACGCTCACCTGCTCCAATCCAGCGGTCGCTGCCGGCGCGTCCACAACCTTCACCGTTGTAGTCACCGTCAACTCCGGCACTGCCTCCGGAACCGTCATTACGGACACAGCGAATGTCGCTTCGACAACGACGGATCCGAACCCCAACAACAATTCCGCTACCGCCACGGTCGTCGTCGCCACCGCCGGCCAATCCGATTTGAGCGTGACCAGTACTGCGGCTCCCAATCCCATCACCGATGGCAACAACATCACCTATACACAGGTCGTCGCGAACGGCGGACCGGCCGCTTCCGGCACAGCCACGTTCACGGACACGATTCCCACGGGCGCCACGTTTGTCTCTTTTGGCGTTCCGTCCGGATGGAGTTGCGGCACTCTCCCCGCCGTCGGCGGCACAGGCACAATCACCTGCACCATTGCGTCTCTCGCCGTGAACGCCACCGCCAATTTCCCGCTCGTCGTCAAAGCGAGCCTCGGTGACACGCCCGGCTCCACAATCACCAACACCGCCAACATCAATATTCCGTGCTCGTCGGCCAGCGATCCCAATTGCGGCAATAATTCCGCCACTACCATCGTGTATGTCGCTTCGCCCACGCAAGCCGACGTCTCCATCACCAAAACCGCTTCGCCCGACCCCGTCGACCAGGGCACGAACCTCACCTACACTTTGCAAATCACGAACAATGGCCCTGCCACAGCACAAGGCGTCACCGCTACCGACCCGATCCCCGGCGAAGTTACCTACTCCTCAGTTGCCACATCGCAAGGCACATGCACCTACACCGTTTCCACCACTACAGTGAGCTGCTCGCTCGGCAACCTCAGCGTCGGCGGCCTCGTCGTCATCACCATCAACGTCAGCGCCAATACCTTCAGCTCTTCCACTCTTTCTACAAACACAGCCACTGTTTCCGCTACCACCGGCGATCCCAATCTCTCTAACAACACCGCATCCTTCACCTCCACCATCGCCGCGCCCACCGCCGTTCAACTCGCATCCTTCCGCGCACTTCCGCGCCAGGGCGGCGGGGTTCTCCTCGAGTGGAAAACTCGCGCGGAAATCCGCAATCTCGGCTTCAATGTTTTCCGTTTGGATGGCACGGGCCGCCAGCGCCTCAATCCGGCCATCATCGCCGGCTCCGCGCTTCTGATTCGTGGCGCCCTTCCGCACCACGCCGCAAAAACCTATCAGTGGTTCGA
Organism: uncultured Acidobacteriota bacterium; assembly: GCA_963851235.1. Taxonomy (GTDB): domain Bacteria; phylum Acidobacteriota; class Terriglobia; order Acidiferrales; family UBA7541; genus Acidiferrum. The sequence continues at coordinate 799,034 of CAWKOM010000003.1, forward strand.
TCCCAGCGGGACGCCGCAATCCACCTACGCGTTAGAGGACGTCGACCTCAACGGCACTCGCACTTCGCACGGTCCTGTTTCCGTGGACGTCACCGCCGCTCCAAGCTCCGGAGCGATTTCTCACCCCACTCTTTTGACGCAACTAAATCGAGCCATCGTGCAGCCCACCATGATCCGCCCGCGCTTGCTGTCGGCTCCCCCGCCGATCATGCTGCCTATGCCCCGTGGTGTACTCCCCGTCTCGCTTGACGGCGACGCCGCCGTTAAAATCTCCGTCGATGGCGAGGGCTGGTATCAAGTCTCGCAACCCCAGCTCGTCGCCGCCGGCCTCAATCCCCACGCCGACACCCGCACTCTCCAGCTCTACGCCGAAGGCGTCCAGCAACCCATGCTAATTTTGGGCAACCAGTCCGGCCCGCTCGGCCCCAGCGACGGCATCGAATTCTACGGCACCGGCATCGACACGCCCTACTCCGGCACGCGCATCTACTGGCTCATCAGCGGCCCGCGCCCCGGCCTGCGCGTCAATTCCATCGCCGCGCCAAGCACCGGCAACTCCGCGCCGCAAAGCTTTCCCTTCACCGTCGTCCTCGATCAGCGCACCACCTATTTCGCCACGCTGCTCAACGGCGACAACAACGACAACTTCTTCGGCGCCGCCGTCACTTCCGAGCCCGTCGACCAGCAACTCACCGTCGCGCACGCCGATCCCGGTTCCCCACTGCCCATCACCATTGACATCACTCTCCAAGGCGCCACCGATCAGCAAGCCCACAGCGTCTCCGTGCAGTTCAACGGCGCCAGCATCGGTGAATTGGATTTCGCCAATCTCGCCAACGTCACCAACAGTTTCTCTATCGACCCCAGCTTGCTCGAGGATGGCGTCAACACCGTCACGCTCACCGCCTTGCAAGGCGATAACGATGTCAGCGTTGTCCAATCCATCTCGCTCCACTATCCGCACACCTACGTCGCCGACGGCGACTGGCTCAAAGCCACCGCTCCCGCTGGCAGCACGCTGAACGTCACCGGCTTTACCAATCCACAAATCCAGGTCTTCGACATCACCAATCCGCTCGCCATTTCGCAACTCACCGGCGCCGTCTCGCAGCAAAACGGCAGCTACGGCATCACGCTCGGCCTGCCGCAAGCCGGCGCACAGACGCGCACTCTCTTAATTTTCTCCGGCGATCAAATCTCGCCGCCCTCAGCTCTCGCTTTCCACACGCCTGCCGCGCTCGCCGCAAAAAGTTTCGGTAGCCAAATGCTCATCATCACGCATCCCGATTTCCAGTCCGCCCTCGCCCCGCTCGTCAGCCTGCACGAATCGCGCGGCCTCAGCGTCAAAGTCGTCACCATCGACGAAGTCTTCGACGCCTTCAACTACGGCGAACGCAGCCCCTACGCCATTCGCGACTTCCTGCAATCCGCCGCGTCCCAATGGATTCGCAAGCCGCAATACGTCCTCTTCGTCGGCGATGCGTCTCTTGACCCGCGCAACTATCTCGGCCTCGGCGATTTTGACTTCGTCCCTACGCGCATCATCGAAACCGCCGCATTCAAGACTGCCTCCGACGATTGGTTCAGCGACTTCAACCAGACCGGCTTCGCCACCATCGCCACGGGCCGCCTCCCCGTTCGCACCGTGTCCGACGCTCAGCTTGTCGTCTCCAAAATCGTCAACTACGAAAAAGGCCTCGCCGCCAATACCGCCAATCAGCAAGCGCTCCTTGTCGCTGACCAGAATATCGGCGCCGATTTCAGCACCGCCACGAAATTCGCCGCCACGAATCTCCCGTCCTCCCTCCAGCCCGTGGAAATTTTTGCCGATGGCCAGGATCCCAGCGTCGTCTCGCAGCAGATTTTCGCGGCGCTCAATGCCGGCCCGCTCCTCGTCAACTATTCCGGCCACGGCGCCGAAGAGCAGTGGTCCTTCTCCGATCTTCTCGACGACACTTCCGCCGCCAATCTCTCCAATGGCGATCAACTCTCCGTCTATTTCCTGATGGATTGCCTCAACGGCTTCTTCCAGGACGTCTACGCCACTCCGCTGGCCAACGCACTGCTTCTCGCTCCCAATGGCGGCGCCGCCGCAGTCTGGGCTTCCTCCGGTTTCACCAATCAACCGCCCCAGGCCGCCATGAACCAGGCCCTCCTCCAAATTCTCAAGAACAATCCGTCAACGCCTCTCGGCACCGCCATCCTCCGCGCCAAATCCGGTGTCACCGACAATGACGTCCGTCGCACCTGGATCCTCTTCGGCGACCCCGCCATGCCTCTCCAACTTCCCACCGCCAGTGCCAAGGGCGGCCATTCTCCCGTCAGCGTTCACCCGCCCATTGTCCTCCGCCCGTAATCACTCCGAGTGGCACAGACTTCAGTCTGTGCTCTCTCCCCTTGGTGCGCCCTTCCGTCACCTCTTCAGTTGCGTCCGCTGCGCCCAAATTTCTTCAACGCGAATCTCAGAAACCGCCTTTCTTCCGCAGCCCAAAATGCTGCACAATGGCCCCATGGCCGCACTCCGACGTTCATTGATTTGCGTACTTCTGCTCAGCCTCGCAGCGGTACTCATTCCAGCCTTCGCCCAATCTCCCGCAACAGTGCAACACGCGAACCGTCCGACGCCGCCAACGCGCGATCCTCACACTCCCGGTTATGTCGCCGCCACGGAACTGCCCGACGGCGCGAACCCTCCCGCCAATATCGACGGCAATTTCATCCTCGGTCCCACCCACGACGCTCCGTCCGCCACATCGACGCAGGACGCAACTCCCAGGGGAGCCGTGCTCGAATTCACCATGAGCTCCACCGACAGCAAAATCTATCCCGGCATCGCGCGCGACCCCGGCACTTTCGGCACTCCAGATCCCGCGGACCCCGCCAAGCTCGTCGTCACCGCCAGCCACCCCGCCCCATGGACCCGCAAAGTTTCGGTCTACGTCCCCCAGCAATACGTCCCCGGCACCATAGCGCCCTTCATTGTTGGAGCCGACGGCCCTGACCCGCTTCTTTTCTCCGCTCTGGATACTTTGATCGCTCAACACAAAGTTCCGGTGATGATTGCCATCTCCATCGGCAACGGCGGCGGCGATGCGCAGGGCAGCGAACGCGGTCTCGAGTACGACACCATGTCCGGAACCTATGCCGGCTTTGTGGAAAGCGAAGTCCTGCCCCGGGTCGAATCAGAAGCCCACGTCAAACTCACCAAAGATCCAGAAGGCCGCGCCACCATGGGCGGCAGCTCGGGAGGCTCTTGCGCATTGATCATGGCGTGGTATCACCCCGAGCTTTATCACCGCGTCCTCACCTATTCCGGAACTTTTGTAAACCAGCAGTGGCCCTACAATCCGCAGACGCCCCATGGCGCCTGGGAATTTCACGAGCATATCATCCCCGATAGCCCCGCCAAACCGCTGCGCATTTGGATGGAAGTGGGTGACCGCGACCTGCTCAATCCCAACGTCATGCGCGACAACATGCACGATTGGGTTCTCGCCAACGAGCGCATGGCCGCCGTGCTCGCTGCCAAGGGCTATCACTATCAATTTGTTTTCGCACGCAACGCCGGACACGTCGACCATGCCGCGAAGCAGCAGACGCTTCCCGAAGCCCTCCAATATCTCTGGCAGGGCTACTCCTCTTCGCCGTCAAAAAACTGATCCGCAACTTGGAATAGCAGCTTTGAAAAACAAGGAATGCACGTACACTATGCCGTGGTCTGCAATTTCAGTTTCGCTGCCTAATACAAAATCGAAGGCAAATAGGCTCCCGCCGGTTCGTTGTAAAGTCCCATCGTCATCAACGTCAAGGGCTGCACCACGCGAAGCCCGTTCTCCAGGCACCAACGAAACAGTCCAGCGTTACGGCTAGGCACAAGAATCCCCGGCCCTTGAAAAGCCGGTGCCGCGGCAATCAGCGCTTTCAAATCCTCGTTCGTCTCGCCAACCGCGTGTCCAAAAAACGCCATCGAAGAGGCATACGCCGTCACGCGCCCATCGTGCTCGGCAACAACCGCCGTGCCATGCTGAATTGCATCCTGCAACTCGCCCCCACGATCGTGTCCGTGCACTCTCAGACACAGTTCGTTGCACGCCTCGAGGTCTCCCGCCACTGCTGTCCGCATCAAATATCCCGGCAGCATTTTCTTCATCGCCGGCCCTTGCATGCAGGAAAGCGGCTCGCGCACAACGAATCCAAGCTTCGCATAGAGCGACAGCGACCGGTTGTGGTAAGCCGCCTGCACCAGCCGCACTCCCGCAAACTTCCGTTCCACGGCGCGTGTAAGCACGGCCTGCATCAACGCCCGACCCGCCGCGCGATTCTGCACCGACGCGTCCACCGTGATCGGCCCCAATCCGGCAATCGGCGTTCTCTCATCCAAACAATTGCTGCCGATGATTTTCCCGCCCTGTTCAGCCACCACGCAATAAAACCCCGGGTGCGAGAACATCGCCGAGAGCGCTCCAATGGAAACCTCCGGCAACGGAAAATCAGGAGGAAAATTGTGACGATTGGCGAGCGCGGTAAACGCCTCGAAACAAATTCTCCCGCACACTTCCGCGTCCGCCGCCGTAGCCCGCCGAATTACAAAGGATTGTTCTCTGGAATGCGCCGCTTGTGATTGTCCTGCCATGTTCGTTCTCTCCTTGCCGAAATCCCGGCGCGAACCCAGGAACGCAATATCTCAGGATGGCAATATCTGCGCCTGACCGGCTGCCCGTCCCGCTTCTTGATAATCGATTGTCCCGCTTCTTGATGCTCGCCATGCAAATGAGCGCCGCCATTCTAACAAGGAATCATGCCGAAGAGACTCCCGCTGGAAAATCGGGTCGTAGAGGCACGATAGATCATGCCCCTTCTTCTTTTGCTGTCCGCCCTTCTCTTTCAAATCCGCGGACTCCACTCACATCGAGGGACGAGGGGTAAAGAACCCGGTACCTATGAGCGCGGCGAACCCCTCCACATGCCTTCTTGACATGCGTTACGTAACGCATTACGCTGAGACGTGATCCGATCGATCCGCCACAAAGGCCTGAAACGCCTTTACGAAGACGACGATCACCGCGGCGTCGTGAGCCAGCACGCCGCTAGGCTCCGTGATATTCTCGTTCGTCTCGATGCTTCGGCTGCCGTCGCTGATATGGATCTGCCGGGTTTTCGCCTACATCCTCTCAAAGGTGAGATGAAAGGCTTTTGGGCGGTCACTGTCCGCGCCAACTGGCGAGTGATCTTTCGTTTCGCAGAAGGCGATGCTTTCGACATCGACTATCTCGATGATCATTGAGGTACCGTCGCGGAAGGCTTGCTGGGAGAGTATTACACTGAAGGAGAACAAATCATGCCGATGAAGAATCCCCCACATCCAGGCGGCTTCGTCTTGCGCCAGTGTATCGAACCACTCGGCTTGACCATCACCGAAGCCGCCGCCGCCCTCGGTGTCACTCGCACCACTCTCTCCGAACTCGTCAACGGCAAACGCGGCATCTCTCCCGAAATGGCCGTCCGCCTCTCCAAAGTCTTTGGAGGCAGCCCCGAATCCTGGCTTACCCAGCAAGCCCACTACGACCTCGCTCACCTCCGCACCACCCACATCAAACTCAAACGCCTCCAATTCGCCTAGTCGCCATCCGGCTTAAAGCTTCTTTCAATCGGAAGAGGGGACGTTCCGCTCTCCCCGACGCCCCAAGTCTTCTTCAGTCTCGCCCGTCTCCGGATTGCACGGAGCCGGTGTTTATGAAACACTCTCCAGCCACTTACCACGGGAGGATCCCATGGCACGAATCACAGGCATCGGCGGCGTCTTCCTCCGTTCAAAAGATCCAAAAGCGCTGGCAAAGTGGTACTCCGAGCACCTCGGCATTACGCTGAACGACTGGGGCGGCGCCGCCTTTCCGTGGTCCGACGAAGGCCCCGCCGGCACCGGCATGACCACCTGGTCGGCCTTCCCCGCCGACACCAAGTACTTCGGCGACGGCCCACAGGCCACCATGATCAACTACCGCGTCGACGACCTCGACGCTCTCCTCGCCCAGCTTGCTGCCGCCGGAGTCTGGATCGATCCCAAGCGCGAGAACGCCAGCTACGGCCGCTTCGCATGGATCAAGGACTGCGACGGCAACCGCCTCGAACTCTGGCAGCCTCTGGCGGATTGAGGTAGCGGAACACCTTCAGCAAATAAGTCGGCGTTCCGTAGTGAAGCCGGGCCGGAATCGCTCAAACGAATTCCGGCCCTCTTGTTTCACTCAAACCGTGGAAATCGAACGCGCAATTCTTCCTTTGTCATTCTTTCAGCCCACATCCTGATTAACTCCTGAGAATACTGGATGCGATTGTCGAGAGTCCTTGTGATTGCTTCAAAATCCTGACTGGGAACGGAAGTGTGGATTGCCTTAACCCCAGCGACTCCCGACAGTCTTACGTTGACCTTCCTGTACACCTTCGAGCCCGATTCCGCCCTGATCTGGTCCGCGTTCATTGTACTCATAAAGCCCTCTTTCCGGAGACGTCGTCGTAGAAACCCCTCCTACTTATATAGAACACTTATTTTTCAAAAACTTGCGGCGCGCCAATCTGTTCGTTCGCCTTTTGTTCGTGTATCATGGTCGTTGTTGTTGGTAGGAGTAAATCTGAACGAAGGGAGAAATTTTATGGGACAGCAAGCAGCCGTGCAAGCACAACAAAACATCACGCGAGCCAACCATGTTCTCCCGGTCTGCTACCAGCAATCGTTCACAAAGGAAGATGGCGAATTGTTTGTCCAATTCCTGAATAGAGACAAGCCACCAATTAGCCTTCATCCCGCGAGGGTCGGTGTAATTAATGATTTCTATACTCGAACCGTTGATGGAGTCGAGGACGATGGTATCGAGAAGTTCTTCAGTACGTTCGTAGAGGGCGACTATGCCACTGTCGCCAAACGAATGAAGGAGTTGAAGGGCGACTTCGTATTGCAGCCCGATGAGATTCCTGTACTACTTAAATTTGTTGTAGCGCAGATTGTCAGAACAGAAGCGCACTTGGAGTGCGTCAACCAGCAAGCCGGAATGGAAGTTCCTAGAGGACTGTTCATTCACAATATGCACCGAAAGATGAAACTAATTGTGGACAGGTGGAGGAGGCAAGTGCCGGAAGTGATTTTGTGGACTCCCCTACCTTTCTTGGCGACACAGTTCATCACGGGCGATAATCCGGTGTTGTGCTTTTGCCGCACGCAAGAAGAACCCCGCGTGCAAAGTCTAGTCCCGCCCGAACCAATAATTATTGACCTGAGCGTGAGTTTGGAGAGCTCCCACAATGGTTTCATCGTACCGCTTTCTCCATACCTAGCATTGACGGTCCTCAATTCCGGCAAACGGGATTTTATTCGCCTAAGGTCAGCGCAATGCACTGACCCACAAGTTGTTCGGGACCTTAATCGAATGATTTACAATCAGTGCGTGAACTTTGTGGCGGCTCAGGACCCAGAGCATCTAGAATTTCACGTCAAGAAATAACGCTGGGTTCCGGCTTGCGAGATGAAATGATGGAAAATGCCGCGACCGATGAATATGTCGAAACCATCTCAGCCGCTGGGAGTTTCCTTTACGCTCGGGGAACTCTTGGAGCGGGTAGCTCGTGCGGTGCAACAGTATGGCCCGGATACTCGAATATACGGGTACAACCAAAACGTCGGAATCGCCCTCCATGTCCATTTTCCAGTGGCCGTAGCGCCGCACGTGACTTTTGCTCAGACAGAGGCCCCTCTTCCAGATTTATCTTCCACGGAGCCAGTCTAATCAGGGAGGCCGTGCTTATGGCAAAAGAGCCTGCAGTCGTTTCCGGAGCCGCGCTCGTAACCGCGCTGGAAAGGGTGTGCGCGATTATGAAAGATGAAGTCAGAAAGGACCCAGAACTGGCTTACCATGTGGCCGATGGCAGCAGCTTGAACATTTCTCCGTCCCTTGCGGTCGTGTTCACGTTTGAACCGGAAACATTGAGACACAAATCTACGAAGATTTGCTCGGAGAAGCGCGCCGCTAAGGAATGGAATAAGGCGAACGGAATTAAGATTTGAGCAGTAGGCCGGGTGCCGAGCCTTCGGTTTTAAGGTGTTCAGCCCCATGACACCCTTTACAAATTGTCCCGGGACATCCTTTACACTTCGGCGCGTTTCACACTGTTCAGTCCCATGACATCCTTTACATGGTGTCCCGAGACATCCTTTGCACGTCCGGCCGCTCGGCCAACGCACAGACTGTTCACGGCCAACGAGAGCCATCAACAACAGGGACGGCCTTTTCCACTTGGATGCACCTAATCTCTATGATGCAATGACGCGCGGTTCAAAGTGATTGGTTTTATGTTCGAAGACCATGCCGCTCAATCCGAGGCGAAAATGAGAAGTCTAATCTACGCAATCAACATCACCCTAGATGGCTGCTGCGACCACACCAAAACGATTGCCGATGAAGAACTACTTGAATATCATGCGCACCTTCTGCGGGATGTTGACCTGCTCGTCTTTGGTCGTAAAACCCATGAATTGATGGTTCCTTATTGGCCGGATGTCGCAAAAAATCGTTCTGGGACGAAAGCAGAGATCGAATTTGCCGACACCTTTGATTCCATCAACAAAATTGTTTTTTCACGATCCTTGGACAGCGCCGAAGGAGATACGAGAATTGTTCGTACGAACCTTCAAGATGAAATACTTAAATGGAAACAAGAACAAGGCAAAAATATTTTAACCGGCGGTGTAGCTATCCCTTCGCAACTGATAGAGCTTGGCCTGGTGGATGAATATCGTTTTATCGTTCAGCCAATAATTGCAGGAGAAGGCCGACGGTTGTCAGAAGGCATTAGCCTGCAGGAGAAATTACAATTAAAACTTGTTGAGTCCAAGATTTTTAAGTCAGGATGTGTTGCGCTTCATTACTTGAAACAGTGACGAAAAAAAATTAGCCGCGCCATAGTCTTTCTGCCCACTACCCACCCTTCACTACTCACCTTGCCGGGTGCCACGGGTAATCCGGGAACAGACAGGACGCTTTCTAATTTGCTAATAGGTTGTAGGAAATTCGAGTCGCGGCGAGTATTTTCTCAGTTGGCGGAAACGTTCCGCCTGCCCTCAATTTTGGGAGGTTTGGTCCACTATGCGGGCGCATCAGCGTACTTTCGGCATTGCGGCCCAACCGCAATGGGAAACTGAGCCGAATTTTGGAATGAACGAGTGGGCAACCTATTTTCTTTTCCTGACTTCAGAATTCGAAGGGGATAGAAGATGACCGCGGTTCTATCAACAAAGTGGAACGGGGTGGGCATGTCGGAGCCGCGGAGATTACTCTCAGGAGCAAAAAGTTGTCGAAATCCCCAGGGCGTAGCGGCGCGGTGAGGGTCTTCATCGCTGACGGCAGTCAACTGAGCTGTCAATTAATAGCGGCAGCCGTGCGGCGTGGCCGGTATCGGACAAGGGTTGTTGGCTATGCGACTGACGCGGCCGGAATTCGAGAGGGGCTCGAAGAGAATGAAGCCGACGTTGCCGTCATCGGCGCTCGTCTAGAAGGGGAAGACTTAGCGGGTTTCAATGTAACCCGAGAGATACTGGCGGCGCACTCTAAGCCCAAAGTCATCGTAATACTCGATTCCGACAAACCTGACATGGTCGTGGAAGCATTTCGAGCGGGAGCGAGCGGGATATTCTCCCGAGATCAGTCGTCTGAATTTCTGTGCAAGTGCATCTACGCAGTGCACGAAGGGCAAGTGTGGGCTAACAGTAAGGAATTGCGCTTCGTGATCGATGCCCTGGGCCCGGCCTTGCCAACGAAAGCAACTTCTCTGCGAGGAACGGGCCTGCTTACAAAAAGGGAAGCGGACGTTGTCCACTTGGTAGCCGAAGGTATGACCAATCGTGATATTTCCCAAGCACTGAAACTGAGCGAGCACACTGTCCGGAACTATTTGTTCAGGATCTTTAACAAAGTGGGAACCTCGAATCGGTTGGAGCTGGCGCTTTATGCGATCGATCGTGGAGAGGGTCAGGAGCACTCGGGTTCACTAGACACTCTGGATGAGCCGCTCGTCGATGCAAGTCAGGCAATTTCCGCAAGGCAATCCTGATTGAAATATCCTGCCGGGCGGGCGGCAGTTTCTTAACTCCGGGGTGGCCTACCCTTTGCGGTTTTGCTTCTGGCAAAGGGTGGGTCACTCCTCGCGCACCCTCTGGTCTTTCCACTCACTACCCACTATTCACTACTCACTTTCGGGTAGTGTTCCCAATTTCCCTCTGAAGTCGTGTTTTGCGGTTGCAAAGCGAACCGGCACTTAGGAAGAGAAGCTTGCCGATGGCGATGGAGCGGGATACTCTTCCGCGTAGCAGTGGTGACGGGTGATGTCCAAAGCGACGGCGAAACATATTCTCTTGTACGGGATCATCGGTGGAATTCTGGTTGCCGCGCTCAGATGGAGCGAATACCGGTTCCTGGTCGTTGACTATTCCATCGAAATCTACAGCGGGCTAATCGCCGCGACGTTTGCCGCTGTGGGGATCTGGCTGGGGCTGAAGCTGACGCTGACGCGGAAACAGGAAAGGATTGTCGTGAAGGAAGTGCCTGTTACGGTGCAGGTGCCGATGGCCGGGCCATTTTGCCCCGATGAAGCGAAAAGGGAAGAATTGACGATTACTCCGAGGGAAATGGAAATCCTGGAGCTGATTGCGAAGGGGATGAGCAATCGGGAGATTGCCGAGAAGCTGTTTGTAAGCGAGAACACGGTGAAGACCCATTCGAGCCGTGTCTTCGATAAATTGGGGGCAAGACGGCGGACGCAGGCGGTTCAGTTCGGTAAGGAATTCGGCCTGCTGCCCTAGACCGGTTGCCCTAGAAATGTCTTACGAAAGAGTGATTTTTCGCTGCAAACGGCAAAATCACCCAAAAGGGTGACGACAAGCCCCTCTCCTGATGCGGTAGGTTGCGCATGAATTCATGCATACCTGCGGATTTAAAGGAGCCAAACCATGAAACGAACCATTCTCATCTTTGGACTTATATCGGGAGCAATTTCGTCGCTGCTGATGGTCTCGACGCTGCCGTTCCTCCACAAAATAGGCACCTCCAAAGGGGCGATTGTTGGCTATACGGCCATCGTGCTCTCGTTCATGCTCGTGTTTTTCGGAATCCGGTCCTATCGGGAGAATGTCGGGAACGGTGAAATCACGTTCGGAACGGCATTTTTGGTGGGAATTGGCATCACCTTGATTTCGTGCGCCTTCTATGTGGCTACCTGGGAAATCATTTACTTCAAGTTCATGCCAGACTTTATGGATAACTATGGCTCGCAGACGATAGAAAAATTGCGAGCGGCCGGGGCAACAGCACAAGCGATTCAAGCAAAGATCAACGAATTTAACCAGCTCAAGGAAAACTACAAGAATCCCCTCTACAATTCGGCGCTCACATTCCTCGAGCCTTTCCCGGTAGGACTACTGATCACACTGATCTCTGCCGGGATCTTGAGGAAAAAACGTAAGGTTCAGCTAGCCGCGGCTTCCTAGCGCCGGGTGGGGCAGACATCCATCCCTGATTCAACACCGCGCGGATGCCCCATCCTTGCGGGTTTGGGTCATGCAAGGGTGGGTCTTTCGCGTGGGGTTACTGATTTCGAGTTTCGTATTTCTAATTTCGACTTCCCCGGTCCACTTTTCCACACATTTCCACAGCCGCCACAAACCCATCACTCCCCGTCCAACTCCCTCAAATCTCTCGACTTCCCTTCACCCCATCGGAATCCGCCCCTCCTCCCGTTCGAATGACCACGCAGTACATGCCAAATCGCTATTGACAGTTGGTAACTAACGTGCTATCATGTCTTGTGATCGTAAGGCGCTCCCTCTTTCCGACGTCCCCATCGTCTCAGCGCCACCTCTGCGCCCAGCCCTATCGGAGCGTCGGCGTTTACCCCGACCCGCTCGGGGCGTCAAAATCCCCCTTCGCCCCTTCAGCCCACTTGCCGCTTGGCTACCCCGTCTGCCCCGCCTCCGAATCGGTCCGCTCGTCGTCATCAACACGGAGTGCGCATCTGGACACGCAGGAACCGCCGCAACTCCTTTCCTACCATGCGCTTGCGCACAACTTCCGTCACATAGGGGGGTACACCCCTCAGCCACCCATCCTCTTCTCCCGCAGACTCGCCTCTCGCCACTCGTCATCGCCACTATCCCCTTCAAAATCAACGGTTACAAAACTGATACAAAACAAACAACTTTATCTACCTTTAGAATGAGCGTTTACAGAAAAGCGAGAGGGGTGGGGCGGCTATCGTTAACCAGCCGAAAGCCAACGCCGAGGTTCGCGTGGAACAGCCAACCTTTTCCCCATAGCGCTGTTTTGCGCTGTGAATCCTGGCTGTCTTTCTCCTCCACCAACGACCAGTCGCCACGCGCGCATCATCAGCCCGCACCCCGGCTAGAGTGGGACAGCCAATCTTGGCTGTCCTCCTCTCCCGACCCTCACCTCTCACATGGGGCCTATCACGGGCCCGCTCCCTATTTAGTGCTTGATGGGCAAGCCAGTAAACCGGATCCCTGCGCTATGGACTTTGTACCGGATGTTGATTCCCACCAGCAGCGCGGTCAGCGATTCGACGATCCGCGCATTTTCCAGTTTTCCGCCGTTCAGCGCGCGCGCTCCGGGAATTTTCGCGGCCAGCTCGGACGCGATTTGCTTCGCCCTCTCGTCGTCGCTGCACACCAGGATGTCGCAATCGACCGGCTCCTCTTTCGCGAGCAGCTCCGCGCCAAGATTTTGGAACGTGGCCGCGAGGCTCACTCCCGCGGGCAGCAATTCCGCAGCCTGTTCCGCCGCCGAGCCTTGCCACACGCCGAGCATGCGCGTCGCGGCTCCTCCAACCGTTGCCGCCAACGGCACCGTCGTGTCGATCACCACAGTTCCCGGCTTCCAAACATTCTTCAACTGTTTCAAAAGCGCCGCATGCCCGGAGAAGGGAACTGTCAACACCACCACCTCGCACTGCGCGGCGACCGTCGCATTGTCCGCGCCTTCGATTTTCGCGAAGCCGCCAATGCGCGCACGCAATTGCGCAGCAGTCTCGACAGCGCGCTGCGCGTCGCGCGAACCGATCACGATTTCCTCGCCAGCCTGTGCCCAGCGGTACGCCAATCCGGATCCTTCCGGCCCGGTCCCGCCCAAAATGCCAATTTTTCTGCTCATTTCAGGTTTGCCCCATCTCGCCGATTCTCATTCACGCTCTTTTCGCGCCGTATCCCGCGTACTTCCGCGGCTGCTCCCATCCTCCGTCTCTGGTACGATGGCTTCAGATTTTTTCCACGCACGAAAGACGGACGAGAGCAAACGATACCATGCAATCCGGCGGCCCACCGATGGAAACTAAACATCAATCAACCTCCGCGCAAACTCTCGGCGGGTCACACGAAATTTCGCGGCGCGAATTCTCCCAACGAGAAGACTTGCAACCAGAAGTGTCGCACCGGGAAAATATGCAGCACGAATTCCGCGCCTTGCTACTGCCGATCAAGGATTTACGCAACGCAAAGCAGCGCCTCGCAGGCGTGCTAACGCCCGAAGAGCGCTTCGCCTTGGCGCAGGCGATGCTGGCGGACACGATTCGTGCCGTGCGCGGCGTTCAACGCGCGCAAAAAATATTTGTCGTCACGAACTACGAGCCTGCGATGGAAGCCGCCGCGCAATATGGCTGGGAAATTCTGCGCGAAGAGCAGCAAATCTCGGAAAGTGCCTCGGTCGATTTTGCCTCGCGTCTTTGCGCCGAGCGCGGCGTCAACGCGCTCCTCCGCTTGCCGCTCGATCTTCCACTAGTTCGACCGTCTGATATCGACGAGCTTCTAACGGCGGAATGCGCTGCTCCCGCCACAGTGATGGTCCCCTCGCGCGATGGCACTGGCACCAACGCGATTCTCCGCACGCCGCCCGCGATTTTTCCTTCGCATTTTGGGCCGGACAGTTTTGCCAAACATCGCGCCGCAGCCGAGCGCGCCGGCGTGAGAATTATTGTCCGTCGAAACGAGCGGCTCGAAGTGGACGTCGACGATGAAGACGATTTGCGAACCCTGTTACGCCACGATTTAACGCAAACTGCGACAGGGAAGTGGCTTGAGGAAAGCGGCGTCGCCGCGCGTTTCAAAATTCGCGCCCTCGCTGCCGAAGCGCCAGGTTAGTGGATGTTTTTTGCGTATGGCTTGTTCGCTGTGATGCCTTGGCCTTCGGTCACAACGACAGTTTGGCCGGCGGCAACATTCGTCAAACGGTCCACTTGACCGCTTGGCCATAAAATTTCGACGCGATCCGCCTTCTCGCGCTGGCCGAGCCCGAAAGTGAGGACCAATTCACTCGCCGAAAGATAGCTTGAACCGCTGCGCATCATTTCGGTTTGCGTTCCGTCTGGCGACGTAACGCGCACTTTAGCTCCGATGCCATCGCGATCGGATTTTGTGCCGACTAGTTTCACGCGCAAGCTGTGGTTCGCCGCCGCGCCAGCCGCTTCGTTGCGAAACAACACCGTCGGCCCCGCGTTGGTGGCCATCAAAATGTCGAGCCGTCCGTCGTTGTAGACATCGGCGTACGCCGCGCCCCGCGCGACTCGCGGCGCATTAAACGCGGCTCCCATGGATTTCGTCACTTCTTCGAAATGGCCTTTGCCCATATTTCGGAAAAGATGCGGCGGCATCGCATATTTGACGTTGGCTTGCACGTGCTGAATGTCCGGATCGATATGTCCGTTCGCCACAAAAATATCCGGCCAGCCGTCCAAATCGTAATCGAAAAAGAAGCACCCAAATCCCAGCGTCAGCAAAGAGGCACGGCCAATTTCGGATTGCGGCGCTTCATCGACAAATAATCCCGAGCCTTCGTTGTGATAGAGCGAAAGCATCTGATTCGCGAAATTGGTGATCAGCAAACTTGGATGACCGGAGCGGTCGTAATCCGCAGCGTCCACGCCCATGCCCGCGCGCGCAACGCCGTCTTCGCTGAAAGCAACGCCGGCGAGCACGGCCTTTTCCGTGAACGTGCCGTTGCCATTGTTGCGATAGAGCTTGTTTGGCTGCGTATCATTCGAGAGCAAAAGATCCGGCCAGCTGTCGCCGTCGTAATCGAGTGTGGCGATGCCAAGTGTTTTTGAAGTGGGATCGTCGAGGCCTGCTTTTTTTGTGGCGTCTTCAAACGTGCCGTTGCCGCGGTTGTGCCAGAGGCGGACGGACGTGCCTTTGTACGATTCCGGCGTGCAATACGATTTGCTTTTTCCATCGAGAGTGCAATACAGATCCGTTTCCGGAGTCCACTGCACGTAATTCGCAACGACGAGGTCGAGCTTGCCATCTTTGTCGTAATCGACCCATGCGGCTCCGGTGCTGAATTCGTTCACGCCGCCGAGGCCGGCTTTCTGCGTGACATCGGTGAACGTTCCGTTTCCGTTGTTGTGGAATAGATGGTTCTGTCCGTAGGCGGTGACGAACAAATCGTCGTAGCCGTCGTTGTCATAATCGCCGACGGCGACGCCCATGCCGTACATTTCGACGGCATCGAGGCCTGCTTTGTGCGTCACGTCGGTGAAAGTGCCGTCGTGATTGTTGTGATAGAGCTTCGGCGTCGAGCGTTTATTTCCGTGGCCCGGCCAGTCCATTCCGTTCACAAGAAAAATGTCCGGCCAGCCGTCGTTGTCGTAGTCGATGAAGGCGACACCAGGGCCGAGCGTTTCGGGGAGCCATTTTTTTCCGAACGCGCCGTTGTTGTGAACAAAATGGATGCCGGCTTGTTGCGTGACATCGCGAAACGTGATGCCCGGTGAAGCTGCCGAGGATGCCGCAGGCGCCGGCGCGCCGGCTCCGGTGAATGCTGCAAAAAATAGGGCAATCGCAATCGCCGCCAAAGCTGCTGCCAGCTTTTTCACTCCGCCACCGCATTCGCATCGCGGCCAACGCCGAGCGCGTCGGCCACGCGATTGATGTAATTGAACCACGAGGCGATCAGCGTGATTTGCAGAATACCGCGGTCATCGAATCCCACAGCGCGCAGCTTGGCATGATCTTCGGGCCAAACTTTCGTTGCGTCCTTGGTCAGCTTCACCACGTAGTCCAGCATCGTGCGATCTTGTTCGCTGATCGGCGCCTTGCGATAGTCTTTCTTCAGGGCTTCCACCATTTCTTCATTCAACGTCACCCGACGCAGAAACTCTGCGTGAGATTCGATTCAATAGTGGCACCGGTTAGTGACCGAAACCATGGTGGCGATCATCTCGTGCTGATGGCGCTTCAGCGGCAATTCGGGCGACATGAGAGCGCCGAAGGTGCTGAAGGCGTGAAAAAGCACATCGGGAAAGAGCGAATGCGAGCCGACGATGCTGGCTTCGACTCCGGCAAATACCGCCTGCACTGGCGTGGCGTATTCCGCCGGATAGAGTTTGCGCTCGTCTTCTATCGCCCTCTTGACGCTCGCGTCCTCTTCCATTCGAACCGTCTTGATCCAAGTCATGCGCGCCGTCTCCTAAGATTTCTTTGCGAGAAAGTTATCGTGAACCGCCGTCCGCCTTTGCCAGTGCTTCCGCCCTTATTTTCGCCTGCGCGCTGGTCTGTCCATGTGCTGGTTTGCGAACGCGCGCAGACTTCTTCGTTTCTTCCGGTCCCAGCGGAACGGAAACATGCTCGTGAATCAACTGCCGTTCGTTATTGTCGTCCGGATGCGCCTGACGGTACGCCCCGGTAATCGTCTGCGACGCTTCATCCGCCTTGAAACGCAGATAGCGCACCTTGTGTTCGTTCGCTTTCGTTTCGTCGCCCAGCCCGTTGTAGCAAAGCATCAAATTGTAGTTGGCCTGCAAATCTTCCGGATCGATGGCCAGCGTGCGCTGGAGAGTGCTCACCGCCTCGGCATAGCGTTTTTGCAAAAACTGAATGCGTCCCAATTCATCAATTGCCACACGGTCGCGCGGATATTGCTCGAGCACAACTTGCAAGTAACGCTGCGCTTCCTCGTATTTGCCTTCTTCTCGCAGCACGCGCGCATAGAAAAAATTGGCCCTCGCCAGCTTGGGCGAGATGGCCAGCGCCTTCTCCAAGACCTTTTGCGCGCCAGCCATGTCCCCTTCCTGCACGAGACACCGCCCGATATTCACCCAGCCATCCGGAT
The DNA here is from genome assembly GCA_963851235.1 of uncultured Acidobacteriota bacterium. Classification (GTDB taxonomy): domain Bacteria; phylum Acidobacteriota; class Terriglobia; order Acidiferrales; family UBA7541; genus Acidiferrum. The sequence goes on from CAWKOM010000003.1 coordinate 816,184, forward strand.
TCTGCGGATCAATTTCCGTAATTTTCTCGAACGCCGCCGCTGCTCCCCTCAAATCGCCCTGCAGAAGCAGCCCGATTCCATAATCGTTCCACCGCGTCCAGTCGTCTTTCTCGAGAGCGATCAACGGCTTGGGAGTGTCCGCGGTTCGGGGTAAAACGCGCATGGTTTTCGAATCTTCAGCCATGGTGATAATGGGAAGATTGGGAACATATTTCAGTTTGCCGGCATCCTGTGAAGTATCTCCCGTGAAGGCCATTTTTCTGTCGTCGTACTCCGGCGCGAATTCGCCATGGGGTTGTTTGGTGTCTTCCTGGCCGGCGTAAGCAAACTGCGTGTTCCACCACATGAATTTCCGGTAGTTCAGCTTGGCATGCAGCGTGATCTTTTCTCCAGCTGTGTCCGGGATGTGCAGCCGGAAGTGGGCCGTGTCCGCGGCGCCCGGCGGAATCAAGTGCGTATACATGGTGGCTCGGGTCGACCACGCATTTCTCTTGTTGATCGGATTTCCGTGCGCATCGATTTGCAATGACTTGTAGAAATGCGCGCCCTCCTCGACCGGCCCTTTTCCATCGTCTTCGACTTTCCCGCTCCAGAAAATCGTCTGTCCTTTGTCGTCTACCGCCTGCAACTCCAGCCACACATCGAATGCATCGATCGTCCCACCGGGGAAAAAGTGCCCGACTTTTCTCGTTCGCACCACCACATCCACGCGCACATCTTCGCCGCGTCGCACCGCCGCATCGACGCGCCCGAGCGGCGCCGTGATCGGCCGGACCTCGCCGACCGCCCCCGTCGGAGTCAGTGATTCTGCTTCCTCACCCACCGCGAAGGTGGTGCTGATCTCGGGCTGCAACGCTCCGCCCGGCGCGGGCGCATTCATCTCTTTCCCTTCCGGCGAAACCGCAAAAATATCCACGCTGACCTGCCCGTCCTTCAGGAAGTCTTCGCTCGTTTTCAGCTGCTCGGCATCTTCATTCGCGGTCGGTATGGCCGTGTTGGCGCCGGGGAAGCGGTGCGAGTGCACATAGCCATTTACATTCCCCGCGTCCTTCGAACGAACCAGGGGCATGTGGCAATCCGCGCACATCTGGGGATTTGCTGGATAGTAGAAAGACCGCGCGCCTTGCCCGGAGACGCCGCTGGCTTGCCAATTGTCGTATTCATTGAAGCCGCGAACCCAACGGTAATGATTCACCGGCACATCCAGATGCACTTTGTGGCAAGCGGAGCAAAATTCCGCGGTCTGATCGCGCATGAACGGCTTCAGGAAGGTGCGGCGGTGCGGCTCGGGATTCAGATCCACAACAAAGTCGTGGAGCGTGCGAATGACGGGATTATCGCTGGCCGCCAGCGCGTGCAGCTTCGGATATTCGAGGGTGTAGTCGCCTTGCCCCATGGTGCTCTTCACGTGCACGATGCTGTGGCACATCAGGCAGCTCAGACCCGCATTTGCCGCGGGTGTATTTTCGATTTCCCGCACGGGCCGGTCGAACATCCCGCTATAAAGCAACGCCGGGTCGTGACAACCCGCGCACCATTTGGAAGGCCGTATTCCGACCACATCCTGCATGTACTCGATGCTCTTGCGGTACCACTGATTGTTGAACGACGAATTGTGATGCATTGAGCTGTACCACTGATTGTAAATATCCTGGTGGCAGCGCTCGCAAGCCTGCGACTGCATGAAATATTTTGCAGGGATATCCACGCCGCCTTTTGTCTGTCCCGAGCTCGGGAAAAATCTTCCCTGCGGACCGTCGCCCTCGTTGTCCATCGTCGCCGGGGCTATGGGCGGATTCATGATGCGGAAGGCGTTACTCCATGCGTAGGTGCGGTACCACCACGCGCCTGCCGAAATTCCTGCCACAATGGCGACCAGCGCGGCGGCCCGCAAAACCTGCCAGACGGCTCCCGCACCCAGCCATCCGCGCGAAGCGAGCCAAGAGCCGGCAAGAAACGTTACGGCAAGCAGGCAGACGAAGATGTGCACATAGAGCAGTTTTTTCCACGGCAAAGAAGTGCCGGTGTAAATCAGAATGAGCCCGAGGACCGTTCCCACAGCCAACAGAGACCATCCGATGCGCGCGGCCGGTGTGCCGGTACGCAGAATACTCACCAGGAACGGCAGAAGGAGGGCGGCTAGAAAGACTCCTACGGCGACATGGCACAAATCGATGAGGACGTATGGGATGTTCGCAGCGGGGAACGCATACACGTAGAGGGCACTCGCAGCCAAAGCAATCACGCTGCGTGAACGCCACTGGCTCATTGGGCCCCTCGCCATTCGGGAACGTTCATTCTCGCAAACTCACAGCCGCAAATAAAGGCGGCCGGCGCTGTGCGGGCGACCGGCCGCGGGTGCTTGGGGTGCCTCCACGATGCCAAAAACTCGGTAGGTGGGAAGCAACTTGCTTGTTGTGCGTTTTATAGCGGGCCCCTTTGGAACTAGCAATAATGCAAAACGATTAGAATGCGACTTATTTTGTAATTCCTTTGTTTTCAATGATTTCATAGGCTTTCGCTGTGGGCAAATCCTTGTACTCTTCGGTCCCGCCGCTAGGCCAATCGATGGTGACGCGATCGATGGTTTCGCTCTTGCCGACGCCAAAGGTAACGGGGAGCTCGGATTGGGACAAATAGCTGGAGCCACCGCGTACTAATCTCGATTGAGATTGGGCGGCGTGTCCGCCGCGAGAATTTTGGAAAATACGCACGGCGGCGCCGATGGCATCACGATTCGACTTTGTTCCGACGAGATGAAACCGGATGCTGCGGTTTCCGCCGGTTTGATCGTTGCGATAGAGATAGGCTGGACCGTTGTTTGTGGTGATCAACAAATCCAGGTCGCCGTCGCGATCGAAGTCACCGTAAGCGAGGCCGCGTCCTACGATCGGGGTATCAAAACCGCCGCCGAGCTCCGCGGCGACATCGCGAAATCTTCCGGCGCCGGAATTCAGGAAAAGTTGCGGGGGTTGCGCGTAGCCGACGTTGCCGCGAATGTTGCGGACGGTCTCGTCGATGTGGCCGTTAGCAACGGCGAGGTCGAGCCAGCCGTCGAGGTTGGCATCGAGGAACGCGCATCCGAAACCAAGTGTGCTTCGCGAAGGCGCGCCAAGACCTGCGGGAATCGCAATGTCGTCGTAGGTCGAGGCGTTTGCGGACCCCGCGCTCGCGGAATGGTACAGGCCGATCATTTCGTTGTCGAAATTGGTAATGGCGACGCCGGGTTTGCCGCTGTTTTCAAAATCTCCGGTGTCGATTCCCATACCGGCTCGAGCTTTTCCTTCGTTACTGAAGGCTAGGCCTGCTTCCACGCCTACATCCTTGAATTTTCCATTGCGCAAATTTTTGTAGAGCTTGTTGGGCTGGGTGTCGTTGGCGACTAGAAGATCGGGCCAGCCGTCCTGGTCGTAATCGAATATGGCCACGCCGAGGGATTTGGAGCTGCTGTCGAAAATTCCGCTCGTGGCGGTTACGTCCTCGAAAGTTCCGTTGCCGCGATTGTGAAAGAGCCAGCAGGTGTCGCCGCGATAGGCTTCGGGCGTGCAGTAGGATTTGTGTGTGCCATCCAGGCTGCAGAAAACATCGTGCTCAGGAGACCAGCGGACGTAATTGCAGACGAAAAGGTCCAGCAAGCCGTCGCGGTCGTAATCGAACCAAAGCGCCGAAGTGCTGAAGCCATGCTTGCCAAGCAAGCCGCTCGACTTCGTCACGTCGATGAAGGTGCCTTTGCCGGTGTTGTGGAAGAGGCGGCTTTGTCCGACGCAACTGATGAAAAGATCGGGGAAGCCATCGTTGTTGTAATCGCCGGCGGCGACGCCCATGCCGTAGAGCTCGATATCGAGGCCTGCGGCTTTGGTGACGTCGGTGAAGGTACCGTTGCGATTGTTTTTGTAGAGCTTCAGAGTGGAGCGCTGGCGGCGGTGGCCGGGCCAGTCCATGCCATTGATCAGGAGGATATCTTGCCAGCCGTCGGCGTCGTAATCGAGGAATGCGCAGCCGGAGCCCAGCGTTTCGGGCAAGAGCTTTCCGCCGTAGGCGCCGCTGTTGTGCTGGAATTGAATGCCGGCCGCGCTGGTTACATTCGTGAGATGGAAGCCAGGATTGGAATTTGCCTGGGCGAAAATTCTCGCGGGATTTATCGCTGCACCGAGGCCCGCCGCAAATGCGCTGGCGATAAACTCGCGGCGCCTCAAGGCAAGTTCACCAGACCGTTCCGAATCGCGTAGACGACAAGCTCCGCTGTTTTGTGAATGCCCAGCGCGTCCATGATGTTTGCGCGGTGCACGGAAACGGTGTTTGCGCTGAGGCTTAATTCAGCGGCAATTTCCTTGTTGGATTTACCTGCAACGATGCGTTGGAGGACTTCGACTTCGCGCGGCGTCAGGCCGCCTTCACGCTCGCCTTTCAGCGCCGCGGGCCGCGCCACCTGTGGATCGAGAACCTTTTCACCTTTTGCGACGCGTTTAACCGCGCTGGCCAGATCAAGATCCATCGCGTTTTTCAGGATGTAGCCGCGGGCTCCGGCGTCCAAAGCTTGGCGCACCAGCGTGTCTTCGGAGTGCATGCTCAGCATTAGAATCGCCGCGTCTGGGTGTGCTTCCAGGATTTTTCGCGTAGCTTCCAAGCCGTTCATTCCTGGCATCGCGCAATCCATCACGATTACCGCGGGGCGCTCTTTGTTTGCCAGGCGTACGGCCTCTTTGCCGTCGCTCGCTTCGCCGACGACTTCGATCTCCGGATCATCTTCGAGGATGCGGCGGAAACCGCGGCGGACCAGCGCGTGATCGTCGACGAGAAGCACCGTCAGTTTATCACCCATGCGCTTCGACTTTCTGGCGCTCGATGCGCAGACGAACGGCCGTGCCGCCGGCGGCGGGCTGAGAAAGATGCAGCGAGCCTCCGATCAGTTCCGCGCGTTCGCGCATCGCCACCAAGCCAATTCCCCGGCCATTTTTTTCAGGCATAATTCCTTTGCCGTGATCCTCGACTTCCAGTTCCAAAGCATCCGGCAGAAATTTCAGGCGCACCCAGGCTTCCCGCGCTCCCGAATGGCGGCTGACATTATTCAGGGCTTCTTGCAAAACGCGGTAGACGTGAACGCTGGCGGCCCCGTCGAGCGAAAAAGGTTCGCCGAATTTATCGTAGTGGAGGGTAAGGCCGGTTTGCCGCTCCACAGTGGGAATATACCAGTCCAGAGTGCTGACGAGGCCGGCTTCTTCGAGCAGGACCGGATGCAACGCTTGGGAGAGGCTGCGAATGTTGTCCAGAGTGGATTGGGCGATTTCGCGCACTTCTTGCAGCTCTTCGCGGACTTTCGAGCCTTCGGGGAGATGATTTCCGGCGCGGCCGAGGAGCGAGCCAATGGCCGTGAGAACTTGGCCGAATTCGTCGTGCAGTTCGCGCGAGATATGACGCAGCGTGGACTCTTGCGTGGAGATTAATTTTTGCGCGAGGTCGCTGCGCTGTTCGGAAAGAGTGGCAAGTTTAGCGAAGATGATGCGGTTGGTGCGGATCAGATAGAGGCTGGTCAGAACGATGGCGATGAGCGTGGCGCCCAGGAATAAATAAAGTTGGCGCTGCACGCCGTCATAGATTTGCGCGATGCGGCCGGCGGCTTCTTCCTCGCCTTCGTTGTTTTGCACCAGCAAGCGCGAGACGGCGGTGCTCAGCGATTCCTGGCGAGCTTGCAGGGTGAGGCGGACTTGCTCGCGAGCTTCCGCTTGTTTGCCTTGTGCGGCCAACGCAAACATGCGATCGGTGGCGTTCCAGAATTGCGTCACAGACTGGCTCAGGTATTTTCGCTGGTCGGCGGTGCGATTTGCGCCGGACAATTGTTCTTCGAGGTGCAGCGCGACATCCAGGTCTTCGCGGATGCGTTCGAACTGGGCCGTCCAGGCGGTGAGCGGATATGGTTCGCTGGCGTCGAGCATGTCGCGCATGGCGAGGCCAACGGAATTCAAGTCGTTCTGCACGCGCAGGAGTTGGAGAGAATCCTTGCGGTTGCGGTCGACCATTTCGCTTTGCAGTTTGCGCAGGCCGGAGAGTTGCACGCGGATGTAGAACGAGTACGCGACAACGGCGGCGAGCGTGATGATCAAGCCGAGGAGCAGGCCGGTGGTTGGCGAGCGCTGCGCGGACGTTGGCACGGAGAGAGGATACCTCAGACAGCGGCTTGGCGGCGTATGAGGAGCAGCAGAAAAATCATCGCGACCGCGCAGAAGAGCGGCACAAGCAAGCCAATGCGCAAGCCGCCGGCATGCGTGGAAACAATTCCGACAAGGCCAGGCGCCGTGGAGGATCCGATCGATGACATTGAAAACATGACACCCCGGACGCGTGTCGCCCCCGCGCCGTACCAGCGTGAGAGCCACGCGACGTAGATGGGGAAAATAGTTGCGCAACCCAAACCGGTGACGGTCACGCTGACAAAAGCGATTGCCTGTGTATCCGCGAGGATGAAGAAGACGCCACTGATGATTACCACAACCAAGGCGCCCATCACGAGGCGATACTCGCGTACTCGATGGAGAACGAAAGGGGCCACGGCGCGACCGGCCATGAGCCCACCGTAAAAGAACATCGGAGCAAGTGTCCAAATGCCGCTTCCACTGATCGCGAGACGCTTCACGTGCGCGGCCGCCCAACTGCCGAAGCTTGTTTCGGTGGCAACGTACAGAAGAAAGAGAGCGGCGAGGGAGCTGGTCGCGAGAAGGCTGACTCCAGTGGCCGGAGAGGGCGATTCCGAGCCGGCGGCGGTGTGGCTGTGCGGAAATTGCGAAAAAAGAAAAGAGACAGCGAGCAGAAACCCGAACCCAGCGAAGAGATAGAGCATCTTCGTGAGAGATGCATTCTTCAAAGCGAATAGCACGAGGGGAGGGCAAGCAAATGAGCCCACTCCCCAGGCAAAATTCACCAAGCTCACCAGCGAGGCGCTCCGTGCCCCGCCAATCTCCGCCACGGCGAGATTGGTGATCGGAACGACCAGTCCGTAGCCGGTCCCCAACGCCGCGAGGGCAATCTGGGCCACGGTCATGGACGTCGAGTTTAAGGTTGCGAGACCACCACCAATGACAAGATAGCCAAGCACGAGAGAAGTGCGGTTGCCAAAGTAATGTGAGATCAAGCTGGACAGCCACACACCACCGAGCGAGCAGGCAAACTCCAGCGTTAAGAAAATGCCGGCGCGCGAATCCGTGAGTGACCACCGTGAGATGAAGATGGGCAGCATCGGCCCGGCGACGGTGATCTCGATGCCGGTCAGGGTGAATCCGGCGAAGAGAAGAACCAGCAGGTAGCGCTGGCGTGCTTGCGCTTTGATGGCGATGGATTGTGAGCTCACGTGTGAACAACCATTTTGCAGGACTGGCGCGCCGCGAGCAACCAAGCGTTTTTGACAGGTTTTGCGCAGCATTCGTGCGGATGTATAAAATTCATTCTTTCAATTCGAGAACACAAGCTGTCTCCAATTCAAGACTTGGCCCGTGCTATTTCGCGATGCGATAGTATGGAGAACCTTTTCAGGTGAATTTGGGAGTCTATTCACGATGCTCTTATCGTCCCATCTTGGATGCGTTCATGATTGATGTTGGCCTGGTCGGGTTTGGGCTTGCTGGGCGCGCTTTTCACGCGCCGGTGATTCGTGCTGTGCCGGGATTGCGGCTGGCGGCGATTGTTCAGCGGAACGGCAATGAAGCGGCCACGCAGTATCCGGAGGTTCGCGTCGTGCGGACGCTGGTTGAGCTTCTCAACATTCGAGAGATTCGCTTGGTCGTCATCGCCACGCCGAACGACTCGCACTATCAGCTCGCGCATCGGTGTTTGACCGCCGGGCGCGATGTGCTGGTGGACAAACCCTTCACGACCACGTTGGAAAAAGCCGTCGCGCTTGTCGAGTTTGCGAAGAAGCAGGGGCGGCTCATTAGCGTTTATCAAAACCGGCGTTACGACGGGGATTTTCAGGCCCTCTTGCAAATCGCGAAAAACGGAACTTTGGGGAGGATTGTCAGTTTTGAGGCAAATTACGACCGCTTTCGGCCGCAGTTGAAACCGGGAGCCTGGCGCGAGCGTTCGGGACCAGGCAACGGAATTTTCTTCGATCTTGGACCGCATTTGATTGATTATGCGCTCACGCTTTTCGGACTGCCGGACGCGGTCACTGCGGACATTCGTATTCAGCGCGATGGCGCGGTGGTAGACGACACTTTTGATGTTGCGCTTCATTACGAAAACGGCCTGCGCGCCGATTTGAGATCGTCGATCCTGGCGGTGGCGCCTCGGCCTCACTTCCTTGTTCATGGAACGCACGGCGCCTTTTTTAAGCAGACGGTCGATCCGCAAGAACTCAACTTGAGGTACGGGAAGATTCCCGCGGAAGGCCCTTGGGGTGCTGAGCCGGAAGAAAATTGGGGTATCTTGACGACTTCCGAAAACGGCGCAGTGGCACAAAAACGCGTACCTTCGGTGAATTGCGATTTCCGCGATTTTTATGCCAATTTGCGGGACGCCATGCTTGGCAAAGCAGAGTTGGCTGTTTCGCCGGAGTGGGCGGTGGACGTGATGCGGCTGCTCGAATTGGCGCGGCAAAGCAGCAACGAGCGGCGAACAGTTTCATTGCCGCCGAAAACTGAGTAACCATCGTCTGCGGCCCTCTGCGGATGGGCAGAATTGGGGAGAGCCCCAATTTAAAGAGGTATCCAACGGCTCTCGCGTATAATCGAATTGTGAGCAAAAGAGAGGAGCGCTGCCGTGGCTTCTGTTGTTGAATTGGCACCCTCGATACTGTCCGCTAACTTCGCGCAATTGGGCGCCGAAGCGAAAGCCGCGCTCGATGGCGGCGGCACGGTTTTGCACCTGGACGTGATGGACGGGCACTTCGTACCGAATCTCACGATTGGGCCGCCGGTGGTCGCTTCGTTGCGCAAAACTATTCCGGATGTGACTTTCGATTGCCATTTGATGATTGAAAATGCGGATGAATTTATTCCGGCTTTTGCGGAGGCAGGGGCGAACTGGATTTCGGTTCATCAAGAGGCTTGCGTCCATTTGGACCGGACGCTGCATTTGATCGAATCGCACGGATGCAAGCCAGGCGTGGTGATTAACCCGGCGACTCCGGTGCACACTCTCGACGACGTTCTGGAAATCGTGCATCACATTTTGATCATGTCCGTGAATCCCGGATTTGGCGCGCAGCATTTCATTCTGAATTCGCTCAAGAAGGTGGAATCGCTGGTTCGCATCCGGGAATCAAGAGGGTTGGGATTCCGCATCGAAATTGATGGTGGTGTGGCCCTCGATACTGTTGGCGATATCGTTCGCGCCGGCGCGCAAATTCTTGTTGCCGGTAACGCGGTATTTAGCCACGGCGATGTTCGAGAGAACGCGCAGGCTCTTTTGCGCGCGGCACGTTCGGCTGCGGCGGCGAGCGCACCAGCCCCACGGCTCCGCCGTGCTTCTACTGCTCCTGGTAATTCCAAGTCAAACCTCCGTCGACGACGAACGTAGTCCCCGTGACATAGCTGGATTCATCGGCCGCTAAAAACGCCGCGATTGATGCGACATCTTCCGGCTTCCCAAGTCTGCGCAAGGGAATGTTTTCGAGAAGACTTTTCAGCTTTACCGGATCATTTAGCAGATTCTTGTTGATGGGCGTTTCGATGGCGCCGGGAGCGATATTGTTGATGGTGATGTTGTATGGAGCAAGCTCGATGGAGAGATTGCGGGTGAGCATTTTCAGGCCGCCCTTACTGACGCAATAGGAAGCGAAATGTGGGAAGGGAAGCTCTTCGTGAACAGAGCTGATATTGATGATTTTTCCGGGGCGCTTGGATTGCATTAGATAGCGGACCATGGCTTGGGTCATGAAAAAGAGGCCCTTCAAATTTACGTTGAGCACGAAATCGTAGTCAGCTTCGGTTACTTCCCAAAAAGGCGCGCGCTTTTCGACGCCGGCGTTGTTGACGAGAATGTCCAGTTCGCCGAGCTGCGAGACGGTTTGCGAGATGAAGCGCTGACCGTCGGCGAGCTTCGAGACATCGGCCTGGATGGCGACGGCTTTTCCGCCAGCAGACAGTTTGCGCAAGCCTTCGACGACCTTTTCTGTACCTGTCGCGTCTGAGAGATAGCAAATCGAGACGGACGCGCCTTCCTGAATGAATCGCTCGGCAATTCCGAGGCCGATCCCCTGGTTTCCGCCAGTGACGGCCGCTACTTTACCTTCCAAGCGTTTTGACACGGGTCGCTCCTCCTTCTCCCGCCGAGAACTCGCGGGCGGTGGCGTCCTCAAGGGTAACACTTGGATGTTGCTGGCCCGCTTCGGACGCAGGCGAAAGGGAGCATCTCGCGGGGGTGAGGGGGGCCCCACCCCGGTTTTTTCGAAAGTGCGGATTCTAAAGGACGTTAAGTCCTGTGTTTTGAAAGTGCGTATTCTAAAGGGGTTACGGACGAATTTTTCGAAAGTGCGGATTCTACGGGACTTAGTGGCAGAGCTGGCGGTTTGCTTTGAGGTTGAGCAAGGGGGAGGAATTGGGGTTTCAACACAGAGGGCACAGAGTACACGGAGGGGAGGAAGATGCGATTGGGGATGGCTGCCGACGATAACCATGGAGCATGGTAGCATGGGAGTAACCGAATGTCAATACATTTAGTTGTTTACCGGCATGTAATTCGCATGGCAGGCGTAGGTTCGAATGGGACCGGCGTAAGTTGAGGGAATGGAAGGAGTTGCCGGGGTGTTTAGCAGATTGATACGGCTGTGGAAATTTGTAGAAAAGTTAAAACTCGTGCGCAGTTGCCAAGGGCGGGCAACGTGATTCTTTCATAAGCACTGCGTGCTCTCATCCGTCCAAATCGTAATCGAGTTCCTCCCCTGTATCTGTTGCACGCAAGAGCGGTTCGTCATTCGTAACGGATCGAAATTACGGGATCGACCTGCGTTGCGCGATAAGCGGGAATCCACATTGCTAAGAGTGCAACCACGCAAAGCACAACAGGTACGGCGACGAATACGATTGGATCCCAAGTTTTCACTCCGAAGAGAAAATTCGATATAAGTTTTGTCAGCCCGAACGCGGTCACAGTCCCCAGTCCGACGCCGATGAGCGTTAACCGCATACCCTGGCGCACGACCATATTCCGCATATTTCCTCCGGTAGCTCCTAGGGCCATACGGATTCCGATTTCCTGGGTGCGCTGCCGGACCGAATACGCCATCAATCCGTAGATTCCGATGGCCGCCAGCGTGAGCGCTGAAACTCCAAAGATAGTCGGGAGCAACATATTGAAATTCGCGCTCGCCGTAGATTGCACGAGGATTTCTCTCATGGTACGGACTCGTCCAACAGGCAGACCGCCGCTTGCTTCTCGCAGTTCGTTCTCAACCTCAGTGCTAACTGAATGGGGTTCCATCCTCGTCCGAACAACCCACGCAATTGGATAGACACGGGCGCTCAGCGCTGTAATCCCGTCAGGGACTTGCGACACCGGAAGATACACCGCCGGCCCCGGATTGCGATTGAGCCCCGCATCGTGGACGTCCCCAACGATGCCGATGACCTGGCGATCAACATCCTCGAAAACTGGGCCCATTCCTTTTCCGATCAAGAGCCTCGCATTCAGCGGGTCCTCGTTGGGCCAAACCTGGCGAGCCATTGCTTGATTAACGATCACAACAGGCGTAGCTGCTCCATCGTCGTGGTCACTAAAGCCACGGCCACGCAGAATCGGGATCCCGAGGACTTTGAAGTAATCCGGAGAAACGCTTGCCCAGTCTCCACGACCGTGCGATGGACTATTTCCAAGAGGTCGGCCCACAACTATAAATGGCAGGCCCGGACCACCCTCGAGTGGTAGACAACACGTGGACCCTGCGGAAACGACCCCGGGTAAACTATCGAGTCGTTGCACAGAATCACGGACTAGTTGCGCCACGCCCGCAGTCGTCTGGAAGCGCGGACCAGTAAGCGACATTCGCAGCGTCAATACGTTATGCGAATCAAATCCCGGAGCGACTGCCCGGAGTGCAACGAAGGTTCGGATCAGCAGCCCCGCCCCGACGAGCAGGACCAAGGCGAGGGCCGTTTCACTTATCACGAGAAGGGAGCGTGCCTTATTCTGCCGAAAGCTCGTCCCCGACCGCCCTCCGCTCTCGTTCAGCATGGCGCTCAGATCTGCTCTGGACGCATCCAGAGCCGGAATCATGCCAAACAGAACACCCGTCACCAGGGAAAGCCCTAAGGTAAACAACAGAACCCGCCAATCCAATGTCACTGCTGAGGCGTCAAGTCCGATGCGTGGAATGTTCCCAGGGCTGATCGAAAGTAAGGCACGAACGCCCACCATTCCAAGAATTAGGCCAAGCACACCCCCCATCAAGAACAAGAGGACGCTCTCCGTAAGTAATTGGCGAATGAGGCGGTCGCGCCCTGCGCCGAGCGCCGCGCGAATCACAATTTCCCGGCGCCTTGCTGTCGCCCGGACCAGCAACAAGTTGGCAACATTAGCGCACGCTATGAGCAACACGAAGCTCACTGCTCCGAGCAGCATTAGGAGCGACGAACGGATTCCGCTCACGATCAAGTCTTGTAAGCGCACGGCACTGAACCCATCTTCGGGTCCCTTTACGCCAGGAAATTTCTGGCGAAACTGAATTGCTGCGAGGTGAAGTTCAGAGTTTACCTGAGAGAGTGCCACGCCGGGCCGGAGTCGGGCTGCGGCTACGAACGTGTGGCCCTGGTCGTTGCTGTTAGGATCTATCTGAAAAGGAAGCCAAACATCGGCAGGCGGGTCGGTGACAAAGCCAGGCCCGACGATGCCCGTAACCGTATATGGCTGGCCGCCGAGAGAAATGGCCTTTCCGACAATTTCTGGGTCGCCTCCGAAGCGCCGATGCCAAAGTCCATAACTCATCACGACAAAATGTCCGCCGTTCGGACGGTCTTCCTCAGCAGAAAAAGTCCGCCCGAGAGCAATCGGCGCCCCAAACAGCCGAAAATAGTCAACCGTGACACGAATGCCATGAATCTGCTCGGGAAAGGCGCCGCCTGTCAAATTAATCCCTGCGCTACCCAAGTCATAGCCGGAGACATCCTCGAAAACGCTCTCTTGCTGCCGCAAGATGTTGAATTCAGTTGGCGAACATCCAATGGCTGTGCGCCCGAAATGCGTGAGAAGTAGCTGCACGATTCGGTCTGGGTCGGGATACGTAAGAGGCTTTAGCAACACTGCATCCACTACAGAGAAGATAGCTGTATTGGCCCCTATTCCGAGCGCCAATGCTGCTAGGGCGATCGCGGTAAACCCGGGGTTTTTAATAAACATCCTAAATGCGTGTTTCACGTCCCCGTAGAAGTCCATGAGTCACCTCAGCAATCGCTAAATCCACCTCATCAGCAAACTGTGATCGCTCCCTTGTAGAAGGAGTCTGATGCTGAAACGTTGCCAGAATTCCTGATTTAGGACAAACGATTTCGCCACCTAAGGCATCGTTAGCCGGTGGGGGCGGGCTCGTGGCGCCTGGTGTAGCCGTAGATGACGCTTGACGTATAACGTCAGACGTTATATGCTCAACGGGTGATACAAAGCTTCGGCTCGAAGGATACCGAGGAGCTTTTTAATTACCAGCACAGCCGACGCTTCCGTGCCTTCGAGCGCATGGCGTTGCGGAAACTACTTCAACTGCATGCCGCTACGGAACTTCGTATCCTCGCTTCTCCGCCGGGCAATCAATTGGAGGTCTTGCGGGGCGACCGAAGAGGCCAACATTCGATCCGAATCAACGAGCGATGGCGCATCTGCTTTGTGTGGCGCGGTGGAAATGCGTACGACGTGGAAATCGTGGATTATCACTAGGAGATGAAGAAATGAGCAAACGCGGAGCGCTGATGCCGGCTGTGCATCCGGGGGAAATTTTGCGGGAGGATTTTATGAAGCCGCTGGGGTTGTCGGTGAACAAGGTGGCGCTGGAGCTGCACGTGCCGGCTACGCGGATTGGGGAGATTGTGCACGAGCGGAGGCGGATTACGGCGGACACGGCGTTGCGATTGGGGCGATATTTCAACACGAACGCGGAATTCTGGCTGAATTTGCAGAATTTTTATGACTTGGAAGTGTCGAGGCGGTCGGGGACGATGAGCGAGATCGAGCGGCAGGTGCAGCCTGCGGCGGTGGCCGTTTCCTGAGCAAAGTGTGCCGGGAACGAAAGGCCACGCTAAAATTCGAGGGTGGGGCATGCGCGCGAGAGGCAAACAGCGGCTAAAGGTGGCGCAACGTTTCCTCGTCGTGGACCAAATCTTCAACACTGTAAGCGTGGTCGAAGATGTTTCGCCGCTTCAAGAAGCCCTCGAATTGAAATCGAGACAATCCCAGGAGCTGGCTGGCTTGGTAATGAGGCAGTTTGCCAGAACAGTATCCTTCAATAGCCAGAGCCTCGAGGGCTTCACGGCTCGGGTTTTCATGCTGAGTGAAATCGTCCGGGAGCTTAACCATTATCTCCATAATCGAATTATGCGCCTGGAAGACGAGATCCAGAGATACTGAATCGAAGGCCGCGAGGTTTCTGTAAAGAGAGGGTTGGCTGAGCGGTCAGACAAGCTGGACACGATGCATCACGCCCCTACGGGGAGCTGCTAGCATTCCCCGTCAAAGATCGAGTTAGTTGGGGTGAAAGCGGGCTTCGACGATCAGGTTCAGCGCGGATTCGAGGTTCAAGCCGGCGGCGAGAAGAGGCTTGATCCAGAAGCGCTCGAAGCGATCGGGGTCGTCATCGGATTCAGTGAAAAGGAGATCCAGGGCTTCGAGTTTCCAGCGGCGCTCCAGGTCTTCACGATTCAGGCGTTCGCGGTATTCTTCGGCGAAGGATTTGGTCGGTCTCTTGCTCATGGCGTTCAACCTTTTGATTTGATGCTGTGTTTGGAAGATGCGGCACAGTCTGCGTTGGTGACGCGGGAAAAGAGCGGGGCTTGCTCCGCCCAGGGGGAGCGCCAGCTAAATTGGGTCTCAGTAACCTTTGGCGACTTCGCGGCCAAAGTCGCGGTTGAGGATTTGGTTTGTCCTGCATGGCTTTGGCTTGCGCTCCTTAGCCGGCGCCAGCCATTGCTGGCCGGCGCCGGGAAACAGGAGAGACTCGTGGGGTCAGCCGACGAGGAAGAGAGTGATGCCGCCACGATTTACGAGCAGGAGCGGGCTGTCTCCGGCTTTGCGAACGGCGCTCTCGAATTCGGAGACGTTGTTGACGGGCTGATGGTTGACTTCCTGGATGACATCGCCCTTTTGCAAGCCGGAATTGGCCATCTGGCTAGCCGGGTCGATGTTGGTGACGACGACGCCTTTGGTTGTGGCGGAGATGCCGAGCTGCTGCGCGATGTCGGGATTGAGATTGGAGACATCGACGCCGCTCAGGGCTTTGCTGCCGCCTTCGTTCTCATTCGAATTGGCCTGAGACTTCTCCGCCGGCATTTCGGCGAGTTTGACGGTGGCGTCACGCACATCGCCATTGCGGAGATACCTCAGGGTCACGTCCGTGCCGGGATGCATCATGGAGACGTTCATGCGGAGCTGGATGCTGTTGGTCACGGGCTTTCCGTTTACATCGAGAATGATATCGCCACGCTGAATGCCTGCGGCTTTGGCAGGACTGTTGGGGGAGACATCGCCAACGACGACTCCTTCGATCTGTTTTTCGCCAAAGGCGCGGGCGATCGCCGGAGTAACGTCTTGCGGATAGATGCCGAGATAGGCGCGGGTGACGTGGCCGTTGGCGATGAGCTCGTTCATAACTTCGCGAGCGAGATCGGACGGGATGGCGAAGCCGATTCCTTCGTTGCCGCCGGAGCCGTGAGAAAGAATGGCGGTGTTGATGCCGACGAGCTCGCCGCGGTCATTGATGAGCGCGCCTCCGGAATTTCCGGGATTGATGGGGGCGTCGGTTTGAAGAAAGTCTTCGTAGTCCTCGATGCCGAGATTGCCGCGGCCGGTGGCGCTGATGATGCCCGAGGTGACGGTTTGGCCGACGCCGAACGGATCGCCGATGGCCAGCGCGACGTCTCCGACTTGCACTTTGGAGGAGTCACCGATGGTGATGGGATCGAGATTGGTAGCTTCGATGCGAAGAACCGCGATGTCAGTTTTGGGATCGGTGCCGACAACGTGGGCCTGGAATTCGCGCTTGTCGGACAGAGTGACGCGAATATCGGTCGCGCCATCGACGACGTGATTGTTGGTGAGGATATAGCCTTGCGGGCTGACGATGACGCCGGAGCCAAGAGCATTTTCGCGGGAAGTACTGGGAGCATTGAACTCACCGCCTCCGCCATTTCCAAAAAACTGGCGGAAAAAGGGATCCATGGGCATTTCTTCGGAGCTCATGCGATTATGCACGACTTTGGAGGTGGAAATATTGACGACGGAAGGCAACACTTCCTTAACAAGAGGCGCGTAGCTGCTTTTACTTGGGCCTTCACTGGGGCTGGCCAGTTTCAGGATGGCGGGCGGATTGACGGATTGCGATTTTTCCGTGGTGTGGGCCAGGCCCAGACCCGCCGCGCCCAAAACAAAACCTAGTGCGAGAACTGCTGGCTTCGATCTCAGCAGAGTTGTGATTGAATTCATGTTTCCTCTCCTGTTTCTAATGTCTCGAATGCGATTCGCTGCAACCGGCGAATTGTGTGGTTGCGGCATTTTCGGTTCCATTTAATAAGACGCGATGAGGTGGGGAGATGCTTCTCCCTGGGGGCAGGTATATTGAGGGCCGACGATTGGGTAGAAGAGGGGAATGGAACTAAAAGAGCAGGGAGTGGAGAGCTGCGGCCGAAGTGGTTCGCCTCGGAAAGCGGACCCTACGGGAATTGCTTAAGAGATGATGCCGCGGCGAACGGCGAAGAGGATGAGCTCGGGGATGCCGCGGAGATTCAATTTTTCCATGATGTTGGAGCGATGGGTTTCGACGGTGTAGACGCTGAGGTTCAAGAGATTGGCGACGTCTTTATTGGATTTGCCCTCAGCGACGAGCTGGAGAATTTCGCGCTCGC
The DNA here is from genome assembly GCA_963851235.1 of uncultured Acidobacteriota bacterium. Taxonomy (GTDB): domain Bacteria; phylum Acidobacteriota; class Terriglobia; order Acidiferrales; family UBA7541; genus Acidiferrum. Next base: position 833,211 of record CAWKOM010000003.1, read on the forward strand.
GGGGAGTGAGAAGGTCGTAAGCATCTTCGGCGCCGCTGCGTTTGAGTTTGCGGACGTAGTCGTCGAGGAGGACTTTGCTGACGGCGGGGCTGAAGAAGGATTTGCCGTCGGCAACGGAGCGAACGGCTTTGATGAGATCGGACTCAGCGGAATCCTTGAGGAGATAGCCTTTCGCCCCAGATTTGAGAGCGCGCAGGACGTAGCTTTCGTCGGAATGCATGCTGAGCATGACGACGGAAATTTGGGGATTGGTCTCGGTGATTTGAAGAGCGGCTTCGATGCCATTGAGATTGGGCATGCCGATGTCCATCACGACTACGTCGGGCTTGAGGGATTTTGCGAGCGAGACGGCTTCGCGGCCGTCGTTTGCTTCACCGACGACGGTGAGATCGGTTTGCTGCTCGACGAGCAGACGGAGGCCGCTGCGGATTAACTTGTGGTCGTCCGCAAGGAGGATTCGAATTTTTCTCATGGCTGATAGACGGGAGATTCGGCCGGATGGAGCGGGATCTCGGCGGTGACCGTGGCGCCTCTACCGGGCGAGGATTTTATCGCGAAGGAGCCGCCGAGACGGCGAACGCGCTCTTCCATGCCGAGAATGCCCATACCGCGCTTGCGTTCGGGATCGAAACCGTTGCCATCGTCTGTGATTTCGACGGTGATTTTATCAGGGCCCTGAATGACGGTGACTTTCGCATTTTTGGCGGAGGCATGCGTAGCGGCGTTGTTGAGAGCTTCTTGCACGAGGCGGTAGACAGTGACTTTGGTCTCGTCACCGAGATCCTCGGAGACGCTTTGCGAGTGGACTTCCACTTCCACGTCGCTGCGGCGGGAAATTTCGCGGGCTTGCCATTCGAGAGCGGGGATAAGGCCGAGATCATCGAGCATGGGCGGACGCAGAAGAAGAGCGATATCGCGAATGGATTTGACGGCGCTTTCGGCGACGGATTTTATATGGGCGATTTGCGCTTCCGTGACACGGTCGTCTGGCGGAACAAGTTTGGAGAGCTGGCCGACTTCCACGAGGAGCGCGCCGAGGGACTGGCCGACTTCGTCGTGGAGTTCGCGGGAGATGGAACGGCGCTCTTCTTCCTGGGCTTCGACGAGACGGGCGGACAAGCTTTCGAGCTCGATGCGGCTGCGAGCAAGGGCTTGATAGCGCTGGCGGCCTTGGCGCTCGAGGCGCAGGATGTACCAGCCACAGATGAGAGACATAAGGATTCCGGCAAAGAGCGCGAGAGCGACGAGCCAGACGAGGCGCTCCTCCATGGACTGAAATCTCAGAGCGAGGGCAAGATTTTCGTCGGCGAGACGCTTGCCATCGACGGTGGAGATTTGCTGAGAGATTTCGAGGATGCGCGAACGCCACGGCAGAAGGTCTTCTCCGATGAATTGTTGAGCGCGCTGATGGCGATCGCCGGGACGCCAGCTCAGAGCTGTGGCGACGGAGTTTTCCTGGTCCGTGAGCAGACTTTGCATTTCGGTTAGCAGGAGTTGCTCTTCCGGGAACTGGTCGGGCGGGAAACTGCGCAGCGCGGCGCGCATCTCGGCAAATTGTTTTGCGATGTCGCTTGGAGCGGGGCTGGGTGCGGGAAGCTGATCTTGCAGGAGAAAACGTTCGACCTGATCGTCGTAGACGCGAACGGAAACGACGATGGTGGAGAGGGCCTGGCTGCGAGCGGAGAAACGGCTGCTGACTTGGCGCTCGACGGTATCCAATTGACGCAAAGAGAGAAGTGCATCGGTGCCAGCGCCAATCAGGAGAGCGAGCAGCCAGCCGAAGGAGAGGAACAACAGAGCGCGAACTTTGCGCGCGTGGGCCTTGGACTGGGAGTCGAGGACGCTTGAAGGCGGCGCGGGGGCGGTTAGTGGCGAAGGGGCCTTCACACAATAAAGGATAAAACAAAATTGGGGAGGCGGCGTGCGTATCGAAAATTAGGAACGAGAGAAAGGGGCCGGCGAAAATGGTTGCAAGGCCGCATAGCGCGACCTTGCAACGAAGGATCGCCCGTCAGGCGACGGTGACGTCCGGGCTAAGGTAGACGTCCTGGATGGTATTGAGAAGTTGCACGCCTTCGCTCATCGGGCGCTGGAAAGCTTTGCGGCCGGAGATGAGGCCGGTGCCGCCGGCGCGTTTGTTGATGACGGCGGTGGTGACGGCTTCTTCGAAGTCGTTGGCACCCGAAGCGCCGCCGCTGTTGATGAGGCCGGCGCGGCCCATGTAGCAGTTGGCCACCTGATAGCGGCAAAGGTCGATGGGATGATCGCTGGAGAGTTCGGTATAGATTCGCTTGTCAAATTTACCGTAGCTCGAATCACCCATGTTGAGGGCCATGTAGCCGCCGTTATTTTCGGCCATCTTTTGCTTGATGATGTCGGCTTGAATGGTGACGCCGAGATGATTGGCCTGGCCGGTGAGGTCGGCTGAAAGGTGATAGTCCTTGTCTTTCTTGAACGCGCTGTTGCGGAGATAACACCAGAGAACCGTGGCCATGCCAAGTTCGTGAGCTTCGGCGAAGGCGCGGCTAACTTCGACGATTTGGCGATCGGCCTGATCGGAGCCGAAATAAATCGTTGCGCCGACGGCCGCAGCGCCCATGTCCCACGCTTCCCGCACTGTGCCGAAGAATATTTGGTCGAACTTGTTGGGGAAGGTGAGCAGCTCGTTGTGATTCATCTTCACGATGAAGGGAATTTTGTGAGCATATTTGCGCGAGACGGCGCCGAGCACGCCGAAAGTCGAGGCTACTGCGTTGCAGCCGCCCTCAACAGCGAGCTTCACGATATTTTCCGCGTCGAAGTAATCGGGATTCTTCGCAAAGCTCGCTCCCGCGGAATGTTCGATGCCTTGATCGACGGGAAGGATCGAGAGATAACCGGTTCCGGCGAGGCGTCCGTGATGAAACATGCGCCGAAGGTTGGTGAGGACGCGGCTGTTTCGATCGGAAATGGTCCAAACGCGGTCGATGAAATCCGCGCCGGGCAGCTGCAGACGTTCCTTTGAGATTTTTGGAGTCTTGTAACCGAGGAAATATTCGGCTTTCGCGCCGAGATACGTTTCAATGCTTCCGGTAGTCGTCATCGTTGCCATAAGAGTCTCCTAGATTATTCGCGAATTGCGTGAGTGAGCATGCTGCCGGCGGCGGTATCCACCAGCCAAAGCAGAGAGCCGTTCACGGGTTGAATCAACTGGGCCGGCAATTGATCCGGCTCGTAAGCTCGTTCCAAGACCGCGGTGAGCGCGAGGCACTTATCCGCGCCCGTCACCATAAAAAGAATGTGGGCAGCGTTGTTGATCGCCGGCGCGGTGAGCGTGATGCGGTCCATAAGAACCTTACCCACCCAATTATGCACGACGATCCGTCGATTTTCGTGCAGAGCTTTTGTGCCCGGAAAGAGAGAGGCAGTGTGGCCTTCGCTGCCCATCCCGAGCAACACCACGTCAAACCGCGGAAACTGGCCATCCGACAATTTGAAATGGCGCCGAATCTCCTGTTCGTACTCTTTCGCGGCGTCCTCAGCTTCAGGGTATTCAGCTTGAACGCGGCTGACTTGCTCGGGCTTCAGAGGCGACTTCGAGATGAGAGTTTCGACGGCCATGCGGTAATTGCTTCGCGCATCGTCCGGCTTCACGTGGCGTTCGTCGCCGAAGAAGAGATGAGTCTTATCCCAGGGAAATTGGGCGCGAAGAGCGGGGTCATTCACCAGCAAGCCATAGAGAGCCTTGGGCGTAGAACCGCCCGAGAGGACGAGCTCGAAAGATCCTTTTTGGCGCACGGCATCGGCAGCAATGTGGCTAAGCTTTTCGGCCGCGCGCCTTGCAATCGCCGCGGCGTCAGACAGAATTCGAACTTCAGCATTTGATTGTGACACGGTCATATACATCTTATTTCTGCATCGCACCGGCGCCTTTCAGGTTTTCGGTCGCCGTTGCGGAGCTTCTCACTTCGTCCTCATCTCCACCAAACTTTCGCCATGCCCGCCCGTCGCGGGCCATCAATTCGTCAGCTTCCCTCGGTCCCCAGGAGCCGGCCGCGTAATTTGGGAAGCCGCGAGCGGGCAGTGCTTTCCAGACATCGATAACGGGTTCAATGGCGGCCCAGCCAGCTTCGACCATGTCGGCGCGCTGGAAGAGTGTGGCATCGCCGAGCATGCAGTCGTAGAGCAATCGCTCATAGCCGGTGCTGTGCGAAGTGCCAAAATCGCGCGCATAGTCGAAATCCATGTTCACGAGCCCCAGCTTCATGACCGAGCCGGGAACTTTAGCCGCGAAGCGCCACGAGATGCCCTCATCCGGCTGGATGTGGATTACTAGGCGATTGGTGCGGGGATCTTTGATGGGAGTCTTCCGAAACAGCATGAAAGGCGTGCGGCGAAATTGGATGGCGATTTCCGTCACGCGCTTAGCGAGCCGCTTTCCTGTGCGCAGATAAAACGGCACATCGCCCCATCGCCAGTTATCGATCTTGAGTTTTAAGGCGACAAAAGTCTCGGTGTTGGATTCCGGGGAGACGTCGGGCTCGTTGCGATAAGCGAGAACCTTTTCATCTTCTACTGTGCCTTCGCCATATTGTCCACGCACCATGTTGTGCAACACATCTTCCGGCGTGGGAATTTGCAGAGCGTGCAGTATTTCCGCTTGCTTGTCGCGGACGGCATCGGCCCCGAAAGAGATCGGCGGCTCCATGGCCGTGAGCGTGAGGAGCTGGAAAAGATGGTTCGGGACCATGTCTTTGAGGGCTCCGGCGGTTTCGTAGAAAGCGCCGCGGTGCTCGACGCCGACGGATTCGGCAGCGGTGATTTGCACGTGATCGATGTACGTGCGATTCCAAAGCGGCTCGATCATGCTGTTTGCGAAGCGGAAGACCATCAAGTTTTGGACGGTTTCCTTGCCAAGGTAGTGGTCGATGCGAAAAATCTGTTTTTCCGTGAGGGTTTGCTTGAGTTCCTTGTTCAACTGAACCGCGGAATCAAAATCGTGTCCGAAGGGCTTTTCGACGATCACTCGGGTCCACTTGCCGTTTTCTTCTTTGGTAAGCCCGATGTCACCCAGCTTTTGAACAATCAGCGAGAAAAACTTAAAAGAGACAGCCAGGTAATGAAAAAGATTCCCGTGCGTATCGTGCTTCTTTTGCGCTTCTTCAATCTGGCCCTTCAGACGCTGATATGCAGCCGGATCTTTAAAATCGCCTTGCACGTAATAAATGCGTTCCAGGAACCAATCCCATAGCTTCGGATCCATGGGATGCTCTTCGAACTTCTTGATATCTTCGCTGAGGTGGGCGCGAAATGATTCGGTGGTGAATTGATCGAACGCGAAGCCCACGATGGCGAATTGCTTTGACAGCAGGCCTTCTTGCGCGAGGTTGGCCAAAGCAGGAATAAGCTTGCGCTTGGTGAGGTCCCCGCTAGCCCCAAAAATCACCATGACGCAAGGCGAGGCGGGAGAACCGGGTTCGATGTGATCTGAATTCATGGAGGGTATCCTGTCTTAGACGATCCCTGCTGTACAATGAGCTAGTGTCCCGACTTTTTCTCGATGTGGCCGCCAAACTGAAAGCGCATCGCGGAAAGTACCTTGGCCGCAAAATCACCTTCGCCGCGCGACGAGAATCGCTCAAAGAGAGAAGCGGTCAGCACAGGCGCGGGCGCCGTGGATTCGATTGCCGCGAGAATCGTCCAGCGGCCCTCGCCGGAATCCGAGACGCGACCGGAGAACCGCTCGAGATCCGGCTGTTCCAAGAGTGAAATGGCCGTCAGATCGAGCAGCCAGGAAGCGATCACGCTGCCGCGGCGCCAGACTTCGGTCACGTCCGCGAGATTGAAGTCGTACATATAGTGCTCGGGATTGCGCAACGGGGTGGTTTCCGCATCGGTTTCGCGATGGGATTTTCCAGCATTCGCGTGCTTCAAGATATTGAGTCCTTCGGCGTACGCGGCCATCAAGCCGTATTCAATTCCGTTGTGCACCATCTTGACGAAATGCCCGGCGCCGGATGGTCCGCAGTGGAGATAACCTTCTTCCGAAGTTCCACCGGCTTTTTCGCGTCCCGGAGTACGATCGACATTCCCGCGCCCGGGCGCGAGCGTTTTAAAGATGGGATCGAGATGTTTCACGATTTCGGTCTCGCCGCCAATCATTTGGCAGTAGCCGCGTTCGAGGCCCCAGACGCCGCCGCTGGTGCCGACGTCGCAATAATGTATGCCCTTTGCGGAAAGTTCTTTCGCGCGACGAATATCATCGATGTAATAGGAGTTTCCGCCGTCGATAATGATGTCGCCGGATTCCAGCTTGCCAGCCAGATCATGCAAAGACGCATCCACTACTGCGGCGGGGACCATCAGCCAGATGGCGCGCGGTTTTTGCAGTTTTTTGACGAAATCGTCGAGTGAATCCGCTCCGATCGCGCCCTCTCCTGCGAGCTGCTTCACGGAGTCCGGGCTGCGGTCGTAAACAACACACGTGTGGCCGCTCTTCTGCAGGCGGCGCACCATATTAGCGCCCATTCTTCCCAGCCCGATCATGCCTAGTTGCATCGCGATTGCTCCTGTGCCTTCAGTATGCCGTTGTTGAGCGATTTTTAAGTCACAAACGACCGGTTCTTACGCGAGCGCTTGTTGAATGGCGTCTGTCAGCGTTGCCAGCCCCGCTGCAACATTCTTGCCCAGATGGACCCGCAGGGCACGCCGGCCACGCTCTGCGAGGATGGCAAAGTCGCCGCGCGCTTGGGCGGCCTTTACCACGCCAAACGTGTATGTTTGACCCGGAACGAGAAGGTCGACAGCGTCGTCGCAGGTAATCTGCAGAAAAACACCGGAGTTGGGGCCGCCCTTGTAGGCTTGCCCCGTGGAGTGCAGGAAACGCGGCCCAAAGCCCAGGACAGTCGCCACCTTTTTGGTGTCCCGCACGGCGAGACGAATGGCCTGCAACGCTTCTTCATTGGTTTCGTTCATCGTGAGATAAGCAAGCACGGCGAAATAATCTCCCACGCCAATGCGTGCGAGATGTTTCTTCAGGAAGCCCGCCAGTGTTGCGCCGCCTTTAAGCGCGACGGTATTTTTCAGATCGGCATACAACTTGATGTCGTTGGAGGTAAAAAATTGAGCTTCGGAGGGCAGCTTGCCGGTCGATTCATACTCGGAGGTTAGCTTGCGTGTTTCGGTTTTGCTGGCTTCGACGTCGGGCTGGTTGAAGGCGTTGATGCCAATGAGAGAACCAGCGACCGCTGTGGCAATTTCCCAGCGAAAGAATTCCTGGCCCAAACTATAGATATCCGGCAACACAATGCGAATGACCGGGTTCCCGGCCTTCGCCAGCGCATCGACGGCGGCGGACTGCGCTCTGTCGGCATCCGATTCCAGCCGCAGATAAGCAAAAACGCGGTCGGAGCCGTAAACGTCCGGCTCTCCCAAATTCTCGCGATCGACAGGAATGATGCCTCTGCCGGATTTTCCGGTGGACTCTGCGATCAACTGCTCGAGCCATGCGCCAAGATCGAAAATTCCCTTCGAAGCGACGATCGTGAGTTTGTCGCGGCCCTGATTTGCGGCAATACCGAGAATCGTCCCCAGCACGACTCCAGGGTTCGCGGCAGCCTCCGCGCCCGGGCTGCAAGCCTCGACCATTAGCTGAGTGCTTTTTAGAAACTTTAGAACGTCAATTCCCATCGCGGCAGCAGGTACCATCCCGAAATTAGAAAGCGCCGAATAACGCCCGCCGATGCTTGGCACGCCCATGAAGACCTTGCGGAACTTGTCCTTTTGGGCGACGCGCTGGAGCTTTGAGCCCGGATCGGTGATGGCAATGAAGCGGCTCCCGACTACCTTCTCACCCACGGCCGCTTTTACGCGCTCAAAAAAATATTGTTTATAGATATTGGGCTCGAGAGTACTTCCGGATTTGCTCGATACAATGCACACGGTACTGGAGAGATCCACTTTTGCTTCGAGGGATTTGATTTGGGCGGGATCAGTGGAATCGAGCACGTGGAGATCCGGAAACCCAGCGGTCTTGCCGAACGTCATCCGTAGAACTTCCGGACAAAGGCTTGAGCCACCCATTCCGAGCAGCAAGGCGTTCTTGAAAGCCGCTTGCTTGATGTCGGCGGCGAATTGCTTCAGCTTCTCAACGTCCTCGATCTGTTGTTCGGCGACATCCAGCCAGCCGAGCCACTTGTCTTCGTCTGCACCGGTCCAAAGCGAGGCGTCCTTCTCCCAAAGCCGCTGCACGTTGCCTCTCTTCTTCCAATCTTCAAGAGAGGCTTTCACATCACTTGCGAGTTTATCCGGGAGTGTGTAGGTTTGGCGATTCACGCTCACGCACTCACCCCTGCGCTTTTTCCCGTCGCGTCCAAAAGCTGTTTGAACGCATCCGCGAAGAGTTTCACACCATCAACCAGGAGTTTGTCGGTCACTTCTTTCATGGAGATGCCGGCTTTGGCCAGGTTTTCCATGGTTATGCGCGCACTGTCGACGTTTTCCGTCAAGCTGGCCCGCAGCTTGCCATGATCGCGGAAAGCATCGAAGGTCGCCGGCGGAATCGTGTCCACAGTGTCGGCGCCAATGAGCTCTTCCACGTAGATGACGTCGCGATATTTGGGATTCTTTGTGCTCGTGCTGGCCCACAGAAGCCGCTGCGTTTGCGCTCCTTTGGAAGCCAGTGCACTCCAGCGCGCGCCACTAAAGAGCTCCTGATATTTCTTATAGGTAAGCTTGGCGTTGGCAATGGCGATTTTGCCGTGAATACTTTCGAGTAGGGCCCTTTGCATCGAATCCGCGGCGACCTTCAAGCTTTCATCGACCCTGCTGTCGACCAGCGTATCGATGCGGCTGACGAAAAAGCTGGCGACGCTCGCGGAATGGCTGACGTCTTGCCCCTTCGCGACGCGAGCATCGAGAGCAGCAAGAAAGGCTTCGGCGACCTGCTCATAGGCGGACTGCGCGAAGAGCAGGGTGATATTGATGTTGAGGCCGTCCTCGAGGAGTTGGCGAATAGCGGGAATGCCTTGGGGAGTGGCGGGAACCTTGATCATGACGTTGGGACGATCCACAGATTTCCAGAGGCGACGAGCTTCGTCGATGGTGCCCTTTGTATCGTTGGCGAGATAAGGAGAGACCTCCAGGCTGACATAGCCGTCGCGGCGCTTCGATTCCACGTAAACGTTCTTAAAAATGTCGCAGGCGTCTTGAACATCACGGATAGCGATCTTTTCGAAGAGGCCCTTAGCGTCGAGTTTTTTCGCGTCAGGCGAATTCAGGATATCCGCATAGACATCGCTCCCTGTGATGGCTTTCTCGAAAATCGCGGGATTCGAGGTCATGCCGCGCAGCCCATCGTCAGCGATGTATTTCTTCAAATCGCCGCTGGTGAGGAGATCCCTGCGAATGTAGTCCATCCAGGGCGATTGGCCAAACGTCAGCAACGCCTTGAGCGGATTTGTGCCCTTGGTCGCCCCGACGTTCGGAAATGTGGTGGTAGTCGTCATGATGATTCTCCTCTACGGTAGGAAACTCGTTGAAGATCCATTGTACTCCTCGCGGCCCCGCCCGCGCCCTTCGCTTCCGTTCACTTGCCCACGCGTAAATGTCCGCCGGGGTCAGGAACCGGTGCAGTACTTTGTTTCGAGAACCTTCACTTTGCCGAGCCGCCGGACGTGCCGCTCTTCATTCGAGAACTTGGCGCCCATAAATGCGCGCACCAGGTCCTGGGCGAGCGCGACGCCAACGACGCGCGAACCGAGAACGAGAACGTTGATATTGTCGTGCTCGACCCCTTGGTGCGCCGAATAGGTGTCATGACACATGCCCGCGCGAATGCCCGGTATTTTGTTGGCGGCCACGCTGGCGCCGACGCCGCTTCCACAGATCAGCACGCCGCGTTCGGCTTTGCCATCAAGCACGGCGCGGTCCACGGCTTCCGCGAAATCGGGATAGTCGGAAGGGTTTTCGTTGAACGCCCCAACATCGAGGACTTCATTGCCCATCGATCGCAGCAAGTCGCCCATGGCATTCTTGAGCTGAAAGCCCGCGTGGTCGGACCCAATCACAACTTTCATTTCAGGCTCACTTTCCCAAGACCTCCTTGGCGGCCGCGACCACATTCTCTGCTTCGAAGCCGAACTTCCTCAGTACCGCTTTCAGCGGAGCTGACGCGCCAAACGAGTGCATGCCGATCATTTTACCTTTGGGCCCGACGTAGCGTTCCCATCCAAACGTGGCGGCCATCTCGACGGAAACGCGAGCCGCCACGCTCGCGGGCAGCACGCTCTCTTTATAAGCTGCATCCTGCGCTTCAAAGAGTTCCCATGACGGCATGCTGACCACGCGTGCTTTGATTCCCTCTGCGCCAAGTTTTTCCCAGGCCGATACGCACAGCGACACTTCGCTTCCCGTGCCGATAAGAATCACACTTGGTTTTCCGTCCGGCGCATCCGCCAAAATATACGCTCCTTTTGCAACGCCGGATGCGGGCCCAAACCTCGAACGGTCAAAGGTCGGCACGGCCTGGCGCGTCAGTACGAGGGTCGACGGCCCGTGCGTGTGTTGAATGATGACTTTGTAGGCTTCCACGACTTCGTTCGCATCGCCCGGCCGCAGAACCAGCATGTTCGGCATTGCCCGCAACGAAGCGAGTTGTTCGATGGGCTGGTGCGTGGGTCCGTCTTCTCCCAGGCCGATGGAATCGTGCGTGAAAATGTAGATCGCCGGGATTTCCATGAGCGCGCCGAGGCGCATGCTGGGTCGCATATAATCACTGAAATTAAAAAACGTCGCGCTGAATCCCCGCAATTTCGAAGAAGTCAGCCCGTTGACGGCCGCGCCCATTGCGTGCTCGCGCACGCCGAAATGCAGATTGCGCCCGTGGTATTCTTTCGGATAGAAATCGCCAGCTCCCTCAAACGTCAAATTCGTCTTGTTCGAATGCGCCAGGTCCGCCGAACCGCCAATCAGCCACGGAATGTTCTTAGCCAGCACGTTCAAAACTTTTCCTGCCGAATCGCGCGTAGCCATGCCCTTGGCATCGGCCGGAAAAGTCGGCAGGTCCTTGTCCCAGCCGTCGGGCAATTTCCCCGCCTGAATTCTGTTCAGCTCATCCGCCAGCTCCGGAAATTTGGTTTTGTACTCCGCAAATTTTGTGGCCCACGCCGCCTGCGCGTCCGCTCCGCGCTCGCCAACTCCATTTTTGAATTGATCGTACACGCCGTCAGGCACAAGAAACTTGGCGTCCTCCGGCCAGCCATAAAATTCCTTGGTCAGTTTGACTTCCGCCTCGCCCAGCGGTTCGCCATGCGCATCGGAAGTGTCCTGCTTGTGCGGCGAGCCGTACCCGATGTGGGTATCGACCACGATCAGTGTAGGCCGGTCCTTCGTTTTCTGAAAAGTTTCGTAAGCGTGTCCCAGCTTGCTCAGGTCGTTTGCGTCGGCCACTCGCGTTACGTTCCAACCATAGGCGACGAAGCGCGTCATAACATCTTCGCTGAAAGACCAGATGGCTGGCCCGTCCAGCGTTATGTGATTGTTATCGTAGATCCAGCAGAGATTCGAGAGTTGCAGATGGCCGGCGAGAGAAGCGGCCTCCGAAGCTACACCCTCCATGAGGTCGCCATCGCCGCAAACTGCGTAGACGTTGAAATCGAAGAGGTCGAAGCCGGGCTTATTGTAATTCGCCCCCAGCCATTTACTGGCGATGGCCATGCCCACGCTGTTTCCAACCCCTTGCCCGAGCGGGCCGGTCGTGGTTTCTACTCCCGTGGTGAGGTGCGATTCGGGATGGCCGGGCGTCTTGCTGCCCAGTTGGCGGAAGTGCTTGAGTTCGTCCATGGAGAGGGAGGGTTCCTCCAAGACTTTTCCTTCTGCGCTGACTTGCTTTACTCCCGCGAGGTGCAGCATGGAGTAGAGGAGCATCGAGGCATGGCCGTTGGAGAGGACGAAGCGGTCGCGGTTCGGCCAGATGGGATTCGCCGGATCGTAACGCAAGTATTTTTGCCAAAGTTCATAGACCACCGGAGCCAGCCCCATGGGTGCGCCAGGATGACCGGAGTTGGCTTGTTGCACGCCATCGATCGAAAGCGTCCGGATGGTATCGATGCTCAGCAAGTCCATGTCTAGCTGACTCTTCGGCTGGCTCACATTGGCTCCTGTAGCGGGCAGGAAGAACACCCGCGAATCTCCCCATTCGTTTGATGCACCACGCGATAGAACGGATGAAGTGATTTTACGTCAAATCGAAAGCAGGCGCTCGTTCGCGCGTGGAACCGCTGTCTGAGCACTCTCGCATGGCCGCGCTTGATCGTCCTCTGTGTCACCGGCCATTCAGAGAGAGAAATAAAAACTACCGCGCCCTCTACCGCTTGTCAATCAAGTTACGAAGGATTTATATGAACCGCCCGCAAGGATTCGCTCAACTTTCCCCACAGAGTCCTTGCGTAAACCACCGGCCCGGCGCGCTCGCCGCTTCGCCATCATTGAGCCCAGCCTCCATACATGCTACTTTTTTGTATCTGCCCGGCCCGGGTGGCGGAATGGCAGACGCTGAGGACTTAAAATCCTCCGGGGATTTTTCCTCATGTGGGTTCGACTCCCACCCCGGGCACCATTGTCTAAGTGCTCTTCAAAAATCGCTCGGTAGAAACCTCGGGTTGCATTGACGCTGCCATCGGCCAGTGTTACGCTGCGCCGCAGCCTTCCGTACCGCATGCGCGCCGTCGATCTCATCCGCAAAAAACGCGATTCCGGTGAACACTCCCGCGAAGAAATCGATTTCCTTATCTCTGGCTATACTAGCGGCGAAATTCCCGATTACCAGATGGCTGCCTGGCTCATGGCCACCTGGATCCGCGGTCTCAACCGCTCCGAGATTGCCTCTCTCACGGAAAGCATGCTCTGTTCTGGAGAACTCCTTAATCTCTCCGATCTTCCCAGCAAGAAAGTCGACAAGCATTCCACCGGCGGCGTTGGCGACAAAACTTCACTCATCCTCGCTCCTATCGTTGCCGCGGGCGGCCTCACCGTTCCCATGATCAGCGGCCGTGGGCTCGGTCACACCGGCGGCACGCTCGATAAGCTTGAGTCCATCCCGGGATTCAATGTAAATCTCTCGCTCGAAGAATTTCGCCACGTTCTCCGCGAATGCGGCATGGGCCTCATCGGCCAAACCGCGGAAATCGCTCCCGCCGACAAAAAAATCTACGCCCTTCGTGATGCCACTTCGACCGTCGAAAACATCGGCCTCATCTGCGCCTCCATAATGAGCAAGAAGCTTGCCGAAGGCATCGACGCTCTCGTTCTCGACGTCAAGACCGGCTCTGGCGCCTTCATGAAGCGCGAAGAAGACTCCGTCCGTCTCGCCGAAGTCATGGTGGAAACCGGCCAGCGCATGGGCAAAAAGGTTGTCGCGCTCATCACCGATATGGACCAGCCTCTCGGCCGCATGGCCGGACATTCGAACGAAGTCATCGAGTGCATCGATATTCTCAGCGGCCGCGGTCCCGCCGATCTCCGTGAACTCAGCGTTGAGCTCTCCGCTTGGATGTTTTTCCTCGGCGACCGGACCAAGTCTGTTGTGGAAGGCCGCGCCCTCGCCGAATCCCTGATCGCCTCCGGCCATGCCATGGAGAGACTCAAGCATTGTATTCGCCTGCAGGGTGGCGACGATCTCATTGTCGAAAAACCGCAGTTGCTTCCTCGAGCCCGCTCCGTCGAGAATGTCCCCAGTCCCAACTCCGGTTTCATCACCGCGACAAATTGCGAACAATTTGGTATTGCTCTCGCAACCCTCGGCGGAGGCCGCGAAAAAAAGGAAGACTCCATCGACCACGCCGTCGGCCTAGAATTCCACAAGCGTATCGGCGATGGCGTAGAAAAAGGCGAACCTCTCGCCACAATCCATTACAATAACGCCGCAAAGTTGGCCGAGGCGCGGAGCCTCATCGCCCAGAGCTACGTGATAGGGGAAGCCGCGCCGTCGGAGGAGCGCCCGCTCATTCGCCGCATTATCGGCGGCTAGCGCTCTTGCGTTTTCGCTCGAATCGGATCACCGGCAAGCCAGAAAGAGGACCTCGCATGGGACGTTTCACTGGAGTGCTCGGCCTGCTCGTGATGCTCGCTCTCGCTTATCTTTTTTCCACCGAGCGGAAAGCCATAAAACTCAAAACCGTTCTCTGGGGTCTCGGTTTGCAACTCTCCTTCGCCATTTTTGTCCTGCGCTTTTCCGCCGGGCGCTATCTCTTTGAAAAAGCCGGATATTACGTCAATCTGCTTCTCAGCTACGCGTTTTACGGCTCGCAGTTTGTCTTTGGCGAGTTGGGCTTACCCGCGGCTCCGTCTCCCGGCTTTGCCGCTTCTCCTGAACATTTCCTATTCGCCTTTCAGGTTCTGCCAACGATCATCTTCATCGCCGCTTTTTTTGCGCTCCTCTATTACATCGGCGTGATGCAGCTGATTATCCGCTTTGCCGCTTGGATCATGACTCGCGTCATGGGTGCCAGCGGCGCGGAATCTCTCAACATCGCCGCCAGCATCTTTATGGGTCAAACCGAAGCGCCGCTTACTATCCGCCCTTTTTTGAATAAGCTCACAAAATCCGAACTCATGGTCGTAATGACCAGCGGCATGGCCCACGTCTCCGGCGGCATTATGGCCGCCTACATCGCTTTCGGTATCAAAGCCGAGTTCCTCCTCACCGCCGTCATCATGACCGCGCCGGGCACGCTGCTCATGGCTAAAATGCTCGTCCCGGAAACTGAGCAGCCACTCACCGCGGGCCGTGTTGAATTGCCCGAAATGGAAAAAGACGCCAACTTTCTCGGCGCCATTTCGCGTGGAACGGTCGACGGCCTTTATCTTGCTCTTAACGTCGGCGCCATGCTCATCTCTTTCATCGCGCTCCTCTATCTCGTCAACGCCATGATGGGCGGCGCCCACAACTGGCTCGCCATCCATCCACGCCTTCATCTCACTTGGTTTCCCTCCAGCCTCCAGCAGATTTTCGGCTGGGTTTTCGCACCGGTTGCGTGGCTCATCGGTATCCCCTGGCACGATTGCGCGGCCATGGGCAACTTGCTTGGCACGCGCATGGTCATCAACGAAGTCGTGGCTTTCCAACAACTCGGCGAACTCATAAGAGCCAGCGCTTTTGATCCCCGGTCCGCCAGGATCGCGACGTTCGCGCTCTGCGGCTTTGCGAACTTCAGCTCCATTGGAATTCAGATTGGCGGCATTGGCGCCCTAGCGCCCGAACAGCGCAGCCAGCTAGCTAAATTCGGCATCCGTGCCATGCTCGCCGGAACCATGGCCAATCTAATGTCCGCCTCCATCGTCGGAATTCTTTCATGAATTCCTCCTTCTCGTGCAGGGACGCGGCATACAGCGCCTCATCCAGGCAAAATCGATCCGCACCCATCCAGTGGCACAGCCAATCTTGGCTGTGCACGGAAGTTAGCGCTCTAGCCCAAACTCACGTTAAAATTTCCCAGACCTGCGCATGAGCCCGCCAAGAAAGCCCGCTGCCAAGAGCAAATCCCCCGGCGAATTCGAACGCGCCGAAGCCGCCGCGAATTTCATCTTCTCCAAATCCACTCTGCGTCCAAAAATCGCCCTGGTCTTGGGTTCCGGTTTGGGCGCATTCGCCGAAGAATTTGACAGCTTGACAAAAATCCCATACGCGGATATTCCACATTTCCCAAAGTCCACCGCCATCGGCCATGCTGGCCAGCTCGTCCTCGGCAGAGTCGGGGAAATCCCCATGGCGGGAATGCAGGGTCGCGTTCATCTCTATGAAGGCTATTCCGCCAAAGACGTCGCGTTTCCCATTCGTGTTTTTTCACGCATGGACGTCAAAGCCGTCATCCTCACAAACGCCGCCGGCGGCATCAAACGAGAATTCACGCAGGGCGAACTCGTGGTGATCAAGGATCACATCAATCTTCAAGGCGCGAATCCTCTCACCGGACCCAACGACGACCGCTTCGGCCCGCGCTTTCCCGACATGACCCTCGCCTACGACCGCCGCTTTCGCGAAATCGCTGTCGGCGCGGGAAACCGCAACCACATCGGCCTGTACGAAGGTGTTTACGCCGCGCTGCCTGGCCCCAGCTACGAAACTCCCGCTGAAATCCGTTTTCTGCGCACCATCGGCGCGGATCTGGTCGGCATGTCCACCGTCCCCGAAGTGATCGCGGCGCGCCATTCCGGCATGCGCGTTCTCGGCATCTCTTGCGTCACCAACGCCGCCGCCGGCATCCTCGATCAACCGCTCGATCACAAAGAAGTCCTCGAAACCGGTGAGCGCGTCCGCGGCCAGTTCATCGCTCTTCTTAAAGTCGTCATCCCGCGCATCGCCGAGGAGATTTCATGAAATACTCAAACTCAAAGAACCCTCATTTCGGGCCAAGCGCGAAATCTCTCTTCTCTCTTTTGCCGCGGAGGAACGTCTCGTGAGCGAACATGACGCACTCGTCGAAGCCGCGCAGCAAGCGCGCGAAAATGCGCACGCGCCGTTCTCGAATTTTCGTGTTGGCGCCGCGCTGCACGCTACCTCGGGCAGAATGTTCGGAGGCTGCAACGTGGAAAATGCCACGTACGGTCTGACTGTTTGCGCCGAGCGCGTCGCGATCTTCAAAGCCATGAGTGAAGGTGAGCGTAACTTCGACGCCATCGCCGTCGTCGCGGATACAGACACGCTCACGCCGCCTTGCGGCGCGTGCCGCCAGTTGATCTGGGAATTTTGCGGCGATGTCCCCGTGATTCTGGCGAATCTGAAAGGCAAAACGGAAACGCTGCAGATGCGCGATCTTTTTCCGAAGCCGTTCGACTCTTCCAATCTATGACAGCCGGAGAAAGAAAATGAATCCAAGGCGAATTGGAATGAGCAAACTTGCCATCGTGTTGGCCTGCGCGGCCCTGATTTTTGCCAGCGCGTCGGCATTCCCTGCGCAAGGACAAACGCCGTCGCAGGGACAGATGCCTGGGAAAGGAAAGCCTGCAAATTTTGTCGATCTGGTCGTCTCGGGCGGCAGGGTAGTCACCATGGACCCGGACCGCCGTATCCTTGAGAACGGCTACGTCATCGTAAAGGCCGACACAATCGTCGCCATCGGCGAGGGGCTTCCGCACCTGCCGAACGGTCCGATTTTCACGAAGCAATCCATTGATGCCAAAGGCGCTCTCATTCTCCCCGGGTTCATCAACGGCCACACGCACGTTCCCATGACGCTGTTTCGCGGGCTTTGCAATGACGTCACGCTCGACGACTGGCTGCACAAATGCATTTTCCCTGCCGAGGCGAAAAATGTAACCGAGGACTTTGTCCGCTGGGGAACGCGACTCGCTGCTGCGGAACAAATTCGTTCCGGCGTGACGACTTTCGCCGACATGTACTACTTCGAGAACGCCATCGCCGAAGAAACCAAAGCCGCCGGAATGCGCGGCGTGCTCGGCGAAACGTTCATCGATTTTCCGGCGCCCGACAACAAAACCAACGCCGCCATGCTCGATTACACCGAAAAATTCCTGAAGCGCTGGACTGGCGATCCGCTGATCCACGCCGCCGCCGCGCCGCATTCCATTTACACTTGCTCGACAAAAACGCTTCAGGATGCCGCCGCCCTCGCGCGCAAATACCACGCGCCGATTTTGATCCACGTCGCTGAAATGAAAAAAGAGTTGGACGACAGTTTGAACCAGAATGGTCTGACCCCAGTCCAGTATCTCGATAAAATTGGCGTTCTTGGACCGGATATTGTCGCGGCACACTGCATTTTCGTGAATGCCGGCGATCGAAAAATTCTTGCAGAGCGACAGGTCGGCTGCGTGCACAATCCTTCGAGCAACATGATGTTGGCGAGCGGCGTCGCACCCGTGGTCGAAGAGCGCGCCGCGGGCATCGCCGTCGGACTCGGAACTGACGGTCCCGCGGGCAGCAACAACGACCTCGACTTGATGGAAGAAATGGACCTTACCGCTAAGCTCCAGAAAATAACGAAAATGGACCCGCGCGCGATGGATGCAAAATCCGTCGTCGAGATGGCCACAATCGATGGCGCAAAAGCGCTGCACATGGAAAAGGAAATCGGCTCGCTCGAAGTCGGCAAAAAAGCCGACATCATCTTGATCGGCCTGGATGAACCCAACGCCGTGCCCATGTTCGACGTGTATTCGCAACTGGCGTATGCGCTCAAAGGGAGCGATGTGGAAACGGTGGTCATCGGCGGCCGCGTCGTGATGCGCGACAAAAAGCTTTTGACGCTGAACGAACCGGAAATCCTTAGCAAGGCCCGCGAATACGGTAAAAAAGTCCAAGCCTCCTTGAAGTAGGATCGCCTCGAACAATGTTGAGAACCACTTACAACGCGATTGCGGGCCAGAGCGTGGAGCGGCTCGCCGCATTGAGCGACGGCATTTTCGGCGTGGCCATGACTTTGCTTCTTCTGGAACTTCGTGTGCCAGCCAAAGAACTGATTAAAAACGAGGGTGCTTTGCGCAACGCCCTTGGCGATCTCCGTCTGCCACTCGTTGTATATCTCATGAGTTTCCTGACGCTCGGCATTTTTTGGGTGGGTCAGCAGACGCAGCTCAATTACCTCGAACGTTCCGAGCGTCACCTCACGTGGATTCATTTGGCGTTTCTTTTTCTTGTCACTCTCATGCCGTTTTCGACGAGACTCTTGATCGATTTCCTCCGCTTCCGTACAGCACTGCTCGCTTATTGGGCCAACATCTTTCTTCTCGGCGCCTTCCTCTACGCCAGTTGGGGCCGCGCAACGCACGCCAACCTCGTCAAGAGCGACACTCCAACCCAAGTGCCTGCGGCGATTTGCCGCCGCATCGTTATTGCGCAATCGTTTTACGCGTTTGGCGCTCTGCTTTGTTTTCTCAATACCTATTGGAGCATTGGGTTCATCATTTTCGTGCAGCTCAATTACGCCATCGCGCCCCGTTTTGGGCGCGGCAAACGCATCGAGGACGTGTAAATGGATCGAACGAAATATTTGACGATGCTCGAGACGGCGCTTTCAGAAGCGCGGCGCGGACTCGCGGAAGGCGGTATTCCAATCGGCGCGGCTGTTTTCGATCGTGACGGAAGGCTGTTGGGCAGCGGCCACAACCGCAGAGTGCAGGACGGCGACCCTTCCGCGCACGGTGAGACTGATGCGTTTCGCAAAGCGGGGCGCCAGGGGAGTTACCGCGACAAAGTCATGGTGACAACGCTCGCGCCGTGCTGGTACTGCAGCGGGCTGATCCGCCAGTTTGGAATTGGAACCGTGGTCGTGGGCGAATCCGAGAATTTTCGCGGCGGGATTGACTGGCTGCAAGAGCATGGAATCAAAGTGATTGATCTTGCGTCTAAAGAATGTGTCGAGATGCTTGCGATATTCATCGCGGAAAATCCTGCGTTGTGGCGCGAAGATATAGGCGAGGAGTGAGCAGCGTTGCAGCGAAATCCGGCTAGCATCGGTTGAAAGAGTGAGTTCACCATGAAACAAAGGATCAGAGCGAACAAGCATTTCCTGGTTGCATTTGCTTGCATCGCTGTGTTAAGCCTTGCGCTTGCGCTGCATGCGAGCGCTTCCGCGGCAGACGAGATTCCACAGCTCGCATTCCTGATGGGCTGGAAGACGGGAACGGTTGTGGCGGATATTGGCGCGGGAGACGGAAGTTATACTTTTGCTGCCGTGGCACAGGTTGGTCCGACGGGAAGCGTGTTCGCGACGGAAATTAGTCAGGAAAAATTGAAGGCGCTGCGGGCGGAAGTCAAGAGACGGAATTTGCAAAACGTGACGGTGATCGAGAGCGGAGAAGCGGCAACGAACTTGCCGGTCTCCTGTTGCGACGCGATTTTTTTGCGGCGCGTTTACCATCATTTGACGAAGCCACTGGAATTTGATGCGAGCATTCTTGCCTCGCTGAAGCCGGGAGGGAAACTGGCGATCATTGATTTTCCACCACATCCGGAGTACGGCAGGGTTGAGGGAGTACCGAAGGATCGCGAAGGGCATGGCATCTACCAGAAAATTCTGATCGACGAACTGGGCAAAGCAGGTTTTCGCGCTGAAAAAATTGTAGATGATTGGCCGGCCAACAATTACTGTGTTTTATTCGTAAAGAAGTGACACAGGGGCACCGAGCGAAGTTTGCTCGCCCGGTGGAAAAAGCGGGTCGAATGACTCGCGACTACAAAGGCCCGGAATTCGTGGCGATAGAAGTCCGTGTTTGGGCGCGACGAACGCCGTGCGAGAGAGATGAGATGACTAAGACGTTTCATTGTAGGTGTCGTATTTGACGGCAATATCGCGGACTTCCTGGAGGGTCATGTCGCGGAGGAGCTTGCCGTCTTCGAGGACAGTTTCGAGCACGTTCACGCCGAGCGGGGAACTATCGGGATTAGGAGAATCGTTGTCGACTTCGACAGTGGCGTATTCCTTGCCGTTGTGGATTAGGTTGAAGCGGCCGCCTTTGCTGGCTTTGGATGGATCAGTTTTAGGATTTTTGTAGACGTTGTGCCATTTGCCGCCGCGGTCGATGGCGGAACACTTCAAGGCAAATTTCAGCGTGTCGCGATTCACTTGCTGGAGCAGCGCGCCGCCCATGCCGTAGCTCCAAATATCTTGCGACCAGCCTTTGCGAGTGAGCTGGCCGGTGATGTTTTGAATGGTGTAGTAGTTCACGCCGTCGCCCTGAATGAAACGGACGCAGGGGACTGTGGTCTTCCAGCCTTTTTTGTTTACTTCGTAGCCGAATACTTCCGCGACGATTTTGAAAAGTTCTTCGAGCACGGTGACGGCGTCGCCAGAATCCGGGCGAATAATCAGCGTGCCTTTACGTTGAAGAATTTTGTCGCGAAGCGTGCCGCCCCAGAGATTGCGCACGGCGTTGTAAATGTCGTAGGAATCGCTCACGCAGGCGACGATGCCTTCCGGGCAATTTTCGAGAATGTTGGCGTAAGCCTGGACTTCATTCTCTTCGCCCCAAGCGGTGATAGTGGAATGCTCCGAAGCGGGAATGGCGTAACCGGCGCAGTTGAGCGGATCCATGGCCGTGAGATCCGCGGCATAAAACTGATTGAGAAGCTGAATGGCGGCAATAGTGTCGGTGCCTAGAAAATTAAAAAGATGAGCCGCGCCACCGATGGCGGCGGATTCTTTGGAAGAAACTCCGCGGAATCCAAAATCGATCAGCTTGAAGGGAAGAAGCGCAGGATCCCCGGTGCGAACGAGAGCTTTGCCGATCACTTGCTTAATGGCGCGTGAAAGCGTAGCGACGGTAATGGGATACCAGACTTGGAGAAGGACAGTTTCCGCCCAGTTGGTGAGCCAATAAAATTCGGGATCGGTGTTCTCGATGGTGATGAGCGCGTTGCGGCTTTTGACGACGGTGCCTTCCTTGACGGCGCGAATGCGCAGCGGAAGGCGGCCGCCGTGTTTGGCGTAGAGCGATTTGAATCCTTCGTAGTTGAAAGTCTTGGGGTGGCCGCCAAAGTGAGCATGAGCGAAGCGGCGGGCTTCCTCGACGTCGTCCAGCGTGAAGACTTGGCCGGCGAAATTGGATTTTACGATGTACTGGAGCATGGCCAGCATTGTTTCTTCAAACATGCCCCCGCGAGACTCGACGTAGGAGTAGATGTGGCGGGTATCCGGCGGGTACTGCCACCAGTGGGTCAGCTTGTACGAGTCGGTGTTGAGAATCGGATTCAGGCGCAGGGACTGCATGGAACTCCTTTGGACCGGGAATAACTGGGGAATCGGTGGTTGGTCACCAGAAACAGAATAGCAGAAGCTAGCGGCCGGTGATTCGTGCCTTCGGCTGCCGGCCACTGAGTCCCGCGGAATGTCCACCCGTGCTACTGGGCCTCGCGATTGGTGATAGAGACGCGGCGACTTTGAGAGCTGGATTGTTGCCGTCGCGATCGAGGTACCACCCGCGTCCTGGAAGACCATGAGCGCTGCGGCCGTGCTTGGGTCGTACTGCGCAGGGACATAAATCCGATACTCGCTTTTCATGCCATCGTAGATCATGCTCGTGTGCAAGAGTTTCGGCGATAGCGTGCCAGAAGGGATTCCGGGCTGCAGGTAGGAAAATGGAGTGAATGCAGGAAGGTCTAGGTGGCCACCGAACTTCATGCTGCTATTGGCGCCGCTGATTACGTAGCAGAAGGAGTGCAGCCCGCATACAGGTTCGATGTGCGCAGGCGCGAACCATACATCAGATCCCGAGAGAGTTTGCATTTGCGGAACCGGAGCATCGTCGACAACGAGCGCAGGTTTTGAAGACGACTCGCCGGCGACGAAAAAGCCCGGGCCATTAGCGATCCTGGCCCTTCCTTCCTTCCTTCAGCTCCTTCGCATCGAAGCTCGACGTGATCGCCTCCTTTATCCTGGGGCTGCTCGACTTAGCGAGTCAATGAGCCGTAAAGAGGTTGATTTTTCAGCCGCGGAAAGAGGAGTGCTAAGCAACAAGGCAAATATAGCCGCAAGTCCAATCTCCACTTGACGCCGCGTGGCAAACCACCTCGCATTGAATTGCGCCCGATTTCCGCACGAGGAGCGCAAAACAAGCGGCTATGGTAATGCGGAGGAGCTGACGAACGAAGCGGTACGTATTTTGCAAAACGCCCCTCCTTCGCGTGTATGCATTGTGGCACCCACTCCAACAAATATTCGTGAACGCAAGGCCGGCACAAGCAAAATAGAGACAAGTCCTGGACGAATCGCTCGTCTCCCAGCGCTTGTCTCCTTGGGACAAGGGGATTACGCACCAGGACGCTGCCGCGTGTTTTGATTCTGTGATCAGGTTGGTTGCAATTGCCTCTGACAGGTGAGAGTGTGCAGGAAGTTACCAGCCAACCCAACATCAGTTCCAGCGGCTGGAGCTCGTTCAGCAAAAAAGCTCTTGTCGTCCTGGCCGTCCTTCTGCCTGTCTTGCTCGCTGCCGCTTCACTTCGCGGCCGGTCAAGCTACGCGCTCACCGCATTCGGAGATTTAGCCCAGTTATTCCTCCTTGCCACGGCCTCTCTTTTCTTTGCCTGGAAAGGTGTTTTCGCTCGAGGCACACAGCGGGCGTTCTGGCTTTTGCTTGAGTTCGGGTTCGCCATGTGGTCGGTCAATATGTTCTTGTGGGTCTATTATGAGGTCTGGCTCAACCGCCCAGTTCCATCGGTTCCAATCGGAGAGTTCCTTCTCTTCACTAAAATCGTCCCCATGCTCGCGGCGCTAGCCCTTGAGCCCAACCACGACAAGCCTGATCGATCCCGGCTTCTTGGCTTATTCGACCTCACTTCGCTACTCGTCTACTGGATGTACGTCTATTTCTTTTGGGCCATGGCGTTTCTGCTCGCCGGGACTGATCTGGCCACTTACAACAGTCATTCGGACATGATCGATGCACTGGGCAATCTTTTATTTTTGTTTGCGCTAGCTGTCGTAGCGCTACGTAGCTATGGGCCATGGCGCCGCTTCTACTTGCATTTTCTCGGCGCTGCGGCCACTTACGGTTTGGCTTCTCTCGCGATCAATTGGGCCATCGAGTCGGGGCGCTATTACACGGGCAGCGTTTACGACGTGCCTCTCACTGCGGCAATGGCGTGGTTTTGCATTGCTGCGATTACCTCAACCACCGATTCTCGATTAGAGAAGGTCCGAAGCTCGGAGCAGCCCGAAACGGGAGGACGCCCTGCGGCGAGGGCCATCATTTGGCCCGCCCGACTCTCGATGTTGGCGACCCTCTCGACACCAGCCATCGGTCTGTGGCTGGTAATGAGCGGTGAAACGCAGAATCCCGTGTGCCAATTTCGCATCCTCTTGACCCTGCTTACAATGCTGCTTCTAACCATTCTCCTTTTGCTGAAGCAAGATCTCCTCAACTCCAAACTTTCCGGATACTTGCAAGAGGCATCCTTCGCCTACTCCAGCCTCAAGCGCTTCGAGGATCAGTTGCTTCAGAACGAGAAGCTCGCATCGTTAGGCCAACTCGTGGCGCGAGTGGCTCATGAAATCAATCGAGCCATGGTCGCCGTCGGCAAGGATGTCGAGATTCTAACCTCGCGCCCCGCCGCCGACACGAATCGTCAAAAAATGACCGAGAAGATCGCCGAGGCCGCTCGAAGGACAAACAACCTGGTCGAAAGCATGTTGAGTTTCGCGCAAGAGATGCCCGTACACCGTTCCCAACTTAATATTCGGCTTCTGCTCGATAGTGCGGTGAATCTAACCCGCGCTGAACGGCGGAATCGCGTTCGGTTCGAGGTGCAAGATGACGGTGGCACACCGTTGGTCGAGGGCGACGCCAACCAGCTAATTCAGGTTTTCGTCCATATTATCGAAAATGCGATCGACGCCATGGAAGGAAACGAATCGGGGTTGCTCCGCATCGACATCAGGGCGGAGCGAGAGCGTATCGAGATCCGATTTGCAGACACAGGATCGGGGCTGCAAGATCCTCGCCGCGTTTTTGAACCCTTCTACACCACCAAGGCGGTGGGTAAGGGTGTCGGTTTGGGGCTGAGCACGTGCTACGGGATCATTCGGCAGCACGGCGGAGAAATCGCTTGCCAAAATCGGCCCGAGGGCGGTGCCGTATTCAAGCTGATGATTCCGGCCGTCGTCGCTGATCCCGTGGAGGCAGTTTTCTAAACTTCTTGCTGCAATTGGAGACGTAGATTTGCTTCGAAAGATTGACACACTCTGGACGCGGATCGCGCTCGGCTTGGTTCTTGGCCAGATCGCCGCTGCCGTGTTTCTGCCTGCCAGTATTTTACTAACTGCGCTCGGCGACACCTTCCCCTGTCTCCTCGTTCTGGTCGTGGTGTTGTCCTTCCGAAGCAATCGTCGTGAATCCAAAGGCACGGTTCGATTATTTTGGCTCTTGAACGAAACGGGTTTCGGCATCCTGTTCCTTTCGCAATTCGTTTGGTTCTATTACGACGTTATTCTTCGGCACCCTGCGCCCAATCCCATCCCCGGCGATGGTCTTTTTCTGCTGGCTCTGGTTCCTACTCTGGCCGCCCTGACGCTCGGGCCGCAAACAGAATCTGCTCCTGGCGATCTGCGGTTCCGCCGTTTGGACTTCGTGCTTCTGCTGTTCTGGTGGGTATGCCTCTATCTCTATTTTGCCTTGCCGTGGCAACTTGTGATCAGAAGCTATCCCAACTACAACCCCGTCTACTATGTGCTCGCGCTCACGGAACATTGCGCGGCCCTGATCGCCGTCGGAGTGCTCTATCTGAAGAGCGAAGGCTCTTGGAAGAGTTTTTTTCGACAGTTTTTTTACGCGCTTGTTTTTTTCGCCGCTGGAAGCCTCTTGCAAAATGTTGTCATCGACCGAGGGCTCTACTACACCGGTAGCTTCTACGATGTGCCTTGGGGCTTTTCCCTGGCCTTGCTCACCGTCGCCGCGGCACTCGGCGCAAAGCTTAAGTCTCAGCCGGCCCAATCGGATGCCATCCATCCGAACCGGGGTTCATGGAGTGCCAGGCTTGCCATGCTCGGAGTGATCTCTCTTCCTCTCTTGGCGATTGCGGCGGTTTTCGATCACCGGAACCCGCAGGTGATTACTGTTTTTCGTCTCCGCCTCGTCTTCGGCGCCATGCTTTTGTTGGGCACTTTAACATTTCTCAAGCTCACTTCGATGGATCGCGAGCTTCTCCGGCTGATCGGTCTTACGGAGTCCTCATTGGAGAGCCTCAAGCTTGTCCAAAATCAGATTCTGGAATCTCAACGGTTGGCGGCGCTCGGGCGCCTGGCTTTCGGCGCCACCCATGAAATCAGCAACCCGCTGACCGCCATCCTAGGTTACAGCGATCTTCTCCGTGACGCTCCCGAACTTACCCAAGAAGAACGACGTTCCGTGGAGGACATTCACCACCAAGTTCATCTCGCACAGGCCGCCATTAATGGGATGCGTAGGTTTGTCCGCATCGAAGCCCAGGCCGAAAATGATCCAGCACATGGAAAATAAACCAAGTGAGGCCGGGCCTTCTCGATTCACTTCCGTCCTGGCGGCCCTTCTCCTTTGATGACTTCCGTCCTTTCGTTTAAATCGCGAAAATAGAATTGATCATGGTCTGCACGCTGCCGTTTGGATGGCTATAATTCAGAGCGAAGCGGCGTCATGGAAAGTCTTTGCGGCGCGGTAGATGGATTCGACTAGCGCGATACTTCGCCGGCCTTCGTGCCCGTCGCAAGCGGGGGGACGGTCTTGTCGGATCGCGGCGAGAAAATCCTCGAGGACGGCTTGATGGCCGCGAAAATCGCTGACGGCGGCAGACGAGGCGCTTTGATTTTCGTCCCGTACGAATTCGGAGAGCCCGGCTAGCAAGGCAGAAGCGTTAGCAGCCGCTGAAGAATTGCGTAGATCGACGGCAATGATGCGGTCATGTTCGAGGATGACTGTGCCTTCCGTGCCCGTGATTTCCACGCGGCGCGGGTAGCCCGGATAAGCGGCTGTAGTCGCGTGGAAAATACCCAGCGCCCCGTTCGAGAATTCCAGCGTGGCAAGCGCCGTGTCCTCTGCTTCGATCTTGTGAAGCAGCGTAGCTGTCCGGGCTTGCAACCGGACTATGTCGCCAAGCAGCCACAGAAGTAGATCGATGGTGTGAACGCCTTGATTGATCAGCGCTCCTCCGCCGTCGAGAGCGAACGTGCCGCGCCAGCGAGAATTGGCATAGTACTCAGGCGGCCGGTACCACTTCACGCGGGCATCGACGAGGAGCGGCTTGCCGAGAAGCCCCTGATCAAGCCAAGTCTTGAGTTGGCGAATGTGGGGCTTGGTGCGATCTTGAAATATTACGCCGAGCTGCACCCCTGATTGTTTTGCGGCGGCAATGAGAGCGTCCGCGCGCGCCGTGTTGATTTCGATCGGTTTTTCCGTCAGCACATGAAGTCCGCAGCGAGCTGCTGCAATACCCTGTTCCGCGTGGAGTCCAGAAGGACTGCCGATGATCACCAGATCCATCGGTCGATGATCGAGGAATGCGTTGAAGCTCTGATAGGGCGCACCGCCGTATTCGCGGCACAGCCGGCCGATTTTTTCAGCGTTGGTGCCGCTCACGGCCGCGATTTCCACTCCAGAGATCGCATGTGCAGCCCGGGCGTGGGTCTCCGAAATGTTGCCGCCACCGATTAAGCCAATATGAATGGTCATCTGGCCAAGTTTATCAGTGATACGCTGCGACGAAATCTTTGTACGCTGCCTCGGTGGCGTCGGGCGTGAGAATAGCCGACGAGATCAAGATCCGATAGCGGAAAGTCGCGCTGGCGTGAGAAGCCAGGGAAAAATTCAGCTCCTCTTTACCATTGCTGAAGACTTTCTCGCCGAGCGGATTTGCGGCGAAAAGCCCGTAGCCGCGCGCGTGCCAGTATGTGGGAAAACCAGGATTCTCTGGGTGATCGAGAATAGTAATGGTGACGGGCTCCTCGCCGACCATCCCGCTGAGATTGCACCACCGCCCGCGCGTGCCCCACGCTTCGTCCCCTTTTTTCCCTTCGCTGGTCAGGTAGGTGCCGTTAACGCCGGTATTGTCCAACTTGGCCACCGTGGTCGCCTGCCCGCTTGCATCGGTAAAAATTTCGGGCTTGTCGGAAGGTATTTCAAGTGCTCGAATGACGCGTAAACCCAGCATGCCGTCCTTTTCATCAGGGAAGGACACCTTTTCGCCGAGGGCGGTTAAGGTCGTGATGCGGTCAACACTTCGGAATCCTGGGCCGCCGCGAAACACGAAATGCGTGTGCTCCTTAAGCAAGACTTTCTTCTCAAAATTGACCCAATCGGCTTCGACGTCCAACTCGCCCTGCTGCGCTCCGCTTTTCGCGGATAGAATGGCACGCTGGACGATGGTGCCCATCTTCGGAGCGCGCGCCGCCGGAATAGCGTCCGAATTATTCCAGAAATCGATGCCGTTCACGTTTTCATAGTTGAACCACAGGCCTGCGTGATGCGGATGATCGATTCGCTCGCCGGGGCGATGCTCGAGAGGATAACCGCGCGTGATAATCGTGCCCTCGGCGGTGCGTAGCGGATAGAGAACAGGTTTCTTAAGCGTGCTCGGCCAGATGTAAGCCGTGAACGGCTGGCCATCAATCGAGACGTCCACACGGCGCGCCTGTTCATCTACGACCACGGAAACCCGATCGTTCGGCGGCGGGCCGGACGCACGGAACGATGTCAGAAACAGACCCACGCCGACGAGCATAAGAGACCCACCCGCAATTGGAATACGCATAGTCCGCTCCCCCTCCAGCACCTTCCTGCAAATAGTAAGCCAAGACCACGAAATCGGGTGTTGAGACTCACTAAAGGAATCGTTTACGACTCTTGCGGTGACTCAGATGCTCTGTAGCCATAAGAACGGCGGCGAGTATAAGCACCATTCAGTTACACAGAGAATAATCGTTCCATTCAAAGGTGCCACAGAGGTGTCGTTGAAAGGGGTCGGCAGCTTATTAAATCAGTGATTGCCGCCGCGAAGGCGCGATTGCATTTGCGGCGAGAAGTAAGCAGCCCCCTCCTAGCAAATCTCGCCGTAGCCCGCGGTGTCAGGTGTTTGCATCGCTGGATCGCCCCTCAACCAGTGCCGCCCGCAGAAAGCTGGCGATGGATTCAGTCAACTTCCGGGGACATTCGGTCTGCGCCGTGGCCAAGGCCAGCGTTCTTGTCAATCGATGGCCTGCAATTCGGAACTTCTGAAAGAAATGTGAGCGTCCTCGCAACGCGTGCTCCGGAAGGATCGAATACCCAAAGCCCGATTCCACCAGGCGTTTGACGGCTTCCGTGTCGTCCGCCTCCATGAGCACCCGCGGAGTCACGCCAATCTCGCTGAAAAACTTGTCGATCACCAGTCTGACATTGCTTCGCTTGGGATAGAGCAGGAAGGGCGCGCCGGCGAGCTCCGACGCTCGCATCGACCCAACATGCCCGCTGCCCACCTTGTTAGCGGAAGGACGAACAATCAGCAGCTCCTCATCGAACAGCGGAATGAGCCTCAAGTTTGCCTCGGAAACGGGCAACGAAATGAGCGCCAAATCGAAACGCCGATCGAGGATTCCCGCAACCATTTCCTCCGTGACGCCTACCGTCACGCTAATTTCCGCGTTCGGGTAGCGCTTGCGCAGCTGGCGAAGAGGGCCGCCCAACTGGTAGATGAGCGTTGTCACACCGGTCGCGAAATGGAATGGGCGAACGTCCTTGGCCAAGTCGTTCTCGAAGAGTTGCTGAATTTGTCCCATCATCCTCACCACTTCCTTGGCCTGCTCGGCAAGGCGCAAGGCCGCCGGAGTGGGAATCAACCTCTTTCCACGTCTCACGAAGAGTTCTGTGTGCAGTTCGTCGGCGAGGTTACGGAGCTGCAGGCTGACGGCGCCAGGTGACAGATGGATCCTTTCCGCCGCGCGCGTCATGCTTGGTGAGTCCATGACCGCGAGGAACAGTTCGAGTTGGTGAATGTCCATTTACCTGCTCCACTAAGCGCCGGCCGAGCCCCCGCGGGATCGCCCCGGAACGTCCCATTCTGATTTTTCGGGTGGTGAGAGTGCGTTTCGCATTCTACACTGCTGGCAAGTGCATGCGCCAAGTTCCTGTTCGTGAACAACTGATTTTATGCCCCGCACAAAGTTGTGTTGTCTTTTGAGTCTCTCTGAAAAGAATCTTCAGTTTTTACGGTTTGACTCCCGCCCTTCCATTTTCTAAAGTTCGCAGTGAAACAAGCGAATATGTGTCTCTCGTTGTTTGCATCGCGCGTCATCATCTCCAGACAGGAGGTCCCATGACCACACCGCCCCAACCCGCCGCAGAGAAAATGATATTCCGCAAGACCAATGCGCTTCTGGGCCGGCATGTTTCCGTTACCCCCGCCAATAGCTCCATGCGCCATCTCGCTTACGGACGCATCCTCCTGAACTCTTCGAAATCCACGGAATCCTTCTCCACGGGAAATCGGGAGATGGGATTGATCTGTCTCTCTGGCCAGGCAGTGTTGAAGGCAGATGATAAAGAGATCGAGCTCGGCCAGTACGACGCCATCTACATCCCGCGCGATTCTTCCGTCTCCATCTCGACAAGCACCAGCGTCGATTTCGCCGAGTTCTCCTCTGACGTTGACAACCTTTATCCCCTGCAAGTCGTCCGGTTTGCGGAAATCTCTAAAGATCCCGGACTGAAATTCAGCACTGGTGGCTCAGGCAGCACCCGCCACTTGAATATGCTGCTCGCTAAGAATATTGTGGCCGGTCGGCTCGTCGTCGGCTTCACGCAAGCTGAACCGGGAAACTGGACCAGCTGGCCCCCGCATGAACACGCCGCCATGCTCGAAGAGATGTATGTCTTCTTTGACATGCCCGAGCCCGCGTACGGCATTCAGCTCGTTTATAACAACACGGAATATCCGGAACTCGTGACCGTTGTCCGCGATGGCGATGCTGTTCTCATGCCCAGCGGATATCACCCCAATGTTTCTGTCCCCGGCCACCGCATCTGTTTTTTGTGGGCCATGGCCGCTCACCGCGAAGTCGCCGACCGCCAATTCGGCGTCGTCAATGTGCAGCCAGGTTTCAACCAGGGTGCCACCGGGCTGGAAGCTGGCCGCAAAAATTAGTAACGTTTCAACTGCAAAATGGATCCAGCCCGACCCACTTCCTTTTCCAACAGCTCGGCATCGACAGTAGATGCCGAAAGCGCAGCCGCCGCCAATATTTCCGCTGATAGCGTTTCCTCTCGCATCGGCCATTTCCGCTGGGTCATTTGCGCTTTGCTTCTCTTCGGTACCACCAAAAACTACATGGACCGCCAGGTCCTTGGAATTCTCAAAGACACTCTTCAGCACGACTTCCACTGGAATGAAATCGATTACGGCAATCTTGTATCCGCCTTCCAGATCGCCTATGCAGCGGGAATGCTTCTCGTCGGCCGCCTGGTCGACAAGCTCGGCACGCGCCTAGGTTACGCCCTCGCCATGATTTTCTGGAGCCTCGCCTCGATGGGCACCGCCCTCGCAAATTCTCTCAGCAGCTTTGCGCTCTCTCGCTACGCGCTGGGTTTCGGCGAAGCCGCTGTCTTTCCCGCCAGTATCAAAGCCGTCGCGGAATGGTTCCCCAAAAAAGAACGCGCTCTCGCCACTGGAATTTTCAACGCTGGCACAAACGTCGGCGCCATCGTCACGCCACTCATCGTGCCCTGGATTGTTTTGCACTGGGGATGGCGCGCCGCCTTCATCGGCATTGGCGCACTCGGTTTCGTTTGGCTCGCCTTTTGGCTCCTGATCTATCGCAATCCGCGCGAGCATCCAAGGGTCTCCAAAGCGGAAATGGACTATATCTGCAGCGGTGTAACGGAGCCCACGGGTAAAATCTCCTGGGCGCGCCTCGTCCCCCTGCGTCAGACATGGGCCTTCATCGCCGGCAAATTCCTCACCGATCCCGTCTGGTGGTTTTATCTTTTTTGGGTGCCGGGTTTTTTGCAGGCCAAACATGGCTTGGCTCTCACGGGTCTCGGCGTTCCCGTCATGGTGATTTACGTCATTTCAGACGTCGGCAGCGTTGCTGGCGGTTGGCTCTCGTCTTCGCTCATCCATCGCGGGCATACCGTCAACGCTGCGCGCAAAATTGCCATGTTGATCTGCGCCGTCGGTGTAATCCCTGTTGTCTTCGCATACCGCGTCGAGAGCACCTGGTCCGCGGTTTGGCTGATCGGCCTGGCTGCCGCTTGCCACCAGGGCTTTTCCGCCAATCTCTTTACTCTGACTTCTGACATGTTCCCCGCGCGCGCGGTGGCCTCCGTGGTCGGAATCGGCGGCATGGCCGGTGCCATCGGTGGATTTTTCATAGCAACAGTCGTGGGCCACGTCCTCCAGTGGACCGGCAGCTACATGATTCCGTTCGTTATTGCCGGCTCGGCCTACCTGCTCGCGCTTGCCATCATCCATATTCTTTCTCCCAAACTCGAATCCGCGGCCATCGACGGCGCGGCGCAGTCATGAATCCGGAATTAAGATGGACAATACGCGCGGACGCCTGAATTGCAGACGGAAAGGCAGTTTGAGGTGAACAGATGGCTTTGACGATCAAGGCTAAAAAAGATTGCCGCTGGGACCTTGTCAGTCTCGGCGAAATCATGCTTCGCTTCGATCCCGGCGACCGCCGCATCGCCACGGCACGCTCCTTCGAAGTCTGCGAAGGCGGCGGCGAATACAACGTCGCTCGCGGATTGAAACGCTGTTTCGGCCTGGACGCTGCTGTCGTCACCGCTTTTGCCGATGATCCAGTTGGGCGCCTTCTTCAGGATTTCATTTATCAAGGCGGCGTCGATCAATCCCTGATCCGCTGGGTCGAGCACGATGGCGTCGGCCACGCCGCCCGCAACGGGCTGAATTTCACGGAACGCGGCTTCGGTGTCCGGGCAGCTCTCGGAAGTTACGACCGTGGCCACACTGCCGTCTCTCAATTAGAGCCCGGCGACATCAATTGGGACGAAATTTTCGGCAAGCACGGTGCCCGCTGGTTTCATACCGGCGGCATTTTCTGCGCTCTCTCGGCCACAACGCCGGAAGTCGCCCTCGAAGCGATGCAGTCCGCGAAGCGCCACGGCACAACGGTTTCCTACGATCTCAATTACCGCGCTTCTCTCTGGAAGTCCCACGGTGGAAAGAAATCCGCGCAGGAAGTGAATCGCCGCATCGCTCCGCACGTCGATGTCATGCTCGGCAACGAAGAAGATTTTTCAGCCGCACTGGGTTTCGAAGTTCCCGGCATGGACGAACATCTCTCCGCCTTCGAAGTCGAAGGCTTCAAGCAAATGATCGCCAAAGCCGTAAAAGAATATCCGTTCCAGGTCGTCGCCACCACCCTGCGCAAAGCAAAAACCGCCACGCTAAATGACTGGGGCGCCATTTGCTATTGCGATGGAGAATTCTACCAAGCCAAAAATCGCGAAAATCTCGAAATTTTCGATCGCGTCGGCGGCGGCGATTCCTTTGCTTCCGGCCTGATTTACGGTTTTCTCGCCGGCCACGATCCTCAATGGGCCGTCGAATGCGGCGCCGCTCACGGCGCACTCGCCATGACCACGCCCGGGGACACTAGCATGGCCACGCTACAAGAAGTCACGCAGGTAATGAAAGGAGTCGGCGCCCGCATCGCGCGCTGACGAGGAATCACCGCAAGCAGTCATCCTCTGCTGGAAAATGAAAACGGATAAGCAAAATGAACAAACAAAAAGTTCGTGAACGCATCCTCGAAATTGGAATCATCCCCGTAGTCCGCGCCGCTTCGGCCGCCGAAGCCTGCCTCGCCGCTGACGCTGTCTGTCGGGGCGGCATCCCCATCGTCGAAATTACAATGACCGTCCCCGGCGCCATCGAAGTGATCAAAGAGCTGGCAGCAAAATGCGGCTCCGAAGTCCTCATCGGTGCCGGCACCGTTCTGAACGCGCAATCCGCCCAAGAGTGCCTCGATGCGGGCGCGCAATTCTTGGTCAGTCCCGGTTTCAATCTTCCAACCGTCAATCTCGCCGTCCGCCAAGGGAAGTTGATTATGGCTGGCGCGCTAACCCCCACCGAAGTCATGGCCGCATGGGACGCCGGCGCCGACTTCATAAAAGTTTTTCCCTGCGGTCAGCTAGGCGGCGCCAAATACATCAAAGCTCTAAGAGGCCCGTTCCCTCAAGTTCCGTTTATTCCCACCGGCGGCGTCAATCTGAACACCGCCGCCGAATTCCTCGAAGCTGGCTCTGTAGCTCTCGGTATCGGCGGAGAATTAGTCCAAGCCCTCGCCCTCAAATCAAATCAACCAGAAATCATCGTCGAAAACGCCCGAAAATTTCTGGAAATCGTAAAGCACACGCGAGCTCAAATGGCCGTGCCATCCGCCGCCCCCAAAACCAGCCACTGACGCAAATCGCTGCCTCACTCTTCCCGCCGCGAAACCACGCCCACGTTAGGTTATTGGTTCACGCCACTGGCCAAAAACCCGCCATCCACCGCCAAGACCTGACCGGTCACGAAACTCGCAGCCTCCGACGCCAAAAATATCGCAGCTCCAATCAACTCATCGAGCTTCCCAAACCTCCGCATCGGCGTCCGCATCTTAAATTCTCGTCCCCGCTCCGTCCCATCCAGCAGACCAGCGTTCAAATCCGTCCGAAACACGCCCGGCGCGATCGCGTTCACGCAAACGCCCGACATCGCCCATTCAATCGCCAGCGATCTTGTCAGCGAAGCGACCGCCGCCTTGCTGGCACTGTACGCGGCCACTTCAAACAGCGCCACAAACGACGACAGCGAAGCAATGTTTATAATTCTCCCGTAGCGCCTCTCGATCATGTGCCGTCCAAAAACGCGGCAAGCCCGCAAAGTCCCGTTCAGATTCGTTTCCATGATGGCGTTCCATTCCGCCTCCGGAAAATCCAGCGTCGGCATCCGCTTCGTTCGCCCCGCGCTGTTCACCAGGATCTCCACACTCCCGAATTCGCCGCACACCGCTTGCAGCAGCCGCTCGATGCTCCCGTTGTCCGTCACGTCGCAAGTCTGCGCCAGCGATCGTCTTCCCAGCGCCGTAACCTCCGCCGTGGCCGCCTTCACCTGCTCCTCTCGCCGTCCCGTCGCGACGACGTTCGCTCCGGCCTGCGCCAGCCCACGCGCCAGTGTCAGTCCAATGCCGCTTGTCCCGCCGATCACCACGGCCGTCTTGTTCGCCAAATCCAAAGGCAAGTAGCCCATCAAGCGCTCCTCAAATCTTCGATCGTGCACCACCACCAGTCAGATTGCCGCACGTAATTGTAAAGGCAGGCCCGATTTACCGGCAGCGAATATTCCTAAACGGAAGGTTTACCAATTTCAATTTGATACTGTGCGTCGTTGTCACAAGCGGAGCCCCGCACGCCCATCCCAAGAACGGCCCATTGAGCGCACAACAACCCTGCGTTCCCGGGCATCTGCCGCTTCTCGCCGCGTCGCGATCTGCCCCTGGAAACCCAAGCTATCGCGACTCTCGATTCCCGGACGTCTCTCCGAATATATATCGTAACACGATACATCGTCCGGGGCAACGCTCCCGCAACCTATCGCATCACGATATATTGAACCTGCTCGCGCGCCCCGCGGCTGGGCGGGCCTTAGCGGCCTGGGGGGTGCGCCGGGGCGGTGCCTGGATTGTTCTCTCCGCCCGGCGCCGCCCTGCGGTTCCTCCAAATGTTCTCTATATCTCATGATGGTAACTTTCTTCCACAAGGAGAATTTCCAAGATGCAAAAGAGATTGTTCTGTCCAGTCGTTCTCATGTTTGCCGCGGCCGTATTCTTCTGCGTGGCCCCTTCCTTTGCTCAGTCTTCCACGGAAACTGGCAAATTGAAGATCCACGTCGATCCCAAGCAGGCTTACGTTTTCGTTGATGGCAAAGCCATCCGCGATGGCAGCCAAACCATCGACCTCGCCGCCGGTGACCACAAAGTCGGCGTCTACAATTACGGCTATCTCCCCAAAATTCAGAATGTCCATATCGGCGCAGGTGAACGCACCGATCTCAGCGTTCATCTTCAATCCGCCGGCGATGTCGTTGACGGCCCCTTCGCCTACATCGAACTCAAAGGCGATCCCCGCGCCGCCGTTTTGCTCAACGGCAAAACGCCTGCCTATTTTGTCGGCCACGTCGACGAGTTCGATTGGAGCTGGATTTGGCATCAGAGACTCCTCGTCCACCCCGGCACTTACCAGCTGACCGTCACGCATGAAGGCAACACCATATGGTCCGGATCCGTAACCGCAAAAGCCGGCCAGCAAGTTGTCGTCTATCTCAATCACAACGGAAAAACCAAAACCAAGAAATGGAAAGAGGGCCTCAACATGCCGCCCCAGCCGCGTTTCCACGCCGGCATCGCCAGCGCCACCATCCCCGTCGCTCCCGTCTCCGCGCAACTCGCCGCTCAAAATTCCGCCCTCAGTTGCGGCGGTTCGACCATGCTGAACTGGAAATCCTCCAACGCCGTTGACACTTCCATTTCCGGCATCGGTGAAGTTCCGCGCAGTGGTGATCGCACTGTTTCTCCCACCGGCAACACCACTTACGTCCTCACCGCGAAGGGCCCCGGCGGAGATTCCACACAATCCATCACCGTCGATGTAAATGTCCAGCCCACCGCCTCGATTTCCCTGAGCGAACCGGAAGTCCATTACCACAAAGTTGGCGACAAAGTTGTCCAGCAGGATTCCGCCACGGTCACCTGGTCAGCCTCTAATGCGAATTCCGTCATGGTCTCTCCTTTCGGAAATGTCGCGAAAAGCGGAACCCGTACCGTCACCGCCGATCCAAAGACCGACGCCACCGGTCCCATCAATGAAGACGAAACCTACACGCTCACCACCGCCAACGGCTGCGGTGGCACTATCACCAAAACCGCCAAGCTACACGTCGTCGGCTCCATCGACCCGCCACCGCCGATCACTCTCGCGAGTCTTTTCTATCCCACGGCTTATCCCACTCGCAGACATCCCAAAGCGGGTTTGGTCGCCAGCGAAAAGCAGCAACTCACAAACATCGCTGCTCACTTCGTGAATTACGAGCCCTACGATCACAAAGGCACTCTCCTAATCGTCGCCCATGCCGATATCCGCGGCTCCAGACACTACAATCAGGCTCTCAGCGAACGCCGCGCCGCTCTCGTCAAAGACTTCTTGGTCGCTCACGGAGTCCCTGCGGAAAAGATCGAAATCCGCGCCGACGGCAAACAAGATCAACTCGCCGAAAACAAAGTCAAAGTCCTGCTCACGCAAGACCCCCAAAAGCCGGAAAAGTGGGAGACACGCCACATGCGTACCACCTGGCTCGCCTATAACCGCCGCGCCGACATCATTCTCCAACCGCGCGACGTGCAGTCCGTCAAGGACTATCCCAATGACGTCACCTATGCGCGCCTTCTCTGGCAGCGCCCCATGCCCAGCCTTAAAAGGATCCAGAAAGCGGACAAGTTAACTCCGGCCCAAACGTCGGCGAGCGCCAGCTCCGCTGCCACCGGCAATTGAGCTGACCTTCCGAGGTCAATCCATGTGCGGCCCAGCGCTAAACACAAAAAGACAACGCGGCAGTTTCTTCATGCTCAGCGCCGGGCCGCACGCCACTCTTCTTCATGTCGAGCCGCGAGCAAGCTCTGCCCCTACCCACTCCCATTCCCGACCGGCCCGAAAACTGGTACCTTGCCTCCTGCAGATTGAGTGACGCAAACTGCCTCGCGGGCGCTCTGCAAAGCTACGCAGAATCACGCAAACGTGAGCGCAGCACCAGGAGCGAAAGCAATGAAGCACGTAGCGGCGGTAATTGGAGTGGGATTTGTCGGCAGAGCGCATGTGGATGCTCTCCGGCGTCTGGGAATTCCGATACGCGGAATTCTTGGCAGCTCGAAAGAACGCGGCGCGGAATCCAGCAAGGCTCTGGGCCTCGAGCGCTCTTACGCATCGCTCGATGAACTGGCAGCAGATTCCAGCGTAACCGCCGTCCACATCTGCACCCCGAATCACGTGCATTTCGAGCAGTCCAGCAAACTCCTCCGCGCCGGGAAGCACGTCCTTTGCGAAAAGCCGCTGGCCATGGATTCGCGCGAATCCGCCATGCTCGTCCAAATTGCCAAGGATTCGAAACGCGTTGGCGGCGTGGCCTACAACTTGCGCTACTACCCGCTCTGCCAGGAAGCGCGCGCGCTGATTCAGAAGGGCGCGATCGGCCAGCCGCACACCGCCCACGGCAGTTTTTTGCAGGATTGGCTGCTGCATCCGACCGATTGGAACTGGCGCCTCGAACAAAAGCTCGGCGGCGAACTTCGCGCCGTCTCGGACATCGGCACACACGCCATGGATTTGCTGATGTTCCTAACACAGAAAAAAATCATCGAAGTTTGCGCCGACCTGGCCACCGTTATCCCCGTGCGCCGCAAGCCGCGCGGCCGCGTCGAGACGTTCAAGAAAGCCGATGCCTCGGGCTTCGACGAAATGCCCATGACCACCGACGACTACGCCACGCTGCTTCTGCATTTTCAAGATAACATGCGCGGCGTCGTAACCGTTTCGCAAGTCAGCGCCGGCCACAAAGCGAGGCTATCTTTCGGAATCGATGGATCCGAAGGCTCGCTTTGGTGGAATGCCGAGGATCCCAACGTGATGTGGATCGGCCGCCGCGATTCCGCGAACGGTTCGCTGCTCAAGGATCCCGCGCTGATGTCGCCCGAAGCGCGCCCGTACGCCGTTTATCCCGGCGGCCACACGGAAGGTTATCCGGACACGTTCATGCAGCTCTTCCGCGTTTTCTATGAGTACATCGAAAAAGGAGATTGGAGCGCGCCTCGAACTTTTCCGACTTTTGAAACCGGCCATGACGAAATGCTACTCTGCGACGCCGTCCTGAAGAGCTCGCAAGCCAGAGCGTGGGAGCCGGTCGAATGGGACTGAAGCCGGCAAAGCAAGGCCGGCAAAAAACGCACCGGAAGCGGGAGTGAGATCTCTCACTGTACTTGACTTGGCTCCGTTTCAGCGTTTTTGGGAATTGTCCGAGCTTCCTTTCTGCCGAGCATAGTGATAGACGAGGCTCGGCGGCAATCGGTCCGAACGCTCGCGCGTGTTGTATTCCAGTTCGTAGCCGAGATGCTGCGCATCCTCCGGATATTCTTTTCCGGGCGGATACGGATAGGGAATCATCCCGTGCCGCGGCAGCGGTTCGACGCTGAACGCATAGGCAGCATAGAAATCGAGATCCTTCTCGAATCCGTTCGCGTAGAAAAAGTAGTCGCGCACCCACCCCGCCGGAAGCGCTGGCAAATTGTGCGGATCGAAATCCAGCTTGACGCCTTCGCCGGAGCCGAACACGACGAAGCGGTCGTCCACCGTCGTAAGCAAATCCAGCACGTCGCCGTAGCGCGTGTAATTTCCTTCCGCCCGAGCGTACGGTCCAGTCATGCTGCGATTCGTAAAGGAATAAGTCGTGTCGCTCGCGGGAGTGAGCCGAATTTCGCGCGGATAGCCGAGAAATGCGAGCGAAGCTTTGGCGAGCGGAACTTCCGATGTGTGAATTTCGCGCACTTCGGAAGTCTGATCGATGCGAATCGCGTCCCAATAAATCTTTAGATTGGTAACGATGCGAATGCGCCGCGTGCCGGGTCGCAATTTCCCCGTGAGGTCCGTAACCATAGTGCGTTCGAGGCCCGCGGGAAAGCCCATGTCATCGACGACGCGGACCCATTTATTTTGAGCGTCGAGCGCTTCGACATACGGCGCGATAACTTTGACTCCTGCTTGATCCGCCGCGTACATCGAAGTGGCCATGAAATAGTCGGTATAACCGTCGATAATCAGCCGCAGCGGTTTCGCGGCGTCCCATTTGCCGAGATCGAGTTCGAGCCAGTGCAGTTTCGCGAAGCCGGCAAATGGCAGGCTCTCAAAGTCGGTGACGTATTTTCTGTCACGCTTTGAAATCAGCGAGAGAACGTCGTTTCCGTGGTCATCCCAAGCTCCGAGCGGCGGATGCGCATCCTGGCTCGCAATGACCTTGAACTCCGGGAACGGCGGATTGGAAACGAAGCGCTCGTTCGGGAAAACTTCGTACGTGGAAGGATGATCGATCGCAAGCAAGCGTAGCTGATCGAGATAAACGGTTTCTTCCATCGGCTCCATGAAGCGGAAACTCAACATGCCGTCCAACGGACGAACGCTCGCGGCATCGACTTTCAAATATTCGTCGGGATCTGGAACGTCGCGCTCGGCCGCGCCGTGCTCGCCGGGGCCAACCCAATGGCCAACGACGCCGGGGCCGATCATGTCCGCGATGAATTCATATTCTTTGCCGTTCCAGGAGAATAAAACGGGGCAGGAGCTGCCGCGGCGGTCGAGCTCGGCGATGGATTGCGTTTTATCGGCAGCGAGATTGATTTCGTCCTGTGGAACGCCGGTGGGCCAGAGGAGGCGCACGACTTCGGCGTTTTTTTCCTCCGCGAGGCCAGCAAGAATCGCGGGCGCATTTTGTCCGAGATAGCCGCTCGCGCCCTGCACTTCCCACTTTTGATAGAGCGCGCCTGCATAGAGTTCGACTTTTGTGCCAATGGCGGATTTGTTGTCGGCGAGAGGCTTGAAGTCGATGCTCATCCAATTGTGCTGATTGGCGCCTTCGTTTTTGAGAACGATGGGCGGGCCGCCGAGTTGCGTGACGACGAGGTCGGCCTCGCCGTTGCCGGCAAAATCAGCGATAGCGATGGCACGGGGCTGTGAAAGTTTGACTGCGTCGAGGTGAACTTCTTTTGTGACATCCGCCCAGCCTTTTGCGCCGAGATTGCGGAGGAGCCGAAGCTCGCCCCCCTTGTTGGATTCGCCAGCCGCAACTAAATCAACCCAGCCGTCATTGTCGTAGTCGATTGCGGAAATGCCCCAGCCGCGTTGCCAGCCGAAATCGGGGAGAGGAACGCGCTCGAGATGTTTGCCGTCGACGTTGCGCCACAGACTGATGCCCGGAGCGCCGGCATGAGTGAAAGCGAGATCCATCCAGCCGTCTTTATCAAAATCGAGAGCGACGACGCCCACGGCGGGCGGAAGATTTTCTTTTTTGAAGTCGATGGCCATCGATGGGGTGAATTTTCCTTCGCGAGGATTGAGAAGAATCGACGCGCCGTTGCTGCCGCCAGCGATCACGAAATCGATGGCGCGGTCGTTGTTGAAATCGGTGGTGACGAGGCCAGCGCCGGTGGCGTCGAAGCCGAGAGCGGTTTCCGTGCTGACGTCTGTGAAGGTGCTGTTGCCGTTGTTGCGCCAGAGAACGTTATGGGCCCTGGATTCAGGGGTGGTCGCTGCGGTGGGTTGCATTGTGGCGTAGAGATCAAGGTCGCCGTCGTGGTCGTAATCGACGAAGGTGAGGCTGACGCAGCCTGGTTCGCGGCGGATGCCAACTTTTTCGGTGACATCGGCGAATTTTCCGGCGCCATCGTTGTGGAAGAGATGAACTCCGTCGCTGAAGCAGACGGCTAGATCGGTGTGGCCGTCGTTGTCGAAGTCACCGGCGGCGCAACCGAGGCCACTGCCTGTGTGCTCTAGACCGGATTCCTTGGTGACATCGGCGAATTTACCGTTGCCGAGGTTGTGGAGCAAGCGGCTCGTCCCATCCGCTGATGCGCTGACGAGGAAGAGATCGGGCTTGCCATCGCCGTCGTAATCGAAGAAGCAAGCGCCTGTGCTTGGGCCGATTGAAGTGGAGGCGGCAGCTGCTTGCTCAACGATTTCGGACATCGGGCGCAGCGCGAAATGAACGGGAATCGCCGCAGGCGCGTTTTGCGCGGAGCTGCGGGGCAGTTCGGCAAGCGAGAACCGGCCTTGATCGCCGTAGGCCGCGCCGAAGGGCGAGCCGAGATGCTCGGAAGTAATTT
The DNA here is from genome assembly GCA_963851235.1 of uncultured Acidobacteriota bacterium. Taxonomy (GTDB): domain Bacteria; phylum Acidobacteriota; class Terriglobia; order Acidiferrales; family UBA7541; genus Acidiferrum. Next base: position 874,571 of record CAWKOM010000003.1, read on the forward strand.
TTTGAAATTTGGCGAGATGCTCGCGTGCGGCCGCGGCGTTACCGCTGCGCTGATAAGCGCGAGCGAGGCCGAATTCAGCGGAAGCGTGATACGGAAAGAGCGCGAGCGCTTTTTGGAAGGCGGCGATGGCCGCGTCGTAATGCTGAAGCTGAGAATCAAGATAGCCCACGAAATACCAGGGGTCGGCTTCGTTGACGAGCTGCGTGACATGCGTGAAAGCTTCGACGCCTTTTTCCGCGTCGCCGAGATCCTTGTAAGTGAGGCCGAGGTTGTACCATGCGAAGAGATCTCGAGGGAGTTTTTCAGCCGCGGCAGCGAGAGCGGTGCGTGCCGGTTCGAGCTTTTGCTGGGCGAGAAGAGAAATGCCGAGATTGAGACGCGCGACTTCAAATTGCGGATCAGCGGCGAGCGATTTTTCGAAAAGTTTTTCCGCATCGGCGGGCCGCTGCTGGTTCATATAGGCGACGCCCAGCGTGTTGAGGCGATAAGCTTCGGCGGGGTCAAGATGCGAAGCGGCCTTTTGCGCGGCCGCGGATGGCGATTGCGCCGCGCGCGAATGAAAAAAAATCGCTGCGAGACACAAGGCCGATAAACAAGTGATGACTACCGCGGCACGCCGAAGGGGAGCTTGCATCAGGCTAATTGTCCTGTCCGCGCGAAGTGCGGCCAACGCTTGTGGCCGCGTAGCGGAGCACTTGAGATTTTGTGCGTTCGCGGAGACATCGTCAATCGCCATCGGTCTAGGGAGTGGAGACGAGCGGCAGCTCGATGAAGCTGGAGTCGGCGGACGAGTGGTAAATGCGCTGGGTGGCTTTGCGGTAGTCGGAGGGCTTGGCCCAGAAAATATTGGGGACGAAAGTTTGCGGATTGCGGTCGTAGAGCGGAAACCAGCTGGATTGGATTTGGACCATGATGCGATGGCCGGGGAGAAAGACGTGATTGGCGTTGGGGAGATTGAAACGATAGAGCAGCGGCTCACCCGAGGCGATGGGATGGGGAGTTTCGAGGCTTTCGCGGTAGCGGCCGCGGAAAATGTCAGCGGAGATCATCAGTTGAAATCCGCCGAGATTGGGCTGAGCGGCGACTTCGTCGGGGTAGACATCGATGAGTTTGACGACCCAGTCGGAGTCGGTGCCGCTGGTTGAGGCGATGATGTTGGCGATGGGCTGGCCGCTGATTTTGAGCTGCGACGTGAGAACGTCGGAAGTGAACACGAGAACGTCGGGCCGGCCGGAGGCTTCGACTTGGTTGTCGACGAGCCACTCGGACCAGGTGAGGTCGGGAGTGTAGCCCATCGGCTGGCTCGGGCGCGCGCGAAACGGAACGGGCTTGGCGGGATCGGAAACATATTCGTCGAAAGGCGCATCGGCGGCTTGCGGCGCGGTCATGTTAAGTTTCAAGCCAGCTTTGAGATAGAGCGGCGTGGGCTTCGGCGGGCAGCCGGATGAGCAGCCCGCGGGCCAGGTGGGTAGACGAAGCCAGACATCCTTGCCGGTTTCGTAGGCGGAGACGGGAGCGATATCGGCTTTGGGAGCGCCATCAATCAAATATTGAGCGAGGAAGGGCCGAAGGATGTGCTGGCGGAAGTAGAGGCCGGTGTCGCTGCCAAATTTGAGAGCGCCGAGGGAGCTGGCGTCTTCAATTTCCTGGCCGTGATGCCACGGGCCCATCACCAGATAAACTTTGTCGTTGCCGGTGTCCTTGGGTTTGATGGCTTTGTAGACGGCCATCGCGCCGTAAATATCTTCCTGATCCCAGAGGCTGTGAACGAGCATGACGGGAACTTTGAGAGGTTCTTTGGCGAGGATTTTGTCGACAGCCTGTTCGCGCCAGAAAGAATCGTAGCTGGGATGCTCGAGAATCTTGCGCCAGAAGCCCATCTGTTCCAGGCCGTGACGGCGGCCGAGTTCGCCGGCCGAAACGGCGTCCATATAGGCCTCGTAATCGTCGAAATGATCGGTCCACCATTTCACGGAGTTGTCGCGCGTGCCTTCCTGTTCGTAGATGTAGGGCATGTTTTGTTCGCGGAAGGCGCCGTTGTGGAACCAGTCATCGCCCATCCAGCCATCGACCATGGGATTCATGGGGATGGAGACTTTCAGCGCGGGATGGGGATTAACGAGAGCCATGAGCGGGAGGAAGCCGTCGTAGGAAATGCCGAGAATGCCGACTTTGCCGTTGGTTTCGGGAATGTTTTTGACGAGCCAGTCGATGGTGTCATACGTATCGGTGGCGTGATCGACATTCGTGGGATTGAGCGGGCCATGGAGCGGCCGATTCATGACGTAGTCGCCTTCGGAGCCGTACTTGCCGCGGACATCCTGTACGACGCGGATGTAGCCGTCTTCGACGATGACGTCGGTGGCGTTGTCGTAGCCTTCGAGGATGGGGCCGAGATGCGCGCTGGGTGCGTGAGAAGTCATAGCGGTGGCGTCGTAGGGAGTGCGGGTGAGGAGGATGGGAGCGTTGTGAGCACCCTTGGGAACGAGGATGACCGTGTGGAGTTTTACGCCGTCGCGCATGGGGATCATGACGTCACGGCGGGTGTAGTTGAAGGAATCGGTGACGGGCTTGAGCTGCGCGGGCGTTTCGCTCGGGAGCGTAGCGCTGGATTGCGCGAACGCGACAGGAGAGAAAGAAAAGGCAAAAAGCGCGGCGAGGCAGGAAGTCTTTCGTGCGTTATGAAGCGAAAGCATCATGAATCATTCCCCTATTTGGTTAGTGGAGCAGAGGAAGTATACAGAGGCGAACGTAGGCATGCCAGCGGCCGCTTAGGTAACTCGAATGGCAACATGGAGTGGATTTTGGTTAACAATAACAGGGCCCCTCCCCCCGGTTTTTTGTAAAGGCTGATTCCAAAAGAGATGAAAGGCTTTGTTTTGATACAGTTTTGTAAGTGTTGATTCTGAAGAGATTCTGAGACGGCTGAAATTGCAAAGAAGTAACCGGGTGGAACGAGTTCCAAAGTGGGCAGGGAAGGGAGCTGCGGAAAGTCGGTTGGCAGCCTTAAGCTCACAGCCGACAGCTCGAAAGAAAGAAGAGAATAACGCAGACATATTAGGAAGACGGAGGGTCCGCTCAGAAGAGAGGACTAATAGGCGGGGCCGGGAGCTAAGGTGCACAAGCTATCCTACCGCGTCTTTGATACCTTGTCAAGTGATTTCTTATGTAGTAATGATTCGAATGACGTGGACATGGGGTGTAAGTTGGTGGCGCGATTGGGGATGCGCGGGAAATTGGTGCGCGAGAAGCGTGTTTATGTGCGGGCCGGTCCAGGCACGTTGGTCCCGAAGAAAGCAAGCCAAACCCGCCACTTGAAACGGCCGGGATACGGCATGTGGGTTGTGCTCGATCCCCCTTGCAAGAGTCAAAAGCCGCCCGCTGCTCGCCCGCGGACAGATTTCCTTGGTGTGACACGATTACAGGCTGGAGGTGATCCAGCGGGAGACCAGCTTCAAGCCAGCCTGCACCAGGTCTCCCGTGCGAGCGTCCTCCCACCAGTCGGTATCGTCAGGTTTAAAGAGGGCTGCTGTGTGCTCCGTCGCCAAGGCGAGTTTCAGGGGCAATGCCGGATCAACCGGGCGAGGCGCGGCAGCTTCCTTGAGTTGCGCCAACATTTGTTGCTGCTGCTTCATGTCCAGCATCGTGATTGGGGAATGGCAGTAGGGGCAAACCGAGTGGGTTTGCAGATCGATAGCCGCTCCGCAGTTGCAGCAATTCACGGTCTGCACGTTCTGCTTCAACTGCTGAATCTCCTGGGGTGAGAGGGCGTGAATGAAATTCTTCTCTTTCAGGAAGTCGAAGAAACCGATGAAATGCCCGTGTCCACTTGCACAGCTCCAATAGTTGAAGCGCATGTTCCGGACCAGATCGTGCGCCAGCGACAGCTGACCGCCGCAGCGCGGACACTTGAGCATTTCCGACAGAGTTGGCTTGACCGTCGAGGAGTGCTCACCGATAAACTTCATCAGTTTAAGCGTCGAGCCAGCAGCAAGCTGCAGGCTTTTGTGCTCATCGAACCAGAACGCTTGGCAACCTGTGCACACGTCGACGGTGACCTGAGCGCCTTGGCGACCGTCCAGCGTCCAGTCGGTCATGTCCTTTCCGCAATTGGGGCACGTCATGGATGGCGATTTTAGATGATTGCCTCTCCGTAGTCTCCCGAGAAATGCCAGAGCAAAATGGTCACTCTGGTTCGCATGTTCTTATCTTCATAAGGTGCGGGCTGGGTTTCCTGGCCGAGTGGCTTGGGGAGGTTGAAAAATGTGCTTGACTATACTCTATAAACAAGAGTACTCTATTAATGCGAGGAAGCCAAAGATAATTTTCCCCCCTTTTGACTTCGGTTGACAGGAGATTGCCAATGAAAACTGCGACTTTCCTCCTTACTGTTCCGGCATTTCTTTCCAGAACGTTGCTTGCCGCCGCCTGCATGATCTTGTTCAGTCTCGCGCTGGCCGCGCAACAGCCGGGCTCGAACAGCGTGGACCTGCAGCGCGAAGCCATGCGCAAGCTTTCGTTCCTGGCGGGTCATTGGTCGGGACCGGTGACCATCGTTCGTGGACCAGGAGAACCACTGCGTCTCGCACAGGCGGAACATGTCCAGTACAAGCTTGACGGCCTCCTCCTGCTGGTCGAGGGCAAAAGCACCGGCGCGGACGGGAAAGTAGCGTTCAACGCGCTGGCCACGATCGCCTATGACGATGCTTCGCATACTTATCGATTCCGCGCCTACAATGACGGCCATTACATCGACACGGAGCTCTCGGTGTCCGGCAACGGTTTTTCGTGGGGCTTTGTGGAGGGGCCTGCGCACGTTTTGAACACCATGCACCTAACCGACAAGGGCGAGTGGAGCGAAACCACCGAAGTGACCGTTGGCAGCAATCCGCCGCACCGCAGCGTGGAGATGGTTCTACAGCATCAGCCTTGAAGCGGCCATCGCGCGCCAGCGACCTCGTCGCAAAACAATCGAGTTGACCGTGAATCGAGCTTTCTTTAAAGGAGACGCACCATGCAGGACCACACCACGGAGCAGGAACTCAAAGATAGGCTGAGCCTCATCGAGAACATGATTGCAGAAGGGCGCCGAGACACAGAGAGCTGGGGGTGGGTGTTCGTTCTGTGGGGCGTTGATTACTATTTTGCATTGGCTTGGTCCGCATGGAATCACAGCGCATGGGCTTGGCCGATCACCATATTGGTCGCGGTCGTTATCACCGTTGTCGTTGCCTCCTCGAAGGCCGGCAATCATCCAAGGACCACCATGGGCCGGGCTATCGGTTGTATCTGGATAGCTTTGGGGATTTCGATGTTTCTGCTCTTTCTGGCGCTTGGCCTGAGTGGAAGACTGACGGATCAGCATCTTTTTTTCGCCGTGATAGCAGCCATACTTGGCATGGCTAACGGAGCGTCGGCGCTGATACTTCGCTGGAAGATTCAGCTTGCGTGCGCAGCTGCTTGGTGGGTGGCGGCTGTGGCAACGTGCTTTGGCACCGATGCGCAAAGCATGATCGTGATTTTGGCCGCTATCTTTCTCTGCCAGATTGTTTTCGGTGTCTACGGGGTGATCGCCGATGCGCAGGGGCGCAGAGGGCGCGGTCCGGTCCATGCCTGAGTTGCCCGAGCTCAATCCCGTAGTCCATGGCAGGCTGCGGCTGGCTTTGCTTTCGCTGCTAGCCGGCGTGGAACAAGCTGAGTTTACGTGGCTGCGCGCCAAGACCGAGGCCACAGACGGCAACCTCGGCGCGCAGTTGCTCAAGCTGGAGGAGGCCGGGTACGTGGCTGTCGAAAAGAAATTCGTGCTGCGCAAGCCGCAAACGCTCTATCGAATCACTGAAGCCGGCCGGCAATCCCTCACCGAATACGTGCAGGCATTGAAACAATTGCTTGGCCCGGCCATCGAACCCTAGAGCATGCTCTCTGACGAGTTATCGTGAGCCGTAAAGATCCTGAACTCCCGCCCGCTACCGGATCGCACGCGAGCTCCGGCGATTTTTGAAGTGGGCTGTTCTTTTGTGCGAGCGGCACCCATTGCGGCGGGTAAATTCCATTCTTCTTGACCGGAAGCGCTTCGGCACCTACGCTCAAACCATTGACCATGAACAAAATAATTTTTGGGACGATTGCAGAGATCGCGGCAGGAATCTGCGCGAAGAAATTGTCGCCGGTCGAAGTTGTGAACGCGCACCTCGAACGAGTGGCGGCGCTGCAGCCGAAACTGAATGCGTTTGTGCATTTGGATGCAGAGGGGGCGCGGAAGCAGGCGCGGGCAGCAGAAGCGGCGGTCATGCGCGGAGAGGTGCTGGGGAGGCTGCATGGCGTGCCGTTGACGATCAAGAGTTGTATGGATGTGGCGGGGTGGTCTGGGGAGGCGGGGTCGTTGATGCGGAAGGGCTATGTGGCGGCTGCGGATGCGCCGCTTGTGGCGCGGCTACGCGCAATGGGGGCGGTTCTTTTGGGAAATACGAATACGCCGGAATATTTGATGGCTTACGAAACGGACAATTCTTTGAGCGGGAAGACGAGCAATCCGTGGAATTTGGAAAGGTCGTCGGGCGGGTCGAGTGGCGGCGAGGCTGCGGCGATTGCATCGGGATGCTCGGCGGGCGGAGTGGGAAGCGACGGCGGCGGATCGATTCGTGTTCCGGCTCATTTCTGCGGGATTTGCGGATTGAAGCCGACGCCGGGGCGGATTCCTACGACAGGGCATTTTCCTGAAGGCGGCGGGGCGTTCGGTTGGATGGGTGTGGTTGGCCCCATGGCACGGACGATCGCGGATGTGCGGGCGCTGTTTGAAGTGATGGCGGGGCCGGATGCTGGTGACGCTCTTTCCGCGCCTGTACCCATGCGAGAAATGGATGAGCGGGAATTGCGTAGTTTGAAAGTCGGGATTTTGGAAAGTGATGCGCTGGGTAGAGTGACGCCGGAGATTACCTCGTCAGTTGAGCGAGCCGCCAAGCTGCTGAGCGAGGAGGGATTCGCGGTGGAGACGAAGCGATTGTGCGGACTGGATCGGGCGGTTGAGCTGTGGTGGTATTTTTTTGGGCCGGTGATTGCAGACCTCATTAAGAAAGGCGCGGCTGGGCAGGAAGAATGGATGAGCCCGATGCTGCGCGAGTACGTTGCCCTCGCGACCGCGGAGACGACGTTGACGTACGACGGTTTCCTGAAGGCGTGTTGGGAGCGCGACAGCGTGCGCGCGGAAATTCTACGGCAGATGGATGACGTGACGGTTTGGTTGTCGCCGGTTTCGGCTGGAACAGCCTTCCGGCATGGAGAAGGGAGTTGGCGGAGCGGAGAGAAAGAAAATTATCGAGAAACGATGCGGTGCTCGCAGTGGTTGAATCTGACGGGCTTTCCTGGCGCGGTGGTCCCGCTTGGCGCTTCGCGGGAAGGATTGCCCATCGGCGTGCAGGTGATTGGACGGCCTCACGAAGAGGAATTGGTGCTGGCGGTTGCGGAAGCAATTGAGCGCGGACGAGGTCCTTGGCAGGCGCCGAACATCTAGGTCAAGGGAAAAGATGCGATTGGCTGTTGCTGGAGTGGATGAAGCGGACTAGCACCGCACCCACAGCGAAATTGCTTTCACTTAGGGCTGTGGCGGCTCTTTCAGCTCGGGATTGGGCACGGGACTATCGCCGTACTTCTGGCGTTGTTTATTCAAACTCGCGTTGACGAGCTTTCGGGATGTGGCAAGTTCGGCTTGCGCTTCTTCGCGGCGCCCGAGACGGAGAAGGACTTGGCCGCGGATGTAATGAATATTTTGATTGTCGGGGGCCAGCTTCTCTGCGGAGTTGAGGAACGTGAGGGCTTCGCGATTTTTGCCCTGGCGCTGGTAGAGGCGGCCCAGCTCCAGAAGCGAAACCGGCATGCGCGGATTGCAGTGAAGCGCTTCGCGGAAAGAGTGCTCGGCTTCGTCGTCTTTTTGTAGTTGGAGATAGAGCAAGCCGAGCTGCTCGTAGTTGTCGGGGAGATCGGGCTCGATGGCGATATCTTTGCGAAACTCGGCTTCGGCGCGCTCGTTGTCTTGGGTCTTCATGTAAGCAACTCCAAGACTAAAATGCACGAAGGGCAAGTTGGGATTGCCGGATGCGGCGAGTTCCAACTCGGAGATGGCTTTGTCTGGCTCTTCGCGGTTGAGATACGCTTTGCCGAGAATGAGATGGAATTCGGGAGTCTGGCCGCCGATTTCGACGAGTCGGTTGAGAGCTTTCGCGTCGAGTTCGGTCAGGTTGGCGTTGTGGGCGGCGATATCGAGGACGTAGAGATAAGTAACCTCGTTCGACATTTGTGACCAGAGCGGCTCGAGAGTGGAGACGGCGTCCTTGTAATGCTCGGTGAAGACCTGGCAGAGGCCGAGGAGATAGCGCGCTTGCTGAGCATCGGGTTGGTCGCGGACGACCGAAGCCAAAGGCGCAATCGCGCCGGCGTAGTCGCCGCGACGGTATTTTACGAGGCCGATGTTCAGGCGGATCCCGGACATTTTGGGTTCGAGTTTTTCGGCCTGTTGCAGGAGAGAGAGGGCGTGATCCCACTCTTTGCGGCGCATAGCGATGACGCCGAGATTGGCATACGCGGCGCCGGACTGCGGATCGACGGAAAGAACGCGGCGGAAGGCCGCTTCGGCAACGTCCAGGTTGCCGGATTGCAGGGCGGCTTGGCCTTGCGCGAAGGAGACGCGCGGATCTGTATCGGAGAGGCGAGCTGCGCCTTTGGAAGTGGCTTGTTGGGACGGCGGAGTTGCGGAGACGCTGGCAGTCGGCGGCAAAAGCGCGCCAGAAAGAATAAGAAGTTGAACAATGGATCGGGAAGCAGAGAAACGGAGGCGGAAGCGAAGAGACATCGTTCGGTAGTGTCCGGCAGAGCGAGGAGGAATTCAAGCGGGGCAGAAGCTGGCTGGGCGGATGAAGATGTAGGCTATTCAGACTCACGGTGAAGCGGGGAGCGATTTTCAGCTTGACAGCAACGCAGCGATGCTTTATTAATCCGATTTAATAAGTGACATTTGGGTGCGTTTTCCAGCGTCGAGTGGTGGGGGCTGTCTCCAATGAGTTGCCTTCCGCAAGCGGCTGAAACAGGGGTGCCCGCTGTAGCAGGCGCAATTGTGCCCACACCAGGCCCGTTATTCATTTCAAAAATTTTCGGGAGGTAGCAAAGTGAAGGGACACATTCACAGTTTTAATCCTTCTCGCATTCTGCAGAACCTGCCAATGGTGGCACGGCTGCTGGCCTGTGCGATGCTCGCGATGCTGTGCAGCGCGTACGTCGCGAGGGCACAAGACACGGGATACATCAGCGGCACGGTGATGGACAAGACCGGCGCTGCGGTTGTCGGCGCGGACGTGGTGGTCTCCAGCACGAATGGCAGCGCGACCCACGCAACGACCACGAACGCGGACGGCGCTTACGTTGTCGCTGGATTGCCCGGCGGGTCGTACAACATCGTGGTAACGGCAAAGGGCTTTCAGAAATTTACGGCGCAAAACGTGGTACTCGACGTGGCCGCGAAAATTCGCGTGGATATTCAGCTGACCGTCGGCGCGGTCACCGAGGAAGTGGTGGTGACGGGCGAGAGCGTGGCGCAGGTGGAAACGCAATCCTCCTCCATCGGGTCAACTATTTCTGGGAATCAGGTGGCGCAGTTGGAGTTGAACGGCCGCAATTTCACGCAGTTGGTGACGCTTTCGCCCGGCGTAGTCAACCAGACGGGTCAGGACGAAGGGAAGGTCGGCGTCTACGGCAACGTGGCTTATGCGATCAATGGCGGCCGCACCGAGTACAACAACTGGGAGCTCGACGGCGGCGATAACATGGATAACGGCAGTAATTCGACTTTAAATGTTTATCCCAATCCCGAAGCGATTGCAGAATTCAAGGTGCTCACCTCCAACTATGGTGCGCAGTACGGACGGAACGGATCGGGGACGGTAGAAGTGGAAACGAAATCGGGAGGAACTTCCTTCCACGGTAGTGCGTTCGAGTATCTGCGCAACGACATGTTCAATGCGAACGAGTACTTCAATAACGCCAATGGGATTGCTCGCCCGCCATATAAAAAGCACGATTTTGGGTATACGCTCGGTGGGCCGGTATACATTCCGCACCACTATAACTCGGATAAACAGAAGACATTCTTCTTCTGGTCGCAGGAATGGCGGCGCGAGAAGAACCCGGCTACCATTGCGGCAATTAACGTTCCCTCGGCCGCCGAGAGGCAGGGCAATTTCGGCACCGTTTGCACCGAGAACCCAGCTGACTGTCCGAATACGGGACCGAACCCGGTAAGCAACATCGCCGCAGTCCCGATTAGCCCAGTCGGGCAAGCGCTGCTGGCATTGATTCCGGCTGCCAATACAACCCTCGGGAAGTTTGCTGACGGTACGCCCATCCCGGCATTTGCTCAGACGGTATCCACACCGACCACCTGGCGCGAAGAGTTGATTCGCATCGATCACAACATCAACGACAAGTATCGCCTCACGTTCCGTTATATTCACGATTCTTGGAGCACGATCGTCCCAAACCCGCTATGGGGCAACGGCACATCCAGCTTCGAGAACATTCAGACGAACTTCGTTGGACCTGGCACAAGCTTTGTGGCGCGACTGAATGCTAACTTCTCGCCGACCCTGCTGAACGAGTTTGTGGCCAGTTACACTGCGGATCATATTTTCTTGACGGCCCTGAACAACCCGGCCCCGCTTCCTGCTGGAGCGATGGGATCCATCTTTAACAATGGGTTCGGAGGCAAATTGCCGTCGATCCAGTTGAACGGCAACGCGGACATTTACGGCGGGCTGGGACAGGATACCGGCTATTTCCCGTGGAACAACGCCAACCCCACGTACACTTATCGGGACAACATGACGAAGATTCTAGGCAACCACACGTTCCAAATGGGTGCTTACGCGGCCTTCGCTCAGAAAAACGAGGACAACTCTCCAGACGTCCAGGGCATTTTGACGTTCGACGCCAGCTCCGCCGTCAGCTCAGGCAACGCCTTGGCCGACCTTCTTATGGGCAACGTCGCCAGCTACACGCAGTGGAGCGAGATCACCAAATACTATAACCGCTACAAGATCGTTGAGCCCTACTTCAACGATGATTGGCGCGTGACCAAGCGGCTTACGGTGAACTTGGGCCTGCGCGTCAGCTTGTTCGGGACCTACCGCGAGCGCTACCAGCAGGCTTTCAGCTTTGACCCTGCCGCCTTCACGCCGGGCAATGAGCCCACTTTCGCGAATGGCAATCTTGCGCAAAACGCGACCAATACCGCTAATCCGCTGAACGGCGTCATCCAGTGCGGAGGAAAAGGCGGAAACTTTTCCCTGCTCCCGGGCTCGGCGTTTCCGACCGTCGCGATCGGCGGCTCCTCCAACCCCGGCTGCTTGAGCGGACACCTCTTCAATCCCGCGCCGCGCATCGGTTTTGCGTTTGACCCGAAAGGGGACGGCAAGATGGCCATCCGCGGCGGTTATGGCATCTTCTACGAACACACCAACGGAAACGAGGGCAACACGGAATCGCTGGAAGGTTCGGCGCCGCTGGTCTTGAAGGCAACGCAGTCCAACATTGTTGGGTTTACAAACATTGGCGCGGGCGCGGGGCAAGTGCCGCTCCCGCCGCTATCGCTCGTGTCTATACCTGCGAAGGCCCAGTGGCCCTACGTCCAGCAATGGAACCTGGATGTCCAGAGAGAGCTCCCGTCGCACTTGGTTCTTTCTGTGGCGTATGTCGGAAGCAAGGGTACGCACCTTACGCTGCAGAACGACGGCAACCAGTTGTGTCCGATCAGCGGCGGCGACGGCTGCCCCACAGGCATAGCAAACCCCTACAGCGCAGGTGAGCCAATCATCACTTCAACTAATTTTGCAACGGGTGGCCCGGCGATTAACACGGTCTGCCCCACAGTCGCCGGGCAAGCTCCGACTGTAAACGGCGTGCCGGTAACTGGACCGGCGGAGAATAATGTGCTGGTGGCAGGCTGTGGAGCCAGCGCCGATCCTCTGCGCACGGCCTTCCCGGGCTACAGCAACATTACCTTTCTCCGAGACTTCGCCAATTCCATCTACAATGCGCTGCAAGTATCGGCGAACCGCACAGTGGGCGATTTGACGCTGAGCGTTGCGTACACATATAGCCATTCGATTGACGACTCGTCCGATCGCTCGGACAACGCGTTTGTCAATGCGTACGATATAGCTGCGAATCGCGCCAGCTCCTCTTTCGACCAGCGCCATGCACTTTCGGTCAGCTACGTTTATGGCATACCGCTCTTCAGGCACGCCTCTTCCGCCTTCGCGCGGGCAGCCCTCGGCGGATGGCAGCTCTCCGGCATCACGGTCGTGCAGACCGGGACGCCGGTTAGCGTGACCAACGGAACGACGTTCGGCGACAACGCGGGCGTCGGCAATGGAGTGGGGACCGGCTCAAGACCAGATCTGGTTGGCAATCCTAACGGCGCTGCCGTCAACACAAACGCGGCACCGGGGCCCCTGCTCTATAACCCGGCAGCCTATGCGATTCCCACTGGCCTCACCTTCGGAAACGTCGGGCGCGACACCCTATACCTGCCGCGCCGCACCAACTTTGACTTTGGACTTTTTAAGGAGTTCAAATTCGGCGAAAAGACCGGCTTGGATTTTCGCTGGGAGAATTTCAACCTGTTCAACCACTCGGAGTTCAACGGCATGGATAGCAGTTTCGGAACGAGCGGCTTTCTCTATGCGAACTCGACGCACCTCGCGCGAAAGATGCAATTCGGGTTACGGCTGTTCTTCTAATTTTGGTTAAAAACACTGGGCGGCGCTTTTTCTCGAGCGCCGCCTTTTTTCTGATAATCGCCATCACTTTTTTGTATACTCGCTCCGGGAATTAAGGAGGAGTGAAGAGACCATGAAACGCCGAACTTTTATTGAAACATCCGTTGCAGCAGCGGCTTTGTATGCGGCGCGCCCATCCTGGGCCGCCGAAACGACGCACGAGATCAAGAGAGTGGGCTTGCAGCTCTACACCGTGCGCAGCGAAATGCCGAAGGATTTTGAAGGCACGATCGCCAAAGTAGCAGAGACGGGTTACAAAGAAGTGGAATTCGCAGGGTACTTCGATCATTCGGCGGAAGATGTGCGCGCCATCGTCGACAAAAACGGACTGACCGCGCCTTCGACGCACCTCGGCTACGATCTCATCGAAAATAAACTGCCGGAGATGATCGAAGTGGCGCACGTTATCGGGCACAAGTACATCGTCTGCCCATGGATCGACGAGAAGCAGCGAACGGCGGACGGCTGGAAGCGCGCGGCAGAGCTTTTCAACAAGGCCGGCGAGGCTACCGGGAAAGCGGGAATCCAGTTCTGCTATCACAATCACTCGTTCGAGTTTTCGCCGGTGGAAGGCCTGGGCGGAAAAGGCGCCTACGACTATCTGCTGGCGGAGACCAATCCCAAAAACGTGAAGATGGAAATGGATTTGTGCTGGATCAGCGTGGCGGGAAAAGATCCGGTGGAGTACTTCAAAAAACATCCCGGGCGCTTTCCGCTGGTGCACGTAAAGGATTATGTGAACGATCCTAACGCGACGAGCAGCTACGCGGGAGCGACTGGATCGGTGGTTTTCAAGGGCCGCTTGGCCGACGTCGGCAAAGGGACCATTGACTGGAAACGGATCTTGGCGCACTCGGACACGGCAGGCATCAAGCATTATTTTGTCGAGAATGACGACGCAAAAAATCCGTTTGAAGACATCAAGATCAGCTACGACTATTTGGCGGCGCTGCGTTTCTAGTTTCGCGTGGTTCCGCGGAGGGCAGCGCCACCTCCGCGCGTTCATTCCTACTGCAATTTGTGCAAGCAAGTGAAAGAAACCGGACCAGGAGGATGTGATGAGCAAGAAAAATGTTTCGCGTCGTGAATTTTTGCAGAGCACGGCTGGAACCGCGGGCGTGCTGGCGGCGGCTCCGAGCATCTTCCTGAAGCCGGAATACATAGCTTCGAGGTTCGAAAGGGTGGCCCCGAGCGATACGGTGCGTTTCGGCATCATCGGAATCGGGATGCAGGGCTCGGGATTGCTGACGGCGGCTGTCCAATTGCCCGGCGTCGAATGCGTCGCAGCGTGCGACCTCTACGATGGGCGGCATCTCCTCGCGCGAGAGATTGTCGGCAAGAAAATCCCGGTGACGCGGCGCTACCAGGAGCTGCTGGATAACAAGGAGATTGATTGCCTGATAGCGGCGGTACCGGATCATTGGCACAAGCAAGTGGTGATCGACGCGGTAAGCGCGGGCAAGGACATTTATTGCGAGAAGCCGATGTCGCACACCGCCGAAGACGGATTGGCGATGGTGTCCGCGGCGAAGAAAACGGACCGCATCGTGCAGATTGGATCGCAGCGCGTCAGTTCCGTGATTTGCGCCAAGGCGAAGGAACTGCTCGCGCAGGGGATCATCGGGACGCTGACGCTGGTGGAAGGCTCGCTCGGACGGAATGACCCCACGGGAGCGTGGGAATATCCGCCGCCGCCGGATCTCTCTCCCGAAAATCTCGATTGGGATACCTGGCAGGGAACAGTGCCCAAAGTGCCGTTCAACCCGAAGATATTCGCCCGGTGGCGCTGCTGGAAGGAGTACGGGACGGGGCTTGCGGGCGACCTGCTCGTCCATCTGGTGAGCGGAATGAATTTCATGCTGGGCTGGAACGCGCCGCCAAAGAAAGCCATGGCTTTGGGAGCCATTCTTCGTTTCCCGGATGGACGCAACATGCCGGATGTGCACGCCACGCTTTTCGATTACGGAAGCGCGCCCGTTTATCTGCGGCTGAATCTCGGTTGCGAGACTCCGGAGATTTATCGCTTTCAGGGATCCAAGGGAATTCTGGAAGTCACGGAATTCGCGATCAATTATTATCCGCAAACGGGTGAGGACGAGGCGCCCAGCTACTACACTTCGGGTTATCCGCAGAAAATGCGGGAAGCGTATGTTGCAGAATGGCACAAGGAGCACGATCCGGTTCCCGGCAAAGAGCCGACGCTCGAAGGATACAGCTATCGCGGCGACTCCTGGGACGACGAGAAGCCGCATCTCTGGAGATATTTCCAGTCGGTGAAGAGCCGCCAGCCAGTGACAGAAGACGTCGTGTTTGGGAATAACGCGGCGCTGGCTTGCCACATGGCCAACCAATCTTACTTCCGGCTGAGCGCGGTCGCTTGGGATCCGGCAAGCGAGACCATCAAATCGCTGTGAACATTGGCAAATAGACCAGCCCTCTCCGCATTTGAATAGAGCCGTTCCAGGTGGTTACCTGGGCGGCGCAAGCTATTGAAAATGTTGCCCTTCACGGCAGCCTGAGTTGTTTCTTCGGAGGAACCCACCCCGCTCTCCACGCAACTTCTGCGCCTGGTACGGGTATTACAAGTGGTTACCCAACCCAGGAGAGGAGCAGATGCGAAAAATTCACATTTTCGGAGTGCTTGCATTCACGTTAGCAGTTTTTACTTTGCCGGCGGTTTCGTCCGCGCAAATCAGGGTGGGGATTGCGGTCCATATCGGGCCGCCAGCGCTGCCCGTTTACGAACAGCCGATTTGCCCAACGCCGGGATATCTCTGGACGCCGGGCTATTGGGCGTATGGCCCGGATGGTTATTACTGGGTGCCTGGTACTTGGGTCGAGCCGCCCCAAGTTGGATTGCTCTGGACGCCCGGCTACTGGGGCTGGGGCTCCGGCGGCTATTTCTGGCATGCGGGATATTGGGGACCCCACGTCGGATTCTATGGCGGAATTAATTATGGATTTGGCTATGGCGGAGTCGGCTTCGTCGGCGGACGCTGGGATCACGGAGTGTTCGCGTACAACACGGCCGTAATGCACGTTAACACCGAGGTGATTCACAACACCTACGTGGATCGGACAGTCGTTCGCAACGTGACGGTGAATCGCGTGAGCTTCAATGGCGGGAGAGGCGGAATCACCGCGCGGCCAACTCGCGGAGAAATGGAAGCCGAACACGAGCATCACTTTGTCGCGACGTCCATGCAAACGCAGCACGAGCATGCCGCCAGCACGAATCGCGCGATGCTGGCTTCAGAAAACCATGGCCGGCCTGCCGTCGCCGCAACTGCTCGCCCCGGCGAGTTTTCTGGACATGGAGCTGTGGCCGCCCGGGCATCGCACGACCGTCCGCCCAGCGCCGGGAACGAGCATAGGAACAGCACGGCCGGATCAAGCCGAAACGACCGTCCACCGGCGCACTCCGCAAACAGCGCGTACAAGGCGCCTCATGAAAATGGAGCGGCCCGCAGCGCTCCGAAGAGCCAGTCGCATGCGGAGAACAAGCCGCCGAAACAAAACAAATCGAAAGCGGAGAGTAAACCGCATTCGGAAGAGAAACCGCACAAGCGTTAGTTGGAGGCAGGAAAAACAGCTGCTTGCGTGATGCCGCTCCGCGCCGGGGCGTAGGAACTACGCCTCCGGTACCGGAGGGCAACCGGGGAATTCGCGCAGAGCGGTGTTCCCGATGTACTGCAAATCCTCGATGCCGATTTTGCTGGTGTAGAAGCCGTCGCAAGTCATCTCGCGCAAGAAAGCGAAAAAGGCTACGCCCTGGCTTAGCGTTGGATCTTGCTTCGCATTTTTTCGGAAAGCGATAAGGTCCAGCGCCTGCTTCTGCTGCTCCGGAGTGCAATCCAGATAGAGATTCGCGAAGCGGTCGGTGCAGAAACCATCCAGCCACATCAGCCCGCCGCCGAGCGTCAGCTGATATTTTTCATTCTCGCTGGTGAGCAGGTCGATGAACTCCGGCGCGCCGGCTTCCACGGCTCCGCCCGATTTTTCGTCTTTGGGGATGATCGTGTCGCAGAGAGCGGTCAGCATTTCGTACTGGTGAGGCGAAAAATATTTCGGGGCGTATTTCCCCGCGGCCGACCCAGCCTTTTCGTTGTGAACTAGTTGGTGGGCGTATTCCGCCGCTTTCGCGGGGATGACTTGCAGCACCGAACCGCCGACCGCGCTCAGAGTTAGCGTTTTCAGGATGTCGCGGCGCGTTACGGAGTGTTCGCTCATAGCCGGTCTCCCCTTTGTTCTTCCATGGCTATAAATTGCCTTTCTTGGCTTCGTCGAGCAAATGCTCAGACGCGCGCCAGGACAAGGCCATGATCGTCAGAGTTGGATTTTTGTCGGGGTTGGTGACCAGCGGCGCGCCATCCGTGACGAAAAGATTTTTCACGTCGTGCGCCTGGCAGAAGCCGTTCAGCACGGAAGTCTTCGGATCGGCTCCCATGCGTACCGTGCCGACTTCGTGGATGATTTTCCCGCCTTCCTGGATGCCAAAGGGATATTGGCCATGAATCGAGGTCTTGGTTTTGTATTCTCCGCCAGCGGCTTCAATGATGGCGCGAAAAGTTTCCTGCATGTCCTGGGCCTGCCGAAGTTCGTAATCGCTCCACTTAAAATGGAAACGCAGGACGGGAATGCCCCATTTATCGACAACGTTGGGGTCGATCTCACAGTAGGTGTCCGGGTTGGGAATCATCTCGCCGCGGCCGGAGAGGCCAATGCCAGTGCCATACGTCTGCCGGGCGCGCTTTTTCAATGTGGCGCCGTACCCCTCCTCTTCGTGCAAGAGGTCGTCGAATTCGCCGATCCCAGGCATGTCGCGGCCGCCGCCAAACTCAATGTGATAGCCACGCGGGAAGGCATTCGTGCGGTCGAACTTCCACCACGGGATGTACATGTGCATTCCGCCGACACCGTCGTGATTGTGTGGGGGCATTTTTTCAAGGCGCGGAATAATTCCCCAGCCGTCGCTGCCGACGGAATCGGTGAGGTATCTGCCGACGGCGCCGGAAGAATTGGCGAGCCCGTCTGGGAATTGCGCGGATTTGGAGTTCAGCAGCAGACGCGCGGATTCGCACGCGCTTGCCGCGACAACCACCGCGCGCGCGTTGACGCGTTTCTCGGCGCGCGTGGCCTTGTCGATGTACGAGACTCCTTCCGCTTTGCCATCTTTGCCGAGCAGGATTTCCCGCGCCATCGCACCGGTGATCATGGTGAGTTTGCCCGTTTTCATCGCGGGCGGAATCATCACTTGGCTGGAGCTGAAGTTCGATGCGGTTACGCAGCCGCGGCCGCACTGCCCGCAGTAGTGGCAGGGAAGGCGGCCGTTCACGGAGCGCGTAAGGATCGCCAGCCGCGACGGGATGCAAATAATGCCGATTTTGTCGCAAGCTTTTTTGACAATGAGATCGGAACACCGTGGTATCGGCGGAGGCAGAAACACCCCATCCGGAGCGCTCGAAACATTTTCGCGAGTGCCAAAGACGCCGATGTATGACTCCACTTTGTCGTAATAAGGCGCGAGGTCGTCGTAGGAGATTGGCCAGTCGTCGCCGAGGCCGTCGCGCGTTCCCGATCTAAAGTCGATGGGAGCGAAGCGCAACGCGATGCGGCCCCAATGATTTGTTCGTCCACCGACGATGCGCGAACGGAACCATTGAAAATTTGCGCCCGGCGCCGAAGTGTAGGGTTCGCCTTCGATTTCCCACGCCCCATTGGGAGCCAGGAATTCGCTGAAATTTTCTTCCGCGTGCCCGCCTACTCCGGCCCCGCGATGCGGCAATTCGTAGGGCCACATCAGCATCTTGAAATCTTTTTCGGGATAGACTGGCGGGCCGGCTTCGAGCAGCGCGACGCTCAAGCCGCCCTCGGTTAGAATTTTCGCGGCCGTGCCGCCTCCCGCGCCGGACCCGATGACGCACACGTCATACATTTTCGGCGAGCGAATCACTTGAGACATTTCGTTGACCTCTGATTAGAGCTCGTTCTTTTTCATTTGCGAAACGGCGAAATCGCAGGCGCGAGCCGTCAAGGCCATGTAGGTGAGCGAAGGATTGACGCAAGAGCTGGACGCCATGCACGCCCCGTCGGGCATAAAAAGATTTTTCACATCGTGCGCCTGATTATGTT
Organism: uncultured Acidobacteriota bacterium; assembly: GCA_963851235.1. Classification (GTDB taxonomy): domain Bacteria; phylum Acidobacteriota; class Terriglobia; order Acidiferrales; family UBA7541; genus Acidiferrum. Next base: position 893,527 of record CAWKOM010000003.1, read on the forward strand.
CGTTCAAAACGGAGGTCTTGGGATCACGGCCCATCCGCGCCGTCCCCATCTCGTGAATGCCAAGTCCCGGCGATGAGATCTGATCGGTCACGGATATATTCTTCGCGCCGGCTGCGGCAAGCATCTCAGCGGCTTGCACGGCGATATCTTTGTGCATAGCGCGCTCATTTTCGCCCCAAGCGCAATGGATCGTCAGCGTGGGAATGCCCCAGGCATCGAGCTTCTCTTTATTAATTTCGACGTAGTTGTTGTGATTCGGCAGACACTCGCCGAAGCCGCCCATGCCCATCCGCCACGGTCCCGGCTTCTTGAGCGAGTTCTTGAAATCCGCGCCGAAGCCGGGCATGGACATGCCGCGCGTCCAGCCTTCGCGGCTCCCTCCGCCCTGGTAGCCGTATCCGCGAATAAAATTTCTCTGTTTTGCTTTTACATTTCGGAATCGGGGAATATAAATTCCGTTCGGGCGATTCCCAAAGGGCACTTTGTCTTCATGCCCGGGAATGATGCCGCTGGCGCCGCCGCCCATGTGGTGGTCCATTAGGTTGTGGCCGAGCTCGCCGCTGCTGTTGGCGAGACCATTGGGCATGTCCGGCGTGGCGGAATTCAGCAGAAGGCGCGTGGACTCGAGCGTCGAGCAACAAATGAAAAATATCCGCGCCTTGAACTCGAGTTCATTCTTCGTTTGGGAATCGACCACGTTGGCCGTGGTAACGCGTCCGGTCTTGGAATCGTACGTCAAGTTGCGAACGACGCTGTAGGGCCGCAATGTCATGCGACCCGTCTTCTCCGCGGCCGGCAACGTCGAATTCAGGCTGCTGAAATAGGATTGCGTGATGCACCCACGATGGCAAAAGCCGCAGTAGTGGCAAGCGGCGCGTCCTTTATGAACGCGCGTGAGGACTGCAGCGCGCCCAATGGTCATCATGCGGTCGTCAAAATGTTTGGCCAGCGCGTCCCGGAAATCCTGTTCGACGCAAGTCATCTCCATCGGCGGCAGGAATTTCCCGTCAGGCAATTGCGGCAATCCCTCAGCCTGTCCGCTGATCCCGGCGAACTCTTCAACGTAATCGTACCAGGGCGCGATATCCGCATAACGGATCGGCCAGTCCACGGCAATTCCATCCTTCAAGTTGGCTTCAAAATCCAGATCGCTCCAGCGATAGCTCTGCCGTCCCCACGTAATCGACTTTCCGCCAACCTGCCGCCCGCGAATCCACGAAAAATGTTTGCCTTCCTCGCACGTATAAGGATTCTCGACGTCGCTCACGAAAAATTTGTGCGAGTATTCGTCGCACGCATAGTAGACCTCGCGCTGAATCGGCTGCGTTTTCAGCCGCTCACCCCGGTTGTCCCAGTCGCGGTACTTCAGCTCCCACACCGGTACGTGCTCGACGTAGTCCTTTTCCGGAACGATCGTGCGCCCGGCTTCGAGCACAAGCACGTTCAGCCCCTTCTCCGTCAGTTCTTTCGCTGCCCATCCGCCGGTGATTCCCGAACCAATAACAATTGCATCGTAGACTGGTGTCGCCATGATGGCTCCCGTGTTTAAGCTTCCCCAACTCCCGAACCAGCCGGCATGCATCCATGCTGCGCGCCGGGAATGATTTGAAGTTTCAATTCCTGAGAAAATCCGATTTCAGAAGTGTAGTAGCCGTGCAGCGTGATGCCTTTGAAGACTGCCCAGAAATTTCCGTCCATCTGGGTGTATGGTTTGCGCACCGGATCCATCGCGCGAGAAGCGCGGCCAACCTCGGACATCGCGGCGTCATCCATCGAGCGCAGCAGCGCCGTTTGCTGCGCGGGATCGGCATCGATGAAATCCTTTCCAAATAACTCGGTGCTCTGCTTATCCACGCCAGCCAGTCCCGTAAGAAAATTCGTCCGCTCTTCCTCTGTCGCCCACTCCGTGAGGATGAGGTCGATGAATTCATTCACCAGCGCGCCTTTCGCGCCCGGAGTTTCCGTCGCCGGCACAATTAAGTCTGTCATCGCAATCACGGTGTTGTTCTGATGCGGGCTGAGAGTGCGCAGCGCATATCCAGCCGCGGGATGCGCCTCGCGAAAAAAAGCGAAAACTTCAGGAGTGAAAGCCGGCAGGACAGCTCCGGCCATCAAAAGTCTTAGTGCGTCACGCCGTTGCATGCGGCCTCCCCAATGCAGTTTCGTTCAAGGAAATCTTAGGCTGCCCCGCGCCGAATTTTACCGCCATCTCGCGAGCCGAGCGAAGCTCCGCGACCGCATCGCCCTTCGGCAGAAACTCCATGGCCACATGCCGGTCATAACCCAACTCGGCGAGCTTGCGATAGATATTGGGATAGTAGATTTCGCCGGTGCCCGGCTCATGCCGCCCGGGCACGTCCGCCACGTGCACCAGCCCGGTCAGCTCGATATTTTTCTCGAGCTTTTCGATCAGGTTCCCCTCGGCAATCTGTTCATGAAAAAAATCATAAAGAAATTTGACGTGCGGGTTGCCCACGGCGCGTACAATTTCAAAACCTTCCGCCGAAGACGTCAAAAAATAGTTCGGATTTTCTTCCGGGTCAATATTCTCCACAAGAAGTTCGATGCCGTTTTGCGCCGCGATGTCGCCGCCGCGCTTCAGCGTTTCGATGCAATTCGCGCGCATAGCGTCCGGCGGCACACCGGGAACTTTGTTGCCGCTCTGAAGAATCAGCTGAGTGCATTCCAGCTCATGCATCGTCGGGATGAAATCGCGAACCGCTTGCAAGAATGCGTCGCGGTCATTCGCGTCCGCCAGCGCATGCCAAACGCCCGCCGTGGCGTCAAAGTCGAAGCCTAGTTCGTGCTTCTTCTTGCGGGCCGCGGCAAAATCCTCTTTCTTCCAGTCTTTGAATTCGTCGACCAGTTCCACCGCGTGATAGCCGGCTTCGGCGACTTTATCCAGTCGCTGCGCGAATGGTTCACCGCGGAAAACGGTCCAAAGCATTACAGTGAGCTTGAAAGGAACGCTCCCGCCTGCGGCATCTTTGCCCTGTAATGTTTCCGGATTCGGCATCGCCGAAGCCACGCTTCCCGCGGCGCTAGCGGCAGCTAAGCCCGCGATGCTCCGGCCAAACTCGCGTCGATTCATCATCCCTCCAGAATTTCCTTGCGCACGTTTTTCAGGACGTAGGCGGCGCGCTCCACTCCCACCTCGCCGGAAAGAATGGGGTCCTCATTCTCAATACTCAAAATGCCCTCGTAACCGGTATCCATATACGCCTGGATGATGGCCTTCCACAAACTAGCGCTGTGCCCATAGCCTACGGCGCGGAAAGTTTCCGAGGCGTTCCCCAGGTCGCTCGTCGCAAACGCAAAATTCAACACACCATACTTCGCCACGTTGTCGGGAAAAAATACGGTGTCCTTCATATGCGCGTGATAGATCGCGCCCTGTTTGCCTAGAAAATGAATCACTTCCACGGGATCGCAACCCTGCCAAAATAAATGGCTCAAATCGCAATTTGCGCCAATCTCTTCTCCCACGGCTTCGCGCAGCTTGAGCAGCGTCCGCGGATTATAAACCGCGAAGTTCGGGTGCATTTCGAACGCCAGCCGGTGAATGCCGTGCTCGCGCGCGAATTTTGCTGCATCCTTCCAGTACGGAATGATCTTTTCTTTCCACTGCCAATCCTGCATTTCCGCGTACTCAGGAGGCCAGCGATAGGTGATCCAGTTTGGCTGAACGTCCGTAGGCGAGCCGCCGGGGCAGCCTGAAAATCCAACGATGACTTTCACGCCCAGCCGTTCGGCGAGCAGAACAGTTTTGCGAAAGCTCTCCGCATCCCGCGCGGCGTGTTGCGCATCCGGATGAACAGGATTGCCGTGGCAACTGAGCGTAGCCACTTGAATGCCGCGATCCTCAAATTTTTTCTGCCACGCCTTCGCTTTGGCAGGATCGGCCAGCAGTTCGTCGACCGGGCAATGATGCGATCCCGGATAACCGCCCGTGCCGATCTCCATCGCCTCAAGACCGAGCGCACTGACTTTATCCAGCATCTCATCGAGAGAAAGTTTTTCGTACACCGGGTCGAAAACGCCGATGGGAATTTTCCGCTGCGTCGCTGGTGAAGTCGCCGGTCGTTTTCTTGGCGTGGCCTCTTCATCGAGAACGGATTCCCTCGTGCTCGCTCCTCCCGGAACCGCCGCAGCCAGCAATCCTCCTCCAGTCGCCGCGAGAAATTGCCTGCGATCAACCGATTTACTACGCTGCGAACTCTCCATGCCAGATCCCTCCCGAACTGCCCTTTTCACCCGTCCAATTACGACCCGCGGCATTATACGCCTCCTCAGCCGCAGTGCGACTCACAATATCGTTTTAGTTGGGACGAAATAAAGAGAAAGGGAGAAAAAAAGTCGAGCAGAAATGGACTGGCGGAGCGGGAATCGCAACCCTGGACAGCCCGCGGATTTAGGGTTTCCTGCGCGTCAGCGCATCCAGAGCCGGGATCGACACGGGCGCTGTCATCACGCGCTCGGGCGGTTTTTTCTTATTTTGAAGGGCGTCCACCAGCATCTCAATCGCCTGTCCCGCGTTCGGAGGAACGAACACAGTGGCCGCCAGCAGTCCGCTGCGCACCCACGCTTGCCCCGTTTTTGGCAAGCCGTCGCAACCCGTGAAGGGCAGTTTGAGCCATCTTTCCTGCTCGTCTTCGTTCGTCAATTCTTTAAACGCATCCCGGGCCCCCATAGCCATGGAGTCATCCTGCGCGGAAACGAGATCGACCGCCGCGCGCTGCGAGGTCGTCAGCTTGAGCCAGGAGCGCACGGCGCGTTGCGCGCTTTCCTGGGTCCACTGAGCCTTCAGCAGCGTAATTTGCACGCCCGCCGGCTTGGTTTCCTGCATTCCCGCGGTCCGTTCTTTAGCTGCGGAATTTTCCGAAGGTCCCTGGATATAGAGGACGGAGCCTCCGCCCCGGAGCAACGCCGCCATCTGCCGTCCCTGGATGCGGCCAATTTCCGTGTGGTCGGAACTGATAGCGAAGAGGGGCGTGCTGGTAGTCTTTCGCAGCTCCTCGATATAGGCCGCATCGCGATTGAGGACCACCCATCCGATGCCTGCGCTGACCGCCGCCCGCGCCACTTGAGGCAATGCGGTGCCGCCTACGGGTTCAAAGATGATGGCGTCCGGCCGCAATTCCTTCGGCGATTGAACGGCCTTCAGGATCTGCGTACTCTGGCTGATGGCGTCGTTTTGCGCGTGAATGATTTGCACATCCACGCCGGTTTTGCGCATCGCCTGTTCGGCAGATTCTCTTTGCTCAATCTGATAATCGTTATCGTTGTTCGTCAGGGAAACTAGAAATCTAAGTTTTGCCATTTTCTCTCGATGTCTATGTTCCTATTCCAACACAGACCGCGCCATTACAGTTCAGAGCCTATCGGATTGGTGCCCAGCCTGTCATCAGACGTAAGTTGGTAATTTCCTCAAATGCGATACCTCGGGCGCTAAAGCTTGGCAAATTCATCGAGCGCGGCGCTCAACCGTTCGAGTCCGGCGCGTAGACCGGCCGTATCGCCGCCAATGCCAATGCGGAAATGCCGCGGCATCTCAAAGAAGCTCCCCGGCACGACTGTCGTTTCGTACTTCGCGCGCAAAAGTTGAAAAAATGTTTCCGGATCGCCGTGAGTGAGGCGCGGAAAGACAACCGTCCCGGCGAGCGGCCGGAAGCATTCAAGGTCCGTCCGTGAATCGAGGAAGGAATCGATCAGTGCCCGGTTGGTAGTCAAGAGCGAATACGCGCGCTGCCGAAATGGCTCGAAATGATCGAACGCCATCACGGACATGCGCTCGGCAGGGTGGGCCGCCACCGCTCCATACAAATCATTCAGAAGCCACATGCGCTTGGCCAGCGCCGGCGAGGCGAGCACCCAGCCGCAGCGCAGTCCGCTCAACCCGTAGACTTTTGTAAGGCTGCTCGTAACGATAAAAGGATTGTCGTCAGCCGCGATAGATTGTCCGATCGCAAAACAATATGGCGCGCTCTTGTCGAACAGCATTTCGAGATAGACCTCGTCAACCAGCACACGAGCGCCAACGCCGTGCGCCATCCCCCCAATCGCACGGAGCGTCGCTGCCGGGGCGAGAGCCCCGCTTGGATTGTGAAGATTGCTCAGTACAATCAGCCGCGTTTCTCTTGCGATTGCTCGTTCGATCTCCTCTGGCTCCAAAGCGAATCCCGTTTCAAAGCGCCGCGGCACGCGCTTGATGCGCGCTCCAAGATATTCCGCAACATCGAGTAGCGGCCCATAAACGGGTTCCTCGATCAGCACTTCGTTGCCCGGATCGAGCACGGTAGCCATGGCTAAATGGTTCGCCATCGACGTGCCCGTGGCTGCGACCACGCATTCTTCAGGCACGCCGTTATGCTGTGCCAACCGCTGCTGCAGCGGCGCATAGCCGTACCCGCCGGGCGCCGTGACTTCGAACTGCGCCAAGTCAAACGGAAACTCCCCCAAAGGAACTCCAGTCACCCCGCTGGTCGCCAGATTAAAACGCGCATGCGAGTGCGTCTTTGCCCATTCCATGTACACCGAACGCTTTGTTCGTGCCGCAGCCGTCATGTTTTCCCTTCTCCGCTATTTCTCGCGCGCCATATATAGTATGCGGGCAAACCTGCGATGGCGATGGCCAGCCCAATGAATGCGCGTTTGGGGTCGTGCGCGAAAGTACTCGCAACCACGATCCATTCCGCCGCGATGAACAACAATGTTGTCCACGGGTGCCCCGGCGCGCGATACGCAATCGCCGCCAAGCCTTGCTCCGCCGCGCGGCGCCGCAGGACAAATAAACACGCGGCGGTAAGCCCAAAAAATATCGAGTCCATCGCCACAACGTAATTAACAACTTGCGCGTACGTGCCGGTCAGCGCAATGGCGATGGCCCAGATTCCCTGCAAAAGGATGGCAATCACCGGCACGTGAGTCCGTGGATCGATCCAAGCCACGCTGCGAAAGAAAACGCCATCCTCGGCCATCGCGAAATACACGCGCGGCGCCGTCAGCATCGATTGTCCCAGGTACCCAAACGCAGAGAAGGCAATTCCCGCCGCGATCAACGACCCGCCGCGCGGCCCGAGCAGCATGCGCATCACCGAAGACGCAGGCGTCATCGTAGCGGCCAACCCGGCAGGACCCAGTGCGCGCACGTAGACAAAATTTATAGAAGTGTAGACCACGATCACGCCAAGGACGCCCAAAACCAACCCGCGCGGAAGCGTTTTGCTCGGATCGCGCACTTCGCCCGCCAAAAAGCTGGAAGTCTGCCAACCACCGTATGCGAACAGGACCGGCGTCATGGCAGCTCCAAATGTGAAGATGAGGCTCGCAGACATCGGCTGGTCCAGCACCGGATGCCAGGAAATCAGCGAAGGCCCGCCACGCAGAAAGCTGAAAACTTCGAGCATCCCGATGGCGGCAATCGCTGCGAGAGTCATCGCCGATTGCACGCGGCTGCCCGCGCGAACCCCAAGGCAATTGATGATCGTGAGCAAACCGAGCGCGCACGCCGCAATGAGCGGAGCGCGGAACTGCCAGCCGGTTAGCTCGAGAAAATATTTCGCAAACGTCACGGCAACGGCAGCCATTCCGCCCGTCTGGATCACCAAAAGCAGCACCCATCCGTAAAGGAACGCCACCGCGGGGCTTAGCGCCTCACGCAAATAAGCGTACTGCCCGCCGACAACAGGTAATCGGGTGGCCAGCTCCGCATAAATGAATCCGCCGAGCAGCGCGATCACGCCGCCCACGATCCACGCGCTCAGGATCAGTACCGAAGTGTGGACGCGGTCGGCAACGAGGTACGGGTTAATGAAAATCCCCGCCCCGATGATTCCGCCCATCACGGCCATCGTCGTGCCAAACAGCCCCAGTTGCCGCGCCAGTCCGCGCGGCTCGTTCAGCTTTCCCGGAGTGTCGGCATGCTTCATTTGGACAGGTGCGCGCGCTCTTCGGAATGCTCGCTGGCGCGTTGCGGAGCGCGTACTCTATCATCACCATCATCCGTCGCCAAACTCGCGGGTGCGCCCTGCTTTTGCCCTTACTTCGGTCCTCATTCCACTCTTGTTAGTGGTATGATACGTGCAGTTTTATCTCACCAACCAATGTCGGAGTGGCCCATGCACAAACGAGTTCTGAAGTATTCGTGGATTCTTATTGTCGGTCCCGGCTTGCTGCTGCCAACCGCCGCTCACGCGGGCGGTTTCCCTCAAGTGCCGGTCGCCCCCGATCCGACTACTGCGCTGAATGATTCGGAGATGAACTTCCTCTCCGCGAATGCTGAGATTTACCTGAAAGGACCAAATGGGGAGCCGATCACCCAGCCGGTCGTTGTGACCCTGCTTCGCGTAGGCGGCCAGATGTATGGACAAGAGACCTCTAAGGCCGGACTTGCGAAATTCGATCGTGTCCCCTACAGCCAATTCACGGTCCAGATCATAGCCCCGGGCTTCAAACCCGCCACAAAACAATTCGAAATCTCGGGCCCTGGAGCTGTGACCGTCACCGTCAACCTTCAGCCAATGGAGGCGGAAGATGCCGCTGCCTCCGTGGGATTTTATAAGCTGGCCCCCCGAACCCAAAAGGAAGTGGGCAAAGCCCTGGAAGCGTTGAACGCGAAGAAACCCAATGATGCGCGGAAGCATCTCGACGTGGCGCGCAAAGAAGCCCCGGAAAGCGCGGAGGTCGAATATCTTTTCGGCGTTTACGCCTCGCAATCCAACGACCCGGTTCAGGCCAAAGCCTATTGGATGAAGACTTTGCAGCTTGATCCTAAGCACTTGAATGCTTTGCTCGCTGTTGGACAGGACTTGCTGCATGAGAACAAATCGGCCGAGGCCGCGCAATACCTGAACCGGGCTGTCGATGCGGCGCCTTCCTCCTGGCGGGCGCACGCGCTGCTTGCGGAGTCTCTGGTTATGCAAAGCCAGGACGATCCTGCCATCAAGCAGGCCCAGCGTGCAATTGAATTGGGGCATGAGCGTGCGGCTTCGGTCCAACTCATAATGGCCAGGGCCATGATCGAAAAAGGTGACAAGGGACAAGCGACGCAAATCCTGCAAGCGTACGTGAAGGCACATCCCGCGGACAAAGAAACCGCTAAGTATCTCGACCGGCTGGAACATCCGCAACCGGGCGACGCGGCGGGCGATGCAGCGAGCGCGGCAAACGCCATGGCGGCGGTAACGGCAGCGGCCACTGCATTGCCTGTACCCTCCAACTGGCTTCCGCCGGACGTGGATGAAACCGTTCCACCCGTGACTCCGGGCGCTTCGTGCGACGTGAACGACGTGGTTGGCAAGGCCGGTAAGCAAATCATGGTGCTGGTCAGCGATGTCGATCGATTCTCTGCCACGGAAACTCTCACGCATGAATCCATCGACAAATATGGGTTGGCTTCCGCTCCGGAGAAGCGCAAATTTAATTACGTGGCGTCCATTCAGGAAGTGCAGCATGGCTTTCTGAACGTGGAAGAATATAGAAGCACCGGCAACGGTGGCCCGGCTGAATTCCCTGGCGGTGTGGCGACCAATGGGTTGCCGGCTCTCGTCCTTATTTTCCATCCCTACAACGCCGTCAATTTCGCGATGACCTGCGAAGGATTAGCACAATTAAGCAGTGGGCCTGCGTGGCAAGTCCACTTTAGACAAAGGCCGGACAAGCCGAACGTCATCAAGCGATACCGCATCGGGGCTGATGGACCATCTTATCCAGTCGCGCTGAAGGGGCGCGCTTGGATTTCCGCGACCACCTATCAAATCGTGAGACTGGAAACTGACCTGGTTGCACCCGTTCCGCAAATCAAGCTGGTTGCTGACCGCGCGGACATAGAATATGGCCCGGTAAAATTCACCAAAGACAACGTCAGCATGTGGCTGCCGAAGAGCGCGGATGTCTATTACGACTGGATGGGACGCCGCATCCATCGCCGCCACAGTTTCAGCGAGTACGTGCTCTTTGCCGTGGACGATAAGCAAAAGATATCGGCGCCGAAAGTCGATGAAGCTCCTGCCGCTGGCGCGCCAGGCGGCCCCAACGATTCGTCGAAACAAAAGCCCTGACCGCGAAGTCTTCTTCGATTCATGCTCCGGCCGGAACCGTTTCATGGAGCAAACCAACGCGCATCGCTCACTTTAAACTGGAGTGAGTCTGGCGGCGGAGAAATTGTCCTGCGCCTGGGCGGCCTACAAATTTTCCGGAATCAATGACGGCGCGGCCACGCGAGAAAACCGTCTTCGGCGCTCCTTTGATCTGTATGCCCTCGAACATCGAATAATCCACGCGCATGTGGTGCGTCTTCGCGCTGATCACCTGCTCTTCGTTGGGATCGAATAGCACGATATCGGCATCCGATCCGATGGCAATGGTTCCTTTGCGCGGATAAAGACCAAAAAGTTTCGCTGGCGCTGTTGAAACAAGTTCGACGAAGCGGTTCGCGGAGAATCGTTTGCCGTGGACTCCGCCAGTGTAAATGAGGCTCAGGCGGTGCTCGATGCCTGGGCCGCCGTTCGGGATTTTCGTGAAGTCGTCCTTGCCCAATTCCTTTTGCTCCTTGAAGCAGAAGGGGCAGTGGTCGGTCGAGACCACTTGCAGCGTGTCTTTCGCGAGACCTTGCCACAGCTTTTCCTGGTGCCATTTTTCCCGCAGCGGGGGTGTGAAGACATACTTGGCGCCCTCGAACCCCGGAGCGTCCATGTTTTCGAGAGAAAGGTATAGATATTGTGGGCAAGTCTCGGCATACGCAGGCAGGCCGCGGTCGCGCGCTTCGCGGACTTTTTCGAGCGCTTCGTTACAGGAAAGGTGGACGATATATACAGGCGCTCCAGCCATCTCCGCCAGAGCGATTGCACGCGAGGTGGCTTCCGCTTCGGCAGTCGTCGGCCGCGTGAGCGCGTGATATTTCGGCGCACGCTTGCCTTCTGCCAGCGCCTGTTGAACGATCACGTCGATCACGCCGCCATTTTCGGCGTGCATGCAAATCAAGCCGTTGTGTTTGGCGGCCTGGCGCATGGCTTTGAAGATGGTGGCGTCGTCCAGCATGAAGACGCCCGGGTAGGCCATGAACAATTTGAAGCTGGTGACGCCTTCGCGAACCAACTCGCCCATCTCTTCGAGCTGCGCCGCACCGAGGTCGGTGATGATGCAGTGGAAGGCGTAGTCGGTCACGGCCTTGTCGTGCGCTTTTTTCATCCATGTGTCGAACGCTTGGCGAAGCGTCTGCCCTTTGTACTGGATGGCGAAATCGATCAGCGTGGTCGTCCCGCCAAACGCCGCGGCCGTCGTGCCGGTCTGGAAATCGTCGGCGCTGGTCGTGCCGCCAAACGGCATATCCAGGTGGGTGTGAACATCGATTCCGCCTGGAATGACCAGAAGTCCTGTGGCGTCGATAACGCGTCCGGCATTCTCAATGGGAAGAGCGGCAGCGATCGCGGAAATCTTGTCGCCAACAATGCCGAGGTCGGCGACGAAGGTGTCTGTCGCGGTGACGACGGTGCCGTTGCGGATGACGGTGTCAAAGCGCATGGACGAACCTAATCCCAGGGGCGATGGCGACTGTTGGCAATCCAGTTACTGAATGCTGAAAATTGGTTAACAATAATCGCCGCTCCCCCCGGTTTTTTTGTAAACGTTCATTCTAAAGGATTTTAAGTCGCGCACAATGAGCACTTGCGGAAGCGCGGATTCTAAAGGATTTAGAGAATGCTTGGAATTGCAAAGTAGTGACTGGGGAAGCCGGAAGGCCGCCAAGCAGTCTGGAGAGGACAATCGGCGAGCGGTCATGGCATCGAGGCGCCCGAAGGCAGCGCCAGGCAAGCACGACACCATTATATCCTATCGGCATAGTTTGTCAAGTGATAAATAGTAAGCCATTTGTTTTCCTGGAGATAGAAGCCCGGCTCGGGGCTCAACGGGAAAGAGCGCAAGTCCCGTGACAGTTCGCTTGCCAACGAGGGTGTTTTCTCCGTGAATTTTCGGGGTCTTCTCCCCTTGACAACCAGTAGGAGAAGAGTATTCTCCTCCTGGTAGCCAGGGGAAGAGGTTTTATGCCAGATAAGCCGAGTGATCTCGTCCAGGGCACGCTCGATATGCTCATCCTGAAAACGTTGGCGCTGGAGCCTACGCATGGATACGGGATTTCCGTGCGAATCGAGCAGATGAGCAAGGGCGTTTTCCGCCTGAATGCGGGCTCGTTATTTCTCGGCATTCAACGACTAGAGAGGGGCGGGCTAATCGATGGCGAGTGGAAACCCACTGAGAACAACAGGCGGGCGAGGTACTACACCCTGACGGCGAAGGGGCGAGAGAGGCTCGACAGCGAAACACAAGAATGGGGCAGGCAGGCGGCAGCAATCGCGAGAATTCTGGAGGCGTCATAAGGGGTGAGCTATGTCTTTGCTGAGAAATATCGTAACTGGGCTTCGGTCCCTTTTCCGAAAGGAGCAGGTCGACCGGGAGTTGGATGAGGAGCTTCGCGCCTACTTGGAGATGGAAACAGAGGCAAAGATGAAGCAGGGGATAAGCCGCAAAGATGCTCTTCGCGCAGTCCGGTTAGATCGAGGAAGCCTCGAAGTTAGTAAGGAAATCGTTCGCTCTGGCGGCTGGGAATCCTTTGTGGAGACCTGTTTGAAGGATTTGCGCTTTAGCCTGCGCATGCTGCGCAAGTCTCCGGGTTTCACGTCCGTCGCCCTACTGACGCTCGCCCTCGGCATCGGCGCTAACACGGCCATCTTTTCGATGGTCAACGGCATTTTGCTTCGCGCCCTTCCTTATGTTCAGCCGGCACAGCTTTATTCGATTAACGAATTTATTCCTCAATTTTCCGCTTACGGTCCGCGCTTGCCGGTGACCGGCGGAAATTTTCTCGCCTGGAAGAACGAATCTCACGCTTTCTCCGCAATGGCTCTGATTGACGCGGAAGGCTCAAGCCTGCTTGGCATGGATCGCCCGCAGTGGCTCTACGGCGCCGGCGTAACGCCCGAGCTGTTCTCGATTCTCGGCGTACAGCCGGCCATGGGACGCGCGTTCCTATCGACAAATGGAATCTACGGCGGCCAGTCTGAAGTCATCCTCACAAGCCAACTCTGGCGAGAGCAGTTTCACTTCGATCCAAACATTTTGGGCAAAGTTGTAAAGCTCGGTGACAGCAACATGACCATCGTGGGCGTATTGCCCCCGAATTTCATGTTTCCGCGCATCCTGTCGCACGATCCGCAGTATTTTGTGCCTTTTCAATGGACGCAATGGACCTCCAAGCCCGGCATCAGTGCCCATAACTATTTAGTTATCGCTCGCCTCAAACCTGGCTTCACGCCAAAACAGGCGAAAGCCCAGTTGGATACCATTGAAGCGCGCATTGCGCAGAAAGATTCTGGCGGCAAATTCAACATGAATGCCGTTGTCACGCCGCTGAAAATGGAAATCGTTGGCCCGATGCAAAAAGCGCTTTGGGTGCTGCTTATCGCGGCTGCGCTAGTTCTGCTGATTGTCTGCGCCAATCTCGCGAATTTGCTCTTGGCACGAAACACTAAGCGCGTTCGGGAGGTTGCGCTGCGCTCCGCATTCGGCGCGGGCCGCTGGCGCCTCGTCCGCCAGTTTGTCACCGAAACGCTGGTCCTCGCTGCAGCGGGGGGCTGCCTCGCGCTGGTTGTTGCCAAGCTCGGCTTATGGCTCCTCGTCAGGAACGCGCCGGTTGGCATTCCTCGCGTGGATGAGATTCGCCTCGATTCAACAGTCCTATGGTTCACTCTCGCTATCACGATTCTCGCCGCGTTGATTTTCGGCCTGCTGCCAAGCCTGCGGGCCACGCGCGTACAACTGTACGAACAGTTGAAGTCCTCTGGCCCAACTACAAGCGCCAGCAAGCAAGGAGCGCGTTTGCGGACTGCCCTCGTCATCGCCGAAGTAGCCCTTTGCGCTGCTCTGCTGCCTGCGTGCTTGCTGCTCGTCCAAAGTTTGCGTCACGTCGTGCGGGCCAACGAATGGATGGACGAAGACCACGTCATTACAGCGAATTTGCTGGTGCGCGTTCCCGTTAGCAAGAATGCAGCAGACGCCGATTTTTTGCGCGCTTTCCACCAGCGCAATCGCATTCTAAACGACATCGAGGATAAAGTCCGAGCGCTGCCCGGAGTCGAAAATGCTGGCTTTACCAGCACGGTTCCGCTGGAAGGCGAGGGCTGGGGCGATGCCGTCAACTTCCAGGAAATACCATTACCTGAGCAAGAGCAGCCCTCTGGCGAATTCCGATTCGTCAGCCCCGGATATTTTCCTGCCGTTGGCCTCCCCATCGTTGAGGGCAGGTTCTTCACCGAGTTGGATCGCGACCAGCCAGTGGCAGTCATTTCTCAAAGTGTTGTGCTCAACGTCCTGCATGGACGCAATCCGTTGGGAATGCACGTGGACTGCAGCCACTTCGAGGGTCCAAAAGAAAAGTGGTGCCGCGTTGTTGGCGTGGTTGCCGATGTCCGCGCCGAAGCCGACGAAAAGCCGCTACTCGGGGCCTATTTTCCTCTCTGGATTAACTCGGAACTTACCGAGAGCCTGGTGGTTCGCACGAAAATGAATTCCACGTCTGCAGCGCACGAAATTCGCGAAGCCATCTGGAGCGCCGACCCAGACCTCGCCATCCCGCAGGTGAAGACTCTGAGGACCATCCTCGCGAGCAATGAAGCTCCGCGGCGGTATGAAACATCGCTCGTTGTGTTGTTCGCGATGTGTGCTGCTTTGCTGGCGATGCTAGGGTTGTATGCCGTTGTCGCTTATTCCGTCACGCAGCGCGGTCACGAAATCGGTGTGCGCATTGCACTCGGTGCGCAACGCTCGGACGTTCTGCGCGTCATCCTGGGCCAAGGGGCGCGCATGGCGCTTATCGGAGTAGCCATCGGGATCTCCACGGCGCTTGGCCTGACGCAACTAATGGCGAGCGAACTTTTCGGCGTGACCGCGCACGACCCACTCACGTTTCTGAGCGTCGCTGTGCTGCTGATGCTCGTCGCGGTGGCTGCGTGCTACATCCCTGCGCTGCGGGCGATGCGCGTCGATCCAATAACGGCTCTCCGTTACGAGTGAGGCATGATCCCCTGGGGACCACAACGAAGGATGAAAATGGGCCTGAGATGAGCTAGCGTTCTGGGCAGCCGTGTGGCGGCAGAGGCCGAACTACTCTGGCGCTGTCGAGCCCGCGTACGAGTGTGGTCCGGACGCTGAGAAGCACAACGAATAGTCGCCTCCGGAGGTTGCGGAGAGCACGGGTAGGAGATTTTCGCTTTTAGCAAGCGTCCAACGCCGCGCGGCGGGAAGCCAAGCGCGCGGTCATGGCCGTGGCCCATGCACTCCTGGTCATTGCCTTTCACATGCTCAAACGCAAAGAGAATTATCGAGAACTTGGCGCCGATCACTTTGACCACATCGATGTGAGTCGCGTTCGGCGCTCCCTGGTCAGGCGGCTAGAACGTCTCGGACACCGAGTGACGCTAGAACCACTCGCGCAGACTGCCTGAGGGGATTTTCGTAGGAGTAGGAGCCCACGCACTCCCTTACTTACAGAACATTACAACCAGCTTCCGATCATTGTTCCGCAAGGAACAGGTCGACCGGGAGTTGGACGATGAGGTTCGCGCCTACCAGGAGATAGCAGTCGAAGAAAAGATTAAGCATGGGATGAGCCCGAGGGATGCCCTTCGTGCTGTGTGCCTGGAGCATGGCACACTGGAGCACAGGCGGGAATGCTTGTGACAGCGGACGGAGGGAGACGTGCAGCCTTAGAGCCTCGGGCGCGGGGCGATCACGACAGGCTCCTTCGCTGCGCTCAGGATGACATCGAAGAAATGTACTTGGGCAGGACGTTGCGGGAATAAATGTCGAGGGTTTTCTCTTCCTCGCCGCACATTAGATAGATATTGAATTGCGTTACGCCGACGGCGCGAAGGGCGTCGAGCTTTTTGCGATGGGCTTCGACTGGGCCGATGACACAAAAGCGGTCAATCACTTCGTCCGAGACGAAATCGGCGTTGTCGCTTCCGACCTCGCAGTGGTGGTGATAGTCATAGCCGCCGCGGTTTTTGACGAAAGACGTCAGCGCGGGAGGCAGTTCTTCAGGTTTGTATTTCGAAATCAAGTCCATCACGTGGTTCGACACGAGCGCGGGAAACCAGCGGACATGGTCACGCGCCGTCTTTAAATCAGCCGACGGCCAGACCGGCGCGGCGGACATCACCTGGAACTTGCTGAAGTCTCGCCCGGCTTCTTTCGCGCCCTCGCGCACGAAGCCGAGGCACCAATCAATCAGATCGGGGTCAGCGAACTGAAGGATCACGCCGTCGCCGATGCGCCCGGCGGTGCGCAAGGCTTTTGGGCCATATCCCGCAACCCAAACCTTTGGCACTTCACCGCTGGCCCAGGGAAAACTTGTAGCTACTCCATCAAGGTCCACGATTTTTCCAGCGTTCAGGTCGCGGAACACGCGGACGAAGGATTCCAGATTTTCCAGCGTGGTGGGTTTTTTGCCGAGAACGCGGCGCGAGCTGTCGCCGCGGCCGATGCCGAGCTGCATGCGTCCGCGCGAAGCGAGGTTCAGGGTGGCGAAGAGGCTGGCCGAGACGGTCACATCGCGCACGGCGGGATTCGTCACGCACGTTCCGAGGCGCATGGTTTGCGTGCTCGCGGCCATCAGCGTCAGCAGGGGAAAAGGCTCTTTCCAAATCACGTGGGAATCAAAAATCCATCCGTAGGAAAATCCGGCAGCTTCGGCTTGCCGGGTCAGACTCACGATGCGGTCAATGGAAATGTCAGGTTTTATGGTGATGCCGAAATCCATGGGAGCCTCACGAAAGTTGAGAGTCGAAAGTCGAAGGGAGAAGAAAGAGAAAGATTTTATACAGAGGACACAGAGACACAGAGAAGAAAAAGCAGATTCCTTCCGACGGCGTCGGAACCTTGGGTCGCCGCGTTCGGAATGACAGTTTTCTCATTTTGTCCCCTCAATCCGCGGCCTGGAGAATTGGAACTTGCTTGGGCGTTAGCGCGAGATAGGCGAAAAAACTCACCGCGAATCCGACAAACCATGCGTAATTGTAAAGCACGCGAAGCGGGGGAACGAAGAGTCCGATAAAAGCGACTCCAGCGCCCGCAGCGAGGGAGACGATGGCCTGCCAATGGATGCCGCGCGAGTATTCATATTGTCCGCCGTGCTTGTAGAGATCCTGCGCCGAAAGATTTTTCTTCCGAATCACGAAATAATCGCAGATCAAGACGCCCGCAATCGGTCCCAAGAATCCGGAATAGCCCACCAGCCAGCCGAAAGTGTAGCTGCCGTAACTGGACATCAGCTTCCACGGCTGCATGGCGATGCCCATCACGCAGGTGATCAACCCGCCGGTGCGAAAGCTGATGCGGCGCGGAGAGAGATTCGAGAAATCGTTGGCGGGCGACACCACGTTGGCGGCGACATTGACGTTTAGCGTGGCCATGAGCAGGGCGAGCATCGCGACCACGACGGCCAATGGGTTGCCGAGGCGGGAAAGAACTGCCACAGGATCCCAAAGAGCCTGGCCGAAAATAATGAGCGTCGCGGAAGTCACCGCAATGCCGATGAACGAATAAAAAGTCATGGTGGCGGGAAGGCCAAGGGCCTGGCCGACCATTTGATCTTTTTGACTGCGGGCGTAACGCGTGAAGTCGGGAATATTCAGAGAAACCGTAGCCCAGAAGCCGACCACGCCGGTGAGCGAGGGAATAAAGAAACGAAAAAGCTCGGGGAAGCTGTGGAATTTCGAGGGCGTGGCCAGCATCGGGCCAAACCCGCCCGCTTTTCCTCGCGCCCACAAAAGCAGCGCAAGCCCGATGAGCAACAAGAACGGCGCGGAGACGCCTTGCAAAAAGCGAATGGTCTCGATGCCGCGCAGAATGACCAGAACGTTGAGCAACCAGAAAAAACCGAAGCAAATCGCCGGCCCGTACTGGAAATGCTGCCATCCCGGTGCAAGCGCGATCAGCATGGCGTTGATCGCTTCGCCGCCAATCCATGTCTGAATGCCGAACCAGCCGCACGCGACGAGCGCGCGCAAAATGGCGGGAACGTTTGCCCCCATCACCCCAAACGAGGCGCGTGCGAAAACAGGGAAGGGAATTCCGTAGCGCGTTCCGGCATGCGCGTTAAGCAACATAGGAACGAGCACTAGCACGTTGCCTAGAAAAACGGTGAAGAGCGCCTGCTTCCAGTTCATGCCGCCCGCAATCATGCCGCTTGCCAGCATGTAGGTAGGAATGTTCACGCTCATGGAAATCCAAAGTGCGGCGTAGGCGTAGGTGCCCCAGGTGCGGCGCTCGAGCGAGACGGGCGCCAGATCCTTGTTGTAAAGCGAGCTGCTGCGAATCGTTTCGGCGGCGAGAGAACCGGCCAAAGCGTCACTCATCTGGAGTGTCCGTTTGCGTCAGCATGGATGGATTTCAGGCATCAGGATTTTTGAATGACATGCGCCACTTAGTCAGCGGCCTCCGAGTTCTCTGCCGCGCGTGTTCGCGTGATTTCGCCGTAAGATTCGGGCCGGCGGTCGCGATAGAACTGCCAGGTGTCGCGCACTTTTTGGATTTCATCGAGATCCAGCTCGGCGACGAGAAGTTCGTCCTTGTCGCGGCTGGCTTGCGCCACGATTTTCCCACGCGGATTGCAGAAGTAGCTCTTGCCGTAGAATTCGCCGATCTTCCAGGGAGATTCCGTTCCGACGCGGTTGATGGCGGCGACGAAATAGGCGTTGGCAACGGCGTGAGCGGGCTGCTCGAGCTCCCACAGATATTCGGAGAGGCCGGCGACGGTTGCGGACGGGTTGAAAACAATCTCCGCGCCGTTCAGTCCGAGGCACCGCGCGCCTTCCGGAAAATGGCGGTCGTAACAGATATATACGCCGACGCGCGCGTGGCGTGTCTGGAAAACGGGATAGCCCGCGTTGCCCGGCGTGAAATAAAACTTTTCCCAAAAACCAGGATGGCAATGAGGAATATGGTGCTTGCGGTATTTCCCGAGGTAGCGGCCGTCCGCGTCGATCACCGCGGCGGTGTTGTAATAAACGCCGGTCATCTCGACTTCGTAAACCGGCACAATCATCACCATTTGATGCTTCTTGGCGAGTTTTTGCATATGGGCAACGGTCGGGCCGTTGGGAACGCGTTCGGTTAGTTCGTACCAACGCGTTTGCTGCTCCGCGCAAAAATACGGCCCGTAAAAAAGCTCTTGCAGCCCGAGGATTTGCACTTTTTTCTTGGCGGCCGCGGCGATCAGCTTCTCGTGTTTGGCCATCATTTTTTCTTTGATTTGCGCGAGAGAAAATTTCTCCGGCGACCATTCGCAACTGGCCTGGATAAGGCCGCAGCGCACGACTCGGGGCATGGCGTACCTCCCACGAACTTCTGCAAGACACTGGCGAAAGTTTACCTTGTGCCCGGAAACCCCACAAGGATAAGAAGAATCGGCTGCTTGCATGCGAATTTTCGAGGAGGTCGCATTGAGTTTTTACGCGATTGGGTTCATAGTGCTGCGCGGGAACTGGTCGAGGATAACTGGTTTCGTTCCACGTGTTTTTCCTCTGCCGCACCGGTTAAAAATCTGCAAAAGAGGTGTCTTGTGATCCGCATCGATCGTCCCGCAATGATTGTGCTTGCTGTCTTGTCGATTTTTCCGTGCGCCATAGCCACGAAAGCACAGCAGTATCCCGAGAGCACGTTCCAGGAGATGCGCTGGCGGATGATCGGTCCGACTCGCGGCGGGCGCACGCGCGCGTCGTGCGGAGTGCCCAGCCAGCCGAATGTTTTTTACGTTGGCGCGGTGAATGGCGGGGTATGGAAAACGGACGATGCCGGGCGAACGTGGACGCCCATTTTTGACGACCAGCCGACGCAGTCCACCGGCGCGATCGCCGTGGCGCTCTCCGACCCGAATATTGTTTATGTGTCGAGCGGAGAAGGCCTCGCCCGTCCTGACCTCGCAGTGGGCAACGGAATCTACAAGTCAACCGATGCCGGTAAATCGTGGACGCATCTTGCCGCGTTGCGCGATAGCCAGGGGATTCCCGCTCTCGCCGTCGATTCGCACGACCCGAACCGGGTATTCGCCGCTGTGCTCGGACATCCCTATGGTCCAAACGAGGAGCGCGGGATTTATCTCTCGACCGACGGGGGACAGAATTGGGAGAAGGTGCTTTCGAAAGGTGAGAACGTTGGTGGCTCCGATGTCGAGATCGATCCTTCGAATCCGCAAATCGTTTACGCAGCGATGTGGGGATTGCGCCTGGGCCCGTGGGAAGACGGGAATGAATACCAAGGAACTGGCGGCGGACTTTTCAAATCCACCGACGGCGGCAAAACATGGAATGCGCTGACGAACGGATTGCCTAGGGGCGTGATTCAAGTCAACCTCACGATTGCGCCCAGTCAGACCAGCAGGCTCTTCGCCAGCGTGGCGAGCGCGCGTGGAGAAAGTGGGACGGGCTCCGTCGTCGGGATTTATCGCTCCGATGATGGTGGAGAAAAGTGGGAGCAGATCACGAAAGACCCGCGGCCAGCGGGGCGCATCGGCGGCGGCGATTTGCCAATGCCGAAAGTCGATCCGAAAAATCCGGACATCGTGTACAGCACGAGCACGGTGACGATGAAATCGACGGATGGCGGAAAAACTTGGATGGGTTTTCGCGGAGCGCCGGGCGGAGACGACTACCAGAATATGTGGATCAATCCCAATGATCCGAACATCATGCTGCTGGTCGGCGATCAGGGCGCGCTTGTCACGGTCAACGGCGGGAAGACGTGGAGCACCTGGTACAACCAGGCGGATGCGCAGCTTTATCACGTAGCGACCAGCAATTCGTTTCCGTATCTCGTTTGCGGCGGACAGCAGGAGAGCGGATCAGTCTGCGTTTCCAGTCGCGGCAACGACGGCGAAATCACGTTTCGCGACTGGCATCCTGTCGGCGTAATCGAGTACGGATACGCCGCGCCGGACCCGCTGAATCCGGACATTGTCTATGGAGCTGGCCGGCGCGAAGTTTCAAAGTATTGGATTAAGACGGGCCAGGTGCAGGATGTGACGCCGATTGCCGCGGCCGACCCCAAATACCGCGCCGACCGCACGCAGCCCATCCTGTTTTCGCCTGTCGATCCGCACATCCTATACACCACCATGAATTTTCTCTTCAAAACGACGGACGGCGGGCATACGTGGCAAACAATCAGTCCCGATCTCGCACGCGAGCACAACGACATTCCTGCGAGTTTAGGGAACAGCGCATCGAAAGATACGCACGCGGAGAAACTGCGTGGCGTCATTTATTCGCTGGCGGCGTCATTCAAATCCCTGAATACCATCTGGGCGGGAACGGACGACGGTTTGATTTGGAATACGCGCGACGGCGGAGCGCACTGGAAAAACATCACGCCGCCCGAGTTGACGTCGTGGAGCAAAGTGACGCAGATCGCGGCATCACACTTCGACGACGAGACCGCGTACGCATCGGTGAGCCGGTCTCGCATAAACGATCAGCATCCGTACATTTACCGCACGCATGATGGCGGAAAGACCTGGACTCCCATAATCACCGGCCTGCCCGATGATTCGGCGGTGGACACCGTGCGCGAAGATCCCGTTCGCAAGGGCCTTCTATTCGCCGGGACGGAAACCAGTGTGTGGGTTTCTTTCGATGACGGCGACCACTGGCAAAGCCTCGAACTAAATTTGCCGCACTCCTCGATGCGCGATCTGTGGATTCACGACGATGATTTGATCGTTGCTACGCACGGACGCTCGTTTTGGATTTTGGACGACATCACGCCGCTGCGGCAAATCTCCGAGACCATGGAAAAGACTAGCGCATTTCTTTTCAAACCGAGCGCAGCGTATCGCGTCATGCGGGATACCAACACCGACACGCCCATTCCTCCCGACGAACCGACGGCAAAGAATCCTCCCGATGGCGCGATCGTGGATTATTACCTCTCGCAGCCTGCGGAAGGCGCCTTTACGCTGGAAATTCTCGACACACAATCCAAAGTCGTGCGGCGCTACGCTAGCACCGATAAGCCGGAGCTGAGCGAGGAAGAACTCGCCACTCAATTAATTCCGCCCTATTGGGTTAGGATGCCGAAAATTCTTTCCACTGCCGCAGGGATGCACCGCTGGGTGTGGGACCTTCACTACACTACGCCGGAGTCGGCGCGATTTGGCTATCCCATCGCCGCTGTTCCCGAGGACACGCCGCGATTGCCGCAGGGACCGAGCGCGCTGCCTGGCCAATACACCGTCCGTCTGATCGTAAATGGGCATACCTACAACGAACCTCTGACTGTAAAAATGGATCCGCGCGTGAAGACGACTCACGAGGGCTTGGTCGAAATGTTCCAGCTGCAAAGCCGCCTCGCCGCGCTTATGAGCGAAAGTACGGCGGACGTCACGCAGGCACAGTCCGCTCATGAACAATTGCAGAAGCTCGCGCCGCAAGCGAGTGGACCGCTGGCCGAGGCAATTTCCGCGTTCGATAAAAAAGTGTCTGCCCTTCTCGGTGGCGGAGGCGGTTTCTTCTCTCCTCCTTCACCGAAGCCGACGCTGAGCCGCGCCAATGGCGAAGCGTCTGCGCTCTATGGCGAAGTCGGACGCGCCGACGCCGCTCCAACCGCCGCGCAAATGAACGCCGGGGCGGAAACCGGCAAAACTTTCGCGGCCGTCTCAAAGGATTGGAAGCAGCTAGTCTCCGTGGATCTCCCGGCGTTGAACCGCCAGCTTCGCGACGCCAATCTTCCGGAGATTCATTTCGTATCCAAAGCGCCTGAGCAAGACGATTCCGATGACATCGATTGATCGTGCGCGCGAATAGTCGGAACGTCAGCGGTTGGCCTCTGCATTCTTAGCTGAGGGAACGATTGTTCGGAGTTCGGTGCGGCCAAACTAAAAAAGGAGCGGTGTGGCCGAGGGCGGCGTTCTGGAACTTTTCTCTGCCAATTCGCGTCAGCAACGGCCTCGTTCGAGTTCCCTCTGAACTTGCGCCGCAGGCGAGTTTATTGCGGCTTCAGAAGCTCGTGCCGGCCCGCCGCCATCCAGTGGCCAGTGTGTGATCCTGAATCCAAAGTGCCGCATCAGGAGTAGCCAGCACTGGAACGCCGTTCTTGAGCGACTGCCTCAAGCAGTTTTTCAGCGTACAGCGATTCATCTGGGGGAAGAGAAAGTTTGGGCCGGATCTGGCGGGCAATTTGATCCGCCATGCTGAAACGCACGTCCGCGGGCAGCGAACTCCGCCGGTTCAGGAACGTCTCAATGATTACAAACTCCTCTGGAGTGAGCCGTTCCGACCCGAACGTGGTCGTATGCCCCGGTCGTGCGGACAGAGCCGACTCCCAACTGCCCTTGGCGTCCATCAACGACTTTTCATGAACTACAATCGTGCCCGCCACGAAATCGCCGAGGCGTTTGTTCTGGCGGCTCAACAGCACGCTGCAAATTCCAATGGCATACAACAATGGCATTTGATCCACGATGCGCATCAGGTTTCGGCCAACCGCCTCCGCCGGAGTAATCGGCCTCCCGGAATCCTTGATGACGCGAAGCCCCTCCTTTTTTTTTCCCGGCGTCTGGCCGTTCCAAAGCACTTCAAAAATCGCGAAATATCCGAAATAAAGCAAGAAATAAGCAAACACTATGATGGCCACCAACCAAATTCCGCTTTTTGCTTCGCTGGGCAGCGCCACCGACGCTACTGCCCAGACCAACAGTAGTCCCATCCCGATCAAGACTTGAAGCAGAGTGTCGTAAGCGAGCGCCAGAAAGCGGCTGCCGACACCGGCAACCTCAAACTCGAGAACGGTTTGTTCCGGCGTTTCGATGGTAAGCTTGTCCCTGAAATCGCCTGGGACATGAATTGGGGATGGTTCCGTCATGATCTCCACTCGCTGGCTCGAAAAACGAAAAACCTACTGGGCCAGGCTTGAACAGTTGGTCGATCGCTCCAACAAAGGCGGGATCTCCGCCCTCGATCATCGCGAATTGCAGGAACTCGGCTTATTGTACCGTCAGACGGCCTCGGATCTCGCAACCGTCCGCGAAGATGTAACCAGCCATCAGCTTTCCTTCTACCTCAATCAACTGCTCGGCCGAGCGCATAACCTCATATACATGGGCCACAAGCAAAAAATAAGCGGCCTCGTGCGTTTCTTTGCGCAAACCTTTCCGCAGGTCTTCCGGCAAACTTTCCGGCAAACTCTGCTGGCTTCGCTTATTTTCTTCGCGACGGGCATCGCCGCTTGGGCTGTGACCATTCACGATCCCGCCTTCGCGCACCGAATGCTCGGACCAAAGATGATGGAGACGATCGAGAAGCGTGAGATGTGGACGCAATCCATCGTCACGATAAAGCCCCTCGCCGCTTCGGGCATCATGACCAACAACCTCGCCGTATCCTTCGCCACATTCGCGCTGGGCATCACCGCGGGTATAGGCACCATCCGAATGATGGTCATCAACGGAATGCTCATCGGCGTGATCGGAGCCGCCACTTGGCAAGCGGGAATGGCGATGCAGCTTTGGAGTTTCGTCGCTCCGCATGGCGTTCTCGAACTTCCCGCCATCTTCATCGCCGGCGGCGCTGGCTTGGAAGTCGCGCGGGGAATGCTTTTTCCCGGTTTGCTCCCGCGGCGCGAATCTCTGGCGCGCGCTGGAGGGCGTGCAGCGCGCCTGGTGATCGGTATTGTGCCGATTTTGATCATTGCGGGAATCATCGAAGGATTCGTCTCGCCCTCCGGAATTGCCACGCCGCTTAAGTTTCTTCTTGCCGCCGTATTGTTCACGGGCCTCGCCACGTATCTGACCTGCGCAGGCCTCTCGCAGCCGGAGACAACCTGAACAACGCTAGATCAGGCTTCGCTCCTTAATATCCAAGTATTGCGTCACAAGCGAACTCGCCAGTATTCCGGGCATTAGTTCGAGCGCCAGCACGCCGCGCTGCCGCAGCCCTCGGAGCAAAATGTCCCGTCTTTGCGAGATTTCGAGTGCAGCACCGTGACGGTACATGTCTGCGGTGCCTGCGGGAATCGTATCGGCCAGCGCCTTGAGGTCTGGCTGGCCCATCGCTGCGAAAACTACCAGGTGGCGCGGAGTCAGATGCATGGCATATTCGATCACTTCCGGGATGGTTGCCGTTTCGGCGAAATCCGTGATCCACACCACCATGCTTCGCCTCTTCTGCGCGTTGAGCAAAGTTCGTACAGCGCGCCCATGATCCGATTCATAGGCTTCCCCGCGAACCTGCGCGAGGCATTCGACTATCGCTCGAACGTGGTGCGCTCCCCGGCCCGCGTACAAATTCTGTTGAAACTTCCTGCCATACGCGAGTAAACCCACACGGTCGCCGCAATAGAGAGCGACCTGTGCCAAAGAAAGCGCGGCGTTCACCGCGTAGTCCAATTTTGAAAATCGCGGTGCGCCACTTTCTTCCCGCACCTGTGCTCGAAGTAGCCGCCCGGCATCCAGCACCAGCCAAACGTTTTGGCTGCGCTCCATTTCGAAGACGCGCGTAATGAGGTGCCGCCGGCGGGCGGTGGCTGTCCAGGAGATGTCGCGAAGCTCATCGCCCTCGCGGTATTCCCGCAGACTGTCAAACTCCCGTCCCATGCCTCGCTGGCGCCGCCGCCTTTTTTCCAAATCCACTTGGCGGCTGCGGATCAAATACATGGTTTGGCGCCGTGCCTGTTCGAGGTTCGGGAGCACGCGAATCGTTTGCCGCGTTTCCGCCACGGCCCATCGTTCCGCCAATCCCAGCGCCGACTGATACCGGATAAATATCCGCCCCAGCTTCGCATCGCCTCGTTCGGCGGGCATCACTGCATACCGGACTTCAGCCGACGCGCGCGCCTTCACGAGCAACGTCAAATCGGGCGGCGTGCTTCGCAATTGCGCGGGCGTTTCATCTACGACCCGCGCGCGTATGGATATATCTCCTCCGTTCTGAACTTCCACGGTGACGCTGCCGGGCACTCCTAGACACGGCCTCTTCTCCCAAGTCCGTCGAACTTCCAATTGCTCCGGGCGAGGTAGCCGGAGCAAATCCAAAAGCCACGCGGCAAGCACCACGCCGTCCCATAAAAACATTACGCCGATAGCCTGTCTAAACCACCACGCGGGACCTAACGCCACGAAGCCAAGAAGCAACGCCACAAAGAACCTGGGACCGCATGCAAATGGCAGCTTCCCCAGTTTCCGCGCGGGCGCAGACACGGAAGTAGGGCCCTGAGGCTCGGAGTAAATCACTTGGGAACCTCGACCGTCGACAGAATTTCAGCAATCACACGGTCGGAATTCAATCCTTCCAGCTCCGCTTCCGGCTTCAAGAGCACCCGATGCCGGAGAACGGGCAAAGCAGCGGTCTTAATGTCATCGGGAATCAAAAAATCGCGGCCTTCAACTCCCGCCAAGGCCCGCGCTACAAATAGCAGACCGATCGCCGCGCGGGGGCTGGCCCCCAGCGAAAGGGCCGGCCAATCGCGTGTGCGGCGCACCAGCGTAACAATATAAGGACGCAATGTCGGCTCGATACGCACGGCCGCGATATCTTTCCGCGCTGCTGCCAACAAGCTGGGTTCGACCGGTGCGATCGGAATTAGATCCAACCGCCGCGGATCGAATCCCTGTTCATACCGGCCAAGGATGTCGGTCTCTTCCGTTGCCGACGGATAGTCGAGGCGAATTTTTAAGAGGAAACGGTCGAGCTGCGCTTCAGGGAGCGGGTAAGTGCCTTCAAATTCGATCGGATTTTGCGTTGCAAAGACCGTGAAATTTTCGCCTAGGAGATATCGGGTTCCGTCGATCGTAACTTGCCGCTCCTCCATGGCCTCGAGTAGCGCCGCCTGCGTGCGCGGCGACGTCCGGTTTATTTCGTCCACCAGCAGCAAATCGGTGAACACCGGCCCCCGGTGCAGCGAAAACGCACTCGTCGCCATGTTGAATACATTCGTGCCCATCACGTCCGCGGGCATTAAGTCGGCGGTGCACTGCACGCGCTGGAAGCCAAGCCCGCAAATTCTCGCCAGCGTCTTGACGGCCAGCGTCTTGGCAAGCCCGGGCACTCCTTCTATCAGCGCATGCCCTCCGCAAATTACCACCAGCAGAAGTTGGTTGATGATCTCCTCCTGCCCAACAATGACCTTCGACATTTCCGTCCGAACATGCTCGGCGAGGCGTGTGATGTTTTCCACTTTCAGGATTTCTCCTTTGCAATTTTATTCTTCAAGCCGAGCTGTTCTTCGTACCTCTCAAGCTCTCTGACCAACGCCAGCGCTTCCCCTGGAGTGACCTTTCGCGCGCGGCTCGCCACCAGCGCGCGCGCCAGGGTCGTCTTCAACCCGCTCTCCTTCCACCCCAGCCGGCTTTGCACCGCGTCCGCGAGTTCCGTATCACTTACGCTCGCGGAAACACGCAACTGCCGGGAGAGAGTCGCACGGAATCGCTGGTAGACAAAGCCCACCACGGCCGGCTCCGCCCCTGCCCGTTGATAGAGTCCCCCCAGCGTGTCGACGAATTCCAGAGGGGCAAGCCGCGAGATAACCGGCGGCATCATCACCGGTCCGCTCCGCCGCCCAAACGTGAAAACAACAATCAAGCAGACGATGGAAATCTGCAGCAAACCCCACGCTACCGGGGTCTTTTGCACGTAGCTCCACAGCGACGTTCGTTCGCCGTGAAAATATTCATCCCAATAGATTTGCAACGCTCGCTTTTCCCCCGGCATCGTCGAATTCATGGCGTTGAGAAAGAATTTCAGGTTGCCTTCCTGCGTTATCCCGCCATTCGTCAACGGCGTCGCCGCCGCCCACCACAGAATTCGCCCATCTCCGATTCGCCAACTCACGACCACCGGAGACTCTGTGTCCCCATACAACGCAAGCTGACTCGCATCCGGCGCCTGCCAGGTTGCGCCAGTCTGTAGGGCGATTTTTGGAGCGCCTGCTGTGTATCTGCTCGGAAGGTCCGCCGCAAATGTTTTCCATTCGGCGGCGCGAAATTCCCGGTCAATCCTCGCCTTGGGGAAATAGGAGTGGATACTTGCCCCCGTGAAAATCACCTGGCCTCCTTCTTCGACAAAATCTTCGAGGGCTCTTAATTCTTCCTTCGTAGGTCGTTCGAACGGGTCCGCCAGGATCAAGACAGTGTCTTCCGGATCTTCGGGAAGTTCGGTAGGTGACCGCTCCCATCGTGAAACTTTGTACTGAAGCTCTTGAAGCAGCAGATAGGCTGCGCGCGCGCCGCCCGGTTCGGCGGAGTACGTCGAGGGAACCGCCATACCCAGTTCCTTGGGAGGACCCCCCACGAGGGCGAGCCCCGCCGTGAGCACCAAAAGCACCGCCCCCGCGATGAGCAAGATCTTGCGATCTCCCGCGGCTATTGGAGCTGGCATCCGAGCGCCTCTACGCTTTGCAGAGCGTTTGCAAAATCCTGCTGGCTGGCCGCCCGTCTCCCATACCAAACTTGCTCGAGAACGACTGTCAGCGAGGAGAGCGCCTCGCGCGTTTTCCGTCCCGAGGCCGCCAGTTGCGTCGCATTCGAAACCAGGCGCATATATTCGCGCGGCGTACGCGTGCGATCCTTTCGCACCACCTGAGCATCCTCAAGGTAACCGATTCCCGCCCAGTAAGCGGAGTGCACCGCCTCCCGGAAGTCTCCGCGCGTGGCGGCCTCTCGCGCCGCCTGAATCCATTCCTGCCAGGTGCGCACGAATGCCATGGCATCCGGTGCCTGTAATTCCTCGAGGGCCGCGCGCCTCGTCCAATATCGGAAAAGAACCACTGCCAGCCACATCACGACAACCACGATGACGGACCAGAACAGGACCTGCGCCCCCATCGGATGTCGGCCGAGCTGGCTGAAGAGGCGTAAAAAAACATCCGCTATCCATTGCCTGACTCTTTCCTGAAACAGCTCCCAGGCGGACGGACCTCGCACGCTGCCGAATTCACGCCTGCTAAGAATCTGCTCAAGCGTTGGACGGGCGCCGGGATCCGTACCGGTTTCTGCCTCGCCGTACACTTTCGCTTGGTTGCTCAGTTCGAATGCCCAGTCTTCCGCCGCGCCAGCCTTGACCTCGATACTCTTTGCGTCTCTTCCACCTTCAGCATCGCGAAGCAGGCCGCTCAATGGCTGCGCGGAAACGCTGTAGTGATTTTGCCCCGCGGTCACTTCCCAGTGTGATGGTAGATCTTTGCGCAAGGCGGCAAGTCCGGCAGGGTTCGTTTTTTCCTGTTCGATTGCTTTTCCGATTCGTTCCAAATTGGCCGCAAACGACTGTGCGTCCGGATAGGCGCTGCGCCCGCCAACGGGGGGCAACGCAGAATTTTGCCTCGCTGCCCAGGCCGGGCAGCTCAGGGCGATGCTGAAAGACAGAAAAAGGATTACACGCAAGGAGCGTTCAAATCTGATGGACATGCTCGGCCTTGGGACACTCGATCAACGCCGCTCGTCGGCAATGTTTAAGACAGGATGCTCGTGGCGCTCCGCGGCGCCGGAACTCCTGCGCCCAATGGATTCATCATCAGCTGCAAATCGAGTGCTTCCTTCCGGACGCGCAAATCAAAGTAAAATATCGACGCAGCGATCGTCAGAATCGGCGTGATCAAGACTCCAGCAACGAAGTTTCCGACTTGCATCAGGCCCATCAGGATGCGGACCAAGCCTGGATCGTGCGCCGAGGCTGCCATGCCTACGGCAAACGGTACATCAAATAATAAGAGCGCGGCGTAGAGTATCACCACATAGAGAAAAAAGATTAAAAATGCGCGCCCCGCATTATCCTTAGTCAGCCCAAAGCTGCGCTCCAGTGATTCTCTCGGACCGAGATTCTCAAGCAGCGCCGCGGGAATACAAACGCACAAACGGCAAGCCATGTAAATTCCGGGGATGATCAGGAGAAGGAACGATACGCCGGTCACCAGGCCGTTGAGAAGAACCACGCCGAACAGGGATCCCAGCTCGCCGCGAACCATGCCCAGCGATTGCCCGATGGTCGTCGTCTTCCCAAGGTACAGCTGGGAAACGGCGAAGACCGTTCCACCCTGAGAAAATAAATACGCAATTATATAAATGACCAGCCCTACGAGGGCAAGTCCAAAGAAGCCCAGCGCGCCACCGCTGGAAAAGCCGGGCGTAACCGCTTGGAACTCTGTCGTCACCGGCGGACGAATGGGCGCTCGGCTGGGCAGGAAAATTGTTTGTGCAAGCTGAAGCGCCAGCACCAGAAGTTGAGGGATAGCCGAGATACCGATGAACAGCAGAAAATTACGGCGGTAAAGGCTAAAGGTTCGGTCGAGCAATTCACCAATGGATAGCGGACGCAAATCGAGAGTGCTCATTAGGCCCTCCGAGGCTGTAGTCCTGAGTGGGTAGCCGACGCGGCACTTTACCAAAGTTTTAGTGGCAAGCGCAATTTCTCTCTCATCCGCTGTTCCAAGGCATCAACCGTGGCCTTGGATCCGCCAGTGATCGCGGAACGATCACGTCATAATTCTAAATACGGTATTGTGCAGAGAGGCAGGCGTGACAAAGCGGGAGCCGCAAGTCTTTACCCTGTTTAGAGAAGCCGCTCGAAGTGAGATCCCTGAGGAACAACTGAGCGACCTGAGACATAGGTGACAGAAAAGTGGCGCGCCCGGTGAGGTTCGAACTCACGACCTACAGCTTCGGAGGCTGTCGCTCTATCCATCTGAGCTACGGGCGCAATCTTTGCGTTCCACAGGAAAACGGTGGAAAAGCCTTCCTGCAAGAAATGCTACGGGCTAAGTCATTCTAACGCTTGCGCCTTCTCGGCGCCACCGAGCCTTCCCCTGGCTTTTCCGCTCCGCCGGAGATCTTGAGTTCAGCCCTTTGCCCGCGTCTTGATATCGTGTGCCAGCTTTTCTATTTCTTCCGCCTTTTTCACCAGGGTTAGCGAGAGTACTTTGGAAGAATCCGTCTTTTCCACTTCCTCCTTCAAATCGGTGGCCAGCTCATAGAGCTTCTCGATGTTCTTTTTAATATCTTTCTCATTTGCTTCCAGCATTAGCTTGGCGGGGGATTTCCCGGTCAGAGCTGTCGTATCATCCGTGTCCGGCGGAGCATCAGGGGGTTGCGGACGGCTCTGCGGCTTGGCTTGCGCTCTTACGCTGCCGCTGCGCGCGGCTGCCAGCGTCATGGCGCCAGCAAGCAGGGCTAAAAACTTCCGTCTGGTATCGAACATAACTGCCTCACGCGAGATTCGCCGTCTGAAATTTGAACCCGCTTACGACGGGCATCCTTGCTCGTCCAATGTTATACTTTCCTTCCCGAAAAAACGATGACCAGTCTCCCCATTCACTGGCCCGAATTCACGCTAACCGGCATAGTTGACCTCCTGGCCATCTTTATTATCGCCCTGCTCGTCAACCGTTTTCTCCGCGTGATGACCAAGCTCCTGGTCAAGCCTGCCGCCACGGCGAACCGCACCGCGCAGGTCCGCGAGCAGCAAACTCGCACGCTCGCCGCCGTCCTCTACGGCACCGGAAGCAAGGTCGTCTGGTTCGTCGCGCTGCTCACTGCTTTGGACAAAGTCGGCATCAATCCGATTCCCGCCCTTACTCTTGCCGGCCTTGCCAGCGTCGCCATCGGTTTTGGCGCTCAAAACCTCGTCCGCGACGTAATCACCGGCATTTACATCGTGCTCGAAGATCAATACGCTATCGGCGATACGATACAGGTGGGAGATACGACAGGGCGCGTCGAGCATCTGACCCTTCGCCGCACAGTCGTCCGCGACGCCCGCGGCGCCCTCGTCACCATTGCCAATGGCGACGTGCGTACCGTCAGCAATCTCAGCCGCGATTGGTCTCAGGCCTTTGTGGACATCTTCATAGATCCGGAAATATCCCTCGAGAAGACCATGCTGGCTCTGGAATCCGCGGCTGCCGAGATGCGCTCCGACCCCTCCTGGTCCCAGGCCCTCGTGGATGGTCCGCGCATCTTGGGCGTTCATGCGTTTGACCGGTCGGCTTCGACGGTGCGCCTGCAAGTACGTACCGCCCCCACCCGGCAGGACGAAGTCTCCCGCGAGCTTCGCCGCCGCATCCAAGCGGAATTCCAACGCCAGGGAATCCCCCTCTCAAGCGTGCAGCGCGTTCAGCTGGCGGGCGCTTCTCTCGCTCCTCAAGAGGCATCGAAACCAATACCTGACGAATAGTGCAAGGAGAATCCGACATGAGCCAAGTCACGTATGAAGAAGTGAATCTGATGCTCAAACTATACGAGATGAGGCGTGAACCGCGGCTGCGGCAAGCCCGCGCGTGGTTTCTCGAACATTTTCATCCTCTTTCTCCGGAAGACATGGTGCAAAAATATCCGCAGGGCGGTGAAGAGGATACTTTCATTCGCATGGTCATCAGCTATTGGGAGATGGTGGCCAGCATCGTAAATCGCGGCCTGATCAACGACGATCTTTTCTTCGAAAATAATGGTGAGATCTGGGTGGTCTGGGATCGCATGCACAGTATCGTGCCTGTCTGGCGCGCGGCCTTCAAGAATCCCCAGCTCTTTCTGAACATCGAGAGCACCTGCACTCGGCTGGAAGCCTGGCGTGAGAAGAAGGCCCCGGGTTCCAGCGCCGCTATGCGCCAGATGATGGGGCTGGCCAAGCCAAAATCCAGTGGAGCTTGACCTCGCTGCCGCCTTTTGCGCGCTTCGCCCGGGAAGCTATCAATCCCTTCTTCGCGCGCTTTGGGACAACGCCGCGGATAACACTTCGGCCTGTGGTCCTGGTTTGGCGAGCCGCAGACAATCGCGCCCCGCTCCCTTTGCTTCGTAGAGCGCGATGTCCACTTCGTGAAGCAATTCCTCCACCGGCCGCGGACCCCAATCCGCGCTTAACAGCACTCCAAAACTCATCGTCGGCGAGAGTGGCCCCTTCGCGGTCTGAATCGGTCGATGGGAGACGGACTTGCGAATATCCTCTGCGCGTCCCGGCGCGTAATTTGGATCGCAGCTGTTCAGGACAACCAGAAATTCCTCTCCTCCATAGCGCCCCACGAAATCGTAAGATCGCACGCTGCCTAGCAGCCGATTCGCAATTTCCACCAGCACTTCGTCACCCACCACGTGTCCCAAAGTGTCGTTGACTCGCTTGAAGTGATCGACGTCTCCCAGCAGGATTGCCGTGGATTTCTGCTCACGTCGCGAACGGTTCAACTCTCGGCTCAGCAAGTCCATGATGGCTCCCCGGTTTAGCAGCGAAGTCAGCGGATCGTGCGTCGCCCGGAAACGCATGTTCTCTCGGGCTTCCACGAGACGGTCCTCCAGTAATAAAATTCTTTCTCCCACCCGCAGCCGGGCCCGCAATTCTTCCGCATTGAATGGCTTCGTCAGGTAGTCGTCGGCTCCCGATTCGAGTCCCAGCACCGTCTCTTCTTTCGATCCTTTGGAAGTCAGCAGCACCATGTATACGTAAGTCTGGTCCGCACGCGTGCGAACCGCGCGGCAGACTCCCGGCCCGTCTAACTCCGGCATGACCCAGTCCAGTAGAGCCAGCCGAGGTCCCTCGTGCTTGCAGAGCTGCTCGAGTGCCTGCTTTCCATTTTCCACTGTGATGACCTCATACCCCGCCCGTTCCAACGTTTTTTCGAGCAATCGGCGCGACAGTGCCTCATCTTCCGCGATCAATATCTTCAATGCCGCACCTCCGTCATATAAGCTTCCAGTTCCGGCAATAGACTCGCGGCTTCGCTTTGCAATACCTCCAGGGCCTCTTTCAACAAGTGGTTCTCTACTGGGGAAGAAGCCAACTTTTCAAGTTCCGCCGCTGCCGCTGCCGCGCGCATTCCGCCAAGATTGGAAAGCATTCCCTTTAGCGAGTGACTTAGGGAGGCGCAGCTTTTCAGGTCGCCGCCGGCCACTGCTCCCTCGAGTATCTTGACTGTGCGAGGGTAGTCCTCTTTGAATATTGTTAACAGCTCTCGAAGCAGCTCCTGATCGTCGTCGACTCTCTCAAGCAGCTCAGCCTGGTTCCACACCGGCTGCGAATTACTTTCTTCATTTCTCTTCATCGTCTCACCCATATCTTCGACCCTCTCGTTGGTCATCCAGATAGTCTCAGCGCGAAGAAAGCGTGCTAGCTTTTCGCCGCCTCCCCTTTCGCCTTCGTGACCACGTGCCTGGCCAGTGCGAGCATGTTCGAACTGATCCGCAGCCGGGCGTCGTTCGCCGCGGCCATATTCACTTCAAACTGCAGCCTATCCGCGTCGTAGATGAAATTGATCGCGCCTCCGCTATCCAGAAACTCCGGAGATTCTCCCACCGTCAGCACGCTCGCTCCTTGAACCGCCTTCAAGATTTTTCCGTAGCTCTTGACCTGCGAGCGGCTCATGAAAAGGATGTGGCACGCCCGCAGATCCTGGTCCTTGTGTACCCAGCGCACCTCGATTCGACGGCCGCGGATGGAAACTCCTCGCGTCATCTCCGTCAAAGACGTCCCGAAGGGAAAGTCACCGAAAACGCACAAGAGAAACGGGGCTTGCTCGGACGGGAATGCTTCCGCCGGCCAGTCGATAAAATTGGGAAAGGCGGCCAGAAAATTCGCTTTTGCGCGGTATTCCCCAACCCTCCCTGCTTGGGCGCTAGTCGACGGCATCAGCAGCACAACGGTCCCAAGCAGCCACAGGGCTGCGGCAGTCCGTATCAGCCGGACGACGCGTTCCGCTCTTCCTGCCCCGCCAAGGCGCAAGCCGCCGTCGTTGCAATCTTTTTGACGCGCGCGGCGCAATCCCACGCGCCATCCCGTGGCAGCCGCCACGAGTCCTTGGGCCACGTTGAAAAGCACAAAGACCCCCAAGCTTCTCCGGCAAGACTGAGGCCAGAGACACTCGAGGCGATTGAGGCCAAGCTATTGAAAAGCAATATGTTATTTTGAGCCTTGCGACCAGCACCAAACCGGAAATTCCCAGGTCGGGACAAACCCATTCAATCAGTTCACTGTGGAACAGCCTTCGACTCTAGCTTTCTTCCCTAAACTACTCCCTCGGCTCTAGCTCTTCTTCGCTGCGAGCCCGTTCGGTACCATCGGAAGCCCTCGTGGCCGCGTTCCGCTTGCGTCGAACAGCGCATTACCTACTGCCGGCGCCACCGCCATGATCGGCGTTTCACCGGCTCCCGCTGACGCAAGATCTTTGCGGTCTAGAAGCACCGCTTCGATTTCCGGTACGTCCCGGAACCGCGGAACGCGATAGCTCGCAAAATGAGGATTCGTGATCCGCCCGTTCTCGAACGCAATCGCTTCGAAAAGTGCCCCTCCCAGGCCCTGAATATTTGCGCCAATCACCTGGTTGCGGAGCCCATCTGGATTTACAATCGCGCCGCATTCGAACGCGGTGACCATCCTCGCAACGCGCACCGCACCCGAACTGCGATCCACCGCAACCTCCGCGCATGTCGCCACATATCCGCCCTTTTCATGCCCGCCCGCAATGCCGAATCCTTGTCCATCCTTCACTTTCTTGCAGGGCCACCCAAAAGATTTCGCCGCCGCCTGAAACACCGCCTTCAGCCGCGGGTCAGAAAGATTCTTCAGCCGGAACTCCAGCGGATCCATCTGCGCCGCGCGCGCCAATTCGTCCATGTGGCTCTCTCGCGCGAAAAAGTTTGCCGTCGCCGCTAGCCCGCGATACGAACCGCTTCGCAACGGGCATTTCGTCGAATGAAATTCGATGTGCTGGTTGGGAACGTCATACGGCGTGTCAATCGCCGACATTCCCGAATTGTAATTGTGGAACTCCCAGGCTGTCAGCGCGCCATCCGCCGCAATCCCGCTCTTGATCTCCATCACGCCCGCGGGACGAAAATACGCCCAAGTGAATTCTTCCTCGCGCGTCCAAACCACTTTGACGGGCCGCCCCGCCGCGCGCGCCAGCCGCGCCGCTTCGAGCGCCGCGTCTCCCGTATGTTTCCCGCCGTAACCCGAGCCCATATCCGGGATGATTACGCGCACATTGCTTCCCGGGATGTGGAAGGTGTCTGCCAATTCATCGCGAACGGCAAACGGACGTTGGGAGCCCGTCCAGACAGTGAGCTTGCCTTCGTTCCATTCGGCAACCGCAGCCCGCGGCTCGAGTGGCGCGTGCGCAATGAACTCGACAGTGTACGTCGCCTCCAAACGGTGCGCTGCCGCAGCCAGGCCCTCCTCCATCGATCCTTTTGTGTGCCGCGAGCGTTCGTCGCCGCCCGGCTTCGCATTTTCCTTGAGATAAGAAAAGAGCTCTTTGCTCGATGGTTGCGGAATTTCCTTCCACTCCGCCCGAATGGCATCCAGCGCTTTTTGCGCGTCTCGTTCATTGCCTGCAGCGGCGCCAATGAAGTCGCCGTCGTGCACGATCACAACTCCATTCATCCCTTGCGCAGCTTTAGCATCGTACGACGTCAGTGTGGCGCCAAACGAAGGCGGCCGGAGGACTTTGCCGTACATCATCCCGGGACGGCGTAAGTCCGGAGGATACTGATGTTCGCCGGTGACGAATTTACGTCCGTCTACCTTCGGGATGGATTTCCCTGCAACCGTCCACTGATCCGGCGGAGTCACGGGATCTTCCGCGGGTAGGTTTGCTGCGAGCGTCTTGCCTCGCGCCAACTCCCCATACGCAAGCGAGCGCCCCGTCGCCGGATCGGTGACCTTTCCGTTCGCTGCGGTCAGCCCTTCCGCCGCGACATTCCATTCTTTCGCCGCTGCCCCAACAAGCAGATCGCGCGCCGCTGAAGCCACGCGCCGTAGCTGCGGCGACATCGTTGGCATCGACCGGCTGCCCACCGTTCCGAAATCGAACGGCGTCAGCGCCGTATCCGCCGTCACCATCGTCACGCTCTCAAACGCCACACGCAATTCATCCGCAACCGTTTGCGCCAGCGACGTCCGTATATTTTGCCCAATCTCAACCTTGCCCGTGAATGCCGTCACCTTCCCGTCTTCGCCGATGTGCAGCCACGCTGTAATGTCTTCCGGCAAATCTTCGTGGTGGAAGCCATGCGTCGGTGCCGTTTCTTGCGCTGCGCGAGAATTCTTCGCCACCGCGAAAACAGCGATTCCAGCTCCAAGAAATTTGAAGAAATCACGGCGCGCCAATTCGAAATGGTGTATCGGCCCCGCTCGAAATTCGTAGCGTTCCGGCTCCGGCACGAATGTTACGGAAGGCCCGCTCATCGCCCGCTCTCCTGCAGCGCCTTCGCCGCTTGGTGCACCGCCTCGAGAACTCGCGGATGCGTTCCGCATCGGCACAGATTGCCTTGCAATGCTTGAATGATCTCTGCTGAGGATGGACTGGGATTTGTCGACAACAGGCCCACGCTGCTCAGGATCATCCCCGAAGTGCAGTAAGCGCACTGGAAGGCCCCTTGATCCACAAATGCCTGCTGCACAGGATGCAGACGCCCGTTCTTCTCGAGGCCCTCAATCGTCGTGATCGATCTCGAGGCTGCGGCGCTCACGGGAATCTGGCAAGATCGACGCGGCGCTCCGCCAAGCAACACCGTGCACGCGCCGCATTGTCCCTCGCCACACCCGTATTTCGTCCCCGTCAGTCCCAATTCGTCGCGGAGCACCGCCAGCAATGGCGTCTCCGGATCGGAATGCACCTCGTAACGCTTGCCATTGATTTCCAGCTCGATCGGCTTCGCCATCTTTGCCCCTCTCGCCCTCAAAACCGCGCCGGGCTCGTCGCCGTCCGCCTCATTTTACCACCGCATCGTCGCACGACAGTAGCTCTTGTTCGGCAGCGCAAGATTTTCCGCGTTTCGTTTTCTGCGGGCCGGCCAGCCTGCAGCAGGACTCAGTCCTTTTCGTGCAGCAGCGATTCACGCACGCTCTCCAGCTCTTTCTTCTTCTCTTTGTCCACATCCGGGAAGGTAAGATCAAGCTCTTCCAGCGCGGTGATGATTGTCGAAGCGACGATCAATTGCGTGTACCACTTATTGTCTGCGGGGACCACGTACCAGGGCGCGTGCTTCGTGGCCGTGTTCTGGATCATTTCTTCGTACGCTTCCTGATAGTCCTTCCAGTAGCCGCGCTCCTTGACGTCGGCCATCGAAAACTTCCAATTCTTTTTTGAGTCTTCCAGCCGCTCCAGAAAACGCTTCTTCTGTTCTTTCTTTGAAACATGCAAAAAGAATTTGCGAATCACCATGCCGTTTCGCGTCAAATACCGCTCAAACGCATTGATGTCCTCGTAGCGGTGTTCCCAGATGTGTTTGGTGATGGCTGCGTCGGGCAGCTTCTGGGCGCGCAGTATCGCTGGGTGCACGCGGGCCACCAGAACTTCCTCGTAGTAGGAACGGTTGAAGATTCCAATCTTGCCGCGCTCTGGAACCCGGCTGTGCGCGCGCCACAAATAATCGTGCTCGAGTTCTTCCGTGCTCGGCGCCTTGAAGGAATGGACATCGCATCCCTGCGGATTCACTCCGGACATGACGTGCTTGATTACTCCGTCTTTTCCGCCGGCGTCCATGGCCTGAAAGATGATAAGCAGCCCCCAACGATCCTGCGCATACAGCTTCTCCTGCAAATCGCTGAGCAGGCCGGCGCGGTTATCGATAATTTTTTGGCCGTGTTGTTTGTCCTTCACTTCGCCTGTATCGTTCGTGTCGAAATGCTTCAGGCGAAGGCCTTCGCCTTTTGAGATGCAATAGGGTGCGGCCAGCCGCGCGCATTCCTTGATTTGCTTTTGGTATTTCATGGCGCTCGGAGTTTAGTACAGAGCGCGGTCCTCAGAACAGCCTTCCCAGTGTGCAGCCATTGGAGAACAAGCCCGTAATGCACTTGGAACAGCTAAAGCGCGCCAAGCGGCGTCACAGTCGCTGCATGCCTGCGGAAGGATGTCGTACGGCCGCATCATTTCGTTCTCCTCGTTCTCCAGAATGTCGCAATGCCTCGCGTACCGGCGAGCGCAGCCCTCGAACCGCGCGATGATCTGTTAGCAACTGGCTTGCGTTGACTTACTCCGCTCCTCGAATCTAATATGCCTCGCCGTGCCCGCACCCCGCCGCACCTTTCGCCTGCCACATCCCCAGCCGCTCGATGCCCTCACCTTTGCCCGTTTCACCGGCATCCCCACCTTCATGCGCCTTCCGCACATCACCGAGTCCGCCGAGCTCGAGGTAGCCCTCATCGGCGTCCCTTTCGATGGCGGCACCACCTACCGTCCCGGCCCTCGCTTCGGGCCGCGAAATATCCGCGCGCAGTCCGCCATCATCCGTCCGTGGAACCCCGTCCTTCGAGTCAATCCCTTCGCCAAATATCGCGTCGCCGATTTCGGCGATCTCCCGGTGAATCCTCTTTCCATCGAGGACACTTTCGTCCGCATCCAGCAGGGAATCGCTCCGCTTCTCGCAGCCGGCGTCCGTTGCGTTTGTGTCGGCGGCGATCACTCCATCAGCCTCCCCATTCTCCGCGCGGTCGCCAAAAAACACGGCCCCGTCTCCCTTATCCAATTTGACGCTCACAACGATTTGTGGGATGAGTACTTCGGCAGCAAATATTCTCACGGCACGCCGTTCCGCCGTGCTTTTGAAGAAGGTCTCTTACTCGATGGAGGCGTTCTGCAAGTAGGCCTTCGCGGCCAAGTCTACGGCGAAGACGATTTTGATTTCGCCCGCGCCCACAAAGTAAAGATGGTCACCGCCGAAGAATTTCACAAAAAAGGTTTGCCAGCGGTTCAGCGTCATCTGCGCGCTTTCCGTAACAAACCCGTCTACATCACTCTCGATATCGACGTCGTGGATCCCGCCTACGCTCCCGGCACGGGCACGCCGCAAGTCGGCGGTTTCACTGGCATCCAAATCCTCGAACTCGTTCGCGCCCTGCGCGGCCTCCACATCATCGGTTGCGACCTCGTCGAAGTCTCTCCGCCCTATGACTCCGGCGAAATCACTTCGCTTCTCGCCGCTAATCTTCTCTACGAACTTCTCTGCGTCCTCTAAATGCCCGCACTCGCCCGCAAACTTCGTCTGCACGACTATTTCGCTCTTGCTTTCGGAACCATGATCGGCACCGGCTGGCTCGTTCTGATGGACGATTGGCTTGGCCGCGGCGGTCCCGCGGGCGCCGCGCTCGG
Organism: uncultured Acidobacteriota bacterium; assembly: GCA_963851235.1. Classification (GTDB taxonomy): domain Bacteria; phylum Acidobacteriota; class Terriglobia; order Acidiferrales; family UBA7541; genus Acidiferrum. Next base: position 933,631 of record CAWKOM010000003.1, read on the forward strand.
TTTTGCCATTGGCGGAATCATTCTGCTCCCTGTCGGCTACGTTTACGGCCAATGGGTCAAGCGCCTGCCCGACGCCGCCGGCGAAGCCGCCTACACCGCGCAAGTTTTCCCGCCCCTCGTCAGCTACTTCACCGGCTGGATGATGCTACTCGCTTACTTCATCGTCTGCCCCTGGGAAGCCGTCGCCCTCGGAAAAATCGCCGCCTACATTTTTCCGTCCCTGGATTCCTTCGAACTCTATCGCGTCGCCGGCCAGCCCGTTTTTCTCCCACGCCTCATCTTGGGCATTGCGCTCACCCTACTCCTCGCCACCATCAACTATCGCGGCATCCGCCTAAGCGCCAATTTCCAGAAAGCCATGACCTCCATGGTCCTCCTGATCTTCCTCGTTCTCATCGCTATAAGTTCCGTTCGCGGCGCTCCCGCAAATTTTCATCCCGCCTTTCACGCCTCTCCGTTCCTCTCCATTTTTCTTACTCTGCAAATCGTTCCGTATTTCATGACCGGTTTTGAATCCGTTCCCAAGTACGCCGAAGAAGCCAATCCGGATTTCCGCCAATCCAGCTACATGCAAGCCATCGGCCTCGCTCTCGGTGTCGGCGCAATTTTCTATGCTCTCTCCATCCTCGCCGTCGCCTACATCTCGCCCTGGCAATCCCTCCTCGGCAAACGCTTTGCCACCGCCGTCGCTTTCGAGCATGGCATCGGCCACCATTGGATCGTCCAACTCATCCTCGTGATGGCCCTCTTCGGCCTCTTCCAGTGTTTCAATGGAAACTTCGCCGCCTCCACCCGCCTTCTCTTCGCCTACGCCCGCCGCGGCACCGTCGCTCCTCGTTTTGCCACCATCCACGCAAAATTTGCCACGCCATCCTCCGCCATCATCGGCATCACCGTGGGTACGCTCCTCGGCCTCCTCCTCGGCGATTCCATCCTCGTTCCCATCACCGAAGTCGGCTCCATGGCCTCTGCCCTCGGCTGGCTAGCCGCCTGCCTCTCCTTCTGGCTAGTCGAGCCGCGCCTCCGCATGCGCCTCATCACGACCCTCGGCATCCTCGTTTCCGCCTTGCTCGTCCTAATGAAACTAATCCCGGCCTTCCCCGGCCACTTCACCCCCTCCGAATGGTTGGCTTTCGCCCTCTGGCTCCTCCTCGGCGCCACCCTCCACCGCCGCCGGTTGCCGTAGCATTCGGCCACAGAAACACGGACTATGACTCGCTAGCTCATATCCTGGACGCTGGTTTTCCCGGCCCAGATTACTCCGGCCACTTTTGTGCTCCGTGCAGGATTCTCGCGACATAAACAACATCGCCGCTGACCTGATAAATCACAACGTAAGGAGAGGACTGTACCACCAGCTCCCGCGTTCCAGCTTTCTTACCTGAACGTCCGCGCTGTGGGAAGGTCCTCAGGGCAAAAACGGCGTCGTATAGTGATCGGATGAGTCGGGCGGCGTGCAGTGGAGTTTCGCGAACTAGGTATTCGGTGATTTGTTCGAGGTCGTTAGCGGCACCCTCGGTCCATCGTAGCTGCATTAGGCCCGGCGTTGCTTTTCACTCAAGAGTTTCTCAAGGCGGGTGCCGACTTCGTCGTGTTCGAGCACTTCCCCGCGCTCAATTTGCGCCAAGCCCTTCTCCACTTCCCGCACAAACCACTGGTCGTAATCCACTAGCCGCTGCACTGCTTCCCGTACTAGCGACTGCGCATCCCGCCCCTGTTGTGCGGCGACTTCGTTCAGCTTGGCCTGAAGCTCTGGTGTGAGGTCTACTTCCATGTCGCCAGTCTAGCCCCCGCTTCTGACTCTGTCAAAGGGCGGCCCACTAGCTTTTTCTTGTGCGTGTTACCGCCTCTATGCTATACTTAATGCGTAAAGTACTGCGCCTCGCCACCAGCGAGGCGTTCGTGTTTTAGGCCCAATAAGTGGCACAGCCAATCCTGGCTGTGCTCTTTTTGTTTGTGGCACAGCCAAACTCTTCTCCATCGCGTCTTGTGCGATGAATCCTGGCTGTACTCTTTGTTTTTTCGGCCCAATGAGTGGCACAGGCTTCAGCCCGGCTCTTTCTTTTCCGTAAGTCCAATTCTCAAATCTAAATCAAATAATCAAAGGAGCTTCGTATGTCTTCACTAAGTCCCAAGGACCGCGTATCCCTCTGTCTGTTCACTTTCACCGATGGCCGCCGCTGCCGCACGCCTCGCATCGCTAGCCATCCCCACTTCTGCTTCTACCACGCCCAAAAAGAATCCCGGGCCCGCTCCGCCGCAACTCTCGGCAAAGATCTCGCCTACTTCTTCTCCGGCGACTATCTCTCCGCCTGCGATCTCAACACCGCTCTCTCCCGCCTCATTCCCGCCGTCATCCGCGGCGAAGTCAAACCCAAACTCGCCCGCACCGTCGCCTACATGATGCAAACGCTCATGCAGTCCATCCACCTCGCCCAACACGAATACATCAACGCCTTCAGCACCGACGGCTGGCGCGAAGCCGTCCGCAACTCCGTCAACGGCAACCACGACTACCTCTGCCCGTCCGCCTCCGACGACCCCGAATCCAGCGAACCAGACGACCCCGATTCCAACTACCCCGGCGAATCCGCATCTCCCCAGCCCGCCTCGTCCGCGTCGCAACAACCCGTCGCTCCCGAAGCCTGTCATCCTGAGCGAAGCGAAGGATCCTGCCTCAGTCCCGCCTCTTCGACTCCCGACGAGACCCATCCCGTTTCACCCTCAACTCCGGCCGCGGCACCCCCACCCCATCCCGCCACCCAATCCCCCAAACCAGCATCCTCGACCGCACAATCCCGCCTCGAAGAAGCCCTCGCGATAGCCCGCACACTCTTCCCCCCGCCTTCCCAACAACACTCCCGCTAACTCCTTTAGCACCAACATTTACACCACTCCTCGTAACGATTGATGCTAAACCACTTACGCAAACACTAAGTCCTTTATCCGCAACGTTTACAAAAAAGAGGGGGTGCCACCCAAGCTGGTTACCGTGAAAAAAGTTCACTCAGAGAAACACCGCGAGGAAGCCTTCCTCGCCGGAAGATACCAGTCACAAATCACGATTCATCAATCAGAAGCCACCCACCACGTGACATCCCGTAGCGCGCAGCGTCCGCTCCATATTCCGTCCGCGCCCATAGTGTCATGTATACTCTGCGATGCACTCGTCGCACACACTTTCATGATCCCATTTCTCCACCTCGGCCCAGTCTCCATCCCCACGTTCGGCCTGATGGTTGCCACCGCGATGCTCGTCTCGGCCTACGTGCTCCAAGCCGACTTCAACCGCCGCCGTTCGCAGTTGCAAAGCATTTCCGCCAGAAACGAAAAAGACGAAGGCTTCCTCATCATCGGAATCGCCGGCTTTGCCGGTTTAATTGGCGCAAGGCTTTACCACGTCCTCGAAAGTCCGCACGACTTCTTCGCGGATCCCTGGCCGCAGCTCATCAGCCGCTACGGCTTCGCGTGGTTCGGCGGTTTTCTCGGCGGATTCATCGCGTTGGTCCTTCTCGCGCGCCGCTCCAGAATTCCTCTACTCGAATTTCTCGACATCTGTTCGCCCGCAGCCTGCGTCGGCTACGCCATTGGCCGCATCGGTTGCCTGCTCTCCGGCGACGGAGACTACGGCATTCCAACGAAGCTCCCCTGGGGCATGAGCTTTCCAAACGGCCTCGTCCCGACCACGGAAACGTGCGTGCAGCAAGGCTGGCCCGCGAACTGCCGCGTGCAGCCAACTCCGCTCTATGAATTTTTTATTTGGCTCGCGATTGCCGCATTTCTTTGGCACATGGGCACAAAAGCGCTCAAGGGTCCGAAAGCGAAAGGCGAAGTTTTCTGTAATTACCTGATCCTCACCGGCATCGCCCGCTTCCTCGTGGAAATCATTCGCATCAATCCGCGTTCGTTTTTCGGCATGTCCAATGCCCAGGCCGCAAGCGTTGTCTCGATCCTGCTCGGCGCGGTGTTGCTTTGGCGTATTAAAAGCCAATATCACGGCCTCAAAAAAGAGCACCGCATAGTCGAACACATCATGTCGCGCGGCGATGTTCTCCAGCCGGAATATCACCGCCCCACGCCGGAATGCCCGCATCCCGAGCGCTGGCACATGTACGATTCCATGAGCGCCGAAGTCGAAGTGCTCGATTTTTTGAAAGCCATCGTCACGACGATCAAACCGGAGCTCATCGTCGAAACCGGAACGTTTTCCGGCCTAAGCACGCTGCGCCTCGGGGAAGGCCTGAAAGCCAACGGCTTCGGCCGCGTCATCACCTGCGAGTACGACGCCAAAGTTTTCGCCGCTGCGCAAAAGCGCTTCGCTTCTTCCGGACTCGCCGAATGGATCGATGCGCGCAATGAATCCAGCCTGGACATGAAAGTCGAAGGCCGCATCGATCTGCTTTTCTGCGATAGCGACGCGCCGCTCCGCGAGCAGGAAGTTCGCAAATTTCTCCCGCAGATGAATCCGCACGGAATCATCCTGATGCACGATGCGAGTTCGCTGATGAAAACAGTTCGCGAAGCCGCGCTAAAGCTCGAAGCCGAAGGCCTGATTTCCGTGCTTCTCTTGCCGACGCCGCGCGGCCTCGTCATGGCACAAAAGCGCGAAGGTCGAACTTAGGGAAAGTGGTGGCACAGACTTCAGTCTGTGCATGTCGGAGTTTAAGAAAGCAGACGGCCCGGCTGCACGCGCTGTTAGGTGAACTCCGCAGGAGTGGAGCAAGGCTCAGAGCATCTGCCGCAAAACGTATTGCAAAATGCCGCCGTGATGGTAGTAGGAGACTTCTTCCGGCGTATCGACGCGCGCAATCGCCGTGAACGTTTTCACCGAGCCGTCATCGGATTCCGCTCGCACCGTGATGGTCTTTTTCGGTGAAAGCGAGGCGACGCCCTCGATCTCGAAGACTTCCTGTCCCGTCAATCCGAGCGACTCGCGACTCTCGCCGGTCTTGAATTCTAGCGGCAGTACTCCCATGCCGACCAGGTTGCTCCGATGGATGCGCTCGTAGCTTTCCGCAATCACCGCTCGCACGCCGAGCAATCGCGTCCCCTTTGCAGCCCAGTCGCGCGACGAACCGGAACCATATTCTTTGCCGGCAATCACGATCAAAGGCACTCCCGCTTCGCGATATTTCACGGCGGCATCGTAAATCGTCATCTTCTCGTTGCCCGGCAAAAAATGTGTCCAGCAGCCTTCCGTTCCGGGAGCAAGTTGATTGCGTAGCCGAATATTTGCAAACGTGCCCCGCATCATCACTTCGTGATTTCCGCGGCGCGCTCCGTAGGAATTGAATTCGTGGGGCTTCACGCCGTTCGCGATCAGATATTTTCCCGCGGGCGAATCGATGGCAATCGATCCCGCCGGAGAAATATGATCCGTCGTCACGCTATCGCCAAGAACGGCCAGCACGCGCGCGCCGTGAATATCCGCCAGCGCTGCCGGTGTTTTCGGCATGTTCTCGAAGAACGGCGGCTGCTTAATGTAGGTGGACTTGGGGTCCCACTGGTACAAATCGCCCTCGGGAACCGGCATCGACTTCCAGTGCGCATCGCCCTCGAACACGTTGCCGTATTCTTTGCTGTACATCTCGCTGGTCACCGATTCGCGCACCGTTTTTTCAATTTCCTGAGGCGTCGGCCAGATGTCCCGCAAATAAACTGGCTTTCCCGCGGAGTCCGCGCCGAGGGATTCCGTCGTCAAATCCACGTCCATGCGGCCCGCCAGCGCGTACGCCACGACGAGCGGCGGCGAAGCCAGATAATTCGCGCGCACCAGCGGATGAATGCGGCCTTCAAAATTGCGATTGCCGCTGAGCACCGCGACGGCCATCAGATTGTTATCTTTGATCGCCGCGCCAATCGCTTCCGGCAGCGGCCCGCTGTTTCCAATGCACGTCGTGCAGCCGTATCCGACAAGGTGAAAGTTAAGCTTTTCGAGGTAGCTCATCAGCCCGGAAGCCGCGAGATAATCGCTCACCACTTTCGAGCCCGGCGCGAAGCTGGTCTTGACCCACGGCTTTACGTGCAGACCACGCTCGACAGCTTTCTTCGCCAGCAGCCCTGCTCCCAGCATTAGCGAAGGATTCGAGGTGTTCGTGCAACTCGTAATTGCCGCAATCACCACCGCACCGCTCGAAAGATCAAACGAGTCGCCGTTATTCCGCACGCCAACATGCTTATCCGTTGTTCCTTCCAGAACTTTCTGGAATGAACTTTTCGCATTGCGCAACGACACGCGGTCTTGCGGGCGCTTCGGCCCCGCGACGGTCGGCTCGACGCTTCCGAGATCCAATTCCAGCTTGTCGCTGAAGATCGGATCCGCCATCTCATCCGTGCGAAACATCATCTGTTCCTTGCAATACGCTTCGACTAACGCGATCTGTTCGGCGCTGCGCGCCGTGAATTGCAGATAGGCCAGCGTTTCCGCATCGACCGGGAAAAATCCCATCGTCGCGCCATATTCCGGCGCCATGTTGGCGATCGTCGCGCGATCCGGAATGCTCAAACTGGAAAGGCCCGTTCCGCAGAACTCGACAAACTTTCCGACCACTCCTTTCTTTCGCAGAATTTCCGTCACCGTCAGCACCAGATCCGTTGCGGTAGCGCCTTCGCGGAGTTTCCCGTGCAGGCGGAAACCCACGACATCCGGAATCAGCATCGAGGATGGCTGGCCCAGCATCGCCGCTTCGGCTTCGATGCCGCCCACGCCCCAGCCAAAAACGCCGAGAGAATTCACCATCGTGGTGTGCGAATCCGTGCCCACAACGGAATCGGGATACGCTTCGACCCTGTTTCCGGAAGGCATGGCGCAAACGACGCGCGCCAGATATTCGAGATTTACTTGATGGCAGATGCCGGTGTCCGGGGGCACGACTTTGAAATTCTGGAACGCCTTCTGTCCCCAGCGAAGAAAAGCGTAGCGCTCGATGTTGCGCTGAAATTCCATCTCAGCGTTCAAATCAAAAGAGTTCGATTTGCCGAAGCTGTCGACCTGCACGGAATGATCGATCACCAGCTCGGCAGGGAAAAGCGGATTGATCAGCCGGGGATTGCCGCCCATGCGCTTGATGGCTTCGCGCATGGTGGCCAAATCGACGACCGCGGGCACGCCGGTAAAATCCTGCAGCAGCACGCGCGCGGGCATGAAGGCGATTTCTTTTTCCGTGGATCCGGGCGTCCAGTTCGCCAGGAAGCGAATATCATCGGGCCGGACAAAGCGGCCATCCTCGCAGCGCAAAAGATTTTCGAGAAGGATGCGCAAGGAAAACGGCAGCTTCGCGAGATGGCACGGGATCTTTTTTTCAAGAAATTCGAGCCGGTGAATGTCGAACGATTGCGCTCCAACGTTCAGCTTGTCGCGCGTTCCGAAGGAATTCCCTGCGGCGATGGCCATTCTCTCCGTCCTTTCCTGCAAGTTACCGAAGCTCCATCATAACCGAAAACGATTCTTTACGGAGGGCAGCCAGTTATACTGGAGACGGCGTGAACATCGTACTGATTTCGACATACGAACTTGGCCGGCAACCTTTTGGCCTGGCGTCTCCAGCTGCGTGGCTGCGGAAGCGCGGCCATGAGGTCGTGTGCCTCGATCTTTCCCGTCAATCTTTGGATGACGCCGCGATTCGCACCGCCGGATTGATCGCCCTTTACTTGCCGATGCACACCGCAACGCGTCTTGCCGCAAAGCTGATCCCGCAATTGCGCGAACTGAATCCGATTGCGCATCTCTGCTGCTACGGTCTTTATGCGCCGATGAATGCGGAGTATCTGCGGACGCTCGGTGTGGCGACAATTCTCGGCGGCGAATTTGAAAAAGAGCTTGCGCATCTGGCGGAGCGCATGGAAAACGGCCATCACGCGATCGCTAGGGAGGACTCGCAGCCCGAGCCACTCGTCTCGCTCGAGCGCCTCGCTTTTGAAGTTCCGGATCGCTCCGGTTTTCCGCCCATCGAAAAGTACGCGCATCTCGTGCTTCCCGGCGGCGGATTCCGCCTTGTCGGCTCGACGGAAGCGAGCCGCGGCTGCAAGCATCTTTGCAGGCACTGCCCCATCGTCCCCGTTTATAAAGGCGTTTTCCGCATCGTCAGCCGCGATGTGGTGATGCAAGATATCCGGCAGCAAGTGGCCGCCGGCGTGCAACATATTTCCTTCGGCGATCCGGACTTTTTCAACGGTATCCGCCATGCGATGGAGCTTGTTGAGGAATTTCACGGCGAATTTCCCAGCGTAACGTACGACGTCACGATAAAAATCGAGCATCTGAAAAAGTACGAAGCGCATCTGCCGGAACTCAAAGAAACCGGCTGTTTCTTCGTGATCAGCGCCGTGGAGTACCTGGATGACGCCGTGCTTCGCGCGTTGGATAAAGGCCACACGCGCGAGGACTTTCTGCATGTTGTGCACGCTTTCCGCGCGCTCGGCATGACCCTTCATCCGACGTTCGTGCCGTTCACACAATGGACCACGCTCGAAAGCTACCTCGATTTGTTGCGCGTGATTCACGCGGAAGCTTTGATTGAAAACGTCGCTCCCATTCAACTTGGCATCCGCCTGCTCATTCCCGAAGGTTCGCGCCTGCTCGAACTGGAAGAAGTGCGGCAAAACCTTGGTTCATTTGATCCGCAATCGCTCTTTTATCCCTGGAAGCATGCGGACCCGCGCGTGGATGCGCTCAGCGAAACGGTGCAAGCCATCGCGGCGGAGGGGGATCGCAGGCAAGAATCCCGCTCGGCGGTCTTTGAGCGCATTTGGAAAGCCGCACATGCGTCGGCTGGGCTCGAAGCCCCGAATATTCGGCCGATGCAAACGCCAGCGGCCGCGATCCCGTTCTTAAGCGAGCCATGGTATTGCTGCGCCGAGCCGACGCGCGAGCAGTTTGTTTCGATTGGGCAAGTCTCGAAAAAAGTGGAAGTAGCGATGCCGGCGAGCGGGAGTTACGTCTAAGGGCGAACTCCGTGAACCAGCTTCACGAATAGCAATGCAGCGACTCCTCCTTTTCACCGCGAAACTCGGTTATCAAACGCGCAGCTTCGATGAAGCTGCACGCAAGCTTGGCGTCGAACTCGCGTTTGTCACCGATCGCTGCCACCAGCTTGAAGATCCTTGGGGCGATAGCGCCATTCCCGTTCATTTCGAGTCGCCTGATGCGGCGGCCCGTGCCGTGCTGGAAGCTGTGCGCAACCAAAACGTCGATGGAATTCTTGCGCTCGGCGACCGTCCCGCTCTCACTGCAGCTTACGTCGCGCGCGGGCTGGGCTTCCAGTACAACCATCCCGCATCTGTCGAAGCTTGCCGCAGCAAATTGAGGATGTGCGAAGTTTTTCGTGAAGCGGGCCTGCGCGTGCCGTGGTTTCGCGCCGTCTCGTTGCATCCCATGCCGGAGCCTGCTCTGCTGGGCATCGAGTATCCCTGTGTTCTGAAGCCGCTCTCGCTTTCGGCGAGCCAGGGCGTAGTGCGCGCAAATTCACGCGAAGAATTTAACGCCGCGGCGGCGCGGATTCGGCGTTTGCTCGATTCGGCGGAAATTCGCGCGACGCGCGAACCGAATCTCGATCAGATTTTGGTCGAAGGATATATTCCAGGCAGGGAAGTGGCCGTCGAGGGATTGCTGACGGATGGCCAGCTGCGCATTCTCGCGATTTTTGACAAACCGGATCCGCTCGAAGGCCCTTATTTTGAAGAGACCATCTATGTGACGCCATCGCGCCTTGCGGATTCCCAACAGCGCGAAATCGAACGGTGCGCGGCGGATGCTGTCCGCGCTCTCGGACTGTCGCAGGGTCCCGTGCACGCAGAGTTTCGCGTAAATGAGGACGGCATCTGGCCGCTCGAAGTTGCTCCGCGTCCGATCGGCGGTCTTTGCGCGCGGGCGCTGCGATTTGCGAGGGATTCAGCCGATCAAACTATCGGTCTCGAAGAACTGCTGTTGCGCCACGCACTCGGTCTGCCGGGTGGCGATTGGCCGCGCGAGCAAATAGCGTCGGGAGTGATGATGATTCCGGTTCCCAGCAGCGGCATGCTCAAAAAAATTGAAGGAGAAGACGCGGCCAGCAGCGTCCCCGGCGTCACCGCGCTGGAAATCACGGCCCGGCTGCACGACTACATCGCAGCGTGGCCGGAAGGTTCAAGCTATTTGGGTTTTTTATTCGCGCGAGCCAAGACGCCCGCGGATGTGGAGGAAGCGATCCGCACAGCGCATGCGAAATTACACTTTGAACTGCGCGCGCGTTTGCCGGTGCAGCACCCTTCGACCGGCCGCCTGCCGGCAGCAGGGAACTAGCCCTTGGCTTTGGGGGCCACGTAGCCTTCGGGAAGCTTGGCGCCCTCTCCAAAGAAAAACTGCTCGAGTTGCTCGCCCATGATTTTCTGAGAATTGGGGTCGATGGGATTGAGCCGGTACTCGTTCATGATCATCTTGGAGTGCTCGATCCACAGCTTCCAGGCGTCCTTCGAAACATTTTCGTAAACGCGCTTGCCCAGTTCACCGCTCCACGGAATGCGGTCGAGCCCCGGCAATTCCTTGCCGAATTTCACACACATGACCATGCGCGTTCCAGGCTTAGCCGGCTCGCCGGGAGCCTGGGCCGGATCGCAGGATTCGTTCGCCATTCGCATCACCTCATCGAGATTGCCAATTCTCAACATACTGCAAGTCCGGAGAATTGCCTAGTCCACCCGATGACGCCAGCGGAAAACGTTGCCGGGCGCTTCAGTAACCGTTCCTACTCGCAGGGGAGAATGGCGGTTTGCGGAGACCCGCAAGGGATGCAACAATAGGACCATGAGAAAAACATTCACTGTTGCGGTAACGGGAATTGCAGCCGGGATGATCCTGATGGGCGTTGCGCAGGCGCAGCAGACTTCGCCTGCGGCCACTCAGCAAGCTCCTGCGGCGAAAAGCACCAAGCCCCCCGCGGCGAAGACGGGGTCCACGGCCGCAAAGAAACCAACGACCTTGACGCTCACGACGCAGAAAGACAAGGCGAGCTACGCCATCGGTCTAAATATCGGCAAAAGCATGCGGAAAGACTCGGTGGACGTGGATCCCAGCATTTTGTTGCGCGGCATGAAAGACGGACTGGCTGATGCCAAGCCGCTGCTGACGGACGAAGAAGCCAAGGCCGCGATGACCGCGTTACAGGCTGATCTTCGCGCAAAACATGATGCGAAGGTGGAGGAGGAGGCAGAGGCTAACGAGAAAGCGGGCGATGCCTTTCTCGCGGAAAACAAAACGAAAGACGGGGTGGTGACGCTGCCGAGCGGACTGCAATACAAGGTGCTGGTGGCAGGAACCGGGCCGAAGCCCACAGCCACGGATACGGTGGTCTGCAACTACAAAGGGGCGCTGATCGACAACACGGAATTTGACAGCTCCTACAAGCGCGGCCAGCCGGCGACACTTCCCGTGAGCGGCATCATCAAAGGATGGACGGAAGCGCTGGAGCTTATGCCCGTCGGATCGAAGTGGCAGCTTTTTGTCCCTCCGGACCTTGCCTATGGACCGCGCGGCGGGGCCGGCGGCGCTATCGGACCCAACGCGACGCTGGTCTTCGAAGTCGAACTGATGTCGATCCAACCGAAAGCGGAGGCTCCGGCCGCGAATCCGGCCGCCAAGCCCACGCCGAATCCAAACCAGTAAGAGGCGTTCAAGCGCTCTCAAACGACTGCCGGTCGAATAGGCTCTGACGGAGGAGCCCATCGTGGCAGACACGGACAGTTACGAGAGGTCCGCGATGTCCCGGTGCGCCGTTCTTTGAATCGTTTGAAACATGCCATTAACGTGTTTTCTTGACCCGAACCGTTTATGATGTATACCCTTACGGCAAGACGGGGGGTGCCTCCTCATTGGCTGAGATCACGACGCTGTTCTGGGACATCGGCGGGGTCATCCTGACCAACGGCTGGGACCGCGGTTCCCGCCACGAGGCTGCCAGGACGTTTAACTTCGACTACGAAGAGTTTGAGGACCGTCACGATCTTTCTTTTCCCGCTTTCGATTCCGGACAAATAACGCTGAACGAATATCTGGACCGTACGCTCTTCTATCGGACGCGCACGTTCAGCCGGGAAGAGTTCACGGCATTCATGTTCGCGCAATCCAAGGAGTATCCGGACACGCGCGCGGTGCTTGCGGACGCGGCGCGAACGGGGAAATACTTCATCGGCTCGATCAACAACGAGCCCCTGGAGCTGAATCAATACCGGATCGAGGCATTCAAGTTGCGGCGCGATTTTCTGGTTTTTTTCAGCTCCTGCTACGTGCGTTCGCGAAAGCCCGAGGAAACTATCTTTCGAGTGGCGCTGGAGGTCACACAGCGCCCGGCGGAGCAATGCGTGTTCATCGACGACCGGGCGCTGAATCTGGAGAGTCCGCGCCGTCTGGGAATGAGCGTGATTCACCATCAGAACGCGGAGCAACTGCGTTCCGAGCTGAGAAATTATGGCGTTAAGGTATAGTTTGCCGCGCGCGCTTTTTAGCGTGGTGATTTCGGAACCGAGCTGAGGAGACCATGGCCGTAGATACCAATCGATCCGGAAGTCTTTACGGGGGAACTGCGGAACCCTGTGCCGTCGTGCTATTTGGCGCCTCGGGCGATTTGGCGAAACGCAAGGTGATTCCGGCGATGTTCGACCTTGCCGTGCACAACTCTCTCGGTTCGCGTTATGCGATCGTGGGATTCGCGCGGACGGCGATGAGCGACGAAAGCTTTCGCGCAGCTGCCGGCGAAGCGGCGAAGACGATGTCGGAGATCGGTCCGGTGGATGCGAAGCAGTGGGAGAAGTTCGCGTCCTGCTTGTACTACCAGGCGAGCGACTACGCGGACCCACAAGCGTACGAGGAGCTCGTCAAGCGGCTGGCACAACTGGAAGCCGAAAAAAAGCTGGGGGGAAACCGGCTGTTTTACTTGTCGACGCCGCCGGAAGTGTACCCGCACATCGTCGAGCAGCTTGGGCGGGCGGGACTGGCGCGGCCTTCTTCGGCGAATTCGTGGGTGCGCATTATTATTGAGAAGCCGTTTGGGCGCGATCTGGCGACCGCGAAGGAACTGAACCAGATTGTTCTGAATGTTTTCGAAGAAAAGCAGGTTTACCGCATCGATCACTATCTCGGGAAAGACACGGTACAGAATTTGCTGGTGCTGCGGTTCAGCAACGGCATTTTCGAGCCGCTGTGGAACCGCAACTATGTAGACTGCGTGCAAATCACGGCGGCGGAAACGCTGGGAGTCGAACGCCGGGGCGGTTTTTACGAAACCACGGGCGCGCTGCGCGACATGATCCAAAGCCATGTGCTTCAACTGACTTCACTCGTGGCCGTCGAGCCGCCGTCCTCTTTTGATGCCACCTCCGTCCAAAACGAAAAGCTCAAAGTGCTGCAATCGATTCGCCCGTTTGATTTGGAGATGGTGGCGCAATCGGTGGTGCGCGGGCAGTATGCGCCGGGCCAACTGGACGGCAAGCCGTTTCCCGGCTATCGCGAGGAACCGGGAGTAAGCGCAACTTCGCGCACCGAAACGTTTGTGGCCGCGCGCTTGCTGATCGACAACTGGCGGTGGGCCGGCGTTCCTTTTTACTTGAGGACCGGGAAACGGCTGGCCAAGCGCAGCACGGAAATCATGATTCAGTTTCGCTGCGCTCCGCACATCGTGTTTCGCGACCGGGAGATTGAGCCCAACCGGCTCATCCTGAACATTCAGCCGGATGAGGGCATCTCCGTTTCATTTGGCGCGAAGCGTCCAGGAACGGAGATGCACATCGGGAATGTAACCATGAATTTCAGCTACAAGGAAGGATTTGGCGAGGCGTCCCGCAGCGCGTATGCCACGCTCGTCAATGATTGCCTTCGGGGGGATGCGACGCTATTCGATCGCGGGGACAACGTGGAAGCAGCGTGGGCGCTCGTCGATCCGATACTGGACGTCTGGAGCGCCGCGAGAAGCGCCAAGGTTCCCGAGTACGCGGCGGGAAGCTGGGGGCCGCGCGACTCGGACCAGTTGCTGGAACGCGACGGCAAGCAGTGGCACAACCCATGATTTTGTGGCCGGTGACCAACAGCGAACGGAAGCAGGACAGGGGGATAGGTGATCATTGCGGGCGACGTTGGGGGTACGAAGTGCAATCTTGCGTTGTTCTCGGAGAAGAATGGCAAGCTCACTTCGGTTTATAAGCAAAGATTTGCGAGCAAGGATTTTGCGCAGTTCGATTTGATTGTCCGCGAATTCTCTTTGCAGGCCGCGCCGCACCTGACGACGGAGCGGGTCAGGGCCGCAGGTTTTGGGATAGCGGGCCCGGTTATCGAGAACCGGGTGCGAGCCACCAATCTGCCGTGGACGGTGGATGCGTCGACATTGGCCAGCGAACTGAATCTCTCCGAAGTCGTCCTGATGAACGATTTGGGTGCTACGGGCCACAGCATCGAGCACCTCGCTCCTGAAGAATTCTGTGTGTTGAATCCCGGCGAGCCGGAGCACGGCGGAACGCGCGCGCTGCTTGCGGCCGGCACCGGCCTGGGCCAGTCGATCCTCGTTTGGGACGGCGCGCGCTACCGCGTCGTGCCTTCCGAAGGAGGACACTCCGATTTCGCGCCGCATACGGAACAGCAGATCGAGCTGCTGCGCTTTATGCGCCGGCGCTATCCGCAAGTCAGCTGGGAACTCATCCTGTCGGGCCGCGGCTTCCGCACGATTCATGAATTTCTTGCGCCTAACGTGATTCACCCTTCGTTCGAGGATCCGGGAATGGACCCCGCGCCGGAAATCACCAAGCTTGGCCTGTCCAAACAGTGCCCGGTTTGCGCGGAGACGCTCGATCTGTGGACGGCGATTTACGGATCCGAGGCGGGGAACCTCGCGCTCAAAGTTCTCGCGCTAGGGGGCGTTTATGTGGCAGGCGGCATCGCCGTCAAAATCATTGAGAAGATCAAGGATGGTACTTTTTTCGAGGCCTTCCGCGACAAATGGAAATTTGAAACGATGCTGGACAATATTCCCGTGTCGGTGATCCTGAATGAGTCCGCTCCGCTGCTGGGGGCGGCGTACGAAGCGCTTGCCTCGCTGCCGCGCTGAGGCTCTGAGGCGGCTAATTCTGGTGGCAACGGGAAGCGACCGCGACGGCCTTCTGCAGCATCTGGTTTCCTGAGAACTTCCTGTATATCGGCGTCTACATGACCGATGCGCGCGCCGGGCTGGATTGGCATGCTCACGACGGTGGGTTGGCTTGCGTACCGCATTCGGCGCAGTCCTAAGCCCGAGTTCTAACACTCTCGCCAATCGTTAGGCGGTGACGTTTCAACTCTCAACCTGAGAGTTTCTTGATAAACTACTTTGGCAAGAAACTTCCGATGGCCAGCAGCATGAGCAAACTTTCCTTAATGCAAGCGGCAAGGAGCGAGGCATGAGCAGTGCCGTAACGACCCAAGTCAGTGAAGTGCAGAATTACATCAATGGCGCATGGCGCCGCTCCGCGTCAACCGAGTTTTTCGATGTCACGAATCCGGCGACCTGTGAACTGATTGCACGCACGCCGATGTCTTCCCCCGCGGACGTGGACGCCGCTGTGCAAGCCGCCTCCGCCGCATTCCCCGCGTGGCGCCGCACTCCCCCCGGCGAGCGCATTAGATATCTCTTTACGTTTAGAAATCTTCTCGAAGAGCACATCGATGAGCTCTCCCGCCTGATTACCATGGAAAACGGCAAGACCTTCGGGGAAGCCAAGGCGGAACTGCGGCGCGGCATCGAAAATGTCGAGGTGGCCTGCGGCATTCCCATGATGATGCAGGGCTACAATCTCGAGGACGTCACGCCGGGCGTCGATGAAATGCAGATTCGGCAGCCGCTCGGCGTCGTCGCCGCCATTGTTCCGTTCAATTTCCCCGCGATGATCGCCTATTGGTTTCTTCCTTACGCCATCGCGTGTGGGAACACATTTATCATTAAGCCTTCAGAACGCGTCCCGCTAAGCCTGTGCCGTGCCTTTGAGCTTTTGGAAAAAACCGGCCTTCCTCAAGGTGTCGTAAATCTTGTGAATGGCGGCCGCGAAGTCGTGGACGCTCTCTGCGATCACCCGCAAATCCGCGCCATCAGTTTCGTCGGGTCGACGCCTGTCGCCAAGCACGTTTATGCGCGCGCGGCAGCCAGCGGCAAACGCATGCAGTGCCAGGGCGGAGCGAAAAATCACGTCATCGTGCTTCCCGATGCGGACATGGAACTGGCTACCCAAATCATCAGCGACAGCGCGTTCGGCTGCGCAGGCCAACGATGTCTCGCCGTTTCGGTGGCGGTCACCATTGGCGACGCCCAAAAGACGTTTCGCGATTCCATTGCGCACTCCGCGTCTTCTCTTCGCGTCGGCAATGGACTCGAACCGAACATTCAAATGGGTCCGGTCATCTCTCCCGGCAGCAAACAGCGCATAGAATCATTGATAGCCGCGGGCGTTGGGGAAGGCGCCAAGGCCCTTCTCGACGGAAGGAACACGAAAATTCCCGGTCACGAGTCCGGCAATTTCGTGACTCCCACGGTGCTGGATGGCCTGCCGGCATCAAGCCAGCTTGCTAATACGGAAATCTTCGGCCCGGTGTTAAGCCTCATTCACGCGGATTCGATGGACGAAGCGATGGAATTTCTCCGCCGCAGCCCGTACGGCAATCAAGCGTCTCTTTTCACCGCGAATGGCGCCGCAGCGCGCCGCTTCCGCTACGAAGCACCCGCGGGAAACATCGGCATTAACATCGGCGTGGCCGCTCCGATGGCCTATTTCCCGTTCAGCGGCTGGAAAGAAAGCTTCTTTGGAATCCTGCACGGCCAGGGGCGCGACGCGGTCGAATTTTTCACGGAATCGAAAATTGTAGTGGAGCGGTGGTCGCGCCAGGAAACCCGCAAGTTCTGATACAATCCGCCGCAAGCCAGATGGAGCGCGGAGACGCTTTGTCTTCGACCCAGCCAGATATGCAGGAAAGGGTTCCCACATGAATCGATTCCGCGTGACGCTGCGCCTATGTGTGATATCGGGGTTGATGCTCATGGCGCCAGCGCTGCAATGGGCGCAAACCGCTGCGACGACGCCAGACGACTCAAGTCACAGCAAGTTGGATGACATCATCAAGGAGACACAGAAATCCGTTGGAAGAAAAGGCATCACTGGACTGGTTTGGTGGATACCACCGGAGTTTTGGGAAGAGTCCGCGACACAGAATGGAACAAGCCTTCAGAAAGCGCAGCAGACGTTTGCGCCCATGCGACAGTACACCATGGTGATCGCAGCCGTGGGCAAGCTTGGACTGGGAAACATCAATTGGTATTCCGAAAATGAGCTGCGGTCGAACACCACGCTGACGGACTTCGAGGGTACGAGCTACAAGCCGCTGACGGAGATCTCACCCGATGCGAAGGGCATCGCCTCGATCGTGAAGCCAGTACTGACGAACATTCTGGGGCCAATGGGGCAAAGCCTGCAGATCATGTTTTTCCCGGCCAAGACAGCGAAAGGATTTCTAATTGCCGACCCCGTTCGAGAGGGCAGCTTTTCGATATCCATTGCGGATACGACAGGAGAGAAACCATTCAATTTTGAATGGAAGTTGCCTCTGACGAGCCTGAGCCCGCCGAAATACTGCCCGGTTGGAAACGAGCGCGTCGAAGCGAATTGGAAATACTGTCCCTGGCATGGAGTAAAGTTGCCGGACAGTCCGGCCCGGGTGATGCCATTGGCAGACTTGACGCCGAAGGACAAGAAACCGGAATAGCCGCGCGCACGGCATACATGTCGAGTCCATTCGCCAAACCCGAAGTGCATGCGCAGATTGAATGCGCGCAGACGCTTGCTTCGAAGTTTTACACGGATCCCGCGATTCTTGATGCCGAAAAAACGCGCATTTTTCGACGGACCTGGCAACTCGTGGGCACACTGAGCACTGCCTGCGGTGAAGTGAACGGGGCGAAACGCACGATCGCCGACGCGGAGACCTTCTTTACGGCCGATGTGGCGGGCGAACCCGTGGTGATCGTGCGCGACAAGGAAGGCACGCTGCGGGCGTTCAGCAACGTCTGCCGGCATCGAGCGGGCCCCATCGCGCAGGGCAGCGGCTGCAAAAATGTTTTGCGCTGCGGGTATCACGGGTGGACCTACACGCTCGATGGGCGCCTGATTGGCACGCCTGACGTGGAAGGCGTCGAATTTTTCGATCGCAGCACCCTGGGCATGGTTCCGCTGCGGCTTGAAACGTGGGAACAGCTCCTCTTCGTAAACTTTGATCCGAACGCTGAGCCGCTTGCCGCGTATCTCGGCAAAATTCCCGAACAAGCGCGCGGCTTCGAATTCGAGGGCCTGCAATTCGCGGAGCGGCGCGACTACGTCATCGATTGCAATTGGAAGGTGTACGTCGACAACTACCTCGAGGGCTACCACATTCCTATTGCACATCCCGGCCTGATGCGCGAAATCGATTACACGCAATATCGAACAGACACGTACCGTTATTACTCGCAGCAGTTCGCGCCAATTCGCGGCATGAAGCGGGAGGACGCAGGAGAACGCTTCTACCCGCCGGGCGCGGGCCTTCAAGAAGCTTTGTATTTTTGGATTTTTCCGAATTTGATGCTCAACGTTTATCCGGACAATCTTTCCACAAATCTGATTGTTCCGCTATCGCACGACAAAACGCTGACGATCTTCGAATGGTATTTCCACGATGCACAGAACGAAAAAAGTCGCGAGCGCATCCAGAGGGCGATTGCCTTCAGCGACGAAGTCCAGCAGGAAGACATCGAGCTTTGCCGGCAGGTCCAGCGAGGATTAAATTCTTCCACCTACGACCGTGGACGCTATTCCGTCAAACGGGAGAACGGGGTGCACCATTTCCACATGCTCCTCAGCGAATTTCTCTCGAAGGCTTGAATACCCACGCGCAGCCGCAGGGGACCGCGCAGATTCTTCAGTCCGCTTGCGTTCGGGAACTCAAGGCCCTGGGCAGCTCGACGCGGGCAGTGGAATCGCGGATTACGAACTCGGGCTCGATGGCGATTTCGGCGAGATAGCCGTCGCGTTCCTCGATCTGGCTGACGAGCGTTTGCGCGGCGATCTCGCCCATGCGCACGAGCGGCTGGCGCACGGTCGTTAGCGCGGGGTCCGCGAAGGCCGCTCCGGGAATGTCATCGAAGCCCACGACGGAGACATCCTGGGGAACGCGCAAGCCAGCTTCGCGAAGAGCCCAGATGGCCCCAATGGCGGAAATGTCGTTGTAGGCAAAAAGGGCGGTGAAGGGCACGTTTCTGGCAATGAGTTCTTTTGTCACGGGGAATCCGACTTCCGGAGTAGAAACAGCGCTGTCGATGCGGATAGTAAGCTGCGGGCGAATCGCAATTTCCAGCTCTTTGGCCGCTTCGGAGATAGCGTTCCAGCGTTCTTCCGAGTCGGAGCTGAAGACCTGGCCCTGAAGGAAGGCAATTTCCCGGTGGCCCAGCTCTTTCAGATGCTCGAGAGCGAGGCGGGCCGCGCGTTTATGGTCGAGCACGATATTTGTGACGCCGGAGATCTGGCGGTGACCGGCGACGGCCACGGTCGGCAGAGATGGTTCGTCGAGGATGGACGTGTCCACGGTAATCAAGCCTTCGACGCCGCGCTGCACGAGCATCTGTGAGTAAGCTTCCAGCAGCCTGGGATCGTGTCGGTGCACGACGGTGAGGAAAAAATAGTTTTTTGCGGTGAGATATTTCTCGATTCCGCTGATCACCTGGGAGCCGTAAGCGTCGCCAATCTCTTCCGCGATCACTCCGATGGTGAAGGTGCGCTTCATGCGCAATGTGCGCGCAAAGAAGTCGGGGCGGTAGTTCAGCTCCTGCGCAGCGGCAAGAATTCTTTTTTTAGTGTGTTCGGGGATCGAGCGGGCAGCCGGCGAATTGTTCAGCGCCGCGGAAACGGTGCCTGCGGCCAGCCCGAGATGCTTCGCCACGGTTTTGAGGGTAACCTTCTTATTCTCGGGGCGGCGCCCGTCATCCTTCTTCTGTGTTGGGGTCATGTACACGGCCTCGACCAGCTCTGATGTTTTTTGTAGTGTAACGCCGAAGGCACTGATGGGGGGCACCCCGGCAGTGCAATCATTGTCCGCGAGTATAGCAGGGACCGGTCTCGTCCACCCTCTCTGCCATGCCGGGAAGGGCGGCTCCTCCGAGGGCACTTTTCCTTGGGCAATGATTGCTTTGCGATAGAATGAGTTTGATGCGCTGTTCCTTTGCTTCTCCCTCCACTCCTCTTCTGATTTCCTCTTTGCTTGTTTTGAGTTCCGCATTCCCGCCGGGATTGCAAGCGCAAAGCGCCAGCGTTCCGCTCCCGCCCACGGCCAGAGTGGCGCCGCCAAGAATAAACCGGCCCGGGTTTGCGGCCATTCCAAAATTCATCGATGCCGCGCAATCTCTCGGGCTGACCGTCGCACACATCTCCAGCGGAGAGAAGCGCTACATCGTCGAATCCATGAGCGGTGGTGTGGGGCTGTTCGATTGCGACGGGGATGGCCGTCTGGACATCGTCACGGTTACCGGCTCGACGGTCGATCGCTACCTCAAAGGGGGCGACCCAATGGTCACGCTTTATCATCAGGAGACGGATGGAACTTTCAAGGACATCACGAAAGAAGCGGGTTTGACGCGGAGAGGATGGGGCATGGGCGTCGCAGTGGCCGACTACGACAACGATGGGAAGCTGGATCTTTTTGTGACGGGCTACGGCGGCAACGTCCTCTATCACAATCTCGGCGGGTGCAAATTCGAGGACGTGACGGAAAAAGCGGGCGTGCGCGGCGGAGGATTCAGCACGGGGGCGGCCTGGGGCGACTACGATCGTGATGGTAACGTGGATCTTTTTGTCTCGCGCTACGTGCATGTCGATCTTGCGCATATGCCTGAACCCGGTAGCAATAAATTCTGCCGATATAAGGGGCTGCTTGTGCAGTGCGGTCCCTGGGGCCTAGAAGGGGAAAGCGATCTGCTTTACCACAATCGCGGCGACGGCACTTTCGAAGAAGTTTCGCAAAAGGCGGGCGTTCACGACCAAATCGGCTACTACGGGCTTGGCGTTCAGTGGTGCGATTACGACGACGATGGCTGGCCGGATCTTTTGGTCGCCAACGATTCCGTGCCGAATTATCTGTATCACAACAATCACAACGGGACTTTTTCGGAACTCGGCATGATTTCGGGCGTGGCTCTGAGCGGCGATGGCACGCAGCTCGGGAACATGGGAGTGGATTTTGGGGATTACAACCACTCGGGGCGCTTCAGTCTTTTCATCACCACGTTTCAGGAGCAGCCGAAGGCGCTTTGGCGCAACCTGGGGGCGAACGGATTCGAGGATGTGAGCTGGACCTCTGGAGTGGGGCGCCCCAGTTATTCCGACGTGTGCTGGGGCACGAGTTTTTTCGATATGGATAACAGCGGCTGGCTCGATTTGCTGATCGCTTGCGGACATGTTTATCCACAAATGGATGCGCTTGCGGAAGGGCCGCGGTACCGGCAGCCGATTTTTCTGGAGCGCAACAATCGCGATGGGACGTTCGATGAAGTGTCGAAGGAAGCCGGGCTTGCGGATATGCCGCTGCAATCGCGGCGTGGAGCGGCCTTCGGCGATATTTTTAATAACGGTAACATCGACGTTGTGCTGCTGAACGTCGGCCAGCCGCCCAGTTTGCTGCTCAACCAGAATAACGACGGGTATCACCGCGTGTTGTTCAAGCTGGCCGGAACGAAGAGCAATCGCGCGGCGATTGGCGCGCGCGTAACGATTCACGCCGGGGGCGTTCGCCAAATCGCGGAAGTTCGCGGAGGAGGGAGCTATCTTTCGCAGAACGATTTGCGCTTGCACTTCGGGCTGGGCAAAGCGGCGAAGATTGATTCGGTGGAAATCCGATGGCCATCCGGAAAAATCGAATCTCTCGACAATGTTGCGGCCGATTCGATCTACACAATCGTGGAGGGCTCAGGAATCCGCGACGCAAAACGCCTACAGCCTCCAGGAACGGCTTCTCTTCCCACCGCGAATCATTGATTCCTTTCAATGGCAAACCAGGGGGCTTCCGCGCCGACTACTTGTTGGCGTAGGTGTCGGCGCCGAGGAAATGGAGGGAGACGTAGGGAGAGTCGCCAACGACCCAGCTATCGTGGCCGGGAGGTCCGGGAGGGATAAAGAAGAGAGTGCCGGCGCGGAGTTCGTGGATGGTGCCGTCTTCCATGGCGGCGGTGGCGCAGCCGGAGAGGACCATACCGACATGCTCGACGTTGCAACGCACGGCGCCCAGTAGCGGGCCGACGTGGACGGACCACTTCCAGCCGGGCTCGTAGGTGGCGCGGCCGATGGTCATGCCGCCGATGCGAACGAGTTCGAATTTCCCTTTTTCGAAGGTGCGCACCTCGTCGGGCTCTTCAAAACGTTTTAAGATTGTTTCGAGCATCGGCGTTACCCCCTTGAAGGTGGACTCGCGGATCACCACGCAACCTGTTACTTCAAGTCTAATTCAATTCTATGGGTCTCTTGCAGGGAAGGAGGAAGCCGGGTGTGGGCCCGGGGTTTTCGGATCGAGTTGCTTTCTTCGGTCAATTCTGACTGGCGTGGATTTTCTTGTTCTCAGCCAGACCCTGTAGCCAACGCCGCGCCAAAGCGGCATCGCGATGATCGGCATGATCCTTCAGAAAATCGCGCAGGATCTGCGCCGCATCTTCATAACGACCCACAGCCGTGAGCGATTGCGCCACGAGAAGCGCGATCTCGGGCGCCTTGCCATTCGACGCGGCGAGCGCGTCCTGCGACATTTTGAGGGCGTCGTCATAGCGCCCGTTCTGGTAATAGGCTTTCGCGAGCGTCCAGCGCGTTTCCCACGTGCCACTCGCATCCAACTGTAGAGATTTCTCAAGTGGCGGGATTGCTCCGGCACATTTTCCTTGATCGCAAAGTGCCATTCCCAGCGCCGCAAAAGCACGTGCATAGTTCGGATCGAGCTGCGTGGCTTTTTCGAGGGAGCTTTGCGCCTGTATCCAGTTGCGCTGTTTCAGGCTGAGAACACCTTGCACATACAAGACGTCAGGATGGCCGGGCGCCAGCCGCATCGCTTCGCCCACATACTTTGCTGCGTCTTGCAACTTATCCGCGCTTAGCGCTTGCAGTCCCTTTTCAAGCGCGTCCTTGGCTTTCGGCGCAAGCAATGGCCTTCCTGGAATTCCCACTGTGCTCGCAGCGGCCGAGATTGGGCGCAAGTACAGATCGACTTGCATTCTCCCGGTGACGTCGACCGACAAATCCTTTTGCGCGTTTTCGTAGCCAGCCGCCTCGACAATCACCGTGTATTGCCCCAGGCTGTTCACCACCAAGATTGCACTTCCGCGCGATGTCTCACCCTGTCTGCTTAAAGCGGTTCCATCCCGGTAGATTTTCACCAGCGCGGGCGTCGTGATCAGTTCTCCCGAACCGTCGTGGAGAGTGACTGTGATTTCCGAACCTCTCCCGTGGAACTCGCTTACCGTGCTCCCACTGTCTTGAGAGCAAGCTGGAAGGGAGAACGCGACGCAAGCTATTGCTGGCAGCAAATACCGCGCGATAAAGAGACGAGCGCGTCCCGCGGCTCGAAAGCGGGCCCGTACCGGCACCACATTGTGGGCCCATTGGGAACAGCGCATGCAGGCCCCCGACCAATTGGGCTGAGCCTAGTCCCCTGCGCCAATCGCGTCAAGCAAATCATTCTGCTGCAGAATCTTCTAATGGTTGGGGGATGGATTGGCCCGCAGTCCTCAAGCTTACCAGGGGGGCGGGCCTTTGAATGAGGAGCTACGGCGATACGGAAATTTTTTTGCCGGTATACTCAACTGTTTTGTCGGCGTTTTGGGTGAGGCCGCCGCCGACACCATAGTTTTCAATTACAAAGACGATGCGGAAAGTGCGCTTCTCTAGCATGCCGGGGAAGGAGCCGGAGCGATCGCCGATGGTGAGCGTATTCGTGGCGTCGTCCCAAGAGAAAGGAATCGTGGCGTAAACGCCTTTTTCGTAGTCGTAGGTGTCGTTTTCGTCTTCGTAGAGAGTGAACGCGCCGTTTGCGCCACGATAAATGCGGAGTTCGATGGGATCGGCGGATTTTTGGGCGGCGTATTCGACGTCAGGACCGAGTGGGAGAATGGAGCCAGCGCGGACGTAGAGAGGCATTCGGTCGATGGTTGTTGGAGCATCGAGCGTACGGCCACCTTGAATTGCCGCGCCGGTCCAGAAGTCGTACCACTTGGCAGCAGGAAGGTAGAGATGGCGAGCGGTGGCGCCGGGCTCGGTGACGGGATTGACGAGGATGGCGGGGCCGAAGAGAAATTGGTCGCCGATATTTTGCGCGCGGACGTCCTCGCGGAAGTCCATGACGAGCGGGCGCATGATGGTGTAGCCCTCGCTGGTGGTTTTCCAGGCAAGAGAATAAATGTAAGGCATGAGGCGGTAACGAAGTCTGTCGTAGGCGACGAGAATCTTCTGCGCGTCGGGGCCGTAGGACCAGACTTCGTTTTGGTTTGTGGTGCGCGTGCCGTGGGCGCGGAAAATCGGGCAGAACGCGCCGAATTCGAACCAGCGGACATAGAGTTCGCGATAAGCGGGATCGTCGGGATTGGCGGAGACGAAGCCGCCGATGTCGGTGGTCCAGTAGGGAAGTCCGGAAAGAGAATAGTTCAGGCCGGCGGGAATTTGGCGGCGGAAAGTTTCCCAGTTGGGATCGACGTCGCCGGACCAAACGGCGGCGGCGTTGCGCTGCTCGCCGGCGTAAGCGGAGCGAGAAAGGATGAAGACGCGTTTTTTGTCGGAGGCTTGGCGTTGGCCATCGTAAACGGCGCTGGTGGTGTAAAGAGGGAATTCGTTGGCGTAGCGCGCGCCGTTTTCGCCGCCATTGACTTTGTTGGTGACGAGAATATTGGTTTCGCGAGCTTCGGTTTCGGGTTCGGTAGTGTCGAGCCACCAAGCATCGGCGCCAATATTGAAGAGGGCGTTATCCATGAGGTTCCAATAGTATTTGCGGGCGTCGGGATTAAAGGCGTCGTAAAGGGCTTGGCCGACTGGGTGGAAACTGGGAGCGATGGTCTTGGCGATGAAGAAGCCGCGCTTGTCCATGTCGTCGTAAACAGGCGAGCCGGGACGAAAATAGGGCCAGACGGAAATCATGAGATGGACGTGGTCATTATGGAGCGCGTCGACCATGCCTTTGGGGTCGGGATAATTTTTGTTGAAGACGGGATCGCCCATGATGTTCCACCAGAACCAATCCTGGACGATGTTGTCGAGGGGGATGTGCAAGTCGCGATATTTCTGGGCGATGGCGAGAAGCTCCTGCTGTGAGTCATAGCGATTTTTGCATTGCCAGTAGCCGTAAGCCCATTTGCCGAAGAGAGGAACGGGGCCCGTGAGTTCGCGGTAGGCGCCAATGATGTGGTCGAAGTCGGGACCGTACAGAAAGTAGTAGTCAATGGAATCGGAAACTTCGGAGCTGAGGTAGAAGGCGTGAACGAAACGGTTGTTGAAGCGGCTGCGCGAGCCGTTGTTCCAGAAGACGCCGTAACCTCTGCTGGAGAGGAGAAGTGGAATGGAAATATTGGTGTTGTCCTGCGAGAGGTCAACGGCTTCGCCGCGATAGTTCCAGACGCCAGCTTGGTGCTGGCCGAGGCCGTAGAAAGCTTCCTGGGTGTCCCACATGTTGACGAAACGTTCGGAGTGATAGGTTTTTTCGCCGTTCACTTCCGTTGGAGTGAGCGTGCGCGTATTTTCCTGGGCGAGATGGTGACCCTCCGAGTCCAGGAAAACGATTGAGCTGTCAGCGCGCGTGATTTCGATTTTCAAGCGTGGAGTGGCGAGGGTGATGACTTTGGGATCGCCGGAGCTGAGGGAAAAGTCGGATTTTGGCCAGGATTTCTTGACGATCATGATGTCCGAGAGTTGCGGGACATCGCGCTCGAGAGAATAGACGACATGAACGACGGAATCCGAGCAGACTTGAAAGCGGAGGAAGCCAGACTTGAGAACCAGAACGGTGCCATCGGGCTGGGGCTCGACTGCGTTGACGGGATTTAAGGGAACCCATTGCGCAACCAGGGAGGGAGCACAGAGGAAGATGGCCAGTGCGAAAAGCAGCGGGATGTGCTTATAGGAAAAGAATCGCATGAAAGTTCTTTAACTCCGTGTACGATAACGATATTTTAAAGCGAATGCTCGGGGGCACATTGGCACTGCGGCTCCCTGCTTGTCAATGGTCTTTGTAAAGGATGATGATTGGCCGCGAAGCGCGAGGTGACCGGCAAGTCTAAGAAAAATAAGGAGAAAATTCGCGGAGGAAGGCTCTTTTGTGATAAAAGGCGAAGGACAGGGCCGAGGCATTTTGGGTCTTGGGCGTGGAGGAGGAAGGTAATGGTGCTCTGGGGGAGAATCTGCATGCTGGCATTGTTGATGGCTTTGGGTCCGGAGTTTGCGTCGTCGGCGCCAGGCAAAGATCCGCAAACGGAAGCTAAAGCGAGTGCGCACGTGGTGAAAGCAGCATTTGGGAAGCTGCCGGACGGGACGGAGATTGAGTCTTACACGCTCTACAATTCGCGCGGGGCTTCGGCGAAGGTCATCACGTACGGTGCGACGCTGGCGGAATTGTTCATGCCCGACCGGCACGGAAAAATGGGCGACGTGGTGCTGGGATTTGACGATCTGGAGGGATACCTGGGGCAGCATCCCTATTTTGGCGGGACGATCGGGCGTTATGGGAATCGGATCGCGAAGGGGAAGTTCACGCTGGACGGAAAAGAATATCAACTGGCGCTCAACAATGGGCCGAACAGCTTGCACGGCGGGCAGATTGGTTTTAACCGGCGGGTATGGAAAGCCGAGGAGTTGAAGGAGAAAGATGGAGCGGCGGTGCGGTTCAGCTATTTGAGCAAGGATGGGGAGGAGAATTATCCGGGAAACCTGAAGGTCAGCGTGACCTATACGCTTACGAACACGGATGAACTGAAACTGCAATATTCGGCCGAGACGGACAAAGATACGGTTTTGAATTTAACGAACCACAGCTACTTCAACTTGTCTGGTACGGACAAGGGGACGATTCTCAAGTACATCCTTTATATCAACGCGGATCGATACACGCCGGTGGATTCGACCTTGATTCCCACGGGCAAGATCGAAAGCGTGGTGGGTACGCCGCTCGATTTTCTGAAGCCGACGGAAATCGGGGCGCATATCGGCGAGATTAAGGACATTGGTGGCTACGATCACAATTATGTTTTGAATGGGAAGGCCGGCACGCTGCGGGTGGCTGCGAAGGTCACCGATCCCGAGTCGGGGAGAGAGATCGAAGTGTTGACGACGCAGCCGGGAGTGCAGTTTTATTCGGCGATTGGGTTGAACGGGAGCATCAAGGGAAAGGACGGAGTTGCGTACGAGAAGTACGGGGCCATTTGTTTGGAGACGCAGCACTTTCCAGATTCGCCGAACCATCCAAATTTTCCATCGACGGAATTAAAGCCGGATGAGCATTTTCATTCGGAAACGATTTACAAATTTACGGCCAAGTGACGCGTTGCTTTTGCGCTGCGATTCAAGGCTTGGCGATTCTTTTGGGACACGTAGGACGCTCGCAGAGGAGAAGCGAATAGATAATCTATGACCACCCCTTTGGCGGTTGTCGTACCCACGCAGCTCGTTCATCTCTCTCTCGTCGATGTCATCATTATCGTTTTCTATTTCGCCTTGGTGCTGGCCATCGGCTTTTATCTGAAGGGCCGCGCAAACACGGGCGAAGATTTCTTCATGGCCGGCCGCGAGATGACGGCGTGGGTGGCGGGGCTGAGTTTTCTCTCGGCGAATCTCGGCGCTCTGGAGCTGATGGGCTGGGCGGGTTCGGCGTATCAGTACGGCATTCTAGCGACGCATTGGTATTGGATTGGCGCGATCCCTGCGATGCTTTTCCTCGCGCTGGTGATGATGCCGTTTTATTACATTTCCAAAACACATTCGGTGCCGGGTTATTTGAAATTGCGATTCGGAGAGCCGGCGCGCGCGGTTTCGGCGGTTTCGTTTGCATTCATGACGGTGCTGATGAGCGGCGTGAACATGTTTGCAATGGCAAAGGTCATGCAAATCGTGCTGGGCTGGGACATCAATTTCAGCATTTGGGTGTCGGCGCTAACGGTGGCGATATACGTGGCGCTGGGCGGACTGAGGTCGGCGATTTTCAATGAAGTGTTACAGTTCTTTTTGATTTGGGCGGGCGCTTTGCTGATTCCCATTCTTGGCCTGTACGAAGCGGGCGGTTGGGGCAACCTGAAAGTGGAAATCACTCACAGATTTTCGGAACAGTATGTTCACTTGTGGTCAGGGGTGGGCCACTTCAGCAGCAATCCGATGGGGATCAATTGGGTCGGGATTGTGTTCGGGCTGGGCGCGGTCATTTCGATGGGCTACTGGACGACGGATTTTCTGGTCGTACAACGCATTCTTGCGGCGAAAGACATTCGCAGCGCGGAGATGGCGCCCATCATTGGCGCTGGATTCAAGATGTTTGTTCCGCTGATCGTCATTTTGCCCGGACTGCTCGGCTTGGCCGTGCTCCCCGTGAAGCTCGTGCCGGAATCGGTGGCCGCGGTCACCGGAGGGATGAGTTATAACGACGTTCTTCCCCTAATGCTGGCGCGCTACTGCGGGCCGGGATTGCTTGGGCTCGGAATTACAGCGTTGATTGCGGGCTTCATGTCCGGCATGGCGGGCAATGTGACTGCGTTCACTACGGTTTGGACGTATGACATTTACCGTCCGCTGATGAATAGCAAGGCCAGCGATGAACACTACGTGAGCATGGGGCGCTGGACCACCATAATCGGCGTGCTGATCAGCATAGGCACCGCCTACTTCGTGATGCAGTTTGCCAGCATCATGGACTACGTGCAGAATTTGTTCAGTTTTTTCATCGCTCCCTTATTCGGCACAGTTCTCCTCGGAATGCTCTGGAAGCGGGCGACAGGCTGGGGAGGCTTTTGGGGATTGCTCTGCGGCATTGTATCTTCCATAAGCCTGTGGGCGTGGGTCAAGATCGATCCCACGGCTTTGCGATACGTGGCGCTCTCGGCGGATGCGAAAACGTTGGCGCAGGATATGTTTCAGGCGCTATGGTCGTTTCTGGTGTGCGTGATTGTGACGGTAGTGGTGAGTCTGGCTACGAAACCCAAAGCGGACGCGGAATTGACGGGCTTGGTCTACGGATTGACCAAGATTCCGGCTGTCGAGAATGTATCGTGGTATCAGAAACCGCTTTTCTGGGCCGGAGTGGTTGTGGTCGTGTTCTTTGTGTTGAACATCATCTTTTGGTAGTGCAGGGACGCGGAGGATCAAGGCATGATTTCCATTTGGTTTTTTATCGGGATGTCGCTGCTTGTGAACGGGGCGCTGATTTTGTGCGCAGGCGTTTACGAGATTTGGCATCCCCCGTCGCACGAAGTCGTGTTGTATAGCTTGCACGCGAGCGTTTGGTGGGGCGCGCTGATGACGTTGCTGGGGGCGGTGTATTGTATCCGTTACAGGCCAGGGCGGAAAAAGGCTTAAGAGTGGAGAACAGCGGGCTGGCGTGAGATTTTTGTGATTCGGCGCTCAGTTTGCGGAAGAAGATTTGTTTTCCGCGAAAATGGAATGCAAGGCCGGATAGATCCGGCGATAGGTTTGATAGCCGCGCTGCATTGTGGCGCTGGCTTCTTTGTTTACGCTGACGCGTTTGGCGACGCGCACGGCCGCATCGCACGCTTCATCCACACTCTTCCAGCAACCTGAACCCACACCCGCGAGAATCGCAGCGCCATAGGCCGCGCCTTCTTCCGCTTGCAGGATTTCGACTTCATGCGCGTAGATATCGGCGTGGATTTGTTGCCAGAGCAGCGAGCGTGCGCCGCCGCCGCCGAGGCGGATGCGTTCGACGGGAACATGAATCTCGTTGAAGATGCTGAACGTGTCTTTCAAGCTGTAAGCGACGCCTTCAAGGACCGCGCGAATCAAATGGGCGCGCGTGTGCGAGGCGCTGAGGCCGACAAATGCGGCCCGCGCGAAGGGATCGAGATGCGGCGTGCGCTCGCCCATCAGATACGGCGCCCAGAATGCGCCTTCGGAGCCGGCGGGAACTGTGGCGGCTTCGGCGGAAAGGCGCTCGTAGGGATCGCGGCCGTCATCGGCGCCAGCGCCAAAACGATCGCGGAACCAGCGGAGCGATAGGCCGGCGGCTTGCGTTACGCCCATGACGTGCCAGCGGCCGGGAATGGCGTGACAGAAGGTGTGCAACCGGCCTTTGGGATCGAGCGATGGTTTGTCGGTTGCGGCAAAAACTACGCCGGAAGTGCCGATGGTGGCGCTGACGACTCCGGCGCGCGTGATGCCCATGCCGACTGCGCCGGCGGCTTGATCACCTGCACCGGCAATAACCGGAGTACCCGCACGAAGTCCGGTTGCCTTTGCTCCTGCGTCCGTGAGCTTGCCGCAAATTTCCTGCGACTCGTAGAGTTTCGGAAGAAGTTTGACGTCGATGCCCGTTTTGGAGAGGACTTCGCTCGACCAGACGCGGTGAGCGACGTCGAGTAAGAGAGTGCCAGAGGCATCGGCGACGTCGATAGCGGATTCGCCGGTGAGGCGCAAGCGGACGTAATCTTTCGGAAGCATGATTCTGCGGACGCGCTGCCAGCTTTTCGGCTCGTGCTCGCGGACCCAAAGTAGTTTTGTGAGGGTGAAGTTTGTCAGCGGAGGATTGCAGGTCAATTGAATGAGGCGATCGAGGCCGATGGTGCGTTCGAGTTCCTTGGATTGCGCTTCGGTGCGCTGGTCGCACCAGATAAGAGCGGGGCGGATGACCTCGTCGTTTTCATCGAGCAGGACGGCGCCGTGCATCTGGCCGGAAAAGCCGACGGAGGCGATGGATTCGGCAGGCAGACCCGAAACTTGCAGGGCTTTGCGAACAGCGATGGCGGCGGCGCGCCACCAGTCGCGCGGATCCTGCTCGGCCCAGCCGGGCTCGGGGCTGGCAAAGTTGGCGTGCTCTTCCGTGCCTGAGGCGAGGACTACGCCGTGTTCATCGAGGATGACAGCGCGCGTGCCGCTGGTGCCTACGTCGATGCCGAGGATTGGAATGGGGCCTCCTTCTTATACAAAACCTGCCGGAGATTGTGTTTCCGGCACCCTTTTGGCGAAGGGAGAAAACGAGATTCAGAAACCAGACAAAAGCACACTACAAAGGCTTACCGTGAACGTTCACGGTGGACATTTAAGACCAGGCGCGAGGGCTTGTCAACGCGACGCAACCGGGGCAGCAACGGCAGCGGCGGCGTGCCCGCATTGAGGAGCGGCAACGCGATTGACAAGGAGAAGCACGAATCACACAATGCAACCGACGAAATTTTCTTGAAGCGGCCGCAATTGGCGCAGACAGGGGTTCAAACGATGAGCGAGCAAGATGGAACAATCGATCGGAGAAAATTTTTGGGCAAGTCCGCTGCCTTGATTGCGGCAGGGGCGGCGCTGCCGAGCACTGCGCTGTCGTACGAGAGGATTTTGGGCGCGAACGACCGCATCTCGATCGCGCATATTGGAACGGGAAGCCGCGGAGAGGATTTGGCGTGGATCGCGGCACAACTAAAAACGAGCCAGAACGCAGAGATCAGTGTGATCTGCGATCTGTGGAAACTGAACCGCGAGAAAGCGGCGGCGAAGAATGCGAAATATTATGGAAGAGCGCCGCGAACATTTCAGTATTTGGAGGATGCGCTCGCATTGAAAGACGTCGATGGAGTGATTATTTCGACGCCGGAACACGCGCATTCGCCGATCTTAAAGATGGCGGTCGAGGCGGGCAAGGACGCTTACGTCGAAAAACCGATGGGCAATGTGCTCGCGGAGGTGAAGGCAGCGCGCGACACGGTGTTGAAAAGCGATCGGATTGTGCAGGTGGGCACGCAACATCGCAGCGAGCCGTATCCGCGCGCGGCGCACGACCTGGTGCAGACAGGCGTGCTGGGAGATGTGAGCAAGGTCGAGATCATTTGGAATTACCACGGGCCGCGATGGCGCGGGCGCGAGGAAACAAAACTGATTCGCGAGGAAGATACGGATTGGCGCAAGTGGCTGCTGACGAAACCATACCGGCCGTTTGATCCGAAGATTTATTGCGAGTTTCGATTGTACAAAGAGTTTTCCAGCGGCATTCCGGATCAGTGGATGAGCCACGCAATTGATTTAGTGCATTGGTTCATGGACGACAGCTTTCCGCGCTCGGCGGTGTCGCACGGCGGGATTTTTGCATGGCACGATGGACGCGAGAACGCGGATACGTTCGAGACGCTGATTGAATATCCGAAGGGATTTCTGGTGAGCTACTCGACAAGCTTTGGGAATGACTCGCCGAGCTCGACGCGCTACATGGGGAAAAAGGCTACGCTGACGAACATCGGCGGGGAAGGAAGCCCGCGGTATCAACTTGTCGAAGAAAAGGGAACGCACGAAGACGACGCGGACATCGACAAGAAGAGAGCCTCGAAGTATGTCCTTTTGCCGGGTGAAACGGGGCTGCCGCCGATGGGCATTGACGACCTCACGCTCGGGCACATGACGAACTGGTTCGAATGCATGCGCTCGCGACAGCAGCCGCATTGCACGGTGCAGAACGGGTTCGCGCATTCGGTGGCAAACATGATGGCAACCGAGGCCTACTGGTCGGGCAAAAAGCAATATTGGGACGCGGGCACAGAGGCATTTAGCGACCGGGCGCCGGCGAGTTGAGCGAAAACCTGCGTGCGCCGGCGCGATTGAGCTGGATTACGAGAGATATTTTATTGTGTCTTCAATGAGACGCGAAGTAGGACCGTAAGGATCGCCTGAGGCGTCGAACTCCATCGAACAATAGCCGCGATAGTTGCTGGCTTTCAAAATGTCGAAGGATTTCTGCAAATCCACGTTGAATTGCTTTCCGTCATCGTTCATCTCCCCGTCTTTTACGTGGCAAATATTGTAGGCATGCTGAAACATGGCTTGCAGAGCGCGGTAATTGAAGTCGGCATCGCCACTGAGCATCGAATTTGCGAAATCGGGCAGAGCATGAAGATAAGGGTGGTTGACCGAATCGATGACTTTGACGATGAAGAAGGCGTCCTCGCTGACTAAGTCGTCGTTTTCCAAGGTGACCACGACATTTTTACTGGCGGCGTAATCCGCGACATTGCGCAGGCTTTCCGCAGCGAACTCCACATTTGGGGAAGAGTTTTTCGCAGCGGCAATGTGCGTACGGATGCCGGGCGAGCCGATGAGCACAGCGACGTCAATCCACTTCTTGGCGTACACAACAGCCAAATCCCGCGCGGAGGCGTCGGCGTCGTAGAAACTGTGAGTAGCGCTGACGGCTATATTTATCGCGCGCACCTTTGCCTTCTGCATAACGCGCCGGAAATCGTTGAGGTAGTCGGGCTGCAGAGAGGTGAAATGGCTGCTGAGCGGCTCGATGTTATGGATGTTGAATTTGGCGACCACGTGGGCGGGGAAATCGAGCAGATTCATCGCGGGGAGGTCGTCGTCGCGTTCGCGATTGCCGGGACTGACGATATAGGCGCGGAACGGATAGGAGGGTATGGCGATGCGTTCGCGCGGCTCCGTGGGAAACGAGATGTGCGGTTCGAGAATGGGCTCGGCCAGTGTCGCGGGAGCATTGTTGACGAGAATTCCACCGGCCACGAGCGCAGAGAGCCGTTCTAGAAATGCGCGGCGTGTTAGGGAGTCCATGAGAGATTACCCTACTACATTTTGATTCCGTTTGTTGAATCCGATGACGTGAAATCGTATAAAACCGTCCCAGTAAGTCTCTCCGAGCAACGCACCTGCGCGTGCGCAACGCCTTTTTGACGGGGGAGCTCTTGATGCACGAGCAGGGTTGTGGCCGTCATTTGTGCGGTGTTCGAACACGTCTACGGCAGCATTTGCGGGCTGGCACGCTTGACGCAAACGGAGAAGGTGACTAGCCTTTGGCACGGATAGAGCGCGGAGGAACCATCAACGTTCAAGGAACAGACGCGGGTGCCAAGCCGCCAGCGGGGGCCGAGCCGGAAGACGGCAGTGTGCGCGAGGGCGAACTGCTTTGGACCCCGAGCGCTGCGCAAGTGGAGGACGCGAACGTGACGCGGTTCGCGAAGTGGCTCGCGCGCGAACGGGGTTTGCAGTTCGCGAGCTACGAAGCCATGTGGAAGTGGTCTATCACCGAATTGGAAGATTTTTGGCAAGCGATTTGGGATTACTTCCACGTCGAGACCTCGGCGCCACATGCGCGGGTGCTCGGCAATCGCACGATGCCGGGAGCCGAATGGTTTCCCGGAGCGCGGTTGAACTACGCCCAACACGTGCTTCGACGCGAACGAGCGGGAGGCGACGCGGTCTTGTTTATTAGCGAGACGGCGCCGCTTTGCGGCGTGCCTTGGGAAACATTTGCGGGTCAAGTGCGCACTCTTGCGACGCAGCTGCGCGAAATGGGCGTGCGGCCTGGCGACCGGGTCGTAGCTTATATGCCGAACATTCCGCAGGCGATGATCGCGATGCTGGCGACAACAGCGGTCGGCGCGATTTGGGCGTGCTGCTCGCCGGATTTTGGTTCCCGCGGCGTGATTGATCGAATTCAACAGCTTTCCCCGAAAGTACTTTTTTGCGTGGACGGTTACCGTTACGGCGGAAAGGCATTCGATCGAAAGAAAGAGCTGGGGGAGATAATTGCGGCGCTAGGAGGGCTCGAGCACGTCGTGTACTTGCCTTACTTGAATGCCGAGGATCAACGTGCGCCGTTCGATGGTGCAGTGGAATGGGACGTTCTTTTGGCGCGCGCTCCCGTTTCCAGGGAGGAATTTGAGTTCGAGCAGGTCCCATTCGGCCACCCGCTTTGGGTTTTGTTTTCTTCCGGCACTACAGGCCTGCCGAAGGCGATCGTGCAGAGTCACGGCGGCATTTTGCTGGAGCAGTTGAAGCTGCAGCACTTTCACATGGATTACCGGGTCGGGGAGCGCGCGTTTTTCTTCACGACAACGGGATGGATGATGTGGAATTTTCTGGCGAGCATGCCGTTGAGCGGGGTGTGCCCTGTGCTTTACGACGGGAATCCGGCGTATCCCGCGCCAGATGTGCTTTGGAAGGTGGCGCAGGATTCACGAGCGAGCTTTTTTGGCGCAAGCCCGGCCTACGTGGACGTAATGGCCAAGGCAGGGATTGTGCCCCGGGCGCGGTTTGATTTAACGAATTTGCGAGCAATCATGCCTGCGGGTTCGCCGGTATCGCCAGAATGCACGGCGTGGTTTTACCGGAATGTGAAGCGGGATGTTTGGGTCGCGACGGGCAGCGGCGGGACCGATTGCTGCACGGGGTTCGTGGGCGGAGTGCCGACACAGCCCGTTTTTGCGGGAGAAATTCAAGCTCGCTCGCTGGGTGTGGCGGCGTATGCATTTAATCAGCAGGGCGAGAGTGTCGTGGATGAGGTGGGAGAGCTAGTGTTGACGCAGCCGATGCCGTCAATGCCGATTTATTTTTGGAATGACAAAGATGGCTCGCGTTATCGCGAATCGTATTTCGATATTTATCCGGGCGTCTGGCGGCATGGCGATTTTTTCCGAGTGAACAAGCGCGGCGGGTGTTTTGTGCTTGGACGATCGGACGCAACTTTGAATCGACAGGGAGTGCGCATCGGCACGGCCGAAATTTACCGTGCGCTGGCGCAGGTCGAAGAAGTCGAAGACGCGTTGGTAGTGAATCTGGACTTGCCGGGCGAAACTTTTTTCATGCCGCTGTTCGTGAAGCTGACGAGCGGCACGCAACTGGATGCGAAGCTGGAACGGAAGATCTGTGAGTGCCTGAAACGCGCGTACACGCCGCGCCACGTCCCGGATCGCGTGATCCAAACGCCGGGAATTCCGATGACGTTGACGCGCAAGAAAATGGAGGTGCCGGTGCGCAAGATCTTAATGGGCGTGCCTGTTGAAGAGGCCGCCAACCGGCACGCCATGGCGAATCCCGAGTCGATCGATTTCTTCGTGAATTACGCGAAGGCGCAAACGGATTATTCGCTTGCGGCCGAAGAACTAATCGCCAGCGGCAGAGGCGAAGTCCAGGCCTTGGAGAAAACCGATGAGCGCTGACGGTAAGCCGCGCAGTTTCACGCTGCCTTCGCAGATTGAGGATGTGCCGGGAGCCGAGGGCTGGCAATCGATGTACCCGTACTACACGCGGTTTCAGCCGGAAGACGACCATCGATTTTGGTTCTACAACGCGATGCATTTCCCCGAGCCGATGCCCGCGTTTGACGCGATTACGGCGGAAATTCCGTATGAAGCCCTCGGCGCCTTCACGACACGAATCTTTGTGTTTCCAACGACACTGGGAATTGAGCACCGCATCGTCAACGGGCGAATTTACATCACAGCGAACCCGGTCCTCGAACCAGCGGAGATTCAACGCAGGCTCGCGATTTTCCAGGAGCGCGCGGGCTACTACTACGAGAACTGGGAACGGCTGTTCCGCGAATGGAAGGTACGACTCGAGAATTTGATCCACCTGCTCGAAGCCCTCAAAGTACCTAGCCTGCCGGAATTCGATGAGGCGGAAGTTGTGACGAAGGCCAAGGGGCTGGGCCAGAACCACTACATCCGGGAAAACTTTCACCGCGTGATCGAACTGTTCTCGAAAATGTGGCACCACCACTTTGAAATGCTGATGCTCGGTTACGGCGCGTACATGGTGTTTTTTGATTTTTGCAAGAAAGCTTTCCCGGAGACCGCGGATCAGACCGTGGCTCGAATGGTCGCGGGCATCGAAGTGCTAATGTTCCGGCCGGACGACGAGCTAAAACGCCTGGCGAAAGTTGCGATTGAGTACGGAGTCGATGACTTATTCGCAGCGGACTGCGATGCGAAGAAAGTGCTCGAGGAGCTGCGGAATCGTGGAGACGCGGGCCGGCGCTGGCTTGCGGAGCTCGATAAGTCGCGCGAGCCATGGTTCCACATGTCGACTGGAGACGGCTTTTATCACCACCATTTGAGTTGGAACGACGACCTTTCCGTGCCGTTCGCGGCTTTTCCGCGTTATGTCGAGCAGCTTCGGCGGGGCGAGTCGTTGGAACGCCCGACGGAGAGATTGAGAGAGGAACGCGGGCGCATCATCACGGAGTATCGCGAACTACTGAGGAGCGAAGACGAACGCCAGGCGTTCGATCAAATGCTCGGGCTCTGCCATCTTGTGTTTCCCCTGGTGGAAAACCACAAGTTCTATTGCGAACATTGGTTCACAACTCTTTTCTTCAAAAAAGTGCGCGAGTTCGGCGCGCTGCTGGTCGCCAACGGTGTGCTGGCGGACGCAGGCGATGTTTTTCATCTGCAATACGTGGAAATCGAAAGCGCGCTGGCGGATGTGAGCCTGGCGTGGGCGGGCGGCGGCAAACCGCTGGGCGCGGCGCATTGGCGGCCGATTGTAGAAGAGCGCAAACGCGTCCTCGAAAGGCTGAAGGAGTGGAACCCGCCGCCGGCCTTAGGCCCACTTCCGCCGGCCATCAATGATCCGGCGCTGCAGATGCTTTGGGGCATCACTTCGGAAACGCTGGAATCCTGGTCCACGCCAGCGGAACCTGGCCATGAAAAAGAAATAGTCGGCTTCGCCGCCTCGCCGGGTGTTGTGGAAGGTGTTGCGCGCGTGCTGAGAAATGTGAACGACATCGGGCAGATACGCGATGGCGAGATTTTGGTTTGTCCCGTCACCGCGCCGAGCTGGGGCCCGGTGTTCGGAAAGATAAAAGCCGCGGTCTCCGATATTGGCGGCACAATGTCTCACGCGGCGATCGTGGCGCGGGAATATGGATTGCCCGCGGTAGTTGGCACCGGCCAAGCCACACAACGAATCAAGACCGGCCAGCGGATTCGCGTCGATGGCAATCGAGGGATCGTGCGAATTCTGGAATGAGGGTCAAGGATGCAGCTGATGAATCTGGACCTGATCAGGCACTTCGCCGAGATCGGCATTCACGACCGGCCGACTGTCGGCGGCAAAGGAGCGAGCCTCGGTGAACTGGCGCGCGCGGGCCTTCGCGTACCGCCGGGCTGCGTGGTGACCACTGCCGCATTCGAACGATTCTTGAGTGCGATTGATCCGGCAGGATCGATCCGCCGCCAAATCGAGCAATTGGAAGCGAACGACCATGCGGCTTGCATGCGCATCGGAGCTGAAGTGCCTGCGCGATTCGAAGCTGCAACTCTGCCGGAAGACTTACGCGAAGCAATCGCTGTTCATTACGAAGAACTGCACGAGCGGACTGGCAGGCGCGGAGTTCGCGAGCCGGTCGCCATTCGATCGAGCGCAACGTGCGAAGACAGCGCCGATGCCAGCTTCGCTGGATTGCAGGACACCTATCTGTGGGTGCGCGGCTTGGATTCGGTGATCGAACATGTGCGGAAATGCTGGGCGAGCCTGTACACCGTGGAGTCCGTGATGTATCGGCGCCGATTGAAGCTACCGGAGCAAGGATTGGCGATGGGAGTAGTGATCCAGCGCATGATCGATTCGCGGTGCTCCGGGGTGATGTTCACGCGCAGCCCGAACACCGGCGACCGTTCCGTTGTCGTGGTGGAAGCAAGTTGGGGGCTGGGCTCGGCAATCGTGAGCGGCGAAGTTACTCCGGACAAATACGTGGTCGGAAAAATAACGGGTGAAATTATCAGTCGCACTATTTCGACGAAGATGCGCCGCCACCGGCCCAATGCTGCGGGTGCCGGTGTGCTCGATGAAGAAGTTCCCGCGGATCAGCAAAACGCCACTTGCCTCAACGACGATGAACTCCATGCGCTGGTTGATATTGCGAAGCGGGTCGAACGTCACTACGGATGCCCACAGGACATCGAGTGGGCCATCGCGCGGGATCACGCCCCAGGCGAAAGCGTGTTTGTGCTGCAAAGCCGGCCGGAAACCGTGTGGTCGGCGAAGGATGCCGCGCCGGTGGCTGCTCCCAAAAGCAAACCCTTCGATCATGTCTTCTCCCTCCTTGGCGGAAGAAGTGCCAAGAAATGAAGTTCACGAACGAGGATGTGCAGGAAATTCTGCAACTGCTAGACGCGGCAAAATATGACGAGCTGTATCTCGAGACCGCGCGCTTCAAACTTACACTTCGCCGCAACCGGAAGAGTGGGGAATGGTCGCAAGAAACACAAGTAGTTGTGGCGCCCAAAATTCTTCGAAGTCCGCCCGCTGCAGATTCGGCGCCCGGAGCCGCGCCAACCGTGGATTCAGCGGAACCTGCAGATCCACGCAAAGCAAGATGGACAGAGGTTCGCGCGCATTTGCCGGGTGCGTTCTATCGCGCACCAAAGCCCGGTGCGCTGCCGTACATCGAGATTGGAAGCTCTGTCGAAGAAAACACTGTGGTCGGCATCATCGAGACGATGAAGTTGATGAATGCGGTTCACGCGCAGGCGCGCGGCGAAATAGCCGAGATTTGTTTCGATAATGCGCAGTTTGTCGAGAAAGATGCGGTGCTGATGCGCATCAAGCCGGAAGCCGAATGACTTTGCGACGCATACTCATCGCAAATCGCGGCGAAATCGCCGTGCGCGTGATTCGAACTTGCCAGCGCCTCGGCATCGAGACCGTGCTGGCTGCATCCGAAGCTGATCTGGATTCCATGGGCGCGCGATTGGCCGAGAGCACAATTTGCATCGGCGCTGCAAATTCTTCCGCAAGCTATCTGAACGTGGAAGCGGTCGTCGCCGCCGCAATCGCGAGCAAAGCGGATGCGATTCACCCAGGCTACGGTTTTCTATCCGAAAATCAGAAGTTGGCAAAGGCCTGCGATCAAGCGGGCGTTGTGTTCATCGGCCCCACGCTTGAGCAGCTCGATGCGGTTGGTGACAAACTGAAAGCGCGCACACACGCGGCCGCGGCGGGACTGCCGGGTATTCCCGGCGGCGAGGTTCGAAGCTACAAGGAGGCGCAGCGGCTTGCGGATCAAATCGGTTGGCCGATTCTCATTAAGGCAGTGGGAGGTGGCGGCGGCCGCGGCATGAAGCAAGTGCACGACGTCAATGAACTCGCTGCCACGATGGAAATGGCCATGGCGGAGGCGCAAGCGAGCTTTGGAGATCCTCGTCTCTATATCGAGCGTTACATTTCACATGGGCGCCATATCGAAGTGCAAATTCTTGGCGACGGCCAGGAAGTCATCCATCTCGGCACCCGCGATTGTTCAATCCAGAGGCGCTATCAGAAGCTTTTGGAAGAGGCACCCGCTCCGAGCATCAGCGAAACCCTTCGAGAAGGGATGCACCGCGCCGCGGTGTCGTTTGCGCGGCACTTGAAATATCGCGGCTTGGGCACCGTTGAATTTCTTGTGGATTGCGATCGCGATACGTTCTCCTTTCTGGAGATGAACGCGCGCATCCAGGTCGAACATCCGGTAACGGAAGCGATTTGCGGGCTGGATTTGGTCGAGGAGCAGATCGCGGTTGCAGAAGGACGCAAGCTCCGTTGGAGCCAGAACGAAATCAAGTTCAGCGGGCACGCCATCGAATGCCGGATCAATGCGGAAGACTGGACGCATGGTTTTCGTCCAAGTCCTGGCACGGTGTCACGAGCCACTTTTCCGGCGGGGCAGGGAATTCGCGTGGACACGCACATCCAGACGGGAGCGAAGGTTCCACCTTATTACGACTCACTATTAGGAAAGCTGATTGTTCACGGCGCGGACCGCGCAGAGACACTTCAAAAAATGCGGCGCGCGCTTTCGCATGTCGGCATCACGGGTGTCGCCACGAATGTGCAGATGTTTGCTGAGCTGATGGGCAACGATGAATTTGCCCGCGGCGGCGTGAATACTGCTTTTGTGGAGCGATTCCTCCAAAGTAGAAATATGGCGGCGTGAAAACGCCGACGGTGTTGACGGATTGTGCTAAAGGCTGAAATGGCGGACATCCAACTTCTCGACGTCTCGATTCGCGACGGCAACCAGAGTTTGTGGGGCGCGATGGGTTTTAACACGGCCCAAATTCTCGCCATAGCGCCCGTCATGGACCGCGTGGGCTTCCGCGCGCTGGATTTCACTTCGAGCACGCACATGGGCGTGGCTGTGCGGACGCACAAGGAAAATCCCTGGGAACGCATTCGCATGACGCACGCGGCCATGCCAAACACCCCATTGCAATTCATCGGTACGGGACTTCGTTTTATTTCCTGGGAGGGCCAGCATCCCGAGTTCATGCAGATCGTTTACGACCGTCTCGTGGCAAGCGGCATCTCGCGATTTGTTGTGCTGGACCCGATGCACGATGTCGAAGCATTGCTGGAATCGGCGCGTATGATCAGGAAGGCAGGCGCAACCGAAATTATCGCGGCGCTGACTTATACGATCAGCGACGTTCATGACGATGTGTTCTACGCAAATCTCGCCGCGCGAGTGTCAAGATCGCCGCACGTGGATCGTGCCTACATTAAGGACCCGGCAGGATTGCTGGCGCCGGAGCGCGCGCGAACTCTTATCCCGGCGGTGTGCGCCCAGTTGGGACACATGCCTTTGGAGTTGCATTCGCACTGCACGATCGGGCTCTCGCCTTTGAGCTATATGGCCGCGGCGGAGCTTGGTGTACAAGTGTTGCAGGTTGCCTGTGGGCCGCTGGCCAACGGATCCTCGCTGCCGAACGCGCAGCGAGTGGTCGCGAACCTGCGCGCGCTGGGCCATACCGTGAACATCGACGATCGCGCCCTGACAATGGTGGCCGATTATTTCACGCGACTTGCGGAGGCTGAGAATCTTCCCGTGGGAACACCGCAGGAATACGACGCCTCGTTCCTGCAGCACCAAGTGGCGGGTGGCGTGATGACCACGACGCGGCGACAACTAGCCGAGCTGAAGCTCGAAGACAGATTTCCCGATGTGATGCGCGAAGTCATCCAGGTTCGCGCGGAGCTCGGTTATCCCATCATGGTCACGCCGTTCCCGCAGATTGTTTGCACGCAGGCGCTTTACAACATAATCGGTGACGAGCGTTACGGGAGCGTTTCCGATCAGGTGATCCGCTACGTGCTCGGAAAATTTGGGCGGCCTACCGTGCCAGTCGATCCAAACGTGAAAGACCGCATCCTATCGCGCCCGCGCGCGAAGGAGTTGGCCGCCGAGCCGGCGCCGTTGGCGCCGCAGGAATTGCGCAAGCGTTTCAGGCCTGGGATCTCAGACGACGAGTTTTTGTTGCGTGCGGCGATGCCCGCTGAAGAAGTCGATGCCATGCTTGCCGCTGGTCCGGCGCGGCGGCATTACAATCCGGACATGCAGCCGGTTCTCAAATTGTTGCGCGCATTGCAGCAGCGTCCTGCTGCCTCGGATATTGTCATCGAAAAGCCGGACTTTCGCCTGGCGTTACACAGTTCGCGGGATCGCGGGGCGGTCCATGCCTGAGCAGATTGCCACGACCGCCGCAGCAGTGCATTCGCCTATCGCGATCGAGAGGCTGCGAAAGTCGCCCGCGTTCGTGTTTGACATGGACGGCACTCTGGTTTTGGGGGATAAGGCGAATCACGGCCTAAACCCGCTGCCCGGGGCGCTCGAAATGACTCGATTGCTTTCGGCCCGAGGTGTGCCGTTCGTTTTGTTCACCAATGGGACGGCACGCACGCCGCAACAATATGTGGAGATGTTGCGCGACGCCGGTTTTCCGCTGCCGGACAATGGCGTGATGACTCCGGCGAGCAGCGCCGCTGATCATTTTAGACGCAAGGGATATAAACGAATCCTAACGCTGGGTGGCGAGGGGCTCGAAGAGCCTCTACGCGATGCTGGGATGCAGACCGTGGCTCCAGAGGGCAAACCAGAGGTGGACGCAGTGCTGGTTGGCTGGTTTCGCGAGTTCACAATGAGCTCGCTGGAGGCGGCATGCCACGCGGCGTGGAACGGCGCGAAGGTTTATAGTTGTTCGCAGTCGCTTTATTTTGCGACCGCTCACGGCAAGGCGCTTGGAACTTCACGCGCGATTTCCGCAATGATCAAGGATCTTACAGGCGCGCGCATCCACGTCATTGGCAAACCGGCGCTCGAAGCGTTGCGCTGCGCCGCGAGGCAACTCGGCGTTCGGACAAAGGAACTGACCGTGGTCGGCGATGATCCGTCGCTCGAAGTGCCGATGGCATTGCGCGGCGGCGCGCTAGCCGTGGCCGTCAACACCGGTATCGGTGGTGCGCGATCCTTCGAGCATTTGCCCGCCGGGCGCCGGCCGCATCTCACCGTCCACGGCGTGGGCGAACTTCTCTCGCTGTACAAAGGTCAATGATGAATGTCGCTGAGCTCATTGCTATTGATGTTCATACGCACGCGGAAGTTTCCTGCCAGCAGCCCTTCGACGAATACGGCAAGGAATTCGACGACGCAAAAGTGAAGTATTTCAAGTCCGGCAAACTTCCCACGATCGCAGAGACCATTGACTATTACCGCAGCCGAAAAATTGGACTGGTCATGTTTTCGGTGGATAGTGAATTCGAGATCGGCCGCCGCCGCATTCCGAACGAAGAGGTAGCCGAAGCAGCCGCGGCGAATGCAGACATCATGATCGCTTTCGCTAGCGTCGATCCGCACAAAGGCAAACTCGGCGTTCGGGAAATGCGGCGCTTGCTTACGCAGCATGGCGTCAAAGGGTTTAAGTTTCATCCCACGACGCAAGGATTTTTCCCAAATGACCGCATGGCTTATCCCATGTACCAAGTCATTGCGGAATACGGATTGCCGGCGATTTTCCATAGCGGGCATTCCGGCGTGGGAACAGGCATGCCCGGGGGCGGCGGTTTGCGGCTGAAATATTCCAATCCAATGCACCTGGATGATGTGGCCGCGGATTTTCCGGACATGAAAATTGTGATCGCGCACCCCTCGTGGCCCTGGCAGGACGAAGCGCTCTCCGTTTGCCTGCACAAGCCCAACGTCTACATCGATCTTTCCGGCTGGTCGCCAAAATATTTTTCCCCTCAACTCGTGCAGTACGCCAACACCTTGCTGAAGCACAAGATGCTCTTCGGCACGGATTTTCCTTTGATCACGCCGGACCGCTGGATGGAGGACTTCAAGCGGGCGGGCTTCCGCCCCGAGGTGCACGCCCTCATCTTCAAAGAGAATGCTTGCCGCCTGCTGGGTCTGGGCCTGCCATCGTCTTCCGTGTAGAGCTTGCATCCCCGAGCACGGGGAACCAATTCGTTTCTCAACAGGTTTTCATCAGGGAACCGTGACGATGACCTTGCCGATTTGCTCGTTGCTTTCCAAGTAGCGATGCGCCTCAACAATCTGGTCGAAGGGAAAAGTCTTCGCGATGACTGGCGTCAGCCATCCCGCTCGCAAGCCCTCCTCTACAAATTTCCGAGCCCGTTCGAATCGTTGCGAGGCGTGGATAATTTCAAATACGAGATAGCCCCGCATCGCGAATCCTTTCATGGCGGACGGGCCGAAAGGAAACACCGTGCTTTGGGCTTGTCCGCTGAGATTGCCGTACAGAATTAGCCACCCGCCTGGCCCCATCGCCGCGGCAAGCGCCGCAACGATCGGACCTCCAATCGGATCGAACGCCACCTTCGCGCCTTTTCCCTCAGTCATGCGCAAGACTTCCGTATCAAGGCTCTGCTTCGCCGTCACGACGACATGAGCTGCTCCAAGTTTTCGCAGCCCCACCTCTTTGGCGGCAGTTCTTGTGACTGCAATGGGCACTGCGCCAACATGGTTGGCGATTTGTATGGCGGCGATCCCCACGCTGCTCGAAGCCGCGGTGACAATCACCGCGTCGCCCGCCCCAATTTGTGAGATGTCGATCAGCGCTCCGTACGCGGTCAAATATTGCATCCAGATGGATGCGGATTCTTGCACGCCCAATCCCGCGGGTCGGG
Source organism: uncultured Acidobacteriota bacterium (assembly GCA_963851235.1). Lineage (GTDB taxonomy): Bacteria > Acidobacteriota > Terriglobia > Acidiferrales > UBA7541 > Acidiferrum. The sequence goes on from CAWKOM010000003.1 coordinate 978,547, forward strand.
GAAGCAAAGCCGAGGCGGGTACGATGGCGCGCTCGGCATAGACGCCATATTTGTTCATCGAGAATGCCGGCATCACACAAATGGGCTCCCCCACGGAAAAACCTTTAACGCCTTCACCGAGCGCTTCGACGACCCCGGCAGCCTCGTAGCCCAAACGCGCCGGCAATTGCGCCTTCTCGATATATCGTCCTGAACGGAAAGCAGCTTCGGCGCGGTTGAGGCCGATCGCTTCGATCCGCACGCGCACTTCGCCGGCGCCTGGCTCGCCGGCCTCCAGCGATTCGAATCGCAACACTTCCGGCCCGCCAAATTCGTGGAAGCGCACCACTTTTGTCATCATTTCGGCCGCCTTCCTATGTTGATTCTCGCGATGACTCAGAGCGTCGCAAAACTCAACGCAATCGCGTGGATTGCTTCTTGTATGTTCGATCCATGCTTTTCGGTGGCTTGCCTCGATCCTTAATCTAGAGGAGACGCAGTCCAACCTATTACACTCACTTTTTGGGTGCAAGCGATTCGGAGCAGGGCGAATAACGAACTGGACGCTGCACTTGGAAAGAGACGCGGCGAAGTATATACAAGTAGGACGCGCGAGAGTATTTTGCATTGAACGGATGAGCGCGAGACCGCGCAAGGTCTCTGAAGTCCACGCCGTCAGGCAGGGGAATTCATGCAGCGAAGCAGGCTTTCTTATTTCGCCATCGGCTTACTATTCTTGGCAAGCGCGGGATGCCACTCGGAAGAGGAAATCGGTAATAAAGCTGGTGTGACGCGTGCGCCGGCGAATGTGGACGAATCCCGCATGCTTCATGCGGACCGGGAGCCCGGAAACTGGATGAGCTACGGACGTACTTACAACGAGCAGCGCTTTAGCCCTCTGAAACAGATCACTGATCAAAACGTCGGCCAGCTCGGCCTCGCCTGGCACATGGATTTGGAGACTCCGCGTGGGCAAGAAGCCACGCCGATCATTGTCGACGGCGTGATGTACTTCTCGACCGCATGGAGCAAAGTATTCGCCGTAAACGCGTCGACGGGCAAGAAACTTTGGTCGTACGATCCGAAAGTGCCGCCGGAGTGGGCTGTGAACGCCTGCTGTGACGTTGTCAATCGCGGCGTAGCCGTCTGGCGTGGCAAAGTTTTTGTGGGCGCGCTCGATGGCCGACTCATCGCGCTCGACGCCGCCACCGGAAAACCCGTTTGGGAAACTCTCACCATCGATCCGAAGTATCGCTACACCATCACCGGAGCACCGCGCGTTGTGCAGGGCAGAGTGCTGATCGGCAACGGCGGCGCGGAAATTGGCGTACGCGGCTATGTTTCTGCCTATGATGCCGAAACAGGCAAACTCGCGTGGCGCTTCTACACCGTCCCCGGCGATCCTTCGAAACCGTTTGAGAATGCCGCGATGAAGGAAGCAGCCAAAACCTGGAGCGGCGAATGGTGGAAACTTGGCGGCGGGGGGACGGTGTGGGACTCGATCGTTTACGATCCCGAGTTGGATTTGATCTACATTGGAACGGGCAACGGAACACCCTGGGATCGCCGCGCGCGCAGCCCGCAAGGCGAAGACAATCTTTTCACTTGCTCCATCATCGCGCTTAAACCCGAGACCGGTGAATATGTTTGGCATTACCAGGAAGTTCCCGGCGATGCCTGGGATTACGACGCGGCCGCGCCGATGATTCTTGCCGACGTTACGATCGGCGGAGTTCCTCGAAAGGTTCTTTTTCAAGCTCCGAAAGATGGCTTTTTTTACGTACTTGATCGCGCCACGGGCAAATTAATTTCTGCAAAGCCCTACACAATGGTCACCTGGGCCGCAGCCATCGATTCGACGACGGGCCGCCCGCTTGAGAACGTCGCCGCCCGCTACGAAAACGACAACAAAGCGGCCCCTCTAGTGCCCGGACCGCTCGGCGGCCATAGTTGGCACTCCATGTCCTACAGTCCACAAACAGGGTTGGTCTACCTGCCCGTGCAAGAGGCGGGATTCCTCTACAAAGCGGAAAAACATTTTCAAGAAAGCAACCTCGCGTATAACACTGCAATTGATTTTGTCGCAGGCGGCATGCCGCAAACGCCGGCCGTGAAGCAGAGCATTCTCAATAGCATTAAAGGACGATTGTCCGCGTGGGATCCCATCCAGCAAAAAGAAATCTGGCACGTCGATCGCACCAGCCCCGTCAACGGCGGAGTTCTCTCGACCGCCGGCAATCTGATCTTTGAAGGCACCGCCCAAGGCGACCTCGAAGCCTATCGAGCGGACAACGGCAATAAATTGTGGTCCGCTGCCGCGCAAAGCGGCGTTATTGCCGCTCCGATCAGTTATACCGTTGCCGGCGAACAATATGTGGCCGTCGTGGTCGGCTGGGGCGGCGTATTTCCTCTCGCCAGCGGCGAAGTTGCGCTGAAATCCGGGCGGACGCAAAATATCAGCCGTGTGCTCGCATTCAAATTAGGCGGCAACGCAAGCTTGCCGCCGCTGCCACAGTTCACTCCGGCGCAGTTGAATCCCCCGAGACCCTCGGCCAGCGCGGCGACCGTACAAAAAGGCGAAACACTTTTTCAAAATTATTGTTCGACCTGCCATGGCGACGTCGCCGTCAGCGGCGGCGTCCTGCCGGACCTGCGCTATTCCGGCACGCTGGCAAACTCCGCATGGACCGACGTGATCCTCGGCGGCTCGCTCCAATCCTACGGAATGGTCTCTTTCTCAAAAGAGCTTTCGAAACAGGACGCGGAAGCCGTTCGCGCCTACGTCATTTTCCGCGCCAATCAATCGCTGCACGATTTTCAACCATCTGCGAAGTCACATTAGATCTCCGCAGAACTCTCAGAGCTCCAACGAGCGTTCGAAAGATATTTGTTTTCCGCAGTATACTTTCATATTATGAAATCCAGTTTCACATCTTGACCGGCTGATTGTAACGAACGCGCGCTCCGTTCAAGACGAATGCTGATTCGAAGGCCGCTATCGAAAGAACCGAAACTTGCCTCCGCTCCGCAAATCAAAATCGAAATCGCTCGACCGTGCCGATTCCGGCCCCGGCTCCAGCAAGTCCCTGCAAAAAGCCATGCGCATTCTGCTGCATCTGGGAGAGAACGGCCCCGAATTGAGCCTCACGCAAATCTCCGCCGATCTCGCCATCAATAAGAGCACCGCCTACCGTCTCCTCGCCGCCATGCAAAAGTTTCATCTGATTGAACGGAACCCGCTCAACGAAAAATATCGTCTCGGCCTCAAATTTCACGAACTCGGCGACCGCACTCTTCTGTCGCGGTCGCTGCAATCCGAAGCGCGCCCGTTTCTCGTCGAACTCGCTCGTCGTTCTGGAGAAAGTGTCAGCCTCGCCGTTCCTGGCGCCGGCGGCATCATCTGTCTCGACCGCATCGATTCCCCCAATTCCATCATCACCGTCCGCACTCTCATCGGCGAGCTTTTCCCCGCGCATTGCACTGCCTCCGCCAAAGCCATCCTCGCCTGGCTCCCTGAACGTGAAGCCTACAATGTCCTCTTTCGCAACGGCATGAAGCTGTATACGCCCCTTACGATCCCAAGTCTCAGGGAACTTAAGATCGTTCTCGACCTCACCCGCCGCCGGGGATATGCTACCGACCACGAAGAATTGGAAAAGGGGTTGAGCGGTATTGCCGCTCCCGTTCTTTACAAAGGCGGCCGCGTCATTGCGGCTCTCGGCATGGCCGGGCCCACGCTCAGACTTGTTGGTCCCGATCTCGAGAAAAAAGTCCCCTTGCTTCTGGATTTCGCGGCCAGGCTCTCCAAACATCTGAGCCGCGGCCCCGCCAATTTCGGCACCGTCATGGAGCCGCTTGGGGCTTCAAGCTTGGGAGGAAAGACGAAACAATCATGGCGAACCCCTTTCGCGCTGAACACATAGGCAGTTTGCTCCGCCCGCCCGATTTGTTACAGGCGCGGCAATCTCCGGCGAACGCCGAGAAACTTCGCGCTCTCGAAGACCAGCACATTCTCCGTGTTCTGGCAAAACAAAAGGAACTCGGCTTCGAAATTTTCACCGATGGAGAATTGCGCCGCCGCAATTTCATGAGCGATTTCACCGACGCCGTCGAAGGCTTCGATTTTGGCGATGCCGTCGCTCGAAATTGGAGCGCTGGCGATAAGGGAGCAGCCCCCGTCAGCAACGTCAACGGCATCGTGACGAAAAAACTCCGCCAGGTCCGCCCGCTCACCGGCCACGAGCTGCCCTTCACAAAAGCTCACGCACCCGGCGATATCAAAATGACTCTGCCGAGCGCCACACAGTTCCCAGCTATCTCCTTCAAGCGTGGCGTCACAGACACTGTCTACAAGAGCCATTCGGAGCTTTTGTGGGCTGTCGTCGAAATTATGAAGAGCGACCTCGCCAAGCTTTCGAGCGATGGCGTGAAATATATTCAAATTGATGCGCCGCGCTACAGCTACTACATGGACCCCAAGTGGCGCGAGTGGATCAAAAAAGAAATCGGCATGGAACCCGAGGCTGCCCTCGACGAAGCCATCAAAGCCGATAACGCTTGCTTCCACGCCGCTCGCCGCCCCGGCGTCACGCTCGGTATCCATCTTTGCCGCGGCAACAATCGCAGCCATTGGTACGCCGAAGGCGGCTACGACGCCATTGCCGAAAAAATGTTCACCACGCTCGATGTTGACCGCTTCCTTCTCGAATATGACGACGCCCGCTCCGGCACTTTCGAACCGCTGCGCTTCGTCCCGAAAGGTAAAACCGTCGTTCTCGGCCTCGTCAGCTCCAAGGTCCCGCAAATGGAAGATCCCGATCAACTCGCCAAACGTATCGACGAAGCCGCAAAATTCGTCCCCATGGAAAATCTCGCGCTCAGCCCCCAGTGCGGCTTCGCTTCCACCGCCGAAGGCAACCTCATCACCGAGGATCGCCAATGGGCCAAGCTAAAACTCGTCGCAGAGACCGCCCGCCGCCTCTGGGGTTAAACGCCAAGTGCGATTATCTGTTTTCTTTCCTTGAACCCGGCGTAAGCAAGATTGCTCTCGCCCCAGCGCCCTCAATCACATCAATCGCCCGCGCGGCGTCTCCATATACGGCTTCGGCATCACCCTCGAAGTAGACAACGCGCATGGGCAGCTCCCGCAACGCCATCTCCAGCTTCGAAGGCAATTCCTCCCAGGTAGTCTCTTTCTGATTCAGATACACGCGACCTTTCACATCAACGCGGATCAGTGGTGCCGTCAGCCCCAGCAACACGGAGTTGAACGAAACACCTTCCTTCGGAAGCGACACCAGCAATCCGTAATTTTGTCGGTTGTTCGTTCCAAATAGGACCCACACCGGAATCAGCAGCGAAACCAGCGCAAGAACAACGATCAGAGCGGCCGTGTTTAGGGTCTCTCGAGGATCGGCTGACCAAATTTGTCGAAATGGCCTTCCTTTGTGCCTGAAGCCGGTAATCCCATAAGCAGGAGTTCCTTCGCACAGCCCCATCGAAAGCGGTTCAGCGGCTCTATTGCGCGTAGAGTTAACCAGCAGCCGCGCTGTGTTCCCGCCTTCTGGCGATATCGTGAGCGGTCCGGATTCCGTGCCAAGTTTCAGACGGACCGAATCAAACGCTCTTGTTCTGAAATGAGTCGCTAAGGAAAGCACAGCGAGTGCGATTCCCAGAACTTCGCAGAACACAAAGAAAAGGAACAGGAAGAAAAGCGTGTCGTTAAGCTCATTGAATTCCTCGCTCGTCCCCGCGATGACGAGCTGCGGAACGCATCGGTCTAGAGACCCAGTCTCCGACAGCACTTCGATGTCTAGATTGTACGGCCCGGGCTTCCCAACGAAGTCCCCGAAGTAGAATCCCTCGGTGACGCTCCCGTCATTCCCCGGCGCCCGGACAGTTTGTCCGCCGGCGCTTGTGAGCCGCCTGGTCCTAAGGCTGTGTTCGGGGTAGAAGCATCCTGGATAAACACCGTAAGGGAGCACAATCTGGATCGAAAAATATCCGTCCATGTTGATCTTGAAGTCGCCGGTTCGGATATGTCCCCGTGAAAGACTCACCGGCATGTCAACAGGGACTAGAGTTCTCGTCTGCACCCATTCATACGCGGGCACGAATACGAGAATCCCAAATGCAATCGCGAAGATTCCGATTCGCGTTGAGGAGGGCAGCTGCATATCTCATTTTACAGCATTACCTCGGCGCTTGTTCCCGTCATCGCCGGCCGCAGTGCGCGTGAGTCATTACGCCTTCCGCCCGCCAGTTTTAAGAGAGCCAAAGCTTCCTCTGCTTGACATTCCTTGGAACGCGGAGAAAAATCTCTTCGTTCCCGCTCGGAGAGATCAGTGCAATAAGCCCGCGCGAGTTTTGTGGCGTGCTATGCCGCAGTCAGCCTAGCTCCCGTCGCACCCAGGCATCAGGAGGTAACATGTCTTCCACTCCCTATATCGGCGGCAAAAATATCGAAGTGCCGCCTTCCGCTTTTTCCGACGTCGTCAATCCGGCCAATCAGCGGCCTTTCGCCCGCATCTTCATGGCCCAGGAGCAGCACATGCGCGCGGCAATCGACGCCGCCGACGCCGCGAAAAAATCCTGGGCAGATACCGTTCCGGCACAACGCGAGGGCCTCCTCATGCGCGCAGCCGATGAACTCGAGAAAGCTTCCGAGGAAATGATTGAGCTTTTGATCGATGAAGCCGGATCGACTTTTGGAAAAGCTCATTTTGAAATTCCGTTCGCGGCCAATCTCGTCCGTTCCATCGCCGGCGAGGCTCGCCGCATTCATGGCGATGTTTTTCCTTCTGACGTTCCCGGCCTGATCTCCATGGCCATCCGCCGTCCTCTCGGAGTCGTCGCCGGAATTTCGCCATTCAACTTTCCCGTCGTTCTCTCGCTCAAGAAAGTCGCCTTCGCTCTCGCCTGCGGAAACACCATGGTCTTGAAACCCTCCGAGGAGACCTCTCTCGTCGGGTTGAAACTCGCTGAAATTTTCGCGCGCGCCGGTGTTCCCGCCGGTGTTTTTAATGTCGTCCCTGGTGATGGCGCGGCCATGGCCAAAGTTCTTTTTGACGATCCTCGCGTGAAGCTCATCTCCTTTACCGGTTCTAGCGCTGTCGGTCGCATCATCGCCGTCGAATGCGCCAAGCGTGGCAAGCGTTGCGTTCTCGAAATGGGCGGCAAAAGTCCGCTGATTATTCTCAAGGACGCCGACCTCGATTACGCCGTCAACACTGCCTGCTTCGGCATTTTCATTCACCAGGGACAAATCTGCATGGCTGGTTCGCGCATCATCGTCGAGGCGCCTGTTTACGAGGAATTTCTCAAGCGCTTCGTCGCCAAAGCCCAAACCATGAAAGTCGGCGATCCCCGGGATCCGCATACCATCATCGGCCCGCTGATTCGTTCCTCGCAGTGCCCCATGATCGATAAAAAAATAAAAGAAGCCGTCGCTGGAGGTGCGCGACTCCTGACGGGCGGAAAGTACGAGAGCAATTTCTTCCATCCGACTGTGCTCGCGGACGTCACTCCTGAGATGGCCGCATTCCGCGATGAGCTATTTGGACCCGTCGCCGCGGTGACAAAAGCCAACGACCCGAATCACGCGCTGGCGCTCGCAAACAGCTCAAGCTACGGCTTGTCTTCCGCCGTCCTCACCAATGATTTGCAACTAGCGATGCATTTTGCTCTGGAGCTTGAAGCGGGAATGGTCCATTTGAACGGCCCGACCATCCATGACGAGGGCACCGTTCCGTTTGGCGGCGTCAAGGATTCCGGCATGGGCCGCGAAGGCGGCCGCTGGTCCACCGACGAAATGACCGAAGTGAAGTGGGTCACCATCCAGACCGGCCGCCGTCAATATCCGTTCTGATCCAGCTCTAATTTCTAGACGGAATTCCGGAGACTCCTTGCATTGCGGGCATTCATTTCGCTCAGAAACGTTGTAGGGGCCGGGCTTGCCCCACCCTCTTACGCCGCGACAAATCAAACGTCGAAAAAAACTGTCTCACCGGGTCCTTGCAAAATGACGTTCCATTCCAGCGCTCCGGGCCGTCCATCGATCTTTTTCGCGATCAGCGTGCCGCGCCGCCCAGCATCGATAAGGTTTAGCGCAAAATCTTCTGCGTTTCCAGGCTCGTCGGGAAAATAAATCCTTGTAGTCAGCCGCCGCAGCAGACCACGCGTAAAAACTGACACGGCAAGATGAGGCGCCTGCAATTTTCCATCCGGGCCGGGAACACGCCCCGGCTTGATGGTCGTAAAATGGAAACGCCCTTCATCGTCCGTGGGCACACGTCCATAGCCGGTAAAGCCCGGTTCAATCGATTTTTCCTGCAGATCATCCGGATGTGCGTACTTCCCGTTTGAATTGGCTTGCCAGATTTCAAGTATTCCATCTGGCACTGGTTTTCCGTCTCCATCCAGTATGCGCCCCGAAATTTCCACCCGTTCGCCGGAAACCTCCGGGCTCGCTAAATTGTCCCGATAGAGCCAGGAGAATCCAATTTTGAAAAATGGTCCTACGGTTTGCCAGGTTGTGGCGTGAAGGCTCATGTCTTTTCTCCATGAGCGTGAGTTTCCATCGGAGTACGATCGCGGCCGCTGAGAACAATGTCAAAGCGGTATCCAAGAGCTTGCGCCGGAATCGTCGATTCCCAATCGAATTGCGAAATTAAACGGTTGCGAGCTTTTTCATCGTCCGTGCAGTTGAAAATAGGATCGAAGGGAATCAGCGGATCGCCCGGAAAATACATCTGCGTCACGAGACGCGTGGCAAAAGCCGGGCCGAAAACTGAAAAATGAATGTGCGCCGGCCGCCACGCGTTGTGGTGATTCCCCCAGGGATATTTGCCTGGACGAATTGTCACGAATCGGTAGCGGCCCTCGGCATCCGTCATCGCGTGTCCGCAACCGGTGAAATTCGGATCGAGCGGCGCATTGTGCTGATCGACACTGTGAAGATAACGCCCTGCCGCGTTGGCTTGCCAGATTTCAATGAGCGTGTGCGGTACTGGCCGTGAATCTTCATCGATCACGCGCCCGCTTAGAACAATGCGTTCCCCGAGCGGCTCGCCCGAATGCTGTTTCGTCAGGTCGCAGGCTTTCACGTCGGCAACCTCAAGTCCGAAAACCGGTCCGGTAATTTCAGAAAGTGTGTGAGGAAGAAGCACAGGCGATTGCAACGGACCGCGTTTCAGCGAGGAAACATAGGAAGGATGCAAGTGCCGGGGCTGCGTGCCCGGGTAGTATCGCCGGTACGCCGAAATCACATTCATCGCAACCTCCCGGTACTCATAACAGCCTCCCGGTATTCAGGATAGTCCCTCCCAGAATTGACGCGCCCTGCCTGCTCTCGCTGAATTGCAAACCCAACTGCGCGGGCATTCTATGGCATCCCCATAAATTCCCGCAATACCGATTATCGAAGTATTGTGCGTCTATCGGTCAAATTCGTGTAATCTCTGTGCCGCCTTTGAGTATTGAATGGTTTTGGGGGATAGCCATGCTTACCGCTTTTTCGGGTGCGAATTCCAGGCGACAAGTTCAGAAGATGCTGGATTCGAAAGAGCAAGCGCCGAAGAGGCTCGATTCGAAACAGCGCGTCGCGAGCAACTCTGAGGCGAAACAACAGGCGGCGAACCGGGATGGCTCCAAACAAGCGGCGCCGGGGACAGATGGATTGAAACAACAAATTCCAGAAGGACCTGGTTCGAAACAACAAACCGCTGGTGGATCAGCCTCGAACCAACAGATATCAAGCAACGCCGTTTCGAACGGAGCAGCGGTAATTTCGTCCGCTGTGTCGGGGCAAATTGACGCACACGGGGGCGATCCTAATTTTATGACTTCGCTGGCGCGCGGACTGGCTGTGATTCAAGCCTTTTCGCAAAGGCAGCGCGAACTCACGGTTTCTCAAATCAGCGCGAAGACGGGTTTTTCGCGCGCCGCAGTGCGACGGTGCCTCTATACGCTCGCGCAACTCGGATTTGCGGCAACCGACGACAGCCGGCATTTTCACCTTCGGCCCCGAATCCTTGCGCTTGGTCATTCCTACATTTCTTCGATGCCGTTGGCTGCGAGAGCGCAGCCGATTCTGGAAAATGTGAGCCACCTCTTGCATGAGTCTTGTTCCATCGCGGCCCTGGACAAGACAGACATCATTTACATCGCTCGCGCGAACGTGACGCGAATCATGTCGATCGATCTTGGAGTCGGGAGCCGGCTCCCGGCATTTTGCACTTCCATGGGCCGCGTTTTGATGGCCGACTTGCCGGGGGAGAAGCTGGATGAATTTCTGGGGCGTGTGGAGTTTAAGCATTACACGGAGCGGACCGTGGTAAGCGCTGAAAAACTCCGGCAGATCTTGCGTCTGGTGAAGCGAAATGGCTATTGCATCGTGGACCAGGAGCTGGAGTCTGGCTTGCGGTCGATGGCCGTTCCCATCCGAGATTCCGCGGGGCGTGTGGTCGCTGCGCTGAATGTCGGAGCTCATGCGCAGCGCATTTCGATTCAAGAACTGCAGAACAGGTTTCTGCCCCAGCTAAAAGCGGCCGCGCAGGAACTGTCGTTGATTGTGAGGTGAGTAGCAAAAAAGAGTAAAAAACAAAAAGAGAGGAAGAGACCCGGAAAATTTGAGCGATATTCGCACGAACGCCCGATTAAAGACTTGACAGCGGCGATTCGAAGGAATAGACCTGCACGCAAAAGGGTGGATTTGCAATTTGGATTGGTAATTAGGATTCGCAATTAGGATTGGCACGGTTGCTGGTTTGAATCGTCTGCGGGAGGGGTGAATCATGAGGCGACACGCGGGACCATGGACTCTACTTGGGATCGTGATTCTGTGTGCCTGGGCAAAGCCGACATTTTCACAAGGCGGAGTAAGCGCCGCGCAGTTGAATGGAACGGTGAAGGATGCCAGCGGCGGTTCGGTGGCCAAGGCCTCCCTGACTTTGCGCGATGTCGGCACGAATCACACGTACGGCGCCATTTCGAACGACAATGGGCTCTATGTAATCCCAAACCTGCCTCCAGGAACCTATGAGCTGACAACGCAGGCGACGGGATTTGCCAAGTCGACACAAACGGGGATCGTGCTGACGGTCGGCCAAGTAGCCACGATCGATGTGAGCCTGAGCGTAGCGACGACTGCGGAAAAAGTGGTGGTTACTACGGAGACTCCGCCGGTGGAGCCGACGCGAACGGAAATCAGCCAGGTGATTGACACCAGGCAAATCCAGAACCTCCCCATCAGCGGCCGGCTGTTTACGGATTTTGCGCTATTGACGCCCGGTGTGGCGACGGGGCGAACGAGTTTGCAATCGACCATCACGGAGTTTGAGGTCACGCGAATTTCGTTCGGCGGAATGAGGGATTTGAGCAACGCAGTGACGGTGGACGGAGCAGACACGATCAACACGGCGACGGGATCGCAGCGGTCAACGCCGTCGCAGGAAGCGGTGAGCGAGTTTCGCGTGGTGAATAACGGGTTTGGAGCGGAATACGGAAGAGCGCTGGGAGGAATCGTCAATATCGTGACGAAATCGGGGACGAACGAGCTGCACGGATCGGCTTACGATTATTTGCAGAACAACGCCACGGATGCACGATCGCTGCTACAGCCAGCGCCGCAAGGGGACACGCTGAGACAAAATCAATTCGGCGCGACTCTTGGCGGCCCGATCAAGAAAGACAAGACCTTTTTCTTCATGAACTATGAAGGCCAGCGGCGAGCGGAATCTCCGACCTACCCGAGCACCTTAGTTGGACCGGTGAGCCTGTCGAACGGGACGCAAAGCACCGAGCTGGCTTTGATCAACGAGGCGAAGGTAGCTTTGGGACTGCCGCCAGAAAACCTCGGGATTTTGACTACGAAGGACACGGACAATGGCCTGATCAAGATCGATCATCAGCTCACAAAAAACAACCGCCTGTCGTTGAGATATAACATCTTCGACGGCCGCGAGTTAAACCTCCTGGTTGGAGACACACTAGACGGAGGAGGCATTGGAGCGCCCAGCAGCGGCCATGACGCGTTCATTCGGGATCAGGACCTGGTAGGTATTCTCAATTCGCAGATTTCTCCGAGTCTTGTGAACACCGCCCTCGTGCAGTATGCCCGGCGGCACTATAACTTTCCCGGAGTGACCGGCCAGCCCAATCTGGATATCCCGAACGATCTGCTGTTCGGCCATAACTTTGGCGTGCTGGACGCAATCTACGAGAGCCGCGTGCAGGCCACAGATTCCGTGGCGTGGGTGAAGGGACAGCATCTTGCGAAATTCGGAGTGGACACAAATTTCATAAACAACTTTGTGATATGGCCGGGATTTACGCCGATGCGCATCGTCTTGCCCGGAGTCAATTGCCTGGTGGAGTTCGCGAATTTCGTGAACCCGGGCGCGGGCGTACCCTCATCACTGAATCCGGGCGACACCTGCCCCCTGCCACCGTTCCTCGACGGGACACCAATCGTATTTTGGGGCGCTCCCGTCGGATCCGGGCCGATCACACCGGGATTCGAGCCGCCGTCGCTATGTCCCGCGGGCGGATGCACTCCGGGCAGTTGGTCCAACGCCTATCTGCCGTCGCAAGCCCCGAATTTCTCGGAAACTTTAAACCATAGCTATTACGGATTGTACGCCCAGGATCAGTGGCGAATCACTCCGAAGCTGACATTCAACTATGGGCTGCGTTGGGACTTTGAGAAGGGTTTGGAAAAACAGATCAATCCGGATTACCGAGGCTGGCAACCCAGAGTGGGGCTGGCCTATTCGCCGGACTCGCGTACGGTCATCCGGGCTGGCTTTGGAATGTTCGATGACCGATTCAACCTTTCGTTCCTGTTCATCACCCAGCCGCAGAAGCCGGTGATCATTCCGAACGAGAACTTGCCCGGGATTCGAACGGGCGCAAATTCGGCAACTTGGGTTTTGAACCAATTGACGCCTGGGCCGCCAAATCCTGGAGGGCAAGTCATCTTTCCAGCGCAGGCCGCTGCGACTTTGATTACGACGGGGATGGTGCCACCACAATACATTACAGGACCTGCCGGGACGACCGTAACGGCGGGCGCCGGAATGGTGGATCACAACAGCCGCATTCCCTATTCGGAGCAGGCAAATTTGCAAATTGACAGGGAACTCGGGCACGGGCTGGTGGTCAGCGCCGGATATCTTTTTGTTTCGGCGCACAAGCTGGTACGCGCAGAGAACTTGAACGTCTGCCCGCAGGCAGGAATAACGAACGCGGCGACAAGCTGCCCCGCAGCCGGCGCTCCTCCGCCCGACTGGCCAAGCGGCAAAGCCAATTTCAGCGGGGCACTCTATACCAATTCCGGACTGCTGTACTTCACAGACAACAGCGGAAACAGCGTTTATCACGGAGCGACACTGCAGGCGACACAGCATCTCGGGAACTACTTGCGTTTCAATGCCAACTACACGTACTCGAAAACATTGGACGATGGAACGTTTACGACGTTTGTGAGCACGCCGCAGAACTTTTATGACCGGCCACTCGAACGGGCCAATTCGAACCAGGACATTCGCAACCGCTTTATTGCCAATTTCACGGCGGACGGGCCCGAGAAGACGCTACTGCGGAATTTCGAGCTGAGCAGCATCATCACGGCGCAATCCGGGCGTCCCTTCACCATGTTTGTGGGATTTGATGCCAACGGGGACACAAACCCTGTGACAGATCGCGTCGGAGACGCGGCTCGAAATACGTACTGGGGAGATTCGCTGGTGGCGTGGGACCTTCGCGTATCGCGATACTTTAATTTCCGCGAACACGACAGGATCGAGGTTGCGGTGGACGCGTTCAACGCTCTGAACCGGGCGAATGTGAACGAAGTGACGTCCGTATATGGAACGTATAACTTCTGCGGGGGGGTTGTTCCTAGTCATTATAAGGATGCCGCGTCCTTGGCCATCGAGCATGTGCAGGACAGCAGCTGCCCCGCAGGTGGACCGCCTGTTGCGAACCCGTTGTTCGGGGGACCGCGAACCATGTTTAACCCGCGGCAACTGCAGTTCTCTTTGAAGTACTCTTTCTAGCAATTCCACAACGTCTGGAGTGGACAGCAGGTCTCGCTACATCTTGGTCAGGCGTTGTGTGCGGAAGAGGCCGATTGCGTGCCATAAAAAAGTGGATTCCTTCCGGAACAAGCAACCGCATCGCAGATGAATTGACCTACGAACCCTATACTTGCCTGCATAAGGCTAATGCTCTGGCCGCATTCCGACGATGCCGGTTTCAGGCGGGCGGATCGGGCGAAGGAAAACGCGATGGCGATCACGTTCAAGGATGTCCGCAAGATTGCGCTATCTCTTGAAAACGTTCAGGAAGGCACGTCCTATGGAACTGCGGCGTTCAAAGCCGGTGGCAAGTTGCTAGCACGTCTTCGTGAGGATGGAGACTCGCTGGTTGTGGGCACGACCTTCGAAGAGCGCGAAGAAATGATGGCTGCGGAACCGGAGACCTACTACATTACGGATCACTACCGAAATTATCCATGGGTTCTGGTTCGCCTTTCGCAAGCAAACTCCGACGCTGTGCGGGATTTGCTGAAACGGGCTTTGCGATTGGCGTCCACGAAGCGCCGGCCAGCATCCACCCGGCGGTTTGGTCAACCTCCTCGCCGGTCTCCGCGAGAATAGGGGGAATTTGCCGCTTGGAGTTTTGAAGGTTGAGGACGGAAGATGTGGACCGCCCTATCGAGGATCGGGGCTCGTTTCTTGAAAGTCGAGGAGATCATCCGATGGATGAACGCCAGCGTTATGAACAGGGAATGAAGACGCGCCGCACCGTCTTGGGAGATGCGCATGTCGACGCAACGCTGAAAAACCGCAATGAATTCACGGATGCGTTTCAGGATTTCCTGACGCGCTATGCGTGGGGGGAAATCTGGAGCAGGCCAGGCCTGCCGAAAGAGACGCGAAGCATGCTCACGTTGGCGATGATGGTCGCGCTGAACCGGCCCGAGGAATTGCGGATGCATTTGCGGGCGGCGCTGAACATTGGTGTGACGAAGGAACAGATTCAGGAAGTGCTGCTGCAGACGGCGCTCTATTGTGGATTGCCGGCTGCGAATTCCGCATTTCATGTGGCTTCCGAGGTCATCTCAGAGCATCAGCGATGACTGAGTTCAACAAGATTGGTGGGCGTTAAAGGCGAACCTGCGTGCGAACTCAAGTTGGAATCGTAGGGGCAGGACCGGCCGGGTTGCTACTCTCCCATCTTTTATATTTACAGGGAATCGAGTCCGTGGTTGTGGAAGCGCGGAGCCGAGAGTACATCGAAGAGCGCGTGCGCGCGGGCATCCTGGAGCAAGGCACGGTGAATTTGCTGAACGAAGCGGGTGTCGGCAGCCGCATGATGAGGCAAGGACTTGTGCATTACGGGATCGAATTGCAATTCGGGCGAAAGCGGCACCGAATCGACTTTCAGGAGCTAACTGGCGGCAAGGGCGTGATGGTTTACGCGCAACACGAACTCTTGAAAGACCTCATCGAGGCCAGGATCGCCGCGGAAGGGCAGCTTATTTTTGATGCCGAGAACGTGGCCGTAAGCGAATTTGACGGGACAGAGCCGAAGATTCGATTTCAAAAGAGCGGTTTCGCGGAGGAGCTACGCTGCGATTTCATTGCAGGCTGCGATGGTTTTCATGGAGTATGCCGGCCGTCGATTCCGACAGGGACGCTGAACGTCTTCGAACGAATCTACCCTTTTGCATGGCTTGGAATCCTCGCGAAGGCGCCGCCCTCTTCGAAGGAACTTGTCTACGCGTATCACGATCGCGGATTTGCTTTGCTGAGCATGCGTTCGGCGCGGATATCGCGGCTCTATATTCAGTGTCCGCCGGAAGAAGACATCGCCGAATGGCCGGACGAAAGGATTTGGGAGGAGCTGCGAGAACGACTCGCTACAAACGATAACTGGAGACTTGCGGAGGGCCCTGTGGTTCAAAAAGGGATCACGGGGATGCGCAGCTTTGTAGCAGAGCCGATGCAGTGCGGGAGGCTATTCCTCGCGGGCGATTCGGCGCACATTGTTCCGCCGACGGGAGCGAAAGGGCTCAATCTGGCCGTGGCCGACGTTCAGGTGCTTTCACGAGCGCTGGGCGAATACTACGCCACGAGAAAAACTCAGCTTCTAGATAGTTATTCGGAGACTTGCCTGCGGCGGGTTTGGAAGGTCCAGCGATTTTCCTGGTGGATGACGTCGATGTTGCACCGATTTTCAGAGGAGAACGACTTTGATCAGCGGAGGCAACTCGCCGAGCTGGATTATGTGACGAGTTCGCGGGCCGCTTCGGCGTCACTTGCCGAAAACTACGTCGGCCTGCCGATGGACTGAGCCTCGGTCCAGAGGAGTTGTGGTCTGCTCGAGCGTGTTTGGGTTTTGATCAGCGGGCGAACGGAGTCGTAACACACAGAGAAGGCGCAGCACAGAGAGGAAAAGACATTGCCCGAAACCAAGCGATATCAAACAGGACTGGTCATACTGTTTTTCTTCACTTGGGGCAGCGTTTTTCTGGCGCGGATGAGCGTTTTGTACCTTGCGCCGTTTATTGCGCCGGAGCTCCACCTGAGTCACGAGCAAGTTGGGCTGCTGGCATCGGCCTTGGCGCTCGCATGGGCAGGATCCGGTTTGATTTTTGGAGCGGTGTCTGATCGCATTGGACGGCGCCCCATATTGATTCCAACTGTCTTCCTGTTTTCGGTGCTTTCCTGGCTTTCCGGAGTTGCGCGGTCATTCGGCGAATTGCTGTTTATTCGGACCTTATTGGGGGTTGCCGAGGGTCCAACTTTTCCAACGATGACCTCGATGATCGAAGCGTCTTCCGAGCCGAAAAATCGGGGACGCAATATCGGAATTATGGTCAGCGCCGGGGCGCTGGTTGGGCTAGCACTGGCGCCGGTTCTGACGACACAGGTCGCCGCGCGCTTCGGCTGGCGCACAGCCTTTCTTGTGACCGGATTGCCGGGAATGATTTTGGGGCTGCTGATTTGGCGATATGTGAAGGAGCCCGGAGAAGCAGAGGGCGACGGGGTGCACCACGCTAAGCCCTCACTGAGAGAATACCTGTCGCTGCTTCGATACCGGAACATGTTGCTTTGTTGCTTGGGCGCGGTGGGATTTATGACCTGGTTGTTCGTCATGCATGTTTTCGCGCCGCTCTACATCACGGAAGTTTCGCAGCGATCGGCGACGCTGGCGGGGTTCATCATTGGGGCCGGCGGGTTAGGCGCTTTTATGTGGGGATGGATCATTCCGTGGATTTCCGATCGCGCGGGCCGGAAGCCTACGTTGATTCTTGCCGCGCTGGTGTCCGCGACTGCGCCATTGACATACCAGGTGCCTTTCCTTATCGCGCATCCGTGGTTGATGGCCGCGGCCGGATTTCTAGTCAACGGTGGCCAAGGCATAGCGCCGTTGGTCTTGGTGCTGGTCCCGACGGAAAGTGTGCCCGCTAAGTTTGCCGCTACAGCGATCGGACTGGCGACACTCGTTGGAGAAATAGTAGGCGGGGCAATGGCTCCCGCAGTGGCCGGAGCCGCCGCAAATCATTATGGGCTGGCCGCGCCGCTGTGGATTGCCAGCGCGGGCGCGATGTTGGTTTTGGTTGCGGCGGTATTTATGTCAGAGACGGCGCCATCGAAAAACAACGTGGCGAAGCCAAGCTGACGCGGCTACCTCGCGGAAAATCAGGACAAACCGGAACCGCCCGAGTGCTATGGAAGGGAAGCGATTGCTTCGTTCAGGTCTTCATACGTACTGAAAAGATTCAGAAGGCCCACCATCTTTAAGGTCTGCAGAGTGAACTTGGTTGGTTTAAGCAACCGGATAGCGCCGCCGCCTTGCTTGGCGCTGGTCAGATGCCGCATGAGCATCCCGATACCGCTTGAGTCAACGGCGGGCATCTCTTCGAGGTCCAGAACGATCTTGTTATGGCCCTGCCCCAACAACTCCGTCATGGTCGCATTGAATTGGTCCAGCGGAAGACCCATGCACAGCCGGCCCTTCAATTTCACTACTTTTACTTCTAGCTGCGTTCTCACTTCAATTTCCAAGGTTCGGGCCTCCGGAGCGGGCGGACCTCACGCGCACGCGTCTCGCGTTGACACCCTTAAATCCCTTTGCTAGAGTGCGCGCACAACTTAGTTAATCGGCCGCGAAAAAGCAAGAAGCTCCGTTCAAAGGTCACTCTCCCTGCAAAGGGGGCCCCGGCCGGAAAGCTGACCGTTGCCCAGCCGTGACGCAGATTCGAATCCTGACATAGCGATCCTGTCATCCAGCTTGCTAGCGGAGCAGGAAGTGGCGCCCCGGGCCCTTGCCTTGGCGAGATTCGTTCATGGATTACTGCCGCAATCTGCCATCAGTGTATATACGCTGGATTCCCAAGGTGCGGATACATTCTGGATTCCGAAGGCCACGGTTGGAGAGGCCACGATTCACGAGCAGTCCATCTCCGCAGACGCTGGCATTCTTGGATCCTTGCTGGGAGGGTCCGCACCGGTTCTGCGAAGAGCGGCGGAGCTCAAACGCGAGGATTATCCGCACATTGATACACGCAAGACGTTGCTGTCCTTGTGCTATGTGCCCCTGCTGAATAACGACAACCTAGTGGGAGCACTGGAAATCCTGTCGTTCGAAGAGGAGCTCGACGAGGAGGCGATTGAGGCCCTGCTTCCCGCTGCGGGCGTGGCTGCGGCATCCATCGCAGCCGCGCAAGCCTACGAAAGTGAACGCCACGCGACGCTTAACTCGATTACGCGGCTGACTCAACTTTACGACTTGGAAAAAGTGTTTTCTTCCACGCTGGAGATCGATGATCTGCTGCCACTCATCACGTCTAAATTTTCCGAAATTCTCGCTTGTCAGGCAGTCAACATCTGGCTATTGCACGGCGACGAGACGCTCGAACTTATGCACCAATCGGGCCAGGATCCGACCACGTTCAAGGGACAACTTCTGAAACCGGGAGAAGGGATCGCCGGAGTACTCTCCGACAGCGGAGAAAGCGCCTGCATATCGGATCCCGAGGATACGCGGCTCGTTCAACGGAACCTAGAAGCGGGTGAAGAGATCGTTCACTCCCTGATTGCCGTCCCCATCATGGACGGCGGAGCCCTCGTCGGCATCGTCGAAGCTATCAACAAGCTCGACGGATCGACCTTCGACGAAGATGACCTTTTTATGCTGACCAGTCTCAGCGGCACGGCCTCGACGGCGCTTCACAACGCCAGCCTGCTGATGGCTGAGCGCAAGGTCGAAATCCTGGAGACACTGAATACCGTCAGCCACGAAATTACGTCAACGCTGAACCTCGAGCGGATGCTGCAGACCATCGTCAACGCGCCGCAAGCGGTGATTCCTTACGAGCGCGCGGCCATCGCTCTCGAACAGCGTGGCAGATTCAAACTGAGCGCCGTCACGGGGCTTACACAGGTTAATGCGGACGCGCCGGATATCGCGCCGCTCAACGAGATCTTGCAGTGGGCGGCTCTGTCCGAGGAGGTCCTGCACATCCGTCAGCATGGCGAAGAGATTGACAGTGATCGCGAGGAGACACGCGCCAAGTTCAAGAAATACTTCGCCGATTCGGGGATGCGCGGGTTTTACGCCAGGCCACTGAACGACGATACGGGCCGCGTCGGCATACTTAGTATGGAGAGCAGCAACCCCGATTTTCTGGGGCCGGCGCACATTGAAATTCTGGAAGTTCTTGCGGGCCAGGCTACCGTCGCGTTGCGCAACGCACAGATGTACAAAGAGGTGCCGTTCATTTCGATCATCGAGCCCGTGCTTGTGCGCAAACGGAAGTTCATGGCTATGGAGAAGCGGCGGCGCACCCTGTTCCTGGCTCTGGGAGCCGGGGCTTTATTTTTCATGATTATTTGCCCGCTTCCGTTGCGCGTGGACGGCGACGCTGTAGTTGCGCCAATTCATCGAGCGCTGGTGCAACCCGAAATCGAAAGCGTAGTGAGCAAGGTGCTTGTACACGAAGGGGAGTTGGTGATGCGGGGTCAAGTGCTGGCGGAGATGGAGGCTTGGGACCAGCGCTCGGCACTCGCGGAAGCTCAAGCGAAGTACGGGTCCGCAATACTGCAAATGAATCGCGCATTGGCGGCGAACGATGGAACGGCGGCTGGTGTTCAACGCGTGCAGGCGGATTATTGGAAGGCAGAGGTAGAGCGCGCCGGGCAATTGCTCGAAAAGGCGCAGTTGCGCTCGCCGATTGATGGCGTGGTGGCCACTCCGCATGTAGAAAATTTCGCGGGCCGCAAACTGGAGCAAGGCGATTCCTTTGCCGAAGTTGTCGACACCTCGCAAGCCATCGTCGACGTAGCCATCGAGGACACCCAGGCGGGTTTGCTGAAAGACGGACAAAGAGCCGTGCTCAAACTCAACAGCTTTCCGACGCGCACCTTTCATGGCGATGTTCTGATCGTCAGCCCCAGCGCCACGCTCGTTAATCAAACGCCCGTTTTTTTTGCTCGGGTGGGAGTGCCAAACGCAGATGGCGCGCTTCGCGCGGGAATGGAAGGACGAGGCAAAGTTCGCATCGGGTGGTACCCGGCAGCGTATGTGTTTTTCCGCGGGCCGGCTTTGTGGATTTATTCGAAAGTGTGGAATTGGTTTGGCTGGTAGAGCTTTTGCGGAGGGGACCATGCGAAGTCTGATGCTGCAAATCGGAATGAGCGCGGCTCTCGTTGCGGCAGGTTGCGGCGATACCTCCGGCAGCGTGCCTGCCGTCACGAATGCCGCCGCGGCGCCCTCGGCGCCGAGGGCACCGCAGCCGCCAGAAGCGGCGGATAACGGGCTGGTCGTCACCGGGCCGATCATCGTTGAACATCAGGTGGACGTTATGGCCCAGCGGGACGGCGTCCTTGCCAAAGTCTTTTTCGATGCGCCAGCGCGAGTCAAGTCCGGAACCGTAATCGCCCGCATGGATGACCGGCAGATCGCCGCGAACCTGGAAGCCGCGCGCGCCAAGTCTCGCAGTATCGCGGCGGGTTTGAAGAATTGGGAAGCGGAAGCTCAAGTGTTGAAAGCGGATTATGGCCGCGCGCAAAAATTATGGGCTGCGGGGTTGATTTCGGAAGAGCAATTGGAGCATGCCAAGTACAAAGCGGAGTCGGACCAGTGGGATATCAAGCGCGTGAACGAAATGTTGAATACCGCGCACCAAGAAGAGCTCTCGCTGGGATTGGAGTTGGACAAAACCAAGATCACGGCTCCCTTTGACGGACTGATTGCGCGCCGCTATGTTCGCGAGGGCCAGTCAGTTTCCAAAGGCGACCGGCTGTTTTGGGTAACGGCCGAGGCGCCGCTGCTGATACGCTTTACTTTGCCGGAGAAGTACTTTGGCCGGGTGCGCTCCGGACAACAATTCGAAATTACTTCTCCGGACGTTCGCGGAGAAAAACATACCGCGCGGGTAAAAGAAATCAGCCCGGTGATCGATCCAGCGAGCGGCACGTTTGAGGTTCTCGTGCAGTTGCAGGGCGATCGCGGTTCCCTGCGTCCGGGCATGACTGCAAACTTCGAAATCGGAAATCCTCGCTAAGAATGATATGAATCTCACGCGCGTCCTCAACGTCGCCTTGCCGGAGATTCCGGCGCGAATCCTCGCCCAGAACCCTCCGCGCGTGCCGCCCGGCGCGGTTCACAAACAGCACATAGAGGACGGAGAGCCCATTGTTCTCGTGGTCGTTCCCAACAAGAGCCTCCTTTATCGGTTCCCGCCCGCGAATTGGGAACTGATTCAACTCTTCAATGGCCAGCGGTCTTTTGAAGAGATTGCCAAGCTCTACTCCAATCAAACTGGCGCGGAATACAGTGCCGACGATGTCCGCGAATTTGCCGCTTCTGTCGAAGAACTAGGCTTCTGGTACAAGACTCCGCAGGAAAAAAATATCCAGTTGATGCGCTTGAGTGCCGATGAACGCCGCAAAGCGCTGAAGGCCAAGAAAAGCAAGTACGGCGACCTCTCCGAGATCACATTTCCGGCTGTGAATCCCGATAAATTTATCGCCTGGCTGTATAGCTACACGAGCTGGATTTACACCTGGTGGTTCACTCTGCTAACTCTCGCCTTCTTTGCCGTCGCAGCGGCCATCTCGGTGGCACATTGGTCCGAAATTGGCCGGGATACTATCGAGTTCTATAATTTCACCGACAAATCCTGGGGCGACTTCGCCATTTTCTATTTTCTGGCCGTCGCCGTCCTCTGCATTCACGAGCTGGCTCACGGCCATGCCACGAAGCATTACGGCGCGAATGTGCCCGCCATGGGCTTCCTGCTGATCTATTTGACTCCCGCTTTTTATACCGACACCACTGAAGGCTACGTGCGTGCCACGAAATACCAGCGCATCGTTATCGTCGTGGCTGGCGTGTGGTCCGAACTCATGATTTGTGCTGTCGCCACACCCATCTGGTGGCTCACGGTTCCAAACACCGCGGTTCACAACGCTGCGTACATCGTCATGCTCATGACAGGTATCGCCGGGATCCTGCTCAACTGGAATCCGTTGATGAAGCTCGATGGTTACCAGATCCTGATCGAACTCATCGAAGTTGCCGAACTAAAGGAGGATTCCACTGCTTATGTATCGGCTTGGGTTAAGCGGCACATCTGGCGCCTGCCGGTGGAAGTGCCGTATGTCCCGAAGAAGCGGCGTCTCGGTTTTGCCGTGTACGCCTTGCTTTCCGGCGCCTATAGCTACACCGTTCTCTACATTCTGGCAAGTTTTGTGGGCAATGTTTTCCGCAACTTTAACCCCGAGTGGTCCTTCATTCCGGAAATTGCCACCGCGGCCCTGATTTTCCGCTCCCGAATCCGAAATTTGGTGAACTTTATGAAACTAGTTTATCTCGATAAAAAAGACCGCATTAGCGCCTGGTTCACGCTTCGTCACTCGCTCGCCGTCTCCGCCGCGTTCCTTGTTTTTCTTTTGCTTCCCCTCTGGCACGAAACGGTTCTCGGACGGTTCGCACTCGAACCAGTCCAGCGCGCTGTGATCCACGCAATCGTTCCGGGAACTGTCACCGCCGTGTACGCTACCGAAGGCATGTCCGTCGCGCCGGGAACTCCCCTCTTGCGTCTCCGCAATCTCCCCCTGCAATCTAAAATAGACGAAAGTCGAAGCGCCTATGAGACCGCGTCCGCGCGCGCAAAGGCAGCTTCCTTCCAATACACGAATCTTGGCACGGCCCTTCGGGAGCGCGAGAGCACCGACAAGCAGCGCGGCGAATGGGCATCGCAGGGAACCTATCTGGAAGTTTCGAGCCCCCTGGCCGGTGTGGTGTTGACGCCCCGTTTGCAAGATCGCCTCGGCGCCTATCTTCCGCAGGGGGCCGAAGTTGCCGAGGTAGCCGACCTGGGGCTCATGCGTGCCCGCGTGAACGTCTCCGAACACGATATTTCCAAGATTCGCACTGGCTTCCCTGCGAAGCTACAGGTGGACGGATTTGCCGCAGTGTACCAATCGCAAGCCGGCCTCATCGCCCCTGTCTCCTCGGAAAGCGATCCGAGGGTGGCTGAACAGAAGCAGTACTCTGGCCTGAATCCTCCCACGTTTTACATCGTCGACCTCACCATCTCGAATTCCCAGAGCGTTCTTAGACCAGGAATGGTGGGAACGGCTCGCATCTACGGCCAACGCAAGAGCCTTGCCGGTCTTCTCTGGCGAGGGCTTCAGGAGTTTATGGGACGAAAACTCTGGTAAGAACAGAAAGGCTGCCCGAAGGCAGCCTTTCCGGAACCACGCAATTTTCAAATCGTCAGGCAAACCGCTGAGCCAGCCAGTTACTTTCTGCCCAGGAATTTCTTACCTGCAAGCGCTTTGCCGGCAATCGTCTTGCCCGCAACGGTCTTCCCAGCAACGGTTCTGCCAGCAACAGTCCGGCCAGCAACCGTGCGACCCGCAACCGTCCGGCCGGCGACCGTCCTGCCAGCGATAGTGCGGCCAGCAACGACTCGTGCGGGGCTCTTCACGCCCGAGCTCATCGATCCGGGCTGTGCAAACTCTTCCTTCGCGATATTCGCTTTCTTCGTGGTTTTCAATGCGCTGATTAAGCTCTTCTTTTCGATGGCCATGGTTTCCACTCGCTCCTTATTTATTTTAGAATTTGTCTCCGCCAACGCTCTTCACTGTTGCAGTCGCGATGCCAAAGCTGCCGCGAGGCAATTGGAAAGGGCTTTTGGTGAAAACAAACCACTTAGTACCAAAGTACTAGGGGCCTTGGCGGTCTTGGGCGGTGAACATTCGACCAGCGGTTAAAAATTAACCCAACGAAGGTCAATTTTTAACCGTCTTGCGGTAAGGCGGCTTAGCCTTCGTCCTGGTCGACGCGGTGTTTCCGGCATAAGTACTTCATCCTCTGGGAGTCGATGCGAAGCAGCGATGCCGCCGCGGTCTTCTTGCCACCTGTCCGCCTCAGTGCGGCGTTGAGGTACGCGATCTCAATCCGTTTCAGCTCCTCGTCAAAATCCACGCCGTCTTGCGGGATCAGCAGCGTTTCCTGTCCCGACGCGCTGGAGTGCAGCAATTGCTGCGGCAAGTGCTCCAAAGTGATCACCGGGGCATTGACCATCACAACCAGCCGCTGGACGACATTTTCCAACTCCCGCACATTACCAGGCCATTTGTAGTCCTCCAGGATTTCCAAAACGTCCGGGTTAACCGCTTTCAACGGTTTCTTGGAAGAAGCGCAATAGATTCTCAAAAAGTGGTCTACCAGGAGGCTGATGTCCCCTTTTCGCTCGCGCAGAGGCGGAACGATGATCGGAACGACGTTGATGCGGAAATATAGGTCCTCGCGAAAACGGCCCTTGCGGACGCAGTCCTCGAGGTCTTCGTTCGTGGCGGCAATTAGGCGGAAGTCGATCTTGCGAGCGTTCCGTCCGCCGAGCCTCTGCACGGCCCGTTCCTGCAAGACACGCAGCAGCTTGCTCTGCAGACTGGGATTCAGCGTGGTGATCTCATCGAGGAACAGCGTTCCACCATGCGCCGATTCGATCAAGCCGGGTTTGACCTCGTCCGCTCCGGTGAAGGCGCCTTTTTCGTAGCCGAAAAGCTCAGATTCCATCAAACTTTCGGGTAACGCTGAACAATTCAGGCATATATACGGCTTGTCTGCGCGATTTCCACACTGGACAATGGCGCTAGCTACCAATTCTTTTCCGACGCCGCTCTCACCGCGCAGCACGACGGATGCGTTCGTGCCGGCTAGCGCTTCCACGGATTGATACACTTTCTGCATGGCGGCACTGGCGCCCACCAGACCAAAGAACGCGGATTTGCTCTCAGCCTGCAGAATGACCCGGCGGCCTTCTAATTCCAGCGCGCGTTTCTCAATCGCGCGCGTGAGGACGATCTTCAATTCTTCGAAGTTGAGCGGGAAGAGAAAGAATTCATCCGCACCTGCCTGGCTGGCCTTCAGAGGAATCGTCCGCTGCACGGAGCGCGTAAACACGGCGAACACCACGTCATCTCGAATCCTGCGCATCTCTTCGAGAACTTCCAGCCCGTCCCCAGCGCCGGCTCCGATGCAATCGAGGTTAAACAGGATGGCGTGGAGTTCCGGCTGTTCCAAAGTTTTCTTGATCTCTTCTTCGGTGCTCGAGAAGATAGTCTGGAACTCACTTCCCAGATGTTTGCGCACCTCGGGATAAAACTCTCCGTCGTCGGTAATTACCGCAAGCGAGTAACGTTCCGGCTTGCTGGAAGTATCGGGCAATGGGCCACACCACCTTCGGTGCCGGGATTATAGGAGACCCGCGGCGGCTGAGGAAGCACGAACTCGTAGATGAACCAAGATCAATGTGAATTGCAACCTGATGGGCGAAAGCATCCGAAGGCTTGACAAAAGCAGCGAAAAGAAAGTAAAAGAAACAAAGCGAAAGTAGTCGTAAGTGTCCGCGTTTATACGGAAAAGCGATCCTTGAGGGAAGCGGTCACCGGGGGTGGTGTATGAAGTCTTTTACGGGGAAATTCTTCTCGCTGTTCGCTGCGTTCGCGTTGTTCTGCGGAGCGTTTTCCGCCAGCGCGTTCGCGCAGAAAGACACCGGAGCCATTGTGGGCACGATCCGCGATTCGAGCGGAGCCACGGTGGCGGGAGCGCAAGTAACAGTGTACGAGGTGGACCGAGGATCGTCGTTCGTGACGGCCAGCAATGATCAGGGGGAATACGTGGCGAGTCCCCTGAGAATCGGCCGTTACACAGTGAGTGTGGAGAAAAAAGGATTCAAAACGGCGGTGGCCGGCCCCATTGAACTCAAAGTGCAGGATCGGATCGCGGTCGACATGACGATGCAGGTGGGAGCGGCGACGGAAAAGGTGGTCGTGAATGCCAACGCTGTGAGGCTGGAGACGGAGACTTCCGATCTCGGTCAGGTCATCGACAGCCGGCGCGTCTCGACGCTTCCCTTGGATGGGCGGAATTACGCGCAACTCGCGCTGCTAGGAGCAGGCGTGGCGCCCAGCGAACCGGGCTCGCGCGTATCGGCGAGCTACGGCTTCAGCGCGAATGGCGCACGCGCCTTGCAGAACAACTTCCTTCTCGACGGCGTTGATAACAATGCGAATCTCGGCGACGTTCTGAACGAATCGGCGTACGTGATCCAGCCCTCGGTGGATGCCATCGCCGAATTCAAAGTGCAAACCAATGCCTACAGTGCGGAGTTCGGCCGGGGCAATGGAGCCATCCTGAATGCCCTGCTCAAGTCAGGCACGAACGAGTTCCACGGCGATATCTATGAGTTCCTGCGCAATGAGGATTTTGATGCCGCGAATTCGACGCTGAAACAACAGGGATTTGGAAGGGAACCGTACAAGCAGAACCAGTTCGGGGCCACGTTTGGCGGACGGATCATCAAGAACCGGACATTCTTTTTCGCAGACTACGAAGGCTTGCGGATTCGCGAGGGCTTGATCCTCAACGGCACGATTCCCACGCAAGATATGATCGCCGGAAATTTTTCGTCGCAACTCACTTCGACGCCGGTGTATGCCTCCGATGCCAATGGCAATGCCACGAGCCAAATCGCGCGGGATTGCAGCGGGAACCCCACGTTCGTGGGGGAACTCTTTAACGCACGCTTGACGCAATTGTCGAATCTGAATCCGAACGGGTTTTGCGGCGTTCCGATTGGTGTTAATGCGAGCGGCAATCCTACGAACATGTTCAACACTGCTGGCGGGACGTCCATTGACCCACTGGCGGCGAGACTGGCCGCGCTTTATCCCGCGCCGAATACAAGCAATCCAAACTTCAACTACCTCGCAGTTCCGGTTCAACAGACAACGCGAAATAACTTCGACGTTCGAGTGGATCATAAAATTTCGGACAAGGATTATTCCTTCGCTCGTTTCAGCTACGAAGACCAGCCAAGGTTCATTCCCCCGCCATTCGGAAACGCACTGGATGGCGGTAGTTTCTTCAGCGGAGACGAAGACAATTCATACCGCAGCGTGGCTATCAGCGAGACCCACACGTTCAGCCCAAACCTGGTCAACGAATTCCGTCTGGGGTACAACCGAATCAACTCGCACCGCTTTCAGATAAATTCTAAGGTCGACGTGGCGAGCCAGCTCGGTTTTCCCGGAGTGCCCTTCGCGCCGGACAATGGCGGCCTGCCGAGTATCACGTTCAGCGACGGCTCCTCGATCCCCATCGGAAGCTCAGGCTATCTGCCCTCGATAGAAAAACAGAATAGCTGGGTACTCACGGATAACCTTACAAAGATTGTAGGCAGACATGCTCTGAAGTTCGGAGCAGAGGTGAGACTGGAGCAGTTCACCATCTTCCAGCCTTCCGCATCACGCGGTGCGATTAATTTTGGAACTGAGTTCACATCCAATCCGGCCGCGCCGATCGAATTCACGGCGGCGAACGACAACACTTCAGGTGTCCCCGGCGGGAACGCGTTCGCATCATTTTTGTTGGGCATTTCGGATAGCGGGTCCATCGTCAACCTGCACAATATCGACTACCGGCGGCAGATTTATTCAGGTTACGTGCAGGATGATTGGAAGGTCTCCAGGCGATTGACACTAAATCTTGGTTTGCGTTACGAGATGTTCAGCACCATTAAGGAGCACGGTAACCAGCAGGCTACGTTCGATTTTGCAACCGGAACATTGATTGTCCCGAGGGGAGTCACAGCCACATTGACCCCCACGCTGGCAGCGCTCATTCCCATCAGTGCCACCGGCACTCCTGGGCTGGTCTCCCCCGACCTGAATAATTTTGCGCCTCGCGTCGGATTTGCTTACCTGCTCTCCGATAAGCTGGTGATGCGCGGCGGCTATGGCATCTTCTACGGGGGACAGGAAAACGGGCCGTTCTCGAATCCGAGCCCGGGTTTCAATCCGCCATTTTTCGTCACGCAATCGTTCAACATGCCTTGCACGCAGGGAATCGCCAACCCCGCCGCGGTAGATTGCTCGATTCCCGGACTGAATGTGCTATCAAATGGGTTCCCGGCGAATGCGCTGGTGGACCCAAACACGCCAATTTTGTATTCGATCGATCCGAACATCCGCACTCCGTACAACCAACAATGGCATTTGGGATTTCAATATCAACTGCCGGCAGATACGTTGCTGGAAATCTCGTATGCCGGCTCGCGGGGGTTGAAGCTCTTTACCTTTTATAACGGCAATCAGGCGGTGCCAGCCACCGAACCGCAGTTCGCGACTTTGTGCAATCAGCCGAACGCCAATCCTCCGGTGACGCCGGCGAACTGTCCGACGGCGCCACGCCGACCGTTTCCAGCAGTAGATTCTTCGATTGCGCTGTTCCGTTCCGATGGAATTTCGAACTACAACTCGTTGCAGGCGCGGTTGGAGAAGCAGTTCTCGCACGGATTGCAATTCGAGGCTTCCTATACGTACAGCCACTCTCTAGATGACGCTTCGAGCGCAAGCCTCGGCTCGGCCAATCAAGGTGACTTTCGTCTGCAGACGGATCCGCGCCTGGAATACGGAAACTCTGACTTTGATGTGCGTCACCGGTTTGTGATCAGCTATATCTACGAGCTGCCTTTCGGCAAGGACAAGGAGTTTGGGAAAAACGCAACAGGGGCAGTGAACCAAATGCTCGGCGGATGGCAAGTTGCAGGAATTGTGACGGCGTCCACCGGAAACTGGTTCACGCCGACAGATATCTCTGAGAACCTGTCCACCTCGGATTGCGGTGGCACGGTATGGAACTGCGTCAGGCCGAATCTCGTGGGTAAGATAAACGGCAAGCCCTGCGTACCGGGAACCGTGTTTAACACCTGCGCCTTTGTGTCGAATTCGGTGCTGGGATCCTTTGGCAACGCCGGACGCAACATCATCCTGGGGCCCGGCTTTCAAAACTGGGACGTTTCTCTCTTCAAGACGTTTCCGATTAGCGAAGAAAGGCGATTTGAATTTCGCGCGGAGTTCTTCAATGCCTGGAACCACGCGAATCCGGAATTCACCAATCCCGATACGATCGTGGAGAATACCGGAACGGAACTGGGATCATCCGCCTTTGGTTTCACGGCATACACACGTCCGCCGCGCCGAATCCAATTTGCGCTCAAATTTTATTTTTAGCGCTGGGTGATGGGGAAAAGCGCGGTTGAAATTGATGAGGGACGTCCTTGAGAAGGAATGTCAGCGGCGGAAAGCGCAAGGGTCTGGAAGCTGTCTCCGATAATCGTGGGATCATTGCCGCAGTTGCAATCGATCAGCGGAGCGCGCTGCGGAGCCTATTCGCACGCTCCATGGGAATAACACCGGAGAGTGTCCCCGCCGAGCCGCTGATCCAATTCAAAGAAGCCGTCAGCCGTATTCTCACTCCGCATGCAAGCGCCATCCTTCTGGATCCGGAGTACGGATTGTCCGGCGCGCGGCAGCGCGCGACAAGTGCTGGCCTGCTTCTGGCGTACGAAAAAACGGGATACGACAAGAAAGTGCCGGGACGCCTGCCGAGCCTGCTCGACCAATGGTCAGTGCAAAGATTGGCTGAAGCTGGGGCGGACTGTGTGAAATTACTCTTATACTACTCGAACACCAGCTCGCCCGAAATAAACGAGATAAAGTACGCTCTCGTGGAACGTGTGGGCCTGGAGTGCGCCGCAGTTGACATCCCTTTCTTTCTGGAGCTTGTGAGTTACGCCGAGGGATTGGAAGAGAAGAGCATTGAATTCGCGAGAGTGAAACCGGCAATCGTGACTGCGGGCATGTCGGAGTTCTCCAAGCCGCGATATCGCGTTGACATCCTGAAAGTGGGCGTTCCTGTAGATTTGGCGTACGTGGAAAACTCCCCCGCTGCAGGCGCGGAGATTCTCTACACCCGCCAGGAATCCAAGGGGCACTTCCAGCGGGCAGCCGAGGCCGCCGGCGTGCCATTCCTCTATTTGTCGGAAGGTGTGAGTAACGCGACGTTTCAATTTGGATTGGAATTGGCGGCGGAAGCGGGCACGGCATTTTCCGGCGTTCTTTGTGGACGGGCCACTTGGAAGGACGGCGTCACGGTTCTTGTGGAAAGCGGAACGGCTGCGTTGGAAGATTGGCTGGCACAAGAGGGAGTTCGAAACATTGAGAATATCAATCGGCATTTGCAAGCCGCGACGCCCTGGTCTGCATTTCATGGGGTTTCCGCGGCAGGATAAGGACCATCCGTGTTTCTATGCGTAAGCCTGAATCCCGCGATTGACAAGCGACTCAGGCTGGAACGGTTGCAACTCGGGCGAGTGAACCGTGCGTCGCAGGTAACGCCGGCAGCGGGAGGCAAAGCGGCACACGTGGCGATGGTTCTTAGAACACTGGGGGCAGATCCCCTGTGGTTGGGATTTGCTGGAGGACCAACGGGGGCGGCTCTGGTCGAGGGCCTCAAAGCGATGTCGATTCGAGCGGAAGCCGTGGCGACTGCAAACGCAACACGGATGAATTTGGAGATTCTGGACAAAGACGGAACAGTTACGGAAATTCTGGAGCCAGGGCAGCCGGTCACTGGAGAAGAGCTGGAGCGGCTTCAGGATAGCTTTAAATTGGCTCTGCGAGAATCCGTTGGGAAGACGACCGTGATTCTCTCCGGGAGTTTGCCGGCTGGCATTCCCGAAGATTATTACGCGACACTCGTTGAATTGGGACATCAATGTGAATGCCGCGTGTTCGTGGACACGAGCGGAGAACCCCTGCGGCAGGCACTGAGGGCTCACCCTTCGTTTGTGAAGCCCAACCGGGAAGAAGCCGAAAGGCTGACCGGATGCGCCATCGATGGGCCTGCTTCGGCAAGGAACGTGTTGAAGAGGATTATTCGTGAAGGCGCACAGGCAGCTGCGATCAGTCTGGGCTCAGGTGGCTTGGTCTGGCAAGGTACGCAAGGCAAAGAGGCGCTTTTTGCGAGAGCTCCTGAAATGAGGGCGCGGTCGGCGGTAGGCAGCGGGGACTCTACGCTGGCAGGCTTCGCCTTCGCGGAAGACCAAGGATTAGAAGCGAAGGAGGCCTTGCGCTTGGCTGCAGCTTGTGGTGCCGCGAATTGCCTCGCCGAAGGGCCGGGACTAGCCCGAGCAGGCGATATCGAACGCCTAAAGAAAGAGATTCAGGTCGAGATCCTGGAATAGTCAGCGAGAGGATAGGCGCACCCGCGCATGTTGAACGAAGAACGACGCCGCGAAATACTGGAGTTGATTCAAACGGACGGGCGAGTGCTGGTGAGCGACCTGGCTAGACGTTTCCGTACCTCGTTGATCACGATCCGGAAGGATCTCGAAGTACTGCACCATCAGGGCGAACTCGAGAGAACGCACGGGGGCGCGCTTCCCATGAAGACGGGAGCGTTGAGGGACCGTTCTTTGCATGAAAAAGAAGGGATGCACCGGCGGGAAAAACTGCGTATCGCAGAAGCTGCTGCCCACATGATCCGTCAGGGACAGGTAATCATTCTCGATTCCGGGACGACGACCACTGCTATCGCCCGCGCGTGCCGGCATTTCAACAGTTTGACGGTGGTCACAAATGCCACGAACATTGCCGCGGAGCTGGCGGACACACCGGTGGAAGTAATCCTGACCGGCGGGGTACTGCGCAAGAACTCGTTCTCATTAGTCGGACCGCTCGCAGAGGAATCGCTGCGGAAGCTGAGTGCCGACCTGCTATTCCTGGCAGTGGACGGCTTTGACGTCCGTTATGGGCTGACGACGCCAAATCTGCTGGAAGCGCGCGTGAATCGCGCGATGGCAGAATCGGCACGGCGTACAGTAGTGGTGTGCGACGCGAGCAAATTCGGCCGCCGGAGCTTGTCGTTGATCCTGCCAACTTCCGCGGTACACGAAACTATCACGGACAAAGGAATCTCGAAGCGTGACTTGAAGGCGCTACGGAGAGCGGCCGTGGAAGTCAAGGTCGTTTAGGGCAAAGGCACCCCAGGCAAAGCCGAGGACAAAGACGAATGGCGATCAGCAACGTGCGAATACGAGAATCGGAAACCTGGAAAGAGATTCTTTCGCAGGGCCAGATCTGGCAGAACGTTTTGCAGGAAATCGACCAGAGCGCGAACTTGGAAAAGATTCTCGCAGCCCGCACCAAGCCGAAGGAATGGCTTTTCGTCGGCTGCGGGTCGAGCTACTACCTCGCGCAAGCGGCCGCGAATTCGTGGACGCTCCTGACCGGACTGCGAGCCCGTGCCCTGCCTGCCTCCGAAGTGCTCCTTTTCCCTCAGCTCGTGCAGCCTCAGGAGGAAAATACGAAAGCGGTGTTGATCTCGCGTTCGGGAAAGACGTCTGAGACTGTGCGTGCTGCAAAAGCGCTATCCGGCGACTTAGGGATGGCGACGGTCGGCCTCACTTGCGCCGCGAGCAGCGAATTGGAGCAGTTCTGCGACGCATCGGTCGTGCTGCAATCCGCCGATGAGAAAAGCATGGTTATGACCCGCTCTTTCACGAGCATGCTGCTCGGTTTGCAGCTTCTGGCCGCGCGACAGGCAGGGAACTCGCAGTTCGTCCGTGATCTTCAACGTATGGCGGAATATTTCGCTTCCCGGATCCCTACCATAGCGGAAGCAATCGAGGCTTTCGTCGAGGAGCACTCTTGCGGAGATTACGTTTTTCTAGGACAAGGCCCGTTCCATGGAATCGCGATGGAAGCTGCACTCAAGGTCATGGAGATGTCCTGTTCCTATAGCCAATTTTTTCACGCTCTGGAATTCCGGCACGGCCCGAAAGCCATTGTGAGTCAGGAAACCTGCCTTATGTTTCTTTTGAGCCAGACGGGCGGCGAAGCCGAAAAGGAAGTGCTTGCGGAAATGAAGAAACTGGGCGGGATGACGATCGCGGTGTGCAATCAAGCGGACGACTCGGTGAGGAGCGCAAGCGATCTGGTCGTCGAAGTTGGCTTCGACGGTAATGAACTCGCTCTTTTGGCGCCTTACGCCGTTGCTGGACAGCTCCTGGGCTTCTTCACCGGCGTCCAGAAGGGGCTGGATGCCGACCGCCCGAAGAATTTGACGCGCGTAGTGATGATCGACTGAACAGCAGAGGAGATGAATCCGTGGCGTCTTTTGACGTGAGTGTCATCGGGGAGCTGAATCTCGACCTGATTATGTACGGACTTCCGCAGGCACTGGAGCTGGAGCATGAGCATCTCGCCAAAGAGCTGAGCGTCACCTTGGGCAGCTCCTCGGCGATTTTTGCTCACAACTTTTCTTTACTCGGGAACAAAGTTGGTTTTAGTTCGTGCATCGGGAGCGATCCGTTCGGCGAGATTTGTATTCAGCGGCTTGGAACGAGCGGGGTGGATTTGTCCAGAGTCCGGCGCTTGGCGGGCAAAACCACGGGACTTACAATTATCCTGCCACAACGGCAGCAGCGCTATATCCTCACCTATCCTGGCACGATGTACGACCTGAGCGAAAAGGATCTGGATCTGCGCTATGTATTTGACGCGAAGCATCTTCACGTCTCCTCTTACTTTTTACATAAAGCGTTGCGCCCGCGCCTGATCGACATTTTCCGGAAAGCCAAAGAAGCTGGTCTGACCACCTCGCTCGACACGAATGATGACCCGGAGGATCGCTGGGCGACGGACATTCAGCTCTTGCTGAAATATGTCGATATTCTGCTGCCCAACGAAAGGGAAGCCTGCAAGCTCGCGCAAGTAGAAGACGTCACGCGCGCCGCGGATATTCTCGCTCAAAAAGTGCCCATGCTGGTGATCAAGCGAGGAGCGCAAGGCGCCTTGGCGCGGGTTGGCAAGGAGAAATATGCGGCCTTCCCGCCGGTAGTGGATGCCACGGATGTGGTCGGCGCCGGTGATAGTTTCGACGCTGGCTTCGTCCATCAGTTCATAAGAGGCGCGAAGATCGAAGACTGTCTGAAATTCGCGAATGTTGCGGGAGCCCTCTCAGTCACGCGCGCAGGGGGAACGGAGGCGTTCCGCGACGCCAAGCATCGCCAGGACTTTCTCCGTAAACACGCCTCCGGTCTGGAATCATCGCCGGTCGGCGCCGCTCCCAGGCTGACCAAGTAGCGTTATAAACGGCTACGGGACGGGCGAGGCCTCCAGGAGCAAATCGTCCTCGAAGTTCACCCTCAGTTTCGCGATCGGACCTTTGACCGTGCCGAAGTCCTTCTGGTTTACGTAGTCGGTCACTCGATAGTTCTTCGTCTCCAGCCCGCGTAATTCGATCTCTCCACTCCAGGAAGACGGGGCCGGAGGCTTGCCGTGTGCGGAAGTAGGTTTCGCGGGAGCGTAGAATGCGTAGTACATCTTTCCATCTTTCTCGATCGCGTAGGCCTCGGGAACGTCATAGCCGTACACATATAAGTTCAGGAATTTGCCCTTGGAGAGCATCCTGTCGTTGTACAGCTTGATCCATTTTTTCCAATGTTCCTCTTTGCTCGCGTCCAGGTACACGTTCTTGAATTTCGGCCCGTAGTCCGGCCAGGTGAATTTTGTGCCCAGCACGCCGCCCGTTCCGAGCGTCGATGCAAAATCATTCCCAAGATCTTCCTCATTGTCGCCTTCGCCTGTAATTCTTGTTAGCTCCACGTGGTCACCGTAGATGGCCGCGCGGGGACCAAGAAGCGCCTTATACATTTTAATCCGTCTCCGCACCTGCACCGAGCCCACGGGGTCGGCCGTCACCGCTTGATCCATGTAGCGCAACCACGCCAGGCTCGGCGGCGTGCCACACGGGCAGCTCTGCGTCACGCTATCTGGCTTGAGCGCGCGGGTGGTTTCGAAGATAGTCTTGTATACCTCACCCATCGCGTAGGTAGAATCGTAAGGTGATTTGTGATGGTGCTTCGGGTTATAGCAGGGAGGCGTGGAATAAATATTGTCCAGCTTGTGTCCGTCAAATCCCCAGTCGCGGATGAACCGTTCGGTTAGCTGCTTGTAATAGGCTTGCACTTCCGGCACTGCCGGACATAGCGCCGCCAAATTCCTTGCCATCCGCGCCGGTTTTCCGTTCTTGTCCAGAATCAGCCAGTCCGGATGCTGCTTTACTACATCGGAGACCACGTATTTGCGTCCCCCATATCCATAATGTCCGTCTTCCACCGCTAACGGCAGCCACCAGAGTTGCAGCTTGATTCCCTGGGCGTGGAAATCATTCACCATTTTTTGTATGGCGCCGTCCGGAAACGCCGTAGGCCGGGGCTGCCAGTCGCCATAATTCGTAAACCATCCGTCATCCAGCGTCGCCCAATGGATTCCCAGTTCTTTTAGTTTCGGGATAGTGCCCAACATCTGTTTTGGCGTCACGCCGAATTCATATCCCCAGCCACACCAGCTCACCGCGTAGTTTTCGTTGTTGTTCGCAGGCTTTGCTAATCCATCACGCTCCACTGCGTTCGACCACATGCTCAATGGCTCGTAATAATCACCTGCGTACACTGCAAGAAATGTCCGCGGAGTGGAATAAGTCTCTCCGCTTCCCAGCAATGTATTTGCTGGCAATCGCACGCCCGCGCTGACCCGGCCGTCCTCCGCGGTTTTCACAGGAATCGAAAGCACGAGCGGTAGCGTTTCTAGGTGCCCGATTGCCTCCCCAACGCTCTTTGTCCAGAAAGCCACAACAGGTATTCCCCCGCCAGCGCTGCCCAGATCACCGCCCACGTTGACGGGCTTCCCAAAAACATTCTCCTGCGTGAATTTTGCTGGAACTGGAAATGCCTCATCCTTGCCCCACCGGATACTGGAACCGTAGAAAGACCACATCTCGTGAGCCGCTGCGGCCGGATCGGCTAACGTCGCATTCAAGCGGTGCTTCTGAATCGTAATTTCATCGAGAGATACTCCCTGTTGTCCTGTGTTGCGAAACGTTGCGGAAAGAAGAGCCAGCCCCGGGAAATCATCGTAAATCTCCAGCTTCATGGTTTCTTCCAACCCCGTGCTCGCGCTTGTTCCTCGCACCTCAATCTGCTTTCCCAAATTTCCGAGTTTTCCCTGAGCATCTCTTACTTGCGCGTGAGCCACGTCCAGTGTGATGTCATTAACTTCCCCGTTCCCAGCCGTGATTGCCTGGCCGGATTCATTCGCTGGATCATCCAGCGTCAGTTTTTTGCCGTTACTTGCGAGGAGCGCTGTCAAATAGCCGGTGGAAGACAGCACGAATTCAGCAGCCGGTGTCTGTACATGGACTCCATCCTCTGCCTGACTCACGCGGATAGCGGACTCTTTTGGTTCTGCGGACTGCCCTGCACGCGATTCCTCCTTCTGCTGGCAACCGGAAAGTTGCAGCAAGCATGCCGCAGTCAGGACCAACGCGGCGCAAGCCACTCCAAGCGTATGTATGCGCTTTTTAACCACGCTGCTCTCCTCGTGTGTCCTCATTGATTTTGCGATCCAAGAACCGCCTCACTCATGTGTTGTGCTGCGGTCCGCCTCCCTCGCCTGCGTTCGCGCCTCCGCAAAACGGCGCGGGACAGCAAAGTTACGGAGGCGAGGAATTCTGCGCAAAAGTCTACACGTGAAGGAAATAAAAGGGAACAAAAAGAAACATATCGAAAGGCAGAATCCTGGAACGCTCCAATGCTCTTTCGAGGGAAAGCGTATCGACTCGGGCGACTTTCACCGGTCGGTCGGATCGGTGAAGCGCCGGTGATCCGCAAGGTTTGGAAACGCCCTTAAATTGCCGCTCACTTTGACCGCAAAGGTTTGCACGAATGGCACTCCATCCACCCCGTCCACCGTCAGCCGGATGGTGAAGTTTGCTGCCCGCGTATAAGTGTGAGACGCCCTGGCCCCACTTGCGCTGGTGCCGTCGCCAAAATCCCAGTGATACCCGACCGCGGGCACACCGGCCGCTTCGGTTTGCGATGAGAGATGGATAGCCTCACCTGCGCTTGCCACCGAGGGCACTTGCGCCTTAACACTTGGAGCTCTCGGGGAAACGCTGCTATCGATAAGCTTGATCATCCTCACGGATTCAGGTGGTTGATTCTCAACTCGCACCGCATCGCCTGCAAGCCTGATCTTTGCGTCCTTGTTCAACACGTCTTCCGCCACAAACGTGTGGGCTGTGGGCAGTCCGAGATCAGTTAGTTTGAGAGCGTGTGAACGCGGCTTGTTTGTCCAATTGAAGACTGTCAAGATGGCCTGGCGCGGACTTTCCTGAAGAAAGAAGATGCTGGGCTGTTCGTCCTCAGGCTCGTAGGTCATCAGATCCAGTGGTGTGGACGCTCGTCCAATCTTCGCCATATTCAGCAGGTCTTTGTTTTCAACCAGCGCCAGGCGATCTTTCTGAGAGCCGAGCACCAGCATGTCGTCGCCAATCTCAAACATCCCGCCGGAAACGGCGGATAACGCAATCGAAGCCTGGGCCGCCGGGAGCAACAACGCGGGAGCCTTCTCCGGCCTGTCCGTGAAGTATTGACCGGAAGTGGTGTTGAACGCGTCCGGGTCATTCACGAAAAAATTGCGGTTCATGTAAAACCGGGCAGCAATCCCAGGCGCGGCAGTTTTCGTCCCTGCGAAACTGTGGGCCGTGTCGGTAGATATACGCCCGGTATCGACCAGCCCCACCGCGTTTAACATTGGGCTTCCATCCTTGTCGAGAACCACCTCATCCCCCACCGTGTCGCGGATGATTTGCAAGCCGATGCGCTGCGCTTTCAGAGCCGTTGTGTTGGGCTTGTAACGATAGCCCTCGATGGCGGTGGTATCCATAAAATCCAGTTTGATGAACCGGACCCCCCACTCGCGAACCAGTGTTTTGTAAGTTTGACGCAGATATTCCTGCGCTCCAGGATGCGTCGTGTCCAAAGTGTAGAGCATGTCCGTCTTCTGATTCCAGACATCGCGCCCAGGAATCGGCTCGCCCTTCGCGTTGTGGACAAGCCACTCCTTGTGATGCTCGTAAACCCACGCGCGGCTGGTCACCTCAAAAGGGCCAGTCCAGACGCCGAAGGTGAGGCCGTCTCCGGCAATGTGGCGTCCAACGAAGCGCATCCCATCCGGGAACCCCGTGGCATTGGCGGTGGCGTACTCTCCGCGGGCATACTGATAGCCTTCGTCAATTTGAAAATATTGGTACCCAAGCGATTTGAGATGTTCCGCTTGCCAGTCCGCATTGGCCAAGCTCTCGCCTTCATTGATGCCGCCGTAATAGGCCGTCCAGCTCCACCATCCGATGGGAGTCTCGCTCGGGATACGCGCGTGGTGCAGTCGTCGAATCGCATCGCCGTAGGCCAACAGTTGATCGTGATAGTCCCGACCGGCTCGCAGCATCAGGCGTTCTGAGTGCATTTCTGCACCTGGCTCGAGGGGAAGGCTCAATTCTATCTGATCCTCTGCGGGAGCATTTTTCAGGTCGAAATCTTTTTGGACTTCCGTGGTTCCGGTGGAGTCGACGCTATAGGATGCAATCTTCGTCTCCGCTCCCGAGCCGGCCGTTTGCAGATGCAGAACGGTCAGAAATCGATCAGAGGTGAGTGCGCCAAGAAACAGGCTCTGCTGACTCTCTCGGTTGTAGATTAGTTGACTTCCCACAGCTCGGTGAACTCCGCCTGGCGACTTGCCCAAGTCATAAAGCCGAAGCTCAGGCCAATCTTCGCTGAAACTATCGGAAAGGACTCGATCCGCGGACGGATTGCCGCCCAGATTGAGAACCGGTTCCCCAATCGTCTCGACGGCCCGGATGGCCTGGGACACCCACCTCGGCTTCTTCACCATCTTCGATGGTACTTTCGAAAAGTACATCGGGGACTTTACGGAGAAGATCGGGCCGGTTTTCGACCTTATGTTCAAGTATGTCAGCGATCCGCCGCCAACCCCTGTCGCGAAGAACGCCAAGGCTTTCTTGGATTTTTCTGGGGCAATGAATCGCCCCGGCATCGGGTATTACAGTGCCTACCCAGGCCTGGCGGTTCAAGATGTCAGGGCCCTGCTCGCCGACGCCAAGGTAGGAGCTGCTTCGCGTTGATCGCTAAGTCCTGGCGAACCAACGATTCAGGGTTAAGCACCGGAGGACGAGCATGGGCCTCCGGTGCCTGTCTCTGAAGTCAAACCAATCGGGAATGAATTTTACAGCGGTGATGCTGGGCAAGAAACAGTTCGTCCTAAGGAGAAAGACATGAAATGGAGATCAGCTGTTCCGAGACCGACGCTGGCGGCGATCATGATTTGCAACTTGTTTTTTGTGGCACCGGCTTTTGCTGCCGACATCAGCGGCCAGGTACTGGGCGCAGGCGAGCCTATCGCCCAATCGACCGTGACTCTATTGGCAGCGAGCGCGGGCGCACCCAAACAGCTCGCACAGACGAAGACCGACAACGATGGCCGGTTCGCGATCGACGGCACTGGCGCGCCTGACTCCAGCCTCTATCTGGTGGCCACCGGTGGCGTATCTGCAGCCAATCAAGGAGCCGGCAATAATCCGGCCATTGCGCTGATCGCGGTCGTGGGCAGCAATCCCCCAGCCCGCGTCACCATCAACGAGTTCACTACCATTGCGTCGGTGGTGACACATGCGCAGTTCATCGACAACACCACCATCAAAGGCTCCCCGCTCCAACTGCGGATTGCCGCGGGCAATGTGCCCAACTTCGTCGATTTAGAAACAGGCAGTTGGGGGCCGACGATTCTCGACGCCCTCAACAGCGCGCAGACACCGACGATGGCCAACTTCGGCACACTAGCCGATGTGATGGCCGGTTGTATCACGCAGGTGAAGCCGGATGCGTGCAGCCAATTCTTCGCGGCGACTACGCCTCCCAGCGGCGGCGCTCCACCGGATACGCTTCTTGCGATCGGAAGTCGGTTGCGTTCTTCCCCTGGCACCAGCCGGACAAAATATTCGCGTTGCTCAACGAGTTCTATCCGCTGCCCAAGCCCGGCATTCCCGGCAAGCTCTTGCGAGATACACCGTACCTGCCGTATCTCACGTTCGCTCCCAGCGCCTTCGTGTTCCCGCTTAAGTTCACCGGCGGCGGCGTCAGCGGCGGCGGCAAGCTCATGATCGACAGCGAGGGCAACGCCTGGGTTGCTGACAACTTCACCGTCGGCGCGCAAAACCAGGATGCCTCGTGGACCGGCGGCCTCAGCAAGTTCGCTCCCAACGGTAAAGCGCTGTCGCCCAGCCCCGTTGGGCTTCAGGGGCGGAGGTCTGGCAGGCCCCGGTTTCGGATTGACTCTCGACGCGCAGGACAACGCGTGGGTCACCAGCTTTACCGGCCAGAACATCTCCAAGTTCGATAACAGCGGCAAGCCGCTGTCGCCGCCCGAGGGCTGGAACTTTAACCGCCAGATCAGCCAGATGCAGGGCATCATCGCCACGCCCAGCGGCGACATCTGGACGCTTGACCTGATCAAGGGCCAGGTTCTGAAACTACCCCAGGGCGATCCGTCCAAGGTCCAGTTCTACTGCCAGAACAAGACCGGCGATCCGCTCAAGAACCCATGCAAGCTGATGGGGCCCTTCGCTCTCGCCATCGATCAGCAGGATCGAATCTGGGTCACCAACGCCGTTACGGACCACGTGGTTCGTTTCCCCGCTTCCGATCCCAGCAAATTCGAAACGTTCAAGGTGGGATACTCTGCCAGCGGCCTCGCTATCGACAGCCTGGGCAACGTCTGGGTGACGAACAAACTGGGCAGCTCGCCCAAGGGGGCTGCGAAATTCGCGGAAATGCTGGCCGCATTTAAATTCAACTTCGACAACGATCCCGACGCCGGACAAAGAGCGACCAAAGTCCTGGTTCCTGCCATGGCCGCGCAGAAATCCGGCTACGAAGGCGGCAGCGTTACGGTGTTGCGCCCCGACGGCACCGAGGCGTCCTTCTCTCCGGTGTACGGCAAAGGAATAGTCGGGCCCTGGGCCGCTTCCGTCGACGGCAATGACAATGTCTGGATCTCCAACTTCGCCTCCGCGTCGGCCGGAATCGTAGAGTTGTGTGGCTTCCGCACCGAACATTGCCCGCCGGGCGTAAAGACGGGCGACGCCATCTCGCCTCCAGGCGGTTACGTCGGCGGCGGATTGCAATTGCAGGTTGACGTTGGCATCGGTCCCGCCGGGGATCTCTGGGTCACCAACAACTGGCAGAACTACCAGGACGCCATGGGCAAGGTCGATGAAGCAGTACAAACCCTCGGCGCGGGCCAGGGCGTGGTGGTCTTCTACGGAATGGCAAAGCCGGTAAAGACGCCGCTGATCGGTCCAGCTCGTCCGTTCTAGGACGAGCCGGACGAAAGGTTAGATGACCAATAGCTTAGCCCCGGGGCGTTTGTACGTCCGCAAGGGTAGTCAGCGCGGACGGTCGGGCACCTGTGCCGGTGATAGGTCTCAGGTGGCGAAACTATTACGGTTCCGAATATCTGTAGGAGACTCATTAGTCACCGGACAAAGGGTGACTTTATAGGGTTGATTTCTAAAAATAATTGCTTCGTTTCCGGAAGGGATTGAAAATTGTTCACTATTGAGTTGCGATAAGGTGTCATTTTCGCGGGGTGTCAAGCCCAGACAGCAGCAACTCTGTTTTGCACGCTTTTAAGCCTTGTCTTTAAGCCTTGTGGAGGCACGAGTCAGCCTCATGCAAGTAAACCCACCGCGACCATGCTTCGGTAGTGGGTTAGTCTGAGGCTACTGGGACATTAGAACCCCGCAAGATACGCAGTGAACAGGATGGCTAATACTCCGTCCATGATCCCGACACCCGTCAGCGCGATCGTTCGCTTAAAGGGGCCGAGGAAGATCAGTGCAACGATGGCGAACTTTTCGATGATGGCAGCGGTCAAGATCGGAACGCGGGAAGCGGGGACGTAGCCGCCATATACGGTCAGTGCGCAGACCACGAAGAGCAGCGCTCCCCAATGCCGAACGAAGAACATCGTCACGCCGTCT
Source organism: uncultured Acidobacteriota bacterium (assembly GCA_963851235.1). GTDB lineage: Bacteria > Acidobacteriota > Terriglobia > Acidiferrales > UBA7541 > Acidiferrum. Next base: position 1,020,862 of record CAWKOM010000003.1, read on the forward strand.
GAGCTCTTCACTCCAAACAGCAATTGCAGAGTAGTTCGAGGGAAGAAGAGTGCGGCAAGCCCGCCGGCAGCCGTCCCGATGCCTGAAATTATAAGTATCCATCCGATGGATGATGCGAGCATTTAACTAGTCCCTTTCTCGGGGGGAATCTTGCCAGTTCCGCGGGCGTCGAGCTGTTCGACTTCCGCTCCTGGGGATCGGAGTCTGCTAAAAGAATAGGGCGAGTTCAGTTCCCCTGCCACTGGCAGAACTGACAGGTGTCGCCAGTCTTGGCGAAACCACCGGAGGATCGGTATGGGCCTCAGGTGTGTTTCTGTCAGTCAAACCAGTCCGGCAATGAATTTGACAGCGGTGATGCTGGGCAAGAAACAGTACGCCGTGGCTTTCGTTCTAAGGAAGCTCGAAAACCCCGTGATCTCGATTGGGGGAGCGCCATTCGGTTGGGGAATCACAAAAATACTTTCCGCTGGGTCTTGTGTGCCAACGATAGGATCCTTCGATTTCGGGTTTAGCCGGACCGCTCCAGCGAACTCGCTGTCATTGACCCAGTTATGCAATACAAATTCAAATTGGTTCTCGATGCTTGCGTTGATGAAGTAACCCAGGAGCCCGCGCTCTATACCGTCATAGGGTTGAGCCGGATCATAAACGGGCCCGTACGGCATACCACGACGGATCATTCGGTGCGCATTGTTGCTCCCGCCAGGTTCGCCTTGTCCTGCGACTGGCTGGTCTCGAGGATTTACGCGGCGTATATGCGCCCCAACGGGACAACGCAAGCCCCCTTGGATCCCCTGAGCCATCGCTGTTCACATACCCGAAATTGTTTAGCTGGTCGGGCGAAATCCCTGCGGGGCTGTCGGTCTCTGGTGACAACGCAAGAGGAACGCCGTTGCGCCACCGCCCGCACATCTTTGCGGCTAGCAGTTCGGGGTCAATCTTGTCCTTGTTCTTTTGCAGATTATTCTCGAATCCAACCACATCGGTCACGATCATCTTGAAGACAGCGAAACTACCGTTGAGGCCGAGTTCTCGGGGCTCGGGCACGGTGTAATTCTCAGCTCCGTCCTGTAAAACAAACAGCCACGGTTCGCATGGCTGCTGATGATCTGGTTTGTACTTGACTGGACCACCGCGAATCGTGGTCATGCTGATGCCGTCGGTGTAGCCGAAGTGGAGCCTGGAGGTGAAGGTGGGCTTGCCATCAATCAGCTCCGTCAGAGCCATCCCGTCGGTGCGCCAGATCTCGCGAAAAGCATCGTCTTCGGAAAACAGAGCAGACAGGCGCTCGCTGTAACTAGTCATCGCCTCCGGGCTGATGGCGTACAGCGTTACCAAGACATGATCGGATCCCTTCCCGAAGCCACCGACCCAGTTCTGTGGCGCACTCGCCCCGGTGTCCCCTACAAATTCCGCTCGTGCCGCCGCTCCCGCCATGAATGAGCTGAATGACTTGAAGGAGAGCGTAGGGACTCGATTCTTGATTTCCAATGCAATGAGTCCCGGCCAGGTGATGCCCAGATTAAGGCAGTAGTCGGGCTTGTGGGATGGGGCTTCAGCGGGATTGTCTCCCGGGCCTGGCGCAAGGCCCACCTGCCACTCTTCTGCAGTGGTTATCTGCGGCGCGTCCGCTTCGTCACCGCTAACGAGTCGGCCCAGCATCTTCCGTGCCGCCGCTGGGACGCCGACCGATAGCAGGAAATGCCTCACCATGGGCATCCTGTAGCCGCGGAGAATAATCCCCTGGATATCACCGAGGTCGAGTGTGGATTTCCCAGCCGATCCGGAACGGGTATCGCCGGCAGACGGGTCGATCCGGTCGAACAGACGGCGGAGGAAACCCTCGCCCTCCTTTACCTTTGGCTCCTCTGTTTTGATGTCCTGGCTCATAAGCGTCTCTCCTGCTTGATCCCACGAACACGTTCGCGTCTCCGGCTAGCTCTCGACCATTGAAACTAGTGTGGGAAATTAGAGGCTAGTAAAAAATCGTAGCGCGGCTCTCTCCGAAGATAGATCTGGATCGAATCTTACAAGTAGGCTCTTGACGAGCTTGTTTTCTCACCTAGAGATTACCCGCGGGTGAGAGAAGCCTACTACTGTCTCTTGTGACAGGTCGGGGGGAACCATTCTTTAATGGTGCAAGCACTACCGGCCCTAGAGAGAGCACGGAAAGGTCCATAGGCTCCCTGTCACTTGTGGAAACTCGGGGACGTTCACCACGTTTACGGCTGAACGCTCTCCCGGAGTTCTAGCTCAAATAATCTGGGCGTGGGACCACAATCTGACGCGGCGCTGGAGAGACAGTAATGGCAGAACCAAAATAGCTGAGCAAACGTGGTGAACGTCCCCGCGTTTTCTTCGCGTCAGCTTTAGTATCTGGCAGCAATTCATTGCCATTGAATCAGCCCGATTGGACGACGGCAAGTTCGACTCTGGGATCTGCGAGCTCGCTGGCCACCATCATCGGTAGTTCGTCACCCGCGATAACGTCATACGGTAGTGGCGTCATCGACATCGGAAATTTGATACTCACTGCCAATTCCTCAATGCCCCCAATGTCGTCGGCCATGCCAACGACCCTTATCGGTGGGACGCCCTTAGCTGTGCCGGATTTTTCTGCTGGATTAGTGACCGGGGTGTCCAGCACTTCGATCGGCGGTCTCCGTGGAGTGAGTGGCACGAACAGCGAGTCGTTGGCGCACAGCTTGAAAGCATCAAAGCGAGTGGCGCCAGGATTGTAAGTTGGTCGGTGCTCTACGACAGCAGCTCCGTGCAAAACAACTAGGCTTCAGGCGAAGAAGCCTGTGCAGGACCGAGAGCCCGGTCTCCATACGCCTCTCTCAGCCCCGCGATGTGCTGCTCGGACATTCCTTGGCGCAGACTGCGTAAATACGCAAGGAACTCCTGTCTTGCCTGCATCGAGTAGACCCGCTCGACCATCGGCGGCTTGAATCTGCTTGGGATGTTCGCGAGTACCGACCGGCATTCTCGATCAACGAACATGACATCGCAGTCGGGAGAAGGCGCGACACCGTTTTGATGTCAGTTGCCATACCCACATTCGGTGGCTCCTTCTGCCCGCCGCCGGCTCTCATCGCGATGACCGCCCACATCATCGACTCAAGCTTGTTGTATGGCGCCTCAGCGATCCGATTCGCAAGGGCAAACCCCTTCATCAGTTCGCTGGTTTCTTCTTTGGGCCGAAAACCCCCATCTTTTGCTCGGGCGAAGATGTCGATGACCGTTTGCAAGAGATTTTCATACGGAGACAGCATCATCTTATTCAAAAGATCAAGACCGGGTTTTGCACCCGATACGATTGCTACCACTGCATCTCCTCGGTCTCTGATTGCCCGCACCGCTGCTTGTGCGTAGTTCCTTTGCTGAGCGTTTCGCTCCTGGTCGTACCAGTATTCGAACGTCCGCTTCTCCACCGCCCATTTGTCAAAAAATATCTCCGCTATCGCTTGATGTACCGCCAGGCGGCTATTCTCGACCTCTGTCTCATTGAGGAACGGATTATCACCAACGGTTAAAAAGAACCTTTGATTCCACACGTGGGGATCGGCTGAAAGGACGGAGCGCGCAGAAAGGTCATATGCAGGTTCTCTTTGCTCGGCCCAGGCATGCGCCAGCTCCCACACCTGCCGCCCCTCTATCTCTTCATAGTGCCCAAATGTAATCCCGCCAGAGAATTGCTCATACATATTCTTCAGATCAGCGTTCATTCCGGAAATTCGGGATTCCTGCTGATGAGACCAGGAATCAGGGCAGCAGATCAGCTGAAGCTCGCGTAGATCCACCAGCAGGTCGTAAAACTCTTGCCAACGGATTCGCCACTACACCCCCGTGACCTCTCGACGCAGGGTTCTTGAGCTTAGCGAACTCGCTGATAATGAACTGATCGAGGTAGATAATTTTCTTTTGCAGCGGCGGAAGCTTAATCTCCCGGCTATGCCAGCAATCCCGACAACGGCGTAAGACACGATCACGGTGAATTCCGTGGACACCGAACTCATGCCTGCCGCACACTGGGCAGTCTTTGAACGGAGCCGTGATCATGTCCCGCGCGCTGAATTGTCTTATCTCGCTCATGGTATTCCGAACGCATCATTTGCCTTGGGGGGAACTCGGGGACGTTCACCACGTTTACGCTGCGCTCGGCTGAACGCTCTTCCGGAATTTTAGCTCAAATAATCTGGGCGTGGGACCACAATCTGAAGCGGCGCTGGGAGACAGTAAGGGTAGAACCACAATAGGTGGGCAAACGTGTTGAACGTCCCCGCGTTTTAAACAAGTGAATGAACTGGGATCAGGAACAGACGAAGTAACCCCCGGGAGATGCTAGGCTTCGGTGATTCCCGTAAGTGCCGTTTCGCGCAACCCTGGAGCGTTTACGGGTACTGTTGGTTCAATGACCGCATTAACCTTTTGCGAGGTTTAAAGGAACAGACTGCGAAAGACTCTGGGATTTGCGCTATTCGTTTCGTAAAGCGTGCATTGGGTCGGTAGCGGCGGCCCGGCGTGCTGGCATCCAAGAGGCCAGCAAGACAACAGCAAAGAGGAGAAGCGACACGAGACAAAGCATGGCAGGATCGTACCAATCGGTTCGATAAAGGCTGGCAAGCAGAAGGCGCGACGCGAGGGCCGAAAGAACAGCTCCGCACAAGCAGCCAGTCACGGCGATCTTGGCGCCGCGCGAAAGCACTAAATTAGCGATTTGGGAACGGGTAGCCCCCAAAGCCATCCGAACCCCGAATTCAGAGCTGCGCTGAGCAACCAGATACGAGATTACGCCAAAGATTCCAACTGCAGCGAGCAGCAGAGCGACAACGGCAAATGCGCCGAGCAGAACAAGGGTAAAGCTGCGCTGGGCAAGCGATTCTGATATTAACGACTGCAGAGTGGCCGCTTCGTAGAGCGGCAATTCTCTGTCCACTGACCAGACTTGTCTGCGGATCGCCGGCAGAAGCTCGGGCCCAACCGCCTTGCCGCGAAGAATGAAAGCAATCTTGCCACTGACTCCGCTTTCGATCTGGAACATATCGAGATAAATCATAGGTGGAGAATCGGTGTCGAGTGACGAAACGTGCACGTCTCCGGCCACGCCGATAATTGTGAACGTTGCGCGGTCGCCCCACTGAACGCGTTGTCCTATAGGATTCTGACCAGGGAAATACTCACGATTCAAAGCTTGGTTGATGATGGCAACTGGCACAGAGTCCCGGCGATCATCGAGGGTGAAGTCGCGACCCTCAATAAGCGTAATGCCCATGGCATGAAAGTAGCCTGGACTGACAAGCGAATTCTCAGCCATGTGAAAATCATCCTGTGCCGTGTGTTCCAGGCGAAATCCGATTTGACGCGTATCGCTTAGAGGCAAGTGGCTCGCTTCCGCAACGGCGGAAATTCCAGGGAGCCGGGTAAGCCGATCAAGCAATTGTTTCTGTGTGATGTCTCGCTTGGTTGAATCTGGATAACGGACATGGTCGAAGACCGTGCGAACGGTGAAGGCGTTTTGTGGGTCGAATCCGAAAGGCGACTCGAGCAGACGCGTGAAGCTGTGCAGCAAGAGGCCTCCTGCAATCAGCAGCACAAAAGCAAGAGCGATTTCCGCGCTTGCAACAGAGTTTTGCAGGCGCTGACCGCCGGGATCAGAACTGACCTGCCTGGCAGCGCGCAGCGAAACCTGCGGAGCAACACGGGAAAGACGCCAGGCGGGGGCAAACCCAAAGAACAGGCTGGTAATCAGCGAGAGTGCAAGGGCAAAAAGCAGGACGCTTGGATGAATGCCCACATCCTGCAAGCGCGGCAGGCTTGTTGGTCCGAAATGTTTTAGGCCGGCGACAAATAAGATCGCCACAAGAATCCCGGCGATGGAGCCGAGAAAGCCCAGGAGTGAACTCTCCACAAGGCATTGACGGATTAGCCGCGAACGATTTGCGCCGATAGCCATGCGCAGCGCCATTTCCGGTGTACGAGCGCTTGCACGCGCAAGCAACAGGTTTGCGGTGTTGGCGCTGGCAATGAGCAATACGCAGAGAACAGATGCAGCCAGCAGGATCAGGAGTGGACGAGCGCGCTGAACAGAATGAGCGGAGAAAGGATAGACCTGGGGAGACACACGAATGGTTCCGCTGTATCCGTATTGCCTCATGAAACGATTCGCAATCTGGTTCAGGTCCGTCTGCACCTGTTGAGGCGAAACGTTTGGCTTTACGCGGCCTATGAGTCCTACGCCGAATTCCATGGTGCGATTGTCAGGGCTAAGAAGATTGGGCGCGAATGCCATTGGCAGCCATAGGCTCGCGCGTTCAGAAGCAGGTGCCCCATCGAGTGGAAAGCGAAAGGACGCAGGCATCACTCCAACCACCGTATATTCAGTTTCGTCGAGATGGATGCTCTTCCCGACAATATCGGGGGCAGAGCCATATTGGCTTTGCCATAGCGCATGGGATAAGAGGACGACGCGGTCTGAGCCATAGCGATCTTCTTCCGGGCTAAAGTTGCGGCCAAGTTCAGGCGTAACCTTGAGCAGCGGAAGAGCTGACGAGGAGATAAGCGCGGCGTTGATACGCCGCGGCTCACCCGTCCCGGTGAGATTGAAGTCAGCCGTCTCGAACGCGGCCGTCTCTGAGAAGACACGGTTTTGTGAGCGGTAGTCCAAATACTCCTGGGCCGATACTCCGACATTGTTGCTGCCTTCCATAGGGAGGCTCTCAGATACCAGGACGAGGCGGCCGGGATCCTCATATGGCATTGGATGAAGCAGAATCGTGTTGATTGTGCTGAATACGGCAGTGGTCGCGCCGATTCCAAGGGCGAGCGTTAGTAAGCAGGTGATTGTAAAAGCCGGGGCTTTACGCAGCTTACGTGCAGCGTATCCAAGATCCGCATAAGTGGATTCGAGGCCGGACCACTGCCATATCTCGCGGCTGCGCTCTTCAATCAAGGTAACGTTGCCGAACTCATGGCGGGCGGATCGTTCCGCCTCCCCCCGAGTCATCCCGTCATCCATCAGATCGGCTATCTTCTCTTCGATGTGTTCACCGATCGATTCCGAGATTTCGATAAAGCGGCGGCGACGTGTGTGTTGTTTGAGCCATTTCATAGGTCACCTCCTAGGATTGGGCAACTGTAAGAACGCGGTTGATGCCGGCGAACATTTTCTCGAAGCTCGATCGTTCTTCCTCAAGACGCTTGCGACCGGCCGCGGTCAACTTGAAAACCCGCACTGGTCGACTCCTGGCGGAAAGTCCCATCTCAGACTTCAGGAAGCCAGCCTTCAGCAACCGTTGCAAGGCCGGATACAACGAACCCTCCTCGATCTGGAGTAGATCGTTCGAAACTGCCTTGATGTTCTGTGCGAGCGCATATCCATGCATCGGATTTCGTCTCAGAGTTTGCAGGATCATCAATTCTAGGGCACCAGGAAAGAGGTCGCGATATGCGGACGTTTTGACCATGGTCCGATGGTACATCGGAAATACTATTTCCGAAATGGTGTTCGTGACGAATACGCAATGGGGCGGGACCAACGTTTCATTAATCCATGCGTCCGCACGTCAACGATGATTCATCCCGAATCGTCTCAACACGCCCCAATTCCACTGCAAAGGTCGCATTTGATAGGTAATGAAAAGTCTTAGTGCTGTATCTGGAGCGCCCCGTCAGCGCAACAGTGCGCAGTTGCGATGGTCTTGAGGGGGCGCTTCGGATACAGCGACTTGAAGGAAGCCGCCCACAGGGAAGCCTATGTACTTTGAATCGGTCTGAACAGGTGCAGAGGGATCAGGCACAGAGCTGAGTTGGGCAGCGTCGGATGACTGAAGGGCAGGATGGAGCAGCATGTTGGCTCGCCGAGGCCTGATGTGGAGGCTGGAGAGGCTGGCATCCAAGGGGTTTTGGCCGGAAGAGACAAGGGATCCGCGTGCGCGCCGAAGCACGGGCAGAGGCCGAGGATGTGGATAGAGCTTCATGCTGCGCACCGGTCTGGTTGAGGTGGCGAGCGAAGCAGGAGTTGCGCGGCGGAGAGCCGTTCGACGACGCGCATGGTTCCGCCGCAGACTGGGCAGTTCCAGAGTGAGTGAGTCTGATCGGTGGACGGTGATGCTGGCGAAGCAGCCATCTTCTCTGAGCCGCCGAGGAGTCGAAAGCATAGCGGCAACAGAGTAGCGCGGTTGCGGTTGGCAAGGAATCCGAAGTTGCGGATGCGCACGAAGCCGGGCGGCAGCAGATGGAGCAGGAAGCGGCGCAGGAACTCATCGACAGCCAGAGTCATGAGCCGTTTCTTGTTGCCGTGCGCGGAATCGCGCCAGCGGAAGGTGACGTTGCCATCGGAGAGAGCGACCAGCCTGGAGTTGGAGATGGCGACGCGATGAGTGTAGGCGCCGAGATAGCGCAGCACATGTTCCGGTCCGCCGAAGGGCGGCTTGGAGTAGACGACCCAGTCGTGGCGGAACAGTACTCGCAGCCATGCGCGAAGGCGCGTGGTTGGGCAAGAGGCAGCAGGCTGCCGTGGAACTGGAGCTCACCTCGATGGAAGGCGTTGCGAAGTCCGGCGACGAACTTGCCGCGGAAGACACGGCTGAGCACGCCGATGGGAAGGAAGAAGGAACGCCGGGCGGAGATCCAGCTTGAGTGGTCCGGAGCGAGGCCGCCGGCGGCAACGACGCAGTGGATGTGGGGATGAAACTGCAAGCGCTGATTCCAGCTGTGGAGCACGCTGAAGAAACCGATCTCGGCACCGAGATGCCGTGGATCGCGAGCGACTTCAAGCAGGGTCTCTGCACTGGCGTGAAAGAGCAGGTTGTAGATGAGCCGCTTGTTCTGCAATGCGAGCGGAGCCAGTTCTCGCGGCAGCGTGAAGACGGCATGGACGTAGCGAGTGGGCAGAAGTTCGCGTTCGCGCGCCTTGAGCCAGCGTCGGCGCGCGTTGCCCTGGCACCGTGGGCAGTGCCTGTTTCGGCACGAGTTGTAGGAGATCCTGGTCGTATGTCCGCAGCCGGTGCAGCGGTCGCGATGCCCGCCCAGCGCGGCGGTGCGGCAGCGTGTGATGGCCAGCAACACCTTCTGGTGTTGCCAGTTGATCCACTTACGACTGCGTTCGATAAACGCCTGTCCAGCACAGCGAACAATGTCGGCCATCTCCACGAGAGGCCGGTTGTTCAACGGTGCTTGCTTGCTCCCTGTGAAGAGAACGTGAGGGCATCGAGCGGGCTGGCGGTCGCACTCAGATGCCGTTGGGATAGATGCAGGTAGACCGTAGTCACTTCGAGGTCTCGATGGCCGAGCAGGATCTGAATGGTGCGCAGGTCGGCGCCGGCTTCAAGAAGATGTGTGGCGAAGCAATGACGTAAGGCATCCTCGTACTACTCATGATCTGCATCCCACAAAGATCTGTTATCCATGTCACCCCTTCTACGGGGTTGAGGTGGAAGTTGTTCGGCATTTGCGAAGGACGGAGTCGACGGTTCTCGTCGTCAGACTTCCGACAGGAACACAGATCGCATTACCCAAGTGGATGTTGACTCCCGAACTATGCGATCGGTTGAGTTACGAAGATAGGCCCCGAATCGATATCACAGCTCTGCTTGAGCTCCGCCGGCTCATCGATGCCCAGCGCGTCGATCGTGGCTTCGAGAACCTGGGTTGTGCAGAATCTGCATCAGGAGGTCAGGATGCAGAACAACAAGGAAAGTCGCATCGTACTGCAGCGCAAACTGCGGTTCGAGGAAGAGGAGATTTGGACCGAGCTTCCGGAATCGACGCGGGAACACTGCCGCGGACTGTGGCGCCAACTGTTGGAAAGCGTCCTCAACGACGCAGACAGGAGGCCCAATGAACGAGAAGATTAAGGGACATCAGTTGGAGCGAGGAGCCTACGTTTACGTGCGTCAATCGACACCCTATCAGGTGCGCAATCATCTGGAGAGTAAGGAACGGCAGTATGCCCTGGCTCAGCATGCATCCCAGCTGGGCTTTCACAAGGTCATCGTAATCGATGAGGACTTGGGACGCTCGGGCGCTGGCACCCAGGAGAGGCCGGGCTTCGGCCGACTGCTGGCATCTGTGTGCCAGGGCCTGGCGGGAGCGGTATTAGCCCTGGAGGCTTCGCGTCTGGCGCGCAACAACCGTGATTGGCATCATCTCGTGGATCTGTGCGCACTGACGGAAACGTTGCTTATCGACTGTGACGGGATCTACGACCCACGCCAGTTGAATGATCGCCTGGTCCTTGGTCTGAAGGGAACGATGTCGGAGTTCGAGCTTGGCCTGTTGAGACAACGGGCTCGCGAGTCTTTTGAGCAGAAGGCGCGTCGTGGCTTTGCGATGTGGGAACTGCCGGTGGGGTTTATCCGCACCGATGAAGGACGGATCGAGAAGACGCCCGATCGTCAGGTGCAGCAGGCGGTGGCCAGCGTATTTCACAAATTCCAACAACTGGGCAGTGCTCGACAAGCTGCGATCTGGTTCCGTGAAGAGCAAATCCCCGTGCCCAAGGCCAAACCCGGAACTGCCGGAGAGGAGATCGTCTGGGGGTTGCCGAGCAGCGGAAGAATCCGTCAGATGCTGAACAACCCGTGCTATGCCGGGGCGTTCGCGTACGGTAAGTCTGGGGCGCGCACGGTGATCGAGCAGGGGCGAGCGCGGCAACTCTCACGTTACCGGAAACCACATGATGAATGGAAGGTGTTGCTTGTCGACCATCATCCGGGGTACATCAGTTGGGAGGAGTACTTGGAAAACCGACGTCGACTGGAGGCCAATGTGGCATGGTCCGGCAGTGAAAGCAGCGGTGCGGTGAAGCGAGGCACAGCTCTGTTATCAGGCTTGCTGCGTTGCGGTCGATGCGGACGGAAAATGCAAGTTGCATATAGCGGCAACAGCGGCAGAGTCCCTCGATATGTCTGTCAGGGTGATCGGGGAGACCGCGGATCAGGCCACTGCTTTACGGTGGGCAGCTTGCGGCTGGATCGAGCCGTGGTGCAAAGCGTACTGACCGCTATTCGACCTGCCGGGATCGAGGCTGCAATCCAATTAGCAGCGTGCGCCAAAGTCGAAGGCGATGAGAAGCGAAAGGCACTCGAGCTGGCCCTGGAACGGGCTCGCTATGAGGAGAAGCGTGCGCGTCGGCAGTTTGATGCTGTGGAGCCAGAAAATCGTCTCGTGGCCGGTGAGTTAGAGGCTCGCTGGAATAGCGCACTGGTTCAGGTTGCGGAAGCCGAGGCACGCCTCGTTGCGGCGGATAAAACTGCCAAGCCTCTCAACGAGGAACAGAAGCAACGACTATCCATGTTGAGCGAAGATCTCTCTGCGTTGTGGAATCAGCCCGAAGCGCCGATCCCACTGAAGAAGCGCATTCTGCGGACAGTCCTGACAGAGATCATCGTCGATAGTGAACCTGATCCCTCAACTCATCGCCTGCGTCTGCACTGGGCTGGTGGAGTGCACTCGGAACTGCATATGGAACGAAACAAGCCAGGACACCACCGTCACAGTGCGGACCGTTCGGTGATCGATTTGGTTCGCGAGTTATCGAAGATATGCCAGGACAAGGTGATCGCGGCTATCTTGAATCGTCTCGGATACAAAACCGGTCAAGACAAAACTTGGAATGCATCTCGTGTAGCCGGACTGCGGGGATATCACAAGATCGCTCCCTTCCAAAACCAAGATGACTGGGTGACACAGGAAGCGGCGGCGCGAGAGCTACAAGTAAGTAATACGGTGGTGAAGCGACTGATTCGACAACGCACCCTCCCGGCAAGACAGGTCGTGGAATACGCGCCATGGATCATCGAGAAAAAGGATCTATTGCTTCCGGAGGTGCAACAAGCGGTGAGAGCAGCACGTCGTGGTGCCCATAAACTTCCGCAAATCCCCTTCGGTCAAGGCCGATTGTCTTTAGAATGAATGGACTCTGAAAGGTGGTGTAGTATGCCCAAGCCTGCCGCAGAGTGTGCGGATGGATGCGCCTATGCTCAAGGCCCGCACGTTCAGCAGCGATCTGGCAGGCAGTCCAGAGGACCTTGGTGGTGACGGGATAACTTGCCGTGTGCCAGCGGTTGCCGGGAAACAGCCACTCCTTCGGCTTGCGCCGGAGACCTCGCCAGTAGATGCGAAGTTCCTCGAGCAGCTTCGGGCTGAGCATGACATCGCGGTCCTTGCCGCCCTTGCCCTCTCGGATATGGACCACCATCCGCTTGCTGTCGATGTCACTGACCTTCAGGTGAGCCGTTTCTGCGCGGCGTGCGCCGGTGGCATACATCGTCATCAGCAGGATGCGATGAAAAGGTGTGTCCGCGGACTCAATCAGTCGCGCGACTTCTTCCTGACTGAGTACCCCCGGAAGGTGACGCACCTTCTTCGGATAGGGCGTCTCGGCGATACTCCAGCCACGCTTCAACACGTGGATGTAGAAGAAACGTAGCGATGCCAGCCGCAGGATGACTGTGTTCGGGCTGTACTTCAACTTGGTGAACAGCATCGCCTGGTACTTGCGAATATCTTCAGGGCCAAGTTGATCGGGCGGACGCCGAAAGTACCGGCTGAAGTGCGCAACACCGTGCAGGTAGGTGCGGATGGTTGTATCGGCGAAGTTGCGGCGTTGCAACTCCTCAAGCATGAGCTGACGTAGTTGGTTCACAGAGAATCCTCCTTCTCTGCGAACCAAACTACCGGGGCAGCCGCAAATGTCGGCTCAGCCGCACGCGAACGCGTCCGCCGCCGCAGCGGCTTCGTTCAAGTCGGCCAGTGTTTACAAATCCAGGTGATTCCCGTAAGTGCCGTTTCGCGCAACCCTGGCGCGTTTTTCGGTATCTATCTTTGGAAGAGCGCGGCCGTCTCGGTCTTAAGTGTTTACTCTTGAGTTATTTCCGGGTGGGCGACATTTCCGGGTGGGCGACCATCCGCCCGTGACCGATCAGTTGTATGCTTCTGACTATCGGGAACTCTGCTGTCGCAAGGCATAAAGCCCAGCGAGTTCGTGTGAAGCGGGGTGTGATTCACATAAAGGCCGTGCGCATCCACCGTTTCGGACCACCTGAGGTCGTCGTAGTCGAAGATATCCCTAAGCCGTCGCCTAGCAAAGGAGAGGTGTTGGTGCGCGTTGCCGCCGCGGGCGTCGCTCCATGGGACGCAATCATTCGTGAGGGCAAGAGCAAGGTAAGTCCACAGCCTCCATTGACACTTGGTTCCGACCTCTCAGGCTTCGTTGAGGAGGTTGGTCCCGATGTGAGCCAATTTGCAATTGGCGATGAGGTCTATGGTGTTACCAACCCGCAATTCTGCGGCGCCCAGGCAGAATTCGCCGTCGCACTCGCGGGGATGATCGCGCCAAAACCGCGGCGCCTGAGCCACCGCGAGGCAACTTCGGCGCCGGTTGTCGCAGTCACCGCCTGGCAGATGCTCTTCGAATATGCCCAGGCGAAAAGTGGAGATACAATTTTGATCACAGGCGCCGCCGGAAACGTAGGCGCCTATGGGGTGCAAATGGCTCTCGACGCCGGAATGCGGGTGATTGCGGTGGCCCGCTCCTCTGACCAGGAGTTGCTCCGCGCATACGGCGTCGAAACGATCCTTGATTCGAGCGCTGCCGGTTTCGAAAATTCCTTGCCTCAGGTCGACGCCGTCCTCGACACCGTGGGTGGCGACACAGTCCAACGCTGTTCCGCTGCAGTGAAGGCCGGGGGGCGGCTCGTATCGGTGGCCTCCACGCAACTTCCGCAAAGAGCAAGTATGCACTCGGTGTTCTTTTACGCCGAGGTTACGAGCCAGAGATTGCGCACTGTTACGGACCTGTTTGAGACGCGCAGGATCTCCGCCCGAGTAGGGTCGGTGCTGCCGCTGGCAGAAGCGCGTAGCGCACACGAGATGCTTGCCGGTGCACCTCATAAAAACGGCAAAATCGTTCTGCAACTCCTCGGCTGAATCGGGACGGAATGAGAACTCCGAAAAACGGGTTCAGGTCGTATGACCGGCTATCCGGAAGTTAGCCCCAAAAAATGCGGCCCCTCGCCATGAGCGAGGGGTCTGTCGTTAGCAAGCACCGGAGACCGATGTTCGCGATGCGTAGCCGAGTCCTGCGGCAACACCATGCTATCGGTTATTGGAGGTGAGCCACGGCGTGTCTCGGTAAGAATCGGTCATCACCCAAGCGCCAGCCAAGAGCGCCACATTCAGGAAAGTCTCACTCCACTGGAATGGGTCTTTAGAGCCTGTCGCCACAATAGGTACCCACACCAGGAACAGGAACAATGCGATTTGAAAGGCTGAGAGTGTGACTGCTAGCCGTGCACAGAATCCAACGAGAGTCGCGAGGCCCGCTGCGATGAAGGCGCAGCCCGTGAAATACGCCCAGAACAGGTGGCTCGGCAGCCAATGGGGGATGAGCGAGACCGTGTCTTTTACGTCGATGAAATGGGCCACGCCGAAGAAGATCAAGCGAGAGGCCGTAAAGCACGCGCGCGATGCGCAGGCCGTTGTTGCTGCTGATAAAGGTGAGATGTTTACGGTCCCAGTCAGCGGCAAACCAGACATAGAGCACCCAGGCGGCGGCCAGCATGATCATGAGCGGAAACACGGACCAGCAAGCTTCGAAAGCAGGTTCAAGAAGAAAGTTTGGTAGCCGCAATAGCAGCAACCAAAGAAAAAGAGTGGTGAGCAGCAGGCGCGCGGCGATGGCCGCCATGCGCTGAACAAGCAGACCGATGCCGGATGCTACGGAGATGAGGGCGCTGAGGTAGACGAGCAATACGCGTGCGGGGACATTGACGGGAACAGGATTCCACAGCGGAACGAAATCAGGATGGAGCAAGCCTACGGCTCCGAGGACGATCATGGTGACCGCGAAGATAGCATGACCTATGCTTGTGATGCGCATCGGCGTGTTCTCCAGGCGGCTTCTATGGAGCAAAAGGCCTTCTCAACCGGATTCATCGGGCGCCTCCTATCATCACACAACCCAGTATGACGGCATTTGGCTCCATCGGACCTTTGGGTTACAAGCAAAGGGTTGGATTGTCGACAGTCCGGAAGTGGTAATGCCTCAGAAGCTCAATGAGTGCTAGATCGCCGATTGCTCATTGGACTGTTCCGAACGGTTCACCGGCCAACCTGACAGAACTCGAAAATGGGGTAATGTCCGGTTAGGCGACAATTGGATAAGAACGCCACACTCGTTCTCGAATTCCTGGCTGGGTCATGCATCCTTCGTCGACGTGTGGCTTGACAGCACATCTGCAACCTCCCGGCAAAGGGCCTTCAGGTCCGCTGATGGTTGCGAGCCGGAGATGCTAGTCAGAACCGCCCGGACGAAGTACATTAGCCGTGTCTTGAAATAATTACCGAGCCCCGTGCGAAACCATTTCGAAGATCACTGATTTCCGCTAAAGGCGGCCCGACCCGAGATCTGAATTGCCGAAAGGAATTCTATGTCTCTGCGCCCACGACTTTCCGCAGCCATGATTGCGTTCACCATCGTCCTCTCCGGCAGCGCGGCAGCCGAGCAGACTTGCGAGGCATTGAAGAATCTCAAGCTCGATCACGCCACCATCGAGACCGCCGTATCGACCGAACCCCGTGCCCTGAAACAGCCCCCCGGAATGCCATCCACGGTGCCCGATGTGACCGTGCCGCGTCACTGCGAAGTGACCGGCACCGCACGGCCTACAGCGGATTCCGAAATCGGCTTCGCCCTGTGGCTGCCCCCCGTCGAGAGTTGGAACGGCAAATACATGCAGCGCGGCAATGGGGGATGGGCGGGATCGATCCAGCCGATCGTGCTGGCCGCGCCCCTGATGCATGGATATGCAGTGGCGGCCACCGATGACGGCCACCGCGGCCAGGGCATGATGCCCGATGCAAGCTGGGCCATCGGCCATCCGGAAAAGCTCATCGACTTCGGGTATCGTGCCGTGCACGAAACCACCAGGCTTTCCAAAACCATCCTGCAGGCGTATTACGGAAAAGCCGCGGGACGCGCGTACTTCTCCGGATGCTCCGACGGAGGCCGCGAGGCGCTGATGGAAGCCGAGCGTTATCCCGAGGATTTCGACGGCATCATCGCTGGCGCGCCCGCCAACCACTGGACCCATCACTTCGCCGGCTTCCTCTGGAACGAGATCGCGTTGAACGGAAAACCGGAAGGCAAACTCCCGCAGGAAAAGCTTCCCGCAATTGAAAAGGCCGCCCTGGCCGAATGCGATGCTCGCGACGGTGTGAAGGACGGCCTCATCCAGGATCCTCGCCGATGTCAGTTCGATCCTTCCGTCCTGTTGTGCAAGGGAACCGAGAATGCGGAATGCCTGACCGAGCCCCAGATCGACACGCTGAAGAAGATCTATGAGGGTCCGAAGGATCCGCAGAGCGGTCAGCAGATCTATCCGGGTTACGAGCCGGGAACGGAAGCTGAGCCTGGCGCCTGGTCGATATGGATCGTGGGGAACTCCGTGCAATCCCTGTTCGGCAATACCTTCTTCGGGCAGGCCGTGCACGAACAGGCAAAGTGGGATTGGCGAACCATGGACTTCGTCCGTGATGTAGAACTTGCCGACGAGAAAACGGCATCGATCTTGAACTCCTACAATCCCGATCTGCGCAGTTTCCGCGATCACGGCGGCAAACTCATCCAATTCCACGGCTGGGGCGACCCGGCCATCGCCCCGCGCGATTCCATCGCGTTCTACGAAGAGGTCGAGACGTTTCTCAAATCCTACCCAGATCCGAGGTCGTCAAGCCCCGCCGATATTCGCGCCTTTTATCGCCTCTTCATGATTCCCGGAATGCAGCATTGCACTGGCGGTCTCGGACCAACGAGCTTTGGCAACGATGAGTTGGCCGCAGGCAAAGACTTTCCCGATGACGCCGATCACGACATCACCCTCGCCCTGGATCGCTGGGTCACGGAAGGAGTCGCGCCCGAAAAGCTTATCGGAACGGGCAAAATCGGAGCCGACGCTAAATCCGGCAACCAGGGAGTCCGCATCACCCGGCCGCTTTGCCCTTACCCTTCCGTTGCGCGGTACAAGGGCCAGGGAGATACCAACTCCGCCGAAAATTTTGATTGCGCGGAGGGTGCTTCTCGATAATTTCACGAGCGCGCAGACACTACCAACCTGGG
>CAWKOM010000004.1:0-304733 GCA_963851235.1 uncultured Acidobacteriota bacterium
TTGTTGCGTTCCGCAAGCACAATCGCCTGATCGAGTTTGCCCTCGCGCAGCGGCTCAACTGTCTCCGCGATGTACGCCTGCGATTGTTCCCGCGCCAGACGAAACCGCAGAGCGCGTCCCGTGCTCACGCTCATCGAACGCACGAACATAATCGCCAGCACGATCACCACTCCATGACACAGCGTTCCCATGGAACGCCACAATTCCAGAAGGTTCCAGTCGCCCATGCGCGCCTCGATTCTCTTCGACTGCATGTGTCGAATAGACACCGCACTGCGGAGTTTTGTGCCAGGCTGCAAGTCTTGTTCAATGTTTGTATGGAGCGATCTATTTTGGGAGGTCGATCGAGAGACAATCGCAGTTCGGCGAAAGAAGCCAGTTCAAGTCAAGACTGTTAGGGCAAACATGGGGTCACACTTTCCCGCCCGCGGCATTCACTAATTCCTTTTCGCGCTCGCGCGCCAGCATCACGACGAGCCGCGCGGTCTCTTCCACATCCATCGCCGTATTGTCCACCAGCACGGCATCCGCAGCGCGCACCAGTGGCGACACTTTTCGCTCGCGGTCGCGGCGATCCCGTTCGCGCACTTCTTCCAGAACTTGCGCCAGCGTCATCCCTTCGCCTTTTTCCTGGTGTTCTTTCCATCGCCGCTCCGCGCGAACTTCCGGCGAAGCTTCCAGAAAAATCTTCACCTCAGCGCGGGGAAAAACGACGGTTCCAATGTCGCGCCCTTCCATCACCACGCCTCCGCCGGCGCCGGCGCGCTGCTGCTCGGCAACCAGGATTTCGCGAACTCCTGCGATTGTGGCAAGCCGCGAGGCAGCTTGCGCCACTTCGGCAGTGCGAATGGCCTGGGTCACTTCTTCGCCATCGAGAAACACGCGATTCTTGGAGCCTGCCGCTTCTTGTTCGAGCGTCGGTGGCTTGAGCTCGATGTGCGTTCCGCGCGCGAGTTCTTCGAGGGCGGCACAATTCTCCATCGTGATTTCTTCGCGCAGCGCTTTGAGCGCCAGCGCACGATACATCGCGCCGCTATCAAGATACAAATATCCGAGAATCTGCGCGACGCGCTTCGCCAGGCTGCTCTTTCCCGAGCCTGCTGGTCCATCAATGGCAATCGTGAGTTTTGGCATTTCGTAGCACAGCCAATCTTGGCTGTGTGTATTTTTGCAAATGAAAGAAACTCAAAACCACACAGGCAAGATTGCCTGTGCCACTCAAAACCCCATGATGTTGTAACCGCAATCGACGTAAATCGTTTCGCCGGTAATCCCCGAGCCTGCATCGGAAAGGAGAAACGCCGCAGTCGAACCCACTTCGCCCGGATCCACATTTCGCTTCAGCGGCGCGCGTTCGGTCTGCGTCTTGAGCATGTCGCTAAAATTCGCGATGCCTCGTGCAGCAAGGGTTTTGATCGGCCCGGCGGAAATGGCGTTGACGCGAATGGCCTTTGGACCTAGATCGTACGCCAAATACCGCACCGTCGCTTCCAACGCCGCCTTGGCCACGCCCATGACGTTATAATTCGGAACCACTTTTTCCGAGCCGTAATACGTCAGCGTAACGATTCCGCCGCCCGACGCCATCAGCGGCGCCGCCCCGCGCGCCACGGCGATCAGCGAATACACGCTGATATCGTGCGCGATACGAAACCCTTCGCGAGAAGTCTCCACAAATGGTTTTTTCAATTCATCCGGCGGAGCGAATCCCACGCTATGCACCAATCCGTGAATCACTCCATACTTCTCCTTGATCTCCTCGAACACGCGCGCGACTTGATCATCCTGCGTAAGGTCGCACATGAATCCGTCAGCGCCCGGCAACTCCGCGATCAGATCCTTCGCTTCCAGCCCAAGCCGCTCATTCATGTACGCGATGCCCAATCGCCAGCCCGCTGCCGAAAGTTTCTGCGCAATCGCCCAAGCAATGCTGCGCTTGTTCGCCAACCCAAAAATCACCGCCGTCTTCTGCCCTTCCGTCATTCGCCTCGTCTCCTGAAGTGTCGTTCCGCTCTTCTCTGTGAACTCTGTGCTTAGCTTCTCTCTCTCTTCTCCGCGAATCTCTGTTAACTCTGCGCCTCTGCGTTATCTTTTCTCTTCTCCCAGCTGTTAGCTGTCAGCTTTGAACTGTTAGCTTTCTTCCTAAATCCGGTGAAACGCCTTCTCGATCTCTTTCACGGAATAGCGCAGCACAACGGGCCGCCCGTGCGGGCAACTCATCGGACAATCCGTTTTCGCAAGCGCTCCAAGCAGCCATTCCATTTTCGTTTGATCGAGCGGCATGTTTACCTTGATTGCTGCATGACATGCGGTCGAAGCGGCGATCTTCGCCTGCAATGTATCAATGGAAATAGCCGCATTTTCCTTCTCGATGCCATCGAGAATCTCCGTCAGAAGTTTTTCTCCGTCTCCCGGAGCGATTCCCGCTGGCACGGCTTGAATCGCGACGCTGCGCGGCCCCATCGGTTCGACTTCAAAGCCATTCGCGCTAAGCTCTTCTGCAATCTTCTCGTAAATCACAATCTGGCGCGGCGAAAGTTCAATCACCAGCGGCATCAGCATGCGTTGCGCTTCCACTTTGCCGGCGCGACGGGCTTCCAGATGCTGCTCGAACAGCACGCGCTCGTGTGCGACGTGCTGATCAACGAGCCACAACCCTTCACCGTTCACCGCGACGATAAAACTCGAACTCACTTGCCCGAGTGGCTTCAAGTCTGCGATTTGGTCGGGGCGAGGGAGCGTAGCGGGCGCGCTCGCGCTCGGCGCTGCGAGATTTCCAGCCCAGCTCGAAGCGACAAGCGCCTGAGCAGCGGAAGCCGCAGCGGAAGCCATGCCGGTTTCGATCGGCTGTTCAATACCCGCAGGAAAAGCAAAGCGCTGTTCAACGGGCCGCAGCGCGTCCGAAGTCAGATCGAAGCCGCCGTCGGAGCCAACGCCTGAGCCGACGCCGATTTCTTCCATTGCGGGAATGATCGCGCGAGGAACTCCCGAAGCAGCAGCGGCACCAAATGCAGTGGGAGAAAAAGTGGACGCTGCGGGCGGTGCTCCAACGGGAACTCCTGCGGCAGCTGCAGCGAAGCTCGGAACGGGACGAACGCTCATGAGAGCTTGGCGGATCGAGTCGCGCGCAAAATCATGGACGAATTGCGAGCGGCGGAAACGTACTTCGATTTTTGCGGGATGCACGTTGACGTCGACTTCGTCGTAGGGCATTTCGAGGAACAACAGCGTGGCGGGAAAAACCGTGGGCGGGAGAATGTTGCGATAGGCTTCGTGAATGGCGTGGAGAATCAGACGGTCGCGCACAAGACGGCGATTCACGAAAACGTAGATGCCGTTGCGGTTGGGGCGCTGCACGTCGGGACGCGACGTGAAACCTCGAACCGTCAGCGTCGCGTTCTCCTCCACGGCTTCGAGTTCCGGCTCCGTGATGGCCGCGCGAAATGGCGCTGACGCCGGAGGAATTTCAACAAGTTCCTCCGCCGCTTGCCGGCCAAAGAGTTGGTAGATGCGGTCGGCGAGTTTTTCTGCGGGCGGACTGTTGATGATTTCTTGCGTCGGCGTGCTCAGAACGAAATGTTTGTCTGGATTGGCCAGCGCGTAATGCGTAACGAGCGAAGCGATGTGGCCGAGTTCGGTCGTGTCCGACTTGAGAAATTTCTTGCGCGCGGGCACGCAGTAAAAAAGATCGGCGACGCTGATGGTGGTTCCTGCAGGCAATCCCGCGGGCTTCACGTTGACAAGTTTTCCGCCGGCAAATTCGATGCGTGTGCCTTCGGCTTCCGATTCGTCGCGCGTTTCGAGAAGCAGCCGCGAGACCGCCGCGATCGTCGGCAGCGCTTCTCCGCGAAAGCCCAACGTTGAGATGGAAAGCAAATCGTCGGCGGACTTTAATTTGCTTGTCGCGTGACGCTCGAAAGCCAGCAGCGCGTCGTCATGAATCATGCCGCGGCCGTCGTCAATGACGCGAATCATGCGCTTGCCGCCGACTTCCGTTTCGACGCGAATCGTCTTCGCGCCTGCGTCCAGTGCGTTTTCCAACAACTCTTTCACTACCGAAGCGGGACGTTCGACAACTTCGCCTGCAGCGATTTTATTTGCGACAGCCTCCGGCAGTATCCGTATACGCGACATTCTGGGGCTAGCGTCTCCCGTTCCACTTGATCATGTCCGCTTTATCCTTTTGCTTAGATATTGAAGCACTCCGTTGATCACAAACCAAAGAACGATAAGTGCGGAGATTAGCCATCCTATGCCCAGCGAAATTATGACCCAGTCCGGTTGATGGGCGTTTGCCGCAAAAGCCGCTGCGCATAGGAACAAGCCCGCAATCGCCGTGAAGAACATGAGTCTGCTCTTCCTCTCATGCCAAGCTGCGACGATGAGAAACACAGTGACAGATGGAAGGAACGGTCGCATTAGTGTTCGGATCTGATCGCAATCCCCAACTGGTCGAGCTGATCCTTATCGACCTCAGAGGGAGATTCTGCCATTAGATCGACCGCAGCGGTGGTTTTCGCGAAGGCAATGACTTCGCGCAGGGATTTTTCGCCGGCTAGGAGCATGGCGATGCGATCAATGCCGAGGGCGATGCCGCCGTGCGGCGGCGTGCCATAGGTGAGCGCGTCGAGGAAGAAGCCGAAGCGGCGGCGGAGTTGTTCTTCGCTCAGGCCGAGCGCGCGGAAGAGACGCTCCTGAATGTCCTGGCGGTGAATACGAATGCTGCCGGAGCCGAGCTCGTTGCCGTTGAGCACGAGATCGTAGCCTTTCGAGCGCACTTCCCACGGCGCGGATTCGAGCTTTTCCAAATCCTCGTCCACGATGCCGGTGAAGGGATGCTGGGCGCTGACCCAGGTTTTGTCGTTCTCGCTCCATTCAAAGAGCGGGAAGCCGGTGATCCAGAGAAATTTCCACTGCGTGCGGTCGATCAAGTTGAGCGCTTCGCCGAGTTGCAAGCGCACTTGTCCGGCGACAAGCGCGGCGGCGTGCGTGCCTTTGATTTGCTGCTTAGCACTGACGGCGACGACGAGATCGCCGGTCTTTGCGCCGCAGGCCTCGGCAAGTTTCTTTACGTTTTCGGCGCCGATCAACTTTTCTACTGTCGAGGTCGTGCCTTCAGCCGCGAGCTTCACGAAATACGCGCCGCGCGCCCCGTTGGACTTTGCTTTTTCGGTCAGTTCGTCGAGCTGTTTGCGCGAATAGCCAGCTGCACCAGGCGCAGCAAGAGCAAACACGCTGCCTTCGATCCCCAGCTTGGTTTTGGCTTCTTCCGGAAAGCAGTCCGTGACTTCGTGCAGCTCCATGCCAAAGCGCAAGTCGGGCTTGTCGCTGCCGTATTTGCGGATGGCGTCCTTGTAAAGCATATGCGGAAACGGCCCTTGCGTCTTGACGCCCGCGACGGCGCACGCGCGCACCATCACCGTTTCGATCACGTGAAAAATATCTTCCTGGCGCGGGAAAGACATCTCGACGTCGAGCTGCGTGAATTCGGGCTGGCGGTCGGCGCGCAAATCTTCGTCACGAAAACATTTCACGATCTGGAAGTAGCGGTCGAGCCCGCCAATCATCAGGATTTGCTTGAAGATTTGCGGCGACTGCGGCAGCGCATAGAACTGGCCGTGATGCACGCGGCTGGGCACGAGATAGTCGCGCGCGCCTTCGGGCGTCGAGCGCGTGAGCATGGGCGTTTCGATTTCAAGGAAGCCCATTTCGTCCATGGCCTTGCGCATTTCGAGGACGATTTTGTGGCGCAGCGCGAGGTTGCGGTGCGGCTTGGGGCGGCGCAGGTCGAGATAGCGGTAGCGCAGGCGCGTTTCTTCCGCCGCGTTGATTTCGTCTTCGATGGGAAACGGCGGCGTTTTGGCGTTATTTAAAATGTGCAGCTTCGTGGCGAGCAGCTCGACTTCGCCGGTGGCGATTTCCGGATTCGCTTTTTGCCGCTTGATGACTTTGCCTTCGACGGCGACCACAAATTCGCTGCGCGCCTGCTCGGCTTTGGCGTGAGCGGCGGGCTGCGACTCCTTGTTGAAGACTACCTGCACGATGCCGGTACGGTCGCGAATGTCGAGAAAGAGCAGATTGCCAAGGTCGCGGCGGCCGGAGACCCAGCCCATCACGATAGCGTCGCGGCCTTCGTCCGAGGCGCGCAGCGCGCCGCAGTAATGTGTGCGTTGCAGATTGCCTAGAAAATCCAGCAAGGTCTTCTCCAGTGGCACAGACTTCAGTCTGTGCTCTGTCTCTATTCAGAATGATTCAGCAACACAAATTCATTCTGTGTCCGCAGGATCAAGAATACCAAGATCATGTGGTTAGCACAGGCTGAAGCCTGTGCCACTAAAGGCCGCGCAGATATTCTAGCAGAGCTTGTTCGGTGAGTTTCTGCTGCGAGCCGTCTGCGAGATTTTTGAGCGTCCACTGGCCGTCGGCGACTTCATTGTCGCCGAGGATGAGGGCGAAGCGCGAGCCGAGCTTGCTGGCGCGCTCCAGGGCTTTGCCGAATTTCAGTTCGGTGGGCGGAAGCTCGACGCGGAACCCGGCGTTGCGCAGGTCTTTGGCGGCGCGGATCGCGGTGGCGTACGCGCGTTCGCCCATCCAGGCGATGTAGAGAAGTGGCGAGTGGCGAGTGGCGAGTGGCGAGTCAGAACCGGCAGCCGACGCGCGGATCGTTTCTTGCAATGAAAGGATCAAGCGGTCTTCGCCGATGGCGAAACCGATGCCTTTGGTGGGCGGGCCGCCGAGGAGTTCGACGAGGCCGTCGTAGCGGCCGCCGCCGCAGACGGCGTTTTGCGAGCCGAGGCCCTGCGCGGTGATTTCAAACGTAGTGCGCATGTAGTAGTCGAGGCCGCGGACGAGGCGCCAATTTTCGTGATACGCAACGCCGCGCAGATCGAGTTGACGTTTCAGCTCAGCGTAATGCTCCTTACAGTACTCGCAAAGATGATCGGCGATGTGCGGGAGCTTCGCGATAATGGGCTGCTCATGCTCGAGTTTCGAGTCGAGCACGCGCAGCGGATTCGTCTCGATGCGCCGCTGCGAATCCGCGCCGAGTTGGTCTTTCACTTTGCTGAGTTCGGCGCGAAGAAGCTCCACGTATTCCGGCCGACAATCCCGGCAGCCGATGGAGTTGATATCGAGCTGCGTGCCCTGCAATTCGATCTTGGTGAAGAAAGTCATGAGCATTTCGATGAGCTCGGCATCGATGTTGGGAACGTCGAGTCCGCCAAGAATTTCCGCGCCAATCTGGTAGAACTGCCGATATCGCCCCTTCTGCGGACGCTCCCGCCGAAACATCGGCCCCATGTAGTACAGCTTCACCGGCTGGGGAAGCTGCTGCATGTTGTGCTCGATGTACGCGCGGCACACACTCGCCGTCGCTTCTGGCCGGAGACTGATGAGTTCACCGAGTTGCATGAGACCGACCTCGAACGCCATCTTGTAAAGCAATGGGTTGTAGCTCTCGGTGAACTTGCTAGTTACCTTTTCGGGATGTTGGAAGGCATCCTGCTCCACAGTTATTTTTTCTATTTGGGCTTTGATTCTTTCAACAGCTGTATCATTTCTTGGGGTCTTCGGGATTTCCCCAGCATCATAGGCCCTAAGCAAACGCCTCACAGCCTCCGGGTTCATATTTTCCGCGTGTTCTGCTGCGCCAGCGGAGAGCTTGTCCTGGAATGTGTACATCTCCTTGGAAACAATGTCAGTATCGCCACCGACGGCGCGAGCGAACAAGTCGGTCGGCTCAAAGATGGGCGGGCGGATTTCGCCGAAGCCGTAGGTGGCGAAGACTTCGTGGGCGGTTTGTTCGACGCGGTTCCACAGCGCGGTGTCGGGAGGGAGCAGGTCGCGCGTGCCGCGGATGGCTTGGAATTTGGTCTTTGAAGTCATCGTCAGCGGGCCCTTTGGGAAAGTGGCGAGTGGCGAGTGGCGAGTGGCGAGTAAGAAGAGAGCTTCCGCTTCAGCGCTACTAGCATCTTTTGTAGTTCATCTATCTCTTTCAATGAGGACTCGACGTCTACCTGTTGAGCAAAGCCTAGCTCAACACTCAGAGATAACTGCGTATCCAATTCTGCGAGCGAGCCTTCGGCAATAGAAAGAAATTGCAGAAATTCGTTTGTGCCTCTTCTGGCTTGCCCTTCTGCAATGTTCGACGGCACCGAAACGGCGGCTCTGCGCATCTGCGAGGTCAATCCGTATCGTTCTTCCGATGGAAAACTCATCGTGAGTTTGTACACCAATTTGGCGAGATTCATTCCTTTCTGCCAAACAAGCAGGTCCTTGTAATGCTTTGGCTTCGGCCGTTCGTTCGTCATGTTTTTCTCGCCACTCGTCACTCGCCACTCGCCACTCGCCACTTCTTCTCTGTAGATATTCTTGTACTCGACGTAGCGCTGGGCGTAGGCGTCGATGCTCGCTTGGTCGATGCCGGTGAGGGCGCGTTTGACTTTGCCGGGGTGGCCGACGACCAGGCTGCCGGGCGGAATTTTGGCGCCTTCGAGGAGGAGCGTGCCGGCGGCTACGACGCTGCCGGCGCCAATGTGGACGCCGTTCAGGATGATGGCGCCCATGCCGATGAGGCAGCGTGACTCGATGGTGCAGCCGTGCAGCGTGACGGAGTGGCCGATGGTGACGTCGTCGCCGAGGACGAGCGGGTGCTCGTCGCGCATGACGTGGAGGACGCAGCCGTCCTGAATGTTGGTGCGCGCGCCGATGCGGATGTGGTGCACGTCGCCGCGAATCACGGTGCAGGGCCAGACGCTGGAGTCTTCGCCGATGACCACGTCGCCGATGATGACGGCGGCGGGGTCAATATAGGCGGAGGCGGCGATTTGTGGGCGCTTGCCGCGGTAGGGGCGAATGTCGAGCTGGCGGCCCAGCTCTAGCGAGCCGCGCGCGGGGTTGGAGCCGGAATTTATGCTAGACATTGTGCTTTGGCCTCCCCCCTGTTTTCTGTAAACGTTGGTTCTAAACGACTTGGCTCTCCTGTAAGTCTTTTAGATGCAACACTTATGGGATTTCCAGTAAACGCTGATTCTAAAAGGCTTAAGTTCACATAGCGCTGTCATCATCGACGACGGAAGCCCACCCGTAGCTCGCGTAATTGCTAGACCTGAGAATTGAATCATAACATGCACCCTCACTCCCTCGAAAACGTTGCTATAAGCGGTTGGTTAAGCGGCTTTGATCGGCACTAGAGTCACCTTGTGCCCTAGTTTCTCGAGTCGTCTGACGAAGTATCGCTTCAAACCGTCAGACTCTATGCGATCGAAGTAATCTCCACCGAGATCTTCGTAGTTGCGCTGGTTCTTTTGCAGGTAGTAGCCAATGATTACAATGCTGTGTGCCACCGCGATGATCGCCCTCTTGCTGCCACGTCTGGCCGCCACTCGTCGGAATTGCGCCGACAGGTAGGTGTTCTTGGTTCGCGCTGCAGCCCAGGCACATTGACATGCCATGCGACGCAACCACGGACTACCTTTGCGCGTTGTACCGCCCAAGCGTTTGCCGGCACTTTCGTGGTTACCTGGGCACAGGGCAGCCCAACTGGCCAACTGTTCAGCCGTCGGAAACTGCGCCATGGTGTTACCTACTTCGGCTAGAAGAGTCCATCCTGCGACTCGATCGATGCCCGGTATTGTGTCCCACCGAGCCACGGCTTGTGACAGCTCCGGCCGTTCTCGCCCGATCTCTTCCAAACGTTCATCCAGCAACACGATCTCGTGCTCGACAAAACGCAATTGATCAAGTAAGCGCCGGAGCAGAAAGCGGTGATGTGGACGGATCTTTCCGTCCAGGGCAAGTCTCAATTGCGGGGCCTTGGCACGGAGATGCCCTAAGGCGAGGGACGCGAGGTACTCCGGATCATTTTGACCGGCGATGATTTCTTCCAGCATGGCCCGTCCACTCTTCCCGAGTGTGTTCGTGGCCACGCTCGCCAGTTTCACATTTGCATCCTCAAGCACCTTCTGAACTCGGCTGCTGATACGCGAAGCTTCTTGCGATACACTCGTCCGCATTCTCGTGAGGTCTCGCAAATCGCGAATGACCTCACAGGGCACGTAGCTAGGTCGCAGGAGACCGTGTTGCAGCAACTGCGCAATCCATTCCGCATCTTTCTGGTCGGTCTTGCGACCTGGCACATTCTTGATGTGCTGTGCATTCACCAGAACAATGGTGAATTGTCCCTCTAAAATGTTCCAGACCGGTTTCCAATAAACGCCGCTGGACTCCATCGCTACCTGCGTCGCCTCGAACTGCCTGAGCCAATTTGCGAGCTCCTGCAGGTCTTGGGTCATCGCACCAAAACGACGTTGATGTTTCTGCACTCGCCCCGCTTCCTGTACCAAAATGCAAGCAGAAATCGAGTTCTTATGTACATCTAGCCCGCAACATCTCGGATGCAGCACGTCCATGGTCAAACCTCCTGTGACGTGCGATCCAGGACGCGCCGATTGAATGATTCTCCCTCTCGTGCTCTCCTCTCACGAGGAGGCTACAGTCCGTTGTGCCAAGGCGCGTCCCGGGTCAAACTCATCCACGGGCTCTAAAGCACCAGTAAGGCTGACGACCTCTGGACCACACGTCGTAGCAAAGGTTAGTAAACTCGATCCCGTTTTCATAGATCGTTGTGTCGCCAAGAGGCGACATGCAGAACTCATCCGCTCACACTCAGTCGATGGAGACGGTGGGGCCGGAGGAGGTGGAGCTGACTTCGGCTAGGCGGGCGATGACGGCGCGGGCCAGGGCGTACAGGCTTTGCGTGCCGGGGGCGGATTCGCCGAGGCCGGCTACGGGTTTGCCGGTGTCGCCACCGATGCGGATGCGGGGATCGATTTCGATTTCGCCGAGGACGGGGACGCCGTAGGCGACGGCGGTCTTGGCGCCTTCGCCGTGGCCGAAGATGTCGATGGGCTTGTCGCAATGCGGACACTTGAACGTGCTCATGTTTTCGACTACGCCGAGAACTTCGACGTTGACCTGGCGAAACATTTCGATGGCTTTGCGCACGTCGGCAAGAGCGACGGTGGAAGGCGTGGTGACGACGACGGCGCCTGTAACAGCTACCGTTTGGATGAGGGTGAGCTGGACATCGCCGGTGCCGGGCGGGAGATCGATGATGAGGTAATCGAGTTCGCCCCACTCGACGCTGCGCAGGAATTGCGTGATGACGCTGTGCAGCATGGGGCCGCGCCAGACCATGGGCTTGTCGCCGGGGTTGAGCAGGCCCATGGAGATCATTTTCATGCCGGCGACTTGCACGGGAATGATGCGTTTATCGGCGGTGGCTTGGGGCTCTTGCAGCGTGCCGAGCATAATGGGGACGTTGGGCCCGTAGACGTCGGCGTCCATGAGGCCGACTTTGTGGCCGAGTTTTACGAGGGCGAGAGCGAGGTTGACGGCGACCGTGGTTTTGCCGACGCCGCCTTTGCCGCTGGCGACCGCGACTAGATTTTTTACGCCGGGGATGGGATGGCGTTCGGATTGTGGCATGGGTGCTGGGGGCATGAGTTAAGTTTTCTCCGCGGCAGAAAAAAGCTCGAAAAGCGAAACTCGAAAAACGAAATTCGAAAAACAAGACTCGCGACCTGCGCGAGCGAACGGATCAAACGCGCCAAGATTGAGACTCGCACAGACTGAAGTCTGTGCCACCAATGCCGAAGCGATCATGCATTTGTGCCGTGGCATTTTTTGTATTTTTTGCCGGAGCCACAGGGGCAGGGGTCGTTGCGGCCGACCTTGGCGCCAGCGCGGACGGGCTTGGGGGCTTCGGCTTGCGCGGGACCGGCTTGATATTGCAGCTCTTTTTGCTGGCGCTGTTGTTTGCGCTCCATATCGCGGGCGAAGGCGGGGAGTCGCTCGGGAGCGGGTTCTTCGGCTCGTGCTGCGGCGCTGGCAACGGCGGCGCGTGCGCCACCTGAACGAGGAGGCTGCGACGGTTGCGGCTGCCGCGGCTGTCCCGCTCCACCTTCGCTTGGCTGCTGGTTTTGTTGCATCTGGATGTGGAAGAGATAGCGGATGGTTTCGTTGTCGATGCGCCCCATCATGTCTTCGAAGAGCACAAAGGCTTCCTTTTTGAACTCGACCAGCGGATCTTTCTGCCCGTAGCCGCGGAGACCGATGCCCTCTTTCAAATGGTCGAGCGAGAGAAGGTGGTCTTTCCATTGCGAATCGACGACATCGAGAATGATGCGGCGCTCGAGCCAGCGCATGAGGTCGGGGCTGAACTGTTTTTCCTTTTCCTCGTAGCGCTTGGTGACGGCGGCGACGACGGCGGCGGCAAGCTCGTCGTGGCTGAGCGTGACGGGATCGGCGCCGGAGGCCTTGGCGTCGACGCCAAACTGAGCGTTGAATTCCGCTAGAAATTGCGTGGCGTTCCACTGGTCGGGATGCTGCTCGCGCGGACAGAATGTGTCGACGAGTTCGCGCGCCAGGTCTTCGGCGATGCCGAGAACGTAGTCGCGCTGGTCTTTTCCTTCGAGCGCGGAGCGGCGAATGCCATAAATCGTCTCGCGCTGCTTGTTCATCACGTCGTCGTATTCGAGCAGGTGTTTGCGCGCGTCGAAATTTTGCGCTTCGACGGATTCTTGCGCGCGCTCGATGCGCCGCGAAATCAGCTTGGACTCGATGGGCACGCCTTCGGTCATGCCGAAGCGGTACATGAGCGCTTTGACGCGCTCGCCGCCGAAGATGCGCATCAGATCGTCTTCGAGGGAAAGAAAAAAACGCGAAGAGCCGGGATCGCCCTGGCGGCCGGCGCGTCCACGCAACTGGTTATCGATGCGGCGGGCTTCGTGGCGTTCCGTGCCAAGGATGTGCAAGCCTCCGAGAGCCACCACTTCGTCGTGCTCGGCTTTGCACTGCTGTGCGAACTGATCGTAGATGGGTCTCCACTGGTCCGCGGGGACCTGGAAGATCTTGCCCTCGTGCTGGAAGAGCACCATTTGCACGGCGGGCTGGGCATTGCCGTCGGCGTCGGCGGGGATCACGGCAGGCGCGGCGGCATAGGGCATGGCCAATTTGTTTTTCAGAAAATGATCGCGGGTCATTTGCTCGGGATTGCCGCCGAGAAGAATGTCGGTACCACGGCCGGCCATGTTGGTGGCGACGGTGACGGCGCCCTTGCGGCCAGCTTGCGCGACGATGCGCGATTCGCGCTCGTGCTGCTTGGCGTTAAGCACTTCGTGGGGAACGCCAGCCTCCCTCAAGATCTCGGCAATGGCTTCCGATTTTTCGATGGAGATAGTTCCGACGAGCACTGGCTGTCCGCGTTCGTGGTAGTGGCGAATGCCGCTGGCGAACGAATTGTCTTCCTGCATGATTCCGTTGACCACCGCTTCGAATTTTTCTTTTTCGGTGCGGTAGACGACATCGCGGTGTTCTTCGCGAATGAGCTTGCGATTCGTGGGAATGACCACGACATCGAGGCCGTAGATTTTGCGAAATTCCTCGGATTCCGTTTCCGCGGTGCCGGTCATGCCGGAGAGCTTTTTGTACATGCGGAAATAATTCTGGAAGGTGATGGTCGCGAGGGTCTGATTCTCGCGCTCGATTTTGACGCCTTCCTTGGCCTCCACGGCCTGATGCAAACCGTCCGACCAGCGGCGCCCGGGCATCTGGCGGCCCGTGAACTCATCGACGATGATCACTTCGCCGTCTTTCACCACGTAATCGACGTCGCGCTTGTAGAGGGAATGCGCGCGGAGCGCCTGGTACACGTGATGCATGAGCTCGATGTTCACCGGATCGGAAAGATTTTGCAGGCCGAGGAGTCGTTCGCATTTGCTGAAGCCCTCTTCGGTGAGCGTGGCCGTGCGAAGTTTTTCATCGATGGAATAATCGATGTCCTGAATGAGCTTGGGGATAATTTTGTCGATCTTGGCGTACTTATCGGTGGACTCTTCCGAGGGGCCGGAAATGATCAGCGGCGTGCGGGCCTCGTCGATGAGGATGGAATCCACTTCATCGACGACGCAGAACTGGTGGCCGCGCTGAACGCATTGCGCGAGGTCGTATTTCATGTTGTCGCGCAGATAATCGAATCCGAACTCGTTGTTCGTGCCGTAGGTAAGATCGGCGCCGTAAGCCGCTTTGCGCTGTTCGTCGTCGAGATCGTGCACGATCACGCCGATGGAAAGCCCCAAGCCGCGATAGAGCGGGCTCATCCACTCGGCGTCGCGTCGCGCCAGATAATCGTTGACGGTGACCAGGTGTACGCCTCGTCCCGCCAAAGCATTGAGGGCCGCCGGCAGAGTGGCTACGAGCGTTTTGCCTTCGCCCGTTTTCATCTCCGCGATCTTGCCCTCGTGCAGCACGACTCCGCCGATCAACTGC
This sequence comes from uncultured Acidobacteriota bacterium, assembly GCA_963851235.1. GTDB lineage: Bacteria > Acidobacteriota > Terriglobia > Acidiferrales > UBA7541 > Acidiferrum. The sequence continues at coordinate 14,329 of CAWKOM010000004.1, forward strand.
ACGTCGAAATGCCGCATGTTCAGAAAGCGGCGGCCGGCTTCGCGGACGAGGGCAAAGGCCGGCTCAATCATGGGCTCGAGGGTCTTTTTGAGAAGTTCCCGATAGGTGGGTTCGCTGGAATCGGCGTCCTTTAACTGCTCCGTCACCTGCGCTTTCAACTGGGCGAACCGTACTTTCAGCTCGTCATCGCTCAGCGCCTTCATTTCGGATTCGCGGGCGTTGATGGCCGCGATGAGCGGCTGCATCTTTTTGATGTCGCGCTCGTGCTTGGTACCTATAAAGCGCGCGATAATATCGTCGAGAATTTTGGTGAAATCCATGAAGGGTTTCGCCGTCTCCTGGTAGTGCCGTGCGTGCGTGACCGCACTGGCCAGTCTGCCGCAACCGGTACAAACATTCTATTGTATCTGTTTGGATGCGCCAGCGCCAAAAACCGCGACACGCCCGGAGCCGTGCTCTGGCTGATGGCTGGTTCAGGAAGGAGGGATCGGGGAGTCCGAAGCCGGAACCGCGGCCTGACTTTTGGCCTCAGCGCCAGGCGACGCTGCAGAATGATTATCCGCGAGCAAGCGGCGGTACTTGCTGCGCTCGTCGAGAGTCATATCGACAATTTCGAAGGCCATATCCTGGGCGCGGTAGTCGCGCATCAGGGCCGTGGCCTGCACGTTCCGAAGGCCGAGCTGCAGCTTGAGTTGCACCTGGGTGCCAGGAGCGAGATGGCGGCTGATCGTGGCGACGCCGCCGGAAAGGCTGGCCGTCTTTATTTCGAGGCGGCAGGCTTCCTTAAGGTTGGTGCTCACGGCAGTGACCGTCTTATGGAGCCGGACTCGAGTATGGCGGCGCTGTCGAACGAATTTTGAGTTGGCAAGGATCTCCAGCGGAGCCAAGGCCAAATCTTCACGGTCGATTCCACTCTTGGCGACAAATTGGCGCGCCCAATCCGAGTCCAGTCCCATTAGCGCCTGGAGCGCAGCGATACGCAACTCCTGGGGATGGAGCCAGCCAAACATTTTTTTCGCCTCGACGATGCGTTTGAGCGTGGTGATCGATTCGGGAGCGTGGATGCGGCCGAGCGCCTCGATGGCCTTCACCTGCAAATATGGCGCGGCGCCGGCGGGCAAGTCGCCGTCGACGATGGTCAAAAGACGGCCCAGGGCTTCGCGGTCCGCGCTGACGCCAATTTCGTCGATCACCAGAGGCATGATCAGCGGGTCGACATGATCGAGAAGTTCGAGAAGAATTCGCGAGCGACCGGGGGCGCCGCTAGCAGAAAGCTGTCGTATGATGCGATCCTGCGACGTCCTGGGAAAATCCTTCATTCGCGCCGGCAGGAACACTTCGACCGCTTCGGGATCCAGTTTGCTTAAGAGCCCGGCCATTTCAACGGCTTCGGTGATGGGACCGCCTCTCACGGTGCTGCGAAGGTACTGCAAACCTTCTTCACCCAAATCGGCGGCCAGATTGGAAATATGCTCGGCGTCATCCCGCAGGCTGCAGCGGTTGAAGCGCATGGCGAGCTGCTCCATCGCCGTTTGTGGCAGCATTTTCAAGACATTGGTCATGCCCGCAGCTGCCTGGCGCGCGCGCAAAGCTTCATCGACAAATTCCGGAATGCGCTCTTCGATGCCCATCTTCGGGCGCAGGCTGCGGCCGATACCGGGCCTTTGCGCTTCAACTCCAGAAATCAATTCGAGCGCTTGCTCCATCACTGGAAAACACCGGCTGGTTGCGGCCTCCTGGCTAAGCCTGACGAATGCGGCGCTCACCAATGTTTGTAGCTCGGCGTCCTGTTCGACATTGAGCCGAAGACCCAGGTGGCGCAGAGCTTCGCCGAGCAGTTTGGGGCCCGCCTTCGAGTAGAGTTCGGCCAGCTCGGAGAGCCCCAAAGCGGTTTTCTTGCGTGCGTCGGCTTCGTCGCTCTCCGCGCAGGACGCGTAGTTCTGCAAAATGCTGATGGCTTGTGAAATATCTCCGGTCTCGATTAAGTGGGCTACATAAGACTGCACGTTTTTTGGCGGGATGCACCACGCGTCGCCGGACAACAAGACGGCTTGCTTGCCGCTTTCGGGAACGGCAGCCCAGAATTGCCGGTCGAGAATCTCGCGGTGCGATTCGACCATCATCCCGGCATCCGTCATTTTGTCTTCGTGGGCGCCCAGTATCTTGCGGAGATTTTCGATTTCCTGGTTCATGCGGTCGAGCATCTGCCGCACGGCGTTAACTTTGACCTCGCCGCTTTCGAAACGTTCCAGCGCAAACCTGATCGCCAGGTGTTCCGCCAGTTTCACCAGGACCGATTCATCGGGCTGGCCTTCTGGCGCTTGCGCAGCGAGACCGGCGATGGCCCGCTTGAGCGTGTCTTGCGCGGTTCCCGGCAATTCAGACAATTGCTCCTGGAAAACTCCGGCTGCAGCGAGGCCGCCTTGGCCTGCACCGACGTTGCCGAAACTGGTTAACGCGCCCAGGATTCCGTAGATCTCATCTTCACTCGGGCCGCTGCCTTGTCTGTTTCCGCGCCAAGGTCCACCTCCACTCCCCACGCCGCCGCCACTTCCGGCGCCGAAGCCAGGTCCGAGACCACCTCCGGGAATGCTCCCCCCGGACCCGGGTGCCCCGCCTCCGACTCCCCCGCCACTCCCAGCGCCAAAGCCAGGTCCAAGGCCACCTCCAGGAATGCTTCCCCCTGAGCCGAGCACCCCGCCTCCCCCTGCTCCCGCAGGATAAGGGCCGCCCGGCAGATAGCCTCCGGTGCTTGCTCCCGACGCTCCCGCCCCAGAAACGTCCGATGCTGCAAAGCCAGGTCCGCCCCCACCCACGGTGCCTCCGCCGATTCCCCCGGCACCGCTTCCCGGCGCGCCGTCGGCGAGACCTGCACGCGATTCTCCGGTTCCCGTGCCTTGTCCTATCGCCCCACCGCCGCGAGAACCTTGCGCTGCGGCAATCAACTCGAGCAATTTCTGCGGGTCATTCAGCCATTTTTTGAACTCGCTTTGGTCTTCGCCCAGGGAGGCGGCGGCGAGCTGCGCGGCCACGCTGGCATCCTTCAACCGCGAGTCGGTGGCGACGAAACAAACCTCATTCAAACGGATTCCCTGGGCGCCGGCGAGCGCAGCCTTTAACTGTCTCGCGAGTTCGATGGGTTTCGCTTTGCCCGTCGGAAACGCACGGGCAAAGCTGGCAATCTCTTCCTGAGTGACGGAAGGGAAAAATTGAATGCTGGCCAGACCTGCGGCGGAAAGCAACTGGGCAAACTGTTTTTCGGCTGGAGCGCCTTCCAGGGGAACGCCATCCAGCAGCAATTGAGAGCCGGTCGCACCCAGCATCAGACCGGAGTCCGTGCCGGTGGGGATGGCCGTGCGCAGCTCGCGCCAAGCGATATCGAGCTGTTCGATGGTACGGCTGTGCTCGTACCCGTACAACCGGGCAAACTTCAAAAGTATGTTGAGACTTCTTACGAAGGCTCGTCCTGCCGTCGACTTGGAATCCGCTAGCATTCGCCGCCCTGGGAGTCCCTGAAGTAGGACTACCTGACTAGTACCGTAGGGTTATGGCTCGTCGACGGCAATGGTACAGAGGTTCCATGTGCCTCTGATGTCAAGCCGCCGATAGGACGGGTGCGTGACCTGCTCAACCGGACGGCTCTGCTCCGGACGAGTACAGGTAGGAAGGGGGGAAATTGCGCGCTTTCGCACGCCGTCAAATTCTTGCGTTAATTCTTCGAGTATGAGGCCACCCGGCCCCGGCGCTTGCTGCGATTGGTGACCGCTGCCACTTGAGGAAGGCCGCCGAGCTCCAGCAAGATTTTGCGCAGTCTCGAACGGTCCTCCAGGTCCATGTCCACAAATTCAAATGCCATCGCCTGAGGACGCGCGCCACGCACGATGGCCTGCGCCTTAATGTGTCGAACTCCATGGGAGAATTTCAGAGAGAGGAGCGAACCCGGTGCCAAGTGCCGTTCTCCTGAGCCGATGCCGCCGCCCAGGTTTAGTTCGGGGATCGACAGACGAAAGTTCTCGCGCAAGTTGGTGGTTATCGCGATTAGATTCCTCGATAACTTCAGCCGCGCGTACCTTCGCTGGCGCATTACCGAGGAGTTGGGCTCGGGTTCGGTGGGCTCGAGGGACAAGTCTTTGCGCTCGAGTCCGCTGGCGTTGAGTTTCTCGAGCGCCATCGTCGGATCAAGCCGCATCAGCGCTTGCGTGGCTGCGATTCGCAGCTCGCTCGGGTACACCCAGCGCCAGACTTGCCGCGCATCCATGATGTGCTGCAGCGTGGGGCTGGCAGCCGTGGCTCGCAAGCGGCCTAGCGCTTCGAGGGCCTTCAACCTGTGGAAAGGCGGAGTGTGATCATTCTGCGCTAATTCCACCAGCTTCGGGATGCATTCGGGATCGCCGCTCATGCCCATTTCGTCAAGGGCTAACGGGCGGATAAGTGCGTCGAGCGAGTCGTAAAGCGCGACGAGCAGTTTGGCGCGCTGCTCGGGCGGAGCCGAGGAAAGCTGGCGCACGGCGCGATCGTGAGACGAACGCGGCCACTGGCTCAATCGAACGGGAAGAATCTTCTCGACGGCATCCGGAGCAAAATGACTGAGCAGCCCGATGGTCTCCGCGGCTTCATTGGCCGGCGCCGTTTGCAGAACCTCGAGAAGCCGCTGCGTGGAATCCTCTCCAAGCCCCCGGACGATTTGGCTGAGCACTTCGCAATCTTCGCGGAATCCGCAGTGGCCGAAGCGGCTGGTCACGTAATGGAGCGTGGCCTTCGGCATCAATCCCAGGATTTCCGTCATCCCGTCAGCGATATGCCCACCGCGCAGCGCCTCTTCGATGAATTCCGGCAAACGTTCTTCGGCGCCGATACGGGGACGAAGGCTTTGCGTCGAGCCCGGGCGCTGCTGTTCGATGCTGTCTAGGGATGAGAGCGCTTGTTGCATCGCAGGATAGCAGCGCTTGGAGGCAGCTTCCTGGCTCAGGCGCACGAACGCGGCGCTAATCAAAGTTTGCAGCTCCGGTTCCCGCTCGAGAGCCAGCTGATTTCCTAGCCGGCGAATTGATTCCATCAGGGCGCTGCCGTCGCCGCTGCCATACAACTCCGCCAAGTCGGAGAGACCGATCGCCGTGGTGCGGCGCGCTTCCGGCGCTTCCAGCGAGATGCAAGAGGCGTACTTCATCAGAATCTCATTCACCGTCTTAAGTTCGCCACGCCGCAACATTTCCTCGAGAAAAACGCGCACGTTGCGTGGCGGCACGCACCAAGCCTCATCCGAAGTCAGCACTTCCTTCTTGTTCTCTTCCGGCACTTGCTCCCAAAACTCTTGATCCAGCAGTTCGGTATACGACTGCACGGACAGGCCCGCCTGGGCCATCATTTCTTCCTGCGAACCGAGAATCTTGCGCAGCGCCTCAATCTCGGAATTCATGCGATCCAGGAGCTGTTTGACGGCGTTAACGCGCAGCTCGCCGCGCTCGTAGCTGTCCAGTGCAAAACGAATCGCCACGTGTTCCGCCAACTTTAGCAGCATCGGCTTGTCGGCCTTTTCATTTGGCGCCTGCGCGGCCAAGCCGGCCAACGCTTGTTGCAGCGTGTACTGCGCGCGCACGGGCATCGCGCTTAAGCGCGACTGGAAGGTCGGGACATCCATCTTTGATTCGGGGTCTTTGCGGGATTTTCCCAGTTGCGCAAAGAGCGTTAGCATTGCGCGGACATCTTCTTCCGCAACGCTGAAGCCGCTTCCGCCACCGGTGCCCGGTCCCGTTCCGGGGGTACCAGGCAATGGACCGCCACCACCGAGCGTGCTGCCGCGAAGGAGCGCCGACGCGGTCAGCCACTTCCCCGGCGCAGCTTCCCCACCACCTGCACCTCCGCCGCCGGCACCTCCGCTACCTGTGCCTGTCCCGCCACCGCCGACTCCTCCTCCAGATCCCGTCCCACCCCCGCCGACACCGATTCCACTACCCCCAGCTCCTCCTCCCGAGCCAGACCCACCGCCGCCTACCCCACCAGTTCCCCCTCCCGAGCCGGACCCACCACCTCCCACCCCGCCAGTTCCGCCTCCCGAGCCAGACCCACCACCTCCTACGCCACCAGTTCCTTGTCCTGAGCCAGACCCACCGCCGCCTACCCCACCAGCTCCGCCTCCTCCGCCCGAGCCACCTAATCCGCCGAAGCCCAAACCTCCTCCGGAACCGCTGCCGGAGCCCCCACCCGATGCGCTTCCAGTTCCCAGTCCGCCTCCCGAACCCGAACCACCACCGCTGCCTTCCCAAAGGCTGCCGCTCTGACTCGCTGTGCCAGCCCCGCCACCAGAGCCAACACCCCCGGCACCCGTGCCTCCCCCGCCAGGAACTCCGCTCGTGCCGCCACCGCCCGCGCCGAAACCGGGACCGGTTCCTCCGCCTCCCCCACCGCCGCCGCTGCGGGCACTTTCGGCGGCAAGAATCATTTGGAGCAGCTTGTTGGGATCCTCAAAAAAGTCCCTGAACTTGTCGCCCTGCGCGCCGAGCGCCTTAGCCGTGAGCTGCGCGGCAACCTTGATTCCGGCCACGGAAGAATCTTCCGCCACGTAGCGAATTTCGTTGACCTTAATGCTCGTCTCGCCTGCGAGCGCGGACTTCAGTTGTTCAGCAAGTGAGGAAGGCTTCGCATTGCCACTGGGAAAAGCGCGCACGAACCGCGCAAATTGGGGCTGCGTCAAATTCGGAGAGAAGTGGATGCTCGCAATTCCTGAGCCGGCCAGTAGTTGCGCGAAACTCTTTTCACCCGCCGATGCGCCGAGCGGCACACCGTCCAGCAGGATTTGGTTTCCTGAAGCCCCCAGCAAGAGCCCGCTTCCCACACTCTCATCAAGCGCACTTCGGAGCTCTTTCCACGCAGTCTCAAACTGCGCCGCCGTTCGCACATGCCCAAACTCATAGAGTCGTGCGAATTTCAGTAAAATGTTAAGGCTGCGGACGAATGCCCGCGCGCCCCCGCGTGATTCGGGACTCATGCTATCCGGCGAGGAAGCCGGTCCTCCCCATGCTACCTACTACACTAGAGGCCTCGCGCGCTACAGACAAGCGTTGCGGCGCCCATTGTAACCTTTTCAATAACGGAGTATTGGCAAGAAGGGCACGCAGTTTGCCGCCCCACTGTGCGCGAATGGTTGCGCCTAGCCCCATTCCGGAATACTCTGACTTGCCGGGTGTTGCCGCCCGCACTAAAATACACGAGAGATGGGTTCGCTACCCTGACTCCGCAGAACGCACCCCGAGATGGGGAATGCATTCGACGAAAACAAGAAGCGGCACAAATCAAAAAATGTCGGACCAGTCCCCACCTGACCGCTACAAGGCAGAAATGCCGCAGATACCCGGAGTTTCAGCGCCGGGCACGCGAACCTCTGCTTTGAACAATCCCGCATTGCGGCTTGTCGGTGGCCTTCTCGTCGTGCTCTTGGTGATCTTTTTTGGCGCGCGCTGGATGCTCCGCCCCAGGCATTCGGAGCCACCTCCGGCGGAACCTCCGCCGCAAATTGAAGTCCCTTCACCGGCGCCTGATCCGAAAGCCGCGCTGCCACACGCCACTCAGCAAAATCCCGATATCGCTACTGTCTCCGAAATGGCTCAGCCGTGGTCTTCGAAACAGTTCTACATCCGCGACGGCTTGACGGGAGCAAATGTTCCGGCGCTTCTGATTCGATTGCCCGCGAATTCCGCGTCACAACCGAGCGGGTATTGGGCGCTGTCGTTGAACGCTCCCTATGGCGATTGCCAGTTGGAGTACATCAAGGATCTCGCCAAACTAAAAAGCGACTACGACTTCAAGGCTGCGAAGCATCCCATGGTCGGCAACCCCTGCAGCCGGACGGTTTACGATCCCCTGAAACTTTCCAATCTGCCGGGCGACGTCTGGGTGCGGGGCGCTATCGTTCAAGGCTCTGACCTCCGGCCACCGCTTGGCATTGAACTCAATGTCCAGGGAAAAAATATTCAAGCCATTCGCATGGAATAGATCTCCTGGCTTTCCTTTGAAAGCCCTCTGTCTCGCGATGTTTCATCGGCTGTTTTTTTCCAGTTCCGCCTTGACAACCTATCCCTTCGCCAGATAAAGGTCATCTCCACCATGGAGAAACCACCAATGTATACAGATTTGGTCACGAACCGTCGTCGTTTTTTGCAAAGCGCCGCTGCAGTTTCCTCTCTCGCGCTTGCGCCCGGCCTCAAGGCTGCTGCCGCGCAATCGCAACATGCACCTGCGGCGGACTTTTCTGGTTTGAAGCCGCTTGGCGATCGCCTGAAACCCATCACCGCAGAAGAATTTCGCGCACGAATGGAGCACGCGCAACAACTCATGAACGAGCTGAAGCCGGGCTTTGATGCGCTCTTTTTCGCTCCCGGAACTTCGCTCTACTATTTCACGGGCATTCATTGGGGCTTGAGCGAACGCCTCGCCGGCATGGTTCTGCCGCGCTCCGGTAAACCTGTCGTCTTTTGCCCTGGTTTCGAGGAAGGGCGATTTCGCGAACAGTTGCGTTTTCCCATGGAAGTTCGCGTGTGGCAGGAAGACGAAAGCCCAACACAGGTCGCTGCGAACGCGCTCGCCGATCAAGGCATCCGCACCGGCCGGTTGGGTGTCGAAGAAACGGCCTATTTCACGTACTACGACCATTTGCGCGCAGCCGCCCCCGGCTTCGAATACGTCTCCGCCGATCCCGTGACGATAGCCTGCCGCGGGCGCAAATCGCCGCACGAACTTGAATTGATGCGCCTCGCTTGCGAAGCTACTTTCGAGGTTTATAAACCGGTCTTTGCCGCATTGCACGAGGGCATCTCGCAAGACGATATCGCCCACCTTGTCGAGGCCGGCTTCGCGAAAATGGGCTTGCGCGGCGGCGCTCTGGTTCTTCTCGGACCCTCCGCTGCTCTTCCGCATGGCACCGTCCACCCGCAAACGCTCAAGGAAGGCGACGTCGTTCTGATTGATGGCGGCTGTAAAGTCGACGGTTATGAATCTGATGTCACGCGCATGACGGTTTTCGGCAAACCTTCGGAGAAAGTCGCGAAGGCGTATGAGTACGTGCGTAGCGCTCAGGACGCCGCGTTGGACGCAGCGCGCGCAGGCCGGCTCTCCGGCACCGTGGATGACGCGGCTCGCGCAGTCATCGTCAACGCCGGCTACGGTCCCGGCTACAAATATTTCACCCATCGCCTGGGACACGGGATCGGCCTCGACGGCCACGAGCATCCCTACCTTGTCAAAGGCAGCAAGACCAATCTCGAAGCCAACATGACTTTTTCGAACGAGCCGGGCATCTACGTTCGCGGCGAGTTTGGCATGCGCTGCGAAGACGACATGGTCATCATGCCCGACGGCCCCGCGCAACTCCTGACGCCACACTTCGCCGTCTCGCTCGAAAAGCCGATGGGTTGATCTTAGCCCGCTCGAATTGCGTTGCAAAACTCGACGATCCGCTGCTCCGCCCAGAAGCGCTCCGCGCCGCTGCGATTCGAAATGAAGCCGCAATGCCCGCCGTGCTTAGGGGCTACAAATCGGATCGCCGGATTTTGCGCCGGGTTTGCGCGGAGAAATAACTCGTACGGAACGAACGGGTCGTCCTGCGCGGTAATCATCAGCAGAGGGACTCGGACCTGCGAAACAAGCTTCTTCGCTCCCACCGCTTCGTAATAATCCTGCGCGTCCCGGTAGCCGAATTGCGGCGCCGTAATCCTGTCGTCAAATTCCCGAACCGAACGAACCGGCCCGATTCCATCCAGCCTGTACCGTTCGGGAAAGAGCTTCGCCTTCCTTGCGTAGCGCGACATCAAGCTCTTCACAAAATGCTGCTGGTAAAAATAATTTTCGCGGCGCTCCAGCGCGTCGGCGCAAGCCCCAAGATCCATCGCCGGACAGACCACGCAAACCGCGCGAAGCGCTTTCGGCGGCGCTTCTCCAAATTCACCCGCCATTTTCGTGACAAGATTGCCACCCATCGAATATCCAACGAAGAAAATCTGCTTGAATCCATCGCCGCTTGACAGCTCTTCTAGCAGCGCCCGGTAATCCCCGCTCATCCCGGAATTGTAAAGCGTCGGCGTCAGCGTTTCCGTCCCCCCGCAATTCCTCTGATTCAACCGCACGGCGTGAAAGCCGAGCCGGAATGCCTTCTCTGCGATGCCTCGAACGTAGCTCGATTCGCTCGAACCCTCAAGCCCGTGCAAAATCACGATGACCGGAACATCGCGCCTCTTCCGGGGCTGCCAATGGCAACGCCCAAGAATCCGTGATTCCGCTTCCACCTGGAACAGCCGGTCTTCTCCGGTCGGCAACTCGAACTTGCGAGGCACAAACGCCGCCGCGATCGTCATCGCGTGCCTGTTCCTCAACAACGGATGCGGTTCAAATTTCTCCTTCTCCCAAGCCATGAATTCACTGTAGTGCAGCGCCCCACCCCAGGCAAGCCGGCGACACGGCGGCTTTTCGACCCATCCTTCGCGCCGCGCTTCGAACGCTCCGGCGTTGTTAACACTCACCTGCTTTTGCGCGTCAATTTAGCCGATGGGAAAACAAGGAGCCGATACCATGAAATCTCGCCTGCTTGCTTGCGCAGTCATCGCGCTTTCTTTGGCCGCCTTGCCGGCCCTTTTCCGCGCACAAACGCCCGCCTCCGACCCTGGTCTCACCGCACACGAATGGGGCACGTTCACTTCGATCGCCGGCAAAGACGGCCGCACTGCCGACTGGCTGCCGCTGACGGGCTCAACCGATCTTCCGGCGTTCGTCGAGCATTTCCAAACGCCCGATTTCAAAGGCGGCTTGCGCGGCACGGTGCGTATGGAAACGCCCGTTCTTTATTTCTATACCAACCATCCGACTACGATCTCCGTGCATGTCGCTTTCTCGCAAGGCCTGATCACCGAATGGTATCCGCACGCCAACCGCGTCGAGCCTGTCGGTCTTCAGACGCAAACGCGCCTTGCGGCTTACTACAATGACTGGAACCACCGCCAAAAGCAGCCCGACAGCAGCATTTCCTGGGACTCCGTTTCGCTCCAACCCAACGACTCCGCCAGCCTTCCGCGAGAAGAAAGCACGAACCACTACTACGCGGCGCGGCAGACCTCCTCGACGCCCCTGCGCATCAAAACGCAATCCGGCGAACAGGTCGAAAAATTCCTTTTCTATCGCGGCGTAGCCAGTTTTTCCGTGCCGGTTTCCGTGAACCTGACTGGGGACGGCAAAATCCGCGCGGAAAATCATACGTCGCAGGAAATTCCCGCGATGCTGGTCTTCGAGCGCCGCGGCGACAAGATGGGTTTCCGCGTCGCGGACACGTCCGCCGTTACGCCAATTCTCGATCCTCCCGAACTTAACGCCACGATGGATTCCCTCAAGCAAGCCTTGGAAGACATGCTTATCGCTCAAGGCCTTTACCAGGATGAAGCGCAAGCCATGTTCGAAACCTGGCGCGATTCCTGGTTCGAGGAGGGCAGCCGCCTGCTCTATATCGTTCCGCGCGAGTTCGTGGACAGCGTCCTGCCGCTCACGATCAATCCCTCGCCCGCGCAAATCGTCCGCGTCTTCGTCGGCCGCATGGAATTAGTCACGCCCACCACGCAGCGCGCCGTCGAGCAAGCCCTTGCCACTCACGACCACGCCACTCTCGGCCGTTATAATCGATTCCTCGTTCCCATTCTCGAGACGATGATTGCCAGCGAGAAAAATTCCGCCAAAAAAGCGCAACTCCTGGAGTATCTGGACGGCGTGGACAATGCGCAGATCACTCAAAACAGGCTGAATTAAGATGTCTCTTGAACCACTATGTGGTGTGTCAGTTTCCAATTATTGTGTGAACCAGACGTAAGCCCAGCTGAGTGGTATAGCGAATGCCTGCCCACTAGTGAGAGAGGGGCTCTATTCTTTTGCGCTAGCTTTTTTCAGTAGGTCCACATCATCGGGTCGTCTGAGGCCTGCGACAAGGCCTTCCGCGACTTTCAGCGCCGTTTCTCCGCCCTTCGTTTTCGCATGTGGGTCCGCACCATGCTGCAGCAAAAAGGCAACGGTTGGACGGAAACGCGGGGACCCAGCGGACCTGATTAATAGCGTGTAGCCGTCATCGTCGCGCTCATTGATATCTAGGCCGTGGTCCAGAAAGAACTGAGCAATTTCATTTGTGGTCGCGAAGGCCAAGACAGTTCGATGCTTGCTGTCCAGCGCGTGGATGTCAGCTCCACGCTCTACTAGCATTTTGACAATGGCAAGATCTCTACTGTGGCAGGCCACCGAGAGCGCGGTGATGCCGGTTAGAACATGGGCTTCAACCCCGCTGACGTGCTCAGCCTTAGCATTCACGTCCGCCCCTTGGTCAAGCAGCAGTTTAGCGATATCCGCGCAGCCATTTTGCGCCGCGACCATGAGCGCAGTCAGTGAGTTCCCATCCGAGTTCTTGGCGTTCGGGCTAGCCCCTTTTTTGAGCAGCCCATTCACTGCTACCACGTCACAGGGACCGCGTTCACTCCACGTCAGAGTCGCCATAAGCTTCTCGTCGAGGTCTGTTTGGGCAGCCGCACTAAGTTTCGGCCCAGTTGAGGTTTGGCCAGCGAGAGGACGCACTGTCGAAAGAAGCCCGAAGCAAAGAAGGAAGAGTGGCAGGTATCTCTTCATGGTGCACTGAAAGAATGATACCACCAAAATAAAAGAGAATGTCAGGCCAACTCCTGCTTAGTCTCGATACACTCCCAGCCTCTCCACCAGCTTGACCCCAATCCCTTTGCCCCCTAGAATAGAAGTTTCACAGTGATTTATTTTTGCAATCTGATGCATTCATTTTCCAGCCCAGCGGCTACCCGCTGGGCTGCGCCATTTTAAGGCGCTAATTCCAGAGGCGAGGTTGGAATGATTGACGGTTCGATTCCCGAGGGTCTGACTTTCGACGACGTGCTTCTCTTGCCCGGCAAATCCTCCGTGCTCCCGGCCGAAGTCGACACGCGCACCTGCTTCACCCGCAAATTATCTTTGGACATTCCACTGGCCTCAGCGGCCATGGACACCGTAACCGAATCGCGCCTCGCCATCGCCATCGCACGCCAGGGCGGCATCGGCCTCGTACACCGCAATATGCCTATCGACCGCCAGGGCGAAGAAGTGGACCGCGTCAAGCGCTCGGAAAGCGGCATGATCGTTGACCCCGTTACCATCTCCCCCGATATCACCCTCCGGCAAGCTCTCGAAATTATGACCAAGTACCGCATCTCCGGCCTTCCCGTCACGCGCGGCTCGCGCCTCACCGGAATCCTCACCAACCGCGACCTGCGCTTTGAGAAAAATCACTCCCAGCTCGTCGGCTCCGTGATGACCAAGGAAAATCTCGTCACCGTGCCCGTCGGCACCACGCTCGACGAAGCCGAACGCATCTTGCAAAAGCATCGCATCGAAAAACTTCTCGTCGTCGACCAGGATTTCAATCTGAAAGGCCTCATCACCGTTAAAGACATTCAGAAAAAACGCGAATATCCGCGCGCCGCGAAAGACGATCAAGGCCGCTTGCGCGTCGGCGCGGCCGTTGGCGCCACCGGCGATTACCTCGAACGCGCCGTTGAAATGTCCAAAGCCAAAGCCGACGTCCTAGCCATCGACACCGCGCACGGCCACACCTCTCGCGTAATGGATGCCATTAAAGCCATTCGCAATCGTCTTCCCGAAGTACAAATCATCGCCGGCAACGTCGCCACCTACGATGCCGCGAAAGATCTCATCGCGCTCGGCATCGACGGCCTCAAAGTCGGAATCGGCCCCGGCTCGATTTGCACCACTCGCGTCGTCACCGGCGCCGGTGTGCCCCAGCTCACCGCCATCATGGAGTCCGCGCGCGCCGCGCAAGGCACCGGAATTCCAATCATTGCCGACGGCGGAATAAAATATTCCGGTGACATCACCAAAGCTATCGCCGCGGGCGCTTCCTGCGTGATGATCGGCAGCCTCTTCGCCGGCACCGAAGAAGCTCCCGGCGAAACCATTCTTTATCAGGGCCGCAGCTTCAAGACTTACCGCGGCATGGGCTCGATGGGCGCGATGGACGCCGGTTCCGACCGCTACGCCACCGTGCAAGACACCGAAGAGCGCGGCAAATCCGTTCCCGAAGGCGTCGAGGGCCGCGTCCCGTACAAAGGCTCTCTCGGCGCGCTCACCGACCAGCTCGTGGGTGGCCTAAAAAGCGGCATGGGCTACGTCGGCGCTCCCACGTTGCGCGAACTCACCGAAAAAGCCCGGTTCGTCCGCATCACCGCCGCAGGCCTCCGCGAAAGCCACGTCCACGACGTCATCATCACTCGCGAAGCCCCGAACTATCGCATGGAATAACCATGGAGTGCGGGAGCCCCGCTCCCGCTTTCCCGGCGGTTGACTCTGCTTCTCACCGCGGCCAACTCGCCTCGTGAAAGTAACAGTCAATCAGCTAAACTGAAAAATGTAACTGGAGACCTGGACTTGTCTGACCCTCAACCCTGGCGCAATCCCCGCCCCGCTCCGCAATTGCCGGAGCTCCAGCCGCGCTTGCAAAAACTCTTGATCCCCGCGTGGTTTCGCGCCTGGTGGCCCGCTCTCCTCTGGGCCTGCCTCATCTTTACATTTTCGACCGACGCCTTCTCCGCCGAGCATACCGCGACGATTCTCTCTTTCTTCGTCAAATGGCTCTTTCCACATCTATCCCAGCATCAATTCAATTTGATTCACCATCTCATCCGCAAAGGCGCCCACTTCACCGAATATTTTATTTTTTGCCTCTTGCTCTACCGTGGCTTCCGCGGTGATCGCAAGGGCTGGCGCTGGTCCTGGGGCTTTTCCGCGTGGTTTGTAGCCGCGGCTTATTCTTGCCTCGATGAAATCCATCAAGCCTTTGTCGTCAGCCGCACCGCGTCCCCCTACGATTCCCTCCTCGATTCCATCGGCGCCCTCTTCGCTTTCGCCGCTCTCTACCTGTGGTTTCACTTCCGCCGCCAGAAACCTCCCGCGCTTCCAGAGCCGCTTTCCGGCGTCACTCCTTCAACCTCTTAATTTTCGGCCCTCCCTTGCACCGAAAATTTTTGCCGCCGCGCTTCGTCAATGCTACCTTGCTTACCGCCAATTCCGATCGGCTGGGCCGCCGGACATGCCAGCAAACAAACCTCCGATTCTCCAATACCTCGCTCTCGCGCTTCTCTTTGCGCTTGCTTCCGCGTATCAGATTCGCTCGTCTATCTACGCCTTCCCGAATTATTTCCATGTCAAGGTCGCTGACTACCCCTTCACGCCGGATTACGAAAAAGGCTGTCCTGTCCTTCGCTTCGTAGGGGGGCCCGCACGCGCGGCTGGCTTGCGGAACAACGATATTCTGCTAAGCGTTAACGGTCGCCCGCTCACCGGACTGGCTGTGTTCGGTGAAGCCATCCGCAATACCAAACCAGGGGATACCCTCACCGTTCAGTTCCAGCATCCAGGTGAAACGGCTCCGCGCTCGGCCAGCGTTCAACTCCAGCAGGCCACTGCCCCTCTGGTCAGTTTGCCCGCTGCTTCCCTTTTGGCAATGAAACTCCTCGTGCCCACGTTTTGCATCCTCCTTGGATTCTGGGTCACGGCCGTGCGCCCGCGTGATCCTTCGGCTTGGTGCCTCTTCCTCATCATGTTGTTTTTCTCTGTCTTTTACAGCGCGGGAGTCGAGAGTTGGGGACCCATCGTTCGCGATTTTGCCGAAGGATATCGCACTGCCGTTGGCAACGCCTGGCCGATTTTCATGTTTCTTTTCGGCCTTTATTTTCCCGAGCCTTTCCCTAAAAAGGACCCCGCCTGGTGGACGTGGACCAAGCGCATTGTCATCACGCTCTTGATCGTCTCCTGCGTATCTAACGTCGTCGTGCGAATCGGTCAATTCGAGAATTTCGCCTCCGTTGCGTCCTTATCCGCGGCTCTGGATCGTCTGAGCACTTTGGACTTCCTGCTTAGTTTCGCGGCCATCGCCTCTTTCTTTGTCTGTATTTCCGTCAAGATGCGCCAGGCCATCACGCCCGACGCCAAGCGCCGCCTTCGTTTACTCTATACCGGCTCAAGCGTCAGCATGGCCCCGGCGTGCGTTCTCTTTGTTGTGCAGAACGTCAAGGGCGGCGAACTCGAGCAAATCTTTCCGGAATGGCTTGTGCTCTCCGCGCTGTCCCTGATGCTGCTCTTCCCCATTACGCTGGCGTACGTCATCGTCGTGCACCGCGCCATGGATGTCCGCGTCGTCGTGCGCATGGGATTGCAATACGCGCTCGCGACCGGTGGAATCCGCGTCTTGCAAGTTCTCCTGACGGCTGCCGTTCTGATCACAGGAATTACGTTCGCGCGCACCAGCCATCTCAGCCGCGCCAACGAAATTACCACCATCGCCCTTCTGATTCTGGCGGTTCTTTGGCTGCGTAAAGGCGCGGAGCGCCTTCGCAAATGGACCGACCGCCGCTTTTTCCGCGACGCCTACAACGCCGAGCAAATTCTCGAAGCCCTCAGCGACGAAGTGCTCTCCATCGTCGAGAAACGCCCCCTGCTGGAGCGCGTGGCCACAAAGATTGCGGAATCGCTCCACATTCCGCGCATCGCCGTGCTTCTCGAAGAGGGTGGATTTTACCGCCCGGCCTTTGCTCTTGGCTTCCCTCCTGGTTTCGTCGCCGATTTGGCCGATTCCGGCGTCACCGTTCTCCGCCTCAAGCAAGAGGCTGGACCAGACCGCGTTTACTTCGACGACGAGAATTCCTGGGTCAACAAATCCGCGCTCTCCGAGGACGAACGCCGCAACCTTGCCTCTCTCCAACCGCAACTGCTGCTCCCCCTCCTGGCAAAACAAAATCTCCTCGGCATCGTCAGCCTCGGCGAAAAGCGCTCCGAAGCCCCATATTCCAGCACGGATATTCGCCTCTTGAAATCCGTCGCTACGCAAACCGCTCTCGCCCTCTCCAACGCCGAGCTTACTTCCGCGATTGCCGTCGAAATCAGCCGCCGCGAAAAACTGAATCGCGAAATCGAGATCGCTCGCGAGGTCCAGGAGCGCCTCTTCCCCCAACGCCTCCCCGAGATCTCCGGCCTCGATTATTTCGGCCGCTGCCGCACCGCCCTGGGTGTCGGCGGCGACTACTACGATTTTCTCGCTCTCCCCGACGGCAAGCTAGGCGTCGCTCTCGGCGACGTCTCCGGCAAAGGCATTGCCGCCGCGCTCACCATGGCCAGCCTCCAAGCCTCCCTGCGCGCCGCCGCCATGCGCACTGGCGACGACATCGCAGCCCTCATCACCCGCGTCAACGCCATGCTTTTCGACGCCTCCACCGAGGATCGCTACGCCACTCTCTTCTACGCGCAATACGATCCCGCCACCCGCCTCCTCAGCTATGTCAACGCCGGCCATTGTCCGCCCATACTTCTCCGAGCCACCGCAAAAAGCCGCAAAGTCGAACGTCTTGACCAGGCTGGCGGAACTGTCGTGGGTCTAATTCCCGATTGCGCCTACCAACAAGCGGACGTCTCCCTCGCTCCCGGCGATCTGTTGGTCATCTACACCGACGGCTTCAGCGAAGCCATGAGCCCCCATCTCGAAGAGTGGGGTGAAACGCGTTTGATCGAGGCCATCGCCTCCTGCAACGGTCTCCCCTCCAAGGATTCCATCGAGAGAATCATGCATGCCGCCGACGCCTTCGCCGCTGGCGCTCCTCAGAGCGACGATATGACCCTCGTCGTCCTCCGCGTCCTTTAGCCTCGCTCCTTGTGCCAATTCCTAGCCCGCAGCGTCAATCAGGCAACGAGGAAAAGTATGGAAAGCGAACGGTCTCCGGACCCGCCGGATTTGTATAATGTCTTCACACGATGACCCCTTCCATCGGCACCAAAATCTCATCACAGACCTTCGAATCGGCAAACGCTCTAACGGAGTCGGATCTCAGTTATTACGGCTGGCGAGTCGTGCTGGCAGCCTGTCTAGGGGTAATGGCTGGTTTCGGCTCGCTATTTGTTTATACGTTTGCGGTTTTTGTGAAACCGCTCGGTGCGGAATTCCATTGGAACCGCGAATCCATCTCGCTCGGTTTCGGTCTCGCCGCAATCAGCTTAGGCTTGATTTCCCCTCTCCTCGGGCGGCTGCTCGACCGCTTTGGTCCTCGGCGCATCATTCTTCCATGCATGACCGTGTTCGGTTGCGCTATCGTTTCGCTGGCGCTGTTACGATCCCAGTTATGGCAGTTCTACGTAACCTGCGTCATCATCGGTCTGGTTGGCAACGGCGCCGCGCACCTCGCCTATTCGCGATCTATTTCCACGTGGTTCCAGCGGCGCTTGGGTATGGCGCTGGCACTGGTGATGGTTGGAGCGGGCCTCGGCGCCATGTTACTACCCGTTTTTGCGCAAGCGATCATTAGTGGCGCGGGCTGGAGGGCCGCCTATCTATCTCTTGGCTGCGTTGCCTTGCTTCTTGGATTGCCCCTCAGTTGGCGTTATGTCAGGGATCGTGGTCTCGTTCAGCACCAGACCGCTCTCTTGGAACACTCCGGGAAAACCTGGCAGCAAGGAATACGCTCCTTCACCTTCTGGATTATTGTGATCGTCCTGTTCGTCAGTTCTATCAGTATGAATGGAGCGATCACACAATTGTCCGCGTTGCTCACGGATCGAGGAATCTCTTCAAAAGACGCAGCGTTATGCGCCTCCATGCTCGGTGGCTCGAGTTTGCTCGGAAGGATTGTTGTTGGCTGGCTACTCGACCGGTTCTTTGCGGCGCGCGTCGCCTTGCTCGTGAATATCACGACCGCAGCAGGCATTTTCCTGCTCGCTCGCGCCAATGGTTTTTTGGCAGGCGGCCTGGCTGCCGCGCTCATTGGTATCGGGGCAGGCGGCGAGGCTGCGATTACACCTTATTTGCTAACTCGCTATTTCGGGCTCCGTGCTTTTTCCACCCTCTACGGCCTCACCTGGACCTTCTATGCTGCTGCGGGTGCGATTGGCCCAGTCATTCTGGGCCGTGCCTTTGATTCGACCGGCTCCTATACCTCTTTATTGGTGCTGCTCGCAGGGGCTTTAACTTTAGCCGCTGCATTGAACTTGCTGCTGCCACATTATTCAAAATCATTTCAACCGAATCTGCCCTGAATCAGAACAGTAGTTTCAGCGCAAGTTGCATGATGCGGCCGGGTTGCGCTGCGGTGATTTGGCCGAAGTTTGGAGAGCTGACGTCGTTGTTGGGAAGGACGAAATTCACATTGTTAAGGATGTTGAAGAACTCCGCCCTAAATTGCAGATTCACACTCTCGTGGACGGGAATCATCTTCAACGCAGAAAAATCCCATTGCTGGAACGCCGGGCCCAGTAACGTATTGCGGCCCGCGTTGCCGAAGGTGCCGGGTTGTGCTTGCTGGAATGCCCCGGTATTGAACCAGCATTGCGGAGAACGGACGGGAGCGCCGTCAGCACAAGCGCCGACATTGGGATTACCAACGATATTGGGCCTGCTACTGTAGAAGCCGGAAATTTCCGGCGCGCTTCCTTGCAATGAGGAGTCGCTGGAATCGTACACCGTGAAGGGCGTATTGCTCATCAGCGTGGTGATTCCGTTGACTTGCCAGTTCCCGAGAATATGGCCGTACCAATTTTGTGCATGGTTGAACCACGGCAAATTCCATTGGTAGCTGACGACGAACCGGTGACGCGCGTCGAACATCGAGCGGCCATGTTCGGCAGCGACGTCGAATGGATTCTGCGCGAGATCGTTTTCCCCGGCCACGCTCTGAGATGCCGAGCCGGTTATGTTGAAAGTAGAAGCGTCATCCAGTGTTTTGGAAAATGTGTATGACGCCAACATGGAAAGACCGTGACTGAATCGCTTCCGCAGGCTAACTTGCAGGGCGTTATAGGTAGAATTGGCGATTCCCGCGATTTCGCCAACGGAGGAAAATGTGCACGGCGCAGGGACCGCAACCGTGCAGCCGGAATACAAACGCCGCTGGTCAGAGAGGTTCATGTTGTCCGCGGGAGACAAGTTGGGATCGTAAACCGTGGGATTTGCTTCGATGAATCGCGGCAACTTCGTTCCCTTCGTGCCGATGTACCCGGCCTGCAACAGCCAATCGCTCCCCAGCGATTGCTCGATATTCAGATTCCAGTCCTGTGCATATGGCAGCCGCAGATTGGGATTCAGAACCAGGAGAGTCATGGGCTGTGCGAAACTGCCGTTAAACGGATTCTGTCCATTGTAAGGATCTGCGAAATTAGGAACGCTGATTTGCGGCGTTTGCAAATAAGGCGGCGCGCTGATAGGGTCCTGCAACGGACCACCCTGCCCGGTGTAATAGGGATCATAGAAAATTCCGTAGGCAGCGGTTACCAGCGTGCGGCCTTTGCCGGTAACGTCCCAGGCAATCCCCACGCGTGGCGCAAACGCATCACGCTGCGTGGGGATAAGCCCGCGGGGAACGCCCTTGTCGCCGGGGTACAGTAGGCCAGTCGGCGCGGATGGAAATACGGTTGACTGGCGGCCGGGAACCCACAAGTTCTGCAGATTGTGCGCTTCGGTGTACGGCGAAGGAACTTCGTAGCGCAGCCCGTAATTAATCGTTACACGCGGCGTCACTCTCCACGTATCTTGCGCGAATAGGTTGAACGCCTGGCCGCGAAGATTGCGCGAAAAGTTGCCGCCGCCTTGCAAAAAGAAAACCGGCTGGCCGAAGAGGAAGCTGGCAAATGGATTGTTCACTGGGAATGTGGAAAACACGAAGAATCCATTCGTAGCGATGCCTTGCAGGACGTTGATTTGATCGTATTGGTAACCTCCGCCGAATTTCATTTGATGACGCCCTTTGATCCGCGTGATCGACCCCGTGTAATCAAACGAATTCTGGTACGTGTTGCGCGGGCCGGTGATGGGATCGCCGATGGAGGCGTAGCCCCCCACTTGGACGAACGGCGGACCGATCGCGGATTCCAGGGTCGGTTGGTAGTTAAATCCCAAGCTCGCGGGCGTGGTGTCATTCAAGTGTTCATCGAGCAGAAGTTTATTGCGCAAAAAAGAGAATCGTATTTGTCCCAAGAGCGTCGGCGAAAAGGTGTGCGTTTCCTGCGCGACAAGATTTTGTGGCCGTTGATTTTCGCCCACGGGGAATCCCGGAACGTTTGCGCCCTGCGTGGAAAGCGGATCGGTCTGGCTGCTCTGGCCATAACTGTAGCGGAAATTCAGCGCATCGCGCTCTGTCAACACATGATCCAGCCTTACGCCAAATTGATCGGTATTGTTGACGAAAGTCTGTGTGCCAACGAACGTGAACGCACCGGAATTGGCGTGCGGATAGTAAGGCAAAAGATTTTGTGAGATGGAATTGATAAACGGCAATTGATTTTTGGGAATAGGCTGACCGGTGAACTCGTTAAAGAGTTGGCCATTCTGGCTGACTTGGCCGGTTGTATTGTCGATGCACAATCCTTGTGCGTTGAACGTCCCATTATTCAGTGGGCACTGATCGGCAAAATTGCCGCTACGCTCCGGGTCAGATGGCACGGTCGCGCGCGTGGTTTCGCCTTGGCTGTCTCGCACGCCCTCGTAGTAGACGAACACGAAGGTTTTGTCTCTTTTGATCGGACCCCCGAAGGTGCCACCGAACTGATTGCGATGGAGCGGCTCCACGCTGTCGGCGAAAAAACTTTTCGCATCCATCGCATTGTTGCGGAAGAATTCCCACGCAGAGCCGTGGTACTCATTCGTGCCCGAGCGGCTGACGATGTTTGTGGTGGACCCCGTGCTGTGGCCAAATTCAGCGGGAGCCGTGTGCGACAGGATACGGAATTCAGAGATGGCGTCGACCGGCGGTTCCAGCACAAAACCGCCATCGACCGTATTGAAGTTGTCCGCGCCATCAATCAGGAAATTATTCGACTCGGGACGCTGGCCGTTTACCGCATAGGCTTGGCCTTCGCGCGTTGTGCCTCCCGCTTCCACCAAACCAGGCGTGATGGGGACAACGCCCGGCTGCAGCAGACCCAGTTGCGTGAAATGCCGGCCATTGAGCGGAAGGTCTAGAACTTCGCGCTCCCCAACGGTCTGGCCCAGATTGGTCGAAGTTGTCTCGATCATCGAGGCGTCCGCTTTCACTTCAATTTCCTGAGTGTTCGTCCCCACGGCAAGTTGAATCGGCACTGTCGCGGCCTGATTCACGTCGAGAGTAATGCCGTCTCGAATATATTTCTTGAACCCGTCAGCTCTCGCTTCCAGACGGTAGTGGCCTATTGGAAGAGAAACGAGGACATAATTTCCCTTTTCATCGCTGATGGTGAAGCGCGCAAAACCCGTGTCAGTGTTGATCGCGGTGATCTTTGTATTCGCCACGGTGGCCCCGCTGGCGTCGGCGACACTGCCTCGCAAGCTCCCTCCGCTGTCCTGAGCGTAGACGATCGCAGTATGGAAGATAAGCAGGAGAAGCAGTTTCGACGGAGAGGCGAATCTTCGGGACGAACTTTTTTCCAGGCCGAAAAATGGAGCGATCATTAAGTCGGTCACCTCAATAGATTTTTGGCGCGTTGCAGCGTCCGGACACACCTGTAACCAGCTCGACGAAATACGGTTCAGTTCTCGCACCTAACTAGGTATTCAGGCCGGTCAGCAGCCATCCGCGGTTGCTGGCACGATTCAAGATTCTTGGGAGAATAAGGACGGAGTGGTGTAGCGGCAATAGTGCGAAAGGATTAGATAATAGATTGCACTTGCGCCCAACGAGATCAGAAACGAAAAAGGAAATATCGATGGGAAACCGAACCGAGACCACCAAGTCCACAAGAATTAATAGCTGTGGGATGCGCGGTTTTTCCTTTTCGTTTATCAGTACCCGATAAGCCTAACCGGATAAGTCCTTTTTCACCGGGAGGATGACCGCGTCTCAACTCTCGGCTGCTCTTTGCATGGACGTTTTCGCAAAAGATGGGTCACTCTACGGTGCGCATCTCTTCCAAAAGGCTCCCATGGGCGGAGACGCCGGTTTCAACACGGACGGGCTGCGCAAGACCGCTACCAACGCGACTTCGCCAGCCACCCGTCTCAATTCCCTAACTCCTTTGCAATCCGCACTTCCAGAAACACGCCTCTAAACTCTCTGGAATGAAAAAGTTTCAAAACACTGGACTTAAAATCTTCTAGAATGAACAGTTTCAAGAAAAGGGGGAGGGGGTGTCCTGCGGCCGGGCCGCTCGAACAACAACTCGTCAGTGGCGCATATCCTGCGTCATCCGCATCGCATCCAAATCGCCATGGAATTCAGACAACTCGGCTATTCCGGTCTTCAAGTTCCCGTTCTCAGTTTCGGCGCCGGCACGTTCGGCGGCAGCACCGAATTCTTCAAAGCCTGGGGCAGCAGTGACGTCGCCGAAGCCACGCGCCTCGTTGATATCTGCCTCGACGCCGGCGTCAATCTCTTTGACACCGCCGACGTTTACTCACGCGGCGTCTCCGAAGAAATCCTCGGCAAAGCCATCGCCGGCAAACGCAATCGCGTCCTTATTTCGACCAAGGCCACCTTCCCCATGGGCAAGGGCCCCAATGATCTCGGCTCTTCGCGCCATCATCTCCTCGAAGCCTGCGAGAACAGTCTGCGCCGCCTCGCCGTCGACCACATCGACATCTACCACATGCACGGTTTCGATGCTCTCACGCCTGTCGAGGAAACTCTTCAGACGTTGGACATCCTCGTCAAGAGCGGCAAAGTCCGCTACATCGCCTGCTCCAATTTTTCCGGCTGGCATCTCATGAAGTCGCTCTCAATTTCCGAGCGTTACGGCTGGGCCCGGTATGTGGGCCATCAAGTCTATTATTCTTTGATCGGCCGCGAATACGAATGGGAGCTCATGCCGCTCGCCATCGATCAAAAAGTCGGCGCGCTGATCTGGAGCCCGCTCGGCTGGGCTCGCCTCACCGGAAAAATCAGCCGAACTCGCCCCATCCCCGAAGTCTCGCGTCTGCACAAAACCGCCGACGCCGGCCCGCAAGTAGAGAACGAATATCTCTACAAAGTCGTGGATGCAATCGAACAAGTTGCGAAAGAAACAGGAAAGACCGTTCCGCAAATCGCGCTCAACTGGCTCTTGCAGCGCCCCACGGTCGTCAACGTCATCATGGGCGCGCGCAACGAAGAACAGCTTCGTCAGAATCTCGGCTCTGTCGGCTGGAATCTCACCACAGAACAAATCGCCAAACTCGACGCCGCCAGCAACACGCAACCCGCGTACCCCTACTGGCACCAGCGCATAAATTCCGCCAACCGCAATCCCATCCCGGTGTAACGCCTGCGTTCGCAAGAGCTACGACGCGGCCTGTTCCTGCACAACTTTGGACGGCCGGCCATACGTCACTCCGCCCATCACCTGGTTCGCCAGTCCCAGCGGCACCCTGAAGCAATTTTTGATCTTCACTCGCTGAGCCACGAGTCTTTCATCGTCGCTGATGATCGTCTGGCCTGGCCACCAAACTTGGCGTCAATGCAAGTCGAGCCGGCCCTTTTCGCCCGCCGGAAGCCGACAGTCCTGCATCGGTATCATCACTTAAGGATGGGTTAGCAGCGAAGCGACCGCGTTCTTCGACTCGTCCGTGGCGATGGAAAGCTCGAAATCCTCCGGCGCAGACGCAAGCGCTGGCAGGAACGGAGCCGCGAGCGTTGGTTGAAGGCCGAAAAGAGCAGCAATGTTGGCATGCGGGTGGCGCGCGATGTTTATAGCGGCTGTGGCCGTGTCGTCAGGAGTGGTTCCGGACGTACCGTTGCTCCGCGCGTTGCTGAACAGAGTGGAGCAACTGATCGAGGTGGGTGCACTAGAGTTGATGCACGCAGACAGAATGTTCGCGAGGGTGTGAATTTTGATCTGTGGGACCTGGGTTTCGGGCCTCGATGGCAGGGCGGAATAGGCCACTCCCGTAGCAATGTTGGCAAAATCGGCGGCGTTTGCGATCTTCAGCGTCGCAGCATCGGGACTGACCACGTGGGTCGCGTCCGCGGCTATTCCCGCCATCGCATATGCCGCAGCAACCGTGGTTACTTCGTTTACGAACATAAAAGGCGCAGTAGCGTCGAAATTTCCAGATTGGGGGCATGCGCCGAGCAAAGCCATCAGACCAATCGCGGAGTTTGCGCCATCGTCACCGCTGTTGCCGCCGCGGGCATAAACATAGACTTGATGGCCCGCGGTGCAGGTGTAATGGCCCGCGATGGAGAATCCGCCATATTCTCCGCTGAGCACGTAATGACCGATCGAATCGGCGGCGTTGTCAGAACCAAGCAACGATACCGACGCGTTGCCATAGGAGCTCGAATTAACTTGCAGCACATAAACCCTGGCCCCAGCGACGGCACGGGATTGCCCTCCGTTCACCACGCCTTGGTATGGCACCGCATGAAATGCGCCGGTTTCAGAAGTCTCGGAATCGAATCCGTCAGAATCTTGGGGATAGTAGCCGGGTCTGGTGGGTATGAAATTTCCGGATCCCCCCGAACCCCCGGATCCGCCAGAGCCTCCCGAGGTGCCACCAGAAGTACCCGTGCCCCCGGAGGTGCCACCAGAAGTGCCCGTACCGCCGGAAGTCCCCGTTCCGCCCGAAGTGCCGGAACCGACCCCGCCGCTGCTGGGTGTTTCCACGACGGGCTGGCCGTGCGATGCGCAACCGCTCAGCAAAAATGCCGTTAACACCGTTGAGGAAGCGAGATAAGCTAAATGACGCATCGTAGCTCTCCCCAGGATCGCAACATCAAGAACCCTCTCGGACCGATTACCCTTCGACAATCCCGTACGGTTGTGCTTGAACCGGCTCGGACCGATTCCACCTATTGCGACTTGCCGACTCTTACGGTGTATCCAGAGGGGATGGCGAACCACGTGGAATCGGGCTCTCCCCTCACAAGCTCTGTGACGTTGAGCGTCACTACCCCGGACTGGGGATCCGTGCGGGTCACCGAGAGATCGATCTGTAGGTCAGGAGAATACCAGGCATCCGTGTGGCTGACGGCCAGCCGGCTGCTGCCACGTGGGCCCAAAACATTGGACGCCGTCTCCCGCGTCCCGGTCGCCGGCAAACCTTCGATCGTTTGCCGGCCCAGGTTCTCGCGGTTTGCATTGCCGCGATCCGCGCTATTTTCTGTCAAAACCAGATTCGCGTCGAATGCACTGGTGGCGCAAGTCATCAACGCCTTCGTGCAAGTCGTGCGTGTGCTGGCGACGGGATCCAGTATCGTAAAGCTGCGCAGCGGAGGTTCCGCTGCGGAATCCGCTGGAACAAATTCGCGCATTTCGCGGCGCACGCGTCCCTGCGAGTCGCGTGCCACCAACGTGTAATATTTCTTGGAAACCGTGCCGCCTCCCACCAGCGGTTTGTTCCATGTGACGACCACCTTGGCAGTGAATGGGGCGTCGGCGATTGGGGGTATTTCAATACCCTCGATATGCGTGCGCACATTGCCAACCGCAACTTCCTGGGAGATTGCCGGGACGGCGGCAAAGGCAACACAAAGGGAAAGGCCGAGCAAGGTAGAGCAATTCATAGATACGCTCCCTCGAACGTCCAGTTATCTATTCAGCGAGACACTACAAGCTACCCTCAGGTAACAGGTTGCAACATAAAAATTTGTGAACTCCTCGGCTAGGGTAAGGCCTCCGCCATCCGTTACTCGATGTAAATTGTGTTGGCCGTGTACCCGCCGCCTGTAGTAACTTCCGTTTGGTCTGATTTCGGCGTGCGGAGTATGTGGACACAAATGGCCCCCCGGGCTGCACCTTTCTTGCTCTTCGCACCTCTGCTACTTTTCTCTTTCATGGTCCGCGATGGGCGTGCCCAGGAAAGCGACACGGGCCAGGGTGCGCAGCGATTCATGGAGTATTGCGCGGGATGTCATGGCGCCGATGCCAAAGGTGGCGACAAAGCTCCCTCTCTCCTTTCGCCTGGCAGCACCATCCATCGCTCCGACTCCGAGCTTTTTCACATAGTGCGCGATGGAACCCAGGGCGGGATGCCACCTTTCGCGCAGATCGGCGACGCCAACATCAGAGCCGTGCTGCAATTCCTGAGAAAGCTCGAAAACAACACCCCCGCGAAGTCGGTCTCGGCGGAGATAGCCGTCACCGGAGATGCGGATTTGGGTCGCGCGTTGTATTTTGGCAGGGCGCAATGCTCCCAGTGCCACCTGATGCAAGGAAAGGGCGGGTTCATCGCTAGTAGTCTGACTCACTACGGCAGGAACCGCGCCGCGGATGAGATCCTGAAAGCCATCACGACTCCCGATACTCCGCTGACGCCTTCATCGCAAGTCGTGACCGTGACGACCAGTACTGGACAAAGGCTTACGGGCGTGCTGCGCAACGAAGACAACTTCAACCTGGAATTGCAGGGCGAAGACGGTCGCTATCATTTCCTGGCCAGGAGCGATGCCAAGGATGTGCACTACACCGAGCACTCCCTCATGCCTCGCGACTACGCGACGCGGCTTTCGGCAAAAGAACTCAATGACATTGTCAGTTTTCTGATTGTCTCCAGCAGAAATCCGCACCCGGAGAAGGTGGGGACCCGGTGACCTGCCCGGCATTTCGGACCGCTCACCACGCCAAAATGGCCAGCTAGCAAAATGCGTCCCGCTAATTGTGCACTCCGAGCCCTGACAGTGGTGTGCCTCCTGCTGGGATTGCGCGCAACTAACGTGTTCGGACAAGCGGAGAAAGCGCGCGCTCGTTCCGCCGGCCCCCACGCAACGTCTTCCGCCGATGCCAACGGCGTTGTCAACGTTCAACAGAATGACTTGCTCCAGAAGCCGGTTGCCGGCAACTGGCCTTCCTACAATGGCGATTATACCGGCGCCCGATACAGTAGCTTGACGCAGATCACACCGGGGAATGTGGGGCGACTGACCGCCCAGTGGGTGTTTCACCCGCGCGTGGTCAGCCCTCTGGAAGTCACTCCCGTCGTGGTGGCCGGCATTATGTTTGTTACCAGCGCAAATGATGCCTACGCGCTGGACGCGAAGACCGGCAACGTACTGTGGCATCACGTTCGAGCCGTGTCACCGGGGCTCATCGACGACCCCGGCCAGCATCACAATCGCGGGGTGGCCATACTGGGCACACGCCTCTACATGGAAACCGACAATGCGCACTTGCTATGTCTCGATGCGCGGTCGGGCCACCTGCTTTGGGAGGTTGCCTATGCGACCAGCAACAAGAACTACGGTGCAACCAGCGTCCCATTGATCGTGAAAGACAAGGTGGTGGTCGGCATTTCAGGCGGCGATGACGGCGTGCGCGGATTTTTGGCGGCTTTCGATGCGGAAACGGGCGAAGAAAAATGGCGATTCTGGACCATCCCCGGGCCCGGCGAGAAAGGCAATGAAAGTTGGCCGGGAGACGCTTACCTGCATGGTGGAGGGGCCACGTGGATGCCCGGCACTTACGACCCGGATCTGAACACCCTCTATTGGGGAACGGGCAATCCGGCTCCGGACTATGATGGCAGCGTCCGCCCCGGCGACGATCTATACACAAGTTGCTTGCTGGCCTTGGATCCAGACACCGGTACGCTGAAGTGGTATTTCCAGTTCACTCCCCATAACTTGTATGACTACGATGCTGTGCAAACGCCCGTCCTGGTGAATGCATCGCTTAAAGGCCAGCAGCGTAAATTGATCGTCACCGCGAACCGCAACGGGTTCCTTTACATCCTGGATCGCACCAATGGGAAATTCCTCTTCGGCAGATCCTTTGTCGACACTCAGAATTGGGCCAAGGGCCTGGAGGAAAATGGCCGGCCTATTTCCGCTGGTCTCATCCCCGACGAGAAGGGCGTGCGCGTCTGTCCAGCCAACGGCGGTGCCACGAACTGGTATTCGCCCAGTTACAACCCGGCCACGCACATCTTTTACTTCCGCTCCTTCGAAGCCTGTGCGCTCATTCAGTCGAACACTCGGCCTTTCGCGGAGGGCCAGGCCTACTATGCATCGGGCATCCGGACCACGGGTGAAACTGGAAAGAGCAACATCAATGCCTTCGATCTGGATACGCTCGATTTCGTCTGGCGAAGTCTCCAGTTCGGACGCAACAAGGGTTGGGGTGGCGTCATGTCCACTGCCACGGGGCTGGTCGCGTTTGGAGATGACGCGCAGAATTTCGTGGTCGTCGATGGGCGCACTGGTAAGTCTCTATGGCACTTCCACGTGGGACAATCGGTCCACGCATCTCCCATGAGTTATGCCGTGGATGCCAGACAGTATCTCGCGATTGCGGCAGGTGGCGATGTATTCTCCTTTGCGCTTCCCTGAGCTTCATCCAGCCGGCAACGAAACCACCGGCCAGCGCCACGCGAGCCTTCGACCCCTTACTGGCACCAGCGCATAAATTCCGTCAACCGCAATCCCATCCCCGTTTAGGGACGCGTTCTCGCCGCATTCGCAGCTGGCTCGCTCGCCTCAAAATGTCGTTCGCTCTTCTGGCTCGTTTTTCGTTTGCTTGCGGACATCGGTCTCGCTTCAGCCCGGGCGTGCGCCTTCCAAAACGATTCCACGGCGCCTTCTGCCAGCCAATCCAAGCTCACGCTCGACCCAAAAATGTGCCGGTACATCATCGGCCCCAGCAAAAGCGCAACGCCCAGGTCCTCATCCAACCCGGCTGGAAACACGCCGCGATCGACTCCCCGCCGCAACAGCATCTTCAGGCTCGTGCGCGCGCGATCCATCACTCGCGTTTTCCACGCTCGGCCGAACTCTTCATTTCGCGCGGAATACGCAATCAAATGCGGCGTAAGTTTTTTCAGGATGGCGGCCTTCCTGCGGGAAGGCTCGTATTTCAGATAGGCTTTCAGGTCCGCCTTCAAATCCCCGGAGTCCACTTCCGGCGGCCCGTCGTCGAGCTCGTGCAAGTGCTGCAGCACCGCTAGACACAGCGCGTCCTTATCCGCCCAGTGCTTGTAAATTGTGGCCTTGCTTACGCCAGAGGCGGCCGCAATCGCGTCCACGCTCGTCGTGTCGATGCCCTTTTCAGCAAAAAGCTCCGTCGCCGCTTCCAACACCTTGCTATGCGCGCGCGCGCTCAATCCGCGGGACATTTTCTAAATCTCGATCTTCGAAAATCGCCACGCCCCGAGGCACAACAGCCCCGCCCCCACAATCACAAGCACCACGGCGTCCAGCAGCGCTCCGAAATGCGCAGTCCCGATCAGCGCCGCGCGCAGTCCATCCACTCCATACGACAATGGATCGAGCGCCGTCACAAACGCCAGCGCCTTCGGCAAATTATTCAGCGGAAATAGCGCTCCCGACAAAAAGAAAATCGGCAGCACCAGAAAATTCATAATCAGCTGGAATCCCTGCATGTCCTGCAAGCTGGATCCAATCGAAGTCCCCAGCGCCGCGAAAACGATCGCGATCATGGCCATGAACCCGATTCCCACCGGTATTCCCATCCAACTCACCGGCCGGAATCCCGCAATCAGGCAGACGATCACAATCAACAACCCTTGCATCATCGCCACCGTCGCTCCGCCCAGCGTGCGCCCGATCATCACGTTAATCCGCGGCACCGGCGCCACGAGCGTCTCTTTCAAGAATCCAAATTGCCGGTCCCATAGCAGCGCAATTCCGGAAAACACCGAAGTGAACAACACCGCCATGCCGATGATTCCCGGGGCCATGAATTGCAAATAGCTTCCGCCTCCCGCTTTCTTGAACACCGGACCCAGGCCAAAGCCAAGCACCAGCAAATACAAAAGCGGCTGGCCGAGCGAGGCAATAATCTGGACTCTCGATCGCGAATATTTTTTTACTTCCCTCAGCCACAAAATATAAATCGCGTTCATCGCCGTGCTCCTCCGCGAAACATCTTCGCCATTTGCCGCAACTGATCCGCCGAGGTCGCCGCTTCCTCACGAATCGTCGAGCCCGTCAGCGCCAGAAAAGCCTCTTCGAGCGACTGCGTATTCGTTTTCTCTTTCAGCTGCGTGGCCGTTCCAATGGCCACGATGCGCCCGTGATCGATCACGGCGATGCGGTCCGCCACGCGGTCCGCCTCATCCATGTAGTGCGTCGTCAGGAAAACTGTCACGTGGTCCGCTTCGTTCTGCCGCTTCACGTGCGTCCACAATTGATTCCGGCTTTGCGGATCGAGCCCCAGCGTCGGCTCGTCCAGAAACAAAATCTTCGGCGTGTGCAAAAATCCGCGCGCGATTTCCAGCCGCCGCCGCATTCCGCCGGAAAACGTCTTCACCAGCGCGTCTTTTCGTTCCCACAACTCAAACAGCTTCAATAGTGTTTCCGCGCGCTCCCGCCGCACTTTCCCTGGCACGTGATAAAGCACTCCGTGCAAATCCATGTTCTCCCAAGCCGTCAAATCCTGGTCGAGGCTGGGATCCTGGAAGACGATTCCAAAACGCTTGCGCACTTCGTTCTCGTGCGTCGCCGGATTCATTCCGTCCAGTTCCACCGTTCCGCTGGTGGCCTTCAGCAGCGTCGTCAACACCTTGATCGTCGTCGTCTTTCCGGCGCCGTTCGGCCCGAGAAACGCGAAAATCTCGCCCTTCGGCACTTCGAACGAAATATTGTCGACCGCCGCGAAATCCCCGAATTTCTTCACCAGATTTTCCACGCGGATCATTGCGCTCACACCCGCCTCCTCGCCGTTCCCGATGCGGCTACACTAAACGGTTTAGTTTAGTTTGTCAATTCCCCGCCGAGGCCGTCCCCAACCCCCGCTTGTTATTTGCTGGCCGCCTCTGGCACATCTTCCATCAACCAGCCACGCCCTCTTGCGCCATTTGCGCGCTTCCTGTCGCCGCTCGCCCCGCGGTCACATTCCACGCCAACGCCAGCGCGATGAGCAGAATCACCGCCGCCAAATACCACGGCCCCGCCGGAAACCACCGCCCCGGCGCGATGCACGCCGCAAACGTCGTCGAAAATATTCCCGGGCCGAAAATCATCGCCAGCCCGCGCAGCGAGCTCAGCGCTCCCTGCAATTCCCCTTGCTCCGACGCCGAAACCCGCTGCGTCATCATCGACTGCGACGGCGGAGCCGCCAGCCCCCACAACGCGTTCACCGGAATCGCCGCCAGAAAAATCCCTCCGGTCGGAGCCCATCCAAATAGCGCGAAGCCCATCGCCCCGAAAAACAATCCCAGATAAAGCGAAATCCGCTCCCCAAATCGTTTCACCGCCGGCCCGACCAATCCCGCCATCGTCACCATCGATGCAACGCCGACCACCGCCAGCGAAACTCCTATTTTCTTTTCGCCCCACTGATAGCGGTACATGGCATACAACACCCACACGGTGGCATAAATTTCGTGCGCCAAGTATCCGAGAAAATTCACCACCGCCAGCCCAAACAGCTCCCGATGCGATCGCAACAGTTTCAGCGCGCCCATCGGGTTCGCTTTCTTCCATCGCAGCTCCGTCTGCCGCTTCTCCGGCGCCAGCGACTCCGGCAAAATGAAAAATCCGTATGCGGCGTTGACCAGGCTCATCGCCGCCGCCACCCAGAACGGCAGCCGCGCGTTCATCGCGCCGAGCCATCCGCCGATCGCCGGCCCCAGCACGAACCCGACTCCGAACGCCGCCCCAAAAATCCCAAACGCCTTGGCGCGCTTTTCCGGAGGCGTCACGTCGCTGATATACGCCGTTGCCGTCGGCATGCTCGAAGAGCAAATCCCCGAAAAAATCCGCCCCAGAAAAAGCCAGGCAATCGTCGGCGCCAGCGCCATCACCACGTAATCCAATCCCAAGCCGAAGTTCGAAAGCAGAATCACCGGCCGCCGTCCATAGCGATCCGACAGCATCCCCAGAATCGGCGAAAAGAAGAACTGCATCAGCGCCCAGGTTGTCACGAACAGCCCCATGTACTCCGAGCTTCGCGCCATGTTGCCGTGCAAAAACTCCGAGATGAGCTTCGGCAATATTGGCACGATGATCCCGAACGCCAGCATGTCCAGCAGCACGGTCACAAACACGAATCCAATCGCCGCGTGCCGTTTACTCTCCATGTGCGTTCTCCTTTTGCAGTGGAATCGTGTCCAACGCGTTCAGCCAAAGTTCCACAGCGCGATCCAAACGCGCGCGGTCCCGCGATGCGCAGTAATCCAACAAAAACCCCCGAAATCCCGCCACCACCACCGTCGCGTGTGCCCGGGCCTCAGCTTCGGAATAGCCTTTCCGCAGCAGCGGCGCCGACAAGAATCCCAGCCAGTCCTCGACTGACGCCCGCAGGTATTCCGCAAACCGTTCGGGCTGCCGCAACGCCATCGCAAAAGTCTCCAGCGACATCCCAAACAGCCGCACGTTCTCCGGAGCGCTCATGTGCCGCCAGATCGCCCGGCACACTTCTTCCGTGCTCTGATAAGGTAACGATTTCATCCGCTCATAAGTCACGCGCTGACGCTCCCGCAGCCGCCCAAGCGCCTTCACCACCAACTCCTCTTTCGATCCAAAATAGTAAAGCAGCACCCGCGGGCTCGAACCCACCGCCTTCGCCAGCGGCCTCAGCGACAGCTCCGCCACCCCATTGCGCGCCAAATAATCGGCAACGTCGTCCAGCAACTCCGCGGGCCGCTCTACGCTCGCCGTCCTCGTCACACGCCGCACGGTATCATACTTGAAACGACTGTTTCAACAAAAATTGCGCCTTATCTCCCCCCCTCTCCTCTTCTATACCTTTAAGATAAATATGTTAATTGTTATTTAGAAGGTTATACTGTCCGTGGTATTCTTTTTCTCGGGGATTAGGCGCGAGTGATCCGATGCAACCGCCTCTACGGGCGGCTATATTTGCGCGTTCGGCCCTTCATGCGCCAGATATTTCCAAGAATTTTCAGGTAGGCCGGCGAGGGACTTGGGTCCTGCTTAACCGGCACGTCCAGAGTACCCATGTGACCTGCCTTCGATGAGGGAGACCCGCCAAGACTTGCGGCGGATGCTCTACGCTTATGCGAACACTGTTAACGGGCGTTCCCCGCGTTCCCCGCATGTCCTGTTATTTAAACTTGGCAAAGTGCAGCGACAATCCAGCGCAAAAGTTGCAGAAAAAAAGCGGGCCCTACCGCCGGGTCGCCTCCAAAAGCAAATCGCCCGCTGCGGAGTTCCGCAACGGGCGAGATGGAGAAAATGATCATTCCCCTGGATGGGGTTCGCGTAAGGGAGTTACAGGAGTCACCAGTGACTAATCACGATTCACTCTTACTCGCTGCTATTACTCCCTCAATTCAGCAAATTAATTCTTGTAAGGCAGATATCTCCACATGTCGTTGAGATACCCGCTCCCGCTTGTGCTCGTCGAATCGTAGCCTTCGCCACCGAAGAGCCAGAGCTGGCCGTTGCTATCGATCCAGTGTGTCGCATTACTGCGGCCACCAGGAGTCCATATCTCGTACGTCTCATAGGGGCGCACCTCATTGCCATAGACGCCGTTTTGACTACCCGTGTTTGAGCCCTTGATCCAAGCCCACGTGCCGGGCTGGCCAACCGTCGAGTTTGGCGTGTATACCCACAGGTCGTTGAGGGCGCCGTTTCCATTCGTTCCGGTTGAATCCAAACCCCACCCACCAAAGAGCCAGAGGTTTCCGCCCGCGTCGATCCAACCACTAGCACCCCAACGCGACCCGGGAAATTTGCCAGCCGTGGAGACAGGAGAACAAACGACGTTGCTGCCGACGGTGAGACCAACCGCCAGGCCACACGTGCTGGCCGCGCCCGTGGTACTCACCGGTCCCACCACCGTTTGTGCCTCGTAAGCGCCCGTCTGATTCGCCGTGGTGTTACCCATTACGAAAGTCCACTGCTTGGCAGCGATGTTGTAGACCCAAAGATCGTCCAGAATTCCGTTTGCGGTAGGCGGATTGTTTCCATCTTCGCCTTCTCCCCCGAAGAGCCACAGATTTCCCGCGGCATCCGCCCAGCCAACCGCCTCTTGGCGTCCTCCAGGCACATTGCTGGCTGATGCAACTCCAGGGGTGCCATAGCCGACGCCAATTTGGTTAGCCAAACTGGAGCCTGACACGAAAGTCCACGTGCCAGTGTATTCCCACAGGTCGTTGAGGAATCCCAAGGTTCCGGCGCTGTCCTTGCCAAATCCGCCGAAGAGCCAGAAATTCCCTGCAGCATCCGTCCAGGTGAGAGCGTTCGTTCGAGCACCCGGGTAGGGATTGAGGTTAGGAGGGTAGACACCGTTCTGGTCGGGAGCGGTGCTGACAGAACTGCTTTCCCAGGTCCACTGGCCGGCGGTAGCCGTGAAGTCGGCGCTCAAGGCGCTGGCATTGAACATCCAAAGATCGTTTAGATAGTTGCTGCCATTGGAACCACCGAAAAGCCAGAGATTTCCGGTTTTGTCGGTCCACGTGGCCGCTCCCAGTCTTGCTGGGGGGATGCCAGGAGTACCATACACACCGCTCTGCCCCTCGTGCTGTGCGTTGGCTATAATTTCCTTGCCAACTGTGGTGGGTGGGACGGTGTTGACCACTGTCGGGTCATAGGCGCCCTGCAACTGCCACTGACAGAAATCGCCGAGGTTGACGCACACCCAGAGGTCGTTCATGGGCGCATCTAGCGTGTCTTGCGGGGAACCGCCGATCAATTCCCAGCCGTCGCCACCAAACAGCCACATGTTTCCGTTCTTGTCCGTCCATCCGGCCGCGCCGTATCGCGCTCCAGGAGTGTTGGTGAAAGGATTCGGAAACGCGGGAGGTGCGCTGGACGGGAACGAGCCGTACTGCGGCGTCGAAATCGTTCCGGCCGTTTTTGTGCCGTCGATCCAGGTCCAGTCATTATGGGCGCAATCCACTACGATGCTGTTGATGCTCGCCGTCACCACGCCCTTATAGTTCCACAACGTGCAGCCCTGGTTCTGGGTGCTCGGCGCGTGAAAGACCGAAATCTGGTATTGGTCGTTGAGAGCCTCCTGCGTGGCAAACGTGAAAGGTCCGTTTTCCGTGACAGTTAGGGTGTTGCCAAGGTTGTTCTGCAAGAGGAAGCTGCCGTCCGTCAGCACGCCATTGGTAGGCGGTATACCGGCCAATCCAACAACTGTTCCACCCACGCTATACGTTACGGCCGGGCAGACAATCGCTACGCTGGTCACGTTGGCGGTAGCAGTGCCGCTGCCTGTTCCAGCGCTGACCACGCAAGTCTGTGTCGGCGTGGTGGGCTGCGCGAAGATTGTTACGTTGTAGGCAGTTCCAGTCGGAACGAGGTTCTTAAACGTGAACGGCTGATTGCCATTTGCGGGGCTAATCGTAAGCTGTTCGGAATCGCTGCTATTTTCGAGGATCAAGCCGGTGCCGACGAGGCCCGTAACGGTGCCGCCAATCGAGTAGCTCAATACGCAGTTCACCGCAACGTTGGTGACGTTTGCGCTGGCCACTCCGCTTCCATTCGTCACCGCGCAAATCTGGTTGGGGTTGACGGGCTGCGTGACCACCGTGACGGCGTAGATATCCGCTCCGGTTACGGGTGTCTTGAACGTAAAAGCTCCATTCGCCGTAATCGTCAGGCTGTCGCCGCCATTGTTCTGCAAAATTACGCTGGTGTTAGCGACGAGCCCGGCAACCGTGCCGCCGATCGTGGCGGTAACTGGATTTGTGGTGCAGGTGACAGTGAGGCTGACGTTCGCGGTAGCCGTGCCACTGGGTGTACCCACCGCGCAAGTCTGCGTCGGATTGCTAGGTTGTGTTTGAACGGTTACCGCGTACGACCCGCCGCTAGCGATGGTGGTGGCGAACGTAAAGTTGCCGTTCGCAGTGACCGTAAGTTTATCCGTGGTGTTATCCAGCAGAACGAGCCCGGTGCCCGTAAGCCCGCTAACCGTTACGCTAATCGTATAGGGCCCGCCCGTACCCGTGCCTGTCCCTGAGCCCTTCGGTAGCCCGGCGCAGGCGATCATAAAAATCGACAAGACCACCAAATTCGTGAAAAAGAAAGGCTTTAGGGCGGCTTTCATAAATTTATTGTCTCCTTGGATTTCTCGCCACTAAAGGCTCCGACAGAATTTGAATCCCGTTCGCCTTGCCCTGCTGCACTGGAGTGGACCGTGCTGGGGCCCGAACCGGTTTCACAACGATTTGAGTATGGAGTCACCGCGTCCGCAGTGATCCCCCGAAGCCTTCCGTCTTGCTCGACCAGAATACGGTGCGGCTTCTCAGCAAATCAATTCGCACGCGCAAGGGGTGTGCTCACTTGCGCAATAACTATCTGCGGTAATGTAGACGCGAATCGTCCCGCGCCATCAGGTTGGCCGTTCCAGATCATCTTTCGCTCCTCCAAGTGTCTCGGCCCTTGTGTGAGAGTCTGTGTTCGCAAGGCGGGGAGAAATGACGATGGCCGGATTCATCAACTACGCCAGTCGCACGTGCCGATGAGAGCTAAACACTTTAGAAATGGTACTCACCAAAAAGGCGTGAGTTGCCCGGTGGTCAATGAAGACGGGGCAAAAGCGAAACGCCCGACACGGCAAAGCCGTGACGGGCGCAGAATAGCGGAGGGCGCGATAAGCTCCGCTTGGCAATGAGTTTCGGTCAGCTAGCCGCTTCCGCGGTCTCTTCTTTTTTCGTCTTGTCTTTCTTTTCCTTCTTCTTCATCTCGTAGCCGACGATCTCGAGGATGGCGACCTTCGCTCCGTCGCCCACGCGGATCATTGCGCTCACACCCGCCTCTTCGCCGTTCCCGATGCGGCTACACCAAACGGTTTAGTTTAGTTCGTCAACACGAACTACCTCCCCACGAGACCTCCTTGTCCGATCGTTTCCATTCAAAAAAATAGCTATTGCAAAAATTGGACGATCTGTTATCCTGTTTTCAGGGTGAATTACGCACGGCGTAATTCGCCTTTTTCTTTTGCGCATCCCTCTCGGCATTCGCAACTTTCCCGGAAAAAAACGAAAACATTAGCCCTAAGGGCTATCAACGATAAGAGCGTGCGGCTCTATCCTGAGCCTCTGCCCAGGACCGCTGCCCTCTTCAGGAACCTGACCATGAAAACCAAAATGTCCAACGCCGCCCCCAACGCGGCTCCCAACGCAGCCAAAGTCTGGAAGCAAATCGAAGATATTCTCGTCCCGCAACTGCGCCTCTCGGTCCTCGACCGCTCCGTCTATTCCCATCTCCTGCGTCATAGCCGTCTCGAGGGAAAGCTGCGGCTCCGTTTCTCCATTCAGTGGCTCGCCCGCGCTGTCCGCGTTTCCGGGGGACCGGCCCGCGAAGCCGTCCGCCGCCTCGCGGCCCTCGGCGCTTTGCGGCTAGTCGAACGTACCAAAGCCGGTCATCTCGTCGAGGTCCGCCTGCCCGAAGAAATTCGCGCCGCTTGCCCCGGCCGCTCCGTTCCGGCCAAGTCCCAGCCCGGTCGAGGCACCATCGGCGTTCGCCGCACCTCCGGCACGCCGGACACCCAAGCTGTGCCTCTCGAGGATACCGACTTCCTGCAAACTCGCGCGCTTCGCCAGTCCATCCACGCACGCGAGCGTGGCCTCTGCTTCTACTGTTTGCGCCGGCTTGCCCCGTCGCAGAGGTGTCTCGATCATGTCGTCCCGCGGGTCCAGTTCGGCCGCAATTCTTACCGCAACCTCGTCTCTTCCTGCGTCGAGTGCAACTCGCAAAAGAGCGAACGGCCCGCGCGCGATTTCCTCCGCGGCCTCTACCGCGAGCAACGCCTGACCACCGCAGAACTCGCTGATCGCCTCCGCGCCCTCAACGCCCTCGCCGCCGGCAAACTCCGCCCTCTCACCGCTCCGGTCTGTAGCGGCGCGCTTCCTGGACCCGCATGTTCTGCGTCCCAAAGACAGCGCGCCACAGTTCCACCCGGCGGCCCCGCCAACCCCTTCCCCCGCAAAGGCCGCCCTCGCAAGGCCCCGTCCAACCCGTCTACCCCTACTGGCACCAGCGCCTGACCTTCGCCAATCGCAACCCCATCTCCCCGTTTAGGGATCGCCTTCCGGGGCGGTCCGCTGGCCGCCAAGGCAGCGATTCCCGGCTACCGGTTTATGTTTTTGTTAGCAGTGCGTCTCGTGCCTGCTATAGTACCGCCGTGCTTTCCATCCAAACCCAGGGCCTGACCAAGCGATTCGGCCGCGTGCGCGCCCTCGACGGCCTCGACTTCTCCGTCCCTCAAGGGTCCGTTCACGCACTGGTTGGCCCGAACGGCGCTGGCAAAACCACGCTCATCAAAATTCTCATGAACATTTTCCGCGCATCCACCGGAACCGCCTCCGTCCTTGGCCTCGAATCCAGAAAAATTTCCGGCAAGGCCTTTGCTGCCATCGGCTACGTCTCGGAGAATTAGGATCTTCCTCAGTGGATGCGCGTCGGCGCGTTTCTCGCCTATCTCCGCCCTTTTTATCCAACGTGGGATCGCCGGCTCGAGGCGCAACTCGTCCAACAATTCGATCTTCCGCTCGACCGCAAACTCAAACATCTCTCGCGCGGTATGCGCATGAAGGCTGCCCTAGCTAGTGCGCTAGCCTTCCGCCCCAAACTCGTCGTTCTCGATGAACCCTTCAGTGGCCTCGACCCCATGGTGCGCGATGAACTCGGCAAAGCCCTGCTTGATCGCGCCGCCGACGCCACGATTCTCCTTTCTTCTCACGACCTCGCCGAAATCGAAGGCTTCGCCACTCATCTGTCGTATCTCGAATCCGGCCGCCTACGCCTCTCCGAAGAAATGTCCTCCCTCCTCGCCCGCTTCCGCGAAACCGAGGTCACCTTTGACGCTCCGGCAGCCATCCCCGCGAATCTGCCCCCGAACTGGATTGAGGCAACCACAGCGGGGCATACCGTTCGATTCGTGGATGACGCTTTCCGTCAGGAATCCGCCGAAGCAACTGTCGTTCAGGTGCTCGGCGCGTTTCGCAGTGTAGCGTTCACGCCCATGTCTATCCGCTCGATCTTTCTAGTTCTCGCAAAAACCCGCCGAAGGCCTTCCTGAGCCGCATCAATCCATGAGCCAAATCATCCACATCTTCCGCAAAGACGTCCGCCATCACTGGCCGGAAATTCTGCTATCCCTCTCGTTGCTCGTCACTTTTGCGATCCAGCAGCCACGCGAATGGACGCATCAGACTATCGACAGCCGCTTTCTCACCGCCCTTATAAATTACCTTCCCGGTATCATGGCGCTCTCTTGGGTTTTCCTCATCCTGCGCCTCGTCCAGGGAGAGCCACTCGTCGGCGACCGCCTCTTCTGGATTACGCGCCCCTACGAGTGGCCCAAGCTGCTGGCAGCGAAACTTCTGTCCATAGCGCTCTTCATTCATCTCCCACTTTTTGTCTCTCAACTAATCTTGCTCAAGGTCGCAAGCTTTCCCGTGATCTCTTCCATCCCTGGCCTTTTGTTCATGCATGTCTTGATCGCCATGGCTTTTGTTTTGCCCTCGCTGACTCTTGGCTGCATCACCTCTGGAATCGGCCAATCCGCGCTGACCCTGTTGGCTGCATTGCTCCTTCTCGCTGGCCTCGCCGCGCTGGTGTTTTTTGTACTCCCGGAGGCGGATTTGGCCGACGAAACGGACACCCTGAACCTCTTTCTCTATGTGGGCGCCTGTTTAACCGCTGTACTTGTGCAGTACGTTTATCGCAAAACGGTTTTGGCGCGGCTGATCGTTACGGCCGCCTCCGCGCTAGGTATCCTCATTGTGCTTCTGACGCCTTATAACAAGCTCATCAATCACGAACTGCCGCTCCCCACGCCCGCGCATCCGCTCCCTCTTCACCTCACTCTGGATCGCGGCCTCTCCTTCGATCATCCCGATGGACGCCGCTCGAGTCCCAATGTTGACGAAGTGGAGTTGGAGATCCCCTTCAAATTCTCGGACCTCAGCGAGAAATCCATCGTGCAAGTCCGCGCCATCAAGCTTGAGCTCGAGTTCCCCGATGGGACGCGTTGGAGCTCTCACTGGCGCCGTAACTATGATTCGGTCTCGTATGGCCGAACCCGTGTTTGGTTGACGATCGGCATCAAGAGAGCCCTTTTCGAGCGATTCAGAGACGATCAAGTGAAGGCCCACATGTCGTTCGGATACAACGTCTACCGCACGGGAGATTCGACCCGGGTATTAGTCGCAGGCGACCGGTTGGCCATCCCGGGGGGCGGTCGCTGCCTGAACCATATCTCTGACATCGGTCTTCGCTGCTTTGCGGCGCTGAAGGAGCCCGGGCCTTTTTTTGTTCTTGCGGAGTTGCCTAATGCAGCGTGTCCTGTTTCGGAGGAATTTCTGGCAGAAGGCTTGGCTCCGTCTCCAGCATCGTATTCAAGTCTATCTTTTGACTCGACGCCAAATCTCGGATTCAGTCCTATTGAGGATTTCTCGATCAGCTTGACGCGCTACTATCTCTTCGAGGATCGCCAGATCCGTCTGCCTATCTGTCCCGGAACTTCCCTTTTCATCAGCAAGCCACAGTTTCTCTACCCCGTGCGCGATGAGGTCGATTTGGGCGAGGTCACTCTGCTGAACTATCTCCCCACATATCCACGCAGGATTGTTCCGCCTCGGGAACATCTGTCGCCCGGGACGCCGTCAAACTCTCTTTCTCTGAACTCTGCGCCGCGCGGCCTGCGCCCGGAGCCAATCTAGCCAAGAAAAAGCCCGCCGCGGCGGAGCCGCGACGGGCGAAGTGGAAACTTGAATTGTGGAACGGAGAGGCCGATGGCTGCGTTAGCTGGCGGCTTCGACGGGTTCTTCTTTCTTGGTTTTTTCTTTCTTTTCTTTTTTCTTCATTTCGTAGCCGACGATCTCGAGGATGGCGACCTTCGCTCCGTCGCCCACGCGGATGCCTGCGTGGATAATCCGGGTATAGCCGCCGGCGCGGTCCGCGAATTTCGGCGCGATTTCGCCAAAAAGCTTCTGCGTCATGGCGGGCGTCATGAGGTACGCCGCCGCTTGCCGCCGCGATTGCAGCGTGTCGCGCTTGCCGAGCGTGATGATTTTCTCCGCCACCGGCCGCGCCGCCTTGGCGCGCGTCAGTGTGGTGGTAATCCGCCCGTGCTCGAACAAGTTATTCACCAGGTTCCGCAGCGTCGCGCGACGGTGCGACGGGTTGCGTCCCAGTTTTGATCCTGAATTAAGATGCCGCATCGTCTGTCCCTTTATCGTCCGTTAGTTTGCAACGGCCCGCTTTCTCAAGCGGGCCGCGAAATTGTTCTTGTTCAAGCTCGCAGCCAGCATATGCATGTCCGAACTGCCGTCTGTGAGCTGTTCGCTTCTCTTACAGTCCCCCGGCGATGGAATCATCCGCCGCGGGCGGCGCCGTCTGGCTCGGGAGCGGCGGCCAGATAATGCGGCCGTGCTCGTCGAACTTCATGCCCAGGCTGAGGCCCATCTTGGTCAGTATATCCTTGATCTCATTGAGCGATTTGCGGCCGAAGTTTTTCGTCTTCAGCATTTCGTTCTCGCTCTTTTGCACGAGTTCGCGGATGGTCTGAATGTTCGCGTTCTTCAAGCAGTTGTAGGAACGCACGGAAAGTTCCAGTTCTTCGACCGAGCGGTCCAGATGCTCGAGGCGCGGATCGTTGGCGATTTCCTGCGGCAGCTCCGCCATTTCCGTCGGCTCTTCGAAGTTGATGAAGATGCTCATGTGATCCTTCACCAGTTTCGCGGCCAATCCGATCGAATCTTGCGGCGTGATCGCGCCGTTGGTCCACACTTCGATCATCAGCTTTTCGTAATCGGTCATCTGGCCGAGACGCGCCGCTTCCACCGAGTAGTTGACCTTGCGCACTGGCGAGTGGACGCTATCGACCGGAATGTAGCCGATGGGCAGGTCTTCGTCGTAGTTGCGGTCCGCCGCCACGTAGCCGCGGCCGTTCTTCACGCGCATCTCGATTTGCAGCTTGCCGCCTTCGCTGACTGTCGCGATGTACACGCTCTTGTCGAGCACCGCAAAGTCCGCATCTTCCTCGATTTGCGCCGACGTCACCGGCCCCGGATGATCGACGTTGAAGAAAATCGTCTTCGGCAGATCCGTGTTCAGCTTGATCGGCACCTGCTTCAAATTGAGGATGATATCGGTGGCGTCTTCCACCACGCCGGGAATCGAGGAAAATTCGTGCAGCACTCCTTCGATTTTGACGGCGGTGATGGCCGCGCCTTCAATTGAGCTCAACAGCGCGCGCCGCAGCCCGTTTCCAACCGTCGTGCCCCAGCCGCGCTCAAACGGCTGCGCGGAAAACCGCCCGTATTTCTCGGTCAGCGATTCCAGTTCGGATGCAAGGCGCTTTGGTTTTTGAAATCCCTTCCACATCGTGTTCCTTCCTTCTGGGCCGATCTTCCCGGCCCCAAAAACTGTGGCGCTCGCGCGCCGGCCATTGTTCTTGTGTAGCGCCGGGCTTTAGCCCGGCACTTTCTTACTTCGAATACAACTCGACAATGAGCTGCTCGTTGATCGGCGGCGTCTGCACGTCTTCGCGCTTCGGCAAAGCGACGACTTTGGCTTTGAATTGCTCGCGGTCCTGCTCGAGCCACGGCACCGCGCTCTGGCTCTGCGCCACGTTGCGCGCTTCCAGTACCATGGCGTTCTGGTGCATCTTTTCCTTGATGGCCACTTCTTCGCCCACGGTTACGAGATATGAAGGAATGTTGACCTTCTTCCCGTTGACGCGAACGTGTCCGTGCAGCACGAGCTGCCGCGCCTGCGAACGCGATGACGCCAATCCGGCACGCCACACCACGTTATCCAGACGCCGCTCGAGCGTGATAATCAGATTTTCGCCCGTCGGACCCTTGGCCCGCACAGCCTTCTCAAAATACGAGCGGAACTGCCGCTCGAGCAGCCCGTAGGTGCGCTTGACCTTCTGCTTCTCGCGCAACTGGAGGCCGTAACCCGCGACCTTTGGCCGCCGCGACTGCCCGTGCTGTCCCGGAATGAAGTTGCGCTTCTCGATCGCGCACTTCTCCGTGAAGCACCGCAGTCCCTTCAAAAACAGCTTCTGCCCTTCCCGGCGGCACAGGCGGCAGACTGCATCTCGGTGTCTTGCCAACTTTTTCTCCTTTAACTCAGATGACGACCGGTTTACAGGTTGGCAACCCTTCTTCCCGGTCCATCGTACCTAGCTTCAACGAGCCTCGTGATTTCGGAATTAGGAATCACGAGGCAATCGCCGAAGCGAACTCAAAAGCGCACAGGCAAGAGTGCCTGTGCTACAAAATCAAACGCGGCGCCTCTTCGGAGGACGGCAGCCATTGTGCGGAATCGGCGTCACGTCGCGGATCAGTACGATATGCAGTCCCGCCGCGGCCAGCGCGCGCACGGCGGACTCGCGTCCCGAGCCGGGCCCCTTCACGCGGACTTCCACGCTCTTCATG
Organism: uncultured Acidobacteriota bacterium; assembly: GCA_963851235.1. GTDB lineage: Bacteria > Acidobacteriota > Terriglobia > Acidiferrales > UBA7541 > Acidiferrum. The sequence goes on from CAWKOM010000004.1 coordinate 58,610, forward strand.
CCGTACTGGTCCCGCGCCACGCCCGCGGCAGCCAGCGAAGCCTGCTGCGCGGCGTACGGCGTGCCCTTGCGCGAGCCTTTGAAACCGATAGCCCCCGCCGACGACCAGCACATCACGCGGCCATCCGTGTCCGAGATGGTGATCTGCGTGTTGTTGAACGTCGCCGCCACATAAACGATGCCGTGCGGCACGACACGCCGTTCGCGCTTCTTCTTGAATTCTTTTTTGCGCTTTGTCGCCGCCGCCGGTTTTCCCGGTGCTGCTGTTGCGTCCGGCACCGCGCCTTTTTGTTCTTTTGCCACTGTTCACTCCGTTTCAGTTTGGTGCGAAATCTAAAACTATGATTCGGACGGGCACGACGTGCCGTGCCCCTACGAGCAAAACTGTTAGCCCTTCTTGCCGGTGACCTTCTTCTTTGCCGCCACTGCGCCGCGCCGCGGACCTTTCCTCGTGCGCGCGTTCGTGTGCGTGCGCTGGCCGCGCACCGGAAGATTGCGGCGGTGCCGGATTCCGCGGTACGCCTGGATTTCGATCAGCCTGCGGATGTTCATCTGGATCTCCTTGCGGAGATCGCCTTCCACGCGGCCTTCTTTTTCAATTTCCTGCCGGAGATGATTCACTTCGTCTTCGGTCAGGTCGCGGATCTTTTTCGTGTGATCGACGCCAGCCTTGGCGGCGAGCTTTTTCGCGCGCTCCTGCCCGATGCCGTAGATCGAAGTCAGTCCGACCCAAAGGCGCTTCTGCGGCGGAAGGTCAACACCTGCGATGCGTGCCATTCTCTCTCCTTAACCCTGGCGCTGCTTGTGCTTCGGATTGACGCAGATTACCCGCACCACCCCGCGCCGATGAATCACCTTGCACTTGTCACAAATCTTTTTTACCGATGCCCTTACTTTCATTGCCTTTGTCCCTCATTCCGGCCGCTCCCGGCGGCCAGCGGCCCGCCTGCTTGGGCGAGCCCCATAAACCAGGGGCATTAGATGACCCAGCCCCCTGCAAAGTCGCAGAACCAAAAACACGGGTCTAAAGACCCGCCACTCCAACCTCACTTGTAGCGATACACGATCCGGCCGCGCGTCAAATCGTATGGCGAAAGCTCGACGGCTACTTTGTCTCCCGCCAGAATACGGATGAAATTTTTCCGCATCTTGCCGGAAACGTGCGCCAGCACTTGATGCTTGTTTTCGAGCTCCACGCGAAACATCGCATTGGGCAGCGGCTCAATGACCGTGGCCATTACCTCGATGGCGTCCTCTTTGGGATTGCCGGAGTCGCCTTTTTCTTTTTTCTCGCGAATGGGTCTCGCCATAAGCTCCTGCGTTTACGTCTACAAACCCTTTACTCAAACTGCCGGGCTAAAGCCCGGCCTCTACAAAACCTTTAGCGGACAGCAAAACCGTTAGCGCCCAAAACCTTACGGCCGAAAAACTCTACAGCCAGCGACCCGTTTACCAGGATGGGCCGGTCATCTCTTTCGGGCGTGTCAAAATCCAGGGGCCATTGGCCGTGACCGCTACGGTGTGCTCGAAATGCGCCGAGGGACTGCCATCCGCTGTTTCCGCCACCCACTCATCCCGCATCCGAACTTCCGGCCGGCCCGCGTTGACCATCGGCTCGACGGCGATGACCATGCCTTCTTGCAGCCGCGCGCCGCGCCCTTCTTCACCGTAATTCGGCAGGTTGGGTTCGTCGTGCATCTTGGTGCCGATGCCGTGCCCGACAAACTCTCGCACCACCGAATAACCGTGCTGCTCGACCCAACTTTGCACCGCGTGGCCGACGTCGCCGAGGCGGTTGCCCGCGCGCATCTTGTCAATGGCGCGGTCGAGCGATTCGCGGGTTACATCCAGCAGCTTCTGCACTTCCGGCCGAATCTTCCCGACCGGAACAGTGACCGCCGAATCCGCGAAATATCCGTCCACTTCCATCCCGAAGTCGATCGAGACGATGTCGCCTTCGCGCAATTTCCGCTTGGGCGACGGAATCCCGTGAACGATCTCGCCGTTCACCGAAGTGCACAGCGTGCAAGGATAACCGCGATACCCCTTGAACGCCGCCTTGCCCGGCTTGCCGGCGATTTTTTCCTCGGAAAACTTTTCGAGGTCCATCGTCGTCAGCCCCGGCCGAACCATGTCCCGGAGCGCCGTCAAAGTCTCGTAAACGATGAGCCCTGCGCGGTGCATCTTTTCCAGCTCTTCGGCACTGCGCAAATGAATCGCCATCGTTTCTACTTGCGGCCCTTTCCGGGCCGTCTAATGTTTCACGCGCACCTGTTGCAAGATTCGCGTCACCTGCTGTTCAACGTCTTGCACGCTCTTCGAGGCGTCCACATCGTGCAGCAGGCCCAGCCTCCGGTAATACGTTACCAGCGGCTCGGTCTGCTTGTGGTACGCCTGCAACCGCGGCGCAACAATTTCTTCCCGGTCGTCCGGCCGCTGCACCAACTCACCGCCATCGTTATCGCAGCGTCCTTCGACTTTCGGCGGGCGCTCGTAAAGATTGTAAATCTCGCCCCCCGTCTTGCAAGTGCGCCGGCCGGTGATACGCCGGAGAATCAGCGCCGTATCGATCACCAAATGAATGACCAGCGGCCGCCGAAATCCGCCCTGCTTCAACAGCTCACCCAGATAATGCGCCTGGGCGACGGTACGCGGAAAACCGTCGAACACAAAACCATGCCAGCAATCCGGCCGCTCGATGCGTTCTCTGACCATCTTGAGCACCAGCGAATCCGAAACCAGTTCGCCGCGCTCCATGATCGGCTTGGCTTTCGCGCCAAGCGGCGTGCCTTTGGCGATATGCTCGCGGAGCATGTCGCCGGTCGAAAGATGCGGCACATCATACTTGGCCGCAAGCTGCTTCGCCTGCGTGCCTTTCCCCGCGCCCGGAGGCCCGAGGAAAATCACGGCGCGATTGAGCTCTTCCGGCGGCCGCTTTACCGGCACCGCTGGGCTCGTCGCCATGCATTTACCGCCGGCCGCGCAACCGGCCCTTTCGAGCAAAGCCGTCGTAATTGCGCATGACCAACTGGGCCTCGAGCTGCTGAATGGTGTCCATGGCCACGCCTACTACGATCAACAGCGACGTGCCGCCGAAATAAAACTGCACGCCCAAGCCTTTCAGAAACCAAACCGGAAAATGACGGTCGAACCACAAGCCAATGCCCCATCCGAGATGATCCAGGTGAATACCGGCAATCATCCATTCCGGAAGCAAACAGACCATGGCGAGATAAACCGCGCCGATGAACGTCAGCCGCTTCAGGATTTTGCTCACGTGCTCGGAAGTGTTTCGCCCCGGCCGGATTCCCGGGATGAATCCGCCGTTCTTGCGCATGTTGTCCGCAAGCTCCGTGGGATTGAAAACAATCCCGACGTAGAAGAACGAGAACAGCATGATCATCGTGATGTACACGACGGTGTAAAGCGGCTCGCCCCAGGCCAGGCGGTCCTTGATGGTATTTACGAAGGCCCAGCGGCTTCCCAGGACCAGTGCAGCGGTAGCGGGAAAGGCCAGCAGCGAACTCGCGAAAATCGGGGGAATCACGCCGCCGGAATTCACGCGCAAAGGCAGGTAAGAAGATTGCCCGCCCATGACTTTGCGCCCGATGACGCGCTTGGCGTATTGCACGGGAATGCGCCGCTGCCCGCCTTCGACGTACACGATGAACGCCACGACGGCGATCATCACGACGATAAGAAAGATCAGCGCAAGCCCGGTGAAAGGCCCCCAGGCGGCGGTTCTTGCCTTGGTGACCAGGTCATCGATGGCGCGGGGCAAGCCGACGACGATGCCGACGAAAATGATGAGCGACATCCCGTTGCCGATGCCGCGCTCGCTTATCTGTTCGCCGAGCCACATGATGAACGCCGAGCCGGTGGTGAGCGTCAGGATGGTCATCAGCGTGAAGCCCAGCCCGGGATGATAAACGAGCGACTGGCCGCTCAGATGCGTGGCTTGCAGCGTGGTGGCGATAGTCAGCGACTGGATGACGCTCAGGACGATGGTCAGATAACGCGTGTACTGCGTGATCTTGCGGCGTCCGAGTTCGCCTTCTTTTTGCAAGCGCTCAAGGTACGGAAAAACCACCTGCATCAACTGCAAGATAATGGATGCCGTGATGTACGGCATGATGCCCAGAGCAAAAATCGTCATTTGGCGGAAATTGCCGCCGCTGAAGAGGTCGAAGATGCCCAGAACCGAGCCCTGCGACTGGCTGAAAATCTGGTCGAGCACACTCGCGTTGATGCCGGGGGTGGGAATATGCGCGCCGAGGCGATATACGGCGAGCAAAGCCAGCGTGAAAAAGACGCGGTTCCGCAAGTCCGGGATACGGAACATGTTCTGGAGAGCTTCGACGAATCGTTTCATACGTTTGCCTTGCGAGTCCCCGTCACATTACAACGTCCTGCAAAAACGCCGCGCCACAAAATTATGCCACTACCTCGAACGTTCCGCCCGCTTTGGTGATCTTGTCCTTGGCCGAGGCGCTGAAGGCATGCGCGTGAATCGCCAGCTTGATCTTCAGTTCGCCATCGCCCAAAACCTTGATCGGATCGGTTACGCGGCGCACAAAACCATGCGCGCGAAGCAAATCGGGAGTGACCGTTTCGCCGGCCGGAAAAACGTTCAGCTCCTCGATGTTGACCACCGAGTAACTTACCCCGAACGGATTATGAAAGCCGCGCTTGGGCATGCGGCGGTGCAACGGCATCTGGCCGCCTTCAAATCCGCGGCGGCGCGAATAGCCGCGGCGGGATTTCTGACCTTTGTCGCCAGAACCGGAAGTCTTGCCCAGTTTCGAACCCATGCCGCGGCCGACGCGCACCTTGCGGTGCCGCGAGCCCTTTGGCGGGCGCAAATTCGACAGGCTGAACGCCGGCTTGGGCTGGCTAGCCTTTTTTGCGGTTTTGCGGCCGCGTGAAACTTTTTTTGCCATCGCTCTACTCCACCACTTCCACGAGATGCCGCACTTTGTGGATCATGCCGCGAACCGCCGGCGTATCCTCGCGCTCGACCACTTGATGCATTCTGCGAAATCCGAGGCCGCGAATGCACTGGCGCATGTCATCGGTGCAACTGATGAAACTCACTACCCACTTCACCCGGACCTTGCCGCCCTTGCCTTTGCCGATTCTTTCTTCGCTCGATTTCTTCTTGCCGGGCATTAGTTGTTCTCACTTCCAGCCGCTTTTTGCATGCGGCCGCTGATTTCGTCGACAGTCTTGGAGCGCGTTTCCGCGACCTGGGCGGCGTCTTTGAGGCCGAGCAGAGCGGCGAATGTGGCTTTGACGACATTGTGCGGGTTCGATGTGCCTAGAGATTTCGTGAGCACGTTGTGAATCCCCGCCACTTGCATCACTTTGCGCACCGGTCCGCCGGCGATAACGCCCGTGCCTTCCGGAGCGGGCTTGAGAAGAACTTGCGCCGAGCCGTAGCGTCCGAGAACCTGATGAGGAATCGTCGAGCCCTTCATATTCAGCTTGATCAAATTCTTTTTGGCCTGCTCGATGGCTTTCTTGATGGCCATGGGCACTTCGCGGGCTTTGCCCATTCCAAAGCCGGCATGGCCGTGGCTATCGCCAACGACGACGAGAGCAGAGAAACTGAGATTCTTGCCACCTTTAACAACTTTGGTGACGCGGTTGATGGCGATGACGTCGTCTTTCAAGTCGGACGGATTCACCTCCAGGAGCCTGCGTACCGCTAAACTGTCTCGCAAAATTTGCTTCGACATAGGCTTAGAACTGTAACCCCGCTTCCCGCGCCGCGTCGGCGAGCGCCTTGACGCGGCCGTGATACTTATAACCGCCGCGGTCGAACACTACCTTGCTGACCCCGGCGGTTTTGGCGCGTTCGGCAATGGTCTTGCCGATCACCTTGGCCGCCGCGATATTGCCGCCACCCTTCAGACTCTTTTTGGTTTCGCCGTCAACGGAACTGGCCGAGACCACGGTCTTTCCGGTGCGGTCGTCGATGACCTGCGCGTAGATGTGACCGAGCGAACGATAGACGCACAGACGCGGGCGCTCCGGGGTGCCTTCGACGCGCTGGCGAACGCGCTCGTGAACGCGAAGGCGGTGAAGATTTTTCGATAGCTTGCGAACTCTTGCCGATGCCACTGTTTCTTCTCCTAAATCCTAAACCTTGCCAAGTTCCACTGACGGGCACAGCATGCCGTGCCCCAACAAATTCGGGCGGGCCTTGCGGCCCAAAAAAACTAAGCTGGGCCGCCTGCCTTGGCACCGGCCTTGCCGGCCTTCTTCTTCAGACGCTCGCCGGTGATACGCACGCCCTTCTGCTTGTACGGATCGGGCGGACGCAGCGCGCGAAGGTCGGCAGCCACTTGTCCGACTTTGCCCTTGTCCGCACCGCTGACCACGATGTGCGTCTGCTTGTCCACCGTGATCTGGATTCCTTCCGGAACCGGAAACTCGATGGGATGCGACTTGCCAAGAGCGAATGCGACAACTTTGCCTTTAAGCTCAGCGCGGTAGCCTACTCCGACGATGTCCAAATCCTTTTTGAAGCCTTGCGTGACGCCGTGAACGGCGTTGGCGACGAGAGCGCGCGCGAGGCCATGGAGCGCGCGGTGGTCTTCGGTGTCGCGAAGAGCTGTGAGCACGGCATCTTTTTGCTCGAAGGTGATGCCGTGCGGCAGCGGCACAGTGAGCTTGCCCTTGGGCCCTTGCACGTCGACCTGACCCGGGTGCAGCGCGATTTTCACGCCTGCCGGTACTGGAATTGGTTTGCGTCCGATACGTGACATCTGTTCGTCCTTAGCTCCAAAAGCTCAAAAAACTAAAACCCAAAAAGACGGGCACGGCGTGCCGTGCACCTACAAATTCAAAACCGTTACCAAACCTCGCAGAGAATTTCGCCGCCTACTTTGGCTTTGCGTGCGCTGCGTCCGCTCATCAGGCCTTTCGGCGTTGTCAAAATGTTGATGCCCAAGCCGCCCACGACCGGACGGATCTCGCTTGCGCCCAGGTAGCGGCGCGAGCCGGGGCGCGAAATGCGCTTGATGCCGGTGATGACGCTGCGGCGGTCCGGGGTGTACTTCAGAAAAACGCGCAGCATTTTGCGCGTCTTGTTTTCGTCCACCGTCTTGAAGGTCGAGATGTAGCCCTCTTCCTTGAGGATGCGGGCAATTTCCGTCTTGAGCTTCGACGCCGGCACGTCCACGCGCTGGTGCTTGGCGGCGGTGGCATTGCGAATGCGCGTCAAAAAATCGGCAATGGGATCCGTTTGCATCGTTTCTCCTAAGGCTCCTACCAGCTGGCTTTCACGACGCCGGGAATTTCTCCTTTGAGCGCCATGCCGCGAAAACAGATGCGGCACATCTGGAACTTCCGAATATATCCGCGGGCGCGGCCGCAAACGCGGCAACGGTTGCGAACGCGGACTTTGAATTTCGGCTTCTTATGCGTCTTTGCGATTTTTGCCAAACGTGCCATTTATTGCGCTCCTCCGGGAACGCGCAGGGGAACTCCGAGACCTTTTAGAAGTTCGCGGCCTTCCTCGTCGTTCTTTGCGGTCGTGGTCAGAGTGACGTTCATGCCCTTGATTTTGTCGACGCGGGTGTAATCGATTTCGGGAAACACCAGCTGATCCTTGAGGCCCAGGGTGTAATTGCCGCGGCCGTCGAAGGCGTTCGAGGGAAGTCCACGAAAATCGCGGACGCGCGGCAGAACCACGTTGCAGAGCCGATCGAGAAACTCGTACATTTTTTCTCCGCGAAGAGTGACGGCGCAGCCGATGGGCATGCCTTTGCGGATTTTGAAATTGGCGATGGATTTCTTGGCGCGCGTGATGATGGCCTTTTGTCCGGTGATTTGGCCGAGCTCGACCGCGGCGGTATCCAGCAGCTTGGCGTTCTGGCTGGCTTCGCCGAGGCCGATGTTGACGGTGATCTTCTGCAGTTTCGGAACGGCCATTTTATTGTTCCAGCCAAAGCGCTTCATGAGCGCCGGCACCGTTTCGCCGCTATATTTTTCGTGTAATCGCGTCTTCATTTCTCTTCTCTGCCTTGTCCTTTGCCTTACCAGCTTTGCTGATCGAGCCCTTACTTATCCAGCGTGGTGTTGCAATGCCGGCACGCGCGCACTTTCGTGCCGTCCGGAAGAATGTTATGGCCCATACGCGTGTGTTTGCCGCAGCCGGGGCAAACAATCATCACGTTCGAAACGTTGATGGGGCCTTCTTTCTCGATAATGCCGCCCTTGATGTTCTTGCCCGGGTTCGGCCGGGTGTGGCGCTTGATGATGGAAATATGCTCGACTACCACGGTGTTCTTCCTGGCGTTGATCGAAAGCACGCGCCCAGTTTTGCCGAGATCGGGTCCGGCGATGATTTTCACCTGGTCGCCCCTGCGAATGTTGATTTTGTGGCGCACAGGCCGTTCGTGTCGCAGTGTCATTGCTTACCAAACCTCCGGAGCGAGCGAGACGATTTTCGTGAATTTTTTATCGCGCAGCTCTCTAGCGACGGGGCCGAACACGCGCGTACCCACGGGTTCGCCGGCGTCGTTGATTAAAACCGCGGCATTATCGTCAAACCGGATATAGGTGCCATCCTTGCGCCGCCGCTCTTTCCTCATTCGAACGATCACGGCCTTGACAACCGTGCCCTGCTTGACCTGGCTTTCCGGTGTCGCTTCTTTTACCGACGCGGTGATGACGTCGCCAAGACCGGCTTTCAGTCCGGCGTCGCCGCCCACAGGCATAATGCACATCAGCTTCCGCGCGCCGGAATTGTCGGCTACCGTCAGCCAGGTTCGCATCTGAATCATCGGTGTGCTCCCCTGTCCCGCTTACTGGGCCGACGCGTTCCGCGTCAGCACTTCCTTGAGCCGCCAGCGCTTCAGGCGGGAAAGCGGCCGCGAAGCCACAATCCGCACCGTGTCGCCCTGTTTCGCCGCACGCTGTTCATCGTGCGCGTAAAATTTCTTGGTGATGCGAACCACGCGGTGATACTTGGGGTGCTGCACCAAGCGAATGACTTCCACGACGATGGTCTTTTCCATCTTCGCGCTAGTCACTTTTCCGGTGAGCACGGTGCGCTCGCCGCGCGTGTTCGCGTTTGTTGCTGGTGCCACTGGTGTTTCGGTTGTCATTACGCCTTCCCTGCAGTCTGCGCCTTCGACTTCGCGGCTATTTCCTGCGCGCGGAGAAGCGTCTTCACGCGCGCCAGATCTTTCTTCGATTCACGCAGGCGCTTCAGTGCTTCCGCCTGGCCAGTCGAGAGCTGAAACTTCAGCCGGAAAATTTGCTCGGTAAGATCTTTCAACTGGGCTTCGAGCTCGATGGCCCCTGCTTCACGAATTTTTTCAATGCGCCTTGGCATACTTAAAAGCTCCCTGTGCGGGTGATGAATTTCGTGGGAATGGGCAGCTTATGCGCCGCGAGTCCCATGGCTTCCTTGGCCGTGGCTTCATCCACGCCCGACATTTCAAACATGATGCGGCCCGGCTTTACGACGGCAACCCACTTTTCCGGAGCGCCTTTGCCTTTGCCCATGCGGGTTTCCGCGGGCTTTTTTGTGAACGGCTTATCCGGGAAAATGCGGATCCAGAGTTTACCGCCGCGCTTGATAAAGCGCGTGATGGCCACGCGAGACGCCTCGATTTGGCGGTCGGTAATCCACGCCGCTTCCATGGCTTTCAGCCCGTAGTCGCCGAAAGCGAGATCGCCCCCACGCCAGGCTTTGCCCGTGCGCCGGCCGCGCATCTGCTTGCGGTACTTCACTTTCTTCGGCATTAACATCGCTGAGTTCTCGCTTCCCTAAATTCGTTTACTTCGCCTGCCGCTCGGCAGCCAGTCCAAATTTTTATGCCGCGGCGACAGCGTCGCGTTCCTTCTGGATCTTCGAAGCGCGCTTCGGCACGTTCTCGCCTTGATAGACCCAGCACTTCACGCCAATCACGCCGTAAGTTGTTTGCGCTTCGGCGGTGCCGTAATCGATGTCCGCGCGGAGCGTTTGCAAAGGAAGACGCCCCTGGAGATACCATTCCTTGCGCGCGATTTCCGCGCCGTTCAAACGGCCGGCGACGCGCACTTTGATGCCCTTGCAGCCAAAGCGGAGAGCAGAGTCCACGGCTTTACGCATCGCGCGGCGAAATGCCACGCGCTTTTCGAGCTGCAAAGCAATCGATTCGGCGACGAGCTGCGCATCGAGTTCCGGGCGGTGCACTTCCTGGATGTCGATATGCACTTCGCGCTTGGTGCGCTTCTGCACTTCCTGTTTGAGCTTGTCGATTTCCGCGCCTTTACGGCCGATGATGATGCCCGGGCGCGCGGTGTAAATCCGCACGACGAGTTTATTGGCGGCGCGCTCGATGTCGATCGAGCTGATGCCCGCGCTCTTGAGCTTATCTTTGAGTTCGCGGCGCAGCTTCACATCTTCGTGGAGCAAGTCGGCGTAGTCGCGATCGGCGTACCAGCGCGATTTCCACGGCTTGTTGTAGCCCAGTCGAAACCCGTAAGGGTGTGTCTTCTGTCCCATTACTTCTTCCCCTTTTTCGATGGCGATGGCTTGCCGCTCAAAGCCTTGCGTACACGCCGTATGGTTCCCCGCGCGCCCTTCTGCGCTTCGGCTTCGGCCAGATTCGATGCAACGCGTTCGGCCGCGGCGACCTGGTGTTCGGCAACGCCCACCCACAAGTGCGCGGTGCGCTTCTGATAGCGGAATGCCCGGCCCATGGGCGCGGGACGCAGCCGCTTCCAGCGCGCGCCCTCATTCACGTAGCACGTGGAAACATACAATTCGTCGACATCGAGCGGCGAACCCGAATCTTCGGCTTTGCGCTCGGCGTTGGCGATGGCGCTTCGCAGCACCTTTTCGATGTGTTTTCCGGCGCGCTTCGGCGTGTAGCGAAGAGTCTGCAACGCGTCCTGCGCCTTCTGCCCGCGGATCAAATCCATCACCAGGCGCGCTTTTTGCGGCGACATGCGAACATGCCTTGCCAGCGCGTGCGCTTCGATCAAACCTGCTTGTATTTGTGCGTCGGCCATGGCTTATGCCTTCGGCGCCGGAGCTGCGCCGCCTCCCGCTGTTGCTCCACTCGGTGCCGCGCCGCCTGCCGGAGCCGCGCCGGCAGCCTTCTCGAGCGCTGCCTTCACGGCGTGGCCTTTGAACGAGCGCGTGGGCGAAAACTCGCCCAGCTTGTGCCCGATCATCTGCTCGGTCACATACACGGGAATGAATTTCTTGCCATTGTGAACGGCGATGGTGTGCCCGATCATTTCCGGCACGATCGTCGAGCGCCGCGACCAGGTCTTCACCACTTTCTTTTCGTTCCGCGTGTTCAGCCCTTCGACTTTTTCACGCAGATGGCCGTCGACAAACGGCCCTTTTTTCAGTGAGCGTGCCATCGATTCCTTATTCCTCCACTCGGCGCAAGCGGCCCCACGGCGCGCGCCTCATCTTCTTGAATCCCCGCACTGGCCCTGGAACGCGGTGCGACCTCGGGCAAAACGGGCACACGAACCGGGTGCCTTGCGCGTTTGGTATCCGCTCGACAATCACCGCCCAGCCCGGCTTGCACAGCTTGTACAGAACCGGCTCCGGCGGAGCTATCGCCGCTTTCACCGCTGGACGCACAGGCTTCGTGCTTTTCACCAGCGCGCGCTTGGGTGCCGCTTTCGTCTTGCGGACCTGCCGTTTGGCGGCTGCTCGCCGCAACGATATGCGCCGGCCTGCTGCTCGAGTTGTTCTTGTTGCTCTCATCGCGTCTGCTCTCACCGGGCTGCTTTGCCATCACCGCCCGGCTTCCAGCGTTTGCTGCGTCACGCTTATTCGACTTCGTCCCTTACTTCCTTCTCTCGACGATGTTGCGGTCCGTACGCTTGTTGTTGCGCGTCTTTTTGCCCAGCGTCGGGAAAGCCCACGGCGTTTGCGGGTGATTGCCCTTTACTTTGCCTTCGCCGCCGCCGTGTGGGTGATCCACGGGATTCATAGCCACGCCGCGAACCGTCGGCTTGATGCCGCGCCAGCGAGTACGGCCGGCTTTGCCAAACGTTTCGTTTTCATGGTCGAGGTTGCCAACCTGCCCAACTGTCGCCATGCAATCCAGCGAAAACTTGCGAACTTCGCCGGAAGGCAGCTTTATAAGAGCGATGTCGCCTTCCTTGCCAAGAAGCTGCGCCGAGCCTCCTGCCGAGCGGACGACTTGTCCGCCACGACCGGGATTCAGCTCGAGGTTGTGGACCATCGTGCCGGGAGGAATGTGCTTAATCTGCAGCGCATTGCCCGGAAGAATATCCGCGCCTTCGCCGGTTGAAACCGTCGCGCCGACTTCGAGCCCCACCGGGTGCAGGATGTAGCGCTTGTCGCCGTCGGCATAATGCAACAACGCAAGATTCGCGCTGCGGTTCGGGTCGTATTCGATGGCCGCCACTTTGGCCGGAATGCCAACTTTGTCGCGGCGAAAATCCACTTTGCGATACTGCTTCTTGTGGCCACCGCCGCGATGCCAGATCACGATTTCGCCGTGATTGTTCCGGCCTCCGTGGCGCTTCTTCGGTTCGAGCAAAGCCTTTTCCGGCTCTTGCTTGGTGATGTGGCTCTTGTCCACGACGGTGATAAACCGCCGCGAAGCCGTATATGGATTAAAGCTCTTCAGTCCCATCGCTGCCTCTTACCTCTTACTTAATCTCGTTTCGCTCGCCGGGGCCCCGAGTAGCTCTACGTGTTACAAGTTCTCCGCGTACTCAATCATCTTTTCGTCTTTTGCGAGCTTTACGTACGCTTTCTTCCAATCGCGCCGGTAGCCTTCATTCTGACCGCGGCGGCGCATTTTGCCGACGAAATTCGCCGTGCGCACCGCGGCGACTTTCACCTTGAAAATTTGCTGCACAGCTTCCTTGATCTGCGTCTTCGTGGCGCTTGCGGAAACCTCAAAGACGACGGTGTGTTGCGTTTCCTTCACGCCCAGGCCTTTTTCCGTGATGATCGGCCGGCGAATGATTTCATAGTGCGGGGCAGACATGATTTATTCCTTCCCCTTTTTCTTGTGCTTGGCCGCTTTTGCGGCCTTCTTGGCAGCCGGCTTGGCCTTTTTCGCAGCGGCCGCTTTCACTTTTGGCGCAGCTGCTTTCTTCGCCGGAGCGGTTGCCGGAGCAATCGTCTCTACATCAGGAACAACAACGGGCCGCTTCTCCGGATCGAGCGTGTGGCTCAGCCGCGTCACAGCATCTTTCGAAAGCACCACCAAATCGTGTTTCAGAACGTCATAAACATGCAAAACGTGCGGCGCGGCAAGCTTCACGCCCTCAAGATTGCGGCTGGCGAGCTCGAGATTGCGGTTTTCGCCGTGCGAGACAAGCAAAGCGGACTTGCTGCCGTTCAGCTTGTCGAGCGCTTCGCGCAAGCCTTTGGTCTTGTGGGTCTCGAGCTGCAGCGCGTCCACGACTGTCAATCTCTGTTCGGCAAGCTTCGCCGATAATGCAGATCGCAGCGCGCCAAGAAGCATTTTCTTGGGCAGCGCGTAGCTATAGTCGCGCGGCTTGGGTCCGTGAACCGTGCCGCCGTGGCGCCACAAAGGCGAACGAATCGAGCCGACACGCGCGCGGCCCGTGCCCTTTTGCCGCCACAACTTGCGCCCCGCGCCGCTCACTTCGCTCTTGTCCTTGGTCTTGTGGGTGCCCGAGCGGATTTCGCGCTGATACCAGCGCGACGCTTCGTGCAGCAGGTGTTGGTTCACCTTCGCGCCAAAAATCGCGTCGGCGAGGTCCACTTCGCCCACTTTCTTGCCACTCAAGTTGACTACGTCCACTACCGGCATAATTTCGTTTCCTTCTTCCAACGAAGCAACTTCGTGCTGCGCTTACTTCTTTTTGCGCGTCTTGCTGATAAAAATGTACGTACCGCTTGGCCCCGGCACGGAACCCCGCACGAGCAGCAGGTTTTCGTCGGTATCCACTTTGACGACTTTCAAATTCTTCGCGGTCACCCGGGCGTTCCCCATGTGACCCGGAAAGTGCTGGTTCTTCCACACCCGCGACGGAAACGAACTGCCGCCGATGCCGCCGGGCGCGCGGTGAAACATCGAGCCATGCGTCGCGTCGCCTCCGGCGTAGTGCCAGCGCTTCACGCCGCCGGCAAAGCCCTTGCCTTTGCTGACGCCGCTTACGTCAACCAGTTCGCCAGCCTTGAAATTCTCGACAAGCACGCGGTCGCCGACTTTCGTCTCGTCTTTCGATTCTTCGATGCGAACTTCCTGAAGCACCTTCATCGGAGCGACATTGGCCTTCTTGAAATGCCCGGTCATGGCTTTGTTCACGCGCTGCGGCTTGACGAATTCCACAAGCCCGAGCTGCGCAGCTTCGTAGCCGTCGTTTTCTTTTGTCCGGCGCTGTACCACGACGCACGGCCCCGCTTGCAGCACCGTGCATCCGACGAGCGTGCCGTCAGTCTGAAAGATCTGCGTCATGCCCAGCTTGATTCCAATAATCCCGTTGACCGCCATCGCTTCGTCTCTCTCTTTCGCAGCTTGCCTTGCTTCTGGTATTGGCTGCATGGTGCTTAAAATGCCCGGGCTAAAGCCCGGCCTCTACGAATGCCGCTTACTTCGCTGCTGCGTGGCCAAACGCCTTGATTTCCACGTCCACGCCTGGCGGAAGATCGAGTTTCATTAGCGCGTCCACCGTGTCCGGCGTGGGCTCAAGGATGTCAATCAATCGCTTGTGCGTGCGCATCTCGAACTGCTCGCGCGATTTCTTGTCCACGTGCGGCGACCGCAAGACCGTCCAGCGGTTGATCGTCGTCGGCAAAGGAATCGGGCCTGCAACATCGGCGCCAGTGCGCTTTGCCGTATCCACGATTTCCTTGGTGGACTGGTCCAGAATGCGGTGGTCGTACGCTTTCAAACGAATGCGAATTTTGTCGCCTTGTCTCATTTAGTTGTTCCAAAACCCTCTCTGAATCCGATTACTCGATAATTTCGGTTACGGCGCCGGCTCCGACGGTGTGGCCGCCTTCGCGGATAGCGAAGCGCAAACCCTTTTCGAGAGCTACGGGCGTGATCAGCGTCACTTCGCAGCTTACGTTGTCGCCCGGCATCACCATCTCGACGCCTGTCGGCAGCTTTACGTCGCCCGTCACGTCTGTCGTGCGGAAGTAAAACTGCGGCCTATACCCCGTGAAAAACGGCGTGTGCCGCCCGCCTTCTTCCTTCGTCAATACATACGCTTCCGCTTTGAACTTCGTGTGCGGCGTGATCGAGCCCGGCTTGCACACCACTTGCCCGCGCTCGACATCGTCTTTTTCCGTGCCGCGCAAGAGCAAGCCAACGTTGTCGCCGGCGAGCCCCTCGTCCAGCAGCTTGCGGAACATTTCCACGCCCGTCACAACCTTCTTCTGCGTCGGGCGGAATCCCACAATCTCGATTTCTTCGCCGACCTTCACTTTGCCGCGCTCGACTCGGCCCGTAACCACCGTTCCGCGTCCAGAAATCGAAAAAATATCTTCGATCGGCATCGCGAACGGCTTATCGATCTCGCGCACCGGCTGCGGCACGTTCTTGTCCACCGCTTCCATCAACTCGTCGATCGACTTTTCCCACTTCGCATCGCCGTTCAGCGCTTGCAGCGCCGAACCTTTTACGACGGCGATCGTGTCGCCAGGAAATTGATAGCTCTTCAGCAATTCGCGCACTTCGAGTTCGACCAGTTCGAGAAGTTCCGCGTCTTCCACCATGTCGCACTTGTTCAAAAACACGACAATCGCCGGAACGCCGACTTGCCGCGCCAACAGAATGTGCTCGCGCGTTTGTGGCATCGGTCCGTCCGTCGCCGCCACCACCAGAATCGCGCCGTCCATCTGCGCCGCGCCGGTGATCATGTTCTTGATGTAGTCCGCATGACCCGGGCAATCCATGTGCGCGTAGTGCCGGTTCGGCGTCTCGTACTCCACGTGCGAAACGGCAATCGTAATCCCGCGCTCGCGCTCTTCCGGTGCGTTGTCAATCGAATCAAATGCGCGGAATTGCACTTTCGGGTTGTGCTTCGACAACACCTTCGTAATCGCCGCTGTCAGGGTCGTCTTGCCATGGTCAATGTGGCCAATCGTCCCGATGTTGCAATGCGGCTTGCTGCGCTCGAATTTCTCCTTCGCCATCGCCTTCTGCTCCTCAGTCGAATTCGTAAACCGACCAAATCAAAATCTGATTTACTTCTCGCCCTTCTGTTTCTTGATCACTTCCTCGGCCAGCGCCGCGGGAAGCTCCGCGTAGTGCGAAAAATGCATGGTGAACGTGGCGCGGCCTTGCGTGCGGCTGCGCAAATCCGTGGCGTAGCCGAACATTTGCGCCAGCGGAACTTCGACGCGAATCACGTTGCTGCCTGCGCGGTTTTCCGTGCCTTGGATTGCCGAGCGCCGCGCGTTCAAATCGCCGAACACCGGCGGCATGTATTCTTCCGGAACGACCACTTCGACTTTCATGATGGGCTCGAGCAACACGGGCTTGGCTTTCGCGCAGGCTTCTTTGAACGCCATGGAGCCCGCGATTTTAAAAGCCATTTCCGAGCTATCCACGTCGTGGTAGCTGCCGTCGACCAACACAGCCGCGATGTCGACCATCGTGAAGCCCGCCAAAATGCCGTTGTCCAATGCTTCGCGTATGCCCGCTTCGATCGGTGCAATGAACTCGCGTGGAATCGAGCCGCCGACAACTTTGTCAATAAAGAGGAAGCGATGTTCCTTGTCGAATTTCCACTTGCCGCCCGAGCCGCCCGCGAATTCTTTTGCGATGGCGTCCAGTTCGTCGGTCGACATCTCGTGCATGTTTTCATGAGCGGCGCTAGGCATCGGATGCAGCACGATTTCGCAATGCCCGTACTGTCCACGGCCGCCGGTTTGCTTGATGTATTTGCCTTCGGCTTCGGCTTTCTTGCGGATGGTTTCGCGATAAGCGACTTGCGGACGGCCAACGTTCGCCTGCACGTTATATTCGCGCAGCATGCGGTCAACGATAATTTCGAGGTGCAATTCGCCCATGCCGGAAATGAGCGTTTGACCGGTGTCCGGCTCGGTCGAGACGCGGAACGTCGGATCTTCCTGCGCGAGCCTCTGCATGGCGATACCGAGCTTGTCCTGGTCGGCTTTCGTTTTTGGCTCGATCGCTACGGAAATAACCGGGGCAGGAAAATCGATGGATTCGAGGATGACTTGTTTCTGTTCATCGCAAAGCGTGTCGCCGGTCGTTACGCTCTTCAAGCCCACACAGGCGCAAATGTCGCCGGCATAAACCGCATCAATTTCTTCGCGCTTGTTGGCGTGCATTTGCAGCAAGCGGCTGATGCGCTCGCGAGTGCGCTTTCCTGGATTGTAAACGTAGCTGCCGGATTGCAGCACGCCGGAATAAACGCGAATGTAGGTAACGTGTCCGACGAATGGGTCGGACATTATTTTGAAAGCTAACGCGGAAAACGGCGCGTCATCCGCAGCGCGGCGCAGCACCACTTCATCATTCTCGGGGTTTACGCCCTCGAGTGGCGGCACATCCACGGGGGACGGCAGGTAGTCGACGACCGCATCCAACAGCGGCTGAATGCCTTTGTTTTTGAAGGCCGAACCCGCCAGCACCGGAACGATCTTCAGGAGCAGAGTGGATTTGCGCACCGACTTGCGCATCTCTTCGACGGAAAGCGTTCCTTCGGTCAAGTACTTGTCGATCACTTCATCATCGTGCTCAGCGATGTAGTCCACCATCTTGCTGCGGTGCTCTTCGTAGAACTTCTTGTCAATCGCCGCACCTTTCAGCGCCGCGGCCACATCGGGCCGCGAATCCACGAACTCTTTATCCCAAAGCTTTGCGACATCGAAGATTTCAAATTTCGCGCCGAGTGTCTCTTCGAGCCAGACGATCACTTTTTCTTCAATAAAATCGATGATTCCGATGAAATTATCTTCGCGGCCGAGAGGAAACTGCAGGGGAACGGGGTGGGCGCCGAGTCGCTGGCGAATCGTGCGGATAACGTGGTCAAAGTCCGCGCCAGTGCGGTCCATCTTATTCACAAAACAAATGCGCGGGACGCGATACTTGTCCGCCTGGCGCCAAACGGTTTCCGACTGCGGTTGAACGCCGGCAACGGAATCGAACACGCATACTGCGCCGTCCAAAACGCGGAGCGAACGCTCGACTTCCACGGTGAAATCCACGTGGCCGGGCGTATCAATAATATTGACGCGGTATTTCTTGCCGAAGCGGTCCCAGGAAGCAGTCGTAGCAGCGCTGGTAATGGTGATGCCGCGCTCGCGCTCCTGCTCCATCCAGTCCATCGTGGCCGTGCCTTCATCCACGGAACCGATCTTATAGGTCACACCGGTATAGAAAAGGATGCGCTCGGTCGACGTCGTTTTACCGGCGTCGATGTGCGCCATGATACCGATGTTGCGCGTGTCTTCGAGTTTGAAGGCCCGTCCCATAATCTGCTGCGCCGCCCCTTTGGTTTCTGTTGCCATTAAACTTTCGTTTCTCTCATTCTTACCAGCGATAATGCGCGAAGGCCTTGTTGGCTTCCGCCATGCGGTGAACGTCTTCCTTCTTCTTGATGGCGCCGCCGCGCGCATTGGCCGCGTCGATCAGCTCATCCGCGAGCTTGTCGATCATCGTCTTGCCGGCGCGCTCACGCGAATACTGCAACAGCCAGCGAATCGCCAGCGATTGCCGCCGGAACGGATTCACTTCCACCGGAACTTGATAGTTCGCGCCGCCTACGCGCCGGGTCTTCACTTCCAGCGTGGGCTTCACGTTCTCGATGGCCTTCTTGAAAATCTTCAAAGCGTCGTCGTTGGTCTTCTTGGCAACCTGATCCATGGCGCCGTAAAACACGCGCTGCGCCGTCGACTTCTTGCCTTCCCACATCATCGAGCAGATGAACTTCTCCACGATGTCGCTGGCATAGACCGGGTCGGTCGCTTGTGATCGCCGGAAAACGAGTCCTTTGCGTGGCATTGCTCTTTATCGCTCCTTCCGAATCTCTTCACTCGCAAATCCAAATCCGTCGATTTACTTCGCCGCTGCCGCTTTGGGCCGCTTCGCCCCGTACTTCGAGCGCCCCTGCTTGCGATTCTCAACTCCCGCCGCATCCAAAGTTCCGCGCACAATGTGATACCGCACTCCCGGAAGATCCTTCACGCGGCCGCCGCGCACCAGCACGATCGAGTGCTCCTGCAAGTTGTGGCCGATACCGGGGATGTAGGTCGTCACTTCCACGGTGTTTGTCAGCCGCACGCGCGCCACTTTGCGCAACGCCGAGTTCGGTTTCTTCGGCGTCTGCGTGTATACGCGAATGCACACGCCGCGCTTCTCCGGACAGCCCGCCAGCGCCGGCGATTTCGTCTTCACTAAAACCTTTTCACGTCCCATCCGCACAAGTTGCGAAAACGTCGGCACAGTCGTCCTCTTTTTTGACCGCGCTGCGGTCAACTTTATGGGTGACCACACACTGGTCACCATCTGCGCGCAAAATTTCTCGCGGCTCTCGCAAGGCGCGCATACAAAAATGCGCGAGAGCACACTTCAGTGCTGAAAGGTCTACTGCGAATCCGGAGATACAACCAGCAAGAAACTCCGTACGCACTCCAAGAGGCAGAATTACGCTCTTGGCTTCAGTTCGGAGAGGCTTACTCGGCTTTGCGGGGCTGGCGCCCCATTCCGGCCGCTCTTCTGTCCCAATCCGTCTTACTTTGTTCTGGGACCGAAGATAATTCCCTTCCAACCCACTCGACCGCAAAGCGGTCGCCCTCGTTAGGGTAGAAACACCCCCAACAAAACGTAGAGTATAAGGCAAAGAACGTGCTCTGTCAAATTTCTTTCACAGCTCCTAAGTGGAAATCTCTGTGGAAATCAAGGACTTGCGGGATTTCCCAGTTCAGCCTCGCCTTGACCCTCACTAGCCCACCCTCCTCGCACGGCAAACCACCGCGACGACGCAATAGGACCCAGCAAAAAGAGCCTCGGCGTACGCCCGCTATCCTTCTAACGCACTGATAATAAATATCTTAGTTGGAAGGCTCGTCCTTTTTCTCGACGTCCGCGAATGCCTTCGGCCATAGCCCAAACGCCTTCAGCAGCTCATCTTCGTGCTGCGATATGAGCATTCGCACCGTTCTCTCGACAGTCCACGGCGATGCGAACCGCTCCGGGCGATCCGCAATCCAGTAAGCCGCCAGCGCCATCAGCGTCGTATCTTGCGCCAAAATATCGGGCTTCACGGCTTCGAGGGCATCTGCCGCCGAATGGTGCGTGTACTTATATTCCGGCGAATCCTGATCCATGTTGATTCCCGGTAATCCGGCCATCGAAAACGGCAGAGTGTCTGTGCCATCCTCCACCTTGTCGTCAACTTTAACCACGCGAATATCGGCGAGCGCCGCCGCGAATGGCTGGAAAGCGCTCACCAGATCGTCTCGCCCACCCAACTGAAACGCCCTCACTGGTCCTTGGCCATTGTCCAGAATCAAGCTGCCGAGATGATTCGCCATTTCCGCCCGGTGCTGTTTCACATACGCGAACGAGCCGTCGAGCCCTTGCTCTTCTCCCGTAAACAAAACGAACCGGATTGTCCTGCGCGGTTTCATCCCGCTGCGGACAATCGCGTCCGCGGCACCTAGCGTGCAGCTCGTGCCCATTCCGTTGTCCGTCGAGCCTTCGGAAAGATCCCAGGAATCGAGATGTCCTCCCACGACAAGCACCTGCTCCGGATTCTCGCGGCCGCGAATTTCGCCCACCACGTTGGCGCTCTCGACCGGCCCGCTCGTAAAAGTGTTTTGCACGTTGAAGCGCACTCGCGGCGTCAGCCCGCGCGCGATGTAGCGTTCCAACTGTCCCTGATCTTCCGCCGTCATCGAAACCACGGGAATCGCGAAGTCGTCATCGAAGCCGAGAATTCCGGTATGCGTCAGGTTCATCCCGGCGGCCATCCCGCCGCCCTGTCCGCCGATCACTGCGATCGCACCCGCTTTGTTTGCGGCCTTCAGGAAGTCGCCGAACTCTGCAAACAATTGCATAAAGCTCTTGCTTGGCTGCCCCTGGGTGACGACGAGCGCGACCTTTCCACTAAGCCGGGATGCGTTTTTAATTTCGTTGTCGAGGTCGAACATGTTCACCTCGACCACGTCGCCTTCCGCGCCGCCGGCAGGCGTCGAGCCCGTCCAGCCCATCGCGTCGACATGCAGCGTATGACGGAGCGGCGTCAAGAGCTCCGCTTGCGCCGTGCCTCGCGTCCAGCCGCGCCACAACTGCCATTTCTCTGCGTGAACATTCTCAAGCCCGATGGCGCGCATCTTCGCTTCGCCCCATTCGATTGCTTTTTGCGCTTGCGCTGAGCCCGTCACCCGCGCGCCCACGTCATCGCTCAGCTCCGTCAAATAATTAAAGGCGCGAGAATCCATCATGCCCTCACCCGCGATTTTAACCAGCGCGGGCTTGGTTCCGTCCTCCTCGGGCCCCTTTGCCGCGGGCTTGTTCTCCGCCCGCACCGCGAAAGTAGCGAACAGCGCGATGACTGCAATTCCCCCGGCTATCTCCCTAAAGCTCTTTCGCATCCCGTGTTCTCCCCTGGCTTCAAGCAATTTAGCGCCCACGACTTTACCATGCCTCAGACGCACGCACCTCAAATCCGTCTCGTAATTTGTTTGCGGACCGTAAATGCAGGAGCACGATACATCGTGCCCTCCTGGCTTTTCTTCCGCCTTTTGCTAAACGCGCCACGCCGGCGCCGCCGCGTGCCAGCACCGCACTCGTGTATAGCCCGCAACGGCGCGCGAGCCGCCGCTTTACGCCATTTCTCTCTCGCCCTACACTTCCTCCGTGACCACCGTGAAGTCTTTTCGCTCGATTCGCTCCGTCATCCCCCTTGCCGCTGCAATCGCTTTTTTAGCCGCCTCTGCCGCAGTCGTGTTCCCAGCGAAAGTTGTATCGCAAGAAAAACCTGAACAAGCTCCAGAGAAAACTTCGGGGAAGACAGGCGAAAAAAGGGCGGCCAAAGTTACTCCAGAAGTCCCCGCGCAGATCGAACTCCTCGAAACCCGCGTGCGTTTCGAAACCGACGGCTCGAGCCGCAAAGAAGTTCACGCCAGCGTCAAAATTAACGACGAGCTCGGCGTACGCCAATTCGGCCGCCTCAGCTTCGATTTTAATCGTTCGTTCCAAAAGGTTGAGCTTCCTCTCGTCCGCATCACTCATCCCAGCGGTGGCGTGATCGACGTCCTCCCCAGCGCCATCACTGACCAGCCCAATCCCGCTGTTGTCAACGCCCCCGCCTATCAAGACGTGCGCGTCAAATCCGTGCGTATACTCGGCCTCGAACCCGGCGACACGCTCGAATACCGCGTCATCACCGCTACCTCTCACGCTCCGCTCGCCTCCGATTTCTGGCTCGATCACACCTTCGACCGCTCCGGCGTCGTCGCCAAAGAGATTTTCGAGATCGACTTGCCCGCCTCGCTTGCCCCGCCAACCGCGCATTTGGGCGACAACATTCCACAAGTTCCTGGCAAAGTTGCGCTCAGCAGCGGCTACCCGACTCCTGAACCCTCCATCCAGAAATCAGCAGAGGGGACAGAAGAACGAGTTCTCTATCGATATGAAGTAAGAGAAGCAGCCAAAAAGCTGAAAGACCGATCGACCGCAGATACAACCGCCGGCATGGGAGACGTCGAATTGGGTTTTCTCTCGCCCTGGGGCGCCCCGTCTTGGGGAAATCTTTCCCATCGGCTCTACGCCGTTTTTGAGCCCCGAGATCCTTTGGCTCCAGAAACGATCGAACTAGCGCGGCAGCTCACCGCGGGGGCTGAGACTCCAAGCCAAAAATCGGAACGGATCTATGATTTCGTTTCCAAAAAGATCAAGACGATTGACCTGCCCCTGGGGGCCACCGGGTTCCGTCTCCGCTCAGCGGCCAATATAGCCGCTTCCGGCTACGCCACGCAGGAGGACAAGGTGGCGCTCTTTATGGCGCTTGCGAAGGCGTCGAAAACAGCGGCCACAGGTGTCCTCATTGGGCCCTCAAAGAACCTTGGCGCGTTTATTGCCAGGCCTTCGGCCTTCGCCCACATTTTGGTTTGGGCCGGCTTGGATATTCTGGACCCAAGTCTGGAGGTAGCCCCGTTTCGCATGCTGCCCGCGTCCTATCGCGGAAGCGAAGCGCTCTACCTGGGACCGATGGCTGAAGCACATGACGGGCACTCTTTCGTGCTAACAGCCATCCCAAAAGACTTGCCGTTCCCTTCATCGCAAAGAGTGCGAGTAGAATCCGCTCTGGACGTGGAAGGAAAGCTGAGCGCCAAAGTGCGCTACATCATGCGCGGAGACAACGAGCTACTTCTACGCGTTGCGTTTCATCAAACGCCAAAAGAAAACTGGAAAAATGTCGCGCAGCTATTAGCCCTGTCGGACGGCTTTCGCGGCCAAATCACAAACGTGACGGCGTCCGATCCCTATGAAACGCGCGATCCCTTCAAGGTCGAGTACGAACTCACTCAAACCAAATTTCTCGATTGGAAAAAGAAACCGCTTCGCATTCCCGCGCTTCTTCCTCTGCTAGGCCTCCCGGATCCGGCGGGAAGAACCGCCGCCGGCACCACCGCTAAACCGATCGATCTGGGCACTCCCCTCGACGTGGAAGTCAGCGCAACAGTTCATCTACCGGCCGGGACGACCGCGCAAATCCCCACCGGCACTTCCGTCGACCGCGATTTCGCCACCTACACTTCGCAGTACGGGGTGAAAGACGGGACCATCACCGCCTCGCGCCATCTCAATTTTATTTTGAAGGAAATTCCCGCTGATCGCGCCGCCGATTATGACGCTTTCCTGCAGACGGTTCAAAACGACGAATCGCAGTTCTTCACGCTGGAACGCGCGGAGCCCGCGACTGCCGGACCGAAAAAACAATAGAGTGGAGTCGAGACAGCAGTGGAAAACCCAATCGCTATTCTCTGAAGTTACTTGATTCCGAGAATTTCTTTTTCCTTCGCTGCGCAGAGGTCTTCGACTTTCTTCGTCTCCGCGTGAGAGACTTTTTCCAGCTCGTCCAACGAGCGTTTCTTCTCGTCCTCGCTGATCTTCTTTTCTTTTTCGAGCTTCTCGATCGCTTCTTTGATATCGCGCCGAATATTGCGTACAGCCGTCCGGTGATTCTCGAGCACTTTGTGCAACTGCTTGACCAAATCCTTGCGCCGCTCTTCCGTCAGCGAAGGAATCGGCACGCGCACCACTTTGCCGTCGTTCGTCGGATTCAGCCCCAGGTCCGAAGTGCGAATGGCTTTGTCGATCAATGCCACCGCTCCCGGGTCCCATGGCGAAATCACAAGCATCGTCGGGTCGGGTACTGTTAAGCTGCCGAGCTGGTTCAACGGCATGGGCGTTCCGTGATAATCCACGCGAACGTTATCCAGAAGCGACGCATTCGCGCGGCCCGTGCGGATCGTCGCGGCTTCCTTGCGGAAGTCATCGACCGCCTTTTCCATGCGCGTCTTGGCCGCGGCCATCGCGTCCTTTGTCGTTGCAATCGTCGTCATAGCGTCCTCAGCTCGGTCTTCTTTGCAATTAATCTTCGTAATTTATTAAGGATGATACCGATTCGCACTCAGAGATACCCAGGAACGGCTTAACCACGCCGCCCCCGCAGCGGCCTGACTAATTCAGAGCCGGCGTCACCGAAGACCCCACACGCTCGCCCAGCACCACCCGCCGGATGTTCCCGTGCTGATTCATGTTGAAAACCACGATCGGCATTCCGTTGTCCATGCACAGTGAGATCGCTGTCGCATCCATCACCTTCAAATTCTGGTTCAGCACATCCCGGTAGGTGATCTCCGCAAAAAACTTTGCGCCGGACACTTTCTCCGGGTCGGCGTCAAAAATTCCGTCCACTCGAGTGGCTTTCAAGATCACGTCCGCCTTGATTTCCATCGCGCGCAGTGCCGCCGCCGTGTCCGTCGAAAAATACGGGTTGCCGGTTCCGGCGGCAAAAATCACGATGCGCCCTTTCTCCAAGTGCCGCATCGCGCGCCTCCGGATGAAGGGCTCGGAAACCTGCCGCATCTCGATCGCGCTCAGCACGCGCGTAAACACGCCTTCCTTTTCCAGCGCGTCCTGCAGCGCCAGCGCATTAATCACCGTTGCGAGCATCCCCATGTAGTCGCCTGTCGAACGGTCAATCTCGAACCCTTTCTGCCGGCCTCCGCGAAAAATATTCCCGCCGCCGACCATCACGGCGATCTCAACGCCCAGCGCGTGCACTTCCTTCAACTCCTGCGCGATGGCCTGGATCGTTTCGCCATGAATCCCAAATCCCTGCGGCCCCTGCAGCGATTCTCCAGAAAGCTTCAGCAGAATGCGCCGGTAGGCCAATTGTGGATTTCTTGGCGTTCGCTTCGCGATTTTCTTGGCAGCCTTTTTCTTTGGGGCCATGGCGCTCCGGTCGATGCCGTCTAAATTCCTCGGAATTGTAACAAACTATGACTGGCCCCGCACGACGAGCACTCTACAGGAAGAAAAAGAGCGCCCCGACCCAGGTCGGAGCGCTCGAGAATGAAGTTTCTATAGTTTTCGTCAGGCGCCCGCAGGCGCGGGAACCGGCGACGTCTCTGATCCCTCGCCCGGTCCGCCAATTTCGCCCACTTTAAACCGCACGAATCGCTTGATGACGATATTTTCGCCCAGGTCCGCGATCGCCTGTTTCACCATCTCGCCGATCGTCACGCTCTCGTCCTTAATATAGTGCTGTTCGTAGAGGCAGTTTTCCTCGTAAAACTTTTCCATCTTCCCGTTCACGATTTTCTCGACCACGTTTTCCGGCTTCCCGGTGGCCAGCGCCTGCGCACGGTAAATATCGCGCTCCGCCACCAGCATTTCCGTCGTCACTTCTTCCCGCCGAACGTACCGCGGATCGAGCGCCGCGATGTGCATCGCGACATCGTGGCAAAGATTCTGGAAGCGCTCCGTGCGCGCCACAAAGTCCGACTCGCAATTGATCTCCACGAGCACACCAATCTTGCCGCCCGCGTGGATGTAACTGCCCACGAGCCCTTCGCTCGCTTCGCGCTGAGCCTTTTTGGCCGCGGCCGCTTGCCCTTTCTTCCGCAAGATCTCGATGGCTTTTTCAATGTTCCCGCTGGCTTCCACGAGCGCCGTGCGGCAATCGCTGAACCCCGCCCCGGTCCTCTCGCGCAGCTCCTTCACGAGTTGCGCCGGTATCTGCATTGCTGGCTGTTGTGTGCTCATCCTTTTTCTCTCTGCAAACTCAGAATGTCAAAGATTTTCCGTGAATGCTTGCAAAAAGGCCCGCTCCGAGCCGCATGGAGCGGGCCTCGTAATCTCTCTCTGGAACCGCTCGCTTATCGCTCTTCTTCGTCCGGCGGGACGGTGGCTTCCGCGCCAGCCGCCGCTTCCAGCGCTGCGTCCACGGGAGTGGTCACTTCCGCTCCCTCGACGAAGTCGCCTTCCTGCTTCTCATACTGCTCGTACGCGCTGGTATCCACATACTCCACTCCATCCACCAGCGCCTGGTCTTCCGCCGACTTTTGGTCCGCCACCTGCGATTGCTGGTATGCGGTATGCCCTTCGAGCACCGAGTCCGCAATCTTCGTCGTGAACAAGCGGATCGCGCGCAGCGCATCATCATTCCCGGGAATGATCCAATCCACCACGTCAGGATCGCAATTCGTATCCACCACCGATACCACCGGCACGCCCATCCGCCGCGCTTCCTTCACCGCGATCTCTTCCGCATTCGAATCGATCACGAACATCGCGTCCGGAAGCTGCGACATGTTCTCGATGCCTTCGAGGTTCTGGTGCAAATGCTTCATCTCCCGGCCCAGCCGCGCTTTTTCTTTCTTTGAAAGCTCGTTGATCCGGCCGTCTTCCGTCATGGCCTTCAGCAGCTTCAGCCGCTTGATCGACTTCTGCAGCGTCGCCCAGTTCGTCAGCGTCCCGCCCAGCCAGCGGTGATTCACGAAAAACGCCCCGCAGCGCTTGGATTCTTCGGACACAGCTTCCTGCGCCTGCCGTTTGGTGCCTACGAACAACACCGATTTTCCTTGCGCGGAGAGATCGCTCACGAAGCGGCTCGCTTCGCGGAACATTTTCAAGGTTTTCTGAAGATCGATAATGTGGATGCCGTTGCGTTCTCCGAAAATATATTCTTTCATTTTCGGATTCCAGCGCCGCGTCTGGTGGCCGAAGTGAACTCCAGCCTCCAGCAATTCTTTCATCGTAATTTCAACTGCCAAGTTTCCTCCTAGTTGAATAGCTGTTTGCAGCGGCGTTTTGCCCTGTAGGGGCCGGTCTCTAGACCGGCATCCGAGAAGCATCTACTACGCCAAAGAACAGCCTCTTGCCGGCTCCGTGCCGGCCGTGATCTCGAAGGGTTTGCTCGCGCAATCCCTCCGGAGTCCAGAGGGGAGGGCTTAGCCCTCCCACAAAACTACCGCTTCGTAAACTGGAAGCGTTTCCGCGCGCCCTTCTGCCCGTACTTCTTCCGCTCTTTCATTCGCGAATCGCGCGTCAAGAATCCATTCTTCCGCAGCGCCGCACGCAACTCCGGATTGAACCGCGAGATCGCTCGCGACAATCCCATGCGCACCGCTCCAGCCTGCCCGCCAACGCCGCCGCCATGCGCGGTTACCTTCACGTCTACTTGCTCGGCCAGGCTCGTGAACTTCAGCGGCTCCGTCGCATCATGCTTCCACGCATGATTCGGAAAATAATTCTCGACCTCGCGGCCGTTGATCGTGAACTTGCCGCTTCCCGCCCGCAAAAACACGCGCGCCACCGATTCCTTGCGCCGGCCCGTTCCCAGAAACCACGTTTGTGTGCCCGCTAAGGGCGTACCAGTAGAACTCAACGTTCCTCCTCAATCCTTCTGACTCCAGACACCTCGGAGTCATCGAACTCCACGCCTGTTTGCTCCCTGCCTAAGGCACCACTTAGAGGTGACCACTACGCGGCCACACTTTTCAAGGAACAGCAACGTGCGGAAAACTCAGTAGCACAGGCACTCTTGCCTGTGCTCCCACGAAATCCTAAACCGCCATCGCCTGCGGCTTCTGCCCGGCATGCCGCGCCAAACCCGCCGCATCCCGGTAAATCCGCAATTTCTTCGCTCGCCGCGCACGCAACTTATTCTTCGGCAGCATTCCCAACACAGCTTCGCGAATCATCCAGTCCGGCTTCGTCTCGCGAACCCTCTTGGCCGGTACAGCCTTCAATCCGCCCGGATACCCGCTATGCGAGTAATAAACTTTTTGCTCGACCTTGTTCCCGGTCAGCCGCACCTTATCCGCATTGATCACCACTACGTGATCCCCAGAATCTAGGTATGGCGTAAAACTCGGCTTATCCTTGCCGATCAGCATCCGCGCCACTTTCGTCGCCAGACGCCCCAGAACCTGGTCCGTGGCATCCACCACAAACCAGTTTGCTCCCACTTTCAGCGCTTCCGCTTCTTCTCCCTTGGCTACGTACGTCCTCATTGCGCTCAGTCACACCTTTCCCTATAGAGACAAACCCCAATCTTAAAGTAGGTCCTCGCTTCTGTCAACGCGATTCCCGCGTTGGAATTGGTTGGAAGGGAACAACGTTACCCCTGGTGGAGTTGAAATGCAGTAAGTCCCAAGAGGCGGAGGGAGATGGCCGCCCGGCGTTGGCGGTGTTCGACGTTAACCACTCCCTCTTCTCATCGTCTAATTCTGTGTCCGCACACAGCAAGGGAACTTTTCCGGCCCCTCGCGAGTATAAACACGGAAAGAGGTGCGCTCATGACCGAACTTTGGCGCGACATTCGCTACGGCTTGCGTCTGCTCTGGAAGAGCGCCGGCTTCACCTCGGTCTCTTTGCTCGCCCTGGCCTTGGGCATCGGAGCCACGACCGCCATTTTCAGCTTGCTCTATTCGGTGCTCCTTGCGCCTCTCCCGTATGTGGATAGCGACAGAATCATGATGGTCTGGTCGCACCAGAAAGGGGAGCGCAATGGCACTTCGCCCAGCGACTACCTCGATTGGCAAAAGCAAGCCACCGCCTTCGAGTCTCTCAACGCCTGGACCGGCGATGGCTTCACCATCTCCACGCCCGATTGGACCGAACAAGTCCAGGCCAGCCGCGTAGCCCCCGGTTTTTTCGATCTCCTCTTTAGCCCAAAAGTGCTTCTCGGAAGGCACTTCGTTGCTGAAGACGCGCAACCCGGCAACGATCACGTCGTCATCCTCAACAATAAATTCTGGCGCGAGCGCTTCGGCAGCGATCCCACCATCGTTGGCAGAAAGCTCCGCATGAGCGGCGAACTCTACACCGTCCTCGGTGTCGCCGCTCCCAGTCCCTCTGATCATGGTGATTCCGAGATGAACGTGCCGCTGGCCTTTAAGCCAGAAGAGATCAGCCGCGAGAATCATTTCCTCCTCGTGATGGGAAAGCTCAAGCATGGCGTCACTCTCGACGCCGCCAACGCCGAAATGGCCGTAATCGCTAAACAGCTCGCGCAAACTTACCCCAAGACCAACGCCGGTCTCACCGTGACCGTCGAGCCCCTCAAAGATGATTTTCTTCCGAAGGAAACCCGCCTGGGCCTCTGGCTCATGATGGGAGCTGTCGGCTTTGTCCTCCTGATTGCTTGCGTCAATATTGCGAATTTGCTGCTTGCCTGGGGCACAGCGCGCCAAAAAGAAATCGCCGTGCGCGCCTCGCAGGGCGCCACCCGCGCGCGCATCTTCCGCCAATTCCTCATCGAAAGTCTTGCTCTGGCCTTGATGGGCGGGGCTTTGGGCACGCTGCTTTCCGTCGCCGTACTCCGCGGCGTGATGAGCTTGATGCCCAGAAATCAATTAGGCATTCCCTACGAAGCCGATCCCCACCTCAACATCCCCGTTCTGCTCTTCACCGTCGGCGCCACGCTCATCAGCGGCGTCCTTTTCGGCTGCTTCCCGGCCTGGCATGCTTCCCGGCAAAATATTAGTGACCTGTTGAAAGAAGGCGGCAGGTCATCTTCCGCGGGCGCCAGCCACAATCGTCTCCGCCGCGTTCTCGTCGTTGCCGAGTTCGCCCTCGCCTTAATCCTGGTCGCCGGCGCGGGCCTCATCCTTCGCAGCTTTTGGAATGTCACCCAAGTCGATCTCGGCATTCGCCGCGACCACGTTCTCACTTTCAACGTACCCATCCAGAACGAGCGCACCTCAAGCGCCGCCAAGATACGCTCCGTCTACCAGCAACTCCAGGAACGCATCGCCGCTGTCCCCGGCGTCTTGAACGTAGCTATCGCTCCCGGCTTGCCGACCGAAGGCGCCGGCCGCCTGCATTTCACCATCGCTGGCCAGCCATCCGATGACTCTGACAACAACGTCGACAAGCAGCCGCAAGCGGTCATTAACACGGTCACGCCCGGCTACTATGAAACCTACGGAATACGC
The DNA here is from genome assembly GCA_963851235.1 of uncultured Acidobacteriota bacterium. Lineage (GTDB taxonomy): Bacteria > Acidobacteriota > Terriglobia > Acidiferrales > UBA7541 > Acidiferrum. The sequence continues at coordinate 89,021 of CAWKOM010000004.1, forward strand.
CTCACCCGCGGCCGCTATCTCGACGCGCGCGATCTCGCTGGCGCTCCGCGAGTCGCCATGGTCAGCGAAAGCTTCGCCCGCCAATACCTCCCCGGCCTCGATCCCCTCACCCAGCGCGTCAAAATCGTCGAATTGCTCCCGGATAAAACTCCTCCCTTCGGCGCTCCCGTCGAATGGCAAATCGTCGGCGTCTTCCACGACGTCCAGTACGAAAGCCACCCCACCACCACTGGCTCCGCCGAAGTTGACTTTCCCTTTGATCAAGTTCCCTGGCCCTTCACTACCATCGGGGTACGCACCAACGGCAACCCGACCGCCGTCACCTCCGGCATCGCCGCCGCCATCCGCTCCGTGAATTCCGATTACCCCATGACCCGCGTTCGCACCATGGATCAAGTCGTTAGCGAATCCCTGGTCACCGACCGCTTCTCCGTTTTAGTCTTCGGCAGCTTCGCAGTACTCGCGCTCCTCTTGGCCGCCATCGGCATTTACGGCGTCATGACCTTTTCCGTTGCCCAGCGCAATCACGAAATGGGCATCCGTATGGCCCTCGGCGCAGGTAGCTCCCACGTCTTGAAGTTGGTAGTCGGCGAAGGTATGCGCGCCGCCCTGATTGGTATGCTCATTGGCCTTCCAGGTGTCTATCTGGTGGGCAAAACTTTGAAGAGCTTACTCTACAACGTCGGCGCATTGGACGTTCGAGCCCTCATCGGTGTTGCCGTGGTTCTTCTCGCCTCGGCTCTCGTCGCCTGCTACGTCCCAGCTCGCCGCGCGACTAGGATCGATCCCCTAGCCGCCCTCCGCCAGGAGTAGCCAGCGTCGCGCGTCCTCCAACTCGCTGCGAGCGCCCATCTCTTCCGCCTCTGGGCCAGTTGTACACTCTGCGTTAAGAAAGATATTTCACTTCAACTCAGACGGATCAGTTGTCGACCTTTTCGAACGCCTCTTCGATCGCCTTGTTGATACGCGCAGTCTCCTTACGAAGACTCCTAAGCTTGCCGAGATGATTCATCCACGGCTTTTGCTCCCCTCGGGGATCAGTCTTCAATTTTTCCTCGACAGCCTCGACTATAAACTGCCGCAGAGACATCCCCCGCTCCGCCGCCTTGGACTTCGCCCGCCTGAAAATCTTGTCCGGAATCTCTAACGCTGTCTTCATATCCCCATATCCCCAGATTTATAAGAAACCATCAATTGTCGCCATCCGCATCAGTTCTGCTCAATCGAGATCCTCAATTTATCCCGCAGCGCCGCCGGGTCCAGTTTCGGCGCCACTTCTCTGCAATTTTTAGCATCCATTTTCGACGTTCTCGGCACCACGTAATACATCCCGGGCGGCAAATCGTAGTACATCAGCAAATCACGGTTGAAATCATATCCCGCCGGATTCGCCGCGCCGTTCAGGCATGTGTGTGCCGGAATCGGTATCGCAAAATTCCTGGTGCACAGCCACGACCCCAGACAAACCTGGTTCGCTTTTTCCTCTACATCGGGGCCCGGTTTCCCTTGTGGTTCCCACTGCTTCTTTCTCAAAAGCCGGTGTCCATACGCGTCGTACAAGTCAAAATCTTGAGACCAAAAAAAGTCCAGCGTCATGCACGAACTAATCTGTTCCACTTTGTCGCCCGGGTTGTTAATCCACAGATGCAGCATCGTCGGCTTTCCCAACGGAATCCTCTCCTCCGCCACCGACAGCCCAAACTGTAAATCGCCATGCGGCCACAGTGTCTCCGGCTGCTCCAGCATCATCGGTCGCCCAAGCTTGCTGAAGTCGGCCGTTGCGCATTGCGCCGGTACCGTTTCTTCGCGCAGTCCCGCCACGTTCAACGGAATTCCTAGCGTGCCCGCACTCCCGGAGTTCAAATCGTAGATTCCCGTACGTAAATAAACTTCGCCCGTTGGGAGGTCAATCTCCTCATGCAACTGGTACCCCACTTGTTGGAGGGCCTTGTAAACCTCGGGTTCGAGGTGTATCGGAATTTCTTTCGTCATCAAATTCAAGGGCTTGCCATCGACCCCATAACCGACAATCGTTACTTCGATTCGGCCTTGGCGCACGCCACCGTGGCTGGTCTCGAGCCTGACGTCCTTCGGTGAAATCGCGAAGTCCAGACCGTACCGAATAATCGCGCCTTGCAGATCCGCGTTAATCCCTGCCCGAGCGGCGTTCGGCCCTGGCTGCGGCTCCGATGGCGCAACCCGCACCTTATATAAAACCTGCGAAAAGTCCGGCATCCCGAATCCTATTAGCGGCAGCAAAGGATCCGTTTGTGTCCCCTGTTCCGACCCATGTTCTATCTTAGCGTCCTCGGCATAGTATCCGTGCCGGTACGCCAGCGCATACCCGCCATTCACCGTCTTTAGCTCGATGTTCCTGAATTTCCCATCCATTTTCGCGTTGGAAGGAGTGTAGGTAAGCGTGTAGTAGTGGGAGCCATTGTCGATTGCCTCTGTCATGGCTTCGGAAAGATTGTTTGTGTTGTAGAAAGCCGTGCCGCCGGTGTCACGCGCCAGGGTCTCCATCGCGATTTGCTCGAAGCCCCGGTCCGAATACCCATCGTGAATGGCCTTCCCATAGTTGTTCGGATCGTACGCCGTGTCTCCGTTCAGCCCCGTCGCCGATATGGGATAAACAGCCACCTGCTCCGCCGTTAGCAAGTCCGCGGTCTGTCGGATATCGCTTGCGTAGCGCTTGGGAAAAGCACGACGCGGGCCGACATCAGGGAAAAAATTGAGCGGAAAGGAACCCGAAACCCACATCAAGTTCTTGCGCCCTGGCATAGGCGACAGGTAACGGGCCAGCTGCTGAAAAGCTTGAAGAGTAATCCAGACGCGGTCCCCACCCTGCTGGCCGCGTTCCTCCGCCAGGAACTCCCTGATTGCTTCCTTGCCCTCTGGCGACCTCTGGCTATCGATCATTAGATCGTCGCTGGCAACCTGCGCGGGCGTGGAAAGCTGACGTAATACTCGCGGATCCGTCCCCGACTTTTGATCCTGCAGCGCCACTAAAAGCTCAGAGGAATCCGCCGTCATTCCCCGCACCATCCGTAGTCGCGATCCCAGGGTAAAAATCGCCACGCGCGAGCCAGGCAGCGCGTTCTCTAAGTATCGAATCATCTGCGCATGAACATATTGCTGATCGATTGCCTGCGTATTCAACGAATCCAACAGCAGCACATTGACGGAATCTGTGGTCTTGACCGTGGGAAAGTTGTTGAAAACATCCGGAGGCATGGGCAGCAGCGCGAGTGGAGTTGCCACGCCGCCTTTGTGCTCCTCGAAAAACGAAATCGTCTGCGGCCGTCCATTTTCCGTAACTTGAAAATCTTCTTTGTGCAGCCCGGAGACAGGCTCGCCCTTACCTTGAGTGACAACTACATCCACCACGACGATTCGCACTTCGGATTTTATGGCTGGCTGGTCGCTGACTGCCGCAGCCGGCGGGTTCTGGGCTTGAACTGAAACAGCAATGAGTGAAGCGGAAACAAGGAAACCATAATGGAACCGGTTCATGTCACTTGCCCCCTGACCAAACTCGCTAGAGGGTGGGACGCCCAGTCACCTGGCCGAGTTTCCTTCTTCTGAGTTTCCCGCTCATTCCACCTTCTCCGTCCACTCGGACGCGTAAGTGGCGAGTGGGGCAGAGGTTCAGGGGTGCTGCGCCACAGTTTTCAGGGTGTGGGCTTTAACTTTATTCGTTTCTCAGCCGTGTCTCTGCCCTCCCAAGCTTCCCCAACCCCCACCAAACAAACAGCTTACAGTTTATACTTGACAATTAGTACCAATGTGTTATGATGTTTTGTCGATTGGGAGACGGACCCTGTCCGTCCTCCGGCAAGTTATGTGCGCTTTTTGCATCCCGGAGGCTTCTACGGAACGTCTCCGCCGCGCGGTCCCTAAAATCCCCCCAAAATCTTCAGCCCCTCCGAGGTTACCACTTCATAAAAACCGGTCTCTCCCAACTCCTTCAAAATCAACACTTCTACAACTGTTGATTCCACTCCACTTCATCTCCCCCAGAATGAACATTTACAAAAAACCGGCAGGGGGGTACCCCCTTCGAGCCCCAAAGTTTTGCAACTCGTCAACACTCCCTCGTCGCCTTTGTTCGCTCGCCACTCGTCACTCGCCACTGTTCCCGCAACCCCTTTCCCTGTCCCTCTTGGACGCCGCGTCAACCCTAACCCCTTTGTTTGTCACTCTTGCAAAAAACACCCGGGGTGGGGGTCATCGTTCACGGATGAACTTTTCGGCGCCCCTCTGAGGCTAGAGGGCGGTAGCCGACCACTGGCTTCGCTAACTTTTTACGCCTCCACGTGTGCCAAGAATCGTGGAGCCTTCCGGAATTTCGTCGCCTGCTCGAACGCGTACGCCAGCTTCAGCAGCACCGGCTCGCTCCATGCCCGACCGAAGAACGAGATGCCTACCGGCAAACCAAAATCGAATCCCGCCACCACATTGATATTGGGATATCCCGACACTGCTGGAAACTCCGAACTCCCCCCGCCAAACGCATCTCCATTCACGAAGTCCGTCAGCCAAGCCGGCCCGCCAGTCGGGGCCACGATCGCATCCAGCTTGTCCTTGTCCATCGTCGCGTCAATTCCCTCTTTGCCCGTCAGTTCGTGGTTTTTCTTGATGGCCTCAATATATTCCGGCGTCGTCAAAGGTCCCTTCTCTTCCGCCTTCAGGAAATTTTCCTGTCCAAAATACGGCATCTCCTTCGCCGCATTTTTTTCGTTGAATTCGATAATTTCCTTCAGCGTCTTCACCGGCGTGTTCGGCCCGAGCCACGCCAGGTACGCGTTCAAGTCCGCTTTCAGCTCGTACATGAATCCCAAAAACTCGGTCTTCTCATATTTTCCAGCCGTCGCGAATTCCACCGGATCCACCAGCGTCGCTCCCTGCTTCTTCATCGCGTCAAGCGCCGCTTCCATCAACTTGTCCACCGCGGGATTGAACCCAAACGCTTTTCGCAGAACGCCGATGCGCGCGCCTTTCAATCCATCAGCATCAAGGAACTTGGCGTAATCCTTATGCGACTTTCCTTCGCTCGCTGCCGTCGCGCTGTCGTTCGGATCCACGCCCGTCAGCGCTCCCAGCAAAATCGCCGCATCCCGCACCGTGCGGCACATCGGTCCTGCGGTGTCCTGTGTGTGCGAGATCGGAATGATATGGCTGCGGCTTACCAGCCCAACCGTCGGCTTGATCCCTGCGAGACCGTTCGCCGAAGACGGGCACACGATCGATCCATCCGTCTCCGTTCCAATTCCAATCGCCGCGAAGTTCGCGGAAATTCCCGCGCCCGTTCCCGAACTCGATCCGCACGGATTTCGATCCAGCGCGTACGGATTTTTGGTCTGTCCGCCGCGCCCGCTCCATCCGCTGATCGAATGGTTCGAGCGGATGTTCGCCCACTCGCTCAAATTTGTTTTTCCCAGAATCACGGCGCCCGCTTCGCGCAATTTCTTCGCGACAAACGAATCCTCAGGCGGTTTCGATCCCAGCAGCGCCAGCGATCCCGCCGTCGTTTGCATCTTGTCCGCAGTCGCGATGTTGTCTTTGATCAGCACCGGAATCCCATGCAGCGGCCCGCGCGGCCCTTTTTCTTTCCGCTCCCTGTCCAGCGCTTCCGCAATTTCCAGCGCGTCCGGATTCGCCTCGATGACGCTGTTTACTCGCGGCCCGCTCTTGTCGATCGCCGCAATCCGCCCGAGATACCTCTCTGCGATCGATCGCGCGCTGTACTTACCGGACTTCATCCCTTCTTGCAACTCACCAACAGTGATTTCATCGAACTCAAACGCGGGAACTTCAGCAGCCCCGCCACAATTGTCATCGCCTCGCGCACTCGACTCGCTTGCTCTCATTGCCGGCCTGAGAAGCGGTCCAGCCGCAACGCTAACGCCGCCCAGCACACTCGCTTGCAGGAATCTTCGTCTGCCGGCGTGGCTGACTTCTCGTTTTTCCACTTCAGCCGCCTCGGCACTGGACCGTGCGGCGATTGGATCGATCTTGATTTTCGAGCTGGTCGCTTTTTTCATTTTGAATTCCCCCATCCTTCTCGAGTGCTAGCCAAAAGTGAAAACGAGCAAAATAGTACGCCAAACCCCGCGTTTGGGCCGCATAAAATCTGCGCCTCCAGCGGTTTACACCCCGGGAACTCTCTCAGGAAAAAATTTTCCCTTCCAACCAATCCCCAGGTACACTTCTTCTTACGCGGAGTCCCCCCGTAGTCGGTTTGCCATGTTGCTGACTGACGTCAACAGCCCTTTGTCCGTCCAGCCCCGTCGCGCAGGCTTCAGGAGAATTTCGCCCCGTGCACGTTTTGTCGCCCCCGCGATTCTTCTTTTGAGCTTAGCCACTTTCGGCGCAACAGTTGCTTTCGCGCAAGATCAAAGCGTCGCGGAAGCAGCTCGCCAGGAACGCGCCCGCAAACAAGAACTCCAGAAACATTCCGCGCATGTCTACACCGAAGACGATCTCAAGCACGCGCGCATCCTCACTCCGCAAGATCGCGCCATCGTCGAAGCCAAGAAGAACGAGTGCGCGCAGAAAAATAATTGCTCGCTGGCGCCTCCACAAAATCCACCCGCCGCTCTCGATGCAAATTCGCAACCGCGCGAAAAATCGCTCGGCGAAATCGCTCGCGCTTATCGCAAGCAAAAAGAATTGCAAGCACTGAAACCGAAACAATCGGAGCCTTTCCATCTCTCCATCGGAACTCCCGCGCTCGCCGCACCGATTCTTCCGGAGCGCCCCGAGATTCATCTCCCGGTTCAGCCGGAACTCCATACTAAAATGCCTTCGCGTGTTCTCCGCCGCGATCCCTTCGCCGCAATCCCTGTTCGTCCTGAAGTTCGCAGACCGGAAACTCGCCGGATGGAAGTCCGGCCCGCTGAAATTCGTCCAGCCGTGCGTGAAGATGTCCGTCCCAAAACCCGAGCGGGCGCCGACACCTCCTCACGGGAAAATATTCTTCCAGAGGCTCGTCCCAGAATGAACAGCGATGTTCGTCCCACCGTTAATCTCAAAGGTGATCCCAAAGTTCGCCAGGACATCCGCCCGGTCGTTCATTCGGGTGCGCCTCTCGACTTTAGCGATGCGGTTCGTCCGACGCTCCGTTTTCACGTCCATCCGAATCCTCCCTCGCAACCCAAATTTTTCTCGCATCGCCGGGCCCCCGGCCTTCTCTTTCAACCGATGCAACCGCCCGCTCCCTCCGAGCTAGCGCGACCTTCCGCACCCGTTGCACCGGTTCGCTCCTTGCAGCCGCCCCCTATAGGTTCTGCGGCAAAAGGCGAACGAAAGACTGTAATCGTGCAATCCGGCGATTCTCTTTGGCGCTTGGCGCATCAGAACTTCGGCCGCGGCAGCCGCTGGCCTGAACTCCTGGCCCTCAATCCTCAGATTGTCAACCCCAACAGGATTCGATCTGGCGCCGAAATCTGTCTGCAGGTACCGACGACAACCCTGGCGGCGGAACGCCAGACGCTCGCTGGCTCCCGTGCTTCTACAATGATTCAAGTCCGCAAAGGCGATACCCTGTGGGCTCTGGCGAAATCATCCCTCGGCCGCTCGTCCGATTGGCCCAGCTTGGCAGCCGCCAATCCCTCCGTCGGCAACCCCGACCGGATTTATGCAGGCCAGCATCTCCTGCTACCTACGGCCTGTGGCTCCCAAGCTGACAACGGAGCCTCCACCCGTCTTGGAGCGCCCCATCCGCTTTCAACTAAACTTCCGTAAGTTCTAAAACTGAAATCAATTGTCTACTAAAATCGATAGCAACCTTCAAAATTCAATACAATCTAAGCCAATTGGGTCATTCCCGCTGCTGTATTTGACTTTATATTGCTGAAAATAAACGCCTTATTTGACTTGCAGACTCCTTCCTTTCTGGTCACCCGATTGCCTTGCTTGGTAACACCTAGATGCAATTTGAGATTTGGCGTACTCATTCCTGGCTGGAAGTCTACGCAGACGCCGCCGCGGGAGAAGCGCTATTTCGAAATCGGCAGGAGAGTGGCTGGAGCAGCAGAGTGGGCTGGGACCCGAAGAAACGTCGAGAGAACGACGAAGTTGAAAATGGCTGGTTATCAAAACTTGAGGAGGATTTAAAAATGGAAGTTGTACGTGGAGGTTCCTTTCCACTTCGACCTACTTGGCTGCAGCTGACGCTGCTTCTTTTTGCGCTGGCATTTGGCGGCCTCGCTCATGCTCAATCCACTGCATCGCTTAATGGAACCGTCACTGATCCCACAGGCGCGGTTGTTCCGAACGCAAAAGTAAGCGTGACCAATCAGGCCACGGGAGTTGTATCGGCAACACAGACGGACGGAGCCGGCGCATATCTTTTCCCGACGCTGCCCATCGGCATTTACCGGCTTGAAGTTGCGGCGACAAATTTCGAAACGGCGGTGGTGTCCAATCTGAAACTCGAAGTGGCGATGTCGGTCACACAGAATGTTCAGATAAAAGTCGGTGAAGCGACGCAAAAAGTCGAAATCGTCGCTGATGCGGCGGTGATCGAGACCACTACGAACAGCATGGGCCAGGTCATCAATGACAAAACCGTTCAGGATATTCCGTTGAACGGCCGCCACTTTACAGACCTCAGCCTGCTGACCCCGGGCACGATGACGCCGCCGGCAAACGGTTTTCTCACCGCTCCGCTGCGCGGACAAGGGTCCTTCGGGATCAACACGGCGGGCCAGCGCGAAGACACGACCAATTGGCTGGTCAACGGCATCAACCTGAACGACAACGTGCAGAACCAAATCACGTTTCAGCCACCGATCGACACACTGGCGGAATTCAAAATCGATAATTCCTCGTTCCCTGCGGAGTATGGACGAAACGCAGGAGCCATCGTCAATATGGCCACGCGTTCCGGCACCAATGACTACCATGGCGAAGCATTTGAATTTTTCCGCAACAATGACCTGGACGCGCGAAACTTTTTCAACTCGGCAGAGAGCGCTACGGGAGCTGCACTTCCCCAGGCGCCTTTCAAGCGGAACGAATTCGGCGCCGATTTCGGCGGGCCGATCAAGAAGAATAAACTGTTTTTCTTTCTCGCTTACGAGGGTCTGCGGCAGCATCAAAGCCTGACAGTTTCGACAACGGTCCCAAGCCAAAATGACCGAGCGACGGTGACTTCGCCAGCAGTGACGGCATTGCTGGGGCTGATCCCCCAAGCGAACGAAGTTGGAAGCGGCACGGTTGGAACTCCTGCCACATACAATTTCTTCACTGGAGGCACGATCGCGGACGTTTCGCTCAACCAGGGATCGGCTGATCTCGACTATGAGCTGAGCGATAGGGATCGGATTCATGGATACTACGTGGTTCAAAAAGATCTTCGAGAAGAGCCCACGGCTGGCGGGGCGATCGGCGCGGATCTTCCGGGGTACGGCGACACGCGCTCCGGGTTCCGGCAGCTGGCGACTTTCAGCGAGGACCACACCTTCAATGCTTCTTTGGCGAATTCGGTGCGGCTCGGTTTCAACCGCATCCACCTGACCTTCACGCCCAACGGATTGCTGAACCCAGCAGGCTTCGGCATCACTATGCCGTCAGGATCACCAGTCGCATCGGGACTTCCTTTCATTGACGTTGCGGGAACCTTGGGTTTCGGCGGACCCACCGGCGAGCCACAAGGGCGCGGCGACACGACGGTGGTCTTGAATGACACGCTGAGCTGGCTGAAGGGCAAACATACTTTCGCGTTTGGAGGAGAAGTCCGCCGCGCGTACAACAACAACATTGCGGAAAACGTAGGAAGCTTTAATTTTACTTCGTTCGCAAACTTCCTGGCCGACCAATCGAATGCGTTTACGGATTTGATCGGTTCCGGCAACGATAAGATTCTCCAGCCTTCGTATGATGTATTTGCGCAGGACACTTACAAGTGGAAATCGAATATCACCATCAACTTCGGCTTGCGCTACGCCTGGAACTCGACGCCATCCGAAGCGGCCAACCGGTTCACGAATTTCGATCCGACGACGGGCACACTTATTTCGTCGCCGCAGCCTTACGGGACAAATAACATGAATTTCCAGCCGCGAATTGGATTCGCGTGGGATCCGTTCAAAGACGGGAAAACCTCCATTCGCGCCGGGTACGCGATCATGACGCAAGATCCGACGACCAACATCGTTTCGGGCCTCAGCTCGAATCCGACATTTGCCTTGCCGCTGTCGGTGAACTCGGCAACAAGCGCCATCACGCTAGAAAATCCGTCCGCGGCAATCACTGGCGTCAGCCTGGGCCCGAGCGCGATTAACCCCGGTTATAAGGACATGTACTCGCAAGACTGGAACCTCACGGTTCAGCGTCAGATCAATCCGTCGCTGGGAATCGAAGTGGCCTATGTGGGGTTGAAAGCAACTCACCTGCAGTACGTAGCGAATATCAATCAACCCTTCGTAGTGGGCGGAGATTATGCCACGACGAAGCCATTTCCATCGCTGCCACTAACCAGCGCCGTTATCCCGACACAATGCCAGGCACCGAACCCCGTATGCCCGTTTGGAAATATCAACCAGGTGAATAGCGGCGGGAATTCGAACTACAACGCATTGTGGGCAACGGTCAACAAACACTTCTCGCGCGGCTTCGAGTTCCTGGCTTCCTACACGTACTCGAAATCGCTGGACTACAATTCCCTCTCGAGCGGCGACTCGATCCCGCTGCAGAACGCATACAACCCACGCGGTGATTACGGGCCGTCGGAATTCGACGCGCGGCACCGGTTCGTTTTCAGCGGGTTTTACGAATTTCCGTTCAAAGCCAACCGCCTTGTGCAAGGGTGGCAACTTGGCGTTATCGACCAAGCGCAAAGCGGGAATCCGCTCACACCCACGCTGGCCATCGGTCCTGGGCCGGGAATTTCCTTGACTGTGAGGCCGGATCTCCTGAGCCCGATCGGCGTGGCGGGCGGCCAGTCGCAATACTTCAACAATAAGGTTCTGTGCGAACCGTTCAACGGAGTGCCGACTGGAAAGGCGCCAGCTATCCCGGCATGCGCCACGACGCCGGGCGCTTCCATTGCGGTGCCTTGCACATTCAGCGATATTCCAAGCACGCCGGGCAGCAACAACTATCCGATCGTTCCGGGTTCGTGCCATCCGGGAAGTATGGGACGCGACAGCATCGTGGGACCGGATTTCCTGAACACCGACTTTTCGGTGACCAAGAACACGAAGATCAACGAGCGATTCACGCTCCAGTTCCGGAGCGAGATGTTCGATCTGTTCAACCATCCGAATTTCGGGAACCCTGTGCTGACAGCCACCAGCGGATCGTTCGGAAAGATTCTTTCCACGCGATTCCCGACCGGCGATTTCGGATCTTCAAGGCAAGTCCAGTTTGCCCTGAAGCTGATTTTCTAGAATCGGTCGAATCTAATTCCAGGAAGGGCGAGCCCCGGCTCGCCCTTTTTTCCTTTTGCCTTCTTGGACATCGCGAACTCTCAAAGTTCTTTTTCCGAAGAGTCCAAATTTGAAAGTGTGAAAATCCAGCACGCAGATTTGTCCCTCTGCGGTTCAACAAACAGTTTTCAGATACAATAGAAGCTAGTTTCGACTTCAGTCACCGAGGATAAATTGATCCACCGGAATATATTTCACAACGAGAGCTTGCTGCCGATTGAGAAAGTACGGCTCTCGCCCGGGCAAGCCGGGCTGATTTGCGGGTGGGGGCTGTTCACGACGCTGCGAATTTTTCACGGGGAGGCTTTTGCTTACGAGCGGCACTGGCGACGGCTGGAAAAAGACGCGGCGATTATTCATCTGCCCATGCCGTACAGCTCCGCGAAAGTGCGGCTCAATCTTCATGAAGTGATTCGCGCGAATGAGGTTACGGAAGGATGCGCGCGAATCTATTTGGTTTACAACCAAGTCGGGTTTTGGCAGAGCGACGAAAAACATCCGGAAGTGGATTTGATTATTTATACGGCACCGCTGCCGCAATATCACGAGCCAGTGCGGTTGACGCTTCGCGAACAGGGGCGGCATGCGGCATCGCCGCTCGCGGGCGTGAAAACGACCTCGTGGCTGCAAAACGTCTGGGCGGTTGCGGAAGCGCAAAAAGAGGAGTTCGATGAGGTCGTGCTTCTCAACGAACGCGGCGAAATCGCCGAGTGCACTGCCGCGAATGTTTTTGCGGTGAAAAACGGGAAGGTGCTCACGCCGCCGATCAATTCCGGGTGCCTCGAAGGCGTGACGCGGGGGATTCTTTTTGAGATTGCGCCGGAGGCGGGAGTTGCGGTCATCGAGCAGACGCTTCGGCCTGAAGATTTATATTCCGCGGATGAAGTTTTTATTTCTTCGACCAATCGGAATCTCATCGGAGTGGGAGAAATTGCAGGGCGCAAAATTGCCACAGCTCCCGGGCCGGTTACCCACCAACTGAACGACCTGTTCGACGCCTACGTCGCAGAGTACGTGACGCGGCGGCTGGCGGCGGCTTCGCATTAAAAAGAAGTAGAGGAAGTAGATGAGGTAAAGGAAGTAAAGGAACGCGTGCTGGCAAGTTGTGGAGCCGGCAGCGAACTCGCGAAGGAATCGTTGGGATCAGACCTCCTTCGAGGCAAGCTAATTCGAGCGGTGCTGCCGCGCTGACCCCGGAATCATTCCAACCTCACAAATAATCCAAGTGAAATGTTTTTCAGCGCAGAGCGTGAAACGTTCTTCGATTCGAAACGTCTTCATGAGTTGGTGCCTTCTCTTGACAATCGAGAGGAGCGCCGTATACTTCTCTCGACTCTCCAGAGGAGAGCCGAAGGACGGGCAATGACGGAGACTTCGGCGACGCTTGTGCAAGGCACGCTGGACATGCTGATCCTGAAGACGCTGGCGCTGGAGCCGCTGCACGGATGGGGGATTTCGCAGAGGATCCAGCAATTGAGCAGGGGCGTGTTCGAGGTGAATCCCGGGTCGCTTTTTCCTGCGTTTCGGCGGCTGGAGCGGGCTGGGCTGCTGGAATGCGAATGGCGAACGTCAGAAAACAACCGGCGGGCGAAATATTATTCGCTGACGAAGGCTGGACGGCAAAAGCTGAGGAACGAGACGAAAGAGTGGGAGCGGCAAGTGGCGGCCATTGCGAGAATTTTGCAGACGGCATCTTAGGGCGGATCTCGTCCACGGACGCGCAGAGAAGAAAAAGCGGATTCCTCGCTCCGCTCGGGATGACATTTTTTCGGCGGGGATTTGCGTTAGCCATAGGAGAACCTAGATGGGAATTTGGAGGAATTTTTCCGCGGGGCTACGCGGACTATTCGGGAAGAAGAAGGCCGAGCAGGAACTGGACGACGAGCTGCGCGATTTCCTCGAGAAATCTGCGGCTGAGAAGATGCACGCTGGGATGACCCGCGAAGAAGCTCACCGCGCCGCGCGGCTGGAAATGGGTGGCGTGGAAGCGGTGAAAGAGAATGTGCGTTCGGCGAGCTGGGAGACGCACGTCGAGACACTGTGGAGCGATTTACGCTTTGGTGCGCGGCTGCTGCGATTTAATCCTGTGTTTGCGGGGGCGGCGATACTCTCGCTGGCGCTGGGAATCGGTGCGACGACGGCGATTTTTCAGTTGCTGGATGCGGTGCGATTGCGGACGCTGCCGGTTAAGAATCCACAGGAGATCGCGAGCGTGCGCATCGATGCGCGACATGGTATCAGCGGCGAGTCAAGCGGACGCTATCCCGACCTTACTTATGCCATATGGGAACAAATTCGGGCGCAACAGCGAGCCTTCTCGACCATATTGGCTTGGAGTCCCACGGAATTCAACATTTCGCCGTCGGGCGAAGTTCACGAGGTGCAGGCGCTTTGGGTCAGCGGAGAATTTTTTGAGACGCTGGGTGTCCAGCCGGCGCTTGGCCGGCTTCTGAGTCGTGCGGACGATCATCCTGGCTGCGCGTCCTCGGGCGTGGTCATCAGCAGCTCGTTTTGGCAACATGAATATGCTGGCGATCCGTCGGTCGTCGGGCGCGTCCTGGCCATCAACCGGCATCCCTTCCAAATCATAGGCGTTACTCCGGCAGGATTTTACGGGGTGGAAATGGGTCGCTATTTCGATGTGGCCGCGCCACCCTGCGGCGAAACGATCGTGGACGGAGCCGAGTCCGCCATGCTGACAAGACGGGATGGCTGGTGGCTGGCTTCCATGGGCCGTCTCAAGCCGGGTTGGACGGTGGAACGAGCTTCGGCGCAACTGCGGGCGATTTCTCCCAGCCTGTTCGAGGCGACGTTGCCGACAGACTACAATGCGGAACAAGCGAAACGTTTCTTAGGCTACAGACTTGGCGCTTTCCCCGCGGGCACGGGTGTCTCCGACTTGCGCGAGGACTACGAACAGCCGCTATGGCTGCTGCTGGCGCTCGCGGGGCTGGTGCTAGTGATCGCTTCCGCCAACCTGGCGAACCTGCTGCTGGCACGGGCGAGCGCACGCGAAAGGGAAATGGGGATGCGGATGGCGGTCGGCGCCAGCAGATGGCGGTTGATCCGTCAATTATTCGCGGAGAGCCTACTCCTCGCCGCCGTGGGCGCCGCGTTGGGAGCGTTGCTCGCGCGCAGCTTGAGCCAGATGCTGGTGGCTTCGCTGAGCACGCAAGGCAATCCATTATATGTCGATCTGGGAGCCGACTGGCGAGTGTTCGGGTTCACTGCAGGGCTGGCGGTGCTGACTTGCCTGCTTTTCGGGGTGGCACCGGCTCTTCGTGGAACAAAGGTCTCGCCAGGCGTCGTTCTGAAAGAGGGCGGAAGGGGGATGACGGATGGAGGATCGCGGTTTGGTCTGCGGCGTATGCTGGTCGTCTCGCAGATAGCCCTGTCGCTAGCTCTGCTGGTTGGCGCGCTGCTCTTTGCGCGAAGTCTGGGGAAGCTGGCAAGCGTGGACACTGGATTCCTGCGCGACGGCATCCTGGTTTCCGACATTGATTTCACATCTTTAAACCTCCCGCCAGAACAACGTATTTCCTTCGCGAAGGAACTTCTGGAGGGGGTGCAAGCGATTCCCGGCGTGAAATCTGCCGCGACTGCCAATATCCTGCCGCTGAGCGACAACGAAGAGATTCACGACATTCTCCCGGAGGTCTCGGGGCCGGCCGACGAGCATACTCCCGCCGCGTTCAATCGAATCAGCCCTGGCTTTTTCCGCACGATGCAAACACCGCTGATCGCGGGGCGGGACTTCGACGAGCACGATGCCCTAGGATCGCCGCTGGTGGTCATCGTCAACGAAACATTTGCGCGAAAAATCCTGAAGACCGAGAACCCGGTTGGCAGGCAGCTTCGCATACGCCAGATGAGCAAGATTTCCGGGCCGTACCAGATCGTTGGTTTGGTCAAGAACACGAAATACGCCGATTTGCGGGAAAAGCCGGTGGAAATCATTTACGTCCCCGTAGCTCAAGTAGAACGTTCCGAAACTGACGCGCAGATTCTGATCCGGTCGGATATGCCGCTTGCTGGACTGATCTCGGCGGTGAAGAGTGTGGCCAACGAGGCGAGTCCTGGGATGGACGTGAGCTTTACGGTTTTTCACCAGATGATTGAGGAAGGGCTGCTGCGGGACCGGTTGATGGCGCGGCTTTCGGGATTTTTTGGAGTGCTGGCGGTGCTGCTGGCGGTGATTGGGTTGTATGGAGTGATTTCCTACATGGTGGCGCGGCGGCGGAATGAGATTGGAATACGGATGTCGCTGGGCGCGGACCGAGGTTCGATCATCGGGCTCGTGTTGCGAGAGGCACTGGTGCTGCTGGCGATTGGATTGGGGATTGGATTAGCGCTCGCGGTGGCGGCGTCGAGCGCGGCGGCGTCTATGCTCTTTGGATTGAAGGCGTACGATCCGGCGACTCTCGTGTTGGCCACGGTCATTTTGGCGAGCATCGCAGTGGCAGCGAGCTACATACCGGCCTTGCGAGCCTCGAAGCTGGACCCTCTCGAGGCGCTCCGCCACGAATAACCCCGCTGCGTGCTACAATCCCGTCACGAACAACTCATGCCCGACACAGCGTCTATATCCCTGGGAGGAGCAGTGCTTGAGGTCGTCTCGCCAGACGGCGCGCGGCGCTACGTGCGCGTGACGCAGACGCCTTTTCTGATTGGCCGCGGGGCCGAAACGGGGAACCATTTACAACTCTCGGACCGGCGCATCTCGCGGAATTGCGCCGCCATCGTTTCCGAAGCGGGCCGGCTATATATAGAGGATCGCGGCCAACGGCGCGGGCTCTTCGTCAACGGGGAAAAGGTGGAAAGCCGGGCGCTGGATGATGGGGATTCGGTCACGTTTGGGCTGGAAGACTCGTACGAAATCGTTTTCCGCTCGGGCACATCGAGTGGCGAGGAATCTCTTCCCAATCTGCTGACGCGGATTGAGCACATTACCAGTTCCGAGCCGATCGGCGGAGGACTTCGCAAGCTGAACTTGCTCCTTGAAGCCACGACGCTGCTTCACTCGCAACGGCCTCTGGATGAAGCGCTGGCGCTGATGCTCGATCACGCGGTTTCTGTCACGGATGCCGACCGTGGCATGCTTTTAGAGGCGGATGCGAGCGGCGTACTAAAAGTACGCCTGGCTCGCCGGACCGGCGGTCTGCGCCTTCCACCCGAAAGCCTTGCGCCGAGCCAAACGGCGATTCAGCTGGCGCTTCGCCAGAATTCTCCGGTGGTGACGGAAGACATCGAACGAGCTGAGATGGATTTGCAGTCCGCGCAGAGCATCATCGCGCAACGGCTGCGAGCAGTAGTCGTAATCCCACTTTTCGCGGTTCACAGGCACAGTACGCAGGACTCGAGCGGAACGCCGGGCTACGGGCATTCGCTCGGAGTGCTGTATCTCGATTCGCGCCGGCCCGCGGCTTTCTCGAAGTTGGACCGGCAGATCCTGGACGCTTTGGCTGCCGACGCCGCGAGTACGCTCGACAATGCGCGGCTGGTGGTGCGGGAGCGCGAGCGCCAGCGCATGGAAGAGCAAATCAACATCGCACGAGACATCCAGCAAGCGCTGCTGCCCCGTAATTTCCCGGATCACCCGCATCTGGCCATGGCAGGATGCAACTTTCCCTGTCTTTCCGTGGGAGGAGACTATTTCGACGTCTTCCCGCTGGGCAATAATCGCACGGCATTTCTGATTGCGGACGTATCCGGCAAAGGGCTTGGAGCGGCGCTGCTGACAACCATGCTCCAGGGAGCGCTTTCCGCGATGAGTCTTGGGACGGATCCCGCACGAGTGTTCACGCACGTGAATCGTTTTCTGTGCGACCACGCGGAAGTGGGGCGGTACGCGACGATGTTCTTCGGGATATTGGATGACGATGGTCACCTGGAGTTCATCAATGCGGGACATCCGTCACCGTTCCTGCTTCGCCGAGGGGTAGCTGAGGAGCCGTTCAGCGAAGGATCGTATCCCGTCGGGCTGGTGCCGGAAGCGGAGTACGAGGTGGCTCGGCTCAAGCTAGAGCCTGGCGACACGATTGTGCTGTTCAGCGACGGCGTGACGGAGGCGATGGATCCTGACGAGCAGCTCTTCGGGGTGCCGCGGCTGCGCGAAGTGCTGACCGGGCAAATGCAATGCCCGCTGGACCAGCTTCAGAAATGTGTTCTCGAGGCGGTGGAGAATTTTGCGCGCGGGGCGAGCCAGGCTGATGATTTGACGTTGCTGATCGTGCGCTACCGCGCAGCCGGCGCGCAAACCGGTACGGATACAGACGCTGCTCCTGCCAACCATTCCGCGACGGCCTAGCCGGGCCAGAGAGGGTCCGCCCGCGGTTAGCCCTGCACGAATGAACGCGCCCGGAAGCCATTCAAAACAAACACATTACAGATTGCTTGCGATGGCGTGGTGATGGGAACCTTCCCTCCATAAACTTATACCTTCCAAGTCGAGCGTGAAAGTGGGCGGTAATCGAAAAGTTTTTTGCATCTCTGAATGTTAAATTTTAGTCAAAGTATTGACATTGCGTGGAATCCACATTATTAAGTGGGCGTTCGCATAGTCTGTTTGTCTCTATCTCAGGGGGTACCATGCAGGCTACCCGAAGAGACTTCCTTAAATTCACAACCATAGGCGGGGCGGCCGCCGCGGTTTTTGGATTCGACCTTCAGCCCGCCTACGCACAACTCCGAGTGCTGAAAATCGCTCGAGCAAACGAAACGCGGTCAACGTGCCCCTACTGCTCGGTAAGTTGCGGCGTGATTATCTATACGATCGGAGACCGCGCCAAAAACGTCACACCGCAAGTGATTCACGTCGAGGGAGACCCCGACCATCCTATCAACCGTGGAACGCTGTGCCCCAAGGGCAGTTCTCTTGAGCAAGATATTCTCAATGACCGGCGGTTGACAAAGCCGCAGGTGCGGCGACCCGGCGGAACGGACTGGGAAGATATATCGTGGGACGATGCAATCAATGAAATCGCGCACAAAGTGAAGGAGACGCGGGACCAGACTTTCAAAGAGAAGGACGATGGCGGACACACGGTCAACCGCCTGGAATCGATCGCGTTTACCGGCGGATGCACGGACACCAACGAGTTTAATTATCTGGTCGTGAAAACGATGCGCGCCCTGGGGGTCGTGCATCTGGAAAACCAGGCCAGGGTTTGACACGGCCCCACGGTCTCAAGTTTGGGACCAACGTTTGGTCGGGGCGCAATGACGAATGGCTGGATCGACATCAAGAACAGCGACATGATGTTGGTCATGGGAGGAAATCCCGCCGAGAATCATCCCTGTGGATTTAAGTGGGTAATCGAAGCAAAGCGCAATCGCAATGCGAAGTTGATCGTAGTTGATCCGCGCTTCACGCGCACGGCTTCGGTCGCTGATCTTTTCTGCCAAATACGGGCGGGCTCGGATATCGCCTTTCTCGGTGGAATGATTCATTATGCGATCGAGAACAACCGGATCGCCAAGGATTACCTCCTCAACTATACGAATGCCGCGTTCGTGGTAAAGGAAGGCTTCAAGCTGCCCGATGACGGCCTCTTCTCCGGTTTCGATGAGGACACGAAGACATACGATAAGTCCACCTGGAACTATCAGGAGGGCGGAGAGGTCAGCGGGAAACAAGCTTCCGCAAAAAGCGAGTCACCCGAAGCTGCAAAGACGGCAGCGGCATCAGGCAACGGAAAATCCGCTCCGCCTCCGAATCTTCCGGCGAATATCGCCTACGACCTTACGCTGCAGCATCCGCGGTGTGTCTATCAACTGCTTCGCCAGCAATACAGCCGCTATACGCCGGAGATGGTCGAGCGCATTACGGGTGTTCCCAAGGACCAATTTCTGAAGGTTGCGGACTTATTTACGTCCGTTCGTAAAGATGGCGACATGAAGAAGGCCGCCACCATCATCTACGCTGTGGGCTGGACGCAGCATAGCTATGGGACGCAGATCATTCGGACTGCAGCGATGCTCCAACTCATGCTGGGCAACGTCGGCCGCGCGGGCGGAGGGGTAAATGCGCTTCGCGGCCACTCGAATATTCAGGGCGCAACGGATTTGGCCGGCATTTATGAAATATTGCCTGGATATTTGAAAGTGCCAGTTCCGGCAGACACGGATTTCAAGACTTACCTGGAAAGAATCACGCCGAAAACGTCGAAGCCCCATATCTGGGATTCGTGGAATTATTGGTCGAACACGCCCAAGTTCGCAGTCAGCTTCATGAAGGCCATGTACGGCGACGCCGCCACCAAACAGAATGACTGGGCGTTCCACTACTTGCCGAAAGTCGATCGTAATTACTCCTGGACCTACATCTGGGACAACATGTACCGCGGGATCGTCAAAGGCTTATTTGCGTTCGGAATGAACGGCGTGGCGATTGGCCCGGATTCGAAGAAAAACATCGAAGCTTTGAAGAAAGCGGACTGGCTTGTCGTGGGCGAAATCTATCCCGATGAATCGAGCGAGTTCTGGAAGTCGCCCGGAATTACGCAAGAGGAGATGAAGCAAATACAGACCACAGTGTACCGGCTGCCTTGCGCGGGCTTCGCGGAGAAAGACGGAACGTTCGTCAATTCCGCACGGTGGCTGCAATGGAAAAACGTGGCCGTGCCGTTGCCGGGGGACGCCAGAGTAGATCAGGAAATACTTGCGCGCATCTTTTTAAAGATACGCGAAATGTACCAGAAGGACGGCGGCAAATTCCCCGACGCAATTCTCCACGCAACATGGAACTACACTACGCCATTGAATCCTTCGTTGGCGGAAGTCGCGAAAGAAATCAACGGTAAAGCCCTGGCCGATCTCGAAGATCCAGCTACCAAACAGCAGATCAAGTCAGGACAGCAACTCCCTGGCTACTCGTGGCTGAAAGATGATGGCACGACCACGTGCGGCAACTGGCTTTACTCCGGCTCGTTTACCGAAGCGGGTAATCTCATGGCTCGACGCGGCACGGAGGATCCTTCTGGACTTGGCATATATCCAAATTGGGGTTTCTCCTGGCCCGCCAACCGGCGCGTCATGTATAACCGCGCGTCGTGCGATCTAGAGGGCAAACCGTGGGATGGGACACGCAAGCAGGTCTGGTGGAATGAAGCTGCGGCGAAGTGGGCCGGCAACGACGTGCCGGATTTCAAGGCCGATTCGCACCCGAAAGATCACATGGGTCCATTCATCATGAATCCTGAAGGCGTGGGGCGGATTTTTGTGCCGATTGGCGGCGTCAGCGACGGTCCGTTCCCCGAGCATTATGAACCGATCGAGAGCCCTATAGATAACCCGTTGCACCCGCAGCAATCCAACAACCCCATGGTGACAAAATTCAAGACGGATGCGGACAAATACGGCACCGCGAAGGATTACAACATTGTCTGCACGACGTACCGGCTCACGGAACATTACCACTACTGGACAAAGAACAATCCGATGAACGTGCAGCTCGTGCCAGAGCCGTTTATCGAAGTTCCGGCAGAGCTCGCTGATGAACTGGGCATTAGAGGCGGCGAAGTACTGAAGGTGAGCAGCGCCCGCGCCACCTATCAGGCAAAGGCGATGGTAACGAAACGCATCAAGGGGATGATGATCGACGGGAAGAAAACGTATCAGATCGGAATCCCCATTCATTGGGGCTATCGCGGAATTGCCGAGGACGAAGGGAAAACCGCGAAGACACTGGCAAATCTTCTCTCGCCAACGATCATCGATCCGAACGCGTGGACTCCAGAATTTAAGGGATTCCTCGTCAAGATCGAGAAAGCGTAGGAGGTGCCATGAGCCAGGCGACACTACGCGTTCAGAAAATTTCCGGACATGCCGGGAGCGTTCCAGGACACGATGCCCAGCGCGAATTCACGGTCTGCAAACTCATCGACACCACGACTTGCATAGGGTGCAAGGCTTGCGAAGTCGCGTGCATGGAGTGGAACGATTTGCCGTTTGGCGAAACGGTCTTCGACAATACATACCAAACGATGCCGGAGACGCGCTGGAACTACTGGAACCTGATTCTCTTCAACGAGCATGAGAAGGAAGATGGCTCGCTGATGTGGCTGATGCGTAAGAATCAGTGCATGCATTGCGCGGAACCGGGCTGCCTGGCGGCCTGCCCCGCCGACGGCGCCATCGTGCAATACACCAATGGCATCGTAGACTTCCAGCAGGCCAACTGCATCGGCTGCGGCTACTGCATCACCGGATGTCCGTTCGACATTCCGAAGATGAACCCGAAGACTCACCGCGTGTTCAAGTGCACCTTGTGCTCGGACCGCGTGAGCGAAGGGCTTGAGCCAGCATGTATCAAATCTTGTCCCACAGGGTGTCTGCACTTTGGCAGCAAGGAAGACATGCTCAAGCTCGCAAAGGACCGCGCCACGCAGCTTCGCGAGCATTACGATTTCCCGCAGGCGGGCGTTTACGATCCGGCGGGAGTCGGCGGCACAGGCGTAGTCTACGTATTACATGATGCCAGCAAGCCGGAACTTTACGGCGGACTTCCAGCTGATCCGCATATTCCGTGGTCGGTCAGACTTTGGAAAGGTCCGCTGAAGTGGCTGGGCAACGCGGCAATGATTGGCGGGCTCATCGGGCTCGCTGTGCACTATCTGCGGTTCGGACCGAAAGAGCGCGAGGAGACGATCAAGGAACCACATGAAGGAGCAGAACCGTGAGCCACGCCGAGCAGGCTGTTCCTCAGGGGAGCGTGCTGCGCTACAACTTCAAGGAGCGTCTGACGCACTGGATTACTGCAGTTTCTTACGGCTACCTGTTGATGACCGGGCTGGCGTTCTGGTCGCCGTGGCTTTTCTGGATGGCAGTGATTTTGGGCGGGGGACAGGTATCAAGGATGCTGCATCCTTGGGTTGGCCTGATTTTTGCAGTCTGCGTGCTGATAATGTTTGGCATGTGGGCTACACAAATGCATGTGGATGAGAACGACAAGAATTGGTTCAAGTCCGTCGGTTACTACGTGCGGAACGAAGACGAGCAGATGCCGCCCGCTGGTCGCTACAATGCCGGACAAAAGTCATTGTTCTGGGGATTCGTGGTTTGTATGGTGCTCCTGCTTCTGAGCGGGCTCGTGCTGTGGTCTCCCCAATACTTTGCATGGCATTCGTTGATTGCGATGCGCATCGCGATTTTGATTCACGTGTTATCGGCCCTGCTTACCATCGGACTCTTTCTGATTCATGTATACATGGGAGTATTCGCGGAGCGCGGCGCGTTGGATTCCATGGTTCACGGAGACGTGTCTATGCATTTCGTGAAACGGTACCATCCGGGATGGTATGAAGAGATCACCGGACAAACGGCCTCTCCGAAAAAATGACGGCCCAACAATCGGTAGGCAGCGAATACGACGCGAGAATTGAGCGCGCCGAAAAACTCATTGCGGAAAAGTCGTCCGCCAGCGAATTGCTTTCGTTTTATCGAAGGGTCGCCAGCTTTCAAAAGAGCCTGGTAACAGAGATTGCCCGGAGTGCTTTGCCGCGGGAAACTCCGCAATTCGGTTCCGTGCGGGGAAATCTGGATCTTACACTGCTGCTTCCGCACTTTCGGACCTTCCTTTCCATCGTCGAACAGAATTCACCGAACGCGCTTGCAGCGTCGGCACGGGAACTTGCGGGGATGACTCCCGATTCCTGGGTCGTGCTGCTGACGGAATATTGGGAAAACGGCGGTCTTTCCGATCAACCGATTGGAGCGTTCGAACAGTTTTTTTCGCGCGCGTTTCTGCAGCCCTATGCTGCCTACGTTGCGGGGAGGATGGCGACACCGCCGGTGCACGTGACGCCGCGCGCGTGCCCTCTTTGCGGCGGGCAGCCACTGCTGGGCGTGCTGCGCGTGGAAGGCGACGGAGGAAAGCGGTTCCTCATCTGTTCTTTTTGCGGAAATGAATGGGGCTTCCGGCGCATTCTGTGCCCGACGTGCGGCGAGGAAGATGAAAAAAAGCTTCCTGTTTATGTCGCGGAGCAGTTTCCGCATATTCGCGTGGAGACTTGCGACACTTGCATGTTTTTTGTTCGAACGATTGACCTCACGAAGGACGGGCACGCGGTGCCCGTAGTGGATGATTTGGCGGCGATTCCATTGACGCTTTGGGCGCACGAGCATGGGTACAGCAGGTTGCAGGCGAACCTTCTTGGAAGCTAGGTGTGAATTCCGATGCCAGGACAGTGCGTGGTACAAAAACTGGCGAGCCCAAGGCTGGAGTTGTGGGCGCCAGTTCGATCTCGGGGGTCCGCGGAAGAGTAGCGGGACTCGTTCTAGGGATGCGAAGGCGCGGAAGCCTGAGGAGCGGACGCGGCGCCTGAAGTTTCCTTCGAGGGGTGGAAGTTCACGGATTTGAGGCGCGTATCGCCGTTCACATAGCCGACAAAATCCATGCCCTTCGGAAAGGTGATGTCCTTTCCGTGCATTACTGGAATGACCATGCCGGCCGCCGAACCGGATCCCTTGCCTTCGCCACCGGAACGCAGGACAGCCTGTTCATCATCGGCGAGCCGGACACTTCTGATCAGTACGCCGAGCTTCCCGCCGCGGCCGAGAGCTTTCTTGGGTTCGGCTTCATTGATCACGCCGAGGGCGATCGCTCCTTTGGGAATCACCAGGAATCCATCGACGACGACATCTTCTGAAACCACGAAGTTTACTTCGTCTCCCACCTGGGCAGTTGAGGAAGAGAGCGTCTTCTCAAGTTTCATGGAGACGGGTGTGCTATCGCGCAAGATGAGAAAATTGGCCGCGCCAGCGGCGCTCGAAGGCGGATCAGCGGGCTTGAAGGGTTCGTCGTAAGGAGTTTTCTCTCTGTCGGGCGCCTTGGTTGGCGGGAGAGCGAGCTTTTCGCCCGGGGTGGTCTTGATCAGCAATAGCGAAGCCAGGGGAACATAACCGGTTTCTCCTTTGGCGGTGCGCACGGCAAAGTAGGAATCATAGCGGCCGGTGATTACAACTTCCTGTCCGCACTGCAAAGTGGAGCGGACATCGAAGGTAGTCATTGAGCTGTAGAGATAAACGTAGTCACCCTGGCGAGCACATGCGACCTGGCCCAACTCCTGCGCACTGGAGAGTGCAGGCGCTAGAAGGCATAGCAGAAAAGCGAGCTGTGGCTTCCAAGTGCTACCCGGAAGAAAAGCAGGATGGAATATAGATTTCACATCCTTATCCAAACGCATTCCATTGCGTTGTGGCAATAGTCCGTACGGTAGTACTGTTCATAAAGAATAAAGGGGAGAGTAGCAGGTGTGCGCTGGGAGAGCGGCAAACTCGTTGGGGCCGTCGAGGGATCTCGAACGTATAAACGTTGCAACAATCGCTTTTGAAACAGCTGTGTTGCTGTTTCCTGTAGGGCTGAATGGAAATGGCGTCCCTGACAGCCGGAGGCTGGGAGTAGCGGACTTATCTTGTTTTGCGCTCGGAAATTCCAGTTCGCGAGCTTGCCGCGGCAGAGGGTTCGAGAGCTCCATCTGGAGTAAATGTAGCCATGGTGTTCCACTACTTCACAATTGATGTAACACAGTTGGAGAAGGATTGCAGGCGCGCTTGCAATAATGCGCATTCTTGGGCAAGCTACGCACCGCGTTCGAGGAGCCGCCCATGAAAAAACTATCTCTGACAGTGGCCAGTTTTCTGCTTATGAGCGCGGGGAGTTTGCGCGCGCAAACCGCGGTGAATTCCACGGAAACGTTGACTGTGATTCGGGCGGGGACATTGATCGATGGCGCGAGCGAGGCGCCGCGCAAAAACCAACTGATCTTTGTGCGCGGCAAACACATTGAGAAAGTGACAAACGGTTCCGAAGAGATCCCGCGGAATGCAAAGGTCATCGATCTTTCCGCGGCTACGGTGCTGCCTGGGCTGATCGATTCGCATACGCATATTTTCCTGTGGGGCGAGGATCCCGCGAAGGGCGGGTATGACGCGAATATTCTCAATGCGGGAATCGCGCTGCGGGCCGCGCGCGCGACATTTGCGGTGCGCAGGGCGCTCGAACAGGGGTTCACGACTTTGCGCGATTTGGAAACGGAAGGCGCGGGATACGGCGACGTAGAGATCAAGCAGGCGATTGAAGAAGGGACGATCCCCGGACCGCGGCTCTTTTGCGCGACGAGGGCGATTTCCACCACCGGAGGGTACAACCTCGAAGGTTACGCGCCGGAACTGGATATGCCGAAGGGTGCGCAACTGATCGATGGACCAATCGAGGCGCGCAAGGCCGCCCGGCAGCAGCTCGATCATGGCGCGGATTGGATCAAGGTGTACATGACGCACCGGTCGTGGGTGGACAAGCAGGGGCATCTGGTTTCGCAGCCCACGATGACGGTGGAGGAACTAAAGGCGGTGGTGGACGAGACGCATGGATGGGGAAAAAAGGTCGCTTGCCACGCGTATAACGGCATTGGATTGCAACGGGCGCTGGATGGCGGATGCGACTCGATCGAGCATGGACTAGAGATCACGGACGAACAGATTGCACAAATGAAGAGGCAGGGGACGTGGTATTGCCCGACGCTCTCGGCGTATTACGACGACTGGGCGCCAGCGGATACGCCGGAGGGAAAGCGGGACCGTGCGAGAGCGGCAGTGCACGTGATCTCCTTTCAGAAGGCGATGCAAGCGCACTTGAAAATTGTGTTTGGCACGGATATGGGGGGAATTCCGTGGACAGAACCGATTGCGCAAGAATTCAAGCGGATGGTTTCGCTGGGAATGACTCCGATGGACGCGATTCAATCGGCAACGGTGCGCGCCAGCGAATTGCTGGATATGAAGGGCGAGATCGGCGTGGTGGCGCCGGGAGCGTATGCGGATATAGTGGCGGTTTCCGGGGATCCGCTCAAGGATGTGGGCGAGCTCGAGCACGTGCATTTTGTGATGCACAACGGGTCGGTGTTCAAGAATGAGATCGCGCAATAGCGCGATGTGGCAGAGGCAGTCGGTGAGTAGGTGCGGAGACTGTTGCAAGTGGGTGTAGAGCTGAATCCCAACTTACTCCCGAACAATCAGTAGTAACCTCTAGCTTTTGCCGGGTTCGACGCGGACACCTTTCCAGAACGCAATCCTGCCTTTGATTTCCTCAGCGGCGGGTTTCGGTTCAGGGTAATACCAGGCGGCGTTCTCGTTTTTCATGCCATCGACTTCGAGATGATAGTAGTGGGCCGTGCCTTTCCATGGGCAGATTGAAGTATGCATGCTGGTCTTCAGGAAATCCTTGGTGACCGCGTCGGGAGGAAAGTATTGGTTCCCCTCGACGACGACGGTGTCGTTGCTTTCGGCAATGACCTTGCCTCCCCAAACAGCTCTTGCCATGTGATTTTTCTCCTGTTGATGCACAGTGGCCCAGACGAACACTTGCAAGAAAATCTGTATGGTTTGATGCGGAAGACCTGAAAACGGTTCGAGGAAAACTGCCGCGCAAAGAATTTGGTCGATTGGGGAGCGACGGCATTGATGGCGGGGCGCCAACTGGCCCCTTCTGTTAGAATTTGCGCGCAGGCAGGAGGAGTGAGATGGCCGAACAGAGTTTGCAGCATCACACGAAGTGGCTGCCACCCTTTCATTTTTTTGTGATGCCGGTTTTGCTAATCAATTTTATATCTTCGATTTTCGGATGTTGGAAGGCAGGATTCTCCATAAGAAGCGCGTTTTCGGTGCTTGTGGCGGCGGCACTCTTAACTGGATTTTTGATGGCTCGTATGATGGCAATCAAGGTGCAAGACCGGCTCATCCGGCTTGAAGAACGGCTGCGTCTCGAACGGCTGCTTGCTGCGGACCTGCGACCGCGCATCGAGGAATTCACGATAGAGCAGCTTGTGGCGCTGCGCTTCGCCAGCAACGCGGAGTTGCCCGAGCTTGCGCGGAAAGTGCTGGACGAAAAATTGAACGATCGCAAGGCGATCAAGCAGTTGATTAAGACGTGGCGGCCTGATTTTGTCCGGGCGTGATTCGAGTTGCGTGTCAGCGCTCGGGCCATGCGATCTCGGCCGCACAGGCCGCCTTGAACAGGAAAATCTCCGCCCATCATCCGGCGGCCGCAGCCGCCGCCGCACCTTCAATTTCCCCAATTTCTTCTGTGGAGAGTTTTAGTTCACCGGCGCGCATCACGCCCTCTGCTTGTTTTGCGTTTCTGGCGCCTACGATGGCCCCCGTAACGGCGGCATTGCTGAGCACCCAGGCGATGGCGACTTCACCGGGGTTGCGTCCGTGGTGCGCGCCAACTTTACGCAGGCGTTCGACAAGTTCGATGTTTTTTGCGAGGCGCGGCTCGCGAAATTCAGGATTCTTACTGCGAAAATCATCCGGCGGCAGCGCGGCGGCGCGTTCTCGGGTCATCGCTCCGGTGAGAAGCCCGGAAGCCATGGGCGCGTAAGCAATCACGCCGATGCCTTGCTGTTTGCAGTACGGCAAAATTTCCTTTTCAACCGCGCGGCGGATGAGCGAGTAGGACGGTTGCAGGGAAGTCACTGGAGCAAGCTTTTCAGCGCGCTTTATTTGCGAGACATTGAAGTTAGAGACGCCGATCCAACGGACTTTCCCTTCTTTTTGCAAAGCGAGCATGGTTTGCCAGGCTTCTTCCAGGCCGGGGCCATTGTCGGAGGGAGGCCAATGCATTTGATAAAGGTCGATTACGTCGACTTGCAAGCGGCGAAGGCTGTCTTCGCATTCGCGGCGAATGGACGCGGCGGTGTGATTCTGGGTGACGTGGCCTTTGTCGTCCCAGCGTAAAACGCATTTTGTGAAAACATAGGGACGCGGACCGCGCCAGCCTTGCAAGGCTTGCGCGACCATTTTCTCCGAATGTCCAATTCCATAAACTGCGGCGGTGTCGATCCAATTCACGCCGAGCTCGAGCGAGCGATGAATCGCGGCGATGGAATCCGCATCCTCTTGATGTCCCCAGGCAAAATCCCAGCCACTTCCTCCGATAGCCCAGGCGCCGAAACCAACCGGCGTAATATGCAAGTCTGATTTGCCTAGCTTGCGCGTTTCCATGTTCCCTCCTAGCTCCTAGAGAACGCTGCATAACGAGTTTTGTATACCCACTGAATTCTACATTTTATGAGATGAAAAAAAGAACAATTGGTTAGGAAAAAAGCTGGCGGTCATTTGAGGTGACAGAACCGAGAATTAATTGGCGATGAATGAAGCATCCAAAGAGATAGTTTCACCGTCAGGATTTGTAATGGAGACCCGCTGCGCGCCTGCAGCCAAGGAAGGGGTCACGACGGTCAGAGTGTTCATATCCTTGAAAGTGACGGAAGCGGTTTTTCCGCCAATGGTGACGGTGCTGCCGTTCTGAAAGCCGCTGCCACGAATCGTAATCTGCGTTCCGCCGCTTGCCGGTCCAAGGGCAGGAATGAGTGTTCCGATGCCGAGGGGAACTTTAGCGAGCGTGACCACCGTGACACCCGCGTTTTGAGCGGTGCCGTCAGTGGACGTAATGGCAAACAATCGTTGCCCATTCTCGTCGATGGCAAGAAAGCTGCCGTGCAACCCGTCGACGTCCGTCATAAATTGTTGGGGCAAAAGAATGCGCAGGCGGAGAACTCCAGTGTGCGCATCGAGGATGTCCACGCCACCCTTCGTGCCGGCGCTTCCTGCGGGGCCGGTAAGAAAGGGCTGGTACACGAGAGCGCCGCTGGGATGAAGAGCGACTCCGGGGACTTGAATGCGGCCCGGGATTTGCAGAAGTTCCGGATTTGCAGGGACCGCGGTGAGAGAAAGATCGGCGCTGCGAATTTCCGTGGTTCCGCTCGCCTCGAGAGCAAACATGGTTCCGTCGGCGGCGCCGCCGATGTCGAGCGCGGAGTCATTAGCGGTAAAGGTGGAAAATTGATTGGGAGACGAAGCGTTCCACAGCGCGAGCGGGCCGCCTGGTGCGGCGGCAAACGCAACGAACACCTGATCGCCCGTGCCATTGGATTGCAGGAGAGGAGCGCCAGTGAGGCTGCTGATTTCAGGCTGTGAAGCGGCTTGGATAACCGGTGGACTGGCAGTGAGGTTCAATTGTCCGAGACAGAATGCACAACCCCCAGAAGAGCTCGGCTCCGCGCTCAACCCCACGAAAACATTCTGCGTGCTGGTAGCTGCCACCCGGGAAGGGCCGGAATTTGTGAAGCCGGGCACTCCGCCCACTGGAACGCTCGTGCCCGATCCGTTGTCCGGGTCGAGGAGATAGATATTTTGCGCGCCGAAATCGGCGGCTACGAGTTGGCTTCCGTCCGGAGTGAGTGCAAGGCCGCGAAGCTCCGAAGTGGGAGGCGGGCCTCCTGGTGGCTCGATGGCAGTACCGTGAAATTGCCCGGCGGCTAAGTCGAAAACATCAAGATGATCGATGTCGCTTAGATAGAGCCATCGGCGAGACTGGTCGTATAAAACGAATTTATCGAATGAAGGCTTGGCATAGAAATTCACGCCCTGGAGGTATTGGAACGCTTTCGATGCCGTGATGGAACCGGCCGGCGATGTGATAACGAGGTCGGCTTTTCCAGCCGTCCCCGGCGGTGTTTGGAGAGTAATGCGCTCTAGAGAGAAGGGGTACGTCGAGTCCAATCCGAGAGAAGGTGCAATGGAGGTGAGGTTTTCGGTTTTTTGCACCGTGGCGTTCGCGCCACCAATGGTAACGCTGATTTTTGTGGGGTCGCTGCCGAAACCGTAGCCATAGATTTGAACCATGTCTCCACCCGCGGGCGCTCCCGCATTGGGCAAGATTTGCAGGACCTGCGGGCCGTAACTGAACGCGGCGGGAGCGAGCGAGAGCCACCCGTTCGAAAAATAGGCGGTTACATTTACGGGTCCACTCGCGGCGTTGGGAGGCGAGGTCGCATTGATTTGGGTGGCGCTCGCAACGTTCACATTGCTGGAGATTTGTGTGCCGAAATTCAGCTGGACGGAATTTGAAAAATTCTGTCCTGAAAACGTAGTGATGGTTCCACCCGCATTGGGGCCTTCCTCAGGCTGCGCGCTCGGCGAGGTGGCAAAGCTGGGGGCGGTCGCCGGCAGTGAGCCGGGATTGGCCGCATCGATAACACACAAGCCGCGGTTCGCTACGCCGAATAGGAGTTTCGTAGAATCCACGTCTTCGATTTCCGTGCGCCTTCCCCCAATCCACAAATCGGGCACCTGGCCGATCATGCTGAGCGTGTTTCCATTCAAGACGGTGATGACGGGGGGTGAAGCAGCATTTTCGCTGAGATACAAGAATTGGCCGTCGCGAGAAAAGACCATGCCGTTGACGACAGTGGTTTGGTAAACGCCGACTTGATTCAGCGAGCCATCCAGCAGAAGAACCTGCGAGCTGCCATTCGCAACGAAAACAACAGCATACCTTGAGCCATCTGGATTGGCAGCGACGAGAGGGACTGTGCCGCTGCCCAAGCCTTGGGGACCGGCGAATACGTTGCCGTTCGCATTGTACAGGGCGACTTCGCCGCTGGCATCGCTCGCAGCGATCAAGACCTTTGTTTGATCGCCGGTGCGCGCCATCGCGCCAAGACCGTTTTGAAAGAGCTGCGGTTGCGTGGAGGTCAAGTTTGTCAGCGTGTTCGACGAAGGAGCCCAGAGAGCAAGCAACGCTTCGCCGTTTTGGGATTGGCGCAGGCGCATCACCAGATTTCCGCCAGAAAGCGCGAGCAATTCCTCAGGGCGATCGAACACAGTATTGGGAAGAGGCTGGATTCCCGTTAGTTCATAGCGCGCTTTAACTTGAAAGGATGTGGTATCGATGGCGGCGATTTGTTCCGTCACCGTCCCAATCCAAACGGTTGTGCCGTCCGCGGAAAGGTCAGCGCTGCTCGCGCCGGGCACGCTAACTTGAGCGACGCGCGTTACTGTGGTTGAGGAGAAAATGTCTACGCGATTCATGGCGCGGTTGGCGACGAATACGAGCTGGTGAGCCGGATCGTAAGCGATGTGACGGTGGTGGGGCTCGCCCGAAGGATCGTCCAATGCGGGAGTAGAGTCCGTTTCTTCATAGCTTGTTCGCGGCAAGTTGGCGACCACGCCGCTTTGAATGGTAAGGGCCAAATTTGCCGGATGCGAGAGAGAGCCGCTGGTTCCCGTTGCCATGATTGTCGAGTTGCCCGTTGCGCTGTTGACAGCGGCGGAGAAGAACACGGGAGCGCTCGAGCCAGCGGCGATGCTGAAAGGACTCAGTGGGCTCGCGAGGACTCCTGTGGGCAAACCGGAGAGAGTGACTTGGACGTTGCCGGTGAAGCCATTGAGCGGATTGACGGACAAGTTGATTGTGGAGCTCGTCGCGCCTTGATGGACGTTGACGGAATTTTGGGAGAAGCCGATCGAGAAATCCGGTTGCGGGGGAGGCGGGGGTTGTTGAATGGAAGAGGACCCGCCGCCACAACCGATGCATGGGATCAGAAGGAAACCGAGTAACAACTCCGGCGCGCTTCGTCTTAGCCGTGCCATGGAAGAGCCCCACGTTCCTTGCGGGTCTGCGGCTGAAGGAGACTTGCCGTGGAAAGCGAGCGGCAAGAGCCGTGACGCGCGGACTTCGGAGGAATACGAGGATCACTTTAATCCATTATTGTTAATTGTCAAGTTAAGAAATATTTTGATGGCGAACGGGAGCGCAGAAAAATCAAAAGGCGGCAAGGACTCTGAGTCCGCGCCGCCCTTGAAGAAAATTAAATGGATAGCGGTGAATTAAATAGTCTTGGTTGCCGGCGCGCCAACGGGAGCGGCCGAGCTTTTTGCGAACGCGTTGTGGCTGGAATCCTTCTCCGAGCTCTTATCGATCTCGATCGAGCCCTTGAAGTAGGCGCCGTCTTCAATCATGATGCGGGCGGTCGTGAGATCGCCGTTGACGGAGCCGTCCTTTTTGATTTCAATCCGGTCCTTGGCGCGAAGATTTCCCTTCACGGTGCCGTAGACCACTACCTCGCGGGCTATGATATCGGCAGTGACCTTAGCGGTTGTTCCGACGGTCAGCTTCCGCTCATCAAGCTGGATCAGTCCTTCGACCGAGCCGTCGATCAGCAGATCTTCGTTGCCGGAGATCTCGCCTTTTACGTGCAGGCTGGCCCCGAGCCGCGCAGTGGCGCGGTCCGCGGTTGCACCCAATGGACGCATAGCATCTGTACTCATTGCGGGTTTATCCTCCCAAGTCGCCGGAGCGGACTTCGGCGGCTGATTCGTTGGAAAATTTTTCGGCTCCGGAGTCGCGGATTGCGGCGTTTCCGGTTTCTTATTACCCCACATCGGTCCCTCCCAAAGGGATAGCACCACCCCTGGCGAATTTCTGCTCGGGGTATTGCAAACTTTAGTCCTCGGTATGGCGCACAGCAAATGCAGACTTGCGTGGCCGTTCCTGAAAGTTACTAGACCTTTGGACAGTGGCCGTCGTCGCGCACAGTTCAATTGTTCGCGAAACTCTGACGACGCAGTAGGGGGGCGCACACAGTGTAGCGCACGGATTCATTAGTTGCTAGGTCTTTCAGGGACGGGCTGCGTTGCGAGGAAATCGCTTTGAAATCTTTTTGAATAGGTGGCCAGTAGTTCTTCGATGCGTAGGGGTGTGGATGCTTTAAGGACGAAGCCGGCGTGATGGTATTTCGTGATGCGGTAAACGATCTCTGCATCGCTGTAGGCAGAGGTGTCGGGACGTTCCTGCCGCGCGAGAGACACAATCACTCCAGCGTAATCGGAGCGCGATGGCGGCAACTCATAGGGCTGCATCCCCGCGCCGACCTCGAGACGCGCCCACTCCCGCCACAAATTGATGCCGGTGGCGGCTTCGATGACATTCGAGATATAGGCGCCGCCGACGCGGGCGGCGACTTCGAGAAAATAAAGCTTACCGTCGGAGTGCGCTTTCAAAAATTCTGCATGAGTGACGCCACGCAGGAAACCTAGATCCTTAAGGACCTCGCGATTGAGTTCGAGGAGCGCTTTCGTTTCCAAGGAGTCGCGAGGAAGCGTGCGCGTGGTGAAAACTCCGCCTTGATGCGAAGTGTCGAGCGGCGGGGCGCCGTAAGCGTGGGCTTCTGCGAAGACGATTTCACGCTCTGAAGCCACACTGTCCACATGAAAAACTCTGCCGGGAATGAATTGCTCGAGCAAATAGTTGGATTGTGCGTCGCCCAGCTGATCGAGCCAGGGCCAGAGCTCGCCGGGTTCGTGAATTTTTTTCATGCCGATACCGGAGGCTTGTGAGCGCGGCTTCAGCAGCCACGGGGCAGGGACTCGCGCCATGAACTCGCGCAAATTGTCGTAGTTCAATACATGGACGAATTCCGGTACGGCGATGCCGGCTTCTTTGGCGCGGGCGCGCATGGCGAGTTTGTCGCGGAAATAACGGACTGTGGTCAGGCCCATACCCGGGATGCGCAGATGCTCGCGAAGCGCCGAGACATTTTCCATGTCGAATTCGTCCAGAGCGACAATGCGGTCGATGGGCTGGGAGCGCGCCGCATAACTCACTGCGTTGATCAATTCATGCGGCGGCAGCTCTTCCGGCATGAAAAACATTTCATCGATGGACTCGCGGGGCCACTCCCCGTCGCGGAGCTTTTCGACAGTCAAGAGAAGCACGCGGCAGCCGATCTCTTTGCACGTGCGGAGGAATTCCTGCCCTTTTTCGTAAGAACTGACACAGAGGATGGTGAGCGGACGGCTCTCTGGCATCGGATGACCCCTGACTTCCGCGCGGCCCTTCTGCGAAAACGCTTGCGCATGATGATGCGATAGAGGGCGGATTATACTTCGCTCTAGCGGGCCGGAAACAAAAATTGCAGAAAGGGTCGGACGCGCCGGGCCCAGGCCGCTTCGTTGTGTTCGGCGCCTTCCACGCGTTCGTAGTGGAGGTCGCGTCCGAGCTGCCATCCTTTTTGCAGGAGCACGTCGCGGAATTGTTCAACGTCTTGCACGATACGCGACCCTTCACGTGTCCCGATGTCCAGCCAGATGCGCGGACGCGGATCCACCCGCGCGGCTTCCACGAACCGATGCATCACCTGTTGATTCCACCAAACGGAAGGAGAAAGGGCCGCGATCTTCCCGAAGATTTGAGGGAGTTTCAATCCAAGATAGAGAGAAACGAGGCCGCCAAGCGAAGAGCCGCCGATACCCGTGCTTTCCGGTCCGGAGAGAGCGCGATACTCGTGTTCGATGAAGGGCTTCACTTCCTCGATTAGGAATTTGGCATAGCGATCCGCGCGGCCGCCCCCGAGTTTGGGTACGTGCGTCGGCGTGTATTCGCGGATGCGGGCTTTCGTGTTGTACATGCCGACGATGACGAGCGGCGCGACTGCGCCAGAGCGGATGGATTGGTCGGCGGTTTGGCCGACGTGCCAATCCATTCCGGGAATGAAGGAAGTCGCGCCATCGAAAAGATTCTGCCCGTCGTGAAGATAAAGAACCGGGAAGTGGCGGCCTGCCTGGTCATCATAGCCGGGCGGGAGATAAACAATGAGGTCGCGCTGGTTTCTGAGGAAGCGCGAGCGGAAGCCTTCATGTTTGCGGAGATTCGGAGCGCTCACGGAGCGATAGTCACCAGCAAATCCTTGGCTTCGACGTGCTGCCCGGGGGTCACGAGAAGTTTCACAACGCGTCCGGTAATCGGCGCATAAATGTTAGACTGCATTTTCATGGCCTCGAGCGTCAAAAGTTTGGCGCCGCGTTCCACGGCATGATTCGCTTGCACGGCAATCCCGCTGATTACCCCCGCCGTAGGTGCTGCCACTTGGCCCGGATCGGCTGGATCCGCCTTGGGATGTGCGCGCTCGACGACACGCAACGCGCGGTCCCTTACGTTTACTTCGCGCGGTTGCCCATTCAATTCAAAGAACAAGGTTCGCGTTCCATCCGGGTGCGGATCACTGGCGGTTAGAAATTTGAGAATCAGCGTTTTTCCCGGCTCAATCTCGACGGTAATCTCTTCTCCTGAGGCGAGGCCATAATAAAACGCCGGTGTGGGAAGAACGCCGACGTCCGCATAAGTCTGCCGGAATTTGTCGTACTTGACGAACACATCTGGATAAAGAAGATAACTCAAGAGATCGTCGCGGCGGGCAGCGTGATTCAGCTTTTTCTCCAGCGCGCCGGACGCTTCAGCGAAGTCGACCGCTTCGAGACTTGCGCCCGGCCGGCCTTTGAGCGGCGTGGCTCCTCGCAGAATTATTTTTTGCAGTTTGCGCGGCCAGCCTCCCGGCGGAATGCCAAGCACGCCCGAGAACATCTCGACAACGGAATTTGGCAAGGAAAGATCGTGTTTTTCATCCAGTTTGAGCACATCGTCAGGTCGCATCTCGTTGGCCATTAGAAATAGCGTCATGTCGCCGACCACCTTGCTCGAGGGCGTGACTTTCACGATGTCGCCGAAGAGTTGGTTGACTTCGGCGTAAGTCTTTTCCACCTCACGCCAACGATGGCCCAATCCCATCGCCGCTGCCTGTTCGCGCAGATTCGTGTATTGGCCGCCAGGAATTTCATGCTGATATAACCGCGCCGAGCCGGCCTTCGGCCCGGAATCGAACGGCAAATAATAGGTCCGCACGGTTTCCCAATAGTCGGAGCATTCGTTGAGCGTTTCGAGATCGAGGTTCGTATCGCGCGGCGTGTGGCGCAGCGACGCGACGATGGAATTGAGGTTAGGCTGGCTGGTACCGCCGCTCATGGCGGCGATTGCGGCATCGGCAACGTCGGCGCCAGCATCCGCAGCTTTCAGCACGGAAGCAGAATTGACTCCGCTGGTGTCGTGGGTGTGAAAATGCACCGGAATGGCGATCTCTTCTCGGAGCGTCTTGACGAGTTCGTAGGCCGCATACGGCTTGCAAAGGCCGGCCATGTCCTTGATGGCCAAAAAATGCGCGCCGAGCTTTTCGAGCTGCTTGGCCATGGTGACGTAATATTTCAGCGAATACTTGGGCCTTGATGGATCGAAAATATCTCCTGTGTAGCAAATAGCCGGTTCGCAGACGGCGCCGGTCTTCAGCACCGCATCGATCGAGACGCGCATGTTTTCGATCGAGTTGAGCGAATCGAACACGCGGAAGATGTCGATGCCTTGTGCATGGGCTTCACGGACGAACTCGACAATCACGTTGTCCGGATACGAAGTGTAGCCGACGGCGTTGGCCCCGCGGAGCAGCATCTGAAAGCAAATGTTGGGAATACGCTGGCGCAGCTCGCGAAGACGCTGCCAGGGGTCTTCGTGAAGAAAGCGCATCGAGGTGTCAAACGTTGCGCCTCCCCACATTTCCAGGCTGAACAAGTTCGGAAGCCGTCGAGAGACAGCCCCCGCAGTAGCCAGCAAATCGTAAGTGCGCACGCGCGTGGCCATCAGGGACTGATGGGCGTCGCGAAACGTGGTGTCCGTGATCAGCAGGCGCTTTTCTTTTCTCGCCCACGCCGCAAATTTCCTCGGTCCGAGTTTCTGAAGCATTTGCCGCGTTCCTGCTGGCGGTTCGATGCCAGGGACGCGCGGCAGCACGGCTCTCTCGAACACCTTCGGAATTTGTTTGCCTTTTACTTCGGGATTGCCGTTGAGAATTACATCGCCGAGATACGAAAGCAGTTTGGTGGCGCGATCGCCGCGGCTCTGCAAGCGAAATAGCTCCGGCGATTCATCAAGAAAAGAAGTGGTGACTTCGCCGGCGCGGAAGCGCGGGTGATTGACGACATTTTCAAGGAAAGGAATGTTGGTCTTGACACCCCGAATGCGAAACTCGCGCAGCGCGCGGTCCATCCGCTGGCAAGCTTCCGGTAGTTTCGTGCCCCAGGCGGTCACCTTGACGAGCAGTGAATCGTAATAAGCGGCCAGCACTGCGCCGGCGTAGGCCGTGCCGCCATCGAGACGAATTCCAAATCCCGCTGGCGAGCGATACGTCGTAAGCTTTCCGTAATCGGGCGCGAAATTATTTCCAGGATCTTCAGTCGTGACGCGGCACTGAAGCGCGGCGCCATACAGCGGCACATTTTCCTGCTTCGGCAGAGCGAGCGGTTCCTCATGCAGTTTGTGGCCCTGGGCCACGAGAATTTGTGAGCGCACCAGGTCGATGCCGGTGACCATCTCCGTGACGGTGTGCTCGACCTGAATGCGGGGATTTACTTCGATGAAATACCAATTTCTCGCGTCGACGTCGTAGAGGAACTCGACGGTACCCGCATTGCGGTACCTGGCTTCGCGCGCCAGCCGCACCGCGGCATCGCATAATTCCGAGCGGACGCCTGCCGGGAGATTTGCGGCCGGCGCTACCTCGACAACTTTCTGGTGGCGTCGCTGCACAGAGCAGTCCCGCTCATAGAGATGCAGCAGATTGCCATGATTATCGCCAAGAATCTGTACCTCAATATGGCGCGCGCGTGGCAAATATTTCTCGAGAAAAACACTGGCGTCACCGAAAGCGGATTTTGCTTCCCCCTGAGCTTCCTCGAGCCGCGGCTCCAGCTCAGCCTCGTCACGCACCACGCGCATTCCTCGGCCGCCGCCGCCCATCGCGGCTTTTACAATGACCGGATACCCAATCCCAGCCGCAAATCTGCGCGCCTCGATGGCGGAACTCACCGCCTCTTCCGTTCCTGGAAGCACGGGCACTCCGGCCGAGGCCGCCAGCCGTCGCGCAGCCGTTTTGTCTCCCAAAAGTTCGAGCAATTCTGGCGTTGGCCCGATAAACGCGATCCCCGCTTTTTCGCACGCGCGCGCGAACGCGGGATTTTCGGAGAGGAAGCCGTAGCCTGGATGAATAGCGTCAACGCCCTTTTCCCTGGCGAGCGCGACGATGCCGGCAATATCGAGATACGCCTCGACCGGCCCTTTGCCTGCGCCCACCTGGTAGGCTTCGTCGGCCTTGAAGCGATGCAGCGCCAGGCGGTCCTCTTGGGAATAAATTCCGACGGTGCGAAGCCCGAGCTCGTTTGCCGCGCGAAAAATGCGTATGGCGATCTCGCTGCGATTGGCAGCCAATAATTTGCGGATGGGTTTCTTCTTCATTACACAACCGGAAAGAAGCTTACGCGAAACTCTACATTGTTTCACGCGCGCGCAACACCGCTGGAGCACTTTTTTCGATTCGGAGGACAAGCATTTTAGATACAGGACAGGAGATTGGCAGGAATGCGACTCCGCAGTGCCCGAAGAAAGCGTGATCACGAAAAATCTAGGGCCGGGCTGAGACGCCGGCCGAAGCCAGGGAAGGCGGAACATTCCTCAACAGGGCCAGCTCGGTTTGCACGGTAGCCCAGGCCCTCGCGTCGCGCTTTGTCGCGTACGATGCACCGGGGTCTGAATAAAAATGAAGGATTTCCTCCCTCAGTGCCGGGGATATCCCAGCGAACTTCCGATTTGCCAGCTTGTCCAGCAGTTGCGCATGGGCATTGTCGTTCAAATCATACTTGCCGGGACCGGTAAATTCGCCGAGGTCAAAATTATCGTTGGGCAAATCGAGACGACCGCTTCTCAGGTCTTCCAACATTCCCTGGTAAGCGCTCAGCGTGACATTGAAACTGGCGCGAAACATGCGCTGTGTCTCCGGCGTGGGCGTCTTAAATTGGAGAACTCGGAGCGGCCCGAACTTGGGAATCAGTTTATATAGAAAAGCGAAGAATCTTTCCCGAAGAGTCGGCTTCTGATAATTCTTGCCCCATTCCCGTTCATAATTCGATTTCGAGACGTTGTAAAGAAACCTTTTCTTGGTGACACCCGGCAAAGCCGCCTCGATTTCATCTTTTTTCAGGCTCCACGCAACCTTCGTCGCCATCGGAATAGTCTTGCTGACAGCGTGACGGTAAGAGTTGAGCGCTTTGTCTTCATCGAGAAGAACATCATAGAGCGGCAACCCGTAGACTTCCTGGAAAGCTCGTTCCAGCAAATCTTGCGAAACTTCAAAGCCGATAAAATCGTGGTAACCGTCCGGAGCGTAGCTTTCCTGCGCGACCTCGAGAACATCGAAACCAAACTCGGTTTTGGTGTGCGCCAACGGATCCTGTTCGTAACTGATCGGGTCGCCATACTTTTTTCGAAGCCGGGGATAGAGCAGAGGCACTGCGCGGTTCGTGGCAAGGCGATGGCCATCATTGTCGGCAGCATAGTGCGACAACGCGCCGACAGCGAACGCGTACTCGTCCAGGTTCTTCGCGTCGCGCAGCAGCGCCTGGACAAAATCGCCGCTTCGCACGTAATGCGTCAGGTCGCTGAAAAAATGGCTTCCGTAAGGGTAATAGCCCATGTCCTGGATGATCGACCCGCCGTAGGCGTAGGCTTGCGCCTCGCTCAATTGCTCCTCGGTCGACCCGGGAAAACGAGCCAAGAGCAACGGCTTGATTTGCGTGTCCCAAGCTGCATCGATAATCGCTTCGTGAGCCAGCACGGCGTAGCCGCGGGACGGCTTTGGCCAGGCGAGCGCGCAAACGAGAACGCAAACGATGGCCGCACGCATTCTCCCGATCTGTCCGCGTTTGCGCCACAGCGGCACGGAGCCTAGCCACCCCGCCGATTTCTTCCCAACGCAGAGGAGTGCATCATGGCTTGAGCAACGGCTTCGCAAATCGGATGGGAACTCCGAAATTGGAGCCGCCAAATCCCCTGACCACTGCAAAGGTGACGCCGATCACCTCTCCATCGCGGTTAATCAGCGGCCCACCCGAACCGCCTGACGTGGTCTGTGCATCGTAAACAATTTTGTCCGGCAATACGTCGCCGATGTGCCCTTGCGTCACCAAGGGCCTAATCAGCTGGCGTTTTTGGAGTTCGTCTACGATTTTCTTGGGGTCGCCCCCAGACTCCTTCACGATGTCCTTCACGGTGTCTTCGCCCGCCCGCGCCAGGATGGCGCTTATCCCGGTCGCATATCCCAACGAAATCAAGGGCTCCCCGCTTACCGCCCCCTGTTTGCTTCCGTCCATCTTCAGAATGGGGCGTTTCAAGGAGGAAAGATCGCCACGCAGAACGGCTAAATCAGCCTCTTCCGAAATCTGGGAGATGCTCATGGGAACGCCGGTGGTCGCTTCCGGGAAATAAGCGGTCATTTCGGAGATGGTAGGCTGTAATCCCTGTTGAGCCGCGGCGCCAAGCTCTTCGTTTTCCCACCAGGGCTGTGCTACATGATGGTTGGTGAGGACCTGATTTTCACCAAGGATGAATCCCGTTCCAAAAAAATCCTCGCGAACTTCCGGCGCGAGGCCGTCCAGGCTGTAAACCACGTTGCCGTCGCTGTCCTTGAGCGGCTGCCCGTCGGGATTGATCGCGCCATAGCGCAATGGCCTCCGCGAGGCCTTATCGAGGAAGACGACTGACACGTGCAGCAGGCACACGCTTGGAGCATTGGCGCGAATGACCCCTTCAGCGGCATGTGATTGCGTCTCCACTCGCTTCAGGCGCGCCGTGGTCTCTGCTAATTCTTTGCGCAGACCATCAACTTCACTGGCATCCGCGGCGGAAAGCTTCTGACGAAGATCGTCTGTCTGCTTTTGGAGCAGTTGTTTCTCGGCTGTGAGGTCCGACTGCTCGAGCTGCGTGCGCGCCCTGTTGGCTTCGTCAACCAGCGCCTGCTCCGTGTGTACTCCGTGCTCGAGCTGCGCAATCACGGAATAGGCGCGGCGCGTCTCTTTTTCCGCGCGCCTCGAATAGAGCAGAAAGACAACGGAAATGAGCGCGGCCACGCCGAGAAGCGCCGAGACGCCAATTTTCAGCGCGCGATCGAGAGAGAATGCGTCGCGCGTCATTTTTTCCGTCACCGCGATGGCTTGAAACGCAGTGTGGGCGATTTCCTGCCCTTCTTCCGCGAGGCGGGATTTCTCTTGCAGCTCTTCGAGCGCATGCTTGTCGCGCAACTGCGCGCGCACCCGCGCGAGCAGCTCGGAAGGCTCCCAGGGTGGCGTCAGCACATCGTCGGCGCCCAGGTCCAGGGCCCGCGCCCGCTCCGCCGCGCCACCTCTCGCGAAAACAATCACGCGCGTATTGGACGTCGAGCCCAGGCCCTTAATTTCCGTCAGCGAGTTGCAGCAAAGCACATCCGCAAGATCGGCGGAAACTAGAAACACATCCACCGCGCCCTTCTGGACCAGCGCGAACCCTTCTTCCTGCGAAGACGCGAGGGAAACTTCGTACCCTGCGGAATGCAGCGCATCCTCGAGTTGCTGCCTCTTCGTGTCGTCAG
Source organism: uncultured Acidobacteriota bacterium (assembly GCA_963851235.1). Lineage (GTDB taxonomy): Bacteria > Acidobacteriota > Terriglobia > Acidiferrales > UBA7541 > Acidiferrum. Next base: position 130,575 of record CAWKOM010000004.1, read on the forward strand.
GCTCGACGATCAATATGTTTTCGCGCTTGGGAAACAAATTTGCTGGCTTCCTTCGGGCGGCCCTTGGAGCAGAGCCCGCCTCGTACCTTTGACGCGCGGCGTTCCCGGATGGAGACAATTAATTCACATCGAGGGCGGAATTTCAAATGGGAGCCCGGTTTCGACTTACTTCACGAGTGTTTCCAATGGATCGAGACGTTGCTTTGCGAGGGAATGCTGGCGAGCACTGGTAAAGACAAACGAGCGGGTAAATTGAGTCTGAAGCGGCTGAGATACCTCGCGTCCCGGATCTTCAGTATTTTCTGAGTACTCCGATGACGCGCCCCTGAATCTTGAGATCGTTCGCGGCCACCATGATCGGCGCCATCTCTGAATTCGCCGGCTGTAGCCGAATCTTCCCTGCTCCTTCGCGATAGAACCTCTTGAGCGTCGCTTCTTCGCCGCCGATCAACGCCACAACGATATCGCCTGCGTTGGCCACCTGCGTTTGTTCGCACACCACGTAATCGCCATCCATGATGTGATCTTCAATCATGGAGCTGCCCTTCACCTGCAGCACGAACGAATTGCCGCCTCGAGCAAAATCCCCGAGCGACAGGGTCTCGCGCTCTTCCACCGCTTCCAATGGCCGGCCCGCGGCAATTCTGCCAACTAAGGGCAATTCTTGAATTCTTCGGTCGTTGATCTGTTCCTTGACGGGCTTTGGCAATTGCAGGATTTCGATCGAGCGGCTCTGATTGTAACCACGCCGGATGAATCCTTTTTTCTCGAGCGTGGTGATGTGCTTGTGCACGGTGGCCAGCGAAGTCAGTTTCAGGCCTTTGCCAATCTCTTCAAAGCTCGGGGCGTAGCCGTGCTTGTTGTCAAAAGAAACCAGGTAATCCAGCACTTCTTTTTGGCGTTTCGTCAGGGCCATGGAGCGCCTCCGTAAAATAAAGATTTCCACAGCCACTTTAGGCGAAAAGAAAGCGAACGTCAAGCGCCAAATTGTTTTCGCGTTACTTTCACTTCCCTCGGATGGCAATTCTGGAAATGATATACACACAACCGATAGACACGCTTCCTCCCCGCTTGCGATGATGATCTGCAAATAATGATCCACGAACGGTGGTCAACACATGATCACACTTGCCAAGAGTGAATCTCTTCCGTCTGTAACCGCCGCCGGCGTTGTAGCAATTATTTTTGGTGTGTTCGGCGTGCTCGGAAGTTTGCTGGCCGCACTCTCGACGATGCTCATGCCCGACATTCAAACGGTGCAAGGTGCGCCTCCGATGCCGCCGCAGGTTCGCACCATGTCTGCAGTAATCATGCTCTTCATATTGGCGCTCTCGGTGTTCGGGATATTCGTTGGTATCGGGATTATCCGCCGTCGCAATTGGGCTCGCATCACGATCCTGGTATGGGCCGGATCCATGACACTCGTTTCCTTGAGTGCTGTGGCGCTTAGCTTTGTGATATTCAGCGCCATGCCTGCGATGCAGCTGCCAAACGTCAGCACTGCCGATACTGGGCGCTTCATGCACGTTGTGAATCTGTTCGTGGCCATTTTCTATGGAATCCCCGCTGCCGTCGGAATCTGGTGGATCGTGCTCTTCACCCGCAAGCGCGTGGCAGCCGCGTTCACGAACCCGATGCAACATGTCGCGACGATGGACCCTTCGGGATTTCCACAAATATCCGATGCCACGGCCGTGCCACAACAAAAACGCCCGGCTTGCCCTCTTCCGCTTGCGATTCTGGCCGGCCTGTTCATTTTCTCCGGTTTGTTCAGCGTGATTTTCGCTTTGGTTCCGATGCCCTATTCTTTTCCCTTTTATTTCTTCGGACACATATTTTTGTCGCATGGCGCACTAATCTTTCTGCCGTTTCTCTCGCTCATTATGGGGATCGCTGGCGTTGGCATACTCAAGTTGAAGCCCTGGGCCTTCCATGTGGTATTGGGAGTCCAGTGCCTATTTTTTTTGAATGGCTTGTTCGCGATCGTATCGCCAACTTTCCAGGCCGCCGTGCAAAAAGCCATGGAGAAGATGTCCAGCCAGTACCCTGAGTTTCCCGGAGGCAATCCTTTTCTCTCAGCTAATTTCATTCGGCCGATGATGATTTTCGGGCTCGTTTTCGGCGGGATTGTTATTGGGCTTCTCGTCTTCCTCCGCTCGCGGTTTCTCGAACAAGCTGCTGCAGCGGCAGAAGCCCGGACTTGATGCCCCGAACCCTACCATAACCGGCCCTCAGCTCCCATCGCCTTTTCTCTAACGACACATTTGTGCGTAGTCGCCGCCCGCCCTGCCTTGCACACCGCGCTGTGGTATTCTTCTCTCGTAGGCTCCGGGCGGCTGGATGCTGTATCCAACCTGGTTTTCGCACTGCCCATCTAAAAGATCGAGCCACACTCCTTCGGGGGATTCGTCCGGGAGTTCAGTTAAAGCGGAGCCCTGGCCACTATGTCAACTTTGATTGAAACGCCGCCAGTAAAACACAAGCGCGAGGTGATCGATCGCGCAGTTATTCGTTTCGCGGGCGACTCCGGCGACGGCATGCAGATTACCGGCAGCCAGTTCACCAATACCGTCGCTCTCTATGGCAACGATATCGCCACGTTCCCGGACTTTCCCGCGGAGATCCGCGCGCCTGCCGGAACGCTTCCAGGCGTTAGCGGCTATCAGCTCCATTTCTCGTCCAGTGATGTGTACACGCCCGGCGACGCCGTCGATGTCCTGATTGCCATGAATCCCGCGGCGTTGAAGATGAACGTCGCCGACCTGAAAGCCAACGGCATTCTGATCGTAAATTCCGATGCATTCGCGGAAAACGATCTTCGCAAAGCCAAGATGGATCACAATCCGCTCGAGGATCATTCGCTCGACAAGTATCGGCTGTTCTCCGTCGAGCTGGAGCGGCTCACCAAGACAGCGCTGGATGATCTCGGCCTCGATGCCAAATCCATCAGCCGCTGCAAGAATTTCTTCGCCCTGGGCATGTGCTACTGGCTTTACAACCGCTCAATGGATCCCACCGTCCGCTGGATTGAAGGCAAATTCAAGACTAAGCCTTTGCTCGTCGAAGCCAACAAGCTCGCCATGAAAGCGGGCTACTCGTATTGTGAAGCCACGGAAGCTTTCCAGATTAGTTATGAGATTCCGCCCGCGCAGCTCGCTCCCGGCTTTTACCGCAATCTCAGCGGAAACCAGGCCCTTGCGCTCGGCTTCGTCACCGCTTCACAAAAATCCGGTTTACGCCTCTTCCAGGGCAGCTACCCCATCACGCCCGCGTCGGACATTCTTCACGAGCTTTCGCAATACAAAGATTTTGGTGTGATGACTTTTCAAGCCGAAGACGAAATCGCGGCCATCACCAGCTCGATCGGCGCGGCTTACGCAGGCGCGCTGGCCATCACCACGACGTCCGGACCTGGCATGGCGCTCAAGACCGAAGCGATGGGGCTGGCCGTAGCCGTCGAAATCCCGTTGGTGATTTGCGACATTCAGCGCGGCGGGCCTTCGACCGGCCTTCCCACAAAAACCGAGCAGGCGGACCTTTTGCAAGCGCTTTTCGGGCGCAACTCCGAAGCGCCGATTCCCATCATCGCCGCCGCAACGCCCAGTGACTGCTTTTGGGCCGCTCTCGAAGCCAGCCGCATCGCCATCAAGTACATGGTTCCCGTTATTATTCTCTCCGACGGCTATCTTGCCAATGGCGCCGAACCGTGGCGGATTCCCAACGTCGATGAGATTCCTGCTTTCCCTGTGAAATTTGCAACGGAAGTGAACGGTCCGAACGGCTATTTGCCTTATAAACGTGATCCGCAAACGCTCGCGCGCCCCTGGGCCGTTCCCGGCACGCCCGGCCTCGAGCACCGCATCGGCGGCCTCGAAAAACAAGACGTCACCGGCAACATCAATTACGAGCCGCTCAATCACGAAAACATGGTTCGTATCCGCGCAGCAAAAGTAGCAGCTATCGTGCAGGAAATACCGGACGTAGTTCCTGCAGGGGACCCGGAAGGCGATCTCCTGATTATTGCATGGGGTTCCACACACGGGGCCATCACCGCAGCATTGAAAGCGCAACGCGCGCGCGGACGCAAAATCGGCCATGTCCACCTGCGCTATCTCAACCCGCTGGCGGAGAATCTGGGCGAGGTGATCCAGCGCTATAAGACCGTTCTCGTGCCGGAGTTGAACATGGGCCAATTACTTTGGGTTCTCCGCGCCAAATATCTGGTCGATGCCATTGGCCTCAACAAAATTCAGGGCCGTCCCTTCAAGCAAGCCGAAGTCGAGCAAAAGATCGAAGAGATTCTTGGGGAGAATTCGCAATGAGCACTGCCACGCTTCCACCGATCACGCCTCTCACCAAGAAAGATTTCCAGACCGACCAGGAAGTTCGCTGGTGCCCCGGCTGCGGCGACTACGCCATTCTTTCCGCTGTTCAGTCCGTTTTTCCGGAGCTCGGCATCAAGCGTGAAAATTTCGTCGTGGTCTCCGGCATCGGTTGCTCGAGCCGCTTCCCGTATTACATGAACACGTTCGGCTTTCACACCATTCACGGCCGCGCGCCAGCAGTTGCCACCGGAATTAAAGCGATTCGCCCCGACCTCGAAGTTTGGGTCGCTACAGGCGATGGCGACGCCCTCTCCATCGGCGGCAATCATTTGATTCACATGCTGCGCCGCAACGTCGGCCTGAAAGTTCTGCTCTTCAACAACCGTATCTACGGGTTGACCAAGGGCCAGTATTCACCGACTTCGGAACTCGGCAAAAAGGCGAAGTCGACTCCATACGGTTCTCTCGATCGCCCGTTCAACCCGATTTCTCTGGCGATTGGCGCCGAAGCCACCTTTGTCGCGCGTTCCGTCGACGTTTTCCAGCAGCACCTCAAGGAAACTCTCAAACATGCTGCCGCACACAAAGGCTCCGCGTTCGTCGAGATTCTGCAAAACTGCAACATCTTCAACGATGGCGCGTGGTTCAACTTAACTGAACGCGACGCGCGCAGCGAGCACATTATCCAGCTCGAACACGGCAAGCCGCTTATTTTCGGCAAGAATCGCGACAAGGGGATTCGGCGCAAGGCCGACGGCGACATTGAGGTGGTGCAGCTCGGGAACGGCGTTACCGAATCCGACCTCGTTATCCACGACGCGCATCACCCGCGCGCCGCCTATGCCTTCCTGCTTTCGCACATGGAACATCGTCCCGGCTTCCCCACGCCTATCGGCGTGCTTCGCGCGTCGGATGACCTTCCGCGCTATGAAGACGTCATGAACCAGCAGATCAAAGACGTCATTGCGAAGCGCGGTCCTGGCGACCTCACAAAGCTTCTTCGCGCCGGCGACACCTGGGAAGTAAAGTAGCTCTGCTTTTGATATCCCAATCTCGTAGGAGGCGCGATACATTGCGCCCCACATTGGCAACCAATCTTCCTCTTCTCTCGGTCGAATCACGATGGCTCGCCTAGGCCTTCCTGAAAGTAAACGCACATCCTGCTGATCGGACAAATCTCGCACTTGGGCTTAGTCCGTTTGCAAATCTCCTGCCCGTGCTTTTTCAAAAGCAGGTAAGCCCTCTGCCGCGCGGCAAAGTTCTCTGGAACTTCCGCCGCCATCACCTCCTGGGCCGCCCGGTACCCCTTTCCATAATTCTTATCCTCGTGTCCAAAGAAGATCCGTTGGGGCACCCCCGTACACGCCGAAGGCACCGCCGCGGCGGGCGCCATTCCGCTGAACAATAGAATCTTGTCCGCTCCCGGTTCTCCAATCACAGGAAATTCTTTCAACGCACTCTTCACCCGCCGGAGCCTCTTCTCTGGCGGCGTTTTTTCTTCCTTCATCAACTTCTCCAGCGCCCATTTCAAGTCCCCGCCAAAATTCTCATTTGCGATTCGTGCAATCAGTTTCAATCGTTCTGCCCGTAGCTCCGGGAACATCCCCCCATCCCGCGTCAGTTTCGCCAGCTTCGCGCTTGGAGTTTTGAGAATCTGGTCAGGCTTCGTGCCCACTTCCTCCTTCAACGGTCCGTAACCCTTCGTGCACGATAAATCCGTCGCCGGATACCCGCAGTTCGCAAAAAGGATCATTTCGTAAGGATCGCTCGGCCCAACAGCTGCCTGCACGCCGTAGTGTTTCTCAAGCTTATCGAGTATCCCGTCAAGCCCGGCCATGAATTTCTGCATCTATGCCTCCGCCGCCCGCATCGTACTCGCAGCCCAATAAGGGTATGATTGGGTCTCGGCATTGCCTCAGATTCCCTCGTTAGGAGAGATATCCATGAGCCCCAAAAACAACAAAAGCGACGCATCTTATAGCCAGCTCGAAGCGGGCACCAAATTAGCCAAGCCGCTTCAGCACCAGCATGCCCCCGAAATCCAGCCGTACGGCAAGATCGCCAAACTCCCCATCGCGCTCGACGAAAAAGTCTGCGCCGCAAGCGCCGGTAATCTCAACCAAATTCTCGCGGACACCATGACCCTCCGCGACATATACAAGAAGCATCATTGGCAGGTCGCCGGCCACACTTTCTACCAATTGCATCTTCTCTTCGACAAACATCATGGAGAGCAGGACGAACTCGTGGATGAAATCGCCGAACGAATTCAGATCCTTGGCGGAATCAGCCTGGCAATGGCTGCCGATATCGCCGAGACCACTATAATCCCTCGCCCGCCCCGTGGCCGCGAAGAAGCGCCCGTACAAATCTCGCGCCTTCTCGAAGCTCACGAAATCATCCTGAAGGAAGCCCGCACGATGGCCAGACAAGCCAGCGAAGCGGGAGACGACGGCACCAACGATTTGTTGGTCTCAAACGTAATCCGGACGAACGAACTACAAGTATGGTTCCTGGCGGAACACCTGGTAAAAGTCCCCGTGGTTCAAGCCAATCAGGCCAAAGCGGCCGCTAACGCAGATTAGCCTTTCCTGGGCGCACGTGTCCAAAAAGCGAAAAGGCGGGCGCCGCAGCTTCCGGCTAACCCGCCCTTTCGTCTCTCTGGTACTCTGGTCAGAAATTTGTGGTCATTCTGAATTGTTTCCGAACTATGCTCGGGAAGCTTTCAAATCATCCTTGGCTTGCTTTTCCGCGGTCTTCGCTTCTGACTTTGCATCGGCATCCGGCTTCATCGCGTGGATCGCTTTGCCCAAGCTCATCGCCTTGTCGCCGGCTGAGCCCTGGCACGAGGACATATCCGCGCTGGTTTGCACGCCCGTCAAATTTGATTTGAGGCAGTTGAAGTCCAATCCAAGATTCTTGCTTGCGTGAAGGGCGGCGACGCATTCGTCCAGCGCCTTGAAATTTTCGCAGGCGCTCTTGGCGTCCGTATTTGCAGGTAGCACTCCCTGCGCTTGCAGGCTGGCTGTCAGCTTTTTGTCTTGCTCATCCTTCGCGTCGAGTTGATCGTCGGCTGATTTCGGGTCTTTCTTCACCCACTTGATGGGATTCAACGAATGCGTGATCCCGGAACTGCTCGAAGAAGCGGACCCCGCACCAGCTCCCTGCGGTCCCTGCGCGGCGGCCTGAGTCGCCCCATAGGAAACGCCTAGGATCGCCACTGCCACAACTAGGATTAGCTTTTTCATTTGCCCTCCGCTCAATCTCTTAAGCCAAACTTGCGGGGCTCGGACGAGTCCCATGTTTCAGTAGGCCACGCCGCTGGGTTGTCCGCGAGCGATCGAATGGACGGTACTCCCCCAAAGCGTCACGTTGTCCGTTCGGACAGGTAGCCCAAAGCTGCCCCGGACATCCTCGCCGGATCATCCGGCCGCGCTGTTTGGGTTTTTTTTTGAGTATTACGCAGAGGCGAGGGCTTCAGTCAATTGCCGTTACAAGTCAGATGCTTTGCCAAAGCAAAATCGCGCGCCCTTCATGAGCGCATGCGCAGAACAACGCCATAAAGACACATTCCCAACCCGCCGAGAAACACCACGGGAGCCAGGTAGGTGGTCACCCACGGAGTAAGAAAAACAGGAAGGTGCAGCGCGCTATAGCCGCCGGAAAAGTAATAAATCACGGCGCCTAAAAGCATGTACATCAGCCCGCGGTGCACTTCGTGCCGGCCGTTCTTGCCGGCCCGCGCAGACAATCGAACCTCTGGAACCGCCTCCCTGCAATACGGACAGTGGTTCATTCGCGCGGGCACCGGCTTCCCACAGAAAGCACACGGTCGCGTCGCTAATGCCTGCCCTTGAGAGGCACTCATACACGCTCCAGTCCTCCGTCCACACTAGCGTAAGAGCGCGGCATACCTCCGTCAAGCGCGGCTGCGACAGAAAGTAAACATGGGGTTCACCCTGGTGAAGACAATCGCCTGGAGCTTCTGAAACTATTTCGGTTATGCTACATCCAACGGAGGAGCCGGCACGGCCCATTCATAAATGGAAGACCTTTCCAAACTCGCCTCCTACGCCATCCTTGGCGACGTCGAACCCGTTCCGCACAGCCTGCTGACCGCTTTCCCCGAACAGGCTAGGACGCTCACACTCCTCTATGACGTGAGCCGCGAGCTAACTTCCATCCTCGACCGCGAAGAGCTTCTTCGCCGCGTCGCCCAACGCATCAAGCGCCTGGTCGACTACCATGTTTTCAGCGTCATGCTCTGGAATGAGGCATCCCAGCATCTCGAGAGCGTTTTCTCCCAGCGATACGAAGATCCTCATCCCGTCCGGCTCCGTATGGCTCTCAACGAGGGCATCACCGGCACTGCCGCTGCCGAGCGCCGCAGCGTGCGCGTGAATGATGTAGTGAACGACCCCCGCCACGTCAGTTGCGAACTCGGCCTGAACACCGGTTCCGAGCTGGTCATCCCCCTTCTGCTTCAGGACCGGCTCATCGGCGTTCTCGATCTCGAGAGTACGGAGAAAAACGCCTTCACCGAACAGCACGAGCGCATGCTTGCCACTCTTGGCTCCTACATCGCCGTCGCCCTCGAAAACGCCCGGCTCTACGAGGAGGCGCGCGAGAATCAGCACCGCCTGCAGGAAGATCTCAACACCGCCCGCGAAATTCAGCGCCAGCTTCTCCCACATGGCGCAAAGGGCATCCCGGGTCTCGAGCTCGCCGCCGCCTATGTTCCCGCTCGAGAGCTGGGCGGCGACTTCTACGATTTTCTTCCTTATGGCCAGGGGAAGCTGGCCGTGGCGCTCGGCGATGTCTCCGGCAAAGGAACTGCCGCCGCGCTCTACGGCTCTCTGGCCATCGGTACCTTACGCGAACTTGTGGTCAGCAGCACTTGCAATCCCGCGTGCATGCTGCAATTGCTGAATGGCCGCATGCACGGCGCTCGCCTTGACGCGCGATTCATTGCCATGCTCTTTGCCGTCTACGACGCTGCCGCACACCGCCTCACTCTCTCCAATGCCGGTGGTCCTTATCCTTTGCTGGTTCGTAATGGCCATGCGCAGGAAATACGCGTCGAAGGTGTTCCGCTGGGCCTTTTCCCCGATACCGAGTACGAGGAGTCTTCTATCGAGCTCGAACCAGGCGATCTCGTGCTATTCGCCTCGGACGGCATTCTCGAATCGGAAAATGGCGATCAGGAAGAGTTTGGTTCTCAGCGCTTGCATGCGCTCCTTGCCGCCGCCCATCCTGGTATTTCCGCGAATGAACTCTCGGAAAGAATTATCTCCGCGACCGATGATCACAGCGGCCCCGGCTCAAACCCGCACGACGACCGCACGCTGCTGGTTCTTCGCGTCAGCGACGAAGCCACATCCGACTACACAAAACTCCCTGTCATTTATTAAAAGCGGGGCCTTGCGCAGGTTGAACTTGCTTCCTTCAATGCCCGGCGGCCTGGGGTATGTCCGCTTGCAACATCTCCGGTTTCTTCAGCAACGGCAGCCATTTTTCCCGAACGGCCGCAAATTCCGGCAAGTGTTTCTTCGAAACGGGATCGGAAGGCGGCAACCCAAGCTTCTCGAAATTCTTGAACTGCCCCCGTTGCAAGATTCGAAAATCCAGATGCGGCCCCGTGGAAAGCCCCGTGCTCCCGACAAGCCCTATCGTCTTTCCGATTTCCACGTGCTCGCCCGCACGAACATACATCCGCGACAGGTGCAAATACATCGTTTCATACCCGTTGGAATGAGCGATATGCACCATGTTCCCGTCTCCGCCTTTTCGCCCCGCGAAAAGAACCCGCCCGCTTCCAATCGCCTGCACCGGCGTTCCCACGGGCGCTCCATAATCCGTTCCCAAGTGCGGGCGAACCACCTTCAGAATCGGGTGGAATCGCGCATGGCTGAAATGGGATGTGATCGGCGCGGCAAATTTTAGCGGCGAGCGCAAAAACGCCTTCTGCAGCGATTTCCCATCGGCCGTGTAGTAGGCAGGATGGCCAAATTCATCGTGGAAAAGCAGCGCCTGGTATTTCTTGCCGCCATTATCGTACTCGGCCGCAAAAATCTTTCCGTACCCCGCCGTTTGCCCGTTCTTGTAAATCTTTTTCTCAAGCAGAATGTGGAACGTATCGCCCTTCCGCGGATCGGTGTAAAAATCCAGGTCGTACCCAAAAATCTGCGCCAGTCGCATGGCGATCTCTGGCGATTCGCCCGCCTGCTCGATGGCATTGAACAGTGAATCATCGAGTTGCCCAATAACCGCCGTAACTTCGACTTTCGAAGGAATCTCTCTGACTTCAGCCTTAAACCCGCTTTCCGCCGGCACGATCTTCAGCATCCGGTCCGGATCGATCTTGTAATCGATCTCTCGCAGCTCGCCTCCGACCGATCGTCCCACCGTGATCGTATTCCCCGCGCGCACCTGCCGCAGGTTGAACTCTTGCTGCGCCGCAGCCGATGCACTCGCCGCGTCCTGGTGGCTCAAACCGAACTTTTCCAAAACCGACGTAAAATTATCGCGAGCCACAAGCCGCTTTTCTGTGGGCACGATCACGTGCTCGCGGATCCATGCCGCCTCTTCATTCCCAAGCTTCACTTGGTGCACGAATTCATCAGACGCTCGCAGCCTCAAATGAAACACATAAGCGAGCACTCCCGCCCCAAACCCCAGCACCACAACCAACACCATCGCAAAACGACGATTCACTCGTCCCCCCTGCCACTCGCTGCAACTTCCACTACACCACGCTTTGCGCGAGCTGACGTGCAACTCGCGCGCGCCGGACTTTGCAGCTTACCTCACCCCTTTCTTTAGTCTCAATTCAAATCCGGCGCAAATACCAATTAATTTGCGTGCGACCAAAAATCCACCTCTCCCTCCCGTGGTCACGCCGATCCATCATCTTCTGAACAAATCGCGGCCAGCGTGCGTATTAAAGGGCAAGACCTTCCCGCCCTCGCGGCGGGAAACAGGTCTCTGCGAGGCGTTCCCATGCACACACTCTGGCAAGACCTCCGGTACGGCGTACGCATGTTGCGCAAAAGCCCCGGCGCGACTGCCGTCGCCATCCTTACGCTGACGCTAGGCATCGGAGCCAACAGCACGGTTTTTAGTTGCGCCAGCGCCACTCTGCTCGATCCCATCCCAGGCATGGCCCATCCGGCTCAAGTGGTCTCAGTGATGGGCGGAGTTCCCGGCCACCTCTCGACGCTTTCCTACCCCGACTACGAAGATCCGCGCCGCGGAAACCGCGTCTTTTCCGGGATGACCGGCTTCGCTCTCTGGCCCATGAACATCACCGATGAAGAGAAGCCGGAGCGGCGCTCGGTTTGATCCGGCTACCTTTCTGGGCATCCCGCTGATTCTTGCCGGCGTCATTTTCGCCGCCTGCTACATTCCCGCAAGGCGCGCAATGCGCGTGGACCCCATCGTCGCGCTGCAGTATGAATAGCGAACGGCCTTGCTGGTCAACATGATCCTTCGTATAGACCGATATGCTTAAGAAAAATGTAAATGTAAAAAAGCCGAGTGCTAAATCTGATTAGGGGACTCGCTTCCGTTCACAAAAAGCGTCATCCCATAATCTTTCTTTAGCTGGCATGAGTCTAGGAACGTAAACTAAGAGGAACCGTGATCGAGCAAAAAATTAATGAATTCTTTGGCGATGCCGAGTCCACCGGCTTTGGAACTGGCTGGTGGAGTGGGATATTGTCGGCCTTTTTTGGATTTCTTTCCTTCGGCGGAGTCTTGTGCCTGCATTTTCCGCGGCTACTTAGCTCTCCTGAACTGCGCCCGCATTATCCAATGCACACCATGCGCGTGTTAATCCAATGTCTCATCGTGGCGGCGGTTTTCTTCGGAGTCATTTCTTCGATTCTGCGCAAGAAAAAGATTCTGGCATTGACTGGCATGTTGCTCGCCATTGCGGCGACGGCTTTGGGCGGATCGAGCGTACAGATTAACGAAACGCCGCATGGTGGGCTTGCAATCGGCCTGGGCTGGTTCTTGCTCGATTTGTTTTTGATGGCACTCATCTATGTGCCGCTCGAAAGACTGTGGCCCCAGTATCCCGAACAGGGAAGCTTCAGGACCGGGTGGACTCAGGATGTGGTCTATTTCATGTCCACGCATTTCCCAATACAAATTTTGTCTTTCCTGCTTTTATTGCCAGCTACCCTCGCCACCAAATACTTGGGCGTTCCGGCTCTTCAAGCGCTGATCGCTCGCCTTCCGTGGCTTCTGCAATTCTTCCTGGCCATTGTGGTGGCGGACTTGGCCGAATATTTCATTCATCTGGGTTTGCACAAGGTGCCGTTTCTCTGGCGTTTTCATGCGATCCACCATTCTTCCAAGGCGCTGGATTGGATTGCCGGCTCTCGCTCCCACTTTGTGGATGACACGCTGGTGCGCGGATTTGTTCTCGCGCCGCTGATGCTTGGATTTTCGCAGTCCATCATCTTGTTGTATTTGGTGTTTGTTACCCTGCATGCGACCTGGACGCATTGCAATTTCGGCCCCAATGCGAAATGGCTCGAAAAGTTTTTGGTCATGCCCAGATATCATCATTGGCACCACACTTCGCAAAAAGAAGCCATCGACAAGAACTTTGCGATCCATTTTCCGTGGATTGATAAACTTTTCGGAACCTATCACTTTCCTGACGAATGGCCGGAACAGTACGGCCTGGCTGGCGAAGAAATCTCGCCCACTTTTGTTGGGCAAACCATCGAACCATTTCTGCCGAAGAAAAAGCGCGCCTAAAACTCGAGTGCGTTCAGGGGAACGTCCTTGGGTATTACCTCACCCGTCGTGGTTGCCTGCACCAAGCCAAAACGCTTCATGACTTTGATAGTCAAAAATCCAAAGTCATATTCCGATTTGTCGTGGCTTAGCCGCAACAGCCCCGGATAGTGGTGATGATTATTCTGCAAGCACGCGCTGAAGGTCGCAGTCACCGGTAGCCATTCGCCGATGTTCATGGCGTTGTCCTCTTCATCGTGATACCGCCGGTAGCCAAAATCGCGCGTGTGGGTCCAATAGTTCTGAATCATGTTTACCCACAGCGCAAAGACCCGGATGCCCACCCACATCACCAGTGTAAACTGCAGCGATCCCACCAACTTCCATAAGAGATAGAAATTGAAAATTTGCGCCACGATGGCGAAGATAGGGTGCTCGACAACCCGAAAAGTCCGGGACTTCAGAATCGGGTCGCTCGCCAGATTCTCGTTGCATTTGTACGGCATCATGCAGCGATACATCGTCCGCCAAAAACCGTCGCCGGAAACTTTGTTGGGATCTCCATCATGGTCGGAATTCTTATGGTGCAATCGATGACGATTCACCCAGGCGATCGGACCTACATAGATTCCGAAGACGTTATTCACCACGGTGACGGCTTTTATGAACCACTCCTTGTAGTCTAGGGCGCGATGCGCGATGCCCATGTGCAGCACATCGGCCAAATACAGCCCGGCCAGAAACCAGCAAAAGACAAAATAAATTCCCCCTATCAACAATCCAGCCCACGGCCCCAAATGAGCCGGAGCGGAATACATACAAGCCAGCAGGTAGCACACAATAATCAGATAGCCTGTGAGATTGTATAATTTCATGATGGCTCCCCGTGGCGCTATTCAAACAGAATTCGGCTCTGCTTTCAATTAACAAGCTGAAGTGGAGGAAGCCTATTACCCGCAGGCCTTCAACTGTCAGAGTATTTCGCGTCAGCCACGCACTCAGTCCCTAAGTAACGCGCGAACCGGAAACTGACACACTCCCAGGTGTTCATTTGCTCGACATCCAGTTAGTTCTCTTACGGACAATTCGGGGTGGTTTAGGCGAACGGCCTTCCGGACGCGACAAACTTTCCTCTTGGTAGACGATGCAATTTCCGCCGATCTCCAGTAGGATGCAGCCATGACCAGCCAAACTCGGCGCTCCTTTCTAGCTCTCGCAGCCACGCTCCCCTGGGCCCTGCGCACCTCCGCATCCTCGCCCATTCCCGTTGGCCTGGAACTCTATTCCGTCCGCAACGCCTTGAAACTTGATCCCACCGGCACCGTCCGCGCCGTCGCCGGAATGGGCTATCAATGCGTCGAGTTTTATGCCCCTTATTTTGATTGGACTGAAACCCAGGCAAAGGAAATGAGGAAGCTCCTGGACGATCTCGGCATCCGCTGCTATTCCACTCACAATGACAGGTCGTGCTTTGCTCCCGACAAAATCTCCCACGCGCGCGATCTAAACAATATCCTGGGCTGCAAATATGTCGTAATGGCCAGTTCTCATGAAAAGCCTGGGGCGGAAGGTTGGAAAGCGGTTGCGGACACTCTGAACACTGCCGCCGAAAAACTGGAGCCCTCTGGTTTGAAGCCTGGCTATCATAACCACCAAGCAGAATTCACTCCCGAAAACGGCGTCCGCCCCATCGAAATCCTCGCGAAAAACACGAATCCGTCCGTCATGCTCCAGCTCGATGTAGGCACCTGTATCGAAGCTGGCTCCGACCCCGTGTCGTGGATTCGCTCCAATCCCGGACGGATTCGCTCCTTGCACCTCAAGGATTGGTCTCCCGAGCCCGGCAAGGGCTACACGGTCTTGTTCGGCGAGGGTGTTGCCAAGTGGAAGGGCATCTTTGAGGCCGCCGAGTCCGTCGGCGGCGTGGAATATTATCTCATCGAGCAGGAAGGCAGCCGCTTTTCCGAGTTGGACACCGCGAAAAAATGCCTCGCGACCTTCCGGAGCATGCCTCCGGAGTAATTTGTGGCTGGCGTTGTTTGTTTACTTGCCGGAAATCAGCGGTGTGAGCGGCGTGCTTCGCGCAGTCGTTTCCGCGAAGTAATTCTCTTCGCGTAGTTTCTTGTACATCCGCCCCGCGACCTCAGCCGCCATCGGCCCCTTCACGCGGCGCGTATTGCCGCGCAGCAGCACGGCCAGCGCGATTTTCGGGTGCGCTTCATCAGCATAGGAAACAAACCATCCGATTCGCGACGGCGTGGTGTGGTCGTCGCATGTACCCGTCTTGCCGAGCGGCGTCTCGTCTCCCCCGCGATCAAAGCTGGACTTGCCGGTTCCGTAGAGAACTGCGGCAAGCATGCCTTCGCGGACTTCCGGCAGCACCGAAGCAATATTCAGATCCCGTTTCACGCGCGGCGCGAAATTCTCCTGCTCTTCCGGCGTGCGCGGATACTGCAAATAATAGAGCGTGCCCCCATTCGCAAATGCCGCTGCAATCGCGGCTAATTGCAAGGGAGTGATCTGAATCCCTTGACCGAAACTGGACATCCGTGCAACGCCCCCAAGCGCAGGTGGTGCGCTGGGGAACGCTCCGGGATGCTCTTCCGGCAAATCGTATCCGGCGAGCTCGCCCAGCCCTAGCAAACGCGCATACTTGGAAACCGTTTGAAATCCCATCCGGCGCCCCAGCTCTTCAAAAAACGCATTGTTCGAATGCGCCATCGCATCCGTCAGATTCATGTACTTGCGGTAGCTCACCTTGAGCATGGTGTCGCGCGTGATCACGTTCTCTTCCAGCGCGGCTATCGCGATAGTCGGCTTGATGGTGGAGCACGGAATGTATCCGTCGCCGAAGGCAATTTTTTGATTTACAACCGTCAAGATCCGCCCGGTATTCGGATCGACTGCTACAACCGACCCGTTGTACCGCCCCAGGGCTTCAACCGCCGCTTCACGAACCACCGGGTCATCATAGGTCGAGACGTCAGAACTCGTCGAATCGGCAAATGTTGGCACCCCGCGGTAACGCGATGCATATCTGCGCGTCCGCGTACCGGCTGGAGCCGCTGGCACTGGCATCGCGAAAAACGCCGCCAACACAATTGCAAGAACCGCTTTTGCTTCTTTCTTCACCAATCCGCCTTTGAGCCCTGACTTCCCGCGGGAATTTCCCGAGGGCGAATATTTACCCCATACTGTCCTTGCGGTCAACCTGCAATCTCAAACCGCTTTCTTTCTTGTCGAATACGAGGCGCACCCAATTGCGTGAGCATCAACTTTTATTGCATCTACATCGCCAAATCGGAGCTTACTCATTTGATGCCACTTAGCCGTGCCGCGTCCGCCCAGCTCGTTCCGAAGAGAAACACCTTCTCTCACGATGAGACATATTCTAGGCATCGTCAGCCGTAGTACGCAATAGCCGATGCGCACCAGTACGCACCTATGTGCTTTGTTTTGAATGGCTGACCGTCCGGACAGGCGCTTAAATCTAACTGGCCTTCCGCCCGGCAAGGATCACCGTTCGCGCATGGAAGTAAAGTCTTCCCGTCGCATCTTGAAACGGCCGTGTTCCACTCAGATCCTTCAGCCGATCCTCTTCCAGAAGTCGCCGGATTTCCGCCGCGCGCTCCGGAGGAACCTTCGTCGTCGCAAGCCAGCGTTCCACTTCCGGCGTCAAATCGTCAGCCGTGCTCACCGCATCCGTCTCCAAGCCGGCCTCGCGAAACAATTGCAGCAGTTCGCTCAACGGAAGCGTGCGCACATGCGACGGATCGCGCAAAATCTCCCACCGATCCTGATAAGCCGCGCGCTCAGGAAACTCGCTTGCGTAAATATCCTCAACGAGCACCGTGCCGCCAGCTTTGCAAACACGCGTCATTTCCCGCAAAACTTGCAGTGGTTTCTGGAGATGATGCAGGGTCAGCCGGCACACCGCTACGTCGAACGACCCATTTTCGAAGGTAAGTTTCTGCGCATCGGCTGCGCGAAAGGAAACATTGCAAATGCCCCGTGCCGCAGTGCGCTCTTTGGCGATGGCCAGCATCGCGTCCGTCAAGTCCACGCCGATGACTTCGCGCGCAGCGCCTGCAAACGCCTCTGCGATGTATCCCGGCCCCGTCGCGATGTCCAGAACGCGCTCATTGCCCGCGAGGCGCGCAGCCGCAACTAAGCGCACGATCCGCTGTTCGTCCGTAACCCACGGATTCGCCGCAAAAGCCTCAGCTTGTGTAGTGAACGATTCCCGTATGACGTCGTTATGTTGCGCCACGGAAAAATCCTAGCACACGCCCCAAAGCATGGAGCACGTCTGATCCGTCATCCACGCTGATTTGTTAGCGGCCCGGTCGAGCTTTGCCGGCGTCCGCACCGCCAGCCACAGCCGCCGCCGCCTTGATCGGCGACTTATCATTATGGGTAGTAGTTGCCGCGTGTCCGTTCGGACCCGGCGCTGCCGCTCCGTTCGATCCGCCGGGAATCGCAATTTCCAGCTTCTTGCGCAGCGCGTTTTCCAGTTTGTCGCGAATGTCCTTGTTTTCCTTGAGGAAGACACGCGCATTCTCGCGTCCTTGGCCCATGCGCTCCCCGCCGAAGCTCAGCCACGTGCCGCTCTTCTCGACCAACCCCTTGTCCACGCCGAGATCGATCAAATCGCCTTCCCGCGAAATCCCTTCGCCATAAACAATGTCAAACTCCGCCTCGCGGAACGGCGCCGCCACCTTGTTCTTCACCACCTTGGCCCTCGTCCTCGAACCCACCACAACATCGCCTTCCTTGATCGCCTGGATCCGCCGTATATCGATGCGCATCGATGCGTAGAACTTCAGCGCACGCCCGCCGGTGGTCGTTTCCGGATTCCCGAACATCACGCCAATCTTCTCGCGGATCTGGTTGATGAAAATCAGGCAGGTACGCGACTTTGACACAATCGCCGTCAGCTTCCGCAGCGCCTGCGACATCAGCCGCGCCTGCAAACCCATCTGCGGGTCGCCCATGTCGCCTTCAAGCTCCGCCTTCGGCACCAAAGCTGCCACCGAGTCCACCACCACAATGTCCACGCCGCCCGAACGAATCAGCGTCTCCGCAATCTCCAAAGCCTGCTCGCCGTTATCCGGCTGCGAGACCAAAAGATTGTCCACGTCCACGCCCAGCTTCCGCGCATACACCGGGTCCAGCGCATGTTCCGCGTCGATGAACGCCGCCTGCCCTCCTAGCTTCTGCGCCTCCGCGATCACGTGCAACGTCATCGTCGTTTTACCGCCCGATTCCGGCCCGTAAATCTCAATCACGCGCCCTCGCGGAAACCCGCCCACGCCCAGCGCCGCATCAATCGATAAACACCCGCTGGGAATTACGCTGACGGGCACCAGCACATCCCTGCTGCCCAAACGCATAATCGCGCCCTTGCCATGGTCCTTTTCAATCTGCGATATCGCCGCTGCCAGCAATTTCTCTTTCTCTTCAGTCATTTCACACCTCGGTGGAGGAAATTAGGGAATTTCATTTGCATCGCCAATCCAAATCCGTGGCCCGGGACATAGCGGAAGCTGCATAGTAACACTTCAATTATCTTTTCGCCATGCCTTATTTCTTCACGGCCATTCACCATCTACTCAGTCCCGCATAATATTGCAAAGCAGCGATTTGGAGTGCGGCAACCCAGCTGCCGCTTTTCCCAACAACTCGCACCACTCAATATTCCGCGAGCCTCAAAAACTCAGCCCTGGCGTTCGCAACCGTGCTCCGCGACATGCTCTTTCAGCCGTGCAATGGCCATCGCCACCCGCACCGCCAGTTGCCGCTCTTCGGCCGCCTCCAGCTTGCGAAGCCTCACCAGCCCCCGCATCCTGTCCCGCGCCTCGATGAACTCGCTTTCGAGCCTAGCATGTTCCGCACATCTTATCGCCAGCCTCGTCGCCGAGCACATCCCGCACCTGTTGAAATCCGCGAACCGCAAAATAGCATCATGGCGAACGAAAAGCAAACATTATTTTTTCGCCTTATCTTCGCCTGTGTCGCCCGCTGCAAAATCGACGAATTCGGCTTTTAGGTGAGTCCGAGACGATGCAGATCCTCGTCTTGCCAACCCGCGTCTTCAATCATGGCGCGCAGCGTACCGATGGGAAATGTCTCACTCAAGGAATGAAACGCAACGACGACCCGACGCCCGTCGGCGTGCCGGTAAATGCGATGACTACCTCGAACTCGCTGAAGTACAAATCCGTCTGCTTCCAACGCGCGGATGAAACGACGAGCAGGCAAGCCTCGCGGGGTTCGCGTCATACGTCATACATTGACAACAACGGCGGGCTCTGGCAGCTCGATGGTTCCTTGGTCCACAGGAATCGTCTGCCCGGCTTCCAGCAGGTCCTGAACGTACAAGTCGATAGCTTCGCGTATATTCGCCAGCGCTTCTTCATAGCTATGTCCCCAAGTATGGCAACCCCTGAGGGCGGGGCAAGACGCGTGCCAAGCGTCCCGTCCATCCTCGAATTTGTCCGGCTCTACGACCACCTTAAAGACGTAGGATTTCATTCAGAGAGCCCTCGAGTAGGTCGCAGTTGAAGTCAGCACTGCGCCTCAACCTGAATTATCTCACGGCTCAGGAAATCGGCAAGAAGTCTTAGAGCAGTCGTGAATTCCGACAGCTCTGACAACGCCAGCCGATGCGCGATGCTAGACCTCATAGGCGTAAAATCCCCGCCCCGCCTTCCTCCCCAACCACCCCGCCGCCACATACTTCTTCAACAACGGACACGCCCGGTACTTCGGATCCCCCAGCCCCTCGTGCAATACATGCATAATATCCACGCACACATCCAACCCGATAAAATCGGCCAGCTCCAGTGGCCCCATTGGATGGTTCATTCCCAGCTTCATCACCGCGTCCACCGCCTCCGGCGTCGCCACGCCTTCCATCACGCAATACACCGCCTCATTAATCAACGGCATCAGCACCCGGTTCGACACAAACCCCGGCGCATCATTCACCGCCACAGGCGTCTTCCCCAGCTTCTTCGCCAACTCCATCGTCGTCGCAAACGTCGCATCGCTAGTCTGCAGCGCCCTAATCACCTCCACCAGCACCATCACCGGCACCGGATTCATGAAGTGCATCCCCACAAACCGGTCCGCCCGCTTCGTCATCGCCGCCAAAGTCGTCATCGCAATCGACGAAGTATTGCTAGCCAGAATCACCTCCGGCCGCAAAATCGCATCCGCCTCCGTCAACACCGCCCGCTTAATCTCAATTTTCTCCGGCACCGCCTCCACCGCAAAATCCGCCGCCGCAATCGCCCCCATCTCCGTCACGCACTTCACCCGCCCCAGCACAGTTCCCTTCTCCCCCTCCGCCAACTTCCCCTTCTTAATCTCCCGATCCAAATTCTTCCCAATCGTCTCGATCCCGCGCTCCAAAAACCGCTGCTCCACATCCCGCAAAATCACTTGCAAACCCGCCCGCGCAAACACATGCGCAATCCCATTCCCCATCGTCCCCGCGCCCAACACGGCCACTGTCTTGATCGCATCAATCGACAAGGTCAAACCTTCCAAATTCTCATGAACTATTAAGTCCCGCACGCACCCTGGAGTGCGGCAACTCTGCTGCCGCTTTCCTCAACCCCTCGCACGACTCGATGTTTGGCGATGCTCAGTAAATGTCCCCAAGGAAATAAAGGGCAAAGTAAGAACACTCAAAAAATCAGGTCACTTCGGAGGCGCGCCTTCCACAATCTCCCGGATAATCTCTCGCGCCAACGTCTCCTCTTCCGGCGGAACATACACAGTCGCTTCGCTCCCGTGCACCTCGGCCCGCGCCGGAATCTCATTTTCCTTGAGCGCCTGGACCAAAAACCCTGCGCGCGCTTCGTCCGAACCTGACCATACCGCGCAAACAGCCGCGCCCACGCTGGACGGCTCCATCTCCTCGATCGTCGGCTCGGAAGAGTCATTCGCCGCAATCTCCATATCAACTGGCTCTTCGTCCAGCAGCTTTTCAAGAATTTCCTCAGCCGCGGCCAGACTCGACGACGGCACAGCCACCTCGAACCCGAATCGTGCTTTCCAATCAATGGGAATGATGTCAGCCGACGGAACGGTCCGGTCATCGCCCGCGGACTTGTCGATAAAAGGTATCCCCGCGGATTGCAATTTCTCAATCAGCGTCGAGTGCAGCGCCGCGTCCTCCCCCGCCCACAACATAATCAGCGAGCCCTGCGGTCCAGAACCTGTCGCCATACGTTCCTCCGTGCCATCAACAGTCAACGACTTCATCGATTAGGCGCTAAGAATACATCCAAACGCAACGCAGAAAAACTGCTCAAGCCGTGAACACCATGAATTCTGCCGGCCCGGCAATGCGCCAACCCCATGGCAAATCCATCCAGCCTCACTCGGGCGGAACGCCTTCGACCACTTCCCGCACGATCTCTCTCGCGCGCGCTTCATCTTCTGCATGCACGTAGAGCACGTACTTGCCAACGCGCGAATCTCGGCGAAAAGAGATTTCGTTGGTTTCCAGCGAAGCCGCGATGAAATCAGTAAGCTCGGGTTCGTCGCCCGACCAGATCTCCGTGGTTGCTCCTCCTGCGTCGTCCTCCTCTAAATTCCTATCCGCGCCTCGGACTCTCAAGTTCTCAGGCTCATGCGCATCGGCAGACGGCTCGATGATCGATGGCAGCGTGAACCCTTGCGAACTCTCTTCAGCCGGCGCCGCCCAGGGTCCGAACGCCCCCGGATCAAAACGCGCGCCTGGCATATGCTCGGAATCCACGGGTAGCAGCCTCGAAGCCGGCTCGACCGCCTCGTCGCCGCCGTAAGCTTCTTTCACGGCGGCCTCCGCCTTTTCGAAAAGCGAAAAAGGAATGCCCAGCTCAAGCGCGCTACTCGTATTGATGTTGAACAGGTGGTCTTCCCTGCGAATCGTTTTATAGGGAATGCCTATCCCGTCCAACAATTCACAAAGTTCTGCATGAACTCTCGGATCGTCCCCTTTCCAAAAAGAGCAGAACGGATCTTCCTCCGGATCTCCGGGAGCAGCGGCTGCGTGACGCACCATCGCCGCCGCTGGCAACTCATGCACGAGCTCCACGTCGCAATCCGCGCACCGTGTAAACCCCGGCCGATACTCTGCCTTGCATACAGGACAAAACATGTCAGTAGCCGACGAGTCTACTACACCCCGTCAATCGACCGTACAGCCTGACCATGTCCCTCTTCTCCGTGCCCTCTGTGCTCGGCGTTTACCCCGACCGGGTCGGGGCGACCTCTGTGTAAAATCCTCATTCCCCGTCATCCCTACTTCAAATTTCATTTGATAGTTCATGTACACTCTGATACAATCTTCTCCTTCAGTACTGCGCCTCGCCACCAGCGAGGCGTTTCGGTTTTAGGCCCAATAAGTGGCACAGCCAATCCTGGCTGTGCTCTTTTTGTTTGTGGCACAGCCAAACTCTTCTCCATCGCGCCTTGTGCGATGAATCCTGGCTGTGCTCTTTGTTTTTTCGGCCCAATGAGTGGCACAGGCTTCAGCCCGTGCTCTTTGAGTCGCAGTTGTAGTGGCCGGGCTTTAGACCGGCTCTTTCTTTTTCTGTAAGTCCAAATCCCAAATCTAAATCAAAAATCAAAGGAGCTTCGTATGTCTTCACTAAGTCCCAAGGACCGCGTATCCCTCTGTCTATTCACTTTCACCGATGGCCGCCGCTGCCGCACGCCTCGCATCGCCAGCCACCCCCATTTCTGCTTCTACCACGCCCAAAAAGAATCCCAGGCCCGCTCCGCCGCAACTCTCGGCAAAGACCTTGCCTACTTCTTCTCCGGCGACTATCTCTCCGCCTGCGATCTCAACACCGCTCTCTCCCGCCTCATTCCCGCCGTCATCCGCGGCGAAGTCAAACCCAAACTCGCCCGCACCGTCGCCTACATGATGCAAACGCTCATGCAGTCCATCCACCTCGCCCAACATGAATACATCAACGCCTTCAGCACCGATGGCTGGCGCGAAGCCGTGCGCAACTCCGTCAACGGCAACCACGACTACCTCTGCTCGTCCGCCCCCGACGATTCCGAAGCCTGTCATCCTGAGCGAAGCGAAGGATCCTGCCTCAGTCCCGCCTCTTCGACTCCCGACGAGACCCATCCCGTTTCACCCTCAACTCCGGCCGCAGCACCCCCACCCAATCCCGCCACCCAATCCCCCAAACCAGCATCCTCGACCGCACAATCCCGCCTCGAAGAAGCCCTCGCCATAGCCCGCACCCTCTTCCCCCCGCCGCCCGAACAACACTCCCGCTAACTCCTTTAGCACCAACATTTACACCACTCCTCGTAACGATTGATTCTAAACCACTTACGCAAACGCTAAGTCCTTTATCCGCAACGTTTACAAAAAAGACGGGAGGGGGTAAGCCGCCCAAGACCAGAAAGCCTTGTGAATCCATGGAATCTTAATCGCCAAAACCGCTTGGCCCGGAGTGCGTCTTTTTACCCCGTCATCGCGTATACCCTGTAGAATGAGCGCGACATTTACAACTCTGACCCCGGCGCCCTCGAGGTCGATTCTTCTCTTCTCCACCCAAATGGCCGACGACAACAAGGCCCTCGTCCAAGGGCTCAAGCGCCGCGACCCCGCTCTCCTCGATCAGCTGATCGAGCAGTATCAATACCGGCTGTTCCGCTATTTGCTCTACCTCACCTCCAGCCGCGAGCGCGCCGAAGACTTTTTCCAGGAAACCTGGATTCGCGTCCTCGAACGCGGCCATCAATACGACGGCAAATACAAATTTGAAGCCTGGCTTTTCCGCATCGCCCGCAACCTGGTCATCGATTGGCAGCGATCCAAGAAAATGCTAAGCCTCGATGCCCTCACCGACCCCGAAGAAGGCGCGCCGATGGAATTCGCCGCGCAGAATCAACCTTCGCCGTTGCATCTGGTCCTGACTGCGGAAGAAAAAACCGGCGTCCATGCTTCGCTCGACCGCATCCCGACGGTCTATCGCGAAGTCCTCGTCCTCCGTTTTCAGGAAGAGCTCGGCCTCGAAGAAATCGCCGGCGTCCTGGCCGCGCCGCTCTCCACCGTCAAGTCGCGCCTCTATCGCGGTCTCGAAGCGCTTCGCGGCGCGATGCAAGGAAGTGCAGCATGAATGAAAATCTCCACGCCCGAGCGGAAAAGCTAATCGCACAGGAGCGCATCGAAGGCATTTCTCAATCCGAGCTCGACTGGCTCGCCGCGCATCTTCGCGAATGCTCAGTCTGCACGCAAGTCGCGCAGCAAACGAACGACGCTCTCCGCGTCTTGCGAGGCCTGCCAATTCCCCTCCCTCGCGGACTCGCTGCGCGCACCCAGTTCCGCGTGCAGCTCCGCGCGCAGGAACTCCGCGAACGCGAGCCCAAGCGCCGCCTCCTCTGGATTATGTGCGCCATGTCCTGGGCCCTCGGCATCGCCACCGCCCCCTATGTCTGGCGCGCTTTCGAGTGGATCGGCGACCGCATGGGGCTACCTCGGCTGCTCTGGGAAATGGGATTCGGCCTCTGGTGGACGATCCCGGCATTGGTCGCAGCCGCCGTCGTGTTGATGGAAAACCTCAGGCAGGCGAATGAGCGCGATCAAGCAAGGTGAATGGAGCACGTCGAATCAAGAGTTTTCAAGAGTTTTGGCAGGTTTAGAGAGGAAAGCGTATGTCGGACTATCAACAAAAAATAAGCGGTTCGTTCAACGAAAGAATGCGGCTGATCCGTCTCCGCCGCAAAAAAGAGAATCTCCATTTCTGGAGCGAGCTTAAGCTTGTACCGGCGTGGCTGCAATGGACTGTTGCTTTACTCTTTGTTGTGGCTCAGGCCGCCGCTCTGCTCGTGAATCTGCACGGGCTTCCTAGTCATGACGACATCTTTCCACCCGACCTGAAATATGACCCCGTGCTCGCTTCTCTGGCGTTAGCCGGAATTATCACCTTGGTTTCCGTTTTTATGGCGAGTGTCATTTTTTTGATCGCCTACGTGAACCGCGACGCGAAACGCCGCGAAATGAATTCCGCCTTGTGGACGCTCCTCGTGATTCTCCTTTTGCCTGCATGGGGCTTCATCGGCTTCATCATCTATTTTCTGATGCGCGAGCCATTGCCCTATCCTTGCCCGCAATGCGGAAAATCGGTCGGCGCCCGTTTCAACTTCTGCCCCAACTGCAAATGTAACCTCCACCCCAGCTGCCCCAACTGCAAACACGAAGTCGTCGAAACCGACAAGTTTTGCCCCTTCTGCGCGTGCGAATTGGGAGCGCACGAGGCAACTCTCGCACAATCCTCCGCAGCCTCATCTGAAGCACGTTAGGTGGTTCGCTAAGGGGGCTGGAAAAGAGTTTCAGATTGCCGGAGGAGATTTTTTCGCTTAAAGTGACTGTATATGAAGTATTCCAACATCATCACCATTGAACCCGGAAAACGTGGCGGCAAGCCCTGTATCCGTGGATTGCGCATCACCGTCTACGACGTGCTCGATAATCTGGCCGCCGGTATGACGCATGCCGAGATCCTCAAGGAATTCCCTTACCTCACGGAAGAGGATATCCTTGCTTGCCTCGCATTTGCAGCTGAGCGGGATCGCAAGTTGGAAGTGCTTGCAGAGTGAAACTCCTGTTCGATGAAAACCTCATTTTGGCTCTGCCGCGCTTTGAGCGTATATTTTCTGTGACGTGGCCAAAATCGATCCATCCGCAGAGACACAACGTCTCAAAACTCTTTATGGAGGCATGGAAGATTCCGAACTGGCTGAGCTCGGAGCACAAGCCGGCGCGCTCGCCGACATCGCTCGACAAGTCTTGAGTGACGAATTGGCGCGACGTTCGATGGAACCACTTCTCCTTGCTGTGCCAACTCAGACGAAGGCTTCCCGCGAACCGATTCCCCCCGAACCGGTAATGATCCGGCGATACCGTGACTGGCCCATCGCCGCCTTGGCAAAGAGCGCTCTGGATTCCGCAGGCATCGAGAGTTTCCTGGCCGACGAGAACTTGGTGCGGCTGGACTGGTTTTATTCAAATCTAGTTGGGGGCATTAAGCTGTATGTGCGTCCGGAGGACGTAGCGGACGCCAACAAAGTACTCGACGACGTAGTGCCGGAAAAGCCGGAAGGGGAAGCGCCGGCTGAGTGAGACGCGGCCCTCCCATTAAGTCAACCATCATTGACGCGCAGCAGCTTCCTAATACCGCTCGACGGCGAGGGCGACGGCGTTGCCGCCGCCGAGGCAGAGCGCGGCGACGCCGCGCTTTAGATTGCGCCGCTCCAATTCGTACAGAAGAGTGACTAGAATGCGAGCGCCGC
Source organism: uncultured Acidobacteriota bacterium (assembly GCA_963851235.1). Classification (GTDB taxonomy): domain Bacteria; phylum Acidobacteriota; class Terriglobia; order Acidiferrales; family UBA7541; genus Acidiferrum. The sequence continues at coordinate 156,962 of CAWKOM010000004.1, forward strand.
TCGCGCCAATCGGATGGCCTAGCGCAACCGCGCCTCCGTTTACGTTTACTCTTTCCGGATTGAGCCGGAGTTGCCGCGTTACGGCAATCGCGGCTACGGCGAATGCTTCGTTTAGTTCGATGAGATCGACATCTTTGTCGCGGTTCCAGCCCGTTTTCGTAAGTAGCTTTTCCACCGCGTCCACCGGCGCCATCATGACCCATTTCGGCTCGACGCCACTGACGGCTTGCGCCACGATCCGCGCGAAGGGCTGCTTGCCAAGACGCGCCGCGTTCCGTTCGCTGGTGACAATCAACGCCGCTGCGCCATCGTTCGTGCCGGGAGCGTTTCCCGCGGTCACCGTGCCGTCTTTTTTGAACGCAGGCTTTAGCTTTGCCAGTGCCTCGAGGGAAGTATCCTCGCGCGGCGATTCGTCATACTTGATGACAATTGGACCGCCTTTTTTCTGCGGCACTTCGATTGGCAGAATCTGCGCCTCGAAAAAGCACGACTTGCGCGCGCGAACGGCTTTCTGATGGCTCTCGACGGCAAAGCGGTCCTGCTCCTCCCGCGTGATGCCGTATTTTTCCGCGACGAGTTCGCCGGTCATGCCCATGTGGAAGTCTTCGTAGGCATCCCATAGGCCATCGTGAATCATCGAATCGACGAGCTTGCCGTCGCCAAGCCGGTAACCGGTTCGCGCTTGGGGTAGCAGATACGGACAGTTGGACATGGACTCCATCCCGCCCGCCACGACCACTTCCGATTCGCCAAGCGTGACCGCTTGCGCGGCGAGCGCGACCGCTTTCAAGCCGGAGCCGCAAACTTTATTGATGGTCATCGCCGCAACGCGCGGCGCGCATCCGCCCTTCAGCGCCGCCTGCCGTGCTGGATTCTGCCCGAGTCCCGCCTGCACCACGTTGCCGAGGATCGCTTCATCCACCTCCTTGGCGTCAATTCCCGCGCGTCGAATGGCTTCGGCGACAATCTTGCCACCAAGCTCAACCGCTGAAAATCCGGCTAGTCCGCCTTGAAATTTTCCTATGGGCGTGCGAACCGCGGAAAGAATGACAGGAGTATCCATGTGCAGGTGAGCCTCCGGAGGAGCGACGCACACTATTATAGCGCGTTGCGCCGGAGCAAGCGCGAAAGCAGCAAGAGGGAAAACGAGGAAAAAAAATAGAGAGCGGAGTGAGGAATGAAAACTGAAGAAAGGAAAGAAAAGAAAGAAAAAAAGAGAGAGGGAAAGCGGATACAGTCCGCTTTCCCCCGATGTTTCCTAAAGCTCCGTCAGTTCGCCGCGGCCGCCGTGGAATCCTGCTGGCTCTCGTCCGCGCTCGGGCCATACAAACCCGGAACAGAAACGCCTACTAACCGGAAATAAATCGTAAGCTGCGCGCGGTGATGAATCATGTGGTTCATGCACATGCTGCGGATGCACGCGACTCGCGGGAGCGTGAAAATCTCCTGGCCACCGGCAAGCAGCTTCCATCCTTTCACGATTTCTTCATCGCTGACGCGGGCGAGCGCCGCTCGAGCTTCCGCGCTGCCTTTGTCAAACGCTGCAAGAAGCTCTTTCCGGTTCGTGATTTTCGGCGGCTCATACGACGGTCCATTCACAGGCGCGTAATCCAGCTCTTCGGTGTTGATCGTCATGGTGATCCACTCCGGGACCGTGCCCACGTGTCCGGCAAGCCAGCCCATCGTGCCGGACTTCTCGTGCGGCTTCCAACTCCACTTGTCGTCGGGAACGCGCTCGAGGACTTTGCGCGTGTTCTTCATCTCTTCGTCAAATTCGGTCAGCATCGATTGTCCAATGGTCATATCGGCCTCCATCTGAAGTCGCCACTCAGCGGCGCAAATCATAGGCGAACAAAAGGCGAAATGTCAAGCGTTATTTTTCAAAGCCTCAATGAGCGAATTCTCCGCGCGATACCCGTTCCGAGCAAGGAATTCGCGCGAATGGCCGTTGACAATCGCTGGTGCGGGGACAAAATATCCTCATGCCGCACAAACTCAATACCTCCTATCTGCAGGATTCGATCGGACTTTTTCACTACTACAAAAAGTTAGGCGAGCGCGCGGTGGCGCAATGCCCGGACGAATGCCTCTTCGTCACTCTAGACGCGGAATCGAATTCCATCGCTATCATCGTGAAACATCTCGCTGGGAATATGCGCTCGCGATGGCGGGATTTTCTGACCACCGATGGCGAAAAACCGGATCGCTATCGCGACACGGAATTCGAGACGCCTCCCGCCACCCGCGCCGAACTAATGGAAATGTGGGAGCGCGGCTGGAAATACGTTTTCGATGCGCTCGAGCCACTGACCGAGGCCGACCTCACGCGAACCGTAACGATTCGCTCCGAGCCTCACTCCGTCATGCAAGCCATCAACCGCCAGATCGCCCATTACGCGCACCACGTCGGCCAGATCTTGTTCCTCGCCAAACATCTCACGTTCACAAAAACAGGAAAATGGGAGACGCTCAGCGTGCCGCGCGGCAAATCCGCCGAGATGAATGCCAAAGTCGCGAAGCGCGAAGAATCGCAGCGCGCCACGCTTTTTTCTTCCGGAAAAAAATGAACGCATCTTCAAGATGAACATGGCGCGGACGCAAGCCGACTAGCGCGCACGCGTGCAGCCAAATTTATTGTTGCCAACTTTGTGGCGTGATACATTTCTCGAAGGACAGCATATGAGTGGACCCCACATTAGCGAGCTCGTCTTTGAAGTTACAGAAGAGGCCGAAGGCGGATACTCCGCGGAATGCCTGACTGAAAATATTTTTACGCAGGGCAACACCTGGGAAGAGCTTCGGGCTAATGTGAAAGAAGCTACAGAAGCCTATTTCTATGATGGGCCAAAGCCCCAATTTATCCGTCTCCACCTAGTCAGAAATGAAGTTCTAGCCATGGAATGAAAGTACCGCGAGACTTGAGCGGCCGGCGGCTTGTGGCATGCCTATGCCGGCTGGGATTATCATCAAACGCATCAAGTGGGAAGCCACATTGCGCTGGAAACGGGATCCCCAACGCATCAGCGCATCGCTGTTCCCGACCACAAGTCGATCAATATAGGAACACTGACCAGCATTCTTCGGGCGGTTGCCACCCACAAAGGTGTGAGCCGAGACGATATCCTAGAGTCGCTCGACTGAGTTCCGAGTTGCGTTTCCTCTTCTCCATGATTTCCGTTAACCTGCTTAAGTCATGGCAACGCTGTTTGATCTTGAGCCGCCTGCGGAAGGCGGGCTGAAACTGAATGACGCGCAGCGGCGCGCGATCACGCACGGCGAAGGGCCGCTGCTCGTGATTGCAGGCGCGGGCACGGGCAAAACGCGCGTCATCACGGAGCGCATCCGGCATCTGCTGCAATCTGATGATTCCCTCTCCGGGGAAAATATCCTCGGCCTGACGTTTACAAACAAGGCCGCGGGCGAAATGAAAGCGCGCGTCGTCCGCGCCACTGGCGAACGCGGCAAAAATGTGACTCTTGCGACTTTCCACGCTTTCTGCGAGAGCCTTCTGAAGGAAGCCGCGCCTGAACGCTTGATGATCGACAAGGTCGATCACTGGATTCTTTTGCGCCGGAATCTCGAGCGCCTCAAGCTCGACAAGTACCGGCGGCTGGCCGATCCGGGGCAATTTTTGAACGATTTCGTGGAATTTTTCTCGCGCTGCCAGGACGAACTTGTGTCCGCGGAGGATTATCAGCTCTACGCCGACGGGCTCGCTGCGCAGCTTGATGCGGAACGCGCAGCGTTGGACGAGGACACGTTCAAAGAGCGCGCCGAAGAAGTCGCCTTGCAGCAGGAAATCGCGCGGGCTTACCGTGCCAGTGAAGAGCTGCTGCGCGAAAAGAAGCGCGTGTCTTTCGGCTCGCTCATCACCGGAGCCGTCGAGCTTCTCGAAACGAACGACGAGCTTCGCGGCACGCTTCAGGAAAAGTACCGCTATATCCTCGTTGACGAATTTCAGGACACCAACATCGCGCAGCTTCGTTTGCTTGAACTCCTTGCGGGCGACAAAAGAAATATCGTAGCCGTTGGCGACAACGATCAGGCCATCTATCGCTTCCGCGGAGCCTCGTTCGGCAGCTTCAAACTTTTCCTCGAACGCTTTGCGGGCTGGCGCGAAGGCGAAGACTCGACAAGATTCCGCGTGTCGCTGGTGGAAAATTACCGCTCGACGCCGAATATCCTTCGCGTGGCGACACAAGTCATCGCGCAAAATACCGTGAGCGCCGACTTTCCCAAGAAAGTGCTGAGCGCCAATAAAGAAGAAAGCGAAAAGGTCCGCATCGTCGAACTGGAAACCGAAGAAGACGAAGCGCGTTGGATCACGAGTGAACTGCAGCGGCTGCACGCAGCGGGACGGAAGTGGCATGATTTCGCTGTGCTTTACCGCCAGCATGCGCACCGCGACGAGCTGGTGGAAGAGCTGTCGCGGCACAAAATTCCTTTTGTCATCAGCAAGCTTTCCATACTCGATCATCCGTTAGTTAAAGACGTGCTTGCTTATTTGCGGCTGATTGCGACGCCCTTCGATGACATTGCTTGCGCCCGCGTTCTTGCGGCTCCGGCTTGGGGACTCGAACCCGCCGATCTTGTCAGGCTCGCCGAGCGCGCGCGCAAAGAAAAAAAAGCGCTCTACGACATGCTGCAGCTTCCGCAGGGCCAACTGCCTTTCGATGGCTCGCACGCCGCGCTCGGCAAACTCGTGGAATTTCTTTCCGAACAGCGAAAAACGCTGCGTCGGCGTACGGCGCGCGAAATTCTCGCGGATCTGCTCGAATGGCTGGAGGTCACGCAACGCGCTAGCGCCCAAGACCGCAAGTACGTGACGCGGCTTTCGGAATTTGTGAAAGAGTGGGAACCCAAGAGCGAAACGCGAGGCCTTGCGGAATTTGTCGAATATCTGGGCTACTACTCGCAAGCGGGCGGCACGATCAGTCTTGAGGACGATTTCCCCGGCGACGCCGTCCAGTTGATGACCGTGCACGGCGCCAAAGGGCTGGAGTTTCCGCAGGTTTTTCTGCTACGGATCAACAACAAGAAATTTCCCGCAACGGAACGCTCGCGCGTGTTCGAATTTCCCGCGGCTCTGATGAAAGAAGGCGAGCCCGCCGAGCAGTTTCACATTCAAGAAGAGCGGCGGCTCTTTTATGTGGCCCTGACGCGCGCGGAGAATCGGCTTACACTCACCACGCTTACGGAAAAAAAAGGAAAGATCCCGGTGTTCGTCGAAGACATCCTGATGGAACCGGCCATCAAGCGCCGCGATGTTCATCAGCTGAGCCCTAAATTGCCGGAAGTGAGTTCGACCACGAAAAAAGAAGCTCCAGGTGCGGCAAATTCACAACTCTTCCCTGCGTCCACCGAACCGCCAAAAATTTTCTCGAGGATCGCGGACTGGGCTCTGGAATTTCATCCTCCGACGCCTGAGCCGCTCACCTTAAGCCCTTCAGCGGTCAGCGGCTACCGCAGCTGCCCGCAGCAATATCTCTTCAGCCGGTCGTGGTCGCTCAAGGAAGGGCCCAAAGCAGTGCTCAGCTTTGGCAGCGTGATGCACACAACGATCAAGCGCTTTGTCGACCAGCTTCGCAAAGGCGTGAAGCTGCCGTTTGAAGAGGTGGCGCGAATTTTCGAAACGGAGTGGAGTTCGGCAGGCTTTGAAGACGATTATCAGGAGAAGGGTTACAAGGAAGACGGCCTGGAGCAATTGCGGGCATTTCATGCGGCTATGCTCGAAGCGCCGCCACAAGTGCTCGAACAAGAGAAAAGCTTTGAGCTTCCGCTGGAGAATAATGTCACCATCATTGGCCGGATGGACCAGGTGAATTCGCTCGGACGGAACGACGTTGAAATCATCGACTACAAAACCGGCAAACCCAAAAAGGATGCCGACGCCAAGAAAGATTTGCAGCTAAGCCTGTACGCCCTGGCTGCAAAGGAAATTTTCGAATGGAATCCCGTCCGCCTGGTCTTCCACTACCTTCAGAACAACCATACCCAGGTGACCACACGTGACGCCAAGCAACTCGACGAAGCCCAAAAGATCGTCCTCGAAGCCGCCGCCGATATCCGCGCGGGGGAGTTCCCGCCCAACCCTGGATTCGTCTGCCGCAACTGCGCGTACAAACCGATTTGCCCTGCGCATGAGGAATCGCTCAGCGGCTAGGCGTGCGCACTATACCTGGTTCGCGTGAGCACATTCCGTCAAAACAGTAAAACAGAAAGACGGCACGCGGGAGTCCAGAAGCAGCAGCGTTTCCGCGGGATGCTGGGGATTATTGAGTGATGCCGCCGGTGTAGTAGCGGTTGCGGGTGAGGATGGTCAAGCCTTCGCGCTTCACGCGCACCTCGACGCTGTGGTAATCCTTGGAGTTCTGCTCCCCTTTGATGCCCTGAGGAATGTAGGCGAGGGTGTACTCGTTGCGGGCCTCTTCCGTCACACGCGAGTACAGATCCTCCATCGAGTCTTCACTCGCGGCGTAATAGATATCGCCGCCGGTAGCATGAGCGTATTCCGAGAGGCGCTCGAATTTGCGGTCGAAGAAGGCGCTTCCGACGCCGACGGCGAAGACCGAAATGCTGTGGGCGAGCACTTCCTTGACGGTATTGTCGTAGGTGTTGGAATTGTACTTTTTTCCGCCGTCGATGCCGTCGCTGATGACAAAGATGATTTTGCGGCGGTTGCGAGGGCGGGTCTTCAGAAGTTCGGCGGCGGCGAAGATGGCGTCGTCGAGGGCCTTGGTGGGGGCTGCAAAAATGGTTCGAGTGGCGCCGGTGACGGCGGGAGAGCCGTCGACGGCATGGCCGTTGATGGTGGGCTGATTAAAGGGATCGCCCGGGGGAATCAAGGCGGTGTGGCTCTCGAGCTTGGTGCGCTTGAGTTGCAATAGGAGGGCGTCCTGGTTGCTGGTGAAGCCTTTTCCAGGGTGGAAGAACTCGTCAAAGCGGCAAACGAAGGCTTCGTCGAGATTGCTCATGCCACCGATGATGGCGTCGAGGCTGTTTCCCACTGCCTTGGCGTCCTTGTCTTTTAGATCGTTGTCGATCAAGATGACCATCGACAACGGGAATCCCTCGGTAGTAAATACATCGATTCGTTGTTCGACCCCGTCGTCAAACACGCGAAATTCGTCTTTCCCCAGATCGGGCACAAGCCGGCCGGACCTGTCTTTTACGGTGACGGGGAGGACCACGAGGTTGGCGTTCACGGTAATTTTGGCTCGCGCTTCGCTGAGGCGGGGGGCGTCAGGCGCAGGCGCGTTCTGCGGCGGAGCCGGAGCGGGCTCCTGGTGCGCCCGTGCCGCAAAACCAAGCCACAGAGCAGGCGCCGCAAAGAAAAGGAAACTGGTGATGCCTGCGATTTTTCGTAGACTTTTCATATTCCTAAGGCCAAACTTCCTTCCGAAGCCGGTAGTGGAAGCGTTAGCGTACGTCCGTGGGACGCATCCATCGCACCGCCAGGCAGCATCCAAACGTGGCGGAAGACCCCCAGCGGGCAATTAACGGCCGGGCATCTCTCGTCAAGGAAAGTATACATGCGTTCTCTGAAGAAGCTTGCAGTTCTGTGTGTGACGCCCGTGCTGGCGGCTGCTGTGGCTGTGCGCGCCTTCCCGCAGGAGCCAACGATTCAAGGCCCGACCATCAAGTCCCAGGTCAACCTGGTGAACCTGTTTGTGACCGTGCGGGACAAGAGCAAGCACATCGTCACCAACCTCACGCAAAACGATTTCAAAATCTCGGAAGACGGCCAGGATCAGAAAATCGCCTTCTTCTCGAAAGAAGTGACGCTGCCGATCACGCTAGGGTTGCTCCTGGATACCTCGGGAAGCGAGCAATACATGCTGGGGGCCATTCAGGATGGAGCTACCAGCTTCTTGAATCGCGTCATGCGCAAGGGCGACGAAGCGATGATCATCTCGTTTGACCTGGATGTGGACCTGCTCGCGGATTTCACGGAAGATCGCTCTCAACTCGATCGGGCCATTCACCGGGCACAAATCAATGCCGGAGGGCCCATGATCACTCCCGGGACTCTCCCTACGGGCAACATAGGAACCGATTTCTATGACGCTCTCTATCTGGCCTGCCATGATCAGCTTGCTTCGGAGGCTGGACGCAAAGCGGTCGTGGTGCTGACGGACGCCGAAGACAACGGCAGCAAAGTAAAAGTTGAAGAGGCCATCGAAGCGGCGCAACGGACGGACACGGTCGTGCACATTCTGCTGGTCTACGATCCGCATTACGGAGCCAACAGCGGGGTCGCCAAGAAAATCACGGATGAAACGGGCGGACGCATGATCGTGGTGAACAACGAGAAACATCTGCAGGAAGCGTTCGATCAAATCTCCGAGGAGCTGCGCAGCCAGTACACTATCGGCTACTATCCGACAAATTCGACCCATGACGGCAAATTCCGGAAAATCAAGGTGGAAGTCTCTGACCACGACGACAAGGTGCTGGCCCGCAAAGGCTATTACGCGCCGAAAGGCTAACAGAACAAGATAGGTGTGAAAAAGCAGCGAGATACGTTGTGTTTTCCTGCAATGGATAACCCATTTGCCGGCCATCGGTCCGCAAAATATTTCCTTGAACAGAGTGTGCCTGCGTGCTCCCATCGGCATAGCGAACTGACTCACACCTTGCGGCGGTCGAAAATTTAGGGAGGGAAAATATGCTTCGAGGAAACGAGGACGAGAATTTCAAGAATTCGATATCCGCGCAGGTAACTCGCAGGAACTTTTCCATCCATGTGGCCGCTCTTTTTTCGGGACTCGGATTCGCGGGAACCGCGCTCGGCGCCTCGAAGCTTGCTCGAGCCGCAGGACTGCCGGCGGGCGAGGAAATCACCCGCTCGGCGGAAGCGATTCACATGGAAGTGAATTTCGATGCGGCGCCAGCGCGGGTGTATGGGGCGCTAACGGACTCGAAGCAATTCAGCCGCGTGGTGCAACTTAGCGCCGCGATGAAGTCCATGTCCATCGAAAATAAGCCAGCGGAGATCAGCGGCGAAGCGGGAGGGACTTTTTCTGCGTTTGGAGGCTACGTTACCGGGCGCCAGATCGAACTTGTGCCGGGACAGCGAATTGTCCAAGCGTGGCGGGCTGGAAGCTGGGCGGATGGAGCCTACTCGATCGCCAGGTTTGAGCTTTCGGCTCAGGGATCCGGCACGACGCTTGCGTTTGAGCACGCTGGTTTTCCCCAAGGAGATGCCGAACACCTGCTCGCCGGTTGGAAGGGAAACTATTGGGAGCCACTCGCAAAATTCCTCGCTGAAGCCAAATAGCGAAGCGAATATTTCGTCAAGGGAGTCAGACAAATCAGGCAGAGCTGCTGTCGCGCTCGTTCGAGGCGGCCAGCAGACTGACTAAATCCACGCAATTCCATTTTTCGACGCATTGACCGAAATTCGCCGAGCGTCTAACATCCCACTATCACATATTGACCATGATCAACGAGACCGTCGGCCACTATAAGATTCTCCGCAAGCTCGGTTCCGGAGGGATGGGTGTCGTCTACGAAGCCGAAGACACCAAACTGGGACGCCGCGTCGCGCTGAAATTCATTCCCGAGGAGAATCAACGCGACACGCAAACTCTCGAACGGTTTCTGCGTGAAGCCCGGTCAGCCTCGGCTCTCAACCATTCCGGAATTTGCACCATCCACGCGATCGAAGGCGAAGGCGGGCGAACTTTTATCGCCATGGAGCTGCTCGTCGGCGAATCACTCGACAAGGTGCTGGCCGACGGCCCATTGCCCATCAACCGCACCGTCGAAATAGGGATACAACTTGCGGACGCGCTCGATGCCGCGCACAAAAAAGGGATCGTGCATCGCGACATCAAACCGGCAAACATTTTCGTGATGGAATCCGGGACCGTGAAAATCCTGGATTTTGGCCTCGCCAAACTTCTTCCGCGCAACTCAGAAGATCTCGCCGGCCACACAGTGGATTCTCGCGCCGACAAGCTGCTCACGAGCCCGGGAATGGCAGTTGGCACGATCCATTTCATGTCCCCGGAACAAGCTCGCGGGGAAGAAATTGACGCCCGAAGTGATCTTTTTTCACTGGGCGCGGTTCTGTACCAGATGCTGACCGGGAAGCAGGCGTTTCCGGGGTCGACGAGCGCCGTCGTTTTCGACAATATCCTTCACAATGCTCCGGTCGCGCCGGTCACCATCAATCCTGCTGTTCCGGCCGAACTCGAGCGGATTCTCAACAAGGCGCTCGAAAAGGACCGCGAGGTCCGGTACCAGGTCGCAGCCGAACTTCGGGCAGATCTTAGGCGCCTCCAACGCGAAATCGATTCCGGGAGTCGGGCTGCGAGCACTCAGAGCACCACTGCGCGAACTTCTTCCCCTTCCGGAAGCGAGGCTTCGAAACCAAGAGTGGCGCCTTCGGGAAGCTCAGCTATTGTCGAAGCCGCCAGAAAGCACAAGTTCGGAACGGGACTTACGCTGCTCGGTCTCCTCGTGGTGGTGGCCGCCGCTGCGTACGGCATGTACTCGATCTTCCTGCGCACGCGCCACGTACCGTTCGACACATTCACCATTGAAAATCTTACGAACAATGGGCACGTCACGCTTGCGGCCATTTCTCCCAACGGGATCTACCTCGTTCACGTTCGCGATGAAAACGGGTTGCAAGCCCTGTGGCTTCGGCACATCCCCACGGGAAGCAACACGGAAATTCTGCCGCCAGCCGCCACTCGCTATGCCGGACTCACTTTTTCGCCGGACTCGAATTACATCTACAGTGTGCGCCGCGATGAGTCGGAGCATACTCTCGCGTCTCTCTACTCGTCGCCAGTTTTTGGAGGGACTCCGCGGCTGCTCATCAAGGATGTCGACAGCCCCGTAACCTTTTCTCCGGATGGACAACGATTCGCCTTCTTGCGCGAAGACCACGACTCTCCGACTTACGAGCTGATCATCGCGCACAGCGACGGCTCGTTCGACCGCAGCCTCTTCAAAGATGTCCCACTCGCCGGCAGCGTAGGCAACTACAGCCCTGCGTGGTCGCCCGACGGCAAGACCATCGTAATCACGGTGTCCGAGCTAGCCGAGGGAGTGACCGCGGCTCTGCTTGCGGTGGATGTGGCCACCGGCAAGCACCAAACCCTGCCGATCGCCACAAATCAGATTTACCGCAATCCGGTCTGGATGCCCGACGCCAGCGGTCTGCTTGTTTCCGAATTCGGCGACTTCGGCGTGATGAACGCTCAATTGGGGATCGTGGGCTATCCGAATGGCGGATACCGGCGCATCACGAACGACACCAACTCTTATCTTTTTCCATCGATCGCTGCCGATGGGCGCGCCATCGTTGCCAGCCAGACCCAACCGAAATATCAGTTGGAAGTCGCACCAGCGTCCCAGCCTGACGAGGTTCATGCGATATCGCTGTCCATGAGCAGCACGATCTGGAACTGGGACTGGACGAGCGATGGCCGGATCGTGTTCGCGCAAATTCCCGACATACGAGTGGTGAAGCCGGAGGGTGCGGAGAGCGTGGTCTACTCAGACGCCAAGCACGTTTCCGATCAGGTCGCCTCTTGCGGGCCTGGTGGCCGCTATTACGTGATTCGCGCGGCCGGCCGCGCTGGAAAGGTCTCCTTCAATCTCTGGAGGATGAACACCACGGGAACGGACTTCAAGCAGCTCACCTTCGGTTCGGCGGAATCCGATCCTCTTTGTTCACCCGACGGGCAGTGGGTGTACTACACGGATTTCGGCGACAACGCGGCCTTGAAGCGTGTCTCGATCGACGGGGGCTCGCCGGAAACCATCCTGGCCACCTCGCAAGGCCAGGTGAGTATTTCGCCGGATAGCAAGAGCCTGGCGTATTTTGAAGTTCGCGAACTCGACCACAAGCTCATGCTGGATACTTATTCGCTCGAGAACAAGAAGGTCACTTACCACGACATTGATTCGCGCGCGACCTGGCCATTGGCCTTTGCGCCGGACGGCAAGTCCATTGTCTACGCCATCCGCGACAAGGGAGTAAGCAATCTGTGGCTGCAGCCTCTGGATGGCTCCCAGGCCAAGCAGTTCACCCATTTCACATCTGAGGGGATTGAAAAGTTTCTCTTCTCCACGGATGGCACAAAGATCGGCATCGAGCGGGGCCACCTGGAATCGGACGCCGTCCTGCTTCGCGATACGACGCGTTAGGAATGCGTGTGCAGACAAGCGTCTACGGGTCCACGAACATCCTTCCCGGCGGATGGCGCGATCAAGAAATCAAAGAGGAAAACACTCAGGGAGAAGCTGGGCCAGAGGGGTTGGCTTGCGGGCTGGATTCGCGGCTGGCGCGCGCGAAATAGCCGCGCCTTGCTCGCACCTGATAGCCTTTATGATCGGGCACCTCAATGCGAATGCGGTGGTAGCGGCCGTCCAGGACATAATTGGTGGGGATGTAAGCGATAGAATATTGATTGCGGAGCTCGTCGCCGATGTCCTGGAAGGATTGATCGAGATCGTCAACGTGATAGGGAAAGAAAGCACGGCCTCCGGTTTCATCGGCAAGGTCCTGGAGGATTTTGTCGCCTTCCGTCAAGTGGGTTTTGCGATCGGCGAGTTTGTCGGGATCGGTTTGTGAAAGCTGGATCCACTGCGTGCTGGTGCTGATGGTATAGATCACGACGCTGGTGCGCTGGGCCATTTCGATGGCCTCGGAGCGCGTGTGGTTTGAAAGATTGTCGTCCCCGTCGCTGATCAGAATCATTACACGGCGCACGACGTCCGGCTGATCCCCTGGCGGGCGCGGCGGATGGCTCAGCTGGTTCTGGCAAGCCTCATAAATCGCATCGTACACGGCTGTGCCGCCGCCGGCGCGAGTTTGAAGGATTTGGTCGCGCAAGAGGCCTGCGTCGCCGGTGAACGCCTGGACCACTTGCGGCTCGTCGTCGAAGGTCATAACAAAGGCTTCGTCTCTGCCGCGGCGCAGCACGCTGAAGAGGAAATTAATGGAGGCGTCCTGCTCGAACTTGATGCGGTCGCGGATGCTGTTGGAAGTGTCCACGAGCATTCCAATGCGCAAAGGCAGGTCCGACTGTTTGCTGAAGTAACGAATGTCCTGCGGGAGCTTATCGTCGAATACTTTGAAATCGTCTTTTTGCAGGTCGGGGACGAGTCTGTTGCGGCGGTTGAGGACGGTGAAGAGGACGTCGACGAGGTTGACAACCTGGACGATCTTTTGCGGGCTCTGAGCCGGCGCTGCTTGCTGGCCCGGTGGCTCGGGCTTGGTTTGTTGTAAAGCGGCTTTCGCGTCTGCCTGGAGGCGGGACGCGGGCGGCGCTGCTGCCTGCTGCGCGCGGTCGCTGACCGCGGTCGCCAGCAATCCTGCTACGAGAAGTACGGAAACCGTTCCCCTGGACATGTCAGTTGATTATAGGTATGGAGCGAGCGCAGCGTCAATTCGCTTGGAATCCTGACCCGCGGCTATCGCCAGCTTGCGGACGAAGTCATGCAGCTGGGGCGGAAGCGGAGCGCGGACTTCCAGCCACTCGCCGGTTCTCGGCTGAGAAAATCCCAGGCGGGCCGCGTGCAGAAAATTTCTGCCCAGCGGCGGCATGGTTAGTTCTTCGGAGTGGCGAGCCGCGGCGCAACGGGATTCCTGGGGAACGTGAATCCGCGGAGAGGCTCCGTACAGTGTATCGCCAACCACAGGATGCTTCAGCGCCGACAGATGCACGCGAATCTGATGCGTTCGCCCGGTGTGGAGGTGCAGTTCGATGAGCGTCGCGCCATCCACTTCCGCGAGCGTTCGCCAATCCGTCCGCGCCTCACGTGCATTTCCCGGTAGCACCTTACGCGAGTGCGTGTTGTGAGGCAGCGCGGCCCCTGGTTTCTGCTGGTGCACGGCCATGCGAGTACGCCTGTGCAAGTCGCGGCCAATCGGCAGTTCAATGCGTCCCTGGCGTTCCTCGAGCAAGCCTTCCACAAGAGCGAGATACAACTTCTTCACCGTGCGCTGCCGGAATCCTTCCGCCAGCCTGGCATGCGCAAAATCATTCTTCGCCACGAGGATGACTCCGGAGGTGTCTTTGTCGAGGCGGTGCACAATTCCCGGCCGCAAAGTATCTCCGCCTTTCGAAAGCGTCTGGCCTCGCCCCAGCAAGGCGTTCACGAGCGTGCCGCGCGTGTTTCCCGCTCCTGCGTGGACGGTCATGCCGGCGGGTTTGTTGACCACGATCACGTCGGCATCCTCGTAAAGGATTTCCAGCGGAATGGATTCGGCTTCGGCGCGCATCGGCGGGCGAGCTTGAGGGTTTACCGCGATTTTCTGGCCGACACGCAAGCGGTGCGAGCCCTTGGTAGGGTTGCCGTCGATTAGGACCAGCCCAGCTGCGATTAGTTCCTGGATGCGAGTGCGGCTCAACTCCGGCAGTTGAGCGGCCAGATAGCGGTCCACCCGCACTCCGGCATCGCTTTCCGCAACGTCCAGCTGGTGTGTGATTGGCGGGGGCACGCGAGGATTCTAGCAGCTCTGACAAGCTGCGAGACACGGCAGCTGTCATTCCTCTTGTGCAAATGCGTGGCAAGATCAAATGCGGGGTCGGATTATTCTGGGGTAGAGAAATAAAATAAGTATATGTCTACGTAATTTAGACTTAATATGCGTGATCCGAAGGGCACTGAAGCTCCCGGAAATCGAAGGAGAACGGCCGGCGCCCATGACCGAGCGGAAAAAGAATTCGGGCAGAGAGAGAACCAATTGGATACTCACCTCTTGTCGGAATGTCGATCGAAGAAAGCCATGAAATACAAAAATTAGTTCAACGGGCTGTGGACGAGAGGAATCTCCCCAAATTCAAGGCAGCGCTTCTTAAGCTGGGATATGACGAGACTTCTGCCGGGTACGAAAGGCTGATGCAACTTTGGGACGAGCACGCCCGCGCTTCCCGCCATGGTTGATCGCTTCTTTAAAGGCTTTGACCCTCTTTTTTCTTTCTTCAACGGGCATCGCTTCTAAATGTTCAACGATCAGGCCCGTCATCTCGGAAACGATTTCAGCGCTTGTCTTTTTCTTCTCAGCCACGGCTTCCTCGCTTGCTCGACAACCTCCAGCGTAGCAAAAAATATGCGCAAACAGTAGAGCAGAAATACGGGATCCCGCCCTCTCATAACCCTGCTTACTTCTCTCTGCCGGGATTCCGAGAGGCAAATAGAAGATCAAGAATCAGGAGGATAGCGCCAATGGTGATGGCCGAGTCGGCTACGTTGAAGGCCGGCCAGCGGTAATTGCCAAGCCACACTTCGAGAAAATCCGTCACGGCGCCATGCAGAATCCTGTCGGTGAGGTTTCCGGTGGCGCCGCCAAGCAGAAGAGCCAGCCCGGCGCACGCCATCGCACCGCTCTGCCCGGCGACCAACAGCCAGGCGAGGACGCAGATCACCACGAGGGAGCCACCGATCAGAAAAATGGGCAGCCACCGCGAATGGGAATCCGCAAAAATGCTGAACGCGATACCCGGATTGCGGCTGTGGACCAGATAGATGAAGTGGCGCACTACTTCGTGGCGCCAGCCTTCGTTCGTTTGCGTTTCGAACCAGGCTTTCGTGGCGCGGTCGAGGAGCACAACGCTGAGAGTGAGCCAGAGCCATCGAAGGCGCGCAGGGAATCTCATGGGAGGACGGGTTCCGACTCTTCGATTTCCGCGAGAACGGCGCTGCAACGTTCGCACACGCTGGGGTAGCGCGGATTCTCACCCACATGCGTCGAGTAATTCCAGCAGCGTTCGCATTTTGCGCCCTCGGCGCGCAAGACTTCGATATGGAACGGTTCGGGATGATCGCTGGACACCGGCCCATCGAACGGCAGGATTTCCACCTGCGAAACAATGAACAGCCCCGGCAAATCCCGCGCGTGGCGTTGCAAGAGCTCCAGGAAATCTCCTTTTGAGCGCAACCGAATCCTGGCCTCGAGAGATGCGTTGATAAATTTGCGCGCACGGGCGCGTTCGAGGTCTCGCAATACGTCCGATCTCAGCGCGAAAAGCTTGCCCCATTCTGTTTTTGTGCTGGCGTCGAGGTCCGGCTTCAGCCCGGCGTCATCGGGAAAAAGAGTCATGTGTACACTCTCCGGGTGGCCAGGCAATTTCGGCCAATAGGCCCAGATTTCTTCCGCAGTGAAAACCAAGATAGGCGCGGCGAGACAGACCAGCGCGCCGGTAATTTTCCAGATTGCCGTTTGGGCGGAACGCCGCGAACGATTCTTCGCCGCCTTTGTGTACAGGCGGTCTTTCAGGACGTCGAAATAAAACGCGCTCAAATCCACGACGCAAAAATCATGGAGCGCATGATACACGCGGTGAAAATCGTACGCCGGATACCACTCGAGGCATTCCTTCACGAGGGCCGCGGTGCGATCCAGCATCCAGCGATCGATCTCCTCGAGTTGCTCATCCGGAAGAGCGTCGAGGGCGGGGTCAAAATCAAACAGATTTCCAAGGGCGAACCGGAAGGTATTGCGAATCTTGCGGTAGGACTCGCTGAGCTGCGTCATCACGCGCTCACTCATTTTCACGTCCGCCTGATATTCCTGCGAGGCCACCCACAAACGGAGCAAGTCCGCTCCCCACTTGTCGCAAACCTCGCTGGGCAGAACGACGTTGCCAAGGGATTTGGACATCGGGCGGCCGTGCTCATCCAGCGTCCAGCCGTGGGTGACAACGCTTTTGTAGGGCGCGCGACCGCGCAACCCCGCGCCGATCAGGAGCGAACTCTGGAACCAGCCGCGATATTGGTCGGGGCCCTCGAGGTAAACATCCGCGGGCCACTCGTTGGCCTTCAGAACGGCGAGGTGCGAGGAACCGGCGTCGAACCAAACGTCGAGAATGTCGTTCTCTTTGCGCCACGCGCCTGCGCCGCACAGGCATTTCGTCCCCGCGGGCAACAACTCCTCCGCGGAGTGCTTGTACCACGCGTCCGCACCTTCCCGTTCAAACCACTTCACAACGTTGCGCAGCGCGGCAAAATCCTCGAGGCGGGCGCCGCAGCCGCAGCAATAGAAAACAATGATCGGCACGCCCCAGAATCGCTGCCGAGAGATGCACCAATCCGGCCTTTGCTCGATCATTTCATGCATACGTTCTTCGCCCCACGCGGGAAGCCATTTCACGAAGGGGATTTCTCCGAGCGCCTGGGCACGAAGTGTTTTTTCTTGGCCGTGCGCCGACTGGTCCATCTTGATGAACCACTGCTCCGTGGCGCGAAAAATGACGGGATTGTGGCAGCGCCAGCAATGCGGGTAGCTATGCGTGTAATCATGATGGCCGAGGAGCGCGGCGCGATCCGAGAGCAACTTCACGAGGATCGGATTCGCCTCGAACACATTCTTCCCTTTATATTCCGGCAAGCCCTCGAGGTAAACGCCTTTGTCGTCGATGGGCGCGTAAACCTCGAGTCCATATCTTTGGGCGGAAAGAAAATCATCCGAACCATGGCCGGGCGCGGTGTGCACAATCCCACTGCCCTGATCCAGCGAGACATAGTCCGCCAGTATCCCCGGGACTTGTAGCGGCAAAAACGGATGCTGGAACTTCGCGCCCTCAAAATCCCGGCCCACCCCCTTCCAACGTACACGAACTTCCTTGATCCCGCATTCCGCTTGCAGCGCAGGGATTCGACCTACGGCAAGCAGCAGCGTTCCCTTCTCCGTTTCCACGACTGCATATTCGAAATCGGGATGAAAGGCCAACGCGCGATTGTGAGGCAGCGTCCAAGGCGTGGTGGTCCAAATCACGGCGTTTACGCCGCCGCCAAGATCGGCGCGGGATTGGCCTTCGTCGAAAACGCCTCCCAGAAGCTTGAAGGTCACCCAAACCGAGGGACTTGTGTGATCGTGGTATTCGACTTCCGCTTCTGCGAGAGCGGTCGAGTCATAGATGCACCAATAAACTGGTATGCGGCCGCGATAGACGAAGCCTTTCTCCATGAAATCGAGGAGAGCGGCGGCGATGGTGGCCTCGTAATCGTGGCTCATCGTCAAATACGGATCATCCCACCGGCCGAGCACGCCCAATCGCTGGAAGTCTCGCTTATGCTGCTGGACATAACGCGCGGCGAACTCCCTGCAAAGGCGCCTAAATTCGGAGGGGGTAACTTTGTCTTTTCCGCCAAGTTCTTTTTCCACCTGCGTCTCGATCGGCAATCCGTGGCAATCCCAGCCAGGCACATACGGAGCGTAATGGCCCGCCATGCTCTTGGATTTGACAATCATGTCCTTCAGAATTTTATTGAGGCCGGTGCCCAGATGAATCGTGCCGGTCGGATAAGGAGGGCCATCATGCAAAACGAAGAGTGGGCGGCCCATTCGCGACGCGAGGATGCGCTCGTAGAGATGAGATTGCTGCCATGTCAGAAGCTGTTTCGGCTCATTTTGTGGAAGCCCGGCCCTCATGGGAAAGTCCGTTTGAGGGAGGTTGAGAGTTTTCTTGAGTTCCAGAGGTTCGCCCATGAAAAAGTGTGCCCGCGGAATCGATTGCCCAATTTGGATGCAGTGCCAAGGTTCCATTACCCTGACAGAAACATCGTAAAGCGGTGTAATTCGGTATGTTACAATGATTGGGAGCTGGTGTCAGCGGCTGGGGTCGCGCAACCTTTCGCGACTCGAGAGAATCATATGGTTTCAGGACACCCAGCAGAGTCTAAGTGCGTCTAAATCAGGGGGAAGATGGTGCCGGGGTTAATCGTCAATCTCGTTCCCGATGATGCGAAGAAGCGCGGAGCGTCTGCCCCCAGCGACCAAGCCGTTCCCGTGCCAGCGTCCGCAGTTCCCAGATTTGGCGCGCCTGCGATCCTGATTCCCACGAATTTTTGGTCGAACCTCAAACAATTTCTGACCGAGCGTCCGGTGAAAGTAACGAACCGGCCCGGAGCGCCTTTCGTGAAGCCACGCTTCGGGGCTGGAGTCGTTGACAATTTCAGAGATTTTCTAAGTTCGCGGCCGGTCCCGAAAGGCCCGATTAATAGCCGTCTGGCGGTTTCCTGGGGAGCAAATTTCGGCGGGTTCGGCGGACGCATCAAGGAGCTTTTTTCACCGGAGAAGCTTCCACCGGCGAACTTCACCAGCAAGCCGGTGCGGGTAAAGGATATCTGGTCGAAAGACGAAAATTTCCGCTGGACGCAGGCGGTCTCGTTCGTGGCTCACGGAAGTGTTTTCGCGCTGATTATTCTGATTCCTTTGCTCTGGCATTTCACTCCGACCGAAGCGAAGAACAAGCTTGTGGACGTCACGCCGCTTGATATTTCGCCGTACATGGCGAAACTGCCGGCGGGGGCGAAGAAAGCCGGCGGGGGTGGCGGAGCAAACGACCACACGTTGACTCCCGTCAACAAAGGGAAGCTACCCAAGTTCCAGTGGACGCAGTTCACTCCGCCGCAGGTGAAGATACAGAATGAGCATCCCAAGCTGGCCATGGACCCGTCGCTACTTGGTCCGCCAGACCTGAAAGTGCCGAATTTGAACGCCTCGACTTTTGGCGATCCGCTGGCTTCGGCAACGAGCGATTCTCTCGGACACGGGAATGGGACGGGAATCGGGAGTGGCACCGGCGGTGGTCTGGGACCAGGCGAGGGCGGAGGGACTGGTGGCGGGGCGTTCCGCGCGGGAGTGAATGGAGTTGGCGTGCCGGAATGCATCTATTGCCCGCCGCCGCTCTATTCGGATGATGCGCGCAAAGCGAAATATATGGGATCGGTGGTGCTGCAGGTGACGGTGACTGCCGATGGGAGGGCGGTCAACATTTCCATCGTGAAAGACCCGGGAATGGGTCTGGGCGAAAAAGCTGTCGAGTCTGTGCGCACATGGAGGTTCCGTCCAGCGGCGGGACCAAACGGAAAGATTGTCCCGGTAATTGTGCCGATCGAAGTGACGTTCCGGCTGTATTAATTCCCTCAGCTTGGTCCCTCTAGTTGTTCAATGCGTATTTTGTGGGTTGCCAGCTTGCCTTTTCCTGAATTTTCATATCTTGACTCTGTAGGCAACCAAACCTTGTTTCGAGACTTCTGAGTAGCCGACTGGTGCCCGCCCGCTAATGTCGTCGGGCCGAATGGCGAGGCGGAGACGGAGGCCTGCGCATGCGCGATCCACTCCTGCGCTCCTTTTTCGGCGACGATGCGTCCGCGAATTCCCCTTCGGAAGAATCCTGGGTGAGCCGAGTGCGAGAAAATCTGGGGCAATTGCTTATCCCCTCGCACCTGAAGCCCTCTCCGGCAAATGGCGCGCCCATCCATCTCTTGAGGTTTGAGAAAAGCCGGCGCCCAGCACGAGCGCAAGGCGCTTCGCTCATCACGCACGCCGCGGCCTTTGCCGCGCTGGTATTTCTGGTTGCGCATGGACCAAAACCGACGCGGCCGATTACCAAAGGCGAAACCTCGCACGGTCCAGTTGACATTCCCATGGCGGTCTTTCGCAGCCTTACGAGCGAGCATCCCTCGGACCCTGGCGGCAGGAGCGGCGACCAAAACCCGATTCCCCCAACGCATGGGAATCTTCCGCCACGATCCGCCATGGTGCTGGTGAGGCCAACCCTTCCGCAGGACGAGCATCCCAGTCTGCCCGAGCCACCAACGATCTTCGACACCAAGGCAGCGCCCACATTGACGGCGACAGATAAGTTAGGTTTGCCATGGATGGAAAAGGAGACAAACTCTCCGGGTCCCGGAAAGGGGCACGGCATCGGGTCCAAGGATGGCGCCACCATGGGAAATGGGGGAGATGGACCGGCCGGCGATGGGGTGGGCACTGGCCCGTACATCCCGGGACTGATATCGCCCACGTGCGCATACTGTCCGTCTCCGACATACACAGACGATGCGCGACACGGAAAGGTGCAAGGATCCGTGACGTTGCAGGTTCTCGTAGGCACGGATGGACGGGCACAGACGATTCGTATCGTCAAAGGAGTTGGATTTGGTCTGGACGAGCGGGCCGTGGAAACAGTACGAGGCTGGAAATTTACTCCCGCGCGAGACGGAGCGCATCGAGCGGTAGCCGCGTGGGTGACCGTAGAGGCCGTGTTTCGCCTCTTCTAGCTCTTCCCCTCAGACCGGGTGATTGAGGAAACACATTGCATGGTTCTGCTGTCTGGGCTTTGGACAATCTGTTAGGATTCCGGCATGAGAAGAACAATCGGTATTCCACTGGCGACCTTCGCTGCATTGCTGTTTATCGCAGGCACGGGGCGCGCACAGAACGCCGCCGGCATGCTCGACATCACGGCGCGTATCACGCCCACGGCGGCGCGGCCGGAACCCGTGCGACAATTTACGTTCTACATCCTGACAAAGAGTTATGCCGACATCGCCAAACAAGTTGAAGCGGACGACGTGGTGCCGCCGCGAGACAAATTCATCGATGGATTGAAAGTCTCGAAGGAATTGAAAACCTGGCTCAAGGCGCACGACACTCTTGACCTAACCGTACCCGAGCTCGACAAACTGCTAACAGCCGACGACATTATCCACACGCCGGAGTTCCTGCTGGCTTACCAGCGCTCGAACAGCGGTGGCGTAACCTCCGGCATCCCCAAGCCGAAATACAAGGATGCGGACAAAGAGGACCATCCGGAGAAATACGAAAAGGAAAAGCAGGAATACTACACGGCACTGAAGAAATTTATTCAAAAGAACCCGGCAACGATTTCGGGAGTAGAGCTGGAACTGGACGCCGTGAATCCCCAGACGAAATGGGCGCTTCTAATCAGCGAGCAAAAAAAACGCGTGCAGAAGCTGGCACCGGAAGTGGCGCAAACGAAATATCTCGCGGCCCAGGTGGATACGGACCTGGAGGGGCACGCCTTTGTCCGCAATCTGGCAGCGGGTAAATACTGGATCAGTTCGCTTAATCTCGATGCGAACGCCGGGGATGCGCGGGTGCGCTGGGATGTGCCGGTGACAATCGAAGCGGGACAAACCTTGCGGATCGAACTGAGCAACTTGAACTCGACGGACACGCTGGCAGCGCTGACTCCCTAGCCCGCGCCGAACGCAGCCATGGAAACGCCTTTCCTCTGGCTGGGCTTCAATCTTTTTGTACTCGCCGCGATCGCGCTGGATCTAAGTGTCTTCCACCGGCGCCCCCACAAACTGAGAACGCGAGAAGCGGTTACGTGGACGCTCGTCTGGATCGGCCTGACGGCGGCATTTGGGCTCGGGATCCTGCATTATTGGGGCGAGCAGCGAAGCCTGGAATTCTTCACCGGTTATGTAATCGAAAAAGCCCTGAGTGTCGACAATCTGTTTTTGTTTCTGGTGATTTTCCGGGCCTTCGCAGTGGACGAGAACATCCAGCACCGCATTCTGGAATGGGGCATTCTGGGCGCGCTGGTGATGCGCGGGGCGATGATCGCGGCGGGAGCAGAGCTGATCGGGCGGTTCAGCTGGGTGCTGTATGCGTTCGGCGCGTTTCTGGTATACGCAGGGCTCCACATGCTCTTCGAGAAGAAAGAGAAGATGCATCCGGAGGAAAACCGGATTTCTCGATTCGCGAGCAAGCACTTGCGGGTGACGGAGAAATACCAGGGGAGCCGATTTTTTGTGCGTGAAGGCGGGAGGCTGTTCGCGACGCCGCTATTCGTGGTGCTGGTGATCGTGGAGATTACGGACGTGACACTGGCGGTGGACTCGATTCCCGCAGTGTTTGGAATAACGCGCGATCCTTTTATCGTGTACACCTCAAATGTGTTCGCGTTACTGGGATTGCGAGCGATGTATTTTCTACTGGCGGGAGTTCTGGGCCGGCTGCGCTACCTGACGATGGGACTTGCCTTTGTATTGGTCTTCATTGGAGTAAAAATGATTGTCGAGCCGTGGGTACACATCCCGGTGGAAGCCTCGCTGGCGGTTGTGGCGGCAGTGCTGCTCGTGGCGCTCTGTGCTTCCTTGCTGGTTGCTCCAAAACCGAGAGAGTAATGGCGCCGGGGGAAGGCACGGGCGCGAGAGCGATTTTATTGGCGGTGATCGCAAGGATGAGATTGTCGCTTAGGCGTTCTGGCAGGTACTTACCGCTAACTATTTGAAGCGAAAGGCAAGAAGATAGAAGCAGAAAGTCATCCACGGCAGGTGTGAAGTGAATCCCCAGGTCTCGGCGGTTGATTCTATCTCGCCAGCGTTTACCCGGACAAAACAGCTGCTCTTCGCGCCGTTTCGATTCGGCTTGTGGGCGCGCCTTGCCGTGGTGGCGTTGGTTACCGGAGAGGCTGGGGGAGGAGGAGGCGGCGGAGCAAGCCTCCCGAACCTCAACCAGAATCGAGGGGGCAGTAACCATTGGGCGGTGGCAGCACGTTTTCTCAGCGAGCCTGACTGGGAACAAGTCCGGCCTTATCTCTTCTGGATCGCCTTGGGAGCGCTCGTTGTCCTGGCGGTAGTGTTTTTGTGGATCTACAGCGATTGCGTTTACAGGTTCATCCTACTGGAGTCGGTGATCACCGGACAGTGCCGGCTACGCGAGGGATGGAGACGGTGGAGAGAGGCCGGGAGGCGGTACCTTTTGTGGGCTATAGGGTATGCGTTCGGCTCGATCCTGTTGCTGAGCCTGGCAATCGGAGTGCCGGTCTTGCTGGCGTATTCCGCGGGGTGGTTTGAAAAGCCGGACGAGCATCTCGGGGCCCTGATCGGAGGCGGGCTGTTGCTGGGGCTGGTGTTCCTTGTGCTGGTGGCGTCACTGGCCATCATTGACTTGCTGGCGAGGGATTTTCTGGTGCCGGTGATGGCGTTCGAGAATGTCGGGGCGAGCGACGGGTGGCGACGGCTGCTTGGAATGTTGGGCGCGGAGAAGGCGGCGTTCGCGGTGTATGTGCTTATGAAAATCGTGTTGGCGATGGGGAGCGCGATAATTTTCGCGATCGTGAACCTGATTGTGATCCTTGCGCTGCTGATTCCGCTTGCGGTGCTGGGAGTCGCGGGGTATTTCCTTGGTGTGGGCGCGGGCATAACCTGGGATACTCCCGCTATTTTGTTGATGACGGGGCTGGGGATGCTCCTACTTGCGGGAGTCTTGTACATAATGGGTTTTGTGTATGCGCCGGGGTTGGTGTTCTTTCAGTCGTACACGCTGGAGTTTTTGGCGGGGCGTTACGAGCCATTGGCGAACAGGATGTTTCCGCCGAATCCGCCAGCGACGCCGCCAATAGCGCCAATTCCCCCGCCGAAGACACTTCTGCCGCCAGAACCTTTTTCAGCGTAGGGGACTCTTCGGAACGACTCGATTGCGGCTTGAGCCTCCGTAATCGTCAATCTTCTTCAAACATCAATTCGTCGATGTAACACCACATCCAGGTTTCGCCAGGTTCGAACGAACGGATGACGGGGTGCTTGGTGGCGTGAAAGTGTTTGGTGGCATGTTTATTCTTTGAGGAATCGCAACAGCCCACGTGGCCGCATGTAAGGCACAGACGCAAGTGGACCCAGGTATCGCCCATCTTGAGACATTCTTCGCAGCCCTTGGATTTGGGCTTTACCGGGCGAATATTCTTGATGTGGGTACATACGTCAGCCATTTTTTGCTCCCGAAGACGGATGAGCGGCATGAATCGGAATACGAACTTGAAAGCGAGTATCTCCAGGGGCGGAAGCGACGCTGACGTGGCCGCCAACATTTTTTATGATGCGACTGACGACGTCGAGGCCAAGGCCGGTGCCTTCGCCAACGCCTTTGGTTGTGAAAAACGGATCGAAAATGCGCGAGAGTTTCTCAGGAGGAATGCCGACGCCGTTATCAGCAATTTCGACGAGGACGAAGTCGTTTTCGAGAGCAGTGCGGATGGTGAGCTTGCCGCCATTCTTCATGGCGTCGGCGGCGTTATCGATGAGATTGGTCCAGACTTGGTTTAGTTCGCTGCCGCTGGCCATCACTTTGGGCAGATTCGGGGCGTAATCGCGGACAACGGTGATGCCGCGCTTGAGCTTGTGATTCATGATGGTGAGAGTGTTTTCAAGGCCATGCTCGATATCGACTTCCTGCATGGGGCCTTGATCCATGTAGGAGTATTCCTTGATGGCTCTGATGAGATCGGAGATCCGGGCGGAGCTATGCTCGAGATCCTCGGCGATGCGTTCCATTTCGAGGAGCGTGGCAAAGCGGGTGAGTTCGGGGCCGAGAGATGCGCCGGCAGCGGCAGCAAAGCTTTCAAGATGAGCATCGGTGACGTTGGCGTCCGCCAGCGAGGGAGACAGCTTCCAGGCATCGGCAACCTTGTGGGACTCGAGCCAGGATTGAATGGACTCCTCGCGCTCGACGCGGGCAAGCTCATCCTTAAAATGCGCCGGCTTCAGAGTGGAACGGATCTCCTCCTCGCGCTGGGCTAAAAGACCGCAATCTTCGGGGCCGATTTCCGAGTTACGGGCGGCTTCGCGGAGACGAGACAGACAATCCCGTAAAGCTGCGGCGGAACGGCGAGCGGCGGCGGATGGATTGTTGAGCTCGTGAGCCAGGCCGGCGGAAAGCTTGCCGAGAGCGGCGAGCTTTTCGTGCTGTTGTTCGGTGCGGGTGACGTTGCGAACGCGGTCCGTGAGCAAACCGACCAAGCGGCGGACAAGTTCCGGCAATCGCTTGAAGAGTTCCGGGAATTGGACGACGGGAAAAGCGAGGAAATGCGAGGGAACGATGGCGCGGCCTGTGACGGTGATGACTTTCAAACGAGAGAAAGGGAGCATGCCAGTGACGTCGCCGCTAGTTATCGTGAAGACGGGGCCGTCGGCGCTGCCATGCTCGGCGCGCGCGCGCATTTCGCCTTCGAGCATCACCATCATGAAATCGGGTGGATCGCCTTCGCGCATGATGATCTCACCAGGAGCGGCGCGGCGTTCATCGCATTGGAAAAGAAACCAAAGCAGTTCTTCGCGAGGAATATCTTCGAAGACGTGAACCTTGCGAAGCTTGGCAAGGAGTGCTTCGTCGGGCGTTCGCGTGGAATTCTCTGTCATGCGCCTCCTGCTCTCAAGATGGCGAGAGTCATTGTACCTTGGCCAGATATTGGTGCATGAATTGGACGACGACGGCGCCTTCGCCGACGCCGGAGGCGACGCGTTTTACCGAGCCGTGGCGGACGTCGCCGACAACAAAGATGCCCGGGATGTTCGTTTCGAGTAAACCGGGGTCGCGTTCGAGCGTCCAGGAAGCGGGACGCTTGCCTTCCCGGAAGAGGTCGGGGCCGGAGAAGATAAAGCCGCGATCGTCGCGTTCAATGAGATCGCCGAGCCATTGGGTCCGCGGCTGAGCGCCGATAAAGATGAAAAGGCTGGAGGCGGGAAGCTGCTCGCGCGTTCCGGTGGATTCGCAGAGAACGGTGATACCGGTGAGACGCGTCTCACCCTGGACCTCGACGACGCTGGATTGCGTCCACACTTGGATGTTGGGCGTTTTTTCGATTTGTTCGATAAGGTAGTGGGACATGGTGGCGGCCAGCGATTTGCCGCGAACCAGCATGATGACTTTGTTCGCGTACTTGGAAAAGTGCATGGCGGCTTGTCCCGCGGAATTCGCGCCGCCGATGATGTAAACGGTTTCGCCGCGGCAGGCGATGGCTTCCGTCGTGCCTCCGCCATAGTACACACCGGCACCCTGGAGGCGATCGATACCGGGGACGTCGAGACTGCGCCACTGAACGCCCATGGCTAGGAGCAAAGCGTTGCAAGAGATTTCGGCGCCATCGGCGAGTTTGACGTAGCGATAAGGGCCATCAACACGGAGACCAACGACGTCTTGAGGGGAAAGAATTTCGACGCCAAAACGGCGGGCTTGCGCAACAGCACGCCGGGCAAGGTCGCTTCCGGAAAGCCCCGCCGGAAAACCGAGGTAGTTTTCGATTCGGGAGCTGAGGCCGGCCTGGCCGCCAGGGGCTTCGCGTTCAATCATCACGGTGTGAAGACCTTCCGACGCGCCGTAGACAGCGGCGGCGAGGCCGGCGGGGCCACCTCCGACGATGGCGAGATCGTAGAAATTAGTTTGGGCGTGAGTACGCAAACCGACTTTGTCGGCGACCGCAGGAAGAGGCGGCTCGGCCAAGCGGGTGCCATCGGGAAACAAAATCAGGGGGAGCGTTTCCGCTTCGGGACCGAGCGACTTGATGAGAGTGCTGACTTCCGGATCGGTTTGGGCGAGTTCGATGTCAATCCATTGGTAGGGAACCTGATTGCGGGCGAGAAATTCGCGGAGTTCGTAAGAGCGATTGGACCAGCGGGTACCGAGAACGCGAATGCCTTCATAGAGCGGGCGGAAAGTGGAGTTCCAATCGAGAAGAAGGTCGTCGATGGCGGGAAAGAGCTTTTCTTCGGGGGGATCCCACGGCTTCATTAGGTAATAGTGGATGCGGGCCTCGTTGATGGCCTCGATGGCGGCGTTGGTGTCGGCGTAGGCCGTAAGGAGGGCGCGCTTGGCTTGGGGATGGATTTCCATGGCTTCGGAGAGAAAGCCGACGCCATTCATCTGAGGCATGCGCTGATCGGCAAGAAGGAGCGCAACGGGATTGTTGCGGGCTTTGAGCTCGCGAAGAGTGGAAAGAGCGGCGCTGCCAGAAGTGGCGCGCATAACGCGGTAGCGATCCGCATAGTGGCCGCGGAGATCGCGCTCGATGGCTCGCAGGACTTCGGGGTCGTCATCGACGGTTAAAAGAACAGGTTTCGGCATATCCCTCAGATGATTTGAAGGCGGAAATTGGTGCAACTTTCGCACCAGATTCGGAGTGGCGGCTGAATCTGGGCAGGTGTTCAAGCTACAATTCCTGGGTCTACTATGTCCAGTGCGCTTACGGCAGCGATAACAGGGATTTGTTCTGCGGAGGCTTCCGTGCGGACGGACGCTGCGGCCGAGATTTATGCGTCCGGGCGAAGTTCTGCCGAGCGGGCTGCCGAGAAGTGGTGGAGCGACGAGGAGCTATCGAAGCTGTTGCGGACGCCGAATCTCGAGGTGACGGTGGGGCTGGCGGTGCAGCGGGAAACGTTTGCGAAAATTCGGGCGGCGAATGGGGTGGCACGTCTGGCTGAAGTGCCATCGGATCAGGATGCGGAAGAGTTTGAACTGCACTTCCCCGATGGGATTTCTTTGGACATATTGACGTCGCGGGCTCCGGGGGGCGACGGAACGATTGCGCGATATCTCGGGAAATTTGGAGAAGGCGTACAGCAGGTGGAGTTTCGATGCTTGAATGTGGACCGGGCGACGGAGGTATTGAAGGAGAAATTTGGCGTTGCGGCAGTCTATCCTGAGACGCGGGCTGGAGCGGACGGAACTCGCGTAAACTTTTTTCTTGTGAAAATACCCGAAACGGGCAAGATTTTAATAGAGCTGTACGAACCTGCGGCCAAAAGCCACAAACCATAAATCATAAGTCTTCAGTGATATCGGTCCAGGCGCGTAGGATTTCGCCCACGGTCCATGCTTGAGCGATGCAACCGCAAGGGGTGTGCGGGGGGTTGCCATCGAAAACTTCCGCCAACGTGCCGAGGCCGTAGGCACTGATGTTGCTTCCTAGTGGCTCGAGATAGCGGAGGGCTGCGCCGCGATCGCCGTAAACGCGGAAATGCGCGAGGGCGAAGGGGCCGAGCAGCCAGCCCCAAACGGTTCCTTGATGATAAGCGGCATCGCGGGTGCGTTGATCGCCGCCGTAATGGCCTTGATAGTTCGGTTCGCCGGGGGCAAGGCTGCGCAGACCGTAGCAAGTGAGCAGGTGCTGCGCGCACACATCGACTACCGATTTTTGCTGAGTTTGGGATAAAGGGCTGACCGGTAAAGAGACGGCGAGAATCTGATTGGGGCGGAGGGTGGGATCTCTCCCGCTTGTTTTCGCCGCACTCGGAACATCGATTACGTCGAAACAGCAGTTTCGCTCGGTGTTCCAGAATTTCTGGAAGCTGCTCCTCGCTTGTGCGGAGCGACGCTCGAAGTTGTCCGCAGGCTTATTTAGCTGCCGCGCGAATAGCGGCATCGTCTCGAGGGCGTTGATCCAGAGCGCGTTGATTTCGACGGGCTTACCGGTGCGCGGCGTGACGACCCAATCGCCAATCTTGGCGTCCATCCACGTGAGCTGAATGCCCGGACCACCGGCGTAGAGGAGTCCGTCGGCGGGATCGACGTGGATGTTGTAGCGCGTGCCTGCGACGTGGGCGTCAATCATGCCAGCCAGAACCGGGAACAACTTTTGCAGCGTGGCAATGTCCTGCGTTGCGGCGAAGTATTGGCGTACCGCTTCGAAATACCAGAGAGAGGCGTCGACGCTGTTGTACCCGGGCTTACCGCCTGCGTCGGGAAAATTGTTTGGGAGCATGCCGCCATCAACATAGTGCGCGAAAGCCAGCAAGATTTGTTTCGCGATAGCGGAGCGCCCAGTGACGAGTGCAAGACCCGGCACGGCGATCATCGTGTCGCGCCCCCAATCGCCGAACCAGTGGTAACCGGCGATGATGCTGTGGCCGTCCAGTTCCTCGGGGAGGCTTCGCTTGACGACAAACTGATCGGCCGCCAGAACGAGCTGGCGAAGCCATCCGGGCGCGTTCGCTGAGGATTTTTGGTTGTATGCTTGCCAGGTTTCGAGCAGGCCAGCCTCGTGATGTACGCGTTCGGTGAGCGAAGCCGCGCCATCGAGCGCGGTGGTCGGCTCAGTGGTCACGACGATGCTGAAAGTTTCCCCTGGGTTCAGCTTGACGTGAAAGAGCGCGGCAAACAGATGGTCTTCGCGATCGTCGAGGCCGCGTTCGCTTTCCCTCGGCAAGAAACAATCGCGATACCACTCGTGATGCGGCTCGCAGGAGGCTTGGGCGCTCTTTAGATAGAACGGCGTGGCGCCTTCAAAGGGCAAAACCATCACACCATGCTCGACGGAAACAATTTTCATGTGCCAATCGCCGGCATGGGTTGAAGAATGAAAATCGCGGAAGTTGACGAGACACTTCAGATCCATTTCGAGAGGACTACTGGCACGCGAGAGCGTGTAATGAATAAAAGTGGTGTTTTCGCCCTGCTGCATCCACACGCGTTTTTCGAGCAAGGCATCGGCGAGGGCATAAGTCCAGACGGGAATCGTGCCTTCGAGACGAAAACTTTCGAGGAGCAGAAATCCCTGAGGATCGACGGCGCCGCTGGCCCAGCGATGCGTTGCCAACGCATAGCTGGCGCCTGAATAGAGAACGCTTTCATCAATAGCCGCAACGAGTTGGGTGCGGCCAAGCGGCGGCTGAAGAGCTGCAATCAGAAGACCGTGGTATCGACGAGTCATGTCCTCGGCGATGGTTCCAGAGGCGAAGCCGCCGATGCCGTTGGTCACGAGCCACTCGCGCGATTCAGCGGCGGAAAGATTACCGCAGATTTCGCGCCCGAATTGAACTTGAGAGCGCGATTCCGGCGGAAGATCGATTCGTTGAGGCGCCACGGCTCTCCTTTTCTGGGACGATATTTCTTACATGGCCTGCTGCTCAACGTTTGCGGGGCTTAAGCCATTTCGTCATCAGGTAACGAGATTGATCTTCGTAGCCTGAGCGGCGATAAAGCTCCTCGGCGGCGTTATTGCCATCATCGACCTCGAGATGGATGGCGTTTACATCCGACTCGAGGGCGCGCTCTTCGACAAATTGCATGGCCCGGCGGCCAATTCCCTGGCGGCGATACTGCGGCTCGATGTAAAGCTCATCGATAAAGGAATCGCGCCCGTGGTACTCGAAACTGTATCCGAACGTGAGAACAATGTATCCGACTGGATTTTCTCCATCAAAGAAAATCCAGGCCCGGCCCAGGTCCGGACTCGCCAGGAACTTGCCCAAGACGTCTCTCACAACGGGCTCATCGAAAAAGTAAGCTCCCGGTTCCTGCTCGGCCAGGTTGCGCATCATGCGCAGCAGCACCGCCTCGTCTTTCAGGACAGCGGGACGAAAAATAACGCCCGACATTTTATTCTCCGCTCTGTTCGATCAATTTGGCGACGAGACCGGTCCAGCCGGTCTGGTGATTAGAGCCGATGCCGGCGCCGTTGTCGCCGTGGAAATATTCGTAGAAAAGGATCAGGTCCTTCCAATGGGGATCACTCTGGAAAAGTTCCGTGCCGCCAGCGAAGGGACGCCGGCCGTCCTTGCCGCGTACGAAAATATGAACGAGGCGGCGGGAAATTTCAGCGGCCACTTCCCAAAGATCGACTTCATTGCCACTGCGGGCGGGAAATTCAGTTTTAAAGTCCTCGCCGTAATAATGGTGGTACTTCTGCAAGGATTCGACCAGAAGATAGTTCAGGGGGAACCAGACGGGGCCGCGCCAGTTGGAATTGCCACCAAAGAGGCCGCTGGTGGACTCGGCGGGTTCGTAATCGACCCGGTTTACGTGGTCATTCACTTGGACCTCGTAAGGGTGATCGAGATGATAGCGAGAGAGCGAGCGGACGCCGTAGGGCGACAAGAATTCGGTTTCGTCCAGCATGCGGCAAAGAATGCGTTTCAGCTGTTTGCGATTGGCGAGCGAAAGCAGGCGACGAACGCCGCGCGCGGAACGCTGCGTCATTTCGATGTGTTCGGGTACGTCGGCGTGGTTGTCAATAAACCATTGCATGCGGCGCTTGAAACCGGGCAGGCGGTCGACGATTTCGGGTTCAAGTGTTTCGACGGCGAAGAGAGGAATAAGACCGACCATAGAGCGAATCCTTAGAAAATGGTCGTCGCCATTCGGCATATGGAGGACGTCGTAATAAAACCCGTCTTCGTTATCCCACAGCGCGATGCCCTCCGTGCCCATATCGTTCATCGCATGCGCGATGTTGACGAAGTGCTCAAAGAATTTACTAGCGACGTCCTCATAGGCAGGATCTTCCTTGGCAAGTTCCAGGGCAATGGCCAGCATGTTCAGGCAGTACATGCCCATCCAACTCGTCCCGTCTGACTGTTCGAGATGGCCTCCGGTAGGCAGCGGCGCAGAACGATCGAATACTCCGATATTGTCGAGACCGAGAAAGCCTCCCTGAAAGATGTTCATTCCGTCGGGATCTTTGCGATTTACCCACCACGTAAAATTGAGCAGAAGCTTGTGAAAGACCTTTTCCAAGAAGCCGCGATCCGCCACGCCGCGGACGCGCCGCTCAATTTTGTAAACGCGCCAAGCAGCCCAAGCATGGACGGGAGGATTTACGTCGCCAAAAGCCCATTCGTAAGCCGGGAGTTGCCCATTGGGATGCATGTACCATTCGCGGAGAAGGAGAATGAGCTGTTCCTTCGCGAAATCCGGATCGATCAGCGCGAGCGCAATACAGTGGAATCCCAAATCCCATGCCGCATACCACGGATACTCCCACTTATCCGGCATGGAGATGACATCGTCGTTGTAGAGATGGGTCCACTCTTTATTGCGGCCCTTTAAACGCTCGGGTGGAGGAGGAGGCCCAGCCGGGTCGCCATCGAGCCAGGTGCGCACATCGTAGTGATAAAACTGTTTGGACCACAGCATTCCGCCCAGCGCCTGGCGCATGACGCTTTTGGCATCATCGGACAGATCCGAAGTGACGCGCGAGGCATAGAATTCGTCGGCTTCCTTCTGACGGAGCGTGAAGACGGCATCGAAGCCGGCGCCAAAATCGTCCGCGGTAGGAACCCCTTCGCCGCGGTCAGCATGTCCCGGGGAGGTGATGATGCCGTCAAGGCCCGGTGTTCGAGACATGGAAGCGAGAGGCTCCATGTCGGTCAGGCGTAATTTAATTGTTTCGCTTTGGCCAGGATTAAGATACACGGGATAATACGCGGCCATTTTCGTGCCCGACCGGAGGGGATTTACGGCCAGCTTATTTCCGCGAATCAAATATTCGTGGAAAGCATCTTTGACGTATGGCGAGCGGTTGTTGGTGTTGAAGAGCCGCGCAAAGTTGGTTTCGTTCTCCGTGAAGAGCAGTTCGGGCTGGCCGGCGCAGAGTATCCAGCGCTTACCGTAATGCCAGTGCTGCAGCTCCGCACACTCGCTACCAGGAATGTTAGTGGATCTTTGCACCACCGGCCTGCGCAAGTCTCTGCCCCAGGACCAGGTGTTGCGAAACCACAAGGAAGGAAGAAGGTGTAGCGTGGCGGCTTCGGGCCCACGATTTGCCGCAGTGATTTTAATGAGAATGTCTTCTACGTCCGCCTTTGCGTACTCGATGAAAACATCAAAATAGCGGTCTTGAGCAAAAATTCCCGTGTCGAGGAGTTCGTATTCGGGTTGTTCGCGACCACGCCTGCGATTTTCCGCCACCAAGTCTGCGTAGGGAAATTCCCCTTGCGGATATTTATAGAGCATGCGCATGTAGGTGTGGGTCGGCGTCGAGTCCTGGTAAAAGTAATACTCCTTGACGTCCTCGCCATGATTCCCTTCGTGGCCTGTGAGGCCGAAGAGGCGCTCCTTTAGGATGGGGTCGCGTCCGTTCCAAAGCGCGAGGCCGAAGCAAATCATCTGACGGCGGTCAGAGATGCCGCCGATGCCGTCTTCGCCCCAGCGATAAGCGCGCGAGCGTGCGTGGTCGTGCGGGAAAAATTCCCAAGCCGTGCCGCCCGGGCTGTAGTCTTCACGGACCGTGCCCCACTGGCGTTCGGAAAGGTAGGGCCCCCAGCGCTTCCAATATTTTTTGCGGGCGCGGTCTTCTTCGAGACGCTGGTCTTCCTTGGATTGCAGTCTGGCCATGTTATTGGGCCCCTTTGGAGGTGCCTTCAAATTATGGCTGCACTTTAGCGAAACTTAAAGGCGAGCCGTACTGGCTGCGTGCCTCTTCCGGCACGCCCAACGGAAGGATGGGTAGATGATGAGAGAGATGCGCTAACGCGGGCAAGACTGCAGAAGAACTGCGGGAAATTCTGGCGCGATGGCAAGATATGGAATCCTTTTCGCGAACGCGCGGATTCGGAATGGTTGAAAGAAGAGAATTTTCGAATCCTATATACTCCGGATAGAGTCTAAGCAGATATGGAACATGGCCCTGATGAGGGAGTTTCTAAGGAGAGAGAGCAGATGGTCGAGCCCCGAGTGGTGTTTTCGATTCCCGCGAAAAGGCGGTTGCGGCGGATTCTCTTTGCGGCGGGATGCGCCCTCTTGATTTCGGGTTCGGCGGAGCGTGCCGAGGGGCAAGAAAGTTCGACGGAAGAATTGCGCCGGATGAATGAGGCGGTGGGCGAATTGATACGGAAAGTGTCGCCCAGCGTGGTGCAGATTTTGGTGACGGGGTACGGCCCTCTTGGAGATTCAAACCAGGGGAACACGGACGTAGTCATCGGCAGGCAGCGTGCGATAGGGTCAGGATTCATCGTCGATCCGAGCGGATACATCATAACGAACGCGCACGTAGTGAAAGGGGCTGAGCACGTGCAGGTGGTGCTTTCGAGCGGCAGCTCCGACGATTCCGCGGATGCGGTACTGG
Organism: uncultured Acidobacteriota bacterium; assembly: GCA_963851235.1. GTDB lineage: Bacteria > Acidobacteriota > Terriglobia > Acidiferrales > UBA7541 > Acidiferrum. Next base: position 191,308 of record CAWKOM010000004.1, read on the forward strand.
CTTCGCGAACGAGGCTCATGCCCGCGCGAATCATCGGGGTGACGCAAGACATCGATCTCGCCGTGCTCAAAGTAGACGGAGCGAATCTTCCGGCTCTGAAGCTGGCGAATTACCGCGACCTTCGGCAAGGTGAGTCGGTATTCGCGTTTGGCAGTCCGGAAGGATTGCGCAACACGGTGACACAGGGGATTATTTCCTCGGTGGCGCGGCAGACAGACCCGGATTCGACGATGGTCTACATCCAAACAGACGCACCGATCAATCCAGGCAATTCTGGCGGGCCGCTTGTGGATGTGGAAGGCGATGTCGTCGGCGTGAACACGTTCATTCTGTCTCAGTCGGGAGGAAACGAGGGGCTGGGCTTCGCGATCCCTTGTGGCGTTGTAAACATAGCGTACAAGCAGTTGCGCAAGTTCGGCCATCTGCACCGGCCGGAAATTGGCATCAGCGTGCAGACGATTACCCCCACGCTGGCGGCAGGGTTGAAGTTACCCCGTAATTTCGGTGTGATCGTCTCCGACGTCGTTCCCGATGGGCCGGCGGAGGCGGCTGGCGTGCACATTGGGGACGTGCTTCTGGCGATCAACGGCAAAGCTGCGGGCAGCGTCCCTTACGTGGCGTTTTATCTGATGTCCCGCGAGAGCGGCGATAAGGTGCATCTGGATGTGCTGCGAGGAAATCAGAAGCTTGGTTTCGATGTCGCGCTAATGGCGCCCCCGAAGGACATGGATCAGATTACGGCTTTGGCCGACCCGGAGAAAAATCTGGTTCCCATGCTGGGAATCCTTGGCGTGGAGATCGACAAGACAATTGCGGCGATGGCACCGGACCTGCGCGACCCCTACGGAATTATTGTTGCCGCACGAGCGACGGGAGCCACAACCGAGGTGCCGCTGACAACGGGAGACGTCATTCGCACGCTGAACGGCGAACCGATGACGACCCTGGACCGTTTGAGAGAAGCCTTGAAGGCCTTGCCGCCTGGCGCCGCCGTGACGCTGCAAATCCAACGCGATCAAAAGCTGATGTATGTGGCATTCACACTGGACTGAGCGCGGCATAATTTCCGGCAGGCGGCCTTAAGCGAGACCCAGTTTCCTGGACACTTCTTCGACGATTTCTTCAGGTGATTCGCTGGCGTCCACCGTGATGGCGTCGGTTGGCTCTTCCAGGTCCGCGAATTGGCTCGCGAGCAGATCTTGCTTGGCAAAATGTCCTTTTCGCGCGAGCACCCTCCGCGAGAACAACTCATAACTGCCCTTCAAATAAACAAGTTTCACTTCGGCGCCGGCACGCAACTGATCGCGGTAACTCTGCTTGAGCGCCGAACAAGCCAGAACAACGTTGCGGCGCTCAGAATTCCATTCGGCAATGTTGTTGTGCAGAGCTTCCAGCCAGGGCCTGCGATCGGCATCGGTCAGAGGAATGCCGTGCCTCATCTTTTCGACATTGGCAGGGGGATGAAAATCGTCGGCGTCCACAAATTCCCATCCACGGAGCTTGGCGAGCAGGGTACCAATAGTGGTCTTGCCGGAGGCTGTCGTGCCCATCACGATCACTATCATGGCAGCCTCATCCGCGAGAAAAACACCGTCATGAAGGCAAAAAGATTGGCTGGGAGACCTGGACTCGAACCAGGATAGCCAGATTCAGAGTCTGGAGTCCTACCAATTGGACGATCTCCCAGCCGATGGGAGGAAAAAAAGAATCGCAACCCGACCCCGATATTCGGGACAGTCACGATTCTTCCTATCTAATTTAATCGGGATTCGCGGGGGCGTCAACCGCGCGCGGAGGGCGCTGCCGTTGAATCCGTAGCTTCGGAAGCTGCCACTGGATCCATTCGACCATTCTCCAGGCTGAATTCCTTGCCCGCCCAGACGATGCGATTGGAAGCAAAACCGGCTACCCAGACGGCCGCATAGAGCGCGTCGCGGAGTGGCACAAGCCAGAATTTGCGCCGCAACACATCATCGCCAACTCCCCAGACGCCGACGGTCCAGGCCATGAAGTGCCGCAAGATGAGATAGGCAAGCAGATAGGCTGCGGCGATCCACTTGGTGGGCGCCACAAGGGCCGCCAGCACCACCCACGGGAGGCCAAGCGTCAGAATTAGCCCAAAATAAGAAAGCGGGCGGCACAAACGCACGGTCCGCGCCCAGCGAACCTGATGATCCCAGAATGACCTTGCAGATTGCGCAGGGTACATGGTCCAAACAGCTTCACGCGAGAGGTAAATGCGGCCGCCGGCTCTGGCGATGCGCAAACCGAGCTCATAATCGTCGGCGAGCATTCCTGCGATGGACGCAAAGCCGCCGATTTTGGAGAGCCAGGGCTTGGTGGTGACGATCGAAGCACCCAAGGCAAAATTTATGCCCTCCATCCACTCGGCCATCAGTACGCCAGCAAAAAAATCGCTCGATGCACCAATAGCCTCGAGCTCCGCGCCAAGATTTTTCTCGGCGATGCCGCGATAAAAAGAGGTGACGGCGCCGGTGCTCTCCTCGGCGAATGGAGCGACAACTTCGCGCAGATACTTGGGACCGACGCGTACATCGCCGTCCGTGATAACCAGGATTTCGTGCTGGGCCTCGCGCGAAAGGCGCGCAAGCTTGTTGACTTTGCGATTGGCTCCCAGTTTTTCTGCCCCGATAATCAAGCGAATCTGGCGGGCGGGAAATTCAGCCATCAAACGTTGGACGAGTGGAATGGCTTCATCAGAGGCGTCGTTCACGGCAAAGAGAATTTCGTAGTCGGGATAGTCCTGGCGGCAAAAGCTCGAATAATTTTCGTAGCTGGCGAAATCCACGCCGCGGACCGGTTTGAGCAGGCTCACGGGCGGCGTGCAGCCTGGCAGATTACGCGCCCGCTCGCGGCGGAAGAAGCGCCATGCAGCGATAGTCGCCGCAGCGTAATACGCGAGTGGCGCCAGCGCTAGAAACAGCACCGCATCTCGCCAGCCTGAATGAAAAATCGACATGCTGAATTTCTCTTCCCTGTAGTCGAGAACTCCCGCCCTGATGAGTTGCGCGCTACACCACTAGCTTGCCACAAAGCAAAGCGCTTCAGCATTTCTCGCGGGTCCGAGGAGTCAGGTGGATTACTGTAACGCGCAAGCGCTCGTGCGGGACGTATCGCTCTTAATTCTTAACTCTTAACGCTTACCGAACCAAACGAGTGTCACGCCGATGCAGACGAGAAGCACGCCCGCCCAGCGGCGGCGGGACACGCGCTCTCCGAGGAAGACAATTCCGCCGAGCGCCCCGGCAGCGTAGCTGAGCGCCGTCATGGGCACCACGAAACTAACATTTTCGATCGAGAGCACCGCCAGAAGAGAAAAAAAAGCGACAGCCATCATGGCAATGCCGACCCACATCCACACCACCTTCATCGCACGGAAGAGAACGCGGACAAGGGCAAACGGGCGAAAATCCGTCACCTCGCCAACGTGTTTCATGGCGCGCGTGACACAAAGCTCTCCGCCCGTCCCCGCAACGACGACAAAAAATAATAAAAAAGCTTCGCGCATCTTTACCGTACCTCGGTGGTGCGAGGAGGGGTGTTCCCGACGACAAAAACGCCGAGACAAATGACCGCAATTCCCGCCCAGTGCAGGCGAGAAATCCTTTCGTCAAGGTACAAATAACCCAGGAGAGCGACCACCAAGTACGCAATCGAGGAGGCCGGCTGCACATAGCTGTAATCCGCCCAGGAAAGAATGAGCATGTAGGCAACAAAAAATGTGAGCAGAGAAGCGATGCCAAACCAAATGTAACCCGAAGTAAGAACACTCACGAAAATGTGAGGCAATTCCGAAGGCGTCCAGCCCGCTGCGGATCCGACATTTTTCATGCCCTTACCGAGCAGCACGTTGCCCAGCGGGCCAAACAAGACCATGATTAGAATCATGCAATATGTTTTGAAATGCAGGGCCGGAGAAGAGCTCATGCAGCGGCTGCGCCAGTTCGTGGAGTGCAGGAGAAAAGACGAAAAACAACGATTTTGTAGATGAGCTTGCGGTCGCGAAGCAATCGAGACGCTGAGAAAAATAGGTTCATTGCGGCGAGCTCAACAGGCAGACGGATCCCCCTCTCTATTTTACATGATTTACATGAGCATCCAAACGGCCATGGCCCGCCACCACACCCTTATTCTGGCGAAGGGCGATTCCCGGCCGAAAGCTTTGATCCTGCTGTCAAATAGGATTCGTGAGCAGCTTTTCAAAGGTGAATCTCCGGACTCTTTGCTATTCTTTTGAAGCTCGCGGTAAACTCCACAAATATTCTGTAAGGAAGGATTGCTGGGAAAAGAATGATTGCTGCCCTGACGCGCAATGCTAGCTTTTGGGTCAACGGCTCTCCCATCGAGGGCGCAAGACTCACCCAATCTGTGCCATCGGGGCCGCTCAAGAGCGCGCATGCATCGCCCGAGCGCGAGGTTCGCAATGCCGGCAAATAGCCTTGTTTATGCCATCATGGGCGTGGCGGCTATTCCTTTTATCTACTATCTTCTGGCCTTTTATAGTTCCTGGCAGTTTTTCCGCCAGGCAAAAAAGTCGAAGCACCCTCTCGATTACACGCCTCCTGTCAGCAATCTGAAACCGATTCGCGGGCTGGACGCCGAGGCGTACGAAAACTTCGCGAGCTACTGCAAGCAGGACTATCCAGATTATGAGCTTCTTTTTGGCATCGGGGACGGCGACGATGCAGTCTTGGAAGTTATTGAAAAGCTGAAGCGCGACTTTCCGGATCGGCGCATTCGGGTGGTCCACGTCTCGGGGCATACCGCGCCAAACGACAAGGTCGTGAAGCTGGCGCGGCTCGTGAGCGAAGCCAAGAATGAAGTTCTGGTGATTAACGACAGCGACGTTCGCGTGCGGCCCGACTATCTGCGTTCCGTGGTTGCGCCCCTTCGCGATCCAAAGGTCGGCGCGGTCACCTGCCTGTATGTTTCCGCGCACGAGGACACCTTCCTCCAGAAGCTCCAGTCTATCGGCATGATTTGCGATTTCTATCCCGGCATTCTGGTCGCACGGCAATTAGACGGCATCAAATTCGCTTTTGGCCAGACTATTGTTACCACCCGAACGCATCTAGCTGCTTTCGGTGGCTACTCCGCGATAGAGAATCGCCCCGCCGACGATCTGCTCGTTGGACGCTTGGTTGCTGAACAAGGTCTTGAAGTGCAGCTCCTTCCGTATGCGGTCGAGACCGTGGCCGATTTTCGATCCTTGCGTGAATTTTTCTTCAAACGGCTCCGTTGGATGACGGTGATGCGGCACATGCGTCCCTGGGGGCACGTTGGACTCATCTTTACGCAAGGCCTGGCTTGGTCTGTGGCTGCGGTGGCAATTCATCCCACGTTTCGCGTGGCGCTCATCTATCTCGGCGGATACCTCGCCGTGCGTGTCGCAATGACCTGGCTGATTGGCGTCTGGGGCATGGAGCAGACGGGAATCTGGAAAAAGATGGCGCTCGTGCCTTTGTGGGACGCGTGGGCTCTGCTGATTTGGGTGCTGAGCTTCGGCCGCAGGAGCATTCGCTGGCGGGACATTGATTATCGGATTCGCCAAGGAGTACTCGTTCCAGTGGCTCCTTCTTCCGCGCAAAAGTGAGCTCTGAGGTGCGGGCCACTCCGTGGTTCGCGTTTGAACGTATTGCCGCAAGGCTCTCTCCACGCGAACGAGAAAACGAAAGAGGAATATGCGAGCGAAGATCGCCGTAGCCGGAGCAGGCATTTACGGAGCAACGACCGCGATTCGGCTCGCTGAACAGGGACACCACGTACAACTGTTCGACCCGTTGGGCGTGCTCCGCGCGGCTTCTGCAATCAACCAGTACCGGGTTCACGCCGGTTACCATTATCCTCGCAGCGCAGAGACCATCCGCGAGATAACGGAAGCGCGCGCGGAATTTGCGCAAGCGTTCGCTCCCGCCATCGTCCGCAACAGCCGGCATTACTACGCGATCCCCCGGGAAAAGTCGCTCACATCGCCGGAGGTCTACGAAAGCGTAATGAGCGCTCACGCGCTTCCGCTGCGGCACTGCCGTCCGCGCTGGATGGATTTCGATTTCATCGACAAATGCTACGAGGTCGAGGAAAACATTTATGATCCGGATGTCCTGCGAGGCCTCGTCAAGGCTCGCCTGGAAGCGCACAACATCCTCCTTCAGCCCCGCGAGTTCACGCTAGAGATGCGGCCCGATTACGATTTCGTGGTGTGGGCCACGTATGGCTTGGGTGCTAGCAAAGGATTTTTCAAAGCCGCCAAATACCAGATCGCCGAAAAAATGTTAATCGAGCTCCCGCTCGAACTGCAGGGCGTCGCGCTGGTCGTCGTCGACGGTCCGTTCACCGGCTTCGATCCATACGGCAACTCGGGGCGCTCGCTTTTCGGCTCGGCAAAAAATACGAATCATTGGACAACAACGGGGGCCACCGACCCCATTCCAGAGCTTTACGCTGGCATACTGAACAAGCCACTGTTTGAGCCCGTGCCTTTCACGCGATTTGAAGCCATGCGCGCGGATTGCTGCCTCGGCGTTCCGGCGGCCAAGAATGCGGTTTATATCGGCTCCAGGTTTACGATTCGCGTGGTGGAAGACAATCCGGAACAGGACCGCAGAATTCTGTACGTTCGCGAAGGCGCTCCCGGTGAAGTTCACATTTTCTCCGGCAAAGTTGTCAGCGCCGTGAAAGCAGCTCGCCTCGTTTGCGAAATGATTGCCGGTAGAAGCAATGGCTGAGAGCCCTGCTTACGTAGTCCTTGGCCGCGGACGCTGGAGCGAGCGGATGCAAAACATTCTCGCCGCCGAGAATCGCCGCGTTGCGATCGTTCCAGAGACTCGCCAGGCGAGCGCAGAAAGTGCCGCCGCATACGCATCGCGTCTCGCCGGCGCAATGCGCGCAAGCGGCGCACAGATTGCCTGGCTCTGCGTGCCGCCCGGACCCCACGTTCCTCGGATGATCGAAGCCGCACTGGATGCGGGCTTGCACGTCGTCGCGGAAAAACCGTGGCAAAACCCGAGACTCGTTACCGAATCGCTCGCAGCCAGGGCCAGATCGCTCCGCCGCCTCGTGGCCGTGCATTTTGAATATTGCCTTCTGGAAGAAGTGGAAAGGTGGCGCAGGGATTTCCACCTGGGAGAGGGCCTTCGCTTCGGAGGCCGCTTCTTCTTGAGCCGCGCCGATCACACGGGAATGCCGGCGAAGGATAATCTTGGCTCGCACTTGCTTGCCATTCACGCGTATGCAGCACCAAAGTCCGCAGTGCAAGAAATTCGCTGCGGCTATGAGCAGCCGGATGAACGCTGCGTCTGGCTGGAGAGGCGCAACACGCGCACAGCGTTTATCGATCTTCTGGCGAAAAAAGAGCCCATCATTCAGCGCTTCATCGCCAAAGTGGAAGCCTCGCTCGAAGGAGCAGGCTTCCCTTTCGGTTTGGAATTTGCCTTGCAGGTAGCCAGGGAAACCGAGGCGCTGCCCTGAGACCTTGTTTCAGCCGCGGAGAGGATCGTTGGCGATGGAACGACTAGCGATGCGAATGTTTTTTCGTCTTCTCGACCGATTCGATCCCATTCTGCACCCGGGACGCCCCTAAGGAATTTCTGGCTGTCTTGCTCATCTGCAAGCGGCGGTCATTGCGCGGCTCGCGCCAGTTCACTTGCGGTAGCATCAAGGAAGCATCCGCGCGATCCCTGTACTTGATCGCAATATTCATCAGCGAATCCAGCAAGGAATCGGACAGCAGATGAGGCTTCAGGCCGAGATCGATCAACTTCGAGTGCTTTGCGTTGTAATAATGCTCTTCGGCTTCGACGCGCGGATCCTGCAGATGGTCGACTTCGACGTTTAAACCCAGCTTTTTGCCCGCCGCCACCGTCATTTTCGCAAGGTCCCGCACGGAAAACTGCTCCGTGAACTGGTTATAAACGCGGCACTCTCCGCGATTGGCAGGATTTTCGCAGGCGATCTCGATGCAGCGGACGGTATCGCGAATATCCAAGAAACCCCGCGTCTGGCCACCCTTGCCATAAACGGTGAGCGGCTGCCCGATTGCAGCCTGAATGCAGAAGCGATTGAGCACGGTCCCAAAAACATCGTCGTAGTCGAAGCGGTTGATCAACGCCTCATCCATCGCCGTTTCGTCCGTCATCGTCCCGTAGACCACGCCTTGATTCAAATCCGTGGCCCGCAAGCCCCAGATTTTGCAGCTGAACATAATGTTGTGGCTGTCATGTACTTTCGAGAGGTGATAGAACGAGCCGGGCTGCTTCGGGAACGGCAGGACGTCCTTCCGTCCGTTGTGTTCAATAGTGATGTAGCCCTCTTCAATGTCGATGTTGGGCGTGCCGTATTCGCCCATGGTCCCGAGCTTCACCAGGTGGCATTCCGGCCGGTGTTCGCGCAGCGCAAACAGCAAATTGAGCGTGCCCACCACGTTGTTGACCTGCGTGAACACCGCGTGGCTGCGGTCGATCATCGAGTAGGGCGCGGAGCGCTGCTCGGCGAAATGCACCACCGCGTCAGGCTCGAACGCCCGCAGTGTGGAAGCCAGAAATTCGTAATCGCATACATCTCCGTAGAATGATTCGATGGTCTTGCCGCTTACCGCCTGCCATACGCGCAAGCGGTCGGAGAGCGGGCGAATGGGAGTAAGCGTCTGTGCGTTCAGCTCGTGATCCCACAGCCGCCGGACAAAATTGTCAACGATGGCGACAGAATGCCCTTGTTTCGACAAATACAAAGCAGTTGCCCACCCACAGTAGCCATCTCCCCCAAGAACGGCAATCTTCATCTTTCCTCCTTAAAAATTTTCCCTATGTCCGTGGCCTTTTGGAACAGCGCATTGCTCGTGCGTTAGCCTGCGCTGGATGTACAAGCGAGCTGAGTCCGCCCCGCCGTCGTCTCCGCTGGATGGAACTTATGACAGTATACGTGATTGGCGTTGGAATTCATTCCCTCATCGTTCAAAAATCCAGCACCATTTGCCGATCTAGTTAGATACATGCAGCCATCCCTTTCTACAGGCCAGGCTGCTCCATGGCAAACCTCGAATTCCGGGGTTTGCCAATAGGTTACCTACGCGGGTGGACTTGCCTTCGCAAATTGCCTTGGGCGCATTTGTGCCGCAGTCTGTGAGGAAGTGGCGGTCGGAAGTGGTTGATTGCTCAGAATTCGCTTGCCCCCGCTGGCCGCCAGCAGATTCAGTCGATCGCGCCCGACGAGCTTTTCCAGCTCGGGCACCTCAGAATCGACTGCGGCCACGTAGTAACGCTCAGGCCGGAGCCAGAGCTCTTTGAACTGCGCGTCGTCGATGAACACGTTCGGCGCGCCAGGAGCATAAGACCCGTACTCCAGGTTGAAGTAGCGCCCGTTCAGAATCAACGCTTCGCGGTCCGTATAGAAGAAGAGCGAGGAAAATCCATAATAATGGCGAGCGACGATCAGCTTGCCTTCGGGAGCTCGCTGCAAATCTACCGCTAGCGCGCGCGAAGAGAGGTACGGATCGAAAACGACCATGGCCAGGCGCGCGGCATGGAAGAAGATCACCATCATCAGCGCCGCGGAGAGAAAAGCGCGCAGACCCGCGGACCGGAACGCTCCAATCGCGCCAATGAGAAATGCGGAGGCCGCAACAAGAAGTGGAACGCGCAAGTAGGCGAAGGAATCGAGCGTGAGGTCTTCCATGTGCCCAAGTGAAAGCTTATAGGCGCCAGGATGGTGGCTGAGGGCCCCGGATATATCCCCAATAGCGGGCGTGTGGCGCACGTAAAAAAAGAGGGTGAGCGTGACAATGGCGGACGCAGCCGCAACTCCGCAAAGGACGTACGTGCCCCGGCTTATCCACTTTCCTTTCGCGGCCATCGCGGAGCCCAACAACAAGGCCAGCGCCGGATAGCACGGCATCGAGTAATACTCCTGCGTCGTCGAAAAGGTGAAAAAGATCAGCACAAAGCCGATCCAGCAAAAAACAAGGAGCCGCATCTTCCCCGCTCGGTCCAGGGGCTTGAAGGAAGGCTTTGCAATCGCGGGAAAGTAAACACTCCAGGGAAACAGCCACAAAAGATGGAACAGCCAAAAATAAAGGCGAGGTACCGTATCGTAATCGCGCGGATAGCGCAGGTTCAAAAAGCGCAGCAACTGCTCGTTGACAAAGAAAAACCACAGAAATCCGTGGTACTGTCCCGGGCCGCTGTGCAGGCCGAAGTAGAAGAACGGCGGATTGCGAAGAGCGGCTAGGACGTGCCAGGGTGCCGCGATCAAGAGCAGAATCAGCCCGCCGCTGAGTGGATGGAGCCGCTTCCAGGTTCTCCCGAGAAATAACTGGTGCGTGAGAAGCAAATAGATGCCTCCGGCAGCGAGCGGAAACAGTACGCCGATGAGGCTCTTGATCAGTAGCCCGGCGCCCAAGCTCGCGGCAAGTATCCCGGCCCACAGTCGAGGATGCCGCTCTTCTTCATCAAGAGCGCGGAAAAACCCCCATATCGCAAGTGCGACTGTAAATGTGAGCAACACGTCCGGGATCAGAACGCGCGTGAACAGAAATAATCCGACACACGTCGCCACGCATAACCCGGCATAAAATCCCGCGCGCCTGCCAAACGCCCACACTCCCATCGCCGCCGTCAGCCACGCCAGCGCCATTGCGGCAAGCGCAAACGGAATTCGCGCCGCCCAATCGTGCACCCCGAAAACCTTGTACGAAACAGCGATCGGCCAGAAATAAAGCGGGGGTTTTTCCAGATAGATCACGCCATCCAGACGTGGCGTCACCCAATCGCCGGTGGCCAGCATCGTGCGGGCAGCCTGCGCGAGCACCGCATCCGAATCGTCCATCAGCGAAGGCGGCGATACGCTGCAGCCAAGATAAATGGCTCCCGCAAAAAGCAGCACCGCTAGGTAGAGATACCTGTTTTTTGCTGTATCCGAGATTCTGGCGCCGGCGAACCCGACGTTTGGATTCCCCATTTTTTCATCCATAAGAAAAGAAGCAGCAGACCCCACAGGTGGTAACCGATGTTTATACGCCGCTCGAGATGCAGCCGCATCAATTCCTGAACCCTGCCTGCCCGGAACAATTTTGAATGCTCCGCAAGCCCTTGTTGTACCGCATCTAGCAACAATTCTCTCAGCGGCCCGCGCATCCATTCGTGCGCTGGAATGTCGAAGCCAACCTTCTTGCGCCCGAGGATCGTTTCGGGCAGCTTGTTTTTCATCAGCTCCTTGAGAACGATTTTTTGCCGCGAGCCTTGCATCTTCAAAGAGGGCGGCAACGTCGCGGCAAATTCCACGATGCGGTGATCCAGAAACGGCGGCCTCACTTCCAGCGAGTGCGCCATGCTCATGCGATCCACTTTGTTAAGTATGTCGTCGGCCAGAAAATATTTCTGGTCCCACCAAAGGTACGGCGACACTCCGTCGTGCGGCGCCGGTGAATCGCGAAGTTCGTCTAAGACTCGATCCAACGCAGCCGGCATCCGCATTGCCGTGAGAGAATGTGCCTCGGCTGCAGAAAAAGTTCCATTCCAGTACACATGAGCCCGCTCCGGCGCCAGTTGGCTTCCCTCTAGAAAGCGCTTGACCATATATTCCTGGCTGATTTTGTCGTCGGAGACTGGCCAGAGCCCCGCAAGCCCTCGCGCCGTGCGTAGCGCCCACTTCGGCAATCGCCGCATTGGCCGCGCAAGCTGGTTCGCGCAATACGTCAGGTAACCGCCGAACAATTCGTCCGCGCCCTCCCCGCTCAGCGCGACCGTCACTTCCGTCTTGCTCATTTTCGAGAGGAACCAGACAGGCAAAGCACCCGAGTCCGAACTGGGCTCATCCGAATAGTAAGCGAATTCCTCGATCGCACCGCGCAAATCAGCCTCGGGATTCAGATCGAATTCCTGATGGTCCGTGCCATATTTCTTTGCGGCGGCCCGGATGTAAGCCGTTTCGTCGAAGCTCCTTCCAAGAAATGAAACGGAAAGCGTTTTTATGGGTTTCGGGGAGGCTGTCGCGGCATAGTGCAGGACCGTGGAAGAATCAACGCCTCCGCTCAGCCATAGCCCCAACGGCACGTCCGAAAGCAGGTGCTCTTTCACCGACTGCTGCATGAGCGAGTCCAACTCCTCGCACGCGGAATCCAGTGAACGCTCTCGAATCGGCCCCGCCGGCAACGTCCAGTAAGTCTCGACGCGTGTCTTGCCGTCCTGCCATTCGAGCCACTGCCCGGGTGGCAGTTTCTCGATTCCTTCCACCAGCGTCCACGGGCAGGGAACATAATTGAGCGAAAGGTAGCAATCGAGCCCCGCCAGGCTCAAACGCCTCTCAAACTCCGGATGAATAAAAATGGTTTTAAGTTCGGAGCCGAAGAATAGATCTTCCCCGCGCCGGGCAATATAGAGTGGCTTGATGCCTATCCTGTCGCGTGCCAGAACAAGCCTTCGCGACAACTTATTCCAAAGCGCGATCGCGAACATTCCTCTCAGTCGCGGGAAGCATTCCGTGTCCCACTCTACGAAAGCATGCAGGATGGTCTCGGTATCGGAATGCGAGTGAAATCTGTGCCCCAGCTTTTCGAGCTCCGCACGCAGCTCAAGATGATTATAAATCTCACCATTGAAGACGATCGCCGTCTCGCTGTCATCCGTAAGGATGGGCTGATCGCCGCCCTGCAGGTCGATAATTTTCAGCCGCGCGGCGCCCATCGAAAGCACGCTCGAGCGAAATACTCCTCGCTGATCCGGCCCGCGGTGCGCCAAAGTGGCCGTGGCGCGCTCGATGCGCTCAGGCTCCGGCGCCCAGTTTTTGTGTGTAAAGCCTGCAATTCCGCACAAGTTCGCGTCCTCTTCGCCCGCCGCCGCGAGATCTCCGCGCTTCACCCGATGCTTCTCGTGCCGCTGCTCCCGCAGAGCCGCGCCGACACAGCATACCTTCCTTACCCTAGCGCAACCAGCGCAACTCCCGCGCACACCAGCACGACGCCAGTCCAGCGCGCCGCGGACACCTCTTCTCCCAGAATGTATTTGGCCCCGAAGGTGCCAACCACGTAGCTCAACGCCGAAGCGGGAATCACAAAACTGATCGGTTCCCACGAGAGCAGCACCAACAGCGCGTAAAAGGAGAGCGCCATCAACGGTACGCCCGCCCAGAACCAGCCATTACAAAGCGCTCTCCCGAGGAATCGAAGCAATGCCCTCGGCCGCAATTGCTCCGGTTCTCCCGTGGCCTTCATCCCGCGGGTGATCGCGATTTCACCGCCCGTGCTCCCGAAAATAAGAAAGCAAAGAAACACCGCCACGTGCGTCATGCCAATGCCTCTCGCGCCATTTCCGTCGTCCGTGGCTTGGTTTGTCCCACAAGCAACACACCCAAGCAGATCAACGCTACTCCAACCCAACGCCGGGGCGAAACCGCCTCGTGCAGGAACACCACCGCAAAGAATGTAAGCAGAGCGTAGCCGAAGGCCCCCGCGGGCATCACATAGCTATAGTCTGCCCAGCTGAGTACCGTCATATAGCTAAGCATGAATCCGCAAAGAAAGAAGATCCCCACCCACAAAGTCCCGTTAGTGACGGTCATTCGGAACGCGTGCGAAAGCCCCGGCGCCGAGAGCTGCACCGCCCCAATCTGCAGCATGGCGCTCTTAAGCATCAGGTCTCCGGCGTTCGCGCACACCACCATCGCGGACACCATGACCAGCGTCTTTATCCTCAGCCTGCCCTCAGTTGCCATTTTGTTTATGATTTATTCGTTCCCGGATGACGACGGCGTCTCCGGCACGGATATCATGGGTTTCGGCAGGTCGCCGCCTTGCCGCACCCACTTCCAGCGTTCCCCTCGCAGCTTCAGGAAGCTCGTAGCCTCGTGATACAGGCGCTTGCGTTCGTTCGAATCCCACAGCGCCTCTCGCACGATCCGCCACACCACGCGCGGCCGGAAGTAGTACTCATCGTAGAACCGGTTCACGCCGCCCATCATCTCGGCCTTCGAGAGATGCGGGTACTCGATGTGCGGCAACTGGTGCCCGCCGGAATCGGCCAGCGCTTCCACCTTCAGGAAACCTTCTTTGGCCATCGAATCGTATAGTTCCGTGCCAGGCATCGCGTGCGCCAGCGAAACTTGTATCGTCTCGCAATCCAGTTCCTTTGCGAAATCAATGGTCTTGTTGATGGTCTCTTTGGTCTCGCCCGGCAACCCGATAATAAAATCGCCGTGAACCTTGATCCCCACCTTCTTGCAGTTCTTCATGAATTCGCGCGCCATTTCCACGGTCGCGCCTTTTTTGATGTTTTTCAGGATCTGCGGATCCCCGGATTCGAATCCCACGATGAATAGCCGCGCTCCTCCGTCCGCCATCGCTTTCAACTCTTCATACTTGCTGTGGCACCGCGCCGTGCAGGACCACCGGAATTTCAGCGGCTTGAATTTTTGACTCAGCTCGATGGCCCGATCCTTGCGAATATTAAAGGTGTCGTCGTCGAAGAAAATCTCTTTCATCTGCGGGAAATACTCGATCGTGTTTTTCACTTCCTGCACGACATTGTCCACCGACCGCACCCGCCACGCGTGCCCCGAAACTGTCTGCGGCCACATGCAGAACGTGCAAAGCGCCGGACATCCTCGCGTCGTATAGAACGCCACGAACGGATGCAGCAAAAACGGCACGTTGTACTTTTCAATCGTCAAATCGCGCTTATATGTGTCCGTCGCAAATGGCAGCGCATCCAGTTCTTCGGTGTGCAGCTGCGGCCGCGGCGCGTTATGGACGATTTTGCCGTCCTTGCGATAGCTCACCCCCATAATCTGCTCGATCGGTTTGCCGTGTGCATACTCTGGCACCGAGTGATCAAATTCCCCGCGCGTGACAAAATCAATGTCCTCGCTCGCCATCAGCGTTTCGTCCGGTTTGATGTGCCCGTGCGGACCGACGAACGCAATCTTCAGCCCTGGATTGCTTTCCTTGATTTTCCGGATCAGCTTGATATCGCTATGGAATCCGACAGTGGACGTATACAACACGAGAAATTCGTAGTCCTTGCAGATCTCGATGGTTTGCTGCCAGTTCACCTTGTGTGGCGACGCATCCAGCAACCGGCTGCCAGGGATCAGTCCGGCTGGATAGCTCAGCCACACCGGGTACCAATACGACTCAATCTCGCGCGTCGCGGGCCACCGCGAGCTTGCTCCGCCGTCGAAATTCTCAAAACTCGGTGGGTTCAGCAACAGCGTCTTCATCACATCCGGCATTCATCACCCTCAGTCTTCCGTAACCATTGACAATGCTCGATGCACTTTGCCGCAAAATGAATCCGTTTGGCGCCCTGGCTCCGCCATCTGCAACCAAGCCTGCGGTCAGTCAGGAAGTACACACAAGACCAGATAATAGTCTACCTGACTTCGTTGCATACGCTCAATCGTTTCTGCGATCGTTTCTTCGATTAGGTCGTTTAGTCCGCCGAAACCTTAATCAAACCGCTCGGCGGCGATTTCCCGGGGACCACCTCAGCGGTCGGAGGGAATCCCTGCTCGACGTGTCGTCGCAACAGGGCATCGGGTCCGCCTCTCCAAAATCCGCTGGGAAATCCTTCCAAGCCGCCCGCGAATCGCCACTTTAATTCGTTTCAATCCTCGAAATTATGGTTGACTATTTACCGCTCTATAATATAGTTTGCTCAAGCGAGGAACACGTCCGGTTCGTCCACGGAAACAGACGTGGGGCTGTCAGGAATGCACACAACGCCGGCCTTTCATCCTGTCGTTCTTGTCGTGGAAGACTTGGAATCGCAACTCCAGCGCATTCAAGAAATCCTCGAGGAGGCTGATTTTCTCGTCCTCCCGGCGGCCGATGCCAGCCAAGCCATCGAGCTAGCTCAATCGTGCGCGGGCCCCATCCATCTCTTGATCACCATGCTCCATCCCGCGGGGATGCCCGGGCCAGACCTGGCGCTTCATTTGCGAAAGCGTTCTCCGGGAATGAGCGTCCTCTATAGTTCCGCCAATCCTTTAGCGGCCCTCGAGATTCCCGACCCTGCCGAAGTCGTCTCCTCCATGTGCCCCAGGCCTTTCAGCAGAACCAGGCTGCTGGGCAGAATCAATGCGCTGCTCGCAGCGCGTTCTTAATGTTCGGCAGATTCTAACGAGCGGTTAGCAAAGCGCCTTCCTCGCCCAATACTTCTGAGGCCGCCGCCGAAAGCTCGTCCCAGATTCGTGGAATCCATTCAAGATGCTCCGGTTTCATCAGGACGGAACGCAAGCAGGTCATGGTCTCGCGGTCGCGCTGCATGACGCCCAGGTTTGCGGCCCAAAAATCCGCAGGTAACTCCGCCACAGCGAGATGCAAATTCCGCTCGGCGGCCACATCGAAAAGCCGGCGGCTGAGAGCCGATGCCGTGCTCACACTGCTTGCCCGCAGCGCGAAGACCACGATGTCCAGCTCTGGCGTAAACGCCGTCACAAAACGTTTATCCCCCGCGAGCTTCTCATACAGGGCCATCGCTGCCGCCCTGCCCCGCTCCAGACCTCGCGCGAATTCACCGCCGCGTTCCAGCGGCAATAGCTTTTGCGTCGTCCATAGTGCCGCCGCCGCCGCGCCCGGCCGCGAACACTCCAGGCTGATCTCTCCCAAATGCAGTTCAGCCGAGCTGAAATATGTATAGGGAGAATCGTGCTTATAAAAACGTCCAACCGATGGGTCGCGGAACAACACGCAGCCACAGCCGTATGGCTGCAACCCGTGCTTGTGCGGATCGATTACAATGGAGTCCACTTCTCCTATTCGCCCGAACGCTTTCGTCGCCTTTACTCCCAAATTTCCCGCGAGCACAAAATATCCGCCGTATGCCGCGTCCGCGTGCACACGAAATCCCTGTTTCTCCCGCCAGGCAAGAATCTCCGGCAGCGGATCGACAGCCCCTGTCGCGGTCGTACCCATAGTCGCAACCACCGTTCCCACATCGCCGCGTTCGACGCGCTTTGCCAGCGCGTTCATGTCCATACGTCCCCGCGCGTCGCAGGCCAGGCTCTCAAATTGCAATTGGAGTACCGCGCTGATGCGCTTGTGCGTGTAGTGCGCTTGTTCACTGGCAAGAATTTTCTTCCCTGGGTGCTCTTGCGAAGCCACCCACAGCGCTTCGAGATTCGCCATCGTCCCGCCGCCGCACAAATGTCCGAGATATTCTGTCCATCCAAACATCCCGGCAATTTCCGCGACCGCTTCCTTTTCCATCGCCGACGTCGCTCGACCCCCGTCCAGCGCGTGATTATTGGGATTTATCCACATCGCTAGCGCGTAGGCCAGCCGCGCCGCGGGATGCGGCGGCTTCAGCATCTGTCCCGCATACAAAGGGTGGAAATACGGATAATTGTCGCGCAGCCGTCCGGCCGTCACTACCAACGTCTCGACGAGCCGTTCCATCCCGGCCGCCTTCGTTTCGAACGCAGGCAGCCCAGCAAAGCCCTCATCGAGCTTCTTCACGGCCTCCAGGAACGCATCCAAACTCCGCTGTTCTAACAAGAGTCACCAGCCACTTCTTCACTGCCAAACCTTATCCAGTTCCCCCGCTGTCTTCAGCAAATCGAGCTGCGCCTGCTGCCGCTGGAAGTTCGCATCCAAAAAGGCCATCCATTTGTCATTTTCATCCAGCCGCGCTCTCTCCACGTCGCGCAAACTCACTTTCCCTTCGTTGAACTGCTCTTGCAGCACCGCGATATTCTGCTGCGCCAGCTGCAATTCCAGCCGCGCAACTTCCTTCGCGGCATCCCGTTCCCGCAAGTGCAGCGTTTTCTGTCGCACTTCAGCGCTCACTTGCGTCTTCTTGTTGGCCAGCGTCGCCTGGGCCGCTTGCAAATTAATTTTTGCCAGCCCGATGGATTCCTTCGTCTTTGCGCTAAAAAGCGGTACTTGAATCTGCACACCGGCATTAAAGTTGTTGGGTTGAAACTTCTTGAAATAATCGAGGTAGTTGTTGAAGTTGGCCAGCCGGCTGTACGTGCTGACTAATTCCAGCGTTGGAAAATATCCGTGTTGCTCCCCCTTCAACCGGAACTCCTTCGCTCGCACGTCGGACTCCGCCAGCCGCAGACTCACGTTATTTTGCATCGCCATGGCCACAAGATTCGCGTCTTCCTGCTCCGCTTCGCCCGGCAGATCTTCAGGTGTGACTTCGATGGCTTGCTCGTCTCCCAACCCCAATTGCCCGCGCAGAAAAACTTCCAGTTCGTCTTGGCGCCCCTCGAGCTGCAGAATTCGCTGCGTCACTTGCGCCTTCGTCAACTGCGCCTTCGTCACCTCCATCGGCAGCTCATATCCTTCTCCCTGCCGCTCCTGCGTCACCTGCAAGATTTTATCCGCGCTCTCCTGCTCCGCGCGCAGCAGCTCCTGCGAATGCCGCACCTTGGCCAATTCCAAATAAGCCATCGCCGTGCGCTCGATCACGCTGTTCTTTACGTCTTCTAGCACGATCTTTTGCGAACGCGCTTGCTCCTCCAGTTCCTTTCCCTGCCCCTTCAGCGGTTCGTTAAATATCTGCTCGGTGTAGGTCATGTTGAAGACAGACGGTGCGCGTCCTCCCGGCGTCTCCGGGATCCCGTATGTGTAACCCGCTCCCGATCCCGCGTATAGATTGGGCATAAACTCAGCCTTACTCAACTGCGACGCGTGTTCCGCAAGGCTGGCTTGCAGTTTCGCCACTTGAATGTCTTTGCTGTTCCTCAGCGCCATTTCAACCGCGCTTTTGAGTGTCAGCGCCACCGGGGCGCTTTTTTGTGCTTCAGAGTCCGCTCTGCTGGTTGGCGCTGCATCCTGTCCACTCGGCGCTTGCAGCACGGCTGTCGTCTGCGCGAACGGAGTATTCCCCGACAACAGCATGCCTCCCAGCAAAACCAATCCTGCGCCACGCATCCCCCAAATCATTTTCCGCATTCTCCCGCTCCCCTTCCCCGCCCCTCATTCATACCTCAGCGACTCGATGGGCTGCAGCCTCGCCGCTTGGCTCGCCGGCAAATATCCGAAAAGCAACCCTGTTGAGCACGACACCACAAACGCCAGCACTACGCTCAAGGGCGACACGGGTACGCGCATGTTTCCAGGAAGGAATAATTGTGCGATCGCCGGTATCAGCAGCCCGATCAAAATCCCAAACACCGCACCGCCTCCGCTAATCAGAAACGCTTCCGTCAGGAATTGGTACATGATCTCCCGCTGTGCTGCTCCGATGGCCTTGCGGATTCCGATTTCCCTGGTCCGTTCGGTAACCGTCACAAGCATGATGTTCATGATCCCGACGCCGCTGATCAGCAGCGCAATCAACGCGATCACGATCAGCACAACCGTCAGCGCCAGGGAGATGTCTTTCGCCGTCTTCAATATCGAAGTCAGCGTCCGCACGCTGTATTCCGCTGTGCTCGGATGGCGGCTTTGAAGCAGCTCTGTCAATCGTCGCTGCACGTTCGCTACTTCCTCCGGGGTCTCCGCCTGCACGTCCAGTACTTTCAGCGTATCCACTCCTGCGTAATACTTGATCAATCCAAATGGTATCAAGACCGTTTCCGCCTGAATGTCGGAAAGCCCGAAGGTTTCCACCCGCTCGTTGAACACTCCGATGATTGTGAAAATGAGCTCTCCGACGTGCAAATCGCGGCCCACTGGGTTGTCTAACCCGAAGAGCTGCTTCGCAAGCTGCGGCGTGATAACGCACGTCTTGCTCCGGCTCTCCATATCCAACTGGTCGAAATAACGGCCGCGCAAGACGACCAGCCGGCGAATCTCCTGGTAGCCTTCAGTCACTCCAATTAGAGTGACCGGCCTCACCACACCCTCTGCCACCACGGACGTTTGTATGTCGCTCGTTCCCGCCACTTGCGTAACTCCGGGAATTGTCTCCTTCACGGCCCGCATGTCGTCCAGCGTCAACTCGTAACTCAGCGGCTGCGCTTTCTCCGACGTTCGGATCAGTTCCGCCCACACGACATTCGAGCCTACCGCTTCAATCTTCGAGATGACGAATTTCCGGCTGGTCAACGCCACTGTGACTACTAGGATGATCGACGCGCTTCCGATGATCACGCCGAGCGAGGTCAGGCCAGCGCGCAACTTATTTGCACGCAGGGCGTCGATCGATACTGACAGTGTTTCCCGTAGGTCCATCATGAAGGTTTACTCGACTGCACGCGCCGCCTGCGTCGTTCCCCGCATCTCTTCAATTCTTGCGAAGTCGCTTAAGAGCTTCTCTCGCGTTCTTGTCTCTGGGGTCAAGTTGCAGCGCCGCTTCATACTCTTTCACCGCCGCTTCTTTTTCGCCCTTGTTCTCCAACAGACGCCCCAACCATTCGTGCGCCGTCGCATGTCTCGGATACCCCGTTCGTTTCGGCGCTTTCTGAAGGTATCCGCGCAGAAGCCGCTGCGCTTCTTCCCCCTTTTCATTCTTCAGGATCAGGCCCACCGCTCGATAAAACATGCTTCGCGGGTCCGCGGGAGCTGCCCTCTCACCTATCTCTGCGGTCTCGAGCAATCTCTCCGCGTTACCTCGTCTTACCTCGTAGTCGCCGATGTCGTAAATCAAGTCCGCGGACTTCGGATGGCTCGCCAATGCCAGTTGAAACTCGGAATCCGCTCCCGCAAGATCTTTTCTCTGCCGCCGGCAATTCCCTTCAGCGTAATGCCATTCAGCGGCATCCATGGACTTCAGTTTTTCGATCTCCGGCTTGGCCTTGTCTTCCCCTCCTCCCACGAGGCTGGGCGCGCTGCAATCAAACTCGATCAAATCCTGCCGCGCCGAATAATTCTTTTCGTCAAGCTGCACGGCAATCTCGAACTCCTTGTGCGTCTTCCTTGCGAGTCCAAGCGCGCTGAACATCGACGCATGCGAGGCCTTCTCGCCATACGCCTTCCCAAGCCATTCGTGATAGACCGAGCTCCCGGGATCGCTCGCCACCGCTCTTTCCGCGCTGGCGATGGCCGCGTCATGCTCCCCCAATTCCAAAAAGCTTTTCGTTAGCAGCAACTGTATTTCGCCGTTTCCCGGTTCCTGCGCTGCCGCCGCTTGTAATTCGTGCACCGCCTTTGTGTAATCGCTCTTCTCGTAAGCACGTTGCCCGGCTTCGAGTGCCTCGCTTTGCTTCGTGCCGCCCCATACGCTCGCTGTCCCCGCCAGCAAAATCGCGGGCAGCACCCAGACTCTTGTCCGCCGGCCCCTACCCTCTCTACGATGCATTCGTATTCACAACCTGCACGTTCATCCCGTCGTGCAACTCCGTATCTCCTGGCAGCGCAACCATCTCCCCTTCCTGTAATCCGCTCACGACCTCGTAGCTCGTCGCGTCAGCGATTCCCACTCGAATCTCCCGTTTCTCCAGTTTGGACTTCCCCACTCCCAACTGGTTGGGCTTCACCACGTATACGTACCGTTGCCCGTTCTCATACGCCACCGCTCCACGCGGCACCGCCAGCACGTTCCTGTGCTCTTTCGAGTTGATCCGCACATTCACATTGATGTTCGGTAGCAGCTCAAGCTTGTCGTTACTCACAGCGCACAGCAACTCTCCCACGCTGCGTGTGCCGTGTGGCACCACTTGCTTCGGAATAATCTCCGTGGTTCCCGCCCAACTCTTGTTCGGCAATGCATCCCAGGTGATGATCACCGGCTCGCCCGTCTCTAACCCGCCTAGGTCTGGTTCGTCAATGAACGCTCGCACGCGCACCTTGTGCAAGTCCGCCATTTCCGCCAGCAGGTCCCCCTCTTTCACGTAATCCCCCGCTTTTAACAGCAGCGATGCTGCATCTCTGCCCAGCGCATAGAGTGTTCCGTCCGCTGGCGCCAGGATTCGCCCGTCATTCACTTTGTCTTCCAGCGCCGCCATTTCGCTCAAGATCTGCTGCACCAGCAGCTCGCCGCGTTGTGCATCCAGCCTCGCCTGCTGGTCAAACTGCTGCTTCACTGCAAGCAATCTCGTCACTTCCGCGTTCGCATTGACCAACGCCAGCTCGTTCGCCGCCAGATCCTGCTTCGTCGCCGCCTGTTGCGCCGCCAGCCGCGCCAGCGCGTCATGGTTCCGCTGCAATCGGTCGCGTTCCGCCTCCGCCTTGGCCAGATCCGCCGTTATCTTGGCGGCCTCGTCCTCTTTACCTCCCGCTCTTGCCGCGCGCAAATCGTCCTGCGCACGCAAAAGTTTCGACTTCGTTTCTGCCAGTTGCGCCGCAACTTCCTTCACGTTTAGCTCCATCAGGAGCTGCCCTTTCTTCACCTTCTGCCCTTCCGTTACAAGAATCTTTTCGATAAACGTATCCAGTTGCGCCCTCATCACGTACGGCGATATCGGCTCCACTTTCCCATTGCTGGTGATCGACGAAATCAAATTCTCGCGCGTCGGCGTCATCGCCGCTATCTTCGCCACCGGCTTCCTTCCGATCACCCACACCAGGAAATACGCAAACACCCCCGCCAGCACGAGGAAGATTAAGATCCGGTTTCGCAGCCTTCGATCCATGTTCTCCTATTCTGCGCAGTCCCTGGCCTGGCGCGTCCGAAGACACACAAAATCCCGCGCCCCAATCCCCTTCTCGTGCTTGTCCGTGGCTTGCTTCCCTACGTCTGGCGAACCCCGAAGTGTCTCATTCTAACAATAGCCAACCAGCTTTCTCTACCCTCTCCCCCAACTTCGTTCCAATAAGTGCCTCATCTCCAACACTATAAAGATGCGCCACCCGTCGTTCTGGATGCGCCGTTCTCCCTAACGCGTGGCCAGTGAGCCTCGGAGTCTCCATTCTCCACCATTTCGTTGGCCTTTCCGCCAATCTCACTGCCTTCCACTAAGCAGTCGCCGGCCCATTCACCCAAGTGTAATTCCCCCGCACCGCTGCGCGTAGTAGACTCTGAAGCCTGTTGCCCTGTCTTTTGATTTACCCAAACGAGGGGTCCATCCATGATTGATGCTCGTGGCTTGTCCAAACGCTTCCAGGACAAAAAGCGCGGCGAAATCCGCGCCGTCGATAACGTCAGCTTTCAGTGTCAGCCCGGCAAAATCTATGGCCTCTTAGGCGCCAACGGCGCTGGCAAAACGACCACTCTCCGCATGCTCGCCACCATTCTCGAGCCCACCGATGGCACCGCCATCATCTGTGGCTACGACGTCGTCGAGCAGGCCGAGAAAGTCCGCGCCAATGTCGGTTTCCTCTCCACCGCCACCGCTCTCTATCGCAGGCTCACCGCTCAGGAATTTGTCGAATACTTCGGCCGCCTCAACGGCCTCGACGAACCCACTCTCAAAAAGCGCATCGATGACATCTTCAATCGCCTCGACATGAATGGCTTCCGCGACCGCCGCTGCGACAAACTCTCCACCGGCATGATGCAGAAGACCTCCATCGCCCGCACTCTCGTCCACGATCCTCCCGTCATGATCTTCGACGAGCCCACCAATGGCCTCGACATCATGACCGCCCGCACCATCACTGCTTTCATCCGCGAATGCCGCAACAACGGCAAAACCGTCATTTTCTCGACTCACATCATGTCCGAAGTCGAAAAGCTCTGCGACACCATCGGCATCATCCAATCCGGCAAACTCCTCGTCGAAGGTACTCTCGCTCAGCTCCGCGACAAATACTCTGAGCACGATCTCGAGGAAATCTTCGTCAAAGTCGTCACGCCCCATTACGTCGCCGAGGAGAATAACTGACATGTCCTTCCGCAACGTCGGCATCGTCTATCGCAAGGAACTCACCGAAGCCATTCGCGACCGCCGCACCGTCATCTCCACCATTCTCGTGCCTCTCTTGCTTTTTCCCGTTCTCAGCGTCGGCTTTGGCTCCCTGGCCGTCATGCTTGTCGGCAAAGCCAAGGAAGAAACTCCCAAAGTCATGCTTCTCGGCGGCGCAGACTCTCCCGCCGTTGTCGACGGGCTAAAGAAGCTGGACAAAATCGAGATTGTTCCTGCTACTCCCGATTGGAAAGACCAGATCATCAACAAGGAAGTCCGCGCCGCCGTCGAGATTCCAGCGGGTTTCCAAACGGATGTCGCCCAACAAAAATCTGAGACCGTCAAGATCTATAACTACGAAGGTGAATTGAAGTCCGAATTTGCGACCGAAAAAGTCGATACGTACATGAAGCAGTATCGCGATACGGTCGTTAAAGAGCGTCTGGCGGCCAAGAATCTCCCCGAAGCCGTTTTAAACCCGTTTGATGTCAAACAGGAAAACGTAGCCCCTCCTGAGAAAGTCAGCGGTGCCGCTCTTGGCGGCATCATCGGCTATATGGTCATTCTTCTTTGCATGACTGGCGCAATGTATCCCGCCATGGATCTCACCGCGGGCGAAAAAGAACGCGGCACCATGGAAACCATCCTCTCCAGTCCCATCTCCCGTACCCATCTCGTTCTCGGCAAATTCTTCTTGATCCTCACCGCCGCGCTTGGCACCGCCGCACTTTCCGTTTTGTCCATGGGCGTTTCGTTCTCGGTCTTGAGCCATTACACTTCACAATCCGCGGGTGGGCGTGCCGCCGCCGCGGGCCTTCTCCTTCACCTCGGACCCAAAACCGTCGCCTCCGTCTTCCTCATGGCCCTCCCCATTGCCGTCCTTTTCTCCGCGGTGCTCATGACCATCGCCCTCTTCGCCAAAACCTACAAGGAAGCCCAGAGTTATCTCACGCCCATGACCTTCGTTGTCATCATCCCCGCCATTGCCGCTATGCTCCCCGGCGTCGAGCTCACTTCCAAGCTTTCCCTCATTCCCATTCTCGGCACCAGCCTTCTCTGCAAGGAACTAGTCGCGGGTACCTATCATTGGAATCTGATCGCCCTCATCTTCACTTCCAACTGCGTCTATGCCGCCGTCGCCCTCCTCATCGCCATCAAAATGTTCCAGCGCGAATCCGTCCTCTTCCGCTCCTGACCTTTTCCGCAACGCGTTTCGTAAGCTTGTCTCTCTGTAGGGGCACGATACATCGTGCCCTCTTGCCGTTTCTTCTCGGCGTCCTCTATGCCCTCGGCTCCCTCTGTGTAATTTCCTCCCTTACACGTTCGTCACGCCCCAAGCCAAAAATCGAACAAAAGAACCGGGAGGCGACTTCGCCTCCCGGCCGTGGTTTACCACGCGCTGCTCTGATTCGGTTGCGAATGATTGGCGGCGCTATTTCTTGTCCTTGTCCTTATCCTTGTTCTTGTCTTTGTGAATTTCCTTACTCGTCTTGTTCTGCTCCTTATTCACCTGTTTCTTTTCCTTGGCAGTCAGCTTGCCGCCGTTGGCCTCGCGATCATCCTTAACTTGCTGATTGATGTGCTGCTCCTGCTTTTCGACCCTGGCCGTCTCGCCAGCATTCATTTTGCCGCTGGCCACGCCATTGGCGATCCTCTCCTGCTGATTGTGTGCGCGTTCTCCGACTCTGCTCATCGCAGGATTCGCTGGCCGACCGTGGTTCTCGGACGCAAAATTAGACCTGTCCAAGCTGGCCGTGTGTTCGTGCGTCATCTGTTCGGAGGTCGGCTGGAAATGCCGCTCATTCGCGGCCACGCGCTCCTCAGCGGTCGGTGTCGCGATCGTTCCACCCACACCGCCGTTGAAGCTCACGCGGGCGCCCACTCCGGCGTTAGCGATAACCGTCCTGTCGACAAACGTGGTGTGGACTACCGTGGTGTCTACATTAACCACCGCCGTGTTATACGCGAAATGTCCCCCGCGCCATTCGCCGCCTACGAATCCCGCTCCGGCATAACCGAATCCGTAATTCACGCCGCCGTAGAATCCGACGTGTGGTCCCCAGTAGCCGGCATGAAATCCGTAAACGCCTCCGGCGAAGCCCCAGTATCCCGGAGTCCACAGCAAACCCGCGCTCGGCGGAGCTACCCATACGCCTGGCACCCAGTAATAGCCATCGTCGCCATAAGCCCAATAACCTGGCGTCCAGAGATACCCTTCGGTCGGGCAGGGCGGCTGAACGTAAACGGGCAATGCCGGAGGTGCGACATGAACGGAGATGCCCACGACGATTTGCGCGGATGCAGAAGATGCCATGACCGCAAGCCCTAACGGCAAGCAAAGAGCAAGAAAAAGTACTCGAACAAACGTTCGCTTAGGCATTGCAAATTCCTCCTATAATCAACCTTGTAGAGCTTCAGCTTTCAACTCTAGAACTGCATTGGAAATTCAAACGGGCCCGACCTATACCTCATCTAACACCAGAATCCGAAAAAATATTCGAGCGGTTTCTCACACAAAAGGTCAGGTAACTCGCTATGCCGCAATTATAAGGGCGAGATAAATGGGGGGGATCCCCAACGCCAAAAGTACTCCCCGAATCGGTTAATCCCGCTCTAACTTATTCATAAGAAGAGGCTTCCCAAAGCGCCCGTGAGCGATGTTCGTCACGGAACCTGCCCCTTATATACCCCCGCAACGTACCCTTGGAAGGTGCCTGACCTGACCTGACCGGGGTTTTTTGTACCAGCGGAAGTGAGAGAGAATTCACTCTGAAGGAGCGCTGGTATGCCAATGAAGAAATACAAGCCGGAGCAGATTGTCACTTTGCTGCGGCAGATTGAAGTGGAAATAGCGAACGGAAAGACCACCCCACAGGCCTGCAAGGAGACGCAGATCACCGCGCAGACCTACTACCGCTGGCGGAAGGAATTCGGCGGGCTAAAACTGGACCAGGCCAAAAGATTGAAAGAACTGGAGAGGGAGAACGCCAAGCTCAAGCGGCTGGTGGCGGAGCTGTCGCTGGAAAAGCAGATTCTGAAGGATGTAGCGGAGGGAAACTTCTAAGCCCCGAGCGACGCAGGGGCGCCGTGGAACATGCGTGCAGAGAGTATGGTGTAAGCGAACGGCAGGCTTGCCGGATGCTAAAGCAATGGCGGGGAACGCAACGCTATTTGCCGATGCCGCGAACGGACGAAGAAGCGCTTACAGAAGCGATCATCGAGTTGGCCAGCGAGTATGGGCGTTACGGCTACCGGCGGATCACGGCGCTGTTGCAGGCCCGCGGTTGGGATATAGGCAAGGACCGCGTACAGCGCATTTGGCGTTGCGAAGGGCTGAAAGTGCCGCAGAAACAAAGGGCGCGAGGCAGGTTGTGGCTAAACGACGGGTCGTGCGTGCGGCTGCGGCCGGAGCGGGCGAATCAGGTGTGGAGCTACGACTTCGTGAGCGCGATGACGCATGACGGAAGGACGCTGCGGATGCTGACGCTGATCGATGAATACACGCGGGAGTGTCTGGCGATCCGGGTGGCCAGACGGCTCGGCAGGTATGAAGTGATCGAGGCGCTGGCGGACGTGATGCTGCTGCGGGGCGTACCGGAGAACATGCGATCAGACAATGGACCGGAATTCGTTGCGGAAGAACTACGGAAGTGGCTGGCAAAGGTGGGCACGGGGACGTTGTACATCGAACCAGGAAGCCCGTGGGAGAACGGCTACTGTGAAAGCTTCAACGGGAAACTGCGGGACGAATGCCTGAACGGAGAGATTTTTTATTCATTGAGGGAGGCACAGGTGGTGATCGAGAAGTGGCGGGTGCATTACAACACGCTGCGGCCGCATTCGTCGCTGGGCTACAGGCCGCCGGCGCCGGCGGCCTGTAGCCCCCTAGTGCCGCCCAATCCGATTTCGCAGCCCATGGCTGTGATGTAGACTCTCTCAATGGAACTGGTACAAAATCTCGGGCTGGTCAGATCTAGGAATCGTTTCCACTTCTCCAGTTACTGCGTCTACCAAGACTGAGGAATTCGAGCGAAGTTCCAGCCGTGACGTGCTTCACATGATGTTCGATGAGGCCCCACGATGACGCTGCCGTTCTTCCGTGCGTGTTTGCGCTCTCCCTGCTGGCCACTTATCAGTCGGCGTCCAACACAGCATCTCAATCCGCCATCACTTACGTCACCATGATCGATGCCAGAATAACGTCTGCCTTACATCAGAACCCCTGATTCTCCACCCCGCGATTTGCGTCAGCAGTATGATTAGGATGCTTTCGATCACCGCAGTAATTCTTAGGACTACGGATTGGACGAGCGTTATGGGCAACCCATCGCCGCGGAACTTGGGTCCTGTTGTCTTCGCGGATTGCATATGATTCTCATTCTCCCCGTCACTCGGTGGCGCGCCGCGTCGTGCTGCATCGCGCTCGCTTCCCTCTCTGGAGGGCTGCTGCTCGCAACTCGCGCGCGCGCCAAAACCCCTCTCGCCCAGTCACGACAAGAGGCGGAAAAGAAAGCATCACCATTGCGATGGGATCCGCCTCGTGTGGACGCTCCCATTCCCACTCTCTCCGCAACTCCGTCCTGCTCCCTTTCCGATGTGCTGAATCAGGCCGGACAACGCGCCGAGGAACTCGTCGACCATCTTCAGAAGTTTGTTGCGCACGAGCAGATCCGCTATCAACAAACAGACAGACAGGGCATGCCGGAGCTTTTTCTTACACCGAAATTCGACTATCTGGTTGATTTTGGAAAAACATTCGAGCCTCTCAGCATTCACGAAACCCGCACACCGCTTGAAGGAACTGAAGACGCGCACCTCGGTTCCGTTCTAGATAAGGGACTGCCCGTCTTAGCCCTGATCTTTCATCCTGCAATTCAAGGGGACTACGAGATGCGCTGCGAAGGCGCCACGCAATGGAATCACCAGCCTGCGTGGGTGGTTCAATTTCGCCAAAGGAAAGGCAAGCGTCCCCGCACGCTAACGATGGAAACCCCCGTGGAGGTCTACCCGCGACTTGTCACCGCAACGGAACTTCGCCCGCTAAGTATCAAGGGTCGCGCATGGATCGCCGCGGACTCCGGTCAGGTAATGCATCTCGAAACAAATTTGGTGGGACCGATTCTGATGATCGATCTGAGTGAGATCGCGATTTCCGTGGATTACGCGCCGGTAAAGTCTCATTCGCTGAATGTGGAAATCTGGTTGCCCCACTACGTCGTGGGGTACACCGACTATGCCCAGCGCAGAATGATCATCGAACACACTTTTTCCGACTTCCAGCTCTTTTCTGTTGAAACGCGGGAAACCATTCAAAAGCCCTATGTGCCACCTCCGAATCATTAACCGGTTCTTTGTGTCAGGCGAGGATCGACCCACCAGAATCTTCAATCAAGTCCTGCTTCCTCGCGAATTTGGAAACTGGCCCAAGCAACATTTCTGACTTGACAGGACCTTCGCCCCCAATTACTATTCAGCTTAGAGACGAGTTTAGATTTCGGCAGCCAGTGGCTGCTGTTTTTGCTTTTTGGGGTACCTCCTCCTCGCAGATGAAAGCAGTCGCGCTTTATTTGCGTAGCTTTTCGGACAACACATCGCGCGTTGAAGCCTGGAATTATGTTTAGTTGTAAGCCCTTTAGAATGAACATTTGCAGAAACCGCATCCAAACGCTCATTCTAATCAACTTACAAAAAACCTAACCCCTTTAGATTCCGCATTTACGAAAAACCGGGGGGGCCTCCCATAGGGTGGGGTACAGACCGGGCACATCACTGACAAAATGGACCGGGAGTATCCCTGACACTCTCCCCGGACCGAGCCCGAACTTCAACGCAAGCTTTCCCGTATCCTAAATTAAGCCCATGACCTTACGCCGCCGCCTAGTCCGTGTTCTCCTGATCCTGCTCCTCTTCCCCCCGCTACTTGCAGTCATCGCTGGCTGGCTCGTCGCCCCCAACTTCCTCCATCCCATACGCCGCGAGCTCACCCCCGACCTCATCCGCGAAGCCGATGCCTCCTTCGCTTACTCCGGCGGCCATCGCGAAGATTTCAACGTCCGCGCTCCCGACGGTGCCACGCTCCGGGGCTGGATCGTCCGCCCGGATCATCCCAACGGCAACTGGATCCTCCTATTTCACGGCGTCGCCGACAACCGCATCGGCGTTATCAGCCAATCCGAATTCCTTCTCCGCGCCGGCTACAGCGTCGTCATGATGGACGCCCGCGCTCACGGCGCCAGCGACGGCCCCATCGCCACCTACGGCTGGCTCGAACGCAACGACACCCGCGCCATCCTCGACGCTCTCCTCACCTCCGAAAACGCCCACATCTCCCCATCCGTAGGGGCGGGGCTTGCCCCGCCCTCCGCGACACCCGCGGTCGCTTCTGAATCCTTTAGCTCCTCTACTTCCTCAACCTCCTCTACCTCTTCTCCACATCTCTTCGCCCTCGGCGAATCCATGGGCGCGGGCATCGCGCTGCAATCCGCCGCGATCGATCCCCGCATCGAAGCTGTCGTCGCTGAAGCGTCCTTCGCCAACTTGCGCGAAGCCTCTTTCGATTACGCTGGGCTCCGCCGCTCTCCGCTCCTCGGCAAAACGCTTTTCCGCCCTTTTAGCTGGATGCTCCTTGATCACGCCGAAAAATTAACCAACCTCCCCGTAGAGGAAGTCTCCCCAGAAAAAGCCGTCGCCGCACGACCGTTCCCTGTCCTCCTCATCTGCGACGAAAAAGATGAAGCCCTCCCCTGCCGCCACACCCGGCTCATCTACGCCGCCGCTCGCGGCCCCAAACAATTCTGGGAAGTCCCCGGCGCCTTCCACACCGCCGCCATCGGCTTCCAACCCGCCGAATTCCAGCGACGCGTTCTCGACTTTTTCGCTAACGTTGCGCAATCCAAGCCCGTCCAATAAGTAGCACAGACACTCTTGTCTGTGCGCTGTTTTGCCAGAGTGGGACAGGCATTCCTGGCTATCAGATTTTTTGCTTTTGAGCGTTACGGCGCGCAACAAAGCGTTGCGCTGTTCCGCGTGCTAAAATTACTGACTCATGCCGGACGCTCCGCTCATCTCGGTCCACGCCCTGTCCAAGCACTACCGCAGTTTCCGCAGGCGCGAAGGTCTCCTCGGCGGCCTCGCGAATCTTTTTCATCGCGAATACGAAACCATCAAAGCCGTCGAAAACATAAATTTTGAAATTGGCCGCGGCGAAATGGTCGGCTACATCGGCCCGAACGGAGCCGGCAAATCTACCACCATCAAAATGCTCACCGGCATCCTCGTGCCGACTTCGGGCGAAATTCTCTCCAACGGTTTCGTCCCCTGGCGCCAGCGCGCTGCCTACGTAAAAACCATCGGCGTAGTCTTCGGCCAGCGCACCCAACTCTGGTGGGACATCGCTGCCGTCGAATCTTTCAAGCTATTGCGCCGCATCTACGACGTTTCGCAACGCGACTACGACGAGCGCATGGAACTTTTCAATCAGGTCCTCGGCCTCAAGGAATTGTTGGACGTACCTGTTCGCAAGCTTTCTCTCGGCCAGCGCATGCGCTGCGATCTCGCCGCGGCCCTGCTGCACAATCCGCCGATCCTTTTTCTCGACGAGCCGACCATCGGCCTCGACGTCGTCGCCAAGGATTCCATTCGCCAGTTTCTTCGCGCCATCAACGAGCGCTACAAAACTACGGTTCTTCTCACCACCCACGATCTCGACGACATCGAGGAACTTTGTCGCCGCATCATGATTATCGACCGCGGTACCGTCCTCTACGACGGCCCGCTCTCTCGCCTCAAAGAACAATTCCTCCGCACCAAGCAAATCAAATTCATCTTGCGCGACGGCGACCAAAGCGCCCGCCTCGCCGCCTTCGAGAAAGCGCTCCCCGCGCTAGCGCCGAATGGCGACAGCGGCGCCGCCACGCTGCATCTCGAGCGCCTCGATGAAATGACCTGTCGCCTGCGCTTCGACCGCGCCCGCGTCTCTTCCAGCGATTTGATTCGACAAATCCTCGCCGCCGTCGACGTCCGCGATTTCGTCATCGAAGACGAACCCATCGAGGAAATCATCAAGCGCATCTATTCCGGCGAAGCCGAAATGAGTTTGTGTCAGCCAGAGGAGAAGAACAGTTCACCAGTGAGTTGGTAGCAGGCAGGCAAGAAAAATTAACATGGCCGCGACACAAACACTCCCGCTTCCCATTCGCAAACCTTCACTGCTCGCCGGCCTGAAGATCTACCGGGAATTCATCCGCATCGGCTTCGTTAATATTCTCGCGTTTCGTTTGCGCTACTACACCGGCATCATCACGTATCTCATCAACGTCACCGTGTACTACTTCATCTGGCGCGCTGTCTTCGCCAACGCGAGCGGCCCCATTGCCGGATTTTCGCTCCCGCAGATTCTCACTTACGTCAGCGTCGGCTGGATTCTCCGCTCGTTCTACTGGAACACCATCGACCAGGAAATGGCCTACGAAGTGATCGAAGGCAAAATCGCGATGGATTTTATCAAGCCCGTCTCCGTCCAATGGATGTGGCTCGCGCGCGCGATGGGGGAATCCGCGTTCCGCCTCATCCTTCTCACCGCGCCGACGGCCATCGTCATCGCACTGCTCTTTCCCGTCCTGCCGCCGGCCTCGAAACTAGATTTCGTGTTTTTCCTCATCGCCGCCGTCGGCAGCTTCTTCATCATGGGTGCGCTCAATTTCATTATCGGCACTTGCGCCATCCCGCTCACTTCCATCCTCGCGCTGATTCGCGCGAAGTTCTGGCTCATCGAACTCTTAAGCGGATTGCTTATTCCCCTGAATTTCTTCCCGCGCCCGCTCCAGATCATTTCCTCGTGGCTGCCGTTCGAGCACATCGCCTACACGCCGCTGCAAATCTATCTCGGGCGCCTTACGCTGCCCCAAACGCTCCGGCTCTTGGCCGTGGAATATTTCTGGGTGGTCGCGCTGATTTTCCTGGGACACGTCTGGTGGATGCGCGCCACGCGCAAAATCACCATCCACGGCGGCTAAAGGATCACGGCTGAATGATGGGCAGAATGAAAGAAGCTCTGATTAACTTGAAACGTCACGCCTGGCTGCTTGGCTCCTATTTCGCGCAGTACGCGAAAGTACGCGTCAGCTATCGCGGCGATTTCTTCATCTCCGCAGCTACTTCCGCGGCGGCTACGGTTTTTTCGCTTGCCTTCGTTCTCATTCTTTTCGCCCGCATTCCGTCCCTTTCCAACTGGCGCATGGAAGAAGTCGTCTTTCTTTACGGCTTCTCGCTTATCCCTTTCGGCCTCTTCAATATTTTTTCGCTCAATCTCTACGAGTTTGGCGCCACTTACATCATGGAAGGAAAATTCGATCGCGTCCTTCTCCGCCCCCTCTCCTCCCTCTTTCAGGTCGTCTTTGATGCGTTCCGGATCGAGTCCTTGCAGGAAGTGGTCATCGGCCTGGCCGTGGTAATCTGGGCTTCGCGCCGCCTTCACTATCACTGGAATGCGCTCGATGTTCTTCTACTGTCGTTCTTCGCGTTCTGCGGCGGCATCATCTATCTTTCCGTCTTCCTCTTTCTTTCCACCTTCTCTTTCTGGTTCGAGGACCGCATCGGCATCCATCCGCCTTTCTGGAATCTCCTCGCCTTCGGCCGTTATCCGCTCTCGATCTACTCGGGCTACATCCAATTTCTTCTAAGCTGGATTATTCCGTTCGGTTTCGCGACGTTTTACCCTGCCTCCCGTTTGCTCGGCCGCCCCGAATTCCGCATCTACGCGTTTCTGATTCCACTGGTGGCCGCGGCCACGTTCGCTCTCGCCATAACTGCCTGGCGCATCGGACTCCGGCGCTATTCCTCGACGGGCTCGTAGGGAAAAGAATAGGAATTACACGGAGAACGCGCAGTACACAGAGGACACGGAGAAGAGAAACAAAATCAAATGCGGTTCAGTTGGCTTTCATCACCATGAGGATGCGGTCGTCGTCATACATGCCGTTCCGGGAGTGCGTCTCCACTTCCGCAAGAACGCCGCGCATGATCTTTTCGGGAGTTTCGCCGCGCAGCCGCGTGACAAGTTCCGCGAGCCGCTGCCGGCTGAATTCCGTTCCATCGGAATCCATCGCTTCCGTGATTCCGTCGGTGCAGGCCACCAGCAAATCTCCCGGCCCGAGCGCTACGTTTCCGCGCTCAAACTGGATGTCCGGCAAAAGACCCACGATCATTCCCCCGGCTTCCAGCCACTCGACGCTTCCATTCGCGCGAACCACCGCCGGCGGCACGTGTCCAGCGTTCACGTAACGCAAATTCCGGCCGCCGCTTTCCACGAGCGCGAGAAACATGCTCAGATACTTCGTCGGCCGCCCCTGGGCCATCGAAGCGCGCGCCGCCGAAAGAATTTTTTGATTGATCGTGGCAGGCAATTTTTCGAGCGGCTCGACGTGATCCGCCAGCGCGTGCAAAGTCGCCTGCACGTTGGCCATCACCAGAGCTGATGCCGCACCCTTGCCCTCGACGTCCGCCACCACGAGCAGCAGTGCTTCTCCTCCCTCGACCTGCACGGGAAGAAAATCGTAATAGTCGCCGCCGACCATCTGCGATGCGCGGTGCGAAACCGCAATTTCAATTCCTGGAAAAGCGGGCGGCGCATCCGGCAAAAATCCGGCCTGAATCTCGCGGGCCAGCGCCAGGTCGCGCTCCATCTTTTCTTTTTCGACGCGCTCGCGGTGCAACTGCGCTTTTTCAAGAGCCAGCGCCACGTGCGCCGAGAGCGCATCCAGGAACGCTTCGTCTTCGCCGCTGAACCCTTCCTTTTTGTTCAGTAGTTGCAGCACGCCAATGATGTCGCCTGCTTCATTGCGAATCGGCAAGCAAAGCAACTCCTTCGTCTTGAATCCCAGCTTGCGGTCAATGTCCGGCTCGAAGCGCGGATCGTCGTAAGCATTTTCCAGACAGACCGCGGAGCCTTCGCGCGCCACCCATCCGGCAATGCCGCGCTCCGCCGGTAAGCGAATCACCTGCTGGTCGAGCCCCAGACCCACCAGAGACCAGATTTCGTTGCGCTCGCGATCGACGAGAAAAACGGTCCCGCGCTCCGCCCCCGTTTGCCGCGTGGCAATCTGCAGAATGATGCTGATCAGTTCGCCGAGGTCGAGCGTCGAGTTCAGCTTCTTGGTGGCTTCGATGATGCTGGAGAGCTCCTTCATCGCGCCGCGGCGCTCCGCCAGCGCCAGCACTACCGCCGCAAAGCGCGACAGCAAATCCATCTGGTTGCGAACGGTCTCCCCCAGCGGCCCCGTCCCGCGAATTTCCAGAATGCGCACGCGGAAATCGTCACTGCCGAGCGCGCCAACCCAAATGGACGGATCCTTGCTGCTGTCGCTGGGCAATCCCGGTTTAATTCCCGCGGGCGTCGACGCGGGAAGCATTCCGCCTTCCGCCCAAACTTCCGCTTCGCCGCGGTCGGCGCGCCAAAGCCTGGCGCCCGCCACACCGGGCTGGCTCATCGCGGCGCGTACCACGCGCGCGGCAATTTCGTTCGCGGGGAAGCGGCTTTCGAGCATACGGAAGCCCTCGAGCAGGTCCGGAAAGACTTCGTTCACCTTTTGGCGGGCAGGCGATTCACTCATAAAGCGCGAGGCGGAAAATCAGCCGCTGCGTTGGGGGTAAGCCTAGCAGGAGTGCGTGGGGATGAAAAGAGCAGCTTGCGCGAAGGCACGAGCATGCAGGGGAAGTGGCACCGCAGAATTCAGTGGTGAGTCAGCTTCCGAAAATCCGGCACATCATGGGAGGGAGTCGTCAACCTGACCACCAAACAAGTCGGTTCCGAAGATTGCTTCCGGTTTGCCGACAACCCACCCAGAATCTCACTTTTCGCTTCCAAACGCCGTTTGAAGGGACGGGAGCCGGGGCGCTTGGTCCCTTGACAGCGGCTGCTAACCATCCGAGACTTGCATAGTCTAACTATGTCACGGGGTGATCATTTGCATCGAGACGAGATTCCTCCCGGAACACTCTATCTGCTGATCTTGAAGACTTTGGCGCGCTCCGGCGAGATGCATGGATATGAGATCGCCAATTCTATTCAGCGGATATCGGATGACGTTCTCCAAGTCGAAGAAGGTTCGTTGTACCCCGCGTTGCAGCGGATGCTCATTAAGGGTTGGGTGACCGCGGAGTGGGGCACGACGGCTGGCAACCGCCGCGCTCGTTACTACCAGCTGACGACGGCAGGCCGCAAACAATTGGCCGTCGAGATGTCGCAGTTCGAACGCGTTATTGGTGCGATCACGCGTGTGATTGAAGCGGTCTGAAAGGAGTTCTGTCATGAACTGGCTGCGCGAACTGACAAGGCGCTTCAGCATGCTGATGCATCGCCGACAGTTTGATGCCGACCTCGAAGAGGAGGTGCGACTGCATTTGGAATTGCGGCAAGAGGAACAGTTCGAGTCCGGCATGACGGCAGACGAGGCTCGGGCCGCTGCTCGGCGCCGGTTTGGCAACGCAACCTACATGAAGGAAGAAAGCCGCATCGCGTGGGGCTGGGAATGGTTCGAGAACTTCGCGCAGGATGTTCGCTACGGCGCGCGCATGTTGCGCAAGTCCCCAGGCTTCACGGCTGTCGCCATCCTCACCCTCGCGCTCGGCATCGGCGCAAACACAGCGATATTCAGCGTGATCAATGGAGTGCTGCTCAGTCCGCTTCCCTACAAGAATCCGAAGCAACTCGTAGTCATAAAGGAACACGATTCGCTCCCGAACGTGATCGATATCCAGAGACAGACGCGCTCATTCTCACAGGGGGGCGGAATCAACGTCGTGAAGATGGATTACATAGGCGCAACCGAACCTGTGCAAGTCCATGTCGGGCTTATCAATGCGGGGTTTCTCGAAACGCTAGGTGTGCAGCCGGTACTCGGCCGGATCATTTCGCGTGGGGAAGATGTGCAAGGCGGGCCGCGTCTCGCCATGGTAAGCAACCATTTCTGGCAAAACTACCTTGGGAGCGATCCACATGCGGTGGGCTACACGATTCAACTGGACGGAAACTCTTATACGGCGATCGGCGTAATGCCCGCAAGTTTTGCTCCGCCAGCGGAGCATGCCGACGTTTTCGTTTCACTCTGGGCCGGCGACCCGGGAGCGGGTGCTGAGCGCGATGTGCACATCATGCATACCTATTGGCGATTGAAGAAGGGCGTCACGCTCGCGCAGGCGCAGGCCGATATGGTCGCGATCGACCGCCGGCTTGCCGAGCAGTATCCGGCCGACGAAAAAGAACGGAAGAGCCAATTAGTTCCGCTGCATGAATGGCTGGTAGGAGACGTGCGGTCGGCACTGTTGGTGCTCTTCGGAGCTGTAGGCCTGGTGCTGCTGATTGCGTGCGCGAATTTCGCGAACTTGCTGATGATGCGGGCGGTTGCGGAGCGCCAGGAATTGGTTATCCGGACGGCGTTGGGCGCGGGACGCGGCCGGCTCATCCGGAAAACGCTGACGGAGAGCTTACTGTTGTCGGTCCTCGGCGGTGCGGCTGGACTACTGTTCGCGAAGTGGGGCACGAGCCTGCTCCTGACCTTGAGGCCGGAGGAGCTGGCGCGGCTGAGCGGGATTCACATGGATACACGAGTGCTGCTGTTCGTCTTCGTGATCTCAATGCTGACCGGCATTGTGTTCGGAATGGCGCCGGCATGGGTCGCGGCTCGCTCAGACGTTGCCGAGGCTCTGAAAAAGAGCGGGCGGAGCACAACTGCGAACACGATGGGGCATAACATACGCAAAATTCTGGTCACATCGGAACTGGCGCTTGCCTTGGTGCTGCTAGTGGGAGCCGGTTTGTTGATCAAAGGATTCTCGCGGCTGCGCTCGATGAATCCCGGTTTCAATGCCGCGAACGTAATGACGATGTATCTCCAATTGCCCACGACGCGATACGGCGAAATCCCCAAACAGACACAGTTTCGCCGCGAGTTGCTCACCCGCTTGAATTCTCTCCCAGGCGTGCAGGCAGCGATGGTGACGGATATACCGCTCGGCGGGAATTATGTGGGCCACCACTTCGTCATCGACGGGCGCCCTCCTGTGGCCGTGGGGGGCGAGCCCAAGGTACAAACTCTTTCGGTGATGGGTGATTACTTCCACGTGATGCAGATTCCCCTGCGTGCGGGGCGCGACTTCACCCCCTTGGACCGCGAAGAGCAACCACTGGTGGCAGTTGTAAACGAGGAAATGGTGCGGGAATTTCTCCCGCACGAAAACCCAATCGGCGTGCGCATCCGCTGGGCGGGCGACACAGGGCCGCCACAATGGATGACCGTCATCGGCGTTGTGGGCGACGTAAAACATTCAGGATTGAATCAACCGACGGATCCCGCCGTATATACCCCTTTTTCGCAGAACGACGAGGCCTGGAGACGGTTTATGACGCTCGCCATTCGGGCTCGGGATGCGTCTCCTGGGATCGTGGAAGAAGTGAAGAAGCAGATCTGGAGTTTGGACAGCCAGATTCCGGTGAGCGACGTGCACACCATGGACGAGCTCATGGCTGTGTCGCTTGCGCAGCAGCGCTTCAACACGCTGCTCCTCGGACTCTTCGCCGCGCTTGCGTTGATCTTGGCTGCAGTGGGAATTTACGGCGCGATGGCCTACACCGTGAACCTGCGAACGCATGAGATGGGCATACGGACGGCGCTGGGAGCGCAGCGACGCGACGTACTGCGGCTCGTTATGAGAGATGGAGCGAAAATCGCGCTCTTGGGCATCGCCTTCGGGATTGCAGGAGCGCTGGCGCTGACTCGCCTAATGGCCAGCCTGCTTTTCGAGGTGAAACCGACGGACCCCGCGACATTCGCGGGTGTCGCAATTCTGCTCACACTCGTTGCGCTCGCGGCTTGTTATATCCCCGCGCGCCGCGCAATGCGCGTGGATCCGATGGTCGCTTTGCGTTACGAATAAATCATGGTTCTTCGAACCACAACGAACCATGAAAATAAGGTCGAGATGGAGGTATGTTGGAGCACCGTCAAGTGGACGAAGGCCGAGCTATTCTGGCGCGATTAGAGCCCGAGTACGAATATGACCTGGACGTCGATGGGCACAACGAACTGTTGCCTCTGTCGTAAGACAGAGAGCACGCTAAGGAATTTCGGTAATTTGCTGACGTCCT
Source organism: uncultured Acidobacteriota bacterium (assembly GCA_963851235.1). Lineage (GTDB taxonomy): Bacteria > Acidobacteriota > Terriglobia > Acidiferrales > UBA7541 > Acidiferrum. The sequence continues at coordinate 230,135 of CAWKOM010000004.1, forward strand.
CCGCTAGGCGGCGGAAGGAGTTTGGCGATGGAAGTTGTACATGAAGTCTGTTGCGGTTTGGATGTTCACAAGAAGAGTGTAACGGCGTGTGTGCTGTGGGCTTCTGGCCGACGGCGACAGACGCGGGCGTTCGGGACGTTTACGCGAGAACTCTTAGAGTTGGGCGATTGGCTGCGCGCCTGTGGAGTAACCCATGTAGCGATGGAGTCGACGGGCGTGTACTGGAAGCCGGTGTGGAACCTTCTGGAAGGACAGTTTGAGGTGCTGTTGGTGAATGCGCAGCACATCAAAGCAGTGCCCGGACGGAAGACGGATCAGAAAGACAGCGAATGGATCGCGGACCTGCTGCAACACGGGTTGTTGCGAGCTAGTTTTGTGCCGCCTACTCCGATCCGGGAACTACGCGATCTGACGCGGTATCGGGCGAGCCTGGCACAGGAGATTAACCGCATCGCCAACCGAATCCAGAAGGTGTTGGAAGATGCCAATATCAAGCTGGCTTCGGTAGCCACAGACACGTTGGGAGCCTCGGGCCGGGCGATGCTGGAAGCGATCATCCAGGGCGAACAGGACAGCCAGCGTTTGGCGGAGATGTCGCGGGGGCTGCTGCGCAACAAGATTCCCGAGTTGCAAGAGGCTTTGCAAGGACGCGTCACCGCACATCATCGATTTATGCTGCGCGAACTGCTGGACCATCTCTACTTTGTGCAGTCCAAGATGCAGCGGATCGAGCAGGAGGTCGCAGAGCGCCTGGGCCCTTTCCAGAGTGAGGTCGCGCGGCTGTGCACCATTCCTGGAGTGGACCGCGTGACCGCCTGGGGGTTGCTAGCGGAGATCGGGATGAGCATGAAACAGTTCCCCGATGCGCAGCACCTGGCGAGTTGGGCGGGACTTTGTCCGGGCAGTCACGAGAGCGCCGGCAAGCGCAAGAGCGCAAAGATCCGCAAAGGGAGCCTATGGTTGCGTCGCTGCCTATGCCAAGGAGCCTGGGCCGTCTCGACCAAGAAGAACAACTATTTGTCGGCTCTCTATCGTCGGCTGGCAGTGCGAAGGGGATCGAAACGCGCGACCATCGCGGTCGCCCACAAGCTCCTGGTCATTGCCTATTACATCTTGCGAGACGGAACTTGCTACAGCGACCTCGGCGCAGACTACTTCGATCGGCTGAACCCAGAGGGCCTGCGCAGGCGATTAACCAAACGGCTCGAAGGCCTCGGCTTCAAAGTGACCCTGGAGCCTTCAGCTCAAGTCGCCTAGAAGTGATTTTCTAAGGAATAGTTCGCCTCCCCTTTAGGGGCATTGCGATGTACTCATACGACTAGCATCTCACCTCGCTGAAAATGTCGAGGCCGCTCGGCGGAAGAGGGAAACTCCAGTTTGTGCCCGGGTGACGTTAGCGCTTTATCGGAGGCGCGTTTTCAGGAAAAAAGTGTGCACGAGCGCGGTGCTCCGGCGCGCTTTCGATAAAGCCGTTAGAAGGAAGCCGCCCGTGATTGCGGCGGACGCGGGCCTTATGCAAATTCAATTGAGGGAAGGTGCGGTGTCGAGATGCGCCGAGGTTGTGCGGCAGACGACGACAGACGCCAGCGGGAGTTCAAAAGGTGACGAAAGCGCAAAACTCTCACGAAGACAAGGCTTGAGAAGACGGAAAGGCGCGGTTTGTGGAATGGCCAGGCGCAGAGAGACTGAGCGCGCTGACACACGCAACCATTTCTTGTGGTAGAGAGTCGTTTCATGCGGCCTCGGTGACTAGGGCGGGAGGAGAACGAAGTTGGATTTCGGCAGCGGTGAGTCTTTCGATGACCACCATCGGTCCACCGCATTTTGGGCATAGCCAAAGATCACTTGAGGCTTTGCTGCCTGCTATGTCTTGTTCTGCCTGCGGTGCTGAACCGAGCAGATGAAAGCAAAGTGGCAGGAGTGTAGCGCGTCGGCGGTTGGCGAGGAAGCCGAAGTTGCGAATGCGCACGAAGCCTTTCGGAAGCACGTGCAACAGGAAGCGGCGCAGGAATTCATCGAGCGATAGGGTCAGCAACTTTTGTTCGTTATTGTGAGCGGAATCGCGCCAGCGAAAAGTGACCGTCTGTTCGGCAAACGAGACCAAGCGATGATTAGAGATGGCTACACGATGGGTGTAGCGGCCCAAATATTGGAGCACATACTCCGGGCCACCGAAGGGTGGTTTCGAGTACACCACCCAGTTCTTTCGGAACAGTGGCCGTAGCCATGCGGCGAAGGTCCTCGGCTGAGCGAGGAGTGTCAGGTTTCCATGAAAGACGAGCTGGTGATCCCGGAAGGCTTGTCTGAGGGCAGCAACAAACTTGCCACGGAAAACGCGACGGAGCACGTGAATGGGAAGAAAGAACCGATCGCGTGATTTTACCCAGTGGGTGTGATCGAGTGAGAGGCCACCGGCGGGAATGACGCAATGGACATGGGGATGGAGTCCGAGCTTCTGATTCCAGGTATGCAGCACGGTGAAGAAGCCGATTTCCGCGCCGAGGTGTTTCGGATCGCGAGCGACTTGGAGAAGTGTTTCTGCACTGGCGCGGAACAGCAGATCGTAGATGACTTTCTTGTTCTGCAAGGCCAATGGCGCGAGCTGCGAAGGAAGTGTGAAGACCACATGGACGTAGCGCGTCGGGAGAAGTTCTCTTTGACGTGCCGCGATCCAGCGTTCCCGGGCCGCGGTCTGACACTTCGGGCAGTGGCGATTGCGGCAGCTGTTGTAGGAGATGGTGGCCCGATGCCCGCAGCGGGTGCATTCATCGAGATGGCCGCCGAGTGCGGCGGTGCGACAGCGCACAATGGCCCGCAGCACTTTGACATGCTTCCAGCTGAGCCACTGGTGATTTCGTTCGACGAAGGCAGCTCCCGCGCTGCGGATGAGATCGGCCACCTCGAGGGGCGGCCGGCTCATCTATTCCTCCTGCGCTGACCTGTCTTTCAGCTTCAGCGAGTCCAGAGGACTCGCGGTGGCTTGGAGATGACGTTGCGAAAGATGGAGGTAGATAGTGGTCTCTTTGAGATCACGATGGCCTAACAGGATCTGAATGGTGCGCAGATCCGCGCCCGCCTCGAGAAGATGCGTGGCGAAGCAGTGACGCAACGTGTGGGGATGGACTTGTTTCTTGATGCCTGCGCGCTTGGCAGCCTCCTTACAGGCGTTCCGAGGTGTTTTCGTATCGATGGGCTGATCACTGTTGTGCCAACGGTTGCCTGGAAACAGCCATGCGCTGGACTTTCTCGGCAAGCGGCGCCAGTGCTCGCGCAGTTCCTCGAGCAGTTTTGGACTGAGCATCACATCTCGGTCTCTGCGTCCCTTGCCGCCCTGAATGTGAATCACCATCCGCTTGCTGTCGATGTCGCTTACTTTCAAGTGTGTCAACTCGGCGTTCCGCACTCCGGTCGCGTAGAGCGTCAGCAGCAGAATGCGATGGCAGGGAGTGAGCGCTGCATTGATGAGTTGCGTGACTTCTTCCTGGCTCAGGATCGACGGAAGATGAAATGGTCTTTTCGGATAGGGAGTCTCGGCGATGCTCCAGGTCTTTTTGAGAGTCTTGATGTAGAAAAACCGCAGCGCTGCGAGGCGGTTATTCACGGTACCCGTCGACAACTTTTGCTTTTGAAACAACTCAGCTTGGTATTCACGAATGTGTCGCAGGCCCAAACGGTCGGGCGGACGGTTGAATCGTCGAGAGAAATCTTCGACTGCGTGGAGGTAATAACGTATGGTATTTTCAGAGTAATTACGACGCTGGAGTTCCTCCAGCATCATTTTTCGTAGACGGGTCACAGGGTTTTGCCTCCTTGTGACCCAAACTTATATCTCAGCCCTTAGGCAACCACCGCTCCCTCACCTCACGCGTAGCGTCCGCCGCCGGGCGGCTTCGTTCTGACGGGCTAACCGGAAACTGACTCGCAACTCGCCGGGGTCGGTCGATTAGGAGTGATTGAGAAGGCAGTACGATGCGCTCAATTCTCAGAGCGGGCTATGGCAAAGGAACGGGATGCTGGCGCGCTTCCCACTCGGTGCTCAAGCGCCGCACCGATTCGCGCAAACGAACTGCGAGCGCTGCGATTGTTTCGAGCCGCTGCGGAGCGCCCTGCGGCAAGCGACCGTCACTTTTCCGCCGGATTTCGGAAAGCAGCAATTCCGCGTTTCCCAGAATGCCCGTGAGCGGATTGTTCAGCTCGTGGCGCAACACTTCGCCAAAATCCTCGCGGTCCAATTCCATCAGGACCTCCTTGCACGGCACCTCGAGCAATTCCTCCCGGACTGGCAAGGCGCGGGTGTCGCTCTGAGCCTTGCGTAGCCGCCGCTCGACGAGGCCGAGCGCCACGTTCAGGCATTCGTCGGTCCGCACCACATAGTCCGCGGCACCCGCGGCCACCAGCGCTGAGAGCTCCGTCTGATGTTGCGCGTCTCCGATCACCACCACCGGAGCGTAGGTCGCCAGAGAGGACACTTCCAGATCGAGCCGCCGGCCGCGCTCGCGCGGATCGCCCGCTCCCCGCACCCCGGCTGCTTCCGCCAACAAAATCACAGCGGGCGCCGAATCCTCGACGATGCGGCGGGCCGCGTCCACGGTACTCACCGACGCGACATGGCGGCGCTCATCAACGGTTTCGAGTTCATGCCGCGCCGCGGCGCGCAGGGTGGCGTCATCGCTTACCAATAGAATCGTGTGTTCCCGAAGTGTCATGTCATCATCCATTTTTAATATCACTCCTTGGCGGCCGCAGCCCGTCCTCCGCGGGCAAGCGGGAGATCCAAGAGGCCGAAAACTTTTTCCGTCAACTCCTCGACGCGGAAAGGCTTGGCCACATGAGGAAGCCGGTTGCGTTCCAGAAATTCCTGGGTGTGGTGGGCGATCACGTCGCCGGTGACAAAGAGGAAGCGCCCCTGCAGCGGATGGCGTGCACGGGCGAGAGACTGATAGAAGTGCTGGCCGTCCAGTCCGGGCATTTTCATGTCGCAAATGACGAGGTCATAGCGCTCGCGCGCGGCGCGATCCAGCGCTTCGCGGCCGTCGAGCAGCGTGTCGACGCGCAGCCCTTCGTCCTCGAGCACATCGGCGATCAGCCTTGCCACAGTGGGCTCGTCCTCGACAACCAAGACGCGGGTCCCGCGATGATTGGAACGCGGGAGAGAATGCGCCACGGCGTGGGGCCGATTCCTTTGACTGATCGGCCCGTGAGCGGATGTCGGCACAAGCTGAGAACCGATGGCCGAACCGCTACGCTGCGGTTCGAGAAGGGCGCCGACAGCCGCAGGAAGCTCGACAGAGAAAATGGCGCCGCCTGCCGGCGGATTGCTTACGTTCACCTGGCCGCCGTGTTCGCGGACGACGCTGAGCACAATGGAAAGTCCCAGTCCGGTGCCCACGCCCGCGGGCTTGGTAGTGAAGAAAGGATCGAAGATGCGCGCGAGAATCGTTTCGGGAACTCCCGGACCGTCGTCGATAACCTGGAGCAGGACGCGGTGCTCTCCACTTCGCGCGGTTCGCAAGCGGATCGTTCCGGCCTTGCCCTCTTGCACGATGGCCTGGCGGGCATTTCCGATCAGATTCATCAGCACTTGCTGCAACTGGCCAGTGTCGCCGTTGACGAATGGAAGAGACGGGTCGAGGTCCAGCTCGATGCGGATTTTTTCGGCGGCGGATCCGAAGCGCTGCAGTTCCATGGCGCGCAGGACCACCTGATTGAGCGCCAATCGCTTTCGCTCGGGGCGGTTCTCACGCGCGCTCAACAAAAGCTGGCGCAGAATTGTGCTGGCTCTCTCGGCTTCCTGGTAGATCTGGCGCACATCCTCCGCGCGTCCGGTGAGATCTTTTCGGACCAGCAGACGCTGGGAGTAGCCCAGGATGCTGGTGAGCGGATTGCTCAATTCATGGGCGATCCCGGTGATCATCTGTCCGAGGGCGGCGAGCTTTTCGGTTTGCAGCAACTTGGCTTGAAAAACGCGCTGCGCCGTCAAGTCGCGGTAGATCTCGACGCGGCCGAGGCGCTGGCCGTTGTTGTCCAGCACGGGTCGTATGGAGCGCTCGAGCACTCGCGGGACGGGACGAGCCAACTGCAGCTCCTCGCGCGTGCCGCCCTCGTCGCCGCGGGCCAACTCGCGCCAGCGCTGGGAGAAACTCTCCGGCTCGGCGGCCCGATCGGAAAGCCGGGCGATCAGCGCTTCCAGGTTGGTGCAGGCCGCGGCTTCTTCGGTGGACAAGCCGGCAATTTGCGCGAAGCGCGTGTTCATGGCGCGGATGCTGTGGTTGGGTCCGAATAGCACGATGCCTTCCTCGACCCATTCGAGGACGTTGTGCAGCTCGGCCTGGGAACGGGTTCGCTGTTGAGCGGCCTCGTGCGAAGCCGCCGAGGCAAGAACCACAGCAGCCAGGTCGTCCCCCGCGGGGACGGGGGCGTGGAGACGAACCCGGATACCATTGGCCAGTTCTCCCTCGCAGGTCTCCGGGATGTCCACGGAGTTGTCCGGCTCGCCGGCGAGGGCCTGGTTCGTCCATTCCTCGATCCTCTGCCTCTCCCGAGCACAAAAGAGGTTTGCAAAACGGCCCCCGACGTACCAGACCGATTCGTTGGTAGAAGGCTGCGGGGCGTCCGCAAGGGTCGATTCAGGGAGCCGCGCATCCCTTGCTACTTCGAGCAAGATGTTCGCGGTACGGTTCAAGCTCGAGATATTTCCGCGCGAGTTGAGAAGCACAGTGGCTTCGGGGCTGGACTCGAGGAGAGCCTTGCGGCGGGCGGCGCGCCGAATCTGTTCCGCCCGGACTTTGCGGCGTTCCAGAGCGGCGGCGGCCAGCGAGGCGCGAAGTTCGAGGCGCTCGAGCGTGGCGAGAGAAGTCGTTTTCTGGGGGATGCCAGCGACGAGGACTCCCAGAGTTTCGCCGGCAGCCAGAAGAGGGATGGCCACCAGTCGGGCCAGTCCAGCTTTTTCCCACGACGCCGGGGGCGCCATTCCCGCGACATTTTTGATTTCGACAGTCTCTCGCCAGAGGCTGGCGAGAGGTTCCCGCTGCACAGCGCCCGTCCACGCCGGGTCGCCGCTCTCCCAGGCGAACTCCATCTCCTGAGGGACCCCGGCCTTCGAAGGCTGATGGCCAATCACCGCGAACGATGCGCCTGCACCGAGATCTTCTGGGGAATCATCCAGGCAACTCGCGGCAAGCTGCGACAGGATGGTGTCGGCAGAAGCGTTGCTAGCAAGAGCGGCGAGAATCTGTTTGGTGAGTCGAAGGTCCGCCTGGCGTGTAAGGGCGAGTTTTTTTTCCTGCTCGAACTCGAGAGCCAGAGCAAGCTCGGCGGCGACCGATTCCGCCAAATGCCTGGGCAGGGCTGCCTGCTTCCCACGTGTTGCGGTGAGCAGCACGCCACGCAAATGGTCGGTGCCCAGAATAGGAGTCCAGAGAGCGTGGCGCAATCCAACAAGAGGGCCAATCATGGGCCGATTCGGAGTCTCGCCGATGGAGTCGTCGAGATCTTGGTAGACACTGTTGCCGGAGGAGAGCAACTCTCGCGGCAAAGGAGGCTCGAGGGACAACCGCTCCCAATCGGCGGGAGTTTCCTCCGCCTGGGCTTCCCAAACCAAGCCGCGAAGACAAGCGGCAGCGATCGGATCCTGGCTGGTAGAAAAATCCGGGACAAGCCAGACGCCGACACGCTCGGCTCGGCCGTCAGTAGCGAGGGCGTGAATCGCTTCGCGTATCAACACCTCGCGCGGAGCGCTGGCTAAGCCTGCCTTGGCAGCGCTCCGGCAGGAAGTTTCTTTCTCATCGCTCTTTCGCCGAAGCCACATTTTATAGTTTGCGCCCCGAACCGGGCTACAAAACGCAACAGGGCGTGCCCGTGTCGCGGGGGTGCCTGCTATCTACGCGAGGGGACATGCACTAAGAGGCCCAACCGATTGCACGCGTAGTATTCGTAGAATCAATGGGTTGTGAGGAGACGGGAAGAAGGTTTACGGCGGGTGAGTCCCATGCCGAGACTGGCGCCCCCGTCGTTCCCAGAGTGGACCGAAGCTAGCCGCGCGCTTGGGGAACTGGCGGCGATTGGGAGGCGGCGCACCGACTGCGTGAGAGGAGGCCTCCCAAGCGTGCGGGGTTCGGCGGAGCGGCGGAAAAGCGGAGAGTTCCAGGAGCGGAGAGCCGAGAAAACGAACGCGGAGAGTTACTGTTCGACTTGCTCCATTTGATATTGCTTAAGTTTTCGATAAAGAGTGGTTTTTCCGATTCCGAGCATGCGGGCGGCCGCCAGCTTGTCTCCGCCCGTCTCGCGAAGCGTGCGGAGAATGGCGCGGCGCTCGAGCTCCTCCATCGGCAGAAGCTCGTCCTTCTCGGGAACGCGTTCGCTGCTTGGGTAGTGGAGGTTTGAGGGCAGGTCTCCTACGTGAACAATGGGGCCGGAGCCCATCGCCACGGCGCGTTCGATGGCGTTTTCGAGTTCGCGCACATTGCCGGGCCAGTCGTAAGCAATCAGGCGGCGCATGGCGTCCTCGGAAATAGCCCGCGGGGCGCCGTGCGGATCCGAGAATTTCTCGAGGAAGGAGGTAACCAGGAGCTGGATATCGCTCTTACGCTCGCGCAAGGGCGGGAGTTTGATCTGCACGACGTTAAGGCGGAAATAAAGATCTTGGCGGAACGCTCCGGTGCGAATAGCCGATTCAAGGTCGCGGTTGGTCGCGGCGATGATACGGAGATTGATGTGCCTGCGCTCGGTCGAGCCGACGGGTTTCACCTCGCGTTCTTGCAAGGCGCGTAAGAGCTTGGCTTGCAGGTCAACGGGCATGTCGCCGATTTCGTCGAGAAAGAGGGTGCCACCCTGGGCGGCTTCGAGCAGGCCCTGCTTGGATTGCATGGCCCCGGTGAACGCGCCTTTCACATAGCCGAAAAGCTCCGATTCAATGAGCGTGGGCACCAGGGACGAGCAGTCAACCGGGGCGAAGGGGCGGTCTTTGCGAAGACCGGAATAATGGATGCTTTTGGCAACCAGCTCCTTGCCGGTACCGCTTTCACCCAGAATCAATACGGGATATTCGTGCTGGCTGACCTTCTCAATCATTTTGTATACGCGCTGCATCTTTGCGGAAACGCCGATCATGCCGCCGAAGCCGGGCTTGGAACGAAGTTGCTCGCGCAAGAGACGGTTCTCGCGGTCCAAGTCCATATCGCGTGCCACGCGCTCGAGGCGCGCGCGGAGGTCCTCGATGTGGAAGGGCTTGGTGACGTAATCCACGGCGCCCATGCGCGTGGCGGCCACCGCGGAATCAATCGTGCCATATTGAGTCAAGACCACGACGGCCACCTGTGGGTACATTTCGTGAACCTGTTTCAAGAGATCCAGTCCGCTGGAAGGAGGCAGAATCAAATCGGTGACGATAATATCCACCGCAGAGGTCTCGAGGCGACGCAGGGCTTCCTCGACTGTGCCCGCGACAATGGCCTTCATGCCGCAAGACTCGGCCACATCCGCGCAAAGCTTTCGTGTGGCGTCTTCGTCTTCGACGACCAGGACAGTGATGGGGAGGGGCGCGCGCTGTACTCCGGCTTCTTCGCTCATGGGCTGTCACCTCTGAAAGAGCTTATGGACGTTTCAATTGCACACTCAGTGCCAATTCCGGAAAACGCGCCAGCAATTCATAATTCAATAAGTTAGAGATAGTAGCATTTTTCGAATGAGTCAGATTCGGGAATTTACTTTCCGGTTATTCCAGCCGAGAGGTGCGCAGCCGCATATACAAGCTGTCCTTTTTCAATTACTTACGCAATTGGAACGCTCAGGATACCCATTCCGGGAAAGGAAGGCCAAAATTCGACACTGGAGAGTTGCCGCTCCGCGCACCATTCACACGGACAACCGAGGACTTTCTTAGTTCGGGCGGCTCTCTTCACAGAGTGAGACGGAAGCTTGCGCTTCACGGGCACTTTTTCACCGCAAAAGGAAACTGGGCTCGGCGGAAAGATTCCCAGCGAGCCCAGATTCTACGATCGTTGCGCGGCACCCAAGAGAGCGAGCCGCGTTGTTGCCATCCAGCGCGTCGCTGCGGTTAAAGCCAGCGCGCAACGCAAGTCCAGTTATGGCTTTGCGACGGGCTTCTTGGCAGCGGGTTTTCTCGCTGCCGGTTTCTTTGCCTCGCCAGCGCCTTCCACCTTGCGGCTGAGCAGGGTCAAGGCATCGTGTGCGTTGAAGGGGAAGCGTCGCACGGATTGCTCGCCAGTGGTGCTGAGTGTCACGTCCACGCGGCGATTGTTGGCCAAGCGGATCGTCAGCAGGTTTCTCAGGAACTTCTGTTTTTCCGCGGCGGTCAGGTCGGGATCATCCTCCAAAAGTTTCTTCACCTGCTCCTCGGACATGTTCTCTTCCATGCCATATGCCTTAGTCTCGAGATGATCGGCGGGAACGCCTTTCTCGATCAAATAGTTCTCGGCGCGCTTGACGCGGCGTTCGGAAAGCAGCTGGTTGTAGTCCTTGCCACCGCGAACGTCGGCGTGGCCGCCCAGAATCAAGTGGGCGTCCGGTTTGTAGGTCAGATATTGCAAGAAGTCGGTCGCCAGCGTGTCGAGAGTCGCCGCCTGGCTGGCCAACAAGCCGCCGTTGGGCCGCGCGACCGTCGGCTGAGCCGTCGGGAAATAAATACTGTGCAGGGCCAACCGGACTTCTAATTGATGGACCTGCGGAGGCTCCTGAACCTCGACGTTACCCGAGGCATCGCCAGTGCCGCCACGTCCATCATTGACCGTGCACTTCACGGTGTAAGTTCCAGGCTGCAAGCCGGTGGCATCGAATATAGCATTCGAGTCGGTTCCGGTGATCTGGCCTCCGGAAGCCGAATAGCTGTAGGTCAGCGGATCGCCGTCAGGATCGCTTCCCGTGCAGATGACTCCGGTGTGTTCCCCGGGAAGAATGGGGCTGCGCTCAACCGAGAGAGTCGCGGTCGGCGGACGATTCGGTCGCTCCTCGACTTTGAAGTCCGTGGCGCAGGAGGCCGTGCCGCCTTTCCCGTCATTGACCACGCCGGTCACGGTGTACGTGCCAACGCCGACTCCGGAGGAATTCCACCGCGCATCGGGACCGGTCCCATCCACGGTTCCTCCCGTCGCCGTATAGCTATAAGTGAGCGGATCGCCCTGCGGGCTGCTTGCGTTCACGTGAATGGCCACGGTATCGCCCGACCCCGCGAAAATCGACGTGGGGTTAGCCGAGCAGGCGGCCACCGGCGGCAGATGCGGCGCAGGCGGAGGCGCTTCGTTCGGCAAACCGAAGCGAAGCACGATGCCGCTGGCCAAGCGCAGGTTATCCTGCCGCGCATTTCCGCCGAGCGAAGCTCCCGAGTAGTCCGTCATCAAATAATCGATTTCGGCGAAGCGCCAAACAAGGTTCTTCGTCAGCACAACATCCACGCCGCCGCCTGCCGCCAGTGCGAAAGCGCTCTGGCTGCCGTCGCCCGTCATCTGCGGGCCGGAATGCGCGGCGCCCAACAGGAATTCCGCGTAGGGTACGAAATAATCAAATTTGCGCAAGTTCAGGCGCGGACCAACCAGAAATGTCGATTGACCGCCATGAATCCCTGTGCCGTTGACCTTCCGGTTGTAGCTCAGCCCGCCGAGCTCTTCGGTGATTCCGATCCATCGCGACACGTTCCAGGTGAATGAACCCGATCCGCCGTAATTGTTAAACGAACTGAATCCCCCTCCAGGATTGAAATTTACGTAGTCGAACATGCCCGCGATTTCGTAGCGAGGCACAAGTTTCCCCGGCGGCGTGATCGAGTCTGACTTGGCGCTGACTGGAAAAGGCTCCGGCCGTGGAGCTTCCGGCATCGAGAAAAGCTTCCGCGCCGCGGGCGTTATGTCTCCCGCGCTCATTTTGGCGGACATATTCTCCGCTGCTGCCGCGCCCAAGCCATCGCTATTCTGCCGGGCGCATAGGGGCAAAGCCAAAAGTGCGCTCACCGCTATTGCCGCACACCAAGTACGCATGAGTCTTCTCCCTCAGTTTTCTATTTCGGAACCCAAGGCTTTATTGACCCCGCTGAAGCGCCGCCCGTGGCGCCGTTAAACATTGACTGCGAAAAATGCTGGCAAACAAGGTGCCGTCCGTCTTCGACCGTCACCCTGCCGATACCTTCCCCCGATTGATCCTTAACGTCGAGGGAGATTCCAGGAACCATCAGGCGACAGTCCCGTTAGACTATTCTAGGTTTCCCCTCGTCCGCAAGCCTTTCCTAATCCACGCCGAGCCGGCTGGGGGCTGGCCGGTGTTCCCGCTCCTACGGCCCGCGGCGCGAGCGCCCTGTGCGCCCCGGCGTTCGTATTTCGTCCTTCGCGTTCCGGCTGAAAGTCCGGAAGTTGTTGGTACCAATGTATTATGATAGATTGGTAGCTCGTGGAGAAAGAGATGCGATGGCGGCAGAGAAACAGTTCCTCGTAGAGCGCGTGCAAACCGGCGTGCGCATGGAAAAGCGGATTCTGAAAGTACTCAAGGCGTTCGCCGAGTATTACGATATGACGCTCGGAGACCTCTTGGAAGGCATCGTGCTGCACACCTTCGAGGGCAAGTGCCCTTTTGGCGCGGAGAGTCTCCGCCGCATCCAGGACTTGAAGAAATTCTACGGGCTCGATCTGGATTCCCGCGCGAGCCACCGCCTGACCGAAGCGCGGGCAAGTCACTCGTCGAGAAGAGAGAAGCGTGGAAAATGAACGCGCGCCGCGCCATATTCTCCATCCCGTTGTTGCGCAAGATTCTGGGTCTGGCTGCAGTCCGGGAATCCTGGCAGTTTGTTTTTTTCAGCTCGGCAGCTCATTACTTGTTATCTAAGCCGCCGGCGTGCCGGTGTGCGTGGGCCGCGGAGCAGATAGGAATACTGCGGCGCGCCAATGCGGAACATGAACGAACAGGAATGGCTCGAGCAATTTGAAAAAGGCGCTTTGCCCAACGCCTCATTTCATCACGCGGACCACGTCAAAATGGCCTTTCTATACCTGCAGCGCTATCCGCCGCTCGAAGCGCTGGGCCGTTTTTCATCCGCCTTGAACCGGTTCGCCGCAACGCACGGCAAGCCGGAACTGTACAACGAAACAATTACCTGGGCTTTCCTGCTACTCATTCGAGAACGCCTGGCCCGGGCGGGTTGCTCACAGACCTGGAGTGAATTCTCCGCGGGTAATGCGGATCTGTTGCACTGGGACAATAGTATCCTGAACAAATACTACCGTTCGGAGACGCTAACGTCCGAACTTGCAAAACGCGTCTTCCTCTTCCCCGACAAATTTCCCGAAAAGCGGTAAGCCGTTTCCGGCCAGGGCTTCCACAAATCCCGAAAATAAGTTGCACTTTCGGCACGTATCGATTTATTCTCGGTGCCACACATTCGAACATAAGGACGATCTCGTTTCTGCCTGGCAGGAGCCAGAGACGAGTTTGCGCTGCTCTATCGCGGACTTCGGTTCCGAGCAATTGCGAGTGCATAAGAACGGGTTGAATCGCGAATGGAGCGAGCGAACTGAGAGTCGGATACCGCATGGAGTGACTCGATGAGTTGGTGGCGTAGGCTGTTTATGAAAAGAAACAGCGAACAGGCCCTGCCAGTACCTGGCCAGAGAGAGATAGAGCGGACGGTGCGCGGTCCGCGCTGGAACGAGATGGTGCTGCAAGACTTGCGATTTGCACTGCGCACTCTGCGCAAGAGTCCTGCGTTCACGGCCACAGCAATTCTCACGCTAGCGCTCGGGATCGGAGCGAACACGGCCATTTTTCAGCTGCTGGATGCGGTTCGTTTGCGCAGTCTCCCCGTGGCCGATCCCTCGTCACTCGTCAGAGTCGAGATCAAGGGCGGGCTTCACGGCTTCGGCTGGAGCGAAAACGAAACAGCGCTTAGCACCGCTCTGTGGGAGCAAATCCGCACGCAACGGGGAGCCCTCTCCGGATTCTTCGCTTGGCGCAGCGGCCGGTATGCGATCGGGCAAGGCGAGCAGGAAAGACTGGCTGAGGGTCTGTGGGTGAGCGGGGAAATGTTTCCCATGCTTGGGATTGTTCCGGCCAGGGGCCGGCTGTTTACGCCTGAAGATGACCGGCCAGGCTGCGGAACCTCGGGTGCGGTAATTAGCTATGGACTCTGGCAGAGCTGGTTTGGCGGCAAGGATTCGGTCATCGGAAGCACACTCGCGGTTTTCGACCGGCCGACACGGGTGATTGGAGTTACGCCGCGCGGCTTCTTTGGCTTGGATATCGGAAAGGAGTTTGAAGTGGCCCTTCCGGAGTGCGCGCTCCCTTCGTTTGTTCCGGGGGATGGCACTCTGGTGAGGCGCGACGTGTTCTGGTTGCAAGTTATGGGACGGCTGAAGCCAGGCTCGTCGCTGCAACAAGCCTCGGCACAACTCGATGCGTTCAGTCCAGGGCTATTCGAGAGCACCACGCCGAGCGGTTATAGCAGCTCGGTGCTGGATACCTACCGAAAATTCAGATTGGCGGCCTATCCGGGCAGAAACGGTACAGACGCGCCCGCGGGGAGTTACGATACCTCGCTTTGGCTACTCTTGGGAACGACGGGATTGGTGCTGCTGATCGCGTGCGCGAACCTGGCAAACCTGATGCTCGCGAAAGCCAGCTCCCGGGAGAAAGAAATGGCCGTCCGCTTGGCGCTCGGAGCCAGCAGAGGACGGGTTATGCAGCAATTACTCCTGGAGAGTCTGGTTCTGGCGGCTGCGGGTTCTGCTTTGGGAATCGGCCTGGCCTCCATTTTCAGCAGAACGGTGATCAAATTCCTTAACACAGAAACAGACCCATTCTATCTGGCCATGAGCAATGACTGGCGGGTCCTCGCATTCACCGCCTTTATGGCGGTGTCGACATGCTTGCTGTTCGGCTTCGCGCCAGCATTTCGCGCTTCCCAAACTGAACCAGGTTCGGTATTGAAATCCGGTGGCCGTGGAATGGGCGGTGGGCGGCAACGATTCGCCTTCCAGCAAGCGCTGGTAGTTTCACAAATTGCGTTCTCGCTGGTACTGCTGGTGGGAGCACTGCTATTTGTAAGAAGCTTCTGGAACTTGATGAAACTGAATCCGGGGTTCCGGGAAAGCGGAATTCTGCGTCTCTATTTGAACTTCCGGCGGCTGGATTTGCCGCCAGAGCGCTACGAAATCTTTAAGCGCGACCTGTTGGAACAGATTCGAAGTATTCCGGAAGTGGAATCCGCGGCGACTTCCACCCATGTTCCTCTGGACGGTAGCAGTTGGTCGCTTGGGGTTCGGTTTGGGAGAGCGGAGGGTAGCTCGAAGTTCTCCTGGGTAAGCCCGCACTATTTCGAGACCATGCAAATCCCGCTCCTCGCTGGACGCGACTTTACCGATCGCGACACCCTGCAATCGCAGCCGGTGGTCATCGTGAACGAAACCTTCGTCCGGCAGTTTTTGGGGGAAGGCAATCCGCTGGGAAAAACCATTCGCACAAATGCAGAGCCGCATTACCCGGAGACGGAATACGAAATCGTTGGCGTAGTGAAAGATACCAAGTACGGTGGACTGCGCGAGCAGATTCCGCCGATCGCCTTTGTGCCGGCGCAACAATTCTCAGACAAATACTATTTCACGAATGTGTTCATGCGGTTTTCGTCTTCGCCGGCGGCGGCGATCTACGCAACGAGGGAAAAGCTCACCCGGCTTTATCCGGACATGAAGATCGAATATCACGTTTTCCAGACGGAGATTCTGAACGGGCTTGTACGGGAACGCTTGATGGCTCTGCTTTCCGGATTCTTTGGAGCGCTGGCAGCCCTGCTGGCCATGATTGGGCTCTACGGAGTCATCTCTTACATCATTGCCATGCGGCGAAACGAGATTGGAATTCGAATGGCTCTGGGGGCAACCCGGGGGGACGTGGTGGACATCGTGCTCCGGCAAACGTTGGTTCTTCTCGGAATGGGGTTGGGGATCGGATTGCTGTTGGCGGTGGCGGCCACTAGCGGCGCGCGCGCGCTGCTCTATGGATTGCGGCCTGGCGACCCGCTCAGCTTGCTCGAAGCCGCCGTTTTCCTTGCGGCCGTGGCACTGGCTGCAAGCTATTGGCCCGCTTATCGGGCCACGAGAGTCGATCCCATGAAGGCGCTGCGTTATGAGTGAAGCTTGCTATTCATAACGCAAAGCTTCGACGGGATCGAGCCGCGAAGCCTTTATCGCAGGATACATCCCAAAAAATAGGCCGACGCTCATCGAAACCGTCACAGCCACGAGAATCGACCACAAGGGAACCGCCGAAGGCAGCATGGGAATGAACAGATGGATGAGCATGCTGATTCCCAAGCCCAACAACACTCCTATCACTCCGCCCGAGCCAGTCAGTACTATCGCTTCCGTCAAAAACTGCCAAATGACGTCGCGCCGCCTGGCGCCGATTGCTTTGCGCACGCCGATTTCACGAGTGCGCTGCGTCACGGACATGAGCATGATGTTCATTACGCCGACGCCGCCCACCAGCAGTCCGATGGAACTGACCACGGAAATCAGCAGAGCAACCGAGGAAGTGATCTGCCGGAATTGATCGGCAATCTCCTTGGCGCTGGAAACCCCGAAGTTGTCTGGCTTGTTGAAAGGAACTCTCCTGCGGCGGCGGAGTACGCCGCGGATCTCGTCCTCGGCTTCAGGCATGCGACCGGGATAGGCAACCGCGCCGACCATATTTTCGTCGTCCATGGGCCGATGTTTTTGGTAGGTGCGGTAGGGGACAAGAATGGCCTTATCAGCGGCCTGGTCCTTTATCAATTGACCCTTGCGGGCGGCGAGAACCCCAACCACCTGGTACGAAATACCGTCAACAAGGATGGGCTTGCCGAGGGGATTCTCGTCGGGATACAAGGCTTTGGCGAGGTCCGGGCCGATGAGCGCGACGTCCGAGCGATGCAAGTTCTCGGCTTCGGTGATGAACCTTCCACGCTCGGCGTGGGAGTTAAAAACTTCCTCGTCCTCGGGTAAAATTCCGTGGTAATCCACTCCAGCTACTTCCTTATCCTGGTAGCGGGCGCTCATCAGCGGGCGGCCACCGGGCGCGCCCTCGACAATCTTGGGCAGCAGCGCAACCGAAACGGCTTTGACGTCGGGGCAAAGCTCGCCAATGGCTTCGGCATCCTCCAAGGTTAGCGGTTTGCGTGAGCGCTCTTCTGGAGTCAGCCTTCCAGAAGTGTGAATGCCGGGATCAAACTTGAAAACGAAGAGGGTGTCGGAGCCGAAGTCGCTCAGAAATGCGTTCACGTCGTTGTAGACGCCCATTAAGACCGCGACGACTGACAATAGCGCGGTGATTCCAATGACCACGCCGAGAACAGTGAGGAAAGACCGCATCTTGTTCTCGCGCAGCGTGGTGAGAGCCATTTGCGCATTTTCGCCGAGCGGCATTCGCATTGGAAATCCTTTATCCCTAGATCTCAGTCCGCAGCGCTTCGATCGGCTCGAGCATGGCGGCCTTTCGCGCGGGATAGACGCCGAAGAAAATTCCCACGGCGGCCGAAATCAGCTCCGCCAGGAGGACCGCG
The DNA here is from genome assembly GCA_963851235.1 of uncultured Acidobacteriota bacterium. Classification (GTDB taxonomy): domain Bacteria; phylum Acidobacteriota; class Terriglobia; order Acidiferrales; family UBA7541; genus Acidiferrum. The sequence continues at coordinate 247,665 of CAWKOM010000004.1, forward strand.
GAGATGGGCACATGCATGGGAACCGATGTCGTGGCCATCGCCAAGCCGCAAATTCCGTACGCTAAAAGTACACCGATAGCTCCGCCCATCGCGGCCATTACGCACGCCTCGACCAAAAACTGCAGCAGGATATCGTTCCGGCTGGCCCCCAGCGCTTTGCGGATTCCTATCTCTCTTGTCCGTTCGGTGACTGTGGCCAGCATGACGTTCATAATCACGACTCCTCCGATCACCAAAAAGACGGAAACGACTCCGACCATGGCTATGGCGATCACCCCAGTAAGCTGCTTCCACAACTCCATCAGGGTCGCGGAGTCGATGATGCCAAAGGAATCCGTCTCATTCGGTTTCAAGTGGCGCCGGGCGCGCATCAAGACGCGAGCTTCGTCCTCGGTTCGGTCCATCCAATCGGCGCCGCGGGCCTGGACGTTGATCCAAATGCCCGAGTAAGCGCCGTAGATGTTGATATACGTTTCGACGGGAATAAACGCGAAGTTATCCTGCGACTGCCCGAGAACCGTACCAATCGGCTTGGCCACGCCCACAACGGTGAACGGCCGTCCATCGAGCATCACCTCGTGTCCAACGGGGTCCAAACTCGGGAAAAGCTTATCCGCCAGATCGGCTCCGATAAGAGCCACCATTGCGCGGCTATGCTCGTCCCCCTCGGTTATGTACCGGCCGTCGGCGACCTCTTGCGCGCTGATGTCGCCCATGCTCGCGGTTACTCCGCGGATGTTGGTGTCATCGATACTCAGCGGACCTACTCGGGACTTTCCGGAAGTCTGCACTTCGGCTCCCACTCGCAGAGGCAGCTTCAGGTTGTCTCGAAGTGCTTCATAGTCGTCCCAAGTAACGAGCTTATTGCGCCGCGTGGCTTTGACCAGGGCTTCGATCTCCGTGATGATGGGAAACCGCATCACTGTGAACGCATTCGAGCCCAGATTGGCGACTTTGGTGGCGATGTATTGATTTACGCCAGAAATGAGCGCGATGATCACGATCAAGGTCGCTACAGAAAGTATGATGCCCAACAGCATCAGAAAAGAGCGCAACTTGTGTGCGCGCAAGGTCTCTAGCGCGACGCCGACCGGTTCTCGCAGAGGAACACGCCGCCTCATCCAGACCGCTCCATACTCAGTGTTACGCCCCGAACGTCCGAAAAGTATCGGTCCCTGCCACGAGCAGTTGGGCCTGATGGGAACAGGCATCGTTTCTCGAGCCCGCGCTTATGAGACTGCGGAATGAGGCAACCGCAAATGCGGAACCTTCTACACACCGCCGAACTCCTGGCGCCGAGAGACCCAATGGCCGCACCAGCATTCGCGAGGATCTTGGTCAATTCTTTGATTCTCCGAGGCGTGGAATTGCCGTCAATCTTACAGCCATCCCGCGCAAGATGAAACCAGGCGTTCGAGTTTCCGCCAATCCGCATGAATTGTGATAAGAAGGGGCCGCAACGTTACACCTTTGGAGCGTAATTGCGCGGGATTCTATCCAGGCGCGAGCGAGGCGAACTCATGCATGATGAAGACTCCGTGCAGCGATCCCCCGGCGTATGGAGGAAGATTTTCACCGATGTGCATTTTTGGGTGCCGGCCATCGTTTTGCTCGCTGGATTGGCGGTGCTGCACTGGATCCAGTGAGCCATCCCGTGGAATACGTTCCGCCTAGGCTGGTTTCGCAATCCCCCGAGTCCTCGCGGCGGCGAAAGCTGCAGTTTGTGGGAATCCTGTGCGGCTTCGGCGCCGGTGCCTGGCTGGGCGCCGCGGAAGCTCCAACGAAACTCGTCAAATTAGGCGTTTCGCCGCTTATCGTTTCTCTACTGATGGTGATGGGAGTGTTTCTTGCGCGATGGAGCTTGCCCGCTCTCATTCGCGGGACTGGTCAATTGAGCGCAGACATTCGCCAGGCACCCCATTTGATCGTGTGGGGAATTCTCGCCGGCTGCTTATGGGCGGTCGCCAATACGTTGACCATTTTTGCGATTCGAGATATCGGTCTCAGCATCGCCTTTCCGCTTTGGAATATTAATAGTTTGCTGGGTATTTTTTGGGGATGGCTTCTCTTTAACGAGTTGCGTGACGCCGGCAAAATCCGCTGGCTCACCGTTTTGGGCGGCGCGCTTCTCATGTTCGCCGGAGCCACGATGCTCGCCGTGGCCTCCTCCGCGCAAAGCCCGTCCGCACATCCCTTGCGAGGCATCGCTGCGGCGCTCGGCGCGGGCGTGCTTTGGGGCACTATGTATGTTCCTTACCGCAAAGCCTACTTGACCGGTATGAATCCAATGTCGTTCATCGCGTTTTTTACCATCGGCGAAGTCGGAATGATGGCTGGGCTCGCCGTCGCGTATGGTGGAGGCCCTACCGCTCTGTGGCGCCAGCTCATCGACGCAAAAGATGTGCTGTTCTGGCTTATGCTTGGAGGCTTTGTTTGGGTAGTTGGGGATTTATTCCAGCAATACGCCGCGAAATATATTGGTATCAGCCGCGGAATTCCTTTATCCAACACCAATCAGTTGTGGGGGCTGCTCTGGGGCATTCTTGTTTTTGGAGAATTGCAGGGCCGCAGCGCGTCGCTTTATGCACAGGTGATTGGCGGTTCTCTCTTGATGGCCGCAGGCGCGGGGGCCATCGCCCTTTCCAGCGTCACCGGCAAAGAACACGCCCGCTGGAAGCAAGCTGCCCAACGCGAAGGCCAACGCTACAAAGTCGATGCCGGCTACGTCGAGGCAGGCCTCTCTGGCAACGATGCAAACTGCGCACCCGGGCAGTTCGCAGGCGGGCGCAGCAGAACCTGGCTGGATTGGCTCTTGGTCATCGCTGCCACCGCAATTTTCCTGACGTTAGCTGTGTTAGCCCGCGCACCGAGCATAGCTCTGAACTGGCCCGCCTCGGCGGCGCTAGTCGCTGCCATGCTAATTTTTCTGCTAGCCTGCGGCCTCGCACTATGGAAAATCACGCGATTTAATTAACTTTGTTGCCGCGACCCCTCTCTACTCCCATTAGCGCGATTGGCTAACCTGCATTCAATCCATGGGGCAGTCGTCCCTGATGCCTGAACTGCCAGCCACGCGAGGTTCCAGCGCGGGGTGCGACGGGCGGTGCGGACGACGCAGTAGACCCCGGAAAGAATCGTTGCTACATTGCTTGTCACACGGAGGGTCTCACCTCGAGCTATTCCGCCACCCCTAGCCGACCGGGCGGATTTACGATGAGGTCCCAAGGTCTTCCGTTTTCCTCACCAATCACAAAACGAAAGCGAGCAAAACATGATTAAGCAACTGAGGGCAGCAGCGGCTATCGCCATCCTCGCGTGCGCGGGCGCGACGGTCGTTCAAGCGCAAGAAGTAACCCCGGCGGAAAAAGATCGCGCGATCCAATATCTCGAGAAGACGAAGCAAGGCGTCATCGATGCCACCAAAGGCCTCTCCGACGCGCAGTGGAATTTCAAAGCCGGACCGGATCGCTGGTCCATCGCGCAGTGCGTCGAGCACATCGCCGCTGCGGAAGACTACATTCGAGGAATGGTAGTGGAAAAAGTGATGGTAGCGCCCGCCGTTCCCGGGCGCGACCTGAAGAAGACCGACGATGCCGTACTCGCCAAGATTCCGGACCGCTCGCAAAAAGCGCAGGCTCCCGAGCCGCTCGTCCCAACCAACCGCTATGGCTCGCCCGAAGGCTCTTTGAAACATTTTGAAGAGAGCCGCGCGGCCACCGAGGAGTTTTTGAAGACTACGCCGGGCTTGCGCGATCACGCCCTCGACGGCCCACTGGGTACGAAACTGGACGGGTATCAGTACGTCCTCTTCATCGCCGCGCACAGTGAACGCCACACCAAGCAAATCCTGGAAGTAAAAGCCGACCCGAACTATCCGAAGGACTAGGAGCGAAAAAGAGACCTCACACATAAACCGCGGACGGCACAGCACGTAGCAAGGTTCGAAAAAATCGCGTCGCGCCACGGAGAGATGCCGCCGTGGCGCGACTTAAACTTTCATGTGTTAAACTCGAACGGCAGCGGCGCGAACTGCCCGGCTGCCGGAGCGTGGAACTTCGGGCTCTGTGCAACGAGGTCCCGCGAACCCCGCCAGGCCCGGAAGGGAGCAACGGTATCGGGATTGCCTCGGGTGCCGCAGATCACCCGAAGTTCCTCGCATCGAAAGAAAGTTCACGACGGGCAGTTTGACTTTTGGCGCTTAGGAACAGGCGACGGCAGGAGGCGGACTCGATGATTTTTGGCGGAACGATTGTTCTTCTCTTTGTCATCGCTCTCGCCGTCGTTGTTGTTGTTTTCCTTTCGCTCAACCAAAAGGAAAAGCGGGACAGAAATTCCTAACCGATGAGCTACCAGGTCATAGCCCGTAAGTGGCGCCCACAGACATTCAGTGATCTCGTTGGGCAATCCCACGTCACGTCAACGCTGGCCAACGCCATCAAGAATAACCGCGTGGCGCACGCGTACATTTTTTCCGGCGCGCGCGGCGTGGGGAAAACGACGGCGGCACGCATCCTCGCGAAGGCCATGAACTGCGCGAAAGGGCCGACTGCCGAGCCCTGCGGCGAGTGCGATTCTTGCAAAGAGATTGCCGCGGGAACGTCGCTCGATGTGATCGAAATCGACGCCGCCTCGAACCGCGGTATCGACCAAATCCGCGAACTGCGCGAGATGGTGCGCTATGCCCCCGCCGCATCAAGAAGCAAAGTTGTAATTCTCGACGAAGCCCACATGCTCACGGGCGAAGCGTCCAATGCCTTATTGAAAACGCTTGAAGAACCGCCGGACCGCGTGATTTTCGTGATGGCCACAACGCAGCCAGAGGATCTCGCCGACACCATTCGTTCGCGCTCCCAACATTTTCATTTTCGCGCGCTGACCTTCGCGGAAATCACGGGACGGCTCGAGGAGATCGCGAAAAAAGAAAATTTGCAGATCGAGCCCGGAGCTCTGGCTGTGATTGCGCGCATGGCCGAAGGCAGTCTGCGCGACGCCCTCTCCCTTCTGGAGCAGGCACGTGCCTATTGCGGCGACGTAATTCCGGACAAGGAAGTCCGTGAACTCCTCGGAGTCGTCCCGGAAGACTCGCTTAACGAGCTCGTCCTAGCCATCGCGGAAGGATCGGCCGATCGCGCTCTCGGCCTCGTACACACATTCCAAAAGGATGGACGGAACCTCCAGCATTTCTGCCGCGAAGCCATCCGGCACATGCGCAATCTTCTAATCGCCCGCGTTTGCGGCGCGGATTCAGAATTGATTGCCGCGACAGCGGATCAACGGCCTGCGCTCGCCAAAGCGGCTGCGCAATTCAGCGAAGAAGACCTTACACGCTTTTTTCAGATTCTCTTGCAGACGGATGACGATTTGCGCCGTAAGCCCGATGCACGTGTGCATCTTGAGATGGGCCTGCTGCGGTTGATCAACGCGCAACGGCTTGCACCGATGGAAGAGTTGCTCGCGGAGCTTCGCGGCGGTGCGCCTGCAAGCGCCGCAAGTTCAGGCGCGATGCGCGGCGCAACCCCGCCGACTGCCCCGCCGGCTCGCGCGTACTCCGCTTGGCCGCACACGACGGCTGCGGCGCCGCAACGTAGCGCCGCCCCGGCCTTCGCGGCCGCAGCAGCTCCAGCGCGTGTAGAGTCCAAGGCCGAGCCTGCGCCTCAGCTGGTGGCAGCGGTCGCGGCCCACGCCGAGCCAACGGTCGAACAAGCACCTGAGCCGCGGGCCGACGGGATCACGCAGGAACAAGTCGCGGAAATCAAAACGGCTCTTCAAGCGCAACAGAAATTCCTCGGCGAAATCGTGCAGCAAGGCAGTCGCTGGGAGCTTGAAGGCGCGGAGCTGAGAATTTATTTTTCGCCCGAGAAGCGCGCGTTCGCCGAAATGATGGAAGGACGCGAGCCGCTGGAAAAGGCTCGTGCTTGTTCGAGCAAAGTGCTGGGCCGTCCAGTGCGTGTGTGTGCTAAAGTAGAGGCAGTTGCATCGGCGGCACCGCGCGGCACGTCTGGCACGCAAGAGTTGCGCGAGAAGTTCGAGCGAGATCCGCTGGTGCAGTCGATGCTGCAACGCTTCGGGGGAAAGATCTCCGAAGTAAAGTGGCGCCAAGAGGAATCCTGATGGACGTCAACGCTATCCAACAGATGCTTGCGCGATTCCGGCAGCAGTGGGAAGACGTGCAGCAGCAGGTCAACGCGGTGACCGTCGAAGCTTCGGCGGGCGGCGGCATGGTCACTGTGAAGATGAACGGCCAGAAGCAAATTGTAAACCTGCACATCGAGCCCGACGTGTTTGCCAGCAAGGATCAGGAAATGTTGCAGGATCTCATTCAGGCCGCGGTAAACGAAGCCGGACGCCGCGTCGACGAAGAACTCGCCAGCCAGATGAGAAATCTTGCCGGCGGCATTCCCGGAATGGCGGGAATCAAAATCCCCGGTCTTTTTTAGGGACCAATTATTTCATCATTCTCCCGTATCATCCGCTCTATTCTCTCTCCCACTCGAATCGCGCTCCTGGTCCGCGGCCTTACCTTACGAATTTGCCGTTATGGACTTCGTATTCCACATGAAACGGCTTCTGCGCCTTGCGGTCTTCCCAGTGCTCCTCGGCGATCAGGCGGTTGATCTGGTCGAGACGCTCGGAGGGTAGCGGGTGCGAGCGAAAATATCCTGTCAAGCTCTGGATCGCGAGCTCGGATAATTCTTCCCCGGGGCTGCGCGCATGGATGACATACTCATCGCACAGCTTCGATAGCCGCGTGAAGAGGGTCACCGCCCCATACGGCGAGTAACCCGCTTGCACGGCGAGCCGCACGCCTTCCCAATCGGCTTCGAACTCTTCGTCTTTGTGATAGCCCGCTTGCCAAAACTGCAGAGGGATCTGCAGCAACTGCCCCACGATCCCGAGATTTAAATTCTTCAGCTTTGCTTCGACTTGCACGCGCTCGATGCAGTGATAGTGATCGATGTGCTCGACTTCATGGCCGAGGATCACCGCTAACTCGTCTTCCGTTTCCATCTGATCGATCATTCCTTCGCCGACATAGACGGGGCCGCCAGGCAGCGAGAATGCGTTGATCATGTTGTGATCGGGAATTAAATGAAAACTGTAGGCGAGATGCCGGTGCGCATGCACGGCAACGGTGCCTCCTACGCGGCTCACGTACTTTTCCAGCGCTTCCTCTTCCGGAGTCAGTTTCATCACTTGCCCGGAATATTGTGCGGCAAGATTCTCCCCGATTTCGACCTCCTGCTCGTCGGAAAGCCTGGTGAAATGCATGGGAATACGCGTGACGTCGCGCTGAGCGTCGGCGATCATATCGACGACCGCATTGGCAGAAACGGCTGTGCGTTTGGCGCGGCGCTGGCTCCGATACAGTCCGGCTAGCGATATTCCGAGGATTAGAAAGAAAATGAGGAAGACGACGGCGCGCTTCATAAATATTGCCGGATGTTGTCGCGGAAGCGGATATAGAGAGACGAAACGGCGATCAGCGCAACGCCTACGATGATGAAAGTGATGTAGCGGTCACGCTGTTCCAATCGCCACGCATCCATGGCCAAGACTTTCGCGACGCAGACTACAAGCATGCCAAGGCCAGTGAGGCGGAAGCTCCGTTCCTTGACCGCGAGAGCAAGCAGGATGATCAGCACACCCTCGATTCCCCAGGAAACCGTAACCATACCTTCGCGCATCTTTAGCGCGAGCATGGTGGTCGTCAAAATAACGGGAACGAAGAATTGCAATTGTTCGGGACGCGAGACCAAGGCAGCCACGAGCCTGCTCCGGCGAACGGCGCCCAACGGAACCTGGTAACTCTCCCGAAGCGGAAAAGCAAAAAAGAGCGTCGCGAGCAAGATCGCCACAGCGGAGCCGACAATGAAGTCACTGGCTTTCCAATCGCCGCTAAATGTATAGCGCCCACCGAATAGGTTATGCGTCATGCCGCGAGCGAAAGTTCCGAGGGTGAGAAGAATTCCCTGATGCAAAAAAATAGAGCGATGCAAAATCCAGGCGGCCGCAAATAAGAGAAACGCAAGGGCTGCGTAGGACGTGACCACCCATTCGGGATCGAATTGGAAGTAGAAGAGCGCGACCAGCGTAGCTGTGCCGAGATAGGCGACAAATGAATCGAGGCGGAGACGCCTGTCGGGAGCAGCTGCCTGCTCGCTTGCGGGCAGCTGCGCGTAAACGAAGAAGAAAATCAACACGAGGGGAAGAACGGTATACATCCGCGGACCCCAGAATACGCCGGGCTCATCCGTGGTGAGATTCGCAAAAAACATGCGCACGAACGCGGCAGCAAACGCCACATAGGATTGATAACGGAATTGCGCAATCTTGCGCAGCAAACCGTATTCGAAAAGTACGAGGCCAAAAACGGCCAAGGCCACTGCAATGCTCAGGGGCTGAGGCTGCAGCTCGTGCCAGAGAAGCAGCGAGACGAGCAAAGAGGCAGACCAGGAATAAATGTGATGGAAGTCGCGCGCGCGCCACTCTTCTGGCATGCGGATGAATCCGGACATTACATAGAAAATGACAGCCACGATCGAAAGCGAGAGCAGCCGAACGCTGAGTCCGTGCCAGTTGTCCTCGACGTACATGTTGACGGCTACACAGCGCAGCATCGTTAAAGCGGCGAGCCCGTGGGCCTGCCAGCGCAGATCGTCGAACTCGAAGCGGCGGTCGATGGCGGAAAGCGCGAACGCGAAAACGGCCCAGAAAACGGCCAGCCAGCCCGTTCGAGCCTCGTACCACATTAAGAGCGCAAGCAAAAATGTGGCGGAGGTGGTGTGCAGATATGCTGAGGTGAGTGCGTGTCGAGCGCCTTCAAGTGTTGCTCGGCGTGAAATCGCGTAGAGCCCGGCAGCGACAATACATACCGTGACGATTCGCACGCTCAAATAGCCGTAATAACCGGGCGCGTGATTGTTGTAGGCCAGCGTGCGCACCACGGCGGCAAGCGCCAGCAAATGCTCTTGATACGTGAGATCCGCAAGATTCCAACGGCGGCCAACGAGGGCGAGAATAACTCCGGCTGCAAGAAAGAGGGCGGCCATCCAGGGATCAGGTGATTCGCTCCAGATGAGAAGCGAGACCAGGAAGGTCCCCGCGAAAGAAAAAAGACCACGGAAAGTGCGTTGCTCCTGGTCGTCGCGCAGGGGAGCGAGTTTCGCCGTGAGATAGAAAGTTGCGGCGAGGAACGAAAGAGAGATGAGACGCGACGCGATGTGCTGGCGCCCAAAACTTCCAAAGTGAAGATTGAACACCACCGCGCGATACAGGGTGAACAATCCGAGCAATGCATATTGAATCTGGAGATGGCGGGACTCAAGCCGGCGCCCCAGCGCTGCAAGTGCCAGCATGATGCCGCCGAAAGCCAGGGCAGTCCAATCATCTGCAAAGAGAGCCCACGCTGCGGTTGCCGCAGCGAAAGCTCCTAAATAGGAATGAAGGATCAGCAAGCGGCTGTCCAACGAGGAAAGGAAGGATTCTTTCCATCGCGAGCCGATTTCGAGAGCGTTGAGATAAAAAACGACGGCGCAAAGGGCGAAAAGTACTCCAGCACTCAAAGCGAGCTTTTCGGAATGGGTGCGCAACTCGACAAGGGGACGAAAGTTGAAGCCAGCGAGATCAATGCCGACGAGTACTCCGGTGAGCAGCCCAAGCCGCCGGAAAACTACTTCTTTGAATATGATTCCCGCGGAAAGAAAAACCTCCGCGCCAATGAGCCAAAGGATCGCGACGGGATTGCCTGAAAGATGCGATGGTACCGCGGCCAGCATCAGTGCCGCGCCCATGACGCTGAGAAGAACGAATGCGCGGCGGCGGTTTCGCGTGATGGGGAGCTGGGCGAATATAAATTCGAGCGCGCCGACAATCAGCAAGCCGATGTACGCCAGATCCGGATCGACGGATTGAAATTTCATCAAGCCGAGAAGCAGTAGCGTATTCAAAACGGCGGCGATGGTGGATACGTGTTCCTCGAAATCGGTTTTGACTCCTCGCACAATGTAGGAAATGCGGAACGTCAGCCAATAAAAGAAAAGCATGGCGAGGCTGATATGAAATTCGGGAAACTCGCCGCCATGAGCGCCATTGGGGCCAAGGAGTCTGTACAGCCAATAGAGATGATTGAGGTAGCTGGAGAGAATGCCGAACACCTCCAGTTCGAACCAGCCCATTTTCAAAACAATGGTTACGAGGCCAATCGCGAGAATGGCCCCGGCGGATAATCCGTACGCAGTGTTTTCCCCGGCTCCCGCGGCTGAGAGCGAGCGAACCTCACTGAAACTGAGGGCCACCGTTGTGTAGCCGAGCAGGAAAGCCAGGCCTGTGACGAACTGGGATTTGTAGCGCAACGTATGCGCAGCCATTCCCAGCGCGACGGCGAGCATGAGGATGCAGTCCAGAACGAGCGAATCAAGAACGCGCATCGCCGCGATGTGATGAATGCCGTAGGCAGTGAAGAAGAGCAGGCCCCAACCGCCACCGATCGCCACACGACCCAGAAGTTGGTAACGTTCTTTCTTTTCCACAAATATACCGCCGCAGAGAAGCACGACGGAGACGGCAAAAACGATGAAGGCTACTCCGCCCGGGCCGAGGTTTTTCAGGACGACCATGCCGAGCAGCGCGACTCCAATCACGACCAGGATGACGCCGAGCTTGGCGAACCAGTTTGCACCGAGGGTTTCTTCGATGGCGGAGACGGTCTTGATACGCTCCTCGCGAGTCGTTTTTGGCGCCGGGGTTCTCAGCAGCAAGCTCGGCGGCGGTGTAGCGACGCGTGCGGATGCCGCGGGCGGAATAGCCGTGGGATGAGGTGGAGGTGCCGCCGGCGTAGGCGGGACGATGTGCGCCGGAATTGTTTTTGGCGGTGCGGCCGGAGTCGCGGGCTTCGGCTGAGCGGCCAGAACTTGTGGCGTTGGGCTGACCGTTTCTTGTCCGGCCGCGACAGGAGGCTGCACTTCAACCCGCGGAGGGACGATCACGGGAGGCGGAATCTGCACAGGCGGAGTCGGCTGCGGCAAAACAATGGGATGGGCTATTTCCGAGGCTGAAGTAGCCGGCTGTTCGGCAGACGGCACTCCTGTCGCTATCTTGCTTTGCAGTTCGCCGATCGCACGCTGCAATTTCGTGTGCTGCTTGGCGTTTTCTTCGGCGAGTTCGTTCAGTTGCCTGCGAAGCGTGGCTTGTTTTACAAAAAGTACAATGATCAGAATTGGCGTGGCGAGCAGTAACAGGCCAAAGAGAACGCTCAAGAGGATGAGGGAGTCCATGGGTGTTCCTCGGAGATACCGCCCGGTTTCTTCCATGGTAGAACGGGGCGGGTGTGAAACCTTGCAGTATGTTCCTCCGCAGCCTAGAAATGGTAACCGCCGGGTAGCTAAGTCTATTATTTTAAGCTGATTACGAAGAAGCAAAGTGGCTTGCCGCTTTAAGGAAGTTCTCCTCTGTGCCGTCAAGCTCGGTGCATCCAATGCGGATCTGCAGTCCAATGATCCGGCTGGTTTGCGCCGCGATGCAGCCTGTGCTACACATCATGCATGCCTGACTTTGCCGCTCCCGTCGAACGCCTCATCGATGAACTGAAGCATCTCCCCGGCATCGGCCAGAAGACCGCTCAGCGCCTCGCTTTTTTCCTGCTCCGCTCTGCTCCGGAAGACGCACTCGCCCTCGCCGACGCCATCCGCGACGCCAAGGAAAAAATCCGCGAATGCTCGGTCTGCAGCAATATTACCGAGAATGACCCTTGTCACTTTTGCACGGGCGCCAACCGCGACAAAAAGTTGATCTGCGTCGTCGAAGAAGCCCACAACATCATGGCTATCGAAAAAACCCGCACATTCAGCGGCATGTATCACGTTCTCGGCGGTTCGCTCTCTCCCCTCTCCGGCCGCGGACCGGAGCAATTAAGAATTAAGTCCCTCATTGAGCGCCTAAAAGGCGGCATGATCGAAGAAATCATCGTTGCCACCAACCCCACCGCCGAAGGCGAGGCCACCGCCATTTATCTTTCAAAACTATTAAAGCCGCTCGGCGTCCGCGTCACACGCATCGGCGTAGGCATTCCCGTCGGCGCGGATTTGGAATATGCCGATGAAGTTACCATGCTCAAGGCCTTGGAAGGCCGCCGTGATTTATAGCTGCCTTCTCCTCATTCTAAATGCTCGGATTTAGAGATATCGAATCAGGAGTGCACACCCCATCTCGAAAAACAGCATAGGTCTGCTCAAGAGTTCTCGCACTCGCGTGCTTCGTTGGCTGATCCTATTCGTCGTTCGCGTTCGTTCTAGTACGTATGGGTGCCTCTAGCCACCGGCCCATTTTGGGTATAGAGTTTCATTTCCGCGGAGTTGTCCCCACCGCAAGGAGGTGCGCTTTGCCAGGTCTGGCGCACTATATGTCGCAGTACGATCACGAACACTCTTCCGCCTGGAATAAGTTTCTTCACGGCGTCGGCATTCCCATGATTTTCTTGGGCATCGTTCTTCTTGTCTTCATGAAGTGGATTTGGGGCGGAAGTTTTTTTGTGGGCGGCTGGATTCTTCTCCTTCTGGGACACAAGATCGAAGGAAATCATCCGGCATTTTTTCAAGGGCCAATTTATTTGCTGGTGGGACCAATCTGGGTCGCTAAGGAAGCATGGGAGTTCCTGACTGGAACGCACCGTACGCCGGCCTCGGATGGCACAACGACTACCAAGCAGTCGTAGACAATCTGGGAGTTCGCAGAAGCTCGAGGAGCGGCCACGGTGTCCATGGATGAACAGGGCGGCAATCTTGCCGACGAAACTGCGGAAATGATGTCTGAAACGGTTACGCACCAAAACGAAGAATTGCGGAAACGCCGCAGCACGCGGATCATGCAGGCGGTCCCGCTCGCGGTTTCTGGTGTTGACGCGCTTGGACGCCCCTTCACCGAGCGCACGTCCACTCTCATCATCAATTGTCACGGCTGTCGCTACCAGTCGAAGCATTACGTGCTCAAAAATATGTGGGTCACGCTGGAAGTACCGAATGCGGAAGCCAATCAGCCTCCTCGAACAGTTCGCGGGCGCGTGGCTTGGATCCAGCGGCCACGCACGGTCCGGCAACTCTTCCAAGTCGCGCTCGAACTGGAACAGCCGGGCAACACTTGGGGCATCGCCTTCCCCCCACCCGATTGGTTCGCTCCTTTAGAAGTCGCACAGGTTTCGCATGCTTACGAAGGCGCAAAGGACGTGCCACAGAATTCCTCTGAGCCCTCGGAAATTCATTTGCCGTTGACGGAGCCGGAACCCATTGCGGCACCGGTTCAGGACAATCTGCGCATCTTCCCGGCCCCGGCGAGCGCCACCGACGCGTCGCTTCAACTTGCCCGCCACATGGCCCGGCTCCTGGCCGACGCCAAGCAACAAATCCAGGCTGCTGCCCGCGAAGTTGCCGCGCAGGCAGTCGCCGCCGAGCGGCGCGTTTCGATGGAGGAGTCGGAGCAGAAATTTTCTATCGCCCGCGAACAATTCGCGCAGCAGGTTTCGAGCGCCATCGAAACCATTCAGCAAGAATCCGACACGCGTTCGCGCGCGGCGCATGCCGCGGCGGCGCAGGCATTGCAACGCGAACTTCCTCGCTGGATTGCTCCCCAGCTTGAAGAGCTCACGCGCAACCTGACGCAGCAAATTTCGGATCGCGGCGCTTCGGAGCGCGCCGAGCAAACGCAGCATCTCGCCAGCGCCCTCGAATCGCTTCGCGCGCTTTGCCAGCAAGCGGAAGAATCCGCCTCCCGCCTTCGCGCACAAGCCGAACAAGCGGAAACCCAAATCGCCGATCGCGCCGCGGAATCCATGCGCGAAGTCGACGAGGTGACCCGCCAAAACGAACTGGCCGCAAACGCCCATCGCGATGCGATCAATGCGGCAGCCGCCGAGATTCAGCAGCAAGTCACCGCGGCCTTCTCCTCTGCGCAAGCGACCTGGGAGGGCCGGCTCAACAGTGAAATCGAGTCCGCCCAATCGCGCTGGCAATCGGCGCTGGACAGCACGCTGTCCGGAGCCCGGGAAAAAGCCGCAGGTTCGCTTGAGGAGCATACGCGCAGCCTTTTGTCTCAAGTTCAGGATGAATTGGCGCGCCATTCCGCTTCCGTCCGTGACTCGATTGCCGGAGCGGCAACGGATGCTGAGCAACGCATCGCCGCTTTGCAAGACTCTTTGCGCGAGGAATCCGTGCGGCACTCCGCGGCAGTTCAGGAGTCCACGGCTGCCGCCACCGCAACTCTCGAAGCGCGAGTCCAAGCGTTACTGTCGCAAGGACAGGAAGAAGCGAGCCGTCAAACTATCGCCGCTCGCGAGTCTATGGCCGCCGCGGCCGCCGAATCCGAGCAACGTTTGTCCGGCCTGCGCAACGCTTCTCAAGAACAGGCGCAGCGTCTCGAATCGGCCTTAGCCCGCGCCGCTGAATCCACCGATCGCCTGGAACACTTCTCCGCGCGCATCGAAACGGCGCAAAGTCAGGCTCTTTCCGGTTTTGAATCGCAGATCGACGACGTTCGCACTCTCCACCGGAATGAACTGCACCGCCAGTCAGAAACGCTCCTGGAAGAGCTCAACGCCCGCATTCGTGGCACCTTTGAAGAAAATTGCCAGCTGGCTCTTTCCAGGTTTGACCAGCAAATCGAATCGATGGTTCAGCCGCACATTTCCAAAACGGAAGAAGCCATTCACCGTCTCGCCGGTGGCCGTTCCCTCCTCGATGCCGCAATGACTTTGCAGCAGGACCGCATTCGCACCTCAGCCGATGAGGCCTTCGCCGAATCGCTGGCACGTTTCCGCGAGAATTTGGGAGGCATCGATCAGATTCTCCAGGAGGCCGCGCAGACCGTCGCCGAGCGCAACTTGGCTGAAATCGAATCCAAAGTCTCCGACCTGAAACATCATACCGTCGACGACCTCATGAAATCGGCCGAATGGTACGAGAAAAAAGCGCAGACTCAGATTCTGAACCTCACCGAAAAAACCGTTGCACAGGCCGAGAATCAATTCCGTGAAAAAGCAGGAGAAGTCTCCAGCGTCTTTGCCAGCGAACTGGATCACTCCAGCCGCAGCTTCATTGGCCATACCCAGACCCAAATGGAAGAGGTCGTCCGCGACGCCTTCGAACGCGCACGCGCGCTCTTCGCCGAAGCCGCGGAAACCACCACCGCCGCTTTCACCGATGAAATTCAGCGCCAAGCGCGCCAGGAACTTGATGGTTTTGGCCAGGAAGCGCAGCGGTCCCTCGGCGAAACGCGTGTGCAGCTTGACGCGGTGCGGTCGGAGCTGGCGCAGAAAGTCACCGCCGAGCAGCACGCCTTTTTGCGCCAATTTCAAGCCGGAATGTCAGCCGCGGTCGAAGGCGGCGTAGCCGACGCGCACGCTCGGGTGAAGTCTGGTCTTTCGCCATTGCTTGAGTCCTGGAAATCCACCGTGGATACGCACGCCACGGAAATGCGCAACATCTACGCGCAGATGAGCAATCAAGCTGCCGAGCAGCATCGTGGCCGCCTGGAAAATGTTTCAAATCAATGGATGCTCGCTACTGTGGCCAGTTTGGACCACCAATCCCGCGCAGCGGTGGCCAGCATCGCCGCCAACGCAGACGTGGCACTACGCGAAACCTGCGCCCAGGTTTTTGCCAACGTGGGCGAGACGCTCCGGGAACGGTTGCAGAAGATCGCCGCAAGCATGGCGAATCCCGAGCCGCCGTTAACCCGATCGCAAACCGCCGGCGGCGGCGATCGCTAATTTTTTCGCGGTCTACCTGCCTGATTCGCCTCTGGCCGCCCATATACGTATAATCGTAAACCTTGACGATCGATGGCTAACCGAGCCTATCTGCGCGTGTGGACCCGCGATTTCTCCGAATCCACTCTGATTGCCCAGTTCGCGAGATTCCTCGCAACGGCGCCGCTTTCCGCTTCGGAGAACGCATTCCGCAACTTGACCGTCCAGCCGATCGATGCCTCGGAGATTTCTCTTGTCGAGTGGGATCTAAAGGACCAAAGTTACGGCGCGGCTGAAGTCGCGGCCCTCGCCGCTCAAAACATTGACGCCGACAGCGCCTATATCGCCGAAGCGAAATGGGATCTCTGGAGCTTTGACGCGGAGACTCTCAAGTGGACGAATAAGCCGGAACCGCTTCTTCTGACCTGCTATGGCCCAGAATTTGACGGCGGCATCGCCACATCCGAGGGGCATTTCACCGCCGATCTCGGCTTCGAACACTTTTTCACCGGACACGCCGGCCTGCTCGCGCCTGGGGCCGCTTCGAATCCTTTCGAATCCTCCGACCATCCCGCGGAACACACTTTCCACCAATGGATGTCCGCCCCGGGAAACCTGAAGGAATATCACGCAAAGACCCGCGAAAACATCCAACAGTTGTTCCATTGGGTCGAATCCATCGAGCGGGCTTTGCCCGTCGAGCGCAGTCAGCTCTCGTCTGAAGGAGAACAGAACTTTGAAGCGCGCCTCGATGCCATTCTGGCGCACCGTTAGCTGTGGTCTACAAGGAACTTCCGGCCGTTGGGCGCTTCCAACAGCGGCTGTCAGCGGTTAAAATCGTTCTATTGCGGGTCGGGCTAGCAAAGGCAGCACGATTCAACCGGATTGAATTTCATGGGCTCACCGGAAAAATGCTGATCGGTCCGGAAACGGAAGCCACGCCCAGCGTATAGTGAATACCGCTCCGAGGATAGCGACTCTCTCATGCACGATTCGGCAAAAATCTCATACGGCTCAACTAGCGGAGCCACTTCGCTCGCGTCCCTTTCGGCAAAGGAACGAGCCGGCTGCCATCACTCTCTTGTCTCTACTAGGCGTCGAATTCTTCTCGGGATGGCCGCCGCGTCTCTGGCTTTTGGTTCCTTCTTGCTCGGCGGCTGCGGGGATGAAACTCCGCAAAAGCCCGTCGAGGAAACCGCCGCCAAACCCGCAGAGCCCTCGGTCCCGGAGGATATCCAGGCCGCCGCGCTAAATCTGCTCGGCAAAGAGACGCAAGTCCTCGTTTACGGCGATTTGGCCAAAACCGGCAGACAACAGTTTCTCGCCGCAAATGTGGTTCCCAAGGATCCGAAAAATCCCATCCCTGGAACTATCGTGACGCGCGCCGTCCTGGCCGAGAAATCTGACGACCAGTGGTCGGAACTCCTCCGCTGCGATGAATATCTAAAGAATTCCAAAGGTTATCTCGCCATGACCCCGCTGTCGTCCGTGGCTGGCTGGCGAATCCAGTACGACCAGGATCCCGTCAAAGGCATCCAGCTCTACTTCACCCCCATCAAAGGCGCGGGCGCCTCCGATCCTCATCTCCTGCCCATTGGCGTCGCCTGGAACCCGGCCACGAAACGCTACCAGTCACTCGACCGCACCTACGAACATTTCCTCCTGGAAACGCCGTCACTCGCCACCGCCAGATCGAGGCTCCAATGAGCGCAGCCGCGGCTACCATCGGCGCGACCTCTGCCGCCACCAAAAAGAAGCGGAAGCTATCCTCCTGGAAAAACCTTCTCGGACTAATTCCCTATCTTCGCCGCTATCCCGGACCGATCACCCTCGGAATGTTCGCCCTCGTCGTCTCGAGCATCGTCCAAAACGTAATCCCGCTCGCCACCGGCGTCCTCACGGATATTCTCGCAGGTAGCGCCCATCCCTTTGAACGTAGCGCGCAAGGCCACTTGCTGGCCGGCTCCTGGCTCAGCCGGGCGATTCCCTTCTATTCAGCACATAGCCGCCACGCACTCGGCATTTATTGCGTGCTCCTCATTGCGCTCGTTTCCGTCCGAGCCGTCCTCTCTTTCCTCACTCGCTGGGTCCTCATCGGGGTCTCGCGTGACATCGAATTCGATATCCGCGGCGGCCTGTTGAATCGCCTGCTCCTCCTCGAGCCCGAATTCTACGTCCGCAATCGCACCGGCGAACTCATGTCTCGCGCCACCAACGATCTCAATGCTGTCCGCATGGTCCTGGGCCCAGGCATCATGTACAGCGGCCAAACCATCGTCGGCATGGCCCTCGCCATCGCCGTGATGTCCCAACTCTCCGGCTCGCTTACTCTTTGGATCCTCCTCCCGGTACCCTTCGTCGCCGTGGTCGTGCAGCACTTCGGCAAAGTGATCCACGAACTCTACGAAAAAATTCAAGCCTCCCTCGCGACCCTTTCCGCCAGAGTCCAGGAAAATCTCGCCGGCGTCCGCGTCGTCCGCGCTTACGCCCAGGAGGAAGCCGAAATTCGCGGCTTTGACGAACCCAATCGCGAATACGTTTCGCGCAACGTCAAACTCATCCGCACCTGGAGCATGTTTATGCCCTCGCTCCAAGCCATGATCGGCGTCACGTTTCTTATCGTCCTCTGGCAAGGCGGCCATCTCGTTCTCACTGGCCGCATTTCTCTCGGCGCTCTAATTGCCTTCTACAGCTATCTCGGCATTCTCGTTTGGCCGATGATCGCCCTTGGCTGGGTCACCAACATTTTTCAGCGCGGCGCTGCCTCCATGGGACGCCTCAATCACATTCTCATCGCCCAGCCGCAAATCGACGACCGCGCCGCCACTGTCCCCGCCACACAAAACGTAGAAGGTGAAATCGAGTTTCACAATCTGACTTTCGCTTATCCCACCACCATGGCCGGCGCCAGTGCCAATGGAAACGCCAGCTCCGGCTCGAACGGCAATCGCTCCGCCTCCGACGGGGTTCTCCACGATATTAATCTGCGTATCCCCGCCGGTTCGACGCTCGCCATCGTCGGCCCCACCGGCAGCGGCAAAACCACGCTCGCGGCTCTCGTCGCTCGCCTTTGGGAAGCTCCCGAAGGTTCCGTCCTCATCGACGGCCGCTCCATCCGCGAATGGCCCCTCGACACCCTTCGCCGCGCCATCGGCTACGTCCCGCAAGACACCTATCTCTTCAGCGAAACCGTCGGCGAAAACATCGCCTTTGGAATGCCCACTTGCGATCTCGATCGTGTCCGCGAAGCCGCCGAAGTCGCCAGTCTCGACGGCGACATCCAGGAATTCCCCGCGAAATACGACACCATGGTCGGCGAGCGCGGCATCACGCTTTCTGGCGGACAAAAACAGCGCACCGCTTTGGCACGCGCCATCGTCCGCGACCCGCGCATCCTCATCCTCGACGATTCCCTTTCCAGCGTCGATACGCAAACCGAAGAGCGCATTCTCAGCCGCCTCCGCGGCATCATGCGCGGCCGCACCACGATCATAATCGCGCATCGCACCTCGACCGTCCGCGACGCCGATCAAATCGTCGTTTTGCGCGATGGCTGCATCACGGAGCGCGGCACCCACGACGAACTCCTCGCGCACCGGGGCTACTACGCCGATCTTTATCAAAAGCAGTTGCTCGAGGAAGAGCTCGAACGCGCATGACCAACATTCACGAGGAAGAGAAGCTCGGAAAAGCCTACGACGCCCGGTTGCTCAAGCGCCTCGTGCACTATCTGCGCCCGTACAAATGGCGCGTCGTCCTGGCCATGACGCTCGTTGCTGTCGTTACGCCTCTCGAGCTAACGCCACCCTGGCTTTTCTGGAAGGCCATCGACGGCTACTTCACTCCCACGGTCAACCATCTCATTCCCGAAAGCCAGGCGTGGCGCGGCATTGAATGGATCAGCCTGGTCTTTCTCATTGTCCTCATCTCCGATTTTCTCGCGCAATACGCCCAGATCCGCATCATGCAGCGCGTTGGCCAGCAAATCATGTACGACATGCGCAGCGAAATCTTCGCTTACATCCAGCGCCTGCCCATGAGCTATTTCGACCGCAATCCGGTCGGTCGCCTCGTCACCCGCGTGACCACCGACGTCGACGCCTTGAACGATCTCTTTGCCGCAGGCGTCGTCACCATGATCAACGATTTCTTCCTCCTGGTCGTCATGGCCGGCTTCCTTTTCACCGTGGATCGCCGCCTCGCTCTTGACGCCTTCGCCGTGCTCCCTTTCATATTCGTGGTCACTTATTTTTTTCGCAAATTCGTCCGCGACGCCAATCGGCGCATCCGCACCGCCATCGCGCGCATCAACGCTTTCCTCCAGGAATACATTTCCGGCATGAGCGTGGTGCAATTGTTCAATCGAGAACGCAAAGCCCGCATCGAATTCGAGAGCCGCAACCGCGATAACATGAAGGCTTGGTACGACGCCATCCTGGCCTTCGCCCTTTTCTATCCCGCCGTCGAATTCCTCAGCGTCGCCACTATTACTTTGATCTTCTGGTCCGGCGGCAACCGCGTTCTCTCCAGCGGCCTCAGCCTCGGCGTGCTCACCGCCTTCACGATGTATGCCACGCGCTTCTTCCGTCCCATCCAGGACCTCAGCGAAAAATTCAACATCCTGCAATCCGCCATGGCCGCTTCCGAACGCATCTTCAAGTTGCTGGATGAGCCCATCACCATCCAATCAGCGGCGCAGGCCGTCCGCCTCGATTCTCCCCGAGGCGAAATCGAGTTTCGCAACGTTTGGTTCAGCTACCGCGACGTCCCCGAGCCGGCTGACGCAGACTGGGTTCTCCGCGACGTTTCTTTCCGCGTCGAGCCTGGCCAGACTCTCGCCATCGTCGGCCACACCGGCGCGGGGAAGACCACTCTCATTTCCCTGCTTCTCCGCTTCTACGACGTGCAGCGCGGCCAGATTCTCCTCGATGGCGTGGACATCCGCAGTATTAACATCCAAGATCTTCGCCGCCAATTCGGCATAGTCTTGCAAGACTCTTTCCTCTTTACTGGCACTATCGAATCCAATGTCCGCCTTGGCTCTCCCGGCATCGATCGTGTGACTGTCGAGCACGCCGTCGACGAAATCGGCCTTGGCGATTTCGTTCGCACGCTCCCCGAGGGGGTCGACACCCCCGTCAACGAGCGCGGCTCGACTCTCTCCGTCGGCCAGCGTCAGCTCATCTGCTTCGCCCGCGCCCTCGCGCACAATCCCCATTTCCTCATTCTCGACGAAGCCACTTCCAGCGTCGACACCAAGACCGAGCTTCAGATTCGCGAAGCTCTCGACCGCCTCCTTTCCGGACGCACGTCTCTCGTCATCGCCCATCGGTTGAGCACCATTCAGTACGCTTCGCGCATCCTCGTCTTCCACAAAGGCCGACTCCGCGAACAGGGCGCTCATCAGGAACTCCTTGCCCAGCGCGGCATTTACTACCGCCTTTACCAGCTCCAGTACAAGGAACAGGAACTTGGCCTGCCCGAAGACTCCCGCGACTCCGCAGGCACCCTCGCCGAGCAGCCTCGCGGCCCGCTCCCCGCTCCTCAGCCTGCCACGGATTGATCGCCGCCACCGCGCATGCCTCCCATTCCGCTCCTCATCTCCGCAGGCGAAGCTTCCGGGGATATGTACGCCGCCCGCTTAGCCACCGCCCTTCAAAAACGCGCGGACGTCGCTCTCTTTGGCATGGGCGGCCCGCAAATGCGCGCCGCTGGCGTTGACGTCATCGCTGACTATAAAGAAGTCTCTGTAGTAGGCATCACGGAGATTCTCAGCCACCTTCCTTCTCTAATCCGCGCTATGCGCCATCTCGTTTCCGAAGCCCGGCGCCGTAAACCGCCTTTCGCCATCCTCACCGATTTTCCCGGCTTTCATCTCCGCCTCGCGCGCAAGCTCCGCCCGCTCGGCATCCGCAACATCTATTACATCTGCCCGCAATTCTGGGCCTGGCGCCCGTGGCGAGTCCGCGTTGTGCGCCGCCGTTTCGCGCAAGCCCTCTGCATTTTCCCCTTCGAAGAATCCTTCTTCGCCAGCGCCGGCGTACCCACAAAATTCATCGGCCATCCGCTAGTCGGCGCTGTGCACCCAACCAAGACCCGCGAGGAATTCTGCCGTCAGCAAAATCTCTCTCCCGACAAATCGATAGTCACGATCTTGCCTGGCAGCAGGCACGCCGAATTAACCCAACACTTGCCCATAATCCGCGAAGCCTGCGCCCGCATCCATTCGCAACATCCCGCTCAATATGTGATCGCCGCTGCCGCCCACGCCAACCTCAACGAACTCCAATCAGGCTGGCATCCCGCCCTCAACGTCCGCGTCGTCGAAAATCAAACCTACAACGCCCTGGCCGCCGCCGATGCCGCCATAGTCTCTAGCGGCACTGCCACCATCGAAGCCGCTCTCCTCGATGTCCCCATGGTGGTCGTTTATCGCGTCACGCCCCTCACCGCCCTCCTTGCCAAGCCCCTCGTCCGCACTCATTTTTTTAGCATGGTCAATCTAATCGCCGAACGCCCTGTCGTTCCCGAGCTGATTCAAAAGGACTTCACTCCCGCTCGCGTCTCCCAGGAAGTCCTTCGCCTCCTTAACGATCCGTCCGCCCGCAATACTCTTCGCGCCGGACTCGTCGAAGTCCGGAGTCGCCTCGGCCCCCCAGGCGCAGTTGACCGCGCCGCCGACGCCATCGCGTCCCTCCTCTCAACTCTCGCTGGCAACGCGTAGCCCACTCTCTGCTATCCTATATAGGCAGAACGGTGTCGCTCTGCGCCCCGACGAAAGGTGCCCTTTGAAAGCTGCAATGCCCCTCCGCCGAAGAATTCGTGTCGAGTTTGCGTTCCTGCTCCTCATGGCACTGGCCTGCGCCGCCCCGTCGCTGCGCGCCCAGGTTCCCCAGCAAGTCGGCTTTCTAGCCGATCATTACGATGTCTCCGCCACGCTCGACTCCACTCGCCAATCCATCAGCGCCATCGCCAAGGTCGAATTCACGGCCATGACCGTTACCGGCAATCTCAGTGTCGAGCTCCATCCCAATCTGATCGTCAGCGCCGTCACCACCGCCGACGGCAAATCCATAGGTTTTGGCCGTGATTCGATGAATCCCCTCTACGTTCTCGTCACGCTTCCCACTCCCGTCGCCACCGGCGGCCACGTCACACTGACCTTCACTTATTCCGGATTGCTCGCCAACGCGGAAAACAGCCCCGTCCCCGGCGTGACCGCCGCCATGATCGGCCACGACAGCGCCT
Source organism: uncultured Acidobacteriota bacterium (assembly GCA_963851235.1). Taxonomy (GTDB): domain Bacteria; phylum Acidobacteriota; class Terriglobia; order Acidiferrales; family UBA7541; genus Acidiferrum. The sequence goes on from CAWKOM010000004.1 coordinate 270,646, forward strand.
ACTTGTTGCTTCCGTCCAGGTGGTTCCCTCTCACCGACTACCCCTCGAACCGCTACACCGCAACATTCCATCTCAATGTCCCGGACAACTTCGCGGTAGCCGGTTCCGGCAAGTCCTCCGCCCCAACCCCCATGGCAGGAACGGCCGCTGCCGGCGGCGGGCGCCTTCTTTACACCTTTGACTGCCCCACACCCGGCCCCCACGGCACGTTCGTCGCCGGAAATCTGCAACTCAATCCCAAGCAGTCTGAAGGGATCGACGTAGCCGTCTATGCTCCCCGCGCCGATTCCGCCAATGCCCAAGGCTTCGCGGATGACGTGGCCCACTCCGTCACCGTTTTTTCTGATATTTTCGGAGGCTTGCCGGATCCCAGCATGACGGTAATTCAATTGCCAGACGGCACGCTCCGCGATTTCTCCGCTCCAGGCGTTCTACTCCTCAGCCATCGCCTCTGGGAGCCGAAATCCGCCGAGCGCACCATCGCCGGCCTCGTCGCCGCGCAATGGTTTGGCAATTCCATCCTTCCTGCATCTCCCGGCGATGTTTGGATCACCGCCGGCCTCTCCCGCTATTGCGAAGAGCTCTATGCCGAGCAAAGCGCCGGCAAGGAAGCTGGCCTCCGCGCTGTTGATGAATTCGCCGTCGGCGCGCTCATGTACGAAGATGCCGCCCCCATCGCCCAGGCCGCGCGGCTCGCTCCTTATTCCAGCGACTACCGTTCCGTTGTGCTCAATAAAGGCGCCATGGTCTTCCATATGCTCCGCGCCCTGATGGGCGACGTCGCCTTCCGCAATCTTCTCCACGATTTTGCAACCAAGTATGCGGGCAAGACCGCGCGCATCGACGATTTCATTAATCTAGCAGACAAAGACGTCCAGGCCGCCGCACCGCCCGGCACCGTTCCCCCGAATCTCCGTCCCTTTTTTGCCCAGTGGCTTAATTCCACCGGCGTCCCCGATTTCACGCTCGACTATGTCGTCTATCGCACCCCAAAGGGTTTTCGCATCGTCGGCAAAATCAAGCAGCCCATCGACACTTTTAGCATGCCCGTCCAGATTCGCGTGGATACCGAAGGCAATCCCGAAACGAAATGGGTCGACATCCTCGGCGCCGAATCCCCGTTCACGATCGAAACTTTCGGCCGTCCGAAACCCGGCGGTATCAAGATCGATCCCAATAATCTCGTTCTCAAAGGCAGCACTTCCCTTCGTGCTCGCGCCGCCATCGCCCGCGGAGAAGAGCTAGCCGAGCAAGGCCTCTATTACGACGCCATCAAGCAGTACCAGCGCGCGCTCTCGATCCAGCCAGGCCGCCCGCTAGCCAATTTCCGCATGGGCGAAGCCTTCTTCTACCAGAAGAATTATCAAGCCGCCGCCAACTCCTTCCGCGAGGCGCTGCAAGCCGTTCCCGAGCCCTCCGAAAAATGGACTGAAGTCTGGGGCCACATCTATCTCGGCAAGATCTTCGATCTGCTAGGCCAGCGCTCACGCGCCGTCAACGAATACAGCAAAGCCAAGCAAACCAACGACGACACCGGCGGCGCCCAGCTCGAAGCCCAGAAGTGGTTGGAGAAGCCCTATACCGAAGGCGGCATCTCCGCCGGAACTCCCGCCACCGGCACCACACCGACCGCGGCGGCCCCTGCCGCTCCTCCCGCTGGCGACCGCCCCACCCTAAAAAGGCCCAATCCCAGCCAATAGCAAAAACCATCACGCGCACAACAAGACAGCGCATCTCGCCACGCAACGCTGGCACACCGCATTTGGCCAGCATTCCCCTCGGCGTGCTTGCCAATTTCACATCGTCAGAACAACGCGGAATTGCGCCTTGCCGCTCATCATGCGCGCGTAAGCCTCAGCCGCTTTTTCGAGCGGATACGTTTCAATCATCGGACGCACGCCGCTCAGTTCGGCGAAGCGCAGCGTGTCCTCCGAATCCGCGGGAGTTCCTGCGGCCCAGCCTTGAATTGTTTTACTTCCAGAAATAAGCTGCACCGGTGTGACCTCAATCGGATCAAAGGTCGCGCCAATGACCATGAGCTTGCCGTTCGGCCCAAGTCCATCGATCAGCTCGGACATTGCCTTCGAACTCGGCGCAGTTGCCAGAATCACCTGTGCTCCACCCATTTTTTGCAGTTCTTTCGTCGCATTCGTCACTTGGTTATCGATGTACACGCTCGCTCCGAGTTTCTTCGCGAGCGCCGCGCTTTCCGACCCCCGCCCGATGGCCGCAACCTTATAACCAAATTTGCTCGCAAATTGAATCCCGAGGTGGCCCAGACCGCCGACGCCCAGCACCGCAACCAAATCGCCGGGCATCGCTCCGCTGTGCCGCAGCGCGTTATATGTGGTAATTCCCGCGCAAAGCAACGGTGCCGCTTCTACATCGCTCAGAGTATCCGGTATGGCCGCCAGCGCCTCTACGGGCGCCACCATGTACTGCTGATATCCGCCGTCATAGCTGATTCCCGCAATTTTCACGTTCTCGCAGTTACGAAAGTCTCCCCGCCGGCACGAGCGGCACGTCCCGTCCTGCCCGCCGTGCCAGCCGACGCCGACCCGCTGCCCCTTCTTCCACGCCGTAACGCCGGCCCCCAATTCATCGATGACGCCAGCAACCTCGTGCCCCGGCACTCGCGGATACTGAATTCCCGGCCAGGCGCCTTCTTTCGTCAGCACGTCGCTGTGGCAAACGCCGCACGCCTGCACCTTGATAAGCACGTGCCCTGCCCCCGGTTTGGGAATCTCCCGCTCGACGATCTCGAAATCGCCTCCCGCTTTGGAAATCTGCGCCGCCTTCATTGGTGCAATTCCGACTCTGGTCGTTGCCATAACTCCTCCATTGAATATTTGCGACTCCTGAAGATCGCTTGCTGCTACTCCATCTAGCCGCAGCCCACACCCGCCCTATACGACGCGGGGCCATTCGCACGACACCCGGCTTGGATGCGCTACGCAAAGGAAGGGTGCACTTTTCTAATGACAAAAATACTGTCGGCGCGCCCCACGAGCTCCGAACGAACGATTGCCCTGCGCGTATCACCGAATACACAGACACCATTCCCATGAACCGTAAAAGAAACTGCAAAAACACATCCGTGTGTTCGCGCGTTTATGCCCGGCGGCTAGGGTGCTTTCGGCTTTTCAATGCTCTGGTCGGTCCGTACCGAGAACAATAGAAAATTCGTGAAGCTGTGATTGATCATCGCGCGGTGATCGCCGAAATCGTCATACGCGGCTGCAGCCTGGGGCAGCCAGACCCTCACGTTCTCCGTGCGGAACTGAACCGGAGCGTAGTCGATCGAGAGGTACATCTGTCTCACGCTTGCCGCGGGAATCGCTTCCATCAAGCTCGTCTCCAAGTGCATGACCTCTCCGGAGTCCTGGCTCGAGTCTTGGGCAATCCATGCCCGCCCCTTAAGCTCGGCGGGATAGGCAACGCCTCTCACACTAAACGAAGCTGTATGATTCGGCCTGTCCTTCCGTTGCTGGAAATGCACCACCCAGGTAGCTTGGCCGTTCCATTCCGTTGCGCCCTCGCACTTCATGTCGTAGTCGCCTTGAAAATTCGGCAGAAAAATCAAGGCTAGGTCCGGCAGGCCAACGTCCTGGCTGCTGGCGGGGAAATCGTGGCTGCCCCTTTCAGGCGTCCGGCTTTCCTGCACCGCGAGCCCTCCAAGGCTCTGCTCGAAATCTACGGTGTAATCAAACGTCCCTTTGCCGCCTTCCAGGAGAAGACCCATACTGCCAAGCACCCGGTATTCAATCTTTTCCTCCGCTGTAAAATTTTGAAGATTGGTGACCAGCTCATTGGCGCGGGCGCCTGCTTGTTCAAGCACATTGGACAAGCTGCAAGGCGGAGACGCAATTCGAGACCGAAGGGGCGCATCCACGTCCGGCGGATACCAGAAAAGTTGCTTACTCTTCGCCTTTTTCTCCACGTCCTTGGCTTCACGGGGTACCGGCACTGCCTTTGCGGCTGGAACTGACGGAACGGGCGGCATTTCTGACGATGTCGTGGTTTGAGAAGAGACCTCGGCTTTAAGGGGCGCAGGGTTTTGCGGAGCCCCCTGCTTGGTCGACGCCCTCAACTTCGCTGCCTCCTTCTCCGGCTTCGGCGCAAAATAGCCCTGCCGCGCTTGCAGCTTCATGCCCTGGCGATCCACTTTCACCTTGAGCTGATGGTACGTCCCGTCCGCCTTCAACTTTGTTGGCGAAAACTCCAGCAAATACACACACTCCGGCGCCTGCGTCAGGCTCTTGAATCCCCCTTCCAGATCGTTGCTGTTGTGGAAATAAGTCCCGCCCGTACCGTTCGCAAGCTCCGCCATCACATCCTCATCCAGATTCATCGTGTCGCCGTGATACTTCAGCGTGGAAGAGGACGACCCTCCTTGCACGCTGGCGTCGAGCTCCGTGGTGTACAGCCCTCGAGCATCCAGTGCGCTGATGATCACGTTGGATTGCGCTGCAATATCGAGAAGCCGCGATTTCTCAACGACCGCTTCCGGCGTAATGGTCAGAAAGCCCGGTGAAATCAAGATCAGCGTGCGTTGCCCCGGCAGTCCTCCCATTTTCTTCACGAACTCACCGATCGTATCCAGCGTTGCCGAAACATCGTGTTCACCAACCGCCAGAGATTGTGCCGACGCGGATCGCACCATGCTCTCCACCATGCTTTGTGTTACGCCCTGAAGATGCGAGCAAGTCAGATAATCGGCCTCGGCGAGGTGTAAGGCCTCATCGTTGTGCTTATTCTGGATCAAGTCCGCCTGGTAATAATCGATATTCGGGCAGGAACGGACATCGTGCCGGTAGAGTTCGCGCACGTGCAACTTCGTGACCGCTTCTTCCAGCGTCGCGCGATCATGGGTCAAGCCACTATTCATCCCGGAAGTGGAAACTACCGCAGCCATGTCCGAATCGCCGAGCGATTCTCCCAGCATCTTTTTTGCTACTTTTTGAGCTCGCAGTAAATCGCCCGCAGAAAGGTGCAGGTCATCGAATAAGAAAACAAGGAAGCGTCGCGGCGTGCTCTGGGACGGAAGCGTCGCTGCCGGAGAAGGCGTAGTGGGCGGCGGTTCGGCCGCTTTCGTACCGCTCTCCGTTCCCGCGAACTTCTCAATCGTGAACCCCGATATCTCCTGCCGTTTGTTCTTGTCAAAAACTTGAAAGTCTTCTTTCTTCAGGTCGTCCACCACGCGACCTTGCGCGTCGCGCACAACCACCGGCACGAGTACCGCATTCACGTTTACTTCGATCTTCGGAGTCGCTTCCGGAGCCTGCGCTTCTTTCTGTTGCGCTCCCAAGTTCGCGCAAAGGAGGATGGCGATGCAGCTCGCAGCCGCCGCTGGAAGAAACTTCGTCTTGGAATTCGTAACGATCCCTTAATTCTACGCTTTCAGAATAGCTGGCCGCGCGAAAACTGAGATCCGCGCAGTGCCATTTCTCCTCGGCTTCTGCCGGAAGGCTCCGGACAAATTCCATGGGAGGTTCGGAAAAGCTACGGATAAAACGAAATCATGTCTCCAAAAAAAGGGCGTCCAACTCACGGAAAGAACGCATTGCGCCATCACAAGCAGCCCGATGATTTCCTCGAATAATTTCCTCCGGATAGCAATTTTGCCCTGTCGTTGACACATGAAATGTCCTCCTAATTAGCACATGAAATGTCCGCATTTTGCGGCGCGCTGGGGTAGCTAGACAGGCCGGGGGAACCGGCCATGACGAGCTATCCGCAACGGGCCCGGGAGCGGGCGATGAAGGTGGAGGAAGTGATTTTACAGGTGGTTGGCAAGCGGCTTACTTTCTGGCGGGCGGCCTGGATTTTGCGGGTCAGTCCGCGACATCTGCGCCGGATCCTGCAGCGCTATCGGCACAGCGGCTTCGACGGTTTGCTGGATCGTCGTAGGAGCCGGCCCAGTCCGCGGCGCATGCCGTGGACGGTGGCCGAGCAGATTCTGGGCTTGTACCAGGAGAAGTATTTCGACTTCAGCGTGCGGCACTTTCACGAGAAGCTGCGCGAAGAGCACGGCGTGCTCTACAGCTACACGTGCATCAAGCGTTTGCTGCAAGGCGCAGGACTGGTGATGCGCGCACGGCAGCGTGGTCCGCACCGGCGCAAGCGGGAGCGCCGGCCGATGACCGGCATGCTCCTACATATCGACGGCAGCACGCATCGCTGGCTGGGCGGCGAGCCGTATTACGACCTGATCGTAGTTCTGGACGACGCCACCAGCGCGATTTATTACGCGCAACTGGTGGAACAGGAATCGACCCTGACGGTGCTGGCGGCATTGCGTGAAGTGGTGGAGCAACGCGGCATTTTCTGCGCTCTGTATAGCGATCGCGGCAGCCATTTCTGGCAGACGCCGAAAGAGGGAGAACTGGTGGACCGCCAGCGATTGACGCAAGTGGGCCGCGCCATGCGCGATCTGGGCATCGAGATGATTCCGGCGTATTCGCCGCAAGCGCGCGGGCGCAGCGAACGGAATTTTGGAACGTGGCAGCGACGGTTGCCGCAGGAGTTGCGGCTGCGGGGAATCACCACGGTGGAGGAAGCCAACCGTTTTCTGCGCGAGCAGTACATCGCCGAGTTTAACCGGAAATTTTCGGTGCCCGCGGCGCAACCGGAAAGCGCATTTGTTCCCGCCGGCGGGAAGGATATGGAGCGCATTTTCTCGGTGCAGCAGGAACGCGTGGTGAATCAGGACAACACCGTGCGCATCGCGAATCGCACGTTGCAGATCGAGAAAACCAAATGGCGAGGCACGCTGGCGAAATGCCGGGTGCTCGTGTGCGAACACCTGGACGGCAGTTGGAGCGTGTGCTACGGCCCACACCTGGTCGGCCGCTACGCCCGGGATGGCTCGCGCTACCGGAGCGCGGAAAGGTCTCTTCCGGAGGGCGGGAATCCCGCACCCCCCGCGGGATTCCCGCCCTCCACCGTCGCAGCGGCGGAAGAGAGTTCAGAAAGGAACCAAAGCGGACCTATCATGTGCTAATAGCCCCGGACATCTCGATGTGCTAACAATAGATAGCAATTTTGCCCTTGACAGTCACATATCGCGAGGGTATAATATGTATTGGGTAAACGTGTAATCGGTCCCCGGAACGCCAATCTCCTGATTGGCGTTTTTTTGTGGGGACCGTCTGTCTTGCCGCAAAACATTTAAAATGAACACTTACACAAAAATGCCCCATTTTGCAGCAATTCCGTGCTCTAACCGCCTTTAGAATAAACACTTGTAAAAGCGCATCAAAATAAAGCACTTGAAGTGTCTTTAGAATGAACACTTTTGCAAAAACCGGGGGGGGGGTACCCGGCCGTCGGGAAATCCACCGAGGATTTCTTCTCTGCTAGACTATGCGCCCATGAAAACCTTCATCCTCCGAACTCTTTGTCTGGTAGTTCTCCTGGCTCCACTAGCAGCCGCACAAGAAGTCATTCCTCTCTACCCCGGCACGCCGCCCGGCTCAACCCAGGAAAACTATCCCGAGAAAGAGTATTTCTCGAAAAGCTGGAACACCGAAGTCGTCGCTAACGTCACCAAGCCGACGCTCACCGTATTCAAGCCTTCGCCGGAGTTGCGAAACGGCACCGCAATCGTGATCTGCCCGGGCGGCGGTTTTATGGCCCTCTCCATCGCCAGCGAAGGCACCGACGTCGCCAAGTACCTGGCCGCCAAAGGCGTCACGGCCTTTGTTCTCAAGTACCGCATCGCACACACCGGCGAAGATGCCACCGAGGAATTTACGGCGCTGTTTTCAGGAGGAGACAGGCAGAAATTTCGAGAGATTTTGGACAAGGTCGTTCCCCAGTCCATCGCCGATGGCCTAGCGGCTGTCACTTACGTTCGGCAGCATGCGTCGGAATGGGGAGTTTCCCCCGATCGCGTCGGCATTATCGGATTCTCCGCCGGCGGAACGGTCGCTGCCGGAGTTGCCTTTCGTTACGCCCCGGATGGCAGGCTCGCCTTCGCAGCCCTGATCTATGCCGCCGGGAGCTTTTTTAAGGATTCTCCCGTTCCACCGGATGCGCCGCCTCTGTTCGTCGCGGCTGCCACCGATGACAATCTCGGACTCGCACCGGACAGCATCGCCTTGTACGAAAAGTGGACCAGCGCTCACAAACCGGCCGAACTGCACATGTACGCGAAGGGTGGCCACGGCTTCGGAATGCGCAAGCAAAACATCCCGACAGATCATTGGATCGACAGATTTTCAGATTGGCTCGAGTTTCAAGGCTGGCTAAAGAAATGACTACCAGCCTGGGTGCCGGTTGCGCCTGGCGACCTCCCGGCAATCCGCATAATCGGACATCGAGGTTCAACCTGATTTCACTTCTCCGGTCACCGTGTTGATCAGGCGTTGGCTCAATAGCACCTTGCGCCAGCAACTCGCTTGAAATGAATATTACCGCCGACTACGCTAATAATTGCTATGCACAGCACGCGACAAGGCGGCCTCACCTGGTTTCTGAGTTGCGTGCGTGTGTTGTGGGTTTTCACGGTTGCAACCAATCTCATGCCGTTGGCTGCAGCGACCGTCCAGACCGTCCCGCCAGGCTACACAAGGGACAATTCGGATTGGTGGTCGCTAACTCGAACCGATGACGAGGTGGTCCCGCAGGAAGGCGAGCTGCCAGACTCAAATTTCCAGATTCTCGGATTCAAGCTCAACGATGAAACATTCGGTAAAGCTGAGGCTAAATTAGGAAAGGCCACTTTCGTCGAGCGCGGGGATGCATCGGCGGGGCGTACCCAGATCTGCTACTCATCACCCGGAAAGAAATCAAAGACCTATCTCGTGTTCGAAAAAGGCGAGGTCAACGATGCATTCTACTTGTTCAACGTTGGTCCGAACTGGAAGGGCAGCGAACAATGTTCCGAATCGAATCTCGTCACTGCGAATCTATCAACGGATTCCGGGTTGCACCTTGGGCAAACAAGTGCGCAAGTCAGAACCGTACTTGGAAAACCCAGCTTTGAATCTGACGATAAAATCGTTTATTTTTTCAGCGCTGAGAAAAAAACGTCAGCCGCAGACTTCGAGACCCTAAAGAAACAGAATCCTCAAATGACGCAGGATGAGCTTCACCGGAACTATGATTCCTATACGCTCGGCATTTATATCCAAGCCAGATTCCTGAGGGACAAACTCGTCTATCTCGGCGTTTCTAAGACGGAAAGCTACTAGACCTTGTTGGTGATGCTTGTCCATCAGTTGAACTCCTGGTAAGTCGTTACCGGACTAGTGTCCGTCGAGACCCTTGAACGAGATCCAAGGCAGTCATTGGCGATGCCCCCGAAGCGAGCTTCTGGGCCGACTGCCGCGGGGACGGGGCGTGGTCGGTTGCTGGTGAAGTGGTCGGCATTTAAGATTGATACCAATGCCCACGGCGATTGGTATTGATTTTGGCACCACGAATAGTTCCATCGCGCGCGCGAACGACGCTGGCGAGGTTGTGCTTGCTCAGTTTCCGTATATGGGCGAGGCGACGGCTGCGTATCGCTCGCTTCTGTATCTGGAGCAAGTAAAAGAGCGTGGCGTGAACGCGCTCAAATCGTGGAGCGGGCCAGAGGGTATTGCGCACTATCTCGCTGCGGATCACAAGGGCCGGCTGATTCAGTCGTTGAAATCTTTTTTGAGTAATCGCAACCTCCAGGGTACGGAAGTTTTTGGCCGGAGACACACGCTCGAGGATTTGATCGCGCGTATCTTGAGAGACCTGCGTGAAAAGGCTTCGGCCAAGTTTGGCTCCCCCATCTTGAAAGCCGTGGTTGGCAGGCCGGTACGATTTGTGGGAGCCGAGACTGAGGAAGAGGATCGCTATGCGGAAAGCCGGCTTAGGACGGCATTCAAGACTGCGGGGTATGAGTCCGTACACTTCGAGCTTGAGCCGATAGCGGCCGCGCACTACTACGAGTCCACACTGGATCACGATGAACTGATTCTGATTGGAGATTTTGGAGGTGGCACGAGTGACTTTTCGCTGGTTAGGGTCGGACCAAGCATCCGTCGTAGAGGCAGAAGCGCGGCGGATCTCTTAGGCAACGCGGGCGTCGGCGTGGCGGGGGATTCGTTCGATGCGAAGCTTATTCGGCATCTTTTGTCTCCCGCGCTGGGCGCCGGTACGGACATGCGTTCGATGAAAAGACTTTTGCCGGTGCCGTCCTGGATCTATGGCAAGTTGGAACGCTGGCATCATCTTTCGTTTTTGAGGGCTAGGGACGTGATGGATTTGCTCACGCGCATCCTAACGGACGCTCTGGAGCCTCAGAAAATCGCGGCTTTGATCCATCTGATAAAAGAAGATCTTGGATATCAATTGCACCAGTCCGTGCAGGCAGTGAAGTACGAATTGTCGAACAAAGCGGCCGCCACGTTTCGTTACGCAGATGGAGCGGTTGATCTTACCGCGGCCGTAAAGCGTTCTTCTTTTGAAAGCTGGATTTCTGACGAGTTGAAGCAGATCGAATCCTGCCTGGACTCGTTGCTCAAAGCAAGCGGGGTTCACGCAAGAAACGTGGATGCCGTGTTTCTGACGGGCGGAACGTCGTTCGTGCCCGCGGTGCGAAGAATCTTTGCCACGCGCTTCGGAGAGCAGCGGATCAGGACGGGAAATCAATTTACCTCGGTAGCGTGGGGTTTGGCGCTCAAAGGGGCGACCGTCGAGTGGGTCAGCTCTGTCTAAATTCTTCCCGCGCTCGCCGAGGAACCCGCCTGCAGCTTCTTCCAGGCTCGCGTGAACACGTCGCAGGCCCGGTCGTCGAACAGCACGAAGTAAATCTTCTCGACCGCAGGCTGCGTCTTCAGATGCCGGCTCGCTTCCTCCAGCATAATGGAGGCGCACTCCTCCATGGAGAAGCCGGCGATGCCCGTGCCGACCGCCGGAAAAGCAATCGTCTTCAATCCGCGCTCCGCAGCGATTCGTAAAGAATGCGCCACGGAGTTGCGCAGATTGGCGGAGGTGGTCCGTCCGCCAAGCTGCATGCTGGCCGCATGAATTACGTGCCGCGCTTTCAATTTGCCGCCGCCGGTGATCGCCGCGTACCCGACCGGGATGCTTCCGATCTCATCGCATTCGCGCTGTATTTCTTCTCCGCCCCTGCGCCGGATCGCTCCGGCGACGCCGGCGCCCAATTTCAAATCATTGTTCGCGGCGTTGACGATCGCGTCCGTGTCCATGTCCGTCAGGTCGCCCTGCTGGATCATAATTTTTTCTGAGAGCGCGTTGTTCATGTGGTTTTCCAGCAAGTTTTACTTCAGCAGCTTCTTGTAAGCCGCTTCGTCGAAACCGAGAACGATTTGGTCGCCACGAATCACCACGGGCCGCCGGATCAGATTCGGCGTCTTGGCCATCAGCTGGATCGCTTCCGCTCTCGAGGGCGGCTTCTCGCTCATATTTTTCGTCCGGTAAAGCTCGTTCCGCGGATTCAGAAAAGGTATGTAATCGCGAGTGCCAATGAGCTGTTCAAGTTCCGCTTCGCTCAAACGATTCTTATCCAGATCGCGCGAATCCAGTTCTGCGCCATGTTCGAGCAAGAAACTTCTTGCTTTGCGGCAGGTCGTTCAAGTCGGTTTCTCGAAAAAGCGCAACCTAATCTTCGCCATGGTCCGTTTCGCAACCCCAACGCTGAATTCCGCGCATCGTTATTTCATTATCTCTTTGCTTCGTTACGTCCGTTTTCTAGTATCGCGGCACCTGCGGATCGATCTCAACCGACCAGCGCTCGATCCCGCCGGTCAGCGATTTCGCGCCTTCGACGCCCTGTTGCCGCAGCCAAGCCGCTGCATCCAGGCTGCGCATCCCGTGATGGCAATAGCAAATCACGTCGTCCGCGTCCAGCAGCGCAGTCACATTCGCAGGCAGCGTCCCGAGCGGCATCAACTTCGCCCCGGGAATCCGGCACAACTCGTACTCCCACGGCTCGCGCACATCCACGAGTAACAATTTGTCGCCCCGCGCGATGCGTTCGTGCACTTCCTTTGCTGTGATTTCTATATTCCCCATTTTATTTGCTGGCCGGACTAAGTTGTCTTGCCGAAGTGCTATTTGCCTTGAAATTTTGGAGGCCTCTTCTCGAAAAATGCTTTGATTCCCTCGCTGCAATCCTCCGAATGAAAGCACTTCATCTGCAGCTCGACTTCGTGATCGAGGGCTTTCACCAGCGCTTCTTTGTGGCTTCCAAACATAAGCTTCTTCACCGCGCGGATGGCGATCGGAGGCCCTTGCGCGATCTTCTGCGCCAATGCTTTTACTTCCGCTTCCAATTGGCCAACCGGCACAACGCGGCTGACAATCCCAAGCCGCAGCGCCGTCTGCGCATCTATCATCTCCCCGGTATAAAACATTTCCGCAGCCACCGATGGCCCGACCAGTTGCGGAAGAAAAAAAGTCCCGCCGTAATCCGGAAAGAGTCCAACACGGGAGAAATTCTCTCCGAACGATGCGGTATCCGCGGCGATGCGGATGTCCGCCGCAAGCGCGACGTTCATTCCCGCGCCCGCTGCGGCTCCGTTCACGGCCGCGATCACCGGCTGCGGCATGAGCCGCATTTTCAGCACGGCTTGCATTCCCGAGCGCAGAATCGGGCCCAGCTCGGCGGTCTCGCCGCGCTCGCGTCCCCTGCCGATCGCGGCGAGATCGCCGCCTGCGCAGAAAGCGCGGCCCGCGCCGCTCAGCACGACAACATGTATGGAAGCATCGTCCGCAATCCTCGTGAGTGCATCGTTCAGCGCTGTAGAAAGCTCGCTGTTGAGCGCATTCAGCTTCTCGGGACGATTCAACACCAGCACCGCGATGCTATCGTGATGATGTTCCAGAAGGACGGGACCGGCAGCCGCTGTCTGAACGGCATTACTCATAAAAATTCTCCGTACTATGAATGTCCTGCGGCTTCATGGCCCTTGGTGTCGCGTTCTTTCTCAGTCCGCGAAACAAGCTGTGCCAGCTTGCGAAAATGCTTCAATTTTTCGCCTTTTCCTTGCGCGTTCTGCCCGCTGGTGGAAGGCAGCACATAAACGCGCGCCCCATACAGCGGCTCTTTCTGCAAACCGAATTTGCACTTGCGCTGGGAAAATTGCTCGTAGACAATTTTTCCATTGAACGCCACAACGTGCGGCGTAAACTCTTCCAGCTTCTGCGAAAGCACGATCCGCCCTTCCGCGAAATCGCTCCGCGTTAATTCTTCGGTGCCCTTCGTTGGCCGCTTGACCAAATCCGTAAGCCCAATCCCGAACTCGATCACGCGTTTGTCGTCGTGATAATCGAACGGCTCGGGCACAACGCCGCTCTCATACAGGATCGGCCAAAACTGGTTGGTTCGTCCCGCGTAGTAGTGGCCCACGCGCACGGAAGATTCGCTCGGATTGCATCCGACAATAACCAGCTTCATGCCTTTGCGCAGATGGTCGGGCAGCGTTCGCATCTTCCTAGTGTTGCCTATTTCCTCTTCTCAACGCCAGAGATTCGACGTGGACGGTCCCAACGGTCAAGGTCTCTGTCCGCTATCCGGGCTCTGTCTCCAGAAACTGAATCCGTAATTCCCGCCAGAACGCCGGAATGCAGTTTACGAACAGAAAGCGAAATGGATAGAGGACTTCTGAACTTCTTATGAATCGGAACTGCGGGGGAAATCACCAGGTCTCGGTAGCCCATCGTGCTCTTGGCGAATGCCTGCGCAAAACTCTAGACAGCCTTGCTTTCTCTGTCAAGTTGCCTCGCTCCTGCTATTCCTTTCCTTCGCTAGAGCTCGACTAGGCCCGGTGCGAAACAGAGCGCAAAATCTTGAATCGTGGCGGCATGCTGCCTCATCGAAATAGGAGGATGAGGCATGTGCTTTCGTGATTTGTGCTAACTTTAAGACGAAGACAATGGGAGCGGGGCTATTGATCGGCCCTTGGCATATTTTGAGCACACCAAACCCACACCGGCTGCCTTCGACCATAGCTCGCGAAGACGAGCACCTGCTCGTCGCGGCAGCGAAATCGGGCGACGTTGCGGCTTTCGAGGAATTGGTCAGCCGCTACGAGCGCAAGATTTTTCGGCTGACATTGAACATCACCGGCAACCGCGAGGACGCCGAAGATGCCATGCAGGACGCCTTCCTTAAATCGTATTCCCACTTGCAAACTTTTCAGGGCGATTCTCGTTTTTACACCTGGCTCGTTCGGATCGCCGCGAATGAAGCGCTGATGCGGCTGCGAAAGCGCCGGCCGAATCAGTTTTCGTTGGACGAACCTGTCGCTGGCGACGAGGATTTGATGCCGCGCGAGCTGCGCGACTGGGGGCCGGGCCCCGAACAGCGTTTCGCGCAAGTCGAGATGCGGGAGATTTTGTCCAGCGTAATCGAAGAGCTCGAGCCGGAATACCGGACGGTTTTTGTGCTGCGCGATATCGAAGAACTTTCGACGGAAGATACGGCCTCCGCTCTCGGCATTTCTGTTCCCGCCGTGAAATCGCGGCTGCTGCGCGCGCGGCTGAAGCTCAGACAAAAATTGGATCGCTATTTCAAACAAGGTGGCGCGAATTGAATTGTCAAGACATCATCCACGAGCTTTCTACGTACATCGACGGCGAACTCGATGCATCCATGAGGCGGGAACTCGAGCAACATTTGGAGGACTGCGAAGAGTGCAAGCTGGTTGTAAACCAAACAAAAAAGACCATCCAGATTTTCTGCGATTGCGAGCCGGTCGAATTGCCGGGTGACGTGCGTAACCGCCTTCACGACGCGTTGCGCCGCAAACTCGGTGAAGCCAGGCAATAGTCAGCGCGCTTGGCTTGTCGCTTCGCCCGCCCACAAAGGAAGTTCCCTTCCCAATTTTTTCTCTTTCGCCAGGGCATAGATTTTCATCGCGACTGCCAAATCCCAAGAAGCAATCCCATTCGATTTGAACAAAGTGACTTCGGAGTCGCTGGTTCGGCCAGAGGCTTTTCCGGCGACGATGTCGGAAAGTTTTTTTACGCCCGTCCAGCAAATCTCATCACCCTGAAACGCGAGGATCAGGTCGCCGGCTTCCTGGCGCGATTGCTCGATGGAATCCACAACGATGACGTCGGCGCTTTTCACCGCATCCTCATCCAACTCGCGCTTGTGCGCATGATTCGCGCCGATGGCGTTGATGTGCACGCCGGGCGCGAGGTCCGCGCCGCTCATTACGGGATTCGCGGAAGTGGTCGCGGTGCACAAAATGTCCGCACCACGAACGGCATCCCCTGAAGTAGCCACGCTTTCCACGGGAAAACCCAGACGCTCGCTCATTTCTCTTGCGCATGTTTCGCGCTTCGAAGCATTGCGCCCAAAGACTCGCGCGGACTCGATTTTCCGCACATGAGCGATGGCTTCCAATTGCGTGCGCGCCTGGCCGCCCGTACCGATGATCGCGGCGATGCGGCTATTCTGCCGCGCGAGATATTTTGTGGCTACGCCCGATGCGGCCCCGGTGCGCAACTGGCCCAGGTAATCGGCTTCCATCAGCGCGACGAGATCGCCCGATTTCATTTCGTAGAGTGGCACCAAAAACTTCAACCCGCCCTTAGCGAACGTGTACTGCTTCATGGCGATATACCCTGCTGAGAAATCCGCCGCGGCCATGTAATGAAAAAAACCTCCGCCCGGCAATTCAAAGCGCCGTCTCGGATGAACGGCAACTTCCCCGGTGGCCTGCTTTCGCGAACTTTCTTCGACGGCTTCGATGGCCATCGGCATCGTGAGCACCGCTCGCACTTCGGCTTCGCTGATATGCAGCGTCATTCTCAGTTATTCCCTCTCGCAGAGTTGGATCCATCCGCGCTTCAGATAAACGTGCAAGGAAAGCAGGCCTCGCCGTCCACGATGTGCGTGATATTATCGCAGAATGTCCGCCAAGCGTGCCGGTGTAGCGGCTGTACTCACAGCGATGGCGCTTGTGCTTGCAGGGTGTAACCACGCAGTTCGCAACTACCAGCTTAGCCGCCGCGGCGGTGTGGCAATCCTGATTCCACCTGGGGTTACGCTGCCCGGCAGCGGCACGCTGGAGGTCAAACTCTCCCACGCGCGAAAGGCGCCCTTTCGGTCAACTGGTTGCGACGTAGACCGCAGTCCGCTGACGGTTGAGTGGCGCGGCAGCACAGCCTACATTCGAGCCGAATCCGGCTCGGAGCTTCTCGGGTTCGGCCAAGGCTCCATCAAAGGACAGCCCGTTGCTCTCGATCCCCGGGGACGGGTAAAGGGGGAATCGGTTGCTCTCGATCCTCTGCTATACATCAACGAATTTCGTGCGGATTTGGCCGATCTCGAAGGGAACGGGTGCTTACACGGCGGAGAAAGTCAAATGCTCGCAACCAGGATGGCCCAAAGCCTCCCGCTTGCTCCTTTTCTCGCGTATCTGCTTCGGTTCGGAGTGTTTGACCTCAATGAATTTGTCGATTTGACTCCGGACTTTCGATTGCGGATCGTCTATCCGGTGTATTCGGCAAGCAATCAGATGGAGACGAAAGAGATTACGGGCGTCAAGACGATCTACTACAAAATGGTTTCCGATCCGAACGATGGCCGGGTCAGAATTCTGCGAGCAAAGAGTGGGGATGCATCACGAGATCGACAAAGCGAGATCGCATCGCCGTTTCCGGAATCGTCCGCTTATTTCCGTCTGTTCCTGAGGAAGAGTCCAGCAGCAAAAGACCCTGTGACCGTGGCGATCGTCCTGGGTTCAACGGACAGGAAACATCTTGGCGAGGCCACGAAGGAACTCGACGCGAGCGCTGAAGCTTCGTGCCGCGCGGTAGCGTCGTCCGACGCGGCTTGCATCATGTTTCCGCCTTTGACTGGAGTGAATGCGGAAATTCGTGTGAAGGCAAACGGCAAGGACGCCTTTGCGCGCCTGGGAGCCCGGGTTGACGAACTCATTGACGAAGTCAAAGACAATGATGACGCACCGCGATCTGTGCAGGTCAAAAGATTGTTTGATAAGCGCTTGGTACCTATAAAAGCGGCTTCGGATGAAAAAGACATTCTTGCATTGATTCTGATGCCCGGCGACGTGATCAGCTATCGCTGAGCACGAATCTGTCCAATGGTGTTCAACTAGATTATTTTGCAGATAGACGGCTTGGGCGGGTGGATTTTTTTGCGACCTCGCCAGGTTCGCGGATGCGGCGGACGACGGTTTGTATCAGGCGATAAACGCGCTCGTTCTGGGGGGCGCCCATTTCGTGGAAGCGAAATTCCGGCTCGCCCTTGGCGCTTTTTCCGAGCTGCACGGGCAACTGGCCGCACAAGTCGTTTTCAATGAAGGCGGTCTCGTAGCGCTCGCGGTGCACGTTCCAGGTATAGACGCGGATAGTCGTGAAATCGCAGGGCTGGCCTTCCGCCCCGCGCGCTGCTGCCACCAAGTATTGGAGTTTATCGCCGGAAGCAGGATCGTTGACGCGGTTCAGCTCGAACCAGGCGATGGGGCGGATGTCGGCGGAAGTCGCTTCGTCGCGAATGGCGTCGGGCAAATCGAGCTCAACAAAGCGAGCGATCACCCAGCCGGCGATGGGCAGGGTTTGGTCGCCGGGCTGTGTGGTCGTAGTTTCGGAAGCGCGGGAATTGGATTCGCCCGGCGGACGAGTGGCGAGTGCGCGAACCAAATACCAATCTTCTTTCTTGGTGTCTGGCGGCTCGCCCAGCGATTCTTTTTCATCGGAAACTTGGACCCAGTTCGCCACCGCCCGGCCGACGATCTCGACGGGCACGCCGCGGCCAAACTGATAAAGACGCGCTTGCGTGCGGCCCGGCGCAACGCGCAGGTTGGTTTGTACCTTGGTCTGGCCGGTGGCTTGCACAGGCATCGAGGTGACTTGCTTCAGCAGTTTCATACTGCGCTGCCAGAGCGCGGGTTCGATCAAATAGCGGCCTTCGACCCAGCCCAGTTCTCCCGCAACGGTTCGCACCTTGATGCTCTCGTTGCGGCGGCCAACAACGTCGACGCGGTCGCCGTAATGCAGCGTGTCCAGCGGCTCGCGTACTTGCGCCACGCTGCTCCAAAGAATGGCGGTGCGTTCGCCTATGTAAGCCTCGCCGAGCGATTCGTGCTTCGGCCGAAAGAACCAAGCCGTAACGGCCACGAGAAGGAGGAGCGGCACGGCAATCAGAAGCTTACGTTTCATGCGGCGTTCCGAAAGGACATGGTTATGGATGGGCGCAAATCGCATTCGCTGGCGCTGGTCCGGCCGGACAGCGCGTCTATCTCGACAAATTCGCGATCTGGTGGCATCGGGTCTGGGCGCCCTGTCTTATTCTTCGTTAAGAATTGTACCTGATTCCGGGCCGGGTCCACCGCCGGGCGTGCCCAGTTAGTTTTTCTGCTAAAATGCCGCTGCGCTTGAACGGAATCTTCCAATTCGCGGCAAAGGAACTCGATGAAATCTCTCAATGGGCTGCAGCCGCTGGGCTTGCTGGTGCTTCGCATGGCCTTAGGCATCATCTTTATGTCGCACGGCTATCCGATGCTCGCTCACCGGACGGGCGCGACGCAGGCTCTTTTCGTCCAGCACGGGCTGCCGGGCTACTTCGTTCTTATTTCAGGGGTGCTGGAAGTGTTTGGCGGGGGCTTGCTGTTGCTGGGACTTTTTACGCGGGGAGCGGCGCTGCTCTTGGCTCTTGAGATGGCATTGCTGATGTGGAAGGTCTATCCGCCCCACAGCTATCTTGCGGTGCATGAGTACGCCTATCCGCTGGCGCTGGCGGCAGGATGTTTTGCGCTGGCTACGACTGGGGCGGGGCTGATTTCGGTGGACTACCCGCTGTTCGAGCGTGGCGGGAAGCCGCGCGCGCCGCGAAATCCGAAGCCGAACAAGTAGGTGTGTTCAGGCGGGCTTCGCAACTTGCGATGTTTTTTCTAACACAGAGTTCGCAGAGTACACGGAGACAAAAGGAACGGGTCAGCGTGTTCCGCGGCGATTGCGGGCAGAGATTCTAAGCGGTTGTGACGGTGGTCGAGGTGGGGACGACTCCGCCGGGGGCGAGCGGGAGGACGATCCAGAGAATCACGTAGGCGAGAAAGCCCGTGCCCGCACAAATCAGCAACAGCAACCAGATCACACGAATGATAGTCGGATCCATATCGAAGTAGTCGGCAAGGCCTGCGCAAACGCCGGCGATTTTTTTGTCGGTGCTGGAACGCATGAGCCGCTTTTGAGCGCCGGTGGCGGGAGAGAGACCCGGCGAGCCGGATTCGGGCTGTTTGGCGCCGCAGTTGTAGCAAAACTTGGAACCGATGGCGATGTCTTTACTGCAGTTTGGGCAAGTCATTGGCGTACCCCCAAAAGAGCGGTGGATCTAAGCTTTCCTACAATAGGATACGCCAAAAGTGGGGAAAAAGTTTCCTGGAGGAAGGAACCCACAAGGACAGGCCGGGTTGCCGCGAGCACCGAACAGAAAAGCACAGGCTGAAGCCTGCCTCACTCAATACTCGAGCATTTGCTTGACGGCGGCGGTGATGTGGCTGGTTTGCGGGAGGATGACGTCTTCGAGCTTGGGCTGATAGGCGCAGAAGGTGTCCATGGCGGCGACGCGCTTGACGGGGGCGTCGAGTTCTTCGAAAAGTTCGTCGGCGATGCGGGCGGCGATTTCGGCGCCGTAGCCCCAACTGAGCATGTCTTCGTAGGCGACGATGACGCGGTGCGTTTTTTTGACGGTGCTGGCGATGGCATCCCAGTCGTACGGGGAAAGTGAACGTAGATCAACGATTTCGACGGAGATGCCTTCGCGGAGGAGTTGCGCGGCGGCGACTTCCGCGCGGTGCACGAGAGCGCCATAGGTGATGATGCTGACGTTTGTGCCTTCGGCGACGAGGCGGGCTTTGCCGAAAGGAACGGTGTAATCGGGTCCAGGGTACTCGGAGCGATTGTACGGCTGGCGATAGAGATGCTTATGCTCGAGGAACATGACGGGATCGTCGCAGCGTATGGCGGTGCGGAGGAGCCCGGCGACGTCGAGAGCAGTGGAAGGCATCACTACACGGAGGCCTGGGCAGTGCGTGAAAATCGATTCGCCGCTTTGGCTATGGTAGATAGCACCGCCGGTCAGGTAGCCGCCGATGGCGACGCGCAACACAGCGGGAGCTTTGAAGGCGCCGTTGGAGCGCCAACGCATGACGCAGAGCTCGTCGCGAATCTGCATCATCGCAGGCCAGATGTAATCGAAGAACTGAATTTCCGCGACGGGCTTAAGGCCACGTTGGGCCATGCCGATGGCGCGGCCTACGATGCTGGCTTCCGCGAGAGGCGTGTTGAAGACGCGATCGTGGCCGTATTTGCGTTGCAAACCGCTCGTGGCTTTGAAAACGCCACCCTTGCCCTTTACCTGCTTCAATGACTCTTCGCGGCTGGCGTCGGCAACGTCTTCGCCGAAGACGGTGATGCGCTCGTCGCGAGCCATTTCATCGGAGAGAGTGGCGGCGACCATTTCGACCATGGTTTTGGGAGCGCCGTGAAGGTGCGGCTGGGCTTCAAAGGCGGAAGAAGTGGGATCGACATCCGGTGAATAGACATTGACGCGAATCGAATCGATTTGAGGCTCTTCGGCAGCGAGCGCTTCGTCGGCGGCGTTGCGAACTTCCTGATCGGCTTCGGCTTCGAGAGATTCCATTTCTTTTTGATCGAGAATGCCCTCGCGGATCAGGAACAGAGAGAATTTCGAAATCGGATCGCGGTGCGCTTCGTTTTCGCGTTCTTCGGGCGTTTTGTAGAGCTTTTCGTCGTCGGAAAGCGAATGCGAATACGGGCGGGTGCAATGCGCGTGAATGAGAGCGGGCCCGCGGCGCTCGCGGCAGTATTGAATGGCAGCTTTGGAGACGGCATAGCTTTCGAGAGGATCCGTGCCATCGCATTCAGCGATATGCAGGCCGGGGAAGCCGCGCGTGAGCTTGGAAATGCTGCCGCCCGCGGTTTGTACCTCGATGGGGACGGAAATGGCATAGCCATTGTCTTCGATCAGGTAAAGCAGGGGAAGTTTATTGGCACATGCCGCATTCAGCGATTCCCAGAATTCGCCTTCGCTGGTAGCGCCATCGCCCGCGGAAACAAAGACGATTTCGTCGGAGGCGTGACGGACGTGTTCACCGAGAGGCGCGTTCTTGGCTTGCGCCAACGCTCTTGGACGGCCTTCGTAATAAAGAGTGGCTTCCGCCGCGCCTACGGCTTGCACGAACTGTGTGCCCGTGCAGGAAGATTTGTTGACGATGTTCAGGGCGGGGTGGCCCCAGTGGGAAGGCATCTGACGGCCGCCGGAGCTGGGATCGTCTTTGGCGCCGACGGCTTGCAAAAGCATCTCGACCGGCTTTACGCCGAGCATCAGGCAGAGGGCGCGGTCGCGATAATAGGAATAAATCCAATCGACGGCGGGACGAAGAAGAAGCCCCATGGCGGCGGTGACCGCTTCGTGGCCCGCACCGGAGATTTGAAAGAAAATTTTATTTTGGCGCTTGAGCTGGATTTCGCGGTCGTCGAGGCGGCGGGAAAGATACATGGTGCGGTAAATGCGGATGAGCGCGTCACGGTCAAGGCCGTGCAACTTTGGGGAGTCCAGCCTGGCAAGTTTCACGCGCGTTTGTACCGCCATTCGATCTGCCCTCGTTGCGAAGCGGGATTTAACCTCTGCGGAAATGTATCATACCCAAGGTTTGGCCGTAGCCGGGCACTTTAGAAAACCTATCCCAGAGTCTCGAACTGTTTCACAACGTCATCGAATTGGGGTTCGCCTTGCCGCACGACGCGGGGAGAGGCTTCCTTGAACGGCTCCTCGGAAGGAATGCGCTCGATCCAGCGTTGTTCGGTGAGCTTTTCGTGGCCTGAAAAATAGAGCCGGACGAGCAGATTCACTTTGCCATCCGCGGCCGCGGCCTCTTTCGGCGTTTCGTCCGTGGGCTCCGCTTTGGCGGATTTAGCCTTGGATTTTGTTTTTGCCTTTGATTTTTCGGCTTTGTGAGTTTCCGCAGGTTTTGCCGCGGGTTCCGGAACGCTTTTGCCTTCCGTTTCGGCGCGTTCGAGCTTGTAAAGAAGCTTCTTGTCCAGACGAAAGGCCTGCTTCCAGCCTTCGAGCTTGTGCCGAGCGAGCTGGGCTTTCTCTTCGTCGGTGCCAAAATCAAAAAGGAGATACGTATGAGCCATAAAATCAGTCTGCGACGCATGCGCGGGCAAGTCAAGATGGCTGAGGTAGGACCGTTCGCCGGTGGTTAGCAGGGATCATCTTGTTACTCGATGGGCGCTTCCGCATCTGGCGCCGGGCTATCCAAAGATATTCGCAAACGTCCAACTGGGTTATCATTGATGAGCTTTGATTGTTTGGCTTCAGGTCCTCGTGAAGGCTGAAAGACAACAGCGCGTTGGAGTGGCTGCCGCATGGCTTTGCCTGTTGGCGGTGGCGCTTATGTACGCCCCCTTGGCCGGCGCTGCGTGGCTTTCGCGCAGCATGGATTGTTGCGCCGGTGGCTTCTGCCCCATAGCGATGCATCATCAGCAAAAGCGACAGAGTATTCCCGCGCGGGATTCTTCTCCGATGAACTGCGGTCACGATATGGGCGGCATGAACGGCATGGCGCCGTGCTCCATCTCCTGCTGCCAGAATCCGGCCCGGCCTGCACTGATTCCCGGCGCGTTTTTGCTCCCTGCGGCGAGTCTCGCTCCCGCGGCCGCTGAAGTGGTGCGCCCCGTACAAATTGCAAATTCCTTCGAGCTTTCCCGTTTCGTGCAACCTCTCTCTCCTCCGCCTCGATTCGCTGCTCAAGTCATTTAAAAATAAATTGCGTTTCGACGAACGCTGATTCACTTGCACCGCGCCCATGCAGCCGCGCGAGAACCATTCCATTTGGAGAGAAGAAAGCTCATGAGAGGAATCTTGTATGCATTCGCAGCAATACTGCTGTTTGCCGCGGCGGGCTTTGCGACGGTGTTTGGTACCGTGCGCGGGATCGTTCACGATGCTCAGCACCGGCCAGTCCCCGGCAGCGAGGTCATTCTGAAAGATCAGTCATCCGATTACACACAAAAAACGCAAAGCGATGCGAACGGCGAGTTTCACTTCGACGCCGTTCCCCTAGGGACGTACACCATTACCGTGACGCAGGCATCGTTTGCAGGGGAAGAACAAACCGTGACGGTGCTTTCCGGAGCGGCGCCGATCCTGCATTTCGAGTTGCAGATTGCATCCCAAAGCCAATCCGTTACGGTATCGGCAGAAGCCGCGCCGGGACAAACCGAGTCGGTGACACCGACGACGCTGGTCGACCGGCAACAAATCGAGCAAACGCCTGGGGCGGCGCGCACGAATAGCCTGGCGATGATCACGGACTACATGCCCGGCGCGTACTTCACGCACGATCAGCTTCATGTGCGCGGCGGACATCAAGTGAGCTGGTTGATCGACGGCGTGCCGATCCCAAACACGAATATCGCCAGCAACTTGGGGCCGCAAATCGACCCGAATGATATCGATGTCCTCGAGATGCAACGCGGAAGTTACGCCGCGGATTTTGGAGACCGTACCTACGGTATTTTCGATGTCGTTCCCCGCACGGGATTTGAACGGAACAACGAAGCCGAGCTGGTGATGACCGCGGGAAATTTCTATCAGACGGATGACCAGCTCAACTTTGGCGGGCACACGAATCGCTTCGCTTACTACGCGAGTGTGAACGGCAACCGCACGAATCTCGGATTGCAGACGCCGACGTCAGCCGTGATTCATGACGCGGCTAACGGCCTCGGGGGATTTACTTCGCTGATGTACAACGTGGATTCGCAGGATCAGGTGCGTGTCGTCGCGCAAGTCCGACGCGATTTCTACCAGGTGCCTTTCGATCCGAACGATCCCAACACGCAGGGCCAGTTTTTGAAGGATGCCAACCGCGAGAACGATTCCTTCGTGACCATGACCTGGGTGCGCACGTTCAGCCCTGGATTGGTGCTGACCGTCTCGCCGTTCTTTCACTACAACAGCGCGGATTACGCGAGCAGTCCACTTGATTTGCCGAGTTCGGCGACTGAAAACCGCGCCTCGAAATATGAAGGCGGGCAGGCCACGGTTTCATGGGTCGAGGAACGCAACAATCTGCGCGCGGGCCTGTACGCCTTTGCGCAGCAAGATTCGCAACTCTTCGGGCTCATCTACGATTGTCCTATGCCGCCCACGACTACTTGTCCGGAGACAAGCGCGTCGGATTTGTCGCCTACCCAAGTGAACCCGACGGGCAGCCTGACGGCGTTGTACCTCGAGGACCAGTTCCAAGCCACCTCCTGGCTTTCCTTTAGCGGCGGTCTTCGCCAGACGCACTTTTCCGGGAATGTGGTGGAAAATGCCACCAGCCCACGCGTCGGCGCGTCCGTGCGGATTCCGAAACTGAACTGGGTGTTTCGCGGGTTTTACGGGCACTTTTATCAGGCACCGCCTTTGCTAACGCTTTCCGGCCCGCTGCTGGATGTGGCGACCAATCAGAATCTGGGGTTTGTCCCGCTGCACGGGGAACGCGACGAAGAGCATCAATTCGGCCTGACGATTCCCTTCCGCGGCTGGACCATTGACGCCGACAATTTTCTGACTCGCGCGAAGAATTTCTTCGATCACAATAACTTCAACGACTCGGATTTGTTCTTTCCCATCACGATCCAAGGCGCGCGGATTAACGGCTGGGAACTTACGCTGCGATCTCCGCGCATCCGCGACCGCGCGCAGCTTTATTTGACATATTCCAACCAGCTCGCGCTCGGTTTTGGCGACATCAACGGCGGGCTGACGGACTTTTCCTTCGGCGATGGCTACGGGCTGTTGGACCACGACCAGCGAAACACGCTGCACATCGGCGCGCAGTATACGCTGCCGTGGAATTCGTACGCGTCGACCGACGTGTACTACGGGTCGGGATTCAGTAATGGCTCGCCATCGACTCAGTATCCCGGCGACCATTTGCCGGGCCACACGACTTTCGATCTTTCGCTGGGCAAAAGCTTCGGCGAGCGGTTTTCCGTCAGCGTGCAGGGCATCAATGTCGCCAACCGCCGCGTGTTGCTGGACAATAGCTTTACTTTCGGCGGGACGCATTATGTGAATCCGCGCGAAATCTTCGTCCAACTGCGCATTCACTTCCACTATTAACCGATTGCATTTTCGCGTGAGCCGGCGGTGGTCGCTGCCCTGCTCCGCGGCGTCTCCGAGTTGCATGCACCGCCAGCAAGCAGAATTTGACTTCGGAAGCCTCGCGATTTACGCTGACGCGCGATGAATTCACCGGTGGCTGCGAAACTTGCCATTTGCAACGCCCAAAAGGAGAGTTGGATGCGAAAAATCTTGATGGCGGTGGTGGTGTGCTTGCTTGGCTCGCTGACGGCAATCGCTGCGCCGCCGAAGATTGTCTATGTGCGTTGCGGGAAGCTGATTTACGACGCGGAGAAGCCGCCGATTTCGCCGGGCGTCGTGGTAATCACCGACGGAAAAGTGACCGCCGTCGGCAAAGACATTGCCGAGCCTGCCGGCGCGGAGAAAGTCGATCTCTCGAACTACACGGTACTGCCCGGATTTGTGGACGCGCACATTCATATTTGGTCCGGCGCATTTGGAAAGGCTGTTTCCGACCCGCTGGCGGCGCTGCGCGGCGGCAGGGCGATGAGTTACGCGCTCTCCTCCGGTGTTGTGGGCGCGCGCGTTTTGGGGACGGAAGGTTTTATTGATGTCGCACTCAAAGAAGCGATTGAAGACGGGACCATACCCGGGCCGCATCTTGTTCCCGCGGCCCACGCGATCACCATTCCCGGAGGCCACGGCGATTTCTTTCCTGCACCCCCGTACTTGCCGATGGAAGATTTTTATACGCCGATGAACGGATTCATCAATTCGCCGGCGGATGCGGAAAAAGCGGTTCATCTACAAATTAAATATGGAGCGCGAGTGATCAAGGTCCTGGCCTCTGGCGGAGTGCTTTCGCCGCTGGATTCACCCACCTCGGAACAAGTCTCGCTCGAGGAGCTGCGCGTGATTGTTGAGCAGGCGCACATGGCGCACGTCAAAGTGGCCGCGCACGCGGAAAACATTCGCAGCATCCGCTCGGCGCTCGAGGCTGGCGTGGATTCGATCGAGCACGGGTCGGAGCTCGATCAGGCCGCTGCGGACTTTATGAAAAGCCACGGCATCGTGATGGTTCCCACGGTATTCGTGGTCGAAGAAAGCATTGAAAACGGCGTGAAAATGCACTTCCCTGAATATGTCATTACGAAAGTTAACGCGCTCGGCAGGACGCATTTTCCAAGCTTCCAACTTGCGTTGCATTCGGGTGTGACGATCGCGGCGGGTTCGGACCACTCTTATGCGCCAGGAACGGGAACGGTGCGCGACGAGATGATTGCGGAAGTGAAATACGGCATGACGCCGCAGCAGGCTCTAGTTTCCGGGACAAAAACGAGCGCGGAACTGCTCGGCCTCGATCAGGTCGGAAGTTTAGAAACTGGCAAGGAAGGCGACCTCGTAGCCGTGGAAGGCGATCCGCTAAGCGACATTCACGCGCTTGAAAAAGTACGCGCTGTTCTTTTCCAAGGCAAAAGTGTGACGCCTGCGAACAGGCAATAGCGCAAATTCTTAAAATCTACAGTTCGCCTTCATGCATTCTTCATGAAGCCGGCGGCCTTTGACGGTAGACTCCTTCTCCATGGCGCAAGCGGCCCCAAAAAGCTCGTGGCTGAATCGCACGGTTCTGGGCGTTGGCCTGACCAGCCTCTTCAGCGACTGGAGTCATGAAACCGCTACGGCGATTCTGCCGGCATTCCTCGCGGCGATTGGAGCAGGGCCGGCGTGGCTGGGCGTGATCGAAGGAGTCGCGGACGGCCTCTCGAGCTTCACAAAGCTTGCCGCGGGCCATTTCACGGACCGCTTAAAGCACCGCAAGCCGCTCGCCGTATTCGGTTACGCTGTTACAGCGCTTTCGACCGCTTCCTTCGCATTTGCCACGCACGCGTACTACGTTCTCATTGGGCGCACGGCGGCCTGGCTAGGACGCGGCGTTCGTTCACCGGCGAAGAAAGCGTTGCTGGCCGCGGATGTCACACCGGACGCATACGGGCGGGCGTTCGGGCTCGAACGTTTGATGGATACGGTGGGAGCGATTGTCGGGCCGCTCACTGCGTTGTGGCTGCTGGAAAAAACCGGACACAACTACCAAAAAGTTTTTCTCTGGACCTTGCTGCCCGGTCTGGTGGCCGTCGCCTGTTTCTGGCTATTGGTGCGCGAACGGGCCATTGTCGCAAAGCAGAAGCGCTCGTTTCTGACCGGCGTTCGCGATTTGCCGGTTGCGTTCCGGCGTTTTCTTCTGGGAGTCGGCGTATTCGGCGCGGGTGATTTTTCGCATTCGCTGCTTATTCTCTACGCTTCGCGCATGCTCGCGCCTGCATACGGAATTGCGCGCGCGGCTAGTATCGCGATCGTGCTTTATACGCTGCACAATGTGTTTTACGCCGGCTCGGCCTATGCGAGCGGCTGGCTGAGTGACCATGTGCCGCAGAGGAAAATTGTTCTGGCTGGCGGTTATGGTCTGGCGGGAATCACTGCAATTCTGCTGTGTACGGGCACGCATTTGCTTTGGCTGTTGGGCGTGATTTTTGTTTTGGCGGGTCTGTATGTCGGCACTGAAGAAGCTCTCGAAGATTCCGTCGCAGCGGAACTTGTTCCGAAAGAACAACATGGGATGGCTTTCGGCACACTGGCTGCGGTCAACGCCGTCGGCGATTTTCTATCGAGCCTTCTAGTGGGATTTCTTTGGAGCGCCGTTTCCGCACAGGTTGCATTTGCCGCTTCCTCGCTCCTCTTTTTTGCCGGAGCGATTCTTATTCTTCGGCTTCGCCGCTAACTGCTTTCTTCGCGCCAAATCGGATGCACAATTCAACTATTCGTGCGGAGGCAGCTCCGTCGGCCATTGCGTGACGCCGATCCTGCCGTCAGGTTCCAGTTCAATCGCTGGCGCGTACAGCCCGAGAAACTGGCGCCGCCACCACAAACCATGTTCTCTTTTTTCCGCCATGGAGGTGAACCAGTATTGCCAGAGGACTGCGCGAACGTAGCGCGGCGGCGCATTCGGAAAAGGGTTGGCTGCAAAGAGGGCGAGCACGTCCTGGTTGTTCGAGAGCAATCTGCGTTCGGTGCGCAACACCATCGGATTGTCGCGCCAATCGCCGAGCGAGGCAAACCACAGGTTCCAGTCGAATCGCGGCTGATAGGGCGCGTAGATACGCGGCGCTTTGTCCAGCTCCTGCGGTTTGTGGCGGAAAGGATACGCGACCCACGTTTTGCCGTCATTCGAACCTTGGAATTCGATTTCGTAGCGGCCGCGCGTCATGACCGCGAAAAGGCCATAGCGGTTGGCGATGCGAAAGGGATCGAGCAAAGAGACCGGTGTAGTGGGAAACGGGACGGGTGAGATCATCCAAAACATTTGCACGGTGGCGGCGTAAAAAATCCATGTCAGCACAAACGCAACGATAACTATGCGAAGTGGGGAAAGCCGGGAACGGAATTTTTCCCACCGGTCATAAAAGCTTTCGCGTTCGACGGCTCTCTCGTTTGCAGAGGGGCTCGAGGACGGCTCTAAAATGGAGAGCGCGTCTGCGCCGAGCGGACTGGGCTCGACGGCAGTCGGAGCCCCTCGATCAAGAAGCGGCTTTTTCCAGTTCGCTGGAAGACATTGCATCAGGAAACGGTCGTCGAGAAGAAGAAATCCCAGTATCAGGACCAAATAGTTCAGAAACGTATAATTCGCCGTCAGAATGATGCCGATCTGCCAAGGCGTCACAACGAAAAAGAGGCCGATGCGAATCCGCCGCGGGAGGAACGCGGCCCAGATCAGCGCGAGCTCGAGCGCGAGGGTGAAGAAAGCCGTTGTCGCGTGAAACCAGTGTGGCAAATGTTGGACGTACCAGCCGATCCAGGTGGGCAGCGGGCCGTTCTGGTAATACTCATCGAGTGCGGTGAAGTGCCGCCATTCGGTATCGCCGCTCATGATCTTCGCAACGCCGGACTCGAAGTAAATGCGGAACCATTCCCAGAGCAAAAGGTAAAGCGCGGCGCGCACGGGGGGCTGCGTTTGGCCGAGGCACGGCCGAAATCCGCCGGGCGTAAGAAATAGCGAAAGAAATCCGGCCTCAAGCAACATTCCGTCAGATTGGTAACCGGAGAACTCCCCTGCGGCGCTTACAAACGAAAGAAAACACACAAAACATACGACGAGCATCCCGCGAGGCCAAAGATTGAGGACAAGAAGCACCGAAGCGGCCATTCCGGCCCAACAAAGCGCCATCAACATGTGCGAGCTGCTGGAAAACCACAGAAGACTCGGTGCATACCAGTAGCGCTCAAATCCAACCTGAGCCGCGATATTTTTTAAGTACTCGCTGGCCGGGAAGATTCCCTGGGGACCGATGAGCCCACGAATTTGAAAAACGAGCGAGAGAAATGCGGAAAAATAAATGACGCCGAGAGCGCGCAGAAAAAGCCAGCGGGCCACGAAACGATCCGAAGGGCCGTTGCGCGAATCAAAAAGCCAGCGGATGAGGGACGACGGAGTCCAGTCCATAGATGCGGGACATTATACCGGGATGGCAGCGGGTACTGACGGCTTCAGCATTCATTGACGGCGTTCTTTGTGCAGAGCGTGGCGCGGATCGACGTGCAGGGAACACGTTCCATCCTGGCAAAGCTCGCGGTTCCAGCGGTATCGATTGCGCGCGACCCATCCGTACAAATGTTGCGCGATGAAATGGATTCCGGGAACAAGAAGCAGCCAGGCGATTAGCTTCCAGCCGGGCAGAGTCAGCCCGATGCGCGCCCAAGCGTCGGCTCCAGAATAGACGCGGCCGCGGGAATCGACGGCTTGCATCAAGCGCATTGCCTCCTCGATATTGACTTGGGGAAAGCGCGAGGGCACGGTCGCGTCGTGAAGGTCCAGCAGATCGACCGATCCGTGCGAGTCCATGCGCCTGACGCGGTCCACACTGGCGCGGCATAAGTTGCAGGCTCCATCGTAAAGAACGGTAAGCTTGGCCACTATTCTCCTTCAACAGTCGCTCGAGCCAGCGATATGCTTTGTTGCCGCGAGAATCGCCGCCATCCTCATTCTAGCAAGCAACGCGCACGAGCCGCGATGCAGCCACCCCTGGACGGGGAAGTGCTCCCGGAAAATTTCGGTGCGGCCTGTAAACAGCGCGCAGTTCTCTGTTGCAGCCATTATCGCCGCGTGCTAGCCTTGGCGAATAAAAGGCGAATTGCAGGAGGAACGCTCAATGTCCCATTCTCTCGCCGTGCGGGCTACTGTGCCGGCCTCGCTCGAACCGGTTGTAGGCTCGTCGCTGGCTCGCGTGCGCGAAGTGCTGGACACTCTTGCCACGCGAGACGTCAACGGCGATATTCTCACCGCCGTGCGGTACTTTCCGGCGCGTGAAGCGCAATGGGCGGAGTTCCTCGCTTGGGTTCACGCGGATCTGGTCGCTGCTTACGCGGCGAAAGGCATTCGCCATCTCTACACGCATCAAGCAATCGCGGCGGAAGCCGTTCGTGCCGGCAAGAATATCGTGGTTGTCACGCCCACGGCTTCCGGAAAAACGCTTTGCTACAATCTGCCGATTCTGAGTTCCATCCTGGAAAACTCGGACACGCGCGCACTGTATCTCTTCCCCACCAAAGCGCTGGCGCAGGATCAGTTGGCGGAGCTTTACGACCTGAATCAGCGCTTGGACAACCGCTTCGGCGTTTTCACGTATGACGGCGATACGCCCGCCGACGCGCGCAGAGCTATCCGCGAAAAGGGCCACGTGGTGCTCACGAACCCGGACATGCTGCACACGGGCATCCTGCCGCACCACACGCGCTGGACGCGCCTGTTCGAAAATCTCAGCTACATCGTCATCGACGAGCTGCACACCTACCGCGGCGTTTTTGGCAGCCATCTTTGTAATGTGCTTCGGAGGCTGCGGCGCATCGCGAATTTTTATGGGCGCGATCCGCAATTCATTTGCTGTTCGGCAACGATTGCGAATCCTGGCGAGCTGGCGAGCAGGCTGATCGAGAAAGAAGTGGACGTCCTCGATACCAACGGCGCTCCCGCAGGCGAAAAAACTTTCGTATTTTATAATCCGCCCGTAGTGAATCGCGCGCTCGGGATTCGCCGCAGCTACATCAATGAAACATCCCGCGTCGCACAAGAATTTCTAAAGCGCGACCTGCAAACCATGGTCTTCGCGAATTCGCGGCTGCAGACGGAGATTCTCCTCACGTATCTGCTGCAAGCGAATCCTCAGCCGCCCGGCAAGCAGGAGACGATTCGCGGCTATCGCGGCGGCTATTTGCCGAATGAGCGCCGCGAAATCGAGCGCGGCTTGCGCGACGGCCGCATACGGGGCGTTGTTAGCACGAGCGCATTAGAGCTGGGGATCGATGTGGGCTCGCTCGATACGGTAGTGATGGCGGGTTACCCCGGCTCGATCGCCGGGACCTGGCAACGAGCGGGGCGCGCCGGACGCCGCAGCGGCAGCTCTTGCGCCGTGATGGTTGCTTCTTCGTCGCCGCTAGATCAATTCATCGTCCGTCATCCAGACTATTTCTTCGGCAATACTCCGGAGCACGCCTACATTCAGCCGGACAATCTCGAAATTCTCATCAATCATCTAAAGTGCGCTGCTTTTGAATTGCCCATCGCTCCCGGCGAAAATTTTGGAGGAGCCGATCTCCCTGACCTCTGCGCACGGCTCGCGGACGCAGGCTTCCTGCATCTTGCCGGAGATCACTATCACTGGACGCACGAAGCGTATCCAGCCGACACGATCAGCCTGCGCTCGATCACCAGCGACAACTTCATCATCATCGATATCACAGGCGGGGCTACTGTCATTGGCGAAGTGGATTTTCCCAGTGCGCTTGTTTTTCTGCATGAGAAGGCCATTTATATTCACGGCGGGCAGCAATATCACGTCGAGCATCTCGATTTCAAAGAGCGCAAGGCTTACGTCAAGCAGGTGGACGCCGACTACTACACCGACGCCGTGCGCTACACACAGGTTCGCGTGCTCGAAGCGTCTGAAGCCGCCACCGCATCCACTTCATCCTTGAATTTGCATTCCCACGGCGACGTCCTTGTGCGTTCGCAAGTCGTCGGCTTCAAGAAAATAAAATTCTTCACCAACGAAAATATCGGCGACGGCAAGCTCGAGCTTCCCGAAAACGAAATGCACACGACCTCGTACTGGATTACGCTCGAGAGGCCGCTGCTCGAGTCGCTTCCCTACAGCGTCAGCGAGCGGCAGAGCGGAATGTTCGGCCTGCTGCACGCGCTTGCATCTGTCGCCACGCTGCTCTTGATGTGCGACGGCCGCGATCTTGGGACCGCCATCGGCGAGCGCCCACCAGCTCCGGATACTGACGCCGAAATTTTAGAAGCGCAGCATGCTGCGCCCCTGCAAGGCCCCGGCGTAGACCCGATGGATGATTTCACGCCTTCGCGCCCCAGAGACGCCTCTCGCGGCAACCTCAAGGAATTTTTCGAGCCCAATCTTTATCTCTACGACGCCTATCCCGGAGGCATCGGCTTTTCCGAGCCGCTTTTCCGCACTCATGACTTGCTCATCCAAAAAACGCGCGAGCTCATCGCCGCATGCACTTGCGATCAAGGCTGCCCGTCCTGTGTCGGTCCCGCTGGCGACCTTGCTCCGCGCGCCAAAGAAGCAGCACTCGCTCTCCTCGACAGGCTGCGTGGCTAGATGGCTGCCCCCGCCGACAAATTCGCACGGCTCGCCGCGCTCAGGCCCGCTCGCCCGGTTCCTTCGCGTCCAGCGGCGCTGCGCGCACCCGATCAAGAGGATTCACTTGCCCGCCTTCTTGGCGCAGGCGTGGCGAAAAATCATTTCGGCGAACATTTAGCCATTCGCAACTGGTTTTCCACTCCCGAATTTTCCGAGCCGTCTGCCGTCGCTTTAGAACTTCTCTCTCGCACGCGCGACGTCACTCTTTCTCGCCGCATGCGCGTGGCTCTTGAAGATCCCGCCCGATGGCTCTTCCTTGACACGGAAACAACCGGCTTAGCCGGCGGCACGGGCACCTATCCTTTTCTAGTGGGAATCGCCTGGTGGGACGCCGGCGGCCTGCAAGTCGAGCAATTCTTCATGCGCGACTTCTCGGAAGAGCATTCGGTCCTTCACGAACTTGCCGAGCGCCTCGCGGGGCGTCCCGTGCTCGTCACTTTTAACGGCAAATCCTTCGACTGGCCGCTCCTTGAAAATCGTTTCACCATGACGCGCTCCATCCCTACGCCGCGTCTCTCGGCACATCTTGATCTTCTCCATCCCGCGCGCGCTCTCTGGAAGCTCCGTCTAAGCTCTGTCCGTCTGATTGAACTCGAGCGCCGTGTTCTCGATGCTTCGCGTCTTGGCTGGCATCGCGAAGACGACATCGCTTCCGCTCTTATCCCTCAGCATTACTTCGACTATCTGCGCGGCGGCTCCTGCGACCCGATTGCGGGCATCGTGCGTCACAATCAAATGGATTTGCGCGGCCTTGCCGCTCTTTTCGGCAAAATCAATGAACTTCTCGCATCTCCGGACAGAGACCGCGAAGGAATCGACAGCCTCGACCTCTTCGGCCTATCGCGTTTCCTGGGCCGCCGTGGTGACTCCGATCGCGCTTCGGCCGCTTGCTCGCGGGCCCTTGACCTCGGCCTTCCTGCCGAATTTCGCCCGCGCGCCCGCCGCGAACTTGCTCTGCTCGCAAGACGGCGCGGCGATCACGCCGCCGCAGCCGCGCTATGGCTCGAACTCGTTGCCGATCCACAGGATGGTGTGCTGGCTTGTGAACAACTGGCCATCCATTACGAGCGCCGCGCCAAGGATCCCGCTCGCGCTGACGAATTTGCCCGCCTCGGCCTCGCCAAGCTTCGCCACATGCACTCGCACTCGCGCGATCCTCGCGCCGCAAGCCGCGCCTCGCGCCAGGCAGATAAATTCCTGAACCGAATCAACCGATTGGAAGGCAAAAGCAGAAACGCGTCTCGTGGATCGGCAGGACTGCCGCTCGCAAATTCAGTAGTCCTGTAAGATTCAAC
>CAWKOM010000005.1:0-325306 GCA_963851235.1 uncultured Acidobacteriota bacterium
TGGCATTCCGAAAATCGACCGTTATCCCGGCGGTCAATCGGCGCCGACGCCGGAACACATCGATTTCAAGCCAGGTGAGCTTCTCGGCTCTGTCTCGGGTGAACTTGGGCTGCGACAAATTCCTTGAAGGTCTAGGCCACACCTTCGTCGTAACCTCGGATAAAGAGGGCCCGACCTCGGTCTTCGAACATGAACTTCCTGATGCGGAAGCTGGTCATCTCGACAACCCTTTTGGCCGGCTTACCTGACGGCGAAAGGATCACCAAGGCAAAGAAGCTGAAGCTTGCGATCACAGCGGGTATCGGATCAGACCACGTGGATCTTGAAGCCGCCATTAAGCACGGCGTCACGGTCGCTGAAGTTACTTACAGCAATAGCATCAGCGTATCCGAGCATGTGGTGATGATGATCTTGTCGTTAATACGCAACTACATCCCGTCTTATCAGTGGGTAATCGAGGGCGGCTGGAACATCGCGGACTGCGTGTCACGCTCCTACGATCTCGAAGCGATGGAGGTCGGTACGGTTGCGGCCGGACGCATCGGCTTGGCCGTTCTGAAGCGGTTGAAGCCGTTCGACGTCAAGCTTCACTACACCGATCGGCATCGGCTTCCGGAAGATGTCGAGAAGGAGCTGGACCTCAACTACCACCCAACGTCGAATTCTATGGTGCGTGTCTGCGACGTGGTTACAATCAACGCTCCACTGACCGGAAACCGAACACCTCTTCAACGACGCGCTGATCGGTAAGATGAAGCGGGGCGCGTATCTGGTAAACACGGCGCGCGGCAAGATCTGCGACCGCGATGCCGTTGTCCGTGCACTTGGCAGCGGGCAGCTTGCCGGCTATGCGGGCGACGTTTTGGTCTCCCGCAGCCACCACCGAAGGATCACCCTTGGCGTACGATGCCCCATCATGGAATGACGCCGCATACCTCAGGGCATCATTATCAGCCAGGCCCGCTATGCCGCCGGGACGCGGGAGATCCTCGAATGCTGGTTTGAGAAACGTCCGATCCGAACGGAATACCTAATCGTCGATACGGGTAAGCTTACCGGTACCGGCGCTCATTCCTCCAGCACCGGCAACGCGACCCACGGTTCGGAAGAGGCGGCGAAGTTGAAGAATTAGTGTGTGCTGTTCACCACTGGTACATCGGTAGCCCCATCGTGCATCACGCCCTGCTAGACGCCGATGAGCATACGATAGGCGAGCCTAACTTGCTAACCGACCGTGAAAGCGAAGGTGCGCGAACTATTGGATTGGATAGCTAGCTTTCGCTGATAGGAATCCCGAAATGACCCGAAGCGAACAACGATCGAAAACCAGAGTTCATTTTTTTGGCGATGTGCATGTAAGCAGCGGTTAACCGCCCCACTAGTTTCAAAGAGCTATTATGGATCGCGCACCGGCCTCTCCAGCTCATCGAAGCTCCTTCAGACGTGCGGTCTTCTCCGCGAGTGGCGAGGGCTTAAGTTTCATATTCGATCATCGCCCGTCTTCATCTGTCCTGCGCACGTTCTTCTTTTTTTGTCTCCTTGTTGGCGGGCTTTATCCACTTTATTAACGAGTTTGTCCTTATGCGGCGATCATGCCACATGTTTGTACATAAGCACTCATTGCACGTGAGCTGGCGGCGCTCGACATCGCAGCACAGCTTAGGTGCGGAGCTACGAAGTCAAAGAGCTGTCACGTGTCGCGGCGCGGTTGCTGAGCCTCAAAAGGACACCGACATGGGTCGCTCCCGTCACCTATATTGTCCCGATGGCTGCGATGTGGCTTACCCGGCTCAGTCCCGCTGCGTGGGAGACCGGATCATGGGCCGAAATTGCCGGCTTGCTAGGTGGCCACCGTTGCGCATCGCGCTCGTAGCCGGAGGCATGCTGATGGGTTTCGGCATGTTCAACGCGCTGGTAATGAGTTATTCCCGCATACCGCTGGCGATGGCGCAGGACGGCCTGTTGCCGCCGGTCTTCGGCAAGTTGCATCCGCGTACCACGCGCCCTGGGTCGCTATCGTCGTGCTGGCGGCAGGCTGGGCGCTGTGTCTGCGGACTGGGGTTCGAGCGCCTGGTGACCATCGACATTCTCATTTACGGAGGCAGCCTTATTGCTGGAGTTCGTCGCACTGCTGGTCCTGCGCATTACCGAACCTTGGGAGAGGACAGCGTCCGAGATCTGTTCTCCGGCAACGTCGTACTTCAGGACGAAATCTTTGTTGGGAATCTCGGCAAGATTTTTTAGTTTCACGGTGGCCGAACTTGCACCGGTGCGGTCGACCTCGATTGCGTGCGAGGTGGATTGCAGTTGCAGCAGGGGCACGCCGGCATCGATCGCGAGTTCGATGGAGATGTCGTGTCCGGCACGTGTGCCCCGCGGTGTCACCTGTGGAGTGATCTTCGACGCGTCAGGAACTTTGTCGGTGTCGGGCGCCCAGCCGCCAGCCTTTTTGCCGATCGCTTCACCCGGAATGTAGCGCGGGCCGACGACCATGGGGAATACGAATTGGTAGGAGCCACTCTCGTATTCGAGTGTTTGCAGATAGCTGATGGTGACGGTGACCTCTTCGCCGGGCAGGATGTTGGCCACCGACTGCGTGAAGATGTTGGGACGCTCCTGGTCGAGGAGAGCGGCGACGTGTCCGGTCTGCTTGGCTTTTTCGTAGATGGCGCGCGCTTCTTCACGTTTCCGGATGACTCCGCGCACGGTGCGGGAGCCAATCTGGATGGTCATGTCGTCGACGGCGGCGTTGTCGGGCAGAGGGAAGGCGTAGACTGCCTCGATCTTTTGAGAGGCAGGGTTCCCGAAAGTCTGCGTGACGGTTACGCGGGCGAGGAATGCGCTGACGGCGGCGCGGACTTCGGTGTGACGGAGCGGGCACGAACCATTTACGGATCCATCTTTGGCGATGATTCCCAGGGATCCGGCAGTTTCTCCCGACGCGGCGGAAACTGCGGGCTGGCTGGGCCAGAGGATGACGGCGCTCAGGGTTACAAGAGAAAGACACACTACTACTGACACGGGGCCCAGAGGATGGCGTTGCATAGGTGCCTCCGCAATCATGCGATTGGAACTTAGTCGTGTAGCAAACGTTGCCTGCGGTTCGAATTTTTGTGCGGACGTTTGTGGCGTTGGGCTGCTAGGGGTCATGTAGATCTCTGCAGTCTCGCCACGTCTGCTTTAAGACATAGACAGATTTCACGCTGCGATTGTTCCCGCGGGCTACGAAATCAGGAACGGTATGGAGAGCAATTCTTGCGCGGGGATTGAGATGGCTTCGACTGTTTTATTGCGCGCTTTGCGCGCAACCCCGGACGAAGGCGTCCGGGGCTATATTTTTGTGCTCGGAACGGGAAGTCAAAATCCCCACCCTGTCGCACAAAACGCGACAAGGGTGGGGCACCCTTTTCTAGATGTATTTCAGCCAACTGGTTTTGCTTGTCGCTTTTACTTTGGCGAACCAGTGGGTGGCGAAATAGAGGAGGGCGATCGTGATTGCCCAGACTGCGTACAGGAGGGGGAGGCTCCAGGTGTATCCGTCAGGTGGTTCGGGGTTGCCCATGGGGAGATTGGTGAAGAGCCACGGGCTTACGTAGCCTAGACGAATTTTTGAAACGATCAGGGCTAGCGCGTGGATCAGGGGGATGTGGAGGACGTAGAAGAAGAAGGGGACGCGTCCGAACATGGCGATGACGCGGGAGAGAGCGCCGCTCGCGTTTTCCAGGAACGGGATCAACGCGATGATTGGGCCCAGGGTCATCAGGAGGAAGTTGAGCGAAGCGGGGTACTTCGTGCAGTTGAGGAAGGAGAGGAATGCGGGCATCGGCGGCGCGCCGTTGTTGGAGATTACGGAATGATGCCAGGGGCGGGGATCGCCGTAGAGATTGAAGCCCCGGAGCAGCAGGAAAAGAGCGATGGCTCCGAGGCCTATCAGCAGACAGATTTGTTTTCTGCGGGCGGGTTCGAGCGAGAGAATTTTGCCGAAGGCGTAGCCTACGGCCATTACACCGATCCAGGGGACGAGCGAGTAGAGCACGATCAGGTTGGGGCCGTTGGGGCCAAACTGTACGGGGCCTGCGAAAAATCCGATGTAGCCGATTTTCCAGAAGGCGGAGAGTTTGTTTGCGTCCATGCCTTCGAGGAGTTTTCCGATGTGCGGGTCCATCAGGTTGTGGGCGGCGATGATGATTACGCCGATTGCTGCTGTGACCGGGAGGGGTAACTTCACCAGAGCGGCCATCAGGATCATGCAACAACCGATGACCCATATCACGCCCGCCATTTCGTAGTGTGCGAAGTCGAAGTTGAAGGTCCAGGCGAGACGGAGGATTGTGAGTTCGAGGAAGATGAGCCAGAGGCCACGGAAGATCAGGAAGCGCGAAACGTCAGCGTGTTTGCGGGCGTAGAAGAAGATGCTGGTTCCGGCGAGGAAGATGAAGGCTGGGGCGCAGAAATGCGTGATCCATCGAGTGAAGAAGATTCCGGGAGTGGGGCCGCCGGCGGGCAGGCCGGAGTACACGCGTACGTGATCGATGGCCATGATGACCATGACGGCGCCGCGGATGATGTCGATGGAAGGGATACGGGAGATGGAGGCCGGAGTTACTACGACGGGTGAGATTTGAAAAGTAGTGCTCATGGAACTCTCCGAAGCTTTTTTGGCGCGGCGGTTTCCTGTGCGGATATGGAAACATAGTTTCGGCGGGGAGGGAATGAAAAAGGTGTGAGGGGGGACTCGCGGGGGTGAAGCCCTGTCTCTTCGATACATGCACCGGCCCTTGAAGGGCCGCTCTTCCACGCTTCGTGGCGAGCGCAAGTCTTGGCATTGGACTGAGTGTGTGTCGGCCGTCTTCATTTCGCGCTTTGCGCGCAACACCGAACGAAGGCGTCAGGGGCTCCATGTTTCTGGAAAGTCAAAATCCCCACTTCTCCCAAACGCAGGGAGAAGTGGGGCACCCGCGCGTTCTGACTTTGGGATTGGGAGTTTTAGGGTTGCGCAGCGGTTGACGGCGGAGCCTCGGCAGCGGCATGAGCAGTTCAAGGGGCGGTTCTTCTCGACAGGCTTCTAAATCTGAAAGTCAAAACATGAGAGTCAAAATCCCCACCCTGTCGCACAAAACGCGACAAGGGCGGGGCACCCTCGCGTTCTGAGATTTGGGATTGGGTGTTTTAGGGTTGGGCTGGTGCTTGGCGCATGCCTTGGGCGTCGAAGATAAAAGTTTTCGCTTCGGCCTCTGCTCCTTGAGGCTGGACCTCTTCGCCATTCCAGAGGAAGGTGACGCCGGCGG
This sequence comes from uncultured Acidobacteriota bacterium, assembly GCA_963851235.1. GTDB lineage: Bacteria > Acidobacteriota > Terriglobia > Acidiferrales > UBA7541 > Acidiferrum. The sequence goes on from CAWKOM010000005.1 coordinate 5,289, forward strand.
CGTTGCCGACCCTGACTACCAACTCGCGCGTGGCATGGAAGGACGTTGCGGCGGGGGCGATCAGAGTTTCCTGGGTGACCAATTGTCCGTCGGAGGTGACGGAGATCCAGGAGTTTTCGGTGGCGCGCACGATTAGTTTGAGAGTGGCTGCAGGTTTGTCGGCGGGTTTCGCGGCCGCGGCGCCGAAGGAGCGGATCGTCACGTCACCCTTCTTTTCGACCTGGACCTGATTTTGATCCGCGATGGTTCCGGCAGAGGGCGCAGGAGAAGGAGCAGGGCTCTTGGCATCTGGCGGATTTTCTGGTGAGGGATCGTCCGATTCTTCCGATTGTGCGGAAGGTTGCGGCGACGGAGCGGCGGCGACGGGCGCGAGTGACGCTGGTGATTGAGCAGGCGGCGCGCTTTGGGCTACCGGCGGCGCTGCAGCGACGGTGGTCGATGGCGCGGGGTGTGGGGAACCGCTCGATGCCCCAGCAGTTCCGCTGTTGCGGGAATGGCGGGTCCACAGGAAGAACACCGAAATCAGCAGGCAAACAGCGGCGGCGATCCGTATCCAGGAAATCCCAGAGGAAGAACTCAGATATTCCTTTTTCGCGGGGCGGATATGTTCGGCACGTGGAAGCTGCAACTCGGGGAGTTCTTCGACGTTGATGGGCGGCGCCTCGGCTTTGACTTCCGGCGAAACGGGGCGCACAGGTTTGGGCTTGGTTGCGAGGGGCGGCTGCGGAGCGGGAGCTTTGGCCTGATCCCATCCGCCGTGGGAGTCGACTTGGGCCTGGCGCAGGCAGGCGAGGTAATCGTTGACCGCCTCCTCGGAGTCGAGGCCGAGGTGCTTGGCGTAGGCGCGGATGAATCCGCGATTGAAGACGCCGCCGGGCAGTTGCTCGAAGTTTTCCTCTTCGATGGCCTGCAGCATGCGCGTGCCGATCTTGGTGACGTTGGAAACATCGTCGAGCGAGAGCTCTTTCTTCTCGCGCGCTTTGCGGAATTTGTCGCCGAACTCGCCCACGTTGTGAAGACCCTTCGGTGGTATTGGCAACATCATAGGACAACCGGCGAGAGCGCGCTACGGGACGGACGGACAGGGGCTGGGTAACTGGGGGGTGGGCTGGCGCGATGCCTTCGGGTGGCCCGCGGCTTAAGGCTTTAACCACTAAGGACACTAAGGTTCACGAAGGAAAAGCGCCACTGAGGGTTAGCGATTGGCAAGGAGGTTTCCTATTGTTGCGCGGTGGTTGGTTTGCGCAGGGTTACGGTGAATTGGGCCTGGCAGGTTTTGGAGGGGTCGTCGAAGGCGTTGCCGGTGCGCTCGCCTTCGGAGGCATCGAAGAAGAGCCCGCGCTTGACGCTACTGGGGAGGCCGGTGAACTTGGCTTTGCCGTCTACGTTGGTGCTGACTTCGAGGTCGAGCTTGTGGGCGCTTAGGAATCCGTAGGCGATGTGGACTTTGATTTTCGCGAGGTAAATGGGCTTGTTGTCTGGGCTGGTGATGGTGAAGTCGGCGGTGCAGGGACCTAGGGCGCCGTCGATTACGGGGACGGACTTGGGGTCGGGGGTTTGGGCGAGGGCCGCGGTTAGTAACAGGAGGAGGATGGGGATTCGCTTCATCGGTGTGATTATAAGACGTTCAGCAAAGACGTTCACCACAGGGGACACAGAGGGGCACTGAGGGGTCTGGGGTATCCATTATGGGCCTCTTCGCTCAGTTTGATTTGTCGTTGAAAAAGCGCGGGAAATGGGAGGTTCAGGCCTGATTAGGTTCCGCTCGCTGCGCTTTGCGGGACAGCCGAGGCGGCTGTCGCTACGTGGTTCGTAGTATTAGTGGTTGTTGTGGTTGGCTTTACGGGTACGGGTTACTAACGTTCATTGCCCGACCACGAAAGTGACCCTTATAATTTTTGAACGCCACCCTACCAAGTGAGGATTGACGGGATTTCCATGCCTGAGGCCGGCACTCAATTGACTCGCCAGAGCCAGGAGTTGACGATTTTTCACGACGTGGCGAAAGCGCTCACGTCGTCCCTGGACCTTGATTCCATCCTGCAAACGATCATGGAGAAGATGGCGGAATATTTCCGTCCGGATACGTGGTCGCTGCTGATGGTGGATGAAGGGCACGACGAGCTGTATTTTGCGATCGCGGTGGGCGATAAGGCCGAGGCGCTGAAGAACGTCCGGCTGAAAGTCGGCGAAGGGATCGCGGGATGGGTGGCAAAGCACGGAGAGGCGAGGATTGTGCCGGATGTGCGCAACGATCCGTATTTCGCCAGCCGGGTGGATGACGCGACCAAGTGGGAGACGCGGTCGGTGATCTGCGTGCCGCTGCGGTCGAAGCTGCGGGTGCTGGGCGTGATCCAGCTGGTGAACGTCGACATGGAGCGGTTCAAGGAGCCGGAGCTGTTCTTCCTGCAATCGCTGTGCGACTACGCCGCGATTGCGATTGAGAACGCGAGGTGGGTGGAGAAGATACAGGAACTGACGATCACCGACGATTGCACCGGGCTCTACAACGCGCGACATCTTTATAAGACGCTGGAGACTGAGGTGTACCGGTCTTCGCGATTCGGGTATGAATTCAGCATCCTGTTTATTGACCTCGATCACTTCAAGACGGTGAACGATACGCACGGGCACTTGATCGGGAGCAAGCTGCTGGCGGAGATCGGATATCTGATCAAGGCGCAGTTACGGCTGATCGATTTTGCGTTCCGGTATGGCGGGGACGAGTTTGTGGTGTTGCTGCCGCAGACGGGGAAGGATCAGGCGCTGGTGGTGGCGAAGCGGTTGCGCGACGCGCTGCGCGCGAGTGCGTTCTGCAAGGAAGAAGGCTTGAATCTGAATGTGCGGGCATCGATTGGAGTGGCGACATATCCGCATGACGCGCGGTCGGCGCATGATGTGATCCGGCAGGCCGATGGGATGATGTACATGGTGAAGAATTCCACGCGCGATAATATTGGGGTGGCGCAGCGGGGGATGCTGCAGGAGTAGCGTTTTCAGGCGTCAGGCGTCAGGCGTCAGGCGTCAGACCCAAGACCCAAGACCCAAGACCCTTTTTCCCTTCTAATTGTCATTCTCCAAATGGGAAACCTGCGCTCTCGAGAGAGGCGTTTTCGCGTTGCCGATTATCTCGGCATTTTCGGTTCACTGCAATTCCCACCGAGAAGCCGCGGTGCCCGTCGCCTGACGCCTGACGCCCACTATTATTTCGTCGGCTTCAAATCGGGCTTCCAGGGATTTGGATTCGCTGGGGCTTTGGGATTTACGCCGAAATCCCAGACGTAGAGGTTCATGGCGCCTTTCTCTGCCATCTCCACCATCGCATATTCGCCGGGGGCGAGGTTTTCGGTGGGAGTGAGTTTGAGCCATCCACCCTTGATGTTGTTGATGGTCGTTTTGACGGCGTGCTGCTCGTGGGACATTTTGCCGCTGACCTGGCGCTTGACGCCGCCTACGATGCGCTTGTTGCCTTTGACTTCCACGTGCAGGATGAGGAAACGATCGAAGCTTGTGGGCGGCTGGCCAGGCTGCGCTGGTTGTTGTGGCTTTTGTGGCTCGGACGCGTGCGAGGCACCGGCTTGAGCTGCGGGCTCGGCTGGCTCGTCTTCGAGCTTGATGTAAATTGCGGGCACATCGACATGGCATTGGATGGCGGCGTGGGTGCCGTCGAGTTCAATCGTCTGCTTGGGTCCGGCAACCGGATTGATGGCGCCTTTGAAGATGTTGACCTTGGTATTGCGGTTGATGTCGCCGGCGGTCTGATTGATTTCGATGAGCTGGGGCTCGCCCTGAAAGTTGTCGAGAAGAAAGACTCCGGAGTCTTCCGGGAGGCGCAGGCCGGGCGCGACCTCGGGCAAGGGGACGTCGGTGCGTTCGAGTTCTTTATCGAGTTCGACTGCGGCGGGAGAAGAGGCCTCGACAGCGCGATCCTTCTCGTATTTTTCCGTGGCGGGCCAATCGACTAAGGCGTTGGGGAGTTCTTCCCAATCTTCGCGTTCGGTGCTGTAGTAGCGGACGCGATTGCCTTTCACTTCGTATTTCGTGACGAGCTGGTAGGAGCCGTCTTTGAGGATCAGGCGGCGGGGAGTGTCCTGGGCTGGAGCGGCTTGCGGAAGCAAGGCCAGGCTGAGGAGTATGAGAGATATACACAGACGATACATTCGACTCATTATCGCGCTGGGCGTGGGCGGAGTCGAATCCGATGACGGATGGTGCGCGGGGGAAGTTGTGGGTGTGTGATGCTGTCGGGAGGGCAGGCGAGACGCGCTGCGCCACAGCCGGCCGGGAGGCCCGGCGCTACGAAGCGGGTGTACACAGCGGTTTGGAGGCTGGTGTCAGGGGTTTACCGGATGACGGTTAGGGAGATGCTTGTAGTATCCTGATGGGCTGATTATGAAGCACGAACAATGAAACGAAATCTTCTATTCTCTTGCGGGCTGTATCTCACATGCATGGCGACGGCTCTGGCGCAATCGGGGCCGGCTCCGGTTGCCAATCCTGCCAATGGCGGGCAGGGTCAACCTGTTTCCTACGCTTCGGTGACGCAGTTGAACGCGTTACTGTCACAAATCGAAGCGGCGTCGAAAGATACGCAGACGGATTTGGGGAAGCTGCGCATCGAGAGGTGGAAGGCGGACGGGTCCTATAAGAAGCAAGCCCTGGGAAACGTGGATTCGATCCAGAGGAATCTGCAGGGCGCGCTCCCCGAGATGATTTCGCAGCTTCGCAATGCGCCGGAGGATTTGCCGCCGACGTTCAAGCTTTATCGAAATCTTGATGCGTTGTATGACGTGCTGCGGAACATCACCGAGGACGCGGCAGCGTATGGGTCGAAGGACGATCTGCAATCGCTGTCGAATGATCTGAGCGCATTCGAGGGAACGCGGAAGCAACTGGCGGAGCGCATTGAGAACCTGTCGTCATCGAAGGAATCGGAGTTGACGCGGCTGCGGGGGCAGTTGAGGGCGCTGCAGGCGCAGGTCGAGGCGGTGCCTCCGAAGAAGATTGTAGTGGATGATACGGAGCCTCCGAAGAAGCCGGCGGTGAAGAAGAAGCCGGCGGCGAAGAGTACGACGGCTCCTTCTGGCACGAAGCCGACTGCGGGGGCTACGCAGACGCCGCCTGGGCAGCAGCAGGAGCAGAGTAAGCCGCAGTAGAGTCCTCGACTTCACGAGAGAGTCAAAATCCCCACCCTGTCTCGCACAAAACGCGAGACAAGGATGGGGCACCCTCGAGAGACTCTCTTCTCTAGAAAACCTGAGAGCTAGACATCGGGCGAATCTGGTAACCTTCCCAACACATCTACATCGCACATCTTCTTTGGTGCAAGTCATGAATTCTCAGGTTCACATTGTCGGTATCGTGTTTGGCGCTGCCATCATCTGGGTGGTGCTGCTGGATGCGTTTGAGACCGTCGTGCTGCCGCGGCGGGTGCTGCGGAATTTCCGGCTGACAGCGTATTTCTACCGCCGGACGTGGATTCCGTGGCGTGGTATTGCGAGGCGCATCAAGCCGGCGTCACGCCAGCAAAATTTTCTGGGATATTTCGGGCCGCTGTCGTTGATTCTGCTGCTGGGATTCTGGGCGGCGGGACTGATATTTGGATTTGCGCTGATTCAGTACGGGATGGGGGGGCACGAGCAGCTCAGCGGTGAGCGGCTTAACTTCGGCAAGATTCTTTATCACAGCGGGGAGACGTTTTTCACGCTGGGATACGGCGATATTGTGCCGACCTCGGGCGGGGCGCGGGCGCTGTCGGTGCTTGAAGCGGGAATGGGGTTTGCCTTCCTGGGCGTGGTGATCGGGTATATCCCGGTGGTGTATTCGTCGTTCTCGCGGCGAGAGATTCAGATTTCGATGCTGGATGCGCGGGCGGGATCGCCTCCGGCGGCGGTTGAATTGCTGGTGCGGCTGGCGGGCCGAACAGAAGATCCGGGGATGGATCAACTGGTGATGGATCAGGTCTTGCGTGATTGGGAGCGCTGGTCGGCGGAATTGCTGGAGTCGCAGATTTCGTATCCGGTGCTGGCGTTCTTTCGGTCGCAACACAGCAATCAATCGTGGGTGGGAGCGTTGACGACCATGCTGGATGTGACTTCGCTGGTGCTGACGGGGATTGAGGGAGTGCATCCGGGGCAGGCGAAGCTGACATTTGCGATGGCGCGCCATGCGGCTGTTGACCTGGCGCAGGTGGTGAACGCGAGGTATGATCCGGCGGCGCCGGATCGATTACCGGATACCGAGTATGAAGGTTTGCGTGCGGCGCTCGAGGCGGCCGGGCTGAAACTTCGAAGTGATGACTATGGGCGGGACAAGCTGGCGAAGTTGCGATCGATGTATGAGCCGTATGTGCACTCGACGGGCCGGAATCTCATGCTGAACTTACCGCCATGGAAACATCCGGAGAAGACGCGGGATAACTGGCAGGCGGGGCCGTGGGATCGGCTGATCCAGGCGCGAGGTTTGGCGGTGCTAGGGCAGAAGCCACGCGCCACGTTCCAAGCCGGGGATTTCGATCATTTTTAAAAGGTTAGAGTTTCCGGCTGGATGAGTTCAGCTAGCGGCGCCAGCTCGCCCGAAAATCCGCGAGCCAGTGCGCGGCGTTAGTTGCGGGTACGATTGAATCAAACCTATTTCTATGTCGAGAAAAAGACGCGCGAATTCGCCGTGCCGGTTGCGCGAAGAGTGGAGTGTCCTACCCCGATCGGGGCCGGTTTCGCTGAGATCGGTTTCATTTTGGAAAGTCTCAGGAGCAGTACGTCAACCTTGCGCTGCTCATGCCGCGGGGGAAGATTGGTCTGTGTCATAGTTTCTATTCTCTCACGTAGGTGGGGAGAGGAGAAGCGGCATCGCACCAGTTGCGAGGCATCCTCTGTGGAAATGTTGAAATATTCCGCAGATAGTGGTGGGTAGAAAACAGGGCATGCCCATTCGCATGCCCTATTTCTTTCATTATCAACGGTTTGACTCAGCGTCCCTCTCTGGGTTGGCCGGTGCTGGGATTTAGGAACAGGGTGCCATTTTCGCGATTTCTGGTGAAATCAAACATCTGTGAGATCGAGTTGGCGATCGCGTCGAATGAACCCTGGCCGACGCGGGTTCCGCCGAGCCAATTATCTTCGACGAAGCGGATGATCGAAGACTGGTCGGTAACAGTATGGTCGACGAAGTTCTTGCGCGCCCAGGGCGAGACGACGAGCAGAGGCTGTCTCGGTCCATATCCGCAGCGGCCGAGAGCGTGCTGGTTTGCCGGGTTCACACCCGGAAGCGCGGTCAACGCGTTTCCGCAAGCGCCGGGTGAGGTAAGCGCGTCGGCAGGGCCCGTGGATGTGTTCATGATGGGTCCCATTACGTGATCGTACCAGCCGTCAGAATCGTCATACATGATTACTACCGCGGTGCTGTTCCAGGTGGGCAGCCCTTGCAGGAAGTTAATCGTGTTGACGATGAAAGTCTGCTCGTCCAGCGGATCGGAATATCCGGCATGACCATCCTGGTAAGCGGGGGCTTTGAGGAAGCTGACGGCTGGAAGATTTCCAATGGAGGCGGCAGCGAAGAAGTCCAGCACGTCGTACTGATGATTCGCGGGCCCAGTGTTGCCGATTTCAGCCAGCGAGGCGGGACGTGTGTGCGCCGAATTCGAAGTAGAGGTCCAGTAATTGAAGAACGAATGGTGCGGGATGTAGTCCTTCGTCGGTCCGGCAAGGCCGGTGGAGGTGCGGTTGCATCCGGTGGAGCCGTCGGGATTGACGATGCTCAGGTTGAAGCCGCCCATGAACGATCCCCAGGTCACGCCCGCCGCGCTAAGAAGGTCGCCGATGTTCTTGCTCCCCATGGTGACCTGGTTGCGAGTTGAGGCGGAGCAGGCATCACCAATCGGATCGGGATCGCCGATTACGGTCAGCGAGCCGTCGGTGCCGCCGCTCACCTCGTTGCCGGTGCCGTTGAGAGTGGCGGTGACGCCATTGGTCTGGCCTGAGACCAGATTGAGAACGCCCGGCGTCGAAGGGCCGAACGTGGTGCTGTAAGAGTTGTCGCTCATGGCAAAGAACTGGGCGTAGTTCCACAGAGCGGTGACGGTATTGCCGTCAAAGTAGCCCATTACCTCGTTGCCTCCCGAGCTGGTGTCCGAGGGAAATAAATCCATCACGCCAGCGTCGAACGCAGCCTGCTCGGCGGTGTAACCGTGATTCTGGTCGGGAGTCACTGCTTGCGAGCGGTCCAGGCGAAATGGATTCGAAGCTCTCGCGCCATTGGCCGGATTGAGATTCGGGTTACTGGTCAGAAGAGCGCCAGTCAGGCCATTGACGGTCGGTGTGCCAGGGAATGCTTTGAATCTGGGTTCGCCAGTTGGGTTGGCCGCGTTCGGGTAGGTTGCGAAGTAGTGGTCGAACGAAACGTTTTCCTGAAAGATTACGACGAGATGCTGGATGGGCGTTGCGGTGGACGGAGCGTTGCTTGTAGGTTTGGAAGCGGCAAACGCGGGCAGCGTGCACGGTCCCAGCGCCGTAGTCAATGCCAATATCATCGCTATCGACTTTTGAATGGCGGATTTCAACTTCTTAATCATTTCTTCTTCTCCTCTGCCCCGCCGGCCAACACCTTAGAAGGGACGCATCTTCACCTGCAGGCGCGCGGGCACCGGTTTCCGGATTTCGGGGCGGAGAGTAAACATATCTGGAGAATGTTGCGCTTCGGTTGCTGAAGGATGAAATGAAGATGAAATGACGGATTACATCTGTGGAAAAGGGGAGAGGTGTTTTGCAGATTGAAGCCGGCGACTTTGGCTGAGTCGGGAGAAAACCCCACTTCTCCCAAAGGCAGGGAGAAGTGGGGCACCCTGCGTGGGATTCGTATTTCGAGAGATCGGAGTTGGTTCGAGTCGATTTATTCTTCGACGGCGACTACCTGCTCGATTAGCGCGTCTTTGGCGAGGCGTTGTACTGAGCCCTTGGGGTCGACATGGTAGATGCCGCTGCCATTCGAGTAGAGAACAGAGCCATCGGAATAGAGGTCGTAGCAGAGGACGGCTTTGGCGACGACTTCTTCGGTTGCGCCTTTGCAGCGGATGAGTTCCCAGGATTTTGGGACTAGAGCGGGAGTGCCGTCGTCGGCGCGGTCGGCGGCCTTGTCGGCATCGAGCATGTTGCCCCAGACCATCATCTTGCGGAGGTCGGCGTGTTTCTGGCGGGCATTGCCGGTTGTGGTCAGCGTGTTTCCTGTGTAGCGGACGGTAAAAAAATTCAGGAATTGAAAGACTGCATAGATGAGGCGGAACGGGAGCAGAACAAGATCGAGCGCGGCGCGCCAGGGGCTGGGCGGCCGGTTGGGATCGCGATACGGGCGGCGGATGTAGAAGAGCGTGCCATCGTTCGCAAGCTTCGGAGTGAGCAGGTCGAACCTGGGATCCTCGGCGAGCGTGGTTACGGTGCCCGCTTCGAGATCGAGTTTGTGGATGGCGAACGCAGCCTGGGTGACGGCGAATCCGGCGCGATTGCGTCCGATGGCGGAAGACTGGAAGACAAGTTCGCGGGCGGAGCCGGGAACCCAGTGCGGAGCGTCGTCGATGGTGTCACCCTGAGTGACGTCGCGCATGTCGGTGCCGTCGGAGCGCATCACGGAGATGCAGGACTGGCCTCCTTTCCGCTGGACGACGCACGCCAAGGAATCTTGTGCGGGACCGGCGGCGAGACGGCGGACGCGGAAGTCGGCGGTGTGGAGCAGGCGGAGTTCGTCGGTGGCGCGATCGCGGAGAAGGAAGACTCCGCCGATGTCGTCGGTGGAGAGGCTATAGAAGAGTTCGCCTGGCTTGCATCCGGAGCTGATGCCGGTGATGTCGACGCGGATGTCGGCGGGATCGCCGGGCTGGCGTCCCCAAAGGGCGCCTCCCGACATGAAGTTTGCGCCGGCGCCTTGCGTCTTCCAGGAGTTGCGGTGGTTGATTTGGGCGGCGCGCTCGCGGACGGATTCTCCGAATTTGCTATCGATGGGGCGGACGGGATCATCGCCCAGTTTCAGGTGGAGTTGGCCCTGCGATAAGTAGGCGTAGGAATGGCTCATGGCTTTTGCATGAGCCTAGCGGAAGGGAACAGGGCGGGGTAGGTTACTTTCGAGAGGGTTTGTTACCATTCTTTTTTCCGTTTGGGGCTGCCGAAAATCGAAATCTTCACCACAGAGGGCACAGAGGGGCACAGAGGAAAATCATTCTGATGAAGAATACGGGTGAGAATGTGGTGCGGATTGAGGCGTTGGCGTTGAATGCGCTGGCGGACCGGATTGCGGGTCCGATGGGCGCGGCGTTTCAGCGGGCGGTGGATCTGATGTTTTGCTGCGCGGGGCGGGTGGTGGTGACTGGGATGGGCAAGAGCGGGTTGATCGCGCGGAAGATTGCGGCGACGCTGAGTTCTACGGGGACTCCGGCGTTGTATCTGCATCCGGTGGAGGCTCTGCACGGGGATTTGGGGATGGTGGTGCAGGGGGATGTGGTGCTGGCGCTGTCGGCTTCGGGGGAGTCGGAGGAGATTCTCGCGCTGCTCGCGACTATTAAGAGGTTGCAGGTGCCGTTGATTTCGATGACGGGGGATGAGATCTGTTCGGGTCCGAAAGCATCTTTAGCAAACGGAAGTCAAAATCCCCACCCTGTCTCGCAAAAAACGCGAGACAAGGGTGGGGCACCCGCTTCCACTCAGAGAGACGCAAGGTCCCTCGGCTCCGCTCGGGATGACAGTGGAGTGAACAAGGTTTCGACTCTTGCGTCTGCGGCTGATGTTGCTCTCGACTGCTCGATTGCGCGGGAGGCTTGTTCGTTGGGTCTGGCGCCTACGGCTTCTACTACTACTATGCTGGCGTTGGGGGATGCGCTGGCGGTTACTTTGAGTGAGCGGCGCGGATTCAAGGAGGAAGACTTTGCCAATTTGCATCCGGGGGGGAAGTTGGGGAAGCGGCTGGCGCGGGTGGAGGCGTTAATGCATGCGGGGGATGCGCTGCCTCGCGTTACTCCTGCGACCCGGATGCCGGATGTGATCTATGAAATGTCGCGGAAGAAGCTGGGCGTTACGGCGGTGGTGGAGGGCGAGCGGTTGGTGGGGATCATCAGCGATGGGGATTTGCGGCGGCTGCTGGAGAAGCGGGGGAAGGATGTGATGGATCTGACGGCGGGAGAGGCGATGACGCGGGATCCGAAGACGATCGATGCCGGAGAGTTTGCGGCCACGGCTCTGGCGGTGATGGAAGAGAAGAAAATTACGTCGCTGATGGTGGTGGACGGGGCGGGGAAGCTGGAAGGGATTTTGCATCTGCATGATTTGTGGGGGACGGAAATGATGTAGGGATAAGGACGGTTGGGAGGACGCGACGCCTTCCACCACAGCCGGCGGGGACGCGGGCGCTACGGATTGCGGGGCTCGCGACTGGGGGAGTTCGGTGCAGGCTACAATAGGCGGCATGTATCATTACGATCCCAATACGGCGCTGGAAGAACTTACAGAGGATGCGATTTTGCCGAATCCCGTGCATGTGCGGGATATGATTCTGCGCGGGAAGCTCACGGCGGATCGGTCGCTGGAACTGAATCGACTGTTTGTGGAGTATCAGAAATTTTTTGGGGAAGCGCAGAAGCTGGGGAAAGAAATTTTGAAGCAACTGGCCGGATAGTGCTGGTGATGGGCGCTGCGTTTCCTTAACTTTTCTTCAGCCCGCAGGAACTCAGGAAGGTTTTCGCGATGGTGGCGGTCTTTTCGAGGAAGGGCTGCACGTCGGCAGCGGGCAGCACTCTCTGGCTGCGATAGACGATGAGTGCAGGCCCCTCGCCCTCGATCTGCAACATATCTCTGCGTGGGAGGTTTCCCAGGAACTCGAGGAAGGCAGGCGTGAATAGCTGCCGCAGCTTCGCTTCGTCCTCAGGAGCGCCCAGGAGCATGCAATTGCGCGAGAAACTCGAGGCTGGAGTCGAAATCAATGGTCTGGCCTTTATGGGTAAGTTTCATCACCGCTCGGAGCACGGGATTGTTCGGCACCAACTGGAATTTCGGCAGGCGCAGTTCGTGTGAAAATGCGGCCACCGTCTGGGTTTGGTTGTTCTTTCCGTTGCGCCATGAGTAATCGAAGAGGCTGGCTGAGAGTCCGCCATAGTTTCCAGTCATGATGTTTCTGTATTGTTCGCGGTTCCCCTGGAAGAGGGAGGTCTGCAACCAGGGCGCCTGCGCGGGATCGATCCACGTGTTTTCCTGGAAGAGAAAGCCGATCGATTGAGCGACTGCGGCTGGATCCTGCGTCCGCTTTTTCTTGACGAAGAAGATGACAGCAACAATCGCGGCGCAGGTGGCTAGAATGACCACCATAGCCGTCGCGCTTGAGCTCATGGCAAGGCCTCCGCAGGGCAATGCATCTTAGCTTACAGAGCGAAGCGAATCAATTGTGGAACCGGAACACTGGGGAGGATATTGTTAAGACAGTCGGCGGCACCGTGATACTGCTAGTCTCCCCTTAGGAAGTTAATCAGTTCTTCTCGCGTGAAACCGGCTTCCCGCAACAATGACATCAGAGTGCCTTTGGGGAGATCGCGATTGTGTTGCGGAACAACGGCGCGGCGGCGCGAAGATGGGTGGTAATAGATGTAATGGCTGCCGGAAGTGTGGTCGAGGACAAAGCCATTCTGTTCAAGGAAGCGAATGACTTGGCGAGGCTTGATAGCGGGGAGTTTCGGCATCACCTGCAGTTATACCAACTGCGAAACCGATAAAACCAGCGGTAACAGTAGGCGGTGCGGAAATGTGGAAAACCGCAAAAGGTTTTTGATATACGTGTCTTGCGGCACAACTCCTGATGTGAATCAGGCTTAGTCAGCGGGCGTACTCGAGGTCTAGCGAGGCGAGCAGCGTTTCTTCGTCGGTGGGGACCGGCTCGTTGTGTTTGCGAAGACTCGCGATATAACCAGAGATCGCGTCTTTTGCCATTTCTTGAGCTTCTTTCAGCGTGCGCCCATAGGTGACGCAACCTGGAAGTGCAGGGACGAGTGCGGTGTATCCGCCCTCGGGTTCTGGGCGGAGCATGATGTTGTAACGATAGCGTGCCTTCGGCATGTCAGAGCTAGTTCAAGCGCAAAACCAGTGAGTATCGCGTAGATGTCAAGTAAAGTACCCGCTCTGTCGTAGAATAACCAATTCCCCCTCGAATTGGGCTTGTGCCTGTATCTGGGTACTCGCTACTCGGGATTTGGTACTCCAAAACTATGCATCGTTGGTCACAGTTGTTTATTCCTACATTGCGCGAGGCGCCTGCTGACGCAGAAGTGGCCTCGCATAAATTTCTGGTGCGGGCGGGATACATCCGGCAGCTTGCGGCGGGGATTTATTCCTACCTCTATTTAGGGAACCGGTCGTTTAACAAGATCATGGCGATCGTCCGCGAGGAGATGGACAAGATCGGGCAGGAGTTTTTTTTGCCAGCGCTGCATCCGCGGGAGGTTTGGGAGGCTTCAGGGCGGTGGGGGCTGATGGGTGAAAACCTGTTTCGGCTGAAGGACCGCAAAGGAGCTGACATGTGCCTGGGCATGACCGAGGAAGAGGTCATGACTTCGATTGCGCTGAAGGAATTGCGGAGTTACAAGCAGCTGCCGCAGATCTGGTATCAGATTGCGCCGAAGTTTCGTGATGAACCGCGGCCGAAGGCTGGGTTGCTGCGGGTGCGGCAGTTCATGATGAAGGACGCGTATTCGTTTGATATCGATGCGGCGGGGCTGGATGTTTCTTACAAGAAGCATTACGAGGCGTACTGCCGGATTTTCGATCGGTGCGGGTTGAAGTACATGGTGGTGGAGGCGGACTCAGGAGCGATGGGCGGGAAGGAATCGCACGAGTTCATGGTGCGGACTCCGGCGGGGGAAGATCAGATTGTGAGCTGCGATGGGTGTGACTACGCGGCGAACATGGAGAAGGCGACTTCGAAGCTGGAGCCGTGGGGAGATCTTGCGCCGGAAGGAGACGGCAAGCCGCTGCCCGTGCATACGCCGGGGCAGAAGACGATTGAGGATGTGGCGAAGTTTCTGGGAGTGTCGCCGAAGAACAAGATCAAAACGCTGGCTTATATGGCGGAGGAGAAAGACGCGGCGGGCAAGACTACCAAGCTGCGCCCAATTGTGGTGTTGATGCGGGGGGATCATCAGCTGAATGAGGCCAAGCTCAACGCGACGGCCGGGACGTTGCCGCGTCCGATGGAAGAGGGGGAGATCAAGGCGCTGTTCAAGTCGCCGGCGGGTTATCTGGGGCCGATCGGGATTGAGTGGGCTCGCGACATGAAGAAAGATTCGGACAAGCCGGTGCTGCTTGTGGACAAGGCGCTGGAGGGGCGGACGAATCTGATTGCCGGCGCGAATCAAGAGGATTATCACCTGAAGAATCTGACGCCGGGGAAGGATTTTCATCCGACGGCGTATGCGGATTTGCGGTCGGTGACGGCGGGGGAGGGTTGTCCGAATTGCGAGAAGCCTTTGCGGATCGATACTGCGGTGGAGATCGGGCACATTTTCAAGCTCGGGTACCGGTATTCGGAGTCGATGGGGCTGCGGGTGCTGGATAAGAACGGCAAAGAAGTGAAGCCGATCATGGGGAGCTACGGGATCGGGATTGAACGGATCCTGACGGCGGCCGTGGAGCAGGGAAATGACAGCGACGGGTTCTGGCTGCCGGCGACGATTGCTCCGTTTGAGATCGTGGTGGCGCCGGTCAATGTAAAGGATGACGTGGTTCGAGGCGTGGCCGAAGATATTGCGAATACACTCGACGCTGCCGGATTCGACGTGGTGCTGGATGACCGGGACGAGCGGCCGGGGGTGAAGTTCAAAGATGCGGATCTGGTCGGTATCCCTTTTAGAATCACAGTGGGAAAGAAAGTTACCGAAGGCACTGTGGAAGTCGTTTTGCGCGAGACTCGCGAGGTACGCGATGTTACGATTTCCGCGATAGTGGAATATTTTGAAGGAATGCTCCGGCGGGCGGGATGAAGTGAGTTTCCGGTCCCGCGGGAGCGGATTGTGGGACATGGGAACAGTAAAAGCAATCATCGGGTTTCTGCTGATCATCGGCATGGTGTACTGCGGATTTCAGATCATTCCGCCGGAGCTGACGAATTACTCGTTCCAGGACGATCTGCGGAACATCGCGATGGTGGGCGGAGCCAATCCGCACCAGACCGACCAGGAACTGATTGACGCCATCATGAAGAAGGCGCGAGAGCACGACATCACACTGGCGCCGGAGCAGATCACGGTGCAGCGGATCGGCACCCCGGGCGCGCCAGCTGTGTTCGTGGCGGCAGATTACAGCGTGCCGGTGAGTTTGCCGGGATATTCCTTCGCGCTGCATTTCACACCTTCCAGCGGAAATCGGCAGCTGTAGAGAGCCAGCAATTAGCACTTAGCTTTTAGCCAAGGAATTGCACTTCGTCCTCGAAGGTGCTCGGTCTGGCTCCGTCAGCGAAGACAATTTCGCAGAGAACGGCGGGACTGCTTACGAAGAGAGAAGAAGGGGTCGTCCACCTGGTAGCCGAAGGGATGACCAACCGTGATATTTCGCAAGAGCTGAAGCTCAGCGAGCACACCGTTAGGAACTATTTGTTTAGGATTTTCAACAAGGTAGGAACTTCGAATCGGCTTGAGTTGGCTCTTTACGCGATCGACCGGCGAGAGGGGCAAGGGCAACAGAATGCAACGGCTGAAATGGATGATCCGGACACGGGATCGAACCTAGCTGTTGCCTCAAGGCGAGCTTGATCGAGCCATTCTGCGAAGCGAACCTCGTTTATTATTCCGCACCAATTCTGAGCGATCACCAAAACGAAACGTTGCCAAGGCTTGTGTGTTGCGACAGGGGCGGAATTGTCGAGCCGGGCATTTCTATTCGTTCCTTCAGATGCCCATGCTTTCAAAAAAGCCGAGCAAGAATCCCCGCGGGCCTGCAAGGATCGACGATTCGTCGATGGACTCATGCAGATCCGGCGAGCAAAGCGCGTTGGTCACTCCGAGTTCTGCAGTGTACAAAAGAGGACAAGGTACTTTTATACCTAAAATGCCGGCCGGTGTCTCAAGACGCTTCAGGCAATATTTCGATGACTTTTGTTCTCTTGTTGGTTCGCAATGGAATCGCTAGTGTGCAACTAGAGAGATTGGATGGGGGTGCTTTGTTGACTCTTGTGCGGCCAGCGAGAAAGACGCTCCGGTTTCTGCTGCAAACAGCAGTCACGTTCTGGTGGACGAATGGGAACGGGGAGGCGCGACAGGGAGAAGGCCGTAGCCGGGACGTGAGCGAGCATGGCGCGTTCGTTTTTGCGTCAACCTGCCCGCCCGTAGGTGCGAGCATCGTGCTCAAGATAGATCTTGAAGGAATCCCCGATGAGATCGGGCGACTTCCGGTTGAGGTTGAGGGTGAGGTGCTGCGAGCGGAGCGATGCCCTGCTGAGCGAGGAATGCTGACGGGCGGGTTTGCGGTTCAATATTGAAGAGATCGTCGGGAATAAAATTGAGGAGCGATCTCCTTAGGAATTTGGCAGCGCGGATGTGCCAATAAAATCGCGGACGGGTTTTGGAAGAGTAGTGGTTTTGAAGGCGAAACCGGCCGCAAGCTGAATGTAATTAGAGGCTTACAGGATTACAGGCTGTAAGTCACAGGGCGGAGCTCTATGCTTTCTGAGTCAATGGCTGCGACCGGGAATTATGTTTCTGATTCGTCGTGGTATGCGCTCTACACTCGCCATCAGCATGAAAAAATGGCGGATCAGATCCTAACTAACAAGGGGTTTAACACATTTCTTCCGCTTTACGCAACTACTCATAACTGGAAGGACCGAAGAAAGTCACTTACCTTACCCCTTTTTCCATGTTACGTGTTCTTAAAAGGCGGCATCGAGCGCCGTCTTCAGATTCTCACAACGCCGGGAATATACGGCCTTGTGTCCAGTGCAGGTCAGCCGGCAGCGATTCCGGAAATCGAAATCGAAGGGATTCGACGAGTGGTCGAAAGCGGCGCGCGCGTGGAAGCGCATCCTTACCTTAAATGCGGAAACTGGGTGAGAGTCAAAAACGGTCCGCTGACGGGAATCGAAGGGATTCTGGTCCGGAAGAAGAACATTTCTCGACTGGTGCTATCGGTGGAGATACTGGGGACAGCGGCGGCGATTGAAGTT
Organism: uncultured Acidobacteriota bacterium; assembly: GCA_963851235.1. Classification (GTDB taxonomy): domain Bacteria; phylum Acidobacteriota; class Terriglobia; order Acidiferrales; family UBA7541; genus Acidiferrum. The sequence goes on from CAWKOM010000005.1 coordinate 22,464, forward strand.
GCAGCATTCCAGGTTGAGGAAGTGAACGGCCCGCGGCTGAGAGATTGCAGCAACGGGACTCAAGCCAGGTCGCGGTACACACGCGATCAAGCCACTGCCTTACCATAGCGAGTCCATGGACTAATGGCGCAAATCGGGGAAGTGGGAATGCCAAATTCAAAGAAGCTGATGGGGATGCAAGACTCCAAGCGGAAGCGAAGCTTGCAAGAGAGGGTGCCATGAGAAAGTGGTTGGGCGCAATCGTCCTGATATGGCTGATGTCGTTTTCGATTTGTGAGCCAAGTCAGGGGCAGGCACGAAAGGATATTAAGAGTGAGAACGCAGGGGTCCTGGCCGCGGGAAATATTGGCTCGCAGCCACCCAAGGCCGCCACGGATGATCCCAATTACTCGATTGCTCCCGACGACGTGCTCACCGTCGACGTGTGGAAAGAACCAGAGATCTCTCGCACCGTGCCGGTGCGCAGAGATGGCAAGATTTCTCTGCCTTTGCTGAACGACGTACAGGCCGCGGGTTTGACCCCCACGCAGCTTAGTTCCGAAATCGTGGAAAGGTTACGGGCCACGATCGTGCATCCACTGGTGACCGTGATCGTGACCCAGACGAGCAGCCTGCGGATATACATTCTCGGTCAAGTCAACCGCGGGGGCGCTTATCCGCTAGTCCCGGAGATGACGGCAATGCAGGCTCTTTCGGTCGCCGGAGGGTTCACTCCATACGCCAAGTTGACGAAGATCTACGTCATGCGCAGTGAAAACGGCCAGGACAGAATCTTCCCAATGAATTACAAGGAAGTAATCCACGGGCGGAAGATGGAAGAAAATATCCGGTTGAAACCTGGCGACACGATTGTGGTGCCGTAGGAAAGAACATGTCGAAATTGATTCGCATTCAGGGTTGGGCGCTCCTCGCGGTGCTTTCCTGTGCGCCCCTTGTCCAGGCTCAAGGAACCAATCCGGCCAATCCCGAGACGGGCGAACAACCAGTCGCACCTTATACACCGCCGTTGCCGGCCGGGAGCACCAGCCCGTTGGCGTTGGGAACGGGCGGAGAAGTTCAAACGGGACCTGACGACCGGCCTTTGAGCGGTGTGCAGGGACAGTCTACGGGGCCGAATTTGGGCGCTGGCAACTTTTTAGTACCGAGTTTCACCGCATTGTCGCAGATGGCGACTGGTTCTTCCGCCTCAGGTTTTTCTCAGCCGATAGATTTCAATTATCTGTTGGGTACGCTGGATTTGAACCGAGCGTCAGAGCGCTCCGATCTACTTCTGCACTATACGGGCGGGGGAATGTTCTCGACCTATCTGAACTCGGCTGTCCAAGAACTGGAATTCACTTACGGCTTGAAATGGCAACGCTGGTCGCTGCTGGTGGGCGATGACGTCAGCTTTCTGTCGGAATCGCCATTCGGATTTGGAGGCATCGGAGCCCTGGATCTTCTCAGTCCCGACTCCCCGTTCGGTCCCGGCGGCTTTCTGAGTTCGATTCTGGGCCCCAATCAGACAATTCCAACGATTATGGTTCCGCGATTGAGTAACACGGCAGTCACGCAAATAGAATACAAGGTCAGCCCACGTTCTTCCTGGACCGCAGCCGGCTCTTACGGGACGCTGGATTTTCTGGGTGCGCGTTATATCAACAGCGCTGAAACGCTCTTTCAAACAGGTTACAACTACTCGGTTAGTCCACTGAGCACGATCGCGGTAATTTACCGGTTCGATGACTTCCGGTTTCCATATCTTACCCAGGGAATCGAGAATCACGTGGTGGAGCTTGGCTACGGGCGGAATGTGACGGGAAGACTGAGTTGGCATGTGGCCGCAGGTCCGAGCGTGATCATGCTCCGTGGGCCACTCACGGGCTACGCAAATCAGTTTTCCTGGGCATTGGATAGCTCATTGGATTATCGAATGGATCGGACAAGTTTGCTGATTAGCTATGATCACCTCGTGACCGGAGGGAGCGGGGTGCTGACCGGAGCGCAGACTGGGCAGGTACAGGCGACAATGCAGCGGAAACTGAGTGCCAAGTGGCAAGGTTCCGTGTCGCTGGGCTACGCAAGCAATGGGGGGTTTGTACCGCCCAGCGCCGGCCTGGCAAAGATGGATTACAACTCCTGGTATGCCGTGGTTCGAGCCGATCATCAATTTCGACCTGGAACTGCACTTTTTGTGAGCTACGAAGCGCAATTGCAGGCCATCAATTCCGCGGTCTGCGGCAGCCCAAATTGTGGGACCAGCGGCGTTGCCCATGAGTTTTCTGTCGGTTTTAATTTTGGGCTGCGACCGATCTCACTGCCATAGCCCGAGCGACAGGCATAACGAGCAAACGCGAACCATTGAGCCGGGGTGGTTCTCGCGCCACGTATTGGCAGGCCGCGATCCCGGACTGTTGAACGAAAAGCTTGAGCCTGTGAAACGGCAGAGTTCTTGTCCGATTGGAAAAGACAACATGTTTACAGAGAGGCTAACGATGACTGGCAAACCGGAGGAGCGGGAGCCGCGCGGCTGGGAAGAATATATCGCCATCGCAGTTCGGCGGCGCTGGTGGATATTGCTTCCCATGTTTTTGGTCTGGCTGGCGATATGGGGAGTGAGCTGGTTCTTGCCGACCACCTATACGTCCAGTGCCCTGATTTCTGCGGAACAGGAGAAAGTCTCGGACCAGTACGTGATGGAGAACGTTAATGTGAATCTGCAAAATCTCCTACAGAGCACAACGCAGCAGGTTTTGGGCCACGCAAGCCTGCAGGCGATCATAGACCGATTTAAGCTTTATTCAACGCCGCACCGGTTTAGCGGTTTTTTCAAACCCAAGGATCCCGTCGAACAAATGCGGGACGACATCAAGATAGAGCTTGTGGGGACGCCCGGATACCGGGGAGAGTTCTTCACGTTTAAGATCCTTTACTCCGCGGATACGCCGGAGCTTGCACGGCAGGTAGATAATGATCTTACCTCTCTATTTATCAAGGAAAATGTCAGGGCGCAGCGCCAGCTTTCTGAGAACACGACAGCATTTCTAGACAGTGAACTGGCGGATGCGCAGGCCAAAATGGAAGTACAGGAAGCAGCAGTATCGGCGTTCAAAGCGCAGCATGTTGGAACCTTGCCGGGGCAGTTGCAAAGCAACGTCCAAATCCTGGCAGGCTTGCAAGCGGAGTTGGCGAGCACTCTGCACGCGCTGGACACTTCGAAGCAACAGAAAATCTATCTGGAATCACTGCTACAGCAGTATCAATCGGCACAGGCGAGCATGGGTGAAGACTCAAATGTAATCTCAGCGCAAGCGATAGACAAAGAGCTGCAGGATTTGCGCCTGCAACTCCAGAACTTACGGACTCGGTATACGGACGGCCATCCAGACATCGAGGCGCTTAAAGATCAGATCGCGAAAGCCGAGGCTCTGCAAAAGAAGAACGAGGCACAAATCGCTTCCCACCAGCAGAGCAGCAAGCCAAGAAAAGCCATTGACTTTTCCGCGGCCGAAGGGATGCAGAGCGGTACGCCCACAGCAGTCATGCAGCTTCAGAGCCAGCTTAAGGCCAATCAGGTAGAGATTCAGAACGAGCAACAACACGTGAAGGACCTTGAGTCACAGACGGCTATGTACCAAGCCCGGCTCAATCAGACTCCGGAAACAGAGCAAGCGCTCAGCGTCGTCTCTCGTGGCTATGATGAAGCCAAGTTTAATTACAACTCGCTACTCCAGAAACAAACGCAGTCACAGCTCGCGACGAGCCTCGGACAGGAGCAGCAGGGCCAGCAGTTCCACATCGTCGATCCGCCAAAGTTGCCTGATAAGCCCTCGGCCCCAAATCGTTTCCTGATCAGCATCGTCGGCTTGGCGCTGGGGACCGGACTCGGTTTGGGTATCGCCACTCTTCTTGAATTAACCGACGTGCGTTTCCGGCAGGAGAAGGATTTGGAAGGGATTCTTCCTGCTCGTATGCTGGTCGGCATCCCCCGTTTGAGCACGCCCGAAGAAGACCATTTCCGCGTTGTAGTGCGCTACCTGGAGTATGGAGCGGCGGTGATAGTGGCTTTATTGATTTTCACGGGGAATCTCTACACCTATTACAACGGTTGAGCGGCAGTGTTGAAGAGGAGTTACGGCGTTGATGCGAACCCTTTCCTTGTAAACGCACGAGATGGATTGTGCGGCACGAATCCGGGCTTTTCCTGGGGAAGGGCAACTCAGAGTCAGGAATGGAAACCAATGAGCCAGTTATTTGAAGGATTCAGCAGAGCAACAGTTCGACAGAGCCAGCAAGACGCAGCGCCGCGACACATGGTTCCTATTGAACTGGTCTTACCAGAGCCCGCGGCAACAGGTGAAGCGCCGGGCAAGGCAATGCCGGAGGATGCCGATTCCAGGGGGGCGGTTGAGATTAACACCGCGGTCAAGAGCGAGCAGACTCGGTCGGTGATGGTGCAACCGCCGCCAGCCTCGCGTTTAGTCGCATGGAACGACCCCAACAGCCTGGGCGCAGAGAAATTTCGCGCCCTGGCCGTCCGGCTAGACGACATACGCGGGCAGCACGAACTGAAATCTTTGCAAGTAACCAGTAGCGTGATCAACGAGGGCAAGTCATTTGTTGCCGCGAACCTGGCGACGACACTGGCCAAGTATTCCGGAACCAAGACGCTTCTGATCGAAGGAGACTTGCACCGGCCGACGTTGGCATCCATGTTCGGACTGAAAGATTTGCAAGGGTTAAGCGACTGGTGGACGGCCCGAAATCGAGAGCTTACGCAATACATGTTTCGATTCACTGGTACGGGCTTGTGGTTTCTTCCAGCAGGGAAGGCCTGCGACCGGCCCTCGGATATCCTGCGTTCGGGACAACTCACGGAAGCCTTCGCACAACTGAAGGATCAGTTCGATTGGATCGTGGTAGATTCCACGCCCATGTTGCCGGTAATTGATGCCAACCTTTGGTCGCGATTGGTAGACGGCACGCTGCTGGTTGCCCGGGAAGGCGTCGCGCCGCTCAAGGCGCTGAAGAAGGGTCTACAATCTCTCGACCGCCCGAAATTGATCGGCGTGGTCGTTAATGATGCCTCAGACTTCGATCAGATCGATTATGACGGGCAATATTATGGTGCTCGAAAGTACGAAGAAAACGGCTCGAAAAAACTGCGGTAGCTCAGAGGCCATCGATAGATTGTTTTTTTTGGCCTAGAAATTTGGCTTCTCCGCCACTCACGTCCGCGGAGGCGTTGCAAACAGCTAAATAAACCGCATATACCCGCTTCAGCAATCACTGGAAACAAATCTCATTCAGAATGGCTTTGGTCCATCGGATGAAATCGAGAAGGATCAATTACTCAATAGTTTTACATTTGAATCACCTCAAGTGGATAAGCATGAGAGGCCTCTTGTCACCATTCGGCGATGAGAATGTGCCGTCCACCAAGAGTCTGGAGAGAGGGTCGCCTAGACTTGGCGACACAACTTGGGCGAACAATTTGTCAGGGGGAGGGTCGCAGGCCGTCACCTGGTTCGCTGCGCTGTTGTTATCGGCCTTGGTGCTGATACTGTATGCGCCGGTACTCGGCTCGCTGGTAAGACAATGGTGGAGCGACCCGAACTATGGGCACGGATTTTTTGTTCCGGTCTTCGCGGGCTTTGTTCTATGGAGCGAGCGCAGCCGGTGGCACGGGCTGCGGCTCCGCCCGGATAATTTCGGTTTGGCGATCATACTATTCGCCATTGGACTGCGGATTCTCGGAATGCTCGGCGCTGAGCTGTTTATAGCACGATTGTCGTTCGTGATTTTGATCTCGGGAATCGTCCTGTTTCTCGCCGGCCGTGAGGCGCTTCGGTCGGTGGCGTTTCCAATCGGCTATCTGTTGTTCATGATCCCATTGCCCGCTATTCTGTACTACCAATTAACGCTTCCCCTTCAGTTGTGGGCATCACGTTTGGCTGCGACGGGTCTGATCGCGCTCGGGATTCATACCGTGAGAGAGGGGAATCTACTCTATCTACCGAATTGCACGCTCAATGTGGCCGAAGCATGCAGCGGGATCCGGTCTCTGCTATCTTTGCTGGCCGCGGTTGTCGCTTACGGGTATTTAGCAGAGGCGAGCACGTCGAGACGCATCAGCTTAGTGGTCGCGAGCATTCCCATTGCGATCGCCATGAATGGGCTTCGCCTCGTGGCGACAGGCGTGCTCAGTTATTCCTTTGGGCCTGCCGTTGATTCCGGTGTAGTTCATTTGGTACTTGGTTTGTGTTTCTTCGTGCTCGCTTTTCTTTTAATTCTGCTTGTCCATAAAGTGCTTCGCCGACTCCCGAGATATCAGAATCTCGAACGAGTGATTCAATGACCGCTCTGCGTGTCTCAGTCGCCGCAGTGGTTCTGGCGGGAGGAATCATCGCGACTCATAGTTTTAGAGCGAAAGATGTCACCGGGACGGAGCGGCCGTTGAGTGAATTTCCTTCTGACATCGGACATACACGCGGCCAGGATCGTCCGTTCGAGAAGGAAGTCGTGCGGGCGATCGGTGCAGATGATTATATCAATCGAGCGTATGTCGGAAGCAGTCTTCCCGTCGAGCTTTACATCGGTTACTACAAAGATCAACGCTCTGGTGAAAGGATTCACTCTCCGAAAAATTGCCTTCCGGGCGCTGGATGGGAGCCAGTGCATTCGGCCCATGTCCAGATCGGTTACGCGGACGGAGTTCCTGTTGTTGTGAACGAATACCTGGTGGCACAGGGAACGCGGCGGGACATGGTTCTGTATTGGTACCAGTCCCATGGCCGGATCGTCGCGAGCGAATACCGAGCGAAGTTTTGGCTGGTTGCCGATGCGTTAGAGCACAGAGCCAGCGATGGCGCCATGATTCGCATCTGGACCACGGCAATTGATGGAGAAGCGAGCGCCCAAGCTCGCGCTGTTGATTTCGCGCGCCGCGTCTATCCAAAGGTGGATGAATTCCTGCCAGATTGACCGGCTGGATGCGCCTGTGAACTCACATTCCCAGCTGATTATCCGGTGCGTAGAGTTTTTTTCTTCCGATGATGCAGCGCTCAACCACTTCTCGAGGTTGAGCGGGAAGCAAGGTTCAGCCTCGATTTTAAGTCATTTCAGATAGAAGGATGGTATCCCCATGAGAAACACAAACCGGTTTTTTTCCCTGCTTTTCCCTCGGATCGCAGCAAAACTCGAATCGAGGATCCGCCCGAGACGTTTGATTCTTGGTCTGACACTACTGTCAGTCTTGCTGAGTTGGGGCTGCCCTAAACAAGATCCACTCCAGGCTTTCAATTCCCCAGCGACTCCCATCGATCCGGGGCCAGCACCCGTTCCGGAGCCGGCCACCGCGCTGCTATTCGGCGCTGTGCTGTTGATCGGGGGAGCTATTGTTCGGCGTCGGCGCAATGGAGGGCAATAACAAAGCGCTCTGGTTAGCACGGCCCAGGAGACTCGTCTCCTTCCACGCCCAAGTTACTTGGAGATTTCCTTGATCCGTTTCCTGCATGCCTACATCCCTAAACGCACGCTTCTTTTAGGAATATCAGAAGCCTGTCTGATCTCGTTAGCTCTCGCGGCATCTGCCCTAGCGCGGCTGGGACCCGAGGGGGCGAGCTTCATGCTCACATACCAGTACGGCTTCGTGAAGATTCTATTCGTATCGGCCGCATTTCTGGTTTGCATGTATTATTTCGACCTCTATGACTCCGCGATTGTAAGCAATCGGCGCGAAGCGCTTGTTCGACTCATTCAGGTGCTGGGCGTAGCGTACATCGCTCTGGGTCTCCTCTACTACCTCTACCCGCCGGTAAAATTGGGCCGCGGGATTTTTAACATTGGCTTTCTGTTTGTTGGAATGTTGCTGCTCGCGTGGCGGAAGCTATTCTCCGTCATCAATAGCACGGCGGGGCTAGCCGAACGCGTGATGATTTTGGGCGAAGGAACGCTGGCCGATTCTCTCCTGCATGAAATCAAAATGAGGCCCGAGCTCGGGATGTGCGTTGCGGGGCGCGCGCCATTGTCCGCGATCGAAAACTATCCTGGCAGTCACGAGACCGGTAAGGTGCCGCTTGTTCTCTCGCAAACCACCTTCTGCGAGGGTCTTGCGATCGGCCGTCCTGTTCGAGGGATCGACCGGATCGTTGTGGCGATGGAGGAGCGCCGTGGGCAATTGCCTGTGGATTTGTTGCTCTCGCTAAAAAATCGGGGCGTGCAAGTGCAAGATGGAAATGACGTCTACGAGTCCATGACAGGAAAAGTTCCAATTGAATCTATCCGATTGAGCTGGCTGCTATTCTCGCCAGGCTCTCATGCATCGCGGCTCTTTCTAATCTACAAGCGGTTTGCATCCGTGATGATTTCGATTGTCGGATTGCTGCTCAGTCTGCCGCTGATTCCGCTCGTCATTCTAGCCATCAAGCTAAGTTCGCGAGGTCGAGTGTTGTACTGGCAGAATCGTGTAGGACGCGACGATAAGATTTTTCGCTGCTATAAATTCCGCACGATGCGCTCCGACGCCGAAGCGGACAGCGGGCCCATCTGGGCGGAGGACAACGATCCTCGAATCACGCCGGTGGGGAGATTCCTTCGCAGGACGCGCATCGACGAAATACCCCAGTTACTAAACGTGTTTAAGGGCGACATGAGCTTGGTTGGTCCGCGTCCAGAGCGGCCGGAGTTTGTCGCGGCGTTGAACGAGCAGATTCCTTACTACCACTTGCGACACGCCGTTCGTCCAGGGATCACCGGCTGGGCACAGATTCTCTATAAGTATGGCAGTTCGGTCGAAGACGCCAAGGAAAAGCTACGCTACGACCTCTATTACATCAAGAACAGCTCTGTGGGGTTGGATCTGCTAATCGTCTTAAAGACGATCAAGATTGTCCTGTTGAGCCGAGGCGCCAAGTGATGCAGGCACTCTACTTCCTGCAAGTATCACTCTCGTTTTCCCGCAGACACAGTCTTGAAAGACTGGTGGGCCGCTTGACGAGCCTGAGAATGCCCTCGGGAATAGCCACGTAATCATGGGATTCGCGCTCACAATCGTCTACATCGTAGTTACGATTATCTCGCCAGAGCAATTCGGAAAGGCATGGGCCAGCTATCACGCTTTAATGTACCTCGCCGGGGTTACAGCCTTAGCTTCTCTACCTAGCATGGCTACTTACAAGTTTTGGAAAACGTCGGTACAGACTTTTCTACTGCTTGGGTTTATCGGTGCAATCTCCTTGTCAGAGCTAGCTAACGGATGGCTTGGCGGGGTTCTCGAAAGTTGGCGGATATTTCTGCCGAGTGCTGCCGTATTTTTCTTCATTATCGTAAATGTTACGACAATTCGTAGATTAAAAATTGCAACACTAGCAGCAGTCGCATCCTGTCTCATTGTTACCGCGGAGGCACTCTGCGGATATTATGCAGGCTTTCAAGGAGAGATGTTCATTCTAAGAACCAATCTCTATTCTCCGCACGGCGACATTATTGGGCAATTGGCGCGAATACGCGGGGCTGGTTTCCTGAACGACCCAAATGATCTTGCGCAAATTCTTTTGATTGCGCTTCCGCTCGTCTTTATAGCATGGCGGCGGGGCCGCATGGTCACTAACTCCCTCATCGTGCTTTTGCCATCTGCCTTGCTGCTATGGACTACTTTTCTGACACATTCCCGCGGAGGATTGCTTGCCCTGGCTGCTGTCGCGCTTCTGGCATGCCGGAAAAAACTAGGCACACCCATGTCCACGGCTCTCGCTGCCGTATTCATCTTTGGCATGCTGGCTTTGGACTTCACTGGAGGCCGTGGGATCTCAGCCGCTGACGGCGCCGACCGGCTAGAGGCTTGGGCCAACGGACTGGAAATGTTCAAGAGCGCCCCCTTGTTGGGAATCGGATTCAGCAACTTCACGGATTTGTATCAGATCACCGCGCACAATTCGTTCGTCCTCTGCCTTGCTGAACTCGGATTACTGGGAAGCACGTTGTGGATGGCATTGCTCGTAACAACGACGATCGGCCTGAACCGCAGCATTGGGCACCAAACGAAGAAACAGCCAACCAAACTGCTCGGGCTGCTGACTCTTTTTGAATCTAGTGCTATCAGAGACATTGGTGCGTTCGCTCTAACGCCCGCAAGTTCGAGTGGAATCATCACTCTGCAATACGAATATGCGTCCGAAGTGCTGCCCGCCGTGGTTAGCGCTGAAGCTCCGGAATTCGAAACACGCATTGCACCCGTGGACTCGCCGAGAGTGCCAGAGCAGTGGATTGTGGCCATGCGCCTGGCGCTGGTTTCGTTTATGGCGACCGCGTGGTTCTTATCGCGCAGCTACACGACAACGATGTACCTGGTTCTTGGACTGGCGACCGCAACGATTGCGCTTCAACATGGCGATCGCAAAACGCCTGATCGCGGTCGCTGGATAGTCTCCACGCTGACTGCCGAGGTGCTGCTCATCATTCTGATCTACTGTCTAGTTCGCCTTCGACATTGAAAGTTACGTTTCGAACTGACACGTATGCTGCGGCAGGCGCGACACTGATGCCACCGCACACCCTTCTACCAATCCACTAAAAAGCAGAGCCAAGCGCACTCCACGCGCTTCGAGTGCTGTTCTGAACAGTAAGGCCCTTCAAACTCAAGAGGACGATATGAGTGCAACGCATGTTCATATGTACGCATTTTGGTGTGCTGCATGCCTCATGCTCTATACCTATGCAGGCTATCCGCTCTGGATCTACTTGCGCAGTCGCTTGCAGCCACACCCGCAGCGGCAAGGATCGATACTTCCCACGGTGAGTATCATCTTGGCTGTCCATAACGGTGCGGCACTGTTGCGGCAGAAAATCGCTCATCTGTTGTCGCTAGATTATCCACGAAATCGAATCGAAATCGAGATCGTATCGGACGGTTCGACGGATGGTACCGACGATATTCTCAAGGAACTACAAGACCCGCGCGTCAAATGCTTACGATGTCCGCAGCACTCTGGCAAAGCGGCGGCTCTAAACATAGGAATGCAGAACGCCACAGGAGAAATTCTGCTATTCCTCGACATTCGCCCCTTGATGGAAAGCAATGCTCTGCAGCTCCTAATCAGCAACTTTGACGATCCTCGAGTGGGATGTGTCACCGGAGAATTAGTGTTGCGCACTGCTGGCCACGATGCCGGCGCTCAAGCCGTCGGAGGTCTCTACTGGCGATATGAGCAGTGGATTCGCAATTGCGAAGCGAAAGTCGATTCGCCGCTGGGAGTGTACGGAGGGTTTTATGCGATACGCCGCAAACTGGCGAGCGCGCTGCCCGCGGGAACTATTCTAGACGACATGCTGCAGCCGCTTAATGTGATTCGCCAAGGGTATCGGTCGGTCCTCGACGAGCGTGCGCGAGTTTATGACATCTGGCCCAAGAGTTTGCGTGGCGAATTTCATCGCAAAGTCCGAACGCTAGCGGGCAACTTCCAACTGATACAACTTGCACCATGGTTGCTGTCGCGGCAGAACCGATTACGATTCGAATTAATCTCCCATAAGTTGCTGCGTTTGCTCGTACCCGTCCTCCTGGTGATACTTCTACTCAGCAGCGCATTGTTGGCAAGCCGATCGATGCTATACGCGGGTGCGCTAGTTGCGCAGATTGGTTTCTATGCGCTCGCCGCTCTAGGGACCGTGCGAGCTATTCCTAACCTGACCCGCATAGCTGCCCCCGCGAGCGCGTTCTGCATGTTGAATGCTGCCGTACTAGTGGGCTTCTACAAGTTCCTGTTCACACGCGGGCCACTTTGGAAAATTTGGAATTCTGGGGCTGCTGGTACGTTCGCAACGGATGGACAAGAGAGCAACGATTGGAACGCAGCAATGCTCAATCTGAGTTTAGACGATCAGTTACGAACCCGGGGTGCAACGCGATGAGATTGAAAGTTACACTGGTTACGCCTATTTTTCCTATTCCGGCGCAACCGTACCGCGGCCACTCCGAATACGAGATCGTTTTGGCGCTCACAAAACGCGCAGATGTAAATGTTATTTGTCCTTTTCCGCGCTATCCGAAATGGTTTCAGCCGCGTTACGACCATCGCCATCCTGATCTGTCCTATTCTCCACCCGGCGTGCCTACGCGTTACTTCGAATATCCAGCTCTTCCTGGTGTGACCAGATGCATTAACGGCTTGGTTTGCGCGAAATACCTTGAGCCATACATTCGCGAAATCTCTACAGACGTAATTTGCAATTTCTGGCTCTATCCCGAAGGTTACGCCGCCGTCGCGGTGGCTCGCAGCCTTGGCATCCCAGCCGTGGTGGGTTCGATCGGCTCTGACTTAAATCGTTTTGTTGACCCGATTTCCAGGTGGTTGACGAGAATTGCCATGAGGCGGGCAAATTTTGTTGTAACGAAAAGTGAACATCTTCGCCAACGAGCCATCGACATGGGAATCAACGCCTCGAAGGTCCGAACGATCCGGAATGGTTGCAATCCGAGCGTCTTTTACTTGGGGGACCGGCGTGCGGCTCGCGCGCAATTAGCCGTTAACGATAAGGCCGAACTCGTGTTGTTCGTCGGGCGTTTGGATACGGCTAAGGGTATCGAGGAATTGCTCGAAGCTTTTGCATCCCTTGCAGGCCGCCGTCCAAACCTGCGATTGGCATTTGTCGGGGATGGGCCGGGCGGCGAGCATTTGCGCAGTAAAGCCAAGCATCTCGGGCTCGAAGATCGAATCACATTAAACGGAGCCTGTTCTTCGCAAGGGGTTGCCCAGTGGCTTGCGGCTGCGAATGTGCTCGCTCTGCCCAGCTACAACGAGGGATACCCCAACGTGGTCATCGAAGCCCTCAGCTGCGGACGCCCCGTGATCGCGACCAATGTGGGTGGAATTCTCGAGCTAGTCAATGAACAGTCCGGGATTTTGATTGCTCCAAGGGACTCGCGAGCACTTGCGGGTGCCATTGAAAAAGCGATGGACCGGTGCTGGGACGAACATTCCATCTCGGAACAATTTCGCAGAAGTTGGGATGAAGCTGCGGAGGAAGTACTTCGTATTTGTGAGTTGGCTCTGCAGCAACGAAGAGAGAAACGGCACCTGCCGGCCAAGGCTGCGACTGTACTGAGCCGGTGATGCGATCCACACCAAACTAGCCGCGCAAACATGCAATTAATCCACAATTCACAAATCTGGGGTCCTTCCTACCTCAAGCAGCGGCTGCGGCAGATTACGCGGCGCACCGCTCTCCCCCTTGAGCGCATCTGGGTGACCATTGCGGACCATTACGAACCCAAGTGGCGGCACGCTGATTTAGCCACCGCACAGTCGCGCGTCTCTGTATGGCGCGCTGCATGGCCGAGGATTGCTGGGCGGTGCAAACCCGATTCCTTTGGCAACATGCCACGGTATACCTTCTTCTTTCCAGAAGAGGAATATCATCCGACGCTGATGGAACCATTGGCGGAAATGGTTCGTGAAGAGATAGCGGACGTTGAAGTCCACATTCACCACGACGGCGAAGGTCGCCAGAATTTCATCGACCGCATAAGCATGTTTTGCCAAACATTGCACAACGAACACGGCCTGCTCCGCAAGCGCGATGGGAAGCTGACGTTTGGCTTTATCCACGGCAACTGGGCTCTCGACAATTCGCGTCCCGATGGGCGCTTGTGTGGGCTCAACGACGAAATCCGAGTGCTTCGAGATCTTGGCTGTTATGCCGATTTCACAATGCCATCCGGCGACTCTCCGACCCAAGCTCGTTTGGTGAACGCAATTTACTACTGCAACGGAGGTCCCGGTCGAGCGAAATCCTATGACAGTGGAACACCTGTTACGCCTGGCGGAGGCGTTCAAGGTGACTTACTCATGATTCCCGGGCCGCTTGGGATGCGCTGGAGAGACCGTTGGCTCCCGCGGCTCGAAACCGGAGAACTTCGTTGTGGAAACGTGGCGACACCGTATCGCGTAAGACGGTGGGCGGAGTTAGCTCCAAGGATTGGAGCGGATAGTTTTATCAAATTATTTACGCACGGAGCGCAAGACCGAAACTCCTCAGCCTTATTGCGGGACGTGCTTGAGTCGGCATTCAACATGTTGGTGGAGGAAGCCGGACGGCGCTCGTGCGCCATCCATTTTGTTTCCGCTTGGCAGATGTATTTAGCGATTGAGGCAATCGGGCAAGGGCGCGATCCCGTCGTTGCAGCGCACGCTGCCCAGATTGATGAAGTCGGTGTTTGTATCGAGAGAAATTGATGCTGAATATAGGGATTATTGGCTGCGGGAAGATCGCGGACGGTCACATCGAGGAAATTCAAAAGCTCGGATGTGCGCGCGTGCTGGCGGTTTGCGACCTTGAGCCCATTTTGGCCGAGCAGCTCGCAGTTCGTTATTCCGTGCCGCATCGGTACACCGATTTTGATCGCATGCTCTCCGAGCATCGGCTCGACGTAATTCATATTGCCACTCCGCCGCATTCTCACGTGGCGTTGGCACAAAAGGCGGCTGAGGCCGGCTGTCATGTTTTTCTCGAGAAGCCGCTCGCGTTGAATGCAATAGATGGGCGGCGCCTGATCGGCTGCATGCAACAAACCGCCCGAAAGCTGACCATCAACTACTGGTACAACTTCGAAGCGCCGGGTCTGGCTCTAAAGGAATTCGTGGCCAAAGGCAACTTGGGCGATCCAATACACATAGAAAGTTACTACGGGTACGACCTGGAAGGCGGATTTGGCCAGGCACTACTCACCGATGATCGGCACTGGGTTCATCAATTGCCAGGGAAGCTGTTTCAAAACATCATCGATCACGCCATCAACAAAATTACGCCGTTCCTTCCTGACGAGCCGATGGAAATCTTTGCCCGCGCCTACCGGCGGCGGCATTTGAAGGATGACCGGACGGATGCCGTTCTTGACGAACTGCGGGTGATGATTTTTGCCGGTGGCGTATCTGCGTATATCACTTTTTCCTCGCATGCGCGCCCAGTTGCGCATTTTGTGCGGGTGTACGGCACCAAGAATACTGCCCACATTGATTTCGCGCTCCGCACCATGTCAGTCGAAAACAAACAGACCATCCCGAGCGCATTAGGCCGTTTGTTGCCACCGTTTAAGTCTGGCTGGCAGTCTCTGCGGCAAGCATCGCACAATGTCCGCGAGTTTGCCGGGTCACGCTTTCAGTTTTTTGCGGGAATGAACCGGTTATTGTCGCTATTTTACGAAAGCATCCTACACGACACTCCTGTGCCGATCCCCTACGCAGAAATATTGCGCGTGTCACAAATCATGGATGAAATCTCCGCACAGGTTTACCCGGCGCAAGCAGCATGAAGATACTCGTTACTGGCGCAGCCGGCTTTCTGGGAATGGCTTTGCTCGAGCGTCTTCTTGCCCACGGCTACAACGACATCCGTTGCAATGTGCGCCGGCGCAAAGATATTCCCAAGTTAGACGAGCTCCTCGAACAACATCCGCAGATTCGTTTTGATTATTGTGTCGGGGACTTGAAGTATCGAGAAGACGCCGCGCGAGCTGTAGATGGCGTACAGCTAATTTTCCATCTCGCCGCAGGAAAGAAGGGAACGGCTGCGGATCTTTTCCTCAATTCCGTCGTGGCTTCCAGGAATCTGCTGGACGCCGTTGCCGATCGCAAGCCGATGCGGATCGTATTAGTGAGTTCCTTCGGCGTGTACGGAGTGGCAAGCCTCGCCCGTGGCGCGATGGTGAACGAGGAGACCCCGCTCGAACCCCATCCCGAATGGCGCGACCATTACTCCCATTCGAAACTGCGGCAGGAACAACTCTTCTGGGAATACGAGAAACGCAATGGATTCGAACTGGTGGTTCTGCGGCCGGGCGTAATCTATGGTCCTGGTGGCGGCCATTTTTCTAATCGCGTCGGGTTGACGATTGGCAAGTGCCAACTGCACCTTGGTGGAAGCAATTTGCTTCCGTTGAGCTACGTTGACAATTGTGCGGAGGCCGTGGTTGTTGCTGGCACCCACGGGCGCGCTGCCGGTCAGGTTTACAACGTTCATGACAATGACCTTCCGACTTGCCGCCAATACCTGCGAGCCTACAGAAAGAACGTCGCGAAGATTCGAACCATCTCTGTACCCTACTGGGGTGTGCGATTACTCTCCTCGATGGTCGCGAAGTACAACCGCTTTTCTAAAGGCCAATTGCCCGCGATCCTCACACCCTACAAGGCCGCAAGCCAGTGGGGCGGAAATTGTTTCGACAACTCCAAGCTGCGTTCCGTCGGATGGAAGCAGTTGGTGCCTACAACTGAAGGTCTCCGGCGATCGTTCAGCGCGTTCCGAGGGGAATTGGACACTGCAGGTGCGAAACACCCGGTCCTGTCTTTATTAACGACGAACTCAGTTGATGCGTCAAGTATGGCGTTGCAATACAGCTCTGAAGAGTTCGTAATAGGTGCAGCGTTTGCGCCAAACCCCAATGGCAGGTTCGATCACCTGCTCGCTGCATTTTCGAATCTGCGGAAGACTGGTAGACCTGCCAAGCTGGTCATCTTCGGTGCAAACGATACGCAAGAATTAGCTCATAAAACAGCGCTTCAGAAAATGCGTTCCAATATTCGGTGGGTACACGATGAATTGACTACGCCTGATTTGCTGTTCGGTTGCGATGTTCTGGTGTCGCTGCAGGATGGAGTCCCACTTTCCGTGTTACGTGCCATGTCTTCGCGCATTCCAATTATTACGACGGCTGTCCGCGTTCCAGAAGTCCTCTTGAATCAACCAACTGTCACATTCATCCGTCATGGCAATGCGCAAGAGCTACAAGATGCTCTACAGCGCCTGGCTGCGCAGCCGAAGCGAAATCCGACTCCTGGTTCTGTTCCCGAAGAAAATATCGCGACACACTACAGCGACACCTACTTGTGGCGAGAGAACGCTCCTCCGGCCACGAACGGACACGCACCGAACAGGCGCTCGCTGATCAAGAAAGCACTATACAGCGCTGTCCCCGGCAGGCAACTACTTGAGCATGGGAGCCGGGATCGGCCGCAGATTGCCATCACAGTGGATGACGGGCCGGATCCAGTCCATACTCCGCGGATGCTGGACATCTTTCGGGATCACGCGGTGAAAGCTACTTTCTTTGTTGTGGGGGCAGCCGCCGAGCAGCATCCGGAACTCGTGCGGCGGATGAGGGAAGAGGGACACGAAGTCGGCAGCCACTCTTACAGTCATCCGTATTTCCACCGGCTTTCCTGGTCCGGCGCCATTCGAGAGATAGGAATGACCCGATGGGTCCTGAACTGTATTCTGGGTGAGAAATGCAAACTCTTCCGCCCCCCTCACGGCAAATTGTTACTGCGCAGCCTTATCCCAGCTTGGGTGGCTGGTCAGCAAGTGGTTATGTGGAACGTCGATCTGAAGGACTACTGCGCTGCTTCGGGAGATGTGGAAGCACGGTTGGATCGAACTAGCTTCGCCTCTGGAGACATAATTCTGTATCACGGCATTAACGAGCCAGCCTTAAAAGCGCTGCCGCGAGTAATCGAGGCCGCGCTAGGTAAAAATCGCGAAGCCGTCACTATTTCCGAGCTCATTCGGCAGTAAGCCTGTCGATGCCCGAAATCCCTCGGTTGTGCTTTTGATGAGATCATTCCGGCGTTCTCAAGATTCGGGCCGGTCGCGTTCTTAGATCGACGCGTTTGAAGTGACACTTTGATTGCGCGCCTAACGAATCCTTAGGGATCGGTGGACCTGTTTCTGTTTTGCCTGTTCCATCGAGCTCTTGATTTGGTTTAACCACATTGACCATTCCCTCATCCATTCCGGGCGCCAACAATTCCAAGGTGATTGGGCGCAATTTCATCTACATGGGCCTGGAAGTGGTGATTACGCTCGTTTGCACTCTGCTGACGACGGTGGTCATCGCGCGAGTCATCGGCCCCACCCGGCTGGGTTATTTCAATCTGATATTTTGGCTCACATCCATCACGTGCTCCGTAGGTTCGCTGGGCATCCCGCTCACAACGTTCAAGTACATGGGCGAATTTCTCGGTGGCGGAAAGAAGGAGCTAGCACGCGCCGTATTCTTTTACAACCTTTGGGCCCAAACAGTGATCGCGTGCGTGTTAACGGCCATCGGCATCGTTGCCGCTTTCACTCTCGTCGATCCCGCGTATCGTGTCTGTTCCATTTTGCTGGTGTTGAGCATGGTTCCGAACATGATCACGTTCGTGCCCTCTCAGGCGAACACCGCTGCCGAGGATGCTGCTCTTAATACACGTGGTGCCCTCGTTGGTGCGGTCGTCTATGTGGTCGCAGTGGCAGCGAGTCTGCTTCTTGGATGGAACCTGATCGGTATTGCCGCAGGTGTTTTGCTGTATCGCACAGCGGAGTTGGCCGTAAAGACCGTTCCGGTGCTTAAGTCAATGAAAGCGGTGTCCCACGTACCACTGCCGCCAGAAATTCGCAAGCGGATGTTTTCTTTCTCTGGTCTAAGCACTGGCCTGATGATTTTGCAGATCGTGATTTGGGACCGCTCCGACATCATCTTCCTGAAGCTGTTGCAGCCCGATATTCGTCAGCTAGCCTTCTTCTCGGTTTGTTTCAGTGTAGCGGACCGGCTCATGCAAATACCGCAGACGTTTGCCAATGCGCTCTCCGCCACGCAGATGGCCGAGTACGGCCGCAATAAAGATCGCCTCTTTAGGATGACCTCGAAAGCATCCACCTATGTCCTTCTGGGAGCACTCCCTATTCTGATCGGGGTCGCCTGCATCGGCGGTCTATTTGTGCGGGTCATCTACGGATCGCAATACCTCCCAGCAATACCGGTTTTCATCGTTGTTGCACTTTTTAGCATTCCGAAGGCCATACTGACGCCCGCCCAATCTCTGTTGTATTCCGCCGAAGATCTTGGTTTCATTCTGAAGTGGGGCTGCATAGCCGCGGCAATCAACGTGCTCCTTGATTT
Source organism: uncultured Acidobacteriota bacterium (assembly GCA_963851235.1). Lineage (GTDB taxonomy): Bacteria > Acidobacteriota > Terriglobia > Acidiferrales > UBA7541 > Acidiferrum. Next base: position 41,377 of record CAWKOM010000005.1, read on the forward strand.
CGTTTTGATTCCGAGTCACGGCGCCCTCGGCGCAGCCTGGGCAAATGGCGTCGCCCAAACGTTTGCCGCAGTAACTATCTGGGGCCGCGTCCTGCTTCGCTATCCTGTGCGAATCGATATGCCTGTGCTACTGAGGCTTGCTGCCGCAACTCTTGCGATGGCCATCGTTGTACTCGGCATCGTGGCGATGCCGTTTGATCCCCTCATAAAATTGAGCGTCGCCGTACCAGCGGGCGCGATTGTTTTCCTGGTCACCAGCCGGATGTTTGCGGTGCTACAGAAGGATGATCGCCTGCGGCTGCTGCAACTTTCTGCTTTGCTGCCTACGCCAGTCGGTTCTTCGTTTAAACACTTAATTGACTTCCTGGTTCCTCAAGCGACGGTTGCGGAACTTTCAAGATGATTTCAAATTTGTCCTTCGGATAAGTCGCCGCCGCGAGCGGACTGGCCTGGCAGCCCTCCACTTTTGAGGGCGCTGCTGGAAAATGCCGAATTTCCAGTGCCAGGTGTCTCAGAATCCTAGCGAGGTATGTATGAAAGAACCTTACAGAACGCGATTCGTTGAATTGTTGAGGGAAGGAGCGGCAGTTCAAAATATCCATGATTCTCCTGCCGTGGTGGGCTATGCGGTTACCCACGCCGCCGACAATGAATTTGCCCAGAGAGAACTGCAGCGTGTTGACCATCATCGCAAGAATGCCTGTTGGCTTTTGGAGGAGTATGTCGGCCAAGCCGACAGAATCTTGGACGTGGGATGCGGAACAGGAGGATTCAGTGTAGCGCTGGCTTCATCCCACGTATTGCGCCCCATGCAGGTCGTCGGAATCGATGCAAGCCATTTGGCTATCCGGGCGGCACAAGTACGAGCAGCAGGACATGATCTCGTATCCCCCCTAGTGTCCTTTTTGGGATATTCCGCCGGGGAACGACTGCCATTCGAGGATAACTGCTTCGATCTGACTGTTTGCAGTTCTGTGCTGGAATACGTGACCTCCAGGCAAGCCCGCGCAGAGTTGATTACGGAGCTTGGGCGGGTAACGCGGCCGAGAGGTTACGTTTTCATCTCGACTCCTAATCCACTGCGATTGAAGGAGCATCATTCTGGGAGGTTCCTGGGCGATTATTTTCCTCGACCAGGTTATCCGTGGGCCAGTCGCCCTTGGGAATTCTCTCGTATATTCTCCGGCTGGCGAGAAATCTCAGCTACTAAGTATCACCGACGGAAGCTTACCGAGCTGCTTGGAGCTCGTGTGCCCGTTCCAGAGCGTGTGATAAGAGCGGTTTCGTGGCTCGCACCTTGGCAGAATAGGTTGTTTCAGAAACTCAGCGCTTCTAAAACGGGTCCACTCGAGCGATCGTCCCAAGCAGATTTCGTTTGCCCCGAGTCAGGCGGGATTGCGGCGAGCCCTCAAACAGGAAGCGCCGTTGAGTGAGGAGCGACATACGCCTGAAACGTTGCGTTCCGGAACCAACATTTATGCTGCCACGGAAAATGATGGCTGGCTTAGCTGGCAAGCCACCGCGACGCGCGATACCCGCTCGGCTCATCGAGATGATGGCCGAGAATGCGACGGTCAACCTCTCGCGCTATCCCGCAGCTTCTTCCAAGCGATAGATCCGATACCTTGAAAATGTCGGAAGAAGCAGCATATTCCTTTGACACAGAAAAGCTCAAATCCAATGCCTAGCGCCATGGCGACAGTGAGTTGTACACCTATAACAAATGTTCTAGATAAGCGAAACTCTTCGCTGAGTATCGCCCACGTTGTTGACAGCATGGAGATGGGCGGAGCAGAAAAGCTAACCGCCACACTGTGTAGATTACAGCGCGACCGGGGCCATACAGCATCAGTCCACTGTCTTTATGTGGTTGGCGTAATCGGCGAAGAGTTGCGGACGGAAGGGTTTGAGGTAATTCTCCATCATCCCCCCGCGTTCTTTCGTTTGATGTATCGTATGTATAAGTCGTTCATGCGTTCACGCCCGGACGTCGTACATTGCCATAACGCCACAGCAGCTATCATCGCCGCGCTTCCAGCCCGTCTTGCCGGGGTGAAGACGGTTATCGTAACCCGGCACGGCTTGGTTAAGCCTCCCTACCAGATGCGTCGTGAGTTGAAATTTGCACTTGCTTCGCGTTGGTGTGATTGGATCGTTGGAGTCTGCGAGGGCACGCGGGCGAATTTGCTGGCGGCTCCATTCGCTGCGCGTGACAGAATCATTTATATCTACAACGGCGCTTGGCCCGCGGATACCCGGGCTGTCCCGCAGCCGAAAAAAGGCTTTACTCTGCTGTCCGTTGGGCGTTTGGCGCCGCCGAAAGACCATGCCACTTTATTGCAGGCCGTCGCACTTACACGTGCGCGCCATCACGACGTCCAGCTCTGGATCGTTGGAGACGGGCCACTTGAGCTCAGTCTGCGGAAGCTCACGGCTGAACTCGGACTAAGTGAATGGGTCACCTTTTTCGGTGAACAGGCTGATGTTTCCCCATTCATGCTTGCGGCTGACTTATTTGTCAGTTCTTCCGTTACCGAAGGATTGCCAGTATCTATGTTGGAAGCCATGTCGGTTGGTTTGCCTGCGCTGGTCACTGATGTCGGCGGTATGGGCGAGATCGCGCGTTTGTCGGGTGCGGTCACACTCGTGCGTTCATCCGATCCTGAAGGCATGGCCTCGGCATTGTGCGACGCGGTTGCTCGGCGACAAGACCTTCCAAAGATGGGGCAGTTGGCGAGCCATTGTTACGAACAGTATTTCCGCCCGGAACGTATGCTCGACGACTATCTGAGTCTTTACAACGGTTGCATTTCTCAAAATCAAGCGATGCACTCCGCATAGAGAACCGTCCTGTCTCAATAAGTCATAAGCAAAACATTATATTTGCGGACAGTCTCCCACTTGCCGGAATGTCATCAAATTGGCGAGCCAGTGCTTAGCCGAATTTTAGTTTAAGTTCCGAGGCGTTGACCTTTGCAATTCATCTATCACCATCGCACGATGGGCCGCAGTTCCCAAGCCATGCACATTCGAAGCCTGGTGGAAGCCTGGAAGACAGACGGCCACGAGGTGACGATCGTATCCCCCCCGGGTATCGATCCCCTCAAGTCCGCTGGGATAATGCCATTCTTGCGTAAAGCAGATCGTGCACGCGGTCTTCAACGCATTTGGAAATATATAAGCTGCGAGTGCCCGCAGTTCGTTTTCGAAATATTCGAACTTTTGTACAACCTATTTCTCCCGTTTCGGTTGTTGCCCATTGTGTGGCGACAAGCGGGTGCTGTCCTCTATGAAAGGCATGCCTACTTTATGTTTATGGGCGTGCTGCTCGGAAAGTGGTTCAAGAGGCCAGTCGTGCTTGAAGTGAACGAACTCGCGGGATTTACGCGCGCCCGCGGCCTGATCCTGGAGCGCCTCGCGCGGGCGATCGACTCCTGGGTATTCTCACGAGCCGATCACATTCTCTGTGTCTCAGGCGTTCTCGCACACGAAGTTCGGCAGCGCGGTGCCCGTAGTGAAAGCGTACACGTCTTGCCCAATGCAATTGATCCGAATCGATTCCGAGGCCCGTTGCCCGAGCTGTCACTTCGTTCAAGTCTGGATCTGGAAGGCTCGATCGTCATCGGTCACGTAGGACTCTTCCATCGCTGGGATCATCTAGAAGCATTGATTAAGGTAGTGAAGAGTATGCGCGACCGTCATCCAAAGATAAAAGTATTGCTCGTGGGCGACGGCCCTGAGATGCAGAACTTGAAAGAGACCGCATTTCGTTTGGGAATGGAAAGGGAAGTCATATTTCCGGGACCAGTGTCACGCGATGAGGTACCAGCGTACATCGATGCGATGGATATTTGCGTGCTCCCCGATTCCAATGCTTTCGGCTCTCCGATCGCCCTGTTTGAGTTTATGGCCATGGCCAAGTCCTGCGTAGTCCCCGATCTCGGGCCAATGCGCGACGTGATTGAAGACAATTTGACGGGGATCCTGTTTCCTCGCGGAGACTACCTCGCCATGGAAAGGGCGCTTCTCCATCTCGTCGAAAATTCAGTGCTCAGGAATCAAGTCGGCGCACGGGCAAAACAGATCGTTTTCGGGCGCCACACCTGGGCAACAAATGCTCGTTTCGTAGTTCAATTAGCCCTCGGTGAGAGTTCGGTCGAGAGGTTCGCGCGAATGACACAAGTTGATTGCGACACCCGCTGAATTGGAAAGGGAATTTGAATGCCTTCAGATACACGCCTTCGCGTTGGATTGGTTGGAGCCGGCTACATCAGCGAATTTCACGCTCGCGCCGTCCAGCGCGTACCTAACGCACGAATCGTCGGAATTGCCGACGTAGTGCACTCTCGCGCTACAGCTCTGGCTGGCCGGTTTGGCATACCGGGAGTCTTCCCAACCATGGAAGCCATGATGCATGAGGGAGTCGACGTCATTCATATCCTCACTCCTCCCGACACCCACGCAAAATTGGCGATTGCGGCGCTTAAGAATGGCTGCCACGTGCTCGTCGAAAAACCGCTCGCGATGAATGCGGAAGAGGTCGACCGCATTTCCGCCGCCGCCGCGGCCGCGCAAAAATCCGTTTGTGTCAACCATTCGATGTTGTACGACCGCTTCGTCTCCAAAGCGTTGAATATCGTCCGCTCTGGCGGCATTGGAGATCCGCTCACTTTCGATTACTTCCGCAGCAGCGAATATCCTCCTTACCGCGGAGGACCGCTTCCGGTCCATTACCAGGATGGTGGCTACCCCTTCCTGGACCAAGGCGTTCACGCGTTATATCTCGCCGAATCCTTCTTGGGGGCCATTGAAGACGCGAATGCTTCTTATGGCACACACGGAGGTGACTCCAACCTCCTCTTTGATGAATGGCGGGCAGAAGCGCAATGCCAACGCGGCACCGCAAACATCCAGATTTCATGGAATGTACGGCCCCTGCAGAACTGGTTCGTCGTCCAGGGAACGAAAGGCGTAATCCGCGCGAATCTCTTCGCAATGTGGGTCACTCATACCCCGCAACTCCCACTTCCGAAAGCGCCAGCACGTGCCTTGCAGGCAATCGCAGAGGGGTTCAGCATCTGCGCTCAGGTGCCAGCGAATGTCGCGCGCTTCGCCGCCAAGAAAATCGTGCAGTACGACGGCCTGCATTCGTTGGTAGCTGCGTTTTATAACGCGCTGCAAACGGGCGCGCCGATGCCGGTTCCGCCCGAGCAAGCGCGCTCCACCGTCTACTGGACAAACCGCGTCTCTGAGCAGGCCAATGCCGCGAAAATTGAATTCCAGAACCGATTCCAAACTGTGGGACACGCAAGCGTTCTGGTGACCGGGGCAAACGGGTTAATCGGACGGCATCTGGTTCGACGACTGCTGCAAGAAGGAAACCGTGTTCGCCTCTTCGTACGGCGGCAGCCAGAAGCGGAATGGATGAACGATGGCAACGTCGAGGTTTTTCTCGGCGATCTGGGAGATCCATCTGCCGTGGACCGCGCCGTAGCCGGCACGGACATTGTTTATCACGTAGGCGCGGCGATGAAGGGCGGCGTTCATGACCATGAACGCGGCACTGTCTACGGCACGCAAAATATTGTCGATAGTGTGCTTCGGCACGACGTGCAGCGTCTCGTCTACATCAGTTCCCTGAGTTGTTTGCATGCCGCGGTTGCACGGCACGGCGACGTGATCACAGAGGATTGGCCAGTGGAACCGTCGCCAACAAAACGGGGGGCCTACACCCAAGCGAAAACCGCAGCCGAAAAAATAGTGCTCGCTGCAGTCCAAGGTCGGCATCTCCGAGCCGTGCTGCTTCGTCCAGGAAGGGTTTTCGGTCCTGAGATGACGCTACTAACTCCGGAAGTAGCCCGTAAAATCGGAAACTTCTTTGTCGTCCTGGGCGATGGCACCCGTGAACTGCCTCTGGTTTATGTAGAAGATGTCATCGATGCGATCGTCTTGGCTGCCGAAACTAGCAAATTCGATGGCCGGGTCTTCCATATCGTGGATCGAACCAAAATCACACAGAACCAGGTTGTTCGCGACTACATCTCGAAAAACGCTACCAAGGCGAGAATGGTTCACCTGCCCACAGCCATCGTTTATAGTCTGGCGCTGGGCTTCGAGGTTTTGTCCAAGGGTCTCAACCGGCAGGCGCCGCTTTCCATTTATCGCGTCAAGTCGGCACTCGCACGCATGCAGTTTGATTGCGCTCGGGCAGAAAATGAACTTGGCTGGCAGCCCCGGGTCGGCGTCGCTTCCGGCCTCCAGGAAACGATGGCGGCCGAGCACGTCACACGCAGCCACAGGGGTCTTGGACCAGTGCAACAATCGTTGGCGGCTAAGTGACCGCCCGCAAACTTCAATGGCTGGAGCTGAAGAGGCTCGCTGATGAATCCGGATTGCGCAGTCCCGCGTGTCACTTCTCGCCAGGCGCCAGTAAGAGGACACGACTCAACACCGACTGTCTGCAGTCATTACGCACCAATGACATGGCAAGTTGCTGACTAGACGAGAGGTCCCCATCTATCTCTTCGCCACAAACACCCAAGCTATGAGATCCAGCCAAGGAAGTTTGGGTTTGACAGGATCCAGGCCACGGGCCGTTCGAATCTTTCGAGGTTTAGTTCGGCGGCTCGCGAGGCGGACTCGCGTGACGGTCTTGTGGGCACCGCGCAAGGACTTCGGTCCGGGTTGCCCCAATGGGTGTGTGCTTGCGCGGATTGCGGGAGCAGCCCCCACCGCCGATCAAGATTTGGCCAATGAAGCGATGAAAGCGGCGGGAGAACCTAACGGTCTTGTGGCCCCTCGACTCGCTCACGGCGACGAATTCTTTGGCTGGATGATCGGCGGACGAGTCGTGAGTTTTGGCTGGGTCACTTACCGAGACAGAACGATCGGCTCCTTCAAGTTAGCCGAAGCTTCGGGGCGCGTCTTTCTATATAACTTTCATACCTTGGGCTGCTACCGGGGCCAAAGCCTTTATCCTGCTCTTCTGCTCGCAATGCGATACGTTCTCGGTCTCGAGAAGGTAACCGAATTTGTGATTGATGTTAATGTGCGCAACACAGCCTCGGCGAGGGGAATCGAAAAAGGCGGGTTTGTCCAAGCGGCCCAAGTCGCCTTCCTGACCCTCTTTTCCCGCTGGCGCTGCCTTGGTAGGCGTACCTTGTTCGAGCGCACGGCCGCTGCCCTATTTCGACCCTCTTAACTGAGCAACCCGGATCGACCACATGCCAAAAGATTTAGAAACGCGAGTTATCCAAGACGGGCCGGAATGGGACGCCATCCGAGATGAATGGGATGCTCTGCATGCTTCGAGCCCATATTCATCCACTGCCCTTAGTTTTGATTGGTTACGGGGTTGGTGGCGGGTCTATGGCAATTTCTATGGGACGGGTGGGTTGCGGATTGTTACCGTCTGGCGTGGTTCGCGGCTGGTTGGAGCCCTCCCTCTCTACTTGGACTGCGGGGCGGGAGGTTCTCTGGGCGGTCGTCACCTCCAGTTCATCTCCACCGGAGAGGCAGAGCATGAAGAGACCTGCCCGGATTACTTGAATCTCCTCTGTCTCCCTGGCGAAGAATCGGCCTGCGTCGACTCTATGTGGGAGAGGGTGGGCCGGATGGCCTGGGATCGCCTAGAATTTCTGGACCTTAGCGAAGACTCCCCGCTGTTGCTCGCACGGAACATCCCCTTTACGCTCCAGCGATTCTCGCGAGGGAGTTGCCCCCTTTCAGACCTTGGGGGCGGGTTCGAGGCCTATCTTGCGCGACTGTCATCAAACGCCCGCCAGCAATCCCGGCGGCTCTTGCGTGAGGGTGAGCGAGCTGGTGCTCACTTCGAGCTGGTGGGTGTAGAGCAGGCTGCCGACGTATTTATCCACTTGGTTAAATTGCACCAGAAACGTTGGACCCTGGAAGGGAAACCAGGAGTATTCGCGTCGCCGCGGTTCACCGAGTTCCACCGTAATCTGATCGGGCAGTGGCTGCCCAGTGGGCGGGCAGTTCTCGCAAGGCTTTCCCTCGCTGGGGAGCCGTTGGCCGTTCTGTACGGGTTCGTAAGCGGAAAGAAATTCGATTTCTACCAGTCAGGGGTGCAGCGGGAAACCGGCGGCCTCTTGAAGAGCCCCGGCAACTTGGCGCACCTGCTATTGATGCGGTCACTTGCGGAACAAGGAGTGACGGCCTATGACTTCTTGCGGGGATCTTCTCCTTATAAAAAGCGGCTGGCGACGCAGGAGAACCAGCTCGTCGGAGTCAGAGTCTGGCGGCCGACTCCGAGGGCAGCCATCTCCCGCTTGGTCCGACTCGCCGGGCACATCGTCGGTAAACGCCAAAAGTTTATGAGGCGAAGTTGACTTGATGAAGAAAGCGATCACGACCCGCCTCCTGTGCCGCAGTGGCCTCCGCGTGCTCCTCGGACGGGCGATGGAGTGGTCCGGATTACTCGTTCTCAACTATCACCGGATCGGTAACGGCAAAGATTCACTTTTCGACCGGGGACTCTGGAGCGCTGACCCCGAGTCTCTTACCGATCAAATCCGGTTTTGCAAGTCGCAACTCGACCTAATCACCCCTGACGACATCCCGCACGTCTTGGCCAGTGGTCGAGGTTGCTACGCTCTAATCACATTCGATGACGGGTATAGAGACAACTACGAGATCGCATTTCCAATTCTCAAGACGGAAGGTGCCCCAGCCACATTTTTCATCGCCACAGGATTTATGGACGTCCGTCAGGTACCTTGGTGGGATGAAATTGCCTGGATGGTTCGGTTCAGCCGGAAGGACCGAGTTGACCTCCCAGGCTGGATTCCTTCCCCGGTTTTGTTTGAAGAACCGGACCGAGAAGGGGCGGTGAGGACGCTCTTGCGGGCTTACAAGCGAATGCCTGCAGAGTCCACCGGCAGCTACCTTGACACTCTTGCGGAGGCCACGGGGTCAGGGCGGTGCGGCGAGGATGTAGGCAACAACTTCTGGATGAACTGGGACATGCTTCGAGAAATGAAATCGGCCGGTATGACGGTCGCCGGACACTCGGTAACTCATCCGATCTTGGCGCGTGCGCCCCGCGAGAGGCAAAGGGACGAGATCCTCGGTTGCGCGACTAGGCTTGCAGAAGAGATGGGTGAGTCGATGTCGTACTTCAGCTATCCAGTGGGTGAGCACGACAGCTTCAACTCTGTCACGCAAGAATGCCTGCGAGAGGCCGGGGTCCGGTTCGCCTTCAGCTACTACGGTGGTTTTCGGCGATTTGGCGACTGGAATGACTACGATGTTCGACGGGTGGCCGTCGAACCCTACCTGACCGATGATTGGTTCAGGTCGATCGTTACCTTGCCTCAATTCTTCGCGTGAGAAGGGAGGGGGAAGGGCTATTTGGGACTTCCAGGTCGCGATGGATCAAGGAGTTAGCGCCGGAGAGTCCTTCAGAACGGTGTCCTCCACTTCAATGGTCCACTTCTTTCTAGAAGATCCTTAAGTGATACTCGGGCCCATCTCGTGACAGGGCCTTGCTGAGCGGAAAGGCGTTAGATGGATGACTAATTACGACGGCTGATTATTGCCACACCGGCCCGCTATCCGTGATCGTCATACCCTGAACTGCCGTGGCTAGAGCCTTCGTTGAGCCGGCTGCTGTAATGGTCCCTCCCGACGATGCGACCCCCTTGTTGACTACCAGGCTATCGTTCGCGTCAAGAGTAATCGTAAATGTGCCGCTCGAAGGACTCCCAGGCGTGGAGTCGACAATTCCTGGAGTAAGCGCGGTAAATCCAGACGCGTCTCCAAGTTGGATGGTATAGATGTTGTAACTGACCGTGTTGCCGGGATTCGGATTGTTCGCCTCGATGCGGTACTGCCAGTTCGGGGCTGTGGCGCCGTTGGCGTTCTCGGCGACGACGGCAATCGTCGGTGCGGCCGGCAAAAGTGCTTTGTAGAACGCTTCCTGCGTCCCGTCAATACAGGCAATTGTGGTGGAAGTAACGGTGGGATTCGTTTCGCAGTGACTTACAAAGGTTGTGCTACGCGATGCGGTGTCTGTTTGGAACCGGTCAAGAATCAAGAGAACATTGATGCCGCGGAAATAGTAGAATTCACGGACTACGGACACGACATACGGATTCTTTCTAGCGGGATAGCTAGGGTCAACCACGTTGTTTTGATACGTGAGCGTCAAGTCGTCGGCGGCGAATGCGTAGTTTGGTTGCGTCTCCAGGCGTCTGACAATGCCTGGACCGTCTGAAAACTCCTGAAAAATTACTCCTGCCATTCCGCCGACAAGAGGAACGTTATGGGCCAGTCCGCCCCCACTCGGAGTCGTGCCGACGCTGTTATAGCCAGCAACCGTATCGCTGTACCCCATTGTTTCCCGAATTATGTTCACGCCCTTGCGGGAGGCTTGAAAGGTTCCCGCGTCTATGTGCCAATGGCCTGTCCCGATAGCAAGAGTAGGTGAAGGATTCCCTCCCCGGTTCAACCCCATCTGCCAGAGCATCGTTGTGCCCGTCGGGGCCCAGGTGTCGTGCAGATACATATACTGAGCGCCCGATGAATAGTAATCGAGAGGAAGATTGGAGAAGGCGAGAGCCGTGCCACCCGGATCGACAGACTTGAAAAGCGGTCCGATGGCGGGATTCACTGTCGAAATCCACTGGCGAGCGTACTTGCCGATGTTCGTCGCGTTATATTCCGTCGCAGCCGCTTGCATGAAATCGCCATAGTATTGGCTGGACATCCCGCATCCACCATGACCGTCAGGTCCGTTGTGGCTTATGTATCCACAACCAGATGCGGCTTCCCAATTCTCGTCATCCGCCCATGTGAAGCCATCCCACATACTCCGGCTCGTTGTTTGCACCAGCATCGTGTTGTAAATGGTCTGCAAGACGCCGGCTTTGAAAGCGGTCGTCTCAGTCCACATATCGCGGCCCAGAAGCGCTGAGGAAGCTAGAGAAACAGCATAGTAGTTGAGGCAATAGCGCCCATACTCGCCGCCGCCTTCTTGATTGTAAAGCCCGTATCCGAGCGTGCCATTTTTCCCGGTGCCAGTCGGAGAGACAAAGTTAAGAACATCGTTCCAGCGGTTCACCGCGCCGTAATTCAAATTTGCGGCGGCGCTCGGGTTATCGATATAACTGGTAATTCCAAAGTCGACGTCATTGCGAAACTGCCCACAGAAATAGTTACTGGTGGGCATCCCAACATTGCCCCAGGTCTGGGTGGGTGCATCCTGATTCGACTGCCACAAGCTCCAGTTCGTGTCGAATGTGGATATCTGTCCGGAAGAGAGGCAAGACGCCTTCCCGCATCCCGGGTAGAGCCAGTCACGAATCAAAATCCGCTGCTCTCCAAGAGCCCGCATACTGTCATCTCCAACCCCTCCGCCGTTTGGGGAGGTGGGAGTGAAGGAGACAGCGTCGGTTATGGCCTGCGTGCACGCCGCGGAGACGTTCATCACGAGACACGTAAACGCCACGTCGTAATCGTCGAGCGGTCGAGGGCTGGTGGTGAGTCCTGTATATCCCGAACTCTGCACCCAGGCTTGCGCGGTAGCGATGCGCGAAGGATTCCAGAACAACCTGGGGTGGCCGGTAGGAATATTAAGGCCGTCAATCGTGTTAGTAGCAGACGCAGACAAGATAGTCACGGAAGCCGAACTCGTCTTTGACAGATCTGCTGAACTAGTCGCCGTGACGGTAACGTTGGCGGGTGAGGGAACTGTCTGAGGTGCTGTGTAGAGTCCCGCGCTCGTAATGGTGCCACATGTCGCAGCGCTACAGCCAGTCCCATGCACTGTCCATGTCACCGCAGTATTAGAATTCCCCACAACAGACGCGTTGAACTGTTGTGTTGCCCCGGTTAGAACCGACATGCTATTCGGTGTCACAGTTACGGAAACAACGGGCACAATGGTCACACTTGCAGTGGCTTTCTTACTCGGTATCGCCATGCTGGTTGCCGCCACAGTAACGCTAGGTGGTGAAGGCGCGACCACAGGTGCCGTGTAGACGGCTGCCAGCGAACTCGTCGCGAGTGACCCGCAGGAGGCGCCGCTACAGCCAGTCCCACTCAAACTCCAAGCCACTGCCGTATCCGTTGTGCCCGTCACCGTCGCTGTAAAAGAATCCGTCGCGGCGGTAGGAACTGCGGCGCTCGCTGGGCTAATGCTCAACAAGACCGCAGCCGCAGTAACAAGGGTGACGCTCGCCGAAGCTGATTTAGTGGGGTTCGCCACGCTGGTCACGAGCACACTGACTATCGCAGGCGAGGGTACACTGGTTGGTGAGGTGTAGAGTCCGCCTGCAGAAATGGTACCACACGTCGCGCCGCTACATCCCGCGCCACTGACACTCCAAGTTACCGCCGCGCTCGAGGTGCCAGTTACCGTTGCCGTGAATTGTTGGATCCCTCCCACCGCCACCGTCGCGCTGGTCGGGGATACTGCGATCACCGCCCCCGTGGTACCTGAAACGTTCAGGGTAGCAGCGTTGCTGGTCGCGCTGCCCGCGCTGTTGCTGACCACTACTGTGAAAAGCGCGCCATTGTCGGTCGCCGTCGTCGGTGGAGTCGTATATGTAGAAGAAGTCGCGCCGCTGAGTGCGGTTCCGTTTTTCCGCCACTGGTAGCTGAATGGAGCCGTGCCCGTTACTGCTACCAAGAAATTCGCCGTTTGCCCAACCGTAACATCTGCACTGACCGGTTGCGAACTGATCGAAGGTGCCCCGGACGCGCTATTGCCTTTGGGATCGCTCGTAGGTTTGCTGGCGCTCGTCAAACCTGCGCAACCACCAAGGTAGAGGGTTCCTGAGAGGACAACCAGGAAAAGCGCTAACAACTCGTGAGTTCGTGAAGGACGACAAGCTCTCAACATTTGGCTCCGGTTTCGATCTAAGCTCCGTGCCCAAATGCAACACGCGCCCCTGCCTACTGTGGATACAGGAGCGCCGCGTTGAATACATCTGCCCAAGAGTCCAAAAAAGGGGAACTGCCCAAAGGCTGTCCCCTGGTGTCCATTGTGTCTAGGAGGATAGGTAGGATGGGGTTGAGGAAAGTGGGAGGGTTTAACAGCCGTAGCGGCCCAGGAGTCTCTTTAACTCCTGGCTTAAACTTAAGTAAATGAAGGACTTGCTTAAGGGCTTAACTTACGCGCTGGCTTGACCGCCTTCAGAACGATCCAGTGCCAGTGATGGCTCTCAAGGTAGTTTGCAGCCGGAAGCGGGCATAGCTCTGATCGGCCACTCCATAGCGCCTTATGTCGAAGGGCCGAATACTTCGCGTGCGGTTCGAGCCCCCGTAAAACGAAAATGCCGCTCGATAGCCCGTATCTTGAAGTGCGCGTATCGTTTCGTCGGAGAAACAATGCTTCAGTCCGACAGGGTAGGCGAGGATATTTACATGCCGATTAAGCTCCCGTTCCATTATCTCGCGCGAATAACGAACTTCTTCCCGCTGCAACTCTGGCGAGAGCTTAGTCAAGATCTCATGGCTGTGGGTATGAGAGCCGAACGCCATGCCCTGCCGCTGCATGTCACGGGCTTCGTCCCAATTCAGGAAACAACGCTCGGCCCCAGCTTCAGGCCGCGATACTTCACATTCCTTTTCAAGATCTGCTAGGAAGCGTTCGGTATCTTTCACGGCAGTCTGTGCAAAGACCCGCAGGATCTGGATGCACACTTGCCTTGCTTGACCGCGTGTCAGCTCAAAGTCAACAGGTTCCGGATACTCCAGATGAATGCGACTCTTAACACTCCGTTTGATGATGTGGGCAATGATGTCCCACCAGGGCAGTTTCCCAGTGCCGATGAATGCGGTAGGCAGGAAGAACACGGCCTGCACACCATTCGAGCGAAGGATCGGAAACGCCAGTGTGTAGTTATCCAGATACCCATCGTCGAAGGTGACAAGCACACTCGTCCCCTGAGGGGCGTCACCATCCATCATGGCGAACACTTCCTCTAAACTAGCCATGTGGAAACGCCGTTTCAGGTAAGCGATTTGCAAATCAAATTGCTCCGCCGTGGCAGAAAATACTCCCGAGTCGAATGGAGTTTCGTCCGCGTTTCCGATGCGGTGGTAATTGAGGATGATCAAAGCGCGGCGCTGGGGCAAGGTCTCCAGCACTCTGGTGAGCCCTGTCCGGCAAGAGAAACTTGCTAACAATTCCCATTTTCCGCGCATTTGAACCTAAAGATTATCGTAATAGTAGAAAAAGAGTCTACTAGCCGGTCCACATGCATCGCGCCCACAATTCGCCAGTTCTCTCTCGGGCGATCCCAGTCGCGCGAGTGGCTCCGGTTATGGTCAGCATAAACGCCAATCATTGCGAAAATAGGAGCGGGGAACTGCCCACGGTTAGCCCGGGTCGGATCGACGATATTGCCCCATATTGGCAAGCTCTCGAGGACGACATGACCAGCCCGATTCAACAATGTCTTTGGAGCGAATCCTGCTGCGCCACGTTGCCACTCGATGGGAAACTCCAATTCGTCGTCGCCAAAACAGGATCGCAAACTGGGGCCATTGCGCCCCTAGTCCGCGCCAATGGCGTTCTTGGCCGATTGGAACATCTTGGAGTCAAAGTTCTTCGCGAGCCAACCGATTTAGTGTTTTCCGATGCCGCGGCTCTTAAGAACCTTGCAAATGCCCTCGTCAAGCTGGGCTCTCCTCTTTTTCTGGACAGAATTTCTGCCAATTCACCGACCGTTTCCGCCATTCAAGAGGCCTACCGCGGACGTGGACTGGTACTTATTCGTCCAGCTAAACCGTACCCTCGCATTTTGTTACACGAGGGCTGGGGGAAGCCAGAGAGTCAGCTCAATAGCGGGCGTCGCTCGGATTTGCGGCGAGCCGCTCGAACCGCCGAGAAAATTGGTCCGCTCAGCTACCAGATTCTGTCGCCGACTCCCTCGCAACTCGCGCCGATTCTTGAAGAGGCTTTGGAAGTCGAGGCTGCGAACTGGAAGGGAAGCGAGGGAAGCGCCATTGCGCGCGACAATTTGCGCGGTCCGTTCTACCGCCACTATGCTGCCGCCGCCAGCGCCGCAGGAATCTTGCGAATATGTTTTTTGCGGGTTGGCAGTAAAGCGGTCGCGATGCAGCTCGCCCTCGAATCTGGGCGCGGCTTCTGGCTCCTGAAGACTGGCTACCGCGAAGAGTATGCACGATGCTCCCCCGGCACCTTGCTAATTGCCGAGACCATTCGCTACGCAGCTTCGAGAGGACTCGCTTCCTTTGAATTCTTGGGTAACGCTGATAACTGGACGCGTATCTGGACATCGGATGAGATTCAAACCGTAACAATCCGAGCGTATCCCTTCCAAGTGCGAAGCGTCGTCGCCTTGGCGGTGGATGCATTCCAATCAGTGATCCGGCGGTTTCAAGCGGCCGCGAATGGAAAAATGGAATGAACCGGCAGCTCAACAAGGTGATCTGGTCTGCTTGGGAAGCCGTGGCGAAGCACGTCGGCAGGGCTTACATTGCTGGGCCCGAACTTGGCGATGCCATGAGCACATGCCGGCGTCTCTTCGGACTGGGTCTTGGCGCCACGATCTGTTTTTGGAATATCGAGAACGATTCACCTGAGCGGATAGCGAATGCGTACACCTCCGCGCTCTCTCAATTGGCTGCCGAGAATTTGGACTGTTATCTGTCCATCAAGCTTCCTTCGCTCAACTATGAATGGGCACTTCTTAACGAGGTGCTAGAACAAGCACGGCAGGGTAATACTCTCGTCCACTTCGACTCTTTGGGGCACGAAACAGCCGATCGGACATTTTCGATGATTGCGCAAGCGGCGCGCTCCTATGCTCATCTAGGCTGCACTTTGCCTGGCAGATGGGTGAGAAGCATCGATGACGCGCGCATTGCGGCGGATATTGGTCTGCATGTTCGCGTAGTCAAAGGGCAGTGGCCGGATCCTCGACATCGAGAAATAAATACTCGCGAAGGCTTTCTAAACGTCATTGACCGGCTGGCAGGTCGTGCACGTTACGTGGCCGTCGCGACACATGACGCGGAACTCGCCAGAAAGTCTTTGGAACGCCTTCGCCAGGCAGAGACCCCCTGCTCCCTTGAGCTGCTGTACGGCCTTCCGATGAAGCCAGCTTTGAGAGTCGCGAGCGAATTGAATGTGCCCGTTCGCATGTACGTGCCTTTTGGTCACGGCTGGCTTCCTTATTCGCTCACGCAAGCGCGCAGCAATCCGCGAATTTTCTGGTGGCTCTTTCAGGATCTCCTCACCGCTGGATCACCACTCCATCTGAAGAAACCCTGGCGCGCCATTCTGCCCACGGTTAAAGAGACTCCAGGTACCTCCTCAATTTCACGTGTGTGACCTGACCCGGCTACTTCTGTCCAGCTTAGGTTCCCGCTGCTGCGCCAGGAATTGCATTTCGACAATAACCAGGAAATGATCAGTGATCGATACCGTTAGCACGCAAGGGCCTGTTCCAGAGACTGGAGAACCCCGCCCAGCAATCTGCTCCGAGGAGCAATTTTATTCATTCTATGGATGGGCGCTTGATCCGGTTCTATCGGTGCGCAACCTATTCGAACACCTCAGTGAATCCCTGAATCGATTGAATTCGCTAAACGTGCCCTGGCAGATGGAAGAATGCAAAGCCAATCTGTATCTGTTCGCTTCCGCTCTCAGCTGCACTCTCGACGACTATTTGGGGGAAACTCCTCCGGCTCTTTCGAAGATCTCCCGAAAGTTTCCCAGACTTCGAATTCCTATCTTTCTGGCTCAGAAAATAGTCAACGTCGTCTATCGCCTCGCGAGCTTTCCGCAAAAATCGCGCGCCGCGCTCTGGAGGAGAAAATGGACCTCTCAGGTCGATGCGATCTGCGAACTTCTCACCCGAACCGGTAAGCCCACCCGGCAAGAACTAAATGAGTTGAGAAAATCCATCGGAGACTGCATCGCCGCTCCTCTACCAAAGCGGCTCCTCAATCGGCGCATGCAATTGCCTTCCGGATATCGCAGCCAGGATTTTGCGCATCAAGACGCTTTCTCGCTTGCCGAGTTATTCAGCGCTTCTCAAGAGAATCGCCAATCGCCGCTCTTGATCATCGGCCCTCGTTCGATGGGTGCATATTTTGCTCCAGCTGCGAAGGCTAAACTCTCCGAGCTTGGCTGGGCGTCAGTGTCTTGGTGCACCATTCGGCCGAAGAAGGGAATTTCGCCTTGGGAGGAGACCGCGCTCCAGTCTCTCCATTCTCCGGACGTGCGAGTGCTCCTCATCGACGAGTCTCCGAATACGGGTAACACCTTCCAGTTGATGCTCAACCTTCTGCTGAAAAGAGGAGTGCCTTCCGATAGAATCTTTATCCTCGCGGCCATGCACCCGGCGCGTCCCGATTGGCGCCTGCCGATCGCGGAGGAGACGCGTGGCATCAAGCTCATTCGTTTGGAGTCGAACGCTCTTCACAAGAGCCATCTTCTCGAACCCCATTCCGCCCAGCCGCTTCTGGCGAGCTATTTCCAATCCCTTGGATGGGACGGAGTTCAGCTCATGCAGAGCAGCCGAACCGGCGAGCTCAATGCCTGCCTCGAAGAACATTTTCAGGATGGCTTCCAGTGCCGACTCAAGCGCGTATTTGATGTCCGCCTGACGAAAAATGGAGCGCCGCCCGAAGTCAGGCGCGTTCTTGCGAAAAGTGTGGGCTGGGGCTGGCTTGGTTATCAGGCTTTTTTTGCGGGCAAGCAGCTTGCTGGATTCGTTCCCCAAATGCTTGGCCTTCGAGATGGCCTCGTATATATGGAGTGGCTCGAAAGTGTTGAGGGCGATCCGGTTACGCCGCCAATCAAACGTCTCGCAGCCTATGTTGCGGCTCGCGCGGCGACACTGCGTCTGAAAAAGGATCCTACCTTTGCAATCAGCCCGGGCTACGGTTGGACGGGCTGGAGTGTGCTGATCGATTCACTTAGAAGAGCATACGGCTCGATCGTCGGCCGTTTGAAAGTGACGGCTCTCCATCGGAATCTAGCGCAGCACGCGTGCCGCGCCCCCGCATTAATTGACGGGAACATGAAGCCGGGCGACTGGGTCAAATCTCGTAATACTTTTTTCAAGGTTGATTACGAACACCATAATTTTGGCCGCACCGAGCTATACATCGTTGATCCTGCCTACGATCTCGCAAGCGCAGTCTTCGAATTCCGTCTTCCCGCAGAGGACGAAAACGAACTGATCGCGCGCTATATCCAGCTGAGTGGTGATTCTGAAATCGTCGGCCGGATTCTGCTTTGGAAGTTGGTGCACGGCCTTGCAGTGACGGAGCGAGCTGCCGCCGTGCTTGATCTTGCGGCGCGCAGCGAGGATCTGAAGCTATGGCACGAACGCCTTTTTCTATCTCGAAATTTCTTGGTTCATCAAATGAATCTATTTTCGGCGTCGCTGCTTCCCAACCGCCCCCTCCCGCCTTCCAATCGGAGACTCATCTTTCTTGACCTCGACGGGGTCTTCGATTCCGATGTCTTCGGTTTTCCTCAAGCGACGGCCAGCAGTCTGATCGCACTGGCGAGGCTTAAGAGTCACGAATTCTCCGTGATCCTTAACACCGCGCGCAGCGTCACGGACGTCCGGCAATACTGCGAGGCCTACGGTCTGCCAGGAGGGGTCGCCGAATCCGGCTGCCTATTTGTCGATGCTCTGGCACACAGCGAAATCTCGCTCGTCGATCCGGAAGCTGCCGAGCAATTGGAGCGCTGCAAAACGGTAATCCAATCACTCCCAGGAGTATTCGTCGATCCTAATTATCGGACTGCCGTGCGCGCTTTCCGCTACGAGCGAGATCGTACACAGGGTCTGTCGGAAGTGGAGGTCCGAGGCATTCTCGAACGTGCGGGGTTGGAACGTTTGACGTTCCTCCCGACAGACGTGGACACGACCATCGTTCCAATGGGCATCAATAAAGGTTCTGGTTTGGTATGGGCGAAGAAATATTTGAGATCCGAAGACGAGCCCGTTGTCGCCATCGGTGATAACGATCAGGATCTGGATCTGTTCCGCGCCGCTGACCTAGCGTTCGCCCCCACGAACAGTTCGAAATCAGTTCGTGAGTTTGCCGCTGCAGGCAAATGCAAACTGATGCGGCAACCATGCCAGAGAGGACTGCTCGAGGCAGTGACACAACTACTTCACTCAGACGGCCGACTCTGCGGCAAATGCGATGTCCATCTTCAGCAAGCTCGGGGATGCGGCGCTTTGTTTCAAAGGCTGATGGAAGTCGCGGACCAGTCAAAAGTTCGGAAGCTTTCGTCGATTCTGAATTGGCGAAGTGTGTAGTTCCAAAGCGGTGTCGCTCATGATTTACTCTTTCGAAGAGCCCGCAGAACTGGAGACGGAAGCTTCGTTCGAACCCAGCTTTTCAAAGCGCGCGTTGTTTGATCCATTCTCAGGTAAATGGCGCCTCGCGTCAGCGGCCGGGCAAAATGGATGTCTGCGTAGCAGCCCACCTGGGCCCCCCAGCGGTTTTTGCTTGGGTCTTCTTCTCCGAGAAAATCATAGTGGCTGACGCCCTGGCCTATCAGCATCTTGAGGACATGAGCCCGAAGCACATAGCCGACGCGGTCGGACGCATACGCCGGATCAAAGCCTTCCTGTAAGGAATAAACTGCATCGCGATATCTGAAGCCGAACTGTGCGGCGACCGCTTTTCCATCCAGCGCCATGATCCAGAATTCGAGCCAACCGCGCTGCATAAAAGAAGCCGCCACGCTGTAATAGAGTTCGCATCGTTGTACGGAGGCGAACGCCCCCGGCTTACCTTTCAAATGCCAGCGTTTCTGGTGGAGCTCGAACAGTGTGCCAAGAGATCCAGGTAGCGCGTGCGCATCATCGCACCTGGTGACCGAGACGCTAAAACGCTGCTGCAAACGGTTCGTGTAGTAACCAATCTTCGTCTTTTCCTTTTTTGAGATCGATTGCTGGAGGTAATTTTCCCAAGTGTCCGGCAACGGGATCCTCGACCGCGGCCGTTCCAATCGCCGCAAGGTCCACCCGCGATGTTTCAGATTCGCAATCAATGACTGCAGCGAGGCAGAATCCAAAGGAAGAGTGTTCAGCTCGCAAATGTCCCAGTGTGGGTTCGATTCCAGCCAAGATAGAAACGCTTGAGTACAGAAGTCTTCATAACCACCACGGACGATCAGATCGAGATTATCCGAGTCTTCAGAGCCATCCCCGACCAAACGCAGTCGTCTGACGCGAAAGGGAAGCGCTGTTTCGACCCAGTCTGAATAGAGAGGAACAACGCCTACTATCTCGCCGTCCGAATTTGAGAAAACCGGCGCTTCGAGCTCTTTATCCTTTGCAAACGACTTCCACCAGGCTCCCAACCATTCGAGAGTGGAAAATATGGTCAGAGCTTCTGCGCCCTGCAAAATTCTCTCCCACGCAGGACGAATCACCTCCAGCTCATTCCACGTCCTAACTGTTCTTACTTGCAAAGGCATAAAACCGCGGCGCCCCGAAATCTCTTCCGAGCCGTCGGGTTTGATTCCTTCATTTGAAATTTCTGGCATTCGATCTTCCGAATATCGTGGTTCCGTCCCAAGTTTCTGGTGGATGTTTCCGTCGCTGCCCTAGCCAAGTTTCTCATATGGCAACGCATCAATCACGTCGTCTGTCCACGTATATGGAGCGACGCCACTCCGACGTCAACAACCTTCGCTTCAACAGGGATAGTCTCTAAAAGGTCGCCGAGCATTTTCGACGTCCATAGAACTGCCCCAGCCGGCAGAGCCCGCGGGGAATGCTCGTCGGAACTGCTATTCGTTCTGATTCCTGCTCTGAATGACCATACGATGAGACTCTAGTTCCTTTTGGAAGGGCTAACCTGTGATGAAAAAACCTAAAATTCTGCTTGCGGAAGACAAAGAAGACGTCCGGGTTTCGTATCAGGAGGGATTGGAAAGCCACGGGTTTGAGGTGGCGCCCGCCGCTTCCGTAAGCGAAGCCCTTAGACTCATTTCTACCGAACACTTCGAGGTCTTGCTCTCCGACCTTCACATGCCAGACGCCTCCGATGGATTCACCGTTGTCAATGCGATGCGCCATGCACAACCCAACGCTGTAACGCTCGTGCTCAGCAATTACCCCGTCCTCCAAGCCGCTATGACCGCCATCCTCCTGCAGGCCGACCAAGTTCTGGTGAAACCCATCGGCTTCGGCGAAATCACGGAGATCATTAGAAAGAAGCTCTCGAATCCTTCGGCCCACATCGCTATGAACAAAGAACGCGTCGCAGCCATTCTGGAGCGTGATTTGGATACCACCATTCAGATGTGGATGGCTCGCGTCGACCACACCGACGAACTCACCGCCATTTCACTGACCTACCAAGAGCGTACTGGCCATCTACCGCTTCTCCTGAACGACCTCGTGCGTCGCCTTCGTCTTCCACCTGACGCCGAATCTCCGATTTCCCGCGCCGCACGCGAGCATGGACTTCTCCGTCGCAAGCAAGGCTACACCGTCCCTATGCTCGTGGAAGAATCGCGAATCTTGCAGGTCAGCATCTTCAATACTCTGCAGAACAATCTTGGCAGCGTGGATTTTGGCAGCGTCCTGCTCGACGTGATGACCATTGCCGACGAAGTAGACTCGCAATTAAAGCAGGCCATGCTCGGTTTCATGGAAACCGCTGCCGCAAACTCGGCGAGATAATTCACTGAGTTCCTTACTCTCCGCGCACTTATTTTTCCAGCGAAATTCGGATCGCAAAAGGTCTGATCTATTCGTGTAGGACAACATTCAGAAGCGATTGATCGACATGGATCTCGCGGTCGCTATCGTACTGAATGAACCCCAGTTTCCTGAACTTGTTCAGGAAGAAATTCACCCGGGAGCGGGTTGTGCCGATCATCTCTGCTAGCAGCTCCTGGGTTACTTTGGGAAGTATCTTTTCAGGCTGCCCGCGAGCGCCATAACGTGCGAGCAGCAAAAGCGTGCGCGCCAGGCGCTTTTCGCTCGAGTTAAAGAGTTGGTCGATCAGATCCTCCTCAACTCGGAGGTTCCGGGCTAACATATAAGCAATAAAGCGATCGGAGAACTCGCTTTCGTTGTGGAGTACCTGAATCATCTTGTCTTTCGCAATGACGAGCAGAGTGGTTGGCGCAATCGTGGTCGCTGTGGCCACAGAAACGGATTGACCTGCAAGGCATCCTTCTCCAAAGAAGTCTCCAGGCCCCAGAATCGATACAACAGCTTCTTTGCCGGATTCATTGACTACCGTCAGCTTCACGCCGCCCTCTTGAACGTACATCACACTCCTCGCGGGATGGCCCTGCCCGAGGACCGTTTCTTTTGCTCCAAATTTGGATACTTTTCTCCCGAGGCCGGCCGAGTCCAGAAACAACTGCACATCGAACGCAGCAATTTTAGGTTGTGTTTTACGAGTTGCGCGAGGGGGTGACGGGTCAGATACACGTCGAATCGGAGAAGGCAACATGCTCAACAGTAGCACAAGAGGCGATTCCTAAAACTGTGCAATATTGAACACTTCAAGCCGGCCCGCCCGCCGCGGGCTGATCTGCGCCAAACTTCGTTAATCCCTTGAGGTTCAGTAGATTACGGATACTTCCTAACCCCGAAGAGCTTTGCGCAGCGTTTGGCGCACCTCTAATCCCCCATCGTAATCGATGTATCCCTTCCTGCGGAATCGATTCATGAAGAGGTTCACTCGCGAGCGCGTTGTCCCCACCATTTCCGCCAAAACCTGATGACTCAAATGAGGAATTTCAGCAACCGCTCCTCCATTCTTATCCAAGTGCGCCAGTCTCAACAGTACGCGCGCCAATCGCTGTTCCGCGGAGGAAGTCAGCAGGTTCGCCACGTGATCGCTGTAGTTCTTTGCGCTGGACAGCAGATAGGCCACAAGGGCGTTCGACGTTTTGTTTTTTTTGCGAAGCATTTTGAGCATCTTTGACTTATTGATGGTGCGAATGGAGCTAGCAGTCAGTGCGACGGCCGTGGACAGCCGGAGCGGATAGCCTGCAAGGCAAAGCTCCCCGAAAAAATCATGGACGCCCAGAATAGCGGTAACTGCCGCAGCTTGCGAATTTGTTCGGGTGGTGAGCCGCACCCCGCCCTCTTGAATATAGAAAAGCGTGTATGCCCGGGCGCCCTGCTTGTAAATATGTTGCTTACTTCTATACTGCGAAATTTTCCCGCCCAGGCTGGTGCCGGTTCCAAAGCTGGCAAGGGTTGCAGATTTTTTGTGAATGCGTTTCATGTCTTGTTGTGCTCCTATCCAGCGTGTTGCAAGGAGCTTACCAAGCTCTCCCAAAATGAGCTGTGCCAGAATGCACACATCGTTGCAATAGTGGACAGCCGGCGGAATACACCCTAGTTCGGTCATTCAAGAAAGTGTCTCCGGATCAATCTACCGAAGGCGGGTCAAATCTCGGGCTAGGCATTGAGGATGCATTCACCCCACGGAAAGAAGTTCGGCGCAGGTTCTTCGCCAGTTCACGGCGCGCGCGCCACAGCCTGGCTTTCACTGTATTTTCCGGCACGCTCAATATCTTCGCGGCCTCATGAGTGCTGTACTCGCGCATCATGCGCAAGATAAAAACCGTGCGAAGCATGGGGGAAAGCTGTTCGACGTGGTTCTTGAACATCCCTAATATTTCAAGCCGGCCAAGCTGCTGCTCGGGTGTCTGGCTCTTGGAAACCAGTTGCTCTGTGGCCGGAATTTCATCCCCGCTGTACTGTTCGACAGGTGACGTGGCCGGACGGGCTGCCATTTTGCGGCGACGCATCAGGGCAGCATTTATCACGATTCGCGTGAGCCACGTCGAGAACTGTGAGCGACCCTCGAATCTTCTCAGGTTCCGAAAGGCCGATAGCAGACCGTCCTGTAAGGCGTCCTCTGCGTCTTCGAGGTTTCCCATGACGTTCAACGCCGAATGAAAAAGCGATTGGTTATGGCGGCGGAAAAGCGAGTTTAGTGCTTGGGAGTCGCCACGCTGCGCCGCCCGTACGAGCTCTTCCTCACTCATCCGCTGGTTTTGCCCCCATTGAGTTGCCATTAACTTCCTCCCTACCACGAAAGCAAATCACGCATTTACGCCCCAGTTCCGCCCGCATTTGTCTCGGTCATCGCACTGCTGCTTCTTTGTCCGAATCGAGCGATTTCTGGCCTACTCCGCCTATGAATTCAAACTGCAATTTCTCGGCAATTCGTCTGCGTGTTCCCAGCCGTTTCAAAAGGATTTCTGCTACGAGGAAGTTGAGTGGACCAGTTGGAGAAACCCCTTTTTCATTGTTCCTGTTGACGGGGTTTCCGAAAGAAAGTTGCGACAGGAAACGTGATCGATGGAGGTTCGCCGCAAACGCCGCCTCGTCCGGTCCCACACTTACCGCAGACCTGGGCAGCGTCGCACCTCATGTGGTTCTTGGACTCTCGCTTGGGAAATAGAAGACAAGCGTGCTGAAGCTATCGAGGAGCACGATATGAATGAGGCCCGAGCTCACCTGGAAGTCCTGAAATCCATCCCTGTTCTTGCCTTCTCAACTCTATGCGAGGAAATTAGGGACATTCATTCCTCGAGCGGCATAGCTTCCCGTCCAAGAATGGCCATCGCGCAATGAGATAGTAGGAGTCATGAAAATGGAAGTCTGTTCACTTTGAGACAGTTGTGGATTGTCGTTGAGAAGGGCTGGGACTGTGTCGAGAGGCATCGGTTCAAGGATCAAGTAGGTGGCACGAGCGCTAAACGTCCTGGCGAGAATGTAATTGGCAGCGCTCGCGCGTTTGCGAAAAGCGACAGAATCATTTGTAACAGCAAGCCTCCAGTGTGGATCACGAGGCGGTCCAATAAAGAGACCGTTCGTTACTGAGTTCTCTTCCTTAATCACGGATACATATCCCACAGTGCGCTGTTTTGTACAGACACAAATTGCGAATTCTCTTATCTTTACGGAGATCAGAGATCAGTCTTTCAAACTACAAGTGCCGTGGGATCTCTCCGGTACTTGAGAGTTTGAGATGGAAATTCTGGTCCGAGGAGAGACAAATGGCGGCTGACAATGTGAAAAAGTGTGCTCATCCGAACTGCTCGTGCACGACCCATGCAGGAAAATATTGCAGCGTGCAATGTGAAGCGATGGAAAAAACACCGGACATTGAATGCAAATGCGGGCATGTGATCTGCAAGGGGAAAATCGACTAGGAACGCCGTGCGCAAATGGAGTCTGTAGGTCGCGGCGGGATGCTTGGAAGCATGCGAGAGGGAGCAAGCCAATGAAGCCAGGAATGCAAGATGAGATCGAGGGCAAGCTGCATAACCTGAAAGGGAAAGTGAAGGAGAAAACCGGGAGACTGGTAAACAATCCGGACCTCGAGGCCGAAGGGGAAGCCGAGGAAGTAGCCGGGAAAGTCCAGGAGAAAGTCGGGCAGGTCAAAAAGGTATTCGGCAAATAACAGCGGGGCCCTGGATTGCTGCCAGAGATCAAAGAATTTTGCTAGGCGTGCCTGCTTGAAAGCAAAGTCGCGTTTGGAAAGCGGAAGAAGATGTTCTTGCAACTTGAGAGGAGATTTGCATGTTACTGCTAATTATTGTGTTGTTGCTCTTGTTCGGCGGCGGCGGCGGCTACTACGGATATTCAAGGTGGGGAAATCGCGGAGGCGTCGGGATCGTCGGGTTGGTCCTTATTATTATGCTAGTCGTATATCTGTTTGGCGGACTGCGCATATAGGACCGCCAATGGGAATATCACGGATGGTAAAGGAACAAGAACAAGCGAGGCCGATCTATGAGAAGCTCCATACATTTGGATCACCTCTCAACCTGGAACGAAGTCTCTGACGCATTAGCCTTCTCATCATTCGATCAGCTTGAACTTAACAGCGCTTGTACCGCTGCAAGAGCAATCGAGCTAGAGTTCAGCGACGGCCTTGCCATCGTGGATGAGGAACGTGCATGGCTGGCGCTCGCCAGCAAAGTGGGCGATTCCCGCGCCGATTGATCGCGCGGCCGATGAGGATGGTTTCTACGCATCCACACTTCTCGAAAGGAAACGATATGCCTCAAAATTCGCACCAAAGAGCCGCGGAGCTTCACGAACTGGCGGCACACGCCCACCGTTCGGCCGCCGTCCACCACGGCAAAGAGGATCATTTGACGGGACACGAACTGTCCAAGCAAGCCTTGGAGCACTCGACCAACGCATTCAGGTCCTCGCAAGAAGCGCACCAGAAATCTGAAAAAACGTCGGGTAAGTAAAAAAGATTTGGCCAGCCTGGCTGGATGTACGTATGGGGATCCGTCCCATTTTGTACAGACACAACTTCCGAACTACCTTAAGGTTGCTCGGGTGGAATATTGAACCGAAGTGTCTTTAGTCTTTTGGAACTCTCGATTTTCATGAGGACGCGGACTTACCGAGCGCAGCTCAAGCCCGAGGTCGAGAAAAGGAGAAACATGAAATCGAATATACTTTCTGGTGCTTTGCTGAGTATTCTCGCCGTTGGCACTCTTGCCGGATGTTCGAGCACCCCGACGAAATCACCGGATGTGTCGGACGCCATCCGGCAGTCGCTCGATCAAGCCGGACTTAAAGATGTCAGCGTCAGCCAGGACCGGGACAAGGGCGTGGTAACTCTTACTGGTACGACGACTACAGAGGCGGACAAGTCGCAAGCCGAATCTATTGCCAATTCCATCGGCGCAGGGCAGGTGATTGCTGACCAGATTGCCGTGCGCCCTCCGGGTAGTGAAAGCCTGGCGAAAAAAGTGGACTCGGACCTGGACGAAGGGATCGGGAAGAACTTTGATGCGGTTCTGATACAACATAAACTGGATAGCGACGTGAAATACGCCGTAAAGAACGGCGTGATTACGCTTACGGGCAACGTTAATTCGCAGGCCAGGCGCGCCTCGGTGGAGAACCTTGCCGCCAATATCCCCAACGTTAAACAGGTAGTAAACGAATTGGAAGTGAAGGACCAGAAGGCGAGTTCCTCAGATTAGGAAGCTGCCGAAAGCCATTTCTGTTGAGGAAGACGCGAGTTTAAGCGGGGGCTTCGTCGCCTTTCATGATCCGGCGAAGAGGGTTTTGGTCAACTTAGCGGGATTCAGTCGTTGGTAAATAGCAAATGACCGCGTTCATTTGTGCTGCGGTAGATGCCGTGTGGCAGGTTCCGAAGTAACGCGCAAAGAGTCGCCGGCATGAGCATCGTCGCCGGACCGCAAACCTTATTTCCAACTCCGGCGAGTCCCATCGCGGCTGGTGAATTTACAAGCGGAGTAGGTACTTCTCCGGGGAGTTCGCCATTCAAATGGGCGTCGATGTCCTTTTCCATTTCCACTGGGAAGGGCGGGGCGGGACCAGCGAGCTTTTCCTGGTAAATCTTCAGCATGATTTCTCTGAACACGGGAAGCGCCGCACGGCCTCCTGTTTCCTGCCGGCCCAGGGTGCGATTGTCATCAAACCCGATGCGTACTGCCACTGTGATCCCCTCGGGCCCATACGTCGATCCCACAAAGAGGGCGTCTCGATACCCATTCGTCGTGCCCGTTTTTCCCATCACCGGGATCGGAAAGGCCATCGAGTCGAGCGCATGTGCGGTGCCCGAAGGAATGCGCACGACTCCGCGCAGGCCCTCCTGAATCATAGTCAACGCAAAATCGGCAGCATTCGAATCGCGGCGAGGCGGCTGGTGGCTGTAAACAACTTGTCCGCCTGCGTCTTCGATCCGATCGATTACGTGTGGGTCCGCGGATATGTCGCTGGCCATCGCGCGATATGCGTTTGCAAGCTCGAGCAAAGAGACTTCGGATGCCCCAAGGGCCGTGGTTGCGTACGGTTCCAGCTTGGTGTGGATGCCGAGGCCACGCGCGGTTTTCAAGACAGAGTCCATCCCTATTTGCTCCGCGATCCAGATGGTGGCTGCGTTTCTTGATTCTGCGAGCGCCTGCCGCACCGGGATCATCCCTTTGAATTCACCGTCGAAGTTCGAGATCCACTTGAGAGGACGATTCCTGACGGTAACCAGCGAGATAGGTTCGTCGGGGACAAGGGTGTCGAGGTCAAAACTGCCTCGACGAAAGGCTGCGAGGTAGACAATGGGCTTCATGGTTGAGCCGGGTTGGCGTAAAGACTGGGTGACGCGGTTGTAGTCTCGGTACCGGTTGTTATGGCCCTTGAAGACCTCCCGCCCTCCCGATTCCGCAAGAATGGCGGAATCGCTGTTCCGCAGAACAACCACAGATCCCTGAATCAGTCCAGCGCTGAGAGGATGCCGTTTTTCGTAGAGCCCTAAGCCGTCTGCCAGCCCGGTGTTCGTAATATGCTGGATGCGGTTGTCGATCGTCGAATAAACTTGGATATGGCCTTCCAAGAGTTGACCAATTCCGAGATCGGGGCTGGCCGCAGGTCCGAGTTTGAGACTAAGTGCTTTGAGTTCTTCGAGAACATTTTCTGCCGCCGCGGGCGCTTCGATGGGTTCAGGTACACGAACGGCTAGCCGAATCGGGGTTTGCTGGAAGCGATGGGCAGTCTCTTCGGAAATATAGTGATTTTCGGCCATGAGTGCCAAAATCTGGTTCCGCCTGCGCAACGGTTTCTGAGCGTCTGCACAGGTCGGAGCGTATTCCCCGGGGGATTTGGTGATGCCCGCGAGCAGTGCAGCCTCATCTGCGTCTTCCGCGGTGAACGACCCAATTGATTTGCCCAAATAATATTGCGAAGCCGCTGCGAAACCGTAGCGGCCATTACCCAAATAAATGAAACTTGCGTAGCGCGCGAACAGTTCTTCTTTGGCTCTCTGTTTGGACCCGTAGTGCACCCGCATCTCTCTCTCGATCCACAAAGAGAGACGTATCTCCTCCACTTTCCGCAGGAGCTTGTTGGTAGAAGGGACGCCGAGGAAGCACTCCAGTACGCGGGGGAGGATGCCGTGGTGTTGCGGCTTGCTGCCGTTTTCCGTGCTGGTAAGTTTTTGCAGGAAGTAGCCGCGCACCAACTGCTGGGTAATTGTCGAGCCGCCTTGTGGAAACATCAGCGCCCGCTGCTGGCGATCCGCACCCTTCGAGCTCTTGAGGTGAGCGAGCACGGCCCGGATGTTTATCTTCGCCAGAACGCGCAGGAATACGGAATAATCCACCCCCGAGTGCCTGAAAAAGTTTTCATCTTCGGCCGAGAGTATCGCCTCCCGTACGACTACAGGAATGTCTTTGTACTGGATAACCTGCCGTCGTTCTCGGGCCAGTTCAAACAGGATTTGACCGTTCGCGTCGTAAACGTGACCTGTGGTGGGAAGCTCAAAGCGAAGGAAAGCGTCCGGATCCGGCAGATTCGTGCGGTCGAAGCTGATGTAAAAAATCGCGAGTATCGCAGAGAGCACCGGGAATGCAGCAGCTATGCTTGCAATGAGGAAGAGTCGCCGTGCCCGGCGCGTGTTCGACGCGGCCTTCAGCGCCCGGAGAAAGGCCCGGAGAAACTCTACTACGGTTGAGTGATTGTTCTGCAAACGAGCTCTAGATTCAAGGTGCCGATTCCTCGCTTACGCGCAGCTTTTGCGCACCTTCCCAAGCGCTATAATCGCGGCAAGTCTAATCTGACAGATAGAGGCTAAGAAATCTGTTCGTTATGGCTCACATTCCGAAGCTTGATGTGGATCCATCCCAACGAAATCAAGCCGTGCTACGACGTCCCACTGGTCTGGTCCGCCGGAGCATGATGATCGGGCAGCCCTCAAACAGCGCTGGATTGAGTAGCAGTTCGCTCACGAGCGTGAGGGGCCATCCGCTGATCCCAGTCGCGGGTAGCGACCTTGGAGGATGGCCCTCTCGCCGTTGGGGTACGACTTAACTGAGGCGTTTCCGAAGCCCGAATCCATATCCGGGAAGGACCCTCTGGCAGCTCTTCAAGGTCTGCCGGGTATTCGTCTTTCTTTCTTCCCAGCCGAATTCGGAGGACGGCGAGGGAATGAAAAGAACTCGGCCCAGCCCTTGCTTTCCGGTCCCTGACATTTTCCCCTCGCCGTTTATGCAGGCATCCTACAATCCTCAAAAATAGGCGTCTGTTCATTTGTGCACACAGTCGTTTTGTGGCTGCGTATTTTGGCAGGACGGCAAGGATGAAGGAAAAGTCCGCGCAACGCCTGTTTCTGGAGCACTGCCAGCCGTTCTGGTTAATAACCCACACATTTGTTACGAACCGTCCTGCCATCACAGTTCGGGAACATTCTCTTCTCATTTCTCTCTATGTCCTGAATCGGACATCTTCGGTGAATCGCTGTCTTTACAGTATGGAGGGGGAATCATGCGAAAGAAATCACCGATGAAGTGGCTGATATTGACAGCGCTTCTAGCCGTGCCCGCCATGGTCCTGTCGCAAGCCGGCGAGGATAACCGGACGCTCGTCTTTAATGGCCAACCCGGCCAAGCCCCGATTGTCCGAATGCAAGGCAGGTCCTACGTTGAACTTGAAGCACTGGCACGGTTGACGCACGGCTCCCTTACCTTCAACGGAAACCAGACTACCTTGACGCTGCCAGGCTCTACCGCGAATACAGTAACGACAGTTTCCGGGGGAAAATCCGAATTCTCCAAAGAATTCTTACAGGAAAGCATCGAAGAAATGGCCAACGTCCGCGAATGGCGAATTGCCCTGACAAATGCCGTGCAAAATGGGTTTCCGGTCGGAGATGACTGGATAGCACTTTACCGCGGGCCCGCGCTGAGGAACCTCAGATTGGCAGCGGTGGCTGCTTCCACGGATTCCGATCGAAATGCCTATCAATTGCTTTCGAACGAGTTTGACAATATGAAGAAGCTGAGCGATCGATTCGTCGCGGCGCACACATCGATGAATTACACGCCCGCTGATGCATTGAAAAATGATCCATTGGATCAGCAGATACTGACCTGCGCGCGACCTTTGGCGGCGATGGCGGCCAGCGGGCAGTTTGTGGATGATGGCACCTGTCATTGAGCACCGCTGAAATCAGTTCTCAAGACGAGTAGTCTTTTTCGTGAAACAAAAAATCACTATTCATGCCGAACGATTTACGCACGATTTGGCCCGACGGCGGATTCCCGCGTAGTGAACACGCGGTTATGCGGGATCGAAACTCACGCCCTCAAGCGCCTGGCAACCCACTGATCTTGGGATTCATTTAGGATTTGCTGCGCTGGTTTGTGCCGGCACTTCGGTGTCGGGCGGATAGACGATGATCTCGACGGTGCCCCAGCTAGCATCAGGAGTCGCGCTCTTTCCTTTGCCGCGCCCCATGGTCTTGAGTTGCGTGTCGTCGAACGAGAAATTATTGATGAGGTAATCTCGAACGACCATGGCCCGAGCTTGTGTGAGAACCAAATCCTTGTGTTCGTCGCCCGTACCGCCCGTTGAGACTACGACCACGGCCACGCCAAACTCCGTGTCCGCTAGAAACTCGCCGGCAGCGCGCAATGATTTCTGGTTCCGCGGCTTGGCGGTGTCTTCCTTGTCGAATAGCTTCTTGGAGTCGAAAGTGAATGTTTTCAGAGGCGCCGTTTGGGGAAGCTCTGGGATTGCGTTCTGCGCCAAGTCTGCGGAATCTTCATAGCCGCGTTTCTTGAAAAACCCGCGCACCAGAAAATTCTGTTTCAACGCCTCCATGTCTTCTTGGAAGGCCGTGACTCCCGCTTGGGCATGATTGACTGTGTCACGCAATCCAACGGTCGTCTGGTCCAGCTGGGTATAGAGCTGCTTGTCGTTCACCAGGGCGCCGATGGTTCCTTGGCCGTCATTAATCTTGACAGTGATTGCGCTCACATTTGCCGACGCCACCGTGATGTTCTTCAGCGCTTCCTGGCTTGTATCCAAAATGCCGTCGGCCTTCTTCATCAGGTCCGCTATGACGAGCGGCGGTTGGCTCGCGATGGTATCGTCATCCTTTACATTCAGCGCCTGGAGGGATCCAAAAGAGATCGCGACATATTCATTTCCCAGCAGTCCTTCCGTCTCGATCGACGCCACGGAGTCTTGCTTGACGATCGCGTGCGTCGACCGTTGCAGATCCATGAGCACTGTGACTTTGTCGTTCGGCTTGCTTGGCAAGTCAATCTCGCGGACAGTGCCAGTATGCACACCGGCGATCCGCACTTCCGCGCCGGCATCGAGGCCCACAACCGTCGCGAACTGCGCCTTCAATCGATAGGTGGGGCTGAACAAATACTGCTTGCTTCCGATGATGAACACTCCCGCCGCAAGGATCGCCAGCGTCAGGATGATAAATGCTCCGAGTCTCGCCGCCCTTGACATATGCGCTCCTAAGCTTCTCGTTTCATGAATTCCGCGATAAATTTGTTATCGCTCTTCACAAGGTCTTCAAAGCGGCCTTCGATCAGCACACTGCCTTCGTGGAGCAGCGCGATGCGATCCGCGATCGTTTTTGCGCTTTGCAGGTCATGGGTCACCACGATCGAAGCCATGTGATGTTGCTCTTGCAGCTTGAGAATCAGCTCATCGATCTCGCCCGAGGTGATGGGATCGAGTCCTGCGGTGGGTTCATCGAGCAGGAGGATGCCGGGCTTGAGAGCAAGGGCGCGTGCCAAGCCCACCCGTTTTTGCATGCCGCCGGAAATATCGCCAGGCAATTTCTTGAGGTCGCTTTCCATGCCGACGCTGGCCAGCAGTTCCTTGACCCGAACGGCCCGTTCCGATTTCGTCATGTTGGAGTGGCGCTTCAACGGGAAAGCGACGTTTTGTTCAACCGTCAAGGAGTCGTAGAGGGCCGCGTTTTGAAATAAAAATCCCATCTTTTTTCTGATCTTGTTCAACTCCCGAAGATCCAGGCGGGTGATCTCCTGCTCGTGGACGCAAATCGAGCCCGAATCTGGCTTTTGCAGGCCAATGATTAGTTTCAGCAGCACGCTTTTGCCCGTACCGCTGCGGCCGAGCACGGCCAGCGTGTCGCCGCTCTTCACGGTCAAATTAATTTCGTCCAGAACGACCTGCTTCCCGAAGGACTTGTTCAATCCGCGCAGAACCACTGCGGGGCCCTCACTCTGATCGGTGGGACTTTCCAGCGCCGCGGGTGCTGCGCTTTCTTCGCGGCCAACCAAAACGGCTTGTTCGGGAAGCATCATGGAAAGAACACCAGGATTAATTTCACCAAGACCACGTCGGCCAGAATGACAAAGAGCGAGGACAGGACCACCGAACTTGTAGCGGAAAGCCCCACTCCCGCGGTGCCGCCTTTCGTGCGCATACCCTGGAAGCAGGCGATCATTCCAATGATCAGCCCGAAGACGGCGGTGCGCAGGGTTGGCGCGAGTAAGTCGCTGAAGCTCATGACTCCGAACCCTTGGTGGACGAATTTCTGCAAGGAAATGGGGTCGGCCAAAGTATCCGCAACCCATCCGAAGAGCACACCGAAGAAGTCCGCGGCGAGGGTCAACAGCGGAAGCATCAGGATGCAAGCTACGATGCGCGTGAAGGCCAGATACCTGTATGGATTTACGCCGGAGGCCTCGATGGCATCAATTTGCTCAGTCACTTTCATGGAGCCCAATTCGGCTCCGATGCCGGCTCCCACCCTGCCGCTTACAACCAGCCCGGTCACGATCGGGCCCGTTTCGTGAATGATGGAGAACACCAGCGCGGCAGGAAGCATGGACTTCGCTCCGAATCGAACGAGGCTGCTGCGGCTCTCCAAAGAGAGCACGGCACCGATGGCCGCGCCCGCCAGCGCAACCAATGGCAGCGATTTCGAGCCTATTTCGTCGAGCTGACGTAGCAGCTCGCGGCCTTCAAACGGCCGTCGCACCGCGGCCCGCGCGACTCGCCACGCAAAAAGACCGAGCTCTCCGAACCATTCCAGGAAGCCGTTAAACGGACTCCAGATGGAAGCGAGTGTAGCTCGCATCTGCGACGGAGCTTGCGGCACATCCTGGCTGATCAAGCGGTGGGGAATACTAGCGTTGTGACTCACAAATTTTGCTCAGTGGCTCGGTGTACTTCCTGCATCCGTTCCAGAAAATGCCGGGCGGTGAACATGGCTAAACAGCGTGTGCGGTCCTCCATAAATGAACTCGAGTGCGACGTTTTCGCCCGCGAATGCGAGCAAGGTATAGTTGCCCATCCTCAGGGCGTCTCTCGCGCCGTAGCGCTCCGGATACCAAGCGTACACAGCCGTCATCGTGCCGGCATAAGGCGCAACGAGTGCCGGGAATGACAACCTTCGCTCTCCGTCTTCGCCATGCCGGGCCGTCACCGTCGAAATCAGCGCATGACGCATCCGGCGGAATACTCCTTTGCACTCGCAGCGGTAATACACTGTGTCTTCCCGGAAAGCTTTCGCCAAAGCGTAGCGCGTTGTCGTCGTCACCGCCGCAATAGCAAGATTGGATCCGAAGCGCTGCCCGTACGCCTCGGCACCCTCCCCCCACTCAGGTGGCGTTTTCTCGGCTTGATTGACACCCGCTATGAAAGCGGCCCCGACGATTGGGTAAGGGCCAAATGCATCAAACAAGTAGGTCCGAAGCTTCATTTTCGCCGTCGGGCGAGCATACGTCAGATCTAGATGTGGCCTTGTTGAGCTTGAGAAGGGAGATGCGGCGTTGCTTGAGGAATACCTTGCTGCTGCGTCTGCGGACTGCGCTTTAGCGACGGGGACAACCGCTCCCAAAAACGAAATAGCCATCAAGAAGGGGACAATCCGGATCCTATTCATCTCAAATTCTCCTCGCCCAAGATTTTCCACTTGTGTTCAAGACTGGCTGTAACAATGAGCCAGAGCGGAGGGGAGATACGTTAGATTCATAGATATCATTCCGGGGATTCAGACGTCTGTACCGAAGAGCACACAAATCATTTGGCATCTACGGGTTCGCTGTCTTCCATAAACCACTCAGGAATCGAGGAGCGCGAAACCTCGGTGGCACCCTTCGTCTTGCGCAGGATTTGTGACCGTGGTCTTAAAAAAGTCCCCACTCAACTGCCTGGCCAAGCTCACCAAACGCGTTTCCAAGGGAGCGCAAGGACTCGAGAACCGGGCAGATGTCTGGCAATCTAACTAAGGATGGGAGGCTGGTTCCCCGAGATAATTCCGCGGAGCGCTGCGGATCATTCAGTTTCTCGCTGCCATTGCAGCTAGGCGTTCTGAAATCTCGAGTGATGAGTCTGCAATGGTCCGGTTCGGCCCGTTTCTGGACCATCAAAAACTCCTGACGCGTAGGCCCGGAGCTTGATGTCTCACCTTACGACCACCGCGATCGCGTAGCACTTGCAGGTCGGCAGAATGCGCCCTACGCAGTTCTATGGGCCTATTCACCAGGCTTTTTCTCTCCTGGTTTGGGAGCGGCCTGGTGCTGGGCCGGTTGCTGGCGTTGTTGCAATTGTTGCTGCTGTTGCGTGTGCTTTTGCGACAGTTGTTGCGTCTGCTGCTGATGTTTCTGTTCTAGCTGTTGCTGTTTCGGCTGATTAGCCGGCGTTGGAGGTAGACGCTGATGATCTTGCTCCTGCTTGGTCTGTAGTGTCTGGCGTTCTTTGACCTGTTGTGCTTGAAGCTTTTGCTGCTGCTGCTGGTATTTTTGGTCCTGCTTGGCATTGCCTGTATTTGGAGCGGCGAGATGTTCCGCAGGCGGAAGATCCTTGACATGGACCGCGGCTGCGGTGCTGGGGCGCGAAGTCTCAGCCCCTGGCCGATCAGAGTTGTTCTCGGTTGCGGCAGGGGCTGTGTGAACTGTCCCGCCTTCTTTCGCGGCTACAGCATCGCTCTCCTTGAAGCCGCCGGGCCTGGCTGTGGCAGCGACGGGAGGCTTGCCGTGATTGGCGGACGCGCGTAGTTCCGGGTTCTCGCGGGCGCCCTGCACATGCTCGGTCTGAGCGGCAACGGGCCCCGCGTGTTTTTCGTTTGCGAAGGCTTCTTGTTCTGATGTGGCGCGCACGCGCACACCGCCGTTGCCACCATTGAAGCTAACACGATTCACGGTTGTGTCGTGCTCCACCCTCGTGTCGTAGACGTTGCGATTGATGGAGACGTTCACACGGCTTACCGAACTGTTGTAGAAGAAGTGCCCATTGTCCCAGCGGCCGCCTTCGTAACCGTTACCAAAATATCCGTAACCATAATCAATTCCCCCGTAGAAGCCTACCTGTGTGCCCCAGTATCCTTCATGGAAGAAGTACCCGTTGTCACTCCAACCCCAGTAACCTGGAGTCCAAAGATAGCCGACTTCGGGAGCCATGACCCACGTTCCCGGCACCCAAAAGTATCCCTCATCACCGTAAGCCCAATAACCCGGCGTCCAGATATAGCCATCTTCGGGGCAGATGGGTTGCTCATAGACAGGCAGTTCTGGCGGGGCGATCCCAATCGATAGCGATACGCCAATTTGTGCTGATGAGCCCGCTGAAATGGCGAGCAAAACCAGTGCGAACAACAGCGAACGAATGGACAGGATAAAACGCATCGTGGTTCCTTCTGCCTGATGATTTATCCCTTCGGGGAGGTCATTCAGGTCGACTAAGTTACGTCTTTCCGAACTGCGATCGGTTATTTGCTTTGTGGCGCAAGGTCACGATTCGAGATTCACGCAGCCGAAGTCAGCGCGACACTCTCGCCTGAGTTTAGAAGCGTCCCATCTGCAATACTGTCCTGAATAGGACATGTCGGAATGACGATTGCAAAGCTCCGGGGGGCATGCACCGTATCTATGGGGTCGGCGTCCCGCATAAATGACCGGCCAGTTTTTTTTCAATCAGTTTCATTGGGAGAGACTGCATCTTGGTGAGGCGTATTTCAAGGTAATATGCAGACGTGGTCAATATCTCAATAATAGATTCTCTAAATGCGCCGGACTTTGAATTCTTTCTAGCGCCGCGCCGGAGGCCAAAGAGTTGATTCTGATTTATGCATGCGATGTCGCAAAATCTGAGTGCGAAGTAACTCCCGATTTATAAATTGGATGCGCCGTCCCCGAACCGGTCCCGAGTGCCGCGATCTATTTCCCGCGTGGGAACGGTTCTTTGTTGAAAGCTACTGGGAGAACTCCGCCGACACGGCGCCACTCACTGAAATCTCCCCGAAGACTAGCAATATAATTTGCGCTGGTTGGATCATTACAGGAATGTCCAAGCACAGCCTGGAGCAGCAACGGAGACCAAGAATTCGGATGGGATACCCCACAACTGCGCGTTAGAGAGTCCGGTCGGGACTTGGAGCCCCCGGAGCTTAACTTTCACGACCTTTCGATTGGAGCTCACAGGAATAATCCAGGTTTGTAGTGCAATTCGAAAATATATCGGTTTACGATAGATATGCGGGCACGACTACGACGCAGAAGGCGCGGATAAGTGGTACACCAAATCCAGTTCGCACCATACTAGAGAGCAGCGTGGTCGGGCTTATGATTGCATCTTGCTCCGAAGGCGAGCCCAATCTCTCGAGAGAACCAAAACGGTCCGGAGCGCCAGAATCCGCCGGGTGACCATCGGGAGTGTACTACCGGAAATCGGGGCGAATAAGTGCCACATCATGTTTTCCGAGCGCAAAAGCGTGCGCGGAGTCGTGGCCTGTGCCGCTTTTAGCTAGGCTAAGCTCCTTGGCGGGAGGAATGCAATAGTGAGCATCGCGCAACAAGCCGATTGGTACAAGGATTCGATCATCTATCAGATGCATGTTCGCACGTTTTGCGACAGCAACGGCGACGGCATCGGTGATTTTCGAGGACTTCTACAGAGGCTCGATTACCTCAAGGATTTGGGAGTGAACACTCTCTGGTTGCTGCCTTTTTATCCGTCGCCCCTTCGTGACGACGGTTACGATATCGCGGATTATTGCTCGGTCCACAGCAGTTACGGCGTGCTGGACGACTTCAAATCGTTTCTTGCCGCCGCGCATGAGCGAGGCATCCGCGTGATCATTGAACTGGTGCTGAATCACACATCGGATCAGCATCCCTGGTTTCAAGAAGCGCGAAGCTCGCGGGACAATCCGAAAAGAGACTGGTATGTGTGGAGCGATACAGACGACCGCTACCGCAACGCCGGGATCATTTTTCTGGACACGGAGCTTTCGAATTGGGCCTGGGATCCAATTTCCAAGTCCTATTACTGGCACCGCTTTTTCGGCCACCAGCCCGATCTAAATTTTGACCATCCGGAAGTTCGCGAAGCTATTTGGCAAGTGATGAAATTTTGGCTTGACATCGGTGTTGACGGGTTCCGGCTTGACGCCGTGCCGTATCTCGTCGAGCGTGAAGGAACCTCCTGCGAAAACCTTCCCGAGACGCATGAAATTATTCGCGACCTGCGGCGCCGCCTAGACGAAGCGTTTCCGGCGAAGATGCTTCTTGCGGAAGCAAACCAGTGGCCCGCCGACGTACGCGCGTATTTTGGGCAGGGCGATGAGTTTCACATGGCTTTCCATTTCCCCCTGATGCCTAGAATGTTTATGGCGCTGAAGCTGGAAGACCGTAAACCGATCATCGAGATTTTGCAGCGAACGCCGCAGATACCGGACACCTGCCAGTGGTGCATTTTCCTCAGAAACCACGACGAACTTACGCTGGCAATGGTGACGGACGTTGAGCGTGATTATATGTATGACGAATACGCCAGAGACAAAACCGCGAGGATTTATCTGGGAATTAGGCGGAGACTCGCGCCGCTAATGGACAATGATCGAAGACGGATTGAACTTATGAATGGATTGCTGATGTCCCTCCCAGGAACGCCCATCATCTATTACGGCGATGAAATCGGAATGGGCGACAATGTTTATCTGGGAGACCGCAACGGCGTGCGAACACCGATGCAGTGGAATGGGCACTGGAACGGAGGTTTTTCGTCTGCGGATCCTGAAAGGCTCTACTCTCCGCTGATTTCCAACCCCGTTTACGGCTATCAGGCCGTTAATGTGGACTCGCAGCTGCGTTCTGAACATTCGCTGCTTTCCTGGATGCGCAAACTGATTAGGGTTCGCAAATCGAGCCCCGTTTTCAGCCGGGGCTCGATCGAGTTTCTGCAACCAACCAATCACAGA
The DNA here is from genome assembly GCA_963851235.1 of uncultured Acidobacteriota bacterium. Taxonomy (GTDB): domain Bacteria; phylum Acidobacteriota; class Terriglobia; order Acidiferrales; family UBA7541; genus Acidiferrum. The sequence continues at coordinate 80,353 of CAWKOM010000005.1, forward strand.
GCGCTGGCGTACGTCCGCGAATTTGGGAACGAGCGCGCGCTCATCGTGAACAATCTCGCGAACTCCTCCCAGGCGGTGGAACTAGATTTGAGGCGGTACAAAGGCAGTATCCCTATTGAGATGTTCGGCGGGACGATTTTTCCGCGCATCGGCGATCTGCCTTATTTGTTGACGATGGGGCCTTACCAGTTTTACTGGTTCCGCTTGCGGAAAATTTGAAACGCCGTAGCGAAAGCTGGAGAGTCTCCTTGCCCGGTGCGGTAGACGTATGGCAAAGGACGGGAATCCACGTGAAGGAAGAGAGCTTTCTTTCGGATGATTTTCTTAGGCAGCTGATTAGCGTGGGAGACGTGGATCTCCTTGTGGGAATTTCGTCGCACAACCGCCGGGACACAGTAAGACAGTTTGTGCCTGCGGTGGAAGAGGGGCTGCTCCGGAATTTCAAAAGAGAGCGAATCGCTCTCGTTCACGTTGATATGGGCTCCAGGGATGGAACGGCACAGTCCGGCCCTTCGGACGGCGCAACCGGGAAGTACGCTGGCGTCGAGTCGTTGCGCACTCTTCGATGGATCACCACAAGAAGTGAAACTGCGGCTTCCGCCGACAACATTCTCCGAACGATGCTGACCGCTGCGGATCTGCTGCACGCCAAGGCCTGCGCGGTGATCGATTCGTCGGCGGAAACGGGAATTGCAGCCAGGGTGGAATCGCTTCTCCTGCCCGTTTATCGCGAGAACTACGATCTCATCGCCCCGCTCTATGCGCGGCACAAATACGATGCGCTTTTGACGCGGAATCTGTTGTACCCCGTCTGCCGCAGCCTGTACGGCCAGCCGGTGAGGGAATTGCGCGCTACTGAATTTGGATTTTCCGGACGACTAGCCGCGCACTGTCTTGCTCGAGACGAATGGCAGAATGACGGGTGGCACGGTGGCGCGGAAATGTGGATGGTCATAACCGCCATGTCAAATTCATTTCACTGCGCCCAAACGTTTTTGGGCGAGAAATCTCACGTGACTTCAAGCGCCGGCGTCGTGGACGCGATTCGCCACACGGTGGGAGGTCTGTTTTGGTGTTTGGAGTCGAGTGAATCCTACTGGCTAAAAGGCGCGGAACCCGAGCCCCTGCGCACGATCGGCCCCGAGCATCAACTCACGAACGAATCCGCCCGCGTGGAGCGAAAGAAACTTTTCCAGATGTACCAATGCGGCGTCGCGGAACTCTCTCAAATCCTGGAAACTATCCTTGACCCAGGGACGCACGCGGAACTTGTCCGGCTGGCCGCACTTGACGAAGGTGCCTTCCGATTGAGCCATTCGCTGTGGGTTCGGACGATTTTTGAGTTTGCCGCCGCCTATCGCCATTCGGTAATCAACCGCGACCATCTGGCTCAAGCATTTGTCCCCATCTATCGGGGTAGAGTGTTTTCGTTTCTGGCCGAGCACCGTTTTTCAGATTCCGCAACGATGGAAGCTGATCTGGAGAGTCTTTGCCGCGAGTTTGAAGCTCAAAAGACATTCCTTATCGAACGATGGAAGAAGAAAGGACAAGGTGCGCCATGAAAGACATGATCGTGCACGCATTCCAGGAGGCTCACGAAAACTTCGCTCGAATGCTTGCGGAGTTTCTCCCGCGATTCCTGGTGATGCTGATCATCATTGCCCTCGGCGCTTTAATCGCGTACATGCTCAGGTATGTAGTCCGCGCGATTTTGCGCATAACGCAGCTCGACAGGGTATCCGATCAGGCCGGAGCATCCAGGCTCCTCCGGAAAGCCGACCTGCCCACTATGACCGAATTGCTGAGCCGGGCAATTTTTTGGGTCGTCTGGCTCGGCTTTATCATGATCGGCGTCAGCGTGCTGGGAATCGTAAGTCTACAGCAGCAGATCGCCAGCCTCATTGGACTCTTGCCCCAGATTTTTGTGGCTCTGCTGATTCTCTTCGTGGGAATGCTCGCCGCGAACTTTTTTTCGCGTGCTGCGCTGCTAGCCGGTGTGAACGCCGGGCTCCCTTCGCCAAAATTTCTCAGCGAAACAGTCCGTTTCGTGATCGCACTCTGTATCATCTCCATGGCTCTCGAGCAGATCGGCCTCGGCCGGCAAACTATATTGGTCGCATTTGCGCTTGTTTTTGGCGCATTGATGATGGGGCTTGCCATTGCCTTCGGTTTGGGCGGCCGCCACTTGGCTCGGAGAGTTTTGGAAAAGCACTTCCTTCATAATGAGAAGGAGAGTGAGGACGAGTTGTCTCCGCTTTAGCCTTCGCGGGCGTAAGGAAAGCTCGTGTAGCGAGCTAGCAGGGAAGTGTGAATTTTATCGCTCAGATAAATCCGCGATGCAGAACGCGGGACTCCAATCTCCTTGCCGAGGAAATTGCGATTATTCCTGAATGGCACGCAAGGCGGGGCAGCCGCCAATTCCCGGTATTGGTGCGAGGTTGTTTTGACCGCCCTAAGGGCTCAGTCCGCTGGCCCGAAAGCCTGCTTCCAGGAGAGAATAGAGTCTCATGGACAGCAGAGAAGGATGTGCTCACATGCTTCATCCCTGGCACGATGTTTCACCAGGAAAAGAACTGCCTCGCGATTTCCAGGCTCTCATCGAGATCCCCCTGGGCTCGAATGTGAAGTATGAATTGGATAAGGCTAGCGGTCTTCTGAAGGTCGACCGCATCATTCACTCTGCCGTTTTCTATCCCGCGAATTACGGCTTCATTCCTCAGACTTACGCGGAAGACAATGATCCGCTCGACGTTCTCGTCCTTTGCCAGGAGCCCGTTCAGCCGCTCGCGCTCATTAAAGCCCGCGCCATCGGCCTGATGTCCATGATCGATTCTGGAGCTAGCGACGATAAAATTATCGCTGTTGCAACTGGCGACCCTGAGTTCAGCAGCTACCTCGAGGCGCGTGATCTTCCCCCGCATCGTTTGCTGGTTCTCCGAAGATTCTTCCAGGACTACAAGCTGCTTGAGGGCAAAAAGGTCGAGGTTGATGAAATCCGCCCCGCCTACGCTGCGCTCGTGGTCATCGAACGCGCCTTGGCTCGTTACAAGGCCGAGCGCGAACATCTTCTAGCTAAGGATGGCCGTTCCTAGGCTCCCAGACCCCACTAATGCAAAAATACTATTCACCCGACGACGCTCGACTGCTACTTTGCGACGCCATGAGGTTCAGTGGCCCTCGCTGCTCGGCAAGTGCTAAAGTTGTCGTCCGGCGCGGAGCCACTCTGCGAATGTTCCAATGTGGGTGGAATAACTCAATATGAGCCCTTTCTGGAAGTGGACGATTGCTGTCTTCCTGTTGCTGCTCCTTGCCGCGTTCGTGATTCTAAGCAAACTGGCGGGCAGCCCCAGAGACGCCTACTTCATGGTGCGCTACGCTCTGCCACACATGCACCGCGGCACGCTGAAAGTCGGCGACGCCGCTCCCGACGCTCGCCTCCTCGCTCTTGACGGTTCGACGCACTTCCACATTCGAGAGCGCACTGGCGCCCGTCCTCTCGTCGTCATCTTCGGCAGCTACACTTGACCGCCGTTCCGCCGCCACGTCGGCGACGTGGTGCAGATTTACAACGATTACAAAGATCACGCTGACTTCCTCACCGTGTACGTCCGTGAAGCTCACCCCACCGACGAGTGGGAAATGAAATCCAATATCAAAGATGACGTCTGCTACGCCCAGCCGAAAACGCTCGCGCAGCGCGTCGCCATCGCCAATGATTTCATCAAGCGTTTCCACTATCCCATCAACTTCGGGATCGACGACATGACCAACGCCGCCAACGACGCCTACGCCGCCTGGCCCGAGCGCTTCTACATCATCGATGAATCGGGCCGCATCGCCTATCGCGGCGGCATGGGCCCGTTCAATTACAATCCCGACGAAGTCCGCGCCTGGCTTGCCGCCCGCTACGGCGCCGTCGCCCATCCGGCCGCACCTCCAACGCCTGCGAATCCGGCCGCGGCACCACCATCCACTCAACCGGTTGCTTCGCTGAACCCGCCCAAATGATTTCCTAGGGCACGCAATTTGAAAATGGCTGACGCTCCGTCCAAAAAAGTTGGTTTGGCAAGAGCGCTTTCCAAACTCGGCTTCTGTTCCCGGGCGCAAGCCGCTCAATTGATTCGCACAGGAAAAGTTCGTGTGAATGGCGCGCTGTGCCGTGAGCCCGAAACGTTCGTCCAGCTGGGTAAAGATCGCATCGAAGTCAATGGCCAACCTGTCACCCCCTCGAGAAAGATCTATCTCATGCTAAACAAGCCCCGCGGGATCGTGACCACCACTTCTGATGAAAAAGGGCGCGACACGGTCTACAAATTTCTCGGCGCGGACCTTCCATGGGTCGCTCCTGTCGGACGTCTCGACAAAGCCAGCGAAGGACTGCTTCTTATGACCAACGACTCTGAGTGGGCCGCTCGAATCACCGCGCCGGAAACACATCTCGACAAGACGTACGATGTCCAAATCGCAAAAATTGCCGACGCGGTGCTTCTGGAAACTCTCAAGAAAGGTATTCGTACGCGCGAAGGAGACACCCTTCGCGCGAAGGAAGTCTCAATACTTCGTCAAGGCGAGCGCAATTCTTGGCTGAAGATTATTCTTGATGAAGGCAAGAACCGGCACATTCGCCGCATGCTGGAAGCGTTGGAGATCGAAGTTCTGCGCTTGGTCCGCGTTGCGATTGGCCCGCTTGCCCTGGGCGAACTGCCGAAATCCGCTATCCGCTCACTAACACCCGAGGAAAAATTCTCGCTCGACCGCGCCGTGCTCAGAAGCAGCAAAAAGCCTTAGCGGGCTCGTCGCCTATCTCTTCTTCACAGGAGGCGCCGGTTTCGGCTCTGGTGCGGGCTTCAGATCCGAGGCGGCTTTCTCAATATCCTTCACTGCGCTCGAATCCACTTCATACAAAGCCGGCTCGTTCTCGCGCTTCGCGATGTAGCTATCGCCATTCTTCGAAATCAGCACCTTCTCGACGTTTTTTCCGCCGTTCGAGATGGCCGTCAATTCGATCTCCGGCGTCGTGAATCCCGTTTCCACGAACTTGGTCGCGGCAAGGTCGCGCACTCTCATTTCAAACGTTTCCGCGCTGATCGCGTCCGCTTTTTTGCCGTCGGGTAGCCACCAATCTGATCCGGCTTTGCCTTTGGTCAAATAATAGGCATTGTTTCCTTCGTGCATTTCGATCTTGTCGGGATCGGTAAACCCCAGATCAAACAGCTTCTTGTTCCGGAAATCATCGATTCCTTTGTTCAGCGACAATCCCAAATCGCTGGCCACCTTAAACACGCCTTCCACGGCGCTCGATTTTGCGTAGTAGCCGTTTTTGTCATTTCGCACTTGCAACTCTTCCGTTCCCGAAACATCGGTAACTTTCGCGGTCGCGATCACAGTTCCCGCAGCAAACGCAGCGGCCAATTTCTTTTGGTCTTCGACTGGCGCGCTTAAGTCCATCTTTGCGTCCGCGAGTTTGCGAATCAGGTCTTGCACATTCGAGTCGTCCGCGCGGTACGGTTTGGGCTTCACGATCTGCCACTGGTCCTTGTTCCGTCCGAATTCGATGTCCTGCTTTTTCGCCTCCAGCTCCACGCGGCTCAGTTTGTCCTGATCGAATAGCAAGAGTCGCTTGTCTCGCAAGTCGTTTTCGCTCTTGTCCAGGCTGCTCTTGTTGTAGTTCTCAAGCATGAACACGCGGGGATCGCCGGCTAACGCGACGTAAGCCGCGTTCCCCGTCGGCGTGTTGTCGCCAATTAGCAATTTCTGCGTCTTATTATTTTTCTCGGTGACATCCACTTCGACCGTAGGCTGCGCCAGCCCGTATTCGCCCAGGTTCTCCGCCTTGGCATCGATCAATCGCTCTGAATTCAACGAGGACAAGGTCGATAGCACGGTCGAAACTTCGTTTTGGTCGGCGCGCAATACCTTCGGCGCGGTAATCTGCCATTTGCCGGCGTCATCCTTCGAGAGTGCAACCTCATCGCCGCCCTTCTTCTTGATTTCTACTTTCGTGATGTCGGCCTGTGGCAGCGTAAGAATATTCGGCGGTGCGTCCACCGAAACTTTGACGTCGCTCGCGGAAGTCTTCTTGTGATTCGACCAGTACAACACTCCGGACAGCGCCGCCAGAACGATGGCGGCCACCAGCAAACTATTCATTTTCATTGGAATTGTCCCGGCATTTTGTCAACTGCTCTTTGCGGGTCCGGAAGCGCCTTACCTTCTCCGCCACCAGACCGATAGTCCGACGAACACGACGGCCAGCGGGAAAAGGAATTGGCTGGTGACGCGCACCCAATTCATTTGCGCTTTTGTCATCGTGATGCGGCGGTCCTCCGGCTCTTTGGGCCGGATCGAAATCAAATCTTCATCCGACGCCAGCCAATCCATGGCATTCAACGCCAGATCGCGGTTCCCGTTGAAATTGATGAAGGAGTTTTCAGCCCACGATGAACTGCCGACCACGACAAACCGGCCCTCCGAATTTTCCTTGCCCGTCCGGTACGTTCCTGCCGCGGCGATTGTCAGTGGGCCTTTCTTGTTTGCCGGGTCATTCGGATTGATGCTTGGCGAATCAAGTTTCGTGGTGGCGAGGCTGCTGTCCGAGGAATCAAACATTTTGTCCACGGTGGTCTTGTCGCCGTTTTTCGTGTTGAGCGAACGCGAGAGCGGAAATCCCGTGGCTGTTCCCTTCATATCATTTACGATGGGCTGCGAATCGTATCGCGTCACGAGCGCGACTTGAGGTCCCAATCCGGCGAGCTGGCCAATCGGGTTCATGTCAAGGATCAGATCTTTATTCGGTGTTACGCCCCAGCTCGACAGTAGGCTGGTCAATGCGTCGTTATCTGAGATGTCCTCTCGCCCCATTTTCAGCGGAGGATCGAGAAGGAACAACGCGCGCCCGCCATTCTCAACATACTGTTTTAGGGCGTCGACTTCAGGCGGCTGGTAATCGCTCGTCGGCCCTCCGACTACGACCGCCGTGCAATCGTCAGGAACTTCGGCCTTTTCTAGAAGGCTGATCGACTTTGTCTGATAATCATCCTTGCCGAGGAGGTCTTTGAATCGCGAGTACCCACTCCGATCCGAATTATCGATCTGGTGTTCTCCGTTCCCGGTCACAAAGCAAACGGTCCGTGTGGTGTGCTTCAAGTCGCGTATGAACGCGCCGGTAATGTCCTCTTCACTGGTGCTCTTCGCTTCGTTTTTTCTCTCGCCAATCTGCACGATTGTCGTGCCGTAGTTCTTAATTCCCGCTTCTCGCGCTAACTCTGGTTTCTTGTCCGGGTCCACGTATTCGACATGAACCTTCGGCGAAAGGTCCGCGTACAAATCCAGTTTGTCTTTCGCAGGCTGGAAGCGTGTGGCTTGGTCGTAGTAGGTGATTGTGGCGTCCTGCTTCAGGCCCTTCACGATCTTGACGGTTTGCTCGGAAAGGCTAAAGCGCTTGTTGGAGGTCGCGTCGTAGGACTTGTCGTAGCGGTTTGCCAGTACGTTGGCGACCGTCACCACCGCGAGAGTCACGACGATGTAAAGCGTTGCATACGCCGCGTATTTCGTTTGCCTGGCCTTCAACAGCTCGGTATTCACTTACGACCTCCAGCGCAGGGATTCCAGCGAGCGCGCCGTGAAAAATATGCCCAAAAATATCAGCGTCACGTAATACACCGCGTCCTTCGAATCGAGCAGGCCTTTGGAAAACGATTCAATGTGAGTGACAACAGACATGTAGGACAGCACGCTGGCCCAGGTCGCCGTTTCGTAGCCGCCCACCCATTCCAAAACCCAAAGCAGTAGGCAAACTCCGAAGGTCGCGGCGCCTGCGATGATTTGATTTTTTGTCAGCGTGGAGATGAACATGCCGATGGCTAGCAGCGCGCCGGCCTGCAACAGCAAACCCAGATAGCCGATGGCCAGCGGTTTCCAGTCGGGATTCCCGTACCGGAAAAGGAATACAAAATTCAAGGCCGCGAGCGCGAGGAGGCCGGCATAGAGAGTGAGGGATGCGAGCCACTTTCCTAAGATGATTTCGCCGTCTCGGATGGGCGATGTCACAAGAAGCTCGATCGTGCCGCTGCGCTTTTCTTCCGCGAACAAGCGCATGGTGATCATGGGAATGAAGAACAATCCAATTACGCCCACGTTCGAGAGCAACGGGCGAATCACCTGCTCGTTCACGTTCACGGGGAACATTTCGCCGCGCATCTGCGATTCCATGCTGGTGAAGACGAAATAGCCCAAAATGTTCCAGAAGAAGAAGCCGAAGATTACCGCGAACATAGCCAGAAGAAGATAAGCCACCGGGGAGACAAAGTAGCTTCTCAGTTCCTTGCGCCAGATAATCCACACGTTTCTCACTTGCCCGCCCCCTCTGCCACAAGCTGTACCTGGGGTGCGGCGTCCGGCTGGCCAGTCAGCTGCAAGAACACTTCTTCCAAACTCATCGCCGACGGACGCAATTCATTCAGGTCCCAGCCCGCTTCCACCACGGCACGCGCCAGGTCTCCGCGCATCAGCCGCCCTTTTATGCTCTCGACCTCGAAAACGTTGCGCGCTTGCTTTTTTTCCTTGAAGACCACCTTGCTCACGCCCGAAACCTTCTCTAATCGGCTCTGTATCGCCGCGGAGTCGAGGTCTCCATTGCGTCCGCCAACTTCCACGAGCACGGATTCGGCGCCGCGTGCGCGGTTTTGAAGATTGTTTACCGAGTCCGTCGCGATCACCTTACCCTTGTTGATGATGATCACCTGTTCGCACGTTTGTTCGACTTCCGGCAAAATGTGCGTGCTCAAAATAATGGTGTGATCTCCGGCAAGGCTCTTGATCAAATCGCGCGTTTCATTGATTTGTTTGGGATCGAGCCCGGCCGTCGGCTCGTCCAAAATCAGGACCTCTGGGTTATGAATGATAGCTTGAGCCAGGCCCACGCGTTGGCGGTAGCCCTTGGACAGTTTGCTGATCAGCCTATCGCGGACATCCGCGACCGCGCACCGCTCGCAAACATAATCCACCCGCTTGCCGAGTTCCGGCTTGCGCAGTCCCTTGAGCCTGCCGACGAACTCCAGATATTCTCCCGTCCGCATTTCCGGATAAAGCGGCGGCGTTTCCGGCAAATAGCCGATGCGCTTTTTCACTTCCATCGGCTCTTCGAGCACGTCGAAGCCTGCCACGGTCGCCGTGCCCGCCGTCGGTGGCATAAAACACGTTAGCATCCGCATCGTCGTGGTTTTTCCGGCGCCATTCGGCCCCAAAAAGCCGACGATCTGGCCTTTTTGTATCTCGAAGGAGATGTGGTCGACAGCCGTATTGCGCGCGTACCTCTTCGTAAGCTCTTTAACGGTAATCATAAGAATTTATTTTTTGCTGCAAGATGCACGGCTTTTGAACCGCCCCAAGCAGATTCAAACATTCAACGGTGAAGCATCATGTTATGAACTCACGGGGCCGCGTGTCAACACTTGATTCAAGAAAAAAACGTTGTGGCTCTAGTTCACGCGTTTGTCCCGTTCACTCAAACTGTTTTCGAAATTCAGCGAACTGGCGCTTTAAATCGGCAACCTCTTGTTGCAATCCCGCGACTTCATTTTCCAGCCGCGCCACTCGCTCGCCATCCGCAAACTTATTGGATACCGCCGACTCCTGAATTGGTTGTCTCCGCTCTGTCTCTTGTATCTCCGGATTTCCCGAAAGCAAATGTGTATACCGTGCTTCCTTCATCCCCGGCTGCCGCGGCAGAAGCACCACGAGCGGCGGCTCGCGCTCCACCAAATGCTTCAACGCCGTGTGCACTACGCTTAAATCTTCAAAGGGATGCATGCGCTCCGCGCGGCTGCGTAATTCGCCGGGTGTCTGGGGCCCGCGCAACAATAACTCGCACAGCACCGCCGTCTCCGGCCGCGTGAAGTTGAACACTTCCGAAAGCCTGTGTTCGTATTTGGGGACGCGGCTGTCTCCTCCTGCCGATCTGGCAATTGCCTGTTCTCCAAGGGAGCGCAAGGCCCGCCGCACGGCGTCCTCATCGAGACTCATCAGCGGATCGCGATTGGATTTCTGGTTGCACGCGTGAACCAGCGCATTCAACGAAAGCGGGTAGTATTCCGGCGTGGTGATTTCCTTCTCCACTAGGCAACCGAGCACCCGCGCTTCCACGTCATTCAGAACAATGTTCACGGGTGAAATCATACAGAAACGGTCAGCCGTTCCAAAATCTAGAACCGGGCTACCACCTGCCCTCCACGCAAGTGGATTTGTGTTTCGCACAACGAATCAGTGTGGATCCAACCGGTGTGAGTCGCCCTCTTGTGCGAACTACGATTTTGTTAGGCAACGAGCAGCCCCATTTTGTAAAAAGTGACGAGATTTTGGTCAACTTGTTTCAACGCCTTCTCTCGCGAAACATTCGCTGAGCCTGCGCACAGTGCCTCGGTTAACGCGTGGCGGTCGCGCGTTCCATCCAACAGTTGAAGAAACTCTCGCCCTTGTTCGTCTTCGATGTGGACATGCGTATGGAAGAGGGTCGTTACCATGCTTCCTTCCCTGGCCATCAGCCGCGCCAGGCCGCTGGCTGCAGGTTTCTCGCTGACTCCTTTTGCAAACGGGGCATTGCAAGTCCGCAGGTCGGCCAGCGCGCTGGCTCCCAGTTGCAGCATCGCCTGAGCGAGCCCTGTTTCTCCGCCAGATCGTTGCGCCTCAGGAATCGTGGCAAATATCGTTCCCGCCAAATCCGCGAATCGCTCGGCCCTGGGCCAGACTTCTTCCAGCCTGCGCAGCGCCGCGATGATTATCGGATTGTTGGTTGTCAGCGTGCCCGCGCCCCGGGAGTTTGCGAATTCCACGGCGCCGTCGGCATGTTCCGCCAATACTCTCATCGGAGAAGCCACAAGCAACCCGCTCACACGCTCCGCCACTCCCTCGCGCGCCAGCGCGATCTCCGCTCGGCACAGCAGCGTCTGGCGGAATCTCCGATGCCTCGCAAAATCGAGATATTGCTGGTAGGCGATTACGTCGCCCTTTGCGAGTTGGCGCAACACCTCAAGCCCTTCCGCAGCCAAATCCGGTTCCAGAATATCCTTGAATTGCGCCTCGCTTAAAAACTGCAATCCGCAACGAGCCGCGCGCGCGGCAAAGTCCCCGAACGAAATTGGAGAGAAACATTCCGCCAGATCGTCGTGGTATACCACTTTGTCCTCGCGGTGGAACGCCACTTTCAATTCCTCCTCGAAAAGCGCTTTCCACGGAGACCGATCGTCGGTGGCCTTCAGCATCGACCCAAGAAATGCCCTGGCGGACTTGACTCGGTCCGTCGAAATGCCGTTGCGCCGTTCGTGAAATTCCGTCATGTCGCGCAGGATTTGCCGGGCGTGTCCCGCGGGATTTGTGTTGTAGCTGACGAATGCCACGCCATCCGAGGCCAGATTCTCGCGGCAAATCTCAAGAAGACGAGCCTGCACTTTCTCGGGCACCCAGGCGTAAACGCCATGTGCGATGATGTAGTCAAATGAACCATAGGCCGGTCCAATTTCCATCAAATCCAAATGTTCGAAGCGGATATTCTTTAGGCCCAGCAGCCGAATTTTTTCGCGCGCCCGTTCCACAGGTTTTGCCGCCAAATCCACGCCTACAAATTCGCTTCCGGGAAGCCCGAAGGCCATGGGAATAAGGTTACTGCCGTCGCCGCACGCGATTTCTAACACTCGGCAGCGCTCGACGCTCGGAGGACTCATGCCGAAAAGTGTCCCCATCACCGCCAGCCGGTCCGGATGCGTTTGCAAAAACGCCAAACCTGGATACGGCACCGTGTCATACGCATTCACATCCGATTGCGAAAACATGATGGGTACGTTATCTCTTTTCTAGGAAGCCGTGAACTGGGAACTGCTTTCCCTTGCCGCGCAGCCTCGCCTGAGCTGCCGCGTGCCTGGCGAACACGCATCATCGGCTTTTGAGGTACCATCCTGTCCGGCCGTCGCCCCTCTTTGAATCCAGCGGCGCGGCCAGGAGAAGGGTCGATGAAGATTTGGCGCCAGCGTTTTTCTGTCCTCGCATTTCTGCTCGCGTTTTCCGGAATTCTTTGCGCCGCTCTCTCGGCGCAGGACGACGGCGACGCATGGGCGAAGAAAAAATCGGCCTGGCTTCTGCTTTCGCCGGGCGAGCATGCCCAGGTCCAGGAATTTTCCGAGGATTACAAGGGCTATCTGGACATTGCCAGAACAGAGCTCGCGTCCACCCGCGAGGTCATTCGCCGCGCCCGCGCTGCTGGCTTCATGGAATTCACAAAACCGGAACAGGTGAAACCCGGCGCGCGGTTGATCGTTCCGAACCGCGACCGTAGCGTGATCCTCGTTGTGGTTGGTTCCGAGCCAATCGTCGATGGTTCGCACGTCGTCGGCACGCATCAGGACAGTCCGCACATTGAACTGAAACCGCGTCCGGTTTACCCCGCGGGCGGCTTCGCTCTTTTCAAAACAAAATACTATGGCGGAATTAAGAAATATCAGTGGGCCAATATTCCCCTGGCTCTGGTCGGGCGCATCGACACGACCGACGGGCGCACCGTCAACGTATCCATCGGCTTGAATCCCGGCGAGCCTGTTTTCGTGATTCCCGATGCTGCGCCGCACTCGGATTCGGAGCTGCGGACGCGCACCTACACCAACGTGCTGCAAGGCGAGGAACTCGAGCCTGTGATCGGCAGCATTCCCGGCGAGAAAGACTCCGTCGCCGTAGCCATCACGCAACTGCTGACGTCAACTTACAAGATCAAGGAGGAAGATCTGGTGAGCGCTGAGCTTGCTCTCGTGCCTGCGGCGCATCCAGCGGACGTGGGCTTCGATCGCGGCCTCATCGGAGCGTATGGGCAGGACGACCGTGTTTCTACCTACTGCGCGACGCGCGCGATGGTGGACCTCAAGGGCACCCCGAAATTCACGGCGCTAGCGTATGTTTCCAATTTTGAGGAGGTCGGCTCCGTGAATAACACCGGAGCGGGCTCCGAATTCTTGAGCTCGACCTTTGCGCGCCTCATCGGTGCGCAGCGCGGCTCCGCGTACAACGATTTGGATTTGCGCCGCGCCCTGCACAATTCGCAGGTGATTTCCGCGGACGCCACGGATAGTCTCAATCCCATTTTCCCTTCCACTGCCGAAGCTACGAATTCCGCGCGTCTCGGCTACGGCGTGGCCATCAAACTTTATGGCGAAGGATTTAATCCCCCTTCTGAATTTATCGCCAAGATTCGGGGCCTGCTGGACCGCAACGCCATTCCTTGGCAGACGCATATGTACAAGGTGGACGTCGGCGGCGGTGGAACCATCGGCGGATTCATGTCGCGTGAGGACATGGAGGTCATTGATTTCGGCGTGCCTTTGCTGTCGATGCATTCGCCATTTGAGATGTCCTCGAAAGTGGATGATTGGAATTTTTATCGGGCCATGAGCGTTTTCTTTGCGCAATGAAAGCGGATTGCCCGGCAAGGCGTTTTTTACGCCCGGCGGAAATCGTAAGGACCAAGTAGAAATGAATTGACATGACACTTTCTTGTCTAGGTCGTCGTCCATGAATGCCAATCTAGCCAAAGCTACGGCTGTCGGAGCGTTGGGCGGGCTGTTGTTCGGTTTCGATACCGCCGTTATTGCCGGGACTACACATCAACTGACTGTGGTTTTCAGTTTGTCCCCTTCCAGCCTCGGGCTTACCGTCTCCATCGCTTTGTGGGGAACGGTGATCGGCGCGATGACTGCCGGAGTCATCGGCCAAAAGTATGGAAGCCGGGAGACTCTGCGCGTTCTCGCGGTTTTCTATGTTCTCTCGGCTTTGGGCTGTGCGCTGGCATTTAACTGGCCAATCCTCGTCGTTTCGCGGTTTTTGGGCGGGCTGGGCATCGGGGGATCGTCCGTGCTCGGTCCCGTCTACATCGCGGAGATTGCGCCTGGAAGATGGCGCGGCCGGCTTGTCGGGCTTTTTCAGATCAACATTGTGATTGGCATTTTGCTCGCCTATTTTTCGAACTACCGTATCGCTCTGCTGGGGCTCGGCGCTGACGATTGGCGGTGGATGTTCGGCGTTTCCGCCGTGCCGGCGGTGCTATTTCTGATCATGCTCTTCGGTATTCCTCGCAGCCCCCGCTGGCTGGCCACGCAAAACCGCATTGACGAAGCGCGCTCCGTTCTGCACATGATGGGAGCCGCGAACCCGGAAGGCGAACTGCATGAAATCGTCGAATCCATCCATCTCGAGCGCTCTCAGAAATCCGAGCCGCTTTTTTCACGCAAGTACCGTTTGCCGATCTTTCTTGCGATTACCATCGGCCTCTTCAACCAGCTCGCGGGCATCAACGCCATCCTTTATTATTTGAATGATATTTTTGCGGCCGCCGGATTTACCAAAGTGTCCGGCGAGTTGGGCCCCGTCGCGGTCGGCGCCATGAATCTGTGTGCCACGCTCCTGGCGATGACGGTCATCGACAAATTAGGCCGCAAGACCCTGCTCTTGATCGGTTCGGTCGGCTTGACGTTTTGCTTGTCGGGCTTGGCTGGCATCTTTCTGACGCACAGCCACCAAAATTACTTGCTGTGGCTGCTTATTGCCTACATCGCATTCTTCGCCATTTCGCAAGGCGCGGTCATCTGGGTTTACATCGGAGAAGTATTCCCCAACCGGGTCCGCTCAAAGGGGCAGAGCATTGGCAGCTCCTGTCACTGGATTATGAACGCCATTGTTTCTTGGATTTTCCCGGTGTTTTTCGCGTTCTCCCATGGAATCCCGTTTGTCATCTTTGCCTTCATGATGGTGGTGCAATTCTTTGTGGTGCTTTTCTTCTATCCCGAAACGAAGGGGTACACGCTCGAGGAAATGCAGCAGCGCCTCGGCATTGAGTGATGCTTCATCGAGCGAGTTCTGCGCTGAAGAGTTCGGCAAGCGCCCGAAACGTGTGGTCGGCCCAAGCGAAGCTGGAATCTGTTTTAAGGACCAAGCCATGACCGCCACAAGCACAGTTGCGCTCGGTGTGGACATTGGCGGAACGAAAGTAGCAGCAGGCTTGGTCGATGCGCAGGGCAGCATACTTTTTCAGACGCGCGTTGCGATGCCTGCGCGTGGAACCGCCGGCGAAGGTTTCGCCGCGGTGCGATCCGCGATCGAAGAGGTCTTTGCGGCGCGTCCCGGCTTGCGCTCCAGCTTGGCAGGAATCGGGGTTTGCGCGCCTGGCCCGCTCGATCCTGTAACTGGAGTGATACTCAATCCGCCCAATGTGCCCTGCTGGCGAAATTTTCCACTGGCTGCCGAAGTGCAGCGCGTCTTTGGATTGGCCGCTCGAGTGGACAACGACGGAAATGCGGCCGCGCTGGCAGAAGCGATTTGGGGCGCTGGCGTTGGTTACCGGAACGTTTTTTACACGACGCTTGGCACGGGCATCGGAACTGGAATTGTATTTGACCGGCATATTTATCACGGCCGAACGGGAAGCGCGGCCGAGGGCGGCCATGTCTCCATCGACTACAACGGGCCGCAATGCGGCTGCGGAAAGCGAGGCTGTATCGAGGCGCTTTGTTCCGGCCCGGCGATTGCACGACGCGCGAGGATGCGGCTGATCGAATCGCGTAATGCCGGGTCTGGCCAACCAGATTCGGAGCGGACCGAATCGAAAATGTTGGCGGTCGCCGGCGGGAAACTGGACGACGTAACCGCGGAGGTCGTGGCTGAAGCGTTTCACCAGGGCGATACGGTTGCGGTCGACGTGCTGCAAGAGACAGCGGATTTTCTGGCGATTTGGGCGGGGAACGTAATTGATCTGCTCGAACCGGATGTATTTATTTTTGGCGGAGGACTGGCTGAGCTGATGAGCGAATTTTTCGGGCGCATCCGTGAGCAATTGCCGAAGTCGTGTGTGAACCAGCGCTGTGCGGAAATCCCGATCATCATTGCGAAGTACGGGTCCGATGCCGGGATAGCTGGAGCCGCCGCTCTCTGCCGAAGTTGAAAGACTCCTCTTGGATCTTAGGGGCGTGAATGTCAGCTCCATTCTTGATGATGCTATTGAGAGGGCAGTTCGCGCCGTTTACGCCAGAAATAAATCGCGAATACGACAGCGACTAGCGGAAGTACGCAGCCGAACTCGTCGATGAACCACTTCGTCTTTCCCGTGTCGCGCGTCAGCGGTGTAAAAATGCCCTGGATATAGAGATTGTGGCTGCCATGGAGAATCGCGCCGGTCCAAAGGCTGCCGGATTTGAGACGCATCCAGGCAAAAACGAAACTGATGGAAATGACCATGACGGTGAAACAGGCGAGGCCATACCAGGTGGGTGTGCCGGCATTGTAGTCGCCGTAAATCAGGATGGGATAATGCCAGAGTGACCAGACGATACCGCTGATGAGCGATGTCGTTGTGAACGAGGTCGTTTTCGAAAGTTCGGGCACTAGAAAGCCGCGCCAACCGATTTCTTCGCCCAGGGCGCTGGAAACGCTACGAACCAGGCCATAAGTACCGATGAGCACAATTCCCAGGACGACGGAAATCCAAGGAGGGCCGCCGAGGTGCATCGACTTCGTGAGCGAATCGTAGAATTCGGGATTCCCGAAAGCGCCGAAGTGAAAAATCCAGACGATGGCATAAGCAATCGAAGCGTAGAGCAAAGGAATATACCAACTGCGGACCTGGTATTTGGTTTCGCCCCACTTCCAGCCAAGTTCAGAGATGCTGCGGCCATTCAGGCGCAACGTGAGCATGCCTGCAAGAGCGGGGCACCACATAAGTCCGAAAACGTACATGCCGCGGCCGTAGCCGAGGCTGCCTGAATGCAGAATGAGGAAATAGAAAAACGAGCTGAACGCAAAAACAATAATCAGGTAAGTGAGCACCTGAATGCGAGAGCGATTGGGTTGAGCCATGAATCCCCCCGATGCAGGGGAGGACCATATAACGGGAGGACTTGCGAAACAAGGGTGGCGCGGGCTTAGGCGCGTGCCTTCTCAATCATTTCGCCCCAGATGCCTTTCGATTTTAGAATGAGCTCGACAGCTTCGCGGATGGCGCCTCTACCGGCATTTGCTTTCGTGACGTAGTGAGCGGCGAGTTTCACTTCGAGCACCGCGTCGCCGACAGCGACGGCCAGGCCGATGCGGCGCATGACCGGCAAGTCCGGCAGATCGTCACCAACGTAGGCTACAGCAGACTCCGGGACACCCGTTATTCTTAGGATTTCTTCCAGCGCGGCAATTTTCGTCGGCTGCTTTTGGTAGATGAATTCCATTTTCATTTCCGTGGCGCGGCGCACAAGCGCGGGGCTTTCGCGGCCCGTGATGACGCCGGTGCGGAGGCCCGCCGTGCGCGCGAGAGTCAAGCCCTGGCCGTCGTGGGCATCGAACGTTTTGATTTCGAGAGCCGTGCCGTCGGGTTGCGAAAGCAGCGTGACGGAGCCGTCCGTCAGTGTGCCATCCACGTCCATTAGGAGGACTTGGATTTGCCTTGCGCGTTTCGCAAGGTTTGCGGGGATTTTGGTCATGCCTTTTGACACGGTCTGCTCCTGTTGAAGGGATAGAAAAAGCACGGACCTTAAGGTCCACCACTAGAACGCTGGAAATCGCGGGCGCAAAATTGCGCGTTACATAAGCTCGAGTGTCCACAGGTCGTGGAGATGAACTACGCCGAGGACCTTATTTCCTTGGTCGACTACTACCACGCTCGTGATTTTGCGTTTTTCCATTTGATTCAGCGCTTCACTCGCAAGGACATGCGGGCCAATCGTTTGCGGATTGCGCGTCATTGCCGCGCCAGCTGTCATTTCCAGAGTTGCGCCGCGATGCTTTTCCATCAAGCGGCGCAAGTCTCCGTCGGTCAGGATCCCTGCGAGGCGGCCGTCCGATTCCAGGACGGTAGTCATGCCGAGACCTTTGCAGCTCATTTCGTGAATGACCTCGGGCATCGGCGCATCCACCGCTACCCGCGGTAGGGCATCGCCTGCGTGCATCATATTCTCGACGCGCAGGAGTTTTGTGCCGAGGCGGCCGGCTGGGTGAAGTTCGGCGAAATCTTCGGGTTGGAAGCCGCGGCGCTCGAGCAGAGAGACGGCCAGCGCGTCGCCGACGGCCATGGCGACGGTGGTGCTCGCGGTTGGAGCGAGATTCAGCGAGCAGGCTTCTTCGCGGACGCTGACGTCGAGGGCCACATCGCTGGCTTTGGCTAGCGTGGAGTTGATTTTTCCAGTGAGCGTGATGAGAGGAGATTCGAGGCGCTTGAGAGCTTCGAGCAGGTGGATGATTTCTTCGGTTTCACCGCCGTAGGAGACGGCCAGGACGGAATCCCCGCGGGTCAGCATGCCGAGGTCGCCGTGGAGGGCGTCGGCGGGGTGAAGAAAAAACGAGGGGGTGCCAGTGCTGGAGAGGGTGGCGGAGATTTTGCGGCCGACCAGGCCGGATTTGCCCATGCCGGTGACGACGACGCGGCCTTTGCAGGCAAAGAGGATATCCACGGCCTTCTCGAAAGTGGCGTCGAGGCGGGCGAAGACGTCCTGGATGGCTTGAGCTTCGATTTTCAGGACGCGGCGGGCGGTGTCCAGACTCAACAGGCACCCCCCTGCAATTTTGTAAACGTTGTATCTAAAGGCTTTAGCAATTTTGTAAGTCCTTTATTTACAGTGTTTACGGCCGGGTTCGTAAGTGTTGCATTTAAAGAGGTTAAGTTCACTGTGGGAGCCGGGAAATCGGAGCAGACGGGCACGGCGTGCCGTGCCCCTACGGAGTGGGTTGCGGTGCGGCTAGCGTTCACTGGACGCTCCATCGACGGACTAAGGTTGAAAGCTCCTTCAGGCGTTTGAGGAGTGCAGGGAGCTGAGAAAGAGGGAGGGCATTGGGGCCATCGGAAAGGGCTTCGGCGGGATTGTCGTGGGTTTCGAGAAAGATACCGTCGACGCCTGCGGCTACTCCGGCGCGGGCTAGCGGCTCGATGAATTCGGGTTGGCCGCCGCTGGCATGGCCTTGGCCGCCAGGGAGTTGGACGGAGTGGGTTACGTCGAAGACGACCGGATAGCCTAGTTTTTGGAGGATGGGGAAGGAGCGCATGTCGACGACTAAGTTTTGGTAGCCAAAGGTCACGCCGCGTTCCGTGAGGATAATGTTTTTGTTGCCGGCGGTGGCGATTTTTTCGACGACGTTGGCCATGTCCCAAGGGGAGAGGAATTGGGGTTTTTTGACGTTGACGATGCGGCCGGTTTTGGCGGCGGCCAGGAGAAGATCGGTTTGGCGCGCGAGGAAGGCGGGGATTTGGAGGATATCGCAAACTTCTGCGGCGGGCTGGGCTTGAGAGGATTCGTGAATGTCGGTGAGGATCGGAAGATCCAGATCGGATCTGATTTTGGCGAGGATGCGGAGGCCATCTTTGAGGCCGGGGCCGCGGAAGGCTTTGACGGAGGAGCGGTTGGCTTTGTCGTAGGAGGCTTTGAAAATGTAGGGGACGCCGGCGTCCGAGGCGATTTTGGAAACTGCTTCGGCCATCTTTCGGGCGTGGGCTTCGCTTTCGATGACGCAGGGGCCAGCAATGAGAAAAAGGGGATTGCCGAGCCCCAGTCGAAGCGAACCTAGAGAAATGTCATGAGCGGGAATCATCGAAGTTATCGAAGATAGCATACACGCAGGTTTGATTTGGAGAATTGCTGGATTGTTGCAGTGGGACGCTTCCTATTGGGCGGCTTACCGGGACTTATGCTTTGCGGCTCAGGAACCTGTCGTCGGCTTTGCCGATGGCATCTATCGGCTGGACGGGGAGTCCAAACGATGGAATGCGGAAGTCGAATAGAAGGCCCGATGCAGGATCGAGCCTTCCGATTTTTCGACGAAGCAGGGACGGCTACCTCGAGGAGGCGGCGACGGCTTTGGCTCTGCCTAGCTCCGGCACAACGCCGAGCTGCTGCATGAGAGACAAAGCATCCCAGTTGACGTAGCCTTCGAACATTTTGCCGTTCGTAAAGCGGGCAATGCTTACACCGGTGATGTTGAATTGCTTGCCTGTTGGGGCAATGCCGTTGAGTTCGCCTTTATGGGTACCGCGGCAAGACCAACGAGCCACCACGGTTTCGCCTTCAGCAAGCATATCCTCGATCGTGAAACGAATGTCGGGGAAGGCGTTGCGATAAAGAGTCACTCTCTTTTTCTCACCCTCGGGGCCTCGCCCGACATCGGGGGTTGAGCTGTCGTGATGCGTGTAAGTAGGCGCGAAGAGCTCGTCTGCCACAGTGACGGTGCCCTTGTTCCAAATTTCTTCGAACAAACGACGGACGTTAGTTTTGTTTTGTTCAGACATAGTGAATCTCCTTTTTGAAAAACACGATCTACCTGCTCGCATCTAGCGAGTCGGGTTTAAGTGACGTGGCCTGAAACCGCTGGCGTTTTGGTTGTGCAGACCTGTACGTCGAACAGGAGGTAAGGCCCCGCGCGAGGGAATAAAAAGAGAACCTGATAGGTTCTGCCCGATTGGCGCTCGATGCGGAGCTTGTCCTTTAAAGAAACTGCGAATGGACTGAGAAGCGGGAGTTTCGCCTCAAACAGCGAAACCTCGAAGTGATACTGTTCCTCGCAGAGGTGTGTGTCAAGGAGAATCGAAATGTTTCTCTGTGCAAATAGAGCGACGGTAGCATATCTCGCGGCCCGGCTCGTCACGTCAGCCGCGTGTTCGACGTCTCTTGTGATGGAATAATGCTTTTGAAGGGGTTCGATATTTTCCGCGAAGCTGGCACTCAGCCTCTAGTCAAAACGTTTCCGCATATTGAACCAATTCCGCAGGGCAAAATCGAGATTTACTTTACCCCCGCGGTCAACTACGCCTCGATAAGCGCGATCGAAGTCATCCCCGAATAGTCCGAGTTGCCGGTGACTCGGGATCAATCGGAAGTCGATAGTAACTTAACCGATTCACAGCTGCTGCGCACAACGGAACTTTCTAGGCCGGATAGTCGACGAGTCAGTTGCGAGTTGATCGCGGGTGATTGAATCGGTTTGCCAGCGGCTATGGGCCCCCAAAACACATGGAATTTCTTGAGCAAGCGGTCTTTGTGTGCGTGAAGGAGCCGGCAGAGCGGGACGAAAACGGAGAGCTCAAGGCGCACAAAAAATGCAGCGAGCATGGTTTTGATTGCCCGTTCTCTCTTAAGAGTGAAAAGCTTCATCCGCTTGGCGTGCGATTAGTAGGAAACCTTTGGAGCGGGCGTCGGACTGAAGTTTACCGAGGCTGGCGCGGGCCACGTCGGTGTTGCCAGATTTGAGTTGAGCTTTGGCCAAGAGCAGCCGCGCCTGGAATTCGTAGGCGAGATAACCGTCGCGCTGGGCTTGCTGGCGCAAGCTGGCCAGATCGCGCTGGGCTTTGATGGTTTTGCCGGATTGGATATCGACTTCCGCGGCGGCAAGACTGGAGGCGAGTCGAATGATGTGGTCGCTGCCTTGCTGAGCGAGAGAGACAGCGCGATCGGCGGCAGCGCGAGCGTCGGCAAGTCTCCGTTGTGCGGCGAGAGAACTCGCGAGTATGGAATAGGCCATGGAAGCGGAGCCGAGAGACTTGCGCGGCTCGAAAATGGCGATGGCTTTTCGAGCGAGCGGTTCAGCATCAGCGGGCTTGCCCTGTTCAACGGCGACGACAGCGAGTTGAACGTCGCTTTCGGCGATGCGGGCTTCCTCTTGAATTTCTTCGCGAATGCTGAGGGATTCTTGCGCGGAGGCGAGGGCAGCACTGAGCTGGTCCTGCGCGGTTTGAACTTCGGCCAGGCCAACGAGGGAATCGGCAAGACCGCTCTTGTGCGAGATGGCTTTGCCGATGGCGATGGCCTGCTGATATTGTTCCTGAGCAGCGGAAAGATCGCCCTGCTGGTAAAGAACTTCACCCAAATTGATGAGTGTTAAGGATTCGCCGCGCTTGTCGGCAATCTCGCGAAAATTCTGGAGAGCTTCCTCCTTCATCTTCCTTGCAGCCGGCAGCTGGCCAACACTTAGATCGACGTTGCTCAAATCATCGAGGTCGGAGGCGACGCCGCGTTTGTCACCAAGAGAGCGCTGGATTTGAAGCGCCTCTTGCAAATGAGATCTGGCCTGATCCAGATCGCCAATTTCTTGAAAGAGTTCCCCGAGATTGTGGGAGCACGAGGCGATATCCCATTGCGCACCCGAACGGCGGAACTCGGCGAGGGCTGCCTCGAAAGACTTGCGGGCTGCTGCGAAATCGCCTTTGTGTAGGCGGAATATGCCAATGCCGTGGAAAGCGATGGCGGCTTCATATGTGTCACCCGCTGCGGCATAGAGATCGCCAGCGCGAGATTGATCGTCAATGGCTTTATCTAGTTCACCGAGGTTCGACCAAGCCCAGGATTCGGCAGTGAGGGCACTGGCAAGAAGGAGACCGCTACCAAGCGTTTTGGCACGGGCGATTCCGGCAGCGGCCGCTTTCTGACTGCGGTGCATGTCGCCGAGACGCTCTGCCGCGGACGACTCCAAGAGGTCAATCCGAGGATCGGAACCCATGGGGGCGGGAAGTTTTCGCAGAGCAGCGAGTGTATCGAGGGCATCCTTGGCGTGGTTCGCGCGGTATTGCGCGCGGGCGAAACGCAAGCCGTACTCGAGATTGTCAGGGAAAAAATTGTGGAGAGTGCGGTAGATCTCGGCGGCGCCATCGCGATCACTGCTGAGTTCGCGGTAGCGACCCTCGATGGAGAGTTTATCTTCGCGCGAGAGATTCGATGAAAGGTCGAGAGCTTTCTTGGCCTCGGATTGGGCGTTGAGATCGTAGCCGAGCGCAGACCAAGTGCCGGCTAGAGCGGAATGAGAGAGCGCGTGATCGGGATCGGCGGCGATAGCTTTTTCGAAGAGGGCGCGGGCGGCGAGAGTGTCAAACGATTGAAGCTTAGCCAGGCCTTCGGCATAAAGGCGTTCGGCTTCGGAGTTGGCGGGAATGGAGGCGCGGACTTCGCGGGCAGCACTAGCGGAGAGTGGGCCTATACCGAGAGTGTGGCGCAACTTGTTTCCGCCTGCGGAGATGAGTTGAGGAAGATCGGATTCGACGCCGTCTTCGGTGATGGCCGCAACGGTTTCTCCGGTGCGCGTGTCCTGAACTTGCAAAACGATGCGGAGTTTGGTGGTCGAGCCCGAGGGAAGGGCCAGGAATGAGCCGGAAGCGACCATGTCCGTGCCCAGTTGGTCGTGGATCTTGCCAAGAGTGTCCTGGCCGAAAGTATCGGAGGGAGCAAGAGATAAATCATGTTTCATGCGAGAGATGTTTTCGCTGGGAATGACGCGGATTTGCTGGCCGGAGGCGAGTTCGGCGCCGAGCATTTCGGCCATGGCGGTGGACATCCAGTCCACATCAGACCTGCTCGAGAGGTTTTTGAAGCCGAGAACAGCGATGGAAGGGCGAGGCTTAAGGGAAGCGGAGGCGGCGCCGCTGGCGGAATGGCGAAAGACGCCCAGACGAGCGACCGCGAAAGTTAGGCCCAAAACCACAGCAGCGACAGCGGCGAACGAGAGCCATGTCCAGTTACGCCCGGAAGAGGCAGGGGTTGTGGCGGCAGGCGCGGCACGGGTTTCGATGGCCACAGGCTGAGATCGAAGCGCGGTTTGACCGGCGCCTAGCTCGGGATGTTCGACAGGAAAAATGAAGCGGTAGCCGAGCTTCGGAAGAGTTTGGATGTAGCGCGGCGCGGAAGCCGAATCGTCGAGGACGGCGCGAAGCTCCTTAATCGAGGTATTGAGGCCATGCTCGAAGTCGACGAAGGTATCCGACGGCCACAGCTGCTGGTGGAGCTGCTCGCGGGTGACAACTTCGCCGGCGTGATCGAGCAAAACGCTTAAGACCTGGAAAGGCTGGGGCCGCAGCTTGAGTCTCTTTCCGAACTTGAACAGCTCCCTGGAAGAGCGCTGCAGCTCATAGGGACCGAACCGAGTGGCAACCGAAGGGTCTTCCATAAACCACCGCGAGTATTACATATTGGCCCCAATATAGTCTCCGTTCCCTGCCCGAAGCAATAAAGAATCATTCGTGAAATCAATGGGTTAGACCTTCACCTTAATTTCATTAGATTTCGAGAGTGCTTCCATTGCCAGCCTGGCGGGTGTGTGCGAGAAAAGCGGCAATATTGCGACGGGCTTGGCGGAGAAAGCTGCGGCTTTTGGACATCAGGATGGTCTCTTCCGAGAACGGGAGGAACGCGTTATGCGGTTTCAATTGAGCCATGGGAGTTTGGTGAGTCTGGGCTTTGGGTGGAGGAGGTGGTCAGCAATCGCTGCTACGTTATTGCTTGCGACTGGCGCAACGGCTCTCGTGATTCCGAACTTGTTTCCGTTTCCCGATCCGACGGGAATCGCGTCTACCTACAACGCGAACGGAGCCATCAATGAAAACACTTCATTCTTCCAGATTTTGGGGACAAACGGGAGAAGCTGCGGGACTTGCCACGTTGTTGGCAACGCGATGGGACTCAGCACCCAAAACGTTCAGGCGCGCTTTCTGCTAACGAGAGGTCAAGATCCATTGTTTGCGGCCGTGGACGGGGCGAACTGTCCGGACACCAGCTCAAACGACCCAGCGACACACAGTTTGCTTCTGAAAAACGGGCTGATTCGGATTCCGATCACGCTGCCGGCGGCGACGCAGTTTGCAATCAAAGCGGTTGTGGATCCCTACGGATGCGCGATCACGACTGATCCTGTATCCAAACTGCAGACCGTTTCCGTGTATCGCCGTCCGTTGCCCACCGCGAACCTGCGATTCTTGAGCACGATTATGTTTGATGGGCGCGAAACGATCGCTCCGCTGAATGACCCCGCGACGTTCGACGCGAACTTAGTCGCGGATCTTATGCATCAATCTGTGGATGCGACGACGGGGCACGCACAGGCGACGGTTCCACCGACTGTTCAGCAACAGACGGACATTGTGAATTTTGAGCTGGGACTCTATAGCGCACAGCTCATGGACAATCGCTCGGGAATGCTGAACCACCGCAGCGCGCTTGGCGGTGCGATGAACCTGTCGGCCATGAACTACTACCCGGGAATCAATGACACGCTGGGCGCTGATCCGACCGGGGCAAAGTTCAACCCGGCAGGAATGACTTTGTTTTCGGCGTGGGAGAATTTGACGGCCGAAGATGAAAGCAAAAGAGAACTCGTCGAGGCGCGGATGGATATCGCTGCGGGAGAGACGATTTTCAATTCGCGCCCGCTCACCGTGACGAATGTGCGAGGACTGAACGATAACCCGGCACTGGCGGCAGAACTAGGCGTGTCCCTGCCGATAGCGTCGTTTTCGGGGACGTGCACTACGTGCCACGACACGCCGAACGTTGGCGATCACTCGTTGCCGCTGCCACTGGATATTGGTACGGGACACGATGCGGCGAGGGAAACGAACACAAATATTGCAAACGCGTTGGCGCAGTTGACTTTTCCGGGCGTTCCCGTTTACGAAATTACGGGATGCCCGAATCCATTTGCTCCGGCTGGGGAGACTACGGCGCCATACGTGATCTACACGACAGACCCGGGCAAGGGCTTGGTGACGGGTCAGTGCGCTGACGTGAATCGCGTGAAGGGGCCGATCCTGCGGGGTTTAGCCGCGCGAGCGCCGTACTTTCACAACGGAGCAGCGAAGGATCTGAATGAGCTGGTGAACTTTTATATTGAGCGATTCCAGATGGAGCTCACGGGCAAAGAAAAGGGGCAGCTCATCGCGTTCCTGAATTCGCTTTAGAAGCCTGGGGTTTCAGGATGGCCAATCAGATCTGGTCTTGTGAGGCAATCCAACGCTAGCGTCTAGTAAGAACAACGAATTTGGAAATACTTTCAGAAAGGAGAAACAACTTGTATGGCTACTACACCGCGTCCCGCACTGGACATGGATAAGCTGAATGCTTTTATCGGGAGGTTTGTCACCGATCTTGGTGCAGCTGTCCACACCGGAATGGTTGTCATCGGGGAGAAGCTAGGACTGTACAAAGCGCTTGCCATCGAGGCGATGACCTCCGCCGAACTGGCCGCCATCACCCATACCGATGAGCGGTACGTGCGAGAGTGGCTTGCCTCGCAGGCGGCGGGCGGCTATGTAACCTACGATGACAGGACCGACAAATTCAGCTTGAGCGAGGAACAGGCCTTCGCGCTGGCAAGAGAAGACAGTCCGGCGTACCTCCCTGGAGCCTTTGAACTCGCATTGGGATCGCTGGCAGCGGTGCCACGAATCGCCGAGTCCTTTCGGACCGGCGCCGGAATGGGCTGGCATGAGCATGAGGACGGAGTCTTTCACGGCTGTGAGAAGTTCTTCCGGCCGGGATATGCCGCAAACCTCGTAAGCTCCTGGATTCCGTCCCTGCGAGATGTTAAACAGAAGCTGGAAGCAGGGGCCAGAGTGGCAGATGTGGGTTGCGGAAAAGGCGCTTCGACACTGTTGATGGCTAGAGCATTTCCGAAGTCAAAGTTCTTCGGATTCGATTACCACGACAAATCGATCGAGGCCGCTCGTGATTCCGCGAAACTCGCGGGAGTCGCCGACCGAGTTGTTTTCGATGTGGCCAAAGCCAAGGAGTATCCGGGAAAGGGCTACGACTTCGTTTGTGTTTTCGACTGTCTGCACGATATGGGAGATCCGGGCGGTGCGGCTGCGCACGTCCGGCAGTCACTCAGCGAAGACGGCACGTGGATGATCGTCGAGCCTTTTGCAAACGATCAGTTGAAGGACAATCTCAATCCCGTGGGCCGGGTCTACTATTCGTTTTCGACGCTTTTGTGTACGCCGTGCTCGCGATCTCAGGAGGTGGGACTCTGCCTGGGTGCACAAGCCGGCGAGACGCGCATACGACATGTGGTGACATCGGCGGGATTTACTCGTTTCCGGCGAGCCGCAGAAACACCGTTCAACATAGTCTATGAAGCTCGGCCTTGAATTGTTCAGTCTCCCAGTGATGATTCCAATCCGTTGCTGAGAGTCTTGAGGACACGAGCTGGCGGGAAAGACTGAACGGCGGCTGCGCTTTAACGGGGCTCTGAGATGTTGCTGCCCCACAACAAAGTTCCGATTCTGGGCGAATGGTTGGCTATAGGGAAGTTATGCTGAAACCACTTGCGAGGCATTAATCGAAACAAATCGTCGCGGCACTTGGACGATTAACGTCATAGCGGGCGATGGTCATTAGGCCGAGACTCGCCGAGGAGGTCAGCGAGAATCCATGCTGTTCCGGCAATCGCGAAGGTCTCGGTGGTTTCGCTCCAATTCGTAAAACTGCGGTGATCCGAAAGAAGCAGCGGTACCCACACGAGTAGCCCAAACATCACGAGCATCATTGTCAGCAGGCGAGCGGCGAGAAGCGCCATGCGATTCGTAAGAAGAGCCAGAGACGCAAGTGCGAAGAAGACAGTCGTCGCTATCGCCCAAAACATCTGATTGGGCGGAAGCCACTTCGGAACAAGACTGGCGGTAGGGTGAAGATAAAACGCCTGCTCGAGGGTAAAGGACGCGGTACAGACGCCCAGGAGAATCCCGCCGATCCGGCGAAGCGTTTCGAGTGACCATGCGGATGACCAGCGCCCAAACACCATCGCCGCTCCGGTCACGAGCGAGAACTGCTCGAAGAAGTTGCCCCAGCTATTGTAGATCCGCGGTGCAGCCAGGATTTGCGGCACGCAGTGCAAGGCGAAGACAAGATAAACCGCACTGAGCGCGGCTGCGCCCGTTTTCGCAGTGCGAGGGAATTGAATCGCGGCACCGCCGAAGATCAGGGCAGCGGCGATGACGTAGCCAATGGTACGCGGCAGATGCCAGTCGCTATAGTCGTGCCAGACTAGCGTGATGAAGCCAAAGGCCAAAGCCGCCACTCCAAACACATGACGGCCGAGGTTTGAACTAGGCGTTGATTCAGTCATTTGTTTTCAATCCCGCCCAAGCAAGTAAGTCACGATGCGGGAGAGCCGATCGTTGGAAACGTTCATTGGAGCAACCGGGTGATCGCAAAGGATGCACCGAGCTTTATACATCGGGATGGAGCAAGGGTAAAGTGCCACAACGTCGGGGTGCTAAGGAGCCACTCGAGCTTGAAGCGTCGCGAAGGCATCGTTCTACACTCCTCGTGTAGGAGCTTGAGCAGCCCGAGAATTTAGTCCAGGAGGAGCGAGCGAGTTTTATATCACAGTCATTGGCCGTGAACGCGGATGTGCTTGCGGCCTGTAGTCCATGCGGGAGTCACCCCAGGCCCGATTAACGCCGCCGAAACCGGGAATTGAACCACTGCCTCGATTGCTGGCTCGTCGGCGGTAATGCCGGAAACCCACATGGATACGCGACAGTTGCGGTTGGTGCGGAACTTCGAAAGGGCGAACCCTGCGAAGTTCAGTGTGACGATGCTGAGCACCTGGCACGATGCGACGTGCTCCTATAATGGCTGCGATTATGCGTTGGCGTGGGGTGCGACGCGGAGGGCTTGGACGCGCTGGGGTTCGGCGGCGGGGCGGGACTTGCTCTTTTTGTGTTCGAGGGCGGCGCCGATAAAGGCGGCGAAGAGGGGATGGGGCTCGAGGGGCTTGGATTTGAATTCGGGATGAAATTGGCAGCCGAGGAACCAGGGGTGTTCGGGAGCTTCGATGATTTCAACGTAATTTTCGTCGGGGGTGCGGCCGGTGATGCGGAGGCCAGCGTTGGTTAGAGTTTTCTCGTAGTCGCGATTGAATTCGTAGCGGTGACGATGGCGCTCGCTGATTTCGATTTTGCCGTAGGCTTTGGCGGCGAAGGAGCCGGGCTCGAGTTTGCAAGGCCAGGCGCCGAGGCGCATGGTGCCGCCCATTTCGTCGACGCCGAGGAGTTCGCGGAGTTTGTAAATGACGCGGTGAGGAGACTGCGGATTGCATTCGGTGGTGTCGGCTTGTTTCAGGCCGGCAACATCGCGTGCGTACTCGACCGTGGCGCATTGCATGCCGAGACAGATACCGAAATAAGGCACCTTGTTTTCGCGGGCGTACTCAATCGTGTAGATCATGCCTTGCAAGCCGCGCTTGCCGAAGCCTCCGGGAACCAAAATGCCGTCGTAGCCGTGTAAACGGGCTGCGGCGGTCGCTACCGAGTCGATTTCCTCGGCTTCAATCCATTCGAGAATGGTTTTATGGTTGTGAGCGAGGCCTCCGTGCAGCAGAGCTTCGCGCAGGCTTTTGTACGCGTCCTCGAGTTGAACATATTTGCCCACCACGGCGATGCGGACTTCGCCGGAGGGATTATGGATGCGGTAGACGAGATCCAGCCACGGACTCATGTCCGAGGGCCGGTCTTCCAATTTGAGATGCCGTAGGATCTGAGCGTCGAGGCCCTCGCGGCTAAGTTCTACCGGGACGGCATAAATCGTGTCGACGTCTTCCATGGAAATTACGCAAGCTTCGGCGACGTTGCAGAAGAGAGCGATTTTTCTCTTGAGTTCGCTGGGAATGTGGCGGTCGCTGCGGCAAAGCAAAATGTCCGGCTGGATTCCGATGCCGAGCATTTCCTTGACGCTGTGCTGGGTGGGTTTGGTTTTTAGCTCGCCAGCGGCGGCGATGAAGGGAACCAGCGTGACATGAACGAAGAGCGTGTTTTCAGCGCCTAATTCGAGGCGCATCTGGCGGATGGCTTCGAGGAAGGGAAGCGATTCAATGTCGCCGACCGTGCCACCGATCTCGACGATGACGACATCAACTTCATCGGAGACTTTTTTGATAGTGGCTTTGATTTCGTCGGTGACGTGCGGAATGACTTGGACGGTTTTGCCGAGGTAGTCGCCGCGGCGCTCCTTGGTGAGAATCGTTTCGTAGATGCGGCCCGTGGTCCAGTTGTTGTCCCGGGAAAGTTTGGCGTGCGTGAAGCGCTCGTAGTGGCCGAGATCGAGGTCGGTTTCGGCGCCGTCTTCGGTGACGAAGACTTCGCCGTGCTGGAACGGGCTCATCGTGCCGGGATCAACGTTCAGGTACGGATCGCATTTCTGAAGAGTGACTTTGAAACCGCGACTTTCGAGGAGACAACCGATGGAGGAAGCAGCAACTCCCTTTCCAAGCGAGGAAACAACACCGCCAGTAACAAAGATATATTTTGGCGCCATCCATGCAGCCCGCGTCCGGGATTTCCCGGCGCGCCGGGCTTATCAGCCCTCCGAAAGAATGACGTACGCATAATTATCATCGGAATGCGCACAGGTGTCAAATCGAAGAATTGATTTGGGGAACCTGAAAAATCGGGTCAGGGAACTAGAATCGGGAGGGAAGCCCAGAGGCGGCGCAAGAAATCCGTAGAGGAGCGAAACTTTCCGGGCGCGAGCGGGTTTGAAGGGACGAGGAGAAGTGTGTCTCTTCGACCGCGCCCGCATCAGAGTTGCTTAATTGAGCAAAATGTATCGTACGCGGGAAGCGTTTGCATTGATGTACTCATCAAAGCAGTAGAACATCAGCGTAGGCCCGCAGCCCAAACGCGGGTGACGCTATCCTGAGGGATACTTCGAGGATCTCTCGAACGTGGGGAAGGGGTAATGAACTTGAAAATCCGGTTGTACTTGGGCAGTGCTGCATTCGCAGGCGCTCTACTCTTTGCTTCCTTTTCCGGCGCACAGCAAAACCAAACGCCGGCCGCACAAACCTACTCTTCTTACGAACTGAGCCGCGAGACTACCTTGGTGGGCAAGGTTCTTTCCTACACCGCGGAATCCAGTGTGCCGCCGATCGGTGCGCACATGAGCATTCAGACTGTTTACGGGGCTGTGGACGTGCATCTGGGAAGCGCGAAACTGCTGGCGCAAAAGGGATTCACCTTGAACGTCGGAGACTCGGTGCGCGTCACGGGAGAAGTAATCTCGTTCGGGCAAAGCAGCACTTTTGCGGCGCGCATTGTTGAGGATGGAGAACAATCCCTAACGGTGCGGAATACGAAAGGCCAACTGATCCTAATAACGCCAGTGCATGTGCCAAGAGGTGCGCGATGAAGCGGCTGCTTGTTGTTTTCGCGGCGTGCGCGCTCGGTTGGGTTACCGGTTGCAGCGGGGGCGGATCCAGCACGGTAGTCACGCCGCCACCTCCGGTCGGCTTCAACAACGCCAGTCTCAAGGGCACTTACGTTTTCTCGATGACCGGCACGACGGTCGATAATGCACTCGGCGAGAGCGCCTTTTCTCGAGTCGGGACGTTTATCGCCGACGGCAAGGGAGATATTGCAACAACGGGTGGAATTGAAGACGTTCATATCTTCGGCCAGGATCAGCCCTTTGCAATTAACGGCGGCAACTACGTGGTCAATGCAGATGGCCGCGGGACGTTGAGCCTTCTGGAAGGTGCGACCACGGTACAGTACAGCATCAGCTTAGTCGCCTCGACCAGCGGCTACATCGTGGCTACGGGTACGGGTTCGGGACAGACGCTTGCAGACACTGAGACCGCGAGCGGAAGTTTCACACTTCAAACTGCAACGACGCTTGCCACTGGCACCTACGTGTTCGATTTTTCAGGAATTGCTCCAGACGGCACGGGCAACCCCGTCTCCATCGTTGGCGATTTTATTCCTAACAGCGCCACCGGCAGTGGGAGCTTCTCCGCCGGCAGCTTCGAGGACATAAATGAGGCTGGCAATGTAATTCCTAAGACGTCCATCTCAGGCGGGAGCTATGCGACGGACAGCACGAATCCAGGGACCGGGAGAGGCCTGGCCACCATCGGCGGGCTCGACTACGTCTACTACGTGGTCGACGGCCAGCATGCGCAATTCATGGGGATTGATAATGACGCAGCGGCCCCAGGGACGATTCTCGGCGAAGCGGTCGCGCAGCAGGCAGGAACTCCTAATACGGTCACCGCGTTCAACAACAGCGGCTTCGTTTTCGTTATGGGCGGTTCTGGTGAGGGCGTGCCTATCACACGCGGGGGACGCTTCACCGCGAACGGCGGAAGCTTGACGAGCATCCTTACGGATTACAACGACGGTGGAACGGTGAAGTCCATTCCCGTCGTCAACGCGGGAACCATCACCTTGGACGGTGACAACTCCGGGCGCGGCACGATCGTTTATACCGATAGCGCGACAACCTACAACTGGGTGTTCTACTTAAGTTCGGCGACACAGGGCGTCATTCAGGATGACAGCAACCCCAACATCACGATAGACGGTTCCCTGCTTGGTCAAACGGGAGCTCCGTTTTCTTCTGGCAGCCTCGCGACGAACTATGCGTTCAATTGGAGCGGCGCAGATACCATTGCTGAGCAAGATTTTGTGGGCAGCTTCGCCCCCGCCAGCGCGACTCCGAACGGGAAGGTCGACTTTAATATCTTCGGACAGCAGAAGCTGTTCCTGAACAACCTCTTCAACGGAGTCATAACGATTGGCGGTGATGGAACGGGCACCACGCGGAGCACTTTCGTCGCCGGCATCAATGGCACTCCTATGGCCACATACAATTACTTTGCTTATATCGCCAGCCCCGGCACTATTTTGGTCTTGGGAACCGATACGACTCGTGTTATGGCCGGCGTGCTGACGGCGCAAACGCCATAACTAGCATGACCTTGAATGAATGCCGCCCGGCTGATGATGGCCGGGCGGTTTCATTTTTGGAGGAGCTTTTCGACGCGGGCGACGTCTTCGGGGACGTCAACACTTACGGCGTCGTGTTCGACTTCGGCGACGCGAATTTTCCAGCCATTTTCTAGCCAGCGGAGTTGTTCGAGTTGCTCGATACGTTCGAGTTCGCCCTGAGGGAGAGTGGGATATTCGAGAAGGGCGTCGCGCTGGAAGACGTAAAGGCCGAGATGTTTCAGATGACGGACCTGGATTTTGGCAGCGGTATCGCGGACCCAGGGAATCGGGGCGCGCGAAAAATAGAGGCCGTTGTCTTCGAAGTCGAGGACGACTTTTGCTACGTTGGGGTCCATGATGTCCGCGGGCGTTTTGATCGCGGTGGCTGCGGTCGCGATAGCCGCGGCGGGTTCTTCGAGCAGGGAATTGACGGCAGTGTCGACGGCTACGGGATCGAGAAGCGGCTCATCGCCCTGGACATTCACGAAGACATCGCCCTTTTCGTGAAACGCGACTTCCGCTACGCGCTCGGTTCCGGTGCGGTGGTCTGGTCGCGTCATGCGAGCCTCACCGCCGAAGGCTTCCACGGCTTTCATGATGCGTTCATCGTCGGTGGCGACAATCACGCGGCTGGCGCGCGCGGCCATCTTGGCGCGTTCATAGACGTGCTGGATCATGGGCTTGCCAGCCAGGGGAACAAGCGGCTTGCCAGGCAGTCGCGTCGAGCCAAAGCGCGCTGGGATGACGATGACGACTGTTGGATTGGCCGAACTCATGCCCTTGAGCCTCCTGTGATCTCGAGTTTCCCACATTCAGGAATATTTGGGCACTTTGTAATGCTCTTTCGAGGGAGAGATACCTGTTAATTTAAGCAGTATCATCGCAATGCCACGGCGCTAACCTAGCGCCAGCATAAGTGCTGCCGGGAAAGGAGCCCCATAACCGTGCGGCTTGCGGCTCAGGATTTGCCTTGTCTTCGCTTACCTGGGTGGTAGAATCGCGCATAGACCGAGCCGCGCGGCCGTTCCGGGTTCCGGGACGATGGGGGTGCCGTGAAACGCGATAGGGATGGTTTTCGCGTTTTTTGTTTTGCCGTAGTAGTCCTGTTATTTGCCTGCCTTGCTGTGTCCCGCTCCGCAATTCTAGCCGCAGCGCAATCGCCCTCGGATGATAACCAGCAGAAGGCAAAGAAGCCGAAGGATGACGTAACCAAGGACACGCCGGGACAGGTCATTAAACCTGGCCGAGAGCTGAAAATGGACGTGGACCTGGCGCTGGTCAACGTCACAGTTACGGATCCCTACAACCGACTGGTGACGGGCCTAGACAAAGAGAACTTTCGAATCTTTGAGGATAACGTGGAGCAAGAAATCGTGACGTTTTCCTCAGAAGACGTGCCCATCTCGATCGGTGTGATTTTTGATTTCAGCGGAAGCATGTCCAACAAAGTGGGGAAGGCCCGCGAGGCCGCGGTGCAATTCTTCAAGACGGCCAACCCTCAGGACGAGTTTTTTCTGGTGAGCTTTAACGAGCGCGCGGAGCTGACCAGCGCTTTCACAAACAGCGTGGAAGATTTGCAGAGCAGCCTGATGCTGACCTCCGCGAAAGGGCGTACGGCGCTGCTGGACGCGATTTATCTAGGGCTGAGCCAAATGAGGGGTGCACACAACGGCAAACGTGCCTTGCTCATCTTATCCGATGGAGGGGATAATCATAGTCGTTACAGCGAGAGCGATATCAAGCGCCTGGTGAGGGAAGCGGACACCCAGCTCTATGCGATCGGCATCTTTGACGCGCTTGGATATCGCGACCGGACCCCGGAAGAGTTGAACGGTCCGTCGTTGCTTTCTGAAATCACGGAGATGACCGGAGGGCGGGTATTTTCCGTCGAGAAACTTGATGAGCTTCCGGACATCGCCACAAAAATAAGCATGGAGCTGCGAAATCAATATGTCCTGGGATACCGACCGAGCAATAAAGCGCACGATGCACGTTGGCGAAAAATTAAGATCAAGCTGCGCGCGCCCAGAGGCTTGCCACCGCTCACGGTGTACGCAAAGACCGGCTACTACGCGCCGAGCCACTAAATTTAAGCTGCCGGGTACCCGCCGCTTTTTTGACCTGATTTTGGTTTTGTGCGTGATGGCCGTCTTCGCCGCGCCGAGCTTTGCCCAGATTCCCATCCCCAACGCGCAGCCTCTTCCGCCTGGCCAAGAGCAGAACATCGAGAAGCAGGGCTCGACGATTAAAGTCGATGTCGGGCTGGTGGTGCTGCACACCACGGTGCTGGATGACCGCGGCAAGTTCGCGGACGGTTTGAAAACAGAAAATTTCCGCGTGTACGAGGATAAGGTCGAGCAAAAGATCGCGACGTTCAAGCGTGAGGACGTTCCCGTGAGCATGGGGTTGGTGATCGACAACAGCGGCAGCATGCGCGACAAGCGGCCCCGCGTGAACGAAGCGGCGCTCACTCTCGTTGAGTCCAGCAACCCGCAGGACGAGGCTTTCGTCGTCAACTTCAATGACGATTTCTATCTGGACCTCGACAAGGATTTCACCAGCAGCATTCCCGAGCTGAAAGAGGCGCTCGAACGCATCGATTCACGCGGCAGCACCGCCCTCTATGACGCCATCATCGGCTCGCTCGACCACCTCAAAAAGGGCACCAAGGATAAGAAAGTTCTCCTTGTCGTGACGGATGGCGAAGACAACTCGAGCCACTACTCGCTCGAGAAAACCATTCGCGAAATCCAGAAGACGGACACTGTCATTTACACGATTGGCTTGCTCGGCGATGAAAAAAGAAAAGAGAAAAACACCGCCATGAGAGCGCTGAAGCATATCGCCGAAGCCTCGGGCGGACTGGCCTTCTTTCCGGAAAACGTCGATGACGTGCACGCCATCTGCGAGCAAGTGGCCCATGATATTCGCAACCAATACACCTTAGCGTACTATCCTTCGAACACCAGGAAAGACGGCACATTTCGGGCGGTCACAGTGCAGGTGATTCCGCCTCGTGGCCGCGGCAAGCTGGTGGCGCGGACCCGCAACGGATACTACGCGCCTGGCGGGCCTTCCTCAGCAGCCGCAGGGAACTAGCGGACATTTTCCATCTGTGACGGATTAAAAGTATTAAGGCGTAGTGAGCGGCTGCACCGCCGCGGCCGAAACTCCAGGCCCTTTGAAATAGTGTCCCGCGAATGTCAGAAACGTGGGCCAATTGGGGGCTGGAGTATGCCCGCCAGTGTGCTGCCGGAAGGCAATGTCGCCGTCGAGCAGAGGAGTCTCGATTGGCGGATATTCAGTAGCGCCCAAATCCTTCTTTCCGAGCAGCCGGTACACCGGTCCCGCGGCCACCGCCGCCATAAACATTCCGCGCGGGTCCACCCAGCCATCGCCTTGAACAGCGCCAGCGCCGATAAAAACTGGGCGTGGCGCACAGAGAGCAATCAGTTCATGCGAATCGATGGGCAAATCATTCGGCGTCAGCGGCCCTGCATACTTCAGGAAATTGCCCGCCATCCAGTGATACTCACCCACTCCGGCGACGTTTCCTATTTTTTCTCCGAAATTCCGGCGATACAAAGCAGCTCCGCCTGCGCCAGAAGAGCTTATATAGGCAATCGCAAAGCGCGGATCGTACGCCATAGTCACTAGGGATGCTTTTCCGTAGCGGGAATGACCCTCGATCCCGATTTGTTTCGCGTCCACCGCTTTATCCGTCTCGAAATAATCCATCGCGCGGCTCGCACCCCATGCCCATGCACGCAACGCACCCCAATCGTCCAGCTTACGCGGCTGCCCTTTGTTCACGAGGCCGATGATTCCGTCCGTCAGACCGGCGCCGTTGTCCGCTTGCACGCTAGTGGGAATTAGCACCGCGTAGCCCCAGCCCTTTGCCAGAATCTGTTGTTGCCACGTTGGGCCATTGCTCGCGGCAGCGGCCATTTCGGGAAAGCGTTTCGCGATCGCGGCCATGATCTCCGGGCTGAAGCTCAGCTCCATGATTACAGGCACTGGCCCGAGCGCGTTTGCCGGCGTCGCAACCGTCAGTTGAATGTCTACTTTGATCAGCGGATACGCCGAGCTATCGACATGTCCCAACAGCTTTTTCGTGATGACAGATGCGTTCCCGTTCATTTCTTGGGCGGTGCTGATCACTTCCCAAACCACTTTCGGAGTTTCCTTCGGGACCCGGCCATAAATTTCGCGATCGAAATCCTCGACGATTTCAGGCCGACGATTTTGCCACCAGACTTTCGCCGTCTTCACTTTTTTTCCGTTGTTCAACTTCAGAGGATCGGGCAGCTCAGAGGACAGAGTTGCTTTTGCTTCATCATAGTTCGCCGCGTAAGACGATTTGGGATCGCCGTCGGCGCCGCGCCGCAAGGAAGTGATGTGAAGCAAGTCCATCAGTCGCTGGTGGTCCTGTTCCGCGGTCAGGTGGACTGGGGGTGGCATGCCATTCGCGTCCTGCCGCCACGCGCCATCACCGCTTTTCACGGGCTGCAGAAACAAGGCCAATACCATCGCGCCGCCAAACCACCGCATCCATTTGTGATCTGCCACGATTATTTCCTCGACTCTACCTTGGATTTCGAAACCGCCGCGACGTTAGCTTTCTTGCTCCGATCGTTCAAGCCGATTTCGTAGTCAGCTCGCGGTCAGCTGATTTCTCTTAAGAAACTCTTTCCGTGCGGGATCTCCCCGCCAAAGTTTTCCGCCACCGTCTGGCCCATATCCGCCAGTGTTTGACGGATACCGAGATTGGCACCCACGCTGCTTCTCGGCGAGAACGCGAGTATCGGGACATACTCGCGCGAATGGTCCGTTGTTGGCCAGCGCGGATCGGGATCGCAGCCGTGGTCCGCGGTGATCATCAACAAATCCGCGGGGCGAAGCAGCCCCAAAAAAGGTCCCAGCATGCGGTCAAACTCCTCCAAAGATTCCGCAAAGCCTTCGACATCCTTGCGATGCCCGTACAGCATGTCGAAATCCACCAAATTGCAAAAAATCAGTCCGCTCTTTCGTTCTTGTAACGCTGAAGCCATTTTCGCCATCCCGTCGGCGTTGCCCGTTGTGGTGACGTACTTCTCGACGCCGCGCCCATTGTAAATGTCATGAATTTTTCCAACTCCAAGGACGGGCACGCCTCGTTCCGCAAGAACATCCAGCAGCATCGGCTTTGGCGGGTCGAGGGCGTAATCGTGGCGCCGCGTGGTGCGCTTGAAATTTCCGCCTGCGCCCGCGAAGGGCCGCGCAATCACCCGACCAACGCGGTTCGGCCCGTCCAGTAATTTGCGTGCAATCTCGCAGATACGATAAAGCTCGGCGATAGGGATCACGTCCTCGTGCGCGGCAATCTGAAAAACACTGTCGCCGGACGTATAAACGATTGGCTTTCCCGTCCGAACGTGCTCTTCGCCAAGTTCCTTGATAATCTCCGTGCCGGATGCGGGTTTGTTGCCAATCGTGTCGCGTCCAATCTGTTTTTCAAACTCGGCGATTAATTCCGGAGGGAAACCGTGCGGATAAACAGGGAACGCCTGATCCAACCAAACGCCGGCCATCTCCCAATGGCCCGTGGTGGTGTCTTTTCCCGGCGAGTGCGTTACTCCCTTGCCGTACGCGCCAATCGGCGATGCTTCGGCGCCCAGGTGCGCAAGCGGCGCAATATTTGCCAGGCCCAGCCGCACAAGATTTGGCAGCGCTAGTGGTCGTGATTCTGCGATGTGCCCAAGAGTGCTGCGGCCAATGTCGCCATAGTCCGCCGCGTCGGCCAATTCGCCAATTCCCACGCTATCAAGCACGATCCAGGTCACTCTTTCAAATCGTTCCATCGCCGAGCCCCGTACTCGCTCCTCACTTATGATGTGATACTTCGCCGCACTCTAACACAAACGCGAGCGCGCTTCCGTCCCGCCAAGACCTGTTGACCAACTCCCGATGGGCAAGTACTCTCCGGAGAGAACGATTTATTCCCAATCTCCTGAACTTTTTTGTCCATTCGTGCGTAATACAAGGTGAAGAGGTGTGGGATGGCTCAAGACCGCGGTCCACGGCGCACTTCGCTTGTTTTTCCAATCCTTCTCATCGCGCTAGGCGGAATTTTTCTGTACTCGAACTGGCATCCGTTCTTCGATCCCTGGCCCATTCTCTGGACGTACTGGCCGCTCATCCTGATCTTTATTGGTCTCGGCACGATCTGGGACCACCGGCGCCGCCGCCAAAACCCCGATGCGCCAGCCGGTTCCTCCGCGGGCGCGAGCCTTGGCGCGATCGCATTCATTATCATTCTGATTCTTCTACTGGGGCATGGCCGGAATTACCGCCGCTGGCGCGGCAGCTCTTCCGATTACTCCATGCAGCATATGTCGCGAATCGTCGACCGCCAAAATGCCAAGTCCGTCCGCGTGTCCCTCGACATGGGTGCGGGCGATCTTGACCTGAGCGGCGGCTCGAGCCATCTTCTTGAGGCTGACTTCGACTACCGTTCATCCGCCGGGGCTCCCCAGGTAGATTTCTCCGTCTCCGGCACAACCGGCGACCTTAACATCACCCAGCAAGACACCGAGAAGCATTTTGGCTCGACATCCGATAACCATTGGACGCTTCATCTCGCCAACGACATTCCCCTCGAAATCAAAATTGATATGGGTGCTGGCCGCGGTAATTTGCGGCTACGCGATATCGATGTCACGCGCCTTAATCTGGACATGGGCGCCGGCCAGGTGGACGTCGATCTTACGGGGGACCGCAAATCCGATCTCACGGCGGATATCGAAGGCGGCGTCGGCGAAGCCAACATCCGCTTGCCGAAAAATATCGGCGTGCTGGTCCATGCATCTGGAGGAATCGGAAGCATTGAAGCGCCCGGCCTGAATCACGATGGCGACGAATACACCGACGCTCTCTACGGGAAGTCTCCGATCACCCTCCGCCTGAAGGTCGAAGGCGGCGTGGGAACCATCCGGCTCACGCAGGAGCCGTAATTCAGGCAGAGTTGCCGCAAAGCACCCGCAAAGTCTACTGGCCCATTTTTGTGGGGCAGGCCAGGCCGGATAAATAGCCTTCCTGGAAGAAGGGGACGCCTTTCAGGTCGACGTCGAAGCGGACTTCGACGGGTTTGTTGTTGCTCATGATGGGCTGGCCAGTGGGGCCGTGGAGCGGGCCCTGAATGATGTAGCCGTTGCCGGTGGGCTGCCATTTATAGCCGCCGAAGAAATGAGCTACGGCCCAGAGGCCGGAGGCGCGCTGGAGCTCAAGGTCGCCGCCGCCGCTATTCAGGTTGAGAGTGGCGCCTTGAACGATGGCGCCGGGCCAGATAAATTTTTTCGTGCCACCGCTGTCGGTGATCGTCCACTCTTGGCCATCGAAGGCGAGCTTTTCGCTCTTGAAGCCGCCGGCTTCGGGGAGATGCGCGGTGACGGAGTATTCGAAATGCGGATCGGTCGCGTTATTGGGATAGACAGCCAGTTGGATGGCGTAGAGTTCGTTGATGAAGCGGAGATAGTGGGGGCCGACGGGTGTTGTACTGCCGAGAGCGCGAACATACGTGGTGCCTTGCAGCGCGAGCGTGGTCTTTTCGGCGGTCAGATATTGCGAGAGCATGCCTTTGCCGGGTTGGAAGAATTCGTTGAACTCAGGCAGCGAGATTTCGCGGCTGCTATGGGCGTTGAAGGGATAGGCGGATTGCAGAGCTTTGTA
Organism: uncultured Acidobacteriota bacterium; assembly: GCA_963851235.1. Taxonomy (GTDB): domain Bacteria; phylum Acidobacteriota; class Terriglobia; order Acidiferrales; family UBA7541; genus Acidiferrum. Next base: position 120,584 of record CAWKOM010000005.1, read on the forward strand.
GGGCTTGCATAGGCTTTCGCCCGAGCCGGCGTTGCCCGCCCAAAGACGCTGCAAATCCTTTATGGGCTCTTCGAGGAGCGTGCCAACAGTTTGATCGACGTGGCCTTCGGTGTCATTGGGCAGGCCTTGCGCGATTTGCGCGGCGGCGAGTTGAGCTTGCCCGGCGGTTTGCAGGCAGGACGTTTTTGTGGCGGCTTTTTGGTCCGAAGGGGAGCTGGCGGTTTGCTGGACGCATTGCTGGAGATTGAGAAGGCCCTTCATGTAAGTGTCGTTGGAGGCTTGATCGTATTTTTTCTGGACGCCGCAGCCGGGAGAAACAACTTGTTGCGGAGCCTGGAACGCGAGTTTGATCGCGGTGGACGGCACATTCGTGTTGTCCGAGACGTCGCAGACCAGGGCCAGGAGCGGCGAGAAATTCGCTGAGAGTTTCATTAATTTTGTGGAAGCGTCGGAATCCGAGCCGTAGGGCAGAACTCGGGCGCCGCTCAGGAAGCCACGCCATTGCTTGATGTAGTCCTTTTCGTAGAGATTGCGGAGATTTTGCATGAGATCGGCGGCGGAGAGATCGGTGCTGGTGGTGCTGCCGAGGACCCAGGGCTCGCCCTGGAGAAAGCGTTTGGAATTTTGAATATCGGCGTCCATCACTTTCCAGCCGTCGGAAGTGAAGGCAGCGGAGACATCCTGCGAGGCGCGCATGACGTCGAGGCTGTCGGGGTGCTGGGCGGCGAAGCGGTAGTCTTTGGATTTCTGGCGGGCGTCGGCGAGCATGCTGAGGTAAATGCGCTGCGGGCCGGCTAGTTTATTGAGGTAGGTGCGGACCTGCAGGACCAGGCTGGCGTCGTTTTCCTTTGAGAGGGGATTGTCGATTGTGAGTTCGGAGCTGTAGAAGGCAAATTGTTGCGCGGCAAGGCTGCTGCGATCGGGATCGAGATCGCCGAGATCCTTTTTCCATTCTTGCATTAGGAAATCTTGAAGGAATTCGCCGGAGTTACGCTGAAATTCGGTGCTGGTGAGCAGGTAGGATTTGAGGGCGTCGTAGGCAGAGCCGGAATCGGCGGAGGCTTGCGGATCGCCCTGGTAACTGCGCAAATCGGTGAGGAGATTGTGTTTGGTGTGTTGAAAAAGGGCTTGATCGAAGGCGTGAAAATAGATGGCGCGGGCATCGTCGAACACGGAATCGCCGGTGTAGAGGCCCCAGCGGAGATGTAGTGGGGCGCCGTTTTGATCGTAGGCTCGAAGCTGGACAAGAGTTTGGCGAAGAGTGTCGAGACGGTGCAAGGAATCGAGTGTTGGGGGCTGCGAGCCGGGACTTTGGACGAGCGCCAGATCCTGGCCGGCGCTTTGAATGTCGGAGACGAGGCGCTGGTTTCCGACGAACGAAATGATCGTGAAGATGATCCAGATCGCGGCAAGTGCGGCGATGGAGGCGAAGAGAATGCGGCGGCCGAAATCGCCACGCGTGCTTTTGCCGCTGGCGCCGAGGGCGGCGCGGTCTTGCAAAAGGACATGGCTGAAGACATGGCTTAAGAAAACGCGCTGGACGGATCGGCGGGCTTCGCCGGCGCCCTCGAGAGACGTGCCGGAGGCCCAAGATGCTTTGGCGGACTGCTCCTGCGCGTTAAGCAAACTTGTGGCGGCAGGATTGAAACCGCCGGGAGCGCGCTGCAGCGCCGTACGAGAGCCGAGCATGGTCTGGCCGGAGCCGCCGGAGGCAGTGATGATGCGCTGGCCCACGAAATAAAAACCGCGGAGGAAGGGGCCGGTGCGTAGATGGCCGGGGCGGCAGAGATCCACGAGAAATTGAACGAGAGGCTTACTGAGTTTGCCGAATTCGCGAGGGAATTCGTAAACGCCGGCTTGGCGGTCGCTGTTGCGCTCGCGGCTTAGGAGGCCGGGGCGGCATTCGGCGAGAGTGAAAAAGATGGCTTGGAATGCGGCGGTAAGGCGGCGGGTTTCTTGCTCAGCGTAGACGCCGGAACTTGTGGAACCGGCGAGCGGCAAGGTGGCGCCGAGCACCTGGGAAGTTTCTTCGTTGTTGAACGTGCCGGCGAACTCTTCGAAATACGGGATGCGGTCGGAGCGGTTGAATAGGACGTAAACGGGGAGGCTGACGCCCATGTGATAGGAAAGCTCTTCGAGGCGGGTTCGAAGTTTGCGAGCTTGCGCGACGATTTTGTCGAGGGCGGCTTCGCGGATGAGTTTTTCGCAATCGACGCAGACGATGGCGGCGCGAGGGGCCGCTTTTGCGCCACCGAAAATGGAGCTGAGGCTGCTGGGTACGAAATGCTTGATGAGGCGGACCCAGGAGCCGGGATCATCGGCCAGCGGACCGCCGGCCTCTACAAAAACCGTTTTGCGCGCGAACCAGAGATTGGCCACGCGCGTGGGGACAATGGTGCTTTCTTGGTAGACCTGGCCGGCGAGGAGCTCGGCATCCAGGCCGCTTTGATCCATGGCGCTGGTTTTGCCGGCGCCGGTTTCTCCTAAAAGAAAGACGACGGGGAGCGAAGAGAGCTTCGCGCCTGCAGCGAGGCGTGCGGCTGCGACTTTGCTCGCAGCTTCCTTGATCAGAATGTCCACGTCCTGAGCGGCTCCGGCGGAAGCGGCAACAAAAGCGCCCGCAGACGTCACTGCGGCGGGCGCGGCGGGGACGGGAATCTCTTCAGCGACGGGCAGGGAAGGACGCGAGGAGCGCGCCCAGAGTAGCAATCCAATGATGGCGATGACACCCAGCAAGAGGATTCCGGCGCGCAGGACGATAGCGTTGGTGCCGACGACATGAAAAATCGGGCCGGCGAACCACGTCAGCATCAGGACCACGATGGCGGCCGCTCCAGCGGCGAGATATTCCCATTGAAATCGCATCTCCACTCCCTATGGGTGGTTTAGAGGTGCCATTGCATGAATGCTAGAAACGGCCGAAAGCATGCGCATTTTGAATACTACAAAAAAAAGAATCCCGAGAATCACGCATCCCAGCGCGGCATAGGCTAGGCGGGAGACCCAGGGATCGCGCTTCGCAAGAACGACGCCGCCTTCGGGAACGGCCCAGGCGGGCGAAAGCCCTACAAGCGGCCCGCGGATCCGGCGGATTTTTTCGAGGGTGGAATCTATGATGGGACGAGTGGCCTCAGGGCCAGAGAGGCCGTAGCGGCCTTTGTAGCCCATCAAGAGACACAAAGCGTAAACTTCGAGGACGTCCGCGACGTCGTGAGAATCAGCGCGGGAGAGTAGCTTCTCGATATTGTCGAAGAAAGTTTCTCCGGCAACGTGATGGCCGAACATTTCTTCTTGAAGAGGCATGCTTTGCCAGGAGCTGAATACGGGATTGTTTGAATTCAGGATGGACTCGTCGAGAAAGGCGACTACGGCTAGAGTGGCAGTGCGAATATCGTCGGGAGCGTAGGCTTTTTTGACGGCGTCTTTTTCGGCGGAGCGCAGGCCGGCCTGGATGTTCGTGCGGAAAGCGTTGGCGTCAGCCACGGCTTGCCGGTTCTGGCGCACGCGGACGATGACCGTCAAAATCTGCTGATAGATATAGGCGAGATTTTCAGTGCGGCGTTTTGTGGACGTTTCGCGGGGCTGCAGGCTGGTGGCCCCAAACATCGTGGCTCCCACGGTTTCCTCCTAGGACTCCAAGACGACCAGAAGCTCGATTTCCGCGCCGGGAAGGTCATCAGGAACGTACACGCCGACTTTGCGGGTCTGGACGATGTGTTCCCAGGAACTGCCGGTGCGGCTGATGCCGAAATACTGGAATTCGACTTTGGGTGCGATAGCGGAAGGGGGAATTGGCAGATGGACTAGCCCCAAGCCAGGCAGCGCCGTTTTTACAAGCTCGGGCAACAAGCCATGCGAGGAAACTTTAATGAGGCGAGGTGTTTTGGCAATGATTTCAGCTTCGCCGGTGTCGGCGCGCACGGCAAGAACCCAGCGCGCCCGATCGAGGCAGCGCTGATCGATGACATTGCCGTTGCGGAAATTGCGCGCTGCCAGGACCAGCGGAATTTGGACACAATTTGAAGGGACGACGAGTTCGAGATGCGCGCGGATATGTTGGTTGAGCGGGCCAAAGCATTTTTCCAAATCGTCGTGATTGTATGCGGGGAGCGTTTCGGGATGAGAATCCAGCCCAAAGGTGCAGAGAGCGCCCGCGAGGCGCGACATCTCAAGATAGAGCTGTTCGGGATGGCCGCGTTCGGAAACGCTGAGGTGGCGGAGGACAGAGAGGCTCTCGTTCACCGTATGCACGAACCAGAAGCTTGCGATTTCCTCGGAGGAATATCCAGCCCGCCCTTGAGCGGTGGCGCGGCGAGCGCGAGAAAGTGAGGCGCTTTTTTCGTCGAGAATATCGACAAGCGTTTTAGCAATCATCAGCAGCCGATCGCTGGCGCTAATTTGCAGGCACGGAGGAATAAAAGCAGGATCGAAGATGAAGCGGCCAGAACCGTCTCGAAGAACGCGAGCGACTGGCAGAGTGACGAGTCCTTGATTGTCCTGGGTTTCCAGCGCGAAGCGAATGTTCTTGCGGCCAATTTCGATTTGTTTTTCATCGCGGCCGGTATTGTCATCGGGCAAAGTGCGCATTTCGGCGCGAAAGCGAACTTCGATTTGCGCGGGTTCGGAGTCGAGCGCGCAATTGGGACCATCGGGCCTTCTCTCGGGGATGGCAAGAAAGACGAGAAGGGACTCACGGGTAGGGGAGAAAAGTTCGTTGATGTTTAGAAGGGGTGGCAGGGCATCGGCGTCGGGCATTTGGAACGCCAGGCCGTCTGGGAACAACCCACGCGCATGTACCAACGAAAGGATGCCATTTTGGAGAGCATCCGGATCGAGTTTACAACTGACCACGCCGTACGGCGCGAACCACAAGCTGGAGGTCGAAAAATGAACAAGGTCTTCAAAAGATTGGGATTGCACCTGGAAGTGATGGGGACCCAGGTACATCCCCTCGTGCCAGACCACCTTAGAAAGATGCTTCATTGTTCAGTAGGTCATACCGGGTAAGCGCCGGCATGCTGCGTTTCGCCCAGCGCGAACCGGCTCTCCTATGGCAAAGAGCAACCATCGTTCCATCGCCGTTCGCCAAGCGTGACATTTCAAGGCACGAGATGGGCGCCGGCTGCGGCTCGTGATCGATGTCAAACCGGAAGAAAGACCCGGAAAGCCCCTAAAGGCTTGAATCGTGCCTAACTATGGCGTTTGCGTGAATGGATGTCAAGACATTCGCCCTCCTGGAGGTTGGCATCTGATATTATGCCCGCGCTGTTCGCGAGAGATGTGCATGTCGGAATTACAAATGGTTACGTCAGCGCAGTTTACTGCGCTCCGCGAGCACTTATCGAGGACGGGCTTTACTGAGGGAGCGCTCCGCGAAAGGCTCGACGTCCCGGCGGGCAGGGAACTTGACCTCGCCGGACTTTCTGGCCGTCCTGCTCTCAAACCCAAAGTCGGAGATGCGTTGGACGCACTCATCTACCTGTTTGTCCTAGGCGAGTCTCTTCCTGCCGCCGAGGCAATGTCGCTTTTCCCGGCTTCGATTTGGGAGGCCTTCCTGAACACGCGGCTGATCTTGCCAGACCCAGCCATCATAAGCCGGTGCTTTGCAAGCGTCGCTCTTTATCCAATTCGAGACCTGTTTATCGCTTCGGATCGCTGGTCCAACACTGATCACACTCCCAGAGCGATGTTTGCCGACATCGTATATCCGGCGTTGACGAAGTCGGCGAAGCAGTTTCTTAACTACACCTCGTTTGAACCTTGCGATGATTTTCTGGAACTCTGCGCGGGAACGGCGCCAGCGGCGCTACTCGCAGCGCGCACAGCGAAGAATGTGTGGGCCACGGATATCGCGGAGCGATCGCTGGATTTCGCCAGATTTAACGCGGCGCTGAACGGAATTCACAACGTGACGTTTGCCCTCGGGGACCTATTCCAACCGGTAGAGGGCCGTGTGTTTGATCGCATCGCCGCCCATCCCCCTTACGTGCCGGTCCTCAAGCCAGCGGAAATTTTTTACGGAGGCGGCGAAGTCGGCGAGGAAATCACCAAGCGGATCATCGCGGAACTTCCTGCGAAGTTAAAGCCGGGCGGGCGGCTTTATTGCCGAACGCTCGGAACGGAGCGGCCCAAACAGAGCTTTGAAAAGCGCATTCGCGAGTGGCTGGGAGAGAAAGAGCAGGCGTTCGATGTGGGCTTGTTTGTTTTGCAAAATCTGGAGGCGCGACAATTTGCTCTGGAAGAGACGCTGAATCGGAATGGCGGCAGAGAAGAGTTCGCGCAGTGGGAGAGGCTTTTTGCAAAGAACGTTGTGCGCGAGCTGGTGATTGGAGTGGTTGTGGTTCAGCGGTTGAGCGGGCAGCGGCCCGCCTTCACTTTGCGGCGGACGATTGGAGGCGAGACATCCGTCTTGACGCTAAATTGGGCCATGAATTGGGAGGCGGAAATGCAAACCGAAGGCGCCGAAGAGCGGCTTTTCCGCGCCAGACTTGTAGCTACTCCGGGAAGCGAAATCATCGTGCGCCACGTTTTGCGCGACGGAGAAATCACCCCTGAGAGTTTCACGTTATCGATCGAGGCTCCTTTTGCGACCAGTTGCAAAGTGCAGCCGTGGATGGCGTTGCTCTTGCCGCGCTGCGACGGCAAGACATCTGTGGCGGACTTATTCGAAGTCGCCAAACAGAATGGCTGGATTGTTCCCGAGACACCAGCGCAGGAATTCTGCCGGCTGCTGGCCACATTGATCAGCGGGGGATTTCTTCAAACGGAAGAGTTTAGATTGCCTGCGGCAGCAGGATAAGCAATTCGAGTTGCGGCTCGGGAATGTCGCTGGGAACAAAAGCCGCCAGACTGCGCCCCTTTGCCACTGTTTCCCAAGCCATGCCGGCCTGATTCAAACTGAAATATTGATAGTTGAGCTTTACAGGGATGGATGCCGGCGGGCGGACTGCATGCGTGAGCTGCATGCCGGGCAACGCCTGGCGCACGAGCTGTTCGATTTGCGCGGCCGAGCAGACTTTGATCAATTGCGGCGCTTTCTTAATTAAGTCTCCTTGATTCATCGTCGAACTAACGGCCAGATAGAATTTCGTTCCCGTTAAATAGCGATCATCCTCGATGTTCGTAGAATAGATGGAAGGCTTAACGAGCTTCAGCGGTAGCGCGACGAAATTACTCGGGACTACGGTCTCCAATAGTTCTCGAAGCTTTTCATCCAGATCCGTGAAGCAGGCCGTCAGATTTTCGTGATCGTAGAGAGGCAAGTCTCTGGGCTGAATCTTGAGCGAAAAGGTGCTAAGGGCTCCAGCCAGCGAGGTGAGCAAGCGGAAAAGTACGTCCGGGTGCCCGTGGCGGACGTCGTGAATATGCCGAAGAGCAGGGAAGTGTCCGTTCACCGTATAAAGGAGCCAGAAGCTGGCGATATCCGCCGCCGAGAAATCCGCAAGTCCGGCGCTGCGCTGCCGCCGGCCCCCTGCGAGGATGCTGCTCTTTGCCGCGAGAATCTCCATAAGCCGGCGAGCGATTCCCATCAGGTAATCGCTGGCAGCGATATCCAGCAGGGGCGGAACGTACTGCGGGTCGAGGCGGAAAGTCCCTGCAGAAGTACGTTGAATGCGCGCGATTTGCAGCGAGTTACAGCCTTCCCGAGACTCGCCTTCGACCAGGAATCGCAAATTCTTGCGCGCGATTTGCACAGGTTTTTCGGTTAGCCCAGAATTCTCATCCTTCAAATTGACAATCTCGGAGAGATAGCGCACGTCGGCATTTTTCTGCGCGATAGAGACGTTCAAGCCGTGGGGTCGGTACTCAGGAATCGCCAAGTAAATGTCCAGCGAAGTCTGTTCCGGCTCAAAAAAGAGGCCGATGGGTCTGGGAGCCGGGGCAGCGTCGGACTCCGGGATCTCAAAGGGCAGGCCATCTGCAAAAAGCCCTGATGCCTGCGTGAGAGCGAAATTGCCCTCGCTCAGGGCTTCCTGATTGATCTCTAGTTCGACAAATCCCCACGGCCGGAAATTGAGCCCTTCCAGCCGAAACTGTACGCAGCTCTCGACATAGCGATCACGAGTCTGCAGGTGTTGCGGCGTGAGGAAGGTGCCCTTTGACCAGATGACAGGTTGAAGCTGGCGCATAGCTTGCGGCTAAAGCTAGCAGGAGCGGTGCGTGTAAGTCAAAAGAGATTCCATGGGTGTCAACGCAAAGTAGAAATGTCCGGTTTTCTGCCATATTGAAATGTCCGCCACGGATGGTTCGGAGGGGCGCTTTTGTTCTTTCTTGAAAGAGGATTTGCGGCAAGTCCTGTAGGCCGTAGGCCGGAAGGACTTGCCGCGCGCGGCGCCGGTTCCGGGCAGTGCCGCAGCCGCAGATAGCGGCCACGGAAGCGCAGCCAGTGCGAGCCATCCAGACGCCGTTCGATTTCCACTTGCGCTCCGCGCAGCCCAGCGCAGACTTCTTCGCTGGGCACACCCCAACGGTTTCCCTCCCAGCTGACGGTGTGATCCTGGGCCACCTTGCGGGCCACGCACGCTCAGAATTTCTTCCAGACGCTGTTCTCTTCCCAGTCGTCGATGGGCGTTGCGCGGATGGCGCGGTGCTACCGTAAAACGCTCTTCCCACTGCGGCAGGAAGCGCTTCTCCAGAAAATAATTCCCCGCCTCGATGGTATCGATTCCGGCCAAACGCATCTCCTTTACCAAGCGATCCTGCAGCGTCTCGAACAGCCGCTCGATGCGCCCTTTGGCTTGCGGACTGTGCGCTGCGATCCATTCCATTCCCAACTCCTCGAGCGCTCTTCCAAACTGCGAACGGGCCGCTTCTCCCCGCAGTTGTTCGTCGCGCGCCGCCGGACCGGCGGTGCGAAAAATGCTGTTTTTATCCGTGTAATGCGCCACCGGACGCCCATAGCGCTGCAACCATCCTCCCAGTGTTCGCAGGTTTTCTTCCGTGGTGTCGTGCTCCACAAAACGCGCCCACACGCGGCTGGTGGCGTCGTCGATCATCGCGATCAAGTGACAAGCTGGGCCGCGCTCCTCAAACCAACGGAACGGTGAACTGTCCTGCATCACCAGTTCCCCAAAACTAGCCCGCCGCTCCCGCCACACATGGATGTTCTTCACGCGCTGGCGGCGCGGGCGCCACAAAACCTCCTTGACCATCCACTTCCGCAACGTCTCCCGGCTCACCAACAAACCCTCCTTGGCCAAATGCTCCGCCGCCAGCGTGGGCCCAAAGTCCGCATAACGCTGGCGCACCCGCGCCACAATCTTCTGCTCGAACGACAGCGCCAGCTTGCGGTTCGACGCACGGCCTCGCAGTCCGTGAACCAGCGCCCTATCTCCGCTGTCCTCCATGCGCATCAACAGCCGCCGTACCTGACGGTCGCTCATCTTAAGCCGCCCAGCGGCTTCCACCTGCGTCAAATGCTTTTGTTTCACGTCGTGTAGCACTTTCAGTCGGTCCCGTTCTCCTTGGCTCAAGGCGATGCGCTCCGTTTCCATGCGGCCCCCAGCCACCCATGAAACCGGACATTTCTACTTTGCACAAACCGGACATTCTCACTTTGCAGCGACAAAGAGATTCCATGGGATATTCGGTAGTACAAGGCGGCAGGCGCGCAGGGACTCTGCACAGTTCACGGGACGCTACCAGAACTCGATCCTTTCTAGGCAGATTGGACACTCGTAAGCTCAAAACGATGCGTGCGCCCACCATTTGCTTTGGATAGGAACCTTCGTTCGCTCGGGCTCTCAGCGTGAACTTCCCGTTTTGCGCCAGGCGGATTGGGGCCTTCAATCTGGCAGATTCGAGCATGGTGATTCTGTCATGGGGATTGGACTTGGCTCTCGATCGTCTTAATCCTTTTCCTTTCCATAAGTTACCTGTTCACTTAGAATCCGTTCACAGTTCAGCGCCAGTGCATTGTCATCTCCAAAGGTTTGCGAGATAGTGCGCATCATGTTGAGGTCGCGTATACAAGAAGTTGCGTGTCGGGAAGAAGGGGTGGGCGAATGACCACGCTGCAGCGACGTGGGCTACAGTTAGTCAAACCGCAAGTAGTCTCGTCACCCGCCCGCCGAGGGGGCATGCCTTGCTCTGAGGAACCTTTTTCCGGGTTTTGGCGCGCAGCTATCAAATGTGACTCCGAAAGAAATCGCGATTCTCGATTTGAGAAAGGATTGATGGGCGGCGCACTGGTTCTAGGACTTTAGAACTAATTGACGGGCAGGGGGAATCGTGATAAACCGTGCCGAAGCAATGAGGTGTCCCGCCTTGTAGAAACGCTTTTCGTTCTCGAAACACTATCCGCACTGAGAGGGAGACTTAAGGGGAACACATGGCAAAAGAGAGCGTCCATAAGAAGCTTGAGAGGGTTCGTCCGCCTCGGGTGCATGTCACGTATGACGTCGAGGTTGGCGACGCCATCGAGGTAAAAGAGCTGCCGTTTGTGATGGGTGTTTTGGCTGACCTTAGTGGTCAGCCCACGGAAGCGCTTCCGAAATTGAAGGACCGCAGGTTCGTCGAGATCACCCCTGACAATTTTGATGGCGTGCTGGAGAGTTTTAAGCCGCATCTCTCGCTGGAGGTCGACAACAAACTCAGCGACGAAGCCGACGCTGGAAAGCTCAAAGTGGATCTAGACTTCAAGAGCCTGGATGATTTTGACCCCGCCAACGTAGCAAAAAATGTGAAGCCACTGAAGGAACTTCTCGACCTGCGGCAAAAGCTGGGAGATCTGCGCGGGGCGCTGCAAGGCAACGATAAGTTGGATGATCTCTTGATGGAGGCTGTCGGAAACACGCAAAAAGCCGAACAAATAAAGAAAGAGCTTGGCAAGGAAAAGCCTAAGGGAGGCTCCGATGAGTAAGCCGGAGAAGGCGGCTGCGCAGTCGGCGGAAGCCAAGACGACGGAATTGAGCCTGCTGGATCAGATAGTCGAGCAAGGGCGCTTCGGAAAAGAACAGGTTGCTCGCGAGCGCGGGCGGGACATGGTGAAAGAGTTCGTCGCGCAGGTTCTCGAAGGAGAGATGAAGCTTTCGCGCGACGCCGATGCCACCATCAATTCCCGTGTCGCTCAAATCGACCATTTGATCTCCCTGCAATTGAACGAAATTCTCCATCATCCGGCGTTTCAGAAGCTGGAGGCCAGTTGGCGCGGCATCAAATACATGATGGATCAGAGCGAAACCAGTTCTATGCTCAAGATCCGCGTGCTCAACGTGAGCAAGAAGGAATTGCTGCGCGACCTGCAACGCGCTCCGGAATTCGACCAGAGCGTGATGTTCAAGAAAGTCTATGAAGACGAATTCGGCATCTTTGGCGGCGAGCCTTTCGGCGCTCTGGTAGGCGATTACGAATTCAGCAAACATCCGGAAGACATCGAGCTGCTCGAAAAGGTTTCGCAAGTGGCCGCCGGGGCGCATGCTCCGTTTCTTACCGCCGCCGCTCCGGAGCTCTTGAATCTGGACAGTTTTTCGCAGTTGGGCGATCCGCGCGACATCGGCAAAATCTTCGACAGCACGGAATTCGCGAAGTGGAAATCCTTCCGCGCCAGCGAAGATTCCCGGTACGTCGGCTTGACCATGCCGCGCGTGCTGATGCGTCTTCCTTATGGGAAAGACACAAAGCCCGTTGACGACTTCAACTACGAGGAAGGCGTGGACGGAACGGATCATGAAAAGTATCTGTGGGGCAATGCCGCGTACGCGCTCGGAGCGCGCCTAACACAAGCCTTTGCGCAGTACGGTTGGTGCGCCTCGATTCGCGGCGTGGAAGGCGGCGGGCTCGTCGAAGGCTTACCTACTCACAGTTTCCGCACGGATGAAGGGGACGTGGCTTTGAAGTGTCCAACGGAAGTGGCCATTACAGACCGGCGCGAAAAGGAACTCGCCGATCAAGGCCTGATTCCGCTGGTCCATTGCAAGGGCACGGACTATGCGGCCTTCTTCAGCGTGCAATCCGCGAACAAGCCAAAGAAGTTTGATAAGGCTGCGGCAAATGCAAACGCCCGGCTCTCCGCGCAGCTTCCCTATATTCTTGCGGTATCCCGGTTTGCTCATTACATGAAATCCATCATGCGTGACAAGATCGGCGGATTCATGAGTCGCGGGCAATGCCAGACGTTCCTCACACAGTGGATCATGCAATATGTCACGGACGATGACCAGGCCAGCGCTTCGGTAAAGGCGAAGTTCCCCCTGCGCGAGGCGAGGATTGAAGTGAGCGAGATTCCAGGAAAGCCTGGAGCATATCGGGCCATCGCTTTCCTTCGTCCGCACTTCCAGTTGGATGAGCTCACCGTTTCCCTGCGTCTGGTTGCGGAATTGCCTCAGCCTGCGAAGTAGCATTTTTCGGAGGTATCGGCTGCTCAGATGGGATTAGCCGTCCCTAAGCCCGGGCTTTCTGAAAAGGGCGCGGGCGAGAAGAGATTTTGCAGAAACTAACGAACACAAAGGAGGAAGAGAGATGCCAGCACCGACACCCGCAGAACAGAGGATATTCGCCGGAACGCATTCCGATTTTTTTATGAAGTTTGGAGATATCAAGGGAGAGTCGCTCGACAACAAGCACAAGGGCGAGATCAATGTCTTGGCCTGGTCTTTCGGAGCTGTCCAGCCGGGGGCGTCAGCCATTTCCGGACAGGGCGCCGGAGTTGGTAAAGTCCAGTTTCGAGACTTTCACATCACAAAATACGTGGACTCAGCCTCGCCTAAGCTGATGCTTGCCTGCGCGAGCGGCCAGCACTTCCCGGAGATCACCTTCACGGCTCGAAGAGCTGGAGGGACCCAGGCCGAATACTTGAAGATCAAAATGACGAACGTGGTCATTTCTTCGTACGAAACCAGCTCGCACACCGATGGCGGCGGCGCTGCTGATACCCAACTGAAGTACCAGTTGCCGGTCGATTCTGTAACCATCAACTACGCCAAGATTGACGTGAACTACAAAGCGCAGAATCCGGATGGCACCGAAGGCGCCAACACCCAGGCCGGTTGGGATCTGCAGGCGAACCAGAAGTCCTGAGCATCCAGCAGCGCGGTTTATGGCCGGGCCGCTCGGGGTATTCAAGCGGCCCCCCAGGCTGTCGCGCACGAAGTCCCACTCTCGGGGACCGCAAGTGAATTAGGGGTGTCATGTCAGTCCAACAACTTTTTCAGGCTGGGCGTCTGGACGATGCCATTCAGGCTCTGAACGCCGAAGTGCGCGACAACCCCACCGACGTCAAGCGCCGCACATTTCTGTTTGAACTCCTTTGCTTTTCCGGCGATTTTGCTCGCGCGGAAAAGCAACTCGACATTCTGGGGAGCGAAGGCCGCAACGCCGAAATGGGCGCCTTGCTCTACCATGCAGCTCTGCACGCCGAGCGCACCCGCCACGATCTTTTCAGCAAGAAACAATATCCAATTACAAAAAACACGGCTGGATTAGGGCAATTGTCCATCACAATTAACGGCAAGCCGTTCCACAGTTTGTACGACGGCGACCCGCGCATCGGTTCCAACCTTGAGGTCTTCGCCGCTGGCAGTTATATGTGGATTCCTTTCGCGCTCCTCACTTCCATTGAGATTGCTCCTCCAAAGCGCCTGCGCGACCTGCTGTGGCTGCCGGCGAAGGTTCGTACTTCCGACAAATATGAAGACCGTGAGCTGGGTGAAGTGCTCCTTCCAGTTCTCACGCCTTTCGCCGGCCAGCACGCGGATCCTGCTGTTCGTCTGGGCCGCGCCACGGTGTGGGAAGAAACGGACGATGCGGAGACCGTTCCTGTGGGCCAAAAAATCCTGCTTGCCGACGACCAGGAATGGCCGATTCTGGAGCTGCGCAACATCCAAATCGCAATTGCCCAGACAGCTTCTTAACGGCCATGCCGCTCCCCGAAGGTCTTCTAAACCCCATCCCCGGCGATAACCCGAGCGGAAAGTCTCTCCGCTACGACCCCGTCTACGACAAAATCCGTGAAGCGCGCCGCGAAGAAGACGTGCTTCCGCAAGGTGAGTGGTCGCGCGAAGTCAAGAAAGCCGATTTTCCTCTCGTCATCAAGCTGACCACGGAAGCGCTGTCCACCAAAAGCAAGGATTTGCAGTTAGCCGCTTGGCTGACCGAAGCGGTCATGTTTCGCGATCACGTAGCTGGCCTCCGCGAGGGGCTCGATCTGCTGCGTGGGCTCATGGAGACGTTCTGGGACACACTCTATCCAGAAATCGATGATGGAGATTTGGAGTTCCGTATCGGTCCACTCGAATGGGTTGGCTCCAAATTGGACGGAGCGGTGCGGCGGCTCCCGCTGACCAAGAGCAAGCTTGATTGTTTCAAATACCAGGAATCGCGCCGTGTCGGTTATGAGGCGGATTCTACGGTCAGCGAAGAGAAAGCTGCGGCCAGAGTGGCCGCCATAACGGAAAAGAAATGCACGGCGGAAGAATTTGATGAAGCGGTACGTGCCACCGGCGATGCGTACTACGAAAAGCTATCCGCTAATCTCGCTGCGGCGCTCGAGTCGTTACAGTCCCTCGAAACGCTGAGCGATGAGAAGTTCGGCCGAGAAGCCCCCAGCTTTGCAAACCTCCGAGCAGCACTTGAAGAGTTGCAAGACATCGTGAAGCAGTACCATCAGCCTGCGGCGGATGTGGAGGAAACAGAAGGGGGCGGCGAATCGGAAACCTTGGAAGCTGCGGACGATTCTGGAGCGCCTGTTTCTGGTTCCAGCGCGCCTGCTGCCAAAAAGCGTTCAGGATCCGCCGCTGCAGAGCCCGCCGATCGTGATGACGCGATGCAACGCTTGACGATAGTGGCGCACTTTTTGCGCCACGAGAGCCCCATAAATCCTATTCCGTACCTCTTGCTTCGAGCGATGCGCTGGGGCGAGCTCCGCGCGGCAGGCGCCGCACTCAACCCGGCGATGCTTGAGGCACCGCCCACGGAAAAGCGCACGCTCATCAAGAAGATGTCCGTGGAAGGAGATTGGGCCGGAGTTTTGGAAAACGCGGAACTAGCCATGAGCTTGGCCTGCGGAAGAGGCTGGATCGATTTGCAGCGCTACGCGGTGCGCGCGTGCGAAGCTCTCGGCTCCGAATACGAACCCGTGGCCGGTGGGATTCGCTCGGAATTGAAAATACTGCTTGCCGATTATCCTGACCTGCTCAACTCCTCGCTCATGGACGATACGCCAGCCGCAAACGCCGAAACGCTAACGTGGCTCAGAGAAAGCATCCTACCGCCTCCTCCGCCAGTTCCCGCCGAGCCGGAGTTTGTTCCCGCAGGTATGTCATCGGATTCTCCGTCCGAAAATTCCCACGGAGAGAAACCTCCTGACGTCGTCGATCTGGCCATGAAGGCTGCACGTGCAGGAAAAGTGCAGGAAGCCATCGGCATCTTGACGCGCGAAATCGGCAATGAACGCACTGGGCGCGGACGATTTCAACGACACATTCAGCTCGCCAACGTTTGTCTGGCGACGAAGCACGAAGCCATCGCTTACCCCATTCTGGCAGAATTGGCGGAAGAGATCGAACGCCGCAAACTCGAAGAATGGGAAGAACCCTCCGTCGTCGCGCAGCCTCTCGCGCTGCTCTATCGCTGCGCGGAAAAACTGGGCCGCGACGACGCGGAAAAAGAAAAAATTTATCAGAAGCTTTGTCGCCTCGATCCCGGGCAAGCGCTTTCGCTGAGGTAATCGATGACTGACTTTGATGCCAACGCTCCTCTTCGATTGCCGCTCCTGGACCGGCTATTGGACGACGAGCCTAAGATAAAATCCGAAGCGGCCATGACACGCAGCGCTTCGCTTGCCAGACTCAAAATCGCCGTCCGGCGCGACCTCGAAGCTCTTCTAAATACGCGCCGCACCTCCGACACCATCCCCGAAGGCTCCGTCGAGATTCTCCGTTCCGTTTATTATTACGGGCTTCCCGATATAACTTCGATGCCCGCGAATTTTCTCTATGAACAGAACAAGTTGCTTCAATCGATTGAGACGGCCGTGAAGGCGTTCGAGCCGCGCCTCGATGGCGTCCGCGTCTCGCTTGTTCCCGTCGCAGGCATGTCCCGCATGCTGCGTTTTGTGATCGACGGCATGCTCCGCATCGATCCGCTTCCCGAGCACGTCGTCTACGATGCGTCGATTGAACTGACCAGTCTCGAAGTCCAGATTTCCGGAGAAGACCGTGCGTGACGAGCTTCTCGAATACTACGAACGCGAGCTGACCTATCTCCGCCAGCTAGGCGCGGAGTTCTCCGAGAAATATCCCAAGGTGGCCTCCCGCCTTCTGATCGATCCCAACCGGTGTGAGGACCCTCACGTCGAGCGCCTCATCGAGTCCTTCGCCTTCCTGGCCGCTCGCGTCCATCTGAAGATCGACGATGAATTCCCCGAAATCACCGAAGCCTTGCTCAGCGTTCTTTACCCGCATTACATTCGCCCCATCCCTTCTTCCACCATCGTGCAGTTTCATCTGGACCCGGAACAAGGCAAGCTCAGCACGGGCCTCCTCATCCCGCGCGGCTCGATGCTTTATTCTCAGCCCGTCGACGGCTATCCCTGCAAATTCAAGACCTGCTATGACACCACCCTCTGGCCGTTGAAAATCGCCGCTGCCCAGTGGGTCACTCCTGATCGCCTTCGCCCTGCGGTCAAATCCCAGGACGCTGTTGCCGCTTTGCGTCTCGAGCTCGAATGTTTTCCAGACGTCACTTTCGACGAACTGGAATTGAGCTCTCTCCGTTTCTACCTCAACGGCGAAAGCAGCCTCATTCACACGCTCTACGAGCTGCTCTGCAACAACTGTGCGCAAGTTTTGTTGCGTGACCGTACCCCGAATACGCGCAAGCATCCTATCTCGCTGCCAGCCAGCGTTCTCCAGCCCGCCGGCTTCACCGATGCGGAGGCCCTTCTGCCGTATCCGCGCAGGTCCTTTTCGGGCTATCGGGTTTTGCAAGAGTATTTTCATTTCCCCGAAAAGTTTTTTTTCCTCGATTTGAACGGTCTCGAAAATTTGCGCAGCTCCGGCTTTGGCCCGCGTATCGAGATCATTCTCTTAACTTCACGGTTCGAACGCCCCGAGCGCCAGCAGACCCTCGAGCTCAACGTTTCCGAAGAAACACTGCGGCTTGGTTGCTCGGCTGCCGTCAATCTTTTTCCGCATACTGCCGAGCCCATCCGCCTCGATCAAACCCACACTGAATACCTGATCACTCCCGATGTCCGCCGCCGCCGCGCCATGGAAATTTTCTCGATCGAGGAGGTCATCTCCCCCGATCCTGAAACGCACGAGGTTTTAAAGTTCGAGCCCTTCTACCGCTTCAGGCACACCACTTCGCGCCACCGGGAGCGGCCGAAAGGTTTCTGGCATTCCCGCCGCCAGGCTTCCACGCGCCGCGACGACGAGGGCACCGAGGTTTACATTTCATTCCTGGATCTTAGCGGACGGCCGCTCCACCCGGATTCGGATACCGCGACGATCCACTGCACCTGTTCGAATCGAGACTTGCCTCACCGCCTCCCGATGGGAAATGAGCGCGGCGATTTCGAACTCGAAGGCGTCTCTTCGATCAAACGCATCGTCGCCTTGCGCAAACCCTCTGCATCCGTGCGCCCTCCCACGGGCAAGGGCATGCTCTGGCGTCTTATCTCTCATCTTTCGCTCAACTATCTTTCTATCGTCGAGGAAGGGAAGGAATCGCTTCAGGAAATTCTCCGGCTGTACACCTTCGGAGAATCAGGCTACAACGAGCGCCAAGTCGCTGGATTGATGCATTTGTCCAGCACACGCCACTTCGCCCGCGTCATCTCGGAAAATGGCATCGGCTTTGTCCGCGGGCACCGCGTCGAGATGGAATTCGACGAGGAACAATTCGTCGGCGGCGGCGTATATCTTTTTGCTAGCGTTCTTGAATACTTTCTGGGCCATTACGCTTCGCTGAACAGCTTCAGCCAGCTTGCCGTCCGCACCCAGCAAAGAAAGGAGGTTCTCCGTCAATGGCCGCCCCGCGCGGGGGAAGTGATTCTCCTGTAGATCTTTCGGAAGTCGAAGAGCTGCTCCGCAGCGAACCCTATCACTTCGAATTCTTTCAGGCGATTCGTCTGCTCGAACGCCTCTCGCCCGATCGTAAGCCCCTTGGCCGCTTCACCAATCCGTCGGACGAAGTCGCTCGGCTCGGGGCTTATCCCTCTCTCTCTTTTCCGGCCAGCGAAATTCAGTCCATCGATTGGCCCGAGGGAAAGCCTCCTTCACTCGCTGTGAATTTCATGGGCACCACGGGCCCTCAAGGGCCGCTCCCGCATTTCTACACGACACTCATCCTTGCCCGCTTGCGCTCCGGCGACAAAACTCTTCGCGACTTTCTCGACCTTTTTCATCACCGCATGCTTTCGTTTTTCTACCAGGCTTGGGAAAAATACAGGTTTGCAGTTTCCTACGAGCGCGGCGAACGCGATCGCTTCTCCCATCATCTGCTCGATTTGATCGGGCTCGGAACCGCTGGTTTGCAAGAGCGCCTGTCAGTTCCCGATGACGCTTTTCTTTTTTTCGCAGGAATTCTCGGCCAGCGCCCCCATTCCGCGCACGCTCTCGAGCTCCTCTTGAACGATTATTTCGAGGTTCCCGTTCAAGTCATTCAACTCGTCGGCGGTTGGTTCCGTCTGGACGATTCGACGGAATGCTGCATCGGCGAACGTTCCACTCCTTCCGAACAATTGGGTTTGGGCGCCGTCGTTGGCGACGAAGTCTGGAACCAGCAAGCTCGCGCGCGTATCCGTATCGGCCCGCTTTCGCTCGACGACTATCTTGATTTCCTTCCCAACGGCACCGCCTACGAGCCACTTCGCGCCCTTTTGCGTTTTTGGACCAATGAGGAGATCGATTTCGAGGTGCAACTTATTCTCGATCGCGAAGAAGTACCGCGGTGCCAGCTTGGCGCGGAAGGCGAGGCCGCTCCACAACTCGGCTGGGTCACCTGGATGAAGTCAAAGCCCATGGATCGCCATCCCGAAGAAACCATTTTCAATGTTTAGCGAAGCGAGGTCGTCATGACGACAAATCTGAAAGGTCTCATCGGCAAGCTCAACGACACCACCCGGAACGCTCTCGAGGCCGCAGCCGGTTTCTGTCTTGCCCGCACTCACTACGACATCGAGCTAGAGCATTTTCTACTCAAGCTTCTCGATGTCACTGATAGCGATTTTCCCCGCATCCTCAAACAATTTGGTGTCGATAAATCCCGCCTCACCGGCGATCTCACGCGAAGTCTCGACAAGCTAAAGTCCGGCAACGCTCGCACTCCTTCCTTCAGCCCTTCGCTTACGGACATGCTTTCCGGCGCTTGGAACATCGGTTCGCTCGATTTCGGCTCCGCACAAGTTCGCATCGGCTTTTGCATCCTCGCGATTGCCAGTTCTGGGGATCTTTCCCGCCTTATGCGCGAAGTTACTCGTGAATTTCAAAAAATCAGCGCGGAATCTCTTCACAACGATTTCTGGAATATCGTCGCCGGCTCTCCCGAAGATCAGGAAACCGCGCAGTCAGTTCCCATCGGTATGGAAGGTTTGCCGCAAGGCGCGGCCGGCATTCCTGCCGCTGGAAAACAGCAAAATCTCAATCAATTCACCATCGATCTCACCGCCAACGCGAAGGCTGGAAAAATCGATGCGGTCCTCGGCCGCGATCACGAAATTCGCCAGATCATCGACATTCTCACGCGACGCCGCCAGAACAATCCCATCCTCACCGGCGAAGCCGGCGTCGGCAAAACCGCTGTCGTCGAAGGTTTCGCGCTACGCGTCGCGGCCGGCGATGTTCCGCCCTCTCTAAAAAACGTCACCATCCGCTCGCTCGATCTGGCGCTTCTGCAGGCTGGCGCCGGCGTCAAAGGCGAATTCGAAAATCGCCTCAAGGGCCTGATCGAAGAAGTGAAATCTTCTCCGTCCCCCATCATTTTATTCATTGATGAAGCTCATACTATGATCGGTGCAGGCGGAACGGCGGGGCAGGGCGACGCCGCGAATCTCCTCAAGCCAGCATTGGCTCGCGGCGAACTGCGCACTATCGCCGCCACGACCTGGTCCGAATACAAAAAATTCTTTGAGAAAGATGCGGCCCTCGCTCGCCGCTTCCAGGTCGTTAAAGTCGAAGAGCCAACCGAAGAGCAGTGCATGGTCATGCTCCGCGGCATTGTCAGCTCTCTCGAAAATCATCACAACGTCCGCATTCTCGATGAAGCCGTCCGTGCCGCAACCAAGTTCTCACATCGCTATCTGGCCGGCCGCCAGCTTCCAGATAAAGCCGTCAGCGTAATGGACACCGCGTGCGCGCGGCTCTCTCTCGGGCAAAACGCTACTCCTCCCATGATCGAAGACGCCTTGCGCCAAGTCGACGATCTCGAAGTCCAGCAGCGCGTGCTGGAACGCGAAGCCGCCGTCGGTGTCGATCATTCCGAGCGCCTCGCCAATATCGCCAAACAAAAAGCGGAAGTAGCTGCCAGCCTCAAGAGTCTCGAAGACCGCCGCGACAAGGAATTCTCGCTCGTTTCGCGCATTCGCGATATCCGCACGCAACTCGAAGCCGCCGCTGCTCCGCCCGCCGCACCGCCCGCGGCCCCTGCTTCGGCATCTTCTGCGGCCATGTCTGCCTCCGCTGGAACGGCCGCCAAGCCTGCCACCGACGTCGCATCTCTACGCGCTGAACTCGAAAAACTGAATGCAGAGCTCGACGCTCTGCAAGGTGATGCGCCGCTCATGCGCGTTTGTGTCGACACGCAAATCGTCGGCGAAGTCATCTCCGCATGGACTGGCATTCCCGTCGGGAAAATGCAGCAAGACGAAATCAACACTGTTCTCCATCTGAAAGATCTCATGGCCGTCCGTGTCATCGGTCAGAATCACGCTCTCGAAGCGATCGCTCAACGTATTTCCACGAACCGCGCTGGCATGGACGATCCCGTAAAGCCTGTCGGCGTTTTCATGCTCGTTGGCCCCAGCGGCGTAGGCAAAACCGAAACCGCACTCGCTCTTGCTGATTTTCTTTACGGTGGCGAGCGCAATCTCATCACCATCAATATGTCCGAATTTCAGGAAGCGCACACTGTTTCGAGCCTTAAAGGCGCGCCTCCGGGCTACGTCGGCTACGGCGAAGGCGGCGTTTTGACGGAAGCCGTGCGCCGCCGCCCATATTCAGTCGTGCTCCTCGATGAATGCGAGAAAGCCCATCCCGACGTTCTTGAACTTTTCTACCAGGTCTTCGACAAGGGCAACATGGAAGACGGCGAAGGCCGCGAGATTGATTTTAAGAACACCATCATCATTCTCACTTCCAACGCCTGCACCGATCTGCTGATGAAGCTCACCGCCGATCCCGAAACCACTCCCAGCGCCGAAGGCCTGGCCAAAGCGCTAAAGCCCGAGCTCAACAAAATCTTCAAGCCCGCATTCATGGGCCGCTTGGTAACCGTCCCCTATTTCCCCCTGCGCGACGAAGCGATGAAGCAAATCGTCACCCTGAAACTAGCCAAGATCCAGCGCCGTATTCGCGAAAATCACAAAATTGAGTTAACCTACGACCCGTCCGTCGTCGCCGAAGTCGCCAAGCGCTGCACCGAAGTCGAGTCCGGCGCCCGCAACGTGGACAACATCCTCACCAACACCATGCTTCCCGATGTTTCGCGCTACCTTCTCAGCCGCATGGCCGAACGTCAGAAGCCAGCAGCTATTCACGTCTCCGTCGCCGGAAACGGCTCATTCTCTTATTCTTGACGGCCATTTTTCTTTTAGAGCGCTCGTCGTTCGATGCGCCGCATAAAGGAGCATGAAGAGGAATGCCCCCGCCACGGGTGACGCAATCTTCGGCTGGACGAACACCGCGCATATTCAATGCGCCTCCCGGTTGGCATCCGCCCCGTCAGGACCAATCCATCACCAACTTTCGCGTCCCCGCGGCCGTTACACTCTCCATCAGCATTTTCCGCGCGAAGTCGGCGACTCAAGGGCAACTGCCCGCCTTGATCAGCAAGGCAAGAGAACTGCTTCAGAAGTACGGTTTCACGCTTGACGTCTACCCTGCGGATGGCAACCCCACGGTGATAAACTTTGACGGCTCTTATAAGGTTAGCCAGACGGGCGATACGGACTTCGAAGATGGTGAAGCAGTCACGATCCGCCAGAAGGCCGCCGAAGCTTTTGATGATCGCGCGAACCCCGTCCGCCTGCCCGTCATCATGGTCGACATCGAACAGAATTCCAAGGCTGATTCAGTAGTGACCGGCCGCACGCTCGTCGATTATTCAAGCGCAGCCGGCGACGGTCGCAAGACGGTCAATGGCGCAACCTGGCTGCCTTATACACTCCTGGACGCGAAGGCCAATGTCGGCGATGCCGTCACGCTTATCCACGAGATGGGGCACGGTGCGCTTCTGCGGCACTGGAATGACGATAACGATGGAATCGACCTAAGCGACACGACGAATATCATGTTCTTTCCAAACAGTCAGGGCGGACTCATCCGTTCCACGATCAACAAAAAGCAGGTTCGCGCCCTTGCTCGGTGTTACTACGGCAACCCCAAGCTTCGCAATTTTTGACCCGATGTAAGGCATCTTCCGTTTTAGGGCCCGGAATGGGATTGGAGGACTGGAACAATGGCTGGAGATCAATTTAAAAATACTTGGCTATTTATCGATCAGCCTTTGGGGTCCGACAAGCTTTTCCTGCGGTCCTTCTCAGGCGAAGAGGCCATCTCCAAGATTTTCAAATTTCAGCTCGACTTCCTTTCGCTCGACCAGAACATTAATTTCGACGACATCCTCGGGAAAAAGGTGACCATTGGCGTCAATCTTGCCAACGGCACTTCTCAGCGTTTCTGGAACGGTTACATCAGTCGTTTCTCTCAGCTCCCCGGAGCAAAAGTTGCCATTTATCAGGCCGAGCTCGTTCCCTGGTTTTGGTTTCTCACTCGCCAATACGATTGCCGCATCTTTCAGGACGCCACTGTCCCGGACATCGTTTTCGATGTTTTCGACCGTATGGGACAGAGCGGCTATTTGGATATGCGGGTGAAAAGTTCTGACTACCGTAAGTGGGACTACTGCGTTCAGTATCGCGAAAGTTCCGCAAACTTCGTAATGCGTCTCCTCGAGCAGGAGGGCATTTTCTTCTACTTCACCCATCAGAAGGGCCAGCACAAAATGGTCATCGCCGACGCCAAGTCAAAGATTGATCCCTGCCAGACCGACGCTGTCGCCTTCGCTCCGTCCGGCTTTGCTGGTTCAAAACACTTGAACGATGAAATCACCTCCTGGCAAACCCAGGTCGAAGTCCGTTCCGGCAAATACACTCTCAACGATTTCAATTTCGAGGATTCTTCCAGCACACTCTTGAAGGTCACCTCCGAAGCCAAACATGGCGGCGACACTCGCTGGGAAATCTATGATTATCCCGGGGAATACGATATCCACGACGAAGGCAGCACTCTTGCCGACGCCTATATGGATGCCGAGGAGCTGCCTCACCTCATCGCTAACGGCGATGGCGTCTGCCGCTCACTTGCTCCAGGACTGCGCTTCGATATGAAGAACCATCCTCGCTCCGATCAGAACGGAACTTATCTCTTAACTTCCGTTTCCCACAGCGGCTTCGAATCCGAGTTTTTCTCAGGTGGCGGAAATGGCTCCTCCACCTACTCCAACTCCTTTACGTCCATTCCGGTCAAAGTGCCTTTCACTCCGCCCCGGACGACTCCAAAACCTTTGATGCAGGGCTCTCAAACCGCGATTGTTGTCGGTCCAAAAGGCGAGGAGATTTACACCGACAAGTATGGCCGCGTCAAAGTGCAGTTCCACTGGGATCGTGAGACACAACGAAAGAAGAAGGACATCCCCGATGAGGAACGCTCCTGTTTCATTCGTGTGTCCCAGCCTTGGGCCGGCACGAACTGGGGTAGCATCTTTCTTCCCCGCATCGGCCAGGAGGTGATCGTTGACTTTCTCGAAGGCGATCCCGACCAGCCGATTATTACTGGCCGCGTTTACAACGACAAAAATATGCCGCCCTATAAGCTCCCCGACAATCAAACGCGCAGCGGCTTTATGACCCGTAGCACTCCCAAGGGGTCGACGTCCACCTTCAACTCCATCATTTTCGAGGACAAGAAGGGCAGCGAGTTGCTTAGAGTTCATGCCGAGCGCAGCAAAACCGAAAGCGTCGAAGCCGACTCTCGCGAATACGTCGGTCACGATCGTCTTAGGACCATCGGCAATGATCGCAAAACGCATATCAAGCAGAATGACAACCTTCACGTCGAGGGTTTCTACCGTCTCCTCACCGACAAGGACGCCTCGATTCACAATAAAAGCGGTTACTTTCAGAAAACCGAGGGTCCCTTTTGCATAGACGTAGGCGGGGGCGGTGTCCTTCATTTCGACAAACTTTCCTTCAATGTCGACCAGTTTATTTCCATCAATGGCCCGGGAGGTTTTATCAAAATCGACGCCTCCGGCGTGACCATCATGGGCACCATGGTTATGATCAATAGCGGCGGTACTCCCAGCGTTACCGCCCCCATTCCTCCAGATGATCCTGACGAACCCGACGAAAAGCATGGCGGGGTAAAAAACTCATGACCGTCTTTCCACCAGTTTCGCCTGGGAGTAAATGAACTATGCCTCCGGCTGCTCGCATGACCGACATGCACGTATGTCCACTAGTGACGGTCCTCGTGCCCCATGTCGGCGGTCCTATCCTCCCTCCTTGCTGCCCAACTGTACAAATTGGCTTTCTCCCTGCGGCTCGCGTCACCGATATGGCCAGCTGCGTTGGCCCTCCCGACGTCATTGTCAAAGGCTCACCCACTGTGCTTATTACTTTTTTGCCCGCCGCCCGGGTCACCGACCAAACGGCTCATGGGGGAGTAATCGTCCTCGGCTGTTTTACAGTGATGATTGGCGATTCCGGAACGCCCGGCACGCCCGGTGTCGTCCCGCTTCTCGGCCAGGAAACTTCAATGTCCTGCGGCATGGCCACCACACGAATGGTCATCGTTACCGTGACGGGCATCAAGGTTCCGGAAAAGGCTCTCCAGCAGGAATCCCAGGCATTTCCGGGTGCCTACGATCCGGTGAACGGAACGGACATGAGCAACCTGACGGATCTCTTGCATTTGAATGGAGTCAAAAATGCCTCCGATCCAAAGCAGATGTCTCTTGACGAGCTTCAAAAAGCGACTGCCGGCGGCCACCCCGCGATCGTTCATTTTAACAACCCAGGCGGCGGCGGTCATTTTATGGTCGTCGATGGCGTTACTACCAACAAGGATGGCTCCAAGTCCCTCGATGTTCGTGACCCTTGGCCACCGGCTGACGCTGATGGTAAGGGCGGGGGCAATAACAGCGAGATGTCCGATAAGGAATTCAAAGACCGCGGCTATAGTGGTTGGGCTGTTACCACAAATCCTTGAGATAGGAGTGTCCAACAGCGTCGTGTCATCCGAAGCAACCACGAACTCTCACGAAGAAATCGCCAAACGTGCTGCCGCTGCCTTTTGGCATTGCGAACCGAAGGATACCTTTGCGCAGAGCCTCTCCGCCCTTTATCCCTGGCTCCATAAGCACTCTATCTTCCTCGTCAAAAACATCAAGCACGTAAAAATACTTGTCGTCGTCTCGCAGGAAGGAGTTGCAACGCCGTTTCCAAGCGCAAATGCTATCGGGCCGCTGAATGGCCTGCTGGAATCGGAAAACATCCAGCTTCCGGATTCGCTGAGTCCCGAGAAGCTGTCCTCCGCGATTCGCTCCTTTACACTCGGTCCTGGCGGATTCGTCGCTTCTCCCTCCTTTTGGGACGCTCAGCAGCGTTCCTTGAAAATGTGGACCACGCGCGATCCTACGGGCGGACCCGCGCTTTTTCACAAATACTGCCAAAATCCCGTGCTCTCGAGGGAGGGCCAGCACTGGAAACTTGATTTCTATTATTTCAATGACAAGGGCGGCGTTGAAAAGTGGTCGGCGTCCGGAGACGCCAGGGAAGTTCTTGACATCGATTCTTCGCCCGCAGCGCCGGATGGCACTTTTGTCTTTCCTTATGGATGATGCATTTTCTGCAGTCCATTTTTTCATGACATTCGAGCGGTTGTTCCACCGCCGTTCGCCGTGTCACCGTCTTCCGTTGCTAGAATTTATTGTCTGAAACTCTGGGGGCTCCGCATCGCCATCCTTCTACAAATTAAAGCGGGGCCGCTCGCTGGGAAAACGATTTCGCTCGCGAGCGGCGAGTCCGTTGTCATCGGTCGGGCCTCTGAGCGCGCGCAGTTTGCCGTGCCGCACGACAATCTTATGTCGGGCGTGCACTTTGCTGTCGAGTATGGCTTGGACGGCTGCCGACTCGTCGATAAGAAAAGCACCAACGGCACATACCTGAACGGCGCAAGAATCCGCGAAGCCATGCTCCTTGCCAATGGGGACGAAATCAAGTCCGGCCAAACCGTTTTCGTTGTCGGCATCGCTCCTGACGTTCTTGCCTCCACGCCTTCCTCCGGCCCACGCGCGGCTGTCCTTGATTCCGTTGCCGTCCCACGACAACCCCATGCTCCCGCGCATAACACGTCCAGTTCATCTCCGGCAACTTTGCCAGCAGCCACAAGCACGACACCTGCGCGGCCCGGCTCAGTACCGCCTCCTAGCCAACCTCCCGCGCCGCTCGCTCCTCCGCGGGATCCCAGCGTGCCGCCCGCACTGGTCATCGGTGGCTGGGCGTTTTACAAGATTCCCGAGCGATGGCACATCCAGGAAGGTCTTGGCATTCAACAAGTCGTCAAAGATGCATTCGCCAGCAGCATCGGGGCCATGGAAGAGCCTCTCGGCCCGGGCGTCACCCTCGCGAGGTACATTGAAGAACAAAGCAAAATGCTTCGGGAACACTTGCCGGAGCCGAAGCTGACTGCTATTGACGCTCCAGCCGTCTCGGGTGCCGAGAAGACCGCTGCGCTTGAGATCCGATTCCAGATTAAGGATGCCCCCTCCGTCTGCATGCATCGGCTGTATGCTCTCAGCGGCTCGTCCATCGGCGTTCTCACTCTCACTACGCTTGAGAAGGATCTCGCCTTCGTGAAGCCCATCTTCGATTCCACAGTTGCCGGCATCTCTTTCTCCCCCAAGGAGTAAGCCCCGCGTTCGTTGACATTGGCGCCAACGCTCTCCCGCCAGCCATTTCGCGCTTGCCTGCATTCGTTTATCATTGGACGCCCAGCGCGAATCGCCGAATTGGTACAAGATGAAGAGGCCTTTTTTCAGAGTCGTGGCTGTCGCGGCATCGATGGAGCCGCGGTGCATCTGCCCGGTGGGCTTTTCCGAGCCGGCAGATTAACTGGACATCGGGAATTAGATCGACGACGGAGATTGGGACACTGATGGGAATCATTCTCGAGATCAAAGCGGGGCCGATGGCGGGCAAGGCCTTCGAATTGAAAAGCGGGGAAAGTGTGACCATTGGTCGAGCCGAAGGGCGGGCGCAACTCGCCTTTCCGCACGATACATTTATGTCCGGCGTCCACTTTGCCGTCGAGTGCGGGCCGCAGGGTTGCCGGGTTATCGATAAGAAGAGCAGCAACGGCACCTTCTTGAACGGCGCACGCATCAAGGATGCGATGCTTGCCAACGGCGACGAAATCAAAGGTGGGCAAACCGCTTTCTCCGTGAAAATCGTGGCCGACGCGAAACTTGCGTCCTTGATGGGGCCTCAGGATCATCGCGCGGTTGTCCCGCCCCCTCCCGCAGCTTCGCCGCAGGCGAGGCCTGCTGATGAAGACAAGCCCGCGTCTTTCAAATCTTTTCCGCCGTCCCCGCGCGTCCCTCTCTCCGGCCCTCAGCATTCCGCTCCAGCCTCTTCCAGCGCGGACCAGCGTATGGAAGCGGAGAGCGCCGGCCGCGCGGCCCCCGCAAATCCGGCACATGGAAACGTTCCTCTTAGCGCATCTCCCGCAGCACCCATTCCGGCGAAACCCGGCGTTTCCCCAGACACGCGCGCCACTGCGAAGCTGCCCTCGCCGGCGTTCTCCGTCATGGGCTGGTCGTTTTCTGCAATACCAGAGAAGTGGCAAATCCAGCAGGAATTCGGTCTGCAGCGCAATTCCGAAGGTGAATTTCCCAGTAGCGTTGTGGCCAGCGAAGAAGTTCTCGGCGGAATTTCGCTCCAGCAGTTTGTGGAGTCCCAAATCAGCATGCTACGCGGCTACCTCCGCGAACCGAGGATCGAGCCGACCATGCCGCCGCGAGTGAGCGGCGCCGACGAAAGCATGGCCATGGACGTTCGCCACTCGACGAAAGACGGCAGGGAACTCGCCTATCGGCGCATTTATGCGCGAAGCGGAGCTTCCGTTGGTGTCTTGACCGTAACCACCATGGCCGCCGACTTTCCGCAAGTCCTGCAAAGCCTCCAGCCGCTACTCGATGGCGCGGCCTTCCACTCAACAGTCAACAATTAACATTGGAGGATCGCCGCGACGTCTCCTCTCGGTCACGCCTTCGGAAACATGTTCCAGAACCACGCAATAAGAATTCCGTAATACACGGCGACAATACCCGAACTGACCAGCAACGTACTGCGTGTTTTCCCGACTCCCGAATACTCCTTCTTCCAGTGCCGGGCGCAGAAGGCGATCATCAGGACTCCGATCAGTGCGGTCAGCAGCGTTATAATGCCAACCGGATTTTCCACCAGGCCACCCGCGCGCGGCTCCAGGAGTTGCCGCAGGGAACTCCCTATCATCCCAGTTGCATAGGCCATCACGAGCCATACTACCGACGCCAACATTCCGATCATGTATGCCCAGCGCTCTTCCCTGTAAGACAGCATCACCAAAATGGCGATGTAAAGGATCAGTTGATAAAAATGAAGTAAGAAAAAGTTGGGCTCCAAGTGCGTGAGTACAACGAAACAGACAATTTGTGCGCCCGCAAGTGTTGCGATATCCCGATATGGCCGCATAACACCTCCTCCGGCTGTGAGACATCCATCGAAGGAAGAATTATCGTCTTGGCCGGGCAAACGTAAGTGACGGAGGTCACGTTGCTTTGCATCCTGACGCACATCGTTTAGGTCGGAGAGAAAAAGGGGCCATCTCGCGACGTGCCAGGGCATAGGCATTCCCTGTGAGGAGCAACTATGGCTCCCGCCGCGCTCATTCCAGACTTCACCTTACGCATTCGCAGCGCGTCGAAATCTGACGCGAAGACGATGTTTTCAGAAACTTCCCCCTGAAATGCAGAGGGCCTTCCACATCTCGGAGTGCCGTCGCCTCCTGCCAGAAGTGTCATTTCCCGACTTGCGCAGACAACTTTGGAGAAGTTGATCAGCCCCAACTCCTTTACGGGTGCTGTGCGCCGGAAAACCCTACGGTTTTACATGGACCTTCACGTGATCCGAGTGAATGCCATTGGCCACAACCACCAATTCGTAGTGGCCCACGGGAATCGTGTGCGCCACGTGGAAATGGGTGTAGTGCTTCTTTTTGCCGGTGGCCACGGCCATCGTTGAGTGATCAAACGTGCGGCAAAAGAAAACTTTGTTGCTGCCAACGCGCTTAAGTCGAACCAGAGGATAGTTCGTGGCCATCTGCGCATCATCGCCATAGGCGTTGGCCTGCGAGAGCCCGTTCAGCTGGCGGCCGTGCAATCGGTAAGTGTGTCCGTGGCGCAACGTTTTGGGAACAGAGGTAATGTGCGGACGCCAGTGATGGTGAGGTCCTCCGCTGGGAGTGAAGACTTGCAGTTTCGACGTGCAATTGGAATACAACACCTGGCCGGTCGGCAGAAGCAGGAATCGGCAGTTGAAAGTGACGGTTGTCGCAGCGTTAGCTGGGCCCGCCACGGGATGCAGTACCGCGCCATCGAATTCGAAGAGGCTCACGGGTTGCCCTGCCCAACCTGCGTCGACGCCAGACGTGATTACGCTGCCCGCCATGCACAGCACCCGCCCATTGGGAAGCAGGCACGCCGGAGCGTCAAACGCGCGCATCAGTTTCCCTCCGGATCCTATCGGGAAATCGGGTCCCCCGGACCATGTCCCGGTGCTTACCTTATGGATCGCGGTATGGCCGGTGGCGCCACTACAGAACACGCGGTCGTCCGGCATGAGAATCGCGGGCCCGATCTCAATTGACACAGGCGCGTTCAGAACAAGGTCATTAGCTGCAGGCACCGACCCTGCGCTTATCCACTTATTGGTTTTTATTTTGTATTTTTCGGCCTTCGGATGATTGTTGACTTCCGGGCAGAGAATAAAATCGTTTGGTAGGAGGGTCCAGCCCTCCTCGGAACTGGTGTCATTCTTAATCCCGCCCGGAGTCCAGGTGTGAGTCGCTGGATGAAAGATCGCTGTCTTTTTCGTTTTGATGCTCCCCAGTAGCAGCCTGCCATCCGGGAGAACGCACGAGGGCGCATCTCCAATATTCGCCCAGCCCGGCGGCACAGGTACGGAAGTCCAAGAATCGGCGACCGGGTCATAGATTTCTG
Organism: uncultured Acidobacteriota bacterium; assembly: GCA_963851235.1. Taxonomy (GTDB): domain Bacteria; phylum Acidobacteriota; class Terriglobia; order Acidiferrales; family UBA7541; genus Acidiferrum. The sequence goes on from CAWKOM010000005.1 coordinate 151,061, forward strand.
CCGCAGCCAAATCGAGGTTTACCCCGCCGTTGTACTCCCCGCCAGCCACGAACACGCGACCGTCTTTGAGCACGGCCGAGGCATAGTACAGAGGCGCGTTTACAGGTCCGTTTTGCGTCAGCGGAGCATTAGCGACCATCGGGCTCATCGGATGCCAGGTGCCTTTTACATAGTCGCCTTTCGCATCCGGAACCAGCTTGTGCCAATTGGGGGTTTCGTATTCGTGGCACATGACCGTGCCATCGGTAAGCAGCAGCATTGTGTCTACACTAAAGGAAGGGGTGTTCGTTAGGGTTTTCCAGGGACCAGCCATGAGAGGATCCTCCTATGCGATAAAGTGAATCTCGCAGGCGAATCGTTTCACGAAGCCGATGCAGCTCCTTTAATTGCCGTCCAAACCGTTTTTCTGGAATCACTTGCTCGTGCCGGGAACGCTAGGCACGAAAGACCGGCTACGAATCACGATTTTCAGGTTCGCGGGCGCCTACCATTTTGTCGTAGGCTTCGCGGCGGGTTAGGCCGCGTTCTTTGGCGGCAAGCTTGAGGGCTTCTTTTCGGTCGAGCTTGGCTTGATGGATGAGTTCTTCGACGCGCTCCGCGAGGGATTGCATGGAATTAGCGGGGGTGCGGGCGTCGGCCGGATCTTCGGTGCCAATGAGCAGGGTGATTTCTCCTTTGGCGGGGCGCTCTTCGAGGGACGCGAAAAGTTCCGAGAGTTTACCGCGCCGAAATTCTTCGTGGAGCTTGGTGACTTCGCGGGCGATGCACGCGGCGCGGTTGCCGAGAACTTCGCGGGCGTCGGCGACGCATTCCGCGATACGATGCGGCGCTTCGTAAAGAATGATGGTGCGATCCTCGATGCGCAGGCGTTCGAGAGCGCGGCGGCGTTCGCCGGTGCGAGCAGGAAGAAAACCAACGAAAAGAAATTCCTCGTTGGGCAAGCCGCTGGCGGCGAGCGAGGCGAGAAGCGCGGATGGTCCGGGGATGGGGACGACAGGAACATGATGACGCAAACAGAGCGTGACGAGGCGATGTCCCGGATCGGAGACCAGCGGCATGCCGGCGTCGCTGACGAGCGCGATCTTTGCGCCTTGTTCGAGGGAGATGAGCAGTTCGGGCGCGCGCGCGAGTTCGTTGTGCTCGTGATAGCTGATGAGCGGTTTGCGGATTTCGTAGTGGTTGAGAAGCTTTTGGGTGTGGCGCGTGTCCTCGCAGGCGATCTGGTCGACTTCCTTGAGGATGCGCAGGGCCCGCAGGGTGATGTCTTCGAGATTGCCAATGGGCGTGCCAACGAGGTACAAGCAGCCCAGGGCGCTTTCGGTGTTGGTCGTAGCTGCTGCTCGCATGCTTGGAAGTCTAGCATGCGTTGCGGAGACATTTTGTCACGCATGCTATACTTTTTTGTTTGGAGCTCAAGCGGAGGGAGTAGCTGTGCCACTGTACGAGTACAAGTGCATGAAGTGCGGGCGCCATACGGACAAGATCGAAAAGGTCAGCGGCCCGCACCTGAAGAAGTGTCCGCACTGCGGCGGCAAGGTAGAGTCCGTGATCACCGCGCCGGCGATAAAATTCAAAGGGTCGGGATGGTACGTGACGGACTACGCTGGGAAATCGCCGGACGGAGGGAGCAAAGAGAGTAAGCCGGCGAGCGACGGAAAAGAGGCCAGCAGCAAAGATGCCGGCGCGAAAGACGGAGGCGCCGCCGAGCCGGCGAGTAAAGATTCAGCGGGGAAAGAGACAGTTTCCAAAGAGAGCTCTTCAAAAGAAAAGAAGACTTCTAAGAAAAAATAAGGGCGAGAGCGAACGCATGGCCGACATCCCACTACAGACGGGCGCAAGACGGAAAGTTCGCAAAGCGGTTCTTCCCGCTGCCGGACTCGGCACGCGTTTTTTGCCGGCGACCAAAGCGCAACCAAAGGAAATGCTCACGGTCGTGGACAAGCCGCAGATCCAGTACGTGGTCGAAGAGTGCGTTGCTTCCGGAATCGAACACATCATCATCGTGACGGGGAAGGGAAAGAACTCGATCGAAGATCACTTCGACCATGCGCCAATGCTCGAGCGTTTTTTGGAGGAAAAAGGGAAAAAAGAGCAAGCCGCGATGGTGCGCCGAATCAGCGACATGGTGAAAGTGAGCTATACGCGTCAAAAGGAGCCGCTCGGTCTGGGGCACGCCGTGCTGGTGGCGGAGGACTTGGTTGGCGACGAACCGTTCGCGGTTTTGCTTGGGGATGTCCTCATTCCAGGGAAAAATCCGGCCACGAAACAACTGATCGATGTCTATGCGGCAACCGGCGTCGGTGCGATTGCTGTCGAGGAAGTGCCGCGGGAGAAAACACACTTGTATGGAATCGTCGACGGCGAACCCGCGCCGCAGCCGCCCTTTGGCGCGCGGCTGTTGCGAGTTCGCGACTTGGTGGAGAAGCCGAAACCGGAGAATGCGCCGTCAAACCTGGCGATCACTGGGCGATATGTCTTGCCGCCACAAATTTTCGATTGTTTGAAGCGCACCAAGCCGGGCGCGGGGAATGAGATTCAGTTGACCGACGCGCTGCGCCTGCTCGCGCACGAAGACGGCCTCTGGGCATACATCTATGAAGGCGTTTCCTACGATGCCGGCGACAAACTGGGATTTCTGAAGGCCACGGTGGAGATTGCGCTGCAAAACGAAGAGCTGGGCGCTCCCTTTCGCGAGTATTTGAAAAATTTGAAGCTGTAGCTTTAGCCCGTGAGAATCCCAAGATGACGCGCATTCTAGGCATCGAATCTTCGTGCGACGAGACCGCGGCAGCGGTTGTCGAGAATGGTCGCGAGATTTTGTCCAGCGTTGTGGCTTCGCAGATCGATATTCACCAAAAATATGGCGGCGTGGTGCCAGAGCTTGCCTCGCGGGAACATTTGCGGCAAATCGTTCCGGTCGTGCGAGAAGCGCTGTCGCGGGCGGGGATGAAGCTCGGTGACGTGGATGCGATCGGAGTAACGCAGGGGCCGGGCCTTGTCGGAGCGCTGCTGGTGGGCATCACGTACGGAAAAACGTTGGCGGAAGCGCTTGGAAAGCCGCTTGTGCCGGTCAATCATCTCGCTGGGCACGTGCATGCCGTTTTTCTGGAAGCGCACAAGGCAGGGCGTGCGCCGAAATTGCCGGCGGTTTGTCTCATCGTTTCGGGTGGTCACACAGTTTTGTATGAGGTGACCGGCGGGGCTTCGGACGCGCAGAGTTCCAGTGAGCGGCGAAGCGCGGCGCGTGAATTGCGCGGGCTCCTGCGCTATCGAAAAATTGGGCAGACGCGCGACGATGCGGCGGGCGAAGCTTACGACAAAGTCGCGAAACTTCTCGGTCTTGGATATCCTGGCGGGCCGATCCTGGACCGTCTTGCCGGGGTTTCGAACGGAGCAGCTGCTCCTGTGAAGTTCGGGCCGACGAAAACGCGGGGAAATCCTCTGGACTTCAGCTTCAGCGGTTTGAAAACGGCGGTTCTTTACCATGTGCGCGAGCACGCCGAGTATGCCGAGGAAATCCGGGCCAGGGAAGAAGCTCTCCAGCGCGGCGAACGCAAGTTCGATCAGTTGCTACCCCTCTGTTCTCCGCAAACGCTTGGCTTGGTCCGCGAGTTTCAACATGCGGTCGTTCGCGATTTAGTCGATCGCACCATGATGGCCGCGGAAGATTTAGCCGTGGGCAGCGTGCTCGTTTCCGGCGGCGTCGCGGCGAACAGTCAGTTACGCGCGATTTTCGAAGAGCGCGCCAAGAGCAAGGGCATCGACGTTTTCTTTCCGACCCGGGCTCTCTCGACAGACAACGCAGCGATGATCGCGGCCGCCGCCTACGAGCGGTTTCGCGCAGGTGTTTTCGCCGACGCGTCCCTGAATGCCGATCCGGGCCTGGCCCTTTCGTGAAGGGCTTGCTGGGTCGAGGGACTGCCCGCTTCTGTGCGTGAAAAAAAACGAAAGTTTTTTTCTTTGCAAGTCTCTAGCCCATCGAGATCCGCTCAGAATCGATCTCGCTATCTTTCTTGTAGCCTTCTGCGTGTGGAAGGACTCTATGCAACAAGAGGAACCCCCGTCCGCGGATCTATTTCCTGAAGGGTTCGAGCAGCATATCGTTGGCAAAAGTTTCTAGCGCTGAGGCGTCTTGGGTTGAACCGCAAGGGAGAGCCACAAGCCGGCTTTGCGCGTCCCGGGCAGCTTGTTCCGTGGTCCAAGTCTTCACAAACACGGCGTCGGGAACATAGCGAAGACGCTGCAGCGTGACATCGGAAGTGTCGGCTGCCTCCATTCTAAGCCAGCCTCCATGGAATAAATGCGCGGAATACGGTCTCGGAGTCCCTGCGATATACTCTTGCCCCGATGGGAACTTCCGCTAGCCACGGCGTTCAATTTTATCCTGCGAGCGACCAATCACTTCTGGTTTACTTCGGGCCGCAGGGGAATCCACGTTCATCCTGTGCTGAGGCAACAGGTTCGGGTGTGCCGGCGCAGAATCAAATCACAACCGAAGGCCACGAACAGGTTCGCAGACTCTTGCAGTTGATGGAGCTCGAGCCGATCGCGGGAGTGCGGAACCTGCATCCAGCCTATGGTTCGATTTTGATTAAATTCGACGCGCTGAAATTCCAGCACAACGAGCTGCAAGAAATCCTGCGCGGCTACATCGACCGCATGGAGAAAGTGGCGTTGCCGGAACCGCGTTTAGTCGAGATCCCGGTCTGCTACGGTGGTGAGTTCGGCCCGGATTTGAAGGATGTTGCAGAGTTACACGGCATGCCGCCGGACCGCGTGATCGCCTTGCATGGTTCGCGGCCTTACATTGTCTATTTTTTGGGATTTGTCCCGGGGTTCGCCTACTTGGGCGAATTACCTGAAGAATTGGTTACGCCTCGTTTGTCAACGCCACGACGAAGCGTCCCCGCTGGAAGCGTCGGTATCGCGGGCACCCAGACCGGCGTGTATCCAATTTCTACCCCGGGCGGTTGGAGGTTGCTCGGGCGCACGCCCTTGGCTATGTTCCAGTCGGCGCGGGCGCAGATGAGCATGCTCTCCATAGGAGATCGCGTGCGTTTTGTCTCGATTTCGTCCGCGCAGTTTGTGCAGTGGGCAAACACATGAGCTTGATGGAAGTGCGCGCCCCGGGGCTCTTGTCGACCGTGCAAGATTTGGGGCGGGAAGGTTTTGGGCCGATGGGAGTTTCGCCCTCTGGGGCAGCGGATAAGCTTGCCCTCAGGATTGGCAATCGTTTGGTGGGTAACCCGGAAGGTGCGGCCGCCCTGGAGATGACGCTTGTCGGTGGGACGTTTGAGTTTCTAGAGGGTGCGGTTGTGGCTCTTGCGGGCTCTGATTTTGGAACGACGCTAGATAATATGGCTGTCGACATGTGGTGTTCCGTGGAAGTTCGCGCGGGCCAGACTTTGCGTGTGGGGACCACGCGCGGTGGAGCGCGTTGTTATTTATGCGTGCGGGGTGGAATCGAGGTGAAGTTGTTTTTGGGCAGCGCGTCCACGCATCTCTTGAGCGGCCTTGGCGGTTTTGAGGGCCGCGCATTACGCAAGGGAGATTGCTTGAGAATCGGAACGGCTGGTGAGGCTTTTCGTACTTTTCGAAAAAGAACGCTGGCCGCGCGGGCAAAGGATATTTTGTCGCCGCGAAAAGTTTTGCGCGTCACAGCCGGGCCGCAGAGCGGCTGGTTTTCCGAGGCTGCCCAAAAACTATTTTGTAAGCGAAGCTATCACGTAGCAGAGGAATCTAACCGGATGGGATTGCGGCTCGAGGGGACCGCGATTCCCCTGGCCTGCGGGGGTGAGATGATTTCCGAAGGAGTGTCTCTGGGAGCCGTGCAGATCACGGCATCGGGATTACCGATTATCTTGTTTGTCGAGCAACAAACGACCGGCGGCTATCCCAAAATTGCCAATGTGATTTCGGCGGACTTGAGCAGCCTGGGACAGCTGCGGCCGCGCGACGAGATTCGCTTCGAATGGGTAGAGATGCCAGCGGCCAGAGCGCTCTTGCTGGAGCAAGAATCATTGCTGGCGTCGAAGGAGCTGATTTTGGCATGAAGACCGGGCAATTAAGGATCGATTTGAATTGCGACATGGGTGAGTTTCCCGAGGCGATTGCCGACGGCACGCAAGAAGCTTTGTTGCTCTCGATCACCTCGGCGAATGTCGCGTGCGGCGGGCATGCAGGCGATGCAGAGATGATGCGCGCGACAATCGAGCAGGCGATGCGCGCAGGAGTAGCGATCGGGGCGCATCCAGGGTATCCGGACCGCGAGAATTTCGGAAGGCTCGAGCTGAACTTATCGCCAGACGAAGTTGCCGAATCCGTGTTCGCGCAGGTTCGGGCCCTGGCGGAAGCTGCGGAGATTTGTGGTGCCCAAGTGGTGCACGTAAAGCCGCATGGCGCGCTTTACAACCAGGCGGTCCGTAATCGCGAACTCGCGCAAGCAATCGCCGCAGGCGTCGCGCGATGGAGCCGCGACGTTGTGCTCGTAGGACTGGCAGGTTCGCCCATGTTGGATGTATTTCGTGAAGCCGGCTTTAGGGCCGCCGCAGAAGCGTTTGCCGACAGGCGTTATGAGCCCGATGGCACGCTGCGATCCAGAAAATTCTTGGATGCGCTGATACGCAATCCCGAGGTAGCAGCGCGGCAGGCTTTGGGAATAGTCGAACGTGGAGTTGTTACGGCCAGCAACGCGAGCGAAGTTGCGGTCGTGGCACAGACGATTTGCATTCACGGGGACACGCCAGGCGCAACGAAGATCGCAGCAGCCGTGGCCCGGACATTGCGCGAGGCGAGGGTGTCGCTAAGTAGTCTGATGAGTAACTGAAAGCCGAGAAATAAAAAGACGCGCAAACCGAGTTGCGCGCCTTTTTATTTCGAGGTGAAGATCAGGGAAGAAAGAAGCCGGGTTATTCGAATTTTTCGGTCATTACCGGGAACTGCAGCTTGGCTTTTGCGAGAGACTTGACCACGATGGCTTCGGCGCTTTCCGAGCTGGTGTTGCGCGCTGTGGCCATTTCGCTGACCAGAAGATACTTCGCGCGTTCCAGCATTTTCTTTTCGCGGAAGGAGAGAGGCTTGCTGCGGCTAAGGGAAACGAGGCTCTTGAGGACGACGGCGACTTCGAGGAGGGAACCGGTACGCATGCGCTCGGAGTTTTCCTTGAAGCGGTGTTTCCAGTCGTGATGCGAATTGAGCTTGCCCTTTTCGAGGAAGCCAAGGACTTTGCTGGATTCCGTGGAACGAATCACGGAACGAAGGCCAACGGTTTCTGCGTTTGACTGCGGAACCATGACGCGCAGGCCGCTGGAGACGATGCGAATCATAAAGTAACGTTCGGTTCTGCCGTTCAAGACACCGTAACTAATCTGTTCTACCAGTCCCACGCCGTGGTTCGGGTAAACGACCTTGTCACCGATTTTGTAGTCCATGGATCGAGATGCCCCCTGAGATACTTATAGAGTTTAAATGTGTGTGTTCCAAGAGTCAAGATATATCCTGTGGAATCATAAGGTTAGGGAAAATTAGTTGCGTATTTGGCAGTCGAATTGCACAGGGTGTCGCACTTGCCGAGTCAGAGATTGCGCAACGGCCCGGATTTTGGGCGACCCGCATACGCCTGGTGCCGTGAAACGGTTGTTGCATGCGGGCTTTCCGGGCTGAACGCACCTGCGGCCCCTGCCAATTCATCCGGGTGCGGTAGAATGCCCTCGTGCTTCTTCTAGCCATTGATACCTGTGATTTGCGAGGCGGCGTTGCAGTTCTTCAGGATGACGTCGTTCTTGCTTCTGCCAATCACGACAGTGACGAGGATTACTCGTCGTGGTTGCTACCGGCGGTTCGTCGCGTTCTCGCAGCGTCCCGATGCAGGATGGCCGACCTTGACGCCTACGGAGTGGCCTCCGGACCCGGCTCGTTCACCGGAGTCCGCATTGGATTGACGACTGTAAAAGCATGGACTGAAGTTTATGGCAAGCCCGCCGCAGCTGTTTCCCGTTTGAAAGCCATCGCCCGGCAAGGTTCCGAAGGACAAAAATTTGTCGCGGCTTTCGCAAATGCCCGCCGCGGGCAGGTTTTTGGAGCCATTTACCGCCAGGATGCTGCGGGGCTTGAACGGATCGGCGAGGAAATGGTGATCGCTCCTGGCGAGTTTGTTCAAATTGCGGTGGAGCAGGCCCTCGGAGAGAAAATCGCCTGGGCCACCCCTGACGTCGGCGGCCTTTTGGATACGCCGGAATGGCGCGAAAGGCAAAAATTGGGCGACGAACCCCGGATTGTTTCTCCTTTTCTAGCTACTGCCATTGCCCGGCTTGCCGAGACGGAAGTGGCAGCCGGACGATCCACCGGCAGCCTGGAGTTGGATGCGAACTACGTCCGGCGCTGCGACGCAGAGGTTTTCTGGCATGGTGGAGCAAGTCGTGGGAGTTGAAAGCACCGGCAGGCGAGGCGTTGCAAACGTTAGAAGGTTTCGCCCCGAAGACGCCGATGCTGTCTCTGCGATTTCCGAACAATCACCCGAGGCCGCGAATTGGTCAAAAGGGAGCTACTTAAAATTCTCTCAGGAGATCGGCTCACTGGCTTTTGTTGTCGAGACAGATGGAAAGCTAAACGGCTTTTTAATTGGCAGATTGACCGGAGACCAAGCTGAGGTCCTGAATCTGGCTGTAGCCGCAAGTCAGAGGCGCCGGGGAAACGGCCACGCGTTGCTGGCATATACTCTTTCTGAACTCGCCGCACAAGGCGCGCAAAGCGTCTATCTTGAAGTGCGGCAATCAAATACAGCCGCTATCGCCTTCTACGAAGCACACGGCTTCTCCACTTCCGGCCTGCGCAAAGGCTACTACCGCGACCCCGACGAGCCTGCCCTCACCCTGGTTAAAAAACTCACAGGCTAGAACCAAAATACCAATGGTTGCCTCTTGACGCCGCCCCCCAAAGTACTATCATGCGTTCATGTAGCATTCACAATTCCATCCGCGCAGTCGTGAGGAGGACGCATGGCAACAGCACAGCGGGCACCTCGGGACATACTCCTCGATACAGACGCCGAGTATCAGCGTCTGGTTGAGCAGCACTCGAAATACGAAGCAGAACTGCACCGAATCTCCACCGCTCCCTACCTCAGTTCAGAAGACCTCCTGGAAGAAATCAAGCTAAAGAAAATGAAGCTCCACTGCAAGGATGAGATGGAGCGGATTGCCCTGCGTATCCAGCGCGCGCGGGCACAGTACACGCAATAACGCCCGCGACCCCGAAAATTCTGTCGTAGAATGGCCGTGCTCGCTCCCCGCGTTTACACACCGGGCGAGGCCGATGAGGTATATTTCCTAAGGCATGGTCAAAGAGGGCTACTACTTTGGGTTACCGCTTCTCGTGCTGGGCGCCGCCGCCTATTTGATGGAGTGGGCGGTAGCCGCGGTTGTTTGCGTGTGCTTGGCGCTTTTTGTCTTTTCGTTTTTCCGCGATCCGGAGCGGGTGATCCCGAGCGAATCGGGAGCGGTCGTATCTCCGGCGGACGGCCGCGTAGTGGTCGTGACTGACGAAGACAACGCCGGCCGCCCCGGCAAGCGCATCAGCATTTTTCTGGCGATTTGGAACGTGCACGTGAACCGCGCTCCCGCTGGAGGAGTCATCACGAACCTGGAATATAAGCCGGGGAAATTTCTCGCGGCAATGCGCGAACAAGCTTCGATGGAAAACGAGCAGAACATTTTCACACTCTCGACGGATGCCGGAGAAATGGTCTTCAAGCAGATTGCCGGTCTGATTGCGCGCCGCGTGGTCAGTTGGAAAAAGAGCGGCGAGCGTGTCGCGAGAGGCGAGCGCATCGGCCTGGTGCGATTCGGCTCCAGAGCCGATGTGTGGGTCCCGCAGGATGCGCAAATTCTGGTGAAACTAGGCGACAACGTGAAAGGCGGAGCCACCGTCCTCGCAAAATGGGCGCCCCAGTCCGCCGGACTAGAAGCCAGCGAGAAACAGCATTCCGAACCGGAAACGGGAATGACAGCTGTGGAGAAGAGCGCTTAGGCTATGGGTGAAATCGAACAGCACGAAATTCCGTTTGACGGCAAACGCCTGCGGAATCGTAAGAGGCGGCGCGGAATTTTTCTTCTGCCCGCCATGATGACATCGGCCAATCTTTTGTGCGGATATTACGCCGTGGTTGCCGCCATGGTGGGTAGCCCGGAAGATCTGAATCGCGCCGCTAAAGCGATTGGCTTGGCCATTCTCTTCGATTCGCTCGATGGGCGGCTCGCGCGAATGACCGGAACAACTACGGAATTTGGCGTTCAATTCGATTCCCTCGCGGACGTGGTCAGTTTCGGCATCGCACCTGCGGTACTTGCCTACGCCTGGGGGTTTCGCGGCATTACGAGCATTTCGGGCGAAGCTCTTCACCAGCTTGGGCAGTTCGCCTGGGTCTGCTGTCTGGCATTTTTGATCTGTTGCGCCTGGAGGCTGGCGCGGTTCAACGTTCAGGGAATGGCGCCTGGAAGCTCGAAATACTTTGTTGGCATGCCCACACCGGCCGCCGCCGGCGTAATAGCCTCCATCGTCCATGGCTTTCGGTTGGGGGGGCCGATGTCCATCGGCCAACTTCAAAATGGCTGGTGGGCTGTTGCCTGGTTCCTTCTTGCGGCTAGCCTGGGCGGCCTCATGACCAGCACCATCCGTTATTATAGCTTCAAAGATATTCCTTGGACGCGGAAGCAGCCCTCTCTTGCCATCGTTCTCCTTTGCTTGCTTGTTGGCGTAATCTGGCGGTATTCCGAGTATGCGCTGATGACTGTAGCCTGTAGCTACGCCTTTGTGGGGCTTACACTCCATATCATCCGTTTCTTCCGCCATCGACTCGTTTCCCGGACCGCGTGATTCATGCCCTTGCTTGAACGCGGATCCAACCGAATCGTGATTGCAGGAGCTTCTTCGCTGCTGGGTGCGGAGCTGCGGTCGCTGCTCGAGGAAAGCCGCTTTGCCGGTGCGGAATTTCGCCTCGTGGATGAAGAAATTGCTGCCGGGCTCTTGACCGAAGCCGGCGGTGAGCCTGCCATTATTCGGCCCGTGGAAGAAGGCACGTTTGATCGCGCCGCCAAAGTCTTTTTCACCGGCTCCGCCGATTTCACTCGTGCCAATCTGGAAGCCGCGCGTGCCTCCAGCGCGAAAATCATCGATTTGTCCGGCGCAACGGCGGCTGAATCGAAAGCCGTGAGCTGGTTTCCAAAGTTAGATTCCTTGCACGGGAGGAAGTTTCCAAAAGATGCAAACCTTTACGCCGTTCCCTCCGCAGCGGGAACGGCCATTGCTTCGCTGGCTTTGGGTCTGTTCAAAATCGGCGTCTCCCGCATCGTGGCGGTTTGCTTCCAGGCCGTATCCGAAGCTGGGGGCGTGGGAGTCGAGGAGTTGGAGAGCCAGACCGGACAATTGTTGTCGTTTCAAGGAATGGGACAGCCCGTGTTCGACACACAAGTCGCTTTCAATCTGTTGGACCGCTTCGGCCCCGGCAGCAAATACAAACTAAACGAGGCCCGGGAACGATTACGAACAGAGACGACGGCCTGCGTGGGTAAGAAAGCCATCCTGCCCGCTTTGCAAGTGATACATGCGCCCGTGTTTTATGGCACGGCATTTTCCGCATGCGCGGAGCTTGCGCCGGGCACGACGCTCGAGCAGATCCTCGCGGCGTGTGAGGAAGCGGGATTTGTGATCCCATCAGAGGGAGAAGCCGGACCCAGCAATGTCAGTGTGGCCGGCGAAAAAGTGGCGCACCTGGCAAAGCCCGAGGAAGATCCCGCGCGCGCGGGAGCCTGGTGGTTCTGGGGCGCAGCAGATAATATCCGGTTGCCGGCGGCGAACGCCGTGAAGCTTGCGGAGATGCTTTCCTAATGAGATCTCGAGTATTGGGCTTTGTGATGCTGGCAGCTCTGGGCAGTCCGGGCTGCGGATATCACATCGCGGGGCACAGCTCGACTCTGCCGAAAACCATCCACGTAATCGCCGTCCCCGCGATCGAGAACAAAACGACCAGTTTCCGCCTGGAGCAAAAGCTGACAGCAGCAACAGTCCACGAATTTCTCGCTAAAACTTCGTACCGGATCGTGTCGAACCCCGAAGATGCTGATGCGGTTCTTAGAGGCAAGGTCTTGAGTCTGGAAGCCGTTCCTCTTCTGTTCGACACGGCCACGGGCGCCGCGACCACCATGCTGGTAACCGTCAAGTGCGAAGTGACGTTCACGGAACGCGCGACGCAGAAAGTGCTCTATCACTCGGACAGTTTTGTGTTCCGCAATCAGTATGAGATTTCCGCCGACACCGCGGACACGACCGATCTGAGGAACTTTTTCAATGAGCAAGGCCCGGCCCTCGACCGCTTGGCGCAGGATTTTGCGCAGCGTTTGGTCGCGGCAGTCACGGAAAATTACTAAAGGAACGAAAGATGGCTCAGGTTTCACCCGAAGAGTTGCTGACTCGTCTGGAAAAAGGCAAGCCCATTCCGGCGGTGCTGCTCCTTGGCGAAGAGCCGTATCTGCGGGATGCCTGCCGCTCGCAGCTGATCGAAAAATTCGTGCCGGAAGCTGCGAGAACGTGGGCGGTTTCGCGTTATTCGGCAGGCCGGGGAGAAACGCAGGCGGCGCTGGATCAAGCGCAAACGATGGCCATGCTTTCGCCGCTCCAAATAGTTTTCCTCGAAGACGCAGAAGCGATCGAAAAGCTCGGCGAAAAAAATAGAGATGAGGCGGTGGCGCAGCTCGCCGCATATCTCGATGATCCCGCGCCGTTCACGATGCTGGTCCTCGAAGCGGACAGTCTCGACCAGCGCATGAAACTCGGAAAGCTTCTTGCGGAAAAGACGCTCGTGGTGGCTTGCGGGCTCGGCGAAAATATGGGGGCGCGGCAAGCGGCGGCAGTGGCTTTGGCAAAAGCCATTGCCAAGGAAGAGGGAGTGGAGTTTGAGAAAGGCGCGGCCGAAGATTTGGCGGAATTTGTAGCCGCCGATTTGATGCGGCTGAAAACGGAAATCATCAAACTCGCCACGCATGCAGGCGAAAAGAAGTTCATTACCAGAAATGATGTCAGCGCGATGGTGATCTCCGAAAAGACGACGACAGTGTGGGAACTGGCGGATCTGCTCGTAGCGAGGAAGTCCGCGAAGGCCCTCGAGTTTCTCGACCGCTTGCTGCGCGACGGCGAAGAACCTTTGCCAATGCTCGGCGCGATGGCCTGGATGTATCGCAAACTGATCGAAGCCAGCGAACTGAAAGGCGTGTCCAACGGCTGGCAAGCGGCGCGAGCGCTCGCGATGCGTCCCGAGCAGGCGGAGCTGGCGCTGCAAGCGTCACGCAAAATTCCCAAGGAACAATTGCTCGCCGGCTTGGCCGCTCTGCAAAAGGCCGATGACCGCCTCAAACGCGGCGGTGAAGATGCGCGAGCTGTGCTGGAATTCTTGGTGACAGAATTGACCGGCGAGCTCCATAAGACAAAACCCGCAGGGCGCTAAGATGCCTCTGCCCGCTCCTACAGAAATTTCCTTTCAAATTACTTTAGCGCGCAGATCGCTCAGTGCGCGGCTTTGGCTTTGACGCCGTTGAAGGCGAGCGTCAGGCGCGACTTGTACCGGTTGCCGGTGTTTTCGTGCAGCACGCCCTTGGTGATGGCCTGGTCGATCGCGGACATCGTTGGGTGTAACAGATTGCCAGCGGCGGTCGCGTCACCGGCGGTGATCGCAGTGCGCAAACGGCGCATCAACGTGCGGACCCGGGTGCGGTTGGCGCGATTCACTTCGGCGCGTTGATGAGACTGCGCCGCGCGCTTTAAAACCGACTTTTTCTTTTTCTTGATCTTGGTAGCCTGTCCCTGGGCCATCTATTGCTCCTTTTGGGTATCGCTCAAACATTTAACGTTAAACGAGGCATGGGGCTTTGTCAAACAGCGCAGTGACTTGGAATTGGAAGGGTACATCGGCACCGCCTGGCGGAGTCGCGATTGGTAGAAGAGAGGGACGGCACGGTGTTCGCGAGAAGAGACACGCTTTCCGACAGGGTCGGAACCTTCGGTCCCGACCCGTTCGGGATCTTCGATCGTCGCGTGTCTGGTTAACAATAATTGAGCCCACCCCTGGATTTTTGTAAGCGTTGCATCTACAGGGTTTAGCGTTCCTGGAAGTCGTTTCGATGCAATGGTTGCGGGCGGGTTCGTAGGTGTTGTATCTAGAGGAGTTGGCAGAGCGTAGAGAAAGAGCGGAGGATTTTTGGTTGAGGCGCGCGGGGCACACCCCCTAGGTGACGGAAACTGTGCGGAAGCGCATGAGCAGGAAGGAGTTGCGGGCGGAGCAGCGTGTCGGGTGTGTCGAGTTGGTGCAGGGTTTCGATGCGAGGGAAGGGGTTGCGAGGATTGCTTTGCGCGCGCAGAGGGTTCGGGGAGAGATGAGGATGAGGAACGAGAGCCGCGGAAGGGGCGAGGGGTAAGCGCAGAGAACACGGGGAACGATAACATGGATCTACATTACTGTCAAGGATTATTATTGAGTGTATATCATTCGAACGTGAGACGGGGAAGTTGAGTGGATGGAAGGGGTTGGCGAGAATTTGGGAGTTTGGTGAGACGGAAATGGAAAGTGAGCAGTGGGTATGGAGTAGTGGGTAGAGCATGGGGGGCAGAGATTCAAGAAAGAATGACCCACTGCTTGCAAAGAGCAAAATCACAGGCAAAGTCACCGCGAACAAGACAGGAAACAAGAGAATGACCCACCCTTGCAAAACGAAACCCGCAAGGGTAGGCCACCCCAGAAAAAGACAAAGTCAAAATCATCTCTGCGCGTTAAGGGGCGGCCACCCGCCCGACTGGGTCCTCGCTGAGGAAGCGCCCTGCCGCTGAGTCGTAGTATCTGGCGCGATAGTACGACGCTGGTGTAAGTCCTGGGGCAAAAAGCGAAGGGCCTAGGTGGTCGGATGTCGCGGCTGGCCGCATGAAGTTAACTCTAAACCCGGACCCTTAAAAACGAAGGGCCCGGCACCCGGCGGCACTCCCCCAAAAATCAAAACCAACTGCACAGATTCCGCGTCGGAATCTCATCGCCACCCGCCGCCTTCCGAAGGTATGGTACTCGAACGTTACCGAAGCGACGTTCCAATATGTTCTCACCAACTCACGTCGCAGAACTGATTCTCTAAGCGTCCATCCCTTTTGACCACAACTCGCAGGGGTGTGCTGCGAACAGGGAGCTGCTGCCTGTTCACATAGATGTGCCCTGAACGAACTTCAATCGAATTCTTACCGCTCCTGATTTCACCTTCTCCCCAAACCTGAAATAGGCGATGTTCGTCATCGTACGAATTCTTTAACTCGCTCCCGAGGAACTGAATGCCGTCTTTATTCCGAACGCTTTCAAATGCCAGAATGCACTGGCAACACTCGGTGCTCCTACCAGGGATTGTGCCATGGCAATCTGGAGAATCAATCCTCAGTCGCACGAGCGCCTCAAATTCATGATTCCGGTAGATGCAGCCCAAAAAAGGTGAAGCGAAAATCAGCGCCACGAGCACACAGCCAACGACTACAAGCCTAATCATCCATTTTCGACTGACTCGGTTTGGCACTCACCACCCCAGTTATGCAGTTAGGTTGCAGAAGTCGACCAAAACCTACTGTTTACACTGACAAGCCCCCGTGCGACCCACGATTTGATCAACCTCGTGTTGGGCTACATTTCTGATCAGACTGTTGGACATCATGTGGCCATCGTGGTTTCCATAGAGTCGGTTAAAGAGCCAGTCTGGCATTATCCTGCCGTAGTCGTCTCCAAGAAGAAGAAGGTGCCCCATCTCATGCGCAACGTCTTGGTCATTGATTCCTTGCCACCAATAACCGCCGTTAGAAAAACTCGCACCGAGCACATTTCCCGGCAGCGGATTCGAAAGTGGGTACACGTTGTTCTCGCCAGGAGATGAGCCCGGACCGCCTACCGAAAAATCAAATTTGAACCGCACATTGCAATTTCCATACTTCCAGGCTTGGGCGTTCCAGTAACGATTGGTGTCCCGTTGCCAGGTGCTCGCGACGTTGCTGTTGGCATTTGGACCCCAAATTACAACCGAAGCGCCAATCGTAATGGTGTTCGTTCCTGGATCATAGCTGTAATGGTAATCGAACCCCATCGGATCACGGAATCCAACTGGGTCATTACCTGAATAAGTATAGAAGTCGCTTCCGGCACCGAATCCAGTTGGGTCCTCAGAAAGGAACCTGCCCGGCGACGGGTCGTAGTATCTGGCGCGGCAGTAGGATTCCTGTGAATTTTCTGGCGCCGTTCCTGCGCACCAATTGTCCGTCACTGCTACGGAGCAGGCCGGGTCGCCCGGAGCCTTAGCCACCTTGCAGCCAGAGCGCCAGGGCAAACATAGCGATGGAAAACACCATCGCAAAGAATCCGTAGCGACATTGGCGACCCCAACGCCATGCCGTCCGTTCGCTCAGCTCTTCAGGACACGATCCGAGCAGTAATTTCGCTGACGAGGTGCCGGTGAGTTTCCCAAAGGCCCGACTCCACATCAGAGTCGAAACGAGAAACCAAATCATAGACGCACAGAGCGCGGTTTCTGAAATGGCTTGCAACATTTCGAAGTGTCGGGACCACGCAAACCAAAGTGTCAGGAGAACTACGACGAAGGCAAGGAGCAATGTCCCGATCAACCCGCCCTTCGCAACTACCGTCCCGATTCCTACTATTCGTTTTTGTGTCGGAGTTTGTGAATTCATTCTGATCCTCACGTCACTTCTTCGAAAGTGGACAATTCTTACATCTCTTGCCGCCTAGAACGAGTTTGCAGCTGGTTGCGAGCACAACAACGCCTCCGCCTTCGCCAATGGCTGGACCGGCAGAGGCGAATATCGTAGCGTTCTTCATGTCGATCGATGCGCCGCCTCCCGCAGCCGCGCCAGTTCCCGCGCCGAACTGATCCCCCGGCTATACGCGTACAACCACAAGCTGATTAGCAGCCGCGGATCGGTGTGCTCGCGTCCCGCGCTGCCTTCCACAGCGGCTATCTGCTCGTAATACCGGCGCAGGTTCAGGCGTCCCGCCAACTCCCAGATCGCACGCACGCAGTGGTCTTCGTCCACCAGCTTCTCGACATCCATGCTTCGCAGGACAAGTTGTTGGCGATTAATGGAAACCAATCGAGGAACCGCACGAGGGTCGTCGCTCATAAGCGCAGTCTACACACTACTCATCATCCGCGCTCGCCAATTTCTTCACACGTTCCTGTCCCCGGGTTTCCCCCGGGTTTCCAAGTGGCGCTTCCCCAATCTATCCACTCAGCGGTATTTGAGGCTTCGGAGGATCAACGTGCTGGTTTGATTCTATTTCAGATGCTGCTGCAATTTCTGAAGAGGACGCGAGCGCCAGCTCCTTTTCATTTTCGCGGTCAATGCAAGGCAGATTGCGCACAATTACATGCTCCGGGTCCGTTATATCGAAGTGAACCTCGATTCCTCGGTCCAGGCCGTGTATCGCGCCAGCAGTTGTCTTCACTATGCCGTGGTTTCTAGGACACATCCTTGCGCATGCTTCGGCGGAAAGGGCGAACGATAATCCGTCTTTGTGTTTTTGCCCTTCTTTCTGAAAGGTGATCGGCTCTATAAAATCCCTCTGTTTTCCAGAGAGGCAATCCTTTCGTGTGCACGCTCGAAAGATGACGGTTTCATCAGGCACAACCGCGCCGATGCCGACTGTCTCTTCGTCGCACATTCGCGGCTGCCTTTCACGGCTTTAGGTGCGTAGCCAGGCGAGGCGTTGCCTCAGGTATCCATGATCTGGGTGTGGCTCCAGATGGCGCTCGATCACACGTCCATTGAGCATTCTCTCGTGGTATACGGAATAAAACTCGCGCTCCGGACCGAACATAGCCTTGACGCGCTTGCTTCGTCCTGACTTCCAGACTAACCCGAGCTCTCCCGAGAACGGCTCGACCTCGACAGTATCCGCGTCTTGGTCAGATAGCGTCGCGAGGGCTTGAACGGCGGCAACGATGGCCGCGGGGCGCGGCTTCAGTTCCTGCTCAGACTCGTACAGCTCCTCATCGTAAGCGGCATCAATGACTTTGTTTAATAGGCGGTGCATGACGGCGAATTGCAGCGGTTCGTCGTCAGCGGTAATCGGTGAGGCCGCAGAGGTTCCTTGACGAGTGAAAACTTCGGACAGGGCAATCATTTCTTGACTTCGCTTTCTTTCCGGGCAGTCGCCGCGGACTGTAGTTCGTCATAAATTTTGATGCGCTCGTTAAGCCATGTCACGAGTGCCTTGGCCACATTCACGTCCATTATGACGCCCACTTCCAACTCACGTAAAATCCCCGCGCTAAGCGGGGGACGGCCCTCAGTGATCTCTTTCCCCAGTTGACCATTTTGAACGGCATGTACAGTTATTTCTGGTACGGGCGGACGTTCGCTGTAAAGGTTGAAAAATATCTGCCCACGCGGAGTAAATCCGCCAATCGCTCCATCGGCATGAATCACGCGAAAATAGTTGCTCTTGATGTGGTGAGAAGTGATGGATGAAGGGAGTTGCTCATCAGCTTTGGTAGACACTTACGCACCCTCCTTCCCAAGTCCAATACCCTATTATAGTTCACCTCCAGTGTGAAGTGGCGAATGCGAAGCGAAGGTTACGGAAACGGCAAATTCATGGCTTGCGCTCAACGGATTCCACCTAACCTCTGCACTGGCGTACCTTGCTCGGCACGTGAAAGTTGGGGACAGGAACGTTTCCTGCAATTTCGATTCCTGCGAAGAGAAACATAAGAAAACTTCCCGTCTGGAACGTGTGAAAAAATGCACATTCGCGATTTCGACGGAATCGGCGCTTGAGAATTTATCGTTTAGAACGCTTGGAAGCGACGATCGCGATGTCAGGATACATTTTGGATCATCCGCTAAGTTCCCCAGATCAATTTCTTCACACGTTCCTGTCCCCGGGTTTCCGTCCCCGGGTTTCCACGGGTTTGTCAAACTGATGCTTCAGACGGCAGGGCGGCGCGGGGGACTAGAGGAGCACAGGCAGGATTGCCTGTGCTCCGGATGTTGAGGGAAGGAGTGGGGGAATTCGGAGATTTGGTCGTCGTTCGTTGCGTGTGGGGGCTTCGAGCATAGACGGCTTCTGCGGCCGCAGGATTTGTAACTCGGGAAGCTTGGCCGGCGTCTATCACATTAGGTTTGGGCCGCGCATCATGCAATTCCATATCGCGCTGCAGCGGGAAGCTGTACGTTTTTGCGCGGGAGCAGGGAACTGATGTTCATCAACGGGCGTCTCGGGTTTTGTCTTGTTTTCTTGGCGGTTTTCGTGGCGGCAGCCCCGGCCCAAACTCCCAGCCTGCCGACGCCCCCTTCCACGGATCATCCTGCAACCAACCAGCCCACTAACGATATGATCGACCTCGACGTGGTGGTGACCCCCAAGTCGGGTCCGCCTGTAAGCGGTCTGCAGCAGCAGGATTTCACTATCTTAGACAATAAGGTTCCGCAGACCATCCTTTCGTTTCGGGCCGTCCGCGAACGCGAAACGCTGATCGAGGTCGTGCTGGTTATCGACGACGTGAACACCGGTATTGCGAATATCGCGTACGAACGTTCGGAGCTCGATAAATTTTTGCGAACCGATGGCGGACATCTTGCTCATCCGGTGGCCCTTGCCTTTCTTGCGGATTCCGGACTGAAGCTTCAAAACGACTTCTCGAGCGATGGCAATGCGCTGAGTGGCGCGCTAGATCAATATAGCCTCGGCTTGCATTCGATTCTCCGCTCCGGCGGTATCTACAGCGCCATGGAACGCTTCCAGGTTTCGATGGATGCCCTGCTTCAACTGGCGACACACGAGGCGGCCCGCCCAGGGCGCAAGATGATTGTGTGGATTTCACCGGGATGGCCGATTCTCTCCGGTCCCAGCGTCGAGCAACAGATGAGCGCAAAGCAAGAACTACAGATTTTCGACAATGTCGTGAAGATCTCGACTTTGCTGCGAGAAGGCCGCGTCACTCTCTACAGTATCGATCCGCTAGGCAGCGCCGACTTCGGCGGCCGGGGCTTCCGGTGGGAGGCTTACACGAAGGGTATCAGCAAGCAAAACCAGGC
The DNA here is from genome assembly GCA_963851235.1 of uncultured Acidobacteriota bacterium. Lineage (GTDB taxonomy): Bacteria > Acidobacteriota > Terriglobia > Acidiferrales > UBA7541 > Acidiferrum. Next base: position 171,182 of record CAWKOM010000005.1, read on the forward strand.
TGAGTGGGGCAACTTAGCACTGCAGGTAATCGCTACACAAAGCGGCGGTCTTGCTCTCACCACTGGCAACGACATCACCGCCTACGTGAAACAGTGCGTGGCCGATGCACAGTCGTACTACGAGATCGCTTTCACTCCTGCCTTGGACCAGAAGCGAGACGAATATCACCATTTGGAAGTCCGTATGGCGGACCGCAAGCTAATGGCCCGCACGCGTCAGGGCTATTACAGTAATCCTTCCCGCCAATAGCGTTCAAAACCGGGAGAATCCCTCCGTGCGGAAGGCTGCTTGGAGGGAGCGCGAACGACATGGGCAATTAATCCCGCTGCCAGATAAAAAAAGCAATACACCCTGCGGCTAGCTGCTCTGCGACTTAAGCCAATCGTTCGACCCGAGTCCTGCACAAAAGAGAAGCCCTGGACTTCGGGGGTGCGGAGTGTGGGGCGGGTGACGCCGCGCGGTCAGGGGAGAGGCACGGGATGGAAAGAGCACAGGCAGGATTGCCCTTCGAAGCTCAGGGCAAGGCTGTGCTACTGGTGTTGAGGGAAGGAGAGGGGGAACTCGAAGATTTGGTTGTCGACGAAAATGCGGAGGTTGAGTTGGTGGGAATTTTTGGCGCGCTCGAACCAGACGGAGCCGGCGGACTTTTCACCCGTGGAGAGGGTGGCTTCGACCAGGGCGAAGGCTTGGTCGGGTTGAGATTGGTCGACTAGGAAGTTTGGAGCGGCGATGATGACTCGACGCGTTTGCGTGGTGGCGCTGACGTAGACGGCGGAGGCTGGGGCGATGGCGCTGGACTTTGTCGCGTAGACCAGGTGAGCGCGGGCTTTGGAGAGATCTTCCGGATTTTGATAGCGGAGTGGGCGCAGTCGCGGCGTAAGTTCGTCTAACGTGAAAGTGGAGGGATTGAAGTGGACTTGGGCGTCGCTGGCGTTGGCGATGGCGACATTGGCGCGGAGTTTCCAGCCGGTGTCTTGCAGGGAGACTTGTACGGTGATGCCGTTGGCGGTGAGCGATTCGACCATGGTGGGGCCGTTATAGAAATGGTCGGTGCCGGGAGCGCCCAATTGCCAGCGGGCGATGCCGTTAGGGTTGGCGGCTGCCACAGGGGGAGGAGGCACGACAGGTTTTGCGGGAGATGCAGAGAGATACATGCGCGCGACGTAGCCGGTTTTGCCACCGAGGGTGCTGACTTGTACGGTGTAGCCTTGGGAATCGGAGACGATGGAGACTTGGTCGCCGCAATTCAGGCTAGCGACGAGATGAAGCGGGAGTGCTTGTTCGGGGTCGGCGGTGACGGGTACATTTTGGACGCCGCGGCAGACGACGGTGCCGCGAACTGGGCTTGAAACAGCGGCGGCGCCAGAGCCGGAGTGCTCCGCGGCGGAGGAAGGCAGAGTGACTGCCAAGCAGGTGAACGCGGCTACAATCCAGAGTTTGCTGCTCATGCTCTTACTCACCCCTCAGCGATGAGAAATTGCGGCTATTCTTCTGTGTCCGTGTCGAGAGACATCTTCGCGTTGCCGGGAGTACCGGTCTATAGCGCTTTCGTACCAGAGGACAGGTTACGGTCGGGATGCGGGCAGATACGCTCGAAGCATTTGTATGACAAGGGGTTAGATGCAGGAGCCAGCTGGCGGGGTGCTCCCTAAAATTAAAATTGTAACGAGAGCGTAACTTGATTATGGGGCGGGGGTGCGTTAGGGTGGAAGAAGTTTCTTCCTGAGTTGACTGTTGCACGGTCACCGATCGCGAGGAGGAATCCCATCGGCCACCCGGCTTCCTTAGCAGGCAGACCTTCCACTTGGATGAGACGTACCGTACACATATCCGGAAAAATTGAACCGTTCTTCGGCACGCTCGATGAGAATGTGCGTTTGCTGGAGGATTCGCTGCACGTGCGGACGCATTTGCACGATACGCGACTGACGATTGAAGGCGAGCAGGAGAGCGTGGATCAGGCGGTGAAAATCGTCGAGGAATACAACCACTTGACGCGGCACGGGCGGGCACTTTCGAGCACGGAAGTGAAGTCGCTGATGCGCGTGGCGACGGAAGAGCCGAACGAATCGCCGCGCGGGATGTTTGAGCCGGCGCGGACGCGCTCGTTTGGGAAGAAGCAGGTGACGCCGAAGAATGCCAGTCAGCGGCGGTACATGGAAGAGATCGAGAAGCACGACATGATGTTCGGGATCGGGCCGGGAGGAACGGGGAAAACGTATATCGCGGTGGCGATGGCGGTGAGCGCGCTGCTGACAAAGCAGGTGAATCGGATTATTTTGGCGAGGCCGGCGGTGGAGGCGGGGGAGCGGCTGGGATTCTTGCCGGGCACGCTGCAGCAGAAGATCGATCCGTACATGCGGCCGCTTTACGATGCGCTGTACGACATGCTGGACGCGGACCGGCTGGAGAAATTTTTGGAGAAGGGAATTATCGAGGTTGCGCCGCTGGCGTTCATGCGGGGACGGACGCTGAACGATTCGTTCGTAATCTTGGATGAGGCACAGAATACAACCAGCGAGCAGATGAAGATGTTTTTGACGCGCCTGGGATTTAATTCGAAAGCGGTGATAACTGGGGATACCACGCAGATTGACTTGCCACAGGGGAAGAAGTCTGGATTGATCGAGGCGCTGGAGGTGTGCGGGAAGATTGAAGGGATTGGCGTGGTGCAGTTCGGGGAGAAAGATGTCGTGCGGCACAACTTGGTGCAGCAGATTATTCGCGCTTATGAGGATTATGACGTGGCGCACCCGCAGCGCGGCGTGAATGCGGCGGGTGGCGCCGGGAACGGCAAGGCTGGCGCGGGAACGGCGGCTGAGCGAAGCGAGAAAGAGCAGAGTAAAGAAAATCAGCAAGCATGATTGTGAACCGGCAGCGGGGCGTGCGGATTTCGCGGGAGCCTCTTGAGGCGTTTTTGCGGCGCGTACAAAAGGAGTTGGGTGTTCGAGAGCGCGGAGTTACGGTTTGCCTTGTGAGCGATTCGGAAATCGCGGGGATGAATGAGCGGTTCCGGAAGAAGACGGGGGCTACGGATGTGCTGTCGTTTCCGGCGGGCAAGGAGCGGCGGGGCCGGTTGAGAAAAGGCAAAAACATTTACACAGAGAGCACTGAGGACACAGAGGGCAAAGAGAAGAGGCGACAAACACCGGGAGCGCGCGCGGCGGAAAGTTATTTGGGGGATATTGCGATTGCGCCGGAGACGGCGGGGCGTTATGCCAAGAAAAATGGGCGAAGTTTGAGCCATGAATTGCGCGTGCTGATTTTGCATGGTGTGCTGCATTTAATGGGTTACGACCACGAAACCGACCACGGTGAGATGAACCGCATCGAGCGAAAGATGCGGCGAAGATTCGGGTTGTCATGAACACCTACACATGGGTTTACACCTTGGGCGTGGTCCTTCTCGCCTTTGGGTTGCCCATTTTTTCCTACCTTACGCTGATTTATCGCGAGCTCGGACGCATGAATACCGGGCGCGTGCACGAGCATCTGGAAATTTTTGAAGCGGAGATCGAGCCAAAGCTGCGGATCAAACGCCGGAGCGGCGGGCGTACGTTTCGCATTCTGGGCCATTTCTGGCTGGCGTTTCTGGTGCTGGAGACAACGCGCGGCGTGGTCTACTTCGTTTCGGGGACATGGGAATCGCTGCTGGAATTTTTTGTGTTCCTGACGCTGGAAGTCGTGATCGCGATGCATTTTATCCCGGACATGCTGCTGTATCGCACAACGGGACGCTGGCTGTTTCCGTTGTTGCCGCTGATCCGGGCGGCGATGTGGCTAGTATGGCCGGTGCGTGTGTTTCTGGAAGGCGCGGAATCACTGGCGCGAATTTCAGAACACGAGCCGGAGATGACGCAAGAGCAACGAACGGAAGAGCGAATCGAGGCGCTGGTGGAGGCCGCGGAGGAAGAAGGGATCATCGCGGCTGATCAGGCGGACTTGATCGAGCAAGTCGTGGAGTTTAGCGACAAACGCGTGCGCGAAGTGATGACGCCGCGGCCAGACATCGTGGCGATCGCGGCGGATGCCACGCTCGAAGAGCTACACGCGAAGTTTGTCGAGAAGAAATTCTCGAAGATGCCGGTGTACGAAAAAACGCTGGATGATATTTTCGGTGTGGTGCACGCACAGGACCTGTTGCACATCGCGGATCAGGATTTGCCGAAACGAAAAGTACGGGAACTGGTGCGCCCGGTGCTGTTCATGCCAGAGACAAAGGCGGGATCAGAATTGCTGCGGGAGATGAGGCAGAAGGGGCAGCCGCTGGCGGTGATCATCGACGAGCATGGATCGGTGGCGGGAATCGCTACGGTGGAAGACCTGGTGGAAGAAATCGTGGGGGAAAGGTGGAATGGAGGTAAGCCGCCGACGCCGGACGTGGTGCGCGAAGCAGATGGCGGCCTGATCATGCGCGGGAGCATGGCCATTGGCGACGTTGAGGAATTGTTGGGCGTGAACTTCGGCGAAAAGGCCGATGAGACGGTTACCACGATCGCGGGATTGCTAAGCCAGGTTTCGGGGAAGGTGCCGGCGCCGGGGGACAAAGTGGATTTGGAGGGGTACCGCTTCGAGGTGATGGAAGCGAACCAGAGAAAAGTGCTGCGGCTTAGAATCCGGAAACAAGTGGCGGCGGGTCCGGCAAAAGCAAGTCTTTAGGACGCGAGTTTCTCCAACGATAAATTGCATGCATTCTATAGGAATTGGAGCACCGGCGCGATACGATGCGTGTGCTCGAAGTGGATGGTGGTCCGGGCGGAGGCAGGCGAATGAGGCGAAATAGGATTGTGCGCCGAATGATTTTGCTCGCGGCGCTGTGCACGTGTGCGGCGCCAACGCGAAACCCGGCACAAGAAACCAAGACGGCAGCTCCATCAATCCCCGACATGCGATGGTCGGTGAAGATACCCATGCGCGATGGGGTTTTACTGAACGCGACGGTGTTTCAGCCGCACTCGCAGAAGGATCCGCTGCCAGTGATTTTCACGTTCACGCCTTACATCGGCGACAGCTACACGGACCGGGCGATGTATTTTGCAGAGCATGGGTACGTGTTTGCATTGGTGGATGTTCGCGGACGTGGAAATTCGGGTGGCACATTCGAGCCGTTTGCGAATGAAGGTCGGGATGGCTACGACGTCGTCGAATGGTTCGCGAAGCAATTGTATTGCGATGGAAAAGTGACGATGTGGGGCGGGTCTTACGCGGGATTCGATCAGTGGACGACGCTGAAGGAGTTTCCCCCGCATTTGGCTACTATCGTTCCGGCGGCTGCGGCGCATCCGGGAGTCGACTTTCCGTTCCAGTACAACATTTTTGGACCTTACGACATGCAGTGGCTGACGTTTACGAGCGGGGTCACGGGCAATGAAAAGCTCTTCGGAGACGGAGCGTATTGGGCGGCGAAGGCTCTCGAATACTACGACAAGCACCTGGCATTCGTAGAATACGATCGCATTGTGGGAAATCCTTCCGCCGTGTTTCAGAAGTGGGTGCAGAATCCTATCCCTGGTACTTATTACGACTTGATGGTGCCGAGCTCGGGACATTACAAGCGCATTCAGATTCCGATCCTGACGATCACAGGCGATTACGATGGCGACCAGCCGGGGGCTTTTACGTATTACAAGGCGCACATGAAGTACGGAACGGCGGAGGCGAAAGAAAAACACTTTTTGATTATTGGGCCGTGGGATCATGCGGGGACCAGAACGCCCAAGAGGGATGTGGGCGGGCTGAAATTTGGAGAAGCAAGCGTTTTGGATCTGAATAAGCTGCACACGGAGTGGTATGACTGGACGATGAAAGGCGGAAAGAAGCCGGAGTTTTTGAAGAAGCGCGTCGCTTACTACGTTGTGGGAGCGGGGGCGGAGAATTGGAAGTACGCGGACACTTTGGAAAGTATTTCGGACGAGACGCGCACGCTCTATTTGGAATCGAATGGAAAGGCGGGCAGCGTGTTTGAGTCCGGCATGCTCGCGGATAAGCCTGACGCGGGCGCGGACTCGGACAAATGGACCTACGACCCGTTGGATACGCGGGCGGGGGACGCGGAATCGGAGGATGATACGGGGTCCATCGTCTCGCAACATGCGGTGATGAATACTTATGGGAACGGGGCGATTTATCACAGCGAACCTTTTGCAGAGGCGACCGAGGTGAGCGGGTTTTTGAAGCTGAATGTCTGGCTGTCGATGGATGTGCCGGATACGGACTTGGAGGCGGATATTTATGAGATTTCGCCGAGCGGGGATTCGGTTTTTTTGACTGGAGCGACGATGCGGGCGAGATACCGGGAATCGTTGCGAGAGGAAAAGCTTGTGACGCCCGGGAAAATTGAGAACTACGTGTTCGACAATTTTACGTTTTTCGCGAGGCGGATTGCGAAGGGGAGCCGATTGCGGCTTTTTGTGCATTGCCTGAATACTCCGGGCACGGAAAAGAATTACAACAGCGGGGGAGTTGTGGCGCTGGAAACTGCGAAAGACGCCAAGACCGCGCATGTTACGTTGATTCACGACGCGGAACATGAGAGCGCTCTGGTGCTGCCGATTGTGAGGTAAGCGATTTGGAAGCAGGAAAAACATTTACACAGAGGTCGCTGAGAGCACATCGGACGCGGAGAAGAGTAAGAGAGTGACGAAATCTGCGAGCAAGAAGAAGGAAGCGTTTCGGTCGGGATTTGTGGCGATTGTGGGGCGTCCGAACGCGGGAAAGTCGACGTTGCTGAACCGGCTTGTCGGACAGAAAGTGGCGATTGTCACTTCGAAGCCTCAGACGACGCGGAACCGGATTCAGGGAATCGTCACGCGGCCCGAGGGACAGATTGTTTTCATCGATACGCCGGGGTTGCATTCGCCTGATTCGGCGCTCGGTCGGCAGATGATGCATGAAGTGGCGGCGGCGCTCGAAGGTATCGACGTGCTGCTGCTCATGGTGGATGCCAGCCGGACGCTGCCGCATGCGGATGATTTGCTGCTGGAGCGCGCAAAACGGTTTCGTGGGAAAACCATTCTCGCGTTGAACAAAGTTGACGGACTCCCCAAGGAGAAATTACTGCCGCTGATTGAGGCATTTCATCAGGCGTTCGAATTCGCGGCGATCATGCCGATTTCGGCGCTGAAAGGCGAGGGCTGCCAACGGTTGCTCGATGAGATATTGCGGTTGCTGCCGGAAGGCGAGCCTTACTTTCCTGAGGATCAGGTGACGGACCAGCCGGAACGCTTCCTGGCGGCTGAAATCGTCAGAGAGAAAGCAATCCAGTCGATGTATCACGAAGTGCCGTACGCGCTGGCGGTGAAGGTTGAAAAGTTTGAAGAGTTGCCAAAATTGCTGCGCATCGAAGCGACCATGAACGTGGAGCGGGACACGCAGAAGAAGATTCTCATCGGGCGCAAGGGCGAGATGCTCAAGAAAATCGGGACGCAGGCGCGCAAGGAACTCGAGGAGTTATTCGGCACAAAGGTTTATCTCGGACTATTCGTGAAGGTGGTCCCGGATTGGCGCGAAAATCCGCAACGCGTAAGAGAACTAGATTGGCACGCGCAACTCGAAGCGTTGGAGAAAAGCGCCGATACGACCGAGGATTTAGAACCGGGAGATGGCTGAACGGGGCGGCGCGAAATCCAAAGCCGCGCTAGTCCGGCGCGGCAATGCCTAGCGATTTCATTTTGCGATAGAGGTGACTGCGTTCGAGCCCGAGCGACGACGCGGTTTGGGTCATGTTCCAGCGGTGCTCCTGCAATTTTCTGAGAATGAATTCGCGTTCGTAGGCGCTGCGCGCTTCGTGCAGCGTAGAGTACGGTTGCTGAGGGCTCTCGGAAACTCCACGGAAAAGCTCAGGGGGAAGATGGTGTGGCTCGATACGGGCTTGGGGGCAGACGATGACCAGGCGTTCGACGAGATTGCGCAGTTCGCGGACGTTTCCGGGCCAGGGGTAGCGAACGAGAATGTCCATGGCCGTGGTGCTCAACTCGCGAGTCTTCTTGCCGTAGGCCGAGCTGAATTCATCGAGGAAATAGCGCGCGAGCGTGGGGATGTCTTCTTTTCGCTCGCGAAGCGGCGGTACGAAGAAGGGAATTACATTTAAGCGATAGAAAAGATCCTGCCGAAAGGCTCCGCGGGTAATCTCTTGTTCGAGGTTTTTATTTGTGGCCGCTATCACGCGGGCATCGACGGTAATTGTCTGGCTGGATCCCACCGGTTCAAAGCGCTGCTCCTCGAGTACGCGCAGCACTTTGGATTGAGTACGCAGGCTCATGTCGCCGATTTCATCCAGAAAAAGCGTGCCGCCATCAGCCTTTTGAAACTTTCCGACCTTATCTTCCGTTGCGCCGGTGAAGCTGCCTTTGATGTGCCCGAAAAGTTCGGACTCGATCAGTTCTTCCGGTATGGCTGCGCAATTCACTTCGACGAACGGGCCCTTGCTGCGAAGGCTGGCGGCATGAAGAGCGTGAGAGACCAGCTCCTTGCCGGTGCCGCTTTCACCGTAGATGAGCACGCGACCGTTAGTAGGAGCGGTTACGGCAATCTGTTGGCGGAGGGCTTTCATGGGGACGCTGTCCCCGATGACCTGGTAGCGATGGCCGAGTTCGCCGCGCAGCATCTGATTTTCTTCCTGGAGCCTGCGCTGCTGGACGGCGTTGCGCACGAGAACGATGATTTTTTCGAGAGAGAGCGGTTTCTCGATGAAATCGAACGCCCCAAGTTTTGTGGCGCGGACAGCCGTTTCGATGGTGCCGTGCCCGGAAATCATGATGACGGCAGGGGCGCGGGGAATGGCTTGAAGGCGGCTGAGAGCTTCGAGCCCATCGATGCCCGGCAGCCAAACATCGAGGAGGATGACTTCGAGGTCGCCTGACGCGGCGCGCTGGAGCGCTTCCTCTGCAGAGGCGACTGCTTCGACATGGTAGCCCTCCTCTTTGAGGATTGAGGAGAGTGATTCGCGAATCCCAGCTTCGTCGTCGACGACAAGCAGATGCGGCTTAGAGGTCATCGAGTGATTTCCGTCCCGTTGTGATCGCTGACACCGGCCGGTGTCAGCTCCGCGGCCGGAAGCTCTACGAGGAAGCGCGAGCCCACTGGCAGGTTATCCTCCACGTGGATGCTGCCTCCATGCTCGGCGACGATGCGAGCGGCGATCGCCAAGCCGAGGCCGGTGCCGCGGTTCTTGGTCGAAAAGTGTGGCAGAAAAAGTTTGTCTTTGTCTTGCGGAGAGATGCCGTGTCCACTGTCAGATACGCAAATTTCGACGGTTTCGGCGTCGGGATGCGCGCAGGTCGAGATAAGGATTTCGCGGAAGGTCGAGTTTTCAAGGGCTTCAGCGGCGTTGTCAATGAGGTTGACGACCACGCTGCGCAGCAATCCGCCGTCGGCGCGAACGGCGGGGAGATTCTCGCCAAGGGTAGTTTTGAGAGAGATGCCATCGAGACGGCCGGCAAACACCTCCACTGCTTCCCTCACGATGTTGTTGGCGTTCGTAGGGGCGAGTTTGGCGGTCGGAAAGCGGACAAACTGGGAAAATTCGTTGACGAGGGACGCCAGGGTCGAAACTTCGCGTTCGATCAGCCGCGAACATTCGTGGACGAGCTTGGTTAGCTCGAGATCGCGCGGTGCTTTGGATTCGGCCGCGTCTCGCCGCTCGAGAAAGCGGGACAGTCGTTGCGAAGAAAGCTGAATCGGGGTGAGGGGATTCTTGATCTCATGGGCGATGCGGCGCGCGACTTCTTGCCAGGCGGCCGACTTCTGCGCGCGCAGCATTTCGGTGAGGTCGTCCAGGACGAGAACGTATCCGGAATTGGCGCGGCGCGGGCCCAGGGAGCTGGCAGTCACGGCAAGATGTAAGACGCGACCAGCAACGACCATTTCTATCTCGCGGGAGACGACGCCCATGCGCAGCGAGCGGCGCATGAGAAGCTGCAGGATGCGCGACGCCTCCGGGCCCAAGAGTTCGTCGAGGGATTGCGCATCGCGGGCGTCGCCGCCAAACATACGGGTCACTGCAGTATTGGCGCGGAGAATGGCTCCGCTGGCGTCCAGCGAAATGACGCCGGTGGGGATATTTTCGAGAACTGTCTCCATAAGTTGCCGGCGGCGCTCAAGTTCCTGAACAGCCTGCTGGAGATTTCTTGTGAACTGATCGATTTGCGAGCGGTTGTCCCGCAGTTGCGTGGTCATGGTGTTAAAGGAGCGCACGAGAATGCCCAGCTCGTCCTGAGCTTGTTCGGGGACTTGATAATCGAAGTTCCCAGCAGATATTTCGCGCGTGCCCTCGGCCAGCGCTTGAATGGGGACAGTGACTTGTTTCGCAAGAAAGAGCGCGACCCACATCACTGCGGAAAGCAGAAGCACGGTGAATAGAAGAAGAATGAGAAGCATTTGGTGCTTGAGGGCTCTCAGATCCTGCTTCTCTTGATAATATTGGCTCGTTAGCGACTGAATGTCCGAGATGCGGGACAGCAAGTTGGGGCTGGTGCGGTAGGCGACGGCTGTGTAACCGGTGGGTTGTCCCCCCTGCAGAATCGGAACCCGCACTGCAAAATAGTTCCTGCCATCCGCTTCCCACACTTCAATTCCGCTGGCAAGGACACGCACCGGTTTGCCCAGAACTCCGACTTGGGAACAGATTGTCGCCAGGCGGTCTTGGGGTTGGTTTTCACAGGTGACTCCGCCTCCGGTGGGGTTGCCATCTTTATCGAGAATCCATACGGCGTCGGCACCCTTGGCGAAAGCATGTTGCAGCAGATCGGCGATGGAGGGTGAGGCATCCTGTTGGACTTCCGCGGCGAGCCGGCGAAGACGCGGTATTTGCGAACGGCCGATATCCCCCATGAGTTCCTGCGTTATCTCGGAGGCGATTTCGAGGGGCCGCGGGAACCAACGCAGAAGCGTGCGGTTGATCAGCGAGTAGCTGACGATAAACATGAAAATGATGGGGAGCAGGGAAATGGCCATGGCGCCGACGACCATCTTGGTTTTGAAGCGAGCACCGAGTTGGTCGCGGGTGCTTTCCACCCACAAGCGGACAACGGTTCGAAGCAGAATCAAACCGAAAATGAGAAGCGCTGCGGTGACAAAGCTATTGACAGCGAAGAGCGGCATCAGCGCGCGCAAGCTCTTCGGTTCGAACGGAACGTCCAGCGATCCGAACGTAAAGACGGCGGCGAGCAGGAGAGTGAGCAGAAGTCCGCCGATGGCCAGACTCCATCGCTGTTTGGAATCGAGATGACTCATGCCTTATCCACCGTCAGTGCGGAACAGAGATTCGTCGGATGTTCTCCCGTATGTTTCCCAGGCAACGAACGTGGCCGGCCAATAATCTCAATGGGAGCATTGTAATAGTTGAGCGGTGTGGCAGGACGTTGCTGTCGAGAGTCCGCTGAAGTAGCGGTCATTTTTTGTCAGCGCCTCAGGGCGAAGAACTCGTTGCCGCACAAATGGCTACGAAAACCTCACTTTTGCACGATAGCCAGCGCGTCGAAGCAAGTCAAGAACCGCGCCTGTCCTCCGTTCGAAAAACCTGCCCATGTGGACAGGTATTAGCCATTTCAGAACTTTCCGCTAATTTCCGCACACCTTCTGCGTCCCCATTTGCTATGTTGACCGTGGGTGCAAACCGGCAGGGAGTGCTGCGGATGTCCGTCCGTTTGGGCGAGATACTTATTAAAGAAAGCCTGATCACTCAGGACCAGCTCCAGAAAGCGCTCGAATTTCAGCGCGCCAATGGGGGCAAGCTGGGGAGCTGCCTGACGAAAATGGGCTTTATCACCGATGATGATATTACCGGTGTGCTGTCCCGCCAGTACGGGGTTCCCTCGATCAATTTGAAGTATTACGAAATCGATCCCAACGTTATCAAGCTCATCCCACAAGATACGGCGCTGCGTTACCAGGTGATTCCGCTCTCGCGCGTTGGTTCCGTTCTCACTATCGCGATGACCGACCCTACGAACGTGTTCGCGATGGACGATATCAAGTTCATGACCGGATTCAATGTGGAACCGGTGGTGGCGTCGGAGTCGGCCATCGGTGAAGCCATTTCGCGGTTCTATGGCGGCGGGGATTCGAACACGGAAGAGCTCAGCAAAATGATGAAGGACTTGGTCGACGAGGACCAGGAGCTGGAACTCGCCGCCGAAGAAGCTGAGCTCGACACTGCCACGCTGGAAAAAGCCGCCGAAGAGGCGCCCATCATCAAGCTCGTGAACCTGATCTTGACAGACTCGGTGAAAAGAGGCGCAAGCGATATTCACATCGAACCGTACGAACTCGAGATGCGCGTGAGGTTCCGTGTTGACGGCCAATTGCAGACGGTGATGACACCGCCGCTGCGCTTAAAGGATGCCATCACCAGCCGTATGAAAATCATGGCCAAACTGGACATCGCTGAGAAGCGACTGCCCCAAGACGGCCGCATCATGATCAAGTACAAGGCGGACGGCAAAAAGAAGGAACTCGATTTCCGCGTCTCGACCGTGCCGACGCTTTACGGCGAAAAGATTGTGCTCCGGTTGCTGGACAAAGAGAACCTGCGGCTGGACATGACCAAGCTCGGCTTCGAGCCGGAATCGTTGAAGAAGTTCGAGCGCAATATTTTGCGGCCGTACGGAATGGTGCTGGTCACCGGGCCGACCGGGTCGGGCAAAACCAACACGCTGTACTCTTCGGTAGCGCGTCTCAACACTGTCGATACCAACATCATGACCGCCGAGGATCCCGTCGAGTTCCAGCTGTCCGGGATCAACCAGGTTCAGATGAAGGAACAGATTGGCTTGAATTTCGCCGCTGCGCTGCGCGCTTTCCTTCGGCAAGACCCGAACATCATTCTGGTCGGAGAGATCCGCGACTTTGAAACGGCTGAAATTGCGGTGAAGGCGGCGCTCACAGGCCACTTGGTGCTCTCGACGTTGCACACGAATGATGCGCCTTCGACCATCAGCCGCTTGATGAACATGGGTATTGAGCCTTTCCTGGTGGCCACGTCCGTCAATCTTATTTGTGCGCAGCGCCTGGTGCGCCGCGTTTGCACCAATTGTAAGGAAGAGCTGGAACTGCCGGAACAGGCGCTCATCGATGCGGGGTATACCCCTGACGAGGTCAAGACGACTAAAATCTATCACGGCAAGGGCTGCAACACCTGCAACAAGGGTGGCTACAAGGGCCGCACGGGCTTGTACGAAGTGATGGAAATCAACGACGAGCTGCGCGAATTGATTCTCGTCGGAGCTTCCGCTCTGGAACTGAAGAAGAAGGCGATCGAGCAAGGAATGATCACGTTACGGCGCAGCGGGTTGATCAAAGTGGCTTTAGGGCAAACGACTTTAGAAGAAGTTTTGCGCGAGACGGTTTTATAAGAAGAAGGTGAAGCGATGGCCGGGATTACCCTGAGCGAATTGCTCAAAAAGATGATCGAGATGGGAGGAAGCGACCTCCACATCACCACGAACAGCGCGCCTCGCGTCCGGGTCCATGGACACCTGCGGGCTCTGGATATGCCGCCACTGACAGCTGCCGATACAAAGTCGCTGGCGTACAGCGTTCTGACGGATGCTCAGAAGCATCGCTTCGAAGAAAATCTGGAGTTGGACTTTTCGTTCGGCCTTAAGAACCTGGCACGTTTCCGCGGCAACGTCTTCAATCAGCGCGGCGCCGTGGCCGCCGTATTTCGTACCATTCCCTGGGAGATTAAGAACTTCGACGCCTTGGGTTTACCCTCGGTTGTCAGAGGGCTTTGCGACAAACCGCGCGGACTCGTGCTGGTTACGGGCCCGACCGGTTCCGGGAAATCGACAACGCTCGCCGCTATGCTCGACAAGATTAACTCCGAGCGCGAAGAGCACATGATCACCATCGAGGACCCCATCGAGTTTCTGCATAACCACAAGAAGTGCCTGGTCAACCAGCGGGAGGTCCATGCCGACACCCACTCGTTTGCGAATTCACTCCGCGCAGCGCTGCGCGAAGATCCCGACGTCGTGCTCATCGGTGAAATGCGCGATCTGGAAACCATCGAATCCGCGCTGCGCATCGCGGAAACGGGCCACTTGACGTTCGCCACGCTGCACACCAATTCTGCGGCTTCCACGATCAACCGTATCATCGACGTGTTTCCATCCCACCAGCAGCCCCAGATTCGCGCGCAGCTCTCCATGGTGATGGAAGGAATCCTTTGCCAGGCGCTTCTCCCCCGCGCGGACGGCCGGGGCCGCGTGATGATCATGGAAGTTCTGATCCCGACGCCCGCGATTCGCAACCTCGTTCGCGAAGACAAAATTCACCAGATTTATTCCGCGATGCAGACAGGCACGGGACAAACGGGCATGCAGACTTTCAATCAGGGTCTTGCCAACGCCTATTTTGCAAAGCTTATCACCCTGGATTTGGCTCTTTCACGTTCCTCGAATGCAGATGAGCTACAGGACATGATCAACCGAGGCGTATCTTCGCCATCAGGCGGAGGATCGAAAACGCCAGTGGGGAGCAAGCGTTAGACAATTTTCGGGCCGTCGAACAGCCGGCCGATGAACTTGTTGGATTGAGGAGGAAAGAATATGCCGGTTTTTACCTATCGAGGAACCAATCGCTCCGGCGGAAACGTGAGCGGGGAGCTGACCGCGACGAGCAAGGCGGAGCTCCAGAATCTGCTGCGGCGCCAGCAGATCACGCCGACGAAAATGTCGCAGAAAGGCAAAGAGTTCAACCTGCCGACCTTTGGATCGGGCGTCAACTCCAAGGAGCTCGCGATTTTCACACGACAGTTCTCGGTGATGATCGACGCCGGCTTGCCGCTCGTCCAATGCCTGGAGATTCTTGCCAGCCAGCAGGAAAACAAGACCTTTCAAAAGGTGCTGACGGGCACACGCGGCTCGGTGGAAGGCGGCGCCACGCTTTCTGCTGCGATGCGGCAATACCCGAAGGTCTTCGACTCCCTCTACGTAAACATGGTCGAAGCCGGCGAAACGGGCGGTATTCTCGACACCATTTTGCAGCGCCTCTCTTCCTACATCGAAAAGAACGTCAAGTTGCAGCGCGCCGTTAAGTCCGCAATGGTATACCCCATCGGCGTCTTGTCGGTGGCCGGCGGCGTTATCGTCTTGCTTTTGTGGAAAGTCGTGCCGATTTTCGCCACGTTGTTTGCGGGACTCGGTGTTGATTTGCCTCTTCCGACCAAGATCGTCATTGGGCTGAGCAACATTATTGGCAGCATTTTCGGTTTCCTGATTTTGGTGGGATTGGGCGCCGGGATTTTTGGATTAAAGGTGTGGTATGGCACACCACAAGGACGCTACGCCATTGACGCCACCATTCTGCGCTTGCCGGTCATCGGCATCCTCATGCGCAAAATCGCGGTGGCACGTTTTACTCGCACCTTGGGAACGCTCATCTCCAGCGGCGTGCCCATCCTGGAAGGGCTGGACATTACGGCCAGAACTGCGGGAAACGCTGTCGTGGAAAGGGCCCTGCAGAAAGTCCGGAAGTCTCTCGAGGAAGGTAAATCGCTGACAGATCCCCTGAAGGACTCCAATGTCTTCCCCGGCATGGTTACCCAGATGATCAGCGTTGGCGAACAAACTGGCGCGATGGACGCTATGCTCCAGAAAATCGCCGACTTCTACGAAGAAGAAGTCGATGCCGCCGTGAAGGACCTCTTGACCGCTCTCGAGCCCATCATGATCGTGGTCCTTGGTGTGGTGGTCGGTGGCGTGGTCATTTCCATGTACATGCCGCTGTTCTCCTTGATTGGCAAATTGAGCGAAGTGCACTAGCCGGAGCATCAAGCAGCCAGCAGTATCCATTTGGCGGAGGGCAGGGAAGGAACTCCCAGCCCTTCGCCATATTTGCTTAAACTAGAGAATGCCCGGGGGGATACGGGGTCAGGAACGCGGGCGATCCATGGAACAAAGTACGACAACGAGAGAATGGCTTGGCTGGCTCACGCGCGTCCGCTTGCTCACTATTCTGTTGATTCTAGTCATTGACCTCATCTGGCCGCAGTACGTCCCGGCTTCCAGCACCAACCACGCTTTTCTGCCCCTCCTGCTAGTTTGGCTCGCCTTGGGCGTCCTGCACATTGCGTTAGTCCGGTGGATGCGCGCTTTCGCCTGGCAAGGCGGATTGCAGGTCGCCACTGACGTCATCATGATATCGGCTCTGGTTTACACCACCGGCCTCCAGGAGAGTTATTTCATCTCTCTCTATTTGCTGGTCATCATTGTGGCCAGCATCCTCTTCTCGCGCAGGGCCGCATTTGTCACGGCTGCCGTGTGTCTATCCATCCTTGGCACTATGACCGGGCTGGCTTATGCCGGGAGGATCCCGCCCACGTTCTTGGTCATCCCAACGCCGGAAGGGCTCCGAGTCTGGTTCCTCAGCAATCTTTTCGGATTCCTCGCGGTCGCTTACCTGGCGAGCTTGCTTGCGCAATCTTTGCGGAGCAAGGGAATTGAACTCGAGGAAAAGCGCGAGGAGCTGCTCGAGCTGCAGGATTTTACCGAAGACATCATCCATTCGATGCGCGGCGGGCTTTTGACAACGGACCTGCAAGGCAGGATCCTCCTGCTGAATCGCACCGGAGAGGAAATTCTCGGTTGCCGCTTCGGAGACCTCCGCGGAAGGAAGCTCCACGAACTCGACGAGAATTTCTGGCTCCCCGGCCTCCAGAGAACCGAAGAACAGCCGGTGGTCCGGAAAGAGATCGACTTTCGCACGCCAGAAGGCCAGCTCAGATACTTGGGCATTTCGGTTTCCCCGTTGCGCACCAGGAATTCCACGCGCAGCGGCTTCGTATTTAACTTTCAAGACCTGACCGAGTTGCGCAGACTCGAGCAGGAAGTGGCGACGAAAGAGCGCATGGCAGCGTTAGGAAGATTGTCAGCGGCAATTGCGCACGAAATCCGGCAGCCGCTGACGGCCATGGCTGGCGCCGTGAAGGAACTGGCTCGGCTCGTCCCCCTCGAAGACGATGAAAAGCATCTGGTGAACATCGTCAGCCGCGAATCGGAGCGTTTGAACCAGATCATCACGGATTTTCTGAACTACTCGCGCGAGAAGACTTACGAGTTTCAGGAAGCGGACGTGCGCGGGTTGCTGGACGAAACCTTGACGCTGCTGGAAAAGAAACCCGAAGTCGAGAACAGATATCAAATCGTGCGGGGATATAACGGAGCCGAGCTGCGCGCGCGAGTGGACGCAAACAAAATCAAACAGGTCTTCTGGAATCTTTGCGACAACGCTCTTCGCGCGATGCCTGGCGGCGGTACCCTCAGCGTGGGCATTGAACAGGTACCCTTCTGGCTGCGCATCGCTTTCCGAGACACTGGTGTTGGGTTGGATGCCAGACAAAGGGCGAAAATATTTGAACCTCTCCAATCCGGGTTCGAGGGCGGCACGGGGTTGGGGCTCTCTATCGTGTACCAAATCGTGCAGGCACACAGCGGCAGAATCAGTGTTATTTCAGAGAAAGATCGCGGCGCGGAATTCATCGTGGACTTGCCGCGAACGGTGTGAGCCCCTATGCAGGGAACTAAAGCAGTGGTAAAAGAAGCGCCCAATGAACTGGTGCATATTCTCGTCGTGGACGACGAGCGCTCCATTTGCGAGCTTCTGGAGATTACCTTTCGCAAGGAAGGCCACCGCGTCGAAGTAGCCCATAGCGTCGAGGCTGCGAAGCGCAAGCTCGAATCGCAGATTTTTGACATTATTATCTCGGATGTTCGGATGCCGGGGGCAACTGGCGTCGACCTCCTGAAATTCACCAAGGAAATTTCGCCCAACTCATTTTTCCTTTTGATCACCGGCGTCCCTACTGTCGAGACGGCAATCGCCGCCATTAATTCGGGTGCGGACCGCTATGTCATCAAGGATCACGAGCTCGTTGACCAGCTTCGCCGGGCGGTCAAGGAAGTTTCCGAGAGCTTGAAGTGGAAGAAAGAGGCTGGTTACCTTCGCCGCGAACTGCGCCGGCTGACGGGGCTCGACAATATCATTGGGCAAAGTCCGAAGATGCGCGCCATCTTTGATCTGATCCAGACGATTGCCCCGCAGTCCAGCCGCGTCCTGATCACCGGCGAGAGCGGCACAGGAAAAGAACTCGTCGCTCGCGCCATTCATGAAAATAGTCTTCGGGCTCAGGCTCCCTTCATCACCATCAATTGCGGCGCTTTTCCGGAGACACTGCTCGAATCCGAGCTCTTTGGCTATATGAAGGGTGCTTTTACCGGAGCGAATGAGAACCGGCAAGGCCTATTCCAGGCGGCCCATGGTGGCACGCTCTTCATGGATGAAATCGGCAACATGAGCCTGACCATGCAGGTGAAACTCTACCGTGTGCTTCAAGAAGGCAAGGTAAGGCCCATCGGCAGCACCGAAGAGACAGACGTAGATGTCCGCATTATTGCTGCGACCAATAAGGAATTCGAAAAGGAAATTGCGGAAGGGCGCTTCCGCGAGGACTTGTATTACCGCCTGAGCGTTATTCCGATCCAACTCCCTGCGTTGCGCGAACGCCGCGAAGACATTCCCCTGCTCGCAAGGCACTTCCTCGAGAGGTTCCGCAAGTCGATGGAGAAGCCGATCGAAGGACTCTCGCCCGAAGCAGTTCGCCGCCTTGAGGCTTATGACTGGCCCGGTAACGTTCGCGAGTTGGAGAACACCATGGAACGCGCCGTGGCCCTCGAAACAGGGGGAGAAATATCGCTTCGCGTCCTTCCAGACCGTATTGCGGGCTATTCCTCTTCAGCCGCCTCCGGCGCAACTAGCGAAATGGCGTTTCCGGCGGAAGGCCTCGACTTCGAGAAAGAGATTGCCGAGACGGAGCGGCGTTATTTGCTGGCTGCCTTGGAAAAGGGGGAAGGAGTTCGCACTCGGGCGGCGGACCTACTAAAGATCACTTACAGGTCTTTTCGGCACTACGCGAAGAAGCACAATGTGTGAAAAACACCCGGCGCTGAGACGAACCAGATTGACGCGGAAACCGAAAATGGACCAATGTGACGAATTGTGTCAGTGGGATGGACAAAAAGCGCATCGGAAGTTTGACTTTGGGCCTGCTAGCAATCAGAATGCACCCCAGTTTCATTCTTGAATCATCTGTAACAGTTGTAGATTGTGTGGCTTACGGCCAGTTTAGAGATCGCGGTCAGATTGCTTGTGCTTGGCAACGGACGTGCCTACTTCCCTGCAGTGAAGAACTATAAATTGGGATCTCTCAAAGGGCGTCGTATGAAAAAGCAGAAGGGGTTTTCTCTCATCGAGCTTCTGATCGTAGTGGCGATCATTTTGATCATCGCAGCCATCGCCATCCCCAATTTGATGCGCTCCCGGCTTGCGGCCAACGAAGCTTCGGCAGTGAGCTCCATGCGGACCATCAACACGGCTGAAGTGACTTTCAACTCGACTTACGGCATTGGCTACGGCACCTTGTCGGCACTGAGTACTCCCCTTGCTGGCTGCCCGACTGCTACTTCGGCTGCAGCCTGTTTGATCGACATCAATTTGGGTACAGGAACAAAAGCTGGTTACAGTTTCAATGCGGTTCCTTCTGTCGGGGCGGGCACAACTGCTAGTCCATATGTGAGCTTCAATTCGACTGGAGTTCCAGTTTCGCCCGGCCACAGCGGGCAGAGCGATTTTTGTTCAGACGAGTCTGGGGTGATTCGCAGAGATCCCTCAGGGGCTGCCGGAGTAGTCGCTGCCTGCTCTACCTCTGGTTTGAATCCGCTCCAATAGCCCGTTTGGAACGCATCTTTACGATTGGCAAGTTGACCTAAGTGCTGTCTGGCATCGAATAGATCGTCGGCCCCGTCCTCTCTATCATTGCATCAGCACATCGGTTCCTCCTACACGCATGTGGGCGGTACCTTACTTCATTCGAGGTCCAGAGAAATCCGCTGCTCTGCGGCTGCCCAGCCTATTGGTCTTTGCTCACCCACTCCCACTTCCTACATTGTCGAGCTCGCTTCGGTCCAGTCGGGCCGGGTTGCCCTAGACCTACCTCTTGGGTCGCTGTGTGGAGGAGCTTCTTGCCCCGAACACCCGCTGCTAACGAGCCACTCTATGCCGCCGAATCTGTCCCCGAGCAGACGCAAGTGCCCTATTATGCTTGATCTAAGCGACGTAAAGCGTCAATTCCACCTCTCCAACGAACACCTGCGGAGGGGCGAGCTGTTCTCGATTCGGATGGAGAAGCGTAAGCTGTTGATTATACAAGCGTTGTACCATGAGAAAACCTTGATTTTTCCACGGCCGCAATGGCCATTGTCCTGCCTTATCTAGGTGCGTGCCTAGGCACTCTGGTTAGATTCTCAAGGAGATAGAATGAAGAAACAGAAGGGTTTCTCTCTTATCGAGCTCTTGATCGTCGTGGCGATCATTTTGATCATCGCGGCCATCGCAATCCCGAACTTGCTCCGTTCGCGCATGGCTGCCAACGAAGCTTCGGCGGTGGGTTCTCTGCGCACCATCAATACGGCGCAGGTCACCTTTAACTCGACCTACGGCGTTGGCTATGGAACACTGGCTGCTCTTAGCACTCCCGTGGCCGGCTGCGCCGGTGCGGTTGTGACTGCAGCTTGCTTGATCGATAGCAATCTTGGCGGCGGCACGAAGAGCGGTTATAAGTTCGCGTCAACGCCGGCAAACGGCGCGGGCACGAATGCCAGCCCGTACCTCAACTTCAACTCCACGGCAATTCCCGTGGCTGCTGGACAGAGCGGACAGAGCGATTTCTGCTCTGACGACTCCGGCGTCATTCGTCGCGATCCTACGGGCGCGGCGGGTGCGGTTGCGGCCTGCGGCACTTCCGGTCTGAATCCTCTCCAGTAGTTTTGGTCTGGGCACAGACTCGGCGGTTCAGCTAGCTAGCGCTAGAAGATCCGCCAACGAATTGAAAAGAGCACGGGACACTGGTCCCGTGCTCTTCTTCTTTGTTTTGAACTCTGCGCGCTGGCTCTCGGGTACGCCAGCCCGCCCGCCCCGCAGGGGAGGAAAGCAATTCGGGGTGTATTCTCGCGGCGCAAAAGACCCGGAGACTCATCGTTCATTAAATAGTCGTCGCTTTCGAAAAAAGATGCGCGCGAGCTTCGAACTTTGGCAAGAATTCGCGGGGCAGTTGCTGAAATTCGGCTTCCAAAGCTCTCCGGCACCTTACATGGAATCCAAAATAATGACAAACAATGGCTCGGCAGCTTGCCCCAATTCCGTCCCAGATCGGAAAGCGGGAGACAAGTCAAAGTGCCGTTTTTCGCTCGTTTGAAGAGACGAAAAACGTCAAATTTAACCTTGAAAGGGGTCCCGACTTGGGGATTCAGGTGCCGTAACGGCGTCGCAATTTTCATGTAAGTATTAGAAATAAATAACCTTAGCATAAAAAATGGGCCCAAGTCTAATGATCCAGGGAGTGGCAGCCATCTTGCCTCTTTCCATGACGTGCTCTGGCACTAGTAATCTCATTCCCCCTCTCGAAGGAGATAGCATGAAGAAGCAGAAGGGCTTTTCACTTATCGAACTACTGATCGTCGTGGCGATCATTCTGATCATCGCGGCTATCGCAATCCCGAACTTGCTCCGTTCGCGCATGGCTGCCAACGAAGCTTCGGCGGTTGGTTCTCTCCGCACCATTAATACGGCGCAGGTCACGTTTAACTCGACCTACGGCGTTGGCTATGGAACACTGGCTGCTCTCAGCACCCCCGTTGCCGGTTGCGCCGGCGCGGTTGTGACCGCAGCTTGCTTGATCGATAGCAATCTTGGCGGCGGCACGAAGAGCGGGTACCAGTTCGCGTCCACCCCGTCGAACGGCGCGGGCACGGCTGCGAGCCCGTACCTCAACTTCAACTCCACGGCAATTCCGGTGGCTGCTGGACAGAGCGGACAGAGCGATTTTTGCTCTGACGACTCCGGCGTCATTCGTCGCGATCCTACGGGCGCGGCGGGTGCGGTTGCGGCCTGCGGCACTTCCGGTCTGGCTCCTCTCCAGTAACTCGGATAGGGACAGGCCCGACGGATCGGATCGCATAAATCCGAACTGTCAACGAATCGAAAGAGCACAGGACAAAGCCCTGTGCTCTTTCCTTTTCTAACACCCTGCAAACCACGTGCGAAGCATGGGCGCATCACTCTACCGCAGCTCAAATTCCGTCCACTCCCACGCTGCCAATTTGCTTCAACTGCCGATAACCACCGTTCCTGCCACGCGATAAAGACCTGCTAGACTGGGTGCATGACTCTTCTAGCGCTCCTCGCTCTTGGTTTCTTTTCGCTGGGCCCACGAGCGGCGGACACGCACCAACTCGTCAGGCTGCTGGAAGCCCGCTACCGGGGCGGACAGACCCTCCAGGCCACGTTTCTCGAGCGCTATTCCGAGAATGGCCAAGTGGTCCGCGCAGAAGCTGGGGTAGCCTATTTTAGGCGGCCCGGGAAGATGCGCTGGGAATACCAATCGCCAGAAAAAAACCTCTTCCTGGTAGACGGCAAGACCGCATGGTTTTATGTGCCGGCGGATCATACAGTAACCCGCGCCCCGGCCAAGCAGAGCATGGATTGGCGAACGCCACTGGCTCTTCTCGCCGGCGAGATGAAATTGTCGCGGATCTGCGCGCGAGTCGAGGAGGCGCAGGCCGAGAGACCAGCGACAGTCGGCGACATTGTGCTCTACTGCCCCTTGCGCGGCGAGCAGAGCAAACCGCGGTCAGCCGCAGGCGATCCGGCGGTAATGCAGGACGAAGCCCCCGAGGAGTCTGTTTTTCTGGAGGTCGCGCCAGAGACGGGAGACCTGACTCGCGTTCTCGTACGCGAGAAGGGCGGAGTTGCGGTCGAGTTTAAGTTCGCGGATTGGCGCTTCAATCCCGCGGTTCCCGCTTCTTATTTTCGCTTCGACGTTCCTCCTGGCGTGGCCATCGTCAATGGCGATGCGGCTGTAGCTTCCACCCCATAAAGTTAAATTCCCGTTAAAACTTGCTGCGTTTCTCGAAAGGAACGGCCAACCATCAGGGGCTTCGCCGCATTCTACCTAGATGAGGTAAACTGAGAGTCTATGGGGGAATTTGTCTGCCGCGTGGCGGATGGAAACGGACGGGTTTTCTCGCACGTCGAGGCTGCGGGTTCGTTAGCCGAAGCGCGCCAGAAGCTGGCCGAGAGGGGGCTGTTCGTCTATTCCGTCCAAACAAGAAGCAGCCTACTTAGCGCTTTCCTAAAGCGCCGGACCGATCGTCAAGTAGGCGGCTCAGACTTCCTGATTCTTAACCAGCAATTCAATACGCTGATCAAGGCTGGCTTGCCGATTCTCCGCGCCTTGGATCTTCTTGCCGACAGAGCTACCTCTCCGAAACTTCGCCCCATCCTCTCCAAAGTGCGTGACCGCGTTCGAGAAGGGAAGTCTCTCTCCGAGGCCATCTCCGAAGCGGGCGTGTTTTCCAAGGTTTACTCCACGGCCATTCTCGCCGGCGAAAAGAGCGGGAATCTCTCCGGAGTTTTGGAGTATTACATCGCCTACCAGCGGGTGAGTACGGGCGTTAAAAAGAAAATTCTCGCTACGCTGGTCTATCCCGTTCTTCTCATCACCGTTGCGTCCATCATCGTCACCTATCTCGTGACCTTCGTAATCCCCAAGTTTGCCCTGCTGTACCACGACCTCAACGTGGAATTGCCGAAGCCTACGCAGATCTTGATCGCCATCACGGTCGACTATCGCTACGAAGTGCTTGGCGCCATCGCATTGGCCTTTCTCGGCGCCTTCGGGGTCTTTCTCTGGTCGAGGACAGACGACGGCGGCGAAGCGTTCGACAGGCTGAAGTTCCGTATCCCCGTCATTGGTGACACACTTCTGAAATTCCAGGTCGCCCAATTTTCACGCACTCTGGCTACGCTCCTGACGGGCGGGACTCCCCTGGTCGCGGGGCTACAGACGGCCTCCGACGCCATCAGCAGCCGGCTGGTCCGCTCGACCGTCACGCAAGCCACTCAAATGGTTCGCGAGGGCGAATCGCTCCACAACGCCCTGGCCATGAAAGGCACCATGCCGGCGCTTGCCCTGGACATGATCGAAGTCGGCGAATCCAGCGGCGCGCTCGCTCCCATGCTTACCAGTGTTGCTGAATTCTATGAAGAAGAAGTGGGCGTCAGGCTTTCGGCGCTCGTGGCTATCATCGAACCCGTTATTCTTGTATTCATGGGTTTGCTGGTCGCCTTTATTTTGATTTCACTCTATCTGCCGATCTTTTCGTTCTCTCTTACGGGCACGACGCCGGCTAAGTAAAAGGAAACGGTGGCTACACAAGAGCATAATTGGACTCCAGGCGACGGCGCGGACGCCGTGAACGAGCGCGAATTCGCTCGCAAGTTAGCTCACAGATATCGCTGCGCTTTTGTCGATCTCAGCGAACAGCGCATCGACCCGGAACTTTTCCGCACCATCCCCGCGGACTTGATGTTCCGCTACAACTTCGTGCCGCTCGAAGTGCAGAACAGTTCGCTCTCGATCGCGGTATCCGATCCCAGCCTCGTATTGCTCAGTGACGAGCTTCCCCTATTGCTGGGAAAGAAGCTCGCTATAAAAGTGGCCACCGCCCGTCAAATCGGTGACATCCTCAAGCGCACCGAGCAGTCCCAGCGCGTCCTCGAGCAAGCCACCGAAGCTTTCACTCTGCAGGTTTCCAAGGAAGAAGAGGAAAGCGAAGAGACCATATCCGGCGACCGCCTGACACGCGACACATCGGTCAGCCCCGTCGTCCGGCTCGTGGAGACCATCATCTTCACGGCGCTCGAGCGCCGCGCCAGCGACATCCACATCGAAGCCCGCGACGCCGAAGTAGCCGTCAAGTACCGCATCGACGGCGTTCTGCAGCACGCTATGCAGCCCATCGCCAAAGAGTGGCATTCGACGGTTCTCTCGCGCATCAAGGTGCTCAGCGATTTGGACATCGCCGAACGTCGCGTTCCGCAAGACGGTCGCTTCCGCGTCAAGTACAAGGGCCGCTTCATCGACCTCCGCGTCTCCATCATGCCCGCCAGCCACGGCGAAGACGCCGTATTGCGCGTCCTGGATAAGGAAACGCTTTCGGAAAAGTTTCAGAGCTTAAGCCTCGATGTGGTTGGCTTTTCAGAACTCGAGGTCAAGCGCTTCCGCCGCTACATTCAGGAGCCTTACGGCATGGTCCTGGTCACCGGACCGACCGGCTCCGGCAAGACCACTACGCTTTACGCCGCCATCAACGAAATCAAGACCGACGAGGACAAAATCGTCACCATCGAAGATCCGGTCGAGTATCAGCTAAAGGGAATCACGCAAATCCCCGTGAACGAGAAAAAAGGCCTCACCTTCGCGCGTGGCTTGCGCTCTATCCTGCGCCATGATCCCGACAAGATCATGGTCGGTGAAATACGCGACCAGGAAACCGCCCAAATCGCCATTCAGTCCGCGCTTACCGGGCATCTCGTTTTCACCACCGTTCACGCCAACAACGTGACCGACGTGATCGGACGCTTTATCAATATGGGAGTCGAACCTTACAATTTCGTTTCCGCCCTCAACTGCATCATGGCGCAACGATTGGTTCGCGTGATCTGCCCGAAGTGCAAGAAGCAAAGGAACTTTACCCAAACCGAATTGAAGGAAGCCGGCCTCGATCTCGCTACCTGGTCCTCCTTTGCGTTTTCCGAAGGCGCGGGGTGCCTCGAATGCTCCGGCACGGGTTATCATGGACGGACGGCCATCTGCGAACTCCTGGATTTGACGGACCGCATTCGCGAAATGATTGTCGACCGCCGCCCGACTTCCGAGATCAAGCGCATCGCTCGCGAGGAAGGCATGATCACTCTGCGCGAGAGCGGGCTGGCCAAAATCCGCGCCGGAATTACAACCGTTAAGGAAATTAATAAGGTGACCTTCGTTGAGTAGTACGGCTACCTTTCACCAGGGAATCTATAAGAGCGGCCTTGTGCGCCGCGTAGCGCGCTGGCTCGAGGCCACACCGCATCCGCCCCTGGCCATCGAAATAGGCCTCGACCGTATCGCTGGCGCGCGCTGGACGCGAACCGGTGGCGTGGACGCTTACCGCGTCGAGGTTCTCCCCCCTGGCTCTCTGGTACCCTCCGCGGTCGAAACCAACATTGTAAATGCCGCTGCTTTGAAGACCGCCATCACCGCGGTGTGCTCCGCCCTGCGTGCCAAGGACGAGAGCGTCGCGCTGATTTTGCCGGACCCGGTCATCCGCGTCTTCGTCCAGCATTTCGAGGATTTTCCTCGCTCCAAAGAAGAAGCCGACCCCATGCTGCGCTGGAAGCTGAAGAAGAGCGTCCCCTTTGAAGTGGATGAAACGCTCATTTCTTACATGAGGCAAGCTCCCCGCGAAGTCGGCGTGGACGTTGTCACTGCGCTCGCTCGCCTGCGCATCATCCGTGAGTATGAATCCCTCGCCGAAGCGGCAGGCTTGCACCCGGGTGTCGTACTCAGTTCCTCTTTGGCGGCCATTGCGCTTGTTGAAGAACATCGGCCAACGCTTCTCGCTCGCGTTTCCGGCCCTTCTTTGACGACCGCGATCGTCCGTGAGGGCGTGTTGTGCGGCTATCGCTGCACCGAATTGCCCGCGCAAGGTTCCGATCTTACGCCGCACATGTTGCTCGAAGACATTTACCCGGTCGCTGCCTACTACCAGGACACCTGGCAAGAGGGAATCCAGTCCGTGCGCGTGGCGGGTCTGGGCTCGCGTCTGCGGGAATTCGTGCCGCCGTTCGAAGAGGAGTTTCATTGCGAAGTTCACTCTTTGCTCGATGGTGCGGTCTCGGATGGACGCATCCCCGCGGACGCGCGCCCTCTTGCCGATCGCGAACTCGAAGGTTTGGTCGGCTGGATGTTGCACCGCGGTTAGAAGAGCTCTAAACAGCGTTGAAGTTTGTCAGCGGCAGGAGAATGCAGGAGAAGAATGAGAATTCGGCTCAATCTAGCAACCAAGCCTCTTGAGGCGCACAGGAAATTTCTGGGCGGCTCGGGCCTTCTCGGCCTCGCTGCCGTTATCGTGTTTGCGGGCTTGGGTTGGCACGTCTATCTTGCGCGCAAGGCCAATGCAGAAATGCGGGCGAAAACGGCGCAAATCCTCAGCCAGATGGACCAGATGGAACAGCAGAGCGCTTCGCTGGATCGGTTCTTCAGCCTTCCTGAGAATCACAATCTCAGTGACCGCGCCGCTTTCATCAACAGCTTGATCGACGCCCGCAGTTTTAATTGGACTCTTATGTTCATGGATCTGGAAAGAATTCTGCCCGCAGGCGTACACGTTGTCAGCATCATCCCCTCGCAGGACAACGGCCGCGTAGAAGTAAAATTTACCGTCGGCGCTACCGGCGACGACGCTAAGCTAAAGTTCCTGAAAGCGCTCGAAGGCTCAAAGACTTTTACACACATCCAGCTGATCGATGAGCATGTTCCCTCCCAGCGAATGGGCGATGACCAGGTGGTTGTGGAGTTGACTGCGGAGTATTCGAGGGCCTGATGCACCGGGATTTCACATTGCGAAAGCGCGTGATCTTGGTCATCCTGGGTGTGCTCCTGGCCGCGGACGCCGGGCTTGCTCTCTACAGTTGGCAGTTGGCTTCCTCTCCCCACACTCCCCAGGCGGAGTTCGATGAGCAGAATCTGCAGCTCAAGGTCTTGCGTGGTGGCATCAAGTCGGCGCAATCCATCAAGGACGATATGCCCGCCACACGGAAGGATTGCGAGAAGTTCGAGCACTCGCTTCTGCCGGAAAGCACGGGCTACTCGCTTGTTACCGCCGAACTCGATGAGATTGCAAAAAAAGCGGGCCTCCAGATTGTGTCTCGCGCCTTCAAACAAAAGGAGGTTGAGAACCGCGGCATGGCCGAGGTGAGCCTGGACGCCACCGTAAACGGCGACTATGGCAGTGTGGTGAAATTCGTGAATGGCTTGCAGCGTTCCCAAAGCCTCTACATTATCGACAGCTTGGCGCTTGCTTCCGACACCCAGAATCGCGTCGCTGCGGGGGCCATTCGCGTGGAACTTCGCCTTCGTACCTATTTCCGGGATGCCGCATGACGCGCAAACAACAAATCGTTGTTCTTATCGTGCTCGTGGTCATCGCGCTTGTGGTTTGGAGCTTCGAATGGAACAAGCATACTCCTGCCGCGAAAACCGCCATGTTCATCCAAAACTACAAAGTTCTGGCCGTCGAGAATCCGCAGATTCGCTGGCCCGAGTTGGAGCGCGCACGGAAAACCGAATATAAGAGCAACGGCCGCAATCCCTTCAGCGTTATCGCTCCGCCCACCGCTCAAGAAGTGAGAGCCAAAGAAAAGTTAGCGGAGCAAGTTAAAAATGCGCCTCCCCCGCCTCCGCCTCCCCCGCCGACGGTGGCGCTACCTCCGGCTAACCTCAAATATTTTGGCTACGGCACGCTCCCAGCAGGAACAACGCGCCGCGCTTTTTTTACCGATGGCGACGACGTGTACGTGGTGACGGAAGGCGGCACATTGCTAGGGCGCTATCGTATCCTCAAGGTTGGCAATGCCAGCATCGAGTTTCAGGAAATTTCCAGCGGGCTTCACGGCACCATGCCGCTTGAAGAACAGCCAGGTTCACCGTCTTGATGACCCGTAGATTTGCCCGCGTGAATGCAAGACAAAAGCAAGGCGGCTACGCCTTGTTAATCGTGGTGTTTCTCACCACCCTCGTTCTCATCGCTGTCATGTCGATCGGCTTGCGGGTTTACACCCAGGGCCGCCGCGAAAAAGAGCAAGACATGATTTGGCGCGGCCATCAATACGTCCGAGGCATCAAGCTCTACTATCTCAAATTTGGCCGTTTCCCCACTTCCATGGATCAGCTGGTCAAGCCCTCCGCCGGCAACATCCGATTCATGCGCCAAGCCTATAAAGATCCTATGAACAAGGAGGACGGCTCCTGGCGCCTGATTTACGTGGGTCCCGCGGGAAATCTCATCGGCAGCTTAAAGCCGCAGCCGGGCGGTATCCAGATGCCCGTTGCCGGTGCTCAGCCTGTCGCACCGAGCACTTCGCCGCTTGGTTTTGGCACGCAGCCGGCTGCCGGCGGAATTTCGGGTCCCGAAAGCCCAGCGGGGGCTCCTGCAACCGGGGCAGGCGCGAGCGCAACGCCGACTAGTGCCCAAGGAACCGATACCTCCGGAACGGGGACTAACTCTCAGGAGACTCCCGCTGGCGATACTCCCACCATCGTCGGAGGTAATATCATCGGCGTGGGCAGCAAGGTCAATAAGGCCTCGGTGACGGTTTATGAAAAGGCCAAAAATTATCGCCTCTTCGAGTTTATTTGGGATCCCTCGAAAGATATGGGTCTTGCTGGGTCGCCGGGCACCCCGATTGGCACGCCAGCTGGAACGCCAGGACAGAATCCGCAGGGTTTGCAAAACAATCCACTAAGTCCACCTCCCGGCCCTCCGACCGCGAATCCGAACCCGCAGCAGCCATAGCCTCAGAGCCTGATTTTTCTGGTTTCTTAAATAGCGTCGTGGGGAGGCCGCCGCTGGCTTCGCGCGAAGCCTAGAAGCCATCGCGGCTGAGAGCTTCAATTCAATGTGCCTAGTTGATCGTGAATCGTGTCCCCGCGCGGATTTCGCTGGGCGACTGGTGCGCCTTTCTTGCTGGACGGATTCGCCGCGGCCCCCGTCGATGCGCCGGATTTGCTTCTGTCGTAAGCTCGCTTCACCCGGCGAATGTAGGAAACCGTTTCGGCATACGGCGGCACTCGGCCGAACTGTTCGACCCGTTCCGGTCCCGCATTGTACGCAGCCAATGCCAGCGCCAAATCGTTGTTGTAGCGCTGGAGCAGATCGCGCAGATAATGCGTGCCCGCATCGATATTTTCTTGCGGGTCGAAAATATTTTGCACCCCGAAGTGTGCTGCTGTCTCGGGCAACAGTTGCATCAGCCCTCGAGCATTCCGCCGGGAAACGGCTTTCGCGTCGAAATTGGATTCCGCCGCAATCACGCTCGAAATCAGGTCCGCGTCCACGCTATAGCGCGCCGCCGCGGCTTTAACGAGTTCACCATACGGCGCTGCCGCGACGGCCGGTGCCGGCGGCAATGGAGCAAACGCGTCCTCGGGCTCAATGGATACCACTTCCGCAGTTGGAACTTCCACAGTTCCGCCATCAACCTGCAGGCGGTATGTTTCTCCGATAAGCTGGTAACCCGTTACATGAAGCCGCTGTCCGCTGCGCAAAGCCACGTACTCTGCGCGCAAACCCGGCGGTGCGGCAGCGCAGACGAACGCGCACGAAAGCAGAATCCGCGTCAGGCGCACGGAGCCGCCTCCCGCAAAGCAAAATGCTCGATGGCCGCCGCAACGCCGCCTTCATCATTGCTCGCGGTCTCATGCCAGCCAAACTCTTTCAATTCGGCAACTCCGTTTCCCATCACTACCGGAATGCCCGCGAACGCGAGCATCTCCAGATCGTTATGGTTATCGCCGATGGCCAGCACTTCTTCGCGCGCTACGCCGCGCAGTGCTGCCCATTCCGCCAACGACGCGCCTTTGGAACACACCGGATTGATCACATCGATCATCGCGAAATTTCGAGCTTCGTATACGGTCGCCGCCAGCGCAAAATCCTGCGCAAACGCCGCGCCACGAAGCGCCGCTTCCGCTTCTCGCATCCGCGCCACGTCCCCGCTCAACATCACTTGCAGGGGATCTTCCGTCAGGCAGCTTTCCAGCGGAATCGCCAGGCCCAGGAACTCTCGATTGCGAGTGTAGTAGGCCGTGCGGATTGGGTCATCAGAATTCATGGATTCGAGCACGACCTGATTCTCGCGCCGGCCGTCAAAGACGACTCCCGTGCAATCACGCCACGGGCGGGTGAGTTCGAGAACGCGGGCGGCGGTGTCCTTCGCGAGCAGGTGCCGCAGATGTGTCTCTCCGTCCTGCGTGCGAATGACGGCTCCATTGCTGACGATCATGGTCAGCGGGGCTTCGATCTGGCGGGCGATGGGCAGCGCAAAATCGTACCGCCGGCCCGTGACCAGGGCGACTTCGATGCCTCGCCGCGTGGCTGCTGCGATCGCGGCGCGGTTGGCTTCGGGAAGCTGCCAGCGGCTGTCCAGAAGCGTGCCATCAATATCCAGCGCGATTAGCCGTATGCCCATCCAGCTATTGTACCGTGCTATGGGCACGGGTTTAGGGATTTTGTGGTTTGGTGGGACAGTGGGACCAAGCTAGAGCGAACGGGGACGGACGAAGAGAAAGTCAAATCCGCACCCTGAAGGTTGCACGTATGCGACACGCACAACAAAAAATGGCCTACCCTTCGCGAAAAACTGTTCAGCCCCCCGACATCCTTTACAGGTTGTCCCGAGACATCCGAAAAACAACGCGCGAAGGGAAGGCCACCCAAAAATTAGGGAGCTGCCACGCGCCCGGCTCTTACCGCAGACGACCCGGACGGAAGCCGGGTAGCGAAAGGGCGTAGCGGCTAAGGATTTTCGGACTTCGCCGAGGCGTCTTGCGACTCCGTGGCTTCCGTCGGCTTCATGGCGACGACCTCATAGTCCCGCTTTTTCTTGTCGCCGTCAGGGCACTCGACGGTCATGTGATCCTTCTTGATTTTGATCACGACTTCCTTGCCGACGGGCAAGATAGCCGGATGCTTTTTGTCGGTGGGCTGAATCTCGTACTCCATTTCGTCGGTGCGCAACAGGTAGCGCGGACACAGTTTTTCATCGGAGTTCATATGCGTAATGCCCACGGAGGCCCAGATGCTGCCCAGCCCGGTCACTCCTTTTTGCTTGGCGCCACACGGAACGGCGTCCATTTTTTCGAGCATGGCCCGTTCGGGCGGCTGCTTTTTCTTGCCGTGCGCACTCGCGGGAACTGCCACTACCAGGGCAAGCGCTAGAACCAGCAGAATCTTGCAATTCATATTACCTCCTCTGGGTAATTCTCGGCTCGATCTGACTGGGCCTCGGCCAGCCGCCGGACGTTCGACGCCCGGGCTAGGTTCACGAAGGGCTAAAGGCACACGCGGAACGGGAAAGCCGGTGAGGCCCTCCCGTCCAGCGCGCTATCGGGTCCTACTGATTCGGTTTGCCGGGCTTAGCCGTCGGGGTCTTCACGGTCGAAGTGCTGCTGAATTGCTGCGACGATTTGACGAAGGTATCCGGGTTCGTCATCAGCTGTTCGCGCACATCAGGATTCGCATCCAGATAGTCCTTCAGTTCGGGATGGCTATCCAGGAAGTCCTGGTTCTTGACAAGAGAAGGATTCCTGGAGAGTTGCTGCGCGATGCCTGCATGGCCTCCAAGAAATTCTCCGAAGTGCCGATGGATGTCGTCCCGGTCCATATCTTTGCCGAGACCGTGGCGATCCATGGCACCTTCGCGATTGTCAGAGCGAGCTTCGGCTTGCAAAAGGCCGTTCGGATTGTCTCTGAGTTGATTGCGAACTTCGGGATGGTCCTGCAGATAGGTTTGCAGGTCGGGATGATTCTTCACAAATTCGTCGTTATCGACGAGCGAAGGATCCTTGCGAACTTGCTCGGAAATTTCGTGGTGGTTGTTTAAGAATTGGTTGAAGCTAGCCAACTCCTGGCGGTTCTGGCCGAGGTTGCGGCCGCGATTATCCTCGAAGCGGTTGTCGCGGTCTGCCCCACGCACGAAGGCATTGGGGTCGTCTCTGAGCTGATCGCGGACTCCCTGATGGTCTTGCAAATAGGTTTGCAGGGCGGGGTGATCCTTTACGAATTGTTCGTTATCAACGAGAGAAGGATCGCGGCGAACCTGTTCGGAGATTTCGCGATGGCTGTCCAGGAACCGGTCGAAACTTGCCATATCGGCCCGGTTTCGATCGAAACCGCGATCGCGATAGTCATCGCGGCGGTTGAAGCGGTCTGCTTCTCGCATGAAGGCGTTTGGATCGTTCTTGATCTGATCGCGGACTCCCCGATGGTCTTGCAAGAAGGATTGCAAGTCAGGATGGTCCTTCAGATAGTCCGGCTTATCCGCAAGCGAAGGATCTCTGCGAAGTTGGTCGGCAATCTCGCGATGTCCGTCAAGGAATTGATCGAAGCGCGCCAACTCGTCGCGGTTCGCGGCGTTGTCCTGGGCGGACGTGTTGGTTTGCGCGGTGGCTTTGGTTTGCGCAGTGGATTGGGCGGGAGCAGACTGCGCGCTGAGAGGTAGGCAGAACAGAGTTGCCAGAGCGAGCAGCGCGAGCCCGCTCTCGAGATGCAAGTGCTTCTTTTTCATAAGGCACTCCTGCGGTGAATGTGTCACCCGTTAGGGAGGTGCAACATCCATGCCAAAGAGCCGCACGAAAAATGGAAGTTCCAACGGTTCAAGGAGTTAGGAAAAGTGGAGAGCCCAACCGAAGCGGGATGCGCGTGAAAATTCGACACACGAGGTAAGAATCGCCATAGGTGAAACACCTTACAGTGAATGCACTAGAGCGGTTTGTGAGCGAAGCTATTTCAGCGCGTCCTAAAGCTCAACAATTCGCGTGCGGGATACCCTCAGCTCGCCGCGATGACAGTGAATCTGTCTTTTCTTGACGGGGTGACCGCCCTTTCGTTTTCTGTTTTTGAATGCGTGGGTTTTTCTTTTCATCTATTCTATGCTTCATCCTCTCAACCCATCGGATCCATCTTCCGGCGAACATCGTTTCCGACTTGCTCCGCCAAGAGTCTCAACTCCATCAAACCCAGTGTGGCGTCACGGTCTATCTGCAATCGAGTGTGGTCATCGGCGCGGACTGCGTGGTCTAATACCAATTCGAACGAGCCTCATTCTGGTTTTGCGGAGAGACCTTCCTGTCCTTACCCATCGAAGACTACGCGATGATCGGCGATTGCCACACCGCCGCACTGGTGTCCAAAGGGGGCTCGATCGACTGGCTATGTGTTCCGCACTTTGATTCCGGGGCTTGCTTTGCGGCGCTGCTTGGAACCCCCGACAACGGACATTGGTCCATCTCGCCCGCGGAACCGACCCGCAGCACTCGCCGCCGCTATCGTGAAGGCACGCTTATCCTCGAGACCGAATTTGAGACCGAAAACGGATCCGCAACCCTTATCGATTGCATGGCGCCTCGCAATGAAACGCCGCATCTTCTGCGAGTGGTAGCCGGGACGAGAGGCCAGGTCCAAATGAACTTGGAACTAGTCATTCGATTCGACTACGGTTCGGTGGTTCCCTGGGTGCGGGGCGCCGAGCGGGGAATCTCGGCGATCGCTGGCCCGGACAAGCTCGCGCTGCGCACGGAAGTGCCGCTTCGCGGCGAAAATCTCAAAACGGTCGCAACATTTACAGTAAAGGAAGGCGCGCGAGTACCCTTTGAGCTTACCTGGCATCCCTCGCAGCAAGACGAACCTTCCGCGCTGGACGTGGACCAAGCGATTCAGGACACGGAAAGATGGTGGCGGGAGTGGTCTGATCGCTGCACGTATCAAGGCAAATGGCGCGACGCGGTTTTGCGCTCGCTGATCACGCTCAAGGCGCTCACATTTTTGCCCACGGGCGGGATCGTGGCAGCGCCTACAACTTCACTCCCGGAATGGCCGGGCGGTCCGCGCAATTGGGACTATCGCTTTTGTTGGGTGCGTGACGCGTCGCTCACTCTGCACTCCTTGCTCGACGCCGGATACCATGACGAAGCGCGAGAGTGGCGAGAATGGCTTCTGCGAGCCGTCGCCGGCAGCCCCTCCCAACTCAACATCGTCTACGGCATACACGGCGAACGGAGGCTCACCGAGTTGGAACTGCCGTGGCTCCCCGGCTACGCGAAATCCGCGCCGGTACGCACCGGCAATGCTGCGTACAGCCAGTTTCAGTTGGATATCTACGGGGAGATTTCCAACACTCTCTTTCAGTGCCGCAAGGCCGGACTGGAACCGCCCAAGGACGAAGGCGAAGATGTGGCTCAGGCCATGATTGAATTTCTCGAGACCGGATGGGACCAGCCGGATGATGGCATCTGGGAAATGCGCGGGCCACGCCGCCATTTCGTTCACTCCAAGGTCATGGCATGGGTCGCCGTCGATCGCGCAATCAAGTCCGCAGAGCAGGGCTGGTTTTCTGGAGATATCGAGCGATGGAAAGCGCTTCGAAGGACCATTCACGAGCAGGTTTGCCAGCAAGGATTTGACGCCGGCCTGAATTGCTTTGTGCAGTATTATGGCTCGAAACATCTTGACGCCAGCCTGCTCATGATGCCTTTGTTCGGCTTTCTTCCGCCGGAAGATCCTCGCGTCACCGGCACGGTGAAAGCCATCGAAACAAACCTCATGGAGGACGGCTTTGTCGGGCGGTACACGCAGGATGCCGCCGTCGATGGGCTGCCTCATGGAGAGGGGAAATTCCTCGCCTGCTCATTTTGGTTGGCGGACAATTATGTCTTGCAGAACCGGCGAGAGGACGCCGTGCGTCTATTCGAACGCTTGCTCGCCATCCGGAATGATGTCGGCCTGCTTTCTGAGGAATACGATCCAGCCGCAAAGTGTCTGCTCGGCAATTTCCCTCAGGCGTTTTCTCACGTCGGCTTGGTGAACACGGCATTCAGTTTGGGCCGCTCTGATCTTCAGGCCGTCGTTGGCAAAGCGGCCCCTGTCGTTTCCCGATGAGTGCTGGCCGCTTGCCGCGCTCCGCTCGTGCGTGAGCTAGTCTCCAACTTAGCTAATGCGATCGACTCTCTTCCTCAAATAATTGACCGAAAAGGCTGTGATAGACTTTTCTCCTATGACTAAACAGACGAACATTTTGGAATTGGAATGCTCATCCTGTGGCAAGAAGTTCGATTCGTCCGTGGAACAACACCTATGTACCTGCGGCAAACCGCTCTTTGCCAAATATGACCTGAAACATGTGGCTGCGACCCTCACCCTGGAAAACCTGAAATCACGCCCAACCAGCCTTTGGCGATACGCGGAGGTGCTGCCCAATGACGCTCCCGTTACGCTAGGGGAGGGCATGACGCCGCTTGTGCCTGCCAGGAGGCTGGGAGCCTCCCTGGGCGCATTCAATCTGTTGGTTAAGGACGAAGGCTTAAACCCGACCGGTTCATTCAAGGCACGAGGCATGACCGCTGCCGTAACTCGCGCCAAGCAATTGGGAGCAAAGACTTTAGCTACTCCCACGGCGGGCAATGCAGGCGGCGCCTTGGCAGCTTATGCCGCCGCAGCCGGTCTTCCTGCTGTCATTGTCATGCCAGCGGACACGCCCTCCGCAAACGTCATGGAATGCCAAGCCTTTGGCGCTAAAGTCATCAAATTAAACGGGTTAATCTCCGATTGCGGCAAGTACGTCGCGGAGCGCAAAGATCGCGAAGGCTGGTACGACGTTAGCACACTCAAAGAGCCCTATCGCATAGAGGGCAAGAAGACCATGGGCTACGAGCTGTGGGAGCAGCTCGGTGGCAAACTACCGGACGTGATTTTCTATCCAACGGGAGGAGGCGTTGGCCTCATCGGCATGTGCAAAGCGTTCGACGAAATGCAAGAGATGGGCTGGATCGGCTCGGAAAGACCGCGCATGGTTGTGGTACAGGCGGAAGGTTGCGCGCCGATCGTCAAAGCCTGGGAAGCACAGCGTACTACTTCTGAGTTTTTCCAAAACGCCGCTACTCTGGCTTCAGGACTGCGTGTTCCCGGTCCGCTGGGCGACTTCCTGATTTTGCGCATGTTGCGGCAGACTCACGGAACGGCTCTGACGGTTAGCGATGAAGAAATGTTGCAAGCAGGGAAGCAACTCGCCTCGCTTGAAGGAATCTTCGCCGCGCCGGAAGGCGCTGCAACCGTGAGTGCCGCTCGCAAGCTTGCCGCTTCCGGCTGGCTCAAACCGCACGAAACGGTCGTGCTCTTCAACACCGGCACCGGCTACAAGTATTCAGAAGCGTGGCAGCGCGCACTGCAGGCCTGATTTTTATGACGACACGCCGGCTTTATTACGACGATTCCTTCGAACGCGAATTTACCGCGCGTGTCGTCTATTGCGAACCTCTCCCGCCGGACCTGAACTCTGGAATTACGGCCCCGGCCATGGGCTTGCTTCTGGATCGCACTGCGTTCTATCCGACTTCCGGAGGCCAGCCCCACGATCTGGGCAAAATCGGAGATGCCAACGTCATCGACGTTCGCGACGAGGGCGACGAAATCATTCACGTCGTCGATCGCCGACCGGAAAGTCCGGACGTCCTTGGCTGCATCAACTGGCCTCGCCGGTTCGATCACATGCAACAACATACCGGGCAGCATCTCCTTTCGGCGATGTTTCAAGAGCGTTTTGGCCGACCGACAGTATCCTTCCATCTCGGGGCAGACGTGAGCAACATCGACTTGCGCGGCCCGGAGCCTTCGGACGAAATTCTCGAAGGCGCGGAACGCGCCGCGAATACGATCATCTTTGAAGACCGGCCAGTGACGGTCCGATATGGCACCGCGGAAGACTTGGCCGGACTCGGCGTTCGCAAAGAAGTGGACCGGGAAGGAATTTTGCGCGCCATTGAGATCGAAGGTGCCGACCTCCAGCCCTGCGGAGGGACGCACGTCAAAAGCACCGGCCAGATCGGAACGCTGCTCGTCAGGCGCTGCACAAAAATGCGGCAGGACTGGCGCGTGGAATTTGTTTGCGGCGCTCGGGCCGAACGTTCCGCGCGCGGGGATTATCTTCGCCTTCGCGCTGCATCCGAAAAGCTGAGCTGCGCTCCGGAGGATCTCATTGCCGCGTCCGAGCGCGCCATTTCGGAGCGTGACGCGAATTTCAAGCGGACTCGTTCACTCCTCCAGCGACTCGCGGAAATCGAAGCGGCGCATGCCGTGCGCGAAGCTCCCCCTAGCCCCGCGGGCCTACGAATCATCCAACGAGTGTTCGGAGACGTCGAGCCCGAGTTCCTCGCTTACTTCGCAACCGAAATTGCAAGGATTGAGAAGTCCGTAGCGCTCCTCGCGAGGCTCGGTTGCGGCCATGTTTTCTTTGCCCAGCATCCC
Organism: uncultured Acidobacteriota bacterium; assembly: GCA_963851235.1. Taxonomy (GTDB): domain Bacteria; phylum Acidobacteriota; class Terriglobia; order Acidiferrales; family UBA7541; genus Acidiferrum. The sequence goes on from CAWKOM010000005.1 coordinate 209,138, forward strand.
TCCGCAGCCAAAGATATGAACGCCTTGCTCAAAGAAGTCTTGGCAAAAGTCGGTGGAAAAGGCGGTGGCACACGCGATTTCGCTCGAGGCCGTCTGAACGACCCCACGCACGGCGAAAGAGCCGTAGCGCTCGCGCGGGAACTTCTTGCAGCCGATCAACCCGTGAGCTAACGAGCCGGAAGGGAACTGCTAGAACAGCCGTGTACGAACGCGATCCGGGATTCGATGCAAATCGATCAGCGTGAGGAAATCAATGGTTTTGAAATCGCGGTCAATCGCAGGCGGGCCGCAGAGCCGCGCCGAGACGTCCAGATAAGCGCGAAACAGCCGCGGTATTGTGGGCGCTAAAGTCCGCTCGCGGCCGGCGCGGCACTGGAATTCAGGTCTCGGCTTGGTGCGCAGCGCTGGTTCGATTAGAAATTTCTCTCGCAGCTCCTCATACAGGGCCATTCCCGCGTTTTCATCCTGTGAACTGAGCGAACTGCATCCAAACAAGTAGCGCGCTCCGCAGCTCAAAGCGTATCGCACGATTCCTTTCCACAGCATGTGCAGCACGGCGCTATTGCGGTACTCCGTGTGCACGCAGGCTCTTCCCAGCTCGAGCACCTCCGCGCGGATCCTTTCAAACGGCGCGAAATCGAAAAACTGCTCGCTGTAATATCCCAGGTTTCCCTTCGCCCGGAAGCCGCTCTGCATCCGGTAAGTGCCCACAAGTTTGCCCGAGGCGCTCTCTCGAACCATCAAGTGATCGCAAATGAAATCGAAGCGGTCGCGATCGAGTCCGGTTTTCGCGGAGATCTCCAGCCCTTCTCCTAATTCGCAATTAAAGACCAGATAGCGCAACCGCTGGCAATCGATCAGATCTTCCAGCGTTTGCGCCATTCCGGCGTGAAACCGGCCTGTCGAAGCCAGCGGGTTCTCGCAGCCGTGCTCTAAGACCGCCGTGAGAGGCATGTTGAGAGTGTCCAATGCGCCGCATTACAAAAGTGTTTCAGGAGGGTGAATTACGCATTTCCAGGAGGTAACCGATGCGAAACAGTGATTTTGGTGGACGTGACAGGGTTCGAACCTGCGACCTCGTCGTTGCGAACGACGCGCTCTCCCAGCTGAGCTACACGCCCACGAGCAGCTACAAAATCTTAGCAGACGCTCAGAACCTTGCCAACTGAAGCTGGCCGAGGCTTTCCGCCCGGTTTGCAAAGATACACAGGAAAGGCAAAGCGGCAAGGGCGCGAGCTGCGCGCATCCTTGCACCCCTGTCAAAGTACATCAACCAGGTAAGAGCTTGTGTGTTACGGACGATCCAAGCTGCCGCCCGCCGCCCGCTCCGCCACGATTTTGCGCGCGTTCTCGTACAGCGCGCGGGCTTGTGGAATGGCTTCCACAGCCTTCTGCACCTGCGGGTCCGCTTCGAGTTCAACCTTGAGCTCATCCTGCATGCCGAAGGTCGAGAAGAACACTTCCTCTTTGATCTTTCGCTTCACCCAATCCAGGTTCGCCGCCAAGTCCGGCTCCGTGTAGCGGACGTTGTGTTTGGTCAGGTAGTCCCGATAAGCCTTCATCACTTCGTCGTCCGCCGAGAATTCCTTCGTAATGGTCGGCCGGGTGCCCATGTAATATCGCGTAAAACCTCCCACGCCCCCCGGGAACGGATAAAAAACATCCGCGCGGAACATCTGCTCCTGGAAGTGATTGAACTTAGGCGTGGCCACTTCTATATCCGGAGTGATGCCGCCTCCTCCGGTGACTTGCCGTCCGCTGTCCGTCAGCTTAATCTCCGTCGGATGCTCGGGAACTTTCCGCTCATAGTGATACTCGTAGAGTGAGACCGACTTGTAATCGCGCTGGATCAAGCGGCCGCTGGGCGTGTAATAGCGCGCCGTGGTCAGAGCAAGCCCGGTATTTTCGCTGAGCGGCTGAACCGTTTGCACCAACCCCTTCCCGAAAGTAGTTTCTCCCACAATCAATCCACGATCGTGATCTTGCACCGCGCCCGAAACGATCTCCGTAGCCGACGCGGAATTGTTGTTCACCAGGATCACCAGGGGGGTCGTCATTCCCTGATTCCCGCGCAGCGCAAAGTAACGCTTCTCCAGGGATGACCGCCCATGGTGCGAGACGATGAGTTGATTTTTGTCCAGCAACATGTCCCCGACGGCGACCGCTTCATTCAGCAGCCCGCCGGGATTCCCGCGCATATCCAGGATCAAGCCGTCCAGCGTCGGGGCATGCAGCTCGTTCAAAGCATCGGCGAGTTCGCGATCGGTGGTTTCGTTGAAGCCGGAAAGCCGAATGTAGCCGACTCCGGGCTTCAGCATAAACGCGATGTCCACGGAATGCCGTGGGATCTCATCTCGCGTCACCGTAAAAAGCAGAGGCTGTGCATAGCCCTCCCGGCTCATCGTAATCTTTACGACTGTGCCCTTCGGCCCCTTCAGCAAATCCGCAACTTCGGTCGTCGTAAGTCCATCCGTGGACTTGTCGTCCACCTTCATGATCACGTCGCCCGGCCGGATTCCAGCCTTGAACGCCGGCGCGCCCACGTACGGCTGCATCACCACCGTGCGATTCTCTTTCGGCGCGACGATCATCCCCACGCCGTAATATCTTCCGCGTTGATCTTCCCGTAGCAGCGCAAACTGCCTGGCATCGAAGAAATTCGAGTGCGGATCCAGCACGCGCAGCATCCCGGGGATGGCGCCCTCGTAGACCGCTTTGTCCACGTCGATCGGCTCGGCGTAGTTCGCCTGGACCACGTCCAGCACATTGGTGAACTGCCGCAGCGCGGTGCTCTCATCCTCGGCTGACGAGGTCGTGGCGCGCACGTTCGGGCCGTAAATGGCTCCCAGCACTGCTGATATGAGAATGACGGAAACGACTAGAACCAGCCCACGGCGCTCTGATTTCATCCTGTCCTCGCGAATCCGCTGCAAGTCAAATTATAGCACACCCTAAAGTGTGGTTTGACACCGTAGGACGCCCTTTCTATGATGCCAACAGGCCGTCTTGCGGCCACCTTACGCCATGCTCAGCATGACTCACATGATTGTGCTCTTCATTGTGGTCTTGGTTGTTTTTGGGCCACAGAAGCTGCCCGAACTCGCCCGCGGCCTCGGCAAGCTTATGGCGGAATTCCGCAAAGCCTCCACCGATTTCAAGAGCGCCTTCGAGCAAGAAATGCGCGATATGGAACGCCAAGCCCTCCAGGCCGAGCGCAAGAAAGCCGCCGAAGCCGCGGCTGCTTCTGCCGCCGCGGTTGTTCAGCCCGCCACGCTGGCCGCGCTGCCCGGCGCCGAAACCACCACACCTACCTTAGACGCGGACACGCGCGCTACGGAAGCAATCGTGGTGACTCCAGTCGTGGAATCCGTGCCGCGCTCCGTCGCTGAGCCGACGCCGAAACCCGAGGAGCCGTCGAACGGAACATCCGCTGAAGCGATCGCCCAGCCTTCTCAAGTCCCCTCTCATGACCAACAGCAGCCAGTCTGATTCCCCTATCGTGCCCCGCGAAGAAGAGCCCGGCGCTCAGATGACTTTTTTCGAGCACCTCGTCGAGCTTCGTAAGCGCATTATCAATTCCATCGTAGCGATCTTGATTGGCGCCGCAGTCGGCTGGTTCGTGGCGCCCCATTTTGTCAACGTCATGGTGCGGCCCATGGTTGACGCCCTGAAATCCGCTCATCTCGATCCCAAACTCGTCTACTCTCATCCCGCCGGCTACCTCAACCTCCTCATTACCGTAAGCATTTACCTGGGAATCGTCATTGCGTCCCCGTGGGTCCTCTATCAAATTTGGCTGTTCGTGGCCCCCGCCCTTTACAAACACGAGCGTAGCGCCATCACAGGTTTTCTTTTCTCAACAGTTTTCCTCTTTCTTGCCGGCATTGCCTTCGGATATTTCATTTCGTTGCCCTATGTGCTGCGCTTTCTAATCAGTTTTCAGGGCCCCGTCGTCCCGCTTATCAACATCGACGAATATTTCGACTTGATCCTCCTCGTTCTTCTCGGCCTCGGCCTGGTTTTTGAATTGCCCGTCCTTATCTTTTTTCTCTCGCTCTTCGGTATTGTTACGCCCCAGTTCCTGATCAAGAATTTTCGCTACGCCCTCTTGGTGATTGCCATCCTCGCTGCCGTCCTGACTCCTACGCCAGATGCCACCACGATGGTCCTCTTCATGTTGGTGTTGGTCGCGTTGTACTTTCTCGGAGTGGGCGTCTCCTGGTTGGTGGTGCGCAAGCGAAAACGCCGTTTGGCGGAAACCGCGGAGGCTCAATAGATGAATTTCTCGGTGAAAAATATTTTGCCCGCGTCGATTTGCGCGTCCGCATTCTTCTTTGGTCTCGCCGGATGCAAAGCCAAAGCGGATAGCCCGCAGCCAGCACCCGCCGCCATGGATGCGCCTTTTATGAGCGCCGTCACCACGGCCGTGCCGCAGGCCGCCGATCAGGCTCCTCCGCCCAGCCAGACGGACGGCTTCGATGGCAACCGCGCCTTCGCCGATGTCGCCAAACAAGTCTCCTTCGGACCGCGTCCTTCCGGCTCGCCCGCCATCGCCCAAACGCAGGACTACATCCTTTCCGAATTGAAGAGTTACGGCTGCACCACCGATGTCGATTCCTTCAGCTCCGATACTCCCGCCGGCCACATCGCCATGAAAAACATCCTCGTCAAAATTCCCGGCGAAAAGCCCGGCATTATTATCCTCGGCACCCATTACGACACCAAGCGCCTCGAAAATTTTGTCGGTGCAGACGACGGCGGCTCCTCGACGGCCGTCATGCTCGAGCTCGCTCGTCACCTGTGCTCGCAACATGGCCGCTACGCCGTCTGGATCGCTTTCTTTGACGGCGAAGAAGCAGTCCGCCCCGAATGGCAGGATCCCGATAATTGTTACGGCAGCCGCGAAATGGCCGCCCGTCTCGCCATCGACGGCGACCTGCCAAAGATAAAAGCCTTTCTGCTCGCCGACCTGGTTGGCACCCGCACTCCTCACTTCAAGCGCGAATCTTACTCGACGAAAGCGCTCGTCGATCTCGTCTGGTCCGTCGCCAAAGGCCTCGGCTACGGCAACATCTTCATCGACGAATCCTCCGCCGTCGAAGACGACCACCAATCCTTCCTGAAACGCCACGTCCCCTCCGTCGACGTCATCGACCTCGACAACGGCCCCAACGGCGACGTCTATTACTGGCACACTCCGCAGGACACTCTCGACAAAATCAGCCCCAAAACCCTGGCCATCGTCGGCCACGTCTTCCTCGAATCCGTCAAGCAACTCCAGGAGAAGTGACTGAAAGACATGCGTAGCCTCAACTATTTCCTCCGCCTTCTCGCGCTGGCCGCGAGCGCCAATTGTTTGGCGTTCGCCCAGGCACGAACTGGTCAAGACAAGCCAGTGTTCAAAATCAGCACTCCGCTCGAGTTCAAGGGCCGCGTCGTCTCGGGCTCGCTCCGAAAATCCGAGATCGCAGGGCTTCTCGATTTGCCGGTTCGCAACGGAGACTCGGAGCTGAAGGAGGGTTATGGCGTGCAAATGACCCGCCCAAACGGTGAAAAGTTCACGGCCTACAGCTGCCGGCAGTGGAAGAAGGCGCAGGAGGAAAAAGCATACTCGGCGACAACCTACGACATGGCGATGGAAGCCGCGCTAGTCCACACCTGTGGGCTTTTGTTCAGCTTGCAAAATGCAACTGTCCCGGTGAAGAGCTTCGTTGCGAAAGTGACCCTGGCCGACATCAAATTGCTCCCGGCGGAAATTCTGAACACTAACAGCGAAAGCGAAGAGGAGGACAGTCGCCGTTTACGGGGGCAAACGATCTCGCAGGTCCTGGCTGCAGCAGACATTGCGGAGGCAAAGGGGGCCGTTCTACGAGTGACGTTTGGCGGTTTCTGGCAGTCGTTCGAGGAGGCTGCGCGAGCAGACTTTGACGGAGACGGTCTTGAGGAAATGTTTGTCTTTACGGGCGGACGGGTCGTGGACGGCACCCTAGGTTATTCCGACAATCTCATACTGACTCGCACCGATCCTTCAGGTCCGCTGAAATTGGTTCAGATGAAAAATCTAGGCGAATAGCGGCGACTTGCTTGGTAAGGGCCGAAAATCTGGCCCAGCGAAGCCCGGCGCTTTCGTTCGCAACTGTATGCTAAATTCGGGTGTCACCAAATTTTCTTTTCACGAATGAAAAACAAACGCATCTTGGTCCAGTCTTCCTCAGGCGAATACGCGATCCTCTGCGGCTCCGGACTTCTTCGCGCCGCCACGCACGAAATCCGCCGGCTCGGCAAGTTCTCGCGCATCCACATCGTCTCTTCGCCCAAAGTGTGGCACGCGGTAGGGAAGGGAATCCCCCGCAGCTTCAGCAACAACGGCCAATTCCAATCTCATTTAATGAACGACGCCGAATCCGCCAAAAACCTCACCACGGCCGAAAAACTTCACCGCTCTCTAGTCCGCGCCGGCATCGATCGCCACTCCCTCCTCATCGCCATCGGCGGAGGCGTTGTTGGCGACGTCGCTGGCTTCGTTGCCTCCACCTGTCTTCGCGGCATCCCTCTCGTCCAAATCCCGACGACTCTCATCGCGCAAGTCGACAGCGCCGTCGGCGGAAAAACCGGCGTCAACCTCCCCGAGGGCAAAAACCTCGTAGGTACGTTCTATCCCGCCCGACTTGTCCTCGTGGATTCCGCCCTGCTCAAGACGCTTCCGGATCGCCAATACCGCGGCGGACTGGCCGAAGTCATCAAATACGGCGTCATCGCGGACACAAAACTTTTCGCCTATCTAGAAAAAAACTTTGACGCCGTTCTCCGCCGCGATCCCGCCGCTCTTGCCTACATCATCCCGCGCTGCCTGGAGACCAAAGCCCGCGTTGTTAGCCGCGACGAGCGCGAATCCGGCCTCCGCGAAATCCTCAATTTCGGCCACACCTTCGGCCACGCCCTCGAAACCGTCACCAACTACCGCACCTACCAGCACGGCGAAGCCATCGCCTGGGGCATGATGGCTGCCGCCCTCCTCGGCCACGAACTCGGCCTAACTCGCGCCGACGAAGTCTCCCGCATCGTCTCGCTCGTTCGCCGCATGGGCCCGCTCCCCCCGTGGCCCAACGTCCCTCCCAAAAAACTAATCGCCCTAATGCATTCCGATAAAAAAGCCCGCGCCGGCAAACTCCGCTTCGTCCTCGCCCCTCGCATAGGCAAAGCCCAATCCCACGACGGCGTCCCCCTCGAAACTCTCGAGCGCGTTCTCCATTTCGCCCCGCACTTCCTCAACGATCGAGGCATCGGTCGTTGCTAATGTGAAAAGGTTGAGAGTCGAAAGTTAAAAGTTGGGAGTGGCGGCCCGGCCATTAGCCGATCACTATGCTGCGAGGATGACCATGCAACGATTCACTGAACTAAAAGTTTGGCAGCGCGGACACGCTTTGGTTCTCAAAGTCTATCGACTCACGACCGGCTTCCCACTTGCCGAACGTTACGGTCTGACCTCACAATTGCGGAGAGCGATTCTTTCCGTGCCCACCAACATAGCCGAAGGTTCAAAACGAGTTAGCAACCAGGAGTACGCGCGATTCTTGAACATGGCAGAAGCTTCTCTGGCCGAAGCGGAGTACCTTCTTCTTGTAAGCCGCGATTTGGAGTATGCGACGCCCGCCGCAGTCAACGTCTGCTTCACGGAAGTCGCTGCTTTGGCCAGCATGCTTCACGGGCTCCGTAAGAAAGTCGAAGGCAAATGATTCAAGCACGCGCTCTATCGACTTTCGACTTTAACCCCAGACGCAAACTGAGCCGTGCCACAAACGACCAACCAGCCACAACGTATCCCTCTTACTTTAACTTTCAACTTTCAACTTTCGACCCCCAGCCCACGCGGAAACCGAGCCGAGCCCCAAACAAGTACTTAGCCGTATCATCCTCTTACTTCAACTTTCAACTTCCAACTGTCGACTCTCTCTTCAAGACTCATGCCCACTAACTTCGCCCCCGGCACGCGCCCCGAAGGCGCCGCAACCGAAGCCGACGCTTCGCGCAAAGTACGCGAAATGTTCGCGAAGATTGCCCCGCGCTACGATTTCCTCAATCATTTTCTCTCCTTCCAAACCGATCGCCTTTGGCGCAAACGCACCGCCCGCCTCCTTCGCCCCATTCTCGAGCGCCCCGACGCCAGTGTCCTCGATCTCTGCTGCGGCACCGGCGACCTCTCGCTCGCCCTCGCACGGGAAGGCCAAGCCCGCATTTTCGGCGCCGATTTTGCCCATCCGATGCTCGTTCGCGCCGCAGAAAAAAGCGCTTCGCAGCTCAGCCCTTCCTTGAGTGGTTCGCCACGCATCCTCTCGTTTCTCGAGGCCGACGCTCTCCGCCTCCCCTTCGCCGACCGCTCTTTCGATCTCGTCACCACCGCTTTCGGCTTCCGCAATCTCGCCAACTACGAAGCCGGCCTCCGCGAAATCCATCGCGTCCTAAAACCCGGCGGCACCATCGCCATCCTCGAATTCACCGAACCTCCCTCCACGCTTCTCGGCACAATCTATCGCTGGTATTTCCGCGAAGTCTTATCCCGCATCGGCGGTCTCATCTCTGGCCACTACGCCGCCTACACCTATCTCCCCAAATCCGTCTCCCGCTTCTTCCTTCCCCCCGAACTCGCCTCCCTCATGCAGCAAGTCGGCTACACTTCCGTGAATTTCCGTCTCTGGACCTTCGCCACCGTAGCCCTCCACACTGCTCAACGCCCACGCTAATCTTTTTCTCCTCAGTGCCCTCTGCGAACTCTGCGTTAAGGAAACACCCGCTCCCTAGCGCGAACCACAACCAGAACCTCCAACACCGACCCGCGCGAGTGACTTTTCCGTTGGCCGCCTCATGGAATTCCTCCCGGCTCTGTGCCAAAACGTCGAAATCACCGTCCGGCCAACACGCAAGGAACACGGCGCGCACTAGGTTATCTCCTCCTGAATGATTTTCTTGGGGGGAAAACCGGGATCAGCGGAACGGTTCCTAACGCCCGATCACCGCTGCTCGAACTCAGCCACAGTTTCAGGCAAATGGATTCGGAAACCTCACGCCCGTCCCCATGTTTCCCGGCGTTCCGTTGACAGTCTCAACGCGTTGCTCCGCTACTCACATCACGCCGGAATTCGAGGAGCTCAACCGGCGCTCCGCTATCGAGGATCATCGCCACCATAACGCCTTCCGAAGGCGAATTCGGCGCCGTGAGAATTTCCTTTCCCTCAATCGCGGCCTGCAGGTCGTCCACTTCAAACGCGATGTGCGGGACGGACTTAATCAAGGCGTGCACTGGGCTATCCGGCTCGAAGCGCATCCATTGAATGCCACAAGGACTCGTCTCAAACGCGGAAACGTACATCTTGAATTGTTTCAAATAATACTCGCCGGGTCGCGAAACGTCAGTCGGGATGCCGATGTGGTGATATCGCCAGCCGTGTACCGAAGTGGCCGCAGGTTGGTCGTGCCCCTTCCGCAGAGTATTCGGGCCATCAGACTTGGGTTCTGAAATGCTCATGATCTTTTCACGGCCAAGATACCACGGCCGGGCGCCCCGTGAAACCCATCTGGAACGTGTGAAGAAATTGATCTCGGGAATTTAGCGGGTGATCCAAAATGTATCCCGATATCGTGATCGTCGCTTACAAGCATTCTAAGCGATAAATTCTCGAGCGCCGATTCCGCGGAAATTGCGAATGTGCATTTTTTCACACGTTCCTGTCCCCATGTTTCACAGTGGAATTATTTCGTCAGCTTGCCTTTTTCATTCTGACCTGCAAGCCCATATCGTATGGCCGCTTCAAGCGTATCGATGTTTATATCTTTTAGAGCTTTAAACCGGATGCAATATCCGGTCACGCTCGCCTTGCCTAGTTTTTTTCCATACGTCTTGGCTAAGTACTTCTTATCTTTGAGACCAAGAATATAGACGGAGATTCCGGTTTTGTTTCCGCTCACGCCAATTTGAAAAAACTCTCTGCTTTTTCCGTTGGCATATTTGATGGTGTGAAATCCGTATCCAATCGTAGGGTTGGAAACAGTACGATTTTTGCTGACTTTACCATCGGAGAACCATAATTTGCATTCTGGTGACACTTGAAGTGTGAGCCGGTGCAACTCTCCCATGTCACTGCGTTTTGGCTCCGGCTGGCCGCTAATGTACTTCTTGATTTGTTCTTGTACGTTCATTATGTTCTGCTCCCCCGTTGCGCGCACGAGATTATACGAGGTTTAATCCTTTGGAACCGCTCCCATTCTCTGTCACACCGGATACTAGAGGTTTTGGGACGGAAACCGGGGACAGGAACGTGTGAAAAAATGCAGATTCGCGATTTCAGCGGAATCGGCGCTCAAGAATTCCTCTTTTAGAAGGCGTATAAACGACGTTCGTGATGTCCGGATAGATTTTGGATCACCCGGAAAATCCCGAGGGTCGATTTTTTCACACGTTCCAGACGGCGCGTTTTCCTAACCTCGGACGACCGGTCCTCGAACTCAGCCTCAGTCTTGCGCAAAATGATTCGGAGATATCCCGTCTGCTCCGATGTTTCCCTGTGTTTCCCGGCACTCGATCGCGGGCTACAACAGGCCTCACAGCGACACCAAATGACACGGGGCAGCAGCCGTTAGTTGCATGTTGCAATAATCCTGTATGATCTGCTGCGAATGCCAGACCACACTCTTTCAACGATTCTGCCGTTCGTTCGCGCGGGGCTGCGCCACGTCAAGCCCGGCTTTACGTTCACCGCATTCGTTAGTGCGACGTGGAGAGAGCTGGAAAAATCACACGTTCCAGTGGACCGGATGCGTCCATACCAGGAGAACAACCCTGATAATCCTGAGTTTCGCCATAACAACGACCCGGTTGGTTTACAGCCATCTGCAATTGAGGCCTGGCTTTATATTCAACGCCGCAGCTTTGCGATTCCGATTTCTAGAAATTTCCCATCCACACTAGATGAATCGAGATTGGAGTTGACCGCACGCGGGCGCGAATGGATCGATGCGCAAGACCCCATCCCAGAGTTGGCGGCCGAGTATGTCGCGGCGTTGGAACAGATGGTTCCGAATCTGGACCAAGTTGTCCGCGAGTACGTGCTGGAGGGACTCGGGTCGTTCGAGCACGACAGGTTTCGCGCCGCCGCGGTTATGATTGGCGCAGCCTCTGAAAAAGCGTTGTACATGCTGGCAGAGAAAATGGTCGACTCAATTTCTACCCCTAACTGGAAGAGAAACTTCAACCTACCGTTGAAGCGCCGTGACCTGTCTGATTTATTTACCCAGATGAAAAACGTGCTGCATCACGCTAGCGCGTTGCCAAACCGTCCTTTCGAGATATTTGACGGAGGCCAGGATCACCTGATTTCTTTGATCAAAGCTGTACAAGTTCAGCGGAATGATGCTGTGCACCCTATGAATGAAAAACTTTCAGATGAGACTGTTCGACTTTTCTATCTTGCGTTTCCACACGCGCTCCAAAAAATCGAGCAACTCCGCGATTGGTTTTCGAAAAACCCGAACGTGCTGACTTAGAGGAAACCGGAAACCTGGAAACCTGGAAACCTGGGGACGGAAACCTGGGGACGAAACTTGGGAAACCTTGGGAAAACCTGGGACGAAACCTGGGAAACCTGGGGACAGGAACGTGTGAAAAAATGCAGATTCGCGATTTCAGCGGAATCGGCGCTCAAGAATTCCTCTTTTAGAAGGCGTATAAACGACGTTCGTGATGTCCGGATAGATTTTGGATCACCCGGAAAATCCCGAGGGTCGATTTTTTCACACGTTCCAGACGGAACGTTTTCCAGTTTTTCGCGGGTGCCCCACGTGCCCCAGGTAGCGCTCTTTTACCCAGGTGTCAAACCTGGGGACAAACCTGGGGACAGGAACGTGTGAAAAAATGCAGATTCGCGATTTCAATGGAATCGGCGTTCAAGAATTTCTCTTTTGGAAGGCGTATAAACGACGTTCGTGATGTCCGGATAGATTTTGGACCACCCCGAAAATCCCGAGGGTTGATTTTTTCACACGTTCCAGACGGAACGTTTTCCAGTTTCTGGCGGATGCCCCACGTGCCGGGTGCCCCAGGTAGCGGTTTTCTACCTGGGGGTCGGCCTTAGGGCCGCGGAATTTCCAGTTGTTTGCAGATGGCCCGAACCGTCCCCTCTTTGATTTCGCGATGGCGCGGGACGCTGGCGATCTTGTGCAGGGTGGGATTGAGCCAAATGCTGTGGGCACCATCTTGGACTTTGATTTCCTTGCCGCGGGCTAGGGGATCCTGTCTTCCGGTTCGGGCGGCGCGTTGGGGGCCTTGCGGAGGAAATTGAGCAGACGGTCGCCCTTGGCGTTCCCAGCGCGCTTTTTGAAGAATGCGGCGGCAGTTTCCACGACACCCACCTTTTCGGCGACGGCTGCGGCGATCCATTGGTTCAAGGAGACGCCGTCTTCTTTGGCGAGGCGCTGTGCGGCCTTTTTCACGGAATGGGGAAGCTTCAACGGATAAGTTGCTCTGCTCATGGTTTCACCTGTTTCAAAAGCTGCGCCGGCGTCAGTACCGGAATCCCGAAGCGTTCTGCGGCAACGGAAAAATCCGCCGTGTTGTAAGTTACCAGTGCGCCGGCATCTCCGTTGATGGCCGTCTCCAAAACCATCTCGTCGTTCACGTCGTGAACCTGGGGCCGCCAGCGAAAATGCAGCTCAACCGGTTCGATCAGTGCCGCAAGCTCCTGAAGAAAATCATCGAGTTGCTGCGGCGAAAGCCCGTGCACAAGCCGATGTTCCGCGCGATTTAAAACGTCTTCATATTCAAGAAAGAGCGGAGGAGTCGCCAGAAGAATCAAGCGTCTTTGGGCGACCAACCGCAGAACAGCGTTTCCCGCGCCGGAACGAGAGCGAAGCGCAGCGACTAGAACCGAGGTGTCGAGCACAATCCGCATCGTGACCTCCTATACTATACCACATCCTATACGATGTCACAAATGGTGGAGCAGGGAATTCCAGCGGGGGGCCGCAGGGCACAATCGGTACGTCCCCTCGCTTTAAATAACGAGCACCGCCCAAAACCCTCACTTCATTCCAGCGACAGCGCCCATGCCACGGCCATTTACGCCGCCAAAGTCTTTCCTGAACGCCAATATCTGTTTCGGCAGCACGCCCCCGTCGCCGGTAGACGCGTCGAGATGCCCTCCTACAATGGAATTGGGCCACTCCAGATGCGCTGCCCCAAATGCCAATTCGATCATCCGCTGCAGACCATCGAGTGTCTGAAATGCGGAATCGTTTTCTCGCGCTACCGACCGGCGCTAGAAAGCGCTGTGAACCAGACTAATCCTGACGCCCCGATGGCCGTGTCAACGATGGCCGTGTCCGCTCCTCCCGCAATGGCCGAGCCCGCCACTGCCAACGACGCCCATCGCGGAAGCGATGGCCAAAGCGATGTCCGCGCCGATGCCCGGACCGAATTTCTGTACCGCATCCTCGCGCTTCCCGCAGCCTTGCTTCTGGCCCGCCTCGTTGCGGGCACGGGTCTGCGCATGGCGGCAGCCATGCTCGCTATGGTGCTGCACGAAAGCGGGCACGCCATCACCGCGTGGCTCACCGGCCGCTGGGCTGTGCCCCTGCCCTGGGTCACTCCCCACGGCGACCAACGCTCCTGGGCCATCGTTCTTCTGGTAACGGCCGTCATTGGCTTTGCTGGATTTTTGGCGTGGAAGATGGAGCGGTGGGGATGGGTTCTTGCCGCCGGGGCGTTGCTCCTCCTGCAACTAATCGTCCTGACTTTGCCGGCATCGATACCGCCGGGAGCCCTGATTGTTTTCTTCGGCGATGGCGGCGCTCTGGTGCTGGCCACCCTGCTGATGGCCACGTTTTACGCGCCGCGCGAAAGCCGTCTATATAACAGCTGGGGTCTGCGCTGGGGATTGCTGGCCATCGGCGCGCTCAGCTTCATGCATGTTTTCCTGATGTGGCGAGGGCCGATCGAAGATCTTCCGTTTGGCGAAATCGAGGGCGTGAACCTGTCCGATCCCAGCTTGCTCACCGAAATGTACGGCTGGACGGCCCTTCAATTGGTCGATCGCTACGTGCGGCTCGGCACGTACTGCCTGCTGGCTTTGCTCGCGCTGTACGTTTGGGGACTAGTCTCCGCCTATCTCGAATTGCGACGCAGCCCATCTGCGTAAGGACGACCGGGTCACACCCGAAGCCGACAGATGGACATTCCCCCTTCTCCTGCCGCCCGATCTCTAATCCCTTCACCCGCAATGACTTATAATCTTCTTGACAATATTACCAATTCGTGCTATAAATCTATGTGAATCTAAGTCGCCACCCCGCCACTCTTTCCCAATTTGGAACTCGTTCCGCCTCTCCTGCCCTCTCTTCTCCGCGATTCCTCTGTTCTCTCAGCGTCTCCGCATTATCCTTTTCCGCTCCCCCTGTTGCTTATCCTCCGTCTGCTTTCAACTCTCCCTCCATGAGCAGCGCCCTGGCAGGAGACCATCCCACCCCACCCCGTCTCTCCTACTTCAGCTTTGAACTTTCAACTTTGAACTCCCATTTGCAAAGTCCTTTTTTTGTCTCTCTTACTGCCGCTTCACAACTCGCTGAAAACACAACCACTTTAAGTCCAGCCATGGCCACTCTTACGATCCACGTTACTCCTCAGTCTTGTGTTTGCGACTGCTGCAAGAAAGGACCGGGTGTGCACGCAGCTTTCCCGTCCTTTAGTTCCTCTACTTCCTTTACTTCCTTTACCTCCTGTACCTCCTCTGTCTCCTCGCTCACCACTGCGCACACAAACACCAACTCGACACGCCGATCCACCCGCATCTCCAATCCCATCATGCAATTACGCACACTTTCCGTCACACATAGGGGTGGGGGTGCCCGCCTACCCAAGACCTCAAGCTCCACTTTCAGTTCTCCCGTCCGCCTCAGTTTCGCGTTTCGAGTTTCGTATCTCGTATCCCGCTCGCCACTCGTCACTCGCCACTACTCTTCCAATCCCGCAGTCCTCAATTTCGCCAGCAACGTCTTCGGCGAGACTCCCAGCTTCTCCGAAGCCCGCGTCTTGTTCCATTTGCATTCGCGCAAAGTGCTCTCCAGCAACACGCGCTCGATGTGGCCGACCGCCCGCCCGGTCACCTCTTCGAGCGATCCTTCCCAGCTAAACTGTTCCGGCAGCATCCCCGGCGGCAATTGGCTTGCGTCCGGCTTGGTGGCGGGAAGTTGCAAGCCATCTGCAGTTATGCTCAGCCCATCCGTCAAGATGACCGCCCGCTCCATCGTGTTCTGCAATTCGCGCACATTTCCCGGCCAGCGATACGCCAGCAATCGCTCCTTCGCCTCCGACGAAAGCTCCAGCCCCGGCTTCTTGAATTCGCGGCTGAATTTCTCCAGAAAATGTGCGGCCAGCAACAGCACATCATTCCCGCGCTCGCGCAAAGGAGGAATCGTCATCGGCACCGCTGAAATTCGGAAATACAAATCCTCGCGGAAAAGCTTCTCTTCCGCCAGTTTTTGCAAATTTCGATTCGTGGCTACCACGATGCGCACATCCACTTCCACGGTCTGCGTGCCGCCGACGCGGTCGAATTTCTTTTCCTCCAAAACGCGCAAAAGCTTCGCCTGGATCGCCAGCGGCAACTCGCCAATCTCATCGAGAAACAGCGTTCCGCGATGCGCCAAATCCAGCTTGCCGACTTTGCGCGCCCCCGCTCCCGTAAACGCCCCGCGCTCGTGCCCGAACAGCTCGTTCTCCACCAGCCCTTCGGGAATCGCCGCGCAATTCAGCGCCACGAACGGCTGTTCGCGCCGCTGCGAAAGATGATGCACAGCCCGCGCAAACAATTCCTTGCCCGTCCCGCTCTCACCCAAGAGCAATACGGTCGAATCCGTCGCCGCCACTTTCTGAATCTGCGTGCTGATCTCGCGGATCGCCGCGTGCTCGCCAACAATTCGTGGAAATCCATACCGCGCCGTATATTCCTCGCGCAGCAGCAGGTTTTCTCGCTGCATCTCCTGCTGTCGCGTCGCCCGCTGCACCAGCAATTTGAGGTGGTCCAGGTCCACCGGCTTCTGAAGAAAATCGAAAGCGCCTTCTTTCATCGCCGAAACCGCTTCTTCGACCGATCCAAACGCCGTCAGCAGCAGCACGGGTATCGTCGCGTCCGCCGCCTTCGATTCGCGCAAAACGTCCAGCCCGGACGCCCCCGGCATCTTCAAATCGGTGATCACCATCAGGTAGCGCCGCGCGCGCACCTTCTGAATCGCGGTGGTTCCGTCGGGCGCTTCGTCCACGGCATAGCCCGCGCGCTCCAACGCCTTCTTCAGCATGGCGCGCAGCTCGTTCTTATCTTCAACAAGAAGAAGAGGTTCCATCTCTCTCGTTTCTACCACGAATTGAGGGGTACCCCAGCGGGAACGCGCAGCGGATGTGTAGAGAAGGGAAGTAACCATCTGAGGAGAAATGCGAAACGCGAAATACGAAGTTCGATTTCGTATTTCGCGTTTCGTTATTCGTGTTTCGATTCTACTCTCGCGCCCAGCCCGGGTCGCCGCCGGATTTTCGCAGCTCATCTTCCATGTCGGAGAGCTGCTGCTTGAGATCCGCGATCTGCTGCTTTTTCTGAGCGATCAGCGTTTCTTTATCGTTGATATCTTTGCGCGTGTTTTGTTCCGTCAGCGCTTTCTGAGGGTCGTTGTAGTATTGAACCTGGGCCTTATTGTCCTCGCGCTGCAGGATGTCGAGTTCTTTTTCCGCCGTGGCAATCTTGTCGCGCTGATCCGCGAAGCGCTTGCGCCACGCCGTTTCCGGGTCGGCAGTTCCTTTGCCGGCATCTGTACCGGTCGCAGCGGCGCCCTGCGCGGTGTCCGGGGCCGCCTGTGAGCCAGTAGCCTGCGCAGCTGCAGCGCCCGCGGTGGCCGAATCCGTTCGCGGCTTTATATCGTCGTCGGTATAAACCTTTTTCGGTTTCGGTGTGGTCTTCTGTTGTTCTCGCGCTTTTCGGGCGGCATCTGCCACAGGGTCGGAGGCCTGTTGTTGCCCGCTGCTCTGTTGTTGTTGCTGCGCAAAAACCGGAAGGCCGGCCAGACACAATCCCGCCAGGAACATCGAAGCTTTCATCCAATTCGTGACACGCATAATGGGCCACCTCTCCCGGGGCGAGCTGGATTCCCCAGCCTTTACTTAGATGCTGTCCTTCTTCAATTCTACCGCTTCCGAGGCGCTCCGGCACACCGGTAGCGTAACGATAAAGGCAGCGCCCCCCTCGGGCCGGTTCCGCGCCTCAACCGTGCCGCCATGCTGCACGATGATTTTTTGCACCACCGCCAAGCCCAATCCCGTGCCCTTCGCCTTCGTCGTGAAAAATGGCCGAAAGAGCTTGGGCAGCGTCGCCGGCGCAATCCCGGTGCCATTATCGAATACCGTAATTTTTTGAATGCCGCTCTCGTCATGCGGCAGGACTTCGCCTCGCAGAATCACGCGCCCGCCGTTCGCCGCTCCAAGGCAAGCCTCCGCTGCGTTCCTCGCGAGGTTCAACAGAGCTTGGCGCAATAGCCCTTCGTCTCCCGCCACGCTGCCTAGCGGCCCTTCTAACCGAATCCGCACCTGCGGCATGGCCTCCGCCACCTCGGCAACAACTCGCTCGACAAGCCCCTCGAGGGCCACGGGTTCGCTGGTAATCTCCAACGGGCGCGCATACTTCAAAAACTCCGTCACCACATGCGTAATATTTCGTGTTTGTTCGAGGATCCTCTCCGCCGAATCCGCCACTTCGCCGGTTATGGTTTCGGCGCTGATCATCTGCGCGTATCCCGAAATCGTGGCCAGCGCATTCTTGAACTCGTGGGCGATGCCTGCCGATAGTTCGCCTACAGCCGCGAGACTCTCCTTGAGTTGAATCTGTTGCTGCAGCGCGGCCAGCTCGGTCAAATCCGTCAGCAGGCAGATCGCCCCGTTGATTTTTTCCGTGCCCCGGCGAATCGGCGAAATGGTTACGCCCAGCAGCCGCGTCTCGCCTCCGGGCGCCAGGTGCTCCACCTGCTCGCGACGGAAAATGCTTCCTTTTGTGAGGCATTCTCCAACCAGGGTGGTCAGGTCCGATTTCTCCCCCAGCACTTCGCTGTACCGGCGAAATCCAAGTGTGTGAATGCCGAGTACCTGTTCCGCCGCTGGATTCGCGCTCGAGATGATTCCCGTCGCGCTCACGACCACCAGTCCCGCAGGCATGTTGCGCGTAACTTCTTCGCTCAATCGTTCCGTATGCTCCGCGCGCTCACGCTCGATTTTGTGCAGCCTTTCCAGCTCTTTTTCCTGGTCGCGGAGTTGCCGGATGACTCCTTCCATGGATGCCGTCATGAACGCAGAAGGATTTTCCGTTCTGGGCGTGGCCGTTGAAATGTTTTCCCGATGAGATTCCCGCGTGCTTTGAAAAAATTTTCGCAGCAGAAAAAATATAACCCCCACGACGGCCAGAATTCCGGCGGCCATGCCAATGGCGATTTCCCAGACGTGCTGTGTGCTCTCGGCTTGGAACGCTGCGAACGTCATAAAGTGAACCGGCCTCGCATCGGAATGAACCTCAGCGCAATCCCGGCGCTAGATCAATCGAGAAGGAAGAAAAGACAAAGACCACGATCAGCGCCGCAATGCCCAGAAAAGTCCCCAGCGGGAGATGATATTTGCTCGCAATCAGCCACCGAATCCGGCTAACTGTGCCGAGCCCTCGCCGGCTCGCGCGTTCGGCCAGTCGCCGTCCTGCTCCTCCCGCATACATTGCAGCGATAACGGCGATGCCCAACACACTTCCGAGCAGAGTCCCTATCAGAATCGTGAGGAACGCATTTCTTACTCCGAGGAATGCACCCACCATCAACATCATTTTCACGTCGCCCATGCCCATGCCCTCGCGCCCGCGCACCAGTTTGTACAGTGTGGCCGCTCCCCAGAGCATCAGGCTGCCAAACGCCGCGCCCAATAACGCTTCGATGACTCCCAGAAACCGTTCAGGTGGCAACCAGTGGAAGAGCCGGAAGCTAAGCAGCAACGCCGCGCCGTCCTCCGGAGGGACAAACGCGGAGAAAAGCACTCCTGCTGCGAATCCGGGCCACGTGACTACGTCGGGCAACAGCCGGACGCGCAAGTCCGTGACCGTCAAAATGATGATCAAACATATAAAAAACAGCCATTTTACTGTGGCCTGCGTAATGCCGAATTCCAGAAAGCAGCCCACGAACAGCAGGCCTGTCGCAAGCTCGACGAGCGGGTACATCGGAGAAATCGGCAGCCCGCAAGACCTACACTTGCCCCTAAGCCACAGCCAAGCAAAGACGGGCACATTGTCGTAAGGCTTGATGGGCGTCTTGCAGCGCGGGCATCGCGATCCGGGCGAGACAATGGACAACTCTTCCGGAATGCGCGTGATACACACATTCAGGAAGCTCCCGATCACAATTCCAAATAGAAAAAAGAAGACGATGACCACGGTTTGTTCAGCCGCTTTTCGGCCGCACTTAGTACTGTCCCACACCTACCCAAGTGCCTCAACAAACCCAGGGTAACGACGTGCCCCATTCCTAACGATTACCACGCGCCATTCCAAACATTGGTTCAGACTCACCAAATATGGAATCGTGCGGGCGAGCGAGAAAAGCGGCAGCAGGGCTGCCGCACTCCATAGAATTCTTACGGTTGTTTGTTTCTCTGGCTGTCGACTGTAAACTGTGAGTTGTTGAGTTCTGTGATGCACTGGTTTGAACGAAAAATTCGGCGGTACGAACACCGGCGCTGGACTACCGACGACAACCGGCGTGTGCAGCCCTTTGAATGGGGCCTCGAGCACATCGGCGGCGACCCACGCGATCCCAAACCTGGCGAATTCGTTCGCCAATACGCTGAGCAGGCCATCGAGCAAAGTGCCGCGTGGTTCACCACGACCCCGGCGACCGACTATCAGCTCGACAGCGAAAACGTGCTGACGTTCACGAGTTCGATCGAATCGCCTTGGCCGGAAAACAACACTGTTTATGCACGTCTGCGGCACGCTCGACACGATCACAAGCTGCCATTCAAGGCCCCTCAGGGCTGCGCTGTCCTTGTGCTCCCCAACTGGAACGCCAAATGGCACGGCCAGGATGGCCTTTGCGAATGGGTGGCACGGTTCGGAATCACCGCCCTGAAAATGAGTATGCCCTACCACAATCGACGCATGGCCAAGGGGCATGAGCGCGCCGACCAAATATGCGGCCCTAACATCGGTTTGACGATCCAGGCCAATCGCCAGGCGGTTCACGATGCGCGTCGCTGCCTTCGCTGGCTTGAGCAGCAGGGCTACACGCGCCTGGGCATCCTCGGCACCAGCCTCGGCTCGTCCGTCGGCTACATCACCCTCATGCACGACCCCGCTATCAAAGCAGGCGGTTTCCTGCATTTCTCGACTTATTTTGCCGACGTGGTCAGCCAGGGCATGACGACCAACCACGTCTGGGAAGGCCTGCGCGAGCACGTGACAGTCGATGAGCTTCGCGATTATTGGGCTCCGATCAGTCCGATGCCCTACGTCGAGCGCGGCATGGGTGCGGACCGCAAATCCTTTCTTGTCTACGGCAAGTATGACCCCACGATGCTTCCTGAGCTAAGCCGTCAAATGCTGGATTCTCTTCGCCGCCACGGCGCACAGCCGCGCAGCCTTGAGCTACACTGCGGGCATTATTCGCTCGAACTGGCGCCGTTCAGCTACATTGCGGGTTACCGCGTCCTAAGCTTCCTCCGCTCCGCCCTGGCTTGATATGCGACACGCACTTTCAGCTTGGCTCGACAGCTGGGGATCGAATTTTGTCAATTCAGGGAGGGCGTCGTATGGTGAGCTTTTCTATAAGTTAGCCACAGTGATTGAACCACTATGGAGTGTCCCTTGGTACAACCTCGGATTGCACACCAAGAACGCAGGTCGCTGGAGCGAGAGCATGCGCTTCAATCAGCGTGCTCTTGAACTGGACCCCACCGACGAGGGTGCCTGGTGGAACTTGGGTATCGCCGCTACCGCATTGCATGACTGGGCCGAGGCGCGCCGAGCATGGAAGGGCTGCGGAATCGAACTTGAAGATGGAATGGGCGAAGTTTGCATGCCCGCCGAAACAGCTTGCGTCAGGCTTGATCCGTCCCGTTCGGGCGAAGTTGTCTGGGGACGGCGCCTTGACCCAGCTCGAATGGCCATTCTGAACGTTCCACTCCCAGAATCGGGCCACCGCTTTAACGACATCGTCTTGAACGATGGAGCCGCCAACGGTACGCGCGTTGATACAAAAGGCAACGAAGTCCCAGTCTTCGACGAACTCTCGATCTGGAATGTTTCCGCATATTCAACCTATCGCGTCAGGTTGCAAATTCCAAACGACTCCGCGCAAGAGAATTTGACAGAGCTCTGCGTCGCACATGAGTTGGGGATCGAGGACTGGACAACCATGAGAATCATCTGCGCAAGGTGTAGTCGAGGAAGTCCTGGTCCACACGAATGTGAGGCCAAGCCACTCGAAGCCGGCTACAAGCGATTCGGCTTTGCGGCCCAAAAACCGGAAGATTTGTCCGAGGTGCTGAACGAATGGATTTCTTCAAACGCCGGAGCAGATTTTGATACGCTGGAGCTAGTGCTTCCAGCGGCTGTTCACTAGAGCAAGCTATTATGCTGGAGACGCTTCCTGATGCTGGAGCTATGCGACTCAACATCAAAAATTTGCAGACCCACAGACTCGCCAGACTTTTAGCAGAGGAGACTGGCGAAACGATCACTGAGGCGGTCACCCAGGCCCTTCGCGAGCGCCTTAATCGTGTCCGACGAGAGAGGGCGATTCGTAGAGCCTTCCTCATTGAAATAGGAAAGCGATGTGCCGCGCTCCTTCAGGGGGAACCAATCGATCATGCCGAACTTCTCTACGACGAGAACGGACTTCCCAAGTAGCACTGCCCACTACCCACTGTTCACGCCTCACTCTTCTAGTATGATCACCTGATGCAGACTTTGCTCGCCGAGGCCTTTGGGCCCCTCGTCGTGGCCTTCGCAATTTTCGTTGCCGTGTTTGGCGCTCGCCGGCTGGTTCATCAATTTCAAAATCGGCTGACTCCCGAGCAGCACCAGGCGGCCCGCGACTCTTTTCGCAGGCGGCTCGTGCATCCCAAGGCAGACGAGGTAGAGCGGGGAATCGGGGCGTTTCTTCCGCAGCGCCTTCTTACGCTTTACGACGATCACCAAACGATTTTGACGGAGCGACTTGAGATTCGCCGGCCAGACCCCGATCCGAACAATTTCAGGGAACCCAAGAACCCCGCGGAATGGATCGAAGCTTTTTTGCCGCTTGATCTTGAGAGTCAGAAATTTGCCATCGACTTGGGTGCGCAGGGATGGGGCAAAGGTTTTTGCTTTGGTACGGATGGCGAAGGAAATTTCTACTGGACTCCCGCTAACGACGTGCGGCAGCCGGACGGCCCGGTCTTTTTCGCGCACACGGATCCTGTAGCCAACGAGCAAGTTGCCGCTTCTCTCGAGGAATTTCTCGCCTGGTCGCGCATCCCGCACGAGCTCGAAGCGGAGGAAACCGAATAAGAGCCGTCGTTGGGGAGCTACCGGCAAGGGCGGTCGAAGCGTTCTGCGCGAATACCTTCGCGAGGCTATCGCTCGAACTGTGGCACCGAGCATTAACCCAACATTTGCGAGATTGTGCCATCAGCTAAGAGAGCCGAAATCGATTCTATCTCTGAGGCTAGAGGGCGGTCCTGAGTCAACTTCGACGACTTTTCGCGGACAGATGCATAGGCCCTCGCGGCTAGCGTGCCGGTTTGCAGGGGGGAAAGCAGGTCGATTCCTTGGCAAGCGCAAAGCAACTCGATAGCGATCGTGTGGCGCAGATTCTCAATCATTCGCCCAAGGCGACGCGCGCCGCTCATGCCCATCGAGACGTAATCTTCCTGATTGCCGGATGTAGAGATCGAATCGACTGAGTGGGGCGCGGCCAGAGCCTTGTTTTCGCTGGTCAGAGCGGCTGCCGTCACTTGGGCGATCATGAAGCCGGAGTTCAGGCCGGGCTCGGGCGTCAAAAACGCGGGCAGCATGCTCGTCAGCGGATTGGTCATTTGCTCGATGCGGCGCTCGGAAATGCCTCCGAGAGTAGCGAGCGCTACGGCTACTTGGTCCGCGGCCATTGCCAGCGGCTGCCCATGAAAATTGCCACCGCTGATGATGTCGCCGGCGCCGTTTTCCTTCACAAAAACGAGAGGATTGTCCGTTGCGCTGTTCAATTCGACAGCCGCGATTTCACGGGCTTGTGCGAGCGAATCGCGAACGGCTCCGTGAACTTGTGGGGTGCAGCGGATGCTGTAGGGATCCTGGACGCGGGGATCTTTTTCGGCGGAGCGATGGGACTCGCGAATTTGGCTGCCTTCGTTCAAGTGGGCGAGATTTCGCGCCGTCGTCGCTGCGCCGGCGTATGCCCTTGCGTGCATGATGCGCGCGTCGAAGGCTCCGGGGCTGCCGCGCAGGGCGTCCAGCGAAAGGGCGGCGGCGACGTCGGCACTATCGATGAGAATCTCCGCGTCGCGCAGTGCCAGGCTCAGCAGGGCGAGCATGCCTTGCGTACCGTTCAGAAGCGAAAGGCCTTCCTTGGCTTCCAGCGAAACGGGCTTGATTCCCGCGCGGCGCAGCGCATCGCCGCCCGCAACAATATCGCCTTTATACGTGGCGCGGCCTTCGCCGATGACCACCGCCGCAAGATGCGCCAGCGGCGCGAGATCGCCGGAAGCGCCGACGGAACCTTGCGACGGAATCACGGGATGGACTCCGGCGTTCAACATCGCGCAAAGCGTTTCGACAACCAGCGGGCGCACACCGCTCAAACCTTTGGCGAGAGCGTTTGCGCGCAAAACCATCATCGCGCGCGCTTCTGCTTTGCTTAACGGAGCGCCCACGCCGCAACAATGCGAGCGCACGAGATTCACTTGCAGATTGCGCACCTGCTCCGGCGAAATACGCACGGAAGAGAGCTTGCCGAAACCGGTGTTGATCCCGTAGGCAGTCGCGCCCGAGGCGACGAGGCGGTCAACGACGGCGCGGGAAGCGTTCATCCGTTCTATCGCAACAGGAGAAAGGTTCACGGCTTCGCTGCGGAGCGCGACGCCATAGAGCTGGTCGAAAGTCAGCTCATTGCCGCTTACTACCACGCTGGGGGCAATGCTCATGCCTCGCTCCGATCGGGCTGCGGCGCGACGACGGCTCTGAAAACGCCTTGATATTTTGAGGGCAACAATTTCGGCCGGCCATTGCTTCCGCAAATGATGTGAGTGGTCTCGCCTGTTGCGAGCAGTTTGCGATCAGCGTCACGAATTATTTCATAGGAAAATTTTACGGTGCGGTTGCGCGATTCCGCGATGCGCGTGCGGATTCGAAGCACCTCGTCATATTTTGCCGATGAGAGATATCGACAATGGGCATCCGCGACGACGATGTGGCAATCGTCTTCCTTTTCCATGCGCTTGTACTCGATGCCGAGAGCGCGGATGAGCTCGACGCGGCCGACCTCGAACCAGACGAAATAATTCGCGTGGTAAACCACGCCCATCTGGTCGGTTTCGGCGTAGCGCACTCGTACAGCCGCGTCGTGGTATTCGATCATTCTCATGTCCTTTGAATCCTGGGAATCGGGCTTGCCGGCACGAATTATTCCACGTCGGTGCTCCAAACGGGTTTGCGTTTTTCGAGAAATGAAGCGAGCCCCTCCTTGAAATCCGCGGTGCAGCGGATGCGCGCGTTTTCCAGGATGGCGCGCTCGAGGTCGGCGTCGACGCTGGCGGCGGCCGCCGAGGTCAACAATCGTTTTGCGCGGGACAAGCTTACCGGGCTGGCGGATATCAGAACGTCCGCTAATTCGTGAGCGCGTTGCATCAAATGATCGAGCGGCACGATTTCCGTGATGAGGCCGAGGGCTTTTGCCTCGGCGGCGTCGATGAGGCGGCCGGTGAGGAGCAGGTCACGGGCGTGTTTGTCGCCGATTTGGCGCGTGAGGAAAACGGAGACGATGGCCGGCAAAAAGCCGATCTTCACTTCCGTGTAACCAAATTTTGCTTCGGGCACGGCGAGGGTGAAATCGCACAAGGTGGCGATTCCGCAGCCGCCCGCGAGCGCAGCGCCATTTACGGCGGCGATGAGCGGCTTGGAAAAACTCCAGATGCGGCGGAACATTTTAGCCATGCGCCGTGAGTTCTCCATGTTTTCCGTGGAGGACTGGTTTGCGATTTCGGCGAGCGTTTCGAGGTCCATTCCAGCGCAAAACGATTTGCCAGCGCCGGTGATGATGGCTACGCGCGCGTGGCTGGTTTCGATGGTGTCGAGAGCAGACTGAATTTCGCTGACCATGCGCTCGGAAATAGCGTTGCGCTTTTCGGGACGGTTAAATGTGAGCGTGGCCAGCTGGCCCGAAGATTCTAATGTCAAGGTTTCAAACATTTTTGCGAATCTCCTGACTTCGGATAGTGTCGGAGAAAACTTTAGTATCAGCGTTCTCCACGAATGTCATGGGCGTTCCTGGCCGTCAGTATGGAGACTGTCTGCTAGGAGTATGCCCCTCCTTCCTTCGTGGCTCAACCGCTGGAGGGATTCTAGTTCACCAGCGGGGCGTGTGCATACTTTGCGCGAATCTCGTTGGTCATATTGAGAACGGTGCCGAGCTTCGCGGAATCGATGCCCGGATCTGCCCCGGCTTTTTTTAGCGCTGCCAGAACGTCTTCCGTGGCGATATTGCCGACGAGATTGTCTCCCGCAAAGGGGCAGCCGCCGAGGCCGGTGAGCGCGCTGTCGAAACGGCGGCAGCCGGCTTCGTAGGCTGCGAGAATTTTTGCTTCGGCCGTTTCGGGGCGGCTGTGCAGATGGACCCCGAGTTCGAGGCCGGCGACTTCGTCTTTCACTTGGCGATAGAAATCGCCGACGAGTTCGGGAGAGGCGGTGCCGACGGTATCAGCGAGAGAAACGGTGCGCACGCGAATTTGTTTCAGCCATTCGAGGACTTCGGCAACAATTTCAGGTCCCCACGGCTCGTCGTAGGGATTGCCGAAGGCCATCGAAATATAAACGACGAGGTCCTTTTTTGCGGCCAAAGTTTCTTTACGGAGTTTTTCGACGAGGAGGCGGGATTCGTTGCGGGACATGTTGGCGTTGGCTCGGCGAAAATAGGCGGAAATAGAGTAGGGGTAGCCGATGGTTGAAACGCCGGGAGTTGCGAGGGCGCGGTCGAGGCCTTTTTCGTTGACGACGATGCCGATAATTTCGGGTCGCTCAACGCCGTCGGGAAGGGAATCGCTGAGTTTTGCCATGACAGCTTCGCTGTCGGCCATTTGCTTGACATGTTTCGGCGAGACAAAACTCACGGCGTCGATGTGCTTGAAGCCGGCAAGCAGAAGTTGTTTCAAGTATTCAGCCTTGAATTCCGTAGGGATAAAATCCGGCAATCCCTGCCACGCATCGCGGGGACACTCAATTAATTTAGCGGTTTCGTTCATTCAACTTTTTTCGTCTCCATTGATCCAGATCGGCAATAAGCATGGCGCAACCTATGCCAACGCCAAGCAAGGAAGCCAGAGAGGCTAGTGAATAGTATAGGGGCGGACGGCTTTCAAGGATCCAGGGCTCCGTTCTCGCTAGCTGCATCATCTCGCTGTGTCTGTGGAAGGCGAAGGTCAGCCAAGCAATGGAGAGAAGAAGTACTATGAAGCCAGGCTTGTTCCTCATGTTTGGAGGACGCCGGTTTTGAATTCGCGGATATCGGGATTTAGGGAGGATGCTTCTAGAGCGCTGATGAGCGCGTCGCGAGTGTGGGCAGGGTCGATGATGGCGTCGACCCAGAGACGGGCAGCGGCGTAGCGGGGATCGGTCTGCTGATCGTAGGTCGCTTTCACGCTTTCGAGCATTTCTTTGCGGGCTTTTTCGTCGACTTTTTTGCCTTCGCGTTCGAGTTGTTTGAGCTTGATTTCGGCGAGGGTGTTTGCGGCGGCATCGCCGCTCATCACCGCAAATTTTGAGGTGGGCCAGGCGAACATGAAGCGCGGATCGTAGGCTTTGCCGCACATCGCGTAATTGCCAGCGCCGAAGCTGCCGCCGCAAATCACGGTGATTTTTGGGACGACGCTATTGGCGACAGCGTTCACCATTTTTGCGCCGGCGCGGATGATGCCGCTCCACTCGGCGTCTTTGCCGACCATGAAGCCGTTCACGTCGTGCAGAAAGATCAAAGGGATGCGGTTCTGATTGCAGTC
Organism: uncultured Acidobacteriota bacterium; assembly: GCA_963851235.1. Lineage (GTDB taxonomy): Bacteria > Acidobacteriota > Terriglobia > Acidiferrales > UBA7541 > Acidiferrum. The sequence continues at coordinate 236,439 of CAWKOM010000005.1, forward strand.
GAGGATGAAGCGCGCGGCTTTTTCTGCGGACTCCGTGTAAATCACGCCGCCGAATTCGATACGCTTTTGGTCCGAGCCGCGCGCATGGATTTGCACATGCTTTTTCTGATTCGCGACGATGCCGACGGCCCAGCCGCCGATGCGGGCGTAACCGCAAAGGACCGTTTCGCCATATTCGGAGCGGTATTCTTCAAATTCGCTGGCGTCCACGATGCGCGCGATAATTTCGCGCATGTCATATTGCTTGGCGGGATCGCTCGAAAAAATTCCGTAAATTTCCTCACCGGGATAGAGCGGCTCGCGCGGGGCGACGTGGCTGAAGGGCGAAGGATTCGGCGAGCCGAGCTTATCGGCCAGTGCGCGGATCCGAGCGATGCAAGCGTCATCGTCCGGCTCGCGAAAATCCACCGTGCCGCTGATTTGCGAATGCATTTTCGCGCCGCCCAAATCTTCCGCGGAGGTAACCTGCCCGATGGCGGCCTGGACGAGCGCGGGACCCGCCAAAAATAATCCGGAGCCTTCGGTCATCAGGATGTGGTCGCACATTAGAGGCAGGTATGCGCCGCCAGCCACGCACATGCCCATGATGGCGGCGAGTTGAGGGATCCCCATCGCCGACATGACGGCGTTGTTGCGGAAAACGCGGCCGAAATCATCGGTATCGGGAAAGACGTCTTCCTGTAGCGGCAAAAATACGCCCGCGGAGTCTACCAAATAAATCGTGGGAATATGGTTTTCGATGGCGATATTTTGCGCGCGGATGACTTTCTTCGCAGTCATCGGAAAAAATGCGCCGGCCTTCACGGTTGCGTCGTTGGCGATGAGCATGAATGTGCGTCCGCAAACTTTCGCGAGACCGGTAACGGTCCCCGCGGAGGGCGCGCCGCCCCATTCTTCGTACATTTCGTAGGCGGCGTAGATGCCCAGCTCGAAAAGTTGCGAGCCGGGGTCGATGAGCTTGGCGATGCGTTCGCGCGCCGTCAGCCGGCCTTTTTTGTGCTGAGATTCGATGGCTTTTGCGCCGCCACCCTGGCGGATTCTCTCTTCTTCGTTTTTGATTTTTGTGAGGAGATCGATAAATAAACGGTGGTTTTTTTCGAAGTTGGGCGACTTCGCGTTGATGCTGGTTTTCAAAACGGACGCAGCCACTCGCGGACCTCGGCCAAGGATTCACACAGGCGCGCAGAAGCTCCATCGCACGCCAGGATAATCAGTATACGGTCCGCGGCAAAATTCCGCGAGTGGGCTGGGCGGCGCGTGTCTTGACGATATCAAGTCCAATGACTACAATTCCGTTCGACAGTGCTGCAAGGCACTGAATTGTTTGCTGGAGGCGCCTGTGAATACCTCAGTCATGGTTGTCCAGTGCGGATGTGTCTCCGGCGAAGCTCCGTTCTAGTCGAACGATTTATTCGCAGAACTTTCGCGCCCGATTTTTCCTGAAAACTGAATCACGGCGTTCTTGGATTGGCCACTGGTCCGTGCAAGAGCGCATAGCCGCGCCGCGCGGGCAAAATTGCCCCAACCGCGCGCACAAGGCTGCTCGCGGGCAGCGGGAGGATTTTCAGGTGTTTATTGTGGATTTAGGTTGGGACACATATTTTGAAGCGCAATGGAATGCAAAGCGGGAAGAGAACTGCATTCCGGCGCGCGTGGTGTCGCAGCAGCGAGGGTTGTGGCGCGTGGCGGGGGATTTCCCGGAACGCTGGGCCGAGCCTTCGGGCAAATTGCGCAAAGAAGCCGAGGAGGGCGGCGATTGGCCGGCCGTCGGCGACTGGATTTCGGTGGAATTGCATCCCGGGCAAACGAACGCAGCAATTCAATGTGTATTACCGAGGCGCAGCCGATTTGCTCGCAAAGCTGCGGGGAAAGAGATCGTCGAGCAAGTGATTGCCGCAAATATCGATCTCGCTTTGATCGTTGCGGCGCTGGACGGCGATTTCAACGTGCGGCGCATCGAACGATATATGGCGCAATGCTGGGAATCCGGCGCGCACCCGGCGATTGTGCTGAACAAGGCTGACGCATGTGAGGAATCTGCGGAACGCGTCGCGGAGGTCGATCGAATTGCAACGGGCGTTCCGACTTTCCTGGTCAGCGCAAAAACCGGAGCGGGTTTGGACGCGTTGGAGGCACATTTTAAGAAAGGCCAAACGATTGTGCTTCTGGGATCGTCTGGAGTGGGGAAGTCCACTTTGGTGAATCGCTTGTTGCAAGAGAATCGGCAGGCAACGGACGCGGTGCGTGAAAGCGACAGCCGGGGACGGCATACCACGACGTCGCGGCAACTTTTTATGCTTCCGAGCGGCGTGATGATCATCGATACGCCAGGCCTACGCGAACTTCAATTATGGAATGCTGCCGATGGGTTGCCGCAAACTTTCGCGGACATCGACCAACTTGCCGCGCAATGCAGATTTGGCGATTGCCGCCACGAGAATGAACCGGGCTGCGCCGTGCAAGCGGCGCTGGCCTCAGGCATAATTGACACGGGACGATTGGAAAGCTGGCGCAAACTCCAACGCGAACACGATTTCCTCTTGCGAAAGACGAGTGCCGAAGCACGCCACGCCGAAAAGAAACGTGCTAAAGTTGTAATGCGTCAAGTGAAGGATAAGTACCAGAACAGGGACAAGGGTAAACAATAAAAACAAAACATGCGGGACTTATTGCTGAATCTGGAGTTGGCTCGCCGGGTGGAACTTGCGGAAGCGCAAGCGGCGGTCGAATGCGCGGAAGCTCTCGGGCGGTTCCGGCCGGGCAGCGGAGCCGCGGTCAGGCGGCTTGCCGGCGGATTCGCGGTCTATTGCGGGAAGAATTCGCCGATAACGCAAGCGGTGGGGATGGGCCTCGACGGACAAGTAAGTACAGAAGAGTTCGACCGCCTGGAAGAGTTCTATCGCGAGCGCGGCGAGCCCGTGCGCGTCGAGACGTGCCCGTTGGCGGATCCAGGCTTTATCGAACAGTTCGGCCAGCGCGGATATCGCGTGACTGAATTTTCAAATGTTATGGCCCGGCAAGTGAGTCCCGAGGAGACATGTCCCGAGCCTCCAGAGGGAATCACGATCGAGAAGGTCGGCAAAGACCAGATCGATGTATGGACCCTGACGGTCTCGCAGGGATTCGCGGAAAAATTTCCGGTGTCGCAGGAACTCCTCGAAGTGATGAAGCTGTTCGCGTTCGGGCCGAAGACGGAGTGCTATTTGGCGCGGGTGGACGGAAAAATTGCCGGCGGCGGGACGCTCGCGCTGCACGATGGGGTCGCGGGTTTGTTTGGAGCCAGCACGCTGCCCGTCGCGCGCAGGCGCGGCGTACAGACGGCGCTCCTGGAGCGAAGGCTCGCGCGCGCGTCGCAGGCGGGGAGCGACTTGGCCGTCAGCATCGCCCAGCCGGGAAGCATTTCGCAGCGCAACATCTTGCAACAGGGCTTCCAGGTGCTCTATACGCGCGTTAAGTTCGAAAAAACGCCGACGTAAGGCGCCATGGCCGCGAGGGGCTTCAGCGCGCCACGCGTTTGTGGATGAACTGGACGATGTCCTGCGTTGAAGTGCCAGGCAGAAAAATTTCGGCGATGCCCGATGCTTTCATCGCGGGAATGTCAGCTTCCGGAATGATGCCTCCGACGAGAACCGTAACATCGTTCATTCCTTTTTCGCGCAGCAGGTGCATGAGCTGGGGGCAAATGGTGTTGTGGGCGCCGGACAAGATCGAGAGGCCGATGACGTCGACGTCTTCTTGAACGGCCGCGGTGGCGATCATCTCGGGCGTTTGGCGCAGGCCGGTGTAGATCACTTCCATGCCAGCGTCGCGCAAGGCGCGGGCAATCACTTTTGCGCCGCGATCGTGGCCGTCAAGGCCGGGTTTGGCGATCAGCACTCGTATTTTCTTTTCAGGCATTCTTCTCCGTGTCCTCTGTGTCTCTGCGTTTAGTTTTCTTTTTCCGCATCCGCTGCAGCATATCTCCATACGTAACGTTTAACACCGTCTTTCAAGACGGCAGAGTGGAAGTTGATTAGCAAGCCAATCTTACATCCTGAAAGACGGAGATAAGTCAGCATCACAGCGTCGTGAACCGGAGCCACGGACGTAATCGCCTTGATTTCAATTATGACTCGTCTGAGCGCGACAATGTCCGCACGGTACCCGCAGTCCAGCTTTGCTCCTTTATAGACTACCGGGATGGGCTTTTGTCGTTCAAATGGGATGTTTCCCATCGTGAGCTCGTGACAAAGGCACTCCTCGTAAACGGCTTCCAGCAGTCCGGGACCAAGTTCACGATGCACGGCAATGGCCGCTCCGATAATCGCGTGCGTGAGTTGAAGGTCGGTCATAAGAAAGCTAAACGCAGAGACACAGAGTACGCAGAGCGCAGAGGGGAAACAGATATTTCCGGTGCCTTGTTGGCGACACTCGGTGGATTTCGATTGCGGCGCCGATGATGCTCCGGGTCAATTCGTTGTTATTCATTAGGGTTTATTTTAACACAGAGTACACAGAGGTCGCGGAGGAGAGAAGAGCTAGGTGATGGCAACTTCTTCGTAGGTGCCGAAGACTTCGCGGAGGGCGTCGCAGACTTCGCCTACGGTGGCATAAGCTTTGACGGCGTCGAAGAGATACGGCATGAGATTGTCTTTGCCCTCGGCGGCTTTGCGGAGCGCAGCAAGGCGGCGGTCGACTTCGGATTTCGAGCGGCCGGCGCGCAGCTTTGCGAGGCGTTCGGCCTGGCGTTGCGCAACGCTTTCATCAATCTGCAGGACGTCCAGAGGCTTTTCCTGAGCGACATAATCGTTCACGCCAACGATGATCTTTTCTTTTTTGTCGACGGCTACCTGATATTTGTATGAAGCTTCGGCGATTTCATGCTGCGGGTAGCTGCGCTCGATGGCGGGGACCATTCCACCCATCGCGTCGATTTTCTGGATGTAGTCCCACGCGCCGCGTTCGACTTCATTCGTCAAGGTTTCGACAAAGTACGAGCCGCCAAGCGGGTCGACTGTGTTTGTGACGCCGGTTTCATGCGCGATGATCTGCTGCGTGCGCAGCGCGATAGTGGCCGCAAACTCCGTGGGCAATGCCCAAGCCTCGTCCAGCGAATTGGTGTGCAACGATTGAGTTCCGCCGAGAACGGCGGCCAACGCCTGGATGGCCGTGCGCACCACATTGTTGTAGGGCTGCTGCGCGGTGAGCGAACAGCCCGCGGTCTGTGTGTGAAAGCGCAAAGCCCAGGTGCGCGCGCTCTTCGCGCCATAGCGCTCGACCATTGCTTTGTGCCAGATGCGGCGTGCCGCGCGGTACTTGGCGATTTCTTCAAAGAAATCATTGTGGGCGTTGAAAAAGAAGGAAAGCTGCGGAACGAATTCGTCGACGCCCAACCCTCGGCGCATTCCGTATTCGACGTATTCCATGCCATCGCGCAGTGTGAAGGCTAATTCCTGAATGGCGGTTGAGCCGGCCTCGCGGATGTGATAGCCGCTGATGGAAATCGTGTTGAATTTCGGGGTGTTCTTCATTCCGAATTCAAACGTGTCGATCACCAGCCGCATCGATGGCTCGGGCGGATAGATGTACTCCTTTTGCGCGATGTATTCCTTCAAGATGTCGTTCTGCAGCGTTCCGGAGATTTTCTTCCAGTCCGCGCCCTGCTTTTCCGCTACGGCAAGATACATCGCCCAGATCACGGCCGCGGGCGAGTTGATGGTCATCGAAGTCGTGACATCAGCGAGCGGAATCTTATCGAAGAGCACTTCCATGTCGGCGAGGGAACTGATGGCCACGCCGCACTTTCCGACTTCGCCTTCGGCAAGCGGGTGGTCGGAGTCATAACCCATCAAAGTCGGGAGATCGAACGCGGTTGACAGACCGGTTTGGCCCTGCGCGAGTAGGTAGCGAAACCGCTGGTTGGTATCTTCCGCCGTGCCGAAGCCCGCAAACTGGCGCATCGTCCAGAGCCGCCCGCGATGCATGGTGGAATGAATCCCGCGCGTGTAGGGAGGCTCGCCGGGGAAACCCAAGTCGCGATTTGGATTCCAGACGGGGAGATCAGCGGGGGTATAGAGACGCCGGATTGGAAATCCGGAAATGGTGGTGAATTCGGTTTGGCGCTCAGGACTTTTTTCGAGCGTGGGGCGGAGCGTGTTTTCTTCCCAAGCGCGTTCTTTCGTGGAGGGCTCGCGCTGTATGGCTGGAACGTCTCCCGGCGTGATGGTCGTGACCGAACTCTTGACCTCGTCGCTCATGGTCTAACGCTCCTGATTTGTCCGCGTCTCGGGGCTTTCTTCGAGAGGACGCGAGAAAGGCCCGCACGGCCTTCGCTCCGGCCGGTGCTGGCGGAGGAGGAGGGATTCGAACCCCCGAGGCCCTTTCGAGCCTAACGGTTTTCAAGACCGCCGGTTTCAACCACTCACCCACTCCTCCGCCTTCGATTCTAGCGTATTCCGGGAGTGAGCTGCCAGAATGCTCTTTCGCTTCGCGCGAAAAATTACCGTTTCTCTCCGTCGGGAAGGCCTTTGAAGAGGTCTTCCACGCCGACCACTTTCCCGTGGAGCGTCCCGGGGATCAGGGTCGGGTGGTTGACCTCGCCGGACTCCGCGTCGGCGATGGTGACGTGATTCACATCAAGCGTGCGACCCACGGCGCGCTCGTAGTTGGCTTTGGCTTCCTCGAGGTTGGCGAGAGCGCGAATCTCGGTGCCCTGCGCGGCAATCAAGTCGCGTTGCGTCTGAATCACAAGGTAAGTCGTGGAGGCACCCAGTTGATATTTTTTCTGTTCGGCGTCAAACGTCTCCTGTTGCAGTTGGCGCGCTTTGATCGCCGCAGCGACTTGCGCGCGATCTTGCGTCAGGGCGATGTACGAGTTGCGCACATCGAGAAGCGCGGCGTTTCGGAGTTGCTGCGCCGCCGTTTCCATTTGCCGCTGCGTGAGCAGAGCGCGAACGTGCTCGGCCTGGGCGGCACGATTGCGGAGAGGAAGCGTCAATGTCAACTGGCCGGCGTATTCGGGGAAGCGATTGTGAAAGATCTGGCTTTGGGCGGTGGTGAAGCCCTGGTAAATCGTGCCCACACTGGGTGCAACAGTTGCCGACTGGAAGATCGGAGTGGGCACGCCGCCCACGCTCACGCTTATAGGGTTACCGTTGGCATCCACGATAGGCACGCCGGTGCTTATGGTGGTGGGGGTTCCGGGAATAGAACTGTTCCCCGCGAGCCCGCTCGATTGATAGAAGGCGTTCGCGGTGAGCGAGGGGAGAAGCGCGTTCTTGGTAGCCTTAACGTCAATTTCGGCGTTCTTCAGGTTGTAGATCTCCTCCTGGAGTTCAGGCCGTTTGGCCAAGGCCTCCTTAACGGCATCCTCGAACGAGGCTGCTTCAACGGCGGCAGGCTGCGTCGGCTGGTCCGTCGGAATGATTTCCACATTGATAATGTTAGGCGCCATGGGGTCCTTGGAAATGTAGTTTTTCAGGGTTTGCTCGTCCTGGAGCTGGACCGACTGAGCGGCGACCAGGTTCTGCGTGTCGGTAGCCACTTCGGATTCTGAACGGGTCACGTCGAGGGGAGCTAGGCTTCCGATTTCAAGCTGCTTCTTGTTGTCTTCGTAGAGTTTTTGCGCTACGTCCACAGCCTGTTGATTGACCTTGACGTTCTCCCGCGCGTAAGCCAGTTCCCAGTAGGCGGTAATGGTGTTGGTGATGGTCGTGATGGCCTGCTGCGCGAAGGCCCAATCGGCGATTTTGCGGTTGTTGTTGGCGATGCGAATATTGCGAGTCCACATTTGCTTGCCGAAGCCGTTCAAGAGAGGCTGAGAAATAGAAACCGAGAGTACCGAGTTCACGTCCGGATTGAAGAAGTTGGGGATGTTCTCACTACTGCGAGTGTTGTTCCAGTTCACTTGGATATTAGTGCCGGTCTGAAATGTTTGCGAGTATTGGTTATTGAACGTCGTCTGGTGTTCGACAACGGAGGCCACGCTGGTGCCCGTGCCGGCACCGGAAGTGAACGGGTTGTTGATTGGTATGGTGCCATCGAAAACTCCGGTGGTGCTCTGAATGAGCGGATCGAAGTTCTGGATGAAGAAGACGAACGGATTGATGGCCGCGGAGGACGCGCCGATCTGCACTCCAGGCGTGCTGAATCCGGTGTTGCCTGCAGCGGCATTGAGAAGGCCGGCGTCGGAGATCCAGGGGTAGTAGCGCTGGACGGCAATGTCCAGGCTGTTTTCGAGCGCAAGCTCGATCGCATCCTGGAGGCTGATCTCAAGCTTATTGTCATGGATGAGTTGATCAATCCGCGGCGAGTTGGTGAGCACCGGCGGATCGACGAATTGTGATTCGTAGGGTTTGATAATGTTCGGGAAGGCTCTAGGCCCTCGCGAGTAGCTGTGAAGGCCAAGGCCCAGAGAAGAGACCGGCGCGACGGTGGGCGCCGGAGCTGGATTGGAGGGCGGATTTTGCGCCTGGCTTTGCGCAAAAACCGGAGAAAGCGGCCCACCAGCAATCACCCCGGCTAGAGCGATCGCCACTACAGACCGCGCCCAAACGGAAGCTGTCCTCCTGACCTTCGCTCCAAAAATGGACCGCTTCAGGGTCCCCCTCAGCATCTTCGTAATCATCTTTACCCCTCGAGATTCTGTCCCTGCGGGACGTTTTTAGTTTGACCTAACTCTGTAAAACGCTCGAACCATGGATTTTGTTTCACTTGCGGGCTGGATTTGCGGTCAGGCGGAGCAATAAACACTGTGCCGTGAACCAGAAAAACGACCGCTATTGGCTTAACGAGGATAATGGACCCGGGAAGGCAAAACAAGGATTTGGAGAGGTTCGGAACGGAGAGTTTCGCGCATCTTGGATGAGCTGGAAAAGCGTGCTGTTTGTTAAGCGCGCGGTGAACAAAAGGGAAGCTGGAAAACGGGGCAAGAAACAAGACGAGCCCGCACTCGAGGCGCCTCCAGCGCAGGCTCGCCCGGGAATTAGCGCCGGCTGCCGTCCCCGAAAAGGTCTTCCGTTCCCAAGACTTTCCCGTGGAGCGTCCCCGGGATCAATGTGGCGCGTTCCACCGTTCCCGACTTACCGTCCGCGATCGTGACATGATTCACGTCCAGCGTGCGCCCTAGCGCGCGTTCGTAGTTGGCTTTGGCCTCCTGCAGATTGGCGAGCGCGCGCAGCTCCGTGCCTTGGGCCGTAATAAGGTCGCGCTGCATCAGAATCACGTTGTAAACGGTGGAGGCTCCGAGCCTGTATTTCTTCTGTTCGTCGTCGAAGGCCAGCTGTTCCAATTCTCGAGCCTTGCTCGCGGCCTCAACTTGCGCGCGATCTTGGGTCAAAGCAATGTAGGTGTTGCGGACGTCCAGAATCGCCGCGTTCTTCAGTTGCCGGATCGTAGCTTGCTCCTCCCGCTCGGTCAAGATGGAGCGGGCGCTGTCGGCTTGTGCAGAGCGGTTGCGTAGCGGAAGGCTGAGAGTCAATTGAGCGGTGTAGTCGGGAAAGCGGTTATGAAAGATTTGGCTCTGCGAGGTCGTCAAGCCCTGCTGATTGGTGCCCGTTATAGCCTTGTTTGTAATGGGCTCATAAATCGGAGTTGCGACTCCACCGATATCCACCATCACTGGGTTGCCATTTGCATCCACGATGGGAAGTCCGTTGGTAAAGGTTGTCGCGCCGGCGATCGGTGAATTGCCCGCAAGTCCCACGGAACTATACAGCGCGCTGAGCGTCAGCTCCGGCTTAAGCGCGTTGCGCGTAGCGTTCACATCGATGTCGGCGTTCTTCAAGTTATAGATTTGCTGTTGCAACTCAGGCCGCTTTGAGAAAGCTTCCTGTATGGCAGCCTCGAACGAGGAGGTCTCAATCACCGCGGGCTGCGTCGGCTGATCCGTCGGAATGATTTCGACGTTCACCAGGTTTGGCGCCATCGGATCCTTGGAGATTTCATTTTTGAGAGTTTGTTCGTCTTGCAGCTGCACAGTCTGCGCGACGATCAGATTCTGGCGGTCGGTGGCGAGTTCCGATTGGGCTGTGATGACGTCGAGAGGAGACATCGTGCCGGCCCCGAGCTGTTTTTGGTTGTCGCTGTAAAGCCTGCCAGAAACCGTGACAGCCTGTTCCTCCACCTTGACGTTTGCCCTCGCGTACACCAGTTCCCAGTAAGCGGTAATTGTATTCGTAATCGTGGTGATGGCTTGTTGCGCGAACGCCCAATCTGCAATCTTCCGGTTGTTCTTCGCGATCATGATATTTCGGCGATTCACCGAGAGTCCGAAGCCGCTGAGCAGTTGCTGCGAAAAGCCGATCGACAGCGTTGATTGCACGGCGGGATTGAAAAAGTTCGCAGCCGACGTCGAGCTGCTCCGGGTGTTGTCCCAGATCACGCTAAGGTTCGTTCCAGTCTGGAAGCCCTGCGTGAACCCGGTGTCGAATACCGTCGTGTGGGTGCCCAGATGGTTCGGAGAAGATATTCCCGTGCCGGTGCCGGAGATGAAAGGGTTGTTGACCGGCGTGGTCTTATCGTCGACGCTCGCCGAGCTTGTAAATAGAGGATCGAACGAGAAAAAAGGCAGGTTGGCCGTCGAAGATCCCAACAAGCCGCCAGTCGTTGGCGCACCTGCGCCTCCAGACTTGGCCTTCAGAATCGAAGTGTCGGCCAGCCAAGGTGCGTAACGCTCTACCGTAATGTCCATGCTGTTTTCGAGAGCGAGCTCTACGGCGTCCTGCAGGCTTAGTTCCAGCTTGTTATCGTGGATTAATTGATCGAGCCTCTGCGAGTTTGTGAGCTCGGGCTCTCCAATCTGAATCGGATGGTAAAGCTTAAGAAGATCGGGGAACGCCTTGGGGCCGTTGGAGAAATCGTATTTCCCAAGCCCCAGAGAACTGACCGGCGCGATCGGAGTACCCTGCGCTTGAGCGGGCGATGCCGCAGGGGCGGGGTTCGACGGCGGATTTTGCGCAGGCATCTGTGCGAAAACAGGCAGAGTCGGGCCAACGGCAAGCAGCGCCGCCAGGAAGAAGGCCAGCACAGATCGCGCCGGCCAAGTGCCGGAGCGCCTCGCCTCCGAGATTGCAATGGACCGCTTCGCCCTCAGCAAACTGGTCACGTATTTTGCGGCCTCATGTAGAGTCGTCATGATAATTTTTCCCCTCAAGATTCTGTCCCCTTGGGACGCATTTATCTGCAACTGACAGTGTGGAACGTGCCCTGAACAGGTGTTGTTACACTTGGTTGGCCGGTTTCTTGCCACGCGGTAGGAATAGTCCGGGAGCGTGGCCGGGAGATATGGCTATCCAGGGACATTCCTCACGATTCGACGCACAAAACAACCAAGAAAGCTTGCCGTAGCCGGCAAACTTGCCTTGCAGTTTAGCAGCGGCCCGGCTTCCTTGACAACGCGGCACACCACGGCTAGGCTGCTCACGTTTCGATGTTTACACGCAAATTGCCGTTGGCCGAAACCAATGCTTTCTAGAGAAGAACTGCTGCGCATCTTTGAATCCGCGGGAGCCATTCGCCACGGCCACTTTGAGCTTTCCAGCGGTCTGCATAGCGGTACCTACGTGCAATGCGCGCTGGTTCTCCAATACCCGCGCTTTGCCGAAAAACTCGGCCAAGCTCTTGCCGCGCTATTCTCTGACGCCGTCATCGGGGCCGTTGTTTCGCCGGCTTTGGGAGGAGTTGTTATCGGACAGGAAGTGGCGCGCGCTCTCCCGGAGCCTAAGGAATCTTCGGGCGGAGGTGTGCCGGCCATTTTTGTCGAGCGCGATGCCAGCGGCACGCTGACTCTCCGCCGCGGCTTCTCGCTCCAGCCCGATCAGCATGTTCTCGTAATAGAAGATGTTTGGACGACGGGCGGCTCAACGCAGGAAACCATCCAGGTCGTGGAAGAAGCGGGTGGGCGCGTCGTTGCTGCCGGTGCTCTAATCGACCGGAGCGGCGGCAAAATTGAATTCTCGGTCGAGTCCCAAGCGCTGCTGGACTTGCCCATCGCCAGCTACGAACCGGAGGATTGTCCGCTGTGCCGTGAAGGCGGCGCCGCCGTCAAGCCTGGCAGCCGCTTCGTGCGTTCGGCTCCGTGACGTGCTCGAAGACCTTGCCAAACATCAGGCGTCTCCTGAAAATTAATCGCTGAAGACGGAACGCGGCCCTTTCATGCGCCATTTCAAACTCACTATCGCCTACGACGGCACCGACTTTCACGGTTGGCAGATTCAATCCTCCGATAAGCCCACAATTCAAGGCGAGATATCTTCTGTGCTGCGTCGCCTGACGCAGGAAAACGTCCAACTGCATGGCGCGGGACGCACCGACGCGGGTGTGCATGCGCTCGGCCAAGCGGCCAGCTTCCACACGCAATCGGGATTGTCGGCGGGCGAATTTCAACGCGCGCTTAACGCGTTGCTCCCTCCCACTATTCGCATCGTCGGCTCGGAAGAGGTGGGGCCGGATTTCCATGCGCGCTGGTCGGCGATTGGAAAGATCTATCGCTATCGTTTGTATCGCGGGAAAGTCGTTCCACCCGCGGTTTGGCGTTACGTCCTGCACTATCCTTTTCCGCTTGATGAAGACGCCATGCGCATTGCCGCTTCACGCTACGTCGGCCCGCATGATTTCGCTGCGTTCGCTGCCTCCACCGGCTCCGAGGACGACGACAAAGAGCGCTCGACGGTTCGCGAAATTTATGCGAGCGAACTCGTTCGCAGCGACGACGGCGAAGAACTGGTCTACACCGTGCGCGGCCGTTCGTTTATGCGTTTCATGGTCCGCAAAATGGTTGGCACTCTGCTCGACGTCGGCCGCGGCAAACTTGTCCCGGACGATATTCTCCGCCTCTACCAACTTCGAGACCGCGCCAAGTCCGGCCCCACGGTCCCTCCGCAGGGGCTGTGCATGGTCCAGGTCATGCACGATGAAGCCTGGCGCATCGGGGAGCCTTAGCCGTGCGAATACAAATACTCTCTTATTGCTTCGGCAGAATCCTCAAACACGCGGAAACTTTTCTGACTATGCCTCCGTATTCCACTCGAACTCGATCGAACAATTGTTTCTTGCAGGAGCATCCATGAATTGCCGAAAGATCGCGATCTCAGCTTGGCTTGCGCTCGCTCTGCTCCCTTGCTCGAGCGGCGCGCGCGCTCAGCAAACTCCCGGCCCTGGCGCAAAGCCTGCTACAGCCATGCCCGACGAAATCCCGATTCCGCCGGCCGCGCAACCTTCGGACCATTTCAATGTCGAGGCCGCCACCCACGCGTATCTCGCCGAAATTCCTGCCAGCGCTCGAGCCAAGTCCGACGCCTATTTCGAAGGCAGCTACTGGCTCATCCTCTGGGATTTTCTTTATGGCGCGGTCATCTATCTTCTTCTGCTGTATTTCCGCTGGTCCGCGAAGATGCACGATCTCGCCGAGCGCATCACGCGCTTTAAGCCTCTTCAGACACTGATTTACTGGGTCGAGTTTCTCATCGTTACGACGATTCTCGGCGCGCCTCTGGGGATTTACGAAGGCTTTACACGCGAGCGCCAGTACGGGCTTGCCACACAAACTTTCGGTCCCTGGATGGGCGATCAGTTCAAAGCGCTCCTCGTAAATTTGGTATTGGGAGGCCTCGTCATGATGGCGCTTTTCGGCATCGTTCGCCGCCTTCCGCGCACCTGGTGGATCTGGGGAGCTGTCGCGTCGATTATCTTCCTGGTGTTCTTTGTAATGATCGCTCCCGTGTTTGTCCTTCCGATTTTTAACAGGTACACCGTCCTTGACGATCCGCGCGTAACACAGCCCATCCTCAGCCTCGCGCATGCCAACGGAATTGCCGCGGATAAAGTCTACGAAGTGGATGCTTCCCGCCAAACCACGCGCATGAGTGCCAATGTCAGCGGCTTCGGCAGCACGATGCGCATTACGCTTAACGACAATCTGCTGCGCCGCGGTTCGCCGGAAGAGATCCAGGCTGTCATGGGCCACGAAATGGGCCACTACGTCCTCCATCACATCGCGAAAGACTTGCTCTATTTTTCCGTCGTCATCGTTATTTTCTTCGCGTTCCTCCGTTGGTCTCTCGAAAAAGCACTTGCCCGCTGGGGTGCGCGCTGGCAGATCCACGGCATTGGGGACACTGCCGTGCTGCCGTTGGTTTTGCTGCTTGGTTCGGTGTTCGGCTTTTTATACACTCCGTTTGCCAACACGCACACCCGCACAACGGAATATGAAGCGGACATGTACGGGCTGAACGCTAGCCGACAGCCGGATGGCTTCGCGCGGGCAGCGATCCATCTCGGCGAGTATCGCAAGATGAGCCCCAGCCCCGTCGAGGAGTGGATATTCTTCGACCACCCGAGCGGCCGGAATCGCATCATGGCCGCCATGCGCTGGAAGGCGGAGAACTTGTCCTTATTTGTTCCGAAGACTGGGCAGTAAGCGACAGTTCCAGAAACTGGGTTGTGCAGGCGGGATGTCGCGGGGAAATGGTATGTGGAGCCCGCTACCCCATCGCGCTCCCAATTTCGGATACAATCGCGGTTATGGCGGCCACGGCTATCCCGGTTGATACGATTCCTTCGATTGATCCAGCTACCGGCAAAACCATCGCGCAAATTGACAGGACGTTGCCAAGCACGTTACCTGAAATCCTGACGCGCGCGCGTTCCGCGCAAGCGGCGTGGTCTGCAATGCATATCGAGAACCGCTGCGCGCAACTGCGTGTTTTGCGCGAATGCATGATGACCTCGCGCAAAGCGCTCGCCGATGCTGTCGTCGCGGAATCCGGAAAGCCGCGCGTTGAAGCTCTTTTCGCGGACCTGTTCGTCGCGGTCGATACGGCCGAATATTTCTCAAAATATGGCGCGCGGCTCTTGCGGCCAGAGCGCGTGCCACATCACAGCACCGCAGCGAAAGCCAAGTCAGGCCGCGTGGTCTACGAACCTCTCGGCGTCATCGGCATCATCAGTTCCTGGAACTATCCTCTGGCCATTCCGCTAAGCCAAATCATTCCCGCGATAGCAGCGGGCAACGCCGTTATCTGTAAGGCGAGTGACTTTACCCCGCACTGCGGTGTGTTCATCGAAAGGCTTTTCGTCGATTCGGGCTTCCCCAAGAATCTCGTCACTGTGATTCAAGGCGGCGGGGAAGTCGGCCAAGCGTTAATCGACGCCGCTCCGGACAAAATCATATTTACAGGAAGCGTGGCCACGGGGCGTCACGTTGCCGAGTCGTGCGCCAAAAAATTGATTCCCACCGTCCTCGAGTTGGGCGGTAAGGACGCCATGATCGTTCTCGCGGACGCGAATCTGGATGTCGCGTCCAGCGCTGCCGTCTGGGGTAGTTACACGAATTGTGGGCAGGTTTGTCTTTCTGTGGAACGTCTTTTTGTGGAGCAGCCCATCGAAGAAAAGTTTCTTTCTCTCTGCGTCGAGAAAACGAAAAAGCTTCGTCTCGGCCCCGGATGTGATCCAGCGACCGACGTCGGGCCCCTGATTCGGCCGCAACATGTCCAGCGCATGAGCGATTTAGTCAGCGATGCCGTTGCGCGCGGCGCCAGAGTCCTCTGCGGCGGAAAGCCGCGTCCCGATCTCGGCTCGAATTTCTTTGAACCCACTGTCATTGCCGGCGTCAACTCCTCGATGAAACTATTTCAAGAAGAGACTTTTGGCCCCATCCTCGCCGTTTGCACAGTGAAAGACGCCGAAGAAGCCGTCGCCCGCGCGAACGATTCCAGCTTTGCCCTCGCCGCAAGCGTGTGGACGAGTGACGCAAAACGCGGCCAAGCGATTGCGGCCTCGCTGCGCGCAGGTGCGGTCATGGTCAACGATGCCATCAGCTATTTCGGCATCGCGGAAGCTCCGCACGGAGGGCGCGGCGCCAGCGGCTGGGGCCGCACACACGGCAGAGCAGGCTTGCTCGAAATGGTGCACACCAAATACATCGACACGGACCGCTTGCCAGGCCGCGAAAAGCCATGGTGGTACCGTTATGGATCCGATCTCGAGCGCACCGCTGACGCGTTTCTCCAGTTTGAATTTGGCGGCGGACTCGCCACGAAATTGCGCAACGCACGCGGCGCGCTGAAAACAATGTTTCGGGATCACGGTCTAAAATGAAGCAGGCTTGAACAGTGAGCTATTGAAATCGTGCGAATTCGTTCGGAGCGCTGAGTGAGCGATCAAAACCCACTATGTCGTCGGTGCGGTAAGCCAGTTATCGTAAACAAGGCGAACTATGAATTGTTCGAAGGCTTGCATTGGATCTGCTTTCATCTAGAGTACGAACATGGGAACTACGACCCCGACGAGGCTTGCGACGATCCAGGTTGTTTTTGGAGCAGGGCAGAATCAATGCAGCCACCTCAATCAGGGGCACGGCAATGACGGAACCGGCACAAAACGAGTGGATCTACGACTGGAACGTTGCCGCCGCGCCGCTCATCCTGCCGGGCACGCGCGCCCTTCTCAATGACGAGACGCTTCGCGACGGCCTGCAAAATCCCAGCGTCCACGACCCCGGCATCGAAGAAAAAATCGAACTCTTGCACCTGATGGAAGCGCTCGGAATCGATTCACTCAACATCGGTTTGCCGGGCGCAGGACCTCGTGCTGCGGAGCATACGGAAGCGCTTGCTCGTGAAATCGTGGTCAAGCGCATGAGAATCAGGCCAAACTGCGCCGCACGAACGATTGAAGCCGACATTCGCCCCATCGCCGAAATTTCCCAACGTGTTGGCATCGCCATCGAAGCCGCCACTTTCCTCGGCTCAAGCCCGATTCGCCGCCTCGTCGAAGATTGGACAGTCGAGCATCTCGAACGCACGACGGAAAAGGCCGTGAAGTTCGCCGTCGATCATGGCCTTCCCTCGATGTACGTCACAGAAGACACCATTCGCACCGACCCCGATACGGTGAAGCGGCTCTATAGCGCGGCGATTCGCAGCGGCGCGCGGGCGATCGTGCTTTGCGACACTGTTGGCCACGCCATTCCTAATGGGGCATACAGTTTGGTGAAATTCGTTATCGAAGAAGTCGTCAAGCCCAGCGGCGAAAAAATCCGCGTCGATTGGCACGGCCATAACGATCGCGGCCTCGCCATCGCCAACTCTCTAGCCGCGATTGCTGCCGGCGCCAATTCAGTCCACGCCGCCGCCAACTCCCTCGGCGAACGCGTCGGCAATACGCCCATGGAACTCATGCTCGTGAATCTGCGCCTGATGGGCCTTATTCATCAGGATCTTTCGCGCCTCAAGGAGTACTGCGAAAAGGTCGCCCAGTACACGCACACCACGATCCCGCCCAACTATCCCGTCATCGGCCGCGATGCATTCCGCACCGCCACCGGTGTCCACGCCGCCGCCATCATCAAAGCCTTCCACAAAGGCAACCAGTCGCTCGCCGATTCCGTCTATAGCGGTGTGCCTTCGCATCTCTTCGGACTCGATCAAGTGATCGAAATCGGCCCCATGAGCGGCAAGTCCAACGTCCTTTTCTGGCTCGAGCGCCACAACATTCCGGCCGACGATTCCCTCGTCAATCGCATCTTCGACGCCGCCAAACAATCCGCTCGCGTGCTCACCGACGCCGAAATTTCCGCGCTCTGCTCCGAGGCCGCACGCCATTGAACACCGCAACCTCGCGGACACGGACAGTGAAAGGCCTCCTAGTTTGGGTTATCCTCTTCGCTATGCCGGTTCGTTCTTCTCTTGCCCGACCAACCACGCGCTCCGCATCCACGGCCCAACTCGGCGAAAACCCCCAAGTCCGTGCAGCGATGGCGTGGTTCGTCCCCAATCTAACTTCGATCAACGACCAACAGATTCGCCTCACGGAAATTCCCGCGCCGCCCTTTCAAGAAGCCGCGCGCGCCGCCGCGCTCAAAGATCTCCTTTCCGCCGCCGGCTTGAACGTTCACATCGACTCCACGGGCAATGTGATCGGTGAACTGCCCGGCACAAACGAAAATGAAATCGTCGCGCTCTCCGCGCATCTCGACACTGTCTTCCCCGCGGGCACGGACGTCAAGGTCCGCCACGACGGCGCCCGCCTGCTCGCTCCCGGCATTTCCGATAACGGCACTGGCCTCGCTGCGCTCGTGGCTATTGCTCGCGCCATTCAGGAAGCCCAAATCAAGCCGCAACGCACGATTCTTTTCGTAGCCGACGTCGGCGAGGAAGGCGAAGGCAATCTCCGCGGCATTCGCGCTCTGGTCGATGCATATCGCAGCAAACTCAAAGCCATAATCGTTCTCGACGGCGCTGGCACCGACTACGTCACCACCATCGCCCTCGCCTCGCGCCGCCTCGAAGTCGAGATCACCGGCCCCGGCGGCCACAGTTGGTCCGATTTCGGCATGCCCAATCCCATCAACGCCCTCATTCGCGGCTCCGTCCGCTTCATCAACACGAAAGTCCCCGCCTCGCCCCGCACCACTTTCAATCTCGGCCAAATCGAGGGCGGCACTTCCGTCAACTCCATCCCCTACGAAGCCCATCTCAAGGTCGATGTGCGTTCCGAAAGCGAAGTCGAACTCGGCAAGCTGGAATCCGCTTTCCGCGAGTGCATGGCTGCAGGCGTTCGCGACGAAATGGAATCTTCCCGCGATCGCTCCCGCGGAAGGCTCGAGTGGAAGGTCGAAGTCATCGGCAGCCGGCCCGGTGGCGAATTGGCGGCAACGTCCCCACTTCTTGCTTCGTTGCGCGCCGCCGATGTTATCGTGGAAAACGAATCACGGATCGAGCGTTCTTCCACCGATGCCAATATCCCGCTCTCCCTGGGCATCGACGCGATTTCGATTGGCGCCGGAGGCAACGGCGGTGGCGCGCATTCGCTCCTGGAATGGTATGACCCTGCAGGCCGCGAATTGGGATTGGTGCGCGCCCTGCTCACCCTGCTCGGAGTAGCAGGAGTGGCTCCGGAGAAGCCTTGATGAAGATTCGCGCGGCGAGCTTGTTCTATTTGTGCGTTATAGTCTTTTTCAGCTTTTGCGCCGGAGTCGTAGTCCTCCGGGCAAAATCGCAAACCCCGCAAAATTCCCAGACCCCGCCGCACACCACCGTTTATCTCCACGGCCGCATTTACACCAACGATCCCGCCAATCCCTGGGCCGAAGCCATGGCCACTCGCGATGGCAAAATTCGCTGCATCGGCAAAATTGATTACGTCCTTCTCGAATGTGGCGGTACGGATCCCAACGCCGAATCCATTCATCTTCACGGCAAGTTCGTCATGCCTGGTTTCAATGACGCCCACGTGCATCTTGGCCACGCGGGCGCGGACATGCTCTCCGTCCAACTCAACGGCGCCGCTAGCATCGAGGAGTTGCAGAAGCGCGTAGCCGACGCCGTCGCCAATCACCAGCCGGGAGAATGGATCATCGGCAGCGGCTGGGATCACACCCTCTGGCCCGACAAAAAGTTTCCCACCAAGCAGGAACTCGATGCCGTCGCTCCAAAGAATCCTGTATTCCTCGTGCACGTTTCCGGGCATGTCGCCGTGGCTAATTCGCTCGCCCTCCAGCACGGCGAAATCACCAAAGACTCGCCTAATCCTCCTGGCGGCGTGATCGAACGGGATGCCAACGGTGATCCGACAGGCATGCTCGAAGAGGATTCCGCCATGAGCCTGGTCTCCGACAGAATTCCCGACCTCAAAATCGACCAGCGCCGCCGCGGCATTCTCATGGCCCTGGCCGATGCCGCCAAGAACGGCGTCACCTCCGCCCAGGATTTTTCTGAGTGGGCGGACTTCCTCGTTTATGTGCAGTTGAAAGAAGAGGGCAAACTCACTATGCGCATCACAGAATGGCTGCCCTTTATTGATTCTATGAACCAGTTGCAGGACATGCGCGCCCAAGGCGGCACCACCGACCCGTGGCTGCGCACCGGCGCGCTAAAAGGTTTTCTCGATGGCGCGCTCGGCTCCCGCACCGCCGCCATGCTCGCGCCTTATTCCGACGATCCCTCCACCAGCGGCATCCTCACCAACGATCCCGACAAATTCCGTGCCATGGCCATCGAGCGCGACAGAGCTGGTTTCCAAATTAATTTTCATGCTATCGGCGATCGCGCCAATCGCGAAGCCCTCGACATCTTCGAAGCCGTCGCCAAAGCCAACGGCCCGCGCGACCGCCGCGACCGCGTCGAACACGCCCAAGTCCTCGCATCCGATGATCTCCCGCGTTTCGCGAAACTCAATGTCATCGCCTCGATGCAGCCTTCCCACGAAACCACCGACATGCGATGGGCCGAACAACGTCTCGGCCCCGACCGCTCCAAAGGCGCCTATGCTTGGGCCTCCTTGCTAAAAAGCGGAGCCCATCTTGCGTTTGGCACCGATTATGACGTCGAGTCCATCAATCCCATGCGCGGGCTGCACGCTTGCGTGACTCGCGAGCTGCCGGAGGGAGGTCCCGTGGGCGGGTGGCAACCCCAAGAAAAAATCTCTCTCCAAGATTGTATTCGCGCCTACACGAGCGGCTCCGCCTACGCCCAGTTCGAGGAAGGGAAGAAGGGCGAGCTAAAAGTCGGCGAATACGCCGATTTCATCATCCTCTCCGACGACCTCACCAAAATCCCGCCTTCGCAATATACGAAAGTAACAGTCCTTCAGACGGTCGTCGGCGGTCGCACCGTCTATTCAGAAAACTAGCCGCGATTCCTCAATCGTTTCTTCAGGGGAAAATTTGTGTCCGGTCCGGGCTCGCGAACTTCCAGAATCTGATCAGCCTTTATATCGTGGAGCTGTTGCACCCGCCCGCTCGGCCAATGAATTTCAATGAGCTTGGCAGCCGCTTCCTTGCCCAGGCCAAACCGCACCAGGGGCTCGCTCGAAGAGGCATACCCGACGCTCGTGGTGCAATGGTTGAATAGCTTACGCCCGCTCGGTAATGTAAGTTCAATCCGCGCGCCAATCCCGTCCCGATTGCTCTTTGTGCCTCTCAGCTTCAGCGCCAGCCAATGCCCGCTACCCGCGGTCACATTGCGGAAGAGGCGCGCTGGTCCATCCACATTGGAGACAACCGCGTCCACTCGCCCATCGTTGTCGAAATCTGCAAACGCGACGCCACGGTATTGGCCAGGGACCTGAAAGTCTGCTCCGGCGGTTTTCGATACATCTTCGAATCGCCCATGCTCTTTGTTGCGAAACACGGAATTCGGCAGCTCTGGTGCTGTGCCCAACGACTCTTCAAGCGCCGGAAAATGCGCATTCGCCGTGAACACATCCTTAAACCCGTCGTTATCAAAATCAAACAAGCCGATACCCCAGCCTGTCAGAACGCGGGTCGCAATCGCCAGTCCTGCTTGAGCCGTGTCGTCCTCGAACATCGGAGTATTCCCGGTATTTCGAAAGAGCGGGAAGGTGTCGTTAATCATGGCCGTGAAGATCAAATCGGGCCGCCCGTCATTATCAAAATCCCGAAAATCCACTCCCATGCTGGCGGTGGGCCGTCCATTGTCATCGAGCGCCACGCCTGCGAGCATCGCGACTTCTTCGAATTTCCCGTGCCCGAGATTGTGAAACAGAAAATTTGGCACGCTATCGTTAGCTATGAAAATGTCCATCAAGCCATCGCCGTCATAATCCGCGACCGCCACTCCCATGCCCTTGCCGAATTGCGCACCGATCCCGGAAGACTCGGTTATGTCCGTAAACGTTCCATCGTGGTTGTTGCGAAAAAGTTGATTATGACTGTCGTGGTAGGCGCTCGGGTGGCAGTACAGCGGCTTCTGCGCCGTCCCGCATTTCGGCTCGACCTTCGGATCCCACTGCACGTAATTGCTCACCACCAGGTCCAGCCACCCGTCGTTATCCACGTCCACCCACGCTGCGGCGACCGACCACAGCTTGCCGTAATGGGGATCGATTCCGCCGAGGTGCGCTTTCTCGGTAACATCTTCGAATGTGCCGTCGCCGCGGTTGTGATACAAGATGTTCCGGTTCACCCCCGCCACAAAAATATCTGGATACCCGTCATTGTCGTAATCCGCCACGGCCACTCCCATCGAATACCCGTCTCCTGCCACCCCCGCTTTTTCTGTAACATCCGTAAACGTTCCATCGCAGTTGTTGCGGTACAGCCGGTTGGAATACTTCGGGCCGGTTTTCTTCAGAGACGGCATCTCCGCGCCGTTCGTAAAAAAAATGTCCATGCAGCCGTCATTGTTATAGTCCAGGACGGCCACTCCTCCCAACATCAGCTCCGGCTGATGGAAATCTCCCACCGCTCCATTGTGGAGCTCAAAGTTAAGCCCGGCTTTTCTCGCCACATCCTCGAACCGAATTTGCGCTCGCGCATCCGCGCCACTGGCGGCAAGTAGAGCGATCAGTGCAAATCTTTCTGCCGTTCGTAGTTTTTTAGCCATTCCGCTTGCTCCGCCGCCTCCTGGCTCCGGCCTTGCATCTGGTAAATGCGCAACAGCAAATTGTGCGCTTCGGGGAATTGAGGCAGCAAGCGTACGGCTTCCTGCGCCGCGCTCGCCGCTTCGTCTGTACGATGCACTTGCAGGAGCACCTTGGCGCGCCAGAAATAAGCCCTCGGAGCCTTCGGATCTCCCGTGATGATCCCATCCACTCGCTTCAGCGCCTCTTCCGCGCGCCCCGTTTCGTACAGCAACTCCACAAACGCCACCTGCAAGTCCACGTCCGCACGGCCCTCCGGCTGTTCGGAGAGCTTTCGCATCGCCGCCTCCGCTTCGTTCGTGTGCCCCAGCTTTTCGAGGCAAATTGCCTGATAAATCTCCGCTTTCGTTGCCCACTCCGCCTGGGGGGCAAGTTGCAGCGCCTCTTCTATATCTTTCACTGCCGCGCCGTACTCCTCGCTTTGATACAAGACTTGCCCGCTCAGAAATTTCGCTTCGCCCTCGGCCACGCCGCCGTTCGAACCTGCGCTCTCCGCCTGCGTCTGCTCATGAATCGGCTCTTTCGCTGCGATCTCCGCAAGCAATCGCTGCGCAGCGTCGTACTGCCTGTCATCGCGCGGAATCGCGTCCAGGAACTGCCGCGCGGAAGTGAAGTCGCCTTCCTCTGCCAGCGACCGGCCTAAGTAGTATTGCGCCGGAATCGTAGGATCGAGCTTCAGCGTCGCTCGAAAAGCGCCCACCGCTCCAGCCATGTCGCCCGACAAAAACGAAAATTTCCCCGCCGCGAGCTGTTGTTGTGCATCGTCCGAGTCCAGCTCAGCGCGCGCATGGTATTGCTCTTTAGCCCGTTCGTACCGCTCTCCGTCTTCGCCCGGAAATGGCCGCACTCCCATGGCCACCATCGCAATCGCCGCACTCATCCGTACCGTGCGAATCGGATCCCTAAGAAGCGGCACCAGCTTTGTCGCCAATTCTTCTCGCTGGGCCGCGCTAGGCTTTATTGTCGTCGCCGCTGTCGCGCGCACCAGCGGTTCGGGATCCGTGAAGCCATTGAGCAGCGCGTTGTACGCCGAGGGATCATTTGAAAAGCTCCCTAGGTAACCCGCCGCATTCGCCCGTATCAATGGCCCACCCGATGGATCCGCCAGCAACTTCAGCAATTCAGGAACCGCTGCCGCGTCGCCTTGTCGCGCCTGCGTAAAAGCATCCGCGCGGTTAACGAGTTTCTGCCGGGCTTTTTCTCCATACCATGCGTTCATCTGCCGCAAAGTCCACTCCGCGTCCTTGTCGCGGTGGCAGACATTGCATGCATTCGGGATATCATGCCGGACTGTGTTTTCCGGCGTAGGTATGCTTATCGAGTGATCCCGCATCCGCGTCTTCAAACTGACCACCGTGGCGGGCATGTGGCATTCAATGCAGAAGCTGCCGGTGCTCTTCGCGGCATGATGAGTGTGCGCGGGAGTGTTCGCGGCGATCGTCGTGTGGCAACCCGTACAAAGCGCATTGTTGCCTGGCCGCAGCCGCGCATCGTGCTCAACGTCCGAGGTGTGCGGATGCGTATGGCAGGTGGCGCAGGTCGCGCCTCCCTTCAAAAAGCATTGGCTCTGCCACAATCCAAACGCTTCATTTGCCAACTGTCGCGGTCGCCCGTCAGGCCAAAAGGCCGAGTCTGGTGACGCCGGCAATCGGTATTCCATCACCGGAGTAAAGTAATCGTAGTAATTCGCGCCCGCTTTGAAGTTATCCGCATAAATGTCCCGAAGCGAGTGGCACTGTGCGCAAATCGCCGTGCTACTTGTCGCGTCCAGTCGCGACGGATTGACAATCGCTTCTTTTATCTGCGCGCGCGTGGTTGCGTCCATCGTCCTTACGCCCGTCGCTCTCGCAATGTGTTCGCCTCCCGGTCCGTGGCAACTCTCGCAGTTAATTCCCAAATCTTGCCACGTCGTCTGATAGCGCAGCCTCTCCAGGTCAAAGTTTTTTTGTCCCCTGCTCACATGGCACGAATAGCAGCTCTTGTTCCAGACCTGGATCGGATCTTCAGGCCCCTCTTCAGGATTCCCGATATCAAGATCCATCGTCCACTTCTTCCGCGAGATGTCCCACGTCGGAGGGAGCACAAGAATGCGTCCATCCGCCAGCGTAGTAAGGTAATGCTGAAATCGCCGGTCGCCGAGCGTATATTCCACACGATGCTCCAATGGCTTTCCCGACAGATCTGGCTCCGTGATGTAGAATTGATTTTCGCGGATTTGCAGAAGGTAGGTTGTTCCTCGCAACACCGCTTTTCCTTCCGAAAAATCTCCCTTCACGCTCTCTTTCGTCGCGCGTTCCATCATCCGCGCGTGGGATGATCCCAACCATTCATGCTGGACTCCCGCATGGCACTTGGCGCATGCGGCCGCCCCAGCGTAACCCTGCTGGTGCTGTCCACGCAGTGGCCACGCGGCACTCGCCAACAACAGAAATCCCAGACTCCCCCGTAGAAAAAGTCGGATCAAAACTCGCCTCAATCCGAATCTAACACACCCCGCCTTGCACGCGCTTCCATGCCAAGTCTTGAGAGTACTAGAACCACTTCTCGCCGCTTCCATCTTCCTCCGCCATTTTCATTCGTTGCATCTAAAGTTTATGTTCCTCGCCTAATAAATTCTTATTGACAAAGTCTTTCAGCGGCAATATATAACGCCTCCATAACAAAGTGTCGGAGTTGTGTTTGCCCAGTGCATTCGACGGTTGCCGCGTCCGCTATATTTTTCGTTTGAAAGCGTTGATTGCTCCCAGGCTGCTCCATCAGTGGAGAAATTGCAGCTCTCCTATGAAAGCCTGTAGCTAAATATGGCGCGACATAGATTAAGCCGGGCCCGGGTAATCTCAACTTTAGATAATTCATAGAGAGTATTCGGTTTATCTTTTTCTGTCGTATTGGAAGTTAGCTTGCATTGATTTTCGCTATACGATTGTGCTGGTGGTTGCCTTTTTCAAGCTAAGTTCGATGCATTTTGTGCCGCAGACCGTTATGGATTTGCTTCACCAGTTCGATATCTGTCGGGCCTTAAAGGCCCATCCAGGAGGTAGTTGAATGTCAAGTAAGCGAGTGGCTCTGCTCCTAGCTGCGTTGTTCTGTTTGTTTGCTGTGACTCCATCGTCGCTGTTCGGCCAAGCCGCGAGTACAGGGACCCTGGCCGGAACGGTTACGGATCCGTCTGGCGGCGCGGTTGTCGGCGCTACGGTCACGTTGACGGATACGGCCACGAATATTGCTCGAACAGAAACTTCGAATGATGCGGGAAGATACTTCTTTGCGAACGTTGTCCCCAGCACCTACAACGTCTCTGTCAGCAAGACCGGGTTTCGCGTTTCCAAGCTCGTCAATCAGGTAGTGAATGTTGGCGCGTCTTTGACCCTGAACATCACAATGGAACTCGGTTCGGTCGCTGAAACCGTGGAAGTGACGGTCACCACGGGCGCCGAACTCCAGACCTTGAACGCCACTGTCGGCAACGACATTGGTGGGGCGCAGTTGCAGCAGTTGCCTTCCATCCAGCGCGACACCGGCACTTTCTTCACCCTCCAGCCGGGCGTCGCTCCAGAGGGCGGTGTTGCTGGTGCGGTCGTTGACCAGAGCACTTTCCTGCTCGATGGCGGCCAGAACACCAACGACATGGATGGCAGTATGCAGGTCTACACGCCCTCCTTCGCCGGCGATCCGACCGGCGGCTTCGTCTCCAGAAACATGGGCAGCGGCGCGCCAACCGGCGTTATGCCCACCCCGATCGACAGCGTCGAGGAATTCAAAATCAACACCGCCAACCAGACCGCCGACTTCAATAGCTCGGCGGGCGCGCAGGTCGAAATCGTCACCAAGCGCGGGACCAATGCCTGGCACGGCACCGCTTACGAATATTATTTCGACAACAATTTCAATGCCAACACCTGGGATAACAACTTCAGCGGCACGCCCCTCCCAAGCTACCATTACAATCGCTTTGGCGGCGCCGTCGGCGGTCCCATCATTCCCAAGACTATCCTCGGGGGCAAGACTTACTTCTTCGCCAATTTCGAGCGCTTCGTGTGGAACAACTCGACGACCGGTACGTGGGTCGTGCCCTCCGCCAACATGCGCCAAGGGCTTGTTACGATGTTGGTCTGCGACGCCGCTTGCCAAGCCGCGGGTGGCGCCGGAACTCCCACACTCTTCAACTTGGCCACTGGCGCCAACTGCGGCTCGAATGGAGCCAGTCCGTGCGACCCGCGCGGCCTCGGCATCAGTCCGACAGTTCAGCAGCTGTGGAACAAGTACATGCCCATGCCTAATGCGCCCGCCAGCAGCCCCTGCCTAAGCTTCGCAGGTTCGAATGTCTGCGACGGCTACAACGAGCAGGCCTTCCGGGCCAATTACTCGCTTCCCCAGACCTCTAATTTCGGCGTCGCTCGCCTCGACCACGATTTCGGCTCCAAGTGGCATTTCAATAGCAGCTACCGCTACTACCGGCTCAACCTCGCTACTGGCAGTCAAACCGACATCGGCGGCTTCTTCCCTGGCGATACTTTGGGTAATCCTGTTGCCGTTTCCAATCGTCCCCAGCAGCCTTGGTACCTCGTCGCTGGTTTGACCACCAACGTTACTTCTAATACCACCAACGACCTCCATCTCAGCTACCTGCGCAACTACTGGGCTTGGAACGCTAATGGAGGCCCGCCTCAGCTCTCCGGACTCGGCGGTGCGCTCGAACCCTTTGGTGAAACCACTTCGGTTCTCGCCCCCTATAACGTAAACACGCAGAACGTCCGCACGCGCTTCTGGGACGGGCAGGATAAATACCTGCGTGATGACATCACCATGCTGAAAGGCAATCACCTCTTTACCTTCGGTGGCGCTTATCAGCGTGACTGGGACTATCACCAGCGCTCCGACAACGGCGGTGGTATCAACTACACCCCGACCTATCAGCTAGGTGAAAGCAGTTCTAGTCACCCTGGGGGTTTGGTGGACTTCTCCAGCACCCTTCCCGCAGGCGTGAATTCTGGGACATGGGCTAAGGTCAACGCCGCAGTCTTGGGTATCGTCACCGACTCGCAGATTGCCTACACCCGCGCAGGAAACGATCTGGCCCTGAATCCTCCACTCACTCACGCTTTTGACCAGAGCACCATCCCCTATTACAACGTCTACTGGAGCGACTCTTGGCACATCAAGCCGTCCTTCACCTTGACCTACGGTTTGGGCTGGACCCTTGAAATGCCTCCTACCGAAGCGCTTGGCAAGCAGATTGAGCTCGTGGATTCCAGCGGCCAGCAGCTTGGCGAGGCGTCCTATATTAAGCAGCGCGAAGCGGCTGCCTTGCAAGGTCAGGTTTACAATCCCGAAGTGGGTTTTGCCCTTGTTGGGAATACCGGCCCTGGCCAGAAATATCCCTATGATCCCTACTATGGCTCCTTTAGCCCCCGCATCGCTGCCGCCTGGAATCCAAACTATACCGATGGAATCCTTGGAAAGTTATTCGGCGGCAACAAGTCCGTCGTCCGCGGCGGCTATAGCCGAGTCTACGGTCGTCTGAACGGCGTGGACCAGGTTCTCGTTCCTCTGCTTGGCGACGGTCTCATCCAGGCCGTCACTTGCCGCGAAAACGTTATGGCCGGGGTCATTGCGGGAACCAGCGGTCCCCAGTGTGCTACGCCAGTTGGCGGACTGAGTGTCGCCAACGCCTTCCGCGTCGGTCCTACTGCCGGAGGTTGGGATGGCTTGGTAGCTCCGATTCCGCCTGCGGCCGCAACTCTTCCTCAGCCGGTCTTCCCGGGCTACAACAGCGTCGCGGCGGGTGCGGGCGAAGCTCTTGACCCCAACTTCCGGCCCAACGTCATCGATTCCTTTGACTTGACGATTCAGCGGCAGATCACACCGAAGATTTTGATGGAAGTCGGGTACATTGGCCGCAAAATCACCCACGAGTATCAGCCCATCAACATCAATGCCGTTCCCTACATGATGACTCTCGGCGGCCAGCGCTTTGACAAGGCCTATGCCGCCGTGGAAACGGCTCTTGGCTGTGCCACTTCCTACGCGGCTTGCGGTGCGGCAATTCCGGCCTCTAAGCTAGCGAACGGCACTCCCAATCCGGCCTACACCGCCTATTTCAATGCTCTGCCGGCCCAGCCCTTCTTTCAGGCCGCTCTTCTACCCTCGTATTGCACTGGCTCCTATGCTGGGGTTCCCTTTACAAGCTGCACTGCTGCGGCTGCCTTCAATGAAGTTGGAAATTTCACCAGCCAAAGCGTCTGGAGTTTGTGGAGTGACCTTGACAACGGTGGGTTCAACTTCCCCCGCAGCATGATGAACACACCCATTGCTGGCTCCGCGTTCGGCTCCGGTGGCCAGCTCACCAGCGGCGTCGGCGATAACGCCAGCTTTGGCTATGGCAACTACAACGCCGGCTTCGTTTCCATGAGAGTCAACAGCTGGCACGGCATCACCTTCCAGCAAAACTTTACGTTCAGCAAGAACTTGGGCACCGGAGCTGTGACCCAGTCCACCAGCGAGTACACCGTCAACGATCCCTTCAACCTTAGCAATATGTACGGCGTACAGAACATTAACCATAAGTTCGTCTACAACGCTTACGCCCTGCTCGAAGAGCCCTGGTTCAAAGGCCAGCATGGCTTCCTCGGCCGCATCGCTGGTGGCTGGTCCCTTGCTCCCATCTTCGCTGCCGGCAGTGGCTCGCCCGTCTATTGCAACACGCAGACGGATGGCCAGTCTTTCGGCGGCGGGGACGCGGCCAGCTTCTTTAACAACGAACAGTGCATCTTCACCGGTGCCCATCCTTACGGTTCGGGCGTCTACAACAACGTCGGCGCAGGCCAAAACAGCATCTTTGCAGACCCGGCTGGTCTCCTTGCCACAGTTCGCAACCCGATCTTGGGCTTGGACACCGGCACGGGCGGCAACGGTTCTCCGATCGTGGGCCACGCGTATTGGAACATGGATATGCGCATCACCAAGGAGTTCAAAGTCTACGAGCGCGCTAGCGTCATGTTCGAATACACCCTCACGAACGTTTTCAACAACGTCGTGTTCTTCGATCCAAGCCTCAATCCTGCCGGCGGCGTCGGCCAATTTGGCGTAACCAGTTCGCAGGGCAACATCCCGCGCCAGATGCAGTTCGGCATCCGCGTCAATTTCTAACATCTTCCGGCGCGCTTTCGCAGCTCGCCGCACAAAACGGGGAAGGCCATCCAGCCTTCCCCGTTTTGCTTTTCTGGCGTTACCTTACGAGCGTTGCCATGCCGCTCCGCGCTCATTAGACTAGCGTGCCCGCCTCGCGAGGGCCGGCACTCCTCATGTCCAAACGTCTTCGTGCCGATCTCTCGCTTGCCCTTTGCAGCCTGCTCTGGGGCGCGACCTTTGTCGTAGTTAAAGATTCACTCGGCTATTCGTCTGTCTTCGTTTTTCTCGCCGCTCGCTTCACACTCGCGGCGCTGCTCATGGCGGCATTCCGTCCGCACGTCTTTCGAACGCTCAAAAAAGGAGAGCTTCTCGCCGGCACCGCCCTCGGCTTCTTCATGTTCGGCGGCTACGCATTTCAGACCGCCGGCCTGCAATATACGACTCCCGCCAAATCCGGCTTCGTCACCGGCTCTAGCGTCGTCATGGTTCCGCTTCTCCTTGGCATTTTCTGGGGACGCCGCCTCACGCTCTGGGTCTACGCCGGCGTATTTGCCGCGATGTTTGGCCTCTATTTCCTCACCGTTCCCGCCGAAGGCGTCTCCCACCTCAACCGCGGCGATCTGCTCACATTTGTCGCTGCGGGGCTCTACGCCATGCACATCATTCTGGTTGGCGATTACACTCGGCGGCACTCTGTTGCCGCGCTCAGCGTGCTCCAGGTTGCGGCCTGCGCGGCTTTGGCGTGGCTCGCCACCGGCTTGGCCACCTCGACTGGCTGGGAGCCCGTGCGCTTCGGCTGGCAGTGGCAATCGTTGCTGGGAATCGCGGTTTGCGCCGTGCTGGCGACGGCGCTGGCCTTCTCAATCCAACTGTGGGCCCAGCAGTTCACAAGTTCGAGCCACGCGGCGATACTCTTCACGCTCGAACCCGTTTTCGCTTCGGTTACTTCCTACATTTTGCTGCACGAGCGGCTGAGCAACCGTGCCCTGCTTGGCGCGGCCTTTGTGTTGGCGGGAATCCTGATTGCCGAGATGCTCGGCCCGCCTGCCGCGCCAGAATCGCCAGAGCCAGTCGTCGAGGCCGTCTAAGAAATGCCGGCCTCGATGGAATTGCCGTTACCGCCGCTACAGGCACGATATATCGTGTCCCCACACAGCAAATTCTCGATATGCGTACGACGCTCTCGATCAACAGCAAATGACGGCTATTGGCCGTTGGCGTAATTTTTAACGTCGACGGCTTCGTACATAGTGGCAGTGGCGTTGTGTTTTTTTTCGTAGGCGGTGATGTCTGATTCGTGCTGGAGCGATGTACCGATATCGTCGAGACCTTTGAGCAGAACTTCTTTTCGCGACGGCGCAATATCAAAGCGGAACATCAGGCCATGCCGGTCCGCAATCGTTTGATTCGGCAGATTCACCGTGAGCATGTAACCTTCTTCTTTTTCCGTGCGCTGGAAGAGCTCCTCGACCTGATCCTCGGGAAGGGAAGCGGGCAAAATGCCGTTCTTGAAGCAATTGTTGTAGAAAATGTCCGCGTAACTCGGCGCGATGATCACGCGGAAACCGTAGTCCTTCACTCCCCAGGGCGCATGTTCTCGGCTCGAGCCGCATCCGAAATTGTGGCGTGCCAGCAGAATCGATGCGCCTTCGTAGCGCGGAAAATTCAGCACGAATTCGGGATTCGGCTTCTCGCCCGGCAAATAGCGCCAGTCATAAAACAATATCCGCCCAAATCCCTGCCGCGTCAGTGCCTTCAAGAATTGCTTCGGCACCATCTGGTCGGTGTCCACATTTACCTTGTCCAGCGGCATCACCATGCCCGTGTGTGTGTTAAACGGTTCCATTCTCTTGTCGCTCCTCAAACAAAAACTAGCCATCAGTAGAGTTTTTCGTTCTCGCCTGTTCAACCAATCCGTAGCCCACCAGCACAATGCCGATAGCGGTTACCAAAATGAAGCCCCTCGAAATTGTTCGTGGAGTGTGTTCGAGGTTCAACCAAACTACAACGCGTAGCGCCGATGCCGTGAGAGCAATGGACAGGCCAACTGCTTGTTTTGGGTTGTACGGCGGGCGCATGTTCCAAAACTCTCCCCCACTTCGGCTATTCGACGTGAGCCACGTCAAAATCGCGGACATCTACGAAGTGGCCGGCGATGGCGGCGGCCGCCGCCATCACGGGGCTGACCAAGTGTGTGCGGCTGTCTTTGCCTTGGCGGCCCTCGAAATTGCGGTTGCTGGTGCTGGCGCTGCGCTCGTGAGGCGGAAGGACGTCGGCGTTCATGCCGATGCACATGCTGCAGCCTGCATCGCGCCACTCGAAACCGGCTTCGCGGAAAATTCTGTCGAGTCCTTCTTTTTCTGCTTGCGCTTTGATGCCGCGCGAGCCGGGCACGATCAGCGCTTGCTTGATGCTGTGCGCGACGTGCTTACCCGCAACGAGATGCGCGGCGGCGCGCAAATCATCGAGGCGCGAATTCGTGCACGACCCGATGAAAACGCGATCGACGGGAATATCCATGATCGGCGTGCCGGCTTTCAGGCCCATATATTTCAGCGCGCTCTCCGTGGCTTTTTGATCGTTGGGATCGTGGAACGAGCCTGGCTCGGGTACACGGCCCGTTACGCTTGTCACCATGCCGGGATTAGTTCCCCATGTGACCTGCGGCGCGAGATCTTTCGCTTGCAGCTCGACGGTCATGTCAAACTTTGCACTGTCGTCGCTCTTGAGCTGCTTCCATCCCGTGACTGCTTCCTCAAATGCTTTGCCTTGAGGTACAAACGGCCGCCCTTCCATATAAGCGAACGTTGTGTCATCCGGTGCAATCATTCCGGCGCGCGCGCCGCCTTCGATCGTCATATTGCAGACGGTCATGCGGCCGTCCATGGTCAAGTCGCGGATGGCTTCGCCGCCGTATTCGGCCACGTGGCCTGTTCCGCCGCTGATTCCAATTTTTCCGATGATGGCAAGAATGATGTCTTTCGCCGTCACGCCGCGCGGGCGCTTGCCGTGAACCAAGATATGCAGCGTCTTGCTGCGCGATTGCACCAGGCATTGCGTCGCGAGCACATGCTCGACCTCGCTCGTCCCGATGCCAAAGGCCAGCGTGCCAAAAGCCCCGTGCGTCGAAGTGTGACTGTCGCCGCAGACAATGGTTTGTCCCGGCTGCGTTACGCCAAGTTCCGGCCCGATGATATGCACAATACCCTGATTGCGGCTGTTCATGTCGAAGAGGCGCACACCGGTTTCGCGGCAATTTTTTTCTAGCGCTTCAAACTGCAGCCGCGCGTCGGTATCGACAATGGGCAGCAAGCGGTCGTTCGTGGTCGTAGGAACGGAGTGGTCCATGACGGCGAATGTGAGATCGGGGCGGCGGACTTTGCGGCCTTCGGCGTTCAGGCCAGCGAACGCTTGCGGCGACGTGCCTTCATGGATGAGATGGCGGTCGATGTAGATGAGCGCGGGTTTTCCCGGCTCTTCGTAGACGACGTGGGAATCCCAGATTTTTTCGTAGAGTGTTTTGGGTGGCATGTGGTTGCACTCTGGATTTTAACACTCCAGAAATAGATGTCCAATGGACCGCGCCCTGCGTTCCATGCGAGTAGCTCCGGCCTTCGAGTCCCATTGCGGCCGATGAGTTATCGCTTGATGCTCACTGCCGCGGAGTTGGCTTCGTAGCCTTCTTCTTTCACCGTTTCTTCGGCTTTGGCGCGAAGGATTTTTTCGTCCGCATCTTTCGGGGCTTTGCAATGACGGCGGATTACCTCTTCGCCGCTTTCGATGCGAACCAGCCAATCCGATTTCCCGCCATCCCAGGAAAGTTCCACTCGATCGGCACGCATGTTCCCTCCAGCATTCGCTCCACAGGAAGTCGTGCGTCATTGTAGTCCAAGCGAAGGAATAAGAGAACCCTGTGAAACGCGACACTGGACGGGTCGGACAGCGAAGGCGAGACAGCCAGGATTTGCTGTCCCACCGCCGCGCGCCTCGTACGTCAGCGCGGATGACAACTGCTTTATGAGACTGTG
Organism: uncultured Acidobacteriota bacterium; assembly: GCA_963851235.1. Classification (GTDB taxonomy): domain Bacteria; phylum Acidobacteriota; class Terriglobia; order Acidiferrales; family UBA7541; genus Acidiferrum. The sequence continues at coordinate 269,957 of CAWKOM010000005.1, forward strand.
GAGATGTGTGGAAAAGTCAAAGGCCGGGAGCGTAGGCCAGCAAGCGAGCGCGCGAAGGTGGTCAAAGGTGCGGCGCGCGGGAAGCGCGACGACTGAACGGAATTCGTTCCCGTTCACAGAGAGCCGGAAGAGAGCTTCCCGGTCTGTTATACGGCCAAATCAATGGGCCTTGAGAGGATCCAAGCTTGCAAGGCGGATGCCTCACGAAACGTCTTGGAGTTTATCTTCCACGGAATAGTTGCCCAATAGACGGTCGCACTGTTCGTCACACTGTCGAGACAAATGCGATCTTCGGCATCCGCCGTCGCTCTCTTCAGCCACACGACGGTGTCTTCCACAGTTTCTTCGACAGCCACGAACCCGCCCTTTAGAGCTGCGTCTCGAAATGCTTGAAGTCTGTTCATGGTGTTTCCAGTCTAGCTCCATTGACACGCGGAAGATTGTTTCTAATGGAATTATTTAGAACTCATCTCATAAATGCCTCAGGAGGATCACAGCGCATGCGAGTTGAACCATACCGAGGAAATTTTCTGGGTAATATTCCCAGCGAATGACGGTGCGACGAAAGTTATGGAGCCAGGCGAACAGGCGTTCGACTTTCCAGCGACGCCGGTAGCGGCGCAGAATCCGGCCGTCCTGCGTCGCTGCTGCGACGCGCACGAATTTGTGAGGCGCGATGAGTTGTACGCCGTATCGTTCGTGGATGCGCTGGTCGAGGGGATCGCTGTCGTAAGCGCGGTCGCCGATCATGCGTTCGGGGGCTTCGGCAAGGAATCGCTGGTCAAGAGTGGGTTCGACGAGCCTTGTTTCATGAGGCGAAGCGCTGGCCACGTACACGGCGAGAGGAAAACCATGGCCGTCCGCGATTGCCATGATTTTGCTGCCTTTGCCGCGTTTTGTAGGGCCGACACCAGAGCCCCTTTTTTCGCGCTGCTGAAACTGGCGTCGATGAAAGATTCGCTCAGATCGAGCTTCCCTCGATCTCGTAAGTCTTCGGCCAGTTTTTGCAGCAAGCGCGTCAGCAACCCACTGCGCTGCCAGTGTTGGAAGCGTCGATGACAGGTCTGATAGGAAGGATAGCGAGACGGCAGATCGTGCCAAGGAGCACCCGTGCGTAAGACCCAAAAAACTCCGTTCAGCACAGCACGCGTGTCCTGCCACGGTCGCCCTCGCCCATCGGCTCGTCGCTTGGGACGAAACAACGGTTCGAGAACCGCCCATTGGGCGTCGGTTAGATCCATGTTCTCGGTTTACGCCGTTTGCCATAAGTTTCAACCGCTCAGCGGCTTGAATGTGTTTATGAGATAACTTCTAGTTAAAAGTTTTTCATGAAGCAGAAGTCAGACCAAAATGGGCGGGTGACCTCGTCCACTACTGTCGCTAGATGGGGAAAACCAATTGCCAAGAGAACGCCTGAAAACGCGTCAGACGTCTCTCGAAGTCTTTGGCTTATAAGGGTAACCGTAAACCTTGGGAGCGTGCGCATTGCGGTAGTCGTCCAGGTCCGTCTCGCTGATCAGGTAGTGTGCCTCGGGAGGATGGTTTGCGAAGGCAGCGAGCTCATGCTGGAGCCTAAGCGAGCAGATCTCCGGAGCGTCTTGAAATCGCACGCGGCGCGAACCAAACGCCTCATTCCCAATGCTGAGTGTAAATTCGCTGGTCTCGTTTAAAGCTCGCCGCACGACAAAGCTGTACTCACGCACGAGCGCCTTCGCTTTGAAACCGACGTACTGGACGATTACGTTCTCAGTCATCAGAATCCTTTCGCTTGGCCGGGGAAACTTCCCATGAACGGGAGACACCTGCACCGTTGTAAATTGCCGGCGGAATGCATGTCTTGCGGCACAGGAACCGTCGCCCTGGGGAGCGCGGCGGAAGGTGTGAGACTTGACAATTTAAGTGTACACGCTTGCGGCGTTAACTGCTCAACTATCGGGCGTCGATTACGCCAACGGAATCCACTGGTTATGCAGCGTCGTCCTGATGGGAAGCCTAATTGGACGAGCACCTGCTTAAACGAAGTGGAAGAATGCGCGGCTGCCCGGTTGGAATCTCTGAAAGTGCCCTATATGGAACAGACGCGGTATTGCCAAGCGCCATACGATTGCATGTTCGAGGAACCCAAGACTGAGATAACGAGGTGAACTTATGCGAGGACTTACATTACTTTTGGTAGCGGCTGTTGCGGGAAGTTGCCTCACGGCAACGGCGCCCAAAGCAGAGGCCCAGGTGAACGTCGAAATCGGGATAGCTCCTGACTGTCCCTATGGATACTACGACGTTGCTCCTTATGATTGTGCTCCCTCCGGCTACTACGGCCCAGAATGGTTCAGCGGGGACGTTTTCGTTGGCGCCGGCCCATGGTTTCATGGCGGAAATGAATTCCGCGGCAACGTGGATAACCGTTACGATCCACAGCATGGTTATAAGGGCGCCAAGCCAAACCGCGGCGAGAAAGCCGAACCGTCAAAGCGTGTCGATAGAGACCACTTCAAAGGAAACGAAGAGCGGGACGGACGAGGCCACGCGAGCAAGGGCGGCAAACAGTAATTCAGGCCCAATCGGCGCAAGGGGGAAAGGAGCCTAGAAGTTCCTTGCCACTGTTCTTAAGAGTGTCCCTCTTTGCGCGGATTGCACTAAATTTGTGACGCCACGGGAAAGTATGGATTGTCAAAACCGGCGACCTTGCACCAATTGTTGTAAGGTATGCGCCACACCCATTCAGAAAAAAGTCCAAAACGCCTCCAGATGTTAACGATACTCTGCCCGCCGTTATTTCTTGCTTTCGAGCTGTGCGACGCGCGCCTTCACGATCTTCTTGATTAAAGCGATCGGAAGCGGCTTTTCGGTGGGGAAGTGGATTGTGCCTTTGGAGGTGGAGAAAGTTTTCAGTTCGTTTTTAAACGCCTCGATCACTGAAGCCGTGGGGAAGAGGCTGAGGTGATCGGAAAATGCAGCGTACCAAACGAGCACGCCTTTGCTGGATCGGAACGCAGGCATCCGGTAACTGATGGTCTCGGTAGCTTCCGGCGATACCACGGACTGAATCGTTGCGCGCATTTTATTTAAAGCGGTACGGGCGGGTTCTGGGACACGAGCAAGATATTCGTCAACGGTTTTCGGAGGGCGGCTATGCTTAGCCGTCGAAGTGGATTCGGCCATCTTAGCCTTTCTCATATACGTCGTCCTATAAGCGCTGTGACTCAGAACCGTGCCCGGGACCAATCCTCGCCAATGGTCCCAGATTACTGCTCCCCAGGGCCCCTGTCACGGGCGCTTCGCCGAGTCGAGGATGAGGCACGTCTCCTGTTCGTCGTCGTTAAAGCGTGAAATCAAAGCTGACGCGGTACGGAGAATCGATGTAATCTCTGCCGTAGTGCAGTTTCGCGTGCGTAGCCAGATGATCTTTGGTGGGCTACCGAGAAGCACGCTTCGGTCTTGAAAATCAGAATCCTTTGTCACGATGACCAGTCCGTTGGTCTTAGCGTACTCCCAAATTTCGGCGTCACTTGCGGCCCGAAGCCCGCACTCGCGCACGTGCTGCGAGGAAGGAAACAAGTCCTGGAGAAGCGCTGCCAAGCGAAAGGAGAGGTTTTCGTCGAAGAGCAGTTTCACTCGGTGATCGTTTCCAGCTTGCGTTCGCGGTCGGCGGCGAAAGCTAGGCAGGCGCGGATGTCCTCTTCGGTCAGGTCAGGAAAATCTGAAAGAATCTGGTCGTGGGTCATCCCACTCGCAAGATATTCCAGCACATCATAGACCGTGATGCGGAGGCCACGAATGCAGGGCTTGCCGCCGCGCTTGCCAGCCTCGATGGTGATGAAGCGAGAGTAATCCATAGGGTTCACTGTACGAGAAAAGCCCGACTCAGGAAAAGGGAAAAATTTGCTGCAAGCGCAGCAATAAAAGGATGGCACGATGCATCTTGCCCGTACAACGGATGAAGGACGAGTGGCCGATCTGTAGATCGGTCACTCCGGTTAGTGGCCGGAGCCCGAGAGTTGTTGAACGATTTCGCTGACGAATTTCTTGGCGTCGCCGAAGAGCATTAGTGTGTTGTCGAGGTAATACAAAGGATTGTCGATTCCGGCGAATCCCGCGGCCATGCTGCGTTTGATGACCATGACGGTGCGGGCTTTATCGACGTCGATGATGGGCATGCCGTAGATGGGGCTGGATTGGTCGGTGCGTGCGGCAGGATTGGTGACGTCATTGGCGCCGATCACGAGGGCGACGTCCGTTTGCGGGAGGTCGCCGTTGATGGAGTCCATCTCCATCAATCGATCATAAGGAATATCGGCTTCGGCCAGCAGCACGTTCATGTGGCCGGGCATGCGTCCGGCGACAGGATGAATGCCAAAACGGACGTCGATGCCTTTTTTTGTGAGGATGTCGTACAGCTCGCGGACTTTGTGCTGTGCTTGCGCGACGGCCATGCCGTAACCGGGGACGATGACGACTTTGTTGGCGGCGGCGAGGATGGCAGCGGCGTCTTCGGGGCTGGCGCTTTTGACGGGTCGCTCTTCCTTTGCGCCTGCGGCTTTAGGCTGGACTTGGCCGAAGGCGCCGAAGAGGACGTTGGTGAAGGAGCGGTTCATGGCTTTGCACATGATGACCGAGAGGATGAAGCCCGAAGCGCCGTCCAGAGCGCCAGCGACGATTAGAACCTTATTGCTGAGGACGAAGCCGAGAAGTGCGGCGGAAAAGCCTGCGTAGGAATTCAAGAGGGAAATGACCGTGGGCATATCCGCGCCGCCGATGGGCGTGACGAGCATAATTCCGAAGATTAGTGCGACGCCGATCATGGCGGGAAACAAGTGTGTAAATTCGGGGTGGACGACGAGAACGACCATGAGAATGAGCGCCGAGGCGAGGACGGTTAAGCTGACGTAGTTTTGTCCTTTGTAAGTGATGGGACGCTGGGGTAGCCATTCTTGCAGTTTTCCGGCGGCGATCACGCTGCCCGTGAAAGTAAGCGAACCGATGATGACTTCGAGGCCAATTTCAGCCATTTCGAATTTCGGAACGTTGGGAGCGGCGACGTAATATTCCGCGACGCCGATGAGCGCGGCGGAGAGCGCTCCGAAAGCGTGGCTGAGTGCGGTTCGCTGGGGAACCGCGGTCATTTTTACCAAACCGAGAGGAACGCCTACGCCGGCGCCGATAATGAGCGTGATGATGATCCACTTGTAGTGCGTGACTTGAGGATCGAACAGTGTCGCGGTGACGGCGATGGCCGAGGCGATTTCTCCGATAAGGACGCCACGCATGGCGGAGACCGGAGAGCTGAGCCACTTGATGGCGAGAATGAATCCGATAGCCGCGGCGATGTAGGTGATGTCGATGAGCTGCTGGACGTCGGCGGGGTTCATGACTTTTTCGCCGTCTTGCCTGTTTTGAACATGCCCAGCATCCGATCGGTGATAACGAAGCCCCCGACCATGTTGCTGAAGGAGGCGGCGACGGCGATGAGGCCGAGGATGGTCGACAGACGCGTCTCGTGGCGGCCGGCGATGATGATGGCGGCGACGAGGACGATGGCGTCGAGGGCGTTCGTGAGAGACATAAGCGGCGTGTGCAGAAGCGGCGACACCCGTTTAATGAGCTCGATGCCTAGAAATGCCGAAAGGATGAACACAAACAGACTGGAGATAAAATCCGCGGGCATCCATGCCTCCTTAAGATTTTGCAGCTAAAGCTGGGAGCTTGAAAATTTCGCGCAGCCTGGCGTTCACGATTTCGCCGCCGCGAGTCAAGAGAGTGTCGCGCACGATTTCATCCTGTGGATCTAATTGAAGCTTACCGTCTTTGAACAGGTGCAGGAGAAAAGTGGCAACGTTGCGCGCGTACATCTGGCTGGCGTGATAGGGCACCGTGCTTGCCAAATTGATGGAGCCCATGATGGTGACGCCATGCTCGACGATTTGCTCGCCTTCGCGCGTCAGTTCGCAATTGCCGCCGCGCTCGGCGGCGAGATCGACGATCACGGAGCCTGGCGCCATGGCCGTAACCATTTCTTTAGTCACGAGAATCGGCGATTTTTTGCCTGGGATAACCGCGGCGGTGATGACTACATCGCTTTCGGCGACGACTTTTCCCAGGAGTTCACGCTGCTTTTTGTAAAAGTCTTCGCCTTGCGCGGTCGCGTAGCCGCGTGCATCCTGGGCGTCTTTCGCCTCGATGGGTAGCTCGACGAATCGCCCGCCGAGGCTTTGCACCTGCTCTTTGACGGCGGGGCGGAGATCGTAGGCGGAGACAACGGCACCGAGTCTGCGCGCCGTGGCGATGGCCTGGAGGCCGGCGACGCCGCACCCGATGATAAAAACGCGCGCGGGCGTGATGGTTCCAGCGGCCGTGGTCATCATCGGGAAAAGGCGAGGCAGCGTGTCCGCGGCGACGATCACGGCTTTGTAGCCGCTGATGGTAGCCATCGAAGAAAGCGCGTCCATGCTTTGGGCGCGGGTGGTGCGCGGCATCAACTCGATGGAAAAAGCGGTGACGCCCTTCGAGGCGATCTCTTGAATGGTTTCGAGTGAACCCAGGGGGCGCAAAAATCCGATGAGCGCTTGATTGGGGCGATACAAAGGAACGTCGGCTTTGCCGGTCTTGTCATTCGAGCCGTAGGAGAGAACTTGAATGATGATATCGGCGGAGGCGAAGACTGCGGCGCGCGTGGGAAGAATCTTCGCGCCTTTGGCGGCGTAGTCCGCGTCCAAATAGCCGGCTTCCGCTCCCGCGCCCGCTTCGATAGCGACTTCCAGTCCGGCTTTCGTGAGGCTAGGAATCACAGCGGGAACCATCGCCACTCGGCGTTCGCCGGGAAAGCTCTCTCGTGGCACTCCGACGATCATGAAACTTCCTCCGGTACTCGAGATTCAATCACGATGCCAGAGTTTCCCCGGCCGCGCGGCATTCTACACCCGATCTGCACATCGCACTTCGCAAACAGAGTGTGTGCCGAACGAGCTACGCTTTATTCAGCTCCGGCCTCTTTGCCAGGGATGAAATAGACTTCTTCGAACAGCGTTCCTTTTTGCCAGCCCGCGCGGCTCAAAATACCCATTCCGTTTTCGCACATGCTGGGATGGCCGCAGAGATATCCGGTGGTAGCCGCCGGGTGCAGGTCCCACTCGTCGACATACATGCGAACGAGGTCATCGACGCGGCCGGTTTGGCCTTTCCACTCGGGGTCTTCCCAGGGACGACTGATGGTGGCGACGTATTTGAACCACGGAACTTCCGCGGCGATGCGTTCGAGTTCCTCGCGATAGCCGAATTCCCAGGAGCGGCTCCCACCCTGTAGGCAATAGAGCTTATGCTCGCCGGGCATGGGGCTGTTGCCGGCTTTCCAGTCTCGATACAACGTGCGGACGTAGCTCACAAAAGGAGCGATGCCGGTGACGGTGGCGAGGAGGAGGTGATTGGTACGGCCGCTTTTTAAATCGAGTGTAAAACGGCCTTTGGAGATTTTGCGGCAGAGCATCGTGTCGCCGACCTTGAGTTTGTAAAGATGCGGTGTGAGTGCGCCCTGGGGGACGAGCTCAATGAAAAACTCGAGGCTCTCTTCATAGGGCGAAGAGACGATGGAATAGGCGCGCTCAATGCGCTTCTCTTCGTGATCGACGCCGAGGGTGGCGTACTGGCCGGCTTTAAAAGAAAATGGGCCGCCGGGATCGACGCGGATGAGCCACAAATCTTCCGACAAATCCTTTCGCTCGATAATCCGCGCCGTGAAGTGTTTATCCGTCAGGAGAGCCATCCGGGTCATCCTCCAACTCTAATGTCGTCTCGCTAAATTTGTTCGCGCCTGGCTTGAAGAGCAAGCGGGTCAAACAACGACCGTGCGGATTGGCTGTCTGCGCCGCCCCGTGCCACGAAAGCTATACTTTACTATCGGGGATGAAAAGAATCACTCGAAAGGAGCCATCCCTTGATCGGCTTTCCGTCGTATCACTTTCATTTTCATTGCAGGGTAGCCCGGCCGATGATTGCACAGCTCCGTCTGCCAAAGAACCCAACGGCGGCATTGTACACCCGGAGAGCCGTTTCGGGGCGAGGGGAGTCGCGAGGAGGGTGGAAGGCTCCGCATGGCAGGCCGCGGGGCTGGAAATTACCGCGCGCTGCAGCAGAAGCGCGGCAACCGTACTTCGACCATGGATCGGCTACTCCAGCGAGATTTTTTGAAACATTTTGGGGTGCTGGACACGTCTAATCGGTGACGCTAAGGGTATGGCGCGTCTGCCGAATTACCCTCCCAGGCAAACCCGGCCGAGGTTTGCATTTCGCGTTAGATTTCAGGAGTGATCGATGGAATTGAGGGGAAAGAAGCGCAAAGGGCGCTTGAGACTGATCGCCATATTTATGTGCATGGGTCTTGCTGCGGCGTATGGCGTCTGCGCCGTGGCGGCGGCGTCCGCGCCGCGCGCGGGACAAATCGCCGTAACTCGGGCCGTTGGCACAATCAAGACAATCACCGGGAACACGATCGTTTTGACGACCGATGCGGGAGCCGAAACCACGATTCAAGTGGCGGATAGCGCCAAGTTAGTTCGTATCGAACCGGGGGCTAAAGATTTGAAGAATGCTGCTCCACTGCAGCTGCAAGAACTGCAGCCCGGCGACCGAATCTTGGTTCGCGGGATGACGGCGGGCGACGGCAAGACGCTGGAGGCCGCGTCCGTAATTGCGATGAAACACGAGGATATTGCCGCGAAACAGGCCCACGAGCGCGAGGAGTGGCAGAGGCATGGAGTTGGCGGGCTGGTGAGCGCAGTGGATCCAGCGACCGGCACGCTCAAGATCTCGACAAACGCGATGGGCGCGGCGAAGGAAGTCACGGTCCAGGTTACCAAACAAACTGTGCTCCGCCGCTATGCGCCGAACTCGGTGAAATTCGATGATGCGAAGCCCGCACCGATCGACCAAATCAAGGTCGGCGATCAGCTTCGCGCCCGGGGAACTCGCAGCGCGGATAGCGCGGAACTAGCTGCAGACGAAATTGTCTCCGGAACGTTCCGCAACATCGCGGGGACGATCGAGGCCGTCGACACAGCCGCTGGCACTCTTACAGTCATGGACCTGGCAGCCAAAAAAAGTGTCACCGTGAAAGTCGGGCTAGATACGCAAATTCGCAAGCTACCGCCAATGATCGCTCAGGGTATCGCCGCGCGGCTCAAAGGCAGCGCGGCTGGCGAAGCGGCCGGAGGAAGTGCACCGGCTGGGTCGACCGCAAGGCCGGTTGACGCGGGGGCAAACGATCACGCTTCCGCTCAATCCAACAGTCAGGCAGCGGGACCCGGAGGCGCGGGACGAGCAGGTGGAGGTAGGAGCGGTGACTTGCAGCAACTTCTCAATCGAATACCCGCTTCGACGCTTGCTGATTTGCAAAGAGGCGACGCGGTGATGATCGTCACGACCGAAGGGACGGCTGAGAATAATCCGACCGCGATCACACTTCTCGCGGGTGTGGAGCCGCTTCTTGAAGCTTCTCCGAAAGGCGGCGCATCGAGCATTTTATCGCCGTGGACCATGAGCGGGGCCCCCACAGGAGATACCAATCCTTGAAGAATGCCAATCACAGAACAATCAAAATCAGGTCAGGAGAAGGAATGAGCTTGCGAGTTATATTTCGGAACTTCGTGTTTGCAGGGGCGCTCTTGTCTGCCGGGGTTGCAGGGAGCGGGGCGTACGCGCAAGAGGCCGCTGGAACGTTGCGCGGGCAGGTCACGGATCCGTCGGGTGCAGCGGTTGCAGAGGCAACGGTGCTCGTAACGACACCCAGTGGAGCGGCAACTACGGCGACGACGAATCGCGAAGGCGTCTATGAAGTGAAAGGATTGGCTCCAGGGAAATACGGCGTGAAGGTGATCGCGCAGGGATTCGCGCCGTTTGAGAAGACCGAGATCGAGATTACCGCTGGACAAGTGGAAAAGCTGAATGCACAGCTCAGCATCGAAGTGCAGCAGGAGAAAGTCCAAGTCACGGACACGACGACGAAGGTTGATGTGAATCCTGCGAGCAATGCGGGCGCGGTGGTCCTTCAGGGCAAGGATTTGGAAGCGCTTTCCGATGACCCGGACGATTTGCAATCTGAACTGCAAGCGCTGGCGGGCCCATCGGCAGGCCCGAACGGCGGGCAAATCTACATCGATGGATTCACGGCCGGAGAACTTCCGCCGAAGGCATCGATTCGAGAGATTCGCATCAATCAAAATCCGTTTTCATCGGAATACGACAAGCTGGGATACGGCCGAATCGAGATTTTGACCAAGCCTGGTACGGACCAATTTCACGGGCAGTTTTATGTCGAGGGAAACACGGCGGGGTTGAACGCGCGGAATCCTTTTGAGAACTTGCCAACGGGCACGCAACCCCCTGGCTACTACACGGTAGAGTACAGCGCGAACGTGGGCGGGCCGCTGAGCAAGAAAGCATCGTTCTTCTTCAATATCGAGCGAAGGAATATCAACGATTTGTCGGTGGTGAATGCGCAGATCGTCGATCCCACCACGTTTCAAATCCAACCGTTCAGCGACGCCGTCGTCAATCCAAGGACCAGAACCAATCTGAGTCCGCGGCTCGACTATCAGGTGACCTCGACGAACACGCTGAGCGTGCGCTACCAATATTGGCGAAACAACGAGGTCAATGATTTGCCAGGCAGCGGCGGCTTCAACCTGGCATCCCTGGCGACCAATGCCCTCGATACCGAAAATACCTTGCAGGCGACGGACACGCAGACAATCGGGGCGGCCACGATCAATGAGACGCGCTTTCAATACATTCATGAATCCGCCAGCGGAACTCCGTTGAACACGACGCCGGCGATTTACGTCGCGGGTGCTTTCAACGCGGGTGGGAGCACCAGCGGGATTAATACGGACACGCAGAACCGCTACGAAGTGCAGAACATCACGTACTACAACCATGGGAAACACGCATGGAAGATCGGCGGGCGGTTGCGCGACACAACTGATACAACCGCTTCAAACGCCACCTTCAACGGCGCCTATTCTTTCGGCGCCCGAGTTGATCCAACCGTGGCGGGCTGCAATGTGGCCAATCCTCCCAGCACATGCCCCACCCTGTCCGGCCTCCAGGCCTACCAAATCACGCTGCAAGCAATAGCCTCCGGGAATACTCCGCAGAATATGGCGACGGCAATCGCGAATGGCGGTGGGGCAAGCTACTATTCGTTGAACTACAACACCGTCGGAAAGGCGGCCGCCAGCATCAACTGGATGGACGGAGCTCTCTTTGTGCAGGACGACTTCCGCTTCCGTCCGAACCTGACCTTAAGCTACGGACTGCGCTACGAGACCCAGAATAATCTGGGCGATCATGCGGATTTCGCGCCCCGTTTTGGGCTTGCGTGGGGCATCGACGGCAACGGAAAAAATAAATCTCCGAAAACGATTCTGCGCCTCGGATACGGAATCTTTTACGACCGCTTCACGGAAGATTTGGTTTTGCAGCAGAATCTGCAGAACGGCCTCATCCAGCAGCAATACTTGATTCCGAATCCCGCATTCTTCGACCCGAATCAGGCCGTGCTCCCGACGAATCCTTTATTTCCGTCATCGTCCTCCTCGCCGCAGACAATCTACAAACCGAATCCCAACCTTCGGACTCCTTACATCATGCAAGGTGGAGTGACCTTGGAACGCCAGTTGTCTAAGTTCGCGAACCTTTCAGTTACTTATCTGGCTTCGCGCGGCGATCACCAGTTTTATACGAATTTCATCAACGCCAATCCGATTCCGTCTGGCCAGGCTGTCGCGCCTCCGCCCAACGAGATTCTGTATCAATACCAATCAGAAGGCGTCTTCAAACAGAATCAGCTGATTGTGAACGGAAGCGTGCGGATTCCGACACAGCACGGATTCGTTCACGATTTATCGCTCTTCGGCTACTACACTCTGAATTACGCGGATAGCGATACAAATGGCGCCGGCAGCCTGCCCTCCAATCCATTCGATATTTCAGAGGATTACGGCCGCGCTGCGTTCGATACACGCCAACGTCTCTTTTTCGGCGGCACATTTGGCGCGCCGTACGGTTTCCGCCTGAGCCCGTTCCTCATTGCTAGTTCGGGGATTCCGTTCAACATCACCACCGGATCGGATCTCTATGGCGACGGACAATTCAACGCCCGCCCCTCGTTTACCGCGTGCCCCAGCGGGCCAACTCAGAACGTGGTGCAGAACGCATACGGATGCCTTTTGCTGGCTCCCGTGCCTGGACAGCCGTTTACGCCGATACCGATCTACGACGCGACCGGGCCCGGGCGCTTCACGCTGAACCTGCGGCTGGCCAAAACTTTCGGGTTCGGGCAAAGGAAAGAAGTCGCAGCCGGCGGCGGCCCAATGGGCGGAGGAACATTTGGACGCGGCCCCGGCGGCTACCATGGCGGCGGTCCTGGGCGTGGCGGCATGTTCGGCGCCGATTCCAATGCGCGCTACAACCTGATTCTCTCTGTGAACGTGCATAATATCTTCAACAATGTAAACTATGGAACGCCGGTTGGGAATTTGAGCTCGCCGTTCTTTGGCCAGGCGAATACGCTCGCGGGGCGGCCGTTTTCTTCCCCGACCTCGAACCGTGAGATCGAACTGCAGGCGCGGTTCACTTTCTAACGCGCGAGTTCGGCGCTTCTTGGCCGTACCGGCAGATTCATGGTTTGCCCGGAACGATCAATGAACAAGCGGAGAAAGAACATTCTGGATGTAGGCGTGGAGGCGAGGCGCGCGGCCCGCAATTCCGGGATCGCGCCGGCGGCCACGCGCGTGATCGCGGATAAACGGAAGCGCGCGGCCAAACACAAGAAAAAATGGCTGGAAAAGGAAGCGGAATAAGTCTTCAAAACTTCCGCGTTGGATTTTTTCCTGATTAGGTCCAGACCGGACCTAGTTTTTTGAACCTCACCCAGGTTTGTGGTCGGGGACGGATTCATCGGTGCGGAAAAGCGCGGCGGGCGCGATTTTCTCGCGCTCGGCGAGTGCCGCTGCGATGGCTTCCAGGCCTGTTTTGTCGAAACCCATACAACTGATTTTCACCGTCCCATCGGTTTCAATGAGAAAAATCGTGGGCACATTGGTGAGGCCATACGCGTTGGACGCGAGGTAGCCTTTCTTCTTTGCGTCGAGGACTATGGGGAAAGTGACTCCGAATTCCGTGGCAAAGTCCTTCGTGTCGCTAGCGTCGTCTTGCGAGATGCCCACGAAACTCGCGTCGGCGCGGCCATAGCGTTTGTAGAGACGCTCGAGGAACGGGAACGTGAACTGGCAGACGGGGCAGGAGATTTTGAAGAAGGCGGCGACGACCGGACCGCGCTCGAGCAAGCTACTGAGGGAGACCTCTTTTCCATCGAGAGATTTCAGCGAGAATTCAGGAGCAGTGTTTCCAACAACGATGTTTGTCATTGTCCCTTCTTTATCCATCCAGCGTTTCAGCCGCCGCAAGATTCCCATGGGTTCATTTTAGCGCAACGGCCTGAATGAAGCAGTCTGGCGGCGCGGCGCCGCGCACAAATGCAACAACCCGGAGTTAAGCGCGCAATGGAGGCCATCCTCAGCGAATGTGTATCAGTGGATCTGCTTGGTTTTGCGCTGCATGTAATCCATCAACAAGTACTGGCCGAGAGTGTAAGGCGTCGTGAAGTACGCTTTTCCGCGGCACATTTCCGTAATCTTCTGGACAAAGTGGACCAGGCTGTAATCGCTCGCAAGCATGAACGTGTTGATCATGATGCCGGCGCGCTTGCACTTGTTGACCTCTTCGAGTGTTTGGCCGACGACGAAGGGATCGAGGCCGAATGCGTTTTTGTAGATGCGGCCGTCTTCGAGCGTTAGAGCGGAAGGCTTTCCGTCAGTGATCATGATAATCTGGCGCATGTCTTTTTTCTGGCGGAGCAAGATGCGCTGGGCGAGCCGCAGGCCCTCGCGCGTATTGGTGTAATACGGGCCCACCTGGACGCGGGCAAGTTCGCCGATGGGAACTTCTTCGGCGCTGTCGTGGAAAAGAACAAGACTAAGCGTGTCGCCGGGATATTGTGTGCGAATGAGATGCGAAAGCGCCATGGCCACGCGTTTCGCGGGAGTGAAACGGTCCTCGCCGTACAGAATCATGCTGTGGCTGCAATCGAGAAGAACGACCGTGGCGCAGGAGCTGTGATATTCGCACTGATGGACCATAAGATCGGAATACGTCATGTCGATGGGAACTTTCGCGCCCTGGCGGCGAACAGCGTTGAAAAGAGTTTCGCTGATGTCGAGATTCATCGTGTCGCCAAATTCATAGGCGCGAGAGATGCCCCCGGATTCCACGCCCGTCGAGAGATCGCGCGTGTCGTGGCGGCCGAAACTGCTGCGGCCCAGCGAGCCTAGAAGGTCTTGCAAAGTTTTGAAGCCGAGAAAGTCGATCGTCTTGTCCGTTATTTCAAAACGCGCCTCGGGCTGGCGCTCGTGCGGCTGCCCGAGCTGACCGCGCGCCGAAGTTTGTGGCGGTGGCGTGACTTGCGGCGGTTGCTGTGGGTTGATAAAGCCTTCCTGCGCCAGACGCTCCATGAGCTTCTCGATGAGGTCTTTGACGGCTTGATTGTATTGCGCTTCGGGATTTTGCAGCATTTCGCGCAGCTCTTCGCTCATCGCGTCCTCGGGAAGCAGGTCGCCTTCCTGCAATGCGCGAAGGATCGCTTCGCGGAGAGCTTCCATCGAACGCTCGGGATCCATCTGGGAAACACCATAGAATTGCGATTCGAATCCGCTTTGTAGAAAAAAATCGCCCATGCGCTTGACGAGTTCTTCGAGATCGATGGCATCGGCGGGTTCGCCGGTGTATTTTCCGTAGCGGACGAATTTCATGAACGAATCCTTGCCAGGTCGGTGGTCGAAAGTGGAAAATCTGAAGTTGAGACGAAGCGAAGCCAAGGCGACGCAGCCGCGTATGCATCTTCAAGTGCGACGAGTTGCTCCGGAATCGCGCCCATGACCCTGATTCTCCTCTCTTCCTTCAACTTTCAACTTTGAACTTTAAACTCCCCAAACCTTGCATTACTTCGCGCGCGCATCTTCAGTTGAATTGGCGGCGCGGCGGGCGGCCGGTGGTTTCGCGTTCGCGCGGTTCGGGCTGTTTCGGTTTGTCGGCGTAAAATCCGCGCTCTTCGCTGCGGCCGATCCGCCGGTGCGCCCACAAGCCTTCGAGGATCATTTCCGCGGCGGATGCGGCGCTTGCGGCGTCCTTGCGATCCGGAACGCCCAAACGGCCGATGTGCTCCATCAGACCTTGAATCTTCGAGAGCTGCTGGTAGCGCTCGGAAGCGGTGGCGAGTTCGGGTAGTTTCAGCTCGCCGCCGATTTCGAACCACTGAATCACGGGTTGAAAGCTGACTTCGGCGAAATGTTTGCTGAAGACGCGCCCCACGGCGGTGCGAATCAGTTCACGCGCGATGGTGTCCGCGCCTTTCAGTTCGCCCTCGTATTCGAGCTCCATCTTCCCGGTGATCGCGGGAAGCGAAGAATAGACATCCGCGATGCGCGCGACCGCGGATTTCTCGCCCGTGCGTGCGATGCGCTGCTCGGCGCTGCTGACCAGGCTTTCGAGAGCCGTGATGGGAAGGCGCTGGCTGATCCCGGAACGGCGGTCGACGCGCTTGTCCTCGCGAGCTTGAAAGGCGATCTCCTCAACCACATGGCGAAGATACGCGGGCACCTCGACCTTGCGTCCGGAATCACGCGCAACCCAGGCTTCTTGAGCGGTGATGGCCATACCCTCTTCAAGAGTCGAAGCATAGTGCGTGCGGATTTCCGCGCCGATGCGATCTTTGAGAGGCGTAATGATTTTTCCGCGCGCTGTGTAGTCCTCGGGGTTTGCCGTGAAGACGAGTAGCACGTCAAGCGGAAGCCGCAGCGGGTAACCCTTAATTTGAATGTCGCCTTCTTGCATGATGTTGAAGAGGCCGACCTGGATCTTGCCGGCGAGGTCGGGAAGCTCATTGATCGCGAAAATGCCGCGATTAGCGCGCGGAAGAAGGCCATAGTGAATCGTCAGCTCGTCGGACAGATCGCGGCCGCCGCGAGCCGCCCGGATGGGATCGACGTCGCCGATAATATCGGCCATGGTCACGTCCGGGGTGGCAAGTTTTTCCACGTAGCGTTGATCGCGCGGCATCCAGGCGATGGGCGTATTGTCTCCTTCGGCGGCGACTCTTTCTCGGCAAGCCCGGCAAATGGGTCGCAGCGGGTCGTCATTGATTTCGCAGCCGGCGACGACCGGAATTTCCGGGTCAAGGAACTGCGCGAGGCCGCGAAGAATGCGGCTCTTGGCCTGGCCGCGAAGGCCTAGAAGAATGAAATTATGGCGAGAGAGCAGCGCATTGATGATTTGTGGGATGACCGTGTCTTCGTATCCGTGCACGCCGGGAAAAAGCGGCTCGTCTTTTTCGATCATGCGCAAAAGATTCTGTCGCATCTCGCTTTTCACGGAGCGCGACACAGTGCCAGCGTCGAAATCCGGGATGCGTTTGAGTTCGCCGAGCGTGCGCGCCCTCGGATGCGCTGAAGAATGCAGTGATGTGCTTGCCGTCATGAGGCCTCGATCCGCGTCCCCCGATAAGGGCACGCATTTCATGCTTGTTCCATGCTCCAAATGTAGTCGCTTTAATTCAAGCCGTGTCCATTGCCGCCCGCTCGCTGGCGCAGGACGCCTGTCTTCTGTAGATGCGGCGCCCACGCGCGAAGATACCCGACCAGTCGCTCTTGACGGTCAGCTTCCGTCCGCAGTTCGAGAATCTGCTGCTTCCAGAGCAGATCCATCGGCAAGGTTGCCGCGACTACGAACGAAAATTGGGAGGCCGGATCGCCTCCCGTGTTCTTGGGGTAGTCCTCAAAGACGAGCGTGTGGCAAGTTTCGTAGAGTTCGACGAGTTCGCGCTGGAGCGCCGGGTCAGCTGCCGAGTCACGGTCTTCAAGATAATCGACTTGCCCCTCGGCGAGAGGATTTTCGTCGAAGAATTCGACGACACGGAAGGGTTCGCGGCCGACAGCCAAGATATCCAGAGTTTTGTCGGCATTGCGCCTGACGACCTCGATGATTTCCGCTGTGCAGCCGACTCGCACAACACCTTTGGGAAGCGCCAGGAGAACGCCGAACTCGGATTTGTCCTTGAGGCAGCGCGTGACCATTTCGAGATAGCGCGGCTCGAAGATGTGCAGAGGAAGGTCCGCGCCGGGGAGAAGAACGACGTTCAGTGGAAAGAGCGGAATGCGATCAGGCCGCATAGTGCCTGCTCAAATCATACCAGACAGGAGTGATTTGCGAGCGGCCAGTCGCGGATGGCTCTTACAAGCCATCCCATAAATACCTCGACCAAGCCCGACCTAACGCTTTTTCGAGAGTTGGCAAAGCGAACGAAGTGGTAAGCTGGCGGGGTTTTGGCGGGAGAAGAGCAGAGGAGATCATTCCGTGAATAAAAAAAACAAGCTTTTGCGTGTGCTGTGCGGAAGCTGCCTGATTGTTGCGATGCTTGTCTGCGACGGGCCTGCGTTCGCACAGGCTACGTCGGCTGTTGCGTCGGCGCAGGACACGAAGAAGGCCGATCCAGCGGAGGCCTACTGGGAAACGTTGACGCCCTATCAAAAATCGCAGGTCCAGCGCATGTACAACGATTGGGCCTACCTTGCGAAATTTCGCGATGCCGATCAAGCGCTGCCGGCTCCCGCTCCCGGCGAGGTACGCGTGGTGTTCATGGGCGATTCCATCACGGAAGGCTGGGGCATGAAAGCTACGGCAACATCACCGGCCCGGGGCGAATTTTTCCCCGGCAAGCCCTATCTCAACCGCGGCATATCCGGACAGACCACGCCGCAGATGGTGCTGCGTTTTCGGCAGGACGTCATTGACTTGAAACCCAAAGTGGTCGTGATTCTTGCCGGGACGAATGACATCGCCGAAAACACGGGAAAGATGACCCTGGCGGAAACGGAGGGCAATATCGAATCCATGACCGAGCTTGCCAAGGCGAATGGCATTCGTCCGGTGTTGTGTTCGGTGTTGCCTTCGACGGAATTTTGGTGGCACAAAGGATTGCAACCAGCTTCCAAGATTCAATCGTTGAACGAATGGATCAAAATGTACGCCGCGAAAAATCACATCGTTTATGTGGATTACTATTCCGCGATGGTGAACGACAAAGGCGGTCTCAAGGCTGAGCTAAGCCCGGATGGCGTGCATCCGAACGCGGCTGGATACTCAATCATGGCGCCGCTTGCCGAGGCCGGAATCGCCGACGCTTTGAAGCAGCCGATTCGCTGAGTGGCAGCCGGCGCAAGGATGTGACGGCCGGTTCAAATCCCTCGAACCGATTCCGTCTCTTGATTCGCGGTAAATTGAAAATTTAGCGCGCTCAGGTGAGTTCGCTGAGGAGGGATTCCATTTCGGAGCGAGCGTGCTCGTCGCCTTTTTGGGAGGCCGCGACGATCCCGCTGGAAAGAACTTTGCGCGCTTCGTCGTTGCGAGATTCGCGCGCGAGAAGCTGGCCGTACATCAGGTAAGCTGGAATGTAGTTCGCGTCCCGTTCGAGCAGCGCGCGAAAATGCGCGTCGGCGGCGGCCGGATCGCCGCTATTCATGCACTCCATCGCGAGGCCATAGCGGGAGAAAGCGTCATCGGGTTTTTTCGCGACGAACTCTTCGAGCATCTGGCGGCGGGTTTTCTTTTGGTCAGTCATGGTTGGCTCGCCTATTATACGGGGAGCGCCGCAGAAAAAGAATTTTACACAGAGGCGCTGAGAGCACAGAGTACGCAGAGAAGAAATCGACGGAAATTGGGGAGCGAATGAAGAGCATGCGGCTTGTGAAAAGCGAGATGAGCGGGGAATTGGCGCCGAAGGGGAAGCCGGTGAGCGCATCGCGGTCGGAGATGACGGAGATTGTGCTGCCAGCGCAAACGAATCCTTTGGGGAAATTGCTGGGTGGGCAGGTGATGCACTTGGTGGATATGGTTGCGGCGATGGCGGCCCACCGGCACTCGAACAGTTATGTAGTGACGGCTTCGGTGGACTCCATTGATTTTCGCAACCCCATAAACCTCGGTGAGATCGTCAACCTGAAGTCACAAGTGAATCGAGTGTTTCGCACGTCGATGGAAGTCGGCGTCGAAGTTTATTCGGAAAATGCGATGACGGGAGAACGCAAGCACACTACGTCGGCGTACGTGACGTTCGTGGCCATCGATGAGAACACCAACTTGCCGAAGCGCGTTGCGCCACTCATCGTGAAGACTGCGGAAGAGCGGCGGCGCTTTCGTGAAGCGGCGAAACGGCGCGAAGTGCGGCTCGCTTTGCGGTACGGCAAGAAACATGGCGTCAAATAATTGTTAGCCCATCCTCAGCTGAATTTCTTTCTTCATGTCAGCTGACGCCTCCGACCCAGCGAGGCGTTTCTGTAGGCCAGGGGCTGCCGCCTTCGGGCTCTTCGGTGATGGCGAGGGCTTTGGTTGCGCTCATCGATTCCGGCGGGTTTGAAACCAGCATAACGAATTTCCCGTTTGCATCCGGCCAAGTCATCATCGAGGGCATGGGTTTGGCTTTCGGGTCTTTGGGGATGAACCACAATTGCAAAACGTGATGCGGAGATGGCATGGGAATATTTTCTCCCATGACTACGATTCCTAGTTCAGGATTCCACTTCGCCTCAAGTTGCATTCCCATGGTGCTGCTGCCCGCGGGAGCAATTTTCACGGAACTGGGGTCCATGAGAATCATGGCCTCGCGCTTGGCTGCCGCGAGTTGTTGCTCAGTTTTTTGGCGTTGCTGGAGGAGCGCAGTGGCGCGCTCGTTGGACTCTCGAATTTCCCTCTGCAAGTGGCGCATATTCCAGGAAGAGTAGATGGAAAAAACGAGAAGCGCGGCGACGGCGGCCCAGAGCCAGAAGGGAATCGCGGCCTTGGCGGGCAGCACGTGCGGCTTGGTTTCCGGTGGGGCTTGTGCTTCGGCGCGAACCGTCTGCATCAGGCGGCCCCTAAGCATGTCCGAGGGGACTGCTTCGGGAGCGGCGTAGGCGAGTTGGCTGACGAGCCAGCGCGCTTCTTCAACGGCCTTGGCACAGTCCGCGCAGCCGGTCGCCAGGTGCGCTTCTAGCTCGGCGCGTTCTTCGGGATCGAGCGCACCGAGAGCGTATGCTTCGATCAGCTCGCGATATTGGCCGCAGTTCTTCACGTCGTCGCCTGCAATCCTTCTTTCAAACGCAGCAATCCGTTCCGTATCCAGCTTTTTACCGTGCCGAGCGGCTCTTTCAATGTTGCCGCAATTTCCGAATGACTCAGGCCTTCAAAATAAGCCAGCTCGATGGCTTTTTCCTGCTGCGGAGTGAGAGAAGCCATCAAAGTGCGGACGCGTTCGGCGCGGCGCTTTTCGTCGAGAAGCTTTTCGTATTCTGGCGCGATGACGACCGGTGGCAAGTCGCCGGGCAGATCCTCGCGGCGGCGCTGGCGCTCGCTTTTCAGGCGCAGATGATCGAGAGCGCGATTGCGCGCCATGGTGCACAGCCAGGGGAGGAAGGGGCCGCGAGCGGCGTTGTATTGATCTGCGTTGCGCCAAAGCTGGAGGAAAACATCCTGCACGACTTCCTCGGAGGTCGAAGCGTGTTGCAGGATACGCAAGACCAAGCCGTAGACGAGGCGCGAGTGGCGATCATAGAGTTGTTCAAAGGCGCTCACGTCTTTTTGAAGGAGGCGCGGCAACAGCGTCGCGTCTGGCGACACTTCGCCGGAACCACTGGATGTGAAAGCCGCCAGGAACACGAGAGTCGGCTTCTCCCTCTCCTAAAGAACTATACGACTGAAAAGCTGAAGTGGATGCTTTTCCATGAACTTAGACGGCTCCTTTTGCCCTACGGCCGCAAATTTCCTGCGCGACCCATTGGGCTTGTTCGATGCACGCGCCGATGGCGGGCCCACGAAGATAATTGCCTGCGAACCAAAGATTCTCGGGACGAGGACCACATTCGGACAGGCGCGCGATGCGTTCCGAATGGCCCAAATTGTATTGAGGCAAGGCGCAGGGGTAAAGCGCGACGTTGGAAAAGCAAGGTGATCCGTGGATTTGAAGGAGTGGCGCGATTTCTTTGTGAACGAGGGAGGCGAGTTCGTCGGGGGAAAGTGCTAGGGCTTGAGGATCGGTTGCGCCGCCGATGAAGCTGGTGAGCAGGACGTGACCTTCCGGGGCGCGGTTGGGGAAGAGCGAAGAATTCCAGACGGTGCCTAGCGTGTGGAGCTTCTCGGCGCGAGGGATGAGGAAACCAAAGCCTTCCAGTGAGTGGCCCACGGCGGATTTTGGGTAGCCGAGAGAAACGACGGCGATGGAGGCAAATTCGATTTCGTTAAGCCGATTTTCTTCGATCAGTCCAGATGGACTCTGCAGGAGTTTTGCTGAGACGCTCGGTGGCGTCGCTAGAACCAACTGATCCGCGATGATCGAATCCTTTCCTGCGTCGGATTTGACGTCGACGACAAATCGAGTGCCTGTTTGGGGATATCCCGCGCCTCCGTGCTGAAGAGATATGACCTCGTGGCCGCAGCGTAGGGCGAGGCCGAGACTGGCAGCGAGCGCGCGGACCAGAGTTTCGTTGCCTTCGCGAAAGGATTGCAGGGTTGGCTTGTGATGCGGTTTGGGCTTGGACTTTGCGGCGCGGAGCATGCCGCGGATGACGCTGCCGGTGGCGCGTTCGGCTTCGTGGAGTTGTGGAAAGGAGGCGCGAAGGCTTAGTTTCTCCGGGTCGCCGGCGTAGATGCCGGAAACGAAGGGGCCGACGAGTTTGTCGAGGAGTTCGGCGGACAATTTGCGGCGAATGAAGGCGGCGACGGATTCGTCGGATTCGGGAGGGGCGGTGTGGCCGAAGAGATCGCGGAGGACGCTGGCTTTTGTGCGGAGGCTGAAGAGAGACGATGTAAAGAAAGCGGGAGGACTGAGAGGAGCCGGTTTTAATTGGCCGCCGAGGGCAAGGAATCTGGGAGCGCGGGGCGGGGCGGTTACGAGTTCGAGTTCGATGCCGAGATCGCGGCACAGGCCGGCGAGCTGAGGCGTGCTGCTAAAGCTCTGCGGGCCCAGCTCGAGGAGGTAGCCGTCGCGGCGCTCGGAACGAATCATGCCGCCGGGACGTGGGGAGGTTTCGACGATTTGGGCGTCGATGCCGGACTTACATAGGTAGTAGGCACAGGCGAGGCCGGAGATTCCGGCGCCGACGACGAGGGCTGGAACGTGAACGGTCATGGAGTGCGGCAACATCCTATCATCTTGAATTCGTGTTCCGTGTCCCGCGCGGAAACTGACGGTCGACAGCTCGCAGCTTGGGGCCGACGAGGGTTCAAGAGTTCAACGTTCAAGAGCTGAATGCTAGGGAAGGTCATCCTCCCCTCCCGGCAGGGGTAAGCTCCATGGTGACCGTGGAGAACAGGAGCCTGACAGCTCTGGCGCCCGCCCCCCCG
Source organism: uncultured Acidobacteriota bacterium (assembly GCA_963851235.1). Lineage (GTDB taxonomy): Bacteria > Acidobacteriota > Terriglobia > Acidiferrales > UBA7541 > Acidiferrum. Next base: position 292,433 of record CAWKOM010000005.1, read on the forward strand.
TTTTTTTGTAAACGTTGGATATAAAGGACTTACAGATTGTGTAAGTCCTTTAGAATGAGCGTTTGCGGGGTGGCCTGCAAATGCTGATTCTAAAGGGGATGCAGGCATGGAGCGTACGGCGCGGAACCGATCAATGGGGAAACTGGCTTGGGCTGCTCTTAACACAGAGTTCACAGAGTTCACGGAGCAAGACGGGATACCCCACTCCGGGTGTTTTCTGCAAGAGTGACAAACAAAGGGGTTATGGTTGACGTGATGCGCAACAGTGGCAGGGAAAGGAGTTGGCGAAAATAAGTTGAACGTCGAAAGTTTAAAGTCGAGCACGGAGGGATGGAAGTTGGCTGTTGACAGTTCGCAGGCGACCGGCCTAGAGAACGAAAAGGATAACGGCCCGACCCGTTCGGGGTAAACGCCAACGCATAGTGAACAGAGGCTTCGAAGAGAAGAGGGGAACACTAGGCCGAGGTGGAAGGCGATGTTCACGTAGGATGTTACCGCAACTTGTGATCATTTGTCAAGTAATTTCTTCTGTAGTAATGATTCGAACGGCGCGCGTATTCGGCGTAAGTTGATAAGAGGAATGGGGATGCGCGGGAATTTGGCGCTCGAATATGACGATTGGGTGAGGTCCGGCTAAGGCCCGTGAGTTCCGAGGGGAGTGAAGTCAAAACCAGCGCCCTGAAAACGGTAGGGATGCGACACCCGAAACGTCAAAACCAACTGCGGAGAGTTCGCCACCACCCTAATTTCTGCGCCGCCCCCAGTGTAATTCGCCACCTCCCGATAGACGATTTGGCATCCAAGTGAGTTTCACTTATTTCTTCTATCGGGCGTGGTCAGCGCGCGCAGCAAGCAGCTTAGTGGCGTTGGCATGATAAACCTGTTTCAGAGTCTCACCGCTAAGCCCGAATCCATTTAGGCTCCAGTGGTAGTCGAATTGCTCGATTTCGTAGAAGTGCTCGTCCAGCGATTCAAGAATTCTGAACGTGACACGATACATCGGCTTGTCAAAACCCATATCGGTCCCATAGACGAGTCGTTCGGCATACTTGTCATAAAACTTCGAAGCGAACCGCGGGATGGGCGCCGTCTCAGCGTAACGGGCAGAAATGTCAGCATACAGATTAGGATTGCGTTCGAACATCTCGCCCAGCCGCGCCAAATCGTAATCCAGGTTGGCAAAGTGGCACGCGATGAACGTCGTCCTTCGGTGCCTCGCGAGTGTGCGGTCAAGAATGTCGATCATGCCGGACAGGCCCACGATGTTCGGCTTATCGTCGAGTCGCCAGTGGTAGGCGTTCATGAGGCCGTCGTTGGTTTTGTCCATCCTCTGGTACATCCATATAGGGTCGGCGACATGGAGGCTGATAGGCATGCCAAGTTCGGCGCAGCTCTCCAAAATCGCATCCATGCGCGTGTCGTCGGGATGCATTCCAGGTGCTTTGGATTTGCCTGAGACTAATCCGCCCCCCTTATCGTGGATTTCACCCACGCCCCGCGCACCCACTTGCCGGCAGCGCTCCAGTTCCCTGACGGCGGCAGGGCCGAATCCCGGCTTGTTGTAGCCGGAGAGATCCAGACCACACCACATTTCAAAGCGATCGGGATACTTCACATACTTACGGTAGATATCATCAAACTCTGTGCCGGTAGCCATTGTAAGGATGACAGTTTTCTGAACGCCAACCTCATCCATGTTCCTAATCCATTCCTCAATCTGCTGCGCAGTCTTGGCGTACGGATGAGAGTGCATATCGATGATGGGGTATTTGGCCTTGTCGATCTCCGTGACGGGAATTTTATAGATCGATTTCGGACGGTAGTCTTTGAGGAGAATTGTCTCCGGTGAAGGCAGCTCCTTTGCTTGGGAATCGTCTCCGGGATGCGCAGGGTCCGTGTCTTGTATCGGGAGCGGGCTCGACTGAGCTGCAACTGGAAACCAGGCAGCCAGCCCAAGCAGGTTTGCCCATTTCAGAAATAATCTTCGATTCACTTCATTTTTCGTTCGCATAAAGTTGGACCCACCCGATTTTTTACGACCAAACGAGATCTTTGAATCCCTTTGTTCATGACTACTGCTGCTCATCGTGAGCAGGTCCCGCAATTATCGTAGGCTCTCCGAAAATAGCGGCGAACAGTGAACCAGCAAATCGCTCAAGTCCTGATCAACCATGTAATCGTACGTGTGATTTGCAAGATCCGCGTTTTCCAAGACGAGAATGTTTCCTTCCTTTTCCTGCTAGTCTTTTCCGCGGGCATCAGGAAAGACCGTCCTCTCGAGCAGGCGGAGCGGGTGGAAATGGAAGACCACATGGCAGAGGATGTTAACAGAGTGCCGGAACAGGCGAAGGACGACTTGCTGACGGTGTTTGGCCTCGCCACCAGGAAAAGACAAGATAAGAGAGATTCCTCACTGCGCAGGCAGACAGGGTTGCAGGAGCAAACGTGGACGAAGAGGCGTCGGCCTGCTTTGGTCATAGTGAGGGTGGGGTGGGGCGGATTGAGGTGGCGGTTTGCGGGAGCTGCTTTCCAGTTATTCCGGGAGGAAGGACGGAGGGACGGGATAGGCGACCTAGGCGAGCTTACTTCAGAGACAGGATTTAGCAAAACGGGAATTGAACCGGGATGGGATGACTATCGTCACTCGAGCAGCGGATCAGCGGCGACCTTGACCAAGTCGCGTTCATAGTAAAGCAACTGGACGCCAATTCCTGAGAGTCCTTGAGGCATATTTTTCGGTTCAATGTGGGTGACGCGGCCTGCGAATCGCCGCATGCCAGCTTTCACTCCGGTGACGCGCTTGGGCATTCTTAGCAGAACTTCGACGGCTTCACCAACACACAGGATGACATTCGTGGTGAAGTAAACGCCCCTGGTGGAGATATTAATTGTTTTGGCTTGGTGCTCGCCTTCGGATGGCGTCTCCATACGATGAAAGGAGAGAGGAGTGTGTAATTTGAAACGCGGGGTGATCCGATGATCGTTCGCGGCCATGCCTTCTCCTTCATGCGCCTGAGAAGGGTATGACAGGCAGCGTCACCCAATTGACGGAAATAAACGTTGGCACAGTGCTGAGCGCAGAGCTGTCCAAAAGAGCACAGAACGACGAAGATTACGAAGATTCTTCCATGCTTGGGGTGACCGACGAGTCAGGGGACCGGGGCCTTGGGGGGAATTGCGCACTATTTACTGCCGGATGAAGCGAGCGGTTAGGGGAGACAGACGCGCCAGGCGTGGGCGTTGGACCTGGTGTTTTTTGGTGACGGATTAGAGGATTTTGGAGAAGAGGGCCTTGGCGGGAAATCCCGCATCGGGAGTGCATACAGCAGGGGAAAGGACTGCGGGCCTGGATGTGCCCTGGCAATACGCAGTCCCGCCCTCCATCGACCCTTCGACCAGTTCGTGGAACGGCAGAAGAGCGTAACGAGGCTAACACAAAGCCTCCTGGATTTCGGTGACATGGGTCACCGCCTGTCCGAGCATCAGATTCGCGGTTACGGTTAGGGATATCGACTGCGAGCGGGCGCTCAACCGGGCACAAATGCTAACTGCAAGATTGAGTGGTTACGGGGAGGTTCTTCGCTGGGATGGCACGGGCAAGGTTTTCAGCGGCAGGTTTTCTGGCGCTTGTTAGAGGGTTTTGGAGAAGAGGGGTTTGGCATTGAGATGCTGTTTTTCCAGGTAGGGGTCGAAGATCATGGCCAGGTTGCGGATAAAGATGCGGCCGAGCGGGGTGGTGCGGATTTCGGTGGGATCGAGGAGGACCAGGCCGTCTTCGCGGAAGGGTTCGAGGCGGCGGAGTTCGTCGGCGAAATAGGAGTCGAAGTCGATGGAGAATTCTTGGGAAATTTCGTTTTTTAGGACGATGGTGTGGCAGAGGAGGCGGCTGATTACGGCGCGGCGGAGGCGGTCGTCATCGGACAGGTGGTAGCCGCGCATGGTGGCGATGCCGCGCTCGGCGACGGCTTTTTCCCAGCTGGGGATGTCGCGGTGATTTTGCGCGTAGGCGTTCTGGATGCCGCTGATGGCGGTGATGCCCATGCCGTAGAGGTCGGCGCCGGCTTTGGTGGTGTAGCCCTGGAAATTGCGATGGAGCGTGCGATTTTGCTGCGAGACGGCGAGCTCGTCGCCGGGTTTGGCGAAATGGTCCATGCCGATGTAGAGATAGCCGGCTTCGAGAAATTTGAGGAGGCCGGTGCGGAAGATTTCGAATTTTTGCATGCCTTCGGGAAGATGGCCTGCGAACGAGCCTTGCTGTTTCTTAAGCCAGGGGACGTGGGCATAGCTGAAGAGGGCAACGCGGTCGGGAGCGAGGGTGAGGATTTGTTCGACGGTGTGGGAGAAGGTTTCGGCGGTTTGGTAGGGAAGGCCGTAGATGAGGTCGACGTTAACGGAGTCGAAGCCGAGGTCGCGGGCGGATTGGATTAGATTGGCGGTGAGTTCGTACGGTTGGACGCGGTTGATTGTTTTTTGGACTAGGGGATGAAAATCCTGGATGCCCATGCTCAGGCGATTGAAGCCGAGCTTGCGAAGAGTTTCGAGGTGCTCGCGGCTGGTGACGCGGGGGTCGACTTCGATGCCGATTTCGGCGTCGGGGGCGAAGGTGAAGTGGGCGCGGGTGAAGCCGAAGAGATCTTCGATTTGCGGGGGAGTGAGATAGGTGGGAGTGCCGCCGCCCCAGTGGAATTGGGTGACGGGGCGGGTTTTGGAGACGTTGCCGCTGACGCTCGTGATTTCGCGCTTGAGGATATCGAGGTAGGGAGGAGAGACGCGCTTGTCTTTTTGGATGATGACGTTACAGGCGCAAAAGAGGCAGAGGCTTTCGCAGAAAGGGATGTGCATGTAGAGGGAGACGGGCGATTTGGCGCGGTCGGCATCTTCATGGACTTTTTGGAGGTCTGCGGGGCCGAAGGAATCGTTCCAGACAGGGGCGGTGGGATAGCTGGTGTAGCGCGGGCCGGGGCGGTTGTAGCGAGCGAGAAATTCTTCGCTGACGCTGAGTTCTTCGCGCATGTTTTGCGGAGTTGGATTGGCGAGCGTCATGGTGCGGGTCCCCTAACGCCAATTTCCCGCTGGTTTGGCTTCTTGAAGCAGCGCTTGCTGGCCGGTTTCGATGAAGAGCTTGGCATTTTCGACAGGAGTTTGCTGGAGGATGCCGTGGCCGAGATTGAGGATGTGGCCGGTGGCGTTGAGCGAAAGCGCGGTTTGCAAGGTGATTTTGCGAATTGCGTCTTGAGGGCCGAGGAGGACGGCGGGGTCAACATTTCCTTGGAGGGCAATGCGTGCGCCGAGTTCTTTGCGGAGCGTGGGCAAATGCATGCGCCAGTCGACGCTTAAGACATTCGCGCCGGAGCGTGCGATGGCCGGGAGTAAGTGATGAGAGGCTTTTGTGTAGTAGATGATGGGCGTTTGTGAGGCTTCGGATGCCAGGGCGAAAATGATTTCTTGTACGGCGGGGAGAGCAAACTGTTCGTAGTCGTCGAGGGAGAGTTCGCCACACCAGGTGTCGAAGAGTTGGACGGCGGCGGCGCCTGCGGCGATTTGGGCTTTTAAATAGGGGATGGTCGCTTGCGCGATGCGATGCAGAAGGTCCTGAAAGGTCCGTGGTTCGTTGAGCAGGAAACCTTTTACGGTGGCGAAGCCTTCGCGGGTACGGCCTTCGACCATGTAACAGGCCAGAGTCCAGGGAGCGGCGGCAAAACCGAGGACGGGAACTGTGGGGCCGACTTCACGGACGATGCGGCGGATGGCTTCCGGGAGAAAAGCGGTTTCGAGTTCGGGATCGAAAAGTCTTAATTTTTCGACGTCGTGTTTTGAGCGGACAGGATTTGGCAAGTTGGGGCCGGCGTCGCCGAGTTCGAGCTTGAGGCCCATGGCTTCGGCGGGGATGAGGATGTCGGAGAAGACGATGACGGCGTCAACGCCTAGTAGACGGAAGGGTTGGAGGGAAACTTCGACGGCGAGGTCGGGCGTTTTGCAAACTTCGAGAAACGCGTGGTTCGCGCGAATGGCGCGGTATTCGGGCAAATAGCGGCCGGCTTGGCGCATCATCCAGACGGGAAGGCGAGGAAGAGTTTCGCCACGGCAGGCCCGGAGGAATAAATCCTTTCGGTTTAGAGGAATTTGGGTTGAGGTCATCGTGCGCCTGATGAAGAGGATAGCAAATCCGCGACACGATTGCAGATAGAGGGAAGACGTTAGCGGGCGGATTATGGGTGGGCTATACTCTGAGTACCGTTGAAGAAACTGAACAGGAGATGAAGGCCGTTTCGGTAGACGGGCGCGCAGGCACGAGGGCGAACGGTTCGCTGAACTCATGGAACATTTGTTTTTCCTACTGACGATTGTCGCGTATGCCGGAAGTATGAGCTGCTATCTCCGTTTCCTGACAACGGGCAAAGAGATAGCGGGACGGCTGGGGTCGGTGCTGCTGGGGCTCGGGTTGATTGCACACTATTTTGCGCTGTTGGAACGCTCTCGCGGATTGCATACCGTGCCTTATCACGATCTTTATGGATCGATGTCGCTTTTCGGGTGGTTGCTGGGGCTGACATATTTGGGATTGGAGCTTTTTCACCGCCAGCGCTCCGTGGGAGCGTTTGTGTTGCCGTTTATTCTAGTGTTTTTTGTGACGGCACATTTGGCGCCCGCGGACAGATTGTCGCCTACACCGGCGCACGGCGTGGCGTTTGCGTTCCATGTGACGCTGAGCATTCTGGCATACGCGGCGTTCGCACTTTCGTTCGTATTCAGCATGATTTTTCTGGGAGAGGAGCGGCATCTGCGAAGCCACAAGGTTGGCAGTGTGGTATGGCGGCTGCCCCCGCTGGAACTGCTCGAAAGGATGAGTAGGTCGAGCGTGCTGGTGGGATTGGTGTCTATCGCGATTGGGACGGTGCTCGGCTTCGTGTGGGTGGACCGGCTGCGCGGAGGGTTTTGGTACTACGATCCGAAGTACGTGATCACGCTGGTGGTTTTGCTTCTTTACGTGGTGTATTTCCAACTGGCGCGGACGGCATCGTGGCGTGGGGCGCGGGCTTCAAAATTGTGCATTTTCAATTTTTTCGTGGTGGTGATGAGCTTTACGGTGGTGAATTTGTATCTTTCGCAGAGTCACAGATATTTCTAGGAGGAAAATGGATTGTGAGAAGTGAATAGTGAGTAGCGAGTAGAAGCGGCAATCGACGACCCAGGATGAAGGGTCGCTTACAGAGTTCGAGTTTGGATAGGAAGCTGCGGAGTAAGGATGGAGATTGTACTCGTCGGATTGAATCATCGCACGGCGTCTGTCGAGGTGCGCGAGCGGGTGTCCTTCACGGCGGAACAGTCGCGGAAGGCGGCGGAAGAGTTGCGCGCGCGCGGAATCTTGCAAGAGACGCTGGTGCTTTCGACGTGCAACCGGAGCGAGATTTATGGTGTGCCGCCGGAGAGTTCGCATGAGTGCGCGCCGGGGTTGTCATCTTTTCTCAGCGAATTTCATGCGGTGCGGGAGGATGTGCTGGGCGTCTCGCTTTATCATCATTACGACCGGGCCGCGGTGCGGCATCTTTTCCGAGTGTCGGCAGGGCTGGATTCGATGCTGCTCGGAGAGGCGGAGATTTTGGGCCAGGTGCGTGAAGCGTATCGTTACGCGCACGAAAACGGGGCTACCGGCCCGGTGCTGAACCGGCTGTTTCAAGGGGCGCTGGAAGTCGGGAAAAGGGTGCGGTCGGAGACGGAATTGGGAACACGGCCGATGTCGGTGGCGTCCGCGGGGGTGAAGCTGGCGGAGCGTATTTTCGGAAAGATGAATGAACGAAGCGCGCTGGTGCTTGGCGCGGGAACGATCAGCGAGCAGGTCGTGAATCAACTGAGGGACCGGGGCATTGCGCGGCTGTTTATTATGAACCGTTCGCGTGAACGCGCTGATGAGCTGGCGCATCGATTTGGCGGGAAAGTTGTGGGGTGGGGCGAATGGGAAACGGCGTTGACGATGCCGGATGTGGTGGTTTCGTCGGTGGCTTCGGAAGAACCGGTGTTGCGGAGGGAAATGTTGGAAGCGGCCATGTCCAAGCGCGGTAACCGCGCGCTCTTCCTGATGGACTTGGGGCTTCCGAGGAATATCGAAGCCTCTGCGGCCGACCTCTACAACACCTATGTTTACAACCTGGATGATCTGAAAGAGATCGTGGAGCAAAACAGGAATGCGAGGGCGAGCGAAATACCGCATGCGGAAACGATCGTGGACGAGCACGTGGGGAAGTTTCTTTCGTGGCAAGCGAGCGTGGAGCTGGTTGGGCTAGTGGACGCGCTGCGCGCACGGTTGCGCGAGGAGAGAGCGACCTTTATTCAATCGCGGCTGGATTCCATGGGTCACCTGGGTGCGGCGGAACGGGAGCGCATGGAAACGATGATGGACGAATTGCTGGAGAAGCTGCTGGTGGGACCCGCGGAACGGCTGCGTGGGGAAAAAGAACTGCGGCGCAAGATTCAAAACGTGGAAGCGCTGCGCGATCTTTTTCTGTCGCATGGGGAGAAGCCGTGAGGCACCTGCGCATCGGCACACGAGGCAGTTTGCTCGCGAAATGGCAGGCGGAGTTTGTCCGCAAACAGCTTTTCTCCGTCGTGGGAGTGGAAGCGGAGATTGTAATTATCAAGACTTCCGGCGACAAGCTGCAAATGTCTCCACTTTCGCAAATCGGCGGCAAGGGAATCTTCATCAAGGAGCTGGAAGAGGCGCTGCTCGAGGAAACGATTGACCTGGCAGTGCACAGCGTTAAGGACATACCCACGGACACACCGCCGCGCTTGATGTTTCCCGCGGTGTGCCGGCGGGCAGACGTTCGGGATTGTGTTGTAGGAGCGAATGGCGCGACGCTAGCGACGCTGCGGCAGGGCGCGCGAATCGGCACGGGTAGCCTGCGACGGCAGGCGCAATTGAGGCATCTCCGGCCAGATTTGGACGTACGCGATTTGCGCGGGAATGTGGATACCCGTTTGAGAAAGGTCGAGAGCGGAGAGTACGATGCGGTGATGCTGGCAAAGGCAGGGCTGGACCGTTTGGGTTGGAGCGAGCGAATTACCGAGATCTTGGCGCCCGAGATTTTTCTGCCGGCCGTCGGGCAAGGAGCAGTCGCGGTGGAGTGCCGGCTGAGAGACGCGGAAGCGGCGGAAGTGGTAGCGGGTTTAGATGATGCGGAAACGCGGACGGCCATTATTGCGGAGCGCGCACTGCTTGCCGCGCTGCATGGCGGATGTCAGGTTCCGCTGGGGGCCTGGGCGCGTATGGAGCGCGGAGAATTAGTGATGGAAGCGTGCGTGTGTTCCGTAGATGGATTGCAGTATGTGAAGCAAAGGGCGACTTCGGCGCCAGAGCAAGCGGCTGAACTTGGCAAGAATATGGCGAGCCTGCTGATCGAAGCGGGTGCGCAGGAAATTCTTGAGGAAGTGAGCCGGCAACGTGGCTGACACCCTTTTATCGCCGCTTGCTGGAAAAACGGTAGTGGTCACTCGTGCTGCCGCGCAAAGCGGCGGACTGATCGAAGTACTTAGCGCGAGACAAGCCAAAGTCAAACTTCTGCCGATGGTGTCGTTTGCGCCGCCCGAGGATTTCACGGCCGTGGATGCCGAGTTGACGCGGTTAGACACGTACGATTGGATCATTTTTACGAGCGCGAACGCGGTGCAAGCGGTGGAGCGGCGCAAGCGAGAACTTGGACTTGAGCCGAGTTCGACCTTGAGGCACGTGCGAGCCGCCGCGGTGGGACCAGCTACAGCAGAGGAAGCTGAGCATGCCGGATTTTCTGTAGACTATGTGGCGACGAATCATAACAGCACAGCACTAGCCGTGGAATTGAAAGAGGAGCTGGCAGGCAAAAGCGCTTTTCTTCCACGAAGCGATCGGGCGAACACAGATTTGCCAGCGGCGCTTCGGCGGAGCGGAGCGATCGTGACAGAAGTGGTGGCCTATAGAACGCTGCCGCCGAACGATGCGGATCGCGACAAAGTGAGCGATAGCCTGAAAGATGGTGCGGACGGAATTTTATTCTTCAGCCCGAGCGCCGTGCACAACTTTCTGGAACTACTCGGGCAGGAGCGATTGAGAACATTACAGGGAAGAACGGTGATGGTGGCGATCGGACCGGCAACGGCGCGCGCTCTGAGTGCGGCGGGAGTGCAGAGGATCGCGCGGGCGGCGGATACAACGGCGGAGGCGGTGGTCGAAGCGCTCGAAGGTCATCTTGCACGCACAAGGAACCGGACGACCGCGGGAGCGACACGCGAATGAGTTTTCCGACGCATCGTCCAAGGCGTCTGCGGCGAACCGAAGCGCTGCGCGGATTGGTACGCGAGACGCGGCTTACGGCCGCGGGATTTATCTATCCCCTGTTTGTGTGCCCTGGCACGAAGGTTCGCAAGGAAGTGGGATCGATGCCGGGAGTGCATCAACAATCCGTCGATCAGATAGTGGAAGAGTGTAAAGAAGTGGAAGCGCTGGGCATTCCAGGAGTGATTCTGTTCGGTTTGCCGGAAGCGAAGGACGCTCGTGGATCCATTTCAACCTCGGCGGCAGGCGTGGTTCAGCGGGCGATTGAGGGGATACGGAAGGCGAATCTGAAACTGTTGGTGATTACTGATGTTTGCTTATGCGAATACACGGATCATGGGCACTGCGGCGTTATCGAGAACGGAGAGGTCGCGAATGACGCGACGTTGCCGATTCTTGCGGCGCAGGCATTGTCTCATGCGCGGGCGGGCGCGGACATCATTGCGCCTTCGGATATGATGGACGGACGAGTGGCGGCGATCCGCGAAACGCTCGACGAGCATAAGTTTCAGGACATTGCCATTCTTGCGTATGCCTCCAAATACTGTTCGGGCTTTTATGGACCATTTCGCGAGGCCGCGGATTCCGCTCCGCAATTTGGGGACCGGCGCAGCTATCAAATGGATCCCGCGAACGCGCGTGAGGCGTTAAAGGAAGTCGCGCTGGATATCGAGGAGGGCGCGGACATGGTTATGGTGAAGCCTGCGCTGCCGTATCTCGACGTGATTCGGCGAGTGCGGGATGCGGTTGACGTTCCGGTGGGGGCGTACAACGTGAGCGGAGAGTACGCGATGGTGAAAGCGGCCGCACAGAAGGGCTGGCTGGATGAGAAACGTGTCGTGCTGGAAATTTTGACGGGAATTCAGCGGGCCGGCGCGGACCTTCTATTGACGTATCACGCGAAGGATGCGGCGCGCTGGCTGAAAGCCTGATGGAGTTGGATGAGATTCCGTGAGCGCATCACCGACAAAAATGAAAATTGACCGGCCGCGTTCGAAGGAAATATTTGAACGTGCGGAAAAGGTACTCGTCGGCGGCGTGAACAGCCCAGTGCGGGCGTTCCGTTCCGTTGGGGGCGAGCCGTTGATCATCGAGCGCGGTAATGGGCAATATCTTTATGACGCTGATGGCAACGAGTTGCTGGATTACGTGTGTTCGTGGGGAGCCATGTTGCTGGGGCATGCGCATCCCGCAGTCACGAAGGCGATTGCAGAGCAAGCGCAATGCGGGACGAGTTACGGAGCGACGACGGAGCTTGAAGTCGAGCTGGCGGGAATCATCACGCAGGCGATTCCGTCGATAGAAAAGATTCGGTTCGTTTCGAGCGGCACGGAAGCGACGATGAGCGCCGTGCGGCTGGCCCGGGGCGTGACCAAGCGGGATTTCATCGTGAAGTTCGAAGGTTGCTACCACGGCCACGCGGACAGTTTTCTTTCGCAAGCAGGGTCGGGACTCGCAACTTTGGGAATCGCAGAATGCCCGGGCGTTCCGCAGGCACTCGCCGAACTGACATTGAACGCGCCATACAACGATTTGGGCGCGGTCGAACGTTTGTTCTCCCGACATAAGGGTAAAATCGCGGCGGTCATCATCGAGCCGATTGCGGCGAATATGGGGGTTGTTGAGCCGGAACCGGGATTCTTTGCTGGGTTGCGAGAAATTACAAAGCGCGACGGAGCGCTGCTGATCGTAGATGAAGTGATTACCGGGTTTCGCATGCATTTTGGAACGGCGCAGCAGCTCGCTGGAGTGCAAGCCGATTTGACGACGCTTGGAAAGATCATTGGGGGCGGCTTACCCGTTGCAGCTTACGGAGGCGCGGCGGAACTGATGAATCATGTTGCGCCGCTGGGGCCGGTGTACCAAGCGGGAACGCTGGCGGGAAACCCTCTGGCGATGCGCGCGGGGATTGCTACGCTGAGGCAACTCACCCGCCCAGCAGTCTATGAGAAAATCAACGAACAAGGCGGCCGGTTGGTGGCCGGGCTGCGTCAAGCGGTTGCCGAGAGTGGAATTGCCGGGCAGGTGAATGCAGCGGGGTCGCTGGCTACTCTCTTCTTTACAGCGGTACCGGTGCGGGATTACGACGATGCAAAGCGCGCCGATACAAAACGGTATGCGAGATTTTTCCGCGAGATGCTGAATCGCGGCGTATTTATTGCTCCCTCGCAGTTTGAAGCTGCGTTTGTCTCCGCGGCGCATACTTCAGAAGATATAACGAGGACGATCGCGGCCGCGCGAGACTCCTTGCGGTCCATTGCGGCGGAACCGGCTGGTTGAAGGCTAAAGGAGAGTCCACACCATGGCTGAAGGTTTCGAACTGCCAGAAGGGCCTCACGAGCACGAGGATAATCCGTTTCTGGTCCCCGTTTCCGTGACCATCTCGATTCTCGCCGTGCTTGTGGCGGGGGTCACGCTGCTCGGGCATCGCGCGCACACCGAAGAGTTGCTGCTGCAAGCACAAGCAACCGATCAATGGGCGTACTATCAAGCGAAAAATATACGTCTTCATGAGATGCAGTTCGTGGCGGATATTTTCAGCACTCTCGCTCCCGCAGACAAAGAGAAGGCCGCTGCCATGTACGAGAAGTACGCGAAAGAAGCGGAGAGGTACGCAAGCGACAAGGACGACATCAGCGAGAAAGCCAAGGATTTGGAGAAGGAGCGCGATTTTGTCAGCCGCCGAGCCGACCGTTTTGACGGAGGCGAAGGATTGCTTGAAGTCGGGCTGGTGATTTGCTCGATGACGCTGCTCACCAAGCGGCGAGGATATTGGATCGCGGGCATGCTGATTGGGGCTGGTGGCGTTTTGTTTGCGCTGACTGCATATCTGGTGCGCTAGCAGGAGCGAGTTTTAGATTGCGCGGCTAGGCACTGGCAGGCGGCTGGGAGGCCCTCAGCCGCGCTACTTCTTTCATTAATTGTTCCAGCCGGCCCAGCACTTCTTGATGCCGGACCTCCTCGGAAGCAGGCCGCTTGCCGACAAAAGAAAGCGTGCCGCTGGGTTCGAGGATACATTTGTCAACATCGGAGAGGGAATCGAATCCCTGCTTTCTAGCCGCCGCTTCGAGTTGAGCGGTGGTGATGAGTTCTTTCTTCAGACGCGCCATTCTTACTTTTCCGTTCTCGATCAGGACATCCGATTGACCTTCCACGATCTGCTCGAGCTTGCTGTGTCCGTAGAGAAAACGCACCACGAGATAGTTGATGGCAAGCAGGGAAGTGGCGCCGATGAGTCCACCGGAAACGCTGTTGTCGTCGCCGATGATGGCGTTCTGCACGGTGTTAGAAAGAGTCAGCAAAACGACGAGATCGAAGGGATTAAGTTGGACGAGCTCGCGTTTTCCGGAAAGTCTGAGACTCACAACCAGGAACGCATAAACGATGATGGGACGGAGGATCTTCTCGAGAAGAGGAAGACCCAGAGCAAACATATCTTTCCAAATGTCGTGTGCTGGCATGTGGCCTCCCAAGAGACGAGGAAATTTTCCAGAATCGAGGCAGAACGAGTTGATGAGCCGCGGATGGGAGACTAACACGCCATCGGCAGAGAGGAAAGAAAGCCGCGCGCGCCGCTACGCGGCATCAAATCATCCCCACCTGTACTACCGTACAGTCATGTTTTCGAAACACCGCGGATACGGCCCCCTAGCGAGCCATTGTGAACCCGCTATGATTAAATCGTTCCGGTAATCTACTGCCAGCAAGGTCGTTCTAGAACGCGATCGTAAGGCGGAGGATTTCGCGTCCACCGCGGTCCCTTGGGTACGAAAACGTTTACGCTAGCAGCGACCCTATGTCACAGCGCCTCTCTCTCGCCCAAAACGTAATGGCCTCGCCAGAGCAGATTTCTATGCTGCTTGATTGTGCGCGAGAGCTGTTGGTCATTCTCAGCACGGATGGAACGGTGCTGCAGGCAAACGGGAAAGCCAAAAGCATACTGGGATTGCGAGCTGATGACGTCGTTGGAAGGCCCATCGCCGACTTCCTGCACCCGGACGACGTGAAGCAAATGGGGGGCCGTCTCCAGGGGCTTCTGAATGTATCGCAGGGTTGGCGGAAAAGCCGTTGCCGCCTGCGAGGCAAGTCTGGTGAGTGGCGTTGGTTCGAAGCAACAATCAGTAATTGTCCGAACAACCCTGATTTCGAGGGATTGGCGGCGAGTTTCCTTGATGTGACTGCGCTACATCGCATGGAGGCAGAGCGCCAGGTCATTTCGGAAGTGGTGCATGCTCTAAATCAAACGGCCAACCTCGACGAACTTCTTGACGGCATCCATCAGGCACTAAAAAAAGTGTTGTACGCCGAGAATTGCTTCGTGGCGCTCCATAATGCGAAAGACGATACTTTCTCGTTCCCGTTTTTTGTAGACCAGTTCGATACCGCGCCCCCTTCCCAAAAAGTTGGTCGAAGCTGCACTGCGTTTGTGTTCCGGACGGGGAGCGGGATGCTCATTCCGCAATCTGAATTCGACTGGCTTGTTCAAGAGGGCGAGGTGGAATTGGTCGGGTCGCCCTCGCCTGCTTGGCTGGGTGTACCGTTAAAAACACCCACGGCAACCATCGGCGTTCTCGTCGTGCAGCACTATCAGAACGAAAGCGCTTACGACATGCGCGACCTCGAGTTTTTAGATTCCGTGGGGGGCCACATTGCTCTTGCGATCGAGAGGCGGCGCTCCGAAGAAGCGCTGCGCAAGAGCGAATCCGTGTTCAGGTTGCTTTTTTCGCACAATCCGCTGCCAACCTGGGTGATGGACGACGAAACGCTGCAGTTTATCCAGGTGAATGATGCGGCGATTCGGCAGTACGGCTATGGAGCGGATGAATTTAGCCGAATGACCCTGAGCGACATCCGCCCCGAAGACCCGCGTGCCTCGGGCGGCGGGCCTGCAGAAGAAAATGGCCGCGCCGGCCGTTTTCAAGGCGTCTGGAAACACCGCAAAAAAGACGGAACGTTATTTGAAGCCGAGGTGATCTCGCATCAGCTCGATTACGACGGATGGAAAGTGCGACTGGTGGTGGCGCAAGACGTCAGCGAGCGCCATGTATTGGAGCAGCAGCTACGACAGGCGCAAAAGATGGAGGCAGTCGGGCGACTTGCCGGCGGCGTGGCGCACGATTTTAATAATCTATTGATGGTGATTAAGGGGCATACCGAGCTGCTGAAGAACGCGCTGCCTCCAGCAGCCGACATGTCGCGAAAAATTGCGCACATCGATAGAGCCGCGGACCGCGCAGCGGCGCTAACGAAGCAGCTGCTCGCGTTCAGCCGCATGCAAGTGCTTCAGCCGCGAGTGATGAACCTGAACGGCGTCGTCGAGGATATGGGCAAACTGCTCCCACGGCTGATCGGGGAGGACATTGAGCTGGGGATTCGCGTGGCGGGAGACCTGGGTGCGATCCGCGCGGACGCCAGCCAGATGGAACAAATCATTATGAATTTAGCAGTGAACGCGCGGGATGCCATGCCCAGCGGGGGACGGCTGATCATCGAAACGTCGAATGCCGATCTGGACCGCACCTACAATATGACACATCCGATTGTCCAACCGGGACGCTACGTGTTGCTCGCCGTCTCCGATACGGGCACAGGCATGGACGCGGAAACTCAGGCGCACATCTTCGAGCCATTCTTTACGACAAAAGAACCCGGCAAAGGGACAGGGCTGGGCCTCGCGACGGTGTATGGCGTTGTGAAGCAAAGCGGGGGCTTTGTTTGGGTGTACAGCGAAGTAGGCAAGGGGACATCCTTCAAAATCTATCTCCCGCGCGTTGATCAACCCGAAGACAAGCCCAGCATGCCGGCGCCATACGCGGAGGCGCCACGTGGCACGGAAACGATCCTGCTTGCAGAAGACGAACAGGACGTACGCGAAGTGGCCCGGGAATTTCTGGAATCCGGGGGCTATACTGTCATCGAAGCCATCAGTGGTGCCGAGGCACTTCGTCTTGCGACTGAGCACAAGGCCGCCATCAAATTGCTGGTGACCGATATGGTCATGCCCGGCATGACGGGGAGAGAGCTCGCGCGCCGATTACAGCATCGATATTCCGGCGTTGGTGTAATTTACATGTCCGGCTACACGGAACAGACGGCCGCGGAAACAGCACATGGCGAGCCAGACATGCGATTGCTGACGAAGCCCTTTAGCCGCGGGAGTATCTTGCGTGCGGTGCGCGAAGCCCTCAACGAGTCAACGGGTGCATAGTTTGCGCATTTCAGTGAATTTTTCTGGGTGGAATCAGGCAACCTTGGGATGCCTGCGGTGCCAATCGCTGTAAAGCTGGAATGTTCGTGCCGCCTTTATGACGGCGTAGTCGTCGCCCGCGCGCGCCACGAATTGCAATCCCACGGGGAGATTGTGTTCGGTGAATCCGCATGGGACGGAAAGGGCGGGAAGCCCACAGAGATTGCCAATGGCACCAAGGGGATCGGGGAAAGAGAGATCGGTCTCGAGATTGGATTCAAGCAGCGGAGCCGGAACGGGCTGAGCGGCGGTCACCAGCACGTCACACGAATCAAAAAGAAACTCCATCTTTTTCTGCAGGATCTCCCGGACGCTCAGCGCGCGCAAGTAATCAGCCGCTGAATATTGCTCATTGACGTAGCCGGCGAGTTGTCCCAACGGGTCGGCAAGTTCACTCACTTGTCCCGAGCGAATCAGCGAACGAAACGAAGCGGCGGACTCCGCCGAAACGATGACGTTGGCAGCATCCTCAAACGGACCTTCGGGGAGGACTGCGGTTTTGGTGCTCGCAAAATGTTTGCGCACGATTCTTTCCGCGGCGAGAAGGGCCTTGGCCACTCCAGAATCCAATTGTTTCCATGCGTTGGTGAGCCAGCCGACTCTAAGCGGACGTGCCTTCAGATCCAGGGAGGGCGAATAAGTGAATGCCGCTTTGTCGATGGGCAGAGTGCTGCGGTCTTTCGGATCATGCCCGGCAATCGCGGCGAAAATGCGGGCGCAATCTTCGGCCGTACGCGCGAGCGGACCGATCTTGTCCATCGAAGGAGCCAACGCCATCGCTCCGTAACGGCTCACCCGCCCATAGGTGGGCCGCAGGCCGCTGACGCCGCAGAAAGCGCTGGGACAAATAATCGAGCCCCAAGTTTCGCTTCCAATGGCAAATGCAGCGAGCCCGGCGGCAACAATCGCGGCGGAGCCCGAGGAAGAACCGCAAGTCCAACACTTCGCATCCCACGGATTTTTCGCAGCGCCCTGCAATGACGCGGAAGCAAACCGGTAGCCCATTCCGCCGGCTAATTCGATCATTGCAGCCTTGCCGATGAGAATCGCTCCCACGCCCTTCAAATGTTCTATGACCGTCGCGTCGTAATGAAAGATTTGATTGTCGTAGGGCTTTGCTCCCCAGGTCGTGGGAATATCCTTAACGGCTAACAAATCTTTTGCCGCATAAGGAATGCCATGCAAAGGACCGCGGTAGTGGCCGCGCTGGATCTCTTTCTCTGCTGCCTTAGCCTGTTCTAGAGCGATTTCGGGCGTCAGGCGGGCATAGGCGTTGAAACGCGGGCCGAGCTTTGCACTGCGATCGAGGAATATTTGCGTAAGCTCGACTGGAGAGAGTTTTCTCGACTCAATACGTTTGGCAAGCTCGGTCAGTGACAGATAGAAGATTTCTTCAGCGGGCATGGGAATGTCGCCTTAGCGCTTTTTCGCGGGTTCCGTAGTCTGATGCGAGACAGTCGCGTGCTCGGGATTCTTTTCTCTTTCGACGAGAGGTTTTAAATAAAGCGCCGAGCCTTCGTCATTTTCAATCGGATAGGCGCGCACGTGGTCCAGGGGAGATTGCGCCAAGAAACTTAGCCGCCGAAGTTCGCTCTTTTGCGAATCAGAAAATCGAGAGCCATATCGGGCGAGGATTGCTTGATAGCGAGCTTCCGATTCCGCCTGGCCTTCGGGCGAGAGCGAAGGGATCTCCGAGGGCTGTTGCGGCAAGGGCCGTCCAACGGCTGAATACATAGTTGGCGCGCCTGGCGGCGCCAGCGCCACGGCAGAAGCGATGGCGGCCCGGCGCGCAAATTCACGCCGCGAGATTGGAGAACCACTCTTGCTATTCATGGATCCCCCCCAAATAAGAAAACGGATGCTTGCACAGCAAAGAGCGAAGCTAACGAATTCGTTGGCCAGCGTCAACTCGCTGGATCAGCAGAACGAACGCAAAAGTAACTTTGCAGACCCTGGTCAGTCCAGCCGCGTGAGCGTTTGTATCTGAAGTTCGAGCGCTTGCGTGTACTGACGCTCGATCTGCATTTCCGTTTGCAGTTTCTTAACGAGCAAGTCGAGGCGGGCGATCTCCGCGCGTAGTTTTTGAATATCCGAAGTTGTGGGAGCCGGTCGGTTTGCTGGTGCGCCAGGTTGTTGCAGAGTTTGTTGAGCGATCGATCCGTCGCCCGGACGAGGAGCGATAAAAGCCTCGGCCAGCGCGCGCGGCCAGATAGACTCCGCGGTCCTCTGGTCTGCAACGGCAGGCGGTGGAGCAAGCGGCCGCGGAACCAGCGGGGGCGGCGGCGCGAACAAGCTATTGAGCGCGCTCGAGGCGGCAGAGCGCTCCAACGCCGGTGCCTCCGATGGCCGCTTCGGTTCGAGCAAGCTCTTAACGCGTCCAATCAGCTCCTGCGGTTGGAACGGTTTGCGGATCAGTTCATCGGCTTTCACCGCGACGGCCTTATCGGCCACAGTTTTGTTCACCACCCCGGACATCAGCACGACGGGAGTGCCCCCGTATTCGGGATGCTGCTTGATCTGGCTGCAAACGGAATAGCCGTCTTGATCGGGCATAATTACGTCGGTGATCACGACGTCGGGCTTGTTCTGATCAAACTGGGACAATGCGGACGCGGCATCCGCGCAAGTAATCACGTTAATGCTCTCGCGGCGGAAGGCGATCTTGATGACCTCGCGCATTGTGGCGCTATCATCAATGAAATAGACAGTAGGTATTCGCTTCGCTTCCGTTTCTGCCAGCGGTGGAAAAGTCATCGCCTCGCTCATAGCGCTTCCTTGTCCGCCATGTCGCGCTCTCCTTCATCGTACTCGCGCATGGCATCGAGCATCAGATCAGTCGCCGACCGCAGCACGGTGCGCTGCGGTGAAGTTGTCCCGTAAGCAAATTTATAGACGCCAGAGGCCCCTTGCACGCAGCTCTTCAGAATGTGGATCACCGCTTCGTCACCGAAAAGGCTGCCGCACTCCGCGTGTGCAATCTCGCCTGCATCGAAAAAAAGCACAGCGTCGGTTTCGCCGGCATTGATGTGCAGAGCACCGGTTTGGTGCGCATGCCCGAGCATTTGCATGACCCCCGTAAGGTCATGGTGCGTCAAGCTGCCGCTCAAGCTGGTGTCCGACTGCGTGAGCATTTGTGTCGGCTGAAAACCCTCGGCCTTGCTGACGATGATGCTTTTGATGTGCGAGGCGATGACCGCCGGCGCGCTTTGGCGATCGATGTAGTCGTCGCATCCGGCCTGGAAGGCTTCCATAAGGGCGCGCTGGCTGCCATCGCCGAGAGCGATGATTTGAAGGGAGGCGTTCTTCGGGTCCGCGTGAATGATTTTAGCGATTTCAAGTGCACCCATTTCGCGCATGTTCGTCGAGCAAAGAATCGCGGAAGGAGCGTCATATTCGAGGGTGGTCAGCGCGTAGGCTGCCTGCGTGCTCGAAACAACCTCGAAGCCTTCACGTTTCAGAGCGTCGCCAAGCCGCTTCGCAAAGTAGACGTTGCTGTCGATCAGCAGAATTTTCGGTCCCCGGCCTGGAGGTATCACGGCCTGGCCTCCAGAAGTGCAACAACCGGCTTGGCCGCGGGCAAGACCGCTTCGCCGGGCGTGAGTGCATCCAAATTCAACACTTCAATGACTTCGCCGTTATGTGAAATCCAGCCGGCAACATGTGGAGCATCTGCGTCTCCAGAGCCAGTCATTTCAGCAGCGATCAGTTCGCAATCGCCGGTCACAGGCAGCGCCACCCACTCGGTCTTGTCTCCGTAGTGGCGCACGGCAATTAAATAAAAACGGCGGGACGTAAGGCCCTTGCCGAGCAGCTTCTCCGCGACGTCGCAGACTGGAACAATTCTGCCGCGGCGAAGAATGACGCCCTCGAGTTTCGGTGTGCGATGAGGAAAACGAAAAATGCGGCTCGGGGCTACCAGCTCCGAAATTTGTGTCGCTGCCACGGCAAATCGACGTTCGCCAAGCCGCAGCAGCACGAACGACTGCGAAGCGAGGTCGGCGCCCTGGGTCATTGCGGCAACTCCGTGCTGCCGGTCGCTGTTTCTTCAATCGATTCCAAGGGAGGCAACGAGGCATCCAGCAACGCAAACTCGTCGGGGGTCAAAAATCCTTCCGGATTCACCACGGGGATCACGTTTTGATCGAGAGCTGTCAATCCGCGGTACCACTGCCGCTCTTCGTTGCAGTACGCCAATGGCAGGGCTTGCAGTCGCGTCATCGTGGCCATCTTCTCCATGCCATCGACCAGCAACGCCGTTCGCGTTTTCCTCAACACAAAAACAAGGGCTGCAGAAGATGCGGACAACCCAAAATGAGCGGCTGCGTTGATCACGTAAAGCGCCTTATCGCCTCTCCGCAACACATGCCGCACCTTGCGAAGAGTGGGCAGATTGATTTCGATCGCGGCGCCAGAAAGACTGTCCACGCTGCGAACTTCTTGCACCGAAGCGGAAGACACGGCAAGGAGCTGGCCGGACACGCGAAAGAGAATGATTTGCTCCGTGCGCGCAGCTTGCAGCTTGCCGGGAGGCGTGGCTACGGGCATCAGCGGACTCCCACCGGAGTGGAGCGGCAAATCCCGATCACTCGTTTTTCGATGGCTGGATAAATGTCGTCGATCCCAAGCACTTGATCCACTGCATTGGCTTTGATTGCTTCCGCCGGCATTCCAAAGATGACGCACGTGGCTTCATCTTGGGCGAGCACTAACCCGCCGGCGGCTTTGATCGCTTTGGCACCGTTTGCTCCATCATTTCCCATGCCGGTAAGGATCGCGCCGATGCTCATGGCACCTGCATAAGCCGCGACAGATTCCATGGTGGCGTCGATGTTTGGCAGGTAGCCGTTAATGCGGCCGCTCGATCCGTCCAGCTGGATGCGTCCCGTTGGAGTCACGCGCAAGTGGTGGCCGCCGGGACAAATGTAAAATGTGCCCGGTTGAAGAGACTCGTTAGGCTCCGCTTCCTTAACGCGAATGCCAGTGAACTCTGCAAGTTGGGTCGCATACTGCGTGGTGAACGAAGCCGGCATGTGCTGTACTAAAATGACGGCAGCGGGGAAATCGCGCGTGAACCCTGGGGCCAGGCGCATAACTGTCGCCGGTCCGCCAGTCGATGCAGCCAGCACTACAACAGGGAAACGCTGATCGAGCCCAGAGTTGGGAGCCGTGCGGGGCGCAGCGGATGCGGGTGGCGCTTTCGGTGCGCCATCGCCGTTTGATTTCTGCAGAGTCGAAAGAAGCCGTGAGGCGGTGCGCACAACGCGGACTTTTGCGGCCATGCGTACCTTGCGCAACAAATCCTCTTTCACGCTCTGCATGTCGAGATCGATGCCGCTCGATGGCTTGGCAACAAATTCGATTGCTCCCAGCTCGAGCGCTTTTAGCGTGCTTGCTGCGCCTTCCTTCGATTCAGAGCTAACGATAACGATCGGCCGGGGATTTGTAGTCATGATTTGCGCGGTGGCCTGGAGACCGTCCACGTGCGGCATATTGATGTCCATGGTGATGACATCGGGCTTAAGAGACTCAGCAAGCGCCACGGCTTCGCGGCCATCTTTTGCGTGGCCTGCCACCTGCAATAGGTCATCGGCATTGAAAATCGTTTCGAGCACCTTACGCATGAAGGCGGAGTCGTCCACGATGAGCACGCGGAATTTCTTGTTTGCACTGGTGGCCATGGGCGATTACGCAACCGGTACGTTAGGTCGCGCCTCCGTTCCCATCAGTTGTTCCACGGCGGCGATCAGCTGATCTTCCTGTACGGGTTTCGTCAGAAACGCCGTCGCGCCTTCTTTCATCGCGCGATCCCGATGCTTTGCTCCTGCGCGCGATGTAACGACCATCACAGGAATACGGCGGGTGCTCGGGCTCTGCCGTAACTGGACCATAAGCTCGTAGCCCGTCATGCGTGGCATCTCGAGGTCGGTAATCACCAGGTGGCAGCCGTGCTGGGTCACAAGTTCTGCGGCCTCCATGCCATCCGCGGCGAGTTTGACGCGGTAGCCATTCTTCTCGAGCATGCGTCCAACGAATTTGCGCACGCTAATGGAATCGTCGGCAACGACGATCAGGCGCTCTTGCTCGACGCGATCGATGGCCTCCGCGGGAATCGTGCCGCGCGCCACAGCGGCCGAGCCCGGAGCAAAGATGCGAGCGGCGCTGGCGCTGGCCTGCAGCGGTCGGCGGTCGGTGGGTTCATTTGCCACCATGCGGTGCAGATCGATCAGCAGAATGAGACTGCCGTCTGGAGCAATCGTCGTGCCGGGAAATAACTTTACACGGCGCAAATATTCTCCGAGGTTCTTGATGACGATTTCGTCTTTGCCCAGCACTTCTTCCACGACAAGGCCAATTTGACGGTTACCCGCATTCGCGACGACCATGCGGAAATAGCCGTTGACTGGCTCGAGAGGAGGCAGGCCCAGGTAGGTGTCCAGCCTTACGACTTCCGTTACCACATCGCGCACTTTGGTGAGTAACTTTCCGCCCACATCCTCAATTTCGTCGGCGCGCAGACGGCGAATTTCCTCCACGACGGCAAGCGGGAGGGCAAAGTTTGTCACTCCGCAGCGCACAAAGAGAGCCGGCGAGATAATCAAAGTCAGAGGCACTTTCAGGGTGAATTTGGTGCCCTGGCCGCTGACGCTCTGAATGTCGATTTCGCCGTTGAGTGCATTGAGATTCGCGCGCACCACGTCGAGACCGACGCCCCGCCCAGCGAGTTCGGTCTTGACCGGCGCCGTGGTGAATCCGGGATGGAAGAGCATTTCGCGCAGGTCGCGTTCGGTGAGGCGATCCGCGGTTTCCGGCGACACCAGGCCGCGCTCGATCGCGCTCTGCTTCACACGCTCGTAATCGATGCCGCGTCCGTCGTCTTCCACTTCAATGTAAATATGATTGCCGCGGTGATATGCGCGGAGCGAGACTTTGCCTATCTCCGGTTTGCCTGCGGCGAGGCGATTCTCGGGACGCTCGATTCCGTGCGCCACCGAATTCCGGACCAGATGTACCAGCGGGTCTGAAATCTGTTGAATGATGTTGTTGTCGAGTTCCGTTTCACTGCCGGAAAGATCTAGGTCAACTATTTTGGCCGCCGACTTCGCGGCATCGCGCACCGCGCGCGAAAGCCTCGAATACAGCGTTCCGATTGGCACCATGCGGGCTGCCGTGATTTCGTCTTGCAGATGGTGCGCGAGTTTCGTGAATTCGTCGATGTCGCCTTCGACGCGCCCGATAAATCCTTCGAGCTGCGAGAGTACTTCGTTTACGTCAGCAGATATTTCCGCCATCGACCGCGACAGAATATTGAAATCGTCGTACCGGTCCATTTCCAGTTCGCTGAAATCCGACCAGAACGACGTATCGCCCGAGGCTGCGCTGGTAAGCGTTTGCCGCGCGGTAGAAGGACTCCACGGTCCAGTCTGCCGCGAAGAACTGATGCGGTTGAATTCGTATTTCTCCTGGAACTCTCCGACTTTTCCTTGCAGACGTTCTTTTGAAAAACTTAGTGTATCGACCAGCTTTTCGAGTTCGGCAACGCGCCCGACCATGCGTGTGCGGTTGATCACCAACTCGCCTACCGTGTTCATCATGCGGTCAAGCCGCGACAGCGCAATGCGCACCGACTTTACAGCTGCCGTGGCTGAGCCAGGCACCTTGGCGGCTCTTTTTGTTGGTACGGCTGCGGAGGCGGTTTCTTCCAGAGTCTCGGAACGAACTTCCTCGCTGCCGGCGGACGCGGCGACGGCGTCCGGGTCTTCCAGTTCGACGGGCGCAAACTCCGCAATGCGCCCCAGAAGGGAATCAACGCCATTGCGCATGCTCTTTTCGTCTGCCCACTGCCGATGCAGCGTTTTCTTCAGCACGTCCACGGACTCGAGGCAAATATCAACGACGGCAGGTGACGGCTCGAGTTCGCCATCGCGCAAACGTCCGATGAGATCCTCAACACGATGGGCGATGGCACCCAGCCGCTTTAATCCTACTTGCGCGGCAGATCCCTTCACGGTATGAATCGCGCGAAAGAGCTTATTGATCTCTTCGGGGTTGTTGTTGCCCTCGAGCGAAATCAAGCAATCGCTCACGACCTGTAGATGTTCTTCGGCTTCCGGTTGAAAGAATTCCAAAATCTCATCCGCCACTTCATCGTCGGAGGGGAGTGCGTCGAAGTAGGAGCCTGTCGCGGCTGACACAACAGTTTCCTGAGCAGACGGCTTGGTTGGCTCCGCATACGGCTGAGACTGAGGATAGTTCAGCGGAGGCGGCTCCGTGGGAAATGCGAACCGGTAGCGCTCCTTGAAAGCGGCGATGTCATCGAGGCTTTCCCTGCCGGTATCGCTGATTTCCAGCAGATCCGTTTCCAGAAGGGAAATGCCGTCCGACAAAAATTCCGTAAGAGGGCCATGCAGGTCATCACCCAGCGTGGCATTCATTGCATACTGAAAAACGTGAGCAAGTTTTGCCGCAATCTCGGAGAAGCGTGGAAATCCATAACTCGCCGAAGTCCCGCTCAGTGTATGGGCCGAAATGTAAAGCCGCTCCAGATCTTCCTTCCGAGGCGATATTTCCTGCAAAACGCTCACGTACTCCCGCAAATATTGCAGGTGCTCGGAAGCTTCCTGAAGGAACATCTCGACGGCTTCGCGGTCCGGCATGCTCACGCGCGTCCCTCCGTTACAAGTTCCGGCTTCTGCAATTCTTCCGCCGTGGGTTTGCGATACAGGATGCAGTCGTTCAGCACGATAGCCTGAAATTTCACCGGCATTTTGGAGATCGATTCCGAATGGCCCAGAAAAAGGTAGCCGCCCGGCTCCAGCGTGTCGTAAAACCGTTGGACGAGCGCGCGCCTGCGCTCCTCGGAAAAATAAATCAGCACGTTCATGCAGAAAATCATGTCCATCCGGCCGACATAGACAGCCGACGCCAGATTCATCTGCGCGAAGGTTACAAGCTTGCGCAGTCTGGGCTTCACCTGGTGCCCGCCATGCGCTTGAGTGAAGTGCGTCTCCAATTGTTGCGAGCTTACGCTCGCGAGACTCCGTCCCGCATAAACACCGCGTTCGGCACGCTTCAAAGCGTGGCGTCCAACGTCGGTTGCGAGGATCTCCACGTTCCAAGAATCGGTAAAGGTAAGTGAATCGGCGATGGTGATCGCGATGGAATAGGGTTCCTCGCCGGTCGAGCATCCCGCACTCCAAATGCGGAGCGTGCGCGGATTTTTCCAAAATTTCTTGACGTGTAACTCGGGAAGCACACGTTTTTCGAACGCCTCATAAACGCTCGGATACCGGAAGAAGCTGGTCTCCTGCGTCAGGAGCCCCTCGAGCAAGGCTTCATACTCGACATTCGATTTGCGCATCGCCCGCAACAAGTCCGTGCCGCGCTCCAAACCTTTGGCGCGCAAATGCTCCTTTACCCGCGTCGAGAAAAAGCGCTCGCGCGATTCATCGAAGCAAATGCCCGTCCGCTCTTCGATCAGCATGCGGATCTCGCTCAATTCGTGTTCACTAAGACCTTGCGCCGGTCCTTGCCGTTCGCTCATTCCAGTCCCGCTTTAGCTCTGGCCGCTTGCCCGAGCAGAAAATCATGGCTTATCGCAGAGCGCCAGCTGGGACGGGCCGCTCGGAATCTTCCAAAGCATTGCCGGACTTCGACGTTGCGCGGAACTGGGCCAGCGCCTCGTTCAATTGGTCGGATAATTTCACGAGCTGGCTGACCGTCGCGACTGTTCCGCGCGTGCCCTGAGATGTTTGCCGCGTGATGCTCGAAATAATTTGCATTGCGTGCGCCACGCCTTCTGTTCCACGCACCTGCTGTTTCGAGGCAAGAGAAATTTCCTGGACGAGTTCTGCCGACTGGCGCACAACATTCGAAATGGCGTCCAGCGCGCGTCCGGCTTGATCGGCCAGCGTTGCGCCGCCTTCCACTTCCTTCGTGCCTTCTTCCATGACAACCACGGCTTCGTTCGTCTCCGCCTGAATGGCCTTGATGAGCGCTGCGATATCCTTCGTGGCGCTGCGGCTGTGTTCCGCCAGCTTGCGGACTTCGTCGGCCACGACTGCGAACCCACGACCGGCTTCACCCGCGCGAGCCGCCTCAATGGCCGCGTTCAACGCGAGCAAGTTGGTCTGCTCCGTAATGTCATTGATGACGTTGATGATTTCCGAAATTTCGAGTGAGCGATCGCCCAGCGACTTGATCTTTTTCGCCGTGGCTTGCACGGATGCGCGAATGCGCTGCATACCTTCCAAAGTGTCCCGCACCGCGCGGTTGCCTTGTTCGGCGGCGTCCAAAGCGCGGCGAGCTGCTTCCGCGCTGGCTTCCGCGTTGTTGGAAACCTGCTTCATCGAAACGGTGAGCTCTTCGACGGCACTCGACGTATTGGTGATTTCTTGGTCTTGCTGCGTAGCACCAGCCTGCATCTCGTCGGCGGCCACAAGAATGTTGTTCGAGCATGCCGTGACTTCCATAGCCGCTTTGCGTACGCGCTCGAGCACCTTGGTGAAGTTGTCGAGCATGTAGTTGATCGAGTCCGCCACGTTGCCTAAGGCGTCGTTGGTAACTTTTCCGCGCAGCGTCAAATCGCCGCGTGCAACCTGGTTGATGACCGTCAACAACTCCGTGATACTGCGTTGCAAAGCGTCATTCGCGTCCTGGTTGCTCGTGGCCTTGGAAACCTTCGCCACCGCGCGATTCAAATTCTCGGCAATGTAGCCAAGCTCGTCCCCCGTGGTGATTTCAACGCGCGCGCGCGGGTCTCCGGCTGCGATGCGCTCGGAAAACTGCGCAAGCTCTTGCACCGGCGCCAATAGCTTGCTTCCCAGCCGCCATGCCAGAAAGACGGCCATGCCGATTGCCAGCAACAAAGCCAGCATCACGGAGCCACTCGCCCCGCTCGGCAACGCGCCGAAATCAAACAAGGACGCTCCGCCGGATTGCCGCCCGGCGCTGTAAGCCAGGCCCAGCACGGCGAACAGGATGACGCCATTCGCTAGGACCAGCGTCCAGATTGTCGAACTCAGTCGCGATTTCATGCCTTCCTCCAAATCTCTACTGCAGCGCCCCTATCCGCACGCGGCAGGGTCCGCGCAAACTCACTCGTTCAAACCTAGATGCTTGGGCCCGGAAAAACCTCGAGCATTCTCCGCAAGTCAATAATCAGCGCCAGCCGGTCATCGTGCCGGAGCATTCCAGTGCAATGCGGAACATTTTCTGGCGCTTGTTCCAGCAAATCCTCCGCATTTACCGAGTACGTTCCGATCACCTCATCGGCTGCAATTCCGATCCGCAAATCGTCATGCGCACCCTCGCCCCGTAGCGAAGCCACTACCACGTGCTTCGGCAACAATCCCGGACGGCGTCCTTCGGTGATGGCGATATCGATCAGCGGCACAATCGCTCCCCGCAAATTGAAAATCCCTGCAAGGTACGCCGGACCGAGCGGCAGCTTGGTCAACAACGGCCAGTCCAAAACTTCCTCAACATCCAACACCGGCAAACAAAATCGTTCGCGACCACTCCGGAAGACGCAGTACTGCGACTCCGGAGGCCGCTCTTCCATGGGCCCGAGCGCCTCGAGCAGGTCGTCCGCATCCGCGGGCAGCGGCACTAAATGGAAATCTTCGCTCATCCCAAATCATCCTCAAAAGTCTTCTAAGCAAATCGCCGTACTGCTCGAAGTAGCTCTTCCCTCGTAAATGGCTTGGTTACGTAACCATCCGCGCCTTGCTGCTGGCCCCAAAACCTGTCGCTCTCCGTGTTCTTCGAGGTCACCAGTATCACTGGTATCGCTTGGTAGTCAGAGTGATTCTTCAGCTCCCGGCATACTTGAAAGCCATTCCGTTTCGGCATCACCACGTCCAGCAAAATCACGCTCGGACGCTCTATCGCGATCGCTTCTTCGACTCTTTCTGGGTCGTTTACTCCCACCAGCCGGTAGCCTTCGTGCTCAAGAAAGCCCTGGATCAGCTTCACTTGCGAGGGCGAGTCATCGACGATGAGTACTTTTTTCTGCAGCATCGACATCTCCCCATAATTCTCCGCAGACCAGAGGTGCACGTCAGCAGCCAGGCTAGAAATTCTGTGGCTGCCGATGTCTATTTTGTACAAGACTTGTGTTATGAGTGAGTTGCAGGGCTACCAGGGCTGCTCAACGGCGGCTCGCGGGAGACGCGGGCTCGACTTCTGTCTCAGCTTGAGATGCATTCTCAGTCTCCCGCATCTCGCTCGCCAGCGATGAGAATCTCTGCATGATCTCGTTGATCCGCATGGCCATGCTGTAAATCGTCTTGATCTGCGCGAGCGATTGGGAGGAGAGTTGGCCGGGTTCCAAAAGTAACAGCTCGGCGTTGCCCAGCATGGAAGTCAGCGCATTGTTGACGCTGTGCTTCATGTCCATCATGTAGCGGCCCAGTGTCGCGTAATGTTCGTTTTTTGCCGCCCGACGCTCGGCCTGCTTCGAGACTCGGAGCGCTTCTGCGCGGCGCAACGACTCGCCAGCAACCAGCAGAAGCGTTTGCGCCCAGTCTTCACGCAAGGGAATGTGAACCAGACGTGGGTAACGCGAGCGCAATTGCCCAAGTTCCTGGGAGTCTGCGGGCACGCAAAGAATAACCGCGACGGCGGGCTCAAAGGAACGCAGGACTATTGGCAATTTTCCTTCGAGTACAGGGCCTACCACCACGAGATCGTGGGGCTCTGCTTCGTGGTTTTTCCAGAGCTCGCTGCTGAGGATAGTGATCCCCGGCGCTTGCCGCTCGGCCTGCCAACAGGCGGTAAGGAGGCGCGCGAACTCCGGCTCATCGGTCAGTATCAGTACGCTCGCGTTTCGCACAGAAAACCCGCCCCCAGAATGATCGCCCGGCATGACCCAGCTGGAAACTGAATGTTCAAATCTTTTCGGCCTCGTCCAGCGCCGAGAGCAACCGTTTAGTGCTAATACCCAAGTTCACCGCCGCCTCGGTGTCTTTCGCCTGTTTGGCAATGTCCACACGTTCTTGGAGGCGCGAGACTTCTATCCGGGCTATGGAAAGTGCTCTGTCCATGGACGTTGCGTTGCCCGATTCCTTCGCGGATTCCACCGCCGCGGTCACCATGGCTCGAGCCACCACCGCACGGCGCAGATCCTCCGCTGACGGCCCATCCTCGCTCACGAACGCGGACACTTCCCACGAGGACATCAAAATGCGTGCCGCGCCGATTCTCACTGTTGTCATGGAACGCCCCCGAGTTGGCGGCGTGGCAATTAACTGCTCCCAGATTTTCTCGAGGCACGCTTCAAAATCGAGTCCGGCGGAAGCAGCAACCTTGCTTACACCGGCGGCGGCCGTTTTCTTCACGCTTGGTGTGCCAGGCTCGAGTTTCCCCGCATCCCTCCCCGAATCAAGAGGTTGATCGGCCACTGCAGGACTTGAGGTTCTCGCCTTGGAAGCCGCACTATCAATTACTTTTGGCGCGAGCTTTCCCAACGCCCGCTCCACGTCTGTCCGCAGGCCCAACAGCTTTTCGAAGGTCTGATTCACTGAACGTTCCGTGTACTCCTTCTGGAAAGGTTGTTTCCACTCGTCGGCGATATCTCGAATCTTTGCCAGCGCCTCGGCGCCAGAGAGGCCGAAGTTTTGGCAATCCATGGTTTTCACCCCGGCAGTTTCCAGTTGAGCCAGGCCCGAGCGGATCGCGATCAGGTCCGCGTGCATCAGCTCGATAAACGTTCGCCGCAGAAGGAAGTTAAACCGAACGAAGGCTAACAACGCCGCCGGATCGTAAAACATTCCGCCCGCCGTCTCTTTCACCTTGCGGCCTTGCTCGATGAAATTCGTTTTGAGGATATCCCGCAGGCTGCGAAAAGTTCCTAATGTGTCGATCATGTCTTCGAGCGGTTCACACCATGCCAAATGAGTGGCAGGCACATCGCCCAGAACCGGTTTCATAACGAGCGCAACGTCGCCTGGCTCAATCAGCTTGTGGTAAATCTTTGGGGGCGCGCAAAGAGCGAAATATTGCACCAGCAGGAAGTCAATCTTGTCCCGGTCGACGTTTGTTTTCGAAGATTTCTTGAGCTGCCGATGGATGAGAGCGCAGAGACTGCTCTCGTTCGCATTTAGAGCGTCGTTTGCAGCAGCTTGCGCAATTCATGCACCGCGACGCGCTGGTCCGTCTCGTCCAGCCAGCTCTCGACTTCGTCAAACAATTCCAGGTCTGGTTTCTCCGGCAGATTCCTCTTTTCCGGCGGGAAGGGAATTTCGAAGTTCGAGCTGTTTTCCAAGGGCAAGATAAATTGGGAAAACCGAGAGCGGTCCTCGGCCCACTTTGCCTGCCGCGAGTTTGCGGGCTTGGGCTTCGCCGGCGCCGGAGTGTTCAATGTTGTAGTCGCTCTTGTTCACGGCTGTGTCACCCACGGGCAGGGCCCCTAAGAACCGGACGGCCACTGCCTTATGTCCTTCGTGATACTGCACGGCAATGACGGTCGCTTCCGCCGCGCACCCGTTCCGATCACGCTCTATGCGCACCCGGTCATCAAACTCCAGCGGCAATCTGGAGAGAAAATATGGCATGCTCCGAACCGCCGTATTCGACCAGGGTGGCTTTCCGCAAGCTCGTATTTCCCGCACGCAGCGCTGTGATCTGCACCGGGACGCGAAGGGCTGTAGCGCTTGGGAAGAATCGGGCCGACCGCTCCGCGCAGCCTTGCTCGCTCGCTGCGACGGTCGCCTGCGTCGGTCTTCTCACGTTGCCTCTCAAGTCCCCGTACGAGAATTGAACGCCCGTTACGGTCTGGCACACGAACTTCCGCAAATGGACACAACGTCCCCGCAATGGAGATGCACGCTGCACGCCAAAGGAGGGGAAATGATGAAGGCTCAGAAAGCGAAGAAAGTGAAAGACTTAGAATTTTCCCATCGGGCCTGAAGGGATTCACCCGTCTCACGCTGAAACGCCACCGTCTCAGCGCATCGCGAAGGGTGTTTCTCGCATCCCGGGTTGAGACGTCAATTCCCTTGCTGCGCGGTTTCTTCCGGGGAGTCTTCTGCTTCGCCAGGGCCGGACCTGAGAGGGATGTTGTAGCGCTTCAATTTGCGGTAGAGCGTTGCCCTGCTTATCCCCAACATGCGTCCCGCGAGTGCTTTGTCCCCATTGGCTTGGTCGAACACGCGCAGAATCGTCATTTTCTCCATTTCCGCGAGAGCCGTGGTGGATAGCGACCCGGCATCCCGGATCGAAGAGGCGGAGCCCTCGGGCTGGTCGGTGCGGATAGCTGGAGGCAGGTCGATCACGTCGATCACCTGCCGGTCTCCCAGAGTAATCGCTCTTGCAATGCAGTTTTCCAACTCGCGAATATTTCCTGGCCACTCGTAGTTCAGCAAACTCTTCATGGCTGCGGGCGTCACGTGTAGATGAGAATCCGGCGCATAACGGTCCAGAAAGTGATGGACGAGCATGGGGGATATCAGAACGGCGGTCGCGCAAAGTCGGCAGGTGCACGGTCACCACATTCAACCGGAAATATAGATCCTTTCGAAAAGTTCCCTCGCGATAGGCAGCTTCCAGATCGCGATTGGTCGCCGCAATCACACGCACATCGACGTTCACCTTCTCGTTGCTTCCGACTGGCCGGACTTCCTTCTCCTGCAGTACTCTCAAGAGCTTGGCCTGCATCTCCAGCGGCAGTTCGCCGATTTCATCCAGGAAAATAGTTCCCCCGTTGGCCGCCTGGAATAGCCCCGCTTTGGATTTCACAGCTCCCGTAAATGCCCCTTTTTCGTAACCGAAAAGTTCACTTTCCATTAGCGTGGGCACGAGCGACCCGCAATCCACCGCGACAAACGGCGTCTGCGCCAGCGCACCTCGGAAGTGAATCGCGCGCGCTACGAGCTCCTTGCCCGTTCCACTCTCGCCGGAAATCAGGACGGGTGTACGCGTATCCTTAAGCCGCGAAACCATTCGCAAAACGTCCTGAATGTTTGCCGAACTGCCGATGATCCCGTCCAGATTGTCTTCTGTGCTGACGCGTTCGCGCAAAAATTCGTTTTCTGTCACGAGCCTGACTTTTTCAGCCATGCGCTGCAACAGCAGCCGCATCTTTTCCACGCGGAAAGGCTTCTCGATGTAATCGTATGCGCCCAGTTTCATCGCATCGACCGCGGATTCGATAGACCCGTGCCCAGTCATAATCGCGATCTCCGCCCGCGGAAGCACCAGCTTCGCCTGCTTTAGGAGGCCGACTCCTGAAAGTGTCGGAAGTTTTAGATCGGTCAGGATGAGATCCGGAGCGTCGGCGTCCAATTTCGCAAGCGCCGCTTCCGCGCTTTCCGCTTCGGTGCAG
>CAWKOM010000006.1:0-125551 GCA_963851235.1 uncultured Acidobacteriota bacterium
CCGGAATATTCATGCATCGGCACAGAGCGATGGCCAGGTGCGCATAGTCGCGGCAGACCCCGAGCCATCGTTGTAGACCTCCCAGGCTGTCCTGGTGGAGCGCGCCCGCTGATAATCGAAGGTGATGTGGTTGTGGACGTAATCGCAAATGCCTTGGACCAGGGGCCATCCCGCCGGCAATTGCGCAAAGAGTTCCCAGGCCACAGGTGACAGCAAATCCGTCTCGCAATAGCGGCTACCCAGGAGAAATACCAATGTTTCTTCGGGCAAATCCTTCACTGCATGTTGTTGGGCGGAAGGAACAATCGCGTCTGTTAAGCCGGTGTCCTTTACTACCCCATTTCCACTTATTCGAATTGGCCCGGAGGGGCGACAATCCGGCTGCACCAATTCCCGAAGCCATCGCGATAGGCAATCACCGGCACCGACGGGCTGGTCGTCAGGTGGTCGGGGGTGACGATCTCGGATGCGCGTGAATAGTGGATGCCGGTTAAAAAGCGTCAAGATCATCGGCGTCGGTTGGGGGAAGTTGTAGATGAACTCGTAGCCCACGCGAAATCGCATACGGGATGTTCCTTTTGTAAATAAATTGCACGACGAGTGGCTGGGGAGTGCGCGGGAAGCTCTCCTCGACACGCAACCAGGCAAGGTCCAGTTGCTCGTCTTTAGGTCCAGTGGTTTCTACAGGATATTACCTTTGAGTCTCGTGTATGGTCAATATTGACCAGTTACCGGGTAACAATAGGAGCGCAAAATGCGCCGGGAATCGACAGCAGGCCTAGGTGCTATATGAAGCGCTTCGCACACTTCGAGATATGAAAGGATTCTGACCAGATGGGTGAGCCATTGTGAAGTGACGTAGAATCACCCCAAAGGTAAAAAGGGAGTGAGCTGCGCAGAGATGGGAAGCTGAGAGCACCCGGCTCCATATTGACTGGGCAACACGGATGTGACGATAGATTGCCCAAATACCCGCTCAAAGGTGCGGAGTTTGAAAAAGCTCATTGTCTTTGATCTGGACGGCACGCTGGCGGAAAGCAAATCGTCTCTCGACGCAGAAATGTCGACTTTGCTTCACGACTTACTTCGGCGTCATCAAGGTCGCGGTGATATCCGGAGGCGATTGGCCGCAGTTTGAAAAACAACTTCTCTCCCATTTTCCCCTGGACGACCGCCTGCTGAACCTATCACTGCTTCCAACCTGTGGAACCAAGTTCTACCAATACTCAGGCGAATGGAAGAAGCTCTATGAAGAGGATTTCAACGCGGATCAGAGGGACAAGATCCTGAGTTCTCTAAAGAAGGCGCTGGCGGCAGCGGACTTCAAGGTTGAAAAGACCTGGGGAGAGGTCGTTGAAGACCGGGGCAGCCAGATTACCTTTTCCGCCTTAGGTCAGCAGGCCCCCTTGGAAGCAAAGGACAAATGGGACCCTGATCACGTCAAGCGCGAGAAAATCAAAGCGCTCCTCGATGCTTACCTTCCTGAGTTCTCCGTCCGCATGGGCGGTGCGACCTCCATAGACATCACCAAACCTGGCATCGACAAAGCCTACGGAATCAGAAAACTTCGTGACATCCTGGGAATATCCTGAAAGAGATGATCTACATCGGGGACGCCTTGTTTGTGGGAGGGAACGACTATTCCGAGCCGGGGTTGTGTCGATCCCCATTCGAGACCCGCGAGAGACCAAACGGGTAACCGAAACCATCATTGCCTGTTTGAACGGTGACCACAAGTCATGAGTCACTGAGGAGAATTGATGACCGGATTTGCATTGCAGCTACTGGGAATGCTGGGGCAAAGGTATAAAACGCTGGATTTGTAGTACGAGTTTACCTCGTCATTTGGCGGCAAAAAGCTGCCGTTATGAGCGTAGAGCCGTCGCACGGTGAGAGCGACAAAAAAGGGAGGATCGTTATCATGAACCCTGATACAGATAAGCCCAAGTCTCCGGAATCGAATCCAGGGCCCAAGCCCGAGTCCAAAGACGATTTGAAGTCCCTTCCCATTGCGGAAGTGGAGAAGAGACTAACTTCGTCGCCGGACGGCCTTACCGGCGCCGAGGCGAAGAAGCGCATCGCACAATATGGCGCCAATAAGATCGAGGAGAAGAAGACGAACCCGTTTCTGAAGTTCCTCACCTATTTTTGGGGGCCCATCCCGTGGATGATCGAAGCGGCGGTCGTCCTGTCGGGAATCGTCCGCCACTGGCTCGACTTGGGCATCATCCTACTTTTGCTGGTTTCGAACGCCGTCGTGGGATTCTGGGAGGAACATCAGGCGGGCAACGCCATCGAGGCGTTGAAGGCGAGACTTGCGGTCAAGGCCAAGGTGAAGCGCGATGGAAAGTGGGTGAACCCGGACGCGTCCGAACTGGTGCCTGGCGACGTCATCCGCATGCGACTGGGTGACATTGTGCCGGCGGACGCACGCTTGCTCGCGGGCGATTCGATTGAAGTGGATCAGTCGGCGCTGACCGGTGAATCCCTGCCCGTTACCGCCCAACCCGGCGCTGCGGTCTTTTCCGGATCAATTATCCGGCAGGGCGAAATTGACGCCATGGTTTACGCCACGGGCGACAAAACCTACTTCGCAGACCGCGCAACTGGTGCAGGGGGTCGAAACCATCAGCCATTTCCAGCGCGCCGTGCTGAAGATTGGCGATTATCTCATCGTTCTTGCTGTGGCGCTGGTGGTTTTGATCCTGGGCGTGGCGCTTTTCCGGGGTGACAAGTTCCTGACCACGGCGGAATTCTGCCTAGTGCTCCTGGTGGCCGCAATTCCCGTGGCGATGCCCACGGTGCTCTCCGTCACCATGGCAGTCGGAGCGCGTCTGCTGGCGAAGAAGGAAGCCATCGTGACGCGGCTCTCCGCCATTGAGGAACTTGCGGGCGTCGATGCGTTGTGCTCGGACAAGACCGGTACCCTTACCCAGAACAAGCTGACATTGGGCGATCCCTTTACGGTGAACAGTATTCCCCCCGACCAGGCCATCCTGTATGGCGCGCTTGCCTCTCGGGCGGAAGACAAGGACACCATTGATTTGGCGGTGATTGGCGGCGTGAAGGACGATAAAGCGCTGAAGAGCTACCAGGTACTCCACTTTCAACCCTTTGACCCGGTGCACAAACGCACCGAAGCCACTGTCAAGGGAGCTGACGGAAAACAATTCTTTGTGGCCAAGGGAGCGCCGCAGGTGATTCTTCAGATGTCGAAGAACGCCGGTGAAGTGAAGGCCGCCGTTGAGAAAGCGGTGAAAGAATTTGCCGGACGCGGCTTCCGTTCTCTGGGCATCGCCCGGGCGGATCAGGAAGGCCAGTGGCAGTTTGTGGGGGTGCTGCCCCTTTCGACCCGCCGCGCGAACAGGCCAAAGCCACCATCGCCAGCGCCCGGCAGATGGGCGTGACCGTCAAGATGGTTACGGGCGATCAACTCGCTATCGCGCAGGAAACTTCCCGGCAACTGGGGATGGGCACGAACATTCTGGACGCCAGCGGATTGGGCGACACCAAGCATCACGAGTCCGCGCAGTCGGCGGAAGCCATTGAAAAAGCCGATGGTTTCGCCCAGGTTTTCCCCGAACACAAATTCCACATTGTGGATATCCTTCAGCAGCGCGGCCACATCGTCGGCATGACTGGCGACGGAGTAAACGATGCCCCCGCTTTGAAAAAAGCCGATTGTGGTATCGCCGTTTCCGGCGCCACGGATGCGGCCCGCGCGGCAGCGTCCATCGTCCTGCTGGCCTCCGGCCTGTCGGTCATTATCGACGCCATCAAGGAGAGCCGCCGCATCTTCCAGCGGATGAACAGCTACGCCATGTATCGCATCACAGAAACACTTCGCGTGTTGCTGTTCATGACGCTATCGATCCTGGTTTTTAACTTCTATCCGGTGACTGCGGTCATGATTGTGATGATCGCGTTGCTCAATGACGGCGCCATCCTCTCCATCGCCTACGACAATGTTCACTACAAGGATAAGCCTGAAGCCTGGAACATGCGCCTGGTGCTGGGGATCTCCACGGTGCTGGGCGTTATCGGGGTTGTCTCCGCCTTCGGACTGTTTTACCTGGGCGAACGCGTATTTCACCTCGATCGCAACCACATTCAGACCCTGATGTACTTGAAACTGTCCGTGGCCGGGCATCTGACAATTTTCCTCACGCGGACGCGCGGCCCCTTCTGGTCCATACGCCCGGCGCGGATTCTGTGGGCCGCGGTTTTAGGCACGCAAGCCATCGCAACGCTGATTGCGGTGTATGGTTTGTTTATGACACCTCTCGGTTGGCGCTGGGCAGGTTTCGTTTGGGCCTATGCCATTGTCTGGTTCCTTATCAATGACCGCGTGAAATTGCTCGCCTACCGGATTTTTGACCCAACCAAGCCACCCTTGCTGGCGAAGAAAACGGTGGACTTGAACCCCCAGATCGCCCAACGGGCCTATGAACTCTACCAGGATCGAGTCCATGGCCAAAGCCCGGCAGACCAGGACTGGCTGGAGGCGGAACGTGAGATTCGAAAAGATCTCCCAGGACAGCCGAAGCCCGCGACATCGCACGCTTGACGTCCGTAAGCCCTGATTTGGTTCAGCAAGGGAAATGATGACCGAGGTGAAAATATGAAAATCGATTCCAGTGACTTTGGGGTAAGGCCGGAAAAAAAAGTTCAATATCAAGGAATGGCCCACCAGCGCGAAGCCCTTTTACGAGTCGAAGAAGCAGTATCAAAAACTTCTGGGAGGACACGTTGAGGAGTTGAACTCGCTGCAACAACTTCACTTTGCATTCAACCGTTATGCCCTGCTGCTGATTTTTCAGGGTATGGACGCTGGCGGCAAGGACGGTGCAATCCGCCACGTCATGTCCGGGGTCAATCCGGCAGGATGCCGGGTTTGGAGTTTCAAGCAGCCGAGCGCGGAAGAGTTGGAACACGATTTTCTCTGGCGCACTACGTGCCGCCTTCCTGAGCGCGGAATGATCGGCATCTTCAATCGTTCCTACTATGAGGAAGTGCTGGTGGTCCGCGTTCATCCGGAAATTCTACGCAGCCAGGGACTGGCGGAGGAGTTGCGTGACGAGAAGACAATCTGGGATGAGCGGTATCGCTCCATGGTGGATCTGGAGCGCCACCTTCATCACAACGGAACACGCATCGTGAAGGTATTCCTTCACCTTTCGAAAGACGAACAACGAAAGCGGTTTCTCGAGCGCATTGATGAGCCGGAAAAGAACTGGAAATTCAGCCTCGCAGATATTCACGAAAGGAAGTACTGGAAGGATTATATGCTGGCTTATGAGGAATGCCTCGCCGCCACCAGTACCCACCACGCGCCCTGGTACGTGGTTCCCGCCGATGACAAGGAGAATGCCCGGTTGATTGTTTCCCAGATTGTCATCGATGCGCTGAAAGACCTCAAGATGTCGTATCCCAAGACTACGCCGAAACGCCAAGAGGAGTTGAAGGCCATCGGTAAGGCGCTGGAGAAGTAACTTTGAACGAAAGGGGAATTAGATGAAATTATCAGTCAGATCTCTGGCTATTGTATCAGCGATGCTTTGGGGCGGTGGTGTTTTGTTCGTGGGGCTTGCTAACCTCGCGGCACCGTCTTACGGCATTGCTTTCCTGCAATGTGTAAGCTCAGTCTATCCCGGTTTTCATGACTCGCGAACTTTCCTCGACGTCCTGGTGGGCACAGGTTATGCCCTCCTTGACGGAGCCGTCGGGGGAGCGCTATTTGGCTGGCTCTACAACTTCTTCAGCGGGGGTTCGCGCCATGATTAAGGGCGGCGCTACGGGTAAACGCATTTAAAACTATGAATAACCCAAACGCACTACTCGCTCCCCCTAAAGATGCTACCGCCTCGACCGGGCTAACCGGCGAAGAAGCCCGCCAACGCCTGGAAAAATTTGGACCCAACACGGTTGCCGACACGTCGATGCATCCTTTGCGGCGGGCGCTGGAGAAGTTTTGGGAGCCGGTTCCGTGGATGCTGGAGGCGGCGATTGTGCTTGAGCTCGTTCTTGGCAAGCCGATCGAAGCCGCGGTTATCGGGGTTCTGCTGGTGTTTAACGCCGCTCTGGGATTCTTTCAGGAAGGGCGGGCGCGAGCCACCCTGGCCGCGCTGAAGTCACGACTGGCGCTGAATGCCTCGGTGCGCCCCGATAATGCATGGACGACGGTGGTCGCGTCAAGCCTGGTGCCGGGTGACGTGGTGAAGCTCTCGGTGGGCGCCGTGGTGGCCGCTGACGTGACGTTAATCGAAGGCGGGATCCTGCTTGACCAATCCATGCTCACCGGTGAATCCGTACCCATCGAAGCCGGGCCGGGATTCAAAACCTATGCCGGAGCGCTGGTTCGCCGCGGGGAGGCCGTTGCCGAAGTTACCGCCACCGGACCGCACACAAAGTTCGGTCGCACGGCGGAACTGGTTCGCACTGCGCATGTGGAGAGCACCCAGCAGAAGGCGGTTGTGCGCGTGGTGCGCAATCTCGCCATCTGCAACGGCTTCATCGTTGTGATTCTGGTGATCTATGCCCACATGCTCAGGATGCCAGTGGACGAAATTATCCCGCTGGTGCTCACCGCGGTTTTGGCGTCGATCCCCGTGGCGCTGCCTGCCACCTTCACCCTATCCGCGGCCATTGGCGCCCGGGCGCTGGCGAAAATTGGCGTTCTTCCCACGCGTCTCTCCGCCGTGGACGAAGCGGCCAGCATTGAGGTCTTGTGCGTGGATAAGACCGGCACGCTGACCGAGAATGAGCTGAAGGTGACGGCCATCCATGCGCTCGACGGGTTTGATGAAGCACACGTTTTGGGAATCGCCGCTCTCGCCAGTTCGGGATGAGGGCGGACTCCGTAGACGTGGCCATTCGCGCCGCCTCCGCTAGGACACCCGCGGCGAACCTGCCCAAATTGGAAAAGTTTGTGCCCTTTGACTCTGCCACCAAGATGTCCGAGGCCACGGCAGTAGATTCCAGTGGGGCCACAGTGCGTGCCGTAAAGGGGGCCTTTTCTGCCGTTATCACCCTTTCGCAGGCATGGCCCGACGCTACCAAAATCGTCGACCAGCTTGAGGCCAAGGGCTTCCGCGTGCTGGCCGTCGCCATGGGGCCGTCGGGAGCGGTAAAGCTGGCTGGAATCATCGCGCTCAGTGATCCGCCGCGAGCGGATTCCGCAGCGCTCATCAGCCAGTTGCACACGTTGGGCGTTCGAACGGTCATGATCACGGGCGACGCCCCTGCGACGGCGGAGATCGTGGCACGCGCTGTGGGTCTTAATGGAGCCGTGTCACCTCCCGGGGCTATTCCCGGCACTGTCCGCCCAGAAGACTTCGCCGTCTACGCTGCTGTCCTTCCGGAGGGAAAGTACAACCTTGTCAAAGCGTTTCAGAAGAGCGGGCACACGGTGGGGATGTGCGGCGACGGGGCCAATGACGCGCCTGCGCTGCGCCAGGCGCAGATGGGCATTGCGGTTTCAACCGCCACCGATGTTGCCAAGTCAGCCGCCGGCATCGTACTGACCAAGCCAGGGCTCAGCGGCATTGTTGCTGCCGTGAATGAAGGCCGGTCGACGTTCCAGCGCATCCTGACCTATACGCTCAACTCCGTAACCAAAAAGATTGTCCAGGTGCTTTTCCTGGCCGTGGGCCTGGTGATGACGGGGCACGCCATTCTGACTCCCATGTTGATGGTCATTATCATGCTCACCGGCGACCTGCTGGGCATGTCCACGACAACGGACAACGTGCGACCGTCTCCGGCGCCGAATACCTGGCGAATCGGCAGATTAACGATCGCGGGAGTCTTCATGGGAGTCTCCGAGCTGATCTTTTGTACCGCCGTCCTGGCCATCGCCAAGTACCGCCTGGGTTTTGGAATCGACACGCTGACGAACTCTGGCCTTCGTGGCCATCGTGTTCGGCAATCAGGCCACCACTTATACGAATCGTGAACGCCAGCGCACTGGGATCTGCTCGTCCCAGCCGGTGGCTGATCGGATCCTCGGTGCTTGATGTGCTGATCGCTTCAACGCTGGCAACATGCGGAATCGCCATGAGTCCCTGCCCCTGCTTGTGGTGGGAGAAATCCTTCGTTGCGGCAGCGATTTTTGCTTTCATCCTGGACGTTGGCAAGGTCCCCGTGTTCAGACGACTGAAAATCGCCTAAACAACTGAGCGTTTTTGACCATAGCGGTGAGCTGTACGGGACTGCGATGGCAGTAACCCGGAGGTATAACCATGCCGAGGGTTCACAAGAAGTCCGACAGGTTGATCTCTTTAGGTTGAAGCCCCGACCTGCCGGCCCGAAATATCACGGATGGAATACGAAACGGAGGATTCAAATGGCGGAAGAAACAACACGGGGGTCCAAAGGAATTGTAAGTCATGGTAATGGATGTCAGTGTGGCTGTAAGACCAAACCCCAAGCCACTGTAACGGAAGAAGAGACAGCGACCACTGAGCGGTTGGCTCGCGAACAGGAGATTCGGGATCGGAATAAGAGGGTGCGGGAGCCCAGCCACGTCCAGGGTCCGGATAGCAACCCACCCTTTACGGATCATTCCGGTGTGCTTTGATTCATCATTCGCGGGGCACGGGGCGGCAGCAATGCCCTCCTGAATGGTCACACGCAAGAGCCAGAATGAAAAGAGGCATTCATCAGTGCCCGGCAGGAAGCTGCGATATAGAGAAGCGCTACAAGATCTATTCGCAGAAAAAGGAGATCTAAACATGGCAGAAACCAACGCAGCAGTAGGAATCTATGAAACCCACTCGCTGGCAGAGGCGGCGGTTAAGGAACTTCAGCGGTCTGGGGTTGATATGAAGAAGCTCTCCATCGTGGGCAAGGACTACCACACCGAAGAACAGGTCGTGGGTTACTACAACACCGGTGACCGCATGAAGTATTGGGGAAAGCTCGGCGCCTTCTGGGGTGGAATTTGGGGAATGTTGTTCGGCGCCGGAGCTTTCGCCATTCCCGGCGTCGGTGCGGTGCTGGTGGCCGGCCCGCTCGTGGCCTGGATTGTGGGGGCTCTTGAGAGTGCGGTGGTGATGGGCGGATTGGGTGCAATCGGGGCGGGGCTCTTTAGCATTGGCATCCCCAAGGACAGCGTCGTGAAATACGAAACGGCAATCGGCTCGGACAAATTCCTCGTCGTGGCCCACGGCGCGTCTGATGAGGTAGCCAAGGCGAAGGATATTATGCACACGACTCAGGCAATGGAAGTGGAAGTACACCACGTTTCCCGCGCGCTACCTGCCGCGGCTGGCGCGAGATAGTCGAGTAAGTGGTTCGTAGAGCCAA
Organism: uncultured Acidobacteriota bacterium; assembly: GCA_963851235.1. Taxonomy (GTDB): domain Bacteria; phylum Acidobacteriota; class Terriglobia; order Acidiferrales; family UBA7541; genus Acidiferrum. The sequence goes on from CAWKOM010000006.1 coordinate 9,307, forward strand.
GGAGGTCAAGGTCATGTTAAGAAATGTCAGCCGTCTAGAGGGTTTTACGATTCGGGCCCGCGATGGGGATATGGGAATCGTGGATCATTTCTATTTTGACGATGAAAGCTGGACCGTTCGGTACATGGTCGCGAATGCCGGCGACTGGATGGGCGGCCGCCTGGTTCTGGTCTCGCCCCTTGCCCTCCGCCATGTGGATTGGCAATCAAGGCTCGTTGACGTCTCTCTGACAAAAACAGGTGAAGGACAGCCCACCGATTGACACACACAAGCCCGTTTCCCGGCAGCAGGAGGCCCTGCACCTGGGGTATTACGGTTACCCGTATTATTGGGCTGGATATAGTGACCCGGCAGCTTTGGGAGTCCGACTGGAAGCCGTGGCCGAGGCCATCGATGCGCAAGCGCGGTCTCGACTGGATTCGGCCGATTCACATCTGCGCAGCACGCTGGAAGTGACGGGGTATCACATCGAGGCGTCGGATGGCGAAATCGGGCACGTGAAGGATTTTATTGTGGATGATGAAAGCTGGGCCATCCGGTATCTCGAAGTGGATACACAAAACTGGTGGCCCGGCAAAAAGGTACTCGTGTCGCCACAATGGATCACCCGTGTAAGTTGGCCGGAGTCCAAAGTCCATGTCGACCTCACACGGGAGGCCATCGAGAACGGCCCGACATGGAATGATTCCATTCCCGTTAGTCGCGAGTACGAACATAGGCTTTACGACTATTACGTTCGCTCGCCTTATTGGGCACCGACAGCCCGTCAGGTTCGCTCCCATTCGGCGGGCAAGGCTTGATTGCGGTCAGGACCTCGGAATCGGGGACTTGTGAGAATCATGCCCCGGCGAGAACTGAAGTGCGGGGAATAGCCATTCACTGTACTTGGCTCTGCGATCACGAACATCGGCAAAGACTATTCCTGAGCGGATCAGGGCTTTAACTGAGACCAATGTTTCGGTGGGGGCTAATGGTGAAGCGATTCTCGGCGATTGGCGATGTTTTTTGTGCATCTTACTTGGTTCAGTTTTTTTTTGTCTGGTCTCTTGCTTCAGACTTCAGTTTTTACGTATTGCTGTTTGTAGCTCTTCATCCAGGTTTCGAGGATCTGGACGTGGCCGGGCTTGGCCATGTCGGACATGGGCACCTGGTGCGAGCGCCAGTAACCCTCGCGTCTTCTGGCCATCGACTTCCTTCGGGCCGGTCCAGCCCTTGGGGCTGCGGAAAACGATCATGGGCCACATGGGGCGCTTGGTGAAGCCGTTCTTGCGGGCGTCGGCCTGAATGGCCTTGATCTCGCCGATGACGAGGTCGAGGGTGCGCGCCAGGAGCTGGTGCATCTTGGCCGGGTCGTCTCCCTCGACGAAATAGGGCGTGTAGCCGTAGCCGCGCATCAGGGCGTCCAGCTCCTCGTGGCTGATGCGGGCCAGCACGGTGGGGTTGGCGATCTTGTAGCCGTTCAGGTGCAGGATGGGCAGCACGCAGCCGTCGCGGACCGGGTTGAGGAACTTGTTGCCGTGCCAGCCGGTGGCCAGCGGCCCCGTCTCGGCCTCGCCGTCGCCGACGACGCAGGCGACGATCAGGTCGGGGTTGTCGAAGGCCGCGCCGTAGGCGTGCGACAGGGCGTAGCCCAACTCGCCGCCTTCGTGGATGGAGCCGGGCGTCTCCGGCGCGACGTGGCTGGGAATGCCGCCGGGGAACGAGAACTGCGTGAACAGCCGCTTCAGGCCGGCCTCGTCCTGGCCGATGTTGGGGTAAACCTCGCTGTAGGTCCCCTCCAGGTAGGCGTTGGCCACCAGCGCCGGCCCGCCGTGCCCGGGGCCGGAGATGTAGAGCATGTTCAGGTCGTACTTCTTGATGACCCGGTTCAGGTGGACGTAGAGGAAGTTCTGGCCCGACGTGGTTCCCCAGTGGCCGAGCAGGCGCGGCTTGACGTGCTTGAGCTGCAACGGCTCCTTGAGGAGCGGGTTGTCCATCAGGTAGATCTGGCCGACGGACAGGTAGTTCGCGGCCCGCCAGTAGGCGTGCATCTTGCGCAACTCCTCGGCGGACAGCGGTCCGGCCGCCATGGCCTTGCCGCCATTCCCGGTTTTTTTTCGATCTCGCGCTGCGCCCCTGCCGCGTCCACCATCGCCGCGACTCGCCCATCAAGCCGCCTCCGCGCCGGGCACCCTATTCGCACGGTACCGCGTGCGGGTTTTCACCTTTCCTAAATTTTCGGCTCATCCATATTGCTGTTTGTCACCGAACTCTATCAAGCATGATATTCTCAAGCTGCTGCAAGAGCGGGGGCCAATATGCCACAACTCGATCGCATAACGCAGGATCCTGCTGTCATGGGTGGAAAGCCTTGCATTCGCGGGATGCGCGTCACCGTCGGCATGATCGTCGGCCAGATTGGCTCCGGCCGCACCATCGAACAAGTTCTCGCCGAATATCCCTACCTCGAGCGCGAAGACGTCCTACAAGCGCTGCGCTACGCCGCTTGGCGTGCAGAAGAGCGGGAACTCACTCTGCCCAGTGCATGAAGATCTTGGTGGACATGAATTTGTCTCCCCGCTGGATTGCTTCGTTGGTAGACGCGGGATGGCAAGCCACGCATTGGTCGGATGTCGGATACGCCAGTGCAAGTGACGCAGAGATTCTCACTTACGCGGCGGCCAACGACTACGTCGTGCTGACCCACGACCTCGATTTTGGCACGATCCTCGCGATCACCCACGGGAGAAAACCCAGTGTGGTCCAAATTCGAAGCATGGATGTCAGCGCCGAAAAGGTGGCCGCCCAAACAATTGCAGCTCTGCGTCACCTTCAAGCTGAGCTGGAAGCAGGAGCTCTCCTCACGATTGAAGCAGAACGGACACGACTGCGTATCTTGCCCCTCCGCGCCGAGGGTTGACGTTGCCTGCTAGGCAGCAGCGTTGCCGAAAGGAACTCACGCCATCGGGGACGCTTTGTCCTTTTTCAAGGTTTTCCACGAGCGATCCGAATGCCTCTCAGTAAACTCTAGATAAAGCGTTATCTTATCGGGTGGCGTCAGTTGTGATAGTCAGCTTCTGGCCCCGCCGCGCTCTCCACCTCTTCCCGCACTCGTATCTCCTTCCCCGCAGCCTCAATCCACTGTACCCAACTCCGCACCCCCGCCGCGTCCGACTTCTCCGCGCAAAATGTCCACGTCCCCGCAAACGGATCCCTTTCCTTCATCCTGTCCTTATCATCCTGAACGAACAATTAATCAACTCGCCCGTCGCCGGTCGGCGCATTTTCCCTGCATTTCACTCCTGCAAAGCGGTGGGCCTACGAACGAAGAACTCCCTCGTGGCGTGCGTGGGGTTATTGTTGATCACCGATCTTTACCAAGACCCGATAGCGCCGATAGTTCGTATAGTGGTGCACATTCCGGTATTTATGATTTTCAATTTCCATGTATACATCCACATTGCTCGGCAGCCACAAAGGATTTGGAACGTCCTGAAGACGCACTTCGCCGAAGGTCACATCGGTGGTCAGTTGCTCGAGATGAATCTCACGGTTGGGCGCAAGCAGCTCGCTGCGCATGCGGAGGATTTGGAAGTTGCTTTTATCCACCCACAAGATTCCCTGCGTCGGCATATCCACGTCTGTCGCGCCGGTTCCCGACATAACGGTTGCGAAGTTAACCTCGCCAGGGCGTTGAGCAAATGCCAATACATACGTCTCGCGTGAACCAAGCATTTCGCTGCCCAGGTAGCGGAACCGCGGCTGTGCCTGCGTCTGCGCGGCGGTTGAAAACTGAATACAACTCAATGCATAGCCGGAAGTGGCCAAATACCCCTGCGCGAGGCCGATCTGCCCCAGCCGATTGCCCTTGTCATCCATGCGATATTCCGCACTGGCGCCCCAGGAGTAGCCATGATGAAGAATCAAATAGTTGTCTTGAACCCGCTGCTTCGCTTTAATTTTTCCATCGGCATTCAGCCTCTCCTGGGTCAGGTCTTCGCGGGCAATAAGGTCGCCAATGTTGTGGACGAAATCATCCATGCGCTCGCCCATCTTCTGAAGGATCATCGGCAATTCCTGTTGATCTGTTGCAGGCTCAAGGGATTTCAAGTCGGGGACGCGTTCGACCACTTGTGCCATCGGCAGCTCGACGTACGGATGTGCATTTGCATAGTCAGGCTCAGGCCCCGCGGCGGCGCTTTCTGTGCTTGCGCTCTGTGGAGATGTCTCATCCGCCTCGCCAAGCCTCTTGGCCTCAGCCTCGAACTTCTCTACAGGCCAAGGTTGCGAATAATACGCCTGACGAGTCCGCGCTGTGAGGCCGGGTTTCGCGACGCGGATTTCCAGATGATGGTATTCGTTAGGTTGATCGGAGATGACTGGGTCGAATGAGATCTCGTAATATGTCTCCGCATCGGCAACGCATTTTCGGAGAGCCGAGGCAAGGTCGTTGCCGGGATGAAGAACCGCGCCGCCGCTTTGCGTGGCGATTGCCTCCAGCGTCAAGTCTCCTGGTCCGATGTCACTCGGCTTGTACGCTCCAGGAACGTAGATCTCCTTGTCGGAGGGCCTTAAATGAATGGTGGGTGGGTCTGTGAGGCCCATATCAAGGTCCGCCAGAGCGGAAGAGTCCAAACTGTAGACGGTGATTTGGCCTTCGCGGAGCTGTGTCGAGACCTCAACGATATTTCCGAACACTTCTTCCTGGAGCTGTCGGAGCTTTGCCTCGTGCTCGCTCTCCAAGCCGGCCAGTGGCGGCCATCCCGGCGACACCCAAAGGACGATCTTGCGTCCAGGTTTGTCGCGCTCGGCCGCCAGAATCTGCTCAAAGGCTTGAAACGAAATCTCAAAACGAGAGGCGCCTTCCCCGTACTCAGAGTTTTCGCTGATACTGCGGACGGCAATCGGATGCTTACCAAGCGCAGCACTGATAGCGTTACCATCTTGTGAAAACTCCAGCGGAGACTGGAGACCCTCGTCCGTAAGGATCGCGACAGCAGTGGGGTAGGCCAGATGGCCCCCGTCGGACTTTAAGAATTTCTTGATTTCCTCGTAGACGATGGCTCCCTCACGAGAGCCGATATTCACCGTGTGGAAGACTACGATCACCTCGACGCGAGCCTGCCGCCCATCGACAGCCTCGAACGACGTGATGGTTTGCGGCACATCGTTATCGAGGATGGTGAAGTCCGCCCGCTGAAGCCCTTTCATTGGCGGCCCAGATTTGTGACCAACCTCCACGTCGAGATAGATTCTGTCTCCGGGATGGTCTGCCGAAAGATTCTGCCGGGCTGAAATTTGAGGCGCGCTCAGCAACGGGATCAGAAATAAGAGGCCGAGACGCGACTTCATAGGCGTAGGCTCCCTTTGTCCGAACGAAGGCCGACCGATCCCTGTGGTAGCACTCTATAGATCCGCAGCTTGCGGGGATCTACTTAGATAGACGCCATCAAGGGTACCCCTAGTTACAAGCCGCGTGCCACATACGCCGGGCTTGCGTCTGTCGCTTTTGAGTTTTCCTCGGTTTTCCACAGGCGATTCGAATGGCATGTCAGTAAACACTTGACAGGGTGTTACTGTATGTGGTAACGTTGCTTGTGATAGTCAGTAGCCAGCCCGTTCCGGCAACGCCATCGTCTCCGCGAAGTCTGCGTGTACTCTGCGGCTCTGCGTTATCCGCTTCAGCCTCCCTCGAGTTTAAGCTTTCGACTCTGAACCACCCTTCCCCACGTCCTTACCCCGCCGCTCTCTTGCCAAGAATTGACGTTACGTTGACGCGCGTCAAGCTTAAGTCCTTTGTTTGCCACTCTTGCAGAAAACACCCGGGGTGGGGTAGACCCATCCACTACTTTTTGCCGCTCTCCACTCTCCCTTCAACGCCATCGCTTCAATACTCCTTTAGAATAATATCTCTTGCAGAGTCCCACCCACTAAGTCCCATAGAATCATATCTTTTCTTAAAACAGGGCGTGGGGGCAGACTCCAGCCCGCTAAGCAGATTTCCGAAGAGGAAATCTAGCCTAACGAGCGCAGCGAGGATGGACCTCTCTTCACACGCGATGACCGAGCGACCATCGGGAGCGCGGGACCTCCCCGATCGTTACCTCGTTACGTCATTACCTCATTCTCTCGTCCCCGGCGCAAAGGTTGCCACTGGCTCAAGGGGGCACAACAGAACTGTTTTGTGTCGCCAGCGCCGCGCGTCTCAATCGTTGGAGCCGCCGTGCGAAACCGCCCGCGTGGAATCCCGAATCACCAGCTCAGGACTCATCTTCTGCTGCACGATAGTCCACTCGCGCTTCTCGATCCCGGCTTTGATTCCTTCCATGACCACGTTGACGGCATACGTGCCCATGGCTTCGAGCGGCTGCCGCACCGTCGTCAAGGAGGGCGCGCTCAGCGCGGAGAGTGCCACATCATCAAAGCCCGTCACGGAGCAGTGCTCAGGCACTTTGATTCCGGCTTTCGTCAGCGCGCGAATCGCGCCGAGCGCCGTCAAATCGTCGAAGGCCATCAGCGCCGTAAACTTTTTCTTTTTCTGCAGCAATTCCTCGGTCAGCCGGTGGCCGCCCTCGAACCCCGAATTGGGATCAAACGAATCAGGCAGTTGCAGCACCAGCGCCGGATCAATTTCGATCCCCGCCGAATGCGCAAATTTTTGTACGCCGCGCCACCGGGGCGCGCTATCGATAATCATCTTCGGCCCGCGAATGAACGCAATCTTCCGGTGGCCGAGCTGGTGCAAATGTTCAAGCGCCATCCGTCCGCCGATCTCGTTGTCCACCATCACCGAGCTGACCGTGTCGGCCGGCAGCTCCCAACCAATCGTCGCCGCAGGAATATTGCGCTTGCTCAAGTCCGCAAGCAGATTAATGTCCACCACGAGCCAGTTGGCCACGACAATCAATCCTTCCACGTGGTGTTCGAGCAGCATTTCCAGATAGCGCTCGAAGCGATTCCGTTGATTGTGCGCGTCCGCAAAAATCGGAACGTACGATGATTGGTACAACGCATTCTCGATGCCGCGCAAAACTGGCGTGCAGAAAGGATCGGTAATATCGAAAAACATCAGCCCCACGGTATGGCTGCGCTTGCTCCGCAGAAACCGCGCCATCGCGTTCGGCCGGTAGCCAAGCTTTTTCGCCGCGTCTTCAATTCGCTTTTTTGTAGCAGGCGCGATATACCGCGCAAGAGGCGCGTTGTTCAAGACAATCGAGACCGTCGCCGGCGAGAAGCCGCTGTCTTCCGCGACGTCCCGCATCGTCACCGTCTGATTCTTGCCGCTCGCGCGTTTCACCGGCATGCCTCCGGTCTCCATCATTCTGCCAGAGTCTCCCCATTTGCACTAAGTTAAGCAGAGGTGAGCGGCTTACTCGGCAGGTACATCAAACGACAGCGGTTTGCGGAACCAATCGGTCTTCCAGATTCCAAATGCGATTCCCGCAACCATCCATGCCGTTCCGAGATATTTCGCCGGTGTACTCAAGGTCCACCACAAGCGCGCGCAGACGAAAAAGCCGACAACCGGCACGATAAAACTCCACACCGTCTTTTCCGCGCCCTTCCAAAAATAATGCACGAACGAGGAGGCATTGACTCCCATGAACGCGAGCAGCGCGCCGTAATTCAGCAACTCGATGCCGCGGCCGAACGTCAGAAAAAAGGACCCAATCAGCACGATCGCCCCAATGAAGAGCACGTTGTTCCGCGGGATTCCATGCTTTGGATCAATCTGCCCAAAAAACGATTTCGGCAGCGCGTTGCTTTTGCCCATTCCATAGAGCAATCGCGCGGCACCGATCTGCGCGCCCATCCCGGAGCCAAAGTTCGCCACCAGCAGCGTCGCTCCAACAATGGTGAACATCGGCGCCCAGGCCCGTGCCGCCGCGAACACGTACGCCTGATCCTGATTCGGAAACGGCTGCGAAGCTGGCCACACCAGTTGCGCCACATACACTTCCGCAGCCGAAAGAATTCCCACGGCCAGGCAAGTCATCACCGTCGCCAGCATGATATTCCGTCGCGGATTTTCCGCCTCTTCGGAGAGCGTCGAAATCCCGTCGAAGCCGATGTATGTGAGTACCGCGATGGAGGTGCATCCGGACAGATTGTCGAACGTGAACGTTTGCGGATCGTAGAACGGCCGCGTGAAGAATCCCGGATCGCTGTGCGGATGCCCGAAAATGTAGCGAATCGTCGTCACAAAGACGACTACCACCACCGCGCTCATCCCCGCGGCAAGTCCGGCATTCACGCGCGCGGAAGTCTTGATGCCTTGCAAGTTGAGCAGAGTGAAGACCACGGCAAAAAATATCTTCCAGCCCCACACCGGCAAACCCGGCGCGAATTCATGCGCCTGCCCCGCGCACCAGATCGTGCAGATCAGCGGGTTCACGATGTAATCCATCACCATGCTCCACCCGGTGATGTATCCGACGGCAGGATGAATCTCTCGCGCCACGTACGTGAATGCTGAGCCCGCGCTGGGATAAACGCGCGCCATTTTGCCGTAGCTCACCGCGGTGGCCAGCATCGCCACCATGGCGATCAGGATGGCCGTGACGACATGGCCGCGCCCGCGGTCGCTCAGCGCGCCAAACGCGGACATCGGCGCCACCGGCTGCAACACGATGATGCCGTAGAGCAGCAGATCCCACAGAGTCAGCGTGCGCCGCAGGTGCGGCCCGCTGTTCGCGCCCACTTCGTTGCTCAAGCGCTTCTCCTTTTCGCTGGCGCCTTACGCTCTGCATCCAGCACAACTGCGCGCGTCAGATTTTTCGGCTCGTCGGGATTTAATCCTTTGCGCAACCCGACCGCCAGCCCCAGCAACTGCGCGGGAATCGCGGTCATCACCATTCGTGCAAATTCCAGTTCATCCAATCCCAGTTCAATCACTAAATCATGTTCGCGCCGCAGGGCATCCGTAGCACGATTCACGACAAGCATCGTCGCTGCCCCCAGTTTCTTAAGCTCCGCGACGAGCAAGACTTCTTCATCCGCCGCCGCCTCCGACAACAAAAACGTAATCAGCGTCTCGCCGCTTGCAATTGACTTCGGCCCGTGGCGAAATTCCAGCGTGTGATACGCCTGCGCATAAGAAGAAGACATCTCGGTCATCTTCAGCGCTGCTTCTTGCGCCAGCCAGTAATGCGCGCCCTGACCCAGAAACACAAAATCCTCGAATTTCCGCTTCGTTCCGAGCGCCCGAATCTTATCAGCATTAGCCGCGAGCCACCGCGTTGTCTTTTCCGGCAGGATATCCAGCACCGATGTCAGCCCCGCATCGCCCGCGAATTTCGCGCCGAGCCTCTCGAACAGCAGCAAGATAGACGTAAAAGATCGCGTCATCACCATGCTCTTCTCATCAGCCCACGGCAGCGTCACCAGATGAGCGCACAAATCTCCAAGAGCGCTGTTTTCGCTACAAGTCACGCCCAGCGTGCGAACGTCCGCTTTCTTCTTCAGCATCTCGGCCGATCGCAAAACCTCGGTGGTTTTTCCCGAGCGCGACACAAACACAACTTGCCGCGCCTCAGCCCGCTGCAATACTTCGTCAGAGGCAAAAAGAAGTTCCGACGCTGGCACCGCCGTGCATGTCACTCGAAGCAACTTTGTCCACTGGGCCGCGATCGTTTGCGAAAGGTAATAGCTGGACCCGCAAGCAACAAAGAGCCAGGGTTCTTTAGAAGAAAAGTCTCGGAATGCCTCAAGCATCGCGGCGTTCCGGTCGAATTGTCGAGCGGTTTCCAGCCACGTAGCAGGTTGCGACAGGATCTCCGCCAATGTTTGCTGTCCAGCGGCGTGCGGCGCGGGCGGTCCTTCGCGCGAAGATGGCGTGCTTCTTGTCGACTCTTTTACTATGCGATTTTTCACGCGCGCCACTGGCTCCTTTTGCCCGCCCGGCTTTTGCCTTGCAGTGACCCGCCATTCTAAGGAGAGGAGCGAGGCCCTCACCCGCAGTTTGCCTCACTCATTGAACCGTTTTAATCAACGCATTTTCTAGGAATCCCAGCTTTCACGCAAGACAAAACTTTGCCCCGATTCTCGCTCCATCGCGCAAATCTTTGGTGGTTTTTCCATGGCTCGCACTCGGACACCTGTCCGTCCGTACAGGTGGAAAGATTTCCACACGGAGTGTCTCTTCGTTAAAGTTCTATTACTTTGCTCGCAACGCGCGCCCCGCACACGTAGTCTAATTAAGTAGCACCTCGTCCCGGTCGAGGGCCATCAGCATGGGCGAGGAAACCCGGATGAACGGTCGCAGTCCCGCCAAGGTTATCTTTTGGCATCTCGTGGGATTTTCTGCGGCCTTCCTGGTGGCGTACTGGCTGCGTCCCGTATCCCTCGAACCCGATCCAGTCCTTCAAGGCTACCTTCAAGTCATTAGTGCTTTGCTGGCCTTCGTTTTTGCGGCGCTGGCTTTCGTCCGCTTCCAGGGTACCCAAGACCGCATCGCCCTGATTCTCGGAGGCGGCTTTCTTCTTTCTGGCGCTGTTCTTTCGGCCTCCAGCGTTCTCTTCTTTCAGTTCGAGCAAGTTTCTCCGCTGCGGGCGGCTTTGGCGCCAGTCGCCTGGTGGCTCAGCCGGATTGTTCTGGCGCTTTTGCTTCTGGTCGCGCTGCTCGTGGAACGCTTCATTCCCCGGTCGCGGCACACCAAGGCAGAGATCGCCGGCGCACTTCTGGCCGTCGTTTGCTTCACCTACTTCATCGCTTTGGCTCTTCGCCGCCTTCCTCCGGAAGTTTCCCGCCATCCGGGCGCCTTCATCCCCAGCTCCGATCAACTCTTGCCGGGCATCATTTTCTTCGCCGCCGTGATTTGGTATCGCCGCCGCCTTGACTCCGAAGACTCGGCCTTCGATCGCACCATCTACGCCGCTGCCTGGATGAATTTCGCCGCTCAGCTTGCCGCATGCCAGTCCGAGCGCCTGCTCGACGCGCCCTTTGTGTTCGCTCAAGTGCTAACCGTCAGCAGCTACGCCCTCGCTCTCGGCGGCGCTCTTTTCGATAATGCCAAGCTCTTTGAACAGGTTCGCCATCTCGCCGTTAGCGACCCGCTCACCGGCCTTGCCAATTACCGCCGGCTCCTCGATGTTCTCGAGAACGAAACGGAGCGCACCAACCGCACGGGGAGGCCCTTCGCTGTCTTGTTGCTCGATCTCGATGGCCTGAAGAAAATCAACGACCGCTTCGGCCATCTGGTTGGCAGCCGCGCTCTTTGCCGACTCGCGGCGATCTTGCGCATCCATTGCCGCGCCATCGACACCGCCGCGCGCTATGGTGGCGACGAGTTTGCTCTCGTTTTGCCGGAATCGCAGGACCCGGAAGCCCAGCATGTCGCAAACCGCATTCGTGTGGTCATGTCCGAGGACGACGAAGAACCTCGGCTCTCGGCAAGCATCGGCATCTCGATTTATCGCGGGGAAGGCGAACGGATCGAAAAACTTCTTTCCGACGCGGACCGGGATCTCTATTCGGAGAAATCGCGGCGGGTAAAACGCGGCATCGCCGCGTTCCATGCTCGACGCCGCGCCCCGAAAACCTGATTCGATCCCGTTCGAGGTACTGCCGACGCTTCCGTCTAATACACCGCCCGCCGCTGAACGGTTTCCTTGGTCGCCAATGAAAATCGCGGTTCCGGCGCTGCCTTATCCAAAATTTGGCGCGCAAGGTATTCGCCCACCGCCGGTCCATGCTTGAAGCCGTGCCCCGATCCGCCGCCGGCAAACCACACGTTCTCCATTTCCGGATGCCGGTCGATCAGGAAATCACCGTTCGAGGTGTTTTCATACTGGCACACGCGCGTTTCGACCACCGGCGCATTTCGCAGCGCCGGAAAGCGGCTGGCCACATATTTTTGCACCACTTCTGCCTCCGCGGCCGTCGGCAATCTAGATTGCGTGTCCGGATCGACGCGCTCTCCGTGATGGTCGAGTGCAATCTTGAGTCCGCGTCCCTCGAGGTCCGGCATCCCGTAATACTCATCCTCCTGAAAAAGCCAAGTCGGCAAGGCTGGCGGCGCAAATCGTTCGTCTCCTGGCGGCACGCCGAAAAAGAAAACTTCCTGCCGGCTGGGAAAAATCCTTGACCCAAGCATGTCTGGAAAGACTTTGCCGAGCCAGGCCCCGCAAGCAAAGACAAATTGCCCCGCCGAAATCGATTCGCCGTTGCTGCAAAACACGTTTTTCAGTCGCCCAGCCCCGTGTGGCGTTTCAATCAGAACAATTCGAAACTCGACGCCCAGTTTGACGGCGTCCTCGACTACCGCCGCAACCGCCCGCCGCGCCAGCAGAACTCCACTCTTCGGCTCCAAAAATCCGCGCGTCACGCGTTCGAAGGAGATTTGCGGATAGCGCCGTTCGAGCGCCACGTGTTCCATCTCTTCGAACGGCACCTCGCAACGCTTCAGCGTGGCCATCGTTTGGCGCACGCGCGAATCGTCTTCCCCTGCGAGCCACAACACTCCCGTTTCATGAAACAGCCGCTGTCCCGTCGCAACACAAAAGCTTTTCCATTGCGCCAGCGACCGCTGCGACGACCGCGTGTAAATTTCGTCCGTTCCATAACCCATGCGAATGATGCGCGTCTCGCCGCCCGAGCTCGCGCGCGCGTTGGATGGCCCATAAGCATCCAGCAGCACCACGCTCTGTCCTCGCCGCGCCAGATGCCACGCCGTCCACGCGCCGAACACTCCCGCTCCAATCACCGCTGTATCGTATGTTTTCGAAGCGCTCATTGTGCCTGCATCCTATCGCATCCGGCCTCCCGTGCAAAAAGCTGTGAGCGGCCGCACGGACTCGGCCCGCAAGGTCTTCTCTCCGTGGGTCCGAAGTTCATCTGGGCGCAGCCTCGTTGTAACTGGACTGCAACAAAGCTCTCCTACTATCCCCGCGTTCGGGACCATGCCCCGCTGGCGTTCCGATACTCTTTATGTAAAAAAAGGAAGGTCGTCGAAATGTTAAAAAGAGCGGCAATTTTCTGTCTGTTCGCTGCAACACTGGCAGGAACGGTATCAGCACAAGACCGGGATGCCCCCAAGGGCATTCCGCACCTCGACCACGTTTTCGTGATTATGATGGAGAACCACGGCTATCAACAGGTCATCGACAATCCAAACGAGCCTTATCTAAACGGCTTGATCGCGAACAAGAAGGTCAATCTCGCCACCAATTATTTCGCCGTCGGGCATCCCAGTCTTACGAACTACCTGGAAATCGTCGGCGGCTCGAATTTCGGCATCCGCAGCGACAACGCCCCAAATTGGCATGACACCACCTGCTCGCCGAACCTGGTGACCGGAATTGTGAACGCCGATAACGCCGGCGGGAATGCACCCGTTCCTATCGACACCGGTAATATCTGTCCGATCGCCGGGGAGGGGCAGGACGCAGCGACACCGGCGGTCGACAACTGGAACGAAGTGGCGCTGCCGCAGTTCCCGTACTTGGCCGATCTCGATGGCGTGAAGTCGGTGCCCGCGGAGAAGGCGGTAGGGAAGACCATCGGCGACCAACTCGTGCAAGCCGGCTTGAGTTGGAAGAGCTACCAGGAAGACCTTCCGCTGACTGGCGCCGACGGCGTCAACTACAGCAACGGTACTGCGAGCAATCTAACCAACTTCTCTACGCTCGCGCCGCTGACCTCGGGGAGCGTGGTGCAGGCGTACGCCGTGAAGCACAATCCATTTGCGTACTTCCAGAGTGTCCAGGAAGGAACGTGGAAGAACAACAGTCTGAATAACATTGTGGGCTTCGACGGCCCGCGCGGCCTTTATTCCGACCTGGCCACGGGCAATGTGCCGTCTCTGGCGTTCATTGCGCCGAGCCAATGCAATGATCAGCACGGCCGGGGCAACGGCGACGCGTTCTGCGCGTTTGACTTTGGCGTCACCGCCGGTCTCACGTACGGTACCCAGGCCGGTCTGAATCCCGGCTTGATCCAGCAGGGCGACACCACCATCGAGCGGCTGGTCAACGCCATCCAGAATTCGCCGGTTTGGCAGGAAGGCCGCACCGCCATCGTCATCGTGTGGGATGAAAACGATTACAGCGGCATCAGCACGCAGCCGAACGGCTTGTTTCCGCCGCAGAATCAGAATCGCGTCGTCCTCACCGTCCAGACAAACCGCGACCGCGACGGCGAAGGGGTCCAAAGCACGACCTACTACAGCAGCTTCTCCCTGTTGAAATCCATCGAGGCCGGTTTTGGCCTTCCGTGCCTGAACCACGCCTGCGACGCCGGCGTCAACGTGATGTCGGACTTGTTTGGCGGCGATCACCACTAGAAAGAAATCCTGCCTTCGGGGTCAAACGCCATCCGCTCGCTTTGAACGGATGGATCAACAAATCACCGAGCCATGGGAGCGTTGCTTCCAGGGCTTTTCTGTTCCACAGCCGGCGAACTCGGCGCTAATTCTTTTGCGCTCTCCGTGATACCATTCAGCGTTTTCCTGACTCATTGCCGGAGGTTCTTGTGAAATTGCTTCGCCAGCCGCTCTCTTATCTGCTTGTACTCTGCGCCGTTTTCTTTACCGCTTCGCTGGCCACAAATGCCCAGCAAGTCGATCCAAAAACTTATGACGCAATGAAGTGGCGGCTCATCGGCCCTTTCCGAGGAGGCCGCGTTCTCACCGTCGCGGGCGTGCCAAGCCAGCCCAATACTTATTATTTCGGCGGCGTAGGTGGCGGCATTTGGAAAACCACGGATGGCGGCAACTCCTGGGATCCGCTCTTTGATAAGGAACCCATTTCTTCGATTGGCGCTCTCGCCGTCGCGGACTCCGACCCCAACGTAATCTATGTAGGCACCGGCGAAGCCTGCATCCGCGGCAACATCTCTTTCGGCGATGGCGTTTATAAATCTACCGACGCCGGCAAGACCTGGACGAATGTCGGCCTCAAAGACACCCGTCACATTGGCGCGGTCATTATTCATCCCACGAATCCCGATGTCGTCTACGTCGCCGCGCTCGGCCACGCTTATGGTCACAACACCGAACGCGGTATCTTCCGCACCCGCGACGGCGGCAAAACCTGGGAAAAAGTTCTTTACCTCGACGACCGCACGGGCGGCATTGAAGTTGTCTTCGATCCGCACAATCCTCATGTCCTCTTCGCCGCCATGTGGGAAGGCTGGCGCACGCCCTGGACTCTCAACAGCGGCGGTGCGAAGGACGGCCTTTATCGTTCGAACGATGACGGCAACACCTGGAAGCGCATCGAAGGACATGGCATGCCCGAAGGCACGCTTGGGCGCATCTCCGTCGCGGTTTCTGGCGCAGATTCAAATGTTGTTTACGCGCTCATCGAAGCCAAAAAAGGCGGGCTCTATCGCAGCGACGACGGCGGCGAGAACTGGTCTTTCGTAACTGACGACCACCGCTTCACGCAGCGCGCGTGGTATTTCACGCACCTCTGGGCCGATCCGAAAAACGCCGAGGGCGTGTACATCGCCAACACCGGTCTCTACGGATCGACCGATGGCGGCAAATCCTTCGAGCGCATCAATTCGCCTCACGGCGACAATCACGCACTCTGGATCGATCCCAATAATCCCAATCGCATGATCAATGGCAACGACGGCGGCGCCACCATCAGCGTGGATGGCGGCAAAAATTGGACCACGCAAAACAATCAGCCGACCGCGCAGTTCTATCACGTCGCCGCGGACAGCGATTTTCAGTTTCGCGTTTATGGCTCGCAGCAGGACAACTCTTCCATTGGCATCCGCACGCGCAGCGATCATGGAGCGATCCTGGACGGTGACTGGGATGCGGTTGGCGGCGGCGAAAGCGGCTACATCGTACCCGATCCCCGCGATTCAAACATTGTTTATGCCGATGACGAAGGACCGATCTTGACGCGCTTCGATCGCCGCACCGGCCAAGCGCAAAGCATCGAAGAGTGGCCCGATGATCCCAACGGCTACGCGGCTGCCACGCGGAAATATCGCTACACCTGGACGATGCCCATCGTGATTTCGTCGCACAATCCCGACATCATTTATCACACGGCGCAGTACGTTTTTCGCTCGGCGGATGCAGGCCGCACCTGGGCCACCATCAGTCCGGACCTCACGCGAAACGATAAATCAAAACAGCAGGATGCGGGCGGCCCGCTTACGAAAGATCAGTACACCGTCGAATACTACGACGTCATTTTCAGCCTTGCGGAATCTCCCAAGCAGGCCGGCGAGCTTTGGGCTGGCACCGACGACGGGCTCGTTCAACTCACGCGCGATGACGGCAAGAGCTGGGCGAACGTTACTCCGAAAGAGATGCCCGAATGGGCCATGGTCAGCCTGATCGAAGCATCGCCTTTTGATGCGGGCACTGCCTACGTCGCCGTCGATGCGCACAAGCTCGACAATCTTAAGCCTTACGTTTTTAAGACGGCCGACTTCGGAAAATCGTGGACAAAAATCACGACGGGCCTGCCGGATGATTCTTATGTCCACGCGGTTCGCGAAGATCCCAAGCGCAAAGGTTTGCTCTATGCCGGAACGGAAACCGGCATCTGGGTTTCCTTCAACGACGGCGCAAACTGGCAGCCGCTGCAGCTCAATCTCCCGCCCACCCCGATCCACGACATGATCATCCACGACGACGCTCTGATCGTCGCAACGCACGGACGCTCCTTCTGGGCGCTCGATAGCCTCGGACCTCTTCGCCAGGGAAGCGTCTCCATCGCTTCGGAAGATGCGCATCTTTTTACGCCGGATACTGCCTTCCGCACTCGCGAAGGCCATTTCAATCCGCGCCGCTATCCCGTTGGCGAAAATCCGCCGTCTGGCGCAATCCTTTATTACTATCTGAAAGAAGCGCCGAAAGATCCTGCCAAACTCGAGCTGCTCGATGCCGATGGCAAAGTCATTCGCTCCTTCACGAGCGCGGAGAAGAAAACCGACACCGGGCCCGACGAAGGCGAGCGCGATATTCCTCCCGAAAGCATTCCCGCAAAAGCAGGGATGAATCTTTTTGTGTGGGACTTGCGCTATGAAACGCCCAAAAAAGTCCCCGGATTGATTTATGACGCCGGCGAACCGGTCGGCGCTCTCGCGCTTCCTGGTAAATATCAGGCGCGCCTCACGGTCGCTGGTAAATCTCAAACGGCGCCATTCGAAGTGAAAATGGATCCTCGCGTCCAGACGTCGCCCGAGGATTTGCGCAAGCAATTCGATCTCATGCTCAAAATGAGCGAACGCCAGGATCTAATGAACAAGACGGTCATCGCCATCCGCGATTTGCGCGCGCAGTTGCTGGCTTTCGAGAAACGCATCGGCTCCGGCGCCGAGACAAAGTCTCTTGCCACGGAATCCGCCGATTTGCGCAAGAAAATCAGCGCCATCGAAGAGGAATTAGTCCAGGTAAATTCCAAATCGAGCGAAGACCAGGCCAATTATCCGACGAAGCTCAACAGCAAGTTGGGGCATTTGCAAAGCCTCGTTGACAGCGCTGACACCGCGCCCACGCCCGCGGAAGACGCCGTCTTCGCCGAACTCGATCAGCGCCTCGAAACGCAACTGACCGCGTGGCGCGAAGTCCTGGCCAAGGATCTTCCTGCGCTCAACGAAGCGATGCAGAAAGATAAAGTTCCTGCCGTCGCGCCAGCGGCGACGCCCAGCCGTTGAACTATCCCGTAGGGACACGGCACGCCGTGCCCCTACGCGGAACCATCACGACCGTCCATCCTCGTTTTTTTCGGGATTGGTATTTCAGAGGAACAATTCCGCCGAACAACTAATCAGCGCCCGAACGCACTTCCAATCGTCTTTCCCCAATGCGAGAGATGATTCAGCGATGCCGTATCCGTGGCATCCAGATGCAAGGGCGTCACGGACACCGCGCCATCAAAAATCGCCGCATAATCCGTATCGGGCTCGACGTCCTTGTCGATCCTCTGTTCGTACAGCCAAAAATAAATTCGCCCGCGCGGGTCCTTTCCCTCCGTCAACTGATTGCGCGTAATCTTCTTGGACTGCCGCGTAAACTTCACGCCGCCTGTCCACGGCTCCGGCACGTTCACGTTGAGCAGCACCTGATCCGGCAGACCTTCTTTCAAAATCAATTCCGCAGCTGCACGCGCCACGCGCGCCGCCGGTTCAAAACTCACCTTCGGCGTTTTCGAGCACAACGACATTGCCAGCGCAGGCATGTGGTGCAGCGCCGCTTCCCGCGCCGCGCCCACGGTTCCCGAGTAATACGCGTTCTCGCCCAGATTCGCGCCGTGATTGATTCCGGAAATCACCAGGTCCACTTTTTCCGTCAACAATTTGTGCAGGGCCACAATCACGCAGTCCGCCGGCGTTCCATCCACGGCCCACTCGCGCTTCTCTACCTGGTGACAAACGATCGGCTGCCGCAGCGTCAGCGATTGCGCCGTCCCGCTCTGCTCCCGGCTCGGCGCCACAATGCTCACATCCGCAAATCCCGCGAACGCCTCCGCCAGCACGCGCAACCCTTCCGCGTGAATCCCGTCGTCATTCGTAAGAAGGATGGTCGTCATCGAGTTTAGGAATTGGCCGGGTGGATGACGGACAATCCGAGGAACTCCTCAAAATGCCTGAAGTCGCTGTCTCGGTGCAGCAGAAAATAGTTGTTTCTGATGCAGAGAGTTGCGATCAGACAGTCAATTGTTTTCCGCACGGTACGGCCTTGTCGCCGTAATTTCCTGTAATTATCTGCGGCAGCCACACAAACATCTTTGCTCGCACCTTGCAGCAAATCAAATTCACTCAGCATTCTTGTCACTCGGTCGAAGTCTTCATCGCGCCGCAAGCCTTGCAGCACTTCGCACAAAATCAAATCGGTGAGTCCAATCTCTTCGTTTCCGACTCTTCGGTCCAGCCAGTCCGTTTCTGCGTTCTGGATTCCATTCAGATAGTCCACCCAGACGGTCGAATCGACGATAACCACTCTCGCTCCTACTCCACGGTCCGCCCGAGCCGGGATTCATTCAGGTCGCCCTCCCACTTCACTTTGCCGCGCAATTGGCGGATGCCCGCTTGCCTGCGCAGGCGGATCAGCAGCCGCAATGCTGCTTCCACGGTCGCGCGCTTCGTTCGCGCGCCGCTGCTGCGCATCGCCTGACGCATCAGTTGGTCATCGATGTCGATATTGGTCCTCATTTGCGCCTGTCCTCTATGTGTAAATATCTCAGAGTTATGTGTACCGGTCAACCTGCAGATTTCTCCGGCGTGTCGCTCGGATTCAACGGAGGCAGTTGCTCATCAAGAATATTCGCGATTGAGATAGGCAACAGGCCCACGCGTATGATTTCTCTAACCTCCGCGATTTCAAGCGTCATGTA
Source organism: uncultured Acidobacteriota bacterium (assembly GCA_963851235.1). Lineage (GTDB taxonomy): Bacteria > Acidobacteriota > Terriglobia > Acidiferrales > UBA7541 > Acidiferrum. The sequence goes on from CAWKOM010000006.1 coordinate 28,590, forward strand.
TCGGCAAGCATATCGATTCTTTGAGTTTTCGCAAACGTGTCGCGGGCGAAAGCACGTTACGCACTCGGCGGCTTCTTCGTGCAGGTCCAACTCGGCAAGAAAGCAGTCATGACGCCGTTTGGCGTATCCGTCCAAAACCCTGAAAAGTCTGCCGTAGTCAGATTGCTTCAAGGAAGTGATCGGGCTCGAAACTCCCGATCGAGAATGGTCGGGACGACTGGATTTGAACCAGCGACCTCACCCACCCCAAGGGTGCGCGATACCAGGCTTCGCTACGTCCCGACCGAACTGCATGCGAAGTGGGCTTTACAGCATTCTCAGGCTATCACTTGCGTTCGAGAAGCGTCAAGAAAGCGCGCAGCGTGTCTCGCAGGTCCAGCAACATCTTCCGGCTCAAAAGCTGCGCCGCCCCTCCGGCCGCAGAGCCGTCCGCCGCGCCGCCAGCACCAATTGCGCCTTCGCTCTCGCCCGCGCCATTGTGTTCGCGCAAATGCCGCCGCGCGCCCGCAATCGTGAATCCTTCGTCGTAGAGCAGCCGCTTGATCCGCAGCACCATCTCTACGTCTTCCTGCCGGTAAAGCCGGTGCCCGCTCGCGCTCTTTACAGGCTCGAGCATCGGAAATTCCGTCTCCCAATAGCGCAACACGAACGGCTTCAGACTCGTCAGCCGGCTGACTTCGCCGATGCGATAGAAGTCCTTTTCAATCGTGGGTTGCGTTGCAGTAGCGGTGCTCGGCATAGCGAATTCCAATCAGAGGGGGACGCCGCTATCCTAGCAGTTTCCAGCAGTTTCCTGTAGGGGCACGGCATGCCGTGCCCTCTTTTCGCCGGTGGCCAGTGCCGGTGCGCCGCCGTCATTCTTCGTCTTTGTTTTTCCGCGGCCGCGGCTCACGTTTCCTTAATCTCTGCACAAATCTCACCGGCGCCCCAAGAAACTCATACTTTCTGCGCAGCTGATTCTCCAAAAACCGCTCATAACTAAAATGCATCGGCTCTTTTTGGTTGCTGAAAAGCAAAAACGTCGGCGGCGCGGTCTTCGCCTGTGTGATGTAGTAAATTCGCACCGGCCGCGCTTTCGGCGTGGTCCCGCGCTGCAAATCCACGTCCTCCTTCAACCAGCGGTTCAGCTCCGGCGTAGGAATGTGCTTTCTCCGCGCCGCCGCAACCTGGTCGATCAACGGAAAGAGTTTCCCCGCGCGTTCCCCGGTCTTCGCGGAAAGAAAAACTATCGGCGCGTAACTCAAAAATTTCAGCTTTCCTCGAATCATTTTTTCGTAATCGAAGGCCAGTCTCTCCGGATTGAAATCTTCGGACCGGTAGCGTTCCCCGGCGGGCCGCCGGGATTTTCCCTTCGCGCTGTCCGCATCCTGCGAAGCCGCATTCCTCGCCGCCACAACCGCCAAATCCCATTTGTTAATTACAATGATCACCGATCGCCCGGACTCTTCCGCATAACTCGCAATCTGCGCGTCGCCCTGCGTCACTCCCTGCTCTCCATCCACCACGAGCAACGCCACGTCGCAGCGCTCCAGCCCCCGCCGCGCCATCACCACGCTCAATTTTTCCGCGACAAGCGTCGTTTTCGCTTTGCGCCGAATCCCCGCGGTATCCACAAACCGGTAGGTGTGGCCCTCGTGCACAATTTCCGTATCCACGTTATCCATCGTGGTTCCCGGAATCGGGGAAACAATCGAGCGGTCCTCTCCCGCCATGCGATTCAGCAGGGTGGATTTACCCACGTTCGGCCGCCCAATAATCGCTACCTCGACGGCGTCCTCTTTCGCCACTTCTTCTTCCGACTCAACCGCATCCACCTCCGCCAGCGCCGCGTCCAGCAAATCGTCCACGCCCGTCCCATGCTCCGCGGCAATTGGAAACACCGGCACGCCCAGCGAATGAAACACCGCGGCATTCACTTCCTGCGAAACCGCATCCACCTTATTGACAGCTACCACGAACGGTTTCCCGGTAGTCCGCAGAAGCCGCGCCAGCTCTTGATCCAGGGGCGTAACGCCCGCTTGGCTGTCTACCACAAGCACCAGCAGCGCCGCCTTTTTGATCGCCACATGCGCTTGCCGCAAAATCTCCGTCGGGATCAACGCCTTGTCGTCAGGCACAATCCCGCCTGTATCTACAATCTCGAGCGCCTTCCCGCGCCATTCCGCCTTTCCATAAATCCGGTCGCGCGTAATCCCCGGCTCGTTCGTCACGATCGAACGCCGCGTCCCGGTCAACCGATTGAAAAGCGTGGACTTGCCCACATTGGGCCGCCCCAAAATCACCAACGATGGAAGTATCTGTGTCATGGCTTCAAGCGGCGGGCGGACAATCGAGAACCGCAACAGCGCTGCAACCTTCCACTCTACCGCATCAACGCCCAACCCCATATCGCTATTCGCACGCCAGCCTGTCCTGAAAACCTCTCATCGCCACCGCCGCTTGGATCTTGGATTCAATCTCGTTGCGGCCGCCCACGGCAAGCCTCCGATATTGCACGGGGTTGCCGCCCTGCGAGCCATTTCTGGTAGAGTGCTGAGCAGAGAAGAGATAGCCCCGGCCCGCGATATTGCTATTTGTTAAGATCGTGTAAGTTTTTGGGGCTCCCCTGCGTACTAGTCTATGGAACCGCTGAGACCAGGCCCGATGAGCGTGCCCGGAATGACGGAGACCACGGAGGCAGTTGCCCGGGCTCGTGCTGGGGATGCCGAAGCTTGGGGTCAAATTTATCGGGAAATGGGACCAGCCATTTTCCGGTTTTGCAGGCGAGCGTTGCCGACTCGGGAAGATGCGGAAGACGCGACCATGGAAATTTTCTCAAAATTGTGGGAAGGCAAGCTGAGCCAGTACGACGAGACACGCTCCTTTTCCGCGTGGCTTTACCGGGTTGCTGCCAACCACTGCTGGGATATTCTGCGGCGGCGGAAAATCCGGCAAGACAAAGAGACCGAAGATATTGACAATGTGCCGCTGGAACATCCGGACCCAAATCAATTGGACAGGCTGATTGAGCAGAAAACGAGCGAAGAGGTGCGGCACGCGCTGGATAAGCTGGGGGCGCGGGCGCGCATGGCTCTGGTCTTGCGTTATTACTCGGATATGAGTTATGACGAAATCGCCGATGCGCTCGGCGTGCGGCGCGCCTTTGTGGGCGTCGTGCTGCTGCGCGCGCGGCATGAACTTCGGCAGGCGCTGGAGGGGAAGAGTGCGCTGGCTGCGGGAGGGACCTCGTGAACGAACCTGCAAACCCGTTGGCGCCGGAAGAACCGGGCGGAACGACGGAACATTTGGATGAGATGACTTGCCTGCTCTACGCGGAGCGCCAATTGGACCGCGCCCGCGCGCAAGCCGTCTCCGCGCATGCGCAGGATTGCGTGGAATGCCGCACCTTGTTGCGGGCTCTCGATCGCGAATCCCGTTTGCTGACGCGCGCCATGCTTGAGGAAGACGAACCGCTGCCGTCGCGGCTGGCGGAATTTCAAGAACGCGCTCGGAAATCGTTCGGATGGATTTGGGGAGTGGTATTGGGCTTGGCGGCGACTGGCGTTTACGCGCTTTACACGGGTTATGTCGAACCTTTGCAGCAGCGATTGGAACAAGCCGGATTCGGCGGAACGAGCCTTCTGAGTTTGCTGGTTTTTCAAGGCGCCTTCTGGAAAGGATGGCAATCCATGATGACACTTTTCGAGGTGCTGGCGATGGTTACCGTAGCGGGATTCGGCGCGCTTATATTCCGGCGGCGCTTGCGGCGCGGCTCGGCATTCGCGCTGGTTCTCGCGGGATTGTGCGCGGCTCTGGCTTTGCCCGCTCCGGCCGGTGCCACGGAATTTCACAAGGGCGATACCTATGAACTCGCGAAGGATCAGACCGTCCACAGCGATCTATTCATCACCGGTGCGCGAGCGCGGATCGATGGGACGGTGGATGGAGACGTCTTTTTCTTTGGTCAGAGTATCGACATAAGCGGGCACGTCAAGGGCGACGCTATTGTTTTCGCGCAGTCCGTGCGCGTCAGCGGGCAAATCGACGGGAACATCCGGTCGGCCACGAATAATCTGAACATCACGGGAACCGTGGCGAAGAACGTTTTGACCTTCAATGAAACCGTGAATCTGGATGCCGCGGGTAAAATCGGCGGAAGCTTGACAGCGATGGGGCAGACGGTGAGCGTAGACGGTCATCTCGGGCGCGATCTGCTCGACATGGGGGATGAGACCATCATTTCCGGGACTATCGAGGGCGAAGTCCGGTCAAAGGGGCGTTCGATGTCCATCGCCTCGACCGCGCAGGTTGCGGGACCAATCCATTTTGAAGGGGAGCATGAGGCGACGGTCGATTCAGGAGCGAAGCTGGCTTCGCCAGTGCAATTCACGCAAGAGAAGCGCCAGTCGCAGTACGAGCAGGGGCATTACTACATTTGGCGCATCATTTGGACCGCGGCCTTTGTGCTGTTTGGGCTCGTGCTGTTCCTGCTGTTACCAAAATTCGCAGCCGAAGTCGTGAGCGCCGGAGAACGAGTGGGAGCGCCTATCGGCCTTGGAGTTCTGGTCTTCTTTGGAGTACCCATTGCCGCCCTTATCGCGATCGTGACGGTTGTGGGTATCCCCTTGAGCGTTCTCACTGTGGGCGTTTGGTTGCTGGCGCTCTTTTGTGCGGAGATTGTGGTGGGCGCGGTGGTCGGCAATTGGATTCTCGGCAAGCCGACGGACACCTGGGGATTGATCGGCCGAATGGCGCTGGGATTCGTGATCGTGCGCATCGTGTATACGCCGATGGCGCATGTGCACGTGATCGGAGCGCTGGTTGGATTAGGAATTTGGATTTGGGGCATGGGAGCGATTGCGCTGGCGCTCTACAACCGGCTACAACCGACGATGCCTCAAAGTGTGATGCCGGGGCCGGTGCCGCCGGTGTCCTTACCGCCGCATACGACGGTCGGCGGAATTCAGCCGGCGTAAGCGGCTTGGCATAATCTGGCACCGCTTCTCGGGGCGGCGTACGCCGCGCTCGTCCGGTATCTGTCGATGCAAGTGGGGATACCCACCCCCGTTTTTTCGTAAATGCGGATTCTAAAGGGTTTTAAGTCTTGTGTTTTGAAACTGCGCATTCTAAAAGGCTTACGGGCCGCTTTTTCGTAAGTGCGGGTTCCAAACGGGTTAGCTTGCAAGACCCCGAGAAGCCCTATTCTCGATGAGCCTATCCCCACCCGGGTGATTTTCGTAAAGAGTGCACAACGGGTTGATTTCAAGAGAGTTGCTGAAATGCTTAGTTACCTACAGTGCGTAAGAGTTTGAGTCGAAACAGGCAGAATTCTGCCAAACTGCGCACAACGACGAAAGAGTGCGCATATTATTCGAGACAAAGGAGTTAAGGATCAGGAAGCCGTATGGAATCGGAGTCAATCAGAATAAGTACAGCGCATGATAACTATATGTATATAATATCAAAAAGTAACGGAATGTCAATGCCAGTATTTTCCGGCAGTCGACCCATAAACCGGAGTGAAAAAGAGCGGGCCGGAGCATCTTTGATGAATGCTCCGGCCCGTGGCCTTTTGCGGAGGCGGGTAAAGACTTGGTGATGCTTATTGTTGCCTGACCTTGGCCGCAAAGAACGGCGGGTTGATTGTGTTTCCGGGATCCTCGATAAATAAAGCGCGAATAGCCACCGGTTGGTTCGCGTTCAAATTTCCTGTCGTGGTGATGCCATCCAGATTGGTGATGCCGTCCGCTCCCGGCGTGCCAGCGTAAGTCTGTATGTTGAATATGCTGGCAGCAGAGAACCCGAAATACCCTGGGAGGTTTGTGACGCCGAATTGCGGCGTGGAGGCGGTATTCACCGTTGAAATAAAGCGGGACCAGCGGAGCGTGACGACATTTACGCCGTTTGCAATCGCCGGGGTGGCGCCGTTGGCGGCGGTGAATGAAACGACATGGACGGCGACTGACTGGCCTGGATGTAAAGCGGTCGTATCTGTCATGCCCTGGAAATTTCCTGTAGCGGCTCCGACCGCCAGGCCCTTGGTGTCGACCCAGAACGCCGGACCATTGGCTAGATTCACTGTCAGCGGATCGCCGAGACTCAGGCTGCCGATATTCGAGTTTGTTCCGGCTGGAATGAGGTCCGTGGCGACGAGCTCAAATTGGGTTTGATTAGTTATTAAGACGACCGTGCCTTCCACGGTGTCTTGCAACGTATTCAGGAGCGGCTCGATTTCCTGAACTGTGAAGGTCCCATCGGACTTGAGAATGGCGTCCATGCTCGCGGCGCCGTTGGTGGCGACGCAGCCCGACAGTGTAGCTGTGCCGGCTGGGCAAAGAGTTTGGGTAGGATCCTGGTCATACACCGTCGTTCCGGCAACACTCGAGGCGGCGATTGAGCCGCGGCCCGCAGCCGTTGCAGAGGCAATGGTAACGCCAGGGCTGCCGAGGGTGACGACACCAGTGAAATCTTCTATGAGATCGAGCTGGCCCGCGGCCAGATTGGAACCCGTGCGAGGAAGGGCAAAAGCACTTACAACATTGGTGGTTCCGGAATTAGAGAGATTGATGCTCAACTTGCCCCCGGAGACACTCAGGGAGTTCGCTAGATTGAAATCGATGCCGATCCCGGTATTGCCGCTAATGGTTTGTGAAGAGGTTATGACCGGTGCGCCGACCACGGTGAGTGTCGTAGTGCAAATCTGATTGGCGAGGCAGTTGGGGGTCAGGCTGGTGATGGACGCGCCGGAACCGTTGAAAAAGGTGAGTTTGACAGTGGGGGCGAAGGAGACGGTGATGGAACTGTTTGCGCCCGTCGGAACGCCAGGCATCGTACCGAGGAAAGCAGAATCGGACTGCAAGCGGGCGAGATCTACGGTGACACCCTTGCCGTTGTTGGGGGCGAGAGTCGTCTGTGTGCCCGTCGACGAAGTGAGCGCGACGGCGTTGACGGTGACAACGAAGCTGATGATCCCTAGGTTTGTGGGAAGAGTGTCGGAAACCATGGTGAAACTGACATTGGCTGTGGTGCTGCCGCAGCTACTGCCACAGCCTTTGCCTTTGGGAAGGCCGCTGCAGGAGGTTAGAGATACGACGGCTGCCAAGGCTGCGAGAACAGAGAGCTTATTGCGTTTCATAGGGCACCCCACGACGGATTGAAATGCGTTTCCAAGCTCAAAGCAGAGAGACTCAGAATCCCCCAAATTGACTCTAGCGCCGCCGGGTTGGCAGTGGGTCTCCAAAAGGACGTTCGTTGCTCAAACGCTAAATCCCCGGACTTTGGGACAGGAAGTACAGGCGGCGCAAGCCTGCCTATTCGTGTGAATTTAACGGATCGACTGAAGCTCGAAGAGGGTTTCGGCGTGCTGGCCGTCCGACGCATCGATGACGATGGTGAGGCCTGAGGAATCGATTTTGGCGGATCTGAACTCGAGGGTGATTTGCTCTCCGTTCGGAGGGAGAAAACCAAAATCTGTAGGTTCGCTGTATGGCGAGCTTTCAAATGATTCGGGGACAACTATTTTCTTGTTCTGGAGGACTTGGACTTTTATGGCATTCGCCGGCGCGCGCGGGCAATAACAGACATCCAGATGGATGCGGAAGGACATGGGTTTGCCGAAGAAGTCTTGGACAGCGCCTTGTGCGCTGTAGTTGGGAACTCTGCCGGAATAATCAGCCACTTGCAGGAATGGAGTCTCGATCCTTCCCTCGGACGTGCGGGTTCCTTGTTTGAGATCTGGAATGGACAGCGCGTATTTGGCGAGGAAATCAGGTTTGAGGCCGCCGTTGCGACTGCCCAGGGAGTAAGCATCTCGGATGGATTCTTCGGAGAGTGGGAGATCGTATGCGCCGGCTGGAGTCGAAAGAGAACAGGCGAGCAGCACGGCGGGGAGCGCGCGCCAGGCGCTGGATGCCGGCTTGCGAGGATGAAGCACGTTCTTTTTCCGGCGGACAATTACTGCAAAATCCAGGCTAGAGGGTAGCACTTTGTAGCCCGGGTGTGGCGAGGAGGAGGGGGAAGCGAGTGTGCTATCGTTACGGAATCGCGAGAGAGTACAGATAGTGAAAGAGCGGCCATCCTCCCCGACCCGGCCGGGGTAAACGACAGGATGGCTCTACGGAGCGGTGATTGGCGAAAAGAGCTGTCAAATCGGGGTACACACGCGTGAACGGCGGGGCGGAGGATGCGGCCACACTGCCGGAGCGCGAATATCGTGCGTTCAGCGAAGACGCCGGGTCTAGCGAAGACGCCGCATTTAGCGGGGATGCGGTTGCGGAGCGGCCGGCGGTTGTGCGTGGAGCCGGCGAAGAGCCGCTTGAGACGGCGAAGCCATCGATGCGGGATGTGTTTGGGCCGGGGGGATTCTTGGAACGGTGCATGATTGGGGGGTACGAGCACCGGCGCGGGCAATTGGAAATGGCGGAGCTGGTGCACGATGCGTTTGAAAGGCATCATCACGCGATTTTGGAGGCGGGGACGGGAACGGGAAAGACGCTGGCGTATCTGGTGCCGGCGATTTGCAGCGGGCGGCGAGTGGTGATTTCCACGGCGACGAAATCGTTGCAAGAGCAGCTCTATCAGAAAGACATTCCGTTCTTGCAGAAGCATTTTGCGCCGAATTTGAAAGTGGCGGTGATGAAGGGGCGGTCGAATTTTTTGTGCGTGGCGAAGATGAACCAGATGGCGGATCAGGCGCTGCTAAAGGGGATGGAAGAGCTGGATGCGTTTCAGCAGATCAAGCAATGGGCGAAATTGACGGAGACGGGCGACCGGGCGGAATTGACGTTTTTGCCGGATGATTCGGATTTGTGGACGCGGCTGGATGCGCGGCGGGACACGTGTTCGGGGCAAAAATGTCCTTCGTTCAATCCATGCTTTGTGACGGGAATGCACCAGCGAGCCAAGGACGCCGACCTGATCATCGTGAACCATCATTTGTTTTTCGCGGATTTGGCGCTGAAGCAGGACGATTTTGGGAGCATTTTGCCGGAATACTCGGCAGTGGTTTTCGATGAAGCGCACGAAATGGAGGATGTGGCCAGCGACTATTTCGGGCGTCAGATATCGAATTTCCGGTTCGAGGAATTGGCGCGGGACGCGGACCAGACTTTGCGGCTGCTGCATCAGGCGACGCCGGGACTTTTGCGGAGGACGCAGCGGATTCGCGAGAGAAGCCGGACGTTCTTCGAGACGTTTCCGCCGAAGGACGGGAAATTTCCATTTTCGCGGAATGAACGGGAAGCGTTTTTGGAGCAAAACCGAGAGGCGTACGACGATTTGGCTACGGCGCTGAAGGGATTCGAGACGGAATGCGCAGCGTTGACGCAGAAGCCGGAAGAGATTTTGCGAATTGCGCGGCGAAGTTTTGAATTGCGGCAAGAATTGTCTTTTTTGCTCGAATCGAACGAGCGGAATTTTGTGTATTGGTATGAGAGGCGGAATAAGGGCGTATTTTTGGCCGCCACGCCGATCGACGTGAGCCAGATTTTGCGCGAGAAGCTGTTCGAACAGTTCGATTCGGTGGTGCTGACTTCGGCGACGCTTACCGTAGGGAACAGATTCGAATTCATACGGCAGAGGCTGGGGCTGGATCACGCGAAAGAGCGCGGGTTGCCGCCGGAATTTGATTACGAAAAGCAGGCGATGCTGTATTTGCCGCAAGCGATGCCGGACGTGCGGAATCCGGCGTATACGGCGAAGGCGGCGGATGAAATTGTGAATTTGCTGGAGACGAGCCAGGGGCGGGCGTTTTGTTTATTTACGAGCTACTCGCAGATGAATGAGCTTTTTGAGAGAGTGCGGACGCGAGTGCCGTTTCCGCTTCTTTTGCAAGGGACGGCGCCGCGTTCTGCGCTGCTGGAAAGATTTAAGAACACGCCGGGGGCGGTACTTTTTGCCACGGCTAGCTTTTGGCAGGGAGTAGATGTGCCGGGGGAGCAGCTTTCTTGCGTGATTGTGGACCGGCTGCCGTTTGCGGTGCCGAGCGACCCGATTGTGGCGGCGCGAGTTGCGGCGTTGCAGGAGGATGGAAGGAATCCGTTTGCGGAGTTTCAGGTGCCGCAGGCGGTCTTGGCTTTGAAGCAGGGATTTGGGCGGCTGATACGGACTAAGACGGATCGCGGGGTTTTGGCGCTGCTGGATAACAGGATTCAGAGGATGGCGTATGGTAAAATTTTTCTGGAGTCTTTGCCAAAGTATAGGATGACTAATAATTTGGCGGAGGTTTCCCGGTTTTTGGCGAAGAAGAAATAGGAAAGACATTTACACAGAGGTCGCAGAGATCACAGAGGACACAGAGAAGAATGTTTCAGGTTAGCGTGGAAGAGACATTTTCGGCCGGGCATGCCTTGCGCGGATACAAGGGCAAGTGCGAGAACGTGCATGGGCATAATTATCGCGTGCGCGTGACGCTGGAGGGACCGCAACTGGATTCGATTGGGTTGTTGGTGGATTTTACGCGGTTAAAACAGATTATTCGGGAGATTATGGGGCGGCTGGATCATCAGTTCGTGAACGATCTGGAGCCGTTCAAGACGGTGAACCCTTCGGCGGAAAATATGGCGAAGTATTTTTATGAGGAAGTAACGCGGGGGTTGAAGGATCTCCCGCCGGGAGCGCGCATCACGGATGTGGTTTTGTGGGAGACGGATACGAGCCGGGCGCAGTATAAGCCGGGGAACTAATGGAGCAATGAGAAGAAGACGGAAAGAAGTAACGAAGTAAAGAAGCGGAGAAGCAGCGATGAATCGGGCTTTCGCTATCATTTTGGTGCCGGTGGGGCTGGTAGGGATTGGATATGTGGTGGTGTTTCGCGCGATGGGAGTTCCGCTCGGGTATTGGAGATTGATATTGACTGCTGTGATTTTGGGCGGAGTGGTGTGGTGGTTGGGGCGGAGGAGAGTGCGTAAGGCGGGCTCCGGCGCGTAGCAGCGGGACGCGGGGGAAGATTGGCGCGGTTGAAAAAGCGGGGAAAAGCGGCAGCTGGGCTGCCGCACTCCACATTATGTTTATTACCGAAATATTCAAATCGATTCAGGGAGAAGGGACGCGGGCGGGGTTGCCGTGTGTGTTTGTGCGGTTGACTGGATGCAATTTGAGGTGCACCTGGTGCGATACGGCTTACGCGTTTCATGGCGGGACGAAGATGAGTGTTGAAGATGTGCTGGCGCGCGTGGACGAGCTTGCTGGGCGCGGCGATGGAATGTCTGGCGCTGCGGCGAGTGTTCCGCTCGTGGAATTGACAGGCGGCGAGCCGCTACTGCAAGAGGAAGTGTATCCGTTGGCCGAGAAGCTGATCGCGGCGGGATACACAGTGATGATCGAGACGAGCGGCGAGCGCTATGCGGGACGGTTGCCTGGGGGGGTGATCAAGATTATGGATGTGAAGTGTCCGGACTCGGGCGAGGCGGATACGTTTGAGATGAGGAATCTCGAGGTGCTGAACGCGAAGGACGAAGTAAAATTTGTGCTCTCGACGCGGCGGGACTATGAGTTTGCGCGGGAATTCACGGCGGAGCATCGGCTGGCGGAACGGGTGAGGCAGGTTTTGTTTTCGCCAGTGTTTGATGATCCGGCGGGGAAATGGCAGGGGCTGGAGGCGCGCAAACTGGTCGAGTGGATCCTTGAGGACAGTTTGCCGGTGCGGCTGGGATTGCAGTTGCATAAATTTGTTTGGGATCCGGCGACAAAAGGAGTGTGAGGTAGAGGAGGTTGAAGAGGTAAAGGAAGTAGAGGATCGGAGATGCGCTTGCGCGGTGGCCGGTTAGTCAACGGGCTTTTTGGGAGAGCACGGATACGAAGATGAGCAAGTCAGATTCGCGGACGGCGGTGGCGCTGTTGAGCGGCGGGATGGACTCGTGCGTTTGCACGGCGATTGCGCGGGAGCGGCACGGGGCTGGGAATATCGCGCTGCTGCACGCGGGTTATGGGCAGCGGACGCAAGCGCGCGAGCGCAGAGCATTTGAGGCGATTGCTGATTTTTACGGCGTCAGCCAACGATTGGTCGTGCAGCTCGATCATTTTCGTGCGATTGGCGGGTCGGCGCTTACGGACAAGAACATCGCAGTGCCGGAAAATGAGCTGGGAGCGGTGGGAGCGCATGGTAGCGCAATACCTGTGACGTATGTGCCGTTTCGCAACGCGCATTTTCTTTCCGTGGCGGTGAGCTGGGCGGAAGCAATTGGAGCGGGGGCGGTTTACATCGGGGCGGTGGCGGAAGATAGCTCCGGCTACCCGGATTGCAGGGCGGAGTATTACGAGGTTTTCCAGAAGTTGGTGCGCGTGGGAACGCGGCCGGAGACAGAGATCGAGATTGCGACTCCGGTGATTTCCATGAAGAAGAACGAGATCATCCGGCGGGGGCTGGAGCTGGGCGCGCCGCTGCATCTGACGTGGTCGTGTTACCAGGGTGAGGATAGGGCGTGCGGAGTGTGCGATAGTTGCTTGCTGCGATTGAAGGCGTTCGCGGAGGCCGGAGTGCCGGATCCCATAGCTTACCGGATGGCGGTCAGCGCTCATCGTTAGCAAGCGGGAGGAGCGCACGCTAGGGGCTTGGAAAAGAGCTAGGATTAAGGATAATAGGGCACATCCCGCCAGCCAGGCCGGGCAGGGTTCGCCTCGGCAAAAGGAGAATGAGGTATGAAGAGATTTGCGAAGTCGTGGGCGTTGGCTGCGGTAGTCGCGGCCGGGTTGATTTGCTTGGGTGCGCCGCGCGCGAAGGCGCAAAGCGGCGGGTCGATCTCTGGAACGATTCTGGATGTGGTTGGCAAGCCCTGGTACAACGTGCCGATGCAATGCGTGAGCGACCAAGGCGCGAAACAGGAAACGAAGACGGACGCGGACGGAAAATATTCGTTCCACAACCTGCGTCCCGGCATGTATCACGTCTACGTCATTTTGCCGGCGCCGAACAAACCGTATGACATGCAAATCCAGGTGCAGAGCGATAACGAGAGCAAGGCAGACCTCAACTTTAAGGATGTAGTGAGCAAACAGGGCGCGGCAGCGGAGGAACAAGTCAAGAAGCAGGCGGAAGATAAGGCCAAGTTTGAGAGCATGAAGGCGCACTTCACCGCCGGGACCGCCATACTCGTTGAGGAACGCAAGGCGAAAGACGACTTGACGAAGGCGACTCCCGATCAGCGGGATGCGTTGAAACAAAACCTGAAGGATCTTTCCGACAAGGCAGCGGCAGAACTGGTGGCTGCGCAAAAGGCAGCGCCTGCAAATGACACGAATCAACACTTGCTGTGGGCGACGCTGGGCGAGGCGTATGACCTTGCAGGGCGCAATGACGAAGCGGCTCAAGCCTACCAGCAGGCCATCACTGCCAAGCCAGACGATCCCGGCTATTACAACAATCTGGGCAATGTGCTGGCGCGGGAGGGGAAGATCGACGAAGCGAAGGCGGCGTACACGAAGAGCGCGGAGCTCGACCCGACGCATGCGGCGACGGCGTGGCGCAACTTCGGGATCAGCTTGTACAACGCCAACCGGCTAGGCGATGCAGTTGAGCCCTTGCAGAAATCCGCGGAGCTCGATCCGAAAAGCGCGCAGACGTGGTATCTCTTGGGTGCCTCGCTGGTGTACAAAATGACGGTGAAGAAAGTGGGGGACAAGGACGTGCCCGAATTTGCACCTGGAACCATCGAGGCTTATCAGAAGGCGATTGAACTTGACCCCAACGGGCCTTTTGGACAGGAGGCCAAGAAGGGGCTCGAACAACTGCAACTCATGGCTCCGGGCATCGACATAAAAGTGAACGCAAAGAAAAAGAAGTCCTGAGCGGGTCTCCTCGGAGCATCCGTGGGCCGGTTCCGCAACGCGGGACTGGCCCTTTTTTATTGCGGGTGGGGCTGTCTTTCTGAAGGCTGCATGCGGCAAGAATTCACAGGCGTAACGCATTCGCGCGGCTAGCGGTGCATCAGTGTTCCGTTCGTTTTAGTGCGGCGAAGCGCCCTGCCGAAGACGATCATCGATAAGGGGAGCAGGACGGCCGCGAAAAGAAGCAAGACCAAAAGCGGCTGCCATACAGCGTGAAACCCCGCGCCGCCGACCAAGGCTGCGCGCATGGCGTCGAGCGCGTAAGTGACGGGATTCAGCCGTGCAACGAGTTGCAGCCAATCCGGGAGGATACTGACGGGAAAGAGCATCCCGCCCGCAAGACTGGAAAGTCCCAGAAAGAACCATTTGGCGGGATTGCCGCGTTTAAAAAGCAGAAGATAACTTGCGGAGAGAATTCCGAGTCCAGAGAAAGCGAGCAGAGTCGCGAGAAGGACCGAGGCGACGGCCAGCCAGTTCGCTCCGCCGAGCGGGAAGCCGAACAGCACTGCGGCCCAGGCAATGTAAACGCCGATGCGCAGGGTCGAAGCGGCAAACGGATAGATCGCCGAGCCGGCAAGAATGACGGGAAGAGAAGTTTGGGTGACGAGCAGATGTTCGAGGGTGCCAGAATCGCGCGCTTCCATCAGGCTGCGGTCGAACGAGTCGATCGCGGCATTGAGGTAATCGAGAAAGATAAAGCCGATCAGAGAAAAGGCGAAGTAACCTTCTTTCTGCGGGAGGGCCTGTCGGAGTTGCGGGCTGTCGACGAAGCGGGCGACGTAGTAAAACAAGGCGACGCCGAAGAGCGCCTCGATGGCCTCAAACAAGAAAGCCGTGCGGTAGGTGCGAGCGATGGAAAGGTCGCGCCGGAAGAAGAGCCATAACTCGCGAAGAGTGCCGGTCATTCTGGCGCACCCTCAGCGGCGACGGAGTGGCTGCGCCCGGTGAGGCGCAGAAATGCGTCCTCGAGGGAGGCCGCGCCGGTGACCTGCTTCAGTTCGGCCAGCGAGCCGCAGGCCAACAGGCGCCCTGCGTCAATGACAGCGATGCGATCAGCGAGGAGTTCGATTTCCGAGAGAGCGTGGGAGGCGAAGAGCAGAGTTGTTTCGCCCCGGCGGAGAATCTCGGTTTTGAGGAAACGGCGAAATTCGGCGGCGCCGATGGCGTCCAGGCTGCGCGTCGGTTCATCCAACAGTAGGACGCGAGGTTGGTGGAGGAGAGCGCGAGCGAGGCTCAAGCGCTGCAGCGTTCCGGAAGAGAGCGTGCGCACCTGGCGGTCGAGCGATTCCCCGAGATGAAAATGTTCCGCAAGTTGCGCGATGCGCTGCGCGGCCGCGGCGCCGGAAATCTGGTTGAGGCCGGCGAAGAATCGCAGGTTCTCGCGGCAGGTCAGCCGCGCGTAGAAGCCGGCGTCGCTTCCGGCATGATAGCCGAGATGGCGGCGCACGGCGCGAGGATCACGAACGGCATCGTAACCGGCGATTCGAGCGCGGCCGTTCGTGGGAAGAATCAGAGTGGCGAGAATCCGGAGCAGCGTGGACTTGCCAGCACCATTTGCCCCCAGCAGAGCAACGGCCTCGCACGGCGCCACTTCGAAGGTGATCCCGCCGAGAGCGAAGACTGTGGGCTTTTCAAACGGTTGCAGCAGGGTACGCCAGCCACTGCGAGCGGGCGGAAAAGACTTCTGCAGAGCTTCGACACTGATCGCGGCGTCAGGCACCTGGGAACTTATAGCGTGTCTTCTGCCGCTAGACAATCGGCTAGAAGAGCAAAAAGCGCAACTAATCGGAACAACCCATGTTCCGAACCGTATCCTGTTCACAAATTCCTTGTCTCGAGGGTAGAATAGACATTATGATTCAGTAGAAGGAGGCCCAAATCCGGAAATTCCGGTTAGATTAGTTCAGGATATTTCCACTCTGGAACAGTGCGCCATTACGGGATTGAAGCCAGCCAACTCTCTCGCTAGGCTCACGGTTGATTAACGTGCTTGTGTTGCGGGCTTCCGTTGAACGGGGAGTAGATTTATCGCGAGACGGGTTCTTCCGTATCAGTAGCACGAAAAAAATCGTTCAGCGCGTCAAAGCCCCAGCCGAGAAGCAACGGATGCAAAGTTTATGTTCATGTGGGATTTCTCAGCAGGCCCATGGGCGAGGATGAAAATGACACGGAATAGCTTGTGGCGAGTTTGGCTAAGTCAAATTTTGTTAGTTGCCGCGATCGTTGCTCTGCTGGCGGTAGTGGTGCGAAGAACAAGCGCCGAAAACGGGCGGGTTTCCCTGACAACCGACTGGAGCCATCGACACTTAATTTTCTCACAGCCTCACTCCCTCCTAGATTCATTCAAGCTTTCCGCGAACCCGAGATATGTGCAGCAGTGGATCCGGCGAAACGCACGGAAAAAGGGCAACGCGAATGGTGAAACAGGGAGCCCCTCAGAACCGAACCTTCTAAAGGGAGATTGGAGCGTATACCTAGGCAACCTTGGGACAGTGGGGGCCGGGAATTTCCCAGCGAAATTCTCATTCGACATAACGGGGTCGAGCTGCACCGCGCCGCAGCCCGATTTCATCGTATACAACACGAGCGTGGCAGGGTCGACGACACCTGTTGCCGCAGTGGACAGCGGAGCGTTCACGGCTAGATCTGCGACAGGGGCAACAATCACTATTGTCAATGGTGCGAACACGCTGGTTCTGACGGCGGCCGGGGCCAATGCGAACACCGCCCCCGGTATTGGCACCTATAATCGAGGTACAGCTGGGAATAGCTTGACCATTCGTGCCACCAATCTCGTGAATGCGATCAACCTCGCCGGCAATGGCAGCTTTGTTGGGATTACCGCATCTTCGGTCGCGGCAGAGGTGACGATCACCGCGACGACGCCTGGAGCCGCAGGGAACACCATCACTGCCACAAGTAGCACTACTCCAGCAAGCCATTTTGCCTGGGACTTCAGTAACTTTGTGGACGGAGCACCCGGAGTAGCTACCGTCGCCGCCTACGATAATCTCTACACCGGATGCACCGGGGCAGTTCCCTCCCCTTACTGGGCTTACAACACCGGGACGGGCGCAACGGCAGCGACCTCGGTGACGCTTTCTAAGGACGGACAGCAGGTTGCGTTTGTGCAGAACGTTGGCGCAGGAGGTGTAGGCGCCCAACTCGTGCTGCTTAAGTGGGCGGCAGGAACGAGCAGCGTAGATAATCCACAAGATCTTACGGGGGCAGGCACGAACGTAAGCAACGCGAACTACCGCGCTTGCACTGCGCCATGCATGACCACAATCAATTTCAGCGGCGGAGTTGCCAACGTGGATACCAATTCTTCGCCGTTCTATGACTACACGCCTGGTTCTGACACTTTATACGTTGGTGACAACGCGGGAAGCTTACATCAATTCACCGGAGTATTTTCCGGCACACCGGCGGAGACCATCTCAACAGGAGCCGATGTCTGGCCGGCCATAGTTAGTACGGGCAATATTCTTACCAGTCCTGTCTACGACGCGAACGTTGGCCAGATTTTCGTAGGTGACAACGCTGTGAGTCTGCACCGCGTCGACCAAACTATCGGCAGCGGGGCAGGCGGCATCGTGTCAACAGCCGCCTTGGGCAACAGCGGGATTACTGCGGCTCCTACAGTGGATTCGTCCATAGGAAATGTATATGTTTTCGTAAGGGGAGATACCTCCGCCGGAGGGGGCAGGCGAGCCGCGGTATGCCAATTCTCGACCAGTTTCACGGCTGCCGCGACCTGCATCGCTGGCGGCGCCAACCACGCTGCAGTGTCATCTAACAATATACTTCCCCTCGCGCCCTTCAACAATGGAGATTTCGACGACCTTTATTACAGTTCGGCGAATGGCACTGGGAACTTGTACGTCTGTAGCACCGCCTTGGCAGCCGGGGTGACCCACACTGCTTTGTGGCAAGTGCCGATCACCGCCGGAGTGCTGGGCACGCCAGTGCAGGGCCCGCAGATCACGATCGGCGATGATGAGTGCTCACCTATAACTGAGTTTAAAAACGGAGCGACAGATCGCATCTTCGTGAGTAACGGCGATGATAGCAAGGTAGCTGCGCCGATAACCTGCCCGTCTAATACGGTGGCGTGCATCATGTCCTTCGACATTACGAACCCCGCGCTGTGGGGGACAGGCACCGGAACGTCTGCAACTGCGCTCGTACCGGGGGGAGCCAGCGGGATCATCGTTGACGGCTCAGCGGGACCGACGGGGAGTTCGCAAGTCTACTACTCGACGTTGGGTCTGGGGAGTTGCTTAACGGCCTCGGGCCAGGGCAGGGGCGGCTGTGCCGTTCAGGCGTCACAAGCAACGCTACAATAGCAATCAGGTGGGGAAAACTTGAACAACAACAACTCAACCAGTGACAAAGCGGTCGAAACGGAAGCCGCAACCAAGAAACCGTACCAGCCCCCCTCTTTCCGGTTCGAGGCCGTCTTTGAAGTTTCGGCGCTATCCTGTGGCAAAGTTCACGCCACACAAGCGAGTTGCCACGCCAACAGGAAGGTCTCCTAGCCCTCGGAGCGGGTATTGCTATGAATCGCTCGGAGAGAGAATCGGCAGCGCTCGGTTGCGAGCTGGCAGGAGAAGTCGTCAGCACGTTCGGAGAAGTCTGTCTCCGAGTTTCTGGCACAAGCATGGTACCTTCCATCCAACCCGGAGATTTAATTTCCGTTCATCGCGCCAATCTATCCGACATTTCAGCAGGGGAGATAGCGCTCTACCTGCGAGAGGGACGTTTGTTCGCGCACCGGGTAGTGGCGCGCGGAGGCAACCCCGAGAGTCCGTATCTGATCCTGCGCGGAGACCGGCATCGCCACAACGATCCTCCGGTGTCGCCCTCGGAATTGCTCGGGCGAGTCCAATGGATCGAGCGCGGCCAGCGGCGGCTTGAAGCGGGTGCCCGACTTGGCATGTGGCAGCGGATGATCGCAATGTTGCTGCGATCTTCCAATCGCGCGACCTATTTGTATCTGCGGGTTGAGGCGCGCCGTCGCAAATTTTTTACAGGGAGAGCCGAGTGCCGGGTGTAAAGGCCGCCAAGCAACGCTCTGACGTCGTGGTCGAAATCGGCGGCCTGCCCATACGCCTGCGTTCCTCCAGCTCGGATTTCATCCGCCTGGTGCAAGAGCGCTACGCGGGATACACGACTCCCTCGAATGACCCTCACTTTAATTTTGATATTGAACTGGCCCCGGCTGGCACACAATCCAGGGATGAAGATCTTCAGGTGACGTGGAATTCGGGTCGCTGGCTGATGGAGCGCGGGGATTTCCGTGCGGAGTGGAATCCCTCGACGGCGCGGGGACGCATCGAGCAGACTCTCAATCCCTACTCGCTGGATTCCGTGCTGCGGATCGTGCATACGCTTCTGCTCGCTGGAAAAGGCGGCTTCCTAGTGCATGCCTCGAGCGCGATACGAAACGGCCGCGCGTTCTTGTTCGCCGGTGTCTCCGGCGCGGGGAAGACGACGATGGCAAGACTCGCTCCTCCCGATGCCGCGTTGCTCACCGATGAGATTTCCTATGTGATATTGCAGTCTGGCGGTTACTTTGCCGTTGGCACGCCGTTTTTCGGCGAACTGGCGCGGGCCGGCGAGAATTTGCGCGCGCCCGTTGACTGCGTGTACCTGCTCGCCAAAGGATCCGAGAACAAAATCGATCCGGTTACCGGAGCTGATGCCGTCCGCGGCCTCCTTGGGAATATTCTTTTCTTTGCGAAGGATCCCAAGTTCGTAAAACTCGTTTTCGATGCGGCGTTTGATTTTGTCAGTCGTGTGCCCGTCCGCCGGCTGACCTTTGTGCCTGATTCGCGCGTGTGGGAGCTGATTGTATGAATACCAAGCGCTATCTGGCGCGAAGCACGGCCATCGCAGCGCGTGCGCTGGGCGATGAGACAATGGTCATGTCCGCAACCAATTCGACGCTGTTCACGCTGAACGAGATCGCCACAGTCATCTGGGAGGCGGCCGACGGGACGACTCCGCTCGAGGACATCGTCGCGGACAAAATTTGCGTGAAATATGATGTCGCTCCCGAAGTTGCTTTGAGAGACGCGGAGGGGCTCGTGATGCAATTGTCTGAACATGGGCTTCTGCTGATTTCCGATCAGCCCATTCCGCGAGCGAAAGTGGTGGCCGCATGAGCGTTCTTGTTGAAGAGATGGCCCGCAAGGCGCTGAAGCTGGGAATTCCGCTTTCTGTGCAGCTCGACCTGACCTATCGCTGCAACGAGCGCTGCATTCACTGCTATCTGGACCATCACGATCGCGGCGAAATGACCACCGCGGAAATCAAGGATCTTCTCGATCAGATGGCGGACGCGGGGGTTTTTTATCTCACCATCAGCGGCGGCGAAATATTGATGCGCAGGGATTTCTTTGACATTCTGGAATACGCTCGCAAGCTGACGTTCTGCATAAAACTCAAGACCAACGGCATCCTGATTCGCCAAAAGGAAGCGGATCGCATCAAAGCCCTGGGTGTGGAATCGGTGCAGATCAGTATTTACTCGCACATCCCGGCGGTTCATGACGCGATTACCAAACTTCCGGGCTCGCTCGCACAATCCATTGAGGCGGTTCGCCGGCTGCGGGCGCACGGCATCCACGTCATAATGGCTAACGTGTTGATGGTCCGCAACGCCCGGGATTATGAAGGTGTGAGAGCATTGGCTGCCGAACTCGGCGCACAGTTCATTATCGATCCGACGATCACTCCGATGATGGATGGAGACCGCTCCATTTTGAGTTTGAACGTCGATGAGGCCGCACTGCGGGAGGTTTTCCGGAACGAAGCACTGGTCGGCGGAAACGTCGAGGAGTTTTGCGCGCCGCCGCCCGGGCCAGACGAAGACGCGCTGGATATGCTGCCATGCAGCGCCGGCCACACGGCCTGTTATGTTTCTCCTTATGGGGATGTTTATCCATGCGTTCAATTTCCTTTGCCCAGCGGCAACGTGCGGCACATGAAGTTCGTAGATATCTGGCGCGACTCGCCACAGCTCAACGAAGTTCGGTCGATCACTTTGCGTGACTTGCCGTCCTGTTCCAAATGCGCGCATGGTGGCACGTGCACGCGGTGCCCGGGACTTGCGTTTATGGAAGGGAACATGCGTGGGCCTTCGATTCAGGACTGCGAGAAATCTTTTGCCAGGACCGGGATTCCATCTGTCAATTTAATGTCCAAGAAGTCCGCTGCTGCGGGGTCAGTGCAGATTCAATTGGTTCAGATCCAAAGTGCTCCTGCTTTGGCGGTAGCTGCGTCCGCGGTACCCGCCTGATTTCCTGCAAGCCGGCCTTTCCCCCAAAACGTGTTCGACCAGTGATGGGTGGGGTCTTGCTTGGCTGCCGCGAAACACTTGCTCATCACAGTGCCCAGCGCAGACGGCCATTCTGCAGCGTAGAATACCCACGGAGGCTCTCCTGACGGAGAATCCATCTCTCGGCGCGGGGACTATGAGCGCGGAATGGGCGTTGCTCGTCGAATGCGCTCGAGCGAAACCGGATTATGCGCGGCTGAATGCGCAGCTTCGCACGCCGGTGGATTGGACGGCATTTCTCGGGCTCATCGAGGAGCATGGCATATCCGGGCTGGCGGCCGCTCGGCTTCGAGAATGTCGAGAAGCAGGCTTGCCGCTGGAAATCTTGCACGAACTGCGCGAGCGGCAGCGCGCGCTAATGTTTTTTTCGCTACGCTTTGCTGCCGAGATGTTCCGATTGTTTGACTGCTTTGCCGCCGCGGGCCTTGAGGCGCTGGCGATCAAAGGGCCCGTCCTGTCGGTGCGCTGCTATGGCGAGCCGGGCGCGCGCCAGTACGGAGATCTTGATCTGATCGTGCGCGACAAGGACATTATGCGCGCTACCGAATTGATGATCGGCCTCGGATATGAGCCGCGCGTCTCGCCGGCTGCGATTCAGGCCAAGAAGGCGCCGGGCGAGTACGCTTTCCGCCATGCCGAAACGAAACTGCTGGTCGAGTTCCACACGGCGCGAACGTTTCGCTACCATCCGCGGCCGCTTTCAGTCGAGCAATTATTTAGTCGGCAAGTCCGCGTAAGAATCGACGCGCACGAAATTCCCGCTCTCGCTCCCGAAGATGAGCTCATCCTGATTTGCATTCACGGCGCAAAACATTTTTGGGAGCGGCTCGGCTACCTCGCCGACGTGGCGGCTTTCGTGTCGAGACAGCCGCTCGATTGGGAGCGCGTCGAGTCCGCCGCCGCGGAGGTCGGTGCGCAGCGGATGCTGCAGGTCGGTCTGCGATTAGCGGCGGATTTGCTCGGCGCGCCGTCGCCGGAAAATATCGCGGTGCCGGATCGGCCCGACCCCGCCGTTGGCCGGCTCGCCAAACAAATCATGCGATGGCTTCCAGCCGGAGGCACAGCTCCACCGGGAATCTTCGAGCGCGCCTTTTTCCGGATGCGCATGCGCGGTGGCCTCTTTTCCAGCCCGGCCTATCTGCTTCGTCTCTCTTTTTCACCCACGGAAGAAGACTGGGTCGATGGCGCGGAGGATAAACGCCACTGGTTTCTGGATGCTCTGGGGCGGCCATTTCGCCTCGCTCGCAAGTATGGCCGTGCGGGGAAACCCTGAATCGGCGCGAGCCGAACAAACGCTGCTCGCATACTCATGGCTGAAATAAAAAACGGGCCCAGACTATCCGTCCGGGCCCGTTTCACTCAACCTTTCCTAGATATTGGTACGGCGCGAAACAATCCGCGAGCCTTTTGAAGGTGGAGGCATTTCCACGGTGAGTGACATTTCGCTCTTGTTGCGCATCACTCCGAGTTTTACTGTCTTGTCCTCTCTCTTGTCGGCCAGTTTTTCCCGCAGATCGCCGAGCGAGCGAATGCGGTCTCCATTGAGCGATGTAATCACGTCGCCGCTCTTCACGCCGGCTTTTTCCGCCGCGGAACCCTCGGTCACGCTACGGACCAGCACCCCTTCACCGTCCGGCGCGCCAAAGTAAGCGCCGAGCTGTCCGCTAAGATCTTCCGCATCGATTCCCAGGCGAGGCCTGCCGCCGGCGATCACGCCAAATCCGCCCCCCTCCATGCCCGGCGCATCAAGCGCTTCCGGCATTTCCGGCATTTCAACTCTCGGAAGCTGGAAAGAAAACGCGCGTGGGGCGGTTTTGAACCACATATTGCCGCGGTCTTCGGACTTGCCAAGCGTGACGTCGATCGTTTGCGCACGTCCATCGCGCCACACCGTGAGCTGCGCTGTGCGTCCAGCAGGAATTTCCCGAATCATCCGGCGGAACTGCGCCTCGCCCTCGACACGCTGCCCATTGATCTCCGAGATGACGTCGTTGTCCTTGAGACCCGCTTTGGCGGCCGGGCTATCTGGTACGATGCGGGCAAGCAACACGCCGCGCTCGGCAGGCAGTTTCAATTCCTTCACTTTGTCCGTGGTTACTTCCTGCGATTCCACACCAAGCCAACTTGCGCCCTCATCGCCGAGAAATACCATCGTGTCCGGACCGTCCGGAGGCTCCGTGGTTTCTATCTGGCCCTGCCGCCGCTGTTCCCGCTCCTGTTCCTGCGCTGCTCGATCCGCGAACCTCAGCGACGCCTGCATCGCGCGATCCTGCGCGAGCTCCGCCATTCTTTCCTGTTCGCCCGCGAGCCTTTCGGTCAATCGTGCCTGGAGCTCTTCGATGCGCCTCTCCATCTGCGCAATCTTTGCATCAGCCGAATCTTGCGGCGCTGCAGAAACGCCTGGCATCGCACCCAAAGCAAACGCAATCCCAAGCGTCACCGCGCCGCTAACCACAAACAAATTCCGTTTACTCATGACTTTCCGTCCTCCTGTTTCCTTTAGACGCGGCTCGTCTCAAACCGTCGACCGCAGAATTACGATTTGGATTCCCCCATTGACGGTATTTAGCCGGATCGGCGCTCCGCCCTTGCCGAATTTCCCCCGCATTTCCCGCGGAAGGAGCGTGGCTTCCTGTGAAAACGCCAGCTCCGAATAAAAATTGCCATTCAGGGAACGCGCTTCCAGATTCGCCTGCGTATCCTGCGGCACGGCCAACAGTACAGAGCCGTTGGTGGTTTCCGCCGCCAGCCCTTTTTCGTCGAGGAAGTGCGAAAGCTCGAGGTGCACGTTGCCATTGGTAGTGTGCGCATGCACGTTTCCACCGCCCTCGTAGACCTCGATGTTCCCGTTCACGGTATGCAAGTCTTCCACGGTATCGACGCCCGCCACCTTCAGCGTGCCATTCACCGTGCCGATGTGTTCGACACGCGCGCCATGTGGAACGCGCACGGTATATTCGACGGCCACTTCCACACCTTCATTTTGCGGATAGCGCGTGGCGACCGAAACGTCATTCGGTTTGGCGTCGACTTCGATCATGACGCGATCGAGGTCCGATTCTTTTTCCCTGGCGATTTTCACGGCATCGATCTCAATGACATCGCGGTCCCAGCCTTGCACTTCGACGGGGCCATTGACGTTCTGTAGCTCGAAAGTGCCGCCCGGTTGCAGTGGATAGGATTGATGGAAGTCTTTGCTTTCCGCAGAACACGTCGCGGCTGAAGCCGCCGTCAGACAAAGGATGAACAACACCGCCGAGCGCAATCCAGGACGCAGCATCATGTTCCACCCCTTTCGAGTTCGTCTCACATACGGTTGCCCGCCTTTTTGGAAGCAACCGGGAATCCCGGGATCCTTACGAAGCTAAATTCGTCTGTCCTTTCCTTTAGGCGGCGCACGCCGTCAGTGCGGCAGTTCAAAATTAAATGTGATCGTCGTGATCGTCTCGATGCGTGTTCCATTGATGGACATGGGGTTTGCGCGCCATTTTTTCACGGCATTCATCGCCGCGTCCGCCAGAACCGGTTCTCCCTCCAAAACTTTCTGCACTTCAATGCTTCCGTCCGTTTTCACCTTCACTTGCAGCTTCACAATTCCCTCGATGCCCGCGCGCCTCGCAAGGTCCGGATACGCTGGACGCGGCGCCGCAGTGAGCCGCTTGGAGAAATCGCTCGAGTCCTCTCGCAAACCGCCAAGAAGAGCAATCTCGAGCTTGTCCATCCAGCCTTCGAGCCAGTCGTTTTTGTCGTCGAAGGGAGGAGGTTCCACGGCACGCGGCGTGGCTTCCACGGAATTCACCGGCAAAAAATCGGGATCGTGCCACCGATTGATCCGTTCGCGCTGTTCGCGAATCAGCGAATCGCGCAGCTCCGTATCCGCATCGAGGTAGTGCAGCCGGATTTTGCCGACGGTCGAGCGCAGTTTGAGCACTTCGCCTCCGCCGTTCAGCACTCCAACCGCCCGCATGGGCCCGGAGCTTCGATTTCCCGAAGTTTGAATGTTCAAGGGTAGTGCCGGGTCGGCATCAATCCGTCCAATGCTTCCATTTTCTACCAGTGCGTCGATATTCACCGCGAGATTCCTCGGTAAGAAAACGACGATGTCGCCCGCTCCAGATGAAAGTTGTGACGCACCCGGAAGGCTCACCTTGCCTCCGGGAGAGACCGCATCGGGATTGATCCACGCCTGGATGTTGCCTCCCGCAGTGGCCGCTTGCACCGCGCCGGCCACGCGCGTCAGGCAAATGCTTCCGCCGTTCGATTCCACTTCCATCGGTCCGGACACCGTAATCATCCGGATGCCGCCCCCGCCGGTCTGCGCGCGCACCGAACCGCGCACTTCGCCGAAGTCGATCTGCCCGCCGCCCGTCCGCACGCTCACGAAACTTCCCGCTTGCTTCAGAGTAATGTTGCCCCCGTCCGTCTCGAGCTGGGCGCGTCCGCCGATCTGCCCGGCGCGGATGTGTCCGCCGCCGCTGCGCAACACCGCACTTCCGGTAATATTTCCCGCCACGATATGCCCGCCCGCCGTGAAGGCATCCACATCGCCCGCAACATCCTGCATTTGAATGTGTCCGCCTTCGGTGGCTAGCTTGGCGGTCGGATGGGCGCGCGCTGCGTTGCGCCAGCCAATATAGCCGATGCGTCCTGTTCGAATGTTGCCGCCTTGCGTGATCAAGCTCGCGGTCCCGCCGATATCTTGCGTTTCAATGTCGCCCACTCCCGTATTGACGTCCAGGCTGTAGGCTGCCGGAACAGCTAGTTCAAACTGCACATAGAATTGCGCGTTTGTTCCGCCCCGCCCGGTTTGCGATGGCGACGTTCCCACAATTTCCACTCCCCCGGCGGTGGCCTTCGCCGTAAGGGAATAGCGATCCAGAAGGTTCTGCGCCAGCGGGGCGCGAGCGTCGGTTTCTATGTGCACCGTGTAATGCACCACCGGTGGCGCTCCCGGCTCGAGAGCTACAATTCGCACCGAGCCAAGGTCGGTACTCAGATGCAGTGTCAGACCGTCTTGAGTCTGCAACACTCCCGAACGGTCCACGGCCACGCGCGGTCCTGGATCGCTTGGAACCGGCGGATCGACGCGGGGCGGGTCGGTCTCGTTCGCTCCGTAGGCCAAACCCGGCAAGAGGGCGGTAGAGAATAAAAATGCGAGCGTACGGAGAGAGGTTGCTTTCAAAGGCCCGTTGATCGGTTTGAAAATCGCAATCGTGTTCATCTCGCGCCGGAATTTCTGTCCAACTTATTGAACTCCCCGCTGAACTTCATGCGGGCCAATCTGCCGCAAGGCTGCGGCGCTCCGCAAGCGAACGTACCGGTTGGGATCGTTCCGTTGAAGTTCCTCGAGAGCGCGCACCATGCGTTTCATCGCGGGATCGAGCGGGCTCTCGATTCCTTCCGGCGCAAGAGCAGGTCCAGAATTCTCCGATGCGTCCGGAACAGTTTGCTCCAGCGAGCGCACCAGCAAGTTGACGGCTTCCACTCGCACGCCGGGATTCGCATCGTGCTCCAGCGCATCGACCAGCGTTTCGCGAACGGCTTTGTCCGATACCGCGTCGCTCAGCGATTCCAGCGCCTTCATGCGCACCGCGGGATTCTGATCCTTGCGCGCCGCGAAAAGCAGCGCGCGCCTCACGTCCGCATCGCTCGCTCGCGCCCGCAGCGCCTCCAGGCAATCCAGCCGCACTCCAGGATCCGTTTGCTCGCCGTTCTCGACTACGTAGGTCAAGACTCGCCGAAGGTCCGGGTCGTCCACGCTGCCGGAAAGCACCAGAGGCTCTTCCGTGCGCACCCGCAACTGCACACTTCCAGGCGGGCCGCCGGGCGTTGGCGCCAAATTGATTCCCGCGACGGCCATGTTGGCGAGCTGCTCATCCGTGAATTTCGCGGCGGGCGAAACGTTCACAGTCAGCCCGCTGGAAGCCGGTTCGAGGCGCGAAGAAATCCACGGTAACAGTTGCGCGCCGAGCGCGGCGCCGAACAAGACGAGAAGCGAGCCGCTTAAGACTGGACGCAATGCCATCCAGCGCCGCAACCAACCGAAAGGGCGCCAGCGTTCTTGCAATGGCGGAGCGGACAAATCATCGAGCGCCTCGGCAAGTTCGCTTCTGCACTGCGAAAGCAGGATGCCGCCGGTGTCGCTCTGCTCGGAGGCTTGCAGCGCCTCCATCAGTGATTCGTGGAGCCCGCGTTCTTCGGCAAGCTGCGCGGCGCACGTCGCGCACGTTGCCAGGTGCGCTTCGATCAGCTCGGTCTCTTGCTCGCTGGTTTCGCCGCAGGAATAGAAAACCAGCAGTCCGGAGACTTCCTTGCACGGGAGCTCTCGAGGCGCGCTCATCGCAAGCCCCCCAGCTGGCTCCTCAGCTTGCGTGTCGCGCGGAATAGCGAATTCTTCACGGTTTCTTCGGTCGTCCCCAAGGCATCGCCGATGGCGCGCAATTTTAGTCCTTGATAGTGCTTCAATTCAAAAACAATTCGCTCGCGCGGTGAAAGCCGCTCCATCGCCGTGGCGATCCGCGCTTGAATCTCTTTGCCGAAAAGTTGCCGCTCGGGATCCAGCGTGGGACGGTGTTCGCGCTGGCGCTCAAAAAAATCCGTGACGCCTTCTTCAGGCCGCGCGGAGTTCACCTCCGGCGCTTGATCTTCGGGCCGCGCCTGCCGCCGCCGCAGGTGATCCAGGCAAACATTGGTGACAACGCGATAGAGCCAGGTGTAAAAGCTGCATTCGAATCGAAAACGGTGAAGGTTGCGGTAAACCTTGAGGAAAGCCTCCTGATAAACGTCCCGCGCATCTTCTGGACGCTTCATCAGGTTGAGCGCCAGCCGCAAAACGTCGCGGTCATACCGGTGCACAAGCTCTTCGAAAGCCGCGCGGTTGCCGGCTTGCGCTTCCGCCACAAGGGTGCGCTCGTTCAGGTTGGGCAATGCATCCACCGCGGCCAGGGAAGCGCTGGCGCCTCCTGCCAGACCCGTATCATTTGCCAAAGCTAGAGCCCATCTTGGAAGCGGCATATTTCGCTTTCTTTTCGCGTGCGTCGGCGTTGCTGCTTGTTTTACAAGACCTTAGTCCGAACTCCGCCACCCGTCACACACGGAACATCGCGCGACCACCCAATTTGGACGTGTCAAAACACGCTTGGGTGAGCATCCACTTCCCACTTACAGAACGAACCCTGAAGCCTGTTTGTTTCGGATTTCCACAGTCCGGCAGGGGTTGCCCGGCGCTGCCAGTCGAACGGCATACTGTTCTGCGTCCAACCGCCTTCTAACTGCCCGTAGACGCTCGTATTCGCCAAACCGACAGCGGCCAGCCAAGCAGGAGCACCATCAGCAGGATCAACACATACCCGTTTGTGCGGTAGAACGCGTCCGGCTGACCGAGCAGCGGCGCGGCAGCTCCCAGCAGCGAGACGCACGCGGCAATCAATAGATATCCCAGCACGTTAAACCGGATAAGTCGCCGAACGGCGAACACAATCACTGCCAGCAAAATCGCCGCGGCAACAAACTGTTTCGCAAAGTCCGTTCCGTTTCCCCAACCGCTGCCGGTGAGGAACATGGCGCCCAGGAGGAAAAGCGAGAATCTTAGCCAGCGCGCCCTCCCTGCCGAAGCCACAAACGCCGCAATGAAGCTAATCAATCCCGTAAGAAAAAGACTGCCGATCAGCGCGCCGCCAAAAGCCGCTCCCGAGGCAAGGACGGCGTCAAAATATTGACCCAAGGAGAGCGGCAAGCTGCGATGCACCGTCTGCCAATGCAACGAAACAAATTCGATAAGCCGCCGCAGACCCACGATCCCGGCCGTTCCGCACACACCGATCCAGAGCGCGTCGCGGTAATAAACCGCGGGCATACGAGCGCCCACGGGAAGGCGCTCCTCCCCAAACGCGCGATTGCTGAAGTAAGTAGCGACGCCGAACAGTATGGCGAGGCCTCCGGCATATAACACTGCTCCGAGAAGCAGGCCGATGACGATGCCGCCGAGCAGGGTTTTAAATGGAATTGCCGTCTGGTAGGAGTTCAAGAAGAATTGCAAACGGTTGCCAAGTCCGACGATCAGTCCATAAGCAATCAGCCCGGAGAGGGCCCAGAGAACCAATCGGCGCCAGGGAATCGCCCGCATGCTCTCCGACCGCAGATTCTTGAAGAACAGCACAATCGCGGTAATCCCCAATATGCCAAACAACAAAATCGGTACCGCGAAACTATAAAGAGTGCGGGAGAGCGTCTGTTCTTCTTGTTTACGGCGCCACTCGTCGGGAATCTTGATGAACATCCACGTGGTCCCGCCCTCTTTGTCTTCCAGTTCCTCTCGCTCTGCTGGTTTCGTGTAGTAGGAGCCGCGGTAATCGACGACTTCATCGCCCAGAACCGCGACTTTGATGCGCACGAACGCGTGGCTCACGACGTCATTCGAGGAAGTCGAGCCCGAGTCGATCGGCGTGCGTTGTTGCCAGGCCAGTTCGTGGTCCGTTCGGTGAACGCGCTTGTCAGAATAGGTTTCCACGAGGTTCCACTGGCTCAGATCGAGCTTTTTTTCCTCGCGCAGATACTTTTCAGCTTTGGCAACGGCTTCTTCCTTGCTCAGCGAAGCTCCCGGGGCCTCCTCCGCAAGCTTGTGGTTGAAGGCTAAAAAGGAGCCGTCGGGGCCAAGCTTGATCGAATACTCTTCTGGCTGGCTATCCTTGAAATAACGCACCTGCCAGATCGCGCCGGGTACTTCCTTGGCATAGATCTGGTTCAGCCGGGCGATGCCCACACGCTGCCGCAGGAATTCATTCGTCAGCGGATCCGTCATATCCACGAAAATCGTTGCATGGCGGTAAGAATTCGGATCGCGGCCGTGCTCGCGAAGAATTTCATCCGCGCGTGCCCGTGCACCTCTCGCATCCACCGACAGTTTGAGATAATCGCCAAGCGTTGGAGTTTTTAGGCGCCACGCGGCCAAGCCTCCGAGAACCAGGCAAACCGTAAGAAAAATCATCGTTGAGGGCGTCATCGCGTCATAACGCCGCGTTGCCACTGCTGTGTTCGACTCTGCCGTAGCCGCTGCAAAGCTGATTTCCCCAATCGGTTCCGCGCTGTTCAGCAGATCTTCATTCGCTTCGAACCGCCCGCGGGTTATGTAAGAAACGCCTGCAAAAATCAGAGGCGCGAGCGCCGCCGCGCCCACGATGACTCCGGAAATCTTGAAGTAGAGGCTGTTGGATCGAATCAGCAGCAAGCCGACAAGCGAAGCATCCACCGTGTAATGCCAAATCAGCGTAGCCATGATGCCCCAGCGCAGCATCACGACGCCGGCGACGATTCCGATCAGCCCGACTTCCAATCCGCGAATGTACGGCGGCTCATTCGGATACGCAGAGTGCAAAAAACTCCAGCAAAACGCGGGCACAATGACAGCTACGATGCTCGATCCGGTGAGCCGCTTCAGAAAGGGAATCGCAAATAGACGAAATAGAAATTCCTCGCTCGTTGCCGCCAACAACCCGATCGCCACGCCCGAAATCCACGGAAACATCGTGTTCACGGAATTTTCGTAATTCAAATCCTGCGGCGCCCACGCCCCGAAATGCCCCGCCACAATATAAAACGCCACAATGAACCCGATATGCGCCGCTGCGAGCGACAATCCCACGGTAGCCGCTGAGAAAAATTCCTTCGAGCGCAGTCCGCGCAGCGTGAGCAATTTCCCGAGCCGCAATCTTCCCGGCTGCGATGCGCGGTACAGCGGCTCCGCCCCTGGCAGAATCAGCGAAATCGTAAGCGCCGATGCGATCCCAAAAAGAAGCGCTTTCGCAATTTCCTCGAACACAAAGCTTCCGTAAGCGGAGTTCGTGTCGTAACCCATGCGATCCAGCGGCCAATTGTTCAGCTCCATGAACGTCAGCAAAATGGCGACCACGATGCCCAGCTTGATGGCCAAGCCCCAGCCGGTTTCCCCGCGCTTTGTCAGCAAAATTCCCAGCCAGAGCGCGGCCCCGAGCAGCAGCAAGTAGGGAATGATGGCCACCTGGTTGTAAAAAATATTCGTCGAGCGCAGATGTTCGTAGCTGCGTTCCCAGCTCTCCGGCACATGCAGGAATTCTTGCGAGCTTCCCGCATGGTCGCCCTGCAGAGTGATGCGCAGCCGGTACGGCGCATCCTTGGCCTTAAATCCGTGCTTCTCCCAAGTGAACGACCAGTCGAGCCGGTTCGGTTTTTTGCTGGAGTTGGCTTCTTCGGAAAGAAAATCCCACTTGCCGAGGTCCACGCCCATTTTGCTCCGCAAGAAATCCCGCGCCGCAGTTTCCGCAGCCGCGCGCTCCAGCGAAGCTCCCGCCTGCGCTTCGGGAATTTTGTGCTCGTAGCCGACGATCTCCCCGCCCGGGCTCACGCGCACCAGAAATTCCTCTTCCTGCCCCGGCCGGAAAAACCGCACGTCCCAATACCAGATGTTTAGCTCGCTGGACATCAGCCGGTTCGCCTGCTGTAGCCCCACCTCGCGCTCCAGATACGTCTTCGCGTTGTCGTCCACATCGAAAGCAATCGCCGACTGGTAGCCGCTGATGTTTTCTCCGAGTCCCCCGACAAATGTCCGCGCTCGTGCCAATGCCTCGTTTCGCGAAACCTTGAAGTCCACCGACGCTTCCGGAAACGCCCGGAAAAAATACTTGTGCGCAAACACCGCGCCCACGATCCCCAGCAGCACCCACAACACCAGCGCGCGCTTGTCCGAACCTGTCAGCCGGTCTTCCGCCACCTGTGCCTCCCGCAGGATCCGCAACACAAAATCGTCACTCTAATGGTACGCAGCAGCATAGCGCAAGTGTCACCTCCCCGGTGTGTTTCGAGCAGGAATGATATAAAGAAGAGTCGATGGCGCTCAGCCTTACATCCGAAGTGCGCATGATCAAGGGCGTTGGCCCGCAGCGCGCCGAGCTTCTTGCCAAGCGCGGCATCTACACCTTTGAAGACCTGCTCGCCTACCTGCCCTTCCGCTACGAGGACCGCATTCATTTTTCGAGCATCAAGGACATCCAGCCCAACGGCGTCTACACCATCCGCGCTCGTGTCATGAGCGGCCAGGCCATCCCCAATAAATTCGTCCACAACGCCATCTATCATTTATTAGTGCAAGACGCGGCTGGCGGCCTGCTCCCTTGCAAATTTTTTCACGGCGGCTATCTCGAAGACCGCCTCAAGCCCGGCCAGCAGCTCATCCTTCACGGCAAAACCGAAATCGATAAGCTCCGCCCCGCCCGCCTCGAAATGATCAATCCGCAGCTCGAAATGCTCGGCGACGGCGAGCCGGACTCCACCGAAGTCGGCCGCATCGTTCCCATTTACGAAGCCATCGGCACCTTCGGCTCGCGACAGATTCGCCGCGCCATGTATGCCGCCGTCCAGCAACTCACCGAAAGCACTGTGGCCGATATTCTTCCCGAAGAGCTGCGCGCCCGCCTCGGCTATCCTTCCCGCCGCGAAGCCTTGATCCACGTCCACTTTCCCGCCCCGGATGAATCGCTCGAAGCGCTCAACATTTTTCGCACGCCCGCGCAGCAGCGCCTCATCTTTGAGGAATTTTTCCTCTATCAACTCAGCCTCGCGCTCGACCGCCAGGCGACCCGCAAGGAAAACGCCATCGCATTCCGCGTCCGCGAAGAAAAAGTCCGCGAAGCCGTCAAGCGCATCCTCCCCTTCAAGCCCACCGCCGCTCAATTCAAAGTCTTGAAGGAAATTGTTGCCGACCTCGAAAAGCCCGCCCCTATGAATCGACTCCTGCAAGGCGACGTCGGTAGCGGCAAAACCATCGTCGCTCTGCAAGCTGCCGTCATCGCCATCGAAAACGGCACGCAAGCCGCGCTCATGGCTCCCACCGAAATTCTCGCCGTGCAACATTATCTTTCCGCGCGCCGCATCCTTGCTCCCGGCAACTACAAAGTCGAACTTCTCATCAGCGGCCTCAAGCACGCCGAAAAAACCGCCGCCCTCGAACGCATCCGCACCGGCGAAGCCCAACTCGTCGTCGGCACGCACGCCCTCATCGAAGACCAGGTCCAGTTCGCGCGCCTCGGCTTCGTCGCCATCGACGAGCAGCACCGCTTCGGCGTCCTCCAGCGCAAACGCCTCATGGACAAAGCCGCGAGCCACGGTCACGCCCCGCACGTCCTCGTCCTCACCGCCACGCCCATCCCGCGCACGCTCTCGCTCACGCTCTACGGCGACCTCGACGTCTCCGTCCTCGACGAACTCCCACCCGGCCGCACGCCCATCCAAACGCGCCTCACCTCCGAACCGCATCTCCCCGGTGTCTGGGAATTTCTCCGCAAGGAAGTCGCCGCCGGCCATCAGGCCTATATCGTTTATCCAGTGATTGAAGAATCGAAGCTCGAGCTCAAAGCTGCCATCGACGAGTACAAGCGCCTCTCCAAGGAAGTTTTCCCGAAGCTCAAACTCGGCCTCCTCCACGGCCGCCTTTCGAGCGAAGAAAAAGACGCCGTCATGGAAAGCTTTCGCAAAAACGAAACGCAAATTCTCGTCTCGACCACCGTCATCGAAGTCGGCGTCGATGTCCCCAACGCCACCGTCATGGTCATCGAGCACGCCGAACGCTTCGGCCTCGCCCAGCTTCACCAGCTCCGCGGACGCATCGGCCGCGGCGCCGCCAAATCCCATTGCATCCTAGTCGCCCCCGCGCGCAGCACAGACGACGCCCGCGCCCGCCTGGAAACCATGGTCCGCACCGCCAACGGTTTCGAGATCGCCGAAACCGATCTCCAGCTCCGCGGCCCCGGCGAATTTTTTGGCACCCGCCAATCCGGTGACCTCGGCTTCCACATCGCCAACCCCCTCCGCGACAAAGACCTCCTAGAAGTAGCCCGCCGCGAAGCCTTCTCCCTAGCCGAAGACGCCCAGCAGTCCACGTCTCTCGAGCGTCTCCTCCGCCAACTCCCCGCCGAATGGCAACGCCGCTACCACCTAGCCCGCATAGGCTAATTTTGGAGTGCGGCGGCCAGGCCGCCGCTTTTGCCCAGATATGTCTAGCTAACCAATTCATTCAAAAAGGCTTATTCGGTTTATGAAATCCTAACCGTCGGCTCCTGACTTCCTTACGCGCGGTTCCATACAATGATCCTGTGAGTCGCACCTGTATCAAGCGACCCACGGAGAAACGCCGATGTCATCCGATCCGAAAGGCTGTGAAGAGCCTTCTAGTTTGCGGTGCTGCACTTGTGGTCACCGAGCCGAGCTTTTCGATCTACCAGGAAAAACCGGCAAATACTGCCTCGAATGCAGCGCCGACGTTGCCACCTCCATCCTGCTCACCACCGAGATCGACGCCGCCACACTGGCAGGCCAGGACGCCGCCAACTTAGTCGCAGAATTCTCCCAACTCAGCACCCGCCTGCTGGAAAGAGCGCAGTCAGCCTAACGCTCCAAACACACAGGCTCGCTTCGACTAGCTTTTTCTTCTCTGCGTACTCTGTGTCTCTGCGCCCTCTGTGTTAATGTTTTTCCATTCCCCTCGTCCATGCGCATCATCGCCGGCAAATATCGCAGCCGTATCCTGAAGAGTCTCAAAGGCCTCGCCCTACGTCCGACCAGCGACCGCCTCCGCGAAACGCTCTTCAACGTCCTCGGCCCCGCCGTAGCAGGCTCGCGCTTCCTGGACATCTTCGCCGGCACCGGCGCCGTCGGCATCGAAGCCCTCAGTCGCGGCGCCGCCGACGTAACCTTCATCGAAAATCACGCGCCCGCCGCAAAACTCATCCGCCAAAATCTCGACTCGCTCAAAATCACTTCCGGCTACACGATCCTCACCGCCGACGCCCTCACCGCCCTCCAAAAACTCGCCGCCCGCCACACGCCGTCCACCGCGGGCTTCGATTTCGTCTTCGTCGATCCCCCCTACGCCGCCCACGTCGACTACGCCCGCACCCTAGAATTTATCGGCTCGAACTCCGCCTCGTTTGTTACGCCCCGCGCGCTAATCATCTTCGAGCATCACCACAAATTCCATCTCCCCGACCACTCCGGCCAACTCCGCCGCACCCGCCTCCTAAAACAAGGCGACGCCGCCCTCAGTTTCTTTCGCAACAACGCTTTGGGTGAGCGGTTCGGGTAGCACAGCCACTCCTGGCTGTGCTCTGCGTTTCTGACATTCCATGAAAACCACCACAGGCAAGAGTGCCTGTGCTACCGGCATCCGCATGCTGGCGTTGGAAATCGTGCCGCAAATCGTGCTTGACAATATTCTCTATATATGTAGACTTTAGCTGTGGCCATGAAAACTCCTCGCCTATCCCCGCAAACGCTCCGCGTCCTCGAACGCTTCATCGAGCGCCCCACCGCCTGGCGCTACGGCTACGAGCTCAGCCGCGAGACCGGCCTCAAGTCCGGCACGCTCTACCCGATTCTCATGCGCCTCGCCAAATTCTCCCTGCTCGAAACCAAGTGGGTCACCACCGAAGACGGCGTCCCTCCACGCCACACCTACCGCCTCACTCCCAAGGGCGCCGAACTGGCTCGCGCCCAGCAGGCAACTTCGCCCTCTGCCGCGCGCGCAGCCGCGCGTGCCCACCGCGCCGCGTTCAGCGGAGGCAAAGCATGATCCCCGCCGACTTTCCTCGCAGTCTCGCCATTCTGCTCCTGCGTTTCGCGATTTGGATTGCGCCTCACGACACGCTCGACTGGGGCCGCGGCATGCTCAGCGAACTCAATCACGTGGAAGGGAATTGGTCGGCTCTGTTGTGGGCCGTCGGCGGCGCGGGCGTCCTGGCGAAACACGCCGCGCTCGCGCTGATTCTTCCCGGCAGCCATCGCCGCACCGTTTCTTCCGCCAGCGAACTTTTCGCCAAGGAGATTCCCATGCGCAAAGCCACTCTGACCGCGACGGTTGCGTGCGTCGTCGCGTCTCTGCTTTTTTTCCTCGCGCCAGTATTCCGTCAAGCCTTCCAAGTCTCTCTCGCCCAATGGCACGACGTACTTCACGTAAATCAGCCACCATGGAGCGGCCAAGCGCCGGTTTCCGAGCTGGAAGCACTCGCGCAAAAAGCCGAGCAAAATCACGACGCCGAAGCGCTAGCCTTTGTGGCTTCCCGCACCGATCAATCCGAGAGTGTCCGCTTGGCCGACGAAGCCGTTCATCTCGACCCAAATCTCACCTGGCTCTATGGAGTAGCTGGCACGGCATATTTATCGCCCTCGGAGATAGACCATCGAATCTCCTTACTCGAACAATGGGATCCGCAGAACGCGCTTCCTCATCTATTAGCCGCTCAGAGAATTGGTGTCACTGTGAGACCTAGCAAGGGATTCCCACTCGGCGAGGTCGAAGAAAACCAAGCTTGGGAAAAGGAAATGGGCGCCGCGTTCCAGTCGCCGAAACTCGACGGCTATCGAAACCGCCTGAAGCAGTTGGATCAACGGGTTCTCGCTCGTTATCACCTTGATGACCCGTTTCTGGCTGGGTCCGATGAGAATTGGTACGGCTTTCCAAGCTACGGAATTTGGAATTGCTCTCTTTATGCGGAGTCTCTTCTCAAATCCGGCCAATCTCTCGAGTCTCAGGGCGATCGCAAAGCCGCTTTTGAAAAATATTGGGCAGTGGCTCGTTTCGGCCACATGATGAGCGCTGACGGCGAATTCTCATTTTCCCGCAGAAAAGATATGGACGAAGCCTATGCTCGGCTTGGAGCGCTTTCTCAATTGGAAGGCAACAAACCGGAGGCTGCGTTCTACGCCTCGCTTGCCGATCAGTTCGACAAGGGCGCGGACAAGGAGCGCACGCTACTGCGCAATAGAGTTCAGGGCAGCGATGTCTCTCACTGGAACGCCTTCTTGGTCCGGCTCTCCGGACTGTTGATGCTCTCTTGCGCTAGCCTTTTGCTTCTTTGCACATTCGGCGTAGTGGTCCGGAACCGTTCGGTCAGATTAGGTTCGCTTCAGCCCAGCCGGGTTACGCTCGCGCTTGGTTTCAGCGCAGCCGTTGGATGGCTGGTTTCAAGCACCGTGCTTTTTGCGAGTTACAGACCCTACTCCGAACTCCTTCAGCGCTTCCTGACTAAGGGCGATGATGCACAACTATCCGAACTATCCGCTTTCCTTCGCGACACCCAGCTCCCCTTCGGCTCGCAATTCAACCTCGGCCCAGATTCGTGGTACGTAGGCTCGTCCAACGCTGTGTTTCATTTCTGGCTCACGATCACCGTGGTCTGTGCTTTCGCTCTACTCCTCGCCGTGCTGCGCCATTTTCTGCACCGCCGCCCAGCCGCTGCGAGCGTTTAGCCCTTAACGTTCAGCCCGCCGCGCCATACATCGCCGCCCCGCTGCCCGGCATCTATCCTATCGGCGTTACGACCGTCCGCTCCCAGCGGTGAACCGGGCGTATTTTGCTAAGCCAAGGTATACTCGGTCACTTCATGTCTCTAGGCCAGGTCAATAGTGGGTTGAACCTTTTGGGACAAGGCGGCGCGGCCACGGCTGCGCGCATGGCTCCCATCCCTGAAGCTACGCCTGCGCCCAAGCCCATGTTTGTCGAGCCCAAGCTCGGCATTGCCTGGGGCGACTTCCATCAAGGCGTCGCCAGCAACATCGGCACTCTCTTTTCCTGGCCTCTGATCCCCAAAAATCTCCTCGGCGCCGGCTATTTCAAAGAGTGTTGGATCGAACGCCGCATACCCTGGCGCGCCGTTTTCGCCGCAGCACTCTGGCACGTGGTCTTTCTTGTTTCTCCATTTTCGCTCTTTAACACTGTGCTCCCTCACAATTCAGCCTTCGACAACGCGCGACTCACCTGGTCCGGCCCGATCGAAGATTTTCCCACGCTCGAAATTCCCGTCGCAAAACCCAAGCCCGTCCTGCACGCCGAGCTGAATAAATCCGTCGCTCCCAAAGCAGCCGACGCGTTCCATCCGCGCCAGCGCATCATCACGGATCCCGTCCGCCCGAATAATCCGCGGCAAACGCTCATCAATCCCGTTGCGCCGCAGATCGTGCCCAAGGTTCTTCCCAATTTGCCCAACATCGTTCAGCTCCAGGCCACGGCAACTCCTCCTCGCCCGCATATTGAGATCAGCGCGCAAGAACTCGCTAAGCTTCATCCTCGCGAGCACCGCGTCGCCACCGTAAAAGCCACTCCGCTGCCGGACGTCCCTGCTTTCGATCAAAAGCCCGCGGACATAACTCTTGCCGTTTCGCCCGACGCGCCCGCCCGGCCCAAACTCGATCTCAATGCCGGCGCCGCGCCGCGCATTGTGGACCGCAAGCAAACCGGCGATTCCGTGGCCGCCCCGGAACTCTCGGCAGCGCAACCCTCCGGTGCCAGCTCCTCCACTCTCATTGCACTTTCTGCTGAACCAGCGCCGCCAAAGCCCGATATGCAGCCGCCAGCAGGCAATCTCGCCGCGCGCATTTCCATGTCGCCAGAAGGCAAAAAATCTGGCGCGTCTGGCGGTTCACCGGAGGAATCCGCAAGCGCTGGAGGCGGGAGAAGCCCTGTTGGAATCAGCATCAGCGGCGGAAACCCCAAGCCGAACGCCGTTGTCTCTGGTTCGGGCGGTGCTCACTTAAGACTAATTCTGCCGTCCTCGCGCGATCTGACTGCCCGCCCCGAAACCGACGGCAACTCGGAACATGCCGCTGAAAGAACTGGACCTCCCAATTTCGCTATCCTGCCTCCGGGCGCCAAACCCGAGCAGATTTTCGCCGACAAGCGCGTCTTCACCCTCAACGTCCAAATGGCCAACCTCAACAGCGCCAGCGGAAGCTGGATTCTGCATTTCTCGGAGCTTGGTTCCGAGGGAAATGGCTCGCAAACCGCTTCGACGGACTTGACGGGCCTCGCTCCCATCCGCAAGGTCGATCCCAAATATCCCCCCGACTTGATCGACCAAAATGTCGAAGGCGAAGTCATTCTCTACGCGGTCATCCGTGCCGACGGCGCCGTCGACAGCATTCAAATCGTTCGCAGCGTCGACCCCGTGCTCGACGCTAACGCCAAGAGTGCCTTCGGCCAGTGGAAATTCCGCCCCGCCATGAAAGATGGCGCCCCCGTGGCGCTTGAAGCCATCGTCCACGTCCCCTTCCACATCGCCGACAACCGCTAATCTGCCTTGCCGCGTTCTCAGGAACTCGCACGGCTTGGGAGATGCGATATCCGTTTCAAAGATGGGTTACGAATATTATGAGGAGGCAGCAGCCAAGGAAGCAGCGGAATCCTCCGCGAGTTTTACCAGCGTGAAGAGCGCGTGATTCACCGGCGTGGGCACGCCGAGTTCGGCTCCGCGCCGCGCGATGTAGCCGTTCAGCGAATCGATTTCCGTGCGTTTGCCGCGCATCATGTCCTGGGCCGTCGAGGAATACGCTTCCGCCAACTGCGTGGCTATCTTGAAAGCCCCCGCCAGCGCCACTTGCGGATCTTCAAATCCCGGCGGATGGATGCCCGCTGCTTTCGCGACGGCTAGAATTTCATAGACGGCGGTTTCGACCAGTTTTCGCGCGTCGGTGCTCGCGGCGATTTGTCCATACTGCGCGCGTCCTAGCGCCGAAACGGCGTTCAGCGCGCAATTCCACGTGAGCTTCGTCCAGAGCTCGCCTTCGATATGGTCCGAGATGCGGCAGCCAACTCCGGCGCGTTCAAACACGCTTGCGAACCGCTCGCTTGACGCACTGCGCGGGCCGACGACCAGATCGCCGCGCCCGGAGTGCTTCACGTGGCCCGGCTCAGGAACCGACGCCGCGACGTAAACCACTGCGGACAGCGCTTCAATGCCGGAAGCCGCGCGGATTTGCTCCGCGTTATCCACGCCGTTCTGCAGACTGGCGACAATTGCACCGGGAGCCAGCAGCGGCGCAAGTTCCTTCGCCATCGCGGCATTGTCAACCGTCTTCACGCAAAAAAGAATAATCTCCGCGCCGCGAACATCTTTCAAGTCGGTCGAAGCTTCGACGCCGACGCTTTCCTTGAACTGCGTGGTGTCGAGAAACAGCCCGTCTTTTTTCACGGCCGCGACAAACGCCGCGCGTCCGATCATCATCACGGGAGCGCCCGCTCGCGCCAGCTTTCCGCCGAAATAACCACCGACCGCGCCCGCGCCAACCACGGCAACGCGCGGCCAGCTTTGATTCGCGGTCATGCCGTGATTACCGAGATCAGCCGGTCGATGTCGCGCTCCGTATTGTAGAGATGTGGCGACACGCGAATATTTCCTTCGCGCAGGCTCACGATAATATTTTCTGTTCGCAATTTCTGATAAAGCTCGGCCGTTTTTTCCGGCGTGCGCGCCGCGAAGCATCCATACGCGCCGCGTTTTGACGCCTCCGACGGACTCGCGGGAATACAGCGGTCCTTCGGCAGCCGCTGGTACATGAACTCGATCAACGCGCAGGCGTGTTCCGCAACCGTTTCCGCTCCCACGCGCACGACAAAATCCGTCGAAGCGTCCATGGCCACCAGGTTGAAATTGAAATAGCTGGCCGGCTCCGCGGTGTCCCAGCGCTTCGCGGCCGCGGCCGGTTTCGGATCGTCGAAATTGAGCGATGCAAAATTATCCGAGCCCGCTACTGCCATCCAATAAAAGGGCCCCGGCCGCATCTTGGCGATGTGCTCGCTCTTGGCCCAGAAAAATCCAGTGCCAAAGGGGCCGAGCAGCCCCTTGTAACCTGCGCTCACGACAAAATCCGCGCCCAATTTCTCCACGTCCATCGGCAGTGTGCCGCAGCATTGGCTGGCGTCCAGCAAAAGTAGTGCGCCTTGTGCATGGCACGCTTCCGCCACGCGCGCAGCGTCCAGCAAAGAGGCGTCGTTGAATCGTACGAGGCTGACGGAAACGACTCGCGTGCGCGGTGTAATCGCCGCAATCAAATCTTCCGCGGTAAGAAACCTTTCGCGCGGCGCGACAATTTTCAGCTTCACGCCTTCGCGCTCTTCCATCGGCTTCCACGCCGTGTACTGCAACGGGAATTCGCCCTTCGCCGTAATCACTTCGTCGCCAGGCTTCCACGATAGTCCGTACGCTACCGCCGCCACCCCCGTACTCGCTCCGGTGGTAATCGCAATCTCTTCCGGCTTGCCGCCGATGAGTCTCGCAAGCGAAGCGCGGATGCGATTCGGCACTTCAAAAAAAGTCGAGTCCGGCTTGTGGTGCGGGAATTTCTTCCACTCCTGCGCCGCTTGCAGCGCGCGCAGCGAAACCTTTGGCATCGGCGACTGTCCCGCCAGATTCAGGTACGTCGCGTCCTCAAATTCAAACCATTCCTGCCGCCAGTCGGTACGAACGGGAGTGCTCGCTGTTGCCATAAGAATCTCCTTCGTGTCGTCGAGAAAAGATTAGCCTCGCGCAGGGGGCGGGTATTGCCAACATCCAATTTGGTAACCCCGCGGGTCGACCGCATTTGGAGTGCGGCAGCCCCGCTGCCGCTTTTCCCCGCGGCTCGCATTTGGCTAGGCTCGAGGCGTCGAGCTAAAAGTGGCCGCGCAGCTCGCGAAATGCTGGCACGATGACCAGCTTGCCCGTCCCGGCCATGACCGGTTCGTGCTCGAGGTGCCAGGTGTGCTGGTGCGGAATATAAACGGCGTTGAGCCCGATTTTTAGCGCAGGATTGATGTCGCTTCGCGGGCTGTTGCCGATCATCCAGCCATGCGATTTCACGATTTTGTGCTTGCGCACCAGGCTGCCGTAGGTTTCTGGATCTTTTTCGCTCACGATTTCGATGAATTCGAAAAAGCCCTGCAGTCCGGAGCGCTCGACCTTTGCGGCTTGTTCCGCTGGTTCTCCTTTTGTGAACAAAATCAGGCGGTGCCGCTCCGTCAAATATGCCAGCGTCTCCGGCACGCCATCGAGGATTTGCGGCGGCGTGCGCTCGAGCTCCACGACGCGGCCATGAATTTGCGCAAGCGTTTCGCGCCGGGCCATGTGTTCCGCGAGCTTCAGGTAGGTCTCCTCGAGCGAGCGCCCGAAGCTGCGCACCCCGTAGCCGTATTGGCGGATGTTTTTTCGCTCGGTCTCATTCAGGATGTGCCGGATGTAGGCGCGCGTGTAGCCGCACGGTTCAACGAGGGTGATGAAATCCTCGATCAATTTTTCGAAAAACACGTTGTTTTCCCACAACGTGTCGTCGGCATCGATTAAAAGTGTATTGCGTCGCATGGAAATTTGTCTTTAGCAGCGCTGGAACCGCGAACGGTTCTCCGTACTCTCTTGTGCGCCCACTTCAGTCTAGCAGTCTCAGTGCGTCTTCGGCGATGGCCGCCGCCGCGCCAGGCTTGGCCATGTTTCGAGCAGCGTCCCGCATTCGCGCGAGGCGGGCCGGATCGTCCAGTAAGGCTGCGATTTTCCATGCCGCGGCGGGCAAATTGTTGCACCGAATCGCAGCCCCGGCTTCCAGCAAATGATCGGCATTGCGCTCTTCCTGCCCGGGGATCGGCTCGATCAGCGCCATCGGTAAAATCCGCGCCAGGGCTTCCGAAGTGGTCAGACCGCCGGCTTTGCCGACGAGCAGGTCGGCCGCAGCCATGTATTTGTCCATGTCCGTAGTGAAACCCACGGGGACGAGCCGATGCGCGCCACTGGGGAGTTTCCCTGCATTGCGTGAAAGTTCCTCGAGGCGCTTGCGAACTTTTTCGGCTTTTCCCGCGATGGCGACAATCTGCCACGGACGCTGCAGCGCCAGCAGGTCGTTCACGAGCTGCTCGACGGGACCGATGCCATAGCCGCCTGCGGAAATTAAAATCACTGGCACGGAAGAATCAAGGCCTAAGGCCTGCCGCGCTTCTGCGCGCCCCAAAGGCTTGGCAAACAGCGGGTCGATCGGGATTCCGGTAACGCGCAGCTTTTCACGAGGTACCCCGATGCGCGCCAGATATTCGGCGGCTTCATCCATAGCCACGTAATAGCGGTCGACCGTACGGCAAAGCCACATGGCATGCACGTCGTAATCGGTGACGACAATGGCGTTGTGCGCGCGTAATTTGCGTTTGGCAATCAGCCAGGCAATGATTTCGGCAGGCAGGAAATGAGTGGCGACGCAAAGATCCGGCTGCAGGCGCTTAAGAAGCCGAATCATGGGCGCGGTGTTCAGCCGGTCCAGCGCCAGGCGGCGCCGCGGATGATGCCAGGGTTGGTCTGTGCGTTCGTAAAGCACGCCCATAAACTCCGGGGCGCGCCGCACCATGGAGATGTACGCCTTGTCGTAAACGCGCTGGAAAAGCTTGCTGACGTACTGAATCGCGTCGATGTGCTCGACCGTGCAATCACCGCGCGCGGCAAACGCTTTTTCGAGAGCCTGCGCGGCGCGGACATGTCCCGCGCCGGAAGATGCGGACAAGAGGAGAACGCGCGGCATCGATTTCATGCGCGGCGCGCTCCGGGTTCGGCATGCGCCGTCACGAGGGTTTGCGGCGTCCGGCGGCGATTTTTTCGAGTACCCCGCGCGCCACGCTCTGCAGCTCGCCGAAACGCGTCAGGTAGTCCTGGAATTCGTGGTTCAACACTTTTGCTTCTTCGGGGCCGAGCTGCGTGCGCAGGATCATGTCGCGCAGCTTGACGGGATGCGGCAGAAGCGCGTCCTCTTTCAATTCTTCGAGAGCAAGGCTCGCGTCGTAGTGATACATAAGTTCCTCCGCGGAGAAACGAGCCGCAATCCGTTGGTTGCGGAATGGGCGGCCCACCTCATTGTACTCGCA
Source organism: uncultured Acidobacteriota bacterium (assembly GCA_963851235.1). Lineage (GTDB taxonomy): Bacteria > Acidobacteriota > Terriglobia > Acidiferrales > UBA7541 > Acidiferrum. The sequence goes on from CAWKOM010000006.1 coordinate 72,404, forward strand.
GGGCGCGGCCGCTAGCGAGCGCCAGAATTCAGTCCCAATTAGCATTCCCGAAGCGCGGGTTTCGAGAATAGAAGAAAACAATCTGATTTTATGCGGCGGTGGCTGTGGCGGGCATGAATTCGTAACGCTCGATTTTCGCGGCGACGCCCATGCGCCCGTTGTTGGTGGGCTCAACGCGGACGATTTGGCCGAGGCAGCGGATATTCACATCGCCGGATTGCGTCACTTGCTGCGGCAAGGTGATGACGAATTCAATCTCGCTGCCGATATCGAAATTCTTTTCCGCGAGGAAGTACAATCCGCGGTAACTGACGTCCCGCGTTTGTGCCGCGAGTGTGTGCCCATGAGGTTCGTGCGGAAGCACGCGCAGCGGCAGCGTCATGTTGAAACGCCGTGCTTCGCGGCGGTCGGCTCCGTCGCTCATCGCTCCTCCCACTGGGGCTGGAATTTCAACGAACGCTAACATTGGCACCAGTAAACTGCAACGCGAAAGTCAGGAAATTATGTCCTAGTACTGGGTTTTGGGCGCAAGCCGTGTACTTTGAGGTACCCGTTGCCTGGAGCAGTACTGTTACTCGACAGCACGGCGCGAGGCAGGGAAACAGCTTTGCCGGCAAAATCCAGTTCCATCTTGAAGCAGAGCGCGCACGAGAACTCCGCACTCCCTCTGAACTTAGTCGATTGACGGCGCCCCTCGTATACAAAATGCTCCACAGCGAATTCGGAGTTTTCGTGGCGCTGCGGTACACTCGGATTTCTTTGCCGGCATCCATGAGCGCAACGCACGAATCTCGCAATCTCTTTCTGACGGGGCCCGCGGGCCGCTTGGAAGCCATTTTGTGGAGCCCCAGCACGGGTTCGCCGGCGATGGCCGCGGTGGTTTGCCATCCGCATCCGCTTTTCGGCGGGACAATGCACAACAAAGTGGTCTATCAAGCGGCGAAATCGCTGGATGCGCTGGGACTTTCCGTTTTGCGTTTTAATTTTCGCGGAGCGGGAATGAGCGAGGGCCAACACGATCGCGGCGAAGGGGAACGGGATGATGTCCGCGCGGCGCTGGATTTTCTCGCCGCGGAATTTCCTGGAATTCCGCTGCTTGTGTGCGGATTCAGCTTCGGATGCTGGGTCGGACTGCGTGTGGGCTGCGAAGACGCGCGAGTGAAATTGCTGATCGGGCTGGGAGCGCCAGTGAACAACGCGGACTTTTCTTATTTGTTGCAATGCGAGAAGCCGAAGCTGTTCGTCCACGGCGCGAATGATATTTATGGCGCGGTGGACAAATTGAAAGGTTTGGTTGCATCGTTGCCGAGCGAAAACAAGCTCGTTGTTGTCGAAGAAGCCGACCACTTTTTTGTGGGCAAGCTCGATCAAGTGGACGCGGCGATCACTAACTGGATGAAGGAGAGGATTTCGGATCCGGGAAAACAAAGTTGAAATCGAAGAGAGATTCATCGCGCAAACAGCGCTCGATAGCGCAGAAATCGAAGAGAGATTCCTCTCTGCGCAAGCGACACGTTTCCGACCGGATCGGAATCTTCGATCGCAGGAGCGAACGTGAAAGAAAAAACGTCGGCCTGCTCCGCTCGGAATGACAGGTTGTGGCGGGGTGGGCATAGAGTCATGCGCCCTCGCCGCGGGCGAAGAGTTCGGTGAACTGGTCCACAGTGGCGGGCGCTACGTTCACGAGCTTCGCGTTTGCATGGACGTGCTCGACACGCGACATCCCTACCAGAGCTGCGGTAATCCCGGGCGACGAGCGTACAAATTGCAGGGCGCGTTCGGCGTCATTTTCGAGGCCGAGAGCCTGGGCGACGAATGCGGGCAAATTCCGCGCGACCTGGCCTTGCAGCAGCGACGCGCTGGCGATCAGCGTGATTCCCAATTCGCTGGCGGCTTCCATGACGGTGCGGTCCTTCCCGCCGATGGATTGATTCCCGAGCGTCAGCGCCTCCGTCATTCCCAGGTTGAAAGGAAGCTGGACGAAACGGAAGCGGTGCTTTTCGCCGGCGATGTCCGCGGCGATTTGCGCGAATTCGGGGAGCTGCATGGCGTCGTGCGCTTTGGCTTCCTGGCGGAAGCCATTCCAGGTGGCCATGCCATAGAACTGAATTTTGCCCGCGGCGGCGGCGGATTCGAGATAGATGAAAGCATCGCGCACACACTCGAGAAAATCGGGGCGGGAAACTTCGCTGAGCTGCGTTTCCGGATTGTGGAGATAGTAGACGTCAACGCAATCGAGCTCAAGATTGCGCAAGCTGCGGTCCAGCTGATTTTCGAGAAAGCGCGGCGTCATGCAATGGCAGCCCGCGACGATATCTTTCGCGGTGAGGACACCGGGCTGAATATACTCGTGGAAAAAATATTCGTTGGGATCCTCGGGCATTGTGCTGTCTGGCGTGAGATAGCCGCCTTTGGTGCAAACGATGAGCTCGTCGCGGGAGAAGCCCTTAGTGGCAAGTTGCTGGACGGCCGCGCCGATGCATCGCTCGCTGCGCTGGAAGCGGTAGTTGATGGCGGCGTCGATGAAATTGATGCCGCTTTCTACGGCTGCGACGATTGCGGCGGTGTAACTCGCATCCACCTTCGGGTCGGGTTGGCCGAGATAGGTGCCAATGCCGAGGGAGGACATCACGAGACCTTGGGCTTCGCGAAAATGGCCGTCGGCGGCGTGGCCGGCGAAGCGATTGGCGTAGCGCTTGGTGGCTTCGAGTGTGGCGGATTTGGTCATGTTGTCCTTCGTGTTGCAGTCGTTGCGCCGAATCTCCTCGATTTGCGATCCAGCCAAAAATGGCACGATAAACCGTGCCGCTATAAAGACGGGCACGGCATGCCGTGCCCCTACAAAGTCAACGGCCTTACGGCGGCGGTGGATTGCCGGTCGCGGCGGGCTCGCTTGCCGGAGGAGCGAGCAGGCGCGAACAGGCCCGGAGAATCTTACGGTACGGCCAGTCCTTTTCGCGAAAGAAAATCTCGCCTTCGCGAGGATTGCTGTAGAACCAGCGGGAGATGAGGGCGAGGTGCTCGCTTAGTTCTTCGCGAGCGGCTGCTGCGGATCGAACGACGGAATTTTCGCCGCTTTGTGACGCGGCGGTCGCTGAGATTGCCGCGGCGGGTTTTTCCGCGTCCTGTGCGCTTCTGGCGCTGCCTTCGAGATAGTCTTTGAAAATGTGTTCGGCGGAGCGGGGTTGGCTGGCGATTTCGGCGAAGCGTAGGAAGAACGGCTCGGCGAGGCGGCCGCCGTGGATGCCGAAGACGCCGATGGACTGGTCTTCGGCGGCGCGCTGAAGAATTACGGCGTTGAGATTCTGAATGCGCCGGGCGAGTTCGGGGCGGAAGCGCAACGCGTCGTCCAGTTTTTCGATGCGTTTGTGAAGTTGCGCGGCGCGCTCGAAATCGAGATCGGCGCTGGCGCGCTCGCGGTCGGCTTCGATCATGGCGCGGAGCGAGTTGCCATTGGTGTCGAGGAACTGCACCAGGCGCTGAACTTCGGCGTCGTATTCCTCTTTCGTGCATCCGGCGAAGCAGGGCGCGAGACACATTTTCATTTCGGAATAGATGCAGCCGGGAAAAGTGGGATCGCGGCGGATTTTGATCTGGCAGCGGCGGACTTTGAAAAGGTCGAGAGCCTGCTCGGAGAAGGCGAGAGCGGATTTCCGGGAAGGGAAGGGGCCGTAGTAAGCGCCTGCGGTGGGCGCGCCGGATTCGTCCACGGCGATGCGGCGGGTGACGTAGCAACGTGGATAGGCGTTGCGCAGGCTGATTTTGAGGACGGCGGGAGGACGCAGGCGCGTGAGTTTGCGATAGCGCTGCGGGAAAAGATGCTTGGCGTGCTGGTAGTAAGTGAAGAATTGTTCGAGCGCTGAACCGGTGAGCCGGTAACGGATGGCGCGCGCGAGGTCGCGTAGATTGAGGCGCTTGCTGGATGGATCGGGTGGGCCGAGGAGCCGTTGCAAACGGCGGCGCAGGTCTTGCGTGCGAATGAGAAACGGCTCGGCATTGGCGGCGCGGGTCTCGATGAGGCAGACGGCAGGGCGAGGCGGAAGAGCGGCGAAGAAGTCTTCGTCGCGAGAGGGGTCGAAATCCTGGCCGCAGTCGAGTTCGAGCACGGTGACAGGATATAACGGAAGTGGCGAGCCGACAGCTGACAGCTGACAGCAAGAAAAAGCAGGAGGTTGACAGTCGAAAGTTGAAAGCCGAATGCCGAACAAAGGCAGGGATCAAGGGGGCAGGGATCCAGGAGGCGGGGATCAAGGATGCCGAGAGATGAGACCTCACAGGATACAGCCGAGGGCGGTGGCGCAGCGGGGTGGGCACCCCCCTGTTTTTTTGTAAGCGTTGCGTTTAAAGGGTTTAGCGGCGACGCGAGTGGTCTGGATGCAATGGATCTGGGAGCGATGGGGTGGGCGCCGAACGGATTGGCTCGCGAGTGGGTGCGGGTAGATTTTGACGCTCCGACCGGGCCGGGGCAGGCGCCGTGCACAGAGCTCGCTGAGAGAGACGGGGATACCCCACCCCGGGTGTTTCTTGTAAGAGTGGCAAATGCAGGACTTATGCTTGACGCGGTGTCAAGAATCGTGACGAAAAGAGACAGGGGGATGGTGGCCTTTCGAGCCTCAGTGTAAACGAGTGGACGGCGGAGGGTGCCGGGCGGATCGGGCGGGGCGAAGGCGCCGGTGGATCTTGACGCGCCGACCGGGCCGGGGCAGGCGTCGTGCACAGAGGCCGCAGAGAAGATGGGGATACCCCACCCGGGGTGTTTTGTGCAAAGAGTGCGGAAGAATCTGAAACGAAAGGAGTTGGGTTTTTGTGTAGCGCAGAAGAGTGAGTAATAGTGTGAAAACATTGGAGAAAGTGAGTAGGCAGTAGTGAATCGTGGATAGAAGGAACGCGAGGACGTGTGACGGGGGCGAAACCCTTGGCGGCTCGGGGTAAACATAGAAAATGGTAGCATGAAACTTGATTACTGTCAAGGTATCAGTACTACAGTTTTATCATTCGAACGTGAGACGGGGAAGTGGAGTGGATGGAAGGACTTGGCGGGAATTTTGTAGTTTGGTGAGACGGTGTTTGGAGATTCGCGGCTTATTGCAGACGACTATCGAACAGAGCAAGTCCGACCGTTCAGACCAAACGTGACTAGATCTGGTGCGCGTTTAGGCTTGCCAGTCGAGGAAGGGTCTTCCATCCGGTATTCCGTTGCGACGCCTACGTTTTTGGATTGTTCCTCCCTTCCCGAACTACTTCATCGTGTACGATCCTGAAACCGAGCCTTTGCAAATCATCCGCATTTTGCATCGGGCGAGAAACATTCCTTCGATTAATCCTTAGAGGGCGCTTGAGCGCAGGCAGAAAAGGCCGCCACCCGGTAGGGTGTCGCGATGCGCGGGGAAAAGCGTCAGCCTGCTCCGCTCGGAATGACGCTGGGTAGGGACGAGCGGAGGCGTGGAGAAAGGGAACGTGGTGAAGTGCGCCCCTACGTGCGCGGCAGAAGGTGATGCCCTAAAGGGCGTCGCGACGATTGAGGCGAAGGGGTACACTGCCTGTTCTGGGGAGCGATGGACGACGACGGCGGAGAGACAGCATGAAGAAAATCATTTGGTGTTGGTTTTGCGGTGCTTTGGCTTGCGGGATGCTTGCGGCAAGCATGGGTTGGGCCAAGCAGGCGGATGGACCTAAGGCGGAGGCCAGGTCAGGGACGGGGTGGATTAGTGACGAGGCTTGCGGGGCGCAACACACGAAGTCGGGCGGGGCGGATTGCGTGCAGAAATGTTGGAGAGGCGGCGCCGCCGTGGGACATCCGGAGTGGAAGCCGCAGCGAGCTGTGTTTGTGGCGGACGATACGAAAACGGTTTGGATCGTCGAGAATCCAGACGCGGTCGAGAATTTTCCGGCGGCCCATGTGCGCGTGAGCGGGAAGTTTGATGAGGGGAAGACGAGCGTACTGGTGCAGACAATTGAGGCAGTGAAGTGAAGGAGTGGGCAGAAGAAAATGGGATGACGCTCCTAAGGGCGTCGCTACGCTAGAAGTGGATGCGGAGAGCGAAAGAAAGCGGCAGCAGAGCTGCCGCACTCCACATCAGGAGCGGAGGAGCCAGGAGGAGATGACGAGGCGCTGGATTTCGGAGGTGCCTTCGTAGATTTCGGTGATGCGGGCGTCGCGGTAGTGGCGCTCGACGGGATATTCGCGGGAGTAGCCGTTGCCGCCATGAATTTGGATAGCTTTGTGGGTGACGCGGGTGGCCATTTCGCTGGCGAAAAGTTTGGCGATGGCGGCGTCCATGGTGAAGCGGGCGCCGGTGTCTTGTTTCCAGGCGGCTTTGCGGACGAGGAGGCGGGCGGCGTCGAGGTCCGTGGCCATGTCGGCGAGCATGAATTGAATGGCTTGGAATTGCGAGATGGGATGGCCGAAGGCGAGGCGTTCCTGGGCGTAGGCGCGGGCGGCTTCGAAGGCGCCTTGGGCGATGCCGACGGCTTGCGCGGCGATGCCGATGCGGCCGCCGTCGAGCGTGGAGAGCGCGACTTTGTAGCCTTCGCCTTCGTTGCCGATGCGGTTGGCGGCGGGGACTTCGCAGTCGGTGAAAACTAATTCGCAGCAGGCAGTGGCGCTGATGCCGAGCTTTTTTTCTTCCTTGCCGGTTTTGAATCCGGGCGTGCCTTTTTCTACGACCAGCGCGGTGATGCCTTTTTCGCCTTTTTCGGGATGCGTGTTGACGTAGACGATGGCGGCATCGGCTGCGCCGCCGTTGGTGATCCAGGCTTTGGTGCCGTTGAGGATGTATTTGTCGCCGTTGAGGATGGCTTTGGTTTGGAGAGCGGCGGCGTTGGAGCCAGCTTGCGGCTCGGTGAGGGCGTAGCAGCCGATTTTCTCGCCGCGGGCGTAAGGCTCGAGAAATTTCTTTTTTTGTTCGGGCGTGCCGTAGCGATGGATGGGATCGCAGTAGAGAGAATTTTGAACGGAGAGAATTACGCCGGTGGAGGCGCAGCAGCGGGAGATTTCTTCGATGACGATGGTGTAGGAGTTGTGGTCGAAGCCGGCGCCGCCTTCGGATTCGGGAAGGGCGATGCCGGTGAGGCCGAGTTCGGCGGCTTTGGCGAAGAGGGCGCGGGGGAAGTGGCCGGATTCGTCGAGTTCCTTGGCGAGGGGACGGACTTCGGATTCAGCGAAGTCGCGGACGGTTTTTTGGAGGAGAGCTTGTTCTTCGGTGAGATCGAGATTCATGGGAAGGGAGTAGTTTAGCGTAAAAATCAGCTGACAGCTTACAGCCGACAGCTGACAGAGGAGAACGTTCAAGAGTTCAAGGTTGAAAAGTCGAAGGCGGAAAGGCGAAAGGATGGGAGGCGCTCGGGGCGCTATCCAATTGGAGAACGGGGTGGAAGTGGAAGGTGGGTTTTAACACAGAGGGCGCAGAGGACACAGAGGGCATGGAGAAGAGAAAAGCAGATTTCTCGCTTCGCTCGGAATGACAATGTTGCGAGTGCGCGGGATCCTGACGACTATAAGAGGAGATTAACCGGCTAAGGCTTTGCGGAGGCGGTCATAGGTAACGTGGAGATCTTCGGGATGGACGCGAGTTTCGGCGGTGACGGTCATGAAATTGGAGTCGCCGAACCAGCGAGGGAGGACATGAAGGTGAAGATGGCCGGCTACGCCGGCGCCGGCGGCTTTGCCGAGGTTCATGCCGAGATTCATGCCATCGGGCTTGTAATTTGCTTGGAAAGCTTTTTCGACGCGCTGGGCTAGCTGCATCATTTCGGAGAGCGCGGCGGAATCGCACAAGTTTAGTTCAGCGACATGAGCGTAGGGGACGATCATGACGTGGCCCGAGGTGTACGGGAAACGATTGAGAATGATGAACGTTTTCGCGCCGCGATAGGCGATGAGCGTTTCGTCGTCTTTATGGAGCGCGACGGCGTCGCAAAAAATGCATTGGGGTTGTTTGCCGGCGGTCACTTGAGCCATGTACTGGTAGCGCCAGGGAGTCCAGAGATAGTCCATCGCGAGGAGTCCTCAAGAAAAAAGTAGAGCGGACAGCATAGCGCAAAAAAGGCTGAGAATCGTGCGAGTGTGTTCGCCAGTGTGGAACTGGCAGTTACGCAGGTTGGATATATGAGCAAGCGGCTCAAGCGCAGGCCGAATGGAAATGCGAAGAGCACAGGCTCACGACCGGGCCGGGATAAATTCCGCCCGTGCTACTTAGGAATGTTTTGCATCGCCAGAAGCCGGCGCGCCGGCCGATGCAGCTGCTTCCGAACTGTTCACAAAATCCTTGAGCTCTTTGCTGGGCTTGAAGAAGGGAATCTTTTTTGGCGGCACTTCGACTTTCGCGCCGGTTTTGGGATTGCGGCCGACGCGGCCGCGGCGCTGGCGCGTGCGAAAACTGCCGAAGCCGCGAATTTCGATCTTGTCGCCCTTCTGGAGAGATTCGATGATGCTGTCGAAGATAGTCTCGACGATGGTTTCGGAGTCGGAGCGCTTGAGCTCCGTGATGCGCTCGACCTCTTGGATGAGGTCGGCCTTCGTCAGCGTGAGTGGCTTGGTCATCGTGCCTTTGCCTCGTTGCAGAGCCTGAGTAGCAGCGGCCGCAGGTTCATGGTGCGAAACGGCTTAGCAGGGGCGAAACGCTCCCGGTTGCCCTTCTTCCTATCATTAAATTGACCCGCAGGTAAATGAAATTGTGATGCCCTATTGCCGTTCTGCCGAGCCCCCTGGGACATACAGCCCGGTTTGCTACAAAAGAAAACTCGCGGCCTGGTAGTAGCTGAGCCTAGCGGGCCGACAATTTCGATTTGAGCGCGTCGCCAATCGTGGCCGTCGAGGAGGTCTTCGACGTGGAGCGATATTGCTCGATTTCCTTGCGCTCGATTTGTTTGGCGGCGGCGCGATAGCTCAAGCCGATGCGACGCGTCTCCGGGCTGATCTTGATGATCTTGAAATCATACTCCTTGCCCGGCTCGAGAGGACCGGCGCTCTTGAGCGGACCGGTGCTGGTGCGGTGCATGGGAGAGTGGCCGTCGTCGCGGCGCTTGCGGTCTTCGATTTCGGTGTTGTGGCAGAGAGCTTCGATGTTGTCGCCGAGTTCGACGAAAGCGCCGAAAGTGGCGATGCGCGAAACTTTGCCTTTGACGATCTGGCCGACTTTGTGCTGCTTGAACCACTCGCCCCAGATGTCGTTGACTTGCTTAATGCCGAGAGACACGCGGCGATTTTCCGGATCGACCTTCAAAACTTTTGCGGTGACCGGCTCGCCCTTCTTGAACACTTCGTGGGGATTCTTGATGCGCTCGGTCCAACTGACGTCACCGACGTGAACGAGGCCGTCAAAGCCCTCTTCGATTTCGACGAAGGCGCCGAACTCGGCGATGTTGCGAACTTTTCCGGTGACGATGGTGCCGACAGGATACTTGTCCGCGACGAGCAGCCAGGGATCGGGGAGCGCTTGCTTGATGCCGAGGGAGACGCGGCGGTCGCTGGGCTTAATGTCGAGGACGACGACGTCGACTTCTTCGCCGACTTTGAAAAGCTTGGAGGGGTGCTGAACTTTTTTCGACCAGCTCAACTCGGTGACGTGAACGAGGCCTTCGATGCCCTGCTCGAGCTCAACGAAAACGCCGTAGTCGACGACGCCGACGATTTTGCCGCGCACTTTGCCGCCCGCGGGATATTTATCCGCGGCATTGACCCAGGGGTCAGGACTTAGTTGCTTGAGGCCGAGCGAGACGCGCTGCTTTTCCTTGTCGAATTTGAGGATGATGACGTCGAGCTCTTGCTCGGGCTTGACGACGTCGGAAGGATGCTTGACGCGGCCCCAGCTGAGGTCGGTGAGATGGAGAAGGCCATCGATGCCGCCGAGGTCGACGAAGGCGCCGTACTCGGTGACGTTTTTCACGTGGCCGTGGACGATTTGACCTTCGACGAGCGTTTCCATGAGTTGCGCGCGCTTGGCGTGTAACTCTTCTTCGAGAATGGCGCGGCGGCTGACGACGACGTTGCCGCGACGGCGATTCAGTTTGGTGACGCGGACCTGGACTTCGGTGCCGGTGAGGTCGTCGAGATTCTGCGTGGGGCGAAGATCAAACTGTGAGCCGGGGAGAAACGCGCGTACACCGATGTCGACGACGAGGCCGCCCTTGATGCGGTCCACGACTTTGCCGGTGATAGTTTCCTTAGCTTTGTAGGCGGCTTCGATTTTTTCCCAGGTGCGGCGGCGAAGAACTTTTTGATAAGAGAGAATCGTGAAGCCGTCTTTGTGCTCGCCGGTGCGCTGGACTTCGATAGTGGCGTTCGGTTCGGGGCGCGGAATGTCCGTTTCGGAAAATTCCGCCGCGGGGATCAGACCTTCGGTTTTTCCGCCGAGGTCGACGACCACGCCATGTTCCGTGTAAGCGACAACCTTTACTTCGATAATTTCGTTTTGCGAGGCAGCTTCGTGCTGCTCGTCGTACTGCTCCATCAGCTTGCTCATCTCTTCGGAGCCGGCGGCTTCCTCGGCGGCAGCGGTCGCTTCAGCATCGGCGTGAGATGGAGCGGTGGCTGCTGCTTGCGTTTCAGCAGGAGCTGCGGGCGCAGCAGGTTCGGGAGTGCTCGCCTGAACGGCGTTCACTTCTTCCTGGGCGCTGCTTTGAGTTGGCGTTGGTTCTGAATCAGGTGCGGGTGCAGCTGCGGCTGCTGAGGACTGGTTGTCTTGGTCAGGAAACATGGTTGTTGGCCTCCGGTAGATAACTGCCATTCTGTCCAGCCCGGCTATGCCGGGATAAAGCAAATCGTCGATAAGATTCCTTGAGAATTCCCTGACAGGGTTTCTACAAGGAGGTTAACCGCCGAGCGGTCATTCGGGACAATGCTGCGGGCGTTTCGAGGCGCGCTGCAACCTCAAAAGGATACTCGCCGCGTTGCGCCTGTGTCAATGAAGCAGGTTCGCGCAGAGTTAGGCGCGGGCGCGGCCGGCTTGGGTGCTTTCGCGGCGAAAATCGGGGGCGATGACTTCGACGGTGCGGCACATTTCAAAGAGACGGGAGCGCATGCGGCTGCCGATTCTTTGGTCGAGGGAATCTTCGCGGGTGGGCATGACGAGTTTTCCGCTGGGGAGGCGCGTGGCTTCGCCTTCCTGAGCGGGATTGTCGTAGTAGTTCGTCGTGATGATCGTGGTGCGGCGGTCGTTGTAGCGGGCGTTTAGAACGATGCCGACGATGTCGCGGACCCAATCGGAAGGCTTGCTCGCGCCGAGATCGTCGAGCACGAGAATTTCGACGGTGCGTATCGGTTCGAGGATGCCCATTTCTGTGGATTCGCTGGCAGGGTTGTAGCTGGCCTGGATTTCTTTGAGGAGTTCGCGGTAATCGCAGAAGAGGCCGGCGTGTCCGCGGCGAATCAAATCTTTTAACGCGGCGACAGCAAGGTGTGTCTTGCCCACGCCTGACGGGCCCATCAGTAAGAGTCCCTTTTCGGCTGCGCCGGGGTAGTCGCGAACAAACCCTTGCGTCAACAGCTTGGCTTTTTTCAGAGATTCGGTCTGCTGCGGCGTGGCGCCGACGTCGGTGCTGTAGCTTTCGAAATCGCAATGTTCATAGCGCTTGGGGATGTGGGCGCGCTCGATGACGCGATTGGAACGCTCTTCCATGCCGCAGTCGCAGGCGACGGCGACCTTGCCGGCGACGCCATCGGGACGTGGGACGAGCTTCCAGCCGGTGCCTTTGCAGAGCGTGCAATTCTCGAGCGGCATGCGGACAGCATACGTTTGCGGAGGGGGAACGGCAAGTTGTGGACTGTGGAATTCGCGGGTCGAGCGGCTACCGCGGAGCGAGTTTTTTAACACAGAGTTCACAGAGGGCACAGAGATAAAGGACGGAGAGAGTCGAGGAAAGATAACGCAGAGGCGCGGAGTTAGCAGAGGATTCGAGAAGAAGAGCGAGGAGAATAGCGGAGACGGAGTTAGGAGGTGCGCGAGATGCGCGGAGTGGCGCGGACGATAGCATGGCGCGGTTCCCTATTTTGGGAATGCGAAGCCGCGACGCGGGAGAGCTCTTGTTGCACGACGGTGGCGAATTCGGTCATTTGGCGCTCCATCTCGACCATTTTCTCGCGCATGTTCAAGATGATTTCGATGCCGGCAAGGTTTACGCCCATGTCGCGTGCGAGGGTGAGGATGACGTCGAGGCGCTCGAGATCGGAATCGGTGTAGAGGCGCGTGTTGCCTTGGGAGCGAGAGGGCTTGAGGAGGCCGACACGCTCGTAGAGGCGCAGGGTTTGCGGGTGGAGTTTGTACAGCTCTGCTACGGCGCTGATCATGTAGCCGGCTTTGGCTCGTTTTCTGGCTCGTTGCGGCATTTGGCGCTCTTTCTATCTATCTCGCCATCAAAGGGACACGATATGTCGTGTCCCTACGCGGCCCAAGGAAAACCAAGACGGGCACGGCGTGCCATGCCCCTACGCGCAAAATTCAAACGCCCGCTTTGGCGAACAAATCCTTGCGGGGATCTTCGGGCGCTACCGTCTCCAGTTCTTTCATCAGATTGCGTACGCGCTCGTCTGTCGGCTGCGGCACGACCACCTGAATCTCGACGTATTGATCGCCGCGGGCGCCAGTGCGGGCGCTGGGAACGCCCTTTTCTTTCAGGCGCAAAGTTTTACCGCTATTCGTTCCGGGCGGAATGCGGACCAGCGAGCGGCCATCGATCGTGGGCACTTCGACTTTGGCGCCGAGCGTGGCTTCCGTCACCGTCACCGGGACTTTTGTATACAAATCATCGCCGCGGCGCTCGAAAAAGGAATGCGGCCTCACGTCCACGCGCAAATACAAATCGCCGGGAGGCGCGCCCATTGTTCCTGCGTTGCCCTTGCCGGGGACGCGGACGCGCGAGCCGCTGGCCACGCCTGCGGGAATGCGCACGTCGATGGTTTCTGTGCGGCGCAGGCGGCCTTCGCCGCTGCACGTCGGACAGACTTTGCGGATTTTTCCGGTGCCGCCGCAGCGCGTGCAAGGGACGTTGAATTTCATTTTACCGGCGGCTTGCTGGATGGTGCCCGAACCGTGGCAGGTCGGGCAGGTTTGCGCGGAGCCGACTGCGCCCGTGCCGTGACAGGTGTCGCAGGTATCGAGGCGCGTGATGGTCAATTTCTTGACCGCGCCGCGCACCGCATCCCAAAAGTCTATTTCGATCTGGTATTCGAGGTCGCCGCCGGGCTCATGTTCGGGTTCCGCGCTGCCGCCGCGGCCTCCACGAAAAAATTGGCTGAAGAGATCGCGGAAACTCGCGTTGCCGCCTTGCGCGCCCGAGCCGCCGCCAAAATCAAAACCGCCAAAATCGAAATTTACCCCTTCGGCGTCCTGCTGCGGTCCGCCGCCCGGTCCGCCGGGAGGAATGTTGTCACTGTAGAAGCCGTACTGGTCGTACATCTGGCGCTTTTTCGTGTCGGAGAGAACGTCGTAGGCTTCCTGGAGTTGCTTGAATTTTTCTTCGGAGGATTTGTCGCCGGGATTCAGGTCGGGATGGTATTTGCGCGCGAGTTTACGAAAAGCGGTGCGGATGTCCTTCGCGGTGGCTTTCTTCGAGACTCCCAAGAGATCGTAATAGTCTTGTTTTGCGGTTGTGGCCATGGAAACCAATAAGAGCTAACAGTCGACAGTTAAAAGTTGAAAGTTCAACAAAAAAGCTGGTGCTGCGTTCTGTCGCAAAGCAAGAAGGGCGGGGCAAGCCCCGCCCCTACAGGCTTTGGTTGGTTTAGTTTGGACGCTTGTTTTCGTCGACGTCGACGTATTCGGCGTCGATCACATCGCCGGGTTTTTTGTCCTGTGTGCTGCCAGCCGAGCCCGAACCTGGGGCACCGCTGGCGCCAGCACCCGCGCTAGCAGCGCCGGCTTGCTGCGCGCCTGCTGCTTCATTGGCCTTGTAGAGAATCTCGGCAATCTTGTGCAAAGACTTCTCGAGGTTTTCCGTGGCGGAGCGCAAGCGAGCCGTGCCGCCTTCGGCGATGGCTTTCTTGGCTTCTTCGATAGCGTCTTCGGCAGTCTTGGCGTCCGATTCCGCAATCTTTTCGCGGTTCTCGCGGATCATCTTCTCCGCTTGATACATGATTCCATCGAGCCGGTTGCGGGCTTCGACTTCCTCCATGCGGCGGCGATCGTCTTCGGAGTGGGATTCGGCCTCCGCGCGCATTTTTTCGGCTTCTTCCTTGGTCAGACCGCTCGAAGCAGTGATAGTGATCTTCTGCTCCTTGTTGGTGGCCTTGTCCTTCGCGCTCACGTTCAAAATGCCGTTGGCGTCGATATCAAAGGTCACTTCGATTTGCGGAGTACCGCGCGGCGCCGGCGGAATGCCGTCCAGCTTGAATTTGCCGAGCGAGCGGTTGTCCGAAGCGAACTTGCGTTCACCCTGGAGAACCTGGATTTCCACGCCGGGCTGATTGTCCGCGGCCGTCGAGTACGTTTCGACTTTGCGCGTCGGAATCGTGGTGTTGCGCGGGATCTGCACAGTCATCACGCCGCCGAGCGTCTCGACGCCGAGAGAAAGCGGCGTCACGTCCAGCAGCAGGATGTCCTTCACTTCGCCCGCGAGGACCGCGCCCTGAATCGCAGCGCCTACCGCGACGACTTCGTCGGGGTTCACACCTTTATGCAGTTCTTTTTCGCCGAAGAACGTCCGGACGAGAGATTGCACCTTCGGGATTCGCGTCGAGCCGCCAACCATGACGATTTCCTGAATGTCGTTCGGAGACATCTTCGCGTCTTCAAGAGCTTGGCGAACTGGCTTCATCGAACGCTCGAGCAGATCGCCCATCAATTGCTCGAGGCGAGTGCGCGTCAGCTTCTGCTGCATGTGGATAGGGCCGTTCGCGCCCGCCGTGATGAACGGCAGGTTGATTTCGGTTTCCATCATTTGCGAGAGCTCGATTTTGGCCTTTTCCGCGGCTTCCTTCAGGCGTTGCAGAGCCATACGGTCTTTGCCGAGGTCGATGCTGTTCTCTTTCTTGAACTCGTCGATCAACCAGTCCACGATGCGCTGGTCGATGTCGTCGCCGCCGAGGTGCGTGTCACCGTTGGTGGATTTTACCTCGACAACGCCGGCGCCAACTTCCAGCACGGAAATATCGAACGTGCCGCCGCCGAGGTCATACACGGCGATAGTTTCGTCGCTCTTTTTCTCGAGGCCATACGCCAACGCAGCGGCCGTCGGCTCATTGATGATGCGGACGACTTCGAGGCCGGCGATTTCGCCAGCTTGCTTGGTCGCCTGGCGCTGCGCGTCGTTAAAATATGCGGGCACCGTAATCACCGCTTTACCTACCTTTTCGCCGAGAAAATCTTCCGCGGCGGACTTCAGTTTGCCGAGAATCATCGCGGAAATCTGCGGCGGGCTATACACCTTGCCGAAAATCTCGACGCGCGCATCATCATGGTCGCCTTTGACTACTTTGTAGGGGATGCGCTTCATTTCGTCGCTCACTTCATCGTAGCGGCGGCCCATAAAACGCTTGATCGAATACACCGTGTTTTCGGGATTCGTCACCGCCTGGCGCTTTGCTACTTGACCCACGAGACGCTCTCCACCCTTGGTGATGGCGACAACCGAAGGGGTGGTGCGCGCGCCTTCCTGGTTGGGGATCACCACCGGCTCGCCGCCTTGCATGACGGCTACGACCGAGTTTGTGGTCCCCAGGTCAATTCCGATAATCTTGCTCATGTCTCTTAATCCTTCCGGAACCCGTCTGAATTAATGGCCGCCCGAAAACATAGATTCCCGCGGCAGGCCGAGGTCAATGGCGTGCTCCTGGTCCAGTACGGAGAAATTGTACAACTTGAGTGTATCTTTGTCAAGTTTTCTAATAATCTTTGTAAAGCATATTGTTTCAATGCTTTACAAGGATAAACGGTTCCCTTGCTGGCTCGCTCCTTGGATGCTCTGATCTCACGGCTTGGCTACGGGCGAAACGGTCGTTAGGCTTCAGACATCTATCAGCGGAAACCTGTGATAATCTGACGAAGAGAGTGCATCCTACATTTTTGAAGCATTTGCAGGAGGGTCGTGTGAGCCGCCGTGTTTTCTTAGCCGTAGCTGTAGTTTTCGCGCTGGTCGGGACGCGTCTAGTGGTTAGCCGGGGCATTCATCCTGTTTCCGCGGCGCGATACAACGCCATGGCTAGGGCCGCTGCTACGCCGGCGACGAGGATAGCGGCAGTGGCGAGCGAACCCAGCGCAACGCCTGCCGCTGTGGAGGAGACTCCAAGGAGCGAGCCAGCCTTGACGGCGGCAACGGAGAGTGCGCGGGAATCCCGTTACGCCGCTCCGCGACCAGCGGCGACGGAGA
Organism: uncultured Acidobacteriota bacterium; assembly: GCA_963851235.1. Taxonomy (GTDB): domain Bacteria; phylum Acidobacteriota; class Terriglobia; order Acidiferrales; family UBA7541; genus Acidiferrum. The sequence continues at coordinate 88,706 of CAWKOM010000006.1, forward strand.
CTGTGGATGGTGTGACGGATATCGATCCGCATAAGGCTTTCGGTTCGAAGAATGCTCCTATCGTGATGGAAGTTTTCAGCGACTACCAGTGCCCGTCGTGCCGCGCGTTTTACTTGAACACGAATCGACAGCTGATGGACAACTACGTCAGCACGGGCAAGGTTTTTCTGATTCACCGCGATTTCCCGCTGCCAATGCATGCGTATTCGCGTGTGGCGGCGCGTTATGCCAGGGCTGCAGCGGAGATCGGGAAGATCGAGCCCGTCGAACAGACGCTGTATGAAAACCAGGAAAAGTGGGAGCAGACCGGAGACGTTGACGGAACGGTTGCCGCCGTGCTTACTGCCGCGGAAATGAACAAAGTCCGCGCTTTGGTAAAGGGTGGAACGCTGGAGCCGCTCATCACCAAGGATTACGAGCTTGGGGAAGTGTACCGCGTGAACTCGACGCCGACCTCCGTCTTCCATGCGAAGGGGCAAACGTATCCATACGCCGGCATGATGAATTACGAAATCCTGAGCCAGTTCCTGAATCAATTGCTGAGCCAGAAGTAGAAGAAATAATGTCCCGGCGCATGAGAAGCCATTCATGATGCAATCCAGCCCGCTCAATTTTCGCCGTGTTGTAATTTGGATCGGCCGGCTCATTCTGGGCGGCATCTTTATTTATGCGGGTTACTCGAAAGCGTTCCTCCCGAACAGGAACTTCTGGCCCTTTTTCATTCTGAAATTCTCGCTCACCATGAACATCTCGAACTTCGCCGCCCAGGTGGAGGGATTCAAATTGCTGCCGGCATGGGGAGTGCAATTCGTCGCGCATACGCTGCCTTTCACGGAGATCATTCTTGGGTTGCTAGTGCTGATTGGCTGGCGTCTGCGCATTTGGGCTACATTGCTAACCCTCATCATGTTGGGGTTTTTCAGCGTTGTGTTGCGAGCATATCTCCTGCACATGGACATCAATTGCGGCTGCTTTGCGACTCCCGAACCAATCAATCTCCAGAAAGTCTTGGAAGACGCGGCGCTCGCCGCACTGGCCGTGGCGATGACAATATTCGCCTTTATCGAAGCCCGGCGTCCGCATCCGTGGGCGGCACGAGAAACCAGCCAGGCGCAAGTTTAGTTGCCTGCGGGGCGGGGAAGTCCCACGAAGCAGACTGAACCAATGAAAACACTGGATGAGTATCTGGAACTTGCGGCAATTGCGCACGGACATCTTTGCGCGGGGCAAGTTCTAGGAGTGCGGCTTGCGATGCTCGGACTGCGCGAACTGGGGATCGATGACCCAATCGCCGAACGTAAGCGCATCGTGACATATGTGGAGATTGACCGCTGCGTGACGGACGCCGTTGCGTTGGTCGCCAACTGCCGGCTCGGCAAGCGCGCTCTGAAATTTCGCGATTGGGGCAAAGTGGCTGCGACGTTCGTGGATATACAGACGGGACGCGCCGTGCGCATCGCCGCGAAAGAATCCTCGAAGCAAGCTGCGCGCGAAATGTTTCCGGAGCTCGGCAAAGACGCAGGGCAACAAAAAGCGTATGCCGCGCTCTCCGACGAGATCCTCTTTGATAAGCGATGGGTAAAAGTCGAGGTGCTGCCTGAAGACTTGCCAGGGTTCAAGGGGCCTCGCGTAGTGTGTGCTCAATGTGGCGAGGGCATCAATTTCAAGCGCGAGGTCACTATAGAGGGTAGAACACTCTGCCGCGCCTGCGCCGGCGAACGGTATTATGAGCCGGCAGGTCATTCCTGAAAGGCGACCATTTTCTGCAAAACCCATTCCTGCAAATCGTTCTGCGATAGAATTATCTTTCGATGCTGAGCTTGCCCCCGATTACGCTGCGGCTTCGCGGCTGGAAACTGATTGACCGCGTGGCGCTGGCTTTTCTGTTGCTTTGTTCCATCGCCATTGGCGCCGCCTGCGGATTGCTGTTTGTTTACGCCAGCGACTTGCCCGAAATTCGCGCGCTAGAAACGTATCGCCCTACCGTTGTCACCGAGGTCTATGCCGATGATGGCCAACTCGTCGGGAGCTTCGCTCTACAGCGCCGCATTCTGATGACCTACGAGCAGTGCCCCAAGGTGCTCTACAACGCCGTCACAGCCATCGAGGATCAGCACTTTGAAGAGCACTGGGGCATCGACTTTCCACGCATAGCAGGAGCCGTCTGGCGCAAGGTGCTCCATGGCGGCAAAGCGCAGGGCGCCAGCACCATCACCATGCAGTTGGCCGGCAATCTTTTTCTGGACCGCAGCGAGATCAGTTTCCGCCGCAAAATGCAGGAAATCCTGCTGGCGCTGCAAATCGAGCGGCGCTACACCAAACCGCAAATTTTCACCATGTACGCCAACCAGGTGTATCTGGCGCACGGCAATTACGGCTTCGCCGCCGCGGCGGAATTTTATTTTGGAAAATCCGTCAGCGACCTGAAACTGCAGGAGGCTGCGCTGCTTGCCGGAATGATTCGCGGCCCGATTTATTCGCCGCTGGCTGATCCCGCGCGCGCGCTGGCACGCCGCAACCTGGTGCTTCGGCGGATGGAGGAGGAAGGAAAGATTACTCCCGCCGAGGAAGAAGCCGCGCAGAAAACGCCGCTGGGCCTGCACCTGCAATTTCCGCGCAACGACCTCGCGCCCTATTTCTTTGAAGAAATTCGCAAATATCTGGAATCGACTTATGGCACGGAGGCCGTGCACGAGCGTGGCCTGCGCGTTTACACCACACTCAACGTAAAAATGCAGCTCGCGGCCAACCAGGCGCTGCGCGATGGCCTGCATACTTATGACCGTCGCCATGGCTGGCGGGGCAATCTTCCCAATGTCCTGCACGACAATCTGGGCCAGCTGGATACTTACGAGGACGAAGACTGGCGCCATCCGATCGAAAAGGGTTCGTATGTTACCGGGCTGGTGCTTGCCGTGGACGACCGCTTCGCCACGATTAAGATCGGCTCCTACCGCGCCATTCTTTCGCCGCCGGATTTCGCCTGGACCGGGCGCAAGAAACCCGCAGATTTGCTGAAAGTCGGAGACCTCGCCCAATTCTCGATTCAGGAACTCCACGAAGCCACGGCCCGCGTGCAGCTCGAGCAGCAGCCCGGCCCGCAAGCCGCATTGCTGGCCATTGATAACGCTACCGGCGAAATCAAAGCCATGATTGGCGGCTATAGCTTCGAAGACTCGAAATTCAATCGCGCCACGCAGGCGTACCGGCAGGTGGGCAGCTCGTTCAAGGTTTATCTTTACGCGGACGCCCTCGAAAAGGGCGCCTCGCCGTTTGACACCATCTCGGACACGCCGTTTACGGCCATGAGCGGCGGCCAGCCATACTCGCCGCACAATTACGATGAGAAATTCGAGGGCACAATCACTCTGCGTCGAGCGCTGGCCGACTCCCGCAACGTTCCCGCCGTCAAACTCGCCGAAAAAGTGGGTATCAATTCGGTTGTGGATACAGCCCGGCGATTCGGAATCACCTCGCCGCTGCCGCCTTATCTTCCCTTAGTTCTCGGGGCGGCAGACATGCGGCTGATCGAACACGTCTCCGCTTTCACGGTTTTTCCGGATGATGGCATCCGCATCGACCCGCACATGATTCGCCGTGTGACAAGCTACGACGGCGCGCTGCTCGAGGAGGCGCATCCCGAGGTGCACGACGTCATCTCGCCGGAAGTCGCGCGGACAATGACGGCGATGCTCGAAGAGGTCATCAAGTTCGGCACCGGTGTCCAAGCTAAGGCGCTCGGCCGCCCCGCGGGTGGAAAAACCGGGACGACGCAGGACTACACCGACGCGTGGTTCATGGGTTTTACACCGCAGCTCACTTGCGGCGTGTGGGTCGGCTACGACGATAAGCAGATCTCTCTGGGCAAAAAAGAAACCGGTGCGCGGGCTGCGCTTCCGATCTGGCTCGAGTTCATGAAGGCTGCGCTTGAAGGCCAGCCAGCGCTCGATTTCGCCAACGTCATTCCGCTCGAGCAGCAGGCCATCGAACACAGAGTTAATGTGGACACCCCGGACACCGCGCCGGAATCGGACGAAACTGCCGAGCCCAAAACAAAGCCGCCGGCCCCAGTCCCGCCCACAAAGACGGCAGTTCCCCCGACGACCTCCGGTGTATCGCCGGGTTGAGAGAGCAAGTCTGGATTCGGGCTCTTAGATTCATTGACGAAAAGGATCCCAACCTCGGTTCGGTAGCCGCATTGCGCGCCCCGCTTCATCGATGAGCAGTAAATCTCTTTGCTTGGTGATTTCACCGATCGCCGTGATGGGGATCCCTCGATAGAAACGCGGGATCTCTCTCAGTTTTTGTTTCGGCACCGTGAACAGCAATTCGTAGTCGTCGCCGCCGTGCAGTGCCAGCGGGAGTGCATCTTTGCTCCTTCTCTTTTCGCCCCTCGGCACGCGCACTGCGGGAATTTTCGAGATCCCAATCCGAGCTCCCACGCCGCTTGCCGCACAGAGGCGCGGCAAATCCGTGGAAAGGCCGTCGGAAAGATCCATCATCGCTGATGCCACGCGCTTTTCGGCCAGCCAGCGGCCCAGGGCCAAGCGCGGTTCAGGGTAGAGATGCTTTCTTAAGCTCGGGCTGCTGCTGTCTATTTGCCCTTTGCTTTTGCGGATCAGCTCGAGTCCCAGTTCTGCCTCTCCCAGCCGGCCGCTGGTGAATACCACATCTCCCGGCCGCGCTTGAGAGCGCAATATCGCCGGGCCGTTTCGCACCTCACCAATCACCGTGACGTTTATAAGGATATTGCGGCTCCGTGTCGTATCGCCGCCGGCCAACGCACATCCAAATCGTAGGGACGCCCGGCGCAATCCGCCAAGAAACTCGTCGAGCCAAGCTCCGGTGCGCGCAACTGGGAGGGCCAAGCTCAAAAGGAAGCAACGCGGAACTCCTCCCATCGCTGCCACGTCGCTCACTGCCCGAGCCAGGCATTTCCACCCCACCGCATCCGGCGGATGCTTATCCCGCAAAAAATGCGTGCCTTCCAGGAACCAGTCGCAGGTGAGGATTTCGTTACAGCCGCTCGAACCTTTGAACAGGGCAGCATCGTCTCCCATGCCCAGCCGAATTCCCTGGCTTTGTACCCCTGGCCGGGTCGCGAGCGATTCGATCCTCTTAAGAAGAGCTTCCTGCCCTTGGTCTCGGCGCTTCGCGATTGGGTGATTCCGCTTCCGCATAAACGGCATTGAGTATAGCTCCCGGCACTCTTTCCACAGCCGAGATAAAGCGATTGGCAGATGCGCCGAGATGATGTATAGAGTCAGCCATCGTCACCCTGTACGTTCGGACAGGTGGCCGGTTTTTAACACCCTGTTCTTCGAACCGCAAAATACAGGGTTGACGGGCAACTCTACAGAATTTAGTATGAGCAAGGTCGCGGACCGAGGCTTACGGTTCAGATTTGGATTCATGTAGTTTCAAAGTGGTTCTCTTGCGCGGGCGCCAGGGCACTTAGCCCGCTTTTGACTAGCTAGCAGGCCTGAGGGGCCAAGAACGTGATTACGAGCAAGAACTATACGTTCTATATTGCGACGACGCCCGGTAAGCTCAAAAAGCTCATCGTTCCCGCGTACCTCTTGCACGGGCTAGCAGCCCTCGCTCTGATTGGTGCAATCACCGTCACTGTCGCCGTTGGTTCTTACTCCCGCATGCTTTGGAAGGTCGGCAATTACAATGCCCTCCGCCACGATCAGGAAACTCTCAAGAAGCAGTATCAGCAATTGCAGAGCACGGTCACCGATACAAATCAGCGCCTCGATTCCCTCCAGTCTCTCGCCACCGAAGTGGCCATGACGTACGGCGTTCTTCGTTATCACCCAGCGGCTTTTGACTCAACCGATAGCGAAGCGACACCAGAAGATGTGTTTGACCGGTCGATCGAGCAGTACACCTTCTTGAAGAGAAACGCCGCGGTCATCGCTGTCTCCTCCGGTGGGTTGCGCCTGATGCCGGCAATGAGCTTTGCCGATTCGAGCTATACGCCATCGATTTGGCCAGTGATGGGACATATCACGGATGGGTTTGGAGAACGGCTGGATCCCTTCAGCGGCGAGGGCGCGTTCCATACTGGCGTGGACGTGGCCTCCGATTATGGCGCGCCGGTTCATGCCACCGCGGACGGCATCGTGACCATCGCGGAAAATCACGCCGGGTATGGCCGCTTGGTTGTACTTGACCATGGGTTTGGAATCACCACCTGGTACGCACACCTTTCGTCGTTCTCCGCCGTGCCTGGCACGCGAGTGAAGCGCGGCGAAGTGATCGGCTACACGGGCATTAGCGGGCGCTCGACCGGGCCGCACGTGCACTATGAAGTGCGCGTGAACAATGCGCCTGTGAATCCCTGGCGTTACATGAAGGGGAGTATGGTCGGCGACTGATTGCAGACTTATTTTCGAGTGGATTTCCGCGCCCCGGTTTCTTCGGGGCATTTTTTGTGCTCTAGCTCAATTCCGGATAGCGCTCTTGTTTGGCAGAACCTTGTTTTGCGGAGCCGCTGGCGCGGTTGGCATCCCAGCTCGTGCGGCCTCTAGGAATTGGGGCGAAACATCAAACATCAGCCGGACCGATTTCGTTTCGCCGCGGTCAATCTGCGAAACATCCGCGCTTTTCAGCATCTCGAGATACGCTTCCCGCACGCCGGGCTGGAGCTGCTGCCGCATTTTCGGTTCGCTGAGCCCTGCTTGCGCCAGCACCAACAAGCCGTTAATCACGTCGGACAACTGGCGCGTAGGCGCGTCAGGGGCGCCTTCCCCCTCGAGCACAACCCGCATGCGGTCAGCGTCGGGCTTTCCCGCCAAGGTGATCCATTCGAGCTGATGAATAAGAGCCGAGAGCTGGGGCGACCGCAATCCGCCGGGCGCTTGCGCGTCCATCGCGGCGCTCACGGCGGCGTCCTGCCGCACCACTGCAAATATGGGTGCACCGGCGAGCCGCCGGAATCGCTCGCGCCAGGCTTGCGTGTCCGGATCCGCCTGCGTTCGGGATAAGAGCGATTCAAGGGTTGCGCCGTTCGTCAGCGCGATGCGATTGTTGCGCAAAAATGTAAATGTAATTCGCCGAGTGCTGGCGGCGAGCGGCACAGAAAAGATTTCCGCGCCGCTCCGATTCTCGCGCGTTCCTGTTTGCAACGCATATGCGGAAATCTTCTTTCTGTCGAAGCGCCCTTCGGCGATGGCAAAAAGAGTTGTTTCCGTGCCGCGATTTAATACTGCAATGCTCACGCAGTTCAGATCGGTCGCGTAATTGAATCCCGTGGATTTCAGGAATTGCGCATAGTCCGCGTCTGCCTTGGTTTGCGGCGCCCATTTGTAAAGCTCCGTTAAGAATGGCGATTGCCTGAGGGCGTCGAGGTCGATAAAGAGAACCACGCTGGCATCCGTGGGCATCGGTGCGAGCACATCATTGCGCGGACTGTATCCAGAGCCGCCCAAACGCTGGTAGCCGTAAAAGAGGCTCCCGCCAGCTACAAGCGCGAGGGCGATTGCTCCGGCTAACTTGCGTTTGTTCAACCTTAGGGTGCTCATTTCACGAACTTCCGCTAATTCCCATTCTTTGCCTTTCTGCCAGCAGTGGGCAGGCTGTCGCGGGAGCATATTTCCCCGATAAAATGCAGGCCTTGACCGCTACCTCGTGCGCCGCGTGCAGAAATGCGGGACTCATGCTAAACTATAGAGGAATCGAAAGATAGGGCCGCTAGGAGTGCGACACAGGGAAACTGGTTTTCCACAGACCTGGCCCCCGACGTGCTCAAAATTTGTATCACCCCCTTGCAATTTGGATGCCCGTTCTGCTATTCTTACTCGGTTTGAGCGACGCTGGCGTAGCTCAGCTGGTAGAGCATCTGATTTGTAATCAGAGGGTCGGGGGTTCAATTCCCTCCGCCAGCTCCACCAGGATTTAGTAGGGGAGTGAGGCGGAGCAAATTCTTGCCGGAAAAATAAACGGGCTGGTGTCTTTTGACACGAGTCCTTTTTGTGTTTTCGCTTTAAGCGTCCATTTGCGGTTCCGGGATTTGCTGGCAAGCTTTTGGAGGACTTGCAGTTGGCGTCCTTTTCGTTTTCGCGGGACGGGTGGGTGAGTGGCTAAAACCAGCAGACTGTAAATCTGCCGCTCCTTGCGGGCTACGAAGGTTCGAATCCTTCCCCGTCCACCAGTCGCTCGCTGTTCGATTCGGCCGATCGCTTGGGTGATCGTTCGTAATCAGGAAACCGCAGGGCAATCGCATCAAGCGATGTTCGAGCGCGGTCCAATTCGCGGCACAGGCGCTGCTCAGGAAAGGTGCGCCAAGAACGGTTGAATATTGGGGGGACGGGTTAGGCCTGGGTAGCTCAGTTGGTAGAGCGCGTCCTTGGTAAGGACGAGGTCACCGGTTCAATCCCGGTCCCAGGCTCCAGAATTAGAAAGTCGCAGTGGGGGAAAGTTTGCAGTCGAAGGGCGGGGGTAACTCAACGGTAGAGTCTCACTCTTCCAAGGTGATGGTTGCGGGTTCAAATCCCGTCCCCCGCTCCAGATTTATAGTGTAGCGAGTGACTCAGCAGGTTTTGCGCAGAAGACGAAGACTTGACGCAGAGGGTATAGAAAAATGGCGAAGGAGAAATTCGAGCGCAGCAAGCCGCATTGCAACATCGGGACGATTGGCCACATTGACCATGGCAAGACGACCCTGACAGCGGCGATTACGAAGGTGTTGTCGAAGCACAACCCGAAAGTGCAATTCCGCGCATTTGATTCGATTGACAACGCACCGGAAGAGCGCGAGCGCGGGATTACGATTGCCGTTTCGCACGTGGAGTACGAGACGCCGAACCGGCACTACGCGCACATGGATTGCCCGGGTCATGCGGACTACATCAAGAACATGATCACCGGCGCGGCGCAGATGGACGGCGCGATTCTGGTGGTGGCGGCGACGGACGGACCGATGCCACAAACGCGCGAGCACATTCTTCTCGCTCGGCAAGTCGGCGTTCCGGCGATTGTCGTGTTTTTGAACAAGTGCGACATGGTGGAAGACGCGGAACTTCTCGAACTGGTCGAACTCGAAGTGCGCGAATTGCTGAAGAGCTATCAATTTCCTGGCGACACGATCGCCGTCGTAAAAGGTTCGGCGCTGCAAGCGCTGAACGGCGATGCGAAGTGGGAAAAGTCGATCGACGAGTTGATGGAAGCGGTGGACAAGAACGTGCCGCAGCCGGTGCGCGAGATCGATAAGCCGTTCGCGATGCCGATCGAAGATATTTTTTCGATTTCTGGACGCGGCACAGTGGTGACGGGCCGAGTCGAGCGCGGCAAAGTGAAGGTCGGCGAAGAAATCGAGATTGTGGGATTCCGCCCGACGCAGAAGAAGGTTGTGACGGGCGTGGAAATGTTCCGCAAGCTGCTGGACGAGGGGCTCGCCGGCGACAACGTTGGCTTGCTCTTGCGCGGCACGGAAAAAGACGATGTCGAGCGCGGGCAAGTGGTGTGCAAGCCGGGCTCGATCACGCCGCACACGAAGTTCAAAGCGGAAGCGTATGTATTGACGAAGGAAGAAGGCGGGCGGCACACGCCGTTTTTCACGGGGTATAGGCCGCAGTTTTACTTCCGCACGACAGACGTGACGGGCGACGTAAAGCTGCCGACAGGCGTCGAGATGGTGATGCCGGGCGACAACGTAAGCTGCGAAGTGACGCTGATCACGCCCGTAGCTCTCGAAAAGGGTTTGCGCTTCGCCATCCGCGAAGGCGGCCACACCGTCGGAGCCGGCGCCGTAACCGAAATTATCGAGTAACGTTTTTCCCCTCGCGAATCGAGGGCGGGCAAGACAAGGAAACTAGACCATGCGAGAAATCATTACGTTACAGTGCGGCGATTGCAAAAACCGCAACTACACGACGACCAAGAACAAGAAGAAGCACTCCGAACGCGTGGAGACCAGAAAGTTTTGCAATACGTGCCGCAAACACACCGGGCACAAGGAAGTGAAGTAGTTTTCCTTTTGGAGCGGGCATCGGGCGGAACGGTTTGGGGTTTTTAGGGGAGTCGTCCAACGGTTAGGACTCCGGTCTCCAAAACCGGGTATGGGGGTTCGAATCCCTCCTCCCCTGCCAGAGATTAGCAACAGGCGCGGCGCCTGTTCTGTGAAGAGGACGAATGGCTACGCAGCCGGTAAAAGTGAAGAACGAAGAATCGCAAGGCAATGCAATCACGGGGGCGGCTTCCGGAATCGGCCAGAAGGTTACCGGCGCCTACCAGGACTCGCGGCAATTTCTGCACGACGTTCGCGTGGAGATGAAGCAGGTCACCTGGCCGACCCGCGAGGACGTGTTCTCGACGACGGGCGTCGTGATCGCCACGGTTTTCTTTTTTGGCGTGTTTCTGGCGACGGTGGATTGGCTTGCACAGTTGGGCGTAATGCGCATCTACAAAATTTTTGGCGTCTGAAGGGGATCCTAGCTTGACGGCAATGCAGTGGTACATCATCCATACGTATTCGGGCTTTGAAAGAAAAGTCAAAGAAAGCCTCGAGAGCCGTGTGTCCGCATTCAGTTTGCAGGACAAGATCGGCCGCGTGCTGATTCCGATGGAAGACGTCGTGGAAATGCGCGGCGGCAAGAAGGTGGTTTCTTCGCGGATGACTTATCCGGGTTACGTGCTCGTCGAAATGGACCTCGACGAAAACACCTGGCACATCGTGCGTTCGACGCCGCGTGTGACCGGCTTTGTCGGTTCGGCCACGGCTCCTTCGCCGCTCTCCGACTCCGAAGTTGACGCCATCATCAACCGTGTCCACGTTCCGACGGACCGCCCGAAGCCCAAAGTGGTTTTCGAGCGCAACGAGCAGGTGCGCATCGTCGATGGCCCGTTTGCGAACTTTAACGGGACGGTCGAGGAAATCGATAACGATCACAGCCGGCTGAAAGTTTCCGTCACGATTTTTGGCCGTTCAACTCCGGTCGAGCTGGATTTCGCAAGCGTCGAGAAGCTGGGCTGAGCCGCGGCGCGGTAGCAGTGCACGAAAAAAGAGATTGAGGCAGGAACATGGCTAAGAAAGTACAGACAACCATTAAATTGCAGTTGCCCGCGGGCAAAGCGACTCCGGCGCCGCCGGTCGGCACGGCGCTTGGTCCCCACGGCTTGAACATCATGGATTTTTGCAAACAGTTCAACGCCAAAACAGCGAAGGAACCGGACGGAATGATTTTTCCCGTGCTCGTGACGGTCTATACCGACCGCACTTTCACGTTCATTCTGAAGACTCCGCCGGCCTCGATCTTGCTACTTCGCGCGGCAGGCATCGTCAAGGGGTCTGCCGAACCGAACCGCAACAAAGTCGGCAAAGTTACGAAAAAGCAGGTTCAAGAGATTGCGAAGATTAAGCTTGTCGATCTCAACACCACCAATCTGGACTCCGCGGTGCGCACCGTGATGGGCACGGCGCGCAACATGGGTCTGGAAGTCGTGGAAGCCTAGAAGTTCAGGCGCTACGAGGTCGCAGAGGTAAATGGAATGACAAAGCTGGCAGGCAAACACGTCGAGAATGCGCGCAAGAAAGTGGAAGCGCGCCCGTACAAACTCGCGGAAGCAAGCGATCTGATTAAGAAGACGCATCACACGAAGTTCAACGAAACCGTTGAGCTGGCCATTAACTTGGGCGTGGACCCGAAGCATTCAGACCAGGTGGTTCGCGGCACCGTGGTTCTTCCGCACGGCCTTGGGAAGTCTGTCCGCGTTTTAGTGATCGCCAGCGGAGAAAAAGTCCGTGAAGCGCAAGATGCTGGCGCTGATTTTGTTGGCGGTGAAGACATGGTGCAGAAAATCATGGGAGGCTGGACCGATTACGACGCTGTAATCGCCACGCCGGACATGATGAAGTCCGCCGGCAAACTCGGAAAGGTGCTCGGTCCTCGCGGCCTGATGCCCAATCCAAAGACCGGCACGGTCACCTTCGACGTGGCCAAAGCAATCAAGGAAACCAAAGCCGGTAAAGTCGAGTTCCGCGTCGATAAAGCCGGAATCGTTCATTGTGCCATCGGCAAGATTCAATTCGACGCCGCGCATCTCGCGGAAAACGCGCACGCGGTCATCGGCGCCGTGATCAAGGCCAAGCCCGCGGCAGCCAAGGGCAAGTACGTCAAAAAAATCACGCTGACTTCGACGATGGGCCCCGGCATTCCGATCGATCTGCTCGAATCGGAAACGCTTGCGGCAGCGGCTTAAGCGAAAAGTTTAAGGAAACGGGATCATGAAAAAGCGCAGCGAAAAACAGCAGGACTTAGACAAACTGAAGCTGGAACTGGCCAAGGTCTCGACCGTGATTCTCACGACCTTCCAGGGCATCACCGTCGAAGCGGACACCAAACTCCGCCGCGCCGTGCAGGCCGCCGGCGGCAAATACCAGGTCGTCAAGAATACGCTTGCGGAGCGCGCCGGAGCCGGCACACCCGCGGAGAATTTGCTCAAGAACCTGAGCGGCACGAACTCCATCGCCTATACGCAGACCGACGCGGTCGCGCTTGCCAAGGCGCTCACCAAAATCGCCAAGGACACTCCGGCATTTAAGTTCAAATCCGGAGTCGTCGAAGGCCGCGTCATTTCCATCGCCGAGATTCAGCAGCTTGCGAATCTCCCATCCAAGGAAGAGCTGCTCAGCAAAATTATGTTCCTGCTGAACGCTCCGGCGCAGCGCATCGCCATGGCCTTGAATGGCCTGCCGCGCAATCTTGCGGTTACTGTCAGCGAAGCGATCAAAGCCAACAAGTTTGGGTCCGGTGGGGCTAGCACTTCCGAGCCGGCTCCTGTACCTGCAGCAAGCCCTGAAGCGGCCCAGTAAGTTTATTTTTAATTTTGAGAGGAGAAGCAAAAGTCATGGCGAAAGTGGATACGATCCTGGAAGAAATCAAGGGGCTGACGTTGCTAGAAGCGTCTGACCTTGTGAAGAAGATGGAAGAAACCTTCGGCGTCTCGGCGGCTGCGGCGACGGTCGTGGCGGCGGGCGGCGGAGCGGCGGCAGGCGCGGCGCCGGCGGAAGAGAAAACCGAATTCTCGGTCGTTCTCACTGACGTTGGCGGCAACAAGATCAACGTCATCAAAGCGGTTCGCGAAGTCACGAGCCTCGGCTTGAAAGAAGCCAAGGACCTCGTCGACGGCGCTCCCAAGACCGTCAAAGAGGGCGTCAACAAGGAAGAAGCCGCGACCATCAAGAAGAAGTTCGAGGACGCGGGAGCCAAGGTCGAAATCAAGTAGTTTTTGTTATACGGGCTTCGAGAGGGGGCGCGGCTGCTTGCATCGGCTGGTTTCTGGGCTGGAGCAAGCGGGATCCGCCGCGCCAAAGGAATCACGTACGCAAGTCGAGGCTGGTTATACCCACAACTCCATTGGTCCTTTTTGGACCCAATGCAGCCGTGTGCTCGCTGACTTCGGGCAGGAAGCGCGCCACACAAACTGCATGCCTTTCTCCGTTTTCTCCGCAAGTTGCCCGAAAGGGAAGAGGTAGACCAAGCAATGGCAAATAGTCACCAGCACGTCAGGGAACGCGAGCGTCTCGATTTCGCGAAAATTCAGGGCTCGATCCAGATTCCGAATCTGATCGAAGTCCAGATGAAGTCCTATCAGCGCTTCTTGCAGATGGACCTCCTGCCGAGCGAGCGCGATGACGGCGGTCTGCAGTCCGTCTTCACATCCGTATTTCCGATCAAGGATTTCCGCGAAATGTCGCAGCTCGAATTCGTGGACTACTCGATCGGCAACTGGGAGTGCAAGTGCGGCAACCTGAAGGGCCTGCACCACCTGCGCGCCACTTGCCGCAATTGCGGCGCGTCCGTTGTCACTAATCCGTATCAGACCGGCGACGTCATCTGCCACAAGTGCGGCACGTTCAACAAGAACACGCCGACCTTCTGTAACAAGTGCGGCGATCCTGTCGCCATGCAGTTGAAATACGACGTGAACGAATGCCAGGAGCGCGGCATGACCTATTCCGCGCCGCTGAAAGTCACCATCCGTCTGACCATTTACGACAAGGATCCCGACACCGGCGCGAAGACCATTCGCGACATCAAGGAACAGGAAGTTTTCTACGGCGATATTCCATTGATGACCGAGAACGGCACCTTCATCATCAACGGCACGGAGCGCGTCATCGTTAGCCAGTTGCACCGCTCTCCTGGCGTGTTCTTCGAGAGCGCCAACAACCGTTCCTACTTCCTCGGCAAAATTATTCCGTACCGCGGATCGTGGGTCGAGTTCGAATACGACACCAAGAACATTCTTTACGTGCGCATCGATCGCAAGCGCAAATTCCTCGGCTCGATTTTCCTGCGCGCGCTGGGCATGAAGTCCAACGAAGAAATCCTGCGCACCTTTTATCAGGTCGAGCGCATCTCGCTCCGCGACAAGGATCTTTTCTGGAACGTTTCGCCGGGCATCGTGGATCGCAAACTGGCTCACGAAATCCGCAATCCGCGCTCCGAGGAAGTCATCGTCGGCGCGCACAAGCGCATCACCGAAAATCTCTTCAAGGAACTCATCAAAGCCAAAATCTCGCAGGTTCGTGCGGCCTTGGTCGATCTCGAAGGCGCCTACAGCGTCGCCGACGTCGTCAACCGCCAGACCGGTGAAGTGCTTCTCGAAGCCAACAAGCCGTTGACGCCCGAGCTCTGGCAAGCCTTTGCCGAAGGCGGCATCACCGAAGTCGACGTCTTCTTCCCGGAGCGCGACGACATCGGCCTGGTGCTCTCGCGCACGCTCGATAAGGACGCCATCCGCTCTTCGAAAGAAGCGCTGATCGAAATTTATCGCAAGCTGCGTCCCGGCGACCCTCCGACGCTCGAAACGGCCACCAATCTCTTCCGCGGTATGTTCTTCGATCCGCGCAAGTACGATTTCAGCCGCGTCGGCCGCCTGAAGTTCAATATCAAGATGGGGCTCGACACTCCTCTCGACAACCGCACGCTCGATACGCCGGATTTCGTTTCGGCGATCAAGTATCTCTTCAAGCTGCGGAAGAACATCGGCGTCGTTGACGACATCGACCATCTCGGTAACCGCCGCGTCCGCGCGGTCGGCGAGCTGCTCGAAAACCAGTTCCGCATCGGCCTCGTCCGCATGGAACGCGCTATCAAGGAAAAGATGAGCGTGTACCAGGAAATGTCCACGGCCATGCCGCACGACCTGGTCAACGCCAAGCCGGTCATGGCGGCGATCCGAGAATTCTTCGGCTCCTCGCAGTTGAGCCAGTTCATGGACCAGACCAACCCGCTCAGCGAAATCACCCACAAGCGCCGTCTTTCGGCTCTTGGACCGGGCGGCTTGTCTCGCGAACGCGCGGGATTCGAAGTGCGCGACGTTCACCCGACGCACTACGGCCGCATCTGCCCGATTGAAACGCCGGAAGGCCCGAACATCGGTTTGATCAGCTCGCTCTCCTGCTTTGCGCGCATCAACGACTATGGCTTCATCGAGTCGCCGTATCGCCGCGTGAAGGGCGGGCGCATCATCGACTACGTCCAGATCGTCAATGCCGGCGACAGCGAATTCAAAGCTGGCGAAATCGTCGAGAAAGACAAAGTCGAGGAGCTCAACGAAGAGCTCAAGCGCCGCAAAGTCGTCTACGAACCGTACTGCTTCTATCTCTCCGCTTGGGAAGAAGACAAGTACGTCGTGGCGCAGGCCAACGTTTCGCTCGATGAACGCTTGAAGATCACCACGGAGCTCGTCAACTGCCGTCAAGCGGGCAACTTCGTGCTCAAGAGCCGCGAGGAAGTCGATTACGTCGACGTTTCGCCGAAACAGCTCGTCTCCGTAGCCGCCAGTCTCATCCCGTTCCTTGAGAACGACGACGCCAACCGCGCGCTCATGGGTTCCAACATGCAGCGCCAGGCGGTGCCTTTGATCCGCGGGGAAGCGCCGCTCGTCGGGACCGGCATGGAGCGCGTCACGGCGCGCGATTCCGGCGCGGTCGTGCTTTGCAAGCGCGAAGGCATCGTCGACCAGGTCGATTCGGAGCGCATCATCGTGCGCGTCGAATCCGATCACTCCGGCGTGCTCAGCCGCGAAGTGGGCGCGGACATCTACCAGCTCATCAAGTTCAAGCGTTCCAACCAGAACACGTGCATCAGCCAGAAGCCGTTTGTTCGCGTCGGCGATCGTGTAAAGAAGGGCCAGGTCCTTGCCGACGGTCCTTGCACCGAACGCGGCGAACTCGCTCTCGGTCGCAACGTGCTGGTGGCCTTCCTGCCATGGCGCGGTTACAACTTTGAGGACGCCATCCTCGTCAGCGAAAAGCTGGTGAAGGACGATTACTACACTTCGATTCACATTGAGGAGTACGAAATCGAGGCGCGCGACACCAAACTCGGCCCCGAGGAAGTCACTCGCGACATTCCCAACATCAGCGAATCATTCCTTCGCAACCTGGATGAAAGCGGCGTCATTCGAATCGGCGCGGTCATCAAGCCGGGCGACATTCTCGTCGGCAAAGTAACGCCTAAGGGCGAGACCACGCTTACGCCCGAAGAAAAGCTCCTTCGCGCCATCTTCGGCGAAAAAGCCGGCGACGTTCGCGACGCTTCTCTCTACTGCCCTCCCGGTATCGAGGGCACCATCGTGGACGTCAAGATCTTCACCCGCAAGGGCGGAGAAAAGGACGAGCGCCACAAGGCCATCGAAGCCACGCAGGTCTTCAAACTGGAAAAGAACCTCGCCGACGAAATCCGCATCCTCACGGATGAGCGCCTGAAGCGCCTCTCGGATCTCCTCGGCGGAAAAATTCTCCAGGCCGACTTGCACGACGAAAAGACCAACAAGCGCCTCTTGACCAAGGGCGTCGAGCTCACGCGCGACCTGATCGAAAAGATCTCCACGCGCAATCTCAAACGCCTGAAGCTCAACGAAAAGGATCCTCTCCTCATCGAGAAAATCGAGGAAATCGAGGAGATGACCTCGCGCCAAATCGACGTCCTCCGCAAGATCACCGAGGAGCGTAAGGAAAAGCTCAAGAAAGGCGACGAGTTGCCTCCCGGCGTCATCAAGCTCGTCAAAGTCTATATCGCCATGAAGCGCAAGCTCTCCATCGGCGACAAAATGGCCGGACGCCACGGTAACAAGGGCGTCATCGCTCGCATCGTGCCGCAGGAAGATATGCCGTACCTTCCCGATGGCACGCCCGTCGAGATCGTTCTCAATCCTCTCGGCGTTCCTTCGCGTATGAACGTTGGACAGGTTCTCGAGACGCACCTCGGCTGGGCTTCCAAGGAGTTGGGCAACAGCCTCAAGCGTTTGCTCAGCAAGGAAGTTAAGGCTGAGGCTTTGCGCCGCTGGTTCCGCGAAGTCTTCACTGAGACGACCATCTGGAAAACGCTTTCGAAGCTCAGCGATGACGAATTGCTCGATTACGCCGAAGGCTTCAAGGACGGCATCCCCTTCGCAACGCCCGTTTTTGACGGCGCTCGCGAACCGGAAATCCGCCACTTGCTCGAAGTCGCCGGCTTGCCGCACGCCGGCAAGATCAACCTCTTCGACGGCATGACCGGCGACATGTTCGATCAGCCGGTCACGGTCGGCTACATCTACATGCTCAAGCTCTCGCATCTCGTCGACGACAAGATTCACGCGCGCTCCATCGGTCCGTACTCGCTCATCACCCAGCAGCCGCTGGGAGGCAAAGCGCAGTTCGGCGGACAGCGCTTCGGCGAAATGGAAGTGTGGGCGCTTGAAGCCTATGGTGCCGCGCATATCCTGCAAGAGCTGCTCACGGCGAAGTCCGACGATGTCTATGGCCGCGCCAAAATCTACGAGGCCATCGTCAAAGGCGAGCCGGGTATCGAACCGGGCGTGCCCGAGTCGTTCAACGTCCTGGTCCGCGAGCTGCAGTCGCTCTGCTTGGACGTCGAATTAATGAAGCGGCAAAAAGCCCCTGCGGAGAAAGCCGCCGATTAGCAAGAATCATGTTCGTAGGGGCGCGATACATCGTGCCCCTTTCGAGCAAAATTTCGCGAGTGAGAAGGTTTCGGTTTTTGGGTTCTCAGCCGGCCCGGTGCAAAACATCAGGCCGCGGCCCTTGGCGAAAGCCGGGGGAGGGAGGAAACAACCTTGTATCGCAGCAGCCCTTATGATCGCGCCAGTTTGATCGCCGACTTCGATTCCATCCGAATCAGCTTGGCGAGTCCGGAAAAAATCCGCTCGTGGTCTCATGGCGAAGTCACCAAGCCGGAGACCATCAACTACCGCACCTTTAAGCCCGAACGCGACGGCCTTTTCTGCGCCAAGATTTTTGGCCCCGTCACCGATTGGGAGTGCCTGTGCGGCAAGTACAAGCGCATGAAGCATCGCGGCGTCATCTGCGATAAGTGCGGCGTCGAAGTCACTCTCAGCAAAGTCCGCCGCGAGCGCCTCGGCCATATCGAGCTGGCTTCGCCTTGTTCGCACGTCTGGTTTTTCAAGGGCCTGCCCAGCCGCATCGGCTATTTGCTGGACATCTCCATGCGCGACCTCGAGCGCATTCTGTACTTCGAAGCGTTCGTGGTCGTCGATGCCGGCGAAGTCGCCGTTCTTCGCGAGCGCGAAGTCCTGCTCGAAGACAAATATCGCGAACTGCAAAAAGAATATCCCGGCCAGTTCACCGCCAAGATGGGCGCCGAAGCCATCAAGGAGCTTCTCCGCCGCGTCGAAGTGGATAAGCTCTCCGAGGAACTCCGCGAGAAGATGAAGAACGATCCTTCTCTTCAGAAGCGCATCAAGTTCGCCAAGCGCTTGAAAGTGCTCGAAGCTTTCCGCAAGAGTGGCAACAAGCCGGAATGGATGATTCTCGACGTCGTCCCGGTCCTTCCTCCGGAGCTGCGCCCGCTCGTGCCTTTGGACGGCGGCCGTTTCGCGACCTCCGATCTCAACGATCTCTATCGCCGCGTCATCAACCGCAACAACCGCCTCAAGAAACTCATGGAGCTCCGCGCCCCCGACGTCATCGTCCGCAACGAAAAGCGCATGCTTCAGGAAGCCGTCGACGCGCTCTTTGACAATGGCCGCCGTGGCCGCGTTCTTCGCGGCACCAACAACCGTCCGCTCAAGTCCCTCAGCGATACGCTCAAGGGCAAGCAGGGCCGCTTCCGCCAGAATCTTCTCGGAAAGCGCGTGGACTATTCCGGCCGCTCCGTTATCGTCGTCGGCCCGGAGCTGAAACTCAACCAGTGCGGCCTGCCCAAGAAAATGGCGCTCGAGCTTTTCAAGCCCTTCATCTATCACAAGCTCGAAGCCCAAGGCCACTGCACCACGATTAAGCAAGCCAAAGAAATGGTCGAGCAGCAAGAGCCCGTCGTTTGGGACATTCTCGAGGACGTTATCCGCGAGCATCCCGTGCTTCTCAACCGCGCTCCCACGCTTCACCGCCTTGGCATTCAGGCGTTCGAACCGGTCCTTGTCGAAGGCAAAGCGATCCGCATCCACCCGCTCGTCTGCACCGCGTTCAACGCGGACTTTGACGGCGACCAGATGGCCGTGCACATTCCGCTTTCGCCGGAATCCCAGGTCGAAGCATCCGTGCTCATGCTCAGCTCCCGCAACATTCTGTCTCCCGCACACGGTTTGCCTCTCGCCGTTCCGTCGCAGGACATGGTTCTCGGCATCTATTACCTGACCAAGTCCAAGCCCGGAGCCAAGGGCGAAGGCCGTGTCTTCGGTCAATCCGACGAAGTCGTGCTCGCTCTCGAAGCTGGTGAAGTCGAGCTGCTCACTCCCATCCGCCTGCGGTACAGCGGCGAAGTGATTGACCTCACCACCGCCTATGACAACCAGGACGTGCCCCACACCGAGCCCGTCAAGATGGAGCGCCAGTTCATTCAGACCACCGTCGGCCGCGTCATTTTCAATTCGCACTTGCCGGCCAAATTCCCCTATGTCAACGGTCTGCTCAAAAAGAAGGGCGTTCAGCAGCTCGTCTATTACGCCTACTTGCGCTATGGCCTTGCCGACACCGTCGTCCTGCTCGATCACCTGAAAGAGCTCGGCTTCACCTACGCCACGAAGTCCGGCATCTCCATCGGCATTGATGACATGCTCATTCCCGGCGACAAGACCAAGCTCGTCGATGGCGGCGAAAAAGAGGTCGTTCGCGTCCAGCAGCAGTATCTGGACGGCGCGATCACGCACGGCGAACGCTATAACAAGATCGTATCCATTTGGGGAGACATCACCGAAAAAGTCGCCGACGAAATGTTCAAGGCTCTCGAGAACCAGGACAAAGAGGGCATCATCAATCCCGTCTACGTCATGGCGGACTCCGGCGCTCGTGGCTCCAAACAACAGATTCGCCAGCTTTCCGGCATGCGCGGCCTCATGGCCAAGCCTTCCGGAGAAGTCATGGAAACTCCCATCACTTCAAACTTCCGCGAAGGCCTCACCGTTCTCGAGTACTTCATCTCGACTCACGGTGCGCGCAAAGGTTTGGCGGACACGGCGCTCAAAACCGCCGATTCCGGCTACCTTACCCGCCGCCTCGTCGACGTCGCTCAGGATGTCATTATCAATGAGCGCGACTGCGGTACCAACGACGGCATCTACGTCGAGCCCATCATCGAAGCCGGTGTCGAAGTCGAGCCGCTGCGCGACCGCATCGTCGGCCGCGTCTCCCTCGACAAGATCAAGGACTTCGAGGGCACCGTCATCGTCGACATCAACCAGGAAATCACCGAAGACCTCGCCAACCAGGTGCAAGCCGCGGGCATCGAGCGCGTGCGCATCCGTTCCGTGCTCACCTGTGAATCTCGTCGCGGAGTTTGCGCTCTCTGCTACGGCCGCAACCTCGCCTCCGGGCGCATGGTTGAGCTTGGCGAAGCCGTCGGTGTCATCGCCGCGCAATCCATCGGCGAGCCCGGCACCCAGTTGACCATGCGTACTTTCCACATCGGCGGAACCGCTACCCGCGTCTCCGAGCGTTCCACCCTCGAAGCGCGCAACAACGGCGTCGTAAAGTTCGTCGACCTGAAATTCGTCGAGGGCCGCGGCGGCGCTTCCATCGCCATGAATCGTTCCGGTCTCATCTCCATCGTCGATGAAAAAGACCGCGAAAAGGAGCGTTACCACGTCGTTTATGGCGCTCGTCTCCGCGTTCAGGACGGCGAACATGTCACCCACGGCCAGATTCTTGCCGAATGGGATCCGTTCACCTTCTCGATTCTCACCGAAACCGCCGGCTCCGTGAAGTTTGACGACCTGCGGCCCGGTCTGACCATTGAAGAGCAAGTGGACGAAGTGACCGGCCTCTCCCAGGACGTCGTCACTCTTCCTCCCGGCGATGAAAAGCATCAACCCGCGATTCTCGTCCGCGATTCTTCCGGCAAGGTCCGCAAAAAGTACCTCATGCCTTCTCGCGCTCACTTGATGGTCAAGGATGGCGACGAAGTGCAGGCCGGAGACGTGCTCGCGAAAATCCCGCGTGAAACCACCAAGACCAAGGACATCACCGGTGGTCTCCCGCGCGTCGTCGAGCTCTTCGAGACCCGCAAGCCCAAGGATCCCGCCGTCATCAGCGAAGTCGATGGCGTCGTCCGCTACGGCGATATCGCCAAGGGCATGCGCAAAGTCTACGTCGAAAGCGAAGATGGCAAGACCACCAAGGAATATTCCATCCCGCGTGGCGTGCACATCAACGTTCAGGAAGGCGATCACGTCAAGGCGGGCGAGGCCCTCATCGATGGCCCGCTCAACTTGCACGACTTGCTCGCCGTCCTCGGCGAAAAGTTCACGCAAGCCTATTTGGTCAACGCCATTCAGGAGGTCTACCGCCTCCAGGGCGTCAATATCAACGACAAGCACATCGAGACCATCTCGCGCCAGATGATGCGCTGGGTCAAGGTCGAAGACGTTGGCGACACTACTTTCCTCCTCGAAGAGCAGGTGGACAAGTTCCGCTTCCGCGAAGAAAACGATCAGGTCATCAAGAATGGCGGCCGTCCGGCCACGGGCCGCCCGCTTCTTCTCGGCATCACCAAGGCCTCGCTCTCGACCGACTCTTTTATCTCGGCCGCGAGCTTCCAGGAGACCACCCGCGTCCTCACCGAAGCCGCTGTTGCCGGGAAGGTGGACTACCTCCGCGGCCTCAAGGAAAACGTCATCATGGGCCGTTTGATTCCCGCTGGCACGGGCCTCGAGCACTACCGCAGCATTCAGTTGCTGACGGAAATGCCCGCCCCCGCCCCCATCGAGGAAATTCCGGAAGCCGCCGAGCTCACCGCGGAAGAAGCTGCGGCGCTCGACTTCCTCCAGAAAGACGCCGAAGCCGACGCTGCCACGGAAGGCTAACCGGCATTTACCGCGGGTTCTCCCGCTTGCAACCTATTGCTACAAACGAAGCGTCCCGGCCTGGTCGGGACGCTTCACTTTTTAAGCACTTCGTACAGGTAACTTTCAGGCACGTCCCGCTGTCCCGGTCGTTGCCCGCTTTTCCCGCCGTTTCTACAATGAACTCTGCCATTATGCGGTGGCCTTTCTGGCCTTGACTGCCAGCCGCCTGCCGGCCCATGCCTAACCACGACGATTTCTCATCGAATTCTGCCAGGAATTCTCCCTCGGGCGGTGCAAGCCGCCCTACGATTTCCGCTCGCCTCGAACAATTCGAAAAACGCCAAAGCGAACTTTGGCGTCTCACTTTTATTCTCCTCCTGATCCTTTCCATCGTCTTTGCCTTCACTTCTTGGGGCACGATTCGCTCCCTCGCCCACCGCTTTGAGGCTTTGCCCATCGGCCTCGTCGTCCTTGTCGCTCTTTTTGGTTTCTATGCCTGGAAGCGTACTCAGGAAATCTCGGAGCTGCGTGGTCTGGTCCGCGGCCTCGAGCACCACGATGCCGTTCCTCCAAGTGATAAGCAGATGGACCAGCTTTTTTCGGTCATCTCCCGTTCCCAGCAGGGCTATCGCGACCTGATCGATTCCTTCGACGATATTCTCCTCGCCATTTCGCTCGAGGGCGAGATCCGTGCGGTCAATCGCAGCTTTGCAGACCTCGTCGGTGCCACCTACCAGCAAATCATCGGCCGCCAGGTTACCGATTTTCTCGAGGAGGGCGGCGGCGAGGGCGCCGAACTGATCCGCCGCGCTATGCCCCGTTTTCTCGAACGCCGCCATTGGTCGGGGATCATCCAGGTTCGCCTCAAGAAACAGAATTCCGTCTGTTATTTCGATTGCGTCGCGCATGCCATGACCCGCGACAACACCGTTCACGGACTCACCGTCCTCGGCCGCGACATCACCGCTCTTCGCAAGAACGAAGCCCGCTTTACCGAGCTCTTTGAAACTCTCCAGGAAGGCATCTACATCACCGTGCCTGAAGGCAGCATTCTCGACGCCAACCCCGCCCTCGTTCGTATGCTCGGCTATGACTCCAAGGAAGAATTGCTTTCCAAACGAGTGCCCGACCTCTTCGCCGATCCTGCCGAAAGAAAAGTGCTTCAAGAAGAGGTCGAGCATCAGAACGCGCCCCAGGGCCGTGAAATTACGCTGCTGCGCAAGGATGGCTCTCCCATCATTTGTTTAAACACCGCAACTGCCGTGCGTGACACCTCCGGTCGTGTGATTCGTTATCAGGGTTCCATCATGGATATCACCGCCCGCCGCCAAATGGAGCGCCAGCTCTACAAGGAGCAGGAGTTCGCTCGCCGCCTCGTCGATAACTTCCCGGACCTGATTCTCGTCGTGGACACCAATTCGCGTTACACGTTTGTGAGCCCGCGATGCAAGGAAGTTCTTGGCTATGAGCTCTCCGAAACCGAGAATATGCAGTTTGGCGGTCGTACCCACTCGGAAGACCTTCCCGCGCTTCTCACGTTATTTGCGGATATTCTGGAGGGACGCCAGAATTACGCCTCTCTCGAAGTTCGCGTCCGCCACAAGCTCGGCGACTGGCGCCGCATCCGTTTCAATTTCAGCCCCCTCGCCGACGAAACCGGAAAAATCGAAGGCGTCGTCCTTTCCGGCCGCGACGTCACCGAACTCAAACGCCTCGAAGAGCAGCTCATTCAGGCGGAAAAACTCGCCGCCATGGGCCAGATGCTCGCCGGCGTCGCCCACGAGCTCAACAATCCCCTTACTGCCATTCTCGGCGTCACTGAATTGCTGCGCGAAGGCCAGTCGGATCCCGCAGCCACCAAGCGCCAGCTCGAACTGACTCACCGTCAGGCCCGCCGCGCCGCTCGCATCGTCCAGAATCTTCTCGAGTTTTCCCGGCCCGCTTCTCCACAGAAAAAAGCCGTCGATCTCAATAGCATTATCGATCGCACCCTCCAGTTGCACGAACACTCGCTCCGCCGCAACAGCGTCGAAGTTGATTTCCGTCCCCAGCCGGAATTGCCGGGCGTTATTGGCGACGCCAATCAGCTCATTCAAGTCTTTTTGAATCTTGTCACCAACGCCGAGCAGGCCATCCGCGAAGTCCGCGAATCGGGCCGCATTCAGATCCGCTTCGCTCGTCTCGGCTCTCGCGTCTCTATCACCTTCCAGGACGATGGTGTGGGACTTCGTCCTGACTCCATCCCTCGCTTATTCGATCCGTTCTACACAACCAAACGTCCTGGCGGCGGCACCGGCCTCGGCCTCAGCATCTGCCTCTCCATTATTCGTGAACACGGCGGCACCATCGAAGCAGAAGCCCTCCCCGCAGGCGGTTCCGCATTTACGGTTTATCTCCCTCTTGCGCTCGGCGAGGCGCCCGCTGCCACACCTTCTGCTGTCCCTGCCTTCTCTGCTCCCGTGGCGCCCGTCAGCTTAGATCTTTTGAAGGGCCGTTCGATCCTTGTTTTGGAGGATGAAGAAACTCTCCGCAGCCTGCTCTTTGAGGGGCTTACCCCCCGCGGTTTGCAAGTCGATTGCGCCGCTACATTGGAAGAAGCTCTTTCTTTCGTCGCTCAGCGTTCTCATGACGTTCTTCTCTGTGATTTGAACCTCTCCCAAGAAGGCGGCCCCATGACCGGCAAAATCGCCGCCGCTCGCATCCTGGCCGCCGCCGGAGCTCGCAAACCCGCCGTCATTTTTATGTCTGGAGATCTCCTCGAAGCTTTGGAATCTTCAGGGGCTTCAGGCGAACCGCGTCATTTGCAGAAACCCTTCCGCGTTTCCGACGTTCTTGCAATCCTCCAGGAAGTCTTCACTTCTGCCTCCGCCGGCGATAAGCCCGACTGAGGGCTCACCGGTCAGCCGCCTGGTGGTTTGACTCCTAGGGAAATCGCTGAACTTTCGATTTGCTCATCAGATTCGCGGATGTGCATTATTACGAGTGGCACGCAATCCGGGACTTATCCGTTTCAGTCCCTGTACCGTGGTAGGATGACACCTATTCTGGGAACGCGAGTCGGAGCCTCGACGGGGACTAAAAATGGCGCGATTTGAATCCGTGCAAGTGCCGCTGAGAACTTCCGTCCAATCCTCCACCTCTGCAGTCTCAGCCACCGCGGTTACTCCGCGCCACTCTGCTTTAGTCCGCGTCACCCATTGGATCACCACTCTCTGTTTTCTCGCGCTGCTCGTCACCGGAGCCGAAATTGTAATCTCTCACCCGCGTTTTTATTGGGGCGAGACCGGCAATGTATTAACTACTCCGTTGTTCAAAATTCCGATCCCTTCCTCGAGGGCGCTGGTGCCCACCGGCTACGGGTATGTGATGCCGGACCAGAACGGCTGGAGCCGCTACCTCCATTTTCAAGCCGCTTGGATTGCGGTATTGACCGGCTTGCTGTACATCCTCTCCGCCATCTTCACCGGCCATTTGCGGAAAAACTTGCTTCCCGGTAAAGCCGAGCTTTCCTGGCGGGCGTTCTCCACCTCCATCGTCAACCATTTGCGCTTCAAGCGCCCAAGCGAAGCAGAAGCCTGGTCCTATAACGTTCTCCAACGCCTCGCTTACCTGTTCGTGATCTTCGTTTTGTTCCCCTTGATAATCTGGACGGGCCTGGCTATGTCTCCCGGTTTTGTTTCCGCGGTTCCGCTGACCGTCACTTCGTTGGGCGGCCAGCAATCCGCGCGCACCATTCACTTCTTCGTCTCCCTGGCTCTCGTCCTCTTCCTGCTTGTCCATCTCGTGATGGTTTGGGTTGCCGGATTCAGGAGCCGCATGCGAGCGATGATCACGGGCCGGCCCGGTACATCTGTGGAGCGCACATGAGCAATCTCTCACGCCGCAAACTGATCTTCACCGGGCTCGCCGCCACGGCGGGTGTCTCGGGCCTCGGCGTGGCCGCGCGCCTTGCGCAAAAGTACGGACTCGTCCCGCCGGATCACAGCGGCATCTACGGCCTCGGCGAAACTCTGACTTATGCTTCCCAACGCCTGCTCACGCGGCACTCGTTGGCCCGTGAGTTTCCTCGGAGCATGATTTCAAAGCCCCCGCTTGCAAACGAAATCCCGCCCTTGAATGATGCTTTCAAGCGCCTTCAGGCCGGAGGATTCACGGACTGGCGGCTCTCCGTCAACGGCATGGTCGACCGGCCCGCCTCGTTTTCTCTTCCTCAGCTTAAGAGCTATCCGTCTCGCAGCCAGATCACTCATCTGGCATGTGAAGAGGGCTGGTCGTACATCGCGGAGTGGATCGGTGTGCCCCTTTCCCATGTCCTGAATCTCGTGGGTGTTCACCCGCAAGCCAGATACGTTGTCTACTTCTCGATCGATCCAGACTGGTGGGAAAGCATCGATATGGCCGATGCCTTGCATCCGCAGACTTTTCTCACCTATGGGATGAATGGCGGTGAACTTCCCGTGGGCAACGGCGGCCCGCTTCGCCTCCGGCTCCCCCGCCAGCTCGGCTACAAGAGCGTGAAATTCGTCACCCACCTCACGGTCACCGACAATCTGAAAAAGTTCGGCAAGGGTCTCGGCTCTGCGTCTCCAGAAGGTGGCTACGCCTGGTACGCCGGCATCTGACGCGCTCATTTCGAGCCAGCGGCCCATCTCTGTCGCGAATCCTCAGCTAGCCCGCACGCAATGGCCGAGACACTCCGAATTTGCAACAAGACCATCCAATGAGGCCAATGATGAGGAATCTAAGACTACCTTTCCTTCTTCCATTATTGCTGCTTGCCGCCACCCCCGCATTCCCCCAGCATCCTCGCAAAATCATCATCAATCAGGACTGTTCCGGCCCCGGCGGCAGCAACCTGCAAACGCTCCTGACCTTGATTCAATCTCCCCAGGTGCAAGTCCTTGGCATTACCGTCGTCACCGGCAACCAATGGCGCGACGAAGAAGTCGCCCACACCCTGCGCCTGCTCGAGCTCATCGGTCGCACCGATATTCCCGTCGTCCCGGGCGCCGTTTTTCCGCTCGTGCATCGCCGCAAGGAAGCCCTTTTGTGGCAGGCCAGGTACGGAAAAGTCGCCTTCGCCGGCGCCTGGGATGATCGCTGGTGGCGTCCAAGGTCGTGTCCGGCCGGGGATGCTCATCCGTGTCGAATACTTTTGGTTCGCCCTTCTTTTGAGGAATCGGAATAGAAAGAATTTCATTCCGGAAAAACCCCAGCGGCATTGGCTTTCGCCCACCGCTGCTGGGTGCCGGAACGAAAAGGCGTCCTGATCCGGACGCGCGATATGAAAATCCTCCGCCACATTTTCGGCGGTTTCAGCCATGGAATCCGTTCCGTACTTGCTCTTCATCGCGGGATTGACGAAACGCCAGCCAATGGTCGTGTCGAAAATCTCTGCGGCGCGGCTGAAGGGTACCTCAGCCTTTCCCATCGCGAACGGAGCACGGACATACTTTCCACGCCACCGGCTATTATCAGATCCGCTTCGCCGCACTTGATGGCACGGGCCGCGATTCCCACTGCGTCCATACTGGAGCCACAGAGTCGATTCACAGTCGTGCCCGGGACATCCGGTGGAAGGCCGGCAAGCAGCGAAGCCATGCGTGCGACATTGCGATTGTCCTCGCCGACTTGATTCGCGCATCCGAAGATCACGTCGTCAACCACCTGCCAGTCGACTCCTGTGTTCCGTCCCATCAGGGCCCGAATGGGTATTGCGGCAAGATCGTCGGTCCGAACAACGGACAAAGTTCCGCCGTAGCGCCCAAAGGGGGTGCGGATCGCATCACAAATTACGGCGTCGCTCATGAATATCTCCAGTTCGGGATCTGCCCAGCGACAGCGGATTCGCTCCAAAATGAGCCTTTGCTCCATACCAGGTGACGGATTTTAGGGGAAACGCGGTAGCGATCCCCGCTGTAATGGGCGGATAGATTCGTGAGAACGATCTGGACCGCCTCAACACCAAGATCGTCCGCCCAGGCCAACGGTCCGCGGATAGTTAACTCCCTTGCGCATGGCCGTGTCGACGTCTGAGACTGTGGCCACGCCCTGATTTACGGCATCGGCTGCTTCATTAATCAGCATGGCGACTGTCCGCATCACGGCGACACCTGGCACATCTTTCGAAGCCGGAGACCGCGTATCCTGCGGCTTGCAAGAGGCCGACCGCCGAGAGGTAAGCGCGTTCATCGCACCCGCTCGCCTTCGTAATAGCCAGGCGCGTAGCCTTTAGGTAGTCGAAAGCTAAATCGACAACTACGAAATTCCGATGCCCGGTTTCATAAGCCCTCTGGGTCGCGCTGCGGCCGTCGGTGACAGCCAGAATCACGTCTCCCATTTCAATCGCATCTCCATGGTTCGATCGCGAGGGCGCCCGAGCAATGGTAAGTTCGTCCCGCCCCAGACAATCGTTGGGCCAGCGCTTCCGTCGAGCGATTCCCGCCGAATGAAGCGTGACCCGCTCCGGCTTCGGTGCGGGCGGTTCTGTGTCCGGCGTCGGAGCGAGCGCGTTATCGCCATAGTCGTAGAATCCGCGCTTGGTCTTCCGGCCAAGAAACCCGGCGCGAACCATTTCCTGCTGGATCAGAGAGGGTCGGTAGCGCGGGTCGCCAAAGTAGGCACCGAAGATGGATTGACTCACGGCAAAACCGATGTCGAGCCCAACGAGGTCCATTAGTTCGAAGGGTCCCATTCGAAACCCACCAGCTTCCCTCATCACCGCATCAATTGTGGCGGGACTCGCCGCGTTCTCGGCTAGCAGGAGTAGCGCTTCTCCGTAATAGGGCCGGGCGACACGATTTACGATGAAACCGGGCGTCGATTTCGCGTAGACGGGAGTTTTGCCCCAAGCGCGCAGCCGTTGCGTGAACCGTCGCCATGGGTTCCGAATCCGTCGCTATGCCGCCGATCACTTCGACCAGTTCCATCACCGGCACTGGATTGAAAAAATGCATCCCCACCAGGCGTGTGGGGATCTGAGCGCCGCCGCAATTGCCGTGATCGAAAGCGACGAAGTGTTCGTGGCGAGAACACATTCGCGTCGACAATATTTTCAAGTTCCGCGAACAACTGTCGCTTCACTTCGAGGTCCTCTACGACGGCTTCGACGACAATTCCCGATCCGCGGAGCTCGGTCAGACTCGTTGCGGCACGCAGTCGGGCCGATGCGCTCTCGGCCGCCTCGGTCGACAGCTTTCCTTTGGAACCAGCTTCTCAAAGCTCTGACGGATGCCTTGAATCGCTTTCGGGACTGCATCGGTTCGGGAGTCATACATCGCCACGGCATGCCCCGCAAGCGCCGCCACCTGCGCGATGCCCGCGCCCATAGTTCCACTTCCAATCACGGCGACGAGACTGTTCCTTGAAAGTGCGCTGGACGACATTGCAGCCTTTTCCTTATCAGCTTTGCGTAGCAAGAAGACCTTCGTCAGTCCGCAGCTGAACGAGGATCGTGGAAGGCAGTTTGTTCGATCGCGACTCAAGTGTCAACGCGTGTGAGCTCGAACATCTGTGACTGGCGTCACCGCTTTCGACCGTTCATTCCAGTAGCAATTGTCGTTACTTTCATAGTGGAGCGAAGGAGAGTGCATGCCTGCGTTCTCGGGTGTGGATTATCTGGATTTTGATTCGATGCTAAACGACGAAGAACTCCTTGCGCGAGGGACGGCGCGGCAGTTCGTTGACGAACAGATAATCCCCGTCATTGAAAAACATTTTCGGGAGTCCACCTTCCCGGTGGAATTGCTTCCACAACTGGGCCATCTCGGTTTTTTCGGCTCGAATTTGAAGGGCTACGGCTGCGCGGAGATGTCCAATGTCGCCTACGGACTCGTGATGCAGGAACTCGAGCGTGGTGATTCAGGACTGCGCAGCTTCGTCTCGGTGCAGAGCGGACTGGTAATGTATCCGATTCACGCGTACGGTTCGCCCGCGCAAAAGGACAAATGGCTTCCGCGTTTGCAAGGCGGCAACGCCATCGGCTGTTTCGGCCTCACCGAGCCGCAGTTTGGCTCGAACCCGGGCGGGATGCTGACGCGTGCTGTGCGCCGCGGCGATCGGTACGTGCTCAATGGCGAAAAAATGTGGATCACCAACGGCTCGATTGCCGATGTGAGCGTGGTGTGGGCCAAGTGCGAGGACGAACGCGTGCGCGGCTTCCTCGTGGAAAAGGGCGCGAAGGGCTTCAAAACACACGACGTGCACGGCAAATTGTCGATGCGCGCGTCCGTTACGTCGGGACTTTCTTTCAGCGATTGCGAGGTGCCTGCCGACAATGTACTCCCGGGCGTGGACGGGTTGCGCGGGCCGCTCTCGTGTTTGACGCAGGCGCGCTACGGCATCGGATGGGGTGCGATCGGGGCGGCAATGGCTTGTTATGACACCGCCCTGCAATATGCGAAGTCGCGCAAACAATTTGCCAACAAGCCGATCGCGTCACATCAGCTCGTGCAAGACAAGCTGGCATGGATGATCACCGAGATTTCGAAAGCACAGCTATTGGCGCTGCACGTGGGAAGGTTGAAAGACCAAGACCGAGTGCACCCCTCGCACATTTCCATGCTGAAGATGAACAATGTCTGGATGGCAATGGAGGTTGCGCGCAGGGCGCGCGATATTCTGGGCGCCAACGGGATCGTGGAGGATTACTGCGTCATGCGCCACATGAACAATCTTGAGTCCGTCTACACCTATGAGGGCACTCACGACATTCAGCGCCTGATCATCGGCGAGCGCGTCACAGGGATCGCAGCCTACGTGTGAAGTTCGGGGACCGAGGCA
Source organism: uncultured Acidobacteriota bacterium (assembly GCA_963851235.1). Lineage (GTDB taxonomy): Bacteria > Acidobacteriota > Terriglobia > Acidiferrales > UBA7541 > Acidiferrum. The sequence continues at coordinate 119,747 of CAWKOM010000006.1, forward strand.
AGTATGTTTGAAGTCGGGAATTCACTGTCAGGGGAGTCGTGGTCATGAATCTTCCGACCGAAGCGGAGGTCCGCGCCGCCCTCACAGAAGTGAATGATCCTGAGATCGGGATTAACATCGTCGATCTGGGCCTCGTATATGGGATCGAAGTTATCAATGACAGAGTCTTCGTTAAAATGACAATGACCACTCCGGCTTGCCCATTGCACGCGTACCTGAGCAAGACGGCGGAAGACTCGATTCGCCGCCATTTTCCGGACGTGAATGCCGTTCACATCGAACTCGTCTGGGAACCACCCTGGGAAGCCGGCAGGATGTCTGAGGCTGCCAGGAAGCAATTGGGATGGTAGGGTTGAAGAGTCTGGCGATTGCCGCTGATGATAGGGCGCCGCGCCGGATCACTCCTTGATAGTTGGGACTCTTCTCGTCTATGTTCGCATGAGCTGTTCTTAGACTCTTTGAGAGGGTCATGACGGACAATGGGCAGTCTTAGCCATCTCACGCGATTTTCGCTCCTCATCATTTCGCTGCTCTTTCTGCTTCTAGCCCTGTGGACTGGACTCGTGCGTTTGGGATGGGACACGACGTGGCTGCAATCGAGGCTCGCTCTCGACCACGGCCCCTTCATGGTCTGTGGTTTCCTCGGAACGCTCATTTGCCTGGAAAGGTCGATCGCGCTTGGCCGATGGTGGGGATACATCGCGCCAATTCTGGCAGGTATCGGCTCGCTGGAGTTGGCGGTCGGCCTCCCTGTCCGGCCGGGAATGCTCCTGATCACGCTCGGCGGCCTCGGGCTGGTTTCTATCTTCGTCTTCATTATTGTGAAGCAGCCGACTCTTTTCACGTTGACAATGGGAATGGGAGCGGCCTCATGGTTTGTGGGTAACGTCCTCTGGCTCACCGGAAGAGCCGTCCCGCAAATGGTCCATTGGTGGATCGGTTTCCTTGTGCTGACGATTGTAGGCGAGCGCCTCGAATTGAACCGATTCCTTGCTCCTTCCAGGTACACCAAGCCAACTTTCTGCGTTGGGCTTGGTTTCTTTCTGGCTGGATTGATCGGGACCTCCGCCGTCCCAGTGCAAGGAGATTGGATTTTAGGCCTTGGTATGGTGGCGCTCGCGCTCTGGCTCGCTCGCTATGATGTGGCGCGCTTCACTGTTCAACGAAGGGGCCTTCCCCGCTTTATTGCCCTCTGCCTTTTCGGGGGGTACGCCTGGCTGGGAATTGGCGGATTGATCCGCTTGTTTGCGGTCCCACTGGAGATTGCAGGAAGCCCGGTCTATCTCGTGTACGATGCCGCTCTTCACAGCGTATTTCTCGGCTTTGTGTTTTCGATGATTTTTGCGCACGCACCCATTATTTTCCCCGCGGTCGCAGGACGACCGATGGCGTTTCGCCGCGTCTTCTATTGCCACGTTGTGGTGCTTCAGCTGTCTCTGATTCTGAGAATCGCAGGGGACCTGACAGGATCTTTTTCAGCTTATCGTTACGGAGGTCTGTTGGGCTTGATCGCTCTATTGATGTTCCTTGCGAACAGCCTGTATGGCATGGCGGCCGGCCGGCGGGAAGCAAGGGCATCCTGCGCTTAACCCTGACCGAGGTTCATCTTCGTGACGGTGGTCACAATTGCGGGTGATTTTTGTCACGGCGCAATTGTGCATCTTTCTGTAGCGTAATGTATGTATCCTGAGAGTGGTGGGCACGGGCGGCGACTTTGGGAACACACCTCTGAAATGAGCTGACGGAATGACGCAATCCAAATTACCTGTCGAATCCGAGAAAACAGGTCACATCCGAATTAGGCTGAACGGTGAGGAAGTTGATGTCTCCTTCGCCCCGTACAAGACCCTGCTGGAAGTTCTGCGGGAGGACCTGGGCCACACCGGAACCAAACATGGGTGCGAACTGGGTGAGTGCGGCGCCTGTGCGGTGATTCTCGACGGCAAGCCGGTGCTCTCCTGTCTGGTGCTGGCCGTGGAGTGCCATGGGCGGGAGGTGATGACCGTCGAAGGGCTCGGATCGGATGGGCAGCTTCATCCCTTGCAGGAGGCCTTCGCCGACCTGGGCGGAGCACAGTGCGGCTATTGCACGCCGGGAATCCTGCTGACGGCGAAAGCGCTGTTGGACCAGAATCCCCACCCCAGCCGCGATCAGATCCGGGAAGCGCTCTCTGGAAACCTGTGCCGGTGCACAGGCTATCTCCAGATTTTTGACGCCGTCGAAGCCGCGATGGTGGAAATCGGGAACCGGAATAGGCTGGCAACGTAAGAATCCCGTCGGGCGGGGCACGCACGGTTTCGAGCAGAGGAGGGGTCTTGTCGAATCAGAAGGAATTACCGAACCCGGCAACGGACAAGCGGGCCGATGCGGACCCGCTGCGGGTTATCGGTGTGGCCCGGCGGCGGGTCGACGCACGCGGCAAGGTGACCGGCCAGACACTCTTTGCCGATGACATCTTCTTGCCGAGAATGGCCCATTGCAAGCTGCTCCGTTCCCCGCATCCTCACGCCCGAATTCGAAAGATCGACGCATCCCGCGCTATGGCACATCCGGGCGTGTACTTGGTGTTGACCGGGAAAGACCTACCGATCGAGTACGGAATCCTTCCCGTGAGCCAGGACGAGACAGCATTGTGCGTCGATCATGTGCGCCACGTGGGAGACCCAGTGGCTGCTGTAATCGCGCGCGAGGAGTTTACGGCTTCTGAGGCTCTTAATCTCATCGACGTCGACTATGAGATATTGCAGACAATTTCCGATCCCGAAGAGGGCCTCTCGACTCCCGACCCACGGATTCACGATTACGGCGAGGAAGGGAATATCCACAAACGCGTGTCGTTCGAATTTGGCGACACGGACAAGGGGTTTGCCGAAGCGGATGAAGTCTTTGAAGACCTGTTCTTCTTCCAGGGGAATACCCACCTTGCCATTGAGCAGCACGCTGCAGTGGCCATCAAGGATCGCGACGGGAAGCTAACACTGTGGACGAGCACCCAGACCCCGCACTATCTCCACCGCGCCCTCGCTAGGGTTCTGGAAATGCCGACGGGGCACATCCGCGTTATTGCTACTCCCTGCGGCGGAGGATTCGGAGGCAAGAGCGACCCTTTCAATCACGAGATTGTCGTTTCAAAGGCGGCCCTACTTTTGGGAAGGCCTGTGAAGATCTGTCTCACTCGGGAGGAGGTGTTTTATTGCCACCGGGGCCGCCATCCCATCTTGATGAAGTTCAAGACCGGCGTCAAGAAGGACGGCACGATCACGGCCATGCACCTTCAAAGCTTAATCGATGGCGGCGGGTATGGTTCCTACGGCGTCGCCAGTACGTTTTATGCCGGCGCACTGCAGACGACCACATATCATGTTCCGAAATATCGCTACCAGGGTTGTCGCGTTTTCACCAACAAACCGCCCTGCGGACCCAAACGCGGTCATGGTACACCACAGCCCCGCTTCGGCCAGGAAGTACAGATGGACAAGATCGCGGAGAAGCTGAAGATAGACCCTTCCGAGCTCCGGCTTCGGATCGCCGTAAAACCCAACGAGTTGACGGCAAATTTCCTTCAGCTGGGAACGGTGGGATTAGACCAGTGTATCCGCCGCGTCGTAGAGATATCCGGCTGGAAAGAGAAGTTCCGGAAACTACCGGAGGGCCGCGGCGTCGGCTTAGCCTGCTCTTGTTACCTAACGGGGGCCGGGCTTTCGATTTACTGGAACTCCATGCCGCACTCCGGGATTCAACTGAAGCTCGACCGCGGCGGCGGAGTCACGCTCTTTGCAGGCACAACGGAAATCGGGCAAGGATCGGATGATGTTCTGGTCGCGATCGTCGCCGAAGTGCTCGGCATCGGCCCGAACGACATTCGCATCTACTCTGGCGACACGGACCTGGGCCCCGTGGACCTGGGCTCTTATTCGAGCCGCGTGACGCTGATGGCCGGGAACGCAGCCATCCAAGCCGCCGAACGGGCGAAGGCCATGCTGCTGGAAGCGGTGGCCGAAAAACTCCAGGTTCCCATAAAGAACCTCCGCTTCGCGGACAACGCTGTGTTCGACACCGTGGCGCCGGAGAAGAGAGTTACCTTCGCGGAAGCCGTCTGCCTGGGGGAGGCCCGGTTCGGCACGATAGGGACTGTTGGCTCCTACACGCCGCCCAAATTCCCCGCAGCGAGGTACAAAGGCGGCGGCGTAGGGACTTCTCCCACCTATACGTACTCGGCGGCCGTGGTCGAAGTCGAAGTCGACCCCGCGACGGGGTGGCTGCGCGTCGCGAAGATATGGAACACTCACGATTTGGGCCGGGCGCTCAATCCCGTCATCGCGCGGGGACAGGTGGAGGGCAGCATCTACATGGGCCTCGGCGAGGCGCTCATGGAGGAACAGGAATTCCGTCGTCTTCCCGAGAAATTCTCAGGCGCGCTGGTACACAAGTTCCCTTCGATTCTCGAATACAAGAGTCCGACCTCGCTGGATATGCCTGAAGTCGTCACCGAGTTCATCGAAGGGCCTGACATCCGGGGGCCGTTTGGCGCGAAGGAGTGTGGACAAGGTCCGTTGCTCCCGATCATTCCGGCCGTGGCCAACGCTGTCTACGATGCGGTTGGGGTCCGGATCGACGAAGTGCCGATCACTCCTGAAAAGATCTTGAAGGCGCTGGCCGAGAAGAAGGCAGGGCGCGCGCCGCGCTACGGCCCGACGCACTTCCCGGAAATCCCTTGGCCGGAAGCGCTCCGCGTTCCTCCGCCCTGGGAGGGCGGAGATGGCCGTGCAACCAACGAAGCTCCTCGGCGCCCAAAACCGCGCATCGAGAAGGAACCGGTATTAAACTCATGATGCGACTGCCGCTTTTCGAATTCCGCACGCCCCGCACCGTGGAAGAGGTTGCTCGCATTCTCGACGGCGAAGGCCCAAGTTCCATGGTGCTTGCGGGAGGCACGGATCTGCTCCCCAACATGAAGCGGAGACAACAGGTCCCGCGAACCCTGATTAGCCTTCGACACGTCGAAGGCCTGAGCGGCGTTCAATTGGACCATGCGTCCTCACGATTGGGACCGTGCCTCACGCTTGCCGAAATCGCGCGAGATGCTCGTTTTCGGAATGGATGCTCCGCGTTGTGGCAGGCCGCGTCCCTGGTCGCAACACCGCAAATCCGCAACATGGCTACGCTGGGGGGAAACATCTGTCTTGATACGCGGTGCACCTACTACGACCAGAGCTACGAATGGCGAAAGGCCATCAATTTCTGCATGAAGAAGGACGGCGAAATTTGCTGGGTGGCAACGGGCAGCCCGAAGTGCATGGCCGTTTCGTCGACGGACACGGCGCCGGCGCTCATCGCCCTAGGAGCGAGCGTGCGGCTGCGATCGTCTTCCGGAGAGCGCGAAATCCTGCTTGCAGACCTATATAACAACGACGGGATGAATTACATCACACGCCGGCCCAACGAAATTCTGACGGAAATACGGCTCGGTTCCCTTCAAGGATGGAAGAGCACCTACTGGAAACTCCGGCGTCGCGGGTCGTTCGACTTTCCGGTGCTGTCTGTGGCGGCAGCGGTGCGTCTTTCGACGGGCGGTGTCGTCGAGGAGGCCCGAATCGTTCTTGGCGCGGTCGCTTCTCGCCCACTCGTCGCCACCGAAGCGGCAAAATCTCTCCTGGGTCGCCCTCTCGATCGGGAGGCGATCGAGCAGGCCGCCACGCTCGCGGCACGACTGGCGAAGCCTCTCGACAACACGGATTTCAACATGAGCTGGCGTAAAAAAGTCGCCGCCGAGTTCGTGACCTATGCTCTGCGCGAACTTCGCGG
>CAWKOM010000007.1:0-259637 GCA_963851235.1 uncultured Acidobacteriota bacterium
GCGGATTGAAGAGAGGCCCGCTTCAGAAGAAGCAGTTTGGGACGTGATCGAAATGACTGAAGGAAAGAAAGTTCACCATTCTCTTTGCCGCAACGGTCCTCGCTGCCAAAAGGTATCTCAACGACCCTTTGTGCTTTGGATCGCGTGATTGCCGTGTGCTTTTGCCGACCTTATCCATCCGCTCGGGAGCAGAAATAGCGCTCAGTTTGAGAAGCTGCCGACAGTCGGGTTACTTTCTGTATCGTAGACCTCGAAGACCGTCACCAGCTTGGTGTATCTGAGCAGTTCCCAGCTTGCTGCCGAGATGGCACAGGCGCAGCGATGCGCCTTGGGTCTTCGCGCTGCAATGCGCAGCGACCAATGCCCCCAGCCCCGTGCTGTCGATATACTTGATGTTGTCCATATTCAGGACGATTTGCTTCTTTCCTTCAGCGATCAGGCTCTTCAATTTCTCTCGCAGCGCATTGCTTTCCTCGCCGAGCACGATGCGGCCGTCCAGCGTCACCACGGACACGCCGTTCACTTCGCGGTTCGTCATCTTCAAAGCCACATTTGTTTCCTCCTCATCGAGAAGTAGTCCCGCGGCAAGCAATCCCGGAACAGGCCGCCGTACCAACAACGATCCAGACTGGATATGCAATCTCTAGAGCGGCTTGGGGTGCGCGGCCGAGCCTTTACGGCTTTTGGTGAGTGGGAGTCACGGTAGTCATCCAGTTCGGTTCCACTGATCCGGTAGTGTGTTTTCAATGGATCGTCCACGGAGTTGGCCATCTCGCGATGCAGCTTCAGGGAGAGAGGTCCGGCGCATCTCGCCTTCGACTTGAAACCGACATACTTTATGTTAACGCTCATTTCAGCCCTCTGGATGAATGCTGCGTCAACGATCGATTTTCCGCACGAAAATGGAGTGGGTCTCTGAGGCTTTGCAATTCTCGGTAATAATAAAGTGAAGTAGGGCGTTTGCCGTTGAACCTCAACTTCTTTAGAAGCGCTATTTCTTCCTTGGTGGCCATCCCGCTGAGGGAACTATCATCAAGGAATTCTTTGAACCCCGGCTCCACCTCTGGTTGGTCAGGTCCCCGTTCGACAAACTCATATCTCTTAGGATCCCCGGAGGCTATTCTCCCATTTAACACAATCTCCATACCAAAGGTCGTTAGGTCGACGTCCCAGGATTCAATCAGTGGATCCAGGAAGGAAATACAGTTTTCAGGCGACAAGTTGAAGACATCCGTGTCCAGGAATTCAAGGAGGGTAACTCGCAATTGTTCATAGTTTCGGCCGGTGAGTCGAGCCACCACGTGGAGCCAGTTTTCACTGTTCAATTCTTGATTGGCGACATTCTTTATCACGTCCAAAAGCTTCTGTGTGACGAAGCGTTCGAGTTCACCGAAGGGCTGCTTCTCAAAGATCGCACGTACCTGTTTTTCTTTGCCGGGTACGCACTTACGGAGAATCAATTCTCGAATTTCTCTAAACAAGGGCGCGGGAGGGTCTCCCAAGTTCCTCTTCAATTCTTCCCTACGCTGGTGGGTGGCCAGCTTCGAAAGCCTATCGCTCGGAAGCTTCAGAAACTTCGCCATTTTCTCGTAGATATCTGTTCGGTCAGGCGCCGGGGGCAGCTTCTTCCGAGTCAGAAGTTGGGAAATATAGGACTCTGTAACTTCGGCGGCGGTCGCTAGATCTTTCTGCTCAAGCCGCAATTCTTCCAGTCGCCGTTTAATCACTAGGCAAACGTCCACAAGGCCCTCCACCTTGCTTAACTCGAAAGATTAACCGTTAAAATAGTCTCAGATTCCACTTGACAGGGTCAAGTGAATTAACTCAATATAGTTAACGGACTGAGGGAGTTTTCAGAATGTCTGAACCAAAAGTGGTTATCTGAATCGCCCCTTTGGCATCGAGAACCAAGGAGAGTGCCATGTTTGCACGCAGAGTTTACATGCATCTGAAGCCCAATAGCGTTGCGGAGTTTACCCAGAGGCTGGAGAAGGACATCCTCCCCCTGCTTCGAAAACAGAAAGGATTCCAGGACGAAATCACGTTCGTTGGCCAGGGCGGCACGGAAGCGTTCGCAATCAGTTTGTGGGACAAAGGGGAGAACGCCGAGACTTACAATCGCGGAACTTACCCAGAAATGACGAAGATCCTCGCCACGGTAGTGGACGGAGCTCCTCAGGTTGAAAGCTATGACGTCGCTAACTCGACATTCCACAAGATCGCCGCTGCCGTAGCGGCCTGAAGCCAGCAGGTCGTTTCGTTTGGAGGGGCGGGCTATAAGTCCGCCCCCTCTAGCTGTCCGGCAGAGGGGAAACGCAAGAGCAGCGAGACTTCCAATGCTTGCCAAAATCAGGGAACAGACCCAGGGCGCGCTGTTGCGTGAGGAGCTTCTATGCGGCGAGGCAAACTTCCGCACCTTAGCTGATCATCGGCGGGGCAGTCTATCCCCAGGACGGCGAAACGATTGAAGACTTTTTTGCACAGTAGACCGCGAGTTGTAAGGGATGAAGCAGGTGTGAGAACGAACCCATTCCGCTAGTTTGAATTTTTGCGAGTTCACCGGGCAAGTTGGCTAACAACCAAGGAGGTTGCTATGTTTGGACGCAGAGAACCACCAGGGGAAGAGATCGCTCGCCGGGCTCATGAGCTGTATCTTCAACGCGGCGGCGATCACGGAAAAGATGTCGAGGACTGGGTTAGAGCCGAAAAAGAGCTGAGCGAGGAACCTGTCGCGGGACCAGCGATAACGAGGGTCGCCCACGCCGTTCGTAGCACGTCTAATTGACGCACTACATATGAGCAAACATCTTGTCTCGCAAGTGACGCGAGCGAGACAACAGCCCCGACGGCTGGGCGGCCTGGCTTTCTCTGGCAGCCGAGAATGGACAGATCTTTCGTTTGGAGGGGGCGGGCCGGCACACCCCTTCACTTGTCCGGCAAAGGAGAAACTGGACGGAGAAACGAGATTGCCAATGGTCACGAAAATCATGGAGTGGGTGTCCATTACGGCGTTGCTCTTGGCGGTGACATGGCGCCCCTTCGCGAGTTACCAACTACCGGTGGACTTTGTTGTTTGTGGGGGCGCCCTGGTGGGGGTCCTTGCTTTATTCTTCATCAAACACGAACTGGAGACTCACCACGTCGACAACAGATCCAACCCCGCGACGCGAGTCACTGTAAAACTATGAGCGCGACGCTCCTGATCGGCCCTTCAACCGCAGTGGAGACGCTGAGATGTTTCAAATGAAAATCATGCACAGCGTGGCATTTCCCTGGTGATGATCCTGCTTTCAGCTCCTCTAATTCGGGGGCAGGATCTTTCCAAGTACCGGGGCTTTTGCTCTGGAACTGGTCTGCCCGAACTATCAAACCAGGTTGACGTAAGACCGCTCCAGACGAAACTCATCCAGAAGCGCCGATCGGTAATTCAAGAATTGACGTGGTGGCCGAGCGGCTCTTCCGACTATTCCCTCCAAGCAGATTCGGTTGGGCAGATTTTTCAGCTTCTACAATGGCGAGCTCTTCAGGATTTTGGTGAACTGATGATCCGGGAAACAATGCTACACATGGGTTAACTGAGGAAGACATGGTACACGCCATTTCGACAAAGTACGGAACTGCCACGAGGCCCGCTGACGAGATCAGCTTCCCAACAAACGAACTGTTTAGGTCGACACAAAAGGTCATCGCCCGCTGGGAAGTATTCGCAGAATCCGCCACGATAAACCTTGTCCGTTCCACGTTCCTGAACTCCTTTGCGCTTGTCATGTTTTCGAAAGGGCTGGATGCACAAGCCGATGCTGCGATTGCCAAATCCATAAAGTTGCGGGTCAAGAGGATCCACAGAAAGAAATCGACCGCCAGAGAAAAGAGACCGATGACCTCGAAGCAGCGCGACAGAAGAACCGGAAGATTTTTCGGCCGTAGCGTTGGTTAAGAGTCAGAACGAGCTTATTGTTCGAATCTTTAGAATGGATTAAGTGGAAAATCAAACAAAAAACCCCAACCGACATCTACTCCCCTACATGACCGCGTCCTCGTACGCAGGCTGGAAGAGAAAGAAACCGCGAAAGGCGGCATCATCATCCCGGACACGGCCAAGAAGCTGCAGGAGGGCGAAGTAATGGCTGTTGGAGCGGGCAAGATGGAAAAGGGCCATCGTGTCCGCTCGACGTAAAGGTGGGCGATAGGATCTTGTTTGGGAATACACGGGCAACGACATCAAGATCGATGACCAGGAAGCACTGATCATCCGCGAGGAGGAAGTTCCTGGCGAAGCTCAGCGGCGCCGCCAAGGCGGCGTCCAGCAAGAAATAGTTACGCCCCGGTCCAAGGAATTCGGACTGGCAAAGGTCTGCATGGACCCCAGGAGGGTGAAGTTGAATGGCAAAACAAATTGTAACTGGTGAGAATTCACGCGCTGAGGCCACTTCGGTGAGATCAACATTCTGGCTGACGCGGTGAAGATCACCCTCGGCCTGAAGGGACGCAATGCGGTGATCGAGAAGAACTTGGAGCACCCATCATCACAAAAGACGGCGTGACGGTGGCAAAAGAAATCGAGCTGCAGGACCCGCTCAATATGGTGCACAGATGGTGCGTAAGGTTGCGTCGAGACCTCAGATGTCGCTGGCGACGGCACCACTACTGCGACCCTGCCTGCCCAAGCAATCTTCCGTGAGGGTGTACGTACGGTTGCCGCAGGCGCGAACCCGATGGCGCTCAAGCGCGGCATCGATAAGGCCGTTGAGGTCGCCGTGGGAGAGATCAAGAGGCTCTCCCGCGAGGTGAAGGGCGACATGATCGCGCAGGTCGAGACCATCAGTGTCAACACTGACAAGCAGGTTGGCAGCATCATTGCCGAGGCCATGAAAAAGGTCGGCAAGGATGGTGTCATCACCGTCGAGGAATCCAAAACGATGGAAACCACGCTCGAAGTGGTCGAAGGCATGCAGTTCGACCGCTGGTACCTTTCGCCATATTTCGTTACCGCTCCGGAGCGGATGGAATGCGTGCTGGAGGACGCATAGAATTTTGATCCACGAGAAGAAAATCAGCTCGATGAAGGATTTGCTGCCTTTGCTCGAACAGACGGCCAAGCTGAGCAAGCCGCTGCTGATCATTGCTGAAGAGGTTGAGGGTGAAGCCTTGGCCACCCTGGTGGTGAATAAGCTGCGCGGCACGCTGCAGTGCGCTGGCAGTGAAGCCCCCGGCTTTGGTGACCGCCGCAAGGCCAAACGCTGAGGACATTGCCATTCTCACCGGTGGGAAGGCCATCACAGAGGATCTGGGCATAAAGCTTGAGAACGTAAAGATTGAGGACCTGGGCCACGCCAAGAAAGTGTCCATCGACAAGGACAACACTACAATCGTCGCGGGCGCTGGCAAGGCCAGCGAGATTGAAGGCCGCATCAAGCAGCTCCGTGTGCAGGTCGAAGAGACCATGTCCGATTACGACAAGGAAAAGCTCCAGGAGCGCCTAGCTAAAGCTGGTTGGCGGCGTCGCGGTGATCAAAGTGGGCGCGGCAACCGAGACCGAATTGAAAGAGAAAAAGGCTCGCGTCGAGGGCCACGCGACGCACCCGTGTCGGCGTGAGGAGCCATCGTCTCCGGCGGGGGCACTGCTCTCCTGCGCTGCTTGCCGGCCCTAGAGAAGCTCAAGCTTCACGACGATGAAGCGATTGGGGTGACATCGTAAAGCGTGCGCTCGAAGAACCCTTGCGCCAGATCGCCCTAAACGCCGGACATGAAGGCGCGCTGATTGTTGGACGCGTGCGCGAATCGAAGGATGAGAACTTCGGCTTCAACGCAGAGACTTGTGAGTTCGGCGACTTGGTTAAGGCTGGGGTGATCGATCCAGCTAAGGTCACGCGCCTCGCACTCCAGAACGCTGCGTCTATCGTCTCACTGATGCTAACAACCGAAGTCCTGATAGCGGACGCCAAGGGAGAGGAAAAGATGGCCGCTGCTGGTGCAGGCCATGGCGGCGGTATGGGGGGAATGTACTAAACCCTGATCTAACTTGCACCGGATTGCGAGCGAACCCTGAAAAGTGATTCAGGCTTCGTTGACTATGGCGGGAACGGGCTGCAAGTTCATAGTTCACTTCTAAATGTCGTTCTCAACTGACTCGCTTCCGCGCCGCAATCCTAAGGCACAGCTATCCGCAGCGCCCAGAGTTCATGTCAAGTAACTTTGGGCAGAGAACTTTTGTTCGGCCAACATCGTAGCCCTTCACACGTGCCGAGTGAATTTGTGAGGCAAGTCATTGGGCGCTGCATCCGGGTTTGTGTGCTTCGTTTTCCGCTCACGCTTTTTCAAGCGTTTGCACAGGTTCTAGCAGGGTCAATTCAGCGCGGCGCAATTCAGGCACGGTTGGGAGCAATATGCCGAACCTTGGATCCCCGTTGTCGTCCAATTCAGACCTGCGTTCTTGGGTAGGTGTCAATACTGCAGGCTGTGACAGGCTAGCATCTGTAGTTAACCCGGTTTTTGCGCACGATGGGAACAACGTTGTTGCTGCAAGGAAAGACTTTCAAATGATGCAGGCGAGCGAACGGACGAACACTTCGGGGAAACGAGTAGGCAACAAGATCCTTTTATCAATTCCCGACAAGGAGTACGCCCTGATTCGTCCTCACCTAGAATTTCTCATAATGCCTCACCATCTTAGTCTCTACGAACCGGGCCAACCGCTAGAGTTTGTGCATTTTCCGAATACAGGTATGGTGTCTCTTGTAATTACGACCGAAGATGGAAAGACTGTTGAAGTAGGGGAGGTTGGCAAGGAAGGGTTTGCAGGGATACAGGCGGCGGTTGGCATAAACAGGAACCAAGTGCGCGAGATCGTACAAGTCGCAGGAGAAGGGTTCAGGGTGAGAATCGGCGCATTGCAAAGCGTCTTGCAATCAGCTCCAGGGCTTCAAAGGATTCTGACCCGCTATGCAGTAGTTCAGGGGATGCAATTCGCACAAACAGCCGCGTGTAATCGGCTCCACAATATTGAGCAGCGCCTCGCGCGCTGGCTACTCATCACTCAGGACAGAGTGGATTCCGCGACGCTCGCTATCACCCATGATTTCCTTGCGACGATGCTAGGGACGGACCGACCCACCGTAAGCTTGGCGGCTGGTATTTTGCAGAACAAGCAGATTATCGAGTACACGCGTGGTGCAGTGCTGATTCTGAACCGCACGAAACTCGAAGACTCCACCTGCGAGTGTTACGGAGTCATCCAACAGTATAATCGCGAGATTGGACTTAGATAGTCTACCGAGAGTGTTCGATGAGGATGTCCGAGTTTTAGTTGATTGCAGTGGCTCTCGACGTTGGACACTGTAAGTCTCCCTGCAAGCAAGTTCAAGCGACTTCTACTCTCCGGACCTCCTTCTGCGGAAGGCGCGACGGATTCAGGCGCTCCTTGAGCAACAAAAGTTCTTGGTAACCTTTGATGCGTCGGAACTTCCTCTCTGCCTCCAGGAGTCCGGCGGCGGTCCAGCGCAGCGGCTGATCTCCTTCCCTCCAGCGCTTTACGTTTCGCGCCACCCGCTGCACCGTCGACAGGCACGATTCGATGGGGTTGGTGGTGGCCAGTTTTCGTCGCAACACCGCTCCTACACCCAAGCGATGCACCGTCAGCGTTTCTTCCAGCCCTTCCTCCAGGCTCCGGGCCGCGCTCGGATTGATCCGTTCCAGTTGCTGGAAGATTTTCTGCAAGGCCTCCTTGGCCTCCGCGTAGTGGTTCATCGCGTACGCATTGCGCATTCGCCGGTCGTAGTCTTTCTGGCAGTTCTCCGGCAGGTACTCCCGCACATTCCGCCGCTTGTGAATCTGGCAACGCTGCACTTCCACTTGGTCACCGAAAACCCGTTCCACACCGGCGCGCAGCGCTTTCGATCCGTCGATCACCACCAGATACCGCCGCTTTAGATCCAGTCCCCGGTCCACCAGATCTTCCAACAGCCCTTTCACCACCGCGGTGTTCTCCGTGGCTCCTTGCCACACGCCCAAAACGTGTTTTTCTCCGCTCTCTGCGATCCCCAGAGCCACCACCAGCACCTGGCCGCCAAAGTGAATGCCATCGATCATCAGCACCACCAGATTCAGATCTTCCAGGCGCCGTTCGCACAGCACCCGCAACTGGTTGCTACTGGCCGCCACGAACTGCCGGCTCACGCTGCTCTTCGCGATCCCGTACCCTTCCACAACACTCTCCACCGCTCGCCGATAGTTCCGCGTGGACAACCCGGCTACCAGGCGTTCCCGCACCGCTCGTTGCAGTTTTCCGTCCTGCTGCAACTGACCGTAGCTCTCCAGTTCCACTTCCTGGCCTTCGCGCGTTCGGACTCTCGGCCGTTCCAGCGGGATCTTCTGTCCAGCAAAGACCACGTAACCCGGTTGCTTTCCCCAGCGCACGCAGCCGGCGGCGGGATTCGGTCGATGCGGAGGCCCCACCCGATGCGTGACTTCGTTTTCCAGAATGGCGCGCAGAATCTGCAGCCCGGCTTGCCCGGTCAGCTCTTCCACCTGCGCTTGCATCTCCGCCCACACCTCGGCGATCGGCAACGGCACCCGCACCAACAACTCTTGCCCTCCGACGACCTCGAACTTGTGATTGGACTTGCGCTCTTTCCTCTGGTATTTGTTTTTCACGGCGGCTCTCTCCTTTAAAAGGGATTCGCAACCCGAACTCTATCCGAGTTCGGGCGAGAGCCGCTGCTTCTTGTTCTCAACCTTCAACTAAATGTGGGGCATCCTCGTGTTCGATACCCTACAGACAGTAGTCCTCCTTCGCTGTTAGATTGAATTTGAGGTCACACCCGGCTGCGATGGTCAAAGAACTCAAAAATGTAAAGGTTCCCGTTTTCGATGCGCGAGCATTTCTCGATTCGGCTGGTGTGGCGAGAAAAGTTATGGAATATCGCGGTTTACAGAAGATCTACTGTCAAGGTGATCCCGCAAAGAGCGTGATGTACGTTCAAAAAGGCAGCGTAAAGCTCTCCGTTGTTAGTGAGATCGGCAAAGAGGCAGTCCTGGCGATTCTGGGGCCGGGTGACTTTTTTGGTGAGGGGAGCATGGCAGGTCAGTCTGTTAGAATGGGGACAGCGAGCGCGATTACACCCACGACTTTACTCGTTATTGAAAAGAACGAGATGATCCGCGTTCTGCATGCTGAACATGCTCTCTCCGACCGCTTCACTTCATTTATGCTTTCACGGAACATCCGAATCGAGGAGGATTTGATCGACCAGCTTTTCAATTCGAGTGAGAAACGGCTGGCTCGGACTCTTTTACTGCTCGCTCGCTATGGCAAGGAACCTCAAGCAGAAAAGATGCTTCCCAAAGTTTCCCAGGAGATGCTATCGGAAATGATTGGCACAACGCGCTCCCGAATCAACTTTTTCATGAATAAATTCAGGAAACTCGGCTTCATTCAATACAACAATGACGGAATTCAGGTCCACAGTTCCCTCCTGAGTGTTGTCCTGCACGAGTAAGCACCAATCTTCGCGATTGGTGGTATTCGGCTGTTCTGGAATTCGCGCAGTATCCAGAATCAGTTCCGCTATTCTTGCGGATTTGGCCATGCGCGGCCTCGCCATTTCGTTCTTGACCCTGGCAAGGTCGCGTCGCCGGGTTCTTTCTTACGTTTCTGATGCAGCATGAACCAATCATGACTTCAAGATGGAAGCAATACAGTCTCGTTTCGCACAGTTGCGAGACTTTTAGCAGCGGCAGGCTAACTCCTTCACAGTCCCGAAACGCTAGTGCTTTATCGGAGGCGCGCGTTCATGAGAACGTAAGCATCGGCGGGTTGCTCTGGCGCGCCTTCGATAAAGCCGTTTGAATGGAGCCGCCCGGCGGCGGACGCGGGCCCTATGGGGATTGAACGAAATGGAGGCGTGTTGTGGAGGTGGGCCGGGGCGGCGAAACGGGGTAAAAGTGAGAGCGTGATAAGAGGAATCGTGGTTGGCCAAGTAAATTGGCCGTTCGTGGATGAGCGTGAGCACCCAGAAGAAGGAATTTAATGTCCGACAAGACACAGAAAGACGGGGGGCGCCGAGACACCCAAGACATTCGTGATGCCAGAAGTTCTGTCATGCGGCAGCCCTGATCGGAAGAGGTGGAGAACGTAGCTGGATTTCGCCAGGAGCGAATCGTTCAAGGACCACCATTGGGGCACTGCATTCGGGACAGCGCCAAAGATCATTCGCAGTGTCAGCGTTTGCAGAGTTTGGGCCGGTTTGCGGCTCTGGTCTTGAAGAGAGTAAGTGAAAGCAGAGCGGCAGCGAAGCCGTTCGGCGACGGTTGGCCAGAAAACCGAAATTACGAATTCGCACGAACCTCTTTGGGAGCAAATGCAACAGGAAGCGGCGCAGGAATTCATCGAGCCGAAGAGTCAGCAATTTCTGTTGGTTGTGATGAGCAGAATCGCGCCAGCGGAAAGTGACCTTATCATCCGCTAAGGATATGAGGCGATGGTTGGAGATGGCTACGCGATGGGTGTAGCGGCCCAGATACTGAAGTACGTATTCGGGGCCGCCAAAAGGTCGTTTGGAATACACCATCCAGTCGTTCCGGAACAGGGGCCGCAGCCACGCAGCAAAAGTCTTTGGTTGAGCGAGCGCTTGCAGTTCTCCATGGAAATCGAGATGGCCATCGTGGAAAGCACGCCTGAGGGCCGCGACAAACTTTCCGCGGAAGAGGCGGCCGAGCACCTTTACAGGAAGAAAGAATGCGTGGTGTGACTGGATCCAGCGCGAGTGGTCGAAAGACAGTCCGCCGGCGGGAACTACGCAATGTACATGCGGGTGGAGTTCGAGTTTCTGATTCCAGGTATGGAGTACGCTGAAGAAGCCGATCTCAGCGCCGAGGTGTTTGGAATCACGGGCGACTTCCAGAAGTGTTTGGGCACTGGTGCGGAACAGAAGATCGTAGATGAACTTCTTGTTCTGCAAGGCCAGTGGTGCCAGCTCACGAGGGAGTGTGAAGACAACATGCACATAGCGCGTCGGTAGAAGTTCTTGCCGACGTGCGGCGATCCACTTTTCCCGGGCCGCGGTCTGACATTTTGGGCAGTGCCGGTTCCGGCAGGAGTTGTAAGAGATGGCGCGATACCCGCAGCGGGTGCACTGATCGAGATGACCGCCCAGTGCGGCAGTACGACAACGCGCAATGGCCCGCAGCACTTTGACGTGCTTCCAGCTGAGCCAGTGGCGATTTCGTTCGAGAAAAGCAGCTCCCGCGGTGCGGATGAGGTCGGCCACCTCCAGGGGCGGCCGGCTCATCTACTCCTCCTGTGCGGACCTCTCTTGCAGCTTCAGTGAGTCCAGAGGACTGGAAGTTGCGTGGAGATGGCGCTGCGAAAGATGCAGGTAAATGCTGGTCTCTTTGAGATCGCGATGTCCTAACAGAATTTGAATGGTGCGTAAATCCGCGCCGGCTTCGAGCAGATGCGTGGCGAAGCAGTGACGCAGCGTGTGTGGGTGCACGACCTTCTGGAGAGCGGCCCGCTGGGAGGCTCTTTTGCAAGCATGGTAGATTGCCTTGGGAGTGATGGGGCGATCACTGGCTCGAGTATGTTTGCTAGGAAACAGCCAGACACTGGGCTTTCCGCGCGATCGGCGCCAGTGTTGCCGGAGTTCGTCGAGTAACTTGGGACTGAGCAACACATCCCGATCTCTGCGGCCTTTGCCGCCTTGGACGTGAATCACCATGCGCTCACTGTCAATGTCGCTGACTTTCAGTTGCGCGAGCTCGGCACGCCGGAGTCCCGTGGCGTAGAGCGCCATCAGCAGAGTGCGATGCAAGGGAGGCCGCGCCGCATCGATGAGCCGCGCAACTTCTTCCTGGCTGAGAATCGTTGGCAGCTGAACAGTTTTCTTCGGGTAGGGAGTCTCTTCGATGTTCCAGACTCTCTTGAGAGTTTTGGTGTAGAAAAATCGCAGACCCGCCAAGCGCTGCGCCACCGTGTTCGGGGAGAGCTGCCGCCTCTGGAACATCGCGGCTTGATATTCACGAATGTGTCGGGGGCCTAAACGATCCGGAGAACAGTGGAAGTGCCGAGAAAAATCTTCGACACTCCGAAGGTAGCAATCGATGGTAGTCTTGGCGTAATTACGACGCTGGAGTTCCTCCAGCATCATTTTTCTTAGATGGGTCACGGGAACACCTCCTGTGACCCCAACTTATCTCACCCACTGCTCTGTTCGCCTCACGCGCAGCGTCCGCCGCCGGGCGGCTTCGTTCAAACGGGGTTCGAGGAGATCGGATTGCGAGCAGCCTCCGTACCACCCCATTTCCTCCAACGAGACTTCTCGGGCTTTTGGTTGGTGACCTGGGGATTTACCCATAGTCAGCTCTAGAGCAGTGATTTAGCGTTCTTGCCTACCGCCACTAACATAGTCACGCTCTTCCTGTGAGCGTGAGGAGAAAAGAACCGGATCACCTCATCATCGTAAAACGTCAAACCCGTGGCACTCACGTGTTGCGCGTAAGCGCCAAGATACAGCTTGCCGCTTAAGATGCCAGCCTCGAGTTGCACCGCGCGGTATCCACGATTGCCGAAGCGCTTCACTATCATTTCTAAGTCCGCCAGGAAGAACATGTCCGCGGCGGCTTCGGCCGGCAATTCTTGGTCCAGCCCCAGATGACCGGCCTGAGCGCGGAAGTTTCCTGGTTTCAGGCATTCGAGCACATGCCCGTCACGGTGGTATGCGTAGGCTCCTGGTTCAAGACCTTCGACTGCGTTCACAATTAAATAGAGATCGTTAAGCTGAGTCCCTTGTGGTTCCAGGAAGTCCGCTGGCACACCACGAGTGGCTCGATCCAACATGGTAGAGAGCTGAGGCAGCCCGATCGGTACTTGCGCAAACTTGCGTGCGGAACCACGTCGAAGGATGACTTGTTCGATCGGATCGCGAGGCATTTCCGCATCGGAATAAGGGTGAAGTTGAACGATCGGTCCCGTTGGCGGCGGCAGTTTCGCCAGCGGCGCCTTACTACGCCAAGTCTCCACCTCTTCAGGCGAATTAAGCGAAGAAGCAATGTGAATCTCGTGCATCGCTGGGTAGACGGTCTCGTTTCGAGAGAGTGGAAGGCTTTCCCAATGGATAGCGGAGAGCTCGGAAGGTAGTTGCTGCGCCAAAGCCGCGAAATGGCCGAGGGCCACGAGAGAAAAGGCCACTTCGCGGTCCGGATCGACATCAAGCAGTCGGTTCACATCTGCGTCCACGAATCCGCAGATCACCTTGGCAGGCATTCCAAGAGCCGTGGCGACGGCCAGCAGATTGGCTAGGAGAGTGCCGTTATCCCAGCCAAAGTGGCGATAAGTTCGGGCCTGATATTTCCACGCATTGCGCCAATACGTGCAGGTACAAATGATGGTGAGCGGCGCACGGATAATTGCTGTTTCACTCCCGGTAGCCTCACTCAGTACACTGCGATAGTCTCCAGCTCGTAGTCTGCGGAGGGAAAACTCTGCTGGCGAAAAGTGATACACGCCTGCTTCCAAATGGACAAGATTTCCACAAACAACGTAGAGCTCGACTTCGTAGAGTGCACCGGTGCAGGCTGCGGCGCGAAAATGAATATCACCGCTAGGATACTTCCGATGCCGAGTGATGCCAGCGGTTAGATACAGCAATTGGGCCAACGCTTCGAGGTCTGGTATAGCACTAGGGTCCGTGTGGATGCTCTCAGCGATCGCGGAAAGGGTAGCCACACCGGTTTGGCGCGCCTCTCGCGGCAACGCCAATGGCTCCAAAGCGGTATAAGCCTTGAATGGCAAGGGTTGATTGGTCCAATCCAAGAAATGGATATTGTTATGAATGCTCGCGTACGAATGCTTGGTAGCGTTGTGGTATTTCCAAGCAGCTTCAAGTTTGCTGTTGACGGTCATTGGAGCGCGGGCCAACCTGTCCCCACATAGTACCGCCATGTAGAGAGCAAGTCGTGAATAACGGTCGTTAATACAGCAGCTGCTTCCCTAGCAATTAAGAAAGCGATCCGGGAGTGGCCATCTGGGAAGTTGAGGATGTAACGGCCAGCTCCACCTGGACGCATATGAAATCATGTGAAAACGGCTGACTCCCCAGAAGTCCGGATGTGGGAAATCAGCATACCGGTTTAGCCGATGCCGATTGTTTGGCACGAGTGCCTTGTCGACAATGACCGGTCAACTCGGGGGCATCGGCCCCTGTAGGATCACTCCAGCACTTTCGTTGAACGGCTGTCACGGAAATGTCACGCTACTCGCGGCAAAACGCGGTCAATTGCGAAGAACAGGTGAACAGAGGTGAGAAGTTGACTCATCGCGTTTCATCGCAACTTGCTGATACTCCTCGGAAAACCCCCGCTCCGGCAAATCGTGATTAAAGAGAATTAGTGGCTGTTAACCGAAGGGTTGCTAGTTCGAATCTAGCCCGGGGAGCCATATTTTCTCTTGAATGAAATCAACACTGCAGCCAGCGGGAGCAATTCTGTTCGTGTTCGATAGAAAGAGACATTGAGCCTTTCGGCAGAAAGTTCACAATTGACTCCCCCCTCTTCATCGACATTTTTGCAAGCATAAGGTCGTGTTTCCCTTCACCCTTATGAATAAGCTGGTCGCACTCATTTGAATCGCGTCGTGGTTGGCCATGGGGACGACGCGTGCTCTAAGCACGCAGTTTTTGTTTCCGATTGTGCCCATCGAGAATTTCTGGCTATCATAAGCGCAGATTTGGAGTCCCGAATGGTGGCGAGTGGGGTGTGTCGGGTACGGCTAACTGCGTCATATACTGTCTGAAGTTCGCTCTTCCCGAGCCGTGCTGCACGGCGCTACGGCTAGATTCCAGCGAACGCTTGAAGCTTTGCGTGCCCGAAAAAGCAGTTTGCTCCACCACAGGAGCTGAATGATGCGAAAGCCGGGACTTTTCGGCGCAGCGCTTGCAATCTTCACCTTCGTATTCGTCCATCAATTCTCTGCACATATGCGCCACGGAGATATCGGCCAGCGCGCACGAATTCTAATTACGGAAAAGATTGACGAGAACAAGCTCGTCCCACTCCGGGGCAACACGCGGCCAGAAGCGCGAGATCCCAGAAATGACCGCGGCCGCGTGGACGACGAGTTCCCGATGAATCACATGCTCCTGCAGTTGAGGCGCCCGGCGGAGCTCGAACAGGAGTTCGAAGGGCTGATCGAGCAGCTCACAGACAAGACGTCTCCGAATTTTCGCCAGTGGATCATGCCAGACCAACAAGGTCAGCTATATGGACCCGCCCAAGCCGACCTGGATCTGGTTGAGGCATGGCTGGAATCCTACGGCTTTACAGTGGACTACGTTTATTCGAATGGGATGGTGATGGACGTGTCTGGCACGGCCGGGGAGATCCGCCAAGCTTTCCATACCGAAATTCACAAGCTCGAGGTTCGCGGGGAATCCCACTACGCCAATATGAGCGACCCAAAGATACCGGCGGCGCTCGCGCCCATTGTGGTGGGCTTCGTCTCGATGCACAACTTCAAGCCCAAGGCGATGAACGAACCCCGAGTCGACTACACGTTCTCCGGATGCGGCGGAAACTGCTATTCGCTGGCACCCGCTGATTTCCAGGTGATTTACAATTTGAATCCGCTTTATCGACTCGGGCTTACTGGCACGGGCCAGACTATCGTGGTGGTCGAGGATAGCGACACGTACAGCACCGATGTCGCGAAGTATCGCAGCACATTTCTTAGCAATTATACGGGCACCGTTACGACGGTTCATCCAAGCGGAAGCAATGCCTGCACCGATCCTGGGACTAATAGTGATGATAGTGAGACAGACCTCGACGCAGAAGTCGCGAGCGCGATTGCGCCCAATGCGACGATTGAAGTCGCGAGCTGCGCTGACACAGCGACGTTCGGAGGACTGCTGGCGATCGAAAATCTCGTCAACAGCGGCACGCCTCCGTCAATCATAAGCATGAGCTACGGCGAATGCGAAGCCTTCAACGGTGCAGCCTCCAACGCAGCTTTTAGTTCTGCATTTCAGACGGCGGCTGCAGCGGGGGTATCCATATTCGCTTCTGCTGGGGATTCAGGCCCTTCCACCTGCGCACCTCTCTATACCACGGGAAGCAGCTACGCGTATCCGGGCGTGGGAGTGACCGGATGGGGCGAAACTGCGTACAACGTTTCGGTGGGAGGAACAGATTTCGAGGACACGTACAACGCAAGCAAGGGATCGCCAGCAACGCCGGTGAGCACGTATTGGAATTCTGGCAATACCATCACTGACAGTTCGGCGAAGTCCTACATTCCTGAGATTCCGTGGAACGACTCGTGCGCCGGCTACTTACTTTACAACTACCTTGGCTACCCAAGCGGTTATGGCTCGGCGGGGCTGTGCTCGTTGGCGGCTGGCACGTTTTTAAGTACCGCAGCGGGATCCGGCGGCCCGAGCAGCTGCGCCACCGGCGGAGGCGGAACGGATCAGACGAGCTTTGCCGTTGTGGACGGAAGTTGCACAGGATATGCCAAGCCTGCGTGGCAGTCCGGGATTTTCGGAAATCCGGCCGATGGAGTCCGGGATATTCCGGATGTGTCGCTCTTTGCCGCCAATGGCCTCTGGGGGCACTACGTCACAATCTGCTACTCCGACACGGCGAACGGAGGCACATCGTGCGCAGGGGCGCCCAGCACATGGAGCGGCTTCGGTGGAACTTCAGTTGCCGCGCCGGTGATGGCCTCGATACAGGCATTGGTGAACGAGAAATGGGGAATCCGCGTGGGCAACCCCAACCCCACTTATTATTCGATTGCCAAGACGGAGTATGGATCCACCGGCAATACGGCATGCTACTCGATCAATCAGCCGCCACCAAAGGGATTGGCCTCATCATGCGTGTTCTATGACATCACCCAGGGAGATACGGTTGTGAATTGCCGTTATAACGGAGGTGGTGACCTAAATGGAGTCGGCTGCTATAGGCCTTCGGTTCCCAATGGATCTCTCAGCACACAGGCGCTGACCACTGGAACAATCATAGCAGGAGGTTCCGGCTATACCAGCGCGCCCACCTGCACGATCGGCGCGCCTAGCAATCTGAATCAGTACCTATCGCCGAGCGGAGGGACGCTTTGGGGGGGCGGAACGCAAGCGACGTGCACTGCGAGCATCAATGCGGGCACGCACATGGTGACTTCCATCTCCATCACCGCAACCGGAGCAGGTTACGCAGGGGGAGCGTCTTGTACGCTGACGGGCGGAGGAGGAACAGGAGCCACGTGCTCGGTGTCACCCGTGATGGGCACCATCGCGGGGGCGTATCAGCCTGCGTACGGTGCAACGCCGGGATGGGACTTTGCAACCGGCATCGGCAGCGTTAATGCATATAACCTCGTTTTCAGCAGTGCCTGGTAGGTGCTTCGATGGCTGCTGTTTGCCACAAAAACCGTGCGGGAGAATCCTGCTGGGTTGAGGCTGATGCGATGAAGAACATCCTGAATTGCGCATACGACCGGCATCGCCGAGGGTTCCTCATGTTCGCGGCTCTCACGCTTGCGGTGGCCACAGCGAACCTTGCGCAGAATAGCCCGACTCAGCGTGACGGCATCCCAGAGGATTGGACCCACCATCACGCAGCGTTTGGAGATGCTGGCACGGCGGAGCAGGCCATCCAGGATGGAAAATACGAGCAATGGCTAAAAACCATCAACGATCAGCGTTACCAATTGCAACGAGCAAAACGAATTGCGGCCGCGCGGGCGCAATCGCCGCACGTTCAACATAACAATTTGAGCGCTTACGATGACGAGGAACCAAGCGAAGCACCGACGGGTGAGAATGCCGACGCAAGTATCGTCACGGAGATGCATGGGAAAATTCCACGAGGACTGACGAAAGCATTCATCGCTCCTCCGCAGCCGGGCACAGATGGTAACCGCGAATTGGACCGCTGGCCCAACTTTCCGCCGGAAAGAGTCCGTCGGCGCCACAACGGCGAAAAAGTGGACTGGAGCGAAACGCTTGGAAGTGGCGGGAGTCTCGGCCTGGGAAATTATCCCGCAAAATATTCGTTCTCGACGTCGAGCGCAAGCTGTACGGATTGGGTCGCGTATGGCACAGGCGCGGCCGGCAGCGCCACGCAAGCTACGATCCTGGCCTACACGAATCTTTATACTGCCACGTGCACGGGCAGCGTCCCAAATGTGAATTGGGCGTATAACACGGGCAGCGGCAGCACGGTTCTCACCTCGCCTGTCCTTTCGCTCGATGGAACGCAGATTATTTTCGTGCAAAACAGTTCAAGCGGCGCGGCCAGCCTTGTCGTCTTGAAGTGGTCCGCAGGCGGTACACTCACGGCGCCAACCGCGCTTTCGAATCAAGCATCCGGAAGCGCGTATCGCTCATGCGCAGCACCCTGCATGTTCAGCATGAACTTCAATGGCGGGGCAAGCGACAGTGGGTCATTGGCTTGGTACGACTACGGGTCGGATGCAGTGTGGGTCGGCGACGATAAGGGCAACCTTCACAAGTTCACGGGGATTTTTGCGGGTTCCCCGGCGGAAGTGACGACCAGCGGCTGGCCCGCGGCTGTGAGCGCGTCGCCGCTGAACAGTCCAGTGCTCGATCCCGTCACGGGAAACGTGTTTGTGGGGGATTACAATTTGACGGCGGATTCCGCATGCACGCCGTCGTCTTCCACCTCCAGCGGACCCTGCGGATTTCTCTATTCCTATAATTCATCGACAGGAACGTTGAGGGCGAAATCCGCGCAATTGGATTACAACTTTGGGATTATGGATGCGCCGATCCTGGATCAGTTTGCTGGCCGCCTTTATGTGCCAGTGGGTTCGGATGGGGAAACCGGCTCTTCGACGAAATGTGGAACTGGTACGCCCTGCGCGGCCATCTTTCAACTGTCGACGAGTTTTACGAGCGGGGCAGCCGGCACGGAGGCAACTGTCGGGCCTGGCTACGACTTTCTGCTGTCCGGCACGTTTGATAACGCGTATTTGTCGTCCGCAAATGCTTCGAGCCCGACCGGGCACATCTACGTCGTCGGAAACACAGGTCCGGCGAACAATGCCCTTTATCAAATATCTATCGCGTCGAACGTGATGAGCACGACCTCTGTTGCTGGGCCGGTAGTCGCTCTGAACTACACGAATGGTTATTACGCCGCGGGACTTGGCGTGACGGAATTCTTCAATAACACGACCGATTACATTTTTTTGGGAACAATCGCGTTCAGCAATTACTCGGGATGCGGCACGACGCCAAGCATCAGTATCGGCTGCGTGGTGGGATTCAATGTGACGAGCGGCTCCATTTCCGGTTCGACGGCTCCAACCGGATCATCGCCTGCCGCTGGAGGCGCGAGCGGAATCGTGGTGGACAACTCGGGGGCAGCGACGGGCGAATCGAACATCTATTTTTCTGCGCTCGCGAACCAGGCATGCACGACATCGGGCGGAAGCAGTGGTTGCGCCATTCAAATCTCGCAGGCCGCGCCCTAAATCGGGCCTCGAGGGGAGCTTGAAGACACGGCCGGTTTGCGTGCGCGTTGTTACAGCCGGTTGATGCAAGACGCCACGCAGGCGGCACCAAAGCCGTTGTCGATGTTGACGACGGTCACATTCGATGCGCAGGAATTGAGCATGCCGAGCAATGCGGCCACACCACCAAAGCTCGCGCCATAACCCGTGCTCGTCGGCACGGCAATCACCGGCGCTCCGACTAATCCGCCCACGACACTCGGGAGTGCGCCCTCCATGCCCGCAACGCAGACAATCACTCGCGCCTGGGTTAATTTTTCACGATGCTCGAGCAGCCGGTGAATTCCGGCCACTCCCACGTCATACAAGTGTTCAGCGCGGTTTCCCATCATCTGCGCAGTGAGCAACGCTTCTTCGGCCACGGGAATGTCGCTTGTGCCCGCGGAGACCACCAGGATGTTTCCCTTGCCGGTGATCTCGCGATTTCGCTCGATAGTGATGACGCCGGAATTATCGTGAAACTTGGCTGCGCGGGCTAGTTTTCCGTTGGCACGCCTAATGGCGGCGAAAGTCTTCGCATCGGTCCGAGTGACAAGAATGTTGTGGTGCGAATCATTTTTCCGGAGCATAGCGCGGACAATCCCCGCGACTTGCTTCGGAGTTTTGCCCTTCCCAAAGATGACTTCAGCAAATCCCTGTCGAAGCGAACGATGGTGGTCCACCTTGGCGAATCCGAGATCCTCGAAAGGCAAATGTTTCATGTGCTCGGCGGCCTTTTCCGGAGAAAATGCGCCAAGCTTCACCAATTCCAAAATTTTCAGCAATTCCTGCTGATTCATATTTTGTGACCGCGACAAATTCTACCATTGCACGGGCATGTCGGCTCCGCTTGACTTGCCACAGTGCGACTGCGAGACTGATTCTATCCGCACGGAAAGCATGACGGACACGCAAAAACAAGTCGTCACCGTAGGTGTAACCGGGGCAAGCGGCGCGGTTCTCGCGCAGAAAACCTTGTCGCTACTTGAAGCGGACTCGCGCGTTGCGCACATCCACCTCGTCGTCACCGAAGCAGGCCAGCGTTTATTCGCCGAAGAGCTTGGAATCGCTTCAGGCGACCTGAAGCAGCTTCCCCATCGGCTACTCTCCCGTCCCGCCACAAAAATCGAAGTCATCCCGAACAAGGACATTGGCGCGGCCATCGCTTCCGGCAGCTACGCAGTGGATGCGATGATCGTCGTGCCGTGCTCCATGGGAACGCTGGCGGCCATCGCCACCGGAGTGAGCGACGATCTCGTTTCGCGCGCTGCGGACGTGATGCTCAAGGAAGGCCGCAAGCTCGTACTTTGCGTCCGCGACACGCCCTTCAACCGCATCCATTTGGAAAACATGCTTCGGGCGCAGCAAGCCGGGGCGGTCATCATGCCGGCGATTCCCGCATTTTATAGCCGTCCGCAAACTATCGAGGATCTGGTGACGCAATATACTTGCCGCGTCCTGGCACAGATAGACCTTCCGCAAGAAAAAATGTATCGCTGGACCGGCCAGACGAGCGCGAAAAAGGCGGAGGCGTAGCTCCACCATGGCTGGCCGCATCCGCACCGTTCTTGAAATGATCAAGTTCGAGCACTCCGTGTTCGCGCTGCCATTTGCGCTGACCGGCGCGCTTCTCGCGGCGCGGGCCACGCATCAACCGCCAAGAGGCTGGCCAACTTTACGCCAGTTCGTTTGGATTATCGTCGCCATGGTCGCTGCCCGCTCCGCCGCCATGACTATGAATCGCATCGCCGATCTCCGATACGACAAGGAAAATCCGCGAACGCAGCAACGCGCGCTCGCGACTGGTTCGCTTTCTTTGCAATTCGCGTGGGTCTTCGCCATTGCTGCTGTTGCTTTGTTTTTCGTCGCGGCCTGGCAGCTAAATTTCCTGGCATTCACGCTGGCCCCGCTCGCCATTGCGATTCTGTTTTTCTATTCGTTCACCAAGCGCTTCACGAATTGGTCACACATTTTTCTGGGTTTTGCGCTCGGCATTTCGCCTGCCGCCGCGTGGATAGCCATTACTGGGACGCTCGATCCGCGCATGCTGATTCTTTGTGCCGCGGTCACTCTGTGGGTTGGCGGATTTGATGTGCTCTACGCCTGCCAAGACATCGATTACGATCGGCGAGCCGGCCTTTACTCCGTTCCGAAGCGTTTCGGCATCGCCAACGCGCTACTCATCGCGCGTGTCATGCATATCGGTGTGATCGCGCTACTTTCCTGGCTGGCATGGAGTTTTGCGCTGCCGTGGCCGGCTTGGGCAGGCATCGTGGTGGTCGCGGCGTTGCTTGCCTACGAGCATTCGCTTGTGAGACCTGGCGATCTCAGCAAGCTAGACGCTGCGTTTTTCGCCGTGAACGGTTATATTAGTTTGTTGTTCCTGGTGTTCTGGGGCGCGGCGGCGGCAGTTTGGCGGGTTTGAAGCTTTCAGCGGAAACGAAATGAGCGAACTCACAATTACCGATCAGAGGTTGCAACCCATCGCGAACAGAGTGCTTGCCGGGGAGCGCCTGAGCCTGGACGACGGCATCGCGCTTTATCGTTCGCCCGATCTGCTTGCTGTCGGCTGGCTCGCAAATTACGTCCGCGAGAAGCGCCACGGCAACATCACCTATTTCAACGTCAACCGCCATATCAATCCCACGAACGTCTGCGTGGCCCATTGCAAACTTTGCGCCTTCGGCCGCGATCCGAACGCGCCGGGCGCTTACACGTTTGCGCTAGAAGAAATCTACGAACGAGCGCAGCAAGGTGTTCGCGATGGGGCGACAGAATTTCATATCGTTGGCGGGTTACATCCCGATCTCACGTTCGACCATTACCTCGAGCTGGTTCGCGGCCTGAAGCATCGCTGCCCGGCCGTGCACATCAAAGCCTTCACGATGGTCGAAGTTCATTACTTCTCGCGGATCGCGAAGATCTCGATCGAAGAAGTCCTGGTTAAGATGAAAGAAGCCGGCGTGGATTCCTGCCCTGGAGGCGGAGCGGAGATATTTCACCCTCGTGTGCGCAAGATCATCTGCGATCACAAAACGAGCGGCCAGATGTGGCTGAACACCGCGAAGAAGGCGCACGAGGCGGGTCTACGTTCCAACGCAACCATGCTCTATGGCCACGTGGAAACCGAGGAAGAACGCGCCGACCATCTTGTGAAATTGCGCGAACTGCAAGACGAAACGCACGGCTTTGTAGCGTTCATTCCTCTCGCGTTTCATCCTGATAACACGGCGCTCTCGCATATTCCCAAGCCAACCGGCTATGCCGACCTCCGCAACATCGCGGTCGCACGGCTGCTGCTCGATAACTTCGAACACATTAAGGCGTACTGGATCATGCTCTCGCCAAGCATCGCGCAGATTGCGTTGCGTTTTGGCGCCAACGACCTGGATGGCACGGTTGTTGAAGAGAAGATTTACCACGACGCTGGCGCAAAAACTTCGGAGTTCACGCCTCGGGCGGAACTCGAGCGCCTCATCCGCGCCGCGGGCCGAACGCCCGTCGAACGCGACACGCTTTATCGCCCCGTGGACCGCTCGAAGATGCCGCCAGTTCTGCCGAGGCAGAGGCCCGATCTGGTGTCCCTTACCCTAAATGTGTGAGCTGCGTGCTAAAATACGAGTGAGGTATTTCTTGTGCGACAGGTGATCCTCTATCCAGGCGAGGACGGCTTTTGGGTTGTTGAATGCCCCAGCTTGCCGGGTTGCATTAGCCAGGGAAAGACCAAGGAAGAAGCAGTACAAAACATACGTGAGGCCATCGAAGGCTATGTCCTCGCTCTTCAGCAAGACGGCTTGCCTATCCCACCTGAGCGGTTTGATGCGGTCTTGCTTGCCGTATGATCAAGTTGCCTCGGATTTCGGGGCGCGAGTGTTTGGCTGCTCTTGGCAAGGCAGGCTTTCAAATTAAACGACAACACCGTAGTCACATCATAGTTCGCCGGGACGCGCCGTTCGCCCAGGTGGTGGTACCCGATCTTAAGGAATTGGACAGGGGAACGTTGCGCGGGATTCTCCGGCAGGCGGGTTTGTCTCCTGAGCAATTTTGTGTGCTTATCTAGCAGCCGGTGACCCTCAAAGCCGGTCCACAAATGTTTGCACTGCCATATTCCGGTCTCGCTCAGCGAATAGTTGCAGCTTTCGCGGCCACTTTGGCCAGTAACTCCTCGGGAAGCGGCGGATAGCCTTCTTCCTGGGCGATCTTCTGTCCGTCGGCATAGACCCATCTCAAATAAGCTTCGATCGCGCGGCCGCGTTGCGAATCCTGGGCGACCGCCGGTACATAAAACCAGGTAAAGCTGCTGATTGGATAGCTGTCTTTTCCGGGGCCATTCGTCAGCGAGATCCGGAAATCGTCGCCCGTCTTGGCCGTCATAGCTTTGGCTGCGGCAGCAATGGTGCGCAAGGATGGACGGACGAACTCGCCTTCCGCGTTTCGAATGCTGGCCATGTGCAGGGAGGCCTTCTCCGCAATATTCAACTCCGTGTAGCCGATAGCACCCGAAGTGCCCGCCACCTTGTCCACCATATCCTGGGTTCTGCCGGCGCTAGCACCGACGGGCCAGTCAGGAGATTCGCTGCGTCCGGCGCGCGCAAGAAATTCCGGGCTGGACTTCGACAAGAAATCGGAAAGGATGTAGCTCGAACCTTTTCCCGCAGTGCGGTGTACAACTTTGATCGGAAGCGCGGGAAGTTCAATTTCCGGATTCAACTTGACTAAAGCAGGATCGTTCCATTCCGTGATCTTTCCGAGGTAAATACTTGCGAGGAGCGGACCCGAAAGCCGAAGTTCGCGGGAGGCGCCCGGCAAATTGTAGACCACCACGATTCCAATGAGCACCGTGGGAAGCTCAACCACTCTGGAAGTAGCCGCCTTTAATTCCTTTTCTGGAATTGGAGCATCACCTCCGGCGAAATCCCCCGCGCCGGTCAGCACTCGGGTGGCACCCGCGCCGCTGCCTTCGGGGAGATAGCGCACCTTCACGGCTGGCTGCTGCATGTGATATTCGTCGTTCCACTTCGCGTACAGCGGCTCTGGCATGCTCGAGCCGGTCACCACCAGAACCGTGGAATCTTGCGCCTGCGTTGTGACCGAGAGTGCGACTGCCACCGTCACGCCCAGCACACCAGCCATTTTCAATATCCGCGCCACCAGAACCTCCAAGGCCACACAGGCCCGCTATGAAACCGAGAAGAGGGAAGCCAAATCGTCTGTCATTGGCAACTCTAAAGGAGTCCTCCGGCTCCGCTGAACTGGTACGAGGTGCAGGTGTGCAGAATCCGCCATTATGGATTACGAAATAGTCTTAAACTGGAACAGGCCCGTTTATTGGGACGCAAGCAGCGGGCTGGGGCGCACCTCCAAAACCGCTCTGGCGCCGCACGATTCGCTGACGGAAACTATCGTCTTGTACCTGCAGCGAGCGATGCCGCGTCTCACTTGGAACAAACTTCACCGCAAAGAGAGAATCAGAGAACATGAGAACCATCCTTTTGCTCACCATCTCGAACATCTTCATGACCTTTGCGTGGTACGGCCACTTGAAGTTCCGCTCGACCGCTCTCTGGAAAGTGATTGTGATCAGCTGGGGCATCGCGTTCTTCGAGTACTGCTTCCAGGTACCGGCGAATCGCATTGGTTCGTACGAATTCACCGCCGCGCAACTGAAGACCATTCAGGAGGTCATCACCCTGACGGTGTTCTCCGTCTTCTCGATCTTTTATCTCGGTGAAAAGATCAAGTGGAACTATGCCGCGGGCTTCGGCTTCGTTGTTGTCGGCGTGTTTTTCGTTTTTCACAAGTGGTAGATCCACCCGAAGTGGTTCAAGTGGAATCCGATGCCGCCACTCGACAGCATCTTCCAGTCCATATACCCTTCTCCCTTGCCGGCGAATCGAATGCTGGGGATTCAAATCGGCTAAACTTTTCAAAAGGAGCGGCATCATGCAACGCAAAGCATCGGCAGTCTGGCAAGGCGGCTTGAAGGATGGCAAGGGTTCGATCTCGACCGACAGCGGCGTCTTGAAACAAACACAGTATTCCTTCAGCACGCGCTTTGAAAACGGCGTCGGCACCAATCCTGAAGAACTCCTCGCCGCGGCTCATGCGGGATGTTTCACCATGGCACTCTCCGCGCAACTCGGCGGCGCTGGATTGACCGCGCAAAGACTGGAAACCACGGCCACGATCTCTCTCGAAAAAGTCGGCGATGGCTTTTCCATCACCAAGAGCCACCTCGATCTCGTGGCCACGATTCCCGGCGCAGACAAAGCGAAATTTGACGCCGCCATAAAGGCCGCAGAGACCGGCTGCCCGGTTTCCAAGCTGTTCAAAGCGGAGATCAGCGTTAGCGCGCGCCTCAATTCCTGATCGCGCCGCCGCTTATCGGCAGTCCACCCAAACGAGTACAATGCCGCATATGATTCCAGCTCCAGGTGCCTTCGCTGCAGGCGCCGTAATCTTTCTAGTCGTTCTGTGGGACGCCTTCGAGGCCATCATTCTTCCGCGACGCGTCACTCGCAAATTTCGTCTCGCACGGCTCTTCTATAAGTCCACTTGGCGCGTCTGGAAGTTTCTTATGTGCCTCGTGACGTCACGGAAGAGGCGGGAAGCGCTGCTGGGCTTTTACGGCCCGCTCTCTCTTCTGGTACTCGTGGGCGTTTGGGCAATAGGCTTGGTCTTGGGTTTCGGCCTCATGCAATACGGGGCGGGCTCGGCTGTGAATATGACTGGGGGCGAACCCGGCTTTTTCACCGACATCTATCTCAGCGGCACAACTTTTTTCACGCTCGGGCTCGGTGATGTCGTTCCTCGTTCCGGCCTGGCTCGCGCTCTGGTCGTCACCGAAGCCGGATTTGGATTTGGCTTCCTGGCCGCGGTGATTGGCTATCTGCCTTTCATTTACGGCTCGTTTTCAAAGCGCGAAGTGGATATTTCGCTCCTCGATTCCCGAGCGGGTACGCCACCCACTGCCGGAGAACTTCTCCGCCGTCACAGCTATCCCCATGGGCAAGATGCCTTGCGCGAACTCCTCAAGGATTGGGAGCACTGGTCGGCCGAGCTCATGGAGAGCCACCTCTCCTATCCCGTCCTCGCCTTCTTCCGCTCGCAGCATGACAATCAGTCCTGGGTCGCTTCACTTACCGCCATCCTGGATACTTCCGCGCTGGTCATGGTTGGCATCGAAGGCGCCTGCGAAAAACAAGCCGAGCTGACTTTCGCCATTGCGCGCCACGCCGTCGCCGATTTATCGCAAGTCTTCGGAACTGCGCCCGCTTCATTGCCCAATGACCGGCTCCCCGCCGAAGAATTGCGCCACATCCGCGACACCCTAGCCCAGCATGGTTTGAAGCTGCGCGACGGCGAGGAAGCCGACCGCCGCCTCCACGAACTGCGCCGGATGTACGAGCCGTACATCCACTCGCTCGCCGGCTACTTGAATCAAACTCTGCCGCCCTGGATTCCCCAGAAAAAAGGCAAGGACAACTGGCAGACGACCGCCTGGGGCCAGTCCGCGGGACTTCTCGAAGGAGAAAAGGAATCGTTTCACCTGCATATGGACGATCACTTCTAGGAGGCCGTGAAGCCACGGCGATAATTTTCGTTTGTAGGAGCGCGCCGTGCTCGCCGCCGCCCAGATTTTCGCGGTCGAAGGTGAAACGGAAATCCGCAAGCGGCATCGAACAAATATTTTCAACATCGGAGGCCAAGAAAATGAAAGCAATCGTGGTTCACGAATTCGGTAGTCCGGAAGTCCTAAAGTACGAAGAAGTCCCCACGCCGAAGCCGGCCGCTGGACAAGTCCTCGTCCGCGTTCACGGCGCGGGCGTCAATCCCTATGACACCTACATGCGCAGCGGCACTTACGCCGTCAAGCCTCCTCTGCCGTACACGCCTGGCTCCGATGGCGCTGGCGTCATTGAAGCTGTCGGCCCCGGCATCATCAAAGTAAAACCCGGTGACCGCGTCTACATGGCGAAAACTGTAACCGGCGCTTACGCCGAATACGCCATCGCCCTTGAAAGCCAGGTCCATCCGCTTCCCGCAAAAGCCAGCTTCGCCCAAGGTGCAGGTGTCTGGGTTCCTTACGGAACTGCTTATCATGCTCTCGTCCACTCCGCGCAAGCGCGCGCCTCGGAAACCGTGCTCATCCACGGCGCTAGCGGCGGTGTCGGCATCGCCGGAGTCCAATTTGCTCGTGCGATGGGACTGCGCGTCTTCGGCACCGCCAGCAGCCAGAAAGGCCTCGACCTTGCCGTGCGCGAAGGCGCTCATCAGGTTTTCAATCACAGCAAACCCGGTTATCTGGATGAAATTATGAAAGCCACCGGTGGCCGCGGCGTAGACATCATTCTCGAAATGCTCGCCAACGTGAATCTCGCCAACGACATGAAGCTCCTCGCCACCAACGGTCGCATCATCGTTATCGGCAATCGCGGCGAAATCACAATTAACGCCCGAGAACTCATGGCGCGCCGCGCTTCGATTCGCGCATTTACCCTCTGGGGCATCACCGAATCCGAAGAATCCGAAATTCACGCCGGCATCATCGCTGGCCTTGAAAATGGCACGCTGCGCCCCGTCGTTGGCAAAGAGCTGCCTCTGTCCGAAGCACCTCGCGCGCACAAAGAAATCCTGGAGTCAGGCGCCGCCGGAAAAATCGTGCTTGTACCGTAGCGTTGTGAAGAATTTTGAAGTGAATGTGTCTCGCCGGTCTTCGACGCCGGATGGGCGGCACGGCAACAAATAATCAAATAACCGCTAGAAGGAAATTCTCGCGCTCAATTGTATTTCGCGTCCCGGCGTCATGGCCATGGTGATCGTTCCGAATTGCGGCTCGTTCGCATAGCGGTTCGGTGTGCCCAGGTTCACCTTGTTCAGCGCGTTAAACGCCTCCGCGCGGAACTGCAAATTGGAACCTTCGGTGAGACGGAACGTGCGCCTCAAGGCAAAATCCATGGTCTGTAAAGGTGGACCATATACGGAGTTTCTGCCCACGTCGCCGAATGTATAAGCGGCAGGCGTAGCGAACGCCGCGGGATTAAACCACTCCGCCGCCGCGTGCGTGCCGGGACCGAATAGCGGCTGGGGGGTCGAGGAGAAAAAAATAAGCACATCAATAATCGGAAAATACTAGAGGCAAGATACCTTTGCCAGCCCGGAACATTTGGGGCGCTGCTGCAAGCTCGGGAACCCATTCTCGGTCTTTGACTGTCCCTGCTTCCGTCCTATAATCCTTGTGTCGTCCGGTTCAATCCAAGACGCCATCCGCAGAAAGCAAAGCTGACCATCTCGTGACGATTCCACTGTCCATCTCTTCGATTCTCCTGGCGCAAACCTCTCTTAGCCATTACTGGCACAGACTGACCGACCGCACCTTCGCGGGAATGTATCACCCCAATGCCTTTGACTTGGCCATGACCATCCCCTACTTTCTGGTCCTTTTCGTCCTTGCGGCCTACGGCTTCCATCGATACTGGCTGGTCTACGACTATTATCTCTATTCGAAAAATGTTCCCGGCACTCCGCCGGAGGTCAAAAACTGGCCGCGTGTTACGGTCCAGCTCCCGATTTTCAACGAACGCTACGTCATCGAACGTCTCGTCGAAGCTGTCTCCCGCTTCGACTACCCACGCGAACTCCTCGACATCCAGGTCCTGGACGATTCCACCGACGAAACTTGTCAGGTCGCCGGCGCCTGCGTGGCGCGCCACGCCGCCCAAGGTTTGCCCATCGTCTATATCCACCGCACAAATCGCGAAGGCTACAAGGCGGGTGCCCTTGAGAATGGACTGCACACCGCCCAGGGCGAGTTCGTCGCCATCTTCGACGCGGACTTTATCCCCGAGCCGGATTTCCTTCGCCGCACCATTCCCTATTTCGTCGATCCCGCTGACGGCCCCAAAATCGGCATGGTCCAGACGCGCTGGACGTATCTCAACCGCGACTATTCGCTCCTCACACAAGTTGAAACCATACTTCTCGATGGCCACTTCGTCGTCGAGCACGGCGCGCGTTCCCGCTGCGGCACTTTTTTCAATTTCAATGGCACGGCTGGCGTCTGGCGCCGCCAAGCCATCGAAGAAGCTGGCGGTTGGCAACACGACACGCTCACGGAAGACACCGATCTTTCCTATCGCGCGCAGCTCAAGGGCTGGAAATTTCTTTATCTCCCGCAAATCGAATGCGCTTCCGAACTCCCCGTCGATATGAACGGCTTCAAAGCGCAGCAAGCTCGCTGGGCCAAGGGCCTGATGCAGACGGCGAAAAAGATCCTTCCGCGCGTCCTGAAATCCGATGCGCCTTTACGCGTCAAAGCCGAGGCCTTTTTCCACCTCACCGCTAACATCAGCTACCCGCTCATGGTTCTTTTTTCCGCGATGCTCCTTCCTGCCATGATCGTCCGCTTCTATCAAGGCTGGTTCCAGATGCTCATCATCGACCTCCCTCTTTTCCTCGCTTCCACCTGCTCCATCTCCAGCTTCTACCTCGTCGCGCAACGGGAGCTCCACCCGAAAACCTGGTGGCGCACTTTTTTTTACA
Source organism: uncultured Acidobacteriota bacterium (assembly GCA_963851235.1). Taxonomy (GTDB): domain Bacteria; phylum Acidobacteriota; class Terriglobia; order Acidiferrales; family UBA7541; genus Acidiferrum. The sequence goes on from CAWKOM010000007.1 coordinate 30,053, forward strand.
TGCCCTTCGTGATGGCCGTCGGCATCGGCATCTCTGTCCGCAATGCGCAAGCTGTCCTCGAAGCGATTGTCGGCAAGAAGAGCGAGTTCGCGCGCACGCCCAAATTCAAAATCGAAGGCAAAAAAGGAACTTTCGTCTCGAAAAAATACCGGAACAAAGCCGGCTGGATGCCTTACGCCGAAGTTCTGCTGGGCATCTACTTTGCCGGAACCGTCTTCTACGCTTTCACCAATGAGAACTACGCCACAATCCCGTTCCTTCTCCTCTTTGTCTGGGGCTATCTCTATACCGGCTTCATGTCCCTCGGCCAAACCTATCTCGCCCATCTCCGCTTCGGCGTCAACGCCCCGGAAATGCGCCCCGCGGCTTCCGGCGCCCCCGGGTTCTGAAATCTGCGGGGGGGCAAGCTCCCGCTTCCTAGCTTCAGTCCCTGTGGACTTGGAAATCGCTCCTCGAATCATCGCGTGAGAGAACCTCGGCAACTCACATTTTTCGATGCTCCCAATAAAAACGTTGCGTTTGCACGCAACCATGCCCCGGCCCAAGATGTAGCCACGATTGACGCCCGCGTTGGAGTCGTGTCCTCGCGATCTAGCCTGCGGAGGTGGCCTTTGGACTACGTGCAACCTGCAGACCTTCTGAACGACACACTGATATCTGCTGCCAGGAAGGCTTCTCTCTCCGTTCGCGATCTTCTGATTCGGAGTTTCCTTGCAGGAGGATTGCTCGCCTATGCAACGTCGCTCGTCTTCATTGTGCTCTCACAGAACGTAGCTCCCATTGTGGGGGCGATCCTCTTTCCCGCGGGGTTCATCATCCTGGTCCTGCTCGGACTAGAGCTAGCAACTGGGAATTTTGCGCTACTGCCGATGGGGTGGGCGGCCGGTGAGGTCTCCCTTCCCGGGATGTTTCGCAATCTAGGTTGGGTTTACCTGGGGAATCTGGCCGGAAGCCTGTTTTACGGTTTGCTGTTTTATCTCGTGATGACCAACTGCGGCGCCAGCGGCAGTGGCGCCATCGGCGAATTGGTGAAAACCGCCGCGCAGAAAAAGACTCTCGGCTACATGGTTTTGGGGATGCGCGGATGGGAAACGGCTTTCATCAAAGGAGTTTTGTGCAATTGGATGGTCACGCTGGGAGCGGTGCTGGCGATGGCTTCGCGATCCACCATCGGCAAAGTCGTAGCGATGTGGTTGCCGATCATGACCTTCTTTGCGCATGGATATGAACACTCGATTGTGAACATGTTTCTGATTCCCACAGGCATGTTGTTTGGGGCCCCCGTTTCGCTGGGCCGATGGTGGATCTGGAATCAAATTCCGGTGACTTTGGGCAATTTTGTCTCTGGTGCTTTGCTTACGGGCCTCGCACTCTACGTCACAAACAGTCCCAAAAAACCTGCGTCCTTGGAAATCCCTTTGCGCGACGATGAATCTTCGCGCGTAGCGGTGGGAGAAGTGGCCGAGGCCAATTAAAGAGCCTTTGAGAGGCTGCCGAGAAAGAAACGAATGGAAAAGCTCGTTGTCGTCGGAAACGGGATGGCCGGGATTGGCTGCGTCGAGCAAATCCTGAAATACGCAAAAAAGTTTGAGATTACCCTCTTCGGCGACGAGACCCACCTGAACTACAACCGCATTCTGCTCTCTTCTGTCCTTGCGGGAGAAAAAACCGCCGAAGAAATCGTGCTGAACAGCCTGGAGTGGTACGAAAAGAACGAAATTAAACTGCGCCTGGGTGTGCGCATTGTAAATGTAGATCCGGCGCAAAAAACGGTTCTGGGAGACGATGGAAGCGTAACCCCTTTTGACAAGCTCCTTCTGGCCATGGGAAGTACCCCATTGATCCCGCCCATGGAAGGCACCAGCCAGAAGGGCGTATACGTATTCCGCAATCTGGACGACACCCGCGCCCTCTTGGATTGTTCGCGCACGGGCGCGAAAGCCGTCGTCATTGGCGGTGGCTTGCTGGGTCTTGAGGCTGCGCGCGGGTTGCAGGTGCAAGGATGCGACGTCACCGTGGTGCACCTGATGGATCGCTTGATGGAGCGCCAGCTGGATTTGACCGGCGGTGGCTACCTCAAGGCAAAAATGGAGTGTATGGGCGTTGAGGTGCTCCTGAACCGAAACACGAAGGCGATCCTCGGTGAAGAGAAAGCCAGTGGCGTGCGGTTCGACGACGGGAGTGAGCTTCCGGCGGATTTTGTTGTGATTGCCGCTGGAATTCGTCCCAATGTCGAGCTTGGCCGCAAAGCAGGTTTGTCAGTTCATCGCGGGATCGTCGTCAACGATCGGATGGAAACTTCCAAGCCCGACATTTTTGCGGTTGGCGAGTGCGTGGAGCACAACGGAGTTTGCTACGGCTTGGTGGCTCCCCTGCTCGAGCAAGGGAAGGTGGTCGCTGCGACTATTACCGGCCATCCCACCGCGGGTTACCAAGGGACGGTTCTCGCCGCGAAACTCAAGATCATGGGAGTGGATGTTTTTTCGGCGGGAGAAATTGGCGATACAACGCCGGGAAATGACATTGTGCGATTTGAGGATCCCGCGCTTGGAATCTACAAACGGCTTACTTTGAAAGACAACCGTCTTGCCGGCGTGATCCTCGTGGGCGATGCCTCCGAGAGCCACCGGTACATGGATTGGCTGCAATCCAAACAGGATTTGACTGAGATGCGGCGGCACCTGTTGTTCCCACAACCGGCAGCAGACACCGGGTTCGACGTGGCCGCGGTGCCGGATAGCAAAGTGATCTGCGGATGCCACGGCATATCCAAAGGCGCAATCATTCGCGCCATCCAAGAGAAGGGCTTAAGCACGCTCGGGCAAGTAAAGGAGTGCACGCGCGCATCCACAGGGTGCGGAAGTTGCACGGACCTTTGCCAGCAGCTCTTGAATGCCATTGTTCCCGGAGCACAAGAGGAAAAGAAGAAATTCATCTGCCGATGCGTGCCCATAAGCGAAGACCGTCTGAGAGAAATCGTCCGTAGCCAGCGAATCCGCTCGGTGCAGGAAGTATTGGACATCTACGGAAATGGGGTTGGCTGCGAGGTTTGCAAGCCCGCCCTGAGCTACATGATGGATGTTGTTTGGTGTGGAGAGCATAACGAAGATCGATCGGCGCGCTTCGTCAACGATCGGGTCCACGCCAACATACAGAAAGACGGAACGTTTTCTGTCGTGCCGCGCATTCGCGGAGGCGTCACCTCGCCCGAAGAATTGCGGCGCATCGCGGACGTTGCGGAAAAATACAGGGTGCCCATGCTAAAGATCACGGGCAGCCAAAGAATTGATCTTCTTGGTGTCCAGAAAGCGGACCTGCCGAAGATCTGGGCGGAACTCGGAATGCCCTCCGGCCAGGCCTACACGAAAGGTGTGCGCATGGTGAAGACCTGCGTCGGAACGGATTTCTGCCGGTTTGGAGTGCAGGATTCCACCTCTGCAGGGATTGAGATGGAAAGGCGTTTCGAAAATCTGTTCACACCGCACAAATTGAAAATGGCCGCCGTGGGGTGTCCCAGAAACTGTGCGGAGGCGACCGTCAAGGACATTGGATTGATAGGACAGGAAGGAAGCTGGCAGATCGTGGTAGGTGGCGCGGCGGGAAAAAAGGTGCGTAAGGCAGATCTGCTGGTGACGGTAGAGTCCGCGGAGGAAGCCCTGCAAGCGGCAGCCCTCTTCTTTCAGTATTACCGCGAAAATGCCAACTACCTGGAACGCACCTACGACTTTGTGGAGCGTGTCTCGATTGAACGAGTGCGGCGCGAAACCGTCTACGCGCCGCTAGCTGTGCAACAGGGACTGCGAGAGCGCTTGCGTAAGTCCAAGGCGGCTTCACGTGACGCTTGGCTCGAAGGCGATGAACCCCGGCATCCGACGCAGTTTGTACAGATCGAACCAATGGAAAGGCTGGCAGGATGAATCCGGAAGCAGCTTGGGTACGGATCACCGCGTGCGAGAACATTCCCCTTCGCGAAGGCAGGGTTACGACTGTTCGCGGACGACAGATTGCTATTTTCAATCTCGGGGATCGCTTTCTCGCGGTCGACAATCGATGCCCGCACCGGGGAGGGCCTCTCTCGGAAGGAATTGTTTCGGGAACCAGCGTTGTGTGTCCCTTGCATGCCTGGAAGATTGACTTGTCGACAGGCGCGGCAGCGAACCCCGCTAGTCCCGCAGCATGTATAGCCACGTTTCCCATACGTATTGCGGATGGAATCGTTGAACTACAGATTCCGTCCGACGAGATCGAGCAGGACCGCTCGCCTGAAAACTACGCTCATCGCGACCGGCCTATTCGCTGGGTACAAAGAAAGCCCATCGCTCCCCTTTCTGCTCCTTCCGAGGTATTGTAGCGAGCGGAACCTCCAGAAATGCCCGCCACAAATTTCCAAGGATTGACTGTTCTGACGCTGGAGAGCCGGCGCGGACAAGAAATAACCAGGCTGATTGAAACGTATGGTGGCAAGCCGTTTCATGCGCCCGCGATGCGAGAATTGCCGCTCTCTTCCAATCTCGAGGCATTGAAATTCGCCGATGCCTTGTTCGCAGGAAAATTTGATGCAGTGATTTTTCTCACGGGCGCCGGGGCGCGCGTACTTTCCGATGTAGTGGAAGGGACGCAAGCCAGAGAGAAGTTTTTCGACGCTCTAAGAAAAGTGTGCGTGATTGCGCGGGGCCCGAAGCCGGTGGCCGTCCTGCGGGAATGGAAAGTGCCGGTCGCGCTAACCGCTCGGGAGCCTAATACTTGGCGCGAAGTGCTCCAGGCGATTGACGACGCCAAACAAGATTTGCGCGGCAAACGTGTCGCCGTGCAAGAATACGGCGTTTCGAATCTCGAACTACTCGAGGGCTTGCGCGAACGAGGGGCATGCGTTACCCCTGTGCCTGTCTACCAGTGGGCTTTGCCAGAGGATACGGCTCCGCTGCAAGCGGCTGTGGATGCAATCATCGCGCGAAAGATCGATGTGGCCCTATTTACGACAGGGATCCAAATCCACCACATCTTTCAGATCGCCGAGCAGGCTGGGAAAAAGAATGCCCTAAATGCTGCGTTGGAACATGTTGTGAAGGCTTCGATTGGGCCTACGACCTCCGAAGTTCTGCGCGGTTTCGGTCTGTCGGTTGATCTGGAGAGTTCTCATCCTAAGATGGGCTTTCTGGTGAAAGAGGCGTCCGATCATTCGGAGGCCCTGCTTCAGAGGAAGCGGCCGATTCATGGCGGGCCGGCCCAATTCAAGAGCAAGTAAATTCAAGGTGAGCATCCAGTCAGAGGAAGCGAGCCGCTGAAACTTGCGGTCAATACATCATGATTCTGAATCGTTCCAAGAGACAAGAGAGAAGTTGCGGCAGCTCTCCTGAATCTCTGGGGCTACCTCTACATCGGCCTGATGTCCATCGGCCAAACTCATTTCGCCCATCTTCACTTCGGCGTCAACGCCCCGGGAACGCACCCCGCCGCCATCGGCGCTCCCAGCTTCTGAGTTCCGGCTGTGCTCCCGGGTCCTCACCATTCATTCGGCTTAGAGTGGCGCTAGGTCCTTGGCCTATTGTGCTTCCCAATCTTTCAGCTTGATTTGCGGAATCACCAGCGAGCGCGTGAAGTGGTCTTCTGGCTCGTACACTCGAATAACGGCGCGCGAATTTGGAAGTTGCGGCCCATCGACCGGATATTTTGCCAGCCCGGAAGCATCGCGGAATGGAATGTTCGCTCCAAAATGCGCCATGTTGTCGCCGAAATACCATCCGGAATAAGGGGAATAATCGCCGTGACAGGATGATCTCGCCGGATTTCGCTGGCCAGTCACCGTATTTTCAAGAAATAGCGTCGCACACGTCGGTCCCTTGCCCGGCTGCATGCAGCGAAGCTCCACGACCGTTTCCGCCTCATCCATCTTCGTCTCACACCAGCCGAAGCCCGGCATCCGCTCATCTCCACCCAACGCGGGTATCGAGTAAGACTCCTTCAGCCCGAAGAGCGTCAAGGAATAGTCAATTTCAGTGCGAACCCCCCGATCCTTAATGTCTCGATATACCGATGCAGGCACTTGGATCTCTTGGTACGTCGAGCTATTCGGCCCTTCGTTGGCGAACTCCAGGCTTTCGCCTCTTCCATGGAACGCAACCTTCCCGCCCCGCTCGATCAAGCGCACTTCCACAAAGTCGGTTAACAGAAAAGCATCGCGGTGGGTACCGGCAACCTGCAAAGGCAAGAACACGCTGGTATGCTCCCCCAGGTTGTACCGCCGACCTTGATCCGTGGAAGCGCCCAATCCGGAGGGCGATCGGAATTTTTCGAGCTCTGGATCAAACGCAACCATTGCGCTTGTCCCAGCGCCGGGTTTCGGCGAGAGCTTCTGCTCGATGGCGAAGGCCGCCCTCCACGGGATAAATTGTGTGGCAAGAATTGCAACGCCGAACAGAAGGACCATGCAGCGCGAGAAAAGAGTCCTCCTGCGGAAATACTGAAGGCCGAGAATGACGGTTGCGGCGACCACACTGAGCGCGAATCGTCCGGTTTCTCCCACCCATCCAATAGCACTCCAGGAGATCGTTTCCAGCGTGCCATGCGCGCGGCCGTTCAGATAGCCCGCGATAGTCGAAAATCCGACCATAAGGAAGCCGCAGCTACACCCAAAAATGAACGCCTGCGTCATATTTCTTGTCACCGATGCAAAACTGAAAAGAGGTAACGTGAACGCGAAGAAAAGGAACGCGACCTGCCACATCGCAGCTGCCAGAGACAAGCGCAAGGAAAATTTGTTTGCAAGGCCTTGCAGAAGGACTTCCGCGAAGATCGGACCATTCACCATGAGCACCACGAAGAAAAACTTTTCGACGACCAGGTCCCGGCGAGAGATTGGCCGGACCAACCAATCTTGTCGCACTCCGGGAATCGAGTCCAGGTGCACGATCGCGCCAATCAGAAACATGCTCCCGAAAAACGCCAGCATAGGGACAGCATCGGCGAGCATCTCGAGCATGGGATCTTCACCGAACAGCCCGAGTTTGTACATAATTGCCGAATCTATCCAGTGAACCACGGATACGACCAAGACAAACACCCACGTCAACTTCCAATCTTTCTTGAAAATGTGCCAGACCATTTCCCCCTGCCTTTCGGTTAAGCTGCGCCGTCTCGAGCCGCTCGCGCAAGAGTCGTAAAGATGGATCGCAGAGCCATCGGCTGCGCTTCGATTCCTCGCACGCCTTCGATTCGCGAACGAATCCGCTCGCTCAGACCGTTTTCGTCGAACCGCGTGTCGACAAACGTCAATACGTTTCCGAGAGCCCGCATTTGCATCCACTCCTTGGGCTCCTGAGCCGGCCGCGCCGCCTCGATCTCGAGCGTGACTCGCACTTCGCGGAAGCGGTTCGTCAGGTCGCTCATCGATTCCTGAAATAGCAGCTTGCCCTCGTCGAGGAACGCAACGTGCGTCGCGACGCCGTCGATTTCTCCGAGTTCGTGGGATGAGATCAGGATGGTCATTTCGCCGGCCTGCTCGAGCAACCCTTCCATGAATTCGTCGCGTACCAGCGGGTCGAGTCCGCTGAAAGGCTCGTCCAGAATGAGCAGCTTGGGCCGAAAAGGGAGCGCGCACATCAGTGCCATTTTCATGCGCATACCGTGCGACAAGTCACCGATCTTGCGCTCCAGCGGTAACCGCAATTGACGCGCGATCGATGCTTCCAGCTCACGGTCCCATGTGGGATAGAACGGCCGCAGATACGCCACATACTCCTCGACCGTCAGGCGCGACGGCATGTCCTGGTTTTCAGAGACGTATCCGATCTGCGCAAGCTGCCGTGGAGAAATCTTGCGGGAATCGACACCCAGCAGCGTCGCGCCTCCGCGTGTCGGCTCGATGATATTCATCAGCACTTTGATCGTGGTCGTCTTTCCCGCGCCATTTGCGCCGATCAATGCGAAAGCGCTCCCTACGGGCACATCGAAACTCAATCCGCGAAGCGCGTCAAAATGCCCGAATTTCTTCCAAAGATTCTCCACCCGGATCATTTGCGGCTCACCTCCTGAGGCATTTCAAGCTTTGCCCATTGCTCCCTGACGGCATGCATAACGTCGTCGATATCGAGTTCCAGACGCACGGCCTCGACCACAAGTTGTTCGACCTCGCGTCCGAGGAGACGCTTCCGGTCGCCCGACCGCGGTTCCGGGATCTCTGCGACCACGGTTCCAATCCCCGGACGAGATTCGAGCCAGCGTTCCTGGATCAAGTACTGCACGACTTTGTGCGCCGTGTTTGGGTGAATCTTGAACTCAGCCGCAAGCGCTCGAACGGAGGGGAATTCCTGACCTGGCTGAAGTTCGCCGCTGATGAAGGCCTTCTTCGCGGCAAACACAAGCTGGTCGAATATGGATTCGCCCGGGCGAAGAGTCAGGCGGAACAGTGTCATGTGCATACTGTGACGCACATGACTGCGTTTGTCAAAACATCTTGCGGCTTAGTCCACCGCCCCTTCCAGCTCTCAAACTCTTCCAAGCCTCACAATTCGCCATTATCGTTTTGGGACCACTCCACCCGTCTTACTCGCCCGCACGCTAAACTATTCGGACTGCATTATTCGGAGTGTTCATGCGGAGCAAGCTTTCCGCCGCCCAAATCTTGGCAAGCCTCATCCTCTTGGTGCTCGCTTCCCTTGCCGCGCAGGCAACGCCCACCGAGACGCCTGTGCTTTCTCTTCCCAGCAAGCCGCGTTATGTCTTCCAGCGCGTGGGCGATAACTTTGGCCTTAGCTCTACGACCCCGTCCTGTATCCTCCAAGACCAGGATGGCTTCATCTGGATCGGCACGCCTGACGGGCTGCTCCGCTTTGATGGCACTCGCGTTGTACGCTTCGGCATTGAGCGGGGCCTTCCCAGCACCAATGTAAATCAGCTTGTTCTCGCTCCCTCGGGCCGCATCTGGATTGTCACCTCTCGTGGCATCGCCTATATGGAAGCGGGCGTACTCCACAAACTGCATCTCGCCAGCGTCTACAACTCGTTTCGTCGAAGCTCCGTACTGGCTCTCGATTCGTGGGGTAAGGTTTACCTCGCCACCGAAGCCGGCCTGCTCCGCGTCGACCCGGATCGTCCCAATGACAATCGCCTCTGGAGCATTTCCGAGGGCCTACCCAGCCCGGAAGTGGAAACCGTACGCATCACTCCCGAAGGTCGAGTGTGGTTCGCTTCCGGGCACCGCGTGGGCTGGCTCGATTCGCTGGACCATGTCCACATGTTTCCCCCGCAAAGCGGTCTTTCCAATGACCCCGTGATCAGCATTCTTCAGGACTTTGACAAAATCCTCTGGGTTCGCACGTCCGCGCATCTGTATCGCCTAAATCCAGGCTCCAATCAGTTCGTCCTCGAACTCCCCAGTCTTCCTCCCGCCAATGACTATGGTTCCCCGGCCCTGGATCGGGAGGGCAACTTGATGATTCCCACTGTGCAGGGCCTCTACCGCCGAGTTGCTGGTCAGTGGGAAGTCATCGATCAAAGCCGCGGCATGGCCACCAACGCCACTTTTGCCATCACCGAAGACCGCGAGGGCGCTTATTGGATTGGCCTCGGCGGAGCCGGCATCCAGCGTTGGATCGGTCGAAAAACTTGGTCGGCGTGGACACGCGGCGAAGGCCTTCCCGACGATGTTGTCTGGTCCCAAGTGCGCGATGCCCGCAATCGCCTTTGGGTTGGCACCGACAATGGCGTTGCCATGTGGGATCCTCAGGCAAATCGCTGGCGAGTGTGGAAAGCAAAAGACGGTCTCAATGGCACTGTGGCACGCCAGTTGATGCTGGCGCCCGATCATGCCGTTTGGGTTCTTTGCTATGCCGGTGGCCTCACGCGTTTCGACCCAGAGTCTCTTATCCCCGAGAAAATCCCGTCTCCGGGTTCCAATCCCACCGGCATTCAAGTAGGCCCTGACGGCCGCATCTGGATTGCCAACTCTCAGTACCTAAAAGCAGCCCAACCTTCTCAACGGCCTTTTCATTTCGTCGATGTTCCTCTGCCTCCCGAAATTCACCAAGGCTTCGGTCGTTTCGCAACCAGCCCCGACGGCGTCCTCTGGACAGTTGGCAGAAACGGGCTCTCTCGCTTCGATGGCCAGCACTGGCTGCACTTCACGTCTGCCGACGGTTTGTTGCAAGACGACGTCGTCGAAGCCGCTGCCGTCAGCCGCGATGAAGTTTGGTTCCGCTACTTCGACGCTCTTGGTCTCAGCCGCCTGCGTCTGGTGAACGGCAAACCCCAGATCACTCACTATGGTTTGGCCGAGGGGCTGCCCTCTCTCGACGTCTACATGCTTGGCGTCGATCACCAGGGCAACGTCTGGTCCGGTAGCGCTTTTGGTCTCACGGAATTCTTCCGTACTGGACGTACTCTTCGCTTCACCCGCGCCGATGGCCTGATCTGGAACGACTTGAGCGAGGAAGGCTTTTTCGCCGAACAAGATGGCACTTTGCTCTTCGGTACGAGCGGTGGCCTCGCTCGTTACAATCCTGTCTCCGCTGACGAAGGAGTCGAGCTTCCTCCTCGCGTCGTCATTACTTCCGCGGAGCTCGGCTCGCGCGAACGCCTTGGCGAACGCCATCCCCAAGCGCCTCGTAGCGAGAATAATTTCCGCGTGGATTTTGCCGCGCTCACCTATCGCGACCCGGAGAATGTTCGCTGCTCCTATCGCCTCGCCGGCCTGGAATCCGACTTCAATGAAACCACGGGCCGCGAAGCTCGCTATCCCGCTCTTCCCCCGGGTAATTACACTTTCACCGTATCTTGCCGCTCCGCCCGCGGCACTCTCAGCTTCCCGGCGGGTTTTTCCTTTACCGTGATTCCAGCCTGGTGGCAGCGTTGGTATTCGCGTGGCTTCGCCATACTTCTCGGCCTCTTCGCGCTCTACTCCCTTGTGAATTACCGCACGCGCAAACTCCAGAGCGAGCGCCTCCGGCTCGAACAAGCTGTCGCCGAACGTAGTGAAGCCCTTGCCCAGGCCAACAAAGAACTTCAGGAAATGTCTCTCACCGATCCGCTCACCGCCGCGCGCAACCGCCGATTTTTCCAGGCCACCATCCAGAGCGACATCAGCCAAGCCATTCGCGCTTACACCGCACCCGATCCCACGCGCAGCCGCCGCAATCGCGACATCATCTTCTATCTGATCGACGCTGACCATTTCAAGGAAATCAACGACCGCTTCGGCCACGACGCCGGCGATCAAATGCTCATCGACCTCACCGCTCGTATCAGCTCCGCCATTCGCTATTCCGACGTCTTGGTCCGCTGGGGCGGCGAGGAGTTCCTTGTCGTCTCCCGTTTTTGCGAACGCAAGGAAGCCGCCACGCTCGCCGCTCGCGTCCTCTCCGCCGTTTCCGGCGAGCCTTACAAGATCAAAGGTGCGAGCCTTTCTCTCCACCGCACCGTCTCGATCGGCTGGGCCGCTTTTCCCTGGAACATGGCTTCCCCCGTCGACGTGAACTACGAAGAAGTCCTCGCCCTTGCCGACCGCGCTCTCTACAGGGCAAAAAACGCTGGACGCAATCTCGCCATCGGCGCTCTCCCCCCGGAAACCGCCGCCGAACCCCATACCGCTATCGCTCATGGCGATACCGAAGCTCGCGTCTCGGAAATCGCCGCCACCGCCGATTACGTCACCACCTACGGCCTTGAAACCACTTCCATCACCTAGCCGCACTTTTCTCCATAACTCCCTTTCCATCGTAAACTCTCCGTTTGTGCCCACCGAGCTCGAACACTTAACCTTTCGCAATGGCGAGATCGCTCTCCATGCCGTCGCCGCCGGTCCCCCCAACGGCCCCGTCGTCATCCTCCTTCATGGCTTCCCCGAATTCTGGTATTCCTGGCACAAACAGATCGAACCGCTTGCAGCCACTGGTTTCCGCGTCATCGTTCCCGACCAGCGCGGCTACAACACCTCCAGCAAACCTCGCGGCACCGCTTACTACAAGCTTTCCGATCTCACTTCCGACGTCCTCGCCATCGCCGACGAACTCCACCAAGAACGCATCTTCCTAGCCGGCCACGATTGGGGCGCTGCCGTCGCCTGGAGCGTCGCCATCGTCCATCCGCAACGCGTCGCCAAGCTCGCGATCCTCAACGTTCCTCACCCGAGCGTCATGCTCCGCTATCTCAAATCCAATCTTCGCCAGGTTCGCCGCAGTTGGTACATGTTTCTGCTTCAACTTCCCTTTCTTCCGGAACTCGTCTTCTCTTCCTTCGATTTCCGCTTTGGCGCCAACGCTCTCCTTCACTCAAGCCGCCCCGGAACCTTCTCGCAAAACGACCTCGCTGAATATCGCACCGCCTGGTCGCAGCCCGGCGCGCTCACCTCCATGATCAACTGGTATCGCGCCGCATTTCGCCATCGCACAAAATTTCCTGACCCAACCGTCCACGTCCCCACGCGCATCCTCTGGGGCGAACGCGACGCCTTCCTCCTGTCCGATATGGCGCACGACAGCCTTCGCTATTGCGATTCCGCCGAACTCTATACCTTTGCCAATGCTTCTCACTGGCTCCAGCACGAAGAACCCGCCCGCGTTTCCGAACTGCTCATCGATTTCTTCCGCTCTTAGCCGATCGCCGATTCCCCGCTGCAAAAAAGTGATACGATTTCCGGCCATGCGCTCAAACTTCAAGAAGCTTGCAATTGTTTTCGCAGCTCTAGCCGCGCTTCTCGCCCTCTCTTTGCTCGAGCGTGCGATCGCCTCGCCCAGCGCGCCCCAATCCGCCAGCGCCCAGGATCCCGCTCTCGCCGCTCGCATCGTCCGCATCGAAAACGGCCTTCTTCCCGCCGTCGTCATCAAAGGCCAGCCTCCCGCGCCCATGACCATCGCCTCTCGCATGGAGCACTACAAAGTTCCCGGCGTCAGCGTCGCTTTCTTCGATCACGGCCAGATTATCTGGACCAAAGCCTACGGGTTAGCCGACGTCGCCGCCAAAAAACCTGTCACGCCCGAAACTCTTTTCCAAGCCGCCTCCATCAGCAAACCCGTCACCGCGCTAGCCGCCCTTCGTCTCGTCCAAGAAGACAAGCTAAGTCTCGATGAAGACGTCAACGTCAAGCTCCGCACCTGGAAAGTCCCCGAAAATGCCTTCACCGAAAAAGAAAAAGTTACTGTCCGCCGCATCCTTAGCCACAGCGCTGGCCTCACCGTTCACGGTTTTCCCGGTTACGCCTCTGGCGATCCGCTTCCCTCCATCGTCCAAATTCTCAACGGCGCAAAACCCGCCAACACCGATCCCATCCGCGTCGATGTCGTCCCGGGCACTCTCTGGCGTTACTCCGGCGGCGGTTACGTAGTTCTGCAAACGCTCATGGCCGACGTCACAGGAAAGCCATTCCCGCAAATCATGAGCGAACTCGTTCTCCGCCCCGCCGGTATGACTCACAGCACTTACGAGCAGCCTCTTCCGAAAGATCTTTGGTCCGAAGCCGCCACTCCCTATCGCGCCAACGGCGACCCCGTCAAAGGCGGCTGGCACACCTATCCGGAAATGGCTCCCGCCGGCCTCTGAACCACTCCCTCCGACCTCGCCCGCGTGGCCATCGAAGTCCAAAACGAATACGCCGGAAAATCCTCGAAAATTCTTTCGCAAGACATGGCCCGCCAGATGCTCACTCCCCAAATGGGCACTTGGGGACTCGGTTTTGGCCTCGAATCCACGGACGGCAAACCCAGCTTCAGTCACGGCGGCGCCAACGAAGGCTTCCGCTGCAATCTCTTCGCCTATCGCGATGGGGGCCAGGGCTTCGCCGTCATGACCAACTCCGATTCCGGCGGCCAACTCACCGAAGAAATCTACCGCGCCGTCGCCAAGGAATACGCCTGGCCCGATTTCCATCCCACCGAGCACGCCTTGCTAAAAATGAATCCCGCGCAATTCCCCGCCTACGCCGGCACCTACGAAATCCCCGACGTCGGCAAGCTAACCATCACCCTAAAATCGTCTAGCCTCTACGTCCAAGCCGACCCCCTCGGCCCCGACCCCATCGAACTCCTCCCCGACTCCCCCACCCAATTCTTCATCCTCTCCTCCGACATCACCTTCACCTTCCAAAAAGACGCCAACGGCGCCGTCACCGGCCTAATCCTCCACGCCGGCCCCCAAACCTTCCAAGCCAACAAAATCTCCTAGTCTGCTGGACAAAATATTTCAGGAAATTTCCTACTGGCCGCGAACATTGTCCGGACTTGCGGCTCGCCCTGCAGCCGCTTCAAACCAGCGCCACTTCGCGACTAAAGTCTGGTTTCTTCTCCGCGTGGAGTTTTAACCCAACTCCGCAGGCAACCGCAATTCGCTCGAGCATCGGCAGCGAATGCCCCGTATACTCAGCATCCTCGAGCCGCGCAATCACCGATTGCTTGGTACCCGCCTTCTTTGCCAGTTCGGTCTGCGTCAGGCCTGCATCCTCTCGCATCTCCCGTACCAGCAGCGCCAAATCAATCTGATGCAGCGTTCGCGCAAACGCCTTTCCGTACTTCGCGCTCTTCCTCGATCGCGTCTCTACAATCTCTGCGTGACGATCTCTCTTCATATCCCCCACTCCTTCGCCAGTGCCTCTCTATCTTGTTGCGAAACCGGATATCGATTCCGGTACCTCAACCAAAGCTTTCTAAGCCGTTCTGCCTTCGCAATCTCCGACGGCGGCGTCTGTTCCGTCTTTTTCTGAAGCCCCGACGTGATCACGATTAGCCTGCCCGGCTGATAAAAGAACAAAACTCGGAAAATCCGGTCGAACTGTTTGACCCTCAGTTCGAAGAGATCGCCAGTCAGCTTCTTGACGAACTTTCCCTCCATTCGATTGCCAACAGTGCGCAGGCGCTCAATAAACGCATCGATTCGAGCCGCCGCGTTATCATCAAGCGAATCCACAAATTCCCGCGCTGGCGTCCGCCCGCGCGGCAATTCCACATACTCAATCGTGAACTCGCCATTCAAGAAGCCGCTCCCGAACCTGCATGTATTATAGCAAAATTGCTATAACTCATCAAGAACTAAAAAGTGATCCGCCCGCCGGGCAGGTGGGGCCGCCTTAACGCCCCAGAACGATTTTTGCCTTTGTTTTTTTCTGGAGTGCCCCAGCTTTTCGGTTTTGGGCGCGTGGGACATCTGTTACCGGCGAGGAGATTTTGACTTTATCTTCCTCCGAGGGGGGCGCTCCATCCTTGCGGGCTTGGTTCATGCAAGGGTGGGTCCTAGGGCTTTCTTGGATCGCCCAATCTCCCTGCACTCTCAGCTCCATCAACTCGCACGAAACAAACGACTTGCAGTTTATCCTTGACAAATAGTAATAATATGATATATTGCTTTGGTATTTTCGGGGTCGGCTTCTGTCCGTGTCCCAGAAAGCGATGCGTCTCCGCCCCGCGGTCCCTAAAATCCCCGCAAAATCTTCAGTTCCTCCCAGGTTACCACTTCATAAAAACCGCCCTCTCCCAACCCCTTCAGAATCAACACTTCTGCAACTGCTGATTCCACTCCACTTCATCTCCCGCAGAATGAACGTTTACAAAAAACCGGGAGGGGATGCCCCTCTTCAAGCCACAAAGTTTTGCAACTCGTCACTACGCACCGCTCACCAAACCCGACACGCTCGTGTCGCCGCAACCTCTTTTCTCTCATCCACTTACGCACACTTTCCGTCACACATGGGGTGTACCCTCCCCGTGCCTGCTCTCCACACCCAATCTCTTCCCTATTTATCCACAGCGAATGGACATCTGCTGCACAGCAGCGCCCGCAACTCCATTCCTTTCTTGCATTTATTTCACAGTTCCCTTCACACCGGCGTGGGGTCTTTGCCCACTCCTATCTCGCTTCCTTTGCCCGTTTCTCCGCTTCCGGTACAATCTTTTGCTCGCCTGGCTCAAGGAGAATGCATGACCGGTAGGTCCAACGTCTTGGCACAAGGTCGCCTCCCCCGTAGGGGCACGGCACGCCGTGCCCTCTTCTCCGCTTTCACCGCTCTGTCCATCACCGCTTTTTGTTCACCGCCAGCCGTCCACGCCCAGCAACGCCGCGAGCGCGAACCCAACAGCGTCTACGCCGCCCGTCGCGCCAAACTAGCCGCGCAAATCGATGCTCCGATCCTCCTCTGGGGCCTCACCGGCCGCGAGGAATTCTCGCAAGCCTACATCTTCGCCCAGGAAAACAACTTCTACTACCTGACCGGCCACAACGAAGAAGGCGCCGGCCTAATCATCCTCCCGTCACGGAAAAACGGTCCGGGCGCAGCGTCTTGGGAAGGTCCGCAAGAAATATTTTTTCTGCCTCCTAAAAACTCCGAAAAAGAAAAATGGAACGGCTTCCGCATGTCGCCGTCCGATCCCGGCATTGAAGCCCGTACCGGTTTCAGTTCCGTCGCGCCTTTTCCAGACATGCGCGCCACTCTCGAAAGGCTCGCGAAACTATATCCGGCCATCTACACCATCCTGCCCTACGAAAAAGAAAACGGCGGCTACCCGCACGAGAAACAAGTAGTCGATTGGATTCACACTGTCGTTCCGCAGCTCAATCTAAAATACGTTCGCCCGAGGATCGAAGCGCTCCGCGAAATAAAATCCCCCGGCGAAATCGACTTCCTGATCCAAGCCATTGAACTCTCGCTCGATGCGCACCTCGCCGCCATGCGCATGATGCATCCCGGCCTGCACGAGTATCAGATCGCCGCAAAAATGGTCGAAGTTCACGCCATGGGCGGCTCGGAAGCGGAAGGCTATGCTCCCATCGTCGGCGCCGGCCCAAATTCCACCACGCTCCATTACGACAAGCTCGCCCGCAAAATCGAAGATGGCGACATCGTCGTTCTCGATGTCGGCGCGCAATACGCTGGCTACTCCGCCGACATCACACGCACACTTCCCGCCAACGGCAAGTACACCTCGCGCCAGCGCGAAATCTATGACATCGTTCTAGCCGCGCAGAATGCCGCTATCGCCGCCCTCAAGCCGGGAATGAACTACTGCGAACGAGGCCCCAAAAGCGTCTACAAAATCGCCTACGACTACATCAACACTCATGGCAAGGATCTTCACGGCAAATCGCTCGGCCGCTATTTCATTCACGGCCTCGGCCACGATATCGGCCTCGATGTCCACGATCCCGGCGACTACTGCAAACCGCTCGAACCCGGCATGGTCGTCACCGTCGAGCCCGGCATTTACATCCCCGAAGAAAATCTCGGCGTGCGCATCGAAGACGATTTCCTCATCACCGATACGGGTAACAAATTTCTAAGCGAACGCCTCCCGCGCGATCCCGCCGAAATCGAGAAAATCATGGCCGAAGCCGCCGCCCAGCGCGCCAAAGGCCCCAAGGAGGTCAACGAGTAAAGGCTATGCGCACCATCGTCCGAAGCAACGCCAAATCTCTTGCCGTTTCTCTTTTTTCAGCGGAGAATCATCTTTATGAAGCGAAAAGAAAAACCGATGACCATGGACGAAGCCGTGGAGAAGCTAGCGGCACTCCTGGAGCCGGTCTGGTCGAAATTCACTCCGGAAGAAAAAGCCGAAAGGCTACGCAAGACCAAGCAGTTCATTTCCTCCGTGAAGAGGAAAGAGCGCGCCAAAGCTTCAAAATCTTCTCGAGTTCGTCCGGGTCGTCGCCGCGTCCTAGCAAGTCGATAGCTGCAATCGCGTCAGCTTCTTTCGTGAATCCGAGTATCGTTCGCATTATTTCTAGTCGCTCCCTTTGTAACTTCCGGGCTTCAGCACTGTTCGGTCGCTTGCCCCGCCGAGACTCCTCAGCCATGACATCGCGGATGTCGTCGTCTTTTGTACCGTTCGCCATGTCCAAGGACGGGAACGATAGCCGCTTCTTAACGACATTTCAACTAACTTCATCTGTCACCTCCCGTCTGCGATTGACCCGCGCGAAGCCGCCCGCTTATACTGTTTATTCGCGTTGGGCGCGAAATTCTGCCCGGCGTGCCTCGAGTCATTCCGCGTGCACCGCATCGCAAAGCGGGCTGCCTGCAGGAATTTCCGAAATTTGTAATCGTTCAGGGAGCTTATGAGCAGCGTCAAAGCCACGCAACTTCGCCCCGGCATGGTCGTCCAGCACGAGGGCCAGCTTTTTACGGTTTTCAGCGTCGATCACCGCACGCCCGGCAACAAGCGCGGCTCGATGCAAACGCGCATGAAAAATCTCCGGACGGGGGTCATGATCGACTACCGGTTCCGCGCAGAGGAATTCGTCGATCGCGCGATTCTCGACGAAGTCGAGTTCGAGTACCTCTACAACGAAGGCGACGAATTTCACTTCATGAACACGCAAACCTACGAGCAAATGCAGATGACCCGCGAAGAGCTGGGCGAAACGGTGTACTATCTCATTCCAAACACCACGGTGAAGATCGAATTCTTCGAGGAAAAGCCGATCGGCGTCGACTTGCCTGACACGATGGAATTGAAGGTCATGGAAACGGAACCAACGCTGCAAAAAGCCACCGCTAGCGCGGTGATGAAGCCGGCCACGCTCGAAACTGGCCTGGTCATTCAAGTGCCGCCGTTCGTCAATTCCGGCGACCGGGTGAAAGTGGACACGACGGAAGCGCGCTACGTCCAGCGCGTCGAATAAAAATTCGGCGCTCGCGCTGAATTTTGGGTGTCAAGTTTCGATTTTCGCGGTTCGAGTTTCGCATTTAGATTTTCCGCCTCCGCAGCTAATTTCCGCGCGAGCGAAAATTAGAAGAGGCGAAAGAGCCCCGGGCAACAGGGCTCTTCGTTCTTTGAAAATTAATTTCTCGCGCGCTCTGTTCACCACGCGTCTCTTGTACGTGATCCTCGCAGGCAGCGCTCGCGCAGGGTCTCTTGCAAGCTGTTCTTCGGAACTGCTTCTGACGCATTGGACTCAGGCGTTGTTGGCGGCGGACTTTTCGCCGGCGGGATGCGCGCCGAATACGCGGTCGAAGATTGCATCGACGTAGCGAAGCTGCCGCTGCAGATCAAACGTATGCGCCAGCGCTTTCGCATCCAGATATTTCGTGATTCGCGCGTCGCTCGCAACGCGCTCCTCGAAACTCGATTCCGTTTCCCAAGCGGCCATGGCGTTTTCCTGCACGGCCTTGTACGCGTCGTCGCGCGGCATGCCCTTCTCGACGAGGTCTTGCAACAATTGGCCGGAATAAACCAGGCCGTGCGTGGATTCTAGGTTGCGCAACATACGCTCGGGGAAGACGCGCATTTCGCCGATAATCGTGGTCATCTTCGCAAGCATATAATCCACGAGAATTGTCGAGTCCGGGAGAATGACGCGTTCGACCGAACTGTGCGAAATATCGCGCTCGTGCCACAACGCGACGTCTTCGAATGCAGCGATCATGTTCGAACGCACGAGACGCGCGAGCCCGCAAATCTGCTCGCATGCCACTGGGTTGCGTTTGTGGGGCATGGCAGAGCTGCCGCGTTGCTCTCCGCTAAAAGGTTCTTCCGCTTCGCGAACTTCGGTGCGCTGCAAATGGCGGATTTCGAGGGCGATTTTCTCGAGAGTCGCGGCGATCAGCGCCAGCGCGCTGAGGTAATGTGCGTGGCGATCGCGCTGAATCACTTGAGAAGAAACGGCCACGGCGGTGAGACCGAGTCTTTTGCAGATGCGCTCTTCCATTTCCGGCCCGAGGTGCGAGGCGGTGCCGACGGCACCGGAGATTTTTCCGACGGCCATTTCCGCTGCGGCATCGCGAAAACGCGCAATGTTCCGCTGATTTTCGGAAAACCAGTTCGCCACTTTTAACCCGAAAGTAATCGGCTCGGCATGAACTCCGTGCGTGCGTCCGATTTGCGGCGTGTGGCGAAATTGATGCGCGCGAAGATCGAGAATCTCACCGAAGAGTACGAGATCGCGCTGGATGATATGGGAAGCATCGCGGACCATGAGTGCTTGCGCGGTGTCGACTACATCATTCGAGGTCAATCCATAGTGCAGCCAGCGCGCCGCGGCGGGGTTGCCGATGGATTCGCCGACGTCCATCGTGAACGCGATGACATCATGTTTTACGCGCGCCTCGAGTTCGTGGATGTGCGCGACGTCAACTTTCGCGCGCTCGCGGATGATGGCCGCAGCGTCTTTCGGTACCAAGCCAGCTTCGGCGAGCGTTTCGGTGGCCGCCAGCTCGACATCAAGCCACTTTTGAAAGCGGTTCGCGTCGCTCCAGACGTGGCCCATCTCTTTGCGCGTGTAACGTGGAATCAAAGCGACTCTCCCCGGAATCGAGGCGCGGAGCCACGCCAAGCGATGCGGCACTGCACTCAGCTTAGCGGGAACATGCGCCTTGCTTCCCTTTCCATCATACCGTAAGTGGCAGCTCGGAAGTCCGCGTTGGGAAACGAAACCTGAAGGAGAAGCGGTCCCCGCAGAAACGCTCTAGGATATAGGCCGTCTATATGTTAGGGTATAGGCGCTCTATAGCCATACTGCCAGAGGAGAAGCCGTGCCATACCAAAACCGGATGGAGTTGCTGCAGGGGACGCTGGACCTGTTGATTCTGCAAACGCTGATGTGGGGTCCGCGGCATGGATATGGCATCGCGCAGGCCATTCGCGCGAACTCGGGCGAGCTGCTTCAGGTGGATGCCGGATCGCTGTATCCCGCGCTGCACCGGCTTGAAAAGAAAAAATGGATCGGCGCGGAATGGAAAGTTTCGGAAAACAAACAGGACGTGAAGGTTTACAAGCTGACGGCGGCGGGCAGGAAGCGGCTAACGCAAGAACGCACGCGATGGGAGCAGATCACGGACGCGATCGCGGGAGTGCTGAATCCGGCGAAGAAGGAGAACCAGCCATGAAGCACTGGTGGAACTGGCGCAAGCGAAGCGACGAGTTGGAAAAGGAGATCCAGCACCATTTGCAAATGGCGGAAGAGGAGCGCAGAGAACGAGGGGCATCCGTGCCTGAAGCGGAATCGGGAGCGCGGCGGGAATTCGGAAATGTAGGACTGGTAAAAGAGCTGGCGCGAGACGCCTGGGGTTGGCGCTGGCTGGAAGATTTCTTCCAGGATGTGCGATACGGGCTTCGCATGCTACTCAAAAGCCCGGGATTCGCAGTGACGGCGATTCTGACGCTAGCGCTGGGCATCGGCGCAAACACGGCCATTTTCAGCCTGATGGATGGCGTACTGCTTCACGCCCTCCCGGTGTCCGCCCCACAGGAACTCGTAATGTTTCGCTGGACGGCGCGCAAAGAGCCGCAATTCAACGGGCATAGCGCGTATGGCGATTGCGACTCAAGGAAGGTGGACTGCGTTTTCTCCGGGCCGTTCTATGAAACGGTGCGCGCGCGAGCAACAAGCTTCAGCGGGGTAACGGCAATTGCGGGGCCACTGGACATGGTTTTGAGCGGGAACGGCCCGGCAACCATTGTGAGCGGTGAAATCGTGTCGGGGGATTTTTTTTCGACGCTCGGCCTGCACATGGCTCTTGGCCGACCCTTGGAGCGGGAAGACGAGTCGCGGGCAGCCCCGCCGGCGATGGTTTTGAGCTACGGCTACTGGCGGCGCGCGTTTGGGGGCGACCGTTCCGCAATCGGACGCACGGTGCGCCTCAATAACACAGCCGTAACGATCGTCGGCGTCACGCGGCCCGAATTCACTAGCTTGACGCCGGGAAAGAAGCAGGACCTTTTTCTGCCCTTCGTGTTGACGGATCGGATCAAGTCGGAACATTGGGAACAGGAAAATCGCTACGCGGATCCCGCCACATGGTGGGTGGTGATTGTGGCGAGGTTGAAGCCGGGTGTGTCGCTAGCACAGGCCCAGGAAGAAGCAACACTTCTTTTCCGGAATGAAGTTCTGCATGGAAGCAAACCATTGCTGAAAGAAGAGGATGAGCCGTCCATCAAACTGGCGTGGGCGCGGGAGGGCCTGGATGGAGAGAGCGGAGAGATCGCTCCGATGGTGTATTTGATGATGGCGGCGGTCGGGTTTGTTTTGTTCATCGCGTGCGCCAATGTTGCAGGCCTCACGCTGGCGCGCTCGGCCAAGCGGCAAAAGGAAATGGCCGTGCGGCTCGCGCTGGGCGCGGGGCAGAAGCGGCTCTTAAGGCAATTGCTGACGGAGAGCCTGCTGCTGTCGCTGCTGGGAGGAACGCTCGGCGTCCTGGCATCCACATGGATTGTAGGAATCGTGACGAAGTTGATTTCGCGGGGCTTCGATACGGAATTCCCGTTCGTCATTTCGCCTGACTGGCGCGTGCTGACGTTCACGATAGCGGTAACGTTTGCGACGGGCATCGTGTTCGGGCTGGCCCCGGCGCGAAACGCCTCTCGAGCCGATGTGAACGCAGGTCTGAAGGAAAACGAACTGTTCCTGCCGGAGCGAACGCACACGGCGCGGTTCCGTCTCGGAGACGCGCTCGTGGTGGCGCAGGTCGCGTTGTCCATCGTGGTGCTGGCGGGCGCGGGATTGCTAGTGCGAACGCTCCACAATCTTGACGAGCTGAATCCGGGCTTCGACACGCGGAACATTCTGCTCTTCGGGATCGACCCGGCCATCGCGGGCTACAAGGATGAGCAGACCGTACAACTCTACCGGGATTTGCGGCAGCAATTCGCGGCACTGCCCGGAGTGATCTCCGCGAGCTACTCGGAAGACGCGTTGCTAAGTGAAAGCTGGACGGGTGGCGACGTCCATCTGGATGGCGCGCCACCCAAGTCGAACGTGAGCACGGCGAAGCTGCAAATCGGAATGGATTTCTTCTCGACGATGCATATTCCGCTGATGGCCGGTAGGGCCTTCCGGCCGGAGGATTTTGCTTCCGCGGCGGCGACGAATGCGGCGCTCAAGGCGGCGGAAAAAACCGCTGTGGCGCCGGGTAGCAGAATCCTTGCGGTTAAAGCGGCTCCGGTCCCGGTAATCATCAATGAAGAGTTCGCACGACGTTTCTTTTCCAATGAGAATCCCCTGGGCAAACATATCGGCGAGGGCGAAAACGACGAGACACCGGCAGTTCCGCACCCTGGATACATGGTTGTGGGAGTTATGGGAGACACCAAGTACGCCGACCTAAGGGAGCACATCGCGCCGATGATGTGTTTGCCGATGGTGGCGCATAGCGCGAACTTTGAACTGAGGACCGCGGGTATCCCCCCGGCGATGTTGGGGCTGGTACGCGACGTGGTTCAGCGTGCGGACAAGAATCTGCCGGTGTTCCTGGTGCGCACGCAAACTGAACAAGTGGAACAGACGCTTTTCCAGGAGCGCGCTATGGCGCGGCTCGCGAGTTTCTTCGGCGCCGTGGCACTGGTGCTCGCGTGCATCGGGCTGTATGGCTTGCTCTCGTACGAAATGACACGGCGGACGAAGGAAGTCGGCATTCGTATGGCATTAGGCGCGGAACGAAGCAACGTGTTGCGGCTGGTGGTGCGTAGAGGAATGTTGCTCGTGGCCGCCGGGGCAACAGCGGGAATCGGCACGGCGCTGGTCGCCACGAGGTTCATGGCCAGCATGCTTTATAACGTGCGCGCGAGCGACCCCGCCACGATGGCCGGAGTGACGGTGTTGCTCGGCCTAGTGGGGATCGCGGCCTGTTGGTTGCCAGCGCGGCGGGCGATGCGCGTGGATCCGGTGGTGGCGCTGAGATATGAGTGAAAAAAGGCCGAAAGAAGGAGTAAAGACGTAACGAGGTAAAGACGAAAGTGGACGAAACCCGAGGCTGAATCTTGCAGCGAAGAAGGAGAACCAGCCATGAAACACTGGTGGAACTGGCGCAAGCGAAGCAACGAGCTCGAAAAAGAGATTCAGTACCATTTGCGAATGTCGGAAGCGGAGCGCGTGGAGCGGGGCGCATCTCAGCGGGATGCGCAGGTGGGAGCGCGGCGCGAATTTGGAAATGTGGGGTTGGTCAAAGAGCTGGCGCGCGATGCGTGGGGCTGGCGCTGGCTGGAAGATTTGTTCGCTGACATGCGTTACGGATATCGAACGCTAAGCCAAAATTGGGGGTTTTCCCTCATCGCGATTCTGACGCTGGCGCTGGGCATAGGTGCAAATACTGCCATCTTCAGCTTGGTTGACGCGGCGCTCCTTCGCGCGATCCCAGTGCGCGATGCTGACCAGCTTGTGTTATTGAGGTGGAAGGCAAAGAAAGAGCCATCGCATCTGAACGTGTCATCGTACGGCGACTGCGTTTCGGACTACCAGAAGACGGGCGCGTTTGGCTGCTCGCTTTCGGAACCTTTTTTTCGAGAGGTGTTGAAGAAGAAAGACGTTTTCTCGAACGCAGCAGCTTTTGCAGGAGCGGATCGGATCAACCTAAGAGCCAATGGAACCGCGAGCGTGGTTAATCGGGCCGAGTACGTCACGGGAGAATATTTTGAAACCCTAAGGATCAATCCGGCGCTAGGAAGGTTGCTCGATCCGCAAGACGACAAAGTTTCTGCCGGGCCGGTCGTCGTTTTGAGTTACCGCTATTGGCGGAGCCAGTTCGGCGGCTCTCGAGACGTCTTGGGCAAGACGATTCTCCTGAACCGCGTGGCGTCCGCGATTGTGGGAGTGGCGGAGGAGCGGTTCGACTCGCTTTCGCCCGGAAACCAGATCGACATGTGGATTCCGCTGGCCATGGCGCACCGGCTTGTGGTGCCGTGGGACAACCGCGATGTCAATTCTTCCCTCTGGCGCCTGGTGATCGTTGGCCGTCTGAAACCGGACACGACGATCAGCAAAGCTGGCGCGGAATTAACTGCGCTCTTTCAAATCGAAACGGCGCACGGCTACTACGGACGACCAATCCTTAAGCCGGCGGACGGCGGAGCCATCGAACTGCTCACGCTTGACCGCGGACTCACGGGAGAGCGAAAGGATGCCTCCACGCCGCTTTACGCGCTAATGCTGGTGGTCGGAATGGTTCTGTTGGTTGCGTGCGCCAACGTGGCGGGATTGGGATTGGCCCGGGCCACCGCGAGGCAAAAGGAGATGGCCGTGCGGTTTGCCCTGGGCGCTTCCAAGAGCAGAATTCTGCGGCAGCTTCTAACGGAAAGCCTGATGCTCTCCTGCGCCGGCGGCGCGATCGGGATTTTGTTTGCAAGCTGGTGCGTGGCTGCTATTCAGAACTTTCTCGAGTCGACCACCGATGGGCCTCTGCCATTCACCGCGACCATCAACACGGGTGTGCTGCTCTTCACGGCAGCAATCGCGATTCTCACGGGAATTGTGTTTGGGCTAGCGCCGGCGCTTCGCGGACTGCGCGTGGATCTGACGCCAGCACTTAAGGAGGGGGCCGGAACCAGTTCACCAACGAGCCGCGCGAGACGAGGGCTGTTCAGCGCAAACGGGTCACTTGTGATTGCGCAAGTCGCATTGAGCATCGTGGTGCTCGCGGGAGCTGGACTGCTGGTGCGAACGCTGCAAAACCTGAAAAACGTGAACCCCGGATTCGATACGCGAAGCATCCTGACATTCAGCCTCGATCCCACCCCTATCGGATACATGGCCCAGGATTCGAGCAAGTTTTATCAAGAGTTGCAGGAACGCCTGGCGAGTCTACCCGGCGTAATGTCCGTGAGCTACTCCTGGGCGCCGCTGCTCGGAGGCGGATTGTGGACGACTGGGTTCCATATGGCGGGCCGGCCGAAGGATGAGGAAGCGGGAGCAGATCAGATGTCGGTTGGGCCCGATTTTTTTCACACCATGCGAATCCCACTACTTGCAGGACGCGGATTTGACAAACACGATTTCGAAATCGCCCAGGAGTGGCAGGCCACCCGGGAAAGAAATGACGCGGCAGCGGCAGCCAAACTGAAGGCCGGTCCAGCCGCGGGCGAAGCGCCCGCCGAGGACTTGCCAACCAGGCCGGCCATCGTCAACCAGGCGTTTGTCCGCAAATATTTTCCGTCGCTGAATGCCGTAGGCCGCGTCTTCGGAATGGAAGGAGCGGATCCCGCCGAGGGGGTTGAACAGAACGGCGGCTGGGAAATTGAAGGGGTAGTAGGCGATGCGAAATACAACAGCCTGCGGCGAGAGATCGAGCCGACTATTTATATCCCGAGCAGCGGTGGCAGTGTGTCCTTTGCTCTTCGAACAGAATCGGATCCTTCGAAATTCGTACCGCAAATTCGCAGCGTTGTGAGCCAAATGGATGCCGACTTGCCGATGTTTGAGGTCAGAACGGAAACCCAGCAAATCGAGCGTCAGATATTCGTCGAGCGCTTGGTCGCGCGTATTTCGGGTGCGTTCGGAGCTCTGGCGCTGCTGCTGGCGTGCATCGGTTTGTATGGGCTGGTCTCGTATGAAGTGGCGCGGCGCACGCGGGAGATTGGAATCCGGGCCGCGTTAGGAGCCGAGAGGCGAGACGTTCTTCGGCTGGTGCTGGCGCAAGGGATGCGGCTGGCGCTGGCGGGCGCAGCCATCGGATTGGTCTTCGCGCTGGCGCTGACGCGCTACGCGAAAGATATGTTGTTTGGCGTGAAGGCGGCGGACCCACTGACCTTCGCCGGAGTGATCGCGCTGCTGCTGGGAGTGACGCTGCTGGCGTGCTTTGTGCCGGCGAGGAGAGCCATGCGTGTGGATCCAGTGGTGGCGCTGAGATATGAGTGAAAAAAGCCGAAAAAAGAAGCAAAGACGTAACGAGGTAATAACGAAAGCGGACCAAACCCGGGGCTGAATCTTGCAGCGAAGAAGGAGAACCAGCCATGAAGCACTGGTGGAACTGGCGCAAGCAAAGCAACGAACTAGAGAAAGAAATTCAGCATCATTTGCAAATGGCGGAAGAGGAGCGCAGAGAACGAGGGGCATCCGTGCGTGAAGCGGAATCGGGAGCGCGGCGGGAGTTCGGGAATGTGGGACTGGTCAAGGAAGTGACGCGCGACCAATGGGGCTGGGCGTGGGTCGAGGATCTTGTTAGCGACGTGCGTTTTGGAGCGCGGATGCTGGCGAAGAACCGCGGATTTGCCATCGTGGCGGTGCTGACGCTGGGCCTGGGCATCGGCGGAAACGCCATGGTGCTCAGCTGGATTCGCGGCGTGCTGATGGATCCGCTTCCCGGTGTGCACGACGCAGCGCAAGTGGTGGCCATCGAGACAGTGATGCCGGACGGCGAGTATCACACCAGCTCGTACCCCGATTGGAAGGACTACCGCGAAAAAAACCGAAGTTTCACCGACATCGTTGGCTTTGAATTCATCGGGCCGGACATTCGGGTGACCGATAAGTCGCAGCTCGAGCGCGTCTGGGGCCTGATTGTGACGGAAAACTATTTCGACATGCTGGGGGTCAACCCCGCGCTGGGGCGCCTGTTCCACGAAGAAACGAACCAAGCACCGAATTCGGACCCGTACATCGTCCTGGCGGATGGTTACTGGCGGCAACGATTTGGCGCAGACCCGAAAGTCGTCGGACAGGTCATCCATATCAACGGACATCCCTTCACGATCCTGGGCGTGGCGCCGGCGGAATTTCACGGAACCATTGTGGGAGTGGACGCGCAGTATTTTGTTCCCATGCTGATGGGGCCGCAGGCCTTGCCGGGCGAAAGCCTGACGGACCGCAACCCGACATTCGTGCACATGCTGGGAAGGCTGAAACCGAGCGTGACGACTGCGCAGGCGCAGGCCGAGTTCTCGACCATTGCCGCGAATCTCGCGAAGGAATATCCGGACCAGAGCCGGGACGTGGGTGTGTACGTCACGCCGGTATGGAAGGCGCACTACGGATTGCAGGATTTTCTGCGCAGCGTCTTCGGCTTTCTGATGGTAGCGGCGGTGCTCGTGCTGCTTATCGCGTGCGTAAACGTAGCCAATCTGCTGTTGGCGCGCGGTTCGGCCCGCGAAGAAGAGCTGGCCGTGCGCACGGCTCTGGGCGCGGCCCGCGGGAGGCTGGTGCGGCAACTGCTGATGGAAAGTCTCCTGCTTGCCGCGATCGGAGGAGTGTGCGGAGTGTTGCTGGCAAGCTGGGGAGCGCGGTTGCTCGGCATGTTCATGCCACCGCTGCATCTGCCGATCTCACTGTCGGTGGGGCTCAATGGAACTGTGCTGCTATTGACGATGGGCGTGACGGTGCTGACGGGATTTCTTTTCGGGCTGATGCCCGCTTTGCGAGCCTCTCGGGTGGATCTGAACGCTTCGCTGAAGGAGGGCGGCGGTCGAGCGCACATCGGCGGAGGCGGCCAGCGGCTGCTTGATTTGCTGGTCGTTTCGGAGATGGTGCTGGCTACGGTGCTGCTCGTGGTTGCCGGGCTGCTAGTGCGCAGCGTCCACAACGCCGAAGAAGCGGGGCCTGGATTCCGCACGCAGCACATCGCGCTGGCGGCTTTCGATTTGCGGGCTAACGGGTATAACGGCGCACAAGCCGCGTTGTTCTTCGATCGTCTCGCGGAGAACCTGCGCGGAACATCCGGGATGGAAGAGGCCTCGACAGAACGCTACGTTCCCTTGTGGTTCACCGGGCGCAGCTATACGTCGATCGAAGTCGAGCATTACACGCCGCAGCAGAACGAGGACATGAACATCGACCTGAACGTGGTTGGCGCGGATTATTTTCGCACCGCGGGCATTCCCTTGATTTCGGGACGGGATTTTTCGGAGCAGGATCGCGACGAGGCGCCGCGCGTTTTGATCGTGAACCAGACCATGGCCAAGCGCTTCTGGCCCGGTCAGGACGCCACGGGCCGTCAGGTGCATTTTTGGAGGCAAACGTGGAGGGTGGCGGGCGTGGCGCATGACGTGAAATATCACCGCATGAACGAGCCGCCGGAATCCTTCATGTACTTGCCGCAATTGCAGGCTGGCGGCATGGACGTGAATCTGCTGGTCAGATCGCAGATGCCCACGACGGCGGTGATTGGAGCGATCCGGGCAGCGGCGCGCTCGCTGGATCCGAACATACAACCGCTCGAGACGGACGATTTGGGCGGACTGCTGCACGCTTCGCTTTTCGCCAACCGTACCGCCGCGGGAGTGGCCACGGTCCTCGGCACGCTTGGGCTGCTTCTGGCGGCACTAGGGATTTACGGCGTGCTTTCCTACAGCGTGAGCAAGCGCTTGCGCGAGATCGGCATCCGCATTGCCATGGGCGCGCATTCCCGTGACATCCTGCAGTTGATCGGAAGAAAAGGATTGGGGCTGGCGGCGCTAGGCGCGGCGATGGGTGCGGCCATTTCGTTAGCGCTGGCTCGGGCCATCAGCAGCCTACTGTACGGCGTGACCATCATTGATCCAATCACTTTTGTGACCGTAGGAGTGCTGCTGACGGTTGTCTCGGGAGCCGCGTGCTGGATCCCCACGCGACGGGCCACGCGCATCGATCCGATGGTGGCGCTGCGCCACGAGTGACGATTCTCGAGCGCCGCGTTCGCAAGAGTTCTAGCCCCCCACTCCTCCATGGTGCGATGATACGGCAAGACTTACGGGTAGCCTCCGGCCGCTGTGTGCCTGCAGTTGGCCGTGAAGCGATCTCCATCTGACCTAACCGCAAGCCCCTTTTCCTGTCTAATGATTCGGATGAGCGAAAGCGCCGGCAGCATGCAAGACCGCGAGGCAGCCCAGAACGCGGCCCGAGAGAGCGATGCCATCGCTGTCGAGCGCACGCTCGCGGGCGAGCGCGATGCTTTCCGAGTGCTGGTCGAGCGGCACAGCCAGCAGCTTTTCCGGCTGGCGTACCGCATGACGGGGAACGAGCACGACGCCGAGGAAGTGGTTCAGGAAGCTTTCTTGCGGGCTTACCGGAACCTCGGGCAATTCGGATCGCGCGCGAACTTCGGCACTTGGGCTTACCGGATTGCTGCGAATTACGCGATTGACCGCATGCGGCAAAAACGAAGCGAGGACGCGCGGCGCAGTACGCCGAGCAGTCTCGCGGAAGAACCGGACCAGGATCCACTGGATTTGACGCCGGATGAAAGGCCGACTCCGGACAGGCTGACAATGAACACCGAACTGAGAAAGAAAATGGAAGAGGCGCTTAAGGAACTGAGTTCTTCGGAGCGGACGGCGTTCGTGATGCGGCATTGGGAAGGCTGCGCAATCGAAGAAATCGCCACCGTATTGAAATCAACGACGAGCGCGGCGAAGAATACGGTTTTTCGATCGGTGCAGAAATTGCGCCGAGCGTTGGAGCCCTACGTGGGAGCGCGAGGCGCGCTGCAAGCCAAAGCCGCGGGAGCTGCGCCGCAACCCAAGGGAACGGAACTATGAAACACCTGAAAGAAGAAGAATTGATTGCTTATCGAGAAGGAGAGCCTACGCAACGCGAAGCTATCGCCGAGCATTTGACGAGCTGTACTGCGTGCCGCGCGGAACTCGACCGCATCGAAACGGTGCTCAGCGCGCTGGACAATTTCCCGGTTCCGGAGCGCGGCCCGGAGTACGGACGGGCGGTGTGGCAACAGATTGCCCCGCGTTTGCCGGAAAAAGCGGGGCGTGGCTGGAGTGCTTGGTTTGAACCGCGCCGCTGGGTGGCTATCGGTGCGATGGCGGCAGTCGTGATTGCCGCATTTGTCGCGGGCCGTTGGACAAAGAAGCCCGAGCCGGGAGCGCCCGCTGCGAGCGTTGCGCAAGTGCGGCAACGCGTGCTGGTCCTTGCGGTGGGAGAGCACTTGGGAAAATCGGAGATGGTGCTCATGGAACTGGCAAACGCCTCACCTGCAAGTTCCGGACAGAAAGAAATCAACATCTCCGCGGAACAGAAGCGCGCGGAAGATTTGCTGGACGCCAACCGGCTCTACCGCGAGACGGCCCAGCATGATGGCGATGCGGCGCTGGCCAGCGTGTTGGACGACCTCGAGCGCGTGCTGATGGACGTGGCGCACAGCCCGGACGAGCTGACTCCGGCGAAGCTGGAATCATTGCAAAAACGCATCGAGGCACATGGAATTTTGTTCAAAGTTCGAGTGGTCGGCCAGGAACTACAAAAGAAGCAAGGGACGGGAACTCCCGCGCCGGCAGCGACGGATTCGGAAATGAGAGAGAGGAATAAGGCATGACTATGGGAGAACGAACAAGCAGAGGAACGAAAGTGTGGATCATCGCGGCGTCCTTGCTGATTGGGCCGGGATTGGCGAAGGCTGCGGCAGCGCCAGGCCTCGCCAGAATTGCCGGGGCGGCACGCCAGGACCAGGACAGCCAGGATCGGGCTCAGGAAGAGCGCGATAAGGCGCAAGAAAAACGCGATCGCGAGCAGGAGCTTCGCGACCGGGAACAAGAAAAGAAAGACCAGGAACAGGAGCGCCTCGAGCGGCTCGACGAGCTCTATAGCGACGGACGCGAAGCGCTCGATGAAGACCGCTATGACCAAGCGGACGCTAAATTCAGCGAGCTTGCGGGAATGAATGGGCCGCAGACGGACGCGGCGATGTATTGGAAAGCTTACGCGGAAAACAAGTTGGGCAAGAGGGATGCCGCGCTGACAACCATCGCCGATTTAGAGAAAAAATATGCGCAAAGCCGATGGTTGAAGGATGCGAAAGCGCTGGAAATCGAAGTGAAACAATCGACCGGACAGCCAGCCCACCCGGAATCACAACCGGACGAAGAATTGAAAATGCTGGCGATTCAAGGGCTGATGAACAGCGATCCCCAGCGCGCCATGCCGCTGCTCGAAAAAGTGCTGAACGGCACCGGCACTCCGAAGGAAAAATCGAAAGCGCTTTTCGTGCTGGCACAGAACGGCTCGGCGCAATCACGCGAAATTCTCGCGCGGATTGCGAGAGGCGAGAGCAATCCGGACTTGCAGCGGAAAGCCGTGGAATATCTCGGATTGTTTGGCGGCCAAGAAGCGCGGCAGACGTTGGCGACAATTTATGCATCCACGAACGATCCCTCCATCAAACGCGCGATTCTGAAGAGCTACATGATTGGCGGCGACAAAGAACATCTGCTGGCCGCGGCGAAGGGCGAAAAAGATGCCTCGTTGCGCGCCGACGCGATCAAGCAGCTGGGCATCATGCACGCGCCGGATGAATTGCGGCAGCTCTATCAGATGGAAACTTCGACGGAAGTGAAAAAGGACATCCTGCAGGCGTTTTTCCTATCCGGCGATGCCAAATTTTTGTCGGAAGCCGCGCAGGGAGAAAAAGATACTGAAGTGCGCCGCGCAGCGATCCGCAATCTTGGGCTGATCGGGTCGGAAGATTCACGCCAGGCGCTGCTGGCGATTTACGCCAAGGAGACCGACCGCGAGAACAAGGAAGCCGTGCTCAATGCCCTGTTCATTCAAGGAAATGCGCACGCGCTAGTGACGATTGCGCGGGGCGAAAAGGATCCAGAGTTGAAGAAAATGGCCGTGTCCAAGCTCGCGCTGATGAATTCGAAAGAGGGCAACGATTACTTGATGGAGATTTTGCAGAAGTAATGGAAAAAGCGACTGGTGACTTGACGAAGCGAAAACAATTGTGAGGGAGATATGAAAACGCGGCGGAGGATTCCAATCGTTCTGGCGATGTTGGCGATGGCACTTTTCGCGACGTGGCGAGCGAAGGCGGGACAATCGGCGCAAACGCCTAACGTCGTAAACGCGAAGTCGGAGACGCGTGCCGTGAGCGGGACGCTTGCCGCAACTCTTCACGGCATCGAGGCGCAGGCCGACAAACCGGAATGGGCCGGCTACAGCGTTCCGCAAATCACGGGCGACCGCACGGTATGCTGCGGCAATTTCAATGATGGATACGGCGGCTGCGGAACGTGCCGGCTCGAAAAAGAAAATGGCGTAACGAGCACGAGTTCTGGAAACGCGGCAAAAAATGGAACCGTGGAACTGGAAGGTTCGCGCCAACTCGTGGTCCTCTTCCGTTTGGAAGGCAAGCAAGTGACCAAGATTCGCGAAGCCTCGGAAGACTGCACGCTGGACGCGGGCGGGCTGCCGTTTATCTGGCTGACCGGCGTGAAGCCCTCCGAGAGCGTTGCGCTGCTCGTGGATTTCGTGCACACAGCCACCTTCGAAGGACATGGCGAGCATGAAGTTGGCCAGGGCGCGTTGACGGCCATCGCACTGCACGCCGATCCGGCCGCCGACCGCGCATTCGAATCATTCGTAGCGGCGGATCAGCCGGAGCAGTTGCGCAAACATGCCTCCTTCTGGCTGGGCGCGTCGCGTGGAAAAACCGGCGAGCTGCTGCTGCAAAAAATGGCAAAGAGCGACCCTAGCCCTGAGGTACGCTCGCAAGTGGCCTTCGCGCTTTCCGTGAGCCACGAGCCGGAAGCTCTGACGGAAATGATCCGCATGGCGCATGACGACGAGAGCGCGCACGTCCGCGGACAAGCGCTCTTCTGGCTGGCGCAAAAAGCCGGGCAAAAAGCCATGGGCGCGATCACAGGCGCAATCGAAAACGATCCCGACACCGAAGTGAAAAAGAAAGCCGTCTTCGCGCTCAGCCAGATGCCGAAAGACGAGGGCGTGCCAAAACTTATCGAAGTGGCAAAAACAAACCGCAACCCCGAAGTGCGCAAGCAAGCCATGTTCTGGCTGGGCCAATCGAACGATCCCCGCGCGCTCGAGTTTTTCGAGCAGGTCCTGTCGCGTTGAAAAGGATGCTGCTCCAAAATTGCAGCCGGAGAATCAGCCCTTGCCACAGCGCGATGCTTCACGCAGCTATCCCGCCCATTCGATTCCGGGAGTCGCTGACGTTCGGTTCGCGAGGCTGACTGGAGAGCCGCGATGGCTCAGTTGGTGGCAGCATTCGAGTCGTGGCTCACCAGGTCGGGTTCTCCACGGAAGGGCAGCTTGAATTTGCGGGCAATTTCCGGCCAGAATTCGCGGAGCACATCGAACCCCATATCTTGAAGGAAATTGTAGCCAACTCGCTCGGCGGCTGGAGCGAAACCGCGTTGGTAGTCCGGGTGGTATGTGTTGCTCAGCGCGACGGTGCTCGCCGTCCCCAGCCATTCGGAAAAATTGAACATGCGTTTGGTATCGTCGCGTTGAGCAACGACCACGTGTTCCAACGCGTGGAACAAACGCTTCCCGGCGGGGCCAGACCCCAGACGGTAGTAGCGCGGATCCTCCGAGAACATCGCGGGATAAGCAAATTCCTTCAAAAATCTGGAAGAAACCTGGCCAGCAAATTCCGCGCCAAAGCGCCTGCCGTACCCCTGAGCCCCCTGTCCGTAGCTGGGGTCTGAGTTTTCGGCTTGGTCAATTCCCGCGTCGAAACCGGCGCCGAGAAAGGTCACGGGGTCAAGGGAATCCTGGACGAACAGAGCGAATTTATCTTTCAGCTTGAGACTGCACAATTTCAGGCCGGGCTTGTAGTGCGATGAGGGCACAGCCTTGCGTTCCAGTGGCCGCGCGAATGTCCCCACGAGCTTCTTCAAAGGCCCGTCGTAGTCTCCTAGCTGTACCATGGGCGCCGGCTGAACGCATTGCGGCGGCACGTTGTTCGAAGTTTGCACCGGCAAAGGCGCAGACGTATCGGGCGTCTGCTGAGGAGGAGCCGGCGGCTCCTGCGCACAAACCATGCCGCCAGCCAGTCCCACCAGGAACGCCATTCCTGCCAGCACGCGAAAGGGAGTCCAGCGGCCCACGACAATCTGAAGCCTATCATTTCTGGCGGCGTGAGTACGACGAGCAATTTGCACCCGTCAAATTGTCGGAAGCAAAAATGGCTCCCGCCTCGCCCAACGCGAGCATTGTCGTTGGAACCTATCAATTGTGGGTAATGGAGGCAAATGCCGAAAGACGAGGGCCTGCCAAAACTTATCGAAGCCGCGAAGACAAACCGCAACCGCGAGATGCGCAAGCAAGCCATGTTCTGGCTCGGCCAATCGAACCATGCCCGGGCTCTCGCTTCTTTTGGCCAGTTGCTCTCGCGCCAACGAGGATTCGCGGTTTAATTCGAGTGGCTTGCTTCTTCTCCGTGCCCTCTTGCCTCGCCTCGAGGCCGCTCTGCCCATCCAGGCGTGAGTAAGATTACTCGGTAGAAGCCTCGCGCTGCATCCGGGCCGCGCGCAGGGGCCTTGCGCGGCTTATTTGGATTTCCGTCGTCTTTGCTCTCGGGTGTTCAACGCAATGATGGGCTGCAAACTCCTTGTCACGGCGCTCTTCGTAGTAAACCTTCATTTCCTGGATCGAATTGCCGAACGGTGGCCCCGAAGGATTAAACGTCCATGCGCATTCTGAGCAGCCGAAACCTTGAAAACTCGGCTCTTCAATCCATATGAGCATGCGGTGCGTGTCCATCCTCGGATGCCCCGCGAGGTATGAGTAGGTTGAAGTCCGGAACATTGGTTCTCCTTGTCGGCCGGGTTGCTTTAGATTTGGTTCGAATGGACCAGCGGAAAAAACGACAGTCGCATTCTTCGCATCGATACGGTCGAATCAGTAGCCTGGCCAGGATGGACTCCACAGTTCCTCTCGTTTTCGATCTGCGCACTTGGTCACTCTGACAGTCGGGGCAACTCCTCGGTACCGCAGCCCTCTCCGAGGCGGGCAAGAAAGACATCGCAGCCGGATTCCTCGATCTCTGGATCGAGCCCATCCCTGACTCTCCTTCTACCCCGACAATCGCGCCACGAAGGGGCGTTGGCAATCCGATGAATCCCCGAAAAGTCCATCGGGTAAACCCTCTAAAGCCGCAGAGAGCTCGCCGCGGCCAGGGGGGTATCTCTCTCTTTCCTGTCATCCTCGCGGCGGCAAAAGCGGCCATCCTCGGAACGCTGGCCCTATCGGGCGCTGAGGACGGGCTAGCGCAGGAGATCTTCGAGCTGGATGCGGGAGTCGGTTTTGGCGTCGCGGTACTTTACAATGACCGCGCATTGCAGGCTGAGACCGTGTTTTGCGCCGACGGGGTGCGAAACGGCGCGCGAGCCGGGTACAACGATGGCTTCGGCGGGAATGACGAGCGGCGAAGTTTCGCTGGCAGTGTAAATCGCGTCGCGCACCAGATCATAAACGGAAATGGAACGATTCAGAATCGTCCCGGTACCCAGAACAGCCCGCTGCTTCACGACCGTGCCTTCGTAGACTCCGGAATTTCCTCCCACCAAAACATCGTCTTCGATGATCACCGGCATCGCGCCCACCGGTTCGAGCACGCCGCCAATTTGCGATCCGGCGGAAATGTGGCAATTGCGTCCGATTTGCGCGCAGCTGCCCACCAGCGCGTGCGAATCAATCATCGCGCCGTTCCCAACATACGCGCCCACGTTGACGAACATGGGCGGCATGCATACCACGCCGCGCCCGATGAACGAACCGTCGCGAATGCTCGAGCCGCCGGGCACGATACGAATGCCGTCGGCGGGAGTAACCGTGCGAACGGGATACGTGGATTTGTCGATGAACGGCTGGCGCGCGCGATCGATGGACATGTCGATGACCGCGCCCATCCGAAAGCCAAGCAGAATTCCTTTCTTCACCCAGGCGTTGACGCGCCAGCCCGTAGGCGAACTGGCGTCCGGCTCCGCTGCGCGCGCTTCGCCGCGGTTCAGCGCGCTCTTGAATTCGCGGAACAGCTCGAAATGCGTTTCGTTGTATTGAGCCGGAGGCCCGTCAAACAGCTTTTCAATTTGCTCTGGCAGCATGAACTGTTTCATGCGGCGGCGTGGGCCGTCGCGCGCGATTGCGCCGTCGAATTCAAGAGATCGAGCGACTCCAACACGGCATGAATGCGCGCTTCGTTTTCCGCTTTCGGCGCAACGAGCGGCAGCCGCCACACGGGTTCGAGCAAACCCATCTGCGCCATGGCCGCTTTCACCGGAATCGGATTCGACTCGACGAAGTTTACCTCCATCAGCGGATGCACGCGCCGTTGAATTCTGCGCGCCGTCTCGAAGTGGCCGTCCAACGCGAGATGCGTGAGCTGCGTCATTTGCGCGGGAATTTCGTTGGACACGACGGAAATCACGCCGCGCCCGCCAAGCGAAATGACGGGCAGCGTAATCGCATCGTCGCCGCTGAGCACGATGAAATCTTCGGGCACCAGATTGAGAATCGCGGCCATCTGCGAAACGTTGCCGGAAGCTTCTTTAATTCCAACGATGTTTTCGATGGCGGAAAGCCGTCGCACCGTGGCCGGCTCGACGTTCACGCCGGTGCGGCCTTGCACGCTATACACAACAATGGGGAGCGCGACGCCCTCAGCAATCGCCTTATAGTGCTGATAGAGGCCCTCCTGCGTGGGTTTGTTGTAATACGGCGTAACGGAAAGAATTCCGTCGGCGCCGATCTCCGCAAGCTCGCGCGCCAACGCAATCACTTCCGCGGTGTTGTACCCACCTGCGCCAGCGAGAACAGGCACGCGTCCCTTCGCCAGCTCCACGGCGATTTCGACTACGCGCAGATGCTCCTCATGCGTCAACGTCGGGCTTTCGCCCGTCGTCCCGCACGGCACCAGAAAATCGATCCCCGCGTCGATCTGCCGCTTGATTAGCGCCCGCAGCGTCGGTTCATCGAGCGAACCATCCTGCCGAAACGGAGTGACAAGCGCCGTGCCTGTACCAGTAAACATGGTGTTTCTCCTTCTTCCCTAAACGTGTTACTGCTCACTGCCGAGATTCAAACTTTCTGGAACGAGCTTTCCGTTCGTCGAGGAGCGTCTTCTGAGCTCAGCTCGCCCAGGATTTCCTTAAACTCAAAAAAGCCTTTTTTGCC
The DNA here is from genome assembly GCA_963851235.1 of uncultured Acidobacteriota bacterium. Lineage (GTDB taxonomy): Bacteria > Acidobacteriota > Terriglobia > Acidiferrales > UBA7541 > Acidiferrum. Next base: position 67,571 of record CAWKOM010000007.1, read on the forward strand.
CACAACCCAGCGCGCCGCTTGCAGCGCGCCCCGTGCAAATCCTTCGCGGCTGCGCGCGGTGTGACGCAGCGTGATGGTGTCCGCGGCGGAATCAAAACCGATTTCGTGCGTGCCGGGAATCGCGCCGGCGCGATTCGAGCTGAAACTCACCGGCCGCGTGTAACCCGCAGCGTGCATTTCTTCCGCAAGTTTTTTCAGCGTGCCGCTTGGCGCATCTTTCTTCGCCGAATGATGGATTTCCCAACCCCATGCTTCGTACTCCGGATGCTTCGCAAAGAGCGCCGTCGCGCGTGCAACGGCCTCGAAGAAAATATTCACCCGACGGAAAAGTTTGCGGCCCAAACGAGGCCGGTATTCGCGTGGACGATGGCTTCGCGCACAGCGGGAAGCTGGTGGAACCAGCCGGTGGTGCCGACGACGGAGTTGACTCCCAAGCACGGCGAGGCGGCGAATATTCTCCGGCGCCGCTTCAGGCGCGGTGAATTCGACGGCAACGTCGATGCCGCGCAGCGTTTCATGCGAGAGGCCCCGCGCGCCGGAGTTGTCGCTGCTGCAAAATTTCGCGCGCACATCGAAACCATACTCCGGCGCGAGTCGCTCGATGAGCTTGCCCATTTTCCCATAGCCGATGATGGCGAGGCCTTGACTCATACTTGCGCGGCTCCCGTAGCGAGAAGCTGCCGGACCATGCGCGCGTAAATATCCACTGCTTCGGACAATTGTTTCTTCGGAATGCGCTCTTCCGCTGTATGCGCCAAATGAATGCTGCCCGGTCCGATCAAGAAAGGCTGGCCCCACGCGCCGTTGAATGTAGGAATGTCGGTGGTGAACGCGACGACAGTGGTGGGAAGGCCATCGAAGCCCGCGAGACGAAGAGCCGGCGTATGCAAGACCTCGCGGGCTTCCGCGCGTCCTGCAGCGGCTGCAAGGACAGCTTGGCGAATCTCCGCCGGATCGCCCACAGTCCGGAACATGATTTCGGCTTGCGCATGGTCGGCGACGACGTTCGGAGCACGTCCGCCGGCGATCACGCCGATATTCAGCGTGCTCTGCCCGAGAAGCGCGTCCTGCGGCAGCTCGATCGAGCGAATCGCGCGCAATACATCGAGCAGCGCATGGATGGCGGAGTGGCCCAGCTCCGGATAAGCGGAGTGCGCGAGTTTCCCGTGTGCAGTGACCTCGAAACGCAGCGCTCCCTTCGAGCCGAGAGCGAGCTGATTTTCAGTGGGTTCGCCGTTGATCAGAAAACGCGCGCCGCGCGGATTTACGGCGGCGACTTTCGCGCCGGCGCTGTTGCGCTCTTCGCCTACGACAAAGAGCAGCCCAAAATTTGTCGCGCCAGAATCGAGAAGTTTCTCCGCGGCGGCAATCATCGCGGCGATGATGCCCTTGGCGTCGCACGAACCGCGGCCCCAGATACATTCGGCGTCTTCGAGTGATGGAAAAAATGGCGGGACGGTGTCCATGTGCGTGGAAAGGACGACGATAGGCTCGCCCCACGCGGCGAAAATGTTGTCGCGGTTCGGCTCGACCGCCATGCGTTCGAGCCGGCCGGAAGTGCGCGCCGCGAGAATAGACAACTGGGCGAACAAAAAGTCGCCCACGTTTTTCTCGTGGTTGGTCGTCGACTCGATGTCAACGAGCGCGCGCGTAAGTTCGAAAAGATCCATTCGGCTCGAAATTTTCTGGAAGGAGCGACGCGAAAGGAAGGAACCACGAGGAAAATGCTCGGGGCTGCTGCCTCTCGATAGCGCTCCATCCGGCTTTAGCTCTGGCTGCAAATAATGCGGCCATCTAATCGGATGACAGTGGACAGGCCTTAGACCTGTTCCCCAACCGCCGCGGCAACAGCTACCGCTGCGATTTCGGCGGAGTACAAAAATCTGGCCCCTTTTGCCGCGGCGTCCGAAGCTGATCGGAACTGCTCGCCGGGCTACTCATGGCCTCCGCTCCTCTACCAAGAACAAGATAAGTCTAGAAGAGCCCAAAAGAAAAAGCGAGTGGAATTTCGGATAATGGTTGTGTTGCTCGAAGGTGGCACAGCCAATCTTGGCTGTGTTCCATATTATGGGAGCTCCAAAACCGAACAAGCAAGATTGCCTGTGCCACCAAAAACAGATTCCTGGCTGCCCGCGGAATAACAGGCGTGTGCGCTGATTCAGGTGAAGCGCTAAAGTTCGAGCGGCTTTAGTGGCTTTTCCTGCGAAGCGATCAGCAGTTCGCCCTGAAACGCGCACTCGGCGGGGCGGCGATTGAGGGCTTCTTCGGCGGAAAGGCGCGCGAGATCAGGATTATTGTTCTCTTGCGAAAGATGCGCGAGGACGAGATAGCGCGCGCGCGCGTCGAAGCCTTCCGGGTCGCAAAGATATTCGCTGACGGCATGATTCGAGAGATGCCCGGTGCGGCTGAGCACGCGCTGCTTGACGACCCACGGATACGGGCCGACCTTGAGCATGTCCAGATCGTGATTCGATTCGAGCATAAGACAATCGGCATCACGGAGATGAACTTTCACAAGTTCTGGCATATAGCCGAGGTCGGTAACGAGCGCCATCTTCGTGCCGTTGGTGCGAAAGGTAAAGCCGATGGGATCGGCGGCATCGTGCGGGATTTGGAAAGCATGAACATCGATATCGCCGATCGTAAAGTGCTGGCCCGCTTGAATGGTTTCAAGCGCGCAGAGCCGCTTACCGAGCGTGTCCGGAAGCGTGCGGCGAAGCGCGTCCATCGTAGGTTCGGTGACGTAGAGCGGAGCTTTCCAAAGGCCGAGCATTTGCGGCAGCCCGTTGCAGTGATCCGTATGTTCGTGAGTGATGAGGATGCCGTCGATGCGGTCGACGCTCAGTTCGATGGCCGCGAGTCGCGCAAGCGTTTCGCGTTTGCCGAGGCCGCAATCCACGAGGAGTCGGGTGCGCTGCGTCTCGAGCAGGGTGATGTTGCCCGAGCTGCCTGACGCCAGTATGGATACCCGCAAGCCGATCGGTTGCTCCTCGTTACCGCCAGGAAAAATTGCCGGGCTACAGCCCGGCATCTACATAAACGAATTTTCAGAATGATGGCAGAGCGATTCTCGCGCGTCAACGCGAAAAGCGCGGTTGACTAGCTGCTTGCTGACGCGGCCCTAACAAACTAGGCGTGAACGATCGAGGGTGAAGCCGTTCAGAGGACCTAGGACGGTGACGGCGATTTGCTCGGGGCGGAAGAAATCGTGGGCCAGGGACTGGACTTCGGCGAGGGTGACGGTTTCGATGGAGGCCAGGATTTCGTCGAGGGAATAGAAGCGGCCGAAATAGAGTTCCTGGCGGGCGAGATTCGACATGCGCGAACTGGTGGATTCAAGCGAGAGCATGAGCGAGCCTTTGAGATGATTCTTGGCGCGGGTAAGCTCTTCGTCGCTGACAGGCGATTCCTTCATGGCGCGAAATTCCTTGATAGTGAGGTCGATCACCTGGCCGACGGTTTCTTTCGCCGTCCCAGCGTAGACGGTGAACATGCCGGCGTCGGAATAAGGAGTGAGCTCGCTGAAAACCGCGTAGGCGAGGCCTTCTTTTTCGCGAATGTTCTGGAAGAGGCGCGAAGACATGCCGCCGCCGAGAAGATTATTGAGAACCGCGGCGGCGAAGCGCGCCTCGTGGCCGAGGGGAAGCGAGGGGACACCGATGCAGACATGGACTTGCTCGAGGTCGCGCTTGGGTTCGAGATGGATGGGCGCCTTGGTGATGGGAGCGGTGTGATCTTCCAGCGTGCGGGCGGGGCGGAGATCGCCGAACTCGCGCTGGACGAGATCCAAAACCTTTTCGTGCGTGACGTTGCCAGCGGCGGTGATGACGAGATGGTCCGGCGCGAACCAATCATGGAATCGCTCGACGAGATGATCGCGATTGAAGGCGCGAACGGTTTCCGGAGTGCCGAGAATGGGCCGGCCGAGAGGATGCTCGGGCCAGAAGCCGCGCGTAAAAATATCGTGAAGGAGATATTCGGGATTGTCCAAATCCATCTTAATTTCTTCGAGAACGACCTGGCGCTCTTTTCGCACGTCGTCGGAATCAAACTTGGGGCGAAGAACGAGATCGGCGATGACGTCAAAGGCGATGGGAAGATGGTCGTCGAGGACTTTGGCGTTGAAGCAGATTTGCTCTTTCGAGGTGAAGGCGTCGAGCATGCCGCCGACGGAATCCATTTCGCGGGCGATCGCTTCGGCAGAGCGGTGCTCGGTGCCTTTGAACACCATGTGCTCGATGAAATGGGCGAGGCCGTTTTCTTCCGGGACTTCGCGGCGCGAGCCATTGCGAACCCACACGCCGACGGAGACGGAGCGCACGTGAGTCATGGTCTCGGTGATGACCACAAGACCGTTGCCGAGAACGTGCTTCTGAATGTCACGCGTTTCCGTGGCAGTAGCCATATCTAATTGTCACACATCGAACAGGAAAACGAAAAACAAAGAGCGGTCATCCTCGGAAGGATGAACCTACAACAACTTTTCGTCGGGGTGGAGCTTGCCGTACTCGCTGGTGTAGTGAAGGGGGACGTCGCCGTATGTGCCTTTTTCACGCTGGTAAATTTCGCAACTGTCGAACGGCTTCGAGTAGACGTGGATGCTGACGGCGCGCTGCTTGAATTCCGGCAAGTTCAGGACTTGATGGACAGGCTCCAGGGGATTGACGTGGACGGGATGCGCGGCGTCCATCTCGTAGATTTCCGTGGGGATGATTTTGCAGGTGCCGCAGCTTGCATCTTTGTGCTCGACGCGAAAATTCTGGATTTTCAAGCGGCCGATGGGCGCGGACATCCAGCAGTTTTGATCGCGATGATTGTGAATGCGGCTGTTCTGGCCGATTTCCCAGCAGATGGTCATGCACTCGAAAAGATCGTTCTTGAAGATGAGATTGCGCGTGTAGTTGCCTTTGGAGAAGAAGCAGTACTTGTCGAGCGTTTCGGGGCGGACGGCGTGCTGGATGATGTAGTCCTGGACATTTTCGAGGGTGAAGTTGCACTCGGGAATTGCGGCGAGGTTTTTGACCCAGTCGGCGATGGCGAGTTGTTCGACGGCGAGTTGTTTTGGCATGGCAGGAAAATTATAACGCTGAACCGTGGAAGCGATGAGGTAAAGAAGGAACGAAGTGAAGAAACACGATATTCTGTAGGGTGATTCGGTGGAAGTGGGAGAGTTGAGGCGGGGTTCCCGGAAACACTTATGGAACTGCTCGGAAAATCGAAAGAAGAATTGCGCGAGATTTGCGCGGCGATGGGCGAGCCGGCGTATCGCGGCGGGCAGATATACCACGCGCTGTATGCGGAGAGGAAATTTTCGTTTGAAGAGATGACGAATTTGCCGGCGAGTTTTCGCGAAAGGCTGGCGAAAGAGGCGACGATTACGTTGCCGGTCGTCAAGCAACGGTTTGCGTCTGCGGACGGATCGGTGCGGTATCTGTTCTCGTTGGATGAGACCACAAAGGCGGGGAGTGGGGATTTTAACACAGAGGGCACAGAGGGCACGGAGAAGAGAAAACCCTTGCGGGCTGCGTCGGTTGAGGCGGTGTTTATGCCTAGCGACGGCCGGCAGACGATTTGTGTTTCGACGCAGGCGGGATGCGCGGTGGATTGCCAGTTTTGTTTGACGGCGCAGCTTGGATTGATTCGGAATTTGACGGCGGGGGAAATTGTTGCGCAAGTGCTGCTGCCGCTGGAGGAGCACAAAGAGCGGCTGGCGCCGCAGACGAATGTTGTTTTAATGGGACAGGGCGAGCCGCTTTTGAATTTTGACGCTGTGATGGCGGCGTTGCGAATCATGCTGGATCCGGCGGGCATCAGGATTGCTCCGAGACATGCCACACTTTCGACGAGCGGGATCGTGCCGGGGATCGAGCGGCTGGCGGCGGAAAAGGTGCGGCCGAAGCTGGCGATATCGTTGAATGCGTCCAGCGACGAGCAGCGCGATGCTTTGATGCCGATCAACAGAAAGTATCCACTGAGCGACTTGCTCGAGGCTTGCAAGAAGTTTCCGCGAGGGTCGCGGGAATACCTTACGTTTGAGTATGTGCTGCTGGGCGGGGTGAACGATTCGCCGGAAGACGCGCGGCGCGTAGCGAAGTTGATGAGCGAGATGGGACGCGTGAAGATGAATTTGATTCCCTGGAACCCGGGGGCGCTGCCGTTCGCGGAGCCAACGCCGGAGAGCGTGGCTGCCTTTCATAAGATCTTGCTGGACCGGGGCGTACCGGTGTTTACGCGGTATTCGCGGGGCCGCGACGTGATGGCGGCTTGTGGGCAGTTGGCGCTGACGCAGATTGAGATTAGTGCGTAGTGGGTAGTGCATAGTGGATAGTGAGTCCTTGCTGGTGAGCAGTCAATTGCGGTAGCAGAGCCGATGGCGCGGCAAGAGGACAGCCAAGATTCATAGCGCGCGAACCGCGCTATGAGAAGGAGTTTGGCTGTCCCACCCCCCCCCGGGTTTTTTCGTAAATATTCATTCTAAAGGAAGATAAAGTCGTTTATTTTGTTACAGTTTTACAAGTGTTCATTCTAAATAACTTGCTTGGGCTGATTTGCGCTCAAATGGTGCAGGATTGCGGAGCGCTTCGCGGGCGTTGCAAATAAGGGACTTATTGATCCTCGCCAAATATAGAGTCGTGCGAGCGGCGGCGAAAAGCGGCAGCAGGGCTGCCGCACTCCAAATCGCTTCGTCGCAGTATTATGCTCGGCTCAGTAGACAACCGGGAACTCTCAAAAGCAAAAACGCCAGCGGGATGCTGCCGGTAGAAAATAACGGGCGCTATGTTACCTGTGTTTACTTATACTCTTGAAGTAACGATTTGTCAAGGACCAAAATGGGAAAAATGGAGCAGGCTCGAACGCACAGACTGAAGTCTGTGCCACATTAAGGGCGGAGGGCGATTATGGACATTAGGCGGCCGGAGGCTGGGCCTTGTTTGCGGTAGGAGAAGAGGAGGTCGGGGCGGCAGGCAGTGCAGAGGTCAATGGTATGGATGTTTTGGGGGCGGAGGCCGGCCGATAGGAGTTGGGAGCGGTTGGCTTTGCGGAGGTCGAGGAGAACGCCTTTGGGCGGGGGTTGGTGGCCGGGGGGCATCATGTTGAGCCACTGGACGGGGTTGGGCTCGTCGCCAGTGCGGAATTCGTCGAAGTAGGTGGGAGCGTCGGGGAATTGGGAGAGGAATTGAGTGGCGACTTCGGTGCCGACTTCGTAGCAGCAAGGGCCGATGCTGGGGCCGATGGCGGCGAGGAGGTCGCGCGGGTTGGTGCCGAAGTGCATTTGCATCTTGCCGATGGTTTTGGCGACGATGCGGGCGAGGGTGCCGCGCCAGCCGGCGTGGATGGCGGCGATGGCGCGCTTTTTGGGGTCGACGAGGAGGATGGGGACGCAGTCGGCGGTTTGGATGGCCAGGAGGAGGTCGGGGCGGTTGGTGATGCTGGCGTCGCCTCGGCACGTATCGGCGGGGGTGGTATCGAAGACGTGGATTACGTCGGAGTGGAATTGTTTTAGGCCGATTAGGGGGAGATCGGGGGCGCCTGCGGCGGATTGGAAGCAGCGGCGGTTTTCTTGGACGTTTTCGCGGGTGTCCCAGTCGGTGAAGCCGAGGTTCAGGACTTTTTCATTTTCGAGGGGGCTGATGCCGCCGGGTGTGGTGCTGAAGGCGTGGATTAGCCAGGGGAGTTTGGAGAAAGCGGGGACTTGGAGGAGTTTTAGGCCGTGGGATGTGCGGGTGGCCCAGCTAGCTGCGCGTGTGGATGGGGCGCGAGATTTGCGGATGGCGCGCTTTGGTGATGTTTTGGTTGCGGGCACGATTGTATAAGTATAATCGCAATGGCGGCGTGAGAAGAAAGGGCCGGGAAAAGGATTATCGCAGAGGGCGCAGAGACACAGAGATCGCAGAAAAAAAGAAGAAAGAAAAAGCAGATTCCTCGCTTCGCTCGGAATGACAATTTGGGTGGAACGAGGCTGGGGCTGGAAGCACCAGCAGTGACGCCAGACGATTAGAGGGAGAAGTGATGCAGACATTTCTGAAAGACCTTCAGTACGCTTTGCGAATGCTTCGCAAGAATTTCATGCTGACGGCGGTGATTGTGGCTTCGCTGGCGATTGGAATCGGCGCTAACTCCGCCATCTTCAGCGTAGTGGATGCGCTGCTGTTGCGGCCGCTGCCCTATCCCCATCCGGAGCGGCTGGCTGCGGTGTGGCTGCATTCTCCGGCAATTGGAATTCTGCGGGACTGGCCATCGCCCGGCGAGTATCTCGATGTCCAGAACGAGAATCATTCCTTTGAGATGATGGCGCTGGCACAGAGCCGGACCTTTGTGTTGACGGGCCGCGAACAGCCGGAGCGGATTTTTGGAGCGCGTACGCAGTCCAGCCTGTTGGAGATGCTAGGGGCAAAGCCTCTACTTGGCCGTTTGCTGCTGCCGGAGGAGGACAAGCCCGGCAAACCGGATGTGGCGATTCTAAGCGAGCGAATCTGGAAACGGCTGTTTGATGCGGACCCAGGAATCGTGGGAAAGACCATCGTGCTGAACGGTAATCCGTTCATCGTAGCGGGTGTCCTGCAGGGCAGTTTCGCACTTACCAACGAAGTGATGCCCTCGGAAACCCCCATGGACAAGATGGATATCTTTGCGCCGCTGCCGCTGGCCGCTGATGCGGAGAAAAACCGGGGCGACGAAAACTACAACATTATGGTGCGGCTGAAGCCGGGCGTTTCGGTGAAGCAGGCGCAGGCAGACATTGAGGTGATCGCCAGCAGGATTCGCGAGAAGGACAAGCGCGGCGCCAGCTTCGGGATGCATGTGATCGGATTGCAGGAGCAGGTCGTCGGTGACGTGCGCCGGGCTTTGCTGGTGCTGCTCGGGTCGGTGGGGCTGGTGCTGTTGATCGCTTGCGCCAACGTAGCGAACTTGCTGCTGACACGCGCGGCAGGGCGAGAAAAAGAAGTGGCGATCCGCACGGCTTTAGGAGCCGGGTGGCAGCGGATCGCGCGGCAGCTATTTACGGAAAGCGTTCTTCTCGGACTTCTTGGCGGTGCGGCGGGACTGCTGGTGGCGCAGCTGAGTATTTACCTCGTGCGTACCATGAATCCCGGAAATATTCCAAGATTGGAGGACATCGCCATCAATGGTGGCGTTCTGATTTTCACGCTTTGCGTTTCGCTGGCGACTGGCATTCTGTTCGGCGTGGCTCCGGTGTGGCGGGCCGTCAAAGTGGATTTGAACACTTCGCTGAAGGCCGGCGGGCGCAGTGGACAGAGCGACGGCGGTTTGCACTTAAGAAAGCACAGTTTGCGGGGGTTGCTGGTCGTTTCGGAGTTAACGCTTTCCCTGATGCTCTTGATCGGAGCCGGGCTGCTGATTCGGAGCTTCGTGCGATTGCAAAGCGTCCCGCCGGGGTTCACCACCGATCATGTGCTGACGATGGAGGTGGCCGCCACGGGCCCGAAGTACCGCGAGGATAAGCCGGTGGTCAATTTCTACAAGGAAATCGAGAGCCGCGTTGCGCACCTGCCGGGCGTGGTGTCGGAAGGCGTGGTTTCGGGACTGCCGTTAACGGGCGAGGTGGGTTGGGGAGGAATCAACGTGGAGGGCTATGCCCCTCCCCCCGGGCAGGAATTGCAAGTGGATATTCGAAGCGCAGGCACGGACTATTTTCGGACGATGGAGATTCCACTGCGCAAAGGCCGATTTTTCACCGAGGATGATACGGCGGACAAGCCGCGGGTGGTGATCATCGACGAGAAATTCGCACAGCGGTTTTGGCCTGACAGCGATCCTATTGGAAAACACTTGTGGTTCCGCGACCCCAAGAAGCCGGTCACGATTGTGGGAGTGGTGGGGGTCGTCAAGCAGTACGGTCTGGAGACGGATGGCAAGATCGCGACCTATTTTCCGCAACTGCAACAGACCGGGAATCGGATGTTTTTGGCGGTGCGCACGTCATCGGAATCGGCAGGGCTGGCTTCGGCAGTGGTAAGCGAAATCCACGCGGTCGATCCGGACGTGGTAGTTTACGGAATCCGGACTATGCAGGATCGCTTGTACGATTCGCTGGCGCGGCAGCGCTTTTCGAGCACCATGCTGGGCGCGTTTGCGGTGTTCGCGTTGTTGCTAGCTGCCATCGGTCTCTACGGTGTGATGTCGAATCTGGTGGCGCAGGGCACTCACGATATCGGGGTACTGGTGGCGCTGGGCGCGCGGCCGGGGAACATTATTCGGCTGGTTGTGGGGCAAGGAATGGAATTGGTTGGTATTGGAATTGTGGTGGGTCTTGCAGCTGCCGTGGCGCTGACTCGCGTCATGTCCAGCCTGCTGTTTGGAGTCAGCGCAACTGACTTGACCACTTTCGCTGCGGTACCGGCATTGCTGGCGGCCGTGGCGTTTGCGGCCACGGCGATTCCCGCATGGCGTGCGACGAGAGTGGATCCGATGGTGGCGCTCCGAGAGGAATAGGGGCGCTATTGGCGACTACGAATACGGAGAAAAAGCAGGAATAAGCAGATTCCTCGCTCCGCTCGGAATGACAATTATTTACAGCGGCGACAAAGGCTAACTGAAGGCGCTGGCACGGCGATATCGAAAGAAAACACGACTCATCGCGCGCGGAGGATTCTCCGTTGGTTGCGTGCAAGAGTGCAGGTTGGGGATGGCGGTCTGGGTTGGGGGCACTATAGGGAATCGGAGGTGTGTGGAAATGGGATGGAAATTGGTGATTGCGGCGGTGGGTGTGTTTGGGGTTGCGATGAGTGGTGCGGCGTGGGCGCAATGGGCTGAATCCGCGGACGGATTGCGGGCGGAGTCCGGCTCGGCGGCGAGATACTCCGCGGATACGTTGACGCCACAGAACCAGACTGACCAGACTGCGAGCTCCGAGTCGATCACGGGGCTGGTGGGGCGACTGGAGTTGGAGCGGTATAAGGCGACGATTAAGGGGTTGACGGAGTTTGGGGACCGGCGGCAAGGGACGGATCGGAATCGCAAGGCGGTGGATTGGATCGAAGCGCAACTGAAAAGTTATGGGTGCGCGAACATGGAGCGGCTGAAGTATGACTATGAACCGGGGCCACCGCGCGAGCGGCGTCCACGACCGCCTGCGGGAGAGACACCGGTGGCGGTCGGAGGTGGACGGCCGAGGGGGAATCGCGTGGCGACGGGAGTGAATACGGATCCGGACAAGCAGCCGGATGCGGCGCTGCGCGCACTGGACTCGCAGCCATCGACGCCGGGGGCGCGCGAAGAAGTTTATTGCACGAAGATTGGAACGAGCCATCCGGACGAAATGTATATCGTCGGCGGGCACATGGACGGCATTGGCTGGGGCGAGGCGGCGAATGACGATGGGTCAGGAACCGCTCTGGTGATGGAAGTGGCTCGTGTGCTGAGCAGTCCGGACGTGCGCACGGAACGATCGGTACGATTCATCTTGTGGAACAACGAGGAGACGGGACTGAATGGCAGCCAGGCATACGTGGAGCAGCGGAAGAGTTTGCAGGGCAAAGAAGATCCGCCAGGCTCGGGGCGTTACCCGGAGCCGAAATGGCTGGGGATGATTACGCACGATATGATGCTCTTCGATCACGGGATGCCGCGAGCGGATGGAACGGTGAGCAAAGAGCAGCGGCCGGAGGCGGACATCAATATCGAGTTTCAGTCGAAGTCGAAGTTTGCGGCGGAAGCGCAGGCTTTGGCGTGGGTGCTGGAGAGAGCGAATGAGAAATACGCGACGGATTATCCGGCGTCGGTGAGCAGCCACATGACGAATACGGATTCGAGTTCGTTCATGGACGTGGTGCCATCGCTGAGCGTGCGCGAAAACGAGCGCGGGACGCAGATCGGAAACGGGTGGGATCCACAATGGCACCAGCCGACGGACTTGTACAAGACGTACTCGGATGCGGACTTCCGGCTGGGGTTGAATGCGACGCAGACTACGCTGGCGGCGGTTGCGGAACTGGCGGGGGCGAGAGTGGAGAAGTAGTTTTGGCGGGGGCGCGCGGGAGCCCGTGTAGAAAGAAGAACGGAAACAGAAATACACAGAGTTCGCAGAGACACAGAGTTCACAGAGAAGAGAGAACGAGCGCGAGGCCGATATCGCGTCAGAGAAGGGCACGACGTGTCGTGCCCCTACGAGGGAACACTTTGATCATTGGGATGGGAGTGGATTTGGCGGAGGTGGAGCGGATTCGCGGCGCGATTGAGCGGCATGGGGAGCCGTTTTTGCGGCGGGTGTATACGGTGGCGGAGAGGGAGTATTGCGAGAAATTCAGGAATAAGTATGAGAGGTATGCGGGGCGGTTTGCGGCGAAAGAGGCGGCAATGAAGGCGTTGGGGACGGGGTGGAGGCGGGGGGTGCGGTGGGTGGATTTCGAAGTGGTGCGGGAGAAGAGCGGGCGGCCGACGATTCGGTTGGATGGAGAGGCGCGGAAGATTGCGGGGGAGTTGGGGGTGAAGAGGATTGCGTTGAGCATTACGCATACGGAGGCGCAGGCTTTGGCGCAGGTTATTTTCGAGAGTTGAGGGGCAAAACTCGAAAAACGAAATTCGAAATACGAAAGAAAGAGTTTTACACAGAGGACGCCCCGACCCGGTCGGGGTAAACTCCGAACACAGAGTTCACGGAGGATTCGCAGGGAGTGGATGCGGGCTCGCCTAGCAGGTAGTTCCCTTCTTCGGATTTGACTACAACATCCTGCCAACGATTTACGGGAAAAATTCCTGGGACTTGAACACGCAAGTAATTTGAGGAGAGGGCTGGAGTGTATTCAGTGCCGGTGTGCTCGGAGATGGCGTGTTCGTCGCAGTGGAGGGTTAGGACGCGGAGGGTGCGGCCTTGTTGGGATTGGCGGAAGACTGCGGATTTGGCTTCGGCTAGGGCGCGGAGTTCGCGGGCGCGGCGCTTGATGATTTGGACGGGAACTTGATTGGGGGCGATGGCGGCTTTAGTGCCGGGGCGTGGAGAATAGGAGAAGACGTGGAGGTAGGTGAAAGGGAGACGGCCGATGAAGGCGAGGGTCGTGGCGTGGTCGGACTCAGTTTCGCCGGGGAAGCCGGCGATAACGTCGGCACCGAGGGCGGCGTTGGGGAGGCGGTCGTGGATGAGCTCGACGCGGCGGGCGTAGTGCTCGGAGCGATACCAACGGTGCATGGCGGCCAGGATGCGGTCGGAGGCGGATTGGAGCGGCATGTGGAAGTGCTGGGCGATGCGGCCGGTGCTGGCGAAGACGTCGATGAGATCTTGGGTGACGTCTTGGGGCTCGATGGAACTGATGCGGAGGCGTTCGAGCTGGGTTTCGTCGAGGATGCGGCGGATTAGTTCGAGGAGTTCTACGCGTGGAGTTAGGTCGCGGCCGTAGGTGCCTAGGTTGATGCCGGAGAGGACGATTTCGCGGGCGGACGTAAAGGAGGTACTGGAAGTAGAGGAGGTAAAGGAGCAGACCGGAACAGGCAGGAGTGCCTGTGCTACTGGGATTTCGCGGGCGGGGGAGTGCACAGCCAGGATTGGCTGTGCCACCAGCTTTTGGATTTCGCGGATGACTTCGTTCGGAGGCAGGCTGCGGGACTTGCCGCGAACGTAAGGAATGACACAGAAGGAGCAGCGGTTGTTGCAGCCGTCTTGGATTTTTAGGATGGGGCGGGTGTGATGGGATTCGCCGCCTTGGATGGGAGCGGAGAGGAATTCGGGGTGGGCGAAGATGTCGCCGGTTAGGATTTGGGCGCTGTGAGACGAGGCCCGGGGACTGGAGATGTTGCCAAGCGCGGGCACGGCATGCCGTGCCCCTACAAGGGAATGGAACGGAACGTCTAGCGAGGTCGGAAGAAAAAGCAGATTCCTCGCTTCGCTCGGAATGACAGTTCCCTTTTCGCTGGCAAGCACGAGTGCAAGCGGGGCAGCGGCACGAGTGGGTGCGGACGGAGCGATTTGAGTCACAAGGTCGGGGATATGGGGTTTGTGGGAATTGCCGACGACGTGGGAGACGCCGGGGAGCGCGGCTAGTTCTTCGGGGGCGCGTTGGGCGTAGCAGCCGGTGACGATCAGGCGGGCGTCGGGATTTTGGGCGTGGATTTTGCGGATGGCGTCGCGGGCTTGGGCGTCGGCTGCGGCAGTGACGGTGCAGGTGTTGAGGACGACGATGCTGGCCGCAGAAGGATCAGAGACTGAGGTGCAGCCGCGATCTAGGAGTTGGCGTTCGAGGGCGGCGCCATCGGCTTGCGTGGCGCGGCAGCCGAATTGTTGGATGTAGAAGGTGGTCATTTGATTCGAGAGATGGCTCGGGTTGATTTCAACACAGAGTTCACAGAGGGCGCAGAGAAGAGGAAGAGAGATGCACTTCCTCGATGCGTGTGCGCTTCGTGTGACAACGGATAGGATAACTGCTTCCAGGGCTTGCGGGGAAGCGCTCGAAGCTGAACTACTGAACGTTTGGGTGCGGCTAAGGCAGAGGCCGGCTTTACTCGGTGAGTGGAGGGCCGTTACAATCTGTTGCTGAAAATGTGTGCTCTGCGGCGACACCCCTATGCGCTGGATAATCCCAAGATTTCTATAGTGATTCCCGTTTACAACGAAAAAAACACGATTGAGGAGATTTTGCGGCGCGTTGCGGAAACGACGATGCGCAAGGAAATCATTATCGTGGACGACTGCTCGACGGACGGAACGCGGCAGTATCTGGAAAGCATGATGGAGCGACAGGCGAGCGGCGAAACCTGGGCGACAGCGCATGACGGCGGGGATCCGGTGGACGTGCGGGAATTGCGGATTCTCTTTCAGACGCAGAACCACGGCAAAGGAGCAGCGCTGCGGCGCGGTTTTGCGGAGGCCAGCGGCGACATTGTTTTGGTGCAGGACGCGGATCTGGAGTACGACCCGAAGGACTATCCGACTTTGTTGGGGCCGATTATTGATGGGCGGGCGGACGTGGTATTTGGGTCGAGATTTCTTGGCGGGCCGCAGCGCGTGCATTATTTCTGGCACTATGTGGCGAACAAAATACTGACGCTGCTTTCGGATTTGATGACCAATTTGAAGCTGACGGATATGGAGACGTGTTACAAAGTGTTCCGAAAAGAGGTGTTACAGGGAATCACGTTGCGCTCGAATCGGTTTGGGTTTGAGCCAGAGATTACGGCAAAGATTTCGAAGGGCAAGTGGCGAATTTATGAAGTGCCGATCAGCTATGCGGGGCGCACGTATGAAGAAGGGAAGAAAATTACGTGGAAAGACGGCGTGCAGGCGCTTTGGTGCATTTTTCGCTACAAAATCAGTGATTGAGAATTAGACGGAAGCGGCTTCCCCATAGCCGTGAGGGTGTTTCTGTTTCCAAGACCAAGCTGAGGTGATGATTTCCTCAAGAGAGGAGTGCTGGGCTTGCCAGCCGAGCATGCGGTGAAGTTTGTCTTTGCTGGCGACGAGGACGGCGGGATCGCCTGGGCGGCGGGGCGAGAGCTTGCGAGGAATTTTGTGGCCTGTGATTTTCTCGGCAGCGCCGAGGACTTCGAGGATGGAAAAGCCGCGGCTATTGCCGACGTTGAAGGCTTCACCGGAAATTTTTTCTATGGATTCTAGAGCGCGAAGATGGGAATCGGAGATGTCGAGGACGTGGATGTAGTCGCGGACGCAGGTGCCGTCGGGCGTCGGGTAATCGGAACCGAAGACTTCGAGATGCGGAATGATGCCGAGGGCGGCGTCGAGAACTTTGGGGATGAGATGAGTTTCGACGCGATGGGCTTCGCCGCGTTCTGTGGAAGCGCCGGCGGCGTTGAAATAGCGAAGAGTGGCGTAATGAAGGCCGGTATAGGCGCGATAGTCGGAAAGGAGTTCCTCGAAGCGAAGTTTGGATTTGCCGTAGGGGTTGATGGGATTTTTGGAGTGGTCTTCGGGGATGGGGACGGTGTGAGGTTCGCCGTAAGTGGCAGCGGTAGAAGAGAAAATGAATTTTTTTATGCCGTGGCGAGTTACAGCGTCGAGGAGATTGACGCCGCAGGCGATATTTGCGGCATAAAAGGTGCTGGGTTCGCGGACCGATTTGGCAACGAGGGCTTCGCCAGCAAAATGCATGACGGCATCGATCTTATGCTTGGAGAGAACTTCCTCAATTTGAGAGCGGACGCCGAGATCGGCTTTGCAGAAGATGGCGCCGGGAGGAACGGCGGCGGCGTGGCCTTCCTGAAGATTATCGAGAGCGACGACTTGGTAGCCGCGAGCGAGGAGAACTTCGGAACAGATGCTGCCGATGTAGCCTGCGGCTCCGGTGACAAGAACGTTCAAGGAAGTAACCTCTCTTTTTTTGCAAAGATTGAGTTGTGCAGTCGTGCAGCCGCGTTAAGCGGGCAACAATTAAAAGTATCAGGATGAGCGCGCGTTGTCAGCGGCGAAGTAGAGGCAAGAAAAGAGAATAGCCCGAAGGAGAATAGCGAGGGAGGTCGGAGGGAAGAAAGTACGGCTATCCTGAGAAGGATGACCCTGCGGGAGATTTAAGGGGTGGACATGCGGCGCTGGAAGGTGAGGAGGATGAGGTCGGCGCGGCGGCGGACGCCGAATTTGCTGAGCAGATTCGAGACGTGAAATTTTACGGTGCGCTCGGCAATGTTGAGTTTGCTAGCGATTTCCTTGTTGGAGAGATTTTCGAGGAGCGAATCGAGAACTTCCTGTTCACGGCGGCTGAGATTGGTGACGGAATCGGTTTTGAGGCGCCGGCCTTGACTAGTCAGGACTGAATCGACGAAGCCGGACAGGACGGAGCGCGGAACCCAGAAGCCGCCATTGGCGACGAGAGGCAAGGCGCGGACGAGTTGATCGCGGGCTTCGGTGTAAGTGAGAAGGCCCTTTACGCCAAGGCGCAGCAGCTGGTAACTGTTGGCGTCGGTGTGCTGTTCGCCGACGACGATGAGTCGAGCTTCGGGATGGCGTTCGAGAAGGTTGGCCAAAAGAGCGCCAGTTGCGGGGCGCGCAGCGTGGCCGTCAATCACATAGACCTGCGCAACTGGTGGCTCAAGATTGCGCATGTCCGGCGCGAGCGTGGATTCGAGCTGTTTGACGACGACTTTGAACTGAGCCTTCGACAAAACGCGTTCGAACTCGCTCAGCACCAGAGGGTGCGGCGACAGTACACAGACCGTCAGTTTTGAAGATGCACGCTTGGTAGCCACTATCAGCCAGCGTAGTGAAAACTGTCCTAAGGGGCAAGTCTCTTGGAAGGGGTTGTTCTCGAATTGTTACGTGACAGGTAGGGCGCTTTTCCTGCGGGGGTTAACGGACGGATTTCGTAGCAAAACCACAACTATCCGCTCGGCGGCGTGGGAATGCGCATGTGGCGGAAGAAAGTGTTGAAGGGTGGCTTCGTCATAGTGTTGGACTCTATGGGCCAGGATCGCGGCAATCCCCGGGTGGCGCTACATCTCGCGCATGGGCGGTGCAATCTTGGGCAGATCGGGACGGGCACAGACGATCCCGATGATTCCCTGGGTGGGGCTCAAGAGATAGTCGGAAGCGTTACGGGACAGCAGTACATCCATTGCGTTCATGCCGTTTGGGTCGCTAGGAAGGCCGTTCGCGCCTAAAAAGCACAAGTTCGCTGCAAGACGTTCGATTACGGGCAGGAACCTGCGTAAAATAGAGGCGTACCCCAAACGCGGCCTTCTCTGCTGGTGTCCCCCAATCAAGAGGAAGTCCGATAAGGAGTCGCAAGTTTCCCGGGCATGCGCAATTTGAGCGAATCCGCCAAGGCTCTGCGAGAGTTGCTCTCGGAGCGCATTCTTGTGCTCGACGGAGCCATGGGAACGATGCTGCAACAGCGGCACTTAACCGCCGAGGATTTTGGCGGGGCGGCGCTGGAGGGTTGCAACGAGAATCTGGTGCGGACACGGCCGGACGTGGTGCTGGATATTCACCGGAAGTATTTCGAGGCGGGCTCGGACATTGTCGAGACGAACAGCTTCGGCGGAGCGCCGATTGTGCTGGCCGAGTATGGGCTAGCGACGGACGCACATTTGTTGAATAAGCGCTCGGCGGAATTGGCGAGGCAGGCGGCGGACGAGTTTTCCAAGGCAGGGAGACCGAGATTCGTCGCGGGGTCCGTGGGGCCGACGACGAAGGCTATCACGGTGACGGGTGGCGTCACGTTTGAAGGATTGCGCGAGGCTTATTACGCGCAGGCGAAGGGATTGGTGGAAGGCGGAGTGGATTTGTTGCTGGTCGAGACTTGCCAGGACACGCGGAATATCAAGGCGGCACTGCTGGCGATTCAGAGACTTTCAAAAGAAATTGGAATGCAGATTCCGGTGATCGTCTCCGTGACGATTGAGCCGATGGGAACGATGCTGGCGGGGCAAACAGTCGAAGCGCTGTGGGCATCGCTGCGGCACGCGAAGCCGCTAGCGTTTGGGATGAACTGCGCGACGGGGCCGGAGTTCATGACGGATCACATCCGAACATTGAGCCAGCTCTCGAGTGAGTTTGTTTCGTGCTATCCGAACGCAGGACTTCCAGATGAGGAAGGCAAATACCTGGAGACGCCGACATCGCTGGCGGCGCAACTCGAAAAATTTGTGGATCATGGCTGGCTGAATTTTGTGGGCGGCTGCTGCGGGACGACGGAGCAGCACATTCGGGCGATCGCGCAGATGGTGGAGGGCAAGAAACCGCGCGTGCGGCCGAGCGAATCGCACCGGGCGGTGTATTCCGGAATCGAGACGATTGAGGCGGAAGACAGTACGCGGCCGCTGCTGGTGGGCGAGCGGACGAACGTGATTGGCTCGAGGCTTTTCAAGAATTTGGTTGCGGAAGAGAAATGGGAAGAGGCCAGCGAGATTGCGCGGAGGCAGGTGAAGGGCGGGGCGCACATCGTGGATGTGTGCCTGCAGAGCACGGAGCGGGATGAGAGGAAGGATATCCCGCCTTTTTACGAGAAGCTGATTCGCAAAGTGAAAGCGCCCGTGATGGTCGACACGACCGACGCGACGGCGATTGAGCTGGCGCTGACGTATTGCCAGGGCAAAGCGATCATTAATTCGATCAATCTTGAAGACGGTGAAGAGAAATTCGAGCGCGTGGTGCCCGTTGCACATGATTTTGGCGCGGCGGTGGTTGTTGGATGCATCGATGAGGACAAGCTGCAGGCACAGGCGTTTACGCGGGAGCGGAAGCTGGCCGTTGCGCAACGCAGCTACAAACTGCTGACAGAGAAATATGGGTTGGGGCCTGAAGACATCATTTTCGATCCGCTGGTGTTTCCGTGCGCGACAGGCGACGAGAATTATATTGGCGGCGCGGTCGAGACAGTGGAAGGCATCAGATTGATCAAGCAGGCGCTGCCGGATGCGCGGACGATCTTGGGGATTTCAAACGTGTCTTTCGGATTGCCGGCGGGCGCGCGCGAAGTAGTGAACTCGGTGTTTCTGTACTACTGCACGAAAGCGGGACTGGACCTTGCGATCGTGAATACGGAGAAACTGGAGAGATTTGCATCGATTCCGCAACATGAAAGAGATCTCGCGGAGAATCTTCTGTTTTCGCATCCACCGAAGGACGTAGCCGCGGACCATTCTCAGGCGGAATTGCTGCGCAATGTTCCTCCAGATTGGCGGGAACAGAAGAAAGAGCAGCGCGCGGCGGTCAATCAGTATCACATCGCGGCCATCGCGGAGTATTTCCGGACGGCGAAGAAGAAAGAGAAAAAGCGCGCGGCGGATTTACCGCTGGACGAGCGCCTGGCGAATTACATCATCGAGGGAACGCGAGATGGATTAATCGCGGATTTGGAGCGCAAGCGGGCGGAAGGCGCCACACCACTGGAGATTATCAACGGACCTCTGATGGCGGGGATGGCGGAAGTGGGTCGGCTGTTTAATGCCAATGAATTGATTGTGGCCGAGGTGTTGCAGTCCGCGGAGGCCATGAAGGCTTCGGTGAATCATCTCGAACAATTCATGGAAAAGGCGGACACGGCGAAGCGCGGGAAGATCGTGCTCGCGACGGTGAAGGGCGACGTGCACGACATCGGAAAGAATCTTGTTGAGATTATTTTGAAGAACAACGGGTATGACGTGGTGAATCTAGGAATCAAAGTGCCACCGGAAGAACTGATCAAGGCGTATCAGGCGCACCAACCCGATGCGATCGGGCTTTCCGGATTGCTGGTGAAAAGCGCGCAGCAAATGGTGATCACGGCGAGCGATTTGCGGGAAGCGGGGATTGAGATACCGCTTTTGGTGGGCGGGGCGGCGCTTTCCGCGAGATTTACGCAGACGAAAATTGCGCCAAGCTATGGCAAGGCGGTGTGCTATGCAAAGGATGCGATGACGGGGCTGCGGTTGATGAACCAGCTGATGGACCCGGCGACGCGGGAACAGGTTTTACTTGAGCACGCGGCGGCGGGGAATGGATTTGCCGTATCCACCACGGTCAAAGTTGCGGAGATTCCCAAGGTTACGCGCTCGCCGAAGGTGCGGACGGACTTGCCGATTCCGAAGGTGGCGTATCTGGATCGAAAAGTGCGGCTGATCCCGGATTTGCACGAGGTGTGGAGTTACATCAATCCGTTCATGTTGTATGGACGGCACATGGGGTTCCGCGGAGATTTTGGCAAGCGGTTCGCGGAGCGCGACGTGAAAGCTGTCGAACTCTTCGAAAGCATGGAAGAGGTGAAGCGTGAAGCGGCAGAGTTCATGAAACCGCGCGCGGTGTGGCAGTTTTTTGAAGCGGAGGCGGAACGCGAGGCGATACATCTGTTTGCACCGGGCGCGACGGAGCCGACGCATACATTCCGGTTCCCGAGACAACGGCTAGGCGACTTCTTGTGCTTGAGCGACTACGTACTGCCGCAGCAGGATGGAAAACGCGATCATGTTGCCCTTTTCGTAGTGACGGCGGGCGAAGGCGTGCGCGAGCGTTCGGAAAAGGCGAAGAACGATGGGTACTACTTCAAGTCCCATGGAATGCAGGCACTTGCCATCGAATCGGCGGAGGCTTGCGCGGAATGGCTGCACCGGCGCATCCGCGAAGATTGGGGCTTTCCCGACCCGCCGGAGATGACAATGGCGCAGCGATTTACTTCGCGCTACCGCGGAAAGAGATACAGCTTTGGCTATCCCGCGTGTCCGAATCTTGATGACCAAGCCGGGATCTGGAAGCTGCTGCGGCCGGAAGAGATTGGCGTGCAGTTGACGGATGGTTTCATGATGGACCCGGAGGCCAGCGTGAGCGCCCTCGTGTTTCAGCATCCAGATTGCACTTATTTTTCCGTGGGGGATACCCCGGACAGCTAAGCACAGTGGGCGGGCGCTTTTTATTTGGTGAACGACTGAAGTCAAGCAACTCCAATCCCTTGAAGAAGTTACATCTGAAATTCGCCGGTTCCAAATTCCACAAAAACTCCGGGCCAACATCCCCAGTAGGGCCAGGTTCCCAACGGTTTGGGTGAGAAAATCACGACCGACTTTGCATGGAAAGCGGAGAAGTGGCTCAAGATGGGCCCTCGGCCGACCGCGGGTTGTTCGGGAATTCAAAGTGGCGCGAGGGATATAGGGAAGAAAGGGATAAATTATTGCCACTTTTGGAAGAAAACAGAGAAGGCAAGGTGAGTCTTTGTGGGGTCTAAGGCATTGCGTCCAGGCATAACATGCCTGTAATAAATGGCTTAGGCGAAGGGATGATCTGCTGATAGAAGAGATTGATGGTAGAGAAGTTGCATCACAAGGTTAAGGCAACTGATTGAGGTCAGTCCGAGCTGAAATGGATCGCGAACAGACCTGAGGCTGGAACAGACTCTGTGTCACGTTTATGGACTTAAAGAGCCCAATCTCCGCGCAGACCGGGATATCCGACTTCATCCTGGGGATTAGCCCTGCGATTCAACCCATTAATGCAGTGGTGGCCGATATTGCTCGCACAAACATACCGGTTCTGCTGAGCGGCGAAAGTGGCACTGGGAAGGAGGCCTATGCGCGGTTTATCTATAACCTCGCGGGAAATCCTTCGAAACTTTTCAAAAAGATCAACTGTGCAGCCTGGGGGGCGCAAGATTTCAGGGAACAGATTCCGGGGATCATCATAACCAGCGGGGAAAACGTGAAATCGAGCGGCACGACGGTGTTTCTCGACCAGATCGACGATATGGACGGCCAATGTCAGCGCGCACTGCTGCCATTATTGCCAGATGCTGAGACAAACTACGGCGACCCGAAGCCAACGATCCGACTGATAGCGGCAACTTCGCGTGACCTGGAACCGGAGATGGCGGCCGGCCGATTTCGCCGAGACTTATACTTCCGGATCAATGGGGTGTCTCTCCGGCTGCCACCCTTGCGAGAGCGGAAAGAGGACCTTCCCGCCCTGTTGGAGCATTTCCTGACAGACTGGGCCAAACAACTCGAGAAGGCGCGGCCTGAAACCAGCAGGGAGACGATCGAGTTCCTGCTCGCGCACAGCTGGCCTGGGAATATCCGGGAGCTACGAAACCTATCCAGGATGATGGTCGTACTCGGGAGTGCACAGTTGGCCATTCGCGAACTGCGGCGAACACCCGGCAATGAAATGCCGTTGAGTGGAGAGGTGAAGATACCCTCGCTGAAAATCGCGGCACGCACTGCTTCGCGCCATACCGAACGCGAGCTGATCTTAAAGACGCTGGAGCGGACACGATGGAACCGGAAGCTCGCCGCACAGGAGCTACAAATCAGCTACAAATCGCTTCTGTACAAGCTGAAGAGGATCGAGACGTCTTACCCAGAGTCGGTTGAAAAAGTTTAGGGAGCAAAAAGCATGTATTCTCAATTCAGATCGTTAGTTTTCTTCGCATTGATCCTGTTCGCTGCGGCCACGCTCAGAGCGCAAAATCCCGATGAGCCGGCGAAAGCCAAGAAGGACCCAACGGCCTCCCCCGCGGCCGCACCAGTGGATGACTCCTACAAAATCGGGGACCAGGATGTGCTCAAAATTGACGTCTGGAAGGAACCCGACATCACCCGTCAGGTTACCGTGCGACCCGATGGAAAAATTTCTCTGCCGCTGCTGGACGACATTCAGGCAACGGGATACACGCCGTTGGAACTCGCAAAGATAATTCGCGAAGGCTTGAAAAAATTCATCAACGAGCCCGAGGTCACGGTCACTGTGACGGAGATCAATAGCCGCCGGATATACGTGACGGGCGAAGTGATGCACGCGGGCGCCATGACCCTTCTGCCGAACATGACGGTGCTGCAAGCGCTCTCAAGCAGCGGGGGGTTCACGCAGTTTGCCAATACGAAGAAAATTTACATCTTGAGAGTGGAGAACGGGAAACAGATCAGAATCCCGGTGAATTACAGAGATGTGGTCAGCGGCCGGAAGCCGGAAGAAAACATTCTTCTGCAAGCCGGAGACACCATCGTGGTGCCATAACGAGGAATTATGATGAAACTCATCAAGAAAATCCTTCGGCTTGCGGCGGCACTTCTGCTTCTCGGCATGATCTCGTCGTTAAGCAGAGCTCAACAGCAGACTGAAGGGGACACGAACCCGAAGCCGGCAGCGCGGGCAAATCCCGTACTGATCAACGACATAAACACGGACGACCAGGCCTCGCAAACCACTTTGACGCCAGACCAGACATCCCTCACGGGGGCAGTAGTGCCAACCCTGGGAGCACCGGAGGTCCAGCACAGCTATTGGGTGCCTGGGCTATCGCTTCAGAACGTCTTTCAATCGCCGATCAATGGAACAGGAAGCTGGATTTCGAGCAGCTATCTGAACGGAGACTTGAGTCTAAGTTTATCTTCAGTTCATTCGCAGCTGGGAGTCGACTATACGGGCGGAGGGTATGTAACCAACTCGAGCACCATGCCCAGCGATTACTTCAATAATCTTTCGTTGTTTGAAAGCGTACATTGGGGCCGGTGGAAGCTTCTTTTCATGGACCAGTTCTCGTATCTTCCGCAAAGCTCGTTTGGCTTTGGAGGAACAAGCGGGATCGATGTCCCTGGAGTCGGCGGCAGCCTGGGGGCAGGGTTCCCCGGACTACAGGTGAGTTATACGCCCAACCAGAGCTTGTTTTCCTCCAACGGAACACGGGTTAACAACGCTGCCATAGCGCAGGCGGAATATGCATTGACGCCGCGTGCCTCGCTAACCGCCGTGGGATCGTATGGAATCCTTGACTTTTTGCAAGGAAATGCGATCAATACCGACGATGCGATCTTCAGTCTTGGATATGACTATCAAATCTCGCGCGCGGACACACTGGGGTTGCTGTATCGATTCATGGGTTACCGGTATGAGGGAAATCCGCAAGCGCTGAACGACCATTCGATCAACCTCGCATACGGGCGGAAAATCACAGGAAGACTGGCATTTCAACTCTATGGTGGTCCGGAGGTTCGGACCTACCGTCAACCGATCTTGGGAGCCACTGAGACGGTTTCCTATTCGGCAGGCGGGTTGGTGACGTATTCGTACGAGCGGTCCAACCTTTCTTTTTCATACAACCATGGGCTCTCCGGAGGAAGCGGGGTTTTGATTGGGTCTGTGATGGATCAAGTGAATGCCAGATTTGCTTATCAATTGACGCGGATGTGGCAGGTCTCCACGATGGTCGGATATTCGAAGAATGGAACAGTGGGGGGTACGCCGTTGTACGGCAGCTCGCAAAGCTTTCATTCGGTGTTCAGTTCGGCAGGAATAAGCCGGCCGCTAGGCCGTACGGCGAACTTGTCGGTCAGCTATACTTTTAACTACCAGAATTTAAACCAGCCCGTGTGCCCGATGGGAGGCTGCGGTCAAAACTACACGCAACACCAAATCTGGATCGGATTTCAATGGCACGCGCGGCCCTATGTAATTCGCTGAAGAGAGCGGTGAACTGGAGAAGTGCGATAGGTATGCTGCCGGCCGATTCGATGCACGGGAAGATCATCACCGGTTGAGTCGCAAATTGCGCGAAAGAAGCGCTCTTGCGTGAGATAGCGAGAAGAAAAACGATATGTACCACGGATACTTCGAGCTGCGAGAAAGTCCATTTAACGCAAATCCCGATCCTCATTACCTCTACATGACGAAGGAGACGGAAGAGGCGATCGCGGGATTAGTATATGGGATCCAAGGCCGCAAGGGTTTCATCACCCTGATCGGCGAAGTCGGAACCGGCAAGACAACCCTGCTCAATCGGCTGCTGGAATGGTTGCGTGAACAGCAGGTCAGGACGTCATTTCTCTTCAACTCGCGGATCAATTCCAGCCAACTATTCGATTTCATACTGGCTGAATTCGAGATTCCCTGCGAAACGAAGAGCAAGAGCCAGCAATTGATGAAGCTGAATCATTGGCTGACGGAGCGGCACAGGGCTGGGGAAACCGCAGTCTTGATCATCGACGAAGCGCAGAACTTGACTTATCCAGTCCTGGAGGAAATTCGCCTGCTGACGAATCTGGAGACGTCGACGGCAAAACTGATACAGATCATTCTTGCGGGACAGTCGGAGCTCGACGAAAAACTAAAATTGCCGCAGCTTCGCCAGTTGCGCCAACGAATCACCGTGAGATGCAAGACTTCTCCGCTCACCCAGGAGCAGACGCACGAATATGTGGCCGAGAGATTGCGCATTGCGGGGGCAAATGGCACCCCGATCTTTAGCGGGCAATCCTTGGACGTCGTCCATAAGTATGCGAAGGGCATTCCGCGCGTGATAAATCTTCTTTGTGAACACGCGCTGATCACTGCCTATGCCGATCACCAGCGGCCAATTCCGCCAGACGTGATCGAAGAGATCGCGCACGAATTCCAATTGGACGAGGTCGAACCGACCGCGCCTCCAGGAAGCTTGGCCATCAGCCAGGACGTCTACAATTCCGAATCGTTCCTGCAAAATCTAGGTGAGGCGCTTTCACGATTCCGGACGAGTCCGTCTTCATCGAACCCACCCCGCAATCGAAAACCATAAATCAGCGCCACCGATTCCAATCGAATCGCTGACAGTTTCATGCAAAGAGATGCAGTCCGGGACTCCCGATGGAGTTCACCGACGCCCGTGCAGTGACGTCTTCTTGATGGCCATGGGCAGGTGATCCGAAACCGCAGTGCGACCATGCGTGAACTTCCGTTTATTCTGGGGAACACGTCCTGAAGGAAAACATCGAGCTGAAGGAACGCCCACGTGGGAGCAACAAAATGCATCGGATCTGAAGAAAGGCCTAGATGGGCAGCGTCAGCGAAGTGACCAGGTAAAAATGCTCGTGTGGGTATTTCCGATCGATGAGTGAAAGTTTCTGGCGCACTGGGGCATGCGTCCGCAGTAAATCGTAAAATGTGCGGAACGCCGTGATCGATGCGGAGGAAGATCGTCCGTGCGTGCGCGTGTGGGAGAGCCCACAATGGCGAGCGAGCCGAGAAGTCCTAGCTGCGGTTGCCTACCAGAGTCGATGATTGCTAATGTGCCTGCCTGAATGCCGCTAGGATTCCCGTGTAATACGCGGCACCACCGCGGCATACCTGGGTATAGCTGCCAGAAGAACTGACGGGCTCGGATTCTAAGACCAAGTAGCCCTGTCGCTGCAGATTGATGAACCCCGTATCGGCGATAAAGCCGGTTCCAGCGTTGGTGGCACAACCCAGAATCAGCATGTCGTCAGGATTAGTGGTTGTCAGCGGACCAACATTCAAGGTGGTCACTGTTTTCGAGCCAATGGAAGCAGTTGTAGGCGTGCCGTCAAGCGCATTCGTTGCCGCCATACCCGTCAGCTCGGTGCACTGCAAGTAGAGCGCCTGCGAAGCTCCATTAGAGGGCGTGGCCGTCGCGGTGATGGAACCGGTGGCAGAATTCGGCAGGTAAAACATCTGGGAAGAATGCGGACCGCCCGTTTCAAAAGCTTGCCCGCCTGCGGGAATCCATGCGCCGTTCACGTTGTCTGCAACCGACATACTGACCGTACTGTCGGTGGGCCAGCGCACCACGGCGACAAGCAGGTCTCCAACCCTTACACTCTGCGGATAAGAGCAGCTAATAGAAGTGGCAGTGGTAGCATTGTAGTTGCTCTGCAGCGGAAACGCAGCAGCGGTTGTTAGCTCAAAAGCAAAAACCCCGCTGAGGATGTTGTCCGAGGCGCTGCTTGTCAGCCCCGTGGAATAAGCCTGTGAAGCGGAAACGGTCTGATCCGCCATCACGATACCTTTCCCTAATTCGCGACTAGTGAAACCGTTGCCCGAAGTAAACGTATCGGCGGAATTGTTTCCGGCCGCAACTTGGATGATCAAGTCGTTGGCATTTGTAGTGGTGACCGTTGAAAGCGGCGTATTGGTAGATGTCTGGAAATTTGTCGCGCTGGCGTCATAATACACGGCATTTGCGCCAACGCCAGACCAGTCCCCCAGGACCATGCGGCTCTGGACTGTTGAGCCGAACGTCACGGTCACAGTCGGAGAGGAAGGGCAAGACTTTGAGCCCGCGACATAGAACAGTTGAGCTTGCGAATTATCTACGGAGTCCAACTGAGCCGGTGTCGCCACCCACGTATTGCTACAGTTGTCAGCCACGGAAGAAACGGAAGCTGTAGCTGAATTCCACCATACGTAAACGGCTAACAAATCCCCTTGTTGGGGTTGGGCGTTCCACCCCTGAGCGATGGTCGTGGCGGCGCTGGAGGTCGCTTTAGATTCACCCCGAACAAAGAAGCCGCCTGTGGACGGAGAGGAAGTTGTCGGCGGCGCCACGATAAAGGTCACCGTGATGGTTGCCGGCGATCCCGTGGCACCTGAAGACGTTACGGTAATGTGACCAGTATATGTTCCCGCAGTGAGGGATCCTAACGTCGCCGATATCTGCAAGCTCTGCGGCGCTGTACCGCTCGCTGGGCTGACACCCAGCCATGCGGAATCGCTTGTGGCCGTGAAATTCAGCGTGCCTGTCCCCGTGTTCGTCACATTAATCGAGCCGGGTGCCGGATTCGTTCCGCTGCCTTGTGTCGCGTTGAACGTCAACGACGTTCCGGAAAGCGATAGGATGGGCTGAGGCGGTGGAGGCGGTGCCACCACAAAGGTCACGGTGATCGTCGCGCCGGCGATCCCGTGGCACCTGAAGACGTTACGGTAATGTGCCCAGTATATGTCCCCGCAGTGAGGGAGCCGAGCGTCGCCGATATCTGCAAGCTCTGTGGCGCTGTACCGCTCGCCGGGCTGACACCCAGCCACGCGGAATCGCTCGTGGCCGTGAAATTCAGCGTGCCTGTCCCCGTGTTCGTCACATTAATCGAGCCGGGTGCCGGATTCGTTCCGCTCCCTTGTGTCGCGTTGAACGTCAACGACGTTCCGGAAAGCGATAGGACAGGTTGAGGTGGCGAGGCCACAACGAAAGTCACCGTAATCGTTGCCGGCGATCCCGTGGCACCTGAAGACGTTACAGTAATGTGCCCGGTATATGTTCCCGGCGGTGAGGGATCCGAGCGTCGCCGATATCTGCAAGCTCTGGGGCGCTGTACCGCTCGCCGGGCTGACACCCAGCCATGCGGAATCGCTCGTGGCCGTGAAATTCAGCGTGCCTGTCCCCGTGTTCGTCACATTAATCGAGCCGGGTGCCGGATTCGTTCCGCTGCCTTGTGTCGCGTTGAACGTCAACGACGTTCCGGAAAGCGATAGGATGGGCTGAGGCGGTTGAGGCGGTGCCACCACAAAGGTCACGGTGATCGTCGCCGGTGATCCGTTGGCACCTGAAGACGTTACAGTAATGTGCCCAGTATATGTTCCCGCAGTGAGGGATCCTAACGTCGCCGATATCTGCAAGCTCTGCGGCGCTGTACCGCTCGTCGGGCTGGCACCCAGCCACGCGGAATCGCTCGTGGCCGTGAAATTTAGCGTGCCTGTCCCCGTGTTCGTCACATTAATCGAGCCAGGAGCCGGATTCGTTCCGCTCCCTTGCGTCGCGTTGAACGTCAACGACGTTCCAGATAGCGATAGGACAGGTTGAGGAGGCGGAGGAGCAGAACCCTCGGGGGTAAGGTTGTCGCCGCAAACCCAGGCATAGAGCATTTGTCCCGTGCCTGAACCAAAGGTATCCGTGAAAAGAGTCCCGTCCAATTTCCCGACTTCATACCATCCAGAAGAGCAAGCGGGAACAGAGGTAGCTCCAGCGACCATTCTTCGAGCGAGCAGTTCGACGCCGGGGGCCACCTGATTTATGGAGCGGTAAGCGGTTCCTCCGCCGCCTCCGGGGCCGCTGAGCAAGTTCACGGAAGCGCTCCCGGTTACCACCACTGGGAGAGCGATCTGGAGGTTCTCGACGGTATGCAGATTTTCAATGGGATTGAACAATCCGTATTGATCAGGAGGGGTTGTCACGTAACCTGCGCCGCCGGGCCCTTGCGGGGAGACCAAAGCCAGAAAATTCTTCAATTCCAGATGGAGATGCGTATCGCTCGGGTTGGTATCACCGTAGCCGCATGCGGTGTGTCCCACGGTTCCAATCGTTTGAAGCGCCGTGACCGGAACGGGAACGGAGCAGGTAATTTGATATTGAGAGTTGGGAGTTCCGCATTGCTGTTGGATCGTTGGATCAATGGTCAGCATGTGGGAATACTGGCTATAAACGCTTGATCCGTTCGGGAGTGTGTGTTGAATGAAAACCGTGTTGCCATAGCCGTGGTCGTAGCAAGTGCTGCCCTTCGGCGGATTCAATTGAATTAGGACCACATCGCCCCCCGCGGCTGCCCCAATCGTAGTTCCCGCGGGCGCCAGGAGGGAGAGGCCGGTGTGAAACATGTGATTTCCGACAAAGTTGTATTCCGAATATTGTTCCTGGACAACGCCGCGGTTTTGCAGTGTTGGCAACGGCCAGAGGAGAGTAAGACCCGGCACAGGGGTGGAGAGAGCTCCCAGTTTGGCGATGAAAGCGTCGGTAGCGCCAGCGTTGCTGGGTTGAATGGCGGTGCCATCCACAATCGGAAAATCGGACGAGGTTGTAGACCCAACGACATACGCGTTTCCCTGGGAGTCAACGGCGATGTTCCCTGTGCCGCCCTGGTCCTCTGCGCCACTTCCACCTAGATAGGTCGAAAACACCGACGCCGTGCCCAAGTAATTCAATTCAAAAACGAAGGCGTCCGTGGAACCGCCGTAAGAGGATTGCACCGGACTCACCAGCGGTAAATCAGCCGATGTCGTATAGCCGGCGATATAAACATTGCGAGCGCCATCGAGGGCGATGCCCAGGGCCGAATCATTACCACTGCCGCCCACGTATGTTGAATACACGAGGCATGCCGCGCCGGAGAGCGAAGAATTCAACTTGGCGATGAAAGCATCCCCGGCCCCGCCATAAACTGACTGAAAAGCGCCACTGGTCACGGGGAAATTCGAGGACGTAGTCGTGCCGGTAACATAAATAAACTTTTGAGCATCGACCGCAATACCGGCTCCCGAGTCGCTTGCACTGCCACCCAGGAAAGTGGCATAGGAGATTGAGGAACCACCGGTCGCGAGAAGAGCTACGAACGCGCTTTGTGAGCCCGGTAATGCTTTCTGATAAGCCCTGCTAGTAGTTGGGAAGTTTGCGGAGCTTGTCGTGCCAACCACGTAAGCATTTCCGCTGGAGTTGAGTGCTACGCCAGTTGCCACGTCTGAGCCGCTGCCGCCAAGGCAGGTATTGTAGACAAAACCGCTTCCCGCAGGGTCTAATTCCGTCACGAAGGCATCGAGAATTCCTCCGCCTTGACAGGTTTTAATGGAGGTTGGGGGCGCAAAATTGGCTGATTGTGTGCCGCCGACAACAAATGCGTCTCCTGAAGAATCGATGGCAATTCCATTCACCTGATCGAGGTCGTTTCCACCCAAGTAAGTGGAATAGATCAGCGAGGAACCCGTTGGGCTGACTTTGGCGACAAACCCGTCGGAAGCGCCTCCGCCAAAAGCGGACTGCACTGGGCTGACGATCGGAAAATCAAGCGAGTTCGTAGAGCCCGCAATGTATGAGTTGCCCGCCGAGTCCACCGCGATGGCGCGCGCGATGTCCTGGCCGCTTCCACCCAAGTATGTGGAGAACACCACCGTTGTGCCAGTGGGATCCAGTTTGGTCACAAACGCGTCGCCACAAGAGTTATTGGAGCACGACGCTCCATCGTGCAAGACAGTCTGGTACGCGCCCAAAGATGTTGGGAAGTTAAGGGAGGTGCTTGTGCCCGTGAAATACATGCTGTTGGTCGCGTCCACAGTGACTGCAGTCGCCGAATCGTTGCCCGTACCGCCAAAATAGGTGGAGTAGGTGAGAATGGGGTCGATTATGAGAGGCTTCGCCCGATCGTAGGATGCGATACGAAAAGAGATTTTGTTGCCCGGTCCCAGAATGTAACCGCCTTCGACGAGCTTGCGATGGGATGGGTCAATAAGCGAACTGTCGGCGCTTGCCTGGTAAATGAGTGGCTTGCGGAACCGTATTTCTCCCGACTTGTCTCCCAATACGAGATCGCCATTCTCATCCATCCTGGCGCTGGCTTGCTGGGGAGATTGCGCTGATTGCAACGCGAGTCCGGCTTCCTCCAATCGCAAAACGATGGCATTAGGATTCGACCCAGGAGCTACGACAAAATCGTATTCAAGTTGTTGTTGATTCCCGTAATAGACGAGGCTTATACCGGGGTAAATTTCCTCGTAGCGTACCTTCTTGTAGGCAGAAACATTGGTATGCCAGTTCTTGGGGTCGCGGCCCGCAAAATAGTTGATCTTCCCCGGCAATTCGTCGATACCTATGACTTCTGCATGTGGATTCGCTCCCACAACCTTCATGCGAACGAACCTGGGTTGCGAACTGTTACGACTTACCGCAGATGGCGCATATTTGGTCTGTGCCTCTGGCTCGTTCGAAGCTGTTGCCACTCTTTGCAATGTCAACACCGCCTCGCTCTGAGTTAGAAAAAGAGAATATCCGCGACCTCGAGCAACGAACTTCACTTTGGGGTCTGTCTGGCCAGAATTGGCCTCAAATCCAAGGGGCAGCTTGCCATAGGCCGCCATCAGCTGCTTCTTGAGGGGGGCTCGAGACATCGGCGGGGTTTGATGACTTTCGATGCCACTCAGTGTCGATCTGGTCTCGCCGGGATTGCGACCGCTGGCAATGAAAGACGCAACCGCCAAGAGGATGAGAAAGTGCGCGAGGGCTATCAGGCGCGGCTTGGAGTCGTGTTCGACACGACCCCTTGACCCCAGTTCGGGGGAGACAGGCGCGCTAGAGGTAGCAGCGAATGAACCACGCATCAGAAGATCCTCCAAACAGAGACAGGCCTTGCACACGGAATAGGCTGATTGAGGGAGCAATCTAACTTCCACTGCCCAGCAAAAACCACTTACGCAAACACCTTGCAAGAATAAGAATATAAAACACTTACTGTTTGTTGCGGACAACCCTGACGACGAGAACAAAGCCCCCCCACCTTTCGGGCAATGATATGGCATGACATGTGAACACTTTTTCTCTGAGAGTCAGGCAATTTGCCAAATCGGAGTTCCGTCGCGGGCTTAGATGTGGTCCCGGCGGGAACAGCATATCTATTGAGTTTGCAACGTGAAGTAGGAGCGCTTAAGGCTTAAGAATGTCCACATCTCGGTCTGCCAAGGCTTTGCAGAACTATGGCAACCAATTCCCCAAACTCTTCCAGGATTGCATACAAACCAGCCCGTAAGTCCTTACAGGTCAATAAATTGAATTTGGTCATCCAGTTGCCTATTCATTGGAACCAGACGGTGTCTTACCTCGAGGCCGTGAAGGAGAGAGAATGAAACGATCTTATCTTTTGGCGGTGGCAGCCGCGGTCCTGTTTTTCGCCCCAGTGCTGACACAAGCCACGACGACGAATTTTACTTTGGTCAGTGCAGGAAGCAATGTGGATAGTGGGGTGTATGTTGGTCCCTACACGGCCCAAATTACAGGCGGCGGAACGATTCAGTTTATCTGCGACAACTTTAATACCACCGTTTGGCTGGGTATTAATTGGAACGCGGTCGCCAACAACCTGACGAACCCCTCTTTTCTCAGTCAAGTGAAACTGGCGGGCAGCAGCACCACTGGCAAGTCGGCACTTCAGAATTACGAGGCTGCGGCCTGGCTGGCTGAGCAGATTATGGCCAATTTGTCGAATTCCAAGACGGTGGGCGACATGCAATATGCCCTCTGGGCCATCTTCTCGTCTTCGGCAAAGTCTTCGCCGGGATTCACTTCGGGAGCGGCATCCTGGTATAACTTGGCGATCAATGGAAGCTATACCACAAGCGAGTTCGCCAACGTCACGTTCTGGACGCCCAATCCGCTTAACGCCTCGCAGGAATATATCTCGATAACTCCGACTCCGGAGCCCTCGGGATTGCTCTTGTTGGGTACGGGGCTCATCGGTCTAGCAGGAGTGCTGCGAAGGAAGCGCGCCTAGAATCTGAATAGGCCCAATACTTTCCAGCGGCAACCAAATAAGACATCTCGATAGCCTGGCCAACAAATGTTGGCCAGGCTATTATTCTTTTGCTAGCTTCCTCACACCATTCCCTATATTTCTTGATGGTCTAAATCCCAGCTATGGTCAGAGTTGTTGGCTTGGCTACACATTTGTAACTGCTGTTTCTAAAGGGGTTATGGGCAGGGATTCGGTTCCTCTTTACGAGCGCAGGCTGCTTGAACATGCGAGCAGATCTGTGCGATTCGGAGCTGAGGCTAACGTCATTAAGATCGCTTGAAAACCCCAAGAAGCGGCAATAGGGTGCTCACGGGCAGGCGGTCATAAGGCGCGACCTGCGTAGCGGCTTGGTGGAAGCAAAGCCGGGGGGGCGCCTCTGTGTTGAATAGTGTCGCGAGTCGAAGACATTCGCCAAGTCTGCGGACACAGACATCGGATCGTCGAATCGAGAAGCTTGAGTGAACTTGCCCAGAAGCACTAAGTCGTAGCCAAGGGATAGGAAGTGGAAGCCAAGCGCCTTCTTGGAATCCCGACATGATCCTTAGAGCCTACCGGGGCTGCAACGCATCACTACTCGTCATTGGGGATTCCGATGAAGTCGATCAGCATTCCCCTGTGATGCCGATCAATGTTCCGGGATGATCCAATCAGTCCTCGGAGCGAAGCGACGCTGGTTTTTGCAGTTTGTTGAAAGTGATCGCGATCGTCAAGCTTGTTGTTGTTGGAGCTGTGGGAAAGTGGAAATCGCTCCTGCGATTTCCAAGGGCGCTTTTCGCCCGTCTTTTCCACAGCTTTTGGCCCGCCGATTCATTCACTTTTCCTCCTTCTCTCCTTTCTTCTTACGCATGGAGTCCCCGCGCATCTCGATGCGATGCGCGTTGTGCACCAGCCGGTCGAGGATTCCGTCGGCCAGTGTAGGGTCTCCGATCTGTTCGTGCCAGCGAGACACCGGCAACTGCGAAGTCAGGATCATCGAGCGCGTCTGGTAGCGATCTTCGGCGATCTCCCAGACGTCTCTTCTCTCCGCTTCCGACATCGGAGTCATGGCCCAGTCATCGATAACCAGGACATCGATGCGGTTGAACTGCTTCAGCAGTTGCCGCAGACTGCCATCGGCGCGTGCCATACTCAGGTCCCGGAACAGCGCCGCGGCTCTCGTGTAGTAGACCCGATAGCCATCCCGGCAAGCTTTCTGCGCCAGTGCCGAAGCCACATAACTTTTGCCCACGCCGGTGGGACCCAGCACGAAGATGTGTTCGTGGTTGGCCACCCAGCTAGACTCTTGGGCCAACGCACGAATCACGCTTCGATTCAGTCCTCGCTCGGCACGATAGTCGATGTTCTCGACGCAGGCAGTTCCCCGTAAGCGAGCAGCAAGGACTCGCCTGGTGAGGGCCTGGTTCTGACGCCAGTTCCACTGCTGATCGACGAGGAGCGCCAGACGGTCGAGGAAGCTCAACCCCCGCGTCGCTTCGTCCTGTTCCTGATGCTCCAGTGCTTCGATTATTCCTTGGAGCTTGAGAGCATGAAGTTTTTCTTTCATCGGTTGTTGCAACATGATCGTCTCTCCTTTTACTCGAAGTACTCAGCGCCACGAATGTTGTCATGCGATGGCGGAAGGGGTAGCGGTGGCGGTTCTGGGAGTGGTTGCTGATCGAGCGAGTTCTTCAGGATCGATTTCACGCTCTGGTAGCGGCAAGCACCGGTTCGTATGGCTCGATCGGCAGCCGCTTCCATCCTGGCCGGGGAATACTCCTCGGCCAGTCGGATGATCCCGAGGCAGGATCGATAGCCCATCTCTGGATGCGGTTTCTCGGCAAGGATCCGTTCAAACAACTTGGCCGTGTGCGGTCCGATCTGTTCGGCCCAGTTCACCATGCGTGAGGGAGTCCACTCGAGATGTGCTTGGTGACTCTTCGGCCGGTGTTCTCTGTGCGTGAACACCTGTTCTCGTCCAGGACCACGGACGTGCGAGGCTACCCGCTGTCCCTTGTGAAAGATCTCGATGGTGGTCGGTGTCGCTCGAACTTCCACGCGTTCTTGCACCAGCGTGTAGGGCACGCTGTAGAGGTTGGCGTCGAAGGCGATGTGGTAGTCGATGTTGACTCGCGCGTAGGACCACTGGCTCATGTCGAACGGCTCGGCGGGCAACGCTCGCAAAGCGTTGCGTTCGACCGCTGCGAACACACTGGCACGCGATCCTTCGCGCTTCCGGAATGGTCGCTGGTTCAGCCGCTCGAGCAGTTCGCGAATCGCATGGTTCAGCTCCGCCAACCGAAAAAACTTCTGGTGGCGTAGGGCGGCAAGGATCCAGCGTTCGACAACTTGCACGCCGACTTCGACCTTGGCCTTGTCTTTCGGATGATGAGGGCGCGCCGGCACAACTCCCACCTCGTAGTGCATCGCAAACTCTTGGTAGGTGGGGTTGAGATCCGGATCGTAGCGGCACGCGCGACTCACTCCAGTGCGCAGGTTATCGGGGACCAGGAGTCTGGGCACGCCCGAAAAGTATTCAAAGGCATGAATGTGAGCGCTGATCCAAGCGTTCAACTGCTGGTCCCGGGTGGCTTCGGCATAAGTGTAGGAACTCGCGCCCAACACCATCACGAACAGCGACGCTGGCCAGACTTCGCCGGTAACCGGATCGTGCACCGGAATCGTGGCACCGGCCCAGTCGACGAAGCCCTTCTCGCCAGGCTTGTGTACCTGGCGAAGAACTACATCCTGCTTCCTGCGCCAACGTTGGTAGAGTTCGCAGAAGCGACTGTAGCCGTATCCTTCCGGATGCACCTGCCGGTACTCTTCCCAAGCCAACTGCAACGTCAGATGGCGATGCTGCTGCAACTGAGAATGCAAGGCGGGAAAATCCGGGAGGACTTGTTCGGGGAGTCGTTTTACTACCTGCCGCTCTCCGAACAAGGCCTGCTCGACACGCTGCTCGTCCCACTCCTCTCCAAGCGGCCACACCATACCAGCTGCGGCGGCTCGGTTGAGGTAATCATGAACGGTGCTCTGGCTAATCGAACAAGCACGGGCAATGGCCCGCTGCCCCAGCCCGAGCTCGAAGCGAAGGCGGAGGACTTCTCTAATTTTACGCATGGACAATCTCCTGGTTGGCACGCTGTCTCCCGTAACTCAAATAGGAGAAACAGCTTGCCTACTGTGATGTCCAGCGTCACCTCGCCCTGTGGAAAACATTCCGGGGCATCGCGATCACCGTTCCGACGATCGTGATCAACTGATCGGGATCAGCCCGGAACGAGTGATCGGCATCATCCCGGAATCATGATCGCCATCATCCCGGAACCCCTGATCGGCATCCCCGGAACACTGATCGGCATCGTCCGGAATCCCATCATGGGCGTCAGGAACGGTGCGGAATAAACGGGACCTGACAGCCGGAGAAATGCAATGCAAATTGGAACCCGCTTCGTTCGAGTAGTTCTCCGAGTTTATTCCTTTTGCGTACCAAATCGATGTGACAACACTGCTGGCGAACACCCTGAGCCAGAAAAAAGGAGACAAATTTTGAGGTTCAATGCGCTCTAGCCCAAGGCTTCGCAGAGGCATATTGCGCCAGCTCTCCTGAGCCCATCCAGGAGCCAGCACCATTGAGGCCGGGTAAATTGGAACGTCCCTAGTTGAGTCTCTGCAAAGCCTGTCCCGCGGTCTTTGCATCATCGCTCGGCAGATCGAGGCGAAGGGCGGCGCTCAGTTGGGCTTTAGCCTTGCCCTTATCACCCAAACTGAGAAAGACCATGCCCAAGTGGTAGCGATAGACGGCCGAATTTGGATCCTTTTCGACGCATTCCTGAAGCAGCGGCAATGCGCTGTCGTAAATTCCTTTCTTGTACATCACCCAACCGAGCGTATCGGTTATGGAAGACACCTGGGGCATGAGTTGCTTAGCGTGCTGTGCCAAGCCTAGAGCCGTATCGAGATTATCGCCTTGCTGGGCATAGACCCACGCCAAATTGCTCGCAGCAACGGCAAAATTAGGATCAATGGCCAAGGCTTGCTCATAGTAACTCCTCGCTTTCTCGGGGTCGTGCTGCTCGAGATAGAGATTCCCTAGCATGGCGAGGATCGGCACAAACTTCGGTTGCAAAGCTAGGCCGCTCTCGTATTCCTTGATGGCTTCGGCGGGTTGTAACTGAGCCTGCAGTACTTGGCCCAGCTGAAGGTGACTCTGAACTTGCTTCGGGTCCAATTCGATCGAGCGCTCAAGCTCGGTTTTCGCCAGGGAATAATCTTTCAGATTAATGGCGAGAGAACCAAAAATCAGATGGCCTCGGGGGTCATCCGGATTAGCCTTAACGTACTGGCGCATGCGGTCAAGGGCTTTGGCGTTTTGTTTACTTTCAACAAGTATGTCCACAAGCTGACCGAGAGCGTCCGGATCGTGAGGGTTCAGCAACAACGCAGCATCGAGCTCCTTTTCGGCTTGCGGCCAAGAGTGCTGCATACCGTAGACCTTGGCGAGTTGCCTGTGGACAAGAGTGTCGTCTGGGGCGAGCAGTTTGGCGACGCCGAGTTGCTCCTTGGCGAGGTCAAGTTTCCCCTGTTTTTCATAAATAGTGGAGAGAAGGAACCTGACGGACCTGTCCGTGGGGCGCAACTGCACACTACGCTCTGCGTTTTGCTGAGCTAAGACCAAGTCCCCCTGCTGCAAATGCAATTGGGCGAGGCTATTGAGAATATCAGTCTGGTCCGGCGCCATGCGCGAAGCCTCTTCCATCTGACTCTTCGCTTGCTCCGGGTTTCCTTTCTTCATGTAGGCCAATGCAAGGTAGTAATGAATCTGCGGCAGATCTGAGACGTCCTTAATTTCTCTTTGAAGCTCCGCAATGGCTTCGTCCGGATTGCCTTGCGCAAGAAGAACCCTGGAATGGTTAATGAGTATGATCGGATCTTTGCTCTTAGTTTTGAGCAGAGCGTCGTCAATTTCAGCGGCTTTTGTGGTGTCGCCAGTGACCAGATACAAATCCTCGAGGCGCTTATTGATTTCGATGTCCTTAGGGGCGGCATCCAGCCCATGCAGGTATTCCTGAAGGGCCTGATTAGTCTGTTGCCGCTGAAAATAGAAATCGCCGATAGCCAGTGAAGCGTCTGCCGTGTTGCCCTGTTGCTGGCGAAGTTGGGCGAGTATCTGTGAAGCTTCCTGAGTTTTCTGCTGGCTGTAAAGAAGATCGGCGAGCGCGATATGCAAGTCAGGCGTAGTTGGATTTAGCGCAATGCCCTTCTGCAAGACTTCGCCAGCCCGTGGGAGATCTCCCTTGACGCGATAAAAGCTAGCTAGATCGGAATAAGCTTGAATCGAATGAGGGTCCACATCGCAGGCTTGTATCAGGTGTTTTTCGGCGTCATCGAGCCGCCTCAGACTCACTTCCAGGAGCGCCAGATTGATATAAGAGGAGGCGTCGTTGGGGAGCAATACCGCAATTTTTTGGAAGGCCTGGTCGGCTTTTTCCCTTTCCCCTAGAGCCACGAGTGCGGCTCCGGAAAGCTGATAGGCCGCGGCATTCTGCGGATTCTTTTGCAGCAGGTAATTGGCTTCGTCCAGTGCACGCTGGAACTGGTGAGCCGCAAGATACAAGCGTCCGCGATCTAGGCGCGCATCGAGGCGTTCCGGGTTGAGGTCGATGGTGCGTTCAAGCGCATCATAAGCTTGCCTCCATTGGTGCTGCGCGATCTCCGCCTGGGCCAGTTGATAGGAAGCCTCGACAAAACGCGGGTCAAGCTTCAACGCATTCCGGAATTGAATAGTTGCTTCTTGATATCTGCCTTTCTGCATGTACCGCTGCCCGCTCTCGAGGAACTTGATCTTGCCCTTCTGGGGGTCCGTCGAGCATCCGCCAAAAGCGACTGCCAGCAGCAAGGCGCACGCCAGTGCAGCCTTCCGGCCTGTTTTCCTACGTTGCATTCTCATTTGCCGTTCTCCAATTCCCTTCCCAAACCACCGAATTCCGAATTCGCTCCAGCAGCAGTTTTCTAGTTCGATTCCACGCATAGCGCTTCCTTGTTGGGGCCGGCATCGTGTGCAGGAACTTGGGGCTTTTGAGCGCTCAGAAGGAGCGCACGATCATGCACGTCCGGCGTTCGGCCGGGAATCGGCTCACGGTGGAATTCCTCCGCCTGAACGTGGGTCCACCCACCTTCGGCGAGCATAGCCTTGTACTCGTCAATGCTCCGAACGTGGACAGGAACATCGACTTCATCAACTGTGCGAAGTGAATAGGCGTGATCTTTATAAAGACAAATCAGCAGGAACAATCTGCCGTCGGGCACAAGCAGCCGCTGCAGTTCGGCAAGGACGCGGTCCTGATGCTCGAAATAATAAAAGGCTTCCACACTGAGAATCTTGGTAAAGAAGTTTTCCGGAAAGGGCGGATGCTCCGCCGAACCGCAAACGAAATGAAGATTGTTAAAGTGGAGGCTTTGGCTGCGGGCATGCTTAAGCATCCCATCGGAAATATCCATCCCAACCACGCGATCGCAAGCGGTTTGCGAATTGAGCATGGAACGGGAAGCCAAGCCAGCGCCGCACGCCAGATCGAGAATGCGATCGCCAGGTGCCAAGCCCATCCTGGGAATTGCCAAATCGATGATGCGGCGGTGCGGATTGTCCATGCCCTCGCCGACACCTCGCGCCGCCCAAAGATTGAATTCGTGGTGAAGACGGACATCGAGAGGCCGCCGTGTGAAGACACTTTTCCAAACTCGAATTCTGAGCCGCCACTCGTTGACATCCCTCTGCAATTCCGCGTCTAGCGGCGCGCCAAATGCCTTGCATTTCAAGAGGCGGAAGCCTTTTCGGAGGCGAGACATCGTAATCATGGCTGAAGCCTGCCGCTTGCAGGCCGGATGAACGAGATCAAAGCAAAATCCAAGCTATCCCCCATAGGTAGCTCCTGGAATGTATTTCGCGGCCAGACCCAGATAATAATTCCGAAGACACTCTGAAAAGGCCACGCGTCCAAACTGAGCGGCTGTTTGGCGGTAGTCCTTTGCCATGCGCTGGCGCAGGTCATCTTGTCCCCATAGCCAGAGGAGCCGCTCCGCCAGCTCTATTTCGTTTCCTGGCGCAAAATACACTTCCTGAACTAACTCACGGTTTGCCGGAATATTGGAGACGATGGAGGGTAATCCCATGGACATGTACTCCATCAGAGCATTGGAGCTGCTTTCGCTATGCGACGCAAGCAAGCCAAGGTCAGCAGCCGCCAACCATGGGCGAACATCCTTCTGTGCCCCCGCCAAATGGACAGTCTTGTCCAAATTCTCTCGAGCAATTTGCTCGGTAAGCTCTGAGTGCTGCGGACCGTCCCCCACGATGATGAATTGAACGTGCGGCATTTGCAGTCGCACTTTCGACGCGGCATTTACGATGGTTGAGAGCCCTTTTACGCGCCGAAGCGTGGATACGGCTACGAACACCGGGGCATCCAAGGGCAACCCGAGGCTGCGGCGCGCGTCGAGGCGCCCATTAGACGTGACGGGGGCGAAGTAGTCCGTATCAATCGAGTTGTAAAGAACTTCGATGCAATCCTTGGGTAAATGCTCTGTGCGTTGAATCATCTCCGCAACAAAACGGGAGTTGCATTGCCAGGAGTGCACCGCGCGGTTCGTGAGACGAAGCGCTAACGTGTGGTATGGCTTCTGCCAATGGCCAGCATTTCGGCGAGACTGAACAATCACAGGCACATCGTTGAGCCAGGCTGCCGCCGCGCCGTAAAACGTGCCATCAATGAAAAAGGTTTGAACAATTTGCGGTTGAAAGCGCCTCAGGGCCGCCCGTAAGTTCGTGAAGGAACGATACCGGGACTGTCCCTTGTAATCTCGGTTGACGAAGATAATTGGGCAACCCAGCTCCTTGACGCGATCACCGTCCGGAGTTTGGAGGATGAAAATCATCGGGTCAAAAACCTGCGGGTCAAGCGCCTTGACCATGGACGCTAGCTGCTTTTCCGTGCCACCAAGGTTCCAATCATGGATACAATCGATTACATAGGCCAAACGAAGTCTGGTCTTATGCGGGTTGAGCGGCGGCCTGGCGATGCCGCCGATGTCGTCTTTCGGAGTCGTTCCTGCGGACGCGCCACCTAAAGACAGCATTTTGTTGGGAAAGGAGGCGCGAGTCATTGAGGGGTCGGGTACACGGATTCCGGTTGTGCTCATTTCCATGCCAAAGAGATCTGGAGAGCCCTGCATTCCGAATTCTTTCATCCGTATTGGAATGATGCAAATGATTGACCACTTGGGGAGTACTAGACCTTGTTCGGGATGATATGTAAAGCTTTTATATTGAAATACTTACGAAAACATTGCGATTTGACATCGGGCAAAGTGCGGAAATAATGTGAAAAATTTTTCCCTAACTTCCTCCGACCGAGAAAGCCTCCTCGCGGCTTATTTGCTTCAATGCGCAAGTCAGACCTCTTAGAGGTAGGCTCTTATAAGACCTCGGCAAAGCCCACACCGAGATTCGTTACCAAACCGAGCTTCATCCCATACGTGCATCTGATTACCATCGAGATTGATTGCTTCTACTGAACCATGAGGGTGACAGTGGTTGAGTGGGTGATAGCGTTTGCCCCGGTTCCCGCTGTCCCCGTCAGCGTCAGCGTGTAACTCCCCGGCGGCGTCCCACTGTGCCCTCCCCCACTCCCTTTACTCTCCGCTATCCCCGCGCATCCTGACCCCACCAGCATCACTCCCAAGGCCGCTACTCCTACCGCCGCTCGCACCCGCTCCTTCTTCCCCAATATCCCCGCCAGCATCAACAGCACGAATACCGTCACTACCCGTAGCAGCTCGGCTCCCCCCCTCGGCGGTACTACCC
Organism: uncultured Acidobacteriota bacterium; assembly: GCA_963851235.1. Classification (GTDB taxonomy): domain Bacteria; phylum Acidobacteriota; class Terriglobia; order Acidiferrales; family UBA7541; genus Acidiferrum. Next base: position 109,806 of record CAWKOM010000007.1, read on the forward strand.
ACTGCGGCCCTTGCTCAGGAACTCCCATCGTATACGCTGTCGTCGTCACCTTCACATTCGCCGACACCATTCCCGTCCCCGTGGGCGTCAGCGACCCCGGATTCACCGTGCAACTCGCCGCCTGCGGCGCTCCCTGGCAGCTCAAGCTCACCGCTTGATTAAACCCGCCGCTCGAACTCACGCTCACTGTTAGGCTGCCTGTCTGCCCCGACGTCACCGCCAAGGAACTCGGTGAACTGGAAAGCGTGAAATCCCCTCCGCTTGCCGCCGCTCCCGTACCCGTCAGGCTCACCGTCTGTGGACCGCCCGTGGCGTTGTCACTGATCGTTAGCGTCCCCGTCCGCGTCCCCGCCCCTGTCGGCTTAAACGTCACACTGATCCCGCAACTCCCTCCTCCCGCCACCGTGCTTCCACACGTGTTCGTCTCCAGAAAATCGCCGCTATTCGCGCCCGTGACCGCAATGCTGCTGATCGTCAGCGCGGCACTCCCCGTGTTGCTCAGCGTTACCGCCTGCGCTCCGCTCGTCGTCCCCACCGTCTGGCTCGCATACGTCAGCGTCCCCGGCGATGCACTCGCCGTCGTCGTCCCCGCTGCTCCCGTACCCGTCAGGCTCACCGTCTGTGGACCGCCCGTGGCGTTGTCACTGATCGTTAGCGTCCCCGTCCGCGTCCCCGCCCCTGTCGGCTTAAACGTCACACTGATCCCGCAACTCCCTCCTCCCGCCACCGTGTTTCCACACGTGTTCGTCTCCAGAAAATCGCCGCTATTCGCGCCCGTGACCGCAATGCTGCTGATCGTCAGCGCGGCACTCCCCGTGTTGCTCAGCGTTACCGCCTGCGCTCCGCTCGTCGTCCCCACCGTCTGGCTCGCATACGTCAGCGTCCCCGGCGATGCACTCGCCGTCGTCGTCCCCGCTGCTCCTGTACCCGTCAGGCTCACCGTCTGCGGACCGCCCGTGGCGTTGTCACTGATCGTTAGCGTCCCCGTCCGCGTCCCCGCCCCTGTCGGCTTAAACGTCACACTGATCCCGCAACTCCCTCCTGCCGCCACCGTGCTTCCACACGTGTTCGTCTCCAGAAAATCACCGCTATTCGCGCCCGTGACCGCAATGCTGCTGATCGTCAGCGCGGCACTCCCCGTGTTGCTCAGCGTTACCGCCTGCGCTCCGCTCGTCGTCCCCACCGTCTGGCTCGCATACGTCAGCGTCCCCGGCGATGCACTCGCCGTCGTCGTCCCCGCTGCTCCCGTACCCGTCAAGCCTACTGTCTGCGGGCTACTCGGATCACTGTCCGTAATCGTTACTGAGGCTGTGCGCGTCCCCGTCGCCGTCGGCGTAAAGGTCACACTAATGGCGCAATTCCCTCCCGCCGCCACGGAGCTTCCACACGTGTTCGTCTCCAGAAAATCACCGCTATTCGCGCCCGTGACCGCAATGCCAGTGACCGATAGTGCGGAACTCCCGTTGTTGCTTAGCGTCACCGTCTGTGCGCTGCTCGTCGTCCCCACTGTCTGGCTCACAAAAGTCAAGCTACTGCTCGTCAAACTGACATTCGAAGCACCCAACGCAACATAACCGCCTTGATTTCTCGATAATGGGCTGAAGGACGGCACTCCATTCGTGAAATCGACTTCATTCCAGATGCGGGTGCCAGCCAGGGCGGACATATTGGCGACAATCGTGTGAGTTGAAGTGTCAATCACATCGCCACAATTGCCCACAAATACGAATCTGCCGTCTCTGCTGTGTTGCAGCCAGCCTTCGTTAGCTAACGTGCAACTGAGCGGGATATCGGCGACATCGACCGGCGGGGAATTGGGGAGCCCCGTTACATCAAAAACATGGACATGGTTGTAAGGAAGATCAATAAGATAAAGTTCCTTTTCGTCGGGGGACAAGGAAACGCCATGGCTGACGCCACTGATGTTATTGAATGACCCGCTCGTCCAGCAAAAACCTGGAGGGCAAACCCAATACGGAAGCTGTCCTGTATTTATGTCTCCAACGTAAAAACCGACCTTTCCTGATGTGGTAATGAATGCGAAGGTTTCTTCAGAGTTGATCGTGAACGGGCGAACTCCGCCAGAGACAGGACCGATGTTGCGTATCACTGAAAGCGAACTGGTATCTCCGAGCACCAAATTATTCGTGTACCGCGGCCCCATGTAAACATGTGCGCCGTTCAGGCTGGTTATCGTGTTGTGAGGGCCTCCTCCACCACTATTTATCTGTCCTAGGACGCTACCTGTGTTAGCGTCTATGACTTCCCAAATTCCTTGCGTATAGGCGCCTTCACCGGTCGGCATGTAAATCCTTTGGCCATCCGGGCTAATGGACATGCTATCCACGCCGAATGAATAGGTTTGGGTCCAAATCACTGAGTCGAGGGTTAAATCGTACTTCAGCATCGAGCCGCCGGTGGTATCGCCCCCGTAGCTGACGTAAAGCATGCCAGTTGCGCCGCTAGCCACCGCCCCACGAATTCCGATGGCTCCCTGAGTATGAGTGGCCGGCAAAAGAACGTCTTTCACTAGGGCAAAATTATTATCCATGTCGTAGACGACGACATGGCCCGGGGGAAAAACGTAAACATAGTGACTGACGGCGGCAGGAGCCGCGCCCGTGGAGATCCAGAAGAACATCAGCATGCAACTTGCAAACACAATCAAGAGGCGCTTGTACATGGGCGTTTCCTTCGGCTCAGCGAACAACGGGAACCTCATTTAAGTCATAAGACATATTCATTCCTTGAACGGATCGCCGTGAAGTTAATTTTAGAGCAGTCCAAAAAAACGATAACGCCGGCACTCCGGTACGTGCATTCCGGATTGGGAACCCCGCCGCTCCTAATAGTCCGAATCAAAATGTAGGCCCATGATGTGGGCTAAACTTAATTGACGGTGAGGGTGACAGTGGTTGAGTGGGTGATAGCGTTTGCCCCGGTTCCCGCTGTCCCCGTCAGCGTCAGCGTGTAACTCCCCGGCGGCGTCCCACTGTGCCCTCCCCCACTCCCTTTACTCTCCGCTATCCCCGCGCATCCTGACCCCACCAGCATCACTCCCAAGGCCGCTACTCCTACCGCCGCTCGCACCCGCTCCTTCTTCCCCAATATCCCCGCCAGCATCAACAGCACGAATACCGTCACTACCCGTAGCAGCTCGGCTCCCCCCCTCGGCGGTACTACCCACTGCGGCCCTTGCTCAGGAACTCCCATCGTATACGCTGTCGTCGTCACCTTCACATTCGCCGACACCATTCCCGTCCCCGTGGGCGTCAGCGACCCCGGATTCACCGTGCAACTCGCCGCCTGCGGCGCTCCCTGGCAGCTCAAGCTCACCGCTTGATTAAACCCGCCGCTCGAACTCACGCTCACTGTTAGGCTGCCTGTCTGCCCCGACGTCACCGCCAAGGAACTCGGTGAACTGGAAAGCGTGAAATCCCCTCCGCTTGCCGCCGCTCCCGTACCCGTCAGGCTCACCGTCTGTGGACCGCCCGTGGCGTTGTCACTGATCGTTAGCGTCCCCGTCCGCGTCCCCGCCCCTGTCGGCTTAAACGTCACACTGATCCCGCAACTCCCTCCTCCCGCCACCGTGCTTCCACACGTGTTCGTCTCCAGAAAATCGCCGCTATTCGCGCCCGTGACCGCAATGCTGCTGATCGTCAGCGCGGCACTCCCCGTGTTGCTCAGCGTTACCGCCTGCGCTCCGCTCGTCGTCCCCACCGTCTGGCTCGCATACGTCAGCGTCCCCGGCGATGCACTCGCCGTCGTCGTCCCCGCTGCTCCCGTACCCGTCAGGCTCACCGTCTGTGGACCGCCCGTGGCGTTGTCACTGATCGTTAGCGTCCCCGTCCGCGTCCCCGCCCCTGTCGGCTTAAACGTCACACTGATCCCGCAACTCCCTCCTCCCGCCACCGTGTTTCCACACGTGTTCGTCTCCAGAAAATCGCCGCTATTCGCGCCCGTGACCGCAATGCTGCTGATCGTCAGCGCGGCACTCCCCGTGTTGCTCAGCGTTACCGCCTGCGCTCCGCTCGTCGTCCCCACCGTCTGGCTCGCATACGTCAGCGTCCCCGGCGATGCACTCGCCGTCGTCGTCCCCGCTGCTCCCGTACCCGTCAGGCTCACCGTCTGCGGACCGCCCGTGGCGTTGTCACTGATCGTTAGCGTCCCCGTCCGCGTCCCCGCCCCTGTCGGCTTAAACGTCACACTGATCCCGCAACTCCCTCCTCCCGCCACCGTGTTTCCACACGTGTTCGTCTCCAGAAAATCACCGCTATTCGCGCCCGTGACCGCAATGCTGCTGATCGTCAGCGCGGCACTCCCCGTGTTGCTCAGCGTTACCGCCTGCGCTCCGCTCGTCGTCCCCACCGTCTGGCTCGCATACGTCAGCGTCCCCGGCGATGCACTCGCCGTCGTCGTCCCCGCTGCTCCCGTACCCGTCAGGCTCACCGTCTGTGGACCGCCCGTGGCGTTGTCACTGATCGTTAGCGTCCCCGTCCGCGTCCCCGCCCCTGTCGGCTTAAACGTCACACTGATCCCGCAACTCCCTCCTCCCGCCACCGTGTTTCCACACGTGTTCGTCTCCAGAAAATCACCGCTATTCGCGCCCGTGACCGCAATGCTGCTGATCGTCAGCGCGGCACTCCCCGTGTTGCTCAGCGTCACCGCCTGCGCTCCGCTCGTCGTCCCCACCGTCTGGCTCGCATACGTCAGCGTCCCCGGCGATGCACTCGCCGTCGTCGTCCCCGCTGCTCCTGTACCCGTCAGGCTCACCGTCTGCGGACCGCCCGTGGCGTTGTCACTGATCGTTAGCGTCCCCGTCCGTGTCCCCGCCCCTGTCGGCTTGAACGTCACACTGATCCCGCAACTCCCTCCTGCCGCCACCGTGCTTCCACACGTGTTCGTCTCCAGAAAATCACCGCTATTCGCGCCCGTGACCGCAATGCTGCTGATCGTCAGCGCGGCACTCCCCGTGTTGCTCAGCGTTACCGCCTGCGCTCCGCTCGTCGTCCCCACCGTCTGGCTCGCATACGTCAGCGTCCCCGGCGATGCACTCGCCGTCGTCGTCCCCGCTGCTCCCGTACCCGTCAAGCCTACTGTCTGCGGGCTACTCGGATCACTGTCCGTAATCGTTACTGAGGCTGTGCGCGTCCCCGTCGCCGTCGGCGTAAAGGTCACACTAATGGCGCAATTCCCTCCCGCCGCCACGGAGCTTCCACACGTGTTCGTCTCCAGAAAATCACCGCTATTCGCGCCCGTGACCGCAATGCCAGTGACCGATAGTGCGGAACTCCCGTTGTTGCTTAGCGTCACCGTCTGTGCGCTGCTCGTCGTCCCCACTGTCTGGCTCACAAAAGTCAAGGTCGAAGGGGAAAGGGTTACGGCTGGAGTCTGGGAGCCGCCCACGTAACCTACTCCGCTACGAGACAGCGGAGCAAAGACAGGCACACCATTTTGAAAATCGATTTCCGTAAATTTTTCGGTTTGGCCCAGCGCTGGAATATAGCCGACCACTTGATGAGTCGTAGTATCGATGACATCTCCGCTGCCCCCTACGAGCACATAACGACCGTCTCGCGTGTGAGTGGGCCAACCAGTCGTGGCAAACGGATGGGCAAGAGGTATATCCGCAACAAGGGAAGGGGCTGTACCAGGCAGGCCGGAAACATCGTAGACATGCATATAGTTATTGTAGATGTCGGTAACGTAAATCTCCTTATCGTCGGGGGAAAGCGTAATTCCGTGGCTGCAAGGTTGGCCCGGATGCGCCGCACAGGCCGCGGCAAAACTTCCTCCAACAGGAACCGAGTAAAGAATTGTCCCAGTAGCAATATCTCCAACCTGAAAACCCAGAAAATCAGTCGAAGTTGTAAAAGAAAAAGTTTGTGTGCTATCGATCGTGAAGGGCCGAATGCTCGAATTCTGTGTCGGGCCAACCTTTTGAAGGATGGCCTGCGTGGCAGTGCCGGCTTCCGCCAAATAGGCGCCATGGGTCGAGCCCATAAAAACGTGGGTTCCATCATTACTCACAATGGTGTTGTGAGAACCAGTCTGACCGCTATCTATTGTGCCAACCACGCTGCCGGTGCTGGTATCGATGATGTCCCAAAGCGAGCTGCCACTGTTTTCTCCCAAGGGCATATAAATGGTCTTTCCATCCGGGGTGATGGAGTGGCTGTCGATGCCCGTTGAATACTCGACATCCCAGACCAGTTGGTTTGTCAAAAAGTTGTACTTAGCGAGATATCCTCCCTTTCCCCCACAGATAGTTGGTCCGGGCAGATAGTAGCACCCATGGCTGATATACAGCATTCCTGCCGAGGCATCGGCAACAAGTCCGCGGACATCCACTCCGGTATAGGCGGTCGGAATATTAAGTTGTGTCACCAGGGCAAAGGAATTATCGAGATCGTAGACGTACAGAATGCTGGGTCCATCTTTGTCCACAGCATAGAGCATGTGGTGGACGGCAGACTGTGCAAGCGTGCTGGACGCTGAAACACAAATTACGAGTGCAGAACAAAAGAGAAAGACTAGCAAGCCCTTGCGGAGCTTAAGTGCCGGCCAGTTCGTCTGCACTGAAATGACTTTGCCGAGATTTGGCCTGGGAGAGGGGTAGTTAGCAAACATTGGATGACTCTTTCCTTAGACGAGGATTATGCCTAGAGCCTTTTGCAAACTGTGAACGGCGCCGCCCTACTAAGCGAAATTCAGACACAAGTGAGAATGTGAGCAGGGCAGCCGCGTATCGCTTATCCGGCGTTCCAGAGGGAGGGAATTTGAACGCCGGGAAATTGTGGCTTACGAGGACGGAGCCCTCGGTCGGACCGAAAAGATCTCTTGACCGATGGCCAATCCGAGTAACCGTGAAAGAGCATATCACCCAGGACGCGGGTCTCGTCAAATCCTTCCGGGTGCCTTGCGCTCAATGGGTTAACTCGCGCTGCTATTGGAGTGTGGAAGTTGAAAGATGACCTCTCGGATGGTAGTTTTGGATCGTACGAGAATCGAGTTCACCGAAGGCAGTATGAGGTCGCTAAATTATTGAGAACTTTGACTTTGAAGACTTGCGTGGGGCATATAATTTGAATTCTGAGCGATTCAGACAAGTTCTTGAAAGGGCGCCAGTCAAATACTCTTGAAAATATCCAACCGAAAGAGGCTCCTCGACTTTCTCATCAATCTACTCATTATTGTGGGGTGCTCTGCCGGAGCTTTGGGCGGCCTCCGGGCATCCGCTTCCTGGCGAAGTCCGTCGAATCCGTTCATTTTGACCCAATGGGGCGAGGAAAGATCCGGGACCATTATCCGAGCCTCTTCGGAAGAGATTCCGGTGCCTGTCTCTGCAGCTCCTCCCGCTCGCGGAGCGTACCACCTGACTTCCTGCGGCGTTTTAAGTAAAGCCAATGCAAGCTACGTGCTCGACAAGGACCTGACTTCACCCGGAACGTGTATCAGTATTCAATCTGATGGGATCACATTAGATTTGAACGGACACACCATTACATACGCTACAGAGCCTGAGACAGCGCCGCGACACGGCATACTCGCGGAAGCTTGCTGGGATACAAGTTTGGCTGGAAATCCATGTGGGGGTTCAGCCGACCGTTTGACTGTCATCAATGGGACCATCACCCAGGGGAACGGCGCGGCGCCTTATTCGCACGCCATCCAGATTGGGCAGATCAATGGCGCCAACCATTTGGTCGTGCACGATGTGGTCTTCAACATCGGCGCGACCTCCTCGATTCCCGTTTTTACCACGTTCTCCGGTTCTGGATCTTCAATCTACAAGAACACTATCCACAACAACGTTACAGTGATTCTAAACAGGCACCAAATTCAGGGAGCCTCGATCAAATTCCAGAACACGCAAGGCAGTGGACCGGGCCAGACCATTCATGACAATAAAATCGTGGGAGGACCTCAGGGCGGCATCTTCTCGTCATCGCCAGGAACTCAATTTTTCGGCAATACGATTGACTTGAATGGACGCTACTCGAACGATTTCGGGATCTACGCATGGGGAACTAACGACCAGGCATACAACAACACCATTGAGCCTGTCAGTGGACGGGGGATTCAGATTGCTGGGGGTGCCGTAAATGCGGGAGGACCAGGAGCCGGGGCGCGTTCGGTAATGGTTCACGACAATAAGATCTCGGTCATCGAGCTACAGCAAAATTGCGATTACAGCGCAGGGGGAACGGCTTGCAACGTTTGCGAATTGGCTGGCGCGTTCGGCATTCAGTTCGATGATGGTCCGTCTGACGGCTCGGCATTTAACAACTCCGTTGAAGCTAAAGCTGATCAATGCGACGCCCAGGCCCTGCGACTGACCGATATTGGAACGGGAAACTCCTCGCACGACAATAACTTCACTGCGGAACGAACGGGTAAGGGCCCGGGGAAAGCTTGGGCAATAGGGACCGGAGGGGCGCCACATCGTTTCATTGCCACAAACGATACGTTTGTGGCAGATTCAGCCGTATTTCATGCCGATTGGGAGGGAATGCCCGGCGGCTTTCTTTGCATCCATTGCACTCTCAGAAAGGGAGGGAATCCCAGCCCGGACTTTGTGACCTTCTCTTTTGAGAACGGACGGAACCCGGTGGTCGGACTGCATTTTCAGGACACTATTTTCGAGGGTGGCGCTGTTAAGGAATCGACGGACATGCGGTCGATTGGCTCGAGTAGGCAATACTCAGAGTATTTTATAGATTGGACCTATTCCTTGGAAGTGCAAGACGCTCAGGGGAAGCCAGTGCCCGGAGCAGCAATTAGCGTCAAAGACGCGACAGACAATACCGTCTACAGAGGGATCTCGGACGACAAAGGGCAGATATCTGTCGTTTTAAACGAGTTCAAAAAATTCAATACCAACTGGACCGTGAAAAAGGAAATGCACACACCGCATACGATTTACATTTCGAATCCATCTTGCGAGCAAAAAGAGAACACCCTTAAAGTGATAATCGATCATCCCACCCACCAGACCTACGTTCTGGAATGTTCGGGAAATAATAAACTCCGTTAGTACAAAAACCTTCGCAAAACTTCGCCACGAACAACTGCCCCCCAATAGCAGGCCTAGAGCCACCTACTGCCCATTTACTAGCTCCGACGCACAGCACGATAGCGTTCACTGGCCAGTGGTGTAACCCGAGTACAGTCCTCACCGGGGGACTAAATCTGTCCTGCGGACCAATTGTGTGTCTCAATCGAGAGCGCGAGACTCAAGGTGGGTGGAGGATGCTGAATGCTCGCTCATCGAAAGTCTACATTGGTGTCTGGAGCCGGCAACAGACCGAAGACTGACTACGTCACGACGCTCTTTGTCGCGATGGCTTGTGTAGCAGTCTTGATCATGTCTGGTTGCGCGGGAGTCGTGTCGCAGGGATCGGCAACCCAAACGCAGCCAACAACACTAACGATATCTCTATCCTCTTTGCCTAACGGGCAGGTTAGCTCCGCATGGTCGGCTACACTGACGGCGACAGGTGGCACAGCACCGTACTCTTGGCAGGCAGCACCAGGTACTTCGCTTCCAGCATGGATGACTCTCAATGCCAGCACAGGGCAGATGAGCGGCATTCCGACACAAGCTGGCACAATTACGATCTCAATTCAAGTGAATGACTCTAGTGCCATTCCCCACACAGCCAACAAAACTTTCACAGTCACCATTTCAGCAGCTTCGAGCACGGTTTCGGTCACAACGGCTTCCCTCGCCAACGGCCAAGTGGGAGCAGCGTATTCGGCAACAGTTGCAGCCACAGGCGGGACGACTCCCTATAGCTGGTCCATCAGCTCAGGATCTTTGCCCACAAGCCTCAGCCTGAATTCTTCCAGCGGTCAAATCACCGGAACGCCGGGCGCGGCTGGTTCTTTTACCTTCACAGTACAGGTGAAGGATTCCAGCTCCACTCCTCAAACAGCCAATAAGTCCTTTACGGTCAATATCTCAGCGGCCTCGAGCACCGTTTCCATCACGACTTCTTCGCTCGCCAATGGTCAAGTCGGAACGGCATATTCGGCAACCGTTGCAGCTTCGGGCGGGGCGACTCCTTATAGCTGGTCCATCAGCTCAGGATCTTTGCCCGCAGGCCTCAGCCTGAATTCTTCCAGCGGTCAAATCACCGGAACGCCGGGCGCGGCTGGCTCTTTTACCTTCACAGTACAGGTGAAGGATTCCAGCTCCACTCCTCAAACAGCCAATAAGTCCTTTACGGTCAATATCTCGGCGGCCTCGAGCACCGTTTCCATCACGACTTCTTCGCTCGCCAATGGTCAAGTCGGAACGGCATATTCGGCAACCGTTGCAGCTTCGGGCGGGGCGACTCCTTATAGCTGGTCCATCAGCTCAGGATCTTTGCCCGCAGGCCTCAGCTTGAATTCTTCCAGCGGTCAAATCACCGGAGCGCCGGGCGCGGCTGGCTCTTTTACCTTCACAGTACAGGTGAAGGATTCCAGCGCCACTCCTCAAACAGCCAATAAGTCCTTCACGGTTACAATTGTGGCGGTTGGCCCGACTCCGCTTTCGATCGTGACGACAGCACTGCCGAACGGACAAGCAAGCGTCCGGTACTCGGCCTCGCCGACGGCAACGGGGGGCACACCACCATACAGCTGGTCAGTTAGTTCGGGTTCGTTGCCACCAGGGCTGACCCTGAACACAACGACTGCACTGATCTCTGGAACCCCAAGCCAGGCGGGAAGCTACCCATTCACGATTCAAGTGAAGGATTCCACGGCCACTCCCCAAACTGCCAGCCAGCCCTTCACGGTAACCATCGGGACCGCAACCGCAGGCACGCCAGTGACGGCCTGCGGCACTCTCTCCAATGCGGGAACGACCTATACCCTACAGAATGATGTCAGTTCCTCCGGTACATGCATGTTGATAGGTGCCGACAATGTGACGTTTGATCTTAACGGACATACGATCACCTACGACACGGGCGGAAGCTCCTCCGTCTATGGCGTTACGGACACTGATCCAAACACAATCCTTGGCACGCATATCACGTCATCGAACGGCCAGGGCAACATCCAGATGAGCAACGCAGCCTGCTATGTGGATTTGACGACCGGGCCAGGACAAGGTTTGTGCGCCACTTCTCATGCGGTTTGGATTCGCGATGGCGAAGTCGATCATTTGACCTTGACGTATTACGGAGAAGACAGCCACGGCATATACCTCTATTACGGCTCGACAGCGAATGTCCACGACAACATTCTCTATCCGAATCACACGAAGGCGGCACTGACTCACTATGTTGAGCAGGGCGAGATTGAGATTTTTTATATCTCCGGTCTCATCACCGTTCAGAACAATACCATCGGCGCTGTTGGAGGTGGCTACGGGTTAGGTTCGGCCGCGGGCATATTCGTTTCGCACCCGAACACTACGAGCAGGATGGCCGAGATTTATAACAACAATTTGAAGATGGCAGCGGCGGTTCATGATGGTTACGCCATTCTTATTGGTTGTGGAAATTCTCCATCGTCATTCGAGGTTTCAGGGAACACGATCAATGAAGCCGGGCGCGGCATACTCATCGACAACTACAGCACGAATAACGCTACCGGGTGCACTGGTGTCTATGGCGGCACGGTTCACGACAACAATGTGACTGTCAACGAAAGTCCAGACCCAGAAGGAGCTGCCGATGCGGTCGGGATTCAGGCTCGCGGGGGAGCGAACAATGTGGACGTGTATCACAACACGGTTACGCTCAATGTTGGGAGCGGAGCGTGCCCGCCGCATTTCTATACCGACACAGGCTCGGACTGTGAGGGCCTCGCCATCAAGCTGTTGGTTATCGCCTCACAGGGCGGAGCGAACCTCGTGGCGCATGACAATACAGTCGTGGCGAACACAAACACTACCACGATTACCCTTGGAGCGACGGGACTCTACGGGGATGGCATTGCGGATAGCGGCTCATCCTTCTACAACAACAGCGTGACGGGGAATTCCATCCTGACAAGCGTGAATGGCGTGGATGGATGCGGCGACAACTGGCTGTTCAGAAATAACACGCTGTCTAGTTCGACTCCGCTTCAGACGTTTATGACGCTCGGGAACCTGGCCTACTGCAACACAGGTTCCTCGACGGCTCACGACACGAACAACATTGTGTTGCAGGACAACACTTACGCGGGAAGCGCCGGACAGGACGACATCGGGGAAAGTTACGCCGGCTCCGGCAATCCATTCAGCTACTATGTGAAATGGTCTTACAACGTCACGGTGCTGAACGGAGCGACTCCGGTTTCCGGCGTCACGGTGACAGCCGTGGCAACGGGCGGCGGGACGGAAACAGTTTCGGGGACGACAAATTCAAGCGGGCAGGCTACTCTGGTGCTGACGAATCATTATGTCACAGGCACGACCGCTCCCGGCACACAGACAAACTTCACTCCACATAATGTAACTTATAGTGGAAATGGCTGCTCTGGATCAACGACTGTGAATATTACTGCTACGACGAGCGTAACATTGCCATGCACTTAAATTTAAGTCTCGACGGTGCTTAACGAATTCCACATGTTCAGTACCACCAGCGGAGTGACAAAACAGATGAGCACTCCACACTCGATCTCGGTAACGGCGACGGGCTGCTCGATGAGTCCAAATCCGTTTACCGCCGCGGTTTCCCAGACTACTAGTCAAACCGTTACCTGCCAGTAGGCGAGTCACCTTCGAAACTGCGTAGCCGTTCGGGCTAAATACAGGCCGGTCAATGTTTGGGGCAATTCGCCGATGAGTTTCACCGGCCGGTTTCTGTTTGATGCCTTATCAAGCGGCGGCAAGCCCGCATGAGGTTTCGCAGAGGGGCAAGCACCTGAGAGGGAATGTACGCCACCCCCAGAAGCAACCAGGCCTTCGCGCTCAAGGGTTTATAGCCCACAGCCCGCCGCAACTTTGCTCTCGCACGGTCCAATGCCAGAATCCGTAGATCGTCTTTGCCCCGCCTGAAGCAAACGCGAAACTTGGCCTCGCGCATCAAATCGGGCCGCGCAGCCAGCTTCGAGATTTGCCGCTCGACTTTGTCAAAGTTAATAAACAGGTCGTCGAATTGTTTCTCGAGATTCGTGTGACTGTAGTTCTGCCCATGGCGCCGATAGTGCAACAAGACTTCGTTCTGGAAAAAAACTTGATAGTGGGCGGCGATCCGCATCCACATGATCCAGTCCTCTCCCCTGACGAAAGGGTCTTCGTCAAAAAAACCGACTTTGTCGAAACACTCACGGCGGACAAGTACGCAGGAATTGGCGATCCAGTTGTCAAAAAGCAGGGCTTCGAGAACGAATCCACTGGGGATGAATTTATGAGCCGCAGCCGACTGCTCGGTAATGCCGGTATGATCGAACGTGGCCGCGTCAGCGGTAATGATGCCGTATTCCGGATGGGCTAGCGCGACTGCTACTTGCCTCTCAAGTTTGGAAGGCACCCAAATATCATCGGCGTCGAGAAAGGCGATGAAAGAGCCCCGTGCAATCTCCAATCCCCGATTGCGGCTTGAGGCCGGGCCACCATGACTGTTCTTGAGAAGAATCAGGCGATCCCGGTACGCATCCAGGACGCTTAGTGTTCCATCTGTCGAGCCGTCGTCGATGACAACAACTTCAAAATCACGGAAAGTCTGGGAGTACACGCTCTCCAAAGCCTGACCAATGAATTTTTCACCGTTGTAGACAGGAATGATTACGCTCACTAGAGGCATTTAAAGGGGCTTCTCCAATTCCTAATTCGCGTTTGGAGGCGCGGGCCCAACGACCGCCGAGTTCGGTGAGCGCGGAGCGAACAATCCCGCCGCGTAAAGCTTGAGTTGTCCACGTTCCTCAGCGTCTAATCCAAGAATTATCAAGAACGGCAGATAGAGAATCAGCCCGCCGATACCTGCTAGGCCAAGGGTCAGATAAGAATGCACTGGTATGAAGTGCCTTGTGATCAGGGCCCCGCCACTAAACGCAAGAGTTGGCAAGATCGTTGGCAAAATAGAAGTCTTCAGATAGTCCATCCAGCGCACGTGAAACACTTTGAGCATGGCATTGGGGAAAAACCAGCCCCGAATCGTCACAGCCGCGAGGGTTGTTCCGGCTGCTACGCCGTAAATCCCAAAGTGTCTGACAAGGAAAATGCTGCCAGCGAGATTCAAGAGCGCCTCGGCGCCTGTGCACCAGACGTTTAAGCGATGTTTACCCAGGCCAAACAAGAGGTGCGCACCTATATTTTCCGTCAATGAAAAGAACAAGCCGATAGTAAGAATCAGCACTACCTTTCCAGAGCGCACGGCGTACTCGTTACCCATCCATAAGCGAATGAAGTCGGTGCCCAAACAAAGCAAGGAAGCGCAGCCGAGGTAAGCAAGCAACAGGGTGAATTTGCTGCCACGAGTCAAGAGCCGACTGACTCCATGAGAGTGTCCCTTTGCATCAAGATGGCTTGCCAGGGGCGCCACAATCATCGAACTGGCATTAATCAGGTCGCGCAGATACTTGATGAGATTGAAGCCAATCACGTAAAAGGCAATTTCCTGGACGGGCAAAAAAGCTGCAATCACTATCGCGTCAATCTCGTAGTTTATCCCAACTCCTAGTCCGATGAGCATGGAGTAACTGCTGTGGCTAAAGATAGGTTTCAGAAACTTTCCGCGGAGGGTTCTCCACGAAATGCGAAGTTCCGGCAAAAGGCGGCGCACAAAGTACACCTCAATGCCATGACCCACCAGAGAGGCACACAGCTGCACGAGGGCAAGGGACACCAGCCCGTACCCTTTCTCCAGGACGGTGACGATCAAGCAAGCCCGAAAAATCAAGACACCCACGGAGATCAGATTACGAAGGTCCCAACGGGAAAGCCCGGCAAGACTCCCCTGGAAGGTGGCAAAAACAAAGTCCGACGCCAAAATAGCCGTAGCAATGAGGAGGGTGTTTCTTGCTTCCGGCAGAAGGACGATCGGTATATGAAAGTGAGGGAGGATGAAAAAAGCAGTCAGGAGGCCGCCAGCAAGACAAAGCAAAGCGAACCCCGCATATAGCTGCAAGGTCGAGCTCATCAATTCATTGAGGCTCTCGTGATCTTCTTGAGCCCGGAGGCGGGAGACAAACCTTACGAGAGCGGATCTTAGTCCGACATCGACAACGCCCATGTACCCGGTTAGCTGGAGCATCAGAGCCCAAATGCCATAGGCAGTGTTTCCCAGCCGGTGCACAACAAATGGCGCGAGGAAGAAGCTGATTACGAGATTTACCGCTAGGCCGAACCAATTGCTTAACACGCTCCGGGCGATCCAAGACGCCGACGTTGGTGACTTGCCTGGCTTGTTCGAACTTGTTTTCAAAGTTTCCATCAGACTTGACGTCCCAAAATCTTATCTCAGTCGAACTACCGCGGACTTTCCCGTGCGTCACTGCCACTGATTAAGAGGGACACCAAGCCGTAGAAGAAGCACCAGCAAGGGCCTGAAGGAGCTCGGCGGTCCAGGAACTTCGATTCAGCGAACTGCAGCTTGACTTTCAAGTGCACTGGATTTCCGTAGAAGTTCAATTCCCAGCCCCCAGATTTCGATATTGCAACGTTCCGTGGTTAAAGGAGTTGCTACTTCGCGGGAGCGCTCGCCGATAACACGAGCCTCCTCCGGATGATTCCACAGGAAGGCTAGTGCGCCACGCAACGCATCGCTATCGCCGGGGGGAACCAGTATCCCTGTTTTTCCGTCTTCGATGTAGTCGGCTCCGCCTTGTGGATCCGTAAGAATAACGGGCTTGCCCATGTACATCGCATTTAAGAAGGTTTGTTGCCCCCCAGTTCGCAGCAGATCAGCCTGCATCGGTACGACGACGATCCGTGAATCCGCCATGAGTTGTCGGAATTCCGATGGGGTTGCTCCGACGACTTGGACATTGGACGGAACACTCTTTCCCCTCAATAATCCGGGTAAAGTGGTCGCCACGATGCACCGCACCGGAAGGTCGCGAACGGATTCGAGAAATGGCCCGTAATCGCGGTCGGAATTTCCCCCCGCAAAGATGTAGCCTTTGTCCCCAACCTCGAAGGTGTAATTACGAAGCGAATGGTGATGAGGGACAAAAACGAACTTTTCGCGAGGGACGTTGTAAGCTTTCGAGTACCTGGCTGCTTCAGCGCTCGCCCAAACGACGCATCGGTCAACTTGCCGCAAGCAGGCTCGCATCCAGAGACGCTTCATCCAGCTGCCGCCGTACCACATGCAGTCATACATCAGTTGAAATGGCCGGCGGCGGCCTCGGAATTTCTGTAAGAAGCCAAAAGCGAGACCATCGAGCGTCCCGGTGGTTACTACCACGGAATATCTGGAGGACGCTCGAAAGAGAGCCCAGGCGCGCCGCAGTGCCTGGCTTTTGACCGCCAGGCTGGAAAGATGCATCGAGCGCCAGGCTTTTTCCCACCAGACGTCTTTGCGGAAGTCCAATACGGTAGTGCGATTTTGTAACTCCGGCGGAAGAGCATGTGGACCATATGCGAGAAAGTCCTGTTGTAGAGCGCGAGAGTCCAACGCGTGTAAGCGTTCCTCTTTCGGTGAATGCAGGATCGGAGGATGTCCGACACCGATTCCGAATCTCTGGGAGGGGGGCTTGCTAATATCACCCATCAGCCAGGCGGGGAAGAACCGCAGTTTGTTCCAGTTACCAATCGAAGATGTGCCTGCTACCCGCGTCCGCCGGCCGGCTGGATGGACAATCATTGCGAGCCAACCTGGGATTCGACAGGAGTCGCGGCTGCTTGCCGGGCCACGTGAGAGATGCAGAACCGTGTCTTGCCAGAACGTTCGCGTTCAATATCGCCCACAGGTTCGAATTCCCAGTGGAGCGTGGTTCCAAAACGAATGGCCAAGCGCTTCGACAGCAAATCAAGATCAATCTGTCCAAAGTTCTCGCCAGGGACGAAGCGCACTCGGAAGTTTTGAAGCGTCTCCTGGATAATTTGCAACTTTTTGAAGCCCGGGCAGTCTTCCGCTATCAAACGATGCAGGCTAACACCGGGAACCTGATCGCCATTCGGAAGCGTAAACATATCCGCCACACGGCCAAGAATGCGCCCAATGAGCGGGTATCCACGGCCGCATTTACAACTTTGCTCGCTCAGTAGAGCGCAATCATTGATCTTGTACCGGATGAATGGCATTCCGTCGTTTAGCAAGTCGGTGATCAAAATTTCGCAGAGGCCGGGAACCTCGCTGTGCCGGATCGGAATAAACTCCAAGTATGCAGAATAGGGATTTAAATGTAGCCCCTGATGATACTCGCATTCTGCTGCGATCATCCCTGACTCCCGGCTTCCGTACAGCTCGAAAACGGGACACCCCAGGACGGCTTCAATTATCGCGCGTTGTTCAGAGAGCAACGGCTCCGCGGTGCAAATAGCTCCTCGCGGCCGATGGAAACTCTTTCCACATCCGCGCAAATATTCGCAGAATAGGGCCAAGGGCGTAGGATAGGCGTAGATGATTCGCGGGCGCGTTTCGTCGAGTCTCTTCCGAAACGACTCCATCACCTCTTCGTTTAGCAAAGATGCGGGAGCCCAAACCCGGCGGTTCACATAGCGGTCATAGAGCTTCCAACGCCAGCTCGGATTTGTCGCCAGATCTACTCTCGCACCCCACAAGTAGAAAACATTGTCACCCGGCCACATTCCCGCCCAACTATTGAATCTGAGATGGACAGCATTTTTCCGCGAAAGCGATTCAGGTGACCGCAGCAGAGCAACCGGCGTATCCGTTGTCCCTCCCGTGGCGGCAGCAGGCAGTAGTTCACGTCGGTAGCGGCGAGACCAGAGTTTGTCCTGATGAAGACGCAAATCGTCCCGAGTCAGAACCGGGATCTTCGCAAGATCGGCAGGAGAGAGGATGTCGCGGGGACGTAATCCAGCTTGATCGAATCGCTCCCGGTAGAAAGGGGTGGTGTCATAAGCATGTTGAAGGAGGCGAAGCAAAGACTGCCATTGGCGCTGAAGATTTTCCGCCATGGGCAGCTTTTCCAGCTCTTCGTATTTGCGCATCTCAGCTGCTAAACCCCGGTTAAGTTCGGGCGCACTGATCGGAAGCACGGCATTGACGTAAAGCCAGTTAATGGCGCGCAAGATTTTCCTCCGGCTGGCTCGGCGTGCTTTCGAGATTGCCCTGCTCCGCAGTTTCGTTGATTGCGAATCGATATTTTCCCGAGATCTCGCTGGTAATGCTTTCCGTTTCCTCGACTTCGAGCGACGTGCTGCCCCCCACATAGACGGAGAGCCGCTTGCGCAGCTCGCCGGCCGTACCCGGACCATAACCGGAACCGGGCACGACGCGGATAACGATTCGGTCGAGCGCCTTCTGAACGAACTGAACCTGACGCACTTCCGACATATCGGCAACCACCAACGTTAGAGCGGGGCCCGAGATGTGCCTGCCGTCACGGAGCACCAGGAAGTCAGTTGTGCGGCCCTGTACTTCCGAAAGCAAGGGCAGATGACGCTTGCAAGGGCAATTTTGTGCTTCCGCCCAGGCCGCAACATCACCAATCTCATAGCGGATCAAGGGCATGCTGTAATTCAAAAGATCCGTGATGACAACCTTGCCAGCCGGTTTGGGAATCGTTTCATGAGGCACGATTTCAATGACAAAACTCTCCGAACAAACGTGCATTCCCTTGTGGAATTCACACTCGCTTGCAATCACGCTTACTTCTCGGCAGCCATAGCGGTTGAAAACGCGGCCTTGAAAAGTCTTCTCCAGAAATTCGCGCTGCCCAGGTAGGAGTACTTCGGCTGTCGTAATGATGGCGTCAAAACGGATATCTTGAATCCGATTTTGAAGAAGGAAGCGCCCGAATAAAACTGCAGCCTGGGTATAAGCAAGCAAAACTCGCGGGCGTTTGGCTCGCAGTCTGCTGATGAATTCTGTCCAGTCCTTTTCTTGGATCGAAGAAGTGTTGAGGAAAATCGATCGATACAAAAGTTCATTACGGAGCCGGTCCCGCCATCCTTGCGAGCCGCCCTGATCCAGGCGCGATCCCCAGAGCACCGCATGCCAATCTCCGGGACGGAGTCCGGCCCAGCCATTGTGACGAACCGTACTAGCAAATCGGGAAGCGAAGCGCTCCTTGTCGACATAGAACTGGAGAGGGCTTCCCGTCGATCCACCGGTCTGGTTTCGCACGCGAAGATTCTCAGGAAAGTTCAGAGCTCTCAACTCCACCCCGTGCTCCTGAATGTCTCTTTTGGATAAAACCGGCAGCGCAGAAAGCTGATCCAGGGAATTCAACCTTTCAATGTCAAAATCAGCTTGGTCCATGCGTTTTCGATAGAAGAGGCAATTTTCATGCGCGTGACGAAGCAACTTACGCAGGCGCTCGAGTTGCAGGCTGGCCAATGTGGAAGATTGCGCAAACTGCGTCCCCTCGATTTCGTGAAGATATTGTCGATAGGACGGATGGTCCCGCCTGACCCAGAGCGGAAAAACTGCGTTGCGGACGAACCAAGAGCTGCCCGAAGCCAGAAGCGATCTGCCTGACCGAATGGAACTCCTTTTCCTCATCAAATACACTCCAGAAAAAATTGCAACGTCCCTGCAACCTCCAGCTGCCAGCCGCCGGAGGTCAAACAGCTTTCAGAGTAATAAGCCAAAACTCCCGCAGCAAATTGCGTTCGTGACAGACGTAGACCCGCATTGAGATTGACGGTCATACTCTGACCTCTGAGAGTTCTGCGGAACCTTTGTGCTTAACCGACGATTCGACTTCCTTCGGAAGTTTCTCCGACTGCATTTCCGCCTTCGCCACCAATCCCGCTGCCGCTGTGAGTCCCGCCAATAAATACCAAGTGTCGCGGCCCAAGCTATGGGAGGAGTAGCCAGCCACCAACAAGCCGAGCAAGGCAAGGTTGCAAGCGCGTGGATAATTTTGGAACCACGAAGGGCATTGGGGAATCAAACGCGATTGTCTTCGGATTAAGAAATTCTGCCGGATTACGGAGGTCAAAAAGACGACGAAAGCACAAAAACCGAGCGATCCCATTTCGGAAAGCAACTGAAAGTACAAAGAATGAACGTTGAGCCAATGCCCAGTCCTGGCGCCATGCACATCGACGAATTCTCCCACTCCGATGCCGGTCAGAGGATTGCTCTTAAACATTTCCCAGGCTTGGCCCCAGACTTGTACGCGCCCTTGATAGGATCCATCTGCTTGCAAGTTGTCGACAGTCTCAATTCGCCCACGATACTGCTCCGGCATCGACACCCAAAGAACAGCGATCAAGGTTAAAACCGCGAATATGGCGGGAACGCGGTATTTCTGAAGCGAGGCATAGGCAAGCGCCATGACAGCAAACACGATGTAAGAGGTGCGTGACCCCGTGAGCACGACCGTCCACAAACAGATGGCCGTCAATGGCATCATTACCCACCGAATGCGCCCCGCATCCTTACGCAGAAAGAGCAAAAAGAGTGGCAGTGCAGTAACCAGAGTGATCCCAAGAGCATTGGGATCGTCTGAAAAGCTATTGAGACCGACGGCTCTTTCAATACCCATGCGGACTTGGTAATCGCCCGCGTAATACAAGAAAGTGCTCCACACACCAAGCCAAGCTACAAGCACACAGATCGTAATTAATACAATCCGCAAACGGCGTGCGTTGGTCGCCAAATTCAGGATCAACAAGTGATACATGATTACTTTCCCGAAATCGACACTGTGTTCGAAAGCACCGCCCTGCCAAAACGCGAACGGAACGGTGCAAAACATGGCTCCCCAGAGAAAGAGAAGGGCTTTGCTCACATTGGGCACAGCCAATCGCCGCTGGTGAACCAGAAAGGAAAGCAAGACAATCAGAGTGAAGGTTCTCTGCACATGAATAGTATCCAAGATGGGATATAACTCACCTGGGCGGACAAAGATAATCGCCAGCACTGCGATCAGACCCACAAAGGGGTTAAACAATGCCCAAATGGCCAGCAGCGCTAGCGCTGAGGAGATTGCCCAGACCATCAGCGGCCCGCCTCCGAGTCGGCAGGTCTCAGCTCTTGCACAGACCGGTCTCGACGAAAGGATCCTTTGTGGTCCGGCGCCCGGACAACTTGCGCCGTACTACTCTCAGCCAGTTCCTTCTCGAAAACCTTGCAAACCGGCGCAAAACGAAAGTCCCGCAGCATTCTCGACAATTTCGATTCCATGGAGCGCAACCCTGTGTATTGACGAAAACGGGCTCTTTGAGACGCGGGGAGCCGCGGCTGCAACGCATCAATTTCCCACGGATGCAAATAGACGACCGCTGAATGCCCAGCCTCCTGGTTGTATCTGCGCAGGCCCCAGCGCGAGTAGCGGTAGGGTAGCATCCGCAGGTAACCGCCCCCACCGATGGGAAGATTATTCCCTCCCCATCGGCAAGTCGCGATGGGAAGTTCCAGGATCGCACCCGCACTGATGCGATGTGGCACTCGAGGTGCCGTCGCATTGTCATAAATGTCGTGACGTATAGGATGTACGCTCGAGTCGTAGACAAAACCCAAATCGGCAAGCACATCGGCCGCCCAGTCCGTGCCAGGTACCATCGAAAAGCTTGGGGCACGATAACCTCGGATTGGCATTCCCCCGGCATCTTCTATCGCGCGTTTTGCTCTCAAAGTATCCGCATGAAATTCATCAGGAGAGAGCCTGAATATTGGTCTGTGCCAGTAACTATGGCATCCAACCTCGTGGCCGAGTTTGACCGCCTCGCGCACGAGGCCAGGGAATCGCTCGGCAATCCAGCCCAGGAAGAAGAAAGTGCCGCGCACATCATGAGCCGCCATCAACTCAAAAAGCCGATAAGTGCTGCTCTGCACACGTGAGGGCAAATGTTTCCAATCCTCGCGAGACACGGCACTGGTCATCGCTTCGGTATGAAAATAATCCTCTACGTCCACCGTAAAAGCATTCAGCGTCGCGGACTGGTTCTCAAAATCATGAGTGCTCTGTTGGCGTTCGGCCGCAGGCGACGCGATGTTCGCGGCACTCACACGCGCGCTCATTCGACCTGCTAAGGTGTTGCTGAATTTGCTTTGGATGTCCTCCGAAAATCCCTCTTTTTCATTCCTGCCCTCGCCGGAAGGGGAACTGCGCCGCAGGGACGTCAAGAGATCAGCCAAGAATCCAAAACCAAGGCCTAAGTGAATCGTGGCATAGATTCCAGGCGCAGCCACCAGGTGGCGCCAACCACGCCGAATCCCAAGTTGCGCAGAGGACGCCAGTACAGCTCCAAGATAGACCCCAAGGGTCGCCAGATAGATATACGCCCCGTACTTTGATATTGGCGTCAAAAGAAGGCCCAGGAAAATCCACGCGATAAAAACGGCCGGCATGGCGCCAGCAAGCGAAAAAGCCTCCGGATGCAGGCGCACAAAACGGCAGCGCCCTTTTCCATACCGAACCATTTGGTTCCAAAGCCTGGAGATGGAATTGCGAGCATGGTATTGGATCGTGAGCTTCGGGCTGATGTACGAAGACAAACCTGCCTGAAGCACCCGATAGTTGAAGTCGACGTCCTCGCACGCATCCAATTCTTCGTTGTAAAGTCCAACTCGTTCAAACACTTCGCGCCTATAGCTCGCGCCGGAACTCGTGGGGTCGACGAAGCCTTCCAAATTCGTCGAATAGATAGTCGAGTCGAGACCATGTCCGATCAGGCTGCTCCTCGCATCCGCCACCACTGTCTGAAACGCGCTAGACCCCGGCGCGGTGAGAGGCTGCGGACGGCAAAGACAAGCAGCCCCGGTGCTGGAAAAAAGTCGTGCCGTATCACGCAAAAGTCCGCGGCTGGGAATGTGACAATGGCCATCGATGAAAACAATCAAGCTGCCGCGGCTGTGTCGGACGCCCACATTGCGCCCGGCACTGGATAGCCTGCGAGAATTTTGGAGCAACTGGATAGACACATCAGTGGTTCTTGTTGCCTCCTCAACGATTTGTGGCGTCTTGTCAGTCGAGTCTCCGTCGACTACGAGAATCTCGTATCGATCTTCGGGGTAATCTTGGTTCAACAAGCCATCGAGCGTGATCCCGAGATGTTTTTCCTCGTTTCTCACCGGAATCACCACGGAAACGAATGGGCATGACTCCGCACCGGGTGCCGAGGTAATTTCAGTGTGCTCCTGGATCGCTTCCTCTCTTAGCGGCGCCACAGCGAGGGGAGGATCACCGAGACACTGCCGGTAAATCGCCAGCAAGGATTCGCGCTGCTGAATGGGCGAAAAGCGGGTTTGTACCCATGCACGGCCAGCCTGACTGAGGACGCCCCCCAGCTCTGGATCATGAAGCACTGCACTCAGGGCACGGCCAAGCGAGGCCGCGTCGCCAGCCGGTACCAGAAGGCCGGTTTGCCGGTCGTAAATTAACTCTGGCACACCTCCCACTGCAGTGGCCACAACCGGGGTTTCCGCGGCGAGGGCCTCCAAAATCACGTTGGGTATCCCCTCCGTTAGCGAACAATTTGCCAAAACGTCGAGAGCTCGCATCCAGTCCGCGACGTTTTTCTGAAATCCTGGCAGGAGAACAATTCCGTCCAAACCGAGCCGCTTGATTTGCGCCTCAAGCGCCGCGCGGTCACGGCCTTCTCCCAGAAGCACAATCTTCAGCTCCGGGAACTCACGCGCCAGCTCGACGGCAGCCTCTACGAGAAACCGCTGCCCCTTTTCGACGCTGAGCCGACCGATGGCCCCGATCAACTTGGTCTGCTGGGAGAAGCCTAACTGCGCTTTCATCACTTCGCGATTTGCCGCCGGCGCAGCATTAGCAGCCGCCAGCATGGCGTTCCTGACAACGGCAACACGGGGCCGCAGTTGGGAGTTCCGCGAGAGCAATTCCGCTTGTGCCTCAGAAACGCAGACAATGCGATCCGCAAGAGGAAGTAACCGCCGGTCAAGGTATTCATATGCTCGCACTCGCAGTGTTTCCGCCGTCCAACCTCTGCAAAAGGCAATCTGGGGAACACGGGCCAGCTTCTTGGCAAGAGCCCCGATCGTGTTCGCCTTGAAGCCGTGCGTGCACAGCAATCGGATGTTTTGTTCCTTGAGGAAGGAGGCCAGTTCCCAGACGGCTCGCAAATCGAATCGGCCTGAAGAACGAGACTCGTAGATCGGTAGCCCATGCTCTTGAGCACGGATGAGGATTTCTGCCTTCTCGAGCTGGTCTCGGAATGAGCCTATCCACGCCTCAACGCCGGCCTCTCGGATGTCCCGCGCATGGTGAAGGATCTGTTTCTCCGGGCCGCCGACAAAGTTGCTGGCGATGAGATGAAGTATCCGAATAGGATTGGGGCTGGTTTTCATATGGGTTTTCCGCTACCGGAGAGTTTTGCCCCAGGCGTTACGCCGAAGCCCGAGCGCTGCGCCGGCATGCACAAGCAGCATCCAGCACACATAGAACGGAAGCGTAGCCAGAGCTCGCAGACGCCCACCCTGTATGTGAGGAATCCGAGACAAAACTAGCCCCATATAAACACAGAGCGAGAGAGAGGCGGTGATGACCGCATAGCGCAACAGCGAACCCGCGCCCCCGGTGCCCAGAACAGAAGTGCCAGCCACTGCGCCCAGGAGCAAGTACAGCAACAAGAACCGGCTCGTCAGGACCAGAGCGAGCGCCATCTCCGCCAACCGAAGTGATCGCCTTGCAATGCTCGCGCGCAAGAGTTGCGGAACATACTTCGTCATCACCTGAATGGTTCCCGAGGCCCACCGCAATCGTTGAGGGAAGGCATCACTTGCCCGGCGTGTCGCTCGGGACACAACTGTTGCCGATTCTAAGAATTTCACGCGAACATTTTGCAGCGCCAATTGAACCGAATATTCCACATCCTCGACGATGGAATAGGCCCCCCAGGGCAGCGCTTCTATAATCTCCCGCTTCAGGCAAAACCCGTTTCCCAGAAGAAAACCCATCCATCCGAATCGCTCGCGCGCGCGCCAGTACAAATCATTTTCGGCACGCTTGCTGGCAAAGGTCAGCAGGGAAAAATAGGAAGTGTCTGCAAGGTCAAACAGATTCTGCGCCTGCAAGGCGGTAGCTCCTGACTGGATTCCTCGGTCCATGGCTTCAAGAAAACCTGGACAAACTTGAGTGTCCGCGTCAATAAAGATCGCTGCGTCAAAAGTGGTCGCGTCTACTCGATCGAGAGCCCAGCGCAACCCCCTGCCTTTTCCCGGTGCGTTAGGCTCCGTCCGCTCCCAGCATTCGAATCTTTCCTCCCGGACAACGGCCATAGTGCGATCCTGGCAGTTGTCGGCAATCACGAGGACATTTCTCAAGTCTTCGGGATAATCCTGCGCGCGCAGACTCTCCAGTGTTGGACGGATACCCTCTTCTTCGTTGTGCGCCGGAATCAGAACAAGAAACCTTGTCCTGGGCCGCAGCCGCTCCACAGCGGTCGGATCCGGTGACGACGAAAAAAAACCTACCAGTGCAAGGAACAAGACATAGCATGTTCCTGCCAGCGCTAAAGTGGCCGCCGCTCCACCAAAGATTAAAAGGACCGAATGAAAATTCATTTCTCTTCCTTGATACTCACCTCTTCAAGCAAGTATCGCTGCGGCTTTGCAACTAGCTGGCCCGCGCCCGACACAATCGCCGCGACACCGCTCAATGAATCGTCCCAGCTCACCTGGCGCCCCGTCCAAAAATCACCGTCTTGATGGTCTGGAAAATGATGAGTAGGTCTAAGGCCAGCGACATGTTCTTGATGTAGTACAGGTCGTAGCGCATCTTCTCCTTCGACTGTTCCAAAGAGGCGCCATATCCACAATTGATCTGCGCCCAACCTGTGATCCCGGGACGAATAATCTGGCGCAGATAGTAGTAAGGGATTTCTTGCTTCAGCCACGCGTCGAACTCGGGCCGCTCCGGCCGGGGGCCGACGAAATTCATATCCCCGCGGAACACGTTCCAGAGTTGGGGAATCTCGTCGAGCCGCGTTACCCGCAAAAACCGCCCGACCCGAGTGATTCTGGGATCTTTATCGCTCGCCCACGTCGCGCCCGTGTCCGCTTCGGCATCAGCCCGCATCGTCCGGAATTTGTAGCAGTAGAATAGTCCGCCGCCCTTTCCCACACGCTGCTGGCGGTAGAAAATGGGGCCACGTGAAGTAAGTTTAATTACCAATGCAATGAGGGGAATTATCGGAAGCACCAGGACCAGGAGCGACATCGAAACGACGAAGGCCATCAATCGTTGCACCACCAGAACCATAGGATGCAGCCGGAATCCATCTGAGAAAATAAGCCAGCTCGGAGACAATTGATCCACTTCGATTTTTCCAGAAATCCTCTCCAGCAACTTGCCTCCGTCATCCACCTGAAATCCCTTCAAGCGCAGGTCCAGGAGTTCGCGCACCGGCATCGTGCTTCGCCGGTCTTGCAAGGCAACGATGATCCGCTTAATCTTTTTTTCAGGAACTAAAGAGCCCAGCTCGTTCGGATTGCCCAGAAACGGCAGGCCGTTGATATTGAATCCTGTTGCATCGGTCATCCCAATATAGCCAACCAAGCGGATACCTAGCTCGTGCCTGCTCAGGATTTCAGCTGCTAGCGATCGGGCTAGCGGACCCTCACCTAGCAGGATGGCGGTGTCGGCAAATCTCGCTGACCGGTTGATGGCAAAAAAGGTCTCGCGCGAGGCAGTTAGAGAAATCCCAATTAGGACAACACCAATCAGAAAGATGCCTCGTCCCAGCTCAAAGGGCGGGTAAATGTAACAGACAACCGCAACCACCACACAAACCACTCCTAGAACGACGATGAGGCGCGTCAATACTTCTCGGGGATTGCTCAACACAATCGAATCGTACAAATCGAAATAATAGAGGCACATAAAACAGAGCAATGAAATAACCACCACCTTGAAGAATCCCTGCTGATAGCTCAGCACTAGCTCCCCATCACTCCCAAATCGAAGGAAGACAGCGGCTACCATCGCCAAAAAGATGATCAACGTTTCTGCGACCGCTAAAAGCAGCGTTCTTCCGGGAATATAAGCGTCAAAGAACTTAATCACCTTGTTATTCCTTGCTCGTCGCGTCCGGCACCGACATGGATTCTTCGATATCTCCTGCTGCGGACATAGAGTAGTAATACCCGTAGCGACTGGTCACCACATCTGCATCGCCATTCATCACAATTCCGGCGATGAAGTTTCCCTCAAGAGCCGCGAGGGAATTTGGGATTGCCGTTGCGGGGGTAACAGAGAGACGGGTCACCAACAATGAAGCATCCATGAGCGTGGCCAGATGTGGCGTGTCCGCAAACAAACTGAGCGGCGCGCTATCCACCACCACCCATTCGTATTTTTCTCCGGCTTGCTTCAACAGCTCGGCCATGCGCGGCCCTTGCAGCAATTCTCCAGGCGCTGAAGAGTGATGACCCGCTGGAATATAATGGACACTCCACGGTTCGGCCAGGCGTCGAGTAGCCGTCCGTTCATCGATCTTGTTCTCAAGAAGCTCAGCCAGCCCTGGCATTGCTTCAAGGCCTAATACCTCGTGAACGCCCGAATGCCGCAAGTCAGCGTCGATAAGCAATACGTGCTGCGAGGTCTTTGCCAGGCTGAACGCAAGATTGACGGCAACAAGAGTCTTCCCCTCTCTCGGAACCGCACTGCAGACCAGCAGTTTCCGGAGCGGTCGTTCTGACCGAATTTTCTGCAACCGGTGCCGAAGCACTCGGAATTTTTCGGCACCGGGCGAGTGATTGTCTCCGCTGGCTAAGACGTGCCGTTCTGGTGTAATCCGGGGGACGAGCCGAATATCGGCTTCTGGGACAGGGACCGACAGCTCACGTACTTTTGACACCTGGTTTCCGCGAGCGCTCTTCGCCCATGGAGTGAAGGAGTCTTTGCCAGTCTTCTCTTGCTCCGATTTGCGTAATGCATCGAATATCCGGCTCACGTAATCTCCTCAACCTGCGCTCAACGTTTCTTCTTGAGACTCAGTTCCATCTTGCGCAACGATTTCGTTCGGTTTGCTGTGAATGCGCCGCATTCCAAGAGACTGGCTTTTCGTCTCCACTAACTCCACGACCAGTAAGCCATTGACTTGCGAATCGCACTTGTCCTTGGCTCGCTCGTAGTTCTTCGCTCGGATCGGATGAGCTTTCACCCACTTTCAACTCAACCTGTGTGTGTAAATCGCCACCGCAATCGAAACCAATGTAAATATCGCTATCACGGCAATTTCGATGAGCCAGCGTATTCGCTTGGACTTGCGTCCTCTAACAGTCAGGAGAATCGGGATCCGCACGAGTATCGGCAGTACGGTCTGCTCTCGAATTTCCTTCTCATTGCGAATCGAGCCATCCTGGAATTCGCGCAAGCCGGCCGCGCATACGCCTAGGCATAGACCCAGCGCCCAACCACCTAACAGAATCAGCGGACGATTTGGTTTGAAGGGCTTATCGGGCAAGGATGGTGGATCGATGATGCGAAATTGCTCACCCTCCTGGCGCTTCTCAAGGTTGGTCGCCAGCTCCGATTCCAGGGATTTTTGCAGCAGCGATTGATAGTATTCCCGGGAATTCTGGTAATTCCGCGTCACTTCGGAAAGCTGCTGCTCTCTCACCGGGGTCAGGCTCAGGTGCGTTTGCAAGTCCGTAATCTGCTTGCGCACTTTTTCCGCCTGTGCTTTGTCATTCGCGATCTCGACATCCACCGCCTTTAGCCGGCTTTCCACTTCAGCAAGTGCCGGTTGATTGGGCGTATCCGCACCTGCCGTCGTCGGAGTTCCCTCCTTGCCGTTGGTTGTATCCGTCGCTGACTTATGCAGGCTTTCCCATTTCGCGATCTCTTCTTTGACGCGCAAGACATCCGGATGTTGCGGCGTATACTTGGCCTCGAGTTCCGCCAGCTGCCTTTTCAGCTCCCCAATCGACCCCTCTGATCCACCTCCCGCATATGTTTCGCCTCCCTGCGGGGCATCAGCAGATGACTGCTCCATCACTCGATACTCAGAGCGAAGAGACTGCAGGTAAATTTTTTGTTGCTCGGCTCGGCCTATGGAATCGGTAATCGACTGGAGTTGCACCTGAAGGCTGTTCAGGATCTGCAAATTGCTCTGCTCCTGCTCAGGCAACTCCCCGAGGTACCGCATCTTGTACTGGCGCAGTTCCTCTTCTTGCTTTTCAAGGTCTTTGTGAGCCTGTTCGAGCTGGCTCTGAAGAAAATTCGTTGTGCTCAAGGATTCCTGGGCACGCGATTCCAAGCTCTTTTCAATGAACATGGAAGTCAATTCGTTGTTGATTTGCTGAGCTAGCAGCGGATTCTCCGCTGAGAAGGAGATACGGAATGATGTCGTCTGGTCATCTCTCGCCGCCCCCGGGGCAACCTGTATCGCGATGTCCTGCCTCATCTGGTCGACGAGGTCATCCATTGTTGTGCGGCTTCGCTTTTTCGAGTACAGATTGAACTGCTTGATCAAGCTCTCCAGTCTTGTCCTGCTCAAAATCTGCTGCGTCATACTTTGCAGCCGGCTGTCGATATCCGAAACCACGTTCGGCGTGACATACTTCTGCGGTACTTTCTGCTCCTCCACTTGAATCATCGCCTCTGAGCGATAGACTGGCGGCCAAAAGAGCGCAACCGCAAATGCCAGAATTCCGACTCCAAAAAATGGCCCAAGTAAATACCATCTCCGGCGCACAGCAATATCGCTGTACTTCTTCCAGTCGAACGGTTTCTGGTCGCTAAGAGATTCCATTTCTTCTCACCTTTCAGCTTGTCCCGGCCATCGGCTTCGAATGTTTCTAGCGCTCGTCGAGCATTGCGGGCCGCGGCTTCAAAATAAGTCGGCGCTTCGCCGGCATTCCGCCCTGCTTTATCTTATAAAGCAGAGCGCGATAGCTGATGTTCAAACATTGAGCCGCCAGCTTTCGATTCCATCCACTGTTTTCCAGCACCTTGAGAATGAGCCGCCGTTCCACGTCACGGGTCACCTGGCGAGTTAGTTTCTTTAGGCATATCTTCTGCCCGGCTTCGTGCTCAGGAGTGATGTCCGAACGGATTTTCAGAAGTAACTCGCCAGCCACTATCTGTTCCGAACCCAAAATCACATACCGTCGAACTAGATTCTCCAGTTCGCGGATGTTGCCCGGCCAGTGATACTTCTGCATGAGCCCCAGGAGTTCCGAGGAAACGGGCCGCGGAGGCACGTCTTTCTTTTCCGAGTGAAGTTTCAAAAAATGATCTACAAGGTCTGGAATGTCCAGCGCTCTCTGCCGCAGCGGCGGGAGCCAAATATCAAATGCATTGATCCGGTAAAACAAGTCCTGCCGAAAACGCCCCGCTTCAACTTCTGCTTCCAAATCGCGATTTGTCGCGGAGATGAATCGGACTCTGGGGGAGTGGTGTTCGGTGTTCCGGCCTTCAACTTCCAATAGCTTCTGCAGGAATTTCGTTTGTTCGCCGGCATCAAGGTCTGCAATGCCATCAAGAAATAAAGTCCACCCATCCGCACACTCTGGCCGTCGAGCCCCCATTTCTTTTTCATGCCAAAGGTAGCCACCGGGCACTTCGGAAGTCCCACTCTCGAAGAGGCTCTCAGGAACGGAGGAACAATTGATCTTCACAAATGGCCCCGATTCCGGAAGCAATCGTGAATATATGGCAAACGCCAACGTTTCCTTGCCCGTCCCGCTCTCCCCCCGAATGCAGACCGGAATGTTCGTATTCCGAAGTCTCTCAACCTTTTGCTGCACAACGTGCATTCCCGCACTTCTCCCAAAGATCAGAGAGTCTGGTGGAGTGGAGTGTAGATTATTCATAAGTCGTCGCTTATAAGCGGGCCATGGCGGTCGTTGCGTCCCAAAAACCGCACCTTCGTCACAAAAGGTGGGGCACTCCGAATACCAAAGCCTGCCACCCTTTGGACAGTTCGTACAAATTTTTCACATTTCCATATACCCAGTAAAATACTGAATACAATAGAGTTACGCACGACCATCCGAGCCATCACAGGGGCAGCATCGCTCTCACTGGCTACGCCACACCCGTGAATATAGGAAAAGTTTTTCACATGCCCAGCACCTCAATTCCTCCTGCGAGGCAGAAAACCCAGAACAAGGATTTTCACTTTAGTGATTCTGGCAGGCCGTAAAACTTTTTATTTCAATGAGATAGCTATGGCGAGTGCGAGGGGAGGTCGCGATCAACCACATACTGCGCGGACTGTGCCCTTGGCAGATGAAGTGCATTCGTAAGCTAGGTCATTTCTTGCCGGGACCCTGCGATTTCGGTGGTTGCCTCAGGAAGCGGAGTGAACCTTGAACACTTGCGACGAAAAAAGCTGTGAAATGAAATCATCGGTAGTCTCTGATGATAGGAAAGTTGCTGAGTACTTTGACTCCGCTGCTGCCACTTGGCATAACATGTACACCCGTAAGGACATATGGGGTGAAATCCATCAGGAGCGCTTGGCAAGATTTCTGGCTTTGGCATCTAATCTGCCTTTGCCCAGGGGGAGCGAGGTGTTGGAAGTGGGATGCGGCGCGGGGCACGCTGCCGTTGCACTCGCTGAGCGTGGCCATATCGTCGAGGCGACTGATGTTTCGCAGAGTATGGTTGACCTTACAATGAACAATGCTGTTGCTGCTGGTGTTGCGGACAGAATCCACGCTACGGTCGGCGACATCTACAAAATAGACTTCAGTTCAGGCACTTTCAACTTGGTACTTTCGATCGGAGTCATACCCTGGCTCTCGTCCCCGGGCGCCGCCATCGAAGAACTCGCTCGTGTCCTCAAACCTGGCGGCTATCTTCTCTTTACGGCGGACAACCGCTCGCGCTTGGCGCGCTTAATCGATCCAGCTACTTCTCCACTTTTCAGTGCGATAAAAAAGTTGTTCAAGAAAATCTTCTCGTCGTCGGACCACCTAGCCCCAGAGCCAACCGGAATTAAGTCCAATCAACATTCTCTCAAAGAGGTCGACGATTTCCTGGTGCATGCCGGACTAGAGCGCTTGCAATGCAGAACGCTTGGCTTTGGCCCTTTCACATACTTTTATCGCAAGTTCCTGCCCGACCGTTTGGAAGTAGCCGTTAACCGCTTCTTACAGCGCCTGGTCGATTTAGAAGTGCCCCTCATTCGCTCAACCGGAGCACAGTTCGTGTTACTCGCCAGGAAACGACCCTAGCACACTATCGCTCGGCTCTTTCATTCAGAGGCACAATAGTCCATTCACTTCATCAATGACAAACGATCGACATCTTCGGACAGGCGCTTGGCATGGAGACTCACCACTTCATCTCGATTACCCCACAGGATGGAACGTGGTAACTCATTGGCCAAACACTCCTCCTCCTCTGACAGACGCAGAAATTTCTTGCTGTTTTGAACGGCCCGTCGGACAGCCTCGTTTGCGCGATCTTTGCAAGGGAAGTTCTCGGCCGCTCGTCTTAGTAGATGATTTGAACCGGCCTACTCCTGCCGCCAGAATCTTGCCTTTTTTGCTCAGTGAATTTGAAGCTGCAGGAATTCCCTTCTCCAATGTCACAATCCTCATTGCCCGCGGCTCGCATGGTGAGCCTCATCCTCAATCTCTCCGGCTTAAAGTCGGGCCTCAAGTGGCGTCAACCTGCCGCGTGTTGTTGCACGATCCATACCGCAATACCAGAAAAATTGGAAAAACTTCGTTCGGGACACCCGTTCATGTGAACAAGGAAGTCTCTGACGCCGATTTTGTAATGGGTATCGGCGGAATTTATCCCAACAATACGGCTGGTTTTGGGGGCGGAGCGAAGCTGGCCTTGGGCGTTCTCGATATCCGAGTCATCTCGCAATTGCATCGAAAACATAACGGCGCGGGTTGGGGAAGGAGCGGGCTGGCAAGTAACTTTCGAAAGGACCTGGATGAGATTGCTCGTATCATCGGTCTGCAATCCTTAGTTACTGCACACGTTAATGCTGACCGTGAGCTGATCCGGGTGCGATCTGGCGATTTCAGGCAGTACTACGAGGAAGAAGTCGAATTTGCAAGGCAAGCGTTCCGCACCCCCAAACCAAATGGAGCGGATGTCGTCATCTCCAACGCCTTCCCGAATGATCTGTCTCTCACCTTCGTGCATATGAAGGGTATCAACCCGCTTCGTCACGCGCCTCCGGGCGCCTCGCGAATTGTTCTCGGCGCTTGCAGCGAGGGAGAAGGTTTTCATGGGGTCTACCCCATTGTGCGCATGCCGCTCTTTCACGAACAAAGGGATCGTTTCCGCCGCATTTCTTTGATGACGCCGTCGGAGATTTTGCAAAAAATGGCTGAAAAGTTTAAGCGCAAACTTCACCCTGAGGTCTCGTCCGATGGGGATAGACAATCTGTTTCTCTCGAGCGATCTCCACTTCCACAGCTCCCACCGAAAAAGCCGATCTGGCTTTATCATACCGGGAACAGTTCCCAAGCTCTTCCTCCAGAAGTTCGCAGCATGAAAATTCGGTACAACTGGAATGAGATTCTGGATATTGTCCGAAGGGAACAGGATGGCCGCGAAAACCTCAGCGTTGTCGTGTACCCTTGCGCACCCCTGCAGATTATTGAGTGAGCCTTTGGTTTAGCGCCGATTTGGGGCGCCCACTCACGGTAATCTGTTTTGCAATTTTTTGTTGAAAGGCAATCCACCCTTTGGACTGATGTCGGCGAATTTTCTTGGAGACCGGGACCGGTATGAAGCAACAAGCAAAGAGAGCCATCCTAAAGAGCAGGCTCCTCTCCCTAGCTGGGCGGTGCCTCCCTCAAAGGATCGCCATTCTTAAGTATCACTCCGTCCAGGATGATCTCGGGCGCTACCTCCACTCTCTCGGGCCAGGTATTGTCCACTCCACTGCCGCATTTCGAGCCCAGATGGAAGTTGTGGCTCAACGATTCAATCCGGTAAGTCTTGATGACGTCAGTATGTTTCTCAAACAGGGCAAGGGCCTGCCGCCTAGGCCCGTAGCCATCACTTTTGACGACGGTTTTCTCGATAATGCGGAAATTGCAGCCCCTATACTGGATCGCCTAGGCATCCCTGCTGCCTTCTACATTACCGTAGACCCTGTCGAAACTGGAGGGGTCCCTTGGTTCTGTCGTTTGCGCCACGCCTTTGCCACGACGAGCAAAAAAAAATGGTTCGATTCCATCGCTAGTTGCGAACGCAACCTGCAGGACCCGGTGGATCGGAAGGCAGCCTTTAGCGTGGCTTCCGAACGCTGTGCACGTACGGCGGGAAGTGCACTGCAGCAGTGTGTCCGCACAATTGAGCGGGAACTGGAGGTCGATCAACTCTCGGATAAGCTGATGATGACGTGGGATCACGTTCGGCTCCTCCATAAATCAGGGCACATTATTGGCTCCCATACGGTCACGCACCCCAACATGGCTCAGGTCGCCACCAGTGACCTCAACCGGGAATGCGTTGATTCAAAGGCTGCGCTGGAAGAGAAGTTAAGCGCTCCGGTTACTCATTTTTCTTACCCCTCGCCCATTCTTCAACCTCATTGGAGTGAAGCGACCGTAAGAGCGACAGCCTCGGCTGGCTACCAAGTGGCCGTCACGAGTACTGCCGGACCCGTCAAGCATGGCAACTGTGTGCTCTCCCTTCAAAGAGTGGTGGTTCCGTCAGAAGCTGAAGAGCTTGCATGGATTTTGGAAAATTCGATGCTCGGGCGACGTTTCCCTTGAGTCAAATTGCGCGACACAAAGTCGCTCAGGCATTTGTTGTTTATTTTGTTGAATGGCTCGTCGTACAGCTTCAATCGTTTGATCGAGGTTCGGCTAATGAATGATTCGAAAGCAAGTATTGTTGGGGATCCAATCGAAGCCAGCCCCAAGCAATATGAGGTAAGTGAGCTGCGCCTGCGATCCGTTTTCTGGGCCTTGGCCGTCTTCGTTGCGGCATTTCTTACTTGGTCAGCACGCTTTAGCATCACGGTTGACGGTATGTCGTACCTGGACATCGCAGATGCCTATTTCCGCCGTGACTGGGGGATGGCGATAAATGCCTATTGGAGCCCTCTTTATTCTTGGGCGCTCGGACTTGGTCTCTGGATCTTGAAGCCATCAACTTATTGGCAGTTTCCCGCGGTCCAATTCGTAAATTTCTTGATTTGCGTTCTAAGTCTGTGGTGTTTTGACTTCTTTTGGAGTCAGCAAGCCCAGTTTCTTTACGCCGACTCCTCAAAGACAGCCGAGAGTTGCCAAACCACTTTGCCGCTCTGGGCGTGGTTCTCCCTTGGCTATACGCTTTTCATTTGGTCCATCGCACGTGCCACAATCGTTTCGGCGGTGACCCCTGATTTGTTGGTCTCGGCGATTGTCTTCCTTGCAAGTGGTCTCATCGTCCGCATCCGCAGAGGTCATAACGGGTTCCTTACCTTTCTTCTCCTGGGACTAGTTCTTGGAGTTGGCTATCTCTGCAAATCGGCTATGTTTGTCATCGGTTTCGTCTTTCT
Organism: uncultured Acidobacteriota bacterium; assembly: GCA_963851235.1. Classification (GTDB taxonomy): domain Bacteria; phylum Acidobacteriota; class Terriglobia; order Acidiferrales; family UBA7541; genus Acidiferrum. The sequence goes on from CAWKOM010000007.1 coordinate 145,261, forward strand.
CGGGGTGGCTTTTCTAGCCGTGGGGGATGTTAGAAAGTCGGTCGTCAGAACCTGCGCGGCCCTTCTCGTCTTTCTAATCGTAGCCGCGCCTTTCGTAATCGCCATCTCCCGCAGCAAGCATCGCTTTACCATTGGTGATACGGCCAAAATCAATCTCGCATGGGGCGTTAATCAGAGCGCTCCCTTTTTTAACTGGCAGGGTGGTGATCCCAGAGCGGGGACTCCTAAACATTCCACTAGAAAATTGCTCTCCGTGCCGGCCGTGTATGAATTTGCTTACCCCATCGGGGGGACCTATCCCCCTCACTATGATCCCTCGTATTGGAATGAGGGATTGACCCCTTACTTCAGCCTCAAACAACAGCTTCGAGCGTTGGTTACCAGCACGTATGCCTTTTACTCTGACTTTGTTGTTCCTCAGTCGGGGCTCCTTACAGGTGTACTTATCGCGCTGTTTATGAGCACAAGCATTTCTGCGGCTCTCCGGCGTCTCAGTAAAAATTGGCATTTGTGGTTTCCGGCGGTCGCTACAATAGGTATGTACTCATTGGTTACACTGGAGCACCGTTATGTCGGCCCGTTCGTTATTCTGCTTTGGGCCGCGGCTCTTTCCGCCATCCAGCTTCCTACTTCTCAGTTTTCGAAGAGGCTCCTCACTTGTGTCGCAATTTTCGGGATCTTCACGCTTATGCTATCCACCGCCGAGTATTTTGGATCGCGCATCTATGAATGGAGACAGCGCTCGACAAACGGCAATTGGCAGATTGCTGATGGCCTTCTCCGGATGGGAATTCGGCAAGGACAGAAGGTGGTCTCTCTGGGGACTGCCTACAACGCTTACTGGGCTCGACTGGGCCAGTTAAAGATTGTTGCGGAAATCCCTTCCAGTGACGTCCTAACCTTTTGGGGAGGCGGCCGGGAACTGCAGTCCACGGTCATCGAAGTCTCACGCAACACAGGTGCTGCCGCGATCGTGGCGAGTGAGGTTCCTAGAGGTGCTCAGCTTCCAGGATGGCAACCTGTCGGCCAAACTGGTTTCTATGTCTTTCTGCTCCCGCCAGCGGGTCTTTCAAACTCCCAATCATCTGATTCCCGTTGATTCGCCCTGGGACCCACCAGCACCTGGAGTCAATATTTGCACCGTCTGCTGTCACCTTCCCTTCGTGGCCCGGGACCATTTATGGCCGTTCCGAGGCCCATGACCGCCTTTCTGCCCCTACCCACCACTTTGAGCCTGAGGAAAGTTCATTCTTGGCGTGTGAATAGCTTTTCCCATTTCCTCCTGCAAAGCCACTTACCGGGGGACCTCCTCCTCCAGGGATAGCCGCCATATTCCGCTAAGTCTTTTATTTTAATACATTTACGAAATTCTTGCCATTTGCTCCCCTGACCCTAACCGTAGCCTTTCGAGTCGGTATTTGGCATGTCAGGTGCGACTCTGATGCGCTGTAAGCCTCCTGCACCATGGATGATTGGGCCCCCTATTCGCCGTTTGAGCGAGGCCGAAAGAGCGCAGGAGAGCTGCTGGAACGCCAACAACCACGTAGCCCCCGCAGTCGGGAGAAAGCGGACTCAAAAATTATGATAAGCCATAAGATCGACGACCTCGTTGAGCGGACATTAAATGCCCCTGAAGGGAAGGTCCACACCAAAGACTATCTGAAAAAAATAGGTGTCCCCGAAATGGCCCCCGCGGTTAGTCCCTTTGATCCCGGCTATGATCCTCTAACTCTGGAGGGACACTTGGAGCAGAGTTTCCACCTAATGTCCATCCTCAAGATCTCCATGGCGTGCTGGATTATCGCGGATGAGGCTGCAACTCGCCGCAAAATTGCTGCCGCCAAGAAACACAAGGTACCCACGGTCACCGGTGGCGGCCCGTTTGAGGTCGCTGTCGCGCAGGGACAGTTGCCGGCGTACCTTGATCTCTGCGCCGATATCGGCGTTACCCGAATCGAGTGCGGAGAAGGCTTCACGGACATGCCCTTGCAAGCCTCCGATGTCGTCAAAATGGCTCACGAGCGCGGCTTACAAGTCCAGTTCGAACTCGGCAAGAAACACACCGGTGCTTTTACCGAATCTGTGATCACCGAATTGATCGAACAAGGTCACCGCTGGCTCGACGCCGGGGCCCTGCAATTAGTCGTCGAAGCTCGCGAAAGCGCCCGCGGCGTTGGACTCTTTGACGACCAGGGAAATTTTAACGCCTCCTACGCTGACCGCTTCGCCAAAACCTTCGGCTTCAAAACCATCATATTCGAGGCCCCCAATAAACCAAGCCAGTTCGCTCTTCTCGATCACTTCGGCCCTGAAGTCCACCTTTGCAACGTCCGCTTGGAAGAGGTTCTTCGCGTCGAGATTTATCGCCGGGGCCTCCATTCTGATGCATTTTCTCGGGAAAACTTGCGTCCCCGCCGGATCGCATGAACTTTGCTGAACAAGAGGACACTATGAACTCGCCAGTTTCCAAAACAGTGGTCATCGATTGTTTTCCCGAGAATGCCGGGCGGTATAAGCAGGACGGTTATGCCGTCGTGGCCATAGACGTCATCCGTGCGACGACTACAGTCAACACCGCCGTCGGTATGGGCCGCCGGTGCTTTCCTGTTGCTACCGTCGATGAAGCTCTCGCCGTGGCTGCCAATCTGGATAATCCCCTGATGGCTGGCGAGTTGGGCGGCGACATGCCGGACGGCTTTCATATTTCCAACAGCCCTGCTCTGGTTTCTCAACACAACGACATTCACCGCCCCATGGTTCTCCTCTCTACATCGGGCACCAAGATTATCGTTGCGGCCAAGGGCAGTGCCGCTTGCTATGTCGCGAGCCTCAGAAACTACACTGCGCAAATCGAACATCTGATTAAGAACCATGCCAAGGTTGCCGTCATCGGCGCCGGAACCCGCGGCGAGTTTCGTGAAGAGGATCAATTGTGCTGTGCCTGGATTGCTGACGGACTCGTTCAGGCAGGCTACAGCCCCGCCGACGAACAGACTGCCAAATTGATAGGACGCTGGCGAAACGCCCCCATTGAGGACATGCTCGTTAGCAACAGCGTCGCCTATCTCAAGCGAAGCGGCCAGCTCCGTGATTTAGACTTTGTCCTGGCGCATATTGACGATCAAGCTTCCGTATTCGAGCTTCAAGGCAACGAGGTTGTGATGCTTCCTCCAAACCGTGCTTCGCTCACAGAGCCGCCCGGCTATCTCGAACCGAAGTCCGCGCTCCCCCAGTTGAATGCAAACCTTTGATACCTCCCTTCCGGTCGTTGTTCTCCGGCCGGACCATCATGGCTCGCTCTGTCTGATCCGGACTCTAGGAAGAATCGGCGTTCCCGTCTACGGAGTTGGAAGTCAGCTTCGCTCCGCCGGTATGGTTTCTCGGTATTGCCGCGACAAATTTATTTTCCCGGACGGCGCATCAAGTGCGCAGGCGCAAGTTGACTTTCTGAAGGAGGTTATGAGAAAGATCGGATCGCGCCCGCTGCTTACATGCACGAACGACGTCTCCAGCACGTTTATCGCGGAGAATTCCGCCGTCCTTCGCGAGTCTTTCCTCTTCCCCAACATTTCCAGCGACCTCGTCCAGACTCTTACCGACAAGAAACTCATGTATTTCCTCGCGAAAAAGCTTGATATCCCCACGGCAGAAACTTCCTTCCCTCAGTCTCGTCAGGACGTGTTGAATTTTCTCGAAGGGGACGCCGTGTCTTTCCCGATCATGCTAAAAGGGATTGACGGCGCTGCCCTCGAGCGTCGGGGAAAGCCTAAGATGGTCATCGTCCGCACTCCCCAGGAACTTCTCCAGCAGTACGACTGGATTGAGGACCCGGCCAATCCAAATCTCATGCTTCAGGAGTACATTCCGGGCGGCGACAATTCCGTCTGGATGTTTAACGGCTATTTTAACGCAAATTCCGATTGCTTATTCGGCATTGCAGGTCAGAAGCTCCGGCAGCACCCTGTCTATACCGGCGCGACATCCTTGGGGATCTGTTTGCGAAACGAGGTGGTCGAGGAAACCACGAAAAGATTAATGAAATCTGTGGGTTATCGCGGCGTGCTGGATATCGGCTATCGGTACGACGAGCGTGACGGAAAGTACAAGGTTCTGGACATCAATCCCAGAGTGGGCGCCACATTCCGTCTCTTTCTCGATCAAAATGGCATGGATGCGGTGCGCGCCATGTATCTCGATCTTACTGGCCAAGCAGTCTCCGTTTCTCCGCCTCGCGTGGGCCGCAAGTGGGTCGTCGAGAACGGTGATATCATCTCGTTCCACGACTACCATCGCGACGGTAAACTCACCTTCTTTCAGTGGATCCGGTCATTCAAGGGTGTGCAGGAAGCGGCATGGTTTGCCTCAGACGACCTGGCTCCTTTCTTACTGATGTTGCGCGGGCTTGCGAGCAGATTCTTGCTCTGGCTGCGAGCCAAGCTCTCTCTCCGAGCGCGCGCCGGCCCGGCTGCATGATCCGTGGGGGCGTTCGGTGGCTCCTTTCATGCCAAATTTCATTCTGCTTGGCAGGCAGTGGACTTTGGCGCATTGCTGAGAGTTAGAATTTCAGTAAATAAGTTCAACAATCTGGGTAGGCTCGCACCGCGGTGTATTCACTCCGCAGACACTTTGACGCGGGTTTATGGCAGAATCATAGAGGTCGCTGTCATGCATACTTCGCCGGTTTCGGCGCCGTTAAGCACCCACGCTACAGCTGCACCACCTGTCCCCCAATTTGTCACTGGTCTTCTTCAATCGCTTCTTCTGGCCGCGCTGCTATTCTTTCTTTACTTTGGGATAATCAAAAGCCTCATCGCGCAATGGATCCGGGATCCCAATTATTCTCACGGCTTTCTTATCCCGGTTTTTTGTGCTTGGGTCATTTGGAAAGAAAGACAAAGAATTTTCAGTGGCGTGAAAAACCCTTCCTGGTTGGGGCTTCCCATCATTCTCGGCTCTGTCGGCATCCTTCTGCTTGGCGTTTTGGGCGCTGAGAACTTCCTCTCCCGCGTTTCATTGCTCTTCCTTCTCGCCGGAATGATCATCTACTTGTATGGTTGGAAGTTGTTCCGAACAGTGCTTTTCCCATGGGCTTGCCTGTTTTTGATGATTCCGATTCCCGCTATCATATTTTCTCAGATCGCGCTCCCGCTGCAGTCAGAAGCCGCAAAGCTCGCCAGCGGTATGCTCTCTCTCGTCGGCGTTCCCGTTCTTAGAGAGGGCAACATAATTCAGCTTCCCTCCATCACTCTGGATGTAGTCGAAGCGTGTAGCGGCCTTCGCTCTCTCGTTTCTCTGATCACCTTGGCGGTCATTTGCGGCTACCTTTTTGGCTCCCGGCCTCTCAATCGATTGCTGCTCGTTATCGTCGCCGTCCCTGTCGCAGTGGTGGCCAATGGTTTCCGCATCATGGGCAGCGGCCTTCTAGGTGAATACTGGAGCCCGGATAAAGCCGAGGGTTTCTTCCACCTGTTTTCCGGACTGTTCGTCTTTCTAGTATCCTTCGCGATGCTGATTGCCGTCCAAGGCGCCCTGACGCTGCTGGACCATCGATTTCGACGGAGTTCTGCCTGATGCCTCCGTTCTGTTCTTGGAAGAGGTTCGTTCCTTTGGCCCTGGTTCTTGTAGCTGCGGTGGCTCTCCTGAACGCCAGGAGCCGCGTCGAGATTCTGCCGCCTCCTGTGGAACTCTCTTCCTTCCCCTTGGTCCTGGGACCCTGGCAGGGCATCGATTTAAACCTATCCCAGGGCGAATTGCAGGTTCTTGGGCCAGGTCAATTCCTCTTGCGCAACTACCTCAATACGAAGGACCAGTCGGTGGCCAACTTGTTTGTTGCGTACTTCCCTTCTCAGCGTTCTGGCGACACGATTCACTCCCCCAAGAATTGCATCCCCGGCTCCGGCTGGGCTCCGCTTTCTTCTACATATTTTCCGATCCGCCGTCCCGACGGATCCACGATGGTCGTGAACCGCTATATTGTTGCTAAGGGAGGTGATCGCGACCTCGTGTTTTACTGGTATCTGGCCCACAATCGCGTCGCCGCAAATGAATACTATGCAAAAATTCTTCTTGTGAGGGACGCTATTCACCTAAACCGCACCGATGGTTCTTTGATCCGCGTCGTGGTTCCCATTTCTGGAAGGGACGAAAATGCGGCTCAGTCACGCGGCTTGGATTTCATTCGACAGCTTCTGCCCGTCTTGGACAGGTTCATTCCGCACTGACCGATTTCCTGGGTTTCCTGCAGTGATGGGAGTGAGAGAGTGACCAACACTTTGCCGAAAGTTCTGCTAACCGGTGGCGCTGGTTTCATTGGTTCACACCTGGCTGAAGCACTGCTCCGCCGCCATTACCCCTTAGCCATCATCGACAATCTCAATGAATTCTACCCTTCTGCTTGGAAGCGTTCGAATCTAGCGGAGGTCCGCCTCGTCAGCGATTTTGATTTCTTTCCCTCCGACATCCGTGATTTCCCAGAGTTGCTCAAAATTTTCGAAAAGGTACAGCCGTCCATTGTGATTCACTTGGCGGCCCTCGCCGGCGTCCGCCCTTCAATTGAACGCCCTCTCGAATATGACCAAGTCAACGTGGCCGGCTCGGCGAATATTCTTGAATTGTGCCGCGAATTCCACGTACAGAAACTCATTTTTGGCTCGTCCAGCTCGGTTTACGGCGCCACCAGTGTCGCTCCCTTCTCCGAAAATCACGTGGAATTGCGCCCCATCTCTCCTTACGCTGCAACCAAGCTTAGCAACGAACTTATGTGCTACACCTACTCCCACCTCTTTGGCCTCCCCGTGAGTTGCCTGCGCTTCTTCACGGTCTACGGCCCTCGTCAGCGGCCCGATTTAGCTATCTACAAGTTCACTTCTCTTCTCGAAGCCGGCAAGCCGCTCCCGGTCTTCGGCGATGGCCAGACAGGCCGCGACTATACCTTTGTCGACGACATTGTCTCTGGAATTTTGGGAGCCGTCTCTTTCGAATCTCCAGCCTCCTCCGCCGCACCCTTTGAAGTGTTCAATCTCGGGAACTCGAGTCCGGTTAAGCTCAACGAATTAATCGAACACCTAGAACGGGCGACGGGTCGCAAAGCCATCCGCCAACAATTGCCGATGCAGCCGGGGGACGTCCCTCTCACCTGGGCTGACATTTCTAAAGCCAAGCGCATGCTGGGTTACCACCCTGCAACTAAACTGGACGAGGGGTTGCGCCGCTTTGTCGCCTGGTTTCGATCAGTCAAGTCATCGCGTTGATTGTCGCAACATAACTTCGCATCGCAAGCTTCAGTCCTCCACGACGTGCGTCTCAAATACCTTGCGATACTCCCGCCACTTGTCCCAGTCAAAACTTCCGTCTCTTCGGAGACAGTTCACTGCCGAATAGGCCATATACAACGCATGATGCGTGTTGTCGTGTGCAAAGAGTCCCTGTCGTCCAAACGTCAGCAATCCGTCCATTCCCTCGAGCCACCGGTCCACAATTCCGAACCATTCTTCATAACCCGCTCGATAGCTTGGATACGCCTGCCGCAGTCGCCGCGTCTTCACTTCCAGGACGGCTGCTTTTACCGGTAATCCAGCTGCTCCCAGCCACGAACATAGCGCCTGCCCCAATTCTTCATCGCTCATCGTCCATTCTCGAGAATTAGGATCCGCCGGCAATTCAGCGCAAAGGACCGTGCGATTCGTGGGCTCCGAGGTGCCTGTGTAATTCTTTGGCTCTGATAAGCGGGATATGGGAATGGATTCTTCCGGAAAATAATGGGCGTCGTACTCCGTGAATTGCTGTTGCTCAAGCACGAGATAGATCAGGATCATCCCGCGAAAATCGATCTTCGTAGCGGCGGCACGTACTTCCGGTGGCGCTTCCGGCCGCATACAATTGGCCAGCACCGTCAAAGGCAACGTGGACCAGATCAGCCCCGCCTTGATCACGTGTTCGCTGCCGTTTTGTTCGTAACGCACGGCGGTAACTTTCTGGCCTTCGCGTTCGATCCCCGTAATTTTTGCGCTAAACAAAAATTCCGCGCCGCCCTTGCAGGCTCCTTCATATAGCCGTTCCGAGATTTCTCCGTAGCCCCTCCGCGGATAATAGAATTTGCCCGCGCTGGGCGGTTTCAAGCCCGGAATCGATGACGCAATTTTTCTGATCATCTTGGGTAGCGAATTCGCGGAAACTCGCCGCCTGGCCTGCGTCACGGAGAGTTGCTCTGGAGGCATTCCCCATAGTTTCCTGGCGTAAGGAAAGTAGAAGTCCCTGCAAATCGTTCGCCCCAGTGAACGTTCCAGAACTGTGGCGAACGTTTCTGATTTCGACCCGCCCTGGGGGAGCAGCTTGCGCACCATGTCGGTGGCCACTCCGAAAGTGAAGGATTTCGGAAGGTGCAGCACCAAATCCAGTGGCTTCAGCGGGAAATGGATCCAGTGTCCTCGCAGCCGGATTCGGCCGTGGCGCGGCCTCAGAAGCAAGTCGCCGCCCAGCACGTTGCTCAAATCCTTCAGAATTTCTGGATCGCAGGCGGGATGCAGTCGATGGCTTCCATAATCCACCCTCATGCCGCCAACTTCGAAGCTCCCTGCGTTCCCTCCTACCGTATCGCGCTGCTCCAAAACCGTCACTTGGGCTATTCCGGTGCGCATCAGTTGATAGGCGGCGCCGGTTCCGGCGGGCCCTGCGCCTAGAATAATCACCCGCGGTCGCGAGCTGCTCTTGGCCTCGTCTTGCATTTCTCTGGGCAGACTGTTCTCCACGTTGTAGAGTTCTCTTTTCCTATTAGGCCGTCAGAAGGAATTAGCGGTCGCCTGCTGAGCGTTCTCCCTGGACCGGTTCTTCATCGCTCGTGGAAACTAAGTAGTCGGTCTTTACGCCAATAACAGCGTTGGGATTCAATCGCCCTAAACGTGTGGCAATTGCGTCGCCTAGCATTCCGATCAGCAGTATGAGCAATGCGCTCATTAACGCAAGCTGGGCGGAAGCCGAAATGTTCGGCTGGTGCCTCAAATCGATTGCCATTTTCGTCAGTCCGGCGATTAAGGCAATCAATACAATCGGGAAGAAAACTCTCAATGGCCGGAACAACATCACAGTCCGCAGGATCAGAATGAAAAAGCTCCCGGCATCCCACGGCACAATCTTCGATTTGCCTTTGCGCGGCAAGTAATCTATCGTCAGATACGAAACCGCGTATTTGTCGCAAAGCATCGCAAGCGTGATCGTAGTTGTCCAACTGAACTGATCCGGAAGAATCGGAAAGTACTGCATCACGATGTCCCGCCGGAATGCCCGCAGGCCGCTGTTTAAATCGGAAATTTTCGTCCCCGTCATGTAATTTGCAACCAGATTCAACACCATCTTCGCGGGACGCCGGATCAGTGGAATTTTCACAGTGCTTCCCACTCGCGCTCCCACCACCATGTCGGCGTGCTCCAGCTTAGCCAGCATTTCCGGAATGTATCGCGCTGGATAGGTTCCATCCGCATCGGTGATCACGATGTATTCGTGCGTCGCTGCAGCGATGCCTGTCTTCAACGAAGCCCCGTACCCTCGGTTACTCCGATGTCGCAGCACTCGCGCTCCGGCTGTCGCCGCCCTCTTCGCCGTCTCGTCTTTTGAGCCGTCATCCACCACGATTATTTCCGGCTCAATGCCGTTCTTTCGGATGATCTCTTGCAACTCCTTGATGACCGATCCGACCGCGCCCTCTTCATTAAAGGCGGGAATGATCACGCTTACCGTTTTCACGAACCCACCCTTCTCGCTTCCCTATTCAGGAAACTCCTTCACGCGCCATCTCACCCAATCTGCTCTTCTTGGATTTTCTTGTCCGGAGTTTTCTCCGGTACCCTTCCACCCTAGCTCATCTTTCCGCTAAACGACAAAGGGTATGAAGCGCTTCGTGCGCTTTAGGTAAGGATCATATCCGCTCAGCTCTTTCGCCAGAAGCTTCTCTTCCTTCACCGCTCTAAAAAACACCACTGGAATCAGCAGCACTCCTCCCAGCACCAACCATGAATTCAACGCAAGTTCCAGGCCCACCAGGAGCAGCACGTCTCCCGTATATATCGGGTGCCGAATGTACGAGTACACTCCTTGCGAGACTACCGGCCTCTGCTCCGCGGCTCGCGGCGTCTCGATATCCGACCAGCTTTCCCCCAGTTGCAGCCGCCCCAAAATTGCTGTACCCAAGCCGATCGTGTATAAAATCACACCGACGATTCGCAGGCGGAATGGGTCCGCCGTTATAGGAAACAGCTCTGCTGGCAGCCCATACTTTGAAAACAAGGGGAGCGCCGTTTGAAGGAGTATCCCCAGCAATATCCCCACTTTTATCGATTTGACGATAAGTAAACGTGCACTTTGCGGACCCTTGGGCGCCGCCGCCCCCCTGCGCTTGAGGACTTCCCATAGCGCTTTGTGCACGAGCAATCCGGCAAGCAGATAGGCACAGACGAGTGACATTTCGGCCTCTTGTTTCGCTTAAGCGCTGACGCGGTCTCTTGCAACTGCCGGTCTTCGCTTTGTCTACCAGATTTCGAAAGAAGTCTTCCGTCGAGAATCAAAAGTATCTTACTGACCGCAGACTTCGCGTTCAACCCTAATCCCAGCAGTCTGTGTTCTCGCTATTCCGCCCCACATGAATTTGGCGGCTTCCGGATTTGATTTCAGGTCTCTGCAACTCCTGAGTTTGCAACACTTTTCTCATTGGGACTCAACCCTTTACTTCTTCTGCTCATCCTGATCATCTGCGCTGCCCTTCTCTTCCGCGTAGGCTCTCCCCGAATCTACTGCACCCCCTGTTTGAGCAAAGTGCAAAACATTTCATCGAATGAGTAGACTGTTTCCGAGATCCCTCATGGGCGGAGGACGCGATCCTTGCATCTGGATATAACTATTTTGTTTTCAATGAGATACATCTGTATATCCTAAAATACCCTGGCACCCCAAGTGCTCATCTCCGCCATGACCGAGTGCAATTAGTGCACTGGGATGATGCATTTTTTTGCGTCGACTCGCGAGGCCATCACTCCTGCCATCACTTATGGGGCGAGCCCGCGGCAAGAAAATCTATCTTTGGAGTCGCTCAATTGAGATTGCGAAACCTTCTGCTCACCTTTTTGGTACTCGCTTCCGCAAGCCCAGCCTTTGCCAACTGGACGGTTGTTCAACAAACCGCCAGTCCTCAAGTTCAGTCCACCTCGGTAACGGTTCAGTTTCCATCAGCCGTCACCGCCGGGGACATGATCCTGGTTCACGTTATCTGGGCCACCAACGGCAATACGAGCGTCTCGGATAGTCTTGGAAATACCTACAATTCCGCGGCTGTTGCCCAGGGGAGCACCTCCGTCTATCAGATCAGTTCGCAGATCTTTTACGCTGCCAATATCCTCGGTGGCCAGGACCGTGTCACCGTAACCACGTCCACGTCCACCTTTCTCAATTTTTACATCTACGAAATTTCCGGAGCTGTTGCCTCTAATCCTTTAGACGTCACCGCTACCGGCAACGGCACCGGCTTGTCTCTCTCTACTTCCTCGGTTGCCACCACCTCCCCGAGCGACTTTGTTTTCGTGGGAACCGCTCACCACTACGCTTCGGATAGCACCAACCCGGGTTTCGTCGGCATGATTGCAACTCCGACGGGAATGAGTGAATATCAGGTCGCCAACCTTTCCGGGACTGCGGTAAGCGGTTCCGGCACCCTGACCGACACAAATCCGACTTTGCCCTGGGCCGAAGCTCTAGCCGCCTTCAAAATGAATACAGGCTCAGGCGGTGGCGGCGGGCCCTCGCTAACTGCGATCCAAGTCACCCCCTTCAGCCCAACCCTGGGAATGGGGCAATCCCTCAACTTGTCCGCCATTGGAACCTTCAGCGATGGCAGTACACAGAATGTGTCCAGTTCGGTTGTTTGGAGCACGGCAAGTCCCACCATCGCATCGATCAGCTCGTCCGGCCTCGCCACTGCCGTCGGCCATGGCACGACCACCATCACCGCAACCTCCGGTTCCATTTCTGGCGGTACGCCCTTAACCGTCGAAGGCATGCTCACTTCGATTCAGGTCACGCCCTCAGGCAACTCTATTTTGATGGGTACCGCTCAACAGTTTACAGCCACGGGAACTTTCTCTGACGGCACCACTGAAAATCTTACGGCTCAGGCCACTTGGACATCTTCCAACACTAGCGTCGCCACCATCAATTCTTCAGGTCTGGCTACTGGCATCACTGCGGGAACCTCCACGATTACTGCAACTTCGGGTGCTGTCACCGGCTCCACAGCTTTAGCCGTCACCCAGCCCATCATTGTCACACCGCCCCCAACTTCAGGTTCGCCATTGGTCCAAACAAACTATCAATGGGAGTCCACTTATTTCGCCCAAGTTCCACCCACTTCGGGACTTTCCGCTTGCTCCCCAGCCCCTTGCATCGCTCAAACTTTCTTGAATCCCAACACCGCTGGAAATTTGATCTTTGTCTGGGTCAGCTGGAACACGAGCTCCATGACTTTCACTGGGATTTCGGATACAGCCGGTAATACCTACGTCCAGGTTCCCGGATTCCCGTCCTCCGGCGGAACCACCGACGACTTCTTCGTCGCCTACAACGTGAATGGCAGCGCTAACAACAAGGTCACCGCCAATTTTAGTGGAAGTGCCGTACCCATTTACATGCAGATTCTTGAGTATTCCGGATTGGCGACCTCCAACGCCCTGGATGTTTCTTCCACTATCCGTAAACAGGCGCAGTGCGTTGCTCCATGCAGCATTAGCACTAACCCGACCCCCAAGACTTCTCAAGCCTCCGAGCTCCTCGTCGCCGTCTTTGACGTTGGTGGCAACGGACAGTTGACCACAGGCCCCGGATGGTCCTCAGATGCGAGTTGCGCTGGGTGCCTCGGTTGGGAGACGGACGTCAGTGGGCAAGTCGTCATCGAGCACCAACTCGTCTCGACCACCGGTTCGTTCACGGCAACAATCACCGACGCCATGTCTGGTTGGCCGGCTTATGACGGCTATCTGTTCACATTTAAGCTACATCCTTAGCCTCAGCGAACTGTCTCCACCCGCGTCGGGCGCGAAGCGGGTGGAGACGCTTTTTGCCATGGAAGTGGTTTACGTTCGAAAATTATGTAGACTTTCAAGTTTCCAGCCGCCCTCTTCAACTCCATTTTCAGCCGTCAACAACTGCTACGGGATTGCCTTGGCGTCCATTCTCACTCTTTCAAACTCTCCCGCACAACCACGTGAACAGCGATTTGCGCTGTTTGCTTCACTCGCAGGCGTGCCTCTTCATCTGCGACTCTTCATAGAGGTCTGCCGCATCTGTGTTCAGATGAAGTTCTAGGAGCCCCTCGATTAGGTTCATTTAGCCGCTTGTTCACGCTATGGGCAGGCAGACTCGTCTTCTTAAGCGCGGGTCTATCAACTCGTCGCCGAAGTCTTAGTCCGTGGTTGTGTTTCCGACTGCGGCAGATTTGGCTCTGGTGGGGTACGTCACTTGCCGCTGCCGCGTCGAATGCAGCCCGGCGTCCCGCAACTTGTAAAGTAATGTCCGGTAGCTGATTTTCAAGTCCTGCGCGGTTTTTCGCCGATTCCAGTTGTGCCTTTCCAAAGTCTTCAGGATGACGTCGCGCTCCAGATCTTTCCCGGCTTCAGCCACTCTTCTCTTGAACGAAACTTCGGTCGTCTGTGTGTCATTCTCCAATGTCTTTCGGTTTGCGGCTGCTCTGAGGTACGTCTCCAATGCTTCCTGAGGCCCCAGGATCACGCATCTGGCCATGCAGTTTTCAAGTTCCCGGATGTTTCCCGGCCAGTCGGCTCTTTGCAGAAGTCGCATCATCTCAATCGGGAGACTAGGCGCTGTTTGTTGAAAGCGCACGCCGTAAAGCTCTAGGAAATGCTCTGCCAGAGTGGTCACATCCACCGCCCTGTCACGCAACAGCGGCAGCTTGATGTGGATGACGTTGATTCGGTAAAACAGATCGATTCGAAAATGGCCCGCCTGCACTTCCTTCTCTAGTTGCCGGCTCGTTGCGCAAATCAGTCTGGTGTGTACCCGTTTTTCTTCTTCTCCGCCGATTCGACTGAACTGCCAGTCCTGTAAGAACTGCAGCAGTTTGGCCTGCAGTCCTAACGCAAGCTCTCCTATTTCGTCCAGGAAAAGCGTGCCTCCGTCGGCCAGCTCAACACGTCCTGGTTTTGCTGTGTTCGCGCCAGTGAAGGCCCCCTTCTCGTACCCAAAAAGCTCGCTCTCCATCAATGTGCCGGGAATTGCCGCACAATTTACCTTCACGAACTTGCCTTTGCTCCAAATCGATCGCTCGTGAACCAGGCGCGCTAGTACTTCCTTGCCTGTGCCATTTCCTCCCTCAATCAGTAGCGGAACGTCGGAGTTCGCTACCTTCTCGATCCTCTGCCGTACAAGCCGCATCGCTGGCGTCTGGCCGAAATAGATCTCGTCAGCGGGCAACTCGTTTACAGGAGATGTTGCGTGCTCTGGCTTGTGCACTCGCCTCAAGGCCTCAAGAAACACAACGAAATTTCCAGGAAATGCTTCTTGTAGTTATGCATCTGGAGCGCCAGTCGAGTTACCCGGCTACTTGCAGCTTGTACTGCGGTGCCACCTGAGCCTTATCCAACTTACTGTAAACAAATGCCTTACTAGAAGCCTAATGCGCCTGCCTCTTTTTTGCCTTCCCTGGCTCAGCAGTTCTCCAGCAAGACTTCCTTCACTGGAACTAAATTACGCAAAGTGTCGAAAGCTTTGCCCAGATTTTTCCAATCAAGAGTCCTCCCCATTTGAATCCAGTACTAGAACTCCTTGTGCCCGTTCCTCTTGCCGCTGTCTAAATCCCTTTTTCCAAAGAACAGGAAAGATTCACTTCGCGCTTGTGTTCTGCCTCACGCCGATCCCTCCGCGTCCTTCGATCGGTTCGCGGGACGCGCGCATTTCACCCGTGCCTTGCATATCCGATAGCCCACCCACTTCTCGAGCACTCCTCACTCATAATTCTCCTGTTAATGGCTCAGCCATACTTCGTCGGTCGGGCACCTTTCCGCCCGCATTACATCGAGGATTGACCCAACGACCTTCACGCTTTGCTTCCGGACCCGCGCTTCTCTGCGCCACTACTTTGTCGAATGCGTGATTCTTCAGGCCCATCTCAGCCCGGCTTCTCTCAAACGCTCGCCATCTCTGCCGAGTCCTTTGGCTTAATGCACAACCATTAAGCAGCTAGGCGAGGCCGTTTTTTTGGGTGATGGAATGGACTTTCTGGGCTGTCCAGTTAGCTCCGCAGGACTCAGGGGATCATCCTGGGAACAGTGTTGCGAAGTGGCAAACTAATCTTAATCAGACCGCACTAGGGAATCCAGAAACGGGTTGACTCATTCCGCTGCCAAAGCTCCGGGCAGGACAACCGAGTGTCCCTGCTCTCGCCTTCCGCCTCGTGGCCAGCTCCAACTTTGTCGATTACGCCTTTGCGGCTTCTCCTCGGATAATGTCGTATCGTTCGATCACCGCAGCCACACCCAATCGTGATGTGCCATCCTTCACGCGTGGCTCCACTCGCACAACCTTTCCTAAGGCCCTCACAAATACCTCTGTACCGTGAGTTATTTCTGCTGGTAGCGTCAGCGTGATATCCAACTCCGATCCCGCCGAGAGATCCTGCTCGATGACGAAATACAATCCTCGCGTCGAAATGTCGCGCGTCTCTCCTTCTTGGGAATCCACCCGGCGTTCGGTAGGTACGCGAATAATGACTGGCAAGGACAAATCGTAACGACGAGCCGTCCGGCGTTCCGTCATTCCCCCGACCTCCGGTATTTGCGGCGGTGACGTGCATTGAACCGCGCGGTCAGCATGTGAACTTACTAGAAATGAACAAACTTTGCCAGCCCTGGAATCCGCAAAATCGGCAAAGCCCCTAAACTCCCGTCCATCCGGAATCCTACTCGTTCCGTGTCCCAACTACTGTTGGTGTTTCCGCGGCGGCTGGCGCTGCAGCCGAGCGCCGCGCGCGCGGCGTATCTAGATTAAACTGTCTCATTTTGTAAAGCAGTGCCTTATAGCTGATTCCCAGCATTTTCGCCGCATCCTTGCGGCACCACCGCGTCTTCTCCAGCGCGTCTGCAATCGCTTCCATTTCCGCTTCATCTTTCAAACCGCGAACAAGCGCTTTCAAACCCTGTTCGCGAGGCGGAGTGGGTTCTTCGCGCGGAGAAGTACGTTGCCGGACGGACGACATCTCCACCAATTCTCGCAAGCTGCCTTCATCGTCCTCTAAAATCACATACCTTTTCACGAAATTCTCCAGCTCGCGTAAATTCCCCGGCCACGGATAATTCACCGCCGCATCCAACAAATGCTTCGACGGCCCCGCCGGCGTCTTTCCGAATTTCTCGCTGTACTGCTCTAGAAAGTGCCGGAAAAGCAGCGGAATTTCGACAAGCCTTTCGCGCAACGGTGGCACGAGAATCGACAACACGTTTAGCCGGTAATAAAGATCCTCGCGGAATCGGCCCGTTTTCATCGCTTCTTGCACGTCCACGTTTGTGGCCGCTAGTACACGGACATCCGTATCGATCAAATGTCTGCCGCCCAGCCGCGAATATTGGTGATCCTGAAGCACGTGGAGTAGCTTGGCTTGCAAGGGTGTGGTCATCTCCGCAATTTCATCCAGGAAAATCGTCCCTTTGTTCGCCATTTCAAATTTGCCAGGCTTGCTTCTTATCGCACCCGTGAACGCGCCCTGTTCGAATCCGAACAGTTCGGACTCGAGTAGTTCACCAGGCAGCGCCGCGCAATTTACTTTCACAAAAGGCTGGTTCCGCCGCTTCGAACGCAGGTGGATCATCCGCGCCACTACTTCCTTACCTACGCCGCTCTCTCCGCAGATAAAAACGGGTACGTCCACCGGAGCAATCTGCAGAATCTGCTGGCGGATGCGCACCATCTGCGGGCTGGCCGCGAGAAAACTCAAATCTTCCGTGACTTGATCGCAATAATCGCGCAGCGCCTGGTTTTCGGTCGTAAGCTGCTTCTTCTGGCGAGACTTGAGCATCGCCGCGTCCAACTCCGTCTTCTCAAAGGGCTTCGTCAAGTAGTCGTGCGCCCCGATACGAATTGCTTCGACGACCGTGCCAACCTCATTCGAGCAGGACAGCATGATCACGTTCAGGCTGCGGTCCGCTTGCATCAGCTCTTTTAAGGTCTCGATCCCATTCAGCTCGGGCATCAAGACATCCAATATGATGAAGTCCGGTCGCTCCCCCCCATTCACCTTGGCGATGGCTTCTCTTCCGGAACTGACGGCCTCGACCTCGTATCCGTCCACTTCCAGCAGCGTCTGCAAATACTTGCGGATGCTTGGCTCATCATCCACAACCAGAATTTTTTCTTTAGCGCCCATCGATTTCTCCCTTAACCTTGCTCCACATCTCGACGCCTAATTTTGATCCATCGGCAACAAGAACGTGAATCTGCTTCCCGACTTCTGCTCGCTCTCCACCCAAATCTTCCCCCGATGTGCTTGAATCAAGCGCTTTGCAATCGCGAGCCCAAGGCCCATTCCGGAAGTGCTGCGGTCAACCCTTACAAAATCTTCAAAAATCTCCTGGTGATACTCCGGTGCGATTCCAGATCCGGAGTCGGCCACGGAAACTTCCACGCTGTTGGGCCTCGGAAGCCGGAATCGACGCCGCTCTTCTACGGGCGCAACCGTCGCCACACGGCGTTCCCAGAAATGCGGTGCCGCCTTGAAGGTCACCGTCCCGCCCGCGGGCGTGTGCTTGAGCGAATTGTCTAGCAGATTCGCGGCCGCTTGCTGCACTTTCTGGTAATCGAAGCGGAATGTCGGAATCGACGGATCGAACATCGCATCCAGTCTGACGCCCTTTCGCTGGAAAGCTTCCGACCAGCGCTTCGCCAACTCATCCAGGCAATCGCGCAGATCATTCTCCCGAAGCTGCAGCACCAGTTTTCCGCTCTCCAAGGCGGAATAATTCAGGAACATCGAAACCAGTCTCACCAGTCGTTCGCAACTGTCTTTCGACTCTTCCAGGATGTCACGCTGCTTCTCCGTTAAACGCCCCAGCGATCCCGTCAGCATCAAATCGTAGTAACCCTTGATCACGGCCAGCGGCGTCTTTAATTCATGCGCCGCGGACGCAAGAAACACCGTCTTCTGCCGGTTCACTTCCTGTAATTTCAAATACGCCGCCAGCAAATTCCTGTAAGTGATCTCTCGTTCTTGGAGCAACTCTTGTACCGTCAGTTTCGTCGCCGCATCGGGCGCGGGCTCCGTCGCGGGGTCCGTTTTCAATTGGACAATGAAGCATCCAGGCTCGGGGATCCACTGCATGCGCGCCCGAATCTTCTTTTCACCCCGCGCTACTTCGACTTCCATGTCGTGCTCTCCCCTGTCGATTTTCTGTCCGGTTTGATCCGGCGCAATTCTCAGGAGGTCGCTGAACAGATTCCATTGGTTGTAGTCGGTGTTACTCTCCGCGCCGACGTACTGTCGGGCACTCAGATTCGAGAGCAGTACTCTTCCGTTTCTTTCCGTTACCCACACCGGTGTCTTAGCCGTTTCGAGGAGCGCGCTCACAAATCCGGGGGGGAACGGCGGAGCTTTTCGGCGTTCGGCATCGGTAGATGTCTCAATGGTCCCTGGCATTTGCGGGGTCCGCTTCTCCAATGTCGTAGGAAAATATTTTCCCTAGTCGAATTCTCATGCTCGCAGAGCTGTTTCTGACTGTCAATGGCAAAAGCATCCCATTTGCACATTTATGGAAGTCACCGGGCAACAGCGTGGACAAGAATTCAAGAGCCAAAAACTGTCGCTTCAAAATCCTTCCTACTTGAATGAAAACAAATGAATTAACTCCATCCAGACCAGGCAAGCTGTGGCACTCAATCTGCTTATTCCCGTACTAGTTCCCTCGTACTAAGAGAGCTATCGTGCACACTAGTCTGCTGAAAGATGGCCAGCGCGTGGATCCCCCTAACACTCGTCGATCCCCCCGCATTCGCTTGCAAATGCCCCTATTCTTGCGCGCCGCCGATACCTCTGGGGTTGAGTTTATTGAATTGACAAAAACCCTCAACATTAGCTCCACAGGCGCATGCGTGGCGTCAACGCACATGCTGCGTCCTGAGCAGATCGTTCACCTCACAATCCCCGCCCCGTCTTCGGCCGCCTCGGGAGTTGTTCCCAGCGAGACCCCGCCCATCACCGCTAGGGTTCTCCGACAGGAGTCCACAGGCGATGTACGGCTCTTTGGACTGGAATTCCTTAAGCCACTTGAGTAAAGTATTGCCTCTTTCAAGAGCAGCACGTCTTGCGTCGGGTAAAAATGTTACATGAATCTCGCGCAGGGCGAGCGCCGTCTCTTAAGCTTTGGCTGTATATTCTACAGTGGTAAGGAGATAGCCAGGAACCAAAGTTACCCAGCTACACCAAGGAGTGGCTCTGGACCTCTCTTTAATTGGTCTTAAGCTTGCTCCTCACAGAAAGAGAAAGCCACATGTGCTTTCCCCAAACCCCGCGGGGATAGGCTAAAGTCAGGTATACCGGATATGCCCAGCCCCGGCGCCCCTGCGCCCCCGCGTTTGCCGATAGAAGATTCTTACCTCGAGCTACTTGCCGACACGCTCGAAAGCTTGGATATTCCTGCGCGCGGCCAGTTCCTTCAGCGTTATTTCCGCACCATAACCCACCTAGATCTTCGAGAGACTCAGTGTGTCCAGCTGTGGGATGAGATGCTCTTGCGTCGGCGCGAACTTAGCGAGCACATGGAGCGTCAAATCTCTCTGAAGACTGCGCTTATGGATGTGCTTACTTCTGCGGGACTTTTCCGTGTTCCGATTGTCATCGAATACGACGAATTGAAGAAGCTCCAGATGAACGCCGTTACGGATCCTCTCACTGGCCTTTACAACCGGCGCCTCTTTGGTGAAGCCTTCGAAAAAGAATTGAATCGCGCCCGTCGTTACGGCCTCCCTCTTGCGCTAGTCATTCTCGATCTTCACCGTTTCAAGGAGGTCAACGACAAGCATGGCCACCCCCGCGGCGATGAAGTCTTGCGTGCAGCCGCAGCAACGCTAAAAAAAGCTTTGCGCACTTCGGACTCGGCCTTTCGCATCGGTGGCGATGAATTCGCTCTTCTCCTTCCGCAAACCGACGCGGCGCAGGCCCTGGCGCTCAGCCGCCGCATCGGCACTGTGTTTGGCGAATCGATCGCGCACTTCCAAATGGGTGTGAGCGTCAGCATGGACCACGGTGTGGCCACTTTTCCCCAGGACGGCGATCAAGCTGATCAATTAATTCACGTTGCCGATGAGCGTCTCTACCGCTTGAAACACGCAAATCACGGTAAGCCGCCTGCCGGAAGCTCCCGCACGGAACTTGCTTCCAGTAACGCTTCAGAACCCTCCGCTCCTCCCAGCCCCGAACGCCAGTCTTCCTCTGCCCGCCCCATTCCCTTCGAATCCAAGCGGCCCCCCGAAAAACCCGAAAGTGCAATGGCTGCTGCGGCCTCTTCAACTGCCTCGGAAATTTCCACCAGCCAGACTTTGGCCATCCCAGCGCCAGCCCATGTGTACTCCGTACCTCGCAAAGCCGAGCGCGTCTCCATGACCGGCACAAATGCGTACGCAGTTCTGGGTGATCAAGGTGTACGGCGCGCCCGCGTCTTGGATTTGGGTTTTGGCGGCGTCGCGCTCGAACTTGAATCGCAGGAAGAAGTTCCGGAAAGTATCCTCGCCGTGTTGCATGTCCCCATTCTTCCCCCGGTGCGCGTCCATCTGAAGCCCGTATGGTTCCAACGCACCATGCAAGGCGCCTATCGCATTGGCTGTGCTTTTGTTTCCTAAGTTTCGGCGCGCTCCCACCAAGGCAACGCGACTATTCGAACTTCACTTATCCCTCAGTGACAGATGTAGCCGAAGATGTCGCGAAACAAAAAGTAACGCCTGCTGGAAATGAGTCAGGCCCAAGCCCCAGCGCAGCATGGCCTGCTCGGGCGAGTCTCCCGTGGCATCGAGCCTCAACCATAAAGCCAGTTCCTTCTGTGTCGGCTTGTCTTCGCCCGCCTCAGTTCCCATCGGGATGTTTCCTGACGTCAAGCAGAGCGCCGCTCCAAGTGCCTCGCGCGACCCTGCTTCTCTCAAGAGCTCGATCAATTTCTCCAGCAATAGAAAATGGAGTGCCCGCTGCCGGCGATGTTCCGCTTGGCGAAACTCCAAAACCATGTCCCCAGAAGAAACGCATCCGCGCTTTGATTCCTCCATCGCTGGTCCCGCCAGAGGTTGCGCAACACAAAACAGGGAATCGTCGCTTTCGATCGCCGTCAGGAAATTCTTAATCGCGAGAGTGGGCGCCACTTCTCCGGTGCTTACTCCACTCCGCTCAATCCGGCTTGCTATTTTTTCGACAACCTCGACGCGCATGTCTGTGAAGCTACGCGAAGCGATTCCGCGCCGCAAGCGCAATCCCTCCGCGCTCAGGTGCGGCCCCGCGGTCCGATAATTCCCGCGGTTGTTTATCCTGCTAGAATCTCCTCGCCGATCAGCTCACTGCGGAGGGTGCCATGAATGAACCCAAGCCAAGCCGTCCCTACTGGCCGGATTTCGGAGCGATGCCCCAGGACCACGAACGCGGCTTAAAGTCTTGGAGCTGGGCCCTCGAGCGCCTGGAAAAATCCCACAATTATTGGATTGCCACGACGCGCCCTGACGGCCGTCCTCATCTTATGTTGGTCTGGGGGGTCTGGTGGGAAAACGCGTTCTGGTTCAGCACCGGCCCAAACACGCGCAAAGCAAAAAACATCGCGGCCAACAACTACTGCTGCATCGGCACCGATCGCGCCGACGAAGCCGTCATCCTCGAAGGCGTTCCCCAGGAAATCACCGACCGCGCGGTCTGGAAGCGCTTCGCAACGGTCTACAACATTAAATACGGCGGCGACGTCGAACCCATGCTCCTAGCCTCCGCCGGCACCGTCTATCGCGTCGAACCCCAAACCGCCTTCGGCCAGGATGAACACGCGCCC
This sequence comes from uncultured Acidobacteriota bacterium, assembly GCA_963851235.1. Lineage (GTDB taxonomy): Bacteria > Acidobacteriota > Terriglobia > Acidiferrales > UBA7541 > Acidiferrum. Next base: position 167,313 of record CAWKOM010000007.1, read on the forward strand.
AACTTCGCCGAATCGGTAACCCGGTGGCGTTTCTCGAAATCCTGAGCGGGTCCTGTCATTTTGGGTCTACAAGACTCGGCGCATTCCTCTGATCTGCCTTGCGTGAATTCTCGCGCTCTTATCGCTTCGGTGCCGCGTTCCACATTTCCTGTTCGATCTTCCACTCTCCGCTTTTCTCCCGATGCAGCACTAGCGCCATCTTCCCCTGTGACTCGATTGGCTTCTCCGCGCCTGGCGGCTGCACGACCTGATGTTCCGTCGCCCATTCCGAGGCCCAATCCCCCGAAATATGAATGTCGTGAAACTCCACCTCTTCCTTCACTACTTTGTAGCCCTCCATTTGCGAAACAATCTTCCCCACCCAAGCCACAATCGCTTTCTTCCCAATCATCGGCTCTACTCCGGGCATCAGGTCTACCCCGTCGTCCGCCCAGGTATCGAATATCCCCGCCGTATCCATGTTCAGATGCATCTCGATGTACCGTTTGTTGAACGCTGCGATTTGGTCTTTCGCGCTGTCCGCGCTCCCCGCAAACGCAACCGCCGCCAACCCGCCAACCGCGAAGGCCACGCTCATCCCGCGTATCCATCTCATGCCTCACCCCTATTTTCTTTCGATCCCGAATTACGAAGGTCTTCCGCAGCTTCTTGGGACCAGAACATAGCCCAATTCCGCCTCAAATTCCATCCGCGACGATGGCCCGCGGATTACAGCTCTCTCTTTCGAGTTTGCCCTGGCATTTCCCCCCACATTTGGAAATGTAGCCAGCTTCCCGTATAATCGTTGTTTGCCTCGCGACCTAGCGACGCGGCTGTAGCTCACCTCTCTTAGAGTGGGGTTCTTCTCCCGGCCAAACGGGAAGCCGTGCAGACCGGACGCGACAGAATGGAGCTTCATGAAACCCGGTATTCACCCCGACTATCATCCTGTAACGGTGCACTGCGCCTGCGGCCATAATTTTCAAACTCGCTCGACCATCAAGGGCGACCGCCTCAACGTCGAAATCTGCTCCAATTGCCACCCGTTCTTCACCGGCAAACAGAAGCTTATCGACACCGCCGGCCGCGTCGAACGCTTCACCAAGAAATACGCCGACGCCGCCGCCAAAGTCGAAGCCTCCAAGACTGCCGCCGCAAAAAAGTAATCGCGCATTCAAGCGCATTCTGGCCAAAGGTGGGACAGACTCTCCTGTCTGTCTCCCCTTTTCCGCTAGGATCTCTCAATCTTCAAACGAAGGGATTTTCCACGGGGATCTGGAAATAACTCTGTCCCGCATTCAAATCTTCGGAAAGAATTCTTCCGCACCCTCCGCGCTCGGCTGCTGCGACTATCATTCCGTCATAGAAGTGAATTCCGTACGCCGCACGCGCCTCGACCGCTCGGCGCACTATTCCTCGGTCGGGATGAACCAACTTGATTGGCCCAAGCGCATCCAACGCGACCAACACCTCTTTCACTCCCATCGGCGGCGCCACTTTGTGTAGAAGAATGGCGGCGAATTCCGCCAGCACCTGGCTCGACACGATTGCTTCTCCCCCTAGCGCTCTTCCTACGATCCCTTGCGCTAATTTTTGTTTTTGCACATCACCAGGCGCGTACGCGTAAACCAAAATGTTTGTGTCTAAAAAATCAGGACCGCTCATACAGGTCCTCGCGCCTCCAATTTCGTTTCCCTAGCGAAACCTTCACCAGTTCGAAGCTCCTCTGCAGCGCCTCCAACTCCCGCCGCTTTCGCCCCGACTTGGCGTTTTCCGCGGCAAGTTGCTCGAGATGCGCTCGCACCAATCCGGTCAGCGTTGTATCCCGATCCGCCGCGATCTTCCGGACTTCCTTCACCAGCTTATCGTCCAGCGTCAGCGTTATATTCATGGCTCACACTTAATAAGGGACATCGTACCCATAATAAGGGAAGCACTCATTCCTTGCAAGGTTCCTTTCGCTTCCCCGACTCCCCTCACTGCGAGTCTCCGCTACTTTGTGTCGCTGCGTTTTCCTTGCTCTTCTCTTTCTCTACACGCAATTCTTTCCCGTCAGCCGTCAACCTTCGCTTTTCATATTTCGCATTTCGAATTTCGCCTTCCCCCACCACCTCACCCGTGTAAAATGAACCACCAACGTGGCCACCCAATCCCGCATGTTCGACTCCAGCCGTCCCAGCGAACTCGTCGAAACCGCCGCCCCTCGCGTTACCCTCCGCAACGCTTTCGCGCATCCCTACGATTCCGCCATCGCCGCCGCGCGCACCTGTTACGCCCCGCGCCTCATCGTCCCCGAAGAAATCACCGACAAGCAGCGTCTCAACATCGGTGCCGCCACTTTCTACAGCGGCCATCACACTGTCTATCAGCACGCCCATTTCGAATTCGGCCTGGAAAATGTCAGCCGCCAATTCGTCTGGTCCTTCCTCCACGCCCACCCCTTCTACAATTCCGAGCAGCAAAGCCAGCGCTACGTCCGCCTCGATCGTCCGCAAGCCTACGTCCCAACCTCCTCTCTCTTTTTCAACGACACCCATCGCGCTATCTACGAGCAAGCCATCGTCCGCGCCTGGGACTATTACCGCCAGCTCTCCGCTCTCCTCGTCAACGACGCCCGCGCCATCCTCTCCGACATCTGGCACATCGGCCCCATGTCCCATCCCAAGCGCCTCCAAAAAATCGAGCGCGCCTCAGAAAAACGCGCCATCGAAATCGCTCGTTACGTTCTTCCCGTCGCCGCGTTCACCACCATGGTTCACACTGTCTCCGGCATTGTCCTCCACCGTCTCTGGCGCATGAGCGCCGCTTCGGACACGCCTGGCGAGTCTCGCGCCGTCATCGGCGCCATGGTCGACGAAGTCAAAAAAATCGATCCACAATTTTTCGAACGCTTCGGAACCGAACCTCTTGAAGAACGCCCCGAGTGGAAAGCAGACACGCCAAACACACAAGCCGGCCAAGCCTTCGCCAAAGAATTCGACGCCAAGCTAGCCGGAAAAACTTCCAAGCTCCTCGACTACTCCCCCAACGCCCCGCGCGTCATCGCCGAATCCTACCGCGCCGTGGTCGGCCTAACCGAATCGCAATGCCCCGACTCCGAAGCCATCGACCGCCTCCTCAATCCCGCCCGCAATCCCTACCGTCTCGAAGTCCTCGACATCGGCGTCCACGCCCCCATGATGCGCGCGCTTCAACACGCCAATTACACGTTCGCCAAAAAAATTAGCCACACCGCCGACTCCCAGGACCAGCGCCATCGCATGGTCCCCGGCTCGCGCCCGCTTCTCACCCTCGCCGACACCCGCGACCCCGACTACATCACTCCCGCTCTCCTCTCGCAAAATCCTCGCGCCAAGGAACTCTACGACCGCGCCATGCACGACGCCTGGTCCGCCAAAAACGATCTCCTCGACCGCGGCGTCCCCCCAGAAATCGCCCTCTATCTCCTTCCCAACGCCAAATCCATCCGCCTGGTCGAGTCCGGCTCCCTCCTCCACCTCCTCCACAAATGGACCATGCGCACCTGCTTCAACGCCCAGGAAGAAATCTACGCCGCCAGCATGGACGAAGTCGCCCAACTCCGCCAAGTCCATCCCCAACTCGCAAAATACATCGGCCCCCCCTGCCATCTCCGCGCAAACATCACCACCCCCATCTGCACCGAAGGCTCCCACTTCTGCGGCGTAAAAGTCTGGCTCGACTTCCCGAACACCCCCCGCCGCATTTAGTCCAGCAGCAATCATCAGCCCGCTGATACGCCCACCCCTATAAGATGCCGCTGGCTTCAGTTTGTCGTTCGCAACAGCATGGACGAACCTTTACGCTCCCGTTGAAATGCTTGGTAAATTGATTCGAGCAGTCTTCTGTCACAGATGAAACACATGCCCCGCAAAAAACATGTCTTCCTCTCTGCCGAATGGCGAGATCTGGTGATGTTGAATTACGAGGTTGATGCCTCACTCTTGATCGACTACGTCCCGCATGGGACTTTCCTAGATTCGTACAAAGGAAAGACCTACATCAGTCTGGTTGGCTTCCGTTTTCTCCACACCAAGCTATTCGGATCTCTGCCCGTTCCCCTCCATTCTGATTTTGACGAGGTGAATCTAAGATTTTACGTCCGCCGCAGACAGGGTGATGAGGAACGAAGAGGCGTCGTGTTTATCGCTGAGATCGTCCCCAGGTGGGCCGTCGCGAAGATCGCTCGACTTGCGTTCGACGAAAATTATGTCCGCTTTCCGATGAAGCACCGCATCGATACCGATAGCTTGGCAAGAGCAGCGGAGTACGAATGGCAACTCAAGGGCGCTTGGTGCAAACTTTACGCGCGTGCTTCTCTCCCTCCCGAACCAGCAGTGGAAGGCAGCCTCGAACAATTCATTACCGAGCACTACTGGGGCTATTCTAAGCAACAAGGTGCAGATTCCCTCGAATATCAGGTCGCGCATGTACCCTGGAATGTTTGGAAGGCCGAAGCGTCCGCGTTCGAAGGGGATGCCAGCAGCATTTACGGCCAAAAACTCGACGCGATCCTTCAACGCCGCCCCGATTCGGCGTTCATCGCCGACGGTTCACCGATAGAGGTATTTGCCGGAGAAAGAATCCAATGAGCCGACTAGCCCAGTCGCCTGAATTAATTCCGCCCCGGAGAGGATGGATCCTCTACGACGGTAAGTGCGGTTTCTGTTCTCGCTGGGTCCACTTCTGGAAGAAGACAGTCGAACCGCGGGGTTTTGCCCTCAAAGACTTACAATCCGCTCATGCCGAAGGGATGTTGGAAATGCCTCCCGAAAATCTTCTCGACGATATTCTGATCCTCACTCCGCAGAGCAAACTGGAACGCGGCGCCGACGCCTATCTGTTCGTCGCCCATCAAATTTGGTGGGCATGGCCTTTCTACGCACTCTTCAGCCTGTCAGGTTTTCACTGGATTCTCTGGCAGGGCTATCGCTGGTTCAATCGCAACCGATAAGTCGTCTCTCGTCATTGCCCACTGCCCCAGCCGCCAGCTTCTCGGCGCTGAAACGACCTACATCACATGTTGCGTCTAATTCCTAGGAGGGCATCCGTGAACTTTCGCCTCCGCACCTTTTCCTGCGTCCTGACCGCCGTCATTCTTCTGCCACAGCCTTCTTTCGCCTTCGAGACGCCCCTCTCCGAAGAAGCCGTCCGCGATGCCTATTTCCTCGGCCAGCGCCATGAACAAGACTTCGCCGACCTGATGGCCAAATACACCCAGACGCTTACCACGCCCGAAACCGGCCCCGACATCTCCTCAATCACCTTCCTCACCCCTTTTGCCCTCGTCGCCCAACTTTCCAGCCAGCGCACCGTGAACTACAGCGCCCAGCAAGCCGAAGAAGACCACCGCAATCAGCCAGAAATCGTCCGCGTTATCATCCAAATTCAGCTCACGCCAACCTACGGGTCGCTCATTCCCACTCCCACCGGCTCCAGCTCCAGTTCTCCCACTGGTTTCAGGCAGCGGCCCTCCGATTTCTGGAAGGACTTTCAAGTCGCCGTCCTCGTGAAGGACAAAAGTCTTTCTCCTATCAGTTCTTCCGGAGAGCCGATCCTCGATTGTGAAAGCGGCTCCGGCTGCGAACTCTATGGAGCCACTCTCCAGTTTGACTACGCTGCCGATGCCTTCACCTCGGACACCGCCACCATTCAAATCTTCCCTCCCGAAGGCGAGCCTGTCTCCGTCGACTACGACCTCTCCCGCCTCCGCTAGGCTTAATCCAGAACAACTCTACTTTCTTGCTTCTTTATGCCCTTGTGTTCTCAACCACTTCCGCGCCGATTCGAATGGTAACTATGTTTTTACTTGACATAAACACTATCTTCCTGGTATGATTTCTCATGTTGCCTGCAAGAAACGCCGCTTGGTGTCCCGTCGTTCTCCATGACTTCTCCGTCCTCCGCGTTAAGAGAAACCTTCGTCCCTGTCTCGATCTGAAATCCGTCAGGACGCGACAGATCCGCTCCTACCGGGCGCTGCTTTCATTCTTTCTTCAAAAAAACACAAAGTTAACTTCCCTCTTTTCAATCTCCTCCGCACTTTTCAAAAAAGCCCATTTCCGTAAACATCCCAATCTCAATCACTTGCGCACTCTTTTGCAAAACACCGGGAGTGGCGTACCCAAAGCAACTCGATGCGCCAACCCGCTTCCCTTCCACTCCAAACCCTGCACACACTCAGCACACCCAACACGCCCGAACGCCTGCAACTCTTTTCCTTTCATGGGCTTCCGCACAGTTTCCGTCACACACCGGGTAGGGGGTCTGCCCACCTCCAAATTTTCAGCTTCGGGGATTTTGTGCTTAGGGGTGGGGCGGGAAGCAGTGGTGCCTGTCTCTCAACTATGCGTTCAAGACCGCCAGTGCAGGGTCACTGGCTCGTTCATCGGATGCACCATAGGCGCGCCAGTGCGCCGCGACTCCAGCAGGTTGGCCTTCAATCCGAAATACCACTTCGCCGGACGGTCCGCATCGTCGATCAGCATCAACCGCGGATTGTGCTTCAGTCCCTCGGCCTGCAGTATCATCGTCTCCTGGTCTTGGCGCAGAAACTTCTTTGCAAAGATTCGGAATATCGGAACAGGAAGCAACAAGTTCCATGCCGCCACGAAATCAATCCGGCAAAGATCGCGCCGCACCGGCGTTACCGTCGCCCGGCTCGAAAACCAAAGCTTCCCGCTGCGAATCTCTTCCGTCCTTATATTGGGCAGCACAAAATCGATCGTCGTCGTCACCGGCTCTCCGGTGTATTTCTGCAGCATCCGGTACGGCGCGCTGTTCGAGCTCGGTGTGTGCGGGCTCATCCGAAACCCATTCGGAATCGGCTCGAACTTTTTCTCTTTCCCGTGAATGCTATGCCGGCTCCTCCAGTACCACGATTGATGCACAAACGGCCCGTGCGCCGGATCCATCAATCCAATAATCCCCTGATCCGCATGCGACGGCAGCTCGCAGTCCAGATGCGTGATCTTGTATTTATCGCTGAATGTCGAAAGCTTCGGCGTTGTCGGAATTGTCTCCGGCAATCGACTTCCCACAGAATTCATGTACACCCAGAAATAACCATCGCGCTCTTCGCAAGGGTAATGCCCCGCAAAAATCCGCTCGACTTTCAATTTGTCCTGGCTGGTCAGCGAAGGAATCTCAACGCACTGCCCGCTGCAAGCCTCGAATCGCCACCCGTGATAACTGCACTCCACCGTCTTCCCATCAAATCGCCCATAGGAAAGCGGTATCCCCCGATGAGGGCAAGAATCCCGCATCGCAAACGCCTTGCCTTCAGCCGTCCGCCCCAAAACCAGCGGCACCTCGAGCAACATCGCCGTCGCCAGCCGGTTCCCCACGACCTCTGTACTCCGAATCGCCGGATACCAGAAATCCCAAAGAAAGCCTGCGTCCTGTTCCGGAGCAGTTTCCCGCTCTTGAAGTGTTGCTTGCAAAATCGGTCGAACCGCTTCGCTCATTCGTTCTTTCCGTCGCCGTACCGCATCAATCCTTCGAGGCAGCTCAAAGCCGCGCCAAGCCCTTGTAGGGTCCGCCTTCCGAGGCGGGCTTTTCCGCGCCCGGCATCGTAGTATATCTCGCAGAACTGCGGCAATCGTACGGCACTGCCTTACTCAAAATCAGCAGCGGTAATCCAAATCAAGATCAATCCGCCGTCCAGAATGTTCGTCAACACCGCAAAAAGCAAACGCGATCGCTCCAGTCCCATTTCGCGGCTGTTCTCGCGAGCTCGCTCAAGGCTCGCACAAGAACGCCCGTGTCCGCCGGCGAAATCGTCTTCTCGTCCATAAAAATCAGGCCGCCGTGTCGTCGCCCCTCTTCCGCCCAAATCTTGAGCAACGGTGGAATCGTTCTTCGATCGTACGTAACTAACGTCAACCCATGCGCGGCCGCGTGCCGCAGACAGACGGAGTCCTCTTGTCCAAGAAATTCACCCCGCTCCCAGTCCGCCATACAAACAACCTCGAGCGACCGGTTGCGGCGCCGCAAACCATCCGCGACAGCTGGCGAGATATGCTCGTCCAGGAGCAGCTTAAGCATCTCAGCTCTTGGTTTTCCTGTTCGAGTCGAATTCCGCGGCTTGCGGCAGCATACGCTTCAATTCTTCAAAACCCATCGCGTCATTCTCGGCGAGTGCCCCATCGATCTCTTCAGGAAAAGCCCTTGCGTAATTCACGGCCGATTGAACTTTTGCTTCCGGCCATTTCAGATGAGCCGCGACGGCGGCAACATCGGCCTTGTAACTTTGAACAAGCAGCATAATCTCCCAAACCGCGAGCGAGCTGCCTTGCATGTAGGCTTGCCGGCCCGCTGCGGAATCACGGAAATCCACGAACGCAAATTCCGAGCGCCTGAGCCCCTCCTCCACAAGTCGGGCGCTGGCGTCGCTGGCAGTCCAGCCATGACGGCTCGCCATTCGCTTCAGCCGGTTGCCGCTTTCCGCCGGCAGCCGCATGCTGATTACCGTGGAACGAGTCGCTTTCATGTCACTCTCCCTGACAGCGTAACTGTTGTAAGCATTATAACACTCGCTCTGTCCAATCGCCACCCCATTTGCGCCCTGTGTAATTCAGAGCTATCCTTAGGTTGTGTACGCTCCCTTCTATTAGCTGATCCCGCCTCGCTCGCCCTCGTCGCGAGCCCTCTCTTTCCTTTGCTACTCACTATTCACTACCCACGACTCACTTTTTCTTGAGGATTCGCCATGGCCGTAATGACGTTGTCAGACAAATTGGATCAACTGGGCACTCGCTACGACGAGCTCACGCAACAGCTTTCGACGGCGGAAGTCGCCTCGGACTCCGCGCGCTTCCAGAAAATCGCCAAGCAGCACGCCGAACTCGAGGAAATCGTCGCCAAGCACCGCGAGTTCAAGCAGATCGAAAAAGATCTCGCCGGAGCGCACCAGATGGTCGTCGAAAATGAAGACGCGGAGATGAAGCAGATGGCGCTCGATGAAGAAAAACAGCTCATCGCGCGCAAGGAAATCGTCGAGCGCGAATTGAAACTGCTCCTTCTGCCGAAAGATCCCAACGACGAGAAGAGCGTGATCGTCGAAATTCGCGCTGGAACCGGCGGCGACGAAGCCGCTCTCTTTGCCGCCGAACTTTTCCGCATGTATTCGCGTTACGCCGAGTCACTTGGCTGGAAAGTGGAAGTGCTCGAAAGCTCGCCTTCCACGCTCGGCGGCGTCAAGGAAATCGTCGCCGCGATCCAGGGACACAAGGTTTATTCCAAACTTAAATACGAAAGCGGCGTTCATCGCGTCCAGCGCGTCCCTGCCACGGAAACGCAAGGCCGCATTCACACTTCCGCGGCGACGGTAGCAGTCCTGCCCGAAGCGGACGACATCGACATCAAAATCGAAGCAAAAGATTTGCGCATCGATACGTTCTGCTCTTCCGGCCCCGGCGGCCAGTCCGTGAACACGACGTACTCCGCCGTCCGCATCACGCACATTCCCAGCGGCCTGGTCGTCTCGCAGCAAGACGAGAAATCCCAAATTAAAAATCGCGCCAAAGCCATGCGCGTCTTGCGCGCGCGCCTCTACGAACAGGAACTCGAGAAACAGCAGGCTGCCATTGGCGCGGAGCGGCGCGGCCAGATCGGAACCGGCGACCGCTCCGAAAAAATCCGCACCTACAACTTCCCGCAGAATCGCGTGACGGATCACCGCATCGGCCTGACGCTCCACCAACTGACCGAGGTCATGGACGGCAAGCTCGCTGCCCTCGTCGACGCCCTCGTCTCCCACTACGAAGCCGAGCGCCTCGAGCAAGAACTGGCCGGAGCGTAAGGGCGACATGGAAGTCCGCGCTGCACTAAGACAAGGCATCGCGCAATTGCGCGACGCCAGCGTTCCGTCATTCACGCTGGCTGCCGAGCTTCTTCTTCTCCATACGCTTGGCCGGGACCGCACCTGGCTTTATGCGCATCCCGAGGAACTCGTCTCCACAACTGACGAGCGACGCTTCCAAGAATTGCTCAGACGCCGCGCCGCGGGCGAACCCACGCAGCATCTCACCGGCAAACAAGAATTCTGGGGCCTCGAATTTGAAGTCACGCCAGACGTGTTGATCCCCCGCCCCGAAACCGAACACGTCATTGACGTTGCCCTCGACCGTCTGGCCGTCCGCGAAATTCGCGGCGGCCGCAAGCAAACAATCACCGGTGACGGCCTCGAAATCGCCGACGTCGGCACCGGCTCTGGTTGCATCGCTATCGCCCTCGCCAAACAACTCCCCGGGGCGCAAATTGTTGCGACGGATATCTCCGCCGCGGCTCTCGCTGTCGCACAGCGCAACGCGACGCGACATGCGTTCAGCGATCGCATCCAATTCCTCGAATCGAACTTGCTCGATGCTGTGAACGTAGGGACACGCTATATCGTACCCCTGCAACTTCGCCGGCCTCAAAAAGCTGAACGCCAGTCACCGATCCCAAATCACGAAACAATTTTCTTCGACTTGGTCGTCAGCAACCCGCCGTACATCGGCCGACGCGAATCCGGATCGCTCATGCGCGAAGTGCGCGATCACGAGCCCGATCTCGCGCTCTACGGCGGTGAGGAAGGCTACGAACTCTACGCCGGCTTAATTGCGCAAGCTGCGCAGCATTTGAAACCAGGCGGCCTGCTCGTCCTCGAACTCGGCCATAACAGTCTCCCCGCCGTGCAGCCCCTTCTCGACTTGCCAATCTGGACAGATGTCGGCGTAACGAAAGATTTGGCAGGAATCGACCGCGTCATCGCCGCGAAACGCGTCTGAGCAAGGGCGAAGTTGTGGCGAAGATGGAATCGGGAGTAGGCTAGCGGCATGCCGGAGATGGCGCGATTTCGGGCTAAGCATGGGCCGCTGGAGGAGCGGGCGGCAACAGCGATTGCCTCGATCCTGCATGTGGACATGGACGCGTTTTTTGTGTCCGTAGAATTGCTCGAACGTCCGGAGCTTCGCGGGAAACCCGTAGTCGTTGGCGGACGGCCCGACCAGCGCGGCGTGGTCACGGCGGCGAGCTACGAGGCGCGTAAGTTTGGTGTGCACTCCGCGATGCCATTGCGCACCGCGGGGCGGCTTTGTCCGCAGGCGGTTTTTCTGGACGGACACCATGAAAAATATGGCGAATGGAGCGACCGCGTCGCGACGATCCTTGCGAAATTTTCTCCGATCGTTGAAATGGTTTCCATTGATGAAGCCTATCTTGATTTAGCGGGAACAGAGCGGTTGCACGGGCCTCCCTTGGCTGCCGCGGACAAACTTCTGCGCACCATCACGCGCACCACGGATCTTCCCTGCTCCGCGGGCTTGGCCACGACGCGGCTCGTCGCCAAAGTCGCCTCGGATCAAGCGAAGCCACGCGGCCTCGTGTGGGTTGCGCCAGGGCAGGAAGCTCGGTTTCTTGCGCCGCTTCCTGTGCGCAAAATTCCAGGCATAGGCGAAGTTACCGATCGAGCGCTGCGTGCGCTCGGCATCGAAACCGTTGATCAGCTCGCCGCAGTGGCGCCGGAAAAACTCGAAAAGGTTTTTGGCCAATGGGGCGACGCGCTCTACCGCAAAGCGCGCGGCGGCGATTCCTATGAATTCGTAATGGATGCCGAGCCGAAATCCATTTCTCACAATCATACGTTTGGGGAAGATACGGACGACACGGAAGCACTGCACGCTTTGCTCAGCCACCTTTCGCAAAAAGCGTGCAAAAGGTTGCGCGAAGCGGGACTGGCGACGCGAACGCTGACGCTGACGATTCGTTATGCCGGCTTCGACACGCATACGCGCGCAAAAACTCTCCCGGAACCGACGCAGCTTGACGCGGATATTTTCCGTGTGTTCCAAAAGCTGTTTGCCGAACATCGGGACATGGAACAAAAAATTCGCTTACTGGGCGTGAGCCTGAGCGGCCTGACGCACGGCGGCGAGCAACTCGATCTTCTTGAAGCGGAACGCCACGAACGGCTTGAGAAATTGACGCGCGCCACGGACAAACTGCGAGACCGTTTTGGTTTTGGAAAAGTGCAATTTGGCGGCTCGCTGCGAGCGGACGGTTCGACGAACGAGCGCGACGAGCTGGGACTGTCTACCTTCGGAAGAGCAAACCTCAAGAAATCGAGTGAGTCGTGATGCCTGTCACGACGAATCGCGGCGGATACCCTATACTTCTCGCATGAGTCCCGTAACACCTCCTTCCGGCACAGCGGCTCGCCTCCGCGGCGGCAAGCTTTCCAGATTCTGGCAGCGCATCAGCGAAGGCCGCCAACTGGATGAGTTGTGGTCGCAATTCACCGCGGACGCCCGTGCCAGCTATGGTTTCTACATCCGAGAGACCGATTCCGAGCAATGGGAGAAGCACAGAGGCATTCGCCGCTGGTTCCGGATGGCCAAGGCCCTTTTCTGGGCGATGGTCATGAAACTGACTCCGGCGCGCCGGATATTGCTGATTATCGCATTGGTGCTTCTGGTTTTGTCGGGCATGAACTCGCCATCGGGGCATGATGGGAACAACTCGTTCAATTTCGAGCTGCTTGCGGCAATCATATTCCTTCTTTTGCTTTCGCTGGAGTTGGCCGACAAAATCACGATGAAGCGGGATCTGGAAATCGCGAGAGAAATCCAGATGTGGCTTGTTCCTTCGAAAGCACCTGAGGTGGCGGGAGGGGACATTGCATTTGCTTCGCGGCCGCAAAATTCCGTCGCTGGCGATTATTACGATGCGTTCTATCCGACGGCGAGCGCGGCAGAAAACGGAAGGTTGATACTCGTGATTGCAGATGTGGCGGGCAAGAGCATTCCCGCAGCGCTGCTGATGGCGACGCTGCAAGCAAGTTTGCGGACGATTGCGGGCGAGGGCGTGCCTTTGGGTGATCTTGTGGTGCGGTTGAATCATTATGCGAGCGCACACAGCCTGGATGGCCGCAGATTCACCACGGCAGTGCTGGGGGAATACGATCCCGCGATGCGGCATCTAACTTACGTGAACGCGGGCCATAATCCGCCGATTCTGCGGCATGCAAATGGAGACACCCAAAAACTGGAAGTTGGCGGGTTGCCGTTTGGGATCGATAACAGCGCCGTCTACGATACTGGCGCAGTTGACTTGAAAGCCGGCGACGCGTTGATTCTTTACACGGACGGGGTGATTGAAGCGTTTGACGAAAAAGGCCAGGAGTTTGGGAACAACCGCTGGATCGATGCGATCCGCGGACTGCCGGATGGGAGTGCTCAGGAGTCGCTGCAATTTCTGATGAAGCGCGTGGATGATTTCGTCGGTCTTACGCGCCAGTCCGACGACATCACTTGCCTTGTTTTCCGGTGCAGGTAATTGAAGAGCGGCAATCGCGCATACAGCCTCATGGAATAAATTCCGGCCGAAACCTCATTTCACATATCGCTCCCCATCGCCGCCGCGAGTGTCGCATAATCGCAACGTGACGCCCCGCGAACTCGCCAATTCGATCTGCGATAAGTTGCAACGTAACGGGCACCAGGCGCTGCTTGTCGGCGGGTGTGTGCGAGATCTACTCCTGGGCCGCGAACCGGCGGACTACGACGTGACGACGGACGCAACGCCGGAGCTCGTCATGGACTTGTTTCCGGAGAGCATCGCCGTGGGAGCGCAGTTCGGCGTGGTGCTCGTGCCGCGCGACGGAGTGAAAGTGGAAATCGCGACGTTTCGTTCGGACGTTGGCTATTCGGACGGGCGGCATCCCGATCGCGTGGTTTATTCGAAAAGTGCAGAAGAGGATGTGCAGCGGCGCGATTTCACGATCAATGGTTTGCTGATGCGGCATGACAGCGGTGAAATCCTTGATTTCGTGAACGGCCAAGCCGATCTGAAAACCGGCGTAATTCGCGCGATCGGTGATCCTGACCGAAGATTTACGGAAGACAAATTGCGGATGATGCGCGCGGTGCGATTTGCGGCGCGATTTGGGTTCGACATCGAGCACAAGACGTTTGCGTCTATACGCCGGCACGCCGGCGCGGTCACGGATGTTTCTGCCGAGCGGATCCGCGAGGAGATCACGAAGCTCCTGACGGAAGGAGCGGCGCGGAGCGGATTTGAATTACTAGAGAAGGCCTGGCTGCTCTCGATCGTGCTTCCCGAGATTTCCGCGATGAAGGGCGTCCCGCAACCGCCGCAATTTCATCCCGAAGGAGACGTGTGGATTCATACGCTGCTGATGCTCGAGGGACTGTCTGCGGGAGCTTCACCAACACTCGCGTGGGGCGTGCTGCTGCACGACGTCGGAAAACCGCCGACGTTCAGGCCGGCTTCGCAGACGGGAGACCGAATTCGGTTCGATCATCATGTTGATGTCGGCGTGCGCATGGCCGAAGCAATTTGCCGGCGATATCGCTTCTCTAATGAGGAGACGGAGCAAATCGTTGCGCTGGTCGCCAATCACATGCGTTTCATGGCTGTGGATCAAATGCGGAAGTCGACACTAAAGCGATTCGTGCGGCTGCCGCATTTTGAGGAGCATCTCGAGCTGCACCGGCTGGATTGCCTGTCGAGCCATCGCAACCTGGAGTCGTATGGGTTCGTGGAGCGGTTTTTGGCGGAAACGCCTGTAGAAGAGGTTCGTCCACATCGTGTCTTAACGGGTACTGATTTGTGCGAAATGGGCTATATCGCTGGACCGATTTTTAGCGAAATATTGGGAGTGGTAGAAGACGCGCAACTTGAGGGACAGATCGCAACGAAGGAAGAAGCGGAAGAATTGGTGCGAAGGAAGTATCCGTTGAAGAAGGCTCGGGCTTGAAGATAGTTGATCCAGCGTCGATGGGAAGAGAACGAATGGAGGCAGGGGATCAGGCGGGCATCCATTGTATATATTTGAAAACAAGTCATTTAATTAGAAATTTGTTCAGTTTTCGAAATGATGCTAGAATGTGAGCTTGTTATGCTAAGGTTTCATGCTAATTATGTTTGCATCTTGCCGCACCTTTCTGGGTTAGCTGGCATCTAAGTTTGATAGGCGCGGAAGAACGTTCTCCGCGCCGGGATTTAGGGGACACTGACTATGGCTGAGAAAAAGCATACCGTGCCAGAAATTCTCGCGATCCTGCCAGTTCGGGATACGGTTCTGTTTCCAGGGGCTGTGTTGCCGCTTACGGTAGGCCGCGAGAGCTCACTTGCTCTGGTTAACTCGCTAGAGGGCGAGGAGAAATTGTTGGGGGTTGTGGCGCAGCTGGACCCCCGGGTCGAAGACCCTGCCGCCGCGGACCTGCACAAGGTGGGGACACTGGCGAAGGTTCACAAGACCGTAAAAATGCCAAACGGGAATGTGGTGATTTTCCTGGAGGGTCTGCAACGCGTTAATGTGTTGGAATTGATCGGATTGCGGCCGTTTTTGCGCGCGCGGGTAGAAGCTCAAGCGGAAATAACCGGGGACGTGGACGCGGAGCTTGAGGCTTTACAGAGGAACGCACAGGACTTGTTTCGCGATGTTGTGAGCCACTCGCCGCAGCTATCGGACGATTTGCAATCCGTAGCAATGAACATTGATGACCCAAGCCGGCTGGCGGATTTTATCGCCGGGACGCTGCCGTCGCTTTCGACGTTACTGCGGCAAGAGTTAATCGAAACGCCGAGCGTGCGCAAGCGGCTCGAAATGCTGATCCGCGAGCTGTCTAAAGAGCTGGAAGTGCTGGAGCTGCGCTCGAAAATTCACGAGCAGGTGCAAGAGCAGGTCGGACAAAACCAGCGCGAGTACCTGTTGCGCGAACAGATGAAAGCCATCCAGAAGGAGCTCGGCGAATCCGACGATTCCACGCAAGAGATTGACGAACTCCGGAAGAAGATGGAAGAAGCCGGAATGACGGCGGAAGCAAGGAAAGAGTGTGACCGCGAGCTGAAGCGCCTGGCGAAAATGACGCCAGCGTCGGCGGAATACATGGTTTCGCGCACGTATCTAGAGTGGATGACTTCGTTGCCGTGGGCAAAGTCTTCGGGCGTCAGCGAGATCGACATCGCCAAGGGCAAACAAATCCTTGACGAAGATCATTACGACCTGGCGAAGGTAAAGGAGCGGATTCTCGACTACCTGGCCGTGAAGAAACTCCAGCCGGGGATGAAAGGGCCGATTCTATGCTTCGTTGGGCCACCAGGCGTTGGCAAAACTTCACTGGGAAAGTCCATTGCGCGGTCGTTGGGCCGCAAGTTCGTGCGAATCGCTCTGGGCGGCATGCACGATGAAGCGGAAATCCGCGGGCACCGCCGGACTTATATTGGCGCACTGCCGGGACAGATCATTCAGGGGCTGAAGCGGGCGGAATCGAACGATCCAGTGATGATGCTGGACGAAGTCGACAAGCTGGGCCGTGATTTTCGCGGCGATCCATCTTCGGCGCTGATGGAAGTGCTTGATCCGGAGCAGAACAATGCGTTCCGCGATCACTACCTGGACGTGCCGTTCGATCTCTCGAAGGTGTTGTTCATCGCCACCGCGAACTGGATGGATCCCATCCCGGAACCGTTGCGAGACCGCATGGAGATCATCGAACTGCCGGGATATACCGGCGAAGAGAAGATCCACATCGCACACAAATATCTGATCCCCAAGCAGGCCCAGGAACATGGGTTGAAGGTTGGGGAGCAGATCGAATTTTCGGACGAGTCGCTGCGGGAAATCATCCACAGTTTCACGCGAGAAGCCGGCGTGAGAAACCTCGAACGGGAGATTGCGACGATTACGCGAAAGCAGGCGCGCAAGCTCGCCGAAGGCCACACGGAAAAGATGGTGGTTACGCCAGAAATTGTTCGTGAATATCTGGGCGTGCCAAAGTTCCGCGCGGAGAAGGAAGTCGAGGAGCGCGTCAAGAAGCCCGGCGTAGCTGTCGGACTGGTGTGGACGCCAGTGGGCGGAGACATCGTGTTCATTGAAGCCAGCCGCATGCGCGGAGGGAAAAACTTCACCAAGACAGGCCAGCTCGGCGACGTGATGCAGGAGTCAATGACCGCGGCCCTGACGTGGGTCCGGTCGCACGCCGAAGACTATGGGATCGATCCCAACTTTTTCCAAAAGAGCGATATCCATATTCATGTGCCTTCGGGCGGCGTGCCGAAAGATGGTCCATCGGCGGGCGCGGCGATGGTGACAGCGCTGGTCAGCTTGCTCACGGGGCGGCCCGTACGCGACCGCCTGGCGATGACTGGCGAGATGACGCTCTCGGGCGTGGTGCTGCCGATCGGTGGCGTTAAGGAAAAGGTCCTTGGCGCAAAGCGCGCGGGGATCAAGGAAGTGCTGCTGCCAGCGGACAACGAGCCGAACGCCGTAGCGGATCTTCCGCCGGATATTCTCGGCGACATAAAGATCACCTATGTGCGGAATCTCGATGAGGTGCTGGAGCATGCGCTCTCCAAGGATGTAATGGCTCCGCCGATTATTCCGCATCCGGAACCGAAGCCGAAACGCATCGGGCCGGAGAGTCCGCGGGCGATTCATTGAGATGGAAGTGAGCAGTGGATGGTGAGCAGTGAAGAGTGACTGGAGCGCGGCATGATACGCTTCGGTTAAAGCAGAAAAAGAGAAGCCCAGCGAAGAGAGTTTCGCTGGGCTTTTTCATTTTGCGCGGGAAGGGTGCCGGCGCGAAACGGTCCGGCCTGTAAAGTCCTGCTAACATTGGTTTCTGCAGTGCGCGACACGGGGTGGAGGGGCATGGCGGCAAGGGCACGGCGTGCCGTGCCCCTACGAGAGCAGGGGATGGCTGGCGACAAACAAATCAAGACCGAGGCGCCTGCGGAGCTGGCGCAACTCCTAGCCGAGGGATTGCAGCGCGAGCGTATTGTTCCACGATTTGTGGATTCCTATGTTGTGGAGCACGGGCGGCATGCGTTGCAGGTGCACGCATCGCTTTACCGCGATCTTCTGGAGTTGCTCCAGCGCGAAGCGTTGCTGGCGGTGACGGCACGGGCGCTGGAGATCACATACGCCGAGCCGTTGCCAGCGGGGAGGGCGAAGCCGCGGCCGATGTTGCGGAAAGAAGGTGTGGCGTTTCGGCGGAAGTATCTGACGGCGTTGACGCGACAGCAAAAATGGAGCGCGGGAGACGCGCTCGATTTTCAAACGGATTTGCAGATGTATGAGGATTTGCTGGCGCGGAATAGCTCGGGGCGGCGAAACCGCAAGCCATTCGAAGCGGCCAATCATCCTTTCGTGGATCGATGCGCATTCCTGCTGGATTCTTCTTTTCTCGAGAAGGCGAGGATGGCAGCCAGCCGCGCGCTGAACGAACTCGAAAACCTTGCCGGGCATGTGACAGGTTCCGTCTTGCACGGTAAAGAGACAGCGCCTGCGCGCCGCAAACGCTAAGGAACACGTTCCCCGCTGACTCTACTGCTCAAACGCCTTCATTGAAAATACCGGCTGGCCCGCCAGCGCAGTCCGGAAGCCATAAATCGCCAACGCCGCGATGGCCGTCATTCCCGCCAGCGAAGGCGCGGCATACCACCGCGACAGGTGAATCGTCGCCGGGAAAATCAGCAGCACCTGCTGCACCACCAGCCCCACCACCAACGCCAACAGCCCAAACCGTTTTAGCACTAGCAGAAACGAAAGATACAAAACCACCAGGAACACGGCGCTGATCCACGGATATTCGCTGCTATCGTTGCCCAGGGAAAGCAGAGTCCCCGCAACCGCCACCACAATCGCCGCGATCCACGCGCTCCGCAAAATCCGCTGCAATATGAACAGCATAAAGAAAATCCCCAGTGAGTCGATGGTCTGACCTAAGACGTAGAGCAACACTTGTGCCAGCGCGTGGCGCAACCCCAGCAGCGATTCCGTCGAGACTCCCCCCGGAATCGGCGGCAGCTTCCCAAACAGTGGCAGTAGAAAATTGTCGCTCGCCTCCACCACAAATATCACGACGCCGTATACCGCTCCGATCAGCAGGTCTCGCCCCACCAGCGGATCACGCAGCTTCCCCGCGAGCAACCGCGTCCACGAAATCAGGGTTTCCGGTTCCCTCCGCCGCACGAACGGCTCCAGCGCCACGTACAGCACCATCGCAAAAAAGGTCCGCAGCGCCGCCGAGGCCACCGCCGCCAGAAAGCTGATAGCTTCAAGAAAATTCGACAAATGATGCGTGCTCAGAATCCACAGCACCAGGAAGGTCACAAACACGAACGCTCCCAGCCGCGCCGCTCCCTTCATATCCGCGCGATCCGCTTTGATATTCCACCGCGCCAACGCCGCGCCGCCGACAAAGACCGTCAGGATCAGCAACACGATCACCACCGAGGCTACCTTTTGCTGCCGCGTCAATGCCGTATCCGTATCCCGCCCCGCCTTGGTCCAGGGAAAGATCAATCGGTAGTACACCGGCTCGCCGTGAAACGCCGCCGCTTCCACCCGAATGGGCATATCCGCCCGTTCCGGCAAGGTTCCCGTCCACGCCAGCCGCGAATCCGTCGGCATCAGCGGCGCCCACTCCGGCGAGGCCGAGCGAAACTCCGCGACATTCAACCGGCTGGCCGCAAAAAATTCCGCCCAATCCGGCGTTTTTGCGTTCTGCGCCGGAGCACTTTTCTCCGGCGGCACCACTTCGAACCGCACCAGCCGCCCCGTCGTATCCAGGACCACCAGGGCCATCGCCGTCGTGTCCATCGCTGGATCGCCGGGGTACACCTGCCCTCCGCCCACCGGCCCCGGCCCGAAAAATTCCTGTGCAAAAAGTGGATTCGGACTCTGCCGGTACCAAAACGTCATCGCCGGCAACCCGCCTTTCGCCAGCGTGTCCCACCGTGTCCGGCTCTTGTCGTGCGTCTGCACGTAGTTCAAATACCCGCCGTTAATGTCGAAACCGTACGCAGCATCCGCCGCCGCATCTGCCGGCAGCCCCAGACGCCCAACGATCTCGCGCGCCCGCGTCGCCAAAACTTCCGGAGGACTATCGAGCGTCACGCGATTCACCAATTGCGTCGACTCTGCGATGAGCAGCGACGCCACCAGCCCCAGCGCAACAATCGCGAGCAGAGCCAGCGCAACTCGTGGCCGCATCCCTTCCTTCACTCCCGCGGCCGCGACCATTTCCGGCGACGGCGTTTCACCAGCTGCCAGCGCGGCTGCCAGAGGATCGCCCCCCGGAAGAGCGGCAGCGACTTGCAGCGCCGACAAAGGGCGCTTTGCGGGATCGTTTTCCAGGCAGCGGAGAATGACTCGTTCGATGAGCGGATCGAGGTCGCGCACCAGAGTCGAAGGATTCGTGATCGTTCCCTGCTCGCGGAGTTTTATTAACTCGGGCAGCGTGGAAGCCTCGAAGGCGCGTTTTCCGGTGAGGATTTCGTAGAGGATCAAGCCGAGCGAATAGATGTCGCTCCTCGTGGTGACTTCTTTCCCGGCGAGTTGTTCCGGAGCCATGTAGGCAGGCGTTCCGGCGCGGACATCCGCGCCTTGGATGCTGGCGGCGATTCCAGCAAGGCCAAAATCGGTGATGCGGATTTTCCCGGCGCCGTCGAGCATGACGTTGGCGGGCTTGAGGTCTCGATGAATGACGCCGCGCTCGTGCGCTGCGGCCAGGCCCGCGCAAATCTGACGGGCGACTTCGGTAGCTTTGTCCGGCGAGAGCCTGCCAATGCGGCGGACGACCGAGGCAAGATCTTCGCCGTCGACATACTCCATCGAGAGAAACGGGACGCCGTCGGCGTCCCCAATGTCGAATACGCGGCATACGTTGGGATGCGAAACTTGGCGCGCGATGCGGACTTCGGAATGAAATCGCGCGAGAGCGACACCGTCTTGCGAGAGACACTCGGGAAGGAACTTGATGGCAACAAGCTGGCTAAGCTTCAGATCTTCGGCGCGATACACCTCGCCCATGCCGCCGCGGCCGGCCATGGCCACGACGCGATATCGTTCGGCAATGATGTCGCCGGGGGTAAAACGACCGCCACCGATTGGGTCTGAACTGGGTGGACGCGAGCCGGGGTTGGAAGGCGTGCGCGGAGGGCGCCCAGGTGCAGCCGCGGAAGAGGATTTGCGGGGAGCCGGAGTCGAAGGAGAAGCAAGGGTCTCTTGTGCGCCGTTCAGTTCATCGGAGTCGATGGTGGCCGCTGCATTTAGATCCAGCGCCTCGCCGCAAGTGGAGCAAAACCGCCCGTTGGAAGAAACCTGTGAGCCGCAGGAAGAGCAATACATGGGAGGCGAGATTCTATCACTTGAGATGGCTCGCCGTGAACGCCAATGAAAGCCGCCAATGAGTAGTTCAGCGTGAACTAGGAGATGCGCTCAACTTGGACGGCAGTGCCATAGGCCAGCACTTCGGTGACGCCTTGCATCACTTCCGTGGCGTCGTAGCGCATGGATATGACCGCGTTTGCGCCGTGTTCGCTGGCATGTTGCAGAAGCAATTCGTAGGCGTCCTCGCGAGCTTTCTCGCAAAGGTTTGTAAGTATGGTGATGTTTCCGCCAACGATCGTTTGCAGAGCGGCACCGAGATTGCCGATGACGCTGCGCGACCTGACGATAATTCCCCGCACGATTCCAAGATTTCGAACGATACGGTAGCCCGGAATTTCGAGGCCTGTGGTGACCATGGCAGAATCCACGCGATTGGGCATCACTTGTCTCCTTAAAAGGGACGTTTACCGGTGCGATTCTACCTGCTTACGTGGTCATGCGCGAGGGTAGGGCGTCTGCTATTCTCGAAAGGCGTGGAAATCCTATTCTATCTTCTGGCAATTCCCCAGATCCTTCTAGGTCTCTACCTCATCGGGCAGGGGCTTCAATGGCTGGGATATGCGCGGCGGCGGCTTCACACGGATCCGGGATTTTACTCTCCAAAAGTGGCGGTGTTATGTCCCTGCAAAGGGATGGAGCCGGCGCTGGAGCGCAATCTGGTCTCGCTGACTGAGTTTGATTACCAAAACTACGAGATTTTTTTCCTGATCGCCTCGGCGAGCGATCCCGCCTACAACGTCGTCAAACGCGTAGCTTCCTCGTCCCGCGCGAAGGCGCATGTTATGCTCACGGAGAAGCCGGATGGCTGCGGCGAGAAAGTGAATAACCTGCGCATGGGAGTAGCCCAGTTGCAGCCGGATTTCGACGTGCTTACTTTTGTCGACTCCGATGGACGGCCAGGCAAAAACTGGTTGCACCGCATGGTTGCTCCGCTGGCCGATTCCCGGATTGGAGCCACAACCACCATGCGATGGTTGATTTCAAACCGGAGCAATCTGGCGACCGCGCTGCTCGCGGCGTGGAACGCCCCGATCGTCACGATGCTGAGCGAGAAAGGGAAGAATTTTTGCTGGGGCGGAGGAACAGCAATCCGCCGGAGCGTCTTCGATCAATCGGGAGTCGCCGAAGCCTGGCGGCATTCAGTCAGCGATGATTATTCGATGACCCGTGCTTTGGAGCAAGCCGGGCGCTCGATCGTTTTCCTTCCGGAATGTATTGTGCCGTCTTTTGTGGAGACGGACTTCACCGGCCTGATGGAATTTACAAATCGGCAAGTATTGATCACTCGAGTGTATGCGGAAAAAACGTGGGGAATTGCCGCCGGTGTTCATTTGCTCTACTCTCTGACGCTTCTCTTCGGCACATCCCTGACTCTAAGCTATTTTTTTGGGTCGCTGGCCGCGTTTCCTTTTGCCGCGCTTACCTTTTTGCCCGTCTTGCTTGCGATGATTCGAGGCGCACTGCGCGCTGCGGGCGTTTCGGAAGTATTGCCAGCCTACAAATCGCAAATCGCAGGACAAGCGTGGATCTATGTGTTCTTGATTGTTTTTATCCCGTTTCTTTACGTGGCGAATTTCTTTGCCTCGCTGATTACACGAAAGATAGTTTGGCGGGGTGTAACGTATGAGTTGATTTCCCCTGAACAGACGCGCATCGTCTCGTATTGACGGCCGCTAGCCGGTTCAACAATCGAAATTCAGAAAGACTTTTCCTTCGTTTTCCACAAGAAGTTTTGCACAGGGCTTTGCCAAAGCTGTCACAAAACGAGACATGTCTTTTTGGGAGGGCAAGGCTTCAACTGTACGCTAATGTGGCTAGTTGGAGCCGAACGAATCCCGCTTTTCCACAGGCAAGCAATCCATTGCCGAGTAAGGGAAAAATTTCGCGCATCGTGCAATTCCTACTCGCGGATCCTTGCGCTCCGGTCAAGCGCTACGTGTAAGTGCCCAATTCTTGAAGAGGTTGTGCCTCCCGGAATTCGGTAGACAAAATGCACGGATGGGACAGTTCGGTCTTAAGCCGCAGGCGAACTGGCAGGGAGCTCCTTCTCGCGGCTCGGTGCAGCCTTTCTGAGGGTCCAGGCGCCGGGCGTGTAGCCCTCTGTTTCGGCTTCTTCCTCAGCCGCTTGCCTACGCGGTGCAATCTGCCTCCTGACGGGGGTTCAATCTGAAAAGCGAGCTTCGGTGTTTAAACGAAGCCACATACTGAGGGGTGCATGTGAAGCTTATCCGCAGAAGTGAACAGCATCATACTTTGAGCAGTCCCCGCCCAGTAACTCCACGCGATCATTTTTACTTCTACGAAAAAAACACAGGCGTGACACATTTTCACGTCGAAGCAGGGCCTGACGGATGTTTACCGGTGGACCAGGCTGCCGGGTTGCTGGCAATGCACTGCATGGTCAGGGGACAATCGCCAAAGGACTACGTGGTGATGGTCAGAGCGGAAAACGACTTGCTAGGGGGTCTCACTGAAAAAGCCGAAAAACTCTTGCAGGCCGGACATTCTGTCGGAAGTCCCGTAAAGCTCACGCGCCGCGAGGAGGAAGTTCTTGGCGGGGTGATGAAGAGCCTGGCCAATAAAGAAATTGCCGCGACTTTGAATCTTTCCGAACGCACGGTGAAATTTCATGTATCGTCGCTGCTGGCGAAGTTTCGCGTGCGCGGGCGCATGGAGCTTGTACGCGAAGCTTCCCGCAACACGATGGGTGCGATGCCAATGCCAATGCCCGTCGCGACGAGAGAAGCGCGGACGTTTGCGCCGGTGCCGCAGAACTATGGCGCGGGACCACGCAGCGCTACCTTGGTTCCATTGGCAAAACGGCAAATGATGGCTTAATCCAAATTCAGAGACAGAAAGCTATGAGAAAGCGAAGGCCCGGTCCGAACAAATCGGACCGGGCCTTCCTGCATTACGTCAAGTTGATGAACTGACGATGGGTTTTTGGGCTGATCACTTTTTTGCGGCAGCGTAATGCTGAGCAGCGGAATCCCAATTGACTACGTTCCACCACGCTTTGATATAATCACCGCGGACATTCTGATACTTCAAGTAATAGGCATGCTCCCAAACGTCGAGGCCAAGAACAGCCTTGCCGCCGAGCAGGAAGGGAGTGTCCTGATTCGGAGTCGAGTCGATGGCGAGCTTCCCATCCTTGACGATGAGCCAAGCCCAGCCGGAACCGAAGCGGCCGAGGCCAGCGGCGGTAAATTTGACTTGAAATTCCCCAAACGAACCGAAGGCAGACTTGATGGCCGCGCCGAGATCACCTGTGGGTTCACCGCCGCCGCCTTTCTTCAATTGAGTCCAAAAGAGTGTGTGGTTCCAATGGCCGCCAGCGTTGTTGCGGACTGCCGCGCGAATATTCTCCGGGATGGAGTCGAGGCTTTTCAGAAGATCCTCAAGCGATTTGGATTGGAGATCGGCGTGGCCATCGAGGGCTTTGTTCAGGTTAGTGACGTAGGCGCCATGGTGTTTGTCGTGGTGAATCTCCATGGTCTTGGCATCAATGTGGGGTTCAAGTGCGTCGAATGAATAAGGCAACGGGGGCAGTGTAAATGGCACGGATTTTTCCTCCAAATTGAAATTTGATTCAAAACCTAACGCGGTGCCGAAGCGCAAAACCGCGGAAACGCCGTTGTTGCTCGATGCCATCCCGCACCGACAATCCCGGTATTGACCAGAATTTTCGGCGATTCAAGGGGGTCTCCTGCGGCGAGGAGGCTAGCCAACCAACTAACTGTCTCATGCGCTGAATCAGCCAAATGTATCATACTGCACATCACGGAGACGCCTCAATGAGCGCCTCTTAGAAAGCCGGCTGGAACGCTGAGAACTCGCCACACCTATTGGATGCGCGAAAGAGCCCATCGGGCAGATTCCGCGATCGATGGCTCGGATGAAGCCGAAAGCCCTTTAAGGAGCGAGCAAACCCTTTCCTGCTGGGTAGACCCAGGCGCGGACGCGGAATTGCCGAGCGCGAGGCATGCGTTTCGTACGAGGCCGTGCCACTTCGTGCGCTTTATAGGACTTCCGCGAAAGGCCCGTCGGAATTGTTCTTCCGTAAGTGCAGCGAGCCACTCGAGGCGCGGCAAGAATAGCGACTCATCGTCGTCCGCTTGCGCACCAGCTTCATCTAACTCTTGCGGTTCGCTTCGCGCAGCGTTAGGAAAAATTCTCGGCTGAAATTCTGGAGCCGCTGTTACCGGGCTACGCCGGTTCCACGGGCAAACATCCTGGCAAATATCGCAGCCGAAGACATGGCGGCCCATGGGCTGGCGAAGTTCTTCGGGGATGCTGCCGCGAAGCTCGATGGTCAGATAGGAAATGCAGAGGCGAGCATCCATTACGTACGGCTCAACGAGGGCGCCAGTTGGGCAGGCGTCGATGCATTTTGTGCAGGAGCCGCAGAGGTCCGGTGGCGGTAACTCGGTCGGGTCAAGAGTGGGCGAAATATCGAGAGTCGTGAGAATCACGCCGAGAAAGAACCAGGAGCCCAGTTTCGAGTTCAGCAGGAGCGTGTTTTTTCCGAGCCAGCCGAGACCGGCGTACCTGGCAAAGACTCGCTCGTTCAATGGCCCTGTGTCGGCGTAAATACGGGTTTCAAATGGCCCGATGAATCGCTGTGGAAGAATTTCCGCCAGCCTCTGAAGCTTTTGCTGCAGCACTTCGTGGTAGTCCTGTCCCCAGGCGTAGCGAGAAATCCAGCCGTGGGGTTCGGTTTGGTCCAACTGGAAAGCATCGACCGATCGCGGCGCTGAGGAATTGTAGTTTAACGCGCAAACGATGACGCTACGGAGCCCCGGCATGATGTTTTGCGGATCGATACGGCGCGGGTCAGACAGATACTTCATCTCGCCGGCGTAGCCCCGCGCCAGCCATTCTTTTGCGAGGTCAAGCTCGGAAAATCTTTCTGCTCGGACGACCCCGCAAAGATCAAACCCCAGGGCGCTTGCCTGTTCGACGAGCCATGCGGTTTCCGGACTGTTGTTCATAGACGCGGCGTGAGAAGAGCTACCGAAGAATTGTGCCCCAGGACGAGGCTCGATGCGAGCACTGCGCAAGACGGAAACTTGAGCTTCCCCAGAATGGATGGAAGACTATTGGAAACTGCTCAAAGCGGTGCTCTCGTCGGTGTAAACGTCGAACACGGTGTACAGCTTGGTGAGTTGGAGCAAATCGTGAACCTTCTTGGTCAGGTGCAACAACTTCAGCTCGCCGCCGCGGCCCTTCGCCGTGGTGTAAGCGCTCACAAGCTCGCCGATGCCGGAGCTATCGATGTAATCCACGTCCGCAAGATTGAGCACGATACGCGTCCGCTGATCATCCAGGAGACCCCGGACGGTCTTCCGTAGCAGAGCGCTCCCTTCTCCCAGAGTAATGCGACCGCTGAGGTCCACGACAGTCGCTTGACCGGCATCTCGATGTGTTGCTCGCAGAGCCATGATTGTTTCTATGCTCCTTGGTGCGGGGATGCACCCTGGCTTCCCTGGCCGTTGGTCCCGGGATTTTCTTGCAGAGGCAGCTTCTTGGACATGACGATTTCCGCGCCGCCGGTGCGGCCCGCTACCACGTCGAATTCGTCCATGAACGCCCGCATCAAAAAGATTCCCCGCCCGGATGTGCTCAAGAGATTTTCCTCGGCCAATGGATCTGGCACGTCGGTGAGTGTGAATCCAGACCCTTCATCCAAAACGTGGATGATCATCTTATCTCGAGTAAGGTCCACGGCCAGATGAATCTTTTTTTCTGGGCGCTCCTGATTGCCGTAGTGGAACGCGTTAATGACGCCCTCGCGGACACTCATCCCAATCTTATAGCAATCGTCCTCGCCGAATCCTGCAGCCTCGGCAACGCGGAGACACATCTCCTCCGCGAGATTTACGCTTTCGACTTGCGTCTCCAGCGTGATTTCGAGGTGCTTGGGGTCAGTGCCCATGCATGAAGCGCCACCTGGGGCAAACTACTCCCAAGAGAGCGCACTTATCGGTAACACAGCGCCTAAACCTAAGTCAATGGAGCACATGGGGTTTCGCCGGGGGTGCTCAATCGGAGCCGGACTAAAGGTTCAGGGCGCTAGACAATGTCTTGTGTGGCCGAGCTTATGCCCAGTAGGAGCGATCCAGAGTGCGGTACTGGATCGCTTCGCTCAGGTGGCGCGGATCGATATTCTCGCAGGCATCCAGATCGGCGATTGTCCTGGCGACTTTCAAGATGCGGTCGTGGGCGCGCGCAGAAAGTCCCAGGCGGGTGATGGCATTCTCAAGCAGCTTTTCGCCATCCGCAGAGATTGCACAGTGTTTGCGAATCATTTTGGGCATCATCTGCGCATTGGCGTAAGTCTTTTTTTCGGCATTGAAACGCTCGAGCTGGCGGTCGCGCGCCGCAATCACCCGTTCGCGGACAGCGGCCGAGTCTTCGGAGGAGGACGGAGCGCGCAGCTCCTTGTATTTCACCGCGGGCACCTCGATGTGGATATCGATGCGGTCGAGCAGTGGCCCGGAGATTTTCGAGACGTAGCGCTGGATCATCGGCGGTGTGCAATGGCACTCCCGCGTCGGGTCGCCAAAATAGCCGCACGGGCACGGATTCATGGCCGCAGCCAGCATGAATCGCGAAGGAAAAGTAACGGAAACGGCCGCGCGGGAAATGGTTACCGCGCCATCTTCAAGCGGCTGTCGCATGACTTCCAAGACGTTGCGCTGGAATTCCGGCAGCTCATCGAGAAATAAAACACCATTGTGGCCGAGAGAAACCTCTCCGGGGCGCGGGACGGCGCCACCACCGATCAAGCCGGCGTCGCTAATCGTATGATGCGGCGAGCGATAAGGGCGCGTGCCGACAAGGCCGCGACTGTCTTCGAGAACCCCCGCGACACTGTGAATGCGTGTCGTCTCGATCGCTTCTTCGAGGGACATGGGAGGCAGAATTGTAGGAATGCGTTTGGCGAGCATGGTCTTCCCTGCTCCGGGAGGCCCAATGAATAAAATGTTATGACCACCGGCGCAAGCGACCTCGAGCGCGCGTTTCGCCGCCTGCTGGCCGTGAACGTCTCGAAGGTCAACGGAATATTGCGCTGCTTCCGATAGCATCTGCTTCGCATCGACCGTAATTGGTTGGAAGGACTCCGGAGAATTGACCAGATCCACGGCTTGCGGGAGTGTCTTCAAGGCAAATACGTTGACGCCATCGACTACCGCGGCTTCTCTTGCGTTTGCTTCCGGCACCGCAAGCGACTTCATCCCAAATTCGCGGGCGGCGAGAGCCGCCGAAAGCGCGCCGCGGACCGGCCGAATGCCGCCATCGAGCGACAACTCCCCAAGGAACATGCACTGATTAAGTTGCTTGCCGAAAAAATGGCCCATGCAGCCAACCAGGCCAAGCGCCATTGGCAGATCAAACGCCGAACCTTCTTTGCGAACGTCGGCTGGCGCCAAATTGATGGTCACTCCCTGGCCGTGCGGGAACTCGAAGCCGCAATTGCGTAATGCCGACTTGATGCGTTCGCGGCTTTCCTTGACGGCATTGTCGGGCAGTCCAACGACGTTAAAGTCCTGCATGCGAGCGGAGCCCACGTCGACTTCTACCTCGACGAGGTAGGCATCGATGCCGTAGACCGAAGCGCTCTGCGTTTTAAAGAGCATGACCGAGGGAAGCTACAATACGCCGGGGGCAGCATAAATCAATCAGCCAATATAGACCAGAGATAATCGTGGAATGAGGGGAGCCGGATTGCTTCCGGCCTTAACTGAAGCCTAGCACCGGATGAGGCGTGTACGGCTCCTCGAGCGAGGCAACCTCTTCCGGCGTAAGACGCAGCGAGAGCGCGGCGACGGCATCGGCAAGATGATGCGATTTGGTGGCGCCGACAATCGGCGACGTAATGAACGGCTTACCGAGCATCCACGCAAGCGCCAGCTGGGCACGCGGCACGCCGCGCTTTTCAGAGAGTTCGCCCAGACGGTCGACGACTTTGTGATCCGCCTCCTCCGTTTTAGAGTAAAGAGTCTTGCCAAACTGATCCGTCTCGAACCGCTTGGTGGTTTCGGTTTGCCACGGGCGGCCCAGACGGCCGCGCGCGAGCGGGCTCCAGGGGATAACCGCGACGCCCTCGGACTGGCACAGCGGCATCATTTCGCGTTCCTCCTCGCGATAGAGCAGGTTGTAATAATTCTGCATGGAAACAAAACGTGTCCACCCGTTGAGCTCGGCGAGATAGAGCGCCTTGGTGAACTGCCACGCGTACATCGAGGAAGCGCCGATGTAGCGCACCTTCCCTGATTTCACGACGTCGTGCAACGCCTCGAGGGTTTCCTCGATCGGCGTTTCGTAATCCCAGCGGTGCGTTTGATAGAGGTCCACGTAGTCGGTTCCGAGACGGCGGAGGCTTTGATCGAGTTCAAAGAAGATAGCTTTGCGAGAGAGACCGCGGCCGTTGGGCTCATCTCGCATGACGCCATGTGCCTTGGTGGCGACCACAACAGCTTCGCGACGAACATTCGCTTTCAGGAATCGGCCAAGCACTTCTTCGCTGACGCCGCCCGAATAGACGTTGGCGGTATCAAAAAAGTTGATGCCGAGATCGAGCGCCTGCCGAAAAAAAGGCTGGCTCTCTTGCTCATTAAGCGCCCACGCATGACTGCCGGGCTTGATCTTGCCGGTGGCAGACGCTCCATAAGTCATGCAGCCGAGACAAATGCGCGAGACTTTAAGGCCGGTCTTGCCAAGGTTCACGTAGTCCATCGTTTCTCCTGATTAAGTTCCGCGCTTCAGACCATTATGACTTCCGAAGATACGGAGTCACACAGTATGCCCCCTGAAATCGCGGGACTCCCTGCTAGCGTGGGTACTCTTGGATCCACAGCCCGATCATAGCCCCATCCACGAATGCCACGCCAAGTCGGCCGACCAGTAGGATGCTGACCACGTTGTTTCGTTGCTCCGGCTGCATACAGGCAGCACGCAGCGTGGGACCAACTCGCGTTCCGATCAGGCTTTCTCGGGAGATCCGACGCCGTAGTGCAACAAGACGTCCTTCAGAGTCACCACGCCCTCGAGTTTGTGGATGTCAGCGCGACTGACCACAGGAATTGCATTAATTTGACACGCGCCCATGCGCTCCAGGGCCAGGCTGAGCGAATGGTCCGCATGCAAATGCGGGAAATCTGGTCCACTTACGAGCTCTCTCAAGAGTTTTGGAGGGCCATCGGCCGACGTAGCTCGCTGGATCTGGCCAAACGTCAAAACGCCAACCAAACCGCGTTCGCCGCTTACGGGCCACGCCGTGAATTCGCTCGAACGAATCTTCTCAAAAGCTTCTTGGACTGTCATATCGGCCGACAAGATTTCCGTCGCCGGCCGCATGGCGAGAATCACCTGCCGGTGGGCTTCCACTTGCCGAGTTTCGGGCAACGGCAGGTGGATGCCATCCTGCCGGGCCAACGCTTCGTAAATGGGTTGCTTCTGGAGCCGCGAAGAGATGAAGAAACTGATCAGATTTGCGATCATCAACGGAACGATGACCGCGTAGTCGCGGGTGACCTCGAAAATCATGACGACAGAAGTCATGGGTGCGCGTACGATCCCGGCAAATGCCGCACCCATTCCCACGAGCGCGTAAGCTCCCGGCGTCGCCACATACCCCGGCAAGAGATTGTGGGCTAAGGTGCCGATGGCTCCTCCGAGCATGGCTCCAAGGAACAGGCTGGGCCCGAAAATGCCGCCCGCGTTTCCTGAAGCATAGCTGACAGTCACCGCGAAAAATTTCAGAACCAGGAGCAAGACCATCAGCTTGAGCGCCATGTTCCCGTTCAAAACCTCGCCCACGTGCAGGTAACCTACGCCCAGCACTTGTGGAACAAACCAACCCATGACTCCAACCACCAGTCCGCCTGCGACGGGTTGAAACCAGACGGTCTTCCGCGGAAATTTCAGGAAACGTTCGCGCATTCCAAGCAGCAACTTTGTGAAGGCCACGGAAACCAGGCCGCCAGCCACGCCCAGTACGGCGTAAATTACGAATTCCCAAGGATTCACGAGCTGGTATTGGGGCACCTTAAAAAGCGGATTATTGCCTAGCAATAGCCGCAGCATGGCCCAGGAAGTGGCGGATGCCAGCACGACCGAGCCCAACACGGGCGCGTGAAGATCGCCGACGACTTCCTCAAGGGCAAACAACACGGCTGCCAGAGGTGTATTGAACGCGGCGGCAATGGCCGCAGCCGCTGCCACGGGAAGAAGAGCCTTCACCTTTTCCGGTCGCAGCCCCAGATGACGCCCTAGCACGGAAGCAATTCCGGCGCCGACCTGCACGGTCGGCCCTTCACGACCCAGTGGAATTCCGCTGGCCAGTGTGGCGGAGGTGCAGAAGAATTTCCCAAACATCGTGGCGGCTGTGATGCGGCCCTCGCGCGCGTAAAGGGCCGCTTTCGTTTGCGGAACGCCGCTACCGCGCGCATCCGGAAAGTAGCGGTAAAGCAAATATCCCATGAACAGCGAGCCCACGACGGGAACAAGGACGCGGTGCCAGCCAGCTCCTCCCGCAGGATAGAGATGGAAGCCGAAACTCTCCGTCAATAAAATGAAAGTGACTGCCATCAGGCCGGTAAGAGCACCGATCAGCAGCGTCAGGACAAGGAAGACTTGTTCTTCACGCTCATGCAGCAATGTGTTCCAGTGTCGCGCGGGGGATTTCCACCAACTTGGCTGGTTCGCCTCCGGGACTTGGGTCATGTTATCCGAGGTTTTCCGTGCAGACATAATATCCGTGCTCGCGCAGTTCGAAGATGCGCTGGCTCTCCTTGGATGTTTTGTATGTTGGCATAGGTAAGTTGGCGAACACGAGGTTCTCGAAGCGTATTGTTCGGATCTCGTCAGGCAGGTATGTCTCGCGCTTCCTTCTTACCTGTTTTCTTGTGATTGTTGCCATTGCGTTGCCCGCGTTCGAGCAGCGCTTCGATCGCACCAACGAGCGCCTTCCCGCTCGCGCGCAGTTCGCTAATGCGATTCCGCGCGACTTGTTCGAGAAAACGCTGGCCGCGTGGCAATAGGGACACGAACACCTGGCGCCGGTCACCCCGGCTCCGGGTTCTGCGCACGTATCCATGCCTCTCCAAGCGGTCAATCAACTCCACGGCGCTGTGATGTTTCAGCGCAAGCCTTTCCGCAAGGGTTTGAATAGTTGCCTCACTGCCTTCAGGCAGCCCGCGTATGGTCAGCAGCATTAAGTACTGCTGGGGCTCGAGCCCGACCGCCCGCGCCTTGGTGTCTCCCTCACGCAGAAAGTGGCGGATGAGGTAACGCAGCTCGGCGAGCGCGCGGTACTCAGCTGGGGTAATATCCCGTACCATTCGCCAAGTATATCGTAATGCGATATACCTTGCCAGACGGCACTGTGGAACTGTCTGCTGACGGTTAACCGCTTGGGGAGAGGGTTTACAGGGCCTTCCGGAAGGCTTTTTGTGTCTTATAGTGCTCGTAGCCCTGCCGTTCGTAGAATTTGTGGGCGCGTTCTCGGATAACGTTGGACCGCACGGACATGACCGGACAGCCATGCTTGCGCGCCCATTCCTCGGCGGCTTCGAGCAGCCTCGCGCCCGCTCCGAGGCTCCGTTCGCCCTCGGCGACGATCAGCCCATTCAATTCCGCTCGGGTTCCAGCCTCCAAGAGGTGCGTTACGCTCACGTGAGCCCAGCCGACCACTTTCGCGTCCGGGGATTCCGCTACAAATAAAGCATTTGGTGAGGCGGCCTTCAGTCTGCGCAGCCTTCCTGCAATTTCCGCAGGCGTCGCCGGGTATCCGAGCTCGCTGCTAAGCTCCGATAGACGGAGCGCGTCGCTGGATCGCGCCCGGCGAATTAGAACGCTCCGGGTGTTCGCTTTCTGAGTCATCTCTCAGTTTACTTTTCTTCGCAGCCGCGCCTGGACCGCTTCGCTCTTCAGTTCTCGAAGCGCGTCCGTTGCGATCCACTTTGCGGCGCGCGAATCCTGCCGCCGGATCCTCTGGGCAGCCCGAATTGCCGCGCGATTCAGGCCCAGATTTCTCTTTCCAATATTCCGCAGCGCCCAGTTAACGGCCTTTCTCACAAAATTGCGTTCATCACAGGCTTCCCGTTCAATCACGGAAAGAAACCGCTCGAAGCGCACATTCTCAGCCGTCTTGTCTTTATAGCTCAAATAGGCTGCCAGAGAAAATGCCGCACGCTTCTCAAATTCCGCGCGCCGGCAGCTCCATTCATAGATCTTGTCCCAAGCGGGTTTCGCGGCCGCATATAAATAGCAACACGCGGTGTCAACCAAGTCCCAGGAATCGAAATCATCGACCCAACGCTCCATTTGCGCAGCGGTGATCTTTTCCGGCTCTCCGATCAGCGCGGCAAGGATTCTTGCCTCGTGGACGCCGGAGGCCCACAACTGCTCCGCCAAATGCTGATCTTTCCCAATGTGGCGGGCAAATGCGTGCAACTCAGGAGCAGAGATTCCATGGGCCTTCGGAACATTGACGCCAAAATAAGACATCTTCGCGCGCACCGCTGGATCGGCGAGCATTTTCAGCTCACGAAGCGCCTTCGCTGCGGTCCACTCGCGACTGCCTCTCGAGCCACGCTGCGAATCAGAACGTTTTATCGGAGTCGAGGAGGATCGTGACCGGACCTTCATTTACCAACTCCACGGACATCATCGTTTGAAAGATTCCTGTAGCAACGTTTACGCCGAGTCTCTGCATCGAGAGACAGAATTCTTCGTAAAGCGCCTTGGCTTTTTCCGGCGGAGCAGCCGAGATAAAACTTGGCCGGCGCTGTCCGCGCGCATCCCCGTACAACGTAAATTGCGAAACAACCAGGGCTGCTCCTTTCGCATCAAGCAGCGAGAGATTCATTTTCCCCTGGTCGTCCTCGAAAATCCGCAGGTTAGCCACTTTTTCCGCCATAGTTACTGCCACCGCGGATGTGTCCTCACGGCCGACGCCGAGCAGTACCATCAGCCCTGCGCCAATTTCGCCTGTTACGCGCCCCTCGACCGTTACTCGTGCGCGGCTTACCCTCTGGACTACGGCTCGCATTCGGTTTTCCCTATTGCGCAGCCGGCTTCGCGCGCTTTCGCGGCAGTGCGAGAGCTGGACAGCCTCGCGGCGCTGGCTGGCACTGCGGACAAAAATAACTGCTGCGCCCTGCAACAATCGTACGCCGGATGATCGCGCTGCACCGGTAGCAGCGCTCTCCCTCGCGCCCGTAAGCGCGGTGGTGCCGCTGGTATTCGCCGGGCTCGCCGTTGGTGTCCAGAAAATCGGAAATCGAAGAACCTCGCATCACAATCGCCTTCTTCAAAATCTCTCGCAGGACGCGATGCAGCGCCTTGGCCTGCTCTTTTTTCAAGGACGCTCCCAGACGCGCGGGATGAATCTTCGCGCGCCAGAGGCTCTCGTCCGCGTAGATATTCCCCACACCTCGCAAAAAGCTTTGATCCAAGAGCAGTGCCTTGATCCTGGCGCGGCGGGACCGCGTTTGCACCACAAAATCCTCGGCGCCAATTTGGAGCGGATCAGCCCCGAAAGTCCGCAACTCTTCCTCGAGTGAGGCGGCCTGCAAGTAAGCAAGCCGCCCGAATCGCCGCGCATCCGTGTAGCGCAACTCTCGGCTATCATCGAGCACGAAGCAGGCGTGAGTATGCTTCTGGCAGGGCTGCGCCGCAGGATTCGGCGCGATCTGGCCGGTCATTCCCAGGTGCACCAGCAGTGCGGCGGGATCACCGTCGCCGTTGGCAATCGGGGATGTGCTATGGCTCACGGGTGAGAGGTGCAAGAGCATAAACTTGCCGTAGCGTTCGACCGCTTCGATTTGTCTGCCCGGGAGATGTAACTCGAGCGCCGCAGGGTCATCAATGAAGTCGGTCTTCCCCAGCCTCACGGACACAATTCGCCGTCCCACAATTGTGCGGCGAAGCCCGCGCGCTACCGTCTCGACTTCAGGAAGTTCCGGCATGAAGGGATCACCAGCAAACTATCATATCCCTTCGCTGCGCTACACGCGCGCAAGCCAAATCACGGGAACACCCCGATCGCATGCAGCTTCGGCCGGTCAGTTTTGGTGATAGTTCGGATAAGGCGGATGCTCCGGTATCACAACTGGATGCGCCTTCAACGCTTCCAGCGTCACCTGCACGGCGCGCTCGAGTTGTGGATCATGGCCACCTGCGACCGACGCTGGATCGTTCTCCACTTCGATGTCCGGCGCAATTCCATGATTTTCCACTTCCCATTCGCCATGCAGGCCGAAAATCGCCACTCGCGGAGCGGTTACGGAGCCCCCATCCATCAGCGGCGGGTAATTATAAATGCCAACTAACCCGCCCCAGGTTCGCGTTCCGACGAGCGGCCCGACCTTGTCCTGCTTGAACATCCAGGGCAAAGCATCGCCGCCCGAGCCGGACATTTCGTTGATGATCATCGTCTTCGGCCCGTAAATTTGCGCCAGTGGCGAGCAGAACTCGCCGCCTTCTCGGGTGATGTCGCAATTTCGCAACGGCCGCTTAAGCATGTCGATGATGTAATCCGCAATTTCGCCGCCGTGGTTGTAGCGCTCATCAATCACGGCAGCCTGCTTGCCCACCTGTGCAAAATAATACCGGTTGAAATTCGTGAAGCCGCCGACGGCGGTATCGGGTACATGCACGTACGCGACCTTGCCGCCGCTCAGCTCATCCACCTTGCGCCGGTTATCCTCTTCCCACGCCAGGTTGCGCAGTTCAAATTCGCTGGGCAGCGGAACGACGGTTACTTCACGGGAGTCCGTCCCGTCGGGGTTGGGTCCGACCTTGATTTTGATTTGCGTCCCCGCCGTATTTTCAAAGTAGCTGTAAATGTCCGTTGGCGGGCGCAATTCGCGGCCGTTCACCTCGAGCAGGTAATCTCCCACTTTGACGTCCACACCCGGTTGCGTCAGCGGCGCTTGCAATTCCGGATTCCAGTTTTCTCCGTTGAAAATGCGCGCAAATCGATAGCGCCCGTTCTCTACTTTGTAGTCCGCGCCGAGCAATCCGCCCTTCACGCGGTTTGGTTGCGGTACGTCTCCTCCTCGAATGAACATGTGCCCGATAGTAAGTTCCCCGAGCATCTCATCGAAAAGATGATTGACGTCCGCGCGGCCGCCAGCACCCTTTAAATATGGAGCGTACTTTTTCTCCGCAAGAGCGAGATTCAGCCCATGGTGGTTCGGATCATAGAAAAAGTCGCGTTCGATTCGCCAGACTTCGTGGTACATCTGGTTCCACTCCGCGCGTGGATCGGTATAGACCTCCATCGCGTCCAGGTGCAGGGCGCCTTCGCCGGGCTTGGGCGCGGCTGCCGTCGCCGCGATAAACCACGGAGCGCTTCGTCCAGGTCCTTGGCGGTAGAGAGCCTTTTCGCCGTTTGCGGAAACCACAAACGCGCTCACGCCGCCGACGAACGGCTCTGTCTTTCTCGTGCTCAAGTCAAACTTTGAGACCGAAATCAACGTCGGCCCCTCGAATCGCGGCACATCCGGGACTTCACTCAAGAACAAAACCCCGGTCTTCCCCACATCGAGTCCCACATAGTTAGCCGCTTTAATCGGCATCGCGACGATTCTCTGGCCGATTCCGTCCAAATCGATTGTTACCTTCACTTCGTCTTTCTTTTCCCCTTCTTTTCCTTTCGCGGTGCTCTTGTCAGCGTCCTTAGCTTTGTCTTTGTCTTTGTCTTTGTCAGCGTCCTTGCCCTTCTCGTCGTTCGCCTTCTCTTCATCGCTCTGTGGTTCGACGGGGGACGCATCGCCCTTCTTCAGCACAGCTGCGTAAATGCTTCTCAACACCGGATGCTGAAAGCTGGAAAGATCCAGCCAGCCGATAGAAAGCCCGATGTCCGTGCTGGCGGCGAAATAAAGCGATTTTCCGTTCTTGTCGAACACCGGATACCGCGCATCGCTTGTTCCATCTGTGATCTGGGATTCCTTCCCCGTTTCCAGCGAGTACACGAACACGTTGCGCATGTGGTTCTCGAGATATTTCGCATAAGTGAGCCACTTGCTGTCGGGAGACCACGATTCGCCCAGCGCGGAAGTCGGATCTTCGTAACGATCCGAGGCGACTTTCACCGGCGTTCCCTTTTCCACATCCACATACCAAAGATTCAGCCGCTTATCCGTATAAGCGATTTTCTTGCTGTCCGGAGACCAGATCGGGCTATAAAAATACGAGGGAGGGTTCCCCAAATTTATCTTCTTCACCGCTCCCAATCCGCTTTGATCCACAATATGCAGCGCATACTCGCCGGACTCGTCGGAGAAAAACGCAATGGACTTGCCGTCAGGAGACCATGCGGGGTCACGTTCCGCTACCGCTGTCGTTTGCGTGAGGTTCCGGATATCGCCTTTTTCCGCCGGCACGGTCAGGATTTCGCCTCGCGCTTCAAAGACCGCGCGAACCCCGGTCGGCGATATCGCGGCATTTTCAATCTTATCCGCCACCTTTTCAAAGTGCGGCCGTGTCGCCGGCAAATCACCCGCAATGCGAATGTTGACTTTGCTTGCTTTGTCGGTCTTCAAATCGAGCGTATAAATCGCGCCAAACTGTTCATAGACCAGTGCATCCGGCCCGGCCGATAATGATTTCAGGTCGAGCCCGGAATTCTCCAGCACCTGTCGCACTTTTTTTGTTTTTGTGTCGTAGGCAAAGATGGTCACCGGGCCTTTGCGGTCCGAAAGGAAATAGACCGTGTCGCCAATCCACACCGGATCGTCGTCGTTCGAGTTTTCTCGCGGAATTTTCTCCAGCTGCAGGTCGCTCAAACGCAACAGATACACGGGCGTCGTCTGCCCGCCGTGATACCTTTTCCACGCCACTTGCCACTTTAGATTCGGCACGTACGCAATGCGCTCAGCATCCGGAGAGTACGAAGCCGCTTCCCCGCGCCACATCGGCAGAACTTCCTGAACGCCACCTCCCACCGGTACGGCGTACAAGCGGTCAAAATCCGCATACGCTTCGCGCGGCGATCGGATGAGAATCTTCGCTCCGTCAGGAGTCCACCCCTCGACGACGTCAGCGGCGGGATGCCAGGTCAGCCGCTTCGGCTCGCCACCATCGGCCGGCATCACGTAGGCATCGACATTCCCGTCATATTGCCCGGTAAAGGCGATCCAATTTCCATCCGGAGAAAACTTTGGGCCGCTCTCATGTCCACCTGTCGTGAGCTGTCTCGCCTCGCCGCCTTCTCGCGGCACGCTCCACAGGTATCCGCCATAGGCGAAGACGATCTGGGTCTTGTTCATGGTTGGCGTTTGCACCAGAAGCGGAGTTTCTTCCGCCGCTGCTGCCCCGTTCCCCGTGCACAGCAGCCCAAAGAGCAAGGCCCCTAATACTGCCGAGATTCTGAAACGCATCATTCCTCCTGAAGAGATCCAAAGAATGCCTTTAAACCGTGCAAACAGCTCAGCACCGAACTATTTCTGGGCCCCGGCCGGCGGCGGCCAGAATCCGGGCTCGCTGATGGGCCGCTCATCGATCTTATCGGCATACTTTTTCACGGAAGGCCCGATCGCGGAAGATTTGCCGATCAGCACAAACACGAGATTGTCCAGTGGAAAATGCTTTTCGATAACCTGCTTCGCGATCTCTGGCGTCACCGCGTCAATCCGCGCTTCAAGCTGGTTCACTTCGTCGTCGCCCAGCCCATAAAACTCGTTGAAGACGATCCGGCGCACCAACTGCCTCGAAGTTTCTATGGTCGGCGGATACTGCCCTTTGATGTAGCTCTTCGCCGAAGCCAGTTCCTCGGGCGTTACGCCGTTCTTGTGAAGCTTTTCCAAAACCTGAAGCGCCAGATCGATCGCCGGAATGGTGGTCTCATTCTTCGTGAAGCTATAGATTTCAAAGGGACCTGGAGATTTGTGGGAATCGAAGAACGATCCGGCTCCGTACGTGTACCCCGATTCGACACGAAGCGCTTCATTCAGCTCGGACGTGAATCTCCCGCCAAAGATCGTGTTCACCACGCGAATCGCGAAGCGATCGGGATCGTTCACCGCCGTTCCAATGTTCCCAATCGCAAAATAGGTTTGTGTCGCATCGGGCTTGTCGATCAACAGAAGTCTTTTCCCTTTTTCTAGCGGAGTCGCAGGAATCGGCGCGCTCGTCACACTGCCCGCCGGCCACGTGCCCAGCACTTCCTCGATTTGTTTTCGCATTTCAGCAGGATCGAACTCGCCCGCGATTCCGAGAATGGTATTCCCGGGTGCGTAGTTCGCCTCATAGAATT
Organism: uncultured Acidobacteriota bacterium; assembly: GCA_963851235.1. Taxonomy (GTDB): domain Bacteria; phylum Acidobacteriota; class Terriglobia; order Acidiferrales; family UBA7541; genus Acidiferrum. Next base: position 206,765 of record CAWKOM010000007.1, read on the forward strand.
TCACGATGTCATCCCGCTGGATGCGCTTGAGCGATAGCTCATCGCCTCCCGCTGGCCGCCCGTAAGAATTCGCTCCGTAAAGATATCCTTGGTAATACAAGCCCAACACGGACCGCGGGTCGTCCTTGGACGATTTCACCCCGTCCACGCTCTGTGCCAGTATTTTGTCGGCTTCGTTTTGGGGAAACGTCGGATGCAGAACGGCATCGGAGAAAATCTCCAGTCCCCGCGCGAGATCCTTGGTCATGAATTCAGCGCTGACGTAGCTATAATCAGCGTCGGCGTCGGCCTCGAAGGAGCCTCCGATGTAATCAAGGTCCGCGGCGAACTGCTGAGCCGTGCGCGTCTTCGTTCCCTTGCGCAGCAGCGAAGCCGTGACCGACGCTAGCCCTGCTTTTCCCCCGGGATCAGCCGCAGCCCCCGTTTTTACCAGCGCGAACACGTCAATCAGCGGCACCCCTCGCTTCTCCATGAGCAGCACGGTTAATCCGTTCTTGAGCACGAGTTTCTCGTGCGGCGGCAAATGCAGAGTCTGCGCGCGTACAGCCGGGCACATCACCAGCAATAACGCCACCGGTGCGAAAATCCGCAGAACCTTGCTTTCGCATTTCATGGCTTGGCCTTCCCTTCGCTCTCGGGAAGCAGTGTCGCTACGGTGCGGTTGTTCGCGCCGAAGTATTTCTGCGCCATGCGCTGCACATCCTCTTTCGTCACGGCCGAATAGCTCTTCGCCGCGTCAAACAGCTTGTGATAGTCGCCCATGAACACTTCATAAGTTCCGATGGTATTCGCCCGCCCGCTGATCGTCCGCATCTCCCGGTAAAATTCGATCAGTCGGTAGTTCTTCGCTTTCTCCAGCTCCTCATCGCTGATCCTCGCGTCTTTCACTTTCTCGATTTCCTCGTAAATCGCTTTTTCGCAAACCGATGGATCGATCCCCTGCCGCGGCTGCGCGGTGATAATGGCCAGCGTGGGATCGAACGCCGGCTCTACCTCAGAGGAAACGTCAAGCGCGATCTGGTCCTTGTCCACCAGCCGCTGGTACATCCTAGAACTCTCCCCCTGAAACAGCACACTTCTCAGAATATTCAGCGCATAGAAATCCGGATTGTCGGTCCTCGGGATGTGATACCCGATCATGAGCACCGGCAACTCCGCGGGCTTGTGCACCACCAGCCGCCGCTCACCAAGCTGTTCGGGTTCGACTGTGGTTACGGGCGGAGGCGGCGCGTGAGAAGGAATCGGCTCAATGTATTTTTCGCAAAGCTCAAATATTTCCTCTGGCGAAACATCTCCCACAACAACCATCGTCGCGTTGCTTGGCGAATACCCCATTTCAAAATGGTGCTTCAAGTCCGCCATCGTCCAGTCCTCGATGTCGCTCATCCAGCCCACGACCGGCCATTGATAAGGATGCGCAATAAACGCTGTCGCCCAAAGCTGCTCATCCAGTAATCCGAAATTGTCGTTGTCTACGCTCAGTCGCCGCTCGGAGGCCACCACCTCCCGCTCGGAAGCGATCTTCTTCGGATCGAATGTCAAATCGCGGATACGGTCGGACTCGATGTCATAGATCAAGTTAAGCGCCGAACGCGGAAACCAATCCTGATAGACGGTCACATCGCGCGTCGTATATGCATTGTTCGAGCCGCCGTTCGCTTCCATCGCTTTGTCCAATTCGCCCGGACCATATTTCTTCGCGCCGTTAAACATCATGTGTTCGAAAAAGTGCGAAAGCCCGGTCGTGCCGGGGCGTTCGTTTCGCGACCCAATTCGATAGAAAATGTAGAGCGCTATGTTCGGAATGCTGTGGTCCGGCTGGACCAGAACCTTCATGCCGTTTTTCAGCGTGCGCGTGCTAACCGGAAACGCTTGTGATTGCGCCCATACCGGTGCGGCAGCACCGCCCAAGGCGCACAAAAACACCAGCACGGTGCAGCGATACCAGATTGCTCTCATGAAACCACCCTCAGACGGAACCCCTATCTTCTTAAGACGTATGAAGCCCATCAAATGTTTAAGCTGTTCTCAGCGCAGCATTGGCAGTGGTTGGTCAGCACAGGCTAACGTCCAGCTAAGACACGCGTTCGGCGCTGATTGCGCGAGCGAGGCCCGCGATTCGCATCTCGCCGGCAACGCTCCCCTCACACATATCTTCAGGGCAGCGGAATCCCCGGCGACGCCACAATTCCAGCCATGCGCAGGATTTCCTGGTACTCCGCTTCGGTGATTTGCGAAACCAGCACCCGCACATTTTTCAGCAACTTCATTTTTTTCAGTGCCGGGTTGGCGCGTAGCTCCGCCAGCGAGACTTGCCTCGGCAGCCGGTCAAACGCTCTCAAGTCTGCCACGAGGTTTTTTTCCTTGTGGTCATGCGGATCGGGGTACGGGTCCCGCGTGATCTCCGCGATCGAATACAGCATCCTCTCCGGCGCGGAGTGGTAGCACAGCACGCGGTCGCCCTTGCGCACCTGCTTCAGCGCGCGCACCGCGTCCGGTTTGGACTCCGCTCCGTGCCACATTTCCTTCCCCTTCACAAAGAGCGTATCCCAATGGTAGTGGTGTGGGTCGGCGCTGAAGATCCAATAGTGTCGTTGCGAAGTCGGAGTTGCCATCGAGGCGTAGAGTCGGCAGCAATATACACGGGGACGGCCAAAAAGCGAACAAAAATATAGGGGTTAGCTGGCTTCTTGCAGGCATCACGGGGCATGGCGAATGCGCCCTTACATCCGCGAGCCTGCTCTCAACTCGTTCATTTATAGATAGTTAGCTTCGATTCTTAGGGAACATCTACAAAAATCTCATCCCCGCGCACTTCCGTGGAATAGCAGGCCACGCCCATACTGGGATTCTGCGTAACCTTGCCGGAAGTCACATCGTATTGCCAGCCGTGCCACGGGCAAGTCACTACGCTACCTTCAAGTTCGCCTTCTCCCAGCGGCCCACCTCGGTGCACGCATACATCATTGATCGCATAGAACTTACCAGCCACATTCGCCAGCGCCACGGCCGTTCCCCCTACTTGAAACTGGTGAATCGTTCCGACGGTCACTTCGGCGATCTTGGCGGCGCGAGCAAACGGCATACTCTCTCCTCGAGAAAATAGATGAACAGAAATCTTCAAAATTTCCGCGGCGCAGTATAGTCCCGCCTAGAGCTGCCGTCAAAGCAGCAACCAGATCCAATCCGCTAGCAGGAGCAGGAGTTGGTTACGAAGCCCGCTTCGCCATAATTTTCCAATACGTGGCCGGGCGCAACCGCTGCACGATGTCGATCTGCCGAGCATCGCGCCCAATGAGGATGCGCGGTTCGCGCCGCTCGATGCCCTTAAGAATCCGCGCCGCTGCGGCTTCCGGCGAAGTCGGCGTCAGTCGCTCAAATCGCGCGACGGCCTCTTCCTGCTTGTTTCGCGGAGCATTTGCTCCCAACCGCGCGCGCTTCGCGATCGGCGTGCGAATTCCCCCTGGATGAACGCACGACACAGAGACCGGAGTTCCTTCCAGTTCGTGCCTAATGGACTCCGTAAACCCGCGCACGGCAAATTTGCTCGCCGAATAAGCGCTCTGCCCGACCGGAGCAATTATCCCAAACACGCTCGACAAATTCACAATCTGCGCGCGCGGCTGCTGCTTCAGCACAGGCAAGAAATACTTCACTCCGTAAACGACTCCCCAAAAATTGATCCCCATCACCCATCGCAAATCATCGAGTGATATTTCCTCAAACGTGCCGATCAACGCCACCCCAGCATTGTTGATTAACAGCGTCACACGTCCATGCCGCGCCGCTACGTCTTCAGCAAAGCTTCGCACGGCCTCTTCCTTGGAAACATCGAGCACGTGCGTCGAAACTGCAGCCGTTTTGCTCGCTAGCGAGGCCGCCGTCTCTGTCAACCCTTTTTCATCGATATCCGCAATCGCCAGCGCCGAACCAGCCACAGCGAGCTGCTGCGCCAGCGCCCGCCCAATCCCGCTCCCCGCGCCCGTAACAACGGCCACTCCACTGCTCAGAAAGGACATTATTCGATTCCGTTGTGGGAGTTCTCGATCGGCCTAAGCCACATCCTAAGCGCCCTGCACCTTGGCGAGTAACTCGACGAACTTTTGCTTTCGCTCCGCCTGGTCGTGGCCGCCCTCCGCCTCCGCCAGCTGCGTAATATTCATCGAACAGAATTTCGGCCCGCACATCGAGCAGAACTTCGCCTCCTTGTAAAAATCATCCGGCAAATTCTCATCGTGCATGGCCTTCGCCGTCGGCGGGTCGAGCGAAAGTTCGAACTGCTTGTTCCAGTCAAACAAGAACCGCGCATAGCTCAACGCATCATCGCGATCCCGTGCTCCCGGCCGGTGACGCGCCACGTCCGCTGCGTGCGCCGCAATCTTGTAAGCAATCACGCCCTGCTTGACGTCTTCCGGATTCGGCAGCCCCAGGTGCTCTTTCGGCGTCACGTAGCACAGCATCGACGCCCCGTGCCATCCGATCATCGCCGCGCCAATCGCGCTGGTGATGTGGTCGTACCCCGGCGCAATGTCGATCACCAGCGGCCCCAGCGTATAGAACGGCGCCTCGTGGCACCACTCCATCTCCTTATCTACCTGCTCCTTGATCTTGTCCATCGGCACATGCCCAGGGCCCTCGATCATCACCTGCACATCGTGCTCCCAGGCCTTCTTCGTCAGCTCCCCAAGCACCTTCAATTCCGCGAACTGCGCTTCGTCGCTCGCGTCCGCAATGCACCCAGGCCGCAATCCATCGCCAAACGAAAAACTCACGTCATGTTTCTTGAAAATCTTGCAAATCTTCTCGATGTTCTCGTACAAAAAATTCTGCTTCTTGTGATGTTCCATCCAATGCGCCATCAACGACCCGCCGCGGCTCACAATTCCCGTAATCCGCTTCCGCACCAGCGGCACATGCTCGCGCAGCACGCCCGCGTGGATTGTCATGTAATCCACGCCTTGCTCGGCCTGCTCTTCAATCACCTCGAGCATCAAGTCAATCGTCAAATCCTCCGGTCGCCTCACGCGCGAGATCGCTTCGTACACAGGCACCGTTCCCACCGGCACGGGCGACGCCTCAATGATCGCCTTCCGAATCACCGGAATGTCTCCGCCCGTGGATAGGTCCATCACCGTATCCGCGCCGTAATGCACTGCGTGGTGCAGTTTCTTCAGCTCTTCCTCGATATTCGAACTCGTAGCGGAATTCCCGATGTTCGCGTTGATCTTGCACTTGCTGGCGATCCCAATCCCCATCGGCTCAAGGTTTCGATGATTCACGTTCGCCGGAATAATCATCCGTCCGCGCGCAATTTCGCTGCGCACCAGCTCCGGCTCGATCTTTTCCCGCCCTGCCACAAAACGCATCTCTTCCGTAATTACGCCCTGCCGCGCAAAATGCATTTGCGACATGTTCCGGTTGCCGTTGGCACCCGCCGCTTCTTTTTCTCTCTCTTCAAGCCAGCTATCGCGTATCGCCATCGAACCCCCTCAGAAACCGCACCAACCGCCCCCAGACAAAAGTGACCGTCTTTGTCCCATTCCTTTTCCAAACTAAGTTTGGATTATGGCACTGGGACAAGGGTGTAGCAACTTGCGCGTGTACACAGCCCGCTGACACTCTCAAATTCTCCGGCAGCAGAACATCCGGAATAAGGCGCCAGACGAAATACATCTGCCCTGCTTGCTCCTCCAAGCAGCTTAACCATTGTGGGCATTAAGTGTGCGAACCATCCGGTTCTTTCGCCTAGAAACGGTCGCACACCGCGACACTGTCCTCATTTGGAGTGCGGGAGCCCTGCTCCCGCTTTCCTATTGACAATCCGGTGACAACCGCGTATTGTATTTGGTGGGTAATACTGAGCCTAGAATCCGGGAACGCCAATCTCCAGATTGGCGTTTTTGCTTTTTGTGGACCACTTGGCAGTCCAAGCCTTCCGCTCTGCGCTTGCAGAATGGCCCGCAGGTTTGATTCCGGCGCCATACACAAGCCATTTAGAATCAACACTTAGAGGTCGTCTGCAAACGTATGATTCTAAATGAGTTGCAAAATGATTAAATCCTTTAGTTGCAACGTTTACAAAAAACAGGGGGGCCCCTGCAGTCAGTTCCCGACTAAGCTAATCCCCAAGTGCAGGATCCGGCTGCTAACGCGCCCACGGTGAAGACGAAGGTAAGAAAATCAGGGCGCCCAGTTCTGCGCCGGGGGTGGCACGCCGAGAGCCAGTTTAGGAAGACACCATTTCCCAATAATCGGGTAAGCGGCCCACTCTCCGCGATTGGCCTTGATCCCATACATAATCCCCAAAATGACGTTTGCAATCCATCCGAGCATCCAGAAAAGCCAGAAGAAAGGAAAGACAAAGAAGATCGCCGGCGGCGGCTGATTCGCAGTATGTCCACCATGAGCGCTGCTGAAGACAGTTGCAAAGATGGAAAAAAAGAAAATCATCATCCCGCCAATCAAGACCGCCAGGTAACAAAGCTGCCAGATCAAACACTGCAAAGCATGGAACTTCACGAATCGCGAATCTTGCTTGACGCAGTAAATCACCAGCGGCGCTATAAATCCGGTGAACACCTGAAGCAGGTGCGCAAGAAACGCCATGGTGCGCTCGTCCTGCGTAGGCACAGGCAAGGAAGTAAGGCTCTGTTGATCGCTCAAGGCCAACCCTCCGGTTTCTAGATACACGGTAGCCCGAAATCGCTGTCGGCGCTGCGGCATGAACTGCTCTTGTGCGCAATCAGGGAGCAATGCGCGGCTGCCCCGTCAGATAAATGGGGAAAGAACTCGATGCCGCACCTTGCGCGCGGCATACGCTTGACACCTCGAAGCCCGCTGCACATGATGGACCCACCATGGACAGTGCTTTCAGCAGCAAACTGGCCTTCGTCACACTCACGGATTGCGACGGACGAGACGTCCGGCTCGGATCCTTGTGGGACAAGCAGCCGGCTGTCGTTGTTTTCTTGCGCCACTATGGATGAATCTTTTGCCGCGAGCATGCCGCGCAGTTGCGCGAACACGCACAGGCTTTTCGCGACAAAGGTGCAACACTCGCTGCGATTGGGTTAGGAGACCGGGTCTATGCCCGCGAGTTTCGCGAACAGACCGGCATCACTTTTCCGCTTTTGATCGATGAGCAGCGGCAGGCCTATCGCGCCGTCGAGTTGAAGTCCGCCAATCTCCTTCACCTATTGCGGGGTGACAACGCCGAAGCTCGCAAGAGAGCGCGGACCGCCGGTCATACGCAGCACAAGTTGGGGCAAAATCCGTTTCAGCTTGGCGGCAGCTTCGTCTTCGGACCCGGGAATGTTGATCGCTTCGCGCACATCAGCCAGACGTTTGGTGACAACGCGAGCGTGGCTGCCCTGTTGGAGGCGTTGCCGTAGGCCGGGCCATTGAGGATCGTGTGCAAATCAGGGTGCCCCGCCGGTTCAGCATGAATTACTGATAAAATGCAGTTGTGAAGAAAATTCTTTCGACGATCAACTGGCTCGTGCTGTTTTGTGCATGGGCCGGCGTCGATTCAGATGAGCTGTTTGGACATGAGGATGTAGTGGCCCGGCGCTTTTATCGGCAACGACGCAGCAAAGGGTGCTATGCCGGTTTCCACGTAGCCGAGATGCCGGTATAAAGCGGGAAGCGGAGTCCGCTGGCTGATAATTCGCAGATCGATCGCGACGCAGCCAGCGCTCCGAAGATATTCTTCCGCGGCGGCCATCAGCTTCCGTCCCAACCCCGTGCCCTGCCGCGCTGGGTAGACCGCGAGCAGCCCTAAGTACCCGCGATCTCCGCGCAATTCGCAATAGACACATCCATGCATCCCAAAGGAATCTTCAAGGACTAGGAACTTCCCTTTTTGAAAGAACTCGCGAGTACCTCGCTCGTCGATTCGCTCGCCTTCAAGAAAGGGGCGTTCCACAACGAAAGCCGCATTGATCAACTTCGTCAGCTCGGCCACGTCCTCTTGGACCGCAACCCGAACTCGCGGGTATCCCTCACCCTCGGATGTGTTCATATCGCGCCTGCGTCAAAATACAATTGGTCCGGTTGAACTGGAAAGCCGTTGCCCAGTGCGGTTATCATGGCACTCTTTCACGGAATCCAAGTAGCCGCATTCGAGGAGCCCCGCATGAACAGACGAAAATTTCTAGCCGCAAGCGCCGTCGGTCTCGGCGCTTCAAAACTAAATCTCTCCGCGATGCAGAATGACGCCGCCGACGGAAAGTCTCGCCAATACTACGAACTCCGCCAATATCAGGTCCAATCCGGCCGCCAGCAAAAACTTACCGACGCATTTTTACGCGACGCGTTGGTCCCCGCGCTGAATCGCCTCGGCATCAGCCCCGTCGGCGTATTCAACGTCGAAATCGGAGAAGGCAGCCCACGGTTTCAAATCCTTCTGCCAGCCGCATCGGTAGATGTTCTGGCCACCGCTGAAGCACATCTCGGACAGGACGCCGAATATCTGAAAGCTGGAGCGCCGTTCCTCAACGCTCCCGCGGATCAACCGGCCATGGTTCGCGTCGAAAGCTCGCTGATGGTTGCGTTCGAGGGATGGCCAAACCTCAAGCTCCCAGCGGCAACGGCGGCCCACAAGGATCGCTTGTTTGAACTGCGCACGTACGAAAGTCCCAGTGATCAGGATCATCGCCGCAAAGTCGAGATGTTCAATTCCGGCGAGTTCGAGGTATTTGAAAAGGCCGGCTTCTGGCAAGTTTTCTTCGGCGACGTGCTGATCGGCTCAAAGCTCCCGTGCCTGACGTATATGATCGGATTTCCGAGTCTCGCCGAGCGCGTCGAAGAGTGGAAGACATTTGGTTCGCTGCCCGAATGGAAAAAACTGACAAGCTCGCCGCGCTATTCCTTCGAGAGCATCGTCTCCAACATCACCAACACGATTCTCCGGCCAACAGACTATTCACAGATCTGAGTGGGCCCAACCGATGGCAGCAATTCTTCTTGTTGCTGAGCCGAGTTTTCTCTGATCAGCTGATGACAGCTCTGCCGTTGAACCGCGCCGCCGCTCCGAGCTCTTCTTCGATGCGCAGAAGCTGGTTGTACTTGGCGATGCGGTCTGTACGCGAAGCCGAACCCGTCTTTATCTGTCCCGCGCCAGTAGCCACCGCGAGATCGGCGATGAACGTGTCTTCCGTTTCGCCGGAACGATGCGAAATCACGGATTTATATCCGGCCTTGCGCGCCATCTCAATCGCATCGATGGTCTCGGTGACCGTGCCAATCTGATTCAGCTTGATGAGAATGGCATTGGCGATGCCTTCTTTGATCCCGCGCGCAAAAATCTCCGTGTTGGTAACGAAAATATCGTCGCCGACAAGCTGAATCCGTTTTGCGGAGGATTTTTCACCAGCTTTCTGCGTCAGCTTCCGCCAGCCAGGCCAGTCTTCTTCTCCCATGCCGTCTTCGAGCGATACGATGGGATATTTCTCGATCCACTTCGCCCAGTATTCGACCATCTCTTCCGGCGAGTGTATCGACTTATCCGATTTCTTAAACACGTATTTTCCGCTGGCTTTGTCGTAAAATTCGCTGGCCGCCGGATCGAGCGCAATGCTCACTTGCTCGCCGGGCTTGTAGCCCGCCGCGGAAATCGCTTCCAGCACGATCTGAATCGCTTCTTCATTCGATTTGCAGCTCGGCGCGAAGCCGCCTTCATCGCCCACCGCCGTCGAATAGCCATGCTTCTTCAAGGCCGCCTTCAGCGAATGAAATACTTCCACGCCCCAGCGCAGCGCTTCCGAAAAGCTGCCCGCACCAATCGGCATCACCATGAATTCCTGGAAGTCCACCGAACTATCGGCGTGCGCTCCGCCATTCAAAATGTTCATCATCGGAAGGGGCAATAGATTCGCGCTCGTGTCCGTCGAATAACGCGCGAGGTATTTGTACAGCGGAAGATTCTGCGCCGCCGCCGCACCGCGCGCCGCCGCCATGGAAACGGCGAGGATGGCATTGGCTCCGAGCCGTGACTTCGTAGGTGTGCCGTCGAGCTCGATCATGCGCTTATCGAGCGCCCGCTGGTCTCCAGCATCCAGCCCGACAACGGCCTTCGCGATTTCGCCATTCACATTGGCCACCGCTTTCAGCACGCCCTTGCCGAGATACTTTGACTTGTCGCCGTCGCGCAGCTCGAGCGCCTCATGCTCGCCGGTAGAAGCACCGGAAGGCACTGCCGCGCGCCCTCGTGCGCCGGTTCCAATGTATACGTCGGCCTCCACAGTGGGATTCCCGCGCGAATCGAGAACCTGGCGGGCATTGACTCGGGTGATATTCATGGACATGTCTGAGCGATCTCCTGGTTGATTTGAACTAGAGATTGTATCAGACAGCGCGAGGTCTATTTTCGGAAGTCCTATGACATCGGTCCCAGTCAGCGCGATTTCTTCGGGATCGGCGCGCGTTATGCCGTCTCGGGCTCTTCGATGAGAGATTCCTGGCGAACGACCACGACAATCCCCGAATCGGTTACATGAAAACGCCGCCGGTCGGCTTCCGTGTCGAAGCCGATCTCCGTGCGCTCCGGAAGGCTGACGTGCCGGTCGATGATCGCGCGGCGAATGCGCGAGTGCCGGCCGACGTTCACATGGTTGTACATGATGGAGTCCGTCACTTCGCAGTAGCTGTTCACGCGCACGTTGTTCCCAATGACGCAGCGTTGCACCCGTCCGCCGGAGATCACCGAGCCGCCGGCAACGATGGAATCGAGAGCCACGCCCATGCGCTCCGGATCCGCGAACACGAATTTCGCCGGCGGATATTGGTGCTGCCACGTGCGCAGCGGCCAATGGTTATCGTATAGATTGAACACCGGCGAAACGCTTACCAAATCCATGTTGGCCTCGTAGTAGGCGTCGAGTGTGCCAACGTCCCGCCAATAGAGCGCGTCTTTCTGGTTTTCATCGACGAAGTTGTAGGCGAAGACGCGGTGCTTCGTAATGATCCGCGGCAGAACGTCCTTGCCGAAATCGTGGCTTGATTTTGGATCCTCGGAATCCGCCAGCAGAATGGGGATCATGAGCTGCGTATTGAAAATATAAATTCCCATGGAGGCGTTGCAATTCCCCGGACGATGCGGAGACTGCTTGGGCTCGGCAGGCTTTTCCTCAAAGCCCATAATCCGCCAGTCGTTGTCTACTTCAATCACACCGAACTGCCGCGCGGCCTGTGCCGCGGGAATCTGAAGGGTGGCCACCGTCACATCCGCGGCGGAATCCAAGTGCTGCTGTAGCATCTTCGCGTAATTCATTTTGTAAATGTGGTCGCCGGAAAGAATAAACACATACTTCGACCGCTCGCTGCCGATCGAATAAATGTTCTGGTAAACCGCGTCAGCCGTTCCCTGATACCACTCTTTCGAGACGCGCATCTGCGGCGTCAGCACTTCGATGTAATCACCCAACCCCGCCAGCGGCGACCACCCCGCGCGAATATGCCGGTTAAGACTCAGCGCTTTGTATTGCGTCAGAACGAACACGCGGCGCAAATCGGAGTTGATACAGTTCGAGAGGGTAATGTCGATGATTCGGTACAAGGCGCCGAACGGCACCGCGGGTTTGGCGCGGTCGCGCGTCAGAGGCCACAGCCGTTCGCCCTGACCTCCGGCGAGAAGTACTCCGATGGCATCGCTCATCGCAGACATTGCTGGCCTCCGGGCGCGCTTCCAAGAAGCGGCTCATTCTACCAGCAGATGCGAGGCAAAACGCAAGGGCGGCACCCTTTGGGAACCCGTGATCTCCCCCGGCGAATCGTCCCTTCGCCTTCTATATACTTACAAAATACTTCCGTAATTACAGGGATACTATTCCCCCTCCCTTTCCCTCCCCTTGCAAACAGTCCTTGACTTCCATGCCCGCAATTGATTAGAAGATGCCATCTACCTCATCAGGGTGACTCCAGAACGGCCAAATGGTGCGCAAGGGAAAATGTGGTTTTTAGAGCAGGTGTTTGCATTGCGCTCTAAGCAGACTCGAAGTTGCTCGTGCTCAGCCGTATGCGTGACCGCGCACCAGCTGGCATGCGATAATGATCCGGGGCGGCGTCTGAACGAAGCAGTGGCGCCGCATGTAACCAATCCGAACCGGATTGGGGGTGAATGTAAACGTGGCTGAAGTCATTATCCAGGAAAGTGAGTCTCTGGAAAATGCCCTGCGCCGTTTCAAGCGCAAGGTGCAACAGGAAGATATCATCAAGGAAATCAAGAAGCACAGCTTCTACATGAAGCCCGGAGAGAAACGCCGGGCTAAGGAAGCGCTTTCGCGGAAGCGACTGCGCAAAAAGCAGCGGCGGGAAGCGGACTAACTTCTTCTCGCGGCAGCTCAGCGCCGCACTTCCGTGATTCAGGCCCCGGTTAGGCAGAGATGTTGGGTTTCAGTTGCAGCTTCGCATACTTAGGCCCAAGGGACCCCAGCCCGGTACCCCCGGACGACAGGTTTCGCCACACCAATTGGCCCATTGTGCGAAACGTGCCCATCTCCCTTGCTGGCTTGGGGCAACGGGAGAACGGCTCATGGAATACCACGATCGAGTCCTGAAGTGTGCGGAATGCGGCGCTGAGTTTGTTTTTACTGCCGGCGAACAGATGTTTTTCGCCGACAAAGGTTTCAAGAACGAGCCCAAACGATGCAAGGGCTGCAAGGCCAAGCGCGCGGAAGGCGGCGGAAGCGGAGGTGGCGGCGCCGCGCAGATGCGCTCGGAAACGAAGACGACTTGTTCGCAGTGCGGAAAGGAAACGACAGTTCCTTTTCGCCCCACGCAAGGACGTCCGGTCTTTTGCCGTGAGTGCTTCCAGCAGCGGCGCGCCCTCGGCGCAGCGTAATCTGGCGCCGCGGCAGAGCTCGAGTTTAGAAGTCGAAGCAGAAGGGCCCTTAGGTCCGAACTCCTGGTGGGACAGACAGTCGTGTCTGTCCCACTTTTTTATAGCCCTCCGAAAGCGAAGCGAAGTAAACCGCGAGTCTGGACAGATATTCCCGCCGGCAATATGTCATGGCCAGCGCGCTGGCAATAACTCACGAGCCTGATCCAATTTGGATTGCGCGAGTGTTTAGGAAAGGTCCACGCTTTCCGGCTTCTCGACTCTAACTTCCATCCGTTCTCCCAGGGATGTATTTTTTCGGCGTGCAGGGTATGATACCGCTTAGAAGTCCCCAGTAAGACTAAGCCCATCCGGAGGGCCACCCCATGGCTCACCGCTTTACCATCGGTGTCGAGGAAGAGTTTCAGATCATTGACCCCGCTACTTGCGCGCTGCGTTCTCACGTCATGCAGCTTGTTTCCGCCGCTTCTCCGGACATCGTCGAGCAAGTAAAACACGAGATGCACCAGTCCATCGTCGAAACCGGCACCCGTATCTGCGAAAACGTTGGCGAGCTGCGAATCGAAATGCATCGCACGCGCGGCGAGCTGGTGGCCGCGGCCGAGCGCGCCGGCTTGCAGGTTGCCGCCGCTGGCACTCATCCATTCTCCAGTTGGATCGACCAGGTCATCTCACCGGGCGAACGCTATGAACACATCGTCGAGGAATTGCAGCAACTGGCCCGCTCGCTTTTGATTTTCGGCATGCACGTTCACGTCGCCATGCCGGACAAACAAACCACCATCGACATGATGAACATGGTCCGCTATTTCCTGCCGCACTTGCTCGCGCTTTCGACGAGTTCGCCTTTCTGGATGGGGCGCAATACCGGCTTGAAGTCCTTTCGCACCACCGTCTTTCGCCGTTTCCCACGCACCGGCATACCGGAACAGTTCGAATCCTGGAGCGCCTACGAGGATTTCGTGAACTTGCTGATGAAGCTGAACTGCATCGACAATGGAAAAAAAATCTGGTGGGATGTCCGGCCGCATCCTGTTTTTGGCACTCTCGAATTCCGCATGTTCGACGTCACCACCAAGGTTGAGGAGGCGGTTTCCATCGCTGCGCTCACGCAAGCCATCGTCGTGAAACTTCACCGCCTCTATGAGCGCAATCAAAGCTACCGCCTTTATCGCCGCGTTTTGATCGAAGAAAACAAGTGGCGCGCCGCCCGTTACGGCATTGAAGGCAAGCTCATCGATTTTGGGAAACAGGCCGAAGTCCCCATGCGCGAACTCGCCCTCGAACTGCTTGAGTTCGTTGATGACGTGGTGGATGATCTCGGCAGCCGCAGCGCCGTCGAGTACATTCACACCATTCTCAAGGACGGCACCAGCGCGGAGCGGCAATTGCGCGTCTATCAGCAAACCGGCGATCTAAAGGCGGTCGTCAGACATCTGGTCGCGGAAACACGCGGCGTCAGCGAGTCACGAGCTTCTTCGGCACACGCAATCAATTAGCAGCATCTGCGAAGCGGCAGTTCAGTGTTCCAACAGTAGGAGCTGCACCATGAAAAAAGTTGGCCTTCTCTGTGGGCGTGAATACAGCTTTCCGCCGGCCTTCATCGTTCGCGTCAATGAACTCGGCAAGAAAGATGGAGTTGCTGCCGAATTCGTAAAACTTGGCGGAACGCGCATGGGCGAAGTTTCCGGTTACCGCGTGATTGTCGATCGCATTTCGCACGAGGTCGAATACTACCGCGGCTACCTCAAACATGCCGTTCTCCTCGGAACTTACGTCATCAACAACCCGTTCTGGTGGACGGCCGACGACAAATTTTTCAATTGTGCCGTGGCTTCAAAGCTCGGAATTGCTATTCCAAAAACCATCCTGCTGCCCCAAAAGGGATACCCCGGCGATGTGGACATCACTTCGGAATCTCTCCACAACCTGGAATATCCCGTCGACTGGGATGGACTACTCGACTACGTTGGCCGACCGGCGATCTTGAAGCCTTTTTCCGGCGGCGGATGGAAACACGTCTACAAAGTCCACAACAAGGAAGAACTGCTCGCTGCTTATGACAAAACCTCGCCGTACTGCATGACCCTCCAGGAGTTCATCGACTTTAAACAGTACGTCCGCTGCTTCACCTTTGGCAAATCCGATATTTTGCCCGTTCACTACGATCCGAAGGAGCGAAAGTATCTCGTCGATCACAATTATTTGTCTTCTGAACTCGGCGCCCGCATCGTGAAAGACGCACAGACCATCAATCAGGCTCTCGGGTACGAAATGAATACCATCGAATTCGCCATCCAGGACGGCATTCCGTATGCCATCGATTTTCTAAATCCCGCGCCCGATTTCGAGCGCGACCGCATCACCGAATTTTATTTCGAACACGTTGTCGACAAAATGGCCCGCCTGGTCATCGATCGCGCGCTCAACGCAAACGCTTCGAATCCCTGGCCCCGCTGGGAAGAGATGCTCGGTATTGGCGGGGCGAGTGGTTTCACGGGCGCTCCAAGAAGTGTCGCCGCAGGCCAAGCCTCCGCGCCCGGCGCGGCCGTCGTCTCACCGGGACTCAAAACAAAATGACCAGCGCCGCGAGCCCTTCCATCACTCCTCCCAATCCTGCCGAGGTTTGGACGGAAATCCTGAAAGCCACGCTTTTGCGCATCCCCACCCTGCCGGAAGATTTATTCAAAAGGCTGCGCCGCGCAAATCTTACTTTCGGCGACCGCGTCCACTGCCCTTTCCTGCGCCCTTTCTTTCTCTCGCCTGAAGAGGAAGAGCGCGTTCGTGTGGTTGCGGAAATCATCGCGGATTTGGGCGAGCGCGTCGTGGCGGCCGCTCTCGAAGACGAACATCTCTTCGCGCAATTTCATTTGCGTCCGGAGGAAGAGCGGTTGGCGCGCCTCCCGGTCGCATACGGCCGGGCCAGCACCGCCTCCCGCCTCGATGCTTTTCTTCTCCCGGATTCTCTCAAGTTTGCCGAATACAACGGAGAATCCCCCGCGGGGGCCGGTTACGCGGAAACTCTCGCGGACATTTTTCGCGAGCTTCCGATGATGGGAAGGTTTGCGCAACATTATTCAGTGCACAGTTACGCGCTCAGCGCCAAACTCCTCGATGCCCTGGTCATGAGCTATGTGGACTGGGGCGGCTCGGAGAGCCCTCCGCAAATAGCGATTGTGGATTGGGAGGAAGTCCCCACCTGGAGCGAATTTGAGATTTTGAAAGCCCGCTTCGAAAAAATGGGCGTGCCCACGGTCATCGCCGATCCGCGCGAACTGCGGTTCGATGGCCAGCGGCTTTACACCCACGGCAAAAAAATCGATCTGGTTTACCGCCGCATACTGATCAACGACATCGTGGCGAAGCCCACAGAGTGCGCGGCTCTCGTCAAAGCCTACACGGCCAACGCCGTCTGCGTGGCCAACACGTTTCGCTGCAAAATTCCCCACGTGAAAGCATTCTTTGCCGTCCTCACGGACGAACAAAACGGCGCGCTTTTCTCCCACGACGAACGCGAACTCATTCGCCGCCATATTCCCTGGACGCGCGTCGTGGCCGACGTGAAAACCGCCCGCTATGGCCAGACAGTAGAATTGCTCGCTTTCATCGAGAAGGAACGCGAAAATCTCGTCCTCAAACCAAGCGATGAATACGGCGGCTCCGGCGTAACGCTCGGATGGGAAACCAGCGAAGCCGATTGGGATGCCGCGATTGGCCGCGCCCTCTCGGCAAAAAATGGCGCCTGGATCGTTCAGGAACGCATTCCGATTCGCCGCGAAGTATTTCCATATATCGCGGAGATCGGCAGAGTCGATTACCGCGACATGCTCGTCGATTTCGCCCCGTATCTTTTCCGCGGAAAAGTCGCCGGCTTCCTCACTCGCCTGAGCGCCACTGGCCTTGCCAACGTGACCAGCGGCGGAGGCCAAGTCCCCGCCTTCCGTGTCAGTCCCCGGCCGGTCGAATCCAGAACCGCGAACCCCTAGGGAACAATATCTCGATTTCCAGGACGGAAACCAAGTTCATTAACGTCTGTTCAAATTTCTGTCAATTCTTGTAAAATTAAAAGATGTACTTTGGCCTTCCAGAACCGCAGTTGATGCCCGGCGCGCGAAACGCCGTGGAAACTTGTCTTAGTGTGCGGCCGGGCGAGCACGTCGCGCTCATCGCTGACGAGGCTAGCCGCTCTGTCGCCGCAAGTATTGCGGCCGCCATTGAAGACCGCCATGCGCAATACACCGGATTGCTTTTGGAGGATTTTGGCCCCCGCCCCATGACCGTGGCGCCGCCCGCTGTTCTGCAGGCGCTTGAGACCGCCGACGCGGGTGTGATGTGCATGACGCCGCAGCCCGGCGAGCTTGGCGCGCGCATGGCCATCGTTCGTGTCGTCGAGAGGCGCCAGATTCGCTACGCACACATGGTCGGCGTCACGCCCGAAATCATGCAGCAAGGTATGCGCGCCGATTACCGCATGGTGGACCGTTTAAGCGATAAGCTGCGCGAACGCATGCTGCGCGCCGAAACGCTGACGGTGAAAACCGGAGCGGGCACTTCTTTTGCCGCACATTTCGATCGTGAGCTCGATTGGGTAAAGACCAGCGGACTGATCAGCCCGCGCTACTGGTCCAACTTGCCGGCTGGAGAAGTTTTTACAACGCCCGCTACCGTTGACGGCACTTTTGTCTGCGACGCTACGGCCGGCGACCATTTCAACGGTAAGTACGGCGATCTGCAAACTACGCCGCTAGTGCTGAAGATCGAGGGTGCGCGACTGACCGGTGTTGATTGCGCTCGCAAGGACCTCGAAGAAGAATTCTGGGAATACTGCCACACCGACGAAAACAGCGACCGCGTGGGCGAACTCGCTTTCGGAACCAATCTTGGGCTATCGTCGATGATCGGCGTTCTGCTGCAGGACGAAAAATTTCCCGGCGTGCACATCGCCTTCGGCGATCCTTACGGAAGCCAGACGCACGCCGACTGGAAATCGAAAACGCACGTCGACGTGCTGACTCGCAACTGCGACGTGTGGATCGACGACGACCAAGTCATTTCCAAAGGGCATTATCAGCTCTCGCATCTTGGGCTTGCCTAGGTCGGCGATTTTTCCGTTTCTGCAGGTTGTCCTTCCCTCGCTTTCAACTCTCCAGTCTGACGCGCTGGCACTTCTATTTCGCTGCCGAGTACGCGCTCTCGAAAATATACTTTCCCGATCCAACATCCAGCACGACCGCGTCACCTGCTTGCCGCGCGTGCGAAATGTCCGCGCGGCCGGTGAGCGGCTTTCCTCCCTCACTTACCTCTTCCAGCTTCGCATTGGGCAGGCGCACCGTGGCAGTCGTGTTCGCGGGCACTTCGATCGTGACGGTCAACTTTCCGCCGGCAATCGCCCAGCCTGAAGTTACGCGGCCGTACATGCTATCGACGGAGGCGCTGGCGTGGGTCAAGCCGCCGCCGGGATGCGGCTGTAAGAAGATGTGTTTGTAGCCAGGCGCGGACTCATCAAGTTCGATGCCTGCGACCACGCGATACATCCAATCGCCAATCGCGCCATAGGCGTAGTGATTGAAGGAGTTCATCGATGGGCTCTGGAAAGTTCCATCTGGCTTGATGCCGTCCCATCGCTCCCAGATGGTCGTGGCGCCTTTCGTAACGGGATAGAGCCATGAGGGATATTCCTTGCGGTTGAGCAACATGTACGCCTCGTCCAGGTAGCCATAATCGCTGAGCGTTTGGCAAAGAAGCGGCGTGCCCAAAAATCCCGTGGTCAAGTGACCGAATTTTCTAACGTCCGCCGCGAGGCGGGCGGCGGCTTCGGTGCGCTCTGATTCCGGGAGCAATCCAAACGCGAGCGCCAATGCATAAGCAGTTTGCGTGTTGGAAGCAAGTCTGCCATTCGGAGTCACGAATTCTTTCTGGAATGCGCTGGTGATTTTGTCCTCCAACGCTGCGTATTCCGCTGCGTCGTCGTTTTTCCCCAGGACTTGCGCGGTCTTCGCAAGCAACTCCGTTGAACGCGCGAAGTATGCCGTCTGAATTAAATCCTTATCGGTTGTCGCGCCGGGATAATCGGACTCCGTCGTGGCGAAGGCCAGCCAATCGCCGAAACTGAATCCGGTATTCCAAAGATATCCTTCTCCAGCCTGGTGCCGCATATATTCGACCCAAGCTTTCATGCTGGGGTACTGCGTTTCCAAAATTCGCTTGTCGCCGAAAGCTTGATAGACCGTCCAGGGGACGACGACCGAAACGTCGGCCCAGCCCGCTGCCGCCGATTCGCCTTTCCGAGTTTTGTGTGAGAGGACGTTCGGAATTACGAAGGGCACCGCGCCGTCGTCTTCCTGATCGAGAGCGACGTCTTTCAACCACTTGGTGTAAAAGCCAGCCGTGTCGAAATTAAAGGATGCCGTCGGCGCGAACACTTCGGCGTCTCCGGTCCAACCGAGGCGCTCGTCGCGCTGCGGGCAATCGGTGGGCACATCCACAAAATTTCCCTTTTGGCCCCAGATGATGTTGTGCTCGAGCTGGTTGAGCATGGGATTCGAGGTTTCAAAGGTTCCGGTGCGTTCCATCGCTGAATGGACCACGACGCCTGTAAAATCTTCGGGCTTTACCTCGCCGGGCCATCCGCTCACGGCTACATAACGAAAACCTTGAAAAGTGAAATGCGGCTCGAAGGTTTCCGTTCCCGCGCCTTTGCTGGTGTAGCGAATCGTTTCTTTCGCGGAGCGGAGGTTCTCCGTGTAGAAGTTTCCTTCTTTGTCGAGCACCTCTGCGTGGCGCAGAGTGACGGTCGTTCCCGCCGGAGCCGTCAGACGGAATCTCATCCAGCCGACCATGTTTTGGCCCATGTCGAGGACGGTGTCGCCTGCCGGAGTGCGAAACACTTTCACGGGCTTAACCTCTTCGATTTCCTTTACCGGAGGACCGGCTGGCGCTACTAACCTGGCATTCGGCGCCGCGATGGCCGTCACACCTTTCCACTCGGTGTCGTTGTAGCCTGCTTCGTTCCAGCCCGTCCGCTCGAGGCGCGCGTCGTAGGTCTCGCCGTTATAAATGTCGGATTCGAGGATGGCGCCCGTCGCCGCTTTCCATTTGTCGTCGGTGCCGACGATTTCCTGCGTTCCGTTCGTGTAGGTAATTACCAGTTGAGCGAGCAGAGCCAATTTCTTGCCGTAGGAATTTCTCATCGTGCCCCAAGCGAGCCGGCCGCGGAACCAGCCGTCCCCCAGCCTTGCGCCGATGCAGTTCTCTCCGTTTTTGAGGATGCTCGTTACGTCGTAGGTCTGGTACTGGTAGCGGAAGTCGTAGGCGGTCCATCCGGGGGTGAAGTATTGATCGCCCACGCGTTTGCCGTTCAGGGACAACTCGTAGAGGCCCATGGCCGTGGCGTAAAGACGCGCCCGCTCAACTTTCTTCTTCACCGAAAATTCACTGCGCAGCATCGGAGAAGGGTTCGACTTCGTTTCAACTTCGTCGAGATTCGGCGTAATCCATTTGGCCTTCCAGTCGGCGGGTTCGAGCAGGCCCATTTCCCAGCGGGCAGGCTTGCTCCAGTCCGACAGATGGCCATGATTATCGGCTACGCGCACATCCCAGTAATAAATTCGCTCGGTTCCAAGCGCCGGCCCGGCGTATTCCACCTGAGTGGACGCGTCCGACGATTGTTTGCCGCTCTCCCAAATCACTTTTCCCTTTGTCAGCTCCGCTTCGGACGCGCCTACGCGCAACTCGTAGCTTGTCTGCAAGATTCCTTTTTCAGTAGAGCTCAATTCCCAGCTGAATCTCGGCTTTGCGACATCGATCCCCAGTGGATCGACCTCGTGTTCACACCTCAGATGCGTCGCTTCGAGCGGCATTTCTGCTTGCGCGGCGAGGGCAAACGGAGCAACCACCGACCCGACGAATGCCAGTATCATCGCCACGCCACAACCTAAAACAGCCATTTTCCATTTCACTTGCCGCCTCCTCGACCGCATGACAGCTTCTTTTCTACCAGACATAAGTTCCCACGGATCCCGATTTCAACTCTGTCTTGAACATCCTGCCGCGGTACAAAACATCGAAAGTTTGCTCCGCCTTGCCTCGATTTACAACGATCAAGACAACTTTTCCTCCAGGCGCTTTGAACGCCACGTCTGGCAGTGCCGGCGAAGAAGTGGAAGCGACGCGGACTGAACCCGGCCGAACAAATTTTGAAAAGTGCGCCATCGCATAGTACGCCAGATTGCGCGTGACTTCATTTCCATCGATGGTCACGGCTCCCTGGCAGATCGGGCAGCCTCCGTTATTGGTATGAGGTTCAAAGCTGGAATTGGCGGCGAGATTCCAGAGAAGAACGTTGCGGCTCCAGTTCTCGAGGGCGCCAATGAATGTCCCTTCGACCGGTTTCGCAATGGAGATTCTTGCGCTTTCCGTGGGCTCGACCGCCATATATTCGGTGAAATACAAATTCTTGCGAGGAAAGGCGTTGTGCACTTCGCTCATGGCCTCGATCTGCCCTTCATACAAATGAAAGCCTGAGCCGTCCACGATAACGATTGGCGCGAGGATCCTTGAGAATCGAGAGCGGGTACTCGGGAACATTGCAGTTGTGGTCGTAAAGAATGATCTTTGTGCGAATGTGGGCAGCTTTGAAAGCAGGTCCAAGATTGTCTTTGATGAAGTCCGCTTCTTCCGTGGCAGACATCAACATGCTTGGAGTGTTTTTGTCGTTGAGCGGCTCATTCTGAATGGTGATCGCGGCGATTTCTATGCCTTCAGCTCGCATTCCCTCGAGGTATTTCACGAAATAGTTTGCATAGGCTGCGTAATACTCCGGTTTTAATTTTCCGCCTTTCACGTTGTCGTTCGATTTCATCCAGGGAGGCGAGGACCATGGCGATCCGAGGATTTCGATTTTCGGATTGATGGCGAGGATTTCTTTCAAGACGGGAATGAGTTCAGCCCGGTCAGGATCGAGGTTGAATTTGGCGAGTTCTGGATCGGTTTGGCCCGCAGGCAGGTCATCGTAGGAATAGACGTGATCGTTCAGGTCGGAAGCGCCGATGCTGATTCTGAGATAGCTGATGCCGATACCGCCGCCGTCCAGGCCAAAAAGCTCATGCAACAGAGCGGAGCGCTTTGCAGAGTCCATGTGGGCGAGATGCTGGGCGCTGCCGCCGGTCAGGGCGAAGCCAAACCCGTCGATGGTCTGAAATTTCTTGTGATCATCGATCGCGATGGCAGGGTTCTGGATGGGATCAGGTGACTTGGTTTTGATCTTGGAAAAATGCAAGGGAGGCTGCTGCTTCTCGAAGACGGCTGATTTGTCGGCATTGGTAAGCCAGAGCTGAATGTCTCCGCGTTCTTGACCGCGCAGCGACGCGGGCGCAATCGTTAATACAAGAACGCAGATACATCTGACCAACCTTGACTTCATTACGCCAACTCCTGCGGTCTCTGTAGCTGACATCGTCCATGCCAGCATCGAGACCGAGAAAAACTCGATGCAATAAGCTTGAGCGGAGCAAGCCGCCGTTATTGGCGTGTCATCAAGCTTTCGCGCGCGTCGTGATTTAGTGCCAAGTCGATGCAGGTCCAGGCCATGGCGAGGGCGCCGTCCTCGAGGGCTTTGTCGGCGTCGGGAGTGACGCAGTGGGCGGTGAATTCAGGTTGGTGGTTGACGGCGGGCAAGGAATTGATGCCGATCATGGGATGGATGGACGGCATGGCCAGGGAGACGTTGCCCATGTCGGTGGAACCTGTGGGGCGGGTTTCCCATTCGCCGAGATTGGGGAAGGAGCGGCCGAGGGCTTCGGAATTCTTGCGATAGAAGTCGGCCATGACGACGTCGTGGCGCATTTCGGCATAGGGCTTGTCGCCACCGGTGATCGAGAGTTTGGCGCCGGTGGCGAGGGCTCCGGCTTCGAAGCACCGGTAGACTTTGGGGCGGAGTTCGGCGAGCTGATCGAGGGTTTCGGAGCGAATGATGTACTTGGCGGAAGTGTGGGCGGGGACGACGTTGGGAGCGGCGCCGCCGTTGGTGATGATGCCGTGAATGCGGTCGGTCGAACGGATGTGCTGTCGGAGGAGGCCGATCGCGGTTTGCGCGATGGTGAGGGCGTCGGCGGCGTTTACGCCAAGCTCGGGGAAGGCCGAGGCGTGAGATTCCTTGCCGGTGCAATGAACTTCAAACATGGAAGCGGCGATGATTTTTGCGCGGACCATATCAAAGGGGGCGGGGTGAACCATCATGGAGGCGTGGATGCCTGCGAAACCGCCGCGTTCGAGGAGGAGAATTTTGCCGCTGGCGTTGCCTACCTCTTCGGCGGGGGTGCCGATGACGCTGATGGTGAGGCCAGCCTCGTCGGCTACCTTGGCGGCGGCCAAGGCTGCGCCGACGGCGGAGGCAGCGATGATGTTGTGGCCGCAAGCGTGACCGATGCCGGGGAGCGAGTCGTACTCAGCGCAAATGGCGATGTGAAGAGGGCCGGAGCCGACGCGGGCACGGAACGCAGTGGGAAGATTGCAAATCCCTTTTTCTACTTTGAAGCCGGAGTCGGCTAGCGACTCGCAGAGCCAGGAGGAGCTTTTCTCTTCTTCAAAACCTAGCTCGGGATGAGCGTGAATGCGGTGGCTGAGAGCGATCAGGCCGTCGCGTGCGGATTGAAAACGTTCTCGCGCTGCAGATTTCAGGTCCACGGCTGATCCCCCTTCCGAAGCAAACAATAGAATGGTTCAAAACAAGCGAGCGATGTATTCGCGCATTTGGTGCTTCCAATAAGGCCAATCGTGGCCGCCTTCGGGGCCCCAGTTGTCGAGGGAATGATGGATGCCCTTGCGGGAAAGGATTTCGGAGAGGCGATAGGTGGGGCCGCTGTTTTCCCATTGGCCGGTGCCGGTGGTGAGATGGATGTCGCAGGTGCGGATTTGCTCGTAAAACCAGGGATCGCTCATGTTCGCGAGATAATCGACGGGATTGTTGAAATAGAAATTGTCGTCGTACAAGCCGTCCATGAAATTGCGGACGTCGTAAACGCCGGACATGGCGAAGCAGCGCTTGATGACGTCGGGATGCTTGAAGAGCGAGTTGGCGGCGTGATAGGCGCCGAAGGATGCGCCCATGGTGGAAATGGCGATGCCGGGGCTTTGGCAATTGTCCCAGATGAAGGGAACGACCTCTTCGCGAAGGTAGGAATCGAAGACGGATTGGACATAGCTGCGGTGGAAGGGATGCGCGCCTTTGTTATAGAAGCTGAGGCCGTTGATGGAATTGATGCTGAAGATTTTGACTTTGCCGCCCTCGATAAAATCGGCGAGAGCGCCGATCATGCTTTGGCCTTCGAGTTCGGTTTCGTCGCCGGCGCTGGTGGGAAAACCGAGAATGGGCTGTCCCCAATGGCCATGGACGATGACGCCAAGGTCAAGCCCCAGGCGGGCAGAATGCCAGCGGTGGTATTCGCGTTTCATAAGTGCGCCTCGCACGGAGCGCGGGGAGGAAAAGTATGCCAGCCCAGGCGGGATGGGGGCAATGGAATTGAAACGGGAGTTGGAGGGCACGCAAGGTGTATATTTGAGCGAGCAAAAATTGCAAACGGAGGCTCAACGCATGGCAACACCAAGCACGACGAACCGGCCGACACCGGAACGTATTTTCATGGCGATGAACGCGTTCCAGCATACGGAGGCTTTGAAAACGGGGATCGAACTGGACGTGTTCTCGTCGATCGCAGCGGGCGCGAATACGCCGGCTTTGCTCGCCGGGAAGACCGGGGCCGCCGAACGGGGACTGAGGATTCTCTGCGATTTCTTGACGATCATGGGGTTCTTGACTAAGGAAAATGGACGATACGCGTTGACCGAAGAGTCCTCGCTTTTTCTAGACCGGCGATCGCCTGCTTGTCTTTGCACAGTGACGGGATTTCTTGCCAGCCCGTGGCATAAGAAAAATGTCGAGGCTTTAACCGCGGCGGTGCGGAAAGGCGGGACGGCAGGAGCGCAGGGAGACAATTCCAAGCCGCAGGATGAGGTTTGGGTGGCGTTTGCGAGATCGATGGCACCGCTGACGGTGCCGGCGGCCAACTTTATCGCGGGACTCATCGGCGCGGAGGAGGGAAAGCCGTGCAAAGTTCTGGATATTGCCGCGGGGCACGGAAACTACGGAATCACGATGGCAAAGAAAAACCCGAAGGCGCAAATCGTTGCGGTGGACTGGCCATCGGTGCTGGCGGTGGCGCAAGAGAACGCGCAAAAAGCCGGCGTTTCCGAGCGGTACACGACACGGCCGGGAAGCGCGTTTGAAACGGACCTGGGCAGCGGATACGATTTTGTGCTGCTGACGAATATCTTTCATCATTTCGATCAGGCCACGTGCGAGAAATTGATGAGGAGGGTCCACGGGGCGCTGAAAACGGGAGGAAAGGCACTCACGCTCGAGTTTGTGCCGAACGAAGACCGGGTGACTCCGCCAGCGGCGGCAGCGTTTAGCTTGAACATGCTTGTGGGTACCGATGCGGGCGACGCGTACACATTTTCAGAATATGAAACGATGTTTCGAAATGCGGGGTTTGCGAAAACCAGCTTGCATCCGGCACCGGGAATGCCGCAGCAAGTGATGATTTCCGAGAAAACAGCATGAAAAAGAAAAAACCGTCCAAGAAAAAGACGAAGAAAAATTCGCCAAGGAGTTCGCGAAGCTCAGACAATGACTTGCGCGAGCAGGTGGCGTACCTGCTAAAAGGCGGGGGCGCGCATGTTCATTTTATGGACGCTCTGGACGATTTTCCGGCGGGAAAATACGGAACGTTTGCGAACGCGCTGCCGCATACGGGCTGGCAACTGCTCGAGCATGTGCGACTCGCGCAATGGGACATCCTGGAGTTCAGCAGAAATCCGAAACACATCTCACCGAGCTTTCCAGGCGGGTACTGGCCGAAGACACCGATGCCGCCCGATGAAAAGGCCTGGGGCGAAAGTGTGGCGGGGTTCCAACGCAATTTGCGGGAAATGGTCCGGCTGGTGCAAAACCCGCGCACCGATCTTTTCGCCTCAATACCTCATGGACAGGGTCAAACCATTTTGCGGGAAGCGCTCGTTCTGGCGGATCATAACGCGTATCATCTCGGCCAACTTGTGGATTTGCGCCGAGCGCTGGGAGCGTGGCCAGAGAACTAGCCGATGGCAGAGCGCTGGAACTGCTGCGTGGTTGCAAGTATCGGGATTGGCGGTAGGATGTTCATCGCAAGCTGTTCGGGGCGGAGTTCGTTATTGATGCGGGGGTAGCCTGATGCGAGTCGAAAATCTGTCGAAAAACGTATGGGAAGCGGGAAATAGCCGGCGCGATTTTTTGAAAGGGATGCTGGGGGCGGGCGCGTTTGTGCTGGGCGTTTCAGTGATGCCGGAGCAACTCCTCGCGGCCGTAACTGCCGGGAGCGCGGGCGACCCATTTCCGCCAAAGGGTGAAGCACCACTGCGGCCGAGCGTGTATTTGGCGATTGATACGGACGGAACGGCGTACATCGTGGCGCACCGCTCGGAGATGGGGAACGGAGTACGCACGTCCCTGCCGCGAATCGTTGCGGATGAGTTGGATGCGGATTGGACGCGTGTGAAAGTGGTGCAAGCGATCGGGAGTGAGGAATACGGCGACCAGGATACGGATGGATCACACTCGGTGGTCAGCTTTTTTGTACCGCTGCGCGAAGCGGGAGCGACGGCGCGACTGATGCTGGTGCGCGCGGCGGCGCAGAAGTGGGGCGTACCGGAAACGGAATGCTCGACGGAATTGCACCAAGTGCATCACAAAGCGTCGGGGAAAAAGATTGGTTACGGTGAATTGGCAACCGCGGCTTCGAAATTGGAAGTGCCGAAGAAAGAAGAGCTGAAGCTGAAACCGCGCAGCGAATGGCGCTACATCGGCAAGCCCGCGGCTGGTTACGACTTGAAAGCAATGTGCACGGGCAAGGCCAAGTACGGGCAGGATACGCAGATGGACGGGATGTTGTATGCGAGCATCGCGCACCCGCCGGTGATGGGCAGCACGGTGAAATCGCTGGACGATTCGGCGGCGCTGAAGGTGGCAGGGGTGAAACAGACGGCGACCATTGAGACGTTTAAGCCGCCTGTGCTTTTCCAGGCGCTCGGCGGCGTAGCCGTGATTGCTGACAGCACGTGGGCGGCTTTTCAGGGCAAGAAACAGTTGAAGATCGAGTGGGGGAATAGCTCTCACGATGTTTTCAGTTCGGATCCGTACAAAAAGGAATTGCAGGAGACAGCGCGGAAGCCGGGAAAAGTCGTGCGCGAACTCGGCGACGTGGATGCGGCATTTGCAAAGGGCGGAAATATCGTCGAAGCGGAATATTACGCGCCACTGCTAGCGCACGCGCCGATGGAGCCTCCCGCGGCACTGGCGGTTTATCGCGACGGAAAAGTGGAAGCCTGGGCGCCATCGCAGAGTCCGGTGGGTGCGCGCGATGCGATTGCGGCGGCGGTGGGAGCGAAGAAGGAAGACGTAACCGTCCATGTAACGCTGTTGGGCGGCGCGTTCGGCCGGAAATCGTTTCCCGATTTTGCGGTCGAAGCGGCCGTGCTCTCGAAGAAGACAGGAAAGCCCGTAAAAGTGGTCTGGAGCCGCGAAGACGACATCAAGTTTGATACCTACCATTCGGTGTCCGCGATGTACATGAAAGCGGCGCTGGGCGCGGATGGAAAGCCGACGGCATGGCTGCAGCGGACAGTATTTCCTCCTATCGGCTCAACGTTCGATGCTAGCGCTGTTTATTCCGATCCGGGCGAGCTTGGGCTGGGCTTTAGTGACCTTCCGTTTGCGATAGCAAATCAGCGATCGGAAAACGGACCGGCAACGGCGCACGTTCGCATCGGTTGGCTGCGCTCGGTGGCGAACATTTATCATGCGTTTGGGATTCAGTCATTCGAGGATGAGCTTGCCTACGCGGCTGGAAAAGATCCTGTCGAGTACGCGCTAGCGCTGCTGGGGCCGGACCGAATCATTCCGAAGAACGAACTGCCGAAGGATTACACGAACTACGGCCATGATTATGCCGAATATCCGATTGACACGGCAAGATTCAAGCGCGTGGTGGAAGTCGCCGCCGAAAAATCGGGCTGGGGAAAGAAAAAACAGGGCAGCGGAGCCGGCATGGGGCTCGCCTTCCATCGGAGCTTCTTGACGTACGTCGCCTCGGTTGTGCAGATGCACATCGACGATGGCGGGCGCGTTCATGTGGACAGCGTGGACACTGCGCTGGATGCGGGCACAGTCGTGAACCCGGACATGGTGAGAAATCAATTTGAAGGCGCGGCAGTGATGGGGACGAGCGTGGCGTTATATGGAGCGATCACGGCGACGAACGGTGTGATCGACCAATCCAACTTTGATTCGTATCCGATGGCAAGGATGAATACCGCGCCGCGAGAAGTGCGCGTGCACATCGTGCCGAGCGATGCACCTCCTGGAGGCGTTGGCGAACCGGGGCTGCCTGCGTTCGCACCGGCGCTGTGCAATGCTATTTTTACCGCGACGGGCAAGCGCATCCGCGAACTGCCGCTTTCGAAAGCGGGCCTGGCCTAACGTGCTAAAAAGGAGTTTGCTTTTTCTGGCTGCGCTTATGGCGGCGGCGTTGCCCGCCTGCGCGCAACGCGAGCCCGTCCTTCCGCAAATTGACCTGCCGCACCCTTATTACTTCCGCGAAATGTATTTGCCGCAACTGACCAGCGGCCCGAGCAGCGTGGCGTGGTCGCCGGAATCAGATGAGGTTGTGTATTCGATGGGGGGATCTCTGTGGCGGCAGAAGATTGATTCGACAACGGCACAGCAGCTCACCGACGGACCGGGATACGACTACCAGCCTGATTGGTCCCCGGATGGGAGGAGCGTTGTTTACGTTTGCTATCAGAAAGACGCGATGGAGTTGTGGCTGCTGGATCTGGCGACGGGCGAATCGCAGCAATTGACGAACGGCAGCGCGGTTAATGTGGAACCGCGCTGGTCGCCCGACGGAAAACAGATTGTTTTTGTATCGACTTCTTACCACAAGCGCTTTCACGTTTTTCGCGCGGACGTGAACGGCGGGAAGCTGGAAAACGTGGTGCGGCTGACGGGCGAGACCAAAAGTGATTTGCCCCGGTATTACTACAGCGCGTACGACATGGAGATCAATCCGGTTTGGACGCGGGACGGCAAAAATATTCTATTTGTTTCAAATCGCGGGCACATTCAGGGGACCGGCGGTTTTTGGAGGATGAAGGCGGAGCCTGGGGCGGTGGCGCGAGAAATTCATTACGAAGAGACAAATTGGAAAGCCCGCCCGGACTTTTCGCCGGATGGATCAAGGATGGTCTACAGCTCGTATCTCGGCGGGCAGTGGCACAACCTGTGGGTGATGCCGGCGAACGGTGGCGACGCGTTTCCGCTGACGTACAACGGCTGGGACAGCACGAATGTGCGTTGGTCGCCCGACGGGAAGACGCTCGCGTTTGTTACGAATTATGGGGGAGCAGCCACGACGCGAATCGAATTCCAGGGCGTGCCGGGCGGGCCGCTTGGAGATTTGAAGATCGAGACGCGAAGCTATCTGCATTCGCGCGGGACGATCGAATTGCGCGTTGTGGATGGCAGCGGGAACGATTTGCCTGCGCGCGTTTCCATCACGGATGAGAACGGCAGATTTTGGGCTCCCGATGCGGCACGGATCCACGCGGACGACGGGTTTGACCGAAGGAAACGGCCGTTCGAAGCGCATTACTTTCACGCGAAAGAGCTGGCGAATGTAGAGGTGCCGACGGGAAAGATTCAAGTCGAGGCGAGCAAGGGGTTTGCATACAAACCGGTATCACAAACGGTTGAGGTGCTTCCGGGTGATTTGAAGCGCGTGGCGATCACGCTGGAACCGCTGGCGAATGAATGGGGCGACGCGACGAACTGGATCAGCGCGGATCTGCACGTGCACATGAATTATGGCGGGGAGTATCAGGAGACTCCCGAGATTCTGAGCGATGAGGCCAAGGCCGAAGGGTTGCAGGTCGTCAACAATCTGATTGTGAACAAGGAGCAGCGATTTCCGGACATTGCGAGCGCAGGAGAGAACCGGGAGAGTTTTTCAGATGGCAAAGTGGTGATAGTCAATGGGCAGGAGTTCCATACGAGCTACTGGGGTCATCGTGGAATTATCGACCTGCGAGGCTCACTGCTATTGCCAGGATATGCGGGTTATCCGAACACAGCGGCCGCAAGCTTGTATCCGATGAATGCCGATGTGTACGACATGGCGCATCTGCAAGGAGCGCTTGTTGGGGAGGTGCACCCGTTCGATGAAGTGCCGGATCCCTTCGCGAATCCGCCGCAAAGGATCACGGACGAGCTCCCCGTGGATGTGGCCCTGGGGAAATTGGATTACATGGAAATTGTGGGATTCAGCGACCATCGCTCGACGGCGGCGGTTTGGTACAAATTACTGAATCTGGGATACAAGATTCCAGCAGGAGCGGGAACGGATGCGACCGCAGATTACGCGGCCCCGATTCGCGGGCATGTTGGCATGGACCGGGTCTACGTGCGCGTGCCTGATTCACCGCCGACAGTCGATTCCTGGAAAAAAGCATTGAAGGAAGGACGGACATTCGCCACGAACGGGCCGCTGCTGGAGTTCACGCTGGGAGGAAAGAGCGTTGGAGACGAGTTGAAATTTGATGGTGAGCAGAGGGCAGTACCGTTCAGGGCGAAGCTGCGGTCGATCGTGCCGGTAGATCATTTGGAGGTGGTTTGCAGCGGGCGAGCGGCTCGGACACTGAAGATCGAGGGGTCCCGCGATTCAGCAGAGATTGCGGGAACGTTGCCCTTCAAGGAAAGCGGATGGTGCGTACTGCGGGCGTCGAGCGATCGCGACGAGTATCCGGTGCTGGACAAATATGTCTACGCGACGACGAGCCCGATTTATGTGACGATTGGCGCGAAAGCGCCGCGATCGCCGGATGATGCGAAGTATTTTGCGGCCTGGATCGACCGGACAATCGATGTGACCTCCCATTATCCCGATTGGAATTCTCCCGCCGAAAAAGATTACGTACTAAAGCGGCTGCTTGAGGCAAAAAGCATTTACGAAAAGCTGAGTGCATCGATTCAATGAATCTCAGACAGATTTCATGCGCACACTTCCAGTGGCTAAGTCCGCTCTACTTGGCACCACAGCCCGCAGCGCTATTAGCTGGGGTAGTATCGAAGACAAAACATCGTCTCAGCTGGGCACGCCAGTCGGGCAGCGAAACACCAAATGCTTGCGTCAGGCGGGAGTTTGAAAGAACGGAGTAGGCAGGACGGTGCGTGGGAGAATGAAACTCTTCCGTGGAGATGGGGATTACGCGCCGGGCAATCCACGGACGCCCTTTAGTGGCCTCGGCAAGCCAACCTTGAGCTTGTGACGTGGCTCGCGCTTCCTCAAGAATAGCCTGGGCGAAGTCAAACCATGTAGTTTGGCCTGCGGCGCTCATATGATAAGTTCCGCCAGCGTTGGAAAAAACAAACTCCCCGCGATTCCTCTCGATGATCCCGGCGAGAATCTTACAGGTTGCGGCCGCTAGTTCCGACGCACAAGTTGGAGAGCCAACTTGATCGCTTACAATTCTCAACTCCTCTCGCTCCGTTGCAAGACGCAAGATCGTTAACAGGAAATTTTTGCCATGCGTCGCGTACACCCAAGCTGTCCGAAGAATCAGGTGTGGCACCCCTGAGGAGCGAATCGCCTGTTCACCGGCCAACTTGGTCTTCCCGTAAACGTTCATCGGGTTCGTGGAATCTTCTTCATCGTAGGGGGAGCTCTTGGTTCCATCGAAGACATAATCCGTCGAGTAATGCAGCAACACTGCGCCGATTCTCTTCGCTTCCCTGGCCATCAATTCGGGGGCTTCTGCGTTGACCACGTGCGCCATCGATTCATCTGTTTCAGCGCGATCCACTGCCGTATATGCGGCGGCATTCACGATAAGTTGAGGTCGCACCTCTCGGATGGTTCGCCGGATCTCATCGGGTTTCGAAAGGTCGAGCTGATCGCGGCCCAGCGCGACCACCTCGCCCAATTGGGGCAAAAGCGGCAACATCTCCCTGCCAACTTGGCCCCTCTTCCCAGTCAACAATATGACCGGCTTCATTTCGCCCTATATTCCGGCAGGAATTTGCGAGGAACTTGGGCCAGCACTGGATACTGTGCGTCTCTCGTGGTAATGATCGGCTCCGCGACGCCCCATCTTATATCCAAATCGGGATCGTTCCATGCGATACCATGTTCGTCTCCAGGATTGTAGTAATCGCTGCATTTGTAAAGGAATTGAACCTTTTCCGAAAGTGCCAAGAAACCATGCGCGAAACCGATCGGAACATAAATCTGATTTTGCTGTTCCGAGGACAGGATCACGCTTGTCCATTTCCCGAAGTGTGGTGAGCCCAAACGAATGTCGACCGCAACATCCAAGGCTTCGCCTTCCACGACGCGGCAAAGCTTCGCTTGTGGTTGATGTAGTTGGTAGTGGAGGCCTCGGAGCGTGTCTTTGACGGAGCGGGAATGATTGTCCTGGAGGAAGGTGTCCGTGATGCCGAGGTCAGCGAACTTCGCCTGGTGGTAGGTTTCAATGAAGAAGCCGCGCGCGTCGCGATGGATGACTGGCCGCAGCTCAAACACGCCGGGAATTGATGTTTCGATTCGTTGCATTAACCCCGATGCTCGCTAGCTCACGAATCTTCATCAACACGTGAGAGCGAGATCCTATGGAATTTATTCAGAAGCTATTGGCCCGGAGCTGGCAATTGCGTGAAGAGACCGCTCACGATTCACGTAATATTTCTCATAGTAGGTGAGATATTCGCCGCAACGAACGCCGGCGAGCCAGGCCCCAGCATTCTTGTACCAGTCAATGGTCTGGCGGAGGCCGTCTTCTAGAGAGATCAGCGGCCTCCAGCCCAACTCGTCTTTTATTTTCTCGCAGTTCAGTGCATACCGGCGGTCATGGCCCGGCCTATCCTGGACATAAGACAGCAAGCTCTCGGGCTTCCCGGTGAGTTGCAAGATGCTTCGAGCCATAGTTAGATTTTCCTCGAGGTCTAGTCCTCCAATATTGTAAACCTCTCCTATTTTGCCTTTCTCAAGAACTGCGAGAATTCCCTTACAGTTGTCCTCGACGTGCAGCCAATCGCGCTGCTGTCTGCCATCGCCGTAAACAGGGAGAGTCTTGTCGACCATGGCATTAGTAATCATGAGGGGCACAAATTTCTCTGGGAACTGATAAGGACCGTAATTGTTCGAAGATCGTGTGATCACCGCAGGAAATTGATACGTCCGGACATACGATCGAACCAGCAGGTCGGCACCCGCCTTGGACGCTGAGTAGGGGCTGCTCGGCTGTAATGGAGACTTTTCATCGGCGAATGAAGTAGGGGGAATGTCGCCGTACACTTCGTCCGTGGAAATATGTACAAAGCGGGGTATCGAAAGCTTACGCGCCGCCTCCAAAAGCATGAATGTACCGGTGATATTTGTCTGGATTACCGGCGACGGCTCATAAATGCTCCGGTCAACGTGAGACTCGGCCGCAAAATGTACTACCGCATCACAACCGCGCATCGCGGTTTCTACGAGCGGCGCATCGCAGATGTCCCCTTTGACAAACGTGTATCTGGGATCCTCCGCGATCTCCTCAAGGTTCGCCAGGTTCCCGGCGTACGTCAGCTTGTCGTAATTAACGACGGTCCATTGCCGCCCTGATCCGAGAATGTGCCGGATAAAGTTCGAGCCAATAAAGCCGGCGCCGCCCGTCACTAGGATTTTCATTGGCCCGCTTTCCGAACGACCACCGTGCCAGCATCTGCTTCCTCACCGATTTTGTTAGCGCCGGTCTTGGCCACCAGATTATTAGCCCGAAGGAGCGATTCAAAGGTTCCGGCGTCCGTCCACCATCCGTCCAAGGTCTCGTATGTGAGCGTTCCTTCCTGAACGTAAAAATTGTTGACGTCCGTGATCTCCAGCTCTCCCCTCCCCGACGGCTTCAATCGATGAATCTTCTCGAAGACTGTGGTGTCGTATAGATAGACTCCGATTACGGCAAAATTGGACTTGGGGATTGCCGGTTTTTCTTCAATGCCAACTACGTAATCCCCGCGAATCTCCGCAACGCCGAATCTCTCGGCGTCCGGCACTTCCTTCAAAAGAATTTTCGCTCCGCCCGCTTGTCGCTGGAACGCTTCCACCGCCCTGCAAATATTCATTTCGATGATGTTGTCGCCCAGCACGACGCAGATCGGGTTGCCGTCGGCAAAATCCTCCGCCAATCCAAGCGCCTCCGCGATTCCTCCTTCTCCCTCCTGGTAAGTGTAGTTCAGGTGTTTTAAGCCGAAATCGCGCCCGTTCCCTAGCAGCCTCAGAAAATCTCCCGCGTTCTTTCCCCCTGTCACTAATAAAATTTCCTCGATTCCAGCGTTCACCAGCGTTTGGATCGGGTAGTACACCATCGGCTTGTCGTACACCGGAAGCAGGTGCTTATTGGTGACTTTCGTCAGCGGATTCAGCCGGCTGCCTGTTCCGCCCGCAAGCACGACACCCTTCATACACCCTCCTCACGCTCTAAACGCAATCGCTCGTCTGTTGTTAACGATTGTACCCAGAAATCTAACCTTCCGACCATCGCCTCTCGAATTTCTCCCTCCGGCCTGCTCCTTCTCGTCCGATCAATCCGCCATCGTCCCCGCCGCGAGCGAACGAGTCTTTTCGTTTCCGCCGTCTCCGTCACACTTTTCCCGTTCTTCCAGAAGCGTCGTGGCCCTCTCAATCGCCCCTGAAAGCGCGCACCGAAATTCGGCCGTCAACATATTCAGATCCAGCGCCAGCGGATTCTGATTGGACATCCTGATCAGCGACAGGTAGCCCCACCGGCTCGTCCCCCCATTCATCAGTTCCAGCCTCAACTCCCACGGCGCTTCCGCTATTTCTCGTTCGCACCACGAATACAACCACGTCCCATCCGGCAAATAGCTCATCGGCTGAATCCTGGACGATGAATACCCGTTCTTGCCGCATTTCTGAAATCGCACCGCGTCAAATCCGATCGGCTCCAGCGTGTCCTTCAAAATCTGGCACATCGGTCCGAGTTCCCTGCACTCGCCCAGCTTCTCCGCCGCCAGCCGGATCGCCACGTGATTCGCCAGCACTTGCCGCCTCCGGCTCACTCGTTGCAGCACCGATAGCAGCTCCGCAAACTCCTGATACCTCAGTTGCTGCACTCCCAGAAAAATTCCTATCCCCGTCACTGCCAGCACCAACGCGATCGCTCTTCTCTGCTGCAGCAAGATCAGGCTCATGAATCCGAATCCCGCCGTCACTGCGTACAGCGTCAGCACCGCGTCTCTTTGCGACAGCCCTCTTCCCACCAATTTGTGGTGTATATGCGATTTGTCTCCGTCAAACAGCGGTTTCCTCGCCACAAACCGCCGCGCCACCGCCAGCACCACGTCCAGGATCGGGAATCCCAGCGACACGATCGGTATCGCGATCGCCACAATCGTCGGCGCTTTCTGCGACCCCGCCAGCGCCAGCGCCGCCAGCATAAATCCGATGAACAAGCTCCCCGAATCTCCCAAAAAGATCGTCGCTGGATGAAAATTGAATCGCAAAAACCCCAGCGTCGCTCCCGCCAATGCAATCGAGAGAAACGCCACAAACGCGTTCGGCACGATCAGCGACATCACAAACACCACCATCGCCGAAAACACCGCCGACCCCGCCGCCAGCCCGTCCAATCCATCGATCAAATTGAACGCGTTCGTGATCAGCAGCACCCACAGCACCGTCAGCGGCAGGCAATACTCCCACCCCAGCGTTTGCCCTCCATGCACCAGCCCCAAATTGTGTATCCCGTACCCTCCCGCATACAGCCCCACCGCCGCCAGCGTCTCCACCGCGAATTTCCAGTACGCGTTCAGCGAGTACACATCGTCGTACAATCCCAGCAAAAATATGATCAGCGCCGGCCCCAGCAGCCCCGCCATCGCTCTCCCATGCAACGGCGTCCCTCTTCCCAGCAGCCCCGGCAACACCATCCCCAAAATCACCACGCTCATGAACGAAACATAAATCGCCACTCCGCCCAGTCTCGGCACCGCTATCGTGTGTACATGCCTCTCCGACTTCGGCTCGTGGATCCACCCTCGCGCGCTCGCCACATTCCGCACACACCACGTCCCCGCCATCGACAAACAAATACACACCAAAAACGCTAGTAGATAAGCCATGAACTCTGGCCCTTCCCCCAAGTCAACTGAATTTGGATTGAAACCGCTCTTCTACTGAGGTGCTGCTCTAAATGAACCTATTCGTGCCTCAAGACGACGAATTCCTCGGCACGCTTAAGGGGCACCGGGCTCGTCGAGTCCAACGGGGCACAGGGAATCGTCTCACGCTGGCCTCGCACCTTCGAGCCCACCAACGAGATCAGCGCGCAGTAATGAGCCGTGATCCGATTCCACGTGTAAAACTGCTTCACTCGCGCGACCACCTTCCCCCTCATCTCCACCACGTCGGCCGCCCTGGAATCCGCGCGACCGATGCAAGCACTAGCGTCGCTCGGGGCTTAGAAGTTTCCCTCCGCTACATCCTTGAGAATCTGCCTCTCCAGCGACAGCTCCGCCACCAAACGCTTGAGTTCCGTGTTCTCCTTCTCCAGCTCTTTCAATCGTTTGGCCTGATCAAGCTATAGCCCGCCGAATTCCTTCCGCCAGCGGTAGTAGGTCTGCGCGGTGATCTGCGTTTCCTTGCAGACCTGTGGAGTGGTCTTTCCGTTCGCTATCTTCACTTCAATCTGCCGCAGCAGCGTGACGATCTGCTTCGGCATTTGTTTCCTCATCGGCATACCAGCGCTTCTTCAGAGTGAATTCTCTCTCACTTCCGCTGGTACAAAAAATCCCGGTCAGGTCAATGCTATTTAACCTGTTTGCGAAACGAAGCTAAGCGAATGATGAATCTTGAAATCTCGGCCAGAGACGATTGGTCTTAGTTTGAAACGCGTGTTACGTCAGCAATCCACCGAAACTTTTCTGGCCTTTGACAAAGAATCGATGGGTTGCCCGGCTATTACTTCTTCAGCGAAGGCATTTTGCACTTGAAAGCGATCTAGAATCTGCGCCACAGCTGCTTCCACCGAAAACATTCGCTCCAGCAGGTTGCGTGATTTCTTGCCCATTCTGTCTCGAAGTTCCGGATCATCCGCGAGCCTTAGCGCTGCCTTGTATAAGCGGTCATCGTCTCCATTCGAAAGACAAAACCCTGCTTCATTTTTCCCTAATAGATCAAAGAGATCATTCCCGGGGTTGATACTCGCGAGGGTGGGCTTGCACCAGTACATATAACCGAGCAGTTTTCCAGGCACGTTATGGGTTTTCAACCGCCGGTCCAGCGACAGTAAGCCCACATCGAACTCCGAGAGCAATGCGAGATACTCAGTGGGACTCACAGCTGGAAGTAGCTGGATGTTGTGCAAGTGCTCTTCTGCGAAAAGCCGCTCCAACCGGGGCACCTCACTTCCCGCACCCACGAGCAAGAAGTGAATGTGTCCGTGGTCGACGAGGCGTTTTGCCAGCCGTACGATGTTGTCAACGTCCTGTGCCACGCCAAGGTTTCCGCCGTAGACAAAGACAACTTTGCCTTGCAATCCAAGCTGAGCGCGATAATGCGTTGAGGGCAAGTTTTCCACGCGAAGGTTCATCCAGTTGTAGAGGACTTCGAGAGGGTAACGGCGTGTGTGAAATTCCCGAACGAAATAGTCCAGGTTAGCAGGAGATTGTACTGCAATTCGATCAGCAATTCGGTACTGATGCTTTTCTTTTCTGCGAAAAAAGTAGTAGATCAACCCCTTGCGGAGAATCCCTGCGTCCACGGCCCACTCCGGGAAGATATCTCTTAGGATCAGGTAGGCAGGGCAATGCCAGAGAGATTTCAGGCGGCGCACCAAGGGGGCCCAAAAAATTGTAGGGGAGTAGAAGACTATGAGGTCCGCCGGATGCTGCCGCAAGAATGGCCCGGCACGACGCCAGAGGACACTTGAAAGTCGCGATTCTTCTATGGCTCGGAATACCCTCGATGCTCCTTTGATATTCCGCGTTTTTACCCGCACGACTTGAACTCCGCATTCAGTCGTGAGTTCGACGTCGTTCGAAACGCGATCGCTTGGCGTCAATACGATGACGTCCTGTTCTTGGCGGCACAGTTCCAGGGCCAAGTCGTGCATCTGTGTGGCGCTTGATTTCGAATTAGGGTAGTAACAATCAACGAGGAGCAGTATGCGCATCTTTGGGACTCAAATTGACGTAATCGGAAACCTCTCGCTCAAGAAGCAGCCATAGTTCGGAGTTCGCAGTGTTCTAGGCCGTATGCCTGGCGAACAAATGGGTTTTGCTGCAGCTCTTCGAAGCTCCGTGAGTTAGCAAAGAAACCAGTTCGAATTCGGCTCAAGATATCCTGAAAGATCCGCTCGCTGGGACTTCCACCCATGGGATTCAGAATATTGCGGTCCCAATCCGTAAGCATTTTCAGGGCTTTCTCAGCGTTACCGCACAGGTTCTCTTCGTCTAGGATAGTCGCACTGGCCGCCATAGTTTCCGGCCGTTCAGTCGAGCGCCGCGTGACAATGCACGGCACACCTAGTATCAATGCTTCTTCCTGCACTGTTCCGCTGTCCGTCACAATCAGACGTGCTTCTTTTTCAAGTCTAAGAAATTCTACGAACCCTAAAGGTTCTGTAGTAATGATCTTGGACCTATCTAGAATGCGACTGAGACCTTCACCGCGGATGCGTGCTTTGAGCCGGGGCATCATAGGGAGCACGACCGGAAGCATGTGAGATAGCTGCTGAAGGCCTTTCAACTTGGCGGCCAGAACATCTCTGTCATCGATGTTCTCTTCACGATGGAGCGTGCAGAGCACGTATTCGCCCCGTCTGAGCTTAAGACGATCCAAGATTAGGCTCTTGCCAGCGGCGGGAAGAAAGCTGGAAATCGCATCGACGATGATATTGCCAACCGTGACGATGCGAAACTCTGGAATTCCTTCGCTTACCAGGAGTTGCTTGTAGCGATCTAAGTAGCAGTAGATGAGATCTGACAGATGATCGATAACAATTCTGTTTTTTTCCTCAGGCATGCGCCAGTCGAAACTGCGTCCACCGCCCTCAATGTGGATCACGGGGATGTTGTACTTGGCCACGATGATGGCGGAAAGGACTGTATTCGTGTCGCCGAGATAGAGCACGGCATCGGGACGCAACCGTTCAATCATCTCAGCCGTTTTTTGAAAAAGGAGCGCGGACTGTTGAACATGTCCTGTTTTGCCCGTTCTCTTGAGAATCCTTCCGACTCGTAGATTCAATTTGGGAGGATCGACCTTTAGTTGTCTGTGAAAGACGCCATCTAATTGGAAATCAAAATGCTGACCAGAGTGAACATAAGTGTGCCGATAGCCGTGCTTCTTCTGGCCGTTTTCGAGCATGGCCAACAACTTGTGCATTCGAATGATGTCGGGCCGAATTCCGAGGAAGGTAACTAGTTTATAGTTCTTGGCCATAAGGGTTCAACTCTGTAGATCTTCCAACATGTCGGAAAAAGATGGAACTTGCAGGAGTCGATTTAGTTCCTTTGCTGACGTCATCGACCGATTGAGCCTGTTCTCATTGTCTGCCTTAATCGTGCAGTGAATCCCATACTTGCGTTGAAAGGCGAGAAGCATGTCGTATTTGGACACGACGGTAGAAAACACGTGATAAATCCCGCGGCGGGGGTACAAATCAGGCGACTGCATAATCTTGTCACAGAGTTTCCCGAATTGTTTGGTGGTGACGCCATTCCAGTAGTGCTCGGCAAACCCCGTAATCGTTTTTCCTTCCTGTTGCAGGAACCATTCCAAAAGCCCAGTCAAGCCATCTAGCTCTCGCCCGATGATAGACGTGCGGATGGTCAGGCACCCAGTCGGTTCACCTAGGCTTTTCGAAAGACCATAAAGATCAGTCGGTGATTTCGAAGAATTCTCGTTGTAAGGAAAACCTTCTTTCCCGTTGTAGATGCAGTCGGTCGTAATGTGAATCAGTTTTTCTCCAAAGGCTTCCGCCAGTATGTGTGGGAGCGCTCCATTTACAAAAAAGGTTAAGGCCGGTTCGCGCAATGAAAAAGGAATCGTCACGCCGATGGCGTTGATCACGTGATCGACGTTCCCCGCCCGACGAAGGAATTCTGTCAGGTACTTGCCTCGGTCCCCCTTTCTGGCGACATAGTCTTGATAAATTAGAGCTGCATCAAAAGGGAGAACCTCGTGTCTGGCAATCCCTCCATGGGTTTTCTCTAGTAGCGCAAGCTTCTCCAGATTTCTAACTCCCAGAATGAGTTCGTACTTCTGGCGAAGTACACCATACACTGCGCTCCCCAGCATTCCTGTAGCACCGAGCAAAAGTACCCTCTTCATCCTTTCATTCCCTCAAATAAGTCAGAGCTCAACGGAATTCCACTTCCCAAACCTCTTTTCCCCAATGATCGTACGGGAACCGGTAGTCATCTTCGGCGGATTCCTCCAATGTCGCCGTAGAGAAAAACAGGAGCCTCGTTTTGGTTTCAAGCGGGCGGAAACCGTTGGCGTATCCAGCAGGCACGTGAAGAATTTGAGGTTGTCTGTCGGACAGCACAAACCGGTGCGGCTTGGCATCCAACTTCGGCTTCTCCGGATCTCCGAACTGTACCGCAGCCACGATCGCCGATCCGGCCACCACCAGAACAAATTTTTCCTCCTTCAAGTGGCCGTGAAACGCGCGCACAACTTCCGTAGAAAAGTTTTCCACCATGTAAAATCGCTGGACATTCGCAAACGAAAACCCGTTCACGAATGACACCTGGCCGCGATCGTCAACCGCCAGACCTCCCTTAACAAGATTCGGAACCTCAGGCGAACTGGCCATCAGCCTTGAGCCTTTCCGCGTGCCG
This sequence comes from uncultured Acidobacteriota bacterium, assembly GCA_963851235.1. Taxonomy (GTDB): domain Bacteria; phylum Acidobacteriota; class Terriglobia; order Acidiferrales; family UBA7541; genus Acidiferrum. The sequence continues at coordinate 247,594 of CAWKOM010000007.1, forward strand.
AACATTGAAGTAGACATCATTTTCAGTCTGCTTAATTCGCCCAAGTCCTACCAACTCGGCTATCTCCCGCACTCCGTCCTGCACCGTGCGCATCGTATTCGGGTTAAAAATCTCGTCACGCAGCGCTTTCTTCGTGCTTACGTGATAGTTCCGCTGGTCCTGAAATTTCTGTTCCGTGTACTTAACTTTGCAACCCGTCATCCCACTCACTATCCCCGCTAAGTCTTTGATCTGCATATTTTGAGCTGCAACGTTGTACACCCCGCGCACTGGCCGCTCCAGGTTGTGCACGATGGCCTGAGCGATATCCTTCACATGGACCAACGGCCTCCATTGCGTCCCGCCAAATACCGACAATTCCCCTTTCGTTAAAGCATTGCTCGTCATGTAGTTCACCACCAGGTCCATCCGCGGCCGCGAATACGTATCCGAGACGCCGAACGCCGTCCCCAACCGGAAAATGAGGCTGTTTTCTTTCTGCAGAAAGCTCTCCGCGGCCAGCTTGGTCTTGGCATACAGCGACAACGGCTGCACTGGCGACTCTTCGTGCACCTCCGCGTCGAATTGCCCGTAGACCGAGCACGTCGAAGTAAACACAACTCTCCCGTGATAATTTTCCGCCAGCCACTCCACCGCCTTTTCGTTGATCTCCACGGTGAGCTCGGGGTTCACCTCGCACGCGCCATCGCCCACGATGGCCGCCAGCCAAATCACATGCGTATAGATCGCCAGCAGCGCCTTGAACTTTTCCGCATCGCGCACGTCCCCGCGCACGAAATCCAGCTTTTTCAAGTAGTGCGGCTCGTAAATCAGGCTGTCATACACCGTAAACGGCACTCTCGCCGCCGTCAGCAGCTCCGTCACCGCCCCTCCGATGTAGCCCGCTCCTCCCACTACCAGTACTTTTGTCATGCGATTCTCCCTGTTGATCCTTCCTATCCGAACACAAGGAATGAGGCAGCACTAAGCCCCGGTTCTTTCCGTGCTGGGTGCTTTTCTTCCTTACGCTTTTCTTTGGAAATTCGCCGAAGCGTGTTTACGCGTGGGCTGCTGTGCTTGCGTAAATGCCTGATAGAATCCAATACACCGTCAATGCCCCACTCCCACCGGCCCCTCGAGCACCGGCCGTGCCCCGGCTTTCGAGGCTATCTCCAATGCCTTCTCAAACAGTTCCATGGCCTTGCTTCGATACGGAGTGGCGGACAGCCACTCCTCGGAATGGCTTCGAGACCGTTGGGAAAACAATTCGTATGTCGATTGATCCATCTCGACACAAGTCTGAATTGCCTCTAGCCATCGCCCCCGATCCTTCAACGCGATATCCCATCCAATCCCCTGTTTGGACAAATCCCGCCATGGAGTCTGATCACTAATTAAAACGGGGCAACCGCCCGCAAAAGCTTCCAGGATCACGTATCCGAAGTTCTCACCGAGCGTGGGCAAAATTTGAAAATGGTACTGTGAAAAAATCTGTACAACTTTGTCCGGTGCAACCGCTCCCTTGTATTCCACTCGAACGTGATCCGGAAGCCTGCGAATTCTTTCCTCGCATTGCTCCCAGTAGCCACGGCCCTCGATCGGCCCGTAAATATCGAGTTCGATGTCGCCCTGGACCGATCCCAGCAAATCGAGGGCGAAGTGCAGGTTCTTTTTTGGTGAAACCCTCGACAAGAAAACGAATCGGACTGCTCCTGTATCCTTCTTGGGCCGTTGCTCTAAGCACGCACTCGAATCGAAACTCGTACTCGGCACGTCCGGAGCGACCAGCACTCCCATCACATGTGAGCTCCCCTCTCGGCCCAAGGAAAGGCGAATGTGTTCCGCTTCGAGCTCCGACGATGCCTGCCACAACAGTTTCCGATAGAGGCCCAAGGGAAACGCCAGCTTGCGATACAACCACTTCCGAAATGGTTTAATTTTAAGCGCTCCCGGCGAAAATTCACCCCGCGGCGCCAGCACAACTGCAGAACGCGGAAGCAGTCCGCACTTGTGAAGAAACAAGGTTTTTATCGTCAATGGAGAAAAAAAACTGTTCAAATAAATGATTTGCGGGTCGACCTCTCGGATCCGCCGTAGAATGTTTCGAATGGAGAGTTCCGACGTGTAAAAAGCTTTCGCCTTTCCCATTTGCATCCATTGATCAAACGGAACGTCCGCGTACGGCTGCTCCTCCCTGTTGTCGCGGTTGCGCGTGAACACATAAAATTGAAACTCATCCCCCAACAACTCGATCAAATTGGAGATAGCAGATACCGACCCGCCGCCTTTGCTGCCGGGCAGATACCAGTCAGCAAAAGCAAGGATTCTAGCTTTCATTGCCCACAATCCGTGGCCAATCCGCTGAGCCCGCGCATGAGACCATCATTTGCCACTAAACTCATCGATCGCAGCTGCCCTCAATGGCTCTTGCGGTTCGAGGAGAACGCTTTCGGACGCTTCCTCGCTTTCTAAGGGTCTGACTTCCATACCTAACACCACTTCCAGAATGTAATGGGCTACCTTTTTCGTCTGAGCATCCCAGGTCTTGTGTGTCAACATGTATTTGCGAGCCGTTAGACCTAGCTGCCTTCGCTCCTCCGGCTCTGCCCCAGCCACTCTTTCGATCAGAGTCGCCAATCCCCGTGGAGTTTCGTCCCGAAGCAGGTAGACGAAGTCTCCAAACTCCTCCTCTGTATGGCCGGTGCAGGTGGTGATCACGGGCGTTCCGGAAGCAAGATATTCCATCATTTTCCCGGGAAAGAAATACTTGGTATCCATAGTCTTGGTTATTCTCATATTCACGAGGACATCGGAACGACCATAGAGCTGAAGCACTTCCGAAACCGAGACTAATCCAACGTATTCAATCCGGGAATCATGTGCTGCAGCCTCGCGGACTTGTCGCTCAAGCGGTCCCCCTCCCGCGATACGCAAGCAGTACTGGCCTCCTTCCAGAAGTGAAAATGCTCCAAGAAGAGTGGGAATTCCATTCGTTTCATCGACCCGGCCCGCAAAGCCAATACAAAAGGGCTGGCTGGGAAGCTGCTCCTTGTATGAAGAATCTTTTGTAAGCGAGATCATTTCTTCAGAAATGCCGCCTTCCATACGGAGGTATGGGCGATTCGCGAGAAAATCCTGCCCTGTTGCATCCGCGGCCACAATGTGGCCGTCAAAAAGTGGGATAAGCCGTTTCTGCATCCAGTAGTTGAAGCGCCGAATGAAACCGGAAGGAACTGTCTGCCCGGGCACATCGATATCGCAGAGCGCCGCAACTGCCTTCGCTCCTATCAATTTTGCGCCGATGAGCGTGAATAATCCCGGTGGCACAGTCAGGTTGTACGTGAATACTACGCGGTTCGGCACTCCTCTGCTTCGCCAGCCCCATCGAACTAGTTCGATGACGGTGAAGACTCCGATCATCGCCTGCTTCACAGGAGATACATTTAAAAAGGGAAGTAATCTCACCTCGGCGCCTTCGACAATTTCCTCTCGACAAGCGCTGACCCACAAACGGTCCGACTTCGGGTAGGACGGAATCGGAATGATCGAGATGATTTCGGATGCTGGAAGCCCCGCGCGCGCAAGTCCTTCCAGCATTTCTTGCTGGTAGATCTGGCCGCCCCTAGAAAATGCTGCCGTGTGAAACGCAGCTTTCTCCGGAACAACTGCACCCACGAAGGCGAGCGCGACTTCCGCTCGAGCAGAACAAACACTAGTAATTCCCTGATTTGTCGAATATTCGCGATCAAGTCTTGCCGATATCATCGGTCTATGCCAAGAGGGGAGTTGGACGAGGACATGCGCGCGCCGCCAAGACCGGGCCGCGTGTGCGCCTCCAAAGAATCAATGTCCCCCAAAACGCCGTAAACCCCTCTCCAGATTGAAGCATCTGGTTGTTAGCTGGAAAATAAAACAACATGATCACAAAAATGGAGAACATTACTACGGCAACTGGATTATCGCCGCGAAGTGTGTCGAGCCAGGACTGCGCGAACAACCTTCCAATCAGAAAAACAAAAACGACAGTTCCAGGGAAGGAAAGGTCGGAGGCGATCCACGGATAAATGGATGACCACAGCCCCTGTGCGTCCCACCCGTACTTCTCGATTCTCACGGGGTAGGGCAATTCTAAAATACCGGCGTCTCCAGTGATTCGGGCGACCTGCCGATGCAAAAACGTGGAGTTTCCGACTCCGTACATTGGAACAAATGGTTCTTGCAACGATAGATTTAATGCGTAGTAACCGCTCGTGAGGTATAGATCCAATCCAATCAGCGCGGTCGCAGCCCCTGGGGATAGATTGCGGACTACAGGGTTATCTTCGTCGACCCGAGCATGGGCGGCAACAAAATACCCCGCGGAGACCACTGAACCTTCCCTTGAAGAAGCCGTCAAACCGAAATACGCCACAAACAGAAAGAAGGCAGCAAAACTCGCCGATGCTATCCTCAGTATTTTCTTACGACTCAACTTCATTTTGCCTGCGCAATGGGCCGCGAACACCAAACACGGCACTAGAAGAACAGTGTCCGCGATCGCCTTGTTCGTGCCCATCGCAATGAAGAGGGCGATCGTCCCTAACATGCTGACAATCCCCAGAATTCGCATCCTGCGCGAAAGCTGAGTCCAGTAGAAAACCGTGAGCGGTAGCGCCATATAAAGGAGCGGCCCCAGGAGAATTCTTACATATTCAATGACGGGAAGTCCGCCCTCACCACCCTCGCGCAACATGAATGAACGTGCATACGCTCCCCCCGGATCCGTGATCCCGCCGATGACGTCGGGTATGAATCTCCCAGTCCGAAAACGGCTCGTCGGAAGAAGTAACAAAATACTCAGCACCACGCTTATGTTGATGAGCCTCGAAGGCGTCCACTTGCCGGAATACTGTGTCGGATTACGAAACCCCACGCTGAGATACCCCAACAACAAAGCAATATGAGCCAGTGCTAGGAACAGATACAGCCTGAATGCGCCTTCAGCAGGATATTCCCAGGGGCCCAGGGCGAATAGAAAGACCGTAAAGTTTAAGTAGCCGAAAAAGAAAAGAATAGGAATTAGGCGAACCCAGTTTCGGGCCCTAGTGGCCTTCGGTTTAGTTTGGAACAAGCGGCTTAACATAGAACTCACAATCGCGAGAGGTAATTCTTTTTCTCACACTGCTCCGTCAGAAGCTGAAAACATCCGCTTGACGGAAGTGCTCAGGATGGCACCGACTTCCTTAAGCAAGGATGAATCAAACGCCCAAAATCTCTTCGGCGGCATCTTTAGCGTCGCAAAGCAGAATCCGATCAGGATTGCGAGATTTACAAACTGAGAAGCGAGCGATGCCGCAGCAAGGGCATTTATCCCGAAATGCAGGCAACCTGGAATTCCGAGACCAACCATTAAGACAAGCCCCGTAAGGTTCGAAACGACTCCGATGCGAGGGTGCCCGGCGGCGCGCAAGCCCTGATCCAGCACTTGGCTCATGCCCCAAAGCGCCGTGCTGCCAATCAGAAGAAACGCTGCCGTCACTGCGCCGGAGAACTTAGGTCCAAACAAGGTATGAATGGCCCAGGGCGTCAGCCCCGCGGCAACCAACCCCATCGCGACAGCAGCCAATTGCGCCAGACGGAAATGATGGGCGAGAGCCGCAAGCGCGCCCTCTCCCTCTTCCTCGTGCGCCACAGCCGCAAACCCGACTTGAACGAACGGCAGCACCGCGCCGATCTGCCCGAGCGCGATGGCTTGCGCTACAGCGTAGAGCCCCACGGCATCCGTGGGGGTGATCCGCACAACGATAAACATGTCCGTGCGGGACAACACAAAGCCGGCGATAGCGGGGAGATAAAAGCGGACTCCTCGCGCCAGCAGTCTTCGAGCGAGCTGTCCATCTGGCCGTGCAAAAGGATTGACCCGAGCGTCCATCGCGACCCGCACGCCAGCCGTAAGCAGCGTGCTGATCAATAAGCCAAATGCAAAAATCGAGGGCGAAGTCCTGCCGCTCCCCCAAGCCGCGAGGATGGCCACCATATAAAGTGCGCCTGGTAATGCCATGAGAGCGCTGAACCGGCCGAACCGGCCGCGCCCCTGGTCGCTGCCCATCAAGGTGGCCGTGACATAGGCCGCTGGCAAATACAGCATGAACCACCGCGCTGCTGGGAGCAGGTGCAGCTTGTCTGGTGGCAGATACAGAGGAAGAATGGCCGCGAGAACGATCGCCTGGATCGAGCCTAGGAACAGCGCCAGCCAAAAACTGGTGGCAATAAGCCTACCAGGATATTCCCCCGGCTGGCTGGCCTCGTAGGCGACGCTCCGCGGCAGTTCCAGTTCTCCGATGGTCACCAGAATCATCGGCAGAAAAATGATGACCGCCAGCTCTCCGCGGCCTTCCGGGCCCAGCAGGCGTGCCGCCAGGATGCCGGTAACCACCCCCATGCAACGGATCGCTGCCGTTGCCGCGAACGTCTGCGCATACGCGCGCCGGCTGGAAAAGTGCGACCGCGGCACCTGAGTGACTGCTGGTTCCTCCTGGGCGAGTAATGCGGTGTTCTCAGGCGTAGCCATAGGGGTCGCGACCAGCCACATGCTCAGGGTGCGTAGGTTTCTTCATTAGAGCGCGGCCGCTGGATCACTGTCCTGGTAGAAGTTCCGTCAACTTTCTGTGCCACTATGATGACAGAGCTGGCTAGCGCTTCAATTCCCACCGCCCTGGTCACTGCGTCGTACGCCAAACACAGCAAATATGAGGGCAGAAAAGCCGCGCAATAAAAAGCCTGGTAGTGGCTCACCTTCTGATAGATGACTCGAAATCCATTTCGTTCGAGAACCTTACGCATTCCGTTTGGCCAGCATTTCTCGTACTTGGCCGGGAATCCTCCGTGCGAGTCTTCGAGATAACGTCGAAGTAGTTTGACAGTCCATTTATTGGGGATCATGCGATTGAACATGGCAAAAAGTGCATAACGGCAGGGGAAAAGCAAAAATATCTTTCCACCAGGTTTAAGCGCGCTCCCTGCGCTTCTTATGAATCTTTCGATATCAGGTATGTGCTCCACGAAATAGCAAGCCGTTATGGCGTCAAAGGCGTGCGGTCGGAACGGAAAGCCTACAGAAAGATCTGTAGCGACCGCATATTCAACATCGGCGTTCTCAGCTAAATCTGAGCTGAGGATATCAACTCCAACGATGCGCATGTCGGCGCGCTTATAGAAACAACGTTTGCCTGCTCCTGCATCGAGAATGAGAGCATCGATCTCCGTAAGTTCATGGATCGCTTGCTTATAGACTGACTCCATGTTGAGACCCTTGAGGTACCAGCCCTCCATACTTTGGACTAAACGCCTATTCCAATTGAAGAGGGTCATACCACGCAACCCGCGTTTTGCTACATCACACCCGCCGGGATCTGGTCCCTGAGCCGCCGGCCCGACCGCCACCACTTCTTCGCCGGGGACGGCTATGTTTCCCCGCGTCTCGGTCATCATTGAAAATGACTGCGCCGAGCAGCCTGCAGGATATCCATTACATGTCGTAACTCTTGTGCTATCATTCGTTATGAAATTCGCGGTACATCTGGCTAGTCACGCCCGGCTTTTCCCGTTCCGATACTTTTGCCGTTATCCTACCATCCAAATAACTCTTCTGGAATCAACAATTGCAAAAGTGCATCAAAACAAAGGACTTTAACATCCCTAGAATGAACGTTTGCGAAAAAACCGGGGGGGGGGAGGGCTGTTATTGTTAACCAGACACCCGATAAAGGGTGTCTGTCCCGAACGATCATCGGGAGTGAGGGATCTCTCTTCCAATGCGACGAGCATCGCCGCCTCTCAGACCTGCCGTTCTTTATGGGACATTGGCTCGACATCCGATGCGTCTACCTCGACGGCGATCGACCGCATGATGAGCTCAAGCGATAGAACGACCCGGAAGATACCCTTCTTGCGCACCAAGGTACCCTCGGCGCCCTGAAATGCTCCTCGCACGATGCGGATTCGGCGCCCAATCGTAAGATAGGGATGAGGCTCGGCGCGCAACTGCCCGTTTAGACCAGTGCGTAATGCTTCGACCTGTTCGTCAGGAAGCGCCACCGGCTGACCACCGAATCCAACGAGCTTCACTACTCCGGGTACCTGGATGACGCGAAGACGGTCGTTCAGCGCTAGATGCGCAAATACATATCCGGGGAAGAGCGGCATTTGGAGCTGTACTCTACGATCTTTCCAACGGCGCACGGAAGAGTAGAGGGGTAGGAAACTTTCCACGCTCCGCCTGCCAAACTCTGCCGCGACTTTTTTTTCGTGGTTTGCGGAGGTATAAACGGCATACCAGCGCGGCCCCATCATCGCCATTTCCGGCGGTAACGCGCTTGAGGTAACAGCATCTGGTACTTGCACGACGTTCTGCACGAAGCCCTCTCTCCGAATGGCACGTATACAGCTCCGCCCCGTCACTTACAGGGCGATATGTGACCTAACCGTTTTTATTTCTTTACGTTACAGCCTACTTCACGACTTTCCAGACTCCCCCTCGGCGCGCCGGCTCTACGGTTTTCCAGACTCGCCGTTGGGCGGCTGGAGCCCGTCGACCCGGTTCAAATCCTTCTCGCCAAACTTGTCGTTATATTTGTCTTTCTGCGCGCCCGATACGGCGCCGTTTCGCGTAAACCAGTGCGCCCGCGCTTTCAACGTGGCGGCTACTTCCGTCGCAAGAATCTTGCGTGGGTCGTTCGGATCCGCGGCGCGCCATTGTTCTTTTCCCAGCACCCACACCACCGACATGGAAAAAACCAAGAATGTTCCGAGGAACATGATAAGGAGCCGAGGTGGGAACGATTTCTTCTCCGGAACTTGCGCGGGATCCAATACTTTTACGCTGGGAGTTTCTTTAGCCTCTTCCACCTTGGCTAGTTCGTACTGCTCGGTCAGCATTTCGTAGACGGTTTCCTGAATCTTTGCGCGGCGGTAATAGTCGCCGTATTTCGCGCCCAGCAAAGGCAGATTACGGATCGTGGGAAAGGGCATGTCACCGATTTTGCCGGACGAGACTACGTCGGCAGCTGGCGCTTGCGGCGGATCGGCGCCTTTTGCAGTCGTAAGACTTGTGGCGCTGCCAGTTGCGGCGTTTGACTGCGCGCCGCCAAGCTTGTCGAGTTGTTTGCGGAGCTCCCCGACACGCGCGTTCAAGGCGCGAACACGCGGATTATTGTCGGTATAGATCTGGCGGAGTCCCTCAAGCTCCGACTGCGCGACGATCATCTGGCCCGCAAGCGTTCCCGCCGCGTCGAGCATGGCTTTGCCTTCCGTCTGGATGTCCAAAGTATTGTTCTTGCTGGAAAACTGAGCAAGCTGGCTGGAAGCATCGTCGAGATCACTCTTTGCAACTTGCAAGCGTCCTTCGAGGAAGACGCGCTCGCGGTGCGCGGCGGAAGTCGAAAGCTCGGCGACCAGAGCATTCAGTTCATTCACATAGGCGTTTGCGATCGCCGCAGCGCGCTTGGGGTCGTGGTCAGTGACAGTAATCGAGATTATGCCGCTTTTGCGGTCTTCCGAAATCGAGGTATTCTCGTCCAACTTCGTTCGTGCATCGGTTATCAGTTTTTTTCCGTAAACTTTTTGTAGTCCGAAGTCTTGAATCAGGCGGTCCTGCGCGGTCTGGCTTCTAAGCACGCCGATAAAAAGAGCGCCGGAACTTTTCATTCCGAGCAAATCGCCAGCCACCGATCCGAGCCCACCGCCAACTTTCGAGGCCATCGCGGCCATCATCGCCAACCCCGAGGAAGACTGCGTGTCAGGCGGCATGAGCTGAGCAGTCGAGGTGTAGGATTTGGGAATCAAGAACGCGATAAGAGTCGAGGCAACCAAAGCGATTGCAGCAGCGCGAAAAAGGTCTCGCCGAGCATCCCAAAGCAAGCGGAGAAGTTTCGCCTGCCGGTCGCGCACCTCTTCGAGGGAGGCCTCTTGGAGTTGAGCTTCCCCATTGACCGGCGGAATTTCGGCTTCAATCTGCGTCTTGGTGGCTGTCTGCGTCACGTCTCTCCTGAAGCTCGTCCTTTCCTTTGCTCATATCCGCTACCATTACCGAAAGTTCGCTTCACCACCTCACTTATCGATCTCGATCTACTTTTTCCAAGACTCCGGCCAGAAAACCAACTGCAAAGAGGTCGTTACATTGGTCTGGGCTCCGGGAGTGATGATCGGATATAACCAGCGTTCGTACTGAACAGAGCCGGATACGCTTAAATCGTTGCGGAGCCAAACGTTAGCGCTCAGCGCCGCATCCGTAAGCGTGCCCCCACCGGGCATGAACTGGTGACTCACCTTCTGATGTCTGAAGCTAGCCTGAATAAAACTCCGCGGACTAAATCTATAGTTACTCCATGCCTGAACGCCCTGACTCTCTCTGCCGATCCAGCTTCCGAAGAGATTGCCGTCGTTCGTGTAGGACCCGCCGGGGTATCGGTCGTAGGCGTAGAAAAGCCCGGAAGTGTAATGAGAGTGGGGGGTGCCGTTCTCGAGGCCGCTGGGAAGATCCGTGTAGCCGGCCTCGACTCGAAAATCCAACTTATTGAGCTTGGGAACTTGCGCCAGGTACAACCCAGACCAAGTCGCCGCATTCCGCCAATAGGCGATGGGCGAATACTCGTCCATGACAAACGCCTCGGAGTAAAAGCTCAATCCATCTTTCACGCCCGGAATTCTGAATGTAAAGTCGACTCCCGAATGGCGATCTCCGGAATGATTAGGATCAAGCTCACTACCCCCACCTACTGCCGACGGAATAGGTATTAAGAAAGGTGTGGGCAGTCAACGGAGTTGGACCACCGGCAAAGACGGCCGTGAGAGAAAGACCGAGCTCAAAATCAGGGAAGGGCTTAAAACTGAGCCTTGCTCCATCTAGGAAGGGTTGGCGACTAACAGGCTGGCCAAACTGGCCCACGAGGCCCGTATTGCTCTGCAGCACGAAATCATGCTCTGTGAGCTGACCCAGAAACCACTCCGTGCGCCACGGTCCTAGCCAACCTAAGATGCTGGGGAGTTTAAACGGTGAGACGCGATTGATGCGAAGCATATTCACGGGCGTGGCGTTATCGCTGAACATCAATGGCCCGCCCAAGCTGGGGCCCCACCACAAAGTCTGCGGCCCGAAGGTAATTTGCCAGTTGTAAAAATTCAGACCCAAGTAAGAGTCCAATAATTGAAAGCGATTCACGGCGGCGAATGGTGTTGGAGGAGCAATAGAAGGAAGAGCGTTGCTCGTCGATATGAATTGCCGGGCGCTTTGGGATAAAGCGGGAGCTGAAGGAGCATGTTGGTACTCCGCGCGCACGTAGACAACAAAATGCCCTTCGGCCCCCCAAGCGGAAAAGCCATCGGCGGAACTCAATCCCTCTTGGTAGGGTCTCCCGTAATCATTAATGATCGTCTGTCCAAAGTTGAAGCCATCCGTGAGAGGCTGTCCCGAGATTCCGGTGACGCTGGTGTAGACCGATTCCACCTTGGCCACTCTATTCTTGCCTGCGCTCATCTCTTGCAACTCGCCGGCAAATTCCGCCGATAGTTGCGTGACCGTTCGTGCGGCTTCCGATGAATTGTTTTCTTCGGCGCTCCTAGTTTCAGCTTCGTTGAGGAGCCGAGCGCATTCCAGACGCGTCCACGGGCGCATCCCAAGCATCGCGCTCTTCACGTAACCCATGGCCGCGAGGCGATCGAATGCGGAATAAACCCAGCTATCGATGGGGACATACGGTGAGCCCATATTGCTCGCCGTGAGGTTTCCGTCCGTTCGGAAGATTTGACTGAGCGATCGCCAAGCCTCGCCCCCTAATTCGGGATCATGATTTCGGCTATAGATATTCTGACCGATGAGGTTACCCATCATGCTGCCGACGAAAACATCGGACGGAAGATGCTGGCGAGCACGAATCCGCGAGAATAGCCGACGAAGGAGGCGAGGCCGTAGGCTAGTATTTGCGTAACCGGACCCGGATATTCGTGTGCGACTACTCCCGCAATAGACCACGCCAATGCAGCGTGCTCCGAGGGGAAGGACGTGCCGCCTTGAAAGAACGGACCGGTTC
>CAWKOM010000008.1:0-78703 GCA_963851235.1 uncultured Acidobacteriota bacterium
CGCCGGATTCGAAGAGACTGGCCTTCGCTGCCGAGGATCCCGAATCAAAAGCGATGAAACATCGGAAAGCGAAATACGGTGAATACGACGCCGTTCACGCCTACTACAGCATGGCGGATCGTGGATGCTCGAATTCCCTGGCTGTAGTGATTTGGATACCTTCTGGAGCCGAAGCGGCTGACGGAAGGAACGGCTTTCAGCGTCGGCGATTTGCGCGTTGTGGGGGGATGACGCGCATTGCTTTCAGCGCCCGAACGCGATCCTGGATTTAATTTCTTCTGGAGACGGCCTGATATCTACGTGGTAAAGGAGCAGGCGGCGGAAAGGTGAATATCGCTTAAGCACGCCGGGCCCAGATACCAATCCGACATGGTCGCCCGACGGCAAAAAGATCGCCTATAAAACAACCGGTGGCTCAAATACTTTTTTTATACGAATATGAAAATCGCGGTGGTGGATGCCGACGGAGGCACGCCCCGGGTGCTGACCGAAACTTTCGATGAAGATCCCGGACTCATCGGCTGGGGCCCGGATGGCATTTATTTTGCCGCCGAGCAGAAGACCTACGCGCATCTCTTCCGCCTGAATCCAGCGACCAAGGCCGTCGAGAAATTGAGCCGGCCCCGATCATATGGCCTCGTTTTCTTTTTCCTTTTCGCAAGACTACAAACGAGTGGCTTACCGCGCGGCTCTCGAAAACCAATTTGCGGAAATCTATTCGTCCAACGTCGCGCCGTGGGAGGGCAAAAAGCTGACCGCCATGGGCGACCAGCTCAAAGGATTCACTCTCGCGCGCCGTAAAGTGATTTCCTGGAAATCGGCCGACGGCACCACGATTGAGGGCGTGCTCCTACACACCACCCGATTTCAGCATAAGAAGAAAAAGTACCCGTTGCTGGTAGTAATTCATGGCGGGCCCACCGGAGTGGACCAGCCGATCGTGAACGCCGACCGCTACTATCCCATCGAGCATTTTGTGGCCAAGGGCGCGCTCGTGCTGCGGCCCAACTACCGCGGTTCGGCCGGCTACGGCGAACAATTTCGCGCCCTGAACGTTCGCAATCTCGGGGTTGGCGATTATGCCGACGTCATTTCGGGAGTCGATTCGCTTATTGCCAAAGGCTGGGTGGACAAGGACCGCGTCGGCGCCATGGGCTGGAGCCAGGGCGGCTACATTTCGGCGTTCATCACTGCTTCGAGCGACCGCTTCAAGGCCGTCTCGGTCGGTGCCGGAATTTCCGACTGGATGACCTATTACGCAAACACGGACATCACCCCGTTCACTCCGCAATACCTGCACGCGACGCCGTGGGACAATCCCGAGATCTACAAGAAGACTTCACCCATCAGCTACATTGCGAAAGCCAAAACGCCCACGCTCATCCAACACGGCGAGAATGACCGCCGCGTGCCCATCCCCCCAACGCGTACGAACTTCGTCAGGCTCTCGAAGACCGCGGAGTGCCCGTAAAAATGGTGGTCTACAAGGGCTTCGGCCACGGCATCACCAAACCGAAACAGCAGCGCGCCGTCATGGAAGAAAACGAAAAATGGTTTGCGCAATACATCTGGGGCAAAAGCCAACTCCCGCGGCCCCGGAAAAGACCGACAAAACGGCGAAACCTGAAAAACAGTAAGGCACAATGGCTGACAAGCGCTACGCTTCGAACTTGAACCGCGAAGACGCCAGCCGATAGTAGCCGTCGCCAGAGCAAACGATTGATCAGCACTACCACGGTCGCCATGATCAACGTCGACGCCAGCAAGACATCGAATCGGCCGGAATCGCTGGCGCGGCTGATGGTGCTGCCCAGCCCGGGGCGACACGATTCTTCCCTGAAAATGAAAATATTCCGCGACGATGCTGGCGTTCCACGCGCCGCCGGACGCCGTAACCATTCCGTGACGAGGTACGGAAAAATCCCCGGCAAGATCAGGTAGCGCCAGCGATCCCACGAGCTGAAGCGGAATATGTGCGCGACTTCCTTCAGGTCGGTGGGAATGGCCATCGCTCCGGCGATCACGTTGAACAAGATGTACCACTGCGTGCCGAGCAGCATCAGCAGCATCGCGGCAATTTCCAGGCCGCCGCGCAAGCGAATCAGAAAAAGCAAAATCACCGGAAAAAGCGCGGTGGCGGGAATCGACGCGGCCAATCTGCGCCAGCGGCTGCGCGATGCGGGCGAGCGCGGATTGAAGCCGATCGCGACGCCCACGGGGACGGTCCACAGCGCGCCGAGGAGGAGCGCGGCGTTGACGCGCACAAACGTGTAACGCCGCGCTGCGCAAAAGTCTCGAAGTAGTCCTCACGGCGAAGATCGGATAGTTCGCGCCCCGCGTGAAATACGGCAAATCCCAGTCCCACGAGAATCACGCCGCCAGAACGATCGAGCAGCAGCGGCGCGTGTGATCCGCTTCGGAGCGGAGAACGTTGCAGCCGCGCGGCGCGCGCCGATCGCGAACGTCAGCGTGAGCCAGTCCGCGACCGGGTGCACGGCAAGCCGGTACACACGAATCACGAAGGAAGCGCGGCCGATCAGGCGGAGCAACGTGTTTGCGTGGCGGCTGGCGCTTTCCACTTGCTCGAACTTGAATTTATCCGCCCAGACAATGACCGGCCGCCAAACCAGTTGATCGAGCAGAACGATGACGGCGATCATCGCCGCCAGGCCCCACAGAATCGCGCGCGTGTCGCCGTTGCTCGCGGCGGTTTGCAGAAAGGAGCCGAGACCCGGCAGCCGGAAATCGCGATCGCCGAGCACGAACATTTCGCAGGCCATCAGAAAGAACCAGCCGCCGGCGACCGACATCATGGAATTCCACACCAGTCCGATGGTGGAAAATGGCAAATCCAGCTGCGACGAATCGCTGCCAGTGGCCGAAGCGATAGATGATGCGCGGCTTCCTTCAGCTCGCGCGGCTGCGTTTTCAGCGAAGAATAAAAACTGAACGCGATATTCCAGACTTGTCCGGTGAAGATCAGCAAGATCGAGCCGAGTTCGACGCCGAACTGGCTGTGCGGAAAAATCGCCACCATCGCGAGCATCACGCCGGGCAAGAAACTCAGCACCGGAATCGATTGCAAAATGTCGAGCAGCGGAACCAGCACCATTTCCGCGCGGCGCGAACTCGCCGCGATGTAGCCGTACGCCAGCGCGAAGACCAGGCTCAGCGCGTACGCGACGCTGATGCGGACGAGGGAGTACAACGCGTACAGCGGAAGATCGCGCGGGTTTTGCGAAATGTGCGCGTGCGGCGCCACCGGACCGAGCCACGACCGGCCGATCGCGTAGACGCCGTAAATCGCCGCGAACACAAAAAGAAAAACGGCGATGTCGATCAGAAACGCCCAGGTCCAGCGCGAACCGGCGGGTCGCTGCGCCGTAGGTGGGAGCGGGTGTGGCTGTGTCGATGCGAAGGAGGAGTTCCGGCACGGGCGTCAGGCCTCGGTGAGCGTCAGCTTGCCCGGTGGCGGCGTCGTAATCGAAAATTTCGGCGTAGCGGCCCCACTGGATGGCCGTTTCCAGCTGCCGCCGCGATTCGTCCTCGCTGAAATGCTCGTCGAGCAGATCATGAAAAAATTCATCGCTGAGTGTGCGGTCGGATTTTGCTTTAAGCGCATTGTTCCATTTGGCGGAGCAGCGGAACATTCGCGAGCGCGGCTTTGCGAAAAATGGTCTTGCGCGTTTGAATATCCGCCTCCGCGAATTCCTGGCCCTCCGGCGTGATGATGGCGTCCGCTTCTTCCAGGCGCAGCATACCCAGGAGCACGGCGGTGTCGACGGTCGGAAGCAGCGCATCGACTTCGAGGCTCAACTCATCGGCCAGGTGATGGAGATCGACGCGGCCGCCCTGATCGACGAGAATTTCGAGCAGGCCGGCCATGCCGCCCGGGCGGGTGTGCGGAAGCATGATGGTGTTGTGCGAGGGCTGCTTGCCGGAAGCCGCGGTCGGATGCGAAGCATCGTCTTGCGTCGGGCGGGTGAGCACGCGATAGATGGCATCAACGAGTTCGATGAAGTCGGTGATTTGCGGTCGCGGGGATGGGCAATGGCGACGGTAAAGTCCGCGTGGATGTGCGCGGGATTTCTTCCAAGAACGATGATGCGGTCGGCAAGCACGACGGCTTCTTCAATGTTATGAGTGACTATAAAAATTGCGCGCGTGGGAATTCTATGGCCGAGCCACAACTCGAGAAGTTCGCCGCGTAGCGTTTCTGCCGTCAGAACGTCGAGCGCGGAAAATGGTTCGTCCATAAAAAGCACTTCGGGCTCAACGACCAGGGCGCGCGCAACGCCGACGCGCTGCTTCATGCCGCCGGAAAGTTCTTTGGGATAAGCTGTTTCAAATCCGTCGAGCCCGACCGCGTCAATAATGCGCAGCGAACGCTTGCGGCGTTCGATGGTTGGCATTCCGCGAGCTTCGAGCGGAGCTTCCACATTTTCGAGAACGGTGAGCCAGGGAAAAAGCGCGAAACTTTGAAAGACGATGGAAACATTGGGCGATTCGTCACGGACCGGGTGCCCGTGCCAGAACACCGCGCCCGCAGTGGCGGGCGAAAGACCGGTCAGCATTCGAAGCAAGGTCGACTTGCCGCAGCCGGAAGCACCGAGCAGCGCGATGATCTGGCCGGGGTACACGGCCAGATCCGTGGAAGCAATGACTTGGATGCGGCTGCCGTCGGGCTGGGGGTAAAATTTCTCCAGTTGGCGCGCTTCGATGATGGGCGCGGAGGCTGTGCTGGGGGTGCTCATGGGTGCGTGTATTATGGCTCAACTCGGAGAAGCGCACACATAAGGATGAAGCTCGCATGAGAGTTTATTTCCGGTTACAATCGCATGAACACCGCATGACATCTTCCTCCGAACCACAGCAACTGGTGCGTTCCAGCGCCCGGCTTCAAGGCTGGCTTCTCGCTTTTCGTTTCTTTGCTGGTGTCGTTGCTGATCGTTGCGCCGTTTTTGTGGTTGGGGAGCGCTTCGGGGCACGATTTCGGATTTCACGTGGCGTCGTGGCTGGACGTGGCCGGGCAGTGGAAAGAAGGAATCGTTTTTCCGCGGTGGACGGAGTGGGCCAATTACGGATTTGGCGAGCCGCGATTTATTTTTTATCCGCCGCTGTCGTGGTTGCTCGGAGCGGCGCTGGGTTTCGTGGCGCCGTGGAACTCGGTTCCGGCGATTTTTATTGTGCTGGTGCAGATTTTCGCGGGATTGAGCGCGTTTACGTTGGCGCGGCGCATTCTGCCGGAGCGAGCGGCTTTGTTCGGCGCGGCATGCTATACCGCGAATCCCTATGCGCTGGTGATTATTTATCTGCGCAGCGATTTCGCGGAGCTGCTGGCGAACGCGTTCTTTCCGCTGCTGTTTTTCGCGGCGTTTCAAATCTGTGGGTTGCTTGAGAATCCGGAACAAGCGGGGGACGCGTCGAGGCGCTGGGCGATTGCTTCTTTTGCCGGTGTGTTGGCCGCGGTTTGGCTTTCCAACGCGCCCGCGGGGGTGATTGCTTGCTATAGTTCGTCAGCTATATTTGGATTTGCGGCGCTAACGCGGAAGTCCTGGCAGCCGTTGCTGCGCGGTTCCGCGGGATTGGCGCTAGGTTTGGGCTTGGCTGTATTTTACCTTTTGCCGGCAGCTTACGAGCAGCGCTGGGTGAATATCGCGCAAGCACTGTCTTCCGGCCTGCTTCCCTCGGAAAATTTTCTCTTTACGGTTATCAACGATCCGGAGCACACGCTTTTTAATTGGATCGTGTCGAGTATCGCGATTTTGCTGATGGTGTTGACGGGTTTGGCGGCGGTGGCGGTCCACAAAGCACGCCGAGAAGGCGACGGCGCTTTACAAAACGGATTGTGGCCGACGTTGCTGCTTCTCGCGGGGCTGTCGGGCGCTCTGATGTTCCGTTTCACCTACATTCTCTGGCAACTACTGCCAAAACTGCGTTTCGTGCAATTCCCGTGGCGTTGGATGTCGATTCTTGCCGTGCCGTTTGCGATTTTCGTTGGTTGCGCCATGGGACGGAAACATTGGGGATGGGTTTGGGCGGTGGCCACGTTTGCACTTATCGGCGCCTGCGGGGCCGGTCTGGCACATCAGGCCTGGTGGTACAAAAGCGACATCGCGTTTTTGCGCCAGGCGATTGCGCAGGCGGAAGGGTTTGAAGGCACCTTCGAATACGATCCCGCCGGAGACGACCACACCAACGTGCCGGTGAAAAAAGCCCCAGAGGCGCAAGTGATGGATACAGATTCCACGCCCGGGCCGAATACGGCGCCGAAGGTTCGCGTGGACCGCTGGGCGCCGGAGGATAAAGAAGTGACCGTGAACACGAATGAGCCCTTTGCGCTCGGACTGCGGCTCTTGAACTATCCCGCGTGGCAAGTGACGGTGAATGGGGCTGTGGGAGCTCCTTTGGACGGCGAGGACTTCCACCAGATGCTGGTACAGGTGCCAGCCGGAGAGTCGCATATTCGCGTCCGATTCCTAAGGACCTGGGATCGCACGTTTGGTGGCTGCGGCAGCCTCCTGAGCGCGATGATAGCGCTGTGGTTGGTTCTGGGCCGCAGGCGCGGAGGTCGACCTCGGTCGCCCACCCCCAGTTTCCTGTAAACGCTGATTCTAAACAGGTTAGCCTTTTCGTAAGTTCTTTAGAATCAGCGTTTGCGGGCGAACTTGCAAATGTTGATTCTAAAGAGTTTAGTCTGGCTGTGCGCGATCGAAAATCTAGAATTGCGGCGACTTGGGCAAGGGGTGCTTCTAAACGTTTTACAGTTGCGTCTTCTTGGGCATTTTGAGCGCTGCGGGCCCGCCAGCCACGCGCACGGCCTGCCCAGCCGGGATTGAGCTCACGGACAGGGCGGCGGTTGAAAAAAACACAGGCATACGACCGGGCCGGAATAAATTCCGAGCCTGTCACAAAGAGCATGCCACCAAAAGCAAGAACGCCAGCGAGATGCTGGCGATACGGACTGAAGGGCGCAATGTTACCTGAGTTTCTTATACCATTAAGATAACCTATTGTCAAGGGAGGGGGAGGATTGTTGTGAGGGTAGCGGTGATACCACGCCAGCAGACCGCTTCCCTCGGGAATTCGTCTAGATCCTGACACCCCTGTGTTTCCCCAACCACGGAAGACTTCGGGTAGTTCCAGCATATAGCCCTTGCTTGCAACAATCTGTGCCTGGGCAACTAAGATGCTTAATCACTGCCATGCAAAGCATACTTTCAAGAATCTAAGTCCGGTGATCGCTGGTCTTCCGCGGCGTGGCCGGCCGGTTGACGGCCGCGTGAGCAAACGGAATGGTGGCCTTGCCGTTTGTCCCGTGCGCTATCCACCGCGGTCCGCGGCAAGAGTGTGGTTCTTCTATTCAGGAGTACTGGAGGCCTTTCATGAAAGCGGTTTTCTATTTCGCGCTGCTCACTGTCGCGATGAGTTCCGCGTCCGCGACCTATGCTCAGAGCGGCAACGTCGTCAGCGTCAGCGACATTTCCCAGGTGGATTTAGCGCGAGCATCGCAGGACATCTACGCAACGCCGGAGTCGCTGACTCTGCTGCCTCACACGCCAGCAGCCCATGCCGGGAAGATCTGGCTGCGCTCCAGCGATGATGGTGTGCACGTGTGGGGCAAGATCGATGCCGACGAACAGGGTTTTCGCTGGCCGCAGCAAAAATCCGAAATGCTCTCGAGCGACCACATCGAGGTTTGGCTTGCCACTTCGCCTGAAGTTCCGATGCCGGAGATCGGCTGGGGCAACCAATTCGGTTCTTCAGAACTGACTAATTTAAAAGATTGCGCCGGCCAAGTTGATCCGCACACGGGCGAAGCTGATTCGGGCGCCAAAAACTGTGAGCGGTGGTACACCGAACAACTTCAGTTCCGCCAGTATCTTCGGCGGCTGTTCGCCCGCCAGTGGCTGATTGCCGGTTCTGGTTACTCAGGCAAGCCCCGCATCTTCGAGGATTTTGCCTCCACTGCTTACGCAGGACTCAGCGCAAATTTCTTTTCCGAAGACGTGCCGAAAACGCTTAAGCCAGATTCCAATGATGGAGTGACTGTGGACATCGGCAGCGATGTCCGGCCAGAAAAAAAACAGACTCCTAGCGGCACAGCCTACATGTATTATCACCAGACCGGTTACCACTTTCACGTCTTCATTCCTTATAAAGCGTTCCCACCCGCGCAGCAACTCAAACTGGCGGATCTCTACTTGATGGTGGATGTTTTCAGCTCTGCGCCCGCGGGCGACAAGCTGGGCGGCTACTCGAGCACCTCAGCCGAGCGCGAGTGGGGTCAGCCAGCCACTTTCAATCATGTTCGCCTCGTTGTGCCGCGCACTTTCTCGGTCAGTCCTTGCGAATACAAGCTCGAGCAAAAGGACATATATGGGGAGGAGCATCCCTCGTGGTTCTTCCCCTCGCGGTCCGTCAAGGACTCCGATCTGCGATCCACATTTGCCCTCATCAACCCAGCCGGAGGTTATATGTATGAACCCGCGAACGTCTCGCCAGAGGTCACAAACTCTGACTATTTCTGGAGGCAATTGACAAGCGGCGCCACTGTTTGCGGCCCCGATCTTGGCTGGCGTGACGGAAATGAGATCAAGCGAACGGAAATCGGCCTGGACGGAGAGCATTTCGGAACGCTGGCCTTGCCAGACGGTTGGACGCTTATTCGTTCTGGACCCACGGCCTCCACGCTGAGCGCCTTTGGTTCTGGAGCATGTGGCTCCTGCCCAGTCTTGGGATTTGACATCATTGCCATTTCCCCGCAGGGTGAGATCACCTCCGCCCTTACTATTCACAAAGAGCTCACGGGGGCCGAAGGACAGCCCTCGGAAGCTGACCTAACGATCGCTCCGGATTGGAAACAAATCATCGTTTACCTGGGAATCGTAGACCAGAAGCAGACAGACGCCACAACAGGATGGACCTCCACAACCTACTGCCTTGAGGACCACGCCTACAAGCAGTGTAGCGAATCGAAACAAGCGCAACCGCCCGAGCCTCCCCATTTCAAGGAGTTCCGGGACGAATAGCCCGAGCAAATAATAGTGGGTCAGTTTCCGATTAGGCAACTAATCGAGATTTGACCGGGCACGCAAATCGGACTCTGGAATTTGAGAATAGAAGGCTAGACCACTATTGTCCGGATCGAGATGACTTATTCATCGCGTCAAACGCTGCGAGCGCCTCTTCTGGCCGGGCGCGGACCACGAAATCATCCGTAAGATTCACCCAGCGCACCTTCCCCGACGGGTCGATAAGGAATTCCGCTGGTCGCGAGATGTCTGCACCGTCGCGCCGGCCGTGAAGGTGCACCAGATCCCACCTGCGAATCACGTCCTCCTGTGCATCCGAAAGAATCGGAAACGTGTAGCCCTGCGACCGACGCAGGTTTTCGGAATCCTCAGGAGAATCCACACTGATGGCCATCACTCGAATTTTCCTTGCATCGAATTCCGGCAGAGCTTGCTCGAAACTCCGTAACTCGGAGTTGCAGAACGGTCACCAATATCCACGGTAGAAAATCAAAATCACGCCGGCTGGCTTGGCCGCGCTTGCCGCGACGCGAGTTGTACTCTCTGGAGTGAACGGAGAATTCAACGCACCCGTTAAACTCATTGGGTGGTTCTGCGAATCCGGCAGGGTGAAATCTGGCGCCGTTTGGCCCACCTGCGGCGCGCCGTGCGAAGCGGGTAGCACATGCCGGGCGCCGATAAAAATGGCGTAGAGGAAAAATCCGCTGAATGCCAACGCTAGCATCGCGAGGACACTGCCGAAAATTTTGCCGCGAAACAGGTCCGAATGCCGGAATGCGCGCACAAGCCCCAAGGCGAGCAGCACCAACCCGAGCGCGATCATCGGCAGGTTCGCCCACGGAAAATCGCGAAGCGCCGGGAAGCGAACGAAAAACAGCGGATAGCTAATCACTCCCAGGAAAACCAGCGACGCGCCGGTCCACACTGGCCAGTTCCAGTTTCGTTTCATCGCTAACGCTTCTCCCCGCTCCACTCCAAGCACGACTTCCAATCTGCGTGCCCGGGAGCGCGGAATTGAAACTTGTGCCCCTGAGTCTAGCCGAAAATGCTATTTCGTGAGAAGTTTTTCGCGGGCGCGGTCGAGTGCTGCCACTCGTGGTTGCGTTCTTCGAGGGAGCGGATGGAGACGTAGACGTTCTACCAAAACCCTTAATCCTCAATCCTGCAGGCGCTGAAGGCCAAGTCCAAGTGAAGTATTACTTCACATCTGGCTGTTTAGTCTCCTTTAGATAGCCACTCGCGGCTTGGCCGAAGTCAAAAGTGAGGGCCACGCCGCTTCCCGTAAATTCCCCCACATAGGTATCAAGCCCTTGAAGCTGGTGGAACTCCCAGCCCGATGGCGCGAAAATCGAGAATGGCCCAGCATCCAGCTTGAGCCAATTAGCTGAAGCCTGCTGATGAGCGCTTACAGCTAAGACGAAACAGCACAGCATCGCAGCGACACACAAGGCAGAGGCAATTCTTCTCAGAGAGTCGAGACACGCCATAGCGAGATTTTAGCCTTGCGACATGCCTTGTACCAGACCCGTTTTTCCAACTCCTTGTAAACCCCGGTAACCGGAAACTGAGCCTTTACCGAGCAAAAGGCAGGCTTTGACGAGGGTGAGGGGTCTGCTAGAATGGGATGCTCGGTATTGCGACTTCAACAGAGCAAAATTTCCGGCTGGACAATACGGCCTGAGTAGGAAGAACAATGGCATTGAAGTGTGAACTTTGCGGCAAAGGGCCGCATTTTGGCAACGTGATCAGTCACGCGAATAATACAAGGCGGAGACGGTGGAATCCGAACTTGAAGCGCGTCCGAGCGGTAGTGGACGGCGCGAGAAAGCATGTTCGAGTTTGCACGGCCTGCATCCGCGCGGGCCGCGTGAAGAAAGCGGCCTGAGCACCCCACCTTGAATCCATCGCATGCGAATAATAGTGTGGCTGGGCGCGCGCACGGCCCGATGAGGGGCATGGCGCGAGTGACGGCGCTGGTGCCTGTGGCGGCCATAGCCCTGGCGATGGCTACCGGCTGCCAACAGAAGGCCCAGCCTGCGCCGGACGTGTGGGCGGTGGTGAACGGGCAAGAGATCAAACGCGATGACGTGGAAAAATACTACCGGACGCGGGTGAATCCGGAGGGGCAGGAGCCCTCGCAGGATGAAGCCCTATCGCTGAAGCTGAATGTGCTGGACGAGCTGATCAACAACGAGATTTTGCTGGAGCGGGCCAAGAAAATGAACCTGGAAGCCAGCGACGGCGAAGTAGAAGACAAATTCACCGAAATGAAGAGCCCCTATACGGAAGACGAATTCCAGAGACAACTGAAGGAGCGGGGCGTGACGGTGGACGATTTGAAAAGCGACTTGCGGAGACAGCTTTCGATCACCAAGCTTCTGAACCATGAAGTGGTGGCGAAAATAACCATCACCGACCAGGACATCACCGACGCGTACAACGCGAACAAGGCGCAGTTCAACGTTGCCGAACCGCGCTACCGGATTTCCGAGATCGTGGTGACGCCGCGCAAGGAAGCGCAGATCCGCAACCTGAAGAATGACGATGCGACGACCGAGGCGGAAGCGCAGCGCAAAGTAAAAATGCTGGAAGACAAGCTGAACAGCGGCGCGGACTTCGCGCAACTGGCGATGGATTATTCCGAGGACATGAACTCCGCGGCGATGGGCGGGGACCTGGGATACGTGCCGGAGTCCGCTCTGAACCAGTCGGATCCAATCCTGAAGAAGGCTGTGATGGGGATGCAGGCGGGGCAGGTGAGCCCGCCGCTGGCGATTCAATCGAAGGATGGGCCGCGGTTCGTGATCCTGAAGCTTATTTCGCGCGAGTCGCCGGGGCAGCGCAGTATTTCCGATCCGCAAGTGCAGCAGACGATTCGCGACACGCTACGCAATCATAAGGAACAACTGCTGCGCGCCGCTTACTTGACGATTGCGCGGGACGAATCGCACGTGACGAACTATCTGGCGCAGCAAATTATCGAAGCGGCAGGCAAATTGCCGGATGCAGCGAAGACAGAGTTTCCGGCCAAGTCCTCGGGGCACTAAACCGTTTTTCGACTTTCCGCATTTCCTTTCCCTAGTTCCACTACTCCACCCAGGCAAGAACTTCTCCGGCGTTGACAGGCTGGCCTTCTTTGACATGCATGCGCTCGACTACGCCGTTTTTAGGCGAGCGAATTTCATTTTGCATTTTCATGGCTTCCACGACAAGGAGACCCTGGCCGGCTTCGACTCGATCGCCGTCTTTGACCAGCACGCGGACGACTTTGCCAGGCATGGGAGCAAGGATTTGCTGGCGGCCCTGGAGTTCGAGCGCGCTGTGCCTGCGACCGCGCCAAGCGCGTGGATCGACCAGTTCGGCGGTGAATTCCTGCAGGCCGGTCTGGAGTTTGAGCTCGCCAGTGGGCAGCCGCACGATGCGGACTTCGTAGGATTGGCCTTCGAGGAGCAGGGAAAAAGAGTTGGGAGCGAATTCGACAGCGTCGGCGTCGACGGGCTGACCGTCGAGAGCGATTTTCCAGCGGTCGGCATCGCGTTCGAGTTCGACGGTGCGGAGCCTTTTGCCGGAAGAACCGGCGAGCTGAATCTCAATCTTCCGGTTCATGGCAGCTGGTCCAGCTGTTGGCGGCGGCCTTCCTGTTTCCAGCGCGAGGGTTGAGAAGAATCGTCGCTCGAGGAGGTGCGGCCGGACGGCCTGTCCGACTGAGAGGCGTGCCACAGCGCCGCGGCGATGGCGGCGGCATCTGCGGCGCGATCAGCGTGCGCCGAATCGCGCGAGGCGGGCGCTGCGCCTGGCGAACGGTGAAGCAATTCATCGAGCCACTTTGTGTGAATCTCGCCGCGAAGAAAATCCGGTTCGGCGAGGATGCGGCGGAATAAGCCAGCGTTGGTCTTAATACCGGTGACGGTGTGCTCTTCGAGTGCGCGCCGGAGACGGGCGATGGTTTCCTCACGGCTGTTGCCCCAGGCGATTAGCTTGCTGAGAAGCGGATCATAGTCCATCGGAACGGTCCAGCCTTCGTAGACGCCTTCATCGAGGCGGATGCCCGGGCCGCTGGGCACGTGGCGAGAAAGAATTTTTCCGGGCGAAGGGAAAAAATTGTTGTCCGGATCTTCGGCGTAGAGGCGGACTTCCATGGCGTGGCCGCGGGGAGTGATGGTTTCCCATGCGAAGGGGAGACGATGGCCGGCGGCGATGGCGATTTGCAGTTTGACGAGATCGAGGCCAGTGACTTGCTCGGTGACGGGATGCTCGACCTGGAGGCGCGTGTTGACTTCCAGAAAATAGAAATTGAGATGGGCGTCGACGAGGAATTCCACGGTGCCGGCGTTGACGTAGCCGCCGGCGCGCGCGAGGCGTACGGCGGCATCACCCATTTTTTTTCGAAGTTCGGGAGTAACGACCAGCGAAGGCGCTTCCTCGATGACTTTTTGGTGGCGGCGCTGGACGGAGCATTCACGCTCGCCAAGAGAGACGACGCGGCCGTGCGTGTCAGCCAGGATTTGAATTTCGATGTGGCGCGGCTTTTCCAGATATTTTTCGAGATAGAGGCGGGAATCTCCGAAGGCGTTCAGGGCTTCCGAAGAAGCGTCGCGCCATGCGGAGGCAAATTCGGAGTCGCGAGCCACCACGCGCATACCCTTGCCGCCGCCGCCGGCGACGGCTTTGAGAAGAGCGGGATAGCCCATATTTTGGGCGAGGGCTTGCGCGTCATCGGGATTTTCAATCGGGTCGTTGGCGCCGGGGACGATGGGGACGTCGGAGCGGCGAGCGAGCTGGCGGCCGGCGGTTTTCGAGCCTAGCGCTTCCATGGCTTCGGCGCTGGGGCCGATAAAGATGACGCCCGCCTCGGCACACGCCCGCGGAAGCGCGGGGTTTTCCGCGAGAAAACCGTAGCCGGGGTGGAGGGCGTCACATCCAGAGCGATGCGCGACTTCGATTATTTTGTCGATGCGAAGATAGCTTTCGCGCGAGGGGGCGGGGCCGATGGGGTAAGCCTCGTCGGCGAGGCGAACGTGGAGGGATTTGCGGTCGGCTTCGCTGAAAACCGCGGCGGAACGGATGCCCAACTCGCGGCAGGCGCGCAGAATGCGCACGGCGATTTCACCGCGATTGGCAATCAATATTTTGCGAAACATGAGCCTTTTGCGATGCTGCGGGATTTTAGCACGAGGGGTCTCGCTGCCGAGCCGACGGAGCAATTGGAGTGTCTAATTATTTGAGGCACCGCGAACACGGACGAGCGCTGCAGAATGTGGCAAGCTCCGGCGCCCGAGCGTAGCGTGCAACCCGATTTGGGCGGACTTGGGAGCTTTGGCCGCACTCAAAGCGGGATGTTGCCGTGCTTTTTGCGGGGATTGGTGTCGCGCTTGTTTTCGAGGGCCCGGAGGGCGGTGATGATGCGAGAACGAGTTTCGGAAGGCTCGATGATGGCGTCGACGTAGCCTTTTTCGGCGGCGACGAAGGGGTTGGCGAAGCGCTCGCGGAATTCTTCGATTTTTTCCTGCCGGAGGGTTTCGCGATCGGATTCGGGAACTTTTTCCAGCTCGCGCTTGTAGACAATGTTGACGGCGCCCTCCGGGCCCATGACCGCGATTTCGGCGGAGGGCCAGGCGAAGTTGGCGTCGGTGCGAATGTGCTTGCTGGCCATGACGCAATACGCGCCGCCGTAGGCCTTGCGCGTGATGACCGTGATTTTGGGGACGGTGGCTTCCGCGTAGGCAAAAAGCAATTTCGCGCCATGTTTGATGATGCCGCCGAATTCCTGCTGCGTGCCGGGCAGAAAACCTGGAACGTCTTCAAAAGTGATGAGCGGGATATTGAAGGCGTCGCAGAAGCGCACGAAACGCGCACCTTTGAGAGAGGCATTGATATCGAGAACGCCGGCGAGGAACGCGGGTTGATTGGCGACGATGCCGACGGGGCGTCCATCGAGGCGCGCAAAACCAACCACAATATTTTTGGCGAAGTGCTCGTGAACTTCAAAGAAGTAGCCTTCATCGATGATGGCGTGGATGGCGTCCTTCATGTCGTAGGGCTTCTGAGGATCATCCGGGACGAGGGAGTTCAAGGATTCTTCCCGGCGGTCCGGCGAATCGGAGGGCTGGCGGCGGGGCGGATCGTCGACATTGTTCGAAGGGAGAAAGCTCAAGAGTTCGCGAATCATGGCGAGGCAATCGGCGTCGTCCGCAGAAACAAAGTGCGCGACGCCGCTTTTCTCGTTGTGGGTCATGGCGCCGCCGAGCTCTTGTTTGGAGACTTCCTCGTGGGTGACGGTCTTGATGACGTCGGGACCAGTAACGAACATGTAGGAAGTCTCGCGCGTCATGAAAATAAAATCGGTGATGGCAGGAGAATAGACCGCGCCGCCCGCGCACGGGCCCATGATGGCGCTGATCTGCGGGATCACGCCGCTGGCCAGCGTGTTGCGCAGAAAAATATCGGCATAGCCGGCGAGAGAGGCGACGCCTTCCTGAATACGCGCGCCGCCGGAATCGTTGAGCCCGATAACGGGAGCGCCGGCTCGCATGGCGAGATCCATGATCTTGCAGATTTTCCGCGCGTTGGCTTCGGAGAGCGAGCCGCCAAAAACGGTGAAATCCTGGGCAAACACATAGACGAGACGGCCGTCGATGCGGCCGAAGCCGGTGACAAAGCCATCGCCGGCGGGACGCTGCTCCTGCATGCCGAAATCGACGCAGCCGTGGCGGACAAATTTGTCGAGCTCTTCAAAGGAGCCTTCGTCGAGGAGCAGATTTATGCGCTCGCGGGCGGCGAGCTTGCCGGCTTTGTGCTCGCGCTCGCGGCGCTCGGGGCCGCCGCCGGCTTCCGCCTCGGCGGATTGGCGGCGCAGCTCTTCCATGCGGTCGTGATGTTTTTCCTTTGCGCTTGCGGCGGCGTTTTTCTCAGACAAACTTACCTCCAGGATCGACAGGCTCATTTTTGGCAAAAATGCGAACGGCGAGATGAGTGGCGAGCCAAATCGTGCCCAAAAGCAAGACTACGCCGAGGACCAGCTCGGCACAGATGGCAGCGGCGCGCTGGAGGGGAGATTCAAGCGACGTAACGTAAAGGGTGGCCTGCACAAGAAGGAACATGGCGCCGAGAGTCATCGCAACGATGAGGATGGTGGTCAAGACGGAAGCGAGGATCATTTTCATGAGACTTGCGCGGAACAACAGAGTCGCACAGGGAAGAATAACGCAACTGGCGAAAAATCAGAACGGAATCGGGAATCCAAACCGGAGTGTTGAAGCTGAGCGCGAGCCCTTCGAAACTCAGCGCAAGCCGGACCAATCGTCCGCGACGAGGATCGAATCGCTCGGATTCGATGGATCATACTTCACGCTGGCGGGCTGGCCGGCAACGAGGCGTTCGAAACGAATCTGGCCTTCGAGGCCGGTAATGTCTTGGGCGGTGTGGTAGGTTACGCCGGAAATCGCGTAGCTATAAGTGACGAGATGCCTGGGCCTTAGATCGATGATCGGGCGGGCGCGGGATCCGAAGAGTTTTCTCTGGGCTTCGCGCGGCTCGGGAGGGTGTTCGGCTAACTCGACGACCTGGCCTTCCGCGATGCGTCCAATCTGGTTCAGATGGAGGCGCCGTCTCCGCTCGACAGCCTCGGGCTCTTCCGTGGGCCGGAAGAAGGCGTAGACGATCATGGCAATGGCCGCAATAGCCGCGGCAGCCATGGCTAGAACCAATTTCCAATCTGCGAACAGACCTTTCAACGAAAGAGCTCCCAGAATACACAAAGATGTGGAGCGGGCAGGCACGAAACACGAAATTCAAGGCACAAGAGAAAAAGACCTTCCTGCGGACATAGCCCCACAACCGTGTAGTTTACCGAAACTGCGCCAGCGAAGCGAAACTACGTGTGCGGGGCTTGCACTGGATTGCGCAACACGCCAACACCATCGACGCTGACCTCGACGACGTCTCCTTCGAGGAGCGGGCCGACACCAGCCGGAGTGCCGGTGGCGATCAAATCACCGGGAAAGAGTGTCATCACCCGGGAGATCCAGCGGACGAGAAACGCAACCGGATAGACCATCAGCGAAGTACGGCCGGACTGGCGGAGCGCGCCGTTGACGCGGGTTTCCACCAAGACATCGGAGGGGTCGAGCTGAGTCTCGATGTGCGGGCCGACGGGACAAAACGTATCGAAGCCTTTGGCGCGCGTGAACTGGACGTCGCTCTTCTGAAGGTCGCGCGCGGTGACGTCGTTGAGGCAGCTATAACCGAGCAGATAAGCGAGCGGGTCGTCGGAGTCCTTAAGATGCGAGCAATGGCGGCCGACGATGAGCGCAAGCTCGCCTTCGTGTTCGACGCGCTGGGATTGAGGCGGAAGAACGATTGGCTGACCGGGAGCAATGATCGCCGAAGGCGGCTTAAGAAAAATAAGAGGCTCCTTGGGCAGTTCATTGCCGAGTTCGGCGGCGTGCGCCGCGTAATTGCGGCCAACGCAAACGATTTTGGTGGGCTCGACCGGAGCCAGGAGACGAGCTTCGGCAACCGGCCAGGTGCGCGAGCCGCGCGACCAGGAAGCCCACGGAGGGCCGGAGATTTCCTGAATTTGGCCGCCTTCGAGCAGGCCGTAAAGCGGAGTGGCCGCATGAGCAGCGGTGGAATCAGGCGGAAGGAAGCGGCAGAATTTCATTGGCGGATTAACTCGAGTGGTGATTCGGATGAGATGCATCCGACGCGCGCACACGCCGGATGATAGTGCCAATCCAAGAAACTGTTACCGCAAGCAGATAGAGCACCGCGCCGAGCATGAAGATCTGCACGGCGCTATAACGCTCTTCAAGTCCCGCGAAATCCATGCTAAGCAGGCGATAGGTCAAACTGAACATGAGCCAGGCGATGAGACTCGAGGCCAATAGGTTGCCAGGCATGCGCCAAAACCGCAGAACGGGAATCGAGGCGAGGAGACCGAGAAGAACCACCGCAGCCAGATTGCGCGCAAGCGCAAAACGATCGAAGAAGGGAACGCGATTCGCTACGATTACCCATCCGCTGAATACGAAGGAGAGAAAAACTCCGACGTAGAGACCGGTGCGAACCGAGGCATTCCGAAAAGCGTGGAACGAGCCGTACGCGGGCATGTGTGCTCGAAGAGAAGTCAAGCGATGCGCTCCCAAGAAATATCCTGCGCAAATCCCGGGGCTACGAAGGAGGTTTCGCGACATCCAGCGGCGACGGCCGCGCTGGGAGCACTTTCGTTACCAGCACGATCGACGGCAGTCACGGAATACCAGTAGCGGTGGCCGGGTTCAACAGACGTATCACGATACGCTGGTGCAAGCAATAGCTCCGGAGTGATTGACGCGCCCCGTGTGCCCTGCTGCTCACTCCGATAGACGCGATAGCCCGCCAAATCGGTTTCAAGATTGATGGACCAGGAGAGGTCCGCGACGACAGAGCCATTCGTGCCGCCTGAAAGGGCCACGGCAGCCACGTTTTGAGGAGCGGCGGGAGGAAAAGTGTCGCGCGGAGTAACGAACGCAGGCGAAGAATCGTCAGATTCAAGCGCGTTCCCCTCGGACATTACCAAGCTTCTGACCACGTATACGTACATCTTGCCAAAGTCAAAAAGAGTGTCCTGGTACGAGTTGTCGGTCGAGGGAGCAAGCAAAGTGAGCGGTGATTTCCATCTCGCTTTCGAAAGGTCTTTTGCGGCAGCTTCCGCGGACGAAGGATCGAGCTCGCCGCGATAAATGCGATAGCCGGAGAGGCCGCCAAGCGGGTCTCCGCCCGACGTGCGAGTGGGCGCGGTCCAGCTCAAATCTATCGCGGACTCCGTGACAAGCGCTTCAACATGAGAGATGGCCTCCGGCACAGGAAACATGCGCACAGAGACGGCGTTGGAATCCGCCGAGGCGCGCTTCTTGGATGAGCGCGTTCGAACGACATAGAACATCAAGGCACCGGGATGCGCGCGAGTATCCGAGGGAGAGATGGGGTCAATAAACTTTAGATGGCCATTGAAGACGTAATTACTCACGAGCGAACCCGGAATCGTATAGACGACGCGCAATGATTTTTTGTCGGGCGCGCCGTCGGGTCTTGCGGCACCCTGAAGAAATTCGACAGCAGGCGGCGCGGCAAGGCGATCGCCATCAACCGTTTTTACGGGCAGCGTAAAGGTAAGTTCGACGCCATCGCCGGCCTGACTCGCGGCGAGATCGGTGACCGCCACGGGAACCGGCGGCGAAGGCGGAACAGGTTCTCCGGGCGCGCCACAACCGGCGACGGCGAGAAACGCAGAGGCCGAAATTAGCAATGAGAGAGTCGCAGAGCGGTGGAGTTGCATGTGGCGCGATGAAGGCTTCCGCGAGTCTCGAATTTCCATTTTCGATTTTTGGAGTTTACAGGATGTAGCGGCTCAAGTCCTGATTCTTGACGATCTCCGCGAGCTGCTTGTTGACATACGCGGCATCGACCTTGACATTCTTTTTCTTCAGGTCAGGCGCTTCAAAGGAAAGCTCGTCGAGAACCTTCTCCAGAATCGTATGCAGGCGCCGCGCTCCGATGTTTTCGGTCGATTCGTTCACGGTAGTTGCGAATCGCGCGATGGATGCCACCGCGTCCTCGGTGAAGTTAAGCTTGACGCCTTCCGTCTCGAGCAGCGCAACGTACTGTTTGATGAGCGCATTTTTCGGTTCGGTGAGAATGCGGATGAAATCCTCTTCTTTCAGCGATTGCAGCTCGACGCGAATGGGCAAGCGGCCCTGCAACTCGGGAATGAGGTCCGAAGGTTTTGTAACGTGGAAAGCGCCTGCGGCGATGAACAGGATGTGGTCGGTGCGTATCATTCCATAACGAGTGTTGACGGTGGTGCCTTCGATGATGGGCAGAATGTCCCGCTGCACGCCTTCGCGGGAAACGTCCGGACCGTGGCCGGATTCTCGTCCGGCGACTTTGTCAATCTCGTCGATAAAGACGATGCCCATTTGCTCGGCGCGCTCGACGGCGATGCGCGTCACCTGGTCCATATCGAGCAGCCTGTTTTCTTCCTCTTGAATCAGATACTCGAAAGCGTCGGCAACGGACATTTTGCGCTTTTTCTTCTGCTGGCCGAACATGCCGGAGAGCATGTCCTTGATGTTGACGTCCATTTCCTCGACGCCTTGATTCGAGATGATTTCAAAGGACGGCATGGCGCGCTCGCGAACTTCGATGTCCACCATGCGCTGATCGAGCTTGGCTTCGCGGAGCTGCACACGCAGTTTTTCGCGCGTGCGCTGCGTCTGCTCGCGCTGCGCGGCGGCTTCGGCTTCCGTGGTGCCGGGCGCGGGCGGCGGAGAGGGAGGAAGCAAGAGGTCCAGAACACGTTCTTCGGCAGCTTGCTCGGCGCGGTCGGCCACCTCATCGAGCTTTTCTTCGCGGACCATGTCGATCGAGGTTTCCACGAGATCGCGCACCATCGATTCCACATCGCGGCCCACATAGCCGACTTCCGTGTATTTCGAGGCCTCGACTTTGACGAACGGGCAGCCGGCGAGGCGAGCTAGCCGTCGGGCGATTTCGGTTTTGCCGACGCCAGTGGGGCCAATCATCAGAATATTCTTGGGCAGGACGTCTTCCGCGATTTCCGGCGGAAGTTTTTGGCGGCGGACGCGGTTCCGCAAAGCAACGGCGACAGCGCGCTTCGCGGCATTTTGTCCGACGATGTATTTGTCGAGCTCCGCGACAATCTCGCGCGGAGTCATGTCATCGAGCGCGGGGAGAAGTTCCTGCTCTTCAGCGGGCGGAGGTGCGCCGTTGCCGCCGGGCATATAAACGATTTCTTTATCGGTCTTGCTGGTCATGAAATGCCCAATCTTTCTGTGCGCAATCCGTTTGATGCGCGAAAACGTCCTGGCGTGTTATCGAGCGAGCCCTAGAGTTCTTCCACTGTAAAGTTGGCGTTGGTAAAAATGCAAATTTCGCTGGCGATGCGCATGGCTTCCATGGCCAGATCCTTTGCGCCGAGCTTGGAATGTTTGATCAAGGCGCGCGCCGCGGCTAGCGCAAAGCTCCCGCCCGAGCCGATGGCACACAAACCATCATCCGGCTCGATGACGTCGCCATTGCCGGAAAGAAGAAAAGTGGATTTCGAATCCGCGACGATGAGCAGCGCTTCCAGGTGGCGCAGCGCGCGATCCTTGCGCCATTCCTTGGCAAGTTCTACGGCGGCTTTCTGCAGGTTGCCGGAGTGTTCCTGGAGCTTGCCCTCGAATCGCTCGAAAAGCGAAATCGCGTCGGCGGTAGAGCCGGCAAAACCTGCGATGACTTTGTCGTTGAAAAGGCGGCGCGTCTTGCGCGCGGTGTGCTTCATGACGTGATCGCCCATGGTCACCTGGCCATCGGCGATCATCACGACTTTGTTGTCCTTGCGCACGCACAGAACGGTAGTGCCGTGCATCGGCGCGCTTCCTTGGCTGTTACGCATCCCGTCATTATACAGCGGGGATTACTTCAAGGCACGCGGCCATCTAACTGGCTCTTCCAGCGCGGGGGGCTCATCGCAAGAAACGACGGCTCCGGTATTTCGATAAAAACTCAAATAGAAGGTGGCGGCGGAGCGGCCGTCATGTTTGCCGGCGGCTTCTGCAATTCCACGAGGTGGTCCTGCAACACTTTAAGTTCGTTCTGCGCCCGGTCCAATTCGCCCCTGACAATTTCGATCTCTTTCTGCTTTGCCTTTCGTTGTTCTTCCGGCGCCGTTGCCAGTTCAGCATTTAGGCTGACAAGCGTAGCTTGAACATCGGCAATATCTTGCTCTTTGTTCTTGATGAGCAGCTGGGTCTCCTCGATGGAGGATGGAAGCATGGTTTGCGATGCAGCCTCCCTGGAGGCACCCGGCTTCGCCGCAGCTGCGGCGGCGGCTTTCGCGTTCGCAGCCTCCTTTGCTTTCGCGGCATCTTCCTCCTCTTTCTTCACGAGATAGTTATCCTCGGGTGTTCGCAGCGTGACCACATCGTCGTTTGTCCAAACTCTGCGCCTCTTGACGGGCAGTTCGCCGATGGATGGCACCGGCTCGGAAGCAGGGTGCGAACTCGGAGCAGGAGTTGGAGAAGAGGGAGGCGGCGATTGTTGCGATTGCTGCTGTTTGAAGGAAGCGGCGCAACTACCTAGTGCGGCAAGGGCCAGCGCGCAAAGAGTTAGAGAGGAAATTGTGAGTTCTCGCGAAATCATGATTCGCTTCATTGTTGGTTCGATCTTTACTGCGGGATTTCGTGGAAAGATAGAACCTTGTACTTAACGGGCGCTTGTACGTAATTCACCCAGCAACTGCTGTAGGAGATTCCGTCGCTGCTCGAGGCAGAGGTGAAGTCAAAGGAGGAAGGCCCAAGTTGATTGCCCGCGCCCCCTACCGTATTCGCGACGAGCATAGCTCCATAGAATTTGCCCGTTCCTGTCTGGTGCGAAGACATAACGCCGCTACCGATCACTAGGATGATTCCATCCCAGCTGGCATCCGGATCGTAGGTAAACGTCCCTGTCACCAGGAGAATTCCAAATCCTGTGCCGTGCCAACCATTAAGAGTAAGGTCGCCATTGACCACGATGGTCATCGGGTTCGTCAAAGACATGGCCGCCGGCAGATTGCTTTGCGTCGCCGGCCCGTTGATCACCACGTCCGCATTCTGCGTAATCGTCTGCACCAGCGAGTTCATCCCGCTCACGGTTTGCAGGGCGGCGGGCAGGCCCCCGGCGCCGCCCACGGGACTTACGTTCGGAGTCGCCCCTCCCAATCCTGAGTATTTGCCGTAATTGGCCGCAGGGATCGCGGAATATATATTTGAATAGCTGGAATCGCTGGTATTTGTGTACCCCACCGCCGTGACGAGACTCGCCCCTGGCGTACACCCGTTAGGCAGCGCGTTGAGGGGGTCGTTCTGGTCGGTTCCATCCACTTGGAATGCGGCTGCGCTCGGAACGGAAAAGGTCACGCTGTTGCCATCCATGGTCAGTGCGGATGGAAAAGTTAAACTCGGCACGACTGGAGGGCCCTCGGAAGGAGTGGTTGGGCCTGCTGCAGCGACAAGATACTGCAGTATTTTCTTGCTGCCGTTGGGCAAAGCCGCAAGACCCGTGATCTCCAGCGCTTGCACGGCTGTTGACCTCGGACCCACAATCAAACTGGGCCACGGGTTCGCCGCTATAGTCCGAGTGAGCTGGATCGTAAAAGAGCGCCGTCGTATTATCAAACGTGCCATCTTGTATTCACGTCGGTGTAGAGGGACTGTTCCGTACAGCGTTAATTCGAACCCACTTGTAGACGGGTCCGGGGATTCCCCGCGGGCTATTGTTCCACACTGAGATACGGATCGCACGAATTACTCGACGCCGCGACGCCAAATTCGTCTGGTATTCGGTGTCGTAATAATGTCGCTCGGAGTCCCAAGGCACGATGGTTTCGCCCGGCAAGCGATTCACGACGTAGACGGTCTGATCCAACGGCAAGACGTGGGTAGGAAGGGCGGGAGTCGACAGACCGAAGTAGTTGGGATTTTTCGGCAGCAATCGACCACGAGCCTCTTCGAGACCCGCCAGCGCGGCATAGTAGACAGTCGAGGACGACCGGTAGTTTGCTCCAAGTGCCGTCTCCGTGCCGGAAGAGACAAGCAAGGCGATCGCTACGACGCTGACCAACAACAGGACAAAGATTGCGATCAGCAGTGCGATTCCTTCTTCGGAACGGCGACGTGTTTTGCGGTTTTGCCTCATTTCTCCGGCTTCCTAGGGCTGTGACTGAATAGGATTCAGGCTATGGCCCCGTCCATGCAATTCGATGAGTCGCGGTTGCTGGTCTGCGCATCCACCGTAGGCGCCATGACGATCAGCGTGATCTCCACGTCCGTGACATTCATGGGAGAATTGTTCGACCCAGCCAGAGGACACGCTATTGTTGAAGGGGGCGGCGTGGCATTAGGGCAAATAGTAGGTGAAGACAGGCACGGGATTTCCACCAGTAAACATCTGCGGATAGACCGCCCTGAAATTGGGCAATTTGCGAGGGTGAAGCATTGTTCATGACATTTTGAACGTAGGGGACAAACGCAGGCAAGGTAGACCCAGCCGGATCCGTTGGCCGGCCCCTTGTACACCTGGGCGCGAGACAGAACGGTCCCCGACAATTGATAGCGGGTCCATTCGACGCCATCGTGGCGCCAGGGGTCGACGTCACGTTCGATGATCATATCGAAATCGGAAGGCCCAGGATTGCAAGTGCCTCCTCCTGCAGTTCCGATCTGACAAGGTGAGTCGGGGTATCCCGGATTCCACGCGACGGTGTGCTCGCATAAAGAGTCACGGATGGTGGACTGCCGGAAAATGAGAACGAGTTTTCCGGCGGAAAGCCTGAACCATTCACGTCTCGAACCATCTCGTCGAGGCCAAAGCGCGCTTCCTGAAAGGAATTCAACACCTGCGATTCCGTCTGGTATCTCTGTTGGGCCACAGAGAGAAGTGCAAATGCTGCGCCACACAGCAAAATGAAGATCACCGCTGCGATCATCATTTCGATGAGCGAAAATCCCCGTTCTCCGTGTATGCGTTGGAAGCGTTTCATTTTTCGAGTATGGTATCGAGCGTCACAGGCCTGTAAACACCATTGCCCCCCTGCCTTCTAGCCCCCAGAATAAACCGTTTGGAAGTCACCCTGCTATTGCTCGTCGTGGTGATCACCGCCCACCGGACGTCGTAATCTATGTCGGCAGGATCATTCGGATCCTGATACGTGAAACTATAGCCCGCGACTGGGGAGGCGCTAAAATCGATTACCAGTTGGTTGTAATACACAACGACAGGATTCCCAACCACAATATTGGGCTGAGTGGGATCTCCGAGAGTGCAGCTAAAGCCTAAGCGCATCGATGAAGGATGGGGGAGTGATCGACATGTTGAGCGGCTGGCTCAGAAATTGATCCAACTCTCTCTGCGCGAATACGAGCGACGAGGAATCGTTGCGATTCGCCGAGTTGGAACTGATCGAAGCCGGCACCAGTTGTGCGACGGCAACGATTCCCACAAGCAGAATGCCGATGGCCATAAGGACTTCCACCATCGTGAAGCCGATTTGGCTCCGCCTTCTCTTGCGTTTGGCGGACGCCATGAGATCATCCCGCTTTATCATTCGTCTCTCTCGAAGAACCGGCTCAACTGATGCGATGCCAATCTCCCGCGGTCGAGCTGGACCACACCTGAACGGCCCCCGACGGCATTGTTAGCACCGCGCGGTAACCTGAGTTCGGATCGTTTACACTGCCGAGGTACAGCACATAAACCATAGCCGTGTTGCATGTCGCATTCGCGGGGCATCCGAGAACGCCGCGTTGGTCGTACGTGATGCTTCCGGGGGATCCAGAAAGTACCGTCCAAGCGTAGCTCGAAGCGCCAAGCCCCAAACTGGCCTTGATTGGAGCTGGATTGGGCACCGAGCTCTCCGGAGGAAGGGTGAAGCTTCCGCCAACGAACATCTGCGGCTCGGCTTGATCCGCCACCCCGTTGCCATTGGAATCCACCCAGACCAGCCAATTTGCGCCTTGCTGCTGAATCTGACAACTCACCGGCGTGTTCTGCCGAATGGCATCAAATTTTGCGAACTTCAGCATGCCCGCTAATTGAGAAGCATTGGAATTTAGTTGATAAGCCTGCACCGAGCGCACGATCATAGGGACTGCTATGACTGTGAGGACCAGAAGAACTGCCAACGAAAGGACAAGCTCCACCAAACTAAAGCCATTTCGTGGGCTTCGACGCGGGGTCACGAAGTTGGCGCTCAGTTTCATTTTGGGGCGACACCCATTACGCTGACTCCGGAAACCTTCTCGGAGCCTGTCTAACCTGCCAAGATTATTACATTTTAACAGCAAATGCCCATAGGCAAGGGGTACCCAAATCTAAATGACTATAGCACTAGTTACCGGCAGTACTGGACAGCGCGTCGCTAAGTTCGAGGGGCGAGCGGAGTCTCTGCGTTCCATGGTTTCGCCTGGCGTCGGCCAACAAGAAGGCCTGCAAATCACCAGCCTCTTCCACTTATACCGTTATAAATAAAGCACTTAGGGTCAAGTCGTTACTGCCATCGCCGACGCATTGTGGTGGGAGATCGCTTCGGTCGAAATCCTGGGATTCATTCCTGGGGCGCTAGGAAACAAAGACCCATCCATCGCAAAAAGACGCGGGCCGGCGGCCTCGAGGATGCTAGCGGCACCGATAAAACCGCAGGGCGCGCTCCTGGCGGGAAGTGGATTTCATCGAAGGCTGCCAGTCTAGCAAAAGCGCGCCACGCAAACTTTCCCTGGCACCGCAATACTACGCTTCTGAATTGGCCGAGGAATTTGCGGCGATCGGAAGCCGGCCGATTAATCTTCAAGGAGTTTTAAGCATACGGAAAGACTGAAATGGCCGCGCGTTAATTATTGTCGTCACTCTTTTTGCTGTTCTTCACGTTCGCTTCGCCGCCGCGCTTCTCGAGAGAGGACTTGTCGAAGAAGTCGCTGGGGAAACCCGGGTTGTATCTGCAGGATTCAAAGAAAAACTGCGCGGCGCGCCGGCCATTGTGCTCCTTGGTGATTTGCAGCGGAGTCCACACGGTATCTTTCAACTGGTAGTTCGTGTAGATGGTGATATCTTCGTCCTTTTCATGAGTCTCTTCATTGTTGGTGGTGACGACGCTTCGCACCAGAAGGTGTGTGTGGGTGTCCACAGCCAGGCGAAACGTCCGCTCTTCGCTGTCCGTCAGCTCGACCCAGTCCACTTCCTTCAAATCCACGGTATCGAGGCCGCCATAACGATAGGACCAGCCTGGCTCTTTGAGCCGTACTCTCAGCACGTTGTCGATATTTCTCTTCACCTGTTCCTCAAAGTCGGCGACGGAGGTGGCCGGCAGTTCGCTGACGCCGCTGCGGTCCAGGGTCCAGCCGCGATCGCCGTTATACAGCGCGATGATCACGCCGCCGTGGGACCAGTCCAGACCGTCCACGCCGATCACCGTATTTATGATGCTTTTCAGGTTGTGATTCTTCGCCGAGTATTCAAGGCGTTCTTTGTCCGGGTAACGGCGCGCTTCCAGGAATCGCACATATCCCGTGACGGCCCCATTGTGCCCAAATTGCGCGCGTGTTCCCTGGCACTCGGCATCAATGGCTTCAGTGTAGCCTGAGCCGCCGCGCGCATTGATGAGATCGCGGAGGATTTCCTTTGCCTTGGCGGCGCTTTGCTCCGGCATCATGGAGTCCGGATTCTGCGCGGAAGCGCGCAATGCAAGCGACGCGCTGACGAGCAACGCAGCAAACGCGAGCCGGGCAATCTTCAACCGCACAAGACCGATCCTCCGTTTACATTGATGATCTCTCCGGTGAGGAAGTTGGCCAGGTCCGAAGCCAGAAAAAGTATCGGGCCCGCGATTTCCTCGGCGGTTCCGGCGCGTCCTAGCGGAATCGCCGCCGCAATCGTTTTTGCCCCGGCTTTTGTTTGAATGTACGGATTGGACATGTCCGTCGCAACCCACCCGGGAGCCACGGAATTCACGAGAATGTTGTGCCGCGCAAGCTCGGTGGAAAGCCCTTTAACCAGGCTGATCACGCCGCCCTTGCTTGCGCCGTAATGGGTGTGGAACGACTCGCCGCGCTGCCCAGCCGTCGACGTAATCGGGATAATTTTGCCGGACTTCTGCTTGATCATCT
This sequence comes from uncultured Acidobacteriota bacterium, assembly GCA_963851235.1. Taxonomy (GTDB): domain Bacteria; phylum Acidobacteriota; class Terriglobia; order Acidiferrales; family UBA7541; genus Acidiferrum. Next base: position 27,719 of record CAWKOM010000008.1, read on the forward strand.
GCGGCACGCTGAAGTGAATGATCGAGTAAACGCTCTTCAGGTTGACGCGCATCATCTCATCCCATTGCTTCTCGTTCATGTTCTCGATCGGCAGGGCTTCGGCATTCCAGATTCCAGCGTTGGCAACCACGATATCCAGCCGCCCAAGCCGCGCGATGCACTGGTCGACCAGCTTCTTGTTGTCCGCGTGATGGCTTACGTCCGCCTTGAAGGCCTCGACGCGCGTTCCGTGCTTCTTGGCTTCCTGTTCGACCTGTACCGCCGCGTCTTTGGCTTTATTGTAGCTAAAGACCACGTCCGCGCCGGCCTGCGCGAAGAGTTTGACGGCCGCAGCGCCGATTCCACGCGAACCGCCGGTGATGAGTGCCGCCTTGCCTGCGAGTGAAATCATCCATTCCCCCATCCGACTAAGAGTCGAAAATCGGAGTGCCGAAGCCTAAGCCTTCTGAACAATCGCGCCGCGTGCAGCGGCCACAAAATCACGGAAGAGCCGTTCCGAGAAAGCATCGCCGAACATGCGTTCTGGATGCCATTGCACTCCCACGACCCAATTGGAATCTCCCGTCCATTCCACGCCCTCGACAACGCCGTCGATCGAGCGTGCTGTGACCCGCAGATTCCTTCCCGCCTTCGCGATGGCCTGATGGTGCGAACTGTTGATTTTGGCATGCTCGCCGGATGCCAGTTCGGCCAGACGGCTTTCGGGCTCAAACTTCGCTCCGTGGATCGGATCATCTTTCGGCTCCGGAGTAAGATCCTTCTTCCGGTGCGGTGTTGTCGTGCCAAGCTCCGAGCGCACATCTTGAATCAGCGAACCCCCCAGATAGACATTCAAAAGCTGGCACCCATAGCAAATAGCCAGTACGGGCTTCTTCTCCGCAAACGCATGCGCCAGAATGGCGCGGTCTGTGTGCTCGCGCGTCACGTCTGCAGGCGCAGATTTGCCGCGATTTACATCAGCATACTCGGCCGGGTCCACATCCGCAGGGCTCCCCGGCAGGACAAAGGCATCCAAGTTCGCTATCAGCTGCCCCTGCTTGGATAGGTCGCTCAGGGGGATCAGTACTGGTTCGCCCCCCGCTTTACGCACCGCCGCCTCGTAATTGGCGATCTTGGGGCGGTTGTTCTCCGCCTCTTCTTCAGACGTTCGCCAGGGAATCCCCACACGGGGACGGTTGGGCGTTTCGTGCCTCATGGAACCCCAAATCGTAGCATTCGCAGGGATGTGCGGCAACCCGCGCCTTTTTACGCCAGGTGGGGCAGCCGATTAAGCTGGTGGAGAGACGCTCCCGCGAGCCGCCCCGTCCAGACAGTACTCGGGGCGTTGAAAAAACGCCGGCAAGCCGGAAAAACGGCTCGTGAGTTGATCGAACGACGGCGCTCGCAGCGTTACATGGCCAAGTTTGCGGCCGGGCCGAGGCTCTTTTCCGTAAAGATGAAGATGTGCGGACGGAATCGCAAGGACCTTCGCCGATTCGGGAACCTCGCCGATGAGGTTGATCATCGCCGAAGCGCCAATCGCCGTGGTCAAACCCAGCGGGAAGCCGTTGATGGCCCGCAAATGGTTTTCAAACTGGCTGGTCACTGCGCCTTCGATCGTCCAATGGCCGGAATTGTGAACGCGTGGAGCAATTTCATTGGCCAAGAGTTTGCCCTCGGACTCGAAGAATTCGATGGCGATAACCCCGACGTATTTGAGTTCTTCAAGCACCTTGCGCGCGGCGTCCTCGGCAGCCTGTTGAATTGGCGGGCTGACGCACGGGGCCGGCGCCAATGATAGGCGCAGGATGCCGTTGCGGTGATGATTTTCAACTAGCGGATAAAAGGCCGTTTCGCCCGCCTTGCCGCGGACGGCGATCACCGAGAGCTCTCTTGTGTAAGGAACAAAGCGTTCCGCGATGCACGGCAGTTTGGGCAACCCGTTTTTGGCGCTCTTCACGTCCTCGGCGGTCCGAAGGATCCATTGGCCCTTGCCGTCATATCCCATGCGCCGCGTCTTGACTACCGCGGGCAGTCCCACTTTTTTCAGCGCCTGATCGAGATCGTAGGCCGCGGGGACAGAAGCGAATTCCGTGGTGGCAATTCCCAGCTTCTCGAACAATTGTTTTTCGCGAAGGCGGTCCTGCGCGGCCTCCAGCGCGCCGGGCGGCGGATAAATAGCCACCTTCTTCGCGAGAAAATGCAGGGCGTCCGCCGGCACGTTCTCGAATTCGTAGGTGACGACTTCGAGCCCGTGAGCAAATTTTTCCAGCACGGCGCGATCCGAAAAATCTCCGGTGACGCGCGGAGCGATTCGTCCCACCGGGGCTTCCGGAGAGGGATCGAGAAAACGGAACCGCAGCCCGAGTGGATAGCCCGCCAGGGCGAGCATGTAACCAAGCTGTCCGCCGCCGAGAATGCCAATGCTCACGCGGACTTCCCCTTTTTATGGCGTGTCGCCGCGTGCGTCGGATCTGGCGCGGCAAGAACTCGCTCCGTCTGTTCTTCGCGGAATTTGCGCAGCGCTTCGCGGATGTGCGGATACTTGCCTCCGAGAATGGCGGCCGCAAGAAGTGCCGCGTTGATCGCTCCGGCTTTGCCGATCGCCAAAGTGCCAACTGGAATGCCGCCAGGCATCTGCGCGATGGAAAGCAGGGAATCCAGTCCCTTCAAAGCTTTCGATTCGACAGGGACGCCAAGCACCGGCAACACGGTCTTCGAAGCCGTCATGCCCGGCAAATGAGCGGCGCCGCCCGCGCCCGCAATGATCACCTCAATGCCGCGTTTTTCCGCGCTCGCGGCATATTCAAAGAGCAGGTCCGGAGTGCGATGCGCGGAAACAACGCGCGTCTCATGAGGCACGCCAAGCTCTTTGAGAGTGTTGGCCGTGTGTTCCAGCGTTTCCCAATCGGACGACGAGCCCATGATGATGCCCACGAGTGGACACGCTGCCGGATGCACTTCCAGCAGGTTTCGTACTTTCGCGTGCCTTTGTCGCCTCGAGGTTTTCTTGGCCATTACGGTCCATCTACCGGGGGAACCAATTCCGGCCTCATCGCCGGCGCTTCCGCACTCTATCGGAATTCGAGCAGATTATTCTACGGTGTTTTTCAACGCGCGGCGACCTGCGCGCGAGTTTTCCAGTAATGGCGAAGTTGGCCAACCAGGTAGAGCGACCCCGCGACAAAGATAGCGTCGCTCGGAGCGGCACGATCCACAGCGTATTCGAAGGCAATTTCCGGTTCGGAGATAGTCGTGAAATGCGCGGCATGGTGAGCCGTGATCTCGGCGAGCCGGGCCGCTGAAATGGCGCGCGTGGTGCGTGGCTGCGTAAAAATCACTTCGGCCGCGCGCGGAAAAAGAATACCTGCAATTTCGTCAACAGCCTTGTCGCGTAGCGCCCCAAAGACTAGCCAGATTTTGCGCCCCGCAAGATTCTGTTCCCAATAATTGGCAAGTTCTCCCGCCGCGGAAGGATTGTGCGCGCCATCCAGGTAAACGGCAGGGCTCGGTTGCAGTTTTTCGAGCCGGCCGGGCCAGACAGCTTCGGCGATGCCCTGTGCAATCGCCTCGTCAGAAATGCGATAGCCGCGGCTCTGCAGATAACGCGCGGCTGCGACGGCATTGAGGCTGTTTTGTAGCTGGAATTGGCCGGGAAGCCGGGGAGCCAGCTCGATCGACCAACCGGATTCATTTTCCGTGATAAGGGCTCGGCTGCAGCCGTTTTCCATCCATTCTTTTTCGATGCGAAACGAGGGGGTGGTCTCGACAACCCGGCAGCCAAGTTCCTGCGCGCGCGCGCGAATAACTTCCAGAGCTTCCGGCTTCTGCTCGGCGATGATGGCCGGAACGTGCGGCTTGAGGATGCCCGCTTTCTCGGCGGCGATCTCCGCGAGAGAATGCCCCAGAAAATTTTCGTGATCGAAATCGATCCGCGTAATGATGGAAACTGCGGGCTCCAGGATGTTCGTCGCATCCAGACGCCCGCCCAGCCCCACTTCGAAAACTCCAAAATCAACCCTTTCGCGCGCAAAATATTCAAACGCCATCGCGGTGACACATTCGAAGTACGTCGGATGAGCGCGAAGCCTGCCGGCCGCGAGCAATTCCTCGTTCAAAGCCTGAATGCGCGTGAATATAGCTGCGAACGCGTCGTCGCTGATTTCCTCGCCGTTCACGCGGATGCGTTCGTTGATTTTTTCCAAATGCGGTGAAGTGTTTAGTCCCGTGAGAAATCCGGCGGCACGCAGGACCGATTCGAGAAACGCGGCGGTCGAACCCTTGCCGTTGGTCCCCGCGATGTGGGCGGTTGGATAAGCCCGGTCAGGCCGCCCCAGCCGTTCAGCAAGGATGCCGATATTTTCCAGATCGAATTTCGTCGCTGCGGCTTGCGTCGGCGCAGCCAGTTCTCTGCCCAAAGAAAGCAAATAGCGGACCGCGGAGTCGTAGTTCATTTCAGCCCAGCAGCAGATCGAAGGAATTTGCGATGAATGCTTTCAAATCTTTTCGGTGGACTACCGCGTCAAGGAACCCGTGCTCCAGAAGAAATTCCGAGCGTTGAAAGCCTTCAGGAAGTTTCTGGCGGATGGTCTGCTCGATCACGCGCGGCCCGGCAAACCCAATCAGCGCGCCTGGTTCCGCGATATTGATATCTCCCAGCATCGCGAAGCTGGCCGTGACGCCGCCTGTCGTGGGATCGGTGAGCAAGGAAATGTACGGCACCTTTGCGTCGTCGAGCCGCGCCAGCGCCGCGGAGACTTTCGCAAGTTGCATCAGACTTATCGTGCCTTCCATCATGCGCGCTCCGCCCGAGCAGGAGACGACCACAAGCGGCTGCCTGGTCTCGATCGCCAGTTCGATGCCGCGCGTCACTTTCTCTCCCACGACGGCCCCCATCGAGCCCCCGATAAAACCAAATTCCATCGCGCAACAAACAATTCCCCGGCCGTTCAGCCTGCCTTCCGCGGTGATCACGGCATCATTCATGCCCAACTTCTTGCGCGCTTCTTTAAGCCGCGCGGCGTAAGGCTTTGTATCGACAAACTTGAGCGGATCGGTCGACGTCATTCCCGCATCGTGTTCCGTCCATCGCGAATCCAGCAGCATTTCCAGCCGCTGTTTTGCGCTCATCTTGAAATGGAATTGGCATTTCGGGCAGACGTAAAGATTGGCTTCCAGGTCCTTGCGAAAAACGATCGTACCGCAAGACTCGCACTTCGCCCACAGCCCCTCCGTGCGCACGCGGCGCTCTTCGGGAGGCGTGGCCCCCTCAATCGATTTTTTGCTTCGTTTAAACCAGTCCATGAAAGAAAATTGTCAATCGGTTGCTAGATTTTGAGAAAAGTATCCGAAGCCGATCCCCGCATTCATCCTCTTCTAACCACTAACTTGCAACCTCTAATCACAGGTTTCAGTAATCGATTCCCCGTTGAGCCAGTATACCCTTGGTGTACGGGTGTTTCACCTCGCGCATCTCTGTCACGAGATCGGCCAGCTCGACCAGCGCCGGATGCGCGTTGCGGCCCGTGCAAATCACGTGGACGCGCTCCGGTCGGTTTTTCAAAGCCTCCACGACTTCTCCCGCATCCAGCATCTTGTAGCTGATCGTGTAATTGATTTCGTCCAGCACGACGAGGTCGTACTTTCCCCCGTAAATTGCCTCGCGCCCCGCTTCCCAGCATTCCCGCGCCAATTTGATGTCTTCCGGGTCGGTTTCGGCGCCTCCGATTTTCACGAACCCCCGGCCCATCGGCCGAATTTCAAATTTATCGTCGCCCAGCATTTTCGCGGCATCCAGCTCCCCGTAGTGCCAGGAACCCTTGATGAACTGCACCATCAAGACGCGCAAACCCTGCCCGACAGCGCGAAACGCCGTCCCCAGCGCGCAAGTCGTTTTGCCCTTGCCCGGCCCGGTGTAAACGATCAGCAATCCCTTTTCTTCTTGCATGAGTTCCTTCCCCATCGGCATTAGCTGGCCAGCGGGAAAGGTCTAGAGTTTGGAGGGTACGAAAAGAAAGGTCAAGGCGACCAAGGGCGGTGGCTCAATGCCACTGCCCCGGGTCAGTCGATGATTGGCAGTCAGAAGCTGGTCGCGCCAAACGCCTGTTTGACGTGCGGCTGAAATAGGTACACAAGGATCCAGACTTCAATCGCTAGCACGATCAGCCGGATCACCAGCGCAAACACCATCATATGGGCGAGCAAACTAAACACGCCGAGAACTCCGAAAAGCACGCCGATCCCAATGAATATGATGGCCACCACGCGCGCCCAGTTTTGGAGCTTGATAAATCCAATCCCGATGGCCAAGTCCAGCAACGCAAGTACGATGAAGATCGCTCCCACGACCGCGCCGCCCATTGCAAGGAGCGCTGAGCCGGGTCCTCCGGCGTGAGCCATGCCTGAAAGCATGGATCCGCCAACAATAAACAAAAGTCCACAAAGCCCGAGAACGGCGGTGCCCAGGAAATACAGCACTGCGAGAATCGTTACGCCAGTAGGACGTTCCATGGTCGCTCCTGTAATGAATGATTTTCGCGGTTCACTTGGGTCTGCTCAAACGGGCCGAAGGGGTTACCACCAACTCGCAGACCACCAATTAGAACTAACGTTATTTCGGGTCTCTTTCGGGGTCAAGGGCAAAGCTGCGCGCCGTGCCCGTCAAGTAAGTCCGAGGCGCTTGGCAAATTCCGAAGCGACCGCGGCGATGCGCTCCTGCGTGGCAGAGGGGAGCGTTGTTTTTGGCTTGGCGTGAGGGTCGCGGACGATGATCCACAGGCCGGGACGGTATACTTCGTCGTCCCCGGGACAGATAGCGCCGGTAAGCTGCGTGATTTCGAGTGGCAACGGAGCGGAATGCGTGAAATCCAGATTGGCGTGTTCTGGAGAGTTCGCCTGGAACGGAGGATGGGCGAGAAGATCCATCAAGACGCCGCGCGCGTCATCCACAAGATCGCGAAAGCCCTGAGAAACGAGAACCAAATCGACGTCGCGAGGTGTGGGCTGGTCGAGCTGAAGCAAATCGTAATCGGGCAGTGGCTTCTCGAGCGAAATCTCGATGGCGGCGGAAGGCTGGTCTTCGTCTGGGATTATGCGGATGGACATGGCGCCTAAAGTTTTACACCAGAGCCGCTATTTCGGGTAGGGGCTGCCGGAGAGGATGGCGAAGGCGCGATAGAGTTGTTCGGCAAGCATGGCGCGCGCGAGTTCGTGGGAGTAGGTCATGGCGCTGAGAGAAATTTTCTGCATAACTCGTTGGCGGAGCGCGGCTGGAAAACCATCGGCGTCGCCGCAGACAAATATAAGCTCGCGCGTTCCGCGGTCGCGCAGTTCGCCGAGCCATTTCGCAAACGCCTCGGAATCAAGGTTTTTGCCAAGCGCATCGAGCAGGACGGCGGTGGCTGCGCGGTCCGCATCAAGCTTCTTGATGGCGGCGTCGCCGTCGCGCACCTCGCTGATCTCAATGGGCGAGAAGCGCCCGATGCGCTTCACATAATCGTCAATCACCGCGCGCAATTCCGCGCGGCGCGTCTTCCCCAGCAAGAGCAACCGTATTTTCATGGCTCAAAAGTGTGAGTCTGGGTTCTTCATGGCAGTCTGCTTTCTCTGGGGCAAGACCTCGGCGTTGGAGTCTCGATCAATTCGCGCAGCACTAGCCAAGCCGCTGTTGCAGAGTACCAGTGCCCGAGTTTTGCAACTCGAGAAAACTCGAGCACTTCGCGAGTCGATCGGTGAATACTACGATGCTCAAATCTTCCGTAGCGCTCTTCGCGGACAAATAGGCCAGCCCGAGGATGTTTCCTTCGGCATAGGCGGCCTGCGCCAGCACTTGGGTGGGTGGCATTGGCCCCAAACCATTCAGATATCTTCGCTGGGGGAGCTCCCACGTTCCGGTCAACTCAGATGTTGTTGTGCCTAGCGCAAGCTGGTTTGCTGTCAACGAGATATCCAGGATATTTGTCAGAACTCCCTTTACTGCCATCACCACTAGGGGCTCAAACAAAAGGCGTACGGGACTGCCAGCGGGCCTGTACACCCTGCTCACCTCCAGTACCGGCGTTGCGTCGTCGGTTGCCAGATACAGGCAATCGATCGCTGGTGATGGCGGCGCTTTGGGCGTGAACCGCGCTCCCTTTCCGTGTGCGGCTCCGGGCCAGAGCGGTTGAATACGACTTCCCGCAGCTGCGCCGGACGGAGGTTTGAGCAAATGGTCGAACCCCACGCCGCGATACCATGGCCCGGAAAGTGACGTTCTCTTTAAGCTCGGTAGGATTTTGAGGAGATCGGCAAACGGTAGCACGGTCTTCAGGAAGGTATGCCGGCCATGGCATTGCTTAGCAGCGTGACCACCGCTTCCGCGTCTCCCGAGAGAATGACGTCAATCGGGGCTCGCTCGTCCAGATCCGGATGGGCGCTGTTCAGCCAGGCTCGTGCATCCTCGGGAGAAAGCGCTGCGCCGGAGATCAACTCAATGCTTCGTTTGATCGGACGCAGGCTTTCCTGCAGATTTGATGCAAACGGCGTTTTGTGAACAGCGGGATAACTCACCTTGAGCGCGCCCGCGAGTTGCCCAAGCGAAATTCCCAGGAATTGCGCCACCTTCTTGGCGTCGATGCGCCCAGTTTCCGGGTTATGAAGCTCGCGGTGGGACACCTCAACTGCCGGCCGACGTCTCGCCGCCAGGGCGCGCCGCACTCTCGTTACCAGTTCCCCGGGATGGAAAGGCTTGGAGATACAATCCGCCGCGCCCTCGGGGATCTTCGCCGGATTGGTTTGTTTCGTGCACATGATCAGCACAGGAACATTCAAACCAAGCTCGCGCATCTGTTCAATCACGCTCCTGCCGTTCATTTCTGGCATCACAACATCCACGAGCAGCAAATCGGGCGTCGCCGTCTGCAGCTTTTCCAAAAGTTTACGGCCGTCCGCGACTGATTCCACTTCATACTTCTCGCGCTCGAGTAGTTTGGTCAGGCTTTTGCGTGTGGACGCCTGCTCGTCGGCGATAAGGACTTTAGACATTTCATCAACCTCGTATCAACCGCCATTATACTACAAATGGAGATTCTCTACCGCGCCACTAGCCCGGAAATCACGTTTATGGATGCGGCTCTGATTCGTTCACTTCAGCCCGTACTTTTTCCTTTTTTCGAGCAGAGTCTTGCGGCTGATGCCCAGCGCCTCGGCGGCACGACTGATTTTGTAGTGAGTGGCTTCCAGCGTAGCGGCGATGACTTCGCGCTCGACGTCTTCGAGCGACCGCAGGCCCGCGGCGGAGCCCGCGCCGCCCGTTGCCGCCGCGCGAATGTTGTCGGGAAGATCGGCCGGCTCGAGCGTGTCGCTGTGGGAAAAGACGAGGGCACGTTCCAGGGCATTGCGCAGTTCACGGACGTTGCCGGGCCAGGAATAAGTTGCGAGCATGCGGCGCGCAGGCTCGCTCAGGTGCGAGCCGGGATGGCTGTGAATGGAACGCAGCGTCGCCAGCAAATAATCGGCGAGCGGCAAAATGTCGGCGCGACGCTCGCGCAACGGCGGCACGGTCAGCGCAAGAACGTTCAAACGGAAGTAGAGGTCTTCCCGAAAGTGGCCGCTAGCGACGGCGGCGTTCAGATCGACGTTGGTCAGGGCCACGATGCGTGCTTCAATGTGCAGTGTTTCCGTGCCGCCGAGTCGCTCGAAGCTCCGCTCCTGCAAAACGCGCAGAAGTTTGCCTTGCGCGCCGGGCGTGAGCGCGGCGACTTCGTCCAGAACGATCGTCCCTCTACCGCCAAGCTCTAGCCGGCCCAATTTGCGCTCGACGGCGCCCGTGAACGCGCCCAATTCGTGGCCGAAGAGTTCGCTTTCCACCAAGTTTGGCGGAAGGCTGGCGCAATCAATTTTCAAAAAAGGCGCGTCGCGGCGAGGGCCGAGTTCATGGACGAGGCGTGCGAGATGGTCTTTGCCAGTGCCGCTTTCACCGCTGATGAGAAGCGTCGTCGCAGCAGCAGCGACTTTTTGCGCGAGTTCGAGAAGACGCAGCGAAGCAGGGTCTTCCGCGATCCACGGCAATCGCTCCGTGCTCATTTGGAATAGGCTTCGCCGGCGGGTTGCGGCCCGCCGAACGAATGATTTCGCGCCGCGACGTCCGGCTCGTCGGGAATCTCGAGCTTTGGAGAAGAGCGCCAGAGACGTTCGAGGTCGTAATAGCGGCGCGCTTGCTCGCTAAAGACATGCAAGATGAAACCGCCAAAATCAATGAGCGCCCATTCCGCGGAGGCGCGCCCCTCGCGGTGCTTTGGCGAACGATGAAGATGTTTTTCGAGCTGGTCTTCGACTTCACCGCAAATGGCCTGGACCTGAGGCGTGCTGAATCCCGTGCAGATCACGAAATAGTCCGTGAAGGCTCCGACGCCACTGAGGTCGAGGACGGTTATCCCGGAAGCTTTTTTGTTTTGCGCCGCTTCGACTGCCAGACGGACGCCCTGTGGGAGAGAGTCTAATTTCACCGGTATAGGCCCTGTTTGAGAATGTATTCCTCGACGCGCACGGAGACAAGTCCATGGATGGACTGGCCGCGATTGGCGCGACGGCGAATGTCGGTCGCGGAAACGTCAACAGCGACGGAATCCAGGAGATAAATGCTGGTGTTATGAAGATGCGCGACGACCTGCGAAGGCGGATGTTCCGCGTCTTTTTTCGCGTCGGGGCGCGCGATCAAATCCGGTGGAATGACCAGCCGCAAGGCTTCCGGACGAATTCCGGGACGGTTGGCGACGATAAAATCGCAGAGACCGAGAAGTGTTTCGTATTCCTTCCACAATGGAATGTCGAGAAAAGCGTCGGCGCCGACGATGAAGAAAATGCGATCGCCGTGCGCATTGTACGTGTGGCGGAAATAGCGAACAGTATCCACGGAATAGTGAAGCTGCGTGCCGCTGAAATCTTCGCCGGCTTCGGCGAGCGAAGGAACAAAGTGCGGATGCTCAGTGCAAGCAAGAGAGAGCATGGCGAAGCGGTGAGGGAAGGGAGCCAGGTGCTGCTTGAGCTTGTGCGGGGGCCGGCTCGCTGGAATGAAATGAATTTCGTCGAAATTGAAGCGGCGGTCGGCAGCGCGGGCCACGGCAAGGTGACCGTTATGAATCGGGTCAAAGGAGCCGCCGAACAGGGCGATACGGCGCGGGTGATGCTTTGCGGCGGTGCGATGCGCCTGCGCGACGGTCAATGCGCCTCCCAAGAGGAGCGTAGGTTTGATTTTCTCACGAATTCTTAATCGGCGCTGGCAGCGTATCGTGCCTGGACGCTTTGTCGTCAATTTCCTCTGGGGCGAGAGGCAAATCAAGAGTTGTTTCGTGGGCCGGGCGCGGAATTTTGTCCAGTGCATCGGCAATGGCGCGAACGAGCTCGCGGACGCCATCTCCGGTGGCGGCGGAGATGGCGTGGAATTCCAGATTACGCCCGCGGCAGAATTCTCGAAGAGCTTCGAGCCGCGTCTTGTCGGTAGTGGCGTCGAGCTTTGTGGCCACCACGATCATGGGTTTTTCCACGAGCGCATCGCTGAAGGCGTGCAGCTCGCCATTGATCACTTCAAACGAATGGATGGGGTCTTGGTCGTTTGCGTCGCTCGTGTCGATGAGGTGCACAAGCAGGCGGGTGCGCTCGACGTGGCGCAAAAAGCGAATGCCCAGCCCCGCGCCTTCGTGCGCGCCTTCGATGAGCCCCGGCAAATCGGCGACGACAAACGTGCGGCCGATTTCCTTGCCTTCCTTACCAGTTCCGCCATTGGCGTTGACCACGCCGAGATTGGGCTGAAGCGTGGTGAACGGATAGTTCGCGATCTTGGGGCGGGCCGCGGAGATAACGGAAATCAAAGTAGACTTGCCCGCATTGGGATAGCCGACGAGTCCGACATCGGCGAGCAACTTCAGTTCGAGACGAAGGTGACGCTCTTCGCCGGGAAAACCGTCTTCGTGCTCGCGGGGAGCTTGATGCCACGGTTTAGCGAAGTTTTGATTGCCGCGCCCGCCGCGTCCGCCCTGTGCGATGAGCACGCGCTGTCCGGGGACGGCCAAGTCTGCGATGGTTTGGCCGGTTTGGTCGTCGTAAGCAAGGGTTCCGACGGGAACCTGGAGGATCATGTCTTCGCCGGAATGGCCGGTGCAATTCGAGCCTTCGCCGTGCCGGCCGCGGTCGGCTTTGAACTCGCGGTTGTAACGGTAGCGAAGCAGCGTGTTGTCGTTGGGATTTGCTTCGAGATAAATGCTGCCGCCGTGCCCGCCATCGCCACCGGATGGACCGCCGCGGGGAACGTATTTCTCGCGGCGAAACGCGACGCAGCCATTGCCTCCGTTGCCGGCCTTCACAAAGATTTTTGCTTCGTCAACAAACACGACAATGACACTCCAGGAGAACAGGCCGGGATGCGGCCACTCTCAAGTCTTAAGAAGGATAGCAAGAAGCACAGAGACATGATGGAACACGCCCAAGAAACTCAGGCGACTAATTGACGGCTGGAGCGGGCTCAGCTTGCTTGGCGGGCTGGACGCTGATATAGCGGCCGTGTCGGCCCCGGTCCGTGAACTTCACGTAGCCGGTTACGAGCGCGAAAAGCGTGTCGTCCTTGCCTTGGCCGACGTTTTCGCCGGCCTGGTGCCGCGTGCCGCGCTGACGCACAAGAATCGTGCCTGCGTTGACGAGCTGCCCGCCGAAGCGCTTTACGCCCAGCCTTTGTCCGTGAGAATCGCGGCCGTTTGTAGAGGAGCCGCCGCCTTTCTTGTGTGCCATGACGAATTTCCTTTTTTCTTGAAGACTTTTTTCTCTGAAAAACCCGAGCCGAAATTGAACGGGTTTGAAGGAGATTAGAGTTTGATTTCGCTGACTTCGACGGCCGTGAAATTCTGTCGGTGGCCGCGAGAAATTTTGTACTGATTGCCCTTCTTGAACTTGAGCACAGTGATCTTCTTGGCGCGGCCTTGCGAGACGATCTTTCCGCTCACGCTGGCTTTCGATGCATGGTCACCCAGAACGATTTTCTTCTCGTCGGTGTGGACGGCAAGAACCTTGCCAAAGGTCACTTTTTCACCGACTTCGCCGGCGACGCGCTCGATGCGAATGGTGTCGCCGGGTGCGACGCGATACTGCTTACCCCCGGTTTGAATAACGGCGTACATCTGCCCTCCAAGCTGTAAAGACAAACGTCAATTATAAGGGTGAAGCAGGTAAGCGGTCAACGAAGGAACGCGTAGCTGTGAAACCTCTTTTGAAATGCTCCCTGGCTTACCCCGGCTAAAATGTCCCCCTCGTACGAATCAGGCGCCTCGAGGAGGATCACGGGGTGTAGCCGGGTGACGCGAGCCGATGCCCGCGCCGACACGAGGATTCGTGTTTGGGAGATCATCGAGCCCAGCTTCGCAGACCTAGCGCCCTCCCTGTTTTCTTGTAAGCATTGATTCTAAAGAGCTTAGGTATTTTGTAAGTGCTTTAGAATCAGTGTTTCCGGCGTTCTCTGTAAGTGTTGATTTTAATCGGTTTATGTTCCAGGACAATCGCGCGAACTCTCATAGCCTCGCTGCGGCTGCAGACCAAGGCTAGCGCGGCCAAAGTCAGCCCAAGAAAAGAAAAACGCCAGCAAAAGGCTGGCGCTGCCGGGCGAGATGGAGTGTTACCTAAAGCGTACTCTAACGCGGGCAATAAGGCTGAGTCAAGAGAAAAACGGGCAAATGCCAAGTCCAGTGGTGGATCCTGTGATTCGGCTTCCTCGGTGTGAATTTTGAGCGAGATTGAAAAGGATCGCGGCGCGAGAAATCGCCCGATACCCGCAAAGGGACCGCAACTTTTGTTCCGAATTGGAGTTAAACTATGTAGGTGCTCCTGAGATGTGAGGCACCAGAAGCACTTAGATCCGGCGAGTCTTGGTTGGGCGGTTCGGATCTAGCGAGGAAAAAGACCATGCGTTATCTAAAATATTTTGCGCTGTTGGCGTTACTAGGTTTTGTGGCGGTCGCACCGTCCCAGGCACAGGTGAGTGTAGGCGTTGGCGTTGGGCCAGTGTATGGAGGCGTTGATGTAGCTCCGGTTTGTGCTTATGGATATTACGCCTATTATCCGTATGCCTGTGCGCCTTACGGCTACTACGGGCCTGATTGGTTCTACGGCGGCGTGTTCATTGGCGCGGGGCCGTGGTTCCATGGATTCCGCGGAGGTTATTGGGGCCGCGGCGGTTACTACGGCCGTGGCGGCTACGGGTACGGTCGCGGCGGGTATTACGGCCGTGGCGGTTATGCCGGTCGCGCCTACGCAGGACGCGGATCTGCCTACGCCGGTCGCGGCGGATATGCGCGCGGCGGAGCAATTGGGCGAGGATCCGTTGGCGGCGGTTACCGGGGAGGACATAGCGGTGGGTTCGCACGCAGTGGAGGCGGTGGCTCCCATGGCGGCGGTGGATTCCACGGCGGTGGCGGCTCCCACGGAGGTGGTGGCCATGGTGGTGGGCATCGCTAATTGACCTGGATTCCGAGTGCTAGAAATGGAACGGCTGGCAGCAAACACTGCCAGCCGTCTTTTTTTTGAGAATGGTCCATGGCAGCTGCAGTTCTCTTACCCGGAATACCGGCGGATGGAAAGGTCGTCAGCCCTGGTCTTACTACAAGGATGCCGCTTGAGTCGAGGCATTCTCTGTCGTAAGGTACGGCGCGTGAGTTTACCCGCGAAAGCCCCCAGATTGCGCATCGGCAGTGGGCCATTCCCCGCGAGGCAAAATTAGGTGCCCACCCTCGAGCTGCTTCAGTCTCCGCATGCGCCGAATCTGAGTCCCGTATCGATCTACTACCGCGAGTTTGGAAGTGGAAGTCCTCTGATTTTTCTTCACGGAGGTTGGGGCTACGGTGTTTATCCCCTCGATCGGCAAATTCAAGCGTTCCAGGATGAGTTCCGGATTTTGATTCCTGACCGTTCCGGGTATGGACATTCGTCCCGAGTCGCGGGGGAAATGCCGCTGGATTTTCACCGCAGAGCTGCGGAGGAGACGATCGCATTTCTGGATACGCTGGGCATTGAGAGAGCTGTCGTGTGGGGCCACAGCGATGGATCCGTCATCGGGGCGATGATGGGGATGGCCGCGCCGGAGCGATGCGAATGCTTGATCCTGGAAGCTTTTCACTATCTGCGCAGAAAGCCAGGGTCGCGGTCTTTTTTCGAGCGATTTGCGGCGCACCCGGAAGATCTTGGCGAAGAGACGAAGAAGTTGCTGGCGGATGAGCATGGGGACGATCACTGGCCAACAGCGCTGCGGAGGAATTGTGCTGTCTGGTTTCGGCTTGCGGATCAAGTGCAGAAGCCCGACGAAGATTTGTATGACGGGCGCCTGGGCGAGTTAACCGTGCCGACGCTATTCCTGCATGGAAGCCTTGATCCGCGAACCGAGCCTGGCGAAATGGAACGCGTCCAAAACGCGCTGCCACACGCCACGATGAGGTTTGTCGCGAACGGAAAGCACAGCCCGCACAGCGAGGAGGCTGCGTTTGAAGAGTGCAACGCGATTGCGAGAGAGTTCCTGAGAAGCCATCCGTGAAGAGCCGCGGCGATCGAGTCGTCCTTCGAGGGAGACTCGGAAATCGAAATCGCGGCCGAGAATCATTTTGGCGATCAGATGAACGGTCGATGCAATGCTGTCGACGCCGAGACCAAAATTGACCTCCCCCTTCGGCGATAGATTCCGATTAGCGATTCGAGGGGGCGGAACTCTTCAGGCGTGGGGATGGGACTTGTCGTAGATGTCCATAAGCTGGCGAATCGAGGCGTGGGTGTATTTTTGGGTGGTGGAGAGAGATTGATGGCCGAGGAGTTCCTGGATGGCGCGGAGGTCGGCGCCGTCCGCGAGGAGATGCGTCGCAAAGGCATGGCGAAGGGAGTGCGGGTGCAAATCCCAATTCACGTTGATGAGGCGGACGTACTTTTTGACGATGCGGCCGACGGAGCGCTGGGTAAGGCGGCGGCCGGCGTAGTTTAGGAAAACGGCTTCGGTGTGAGGGGCGTCGCGGTGGCGGCCGCGAGTGGCGGAGGTTTGCAGGAGCAATTGCTCGCGAAGAGGCCAATACTTTTGGAGCGCGGACTGGGCTTTCGAGCCGTAGGGAACGATGCGTTCTTTGTCGCCTTTGCCGCGTACGCGCAGCATGCACTCTTTTTGCTCGATGTCGGCGAGGTTGAGGCCGGTGAGCTCGCTGACGCGAAGCCCGGCGGCGTAGAGCAATTCGAGCAAGGCGCGATCGCGGCGCAGCAACAGGCTTTCGTCTTCCAGTTTGGCAAGACGAGCCGGTGAAGCCTTTTCCTTGGCCTGGGAACTTGCTTTCTGCGACGGGCCGCGGCTGCCTGAAGCCGGGCCCATTTCCGCAAGCTGATTGAGAAAACCGTTCATCTCTTCGGCCGAGAGGACGGAAGGGATGCGCTTGGGCAATTTGGGAGTGGGCACAAGTTGAGCGGGATTTTCCTGCAAGCGTCCTTCGCGGACGCAGTACTTGAAGAAGGAGCGAAGGGCCGCCAGCTTACGGGCGATGGAGGCCTTCTGCAAGCCGTGGTCGTGCAAGTGGCCGACGAACTCGCGAATAGTTCTGTGCGTGATGCTGTTGAGGGGCGGCGGATCAAGGCCAGGGGGAGAGAGATAGGTTAGGAACTGGCCGAGGTCTTTGCCATAGTTTGTAATCGTGTGAGGAGAGGAATTTTTCACCGCCTGCAGATATTCGAGATATTTGGCGATCGCTGTTTTCATTTTGTGCCGCGGACTCCGCTGGCTATCGCTATTAAGTATAGGATGCAACTAACGGCAAGTGTGTTCAATCGGCGCATCTGCTATCAGCGGCGGCGCGAGAGGCCGGTCCGACTTGTTTACCTCCTGGGCATGAGATACTGGCACGCTCCCTCCACGCAGGGTAGTTTTGGTCTATAGACGCCGGCTCAACCTGTGTGAGTGGCTTTCGGCCGGAACGCGCATCACAATCGAAAAACTGGAGGATCTCATGCGTTTAGGCTCAATTGCAGTGGGCGCTTTCCTTGCAGTGTGCGTCTGCGGAAAACTCCTCGCGCAAGAACCTCAGCAACAGACGCCCGACACTAGTAAGCCAGCCGCGCAAGTTGAGGCTGCACCGCCCCAGAAGCTTGTGCTCAAGGAGGGGGCCGATGTGAATTTGAAATTCGCGCAGGACTTGAGCTCGAAGACCGCAGCGGACGACGATCCGGTGAGTCTCGTGCTCGATCAAGACATCAAAGTTGGCGAGGTCGTGGTCGTTAAGGCCGGGGCCAAGGCAGTAGGAACCATCACGCATGCAAAGAAGGCGGGGATGATGGGTAAGGCCGGCGAACTGAACATGCGATTGGATTATCTGATCACGGATGGAGGCCGGGTCAGGCTGCGCGGAACGAAAGGCAAAGAGGGAGAAGGGAAAGTAGGAGCGGCCGTCGCGCTGACCGTTTTGTTCGGGCCCATCGGATTGATCAAGCACGGAAAAAACGTAGAGATTAAAGAAGGCACCCCGCTTCTCGCTTACACGGACGAGAATTACGAAGTTCCTGTCGCAAAGTAAGCCGGACTCTTCCCAGCGGAATTTTCTTCACTGGCGGGAATGTTCCACACGCATTCCAAAAAAACTTACGGCTTCGCGCCGACGGGCGCGGCTTCTTCTGGCTGGATCTGCGGCTGCGGTTCTGCTTCGGGGGCGAGTTTTTCCCAGTCGCAGCCTTCCTTTAAGCACGCGTGGACTGTGCCGATCTTTGTTTTCTTTTCGACGATGAATGGCGCTCCGCACTTCGGGCACGGCTCGGCTAGAGGCATGAACGGGGTAGTGAAATCGCAATCGGGATAGCGCGAGCAGCCGTAGAAGATGCGCGGGCGGCCGCGTCCACCTCGTCCGGCGCTCCCGCGGCGGACAAATTCGCCTTCATGGCACTTCGGACATTTGATGCCCATAGTGATGGGGCGCGTGTATTTGCACTTCGGATAGCCGGAGCAACCGATGAATTCGCCGAAGCGGCCGTGCTTTTTGACCAGACCGTTTCCGCAGAGAGTGCACTTTTCGTCGAGCGGCTCGTCCGGCTGCATCGATTTGCGGGTTCCCTCGACGAGGCGGCGAGTGGTTTGGCAATCCGGGTATGCGGAGCAAGCCAGGAACGGTCCGAACCTGCCCGCCTTGATGACCATTTCTTTGCCGCAGTTGTGGCAATACTCGATTTTTGTTTCACCTGGAGCAGCATCCGGCACCGCGGGCGACAGATCCTGAATAAAATCGCAGTCCGGATAGCGCGAACATCCCAAGAAGAAACCGAGGCGGCTGATGCGCTCGAGCAGTTCCCCCTCGCCGCACTTTTCGCATTTCTTTCCAGTGGGGATGCCCGCTTTGTAGGAAAGCATTTCGTCGTCGGCGCGATCGAGATCGACGATAAATTTTTCCCAGAACTCTTTCACGGCATCCCGCCAGGGAAGCTTGCCTTCTTCAATTTCGTCCAGCTCTTCTTCGAGGCGTGCGGTAAAGGTCACGTCGAAAATATCTTCAAAGCTTTTGACCAGTAGAGTGCTCACGCGTTCGCCCAGCATAGTAGGCGTAAAACGTCCCTGCTCCTTTGTTACGTATTCGCGCTCGACGATTACGGAAATGATGGAAGCATAGGTCGAAGGACGGCCGATGCCTTTTTCTTCGAGTTCCTTGACGAGAGTCGCATCGTTGTAACGGGGCGGTGGTTGCGTAAAGTGCTGATCGGGCCGGATCTTGTCCAGCTTTAATGTCTGGCCCTCCGTAACGCGGGGAAGAGCATTGCCCTCGCCTTCGTCCGTCTTCTCGTCGTCGGCCGTATCCACAGCCGCGGACTGATACACGGCCAAATAGCCGGCGAATTTCTGCACCATTCCCGTCGCACGAAACGTATAGTCCGACGCCGAAATGTCGATCGTCGTTTGATCGAAAACGGCGGGCATCATTTGTGAAGCCACGAACCGCTGCCAGATCAATTGATAGAGCTTGAATTGATCCTCTTTCAGGTATTTGCGGACGTCTTCCGGGGTACGTGTCACGTCCGTCGGACGAACGGCTTCGTGCGCCTCTTGCGCATCCTTCTTGGACTTGTAGTAGTTGGGCTTTTCCGGCAAATACGCGGAGCCAAACTTTTCGGGAATGAGTTCACGCACTTGCGCGAGCGCATCCTGCGAAACGTTCACAGAATCGGTGCGCATGTAGGTAATCAGCGCAACCGAGCCTTCGGTACCCAGTTCTACGCCTTCATAAAGACCCTGGGCCACTCGCATCGTATTCTTCGCGGAGTAGCGCAACCGGTTATAAGAGGCCTGCTGAAGCTTCGAAGTGGTGAACGGCGGCGGCGGATTTCTTTTCTTTTCCCGTTGCGTGACGCTGGCCACTTGCCATTTCGCTTTGCTCACCGCGGCGACAATCTTATCGGCCGCTTCCTGGTTGGCGACCTCAATGTCCTCGCCGTTGCGCTTGAAAAGTTTCGCTTCGAAGAGCGGCGGCTGGCCGGAATCGAGCATGGCGTGAATCGTCCAATACTCCTGCGGGACGAAAGCGCGGATTTCCTGTTCGCGCTCGACAATCAGGCGCAACGCGACGGTCTGCACGCGTCCCGCAGAAAGACCGCGGCGGACCTTGTTCCAGAGAAGCGGAGAAACTTTGTAGCCCACGATGCGGTCGAGCACGCGGCGGGCTTGCTGAGCGTCCACGAGATTGTTATCTACTTTTCTGGGGTGCTCGAAGGCCGCGCGAATCGCCTTTGGCGTGATTTCGTTGAACGTGACCCGGAAAATTTTCTTTGGATCGATGGCGGGAATCTCTTTTTTGGGCTCGTCTTTCGGTGCTTCTTCCACCACTTCGGTCTTGGCGTACTTTTTTTTGAAGCGCGAGACAGTGGGCTCCTGCTCGGGATATTTTGAGGGCTTGGCCAAAACCATGGCAAGGTGCGCCGAGATGGCTTCTCCTTCACGATCCGGGTCACCCGCCAGGTAAACGGCGTCCGCGGCGTTGGCCGCTTTGCGAAGATCGTTGATAATTTTGCCCTTGCCGGCGATGATCTGTAGCGTTGGCTCAAAGATTTTGTCGTCGTCCAGGGAAATCTGCGGACGAACCGGCTTCACTTTTACTTTTTTGGCGCCCTTCTTCGCGCGCTTCTTTTTCTTACCGTTGCTTTCTTCTTCGCCGGGCAGACGAATGCCGATCGTCTTCTTGGGCAGATCCATCACGTGGCCTATGGAGGCCTTGACGAGGAAATTCCGCCCTAAATACTTATTAATTGTCTTCGCCTTTGCAGGCGACTCTACGATCACAAGCGAACGGGCCATCTTGTCTTTGTAACCCCGTACTGTTCTGCTGGAAGGTCTGACAGCGCGGCGTGTGTCCTTCTCGCTAACTTACACGTAGATGCGGCCACCAGCCTCTGGGATACTTTCAAAGCTTAGATGCGGGAACAAGGGCAGATGATTCGCCCCATATCTGCTGCTAAAACAACGCCTTACTAAATTGCTTCCCCGGCGATTGCCGCACGATGCCTTTCATTTCCAGATTAAAAAGCGTAGCGAGAACTTCGGAAGAGTGCAAGCCGGATCGTTCCACAATGTCGTCAATGTGCTTGGATTCCTCCGCGCTCAGCTGTTCGTAAATCTTTTTTTCCGAGGGGCTCAGGGAAGCTGCCACGAGCAATTCCCTTTGGCCGGCTTCCGGCTGTTCGGTTTTGACCAGGGCGGCGCGCACCGGCGTGGGCAGCTCTTCGATCACGTCTTCCGCGTTGGTGACCAGTTTCGCACCCTGCTTGATCAGTTGGTTAGGCGCAAAGCTGACTGGTTGCGTGACGTTTCCCGGCACGCCGTACACTTCCCGGCCAAATTCCATCGCCAAGCGCGCCGTGATCAGCGAGCCGCTGTACTGCGCGCCTTCGATGACGATGACCCCGAGAGGCATACCAGCGACGATGCGATTTCGAATCGGAAAGTTCTCCGGCGCGGGATGCGTGTGCAACGGAAACTCGCTGATGATGGCGCCGCGCTCCAGAACTTTTTCGTAAAGCTTCTTGTTTTCCTTGGGGTAGCAGACGTCAATGCCCGTGCCAAGAACGCCGAGGGCCCTGCCGTTGGCGGCCATGGCGCCTTGATGGCCGATGGCATCGATGCCGCGCGCCAGGCCGCTTACAATCACCAGCCCGCGTGCAGCCAGATCGCGGCCGAAACGCTCGGCCATTTGCGTGCCGTAGAGAGTCGGCTTCCGAGTGCCCACGATGCTGAGGCTGGGCAGATTGAGCATTTGCGCGTCGCCGCGAACGTAGAGCAGGACGGGCGGATCGTAGATTTGCAGGAGCGTTTGCGGGTACTCCGGTTCGGTCCAGTTAACGAGGCGGCAGCGATCGATGTTGCCCGTGGCCTTCAACTCTTTTTCAGCGCGTTTGAAGGCTTCTTTTTTGAAGATGGCTTGCGCGACCGGAGCAGGCAGCCTGCATCCTTCAAGAGCGGTGAGCGGCGCGCGAAAAACGGCTTCAGGCGAGCCAAATCGCTTTAGCAAACGTGCAGACAGACGGGAAGCGAGGCCGGGCGTGAGCGCCAGCGCGAGCCAGGAGAGGGATGCGTCTAGCTCCATCGCGGGATGAGCGTAAGCGCAGGATAACCGAGATGTCAAGTACTGTTAATTATAAATCCAGGGCGGACGAGAAGAGGTCACGGCGGTCGCAGCCAGAACGGGCCGTAGCGGCCGCGCTCCGGGCCGCTACGGCCCAGCGGAAGACATGCGGCGCGATTCAGAGTTTGCGAACGCCTGCAAATGCCTTAAAATAGGTGCAAGTGCCCGCTGTGGGCGTGTAGCTCAGCTGGGAGAGCACCTGCTTTGCAAGCAGGGGGTCGCAGGTTCGAACCCTGTCACGTCCACCAATCACCTGTGGGTCCAACCCGGACACATGGGTAACAGAACGTACCGGCTACATAGGTAACAACTTCGGGCCGAACGGATTCTTAAGGCCGCCTTTGCGATCAGTTGGTTTGACCGCTTGGCCCGCTTTCCTGATCTTCGAGAACATTTAGAGCACGAAAGAACCCCCTGATGAGGATAGTGCCGTTGCTGTTTCGGGTTTTCGGCGAACCGAATTCACCGTCAGAATAAGTTCCGGCGACTTCGATCGTGGCGCGAAGCAGGTCCACACGTTTGCAGCGAAGAGCGAGGAGCTCGCCGATTCTCAACCCTGTAAGCACGGCAAGATGAATGACTCCGCGACACGGCTCAGACAGTGCGGATAGAAGCCGATTGTTTTTTTGAACATCAAACCGAATGTACTGCATGCTTTGCGAGAGAGGAGCATTGTTCATTGTTGGTGAATCAGGAAGTTGAGTTCTCATCTTCTGAAACGAGCGCAGCTGCTCGACTGATTCCGTTGGACCGCTCAGGCACCTAAACTCGGCGATGCAATCGATTCTTATCAGACTAAAAATGGCACATTTGCGCCGGTCTATGCGATTATCTCCACGGTTGGCCACCCTAACCGATGAGCATTCTGGCCGGTATCACGGGCATTGGCGGAAACGCGAAGATGGAGCCAAGAACATATTTGCAGCAGGTTCGCGAAGCTCGGCCGGGGACTCGGCGTGCTGATCCGGTGGTTGACGGAGTTTCCAGGCGGATTCTGTGTGTTTTTCCACGATACACCAAGTCATTCGGTACGTTTGACAATGCTTATCCACTGCTCGGGGTGAAGGCTTTCATGCCGCCGCAGGGGATGCTGGTGATTGCCGCGTATCTTCCAAAGCATTGGGAGGTGCGCTTCGTTGATGAAAACGTGCGGCCCGCGAAAGAGAGAGATTACCGCTGGGCGGACGCGGTGCTCGTGAGCGGGATGCATATCCAGCGGCAGCAGATCAACAATATCAACCAGTATGCGCACGCGCACGGCAAGGTAACGGCGCTGGGCGGCCCTTCCGTGTCGGGATGTCCGGAATACTATCCCGATTTCGACTACCTGCATCTGGGTGAGCTGGGCGATGCGACAGACGCGTTGGTTTCGGCGCTGGCGCGCAGTGTGGAGAGACCTGTTGCGCAGCAACGCTTGACGACCGCGGAACGATTAGCGATGTCCGAGTTTCCGACTCCGGCCTACCGGCTGGCTGGGCTCGCGCAGTATTTCCTGGCCAACGTGCAATTTTCCAGCGGATGCCCTTATCGCTGCGAGTTCTGCGATATCCCCGAGCTTTACGGACAGAATCCCCGGCTGAAGACGCCCCAGCAATTGCTTGCGGAACTGGATGCCATTGTCGAGGGAAACGCATTGGGTGCGGTTTATTTCGTGGACGACAATTTTGTGGGAAACCGCAAAGCGGCGAAAGAATTATTGCCCCACCTGATCGAATGGCAAAAGCGCAAGCAGTATCCCGTGGAATTTGCGTGCGAAGCGACCCTGAATATCACGAAGTCGCCTGACCTGCTGGCGATGATGCGCGAGGCATCATTCCGGACGATCTTCTGCGGCATCGAGACGCCGGACCCTGCGGCTCTGAAGGCGATGGCCAAAGAGCACAACAATCAAACGCCCATGTTGGAAGCGGTCAAGATCCTGAATAGCTATGGGATCGAGGTGGTATCGGGCATCATCATGGGACTGGACACAGACACCTACGATACGCCGGACCGCATCCTGGAATTTGTGGAGTCGTCCAAAATTCCCGTGCTGACGATCAATTTGCTGGAGGCTCTGCCTCGCACGCCGCTGCACCGGCGGCTTCAGACGGAAGGGAGGCTCATCGAGGAAGCGAGGCGCGAATCGAATGTGGACTTCAAGCTGCCCTACAAGGACGTAATCGCGATGTGGCGGCGGACATTCCGCACCGCCTTTGAGCCTGCGGCGATCTACCGGCGGTTCGAATACAACCAGGAGCACACGTACCCGAACCGGATCTGGACTCCGCCGACTTGCAGGCTGAGTGTGCGCAATGTGTTGAAAGGTCTGAGTACGCTGGTGAAGTTAGTGGTGAAAGTGGGGATCTTTAGCGATTACCGCGAGGTCTTTTGGAGGATGGCAAAGCCGGCGCTAAAGAAGGGCGATATCGAGTCCGTGATCCACGTAAGCCTGGTGGCCCATCACATGATTTCGTTTGCGCGCGAAGCGGAGTCAGGATACCAGAACGCTTCGTTCTACTCACCCAAAGTGGAGCAGACTTCGTAACGGATTCGGAAATGGTTCTGTCCAAGCAGGCGGCGCTACCTCCCGCAATAATCTCAGATCAGGCGTTTACAGATTCAGGTAGTCAGGGCAAACTTTTAATTCCGTAGCCAACTACGGAGGACACTGGTTCGCGGCGCGCTGGGAGAACTGTGGTTTTAGATGCGATAGGAATGAGCTTGCCCTGATGTAACCGGTATTCGAGGCCACGCCACACAACTTTTTCCGAGAAGAATCCCGCCAGCCAAACGACAAAGCTAATCGCATCTCGTAGGGGAACGAGCCAAATGAGTTGGAGAACCCGGCGATCCCCTAACCCCCACCTTCCAGTCAGCCACGTTATGGCAACGCGCAGGATGAGGTAGGCGAACAGAAGCGATGCAGCCAATAACGGCGCCCCAATGGACACTCCGACCGCCGCTCCGAGCAATGTCCATGGCAATCCATGAGTGAAAATCAGCCCGCGATAGCCCGATGGACGAGCGCTCTTTAGAGCGATCGACCAGCGCAGCTCGCGATGAAAATACTCTGAAAGAGTTTCCTTGGAAAAGACCATGAAAACCGGTTTGGGGATCAACACCACGCGGTGGCCGCACAGAGCGATGCGTTTGCCAAGCTCAAAGTCTTCAGAGTGATGATTGACCATCGCTTCCCAGCCGCCAATTTCAGCGAGGTGCTTTTTGGACGTGGCCATGGTCCAGCCGAAAGCGAAACCCAGCCGGCCCTCGATTTTCTTCGCCACAAGGGCGGCCGGAGCGGAGTCCATGTACATGCCCAAGGCGTCAAGATTTGATGCCAGATTCCCAGCACTCTGGCTCCGATAGAATGCAGTAACCGCGCCAACGCTTTGATCGGCAAAAGGAGCGGTAACCTGCTTAAGATAATCAGGTTCCACGCGGACGTCACTGTCGCTCATGACCAGCAGATCGTATTTTGCCTTTTGGGCTAACTGGCAAAGATTATTCACCTTGTCGCTGGTCCCCACGTGAGGAACGTTCGTAATCAAGCGGATGGGCGTGCCGGGAAAATCGGCCTGGAGTTTTTCGATCACTGGAATGACCGGATCGTTCGTGTCGGACACCGCAAACAACAATTCGTATTCCGGGTAATCTAGCCGGCAAAAACTGGCAAAATTTTCGTAGGCTTCATGGTCAAGGCCGCGCACAGGTTTTACGATGCTGGCGGGGGGCATGAAAGCAGTTTTTCCCAACGGGGCCTTGCGCGCAGTGCGGAAATAATCAACGATGCAGTAAAGAGATAAGAGGTAGTAGATGAAGGGCAAAAGCGCCAAAAGCAGTAAAGCATAAGTTACAATCTGCAACACGACTCCTCAGATTTCGCCCGCCATCCCGCAGATGTAAGCGTACGAAATCTTAATCCAGCTCAGCCCGAAAAACAGGTGCGGGGAATCCTCATCAGCTGATCGCATAGCCGTGGGCTCGAATGGCTTCCACGGCTTCACTCCGGCTCCCGGCATCCACCTGTTTCAAGATTCTATGGATGTGATTCCTCACTGTAAACTCAGAAAGATTCAAGTGGGAAGCGATTTCTTTGTTCGTCAATCCTTTGGCCACGAGGGTGACCAACTGCTGCTGCCGGAAAGTCAGATCGGGCTTGGAGGGTGAGTCTGAGAGAGGCTTCTCCTTGGGGGTCTGAGCCACGAACCGGAACAACGCCGAGCAAAGTTGCGGGGGGCACACGGCCTCGCCGCGGCCGACGGCGCGCACGGCGTTAACGACGTCCGAAGCGGAAGCATCTTGTAATAAATAGCCGCTCACGCCGAAGCGCACGGCGTCTATGAATTGTTCTTCGTCAGCATCCATCCCGATGACCACGACCTTAAAATCGGCCCGCGCTCCATCCGGACCAGCTAAACAGGGCGGAAGGCGGCCGGGAACAAATGAATCGATCAACAAGACGTCGCACACATTCTTGAAAATGCCCATGGGCGTTTCGTCAGTCGTGGAAGCTTGCTCTACGACGTCAAAGTCAGGCTTTTTACGAAAAAGGCGAACTAGGGCTTCGCGCAGGAGGCGATTATAAATTAGCAAAAGTACGCGTATCGGCGACACGGGGACCAGGTCGTTCATCGTTCACCAAATTTTCTGGGCCTAATACTTTGCAGGTCACGAGGAGTAGCCCACAAACTGAAGCGGGTATCGTCGACCTGGCTGGTGATGGTAAATCGTCATTCCCTCTAATGTCAACAATGAAGAGTTTAAATTCATTTAATCTGTGTAACAGGACGTGCTTAGTACCTAACTTACGGAGACTGTTGTCGGAATCGGTACGCAGCGAGTACTGACGGCAATATTATGCCGGGCATACACTCCATGGCTAGCATTTTCAGCGACTTGGCGACTCCATTGCCTAGGTTCACAACCAAACCAGTCCGGCTAGGGATGGGTCATTCTTGTTGCTACCTAGGTATCTGTACTACAAGTGGCTCTACCACAAATGGTTCACGCGATGCAGTCCTCCCTGTAGCTATCTTTTGATGCTTACTTCAACTGGCTGAATCAAGGACACTTGCATGGCACGGAGTGTGCCATGGAAAAATCCATTCGGGTCCTCGTGGCGAACCATCCCCGCCTCATGCGGGAAATTGTCCTCACAACCTTTGCAGATCAACCCGACATTGAAATTGTCGGTGAAGTCGCGGACGAATCGCAGATCTCTGAAACCGTGAGAAAGACCATGCCACATTTTGTGGTCATTGCGCTTGACCAGCCGGGCAGTCGGCCACTCATCTGTGACGTTCTCCTTCGCGAGCACCCCGACGTACACGTAATAGCGGTTGCACCAGAAAAAAATTTCATCGTGTATTACTGGGCCTCGTTGCAAATTCACTCCAACGATATCGAAGCGTCCGAAGAAGGAATTTTGAGCGCGATGCGAAACAAGCTGATGGCAAATGGAGCCAATTGAAACGATTCGGGCTCAACGCATAGGTGAAACTATGGTGAACTTCAAAAAAACGAAGAAAATTCTCATCGGTCTGGCCTTGGCTTACCTTATCTGCGCGGTGGCGGGTGCGCAGCAGCAGGGCGAGAGGATCCGTTCGGCCAGAGACCAGGGGAAAAACGAATACGGAGTTGAACAAACGCCTGACTTGAGCCAGGAAAACCTGGACCGCGTAGCGGCTTCTGCAACTGACATTCGTGGAGTCCTGAGTTTGAATCAAGGGCTGATGGTCGAGCTAAAGCGATGGATAGCAAAGGAGGCTACGGATAACGGCCAAGTCGTCGAAGATGCCAAGCTGACAGATCAAGCGATTTTCGACCGTTTGGAGCGGGATGTCACGTTTCGATCTGTGGCGACGCGTCTCTTGCAGCGATATGGATACTTGATGCCGACGCCGAATCCAGATTCGGACTTCGCAAAAGAAAAACAATTAGTCCTTCAGGAACGCGCGCGCCGATTGGTCCAGATTGAGGCCCAGGAAGATGCGGATTCGCTCAAGCCGCAAAGAAGCGATCAAGACCTTGAACGCACCACAACGTGTGATCCTCGTCGAGACGAAAATTGTTCGCAGCCATCGCCTGCGGACCGCCGCCAAGATACGCGCACTCCCGGAGGAATGAACCCGCCCGCCACGAACCCGCAGACGTTGCCCGAACAAGAACCATCACAAAGTCCCTCGAGGATTCTGCGCGCCGACGGAATACCGCAGGACGCAAATCCCCTCAACGGTGCGAGCGCTGACAGTGTATCGCCCGACCTCCAACTGACTTCCGGTTCGAGTATGGCCAACAGCAATCCCTTAGCGAACTCGCAAGCAATGGGCCAAGGCGCCCTCGAGGGGCTCTCGGCAGGCCGGAACTTGCCTCCAAATCTTAACGATCGTCTGAGTGACTCGGGAGTAGCGCCAACCAGAAGTGGAACGGCGCCGCGCTCCCCCACAAGGTCTCCGTGGCGTGGAACGAATGAAAATGAAGAGGACTTGACGCCGGTGAGGATGGTTCATCGCGCGAATCCTTACGCGGATATCCCCTCACTGTACGACATGTACGTGCAGGCATCCTCTCGACAGCGCCCTATCGAGCGTTTTGGGCTCGACGTTTTTCGCAACACCACAAATGACCCGCAAGCCATCCCCATGGATCTGCCCGTTGGTCCTGACTATGTCCTCGGCCCGGGTGACAGTCTCGAAATTGACCTCTGGGGCGGCGTTTCCCAGCGTTTGTTCCGCGTTGTCGATCGCGAAGGTCGTCTTTCGCTGCCCGAAGCCGGGCCTCTTCTCGTGAGCGGGCGAAATCTGGGTGATGTACAGTCCGCCGTACAGCAGGCCCTGAGGACCGAATATCGGGATGTTTCAGCAGATGTCTCGCTTTCGCGATTGAGAACAGTTCGCGTCTACGTTGTCGGGGACGTGCTAGCTCCCGGCGCTTACGACATCAGCTCGCTCTCCACTCCCTTGAACGCGCTCTTTGCCGCGGGAGGCGTAACTCCTCGCGGCTCCTTGCGGGCTCTCAAACACTATCGCGGCAAACAACTTGTCGAAGAGGTGGACGCTTACGATTTGCTCTTGCACGGCGTGCGTTCCGGCATGGGCCGGCTGGAAAACGGCGACACTCTGCTTGTCCCTTCCGTCGGACCTCAGGTCACGGTCGATGGAATGGTGCGCCGGCCGGCGATTTACGAGTTGCACGGCGAAACCTCGCTCGAGGACGTGCTCGAACTGGCAGGAGGAATCCTGCCGGCCGCCACGCTTCGGCACATCGAGGTTCAGCGCGTGGAAGCCCACGAGAAGCGCACCATGCTCGCCCTGGATCTTTCGCCCACCGAGGACGCGGATTCCGCAAAGAAAAAACTCGAGGCATTCAAGATCAACGACGGCGATGAAATTCACATCTTTCCGATAGCTCCTTACAACGAAGACGCAATTTACCTTCAGGGACATGTATTGCGGCCTGGCCGTTATTCTTACAAAGAGGGGATGACCCTTGCCGGCCTCATCGGCTCTTACAAAGATTTATTGCCCGAACCCGCGCCGCACTACGCAGAGATCGTCAGATTAAATCCACCGGACTTTCACCCAAGCGTCGAAAGCTTCGATCTGTCTGCGGCTCTTGCGAATCCCGCCTCCGCGCCGAAACTGGAACCGCTTGATACCGTTCGCATCTTCAGCCGCTACGACTTTCAGGCTGCTCCGGAAATTTGGGTTGGCGGAGAAGTTCGGGAGCCAGGGAAATACCGCACCTCCGGCGAAGCTCATTTGAGAGACGCGATCTATCTGGCTGGCGGCGTCACACAGGACGCCTCGCTCGATTCTGCACAGCTCTTCCGCACGCAGCCCGACGGCACGCTAAAAATTCTGAGCGTCGATCTCCACGAGGCACTCGCGGGAGATCCGATGAACAATATTCTCCTTCAACCGCGCGACCGTCTGCTTATCCATCGCAGTCCCGCGCGCGTTGACCCGCCGACCGTTTACATCACAGGTGAAGTAGCCAAGCCCGGGCGTTATCCACTTACCACCAATATGCATCTCGAAGACTTGGTTCATGTAGCCGGAGGCTTGAAGCGCAGCGCCTACACCCAAAGCGCGGATCTCACGCGTTTTGATGCGAATGCTTCGCGGACGACTCCTAGCGATCGCCTGGAAGTCAACTTGACGACGGCACTTAGCGGAGATGCAAAGGATGACATTCCGCTTCGCGACGGTGACGTCCTGACCATCCGACAGCTTCCACGATGGAACGATATCGGCGCGGCCATGACCGTGCGCGGTGAAGTCCTGCATCCAGGTACCTACGGACTCGATCCCGGGGAGCGTCTCAGTTCAGTCTTGGCGCGCAGCGGAGGCTTCGGTCCAGAGGCTTACCCCTATGGCGCTGTCTTGGTTCGGAAGGAAGTGCGCGACCTCGAGGTCAAGTCTCATGTGGAACTCATCTTGCGCCTGAAGGCTGAACAAAACTATTTGCGGAACTTGCCGGAAGCTGATACGGATCAAAAAAACGCGAAGCTATCGGCCATTGCCCAGACGCAATCGACGCTTGACCAGCTCCAAATGGCTGCGCCGATTGGCCGCGTTGTCATTCATGTCCGAGCGGATGTGCGCTCCTGGCAGAACACAGCCGCGGACATTCCTGTGCGGGATGGCGACGTACTCATCATTCCCAAGAGTGCGAACTACGTGACGGTTTCCGGGCAAGTATTCAATCCCACGGCGGTCGGGTTCATTCCCGGCAGGAGCGCAAAGTGGTACCTCAGCCAGGCTGGTGGTATCTCGCAGCTCGCGGATAAGAAGGCCGTATTCGTGATCCGCGCCGATGGTTCGGTAATCGCCGCGAAAAACAACGGGGATGGTTGGTGGAGAGGTGATCCAATGAGCGCGACCCTGCGAGCGGGAGACACCATCGTTGTGCCCGAAAAGGCGCCAAAGATCGCTGGTCGTAACTGGGCGCCGCTCTTGCAAACAGCGCAGGTGGCTTCGTCTGTAGCTTTGGCCGTAGCTTACATTCATCCGTGACGGGGGAAGTTCAGGATGGGAAGGAGCTTTATCGTGCTGGCGTTTAGCTGGATTACGTCGAGTTTGATGCTGACGGCATCCGTTTCTATAGCTGCGACGCCGCAGGCACAGGAGCCGGGCGGTGGGGAGGCGAAGCAGGACAGCTCGAGTAACAAGAAAACGGATGTA
Organism: uncultured Acidobacteriota bacterium; assembly: GCA_963851235.1. Lineage (GTDB taxonomy): Bacteria > Acidobacteriota > Terriglobia > Acidiferrales > UBA7541 > Acidiferrum. Next base: position 58,494 of record CAWKOM010000008.1, read on the forward strand.
TCTAAGAAGAATAGCCCAAGCAATCCCCAGGCCGATTCAGCCACTCCACCACCGCACACCGTTAAGGGGCTAACCAAGGAATTCTTGCTGGACCAAAAGCAGATCTTGACCAGCCCTGGGAAGCTTCAACTCTCGGACGTTCAGTGGTTAGTCCCCCTCAGTGGAATCACCGCAGGGCTCTTTGTGACCGACACGGACTTCAGCAAAAATCTGTCGCACAACCCCACAACCCTTAGCCACTACAACACAGCTTCTGATGCTGGAATCGGCGCCCTCATCGGAGGAGCCGGCGGAATGTGGTTGCTGGGCCACGTCAAGCACAACGAGCACTGGAGCGAGACTGGGTTTCTTGCAGGCGAGGCTGCTCTCAATAGCCTCGTGGATATAGAGGCTTTGAAGTACTCCCTAAGGCGCGAACGTCCGTTTCAGGGCGACGGAACCGGTCCGTTCTTTCAAGGCGGCACGTCCTTCCCCTCGGAGCACGCTGCATTGGCGTGGTCTATTGCGGGAGTAGTCGCACACGAATATCCGGGTCCGGTTACGCAAATACTAGCCTACGGCCTCGCCTCCTTCGTCGGCTATTCGCGGATTCGTGCTCGCCAGCATTTTCCCTCCGATGTTTTCGTCGGCAGCATGATGGGTAACCTCATCGGTCAGAATATCTATAGCCGAAATCATGATCCCGAATTAGGGGGCGAGGCTTGGCGATCGCTCAGTCAAATCTTCCGAACGGACGGAAACCTCACGGCGAGCAATATGGGCTCACCGTATGTCCCCATCGATAGCTGGGTTTATTCCGCATTCGATCGCCTCGCGGCCATGGGTTACGTGAAGAGCGCGATGCTTGGGATGCGCCCCTGGACGCGTCTGGAATGCGCTCGGCTCCTCAACGAAGCTGAAACTAGGAGCGCCGAAGAAAACAATTCATCGGAAGCCGCACGAACGGTTACGCAACTATCGACGGAATTTGCCGGCGAGTTGCAAGAGATGAGCGCAGGCAAGAATAGAGTGGCCAAGGTGGAATCGGTCTACACCAGCGTCACCGGAATCTCGGGACAGCCTCTCACGGATGGCTTCAACTTTGGACAGACGATCATTAATGATTACGGGAGACCCTACCAAGAGGGATTGAGTTCCGCCGATGGCTTTTCCGCTTGGGGGGCCGAAGGGCATTTTGTTGTCTACGTGCGCGCGGAGTACCAACATGCTCCTTCAGCTCCCGCTTTATCCCAAAGCGCCCGGCAATTCATATCAACGAGCAACAATCTTCCTTCTATTGCTCCCCCAACACCATTCGCTGCTGTGAATCGCTTTCAATTATTGGACTCTTACTTAGGTCTGAATTTTTACAACTGGCAAATTACCTTCGGGCCGCAGACTTTGTGGTGGGGCCCCAGCTTGGGCGGGCCTTTGATGTTCAGCGATAACGCCACGCCCGTGAATATGCTTCGCCTCAACCGTGTCTCGCCGTTTAAACTCCCCAGCATTTTAGGTTGGCTAGGACCGTGGCGCACGGAGTGGTTTCTCGGGTCAGCTCACGGGGCATGATTTTGTGCTGCAGACCAATACGGGCCTCGTGGGCCAGTTTGGCCAGCCTGTTAGTCGCCAACCTTTCGTAGATGGAGCAAGGCTCAGTTTTAAGCCCTTCCCCGATTTTGAGCTCGGTCTTTCTCTCACGGCCGTCTTTGCCGGTGGTCCAACTCCGTTGACTGCCCACACTTTTCTTAATACCTATTCCGCGGCAGTAGGTGGGGGTAGCGAGGGTGATCCTAATCACTCCGGAGATCGCCATTCGGGAGTCGACTTTACACTCAGAATTCCGGGTGTCAAAGATGGGTTGAGTTTTTACTCCGAAGCGTTTGTCATGGACGAGTATTCGCCCATCGCCTATTGGCGGAATGCGGCGACTTGGTCTGGGTTGTACTTAGCGCAAGTTCCCAAGCTCAATAAGTTGGATTTTCGAGTCGAGGCCGGCTACACGGATCTTCCCAGCGGCCTCGAGAACGGCACCCCCAACTCTCATTACACTTCCGGGCTTTTCTACGCCTACGACCGATACCCCGGCGGGTCCTACACGAACGACGGCAATCTCTTCGGAAGCTGGATCGGCAGAGAGAGTCAGGGCGTTCAGGCATGGAGTAACTATAGATTTAGTCCGCGGAGTTTTATTCAGGCTAGCTTCAGACATCAGAAGGTGAGTCACCAGTTTATGCCCGGTGGGGGCACGCTTACGGATGCGGCATTGAGCGCTAACGTTTGGCTCCGCAACGATTTAAGCGTATCCGGCTCTGTTCAGTACGAACGGTGGTTATATCCGATCATCACTCCCGGAGCCCAGACCAACGTAACGACCTCTTTGCAGTTGGTTTTCTGGCCGCAGTCTTGGAGGAAATAGGTGGGAATCGGTGACGGTCGGAACGGAGAGCGTGTTTGAAGCTGAGTGTGTATACCAGAATTATTATACGCGGCGAATAGATGGAACCTAAGATGTCCAATTCGGAATACACAACGCTGGACCAGCCGGAAGCAATTGATCCGCGCATCGAGGAGATGGAGGACCGTCTGTCGCGGGAGAGAATGCTTGCGAGGGTTCGGCTGCTTTGGGAAGAGCGACGGTTTTTTCTGCGCATTGCGTTCGGTGGATTACTTCTGGCTACCTTGATTGCCTTTCTGATTCCCAGCCAGTTTGAATCGACCGCGCAATTGATGCCTCCTGATGCGCAGTCGCCCAGCAATCTTGCCATGCTGGCGGGAATGTCCGGTTCAGGAGGTTTGGGCATGTTGGCAGGAGACCTCCTGGGGATCAAGAGCACGGGCGCGTTGTTCGTCGGGGTTTTGCGTAGCCGGACCGTCGAGGACCGAATCGTCGGCCGGTTTGATCTGAAAAAAACCTACGGTGTCAGTCTATTGATGCAAGCTCGACAGAAACTGGCGGAGCGAACAGCGATCAGCGAAGACCGAAAGAGCGGGATCATTACCATAACCGTTACAGATCGCGATCCGAAGAGGGCTGCAGACATGGCTGCAGCATATGTTGAAGAGCTTAATGGTCTTATTGCGATGCTGAGCACATCCTCTGCTCGCCGCGAGCGTGTTTTTCTGGAGGATAGGCTAGTTGCAGTAAAGCAGGAACTGGAATCTGCGGAGAAAGATTTCAGCCAATTCGCCAGCAACAAGGGCGCGATCGACATTACTGAGCAAGGCAAGGCGATGGTCGAAGCGGCGGCAACGCTCGAAGGCCAGATGATCGCAGCGCAATCCGAACTAGAGGGGCTTAAGCAGATTTACACCGACAACAATGTTCGCGTTCGCGCGACGCAAGCCCGCATCGACGAATTACACAAACAGTTACGAAGGCTTGGCGGCAAGGCGGAGACTACTACGCAAGCCAATGTTGACGATGCCAGCTCCGATGCCCCCTACCCAACGTTACGCCAGCTCCCCATCCTGGGAGTGCCGTTTGCGGACAAGCTGAGACGCTTGAAGGTGGAAGAAGCGGTATTTGAAACGCTTACAAAACAATATGAACTGGCGAAGGTGGAGGAGGCGAAAGAAGTTCCGTCGGTGAAGGAATTGGATTTACCCCTGGTGCCGGAGCACAAGTCGTTTCCACCGCGGCTGTTAATCATGGTTACGGGGACGCTGTGCGCGATAGTTTTCGGCGGGGTGTGGGTTCTTGGACGAGCGCGGTGGCAGGAAATCAATCCGCAAGATCCGGGGAAATTGCTGGCGCAGGAAGTTTTCCGTGGAGTTACAGCACGCATTCCGTGGGTTTCGCGAAATGGAAACACTGAGAATTTGACAGCGACTGATGGGGAAAAAGCAGCAGAGGAAGACCGGCCTAACGCGAAGGGTGCAAGCGCCACGAGCTAAGGCTGGGCTGTTGTAGTAGAAAGAAAATGAACGGGTTAGGTCACACACGCCCTGTAAGTGACGGGGCGGAGCTGTAAGTAAGCCATCAGGAGAGGAGTTGTTGTGGAGAGCGCCTGCCAATCGCTAGATCTTACGTTGGCCTCACCGGTGCCAGCGGCCGCGACGGACCAGCCGTGTTGGTACGCCCTGCACACTTGCGCGAAGCACGAGAAGGCTGTCGCACGACAACTCGAGCTGCGCGCGTTCGAGGCCTTTTTGCCGCTCTTCGAAAAGATGAGCCGCTGGAAAGATCGCCAGGTCAAAGTAGAGCTGCCTCTCTTTTCCGGCTACGTGTTCGTGCGCATGGCGCTCAGTGAAAAGCTGCGCGCACTGCAGATCCCGGGGGTGGTTCGACTGGTTGGCTTCGGCGGCCAGGCCGCCCCGATTGACGGCGAAGAAATGCAGGCGCTGCAGCGCGGCCTCGATGGCGGACGATTTGTAGAACCCTGGCCATACCTGACCGTGGGCCGCCGCGTCCGGATTAAGTCCGGGCCGTTGCAAGGGATCGAAGGCCTCCTGGTCAGGAAGAAAACAATTTGCCGCTTCGTACTCTCATTGCATTTGATTCAGCGATCGATGGCGGTGGAGGTGAACGCGGCGGATTTGGAGCCCATGGGTTAGTTTGGTTCGGGTAGTTCTGCCAGCGATGCGGGCCCCCCCAGTTTTTTTGTAAGTGCGGATTCTAAAGGATTTTAAGTCTTTTGTTTTAGAAATGCGGATTCTAAAGGAGTTACGAGTGGAAATTCCGCAAGTGCGCATTCTAAAGGGTTTATGCGCGGAGAAAGACCAACAATACTTCCTTCAGGGTTAGAAATTACTGGGAATCAAGGCGATTGACGACGCGACGTGAAAATCCAAGCCAAATGATAGCTCATATTAAACACTTTGTCAAGTACTTATTGTGGTAAGTTAGCAAAGGCTAGGAAGACCTCGAGAACCGAGCCTAATGGCGACGCTCGAAACCCCGAAAGTGGCAGCGGCAGGCGAACGGCACATCTGGATTAGTGCGGAGGCTTGGCAGCAGATACGCGATTACGGACCCACCTTTGCGACCGAGTTCGCCATCATGGCGAGCCTGATTTTCACGTACAAGCTCGCGGCTCATTTTTTGGGCAAGCAAGGATTCTCGGAATATGCAGTAGCGCGGCGGGTTATTTCCACAATCTATCCTATCGCCCTCCTTGGGTTTGGTGTTGCTATGCCAAGGTACATCGCGCTTTCCGGGGAGGAGTACCAGGGAAAGTCGAGCGAGCGTTTCTTCGGGGCAGCATTCTGGTGCGTGGGTCTCGTGACTATGACGTTGCTAGGAGTGGTTAACCTTTTTCCTTCGCAAATTGCCTATCTCGTTTACGGGAGCCGCGAGTACGCATCATTTGTTTTCCCCATTAGCTTAGTAATCGGGGGTTTAACTCTTCATGCCCTGTGCTATGCGTATTTCCGCGGGCACTTGCGAATGGCGCCTGCAAATACGCTGCAGTTCGCGAATCTGGCCGTCGTCCCTGTGTTGGCGTTTTACCTCGGGGGCCGGACCACCGTCGAGGTGCTTGAGAGGATTGGCTGGTTTACCGTCCTTGTGTCCCTCACTGCCTTATGGTGGATGCCTTGGCGTGCGCTGGGCAGCAAGTGCTTGGTGGAGGCCAGAACGCTGTTACGGTATGGCGTCCCTCGAATTCCAGGCGACTTCGCGCAAATGGCGCTGCTAGGGTTGCCGACCTTTTTCGTAGCGCATAAAGCGGGCGTTCAACAGGCGGGATTTGTCGCTTTAGGAATTTCCGTACTCTCAATGATCAACGCCATATTTGCTCCGGCGGGAATAATTCTGCTGCCCGCTGCTAGCAGGATGATCTCGGAGGGAGCCCGGTCCGAACTGCGCCAGCATGTGTTAGGGGTGGCCGGGGCTGCGGCCATCATAAGCGGAACGATTGTTTTGACCGTTCTAATTTTTGCTAAACCCATAATCGTCCTTTTTCTTGGGGCGGGTTTCGGGGATGCGGTGCAGTTTGTAAGAATTCTTGCGCTGGGAGCGATACCACTATCTGTGTATTCGGCGGTGCGTGGATTGATAGACGCGCGGCACGTGCGTGCCTTAAATACTTACAACAATCTTATCGCTCTAGCTGTGTTTTGCGCTGGAGGTGGGTTTGCGATGGTCTACGGAGGCGCAGTAGCAACCACACTCATGCTTGTAATTAGTCTGTGGGTATTGGGCATTCTGACTGTCCGCGAAGCTCGCAGAATAATTGCAAGCTGATCGGTAGCGACGACCCGAGCTAAAGATGGCTACAACGAGAGCAATTCCAGTGCATTTAGCAAAGCGGGTGCGCTCGCGTGCCATGTATGGGTGGGCACTTCTGGCAATAACGACGCTCGTTTTGGCGGTTGGGACTGTAGGTCAGGCGGTAGGCATTGCTTCCGCGCTGGTAGTGCTCGCGTCTGGTGTTCTTGTCGCACGGAGCACGAATCCATTCCGCTTAAGCCGGATCACGATAGGGGGATTTTGGTACTTGTTGTATTGCCTGATGATTTTCCTCCCGTCCCTATTTGTTTTCGCGGAACAGGATGGGCTCTATCGCGGTCGTTATCTGTTCAGTGTCGAAAGCGTCTTGATTACAGTTCCAGCCGGCTGGCTTATCGCTAATCGCTTATGGAAGTTCTCGCATGCGTGCGACGACAAATATTTTCAGGCGCCGATTGCGCCCATAGTCGGTAAGCCCGGAGTGAAAAGATTGTTTTTGGGCTTGCTCCTTGCGGCGGTTCTTCTTACGCTCCTTTATATCAGGCAGGTTGGAACGATACCGCTCTTCTATCTGTTTAAGAACCCTGGAGACTATTTGCAGTTGGCATTGCTCCGGGAGGACTCTTTCAAGCTGCTCGATTCGCCCTTGTTATATTTCTACTACTTGGTGCGGTCAGTCATCTATCCGATGTTGATTCTGATCTCGCTGGGATGTTATCTCAAAACGCGGACGCGCGGTTGGCTGTACATGTTCATTGTGACGGCCGCGTTGGGTGTGCTCTATTCGTCGCTTTCGCTCGCAAAGTCTCCAGTAGCCGTAATATGCGCGCTGATCGGATTTTTTATCTATTACTACCGTGGCGGGCGATTGCCGAGAAAAGTGGTCGCCAGCCTCTTGATTTTAACGTTGCTGTTCCCCTTTGCCGTCGTGATGGGCGTCTCAGCAGGAAATGACGTCGGGCCCCTCGAAGCCATAGAGGGAATCAGCGCGAGGCTGTTTTATCTGCCCGCCGAGATTTCCTATTATTACTTTGAGATTTTTCCGAGTGACGTACCGTATCTTCACGGTAGATCGATCGACAAGCTGTCGCGATTGCTGGGGATGCAGCCGTTTGACACGCCGAACTATGTTGGGAACTACATTTACCCAAATGGGATCGAGAGTGTCAGCGCAAATGCTGTTTTCATTAGCGATCTTAACGCGGATTTTGGCCTTTGGGGAGTCATTCTAGGAGGCATCCTCACGGGTTTCATAATGCAGTCATTTCATGTGTACGTTATGCGGCGCCGCAAGAGCGTCTTCAACATTGCCTGTTACTCTTTCTTAGTTATAGCCTTCTGGTTCCTAAACTCGACCTCGTTGACAGTCGTGCTACTTTCGGACGGAGCCCTTATCGCCGTCCTGTTGACTTTTCTTTTTGACAGAGCTGAGCGCGTATTGCCTCTGAGTTTAGAGCAGTCCGCGTGACCCTGCATGCTCCCGGTGAATAATCGCGCGAGAGTTTCCATACTTACGTCCGTTCACAGTCCAAACGATGTGCGGATATTCCATAAAGAGGCTAGTTCTTTAGCAGCGGCAGGATATGACGTCAGCATTGTTGCCCCGCACGACCGAGACGAGATGCTTGGTGCTGTTCAAGTCAAGGCGGTGCCCGTGGCCAAGGGCCGGTTGAAGCGGATGACGCGGACCGCGTGGAGAGTCTACAGGGTGGGCTTGAGGCAAAGAGCAAGCGTCTATCATTTTCATGATCCGGAGTTGATTCCGTTCGGGCTCATCTTGAAAGTTCTGGGAAAATGCGTCGTTTATGATGTTCATGAGGATCTTCCCCGAGACATTCTCGATAAGGACTGGATTGCCGGATGGCTGCGAAGACCGGTTGCCTGGATGGTTGGTCTCTTCGAGGTCGGTCTTGCATCGTTTTTCGATGCTGTAATCGCAGCAACGCCCTCCATTGCCCGACGATTCTCCAAAGAACACACAGAGACGATTCAGAATTACCCCATCGAGCAGCAACTCAAAATATCAGGCGTGGCCTATGGCGACCGACCGTTTCTCATGGCGTATGTGGGAGGCGTTAGCAGAATCCGGGGCGCGCGGCAACTTGTCGAAGCAATGGAATTTGTCCCTCCTGAGCTGGAAGCGCGGTGTGCAATTGCAGGAAACTTTGAAACACCGGAACTAGAGAAGGAGCTTGCTTCTTTAGCAGGTTGGCGGGCTGTGGACTGCCTTGGATGGCGATCTCGTCAAGAGGTCGCTAATCTTTTGTCCAGGGCAAGAATTGGGATTCTCGCATTTCAGCCAGTAGCTAATCACACCGAGTCTTTGCCCACAAAACTATTCGAGTACATGTCTGCAGGAATTCCGGTGATTGCTTCCGATTTTCCTGTCTGGAGGGAAATCATCGACTCAGCTGGCTGCGGGTTGCTTGTAGATCCTACGGACCCACGCGCGATAGTCGAGGCGGCGGTTTGGTTATTCGGACACCCAGACGAGGCAGAACAAATGGGTCGCCGTGGCGCGGAAGCAGTCAAAGCACATTATACGTGGTCTGGAGAGCAGGCAAAACTCCTAGGACTGTACTCTCGTCTGACCGGCGGAGAAGCCACTAAGTCGCAGTATGTCTGTCAAACAATAAAATAAAATGTGCGGAATTTTCGGAGCAATTAAGCTCAGGGGTGCGTTTGCGCCGGAACGGTTTGGGCGGTTTGTCGCCCTGACAGAGTTAGTTTCTTATCGCGGGCCTGACGGCTGTGGGTATCTAGCCTTCGACAGTCGTGATGGTAAGCCGGTTGAAAGGAAACACCCGAGCGCGCCGTTCGACATTTTCCTCGGTCACCGTCGGTTGTCGATCATCGATTTGTCGTTGGCCGGAAAGCAGCCGATGACGGATGGCCGCGGACGCTGGATCATATTCAATGGCGAGATCTTCAATTTCGTTGAGCTGCGGGCCGAATTGAAGGATCTAGGCTGTGAGTTTCGGACGCAGACGGACACAGAAGTAATCCTCCAGCTTTATGACAAATTAGGTGAATCAGGCTTTGCAAAAATGAACGGGATGTGGGCGCTGGCGATTGTCGATCTGCGATTACAACGGGTGGTCCTGAGCCGCGATCGGTTTTCGATAAAACCACTGTATTTGCTTAGGCAGGAGGACGCTCTCTACTTCGCCAGTGAAATTAAGCAACTCCTACCGCTGCTTGATAAGAAGGAACCAAACGTAGAAGTTTTGTCCGTTTTTCTGGGCCAGGCTTTGTTAGATCACTCGCGCGAGACATTTTTTAGCGGGATCTCGAAAGCTCCGCCGAAGACGAACATCATTGTTGATTTAAAGACCGCAGCGATCGAGGAAAAAGAGTATTGGCGATACGGAAGACGCGAACCTCAGAACCTTGAGAGTGCGAGAGATGAGTTTCGAGAGCTTCTGATTGACAGTACAAGAATCCGGCTGAGAAGTGACGTGAAGGTTGGACTCCTTTTGAGCGGCGGACTGGATTCGTCGTCCTTGGCTGTCGCGGCTTTGCAGGCAGGCGGCAAAGACATTGAGACCTACTCTGTCGTTTCCGATGGGAAGCGTTTTAGCGAAGAGCCGTTCATTGATGCCGTGAACAAGAAGCTTGGGTTGAAAGGTGTCAAATTCCGCTTCCAGTTAGCGAATGTTGAGAGAACACTGCTTCGTGTACTTCGTCACAGTGACGAGCCTTTTGGAAGTCTCAGCGTTGTTGCCCAGTACGGAATGTTCCAAACCATAAAAGAGAAAGGCGACGCGACAGTACTTCTAAGCGGGCAGGGCGGGGACGAAGTAATGCTGGGTTATTCGAAGTTTTTTTTCTTCCATCTTCGCGATCTTGTGCGTAGAGGCCGTTATCATACAGCTGTTGGGAATGCGATCAGTAGCGCCGTACGAGGCACTGTGGTTCGACAATTCCGCTTATCAGAAGCGAAACGGTATATCTCTTACTTTCATCGTAAGAAGCGCCCACTCGTCAAGCAGAAGTACAGCCTGGTCCCGGTGTGGGCTGCGAAAGGGATGCGGGCGAGGCAGATTGATGACATTGACTCCTACTCCGTCCCTGCTTTGACCCACTATGAAGACCGAAACTCGATGGCGCACTCCCTTGAGGTGCGGCACCCATTTCTTGATCACCGTTTGGTCGATCTTGCGCTCAGCATACCTCCGGAGTGGCAATTTCGCCGCGGCTGGACTAAGAGCGTACTTCGCGAGACATTTGCCGAACTCCCTCAAGAAGTGCGCTGGCGGCGGGATAAGCAGGGCTTTATCACTCCGGAGGAGCGTTGGCTAAAACACGACCTCGTGGAGCTAATCGATCGGACTTTAAAAAAAAGCATGCTCAAGGAATTTGGACTGCTGGACTCAAGGGCGTTTTTGAGAGAAAACAGTTCATTTCGGAGTGGAAGTCCACTCGTGAGTTACGGTGACATCTTTCGTGTCTTCATAACGGAGCTGTGGGTTCAACAACACTGGGGTGAGAATTCAGCATCCGAGACGGCGGAGCCTCGACAGCACGCCGGCGATTTGGGTCTTAAAGCTGTCGTACCACGCTAGCAAGGAGCAGAAACAGATGGAACGTATATCTGATATGTCAGCATCTTCATCGTCTATAGGTCACGCCGCAAAGCCAGCGAAAAATGCAATGCCGTTTCTGGACTTGAAGGCGCAGTTTGAGAGCATTCGGAACGAGGTGATGGAGGCAGTTACGCGGGTGCTGGAGAGCCAGCACTTTATTCTGGGGCCAGAAGTCAGCGAGCTGGAGAAGGAAATGCGCGCGATGACGGGGTGCAGCCATGCGATTGGTTGCGCATCCGGATCGGATGCATTGATTCTGGCGTTGCTGGCGCTGGAAATTGGGCGCGGCGATGAAGTGATTACAACACCGTTTACGTTTGTGGCGTCGGCCGGTTCCATAGCGCGGGTGGGAGCAAAGCCGGTCTTCGTGGATATCGAGCCGGATACGTTCAATATTTCAGCGCGAGCGATCGAGAAGGCGATCACCACGCGAACGAAAGCGATCATGCCGGTGCACCTTTTTGGTTTGTGCGCTGATATGGACGAGATCTACAAAATCGCAGCACAGCATGGCATTGCGGTCATCGAAGATGCTGCTCAGGCGATCGGAGCGCGGTATCAGGGACGCGCAGCTGGAAGCATAGGAGCGATCGGATGTTTCAGTTTCTTTCCTTCGAAAAACCTGGGAGGAGCCGGGGACGGCGGACTGGTGACCACACAGGATGCGGCGTTGGCAGAAAGGCTGCAACTGTTGCGCGTGCATGGCGCGCGAAACAAATATGAGTACGAACTGCTGGGGATGAATAGCCGCCTGGATGCAATGCAAGCGGCAATTCTGCGCGTGAAACTGCGGCACCTGGATCAGTGGGCGGCAGGACGCAGAAAGAACGCCGGGCGTTACCGCGAGCTTTTTCATGAATTCCGGCTGGAGGCGAGCATAAAAGCGCCAGTCGTGCCCGCAGGATTTACGCACGTTTACAATCAATTTACGATCCGCGTGCGCGAGCGCGAAGAACTGCGAGAGCATCTGCGAAGCCGCGGCATACCGACGGAAGTCTATTACCCGAAGCCTTTACACCTGCAGAAGGCATTTGCCTATCTCGGACATAAGCAGGGAGATTTTCCGGAATCCGAGACTGCGGGAGTTGAGGTTCTTTCCTTGCCGATCTATCCGGAATTGACGGACGAGCAACAGCGTTCAGTGGTGGCAGCGATCGCCGATTTTGAATCGGAATAAGGGGAGCAAACAAATCATGACGCAAACAAACGAACAAAAGAAAACGGTGCGAGTGAGCGTGGTCGGGGCGGGCTATTGGGGCAAGAATCTAGTGCGCAATTTTCATTCCTTGGGAGCACTGGAGTCCGTGTGCGACACCAATGAAGAAACGTTGGAGCGGGTTCGCAAAGAATATCGTGTCGCGACCACAAAGGATTACAACGCTGTCCTCAATGAGCCAGCGATAGACGCGGTCGTCATCGCAGCACCCGCTGCAGCGCACTTTGAACTGGTTAAGCGGGCGCTCAATGCGGGGAAGCACGTGTTCGTGGAAAAGCCGCTAGCGCTGAACGCAAACGAAGGCAAGGAACTCGTGGAATTGGCGAGTACAAAAGGCGCGGTGCTGATGGTGGGGCACATCCTCGAGTACCATCCTGCAATATCAGAGCTCAACCGCCTGATCCAGCAAGGGCATTTAGGGAAAATTCAATACATCTATTCTTCCCGCTTGAACCTAGGAAAGCTTCGCACGGAAGAGAACATTCTGTGGAGCTTTGCTCCGCACGATATTTCCGTGATCCTCCGCATCCTTGGCGAAGTACCTCTGTACGCGACGGCTCAGGGCGGGAGCTACTTGAATCCACCTGTTGTGGATACCACGCTGAGTACCCTGGAATTCCGCAACGGGGTCAAAGCGCACATTTTTGTGAGCTGGCTGCATCCTTTCAAGGAGCAAAGACTTTGCATCATCGGTACCGAGCGGATGGCCGTGTTCGACGACTTGGAGCCGGAAAAGAAGTTAGTTATATATGCACACCGGGTTAACTGGCTGGACCGTAAGCCGGTAGCGGAACGGGATGGAGGCCAGGTTATCCCGATTCCCAAGGAAGAGCCTTTGCGGAAGGAGTGCGAGCACTTTCTCGAATGTGTCAGTACGATGGCCAAGCCGCGAACGGGCGCCGAAAGCGCGCTACACGTGCTTGAGGTCCTTGATGCATGCGGGCGTTCGCTAAGTCAAAATGGGGCACGCGTCCCACTGATCGAGGATGCACCGAGATACTTCGCTCATCCGACCGCAGTGATCGACCAACCCTGCCGGATCGGCGATGGCACAAAGGTTTGGCACTTCTCACATATCATGGAGAATGCGGTTTTAGGCCCTGGGTGTAATCTTGGGCAAAACGTAGTCATTAGCCCGGGAGTGCGAGTCGGCAAAAACGTAAAAATCCAGAACAACGTTTCGATTTATACAGGGGTCGAGTTAGAGGACGATGTATTCTGCGGGCCCTCGATGGTGTTTACAAACGTCATCAACCCGCGGAGCCATATTAATCGGAAAAAGGAATATCAAAAAACGCTAGTAAAACGAGGAGCAACGCTCGGGGCTAATTCCACGGTAGTGTGCGGCACGACTATCGGGCGGTACGCTTTCGTGGGCGCCGGGGCGGTGATAACGCGAGACGTTCCGGATCACGCTTTGGTGATTGGAGTGCCAGCCAAGCAGGTCGGCTGGGTGTGCTCTTGCGGCGTTCGACTCGAAGAAACCCTGGCGATGATGACCTGCGCATCTTGCGGGAAGAATTACGAGATCTCCGGGGATTCATGTAACGAGCTCCCCGAACGATCCGTGGCGCACGCGTGAAGGACGTTCGCTCCCAGAGTCCTAAACCATCCGGGGAAACCCATTGAAAATCGTAACGGTCGTTGGCGCAAGGCCCCAATTTATAAAAGCCGGACCGGTGTCGCATGCCATCGCTGTTCACAATAATCTTACTAATTCACAAGGGGAAACGATCGACGAGGTGTTGCTTCACACTGGGCAGCACTACGACCATGAGATGTCCGCCGTTTTTTTCGAGACCCTGGGCTTGCCGGCGCCTAAATATAATCTAGGGGTTGGTTCCGGCAGCCATGGCGCTCAACTAGCAAAGATGATCGAAGGGCTTGAAGTAGCCTTGCGGCACGAAGCACCTGACCTCGTATTGATATACGGAGACACAAATTCCACGCTGGCGGGAGCATTGATGGCCGATCGTTTGAATATTCCCGTTGCCCATGTCGAAGCCGGACTGAGAAGTTTTAATCGCCGGATGGCGGAAGAGTGCAATCGAATTGTCGCCGACCGACTTTCTACGTTACTTTTTGCTCCAACGAAGACTGCCGTTCAGAATCTGGAGCGCGAAGGAATTCACGAAGGCGTGTTTCAAGTCGGAGACGTCATGTATGAAGCCGCCATGTCTTTCGGCAAGACCGCAGATCTGGAGTCGACAATTCTTCAGAGGCTGTCTCTCACTCGGGGAGAATACGCGCTGGCAACCATTCATCGGGCGGAAAATACGGATGACCCCTTGCGCTTGCGAGGCATTGTCGAGGGGCTTCTCGATGTGAGCAAATCGCATACGATCGTTTGGCCGGTGCATCCTAGAACCAGGAAACAGATGTCGTACTGGCCACCAGACACTGCGCCTGCCGGTCGCTTGCTTCTCACCGATCCAGTGCCTTATTGCGACATGCTGCTGCTCGAAAAATGTGCGAGTGTGATTCTGACCGATTCTGGCGGTGTCCAGAAAGAGGCCATGTGGTTCGGAGTCCCGTGCGTGACTTTACGGGAGGAAACCGAATGGGTGGAGACGGTAGCTGCGGGGAGAAATGAACTCGCAGGCTGCAGCCAAGAAAAGATCCGGGTGGCATTCGAGGCGGCCTTGCTAAAAGGACGGGCTCCCATCCACGCCGACGGCAAGCTGACACCACCGAGCGCTTTGATCGTGCAGCATATCTGCGCTTTTGAACGAAGGAGACAGAAATTCCTCGTATCCCGAGTTTAGAATGCGGATCCTATTCCTCACACAATACTATCTTCCTGAAGTTGGAGCCGCGCAAAACCCTACAGAAAAAACAGCCCCCTCAAACAATTGGATGGTAAGTTGACCGATAGCCGCTCACAGGGGAATTTAGAAGCTTCGTCACCGATTCGAGGGCATTTTTCGGATTTTCCCGAAGGCGTCGTGGTGTCCATCGTGGTCCCTATGCGAAATGAATCTGGCCATATTCGTTCTTGCCTCGATTCCCTTGTCAATCAGACATTTGCTCACGAACGGTACGAGATCCTGGTCGTTGACGGCAGGTCCACTGATGACTCTAGACAGATCGTTTCTTCATACGAGAAAAGGGGCGTGCATCTTCGCCTACTGGATAACCCTTCTCAAAGCACACCTTCTGGAATGAACGCAGGCATTCGTGCGGGAGTCGGAAGGATCATTGTCATCGCTGGCGCGCACACAACCTATCCGTCTGACTTCGTGGGAAACTGCGTCGGGTGGTTGGACAAAACCGGCGCAGATGTCGTAGGAGGGCCCGTTGAGACGGTTGTAGATGGTGATGGTCTCAGCGCAAGGCTTGTCGCGGCAATCCTGAGCTCCCCCTTTGGTGTAGGGAATTCCAAATTTCGGACGACTCGAGTGGCGGGTTTTGTGGATACTGTGCCGTTTGGAGCATTTCGCAGAGAGATATTTGACCGCGTCGGATTGTACAATGAAAGGCTAGTTCGAAATCAGGACAACGAGCTTAGTGCTCGCATTCGAAAAGCGGGGGGAAGAATTTACCTCACGCCAGAATTGACGACCCACTACCATCCTGTAAGGAATTTCCGGGGCCTACTCAAATACGCTTTCAGGACAAGTCAATGGCATATCTTCGCGGTCCGCGAAAATATGCAGTCAATGGGCTTACGCCACTTCGCTCCGGCCATGTTTCTGATGCTTCTTTTGCTCTTGGCGTTGGCTTCCTTGGTGAGCGAATTGGCGCGAGGGCTATTGATCGGTACACTCTGTATCTACATCACGGTAGGTCTTTTTTTTTCGATCCACGCGAAAACCGAAGAAAGCAAGAACATAGCTTTCGCACTACCATTCGCAACTTTTTGTTTCCATATCGCCTATGGGGGCGGGACGCTTTTTGGGATTCGGTATCTGTTCCGGCAACATCCGAAAACATCTTTACCACGCAGCGAGTCAGTCTAACAGTAGCAGCTGATGATCCAATGGAAACTCCACTCGTTCCTAACAATGAATCTGTAAGCGACACCCTGTGTAGCTTGCAGGTCCCTTTTCATCGGGCTACCGTCGGCGAAGAAGAAGCCAAGGCCGTGAGCGAGGTGATCCGCTCCGGGTGGCTGACTATGGGTCCTAAGACCTTTGAGTTTGAAAGGGAATTCGCGAAGTACGTTGGTGCGGGAGATGCCATTGCGGTTTCCACGGGAACTGCGGCGCTCCATCTTTCGCTCGAAGCTGCGGGTGTTCGGGCCGGGGACGAAGTGCTTTTGCCCACCACGACGTTTACTGCCACGGCGGAAGCGGTGACGTATTTGGGAGCACGACCGGTGCTTGTCGACATCGACCCGGCCACAATGAACATGAGTCCCGTGGATGCGGGACGGCGAATAACTCAAGAGACAAAAGCCATCATTCCGGTACATCTGGGTGGACAACCCTGCGACATGGATGAAATTCACGCGCTCGCGAAAAAGCACCACCTGCGAGTCCTTGAAGACGCTGCTCACGCACTCCCTTCCGAGTACAAAGGGAAACGCATCGGGCAGATCAGCGAATTCACGTGCTTCAGTTTTTATGCGACCAAAACTCTTACGACCGGCGAAGGTGGAATGATCACGACGGATAATTCCGAAGCGGCCGACCGCATGCGCCTGATGCGGTTGCATGGTATAGAACGCGACGCCTGGAAACGCTATCGCGCAGACGGATCCTGGTTTTATGAGGTGCAAGAATCGGGGTTCAAGTACAACCTCACGGATATTCAATCGGCCATCGGCCTCGTCCAATTGCTCAAGTGCGATGCCATGCGGGATGCCCGTGAAGCTATCGCTCGGCGCTATTCGGATGCTTTTTCCGCTTGCGACGAATTCGATCTTCCAAGGATTGCGAACGATCGCAGCACGTCCTGGCATCTCTATATCCTGAGACTTCGGTTAGATCGCCTAACCATAGACCGCAACGCGTTTGTTGAGGCACTGCGTCATCGTGGGGTTTCATGCAGCGTTCACTTCATTCCTCTCCATTTGCACCCGTACTATCGGCGCGCGCTGGGCTATAAGCCAGGAGATTTTCCAAACGCAGAAAGAGAATATCGTTCCTGCTTCTCGCTGCCCATCTTTCCCGGGATGACGGCACCCGAGATTAATCACGTCATTCTAACGGTTCGGGAGATCGCGGAAGAGTTCAGAGTTGTTCGCGCGATTGCAACCCATGCCAATCCAACTGCTTGATCAAGAGCACAACGAGGGTGGACTGGTTTCAGGCACACAGCAGGAGCGGATACTTTGTACAGGTTTCTATGCAGCGTACGGCAAACGGGTCTTAGACACTTTGCTAGCAACCGCGGGAATGATTCTGCTGTTACCGCTTTTTGGGCTCGTGGCTTGTTGCATTAAGCTGACCTCCCGTGGCCCTATATTGTTTCGCCAAATCCGCATCGGCAAGGATGGACGTCCATTCCATATCCTCAAGTTCCGCTCCATGGTGACGCAAGCGACAGACAACAATGTGAGAATCACAGTTGCCGGAGACTCCAGAGTGACGGCAATCGGGAAGCTTCTTCGACACTATAAACTGGACGAACTGCCGCAGCTATGGAACGTCTTCCGGGGGCACATGAGTCTGGTTGGACCGAGACCAGAGCTTCCTCATTACGTTTCAGCGTATTCGCCTAAACAAAAGGTCGTGCTGTCGGCTCGGCCGGGAATCACGGACCCCGCCAGTCTGGCGTATCGCTATGAGGAAGAGCTTCTAGCCGAGCAAAGCGATCCAGAGCAGTTCTATCGAACGAAGATTCTGCCCGATAAACTTGCTCGAAATGCGGCCTATCTTCAAAAGGTCACCCTCAAAACAGACATTGTGATTATCTTAAGGACCGTTTCATCCGCATTTGCGAGTTCAGAAAAAACACAGCACTTCCTCAGTAACAGAAAAACCACAGAGATAGTAAAAAAGAATTCTTAGCGATAACCCGTCCTGAATTTGTAGGTGTTGAGTTTTTCTTGCGCGATCCATTTTGAAAGGTGACGAGCTTCCGTTAACGACTATGATCCGACAGCGACTCATTAAACTTCCTCAGATTCTATTCAATCGCCGTCCGTTGTTCATATATATTTTTCAAGCAACGCTCGTGGCCGCTTCCCTGGTGATGGCGTGGTTATTGCGCTTCGATTTTTCTCTACCGTACCGCCGAGTCTTGCTAACCTCAGGTCTGCTTCTTGTCGCCATACGTCTGATCATATTGCGAGCCTTCAAGCTAAATCATGGCTGGTGGCATTTCGCTAGCGTGAGTGATGCGCTAAATATTCTTAAGGCTGTGACTGTTGGATCTGTTTGTTTCTTTACTATGGACCGTTATCTGTTCGGAGCCGTGGCCTTCCCGCGATCCGTTTACGTCCTAGAAGCAGTATTGACAGGATGCCTCCTTGCGGGCGCTCGCCTTGCTTCGCGAGTTTTGGTGGAATCTGTTAGACACGACTCCTCTTTACGTTCGAAACGAGTCATGTTGGTGGGTGCTGGATTTGCAGCGGACATGGTCATTCGCGAACTCGCTCGACCCGAGTGCGGCTACCAGGCGGTGGGTTGTGTTGATGATGATAGGACAAAAATAGGGATCCATATTCACGGCGTGCCAGTCGTCGGCGCCATCGAGGAACTCGAAGAGCTTGTCCAAACAAACTCCGTCGATGAAATATTAATTGCGATTCCCTCTGCGTCTGGCAAGCAAATGAGGCGCATAACCGAAGCGTGTCAGAAGACGAGTCTGCCGTTCAAAACTGTCCCTACCCTGAGCGACATAATTCGCGGAGACGCTAACGTGAGCCAATTCCGAGAGGTGCGCCTGGATGACCTGCTGGGAAGAGAACCGGTTCAGATTGATCTCGAGGTTGTCCGGAAGGAAATTGCTAATCGCACTCTTGTCGTAACGGGCGCGGCTGGTTCAATCGGATCAGAGATCTGCCGTCAAATCTTGGAATACAGCCCCGCTCGCCTTGTCTGCTTGGATCAAAGTGAAACGGGGCTGTACTTCCTCCGGTTGAGCCTGATGGCCCACAAAAACGGCGCCCAGCTTGCCTTTCGTGTCGCCGACGTTTGCGATGTTGAACGAATTCAAAGCCTCCTGTCGGAATTCAAACCAGAAATTATCTTCCATGCCGCTGCTTACAAGCACGTGCCGATGATGGAATCGAACGTTCAGGAGGCTGTTAAGAACAACGTATTCGGTCTCGCTAGTTTGTTGGACTTGGCTTCAGACGCCGGATGCAAGAGTTTTGTGTTGATTTCATCGGATAAAGCAGTGAACCCGACTAACGTTATGGGTGCGACAAAGAGAATTTGCGAACTAATTCTTTCGTCCCGCCCGGCGAACGGCATGCGATGTGTGTCGGTGCGTTTTGGGAATGTGCTGGGTTCCAATGGCAGCGTAATCCCTGTGCTCCAACAGCAGCTTCAAAACCACCAGCCGCTTACGATCACCCACCCGGAGATTAAGCGCTTCTTCATGATCACTCCGGAAGCAGTGGCCTTGGTGCTGCAAGCCTTTACCATTGGTAAGCATGGTGACATCCTGGTGTTGGATATGGGCGAGTCGGTGCGAATTCTAGACTTGGCCCGCAGCCTCATCAGGCTCTCGGGAAAACGAGAACACGATATCGATATCCAATTTACTGGCCTGCGAGAAGGTGAAAAGCTGAACGAAGAACTTTTTTATGGGCACGAAAAAGTGCTACCCACCTCTTGCGAAAAGATTAAGCGAACTAACGGGGCTCTGAGGAACTGGCAGGACTTGTGCCGCCAGCTCGACGAACTTCGTGCTTCCATGTCGATCGATGGTGTCGCCCCCATCCGGTCGAAGATGCAGGAAATTGTTCCCGAATATAGCTTTCACGAACGCCTTAGGCAGAAAGAAGTTAGCGAACGGGCCACTGAATTTCACCTGCAAAAATCCGCGGGCCACACCTAACGAGTGTGTCTCCTCTTACTGGGCTTCATACTCTTTTGCGTTTTCTCCACATTACCCATCGAGTCTAGAAAGGCGGTTTCAAACCTGCGGATGGTGTGGGCTCGTTTTCGCAGGTTTTCCTTTTCTGTCTTAGCTTCCCGGCGGGCCCCTCTCGAAGGGCTTTCCTAATTCAAGAAATGTCCTCATTCGAGGCCAGTCAGCGCAGTCACAGAGCGCCGCTATCCGGCCATGCTTGGGCACACATTTAAACTGCCCGTGTGGAATAATTCAATCGCTCGTTCCGAAATACCGCCAGAAAATTAATTTC
>CAWKOM010000009.1:0-23855 GCA_963851235.1 uncultured Acidobacteriota bacterium
ACTAAAAGTGTGTTATCATTAGCGTATGTGAGAATTTATGGAGATCCACGTTCCATTCACCCAGTACGCGCAGTCTACCCCCCTATTCACGGTCAAGGAAGCGCGTGACCTATATAGGAAGGACGCACACAGCCGTTCGATCCTGAACCTGCTCCACCGTCTGAAACTCCAGGGCCGCGTCCGGCTCGTTGCTAACGGGGTCTACTCTGGCGCGCTCGCGGCACACCGCTCAACCGCTGTCGCGTGCCGGGTGCCCTCCGGGACGACGCTGTCCTCGCGCTCCACTCGGCCCTTGAACTACACGGTGTCACTAACCAAGTTCTTCAAACGGTCTACTACTTTTCAGCGCGAGCGCGCAAAGATGTCGTCTTCGGCCAAGTCACGTATCATCGGGTCACTCCTCCTAAAGCCCTCGTAGCACCCTCCCGACGTCTTTTCCAAACCGAACTTGGTGCCGACAACGTCCTCGTGACACAGCGCGAGCGCTCCTTCGTGGACTGCCTTTTATTTCTCGACTACAGCGGCGGCGTCGAGGAACTGGATAAGTGCTTGGGTATGTTT
Source organism: uncultured Acidobacteriota bacterium (assembly GCA_963851235.1). Lineage (GTDB taxonomy): Bacteria > Acidobacteriota > Terriglobia > Acidiferrales > UBA7541 > Acidiferrum. The sequence goes on from CAWKOM010000009.1 coordinate 562, forward strand.
CCCTCGTTTGACTTCGACGCCGCGCTCGCCTATCTCAAACTCCTTCGTCGACCGTGGCTTTACTCACGTCTCGGATTTCTCTTGGACCGTCACTCTGACAAACTCTTCTTTCGCGGTAAACTGCGCGATCGCTTCCTACGCAATCTCCCACCGGGCGTTGCTTACCTGGCTGACAAACGACCCGGGAACCACTGGGTCCCGACTTGGAAGCTTATGGTGCCCGAAGCCCTTTCCCCTTCGCGCAAAGACTCGGTGCGAACATGAAATTCGACGCCGCACAAATCACAAGGCACGCCCGTGACACCGGATTTCTCGCCAATCTCGAAAAAGTTCCGCGCCTGCGCGAGCTGCCTATCGAACTCCACAAACATCCTTTCCTGAAAGGCAAGCTGGTCCTGAAGGGTGGCACGGCACTCAACCTCTTCTACCTCGGTCTCGCTAGGCTTTCTGTCGATATTGACTTGAATTACATCGCGCCCGTCGGCCGTGATGCTACGCTCCGTGAACGCCCGGACATCATCAAGGCGGTCGAGCAAGTTGCCTCAGGCCTCGGCTACAAATTGCAAAACGGTACGGACGACTATGCCTTGCGTGAATGGTACCTCAACTATGAAAATCACACCGGCAAACGCGATCGAATCCAAATTGAAATCAATTTCCTCATGCGGGCTTGTGCGCTCCCGCCAAGGGTACTCTCCGCCGCGCCTCTCGCCGGCGTGCCGCCCTGCCAGTTTCTCGTCCTCGAAACGGAAGAGCTTTTCGGGGGAAAGATCAAGGCCTTGATCGACCGTCGACATCCTCGCGACCTCTACGACCTATTCCGTTTCACAAATGTCCATCTTGACCACAATCCTGAAATTCTCCGCAAACTCGCGGTGCTTTTTTCGAGCACCATGGATCGAGACTTCCGCACCTATCACGCGGATCGTGTCGAGGCGATCAACTCGAAGGACCTTGAACGACTTCTCTATCCTCTGCTCAAGGCCGACGACCGCCCGACCGTCCCCGCAATGGTTAAGGCAGTCACACCTCTTCTCCAGACAATTCTCGACCATAACCGCGAAGAGGCTTATCTCGAGGCAATAGCTAATGGAAGGTATCGACCTGAGTTGTTATTCCCGAAAGACCCGGAGATCATCGAGCGCATCCGCCAACATCCTGCCCTCCTCTCGAAGGCCGACAACGTCGCACGACATGTCTCGCGTTCTCGAAAACATTCCTGAGCCAGCGCGACGTTCTCAAGCCCCGCCGCTGCAATCACAAACTAGAGAGTCGGAGTCGCAGACAGGATCTGGCTAATACTCTCCACGAACTGAAATGCCTGATCTTTAATCCAGGGACAGAATTGGTCCACGCACCTGCTCACGAGGCAGGCGCGCCCGTCCATCTACACCAAGTGGTGGCGGACCCCTCATTGAGACAATCTACTTGGCGACACTTCGTGCACCAAAATGCAGCAACCGAAGGAGGGACTGTCACCAAATGCGGTAATAAGTTACAATGTCGCAAGACGTTAGCCGCGGAGAGGTGGCAGAGCGGCTGAATGCGGCGGTTTGCTAATTCTACCTGCCCTGTTCGTGCTCACCGATTTTGATTCATTTGGTTAGCGTTAGCGCATTCCTCATTTGCGCTGAAACACCTCATCTGCAGTCCAGAGTCCAGCAAGAGTCCAGCAGCGTAAATGTGCAAACCATCTATTGAGAGCCCCATGCCGCCCCGCGTTACGTTTTAGCGCGTACAACGGTTTAGCAAGAGGAACTGTCCCAGGTCCTGTTGTTTGGATTCAATAGACTACGTCGGACGCTGAGCCCGTTTTCGGGCCACGATCTCCGTATCCGGAAACAACTGTGCTCTAAGTGTGCTCCACAATATGAAGTAGGGTTGGGATACCTCACCTCCACAGCTGAGGGAGCAAGGAAGCGAAACAGGGGACAGAAGCGGAGAGATTGCCGCGTCCAGATCGGAACGGGCCGCACGCTTGGATGACACCGGAGTTTGGTGGCGCGCAGGACGGGTTAGGCTCTCGAGGAGAACTTCCTCGTGTCACCGAGCTTTCTGCAATGGTCCCGTAAAGCCATTGACTATCGGGAATTGGTTACGTTTCTGGACTTTTGCAGCTCGACGCAGGAGTAGTGATTCGGTGGGAAGGACAAGTCCCTGAGTCAAGTTTTTGGAGTTCGCACTAGGTTGAGTAGCCATTTCTCCAGCAGTTGAGTCTCGGGGACTCAATCCCATCCGCAATACCCCACTACCCTCCGGAACGCACTAGCCGCTTCATTTCTAGATCCGTACATCCACGCGTGAAGAAGGTACCGACAGGGGCGGCTTCAATCTGAACCAATGGTTCAGGCCGGCGGCTCAGCGATTCCGCTAGATGTACCTTCTTGCCCGCCGCATAGATTTGGTGCCGACCGTGGTTTCTGTACCAATCGGCCACGGTCGCCGTATGATGGACGCTCTCGAGTACTTTGCGCCAGCCACCACCATTGTAGGCACAAAAACTGATCTCGCCATGCCAAGTTGCTACCGGCGCGGTCGAATTGTAGATCGTTGCAAAGTCGTAGTTGTAGGCGTCTTGGAACCACATCCCATTGAAAAACATGAGTCTCCAGTGCGCGGTTTTCGCAGATGCTTGCCGCGACCAATCGTCGTTGCTTCTCGTGAAACGATACAATGAGCCCTCAAACAGACTACGGAGCTCATAGGGTCCCAATCCCGAGGGAGCCTTCGCCTGGTTGAAATTCCGAAGAAGTGAAAGCAAAACCATGGCCCTGGTCACCCGAGGCGGCCTACCGGAATCTGTTATTTGTACAACGTCTTGCATGAACCTTCCGAGATCGAAGAACGTTGGAATCGGAATCGCCTTCCCTTTATCAGTATCCACAAGCAAGGGGCTCATTATCGCGTGGTCCGGATGCATGTCAGGAAAGAGACTTCCGCGCTCTGAACCCCGGTCAAGGACATCATCTAAATGGCTGAAGATCGCGTACGCCGAAGCTGGGTACCAATCCCGCATGGGCCTCCAGTCGATCGAGGTTTGGGCTTGCAGGTCGTAAGCGAGTTGAGAGAGAGGATACCGTTTTGCATAGCGGTCCTCAGTGGATATGCGCTCGTCGCGGCCGGTGAACATAACGGGCTGAAAAATTACGCCGTGGATTTGATCGGCGTTGCGGAGAGCGAAGCTCACGATCTCTCCAACGCAATCATCGTTGAGACCGTTGACCACGGTAACTTGCAAGGTGGTTTGCATTCCAGCCGCAGCGATGTTCTCCAGGGCGCGGAGCTTCACTTCAATGTAATTTCCGAGCCCGCGATGTTTGTTCTTCTCCTCGGAGACGCCATCGAACTGCAGGTACACGCCGTGCAACCCGGCGGCGCTCGCCTCGACCGCAAAATCTCGGCTTTCCGCAAAACGAATACCATTGGTCGAAACGTGAAGACGATGGAAGCCCATGCTCTTCGCGTGTCGAATTGCGTCAAGGAAGATCGGAGAGAGTGTGGCCTCGCCACCGGAGAACAAGACGTTGATTTCGCGGTTAGGCTTGAAAGAGCCCGCCCGTTCAAAAATTGTCTTCAGGTCTTCCATATCTGTTTCGTTGACGTAACCAACTCCGTTAGCGTCCATGAAGCAAGGTCGACACATCATGTTGCATCGGTTGGTCAGATCCACGATCAAATACGACCCTCGGCCTGCCCGGATACTGTTAGGGCCGTGGTCGTGGACCTCACGGTCGCCAACGCAATCGAAGTCGCCCCCCAAGGACTGCGCTTCCATTCTCTGAAAGAAATCGGGATGGTTCGATAGCACGTCCTCAAATGGACCATGCGTCTCGCACGCCTTTCGCATGAGGATTCGCCCGCCTTCCTCAAGGATCTCGGCGTCAATGATCCCCGGACGCTCCCTAAAACCGGCTACATCGTTCTGGCCTCTGATGACCGCCTCGACTGCTTCGCGGTTGCAATCCGGGCAGAGCGACAGGGTGCGCCTCGGAACCCCCGTCCTCATTGGCGTTCGTTGGTGCTTCTTCAGAAGCCGACCCGGCGCCCAGCTTGGTGCGGGCAGCGCCCCTTCAGGCAGGACGCGGTTAACGGAGCTGGCGATGGTCCATGCGGCGCTGGATGCCAAACGAGAGTGAGAGGCCATAGACTGAAACATGAAATTTACCTCCTGTCGCGGTTTGCTCAACGAAGCGGTGAACCCTTCCATCTGGGTAAACTCATTTTACCTGCGCTGTCAAGTCAGAGGGCCCTTGACCCGACGCCGATGCGCATCGCCGTTCTGCGTGCGACACGTGCGTTGACTTCTGGTTGTGAGAAGAACGCAGCGACATCTGTTTTCAAGCGCCGGGTACATCCACTACGTAAGCGAAATAGCAGACCGGTTTCGGCCGTGCGTGGGAAAAATGTTGCGCCCACCGAAATGGCAAAATCCGAGCTAGCAGTCCGCTTCAGAGATATCAGCACTTGCTGCTGAAATTCAAATGGATTGGGTGCTGCTGTACAGGGCGCTCAATTTGGAGATGTAAAGTGGTATCGAATATGTCGTTGGAAGTGAATGCTGCGCTCGCCGAGGGTGCAAAGCAGGCAACGTTTGAAAAGGAGGCGCAAACCCCGAGCGGGACCGGCACACCGGCCTCTCCGCCGGGACCGCCTGGGCAGCCCGCAGAAACACCGGCGGAACAAAACGGTAGCGGTAAGACGCCGCAGCGTTCTTCGCCGACGAACTCGGCCCAACCTAACGGGAACCAGCTGGATCTCGAGGGACAGAACGCCGTCAACAAAGTCATGTTGGCGGGGCGACTCGGCCGGGATGCCGAAGTGAGGCATACCAAAGTCGGTCAGATCGTGGCGAATTTTTCTTTGGGAACCGAGGAGTCGTACAAAGACCGTTTGGGCGAGTGGCAAAAAAAGACTGCGTGGCACCGGGTTCAGGTGTGGGGAGATCTTGCGGAAACGGTAAGCGCAAGCCTGCGGCAAGGTACGCGGGTCTATGTCGAAGGAAAGCTCATCATCCGCAACTGGATCGACAAGCAAAACCAGAAGCACCGCTCCACAGAAGTGGTGGCAAGCGATGTACGTTTCCTTACGCGGGCTCCAAGCAATGGAGCGCAAAGCGGGAGCGAGCTCGCCAACGAGCATACCGGCGATTAGCAATGACCGAGAACTTGGGGCTATCGCGGGCTTGCAGTCTGGACTAGCCCCAAGCTTCCTTCGATTGATTTCCTAGATGATTTCTTGCCCGCCTGCACCAACGCCAGGCTCTACCACGGCCTTCGTTGAACCTACGATTTGATCCAAAGCAGCGAAATTACACTGTTGTAAGCGGGCAGCGCCTTGGACTCCTCCCATATGGGGGCATCTTCTGGAAAACCGGTTGCGGAGATCCACAAACGCGCGGGGAGCTCCTGCGGTTTGCTTGGACCAGGTGTTCCCGCAAAGCATTGCAACGCAAACGTGCCTTGCTGAAGGGGCGCCCCCTTTTGGAGCGGAAAGCCAAAGTGTCTCGAGCGTTTCGACCAATCGATTCGGTCATTCGTGGCCCATACAATCGCGCAGCTTTGCTTCGACAGATCGCAGTACCGCCAGGCCGCTGCCGAAAGAGAAGTATGAAATCGCTGGGCGATTTTTTCGATCACTTGCAGAGAAGGCGGTGCGGACTCGACGATCGGCTGGACCGCGGAAGCGGGCAGGAGAAGCTCGGCGGCAAATTCATCGGCCTCGCGCTCGAGTTCTCGCGACCAGTCGCCCCAGTTCCCGATGTCGGACTTGGTGCAAACGAGCTCCGTCAGGTCGTGATCGGGCAGCAAAAAGTGAGCGATTTCATGGGCGAGCGTGAAATTCTTGCGTCCAGCCTCGCGGATCGATTGCCGGATCGCAATCGTTCCCAAAGGAATCTCGCGCGCTCGAATCAAGGCGCCGTCAAACCCATCAGTGTCCACCTCGCGAATTTGGAGACCGAGTCGCGAAGCGATTGCCCGCAGATCGCCATGCTCGAGCGGCAGTTCGCGCGCGAGGGCGCGTGCATAGGCGCCGCCTTTTTGCGACCCGCTCATCGACCGTCTTTCGGGCGGCTGCGATTATTGTGTTTCAAAAGATCCTCGGCGAGGTCGTCCAGGAGTTTCTTGTCCCGTTCCGAGAGTTCCTTCTTGTTGCGATAGGCGGTAGCCAAAGTCACACGCGGCAGCCTCGCGAGTCGTTCCTGCATACGCTGAGCATGGTCGATGACACTCCGGATGGCCGCTCGGGCTTCGCGAACTAATGCTCTTTCCTTTGGGGAACCGGGTGCGCCTGGACGCAAGTCACTAAGCGCCTGTTTCAAGAGCGCCGGAACGGGCCGGCCTGCTGCCGCGTACTGTTTTGCTAGGGCATCAAACTTTCGATAAAGGCGTGCTTTGACGTCTTCCGGATCAATTCCTGCGCGCCGCAAGAGTTCCCGGGCTTCCCGGGCAACCAGCTCGCTCGGGCTGCCGTACAAGCTGTCGGACAGTTGAGCCAACCGCGCCTTTTGCGGAAAAAGATCCTTTTCCTTCTGTTCGCTCATGCGGTTTTCCTCTCTACCAAGTTGTGATCGATGAGCTGCCGCTGCAGCCTCTTCTTCCTGTTCTGCACCTCTGCTGCAGTAATGCCCAACTCAGCTGCTATTTCGCGGGGCTTGTAAAGGTTGAGTTCCAGCACCGCCCTCACAACTTCCGCTAGTTCCGGTTCCCCGGCAAAGGCAGTCCGTGCGCGTTCGCCGTACCGCTCTTCATCGATGGACCCAGCAAAATCTATGGTCGATCCCGGCAATTCGTCGAGCGACAGGGGAGCAGGATCGGCATCCCGTTCGGCAGGAAGCGAGGATCGGCTATCCTCGTGGGCATGTGCCGCCTTACGAAGGGAATCGATAATGTCATTGCGCAAGGCGGTCGCCAGCAGGGAGAACAAATCGCCACGGGAGGCTTGATGTTGAAGCTTGCCTTCCATATATTCCACCAAGACTGCCGAGACAAAGTCGTCGACGGACAGACCGACGCCGGCGACTGTAGAGTTACGCCCACCGAGTCCAAACTCGTTAAAGGTTCGCAGCCCAAAAGCGGTCAGCCGATGGGCTAGTTCCTCAAAATCCAGGCTCTGCTGCGCTTCCAAGAAGAAACCTCGGGCGCCGGGATGACAGCCGTCTAGCCGGCGGGAGTCTACGGTTCTAACATGCATGGGCCAGTAGAATCACCAGGATAATACTCAGTATGCGAAGTAAAAGATCGTTTCTGGCCACGCACGCGCGGGAATATTGTTTCTTTCGGAACACCCAAATTCGCGAGATTGGTTCGCTCTGTCGGTATCAGCCCTGGAGCTGAATTCGAGCATTGCGTGCCCCAAGAAAGGGCGCGGATTTTGGAGATGGACTGTGATATCGGACAAGGCGTTGGAACTAAACATTTCTTTGGTTTTAGAGGTTCGTGGTGATTCCGTGGAATGCATCGGGATTCAAGTCATCAAGCCCGGTGGCGGCTTGGCAGGCAATGGAATCGACCCCCACAGAGCAATAACTCGCACAGGAAAGGAAACCAGTGGGACGAACGGGGTTCCTCCTTGGTGCGTTTCTCATGCGCATGTTTCCGGGAAAGGGCCGGCTCAAGACGGGGCACAACACGAAGAGAAGAAGGAAGAGCCGATAGGTACCACGGCAGACTGCCGGAACACCTGGATCTTTCAAGCCAGCTCGGAATTCTCCGACGTTCGGAGTGCAGTTCGCACCCTTAGGGAGCATACCTGGCTCGTCCAGCAGCACAAGGAACAGATTAAATCGGGAGACAGGGTGTATGTGTGGGAGTCGGGTCCGCGGGGAGGGATCATCGGACTGGCGGAGGTATCCGAGCCGCCTCGGATTCAACCGGAGGCGAAAGAACAACTGCTGTTCATCCGGAACAGTGAAAAGTTCCGAGGAGACCGCCTTCGCGTAAAGATCCGATTGCTCAAGCTGATCGAACCAGCGATTCAACGGACGTATCTTTCATCGCGGGCGGAATTCGCTACCTTGAGCATCTTGCGGCGCCCGCGGGCCACGAATTTTCGCGTGACGCGAGAAGAAGCAAAAGCCCTAGAAGGCATTGTGGACGGCATGGCTGTGGCAGCTGCTCTTCATGATTCCCTGCAAGGGGAGAAACGGATCGTATTTGCCCAGGCGTAAGAACTAGCCCGCCCTTAACATGGGACCAGCCGCAAGGAGCACTCGCCGGAGACCGCACATCGGTCAGCGTGTCCGTAGACAAGGCGAAACGGGCAGAACCCCCACTTGGAAGCGCAGAGAGAGACTCTCTCCCGTGAGGAACACGTCGGGCTTTTCTTCCGCACCCGTGCCAAGACGATCCAAGGAAAATGCCGGAGGCGGTCGTTGCGAAAGCAAGAGGTCGGACGGGAATTGGATCGGATTCGGACTTGATCCAAACAGCTCTCGCCAACTTAGCCCTGCCCGACTACTTTCTGGACTGGCTGCTCTCTCAGAATTCCATGGCTGATGCGCAACGCGGCGGATTTCCACTTCCTTCGGCAACTCGGTCCGTCAGGACGGATTCTGTTTTACAGGGTATAACATCTCATTCTCGATGACTTCATCAGCGAAGCGATTCACGCCAATTCGGCGAAGCAGGGCCTCGCCCGCTTCACGAGTCGCGTGTTGCAAAGCGGCGTCGAGCTACTCTACCGAGCTATCAAGAGCAACATCCCTGACTCGCTCCATGTCGTGATTCAGATCAAGCGCAGACCAGGACGCCGCTACATCTCGGAAGTGCTCGAAATCAACAGCTACGACGCCGACGGCGACCCCTTCGATTACTGTGCAATCTACCAGAGATAGGAGCCATCCCAATGACGACGGACGAGAGTCGAAACACATGAAGGACATCTCAGCCAGCGAATACATCCGCACAAACTTTCATCCGTCTGATCGGATTGCCGTCCTGGTCCGCAACGGCGGTACGGGCGAAACGATCCAGCGTATCGCGACTGCTGAACGGATCGCGGGAACTTCCACTCAGGGATGGCTCCAGCACAAGAATGAAAAAGAGGCATGCGACATCTACATCGGAATGAACACCCTGAAACCCGAGGCCCGCACGCGAACTAAGGAGGACATTCAGACCATCCGTCATCTTTACCTGGACATCGATCACGATGGCCCGTCGGCCTTGGCGAAGATTCGACAATCCAACCTGGTGCCGCCGCCGAATTACACCGTAAATACATCGCCTGAGAAATTCCAGATTGTGTGGCGGGTCGAGGGTATTGACCGGGAACACGGCGAGGCCCTGCTGCGTGCCATGGCACGCAAACTCGGAGGCGATCCTGCGGCCACCGATTCCACTCGCGTTCTGCGTCTCCCGGGATTCGTCAACCGAAAGTATCAAACCGAGTTTCGGGTGCAAGCCGAGAAGCACACCGACCGCATTCATCACCTACAAGATTTTTGTCTGCGTACTGAGCCGATCGACAACGACTTCCGCGCGCACTATAGGCTGTTAACGCAACGGTCTTCTGAAAGGCGACCCTTGAGCCAGTCCGAGCACGACTGGATCTATGCGAAGCGCGCCCTCGCCCGCGGCGACGACCCCGAAGAAATCATCGGCAGGATCGCGGATTTTCGCAGCAGTGAGAAAAGCGACCCGCTGTACTACGCGCGGCTAACCGTCAGCAAAGCGCAGCAGCACCTTGCGACGGAAAAGGCAACTCCGACCCAACCGATTGATGGCTCTGACAAATCAATCTAGCGCGTTCAATTCGATTCGTTTAGCCGAACATCCATGAATCAAGTCGAAGTAGAAGTGATAGACCCAACCGAGCTGGCGAAACGGCTGAACGTCCCCGAAACCTGGGTATGTTCCTTTGCCTTCTGCTGGAGTCTGGTCGAGCCGTCCTCCTGCCGCACGCGTACACGGTATCGGACGAACCACGCTCCACCGTGAATGTACAACCGCCCATCTTGAGCTGACGATCTAGCCACTCACGGAGTTCGTTGCTACCCCAAGGAAACCGTACGTAGCTCTCTCATGCGAAGAATGAAGGCGCATTCGACGGCGTGAATCCTGTTCAGGATGCCCGAATTCCGAGAAGCACACGCGACCCTGGTGAGACTTCAGTGCGCTCGTCGTCGAGGCGTGGACCTCTGCATCCCCATCGGGGAGGAGACCCACATTCTCGGGCCGCTCCTTCAAGAATGCTGCAACAACCGGTAAGGGGCGAAACAAAATCGCGAGACGAAGACTGTGTACGAGAGACGCCAGCCGAGGGTTGCGATCAATCGCTGCGCGACCGAAGGAATACTGATCGCGCCCAACCCCATCCCAAGCATCATGACGCTGGGAGCCAATCCTCTGTGTCGGTCAAACCAGTGCGAGACTACATCGGTGTAGGACATTGCTCCAGCACCACCAGAGATGATGCCTAAGGAGAAGTAGAAGCACCGTTCGCTTCCCCCTGCCCCCACCAGTCCCGCTCGCATCCACAAACGTGCTCCAATTGCAGGTCCGAAATCCAACTACAGTTTCGTCGCGCGGGTCAACCCTTTGATTAACACCCGAGCGCTCTACCTTTGAGCTACCGGAGAACCGCGCAACACATTTCTTGTCATTTTCTAATACAGCGTTTCAGTCGACGCGATGAGTTTCGGCGGCGCACCGAACAGTCGTTACACGGCGAAACGTCTTCGTGAAATGGCTCTGGTCGGTTCCACTGCGCGTAGTTGACCACTTGGGTAAATACCGACTACTCTGCGATCCACGGGAATCCAAAGAAGACAAGGCAGTTCAAATGGCCGCGGACGATTATGTGAGAAACCATTTTGGCAGGGCGTTACCTAAGGAAGCCGCACTCTACCTCGGTCTGGACACAATACGCGTCCATCCCATACGGAAATCGGACTGCAAATTTGCAGACCTGCTTGCTGGGGAGATTAGATCATTGTTCGAAACTTACCCGGAGTTGCTTCGCCTGAATCTGCTCGAAAACTGGGTTCTTCATCTCGGACCTCCTGCGGTGGGCTGTGAGAATACCCCACGCGTCCGGGATGTCTATTAGCAGCTACAATAGCTTTTGCGTTGTAGCAAGACCCAAGACCGCACCGTGCGAGCGGCCTTGGTCTTAATTGCTTCGTGAGCGGACTGCTCAAGAGATAGTTTCAGCCCGTCGTTTGGCTCGAATTTAGCTCGAAAAATTGGGAGAAAAGAGGGAAATGGAGAGAGCAGGGAGACATCAACCGAACAAACGAAATCTCCCAAGTAGTTGAAGGATTTAGATTTCCCAATAGAATTGGAAAAATTTAGTGAGCGGCCCGGCACATAGTGACATGGCGTGAGGGGGGGGATTATATTGCGCCTTTTTTCGCAACTCTATTGTTTTCTGCCACTTCATTCGTAAAACCAGCGTTTTCTGCCGTTTATGGCCGAGTCTCAGCAGTCGCATCCGTCTCAGCAATGCCCTCCAGTCTCTCCTATGGACATCAAAAGTGCCTAAAAAAGTAACATGAGTAACACACTTCGGCTTCCTTCTTGAGCCTACTACGACCTAAGTGCGGCAGCGCCGCCCAGCCATTGGAGGGCGTCAGTTTAAATCAGGCCCCCGCAACCAAAAAATAACGCTGGATTGGATCGACCCGCGGGTACGGAACTGTATTTGCCGTACGGGCAGGCGGAGAATTTTGGGTTGACCGATATGTATGTGGTGATGCGAGGGCAGTCGGGTGATCCGCGAAATCTGGTGGGGACGGTGCGGGAGCGATTGAATGTGATGGATGCGTCGCTACCGCTGTCGGATGTGCGGATGATGGATGACGTAATGGAGCGGGCGCAAGCGCGGCCGCGATTTTTGACTCTGCTGTTGAGCTTGTTTTCGGTTACGGCGCTGGCGATTGCTACTGTGGGGATTTATGGCGTGGTATCGTATTCGGTGGTGCGGCGCACCAAGGAGTTTGGATTGCGCATGGTGTTGGGGGCGCAGGGCGGGGATGTGCTGGGATTGGTGATGAAGCAGGGCGCCCTGATGGTGTTGATCGGTCTGACGGCAGGTCTGATAACAGCGTTGCTGTTAACCCGATTGATGGCCAGCTTGTTGTTCGCCATTGCGCCAACCGATGCGGCCACGTTCGCCAGCGTAACAGCGGCGCTGGCTGTGGTAGCGTTGGCGGCGTGTTATGTCCCGGCGCGACGCGCGACGCGCGTGGATCCCATGCAGACGTTGCGTTACGAGTGAGGCGGCTTCTTTGTGGACTCACGAGCGGCGGGCTGAAGCCCGGCGCCTACATGACGAATGCGGCGACCATCAGGACAGCGGTTCTTGCGGGCATCATCGCTCCCGAAAGAAAAGGAAGTAGGGGCCCTTTTCTACGTAAAAATCGCATTCAATCCCGCACGGCAAGTCTCGGTAAATGCTTCAGGGTTGAGTTTCCTATCGACCACCATTTGCACCGCTTCGCGAATCGTGTCGTCCACGTTTCCGAATAGTGCGTCCGCGGCATTGCTCACCTTACGTGCCTTCTTTACATGCAGCTTTGGTCGGATTTCCTTGGCAAACAGTTCCCGCAGTTCCACGAGATTCGCCGCAAATGTTTCAATCGTGTCGTGAATGTAGAGAATGTCCTTCGCCCGGTCTTTGTGGTCGCGTGCGTCCTGGATCAGAATCTTCTGCGTCACAAAACTTACTGGATTTGCCACCTGCACCTGCTTCGCCGATGCGAATGGGTATCCGTTGGTCTTACTCAGACCTATTTGCCAAGGCGCGAGCAACAGAATCTCGATGTAGCGCAGTTGCTGCGAGGAAATTCCTCCCACTATCCTCGTGGCCTTGCGCTCTCCCTTCCGGCCGTACTCGCTTCCAACAAGCGGACTGAGGAACTCCGCATAGAAACCGGCCTGCCCGACCAGATGGTAGTGCGTCGCCGGAGGCCGGTCCTCCCCGATAAACTCTTCTTGAAATCCCGCCGCAAGTAAGCGGTCCCGTATGCTGGTCTCCTTGGCTTCGATCTTCGATGGAACGGCGATGTCGCTGTCGAGTGTTGTGAGCGGCGGATACGCCAGTCCCTGCGCACGGGGATCGAGGCGGTAGAGCCTGTGTGCCCAGCCGCCGATGAGAACGACTTCTTCGAGCCAAGGTTCCAGCGCTTCGATGAGTCGCACAAACGGTTCAAGTTCCGCGTCCGCTTTCACCGTTTCTCCTTCGGGACAAGCGCAGGGGACAGAATCTTTCGCCAAATCACATCCGCCTGCTGCTTCCCCCGCGACGGATGCTGGGCCACATCAAGCCACACTTGGAGTACGTCGCACACAGGAACATCGTCGTTCAGAACGACGGCGCGAAATACGGATTCGTCGTTCCGGGGAACACGGACATGGACGTCCGGATCGACATCGACGCTGCTTGTCGAGAACCCGAGCTCCTCGAGAATCCCCGGTTCCATGCGCTCAATATAAAGGTAGGGCTGTACCCCGTGCACGAACCCGACCCCGAGCGCTTCGGCGGCGGCGAACAGCGCGAGACACGCCCGCGGCCGATGAACAACGGAGTCCTTGCTCTCTGCATGGCGGGGAGGTTTTTCTTCGGACCGGACGTAAGAGCGGACCGCTTCCCGGAGCGCGTTTCCCCTTCCGCGAAGAACCCAGCGAACGCCAATTTCGGACACGCTTCTCTGATTTGCAGCCAGCCAGCGGTTCATCAGTTCTTCGATCCGTACGACGCGCAACCCTGCTTGTTCTTCCTCAAGAAATCCCGCTTTCGAAAACTGCTCGATGAAGCGGAATGCGCTCATCACGGAAACAGCCGCCGCTTCCGCGAGTTGCGAAGCGCCGTGGTAGCGTCCACGCGGCGCAGAGAGATAAAGCTCTGGGATGCTCGGCGCCAGGAGAACCTTGAGCATCCACTGATTCAGGTCGGAAAAGAGCTGCGGAGATGGCACCCGATTGGCCAGCGATATAGTATTTCTCGCTCTCGACCTCTCGGAATTGAATTGCTCCAGTCCATGCCCATCAAATGACCGCATGCCCTCAAGGTCCATCACGCCGACGGCGATGTTCGGCGCATGCCGGCGTGCAAACTTCTTCACCTGCAGGGCAACGGAGTCCGGAATGTGGTTGGCCACGACGATAGCCACGGCGACAGTGTGCCCCGGCAGGTGGCGCGCCCCTTCCTGGGCCTGGAGAATTGCCTGAGACACGAGCGGGATCAGGCGGTCCTTCCGTCCCTCGGACGAGCGTTTAATTTCAATGATGTATTTTTTGCCGGCGTGTTCGGCAATGAGATCTGGTTTTCCGTCTCCGGCATCCGGTTCTTCCCGGACCTTCCACCCGCCGCGGCGAAACACCTCAGCCACCAGGCTCTCGACTTGAGCCTCTTTGTCGCGCGGTGAATGAGTAAAGAACCCCGGCATGGTATTACCATGGCCATGGGATATATCATGGCCGTGTTAATTATCTTGGCCATGATAATAGAATTTGAGCCTCCTGTCAACACGTCACCCATCGGTGTCGCTGCAAAGTGAGAATGTCCGGTTTGTGCAAAGTAGAAATGTCCGGTTTCATGGGTGGCTGGGGGCCGCATGGAAACGGAGCGCATCGCCTTGAGCCAAGGAGAACGGGACCGACTGAAAGTGCTACACGACGTGAAACAAAAGCATTTGACGCAGGTGGAAGCCGCTGGGCGGCTTAAGATGAGCGACCGTCAGGTACGGCGGCTGTTGATGCGCATGGAGGACAGCGGAGATAGGGCGCTGGTTCACGGACTGCGAGGCCGTGCGTCGAACCGCAAGCTGGCGCTGTCGTTCGAGCAGAAGATTGTGGCGCGGGTGCGCCAGCGTTATGCGGACTTTGGGCCCACGCTGGCGGCGGAGCATTTGGCCAAGGAGGGTTTGTTGGTGAGCCGGGAGACGTTGCGGAAGTGGATGGTCAAGGAGGTTTTGTGGCGCCCGCGCCGCCAGCGCGTGAAGAACATCCATGTGTGGCGGGAGCGGCGGGCTAGTTTTGGGGAACTGGTGATGCAGGACAGTTCACCGTTCCGTTGGTTTGAGGAGCGCGGCCCAGCTTGTCACTTGATCGCGATGATCGACGACGCCACCAGCCGCGTGTGGGCGCGTTTTGTGGAGCACGACACCACGGAAGAAAACCTGCGAACACTGGGAGGATGGTTGCAGCGCTATGGGCGTCCGGTGGCGCATTACACGGATAAAAACAGCATTTTTCGCACCGCCGGTCCGGCGGCGCGCGACGAACAACTGCGGGGAGAAGCGGCCCGTTCGCAGTTTGGAAGAGCGCTCGAGGAGTTGGGAATGGAATGGATCGCAGCGCACAGTCCGCAAGCCAAAGGGCGCATCGAGCGGCTGTTCGAGACGCTGCAGGATCGCTTGGTAAAGGAGATGCGTTTGGCCGGAATCGATACCATCGAGGCGGGGAATTATTTTCTGGAGAAGCGCTTCCTGCCGCAGTGGGAAGAGCGTTTTACGGTAGCACCGCGCCATCCGCGCAACGCCCATCGACGACTGGGAAGAGAACAGCGTCTGGAAGAAATTCTGAGCGTGCGTGGCCCGCAAGGTGGCCCAGGATCACACCGTCAGCTGGGAGGGAAACCGTTGGGGTGTGCCCAGCGAAGAAGTCTGCGCTGGGCTGCGCGGAGCGCAAGTGGAAATCGAACGGCGTCTGGATGGCTCGCACTGGCTGCGCTTCCGTGGCCGCTATCTGCGGCTGCGGCACTGCCCGGAACCGGCGCCGCGCGCGGCAAGTCCTTCCGGCCTACGGCCTACAGGACTTGCCGCAAATCCTCTTTCAAGAAAGAACAAAAGCGCCCCTCCGAACCATCCGTGGCGGACATTTCAATATGGCAGAAAACCGGACATTTCTACTTTGCGTTGACACACGTCACCCATCGGCAATTAACGAAGTTCGTGGCGGTACAATCCAGGTTAAGAATAAGCGCCAAGCAGATTCTAGCGTACGACGGTTTAGCAGACCGCGTTTTCAGATACTAGAAAGCTATCCGTACTACACAAGAACAAGTTCGGGACAATAAGTCTGTAAGTTTCTACGCCGATTGAACTTAGGTTATGGCGGAGAGGGGGGGATTCGAACCCCCGGTACAAGTTTTAGCTCGTACAACGGTTTAGCAAACCGCCGCCTTCAGCCTCTCGGCCACCTCTCCGCGGTCTACGGCTGAGTTACTCTCCGGACGTGGGTTCAGAGAGGCTCGCCTGACGAACATCGAAAGTATAGCATCAAATGAATTGGGCAGACGGCCAAAATGCCCTGAGGTACGCCCGCCGGTGGTAACAAATTGAGCAGCGCAACGTCTTAGGGTAGAGGTCGGTTCTTTGCGTCAAAATCCAGCAGGCGGCGTTAGGAATTCTTTCATTTAGGTGGTTTTGAATCTAGAATATAGAGGAGACTCAGGCCGAACGGGTGGAAGACGGGCCGAGCTGTTCCGTCGAGCGGGCCTCACGGGCCCGAACACGAAGCAAAACCGTTTGGCATGCAGCATCCTCTGGCGAAACATTTCGACCCACAAGGGCGTATGTAATGTAGAGGACAACCGAGAAAACGCTGCAATTGTGTCCTCGCAGGAGTGGGTTGATCCGGGGATGTCCAGAGTGACCCTTCCAGGGTGAATTGAAGAGGAATGAGATCATGAAGACGTGGAAAAAGGCAGTGATCGGGGCGAGCTTGGCCGTGGTGCTTCTTGGAATTGTGCTATTCAGCGTCAACCAGGCAAACAAGGGTGTGGTGACGGTACAAACGGCTAAGGTGGCAAAGCAGGACGATCTGGTTTCGCTGGTAACGGCCTCTGGAGAGATCAAGCCAACCACGTACACAAATGTGACGGCGCAAGGGTTCGGCAGGATTACGGCGATTCTTGTAAAAGAGGGCGACCACGTCAAGAAGGGCGATAAGTTGTTGCTCCAGGACAACGTTCAAGCAAACGCCGATGTGCAGGCTCAGTCGGCTGCCATTCGCTCCACGGAAGACGGCGTGCGAGCTGCGGAAGCGAGCTATAGAGCAGCCCAAGCCGACCTTCTGTCCCAACAAGCAAACATGGAAAAGGCCAGGCTCGATTGGGACCGCGGTCAAGGCCTCTACAAAGATGGCTTAATCCCTAAACAGGATTTTGACCAGCGAAAGACGACCTACGATGCCGCAGCCGCGGCCGTGGAATCTGCAAGAGCCCACGTGCTGACCTCGAAGGCGCAGATGGAGCAGACGAGTTCGCAGGTGATCCAAGGCCAGGCGGTGCTGACACACACGAAGGATGTCCTTTCTAAGACTACATATACGTCGCCCATCGACGGAATCGTAAGCTACTTGCCGGAAGACGTTGCCCCGGGCGCCTATGTGGTGCCCGGCATTACGAACACCAACGGCAGTTTCTTAATGACAATTTCGGATATGTCCGTGGTGACCGCGGAAGTCAAAGTCGACGAGACCGACATCGTTAACGTGAGGCTCGGACAAGAGGCCGACGTCACTGTTGATGCGCTTCCGGGGAAAGTGTTCACCGGCAAGGTAACGGAGATTGGTTCGCAGGCGACGTTGCGCACTTCCGGTTTGGCCACGACCCAATCCACCACGGGCACGCAGGAGGCCAAGGATTTTAAAGTGGTCGTGAAACTGGATAACCCGCCGGAGAATTTGCGGAACGGGCTTTCAACCACCGCAAAAATCAAGACTGCGGAAAAGAAGAGCGTGATCGCCATTCCGATCCAAGCACTCGCGGTGCGCACGCGTAAGGATCTGGAAGAGGCGGCCAAAAATGCGAAGGGGCAGGGAAGCTCTGGAGTCACTTTGGCGGCGCCTCCGCCGGCTACCCCAGGTGATCCAAACAAAGACGAGGTCCAGGGCGTTTTCGTCGTGAACGGGAATAGGGCGTTTTTCCGTCCAGTGGAAACCGGCATCACTGGCATCACCAACATCGAAGTCACGAAGGGGTTGCAAGTTGGCGACGAGATTGTTGTGGGGAGCTACAAAGCTCTGCGTACATTGAAACCCGAGGCGAGCGTAAAAATAGATAACTCCGCGCCCAAGAAGCTGGACGACCAGCAAAGCTGACAGAGCAGCACAAACGAGGACATTCGAATGCCTGTGGAGACGACAGCGACGGATTCGTACCGCGAGGATTTGGTCAGCTCCGGTATCGTAATCAAAACAGAAGCCCTCACGAAAGTGTACGAAATGGGCTCCGAGAAGGTCCACGCGCTCAGCGGCGTGGACTTACAGATTCGCAAGGGCGAGTATGTGGCCATCATGGGGCCTTCTGGCTCGGGAAAGTCCACTCTGATGAACCTCATCGGGTGTTTGGATTCTCCCAGCAATGGAAAATACTGGCTCGCAGGACGGCTCGTAAGCGATTTGGACGACGATGAACTGGCCTATATCCGGAATAAAGAGATTGGCTTTGTGTTTCAGACCTTTAATTTGCTGCCTCGGGCAACCGCGCTTCACAATGTGGAACTTCCGCTGATCTATAACGGCACGCCGGCCGAGGAGCGCATCGAAAAAGCAAAAAAGGCTCTCGAGCGTGTGGATTTGCTGGATCGGATGACGCACAAGCCGAACGAACTCTCGGGCGGCCAGAGGCAGCGCGTGGCCATCGCCAGAGCCCTTGTCAATTCGCCGTCGATTGTTCTAGCCGACGAACCGACCGGCAACCTAGATTCGAAAACCGGAGAAGAGATTATGGCTTTGTTCGAAAATCTCTACCGGCAAGGCAACACGATCATTCTCGTCACCCATGAGAATGATATCGCGCAGCATGCCCACAGAATTATCTTCATCCGTGATGGCCAGATTGCTTCTGACGAAGCGGTCATAAAGAAGTAGCGGACAATTCGGCTCTTTCCTTCTTTTTTCAATCCTCTATTCTCCTGAGCTAGGACTCGGTGCGCCAATTAGCCGCCAAGTTTTTCCGCGAACGCACATGGGCTTGAAAGGTGGGCATGTTCATGCAAATCGATGATGAAGACGTCTCCACTCGAGATCAATTGCTGCGAGAAGCAGCGGCAAAAGCTAGAAAATACGCCGCGAGCATTGGTCAACGCCGCGTCGCCCCTCCCGAGAAAGACGTGAAGCGCCTCACAGAATTCCGAGAGCGATTCCCTGAGTTGCCAAGCGATCCAAAGCAAATCTTGGAGACACTGGATGAAATCGGCGCGCCAGCGACTGTGGCAACAACGGGCGGCCGCTATTTTGGCTTCGTGATTGGCGGAGCCTTGCCAGCGTCTCTCGCTGCAAACTGGTTAGCTGCTGCCTGGGATCAAAATGCAGCGTTGCGGGTTATGTCACCGGTTGCCGCAGAGCTCGAAGAGGTGGCTTTGGGGTGGGTGTGCGAGGCGCTCGGGTTGCCGCAGGAGTGCGAAGGAGGTCTCGTGACCTGCGCGACGATGGCAAATTTCACAGCGCTTGCTGCCGCGCGTCATTTCCTTCTTGCTCGCACGGGCTGGAACGTCGAGGATGACGGGATGTTTGGAGCGCCGACTATCGATGTCGTGGTGGGCGACGAAGTTCATGCCTCTCTTCTCAAGGCGCTTTCTCTCGCAGGTCTTGGCAAGAAGCGGCTGACGCGTGTGCAAGTCGACCGTCAAGGTCGAATGCGCCCGGACAAACTGCCGCGTCTCAGCGAGCGAACAATCCTCTGTCTCCAGGCCGGCAACGTGAATACCGGCGCATTCGATCCTGCCTCGGAAATTTGTGCGCGCGCGCATGAACGAGGAGCCTGGGTCCATGTAGACGGCGCTTTCGGTTTATGGGCCGCCGTCTCCCCGAAGTATCGCCACCTAACCGCAGGATTCGAGCAAGCCGATTCGTGGGCCACCGATGCGCACAAATGGCCAAACGTCAACTACGACAGCGGCATCGTCCTTGTGAAAGAAGGAATGGCGTTGCGGGCCGCGATGACCATGACAGCAGCCTACCTCGAGGCCGGTGCGTGCCGCGAACCGATGTATCACACGCCCGAGGCCTCCCGAAGAGCCCGCGGCGTGGAATTGTGGGCTGCTCTTAAGTCGCTGGGGCGGGGCGGCCTTTGTTCCTTAATCGAGAGAACTTGCGCTTATGCGCAAAGCTTCGCCGAGGGCTTTCGCGAGGCAGGATTCGAAGTTCTGAATGATGTCGTCATCAACCAGGTGCTGGTGTCCTTCGGCAGCGCGGAGGTCACGCAGAAGGTGATTCGCGCCATTCAGGAAGATGGCACATGTTGGTGCGGCGGCACGACGTGGCAAGGTAAATCTGCAATGAGAGTTAGTGTCTCTTCCTGGGCGACGACCGAAGCAGATGTTGATCTAAGCTTGCAAGCCATTTTGCGCATCGCACGCGCGTGCAAGGGCTAGAAAGCTCTGTACAGAGAAGCTGGTTTACACGCACGACTCAGTGGGTATGCGCGGCGTGGGTTGCATCCATGTCGGCAAAGGTTGGTACCGGACAAAGATAAGTGTGGGACAAACGGTCGTGCCAGGTGAGCGCGTCTTCGTCCCACATGGACCAGAGAAATCCCATGAAAAAGGTGCCGGCCGAAAGCATATAGCCCACGCTTCGCCAAAGCATTTGCCGGGGCGCCGGTGGTTCGCCGGAAAAGCTGACTACTTGCAGGCCCCGCAGCATCATGCCCGGCGTCGTGCCGCCAAAAACTGTGAAGAGGGCAAAATATTGCAGATAAACAATGACGAATGTCGCGACGCACACAGCCGCGCTCAATTTGCTGAGCGTAAATTGTCCGCCTAGCGAGCCAAACAACGTGAGAAAGCCGCCATAGGCGAAGAGCAGGCACCCTGCGTCGATCAACCCCGCAATTCGGCGCTCGTCAATCGAAGCCACTGGATATAACCCTTCTTGCTCCGCGGCTTCGTTTGCGGAGGGAGTTTGCTCGAACCCAGGTTCCGCGGCGGGCGGCAACGATACATCGATCACCATCCGCGACTCTTCACGCGTCGCCGCATTTCTGCCGATGGCGATCGTGAAGGAGAAGTCTTCATCCGCAGCGGGCGGAGGCTCAACGACGGCCACGGATGCTCGCACCGGCGGATCTGGTACCGGCGCTTCGAAAGGCAGCTTTGACTGGGCGAGATTCGGCGCAACCTTGCGGCGTCGGGCGCGATAGGCCTGGAGGCGGTCTGCTAGCTCGCCTCGCCAGGCAACATTCGAATCACGGGACTCCACCAGCGCGTTATCCCGCCCGACTTTTCCGTAAGATTTTTCCCTTGGATTTTGAGCGCAGTTCGACGCTTGGGGCGACGATTCGAGCTCCAGGATTGATTCACAAAAATTGCAGGCGCGTACGCTCGAAGGCAGTACCGCGCCACACTGCAAGCATGTTTTTGTCACCGGTCGTTTTTGCGCTGCGGACGCGTCCACTCCGGTGAGGAGGGAACCCCGTCAGATTACCATCGGTCTGGAAAAGTCAAGCCGAGAATAGCGGAAGCATGTGACGAATAAGACAGCGGATGTTACTACCGGGAAAGCGGGAGAAACAGGCAGCCGCTACGATTCTAGCTGCTGCGCGAACATGTCTCTGCTGAACGCAATTCGGCGCTCGAGAGTCACGGCCGCGAAGTAGGTACATTGCCCGCGCTCCGTCTCCGTCCAGCTGCGCAAGGAAGGAATGATCCGGGCCAGAGTGGCTCGCACAAAACTCAACAGGTTGAAATAAGTTCCGATGGCTTGAATCCCGCTGCGGTCCTCTGGCCGCTCAGGACAGAGCTGTAAGAGCTGAAGCACCCGCGTAAAGTCGTCTCCCTCCGCCGTGCTCTTGATTCCCGTGACGTCCTGAACTTCCGCAGAGAGCGGATGCTTGATCGAAGCGGCGATCAGCGAACGGCAATAAGACACGAAAAACTGCAGCAAGAAAACTACCGAGCACACGAGAATGATTCCGGCCATCATCGGGGGATCACCGCTAGGCGCGCAGGCACCAGCCGGGCCTCTTCAGGCAGATGCCAGAAGGCATAGGCCCAAGCCATTGGCAGGAAGATCCCGCAAAGCTGGACAAGAGGGATGAATATCGAGCTCAGCGACGGATATAAGTTTCGAACGGCGTAGTTGACGGCAAGCAGGCTGAAATATACGCCCAGGGAGAGAACGAGCTGGATAAGTCGCGTGCGCGTCTCCCGTAACTTGAGGATGGCGCCCCAAAGAATATAGGTGAGGATGAGCCCAACAAAGTAGAGGTTCTGAGAGAGTTCTATCACGAAATGAGTCAGGAGCTTGGCCGTCGATTGCATCACGACCGCATACGTGAAGAGGGCCGTTCCAGCAAGCAGCAGGAGTGCGCCCATTCTCACATAGCGCTCTGCCTTCATCTCACTGAAAACGTGGGAGTAGAGGGTACACAGTGCGAAGTAAAGGAAAATCGTGAGGATCGCGTCAGAATAAAAATAGAAATATATAAATTGCGTGGACTTGAGGCCGTATTCGCTGACGATTTTATAGCGGACAAGCTCCACACAGAGCAGTCCAGCCATGTATAAGTTCAAGAGAAGATAACGGCGGAACGCGCCCTTCTTGATCGCGCACACCACCACGGCAGCTTCACCTAGGATGCCTATGAGCCAGAGAATATTTACAAGCAGACCGAGGCACGTTCCCGCCAATCTACGCCCCTGATCCCCCGCATCGCAGAAAAGCTACGACAATTTCTGCGTTACTTTGCGGCTATCAATAAGGCGTTTGAGGTGCCGGCCCTGCGCCGTTCCTGTATGGCGTTTGAGGTGCCGGTCCTGCGCCGTTCCTATATGGTGTCTGTGGCGCCGGCCCTGCGCCGTTCGCCATGATTACGGAACTGTCGCCATGCGCCGTAACGATGGTTTTCAAGCCCATAGCGCCCACCAATACCAGCATGGTGAGAAACAACACTGCGAGTTTCCTGGACATTTTGCCTCCGGGGATGAAAAACACCCAGAGACAATGTATCCCTTATTACAGGGATGTCAAGTAGCTCGCGCTACGGTCCTGTTCCATATAGGTACACACTGACCCGGCCCGTCCCTTCGCCAGGCTTTCGCCCTTAGAGAGGGGACCGTCAGTTCACAACGCGTCTAGGATAGGTTCTGGGACTTCTAGGGTCAACGGTACGGTAGTACCAATGGCTATAGGACTCGGGGAGGGGCTCGCGCACAAATAGCTTCGCAGTTCATGGCGCCCGATGGCGATAGTCCCGCCGCACCGGATTCGAGAGCTTGCTAAGCTGTGCTTCCTAGGGAGTGCTTGACACGTTTGCGACCGACTCCGTAGCATTGAGAATTGCCTTTGTGCCGGCGTAGCTCAGTGGAAGAGCGAGGGTCTCGTGATCCGTGGGCCGTGGGTTCG
>CAWKOM010000010.1:0-222529 GCA_963851235.1 uncultured Acidobacteriota bacterium
ATTCTGTGCGGCGCGCTTTCCCGTGAAGGACGGCGCGCTGCGGCGATCATTCCTCTAGGCCGTGATTCGCACCACGGCTCCAGCAGCCTACCCGAGGGTTGCTCTCTGCGTTGGATTGCTCCATCGCAGAGGAAGAGCGCTAGCTTTCGCCAGCGTTCTCGGCGAGCCGGGCCGGCTCTCCCCTCCTATTTGGCCTTGCACCACGCGGGGTTTTCCGTGCCTCCGATGTTGCCACCGGAGCGGTGGGCTCTTACCCCACCTTTTCACCCTTGCCAAACTGAGCGAGCGTTTCGAAGACGTCTCGCAGGTTTTCCTGCGCGATGCCACCGTGCTTCTCTCGGCCGGCGGTATATTCTCTGTGGCACTTTCCGTGAACCGTAGCACAGGCTTCAGCCTGTGCTCTTTTCTCGATCCACGCAGTTCACATCCTCGTCCTGCGCAGCCGAAAAAACACAGCCTCAAGTCTGTGCTACTGCTCCCCTGGCGTTACCAGGCGCGTTGCCCTATTTCGTCACCGGCTCTCGCGAGCCTACGACGACGGTGTCCGGACTTTCCTCCCGCCCAGCCATCTCGCGATGACCAAGCCAGCGATCACCCGGCTCACCCGCCGACTTTATTGTATCGCGGTATCGCGCACATAATCTACGAGTTGCTCCTCACAAATGACTCCTCCACGTGACCTGAAGCAATCTTTGGTCAAATCTTGCGAATTCGTCGAAATGTCCGCCGAGGACAGAACTTAGTTCTATTTCAGTAAATCCAAAACAACAAAATGCTTGCTCGGGCCAACGGCGGCAGCTACCGTCGAGAAAAGCCCTGAAGTATCGAACCCAATCGGAGGACATCGATGTCGCAGACGAACCCATTCGACCTGAAAAGGGGATTTCCTCCATCGCTGGGCGCGCTTGTGGGCGCCGGCGCAGGGGTTGTGTACGGGCTCGCGGGCTTTTTCCTGTTGAAGATGTCCGAAGGCCCGCGCATGGGCCAAGTTCTTTTCATCATGCTGCCGTTCCTGGTCGGGGCAACGATTGCTATGGTCACGCCACGCGGATTTTCCAGTGCGGCGTTATTGTCCGCAACGTTTTCACTTTTGATTTGCCTGCTCTCGCTGATCGCGACGCATGCGGAAGGTATTCTTTGCGCGGTGTTGGCCTTCCCTTTAATCTTCGTGCCGCTTGCCCTTGGTGTGGCAATAGGAACACTGCTGCGCAATTTGATTCGTCCTTTCGAAAAGGTCACTACAAATTGCATCGTGCTTCTGGCCGCGCCACTGCTTCTTTTTGGGGGACATCGGCTGGAGGTCAAGTCATTCAAGGAAGCGCGAACACAAAGTGTCACAACGACTATGCACCTGACCGCAGCCCCTGAACAGGTCTGGGCGAATATCCAGTCCCTGGACAAGTTGGCGGGCACCAAACCACTCTTAATGCATATTGGCCTGCCAATACCGCAAAAGTGCGTGCTGGAGGGCAGGTCCGTGGGCAGCAAGCGAATTTGTTATTTCGATCAAGGATCGATTGAGGAGTCGGTGCTCGAATGGGATCCGCCGCGGAGGATGAGGTTGGCGATCGATCGCACAAATATGCCCGGCCGGCATTGGCTCGAATTTGACGGCGCTGAATACGACCTGACAGGCGATGCAACTGGCACCACGATCACGCGAGTAACGACGGTTCGCTCGAATTTGCAGCCCGCTTGGTATTGGGCGCGATTTGAGAAATGGGGAGTCGAAAGCGAGCACGAGTATTTGTTCAGCGATCTGACAAACCGTTTCCAGGACTCCCGGCCACGCTAGCCGAGGCCCATCGTTCTGCTCGCTATAGGGAAAACTCCGAAAGTTTGCCCAGAATCTATTTTTGCCCAAGTAGTTTCTCAAATTCCGTTTCCGTGAGGATTGTGACGCCGAGTTCCTTGGCCTTGTCGTATTTCGAGCCGGGATCAGTGCCCACCACCACATAGTCTGTTTTTTTGCTGACGGAGCCCGAAACTTTGCCGCCATTCTGCTGCACCAACTCGCCAGCTTCTTCGCGGCTGCGATTGGCCAGTCCACCAGTGAAAACGAACGATTTGCCCGCGAGCTTCTGGCTCTTGACGACACGCTTTTCCGCGGTGGGATGCACTCCGGCTTTGTTCAGCCTTTTGATGAGCTGACGATTAGCCGACTCCGAGAAAAATTCGACAATGGCCGCAGCGACGATCGGTCCAACTTCGGGGACAGCCACGAGATCCTCTTCTTTTGCGGCGGCCAGTTCTTCCAGCGAAGAAAAATGTTCTGCCAGCAATTGGCCGGTTCGTTCGCCGACGTTGCGAATGCCGAGCGCATGAATGAGCCTTGCCAAGCTGTTTTTCTTGCTGCCGTCGATCTCCTCGAGCAAATTCTGCGCTGATTTTTCCGCCATGCGCTCGAGGCCCGCAACCTCGTCTTCCTTCAGCGCGTACAGATCGGCGACGTCCTTCACCAGCCCCTTGTCCACCAATTGATCGACAATCTTGTCGCCGAGGCCGTCGATATTCATCGCATGACGGCTCGCGAAGTGCAGTAGCGACTCCTTCCGCTTCGCCGGACAAGCGGCGTTCACGCACCGGTAAGCCACCTCCCCTTCTACATGATGAATCGCGCTGTGACATTCCGGGCAATGCTTCGGCATGCGAAAGGGTTTGCGGTTCTTCCCTTCTTTGACGACCTTCAAAACATGCGGAATCACTTCGCCGGCGCGTTCGATCAGCACTGTGTCGCCAATCTGCAAGCCGAGTCGCTCGATCTCATCCATATTGTGGAGTGTGGAACGGCTGACAGTGACGCCTCCCACTTGCACCGGCTCGAGCACAGCGACGGGCGTTAGCGTGCCCGTTCGGCCGACTTGCACGATGATATCGTTGACGACGGTAGTCTCCTGCCGCGCGGGATATTTGTACGCAATGGCCCAGCGCGGCGCGCGCGAGGTAAAGCCCAATTCGTTTTGAATCGCGACAGAATTAACTTTAATCACCACTCCGTCGATGTCGTAAGGCAGCTTCTCGCGCTTGGCGTCCCAAGCGTCGCAATAGGCCAGCACCTGTTCGATGCCATCGCAAAGTTTCCAATCATTGGAGGCGCGGAAGTGCAATTGCTTAAGAACCTGCAGGCTATCGGAATGTTTGGGATACGGCACTTTCCCATCGACGAAGAGGTAGTACGCGAAAAAGTCCAGCCGCCGCGCGGCGGTAATCGAAGGATCGAGGACGCGCACGGCACCGGCGGCAGAATTGCGCGCATTCACAAAAATCTTTCCGCCAATCTCTTCCTGGTGCCGGTTCAGCGCCTCGAACGCCTTGCGCGTCATCATCGTTTCGCCGCGCACCTCGAAACTGGCAGGAAGCTTGGCCTTTTTCAGCGCCGCGGCATCGACACGCAGCGGAATCGAACGGATGGTTTTCACGTTGGGCGTAACGTCTTCGCCGGTGGTTCCGTCGCCGCGTGTCACGCCGCGCACCAGCATTCCATCTTCGTATTGGAGCGAGATGCTGAGGCCGTCAAATTTATGTTCGGCGATATATTCAATCTTTTCCTGGCCGCTGCCTTCGCGCACGCGGCGATCCCAATCGCGCAACGCGTCATAGGAGAAGGCATTATCCAGGCTCAGCATCGGCCGCGCGTGGCGCACGGTTTGAAAACCTTCGCGAGGCGCGCCTCCCACGCGGACAGTCGGCGAATCCGGCGTGGCCAGCTCCAGGTGGGCGGCCTCGAGATCCTTCAGTCGCTCCATCAGCTTGTCGTAAGCCGCGTCCGATATTTCCGGGTCATCGAGGACGTAATAGCGGTACTCGTGGTAGCGAAGCTTCTCGCGAAGCCCTTCCATCTCTTTCTTGATGTTCGCAGGCGCGGCTTTGGCCATGAAACCCTCGTGAGAAGGGATGCTCGATTTCGCCTGACATTATATAGAATGAATAAGGCCTGTGGAGTGCGGCAGCCCCGCTGCCGCTTTCCTTAACAACTCGCACGACTCTATGTTTGGAGAGGCTCAATAACTCTGGCCCGAGCTGAGGATGACCACGGAAATCCATAACGCGCTCCTGATTCACAACCCCAACGCCGGTAACGGCGGGCATGGGCGCCGAGGTATGCTCGATAAAGCACGGCGCATTTTTGCGGCCGGCGGCATTCAAACGGAGCTCGCCGAAACCACGAAAGCCGGCGACGCCACGAAAATCGCGCAGCGCGCGCATGAGGATGGACGACAACTCGTAATCGCCTGCGGCGGCGACGGCACGCTCAATGAAATCGTGAACGGCCTCGCGGGCCAGAAAAATGGGCATCGCGTGCCGCTGGCTCTTCTTCCAGGAGGCACGGCCAACGTGCTCGCCAAAGAACTAAATTTGCCGTGGGACATTCCCAGCGCGGCGGAAAAGCTGGTTCGCGGAGTAGTACGCGAAATTCCATTGGGACTCGCCACTCCGCTGAACGAACCGGCAAAGAAAAAATATTTTCTCAGCGTTGCAGGTGCCGGGCCTGATGGGATGATCGTGTACTCCATCGATCTCGACCTCAAGGCCCGTGTCGGCATCCTGGCCTATTGGTGGCAGGGGGCACGCGAAGCCTTCCGCTACAAATTCAAGCACTTTCGCGTAATCGCCGCGGGCAAGGAAATCAACGCCTCCCTCGTCGTGATCGGCCGGACCAAGAACTACGGCGGACCATTCAAGATCACCACGGATGCAGATCTCTATGAAGATCAGTTTGAGTTGATGACGCTGACCACGCGCAGCGGCTTGCGCTACCTGAGTTATCTGCCGACCCTCTGGCTGGGAAAACTTCGCGGAACCGCGGGGGTCCACTTTTGGAAAGCGGATCACGTCCTCTGCGAGCCGCTCGACGACAGCCCCATTTATGCACAAGTAGATGGCGAGCCCCTGGCTCGTCTCCCCGTGGAATTCAAAATTGTGCCGCGCGCTCTGAAGCTGCTCGTGCCGCGCAACGGCCTCTCCGCGCCATCGAAAACCGCCGCGCAGACATAATCGTGGACATCGTTACTCATGGATTGGCATCGCTAGCCGTCGCGCGCGGCTTTTTTCCTCGCGCAGGCAAACTGGCGACCGCGTCGGCCGTGGTTGTCGGCGTCGCAGCGGATGTAGACTGGGTCAGCAACTTCTTTAGTCCGTCCGTCTTTCTCAACTGGCATGGAACCTATTTCCATTCAATCCTTGCTGCGATTCTTTACTCGATCCTGCCTGTAATCTTCTTCGCGGCCCTAGGCAGCCTCTGGGGAGGAGTAATCGTCCCTGTCGGTCGCCTGAAGGAAGATGAAGCCGCGTCGGACGACCCGAAGGTATGGCGGCGGTTCGCGTTCCGCCGTTCCGTAGCCTACGGACTCGCCGCGCCGTTCAGTTGTGCGTTGCTCCATATCGCAATGGACGCTTGCCAATCCGGCGGCGTGATGCTTTTCTGGCCATTTAGTTCGCGGCGATTCGCGGCGGACTGGCTCCCCGGCATTGATCCCTGGATTCTCACCATCCTCATCGGCGCGATCGCGATTCCCGAATTGCTTCGCCTGGTCGGCTCCGAAATTGGGTCCAAATCAAAAAAGCCGCGCGGGCAAACCGGCGCTCTCATCGGACTCGCTCTGGTTCTCGTTTACGTGGGCGCGCGTGCGACCTTACACTCGAACGCGATCGCTTTGCTGGGATCGCGGGCGTTTCATGGGGAAACGGCGCGCCGTGCGTGGGCTTACCCGGAGCCCCTCTCACCGCTCGCGTGGCACGGAGTGGTGGAAACCGAAAGCGCGCTGGACGAAATCGACGTCAACGTCGCGGCCGCGGGCGATTTCGACCCGGACTTCAGCGTGCGAATCTTCAAGCCGGAGCCTTCGCCCGTGCTCGAGGCCGCGCGAAGCACTATCACCGCCAGTCGATCCCTCGCAACGGCGCAGATTCCAGCAGCGAGCGTGAATAAAACCGAAGCGGGCTACACCGTCATACTGCGCGATCTGCGTTATGCCGCGTCGGGCGAGACCCAGCACGAAGTTGCGGCCTACCTCGAGCTCGATCGAAACAACCAAGTCACGTCTCAAGAATTGGTTTGGGCCCGCGAGTTGCGGAATTACTGAATCTCGAAAATCTTGCAAGCTAGCGTTTGGAGTGCGGCAGCCCTGCTGCCGCTTTTCTCAGCGACTCGCACGACTCTATATTTGGCGAGGCCCAACAATTCCTCTCCAGCGCTACTTCTGCGCATCCAAGTGCGGCTTGTGCCGCAGGATCCAACGTGAAAGTCCGTAGCTTACGGCGACGAGTCCAATCGCCAGGACCATCACTTGTAGCTTGTGCGCGGCGAGATAAGGCATCGCATTCGCACCGTAGCGCACGGCGAGATAGCCTTCGCCAAAATAGCGAAACAGCCTGGCCAGCGTGATTGCTGATGTAAATCCAAATACCGGCGCTTCAAAAACTCCCGCGGCAAATACGAACACCTTGAAGGGTGTCGGCGGCGGCAGCAGCGCTGCAACCAACATTCCGCCAAAGCCGTTGCGCTCGACCCAATGGCGAATCGCATGAGCTCGCGCGCCGGCTTTTCGATGAAAATAAGCTTCGCCGCCCATTCGCGCCAGGTAGTAGAGCAGTACGCAGCCGAGCACCGATCCCGCCGAAGCCATGAAAGCATAGAGTGGCATCCGTGCTGGATGCTGGATAGCCAGCTCGATCAACAAGAAATCGTTGATGATGGGAAACGAGAGCACCGAAGAATCCAGAAAGGAAATGAGTAAGAGGCCGGGAGCTCCCAGCCCAGCCGCAAAGGCCACAATTTTCCGCTTCCAGCTATTGAGAGTTAGGAGCAATCGCCACCTGAGTTTGGAGTGCGGCAACCCTGCTGCCGCTTTTTTTCAGCGTCTCGCGCGACTCAATTTTTTTGACGAAGCTCAAGGGCGCTAAGGCGAGGCCACCGCGCGAGGTTATTGCGAAAACGCCGCGCGGTCAAAATGGTTCATAAAGATTTGCATCAATGCGGTCCGGTGAAGATTCGGCAGGCGGGGAATCTCGCCAATCACGCGGACGTGTCCGAATCGCTCGATGGTCTCGCGGTTCTCGCGGTTTTGGTCGCCAATCATGACCACGCCGTGCACCGGCAGTTCTGCCGCGTGCAACGCCGCAAGCGTCAGCAAAGTGTGATTGATTGTCCCCGCGCCGCTGCGCGCCGCAAGAATCACGGGAAGCTTGAACTTGACCATCATATCCAGCATGAACTGTTTTTGATTGATGGGCACCAGGACGCCGCCCAAGCCTTCGACGACCAGCCAGTCGTTTAGCAAACTGGTCGGCAAATTGATCCGTCCCAGATCGATTTCCACTCCCGCCCAGCGCGCCGCCAAATCCGGCGAAACCGGGGGCACAAACTTGTACACCTCGTCCAGCGTGCGGTCTGTCCCGATGCCCGCCAGCCGCATCACCGTTACACGGTCGGAGCCTTCGAGCGTGCCGGTCTGAATTGGCTTCCAATAGACTGCATCCAGCGCCGCGCAGAGCAGTGCGGACAACGTCGTTTTCCCGACACCGGCATCCGTGCCGGTAATGAAGAAATGATTTCTCACACTTGTCCCGCGGTATGATTTTGGCGCCCCGGCCCTGGCACTTTCAGCGGCGCTGGCAACTTTATCTGCACCGAATCGGTTTCCCCTTGCTTTCTATTGTAGCGAATTGCGGCCATGGCTGCCCTGGACCTCGCGGCTTCCGGCAAAGAATTGACGCTCATGGACCTCCGTCCAAGCCGGGAAGTAGCCTGCGCTAGCAGTGCTGGCATGTTACCATCGGTTTGCAATTGTTTCGCTGCTCCGTGTTCGCCGCGGTACCGTCCTACTAACATCTGAAACACGCTCTCTTTAAGGCCTTTTTCCCGGCCCCGAGTTCGCGCTCGCTGGCAGCCCGGCGCAAAGTTTGACCCGCCACTCTGCAAAATGTTATAAATCAACGTTTTGTGTTAGCCCGTGCGCGGGCCCTACAGGGAACTGCCTCGCGTTGTTGCGGTGGCCGATAGGTTGGGAGCGCGCGCTGGTGACCCTGGTCCGGCCTGGGTCGCACAAAAAAGCCAAGTTTCTGTCCTGTCTTGAGGTGGGAGCCTTTTGAAATCCGGCGAGGTACTCCCTCGGCGCTAACCTAATGGCGTTTGGATGAAATAGTGTGCCGGAAACAAGTGTGCAGGGCCGCCGTTGCCCTGAATCCGATTTTCTTCATGGAGGATTTTTGATGCGCACCTGGCTTTCAAGTGCCTGGTCTCTGGGTTTTAGATTCGCAAAATGGAGCGCCGCAGCCGCTCTTGTGACTCTTTTCAGCTCTAGTGCAACCCCGGCTCAAGAAGCCGGTGGTGAAGCCAGTCTGAAGGTGCCGGATCTTTCGCAAGTTAGCTTTCTCGGAATCGATGGGCACAAGCTGCTTCTCTTTGGCATCGTCTTTTGCGTCTTCGGCCTCATTTTCGGGCTGGCCATCTACAGCCGCCTCAAAGGTATGCCCGTGCACAAGTCGATGCGCGAAATTTCCGAGCTCATCTACGAAACTTGCAAGACGTATCTTCTGACTCAGGGCAAGTTTCTCATTCTGTTGTGGCTTTTCATCGCCGTGGTCATCATTCTCTATTTCGGCGTTCTCGCTCCCGTTCATCCGACCGCAGTGACCTTGCCGATCATTCTCATTTTCAGCGTTATCGGCATGGCGGGAAGCTATGGAGTGGCTTGGTTCGGCATTCGCGTAAACACATTTGCCAACTCACGCACGGCTTTTGCGGCCCTTCGTGGCAAGCCTTATCCCATCTATCACACGCCCCTTGAGGCCGGCATGAGCATCGGCATGATGTTGATCAGCGTTGAGCTGCTAATGATGTTGTTCATTCTGCTTTTTGTCCCCGGCGACTTTGCCGGGCCGTGTTTTATCGGTTTTGCCATCGGCGAATCGCTTGGTGCGGCTGTGCTGCGCATCGCCGGCGGTATCTTCACGAAAATCGCCGACATCGGCTCCGACCTGATGAAAATCGTTTTCAAAATCAAGGAAGACGATGCGCGCAATCCCGGCGTGATTGCCGATTGCACTGGGGATAACGCGGGGGATTCAGTTGGGCCAAGCGCAGACGGCTTTGAAACCTATGGCGTCACCGGCGTTGCGCTGATTACTTTTATTCTTCTCGGCGTGAAAGATCCGAAGGTTCAGGTCCAGTTGCTGGTCTGGATCTTCGTGATGCGTGTCATCATGTTAATTGCGGCGGCCGCCGCGTACTTCATCAACGGCTTCATCGCCAAAGCCAAATACGGGAACGTGGACAAGATGAACTACGAGGCGCCGCTTACCTCGCTTGTCTGGATCACCTCTTTCGTTTCCATCGCGTTCACCTACGTGATCTCTTATCTGATTATTCCCACGCTCGGTGACGACCCCAGCCAATGGTGGAAGCTGGCAACCATCATCTCGTGCGGCACGTTGGCGGGCGCGATCATTCCGGAGCTGGTGAAAGTTTTCACCTCGACGGAGTCGCGCCATGTAAGAGAGGTCGTTTCCTCCGCGGAGGAAGGCGGCGCGTCTCTCGGCATTCTCTCCGGCTTCGTTGCGGGCAATTTCTCTGCCTATTACATCGGCTTGGCGATGGTCGTTCTTATGTCCATCGGCTATCTCATCAGCACTCTAAGCCTCGGCGCCATGATGCTCGCGCCGGCGGTGTTTGCTTTTGGCTTGGTGGCTTTCGGCTTCTTGGGAATGGGACCAGTGACAATTGCGGTCGATTCTTACGGCCCGGTCACGGACAACGCGCAGTCTGTTTACGAACTGTCGTTAATCGAAAAAGTTCCCGGCATCCAACAGGAATTGAAAAAAGACTACAATATCGACGTCAACTTCGAGCGCGCCAAGGAAATGCTGGAAGCCAACGACGGCGCAGGCAACACCTTCAAAGCCACGGCCAAGCCCGTACTCATCGGCACGGCGGTCGTCGGCGCCACCACGATGATTTTTTCGATCATCATGGCGCTTACGCACGGCCTCACGGATAACGTGAACAGCCTCTCGCTTCTTCATGCGCCGTTTGTTCTCGGCCTCGTCACCGGCGGCGCGATGATTTACTGGTTTACGGGCGCCAGCACACAAGCCGTGACCACCGGCGCTTACCGCGCCGTCGAATTCATCAAAGCCAATATCAAGCTGGAGGGCGTCGAAAAAGCCAGCGTCGAGGACAGCAAAAAGGTCGTCGAAATTTGCACAAAATATGCGCAGAAGGGCATGCTCAACATTTTCATCGCCGTCTTCTTCGCTACGCTGGCCTTCGCGTTCATCGAGCCGTTCTTCTTTATCGGCTACCTTTTCTCCATCGCTATCTTCGGTTTGTACCAGGCCATCTTCATGGCCAACGCCGGCGGCGCGTGGGACAACGCCAAGAAAATCGTCGAAGTCGAGCTCAAGCAGAAAGGCACGCCGCTGCATGACGCCACGGTCATCGGCGATACCGTTGGCGATCCGTTCAAAGACACGTCTTCCGTAGCTCTCAACCCGGTCATCAAGTTCACGACTCTCTTCGGCTTGCTCGCCGTTGAGCTTGCCGTGCAACTCACCGTCAGCCAGGGCAACGCCTTGACGCACATCCTGGCAGCCGCATTTTTCATTGTCTCTTTCTTCTTCGTCTACCGCTCGTTCTACGGCATGCGCATTCGCGGGTCCGCAGCCTGACGCGTCAAAATCGTGAAAGGGAAAAGAGTGCGGCTAAAGAGACGCGCTATATACCTGCATTAACCTGAAGCGTATACTGTCCGCAATGGACAAGTTTTCTTATCCGAGTCTGCAAACATTGCGGAACGTGCGATCGCCGGCGTCGCCCCTGCCGTACCCAAATGTTGTGCCATTCGGCCCACTTGGTGGTGGTCAGTGGACTGGTGATTCTATCGGCTTGTTCATTGTCATGGGCTTTGTCCTGATTGCGCTCGTCGGTGTCCCGGAGTCGCGCTATTTCTTCCTCGTATCACTCAGCCTCAGTGCAATTCTCGGGTGTGTTCTTAGGCTCTGGCACCGGTCCAAAAGCCACTTCTGACCGCCGACGCGCCTTCCCACAACAACTCTGTATTCAGAGACAAATCAGAGCTAGAATCCTCGCGCATCAAAGTCGAGGACAAAACATGAAAAAAAATCATCTCTCACTATTGGCCGTTGCCGTGATGGCTGCAAGCCCGAGCATTTTGCGCGCGCAGGTCGACACGCGGTGGAAAATCCACGATCTCAATCGGCCCGTTCCCCCAGTCATCAATCCGGGCAGTTCCAGCACGCAAGCTGAACCAGGACGCCCGCCGTCTGACGCCACAATTTTATTTGACGGAAAAGACCTCTCGAAGTGGCAGCAGGACGATGGCAGCCCTGCAAAATGGAAGGTTGAGGACGGCTATTTCGAGGTCGTCCCGAAGACGGGCGAACTCCGCACGAAAGAAGCCTTCGGCGATTGCCAATTGCACGTTGAATTTCGCGAGCCTACGCCTCCGCATGGCGAGAGCCAGGAGCGCGGCAACAGCGGCGTTTTCCTGATGGGCCTCTACGAAGTGCAGGTCCTCGATTCCTACCAAAATAAGACTTACGCCGATGGCCAGGCTTCGGCCATTTATGGCCAATATCCTCCGCAGGTCAACGCTTCGCGGCCGCCGGGCGAATGGCAATGGTATGACATCGTTTTCCATGGCCCGCGCTTCAATGCCAGCGGCAAATTGCTCCGCAAAGCGCGTTTCACCGTTTTTCACAACGGCGTCCTTGTGCAGGACAACGTCGAGCCCACTGGCCCGACGGCGCACGGTGAGCGGCCGCCCTACAAGGCTGGTCCTGACATACTTCCGCTCGCGCTGCAGGACCACGGCAATCCCGTGCGTTTCCGAAATATCTGGATTCGGGAGCTGAAGACCGGGGAGTGACCAGCAGGAAGGCGAAGGGCTCGACGGGTTAGCGTGCAAACATCCTGGGCGCCGGATACTTCCCAGGCTTTAGCTGGAGGTCGTGGGTCAGTTTCGGATTACCGCGCCCTTTTATAATGCGTTTACCAGGAGCTAGCGCGCGACTCTTCGAAGTCGAGTCTCCGGTTTGTCAGGAAATCCTTTCCACCGGCTCGTACTGTCAACATTCTGGGTCACGCAAATATCGACATGACCCAGAATGTTCCGGACAATCTCTGGCCTTGCGCGTTCGCCCAGCCTATACGGCTGGAATGCATGGTGCGGAAGCTCGCAAAGTGCCTTTTAACGCTCGGATCGGTCGGGTCCGAGTCTTTGCAAAGAGTGGCTGCAAGCATTCCCGTGTAAAATGGAATTCGGGTGTGTACGTGCGAAATCTGCCATCGAGGCGCCTATGCGTCCGTCTGCGGGGGTCAAGAGATAGGCGTGAATGTCTCCCGCATGGGGCCCGGTTTGCACCGTTGCCATACCAGAGATTTGTCCGCGCTCATTGACATTGCTAGCCGAGATGATGAAGAGGTTGGAGTCTTCGGGAATTAGCGTGTTAAGGTCGGTCATCACACCGTCCTGCCAAATGAAGCCGTGCGACCAGTCGTTGCCGGAGTCAACTGTGTTTCCCACCACTTGGCCCCGGTCGTTGATGCCGGTGGCGAAGGCGGCATGATCTCCCGGCAGAATGCCGATGACGGTGAGTGTGCCGTCTGGTTGCCAAAGAGAGGCTACGTAGGTGGAGCCATCAGCGCTCCGGACTTTCCCGACAATTTGCCCCAGGTTGTTAATGGCGAAGGCGAAATTGGATTTCGTACCTCCGAGGTCCTGCAGCACGAAGGCAGTGTCGTTTTTCCACACTACAGCGTGCGTCGCGAAGAAGCAGTTTCCCGAGTAGCCTACGGCCTCGCCTCGATCGTTGATCCCGTTTGCGAAACCGTCTGGATCGGTACCTACCAAAGGAAGAACATGGGCTTGGCCTTTTTCCCATAATACCGGGACGTCCGCAGGAACGGGCGGGCAAGTGGGGTCAGCGTCCGCCGTTTCCGCAAATCCTACGGATTGTCCGCGGTTGTTGATGGCGCTGGCCTGCCCGTTGTTGCCGCCCACTGTCGGGAGAGCGCTCATGTGGCCGTCTCGCCAAAGAAACGGAACGCACGTAAGGTGTGTGCCGAAGCCGCAAAGGTCTTCGCCGTTCGGATCTAGAACTGCTGTTTCGGACATACCAACGGCCTCCCCGCGGTCGTTGATCCCGCCCCAGTTGATCCAACTGTTGGCGCCGGGTTTTCCGAGCGTGCCCAG
The DNA here is from genome assembly GCA_963851235.1 of uncultured Acidobacteriota bacterium. Classification (GTDB taxonomy): domain Bacteria; phylum Acidobacteriota; class Terriglobia; order Acidiferrales; family UBA7541; genus Acidiferrum. The sequence continues at coordinate 13,215 of CAWKOM010000010.1, forward strand.
GTCGATGTTCAATCCGTAGATGCTTATCACCGCGCGGCCCCTGGAAACTGTCGTACCCATATTATTCTCGGGAGGGTTCACGAACCCATCCATGTTCTCCGCCCAGCCCTGATTATTGAGGCCCATGGCCATACTGAAGTTGTCCTTGCTGTTGTTGATGCCCAAATCGGTAATTTTGTAGCTCTGTTGAGCGAACGCATTGCTGAAGCTACCCAGAACAATCGTCGCAACTCCCGGTATCCAGAAATTCCGCAACCGCCTTAAGGTATCCATCTCGCTTTTTTCCTCCCATGAAAGTCACCGAGGCGAGCTGATTCGCCGATCTACGTCACGTCCCACCCGGTGTTCCAGCAGTTCAGAGCAGGGCCGCCGCACAACTCCCCAAAAATTCCTGCTGAGTGACCCATGAGGCAGCATGTCGTGTTCCATGCTCAAAACGATTACGTGACAGAACAGGCCGAACCTTTCAGATACCGGCGCAGAGTGCCAGGCTTACAACCTCTTGCAACGACAACAAAATGATGAGAGCGCATGTTCCTCCAGCTTTTCATACGCCCACTGGCGAAAGGGTACGGAATTCGAGAACGTCGAGCTCCACAGAGTTAGAAATTCCCTTGCAATTCGAATGGCTCAACATACATACTGGTCGGTATGTTGGTTGCTCACCAGAGGAAGCCAAGGTTCCGCGATCCAGAGCGCACACGGGAACGCCTGCTGCAAGCGGCTTTTCGGGAAGTCCACACATCAAGCTTCCAAAGTGCGGGCATCGATACAATTCTCGCCGCCACTAACGTCACCAAGGGAGCGCTCTATCACCACTTCGACAGCAAAGAAGCCCTCGGATATGCCATCGTCGAAGAAGTCATCGCAAAGCTTGTCCGCGACAGGTGGTTGCGTCCTCTTCTTGGCGACGGACAACCTATCGACATTTTGATCACCATTATCCGTGGATTACCAGCTCGGCCCGAAGACATCCGAGCCGGTTGTCCACTGCTCAATTTGGCACAGGAGATGTCTCCACTGGACGAGCCATTCCGCAAGCGACTGGAGAGAATATTCCTTGCTTGGCAGGATGGCGTCGCTACGCTTTTGCGGAAAGGGCAGTCCCAAAGAACTGTTCGCCGCAACTTGAATCCAGACGAGGCTGCCAGCTTTCTGATCGCGATGGTGGAGGGCTACGGCTCGTTAGCAAAGAATGCTCAGGATGCGAAGGTGTGGGAAGTGGGAATCACAAATATCGTAGGGTGGCTGAGGTCTCTTCGGGTGCCTCGTCAATCTCGGCGAGGGGGACGACATGCCACGAATCGCGTTCAAGGCAAACGGTAGTATCCTGCTCTTGGATTTAGCCGACATCGTGGCAGTACAAGCTGAAGGTAATTACGTTTCGTTGCAACACCGGCCTAATCCCTATTTGGTGCGCGAGTCCCTCTCGTCCATGGCGGAGAAGCTCAAACCCTACGGTTTTATTCGCATCCACCGCTCGGTCGTCGTGAATATCTCGGCCGTGGAGGTGATCCAACCTTTACCGACTGGGGAGTACAGGCTAGGCGTAAAAGGTGGGAAGGAATACTTGGTAACTCGGAAACACAAGCATAACCTCAGAGATCTGGCTCAGCTGTGGGTAGGCTCAGAGCGGCTTTGCGGCTAACAGGTTTTACCTCGTTGTTCCGTCGTAGCTTTTATCTTTGGCGGTTGGTGATGCGCTTCCGCGCCGGTGCAGTGCCTGCAGTCGAACAACGAGCGAAATCGAACCCTGTTCGGCGGGTGAGGATTACTTCCGGCTTGCCGACCACTCGGCCAGAATCTGCGCTGTCACGTCTCACTCGACAATAATCCGGTCTGCCCATTCCACGAGCGACACGAAGATCGCAGGGCTGCCGAACTTCGCACCCCAGGTATTCAAATCTGTTTCCGTGACCCCACGGGCCCGGGAGCAAGCCCCTCAAGAAAAGACCGGAATGTGCTTGGCGACAACTTTCTCGCGCATTTCGCTCAGCGGCGGCCAGCCCACCGGTTGGATCGCATCCGCTGTTGCCTTACGCATCAAATAGACAGCCTCGCCTGTAAGGAAAATCTGCACCTCGTGGCCGGCGTCCGCCAACGCAAGTCCATGCGCAAACGCAAACGAGGCTCTTGTTGGATCATCAGATCCCCACGCACTTTTCATCATGATCTTCAGGGTTTTCTTCGGTTCCTCCGCGTTGATTCGTGATGCCAAGAAGGGTAAACCCGCCAATTGGGCCAAGAATCTGCGTCTTGCCATGTTGATCTCTCCTAATTTGGGATTCGCCCGAGGAAGATGCCGCCACTGTACTCCTCCCGATTCTTCGGTGTCAAAAGCACGAGGGAGTGAATCATCAGCGTTTATCCCAAGTGATGGGATAAACGGAACTGAGCTGCTATCGTGTGAAAATCTTGCTTGACGGAACCCCAGTGATTCATGCAAAGTAAACCTTGTAGAAAACTACGTTTTGACAGCGGGAGATTCCTCTCCCGCTTTTTTTATTTTGGGGGCGAGCCTCGTCGCTAGCTTGTTCGACATGTCGTGGCTGCAAGTTCTTATCGCGCAGTCGTTTAAGAGTTGGTGAGGTGGTTGCCGGTCTGCCGCGGGGCGACCGCGCTTGCGGTAGCAGTAGGGTCGGCGGGGAGCTTTTGGCTCAGGGCTCCCAGAGTTTCTCCTCGAAAATCTGCGCGTTTTTTGCTTTCCTCGAGCTTCCAGCACGAAGGAAAAGCGGCAGCTGGGCTGCCGCACTCCCAAAGAACGGGTCTGAAGACCCGCCACTACACCTGGACTTCGCCCCGGCAGGACACGCATGCCCGACAAACGGCAAATCGTCAGTTCCATCGCCGCGGTGGCGAGAAAGCTTGGCCGCACACCGTCGCGACCGGAGTTTCAGGCACACTCCGGAATCTCGCCGTACTTTGTGTTGCAATACTTCCGAACGTGGAGCGAGGCGGTGCGAGCCGCGGGACTCCGGCCGTACACGCGGAATGCGAGGATAGAGAGCCGGGCGCTGCTGGAAGACTGGGGCGAGGCGGTGCGAAAAAACCGCGCGATCCCTCCGCGGCATATCCATCTGCGCCTGGGAAACTACAATCCCTGCACGCTCGCAAAACGGTTTGGGGGCTGGCGGGCGGTGCCCGAGGCCTTTCGAAATTTTGCCAGAGGCAAGCGGGAGTGGGCAGACGTGATGGCGCTGCTTCCCCAGCGTGCCGCGGGGCATCCGGTGCGGAAAACCGGGAGGCAAGTTGCGCGGAGCGACGCTGCTCCCGCAATCGCGGCTCGCAAGAGATGGCACGCGCGACTGAGGGACCGGCCCATCTACGGCAATCCGAGTGCGTTCGAGCGGTTGCGGCATGAACCCATGAACGAACAAGCAGTGGTGTTTCTGTTTGGGATGCTGGCGAAAGAGCTGGGCTACTGGGTGCAAAACGTTCAGAAGGGATTTCCGGATTGCGAGGCGTTGCGACAAATCGGTCCGGGGCGATGGCAGCGGGTGTCGATCGAATTTGAATTTGAGAGCAAGAATTTCCGCGAGCACGGGCATGCGGCGGAGCGGTGTGACGTGATTGTGTGCTGGAGGCACAATTGGGCGGGCTGCCCTCGCCACATCGAGGTGGTGGAACTTCGTAGCGTGGTGAAATCGTTGGCCGGAGTGACGGGTTAGGCGGCCGACTATGAAGTGCGGGAGCCCAGCTCGCGCTTCTCGATGGGAAAGTGCGTGAGAGGAGAAAAGCGGCAGCTGAGCTGCCGCACTCCGAAGATCAGCTGAGCGCGCGCAGGTCGCTCCGGAGGCGATCGCCCTGGCCGTCGCGCAGAAGCCCTTCGACTGCCGCGTGTGTCTTTCTCCAAATTGGAACGGCGCGCGCCAATGCCTTTCGTCCCTTAGCGGTCAGCGTCATGAGTCGGCTGCGGCGGTCCGCCGGGTCCGCCATCATGCGGACCAGATTGCGGCGGCACAAGGGCTTGAGGGCGGCCGTCAACGTGGTGCGATCCATCGCCAGCAACGAAGCTACTGCGGTCATCCCTGCGGGTTTCGGACGGTTGAGCGACATCAGGAGCGAGAATTGCCCGTTGGTCAGCCCGACAGGACGCAGCGCCTCGTCAAAGCGCCGTGCCAGCGCTCTTGCCGCGCGCTGCACGTGCAGGCAGAGACAGCAATCGCGGACCAGATGGGTTGTCGCAAAGGTCGGCTCCACAACGGTGGCCATTAGCAAATCATATGGATATCAACGCATCTTGCCAAGCTGTTGGAGCCTATGATATACGTTGATATCAATATATATTGCCGCGCACCAAGCGCCGGCATCGTTGCCCTCGAAAGCAGGAGAAGTCATGAGCCGAAAAAGAGTCAGCATGAGCGGCCTCAGCATCGCCGTAGTGTTTCTATTCGCTGCTCCTTGGCCCGCAAAAGCTCAGGACGCCAAGAGGCACTATCCCGCCATGGCACCGTTCGAACAATACCTGATGCCGGATCGCAACGAGGAGATCAAAATGGCGCGCAGCGCTGCGCCGGACTCCATCTCCGTCGACGCCGAAGTTCTGGTTCTCACCAAAACTGGCTATGAAACTGCCGTTCACGGGAAGAACGGTTTCGTATGCCTGGTAGAGCGATCGTGGACTGCCGGGATCAACGATCCGGACTTTTGGAATCCTAAAACGCGCGGTCCTCTCTGCCTCAATCCTGCGGCGGTGCGGACCTACCTTCCCCGCACGATCAAAAAGACCGAGCTGGTGATCGCCGGTCGAACGAAAGCGCAGATCTTCGAGGCCATCGCCGCGGCCATCGATAAGAAGGAACTACCGGCGCCGGAGCCTGGCGCGATGTCCTACATGTTGTCGAAGCAAGGCTATTTGGGCGATCAGGCTGGCGGGCCATGGCTTCCGCACCTGATGTTTTTCACTCCGAAAACGGATTCCGCGGCGTGGGGCGCGGATCTTCCCGGATCACCCATTATCACGTTTCAGAATCCAGAGGAGCGCCTTACCGTGTTTCTGATTCCCGTGCGGCGCTGGTCGGACGGAACCGCTGCTCTTCCTGCCGGTGCGCACTAGCCTGCGATCTCGGGCGAGTCGTGGAGATGGAAGGAAAGCGAAGCAGAGATTGAATTGAGGGTGGCAGACAGAAAGGTGATTTTTTTTCCGGCCGTTGGCCCGAACCCCGCGAGTGGTCTGCTTTGTCGACGCATGCCCCACACCCCGGGCAAGGAGCAGGAGGTTGTCAGTATAGTCCAGGTGAATCCGGCAGCCTCCTGCCGCATTACGTTGCGTCCATACATTGAACCCGCTACGAAATTCCGCCGAGTCGGCGATGTCAAAGCCGCGGCAAACCCGCGGCAATCGTCATTCCGGCAGTGAGGACGCGATTCTTCGCGGCTTCACGCGGGACCGGCTTTAATCTTCGGATTTGTGTCTATGCCTTGATCAGGCCCGGGAACTTGCGTGAATTATTGTCGAAGCCCGGGAAAACCGGCGCGAGATCCTTCACGCCGATATGTTTGGTGAGGATTTCGCCCACTACGCTGCGAAAATCGGTCGTGAGCATTAGGTCGCGACCTTCGTTGAGCTGGTGATCTTCAAGCCCTGGCCACTTGCCGTAGACGCGGCCGCCCTTCACGTCGCCGCCCATCACGAACATGCAATTCGCGTGTCCGTGATCGGTGCCGCGATTGCCATTTTCTTTCGCGGTGCGGCCGAATTCACTCATGGTCACGAACGCGATGTTCTCCATACGGTCGCCCATATCCTGATGAAACGCAGCCAGACCCTGGCCTAAATCTCTCAACAAATTCGAGAGCTGTCCCTGCACACCGCCTTCGTTCACGTGGTTATCCCAGCCGCCGCAATCGACGAACAAAACTTCCACTCCAATGTTCGCCTTCAGCAATTGTCCGATTTCCTGCAAGCTCTGTCCGAGCCGGTTCTTGGGATATTCCGCGCCATTCTCCGGCTGATACTTTCCGGATCAGCGTTCCGCAGAAGATCGATAGCTTCAAATGTTTCCGTGCCCGTTCCGTGCAACGCGTGATCGACGGTTTGCGCATACATCGCCTCAAATCCGCCCTCGACCATCTGCCCCGAGCCGGGCGATTGCGCAATCACTTTAAATTGTTTCAAATCCGGCAGAGCGATGGCCGGCGCGCTGCCGCGCAGAGTCAGCGGAAGATTCGGCCCCATAGCCACCGCGCGAAACGGCGAAGCCTCTTGCTCAGGCACCGTTTCGAGAGCCCGGTTTAGCCAGCCGTCATCCGTCGCCCGCAATCCCGGCGTGCCGGACTCCATGAAATCCTGCGCGTCAAAATGCGAACGCGTGGGGTCCGGTGATCCGGCCGCGTGCACGATGGCCAGCTGATTTTTGTGGAACAACGGCTCGAGAGGCGCGAGGCTTGGGTGCAGGCCGAAAAATCCGTCCAGGTCGATCGCCGCGTCAGCTCCGCCGCGTGTGGGCTGCGGAATCGCGATGCTCGGCCGCATGCGGTAATAATTCGGCTCGCCAAAGGGCACCACGATATTCAAGCCATCCGCCGCGCCGCGCTGAAATAGCACGACCAGCTGCTTTTTGTTCGGCATCGGCGTCGCCGCCACGGCGCGCTGCAAAAATGCGGGCATCGCGCTCAAGCCCACCAGGGCCACCCCGCCCTGCTTCAAAAAATACCGCCGCGAAAATTTCAAACCTCGCACGCCTTCGCAACATTCGTGGGTCATGTCAGCCTCTCAAGTTCATTCACGGATATGGAGTGCGGCAGCCTTGCTGCCGCTTTTTTGCGTTTGTCCTATATCCTAAAGCGGCAAAAGCGGGAGCGAAGCTCCCGCACTCCAAAAACTACCGCCTTTGAAACTCCGGCGCACCCAACACCAACCCCGCCACGACTCCCAAATCCACATGTTTGACTGGGTCATCCAGCCGCGCCTGCACCACCTCCGGATTGTCGAGCTGCTTTTCCAGCGTTTCCACGGTGGTCGGCGCCGCTTGTCCGCCCAAGAAAACCTGCACCGCGCGTTCCAGCGCGGCCTTCGCATCCACAGTCGATTCAACTCCCAACAGCGAGCCAACATCCGTGCGCGACCCGCGCATCCTGTTGCCCGCCAGCGCCAGCGAAAAATTCAGCCGGTTGAGCAGCGCGCCCGTATTCACCCAAGCGTCCGCCTTGTCCGCGTAACCCGTTGGCGGCTGGCACTGATAGAGCGGTTCGCCGATGCGCGCCACCCAGCCGACCAGTGGCTGCGGCACGTCCACGTCCGTTCCCAACGCGCGCGCCGCGGAGACCACCAGTTCGAACGGCGTCTTGATCTTCGCGCGGTACGCCTCGCGCGACCAAAATTCCGGGGAATAGATCATCGTCCGCATCACTTCTTGGATGTCGCCGTCGGTGGCCTCGAACGTCTGCGCCATGCGCGCCACCAATTCCGGCGCAGGATTATCCGAAACAAATCGCCGCGCCAGTTTCGTCGAAATGAATTTCGCCGTGCTGGGGCTGTGCGCCAGCAGGCTAATCACTTCCTCGCCGTCTTTCATTCCGCCGGCATGAATTTTTTTGCCCAGAACGATTTTCGGATCCGGATCGTGCAAACGATCGTCAAACTTGAATTCCGGGTTCTGGCGCGGCTTATCGATGGTCCAGCCCGTAAAGCAGCGGGCCACTTCGGTCACATCCTTTTGCGTGTAGCCGCCGTCGACGCCTAGGGTTTGCAGTTCCATCAGCTCGCGGCCGTAGTTTTCATTCAGGCCCCGTTCGTTTCCCTTTTTCTGCTCGGACGGCGGCATGGGCGGCGGACCCCAACCTCGATAACGCGCCATCTGTCGTGCGTATCGTTCTTGCGCCTCGCGCTGGGCCGCGCGCGGATCGACGCTCAAGAAATTATCGAGATAGAACAGCATCGCGGGGCTTTTCGCCGACGCGGTCAGCAAATCCTTGAATTTCCCCAGCGCGTGCGGCTGGATGACGTCGCGCTCGTAAGAAGTCAGGTAGTAGCGGTCTTCGCCTTTTCCCGCAAACACATTAAAGTGATTGAACCAGAAATCATCTATCACCTGCTCAAGCTGACGCTCGCTGTAGATCGCCCGCGTCACCTTGGCCATCGCCAATTCCGCGATCACACGCTGCGGCCGCTTACTGTCCTCGCCTAGGGCCCGCGCGAAATTGTTTGGATCGCCTCCGCCAAGTGCTCGTCGCTTTCCGGCACCTTTAACAACCGGATTTTCTTGAGCGGGATCATCCTTCATCGGTGAGGGGGCGTTCGCATCGGCAGCGTCGGACTGTCCGGCGGAGGAGGTGGAAGGAGTCCCTTTCGCATCCATCGTCGCCGTTTCCGTGGCAGGCGGTGTCGCCTGCATATCTCGGGCAACGACTGCCGCCGCCACGTCCGAACGACGCTGCTGGTCCTGCTCGATTTGCGCTTGAGCACGCCGCGAAGCCTGCTTTTCTACCTGCTTCGGCCGCGGGTACTCTTCCATCAGCTTCGCGGAGGACATTCTCAGTGTCGGGAAATCTTCTAGTCTCGCATCCAGCGCTTTGTCGTCGATGGAACTTGGATTCAGTTGCTCATCAATCCATTTCGCAAGACCCATCTGCTTAACGCGCTCGATATCGCCGGGCCTTGGGCCATAGGCTAAGCGGTTCAGCGCGTGCAGGATCGCTTCATCCTCGCTCAGTTCCGTAATCGGCAGATTTTTTAGGACCGGGTCGTGCTTCGTTTTCTTGGTCTTTGTCGAGGCGGGCGTTGCTGAAAGCAAAGGTGCATCGACGCCCACAGTGAACATGCATGCAACAGAAAGAACTGCCGCCAGGAAAGATCTTGGAGTCGCTGAAACGGATGCCTTCTTTGCAGCCAGGCTCTGCTGCACGCTCATGAAACCCTCCCGCCGGGCGGAATGGTCCGCAAACACGTAGGACTTCATAGAATAACCCTTCGCAGGGCGGGAAGTTGCGCCCTATAAAGTCCAGTGTCGAAAGTTCACTTTGCCCTTTCGTACAGGTGCAGATTTTAGGGGTGTTCGAGCGAACCGAGGGACGAGATGAATTCCTAACGTTTTGGATGATCGGCGATCCGGACCTTTTGAAACATCTTCGCCCAGGGAGCAGTGCGTTTCGGGGTGCAGGCGATCAGAGGAGGTAGGGCACCAGGGCGGCGGTGTGTCGGGAATAGGTAACATACGTCTCCCCAAACTGGGAGCGCATCCACTTCTCCTCCATGCGGAACTTGATCCAGAACACGAGGAAGATGAGGACGAAAACGATGAACCCGCGCACCTGGGAGATGGCAATCGCCATGCCAAGAAACCCGGCCAGAATGCCGGTGTAGATTGGGTGACGGACGACGGCATAGGGACCGGTGGTGATCAACTCGTGGCCCTGCTTAATGGTGACGGAGCGGCTCCAGTTTCTGCCGAGGTGTTCGCGCGCCCAGACGGCGAAAAGAATGCCGGCGACGGTGAGGGCGGCTCCCAGCCAGAAGGGCCAAAAACCAGCCGGCCAGACCGGAACGTAAAGCCAGCGCAGCGGGATGCGCGTTGTCGAGAGGAGGACGACGGCGATCAGAAAGATGAGGACGCGGAGAATGCGCGAGGCTGCGGGCTCGAGACGTTGAGTGGTTTTGGTATCGATGGCTTTGATTTGCCAGTAGAGAAGGAAGGCGATCCAGACCACGGGAAAGAATGCTTCGTATAACCAAAGCATGTGGACCTCCGGGCGCTAATAATACTACGTAGGCGGGCGGGGAAAGTATTAGGCCGAGCGTCGCCACTTGTTCGTCTGCAAGAGCTAGTACCCGGCCGAGCTCAGCCCTCGCGCCCAGCATCGAAAAGTAACTTTCTGACGCCGTACTGGCCAATGCGGAATCTTGATGCTCGAAATGTGCTTCCAGTGCCTTGTCGTTCAGCGCGAGAGGCTCTGATTTGTGTTACGCAAGCGACTTGGGATTTGTTTCCCTAGCTTACGCGGCCAGGTTCGTTCCAATACGCACTTAGACGGTACCCGCATTTACCGGGAGCTAGCAATGCTGGCTTCTGGAACGTGCGGTGGCTTCGATTCATTTCTCAACAGGTCATCGGACTTATAATCAGCAGTGTGAATCCTCGCTACATTGCCCTACTGGCTGTTCTGATCATCGTCCCACTTTTATCAGCGAAGCGATTACCACCCCCAAACGTCAAGCCAGTGCTTTCTGGCGGCGCTGAATACTCAGCGCACGGCGACGGCATCCACGCTTGGGTAACCGCAACCGAAGTCGCGACTCGTAAGGAACTGTGGACGACCAAAGTGTTCCGTATTCACACGCATTGGTGGAAGGGCGAGTATGACAACCAGATGTTTTACATTTCCGATTTGAAATTAGAACCAAACGCGCTATTCATTCAAGACGAACGAAAAAAATGCTACTCGCTCGACTTGAACACGAGGCATGTGAGACGAGATCACTGCCGTTGACTTTACCGGTTACCGCTGCCAGCTCAGACGGTCGACGCAACACTTGCTTGAAGTTTACTCGCAGGAGTTTGAAATCCCAGCGTTTTTCTTGGACGTTGATTCAAGCGTAGCGCGACCTGGTCGAGCTGCGCTTGAGAGTAGCCAGACAGGTCCGTTCCTCGAGGGAAGTATTGCCTTAAAAGGAGGTTTGTGTTTTCGTTCGTGCCACGCTGCCAGGGACTTTGCGGATCGCAGAAGTAGACCTGCACATCCGTAGCTACCGTAAAGTCCCTGTGTTTCGCCATCTCTAATCCGCGATCCCACGTCAGCGAGCGCCGTAGCTTAGCGGGGAGTTTACGAATATGCCGACTCAATGCCGTCACCACCACTGCTGTGTCTTTGCTGGGCACCTTGATCAGCATGGCAAAGCGTGAATGACGCTCCACTAAAGTCACTATGTGACTGTTCCGTGAGCCGCTTAGAAGATCACCCTCCCAATGACCAGGGACAGCGCGGTCCTCAACTTCAGCGGGTCTTTCCCGAATCGAGATGGCATCTGCGATTTGACCGCGCGAGTCTTTGAAGATACGAGAGTGCTGCGAGCGGCGCATGCGCCGCTTGGTTCGCAGGTGCTCCATCAGCTCTTTTTTCAGCGCTCCACGCGCTTGGATGAATAGGCTACGGTAAATGGTCTCGTGGGACACGCGCATCCTCGCGTTCTTGGGATACTCCGTCTTTAGCCACCCGGAAATCTGTTCGGGCGACCAGTCCAGGATCAGTTTACTCGTAACCACCTCTCGCAACCTCCGGTGCAGGGCCAGAAGGCACTTTTTGGGCCGCAAGGCCGACTCCCAGGCTTGGTCATCCGCCTCATGCGCTCGATAGGCGGGACGGCCACCATGCCGTGTGACCTCCCGGCCCACCGTCGAGGCCGCTCGATCCAGGTGTTTAGCCATCTCACGAATCGATGAGCCGGAAGCAATCCCGCGCGAGATGTCCTCTCGCTCAGACCGTGTGAGGGCTAGACGGGAGCGTCGGCGCGCTATGGGAGGAATGCCTCCGCGAGGCAACAACACATTGCGAATGGAATTATGTGGCTTGTCAAAGGCGCGCCCAATCTCATGTAGCGTCTGCCCGGCCTTCCATCGGCGCCAGATGTCGTTCTTCTCGATCGCAGAAAGCCCAAACCGTTTCCCTGGCCTCATAGAACACCACCTTTAGAGAGCAGACTTATATCAGATGGTGTTGCATCGACCTATTGAGACCACCGCATTTACCAGGCAAGTGCCGGTTGAACCAGGAAACTTCTTATATCGGCAATCTCAGATTCATGGTTCCTTGAGAACGAACTTGATATCTGAAGAGACGACAATAGGTGGAGTTTGAACCGCGCAGCGTTCCGCTTAAATTCAAATCAACCGCCTTGCGAATCGTCCTCCTATTTCATGTTCTTCATGCGCGTTTGCTGAAACCATTTCCAGGGGTTATTAATGCCAAGGGAAAAGAAACAAATTAACAGCACGAACCCGTTGGCTAGATGTAGGATGAGAAGGATTTGAAAAGTACCCATACTCCCCAACTTCTGGGGTACCTCGTTAACCCTATCGCCGCGCAAAAGGGCAGGAGACTTTAGCACGGTCTGACCCGCTTCTGGCCCCACAGGAAGCGGCGCGATTGGCTTCGACAGGTTGCCAGATTCGCCAGCGATTGCTCCCTCAAGCGAGAGCACACCTCCGCCGTCAACAGCCAGGCTCAGTTTTTCCATGGGAACATCAGTGTACTCGCGTGGTAGAGCTGATTTGAGTTCTCTCTCGGAGGTCTCGCGGTCTGCTGTCCCTGGATAAGACTCAGTTCTGGCCCTGAGCAACGCCACCCCGCCGCGAATGTCTTCCACCTCGATGGCGGCCGCAATCGTCAACTTGTCGTTCGAGAAGTATACGAATTGCCGGGAGCCTGGGTGTGCCGTGTACGGAGTCGACATAGCCCGGAGTTCCCCTCCAGCCGTGGCAACGTATTGGAAGGAGGGACTCCATGTCTGGCCATGGATGGCGGGTATCGCCGGTTCTGGAATTGGTACGGAATCGGTCGGTTTGCTCTGTTGTTGCGTCTGGGCCTGATTTGTCATGGGAATCGCTGACGTCACTAGGAACAAGATTGCGACCCAAGCGAAACGAATGAGCAGCGAAACGAACTGGCAAGCTTTCTGTGACTTATCGCGCATACGAATCTCCTTTACCTTTATCTTCTTCGCAATTTTCACCGAGTGTCTTGAATCCAATGCCGCTAACCGTAGTGATGTGCATGAATTCCTCGGGTTCATAGAGTTGCCAACGGGCATCGCGATGGCATGAAGATGCGAACGAAGCAACCCGCACTGCAAGCATGAGTGGCTTACAGTAGGCGAGATAGCCGCGGTCTCAATACGTTGTGGGTATTAGAGCGTTGGCGGGGGACGTGAATAGAAAGCAAGGAGAGCGGGAGCTTGCTGTGGATAATTGTCATCGGGAACGTCGAACCGCTGAACAATTATCGCGAGCGGAATAAAGGACCACAATACAACCAGGATGGCGAACGTATGGCTCGCCACGCCGGGCGTAAAGGCTAGAACCAGCACCAGCATTAAACACAAGAAACCCGCTAAACGCTGGATTTGAGGCGGCAAACGCATACCTTCCAAATCATACGCTGAGGACCCACTGACGCAAGCGGTTTCTCACTAGTTGAATTTGGTTACCTCAAGTCATCAGAAATGGTGCCCTACAAGGACGAATCACGGGCACCAGCTCGAAAGTAATTCCACTTGCCTGTGTAGTCGACTTACCGGACATTGAGAATCCCCGGACCGGCACATGTCCGATTAGCTCGTTACCGAAGAAGTGATTTTTGGCCCGTTTTGACTTGAACGGTTAGCGCGTTTAGCGGCGAGCAGAGAATGCGGTTCGTTCGGGCCGGAAGCGAGGACCGGGCGGGCCCATTGACGGGAGAAGGTTCCACCCGTATCCTCGAACTTCTTCCGGCAGAGGGTTCATGCTGGTTCGTGATTTCATCTTCTGGTTATCCACCAAGCGCAGCGTTACAGACCGCATTGCGCGGCGCGGCATGCAAAAGGGCTTTGCGCGCCGGTTCGTCGCCGGCGAATCGCTCGACGAAGCGCTTTCGGCGAGCCAGGAACTCTGCTCTCACGGCCGCAACGTCAGCCTCAACCATCTCGGCGAAAACGTCATTAGCGAAGCTGCCGCGCGCGAGGTCTGCTCCGGCTATATCCGCATGATCGAAGAACTGCACGCCAAGAATCTCACCGGCAACATTTCCATCAAACTGACTCAGCTCGGCCTGGATATCGACAAGCAGCTTTGCCAATCCATGGCCCGCGAGATCGCCGCTCGCGCCCTCGCGCTCGGCCGCACCATCGAGATGGACATGGAAGGCAGCGCCTACACCGACCCAACGCTTGATATTTTTGAAAGTGTACAGCGCGAACTCGGAAATTGCGGCCTGGCCGTGCAAGCCTACCTTTTCCGCACGGAAAAGGATTTGCAAAGGCTGGCGCCCATCAAACCGAAGATTCGCCTGGTCAAAGGCGCTTATCGCGAAGCCAAAGCGATCGCCTTGCAAAAAAAGAGCGATGTCGATGCCAATTACAAGAAGCTGACCACGATTCTGTTCGAAGGCGCTTCGCAGGGTTCTTTTCTACCCGCCATTGCTTCCCACGATTGGAACATGGTCGCGCATGCACAAGCAGAGGCCGCCCGCATCAAGTTGGACAAGGCTCGCTACGAATTTCAGATGATTTACGGAATCCGCCGCGACCTTCAGGACCAAGTGCGCTCTGCCGGAGACACGCTTCAAGTTTACGTGCCGTTCGGCACCGACTGGTGCCCCTATTTCATGCGGCGTCTCTCGGAGCGCCCGGCCAATTGCTGGTTTGTGCTGCGCAGTTTAATCGCGGAATCGGGCAGCGCTTCCCGTCAGCCTGCGGTTTAACGGCCCAAAGAGCGGACGAATTTTCGCATCACGCGGCTCATCAATCCGTGAGTTCGAAATCCGCCACGCGGTTCTTGGCGTGATGCCCCGCACTGTCAATCGCCATCACGACCAGCTCATAATTCCCCGGGGCCAGATCCTTCACTTTGATATCCAGGCCCACAGGCACCATCGGACTTCCTTTTTGGATGAAGTCATCCAAGCGAACCGCACCCGTCTTAAAGATGACCTTTCCAGTCGCCCGTTCAAGAATTGCATAACCAGTGGCAACCTCCGGCGGATTCGTTGACGTCAGAAGCGGCTCGTACACTTCCGTATAAAGCGCAACGTTGTCGGTTTTCTTGAACCGATTGCTGGCCGATGGATTGATTTCCATGCCTTTCACGACCAGCGGTGTGTGATCCTCGAGCAAAGCCGAATCGAGGTCCGTCGGCATATCCGTTAGCCGCTGCATCGAGTTCGAAAGCACCACGCCTCCCAGGCTGAACTCTTTGCCGTCGTACGGATCGATCTCCAGCCGCGATTCGTACTTCCCGAAAGTGTCGCTCCCCGAACTCACCACCACCGTCAACTTATAATTCCCTGATCCCGCGTCGAACTGGTTTTCGTACGAGTAGGGCTTCTGCTCAAACGCCTTCATTTCGTCTTTCTCGAAATCAAGGTTGACCGTATCGCTGAACTTGGCGCCGATCGAACCATCCGGTTTGTAGGCTATTCCCAGCACGTTCAGGCTGGCGTGGTACTTCCCTTTCTCTTTTTCGAAGTGCACTGTGTTCGACGGTATTTCCATCGAAAGATTCACGCGCGCAACATTTGGGGCCGTATAGAAATATGGCGCTTCAAACGGGCCCTTTATCGTTCCCGTCTGGTTCCCCGTGGCCCGCGCTTCAAGCTGCTTCTCCACCGGAGTGCCTTCCAGGACGTTCGTCGGCTTCGTGTTGCAGTAGCCGCTGCGCGACCGCACGTGCAACCCCCCGCGCTCCATTTTCACCTTTAACGTATGGCAGCTTCCTTCGGCAGTTTCCGGCGGCACGTAGCCCAGAATGTAAAACTCGTTCGCTTCGCTTCCGATCTTCTCGAGGCCACCCAGCAAGTCGTTGGTGTTGAAAATCGTGAATCCGCCGGTGCCCTCCGCTAGGGCCGCGAGAATCTGTTGATTCGTCGTCGCCGAAGGTGGGAATTGGGGAACGATCGTCCTCGGCTGCGTATAAACGGAATTCGGATTATTGGTATTGGGATTCGCGTAGCCTCCTCCGGACCGTCCTGTCGTTCCTCCGCCTGTTCCGCGTGTTCCACCTGTTCCGCCTGTGCCGCCTTTGCCACCCGTCCCTCCGGTGCCTCCCGTTCCGCCCGTACCTCCACGTCCACCGGTTCCGCCTGTCCCGCCGGTGCCTCCTGTTCCACCTGACCCACCTCCACCGGGCCGCCCACCGCCGCCGCCTCCCCCAACTCCTCCGCCTCCCCCCGGGCGTTGCGGTTCAAGTAGTGCTTCGGAATATGAAGCAAGAATGATTCTTGCCCCGTCATAGACATTTTCCTTCGCGGACGTCTCTGCAACCGCACGGCTGGTGTCGTTGGGAGTTTGCAGCCACGAACTGCCCATGCCCACCGGCGGCGTAGCCAGCAGGCCGCGGACATCCAGCGCATAGATCGCCACATTGGCTTTGTTGCAAGCGTCGATCGTTGCCGTCAGCTCGGACTCGCTCTCGTTGGTCAGCGGAAATCCCGCGGAAAAGAGGACCACCATCTTGCGACCCGGCACTCCGCGCAGATTCTTCGCCAGACTGCGCAATGACAGCAGCATGCTCCGCGCCCCAAAATCCGCTTCCGCATTGTTCATCGAGGAAAATGGCGAAGAGAATCCCGTCGAGCCAGACGTCGGAGACAACCCAGCCGAGGCTACCTCGACGGGCGCCTGCGCGTTAGGATCGACGGACGAACTCTTCACCCCGCTCACCGCCGCCTGCAGCAGGTTCGCGTTCGCGGTAAAATTCTGGACGATGCGCAACGTCCCGCCGAAATCCACCACTGCCATCAGTTTGTCCGGCCCCGCATTATTTTCGATGAATTTTTTCGCCGCGGCCCTTGCCTGAATCTGATCCGGCGCGGCCATCGTCGAGTTATCGAAGAATAGGATCATGTACCTCTTCTGTCCCTGCGCCTGAATGGCGGTATCCGCGCCAAATGAAAAACTCGCCACGGTTTGTTCCTTGTTGTCTTCATACACCTTGAAATCGTTCTGCTTCAGGTCGTGGACATAGTCCCCCTTCTTGTCGGTCACTACCGCGTCCACCAGGACCAGCCGCGATTCCGCCTTGATTACCGCGCCAGGCGCCTGGACAGCCTCAGCTGCAGGTGCCGGTGCCTGAGCCGGCGCCTGTGCCGCAGGCGTCTGCCCTGCAAGTTGCACCAGACATAAGCACGATGACGCCGCTGTGAACGCGGCCACCCAGCCCCAAGTTCTCCGCACGCGGTTCTTTTTCGTATTCATTTGCTCCCCCCATCAATTCGGTATCACAACGGCGCCGTTGCGCGCCGCAAGTTGCGCTCCCTCTGAGTCGCGCACGACCTGCCTCACCAGATAACTCCCGGGCTTCACCTCGAAACTCGTCTTCAAATTGAGGCCCGACCGCATCAGCCGGTCGTACGTCGGGTCCAAAAGCTTCATCTCGATGATTTTCTCGCCGCCAATCACGAAATTTCCATTTTCATCGAAGATCGCCGTCGCCACCGTCAGGTCGTCCCGGGTGCGTCCGTCGGCCTTCCGGAAGTGCACGCCTGTGATATCGACGTGCGTTAGCACCGCCAGGCGCGCCTGGTCGCTGGTGGTCTTGAAAAACTGTGTGTGCAAATCCACCGGCAGGTCCCGGATCTCATCCTGCGAAAATAGCGCTTCCTGAATCTCTTGCTTCGCTTCTTCCGCCGGATCGGTGATGTGCCGCGGCGCGAAATATCCGTGCCGCGCCTGGATTTTATAGTTGGTCTTGCGCGAGAAGGAAACTTTCAAAGTGTGCAGGCTCCCGTTCAGTTTCAGATTCTGCGGCGAAAATCCCAAAAGATACGTGATGGCCGGCGCAGCTCCCGCCTCCCGCAAACCCTCGTCCACATCGTTTCGGTTATGAAAAAAAGTTCCGCCCGTCCCGTCCGCAAGCTGCGCCAGGATGTCTTCCTGCGCCAATTGAGCGGCCACTCGGTACGAATCCTTGAATCCCGCGATGTTAGGCGGATCCCTGTAGGCTTCGCCGATGTCTCCCATATCCGGCGTGTACAACCCCCGCGCATCGATCGTGTTAATCACGATATTTGACTTGGTTGCGCGGTCCACTAAATCGCTGGACTCCAACTGCAGCGTAGTCAGAATAAATCCCGGCGAAACGAAGACCATAATCCGCTGCCCCGGCATCGACGCCAGCCGCCGCATGACGTCTTCCATGTGCCGGTAAGCAAATTCCGTCACCGAATCCTCCCGGCCCACGACGATCCCAGCCATCGCTTGCGCCATCCCTTGCGCAGCCGTCCTTTGCGATTCATCCCCTTGGAAGGCGCACTGCACCGCATCTTCCGTCGCAATCGCCAGCGCCTGCGTGTCGCTCTTGTTTTGAATCAGGTCCGCTTGGTAGTAGCTGACGTCCGGACAATCATGCGTTCCCGCGGTGGGTGAATGCGGTTGGATTTTTAGCAGCGCTTTCCGCAACTGCTCGTGATCACTGGTAAACTCCACCGTAAATTGCCCGGAGGTCGAATAGATGCCCACGCGGTCGGAAGCCGCCAGCGAATCAAGAAATTTATTTGATGCGTTCCGGACGAACATGGCGTCCGACATCGAGAGGTGCTCATCGTCAAAAACCAAGGAGATAAACCGCTGCGGCAAAGAGGCGACGGCGGCAGCTGCAACTGGATTGGGAGGCGCTCCGGGTTCGAGCGATGCCGTCGCGGGGACCAAGTGCGATTCGGGCGTCTCCACGCTGAAGGTCGAGATCGTCTGTGGCTTGCGGTTGTCAAAAAGCTGAAAGTCTTCCTTGTGCAGATTCGGCACGACGTGGCCCTCTTGATCGCGAACCACTACCCTCACCAGAACAAGGTTGACCCGAACTTTAAACGTCGGAGCCGTATCGTGGCTCGATAGTTCTGCGTTGTCATTCGGGGGATTAGACGCTTGCGGCTTCGCCGGTTCTGCAGGCGTCTGGGGCACAGGAGTCGTAACAGGAGTCGTTGCGGGGGCGGCAGGCGATGTTGGCGTTTGTCCCCGAATCGGCGTAACCACGCACGCCAGCAGCAGAAGCAAAAAAACACACCCAGAGAGCCGCGACAACGGGAACTTCAGTAGGTAGGACATCCCTTTCCTTCTCTGATCCGTGTCCGCAGGCACCGCCGGCTCAGTGGGCAGCCGGCACTACGGGGGGAACCCAAGTACCACACTCGCGAAATGACTATACGCTCTGGTTAATTTTTGTGTCAACGCGTTTGCCCGCCGCCCGGAACGCCGTAAGGCTCCATACATCTTGCGCGTCATCGTGCCGCAAGACATAGCGGTCTCCATTCGCGGCAAGCACTCGAAAGTACGTCGCTCCCGGCGAGTACCAACGGTCTTCCACTTCCACAATCTCCAAGGTTTGCGTTTCAAACGCGATGCGCGCGGGCCGCTCTTCCGCTTTATGCCCCGAATAGCACTCCACGCGAACCAGCCGCTCGGTCATATTGTTCATCCGTTCTCCATGTCTTATGCCGCGCCCCGGCGGTTCTCTGCAAGCTCCGCGTTCCACGCCGCTCCCAGGAAAACAATTACCGCGGAAAGCTCCATCCAAATCATCAATCCAATCACCGCCGCCAATCCCCCGTAAACCACGCTGTACGGCACGCGCCGCACATAAATCCCGAATATCACGTTCACCAGCCACCAGAGCGACGTCGCCACCATCGCTCCCGGCAGAACGTTTCGCAAGGTATCCCCTCCTGGACGCGCTACCCGGTAGATCACTGTTAGGGCGAGCATCGCCAGCACGATCGCCGTTGCGGGGAAAAAAATGGCCCACCAGCCCTCCGTTCGCTGATGTGTGCCCACTTCGTTCGCCAGCCAATGCCGCAGCGGACGCCCTAGAACGCCCAAAATCGCCGCCGCCAGCAGGGGCGCAATCGTCACCACCAACAACAACAATCCGCGAAGCTGCCGGTGCAAAAAGCCTGGCTGTTCTTTGTCTCCGTAAATTCGATGAATCCCTTCCATCAGCAGCCGCATCACTTGCGAGCCCGCCAGAAGCGTTCCCGCCCAGCCAATCAGCGCCACCTTCCACGCTTCCGGCCCGCGCTTGACCAAAAACTCGGAGACGATGCCCTGGCTTCCGGGGGGCAAAAACTCCGTGAGATCCTGGATCAAATCGAGCAGGCTCGTTCGCCCGCCAATGCGGCTCGTTGCGAACCCAACCGCAATCAGCAGTGTCGGAAAAAACGCCAGAAACAGGTTGAACGCGATGGCCTGCGAGACCATGCTGCACCGCGGGAAGACGCGCGCCAGCGCCCGGAAAATTCGCCTAAGATAGGATGTGTCTGAACTCATGCCGCGACATTATACGCATGTCACGCCACGCGCGGCATGAAAGCCTTCGCTGCCCCTTCTGCGTACCGTCCTGTCTCGTTTCTGCGGCTCGCTCTACAATTCCCGGTACATCACCAACGCATCCACCGCGCCCAGCGCGGGATGCCGGAACGCTCCCGGCAGCCGCCCCACAATTTCAAATCCCATGCTCTGCCACAGCCGTACCGCGCGCTCGTTGCTGCTCACCACGAAATTGAACTGCATCGCGCGAAACCCGCGGGCCTTGGCCCAATCCAGCGAATGCTGGCACATAGCCCGCGCTACGCCGCGCCCGTTCGCCCACGGCGCGGTCATGTACCCGCAATTCGAAACGTGCGCTCCCCCGCCCCGCTGGTTCGCTCGCAAATAATACGTTCCGAGAATCTCGCCGTTCTCTTCCGCGACGAACACCTCGTGTCCCGGCGAGCGCCAGTACGCAAGCCCGTCCTCGCGGTTCAGATCCGCGGGCAAGGTATAAGTATCCCCGCCCCGAATCACGGGCTCGAGGATTCTCCAAATCGCATCGTTGTCGTTTGCGGTTGCCGCCCGAATCATCATTCTGCTTATCCCGGCTGTCGCGTTCCGAACTTCTACGCCTGCGCTCGGGTCTATCTCCCTACATCGTCAACACCACGCGAAACTCCGCTTTCCCGCTCATCATTCGCGCGAACGCTTCGTTCGCCTTCTCCAGCGGATACTTTTCGATCATCGCCCGCACGCCCGACTGCGACGAAAATCGCAGCGTATCCTCCGAATCCATCGCCGACCCGCTCGGCCATCCCTGAATATCTCGCCGCGCCGAAAGCAGCGCTATCGCCGACACTTCCATGGGCTCGAATGGCGCGCCCACTACCAATAATTTTCCGCCTACCCCGAGCCCGCCGATCAACGCCGCGATCGATTTGGCATTCGGCGCCGTCGCTAGAATCACCTTTGCGCCACCCATCTTTGCAAGTTCGTCCGCAGGTTTTGACGCAGTCGAATCAATGTAAACGGACGCTCCCAGTTTCTTGGCTAACGCCGCGTTCTCCGGCCCGCGCCCCATGGCCGCCACGCGATACCCGGCCTTTGCCGCATACTGAATTCCCAGATGCCCCAATCCGCCAATTCCCTGCACACCTACCAGGTCGCCCATTCTCGCTCCGCTATGCCGCAGCGAATTAAACGTTGTCACGCCAGCGCACAGCAAGGGCCCGGCTTCCGCGGCATCCAGATCGTCCGGAATTCGTGCCACTGCTTCATGCCTCGCGAGCATGTATTCCTGATATCCCCCGTCTCGCGTAATGCCCGTGATCGCTTGATTCTTGCACGTAATAAAGTCGCCCCGCCGGCACGACTCGCATACAAAATCGTGTCCTCCGTGCCAACCAACTCCCACGCGATCGCCTTTCTTCCATTCCGTCACTCCGTCGCCCACTTCATCCACCACGCCCGCAACTTCATGCCCCGGCGCGCGCGGATACACGATTCCAGGCCACAGCCCATCCTTCACGAGATGGTCGCTGAAACAAATCCCGCAAGCTTGTACCTTGATCCGCACCTCGCCAAATCTCGGCTTCGGAATCTCCCGCTCCTGAATCTCAATATTTCCGCCCGCTTTCGTAACCACCGCTGCCCTCATCTTCGCCATTGTTCATCTCCTCGCGTCAACGCGCTTTCCCCTACAAAACTCCTTGCCTTTGATGCAACGCTGGGTCTCTACGTTAAGTCTTGGTAAGTTGGCAAGATTTCGGATCACATTCTCGTCTCCGCTCATCGCCCATGCCATAATGGAGAGTCAAGGAGACGAAGCTGTGGACAGTCTGCTTTCAAGGATTACCGTAACGCCCGGCCTACGCTCCGGCCAGCCCTGCATTCGCGACCTGCGAATCACTGTTTGGGACATTCTAAAGTGGCTAGGAACGGGCGCATCACACGCGCAGATCATCTGCGACTATCCCGAACTTACCGAAGAAGACATTCTCGCCGCCCTTCAGTGGGCTTCCAACTTAAAAGACAGCACCGTTCCTCGTTAGCCTGAATAAAGTTCCTATTCGATGAAAACCTTTCCCGGCGATTGGTGGATGCGATTCGTGAGCTCTTTCCGGGCTCGGCTCACGTCTCGCAGGTCGGCTTGACCAGCGACACAACTGACCATCAAATCTGGGACTATGCAAAGCAGCACGGCTTTGCCATCATCACCGCCGATACTGATTTCGTCACCATGGCCAATTCCTATGGCCCGCCGCCCAAAGTGATACTGCTCGAGAATTGCGACTATCCCACTAGCACCGCCGTTCGCATTATCAGTGCGAATGCGATTCTCCTTTCTCAATTTGAACGAGATAACCGCTCTCTCTTGATTTTGCGAAAATGAAGGCGCGCGGATTTTTCAAGTCGCAATACGCTACTCACTTGCGCCCGCTGCTTGCCGCGTGTCCTTGTGCGTCGTAAACTCAAAGCGCACCCAGCACGCCCTTGAGGAAGCGCCCATGACCACGCCCGCAAAGCCCGTTCAACCGGCAATGTCGCGCAGTGAAGAAATCGTCGCCAAACACAAAAAATACATCTGGCCGTCCGTCACAAATTACTACCAGCACCCGCTCGTCGCCGACCACGCCGAAATGCAGCACGTCTGGGACATCGAAGGCCGCAAATATCTGGACTTTTTCGGAGGCATCCTGACCGTCTCTGTGGGCCACTGCAATCCCAAAGTCACGAGCAAAATCAACGCCCAGGTCAACAAGCTGCAGCACCTATCCACCCTTTATCCGAACGAACAAATCGTCGCTCTCGCCGAAAAAATCGCACAAATCACGCCGGGGAATCTTCAATCGAGTTTCTTCACCAGCTCCGGCAGCGAAGCCGACGAAGCCGCCATTCTGATCGCACGAATGGCCACAGGCAGCTACGACGTCGTCGCCCTCCGCCACGCCTATTCCGGCGGTTCTTCACTGATGAAATCCGTCACCGCGCATGCTCCCTATCGCAAAGCCGCCGTCATCAGCGTGGGAATCGCGCACGCGATTAATCCTTACTGCTACCGCTGCCCGCTGCATCTAAAATATCCCGAATGCGAAGTGGCCTGCGCCGGCGACGTGGAAAATCTCATCCAGACCGGCACGAGCGGCAGCATCGCCGCCTTCATCGCCGAACCCATCCAAGGCGTCGGCGGCTTCATCACTCCGCCCAAGGAATATTTCAAAATTGTCTTCAGCATCGTGAAAAAATACGGCGGCCTTTTCATCTCCGATGAAGTGCAAACCGGCTGGGGCCGCACTGGCAAAAAATGGTTCGGCATCGAGCAGTGGGAAGTCACACCGGACATCATCACCAGCGCAAAAGGCATGGCCAATGGCGTCCCCGTCGGTCTCACGGTCACCACCCCCGAAATTGCCGCCGGCTTTCAGGGCTTGAACATTGCCACCTTCGGCGGCAACCCTGTCACTTGCGCCGCCGCTCGCGCCACCATCGAACTAATCGAAGAAGAGGATTTGCGTGAGAACGCTCACACGGTTGGCAATTATTTCCGTGCCAAGCTCGAAGAACTCCAGCAAAAATATCCGCTCATCGGCGACGTCCGCGGCATGGGCCTTATGCAAGCTCTCGAACTGGTGAAAGACCGCAAAACCAAAGAGCCAGCGCCAGTGCAAACCACGCAAGTCATGGAGCGCGCCCGCGACAACGGCCTCCTCATCGGTAAAGGCGGTCTTATGGGCAACGTCCTCCGCCTCGCTCCCATGCTCAACACCACCAAGCCCGATGTCGACGAAGCCATCCGCCTACTCGACAAATCCTTCAGCGAAGTTCCCAATTGATTCAAAGCATGCAGACAGCCATTGTTTCAGCTTTGATTTTCTTCTCGATCCTTCCGCAGGCACCGCCTCAAGAGAAAAAGCTTGTGTGGAAACCCCTGCAATTCGCGATCGTGCGCTTCAATGATAAGGCGCCGCAAACCTGGAACATCTATCACGCGGAGAAGCACGAGGTCCTGCTTATCAAACTCTGGAAGCGTTATCTGCTGCTTGACAGGAAAGAACAGGAAGTCTATGACGTCGATCCGCAAACCGTAAAAGCGCAGGGCGACAGCGTCGAATGGTCCCTCTCCGACTTGCCAAGCGATCCGATCGAAACTTCCGAGTGGAAAGAACGCGACGCCGGTCTTGTCGAAACCATCCGATTTCGTTTCGGCAAGACCGGCCACTTCCTCGAGATTGAATTGCCGCTAAAGCCCAGCGGCAAGATCGCCTACTGATCGTCAGTTGAATGGTGGCACAGGCTTCAGCCTGTGCTCTTCTCCGCTGCTCCTATCCCAAGCTCACCGCCGGTACACCCCGTAATACCACGGAATCCCCAGCGCCCCCGGCTCCGCCGCCACCGTAACCGTATCCCCATCCTGAAACCGGTCAAAATCGTCCGCATCCACGGCCAGCCGCTCCACTTTCTGTCCCGGCCGCCACGAACGCACCAGCAATCGCCGGCTCCCGCGCACAATTCCCTTCATATTGAATTTGCTCACCACGACGGTCGGGTAGTACTCCAGCTGCTTCTGCGAATCGAGCCTCCCATTCACAAACAGCGTTGCTGCGAGAATCCAGGGCAGCGGAATGAATCCGGCGTAGATGCGCTTGAGCACCTCAATCTCCTTGTGCTGTCGCGCGCGGCTCTCCAGAATCACTGCGAGGGTCAGCGCCAAAAAAAACAGCAAGCCGAAAAACACCAGCATCAAATCCAAATCCAGTGGGGGATAAATCTGGCTCACGTAGGGAAACGCAAGCGAGCCAACCAGAAAAAATGCGGTCCGCGCCACGAGCCGCCGCCGGAACAGCAGTTCCGCGGCATTGGATGTCAACCCGCAAGCGGAACACTGGTCCGCGGTTCGCGGTGAGCCGCAATCAAGGCATCTGGTCATGCCGGCTCAAACGCCTTTCTCAACGCTCTGCCGTTCTCCTCGGGGAGCTTTCCCAAGTTTAGTGTCATAAGCAATCTCATGCCATGCTCCGCGCGCGCACAAAACCGCGCCGCGGCAAGCATAGTATAAGACGAGCCTACGAACCTGTCTCGGAAAGGGACGCAAGAAGATCTTGATAGCGCTGTTCGTGCTGCGCTTCGGCTAGCGTCACGGACACGCCCATGCCCAGCCCCGGCTCGATCCGCTTTACCGAGCAATTCACCTTGACCGGCCTGTCCAGCACCAAATGCGCCGTAAACCCCGCGCCGATCCACAAAGGATCCGCCGATTCGATGAACATCCCGTTTGAGCTGATATCGCGCGTGCTGGCGCGTAGCACTGCCGAGCCCCACTCGATCTCGAGGTTGGCGCGAAATGAATACCGTGGTGCCCAGCGGCGTTCCGAACGCCGGGAAAAATGGTCCCCACTGCCCATCGACCTGGTGAGCCCCCCTGCCAAGGATCCCAATCCCAAGGTGCGGCGCTGCGTCGATCTCGCCGCTAGATCGTCTTAAGCATACGCCTGCTACGAACATTCCCATACGACGCCGGAGCTGGATGTTTTGTTCCCGGCAATCTGGCTCAGCCCGCCGCTGACATTTCCACGCAACAATTTGCTTGCGGCTCTGCGCCGCCAAAATAATGCCGCTTAGTTCTGATTGGACGCAGCCGTGGGGTCAGAGGCGTTGTCTTTCCCCGCGGATTTCTCTCCTTTTTGAATCCGCCGCTGCACCTCCGCCTCAAGATACTTCCGCAGACTTTCCGAAACGATTCCCGGCGAAGCCAGCTCACGCAAATCGGAAACCGTCAGCTCTGGCAGATAGCCGAGAACGGTAGCCAGCGGCGACTGGGGATGCCGGACCAGCGCCAGCCGCACATTGTAGGTAATCGACCACTTGCGGTGCCGCGCGATCGTGTACACGACCACCGGCGGCAGCTTCTCGCGCGAAAGTACCTTCAACACCTGCGCCTCCGTTAGAAAAGTATTGTCCAAAACAATCGCGACGATTTGCGCGTGCCCTTCCGCCAGCAGCGCTCCCGCCAAACGCGCAGGCCCCCGCCGCGCCAGCGTGATTTTCTGCCCCAGCGGCAGTTGCGGCAGCCGCGCAATCAACTGGTCCTCGGCATTGATCTTCAACTCGGTGGGAATTCCGGGCAAAAGCGTAAGCTGCACGACGTCCATCAAGTAGAGGTCGCGCAGCAGCCGCAACGTGACGAGCCTCGGCGTCCGTGGATGAAATGCCAACGCCTTCTTGATGCGATAATTTTTCAGCAGCGGCTTCCGCCGTGCAACCTCTTCCAGAATTTCCGCGGGCAGGTTTTTGCGTTCCAGCAAAATGCAAAGTTGCGTCTCCTCGAGTGCAGGATTATCCAGCAGCGCCAGCAGCACCTCCGCATCGGCATGGTGCAGCAAAGCCGTCAGCTCATCGCCCGACGCCGCCAGCGCGCGCTCCATATTTTTCCCCGCGCCTGCCATCTCAGTCCCCCGCCGGATTCCCGCCAATCAGCTTTCCGTCCGTCTTCTCGCCGGAAGCCAGCAGCCGCAACGCCAGCCGCGCAGCCGCCTCCGCTGGAGTCATGCGCAACTCTCCAAGCTCCGCCAGCGGAAACAGATTCCGCAGCCGTTCATCTATCTGTGCCTCAAGAAACTTGCTGCGTCCCATCATTCCGCCGGTCTTCGCCAGAAAGAATTTCGTGTCGCGCAATTTCAGCCGCTCCGCAAGATTCTCGGTTAACATCGCCAGGTCAAACGCAGCCGCTCGCAAGATGCCTTGCGCCGAAGACTTGGCGGCAGGTCCCACCGAAGACTCGTACGAATCCGCCAGCGCCGCAACCACGGAAAACAGGCGCGGAAAAACTTCGTCCGAAGCCGCCTGCGCTCGCGCCTTCACCCCGGACCAATCTGCGCATCCCCCCTCGCGCAACAGCCTTTGGCCGAGCGCCGAATCCGCTCCCGTGCGGTCGTTTTCGTGCATCGCCGTCAACACGGCGCGTCGTCCAATGTCGTATGCGCTGCCCTCGTCCCCGATTTGCGGACCGTAACCACCCGCGCGCGCCGTTTCGCCCGCCGCATTCCGCCCCACTGCAAACGAACCCGTCCCCGCCAGCAGCACAATCGCCGGTCCGTCGCCGGTCGCTGCCAACGCGAGATCGAGATCGGTGCAAACCTGGACCTTCGATTTCGCAAATTCGGCCGCAAGAAGCGCGCGAATCTTTTCCGCGGATTCGGGCGGTCCCGTTCCTGCTAGACCAGCGCATATCGCCGCCGCGCGTGAATCGCCTGCCATCGACGCTTGCGCAAAAGCCTGCCGCGCCGCGTCGCGAATCGCGGAAATCGCCGCGCCAAATCCCACGCGCAGCGGATTCGAAGGCCCCGCTTGCGTTCTCGCCAGGATTTTCCCGGACTCGTCCATCAAGACGCAATCGGTCTTCGTGCCACCGCCGTCAAACCCCAAAACAAAGCGCATCCAAAAAGCATAAGCGAGAATCGCAGCCAATGCATTCGCGGAGGCAACTAAAGTGTGCAATCGTGCGCCCTGCCCTCGAGACGTCGCTGCCCTGGCCAAACTGCCAGTCTCTCATTCTTCTTTCGCACTGATTTCTTGACCTGCGTGAGACCTGCCACTATCCTCGGTTCACTTTTTTGATCGAGAAAGCCTGAGCAACAGGAGCTGATCGCCGCAACAATCCGCAAATGCGCATTCACCCGCTCGACCTCGCCATCGTCATCGCCTATCTCCTCGCCGTAACCGCTCTTGGCATGCGCTTCCGCCGCCGCAAAAAAGACGTCGCCGGCGAAAATCGCGAAGCCGTCAGTCTCGACTATTTTCTCGGCGGCAAAACCGCTCCCTGGTGGGCCCTCGCCCTTTCCATCGTCGCTACGGAAACCTCCACGCTCACCATCATCGGCACGCCCGCCATCGCCTACGCCGGGAACATGACCTTCATTCAACTGGTCATCGGGTATTTGATCGGCCGCGTCCTCATTGTCTTCCTTCTCCTCCCCGGCTATTTTCGCGGACAGTTCCTCACCGCCTACGCGCTCATCGAAAAACGCTTCGGCGAAAAAATGCGCGCGGTTGCCGCCAGCACGTTTCTCATCACTCGCGCCATCGCCGAGG
This sequence comes from uncultured Acidobacteriota bacterium, assembly GCA_963851235.1. Taxonomy (GTDB): domain Bacteria; phylum Acidobacteriota; class Terriglobia; order Acidiferrales; family UBA7541; genus Acidiferrum. Next base: position 41,230 of record CAWKOM010000010.1, read on the forward strand.
GCGTCCGCGTTTCCGCCATCGCGCTCGTCGTCAGCGTCGTCCTCGGCACGTCCGAGCACTTGGCCATCGTCATCGTCATCGCCCTCACCATTCTCTACACTTTCGAAGGCGGCATGAAAGCCGTCATCTGGACCGACGTCGCGCAGCTTCTTTTATATTTGACCGGTAGCGCGGTCACCTTCTGGATCTTGCTCCATCGCATCCCCGGTGGCTGGACCGAAGTCGCGCAAGTTGCCGCAGCCGCCGGCCACAAACTTCAATTCCTCGATTTCTCCTTCGACCTCGCCACAAAATACACTTTCTGGTCCGGTTTAATCGGCGGCGCATTCCTCACCATGGCCAGCCACGGCACCGACCAAACCATCGTCCAAAGGCTCCTGGCCGCGCGCAACGAAAGCGACAGCCGCAACGCTCTCCTAACGAGCGGCGTCATCGTCCTCATACAATTCACTATTTTTCTGTTGATCGGCGTTTTGCTCTACGTCTTCGCGCAGCACACTCCTCTCCTCGCCCCCGGAGACCGCACCGATCGTATCCTTCCTCTATTTCTTGTCCGCGAAATGCCCACCGGCCTCGCCGGCCTCTTACTCGCCTCCATCATCGCCGTCGCCATGTCCAACGCCAGCGGCTCGCTCAATTCCCTCGCCGCGAGCAGCGTCCTCGATTTTTCACAGCTGTGGGGTCGCTCCGCCAACTCCGTCCAATTTCTCCGCCTCTCGCACCGCATGACGCTAGTCTGGGGCCTCATCCTGATGGCCTTCGGTTTCATCAAGTGGGGTCCGCTTCTCGAAGCAGGCTTAACCGTAGCTTCCCTACCCTTCGGAAGTCTCCTGGGCCTGTTTCTTCTCGGCACGCTGGACCGCAAAGCCACCGCCATCGGCGCTCTCGCCGGAATGTTCCTCGGCCTGGCCACCATCCTCTGCGTTTGGCGCTATACGGACATCGCGTTTACGTGGTACGTCTTAATTGGCGCAGGCGTCACGTTCTTCGTCGGCAGCGCCGTCAGCCGCGTGCGTAAAAATAAAGTCGCACCCGCCTGAAAATTTCCTGCACGGTTTCGTCGGGGCACGATATATCGTGCCCTCTGCCGGATTCGCACGAATGGCGGGCACAATATATCGTGCCTTGCAGTCGACTCGAGGCCGCCAACTGAAGATGTCGCGCAAATATTTATGACCGAGAATCCTTCTTCCACGGATCACGGAACACGGGCCACGGGCCACGGCCCACGTCTCGAACTGATCCGCGGCCTGGGCGCCTGGGCTTCCGGTGCCATCGTTGTCGGCACCATGATCGGCACCGGCATTTTCCTCAAGCCCGCCGAAATGGCCCGCGTGGGCGGCACCGTTTCGATCGTCTTCGCTGCGTGGATTGTCGGCGCGATTCTTTCCCTCTTCGGCGCGCTCTCTTTCGCCGAACTCGGAGCCGCCATCCCCGAAGCTGGCGGAGAATACGCCTACTTGCGGCGCGCTTTCGGCCCCGCGTGGGGATTTCTCTTCGGCTGGATGCACGCCATCGTCGGCCGGCCCAGTTCCCTCTCGTCCATCGCCGCGGGCCTGATGCGCTTCATGAGTTTTCTTCTCCCCGTCGTCGCCGTCCCCATTTTCACGCTGCACATCGCCATTCCCGGACTGACAGGTTGGATCAAGCCCTACGATTTCGTTTTCACTTGGGCGCAGCCTCTCGCTGTCCTCTGGATCGTCGCCATGACCGCCATCAACTACCTAGGCGTCCGCCTGGGCGGCGCGGTCCAGGTTTTTCTCACCGCCATTAAAATCATGTCCGTTGTGATTGTGATTGGCGTAGCGTTCTTCGCGCCTTCAGGACCGCCCCACGCCCCAGATCCCATCTGGCCACATGCTCTGAACGGCGGCGTAATCAGCGCGTTTCTAGCGGCCCTCGCAGCCGCCCTGTGGGCTTACGACGGCTGGGAAGACTTAAATCTCGTCGGCTCCGAAGTAGAAAATCCCCAACGGAATTTCCCGCGCGCCATGTTCGGCGGCGTCACTCTCGTCGCAGCGATCTATTTCCTCTTCAGCGCCGCCTGCCTGAAAGTTCTCCCGTTCAGCGCAGTTGCCTCTTCGCCCCACATCGCCTCCGATGTCGTGCAGCACGTCGCCGGCCCCGCCGCCGCCGCGTGGATCACCATCGCCATGATTATCAGCGCGCTCGGCACCATGAACTCCTCGGTCCTCAGCGGCGCCCGCCCTGCTTACGCCATGGCCCGCGACGGCATTTTCTTTAAAATCGCCGACGGCGTTCATCCCAAATACCGCACGCCAGGCCGCTCCCTGATTTTTCAATGCGTCCTAGCAAGCCTCATGGCGCTCACTGGCACGTTCGAGGAACTCACCAATCTCTTCATCTTCGCCGGCTGGATTTTCTACGGCCTCGCGGTCGTGGCCCTCTTCCGCCTCCGCCGCACCGAGCCCGACATGCCCCGACCCTACCGCTGCTGGGGCTACCCCATAGTCCCCGCCATCTTCGTAATCGGCGCCATTGCGCTCACTCTCAACATCTGGCTTGACCGCCCCGGCCGCTCATCCATCGGCCTCCTCCTAATCCTCGCCGGCCTCCCCTTCTACCGCTATTGGAGCAAAAAGGACCAGCCCGCATGACCGAACCAATTCTCGGCGGCGATTCCTTTTCCGCGGGTCCGTCAGTAGCGAAGGGCAAAACGAAACCGTCGCGCGCAACCAAAGCCATCCTCGCTACTGTCGTGAGCCTGTTCCTTCCTGGAATGGGCCAACTCTATGTCCAGCGAGTATGGCGCGGCGTCGTAATCGCCATCCTCGGTGTGGCGATCAACGCCCTCGCCACTGAGATGCGTTTATTCATGACTTTCCGGGGAATGATCGCTGCTATTTCCCTCGGCATTCTCTGGCGTCTCTGGGTTGCCGCTGACGCGTTCTACATGGCGTGGAGATTTGATCGAACCGTCGCGCCACGGCGCAATCCGAGAGAAATGATCGCTGCCGTCCTGATCGTTTTTCTTCTAGTCGGATATCCCGTCCCCGACTACTTTGGGAAACGATTGTTGGGCAGCTTTCGCGCCTACAAAATTTCGTCAGGCTCCATGTGCCCCACGATATGTCAGGGCGAACGCGTAGTTGTTGCCGCGGACGCCTACAAAATGCACGGCCCAGAACGTGGAGATCTTATAGTGTTTGATTTTAACCGCTCGGGAACGATCTTCCCCAAACGAGTAATCGGTGTTGCTGGCGATACTGTTTCGTCCGGCCAGGGAAATACGATCCTCGTGGACGACGTACCACTCAAGCTGCCTGGACCCTGCGCTTTCCGATATTTTGGCGGCTCCTTCGCGGACCTCCCTTCTTTCAAGGCCGTGAAAATCCCCGAGGGCACCCTATTTGTGGTCGGGGACAATCTGAGCAACAGCTATGACAGCCGGTTTTTCGGACCAATTCCGCTTGACGAAGTAAGGGGCAAACTGAAATTCATCTATTGGTCCGGCAACCGCGCGCGCATCGGCTGCGAACTCCGCTAGCCCAGGCTGAACGATGGATGGTGAAGCTCAGGCGCTCGCGGCATGGCCCGAAGTAGTGCGCCGCGAAAGTAAAAGGTGTGTGGGAAGGCCGCCAGCGAGCAGAGCCACGGCGGGCAGCAACACCCACTCGAGGCTAATATTCAGAAATACTTTTGGCACCAGTCCGTCGCCCATCGCCAAGCCAACGGGAATCGCTATCAAGAACACCGCCACGAGTGGAAGCACAGGAAACAGACTCGCGGCGAGCACCATGTGGGACGACCCTCGCGCCCGATGCGAAAGATAGGCTCCCAGGGCGCCGGCCAGAGGCAACATCACCAGCCAACCGGTATAAAACATGAGGATTGGAATTCCCTTGTCTAAACCAAGAATGATCGGCTTTGGACCAACTTTCTGGACCAATTCGAGAAGAACCATCGAAACCAGAAAAGTCAGCAATCCAGGAAGCCACAGTTGAGCCACGCGAGGTGTCATCGTTTTCTCCTTCGTCCGAGCCAAAACTATGTTTCGCTTGAAATTCTGCCAATGCCCGACTTGCGACAAAGCTCGCCGTACGGCCTCATCTTCTGTCATTCCTTGCCGGAGCAGTTCTTCGCAAATGTCTTCCAGATGCGCCGTTACTTCTGCGATTACCTCATCCTTTTCTTCTGGTTCCAGCGCCAGACCTGCAAGCCGCTGTTCAACAAACGCATTCCAATCACGCATGGGACACCTTGGTCAGCCGCTTCAATGCGCGAAACAGTTCGGCCCATTCGCGGCGTATTGGCGCAAGCTTTTTCTTCCCTTGAGATGTAAGCCGGTAACAGCGCCTTCGCCGTCCCGACCCGCTCGTTTCCCACGCCCCGCGCACCCAGCCGCGCTTCTCCAGCCGGTAAAGCAGCGGATACAACGACGCCAGCGTAAATCGCAGCGAGCCGTGCGTCTGCTCCTCGATGCGCCGCGCCATCTCGTAGCCATGCAGCGGGCCGTCTTCAAGCACGCTCAACACCGCCAGTTCCGCTGTCCCGCGTTTGATCCCTGAGCCAATCATGAGGCCTCTCCCTATGTATAGGAATCTTATATATAGACGCAAGGGATGTCAACTGTTCTGAAGGAGAGGCGTGAGTCTCATGAAGGTGCAGTGGGCGCCCTCCTTACCCCGTGAGGGCCCGCTCGGCGAGGAACAGCTTTAGGCGGAAGCGCGAAGCGACGAGGGAAAAGTGGTCACCGGCGATGCGACGGGAATCGCAACGCCCTCCGCTTCCGGGCTGACCGCAATCTCCGGATGCAGAATTTTTGCCAGCGCTTCGATCCCGCTAATTAAGCGCGGCCCCGGCCGCGAAAAATAGCCGCTAGCGTCTAGCGCATATACTCGCCCGTCACGCACGGCAGGAATCGCGCTCCATTCTTCCGGGAACGTCATCGTCCTGTATTCCTCGCGCGCCTGTTTCGCGCTACAGCCGCACTGCGCAATGAATAAAATCTCCGGCGCGGCGTCGATGACATCCTCGGCGGAAACGCGAATCGACGGCGTGCGCTTCCGGCCCAGCACATCTTTTCCGCTCGCGAGCTCGATCATTTCCGGCACCCAATGCCCTGCCACATAAAACGGCTGCAGCCATTCAAGAATCGCGACGCGCGGCCGATTTTGAACACCGTCAAGCTGGCATTCCAGTTCGCCAATCCTCGTCCCGATTTTCTTCAGCAAAGCTTCCGCTTCGTGTCCCCGGCAAGTCGCTTCGCCCACCCACAAAATGTCGCGCCACACGTCTCCCAAATCCTGCGGATTCAGACAAAGCACTTCCGGCGGCCGACGAAATCGCGCCAGCGTCGCAGCTAAATCATCCGGCGAAGCGGCGCAAACCTGGCACAAATCCTGAGTAACAATTAAATCCGGCGCCAATTCCTCGAGCGCTCCCGCATCCACCGAATAAAGACTCTCGCCGCGTGCCACATACTCGCGCACCAGCCTGTCAATCTCCGCAGGCGCCGCATCATGCGGCAGTCGCGAATGAATCACTATGCGCTTCGTCCGCGCCTGCGCCGGATAATCACACTCATGGCTCACTCCGACAATTTCTATGTCGAATCCCAGAGCAAACAGGATTTCCGTCGCCGAAGGCAGCAAAGATACGATTCGCATGCCGAGACTCTAACATAAATGCTTCTTGCTTAAGCACCATCAATTCGCCAGCAATTTGAGAGATTGGCGCCGTTTCTTTGGTCTCTTCGGGTAGACTGTTTATATCAGACCTTAGATCTTGCCGCGCTCTTTGCGGGAGGTTCATTCCAAATGACTATTGAGCTTAAACTCAAGTCTGAAACAGAAGCCCTGCTCATCGCCGAGGCTCGCGCCAAAGGCGTGCCTCCAGAAACTGTGGCCGAACAGCTTCTCGAGCAAGCGCTCACGGCCTCCCCTCGACCTCAAGGCCAGATGAGCGTTGAAGAGTTCCACCAAATGCTTCGAGGTATGGCGCAAGGTTCCGAGAAACTTCCAGTCTTGCCCACCGAGAGTTTCACCCGCGAAAGCTTCTATGAGGATCCGCTAGATGATGGAGACGCCGCACCTCGTCGATAGCAATGTCCTTCTCCGCTGGGTGCAGCCCAACCATCGCGATTATCCTGCCATCGTCTCGGCGATAGAGGTGCTCCTTCGGCGCGGCGCTGTCCTTTGCTACACCTCTCAGAATGTCGCGGAGTTTTGGAATACCTGTACTCGCCCGGTGGATCGCAATGGTTATGGTCTGTTGCCTCAAGATGCCGACCGCGTTGCTAGATTTTTCGAGGAGAGGCTCCGCTTCCTCCCCGACAGCCTCGCTGTTCATGAAGAGTGGCGCCGGCTATTGGTGGCTCACGGCGTTTCAGGCGCGCAAGTTCACGACGCGCGCTTAGTTGCTGCAATGCGAGTGCATGGCATCAAGCGTATTCTGACGTATAACATCAAGGATTTTGCTAGGTATGTCGATATCGAATGCGTGCACCCTCACAATATTGAATCCCCCTGATTTCAAGCACTTCGCCCGGCATGAGGGGCTATCATTTGTAGAGAAAATATTTGCGGCGCGTTTCATCATAGTTGGCCAGAGCGGCGGACCAGCTCGCTATGATTTGCTCCGGTGCTACACCGGCTTCAAGCTGGTGAACGGTATCCTCATTGCCGAGCAGGGTGATCAATTTTGCGGGGTCGAATTGTGTCGGATAAAGTTTGTGCAAAATGACGGCGATCTCCAGGCCCATGCGCATTGAGCGCACCTCCGCGCGGTCCGTCACGCGCACTGCTACACCTCCACAACGCTGGCCTGCATAGAGCCCCGAAACAGGGATGAACGGCTGGTCCGTAAAATGCAAACCAGGGAGATGGAGCGCATTCAACCGCGCCGCGACGTCAACTCCATCGATCCACGGCGCGCCGAACTCTTCAAACGGCGTCTCCGTGCCGCGCCCCACCGAAACGCCTGCACTCTGCAGAATTTCAATCCCGGGATAGAGAATCGAGCCCTTGATGGTTCGCAGATTCGGCGAAGGAGGAACCCAGCGGATGCCGGTGCTCTCGAAAAAATAATTGCGATGCCAGTTTTTCATGGTGATGACGTGCAGATCGCAACCAATGTGATTTTCCCCGTTGAAATACTGGGCGAGCTCGCCAATGGTAAGCGCATATCGAATCGGCAGCGGATAATAGCCGACGAAATTTGTTTTATCCGGATCGAGCATGGGGCCTTCGATAATTTCCCCACCAAGAAGATTGGGCCGGTCCAGGACATAAAAGGCGATGTGGTGCTTCGCGGCTTCTTCCATCGCGTAAGCCATCGTGACCGTGTACGTGTAGAAGCGCACGCCCGCATCCTGTATGTCGAAAACCAGCGTGTCGATGCCGGAAAGCATTTCGTCCGTGGGACGCAGCGATTCGCCATAGAGACTGTAAGTGGGCAAGCCGGTTGTCGGATCCTTCGAGGAAGAGACTTTGTCATCGGCGCTGCCCGAGATGCCATGCTCCGGGCTGAAAAGCGCGACGAGTTGTACGCCGGGCGCGTGGAATAACCTCTCGATGGTCGTGCGGCCCTCGGCGTCGAGCCCTGTATGGTTCGTAATCAGCCCGACGTGCTTGCCGCGCAGCGGCGCGAACTTTTCTGCTTCGAGGACGTCGAGTCCCGTTTGCACTCGCGCGGCGCGTCTGCCGTGCTTCGCATGTTTTACGGCGGCGTGCGCGGAAAGACAAAACGTGAAGGCCAGGCAAACGAAAACGACGAACTTTTCTACGAGACCGCCGCGAGTTTTAGGCAAGCTTTTCCTCCGGTTGTGCGTCACCAATGATATTCTGGAACGCTTCGTTCGGCGCTGCGTTGTGAGTGTGAAGTGCGTGTGTTATATACAGGCGCAGGATCCGGGCGAGTGCCGGGAGACCCACACTTGATGAAAGGACGCGGCAAAAGCGTTCTGCTGCTCATTCCTTTTGGTTTGTTCCTTCTTCTTATGGCCCACACGACGCGCAGTCAGAGCAACAAGTCCGCGACGCCTTCCACCCAAAAAGCAGCCGGCGCCAAGAAAAACGCGGCAACTGCGCATCACTTGCAAAAATTATCTCCGGCGGCCGCGCGCTGGGTGGCAACCACGCTCGCCAAAATGACGCTCGACGAAAAAGTCGGGCAACTTCTTTTTACGACGTATCACGGAAGCTTCACGCCTACCGACGCGCCTGCTTATGCAGAGATGATGCGCGACGTGGAAAAGTTGCACGTCGGCGGTTTCATCAACATCACGGAAAGTTCGCCGCTGGGCATCGTGAAGAGCCAGGCATATCCAACGGCGGCTCTCATCAACCAATTGCAATCCAAATCGAAGCTGCCTCTACTTTTCGGCGCGGATTTCGAACGCGGCACGGCCATGCGTTTGGATGAAGGGACGTCGTTCCCAACGGCAATGGCGCTCGCCGCCGCAAGCAATCCGAAAGATGCGTACACGATGGGAAAGATCACCGCGCTGGAAGCGCGCGCCGTAGGCATTCAGTGGATTTACGCGCCGGATTCCGACGTCAACAACAATCCGGATAATCCCATCATCAATACGCGTTCGTTTGGCGAAGACCCGCAGAAGGTCGCGGAGTATGTGTCAGAGTTTGTGCGCGGCGTGCAAGAAAACGGCGGGCTGGCCACCGCGAAACATTTTCCGGGACACGGGGATACATCCACGGATTCCCACATGGAGCTCCCGGTAATCAAAGCGGACCGTCAGCGTATCGAAAGTCTCGAGCTGGTTCCGTTTCGCGCGGCGATTGCCGCTGGCGCGGACAGCATCATGACCGGGCATCTTTCGATTCCCGCGCTCGAACCAGATCCCAATACCCCCGCTACGCTGTCTTCGAATATTTTGACGGGACTTCTGCGGGATGAGCTTGGCTATCAGGGGCTGGTGATCACCGACGCGATGGACATGGGCGGAATCACGGTGCGCTTCGCGCCAGGCGACGCGGCGGTGCGCGCGTTTGCGGCGGGAGCGGATGCGCTGCTCATGCCCCCGGTGCCGGATGCGGCATTCGATGCGTTGAAGGAGGCGGTGAAGTCCGGACGCATTTCACGCGAGCGGCTGGATGCGTCGGTGCGGCGAATTCTGCAGGCGAAGGCGCGGCTTGGTCTTTACCAAGAACGATTGGTGGACGTGAACGCGCTAAATAATAAATTTGGTAAAGTGGAATGGCAGAAAGAAGCGCAAGACATCTCGGACCGAGGCGTGACGCTGCTACGAGACGCGGCGCATCGCTTGCCGCTGGATGGAACGAAGCCGACCCGGGCGCTGCTGGTCGCGCTGTACGCCGATCCGGAACCGTATCCTGGTGAAGATTTGGAACGCGAGCTGCGTTCTCGTGTGGATACGCTGACAACGTTGCGCGCGGATACGCGATTTGTGAAAGCGGACAATCTGAAATTGCCGGCGCCGGACACGTATGACCTCGCGATCCTCGCGCTCTTTGTGCGCGTGAGTGACCGCAAAGGCAATGTAGATGTGCCGGCGGAACAAGCGGCGTTTGCGGACAAAGTTTACAAGAACGGGAAGCCGGTGATCACGGTTGGATTCGGCAGTCCGTATGTCGTTGAGCATTTTCCGCAGGCGGAGACGTGGCTTGCGGCGTTTGGCATCAGCGACGTGGCGCAGATTTCCGCGGCGCGCGCGCTCTTCGGGGAGATTCCTGTACGCGGGCGCTTGCCGGTGACTGTGCCGGGTGTGGACATGAAAGCCGGATTTGGAATCGACGTGCCTGCCGACCCGATGACGGTTGCGCCGATGGAAGTGAGCGCGGAAGCCAAGCTGCAACCGGCACTCGACGTGCTCGAGAAGGCGATTGCCGACAAAGCATTTCCGGGCGCGACGCTGGCCGTCGGATACAAAGATAAAGTGGCACTGCACGCGTTCGGTAAGCTGAGCTACGACGCGAAATCGCCGCAGGTGAATTTGCGGACGATGTATGACGTGGCGTCGCTGACCAAAGTGATTGTAACGACGACGCTGGCGGAAAAGCTCGTCGAGGGAGACTTCCCTTCCCCGCTGCAACTCGATGCGCCCGTCGAGCGCTACTTGCCGGAATGGGCCAGCGGTCCGCAGCCGGAGTGGCGCCATCGCGTGACGGTACGGCATTTGCTGACGCATACGTCGGGGCTGCCGCCGTTCAAAGAGTACTGGCGCACTTCCGAGAGCAAACAAGATACGTTGAAAATGATTTTCGCCGAGCCGCTCGAGAACGAGCCCGGCACGAAAATGGTGTACTCCGATCTCGGAGTGATTTTGCTGGGCGAAATTATCGAGCGACTCACGGGGCAGACGCTTGATCAACTGGCGAACGAATACATTTTTGCGCCGCTGGGGATGCACGACTCGATGTATAAGCCGCCGAAAAAAATTTGGCCATCGATCGCACCGACGGAATTTGACGCGAACTTCAGGAAGCGGCTGGTTCAAGGCGAAGTGCACGACGAAAATGCGTATGCCATGGGCGGCGTTTCGGGGCACGCGGGTGTGTTCAGCACGGCACCGGATTTGGCAGCGTTCTGCCAGATGCTGTTGAATGGCGGAGTGTACGAGCATCACAGGATTTTGCGCCGCGCGACGATTGCGCAGTTCACGGTGCCGCAAGAGCTTGCGAAGGGCACGCGGACGCTGGGTTGGGTGGTGCCGACGGAAGGCAGTTCGAGCGGGCACTACTTTTCGCCGCACAGTTTTGGGCATACGGGATTTACTGGCACCTCGATTTGGATCGATCCCGACCGTCAGGTATTCGTGGTGCTGCTGACGAATCGCGTTAACCCAACACGAGAAAACCACAAAATTGCCGAGGTGCGACCGGCGTTGCACGATGCGGTGATGCAGGCGCTGGGATTGGCGACGGCGGTTCCGGCATCGAGTAAGTAAGGGTTTCGTGATGCGTGTCCTGTGTTGCTTTGATCCGTGACCTGTGATCCGTCTTCGGCGATCCGTGCCCCGTTTCCTGCGTTCCGTTTCCTCGGTTGCGCTTCCTGCTTGGGAATTGGGCTGGCAGGCCATCCCTCCATTTCTGTAAGCGTTGCTGATACAAGACTTAAGTGTGCTGCTGGTGTGCTGGGGTCAGGCCGTTGCGCTGGGGGATTTGGGTGTGGTTAGGGGAATTGGAGCAGCCGGTTTTTTTGGGGCTGGAGTGGATGGCGTGTTGGGCCGGTTTGGGATGGCGGGGACGGGATGAGGTACTTTCGAGGGGATTCGACCTGGGTGAAGGTTCGGGGGATTGGGTGGGGCGCCCGGGTTGCACGGGCGAAGCGAATTCGGGCCGGGCAGGCCCGGCCCCCACAGGCGTGGATGCGGGCGGGAAGCGGTGGTCGTAGTTGGTGTTGACAGAGGAGCGGATGGCTTTGCGCCAGCCTTCGGGGCCGAATGCGTCGATGTATTCGTGTTGGGCGGCGTGGATGGATTGGAGGAGGGTTTGGCACATGTAGGCGATGGTGCGGGCCAACCGGGGTTTGATGTCGCCACGGAGGACGGCAGGGATGAGGCGGGCCAAGGCGGTGCTGAGGTCGTTGGCGGAGAGGTAGTCTCCGGAGAAGAAGGCAGCTAGGTCTTTGGCTAGAGATTGGGCGGCTTGTGTTTGGGATTCTTTTTGGGCGTGGTAGAAGCAGAAATGGGGGTGGCTGCTGATGCGAGGCGTGCGGCAGCGGCGGCCATCTTCGTACGAGAATAGACAGAGGGATATACGGTCCTTGGGACTGAGTGAAGACATACGAAGCTCCTTTGATTTAGTTTTTGAGTTTTGGGATTTGGAAAAAGAAAGAGCACAGCCAGGATTGGCTGTGCCACTCATTGGGCCTAAAACAGAAACGCCTCGCTTGTGGCGAGGCGCAGTACTGAACGAGAAGATTGTATCAGAATAGGTATTTGGTACACAAGGGGGAAAGTGGGGCGAGGAAGCGAAAGGAAAAGATAACGCCCAGACCGGGTCGGACTAAACGCCGGCGCCGAGGATGCTGAGATGCACAGAGGAAAACGAAGAAAACTAAAGGCAGAGACACAGAGGGCGCAGAGAAGAGAAGACTCACCTTTTCAGAAGGCAAGCCCGAAAAGGTGGGGCACCCCAGAGAGATGCAGAGTCAAAATCGTTTCGCTGTGGCTAAGCGTGGTCCACCCGCCGCCCGGTCAGGTTGAGGGCGGCCCGGGGAAACAACCCCAGCCATCGTTATGCCCTCCCCAGCCATCTGCAACGGATTGCAGCAAGCTCTCAAAGCCGCTTACGCTGTCATAGGAGGGCGCCATGTGTTTAACTACAACTACATCCCAGGGGAAAGCTTGATCGGTTTCCGCAGCCTCCACTGAAACTTCGTGCCCCAACGCGCGAAAGTGCTTTGCAAACTCCTCGGCGGACCTCCCATCAGCAAACACGACATTGAAGTCGATATTCCGGGGTCGGGTCAAATCATCTCCCTCAGCCTCCATGCGACGAAGCGCATCTCCATTGGCATCGTTAGGAAAAATCACTATCACTCCTTCCTAAGAACTCACCGGCGTGAGGGACGCCACAACTCATGCACAGTTCGTTCTCGACGTAAAAATCGCCGGGAACTGATTGTGGGTGTGGCGTGAACTTAGGCGCGGACATATAGATTTCTCTCGACCGAATTTAGTTTGAACGAAATCGCCTTATGACGAAAGAATTCCATGCTGAAAATCGAGGGCGGCTTGGGCTAGGTCGGGGGGTTTGCCCAGGTCGCGCCAGTAGGAGTGGTCGTGGCGGAAGGCTAGGATTTTTTGGGATGGGGAGGAGAGGCGGAGGTAGGAGTCGATGATGGAGAAGGCGGGGGTGGATTCAGTCAGGAGGGGGAGGAGGCGGGGGGAGATTACGTGGATGCCGGAGAAGGCTAGGGGGAGGAGCGAGGCGGGAGTTGTAGATTCGAGAAGTGGCGAGTGGCTAGTGGCGAGTGGCGAGTGGGCTGAGACTTGGACGGTCTGACCGGTGGTCGGTTGGGGTGAGATTGTGCCGGGGTTCTTCGCTTCGCTCAGAATGACAGAGCTATGAGGGCTCGGATCGACGATTTCGTCGTGAGTGTTGATGCGGCGGCCGGAGAGTTGGAGATCGTTGTTGAAGAGGAGTTGGCGGGAGGATTCGCGGGATTGGACGGCAAGGGTGGCTAGGGCTTGATGGTCTTTGTGGAATTGGAGCATGGCGTGTAGGTCGATGTTGCTGATTACGTCGACGTTGTGGAGGAAGAAGGGTTCGGAAGAGAAGTGGCGAGTGGCGAGTGGCGAGTGACGGGAAAGAGGAGATTTCTCGCCGAGCCGGGCTTGGTCAAGCGGGGAAGAATCTTCGAGGAAGAACCAGGCGGCTTTTTTTAGGCCGCCGCCGGTGTCGAGGAGTTGGCCGTCTTCGCGGGAGAGTTCAATGCGGTAGCCGAAATTTTTCTTGGATTGGAGATAATCGGCGACCATTTGCGCGAAATGATGGACGTTGACGATGAATTCGGTTACGCCAAAATTGGCCAGGCGGGTGATGGTGATTTCGAGGAGGGTGCGGCCATTGATTTCGACCAGGGCTTTGGGGCGGGTGTCGGTTAGGGGGCGGAGGCGGGTGCCCAGGCCGGCGGCTAGGATCATGGATTTCATGGGAGTAAGTGGATAGTGGATAGTGGATAGTGAATAGTCAGAAAAAACGAAGAAAAAGACTTAACGCAGAGGGGCGCAGAGACACAGAGGACGCAGAGTTCGGAGAAGGACGAACTGGAAACGCGGGATTTACGAACCGAGCATGCGGGAACATCGAAGAGAGATTCCTCTCTGCGCAAGCCGACGCATTTCCGACCGGATCGGAATCTTCGATCGCAGGAGCGAACGCGAAAGAAAAGGCGTCGGCTTGCTTCGCTCGGAATGACCGATTTGCGATATGGAGCGGGGGTCATTTGCGGAGGTTCTCGAGGCCGAGATGGCGGAGTTGGACTTCTACGTTGGGCTTGGAGCGGAGGCGCTTGGCTAGTTGTTCGGCCAGGTAGACGGAGCGGTGCTGGCCGCCGGTGCAGCCGAAGCTAATCATAAGATTTTTGAAGCCGCGGGATTGGTAGCTGGAGATGCTGGCGTCGACGAGGCTTAGGACGCTGGCCAGGAATTGATGCACGGATTCTTGTTGGTTGAGATAGTCGATGACCGGGGCGTCCTGGCCGGTTAGGGATTTGAAGCGCTCTTCCCGGCCGGGATTGGGGAGGCTGCGGCCATCGAAGACGAAGCCGCCGCCGTTGCCGGTTTCGTCCTTGGGCAGGCCCTGATGAAAAGAAAAGCTGAAGACGCGGACTACCAGGTTGTCGGCATCGCTCGAGAGGCTTTGCAATTTTTCGGAGGCAAGCATGCCTTGGAAAGCGGCCATTAAGGCCGGGAGCGCGATGGGGAGTTCGGCGTGGTGCAGGAGCCAGCGAAGATTTTTCAGGGCGTAGGGAACGCTTTGGAGGAAGTGGGCTTTGCGTTCGTAGAAGCCGCGGAAACCGTAAGCGCCGAGGGCTTGCAGGATGCGGACATAGACGTAGGCGTAGTAGTAGCGGATGAAAGCTTCGCGATCGACGGGGATAAATTTTTCCAAGGCACGGAGATAATCGTAGAGGAGCTGCTGGCGGAGATCGGGAGGGAGATCGGCTTTGGCGTCGTAGAGGAGGGAGGCGACGTCGTATTGGAGTGCGCCTTTGCGGCCGCCCTGGTAGTCGACGAAATACGGCTGGCCATCACGGAGGAGGATGTTGCGAGACTGAAAATCGCGATAGAGAAAATAATCGCGCGGGGCGCTGAGGAGGAAATCGGTTAGGCGGCTGAAATCGGCTTCGAGAGAGTGCTCGTTGAAGGGGATGCCGGCAAGTCGGAGAAAATAATATTTGAAATAGTTGAGATCCCAGGCGATGGACTGGCGATCGAAGCTGGAAATGGGATAACAGACGGAGTAGTCGAGATCGCGAGAGGCTTCGACCTGGAAGCGCGGAAGGACGGCGACGACTTTGCGATAGGCTTCGACGACTCGGGGCGCGATGACGGCGCCCTGGCGATTTTTGGAGAGGAATTCGAAGAGCGTGGTGTCGCCGAGGTCTTCCTCGAGATAGGCGCCGTGATCCAGATCTTCGGCGTAGATTTCCGGGACGGGGAGATTGTGTTTGCGGAAATGCTTGGAGAAAGAGAGGAAGGCGGCATTCTCTTCGCGGACGTTATAGAGGATGCCGATGGCGGTGCGGGGGCCGGCGGTTAGGCGAATGATTTTGCGGCCGGAGCCGCCGAGTTCGCCCTGGAGGGGAGTGGCACGCTCGACGGGGGCGTGGAAGTGGCGCTCGAAGAGAGATTTTAGGACGTCGATGGACATACGGCTTCTAACATAGCCGATTTTGGCAAAGGAAACTTGACCGACTGCTAGCCATTGTGCCCAAAGGGCGTCTGCGCGGAAATCGCTTAACGCTGACAGAAAAGGTGTTGATGCGGAGTGCGCACAGCCAAGATTGGCTGTGCCACTTAACCATCAAGCGCGCGGATATAATTGACGGATGCGAACGAGCACAAAAGATGAGAGAAAGACGGAGAGGCGGCTGGCGGCGTCGAAGAATCTTGACCGCATGACGGCGCTCGAGATTGTGCGGCTGATGAACGGCGAAGACCGGCGTGTGGCGGGAGCGGTGAAACGGAAGTTGCCGGCGATTGCGCGGGCGGTGGATGCGATTGTGGCGGCGATGCGCGGCGGCGGGCGATTGATTTATGTGGGAGCGGGATCGAGCGGGAGGATGGCGGTGCTGGATGCGGCCGAGTGTCCCCCGACTTTTGGGATTTCACGGCGGCGGATGATTGCGCTGATCGCTGGCGGGAGGCGCGCGGTTACCGGGGCGGTGGAGGGCGCGGAGGATTCGGCGGGGAATGGAGCGCGGGATTTGCGGCGGATGAAGTTGGGGGAGAAGGATGTGGTGGTAGGGATCGCGGCGAGCGGGACAACGCCGTACGTTTTGGGGGCGATGAAGTTTGCGCGAGGACGCGGGGCAACGACGATTGCGATTACCTCGAACGGGGACATGCCGCTGGGTCGGCTGGCGAAAATTGGGATTGCGCTGGAGGTTGGGGCGGAAGTGTTGACGGGGTCGACGAGGCTGAAGGCGGGGACGGCGCAGAAGATGGTCTTGAACATGCTGAGTACGGCGGTAATGGTGAGGCTGGGACATGCTTATGAGAACTTGATGATCGATGCGGTGCTGACAAACAAGAAGTTGCATGGGCGGGCGGTGCGGATTTTGATGGAGGCTAGCGGGGCTGGTGTGTCTGCGGCAGAGGACGCTTTGCGGGCGGCGGGACACAGTATGCGGGTGGCGTTGGTGATGTTGAAGATGGGAGTCGGAGGAGGAGAGGCAGGAAAGCGTTTGAAAGCTTCTGGAGGCGCCTTAAGAGCTGCTCTGGGAGAGCGAGGAAGATGATGCCGTTGCAAATTGCAGGCGGAATTCTGCTTGGAAGCGGAATCGCTCTTGATTTGATGTTTCGGTTGCAAATGGCGCGGCTCGGGCAATGGGCTCCGCTTTTCAAAGGTGGTTCCTTCAACTATGCCGAATATCATCGCCTCCGAATCAAGCAAGGCTGGCCTGCCTGGCCAGTTTATGTAATGTGGGCCTTATATGTCTGTGGCATCGGCTTACTTGTCGCAGGGTTTTTTGCGTATTTTGGCACTCAGCCGCAGCGCAGCGTGCAGGGACAATAAGTGGATAAATTTCTAATTCGGGGCGGGAAAGCGCTGCGGGGGACGGTGGCGATCAGCGGGGCGAAGAATTCCGCGCTGCCGGTGATGGCGGCGGCGTTGCTGACGGCAGATCGCGTGGCGGTGCACAACATTCCCAAAGTGCGCGACCTGGTAACGATGAGCAAATTGCTGACTTTTATGGATGCAAAGGTTTCGGTGAGTGAAATGCCGGCGAGCGATTACGTGATCGAGGCGCCAAGATTGAATCATGCGGAGGCGCCGTACGAGTTGGTGAAGACGATGCGGGCGTCGATTCTGACGATGGGGCCGCTGATGGCGCGGCTGGGGATGGCGCGGGTTTCCTTGCCGGGGGGATGCGCGATTGGGGCGCGGCCGGTGGATCTGCATCTGAAAGCGCTGGAGCAGATGGGGGCGGAAATCACGACGTCGCACGGATACATTGAGGCGAAGGTCCCCGGGAACGGATCGAAAGGCCGGCGGCTGAAGGGCGCGCACATCGTATTCGAGAAAATTACCGTGACGGGGACGGAAAATATTTTGATGGCGGCGACTTTGGCGGACGGCGAGACTGTCTTGGAAAATTGCGCGCGGGAGCCGGAGGTGACAGATTTAGTGGCGATGCTGCGGAAAATGGGCGCGGAGATTGAAGGCGACGGGACGGCGACACTGCGGATTCGCGGCGTGGGGGAATTGCATGGGACGGAACACTGGGTGATTCCGGATCGGATTGAGGCGGGGACCTTCTTGGTGGCGGGGGCGATTACGGGCGGCGAGTTGACGATTACAAATTGCGCGCCGGAACATCAATGCGCGGTGATCGCGAAACTGCGAGAGGCCGGCGCGTGCATCGAAACGCTGGACAAGACGAGTTTGCGTGTGCGAGGGGGAAAAAAGCTGGTGGCCGCGGATATGACGACCGAGGAGTATCCGGGATTCGCTACCGATATGCAGGCACAATACATGGCCCTGGCAACGCAGGCGGAAGGCACGTCGGTGATCACGGAGACGATCTTCGAGAACCGGTACTTGCATGCGAGCGAGATGGTTCGAATGGGGGCGAACATTTCGATTGAGGGCCGGCGGGCTGTGGTGCGCGGGCCAGCGGCGCTGTCTGGAACGACGGTGCAGGCTTCGGATTTGCGGGCTAGCGCGGGGTTGGTGCTGGCGGGGCTGGTGGCGAATGGGGAGACGTTAATCGAGCGCGTGTATCACATCGACCGCGGTTACGAACACATTGTCGAAAAGCTGCGCGCTGTAGGCGCCGATATTGAGCGGATCCACGCGGCGGCGTCTTAATCGAACGCGAAACGAATTCCCGGCCTTATTTCATTCCTGCAGCAAAATCCAGACAAGAGCGAGTTGACACGATGAGCGTGTGTGGCTAATAGTGCGCACGTTGGAGGCCTGCATGATGGATGCTCACGAGCGATTTCTCTCCCGGCGCGGAGTGCTCAAAGCTTTAGGAGCAGCGAGCGGGGGGCTGGCCTTGAGCCGATGGATAGGAACGGGAACCGCATTGGCCCAGGAGCCGGCCTCCTCCAAACCGGTGGAAAGCTTCACGGGGCCCGGAGCAAATCCGCATTGGAATTCCGTCGGACCTTACGTCACGGAACCGGAAAAAGCGCCGTTGTTGCTGCTGACGGACCGGCCCGTGCAACTCGAGACGCCGCGTCATTATTTTTCGACGGCGTTCACTCCGAACGAGGCGTTCTATGTGCGCTGGCATCTCGACAGCATTCCGAACAACGTTGACTTGAAGGAATGGAAACTGCAGATCGAAGGAAACGTGGCCATGCCGCAGGCGCTGAGCCTTCCGGAATTGATGCAGAAGTTCAAAGCCGTTTCCGTTGCGGCGGTGAACCAGTGCTCCGGAAACAGCCGCAGCCGGTTGCAGCCACGCGTGGCGGGCGGACAGTGGGGAAACGGCGCAATGGGGAACGCAATGTGGACGGGAGTGCGTTTGCGAGAGCTGCTGGATACGGCGGGCGTGAAAGCCGGATCTGTGCAAGTGCAGTTTCAGGGTCTCGAAACAGGTTCCGGACCTAAGGGCGCGGCTTCGAACCGTTTCTTGAAATCGATGGACTTGAGCAATCCCGTGCTGGACGAGTGCATCGTGGCGTACTTGATGAACGGCGAGCCTCTGCCAATGCTCAACGGATTTCCGGTGCGGCTAGTTGTGCCCGGATATTTTGCGACGTACTGGTTGAAGTGCCTGACGTGGATTCGCGTGCTTGAAACGACGGATGAGAATTTCTGGATGAAACCAGGATACCGGGTTCCGGACACACCGAGAGGCGACACGACGCCTGAAGAAGTGAAGGCGGGAAAAGTGAACATGGTGCCGATCGGGCGGATGCCGGTGCGGTCTTTCCTGGTGACTCCGGACGGGTCTTCGAAGATTCCGGCGGGAATGACGGTTACGCTGCGTGGCATCGCGTTTAGCGGATATGGGCGCGTGACGCGGGTGGAAATTTCGGAGGATGGCGGAAAGAATTGGTCGGCTGCAAAGCTGGGGGAGGATCACGGAGAATATTCATTCCGAACCTGGGAAGCGGCGTGGACGCCGAAGTCGCCTGGAAAACACACGGTGGCTGTGCGCGCGACGGATGAGAAAGGCAACGTGCAGCCCGATGAGCCGGTGTGGAATCCCGGCGGCTACTTGTGGAATCGCATCGAGAAACAGGAACTTGTCGCAGGAGTCGCGGGGTGAGGAGTGAATCGAATATGAAAATTAGAGTGCCGATGGTTGTTTCAGTTTCTTGCGGTCTTCTAGCGCTCGCGGGAGCCGGCGCGTACGCGGAATTGCAGAAGGGGCATTACCAGCCGGCGACTTTGGGGCACTTAACGCAGGCCGATTCCAACGAGAGTTCGCCAGATTCGCAGTACGGAGCTGTGGCATATCCTCTCTATCCGCCCGAACTGGAGACGGGAGATGGCAAAGCGGAGACAGAGGGCTACTGCAGCGTGTGCCACAGCGCGCGGTACATCACGATGCAGCCGCCGCTGCCAGCCGCAACGTGGGAAGCAGAGGTGACGAAAATGAGAAAGACATTCGGCGCCACGATTCCGGATGCGGCTACGTCAAAGATTCTTAGTTATCTCCAAACACACTACACGCCCGAAACGCGCAAGCAGTAGTGTTTTGCCTCCACGGTTTTCGCCTGGAAAATCAGCGCAAAAGAAAAAGGCCCTAAGCTCAGGGCCTTTATCCCTTTATGTGAGGGGAAGAGCTGATCCGGACGATATTATTCGCTGGAGCCGGAATCGCCGCCGGAGTTTCCTTCGCCGCCAGATGAGCCGCCTTGATGGCCGCCGCCGCTGGCGGCTGCTTTTTGCTGCTTTTCGCGGGCTTCCTTGATTAGGGCTTTGCGCGAGAGGCGGACTTTGTTGCCCTCGATAGAAAGAACTTTTACGAGGACCTGGTCGCCGAGTTTCAGCTCGTCGCGAACGTCGCGGATGCGATGTTCTGAGATTTCGCTGATGTGCAGGAGGCCGTCGGTGCCGGGGAAAAGCTCGACGAAGGCGCCGAACTCCGCGAGGCGAACGACTTTGCCGAGATAGGTTTTTCCGATTTCGGCGGAAGCGGTGACGTCGCGAACCATTTGCAGAGCCGCATCGCCGCCGGCGCCGCTGGTCGAGAAGATGTGCACGGTGCCGTCTTCGAGGACGTCGATTTTTACGCCAGTGGCTTCGATGATGGACTTGATCTTCTTGCCGCCTGGACCGATGAGGTCGCGGATTTTGTCCTGGGGAATCTTCAGCTTGAAGAGGCGCGGAGCGTAGGCGGAAATTTGCGTGCGCGCTTCGCCGAGCGTCTTCTCCATGGTATCGAGAATTTGGATACGGGCTTTCTTCGCCTGGGCCAGGGCTTCGCGCATCATGCCGATGCTGATGCCGAGGACTTTGATGTCCATTTGAAGCGCAGTGATCCCTGCACGAGTGCCAGCAACTTTGAAGTCCATGTCGCCGTAGTGGTCTTCGGCGCCGGCGATGTCGGTGAGGATGGAATATTTCTTGTCATCGCCAACGACTAGGCCCATGGCGATACCTGCACAGGGAGCCTTTAGCGGAACACCCGCGTCCATCAGAGCCAGCGAACCACCGCAAACGGTGGCCATCGAAGACGAGCCGTTGGATTCAAGAATGTCCGAAACGAGGCGCATGGCGTACGGGAAGTCGGCTTCGGGAGGAAGCAGATTAACTAGCGCGCGCTGCGCTAGAGCACCGTGGCCGATTTCGCGGCGTCCTGGGCCCCGCAGGAATTTCACTTCGCCGACGCTGAACGGCGGGAAGTTGTAGTGCAGCATGAAGCGGTTGAACTGGTCCTGCTCGAAGAGCAAGTCGAGGCGCTGCATATCTTCCTTGGTACCGAGAGTGAGCGTCGCGAGAGCTTGCGTTTCGCCACGAGTGAAGAGAGCGGAACCGTGAACGCGAGGCAGCAAGCCAACTTCGCAGGAGATATGGCGGATCTGGTCGAACGCGCGGCCATCGGGACGGCGGCGGGCGTTTAGAACGTCATCGCGGAAAATGGTTTCGCGAAGGCGCTCGAAGGCGCGCTTGGTGAGCGTGCGCTTCTCGTCCATTTCCTTCTTGGGCTCTTCGGGGATGGCCTTGATGATCTCTTCCTTGAGGGCATCCACGAGCTGGTAGCTTTCGTGTTTAGGATGCTTTTCGGTGTTGAGAGCATCGCGAAGCTTCGCGCCATGCTTTTTATCCAGATCTTTGTAAATCCCTTCATCAAATGGCAGCGGCTTGACGACGACCTTTACCGGCTTGAGCTGCGCGTGAAGCTCTTTGATGGCGGCGACAATTTTCTTGACTTGAGCGTGTCCGAATTCCAAAGCGTCGACGACGGCTTCTTCGGAAACTTCGAGGGCGCCGGACTCGACCATTACGATGGCTTCTTCCGTGCCGGCGATCACGATGTTGAGCAGGCTCTTCTTTTGTTCAGCGACAGTCGGGTTGGCGACAAGTTGGCCATCGAGCAAGCCGACGCGGACGCAAGCGATGGGTTTTTCAAACGGGAGATCGGAGCAGTAGGAGGCAGCGGAAGCAGCAGTCACGGCGATGACATCAGGATCGTTGTCACTGTCCGCGGAGAGAACCATCGCGACGATTTGCGTTTCGTTGCGCCAGGATTCGGGGAAGAGAGGGCGCATGGGGCGGTCAATCAACCGCGAGGTAAGAATTTCCTTTTCCGAAGGGCGGCCTTCGCGCTTGAAGAAGCCTCCTGGAATTTTTCCAGCGGAATAGGTGTTTTCGCGATAGTCGACGGTCAACGGAAGAAAATCGCGGTCGTTGGCCGTGGGCGCCATGCAGGCGGTGGTGAGCACGACGGTGTCACCGTAGCGAGCCGTAATCGAGCCGTTTGCTTGCTTGGCAATCTTTCCAGTTTCGAGAATGAGGGCGCGTCCCCCGACTTCCACAGAAACCTGGTGTGGTGCTGGTGTATGCGTGTTTTCAGACATAAACGTTCATTTCCTTTGGCTCCGGCCGAACCGGAGCGTTTTCATCGTGTCCACAGGAGAGCCGACCATGCAGGAGTAAGGGGCCGCGCTGCGGCCTGGCAACCATTCCCTGCTTCGAGCCGGCCGGCGTTAGCCTGGCCTGGAGAACCCCAGAGAAGAAAAGAGGCGAGAACTTCGATAGGAGGCGTACAAAGCGACCCGGATTACACCACGAGCGACGCCGACCGAAACGCAGCCGGAGGCCTGAAACTTTCACTGACGAGCCTGCGGAAACCGAGGCTGTCAGACACACTTCTAGCAGAAGTTGTCCTTTTGTGAAAACGCAGAGGCTTCTGCCCGTTGCAGCGATTCAATGGAGGGCAGTTACTTGCGCAGGCTAAGACGATCAACAATCTCGCGGTACCGATCCGGGTCACGACGGTTAAGATAGTCCAGCAGGCGGCGGCGCTTATTGACCATCATGATCAAGCCGCGCCGGGATGCATGGTCTTTTACGTGGGACTTGAGGTGCGTTGTGAGGTAGCTGATCCGCTCGCTCAAAAGTGCAATCTGGACTTCCGGTGAGCCAGTATCTTTCACTTCCCGCCGGAATTGTTCGATCAACACCGCTTTGGCTGTGCTCAAGTGCCCCTCTCCGTCGTCCCCTGAATTTTTCCTCTTCTCTTCGACACATTCAGGCTAACACAGAAATGTTTCGAGTGTAAAGGAATGTAAACATGGCAGAGCGACGGAAAATTGGAGTTGGCGGCCAAGAGTGGGTAGTGAATAGTGGGAAGCGAGTAGTGAACCCTATTGAGGGCGGGATGGGGGCGCGTGCGAAGGATGCCGGGACAACACTTACCGGTTGCGCTGACGCGTCAAATTGGGTTGAATGCTTGTTGCGAGTGCACAGATAGATTCAGAGGAGGAATGATGCGAAAGCGAATTGCGGTGATTTCGGGGCTTTGTCTGAGCTTGGGATTGCTGGCCACGCAGGCATCTTGCCAACAGAACAAGAGCAAGCGGCCGAGTCCGCCGGCGCAGGCGCAATGCGACCTGGGCGGAGCACAGACGCTTACTGTGGATTACTCGAGCCCGCGGGCGAAGGGCCGGAAGGTTTTCGGAGGGCTCGTGCCATATGGGCAGGTATGGCGGGCGGGAGCGAACGAGGCGACTACCTTTGTGACGACGACGGATTTGAAAGTGGGCGGGAAGGATGTTCCGGCGGGGAAATATACGATTTTCACGATTCCGGAAGAAGGCAAGTGGACGCTAATCATCAGCAAGAAAACGGGGGAATGGGGAATTCCCTATCCGGGTGAAGGCTCAGATTTTACGCGGACGGAGATGACCGTTTCAAGCGTGCCGGAACATGTCGAGGACTTTAAAATTTCCTTCGATAAGAGCGGTGACGGTTGCAAGATGCACATGGCGTGGGAGAAGACGGAAGCAACCGTGACGATCGAGAAGAAATAGTGGAGTGGGGCGGGCGTTCTTGCCTGCCCTGATTCCTCACTTTTAAAAGCACACAAACAGGGCGACAGACAGGCGTGTCTGTCCCGCCTTGGCTAGGGTTTCGGGGTGCGTACCAGTGCGAGGAATTCATCGCGAGTTTGTTTGTTGTGACGAAAACCGCCGAGCATCGCGCTGGTGACGGCCTGGCCATGCTGTTTTTCCACGCCGCGCATCTGCATGCATAGATGTCGGGCTTCGATGATGACGCCAACCCCTTCGGGGCTGATTTTTTCCTGAATAGCCGCGGCGATTTGGCTGGTGAGGCGTTCCTGGATTTGCAGGCGGCGCGCGAACATATTGACGAGGCGCGCAACTTTGCTGAGGCCGATGACGCGCTTATTCGGAAGATACGCCACGTGGCACTTGCCGAAAAACGGCAAGAGGTGGTGCTCGCAAAGGCTGAAGAATTCTATGTCCTTGACGACCACCATTTCGTCATAAGAAACGCTGAAAGTCGCGCCATTGAGAATATTTTCCGAGTTTTGATGGTAACCGCTGGTCAAGAATTTCAGCGCCTTCTCGTAGCGCTCCGGAGTTTTGCGCAGGCCTTCGCGATTGGGATCCTCGCCAACCAATTTAATGATTTCGCGAACGTGATAGGCAATCCTGCGCGAGTCCAGCTCTTTTTCGTCATTCAAAACGATCTCTTCCGTCGGTTTAGCCATCAGCTTTACCTTTCGAATCCTTCCGCGTTATCTCCAGCGTACTCGAAACTGTTGTTCGACGTCTCCTGAATGCGAACGCGCTCGAGCTTCGCTTTGGAGAACGGTTTCAGGCGGCGAAAAATTTCGATGCACAGGTTTTCCGTCGTGGGAACTAACTCGCGAAACTGAGCGACATCTTCATTGAGCGACTTGTGGTCGAAGGGCTCGAGGACTTCGCGCTCGACGAAGCCGTCGAGTTCGGCGAGATTGGCGATCATGCCGGTGGCTGGATCGACTTGTCCCGAGACAATGACCTCCACCACATAGTTGTGTCCGTGCCCGTAGGGATTGTTGCACTTCCCGTAGATCCGGCAATTCTCTTCCTCGCTGAGGCCAGAGTTGTGCAAACGGTGCGATGCGGCGAAACGATAGCGCCGGCCGAGTTCTACCTTGATTGCGCCGTTTTGTGAGGCAGGAGCCATTACGCGTTCGTGCCTCCTGCGCCGTTGCGATAACAATCGGCAAAGAGATCCGGCGTTTCGTAGAGCCGCACGCGATGAAGTTTTCCTTGCTTGATCTTGGGATCGAGCAACTGCCAGATTACCCGGGCGATGTTTTCGCACGTCGGAATCTGACCGGCGAGTTCGGGAACTTCATAATTCAGGAAACGGTGGTCCATGCGCTGCATCACTTCGCGTTCGAGGATGTCCTTCAAATCTTTGAGGTCCAGGACCATGCCGGTGAGGGGATCGGGCTCTCCGGCGACAGTCACTTCCAACGTGTAGTTGTGGCCGTGGCCGTGCGGGTTGTTGCACTTGCCGAAGACGCGGCGGTTCTCTTCCGGCGAAAGAGCAGGATTGTTATAGAGGTGCGAGGCGGCAAACTCGATTTTGCGCGTGAGCAGGACCATGGCGTGTGGGCGTCGATTCGCTTATCGCTTCTCTAATCCGGGCGCCCCGGGAACGGTCAAGGGGACTTCCCGTCCTTTCCACTCGACTCTGCCCTTCCTGTAGCTCCGGTAGGAGGCCCAGAGCACACCCGCGTATAAGGCCACTGCGGGCACATAATAAATGATGAACTTCGAGGGGAATTGGTTACGAGTTAATTCGGTGCCGTAGAGGAATTCACGGATGAGCAGGAAACAGACGCCAATCAGTGTGAGGAATGGGATTTTTATTCCGAGGAGAATGATGACCAGCGGAATCCACGGAATGACGGACTCGAGCTCGTCAAGGAGAGCGTGCGGAGTGCCGCCAATCAGCAGGTAAAGGTTTTTCTTCCAGCCTTGCCACATCGTGCGGAAGGAGCGGTACATGCGGACGCGGATAATTCCTTGCCCGGCGGCAAACCACAGGCGAAAACCGGCGGCTTTTGCACGCTTGGCCAGGGCGACATCTTCGAGGACTTCCCCGGCGACGTTTGCGTGGCCGCCGATGGAATCGTAAGCGTCACGCTGAATCATCAGAAACTGGCCGTTGGCGGCCGCAGCGGGGGAAGCTGGGTTATTCACCTTGTCGTAAGAAAAGTGTTTGGCCAGGCGCGTGTAGACAAACGGGATGAGCGATTTCTCGTACCAGGTTTCGACGACTTGCTCGGGGGAAAAGGACACCAGCACGGCGCTTTTCTCTGCCGCGATTTGGAGCGCACGGGCTGTCGCGCCGGGTTGCAACTCGGCGTCAGCGTCGGTGAAAAGCAGCCAGGGACTTCTGGCCTCCTTCGTCCCGAGGAAAACTGCATTATTCTTGCCGACCCAACCGGGCGGGACTCCCTGTGTTTCGAGAAGATGCAGGTGGGAAATCTTGAGCATCAAGCCGCGAACGATTTCCGCGGTCTTGTCCGTGGACTGGTCATTTACGACGATGATTTCCACGATTTCGGGTTGCAGCGCCAGAGATTCGAGGCAAGCGGCGATGACCGTTTCTTCGTTTCGGGCGGGCACAATGGCGCTGATCTGTGGCGGCGGAGAGGCCGGCGGCGGGTTCGTGTTGGGAGATTCGTTGCCCACGATGATTTCAAGGGACGAGGACCGGTTTCCGATCCCATGCGGATGAGCTAGTATAGCATTCGATGAAATTAGGACCGAAAATTCTGGCTTGGGGAGGTTTGGCGGCCTTCCTGGCAATTATCGTTGTGTTTGCGCTGCCCAGCTACCGGCATGGCGAAGCGACCATCGCCGGAACGCGGGCAGAGAACTTCGCGTTGGAGCTGAACGGCAAGCCGGCGCATCTCTCGGATTTTCGGGGAAAAGTGGTGGTGCTGAATTTTTGGGCGACCTGGTGCCCGCCGTGCATCGAAGAAACACCCGAGCTGAACCAGCTGCAGAAGTACATCGCATCGCGCAATGGTGTCGTTTTAGGCGTTGCGGCGGATGAGGACCCGGCCATTTACGAACAATTTCTGCGGGAACACGGCGTGGTTTTCCCAACTTACCGCGATCCGGGTACCACGAACAATCATTCGCCGATTGCTGCGACGTACGGCACCTCGATGTATCCGGAGACGTACATTATTGGGCGTGACGGAAAGATCGAGCGAAAGATCATTGGGTTCCAGGAATGGGATTCACCACAAATGCGGGCGTATTTCGATTCGATCCTGGGCAAAGGCTGAAACCAAACGCGGTGGGACACATATTCCTGTTTGTCTCTTCTAAGAGCGGCAGCCGAAACGTTGTTTTCCGCCTCTTCTCACAGTGAAACCTTGCGCAGGCGAAGCGCGTTGGCAATCACCGAAACGGAGCTGAAGCTCATTGCGGCGCTTGCGAGCATGGGGCTGAGCAGCCAGCCAAAGATCGGGTAGAAAACACCTGCCGCAATGGGAATGCCGAGCGCGTTGTAGAGAAAAGCAAAAGCCAAATTTTGTTTGATATTGCGAATCGCGGCGCGGCTTAGCTTGCGCGCGCGCAAGATGCCGCGCAGATCGCCTTTCACAAGAGTGATCCCCGCATTCTCGATGGCCACGTCGGTACCGGTGCCCATGGCGATACCGACATGCGCAGCGGCGAGAGCGGGAGCATCGTTGACGCCATCGCCGGCCATGGCCACGATGCGGCCTTGGTCCCGAAGGCGTTTGATCACTTCCCCTTTTTGCCGCGGCTGCACTTCGGCTTCAAATTCTTCGATTCCGAGTTCGCTCGCGACTTTTGCCGCGGTTTCGCGGCGATCCCCGGTCAGCATTACGATTCGCAGGCCTTCACCACGCAACGCACGAATTGCTTCTGGCGTCGATGCCTTGATTTTATCGCTTAGGAAGAATGTTCCCGCCGCTTTTCCATTCACGGCCACATAGACGCACGTGACGGCGCCGGACGCGACCTCCTTGGACGCCGAAAAATTCCCAGTAGCTACTTCAATTCCCTTCCCTTTCAAGAACGACGCCGTCCCAGCCAGAACGGTTTTGTTCAGGACGCGCGCTTCGACGCCGCCGCCGGCCGTAGCATGGAAATCGCTGACGGGCGCGAAGGGCAATTTCTTCTCTTCGGCGGCGCGAGCGATGGCGCGGGCTAAAGGATGTTCGCTGGAGCGTTCGGCGCTCGCCGCCAAGGAGAGCAGCGCATCTTTTGTGAAGGTCGCTCCCTCGAAAACTTCGACTGCAGCAAGCTCCGGCTTGCCTTCGGTGAGCGTGCCGGTTTTATCGACGATGAGAGTATCGACTTTGGCGAGCGTTTCGAGGGCTTCGGCGTTTCGGACAAGGATTCCGGCATGTGCCCCGCGGCCGACCGCGACCATGATGGACATCGGTGTTGCAAGCCCGAGGGCGCAAGGGCATGCGATGATGAGCACGGCGACTCCGGCGATGAGCGCATGAGCGAAGCGCGGCTCAGGTCCAAAGAGCGCCCAGCCTGCAAACGCCAATACGGCCGCGAGGACGACGGCTGGTACGAAATAACCGGCCACTCTGTCCGCCAAGCGCTGCATTGGCGCGCGGCTGCGTTGCGCTTCGCTGACAAGCTTGACGACTTGCGCGAGGAACGTCTCGTTGCCGACGTGTTGCGCTTCCATCACGAAACTTCCGCTGGTGTTCAGCGTGCCGCCGGTGACCAAGTCGCCGGCGATTTTTTCCACGGGCATGGGCTCGCCGGTGACCATGGATTCGTCGACGGCGCTTGCGCCTTCGCGCAGCACGCCGTCGACAGGTACGCTCTCTCCGGGCCGCACGCGCAAGTGGTCGCCCACCTCTACCGTATCGAGCGCGACGTCGGTTTCTGTACCGTCCAATGCGATACGGTGCGCTTGCTTCGGCGCAAGATTTAACAAAGAGCGAATCGCGCCGCTCGTTTTCTGGCGTGCGCGCAACTCAAGGACCTGGCCGAGCAGAACCAAGGTGGTGATGACGGCGGCGGCTTCGTAGTAAGTGGACACGGCACCATGCGCATCCCTAAAGGAAGCGGGAAAAATCTGCGGAACCAGAGTCGCCACGACGCTGTCGAGATAGGCAGCGCCGGTGCCCAGAGCGATGAGCGTAAACATGTTGGGGCTGCGATTTACGAGGGAAGACCAAAAGCGCTGAAAAAACGGCCAGCCACCCCAGACGACAACGGGCGTGGCGAGAACGAATTCGATCCAGTTGCCCGCGGAGGTCGAGAGGGGGAGTCTGAGCGCGTCGCCGAACATCGCCAGCAGAAGAACGGGCAAGGAAAGAGTAGCGCTGATCCAGAATCGCCTGAGCATCGAGTCGTATTCGGGGTCGGCTTCCACTTCGGCAAGAACATCCATGGGCTCGAGCGCCATGCCGCATTTCGGGCAGGTTCCCGGCCCGAGTTGGACGATTTCTGGATCCATGGGGCACGTGTAGCGGAGGTTTTTGACCGCGGGCGGGGCCGAAGCAGGAGAGAGAACCGCATGAGCAGAGCCCTGCTCGTGGGCCGCATGGGGAGCAGCGTCCATTCCGGTGGTTCCCGGTGCGGCCAGGAATTTCTCCGGATCCTTTTCAAACTTTTGGGCGCAACCCTTCGAGCAGAAATAGTAGGTTTTATCCCCGTGGGTCACTCTGCCGGCGGGCTTTTGCGGATCGACCATCATTCCGCACACGGGATCCTTGACGCGCGACGCGGAAGCGAGAATCGGCAGCCCGGTTTTCGGCGGATCGGGCATGGGGATTTGTTGCGACATGGCAATATGTTAGATGATTCGCGGTTACATGCGGCCACGAACTAAAAAAGTTGCAGGGGCTGGTATAATCCCGGCATGACACTCGTGGAAATTACCTACGAACTGCAATCGCCGCTCACGCCGGATCAACTGCGCCTTCTCGGTGAGTTCTCCAACACTTACGGGCTGCGGCGGTTTCGTTTCGATGAAAGCAAGAAACATCTGTCGTTTGAGTACGACGCCTCGCGCCTGCGGGACACGGAGATCGCCCACGTCCTCGGGCGGGCAACCATCGCCGTTACGCGACGAGTCACCGAGACAGGCGCCCAGCCAGAATTCAATGACTGAGAATGAGAGCGGTGCGACAGCGCACTACTTTCTGATTTGGCCAGCATTGCGCTGGGATGAAGCGGGAACGGCTGGATGGGTGCGTATTTAACCGGTCGGTCAAATACAGCAGCACGCTATGAATAAAAATGGGGCCCCCGCTTGGGATCGGGGGCCCCGGAGAGTGCGTTTCGTTGTCAGTGTCGTTTTCACACCGACGCGTGGGGTCATCCATCCTAGCTTCCCTCTCAGAGGCAGGTGGGAACGAATTGCGAAAAACGGTGAGCAAGCCCCTTCCCCCTCGCTCACCGCTCTCCTCAACTCGTCATGTGAAACGCACTCATGCGGGTCACTAATGCACGGGTTGCGCCAATGTCTGGCGGCGACCAAGTTTCTACGAAGTCGTTTATTAACAAATACTTGGCTTAGCTGAGCAAGGCCGCCTGCTGCCCCAAATCCGTCCTTGCAGTTCAATTTGGAACTCTCTAAAACTGAATCGGGAACGCCTCGCTTTTCCAGTTCCCCGCCGCTTGCGATTGCGGCAGTTCCAGGACTCCGGTAACAGAAATTTCGGGCTCCGCGCGCTATCGGTTTTTGGGTGCGAACATCTCAGAATCGCTTCATGCGCGGGATCCTAGGCTATGGCAATCCCATTCGGCGAACTCTTGGCCTCAGTGCCGCCGCAGTCCTTACCTGCGTATTGGGAGGGTCATTGATTCTCTCGGCAAACACACCGGGGCAACTGCGGAGCGCCGCCGTGAGCACTTGCTATTGCTATTGTGCGGGTTCTCACGCGCGCCGGGGCTGCGTGAAGATATGCCAATTGCCGAAGTATGCTTCGCGGCCGTGGGCCACGACGTGCGCCAAGCCGCGGCTGAAACTGCCCATCGAAGAGCGCGATGCGGGTCCGCGGTATGAGCATCCGGGCCGCAGCGAAAGGGCGCAAGTTCCCCAGCCGAAGAATAGAAGCTAGATCGGAGTTTGCGCCTGGACCGCTACGACCGAAGCCGGCTGGTCCGCGGCCTTCTCCGTCGTTTCCAGAACCTTGGCCAACATCTCCGGGATTTCAAAGATGGCACGGTTATCGAGAGCAGCGACATTTTTTTGAAACTCGGCCAGCGTGGCCGGTTCCAGCATCTGACGCACGCCATCAACCACGTCGCGAAAGCTATGCAAGACAATGCCGACGCGCTTTTCCGTCACCCACTCCGCGTTGAAGAGCTCCTGAGGTAAAGTCCAGGCGTTGCATTCAATCAGCACGGGGAGTTTGCGCACCATTGCTTCCGCGATGCTTCCAGGGCCGGGCTTGCCGATCAAGAAATCCGCGGCGAGCATTAGCCTGTGAACTTCCTTGGTGAAGCCAACGATGTGCACTGGGATTTTCCATTGGCGAGCACGCAATTTGGCGGTCAGCTGCTCGTTGCGACCGCAAATCAATATGAGCTGCAGCGGGAATCCCGCCGCGTCTAAACGTTCCGTGATGTCGTACATCACCTTCGAGCCGTGCCCCCCGAAAAGGACAATGGCGGTCGGCAAATCATTTCGCAATCCCATCTCTTTTCGAAGGGCGGCTGGATCGACGTTATCTTCCACATAAAAATCGGGCCGCAGAATCATTCCGGATGCGCGGAAAATATGAGCGTCATCGTGGCCAAAGGCGCGTGCTTGTTCGACGGCGCGCTCGGTGCCGGCAATGACGTATTGCTCGTGCAGCGGCTCGATCCAGAATCGCGGCGGAAAGTCGGCCAAGTCTGTGATGAGGGTAACAAAGCGGCGATCGGGGTAAACAGACTTCCAGCTTTCACAAATCTCGCGATTGAAATGGGGAATGACGGAGACGAGGAGATCGGCGGGGTTCTCGCGCCAAAATTTTTCGAGCAACCGGACCATGGGGCCATGAAAAAGCCAAATGGTGGTTTGAAGTAATCTCAGGACATACTTACTTCCGAGGGTCCACCCGTTCTGCAACATCAGGTTGTAGAGATGCTGTATACGGACGCCGGTCAATTTGCGGAGAACGTCCAACTGATCGGTCAAGTCCTGGAATTGGACCAGGTCCACCAGCCAAGGACGGTTTTGTTGAGCCACAATGGTCTGGAGCGCGACAGCAGCGTTGCGATGGCCGCCGCCAGCATCATGAAAGAGAACGTGAATTTTTTTCATAGTCGAGATTGTGCCATACGCTTAATGTTCGCCGCGAAGAGCAAGCTGCATGCCATGTGGATAACTAAGGAAGTCCAATGTGTTCAAGCAGTTCCATGAACGCATTCACGCACAATTCGCGACCTCTTCACAGGCTGTTCATATCATAGATTAACAATACATTCATGCGCTGCGACCTCCATGTTCACTCCATCGCATCAGGCATGTGCAACACTCCCGTGCTGAGCCGGATCTGCCGCGAGTCGTATAACCAGCCCGCGGAAGTTTACTCCCGGTTGAAGCAGATGGGGATGGCCATCGTCACTTTAACCGACCACGACTCGATCGATGCCGGAGAAGGGCTCCGGAAACATCCCGATTTCTTTCTCAGCGAGGAAGCGACCGTGCAGATGCCCGAGGGAACCGAGATGCACCTGGGCGTTTACGGAATCACGGAACGCGACCATGTGGAGATTCAACGACGCCGTAAGGACTTCATTTCATTGATGATGTACCTGACGGAGAGAAAGCTGTTTTTCAGCGTTAACCATGTCTTTTCGGGATTGACGGGGCGGCGGAGCGAGGAAGATTTCTGCTGGTTCGCCTCCTACATTCCGGCGTTCGAATCGCGCAACGGACAAATGTGGCCGAGGGCCAACGAGAGCGCGGTTGGGCTGGCATCCCGGCTGGGCAAGATCGCGGTGGGGGGAAGCGACTCTCACACGATTGCCGGAGTAGGCCACACGTTCACCGAGGTGCCCGGGGCGCGCACAGCCGATGAGTTCTTTGCTGGACTTCGAGCTGGCTGTGGACACGTGAATGGCGCCCACGGAAGTTACAGCAAGCTGACCAAGGATGTTTTTCGAATCGTGTGGTCCATGTGGATGGAAAAGCCGTGGACTCTGGCGCTTATGCCGCTCTCGGTGCTAGTGCCCGCTTTTACAGCTGGGCATTGGCTGAACGAGATTCGCTTTTGCTGCAAGTGGGCTGCCGCCGTCGAGAGCAAAGAGAAACGGCCCCGGATGTTCTGGGAACTGGATTCTAGCTTCGAGGCGAACTGGGGCTAGATGGGCTAATACTATGGCTGTCGCACGGACTCTCTGGGGCTACATCGAGCGGCGCGATCACCGGGTAATGCGGCGAATGAACCGGTGGCGTGCTCCACGATGGTTCCGGGTGTGGATGATTCTAGCGACAAGGATGGGCGATGGGTGGATTTGGTATGGATTGGGAATCCTGCTGCTGATCGATGGAGGTCCGCAGAGATTTTTCGCCATCGGCGCGGCCGGAAGCGCAGGGGTTTTTGGGATTTTGGTTTTTAAAGCATTGAAAAAATTGAGCCAGCGGCCGCGGCCGTGCCAAATCGAACCGCATTGCTGGTCGAAAATTCTGCCGCCAGATCGCTTTTCATTCCCTTCGGGCCACACGATGACGGCATTCTCCGTGGCGCTGGTGGTAAGTTACTTCTATCCGTCGCTGGAAGGGCCGCTCTTCTTCCTGGCGATCAGCATCGCTGTTTCCCGGATCGTGCTGGGAATGCATTTCCTGAGCGATGTGCTGGCGGGCATGGTTTTGGGAGTGGCGCTAGGGTGCGCGTCAATCACGACTTTTGCGTCGCTTGGTTGCGTCTAGACACGCGCGCCGGCAGCGCTTCCGAATCACCTAAAATTCACTGCGCTTTAGAGTGGCTTCGGGTGAGCGGCGAACGCTTCGCGGAACGTAACGAGATTGCTCTTGTCGATGATGGCTGTCCCCGTATCGACCCACGCTGGCAGAGGATCGGTTGGGGCGGTCCGCCAGTCTTTAAATTCGTGAACGGCATTGTGATGCAGGTCGTCGGCAAACCTTAGACCATAGTAGGCCATGACATAGGGCTTTTGTACGACGGTAGCGTTAATCCAACCCTTGTCAATCGCGTCGAGCGTTTCCGGATCGTTGTCGAAAGCGACGATGGAGATCTTGCCTGCCAGGTCCAGGCGATGAAACGCTTCGGCAACACCGGAGCCACCAGAGGCTTCGAGACAAATCACGCCATCAATCTTTTCTTTCTTTCCCACGAGCGCGGAGATGCCATCGTTTGCGGCGCGAGGATCGCCTTTATCGTCGATGGTCTGAGCGATCTTAATGCCGGGATATTTCTTAAGGGCTTCGGTGACGCCACGGACACGCTCGTCCAAGTTGGGCTGACCGGGGACGGTGACGATGGCGACCTGCCCCTGACCCTTGAGAATGTCCGCCATGCGCTTGGCGCTCTCCTGACCGGCGCGGAAGTTGTCCGTTCCAACGAACACGATGCGGTGGGAATCGGGGGCGTCCGCATCGATGCAGATCACGGGAATGCCTTGAGCGACGGCGGTGTCGATCGCCGGTTTGAGAAGCTCCTGACTCATTACAGAAACGAGAATCCCCGAAGGGTGGAGAGCCACGGCCTTTTGAAAGGAGTCTAACTCGCCCTGCGGCGAGAGAGTGGTGGGACCATCCATCTCGGCTTTGACGCCCATAACTTGAGCGGCGTCCCGGAGGCCGGCCTCTGCTTCCTGCCAATAAGGCAAATTGATATTCGCCGTAATCAAATAATATTGCTCATCTTTCTGATGATAGGGCTCCTGGCAGGCAGCGAGAACGGCGCCAAGAACGACAGCGGAAAACGCCAAGCTTTTCGGATGGAGTTTCATGGAAGGTCTCCTTTACACGAAGTAGCGGCTCGGGATCGACGAAAGACTAGAGACCCGAAGTTCCTGCGGCAGAAGGTTACCACAAGCGCGAAAGAGAACAACTGTTCCCCAGCAAAATCTGTGGTGGTGATATGGATCGGGCCCCCACAATCCCCGGCCCTCGTGTCTCTTTGGCGGCTACGCGCAGAAGCAACCCCAGAAGAAACCCGTTTTTATAGTCTTCTGGTAGGGATTGTGCGACTTGGGCTTTCATCGGGAACCTCTTCGAGGACATGGAGGAAAGATTCCGGAAACTAATTTGCCAGCAATGAGTGTGAACCATGGGAACACCGCGCAAGAAGGAGCGCGGACTTCTGAGCTGGTTTTCCTGCTGCAGGTTTCACGCCCGGGGCTTTGGACAACGACTGCGCTGTTCTATTTGATGCCGCTGGGGCACGCGGATTATTTGCATTCGCAAACATTGTGGTGGGGCTGTTCTACGTGTTGTTTCCGCTGGGATTTCTTTTGTATGGCGTGAATGACATCGTGGACGCCCAGGCGGACCGGTTAAACCCGCGCAAAGGGACGTTTTTGTTCGGTTCGCTGGGTAAGGTGGAGCAGCTGGCTGCGTTGCGATGGAAGATCGCGGTTGTGCAGATTCCGTTCTTGATTCTTTTCTTTTATCTGGTTGGGCCGCGCATCCTGGCCTGGTTTGGCGTGCTCATGATTGCGGTGGGGATTTACAACGCGCCGCGGTTTGGATGGAAGAGTCATCCTCCGTTCGATGTGCTGATTCAGGCGAGCTATTTGTTGATATTCGTGTTGAGCAGCTGGTTGAATGGTGTTGCGCAGTTGCCGTGGCAGACTTTTCTTTTCGGGGCGTTGTTCGCAATGCACTCACACATCTTTGGCGAAGTGATGGACTTGGAGCCGGACCGGTTGAGCGGGCGGCGCACGACGGCGACGTTGCTTGGCGCGGCGCCTTCCAAGATGCTGATGTCGGCGATCATGTGTGTGGAGAGTGTGCTGGTTTACGTTTCTTTTGGAGACTTGGTCATCACAGGATTTCTCGGGTTGGGGGCAGTGTGGTTCTTAGTGGACGCAACGATAGTTTGGAGAAATCGACCGTATAGCCCGACGGAAATGCGGCTTTTCATGTGGGGCTGGAACGCGGCAGCCATTGCCGGAATGTTTTGGAATTGGACGCAGGGCAGCTTGCTGCATGCCAGGCATGTCGCGGGACTCTGAGCATGCAAAGCCGCTTCCTCCTTGAAATCAGTGTGGAGAGCGTCGACGCGGCGATGGCGGCGGAACGAGGCGGAGCGCAGCGTATCGAATTCTGCAGCAATGCGCGGGAAGGCGGGACAACTCCGAGTCGCGAGTTGATGAAAGCCGTGCGCGAACGTGTGAACTTGCCTATTTTCTCGATGGTTCGGCCGCGCGCGGGTAATTTTGTCTACACAGTAGGGGAATTCGAGGCCATGCGGCGGGAGATTGAAGCGGCCAAAGAATTCCGGATGGACGGGGTTGTCTTGGGATTGCTGGATGCGGATGGAGCAGTTGACATCGCGCGCACGAAACAACTTGTAGAGCTTGCGCGGCCACTTCCGATTACTTTTCACCGCGCGTTTGATGAATGCGTCGATTTGCGCGCGTCGCTCGAAGATGTCCTCAAGACGGGGGCGACCCGATTACTTACTTCGGGCGGAAAACGGACAGCGCCGGAGGCATTGGACGCGCTAGGGGAACTCGTTCGAATCGCGGGCGAGCGGCTAATCGTGATGCCGGGCAGCGGGTTACATGCGGGAAATATCCGAGAAGCGGTCGCGAAGACTGCAGCGCGCGAATATCACGGTGGATTGAGTTCGGTGGTTGCAAAGCCAGCGGACAACATTGCGGATTTTGAAGAGGAAGTAAGTAAATTCGCGGCTGCGCTACGCGATTTTGATTAACCTCGCCGAATAACATTCCGCGAATCCATTTGCGGGCTGGGCAATCAAAGAGGGGCACGATGTATCGTGCCCCTAAAACGTATTGAGAAGAGTCGTTATGCTTTTTGGGCCTGGCGGCGGAGGAATGTCGGGACGTCAAGGTCGTCCGCGGGAACTTCGTGGCTGACTTCGCGGACGTTTTGCTGTACTTGATGGACCACGTTAGGCAGCGTTTGCTGCTGTGGAACAGGAGTTTCCATATCTCGTCCGGCTTTCCAGGTCTTGGGGAGGAAGGAAGGCTTTTGCTGGACGTTTTTCTTGTTGGCTTCCTTGAAGCCGGCGGCAATGACGGTGATTTTCACGGCGTCCTTCATGGAGTCGTCCATGACGGCGCCGAAGATGATGTTGGCGTTTTCGTGGGCGGCTTTTTGGATGACGGACGAGGCTTCGTGAACTTCATGAAGCGTGAGGCTGGAGCTGCCGGAAATGTTGATCAGGATGCCTTGCGCGCCCTGGATGGAGTTGTCTTCGAGAAGCGGACTGGAAATGGCGCGATTGGCGGCGTCGATGGCGCGGTTCGTTCCGGTGGCGATGGCAGTGCCCATCACGGCGTAGCCTTGGCCGTGCATGATGGCTTTCACGTCGGCGAAGTCGCGATTGATGATGCCCGGAACAGTGATGATGTCTGAGATGCCTTGTACGGCTTGGCGAAGGATGTCGTCGGCGATGCGGAATGCGTCGAAGAAGCTGGTGCCGCGTTCGACGGTATCCATCAGGCGCTCGTTGGGGATGACGATGACGGTGTCGACGGCGCCGATTAATTCCTGCAAGGCTTGTTCGGCTTGAAGCATGCGACGCTTGCCCTCGAAGGCGAATGGCTTGGTGACGACGGCGACGCTGAGCGCGCCGAGTTCACTGGCGAGCGAAGCTACTACTGGCGCGGCGCCGCTGCCGGTGCCTCCGCCGAGGCCGGAGGTGATGAAAATCATATCCGAGCCTTCGAGGGCTTCGATGATTTTGTCGGTGTCTTCGAGAGCGGCTTTGCGGCCGATCTCGGGATTGGCGCCGGCGCCTAACCCTTTGGTGAGTTTCGCGCCGAGCTGCAATTTGACTGGTGCCTGCGAAAGCTTGAGCGCCTGCAAGTCCGTGTTCGCAGTGATGAACTCGACGCCCTCGAGTTTGGCGCGAATCATGCGGTTGACGGCGTTGCATCCACCCCCGCCCACTCCGATGACTTTAATTTTCGCGGGCTGCAGCTCTTCGCTGAAGCTCATGCGAATTCCTGCGTCTTTCGTCGTCATACGTCCCTCAGCCTTCTCCAGGTTCGCGGTGCTGCGCTCGGGCAGGCTCACGAGGCACCTGCGAACATGGACTTCAATTTGGAAACCAAATTTCCGGCGCGCTGCGAGGCATTGCGTCGCGTCTTCGCGCCGTACATCACTAAACCCACAACGGTTGCGTACTCCGGCTGGGCTACCTGCTCGGGCAGATCAGCCAAACCTTTCGGTTCCGCGATGCGCACGGGCAGATGAAAGGATTGCTCGGCGAGCTCGATCAAGCCGTTGAGCCTTGCGCCACCGCCGGCGAGGATGAACCCGGCGGGAATTTGAGTGTTCAGCCCGGCGCGCTGAAGATCATCGCGAATGAGAGCGAGCAATTCCATGGCGCGCGGCTCGATGATGTCGGTGAGCATGCGCGCGAAGATGGTGCGTGGGGGACGATCGCCGACGCTCGCGATTTCGATAGAAGCGTCTTCGTGGAGGAGCGAGGAAGCGGCGCAGCCGTGACGGCGCTTGATGCGTTCGGCTTCGGGGATGGGAGTGCGCAGGCCGACGGCGAGATCGTTGGTGAAGTGGTCGCCGCCCACGGGAACTGCGCTAGTGTGGCGCACCACGCCGCCGCCGTAGACGATCAATTCGGTCGTGCCACCACCGATATCAAGCAGGCAGGAGCCAAGTTCACGTTCGTCCTGCGTGAGGCAAGACTCGGCGGAAGCCAGAGGCTCGAGCACGGTGTCGTTAACCAAAATCCCCGCGCGGTTCGCAGCGGTAACGAGATTCTGCGTGGCGGCAATGGATGAGGTAACGAGGTGCACGTTGGCTTCGAGGCGCTGGCCGACCATGCCGACAGCGTCGCGAATGCCGTCCTGGGCGTCGACCATAAATTCATGCGGGAGAACGTGGAGCACTTCGCGGTCTTCCGGCAGCGTGATGTTGCGGGCCGCGTCGATGGCGCGGCGCACGTCGTCGCGCTCGATGTCTCGGGAGCGGTGGCCCAGCGTGACGCCGCCACGGCTGTTGACGCCGCGGACGTGGCTGCCAGCGACGCCGATGAGAGCGGACTCAACGGGGACGTTGGCGACGCCTTCGGCCTCTTCGACGGCGCGCCGAATTGAGCTAACGGTGGAATCAAGATTGACGATGAGACCTTTGCGCAGTCCCTTGGATTCCGCGGCGCCCAACGCCAGAAACTTCACCTGTTCCTCATCCACTTCCGCGATCAGCGCGCAGGTCTTCGTGCTGCCGACGTCCAGTCCGATGATGTAACGATCTTTTTTTGCCAAGCGCCGCCCCCGCCCTGGATCGATAAAGCTTTCTGCTTCTAATTCCTCAACTTCGCCGAATTCGCGCTGTTGTCCGGATTCACGACTACCTGCTTTGAATACTGCAAATCGATGGATTGAATGCGCCCGGCGTTGGCCTGCCATTGCGCGAAATTATCGACAAGCATGCGGTATTTGCCCGTGAAATCGTCATTGCCAAAATGCACGGTCACCGCCTGCGTATCGATTGCAGAAGCCAAGCCGGTCATCACGACCCGCAAATCCTTGGGATTCGAAAGATCGACTTCGCTAATGTGATCGGCAGATCCGGAGCGCACCAGTTCCACATCGCGGACAAATTCCTGATAGGTTTGCATGCGTTGACCGCGCTCCTCGCGGGGCATGCCGTCCGGAAGGCCGGTGACAATGGGGAAGTGCAAATCCTCGCCTTGGGGGCGGTCAAGAATAACGCCGTGCGCATCGATTAGGTCCAGCTCGGAGCCGTCGCGCAGGAATGCAACAGGAGTGCGTTCGGTGAGCTCAACGCGGATGCGGTTCGGGAGAATGCGCTGAATGCTGGCGGATTCGACCCACGGCAATTGCTCCAGCTCAGCGCGGCGCTCGTCGAGGGGGATGCGAAGGACGCTGCGCTTGCGGTCGCGCGCGAAAGGCTGAAGGACCGCTTCGCGGCTCACGATGTGGTTGCCGGTCAGTTCGATTTGCTCGGGCTTCAGTAGCAATACTTGCGGCGAATACAGCAAGAAGCGGCCCGCCACAATGGCGAAGGTTACGCTCGCAGCTCCGGCCATGGTCCAAACGAGAACGCGCCGGTAGAACGGCCAGCCTCGCCCACCAAACTTCTTGCGGCGAATTTCGAGCGGCTTCTGGCGGCGGAGATAGCGGGGCTCTTCGTCGGCGAGCAGCTCCGGCCGGTACGGCTCGGCCGAAGCAGCGGCAGCGCCCCGTTGCATGGCTTTCACGCGTTCCAAACCACCACCTCGTATTCGAGAATCACGCCGAACGACTTTTCCACGCGTTCGCGGACGCCGGCGATTAAAGCCAGCATGTCCTTCGCGGACGCTTTGCCCGCATTCACAAAAAAATTGGCATGGCGATCGCTGACGCGAGCGTCACCGGCGCTCAATCCCTTGAGTCCGAGTTCGTCAATCATGCGTCCGGCGGAAGCGCCTGGAGGATTCTTGAAGATGCAACCGGCGCTCTTCTGCCCGAGCGGCTGGCTAGCGCGGCGCTTTTCATTGCAGATACGAATTCCTTTTAGAATTTCAGGGTACGGTTTGGAGGGTAATTCCAGCTTCACTGCGAGCATCATATCATCAGGCGCGAAAGAAGTGTGCCGGTATTCGAAGGAAATTTGATCGCCGCGGAGGGTTTCGAGCCTGCGGGCGGCGGCCCGGTAAAGCTCCACTTCGCGAACGTAACTGCCGATTTGCATGCCGTAAGCGCCGGCGTTCATGCGGAGAGCCCCGCCGATAGTTCCAGGGACGCCGATGAGGCCTTCCATGCCGCCGAGGTGGTTTTTCGCGCAGAAGGTTACTGTGCGGCCGAGGTCGGCAGCGGCATCGACTTGGGCGAAATTTCCTTCGAGAACAATGTCCGGCTGCGGGGAGACGAGCTGGAGGACCACCCAGGGAAGTTCGCCGTCGCCCACGAGGAGGTTCGAGCCCCCGCCGAGGAACTTGTGCGGGACGCCCTGTGCGTCGAGGAGATCCAAGAGTTCCGGAATCGCCTCGTGCTTCTGGATGCGGAAAATATCGGTCGTGCCGCCGATGCCGAGGGAAGTAAGCTCGGCCAGCGAAGCGGCCGGCTTCCGCTGCACACCCAGCTCCGGCAGAGCTGCGACGATTTTGGGATCCTCAACGCGCATGCTGTGTGGGATTCTCCGTGCCCAGAAGGACCATCAATTCATTGCTAGCTCGGCTGATGTTGCCCGCGCCGATGGTCATGATGGCGTCGCCAGGCCTTGCCTCCCGCAATAGAAACTCGATGCCCGCCTGCATCGAGCGGAAGTAATGAACGTTTTTGTGGCCGGCTTCGCGAATGGCATTGGCAAGAGCTTCGCTAGTGATGCCGGGGATTGCTGCCTCACTGGCGGCGTAGATGTCCACAAGCACCAATACATCGGCTTGATTGAAAGCGCGGCAGAATTCGTCCCAGAGATGCTGCGTGCGGGTAAAGCGGTGCGGCTGGAAAAGCACCAGGAGACGGTTGAACTTGCAGCCGCGGGCAGCCTCGAGGGTGGCGCGAATCTCGGCCGGATGATGGCCGTAATCGTCGATGACGGTGATGTCGTTCACGACGCCTTTGATGTCAAAGCGGCGGCCGACACCGGCGAATTTGGCGAGACCTTCGCGGATTAGATCGCTGGGAACGTTGAGATAAAGCGCGACGGCAGCTGCCGCGGCAGCGTTTCGAACGTTGTGCATGCCGGGCGGGTGCGACAGCCTGAACAAACCCAGGTCGTCGCCTCTGAATGTGAGGCGGAACTCACTGCTAAAACCTTCCAGCTTCACGTCGCTGATGACCAAATCGGCCTGGCTCGAGGTGCCATACGTGATGATTGGCCGCTTAACATCCGGAAGAATGGCTTGCACGTTGGGTTCGTCCAAGCAAAGAATCGCGGCGCCGTAAAATGGCACGCGGTTCACGAATTGTAAGAACGCGCCCTGGATGTCTGAGAGCGAGGTGTACTGGTCGAGGTGTTCGCGGTCGATGGTGGTGACGACGGCGACGACAGGCGCGAGCATGAGGAAGCTTCGATCGCTTTCGTCGGCTTCCACGACGAAATACTCGCCTTTGCCGAGACGCGCAGTGGTGCCGGCTTGATTTACCCTGCCGCCGATGACGAAAGTGGGATCCAAATGCGCGGCGGCCAGAACGGAGGCCACCATCGAGGTGGTGGTCGTCTTGCCGTGCGCGCCTGCGACGGCAATGCCATATTTCAGGCGCATAAGTTCGGCGAGCATCTCGGCTCGCGGGATCACGGGAATTTTTCGTTTGTGCGCCTCGACGACTTCGGGATTGTCTTGGCGAATCGCCGAGGAGGTCACCACCACGTGCGCGTCCTCGACGTTGCCCGCTTTGTGGCCCTCCTGGATTGTTGCGCCCAGATTTTGCAACCGCTCGGTGATGTTGGAAGGCTTGGTGTCCGAGCCCGATACGGAATAGCCCAGAGTAAGCAGGACTTCGGCGATGCCGCTCATGCCGATGCCGCCGATGCCCACCAGATGAATGCGCTGAAAATTGCGGAAAGAGACCATCATGGATTTGCCCTCTCGCCAATTCCCTGCACGTTCGCGGCCTCTTCGATCAAGTTGACAATGTCCCGCGTGGCGTTAGGGCGAGCCAGCCCCATCGCTGCGGCCGACTGCTTTTCAATTTGGTCTGGCTGGTCAATGAACGAGAAAATTTCGCGAGTGAGGCGATCCGCTGTTAGCTCGTTTTCGGTGATCAGCCGGCCTGCGCCCGCACGCTGCATCTCTTGCGCGTTGCGCAACTGGTGGCTGTCGGTGGCGGCTCCGAAAGGAATGAAGATGGCGGCGCGCCCCGCGGCTGCGATTTCCGCGGCGGTGATGGCTCCTGCTCGGCAAACAATCACGTCTGCCCAGGCAAAGCGCTCGGCCATGTTGGTGAGGAAGGGCACAACCTCCGCGTTGACTTCGCGCCGCGCGTAGGCGGTGCGCACCGCATTATAATCGCGTTCACCGGTCTGATGCACGATGGAGAGCTCATTTTTTCGCGCGGCCAAGCTATCCATCGCGTCGACAAAGGTGCGGTTGATAGGCAATGCGCCCTGGCTGCCGCCAGTCACCAGCAAACGAAATGGCTTCGCTGGCTTGCGGGCCGCGATCGAAAAAAACTCAGCGCGCACGGGACATCCCGTAACGATGGCTTTTTTTCCCCAGGCCTGGGCAGAAATTTCATAGCCGGTGGCGATTCGCTTGGATATTCGCGCAACCAGCCGGTTCGTCAGACCCGGCTCGGCATTTGGCTCGAAAATTATGTTAGGAACACGGCCGAGCCACGCTGCAAGAAGCATAGGTCCCGCAGCATAGCCGCCCACGCCAAAGGCCGCGACCGGCTTATGCTTGCGCAATACTCGGCGAGCGTCGAGCATCGCAGGCGCGAGCATGAGGAGATTCTTCGCCAACGTTGCGCCCCCTTTGCCTTTCAGGCCGGCGACGCGCAACGTCTCGAGCGGCAACCCCGCTTGCGGCACGAGTCTCATTTCGATTCCACGTTTTGTTCCCACTAACACGACTTCTCTCTCCTTGCCACGTGACAGCCACTCTTGCGCAATGGCCAGCGCGGGGAAAACGTGGCCGCCCGTGCCACCTCCAGCGATTAGCAATTTCATGGACGGGGCTCGATTGGACGAGCGACCGCGGGGGCACAATCTATCGCGCCCCTACAACCGAAGCTCCAGTGCGGCTCAAAGCGTTGGCTCATGTTTCCGTGGCCTGTTGCGATATGTTCAGCAGGACTCCTGTCGCTAGCAGCATCACCAGAAGGCTCGAACCGCCGTAACTTACGAACGGCAGCGGGATGCCCTTGGTCGGCACCATACCCAGCACCACTGCAAAATTAATCAGCGCCTGGCTAAGGACCAGCGCGGTAATGCCGAGCGCGAGCAAACGTCCAAAACCGTCCTGAGCAGCAAATGCGGCGCGCAGCCCGCGCCAGCCATAAATCACAAAAAGTGCAATCACCAACAGCGCGCCGATGTAGCCGAGCTCTTCGCAAATCACTGCATAGATGAAATCCGTATGCGCTTCCGGCAAATAGAACAACTTTTGTTTGCTCTCCATCAGGCCCACTCCGGTGAACCCGCCGGAGCCCACCGCGATGAGGGACTGTGTCAGTTGAAAACCCGCGCCCTGGGGGTCAGAGTCTGGATTAAGGAAAGCGGTAACGCGCACGGCGCGGTAGGAAACATGAAAGAGCAGGAAATAAAGGGCAGGCAAAGAGGCCGCAGCTCCCGCCGCGAGCCATTTCCAGGACATTCCCGCGGCGAAAAGAATCGCGGTAGCCACCAGCAAAATGTCCATCGCAGTCCCCAGGTCTGGCTGCATCAAAATGAGGAGCACGCAGACCAGAACCGGTCCCGCGGCGGGTAGAATAGTCTGAAGAAAATCCTGTTTGCAAAACTTCATCGAGGCCGCGCTGCGGCGTTTTTGGTCCAGAAACCACGCGAGATAGAGAATTGCCGCCAGTTTGGCCAGTTCAGAGGGCTGAATCCCGACAGGTCCATAACGAATCCAACGATGGGTGGCGTGAGACTTGTCCAGAAAAAAAGTACCGACG
This sequence comes from uncultured Acidobacteriota bacterium, assembly GCA_963851235.1. GTDB lineage: Bacteria > Acidobacteriota > Terriglobia > Acidiferrales > UBA7541 > Acidiferrum. The sequence goes on from CAWKOM010000010.1 coordinate 85,535, forward strand.
AGCAGCAACAGGACCACGCAAACCGTTGTGTAAACGACAGCGGGCTCACGCAAGCGGCGATAATCCGTGCGCATCAAAGCAAACATTCCGAGGAATCCCAGAATCAGCCAGGCGAGCTGCCGGACCAGAAAATAGTAGCCGTGGCCAAACTCTTTTTCCGCTGTGACCGCTGAGGCGCTGAAGATCATGACGGCGCCGAACAGGCACAGCACCACCGTCACTCCGAACAGCCACCGGTCCATCTCGAGACGTTTCGGCACCTTCGTTCACCTTTTTACGGAACTTGCACCAGCGGCTTGTTTTTCGAGCTGTGCCACCAATTCCTTGAAGACGCGTCCGCGATGCTCATAGTTCTGAAACTGGTCGAAACTGGCGCAAGCTGGGGCGAGCAGCACAACGTCGCCACGTTGCGCCGCGTGTGAGGCGATTTCGACGGCGCGCTCGAGCGTTTCCGCACGCTCGAGCGCCACGCTGCCTGAAATTTGCGTTTCGATTTTTTGCGCCGCCGCGCCAATGAGGAGGGCGAGAATCGCTTTTTCCCGCAACGGCTTTTGCAGGACGGTGTAATCGCTTCCTTTATCTTTTCCGCCGAGAATCACCAGAATGCGGCCGGGAAACGCGTCGAGCGCCTTGAGCGTGGCATCCACGTTGGTCGCTTTCGAATCGTTGAAGTAGCGCACGCCCCCGATTTCGGCGACGAACTCCAGGCGGTGCTCTACTCCCGCGAACGTGCTCACGCCTTTGGCGATCGCTACGGCGGGTGCTCCGGCCAGCCGCGCGGCGACTGCCGCAGCCAGCACGTTTTCCACGTTGTGCGCGCCGGCCAGCGGAATGTCTTCCAGCTTGAGCAGGATTTCTTCCGCACCATCTTGGCGGAAGACGATTTGCTCATCTCGAACATACGCGCCCTGAGCAACGCGTTGTTTCCTGCTGAACCAATACACGCGAGGAAGCGAGGGAGCGTACGGCGCTGTTGCCTCATCATCCGCGTTCAAAATGGCCGCGTCTTCGCCGGACTGATTTTCGAAAATCCGCGCCTTTGCAGACCCATACGCTTCGAACGTGTGGTGACGGTCGAGATGGTCCGGCGTCAAGTTTAGAAACACGCCGATATTCGGGCGAAACGTGTCAATCAGCTCGAGTTGGAAGCTGCTGAGCTCGACGACCGTCCAGGTGTCATCCTTCATGGCGTCCACGGATGCGATGAGTGGCGTTCCAATATTCCCTGCGAGAATGGTCTGCATTCCAGCCGTCTTCAAAATATGTTCGACGAGCGATGTCGTCGTCGTCTTTCCGTTCGAACCGGTAATACCAATCAAGCGACCCTTCATGAATCGGAAGGCCAGCTCGATCTCGCTCCAAATCGTGATGCCTTTCGCACGCGCGGCCTGCAAATGCGCTTCATCGGCGGGCACGCCCGGGCTCGGGATAATCAACTCCTGCTCCAAGAAAGTTTTCTCCCGATGGCCGCCGAGTTCGAGCGTCACGCCTGCAGCCTTTGATTTTGCGACTGCTTCGCCGATCTCGCTTTCGGTGCGAGAGTCCGTCGCGGTCACTTGCGCGCCTCGAGCCGCGCAAAAAAGAGCCGTAGCGACGCCCGTCCGGGCCAGCCCGACCACCAGAACGCGCTTCCCTCGCAAGTCGATCCCACTTGGCATGGTTCTCTTCCAAACTCGCCTGGCTTCAATCCCTTCTACCTCAACTTCAGCGTCGTCAGCGCAAAGAGCGCAAAGACCAGCGCAGCAATCCAGAACCGAACGATAACCTTCGATTCGCTCCAACCCAGCAATTCAAAATGATGGTGGATCGGCGCCATACGGAAGATACGTTTTCCGCGCAATTTGAACGAGCCCACTTGCAAGATCACCGAGAGCGCTTCGATGACGAATATCCCGCCCACAAAAAACAAGAGAATCTCCTGCTTGATAATGACGGCGACGGTGCCGAGCGTTCCGCCAAGCGAGAGCGAGCCGACATCGCCCATGAAAATTTCGGCGGGGTGGGCGTTGTACCACAGGAAGCCGAGCGATGCGCCCACGAGCGCTCCGCAAAATACCGTCAACTCGCCGACGCGCGGGATGTACTGAATCTCGAGATATGTCGCCCAGCGTGAATTGCTGCTGACATAGGTGAGCACGGTGAGCGCCCCCGCGGCGATGACGGTGCAGCCGATGGCCAGCCCATCGAGCCCATCCGTCAAATTCACCGCATTCGAGGAGCCGACGATGACGACACAAACAAAGGCCAGAAACGGAAGAAAAGCCAGAGGCCATAGGTGCGCCGAATTCATCAGCGAATGGATGACCAGGTCAGGATGCAAACGCTTTAAAAACGGAATCATCAGCTGCGTCGAGTACGCGTAGTGGGTCACTAGAACAAGCAGCGAAATCCCCACGACCAGGCTGACCAACACCTGAAAATAGATTTTCTTTTTCGCGGTGAGCCCAAGATTTCTTTGCTTCGAAACCTTGGCGTAATCGTCGATGAAACCGATGGCCGCAAAACCGATCAGGGCAAAAAGAGAAAGTAAAATAAAGGGATTGGTCAGGTCTGCCCACAGGAGTGTGGGGACAGCCGTCGATAAAACAATCAGCACGCCGCCCATCGTAGGCGTGCCGGCCTTTTTCTGATGCCCTTGAGGCCCCTCTTCACGGATGTACTGCCCAATCTGCAGCTCCCGCAATCGCCGAATCAGCCAAGGACCAAAGACCAGCCCGAGAAACATCGCCGTCAAGCTTGCATAAACGGTGCGAACCGTGATGTAGCGAAAAACGTTGAGCGGGCTGAAATAAGGCTGCAAAACGTGGTAGAGGAGGTAGTAAAGCATTTCAGTGACGTACCTCCTGCCGCGGAAGCTCGCCAGGAGCGGCGTAGCGCGTCAGCAGCGCTTCGACGATGCGTTCCATCTTCACTCCTCGCGAGCCTTTCACTAGCAACACGTCGCCTGGCCTGAGGAACTCCTCCAGAAATTTCGCCGCTTCCTCGGAAGACTTGAAGAACTTCGTGTGCGCGCGCGGAACTCCCGCGGACACCGCGCCTTCCACGATTTGCTCGGCATCGCCTTCGACGCCGATCACCCAATTGACTTTGCCCGTTTTGGCCGTGAAAATCCCCGCTTCGCGATGCAGCACCGGCGAAGCCGGACCTAGCTCGCGCATTTCTCCCGCAGCAACGATACGTCGCTGAAAATTTGGCGTGGCTGCCAGCACCGACACCATCGCGTGCAGCGCAGCCGGACTCGAGTTGTAGCTGTCGTTGATCAGTGCCGCTCCATTCGAGAACCGCAGCAACTCGCCGCGCATCGCCGGCACGCGCAGCATACGAAAAACGCTTTGCGCTTCCGCTGCGCCGATGTTCCAGACGCTTGCAGCGGCTAGCGCGGCCAGCGCGTTGTAAATCGCATGGCGGCCGGGCACGGGAAGCTCCAATCGCACGCGGCCTTCGGGATTCACATAATCAAACGCCGAACCCAGCGCTCCGCGGTCTTCAATCGCCTCCGCCGAGAAAAACGCCGGTGCATCGATTCCGTATGTCACCACGCGCCCCGGCGCAAACGCACCGAACGCTGCGACGCGCGGATCATCCGCATTCAGCACTGCAGTCGACTCGCGCCCATTCAGCCCCTCGATCAACTCGCGCTTCGCCAGCGCAATCTCATCCACCGAGGAAAAAAATTCCAAATGTGCGGGCGCAACGCGCGTCACCACTCCTACATCGGGGCGGGCAATCGCCGCGAGCCGCGCCAATTCTCCGCGCCGAGACATGCCCATCTCGAGCACCGCCGCTTCGTGCGTTTCGTCCAAACGAAACAGCGTTAGCGGCAGCCCGTATTCGTTATTAAAATTTCCTTCCGACTTCAAGACCCGCAGCTTCGCGCCCAGCAGTGCCGCCAGGATCTCTTTCGTAGTGGTCTTGCCCACGGAGCCTGTGACGCCGGCAATTTTCCCGCCCCAAGCTTCGCGCACGGCCCGCGCGAGCCGCTTGAGCGCTTCGAAAGTGTCCCCCACGACAATGCAGCGATTCCGGACGGCCTCCCCGTAGCGGCCGGCTTGTTGCTCCGCCACCACCGCGGCGAGCGCTCCGCGCGCCAGCGCACTCTCCACGTAATCGTGTCCATCGTGACGCGGTCCGTGGACGGCAACGAACAGTTCTCCTGCACGTACCGTGCGAGAATCAATCGAGACACCGGCCACCCGGGCCACGGGGTCGAGTCCTGCCCTCGCCGTAGCACCCAGAGCGCCAGCCACCTGTGCAATCGTCCACCGCATAAATGCCTCAAGGGGTTCGCTTTACGCAGATACCCCGCGCATCGGTTTGTATTCACCGTATTTTGAGGGCTCCTCCTTTCGCGAGTTGACTACTGGCTCGCGCGCCCTCGTCACACTTTCTAGCCAAACTAGACAAGCGCGCTACGTGCCAAACCCTGAGCCGTTTTTCGGCTTTCCAATACCGGTTTCGGTCTGCGCCCCACTATATCCCCGTTCGCTTAGAGCGCGCCGCGCCACGTCGCGGTCGTCAAACTCGAGCGTCTGGTTGGCGAGAATTTGATAATTCTCATGACCTTTGCCGGCCAGCAGCACGATGTCTCCTGCACGCGCTTCGTCCATCGCTACGCCGACGGCTTTTTCGCGGTCCGGTTCGATCAAATACTTTCCAGCCGTTTTTTGCAGGCCCACGATAATGTCGCTGATGATTTTCAAGGGATCTTCGTTTCGCGGATTGTCGCTCGAGAGAATCGTCAAGTCGCTCAGACGTCCGGTCACCTCTCCCATCACGGGACGTTTGGTGCGGTCTTTTCCGCCGCCGCACCCGAAAAGCGTGATGATTCGGCCTTTGGGATTCAATTCTCTCGCGGTGCGAATCAGATTTTCGAGAGCGTCGTCCGTATGGGCATAATCGACCACGACAAAAAACGGCTGACCCAAATCAATGCGCTGGAAGCGTCCGGAAACGCTCTCGAGATCACGTATTCCGGTTTCGATGATGTCGTTCGAAAGCTCCAACGCCTGGGCAGCTCCAATCGCCGCGAGAATGTTATAAACGTTTATGCGGCCCACCAGGCGCGATGCAACCTGCACTTTTCCGTTAGGCGTTTGCGCCGCGAATGCCAGACCGTTGAACGTCAGTTGGAATTTTTTCGTGGTGATCTCGGCGTCGGATTCGAGACCGTAGGTAACGGTTTTCTTGGCCAGTCCGCACAAGCGTTTGCCATACTCGTCATCCGTGTTAATTACCGCGGCGTCCGGCGCGCCGGCGCCGGTACCCTCGAACAGCCTCTTCTTAGCCTCGAAATAATCTTCAAACGTTTTGTGATAGTCCATATGCTCGCGCGTCAAATTCGTAAAAACAGCCGCCGCGAAGTGGCAGCCCCATAAGCGGTCCATCGCGAGCGAGTGCGAACTTGCTTCCAACACGGCGTACTTTCCGCCCGCATCCCGAATCTCCGCGAGAAACCCCTGTAGGTCAACCGATTCCGGCGTGGTGTTGGGCGCGGGGTACTCGCCGAGCGGCGTATGATACGCAATCGTTCCGAAGAGGCCGGTCTTCGCGCCGGAGGCTTTCACAATCGCGTCAATCAACGAAGTAGTCGTGGTTTTTCCGTTTGTGCCGGTCACCGCGACAAGCCGCAAGGCATCGGCCGGATGCCCAAAAAAGTTCGCTACCGCAACCGCGAGCGCTTTGCGCGCCTCGCTAACTTGAATCCACGCAACGCTGGAAGGTAAGGCTGCGGGCGCCGCGTCTTCGCTCACAATCGCCGCAGCGCCTCGCGATACCGCATCGCGGATGAACGCGTTGCCGTCCGCCTTCGCGCCATGCAATGCAAAAAAAAGCGCGCGGGGCTGCACCTTTCGCGAATCACACGCGACCTGGCGTATTTCCAACTCCAGTGCGGACGCGGGAACGCTCGCTTCTGTTCCCTGGAATAACTCGCGCAGTTTCACGTTTCGCGGAGGGAGGCGTGGCGGCGATGAATCTTCTCGGCCTTCATCGGCGTGGTTCGTATTCGGGTTGCGTGTTACGTCTTCTATATGGCTCAATCCAGTTCTCATCCTAATTCCTGTTTCCTGGACGCGGCCTCGAATTCTTCTCGGCCGGTGTCCCGAAGCGCACCGTGATTTTCGCGCCGCGCCTCATCTTCGCTCCGGCCGCCGGCGATTGATCCGTAGCAAGATCGCTGCCAACCAATACAGGTTCGAGCCCCAGCTTCAACGAGATATCAGCCACCTCGCGCATGGTTTTCCCGCTAAAATCCGGCACTTCGATTTCACCGCCCTGGTCCACCGCTACCGTCAAAGGCGGTTTCTTGCTATCCGTTTGCCCCTGCCCATCGGCTCTCGTTGTCTGCGGTGTCGCGGGGGCCGGATCGCTCTGTCCAGAAAAATCCACGGACGAAAGATCCTCTAGTCCCTTCCCATCTTCCTTTGTCTGATTCTGATAGGCCGCTTGGATGAGCTTCGGATTGAGCGGAACATCGCGCGGCACGTCGAGATACGTTAAGACCTCCTCGGCGATGCGTTTGAACACCGGTGCGGCCACTTCTCCGCCTTCGTGCAGTCCGACGGGAGAATCCAGCGACACCAGGATGGTCACGGCCGGATTGTTGATGGGCGCAAATCCCGTGAAGGAAGCGATGTACTGGGTCCGCGAATAGCGTCCCGTCGTTGGATCGATTTTTTGCGCCGTACCCGTTTTTCCGGCGGAGGTCCACCCATCGAGATGGGCTAGAGGTCCAGTTCCGCGCAACACCACGCCCTCCATCAGCCGGCGCATGGTCGCCGCAGTTTCCGGACGAATGACGCGCCGCGGTTCCGTCGGCGTTGACACGCCCTCGGCGGGCAACGCCCGACCATCTCGCTCCAACTCCTCCACAACGTGCGGCCTGTACAACAATCCGCCATTGGCGATTGCCGAAACCGCGCTGATCAGTTGGATGGGCGTAACCCCAATCTCCTGTCCCATCGAGATCGAGCCAATCGAGAACGCTCCCCAGTCATTCACGGGCCGTAGGATGCCCCTGCTCTCACCCGGCAAATCGACCCCCGTGAGCGCGCCAAAGCCAAAAGCGCGGATGTAGTCGTAAAATCGGGGCGCTTGCAACCGCAGCGCGATTTTGATCGCGCCCACGTCGCTCGACTCTGCGAGAATTTGCGAAACGTTCAGCAAGCCAAACCGCTTGTGGTCGTGGATCCGGTGTCCCGCCACGAGCACACTGCCGTTCTCGCAATCGAAGACTTCGTCAGGCCGCGTGATTCCTTCGTTGAAAGCCGCCGCCAGGGTGATCAGCTTGAAGGTTGAGCCCGGCTCGTAAAGCGCGCCCACCGCGCGATCCATGCGCGCTTCCGTGGGCGCTTCGCTGGCTTTATTAGGGTTAAACGTCGGCCAGTTCGCCAGCGCCAGGATCTCCCCGTTATTCGGATTCATAACGATAGCAGTCCCCGCAATTGCGTGGGTCTGCGAAATGGCCGCGCTCAGTTCGCGCTCCGCGACGTACTGAATTTCTTCGTCCAGTGTCAGCACGACATCCGCGCCATTGTTCAGCTTGGCCTGGCTGGCGTCGAACCAGCGCTTCTTCGCGTCCTCCATCACCACGATCTTCCCACTCTCACCCCGAATCTCGTGGTCCAGCTCGTATTCGATCCCCCCGAGCCCCTTCTCGTCCATATCGACGAAGCCCAGCACGTGCGCCGCAAGATCCCGCTTGGGGTAAAACCGCTGGTTCTCCTTTTGGAGGTAGACTCCCTTTAGATTCAGCGCCGTAATGGCTTGCGCCTTTTCGGGCGGCAGCTTCCGGGAAATCCAAACAAACGACCGGGAAGACTCGAAGCGCGTTTCGAGCACCTCCTCCGGAACCCCTACCACCCCTGACAGCAGCCGCGCCGCCAGATGCTCGTCCGCAATTTCCGAAGGCACTCCGAACGCCGAATCCACGGGGATGCTCATCGCCAGTGGCCTTTTGTTCCGGTCGTAGATCGCGCCGCGCTCAGGAGTTATTTCGATGGTGCGCTGTTGCTGGCGCAGAGCCCGCGCCAGGTATTCGCCATGAAGGAAGAGTTGCAGGTACGTCAGCCGCCCGAATACCGCTCCCATCCACAAAAGCGCCACCCCGGCAATGATGAGCAAACGGACGTGGACGCGGTCTTGTCGCATAACGAATTCAGGTCGGCAAACGCTCCGGTCGGAAGCTCACAGTTACGGTAAAATTTTTGTTTGGGAACGCCACGCCTGCCGGCGGGTTCACGGCACGTGGTTCGGCCGCACGTATCGCGCGGCCACTTCCGCGCCGTCGGGTTCGTCATACTCTTGCACTTGCGACGGCAACGGTTCTGTCAGGCCAAGCCGGCGCCGGGCAATGACGTCAATCCGCATCGGATTTCGCAGCCCTGCAATTTCCAGTTTCAGCTCCGAATTCAACGCCGCTGCTTTCGTTTGCTGGGCTTTCAGATCTTCAAGCTGAAAACTCAAATCGATACAGCGAAAATGCTGGAAAATGTACAGCATGAAAAATGCCGCAACGATGCTGCCTAGCGCCACGCTCCGCCAGAGACTCCGTAGCTTTGCAGGTTCGACATTGCGCACCAGCCGGGAATTGTCGATTCGCTTGACGGTATGAAACTCCGCCGCTACTCCTCTTTTTCTCTTGCCGCTCATAACTACACTCTTTCTGCGCACCGCAGTTTCGCGCTTCGCGAACGCGGGTTGGCCGCCTTCTCTTCCTCGGTCGGCTGGATCACGTGCCGGGTGAGCACTCGGAGCGTCCCCTGACGCTCTCCCTCTTGGAATGCGTGCTTCACGATGCGGTCTTCGCGCGAGTGGTAACTCAGCACCACCATGCGCCCGCCGGAATTTAATGTGTCAGGGGTCCGCGTTAGAAACTGCCCGAGTTCCTCCATCTCTCGATTCACCGCTATCCGCAGCGCCAGAAACGTTTTTGTTGCGGGATGCAGTCTCTGCCTTCCCCAGTGCTTACGGGCCCCTGCCACAACCGTTGCCAGGTGCGCGGTATCTCTGATCGGCCGCGCTCGTACGATCGCCCTGGCGATCCTTCTGGAATCGTGCTCATCCGCCTCGCGGTAGAGCAAATCGGCCATCTCTTTTTCGGGCCAGCGATTCACAATGTCTCCTGCCGTCAATTCGTCGTTCACGGCATCCATTCTCATATCCAGCTCGGCCGCCTCGCGAAACGAAAATCCTCGCTCGGCCTGATCAAGCTGCATGCTCGAAACTCCCAAGTCTGCCAAGACCCCGTCCACCTTCCGAATCCCCAACTCGTGTGCGACCTCCACAATCCTCGAAAACGGCGACTGCACCAGGGTCACTTTCGTTCCGAAACTCTTCAGCCGCTCCCGCGCCAGCTCTAACGCCTGTGCGTCCCGGTCCAGGCCGATCAGCCGTCCCGACGTCAGCTTTTCGGCTATAGCCGCCGAATGCCCGCCGGCTCCCATCGTGGCGTCGATGTACGTTCCTTCCGGCCTGATGCCCAGCCATTCCAGCACCTCTTCCAACATCACCGGCGTATGCGCCGCATTCAATCGTTTAAGTCCTTCGCCCCACTGCCCCGACGAATTTCGCGCCTCGAACTTCCGTCTTTCGCTACGTCTTTAATTCTTTACTTTGTTACTTCTTCAAATCCCCAGGGCCGTATCATCCGCCGCCGTATACGGCTCATTCTTCAGCTTATCCAGCATCCGCGTGTGATTCATCACTTCCAAATAATTCAGGGCGCCGTAGACGTCCACTTCCCCCATGGTCTGCGCGGCCTCGCGCAGCACCGCCGGCAACAGCACTCTTCCCTGCCCATCCAATTCCGCCTGCTGCCCAAAGTAGCTTGTCCTCAACAAAAACTTTTGTTTCGCTACATGCGTGCTCGGCAATTGCGCCAGCTTGTCCTCGATTTCCGACCAAACCTTCATCGGGTAAATTCTCGCCGTCTCGCCCGTCGTACTTGTGATATAAAACTGGTTGCCGTACTCCTTGAACTCGTCCAGAAACACCGAGGGTATTTTGAGACGCCCCTTCTCGTCGACTTTCGCCGGACAGTTTCCCCTCAGCTTCATAACCCCTGCTCAAAAGCCTGTTTTGGATGCCCAGAATGCCCACGTTCACGATTGCCCTCGAGAACGTCTTAACTTGGCCGGGAACTTTCTACTTTACTCTACTACAAACCACTCTCTCCCACTTCTCGCCACATCATAGGGTGCTTTCCGGCTTTGTCAAGAGAAAATATGCGTTCTATTGAAAATTTAATCTCTTTGGAAGACTCAGCAGATTCCAAATTTTCCCTACCACAGGTTGTGGTTTTTTCTTCGTTGATTCTCTACCCTTAGTAGGCTGGCTCCCTGTCGGTCGTTGCACAGATATTTCATAGCGGCCTTCCCTCCATCTGACGCCTGTGCTATATTTGGACTGTCGTGAATTTTTATTCTCGTCTGTTACGAGGAGCCTTTCACCATGGAATGGACCACCCCTCAGCACGAAGAGATCGACCTGAACTGCGAAATTAGCTCGTACGCTAACGCTGAGCTGTAAAGCTATGACCGCGCCCAGCGGTCATCTTTCGGCGTGCCGGAATGCGCGTTAAAGTCCTCGGCTCCGCGGCCGGGGGCGGCTTCCCCCAATGGAATTGCGCATGCCCTCAGTGTTCCGGTGCGCGTTCAGGTACCATAAAAGCCAGCCCTCGAACGCAAACCCAGGCTGCCATTTCCCCAGACGGTGCCCGTTGGTTTCTCCTGAATGCCTCTCCCGATCTTCGCCAGCAAATCCTGTCCTCCGCTGATTTTGTCCCGCCCGCCGGTTCGCGAAATTCACCGATCCACACGGTCTTACTCACCAGCGCCGACGTCGACGCCGTCATGGGCCTTCTTCATTTGCGGGAATTTCATCCCCTTCAAATTTATTCGACAGTAGCCGTCCGGCGCATCCTGACAGAAGAAAACGACATCTTCCGCGTGCTCCTGCGTTCAAACCCTCCCGTCCGCTGGGAAACTTTGACTCTCGGCCGCCTCATGCCGCTCGTCCCGGCTTCGCCTGCCGACAAGAAAAGCGGCCTCTTTTGTAAAGCCGTCGCGCTTAGCGGGAGTTTCCCCGATTACGTAAGCGATTCCCTGCGCAATACCCTCGGTCCAGAGGAAGCCGTCATCGGCCTTAGTTTTGTCTCAAGAGACAAAAGAGTCTTCTACGCTCCCCATCTTCCGGGCATCGGAGACCATTGGTTGCGTGCCGTTGAGGAGAGCGATATGGCGATTCTCGATGGCACCTTCTGGAAAGACGATGAACTCTACTCCATCCAAAAAGGGAGCAAATCCGCCAGGCAGATGGGACATCTACCGCTCTGGGGCGACCGCGGCCTTCTCCGTCAGCCCTTCCGGCCTTCAAAAACGCGACGCGTCCTCATCCATATCAACAATACCAACCCCATCTTGAACGACGAGAGCTCTGAAGCGCGCATCGTCCGTGAAGCGGGCTGGGAAATCGCCTATGATGGCATGGAACTCGCCGTGTGAATATGCGCCAGGCTCAATCCATCGAAGCGCCGCTACTCTCGGAAGCCGACTTCATCGCTGGCTTTCATTCCATCGGTGAGGAGCGCTATCACCACAAACATCCCTTTCATGCGCTGATGCACGAGGGAAAACTCACCCGCGGACAGCTTCAAGCTTGGGCGCTCAATCGCTACTACTACCAAAGCCGCATTCCCATCAAGGACGCCGCCATCCTCGCTCGCAGCGAAGATCCCGGCTTCCGCCTCGCCTGGCGCAAACGCATCCTGGACCACGACGGCGACGGCGCAAAACCAGGCGGCATTGAAAAATGGCTGCGTCTGGTCGAAGCCACTGGCCTTTCCCGAGATCAAGCTCTCCGCTGCGAAGGAATTCTTCCCGCCACTCGCTACGCCGTTCAAGCCTACGTCGATTTCGTCTCCACGCGCTCGCATCTTGAAGCTGTCGCCTCTTCCCTCACCGAACTTTTTTCCAAGAAACTCATCACGCTCCGTGTAGACCGTCTGCGCCACCACTACCCCTGGCTAGCGAGTGGTCTCGACTATTTCACCGGCCGCCTCACACAAGCTCCGGAAGACGCCGAATTCGCGCTCGCCTGGGTGGTCAAACACGCCCGCACACGCGAAGAGCAGGACAAATCCCACGCCGCCCTGCGCGCCAAGTGCGACATCCTCTGGGCCCAACTCGATGCCCTCTATTTTTCCTACGTTCACCCGGGCTGGCCGCCTCCGGGCGCCTTTCGGCCAAATCCGGAAGTCGTTCATGCAGGGTGCGCTTCGTTGCGACCTGCGGCGCAATGAGTCCCTATCGATGAGCATCGAACTCACCAGCAAACCGCGCCTCGCCCCCGGCGTCCGCCTTGGCGAAAACCAGGGCCAGCGCGTCCTTCTCATGCCCGAGCGCGCCCTGCGCCTCAATGGCCCAAGCCTCGAAATCGTCCAGCGCTGCGACGGCAAGCGAACCGTCCAGCAGATCATCACCGAATTGCAGCAAATCTACTCCAAAGCCGATCCCGCCAAAGTAGAACAAGACATCCTCGGCTATCTGGCCCTCCTCCAAAAAGACCGCGCCCTGGATTTCGAGCCCTGACTGCTCCCTCACCGTTCTTTGTTTGCAGTGTCCCAGTGTGGAGTGCGGGAGCCCTGCTCCCGCTTTCGAGGAGTCTCAGCCGAAGCGCACCATCACATTTCGGCACGCGACGCGCCAGGGAAAATTGTCTTCGTGCCCCATGCGCGAGTGAAGAATGCCCGACAAAAATTGGTAGTCGGTCAGTTTGAAAATCTGAGGGCCTTGCGTTGTACTAGACATGTGCCACTATGAGGACATTCTTTGGCATTGGATCAATTTGAAAGGATTGCTCAGGAACTGAAGCCCTGGCAGCTTTTAGCCGGTTGATGGACGGGCTAAAGCCAGAGCGTTCTTGAAGCTGACCCACGGCGTGGTTTGAGCGTGCGGGCACACTAAGATGGTGCTGATTGCAACGAGAATGAAGGAAAGGCCATGAAACTCAATTTGGTGACGCTGGCGGTGGCAATCATCGGCTTATCGCTCCTTGTCATGCATACCCCGCATCTAACATGGACTGCATGGCGCATTGCGGGAATTGCCATTGCAGCGCCGGCATTTCTTTTGCTCGTAGTGGCACGCATTGAGCTGGGACGCGCCTTCAGCGTGCAGGCTAAGGCGTCGACGCTGGTAACGACGGGCATCTACTCGCGTATCCGCAATCCGATTTACCTCTTTGGGGCGATTTTCATCCTGGGATTCATCATTTGGATGGGAAGGCCGTGGCTGCTGCTGATTTTCGTGGTCATAATTCCGCTGCAAGTGGTGCGCAGCCGGAAAGAAGAGCGGGTACTGACGGAGAAGTTCGGCGCCGCGTATCTCGATTACAAGCAAAAGACCTGGTTCTGATGTGGTTCTTCGATAGTCAGTTTGCTCGAACATGTCCCTCAGCATTGGAATGCTTACAGCACGACTGAAGTCGCGCCGTTTTAAAACCGATCCCGACCGACCAACTACCCGAAAATTAGCACGCTACGATTTCCCCTTATTTTTCCCTTGACGTTTTGATAATGTATGTTATTATATCTGCTGGGTAATAGTGTGGGTTCCATATGGCGGCCGCTGGCCGCCGTTTTCATTTATGCCGGCATTATTTTTCGCTCATTCCGGGTGCTCGAGGGCTTCAATCCATAGACGTACCCGCATGAAGCGGCTGAATTGCTAAGCCATGTAGAATCAACACTTATACATCCGCTTGAAAACAAGGACTTTAAAACCCTTTAGAATGAATATTTATGAAAAACCCCAGGGGGGTGCCGATTATTGTTAACTGGAATCGGCCTCCGAGGCAGCCATGTATGCCACCCGTGCGCAATGCATTCCGCCCTCTGCGCAGGCAGGCAACCGGTCGCTATTTGAATCCCGAATAGCCCTACGACTGTCTGCTCTCCCCGCGCCCCAGCAGATCGGCCCGGGAAGTGATTCTTCGCCCCGACTCTATTCTCACTCCCGCGTTCAGGTATTCTAGAACTTCGCGCCCGAGACAAATGAGCTCGCCTCTCGCCAATCCACTCGCTCTCATCGCCGAGCTAACCCACCGGTGCCCGCTCCACTGCGTCTATTGCTCCAATCCCTTGGAATTGCAGAGCCGCGCGATGGAATTGTCGACGGAAGACTGGTCGCGCGTCTTTCGCGAAGCCGCCGCTCTCGGCGTCCTGCAAGCCGATTTCACCGGCGGCGAACCGCTCACGCGCCCGGACATCCTTGAGCTCATCCGCGCCGCCCGTTCCGCCGGCCTTTACGTCAATCTCATCACCTCCGGCTTGCCTCTCGATGAAGGAAAGCTTGCCGCGCTCGTACAAGCGGGACTCGATCATTTTCAATTGAGCTTTCAAGGCGCGCGCGAAGATACCGCCAACGAAATCTCCGGCACCAAAGCCCACGCTCACAAACTCCGCGTCCTCGACTGGCTGAAACACCATCGCCTCGCCGTCACGCTCAACTTCGTCATTCACCGCCGCAACATCGATCAACTCTCCGAAATGCTCGCTCTCGCCGAATCTTCCACCGCCTCTCGCGTCGAATTCGCAAACGTGCAGTATTACGGATGGGCCTTCGCCAATCGCGATTCCTTGCTGCCCACACGCGCACAGCTCACGCAATCCATAGATTTCTTGAAAAAAACACAAGAACGCCTGGCAGGAAAAATCAAAGTAGAATATGTGGTTCCCGATTACTACGCGAAATACCCAAAGCCGTGCATGGGCGGCTGGGGTCGCAAGCTTATGCTCATCACACCGAACGGCGACGCGCTTCCCTGCCACGCCGCACGAGTCATCCCCGACATGTCTTTTGAAAATATAAAGAACCGCGGCTTGCGGGATATCTGGGAAGCTTCCGATGCTTTCCAAAAATTCCGCGGCGAATCCTGGATGCAAGACCCCTGCAAAACCTGCGCCCGCCGCGCTCAAGATTTCGGCGGCTGCCGCTGCCAGGCATTCCTGCTCGCCGCGGACGCCGCCGTCACCGATCCCGTCTGCTCGCTGTCTCCACAGCGCCTCAAGGTCGACGGCATCCTCGCTTCCATCAATGCCCCCACAGTGGCACAGGCTTCAGCCTGTGCTCCGGCGAGCTCCACTCTCACTGACACCACGCAACCCGGCCGGGCACAGCTATCCGGAGAGAGCCCGCTTTTCGCATCGACTACGTCCACACCCGACTGGCTATACCGCCCCAATCCCTCCTAAGCCGCAGCCGGTGCCGCGGGCTGCCCCTGCAATGGAATAACCACCCGGAAAATAAAAATCATGCTTCCCAAAAAACAAAGCGTTCCAAACACCGCGAGCGTGTACGGCGCGCCGATCCGCGTAGCAATTCCCCCCGCAATCAGCGACCCGATCGGCTGAACGCCCATGAACATCGTCGCGTACACGGCCATGATGCGCCCGCGCAACCGATCCGGCACGCGGTTCTGCAAGGTGGTATTCGTCGCCGCCATCTGCACCGTGGTGCAAAATCCAACGACGAGGAGCATCCCCATCGAGAGCCAGAACACCCGCGACTGCGAAAAAAGGACCAGACCCACCGCGCATATCGCGGACGTCGCCCCAATCCACCGCGCCAGCCCCTTGTAACTGGTCCGCGCAGCAAAATGCAGCGCTCCCAGCACCGCGCCGACTCCGGCCGCGCTCATCAACAACCCGAATCCTTTCGCGCCGCGATGCAAAATATCGCTCGCAAAAATCGGCAGGAATACCGAATACTGCAATCCCAGCAAGCTCAGCATGCTCAAAAGCAACAGCGTCGACCGGATTGGCAAGTCGCTCATCGCGAACCGAAATCCCTGCAGCAAACTCTGCAATGGCGATCCCTCTTCCTTCTTCGCTACTTTCTTCACAAGACGCATCGCGAGCAGCGCCCCGATCACCGCCAGAAAACTCACGCCATTCAGGAAGAAACACCAAGCTGGCCCTTTCCACGCCAACGCCAACCCCGCAATCGCCGGTCCCACCACGCGCGCCCCATTGAAAATCGAAGAGTTCAGCGCAATCGCATTCGGCAAATCCTCCTTCACCACCATCTCAACCAGAAACGCCTGCCGGATCGGCACATCGAATGCGTTCACGACTCCCGCAAGGAACGCGGTGAGGATCAGCTCCCAGACCTGGATGACGTTCGCAAATGTGAGCGCTGCAAGAAGGAACGCGAGCACCATCGAGACCGTCTGTGTCCAAATCACGCCGCGATGTCGGTTGTAGCGGTCGCCCATGTAGCCGCCAAGTGCCGCCAAAAATAAAATGGGCACCTGGCTCGCAAAACCAAAAACGCCCAGGACTGCCGCGGATTTTGCCAGCTTATAGACCAGCCACAGCTGCGCCGTCGTCTGCATCCACGTGCCGATGAGCGAAGTAAGCTGCCCTGCGATAAATAATTGAAAATTGCGGTGTTGAAGTGCGCGAAAGCGCGGCGGCAAAACGGGAATGGCGGCCTCCCCTCGTTGGATGCGCGCGGCGTGAACAAGTCACGATGCCGCGAGAGGAGCGGCGTTGTCAATGTAGGTGCGCGGGTTGCGTCGTCCCACGGTATGCCAGATTGGCTTTACGATGCGCGGTATGTTGGTCGCCGTTGTCGGTCAAGTCGGTGGACAAACGGGATTAGAAGCTTATTGAAAAGAGAGCTATTTCCTTTCCTGGGTTATGCTGTCGGCTGTGAGCTGGCGGCTGCCCTACTCATTCGGCGGATCGGGCGCGCCTACATGCATGTGGCTCAAATCTCGCAGCGTCGACTTATCCTCTTCGCTCATTCCTTCGGTGAACCTCGGATCGTTCAAACGTTGATTCCGCGCGAACTCCGGCATGTTCTGCAGTATTTGCAGTCTCTGCCGGATCGCCTGCCGCCGCTCCACAGGCATCTGCCTCCACTTCGGAAGCACATCGTTCCTGATGTGAGTCTTTTGTGCCGGAGTCAGCCTGTTCCACGTGGCAATTCTGTTGCGCAATTCCTGCCTTTGCGCGGGCGGCATTTTGCTTAGCCGGTTGTAGTTTTCAAGGACCCTCTGCTTTTCCTGCGGGTTCAGGTCGCTGAATTTCCTCTGCGCAGCCGGGGGAGTATACGCGGATGGTGGCCGGTTGGGATCACCGTTAGGCCGCGCCGCGGAGTTCGGCCGGTTCGCGCCATTGCCTTGCGGATTCCCCGCGCCACGGTTCTGTCGGTTCTCCGCTTGCGCCGCTCTCGTCGCATTCCTCTGTTGCTGGCGTTGCTGCTGTCGCGCCGGCCGGGCCGCCGGCATTCTGGGCGGCCGCTGCGCTTGTGCCGAAAAATTCCCGCGGCCGCCGCGCTGCGCCGGGCAAGGCGCTGCCAGCACCGTGCCGAGGCCCATCGCGAGCAAACATCCTGCGAGTTGGAGTCGAATTCTCATGGATTACATCGGCTGATTCTGATTCTGCTCCGGGTTCTGATTCTGTTGCTGATTTGGTTCCTGCTGCTGATTCTGGTTCTGATCCTGATTGCTGTCGCCCGCATCTTCCGCCTGCACCGGCTGCGGCAGATCCGTCAGCGCTCCGAAATCCGAAAGAACGTCCAGGTTCTCCAGCATCGGCAAATCCTGATTGATCTGCGCTACGTCCGCAGGTGTCAGCGTACGATCCGCTGTCTGTGGCCGCGAAGCCACCCACACCGTCGCCAGCAACAGCAGCGACGCCGCAAATGCCACGCGCGGTGACGGCCTGAACCACGCCCACCAGCCCTGCTTCACCGGCTCTGCCGCCACTCGCGCGCGCACTCGCAC
The DNA here is from genome assembly GCA_963851235.1 of uncultured Acidobacteriota bacterium. Lineage (GTDB taxonomy): Bacteria > Acidobacteriota > Terriglobia > Acidiferrales > UBA7541 > Acidiferrum. The sequence goes on from CAWKOM010000010.1 coordinate 103,325, forward strand.
GTCGAACGCCGCCGACGGCTCGATCTGCGGCAATTCATCCAAGAATCCCGCCACCGCGCGAAACTCGTTCACGCGCAGTTGGCACGCCGCACACGCCGCGAGATGCTTCTCGACGTCCAGCCGTTCGCTCTCTTTCAAGCGCCCGTCCACGTACGCCACAATTTTGTTTTCCATTCGTGTACAGCTCATGTCTTCCTTCCCTCTCTATCCCGGGTTCTACTTCTACTTCCCTGCCGCAAGGTCTGTAGTGCCCGGTCTTTTACACCAAACGAAGTGCAGTGCAGACCGGTTCCTCTACTTCCCTTGCCTCGCCACGAGCGGGGCTAGTTCCACTCGAAGCGTTTCGTAAGCCCGAAAGAGCAGCGATTTTAAAGCGCTCTCCGAGCATTCGAGAATCCTTGCAATATCTCCATAATCCAGCTCCTGATATTTGTGCAGGAGCACCGCCGCGCGCTGCTTTTCCGGCAATTTATCAATCGCGTGCCGGATCATTTTCTTTCGCGCTTCTTCCACCAGGTACTGCTCGATGTTCGGGTGCTTCTCGGCAATGTCCAGCGCTTTCTCATCGCCATCTTCGGCATCCACGGTCACGGGCGCATCCAGTGAGATTTCCATCCGCTGGTGACGGTTGTCCCGCACGGAGTTCAACGCCAAATTCGTCGCGATCCGGAAAAGCCAGGTCGTGAATTTGGCGCTCGGCACGTAATCTTTCCGCGCACGATACACTCTCAAAAACACTTCTTGCGCCAAGTCTTCCGCCTCTTCCCGCGCCCGAACCATGCGGAAGAGAAAGTTGACAAGGGGTGTCCTGTAGCGCTGGAGGAGAAGCTCGAACGACTGCTCGTCGCCCGCCTTCACGTCCAGCATCAGTTGGACGTCCGACCTGGCCATAGCCGCCACATTCTATCGAACCCTTGCGGGCTCTTAAAGTTGCAAATGTTTATCTGGCGTTTAGGCGAAGGCGGAGCGAAAGGCGAGCGAATCAAACGTGGAATAAATGCTGCATTATCAATACGGTGGCCACCCCAACAAATACGAGCGCGGCCATCCTCCAATTCGGCTCCCGGTTCACTTCCGGCAGCAAATCCGTGGCCGCGACGTAAACCGTCACGCCGCCAGAGATCGGTAGCGCGTACTTCAACTGGCTCTGCAAAACGCTCGTCAACAAAACTCCCAGCAACGTCGCCGCTCCTAATAACCCAGCTGCAAGAATGGCGTTGCGCCGCCCTTGTCCGCTGGCAAGGACCACGGAAGCTACGGTGAATCCTTCCGGCAGCTTATGGAGAAAAACGGCCACGAAAATCATCGCCCCGAGCCACACCGAAACCAGAAATCCCGCCGCGATCGCCACTCCATCAAAAAATGTGTGAATCACCAATCCCAACAGCACGGTATTCCGCGCGTGATGATGGCTGATCTCATCAAGATGCGTCTCTTCGCCAAAATGAAAATGCGGCGCAATGGTGTGTTCAAAAAGATGTACTAGGAAAAATCCAACGAGCACAAACTGCAGCGCCTGCTCGCCTCCCAATTTAATCGACTCGGGAATCACATCGACAAACGCCACCGCCACCATGTACCCGGCGCCCAGTGCCAAAAAATACTGCAGAAACTGCCGCGGCCAATCCCGGTGCACAACAAAATATCCGCCAATCAGATTCCCCGCAGCCGCGACCAATCCCAGCCCCGCCGCCAGCGCCGTGCGAAATGCCAAGTCGTGTGCCATAAATCGCAAAAGCGGCAGCAGGGCTGCCGGACTCCATAATCAATGCTACCCAATCTCGATCTTTCTGTGGCCTCTGTGCTCTCGGCGATCCCTGTGTAAATTCTTTTTCCGAATCTTTGCTCCTTACTTCATTACTTCTTTACGTCCTCTTCTCATCCCGAGTGCCGGAACAAAATCACATCCCCTTCTTGCACGATGTACTCTTTCCCTTCCAGCCGTACCTGGGCCTTCTCGCGAGCCGCCGCGATGCTGCCCGCCGCAAGCAAATCGCTCCACTTCACCACTTCGGCGCGAATGAATCCCTTCTCGATATCGCTGTGAATCGCACCCGCGGCCTTTTGCGCGGTCGAGCCTTTGCGAATCGTCCATGCGCGCACTTCCGGCTCCCCCGCGGTAAAAAACTGAATCAATCCCATAAGGTCATACGTCGCGCGGATCAACCGGTTCAACCCTGGCTCTTTCAACCCATACGAAGCCAAAAGCTCCGCGGCTTCTTTCTCATCCATTTCGGCAAGTTCCGCTTCGAGCCGCCCGCAAATCGCCACTACCCCTGAATTCGGCCGCCCTTGCAGCGAACTCAATTTGTGCCGCTCGACCGCCGTGTCCAACTTGTCGGCTTCGTCGTCGCCCAAATTCAGCACATACAACACTGGCCGCGCCGACAAAAATAAAAATCCTCCAATCGGTTTCTTCTCCTCCGGCGTTAATTCCAATTCCCGCAAAGGCTTCTCTGATTCCAAATGCGCCTTGCACTTTTCCAAGACGGCTTTCTCCGCCAGCAAAAGCGGATCGCTCTTTTTCTTCAAATCCTTCTCCAGCCGCTCCATCCGCCGCAAAATCTGGTCGTGATCCGAAAGAATCAGCTCCAGCTCTAAATTCGTCGCATCCCGCAAAGGATCAATGCTCCCCGCCGCATGAGGCACCGAAGGATCGTCAAACACGCGAATCACGTGCGCAATCGTATCTACCTCGCGCAGAGGCGCCAGCGCATCACGGTTTTTCTCCTTTTGCATCCCGCCGAGATCCACGTACTGCACCGTCGCGTAAGTTATTTTCTTAGGGTTATAAAGCTTCGCCAGCTCGAGCAGCCGCGGCTCCGGCACCTTCGCCACACCAACATGGGTAGCCGACCCGCCGCCCTTCCCCTCGACGTTCGCCTTCGTCAATATCCGAAACAGTGTCGTCTTCCCAACCTGTGGTAGTCCAATAATCCCCGTTTGCAATTCGCTTCCCTTCCCCTACTGCCTCATTTGTCGCACCCGAAACTCACAATCCTAACACACCACCCATGTAGTGCTCGCAGGGACGCGATACAAGAGAGTCCGCAACGCGGCGGGGAAATCATGCTCACTGGGTTATTTTTGTGAAACGCCGAGCCGCTTCGGACAGTCTCATCATCCAGCATCTAGCCACGATCCGATGCTTCCAAATCATCGGGAGTCTCGTCTTTACACCAAGATGATGCTTACGCTTGAAACGCGCCGCCGCTGTGCGGTCACCCGATGACCATCACACCCCTCGATCTCTCGGCTTACCTCGGCTTGATCGCCGTGGGCGCCGTCACCCTCAACATGCTACTCGGCGTGCTGATGATTTTCCGTTACAGCCCGGTGCGCCATTGGCCGCATCGCCGCTTCAATTATTTCCGGTTGCACAACTGGATCGGATACATCGCCCTATTCTTCGCGACACTCCATCCCATCGTTCTGTTGTTCAACAAATCGCCAAAATTTCGCGTCCTCGACATCGCCTATCCCGTCCACTCTCCGCAACAGCCGCTCGAAAACACTATCGGCGCCATCGCTCTCTACATCGTCGCGATCATGGTCATCACTTCCTACTTCCGCATTCAGCTTGGCCGCCGCACCTGGAAAGCTTTCCACTTCACCGTGTATCTAGGCGCCGTCGCCCTCTTCTGGCACTCGCTCTTCACCGACCCCGACCTGCAGCATCACCCCGTCGACTGGTTCGACGGCGGCAAAGTTTTCGTCGAATCCTGCGCCGCAATCATCCTCGTAACCATGCTCCTTCGTTACCAGCGCGCCCGCAAAGAATCTCTCTCCCCCAAACAACCTTCCCGCCAAACTGCGTCCAGCATCTCCTGACTTTCGTTCCGGCCAGTGCTGAGGGTGAGTTGTTCTCGATTCACGAAAATGAATGGGTCCGGCCAACTTCCAGCGGGTTCATTGTGGAAGCTAAAAAACAGCGGAAAACTTCAAGTTGTGATGAGTAGCAGCGCCCAATTGCACTGTCACATGCGCGCTGGCCAGTTCGTCGAGATAGTCCGGCTTGCTTTCGTCGCGCACGAGATGCGGGTAACGCTTCCCGCCGTGGTAGTTCACGCTGCACGTTTTGTAATAACCGTCAATTACCACCAGCAATTTAATCGGCTCGGTGCTCTGTTTCGATGCGGCAATTGCATCGGCGAGCAGGTCATGGTCGTAAACGCGGCCGTTCACGCCGACGACTTTCATCCCCGAGCTGATGCCCGCTTGGAAAGCCGCCCCGCCGACGATTGAATCGATAACCGTGCCGTCATCGCCCAAGTGCAAGCCAATCGTGTACACATCTCCCACATTGCCGTGGTGCGTCTCGCCCTTGGGCGGCTCATCATTGAAAAGGAATTTCCAACCGCCGTTTTCGATGCCGCCCAGCGGCGGATTCGGCGAAGTGGAATTCAGCCGCTCGTGCAGAAATTTCGCCCAATCGTACGGCGCGATCGCATTCAGGCCGCGAACGATGTCTTCGAAAGTGTAGGGCTTGATTTCCGGACCGTTATTCGCTCCGCCATAAAACGCATGGCAGAAATCGTCGATGCTTTTTTGCCCTTGCGTTTGCTGATGAATGATCGTCGCCACTTCAAGCCACAGTAAGTCGCCCTCATCGTAATAATCCGTGCCACGGCGCCAGTTCATCCATCCCCGCGCGAATCCCTCTCCCGGCACAGCCACTGCCGTGTCGAGCAGAGAGCGCCACGTACGTCCCGGCCGTCCCTCGCCCAGTGCGGCAGAGATGTTCGCCAGATTGTTGCGGTAGTCCTCGGGCGTCCACAATCCGCTGCGCGCCGCCAAAAGCGGGCCCGCAAATTCCGTGAAGCCTTCGTAATCCCAGAGCAGGTCGTCGCGCATCGGCGTTTGGTACTCCGGAGTCGCCAAGTCCGCGGGCCGCCGGAATTTGCCGCTCCAGGAATGCGCGTACTCGTGCGCCAACAATTCTCCTATCGCGAGGCCAGCGTCGTGCCCGAGCAGAATTCGTTCCGGCAAGCGGCTGTCATTGCACTCGTTGTGTTCCAGTCCGAAGTGCGCGACGTGATCGCTGAGCGTCAACAGAAAATGGTATTCGTGGTAATGGCGCGAGCCGAAGAGTTTGCCAGCTTCGGCCACCAGGTTCGTCATCTCCTTCTGGACGGCCGGACTCATGTTCAGCGCCTCTTCGCTATCCGCCACCAGATCGATTTCGTGGTGGACCGGCTCGCCCGGCGGCGTCAAATCAATCGCCCGGTAATACTGGCCCGCAATCACCGGCGAATCGACCAGCCGATCCAGAGAAAGCGGCGCGAACGAAACTTCGTTTCCCGTCTGACCCTCCACGTGTTGCGGTGTTCCGAACTTCCATCCCTCCGGCAGCACCAGCTTTGGATGAAACGTAATTTCATTCGCTGGACGTCCCGCCGGATAGAGAACGTTCTGATTCCATTCGATGACGATGAGTTTGTCAGTTGCCGACATCGCGGACGTCGCGAATCCGCCTCCGCTCGGCTCCAGGTAATCGAACGCCACATGCAGTTCGCTGGCTCCCGCCGGAACTTCGACATGGAAGGTGAAGACGTCCGATAGATCGCGTTGCCAGGGAATCGTGACGCCATTCGCTGTAAATTTCAGGCCGGTGACGTTGCCGATCGGCCCGTCCGGCCCGTGTTCACCTGGAATCCACTTCGGATAGTAAAGCGTCAGCGGCCCGGGTTTCACCGGAATCGTTTCCTGCGTCCGGATAATTTTGAGCGGCGTTTGCGTGGCGTCCACGGTCAGCGAAATGACGCCGGTTTGCGCCGCGGCGCTCCACGCCGCCGCGAAGAAAAGAGCGGCAAATGCGAATAGCTTTCCGTGAGCGATCCCCGCCAACGCTCCTCGATCAATCACAAACCATCCCCTGCGAATCTCAAAATTCATGGCCAAATCTCCCCCAATCCTAGTATTCCGTGCGTTCGCGCGAAAATCGCAGGGCTCCAGACAAGTCGATTTGTCGAGCGAGCGTCCTCCGGCGCGCGAAGCTCTTTCGCAATGCAGGCACGAGCATATCGAATCGCCAGAGCTTTTCCTATGCTCAAGCCTTGCCTCCCGAGCGAATCTTGCTAAGCTATTCCCCCGTTTCCAGAATGGAGTAAACGTGTCCTCTTCAACTCCCACTCCGTCTTTCGATCTAGCGGAAGCAATGGAATCCCTCGCCGAGCGCGACGAAAAACTGAAATTACTCATCGCCGAAACGCAACCCTTCCAAATGGACGACGACGAGCTTGTGACTCCCTACGAAGCGTTACTCGAGGCCATCACACACCAGTCCATCTCTGGCAAGGCGGCGGCGACGATCTTCGGGCGGATAAGAGCGCTGGGCAAGAACGGCCGTCCGCCCACCGCCGAAGAGATGATGAAAATTCGCAAGCCGGTCTTGCGTAAGGCGGGCCTGTCTGGCGCAAAAGCAGCTGCTGCCAAAGACCTCGCGGCTAAGACTCTCTCCGGCGTCGTTCCTTCCTTGGAAGAGGCACATAAACTTTCTGACGAAGAGCTGGTCAAGCGGCTGACCTCCGTCCGCGGCATTGGCGCTTGGACCGTCGAAATGTTTTTGATTTTCCGCCTCGGCCGCCCCGACGTGCTTCCCATCCACGACCTCGGCGTACAAAAAGGCTGGTCCATCACCTACGGCAAAAAACACAAGCCCAAACCGAAAGAACTCCTGGCGTTCGGTGAGCGCTGGCGCCCTTATCGCACCATCGCCAGCTGGTACATGTGGCGCGCCTGTCACCGCGCCGGCAACGCAGCGATGCGCAAAATCCGCCCCGCCAGAGTCCGCCGCAAACGTCACGGCAAGAGCATGCGCAAACCTCCAAGGCGGTGAGCGGCTACGGAGTTCCTGTTCGGCAAGACTGCTGCACCGCTCGGAATCGGGGCTGGGTAGCGCAACGTTCGTGGCCTTGCCCCGAGCTGAGTAAATTATTAGCGAATTTGCGCGAGCTCGCGCACGAGGAGGTAGATGGCTGCAATTCCAGCCAGGAGCACGCCGCTTTCGAGCGATACGGAGATGCGGTGCAACCGGCCGAACTCAGCCAGCAAAGGGCTGTCCGCAGCCGTCGCCTGGATCGAACCCATCTGCACCCGCAGCACGGCCATCTTCGCGCTCACCGTGTATTGCGAGATCGCCGTCAGCACGATCATGAGCGCGACGCAAAGCGCGGCTGGAGTCGCAAGACTGGCAAACGTCCGGGTACGTGCCAGCCGCGCCAGTAAGAACAGAATGCCAAGCGCAAGGCCGCCAAGATGCATTCGTGTCAGCGAGTAACCCACCATGGCCCCAGCCTGGTCTCGGCTAGTCAGTATCCCAAACGCTCCCGGCGCCACCACAAAGCTCAGAAACACGTCGCTCCCAAGCCACAGGCTAACGCATAGAAACTCAATTGTCCGAAGGAAGGTTGACATCGGGAATTTCCGATAGAATATCTTTGGGCCCGAAAGAATAATGGTGGGCGACAAAGGACTTGAACCTTTGACCTCTCCCGTGTGAGGGGAGCGCTCTAACCAACTGAGCTAGTCGCCCGGCCTGTACCGCCGCGACGCTCCGCAGCGTCATCTATTTGTAACAGGAAGGACTTGGGTTTTCAACCGATGTCCACGGCCACATCGCAGATTGTCTCGCAGCTCCAGCGCTCGATTGCCCGGGCGATTTACGGCAAGGAAGAAGCCATTCAGCTTGCGCTGATCACTCTGCTTGCGCGCGGCCATCTGCTCATTGAAGACGTACCCGGCGTCGGCAAGACTACTCTCGCGCAGGCTCTCGCAAAATCCTTTCATTGCACCTTCCAGCGCATCCAATTCACTTCGGATCTGCTGCCCAGCGATGTGCTCGGCGTCAGCGTCTACAATCCCGAATCGCGCGAGTTCGAGTTTCGCTCCGGCCCGATTTTTGCCAACGTCGTTCTCGCAGATGAAATCAACCGGACCACGCCGCGCACACAGTCGGCACTTCTCGAAGCCATGAACGAAGCCCAAGTGACCGTCGACGGCAAAACTTTGCAATTGCCTCATCCTTTCCTTGTCATCGCCACGCAAAATCCCGTCGAGCACCACGGCACTTATCCGCTGCCAGAATCGCAGCTCGACCGTTTCCTCATGCGCATCAAGATGGGCTATCCTTCGCACGAAACCGAACGCGAAATTCTGCGCAAGCACATCCACGACGATTCGCTGGCCTCGCTTGAACCCGTCGCCGGCGTTGCGGACGTCCTCGAAATGCAGGAATCCGTGGCGCGCGTGAAAGTAGAGTCCAGCCTTCACGACTACGCGCTCGAAATCGTCAATCGGACGCGCAAAACCGAACAGCTCGCTCTCGGCGTGAGTCCTCGCGGCACGCTGATGCTGCAGCGCGCCGCGCAGGCCCGCGCTTTTCTCGATGGCCGCGATTATTGCCTGCCGGACGACTTCAAGCAGCTCGCCGTCGCCGTTTTTTCTCACCGCGTCGTCGCCAGCGCGCGCCACGCCTCGCTGCAAAGAAAAGCGGAATCGACCGAATCCGTTTTGCGGGAAATCGTCGACTCCGTTCGCGTACCTCTGTGAGCTTGCACTCAACCGCCGCGCAACTCTGGGCCAAAGCCGATCGCTCCGCAGTCCGAGCTTTTTTCGTCTCTATCGCGGCTCTCACCGTCGCTCTGCTGCTAGCTCTCTATTCCGGCTCGGCGTCGGAAATGGGCCACATGGCCCTCGCCATCGTCTCCGCTCTCGGAGCACTGTTGCTCGCCGCTTGGGTGTCCATCACGCTCGTCCCGGTTCTCGCCAAACGCACTCCGCTTCGCTGGATCGGCTACAAAATGGAGTACCGCGTTTCGCGCGAAGGCTGGATCTACATTCTGGGAATTTTTCTGGTGGCCATCGCCGCGCTGAATACCGGCAACAATCTTCTCTTCCTCATTCTCGCCAGTCTGATCGCCATCATTCTCATGTCCGGAATTCTCTCCTCGATCACTCTTTCTGGCGTCGAAATGCGATTGGAATTGCCCGAGCATATTTTTGCGGGCCAGCCGGTCCGCGGCCTCGTCGAGCTGCACAACGAAAAACTCACTTTGCCGTCGTTCTCTCTTCGGGTCGAAGCGGTTCGTGGAAAGAATTTGTCCGCCGCGGCCATGCTCGAAACGCCCGTCTACTTTCCCTACATTCCCAAACATGAGCGCGTGCAGCAACACGTGCCCATGACCTTTCTTCGCCGCGGCATTTATCGCCAGGAAGCTTTCCGCATTGTGACAAGGTTCCCTTTCGGCTTTTTGCAAAAAGCTCGGCGTCTGGACCTCAAGTCCGAGGCGCTCGTCTATCCTTCCGTCGAGCCCACGCGGGATTTCTTTGAGATCCTTCCCGGCATGCAGGGGGCGCTCGAGAGCCTCGCCAAAGGCCGTGGCCAGGATTTGTACGCGTTGCGCGACTATCAGCCACGCGACAGCTCGAGGCACGTGCACTGGAAAGCCTCCGCGCGACTGGGGTCTCTGATGGTCCGTGAGTTCACTCGTGAAGAAGATTGCCGCGTCGTTCTTGTTCTCGACCCGCACATGCCTGGCGGTCCCGCTGAGGAAGAAGCCGACGCTCGATTTGAACGCGCGGTCACGATGTGCGCCGCGCTGGCCTGGCATTTCTATGAGCGCAACGCCGTCCTGCAATTTCGCACCGCGGGCTTTGAAACGCCGCTGGTCGAAGCAGATGAAATCATTTTCGATATCTTGCGGCATCTCGCCACTGCAAAACCATATCCCCCGGACCCCAAGCGCACACTTCTCGCGGATTTGGCCAGCGGGCCCGAAATTTTCCGCGTCATTGTGACCAGCGAGCCGCGAGGCTCCATCCCCTCGAACATCTGGAACCAGTCCTGGGTCATTTTCCTCGAAGACCTGGTCGCCTGATCGAGGTTCCTGCGCGCTCAAGAAGGCTGTCGCGTCAACTGTGCGAGAATACGCCGTGACCATGCTCAAAGGCCGCGATCTCGCCTCTTTCCACAAGGAACTGCTGGATTGGTTTTATCAGTTTCAGCGCGATCTGCCGTGGCGGCGCACCAAGGACCCGTACCGCATCTGGATCTCGGAGATTATGCTGCAGCAGACGCGCGTGGCCGCCGTGATTCCCTATTACGAGCGATTTCTTGCGCAGTTTCCCGATATGCGCGCGCTCGCCGAAGCGGCGGAAGAAGAAGTGCTGAGGTATTGGTCCGGCCTCGGCTATTACAGCCGCGCGCGCAACCTGCAAAAAGCGGCGCAATTGATTGTGGCGCATCATGCCGGAGAATTTCCTCGTGAGGCGACAGACGTTCTCGCTCTTCCGGGAATCGGCAATTACACCGCGGCTGCGATTCTGAGTATTGCGTTCGGCGCGAAACGCGCTGTCCTCGATGGAAACGTGGCGCGCGTCCTCGCTCGCCTTGGCGCAATTCGCGGTGACCTGCGGGAATCGCGGCGCTGGCGAGCGCTCCAAGAGACGGCTGGCAAGCTTCTGGTTCCGGAGACGCCGGGAGATTGGAATCAGGCGATGATGGAACTGGGCGCGATGGTCTGCATGCCGCGTGCGCCGCAGTGTCTTCTTTGTCCTGTTGCAAAATTCTGCCGCGCGCGCAAATCAGGCGACCCGGAATCTTTTCCGGAGAAACGCAAAAACCGCGAAGTTGTGCAAATCGTTCTCGCTGCAGCCGTGTTTTTCACTCCGCGAGGCGAAACACTGCTCTTGCCTCCACCTCGAAAGACGGAGCACAAGCCAGCCGCCGACGACGTCGCCACGCTGGTCTCTCGCATGTGGCACTTCCCAACCGTTGCGATTCGCAAGAATGCGTACACGGAGCTGGAATCATTTCTGGCACATCTGCTGCCCTCCAGAAAAGGTACGCTTCCACTCGAGCCACTCAAGCGAGTCCGGCATGCGGTCACCTACCGAAACGTCACCGTTCTGCCTTTCCGGATCGCTGTCGCCAAGATTCCGCGCGTTCGCGGCGCAAAGAGTATCCGGCTGGAAGATTCTTTCATGCTGGCCGTCTCGAATCTAACCCGTAAGATCGCCAAGGCCGCGCTTTCGCCATCGTCGGCTGCGGCGTCCAAACCACCGAAGCAGTAAACGTTACGGTTTCGCGCTACGGACGCCGCCGCGCGCGGGAGAGATGCTAGGATGGAATGTCCCGTCATGGCCGCAACAACATCAGTCACCAGTGTCCCCGCTCTCCCCGCCGAGCGCTTCTTTCGCGCTTCACTTTTTTTGCTCATGGCTACATCCGTCGCGACTCTCGTGAGCACGGGAAAACTCGACTTGGTGACGATGATCGTGGCGCCCTCCGCGGTTCTGTATAAGGGAGTGCGCTGGTGGCGGCGCCGTCCCCCGGAAATTCCGCAGGCTATCGCCACCCGCCTGGTCGTGGCGTACCTGCTGGTTTTCCCGCTGGACGTACTCTTTCTTTCGCGGGCCTTCGTGGCGGGCTCGTCGAATCCGACGCTCTATGCCGCGCTTCTGGGCGCCATCCATTTTCTCTTGTTTGTAATGCTTATTCGCCTTTATAGCGCCGCTACGGATCGCGACGCGCTGTTTCTGACCATGCTGGCTTTCGCGGCAATACTGGCGTCCGCCGTTTTAACCATCGACACGACGTTTCTCGGGCTCTTCTTCCTGTTCATGTTGTTTGGTGTGGCCACGTTTGTCGGTCTTGAAATGCGGCGCAGCTCGAAAAACGCGATTGGGCCCGACGTTGAGGCGCATCCCAAGCAAGAACGACGGCTTACTCGCGCGCTAGTCCTCGCGGCACTGAGCGTGGCTTTCGGCGCCATGATCATGGGCGGCGCGCTCTTTTTCTTCTTTCCGCGCTTCAGCGCCGGTTATCTGGGGCGCACGAGTTTGCAGCCGACACTCATGTCCGGCTTCACGGACGACGTCGAGCTGGGCCAGATTGGAGAGATCAAGAAAAATTCCCAGGTTGTGATGCGCGTGCGGACCGGGAAGCCGGTGGGTTATCCAAGCCTGCGCTGGCGCGGCATCGCACTTTCCACCTTCGACGGAAAACGCTGGTACTCTCCTTCTCGCGATGAGGTTACTATTCCACCCGGACCCAACGGCTGGATAGATTTGCAGGACAAGCCTGGGGAGCAAGATCGAACTGCCACCCTCCTGCGCTACACCGTTCTTCTCCAGCCCGTAGCAACCGATACGATTTTTGTTCCCGCAAACGCAATTTCCTTGCGTGGGAATCTCTCCGGGGAAGGCTCGAACCAGGATGCGGGCGCGCGGCACAGTTACATTGTGCGCGATGCCGCCGGTTCGCTGTTCAATCCTTTCCATAATTTCAGCACCGTGCTTTACGAAGGGTATTCGTTGCTGCCGGCAATGAACGCCCGGATGCTGCGCGAGGCCACGGACGACTATCCAAGCGATATCCGCGACACCTATTTGCAGCTCCCCCCCCAACTCGATCCGCGAATTCCCGAATTGGCGAGGCAGATCACGGAGCGGGAGCAGAATCCGTTCGACAAAACCATCGCAATCGAAGATGACTTGCGCTCCCACTTTGCCTACACACTCAATTTGACGGGAAAACCAGGCGAGGACCCGCTGGCCCATTTTCTTTTCGAGACACGCGCAGGCCATTGCGAATATTTCGCTTCCGCGATGGCTATCATGCTCCGCACGCTGGGAATTCCGACGCGGGAAGTGAACGGCTTTTTGCCGGGCGAGTATAACGACCTTGCCGGAGACTACATTGTGCGGGAGAGCGACGCGCATAGCTGGGTGGAAGTCTATTTCCCCGGAACGGGCTGGATGACGTTTGATCCCACGCCCCCGGGCGCCGAATCCGCGGGAGGTATGTTCGCTCGCCTGGGTCAATACATGGACTGGTTCGAGCTCACCTGGAACGAGTGGGTCATCAATTACGATTTCGTTCATCAAATTCAACTCGCGCAGAACATGCAGCGCAGTACGCGGACTTGGAGTGAACTCGCGCGAGCATGGTTTTCGAACCAGCAGGTAAAAGGGCGGAATTGGATGAAGTCCCGGAACACGGGACTAGGCGTACTGATTCCTCTTGCTATCGGGCTGTTCTTTCTGGCGTTACGTTTTGATCTGGCCATGGCATTCGCACGCCGGCTGTGGCTGTCCTGGCAACTCCGTTCGCCGGAGCTGGCGCGGTCGAATCCGCAGCTTGCGTCGCGGCTCTATGGTGAACTTTTGTACCTATTGGAACGGCGCGGCTTTACGCGCCAGCCAACACAGACGCCGTTTGAATTTGCCGCGGCTGTCTCGCTGCCTCGTGTCGCGCCGGCGGTGTATGAGTTCACGCAGCACTACGCCCAGGCACGTTTCGGAGGCGCGCCCTGCGACACGATTCGCTTGCGGGCGCTCCTCGAGCAGATTCGAGCGACCTTCTCTTCACGCTAAACCGCCAGATGAGCGAATGAAACTTTGTTGGAAGCGGATTTCCTGCGAGCATAGGTGTTTGGTACCCGTCCGTTGCGGCGTGTTACAATGAAGAATTACGCAAAGGCGCTAATTTACCGTCTATGACTAAGGTCGGATTTATCAGCCTGGGATGCCCGAAGAACCTCGTAGACAGCGAGGTGATGATGGGTATTCTTACGCGCGAAGGGTATGAACTGACGCCGCGCGCGGACGAAGCGGAGATTCTGGTCGTCAATACGTGCAGCTTCATCGAGTCGGCGCAGAAAGAGTCGGTCGATGCGATTCTGGAGATGGCCGAACACAAGAAATTCGGCGCGGCGCGCAAGCTCATCGTCGCGGGATGCCTGGTCGAGCGATATCGCGACCAGATTCTCGAGCAAGTTCCGGAAGTGGATGCGGTGGTGGGAACGGGAGAAGTCGAGCGGATCCTCGAGGCTGTCGACGGAGATCTGCGCGTGCTGCCCGCCGCGCCTCCCGCGTTTCTCTATCACGACTTAACACCGCGCGTGATCACCACGCCGCGTCACGCCGCATACATCAAGATTGCCGAAGGCTGCGATCATCCCTGCACGTTCTGCATCATCCCGCAGCTCCGCGGCGCGTTCCGGAGCCGGCGATTTGAATCTGTGGTGCGAGAGGCGGAGAACCTGGCGGCCGCGGGTGCGCGGGAGATCACGCTGATCGGCCAGGATACGACTTCTTATGGCGAAGACCTGGGCCTTCGCGACGGACTCGCGCAATTGCTCGAACGGCTGGCGCAAGTCGAAGATTTGCTCTGGGTACGGTTCCTTTACGCCTACCCGAATCGCGTGACGCAGAAATTACTGGATACGCTCGCGGCTCATCCACGGCTCGCGAAATACATGGACATGCCACTGCAGCACGCCAGCCGCAATGTGCTGGCGCGCATGAAACGCGGCTCGCACGGCGACGCCTTCTTGAAACTTCTCGAACGCATTCGCGCGACGATTCCGGGCGTTTCGCTGCGTACTTCGTTTATCGCCGGATTTCCTGGCGAGACGGAAAAAGATTTCGAGGAGCTTTGCGATTTTGTGCGCGCTGCGAACCTGGATTGGATGGGCGTTTTTGAGTATTCGGACGTGGATAACGCGAAGAGCTACACGCTCGATGAAAAAGTTGACGCGGAGACGATTACCGATCGCCGCAACCGGCTGATGGCGATTCAAAATAAAATTTCACGTGAGAAATTGCGCGCATGGAAAGGCCGCACGGCCACGGTACTTGTCGAAGGCCCCTCGAAAGACAATCCGCTGGTATGGGAAGCGCGCCTCGAAGGGATGGCGCCGGATATCGACGGCAAGCTGTACCTGACCGACATTGAATTGGCCACCGGCGAAACCGCGGCTGCGGGCGACGTCGCGCGGGTTGAAATCATAAAGGCGGATGCTTACGACTTGATCGGGCACGTCGTGGAAATTATGCCCCGGCCTGCCGGGTGCGGAATCGCGAATGGCGATGTCGCGGCGTCCCTGCCGCGCGTACCTCCAGCCGAAAAGCTGACGCGCATTTCCACGGGCGCTCCGCTTCGCGTCCTCAGCTGAGCTATACTCCCATTCCAGGAACTCTTCTCTGCAGTCTCGGTGGCCTCTGTGTTAAAACGGGATTTCAACACAGCGTACGCAGAGTTCACGGAGACGAAAAAAACGGCTGAGTGATTTGGCGAGAGGCGAGTCACGAGCCGTCAGGAGTGGACTACGATGAAGCATCGCTGCCCGATTTGCAAAACGCCGACGGATTCCGAGACGCACGCGGACTTTCCCTTTTGCAGCGAGCGTTGCCGCGACCGCGATCTCGGCAACTGGGCTACTGAGAAGTATGTCGTGTCCGAACCGGTGTTTGATATGAGCGAGCTCGAGGCGGAGAGCGCTTCAGCCAAACAAGAAACGCCCGACGAAGACGAAGATTTTAAGGGGTTCCCGAAGCCCGATGACACCATCCACTGAAATTCCCGGCGAGGGAACAGCCCCGCAAAAAAAGCCGCGGCTGGCTATGGCGATTGCCACCGCGCTTGGTGTCGGTTATTTGCCAAAGGCTCCGGGCACATTCGGCTCGCTTGTGGGAGTGGCGACAGCCGGTCTTTCCGCTGCGTTTTTTCTGCACCCGGCGTCCATTCGTGAGATTTTTTCGCGGCACCCTTTATCGGACGCTGTGTTTTCCGACAAACATTTCCTGGTTCCTGGAAGCGACATCCACAATTCGACGCTGGCTTTGCCGCTGGTGTGCGCGCTGGCGCTTCTCGTGATTCTCGCGGCCGTTGGCGTTTGGAGTTCGTCCAAGGCGGCTGAGTTCGCCGGAATTGCGGATCCCGAGTTCGTGGTGATCGACGAAGTCGCCGGGCAACATCTCACCCTGCTTCTACCGCTGATACCGATCGGGCTGCCGCATCTGACGCAGCACATGGACTTTTCCATGTACGCGATTTTCATGACCTTGAGTCTCGTCAATTGGAAGTATCTCCTGCTCGGCTTCCTGCTCTTTCGCCTGTTCGATATTTGGAAACCCTTTCCGGTACGGCAACTGGAAAGACTTCCGCGCGGCTGGGGCATCATGGCGGATGATTGGATGGCGGGTGTCTACGCTGCTATTCTGTTGCGGGTAGCGCTACATTTTGGTTTGCTTGGCTAGTTATGAAATTCGGCTTTGGCTCTTCGGCAGAGAAGAATGGCATCCCCCACATCGATAGAGTCGCGCCTGCCGCCGCCATCCCCGGCGGCGAAATCGCGATTCACGGCACTGGATTCGCCTCGCGCGCTCATCCGCGGCCGGTCGTGCGTTTTGGAGAAGTAGAAGCGAGCCTGGCACTGGCTAGCGAACACCGCTTGATTGCACGGGTTCCGGAAGGCGCGAGCGGCGGCGTGGTCCGTGTTTGCAGCGCGGCGAACGAAAGCCAGCCGCATCCCGTCTCGATCGGCGTGCAAATCGCCGACAATTTGCATCCCATCGCGAATCCGGCTGTCGATTCCTACGGCAATACGTACGTCACATTTTCCGGAAACCGCGGGCAGCGCGTCCCCGTTTCGCTTTACAAAATTACGGCGAACTACAGTGTGAAGCCGTTCGTCACTTCGCTGATGAATCCCAGCGGCCTGGCGCTGGACCGCGCGGGAAATCTTTTCGTCTCCTGCCGCAACGACGGCACGATTCACCGCATTACTCCGGAAGGGCGCGCCGAGATGTGGATCGAAGGCATGGGCATCGCCACGGGTATCGCCTTTGACCGCGCCGATAATCTTTATGTAGGCGACCGCAGTGGAACAATCTTCAAGATCAGCGTAAGCCGCGAGATTTTTGTTTTTGCGACCATCGAGCCATCGCTCGCCGCTTATCATCTTGCGTTTCACCCGAGCGGCGATCTGTACGTAACCGGGCCGACGACTTCCAGTTATGACCGCGTATACCGAATCACACAGGGAGGTGATGTCACCACCTTTTATCGCGGCCTGGGACGTCCGCAAGGGCTTGCGTTTGATCGCGACAGCAATCTATACGTCGCGGCTTCGCTCGGAGGGCGACGCGGCATCGTTCGCATCACGCCGCAGGCGCATGCCGAGGTGGTCCTCAGCGGCTCGGGACTTGTCGGCATGGCGTTGCAGCCTTCTGGCCGCGCGATTCTCGCCACCACCGGCGCGCTCTTCACGCTCGATTGGGACATCCGCGGCTTGCCTCTTCTGGGATAATCGATACTATGAAAGCGGAGATCATCGCAGTCGGTTCGGAGCTGCTTACGCCGGACCGGCTGGACACCAATTCGCTCTTCCTGACGGAGGAGTTGAACAAGATTGGCATCGAAGTCGTGCGCAAGACGATTGTTGGTGACAATCGCGATCTGCTGAGCGAAGCGTTTCAAGACGCGTTGAATCGTGTGCCGCTCGTCATTTCTTCGGGCGGTCTGGGTCCTACTGAGGACGACCTCACGCGCGAGACCGTCGCGGAGCTTCTGGGGCGCAAGCTAAAGCGCAACGACGAGATTGTTCGCTATATCGAGGGGCGCTTTCGCGCCCTGAACCGCGAAATGCCCGAAGTCAACGTGCGCCAGGCGATGGTACCCGAGGGCGCGGAAATCCTCGATAATCCGCGCGGCACGGCCCCGGGCTTGTGGCTCGAGGACGCCGGCCGTGCCATCGTTCTGCTGCCCGGGCCGCCGCGCGAGTTGAAGCCGCTGTTCCACGAACAGGTGTTGCCGCGGCTGGAGCGCCGCGCCAGCGGCGTACGCATGTTCCACCGCGAAATTCGCGTCACGGGCCTGGGCGAATCGCACGTCGAGCAGCGCATCCGGGGCATCTACAAGCGTTTCCCCGAAGTGAACACCACCGTTCTCGCGGCGCCCGGCGAGACGCAAGTGCATCTGCGCCTCTGGACAGACGACGCGGAGCACGCCAAGAAAATGCTGGACGAAATTGTGAAAGGATTTGAGATCGCTTTGACGGACCGCATTTTCAGCCAAGATGGGTCGCCGCTCGAAGAGGTTATCGCATCGGAATTGACGATGCATAACGCCACGATTTCCGCGGCGGAGAGCTGCACGGGAGGCCTGCTGGCGCAGCGCCTTACAAGCATCGCGGGCAGCTCTTCGTATTTTCTTGGCGGAGTTGTTTGCTACAGCAACGAACTCAAGACGGCGTGGGTGGGCGTGCCCGCGGAACTCATCCAAGCCAAGGGCGCGGTCAGCGCGGAAGTGGCCGTGGCGCTCGCGGATGGAATTCGCCGCCGCGTGGGGAGCACGTTTGGCGTTGGCATCACAGGAATCGCAGGGCCGGGCGGCGGCTCGGAGGAAAAGCCCGTGGGAACGGTGCATATCGCGTTGGCGCATGCCGGCGGCGTCAAGGAACGTGGCGTGCGCTTCCCCGGCGACCGCGAATCCATCCGCTTTCAAGCGAGTCAGCTGGCGCTGGACATGGTGCGAGTGCATTTTCTTTATAACGGCAAGCAGCCACCGAATCGAGCTTGACGTGCGACTCTTCGTCGCGCTGGAGATTCCCGCCGCGGTGCGAGACAATCTCGCAACATTCATCAAAGGCATGAGCGAACTTTCCGAACAATCAGAACGGAGCTGGGTACGCTGGGTGCGCCCGGAGAATCTTCATGTAACGCTCAGATTTATCGGCGAAGTGGCGGATGCCGACCTCGACGGCATTCGCGCCGCGCTCTCGACAGTGCGCGCTGAAGCTCCGCTTGAAATTCGATTTCGCGGACTGGGCTTTTTCCCTGACGAGGACAGCCCAACCGTCCTCTGGACTGGCTTGGACGCTACTCCGAATCTTCCATCGCTCGCGGGAGCGATCGACGGCGTGCTGGCCAATCAGGGCATCCGGAGAGAAAACCGCGCCTTCCTCCCGCACATGACGCTGGCGCGGTTCGCCCCTCCTGGCATACAGAAAAAACTGCGGGGGGTTATCAAGCAGAACGAAGAGCGCGAATTCGGATCGTTCCAGACGCGCGAATTTCATCTGATCGAAAGCAAGCTAAAACCAACGGGAGCCGAGTACACTTCCCTCGCCTCTTTTCCCCTTACGCTGGAGACCCAGGGCGATGGCTGAACTGAACGCGACACTCATCTTGATCCCCGTGGCTGCTTATATTCTTGGCTCGATTCCTTTTGGGCTATTGCTCGGCAAACTTTTTGGCGGGACTGACGTTCGCAAAACAGGCAGCGGCAACATCGGCGCGACCAATGTCGCGCGCGCCGCCGGCCCCCTGGCAGGGATTCTCACGCTGGTTCTGGATGCGGCGAAGGGCGCGCTTGCCGCTTTTCTCGCCGCGCGGCTCACGAGCGAGAGTGCGACCTGGATGATGATCGCCGGGCTCTGCGTACTGGCGGGACATTGTTTCCCTATCTGGCTAGGATTTCGTGGAGGCAAGGGAGTCGCAACGGCCGCCGGGGTCTTTCTGATGTTGTGTCCGCTCGCGTTCCTCGGAGCCCTGATTCTATTTGTTCTTGTTGTGTTCTATTGGCGTTTTGTATCGCTGGGTTCGATTGCGGCTGCGGCGGCAATGCCATTGCTGATCTATTTTTTCTGGGCGCCGCATCATGCGCCACCGCATGTAATCACCTTTGGAACGCTGGCCGCCACACTTCTAATTGTCTATAAGCACGACGCCAATATTCAGAGAATGGTGCAAGGCGACGAACCAAAGTTTTCGTTCGGCAAGAATAAAAAGGATGCGCCTTGAAGCGCATCGCCATTCTCGGCGGCGGGAGCTGGGGCACGGCGCTGGCCATTGTGCTCTCTCGCACGCACAAAACGCATGAGATTTCCTGGTGGGTGCGCGATCCTGCGCTCGCGGAATCCATCGGCCGCGAACGCGAGAACAAACTCTATCTGCCCGGCCATAAGCTACCCGAGACGGTCCGTACCACAAATGATGTGGCCGCAGCTTTGGAAAACGCCGGAGTGGTGGTCGGGGCGATTCCCGCGGCATTCGCCCGCGGAGTCTACCAGCGGGTCCTACCTCACCTCGCGCGGGGCACGCCGATCGTCAGCGCCACGAAAGGCCTTGAGCCAGCGTCCCATGCGCGGATGAGCGAGGTCATTGCTCAAACCGTCTCTCCGAAATTTGTGCCGCGCGTCGTGGTGCTTTCAGGGCCATCTTTCGCCGCGGAGGCCGCCGCCGGACAGCCTACGGCGGTCGTTCTCGCGTCGAGTGACATCGCGCTGGCGAGCGAACTCCAAGTGGAATTTGCCGCGCCGAATTTTCGTCTGTACACCAATGAGGACGTTCTTGGCATCGAGCTTGCCGGCGCCATGAAAAATGTCATTGCCATTGCTGCCGGCGTTTGCCAAGGGCTGGGCCTCGGCTCCAACCCTCTGGCGGCACTGATTACACGTGGCCTCGCGGAGATGACCCGGCTTACAGTGGCCTTAGGCGCGCACTCGGAGACGCTCAGCGGGCTTGCCGGCCTAGGCGATCTTGTCCTGACCTGCACCGGTTCCCTGAGTCGCAACCGCCACGTTGGCAGTGAGCTGGGCCAGGGCCGCCCGCTCGTCGAGATCCTGGGGAGCATGAAAATGGTAGCCGAAGGGGTAAGCACCGCCGGGGCTCTTTTGGCGCTGGCTCGCGAATTCGGCGTGGAAGTGCCGATAACCGAGCAAGTAGAGGCCATACTGCACGCGGGCAAATCGCCCAGGGAGGCCATCCGGAACATCATGGAGCGGCCCCTCAAGCGCGAATAAACGGGCAAGGAGAGAGGCCCTCTTGGGGGCCAACGGGACATGATGCTCTGCCACTAGTACCAAGGTTCCAGTTGCAAATGCGCGACGCCCTGCGATTCGCGGCCCCCGCAGCCCCTCTTAATCTCCTAAAATTGAGAGTTGAGATGACCGAACCCGGCACATCCCCGTGGCAGCGCCTGCGCAAGGGACGCGTGCGCATTTTGTGGCTCGTCCTGGGCGCGCTACTGCTCGTCAGCGCGCTGCCTATCGGGCTTTACCACCGCCAGGTGTTGCAACTCAGCCAGGACAAGCTGGTCGACACCGAACGCGTTCAGCAATCCAATTTGACTCGCTCTCTGGCTCAGGAGATTCAGCTCTTCGATGCAAATCAGACCCAACAGCTCTTCAGCGAGCGCCAAATTCTGGCGTTAACGGGCCTCATTGACAACGTCGAAGACCCCGCTGCCGAGCCCAAAGTTACTCGCCTCTTGCAGGAATTTGTCGAAAGCAACCGGGACACTTTTGTCTACCTGACCGCAGTAGATAAATCCGGCAAAGGTACCAAGGCTTCGCAGGGTAATTTCCAGGCGGAACAGGATCCTTTCGTGGCCAAGTCCCTGCAGCGAGCGTTTGTCACCTGCATGCAGTCCGAGGAGCTGCACAGCGTCAAGTTCCGGAGCAATCCTCTTGCGCTCGCGCCGAACAATCAGCCGGCCTTCGTCCTTGCGGTTCCTCTCCAAGATTTGAACGGCAATTTCACAGGCATGCTTGCTGCTGTCGTCTCCCTCGATCCGATTTTAAAACGGCTGCGGGATGCCAGCGTGCGCGGCCGCACCGTATACGTGGTGGATCACTCGGGTCGCATGGTCGCGCATCCGGATACAAAGAACTTCGTGCCGGGAGACCAAGCCAGCGGAAAGCTCGTGGACCAGATTCGTGCGTTGCCCTCGGATCTTCGAAATACCGAAACCATCAACTTCTCGGAAACCGAGAAGAAGCGGCCGGTGGAGATGATCGGGACCTACAGCACGCTCCCCGAAGTCAATTGGGCGGTAATCGCAGAGCGCAGCTTGGCGCAGGCGCGCGCCGACGCCGGCGTGACGGAACTTAACCGCCAGGCGCTGGCGTTCGTCAGCGTGGTCATCCTGGTAGCCATCCTCTTCGGCTACTTTTTTGCCGTGGGCATCAGCGGGCCGATTCGCGGCTTGGCGGCTTCCACGCGCGCCATCAGCCGCGGCGAATTCCATCAGCGCTCGCCGGTTCGGGGCGCCTCAGAGATCAGCGAGCTGGCGGAAAACTTTAACAAAATGGCCAGCGACATCGAGGAGTACATCGAGAAGTTGAAAGAAGCCGCGGAAGAAAACCGCGAGCTGTTTATTGGCTCGATTCGCATGCTCGCCGCGGCCATCGATGAAAAGGATCCGTACACGCGCGGTCACTCCGGCCGCGTGGCGAAGTATTCAGGGCTCATCGGGCGCGAGCTTGGCCTTTCGGCCGAAGAGTTGGACAAGCTGCGTGTTGCTGCCCTGCTCCACGACGTGGGCAAAATCGGTGTCGAAGACCGCGTTCTGAAAAAGCCAGGCGCATTGACGCCGGAAGAATTCGATTTGATGAAGCAGCACACCGTGAAGGGCGCGAACATCATGCGTCCGGTTTCGCAACTGAAAGAAATGTTGCCTGGTATTGAGCTGCATCACGAACATATTGATGGCCGCGGTTATCCGTATGGCCTGCAGGGCCAGCAAATTCCGTTGATGGCTCGGATCATCGGCGTGGCGGACACGCTGGACGCCATGACCACCAACCGCCCCTACCAATCCGCGATGGATATTGAGTTCGCGCTGAACCGCATCAAGTCGCTGACCGGCTCGAAGTTTGACGCCGTCGTTGTGAACGCCCTCGAATCCGCGATCAACGCTGGGAAGCTCCGCCTTAGCGCCGTCGAAGTTACCGTTTAGCCTTGTCTGATACATTTCTCCGATCACTGAACCGGCCTATCGCGGGCGCGTCGGACTCTCATCGAGCGCTTCTGCTACAATTTTAGGTGGCGCTGAATGCACAGCGCCTCACCTCATGATTTCTCTCTTTGGAAAGCCGGAGAAGGTCGAACCATCGCTGCTCGAGCGACTGAAAGCCTCGGTGAGCAAGACGAAGGCGGCGTTGTCCGAGTCCGTCGAAAACATTTTTCTGGGCGAGCGCAAGATCGATCCGGCACTGCTTAAGAAACTGGAAACGGCGCTGCTTTCCGCCGACCTTGGGGTGAAACCGACGCGCGAAATCCTGGATGCTGTGCGAGAAAAACTGGACCGCAACGCGCTCTCCGACGCCAGCCAGCTCAAGCGCGAGATCAAGTCTCACATCATTCGCATTTTGACGATGAATGACACTCCAGAGTGCGGCGCAACGTCGGGCACCTTAGCGGGCGGCTCAGGACCAGCTCCAGCTCAAAAGTCTGTGAGTTCACCCAACGGCTCTGGCCCGCGCGTCATTTTTATCGTCGGCGTGAACGGCGCGGGAAAAACCACCAGCATCGGCAAGCTCGCGAATCGCCTGCGTCAGGAAGGCCTGAGCGTTGTGCTTTGCGCTGCCGACACCTTTCGCGCCGCCGCCGTCGAGCAACTCGAAATCTGGGCGAAACGCAACGGCATTGATGTGATCAAGCAAAAGTCAGGCGCCGATCCTGCAGCAGTCGTTTTCGACGCAATGGCCGCCGCAAAAGCGCGTGGCGCGGACGTTGTGATTGTGGACACTGCCGGTCGTCTTCACACCAAATCCAATCTCATGGCCGAGCTCGAGAAAATGAAGCGCACCGCGGCGAAAGCGATTCCCGGCGCGCCGCATGATGTGCTGCTGGTGCTTGATGCAACCACCGGGCAGAACGGTCTCGCTCAGGCGCGCGAGTTTACTTCCGCCGTAACCGTTACAGGCATCATTCTCACGAAGCTCGATGGCACGGCCAAAGGCGGCATCGTCGTGGCCATCGCCCGTGAACTTGGTTTGCCGATCCGTTTTGTCGGCACGGGCGAGCAGATCAACGATATGGTGCCGTTCGACGCGGAAACCTACGCGAACTCTCTTTTCGATTAGGTCTTCAACAAACTTATGGACGCTCACGCCACTCGCTTCATGGAACACGCGCTGGCCTTAGCCCGCAAAGGCGTGGCTCTCGCGAGCCCTAATCCCATGGTCGGCTGCATCCTCGTGCGCGAAGGCGAAATCGTCGGCGAAGGATTTCACAGATACGACTGGCACGATCACGCGGAAATTGTCGCGCTGAAATCTGCAGGTGAAAAGGCGCAAGGCTCGACGATGTACGTCACGCTCGAGCCGTGCAATCACACGGGCCGCACCGGCCCTTGCACGGAAGCTATCATCGCTGCGGGCGTGCAGCGCGTTGTCGCGGCAATGGAAGATCCTAATCCCGTCAACTCCGGCCGCGGTTTCGATCGCCTTCGCGCTGCTGGCATCGAAGTAAAATCTGCAATTTGCGAAGAAGAAGCTCGCCACCTGAACGAGGCGTTTGCTTGCTGGATTCGCACCGGCAAACCGTTCGTTACGCTGAAATCCGCGCTAACGCTCGATGGCCAGCTCGCGCTTCCCCGCGAGCGGCATAAGCTACACAAGAGAGCCAGCGAGCAAGAACAAAATCACTGGATTACTTCGGAAGAATCCCGCGGGGAAGTACAACGCATGCGCCACGCCGCGGACGCATTGCTCACGGGCATCGGCACGATCAAAATCGATGATCCACTTCTGACGGATCGCAGCGGCTTGCCGCGCCGCAGACCGCTCCTGCGCGTCATTCTCGATTGGGGCCTTACGATTTCGCCGCACTCCCGCCTTGTCCAAACGGCCGACGATGACATTCTGGTTTTTGCGCAGCGGAACGCAAACACGCGAAGGATGCGCGCCCTCGAACGGGCCGGCGTTGAAGTCGTCAGCGCCGATTCGCGCATGGGTCAGATCAATCTCGATTCCGTACTCGCCGAACTTGGCCGCCGCGAAATTCTCAGCGTCCTTCTTGAAGCCGGATCGACTCTCAACGGCGCCGCACTCACGGCGGGCATTGTCCACAAATTGTTTCTCTTCTACGCGCCTAAAATTGCAGGTGAGACGCGCGTACCCTTCGCGATCGCACCGAAACTGGCTCTCCCGCCGTTACAAAACATTCGTACAAAAGCATTCGGACCGGATGTCGCCCTCGAAGGATACTTGCAGGACGTGTACCGCTAGGTTTGGAGTGCGGCAGCCGTGCTGCCGCTTTTGCGACGCCGCTTCAGTGCACCCCCGAAGGCGGGAGCCCAGCTTCCGCGGTCCACAGCGCCCTTTCACTCGCTGACGCGCAGCACGGCCGCGCCTTCAATGGCGTCATTTTTCAAGGCATTCAAAGCGCGGTTCGCCTCGCTGAGCGGAAATACCTGCGTGTGCATCCGAACTGGAATCTCCGCCGCGATGCGAAGAAAATCCTCGCCGTCTTGCCGCGTGTTATTTGCCACGCTGCGAATCATGCGCTCGCCATACAACAGGTCGTAATTAAAGGACGGAATCGGGCTCATGTGAATCCCGCCGAGCACGAGCACCCCGCCTTTGCGAAGAGCCGCGAGCGCCGCGGGTACAATCTCGCCTGCGGGAGCAAAGACAATCGCGGCGTCGAGTTTTTCCGGCGGCGCGTCCAACGTCCCGCCGGCCCATGCCGCGCCGAGTTCACGCGCCAATTTCTGATGCCGCGCATCTCGCGTCGAGGCATACACGGTCACGCCCCAATGCCGCGCCACCTGAATTGCAACGTGTGCCGCAGCGCCAAAACCATAAAATCCCAATCGCCCGCCTCGCTGGATCCCCGAAAGTCGCAAGCACCGGAATCCGATAATTCCCGCGCAAAGCAGAGGCGCAGCCTGTTCGTCCTGAAATCCATCTGGAATTGCGTAGATGAAGTCTTCCGGCGCAACAGCGTATTCCGCGTAGCCGCCGTCGACGCTGTAGCCGGTGAATGTCGGGTTGTCGCAAAGATTTTCCTCGCCCATGCGGCAATACATGCATACGCCGTCGGTGCGATGCAGCCAAGCGACGCCAACGCGCGCGCCGAGCGCAAATCGCCGCGATCCTTCGCCAAGTTTTTCAACAATGCCGACTACCTGGTGCCCAGGAATGACCGGTGATTTCTTCGGAGGCAACTCGCCTTCGATGACGTGCAAATCCGTCCGGCACACGCCGCACGCGCGCACGCGAATCAGCACCTCGCCCTTGGCCGGTTGCGGCACGGGGACATCAGTAATCTGAAGTGGATTCGTTTCGATTCGTGCAGGAGCGTTGAGTAAGCAGGCCTTCATAACGCAACCTCGAATGGATCTGTCATCTATTCCGCTCTAGTGTAGTGCTTTCGGCGGGCGCGGTGAAATGTTGTAAACTCGTTCCAGAGCGACTTGTACGGAATCTGGGGGAAGTTGTGTTCACGGGAATCATCGAACATCTCGGCACCATCGAAACTCTCGACGTGAAGACCGGCGGCGGGCGCGTCACCATACACGCGCCCAGCGTCGTTCCGGCGCTCACTGTTTCCAATAGCATCGCGGTGAACGGCTGCTGCCTGACAGTCGTCGCTCTCGGGAAAGAAACTTTTTCTGCCGATCTTTCCGGTGAAACCATCCAGAAAACATCCTTCGGCTCGAAAAATGGCGCACTGAAAGAAGGCTCGTGCGTTAATCTCGAACAGCCTCTCACTGCCGGGAAAGAACTTGACGGCCACTTTGTTCAGGGGCACGTTGACGGCACTGGACGCGTGACGGGCCTCGATCCCGAAAGCCCCGAAAGCGATAATTGGTGGTTCAGCGTAGAAGTTCCTGAAAATTTTGCGCGCTACGTCGTGCCGAAAGGCTCGATCACGATCGACGGTATCAGCTTAACGGTTGCTCGCTGGCATGATTTTGTAACGCCGCTCAGGCAAAAGTTGACCGTAGAAATCGCCGTAATTCCCTACACCTACGAACACACCAACATTCGCGGCCGCAAACCCGGCGACACAGTCAACCTCGAAGCCGATATTCTCGGCAAATACGTCGAGCGCTATCTCGAAGCCCGCGAGCAAACGAATGGCGGCCGAATTTCGAAACTCAGCCTTGAAAAACTAGTTGCGGAAGGCTTCTGAGAGCAAGGCTTTCGAGTGAATTCGCCCCCGGCCAAGGATTTACCCGTCTGAGTGCGTTTTCCGCGCCACAGTTAGCTCGCGGCCTCTCGCGCTTTTGCGCGCACTCCGCGGAAATACAAAACCAACCCGAGTCCGACCGCGATCGCCGTGCCACTGATCAATTTGACGCTAAACACAAACTTGTTCTCCGATTCTCCCGGCGGCACAAACGACAAAACGATTCCACCAAGCGCGATAAGAAATCCAAATCCTCCTGCGATCCACACACCGGTTTTCCCGCCGGGAATCAGCACAGCGTGCTCGCACGCTCCGCGGTCCTTTCGGCCGGCAAGCTTGATCACTGCCGCGTACATGTAGAGAAACGGAATGAAGTACAAAATCGTTGTCGCGTCCACGAGGATTTGATAAGCCCCGCTCGTCGTCTCATTGATATTGCTCAATAGCAGCAGCGCCAGCGAGATTCCCGCTTGCACCAGTATCGCCACATACGGCGTTCGCCACTTCGGATGTAACTTTCCAAAAGCCGCAGGCAAATAACGGTCAACGCCAACAATGAACGGCACGCGCGAAAGCCCTGCCACGGTCGTCCCAACTCCGCCCGCGTTCCCAAACGTCACCAAAAACGCCGCGATCATGCCCACCAATCCAATCTTCAGTGTCTCCGACCCGATCGCCAGCGCCTGGTACACTCCGGATTTTGGATCCACCGGCGCAGCCTGCATGATCGTCAGCACCGCAAACGTTCCCGCAATGTAAATCACTGCGATCAATATTCCCGAACTCCAAATGGCGCGCGCCAGCGTGCGCTGCGCGTCGCGGATCTCGTCGCTCATCGCGGAAACCAGCTCCAGCCCCGCAAACGCAAAAAGTATTTGCGGCCAGAAATTGACAGTCTCCCAATTCCAGTGCGGCATCATGTTCGTCCAGGTGAAATGCGTTGCCGTGCCATAGCGCAGCCAGATCACGCCGCCGGTCGCCACCAGCAACAGCAGTGGAATGTACGTCATCACGCCGCCCGCGTTCTGCAACCACTTCCCGATATTCAGCCCTACAATGTTCATGCCCACGGCAACAGCCAGTAACAGAAAAGAGCCACCTAGTAGAAAGGGCCGGTTTTGAGCAAGATGTCCCCAGGAGCTGCCGCCGATGTAAGCCGCCATTGCCGCGCTGGCCAGCAGCAATCCCGGAAAATAAAAAAACGAATAAATCCAATAAGTCCAGCCGGCGACAAATCCATGAAAGTCGCCGAACGCCTCCTTCGACCAGACATAAAGTCCGCCCTCATTGGGAAACCGCGTCGAGAGCTCCGTGATCACGAAGGCCGTGGGAACAAAAAAGAAGACCGCAGCGAGCACCCACAAGCTGATCGAAGACGTTCCGTTGTGTGCGGCTGCCGCAATCCAGCGTGGCCCCAGAACCGTCGCAATATTGAAAAGCAAAACATCCCAGAAACCCATGGCCTTGCGTAATTGCTTGATGGGATCGGTAGCGCCGCCCGCCGCTTGACTCACAGAGTCACGTCCAGCGCGGGAATCAACGCATCCTGCATGCGGAAATTATGGAGGAAAGGATCCTTCGAGTTTTCAAAATCGTCCCATGGGCCGAAGAACGCGACGCGGCCTTCCTGCAGGAAGACCACGCTATCTGCTAGCTTTTTTGCTAGATGCGTATCGTGCGTCACCACAATCGACGTGCGGTGGAACGCATCCTTTAGACGCAAAATCAAGTCGCCCATGTGCCCCGCCATGATGGGGTCAACCATGGTCGTTGGCTCGTCGAATAAAATCGCGTCAGGATTCTGCGCGAAGGCCCGCGCCATGGCTACCGCGCGCTTCATCCCCGTCGATAATTCGCTCGGCAGTTTATTGAGGACCTCTTCGACTTCCAGCATCTTCGCGAGTTTCGTCACGTAAGCGTCGATATCTTCGCTTTCGAGCCCAGGCTGTTTTTCCAGTGGAAAAGCGATATTTTCCGCGACCGTGAGCGAATCAAACAAGGCGCCGGACTGAAACACCATCGTCACCTTGCGCCGTACCTCCTCGAACTGCTGCTCGCTGAAATCCGTTACATCTTCGTCGTCTACAAAAATTCGCCCCGAATCCGCTTTCATGAAGCCCATGATGTGTTTCAGCGAAACCGACTTGCCAACGCCGCTGCGGCCCATGATTACGCAAGTCTCTCCGCGCTTCACGGTGAAGCTTACGTTTTTCAGCACCTCGTTCTCATCGAACGACTTGCAGACATCGCGAAACTCAAAAAAGTTTTCGCTCTTCGGCTCCGCGCCGCTGCCGGTCGCGCTGGCACCCGGTGCGTCCAAAGTGCCACGCACGCCGCCTGTTTCCATCGCCGCGACGCCCCGGTCGATATCGTTTGCGTCTTTCATCTCGCGCTTCCGCTGGCCTCTGCGTCCGCTCTCCTAACGTCCCTTCTTTTGTTCCGTTTCCAAAATCCGGCGCGCTTCCTCATAATCCGCCGCCGTATTCATGTTCCAGAAGAGCCGCCCTGCGCTATCAAATCGTTTCCAGTCCCGCTCGTCAAGAACTTCCGCGCGCAGCAGTGAGATACCATCCGTCACTTTGCGAACGCCTCGTTCGAATGCGGCTTGCAGTGTTTCCACCGCGTCGGTCCGCCAGCAAGCGCAAAGCGGCTCCGGTCCATGTTCAGAATGCGGCAGCACAACTTGTGCGTCGCTCTTCACCGCGCGCTCAGTGAGAAACCTGAGCCACTCCCCCGTCAGAAACGGCATATCGCAGCTGACAACCAAATTCCAATCGCATTTCCGTTTCGACTCTCGCGTATGTATGAGCGCAGTAACAATTCCTCCCAGCGGCCCTTCACCCGGCCACCGGTCTTCGACGCACACTGTCCAAATTGTGTGGTATTTTTCGGCCGCTCCGATCACTAGAGCGGTGCACGCCACCTCCTCGCGGGATACCGCATAGTCCACCAGTCCCAGCATTCGCGCCAGCATCGGCTTTCCGCCTAGCTCCGCCAGCGCCTTGTCCCGCCCAAACCGCGTGCTTCCACCCCCGGCCAAGACATACGCGCCTGCCCTCAGTTCGCTCTTCCCGCTCATTCCTTCGCTCTCGCCATTTCTTCTCTGTGCGCTTCGTGCTCTCTGCGAACTCTGTGTAAATTCCTATTCTTCCTCCGGTAATTCTCGCCCAGGCCTCCGAATACCCAGCTCCCGCAATTTTTCCTGCAAACTCTGCCGGTGCAACCCAATCGTCGCCGCTGTCTTCGACACATTCCAACGATGTTCCACGAGCTGCCTCGTAATGTAGGCGACTTCAAACTTGCGCTTGGCCTCGCGAAAATCTTTTTCGCCGAATCCATTCTCGTTCGCGCCATCGGAATTTTTGTGAGGCGCAGCCTCCCCGCTCACCACTTCTTGTGGCAAGTCTTCCACGCCAATCTCTTCTCCTCGGCAAAGCACCAGACTTCGCTCCAGAGCGTTCTTCAGTTCGCGAACATTTCCCGGCCAGTCATAGCGTTCGATCGCCGCGAGGGCTTCGCGTGTAAGCCTTGCCGTGCGCCCCAGGTGCGTTCCATGAATCTGCAAGAACGCTTCGGCAAGCACAGGGATGTCCGCCTTATGCTCTCGGAGAGGCGGCAACTCGATCGTTACCACGCGCAAGCGATAATACAAATCTTCGCGAAATTTCCCTGCGCGAATTTCCGCTGCCAGATTCCGGTGCGTCGCGCTAATCACGCGCACATCGACTGGAATCGGCTGCGTCCCGCCCAGCCGCTCGATGGTGCGGTTTTCCAGCGCCCGCAGCACTTTCGCTTGTGTGACGGGATTCATGTCGCCGATCTCATCCAAGAACAACGTTCCGCCCGACGCCAACTCGAATTTTCCCTTTTTCTGCTGCGCCGCACCCGTAAACGCGCCGCGCTCGTATCCAAACAATTCCGATTCGATCAGAGTTTCCGGCAACGCCGCGCAATTCACCGCGACATAAGCCTTCCCCGTGCGTGGCGACCTTGCGTGAATCTCCTGCGCCATCAAATCTTTTCCCGTCCCACTCTCGCCCAGAATCAGCACCGTCGAATCCGTCGCCGCCACGCGGTCCGCTATCTCAAACGCGTGCCGCATTTCCGCCGTTCGGCCGATCATCTGGCCAAACTGCCCTTCCGTGGCCATGCGGCGCCGCAATGAATCATTTTCTCTTTCGAGTGTCGCCAACTTCAGCAGATTTGCCACGCGCTGCCGCAACTCTTCCAGCTCGAATCCTTTCACCAGATAGTCCGCCGCACCAAGCCGCAGCGCTTCCACCGCGGTCTTCGCGGTATCCAGCGCCGAAACGATCAGCACAGGCAGTTCGCTTCCCTGCTCGCGCATCCACCGCAGAAAATCCAACCCATTCTGCCCCGGCAATACCACGTCCAGAAGCACTAGGTCCGGCTGTTCGGTGTTCAATGCTAAGCGCGCAGCCTCCGCCGAATCCGCTTCCGTCACGCGGTATTTTGCCTCCAGCGCCCGCCGCAATCCGTAGCGCGCCGCCGGTTCATCATCCACAATCAATATCGTCTTCATCCCAACTCTCCGTGCACTCTGTGACCTCTGTGTTAAGAAAAGTCCGAGCCTATCGCGCAGCCCTGCTTTCTCGCGTCTCTGTTTTTTCGCTCTGCTATCTGCGCCCGTCCTTCATCGGCATCTTCACTTCAAACCGAGTGCCGCGGCCGTCGCGAACTGGGCTCTCCCAATCCAACGTTCCACCGAATTCCGCAACGCGCCTCGCCACGATCGCCAAGCCGAGTCCCGTTCCCTGCGTCTTCGTCGTAAAAAATGGCTGCAAAACCTTCTCGCGCGCGCTTTGTGGAATACCTGGCCCGTCGTCTTCCACCGAAAAAAAATACTCATTGCCATTCGTCAAACCGATCACTTTCACGTGCCCGCCGCGCGGAGTAGCTTCCAGCGCATTCACCACCAGATTGGACAAGATCTCGCTGACCGCCTCCGCGCTCGCCGCCAACTTCACTCCATCTGCCGCGACATCGACTTCGAGTACCAATCCGCGCCGCTCCGCCTCATGCCGCAAGACTCCGCTGACCTCCTCCACCACAGCCCGGGCCTCACAAACCGCCGCCACAGCGCCTCCGCGCACCGCGGGCCTGCTAAATTGCAGCAACTGGTTCAGCTTCGCAGACAGCCGCGAGACTTCCTCCAGCACCATCTCCGTTTCCCCGCGAATCGATTCCGGCAACTCCGGATTTTCAATTTGCACCTGTAGAATCGTCTTGATCGACCCCAGCGGATTTTTCAAATTGTGCGAAATGCTAGCCGCCATCTGCCCAAGAACGGCCAGCCGCTCCCTCTCGGCCAGCTCCCTTTCCAATTGCAGTTTCTCCTCAATCAATCGGCACAAATCCAGGGCCCCCGGCAACTGCTCGCACAAAAACTCCAGCGCCGCCGCCGTCTCACCAGATAGCATCGCCCCATGCGCCTTAACGTGCAGTGTTCCCAAAGTGCGCCCAGATTGTCGGATTACAAAAATCTCTTCAGATCCCTTATTGTCCAATTCAGCCTCGGCAGCGCCGACGTGAGAAACCTTCACCTCTGCGAGTTGCAACTCATCGCTGATCCACTGCTCGATAAAAGCCGTTAGCTTCCCAAAATTGCCGAGCCGAGCCACTTCGCGAATAGGAGCCATCATCCTGTGCGCGTGATCCATCTCCGTTTGCGCCGTCCGCCGCAGAATTCCTTTCATCAACCGCTGCAGCGGTTCAAAAAACACCACGGGAAGAAACAACAGGATGGCCGCCGTCGCCTCGGGCGGCAGATACGGCTCCATCCACAAGCTCGCGCGGCGAACCAGACTCAGATAAAGCAGCGCCAGGAACGTCGCAAAGACCGCATAGATGAGATTCCGCTGCTTGCCAATCTGCAAGAAATTGAACTTCTGAACATTGCGAACGAGACTGACAAGCGGCACCAGCGCAATGAGAGCCAAAAGCCACCCATAAGCAGCGGCGCCACCCTGATTTCTTGGCCATCGCCAAAGGAACGCGTGACCGATAAATATCCAGATGGCCAAAACGATAAAGTTGTTTCGCAGTTGGAGGTGGAAGGATCTCTGTTCCCTATCCGGCGCCCTCATCATGAAACGCCGTTGCCAAACGATGCACAGCACGATCGCGCTGAGGAGCCAGACTTGGAAGGGGATGCCCAGAGAAT
The DNA here is from genome assembly GCA_963851235.1 of uncultured Acidobacteriota bacterium. Classification (GTDB taxonomy): domain Bacteria; phylum Acidobacteriota; class Terriglobia; order Acidiferrales; family UBA7541; genus Acidiferrum. The sequence goes on from CAWKOM010000010.1 coordinate 136,221, forward strand.
TGCTCGGCAAATCGAAGTCCATACCTGATCGCAGATGCAAGGCCGCGTAAAGGTAAGGAATGAGCAAGATCTCAGGAGCGTAGGCTCCGGCAAGCCACAGCCTTTTCATCTTTCGGGAACCAATCATGGTTCGGACGTCGGCATATTCAACATGCAGATGGAGCAACAAGGACGGCAAGAACCACAGTCCCAGGCAAAGAATCGTCCACGCAAAAATCGCCAAAGTCTGTGGGACCACTGTGTAATAGAGCTGGGCGTTGAGTGCTAATAGCGAGCATCCGAAAAAGAAAACCAGAGCCAAACAAACGAAGAAGAAGATGCGCTCGAAATTCCGTTGCCGCCGATGACCGAGGATGACGACGATCCAGAAGAATGAGAGCAGCGTCCCAGCCGTGAAAACGATGAGCCGCTCATGAACTTGAAGGGGCACCACGCTACCTCGCGCAGATTCTATGCTTACAAGAGCTGCACGGCAATCGCCAAGTGTCGTATTTTTCTTGCACCAATTAGGTTATTGATAAAAAAGCGCTTACTGAGCGTTCGGCATCCGTCAGAAAACTTCATAGCTGTCCGCTAAATCCTTGACATGCAACCCATTTCTGCTATATTAGCAGTCGGCTGCGAGGAGTGCTAATCTCCCTTCCGTACTCCCAGCCTCTGTTCAAACTGTACGATCACCTATGGAGGTTCTTCCAAGATGGCAGTGAATCTGACCCCGCTCCACGACCGTGTCATCGTGAAGCGCATTGAAGAAAAAGAAAGCGTCAAGGGAGGCATCATCATCCCTGACTCCGCAAAAGAAAAGCCCATGGAGGGTGAAATCATCGCCGTCGGCGCCGGCAAGCGCGAGAAGGGCGAATTGATCCCTCTCGACGTGAAACCAGGCGACCGCGTTCTGTTCGGCAAGTACAGCGGCACGGAAATCAAAATCGAGGACGAAGAGTATCTGATTCTCCGCGAAGAAGAGATCCTGGCCAAGCTGAGCGGCGCAGCCAAAGCCGCCAAGAAGTAAATAGCAAGTGTAGACGTCGGGCCCTAGCCCGGCAGTTCGGCTCTTGTAGTGGCCGGTCTTCAGACCGGCGCAATTCTCTCCAAGATTTTGCAGTGAGCAGAAACGGTTCGCAGAAAGCTGATCAGGAGGAAATACCAGTATGGCGAAGCAGATTGTAACAGGTGAGAATTCCCGCCAGGCGATTCTACGTGGCGTGAACGTCCTCGCCGACGCAGTGAAGATCACCCTCGGCCCCAAGGGTCGCAATGCGGTGATCGAAAAGAAGTTCGGCGCGCCGATCATCACCAAGGACGGCGTGACCGTGGCCAAGGAAATCGAGTTGCCAGATCCTCTCGAGAACATGGGCGCGCAGATGGTTCGTGAAGTCGCCTCGAAGACGTCCGACGTCGCCGGCGACGGCACCACTACCGCAACCGTTCTCGCGCAAGCTATCTTCCGCGAGGGCGTCAAGACTGTCGCCGCAGGCGCCAGCCCCACCGCTCTCAAGCGCGGCATCGAGCGCGCCGTGGAAGTGGCTGTCGAAGAGATCAAGAAGCTCCACAAGGACGTCAAGGGCGACATGATCGCCCAGGTTGGCACCATTTCTGCCAACAACGACAAGCAGATCGGCGGCATCATCGCCGAAGCCATGAAGAAGGTGGGCAAGGATGGCGTCATCACCGTCGAGGAATCCAAGACGATGGAGACCACCCTCGAAGTAGTCGAAGGGATGCAGTTTGACCGCGGCTACCTCTCGCCCTACTTCATCACCGACCCCGACCGCATGGAATGCGTCCTCGAAGACGTTCGCATCCTCATCCACGAGAAGAAAATCAGCTCGATGAAGGACCTGCTCCCGTTGCTCGAGCAGACCGCCAAGATGGGCAAGCCCCTCCTGATCATCGCTGAGGACATCGAAGGCGAGGCGCTGGCGACCCTGGTCGTCAACAAGCTCCGCGGCACGCTGCAGTGCGCTGCCGTCAAGGCCCCTGGCTTTGGCGACCGCCGCAAGGCCATGCTCGAAGACATCGCCACCCTCACCGGCGGCAAGGCCATCACCGAAGACCTCGGCATCAAGCTCGAAAACGTGAAGCTCGAGGACCTCGGCCGCGCCAAGAAAGTTACCATCGACAAGGACAACTCCACGATCATCGAAGGCGCCGGCAAGTCCGCGGACATCGAAGGCCGTGTGAAGCAGATTCGCGCTCAAGTCGAAAACACCACCAGCGACTATGACAAGGAAAAGCTCCAGGAGCGCCTTGCCAAGCTCGTCGGCGGCGTTGCCGTCATCAAGGTTGGCGCGGCCACCGAGACGGAACTCAAGGAAAAGAAGGCGCGTGTCGAAGACGCTATGCACGCCACCCGCGCGGCTGTCGAGGAAGGTATCGTCCCCGGCGGAGGCTCAGCGCTGCTCCGCTGCATCGCGGCCATCGAGAAGCTCAAGCTACACGATGACGAAGCTGTTGGTGCAGGTATCGTGCGGCGTGCTCTCGAAGAGCCTTCCCGCCAGATCGCTCTCAACGCCGGCCATGAAGGCGCCGTTGTGATCGGCAAAATCCGCGAATCCAAGGAAGAAAACTTCGGCTTCAACGCCGAGACTGGCGAGTACGGCGACATGGTTAAGATGGGCGTCATCGACCCGGCCAAAGTCACCCGCCTTGCCCTTCAGAACGCAGCCTCAATCGCGGGCCTCATGCTCACGACCGAAGCACTCGTTGCTGAAATCAAGGAAGAAAAGGCCGCAGCGGCTGGTGGCGCAGGCGCCCCCGGCGCAGGCGGCATGGGCGGCATGTACTAAATCCAGTAGCACAGGCACTCCTGCCTGTGCTCTTAGTGGCACAGGCTTCAGCCTGTGCTCCGGTTTTGCTGCTCTTACCAGCAGCCCAAAACCTCAATCCACAGGGCGTCCTCGGCGCAAGCCAGGACGCCCCTTTTGTTTAAAGACCTGAATGACAATCCTCAAGGCCCCGCGAGGTCTCACATCGCCTGTACGAAGGGTCATTTTGGCTTTCGCGACATGCCCCGATTGTCCTATTGCCGTGTGCGCCCCCGAGCGTCAATCTGACCATAGCTGCATGGTCTTGTGGAGCATTCCCATTGTCTTTTTTCTTCAATAGCCTTTGGCCCGGTGTGACAGCTTGGCTTCTCCTTTACATGTCCGACTACACCTTCACGATTGTGTGCGCTCGCCTCTATCGCTCGGGTGTAAACGAGAAATTCGTCTTCGGAGGGAGTTTCGAACTCAACCCTTTTTTCGAAAAAGACATTGATTCTCTGAAGCTGATCAGCCCGCGCTTCGTGACAATGTTGGTTATTTCCGGGCTACTGTTGGCCTTTATGTGGATTCTCAACTCGCAATCCACACCGGAGTTTTACGAATTTGTCTTGGGCGCTATGATTCTTCTCCAGCTGGCAATTCATACCCGGCATATCCGAAACTTCTTCATGTTTCGCATGTTCGCTAACGCTGACTGCGTCCGCGGCCGCATCGAGTATTCCCGCCCATTCATTTTGAGGATGTCATCCACGGAGTTATTTACCTTTTCGGGTTTGTTCTTGGTACTGTTCGCGTTCACACCAAGCTGGTTTGTTCTAGGCGGTGCCACTTCATGCGCATTAACGGCCATAAAGCAGCGCAGATTGGCGCGAAGAGTTGCTGCTAAGGCACTCACCGCGATTCAGCCTCAGACCACTTCCTAAGCCCCCAAAAGTGGGGCCTCGCCCCGCTTCTATCACCTACTCAACCTTTTATCGAATCGGGCGGATGTCTCCGTATAGAATCCTTCTCGCTCATGGCCGCGCAAACTCACTACATTCGGGTTGCTATCCCCTTTCTACGTCGCCATCCCGCCGCTTCCTACTTTGGATTGACGTTCTTCCTCTCCTGGCTCGGCGCCTTTCTCGTCGCCGCTCCCCACCTCCTGCGCGGCCAACCCCTCCCGACCCTAACTGGCGTTTTGATGTTCCCCGCTATGCTCGTCGGCCCAGCTCTCTCCGGCATCTTGCTTACTCGTCTCTACGACGGCCCCGCAGGCCTCCGTGATCTTTTCTCCCGCATGCGCCGCTTCCGCTTTCCCCCGCGCTGGTACGCCGCACTCTTGATTCCTCCGGCCCTGATCCTCTGCATTCTCCGTCTGCTAACAGCCTTCGTTTCTCCAATTTACTCGCCCAATCACTTCTGGCTAGGCCTGGCCTTCGGCATTCCAGCCGGCTTCTTCGAAGAAATCGGCTGGACCGGTTTTGCCTTTCCCAAAATGTGCCTTAGACTCCCTCCTCTGCGCGCCGCGATTCTCCTCGGCCTCCTCTGGGGCTTCTGGCACGTCCCAGTCATCAACTTTCTAGGCACCGCCGTCCCCCACGGGCATCACTGGCTGTACTTTCTCCTCGCCTTCACCGCCGCCATGACCGCCATGCGCGTCCTCATCTCCTGGCTGTATTCGCACACCAAAAGCGTCCTTCTCGCGCAGCTTATGCATGTCTTCTCAACAGGTTCTCTCGTCGTCTTCAGTCCGCCAACCGTCAACGCAGCCCAGGAGGCCTTCTGGTACGCGGCTTATGCCGTCATCCTTTGGCTTCTTGTGGCCGCGCTAGCTATTTGGCTGCCCGGCTTCCCGGCTATCCCCGTCCAGAATCCTCCGGAAGATCCCCGATCGAAGCTCCCACTTTCATGATCTCCAGCTTCCTTGCCTCCATCCCCCCTCCTCCGCTAAACTCTTCGGGCCTCGCCATTACGACTCTTCAGGGGAGAGTCATACGCCATGAACGGACTTTTGCAGCGGCTTATGCCGCGCGAGGAGGGGTTTTTCCACCTTTTTGCGCAACAAGCCGAAAATATCCACGAAGGCGCCGAAGCTCTCGTGAAGATGCTCGCGCATTACACCGGCGTGCCCGAACAGGTCCAAAGCATCAAGGCCATCGAGCACGAAGGCGACGAAATCGCCCACCGCCTTCTCACCAAGCTCAATCAGACCTTCATCACCCCCTTCGACCGCGAGGATATCCACGAGCTTTGCAGCCAACTCGACGACGTCATCGACCTAATCGACGCCGCCGCCAGCCGCTTCGTCCTTTACCGCGTCGACTCCATCCGAGAAGGGACTGTCGAGCTCGTCAAAGTCCTCGTCTCTGCCACCGCGGAAGTAACCGCTGCCGTGAAAGCCCTTGGCACCCCCGACAAGGCCCTCAAGCATTGCATCGAAATCAACCGCTTCGAGAACGAGAGCGACCGCCTCTGCCGCACCCTCATCGCCCAACTTTTCGACGAAGAAAAAGATTCCGTCCAGATCATCAAGTGGAAAGAAATCTTCGAAGTCATCGAAACCGCCGTGGACAAATGCGAGGATGTCGCCAACGTCATCGAAGGCGTCATCATCAAGAGCGCCTGATGCCGCAGGAGCGCTCGATGCAGCCGATATTCTCTTTCTTCACCTCTCGTCAGAGGCCTGCGTCCTTGACACCGGCCTGGGCAAAACGACGTCGCGGCATTACTCACCACTCGCCACTCGCCACTCACCACTTCTTCTCCTTTACCTCCTTTACTTCCTTAACCTCCTCTACCTCATCTCCCTCCCGGAGCCTCTCCTCTTGACCAGCTTCCACCTTCTCATCGCCGTAATCGTCCTCACGCTCGCCTTCGAGTTCTCCAACGGCTGGCACGATGCCGCCAATTCCATCGCTACTGTCGTTTCCACACGCGTCCTCACTCCCTTTCGCGCTGTCGTCTGGGCCGCCTTCTGGAATTTCGTCGCCGCTTTCGTCTTCGGCACGGCCGTCGCCAACACCATCGGCAAGGGCATGGTTCACATCGAAATGGTGAACCAAACCGTCCTCCTGGCCGGCCTCTTCGGCGCCATCACCTGGAACCTCATCACCCTGGTCCTCGGCCTCCCCACCAGCTCGTCGCACGCTTTGATGGGCGGCTACGGCGGCGCGGCGGTGGCCCATGCAGGCTACAAAGCGCTCATCCTTAGCGGCTGGACCATGCCGATTCTCTTCATTTTTCTTGCACCTTTCATCGGCATGTTCATCTCCATGGCCGTCACCATCGCCACAAGTTGGATCGTGCGCAAGCAGCGCCCCCAGAAAGTCGATAAATGGTTTCGCCGCTTACAGCTGCTCTCCGCCGCCGGCTACAGCCTCGGCCACGGCACGAACGACGCCCAGAAAGGCATGGGCATCATCACTACAGCTCTTGTTGCCGGTGGACTGATGAAAGGCTACGCCGTTCCCGATTGGGTGATCACTTGCTGTTATCTGGCTATGGCCGGCGGCACCATGGCGGGAGGCTGGCGCATCATTAAGACCATGGGTCAGCGCATCACCAAACTGACCCCGTTCGGAGGTTTCGCAGCCGAGTCCGCTGGCGCACTCACGCTGCTCGGCACGGCCCACTTCGGCATTCCTGTCAGCACGACTCACACCATCACCGGCGCGATAGTCGGTGTGGGCGCCACGCGGCGCCTCTCCGCCGTGCGTTGGGGCGTCACTCGCCGTATTGTCTGGGCTTGGGTTCTCACTATCCCGGGCGCCGCCGTTATAGGTGCGGGCTTCTTCCATCTCCTCGCCCCTATCCTCCGTTAGCAGCCGTTCTTCCACACTTCCCAGGGACTTTCCTCTTGATCCTGCCAGCTACTGCCTCGGTGCCTAGAATTCTTCTTGTCTTTCTCCTGCGCCTTTTGATACACCATCTCCATCACAGAGGAGCAGATCCACATGAGCACATCCACCCCCTTCTCTTCCTCACCCGTGCGCGAACTGAATTTCGAGCTCCTGATCATGCGTCTAGCCTGCTCGCTGCCCTTCATCTATCACGGCGCCGCCATCCTCTTCGGTGCCTTCGGCGGTCCTGGACCCCACAACTTTGCCGCCTTCATGAAAATGCCCGTCGCCGTCGGCTATCTGGTAGGACTGGCCCAATTTGCTGGTGGCATCGCCATCCTGCTCGGCGCGCTCCTCCGCGTTGGAGCCATCTGCGTCATCATCGTCATGTGCGGCGCCATCATCATGGTTCATTCCCCTCACGGCTACGACATCAGCCACGGCGGCATGGAGTACGCCTTGACCGAATTGCTCTTGTCCCTCGGCCTCCTCTTCGCCGGCCCCGGCAAGTTTTCCCTGGCCAGCATCCTCCCCGGCCCGCTGCGCAACTTATAGAATGCATCGCCTCCAATCTGGCAGTTCGTGTTGCCGATCCTCGCGGAGATGCGCATGTCAGAACGCGAATCGAGAACAGTAGTTTGTGCTACCGGAAATTTGCGCTTGGCAAATGAGAGCAGATCTCGGCGACGCCCACGCAATTCTCCGTGCCCTCTATGCTCTCCGAGCCCCCTGTGTAATTCCCCTTTCTTTGTCTTCCTTCAGCCGATTCGAAAGTACTGTTTTCGAATCTAGTACTCACCATTAATATTCCTTGACAGTTACATAGATCGGCGCTATAATTGCTCATGTTTGCTTCGCCACATCTCTTTCTAGCTCCCCGCCATCCTCTCTTCTCTGTGGACACCGCGCCCGGCGCCTGCCCCGATCTGATCGGGGCGTTCAAATCCCCACTTCGGTCTTCCACTCCACCTCGCCGTCCGCGGACGACCCAACTCCTTCCTTCTTTTTCCACACCGAGCGAACACGCTCCCCAAACGAACGCCCGCTGCCGCGTTTCCCTCCATGCCTTACTTCACGCTTCCCGTTGCGCCCCGGACAGTAAATATGATCGAGCTTTGTCCGCGCACGCGGCTCATCCCACGGCACTCCCCCTCTCGTCCACAACTCCTTTCGATGCAACACTTGCGAACTCTCCCGCAAACACACATTCTAAAGTACTTAAGCGAAAACTAAGTCCTTTAGATACAACGTTTACAAAAAAGCAGGGGGTCCCCGTCGCCTCCCCGCCCTGGCGCGGACTCAGCAATCGTCGCTACACACTCCCTCAATCAATCGGCTACACTATCCCTCCGAGGCACCCATGACCCCGGCAGACCCCATATTCGCCACTGTCGAAGAAGCCGTCGAAGAAATTCGTCAGGGCCGCATGATCGTCCTCGTGGACGATGAGGACCGCGAAAACGAGGGCGACCTCACCCTGGCCGCCGAAAAAATCACTCCCGACGCCATCAACTTCATGGCCAAGTTCGGCCGCGGCCTGATCTGCCTCGCGCTCACCGAGCAACGCTGCGACGACCTCCATCTCCCGCTCATGTCGCCCATCAACACCAGTGTCCACGGGACCGCCTTCTGCGAAGCGATCGACGGCCGCCTCGGCGTCACCACCGGCATCAGCGCCTCCGACCGCGCCATCACCATCCTCACCGCCATCGATCCCAAGACCAAGCCGCAAGATCTCGCCCGCCCCGGCCACATCTTCCCGCTGCGCGCCCGCAATGGTGGCGTGCTCGTCCGCGCCGGCCAGACGGAAGCCAGCGTTGACCTCTCTCGCATCGCCGGTCTCAACCCCAGCGGCGTCATCTGCGAAATAATGAATGAGGACGGCACCATGTCCCGCGTGCCGCAGCTCCACGAATTCTGCAAGCAGCACAATCTAAAAATGCTCACGGTCGCGGACCTCATCCGGTACCGCATGCAGCACGAGCGTTACGTACGCCGCGTCGCGGAAGCGATTCTTCCTACTCGCTTCGGCGACTTCCGCATGATCGCCTACGCCAGCGATGTCGACCACGACCAGCACATCGCTTTAGTGCGCGGCAGCCTCGAAGGAGAAACGCCAGCCCTCGTGCGCGTCCACTCGCACTGCCTCACCGGCGACGTCTTCGGCTCCACAACTTGCGATTGCAGCGAACTCGTCTCGCGCAGCCTGGCCGCCATCGCCAAAGAAGACCGCGGCGTCTTTCTCTATCTCCATCACACTGGCCGCGGCTTCAGCGTCGACACGCCTGAAGAAGCTGGCGTCCTCCCCCAAATCCATTTTCATAAACGCGGCCAGCTCGACCGCGAGCCCGCCCGCCAGCGCATGGTTCAACACGAGAGCGGCATCGGCGCCCAAATCCTCATCGACCTCGGCCTAAAAGACATCCGCGTCCTTACCAATCACCCCAAAAAGGTCGTGGCCCTGGAAGGCTACGGCATCCGCATCGCCGACCAAGTCCCCCTGCGCATCAACGAAGCCAAGCCCGACGAACGCCGCACCCACCAAGTCTTATGAAACGCCTTTCCAATAATGCGGAGCTTTTCCAGTATTTGCAGTCCCTCGGGAAGATGCTTGAAGAACGACACGCGAAGGGACTAAGCGAAGCAGTGGTTCATGCGAGTCGGACGGCCGCCGGTAATATGAGCTCGGAGTTCTTGGGTGAATCCCGAATCGCTTTGAGGAGGCTAATAAAAGAAGAGCACGGCATCCTGAGTAGTCAAGAGCGAGACGACGTAAAAGACGTTCTCAGTCAGCTCGATGGAGTGTTTGATCGTAAACGGTACCGCGCCTGACCGTGAACGGACAGCATAGCGGTGTGTGCGCGGCAAGCTACGACGATAGGCACGGCGGGTCTGCAGGAACTGTGGTCGGCTTTGGCGGAGTTGAAGGCTTCGACGGATTCGCCGGCTTGGCGGCCGCTGCAGCTTTGCCGACGGTGAGATACTTGCGCATTTTTTCGAGGCGCTTCGGGCCGATGCCGCGGATGGCGCTCAAGTCATCCACGCTCTTGAACGCGCCATACGACTTGCGCATCTGCAAAATCTTCTCAGCCGTCACCGGGCCGATTCCCGGTACCAGCTGCAGTTCTTCGGATGTCGCGGTATTCAAGTTGACTGGCGCAGCCGGCGGTTTCTTTTTTGCTGATGCGGAGAAAGAAAATACAGAAAACACAAGAAGGACGACACAGATTTGCCCAACGGAACGCAATGCTGGAGATCGCCTCAACACGAGGCACACTATAACACATCAAGTACTAATACGAGTCAATAATTATTGCTGTGCGTTTAGTCCAGCCGCTTCCCTTGGGCGTCGAAGACTTCGAGTTCGCCGAACAGCGCGGCTTGCGATTCGATTTGCGCGCGGTCGCCGACCACGACGATTTGCATGTTCGCGGAATCCAGATATTTTCGCGCTGTCTCGATCAGGTCGACCGGAGTAAGCGCGCGAACTTTCGCGCGATACGTCTCGAGGTAGTCGTCAGGCAACTCGTTCAACGCAACGACTGCAATTTGGCCGAGCAATCCATTCTGCGTCGCGAGGCCCATCGAAAAAACGCCGCTCAAATAATTTTGCGCGTCGGCCAGCTCAGCTTCCGGAACCGGCACGGAACGCAGCTTGTCCATCTCGTAGAACATTTCGGTGAGCGACGCGGCCACCACGTCGTTGCGCACTGCCGCCGAAACCGAAAAGTAGCCATACTGGCGCAGCGCGTTGACGCCGCTTCGCGGGCTGTATGTGTAGCCCTTATCTTCGCGGATGTTCATCACCAGCCGAGAATTGAATGCTCCGCCATACAAACTGTTGGTCAGGCCGAGTTTCACCCAGTCCGGATGCTTCCGCGTGATGGCATGGCAGCCTGCAAGAATTTGCGTCTGCACCGCGCCAGGCTGATGCACAAGGTAAACGCGCCGTCCGCGCGGATTTGCCGGAGCAGGATACACGCTCGCTTCCGGCTTTTTGCCGCGCCACGCGCCGAACACTTTTTCAGCGCTCTTCAGCATCGCGTCCGGCTGAAAATCGCCGACCAGCAACAGCAAACCATTCTCGGGCGTGTAAAAATCGTGGTAGACGCCGATCAAATCGTCGCGTTTGTACGCCGCAACCTGTTCTTCGCTGGGCGAGACCTGCGCGTAGGGATGCGCGCCAAACAAAATCTTCCGCAGTCGCTCGCCGGCAAGCAATCCGGGCTGAGTGCGTTCGAGTTTTACCTCTTCGAGTTTTTGCCGGCGCTCGCGCTCGAATTCTGGTTCGGGAAACGCAGCTTCCCTCGCCAGTTCGTCAACCATCCCCAGAAGCGGCTCGGCAAATTCGGAAAGACCGGCGAAGGAAATCGCGCTCGTGTCGGAACCAGCGCTCGAAGCCAGGTCCGCGCCGATGCGTCGCAAATCTTCTTCGATTTGCCGGCTGGCGCGCTTCGCGGTGCCCGTTCGCACTACCGTAGCCGTAATTTCGGCAAGCCCAATACCGCGATCGATGGAGGCTGCGTTGCCGGAACGAAAATAGAGTTCGCCATGAAATTTCGGAATCGTGTGCGATTCCACGAGAATCACTTCGAGCCCGTTCGAGAGTTTTGCGCGCTTCCGATTTGGCCAGGTCACTTGCCGTTCGGGAGCCAGCGCCGGAACTGCAGTGTTCACTTCGACCGCTCGCGTGGCCATTACGCAGCCTCCTTAACGCCGGCTGGCGCCGGAAGCCGGAACACGATCGCGCGCTTTTCCTTGCGCAAATATTTTTGCGCCGCGGCTTGAATGTCTTCGCGCTTCACGGCAAGAAAACCGTCGAGAATGGAATTGACTAATTGCGGCTCATTATCAAACAACGTAAAGCACGCGAGCAGATGCATCAGGCCGTAACGCGGCATGCCGCCGTGGCCGCCTTCGAGCAACGAAAAATAATCCGATTGCCATTTCACTTTGAGCTGCGCGAGTTCGTCTTCGCTAATGCCCTTGTCCCGAACTTCGCGGATAACTTCATCGAACGCGGCCAGCGCTTGCTCGCTGGAATATTCGGGCTTGTGAAGAATGCGCGTTACCATTTGCGTGGGCCCGTTGTAGCCGAAGATATCTTCGATTCCGCCATCGAGTTCGACCGCAATCTGCTTCTCCAAAACGAGTTCGCGATACAGTTTTCCCGCGCGCCCCCCGTGCAGCGCCTGATCGAGCAGCGCCATGGCGCACCAATCGGCGGTCCGCCGCTTCGGCACGACGTATCCGATGGCCATCGCCGGCAGCGTTCCGAATTTTTCCTCGACGTTGCCGCGCCGCTCTTCGTTCTGCTCCGGTTCGGCCGGATCGGCAAACGGCGGCGCTGCCCCGGCAGGAATATCCGCGAACAACTTTTTCGCCAGCGCAAATCCTTCTTCCGGTTTCACATCGCCGAGCATCAACAACACCGCATTGTTCGGCACGTAGTACGTTTTGAAAAACGCAAAGACGTCAGCGAGATCGGCCGCATCCAGGTCCGTAAAATCTCCATAAAAGTTGTGCGAGTTTGCCCAGTTGCGAAACGCCACCGGCGGCAAATCCAGCCAGGGAAAACCTCCGTACGGTTGATTCAGAACGTTCACGCGAACTTCTTCTTTCACCACGTCGCGCTGGTTGCGCAAATTCTCATCATCGACTTTCAATGCGCGCATGCGGTCCGCTTCAAGCCAAAGCACCCTTTCCAGCGCGTTCGACGGCACCGCCTCATAATAATTCGTCACATCGTAATGCGTGGATCCGTTCAGCACGCCGCCGCTCGAATTAATCAGCTTGATGTGCTGCATTTTTGGCGCGTTCGCCGATCCCTGAAACATCATGTGCTCGAAGAGGTGCGCGAACCCGCTGCGCCCGCGCGGCTCGAGCCGAAACCCAATTTTGTAATAAACGCCGACCGTCACTACCGGCGCGGTCGTGTCCGGCGCGATGACTACTTTCAATCCATTCGCCAGCGTCGTGCTCTCCATCGCAATCTGCAATCGCTTCACGCCTGTCCCCCCGTAGTCGATGCTTTCACTTTTGCCTTTTTGGTTGCGGCAACATTCTCCAGCTCGGTCATCATCGCCGCGGAATCTTGCCCCAAAACCAGCGCCGCAAGACGGTTCACGGCCTCGTACGCGTGCGCAAACTCCGCCGGCGAGTCTTTCATTGCCGTAACGTGCGCGGCCACAACGCCATAATCTCCTCGAGAGAGCGGCCCGGTCCATGCGGCTCGTGACCCAAGCCGCTCAAAATTGTCGAGAACCTGCCGAGTCAGAGGCAGCAGCGCGCGCACCGCTTCGCGCCGCTTCATCCCCGCCGCGGTCATTATTCGCGTGGCCGCTTCCATCAAGGTGAGAACGCTTCCCGCGGCCAGAGCGCCTGCCGCGTGATAGAGCGGCTTCTTCGAGCCTTCGATGTGCGCGGGAATCGCACCAAGAGAGCGCGCGATCTGCCGGGCCATACGCACGGCAGCAGGATCGCCCTCGATCGCAAAAATTCTTCCATCGAGAGGCGGAATCCCGATTCCGCTGAAACTCTGCAACGGATGCATTGAACCAACGGCCGCTCCACACTGCCTTACCGGGGCAAGAACTTCGGAGTTCAGCGCTCCGCTGGTGTGCAGTACGATCTTACCGTGCAACTCTTCCGCACCGATGCGTGCCAGCTCTTGGCCCGCTTCGATCAGGCAACGGTCCGGTGTGGCAATCAGGATGACCTGAGCAGCGAGCACCTGCCGCGTCATAAACGCATGCGCGTGACCCGCTCCGATCGATCTCACCGCTTTGCGGGCGCTGGGCTCACCGCGCGTCACGACTGCGCCGATCTTCCAACCGAGCTCACGGAGGCGCCTTCCGAGCGCGCGGCCTACGCGTCCCGCACCGATGATCGCAAGGCTCCCTGGCATTACATGCTAGGATAACCCGAGGGCGGCGCTCGACACCAATTTTGATGCATACTTTTGGACTTGTTTTTTTCTTTTTCGTTTCCGCTTTCTGGGTTTTCCATGGTCTCCGCTCTGCGTACGGCGCCACTAAACTTCCCTGGTTCAAGGATTTTGAGCCCGCAAAAGTTGCAGAGTGCCCGCCTATCTCACTACTTTTTGCCGCACGAGATGAAGAAGAGAAATTGCCGGCGGCACTGGCAACGCTGGCCGCACTGGACTACCCGAATTTGGAAATCATTGCGGCCGACGACCGCTCGCAAGACGCCACCGGACATATTCTCGACGAATTTGCCAAGGCTCATCCGCGTTTTCGCGTGGTGCACGTCTCCGAACTGCCGAGGGGCTGGCTGGGCAAGCCGCATGCGCTGCAAAAGGCTTATGAAAATTCCCGCGGCGAATGGCTTTTGTTTACCGACGCCGATGTGCGATTCGTGCCGGACGTACTTCGACGCGCCGTGACTTTGGCGAGAGAAAGAAAGCTCGATCACCTGACGGCGCTCTGCAACGTGGAAATGCGCGGCTTCTGGGAAAAAACCGTAATTACCTTTTTCGGCCTCGCGTTTCACCTGGCGACCGACGCCTACAGCGTCAGCAATCCGAATTCGCGCGCGTACGTCGGAGTCGGTGCATTTCAATTGTTGCGGCGCAGAGCTTACGAGGTCATCGGCACGCACCGGCGCCTGGCCATGGAAGTGGTGGATGACATGAAGCTCGGAAAACTCGTGAAGCAGTGCGGTTTCCGTTCGTGCGTCGCGATCGCACAGGATTTTATAACCGTGCGCTGGCATGCGGGAGCGCACAATGTGATTCGCGGCGTCACGAAGAACTTCTTTGCCGCCTTCGGCTACCGCATCGCGTTTGCAGCGGCGGCGTTGGTCGGTATGATTTTGCTAAACGTAGTTCCGTTTGTTGCGGTTTTTGCCGCGCACGGATGGATCCGCATGCTAGCGGGGATCGCTGTGATCACCGCGCTGAGCATGCATGCAAGCGTGGATGTGGTGAACAAAGTGTCGCCGCTGTATGCACTGACACACCCAATCGGAGCTTTGCTTTTCTGCTACATGATCGCCCGCTCCGTCGCGGTAACGCTGTGGGAGGGCGGGGTGACGTGGCGTGGCACGTTTTATCCGTTGAAGGAATTAAAGCGCGGCGTGGTTTAGCCGCCCGCCTGAATGTAATCGCGGGGAGCCGCTTTCTAACCGGCAGATTCGACGGCGGGGGCGGGCGCCGACTCGGTCGAATATAAGCCGGCTATGTCCTTTTGCTTTAGAGAACGGATACGGTCGCGCAACTGGGCGGCGCGCTCGAATTCAAATTTCTTGGCGGCTTCGCGCATTTGCGCTTCCAGTTGTTGCAGCATCTCAGCGAGCTGCTTTTCGTTTCTGATTTTTGCTGTAGCCGCGTCCAGTTCGGTATCGTCCGCAGGGACGGTGACGTAATCGGCTTCGACGATGCGCGCGAGATCCATGTCCACGGACTTGATGATGGACATCGGCGTAATGTTGTTTTCCTTGTTGTACTCAAGTTGTTTGGCGCGGCGGCGGTTCGTTTCGTCAATGGCCTGATTCATCGAGCCAGTGCGGCGATCCGCGTACAGGATCGCGCGGCCTTCGATGTGACGAGCGCAGCGGCCCATGGTTTGAATCAGAGCGGTTGCGCTGCGCAAATATCCTTCCTTGTCCGCATCGAGGATGGCCACCATCGAAACTTCCGGGAGATCCAGCCCTTCGCGCAGCAAGTTGATGCCGATCAGGACGTCGAATTCGCCGCGGCGCAAATCTCGAAGGATTTTGATGCGGTCGAGCGTCTCGACTTCGGAATGGAGATAGCGGCAACGCACGCCGACTTCGGTAAAGTATTCGGATAAATCTTCGGCCATTCGCTTGGTCAGCGTGGTGACCAACACGCGCTCGTTTTTCTCCGCACGAATGCGGATTTCTTCGAGCAGATCGTCCACTTGTCCCTTCACGGGACGAATTTCGACTTGCGGATCGACTAGCCCAGTGGGGCGAATGACTTGTTCAACCACGACTCCGCCGGATTTCGTGAGCTCATACGGGCCGGGTGTCGCGGAGACGTAAATCACCTGATTCATGCGGTGTTCGAACTCCTCGAACGTCAGCGGCCTGTTATCGAGCGCCGAAGGCATTCGGAATCCGTAATCGATCAGCGTTTGTTTGCGCGCGCGATCTCCATTGAACATACCGCGCACCTGGCCCACGGTCTGATGCGATTCATCGATGAACATCAAAAAATCCTGCGGCACATAATCGAGCAGCGTGGGCGGCGCTTCGCCAGGCAAACGGCCGCTGAGATGACGCGAATAATTCTCGACGCCGTGGCAGTAACCGATGGTGCGCATCATCTCGATGTCAAACATGGTGCGCTGGACTACGCGCTGGGCCTCTACGAATTTTCCCTGTTTTTCGAGCTCTTTCTTCCACCACCACAGTTCTTCCTGAATGGTGACAATGGCGCGGTCTCTCTGCTCCTGGGGCATGACGTAATGATTTTTCGGATAGATGGGCACGCGCATCAAATCTTCCGCTCCTGAGCGGACTTCGCCAGTGAGCGGATCGACCTGCCGCAGCTTGTCGATCGTCTCCCCCCACATCTCGATGCGGTAGGCGTAATCGTCATACGTGGGATAGATTTCGATCATGTCGCCGCGCACGCGGAAAGTTCCGCGGCGCAAGTCTTCGCCGCGCTCGAATTGAATATCCACAAGGCGGTGGAGCAGCGCTTCGCGCGAAGTGTGCTGGCCTTTTTCGAGCATGACGAGCATACCGTAATAGGCTTCCGGCGAGCCGAGGCCGTATATGCACGAGACGGAAGCGACGATGATGACGTCGCGACGCTCGAAGAGGGAGCGCGTGGCGCTCATGCGCAGTTTGTCCAGCTCGTCGTTGATGGTGGCTTCCTTGTCGATGTAAATGTCGGCGGAAGGGACGTAGGCTTCGGGCTGGTAAAAATCGTAGTAGCTGACAAAATATTCGACGGCATTTTCCGGGAAAAAAGATTTGAACTCGTGATAAAGCTGCGCCGCGAGCGTTTTGTTATGCGCGAGGACCAACGCGGGCCGGTTGAAAGCTTCGATCAGCTTCGCCACGGTGAACGTTTTTCCGGAGCCGGTGACGCCGAGGAGCACTTGGTGCTTTTCGCCGCTCTCGATGCCGCGAGAGAGCTGTTCGATGGCCGCAGGCTGATCGCCGCGTGGCTGATAATTGCTGCGCAGCTTGAAGTTCATAGAAGGGGTCTCCCGGCGCGAATTTCACGCGCTGCCGAAACCCTTATTATACTCCACGAAGCAAATGCGCGCGGCTGCCGGCACGGCGGGCCGAAATCAGGGATTCCTGGCAGGCGCGTCCGCGAGCAGCAGGACACGCGCGTGGCTCTCCGCTTCAATGTCGTAATGAACCTGATTTGAGCCATCGGTTTTTGAAACAGTTAGATTCATCGACTGATTGGCGTCCTCGGTTGCTCGCACGACCAGCCCGGTCTCGAGCGAGAAATAGGAAATGATCTGGTTTTTGCCTTGAGCTGAGCCCATGTTGCGCAGATCGTGCAACTTGTAATCCTCCGGCGTGGCATTGCTCGGAGACGATTTCTGCTTCAAGATCGCGGTGGTCAGAATCACCGCACAGGTTTCCTGCGGTTGCTTTCCCGCGGATGGGCCGCCCGGCGGCGAAAGCCTCGTGGCAGCGCAAGGAGAATTGTTGACGTATTCCGATTCTTTTTCCCAGAAGAGTCCGGCGAGCAGCGATTCCGAGATGGGTTCCTCACGCTTCCACTTGTCGCCCGGCTTGATGCCTTTTTGCGGGAACGGCGCGGCGCCGCCAAAACGATCCACCCATTCTTGCCAGGCGGCTCGCTCGCGGGCGGTGAGTTTATCAAGCCCCTCCACATCGGAAACCTGGCCATCGGAATGAAGCGTGAGTTCGACGGTCTTGCCGGGCCGGCTGGAAATCTCCGCGCCGTTCGAGCCGGGCGTGCCGTCCGTCGGGGCGGTGGAATTCGCAGCGACGGGATTCGCAGGTGCAGCGTCCTCGTCAAAGATTCGCGTGCGCAATCGCGCCAGAGTCTCGCCGGCTTCCGCGCGCAAATCCTCGACTTCGACCTGCAACTGGATATTCGCATCGGTTTGGCCGCCCGTCGGGGCCATGGGTGCGGCGACAGTGCTTTCCGTATTTGTGTTGGTCACCGCGCGGTAGCCAATCTGGTAACGCAGAATCTGCCCGACATGCAGTTTTGGCTGGAGGACGACGCGGTCCGCGCTGCCACGCGCTATGCACGGAGCAGCTGTCAAGATCAGGCAGCAACCGAGGAATGGCAAAGGCTTTTTCATGGCAGGCCCTCCTGCCGCGGATCATTTTACCGGCGCCTTGAAATGCTTGTCGAAGAACTCGCTCGAGGCGTGATACGCGGCCAGCCAGGTGCGATGCATGAGGAAATCATGAATCTCATCGGGAAAAACCAATTGCTCGAAGGGAACGCCTTGCTTGCGCAGCGCCTCGGCCAAGTCGACGGTTTCGGCGAACGGAACATTGCGATCGTCGTCTCCTTGAATCAAGAGAACCGGCGAACGCCACGTACTGATGGAAGAAAGTGGCGAGGATTCCCACGCCAGCCTTGCGAAGTCGGTTCGTTCTCCTGGTTTGTACGACGCGGCGAACGTGGGAATTTCCGTGTTCCAATCGTGGACGCCGTGCATATCGACGCCTGCCGCGTAGAGATCGGAAGCGCGCGCGAGGCCGAGTGCCGTCAGATAGCCACCGTAACTGCCTCCCCATAAGCCGATGCGAGCGGGGTCCACGTCCGAGCGCGAACGCAAATAAAGACCGGCGCCCTCCACATCGTTGAATTCACTGGCGCCCGCAGCGCCGTAGTTGAGCGCCTCACGAAAATTCAGACCGTAGCCGATGCCGCTGCGGTAATTCACCGCGAGAACGATATAGCCGCGGCTCGCCAAATACTGATTCATCGCATAAGCATTGCTGTAGTAGAGCATGTAGTGCCATCCGAGGAGCATCTGGCGCCGCGAGCCCCCGTGAAAAAAAACGAGCGCGGGGTGACGAGCGCCATCGGCTGCATCCCGCGGGAGAAAAAGCTGGCCGTGAATCTGCATGCCGTCGGCGGCGGAGAGAATCACTTGCTGCGGCGTGACCATGGCGCTTGCGGGAAAGTCCGAGGGCAGCGATTGAGGAGCGAGGTCGCGGAGTTCGCCTTTTGCCGCGACTAGCGCGGGACGCATGGTGGTGTGCGCATCGGAGCGCAGCACGAGAATTGTTTTGTCGTCGCTGGCCAACACAGGCGAGGTCTCGATACCACTGCCGCTCGTCACTTCTTCGGGATGGTCACCCATCGGCGTAACTTTCCAAACGTGCCGCCGGTCGATGTCGTCCTGATTCGAGGAGTAGACAATTTCCCGCCCGTTTTCACTGGCGGCGACATATTCCACTTCGAAATTTCCCGGAGTGAGCAGCTTCGCCGCGCCGCCGCTTACCGGAGCGGACCACAAATGGAGCCAGCCACCGCGCTCCCATGGGAACACGATGCGATCGTCCGCGGTCCAGAGGAGCTGATTTTCGGCGACCATTTCGTGGTAGACGCTGCCGCTGCCCGGATCGGCGTGCCAAATTTCGTGGCCTGCGCCGGTCGAAGCGTCAGCGATGCGAATAGACCACGGCTGGCCTTCGCGCCGCGGACTAAAAGGAAGACCTCCTTTCGCCACAGCGATGCGAAGAAACGCGATCCGGCGGCTGTCGGGCGACCATGCGGCCTCGCTGTCGGTATCGACGCTTGGATCGAGATATACGAGCGATTTCGCAGCGACGTCGTAAACACCGATGAAGCCGTGGTCATTGCGCCGGCTCGCGAAAGCGAGCTTCAAGCCGTCGGGCGACCAGCGCAATTCGCTTTCGTTGCCATTCGCATGGATTAATTGTTCGGGCTTGCCGCTGCCGTCGAGTTTTGCAAGCCAAATTTGCGCCTTAAAGAGATAAGCGACGCTGTCTCCCTTGGGGGACACCGCCGGCGAATGGCCTTCGCCAAGTTTTACTGGCGCGCCGCCGCTCAGCGAAATAGCCCAGACGTCCTGCTCGACGCCCTGCGGCGAACTATCCGGATTGGGATAGCTTGCGTTAGGAAATTCGAGATCGCCGCCGCGTGTGTAGACAATCGTTCCGGCGTCCGGCGCCCAACTGATCTCGCCGAGATCCTGGCCCTCGTCGTCCTTGTACGAGGTGATCTGCCGCGACTTGTAACTTCCGTCCCCCGCGGGCTCCGCGACCCAAATATTGCGCGCGCCCTGTGCGTTGAAAACCCACGCGACGCGGCCCTTGGCGGGCGCGGCGGTCAGTTCCGTGGGAAAGGGCGCGCTCAGAAACTGTTCAAGCGTCGGCGATCTCTGCGCTTTTGCCGCCGGGCAAATCATCATAGCTGCAAGGATCACGAGCGGTGCGTAGAGTTTCATCAACAGCCTCCAAGGATCGTAAAATTTTGCTGCCGAATTCGTCGTTCGTAAATTCTTGAAAAACCTTGAGCAAATTTCAATCCGCAGGCTGGCGAGCAGCCGCCTTTTCCAGTGAAACGCGCGGCTCATCCAGCGGCCCGGATATTTTCAATACGTGTCCGGATTCGTTGATTCCGATGATTCTGCCGCGCCGCTTACCAGCGCTGAGCGTCTCGATGGTCAGGTCCGCGTCGCGCGCGAAGCTCACCGTGCCTTGCAGCGAGGTCTGTTCCCGGCCGGACTCCAGCGTTAGATTATCCACCGTGACCGCGAGGTTTCGCATGGTAAACGTACCCTCGCCCGCAGTCCACTGCGAATTGCCGGAGTGAGGCGCGCCGTCGGCAACGCTGGCGCCAACGTCCCAGCCGCGAAATTCAACGTTTTTGAATTGAAGTTCGCCGCCGCCAGCCAGCTTGCGAAAGAGCTCATCGCGTCCGATACCTTCCGTGAGCAGATGCACGGTGCCCGAAGCCGAACCCGCCAAGCGTTCGATGAATTGACCGGACCCAGGGATCTGCGCGAGATTCACGCGATCGAGCTTCGCCATCACTTCGTATTTCGGGAGCGGAGCAAACACCGCGTTCATTTGCGCGTGGACCGTGCCGCCTGCCCACTGCGCGTCCGCATCCCGCACTTCGAGCTGAAGATCGTGCAGACTTCCCTCTGCCCTGACGTTCGAAAGCTTCAATTTTTCAACGGTCAATTCTCCGATGTTCAAATCGCCTTCCGCGTTCATCTGGCGAACCAGATCGCTGGCGGCCGGGCTCTGTTGCGAAGAGCCACCGAGAAGCGAAGACAGCAGCCGCTGCAGCCAGTTTGGCCGCGCACGAGGGCCGACCCAGCGGTCCAGATCGGCGGCGCTCATGCGATCCGTGGTTAAACTAAAATTCCATCGAGGGACAGGCTCTCCGGAGGCAATGTTTCTCTCCGTTATGGAGCCCGACCAGGTACCGCCGAAACCATTCACCTTCGTGACATCGACGGAACGCAGGCCATCTTTCCAATTCAATGTGCTCTCCTGAATGGCGAGAGGCTGATTCAGGCCGGCAATCGCGAGTTTCGCCTTGCTAAAAACTACTCGGCCGTTCCAGCGGCCGATCTCAGGTTTTTGCCAGTCGTACTGCGCCACTACCAGGGCATTTCCAGTGAGCTCCCAGCCGTGATTTAACGGATGTCCGAGCGCCGAGGCGCCTTTCCACAGCTCTTCGACTTTCTGCACGTTTCCTTCGATGCTCACGCTCCCCGACTTGCCGCTCAAGTCCTGGGAATAGGTAATGTCCGCGGAGTTTTCCATCGAGATGGCTATACGCCGCTTCCTGGGCGCGAAGACGTCGCGAGGCGTGCCGCCGAGAGCGATGCGCACGGGCTCAGACACAAGAAGATTTCGTTCGCGTTGCACGCGGACGGGCCCGATCAGCACGGGAAGCTTTAAACCTGGCACATGAAGAACTCCGCCGTTGCTCGAGAAGGCGGCTCCTTCGAGCTTCAGCGGCCAGCCGGTTAGCGTCAAGGCGCCGGTGAAAAACTGCTCGGCCGAGACTCTATCGTCTATCCCCGGATGAAACGCTCTGTACCATGCCAGCAGGTCCGCCGCCTGGATCCCTGCGGAATCCAAATGGATCTCGAAGCGGGATGCCGGGCCGGTCATGTAATTCACCGCTCCGCGCAGATTTGAACGCGGCCCTTCTATCACCGCTTCTTCCGCCCGCACGCTTCCAGCAGCAACATTCCAGCGGCCCTTGACGGCCATTCTTAGCCGAGGGTTGTCGCTTCGTTCGTTCAAATCCCAGAGATGGATTTGGGCCGCGCGGGCCTCGACGGAAAAATTCCATTCTCCAGGCGGCGCTGAAACGCTCGCTGCGGCCCCCGGCGTCTCGCTCTTGAGCGAGCCGTCCAGCGTAAACACGCCGCGCACACCGTAATCGCTTCCCAGGAGCAGCCGGAACAAATCCGCGAGCGACACTTGCTCCCAGTGGACGGTGATTTGCGCGGGCTGCAGCCGCGCTGAGGTTCCCGCGATGTCTCCGCGCACCAGCACCGTCCCTGCGGATTGCAGCACCACGCCGCTGCGCCACGGTTGCGCTTCCAGGCGCAGTTCCCATCGCCCCGGCGAAACTTGATCGACACTTCCAGAAACATCCGTCATCGCAAACGGGAGCTTTTCATCCACATTCTTGAAATTGACGCGTCCCTCGTCGAACTTGATTTTAAGCAGGTGGTTAACCGGTGCGATCGCCGCCGGCGGCCCGACCAGGCGCGCAGTGGCCTCCGCAGCGGCTTTCGACGGAGGAAACCACTGTTCCAAATTCCATTTGCCCAGGTCGTTGCGCACCAAGATCAGACTCGGGCGGCTAAGCGAAAGAGTGCCGAACTCAAAATGGCCCATCAAAAGCCCGGTCCATCGCAGTCCAGCAGACAAGTTATCCGCGCGCAGGAAGTATTCGTTGCCGAATGCGGGATCTTCGCCAACCGTGATTTGTTCCGCATCCAATTCCGGGGCAGGCAGCAGTTGTACTGAAAATCTGCGTACCTCGACCGGCCGTCCAAACGCTTTCTCCAATTGTGTGGTCAGGTAGGCGTGCAAGCGGCGCGTACGCACAAGCAGCGACACGCCTATTTGCAGGACTACGACCAGCGCCACAACCGTTAGCGCCGGCTTCCACCACTTGCGGAGTATCTTCATGTTGTCCGGAAGTTTCGCAGACTGGCCTTCAAATGAACAGCTGCCGTATGGACGGAGAGGAGCTGCAGTGGCTTCATTCCGGTTTCGAGCTTTCCAAAAGATCCTTCAAATAGCCCGCTGAGTTCAATGCACGGTACGCAGCATCCGGGTCCAGCGGGTCCGGGCTGGGAGGTGGGCTAGCGTTTCAAAAACGCTCTTGAGCCGCTCCACAAAAGTGCTTTGCGTATAATCGCCGCTCGTGGCGTCCACCGACCAATAAATCAGGAAGGGCCGCCCCATGATCGCGCTGCGGTCGACGAAACCCCAGTAGCGGCTGTCCGAGCTGCGGTCCCGGTTGTCGCCCATGGCGAATATTTTTCCGGGCGGCACGACGAGTTCGTCGCCTTGCACATAATCGTGAAGCGTGTCCCTCCAACCAGACTCAGGAATGACTGCAGGGGAAATCATCTGATCTTTCGTGGGCGGGAAGGAATAATTGAAGGGATCGTAAAGAACGGTCGGATCATGGACGACGTAAGGCTCGTTCAAGAGCTTTCCGTTGACGTACATCTGCTGGTCGACCATCTTCAGGCGGTCGCCCGGCAAGCCGATCACGCGTTTCACAAAATGCTGGTGGTCGGCGTAAGGATACTTGAAAACGATAATGTCGCCGTGCTCCACCGGCCTGTAGGGCAGAAATTTGTCATACCAGGCTCCGCTGCCGCCAAAAATAAATTTGTTGACGAGCAGGTGGTCGCCGATGAGGAGTGTCCCTTCCATCGAAGCAGACGGAATCTTGAAAGCTTGAACGATGAAGCTGGTCCCGAAGAGAGCGAGAAGCACCGTCACCAGCAACGATTCCAGGTATTCGGAGATGGTAGTCGGATTCTCGTAGTGCTGCTCTTTTTTCGATTCAACAGGCGCTACTGGCTCCTCCGCCTTTAGCGCGGTTTCTTCTGCCATTCGCTCTCAGCCTTTCCCATGCGTGCGTCACTTTCGTTCCAGAATCTCCATCGCGGTCTGCGCCGCTCGTTGCTCGGCTTCCTTTTTTGTGCTGCCTTCGCCGCTGGCCATCCGCTGGCCGTTGACCCAAACATCCACTTGAAACTGTTTCTGGTGGTCGGGCCCGCTTTCTCCAGAGAGCCGGTATTCGGCGGGCGGCTGGCCGCGGCCTTGCAGGAATTCCTGCAGCGCAGACTTGCGGTCCGAGTCTCCGATTCGTTCGCCGCGCTCGACAACGGCCTGCTCGAAAAGAAGCCGTTTGAGCATTTCTCGCGTGGCGCCCAGCCCGGCGTCCAGATAAACCGCGGCCACCACGGCTTCAAAAGCGTCCGCAAGGAGCGCAGGCTTCTCCCGGCCGCCCGTCTTTTCTTCTCCTCGGCCTAACCGCAAGTGCTCGCCAAGTCTGACGCGCCGCGCGGCATCTTCCAGGGAGTGCGCGTTCACCAAGCGCGCGCGGCTTTTCGAGAGCTGCCCTTCTCTCCAATCCGGAAAGGATTCCAGCAGGTATTCTCGCGCCAACAATTCGAGAACGGCGTCCCCCAGAAACTCGAGCCGTTCGTTGTCGTGGGCGGGTGCCGCCTCCGCCGTTCTTTCCGTGTGCTCCGTGCGTAACTCCGGAACCGCGGAGCTATGCGTCAACGCGCGCTCGAGTAGTTCAGGTCTCTCGAACCGAAGGCCAAGACGCTCCTCAAGTTGCTCTGCGTCGCCGCGTATCATTTCCGTAAGCAGTGCGCGTCTGGTGACCGGCGCCTTTTATTGGGGTGCGCTCAACTGCGTAGCGCCCAGCTTCTTTGCTTCTTCTGCGCCATTCTTGCACGTCGGCTGCAATCCGCCGGGCACCGTCGCGCACTTGTTGAAGGCCGCCACAGCGGCGCCAAAATGCGAAGTCTTTTCCTCGGAGATAGCTAATACATAGAAGTTTACGGGATCTATTTCGGGATTTGGATCGACCCTGGTGGCCTCCATGAATTCCGGAATCGCTTGGTCAAACTTGCCTCGCCGGAAATAAACGAGCCCCAGGCCGCTGTGGGCCATCGCCAGGGTCTGATTCTTGGCGAGCGTGAATTGAGCGTCGCTCAGCGTATCGGGTTTAGCGATCGTAGGCGTCAGTTCGATTGCCGACTTCGAGAATTTTTCCGCCTTATCGAGCTGCAGCGCGGCGTTTGGCATGCTCGCGTTCCAGGCTCGCGGCAGCGTCTGCCCGAGAATCGCCAAAGTTTGAACGTCGTTCGGAGCTATGGCCACGTCTTTCTCGCCCACATCCTGCATCTTTTGGATATCGTTGGCCTCGAGATAGAGTTTTACAAGGGCCGAATACACCGGCGGGAGATAGCGGCTTTGCGGATATTTCGCAACAAACTGTTCGCCCGCCTGAATTTTCATCGGCCCGGCCGTCAACGGCATGGCATCGAATGCCTTGTACGCCGCATCCTCTTCCGCGTTCACAGGCGGCGCCGGGGTATCCAGCGTCAACGTGTTCGCTTTGTCCTTATCTGTCGGCGCCTGAGCGGGCGGCGAGGCTTGACCGCTCTGGCCCGATTGGCCACTTTGCCCGCTCTGGCCGCTTTGCGCACTCTGGGCGGCCGCTCCGACGCATGCACACAAGAAAAATCCAGCAAGTGTTCCCGTTCCCATCCACTTTTGCCACGTCCCCTTCATTTCCTGCCTCCTGTATCTCTCTTCAAGTCATCGCTCGAGTCTGGAGGCTCGAGCTTAGCCCTGTGGTCAAACAAAAATCTTCCTGGTTCCCTGCTCGATTCCTAAGGCCGTTCCGCTGGTTTCTCCAAGTTTACGACTTCCAGCCCCTGCTGCGCCGCTTGCCTGGCTCTGTCTGGCCCGCCCTGCACGGCAAGTGCCGCCTGAAACTCGCTCTTGGCCAGCGCCTGTTGTCCTTCATCATCATAAATCCGAGCCAGGTAAACATGCGACCATGCTAACACCATGGGGTCGTGCGTGGCTGCGTGCTCCCCGGTTGTGAGCCTGCCAAAGACTTCCTTCGCTCGCGGACCGTCATGATCGAGTAGCGCTACCAATCCCAGCCCGTACCACGCTCGAACCTGATCCGGATATTTTGCCAGCACCTTCTGGAACGATGCTTCGGCTGCTCGCGGATTCTTTTCGGCGATGCGCCGCTCGCCATCCGTCAGCTCCGTGATGGCTTCGGCGTCGTTCGGCACCGTGGTCGGCACCACACTGCGTCGGACCACCTGCTCGCCGGCCGCGCCATCCGCGCGCTCGCCATAGTCCGCCTCCGCAAAATGGATTCCGTCGATCCGCTTGGACTCCGCCGCCAGGTTAATCCCTCTCAGCAAGTCCGGGAAATAAAGCGCCATCGACGGTTCGGAACTCTCGTACTTCGCTAAACCCTCAAAAATCGGCCGCACCAGCGCATAGCCGTCGACGTCGTCTCGTTCCATTGCCGCTTCGCGCTCGCCCGGGGAAATTTTCTTCAACTTCAGCTCCACGGCCCGCACCAGGCATTCCGCGAAGTATGACGCAAAGTCATCTTTCAGATCCGGCTCCAGCCGCGGCGCCAGCGCCACCTTTTCATAGAGCGGCCGCTTCACTGCCAGCACATGCGGGTACTGCAGCGGCAGCGGATCGAGCAAGAAATGCAGGAAGGCGTGCCTCACGATATCGACCGGAATATCATCCGCGCCGCTCAGCACAATCGAATAGTGGTCGCCGGAATTCCGCACATTGGTGATGCGTCCCACGAGCGGCTCCAGAATTACCGTAAACGTCCTGTCCGTCGTCGAATCCTGAAGCTGCCGCAGATATCCCGTAGTCATAAAGATGATCTGCGATATCGGATCATGCGCCTTTTCAATCTCTCTGTTGTAGATGGGCTGGAGATCGCTCCACAATCGCCCGATCTTTTGCTCCTGATAATAGTTCGATAGAATTTCGCTGAAGCCCTCGAGCGCCAGCACTTCCGTGGGCTGGTCGTCTCTCTGTAAGGTGATCCGGAAATTCGGCGCCGGCCCCGAAAGCAGTCCAAACCAGATATACCGCGAAAGTGTCGCTCCTGAATTGGGCAGTTCGTGCTCTTTGTAGAATGCCCTTACCGCTTCCACTGCCGGCCCCTGTTGCTGCTGCATTTGCTCGCGAAGCCGTGCGCGCAGCGGGTGCCAATTTTCCGCGCTCACGTTCGATTCGAACCCAGCGGCCAGCAGCGCGCACATCGTCGTGAACATCGCTTCGCTGCCCGCTACCTTGATGTTTGTGACCGGCGCGGTCTGTCGAGGGCCCGCGGGCAAGGGCACCTGTCCATTCGCGCCGAGCGGTCCAACCGAAATCACCAGCGCCGCGCACAGCGACGCCTTCGCCATTCGCCGAAGTAGTTTTGTCATGGGCTCTGCCGCAGTCTCGCTCGAACCAGCTAGTCTCTCAACCGCTCTCTAAACCTCTGTGGTGAGACAGACATTTCTGTCTGTCTCCTGTTTCTCTCTCTCAGTCCCCTGGGGCGCTCACTATCCTGTGGCCACCCTGCAGCATCCTGCCAATTTACAAGTGTGTTTCCCTTCCGTCAAGGAACCCCAAGCTCGCGACCTCGCCGTTCCATCCAACTCTTGCAACTCTCCTAAGCATCTGTTATCGGTGAGGATGCGTTCACACCCGCCTCGGGATGGCTCGCCGCTATGCGTTCTGCTTTCTTGAAGAGAGGCGCTTTTATCCTGGGTGTCTCCACTCTTGCTGCCCTCCCGCCTGCGGTCTTCGATGCTCATTCATTCGCCGCAGTTGTCGCGCCGCAAACGCAACAATCCTCGGGACAATCCGTCGCCAAGGACCCGCCCGCACATTTCTCTCCGCCCCGCGCTCCTCGCGTCTCGCAAGAAGTTCAGCTTTCAGGCGATTCTTCCTGGTTCGATACCGGCATCGACGTGCAAGCGGGCGAACACACTGTCATTACTGCCACCGGGACAATGCGCTACGCTGGGGAGCAAACCGACACAGCCCCTGCCGGCATCCCGCGCGGCTTCAAGGATCTTCTTCGCGATCTGCCGGACAACGAAGCCGGCCGCGGTGCCGTCATTGGCCGCATCGGTGACAAGGAGACTTCGCAGCCCTTTCTCATTGGCGCGAAGCGCGATCTCGTCTCACCCATCTCGGGCCGCCTCTCCGTCGGCATCAACCAACTCGCCAGCGACACTGGCGACGGCACGTACGTCGTCGAAATTAAAATTTATTCCCCAGACCCGGACTCTGTCCTGTTTACCGCTAGAAGCGTCGCTTCCATTCCGGGCATCGACAATCAGCTCTTCTCCAAAATCCCTCGCCGCGTTTCCGATCGAGCCGGCGATCCCGGCGATATGGTCAACTTTCTAATCATCGGCTCCGAAGCCGCCATGCAAAAGGTCTTCACCACCGCCGGCTGGGTCCGCGTGGATGCCAACGTCAAAGACACTCTCCTCCACGGCCTCCTCGAAAGCATCTCCAAAGAATCGTATTTAACAATGCCCATGAGTCCCCTCTACCTCTTCGGTCGCCAGCAGGATTACGGCTGGGCCCACGCGGAACCCATTTCCGTCGTCGCTTCGCGCAATCATCTTCGTATCTGGTTGGCGCCTTTCCAGTTCGGTGGCCAAACGCTCTGGGTCGGCGCCGCCACTCACGACGTCGGTTTTGAAAAAGATCAGCGCAACAACAGCCTCACCCACAAAATCGATCCCAACGTCGACCTCGAGCGCGACTACGTCGAAAAAACGCTCGCCTCGACAGGCCTCGTCGCGGAAATCACTCACATCCTTCCCAAAAATCCCATGCAAGACGCCAAGACCGCCACTGGCGGCAGCTTCCATTCGAACGGTCAAGTCCTCGTCCTGAAACTCGGCGAGTCTTCTCAGAAGCAATGAGCTTATGCGACAGAAAGGTCCTTGGCCTCCGCCATTCCGTCACCACACGGTAATCGTCTGGAGTCTCTAACAATCTAAATTTCTTCGCTGGAGTTAGTTGCGCTGTGCCGGTCTGAGCGCCGCTTGACTGCCAAAAGGATCGCAACGAGCACGCACCACGCAAATACCGCCCAAATAACATAGGTTAGTGACGCCGATATTTGCTCCTGATTCTTGCCCACGAGATAAGACCGCTCGGCGATGACGTGCTCGTAGTCGTTGGCAGCACAGCCTATGTACCTCACGCTGATGAAGCCCATCAAAGCGGGAAACAATATCCCCGTCGGAAACAGCCGCACCAGGAGTTCTCGGATCGCTTTCCACGGAAGAGCCTTTGCAACCGCATGGAAGGGCGCCCTTAACCAAACATACGCTCCAAATCCGAGGGCCAGCGAGATCCCCGCGACGGCGAAATACGAAACGACCAGATACTTCTCATTTGTCATTTTTCGGCTTCAGCGTCGCCACAAGAATAGTGATCACCACTAGATATATCGCCAGTGTCAGAAAAATGTAATCGAAGGAATCTCCCAGCGCCGCGGCGACGCCCCAGACGTATTCCATAAATTGCTGCCCCGGCTTGACATCCGGCTTCACGGCGACCGCTTGCCCGACCGCTCCAAAAAGCAGGAGCAGCAGAAAGGCGCGCATATAAAAACTGACGCCGCCGGGAATCGCCACCGTGCGGGACAACAACTCGTCCAGGCCGCGCCGGGAAAGCGCATAGGTAAGAGTGGCGAAAGCAATCGCGAGAATAAGGATGGCTAGGTGCGTCGCATGCACAGGTGACAAGAGTCCCTCCGAAACGCCGCCAGAATTTGCCCCGTGATTTCCGCGAGCTATTTATTGCCCTTCAATTACTTTTCTTGGAGCGAATTCTGTTCTCGGTAGGCCAGCTTGTCAACCGCTCGCAATCCCTGCGGGCCGCCATGGCGCGTCCAAGGCTTCTCTGCTAGCCTCTGCGGAATCTGCTCGTAAGCGTTATCTCTTACTTTTAATGATTTTATTGGTAGGTCTGCTACAAAGTCTCGACAGCTCGCCGCAGCACTTCTCGCGAAACATTTGCGCCGCTCACAACCAGCACTACATTTTCGCCGTATTCCGTTCCTGCACCGAGCAGCGCTGCCGTACTCGCCGCGCCCGCCGGCTCCGCCAGCACATGCTCTTCGAAGAGCAAAGTCCCAATCGCGCGCAACAATTGTTCGTCGCTCACCAACACGACATCATCCGCGAGGCTCCTTATGTCGCGGATATTCGCTTCCTCCGGCGTCCGCGTAGCCAACCCATCCGCAATCGTGTCGCAAGTCTTCGTTCCCACAACACGATCTTCCTTCCACGATAGAAAATACGCCGGCGCGCGGTCCGCCTGCACGCCAACAATCCTCACCCGCGGCGCAATCTGTTTCACCGCCGCCGCAATCGCGCGAATCAAAGCCGTATCTCCCATCGGCACGACGATCGAGTCCACGTCCGGAAGCTGCTCCAAAATTTCACAACCGATCGTCGCAGGCCCGGCAGGCAAATCCGCATCCGTTGCATCATTCAAAAAATAAACTCCCGGTAGCTTTGCGTATTCCGCTGCCAACTCAAACGCCGCCGCCAAATCTGCCCCGCCGCTCTCGACAATCTCTGCAGCTAGCGCCGCAATCCGCCCCCGCTTCACCGGATTGCAGCCCGCAGGCAGAAAAATCCGCGCCTTGACTCCCAACAACTTCGCGGCAAACGCCACCGCCGCCCCATGATTTCCGGTGCTGGAAGCAATCACTTCCCCGACATGCCCGCGCGTCAATCGCGTCGCCAGTGCCCACAAAGCCCCGCGCACCTTGAACGACCCCGTAGGCAGTTCCGTCTCCAATTTCAACCAAACGCGCTTCCCCGTCCTCCCGCTCAAATAGGGCGCCGCAATCAACCGCGTCGCCGCGAAATGCTTCGCGAGAAACGTCCGCGCTTCGTGAATTACTCTCAGACTCGGCGCGATCGCTTTCTCCGCCGCGCTCTCCTGTGGGTTCACACGTTCACCACGCTCATCGCTGCCCATCCCTTCCAACGTCAACGCTCCTGACGATAATGCCACCTGCTTCGCGGCCGTGCCAGCCGGGCCGCCCCGAGGATCGAAATGGGCGGGGCCGCCGGCCCGTCGCAATAGATTTTTTTGGTTAGAACTCATCTCATAAATGCCTCAGGAGGATCACAGCGCATGCGAGTTGAACCATACCGAGGAAATTTTCTGGGTAATATTCCCAGCGAATGACGGTGCGACGAAAGTTATGGAGCCAGGCGAACAGGCGTTCGACTTTCCAGCGACGCCGGTAGCGGCGCAGAATCCGGCCGTCCTGCGTCGCTGCTGCGACGCGCACGAATTTGTGAGGCGCGATGAGTTGTACGCCGTATCGTTCGTGGATGCGCTGGTCGAGGGGATCGCTGTCGTAAGCGCGGTCGCCGATCATGCGTTCGGGGGCTTCGGCAAGGAATCGCTGGTCAAGAGTGGGTTCGACGAGCCTTGTTTCATGAGGCGAAGCGCTGGCCACGTACACGGCGAGAGGAAAACCATGGCCGTCCGCGATTGCCATGATTTTGCTGCCTTTGCCGCGTTTTGTAGGGCCGACACCAGAGCCCCTTTTTTCGCGCTGCTGAAACTGGCGTCGATGAAAGATTCGCTCAGATCGAGCTTCCCTCGATCTCGTAAGTCTTCGGCCAGTTTTTGCAGCAAGCGCGTCAGCAACCCACTGCGCTGCCAGTGTTGGAAGCGTCGATGACAGGTCTGATAGGAAGGATAGCGAGACGGCAGATCGTGCCAAGGAGCACCCGTGCGTAAGACCCAAAAAACTCCGTTCAGCACAGCACGCGTGTCCTGCCACGGTCGCCCTCGCCCATCGGCTCGTCGCTTGGGACGAAACAACGGTTCGAGAACCGCCCATTGGGCGTCGGTTAGATCCATGTTCTCGGTTTACGCCGTTTGCCATAAGTTTCAACCGCTCAGCGGCTTGAATGTGTTTATGAGATAACTTCTAGTTCGTCGGTAGCAAGATGGTGAGGACTCTACTTACTTTGCAGCAGCGCGTTCAGAAGACCGGCGAGTTGCGCTTCCTGCCGCATCACCGCCGGTTGATGCTCGGCGGCGCCATCGCTTTTGGCGAGTCGCGCCAGTTGGTCCGCCAGATTCTTCACCGCCACGTCGTGTGGAACATATCTTCGATCTTGCGGCGTGATGGCTTCCCAGCCCGCATCAGTTCGCCGTAGTTCCCAGCGAACCTTCTCGCGATGTCGCTTCACTGTAACCGCACCACCATCAATGGCCACTTTGAAATCAACCATCAAACGCGCCCACCCATGATCGCGCTTGGCCTCCACCCGCTCAACTTCGATTTGCTCGACGATCACCACGGGAACCTCAGCCTTCATCGGATCATCGGTCCGCAAGATACTCCCTCCTGCGTCACTCAGTTCGGAGATTGCCTCCATCACTTCTTCGCGCGTCGGCAGCCTGTTCCCCGAGGCAATAATCACGCTTGCTGGAATTGCAAACGGCGGTTCGGGGCTCTTCGAAACGGCGGACACGGCCGCTGCCGGTGGACCATAAATCACATCGGCTTTTTCCGAAACCGACGACGGCGGACGATCCGAGGAATCATATCCATCTCCGGTTCGTTCCTTGATCTTCGATCCGGCGTTCGTTCCGGCGCTGCGATCCTTTCGGCCGTTCAAAATTTTGGAAGAGCCAGAGATCTTCGCCGCATTCACAATCGTTCCCTGCTCCACTTTGAACCGGTAAAATCGCGGGATCCCCCTCGACCTCCAATACCCCGACCGGTAATCCTGCGCCTCCAATCCCGTTCTCACCAGGCTGTAAAAACTGTGTTCGAGCGGATCGACAACAATTCCTACGTGCCCAGGCCATGCAATCAAATCCCCTGGATGCGGATTCCTCACTCTCTCGAAATTTTCGTTTCCCTCATAAATCTCAAAGGAACTCGCATACGCATACTCAAACCCCGCATCCGCATAGATCTGATGAACAAAGTGCGAGCAGTCCCGCACGCCCGGCGCTGGCCGGTCCTGCTGCCAAGCCACATTGACGATCGAACGCCCTTCATCGAGCGTCAACAATCGCGGACTCGACAGGGAATCATGAACGGGCAGCTCGGTCTGCGCCATCGCTAACGCCGCATTGATGAGGCAAACGCACACCAACCACAGGCACACCAAGCGAAAATCACAATTCTGGCGCCGTTTCCCATGCAATTCAGATATCGTCCACATGTCACCCACCCACACGTGAAATCCATCTGCTTCAGAGAGAGAAACCCCTCTATCTCTAAAGAACACTCAGGACTGGGAGGAACAATGGGACTTGCTCTGGGCGTACTTGGCCGTTCGGCCAGTCCCCAGTGCCATTAAGTACGGGCCGCTCTTTGCTTGGGTTCAAAATGCGCGCCAAGGGCTCTTGTAGGAGAAATCCGTTTCGATCAGGCGGATGTACCTCTCTCGATTCGGACAAGCGAGGCTGCCCTCGCGGAAGACTTCCGCTGTCATACAATTTGCAATTCGTAGTACAATGAGGCGTGCCCTCTACCATCCAGGCAAGACTCGATGATCGCTCGCGAAAAAGACTGGCGGTGCTGGTTCGCGAACTCGGCTGGACTCCCTCGCAAGTCGTCCGCGAAGGCCTGCGCATTCTCGAAGTGAACTATGTTCGCCGGAAAAAGCAAGGCGTTATCGGGTTAGGAAGATTTTCGTCTGGCGTGGCCGACCTCGGGACAAACAAGAAACACCTTCGCGGCTTCGGAAAGTGAAACCCGTACTTCTCGATACCGGCGTGATCGTCGCCCTTCTCGACCGCAGTGAGCATGCCCACCAGTCCTGTGCGAAAGCCGTTCGCGAACTGCAATCGCCGCTCGTCACCTGCGAAGCTGTGCTGGCAGAGAGCTGCTATTTGTTGCGCAATCTCCCCGGTGCGGCAGAAGTAGTAATTGAAAACGTGCTCGCTGGCATTTTTCAAATCCCTTTCCAAATCTCGGAGGAAGCGGCTGGCGTAAAACAGGTCTTGCGTAAGTACCGCGATCGCAAGATCGACCTTGCCGATGCGTGCTTGATCCTTTTGGCAAATGAATTTGAAACTGCCGACATTCTGACGCTGGATGGTGATTTTGCAATCTATCGCTGGGGCAGGAACAAAGCCTTTCGCATGTTGCTGGACCTGGACTAGCCACGCCGGCGTTACCCTCTGTGTTTTCAACCTCGCGGCTCTTGAACTCTTTGCGTTGGCTCTGCCAACGGCGTTTACCCCGATTTGGTAAGGCCGCCTCCGCGTTATTCTTATTCCTGCTTTGGCCGTTTCCCTGCGTCGTCGCCTCGTTATACTGTTGCTTGTCAAACCGTTGCCGCAGCGGCTTCCTTCGTCCTCGAGGCTTTCCACAATTGAACATACGGCTCCAAATCCTTCATCAGCTTTTGGAATTGCGACAGGTCCAGCGATTGCGCGCCATCGCTGATGGCCTTTTCTGGCGCGGGATGCACTTCCACGATCAAGCCGTCCGCGCCAATCGCTACACCGGCCCGCGAAACGGCGGGCACCAGGCTGCGCTTCCCCGTCGCATGGCTCGGATCGAGAATCACCGGCAGATGCGTCAGCTCATTCAGCGCTGGAATCGCCGCGATGTCGCACGTGTTGCGCGTTTCCGTCTCGAACGTGCGGATGCCCCGCTCGCACAAAATCACGTCGGAGTTTCCGTGCGCCACGATGTATTCCGCGGACATCAGCAGCTCCTTGATCGTCCCGCTCATGCCGCGCTTCAAGAGCACCGGCCGTCCGC
The DNA here is from genome assembly GCA_963851235.1 of uncultured Acidobacteriota bacterium. GTDB lineage: Bacteria > Acidobacteriota > Terriglobia > Acidiferrales > UBA7541 > Acidiferrum. The sequence continues at coordinate 170,639 of CAWKOM010000010.1, forward strand.
ATTTTCCGAGCGCCTTCAGCAACACGAAATTCTGCATGTTCCGCGCGCCCACTTGCATGATGTCCGCATAGTTCGCGATCATGTCCACATCGCGGTCGCTCATCACTTCCGTGATAATCGCCAGGCCTGTGGCCTTCTTCGCCTTTTGTAATAGCTTCAGCCCCTCTTCTTCCATGCCCTGAAAATCGTAAGGCGAAGTTCGCGGCTTGAACGCGCCGCCGCGCAGGATTTTTGCACCCGCCTTCGCCACTCCTTCCGCTGCGCGCATGATCTGCTCTTCGGACTCCACCGAGCACGGCCCCGCCATCACCACAAATTCGTCGCCCCCGATTTCCGTGCCGTTCACGCGCACGCGCGTCTTTCCCGCGCGAAATTGTTTGCTCACGAATTTGTACGGCGCCGAGATGCGCACCACTTTCTCCACCTGCGGCATGGACTCGACGGACTCCATGCACGCCGTCACATCGCCGACACCGACCACGCCGATCACCACGCGCTCCTCTCCTTCAATCGAATGCACCTTGTAGCCGAAGTGTTCCACCTGGCTGCGCACTTCATCGATCTCCTGCCGCGTGGCGTGCAGCTTCATCGAAATAATCATGGCTCGTTCCTCTCATCTTCATTTCGTCTTCCAACTTTTTCAGAAAATGTTCTTTCGCAGCTTTTCTCCAAAAGTTTCGTTCTGACAAGCGGCCCTAAAACAAAAAACCCACTCGCTGCGAGTGGGTCGATATTTCCTTGCGCTTTTGCTAATTACAGAATCGCCCCTCGCCCTCTATGTGGGTGGGTACCAAAATCGAAACCAATACGAGCAGGCCGCGCGATTCATGCGCGTATTCTATTTCGATTCCTCCCCGGAAACAACCTCTTCTTTTTTCGGCGCGTGTGCTCACGGATTGCCTTCGCATGCCCTCACGTTTGAAATGCCAACCGCAATCCAGCGGGTTCAATTCTTAATTCAAGAGGACAGCAATACGGTATCGCGTGAAACCCGCCGTGTCGCTTTCCGAGCAGGCGCCCACGGCAGCGTTCTGATACTTTCGGCTCCTTATCTTTTGCAAGAGTTCATCCGGGAGTTTGTCGAGATCAGCCACCTCAAACCGGATTACGTATAACGCGGAAGCACCCGCATAGCCGCGATCCATGCCGCACGTCTTGCGCGCATCCTCGGATACACTCGCGCGCAACAACGCGGTTTGCTTTAGTAACGAAACCACCCTTTCCTCCTGCTGGCCCAAACTCAACGCCGCGACCAGGCGCGAAAAATCTTGTACCGCGAAAATCCCGTCACTTCCCCGTAAGGTTGCAATGCCGACTGCAGTTACCGCAGGGTTGAGAATGTTTCTTCTGTGACCGGGAGAATGCATCCACCCGTCGTGAATGCTTTCGGCGTCCGGGCCTATGGCAACATTTTCAGCGATTACGGAAAATGTCGCGCCAGCTCGAGCCGCGCGTTGTTCAAGAGAGAGCTCGCCGGTAGCTTGATGCGTGAGGACATTTTCGCGCACCATAACGCGGGCGTGCTCGCGGGCCGCGGCCGCAAGAGCGTCATTCCATTTGAGAGGTTGCAGTCCAGCTGCGGCGCGTTCGCGGTTGGCATATTCAAGGAGGAGCTTCTCCTCACCTGAAGGCTGCAACGAGTGCAGCGGCGCGGCAAATGGCGGACGATCCTGAGAATGTGCAGAGATGAGAAGGAAGAATAAACAGAGCGCAGCGCTCACTCCGGCCGCGGCTGCGGTGCTGAGGAAGCGGCCGATTTTCATAAAAAATTAGCCGCGAACGCGGACGGCGCTGAAGCTCAGGATGACGTGGCCGCCAGAAGTGGGACGGCCAAAGCTCATCATCGGGCGGAAGCGTGAAAAGAGAAGCATCTGATCCAGCTGATGACGCAAATCAGGACTGCTGGGGCCGGAAAGAATCTGGTAATCAGCCATCTGGCCCTGCGCGTCGACGGTCACATCGACGAGCAGTCCATGGGGCAGAGAAAGCTCAACCTCTTGCTCCTCGGGCGCCCAGGATTGCGGATAGTCGGAGAGCGTCAACAGCTCGGCGGGACGCAAAATATTGAGGGGCACATCGTTGGAGACCGCCCGCACGGTGATGCCCGGAACCATTAACTGCAATACGAGAGCAAAAACCGCAATCGCTGAAAAAATTCCCCCGGTGGCGGGAACAGTGAGCGGGCGAAAAACGTTGTCCAGAAGAATTTCCGCGCGGTCGCGCATTTTGCGGAGCCGGCTGGACCAATCGCGGGAGTGCTGGGACTGGGCCGCAGCGACCTTAATGCGCACTGCCAGGTCCGCAGGCGGAACGTTTTTGGGCACGCGCGAAAGCAGGACGGCGAGCTTGCGGAAGCGCTGCAACTCGGCGCGGCACATGGCGCAACTATTCAGGTGCTTGCCAATCTGTACGCGCTCCTCGACTGATGCCGTTTCCGTGATGGCGTCGTCGAGATAGCCCGCCAGTTTGGTCCGTACAATGGTGCACTTCATGGAAGCCCCTCCCCCGCGCCATTTGCGCGCAGGGACTGCTCTTGCGAAGAATCCTTTACTCGGCGCGCGGCGGAATATGCATCGCCAAAAGGCGAAGGCTGCGCTTCGGCGACTGCTCCGTGCACGCTTTCCTTTGCGGCACCATGCAGATTACTGTGCTGTGCCTGTTCACCGAGCAGCGGCTCGAGCACTTGCCGTAGTGAGCGGCGGCCGCGCAGGATGCGCGACTTCACGGTGCCCACGCTGCACTCCAGTACTTCGGCGACTTCCTCGTAGCTCAAACCCTCCAGGTCGCGAAGAATAACCGCGGTGCGAAACACGTCCGGAACTTCCTGCAAAGCATGCTGCACGGCGATCTGAATTTCTCGCGAAGCAAGCTGCTCAAAAGGCGTCGCGCCAAGATCTTCAATCTCGATGGAAGCGTGGCCTTCTTCGGGCGCGGCGTCGATGGAAATATTTTTTTGCAAATGGCGCTTGAACCAGCGCTTGTGATTGAGCGCCTCGCGAATGGCGATGCGATAGAGCCAGGTTTTCAAAGAACTGCCTTGACGAAACTTGCGAATCCCGCGAAAAGCCTTCAAGAAAACTTCCTGCGAACCATCCGCGGCGTCGGAAGTGTCGCCGAGCATACTCAAAATGAGGTTATAGACGGGCGCATGGTAGTGCGTGACGAGCCAGTCGAATGCCGTTTCCGAGCCGGCTTGCAGCTCGGAGACGAGTTCGGCTTCATCGCGGCCCCATGTAAGGGCGCTAGCCCATTCGGACACTGCCGGCCTTTCCGACCCGAACTGGAAATCGGGCCACCCTGCTGGTAGGTTCCACTTTAGAATGCCACGTTTGAACGGTGGACCCAGGCCTTCTTGCGAGTACGATCCCGAAGCTGCCGGGAGCGACTTGCGATCGGGTCTGGCCGTCTGCGGCGGCCGAACCCGATGTCCGCTCTCACTAACTTAGACACCGGGGGGAGCGGAGATGTTTCCCGGGCTGCCGCCAAAGCGGTACCCAGCGTGATTCTGGCACTTTGTAGGTGGGAGCGCAACGGTACGGCGGTGCCAGTGGCCGACGATTCGCAAGTGGTGACTGGTGGAAGAACACAGCCAGGATTGGCTGTGCCACCCTTGAAAGTCACCATCTGGGGCTTGCAAGGAACTGCGAAGTAAAGGCATGAGGGGAATCGAGTTGCCCCGCGCGAAAGACGCTTGTGGCAAACGGGCTTAACTGTGCGAGGGCTGTTCACTCGCTGTGGAAATAAGAGGAACCGATTGGGTGGGACGGACAGCTCAGATGCTCCACCCCTCCCCCTTTTTTTGTAAGAATATGATTCGATGAGGGTTAGAGAGTATTTGTATGCCAAGAATATGATTCTAAAGGGGATAGTGGCTAATGGTGAGGGACGAATGGTCAAGTTGAAGAAGCAGATTTCGCTTGATGCGTTTGACCCCCACCCCGGGTGTTTTCTGTAAGAATGACAAACAAAGGGGTTAGAGTTGACGTGGCGCGTGAGAGTGACAGGGAAAGGACTTAAAGTGGCTGGATTTTCAGTGGGTTGCAGATGGTCGGTAAGACTTACAAACAAAGAACCCGGGAAGAAGGGGCGGGAGAGAATTGGGGGCAAGGCGGTTACTCCTCTCTCCTCCGCGACGAAAGAAAACACAGTATAGCACACTTCTGTTTATTGTCAAGTAATAAACATAAGTCGTTATGGGGCAGTGGGTTGCGGATAGTCAGTTCGGGTTTAAGATACAAGGAAGGGGTCAAAACCGGCGCGCTGATAACCCGCAGGGATGCGGCCACTGCCACGAAGAGCGGCCCACCCCGAGAAGAAAGGACAAAATCAAAATCATATTGGCGAATTCAGGGTGTCCCACCTGCCCTGGTGTAATAACTTGGGTGTGACGGGACGGGGAGCCACTCGTCGTCCAAGAACACGACTTGTGTACCTCCGAGGAAGGGCTGCGGTTTTGGTCTTGGTAGATCGACCCAAAAACCGTCCCTTGCCTTCTCCAAGGCGAGTGCATCCAGCTCTCTCTCAAGGCCGATCGTGCGAATAGTGCTGAGTCGTACGTTATTTGAGATAGGCGTGCCATCTTCGTATTGGCCAAAATATTCTGTCCTGTTCAGGGAGATCTTCGTTGGTCGACCCTTAGAGTCAAATTCAATATCTATCCAAGCGACCGCCCGTTTGATTCCTTGTTTTCGCATTTCGTCCATCCAAGGGTGGTGTATCCCATCGCCGCGTGCGCCCTGTAGCAAGTTCCTGCGTAGCACGCTGTCGAGGGGGAGCCCTCGTATAATGTCTCGAATGTGATCTTCAACGGCTGCCGCATTGGCCGCTTCTGTTTGAGCGTGGGTGGCTTGGGCTGTGAGAGTGATGAGCAGAGCGAAGATTATCATTGGCATTTGAAGCCTCCCCTACGTCACTAATGGTGTCTCTGGGCTGATTGGATGACGTTCTCGCCTTCTTCGACCGGGTATGCTTGGTAGCTGTTGAACGGCCAAGGTTCGGAAAAAGGAATCGACAACGTCATCCAATCAGCCAATCAGTTCACTTGAGCGAGCGGAATAATCAGGCTGCCCAGCTGTGCGGTGCTGGCATCTTCAACGACGACGCGCAGCGTCGTGACCCCGGGTTGCGGCTGCACAAATTGATGAAACGGGAAGCCGGACTTCAAATACGCCGAATACTTTTGCTCGGTGAAATGAAAATTGATTGTGCTAACGGATTGGCGCACAACTTTCCCGGTCTCGTCCTGTTCCAGCGTGACCACCTCGACCACGCCTTTGCGAAAGCCGCCCGTTTGCGCGAGCCGAACATTGTGAATGTCCATCGACCCGAACAAGCTCAAACAATGCGGCAATGGCTGTTCCACGCGAACTACCTTAACCTGCACAGGAATGGAAGACGAGTCCAGCGGACTGCGGATGGCCGTCACTAAATTATTGTGGCGCTCGTCCTGCGAGGCGGGCACGTCCTTTAGTGCAAAGTAGCCCTTCGGATAGCGGACATCCAGCCCGGATCGCTTGACTCTTACCTTCAGTTCATGGAATTTCCCGTCCAGTGAATCGGCGTTAATGTAAAAGCCGAGGGTGTACGTGACCGCGGAGTCCTCGACGGCGTCGCGAATGGCGCCGGTAAGGTCATTGGTGTTGACGAAAGCGCGCCCGCCGGTTGCGTCGGCCAGTGTTTGCATGGTGTCAACACCGATCGGCTGCGACGATTGTGCAGGCGCCCCCAACCCCAAAACGCCCTCGAGTTGATCGTCTATCTCCCATTTCGTCTCAGGAGTATTTCGTGTGAGCAAGGCGCGCCCATCCACCGGATATGCCGCGATCTGGGCAGGGCTTAGAATGCGGGCGAGGGCGATACCCGAAAAAGGAAGATTGGCGGTGAGCCAAACGAGATTCTTTCGGCCAGGAATGTTGCCGACGTGAGAGGCAATCGACTGTAGCGCGGACATCGTTGCTGCTGCGCGACGCTCATTTGTAATTGCGGCCAATTGCAGAGCCTGCGCGTCCAGTAGCGGGTTAAATTCCCCAGGCACTGGGGTATGCCATTTGCCCGGCTCAACCTCATCGCGGTTGGTCCTGGAAGTGGTGTCGTAGTTTTTCACGATGGCGAGAAGACGGTCGCGGTCACTGGTAAAGTCGCATAGCACATGCAGGCTTTCTCTGAGCCCGTAAATGGCCACGCGATCTTTCGGGTCCAGGGTCTTGATGAACTCGACGAGATGCGCCTTTGCATTGGCCAGCGCCAGATCCTCCATCCACCAGGGACTGGTTTCGTATCCTTCATGCCCGTTTCCAGAAAGAGTGTTCAAGTTGTCTAACAGTACGATGGTCACGCTCCTCGGCTTGCCGGTCCCGTACTGCGGTACGTCGGAGAATGTGTTGGGAGCCAGCGCCGGGGGCAAGAGCTGACTTGAACCAGGTTGCGGCGCGGACACTGCAGATTCCGCGGTGAAGGCACTGATGGTCTGCGGCTTTCCGCGATCAAAGACGGCGAAATCGTCTTTCGTCAGATTTTCCACCGGGCCATGTCTGTCGCGAACGATAACGCCGATCTGAACCAAGTGCGTCGTTACGTGAATTGGCGGCGCCTGGGGAGGGTTCTGCGAGACCAAATCGATGGGCGCCAGCAGTAACAGGAGCGCTGCCGCCGTGCGGCCGTTTATAAATTTAGCCGAGCGCCCCATAAATGGTCCCTTGCCGAGTTACACGATCGAATCTACGAAGTTATCAGTTCACGTTGCTCAACGGAATAATCAAGCTGCCAATGGCGGCGCTGCCGGGATCTTGAACCAGGACGCGCAGCGTGGTCACCCCCTCTGGCGGCTGTAAAGATTTGCGAAAATTGATGCCCGATTGCAGAACGGAGGCGTATTGTTTTTCGGTGAACCGGAGATCGATGCGATTGGCAGATTCCCGGACGACCTTCCCGGTCTGATCCTGTTCGAGGACGGTGATGTCCAGCACTCCCGTGCGCGTTTCGCCTTTTTGCTCGAATTGAAAATCATGAATGTTGATCGAGCCGAGTAGGCTTAAGGAATTCGGCGCGGGCTGGTTCACGCGTTCGACCTTGATCTGCAGCGGAATCGCGGAAGCGTCCAGCGGGCTCCGGATGGCCGCAACCAACCTATTGTGCAGCTCGTCCTTCGTCGCAGGCGCGTCCTTCAGCGCGAAGTAGCCTTTGGGATAGCGGACGTCCAGCCCAGGGCGCTTGACCTTCACTTTGAGTTCATGAAACTTTCCGTCCAGCGAATCGGAATCAATGTAAAAGCCGAGGGTGTACGTGACCGCGGAATCCTCGACCGCGTCGCGAATGGCCCCAGTGAGGTCATTGGTGTTGACGAACGCGCGCCCTCCAGTTTCTTCGGCCATTTTCTGCATCGCATCGTCGCCAATGGGATCATCGGTCTCCGCAGGGGTGGCATTCAACCCTAGCGCGCCGCGCACGTAAGCATCGCCGGCATTGCTGCCAGCTTCCGGCGAAATCGTCGGCGAGCGAGGAAGCAGCCCTCGCGCATCCACGGGATACGCAGCGATATTCGCGCGGCCCAGGACGCGTGCGATCGCTTCGCCGGAGAACGGGAGGTTGGCTGTAAGCCAGAGCAAATTCTTTCGTCCCGGAATGTCGGCGACGTGGTTGGCGATCGCGCTCAGCGCGGCCATGGTAGCTTGCGCGCGCGCCTGATTATTCAGCGCCGCCATCGTCAGCATGTCCGCATCGATATGCAGGTTGAAGTCGCGGCCTTGAGGGGTATGCATAGAGCCCGGCTCGGCCGTTTCACGTTGCGTCTTTGATGTCGCGTCGTATTTGCTCACCACGGCCATGAGCTGGTCGCGATCGCAAGCGAAGTCGCAGAGCACATGAAGCGAGTCAGTAAGGCCATAGATGGCGATGCGGTCGCCGGAATCTAAATTTTTGAGGAACTCCATCAAGTGCTGCTTGGCATTCGCGAGCGCATGATCTTCGAGCCAGTAAGGTGTGGTCTCGTAAGGCTGCGGTGTTGAGCCTGTGAGCGTGTTGAGATTATCGAGCAGAACAATGGTGACGCTCCTGGGCTTGTTCGATCCGTACTTCGGCAGGTCGGAGAATGTGTTCGGTGGCAGCGGTTGCGCCAGATGTGCGAGCGGCGGCGCCGACGCGCCGGATTCCACCGAGAAAACAGTGATTCTCTGCGGTTTTCCCCGGTCGAGCACGACGAAATCGTCCTTGCTCAAATTTCCAACCGAGCCCTTGCTGTCGCGCACGATAATGCCAATCTGAACGAGGTGAGTAGCGACCTGAATCTCAGGAGCTTGATGCGGGCTCTGCGATGCCAAGGTCCCTGGCAAAAAGAGGAGTGGAAGCGCAAGGGGAGCACGCAAACGTAAGAGCAGCGCAAACGGTCTCACGGACGGTCTCATTGCAGGCCTACTCGCGCCAAGATTACCATGTATTTCAGATGTACCGAGCGAAACCGAACGAGGCCGGAGCCCGGAAGAAAGCGAGCGCTAGCCCAATTGCAGGATGCGCGAAGAACAGCTACCCGTCGGTTACGTCGTGTGATGTTCAGCGCTGAGGTGCGTGTCCTTGAAGCGAGTGGGGTACTTGAGGCCGAAGCCGAGCATGCGGTCGAAAGCGATGTGGGCGATCCAGATCAGGGAAATCGAAAAAATGGGGAGACGGTCGGACGCAGCGCCATAAGCCGCTAATGCGAGCGGCGCCAAATAGGTGTGAACGGCGTTATAACTGACAGCGCCGACGCGAACATTGGCGAGGTAACCAAGCAGGGAGAGATCGGGCACGAGAAAGAGCAGGGCGAAGAGGAGCCAGCTTGCGTGGCTCCAGCGATAGGCAATGAGACTGACAAGAAAAGCGGCGGCACCTTCAAGATGCAAGAGTACTCGGGGGCTCATAGGGCTGGCGTCTTTTCACCTTCTTCGCTTGAGAGAGGAATTCATTGCTCGTGCTATGGGTTGAGATGAGGATGCGCGCGTTTCAGCTCTTTTTTCTGGGAACCTTCGCGCCCTTTTTTCGAGCTTCGGATAAGCCAATCGCGATCGCTTGCTTCCGGGTCTTCACGACTCCGCCCTTGCCACCTTTTCCTGAGCGCAGCTTGCCTCGTTTCTCTCGAGCCAAGGCCCTCTTTACACTTGCGCTTGCCGCTTTGCCGTACTCTGCCATTGCTCCTCCTTCATTCTTTCGCGCTTTCCGAGGTTACTCCAATCGTGATGCTCTTGCGATCCGTAAATTACTTCCAGTTGGAGAGCGATCGAATCTTGAGCTCGCGGCCCCACGGAGTCTGGCGTCGTATGCGCATGATAACGGCTCGCGAATCAGCGATGCCGCGTGAGGCGCGCGAGGCTTACTATATTTGGAATTGAGGCGTGAAACTGTTTGCAGATTGGACGGATATGGCGCGGAAAGACTCGACAGCGGCTTGCTTCCGAAGATAAAAGATAGATTCAGCATTGATTACGACCAATTCAGAAGACCTGCGCGGGCCGACGGAGAAACGCCACCACCATGTCAACACTGTCAGAGCTCGAATTCCTGCTGGTGTCTAACGACTATCCAGCGCTTACGGCGATTTCCGGAGGCGTGAAAAAGTACGCGGCCAAGCTGGGAGTGGTGCCCACGGCGGAAGCGGCGCGCGGGTACCTGGAACGGAAGAAAATCGATGGAGTATTTGTGGACATGCAGATTTCGGGAGCCAGGGAACTGATCGAAGCGGTTCGCAAGGGGGCGTCGAACGCGAAGGCGGCGATCTTCGCCTGCGTGCAAAGCTCGCGGGAAACTACCGGTGCGCTCAACGCGGGAGCAAACTTCGTATTGCGTGCACCGCTAAGCGTGGAAGCCGTTGCTCTTCATATCACCATTGCGAAAGAGATCATGCTGCGAGAAAGACGGCGGTATTTCCGGCATCCTGTGAATTTTGCGGTGACTCTGAAAGCTGGCGAGACAGAACAGCAGGGGCGAATCACGAACCTAAGCGAAGGAGGAATGGCGATTCGCGGGGCGAAAACTTTGAAGCATGCATCGACGATGGAGTTCTGGTTCGATCTCGATTTTGCCGTAGAGATTAGCGGGAAGGGATTGGTGGCGTGGACGAACTCGGAAGGAATGGCCGGAATCCTGTTCCAGACATTGCATGGAATGGGGCGCGGGCACCTTGGCGCCTGGTTGACAGCGCGGGAACAACTGCTGTCTCGACCCGCGGACAACCAGGGACAGAAATGAAGACAAGTGCTGCCATTGCACCTGGGAGCGGGTCCGCCTGTGCAGCCGAGAGGGATTGCTGAGATTGAAAAACGGGATTAGTTAGCCACGCATTAGTCTGAAACATTTAGTAAAATTGGAGATTATCCCAGAAAGGCTTGGCGTCCGGACCGAAGGGTAGGTCCAAAACGGCACGCCTCGCGCGTCTGCGGATGGGTGTACCAGCGGTGCGTAATTCCCTCCCCCGGAAGAATCTTGGGTGAGGCGGAGAATGCGTGATGACGCGGCCGGTGTGGGTCAAAAAAGCGGCGGTGGTGGGGATCCTGGCCGTGGTGTATTTCGTCGCGGGGAAACTGGGATTGGAGCTGGCTTACGTGCATGCGAGCGCGACGGCGGTGTGGCCATGCACCGGGATAGCGATTGCGGCGCTGCTCGTATACGGATTTGAGATTTGGCCGGGCATTCTGATTGGCGCGTTCCTGGTGAATTTGACCACGGCGGGGAATGTGGGGACGTCGATCGGGATCGCCGCAGGAAATACGCTGGAAGGGCTGGCGGGGTGGTACCTCGTGAGCAAGCTCGCAGCGGGGAAAGAAGCGTTTGCGCGGGCCCAGGATATTTTTAAGTTTGCGCTGCTGGCGGGAATGGCGGCCACGACGATCAGCGCGACGATCGGAGTAGTGACGCTGGCGGCGGGAGGTTTCGCGGATTGGGCAGCGGCTGGCTCGATCTGGAGCACCTGGTGGCTGGGGGATGCGGTGGGAGCGGTGATTGTGACGCCACTGTTGCTGCTGTGGAGAGAGAATCCACGGTTGCAGTGGAGCCGAGAACAGTCCTTTGAGCTCGCCGCGCTTTTCGCTGGAATGATGGCGACGGCGTGGGTTTTGTTTGGAGGAGTTTTCCACGCGGAATTGAAGAATTATCCGCTCGAGTATCTGTGCATACCCTTTTTGATCTGGGCGGCGTTTCGATATGGGCAGCGCGAAGTGGCGACGGCGATATGTGTTCTCGCGGGCGTTGCGGCGTGGGGCACGACGCATGGATTCGGGCCATTTGCCGGGCAGACGCGGAATACATCGCTGCTCCTGATGCAGGCGTTTCTGGGAATTGCCGCGATCACGAGCCTGGCTGTGGCCGCCGAAGTTTCTGAACACCAGCGGTCCGAGGAGCGAGCGCGGAATCTGGCGGTGAGCGATCCTCTGACCGGGTTGGCCAATTACCGGCAGTTGGTGGAGGCGCTGGAGACGGAGATCAAGAGATACGGCAGAACCGAGAGGCCGTTTGTGGTCTTGCTGCTGGATCTGGATGGACTGAAGAAAATCAACGATGCATACGGGCATATCGTGGGCAGCCGCGCGCTCTGCCGGCTGGCGGATATGCTGCGGCTATATTCGCGCGAGATGGACACGGCCGGACGCTACGGTGGCGACGAGTTTGTGCTGATTTTGCCGGAGACGGACGCGGAAGCGGCACGGCTCGTGGCGCAACGGATCGTGAAACGGCTTGCCGAAGACGGAGAAGAGCCAAAAATTTTCGTGAGCATTGGCATGGCCGTATATCCGCACGACGGAGAGACGTTGAACGAGATTTTGGGAGCAGCGGACCGCGAGCTATACCGCGAAAAGGGCGTTCCGAAGAAGAGATCGCTGCTGCCAAGTTGACCTTCTGCCTTTTCTGATTAACCTCCTTTCCGAAGTTGTGCAATTCGAGCGGCAAAAACCTTCCTAGCTGGTGACGCGAGCAAACCGCCTCAAAGGCAAGTTCAGGCTTTTAATTTCAGCGCGATTTTTCAGATTTACTTCAGATGATTGTCGAAAAACTGGTAGGCGAGGTTGGCGGCCTGCGCGTGGATGTCATCGCGGAGGACACCCGCGAGGTCAAGGCAAAGCTGAGGCTGCGTTTGGTCGCCGGGCGGCAAGCAGGTGGCGAGGAATGTGTAGTGGCCGACTTCTTGAATGATGGTGAGCTGCGCGCCGGGAATGTGCGAGGCGAAAAATTTGGCATTGGTATCGAGGGGAACGATGGAATCGGCCGAGCCCGCGAGAATCTGAACCGGACTGGGGATTGTTGCGAGAGAGTCCGGCGCGAAGGCCGGGCCCAGAGCAGGGGCGATGGCGAAAACGGCGCGGATGCGCGGATCGCGATGTGGCTGGGCGCCTTCACGAAGCGCGGTTTGCAGGGTGGGATCAGTTTTAGCGAGCGCGCTGATTTTCGAAGAGAGCCCGGGAAATTCGGGCGGGTCCGTGCACATGCCATCGGCATTGGAAGATTTACAGAAAGCTTCAAAGCGGGAAAAATCGCCGATGCCGCCGGCGATTTCGATGACCGTGAAGCCCCCGAGAGAAAAACCTGCTGCGCCAATGCGCCTGGGGTCGATGCGCGGGCCGAAGGTGGAATCAGCGAGCATGGCGTTGAGGACAGAGGTCAAGTCGTTGGCGCGTTCCCACCAGATTGAAAATCCCTGGACGGTGTAGGGTTCGAGGGCGTTGTTGCCCGGATGATTTACGGCCGCGGCGATGTAGCCATGCGAGGCGAGCGCGGTGCCCAGCCACGCCAACATGAGTGACGAGCCGCCGGTGCCGTGAGAAAGTAGAATCAAGGGAAGCTTTTGTGGAGCGGCGATGACCGGAGCGTCTGGAGCGGCTTTGCCAGCCTTCGCAAAGGGCGAGGCGGGCGAGCCAATCCATTGCGTTTGCTCGACGGCTGCGGGATCGGCGGGATACCAGATGTCGGTGACAAGGGCGTGGGTTTTCGCTGCGCGCCAATCGTATGGCTCGGGAGGGATGAACTGACGGTGCATTATGCCGACTTTGCCGAAATGGAATTTTTCTTTGCGTGCTTCGGCAGAGGAAGGAAAAAGAAATGAGAGAAAAAGGCAGAGAACGGACAAAGACGCGAGTTTGCGGTTCATGTCGATTCGGGCCCCATGAAAATTCAGAAGTACTTTAGACGATTTGCTGTGGAAATTGCGAACGGTTCGGGGCTTAGGGCTGGCACCGCGGACAGAGTTCACGGCGGATGTCTGAGCCGCGGTTTGTGAAGTGAGAACAAGGACAGGCAGAAGTGGGGCGCGATGCATTTCGCGCCTCTTCAAGAGAGAAAGAAAAGCCAGAGGGCACGATATATCGTGCCCCCACGGTGATGGCGTTACTGGGCGCTTCCGCCCAATATGCGCAGGACTACGCCGGCGGAGATCCAGTAATTGTTTTGCTGCGTGCCGGCGCCGAAAGTGGTGCGGTAATAGTCGACATCGAAGAGACGAACATCCCAACGGCGGGACGGGTGGATATCGATGCCGCCGCCGACTTTATATGAAAGGGCGCTTCCGGTGGACGAGGTGGAGCCGCCGGTGCCGCTGATCGTGGTGCGTTCACTGGAGCCGCCGACAAGGCCTTCGACGAAGGGAGTGAGGCCCCAACGATTGCGCGCGCGGTAAAAGAAACGCGGGCCGAAATGATTGCCGTAGAGAACGTTTTTGGTGTTGCCGACGGTCTGGAAGCTGTAACTGGTGTCCGCCACGACCTGGAGCCAGGACTTGGGGTTCCAGCCGAAGGAGCCCAGGGCGCCATTTAAATTGCTTCCGTTGCTGACGCCGCCCACACGGGCGAAAGCGTAGCCGCCGTAGAGTTCGATCAAGGGAGCAGTGCGAGCGCCAGGGCGAGGTTTCTCCCAGGTCTCAATTTTGTCTGCTGGCCTGATGGGTGCCGGCGCGGGTTGCGCGGCGGCAGGCTCGGGTTGGGCGGCCGCGGGTTCCGGCTGCGCTGCGGGAGTCCCAGGCTGTGGAGCAGCGGGAGGAGTCGCGTCCGCGGCAGTTGTGCTGGCTTCCGGCGGATTTGAAGTGGCAGCCGCCGGTTGAGCCGCGACGGACTGAGCGGTATCGGGCTGAGTTTGAGCAGGCGCGGATGCAGACGTGACTTCCGGCGTCGACGATGGCGCCGCGGACGGTGAGACGGATTCAGGCTGAGGCTGCGCGGCCGCTGGAGGATTTGGTTGTGCCGGTGTTGCCGCCGTCTGCTGGGCATTTGCAGCCGGCCCAGGCGAAACAGGGGCAGCGGCCGGAGAAGTTTCCGCAGCCGTTGGCGCCACTGCCGGCTGAACTGGAGCTTGCGTTGGCGCGGGTTGAGCCGGTGCTGCTTCCGGCTGCACGGGAGCTGCTGTGGTTTGTGGTTGCGTCGGAGCGGCTGGCGCTGAGTCCGCGTCTATCGGAGGAGTACGAGGAATTTTCGTTTTCTCCGTGGCCATTTGCAGGGAAGGCTCTTGTTGCACGGCAGGTCGCGCCGGGCGCTGCGGAGCCTGAGGCGGAGCCTGCTGAACCGATGCGGCGCCGTGATCCAGCGCGATGAGGTTGGAATAAATGTAACCTACCTGGCCGTCCTTGGTTTGAATACGGGAGAAATAGAAACCGTAGACCAGAATGGTGAACCGCTCGCCACAGGACAGGTTGGCGACGACATCGGGAGTCTTGCGAGGCTTGCCGAAAACCTGGGTGCCTTCAGAGTGGCTGGAACAGTCGACGTACCCCATGTCGTCAGCCCATGCGGCGGAAGCCGCCAGAAAACATACGCCCAATAAAATAAGGAATCGATTGCGCAACATCGCCCCCTCCTCGGCCCGAGCGCATCTCGAGCCCTAAGTAAGAGTAGCGAGGCGGAGGTAGAGTGCGTCAGATGGACGGAGGGCCAGTCTGTTCCAAAGTGGTACTGGCCGAACAGCCGGGTGGTTGCGGTCAAAACGGAAGAAATCTGTACTCGCAGCGTGGCACATTGACGCCGAGCTGCCCTAGGTCGAGCCGATGAGAATTCCTGTGTGACGCCGCGCTTCCACCGCACAAATTCGTCTTGGCGGAACCACCTTCTGGCGCGCGAGTCGTTTACCTGCCAGCATGAGCGCTTGCGGCGCTTTGCACTCGCGGGACCTCTTCGCCAAGAGCGGTGGCGAGAGCGATGAGATGGTCTTGTTCGTCCTTGAGGATCTCGCGGATGTATTCGGCCATGGCATACTCGCCCAAGCTTTCGCACTGATGGACGCGCTCGCGGTAGCGGCGGATAGTGGCCAGCTCGTTCTCGAGATCGAACTGCAGCATTTCCTTAGGTTTTTTTGAGGTGCGAACGTGCTTCGCCAGCACGGAGGGCATGCCTCCAAGGTAATCAATCTGTTCCGAGATAATCAGCGCGTGGCTGAGTTCTTGCGCTGCGTGTTTCTCGAGTTCGCCGGCAATATTCATATACTCGGCGCCGCTTAAGACTTGCGAATAAACGACGTAGGAGATGATGGCCTGATACTCGCCGGCGAGATCTTCATTCAAAAGATCGATCAAACCGTCGCGTGTGATCTGACCTGTGGGATGGAGCGCGGTTTCTTCTTTATCAGCTTTCAAAGTTAGCCTCCTTTAATTCTTTCACTCAAGCAGACTCCGGCAATATCGCCGGCCGTCCATATGGAATCACCAGGCGAAAAACTTAAGCATCCCTGACGGTGCGATAGGCTTCTTTGCCTGCTTCAACCGCGCCCACTACAGTGGCTTTCACGTCGTCCACGGTTTCGTGCGCGCGGCGGCTCCAGCGTTTTCCGGCCGATGTCGCATCATCTATGCCTTTTTTGACGGTGTCGGAGATGTAGTCACGCGTCTCCTCTCCCGAGGACGGTGCGAAGAGCAGGGCAAGAACCGCGCCTACTCCTATCCCCACGGCAAAAGTAGTGTATTTGTTGGACCAATTATTGTGTCTCATCATTTCCGTCCTTTGTGGCAATTTTCAAACTGCTTCTTTCTCGTTGCGTTTCTAGATGCTGTTGCGACTAGTTTTCACAACTACCAAACCGTCAGCCCTCTCGCTGGCAGGCTAATGGGCTATTTGCCAAGGGCCTTCTGTGCGTGGCCGATTTTGTTTTGAATTTTGCCGGCAATCTTTTCGCCGATGCCCTTGCCTTCCAGGTCGGGATCATTCGTGAGTTCGCCCGCCTTTTCCTTAATCTTGCCCTTCACCTCGTGGACCTTTCCTGCGATTTCATTCTCGATGCTTGGCTTCATCTTGCTGCCTCCTGGTTTAATGCCTGAATCTCTGCGTTCCGTTTCCCCGCGCCGCGGGCCGCCAACCTGCAAAGTCACGGGCTAGCTTTTAAGAAGAAAGGGAGGAAGCCGCGATCCGACTTCCTCCGCTTGGATTAATAGGAGCCGTGCGTTCCCTTGGCGGCGAGCTCGCGGTCAGGTTGTTTGGAATCGACAGAGGTTTCGCTCGTGGAGGAAACATGCTCTGCGCCAGTGGCCTTCAGAACTTCCTTGGCACGCGTGATTTGCCCAGCCGTATCGCAATGCACGGACAGGAGAATTCCGCCCTTCTTGAGTCGGCCTTCGTAGCGCTTGGCTTCGAATTCGGGGATACCCATGCCGATTAACGCGCCGGTAAATCCGCCGACTGCGCCACCGACACCCAAGCCGGCCAAACCGGCCATGATGGGACCTGCAGCAATGAATGGCCCGAGACCAGGGATAGCCAGAAGACCAACTCCCATCAAGACTCCGAGTGCTCCGCCGATAACGCCGCCGGCGGTGACGCCAGCTGCCGCGCCTTCGGGCGCTTTCGAACTCTTTTCCGTTCCCATTTCTTTGGGCTCGCCGAGACTCTCAGGCAAGAGCACGGAGACATCGGAAACCGGGAAGCCGGCCCTGACGAGCTCATCCGTAGCGTTTTCAACGGCGATGCGGGTCGAGTAAATCCCAAATACTCCTACTTTTTTGGATGACATGATGTATTTCTCCTTTGTGTTCACGTACATTTCGATTTCTGATTGGTCAGTTCGAAGGTGCAATTTCAAGCTGATTGGTTACGTTATCTTCTCCAGCCACTGCCACTGCTTTCGCTTGCAGATTGCTTTTCTCTTCCTCAGACCGCACTGGCCCTCGCAGCGTAACTTTGCCGTCTTGGGTGATGATTTTGATGTTGTGCGCGTACGTGGAGAGACTCTTATCCTGATGGATTGCTTTTCGGATTTGCTGCGTGATGGAGCGATCCGCGGGATTCATCTTCTGCTGATCCGCGGTCGGGCTCGTCTGATCCTTATTTTGCTTGGTATTGTCTGCTGGCGTCTGCTGGTTATCCTGAAACCGCGGGATGGGAGCGGCCATCAGGGATGCGCAAAAAAACAGCGTACCCAGCGGCAAAAGCAATCGTACTATTTTGAGAAAACTTCCGTTCATCTCTATTCCTCCTTTTTGGTCTGTTTGAGAAATAAGAAGGGCCAAGTTCGGGTCTTTGTATCTCTCTGCTACCGCGGCAGAGGCCGGGTGCTAGGCGCTTGCCGTGGTGCGCCTCATGAAATGCATCACAAGCAAGATGATTCCCACAACGAGGGCAACGTGAATGAAAGCGGTGGTGATGTGAAACGCGAAAAATGCAAGCAGCCAAATAACAATCAGGATCGCGGCGACTAAGCCAAGCATGTATTCAGCTCCTAGCGGCTGAGGCGAGAGCATGTGAGATCTCGTCGTTTCGAAGCGTACCGATTTCCCGTGGAATGCAAGAGACGTCGGCCACTTACTAGGCTAGACAAAGAGAGGGCGGAGGGATGTCTCGTTTCGGACACTTTCGACTTTTAAATTCATAGTTTCGTCTTTGTCTTGCTGCGATGGAGCTCCAGCTACGCGACGGCAGGAGCCGATCTCCAAAGTAAAAAGAGTTCCTGATTGGAAAACTATTAACTAGCTCCGGCTGAGTTTTTGGGAGAGAAGAGCTGCGTTGACAGCTTGCATGACGCCAATGGATTGATTCTCGCCGGAGACCATTTGAGCATAGCTCCGCAAGCCCTCCTCGCAGAGGCGGGCAAGGAAGCTATGCGTGGTGGCGCGGCAAAGAACCGCCTGTAATCTTGGAGGCGGCGTCAGAAATGGACGACGGCGCTGACCGAGATCCGCGTGCAATTGGCGGTGCCACCGGAATTATGCAGGCCGATGTAATCGAATTGAGGCCGCACTGCCAAGTGGGGCAGAACGCCAAAATCAACGCCGCCGCCGGCGCTAAATGCGAAGTTGTTGCTGGAACCACCGCCGTTGCCCACGCTTAGACGTCCGTCCCCCGCGAGGAATTGTACAAAAGGAGTGATATGCGATGGGTTGTGCATGATGATGCGCGGGCCAAACATAAATGTGTAAGTGTTGAAGGAAACGCCGCCAGGGGAGGCGTGATAGGCGCCGATGTCACCGACGATACCCAAAAAGGGGATGGGTTTGTAGGCGACAGAACCGCTGATGCCGTTCTGGCTGAGGTCGGCCCCGCCCCCTAGGTGGAAGTAGGAGTAACCGATGGAGGCGTCCACGGACTGGGCGCGCGACGGCAGGGCGAAGAGGAGCAGTCCCAAGCTAAGAAAGAGCAGGCGTTTCATAAGAATTGATCCTTTCAAGCGTACTGGAGAATTGAAAAGCCGGCCCGAAGGGCGCGGTGAGGGCAGGGTGGGAAGCCGTCCCCCTAGGCTCACTCCATTTTGAAGCAGAGGAGGGGAAGAAGGTTGGAACTATCGAAGACGAAGTTTCTGTGGGAGCAATAGCGGTGCTAGGCGGGGCAAAAGCTATTGCGCGAGGGTCTGGGCGGGCACGGGAGCGTCGAGCGCTTTCATCAAGTCGAGAATCATGCG
Source organism: uncultured Acidobacteriota bacterium (assembly GCA_963851235.1). Lineage (GTDB taxonomy): Bacteria > Acidobacteriota > Terriglobia > Acidiferrales > UBA7541 > Acidiferrum. The sequence goes on from CAWKOM010000010.1 coordinate 189,458, forward strand.
CGCGACGGCATCGTCCCCGACGGTGGTATTGATCATGGCGTGGTAGACGTCGCGGTCCGGCCATTCGACGTGGAAATACTTGCGGATGAAATCGGCGCGCTCCTGATCGACGGAATCGACGCGGTCCTGAGCTTCCTTTTCCGTTTTGCCGCGAGCCCGGAGGCGGCGGACTTTATCTTCGCGAGGAGCGTAAAGGAAGACGCGCAGAGCGTCCGGGCGATTTCTGAGAAAATGCTGGGAGCCTCTGCCGACGATGACAGAATTGCCGGTCTTCGCGGCGTGGAGGACCACGCGCTCGGTGAACTTCAGGATGCTCTCGCTGTCGACGACATTGAGCTTGTGCGCGTTCAGGCTGCCTTCAAAGCTGCCGCGCAAAAAAGATTTGAAGAGGCGGTAATAGAGAGGATCGGTTTTTTCCTCGCGCACTTCGACGACGGCTTTCGGGCAATTCGCGAGCCGGGCGATTTCTTCGGTCAGCAGTTCGTCCCAAAGTTTCCAGCCGAGTCGCTTTGAAAGCAGCTTCGCGATCTCCCCCCCGCCGCTGCCGTATTCGCGCTCAATGGTAAGGATTTTGATCATTTGAGCCCCCGGTGCGCGCCACACTCGGCGCACGAATCTAACGCATAGTAATCGACTCCGCTCATCCGGCTGCGACTGCGCCTCCACCGCCTGGATCATTTTTCTTCAAAGCAAAGGCCAGTACGAACATAATCGCCGACACCACGGCGAGGACCATGAAGGTGTCAATATAGGCGAGTGTCGCCGACTGCGCTTGCACCCCATCATAAATCGTGGCGTAAGCGCGCAGTTGCGCATCATGTGCGCTGAGACCCGAGTGCATGATTCGTTGTGCAAGGCCGTTGGCCGCATTCTGAAAATTTGGATTGTCGGGCCTTGCGTATTCCACAAGCCTGGCCTGATGGAGCTGCGCGCGCCGCGCAATCAATGTCGTGACCAACGAGGTCCCCACGCTGCTTCCCATATTGCGCATGAAATTCACGATTCCCGCCACCGCATTGTTTTTTTCAGGCGCAATGCCAATGTATGCGACCATCGTGATCGGCACGAACAGGAATCCCAACCCAATCACCTGGTCAATGCGCAGCCACGTGGCTGCGCTGAAGCTAATCTGTAGGTCGATACGTTTCGTCGAATAGTACATCGCCACGGCTAACGACAGCCATCCAAAGGCGATGAGGTATCGTGCTTGGATTTTGGTCGAGAGCTTGCCCATGGCGGGCATCTCAAACAGCAAGACGAGGCCCCCCGCGGAAAGCGCCAACCCAGCCAACTCGGAGGTATAGCCGATAATCGTCTGAAGAAATTGCGGCATGAGCACCAAGCTGCTGAACAACATAATTCCCAAACTAAACATCATCAAATTCGCGCTCGCAAAATTAAAACTCTTGAACATGTGGACGTCAATAATCGGAGCCTTTTGAAACCACTCCCAGATAATCAGCGAGATTAGACAGACGGTCGAGACGACGATTAAGGTCGTAATGAAATGCGAACCAAACCAGTCATCTTCCTGGCCCTTATCGAGCAGGATTTGAAGTGCGCCGATGCCTATAGCCAGAAGTGCGATGCCAATGTAGTCCAGCTTCACGCCGGCCCTTTTGAGCCGGCTCAAATAAGGAGGATCCTCCACGAACCGCCGGACGAGAAGCCACGTGGCCAAGCCCACTGGAATATTGATGAAAAATATCCAGCGCCAGGAATAATTGAACGTGATCCATCCGCCGAGAGTCGGGCCGATGGTCGGAGCCATGACGGCGGTAATGCCATAGAGCGCAAACGCCAGGCCCCGCTGCTGCGGTGGAAAAGTATCCGCCAGAATCGCCTGAGCCATCGGCTGCAGGCCCCCGCCGCCCGCGCCCTGCAGCACGCGGAAGAGAAGCAGAACTGTGAGACTAGGCGCCAAGCCGCAGAGAAGAGAACTCAAAGTAAAGACAGCCAGGCACGACATGAAGAAGCGCTTCCTGCCTACTGCGCCTGCGAGCCAGCCGCTGATGGGAAGAATGATGGCGTTCGAGACGAGATAAGAAGTCAGCACCCAGGTGCTCTGGTCGTTGCTCGCGCCGAGATTTCCGGCCATGTATGGCAGAGCGACGTTGGCGATGCTGGTGTCCAGCACCTCCATGAAGGCGGCCATGGCCACAACCACGGCAATCAGCCACGGGTTATACCTCGGCCGCCAAATGTCCTGGTCGAGAGTGAGAGCCGCACTGCTCATTTGAGGTAGACGTCGGGCACGACGTTCATGCCGGGACGAAGCTGGTGATCTCGATTTTCACCGGGCTCGAGAACGATTTTTACGGGGACTCTTTGCACAATTTTTACGTAATTGCCGGTGGCGTTTTCCGGGGGCAACAAGCTGAAGAGCGGGCCGGTCGCACCCGCGATGCTGTCGACGTGGCCTTTGAACTTCTGGCCCGTGGAGTCCACATGGATTTCCGCTTTTTGTCCAACGCGCATGTATTTGAGCTGCGTCTCTTTGAAATTGGCGGTGATCCACACTTCATCGAGCGGGACGACGGTGAGAAGTTGCTGCCCCGCTTGCACGTTCAGCCCTACGACCACCGTCTTGTTCACTTCGCCCGAGACGGGCGCGACAATCTTGGTGTATTGCAGGTTCAATTGCGCTTGCTCGAGCAACGCGCGCTTTTCCTCGACGTCGCTGATCGCGGCGCGCGCGCGCGCCCGGCTGGACGACACTTGCTGTGGGCCGGTTTCGGCATACTGGTGGTTCGCATCGGCCTGCACCAGGCGGCTCTGGGCCTGTTGAACGAATTGTTCGGCGGCGGATTCGGTGGCGCGCGCTGCCGCCACGGAAGCGGTGCTGGATTTGGCCGCAGCTAGCGCCTGATCGTAAATCTGCTCGGCGACCTCTCGCTTGTCCACCAGCAACTTGTAACGGTGAAGATCGTCCTGGGCCTTTACATCGTTGGCTTCGGCCTCTTCGAGCTGCGCGTGCGCCGCAGTAAGCTGCCTCTGGGCCGCAGTGATTCCAGCCGTGGCATTCACAATGTCCGACGATGTGGACGTCAACTGGCTTGAAGAGTTCACGGAAGTTATCGGCACCGTGATATTCAGCGATTGCGCTGTGGCTTCGGCACTGGCGAGATTGGCCGCGGCTTGCGCGACCGCAACTTCGTAATCCTTCGGATCGATCTCGACGAGGACGTCGCCTTTCTGCACCCACTGGTTGTCGCCGACGTTCACCTTCACCACATAGCCGGATATCCGCGCGCTCACGGGATAAAGGTGAACATCCGCCTGCGCGTCGTCGGTCGATTCATAGCTGCTGAGGTAGCGCCACAACAATACGGTGGCAACGAGCACCACAACGACGATGGCCACGATCAGTAATGTTTTGCGCTTCTTGGGATTGCGGTACGAGGGCGGCGAATAAACCGTGTCTTTCAGCGGCGATGAATCGATCTCTGATTCACTGCCGGCTTCCTTGCCGGCTTGCGGTACCGTACGGACTGGATTCTCTTCCGCCATTTTCATTGTCCTTTAAAATATTCTTTGACGCCGGCTTCCGCGACGCCAAGAGCGCGAGCCAGGGAAATTTTTGCAAAATTGTAGCTGTACAGACTGGAGATATATTGTTCGTGGGCGCTGGCAACGGCTTCCTGCGATTGCACCACTTCCACAGTGTCCGTGACGCCCGCTGTAAAACGATCACGCGACTGCTTCAGAGTCTCCTCGGCCAGGTCAATATTGCTGCGTGCCACGGCGACCTGTTCCGCCGAGGATTGCAGATTAAATAGTGCCGTGCGAACGTCGGCGTCAATCTGCGCGCGCAGATTGTCCAGGCGCTCGCGGCTCTGCTCGAGCCGCGCATCGGCTTGCAAGACATCGCCGTGAACGCTGCCGCCCTGAAAAATCGGAATGGTGAGTGTTCCGCGCACGTCGAAAACTTGCGTTGCCGTCGAGGGGTGCGTGCCTCCTTCGCCGATGTCCGCATTAAACGAGAGCGACGGGAGATAGCCAGCCGCCGCGGCCTTGCGGGAGAATTCCGCCGCTCGCACATCGGTCATAGCCGCCAGATAATCGGAGCGCGAAGCGTAGGCGCGTTTCAAAGCGTCATCGACCGTCATGCCATCGAAGGGATGGTAGGGAGATTTATCCGTAAGATCGAATTCCTGTCCGGGAGCGAGACCGATTACTCGCGCGACGGTGAGCTTCTGGATGGCGAAATTGTTTTTCGCTTGAATGAGCTGCTGCTGGCGGGTTTGCAGCTCGACTTTGGCGCGCAAGCCGTCAATTTCGGGCGAAGTTCCGGCGTCCACCTGGTCCTTGGCTTGATCGTAGAGCGCCTTCGCCGTCTTGACTTGGGCTTCCGCGGTTTCGATGCGGGCTTCGTCGGCGATGCCTTGCAAATAAGTGTAGCCCACGGCGAGCACAACTAGATCGCGCGCGTCCTTGAAACTATATTCTGCGGATTTTAGGCTTTGGCTTGCAGCCCGCGAATTGTTAATCGATTTCCAATCGAATAGCGATTGATTCACGCTCACGCGCGCGTCGAAATAAGAAAACGGCCCCACCGAGCGCGGGAGCGTCACTGCGCCAAAATGTGTAAGCCCAAGTTCGCCGAGATTGACTTCCGAAGCCACCACTGCGGGCGCTGCGTCCACGTGCGGGAGAAGTGCGCTTAATTGCTCCCAGCGCTGGCCGCGCGCGGAGCGAATATCCGCGTTCGAGAGAAGTAGTCCAAGATTTTGTTTCAAACCACGGTCGATGGCTTCCTGCAAGGAGATCGGAAGAACTCCTGGAGTGAGTTTAGAGGGGACGCTGCCTGAGAACGGACTCACTCCTTGCGTCCCTGGAATTGGCTGGCCTGGAGTGCTTGTGCTGGATGTCGATTCGCTTTGCGCGAGGCAATTGGTTGCTCCGCTGGACAAAACGAAGGCCAGCAGAAAAACGCGGGCGAGTCCGTCGCTGAGATTCAAAAAAGCCTCCTTGCCTCAAGGTCCTGCTCAACAGCCATTGTGGCGGGATCGATCTCAAACCTGATGGCTCGTTCTTGCGGCCACCAATGTGCCGAGCACGGCTTGGATGCATCAGTCTGCAAAAAAGACACAACTATTTTTACTGGAACCGCAGACAAGAATTGTAAATGTTTTGGGTTCGAAAAAAAACGGAAGGAAGAGTTTCTTTAAATAATTGCGGCGGCGCAGCGAACAACAAAACGACTCCGAACGCATCGGAGCCTCGGGATTTTTTTGGATGAAGAAAAGAAAATTGAACGACAAGGAAAAATAAAATTGGCGAAAAAAAATAACGACGAAGAAAAAATGGTGGAGGCGGGGGGAGTCGAACCCCCGTCCGAAAAGCGCTACGACACGAAGCCTACATGCTTATCTCAATTCGGTGTGCGACCCGGCCCTTGCGGGCTGATCGCGCGTTCGCCGGCGGCGCTTGGAATGAGCAAGATGCGCAACCAACTAGTCCGATGGTTCTCGCCCGAGCCTTGCGGACCGAAAGGCCCAGGCCAGCTCACTGTGTGACGCCTCTTGCCGGGCCCGTGAGCGAAGCCCGGGGAAGCGTGCGCTTAATTAATTAAGCAGCAAGTGCCAAGTTGTTGTTGGCATTTCTAGTTTCCACCAAGTTACGGGCAGGTGGGTCCCGGCATGCCTTCGGGCCGCGACAGCTTCCGTCGAAACCGAGTCGCCCCCTGGGTACGAGTCTATTTTAGCATTGTTAGCAGATTCGGTGGTTGCTCCTCCTTTGGGGTGGGGTGGAGTTGAGTTGTGACGGTTGAAAGTCGAAAGTTGAAAGTTGAAGTCGCAATATTGCAGAGGATCATCATGTCGAATTGGGCTGGCTGGGCCTCCTTTATGCTGGAGCTTATGGCTGACGGTTGAAAGTCGAAAGTTGAAGGTCGAATGGGGAAAAGCTTGGCACGGGGGAGCAAGACCGGCAGCGAATGGGATCGTCGGGCGTGAAGAGAGCTCCCTTCCGACAAGGTGGGAACCTCCGGTCGTCGCGCGTGGAGAGGGATCCTTCCTCGCTACGCTCGTCAGGACAGATTTCCTCGTCGGAAATCTGGTTAACAATAATAGAGCCCCTCCCCCGGTTTTTTTGTAAACGCTGATTCCAAGAGACTTTAAGCTGATTGGAATGAACACTTGCGGAAATGTTGATTCCAAAGGGGTTGCGGGGGATATTATAGGACGCAAGTTTTTGTGGTTGTGAGGCGCCAGGGTGGGGGCAGGCAGAGAGGTGTGCGACGATGAAGACATGGGGAAGGATAGCATGGATTCGCATTACTGTCAATGACTATTATAGAGTGTATATCATTCGAACGTGAGACGAGGAAGTGGCATGGATTGAGGTGGTTGGCGGGAATTTGGGAGTTTGGTGAGACGGGATGGTGACGAATAGTTAGAGGTAACGTTCTGTCTGGAACGTGTGAAGAAATTGATCTGGGGAATTTAGCGGATGATCCAAAATGCATCCTGACATCGCGATCGTCGCTTCCAAGCGTTCTAAACGATAAATTCTCAAGCGCCGATTCCGTCGAAATCGCGAATGTGCATTTCTTCACACGTTCCTGTCCTCCGGTTTCGAGAAGAGGAAACTTCGCGTGTGTCCCCGTCCTGTAAGCTTCTGAGTGTTCAACTCACGCCCTCTAGAAAGGTACGTCCAGGAGGGTCAGGGTTGCTTCGGCTTCCCAATTTTCTGGTCAGTCTGGACCGAGAACAACATGAAATTGGAGAAGGTGTGATAGACAACGGTGCGGTGGTCGCCATAGTCCCAAAACCCGCCGACAAACTTCGGCAGCCAGATTCTGACAGGCTGCGTCTGGAATTGGACAGGAGCGTAGTCGATCGACAAATAAGAGTGGTGCACTCCCACACCCGGGACCCCGTCCATCAGACCTGTCTCCATGTGAACGACTTGGCCAGAATCGGCGGCAATCCAGGCGCGTCCCTTGAGCCTGGCCGGATACACGGCCCTGCCGACGCGGAAGGAATAGGTGCGGCTCGGCTTATCCCTGCGCTGCTGGAAACGGACCAACCAGGCGAGCTGACCATCCCGTTCGACCGCACCTTCACAGCTCATTTCATAGTCGTCCTGGATGTTTGGAAGAAAGATTAAGACCATCTCCGGTAGACCAATGTCTTGCGTTGAGACACCAGACAAGCCGCTTCCATGTCTGGGGTTCCGCTTCTCCTGAAAAACTAGCCCTCCTGGGGACTGCTGGAAGACAACAATATAGTCAAACGATTGGGAACCGCTATCTTGGACAAAATTCTGAACGTCGGAAGTCCGATATTCGATCTTTTCCTCTGCCGTGAAGTCCTGGAGGATGGTGACCTGCTCACTCTCGCGTTCGGCGGCCTGCTGAAGCACCCTGGCAAGGTCACACGGGGTCGACGAGGCCACGGCACCGACTGCGGAATCCAGTGCTGGAGGATTCCACCGCAAGGTCAGGTTCCTGGCTTTTTTTTCGCTGTCTCCGGGCGATGGCGGGGGAGGAACCATGCGCAACTCTTTACTGGTCGCACTGATGGCTCCATGCATCGCCTCTTGCACGACAATGCGGAGGCGGTAGGTGCCAGGAGGAGCTTCGAGCTGCATCACGCCATTGATGCCAGTTTTTGAGAAGCGGTCGAAACTTTCGGGCTTTAGCGCCAGCTCCATGTCCGCTTCTTTGCCGATGACGAAATTTCCCTGCGAGTCGAAGAGCGCGGCCACGAGAGTAAGTTTCTGAACGTGGCGGTCTTTCTGAAGGTCAAAGGGAATCTTTTGAATATCAATGTGGGCTTGGATGGTGAGCTGCGGGCCGCCGGAACTGGCCGTGCCGAGCTTCTCGCTTACGGTAACGGGAAAATCGGTCTTCTCACCAGAGCCGCGCATTAGGGCATCCATCTTCTCGCTCGGACTCTCCTGCCCGACGGCTCCTGCTGTCGGCGCAAAATATCCCGGCCTAACTTGCACGAAGTCGTGGCTTGCATTCCTCAGCTCAACCTTGACCTTGTGATACTTACCGTCTTCTGGTGGTGTGAATCCCAACAGATAGGCGCAAGCGGGCAAAGCGCCGAGCTGGTAAAAGCCGGAGTCGAGATCATTGTTATTGCGGAAGAGCTGGCCTCCCGTACTTTCTGCGAATCTCGCCAGTGGTGAATCGAGGCTGTCAAGGCGGTCTCCAAGCGACCTAGTTTCGAATATAGCGGTGCTCACTGGAAGCTGGTCGAGCTCCGGCGATTCGTTGAACGGCCTCCCTGGCGCCTCAGCGTAAAGACCTTTGGCATCGAGCGAGTTAATGACGACGCCATCGTGAAGGGCTTCGTTGATGATGGCGTCCTGCTGCTCCTCAAGCATGTCCGAAAGAAAACCCGAGGAGGCCAGCAACAGCATACGGTTACCAGTGCCAGGCGCTTTACCGAGATATTCCACGCTTGCGTGAATCGACTCCAGCGTGGCTTCCGAAATTTGGCGGGTCAGACTCCAGGTCGCCTGTGCCTGCGACTTCACCCCCTCAATAAGGTCTGCAGCCATCCCATTGTGAGACATCGGATTTGACAGGCCGCTCGGGATAGAAGCCTCGAGGGAGCTGCACATTTCAGGCGACGGTCCGCATTTACATGCTTCGAGAACCTTAGCTTGCATCGCCATCGGATCGCCGTTCACAATCTGGGATGCCTCGTACGGCGAAATCCTGGGACACCGGGACAGGCCGCCCGGCGACATGCGCGGGTGAGATTGGATAGTCGTGATCACCTTGAGGACTGCCGCCGGGTCACTCGTGAAGCTCAGCTTTCCTCCGCCCGAAGTAGTGAAAAGGGCAATGTGATCGCCGCTAGCTGTAGCCTCTTTGACGAAGCGGGATGCCGCGATTTTGGCGTGCGCCAGGTCGCCAGACGCTGTATTGATGTCATCGAGCAGCAGCCCAATCCATCTGCCATTGGCTGGGCTATCGAGTGGAGTTCCCGGTTGCGGAGTGGTTGGTTGGACCAGCGCGGATTCGGAGACATCCGCAGATTTCGGAGCTCTTTCCGTTGGAGCCTTAGATGTTTCAACAGAAAACGCGGTGAGTTCCCGTTTTTTCTCTGCGTCGAGGACCGCAAAGTCGTCTTTTGTGAGTCCGGGAACGGCATGGCCGCGCCGGTCGCGGACGACGACTTCGAGCTGAACTAGACGGCTCTCCATCCGAAGGGTCGGTCCAAGCACGTAGGGGTGGCTGCTAAGGCGAACTTCGCCAGGTGAAAGACTCTCTTGGGAGGTAGATATCTGCGCAAAAACGACCCACGCCAGGGCTATTCTCCAAATCGCGAGCCCTACAACCATACGTGTACGTAAAACGGACATGCGGTTATCAGGAACCTAGTAGTGATGATAGCGCCCCATCGTTCTCGCGCACAAGAAGGCAGAGTAATTCCACTACAAGTCCGCGCCCTTGCCGACTGGGGCAGTTCGGTCAAAATTCGTTCTAAGATAGGAAACCAAAAAACGGCATTCGCAAGTCAAGACCCACCCTTCCAAAAACGAAAATCGAAAGAGTGGGGCATCCCGAGAAGAAAAGACAAATTCAAAATCGTTTCGGCGAGCTGAGGGCATGCCAGCCGCGGTAGACCAGCGCGGAAAAAACAAGCGCAAAATCACTTCGGAGCGCCGAGGAGCGGCCACCCGCCAGAGCAAGAATCGCCGAAGATCGCGCCCCCGCACCGTTGCCTGCAGGAGAATGGTCTCTAAAAACCAATTTCATCACACGTTCCTGTCACCGGTTGCCTGGTTTCCAAGATTTCCGCCATCTTCCAGAGCAGTTCTCTTTTGTACAGACAGGCCGCGAGAGTTCTTCTACTGTTGCAGTGTTCGGACCCTCCCCCGATAACACTTGAGCAGTTTGGCTTGCTTGGATTTCACAAAAAGCAGGCGGGCCGCCCGAGATCCCTCCCAGCACAATTCGAAAGAAGGAGAACTGTGAGATCAGTCATGGTGTCGGCAGCAGTGTCTGCGATGCTCGACGTAACGACCCCTTCCGTAGGGGACCGCAAGCACGGGTCAGAAACAAACTTTAGAAACGAAGGGGAAAAATGAAGAAATTATTCGGTTTTTTGCTCGCGGTGTTTGTGCTTCCGTCCCTATGTTTCGCGCAGATCTTGCCGGGCAACGTAAGTGATTCGTATACGTCACTGCTGAACGGCGGTGGCACTCTGTCAAACTCAATCAGCATGTCTCACACTTCAATCGGAGATGGAATCGTTGTAGGGTGTTCAAATGACGATTACCCGGCGCAGGTTTTTAATGATCCCAATACGGGGCTTTCCTCTGCTTCCGTCAATGGCATCGCTTTGACGCAGGCATGGGTGCAGGCAATCCCGAACATGAGCGGCTTGCCGATAACGACTGAATTTTATGGGCTTGGTTTGCCCACCGGCCCGGTCACGGTTACCGTAAAGACGTTTGGCAGCGCGACAAACGGGCACGGTACGGCGTGCTTCGTATTGGACATCATTGGCGCGGGAGCAGTGGATAGCGTTCAGAGCCAAACCGTTGTCGAAAATCCGGCTCATCCCACCAGCAACACCGCGACTTGTTCCTACTGGACCAGTGCGACAGAGGGCGGCGATGTAGCCGTCATGTTTTTCTACTCGACGAATTATGGCGGCGTGCCAGGCCCGACGATTAAGGCCAGCCCTGTGCAGCCTAGTCCTACGGAAATGACCGGTCAGTGGGCTTCACCACAATCTGCTATCGCATTCAGTGGACCGATTCCACCCTCAACAACGTTCAGCGAGACCTGGAACATCTCGGGCGGCAATACCAGCGCGGCTATCTCGGTGGGTGCCGTGATCTTTGTGCCAACCGGACCAGCGTTAGTAGTGCCGCCGACCTCTTCGCCGATTCCGACCAGTCCAATTTTGTCCGTATCTGTTACTGCGCCGCTTTCATGGGCACTGGTGAGCGGAGCCACTTCTTACAATGTGTATCGCGCTGTAAGCGGTACGGCATCCTTTTCTAAAGTGGCAACCGGACTTACTTCCACCCTGTTCACCGACAAGATAACTCAGGGGGAGAGTTTTGTTTACCAAGTTACTGCGGTTAACGCGGCCGGGGAAAGCGCACCATCAAACACGCTCAGTGTCTCGGTAAATTAAAGAAACAGCGTTATCTCAAAGCGATGACGATTCATTGGGCCAAGTGGAAGTGCAACGGTTCGGCAATCAGCCGAACCGTTGCACTTCCCGGTGCCGTAGGCTGCATGACCTAAGCACAGTTTTCGTTCGAGGTATATCGAACGAGGCTACTTTCCTTGTCCGCCGTTCGTTGGGGAATACGCGGGATTCTGATACTAAGCAGACAAAAGACACCACCAGGCGTGTGGCCTGGAATTGGAGAAGTATTGTTTGTGGGTACAGACATCAGGGAGAGAGTAACGCTGCGGCGCGTCTCAAGAGAGTACAGGGAGGCGGAGGCTTGATTTGGCTGTAGTTTGAAAAATTAGCGCTCAGTCGTCCGGGCCGATCGCTCCCACCCGCCCTGGACAGAATCGGCACCGACTCATGCAGGCTAGCCGTCCGTCCGCCAAGTTTCGAGACAAAATTTAACTTGCTAGGGGCGAGATGGCTAATGTAGAGTCCCGCCATCGAATCCTGGCCTCCTCTCCTGGCCGTCCTCGCGAAGGAGACAGTCCGCGGCTGGGAAGATAAAGCCAAAACAAAAAATTGGAGGCCCTCATGCGTTCTGTATTGCTCGCTGTGCTGCTGATCGCCACTCTCCCTGCCCTGGCCCTTGCGCAAGGCGGGACTGGGATGGCGAGCGACCAGCTCCCTGCTAATTTCACCCTCAGCACCCATCCGCACACCCTGCAGGCAGGAATGCCTGCCGCGGGCGGCGGCGGTGTTATCGGAAGAAGATCGAGCGGAAGCCTACTGGGCATCGACTCGGTGGTCAATTGGAGCAGTTATTTTTACTATCCCGGCGTGGACGGCAACGGATTCCCACAATTCACTTGGGAATACACGATGGTGGGCAATTCCCCGTTCGGAAATGGACAGAATAACCAATGGGGAGGGCAGTCGACTCGCGTGGGCGCCCCGATCGTGGCGGTCAGTCTGGACCTGCGCAATGCGGATGGTTCGCCGAGATTTGTCGGCGGGCAGAGGCTGTACTACGACGCTACGCAATTCGTTAAGCCGGTGCTCGAGTCTCCCGTCTTTTCGAACGCGTTCTACAGTTCGAGCGATGTGCCCACGCAATTCACCGATGCAGTGATGCGGGCGGAATTCTTCCACAGCGCCGATGACGACTGGCACACGCTGCTGAGGCCGCGAGTGGTCACGCCCCGGACATTGGTGCTGATCCGCGGAACGTATTTCTTTGCACTAAACAGCGATGGCTCGTGCTGTGCGTACGTGCTAATCGACTACAACACTTTCGTGAACGGCCTCTTCCCAGCGACGCCCACGGATACCACCACCCCGATGGGCGCGGCCGAGAATGCCGGCGACATCACCACAAAAGACATTTCCAGCTTTTTGTTCCCGAATGCGTATCTCTATTTCAATGGCAATCCGAATGATTGCTGCGTTCTCGGCTTCCACTCGTACGACCTGGAACCGGGAGGCGCTAACAACGGTTACCAAGAGCGGCGTTACGTAATGAACTATTCGAGCTGGACCACACCCGGGCTATTCGGGCCGAGTTTCGCAGACATCACGGCTCTCAGCCACGAGATGTCCGAGACGTTTAACGATCCGTTTGGGGGCAACGCTACGCCCTGGTGGCTGGCGCCGAATGGCAATTGCCAGAACAACCTCGAAACGGGCGACGTCATTGAGGGACTTCCGAATGCGGTATTCCCCATCACCCTCAACGGGAGCACGTGGAGCCCCCAGAACGAGGCCCTGCTGCCGTGGTTCGCTGGGCAGACGCCTTCGTCGGCCATACATCATGCTTATAGTTATCCTGACGCGACGGTGCTCACGGCAGCGGCGGTATCGCAGAACGCGGGCTGCACGCCGCCTTTGCCTTAAAGCGGCTCAGGCTGGTAAAGCCGGCAAAGAGTGAATCGAAGCGGCTGGAGGCGTGAAGGCGCTCCAGCCGCTTCTTATTATGCCGACGGGAGGAGATCCCAGACGCGCCAGAATTCTTGCATTTGCGGGGGAGTACCGAAGGAGACGCGGACGAAAGTGTTCATGGACGGGAAGAGGCGGGCGATTTCGACGTTGTGCTGCTTGAAGTGGGCGATGACGCCGGGGGCGGGGCGGTTGGTTTGGAGCATGGCGAAATTGGTGTGGGACGGGATGGCCTGGATGTTGCGCGATTTGGCCTGGTTGAAAAATTCCTGGCGATCGTTGGCGTTGCGCTTTTCGCTCATCTGGACATAGTCGAGATCGCCATAGGCGACGAGAGCGCAGTGGGCGGCGACGGCGTTGATGCCTTCCTTTAGGCGAAGGTTGGAAAGCGCGCGAATTTTTTCGGGTGAACCTACGGCGTAGCCTGCGCGGATTCCTGCCAGTCCATACACTTTGGAGAAAGTGCGCGCGACGATGACGCGGTCGTCGTGCATGGGATTGTCGATGAAGGAAGAGTAGTCGGCACCGTTGGACTCGACAAAGTGGTGGTAGGCCTCGTCGATGAGGACGGTTGTGGTGGCGGGGAGTTTGCGGACGAAATCTTCGAGATCTTTGCGAGGAGTGAGGCTGGCGGTGGGATTGTTGGGATTGCAGATGTAGATCAGGCCGGTGTTCGCGTCGGTGCGCGCGAGCATGGCTGCGAGATCGTGAGAGTAATTGCTGGTGAGAGGGACTTCGATGACTTCGGCGGCTAGAGTTTTCGCATAGCCGCCGATGGCTTCGAAAGTGGGCACAGCGGTGATAAGTTTTTTGCCGGGGGCGAGAAACGCCGCGGCGCAGGTATTGAGGATTTCTCCCGACCCGCAGCCGAGAACCAATTGATCGGGCTTGATGGAATGAGACTGGGCGATTCGGTCGTGGAGAGCATGTACGGCGGGGTCGGGATAGCGATTTACGAATTGCAGTGAGTCTTGCATCGAGGCGATGACTTTTTGCGAAGGACCATAGGCGTTTTCGTTGCGGCTGAGGATGATTGGGCCTCCGGGCTCGCTGGCACGGGAGCCGGGGACGGGTTCGCTAAAGGCGAGATCGGCGAGCGGGGGAAGAGCGGCAGCAGCGACTGCTCCTGCGGCGGCGTTACGGAAGAAACTTCGTCGTGTAATAGGCATAGGATCCTCGCTATTCGATTTGCTCTGAAAGTTGATAGCAGAGAAATGTGCGGTAGGTCAATGAAGGAGCTTATTAAAGAGCCGGGCATTTGCCTGGCTGGGCGAGGGCGCGCGGTACCTCAGGTTCGTTGCGGGAACCCGGGTGGTGTGGAGGAGCTGGACCAGCCCTAGCATTCGCTAGGGGTGGCCGACTCGCGGTTAAGCAACGATTAGGCACAAGGGTACGGGCAGGCGGTTGACTACAGGGAGTTTACCTTCCAAAATCACAAAACAGGGGAATATGGGTAAAACTCCCCAAAAAACAGGAATGGCACAAGAGCCAAACGCCGTGGAACAAGCGGTATCGCGCGCCTTGCGAGAGAACCTCGAACGGATTCAGCGGAATGCCGACGAGCTGCATCAAGCGGTCGGCGATATCGTGTCGGCGTGCGCGAGCTCGAAACCGACGAATGCGCTGCCGTCCATGTTGCGGGCGCAGACGTCGGCAGCGTCGTTGTCGGCGGCGCTGGAAGTATTGTCACGGTTCGTGGCCATGTCGATGCAGCCCGGGCAACGGTCGCCGCTGGAAGAGCAAATCACGCATCTAATTAGCACGGCTGGAGCGGAACCCGCGGCCCCGACTATGCGACCGCAGTCTTCCGTGCCCACGCCAATGGCGCATGCACCTGCACAAGCTACGGTGCAAGCTCCACCGCGGATCGAGCCGCCTGCTGCGCGTGGGGCGCCGTCCGCGCCCGAACTGGAGCCAGTGATCGAGCTGGAAGGCGAGCCGGAGTCGATCGAATTGATCGAGCCGACGGCCGCGGCAGCAGAACCGGAGTTTGGGGATGAATTCGACGTCAACCAACTCTCGCCCGAGGAACAGGAATTGCACAGGCGAGCAAATCGGGTGGCGAAAGTTTCGATGCAAGATATTAAAATGCTAAGACCGGAGCAGGTGCGGCTAGGCCGCGAAAAGAAAGATCTCTGCATCCGATTGAAAGACGACATTGAAAAAGCTCATCGAGAATACGACCGGCGTTTCAAACCCATCATGGACCACCCAGTGGATTACTTTTACCGCTGGATGGTGGAAATCCTCGCGGAGGGCGACGCACACGCTCTCGGCGAATACCCGTACGCCACGCCTGCGCGGCATCGCTAAGATTGCGGCCAGAAATGCGGCCGCGGCGAGCACCTGGGCCGCAGCGGCGCTGAGCTTGTGCGCAATGATGCTGGCGTTCGCGGTAATCGCCAGCGGCAGAGGCACACCCGCAGCGCGACGGCCACCTTCGCACTCCCATAAGAAAAAGAAAATAAAGAAGCCGGAGCCGGTTGCCTGCCGAGCCGGCTGCGTGCCAGCAACGGCAGCTCCCGAATTGGTGGCTGGAGACACGCCTGAGGACCGCGCGCGGCAAAAAGAACTGGCGGATGTGTCGCGCGATCTGCATTTCGCGGACCCCGGCGCGTATAACAAGCTCTCGGCCTTCGCGACCGAAAACGCGGGGAATGTCTGGGGGGCGCGCGCGGCGCTGGCACTTGGATATGACGATTACTCGAAGAAGCGGGAACAGCAAGCCTTAGCCTGGTTTCATAAGGCGAGCGGAGACGCGCTACTGCGCGAGTACGTTCTCTATTGGACGGCGCAGGCGGAACATGCCCTGGGCCACTCGAAAGAAGCGCTTGCCGATCTGGAGACCGTCCAAAACGACTATCAGAACACGGCGATGAAGGAGCAGTTGCTTGAGAGCCTTGCGCCGCTGGCTACTGAACTGGGCCACTCGCAGGATGCCATCGATGCGCTGAACACTTATCCGGCGACGGAGACCCGTCCCGCGATGCTTCTGCTCAGGGCTCAGGCGTATCAAGCTTCCCATCAGCTTTCCCGCGCGGCCAAGGATTACCAGGCGATTTTCTATAAATATTCGCAGAGTGATGAAGCGAAAGCCGCCGAAAGCCCACTAAAGAAAATAACGCACGAGATGGGCAAGGAGTATCCCTACCCTGGAGTCGAACTGCAGCAGCAGCGGGCGCAGGCTTTTTACGACGCTCATCAATGGAAAGAAGCGCGAGTGGAATTCGAGAAGCTTTTGGGGATGCTTCGCGATCCCCAGAACCCCAACCGGCAGCTTGCTGAACTTCGGATAGCGGAAGCGCGGGTGCAACTGAAGGGCTCGCCAAAGCTTCTCGCATCGCTAAAGACGTCGGATTTTGAAGTCGATGCAGAACGCCTTTACGCACTGTCGCAATTCTATCGTTCGGACCAGAAAACCGACGAGATGTTCTCGACATTGAATGACCTCTCGCAGAAATATCCGCTGAGCAAGTGGAACGAAGACGGGCTGATGGCGGCGGGGAACTATTATTGGGTGAACCTCGACCGCACCAGGGCTGCCAATTACTATCAGCGCGTTGTGGATACTTTCCCGAGCGGGAAAAATGCGTTCAACGCGGAATGGCGCGTTGCGTGGGTCGCGTATCTTAACCGGCAGCCTGACGCGGAACAAAAACTCACGGGATTTCTACTGAGGTATCCGTCCTCAGCGGACACGCCCGACGCGGTCTATTGGCTGGGCCGCGATGCGGAGCGCAACGGGTCAGTAGCCGAGGCGCGAGCTTACTACGAGAAGGATGCCGACCGTTTTCCTCAGACTTACTTTGGGCGCGCCGCGGCGGAACGATTGACTAAGCTGGAACCGGCTGCCAGCGACCCGCCGGCCCCGGAAATTTTGGACAAAATTCCACCGCCGCCCGCGCTGCGGTCTTTCGATGAGCCGATTCCCCCTGCCGCTGCGGACCGCTGGGCGCGCGCGCAGGCGTTGCGCACGATTGCGTTCGATTCTGCCGCGGAGCTCGAACTGAAGAATGCGTACTTCGCTACTTCGTCGCCGCGCTTTTTGTACGAAGCCGCGCAAGCTGCTTTCGATCAGGGGCATTTTGCCGTAGGCATGGCTTACGGGCGGGTCATGGTTCCCAATTTCGATGCGCGGAAATTCGGCGACCTTCCCATTGCTGTCTGGAAGGTGCTCTACCCGCTTCCGTATGAATCCGTGATCCGGCGCGAGGCAGCCAAGAATAATTTCGACCCAATGCTCGCGGCCGGGCTGATGCGACAGGAGTCCACTTTTCAGGCCGACGCGCTTTCGCCACAAGACGCGATTGGATTGATGCAAGTGATCCCGAAAACGGGCCGGCTACTGGCCAAACAGCTTCGCGTGCGATTTTCGCCGGCCAAACTTTTTCAACCGGATTACAACATCCAGCTCGGGATGCTGTACATCTCGGGGCTGGTGAAATTGACGGGAGCACCGGCTTACGCGTTGGCGGCATTCGACGCCGGGGAAGACCGCATCGCCGCGTGGAAAGCCGAGCGCAATTACGATGAAATCCCCGAGCTGGTGGAATCCATTCCGTTCAGCGAAACGCGCGACTACGTGCAAATCGTCTTGCGCAATTCCGAAGTCTACCGGATGATTTATGGTCAGTCGGGCGCGTCGTCAACGTCTACGTCAGCGTCGGCAGCAGGGCACAGCCGATAAGGATTCGACGAGCCGTTTCTTTCGGGCGCGGGACGTAACTGTACTGAAAATTCAGTTTATTTTGGCAGGCTAAATGAATCCTTCGGAAACCGGCATGGCACAGGCTGCTCGCCGCATGCTTTCAGCGAAAGCTGAGAAATTCACCGAATCGGTGATTCGCGAGATGACGCGTCTGGCGATGAAGCACGGCGCGGTCAATCTCTCGCAAGGTTTCCCCGATTTTGCCGCGCCCGCGGAGATCAAGGAAGCGGCGCGGCAAGCCATCGCCGATGACATCAACCAGTACGCGATAACGTGGGGCGCAAAACCGCTGCGGGACGCGATCGTGGAGAAATTTGAGCGGACGCAGGGCGTGCGCGTCGATCCTGAGCGCGAGATCACGATTTGCTGCGGCTCGACGGAAGCGATGATGTCCACGATGCTGGCCATCATCAATCCGGGAGATGAGACCGTCGTGTTCGAGCCTTTTTACGAGAATTATGGGCCGGACGCCATTTTAAGTGGTGCGACGCCGCGGTTCGTAAAGCTGAGTCCACCGGATTGGACGTTCGATGAAAAGGAACTGGCTGCGGCGTTTGGCCCGCACACCAAAGCGATCATCCTGAACACACCCAACAATCCCACGGGAAAAGTTTTCAGCCGAGCCGAACTCGAATTTATCCGCGACCTTTGCGTCCGATGGAACGCTTATTGCATCACCGACGAAATCTACGAGCACATTTTGTACGATGGCGCCGAGCATATCTCGATGGCCCGCATCGATGGCATGCGCGACCGCACGATTGTAATCAATGGCATGTCCAAGACTTACAGCGTCACCGGCTGGCGCGTGGGCTGGGCTATCGCTTCGCCGGAGACAACCGCGGCTATCCGCAAGGTACACGACTTTCTAACGGTGGGCGCTGCCGCGCCTTTGCAGCAGGCGGGCGCCATAGCGCTGAGATCGCCGCAGTCGTATTACCACAAGCTCGCCGGGGACTACACCGTGCGGCGCGAGCGCTTGCTGAAGATCCTTACCGCCTCTGGATTTAGAGTGTTTAAGCCGCGGGGTGCGTATTACATCATGACGGACATCTCAGGCTTCGATTTTCCTGCCCATCAATTCCCGGCCGGCTCACGGGACGTGTCCTTCGCCAAGTTTCTGGTCGAAAAAATCGGAGTGGCCGTGGTCCCTGGCTCCAGCTTCTACAACGACGCCCAAGACGGCGCAACGCAGGTCCGCTTCACGTTTTGCAAGAAGGAAACCACTCTCGCGGCTGCGGAGGAAAGGCTTAGCCGTCTGGGCGAAAACGCGGCTCGACGATGACGGCTGCGCCGCTGCTTTGTGTTTTGATTCGTGGTGCCTCCTGCGAGGGCCCCTTTACCAGTGTTTTGAGCGGGCGTAGCATGGAAGCATACTTAGAACGCTGGAAGGAAACGGCATGAAATATACGGTGATTCTGCAGCGCGAGAATGACGGCGGCTATGTAGCTACGGTGCCCGCGTTGCCTGGGTGCGTATCTCAGGGGGACTCTCGGGCAGACGCTCTGAGGAACATTGAAGAGACCATTGAACTTTATCTAGAGGATGTCAAGGCTGCCGGCGAACCAATCCCTGTCGAGGACGGAAGGGAATACGTGGAAGTTACAGCTGCGATTTAATCCCGAAACTGCCCACCGATCTTTCGGGACGTGACCTCACTAAAGCTCTTCAGAGGATTGGGTTCGTTGTCCAAAGGCAGCGAGGGAGTCATATCGTTCTTCGACGAGATTCTCCGTTCGCGCGTGTGACCGTTCCGAACCATAAGGTTTTGCGCGTTGGTACACTTCGCACCATTCTTCAGGAAGTGCAGCTCACCGTCGAGAAATTACTGGAGATTCTTTGAGTCGCGCGCGTAAGACTGAATGGAGCGACCGCACTTTCTAAACCCGATATAAATTATCGAAAGCCAAAACTCTCAAAGTTTTTAGGGGTAGGAGACTGACGGTCGGTTGCCCTGTGGTGGTTAGCCCCCTACCCCGCGAGTGGTCTTGTATGTATAGACGATGCCAGCTCGAAATTAGTTTCCTGATTCTCCTAAAATATTTTTAGATTCCATTAGTTCCCCAAATCGACAGTATCCAGATACCGCGCCACCGCAATCTTCCACTTGAGCTGGTCTTGAATCGCGCCCTGCAAGCCTTGGGCCGCTTCTGGTTCGCCGTGCGTCAAATAAGTCTGTTTCGGGGGCGCGGGCAAGCCAGTTAGCCAACGCAAGAGTTCACTTTTGCCGGCATGGGCGGAAAACTGTCCCAATTCCAGGACCTCGGCGCAGACGGGCACGGCCTGCCCGAAAAGGTGCAGCACTTTTGCGCCTTCTTGCAACGCGCGTCCGCGCGTCCCCTGAGCTTGGAACCCAGCCAAAATAACGGCATTCCGCGCATCCGGCAACCGTTGCGCCAGATGATGGAGAACGCGCCCTCCCGAGACCATCCCACTCGCGGAAATAATGATGCACGGCGTCTTCACGTTGTTGATGGCTTTCGATTCCTCGACCGACCGCGTCAAGTGGAACTCATGAACGTCCAGCGGGTCACCCTTGCCGTCGCTGCCTTCTTCGCGGGAGTAATCGAGATCGTGGTCTTCTTTATATCTCAGGTACAAATCTGTCGCGCTCAGCGCCATGGGGCTGTCCACATACACGGGAAGGCGCGGGATACGCTGTTGATTTTCGAGCTGCCGCAAGTAGTACATGAACGTCTGGGTTCGCCCGATGGCGAAGGCCGGAATCACAATCGATCCGCCCCGCTTTGCAACCCGGTTGACGATGTCAGCCAACAACTGGGCGGGGTCACCCGACGCATGCTCCCGGTCGCCGTAGGTGGATTCGCAGAGCAGCACATCTGCTTTCGATGGCGGCGTCGTAGGATCTTTCAAGATCGGCTGGTCGTATCGCCCAATGTCCCCTGAAAACACCACGACAATCCTTTTTCCGTTCTCTGTGATGGTTAGTTCCAGGCTGGAAGAGCCCAGAATGTGTCCGGCATCGTACGAAGTCACATGAAACTCAGGGCTAATGTCGAATCCACCGCTGCGCGGCATGGGCTTCAGCAACCGCAGCGCCGGATCAACATCTTCCGTCGTATAGAGCGCCACTGGATTCGCGTGCCGGCTGTATTTGCCTTTTTTGGCGTGCAGCGTGTCTTCTTCCTGCAGATGCGCAGAGTCCTTCAAGAGAATCGTAGTCAAGTCAATCGTCGCCGGGTTCGCGAAAATCGGCCCTCGATAGCCGTCCTTGACCAACACGGGAAGCCAGCCGGTGTGGTCCAGATGCGCGTGCGTTAATACGACGTCATCGATCGTCTTCGGATCGACAGACAGCGGTTTGTAGTTGCGGTCGCTCAGTTCCGGCGAGCCTTGAAAGAGGCCGCAATCGACGAGCAGCCGTTTGCCGGCGGCCTCGACGAGATACTTTGATCCGGTAACACATCCCGCCGCGCCAAGAAAAGTGAGTTTTGCCATGTCCCTCGCCGTTTCGCTGCTCGCAACGCCGCGCTACACCTTACCGCAAACTGGCGCGGTAAAACAAAACCTGCGGGGCTGCTGGTGCGCTAAAATAACAGGGGGCGAACCGATCTAGTTCGCCCCGTGCCACTTTTGTCTTTCCCTTTCCTGTTGCGTCAGTGAGTACAGAAAACGCCGGACCTATTCCTAGCGGTTCTCAATCAGCGGCGCTGGCCTGCTTCTTGGCGATGATCGCGTCGATGTTGAGGCCCAGCCCTTTCGCGACGCCGGTGCCGTAAGCGGGATCGGCCTTGTAGAAGTGCTGAATCTGCAGCTCCTGGATGCGCTGCGGCACGCCGTTGCCGAGGCTTGAGACGATGTTATCGATCAGGCGCTTCTTGGCGTCCGCAGGCATCAGGCGAAAAAGATTGCCCGGCTGCGAATAGTAATCCGCATCGCTGCGGTGATCGTGCCGCGCCACCGTGCCGCTTACCATTTTCGGCCGTTCTGTATATTTTGGATCCTGCGTTGGCCCGTCAAAACTATTCGGCTCGTAATTCACTGCGGAGCCTTGATTGCCATCGAAACGCATCGCGCCGTCCTTGTTATATGTGTGGAACGGGCACTGAGGTTTATTCACGGGCAGGGAATCGTAATTCACGCCCAAACGATAGCGGTGCGCATCTGAGTAGGAAATCAGGCGCTCTTGCAGCATTTTGTCCGGTGAAAAGCCCATGCCGGGCACGACGTTTCTCGGTTCGAATGCCGCCTGCTCGACTTCCGCGAAATAATTCTCCGGATTGCGGTTAAGTTCGAGCTCGCCGACTTCATGCAGCGGATAGTCTTTGTGAGGCCATACCCTCGTCAGATCGAACGGATTGAGATGGTACGTCTCCGCATCCTTTTCCGGCATAATTTGCACGCACACGCGCCATTTCGGAAAATTCCCAGTCTTAATCGCCTTGAAAAGATCGCGCTGCGAATAGTCGGGATCTTTGCCCTCCATCGCGCCGGCATCCTCGCGGAAGAAATTCTTGATTCCCTGCTTCGTTTTGAAGTGCCACTTCACGTAGAAGAGTTCGTTCTTTGCATTGATCAAGCTGAATGTGTGGCTGCTGTAGCCGTTCATGTGTCGATAGCCGTCGGGAGTGCCGCGGTCGGAGAAGAGAATCGTCACCTGATGCAGAGATTCCGGCGAGAGCGACCAGAAATCCCACATCATCGTGGGCGATTTCAGGTTCGTTTCCGGGTCGCGCTTCTGCGTGTGGATAAAATCGCCGAATTTCAGCGGGTCGCGGATGAAAAAAACGGGTGTGTTGTTTCCCGTCATGTCCCAATTGCCTTCTTCGGTGTAAAACTTCAGCGCAAAGCCGCGCGGGTCGCGCGCCGTGTCCGCCGATCCCTTTTCGCCGCCCACTGTCGAGAAGCGAATGAACGTCAGCGTCTTCTTGCCTACAGTGTTGAAAAGTTTCGCCGTCGTGTACTTGGTGATCTCCGAGCTCGTGCAAACAAAATGGCCGTGCGCCCCCGAGCCCTTGGCGTGCACCACGCGCTCCGGGATGCGCTCCCGGTTGAAGTGAGCCATCTTTTCGAAAAGCAAGACATCTTCAAAAACGACGGGTCCGCGGGGACCCACTGTGAGCGAGTTCTGATTGTCGCCCACCGGCCGGCCTGCATCCGTCGTCATAATTTTCTTTTCTTCCGCCATAACTCCTCCTCAGTTTGCCCGCAGCGTCAGCTCCTCAGAGCAGAATTCTACGCGCTTCTCAAAAATTACGCTCTCCCACCCTATACTTCCAATATATAGTTCGGATACGATGGATAGGCCAAGCCTATAGCTTGGTGTGACGCAAATCACATTTGGAGAGTGACTTCGCGCCCGTGCGAGCTAAACTGAGCCGACAGCCCGCGGCGAAAAATGAGAGTGCCCAATGGAGCTTCATCAACTTCGCTACTTTTGCGCCGTCGCCGAGGCCGGTTCGTTTAGCCGCGCCGCCGAGCAATGTCACGTCTCGCAGCCATCTCTCTCGCAACAGATCATGAAGCTAGAAGATGAGCTGGGTGCGCGGGTCTTCGATCGTCTCAGCCGTTCCGTGCGCCTCACCGAACTCGGCCAAACCTTTCTCCCACGCGCCCGCTCCGTTCTCCGCGAACTCGAAGCCGCGCGCGGCGACGTTGCCGAGCAAAAAGATTCCGTCGGCGGTTCCGTCACCATCGGCGTCAACCCCACTGTCGCGCCGTACTTTCTTCCGTAGCGCTTGACATGGTTTTCTCGAAAATTTCCACAGGTTCGGCTTACGGTCATCGAGGAAATCACGCCCGTCCTCCTCGATCAAGTACGCGGCAGTAAGGTGGATATCGCCATTCTCGCGCTGCCCATCCGCGGCCACGAATTCGAAACATTTTCCTTGCTCAGCGAGCGCTTTTTCGCCGCACTTCCCGCAGGCCACAAACTTTCAAAACGCCGATCGATTTCGCTCAAAGATCTTCGCTCCGAGCCTTTTCTTCTGTTGCGCGACGGCCACTGCTTCCGCGACAACGCCGTCGCCGCATGCGATCGCGCCCGCCTGCACCCTCAAATTGTTTTCGAAAGTGGCCAGTTCAGCAGCCTTCTCAGCATGGTGGGAGCCGGAATGGGCGTTTCCATCGTTCCAGAAATGGCCGTCGAGAAAAAATCGCGCTGCCGATTCGTGCGTATCGAAGATGCCACTGCTTCGCGGACCATCGGCGCCGTCGTCCTCCACGGACGCTCCCTCTCCCGCGCGCACCACGCTTTCCTCTCACACCTCCGCGACGCCGTGTAGACGACAGCAATCTTCGGATGCTAGTATTGAAAAAGTGACGACCCGGTGGGGCCGTGGCGCAGTTGGGAGCGCGCCTCGATGGCATCGAGGAGGTCGTGGGTTCGAATCCCATCGGCTCCACCATTTGAAGAATCCAAAGAACTTACCTTCGAAAACCGCTAACTGTTGCCAGCACTGTTGCCAGCTTTCGATTTTTCCTCTTGCATTCAAACATGAATCTTTCAGCCTTGCCGAGGAAAAACGGATATGGCCCATTACACTCTCATCGCGCGCATCAACACAGGCGACGGCAGATTTCCGTTCGCGAATGTGCAGTTCTCGAAGAATCATCGTCCCATTCCGATTGAAGGAGCGACCTACTACCTCCGGCCGAGCAGCAGCGGCAAGCGCACGCCAATCAAGATCGGGAAAGATGTCTCTGTTGCTCACACTGCCCTAATCCGAATGGAGGACGGCCAGCCCCTCGAATCCATTGCTGCGTTGCACGCTGGACTGCCGTCGAGTATTCCCGCCGCCGTGTCACGCAAGAGGGTCGCCGAAGTCGCGCGAGAATACATTGAGCGTAGCAAGCAGAAATCGCGCAGGACCTACTTGGGTTATCGCGTCGCCGTCAATTTGTTTCTCGCAAGTTGCAGGAAAACTTACTTCGACCAAATCTGCCGCGACGACATGCTCGACTTTCTTCATGACTTGCGGACTCGGCCGTCGCGAGAAACACGTAATCCAATCGGCGAGTCAACCGTGTTCAATTACTTCCTCAAGACGATGGTATTCCTCAACGACCGTGGTATCGGCAAGTACGTGGCGAGAGAAGATTGGGTACAGAAAAAGGACTGGCCCGTCAACGTGGACAAACGGAACAAGAACAAAAAGTATGCAACCTACACAGAGCAAGAGGTCGCGGCCATGATCCAGGTCGCGGACAGTGTCGAGGAAGCTCTCACCCGCTTTCTCGTTGGGACCGGCTTCCGCATCGGCGAAGCTGCGGTCGCGGAGTGGATGGACATCAATTGGGAGGACAAGACCGTCTCGGTTCGCTTCAAACCGAAATTCGGCTTCAAGCCCAAAGACTATGAAGAACGGACCATCGCCGTCAGCGATACGCTGCTCGCCTGCCTCAAGAAGTATCGCGGCAAAGCGCCGAATGATGTATTGATTTTCCCATCGCCCGCGACACAGACGGTGGACAAGCACCTAGATCGAATCATCAACGGTCTTATCGACAAGGCAAATGATGCGGGTTACCCGGTTAAGAAACCGAAGAAGCCCTGCCACGCTTTTCGTGTGTTGTACGCTACGCGGCGGCACCAGAACGGCGTCGACATCGAAACCTTGCGGCAGGAACTTGGGCATTCCGACATCACAACCACTCAAATCTACTTGCGCTCGACGAACACAAAGTCCGATAGACATCGCGCTCGCATCAACGAAGCGGATAGGTTCTCTCTGGCCGCGACCTGCAAGGCCTTCCCCCGTCTAGCAGTTGCCGATCCGGAGCGCAAAGAAGAGATTGCTTGTATCCAATAATGGAAGTATAATGCTCCATATATGGAGAAGCGTGAGGAGGCTAGCGTGGCCACCGTCAATCAACTAGGGGCAGGAATTGCCTGGGAAAAGCCAGCCAATCTTTCGAGCAGGGACGTCCAGAAGCGATTGGGACCTTCGGCAGTGAAGGCGTTCTTGAAAATCCGCGAGCTTTGGGAATTGCGCGATGAAGATGCTCGGCAATTGCTCGGAGGCATATCCAACGGTGCGTTTTACGAGTTGAAGCGAAAGGCGCGCGGCACGCTGGATCAAGACCGGTTGACGAGGATTTCCATTCTGACCGGAATCTTCAAAGGGCTAAACATCCTCTACAGCAAGAAGCTTGCCGACCGTTGGATTCAATTGACGAATGAAAATCCGATGTTTGAAGGGGAGACTCCCCTTACCTACATGATCAAAGGTGGGCTGCCCTCGATGGTGCGCGTGCGGCAACTTCTGGATTCTCGCCGTGGCGGACGATAGGTTGCTACCCCGCGTTTCCGATATTCTTCGTGATGAGACGCATCGTTTAATCCCCTCACGCTATAGCGACCGGGACGAGAGCGTTCTTACGCGGCTTACTGATGATGCCGATGGCCTGAACGCGCTATTCGAACTTGAGGGAGCTACAAACGACCGCCTCCTCGGAGAAGCTGGCTTGCTTCCGGGTATTACGGTGCGGGAACTGGTCTTTGGCCTTTCGTACTCGCATATTGTCAACGCAGCATTCACGCATGCCAGTCCCATGGGAAGCCGCTTCAACGGGCCGGAACGCGGCGCGTGGTACGCGGCATTCACCCGCAAGACCTCGGAGCTGGAAGTGGCATACCACAAAAGCAAGGAACTGCAGGAGATCAACTGGCAAGAAAATGAGACTTTTACTTACGTCGATTTCCTCGCCGATTTTCGAGGCACGTTTCACGACATCCGCAACGACACACACTTTGGAAATTGTTTGGACGCAAACAGCTACGGCGCATCACAACATTTGGCCAGTGAACTTCTAGAGGGAGGGTCAGCCGGGGTCGTTTATCCGAGCGTTCGGCACAAAGTCGGAACATGCATCGTTTGTTTCCGACCGGCGCTCGTGAACAATGTGCGGAAGGGTTCGTCAATTTCCATCGGTTTTGAGAATGCGTTTGCTACTCCAGAAATTCGAGAAAGCAAATAGTCTACCGCATCCAATTTCTGGCCGTGACACGGGAGCGGATTGTCGCGGAGGATCATCCGAGAGAACTTCGGCAACATTGGATTCTGGATACAAGGCGACGCGGTAGATGTTGGCGAGTTGTTCTTCATGCGCGTCCGGGAGTTATTCTGCTTCGCCATTGAAATATCAGCGGCGATGTTGCTTCAATGTCTAGCGTTGGGCTCTCACTTACGCACCTCGCGCTGCGCGAGGAACAATTCCACAGCGGCAAGCCGGAAACGAAAACGGTTTCCAACTCGGATGTAGCTCAAAAATTTTCGGGACACCCAACGGCGGATGGTCTTCGGCCTAAAACCGATGAGAGTAGCAAGTTCGTTCGTGCTCAGAAGGACGTTTGGATCATGGTAGTCCAAGAGATGCTGCTTTGACGCTGTTAGTAGCTCTCTTTTCTTCGCCTCATTTTCTGCCTCTCTCGGCTGAACACAGGCTCGTCCCTCCGCAATTCCCGACACGCCGCCTGACGTTTCCAGCGCTGCGGCACTGTCCACCCCGAAATTCAGACGAGTCTTGAAGCGTGCTGAAAAATCTGACGTGGCTTCAGACGCCGGAAAACTGCAAGAGTTGAGTACTGCGCGCCGGACAAACTCGGCATCGGGAGGGAACTGGTTGTAGCGGACGACTTTGTCCGCCTGCTGGACGAGGATGTAGTCGGACAGCTCACGTCCGGTCTGCTCGCGGTACAGCCTGCTCATGTCGGCTCTTGAAGAGCCCGCAACTCTCGGTGCCCACTTCTCGAACGCCTCGATCAACCCTTTGCCCGCCAGTCCTTGCTGTTTCAATACGCCGAGGAGAATCTTGGCTTCCCACAGAGGCGAAACACTCCATTTCCCTCGCGTACGGCAACGTTCGACTTCGCCTCCTCCGATTCCTGTTCCCTCGCGTCGTTCGCTGCCTGGGCTTTTGGTGACGGTGCCCCGTGAGGATTCCAGCAGGTCAACTTTTTCGTACTCGTGGACATCCGGGCCACCGCGCGATAACACTCGCGTCATCAAAGAGGAGCGTAGTTCCGATTCGTCTGCTCTACTCAGCCTTGAGGAAACCCACCGTGCGTGTGGCTGACTCCGCTTCGCCGCCTCGACTTCGGTGAGAGGCAATTCGAAAGTTCTCACCCTCCGTGGCAAGGATGAGGATGCTTCGTTTCTGTCATCCGTGCGGTTGATTTCCTTTACCGCTGCGGACGACGAGTTTGGAGAGAGGCGCAAGCCATGCACTCGTGGTGAGTCTGGGTTCTTGCGCGCGCCGAGTTGGGTACTGCGGTGTTTCATTGCGTTCCTCTTTGAGCCTCCGGGGTCCTGTTTTCAACTTGACCTCAAGTCCGCGAAAGTCTACTATGTTTACAAACATTTAGTCAACATGTATGACCTATGATAAGGCTTAAAGAAAAGGAGGTATCCGGGATGCCGGAAAGACCAGAAAAGTCCGAGAAGCCCTTACAGCAGCAAACCCTCTCACTTCGAATCAGCGACGCGCTGCATAGGCGACTGGAGCGCGCCAAGGAACTTCTGTCCTCGAAGACGGGGGAGAGTGTCTCTACTTCAGAGGTAGCCAAGCAGCTCCTTGAATCTGCTCGTGAGGACCGCTTTGAAGTCGCAGACCTGATGGAGAAACCCACCGAAGCACTTCTCGAGATTCGCAGGAAAGGGGAGGCGCAGCATATTCTGTCGCGAGCCGAGTGGATACTGCTCGCCCACTTCGTTCAGAAGGGGCTCGAAGCCTATACGGAAAGGACACCTAATCCAGTCTCAAACGAGTCACTCATTGCCGTGCTGGACGCATTCGCTGCAGTTTACGAACTGCGGACGGAACGCACGTCCTTGCGGGACTCGTACTACGTGAACAATCTGCCGTCCGAGTGCCGTCTTGCGAAGGCGAAAGGAGCAGACGATTCGGAGCGTGCGACTTCAGAGACGATTCGTCGGACAGTGGCCGAGACTCGTAAACGACTCAGCGATCCCGCAGTAAAGTGGGACACGTTTCTGGCGGGACGCAATCTGCTTATCCTGCTGGAGGACGAAAAGCTCCCCGCGGCTGATGCTGTGAATCGTGCCCTTCGGCCCTTCTTCCCGGTTCTGTGGCGGCTGGCCGCGCGCGGCCACTACTGCCTCACGGAAGAGTCTCTCCGAGCGAAGTCGATGGGTCAGGACTCCTTCTATCAGCCGCCGATTCCGTCCATCAAGGAGGGGGAGTTCACTCTCTCGTTTAATCGGGGAGAGGGCAGCGAAATTTCTCTGCTTCTGAGTTTTCCCGGTCGTCGCGGCCCGATGTATCCCATCAGCGGCTACCCAAAGATTACTGAATTCCGAGCCATGCTTGCTGCACTTGCCTCGGACAGCACGAACAGCCGTTGGGAGGGTGGGCACTTCCTGGGTTATGCCACAGCGTCTGAGGAAAACAAGGGTAAGGACTACTGGTTCCGCGCGCACCAGAATGGCATCACGTTTGGCCTGTCTGAGAAAGAGTGGAAGTTGGTTCAAGCGTTGTTTCGCCGCGCATGGGAGCTTCCCGAAATCCACATGGCCTGGGATGCCCTAACCCTGGAATACGGTGAACTGTGATGCTCCGCTCCTACGAAGCTACGACCGGAAGGTGCCCGGCCATGGGGCCGAATTGTCGGCCTCTGACCGTCGAAGAGCGGAGCGGTGCCTACGGCACCGGGAGTTGGACGGTCGCGGTAGGGACGGCCATTGCTAACCGCCCCCCGCACGGATCCGTACGAGCGGATTTCCCGCATACGGCTCTTGCCTTAGGTGGTGACGCGCAAGCGTTGCAAGGGATAAGGATGGCAGATATGGGCCGGAGGCAGCCAGTGGCGGATGAGCCGTGTCATTCGCTCCCACGAGACGCGTCCCTTCTGGCTTCGTCGCCGAAGCACGTGGTGCCAGGACTTGCCCACGGTGAAGCGAAAGTAGGCGAGAGCGTACCGATTACCCGGCACTCCGTAGTACCGGATGTGTCCGCCCACCACAGCTTTCAACCACGTGCCGACTTCGGGAATCGGTTCGTGCATGCGTCGCCGCAGTTCGGTTTTGACCGCTTGCAGCTTGGCTTGCAGCCGTTTGCGGATAGTCTGCCGCAACACGGTAAACCTGTTCTTGCTCGTTCTCCCGCAGATATGCGTGAAACCGAGAAAAGCAAAGGTTTCCGGCTTCCCGAGACCGCGCCGCTTGCGATTTTCAGCCGCGAAGGGGCCGAACTCCACGAGCCGGGTCTTATCCGGGTGCAGCTTCAGTTGGAACTTCGCCATGCGTTCGGCGAGCTCTTTCCAGAACTGCTCGGCTTCCCATCGAAACTGGAATCCCAGTACGATGTCGTCGGCAAAGCGCACCACGATGATCTCGCCGCGCGCTCGCTTCTTCCGCCATGCTTGGACCCACAGGTCGAAAACGTGGTGAAGGTAAAGATTAGCCAGCAGCGGCGAGGCACTTCCGCCTTGCGGCGTTCCTTCCTCCACACGCACCCGCTTGCCGTCTTCCAGCACGCCCGCGTTCAGCCATTTCTGGATGAGCCGCACGACGCGCCGGTCCGCAATCCGGTGCTCGATGAATTTCAAAAGCCATTGGTGGTCAATCGTGTCGAAGAACCCGCGAATGTCCACATCGAGCACCCAGTTCACTCTTCTCGTCAGCAGTCCGGCATAAAGCGCATCCAGCGCTTGATGCTGGCTTCGCCTTGGCCGGAACCCGTACGAGAACCCGAGAAAATCCGTTTCGTAGATGGCGTTCAACACCTCGACCGCCGCGCGCTGGACGATCTTATCTTCCAGCGCCGTTACTCCGAGCGGTCTTTGCCGCCCGTCGGCCTTGGGGATGTACACCCTACGCACCGGTTTCGCTCGATACGCTCCGCGCTTCAGCCTTTCGGAAAGGTCCTGGAGATTCTTTTCCAGTTCCTCGCCGTAGTGCCGCCATGTCTCTCCGTCCACGCCCGGCGCGGCTTCCTTCTTCAACGAGAAGTAGGCCACCCGCAGCGTGTCCAGGTTGTAGATGTGGTGCAGGAGCGCCGTGAACCGCAACTTCTTATCCTTCATTGCTGCTTGACGTACCCGCTCCAGTGCACTAGGCGCGTCGGTCCGGCGCGGTGTCCGGGACGCGTTTTGCTGGCTCGGGTTTCCTTTGGCCAAACCCCTTCCCTCCATCTCCTCCGCCACCGGTACTCTGGTTTTGTTCGGAGACTTCCCCGGTACTATGGGTCTGTCCGACTTCCCATGTTCGTTCATCATCGGCTTCCGTCCTTAGACTTCCCGATGCGTCCCATGCAGGTTGGTTCTTTGCTCGGGCGAACACGGGATCTCCCAACTTCCGTTCGAGATGTGTCCCTGCGTGCCAGGTTCGCAGACCGCGCAAGACTCCGGAACAGCTCGCGCTATCGCTGTCCCAGATGTGGCCTTCCGCATCGTGTCAATGCGTCGGCGTCTTGGAGTTTGGGGTATTTCGCGGCTCCTTCTCCTTGGCCCGTAGTTCCTCCTGTCAACGCTTCGTATCTGGCCTTGCGGCCAGGCCCGCATGACTCGGAGCCGGTGTGGTTCGTTACGCCTTCACCGTACGACTCTTGCATTCGCTACATCCCGCCAGATACGGTGCCTTCGGCACCGGGTTGGCGCTACGACACGTCATGTATGAAAGCGCGGCGGGTGTCAAGCTACAAATTCTGTTAGGAGAGGGTTTTTTCTCTTGGTTTTGGCAGGGGGTGGGCACACTACAAGCGGGCATGACGAGAGCATGTCGCGCGCAGACAAAGGTAGCCGGCTTGGTGAGAGATGTTTTTTCTTTAGCTGCTCTGGCGCGGTCCGTCCGTTAATCCAAACGATCTTATTGAGCGGAAATGTTTTCTGGTGGAATCTCCTTTTTTGAAAACGGCAGCGGTTGGTTTTTCCTTTCGCTTTGGCGACTAGCCACTGCTGGCGATGGATCGTCCATGGGCTCGACGGACCGTGCGATGAATCGCCGGTAGTCATATATACGCTCTCCATGGAGCAGGAGCATGTTCGTCGCGGGTTTCGCATTCACCCCGAGGCTTCCTTCCTTCCCCTGTGGTTCGCTGGCGGGGGGGGAAGTGCTCCGGAGGAACCGGAGCGGGCCAGACGTGTCTCGCGCTTACCCGTTGTTGGACGAATCCAGCGTAACGACGAAGTCGCCGTGAGCCGCAGTAGGGTGCCCCGCGTGTTGCCGAGGAACCATCCGCTGCGGCTGGGGAGGCCGGTAGTCCTGGTTTTTGGAAAGCACCCAGAAGCTGGCCTCGGCCAGATGGCGGGCCACGGCGACCACGGCCCGGCCAAACCCTTTGGTGGGAGCAAGACGTGCGAACAATGATTTCACGTGCGCGTAGCGCGGGCCGGAAGGATGCAGGGAGCAAACGGCGGCTTCGACGAAGGCCCACTTGAGAAAGGGATTGATCTTCTTTCCCGGCGTGCGGCCGTGGCGGACGTGGTCGCCAGAGGAGATGAGACGAGGGACTAGGCCGGCATAGCTGGCCAGGCATTCCGCGCGGGAAAAGCGCGCCACATCGCCGATCTCGAAGACCAGGACGGGGCCGAGGGTTTCGCCGACGCCGGGAAGAGTCATGAGCCGCTGGACGGCAGGAGTGCAAGCGATTTCGGTGCGAATGCGTTTTTCTAGGGCCTCGATTTTGATCTCGAGCTGATCGAGAGCGTCGAGCTGCACGACGATCATGCTGGCGGTGACCGGAGGCAGCTTGGCGAGGCAAGTGCTGAGATATTCGCGACCGCGAAGACCGAAAAGGTCACTGAAACTTTGCGAGTGCAGGTTGTAGCGGTCGATGGAGGCTCCGATGCGGTGCTTGAGAGCGGTGCGCAGATCGCGCAGCGCCATGCGGGTGCGGAGAAGTTCCCGCTGGTCGCGCAGCGGCGCGGGAGGAATCCACACTTCGGGAAGCGTGCCGCAGCGCAGCAGCAGAGAGAGACCGCCGGCGTCGATGGGATCGCTCTTGTGCGTTTTGCCAACGCGCTTTTTCGCTTCCAGCGCATCGGTGAGATGCGGGATGTGCTGGGCGCGCTCCATCTCGTCGACGATCCAATACCAGTGACCGGTGGCCTCGAGGGCGATGTCAGAGTGTTCGGGAAGTTGCGCGAGAAAACGGCGGTAGCTATCCAGATCGTGCGGAATGCGAACGGGCTTGGTCTTCTTTCCATTTTCGTCCATGGCGACGAACACGGAGTAGTGCTTGTGAGCATCACAGCCAAAGAACAGTGTCATGATCGTAGGGCTCCTTGTCCCTAGCGCGGTAACCTATCGCACTTCAAGTACACGCCGCGCTTTCATACGATCACCCCTAAAAGGATGGAAGAAGAGCATGGGGGAATTAAGACCGCAGGCGCAAACGGCATGCTCA
>CAWKOM010000011.1:0-477224 GCA_963851235.1 uncultured Acidobacteriota bacterium
TCTTTCAGCAGCCGGGAATAAATGTCATAGGCGCGCTCCCCGCGGCTGGTCTGTTCAACCACCATCGGAACGAGCGTTGTGCCGCGATATTCAGGATCTTCGAAATTTTTCATTGAGATAGTTGAATTACCGGAAAGTTTCACTTTGCATCTGCCGCTGCAGCGCTTGCTGCCGCGACGGTTTTGACTTGAGCGTTCTGCGCGAGCCAGTCGAGAGTTTTATCGCTGCGCAGCTTAGCTTTCATCCTATCGAGCGCACCCTGCTTTGTCGAACGGGCGCGCACGACTTCGGCGGATTCGCCACTATGGCCGGCCATGTGCTCCAGCTCGTGCTCGACTTCTTCGTCGGTCACGTCGATGTTTTCCGCGGTCGCGATGCGATCGATGATGAGTTCGGCCTTCACGTCATGGGTGGCGCGTTCTTGCTGGCGTTTTCGCAAAGAGACCCAGTCGACGTTCACAGCGCGGGACGGGCTTGGGGTAGCCAGGGAACGGACGCGCGTTTTTCGAGACGCGCATCCATTTGATGCTCGACGAGCGAATCGGGTACGGGAAAGTCGTGCAGCTTGACCAGTTCGGCAAGCACCTTTTTCCCGTTGTAGATCTTTTTGCCGGTGATCGCGCTCGTGCTCCAGGCTTTCCAGACTTTCTTTTTCAGTTCCTCGAGCGTCGCGGCGTCGCTGACATCTTTCGCAAACTCGTCGTTGAGCTCGGGAAGCTTCTTGTTCTTGATGCCCAGGACTTCGACGGCGTAGTTGTAAGTCTTGCCCGCAAGTTTGGCATCAGGATAGTCGGCGGGATAAGCGACATCGAAGTTTTTGTGATCGCCGACATTCGCGCCTCGCAGATTTTCGTTGAAGGGTTCCATCGTTTCTTCTGCGCCGATGTGGCACAAGACACTGTCTGCTTGCAGAGGCTCGCCGCCGCCCGCCGGAGTGCCCATCAACTTCAACTGCACATAGTCGCCATTTTCGACCGCCCGCCCTTCGACCGGCGCAAGCGCGGCAGCCCGCTCGCGTATTTCCTCGAGCGTTTTCGCAACGTCGGCGTCGGTGACATCCATGACCGGCAGTTCGATTTCGAGGCCCTTGTAATTGCCAAGCTCGAATTCCGGGAGGACTTCGAAGACGGCGCGAAATTTCAGCGGCTGGCCCTCGGCAAAATCCAGCTTTTCGACTTGCGGCTGCGACACCGGCATCAACTTCTGTTCGGAGACGGCTTTTTCAACGCGTTCCGGGACGAGCGATTGCAGGACTTCGCCCTTGATATCTTCGGCGAAGCGGCGACGGATCAGCGAGACGGGGGCTTTGCCAGGCCGGAAACCCGGCACGCGGGCGACGCGGGCAAATTCCTTGGCCACGCTCTCAATCTTTTTCGTTACTTCTTCCGCGGGAATTTCCAGATCC
Organism: uncultured Acidobacteriota bacterium; assembly: GCA_963851235.1. Taxonomy (GTDB): domain Bacteria; phylum Acidobacteriota; class Terriglobia; order Acidiferrales; family UBA7541; genus Acidiferrum. The sequence continues at coordinate 1,406 of CAWKOM010000011.1, forward strand.
AGCTCGCGGCGGCAGGTTGCTTCAGCCATGGAACAATCCTCTCCTCGGTGAACGATACGGCGATGATCGCGTCTTCGTGAAACTACTCGCTGGCCTCAACGGCATGCGCCCCTGTGTCTCGCGGAAAGACCAGGCTTGTCGGCCATTTCTTGCGGCCGCCCATGAACTCGGATGAGGTCAGACAGGTAAGAACTTACCCGGCAACGCAAAATAAGAGTATAGGCGACGCTGCGGAGAGCGTCAATTGAAGCGGCTGACTGATAGTGGGTCAGTTTGAATTTTAGAGGTATTGTGAGGTCTAACCTCCTTTGATATCGCGAGTCTAAGACGAGTGAGGGCTTATGAGCCTCGTATTCTTTGCTTTGACTTTGCTCTTTTTTCCGCAAGATGCTTCAAAACCAGATGCAGATGTTGTGGCTCGCGGAGACCATGCAATGGGTTTCTCCCACGAGACAACAACTCATCACTTTCGTCTTTATCAGTCTGGTGGCGAGATAGAAGTCTCTGCTATCGATTCAAAAGACCTGAGCAGTCGAGACCAGATTCGGATGCACTTGAGCCACATTGTCACGATGTTCTCTCAGGGCGATTTCAATGTGCCTATGTTCATCCACGACAAAACTCCCCCAGGTGCTGCCGCGATGAGCAAATTACGGGACCAGATTCATTATCAGTTGGAAGACACGCCGCAAGGGGCAAGGATTGAGATTGTCACCAAGAACAAAGAGGCTCTAAAGGCGATTCACGATTTCCTTCGATTCCAGATTTCGGACCATAAGACCGGGGACTCCATAGATATCAGCAAGTCTCAAAATTCAAACTGACCCACTACCGGCTGACGAGGAATGGTTCAGCATCCGCTCACGCGAAGATGCAGGAGTAAGGTTTGCGCGGCGCCACAAAGTGGAGCCCTAGCTGAGCGCGGCGTAGAGGGCTTGCTTCCAGCGCGCATTGTCGATAGTCCAGTAGACTTTGGCCTTGTGTCCTGCGGCAAGAGGCAAGGCCCATATATCATGGTTGCGTTCGTTATGAGAGACGTTCAGGCGGTCCACCACGGTCATGCCGCGAGTCAGTTCGCTTTCGGTTTCAACGTCCACGAAATGCTCCGATTGCGAAGTTACGATAGACGAATCCAGCGCGATGGCCATGGCCACAGGGTCAGGCAGCGATATCCCATGCTCGCCGGACTGTTCGAGGAACGCCTCTTGCGCGCGGCTGTTGCACTCAACGGCAAATTTGGAGACAGGCGTACCGAAGCTTAGAACTTGCTGAATGTCGGATGGATTGAGGACTGCTTCGCCGCGGCACAGGTGCCAGCCGACAAGCTCAACGGGGAGGCCGCTTCTCAGCACGATGCGCGCCGCTTCCGGATCGCACCAGATGTTGTATTCGGCCGCGGGGGTGACGTTGCCTTCGCAGCAAGGTGCGCCGCCCATGACCACGCAGCGGCTCACTTTCGCGGTGATGCCCGGCTTCTCTTGCAGGGCGAGCGCGATATTCGTCAGCGGCCCCAGCGTGACCAGTACAAGGCCTGGGTGAGATTCAATCGTGTCGATGACCGCATCCGTAGCGCTCTGCCTTTCCGGAACGCGGCGCGGCGGCGGATAGCCGTGATCGCCCAGGCCATCGTGTCCGTGAAACCAGGACGCGCTCACATGCGGGCGCTTCAGCGGCTGTTCTGCACCGGCAAAAACCGGGACTTTCGAATCGCATAGTTCCGCAGTATAGAGCGCATTTCCGCTAGCTTGATGAACATCCACGTTTCCCGCAACGGTCGTGATCGCCTCAACCTGAATTTGCGGAGAGCGCAGCGCCATGATCAATGCAACGGCGTCATCGGAAGCTGTATCGGTATCAATTAGAAAGGGAAGTTTCACGCAACGCAGGATAACAAATTGTCCCGCGAAAGCTGGCTCAAAAATCGGTGTGGTTTTTGCGAGGTCGCTGCGTGTGCCGGCGCAGCGGCGTCAGGTCCTACTTAGGAGTCAGCCGTAGCGGAGAAATTCAGAGCGGCCGTGAAATCAGCGTGGAGCAGGCGATGGAAGAGGTGCTCGCCGGCTTCGCGGCGGACGGAGAGGCGTCCGGCGACATAGGCGCGCGAGCCGAGGCCGCGCTGGACGGAGTCACAGATGGCCATGTCTTCGTCTTGGACTTTTTCGCTTACGGCGATGCTTTCTTTGTGGCGGGCTTCGCTGGCCGCGCTGGTGTCGGCGAAATAGTAGTCGAAGATGACGGCGCAGCGATTGACGGCGAGAGGCAGCACCAGATTCGTGTCCATGACGCCTTCGTAGGCATTGATCATGAAGTTGGGATAGAGCCAGAGATAAAACGCGCGGCCTTGCCGGGTCGCCGCGACACCGGCCTCCGAAGACGAGTCCGAAGAGAGCGGGCTCGATTGCAGACAGGCGCGCTCGAAATTCTCGATGGTGTATTTGGTGTATTCGATGACGCTGCTCAGGCCTTTATGAGCGTGCGGCACGTGATAACCGCCATCGAGATAGTTGTCGACGTAGACCTTCCAGTTGCAGTTGAGCGTGTAAACGCGCCGGTCAAAGAAGTGCAAACTTTCGGAAAGCTCGAGCGGGGCCACAAGCCCGGGCACTACGCCCAGAAAATCGCAGAGAGGCGCGGCCCTACCGTCCAGGTTTACAAATACAAATTTTTCCCAGGTGTCCACGCGAATGGGCGCCAGGCCATTTTTCGCGCGGTCGAAATTGCACACCCCGTCAAACTCGACCATGCCTTTGAGCGCGCCATCGATCCCATAAGTCCAGCCGTGGTACGGGCAGCGAAATTGTTTTGCGCAACCTTGTGCTTCGGTGACCACGGCAGCGGCGTGATGGCGGCATACATTGTAAAAGGCTCGCAACTGGCCATCTTCTCCGCGCGCAACGACGAGCGGCTCCCCCGCCAGTTCCGCCCTGAAAAATTGCCCGTTTTCGCGGACCTGATCCGTGCGGCCCACCACCTGCCACGTCGCGCTGAAAACGCTCGCACGCTCGAGTTCCGCGATACGCTCCTCGAAATACCACGGCGCGGGAATGGTCCAGGCATCCTCAAGTGGTTCGTTCGGATTATAGAGATTCACGATGTCGCGGACACTGCGCTCCATGCCTGCACCTCGAAGAAGCGATCCGCGCCAGCAAAGTCGCGAATGGCGATAGGGAACTTCATATCGCGAAACCAACGGGAATTAAAGAGTCAAATGCTCCCGAGCAAGTAGGTCTCCGTTTGCGGATGAGTCGACAGCCTTGCCCAGCCAACTGTGTGAGGCCGGGTTACAAAGAATTAGGAAGCTTCCTACTTGTGAGCGGGGGATCGTTCCTCAGCATCCCTCCGTTCAGCAAGCAGCGCGCTCGCAAGAAGGGTCAGGCAACCCCACACGCCGAGCTCCCACCAAAATTGCTTTCGTTCGGCCACCTCAAAGTTGAGTTCGTCCGCCATGGCTTCGCTGGCAGCTTGAGCCCTGGCGAGAGCTCGTTGGTTGTCGCGCTGAAGCTGGTCGGTTGCGTCCGAGCTGTCTTGGCCGCCGCCCACGTCGTCCGGCGCGGCGTTCGCAGCACCGCCGCTGGCCTCTTTCTGCGCATTGAGAGCCCGTTGAACCTTTACATCAGCCATGTAGCTTGCGACAGACCACTGCACCGCCGTTGCGACAGTTACGGCCGTCAAACCAATCCAGCAGGCCAACACCACATAGGCCAGAAATCTATGCAAGTTCACGCTTCACACCTCCAGCACGGGACGAACATTCGAAAAGGGGTCTTACTTTTTAAAATTTGGCGAAAAACATACCAAAAAACGATGGTGCGGAAGGAGGGATTTGAACCCCCACGGCCTTTCGGCCACAAGATCCTAAGTCTTGCGCGTCTGCCAGTTCCGCCACTCCCGCTGTGGTTCTAGCCATAATACCGGGAATCAGCCACCGGCCGCCACACCAACGATAACGCTGGAATGTGGCTGTCCTCGGGAGCATAATGACCGTGTACTGCCAGATTCATCCGGCCATCCCCGCGGCCGAACCGCCACGCCTCCCTGGTAGGCGCGGACGACCGGCTCCGCTGCGAAAGAGGGCAGCGTCATGATCCTTCAAGAGCAAGGCGATCAGTTGATCGTAATCCGGCAGACCGACCATGCCATGCTGTCCGGTTTTTTTGCGCGCGCGCTGGGCAATAAACTCTTCAGCCGGCCGGAGCCCTTCGAATCCTTCTGTCTCGCGGCGGCGGAGCACGATAACGGCTGGAACGAATGGGAGTTGCTGCCGCAAATCGATCCCAAGACCTTCACTCCGTACAATTTCATGTCCATTCCTACGGAGGAGCACATTGCTCTCTACCAGCGCGGTATCGAACGCGTGGTCAGAGCTGACCGTTACGCGGGGCTTCTCGTTAGCATGCACTGCTCGGGTCTTTACGACCGGACGCGCGCGACGATGCCGGGTTTCTCCGCGAAGTACGTCAAGTCCAACGAAGCGCATCTCGTAACAGATTTCCTGCAGCGGCTCAGACTTCAGCAATTGCGGCTCAAAGTTGACCTTCGCGCCGACCCCACGATGAAGGCGTTCGCGGACGACCATGCATTGCAAGCCAATCTGCAGCGCCTGGAAGCCCTCGACCGGCTCTCGCTTTATTTTTGTCTTGCGCCGCTGGACGGCTCGACGATCGACGCTGTCCCCGTGAATGGCAACGGCAGCGAGGCGGATTGGGACCTGCAGCCCGCGGGTAATGGTTTTGTCACCGTCAAGCCTTATCCCTTTGCGAAGGATCCGCTGGAGATCAGCATTCTTGCGCGGCGCGTACCCCGGCGGCCCTACACGGAAGAAGTTGAATTCCAGAAAATCCTTGCGCAGGCGCCTTATTTCGCGATGAACTTTGCTCTGAGCGCGGACGGCGCGCGCTTTCACTCGCAGTCCGCGGTGGCTTAGTCAATCCAGCTGCTGTCCGTGCGTTTCCGGAAGCGCCAGCGCCAGCAACGCCGCCGTCAAGAACGCCCCTGCCTGCAAGAAAAACGCCGGTCCGATCCCGAATCGTAGCGCCAGCGCTCCAACGGCAAATGGCGCCACGGCGGAAATTCCCCGGCCAATGTTGTAGCTCAATCCCATGGCGGTGGCGCGTATTTCTCCGGGGAAAAGCTCGCTGACAATCGCCGCGTATCCGGAGAAGTAGCCGGTGCCGAAAAAGGCCACAAATGGACCAAGAACCAGCAGCCAAAAAGCGCTTCGCGACATTCCATAAATTGGCACAAGCGCCGCCGCGATCACCAAATAGAGAAAATAAGGTTTGCGCCGGCCGTATGCATCGGAAAAAAAGCCGAACATCGCGTATCCCAGCCATTTCCCGAAGCACATCACCAGATAAAACGACGTCGTCTTCACCATACTCAGGCCCCGCCCGCCTTGCGCTGGGGACAGAGACAAATACGCGGGCACCCAGTAGAACAATCCCCAATAGCCGAACATCGTGCAGGCATTCATCGCTGTGGCCAGGATTCCGTTGCGCAAGACTCCTTTCTCGAGCAGCATTCCCAAGGGCACCTTTTGTTGCTGCGCAGTCCGCATCCTCCACAATTCCGGCTCGGGCACCTTGGCTTGAATCCAGAAAACGAGAAACGCCGGCAGCACGCCGACAAAAAAAACCGCGCGCCATCCAAACCAGGGCAGCACGAACATTACAACCAATGCCGCAATCGCTTCCCCGATCGCGTAGGACGATTGCATAAACCCGAGCGCCTTGCCGCGATGCTCCGCCCGCCATGTCTCCGCGATCAACGCCGCTGCCGTTGTCCACTCGCCTCCCATTCCCAACCCGAGGATGAACCGGAACACGACCAGCTGCGGAATCGTGTGCGAGAAGCCGCATGCGGCGCTCGCCAGCGCATAGACGAGAATCGAAGCCATCAACGAGCGGACCCGGCCGATGCGGTCCGCCAGGAATCCGAAAAAGAATCCTCCAATCGCCGAAGCCACCAGCGTCACCGAGCTCAGAATCCCCGCAGTCTTGGTGTCCATGCTAAATGCGCCGACCAGAACCGCAAGGACGAGCGAATACAGCGACACATCCATTGCGTCGAGCATCCAGCCCAGGCCGCCGGCGGTCAGGGAGTTCCGTTCGGCTAAAGTTGCATGACGCAGCCAGTCGAAACTGAAAACGGAGGGAGCGCTATCGGGCGTGGGAATTGAGTGCGAATCAGGAGTGGAAGAGTTCGGAACGGGCAGGTTTGCCACGCGGGGATTGTACCCAAAAGCACTCTGCCGTGCGTCGAGAACTGAGGGGGCGGAATTCAACAACTGTTTCTGGCGAAAATTGCGGAGCAGGGTGTACCATTCGGCCTCGCAGATACGACCTGCCGTAGTACAGGTGCAACAAAAAGCTTTTTGGGGGCGAAAACGATGAGTGGTCTAAGAAGTGTGACGAGAGTCTGTTCGGTTGCCTTGGTGATGGTTCTTTTTGGGCTGACTTGTACTGCCCTTCGTGCGCAAACGCTTGATGAGAATGCGCTGAAAGCCATGAAGTGGCGCCAAGTCGGGCCATTTCGTGGCGGACGCGCGCTGGCCGTGACCGGAGTCGCCGGTGATCCGGAGACTTATTATTTCGGATCGGTTGCGGGTGGCGTTTGGAAAACCACGAATGGTGGTCTCACATGGACTCCGATGACCGATAAAACTGGAATCATGTCGGTCGGCGCGATCGCCGCTGCTCCCTCAGATCCGAACGTCATTTACGTTGGCACGGGCGAATCCTGCTGGCGCGGAAATATTGCCTACGGCGACGGGATGTACAAGTCTCTCGACGCTGGCAAGACCTGGACCCACATCGGCTTGGAGGACTCGCGCCACATCGCCCGGGTCCTTGTCAGCCCAGCCAATCCCGACATCGTGTATGTCGCTGCGATGGGCCACGCGTATGGCCCCAACGAGATGCGCGGTGTTTTCAAGTCCAGCGACGGCGGCAAAACCTGGCAAAAAGTACTCTATAAAGACACCAAAACTGGCGCGATCGATCTCACCTTCGACCCCTCAAATCCGCATGTCCTTTATGCAGCTCTTTATGAAGCCCAGCGCTACCCTTGGACCGCCGTCAGCGGCGGCCCCGGCAGCGGTCTTTATAAATCCACGGATGATGGCACAACCTGGAAACATCTCGAAGGACATGGCTTGCCCGCTGGAGTGCTCGGCCGCATCGGCGTCTCCGTTTCTGGCGCTGATGGCAACCGCGTTTACGCCATCATCGAAGCGGCAAAGGGCGGCATTTATCGCAGCGAAGATGCCGGCGAAACCTGGAACCTCATCAATCCTGATCACCGCTTCACGCAGCGCGCCTGGTATTTCCATCACATTTTCGCAGACCCCAAAAGCGTCGATACAGTCTACGTTCTAAACACGGCGGTCTATCGTTCGACGGATGGCGGCCACACGTTCAGCGTCATTCGTGCTCCTCACGGTGACAACCACGGCCTTTGGATCGATCCCACTCATCCGGAATGGATGATTAATTCCAACGACGGCGGAGCCACTGTGTCTCACGACGGAGGCAAGAGCTGGACCACACAGGCGAACCAGCCGACCGCGCAGTTTTATCACGTGGCGACGGACACGGCCTTTCCGTATCACATTTATGGCGCGCAGCAGGACAACTCGACGGTGGCGATCGCCAGCCGCAGCGACGACGGCGTCATCGACCGCCCCGATTGGTACGAAGTCGGCGGCGGCGAATCCGGCTTTGTCGTTCCTGATCCCAAGAATCCCAACATTGTCTACGCAGGCTCTTATGATGGCTTGATCACGAGGTTCGACAAGAGCAACCATCAGGAGCAGGACATTTCTTCCTGGCCGCTCAATCCCATGGGTTCTGGCGACGCCGATTTGAAGCACCGTTTCCAGTGGACCGCTCCAATCATGATGTCTGCCAATGATCCAGGCGCTCTCTATCACGGTGGCGAAGCGGTATTTAAGACCACCGACGAAGGAATGACATGGACGGCGATCAGCGGCGACCTCACACGGAATGACAAGACCAAGCAGCAATCCTCCGGCGGCCCGCTCACGCAAGACAACACCAGCGTCGAGTACTACGACACCCTTTTCGCCCTCGCCGAATCTCCCATCGAGAAAGGGCTAATTTGGGCGGGCAGCGATGATGGGCTCGTTCACGTCACCCGCGATGGCGGCCAGCATTGGGACGACGTCACCTCGAAAGAATTCGGAGATTGGAACCGGGTCAAAAGCATCGACCCGTCGCCACATTCCGCAGGCACCGCCTACCTTGCAGTCGATCGACACCAGCTCGACGACTTCCATCCGTACTTTTTCAAAACGTCCGACTTCGGCAAGACCTGGACAAAAATCACGAATGGCTTGCCCGACAATAGCTACTCCCAAGTCGTTCGCGAAGATCCCAAACGCAAAGGCCTGCTCTATGCAGGCACGGAGACTGGCGTCTACATCTCCTTCGACGACGGCGGCCATTGGCAATCGCTGAAACTCAATTTGCCGACCACGCCCGTTCACGACCTCACCATAAAAGGCGATGACTTGGTCGCCGCCACGTACGGCCGCGCCTTCTGGGTTCTCGATGACATCGCTCCTCTTCGCCAGATGACCTCAGCCGATGAAAGCGCGGACGTTCATCTCTTTCAGCCGTCTCCCGCAATCCGTTTCCGCGGGCCGGGTTTCACTCTGCCCGCCACCGTTCCCGTGGGCGCTAACCCGCCTTCCGGAGCCACAATTTATTACTCGCTGAAGACCGCTCCCAAGGACCAAATCACCCTCGAGATTCTCGACGGACACGGCAAGGTCGTTCGCAAGTATTCCAGCAAGAAAACCGGCGGAGGCGCCTCTGCGGTCGAAGAAGAGTTCGGCTTCAGAAGGCAATCGGAGGCACTTCCCGCCGAACCCGGCCTGAACCGCTTTGTCTGGGATTTGCATTACGAAACGCCCGCCACCGTTCCCGGCTCTGTTGGCTGGGGAGGCCGTCCCGAAGGGCCGCTTGTGGCTCCCGGCACATACGAAATCAAACTGACCGTTGGCGGGAAGTCCGAGTCCGCCAAAGTGGAAGTCACCAAGGATCCGCGCGTTTCCGCTTCCCAAGCCGACTTCGAGAAGCAGGAAGAATTTGCCAAGCGGATTAGCGAACGCGTGGGCGCCGGAAATGAAGCCGTCAATCAGATCCGCAGCGTGCGCAGCCAGCTTGACGCGTTGAAGAAGCGGCTCTCTGCCGACCCCAGTGCAAAACCCGTGGTTGAGGCGGCGGAGGCCCTCACCAAGAAAATGAACGCCGTCGAGGAAAAAATCATCCAACCGAAAGCCAGCAGCGGCGAGGACGCGCTGAATTTCCCAATCCAAGTTGCCAACCAGCTCGCGGATTTGCAGGAAACCGTGGAAAGCGCGGACACCGCTCCAACCGCCGCCTCTTTCACCGTGTTCGAAGAGCTCAACAAGAGGCTGGACGTTCAACTGGCCGCATGGCATGAACTCCAATCGAAGGATCTCGTCGAACTCAACTCCGAGATCCAGAAAGCGAAAATTCCAGCCATTGCTCCTGCTGCAGAGAAGCCGGAGGCTGGCGCGCAATAGCCATTGACTTGCTCGAGATTCGGAGCCGGGGAATCCGCAGCCGTGGCTTCCTCGTCTCCGAATTTTGTCACCCCTCCCGCTCAGAATATAGATTGCTCTAGAAACCTGGTTTTGCTACTCTCCGCCCAAGGTTGAACCCTCCGGGAGGTGTGTTCATGGCATTTTGCAAAGCCTGTGGTCAAGATGCAGGTGAAGCATCATTTTGTCCCAAGTGTGGCGCGCCGCAAGGAGCCACTTCGGGTGGAGCACCGGGCGCGGCGGTCGCTGCTCCTGCTGCGGGTTCCGCTACCGCAGGCATAGAAGAAAACGTGGCGGGTCTGCTGGCCTATCTAGTCGGATGGATAACGGGCCTTATTTTTCTGCTCATCGACAAGCGCCCGTTCGTCAAATTCCACGCTGCTCAGTCGATCGCGTTCAACATCGCCATCTTCCCCTGTTGGATCGCGTTGTGGATCGTCGAGCTCATCCTCGCGCATATCCCGATTATCGGGTTCCTCGGACTCATCATGTTTCCGATTTTTGGTCTCGCCATCTTCTTGGTTTGGATTTTCCTAATGTATAAGGCTTACAGCCACGAGATGTTCAAGCTGCCCATCATCGGCAACCTTGTCGAAGGAATGGTCAACAAGTAGTTTTCGTTTCGGATTATCCCTTTCGAGAGCCGTCCGGCCACGCCGGACGGTTCTCCATTTTTGCCGCTCCACTAGCCTCGCTTTCCACTTGACTTCTTTTTCGCGTCCCGCCACCCTAAAAGGCTTTGTCCCTTCCGGGGCAATGCCGAATAAAAATCCGAAAGGCGCCATCGCCAGAACATGACTCGCGTCCGGCTGTGCTTCCACGACCGCTGCTTTGATGGAACGGCCTCCGCAGCCCTTTTTTATCGTTTCTACAAGGAAAAGTTCGATCCCGCGGCCGAGTTCAGCTTTACCGGCATGACTCACCGGGCCTCCCAGCCCTGGACTCCCGGCCTTTTCGACGGAGACGAAAACGCCATCGTCGATTTCAAATACTCCAACTCTCCCAAAGTGACTTGGTGGTTCGACCACCATCAAAGCGCGTTTCTCACGCCCGCGGACGCCGAGCATTTCCGCAAGCATCCCGGCCCACACATGTTTTACGAGCCCGACTATAAATCTTGCACAAAATTGATCGCCACCGTGGCAAAAGAGAAATTTGGTTTTAACACCAAGCCGCTCGAAGAGTTGATTCACTGGGGAGACATTATCGATGGCGCGCAATATCCCACCCCGGAGTCCGCCGTTAAGCTTACGGAGCCGGCTACACAGCTCGGCTTGGTCATCGAAGCCGCTCCCGAAGACGGATTGCCCGCGCGCATCATTCCCGAGCTTGCCTATCGCCCGCTCGCCGAAATGGTCAAGCTTCCGTTGGTAGCTAAACACCTCGGGCCGTTGCTCGAACGCCACCGCAAATCCATCGAGATCCTCCGCGAGCGGTCGGAAGCCATCGACGGCGTGATTTTCTTTGACGTGAGCGACCTCGACCTCGAGGGTTACAATAAATTTATCCCCTACCTTTTGCATCCCGAGTGCGTCTATTCCGTCAGCGTCAGCGCCTCAGCCGTTCGCGCCAAGGTCTCGCTCGGCACCAATCCCTGGAATCAAGCCACCGCCGACAAGAATCTCGCTTCGCTCGCCGAGAGGTTCGGCGGCGGCGGCCATCCGCGCGTTTCCGCCATCTCTTTCGATCCGAGCGATCTTCCGTGCGCCCGCCAGGTTGCCCGCGACTTGGCCGCCGAGCTCCGCGCCAAGTAAATCGGAATTGCGTTTCGCCGTGGCCCGCACCGTCCTGCTGCAAAGTCGGCTGCCAACGCGCCGTACAACGGTGCCCCTTCACGCCCTTGTGCGTCGCCTCTGCTGCCAGTAAAATGTCCCGTCTTCCAGTCGCATCGCATCTTTTTTTTCAGTGCGCATCTTTAACGGAGTCATTCTGCATGGCGCAGCACTACGACGTCATCGTCATCGGCGGCGGCCATAACGGCCTCGTGAATGCGGCCTACCTCGCCAAAGCAGGGAAGAAGGTGCTCGTCCTGGAACTCCGCCACGTTCTCGGCGGCGCTGCCGTCACCGAGGAAATCTTCCCCGGCTTCCTTTTTTCTGAGTGTTCGTACGTCGTCTCTCTGCTTCGTCCGGAGATTATTCGCGAACTTGACCTCCCGCGCCACGGCCTCGAAATTCTCCCGCTCGACGGCACGTTCACTCCCACGCACAATGGCGATTTCCTCTGGCGCATGAACGATCACGCCCGCACGCAGCGTGAAATTCGCCGCCACTCCCGGGTCGACGCCGAAGCCTACGACGAATTTTCAAAAATGATGACTCCGATGTGCCGCTTCGTGAAGCCGCTGCTCTCCATGATTCCGCCCGATCCCACCACTCTCAAGCCGCACGATCTCAAGCAGCTCCACTTCCTGATGCAGCGTTTCCGCAGCCTCTCCTCCGACGAGCGCTACACCCTCGTCCAGCTCATGACCATGAGCGCTGCCGATTTTCTCGACCAGTGGTTTGAGACCGACGTCCTCAAAGCCACCATGTCCGCTTCCGGCATCATCGGAACTTTTCTCGGTATTCGCTCGCCCGGCACCGCATACGTTCTGCTCCATCACTACATGGGCGAAATCGATGGCGCGTTTCGCTCCTGGGGTTTCAGCCGTGGCGGCACGGGCGCAATTTCCAATGCCATCGCGGATGCCGCTCGCGAAGCAGGCGTGGAAATTCGCACCCAGGCGGGCGTCGCAAAAATCCTCGTCAAAAACGGCCGCACCTGCGGTGTCGCGTTGCAAACCGGCGAAGAAATTTCCGCGAACGTCGTTTCCTCCAGCGTCGATCCTCATCTCACTTTTGAAAAATTCCTCGATTCCAGCGAACTCCCAGCTGATTTTCTCGAAAGCGTTCGCCGTTATAAATTCCGTGGCTCTTCCGGCAAAGTGAATCTTGCTCTCGACGCGCTTCCCGATTTCAAGTGTTTGCCCGGCCAGGGCGCGCATCTTCGCGGCGCAATTTCCATCTCTCCCAGCATCGAATATATGGAGCGCGCCTACGACGACGCCAAGTACGGCCACTTCTCTCGCAGGCCCTACATCGATATCGTCATTCCAAGTCTCACCGATCCCAGCGTCGCGCCTCCCGGCAAGCACGTGATGTCCTGCTTCGTGCAATACGCGCCATACAAGCTCGCCAAGGGCACTTGGGACGATCAGCGCGAAGCGTTCGGCGACGCCGTCGTCGCCACCATCGCCGAGCACGCGCCGAATATCAAAAAAATCATCGCGGGACGCCAAATCCTCACGCCGCTCGACCTCGAGCGCGAGTTCGGCCTCACCCAAGGCAACATTTTCCAGGGTGAGCTTTCTCTCGAGCAGCTTTTTTTCCTCCGCCCCGTACCCGGCTGGGCGTACTACCGCACCCCGGTCGACAACCTGTATATGTGTGGCTCCGCCACGCATCCCGGCGGCGGCATCATGGGCGCTCCCGGTCGGATCGCCAGCCAGGTCATCCTCAAGGATTGGAAAAGATCAAAAGCTTCCCGCGCCACACGGAGCAAGAACTAATCATGCCCATCGGACAGCGCGTAGCTCTCATCGGCGGCGGCCACAACGCTCTCATCACCGCGTTCTATCTCGCAAAAGGCGGCTTTAAGCCGCTTGTTCTAGAACGCCGCGAAATCATCGGCGGCGGCGCCATCACCGAGGAATTTTATCCCGGCTTCCACGCTTCCACTCTTTCTCATACCGTCGGTCCGCTTCGTGCCGATATCGCGCGCGATCTCGAGTTTCACAAACTCGACTGCGAAATCCTTCGCCCAGACCCTCGCGTCTTCGCTCCCACGCTCGACGGCAAATCGCTCTTGTTCTACAACGACCACTCCAAAACTGCCGTCGAAATTGCCCGCCACTGCGAAAAAGACGCCGCGAAGTACACGCAATTAGCCGAGACGCTCGATCATCTTTTTTCCGTTCTCGGTGAACTCATCTCCATCACACCGCCCGCCATCGACACTCCCTCGCCCGAGGATTTCTGGAATCTTTTCAAGGCTGGCCGCAGCGTCCGCAGTCTCGGCAAGCACGGTATTTTCGATCTCCTCCGCTGGGGTCCGATGGCGGTCGCCGATTTCGTTTCCGAATTTTTCGAGACGGATCTGCTTCGCGCCGTCATCGCCTCCCGGGGCATCTTCGGCACCGCGCTCGGTCCTTGGTCCGCCGGTTCCACAGCGGTTCTTCTTCTCCGCGCCGCAGCGGACTCCCATCCCGTTGGCTCCGCCGCTTTCCCGCGTGGCGGGCTCGGCTCTCTCACTCGCGCTCTCGCCGATGCCGCCCGCAAAGCCGGCGCAGAAATCCGCGTCAATGCCGAGGTTCAGCACATCCGCGCGAAAGACGGCACCGTCACCGGGCTCGTCCTCGCCGACGGCGAAGAGATTCCCGTCGCAGCCGTCGTCTCCGGCGTCGATCCCAAGCGCACTTTTTTCAAACTTCTCGATCCTACTCAGCTCGATCCGACTTTTGCATTGCGCATCCGCAACGTACGCGCCAACGGCACGGTCGCCAAAGTTCATCTCGCGCTTGGCGGGCTCCCCGTTTTCTCTGCGCTCGACGCTGCCGAAGGCTTTCTCAACTCTCTCTCCGGCCGCATTCACATCGGCCCAGAAATCGATTATCTCGAACGCGCCTTTGACGCCTCCAAATATGGTGAATTCTCCGCCTCGCCCTATCTCGACGTCACCATTCCCACTCTTCTCGATCCCGCGCTCGCGCCCGAAGGAAAACACGTTCTCTCCGTCTACGTCCAATTCGCCCCCTTCAAACTCGCGGGCGCTTTGGCAGACGGCAAAACCATCCTCAAGTCCGAGTCGAACTGGGACGCCCGCCGCCGCGATCTCGGCGACACCGTTGTCAAGACTCTCGCGCAGTACGCCCCCAATCTGCCGAGCCTCATCGAACACATGCAAGTCATCACGCCACACGACCTCGAAACCATCTATGGCTTCACCGGCGGCCATATTTTTCACGGCGAACTCGCTCTCGACCAACTCTTCACCATGCGCCCCGTCCTAGATTGGGCCCGCTACAAAACGCCCATCCGCGGTCTCTATCTCTGCGGCAGTGGCACTCATCCCGGCAACGGCCTCACCGGCGCATCCGGCGCCAACGCCGCCCGCGAAATCATCCGCGACCTCCGTTAATCTGGAGTGCGGGAGCCCAGCTCCCGCTTTTCCTCTCTTCTCCGTGTTCTCCGCGCTCTCCGCGCCCTCTGCGTAAATTCCTTCTTTTTCTCCTCCTGCCGCTTGCCCATTCCCACCATCCCAGCTATCTTTTCCTAACCACCGATGTCCCCCATCGACCGCGCTCGCCTTCTTTCCCTTCACCAGCGCGAAGAAAAACGCTTCGTCGCCGATCACCCGCGCTCCGCCGAACTCTATCTCCGCGCCCAATCCTCTCTCCTCGGCGGCGTCCCCATGAACTGGATGAACAAGTGGGCCGGCGCCTTCCCCGTCTTCGTAAAAACCGCCAGCGGCGCGCATTTCACCGACGTTGACGGCCGCGATTACGTCGATCTCTGTCTTGGCGACACCGGCGCCATGACCGGCCACTCGCCTCCAATCGTCGCTGACGCTGTCGCACGCCGCGTCCGCGAAGGCATTACCCTCATGCTGCCCACCGAAGACGCGCTCTGGGTCGGCGAAGATCTCCAGCGCCGCTTCGGCCTCCCTTTCTGGCAATTCACGCTAACAGCCACCGATGCCAACCGTTTCTCCATCCGCATCGCCCGCGAAATCACGCAGCGCCCCAAAATTCTCGTCTTCCATTACTGCTATCACGGCACGGTGGACGAAACCTTCGTCTCGCTGCACGATGGCATAGTCGGTCCGCGTCGCGGCAACATCGGCCCGCCCGTCAATCCCGCCGAAACCACGCGCGTCGTCGAATTCAACGACCTTCAATCTCTCGAAGACGCTCTCAAGTATCACGATGTCGCCTGCGTCTTAGCCGAGCCCGCCATGACCAACGTCGGCATCATCCTTCCCGACGATGGCTACTGGTCCGCCGCCCGCGAACTCACTCGCCGCTACGGCGCCCTCCTCATCATCGACGAAACTCACACCATCTGCGCCGGACCCGGTGGCTGCACGCGCGAATGGAATCTCCAGCCCGATATTCTAGTGTTCGGCAAAACTATTGGCAGCGGCATCCCCGGCGCCACGTACGGCGTCACCGAAGAAGTCGCCCAACGCATCGCCTCACGCCTTCATCTCGAAGATATCGACGTCGGCGGAATCGGCGGCACGCTCGCCGGAAACGCGCTTTCCCTCGCCGCCATGCGCGCCACTCTCGAGCACATCCTCACTCCCGCCGCGTTCGCCCAAATGATCCCGCTGGCCAACCGCTTCGCCGACGCCGTCGCCGCCCAAATCCGCGCCGCCAATCTCCCCTGGAACGTCACCCGCCTGGGTGCCCGCGCCGAATACACCTTCTCCCCCCACGCCCCCCGCAACGGCGCCGAATCCGCCGCCCACGCTGACTTCGATCTCGAGCGTTTCCTCCATCTCTACGCCCTCAATCGCGGCGTCCTCCTCACTCCCTTCCACAACATGGCCCTCATGTCCCCCGCCACCACCGAATCCGACATCGACCTCCACTCAAAAATCTTCGCCTCCGCCGTCTCCGAGCTTACCTCGTAGGGGCACGGCACGCCGTGCCCGTCCTCCCCGCTTCTCCTTCAATCAGCCCTCACTTATCACTCCTGCTAATCTCCGAATCTGCTATCCTCTAGACACGTAATCGATCCCTTGCGCATGCCCCCGCCGAAGCTTGGCGAGGCACCTCAAATTCCCTGGCAAGGTGAAACATGATTCGCCAGCATTCGCTCGCTTCTCTATTTCTTTTGTTCCTCCTTCTGATCTGTGCCGTGCCTTCGCGCACCTTCCCGCCGCCCCGGCCTCAGACTACGGAAACGCTCAGCCCATCATCCGCTACAAGTACACGGAGTTCCGATATGTCCGATCGCGAAAAAGCCGGCCTTCGCGGCCCTGTCCACACCTGCCTCGAAGAAGCTATTTATCGCACTGGCAAACATTCAACCGCGCGCACTTACGATCTCGACGGAAAACTCCTCGTTTCTCGCTCCATGAATTCAGACGGCTCGGAATGGGTCACCACCTGGACGTATGATTCGGATGCCCGTCTCATCAGTCGGGTCTCCGGCAATTCGGGCAAGCCCGGCCTCGAGTCGCTCTACTCCTACGACGATTCAGGCCGCCTTGTCAGCATCACCAACGATCCCCGGAAGGGTGACCGCATCGATTTCCACTACGACGCGCAAGGCCGCAAATCCTCTATCCAGAGCTTCGCCCCAGAATCTCTCGAACGTAAACAAAACACCTCATTTGGCGGCTCTCCTTGGGCCGCTGCTCAATCGGGCTTCGGTGTTCCCGCCGGTGGCAGCGTCATCACCTTCTACGACCAGAACGATCAGCCAACGGAAGCGCAAATCCTCGACGCCGAGAGACAAATTGTCAGCCGCATCCTCCGCACCTATGGCGCAAACGGCCAACTCAGCGAAGAAAAACCTACCTTCGAAAATCTAGCTCCGGCGATGCTCGAAAGGATGCCGGCCGAACAGCGCGATCAGATGAGCCCCGACCAAATCAAAGCGCTCAGCGAGCAAATGGCTTTTATGATGGCCGGCAAAGTTCCCGCCGGAACGACCTACTCTTACGACTCCCAAAATCGCCTGATCGCTTCACGCGAACGCAACATGATTTTCGATAAGTCCACGGATATTACCTACAACGAACAGGGCGACAAGGCAGAGCTGCGCACCACCTACGCCGGAAACTCTGTTATTCCCGTAGGTGTCGAATTCTCAATTGGTGAAGAGGGTGCCCTGATCCCCACAAAGTCCGCCGCTAAACAGCTCCCACAGCCTTCCCTTCCGGAACCCGAGGTAATCAACTACGTCTACCAGTACGACGGCTACGGCAACTGGACCCAACAAACCGCGACCTACGCCGCTCACCCCAACCAGCCCCCCATCACCCGCAATCGCACCATTACTTACTATTAATATAACTTTCAAGTACTTAGAAATTGGCCGCCCACCCCGGCTTCGCAGCCGCGTTTCTCCACACCGGCTTCCCCTGATGTGGAGTGCGGGAGCCCCGCTCCCCCCTTCTCCGCCCACTCGCGCCCGCTCGCTTAATTGTCTTTTCGCGCGCCCTGTTTTCGCTCCATCCCCTTTCCCATCATCAACTTAAATCTCTACTCCGCGCCATTCGAATGGTTACCACTAAAATATAACTTGACAAGTTATCAAGAGTGCGGTAGAATACACCGTGAAATCTAGCTCCTATCGCCGTCTAACCCGCTCGCAAGCGCATTCCCGCCCTCCTTGCCCGTTTCGCTCTCCCACTGTCGTCTTTTCTCACCACTCGGACCTTCTTCTTCCCGCTCCCACTAATCCCTCATCCCTTTCCGCCTCCTCCTTTCTCGACACGCTCGTCACAACCCGACACGCCCGTGCGTTCGCAACCCCCGCCGTTTCAATCGCATGCGCACAGTTTCCGTCACACATGGGGGTGTGCCTCCGTGCACATCCCAAAACTCAATCTGAGGACCAAAATGGAACTACTACTTAACGAAACTCCAGCAATTCCCAAGTCTGCTCCCTTACCCCGAGGTGCCGCCCGTTGTCGGCGTCGCACACGTGCCAACGGTCGCTGCCGTCTCCCCGTTCAAGACCCGGCCACCGGCCTTTGCTTCAAGCATACCGCCCCACTACCCGGCGCTAGGTTTCCCGCTCCGGACCGGGCCGACCTCTCCGCCGAACTCTTTGGCGAAGTTGTCCCGGCCTTCAAATCCGCCGAGGAGATCAACGCGACTCTCGCCCGCGTCGTCGTTCTCGTCGCTCAGGGCCGCCTCTCTTCTCGCCGCGCGGCCGTCATTACGTACGCCCTCAGCTTCATCCTGCGCGGCGTCCTGGTCATCGACAAAAAAGCCGCCGACGCCCCCTCCCAACTCGAATGGTCCGACACTTCCTGGCGCCCCGCGTGTGTCATCCGGGCCGAGGCCGCCCGCAACTCCTCCGCCACCTCCAATCCCACTCGCACCTCCAATTCCGGCCCCAACGACGGTTCCAATGCCACCCCTCCAATATCGTAAGTACAGGTGTATTGACAATGGACAAAGCCCGGTTCAGCTTAGGAGGGAAAGCTTATGGGTAAGCTCGCCAAAGAACAGAAACGAGACGCCGCCGCCATCGCGGCGAAAAAAGACGCGGACATTGATTTTTCCGACATCCGCCCGGTCGTCGATTGGGACGGCGCGGAAGTCGACAAATTCTATCGTCCCGCCAAGAAACCGGTAACTATCCGCCTGGATGCCGATGTCATTGAATGGCTTCGCGCCGATGGCCCGGGCTATCAGACCAAGGCGAACCTTCTCTTGCGGCATGCCATGCTTTACTTCACGAGAGAGAAACAAACCGGCCGCATAAAAACTGCGCGGGGAAGAGCCAAACCCCGGATGCAGAGAAGCAAAGTATGAACTCTCCGTCAAAACGCAGTGCAGGCAGATTCACCTCGTCCACGCGGACGCATCTTGCGAGGGTGCTTGCCTCAGTGCCTTGTAGCGTAATCAGCCGTCGCAGTACAATCTCTCGTTTGCCCATCCAGGAGGGAATCCGCCATGGCTACCGCTGAAGCCAAGATTCACGTTTCTGAATTTACGAACGAGCCATTCCTCGATTTCTCGAAGCCAGAAAATCGCAAGGCCATGGAAGACGCTCTGAAAAAAGTCGCCTCCGAATTTGGCCGCGAATATCCCATGTACATCGGCGGCCAGAAAGTCATCACCGCAGAGAAGCGCACCTCGACCAATCCTTCGCATCCATCGCAGGTCATCGGCATTTTTCAAACGGCAACTCCGGAAATGGCCGCGCAAGCTGTCGAAGCCGCCAGCAAAGCGTTTGAATCCTGGAAGCGCGTTCCCGCCGCGCGGCGCGCCGAATGCCTTTTCCGCACCGCCAAGCTTCTCCGCGAACGCAAATTTGAAATGAACGCGCTGATTTGTTACGAAGCCGGCAAAACCTGGCCGGAAGCCGACGCCGACACCGCCGAAACCATTGATTTCTGCGAATACTACGGCCGTGAAATGCTGCGACTCGCCGGCCCGCAACAAGTTGTGCCCATGAAGGGCGAGAAAAACTATCTCGTTTATATCCCGCTCGGCGTCGGCGTGGTGATTCCGCCCTGGAATTTTCCCGCTGCCATCGCCGCCGGAATGACCATGGCTTCGCTCGTCACCGGGAACACGGTCATCCTCAAGCCCGCAGGAGACACGCCAACCGTCGCCGCGATATTTGTCGATATCGCTTACGAAGCTGGCATTCCGAAGGATGCCCTCAGCTTCCTGACCGGTCCAGGCGCCTCAGTCGGCGATGTCCTGGTGAGACATCCTAAGACTCGTTACATCGCCTTCACTGGCTCGAAAGAAGTCGGCCTGCGCATCAGCGAACTCGCCGGAAAAACCGTCCCCGGCCAGATTTGGATCAAGCGTACTGTCCTCGAGATGGGCGGCAAGGATTCCATCATCGTCGATGAAGAGGGCGATATCGACGCCGCCGTCGAAGGCGTCGCGCAAGCCGCTTTCGGCTACCAAGGCCAGAAGTGTTCAGCGTGTTCGCGCGCCATCGTTTCCGAAAAAATCTATGACACGTTCGTCCAGAAGCTCGTCGAGCGCACCAAAAAAATCGCCGTCGGCCCCAGCGAAGATCCCAACAATTATATGGGCCCGGTCGTGAGCAAGTCCGCCATGACCACGATCTTGAACTACATCGAAGTTGGCAAAAAAGAAGGCAAGCTACTCCACGGCGGCGGCCGCGCTCCCGGCGACGGCTATTTCATTCAGCCAACAATCATCGCCGACGTCGATCCCATGGCAAAAATCTCGCAGGAAGAAATCTTCGGCCCAGTTCTCGCAGTAATCAAGGCCAAGAACTTCGACCAGGCTCTCGAGATCGCCAACAACACCGAGTTCGGCCTTACCGGTGCCGTGTACTCAAAAAATCCCGCGAAGCTCGAAAAAGCACAGGAAGCGTTTCACGTCGGCAATCTCTACCTCAACCGCAAGTGCACCGGTGCAATGGTCGGCGCGCACCCCTTCGGTGGCTTCAACATGTCCGGCACCGATTCCAAAGCGGGTGGGAGAGATTACCTGCTTCTATTTTTGCAGGCAAAATCCGTCGCCGAAAAATTACCGAATTAGGAGAGATTGCAGAAAAACAGGCGAGGAACACTAAGGTGCCGATCAAGTCGATAGGTCGGTCGAAACTCTCTTCTTCGTTGCCCATTTCAGTATGCGAAACACGGGATAGCTAAGGATGAGCACCGCGAGCGCCAGCACCGCCGGACTCGGCGGCCAAAAATGGCCGGTTACCAGCGAGCCTTGCAGGTCGGTAACGATTGAAGCCACGAGAAAGACTACGGACGCAACGAGCGCGATTCCGGTAGTCCACGGATAGCCCCACGCGCGATAGGGCCGGTCCATATTTGGCTCCCGCTTACGCAGCACGAAGAGCGACGCGTAGGACAGTGTGTAGTTCGCGACGAAGAAAAACGCTAGCATGTCAATCACGCGCTCAAACGTTCCCGTCAGCAGGAAGAGCACGCCGGCAATCGTGCTGAGAAAAAGCGCGAGTACGGGCGTGCCGCCTTTGTTTACGCGGGCGGCCCGGCTGAAAAAAAGCCCGTCGCAACTCATCGCGTGCAAGGTGCGCGTGCAGAATATCTGGTTTGCATTCATCGAGCTCAGCATCGAGACGATCATGATCGACCGAATCACACCGTCGCCGTACGTGCCGAAAATTCGCGCTGCCGCCGCGCCCAGCGCGAAATCGTTGCCGGCGATTTCGTTCATCGGTAAAACGTACACCACCGCGAGATTGAGCAGGAGATAGATTCCCATGACGGAGAAAACGCTGCCGAATATCGCGCGTGGAACATCGCGCCCGGGATTGCCCACTTCTCCCGCGACGTACACAACTCCATCCCAGCCGTCGATCGTGTACACCACAGCCTGCAAACTCAGAAGGATTGCAATCATCAACGGCCAACCGGAAGGGACCACCGGGAATGTTGATGATGCAGTGGAAGATGCAGCGGCTGACATTGAGTTTGCATGGTGCCCGAGAGCGAAGCACGCGCCGACGAGGACCAGGAATGCAGCGGTTTTCAACGCGGAAGTTACGAGTTGCGTGCCGCTGCCCCAGCGAATTCCACGCCACTGCAAAATAAGAAACCCAACAATCAGTGCGACAGCGACTTGCAATTCGTGGCCCGCGAGAACAGGAAAAAGATCACGGCTGTACTCGGCAATGACAATGGAGACGGCGGCGGCAGTTCCGCAAGTCGAGAGCCAATCACTCCAGCCAACGATAAAGCCGGCGTATTCGCCGATCGCCCGGCGCGAGAAATTGTATTGGCCGCCGCTGCGCGGAATCGAAGCGCCAAGTTCAGCGAGCGAAGACGCGCCAAATAATGCATACATTCCGCCGATGACCCACATGCTGATGAAGAGCCACGCGTTCGGCAACATTTTTGCGATGTCGCCGGGCGTCCGCACGATGCCCGCGGCGATGGCGTTGCCAACGGCGAAGGCGATGCCGAACCACACGCCGAGCACCTGCAGCAGTTTCCCGCGGCCGGCGGAGGCGCTTGCCGCCGCGCCACTCGTGCTGGTCGAAGACCCGTCCGATGTGTTAGACAATGTGGAGTCTCAGGAGAGCGTTCGAAACTCCGCCATCATAACGGTGGCGCGGCAAAACGCAAGCTTGAACTCAGCGCTTTCGGACGGCGCCGCGAGCGGAGTTTCTCCGCTTCGGCTAGACCGGAATTGGGCTTGCTGCGTCATGGCCGTGAGCAGCATTGGTTCGGATGAACCTAGGAGGAAGGGAACTTGGCCGTAGAACGCGCGCCCGCAATCAAGACGGAAATGACCACGCGGCTCGAAGTGGGTGGCGATGCGCCGCCAGTGGACGTGTCGGTCGTGATCCCTTGCCTGAACGAAGCGAAATCGATTTCGTTTTGCGTGGAAAAAGCGATGAAGTCTTTTCAGGCGGCCGGACTGCGCGGGGAAGTCGTCGTCGGGGACAACGGTTCGACGGACGGTTCGATTGAAATTGCCGAAAAACTTGGCGCGCGCGTGGTTCGCATCGAACAGCGCGGCTACGGCGCTGCGCTCCGCGCCGGGATCTGCTCGTCGCGCGGCGCATTCATCATCATGGGCGACGCCGACGACAGTTACGACTTCAGCGAGGTGCCGCGTTTCGTGGAAATATGGCGGCAGGGCTACGACGTGGTGATGGGTAATCGCTTTCGTGGAGAAATCAAACCCGGCGCGATGCCCTGGCACCACAAATATATCGGCAACCCCGTGCTCACCTCCATCTTGAATCTTTTTTTTCACGCGGGCATCGGGGATAGCCACTGCGGCATGCGGGGCTTCACGCGTGCCATCTACGACCGCATGGACCTGCGCAGCACGGGCATGGAATTCGCATCCGAGTTTGTGATCAAGGCGGCGCAGCTTGGCGCGCGCATCACGGAAATTCCCATCACGTTGTGGCCCGACAAGCGCGGGCGGCCTCCGCACCTGCGCAGCTTCCGCGACGGCTGGCGCCACTTGCGATTCATGCTGCTATACGCTCCAAACTGGCTTTTTCTTTTGCCGGGCGGGTCGCTCGTTCTGTTCGGTCTTTTTCTGGTGTCCTGGCTGTTGCCTGGACCACGCCGCATTTCGCCGCACGTGGTTCTCGACGTTCACACCATGATTTTCGGCGTTATGTTCACGCTTCTCGGCGTGCAAATTCTTTCGATTGGATCGTTCGCAAAGGTATTCAGCTATGCGGAGCGCTTCGATCGCAACACAGTCTCGCTCAAGCGCGTGTTAAAACGCGTCACGCTTGAAACCGGATTGCTGCTCGGCGGCGCGCTCTTTCTCGCGGGCTTTGCGGGATGCGCTTGGGTTGCCTGGCAATGGGCCGCCAGCGGATTTGGTCCCCTCGCGGAAGTGCGGCAAGTTCTTTTCTGGTCCATGTGGCTTTTCATCGGCGTTCAGGTGATTTTCTCTTCTTTTTTTCTGAGCATGCTGGGCATCAGCCGCGGCACGTACATCGGGGACTACGATCTAAAATAAATGCCCTACACCGGTATCGACCATTTCATCGCCAGGATGCGTTTTCGCGCCGCGTATCCTCATATACGCCCCGGTTCGCGCGTCTGCGATCTGGGCTGCGGACTCGAAGCCGCGTTTCTAGATTACGCCGCAGACCGCATCGCGACGGGAGTTGGCGTTGACGACCAGGTGCAGGATGGAATGCAGGGCCGCTGGCAGCGCGTGCGCGGGGATTTGCGTTCGCCGCTGCCTTTGCCGGACGGCGGATTCGGTCATGTGGTGATGCTCGCGGTGCTCGAGCATCTTACGGAGCCGGAAAAAGTGCTGCGCGAGGCGTACCGTATTCTTGCGCCTGGCGGTTCCTTGATCATGACGTGGCCATCGTCGATGGTCGATCCGATTTTGCGCGTACTGCACGGGCTGCATTTCGTAAGTGATGAGATGGAAAGCGACGAACACCAAAAACGCATCCCCGTCAAGACTCTGCAAGAAATGCTTCAGCGCATCGGCTTCCAGAAATTCATCCATAGCCGCTTCGAATTCGGCCTCAACAATCTGATGGTGGCCTTTCGTTGACACTCGCTGCATGACGTGAGACCCGCGGGAAATCACTGGTCAGGGGGAGGGGAGTAAGGTTTTATTTCGGTGTTGTTGATGTCCGGCTCGACGAGCCAGATGTGGCGATCTTTGAAGTAGGCGAAGAGCTTGTCGTTTTGTTCGGGGTCGAGCTCGCGTGCCCAGATAACTTTGGAGCCGTCGATGTCGGCGCCGTTGAAGACCCACTCGTCGTGGATGTTGTGCTCGTCGCCGTAGCGCACGATCACGAGTTGCTTTCCGGGCATCTGCGAGAGGCGTTTCAGGATGGCGACGCGGCTGGAATCGCCGGTGCAAGTCCACCACATGGGATCACAGGCGCGGCGAGCGATATTCACGCCTGTTTCGAGCACGAGCAAAATTACGAGGGCGCGGGATAGCGCCAAGCCAAGCGGACGGCTTTTCCATTTCCACATACGCAGATGGCGTACGGACTGCACAAGAAGCGCGTAGAGGACGCAAGTGACCGGCGCGGCATAATGGGGTGCCGACCAGATCACGGCAAAGACGGCTGCCAAAACAACAAGAAGCGTAGCGACCAGCAGGCGCATTTTCTGGTCGCGAAACGCGAACGGTAGAATTGGGAGCAGAAAGAGCACGCCCGGCCAGAGAAACTCGACACCCATTCTCGCCACTTTTTCCGCGGTGACGTCGAACGCATCTTTCCACGTGGTTTGGTAATCTTCGCGCTCCCATCCGTTGTAAAAGTCTTCGAATTGCTGATTGTTGTATTTGAGCGCGGGCTTGGCATGCTCCCACAAAAAGAGAGGAGTTGTGTGATAGGTCCGCGTGTTTAGGACGTGGGGGAAGAGCAGGGCATTGCCGGTCAACCGCCAGTTGTAATAGCCGATGAAGAGCAGAGTCAAGATGATGCAGGCGGAGAGTGGCAAGAAAACGATTCGAATGCGTGACGAAAGTGAATCGCGCGATTTGATTTTTCCCGCGAGCCACCACAAGAACCAAAATCCCGCCGGAACACAAAAGAGGAATCCCTCATAGGGGCGGCTGTTCGCGAGAATGGCAATACCGAAGCCGAGCAGCAGAGCGCTGCCCACGGTTGCGCGCCGTCCGATACGCGCGATTGCTCCCAGAAGCAGCGCACCACCCGCGGCCGCGACAGCTCCGCCCCAATAGCTGTTCATCCAGTAGCTGGCAATTCCCAAATTCAGAGCGGCGAAAATGCCGCCCAGCAATGCCCAGCGCGCCGGCAGCCACGCTTGCAGCATCCACAAAATGGCAGCGCACATGGCCGCGTTGCTGAGCAGCACGCCAATCCACGGATTGCCGAGCAATTGTCCGATGGCAAGAGCGAAACCCTGAGCGGGAGGATAAATCGAAGAATAAGTGGGATGCCAATTTTCGTGGAAGGTTTCGAAACTCATCCACATTGGGTGAGTAGGATTGGCGAGGCGGCCATGGGCAAAGGTGTCCGCCATGAGCAGGTAGCTGAATTCGTCGTGAATCCCGGGAATGGGGACGGGCAATAGCGGCAAGACGGCGAGACGGATGCCGACGACGGAGAGAAACAGCGCGCAAATTGCTAGTTTTTTGCGTTGCGCAAAACGCGAGAGAGTTTCTTCTATTTTATGGAAGAGGCTTGCGCCAAGGCCGGGTTTCCAGAGAGCCAGCAGGCCGAGGATGAGCGTCAGCAGCAGCGCAATTTCTGCCGATGGCCAGAAGTGAATATCCGCGTCGCTTCCGAGTGGTTCCATTTAGCAAAAAGGGATCGCAACGAGGAGCGCTTCAGAAATCCGAGCTTGGGGAAGCGAGCCGCGCTAATCGCCCAGGAATTCTAACGCATTTGAGAGCGATCAGCGCTCGATTTCCACTTCGATTTTTTCGGCGGGCGGTTCAGCCGCGGATTTGCTCAAGGACATTTCCTCGAAGTCCGCGAGCTCGATCTTCAGATTTCCCGCATTGGTGGAAAAGGCAAGGCCGGCTTCAAGGCGGACAGTGCCGGAACGAATGAGCTTTTCGATTTCTCCGTCAAAGTGCTGCATTCCCTCCGTGTCGCCGTCGCGCATGGCATCGAGCAAGGTCTTTCCTTCTGTTTCTCCCTTTTCGACGTACTCCCGCGTGCGCATGGTGGATTTCAGGATCTCAATCGCGGCGATTCTGCCTTTGCCGTCTTTTCGAGGGAGGAGGCGCTGGGACACGATGCAGCGAAAGGCCCTGGAGAAGCGGCTGCGAATGGTTAGCTGATCACCGGCAGAAAATGCGCCAACAATCCGCTCGATGGTCTTCGAAGCATCAATGGTGTGCAAGGTAGAGAGCACGAGGTGCCCAGTTTCCGCGGCCTCGAGAGCGATTTCAATAGTTTCGCGATCGCGCATCTCCCCCACCAGAATGATCTTGGGGGCCTGGCGGAGAGCGCCGCGCAGGGCGAGAGCAAACGTGGGTGTGTCGCTATGGAGTTCGCGCTGGTGGATGGTGGCCTTCTTGTGCTTGTGGAGAAACTCGATGGGATCTTCGATGGTCAGGATGTGATAAGCCTTCTCCGAGTTCATCAAATCAATGATCGCGGCGAGCGTGGAAGATTTTCCAGATCCGGTCGGTCCCGTCACCAAGACAATCCCGTTTTTCAGCTGCACGATCTCTTTCAACTGTGCCGGAAGGTGCAGTTCTTCGAATCCGGGAATTACGTCCGGGATTACGCGCATGACGATGGCGAGGCTGCCGCGCTGGCGAAAGATATTTACACGAAACCGCCCTACGGCGGAGACGCCGTAAGACAGGTCCGTCGAGCCTTCCGACTCCAGCTTGCCGGCAGCGTGTTCATTGTTCGCCATCAGGTCCAGCGCGAGAAACTTGGTATCCTGCGCGGTCAAGCGGTCCAGGCCTTTGAACTTCAGCTCGACGAGTTGCCCGTTCACCTCAATTTGGGGGGCACGGCCCGGCGAAAAAATCAGGTCGCTAACATTCCCATGCGATTTCAGCATCGCGGCGATGAGTTGCGCGGCGTCAAATCTGCGCTGCGGCGGCGCTACTTGTGCGGCTGTTTCCATTGTTCGTAAACCAGATCACCTGAGGAAAGGAGGGCCGGGCCCGTGAGTACGGCACCTATTGTAGGTGTGACAAACGTTCCGGGGGAGATAACTCTCGCGAGACGCGCCAAATGGTCAATGGGATGAGGAGAGGCGGGACTTCCTCGGCCGAAATTTAGGCAGGGCGGCGCTGCGCGTACCCGGCCAATCAAATTTCCACGACGATTACTTATTTGCTTTCAGAAGGAACGCCAGGGGAGCGGTCTGTTCCTGCGTGTCCAGGGAGAGCCAGCTCAGATCGTCCGCGAGCCAGTCGGCGCCGGCGCTGAGGAGCTCGGCATCGGGCGAAGTGGTGCGCAAAGCGAGGACGCGCGCGCCTGCTGCTTTGCCCGAACGAATTCCGGATGCGGCATCTTCTGCGACGACGCACTCCGCGGGACCCATGCCCAGAACCTCCGCGCCCTTTAGATAGGGATCGGGGAAAGGCTTGCCGCGCTGCAGATCGGTTGCGGTGACGAGATGAACGGGGGCTGGCAAACCCGCGGCGCGCAGGCGGACTTCCGCCAGACGGCGAGTGGCGGAGGTGACGACAGCCCAGCGTAGCTGCGGGATGGATTGAAGCAGATTCAGGGCTCCCGGAAGAGCGACGACATCCGCGATGTCTTCGATTTCGCGGCGCTCGACCTCGCGATTTTCGGCTTCGTGGTCGCCGTCGGGGAGCAACTCGCGGATAGTCGCTAAGCTGGGGCGGCCGTGCGCTTTGTGGACGACTTCACTGGGGTCGAAGCCGTGCGCCTGTGCCCAGATGGTCCAGACACGCATAACGGCGGGAGTGGAATCGACGAGCACACCGTCCATGTCGAAGAGCACGGCGGCGCATTGGATTCGAGTCATGGAAGAATTTGTCGGCCCTTGACCAAGAATCGTTGCACGAAGGCTTATAAGAGTACTGAAGTCCGAGAAAACAGGGAAGGTTGGGGTGGGAGACGGGGTTCGAACCCGCGACATTCGGTGCCACAGACCGACGCTCTACCAGCTGAGCTACTCCCACCGCTGATGGAAGATAGTTTACGCTATTTTTTCGCGCTGGAAAAGCGGCCCTCGATTGCATCGCAAAGTGCGTCCAAAAAGCGGGGCCGCCACGCCGTTTCCGTGATCCAGCAAGGCCAAACTTCCGTCACACCTCCATTGAATCGAACCACCCGCGCCGGGCATCCAAGCTCCGTCACAGGCATTGCAAGGAGCAGCCCCAAACGCTTACAGTACGCTATACAAAACGCAGCCCATATCTGAGAACCAGATTAAACAGTATCCGTTCTCAGTGGCCGCTGGGAGCGATCTTCCTCGAGTACCTGGCGATTCAGGGGTTATTCAGTTTTGTTCGAAAAGAGTTGAGTTTGACCCATTGCTCAGAATGCCGGCAAATTCGCGGCTGAAGTTTGTGGGGGAGAATTTTCGTCGCTTGCGATGACTCTGCCCAGGAGCGGACCTAAGTTTCCGATGAAACCTATTCACCCAGCACGGCGAGGCAACCCCAAGGAGCGCAACGGCGGTTCGAATCGCAGCGTGTTAATGAGATTGGAATTGCCAAGCGATCCGAATCTGCTGTGTGCCGTGCGCGGCGCGTTGGAGCGCTTGACGGAATCCTTCGGGTTTTCGCCTGCGGAGTGCCGGGCAGTGATTCGCGCGGTGGACGAAGCGCTGACGAATATCATCCGTCATGCTTACGGCGGACGGCCAGACCGGCCCATTGAAATGTCCTTTCGTTCCGTTCGCCGGCATGCCGATCACAAGGCCGCGGAGGGCATCGAGATCCTGCTGTGCGACCACGGGCCGGCCATCAAACCGGACCAATTGTGCATGCGGGCGCTGGAAGACGTGCGGCCCGGCGGACTCGGTCTGCATTTCATCCAGCAGAGCATGGATATCGTCGAGTATAAGCGCGCGAACGGGACCAACCGTCTCCGCCTGGTCAAATACGTGCGCGCGCCGAAGCTAGAAGCAAATTCGTGAATGGTTGAAGGAGAAAAAACGTGCAGATTTCCAGCAGAGAGCTTGAGAAAACCGTCATCTTCGATGTCTCGGGGGACATCGATCTGGCGAACTCGCCGGCGGTTCGAAAGGCGCTGCTGCGCGAGGTAAAAGAGAAGCGGACGCCGCGCGTGGTGATGAACCTAAGCAAGGTGCGCTATATCGATAGCTCGGGAGTAGCTTCTTTGGTCGAAGGGCTGAAAGCCTCTCGAGATGCGGGCACGCGTTTTATCCTTTTTGGATTGAGCACATCGGCCCGGGAAGTTTTGCAACTCTCGCGCCTGCTGAAAATTTTCGAGGTCTACGATAACGAAGAACAGGCCCTGGCGGGCTGAAACTTGGCTTCGAGGCGCAAGATTTTTTTCGAACCGATTTGAACGGAGCTACAGAGAATCGAGTTTCAGGAATTTTCGATGCAATTCGTGTCACAAATTGGCGGAAGCGTGACCAACGGCCTTGCCTATGTTGGTTCTCTCGCCTCGCTCGGCGGACGAGCGGCTTATTACACGTTTGTCGGGCCCTTTCAGGGCAAGCCGTTGCGTTTGCAGCGCGCCGTTTCGCAGGCCATGGACGTGGGCGTGCGCGCGTTGCCGATTCTTTCTCTGATTACCTTTTTCATCGGATTGATTCTCGCGCTGCAATCCGCGTATGAGCTCCGCCGCTTTGGCGCCATGAGTTACGTCGCCACCGCCGTGGCGATTTCCATGTCGCGCGAACTTGGTCCGCTGATCACCGCCATCGTCGTGATCGGCCGCTCCGGCTCCGCTTTCGCCGCAGAAATCGGCACGATGAAAGTGACGGAGGAAATCGACGCGCTGGAAACCATGGCCATCAGCCCGATCCGCTTTTTGGTGACGCCGAAATTTCTTGCCATGATTGTGATGTTGCCCTGCTTGACGATTTGGGCCAACGCGATGGGCATTCTGGGCGGCTCGTTATTCGGAGTAGCGCAGGCGGATTTCACGTTCGGCCGGTATATTCAAGCCTCGCTGGATTCGCTGCTGCTGCGCGACATCATGACTGGACTCGTCAAAAGCGTGATGTTTGGCATTACCATCACGGCCGTCGGATGCCAGGAGGGATTAGCCACTGGCGCGGGAGCGGAGCAGGTGGGCCGCTCAACGACGCGGGCCGTGGTGATGTCAATTTTTCTCGTGGTTCTGGTGGATCTGGTTTTTACTTGTCTTTTCTTTTTTGTGAGCGGCAGTTAGAGGTGTGCGACCGTGCCGGCGGAAATGAATAGCGTCAATTCGTCCGATTCAGACGTGATGCTCTCTCTGCGCGATGTGCGCGTGAGTTATGGCGATCTCGAAATTCTGCACGGCATCACGCTGGACGTGAAGCGCGGCGAGACTTTGGTGATTTTGGGCGGCTCCGGTTCCGGCAAAAGCACGCTCTTGCGAACGCTGGTCGGCCTGGAAAAAGCAAGCTCCGGAGAAATCTGGATCAAGGGCAAAAACATCGCGGCGATTTCCGATGGGGAAATGGACGAAATTCGCAAGAAGATTGGCATGTCGTTTCAAGGCGGAGCCTTGTTCGGCTCGATGACCGTCGGCGAGAACGTGGCTTTGCCGCTGCGCGAGCACACCAAGCTCGAAGACTCCACCATCGAAATCATGCTGCGGCTCAAGCTGGAGCAGGTGGGTCTCGCAGGATTCGAGTATTACATGCCCTCGCAGCTCAGCGGCGGCATGAAGAAGCGCGCGGCCGTCGCTCGCGCTCTGGCCATGGACCCGGAAATTCTTTTTTTCGATGAGCCTTCCGCCGGTTTGGATCCGATTATCGCCGCGGGAATCGATCATCTGATCCTCGAATTGAAACAAGCCTTCCGGATGACCATCATCGTGGTCACGCACGAATTGGCCAGCGCCTACTTGATTGCGGACCGCATGGTGCTGATCGATAAAGGCCATCTCGTGGCCATCGGCACGGTCGCGGAAATGCGCGCGAGCACGCAGCCGCGCGTGCGGCAATTTCTAGACCGCGTGCCCGAGCCGGAAGTGGCGCGCGAATTGGATTATCTGCAGATGCTCACACAAGACCGCCGCTTGTAATGAGCGTTGGCAGAGGAAAGAGGACGTGATGGCAGGGAAGCGCGACCAGGTTTTCGTGGGCCTTTTTGTAATTTTTGCCGCGGCCGTGTTGATCGGCATGGTGTTTGCCATTTCCGGAGCCTTCGGCCGTACCGCGAAGACCTTCCATGCGCACTTTCCGTTCGCCGGCGGCCTGGAGCGCGGCGCGACCGTGCGATACGCGGGAGGCCCGAAAGTAGGGCGCGTGGAAAAACTAGCCATCGATCCCAAGAATCCCGCGCAAATCGACGTGGTTTTCAGCGTGGAAACCGATCTGCCCGTCAAGACGGACAGCCACGCCAAGATCATGAGCATGAGTCCTTTGGGCGACAATCATCTCGAGATTCTCCCGGGCGGTGCGCAAACCGCTCTTGCTCCCCCAGGCTCGCTCTTGCCGTCGGACGCATACGTCGATTTCAACGCGCTCACGGCGCAAATAAATGACCTTGCGCCGCAAGCGAAGGAACTTCTCCAGTCTTTGAACGATCGCGCGGCCGATTTGAAGGTGACGATTGCCCGTGTGAATGACCTTCTGAGCGATCAGAACCGCGCGAATCTTTCCGCTACTCTCGAGGACGCTCACGGCATGATCGCGGAGAACCGTCCCGAGATAAAATCCACGATTCAGCACCTCGACACAGTAAGCCAGAAACTTGAGCCGCTCATTCAAGACCTGCACAAAACGGCCGACGAAGCCAACAAAGCTCTCACGCACGTTGACGAAGTTCTCGGCGAGAACCGCCCGGATGTGCGGCAAGCAGTGATCGATCTTCGCAAGTCCTTGACGACCCTGACGGACATTACCGCCCGGGTGGATCAAACGCTCGACGTCAACTCGGAAAACATCGACGAACTGCTGGATAATTTCCGTCGCGTCTCCATGAATCTCAAGGAGTTCACGGACACGATCAAGAAGCGGCCTTACACTCTCATTCGCGCGACCAATCCGCATGAGCACAAACCTGGTGAGCAACAATGAAGCGACGGAGCCACGAACTCATGACCAGAAGCACGGAACTGCCCACTGAACTGTCCGCGGCACCGGCGCGCGCCGGCCGCGATTGCCTGGTTTTCCGCATGGCAGCGAGGCTTTCTCTGTGCCTCCTCGTGCTGGCTGGTGTTTTGGCAGCTGGCTGCGGCGCTGCCCGCCCCAGCAAATACTATCAACTCACGATTCCCGGAGACCTCGCCCCAGCAGCGGACCCGAACCCCGTTCCCGTCACTCTCTTGATTGGCCGCTTGACGGGACCCGCTCTCTATCGCGAAGACGAAATCGTCTATAGCTCCGGCGGCGAAGGCATGGGCACATACGAGTATCATCGCTGGGCGGAGCCACCGACGGAGATGATCGCAGAAATTATGCTTCGGCAGCTACGCGCGTCCGGCCACTATCGCGGAGTCTATTCATTGCGCAGCGATATCCACGGAGATTTTCTATTGCACGGGCGTCTCTATGACTTCAAGGAAGTTTCAGGAGGTTCAGATGCCGCCCGCGTCACCATGGAGCTCGAACTTCGCAATATCAAGACCGCGACTACCGTGTGGACACATTTTTATTCGCATGATGAGCCCACCGCGGGGAAAAGCGTTGACGCGATTGTCGCGGCCCTCGACAAAAACGTCCAGCAGGGGATTACGGAGTGCCGGGCCAGCCTCGATGAGTACTTCGCGGCGCATCCGCCGGCTCCGCCCGCGCAGCCCGCACCCTAGATTTGGCTGGAATGATTTGACCGGAGCGATCTGCCTGGAATTCTCCGCTAGTTTCGCGGCGTTCTCAGCCCGCCCGCCGCAGCGTCAGCAGCGTGACGTCATCCTCGATCTCAGTGCTGCCGTGGTACGACTGCAAACCCTCTAGCAAAGCAGAGGAAAAATCGGGAAGGCTTACCGGAATCGGCAGATTGGCCAGCGCCGTCGCCGCCAAATGCAAGAAGCCAGCCGGAGTCAATTGATCGTCGTTCGGAGAGCGCACTTCGGTGGCGCCATCGGAAAAAGCCAGTATCATGTCACCGGGCTGCAAGCATACGCTCTGCTCGTTGTACATTTCTCCCGTCACAAAACCGATGGGTAGGTTTTCCAATCCTTCGCCAATTTCAAGAAACGTCTGTTGGCGCGCCCGCCAGAGCAACATCCGCGGATGGGCGGCGTACGCAAAATTAAACTCTCCCGTCGTGCCGTCAAACGTCCCGGTCACTACGGTTGTCAAACGCAACGCTCCTTTTGATCTTTCGGAATCCAAAGTAAATTCGTCATTCAGCGCGGACAACAAAGTTGCCGTGTTGCGAATATCCTGATGTTTGTGCAACAGATGATGAACGTGTCGCGCCACTCCGCTGGCCACATACCCGTGCCCCACACAATCCGCCAGCACTACACGCGCAATGTTGTCGCTGCAAGAAAACACAGCCGACAAGTCTCCGCCGCGCTTCCCGCCGGACGGCACCGCAATCACGTCTGCTTCCAGCCCAGCCAATTCCAGCGAGCGATGCGCCCTTTCGTTGCCGGCCCACAATTCCATGCACCCAAACGGCCGCGCCGCCGATGTCGTGCAGCCAAGCTCATTCTGTTCGATCTTCTTGACCTTCATACCCGATTCGATGCACGCACCCGTCGATCCGCTACGCCGAACCGCGTAGCAGCCTCCACAGAAAGCTTATGGACTCCCCTTAATGGTGGTGCAGCGCCAAATCCGATTGCGCAACGACTTGCCGGCTTGGGCAAGAGCCGGAGCAACCCGACTGCGGGAGACTGAATCTGTAGCAGTCAATGAGGCAGACATGAAATCATGCCCGCCAGCCGTTTGTTCTGCCCTGATCGTGTTAGGACTGCTCTGCTCGTCTTCTATTTTTGCCCAGGAATGGGACTCGGCGCAGACAGACTCGGTACCCGCAGGAACGCGTCCCAAGGAGACGTTTGCTCGCCCGCCTCGGTGCTTTGGAGGACAGGACCATGAGGAAGAAAGTCGGCTTGCGAAAAAGGCGTATGCGAATCTCCCCGCGTTGGCCCGATTTTGGCTGAATGAGGATGCTGTCTATATTATCTCACCGCAAGAGCGCTGTGCATTTCTCCGTCTGTCGACAGATCAAGAGCGAGCCCAATTCATAGAGGCGTTTTGGGCGAGACGCGCCCCAGACCCAACATCACTGGACAACTCTTTTGAGCTTGAACATTACGAGCGCATCGCTTTCGCAGATGAAAAATACGGAGGGCGGATTTCCGGATGGAAAACAGACCGAGGTCGAATTTATATCCTCTTTGGTCCGCCAGATTCCATTGAGTCTCATCGCGCAGGTGAGAAAAATGACCAGCCAACGGAGGTCGGACCTCAGACCTTTCCATATCCCGCGGAGGTTTGGCATTACCATCATCTTCGGGGCGTAGAGGAAGATGTGGGAGTCACCTTTCTGGATCCGGATGGTTCTGGAAACTATCGCCTTTCTCTGTCACCGGAGGGGAAAGAGGAGCCAATATTTGCTACATCCGAGAAGCTTCCTCGCTCTGGAGGCGGAGAAGTCAACAAGAAATCCTCCCAGTCCATTGTCCTGTTTGTAGGCCAGATGCCCACGCCTCAAGTGCAATTCAAAGACCTGGAAGCATGCGTGAGTGCCCGGATTATCCGAAACCAGGTACCTTTTAACCATCGAATTGAATTTTCCAAGGCGACGGACGCAACAACTTTGGCGCGAATATCAATCTATCCCGCAGGCGAGCAACCCAATCCAACCGGCAATAGCAATGCTTCAGTAGGGATTTTCGAGGTTTTCGGGCGCATCAGCGAGCGGTCTGGTTGGATCGTAAGGACGATTGAAGCTTTTATCTCACTCGACGGGCGCAAGAACACTGCGCGGGCTGAGGGTCATTTCATTGCCGCTTTGGCACCAGGGACTTACAGGTTGGCGATTGCAGTCAAGAACATGGTCAACGGAGAAGTCGGCACGCTCGGTACACCGATGCAAGTTCCTACTTATGACGAATTAAACGCCAAGAAATGAACCCAATATTTGCTCGGAGGAGCCCGTATAGAGGGCCACCTCGCACAGGGCCGCGAAAACCCCCAGGAAATTGGATTTCCCCTGCATTGCCTAAACCGTTGCAAGCTGGATACGCCACCTCACGCCTTCTCCGCGGCTTGCTAGACTATTCCAGAGGAATCGCGTCCCCGCGCATGAGCCCCCATGAAACGGATCGCCGCCATCTCGAGCGGCAAATCGTCTATGCGCGCCCTATCGTCGTTTTACTTTCTCTTCTCGCCTTGCTGCAGCATCCCAGCCCCAAGGAAGCCGAGCGCTCGATCTCTTTTCTCGTCGCTTATCTGATCGTCTCTCTCTCCGTCATTCCGCTCGAGCGTTTTCTTCGCAAACGAGCCTGGCATCTGCCGATTGCATGCGATTTGCTCGCGCTGGGCTTCTTCATGTACATCAGCCCGTCTTCTGTCCCCGTTTGGTTTCCGTATCTGTTCGTCTGTTGGGTAGCCGGCATGCGCTGGGGACTCCGCGCTGCCTTCCCCCTCTCCGGAGCGCTCGCGCTGATTCTGGTCCTGCTCACCGCCGTCAAGGGCGAAATCGGCTGGATGCGCGTCATCGCCTGGATGGGCCTTGTCGGCGGCACATTCGCCGGAGGCGCAGCCATGGCCTTCCTGGCCGACCGCAGCCGCCATTTCGCCTCGCAAAACGATTTCTTCTCCCGCATCACAGCGACCCTTCAAGTCGACCAAGGCCTCGCCGAATCCCTCCGCCTCATGCTCGACGAGCTTGCCCGCGCCTTCGACGTCGAAGCCGCCCTGCTCGCCTATCGTGACACTGACCTCGAACGCATTTACCTCTGGCGCCTCAAAGCCGGCGAAAGCGAGCGCCTCATCCCCGAGAGCTACTCTCTCGCCCGCGCCGACGGTTTCCTCCTCGACGACATGGACGCCACCATCTGCTGGAACAACCTTGAAGGACCTGGCAATGGCTTTGGTTGGGATCGCCGGGATGGCCGCCGCCTCAATACTCTCCCTCGCCTCCCTGGTCCCACGCAGCAGGAGCTCAACATGCGTTCCATGATTTCAGTGGCATTCGACCAGAGTGGCCAGCCCGCAGGCCGCCTCTTTCTTATCAACGCTCGCAAGCCGTTCGAGCGCCCCGACCTCGCCTGGCTCGAACGAATCGCCCGTCATATCGGCCCCTCGCTCGAAAACGTCTTCCTGTTACGTCATCTTCGCGCCCGCGCCATCGAAGGAGAGCGCAGCCGCATCTCTCGCGACCTCCACGACGGCATTCTCCAAACTCTCCTCAGTATCGAAATCCAGCTGGACGTCCTTCGCCGCAAAGTCTCTTCATCTCCTGATCAGGCCGAAGCCAGCCTCGGCAACCTCCAGCAAACCGTCAAAAACGAGGGTGCCGAGCTTCGCCGCATGGTCACCGACCTCCGACCCCTTCGCGTTCAGAGCGCCGATCTCCTCGATTTAATGCAAGGTTTTGCCGAACGTTACCGCAACGAGTCCACCCTGGCTCTCGACCTGATCATCGAATCCGCCGACCTCCACGCTCCCGACCGCGTCTGCCGCGAGATTTTCCAGATTTACCGTGAAGCACTCAACAACATAAAAAAGCATGCCAAGGCTTCCCATGTCGTGGTAAAACTGACGCAGGACGACAGTCGCATTGTTCTCGTAGTTGACGATAACGGCGAGGGTTTCAGCTTCGCCGGTCGGTTTACTGGGGATGAACTAGACCGCCTGCGATTGGGTCCCATCTCCATCAAGGAGCGTACGCGTACTGTGGGGGGCGTTTTGACCGTTGAGTCCAACCCTGGCCATGGAGCGCGACTGACCATCGAAGTCCCGCTCGGTTGACATGGCCAAAACTAAACAGCAAATTCGCGTCCTTCTAGCGGACGACCACGCGATCTTTCGCGACGGTCTCCGCAAACTCCTCGATTCCGATGAGGACATCACGATTGTTGGCGAAGCCCAGAACGGCGCGGAGTGCATCAAACTCCTCACCAAACTCAAGCCGGAAATCCTTCTGCTCGATCTCCGCATGCCGGATAAAGACGGCCTCGCGGTCCTCGAAGAAGTCAATTTCGACACGCTGCCCACTCGCGTCATCGTCCTCACGGCCGCCGAAGACGATCGCGACGTTGTCCGGGCCATGCGCCTCGGTGCTCGAGGCGTGGTTCTCAAGCAGTCCGCCACCGATCTCCTCGTAAAAAGCATCCATCGCGTTCACGCCGGCGAAATTTGGCTTGATAACCGCATGACCGCCGAGGTCATGAAAGCTTTCTCGAAGTCCTCCGAATCCGGCCCGCGCCGCGAAAAGCCGCTTCTCAGCGATCGTGAAAAAGAAATCGTCCAGCTCGTCGCCCAGGGTTTCCGCAACAAGGAAATCGGCGAAAAGCTTTTCATCAGCGAGCAAACCGTAAAGAATCACCTCCACAACATTTTCGACAAACTAGGCGTTTCCGACCGCCTCGAACTAGCCCTCTACGCCATTCACCATCGCCTAATCGACCAATCCTAATCTCCCGGAGGGGCACGATACATTGTGCCGGGTCACGGCAGCTCTTCCCGCACAGCTGCCCTCTCCGAAGACCCCGGCAACCCACGGCCATGATTACTCTTCTCTATACATCCAAGGATGCTCGCGACAATGGCCTC
Source organism: uncultured Acidobacteriota bacterium (assembly GCA_963851235.1). Taxonomy (GTDB): domain Bacteria; phylum Acidobacteriota; class Terriglobia; order Acidiferrales; family UBA7541; genus Acidiferrum. The sequence goes on from CAWKOM010000011.1 coordinate 39,474, forward strand.
AAGTCCGGCATGCAGGAAGGCATGCTCCCGACCTTCGACCATCTCGACAAGCTCCTGCTCTCCATTGGAATTTCCGATACGGGCAAGGAGGGAAAGCTGCCATGAGCGAAGCGCAGCCTCCGCGCCAAATTGGCCGAAGCATCCTTGCGTTACTTGCAGGCATGTTCACCGGCATCTTTCTCAGCCTCGGCACTGACGAGGTCCTGCACCTCGCGCACGTCTATTCTCCCTGGGGCGCCTCCATGGCCGGCTACGAAAGCACACTCCTCTACGCCACCCTTTATCGCACCGTCTATGGCGTCGCCGGCAGCTTCATGGCCGCCCGTCTCGCCCCGAGTCGTCCCATGCTGCACGCCATGATTCTCGGCATTCTGGGCTTCGCTGTTAACCTCGCGGGTGCCGCGGCCACTTGGAACAAGGGGCCCGCGTTTGGGCCCCACTGGTATCCCGTTGCTCTCGTCGTGCTAGCTATTCCGACAGCTTGGCTCGGAGAGAAACTCCGTCTTGCCCAGTTGACTCCCCGGTCGGTCTCGTGAGCCATTCTTAGCCCCAGGATGAACATGTTGGCGGGTCCAGGGCAGATAGCCCTCCTGAAAATTTGACGCATCTCGTAATTCGCGAGACGATGGCAAGTTTGAGCGGCGTGCAAAAATGGATCTAGGGCTACGAGGGCGAGTTGCTGTTGTCGCGGCTGCCAGCAAAGGGCTTGGCTGCGCCGTCGCGGAAGAACTCGCGCGTGAAGGCGCCAGCGTCGCCATTTGCGCCCGTAGCGCGTCCGGACTCGAGCATGCGGCCGCACACATCCACGAATCCACAGGCGGGAAAGTCTTCCATCAAGCCGTCGACGTCACGAATCCTGCGGCCATTTCCCATTTTGTGGCCGCCGTTGAAGAGCGCTTTGGGCGTCTCGACATTTGCGTTACCAACTCGGGAGGCCCGCCGTCTAAACTGTTCGTGGACTCAAATCCCGAAGACTGGCACTCCGCCGTCGAACTTCTTCTCATGAGCGCCGTATTTTTCGCAAAAGAAGCTCTGCCGCGCATGCAAAAAAACAAGTGGGGACGCTTCATCACCATCACGTCCTCCGCGGTAAAGCAACCTGTCGATGGCCTGCTGCTTTCTAATTCTGTTCGCGCCGCCGTCACCGGCTTGGCGCGCACTCTCGCAAATGAATACGCAGGATACGGAATTACCGTCAACAATGTCTGTCCGGGCTACACGCGCACCGCGCGCCTCGACCATCTCGCTGCCGCTATTTCCGCGCGCACCGGAACAGAACCGGATGACGTCTTCGCCGGTTGGGAGCGTCAGATCCCCGCAGGACGCATCGGCACGCCGCAAGAGTTCGCCGCCGTCGTGGCCTTTTTGGCTTCAGAGCGCGCCGGCTACGTGAATGGCACTTCTATCGCCGTCGATGGCGGCATGGTCAGGAGCCTCCTGTAACGCGATGAGCCTCTCTCTGCGCCGCCTTCAACTATCGCTTCTGCCGGAAAGTTTCGCCATCGTGGGGCTCTCGCCGGGCGCGCAACTTCCAGAGTGGGCCACAGGCGGCCCTTTCTTCTCCATCACGCGTACCAGCGAGGAGCTCTCGATTATTGTCGAAGAGTCTCGCGTCCCTGCCGGAGTGCAATCTCAGAACGGCTGGCGCGTGATCAAAGTGCACGGCCCATTCGTTTTGTCGGAGGTTGGCGTGCTGGCCGCTCTCGCAGGGCCGCTCGCCGCTGCCAAGATCAGTTTGCTTGTCGTTACCACGTTCGATACCGATTACCTGCTCGTGGCCTCGGAAAATCTGGCCGCAGCCGTCTCCACTCTCGAGCGGGCCGGTCACACGTTCCAAAGGAGCCAAGCCCAATGAAGATGGCCTCATTTGCACGTCTGCGGGAGCCTCGCCGTCGAATAACATGGTTCGCCGCCGCGAGCGTGCTAGCCTTACTTTTTGTTGCGCTGCAGCTTCGCGCCGACGAGCCTTACGCCCGCAGCCGCGACTACGATCTGCAACACTCCCGCATTGCGCTTCGTTTCGATCTCGATCAGAAAAAGGTCATCGGCGAGGTCACTCATACGCTCACTATCCTTCGCGATGGCACGCCGAAAATCATCTTTGATTCCGCCGGGCTCACGATTCAAAGCGTGAGCGTCAACAAATCCCGCGCCAAGTTCGAGACCACGGACGATAAGCTCATCATTCCGCTTTCCGCGCCCGCACACGCCGGTGAAAGATTCGACGTCAACATCCGCTACGAAGGCAAGCCCTCCAAAGGACTCTATTTCATCCTCCCCGACAAGGAATACCCCGACCGCCCTCCACAAGTCTGGTCACAGGGCGAATCCGAGGACACCCATTACTATCTTCCGACCTACGACTATCCGAATGACCGTCTCACCACGGAAACGATCCTCACCGTGCCCGAATCCTGGGTCACCGTTGCAAACGGCAAGCTCATCAGCATTTCCGAGGCTCACGACGGGATGAAGACTTGGACTTGGCGCGAATCCTTTCCCAGCTCCACCTATCTCATCACCGCCGTCGCAGGTGCACTCGACGAAGTGAAAGATTCCTGGCGCGGCATCCCCGTTAATTATTACGCGCCCAAAGGCCGCGGCGATCGCCTCTCCATCAATTACGGCCGCACTCCGCAGATGATCGAGCTTTTCAGCATGAAACTCGGCGTCAATTATCCCTGGGAAAAATACGACCAATCGATGGTGGACGATTTCGTCGCCGGCGGCATGGAAAACTCCAGCGCCACCACTAATACCAGCTCCTCACTTCGCAATCCCAAACTCGTGCCTGAATACCCGACCGGTGAAGACGACCTCATCTCCCACGAGCTCGGCCATCAATGGTTCGGCGATCTGGTCACCTGCAAGGATTGGGGAGACATCTGGCTGAACGAAGGCTTTGCAACATTTATGGAAACGGTTTGGACGGAAGCCCATTTCGGCAAGGACCAGGCCGACTACGACCGCTGGGAAGCCGCCCACAGTTGGTTCGCACAGCACAATCTCTATGAGAAACCGATCGTGCGCCACGACTTCAATGATTCTGGTGAGTTCGACGGCAACGCCTACACCAAAGGCGGCTGGGTTCTCTACATGCTCCGCCACCAGCTCGGCGATGATGCTTTCTACGCAGGTTTGAAGCACTATCTCGAAGTAAATCGCGGCAAAAATGTAGTCACGGCTGATCTCTCCAAAGCTATCGAAGAAGCTACGCACACGAACGTCGACCGGTTTTTCAACCAGTGGCTCTACGGCGCCGGCGCTCCTAAGTTCGACCTCAGTTACACGTACGACGACGCGAAGCACGAAGTCGCGCTGACCGTCAAGCAAACGCAAAAGGTCGAGGGCCGCGTCGGGCTTTTCCGCATCCCGACGGAAGTTGAAATCACCACCGCTTCGGGTCCAAAACTTTTCCCCATTACGGTATCGAAGGAATCAGAACTCTTCTCGTTTCCCACGGATTCTGCTCCGCTTATGGTGCTCTTCGATAAAGGCGGACAAATCCTCAGGTCCGCCGACTTCCACAAGGAAAAGAAGGAGTGGCTCTATCAATTGAAGAACGCCACCGAACTGGCCGACCGCGCCGACGCGATCACCGCTCTCTCTAAGCTCAAAGGCGATGACACGGTCGTCGCCGCCCTCGGCGACGCGCTTCGCAGCGACAAAGCCTGGGGCATCCGCGCCAACGCAGCCGATGCGCTTGGCGAATTAGGTGGTGCCACGGCATCCAAGCAGCTTCTCGAGGCGCTCGACGCCGACAAAGAACCCTGGGTGCGATCGTACATCGTGGCTGCTCTCGGCAATTTCAAGGATGACACGGCCATCGCCGCCAAACTTAGTTCCATCGCTGGTGAGGACAGCTCCTATCGCGCCCGGGCGGCCGCTCTTCAAGCGCTAGGCCGTCTCAAAGCGCCCGACGCGCTCGCCGCGCTCAATGCCGCCGTCGCCGCCGATTCCCCGGACGGGTTCCTTCGCAACGCTGCGCTTCGTTCTCTGGGCGCCCTCGGCGACGACAGAGCCGTCCCACTACTTCTTCAGTGGTCCGCGTCCGGCAAGCCAATCGATTCACGCACCGCTGCTATCGCCAGCCTCGCTCGTCTTCAAAAAAACAACAAAGAGATCACCCAGCAGCTCGCTTCGTACCTTAACGAGCCGCATTTTCCTGTCCGTTTTGCCACTATCTTTGCTCTCGGCGCACGCGGCGACGCTTCCGCGATACCTGCGCTGGAAGCTTTGCTCAAGAGCAACGACCTCAGCATCGAAATGGCTCCCATGATCAAACGACAGATTGCGAGCCTGAAAAAGCCCGGAGGCGGGGTAGGCGCCGTGGGCAGGGAAGAAGGCGAGGAGGGCGAAGGCGCCGAAGAATCCTCTGCGGCCGGCAATGATCAAGCGGCCGTTGCAAAACGACTCGACCGCCTCGAACATTTGATGGAACAAATGAACGATCGCTTGAAAACGATCGAGACCAGGCTGCCGCCGCCCAAACAATAATTTTCTCGGGTGCCAAATGATTCGGGCACCGATTGAATTTGGCGCGCCTTCTTCCTGGTACGTTCTGCGCCCTCTGCGACCTCTGTATAAATTTGTTTTCCTTCCAATCCTTACGCCCTTATTTGATTACGCCGGGTTCCGCCAGCAAAATCCGCAGATCCCGTAAATTATTACCCGTAGGCCCGGTAACGATGGTATCGCCGAGCCGCGCAAAATAACTGTACGAATCGCTTTCGCGAAACATGTACCGCGCATTCAACCCAATCGCCCGTCCGCGATCGAGCGTGTCCCCGTCCGCCACCGCTCCCGCTGCAGGACTGTTTCCATCCACTCCGTCCGTCCCCGCGCTGAGCACTGCAATTTTCTTTCCGGCGATTTTTTTCACGCAAGCCAGAACAAATGCCGCGTTCCTGCCGCCGATCCCTTTCCCTTTTACAGGCGAACTTACCTCGCCATCCGCAATCAAAGCCACGCGCCGCCCTGGATTCGCCTTGCGCAGAACATTTAGCTGTTCCAATAAATATTCCGCTGCCTTGTCGACCGGCCAGTCGTCCGTCGTATTGTCGCAGCAAGCTAAAAACCCCGCTGCTTCGGCGGCGTGGTGCGCCGGATGGAACAAATCATCCAATCCAAGCAGCAGCGAAAAATGTGCGTTGCAAAACGCCGCCTCGCTTTCTTTCGGCGTTTCCGGCATTTTCCCTTCACTGATCCATCGCACGAGCGCCGGCGATAATTTCTCTCGCAACGGATACTCCGCGATGACGCGTAGCACTTCCGCGATCGTCGTTGGGTCTGGAAGAGTCGGTCCGGAAGCCAGCGCGGATTCTTTTCCAACCGGCACGTCGCTGACGGCCAGCGTTATTTTCGTCGCGCGCCCCGCGGCCAGCGCAAGTCTTCCGCCTTTTACGGCCGAGAGGTGCTTTCTGACGGTGTTGATCGCGTCGACCGGCGCGCCGCACGTCACCAATGCGCGATGTAGTTGCCGCACGTCTTCCAACGTCTGCCGTGCATCTAGCGGTAACTCCACCAGCGCGGAGCCACCGCCAGACAAGAGAAAAAAGACGACTGTCTTTTCGTCGCACTCTTTCAGCGACGCCAGAATCGCTTCCGCCGCCTTCCAGCTCTGCTGATCCGGGGTTGGATGGCCGCCGACGAAGTACTTCAGTCCTGCAACGGCCCGCAACGGCGGTGTTGGCGCGGACACGATCCCTGTAAAGGGAAATTCCCGGCCCAGCAAACTTTCGATCCCCTCCACCATTCCATGCGCCGCTTTGCCGATAGCTATCACGCGCATGTTTTTGAACGCGCGCAAATCCACCTGCGAGTCTTCGAGACGCAGCACGGTTCCCGTGAGCTGCAGTTTCCTCTGCATGGCCTCGGGAATATCGATCGCCGAAATGGTTTCCTGGAAAATCCGGCGGGCAATCTGCTTCAGTTCCGCCATTAGAAAACGGCCGCCACTCTCTTATTTCGCTTTCAGCACTTCGGGATTCAGCATGTTCGGAGGTCGCTGGCCTTTGAAAAGCGCGACCACATTTTCCGCCGCCATACACGCCATCTTCGTCCGCGTTTCAATCGACGCCGACGCGATGTGCGGCGCCAGCACCACATTCGGCCTCTTCAATCCTGGATGAATGGAGGGCTCCTTCTCGAAGACATCCAGCGCCGCTCCCGCAATCTTTCCACTTTCGAGCGCATGCACCAAAGCGGCTTCATCCACTACAGCTCCGCGCGATGTGTTGATCAAGAACGCCGTGGGCTTCATCCGGGAAAGTCGCGGCGCGTCAAACAACCCGCGCGTTTCCGGCAGCAGCGGCACATGCACGCTGACGAAATCGGACTCTGCCAGCAGATCATTTATGCCTCGGTACCGAGCGTGCAGTTCTTTTTCGACCGCTTCCGGCGCTTGCACTGCGTCCGCGTATACCACTTTCATTTGAAACCCCTGCGCCCGCCGCGCCATCGCTTTCCCGATTCGTCCGAACCCCACAATTCCCAGCGTCTTGCCCCAAACGTCTGTTCCTACGAGTTGATCCAGGTCCCATCCGCTCCAGTTTCCCGAGCGAGCCAGGGACTCTCCTTCGCCGAGCCGCCGCGCCACCGCCATCATCAACGTCCACGCAAAATCCGCTGTCGTCTCATCCAGCACGCCGGGCGTGTTGGTTGCCACCACACCTCGTTTGGTGCATGCCGCCACATCGATATTGTCAAACCCCACCGCCACGTTCGCCGCAATTCTTAATTTCGGAGCCACGCTCAACAAGCCCGAATCCACTTTTTCCGTCAGCAGGCACACCAATCCTTCTTTGTCCTTCACTTTTTCCAACAACTCTTCGCGCGAAATGCGCTCTGGCTTGGTCCAATAGTCGACCTCGCATTCGGTGTTCAAAATTGCCTGCGCCGCCGGGAACAGCGGGCGCGTCGCCAGCACTTTCGGTTTCGTCATCGCTCTCCTTTGCCTGCCCTCAACGATTTTCGAAATTTACACTAACACACTCCGCAGCCATCCTCCCACCGCCCGGTTTACGGGAGGATCTCGCTGTTGCGTTCCCCAAACTCTTGGAAACGTTTTTCCTGTTGCTCCGTCTGTTAGCTCAACGGATGGAAACACAGCGGAGACCTCTTTCATGAAACGTCTGCTTTTGCTCGCCTTGCTAGCCGTCTGCACCCCGGTACTAGCGCAGGAAATGATGTTTCGTGGCAATCCTCAGCACACCGGCGTTTCTGCCGGCCGCAGCGTCCCTCAATTTGCAAGAATTAAGTGGAAGTTTCATACAAACAACCAGGTGCTCTCTTCACCTGCCGTTGCGGACGGCACCGTCTATGTCGGGAGCAACGACCATTTTCTCTATGCACTCGACGCCGCAACGGGCGCTCTCCTTTGGAAATTCAAGACCGATGGCCGCATCACTTCATCGCCAGCCGTGTCCGAGGGCCTCGTCTATTTTGGGAGTTTTGATAGCAATATCTACGCCGTGGACGTGGCTACGGGCCAGCTAAAATGGAAATTCAAAACGGAGGGAGAGCGCCGGTTCGCGGCGACTCACCTCCACGGGGGAGAACCCGCAGCAGAAACCATGCCGGATCCATTCGATTTTTTCCTCTCCTCTCCCGTCATCGCAAATGGCTCCGTTTATTTCGGGAGTGGAGACACGAATGTCTACGCGCTCGTGGCCGCTACAGGCGCCCTCAAATGGAAATTCAAAACCGGCAATGTTGTTCATTCCTCCCCCGCGATTTCAGATGAGACGCTGTTTGTAGGCAGCTGGGACAGCTATTTTTATGCTCTCGACGCCGCGACGGGAAAGGAAAAATGGCGCTTCAAGACAGGTGAAGATCCTAAGATTCACAATCAGGTCGGAATTCAATCTTCTCCGGCGGTGGCGGACGGCATCGTGTACTTCGGTTGCCGCGACTCCAATTTTTATGCGGTCGACGCTCTCACTGGAAAACAAGTTTGGGCATTTCCGAACAAGGGTTCATGGGTCATTGCTTCGCCGGCTGTGCTCGACGGCATAGTCTATTTCGCGACATCCGACTCCGGACTTTTTTACGCAGTCGAAGCGAAGTCAGGCGGTGTTCTTTTCTCGCTCGACAACAAGCATTGGCCGATGTTTTCCTCCCCCGCCATTTCCGGAGATACGCTTTACATCGGCTCTCACGAAGGTAAGCTTCTCGCTGTCGATCTGAAGTCTCAGAAATTCGCGTGGACTTTCGCGACGGAGGGCTCGAAAGCAAACGGCCCGACCTACACCAAGCCCGATGGCTCGCCCAACTACGAAGCGGCCTTCTTCGACTTCTTCTACGATGACATGGTCGTGGGCGTCCAAAAAATGATGTCCGTCGGCGCCGTTCTCTCCTCGCCCGCGGTTGCTAATGGTCTCGTCTACTTCGGAAGCACAGACGGCAACATTTACGCGTTGGAATAGAACACCGGTTTCCACGAACGAACTTCAGCAAAACTATCCTCGCCTGAGAATCCCGCAAAGGTGAGAGGGGCCGCTCGGGCTCAGCGTTCGCCGATCAGGTAACGGCAGCCTTTCGGGCCCACTCTGGCTGAGTGGACTACGCCCGCCGGAACATCGCAGCGGCCGCCTGGAGTGTATATCTCAGAACGGCCGTTCATGGTCATGGTCATCTCGCCGCTCAAGACGATATGCGCGGTTTCGACTCCGTGGGTATGTTCAGGATAAAACGCGTCCGGCGGATCTTGCCAAACGTACGTATGGCTATATCCTTCGAACTCTAATTGTTTCGCCAGTCCTTTATCGTCCATAGACGAATTATACGGCGTACTGCGCTCTGCTGATCTCAACGGGTATTTTTATCTGGCGGCGCTTCGTCTCCTGCCTTTCCACATTCTCTCCAAAGACGGCAACGCCCCTTCCGCATTGATGGGGGCAGATGCGGAAAGGGCGTACCGTCTTCAGGAGAGAAGATCGTTGTTATGCCAGCGCTTTGTTCCTTTCGAACTTTCGGCGCAAGCTTTCGGTTCTTACTCGTCACTCCGCGGCGTCGGAGGCGCCATGGGCCCGCGGCCTCGTCCGCCTGCCTGAACGGTGTAATCCGATGGCACAGTAAACAGCGTGGCTGCCGGCTCAGACCTCTGAATGCTGGTCACCGTGTAGGTTGTGGTTCCAAAGCGCGGATCGGTCCGCGTGCTCTTCATGACGATCTGAAGATCCGGCGAATACCAGCGCTCGGAGACCACTTGCAGCGGCTTATCATTCCCGATTTGTCCCGCGGGGATGACATGCGTAATTCGCGTGCCTTCGACGACCACGCCATTCATAGTCTGCGTTCCCAGCGATTCCTTTTTCAGCAAGCCGGAGGCTTCCTCTTGTTCCTCGCGCGCCTGCATCTTCGCCGTGAAGGTCGACGAAGACTGGGCATTTGCACTCGAAGCACCGCCGCGTGCGCGGAAGGGCCTCTTGTGCGCGATTTTCTGCTGTGCATCCAGCATGATGTGTACGCCTGCTACGGGATCAGAAATGGCCACCATCGTCTTTGGTGTGCCCGAGGCCGCAAGCGGTCCGACACCGGTGAACGTAGCTTCATGTCGCGACCTGCCCTGGCTGTCGCGATACATGGTGACTTGCGAGGTCCGGTGAATCAACGACCCGTCCTGCAGCCTTTGCGTCGTTTCCGACGTCGCCGAGGCGGTAAACGGCGCGCCTGTCACGACTTTCCCGCCGTGCATTCCCTCGAAGCCCATAAGCTCCATCGGCGCTCCGAAGGGAAGTCCGCCACCGGGCCCGCGGTGTTGCGCTTGTACAGCTATGGCGCTTAACACCAGCGCTCCGCCCAGTGCCAGATACGTTTTGACTTTCAAGTTCATTATTCGCTCTCCTCTTCTCTCCCGCGCCGCGATGTTTTGTTCATCGCCGCAATCAAGTTTCAGTTTTCTTCCTGCGCCAACCGCACCGCTTCGGGCAACCCATCGTTGCCAACCAGCAAATCCACCTGGATCCAGTCGCCAGCGCTCTGTTCGTTCACTGGCAATCCCAAAGCCCCAAGCGACCCGCGCTCCATCCTCACGCGCAAGATCTCAGACGGCTCGGTCAAGTCCGGCGCCGCTCCAGGGAGGGGCGTAAAATCGCCCAGATCATCTGCACTGGAGAGTGCAGCGGCGAGAATGTCCGCCGGTTGAGTCTGACCGGCCGCAACTTCGCTCGATGCCGGGGCGTTTGGCTCTGCCTTCGTTTGCTTTGCAATCTCAGCGCGCCGCGATTGCTCCCAATTTCTCCAACCGACTAGTCCAACAATGAGGGCTGCCGCAGCCAGGGCCCAAGCCGCCACCATCGTTCCTCGGCGAACCACCATCGTGCGATGTTTGGTACGGAATTCCTGCCGCAGCCGCATTTCCACACGGGCGGGCGCGGCCGCCTCCAAAGTTGCTTCGCCCAAGGTTCGCAATTCTTCTCTCGCGGCCTGCCAGGACTCCTGCAAAGCGGCGCAGCGTGAGCAATGGCTCAGATGGGACAAGGCCGCTGCTCTCTCAGGCGCGTCCAGCGCGCCGTCACGATCAAGATCGAATACGATCGCTTCCACTTGCTCGCAGTTCATTTGCTGTTTCCCAAACGTTTCCACGATCTGCTTACCTCGCCACTTTCATGCGCCGGGGCACATCCCGCAACAGTTCTAGCTTGGCCAGCAATAGAGCGCGCCCACGATGCAGCCGGGAACGGATCGTCCCGATCGGGCAGCCGATCATCTGGGCTGCTTCCTCGTAACTCATTTCGTCCAGTTCGCACATCACCACGGCCTCGCGAAATTCGGCCGGTAAATCCAGCACCGCAGCTCTCACCTGATGCATGCGCTCCCGCGCTTCCACCCACTTGGCGGGAGTGAAATTATCTTGCAGGACGATTCCCGCTCCGCTGCCGTCCTCGTTTTTTTCTTCCAGCGGAACTTCTCTTGGAATCCGCTCGAGATGCTTCATCACGCGGTTGCGGGCAATCCCGAAAAGAAGCGCGCCCACCGATCCTCGCTCTGGATCGTATTTCTTCGGCGCACGCATCAAGGTCATGAAGACGTCCTGCACGATCTCCTCGGCTCCCCAGGCACTGCCGGTCATTCGCAGAGCAAACCTGTAGAGCGCGCCCTGATGCCGCCGGTAGAGAAGAGCAAAGGCCTCCTCATCACCCTGGGCGGCACGCCGCAACAGAAGGTCGTCTCTATCGTGAGCTGCGATCCTCGTCTCCCCTGCTACGGCTTCTGTGCCTGTTCGAGGTGCGCCTGCTGGCTTCTCCCTTATTTCCCCACTGGCCCCAAAAAAGTTCCCAGGCGAGTCGAGCGGCGTACTCTGGCCGATTGCAAGTTTCGCTTTCACAGTGGTTTAGACGTGCTCCGCGGCTGGCGCGTGTCGGCCAAGAGTACTCTGGTGAGGAGCTTGCCTCAATTGGAAATGAATGGATTCACTCTGGCTGGGGCGAGCGAGAGTTTGGCGATCCCGATGCTGCTTCACGGGAACTATTGAGCCTCGCTAAATATAGAGATGTGCGAGCTACTGAGAAAAGCGGCGGCAGGGCTGCCGCCCTCCAAATCGCTTCGTCGCAATATTATGGGGGACTTAGTTGGATGTCTTTCGAGGCTTGAACATGCGCGCTGCAACGCGTGCCACGAGACGCCGTGAGACAATTCTCTGCCCCAGCACTCCCAGATAATTTCCAAGGCCCGAGATCACGTAACTCTTCCCGGCGGCGAGAGCGCGCAAGCCTGTTCGCGCGACTTTCTCCGCAGTCTCTCGATTCGCCCTCGTGGCGGAGATATGCGCTTGCCCGGCAACTTCCGAGAATTCCGATTCCGTCGATCCGGGACACAGTGCGCACACTCGCACGCCGTGGGGCTTCATCTCTTCCGCGAGTCCTTCGGCAAAAAGAAGGTCGAAAGCTTTCGTGGCCGCGTATGTCGAGATGTAAGGAACGCTTTGAAATGAAGCGGTCGACGCAAGGATCAGCACGTCGCCATGTCCCCGCGCCACCATTTCAGGAAGATAGAGCCGCGTCAGATGGACTACCGCTGCGCAATTCACCTGCACCATGTCCGTGAGCCTGCTCAGATCGACCTTGGGAAATTCGCCGTAGGCTCCAAACCCAGCATTGTTGATCAGCAGTTCAATCTCGATTCCTTGTTCTTTCGTGAATCGAAATATCTTCTCCGGCGCATCCGGTTGGATCAGGTCGGCCACAAATACCTTTATGTGGATTTTGTGCTTGGCCGCAAGGTTTTGCGCCAGCTCTTCCAAACGCTCGCGTCGCCGCGCGGTTAAAACGAGGTTCGCTCCGCCGCGAGCCAATTCTTCGGCCAGCGCTTTGCCGATTCCCGCGCTCGCTCCTGTTACCAGGGCCCATTTCCCGGACCACGGTGTCATCGCATGACTCTCCCAAAGAGTCTTTCAGCGTATCACGGAGTTCTTCGTGAATCGTTCTTTGCCGAGAATCGTTGGCGGCCGCGGAACACGGCTATTGGATGGCGGGACGACTGCCGGGTGAGGCGAGTTGCGCGAAAACATTCTGGACCACTCGGTCACAGCGGACTCCCATGAAGGGAAACGCTTCCTTGGCGTTCGAGCCCACGCGGGCGAGGAGCCATGCGCGCACCATTCCGTGGCCGCGGTGCAGACGCACCTTCACATTCTCTTCCGTGAGGCTCAGCGCATCCGCGGTCTCCGCCGTGCTTAGCTCTTCGACGTCGCGCAGCATGAGTACCGCGCGATACTGTTCCGGGAGTCCCAGAATGGCCTCCTCCAAGAGCTGGCGGAGTTCCGCGCGAGTGGTTATCTGCTCGGGATCGGGAGAAGTTTCAACCATGTTTGCTCCAGGGCCATAGCCGGCCTCGGAATCCTCCAATTGATCGAGCCGACCCCGTTTCCGAAGGCGGAACAGCGCCTCATTCACCGCGATTCGCGTAAGCCATGCCGCGAACGGTGCGCGGCCCTCAAATTGGCCAAGGTGCTCATACGCGTGAATATACGCGGATTGCATGACGTCTTCCGCTTCGCCGTCATCGCGGACAATGGCCCGCGCGACGCGATAGAGGCGCTGGTTGTAGCGGCGCATGATGATTTCATACAAGGCGGTGTCGCCTGCGCACACTCTGTCAACGACCTCTTCGTCAGTCCACCCCTCGGCTCTGGCCTTTTCGAGGATTCCAGTTCGTTCCATGGTTCTCCTACTTTAGAGCAGCCGGGAAGATAAAGGTTACAAGCCATGTTCCCCTGGAAGCAAATGCAGGACCACTATCGATTTCGAATTCGGTTGGCGGGCAGGGGTTTCGAGAAGAATGTTTGTAACCGAACACCGGCCTTGAAGCTCACTTAAGCAGGGGCCAATGATGAAAGATTTCGATAGCCGCCTCAATGCCGGTTGGTGGGCGCTGAGGATTGCCGTGGGACTTGGGCCGATCATCGCGGGCGTGGACAAATTCTTCAACAAACTGACCGATTGGGGCATGTACCTCAGCCCGCTCGCCACAAAGGTTGTTCCGGTCAGCACCACCACGTTCATGCATACGGTTGGAATTATCGAAGTCATCGCTGGCCTCATAGTCTTGAGCAAGTGGACCAAGATCGGCAGTTACATTGTGATGCTTTGGCTGCTCGGCATCGCCGTGAATCTGCTCACCACCGGAATGTTTTACGACCTGGCCTTACGGGACGTGGAGATTGCCGTGGGGGCGTTCGCGCTGTCGCAGCTTACAGCCGTGCGCGAGGGGCAACTCAAGACGACCAATGGGGAAAAGCAGCAAGCAGTGCGCAGTTCGCTGTAAGGGCACAAGACGATTCAAAATAAGATTCACACGGAGGAAATCATGAGGAAAATCACCTATCTCGCGTTGCTGGGCCTGCTAGCCTTGCCGACATTGGCTTCCGCAGAAACCTACAAGGACGTTCCGGTTGTGGACGTGAATTGCTCGGCAAAGGTGGCTTCTGCCCCTGACACACACACGCGCGCATGCGCACTAAAGTGTGCCGCGAGCGGATACGGCATCATCACCGAGGACAAGAAGTTCATCAAATTCGATGCAGCGGGAAACAAGGAAATCATCGCCGCTCTCAAGGCTTCCGACAAGAAAGATCATCTTCGTGTGGACGTTAGTGGAGACGTGGAAGGAGACACGCTGAAAGTTACGTCCATCAAGCTGTTGTAAGCTGCCCTGGAGCAGGCATCGCGCGCGGCGCGTTTCGCTCACCTTGCCGCGCGCGAGGTCTGCGGCAATCCCGCATCTTCCGCCGCCACGCGGCCAATGACGGACCAGTCCTTATCCTGATTTCCGCGCGCCATCGCGGTGATAAAGCGGTCACGAATCACGCTCGCGATGGGCATGGGCACGCTCGCGGCTTCCGCGGCTTGCAGCACCAGGCGCACGTCCTTCAATCCGAGCGGAAGTAAAAATCCTGCCGGTTCATGCTTTCCCTGTACGATCAAATCGCCGTAGGTCCTGTACACGGGCGCGTTGAAGAGCGTGCTGGTCAGAAAATCCATGAGCGCGCCCGCATCGACGCCGGATTTTCTTGCGAATGCCAGGGCTTCCGAAAGCGATTCGAGCACGGAAGCGATCAGAAAATTCCCGGAAAGCTTCACCACGTTGGCCATCGAAGGCCGCTCGCCCGCCACCATCAGCTTCGGCCCCATGGCTTCAAACAAAGGCTTGCATTTTTGAATGTAGTTTTCCGGTCCGGCAACCACCACGGCAAGACGCGCCGCTTCCGCAGCATCGGGGCGTCCGAAGACGGGCGCTGCGAGATATCCCTGCCCGGCATCTCCATGCGTGGCAGACAACTTGTCGCTCAAAGCCACACTGATGGTGCTGAGCGATGCATGCACGGCGCCGCGCGAAAGCGAAGCCGCGATTCCACCACCGCCGAAGACCAGGCTTTCTAGCGCCGCGTCATCCGCAACCATGGTAAACACCACTTCGCCGCGGCAGGCTTCGGCCACCGTGCCCGCAACAATCGCGCCATCGGCGCGCAATGCTTCTGCCCGTTCGCGCGTACGGTTAAACACCGTGACGCGATGCCCGGCGCGAAGCAAACTCTTGGCGATGCCAGTCCCCATTCTCCCGAGTCCGATCAATCCAGCTTCCATGTCCATTACCTCAGCTGTTGGAATTTCAATTCACGATACACCCATCGCCAGGTTCAGGTTTCCGCCGCTTCGTTGGATTCCTCGGAATCCTTCTCAGGTGCGTTTTTTGCCGACGGCCAGACCGCGCTGCGGACGCGTTCTCCTTCTCTCTTGATCCGGTCCATGAGACGCCTGGCCCAGACAAATTCCGCCGCCAGCAAGCCCAATCCGAGGAGAATCACAAGCCATCCGGGTCCCGGCGTGACCAGCATGATGATGCCGATCAACAACAACGTGAAGCCCCCAATAATTCGGGATAGGCGGCGGACTTGCTCGACGGTGCGGAGGATCATGGGAGTCTGTGGAGCGCAGCTTTCCGGATAGAGGAGGGTCTAAGCACCGCTCAACTTCCTCTTTATGTTGACCTTTCCGCGCGCTTCGCGCAAGAGTGTCGGATCCAGTGTCGTAACGAATAAAACCTCTTGCGGGGAATCAACTTCCCAGGGTTGTTGGTGCGTTTCCTGAGGAATCCGGCCTGACTAAGGATCGAATACTAAATCGATTCATCCGCCAGTCCAAACAACTGAGTCAACCGTCTATCCTTCCCATATCGAGCGCATGATGGGGCTTGTAACGCCCTGGCCCTTGTGCGAAACTTCCTTGCCACTCACACCCATGTCCCGGTCGAAATCCGCGCAAATCCATCCCTCCCGAAAACCTGCCAGAAATAGCGTTAGCTTGAAGTCTCTTGCCGAGCATTTGGGACTCTCGAAGACAGCCGTCTCGTTCGTGATCAACCACTCGCCTCGGGCAAAATCCATTCCTCAGCGCACCCAGGAATTGATTCGCGCGGCCGCCCGCGAGCTGAACTACCGGCCGAACCATCTCGCCCGGTCTCTTCGTCAGCAGCGGAGCTTTACCATCGGAGTGGTTGTTCCAGAAATAAGCGAAGGCTACACCGCCCTGGTGTTGTCCGGGATTGAAGATCATCTGCTGCAGGAAGCGTACTTCTACCTGGTAGTCAGCCACCGTCATCGCGCTGAGCTCATCGAGGAATATCCTCTCCTTTTGCAGCAACGCGCCGTGGAAGGTCTGATTGTAGTGGATACGGCTCTTTCTGAAGGAGTGCAAGTCCCGCTCGTGGCGGTTTCCGGTCACCGAGCCATGCCCGGTGTCACCAACATCGTGCTGGACCACCCGCTGGCGGCGCGGCTTGCGCTGGAACATCTTGCAAAGCTCGGTCACCGCAAGGTGGCCTTCATCAAAGGGCAGGAATTCAGCTCGGACACTGCCGTGCGTTGGGATTCCGTATGCCGGGCTGCCGCGGAACTCGGCATTCCAATCAAGGGCAGGTTAGTGACGCAACTTGAGGGCGAATCCTCTTCTTCCGAACTTGGATACCAGGTTACCCAGAAGCTCATAGCCAGCGGTGAGCCCTTCACGGCTCTTTTTGCCTTCAATGATATATCCGCGATCGGCGCCATTCAGGCATTGCGTGAATCTGGCCGGCGGATACCTGAGGATGTATCCGTGGTCGGTTTCGACGACATTCAAAGCGCCGCGTTTCAGAATCCCGGGCTTACCACCGTCAAGCAACCGCTCCGCCAGATGGGTGTCCTCGCTGCGGAGACCGTTTTGCAACGCATCAACGCCCCGGCAAAACAGTCCTACCCCAGAGAGATCGTCGTCGAACCAGCCTTCATTGTTCGAGGGAGCACTGCACACGCTCACCGAAGCGGCCTGGAGAAATAACCAGATTTTCGCCAAGTTCACCGAACCTCGACAAGGACTTGGGCCAACGGCATGAGCCACTGCGGGCGGTCTTGCGCTGAAGGTTTTTCGGCGGCGTTACCGTCTTGGAATTGCCGCGCCCTGCCCTCGAGAATCTCGAACCGGAGAGGTAAATCAGAAATGGCAGGACGCCACGCCTCGCTTCTGCAGATACTTCTGGTGATACTCCTCGGCGCGATAGAACGTTGAGGCCGGCGTAATCTCTGTTGCGATGGGCCGCTTAAACTTGCCGCTTGCTTCCAGGGCCGCCGCCGATTTTTTTGCCGTCGCTTCCTGCTCCGGCGAATGAAAGAAAATCGCGGTCCGGTATTGGGTACCGAAATCTGGCCCCTGCCGGTTTACCTGCGTGGGATCATGCGCCTTCCAAAAAACATCCAGCAGTTGCTGGAAACTGACTCTGGCGGGATCGAATGTCACTTGCACCGCTTCGGCGTGCCCCGTCTCATCGCTGCAAACATCCTTGTACGTGGGATTTGGCGTCTCGCCTCCGGTGTATCCCACGGCCGTTTCGATCACTCCAGGCACTTGCTGAAAAGCTGCCTCGACTCCCCAGAAACAGCCTGCTCCAAACGTTGCGATTTCCGGCATTTCCTTCTCCTATGCGAACCGGCTATCGGTCGCAACCGCGAATTATCTCTCAGGTATCCAGGCCATTGGATGCTGGATGCCGGGCCAAAGTTTCGGACACCTGCGAATATGGATTTTCGCGAGCCATCCTCCGAACTTCGCCACCTGGGCCTGTCCTCCTCCGCAATCCGCCCTTGCTTCGCGACTAATGCTTCGCCGCGCCGCCCGCGAAAGTCTTCAACTTTGCTTGTGCCAGAGCCCTGTAGGGGCTATTCACTGACGCCGCTTCCGTGAACGCCTCCTTGGCTTCGGCGTTCTTTTTCAAGTTGAGCAGCGCAAAGCCCAGCCGGTACTGATTCCGCCCGTAACTTCCGTCATCGGGCTTCAAGAGCGGTGCCGCCGCCTTGAAGTTCGCCGCGGCTTGCGCATTGTCCTTTTTTTGGATGCTTACCTGCCCGAGCGAGCTGAGCGCCAGCCCTTTCTGCAGCGAAATCTCCTTTTGCCACTGCTCGTCGGTCACTCCTTCCGGCTTCTGAGCGCTGCCCAGCAACGTGATCGCCTTATTAGCCGAAGCTTCGGCCTTATCGAGGTGCTCTCCTTGTTCGCTGTAATAGTCCGAAAGCAACAGCAGCATGCCCAGGTTATTCGGGTCCTTGGCCAGCAGTCCATTCGCCACCTCGAGCATTTTCGGGATGTTTTGGGCCTGCTGGTAGGAAGTCGCCGCCACTCCGAGCGCTTGATTCGCGTAAGGCGAATCCGGAAAGACCTGCGCGAAGTGCGTGAGTGCCGCCGCTCTCTTCGCCGGGTCCGCCGTTCGGTAATCCACAAGGTAAACGGCTTCCTCTATGTAATTGATATTGTCCTTGTTGCTCTCCAGCGTTGCCGCCTTTTGCCTCTGCCATCCTTCCGCTTCCGTCCCTGCGGGCGCAGGCAGATCCTTGAAGCGTTGCAGAATGCCGGCCAGCTTCTCCCCGTTGGCCGCCACCTTGTCTGCGTCGCCCTTTTCGTTCGCCGCGCGAACCATGTTTACATCGTTCGAAAGGTTGTCGGGATCGAGCGCGAAGAGTTTGTCGCCATACTCGAATGCCTTGTCGTAATTTTTCTGCGCGATGTAATAATTTACGTAGAGGTCGTCGGCAACGATGGCCATGTCGCCCCGGCCGAGCGTTGAGGAAAATTTGTCGATGAGCGCCAGCTTCTGCGCGGGATCGGCAGTCCCGTTGATTTCCGTCAACGCGTGGTCGGCATCGGAGCCCGCCGGAATTGGCACGTACTTGCCAATCTGTTGTCCGCTCGCCGGAGCAGCTGCGAAAACAAACAAAGCCCCAAATCCAATGCACTGCAAAATTCGCTTCATCATGACCTCCACGGGAAGGAAATTGCCTGCATCTTAGCGCCGCAACGCCTCTTGCGCAAACGAACTTCGTCAGCTGCGGCCGTCGGATTATGGCGGAGGCCCGCGCCTTCGTTTTCGTCTAGAATGTCCGGGTCTCGCTTGCGGGGAGGAAAACGTGCTGATGCTTGCGCTGAAATCCATTTGGTCGCTGCGAAAGCGGGCTGCCTCCACAGCGATCGCCGCTCTCTTCGGTCTCGGTTCCGCAAGTCGCATGACTGCACAAAACGCGATGGGCTCCCATGCGATGGACATGCGCGAGGAAGTCCCACCCGAAAAGCTGCCTTCTCCACTGAAACTCACCGGCATCGGCAACTCCCGCATTCACATCACCGCAAGTCCCGAAGCGCAGATGTGGTTCGATCAAGGCTTGAACTTGCTCCACGATTTTTGGAACTACGAATCCGAGCGCGCCTTCGAGCAGAGCGTTCGTGTCGACCAGCGCTGCGCGATGTGCTATTGGGGCATCTACCAGGCTGAAAAGTTCAGCCACAGCAATTCCAAATTCTATTCGAACCAGGCATTGGCCAAAGCAGTCAGCCTGAAAAGTCACGCCAGTAAAGCAGAACGCCTGTACATCGAGGCCAGCGCCGCCGCCGAGGCCGCCGGCACATCCGAAAAAGAAGACAACAGCACCGGGGATTCAAAGGAAGTGCAAATTTACCGCAAATTGGTAAAGAGCAATCCCAAGGACATGCAAGCGCGCATTTTTCTGGCAGAGGCGCTCTCGGACGGCTACGACGATAACGATCAGCCCCGTGCAGGCCAAAAAGAAGCCCTGGCGATCTTGCAAGGCGTCCTAATGGAAGACCCGGAAAATTCCGCGGCGAATCACTACTGGATTCACGCCGTCGAACCCAGCCAACATCCCGAGCAGGCTCTTCACAGCGCGGAAATTCTCGGCCGCCTCGCGCCCACTTCCGGTCACATGGTGCACATGCCAGGCCACATTTTCTATCGGCTAGGTGACTATGCTCGCGCGAAAGAATGCTTTGCCGCTTCGATGAAAGCCGATGAATCGTATATGCAAGCCCAGCACGTGCAGGTCGATGACGACTGGAATTATGTCCACAACCTGATGTACGCCATCGCGAACTTGATGGAACTTGGTCAGCTAAGCGAGGCCACTGCGTTATCGGCCAAGCTGAAGGACGCCCGCGGCGAACTCGAAAACACGCTCTATCCCTGGTCGCCCCGCGATGCGATGTCGCGCCTCGATCCGCGCCTCCCGGTCGCGCTTCGCGATGCCGACTGGACGACCGCCCTCTCTCTCTTGAAGTCCGCCGATCCTTCCGATGCGCTGCCGAATCTCCGATTTCTGGCGCGCCAGCTGACACAATTCGCCATCGGGATGCAGGCCCTCGAGGCGCACGACCTATCGCTCGCGGAATCCGCCTCGGCTCAGTTCGACGCGGACCTCTGGAGAATTTCCAATCGCTTGAAAGACGAAGAAGACGCCAAATCCGATCAAAAGGAAAAAGACAAGAGCAAGTCGGATGCAAGCCCTCCCAAAATGCAAATCATGCCGGATGCCAACCCCAAACCGCTCGTGAGTAATTTATCCATCATGTCGCTTGAACTGCGCGCGGGTTTGCTGATCGCCAAGAAACAGACCGCGGACGCGAAAAAACTCTACGCGCAAGCCGCGCAGGAGGAAAAAGCTCTCGGCTACCGCGAACCTCCCGCCTTCATCCGCCCCGTTGGCGAAACCGAAGCCGCCGCTTTCATGGCCGCGTCGGACTGGACAGACGCCAAGGCCGCCTACAAAGATGCTCTCCTCGACCGGCCCCACTCCGGCTTTGCGCTCTATGGCATGGCGCTAGCGAGTGAACAGTCGGGTGACTCCACAACCGCCGCATCCGGGTATGCGGATTTCCTGTCAGCCTGGAAATCCGCCGATTCCGATCTTCCGCAGCTCGCCCACGCCCGCGCTTACCTTGCGTCTCACAGCGCAGCCGCCACTACAAAATAGCCGCAAGAACCGGCTTCGCATTCTTAACCGCAGACTTGGTGGTGCTGTTTCCACTGGGTGCCTTGACGGAGGCTTGCCGTTGTAATGTACTGAACCTCTCAAATGCCCACGGCTCCCCTAGATATCGAAAACGAATTCCGCGCCATACTGTCACCCGATTCCGTTCGCGCGGCTCGCGTGGCCGACGCGGTTTGCGGCGTCCAGCCGCGGCTTGTCCTCGCGCCTGCCAGCCAACAACAGCTGGCCGCCGTCCTTCGTCTAGCGAATGACGCAAGCCTCGCTGTCATCCCTCGCGGCGGCGGCACCAAGCTCTCGTGGGGCAATCCTCCACAACGCGCCGATCTTATTCTTTCCACCGCTCGCCTCGACAGAATCATCGAGCACGTCTGGGCTGACCTCACCGTGAGCGTCGAAGCCGGCTGCACCATCCAAAAACTACAGTCTGCTCTCGCTCAACACGGCCAGCGCCTCGCCCTGGATCCCCTTTGGCCCGAGAGCGCGACCATCGGCGGGGTGCTCTCGGCGAACGACAGCGGCTCGCTTCGACTCCGTTTCGGCCCGCTTCGCGATCTCATCATTGGCGTTACCATTGCTCTCCCCGATGGCACTCTTGCTTCCAGCGGCGGCAAAGTCGTCAAGAATGTTGCCGGCTACGACCTGCCTAAACTCGTTACCGGCGCGCTCGGCACTCTCGGCGTCGTCACCCGCGCCGTTTTCCGTGTGCACCCGCTTCCCCATCATGCAGAGACGTTCTCTGTGTCCGTCGGCACGGCCGAAAAAATGCAGCAGCTCATCCTTGCTATCCAGGATTCCAAACTCGCGCACACGGCTCTCCAAGCCCGAATCGCGCAAGATGCCGAGCCTGTGGTGGACATCCTGTTTGAAGGCACGGAAGCTGGCGTTGCAGCCCAAGAAGCCCAGTTTCGCGAACTCGCAGGCGCTACGCTCGTTCGCGAAGCTCCCCCAGCGGTTTGGAGCGTTTCACAAGAGCTCTGGAATTTCTCGGACTCCGCTGTCGGAGCCCTGGCAAAGATCACCGCGCTCCCGGCCGTCATCGCGCGCACAGTCGAAGCCGTGCGGCGCGCAACAAGCTCCCGCAAAACCCAATGGAAGCTAACGATGCAGGCCACAGGCATCGGCTGGCTGTGCTTGGAAGCTGCGCCGGAGAGTCTCCACGCTTCTCTCTGCGATCTGCGCGCCGAACTTGAAAGCGCGGGCGGTTCGCTTGTACTCCATAGGCGCGCCGGGGCTCTGCCGCCGATCGACGCTTGGGGCCAACCCGGCGACGCTCTTCCCCTCATGCGTGCCGTCAAAAAACAGTTCGATCCGAAAAGCACTCTAAATCCAGGCCGCTTTGTCGGCGGCATTTGAAAGGAGAGTTCCGCCCATGAACATCGTGAAACTGCGAACGTTGCTGTGCATCGCTCCATTGCTCTTCCTGCTCGGCATCGCTGCGGAAACCGCTTCCCCTCAATCGGCAACTAGCCCCGCTGCTCCGCAACCGGCTCATGCAAACCCAGCCGTCCTTTTGGAAACGCTGTCTTGGGACGAAGCGGAGCGCGTCCTCACGCCCGACGCCGTAGTCGTTATCGCTCTCGGCGCAGAATCCAAGGAGCACGGTCGTCATCTCCAGCTCAACAACGATTTCCTCATGGCCGAATATCTCAAGAAGCGCGTGTTAGTCTCCGCTCCGCAAAACGTCGTTGTCGCTCCGACCATCAACTACAGCTTCTATCCCGCTTTCCTCGAATATCCCGGTTCAACCTCTCTCAGCCTGGACACCTCGCTCGCGATGTTCAACGATATCGTCCATTCGCTCGCCCACTACGGGCCTCGCCGCTTCTACATTCTTAACACGGGAATCTCCACACTTCACCCGCTCGCGCAAGCCGCCGCCGACCTCGCCAAAGACGGAATTCTTCTCCGCTACACGGACCTCACCAAAGACGATCCCGTCGAGAAGAAAGTCCGCCAGTCCGGTGGCAGCCACGCCGACGAAATCGAAACTTCCATGATGCTCTACATCGCGCCCGAATCCGTCCGCATGAATAAGGCTGCTCGTGACCTGAGCCCCGACAAACGCGGCCCTCTTACGCGCGATCCGCACGGTAAAGGCACCTACTCTCCCACCGGCGCCTGGGGCGACCCCACGCTGGCCACACGCGAAAAGGGTCAGGCCGTCACCGAATCCCTTGTCGTCACAATCCTGAAAGATATCGATGATCTTCGACAAACTCCGCTCACTCCAGCCCAATAGCCTCATTTGCATCGGGAGTCGGGCTTCGGTTAAGGTCACTGTTGGAAACGAACACCCGTTGTTATGACTTCTTCAGCGAACGCGTTCGACGCGCATCATCCGCCCTCAACAGACATCATCGATAAGTGCGTCCACTGCGGCTTCTGTCTCCCTGTCTGTCCTACCTACGTTCTCTGGAACGAAGAGATGGACTCGCCGCGCGGCCGCATCTATCTCATGAAAATCGCCAGCGAAGGAGCTGCAACGATCAATCCGCAATGGGTCAGCCACTTTGACACTTGTCTTGGCTGCATGGCCTGCATGACCGCTTGCCCTTCCGGCGTCGACTATGGAAAGTTGATCGAGGCCACACGCGCTCAGATCGAACGCCATCATCCGCGCTTGCTGGGCGAAAAACTCCATCGCCGTTTTCTTTTCGCAGTCTTCACCCGGCCGGACCGCCTCCGCTTTCTTCGCTGGCCGCTGCTCGCCTACCAAAGATCCGGCCTGCAATCGCTGGTTCGCGGCGCGGGCCTCCTGAAGCTCTTCCCCAAGCGCCTGCAAGCCATGGAAGCGCTAATGCCCAATCTCAGAAAAAAAGAGCAAGTGGCCGAGCTCACTCCCGCACAGGGAGAGAAGCGCAAGCGCGTCGGCCTCTTGCTCGGTTGTGTGCAACGCGAGTTTTTTCCGCAGGTCAACGCCGCCAGCGTGCGCGTCCTGGCAGCAGAAGGTTGCGAGGTCGTCGCGCCACAAGCACAACCCTGCTGCGGCGCGCTGATGGTTCACGCCGGAGAAGAAGAAGGCGCTTTGGCGCTGGCAAGAAAAACAATCGATATCTTCGAGCGAGCAAACGTGGATATTGTCGTCACCAACGCCGCAGGCTGCGGCTCAAATGTGAAGGAATACGGCCACTTGCTCCGCGACGATCCAAACTACGCCGCTCGCGCCAAAGCATTCGCCGCAAAGTGCAAGGACATCACCGAAGTGCTCACCGAGCTGCCGCCGCGCGCCGCAAGGAATCCGTTGCGCCTCCGCGTAGCATTCCACGATTCCTGCCACCTGCAACACGCCCAGGGCGTGCGCTCGCAACCCCGCCAATTGCTCGCGAATATTCCCGGACTCGAGCTAAACGAAATCCCCGAAAACGCCATCTGCTGTGGATCTGCCGGAATTTACAATCTTGTCCAGCCCGGCGCCGCCGGCGCTCTCGGCGATCGCAAAGCGCAGCTCATTGCCCCGCTCAACGCCGAAGTCGTCGCCACCGGAAATCCCGGTTGTCTCTTGCAACTGCAATCCTCTTTGGCGCGTCTAGGCAGCAAGACTCCTGTTGTTCACACCATCCAGCTCGTTGACGCTTCCATCCGCGGCAAGCCGTTGTAGGGGCACAACACGTCGTGCCCTCTCTGCATTGCCTCGGCGTATTAAGATTTAGTCGCGATTCCGCTAGGCGGTTTTTTTCGTCCACGCTCCCAAAATCGCCCCCATCAAACACAAACCCACAAGCGAATAAAATTCATTGATGGCAAACAAATGCATCGACCGCATTTCGTACATATACGTGGTGTAGACAATCGGGCCGACAATTCCAATCCACAAAAAAATCCCCACGGCGGCGCCGCGCGCGGCCGTATTCGCGTTCCGCCAGCTGCAAATCTGCGCCAGCACGAACGCAATCAGCAGGTTGAGCGCAAATGTAATGATATAGGGCAATACTGGATTCATCGACTGCGCCTGCGCATCCGTCATATGTTCGAGCGCCATCCAAGGCCTCGCGAATAGGAATCCGTACCACAAAGCGCCAAGCAACCAGTACACAATCGCCGAGACGATCACTGCCGCATAATTCGTTTTCATATTTTCTCCCTCGCTGCGTTTCTGGGCCGCTTGCACCAGTGGAGGAGGCCGGGGAACTCTTGCCAACTCACAGTGGGGAGAGTTTCCTTGTTGTGCCTCGAGGATGTCAAGCACATTGCCGAAACAACGCATTGCGCGCCCCACTTCAATAATAGGCCCGCACAAAAAAGTAAATCGTCATTCCCGTTCCTACCAAAATCACAAAACTCCTGATCCACCGCTGCGGCAACTTCTGCGCAAAATGCGCCGCGAAATAGCCGCCCAAAATCGCTCCTGCAATCATCACCACCGCTTGCGGCCAGACGATTGCTCTCGTAATCACGAACGTGATCGTCGCCACTCCGTTAATCACTCCGCCCAGCACCACTTTTAGCGCATTCATGGCGTGAATGTCTGTCATTCCAAGCGCGGCGAGCATCGCCAGATTCATGATCCCGATTCCGCCGCCGAAATACCCGCCATACACGGCGACCGCCAGCTCGAAAACCGCCGCGCCCGCTAGCGCCGCGCTGCTCGCATCGCGAGACACGCTGGCGGAAATTCGTCCGGTCAAATGTTTGCCAAACACAAACAAGAGCGTCGCGCCCAGCAAAAGCCACGGCAGAACTTTCAAGAATGTCTGCCCGGGCGTGTGAATGAGAAGGAAAGCGCCGCTAAGCCCGCCAATCACCCCGGCCACGATCAACGGAACCATCACGCGGCGCGAAATGTTGAATCGGCTCCGGTACGCTCCGCCGCTCGCCGTCACTCCGACCCACAGTGCCAGCGTGTTCGTGGCGTTCGCCGGGACAGGCGGCACTCCCGTGAAAAGCAACGCGGGAAAAGAGACGAAGCTGCCGCCGCCGGCGACCGCGTTAATCGCGCCGCCCAGCACGGCAGCAAGAAACAGAAAGATGGCGTGTGCGATGGTCAAGAAGGTCTTCTATCACGATTCCCGCCCTCGCTCCAGTTGCATCGTGGTTGAAACGGCCATCTCCGCTGCCGGCTCTCATCTTGTTTCGCCGCATCGCCATTTCGTTGTATCTTGGCTTGCCTAAATTACGCGTCCATGGGAGCCGCCGCCGTGGCCAAAGCCCGCGTCAAAAAAAATAGCAAGACCGCCGCCCCGCGTTCGGGCAAGCCTGTCACCGAAGCGCAAATCGCCGTTCATTGGAAGGAAGAAGAGTATTTCTATCCTTCCAAAAAATTCAAAGCGCAGGCCAATCTTTCCGATTCCTCTTTCGTCAAGAAATTCAGCGAGAAGAATTTTCCGAAATGTTTCGACCTCTACGCCAAGCTTCTCGATTGGGACAAGCCCTGGCGCAAGACTCTGGACACCTCGAATCCTCCATTCTGGAAATGGTTCGTCGGCGGCCAGCTCAACGCCTGTTACAACTGCGTCGACCGCCATCTCGTCAAGCACAAGAATAAAGCGGCCCTGATTTTCGTCCCCGAACCGGAAGACGAATCCGCCACCGTCATCACCTATCAGGAACTCTACAAACGCGTGAACGAAGTCGCCGCATTACTCCGCGATTTCGCCGGCCTCAATACCGGCGACCGCGTCACCATTCACATGCCCATGATTCCCGAGCTGCCCATCACCATGCTGGCTTGCGCCCGCCTCGGCGTGATTCATTCCGTCGTCTTCGGCGGCTTCAGCGGAGAAGCCTGCGGCCTGCGCGCCGCCGATTCCGGCAGCCGCGTTTTAATCTACGCCGACGGCTATCATCGCAACGGCAAATGGGTCGACCACAAGCCCAGCGCGGACATCGCCGTCGAAACCGCGAAAAAAGAGGGCCAGAGCATCGATAAGGTTCTCTTTTGGAGGCGCTACGCGGGCCATTACCGCTCCGACTCGCCGATGATCATGGACCGTGATTTTTTCATCGACGATCTACTGAAGGATTACCGCAACCAGATCGTCGAGCCTGTCTCGCAAGATGCTGACGCTCCGCTCTTTCTCATGTACACCAGCGGCACCACCGGAAAGCCGAAAGGCTGCCAGCACCGCACCGGCGGCTATCTCGCCTACGCCGCGGGCACTTCCAAGTATTATCAGGACATTCATCCCGAAGACGTCTACTGGTGTATGGCCGACATTGGATGGATCACCGGCCATTCCTACATTGTTTACGGGCCGCTTGCCCTCGGCGCAACAAGCGTTCTCTACGAAGGCGTGCCGCAATTTCCGGATGCCGCCCGTCCCTGGCGCATCGCCGAACGTCTGGACGTCAACATCTTCCACACTTCCCCCACTGCCATTCGCATGCTTCGCAAAGCCGGCGGCGATGAGCCGAGGAAGTACAACTATCACTTCAAACACATGACCACGGTGGGCGAGCCCATCGAACCCGAAGTCTGGCGCTGGTATTACGAAATGGTGGGCAAAGGCGAAGCGGTTATCGTCGATACCTGGTGGCAAACGGAAACCGGCGGATTTCTTTGCAGCACCAAGCCCGCGCTCGATCCCATGAAGCCCGGCAGCGCCGGACCTGCCGTTCTCGGCATTTATCCGGTCATCTGGGATGAGAACGGAGAAGAGGTCAAGCCTGGATCGGGAAAGGCTGGCAATATTTGCATTCGCAACCCCTGGCCGGGCATCATGCAAACGATCTGGGGCAGCTCGGAGCGCTTCGTCAATCAATACTACAAGAAATATTGCAAAGATCCGGATAGCAAGGACTGGCGCGATTGGCCTTACTACGCCGCCGACGGCGCCGTTCTTCCCGCCGACGGTTACTACCGCATCCTCGGCCGCGTCGATGACGTCATCAACGTCGCCGGCCACCGCCTCGGCACCAAGGAAGTCGAATCTGCCTGCCTCAGCATCCTGGAAATCGCCGAAGCCGCCGTCGTCCCCGTCGTTGACGAAATCAAAGGCCGCGTGCCTGAGGTTTATATTTCTCTGAAGCCTGGCGTGCTGCCTTCCAAAGCCGTCAAAGACAAAGTCATCTCCACCATTGAAACCATCATCGGCAAAATCGCGCGTCCCAGGCAAATCCACATCGTCCCGGACATGCCCAAGACTCGTTCCGGAAAAATCATGCGCCGCGTCCTCGCCGCCATCTCCAATCACATGGATACCGGCGACATCACCACTCTGGCCAATCCGGACATCGTCGCCCAAATTCGTGAGCTGGTGCAGGGCCGCGTCACGGGACCATTGCAAGAGGGGCCCGAAGACATCAAACTCTTCGGCGAAGAGAAGTAGCTGCGGGGAAAAGCTAAACAAGGAGATTTCTATGTCAGAGCTGTCAAGAAGAGCGTTCATCAAAAATACTGCGACGGCCGCCGCGGCGGTTAGTCTCTTTTCAACCGGCGCATTCGAGCTCGACGCCAATCCTCTCGGCCTGCCCATCGGCTGTCAGACCTGGCCGGTCAGAGAGGGCATCGCCAAGGATTTTCCCGGCACCATCAAGCAGCTCGCCGCCGCCGGTTTCCATCACATCGAGCTCTGCTCGCCTGTTGGTTACGACGATTCCGGCTTCGGCGGCCTCGCCAAATTCAAAGGTTCCGAGCTCCGCAAAATGCTGAACGATTGGGGCGTTAAGTGCATCAGCTCGCACTTCAGCATGGAAGAGCTGAGAAAAGATCAACCCGCCCGCATTGCCTGGGCGCAAGATCTCGGCCTCACGCAAATGCTCGTCGCAAGCCTCGGCGGTCCCGAGCATCCCACCATGGATGACGTTAAGCGCGCTGCCGAGGAATACAACAAGATCGGCGAAAAAGCCGCCGCCGCGGGCATTCAACAGGGCCTCCACAACGAAGGCTTCGAGACTTCTTCGGTCGATGGTCAGCGCACTTACGATTTGCTCTTCGGCCTTCTCGATCCCAAGCTCGTCAAATTCCAGTTCCAGGTATCCACCATCAGCGAAGGCTTCGACGCCGCTGAATATCTCGCGAAATATCCCGGCCGCTTCATCTCCATGCACGTGCAGGGCTGGGATGCAAAAACGAAAAAGATCGTCCCGGTCGGGCAGGGCACTCTCGATTGGAAGAAAATCTTCACGGCCGCAAAAACTGGCGGCGTCAAAAACTATTTCGTTGAAATGGATTTCGCCATGATGAAAGCCAGCGTTCCGTACTTGCGTCATCTCCAGGTCTGACGGCGCTCTTCTTCTTAAGACCCTGCAAAGCGCCTTTATTGTGCCGTTGCTCTGCGCACCAACACGAGCGCAGTCAAAGTTGCAGCCATCAATAAAAACCTGGATCGTGCCGTCCGCCTGGCGATCGACCCTGGGCAGCACGCGCTGGGCAGACAGCGCTTCGGTCGAGAGGTCCTGGATTCTCCGCCTCCCGTCGAAGCCCGATGTTCTTCCTTACATCTCCTGGTACCTGCTAACTCCCGCATAATATTGCGAAGAAGCGATTTGGAGTGCGGCAGCCCTGCTGCCGCTTTTCTCAGTAGTTCGCACGTCTCCACAATTAGCGAGGCTCAATCGAGCGCTGCTCCAGTTATTTGTTCTGCAGGGATTCTATGTAGTGGTGCCAAATGGCGGAAAGATACCTCCACTCCTCCGGTGAAGGACTCTCCTGCGTGGTTTCTGTTCGGCTGACAAAATAAAGCGCGGGAATTCCGATGGACGGCTGTGCCTGCATGTAGTTCCACCATTCTTTGAGGTTGGTCGAGGAAGCATTGTCGGTATCGACGAGCGGCCAGCCCGTGATTTCAGCAATGCGCGCGCGCAGCCGCATCATGTCCGCCACATTCCGGCTCGCGTACCACACATCATTCAAGCGAATGACGTCCGAAGACTCGCGAAATAGCGCGTTTGCGGTCTGCGTTTCGACCATGGCGTCGGGCTTCCACTTATGTGTTTCGGTGTAGAGAATGGACTGAAAACGCCGGACAAAGTTTATCCCGGAGGCAGAGCCTGTGATCGCCAGCCCGGGTACGGCAGGCGCGCTTACCCAGTCCTCTTTGAATCCGTCGATGCCGACCTCTTGAACCAAATGCCGTATCCCCGCGCGTAGATAGTCTTCATACGCCGGTTTGCCGGCGTCGGCGATCATGCATTTTCCCTGATAGTTCACGCACAGCGATGCAGGTAATCCTTCCGCATTGGCGACCGGAACCCATAGCAGCACATGACGGCTTCGAGCATGCTGCGCATCCACGAAACCTTTCAAATCGGGCCACTTTTGCTGATCGACTTCAAAAGTGCCATAGGCCCGCTGCCACTTGTCATCGATGACCACGGTGCCCACCGGCAGTCCGCGTTCGTCGAGCATCGCCAGCCATTTTTCGTAATAGGCTTGCGTCGATAGCGCATTCGGTTTTCCGCCATTCGGCACGGATTCCACGGTTTGTTCCGCCCATCCGCAGAAGATCGGCAAGTGATGCCAGTAAACATCCTTGGTCGCCGGTTCTGTGTCGAGTTTGTTTTTGTCCAGCCAGCCCGTGTAGCGCTGCAGCGCATCCAGCGGGCTGAAGGCAAAATGGATGGAAAGAACCGGAGAGGCAAACTCACCCTCGACGGTTCGATAACCCTTGTAGTCGACATAGAAAGATGCCCCCGCATAGCGTGAGCCGCTATATTCGAACGCCGGGAACTGATAATCGTCGGGCTTGGCGCCGATACCGATGCTCGTCCAGGTTTTGTTCAAATGAAACGCGAGAAAAAGTGGTGGCGGGGCAAATATTCCCGTCAAGCGCTCCGGACGAAAATCTTCCTCCGAGCCTTCTTCGCGGCCCGCGCTGAAGCCGAGAATTTGCGGCATGGCGATATTGAACTCGAATTGATCGGCCAGGTTGGGATTGGCGGCGAAATAACGGTCCGCGTAGATGGTCGTGTCCCACGCATGGCCATCGGTTGTGCCGTTGTCCCAGCGGTTCGAAACGCCGTTCGACAAAAAATAGCAGCGGCCCAGTTTGCCGTGGCCATTGACGAACTGCTGGAACTCCACATGATCGTCAAAGAATCGCCACAGGAATCGACGATGAGTCCACAGGGTACTTTTGGCAGAGGCGTTCAGCTCATAGCTGCCCGCCGCCGTCTTCTCTAACGAATAGGTGATATCGGAAAGATGCTCTTGGCTGCTTTCTGACGCCACGCCAGCTACGATCGGAAACTGAAAAACCACCTGACGATCTCGTTCGATCTTAATCTGCGGCGGATTTCCCGCCTCCACCTCGGCGGAGTATTGCGCCATCTCGATGGACTGCTTCGAATCGCGCCCCTGCGCGGTGCTCGGTAGCGCGGCGACGAGTAAGAGGACGCCATGGATTCCGAAGTATTGCGCCAATACTCGCCTCGTTGTCTTCCGAAGGAATCCCATTCGAACCATTCCAATTCCTAACGCTGAAATCACAGGAACCTCACAGCCCGCTTTCCTTTCGCGAAAAACCTTGAGATGAAGATGTAACTTAGCACAGTGTTTCGTGTTTGCTGCGAAGAGCCGCTGAAAAGTATCTGTCGTTCCGGCCAGCTTGGGCAATTCACGCCGTTGCCGCGGAAGTGAAAAAGGCTGCCCGCCCAGGAGTTAGGCTCGGGGAAGATGCGGAAGATTTAATTATTCTGATTTTGCTGCGCGATTCGACCAGGAAAATCGACAAGCCGCGAGGTATTAGCGTTTGGCGCCGCAGAGATTTTGCGTTTGTGCAAGGACGTCCGCATCGAACTGCGCGGCCTGCCATCCATGCGTCGAGCAAACTTGCTCCGCCGTCAATCCCAGCGCCCCGCGCATGTCCGCGCCCGCCACGTTTGTCCCGCTAAGTTCCGTCCCGCGCAGTACGGCTCCGCCAAAAAACGCGCCGCGTGCGTCCGTGTTGCGCATGTCCGCGTCCATCAAAATCGTGCCCTTGAACTGCGCTCCCGTCATGTTCGCGTCGCTTAATTTTGCCGAGGAAAAATCCGTTTGATCCAAAGTGGCGAAGGAAAGGACAGCGCGCTCCATTTTCGTGTCACGCATGTCCGCGCGAGTCAAATCGGTGCGCAACAATTGCCCGTTGCGCAAATTTACGGCATAGAGCGAAGCGCCTTGCAATTTCGCGTTGGACAACACAGCGTTCTCGAGCGTGGCAAACGACATGTCCGCGCCGCGCAAATCCGCTCCCGTAAAATTGGCTCGCCTCGCGTCTGCGGACACCATTACGGTGTTCGAGGCTCTGACGCGGTCGAGGATGGCGTCTCGTAAAACAGCTTCGCGCAAATTCGCTCCGCGCAAATCCGATTCGGAAAGATACGCGCCTTCGAGATTGGCGCGCCACAATTTCGCGTTCACGAGATAGGTCCGGTAAGCTCTCGCGAACCGCAGATTCATTTCATTCAGCTTCGCTCCGGGTACGGATGCGAGCGCTTCTTCACTCCAATTCCCGTGCGGCGGCGGGCCAGAAAGCATGGACTCCGTCAACTCCGCGTAAGGCCTGTACCCGATGGATTGCATCGCTTCCGAAGCCCATCGCAGCAAATTCGCCGGCGAATATTGTGGATCGACATTCCGGTCCGAAGGCAGACCGTGATTTACGCCGAGCGAAAAAATCAGAAGTGCGCAGCCCGTCAGCAGAGCTACTCGCCCGGTCGCGAAACTCAGCCGCCACAAATTCTTCGATTTCTGCCGCAGGAGATCGCCCGGTTGCAGTACGCGCGCCACGATTGTCGGCACACACGTCGCCGCCGCGACGGAAAGCGTCAAAAGAAACGCGTGCAGCAAAGTCCCGCGAAAATCCTGCCGCACCAGATATCGAAGCCAGAACAAAAACAATGTCGCGGGCACCACCCAGTAAGCCAGCGTCGTCGCCACCACCGTCTCCAGCACCCAAAACGGCGAGCGTCCTTCGCGCATCCACCGAAAATGCCGCCGCACCAGGCCCATCAAGTACCACGGGCCGTCCTTCTCCAGTGTTTGCCCGTCCTTGAAAACAGCAGGGAGGCCGGACATGCTTCCCCACAGGCGCAGCAGCAAAAAATGAAATCGTAAATACAAAATAAAAAGTACGAGGGGCGCGCCCAAGTAAAAACTTGTCATAGAAATGATTTTGGGAAAGCGGGCCACGGGAATGGCCGAGGCGTCCACGATCAGTCGCACGTCGGTGGTCAATCCAATCAGCGCGATGCAGGCGAGACTTACGCCGAGCGTTAAAAAATAAAACCACCGCGCGACCTTGGACGCATCGGAGATTGCTTTGGTGCTGTCGAAGGTTGCAATCGTCTCCGGCAGGATGGCATCAAATAGATTCGTTCCGCCAAGCCGGCCGACCCACAAACCTTCGGCGCCGTAAAGATTCGCGCCCATCAAATTTGCGCCGCGGAGCTCGGTTCCAAGCAAATTGGCTTCGCGCAAATCCGCTTGCACGAGGCTCGCGCCGCGCAAATTCGCCATCGAGAGATCGGCGCCAATTAAATTGGCGCGCTGGAGAAAAGCGCCTTCGAGGTTGACTCCGGTCAAGTCCGCGCGCGAAAGATTCACACCGCAGAGATCCGCTTTGACTCCGGATTCTCCGCCGGATTCCACCCAGATTTTGTGCTGATCGAGAGTCTCCGCCAAATCGAGCAGCGAAATCGACCCGGTGGCTTCCTCGGCAGAAAGGTGATTCTGCGCATCTTGAATTTCCGAGAGCATTTCCAAACTGTCCCCCATACCGCGTTTATCAACCGGAGCGATGGCGCTCATGGTTCGTCCAGCGCGCCTGCAGCGCGGCCACTAGCGGACGCGTGCGACCGGTGCCAAATCCTGGTTTGGTTGTATCGTTTCTCCGCCGGGCAAAATCCATCATGACGCACAAAGCAGGCGAAAATCGCCTGCCCAAAAGGACAGGACGCGCAGAGGTAACGGTGCTCCCTGTGGATTTCCCGCGCGGTCTGGCGCAATCGCGAAGGCGGGATCAGAGCTGCCGCACTCCACAAAATGCGCGCGAGCGAATTTTCTGAAACGTGAGAGAATTCGCGCCACGTAAACGCGAACGAGGTGGCGAAGTTGACCTGCTATTCGCGGGACTGGAGTGCGGGTTTGGGCGGCGCTCGTTATTTAAAACGAGAAAACGTCCCGTCTGGAACGTGTGAAGAAATTGGTCAGGGAAATTTAGCGGATGATCCAGGATGTATCCCGACATCGCGATCGTCGCTTACAAGCGTTCTAAACGATAAATTCTCGGGCGCGGATTCCGTCGAAATCGCGAATGTGCATTCTTTCAGACGTTCCTGTTATCGAGTCTGCAATATTGTAGACTGTGAATTTCCCGTCGTGGGTTTCTTCTAAGAGCCGCTCAGCTCTTCTTCAGCTCGATACCGCCGTTCGTTGTGGCGACCTTCAATCCGCGGCCTCCGCCGCCCACCGTGCCGGAGAGAGACTTGGGGCCAAACCGACCCTGTACGGTAATCGGAAAGTCCGTGCGAATGCCGCCGTTGGTAGTGGCCGCATCCACCTGGAACTCCGCGGAGGCGGGCAGCGTGACATCCACACTGCCATTGGTGGTCTCCAGCTGCAGCTCGCCGCTCCACTTGGCATTGCCCATGGACACGCGCACTCCGCCGTTGGTGGTCCTAGCGGAGGCCCACTCGCTGGTCGAGACTTCCACATCGCCGTTGGTCGTTGCCGCGTGCACGACGCTGGCCAGGTTGAGGCAATGGACGCGGCCATTAGTGGTCAACGCATTGAGCCGCACGCCGTGCGGGACTTGGACGTCAAAGTTGATCTTGGCGTGATGCCCGTGCCACCAGTTGCCGGACTCTGACGACACGCCGCCGCGGTGGCAGCGCCCCGGTGTGCGATCCTTCGCGTAGACGGCGCAAACCGTGACGCCGTCCGGATACTCGACAACCTCGATAAACAGACTGTGGTCGTCATCGCTCCCGCCTAGGATGCCTTCTACGCGGGCGGCATCCCCAGAGGCGCCGCCGGCGTCAATCTCGCCATTGGTATTGACCACTTCCAGCGTCTGCCCGGCCTTCAAGGATCCTTGCCAATGAAAACTGTCCGGCGCGAAGACCGTGCGCTTTTCGCCCTGCGCCCGCGCGGGCATACCAGCCACCAGGCAAATCACCGCCGCACAAACCGCTCCCGGTAAGCAGCCTCGTAGCAAACTCTTGCTCATCTTCATGACGTCCGCCTCCCTAACGGTTGTCTGACGTTTGAACCGGCACACCCGTCTTATCGTGTATAACGAAGCCCGGACCACTTTTGTTCCCAATAGGCGGGGCATCCGTGCCGCCTGCGGCCTATTGTCGGAAAAGGGGTGGGGCGGCCGCGCAACCCGGAAGGCAGTGAGTAGTGAATAGGGGGTAGTGAGTAGAAAGGACAGAGACGGAGAGGAGTGACCCACCGTTTCCATGAAACAAAGACGCAAACGGTAGGCCACCCCGGAGCAAAGGCGCTGCCACGCGCCCTGAAAACCGAAGGGAGCGGCATCCTGCCGGAATTCTCTGCTCCGCCCGCCTCATCGCGGTTCTTTTCGTCCCCCGGCGGGGCTATAATGCCGGGCGATTTCTTCCCATCCGATCAGCGAGGGGGACTCCATGAAAATTCGCCGCTCGATTTCTCTTGGGTTGTTGCTCGTACTCCTGCCGTTGCTTGGGGCGGCTGAGCCCGCCAATCGGGTCACAATCCTGTACGACGCGTTCAGCAAATCTCCAGAGGTGACAAAGGATTGGGGATATTCCGCTTTAGTGGAGTATGGCGGCAAGCGGATTCTGTTCGATACCGGCAACAATGCTCAAATTTTCGAGCACAATGTAAAAGCGATGGGCGCCGACCTGCGGAAGCTGGACTTCGTGGTTATTTCGCACCGGCACGCGGACCACACCAGCGGCCTCACCTACCTATTGAGTGTGAATCCGACGGTGAAAATCTATACTCCAGACGAACCCTTCGGGTTGTTCGGAAAGGGAGTGCCCAACACGTTTTATCGCAAGGAACAATCGCTGGCCGCCAACATGCGGTATTTTGACGGAGATCCGCCGGTCACGCTTCCCGGGGGCAGCCCCTGGCCTCAGGCAAATTTTGTTGCGGTGAATTCCACGACCGAAGTGGCGCCGGGAGTCTATTTGGTCCCGACGATCTCGCAGACGCCCGGGACCTTGGAACTTCGTGAACTCTCGCTGGCAATTCGCGGGCCGGACGGTCTGATCGTGGTGGACGGATGTTCGCACGCGGGCATCGAAAAAATCTTGGAAGCCGTGACCAAGGTCGATCCGCATGTGCATATTCTGTTTGGAGGGCTGCATCTCGTGCAAGCTCCTGATGCTGAGGTTGCGCGCCTATCGACAGCTCTGCGTGGGCAATGGAAACTCGACTACGTCGCCATCGGCCACTGCACAGGAGAGCCGATGTTTGCCATGTTGCAAAAGGCTTTCGGGGATAAGTACCTCTATGCCGGAGTGGGCTCCGTGGTGAACATTCCCTGACGCAGCGGCCTATTAGGAAATCGTTCCGTCTGGAACGTGTGAAAAAATGAAGATTCCCGGTATCAACAAAATCGGCCTTCCGGAATTTGTCGCCTAGAGCCTTTAGGAGCGACGTTTGCAATGCCGGAATACATTTTGGATCGCTCCGAAAATTCCTCGGACCAATTTTTTCACACGTTCCTGTCCCCGGTTTATTCCCGGTTTATTGAGGACTGGTCATGCGGCGCTAGGAAAACGTTCCTGTCCCTGGTTTTTCCACCGGTTTCTCAGTGAGGCAAAAGCAGATTCCTCGCTTCGCTCGGAATGACAGATTTATTTCGGGTTCCCGGCGATTCTTGGTGAAATCTTGATCATCCGAAGTGACTCGCTGGCCGTATTCTAGGGGCAAGGAGGACTCCATGCTCAAGTGTGCTCTTCGATTGCTGCTGGTTGCTTGCGTCGTCGCGGGTGCGTTGTCCGCGGCGAACGACCCCTTTCTCGGCGAATGGAAGCTGAACGCATCCAAAAGTAAACTTATCGACGTGATGAAGGTCGACAGCGTGGCCGGCAACAAGTACGCCTTTGACTTTGGCGGCGGCAGCGCTGAGACGATTGCGGCGGATGGCACGGACCAGCCGGGGATTGGCGGCACGACCTTGTCCGTCGCCATCGAGGGGCCCGACTCCTGGAAGGTGATCCGCAAGAAGGACGGCCGTATTCTGCTGACGGCGTTCTGGAAGCTATCGAAGGATGGCACTACGCTCAAAGATGACTACACCGAGTTTGGGACGGACGGGACCAGCTCCAACGTCAAATATGTGTATCAGCGGACGGCAGGAACATCTGGCTTTGCGGGGACCTGGGAGGGTTCGAGCGAGACGATGAATGCGGCGATTGTGCTTAAGGTCCAAGCTTACGAGGGGGACGGCCTTTCGTTTATCTATTCCTCGGAAGGGCAGACGAAAAACGTGAAGTTTGATGGAAAGGACTATCCGAATGCAGGCCCGAATGCCAGGGCAGGATCCGCATCAGCGGCACGGCGAGTGAACCGGGACACTCTGGAAATGACCGACAAGTTCAACGGCAAGATTAGGAACACGCGGGAGATCCAGCTTTCTGCCGATCGCAAGACCTTGACGATGACCGTGCGCGTGCCAGGCCGGCACGAGCCGGACATCCTAATATTTGAACGGCAATAGAAGACGGGGTCTTTGAACGGAAATAGAAGACGGGCACGATGTATCGTGCCCCTACACAGACAAAGACGAAAAGGAACGGGTCGAAAGCCCCGCCACTACGACAGGTTCGCGCCGAAGGCCAGCAAGCGGCCATCGCAATCCTTCACGACGAACTCGCGCTTGTGCCAGGGCATGTTGCCCAGTCCACGAGCGAATTCCACGCCTCGCGCGGCGTACTCGGCGTAGAGTGCGTCGGCATCCTCGATGGACAGGTACGCGTCGAGCAATTCGTCGTCGTATTTGTCCGGATTGGCGGAGGGCGGCTGGGCGCAGCGGAAATGAATCAGCTGCTGGTCGCGGGCGACGATGGCGTAGACCGGCGGATCCAGCCACGTGCCCAGACATGCGAAGCCGAGCTTGCCGGTGTAGTAGGCGAGCGTGGCGGGAATTTCGAGCGTGAAAAATACCGGCGCAATCTGGCGAAGCATAGGCCCAAGTCTACGCGATGGTTGGGGTTTTCGACTAGCGGGGCTGGCCCCGCCGCAGGCGCCACAATCCGCGCATTGCGTGGATAAAGCAGAACAGACCAGTCTCGCCCCGCGCGCGCTACAGGTTGGAGGCGTGCGGCGAGGGGCGGGCTTAGGGATGGTGTTGACGGATAGGGCACAGAGGAAGATGGCGTGATGGAGAGTGTGATAATTTAGGGATGGAGAAACGTGCGCCCCGACCTTTGGCCGGGGCTTTTTCTTTTTAGGGGTGGTTTTCTTCGTGTTGGGGCGTTTTCTCTTCCTTTGTTTCTCCAAAAGCCTAGAAAAAGACAAAGCGACAACGGGCGCGATGAATCGTGCCGCTATGTGAGGAGGGAACCGCACAGGCTGAAGCCTGTGCCACCCAACCCGCGCCCTGATAAGTCCGGTTGACGATCAAAAATCAAGAATGGATGACAAGACATGAAAAACAGAGTGGTGGATAGGGTAGAGGTGTGGAAGCAGTTTGAGGATTTGTTGATTCCGGGGCTGCGGCTCTCGGTGATCGAGCGGGCGGTGTATTCGCATTTGCTGCGACATAGCCGGCTGGAGGGAAAGCCGCGACTGAAGTTTTCGATTGGGTGGTGCGCGCGAGGCGCGGGACTGTCTACATTTTCGGTACGCAAAGCGGTGCGGCGGCTGGCGGCCAAGGGCGCGCTACGGCTGGCGGAAAGAAGCAAACGAGGACACACGATTGAGGTGCGCTTGCCCGAGGAGGTTCGCGGGGTGCGGGCGAGAAAAATTGCAGAAGGAAAGGCGGAGCGGCTGCGCGGCGCAGCGAATCTGGAGGAAACCGACTTTTTGGAAAAGCGAACGCTGCGGGAAGCGATCCACGCGCGCGAGGGCGGCCACTGCTTTTACTGCCTTCGGCGAGTGACCACGGCGACGCGGGGCATCGATCACATCATTCCGCGCGCCCGGATGGGACGGAATGGCTATCGCAACCTGGTCTCGAGCTGCTCGGAATGCAATTCGCGGAAAGGCGAGCGGCGGGCGGAAGATTTTCTGCGGTGGCTGTACCGCGAGGGGCGTTTGCAGAGCAGAGAACTGAAGGAGCGACTGCGGGCGCTGGAGAAGATGGCGGCGGGGAAGATGCGGCCGGTGGTGGCTGGGGAGAAATGAAGTGCAAGTGGGAGTAAAGGAGGTAGAGGAGGTAGAGGGGACAAGGGAATTAATGGGCTGACAGCTCACAGCTGACAGCTTTCAGCTGACAGCTTACAGAAAGAGAGCCGAGGGTGCGGGAAAGGGCTCGGCCAGCGTGAGACTTTGAGACTATGAGAACGGCTGACAGCTCACAGCTCCCAGCTGACAGCTGATAGCAAAAGAGTCGAGGGCCCACGGCAAGAGAACCGAAGGCGCGGGAGAAGCCGATGGGCTGGGGTTAATTTTCAGGGGACAGAAAAAGCCGCTGGCGAGAAAAAGAAAAGCAGCTAAGGAGAAAAGCAGCTAAGAAGAAAATCAGCTAAGAAAAAAAGCAGCCGGGGCACTCCGCTGAGGGGCCGAGGAACCCCGGCTTATCCTGCCCGCCTCCGCAGTGAGCGAGCAAGAAACTTGGGAAAAAACTTTTGTGGTGACGCGGGCGCCTTTGCCAGTCCGAACCGAACGGAGCTGAAGGTCCGCCACTACACCGAAGCGTCAGCGCGCCACGGTGACGCGGGGGCGACGACGATTACGCCCTGGAGTCTTCTTCGCCGCGCAGAAATTCGTAACGCTCGATCGCGGCGACTACGCCAATGGCGCCTTCGTCGCGAGGTTCGGTCCGCTGAACGCGGCCGAGGCAGCGCACGCGCACCGGGCCCGCCAGTGTGATTTCGTTTGGCAAGGTCAGAAGAATCTCGACGGGCGAGCCTTCGCGAACATCCTTGGAAAGAAAGAAGTAGACCCCGCGCGAACTGACGTCGCGGGATTCGGTGCTGGTCTCGCCAACGGCGGCGCCCGTTGTCCATCGGACAGTCAGCGGAAGCCGCATTTGGAAGCGCTGCGTAGTGCGGCGTTCGGAACCGGTCAAGGCATACCTCCTAAGCGATGTCAGAGTGTATCTGGGAGCGGTCTAGGGAACAATAGGACTGCGGGTACAAAATCGATTCAATATTGGGAGGTACGCGTGTACTAGGACGTGGGCGGTCGAGACCATCGGCCGCCGCGGAGGCATGGGCCGGAAAGCGGCAGCCGGATGCTGAATATCAACAGTTTAGGGCTGCTGTAAAGCGTTTAGGATCAATCGAGCCGGGGAGTGCCGTAAGTGTTGATTCTACATGGGTTACGGTTGTAGCAAGATTGTGCATAGATTTAATTCCTATTGTTTTTCTTTCGAGAGGGCGGCGATCTGACTTCTTGCCCAATCGTCGTCCGGATGAAGCTCCAGCACTTTTTGAAAGTCGGCGATGGCTTTGTCGGTCTGGCCATTGGCTTGATGCGACATTGCGAGCAGATGGTAGGACCACTCCGAGTCCGGGTGATTGGAATCAAAGCTCATTTCCATGATGGCGACGGCTTCGTTGTACTTCTTTTGGGCGAGCAGCGATTCGGTGAGCTGGTTCAGCGAGGTCTCGCCGAAATCGTACTGGCCGCTTCCGTAATATTTCTGGCGCAAGTCTTGATAGAGGGACACGGCGGAGTCGATGCCTTTTTTGTCGATGGCTTCCGCGAGGACGCTGTTTAGCGTGCGCGGTTCGGATAGGCCGTGATGGCAGGTAACGCATTGCACCTGGATCGGCGTGGCGGAGACTTTGGCGATGTAGTCCCGATTGATGGCGGAAACCATTTCGAGCATGAGGCGAGCCGTTTTCTTGGCTTCCTTGTCGTCGGCGGCGAAATCCATTTCCAAATTTTTTCCGTCCGGCTTTTGGACGTGGCAATGCTCGCAGCGCACACCGAGAGCGAAGGCGAATCCGCGCATGGTGGATTGCAGCTCAGCTTTGGAAATATCCTTGGGCAGGACTTTCAGGTTTGTGAATTTATCGGGAATCTGGGCCGGCGTCGCCTGGGCCAAGAGTATCGGCAGGGCCAGAAAAATCCACTTCCATTCAAGCTTGATGGTGCGCATGGAAATCCTCCAGAGGCCTTGCTTGGGCAAACGAGTGGCTACAACTTATGACGTTTGTCCGGCCCGAGGGAAAGCTTGTGCGGACCACAGCGCAGAGAGATTTCTCGCTGGGCCGGCCGGCACGTTCTGGGGAACGAACGTGAAAGAAAAAGCGTGGGACTGCCGCGCTCGAAATGACGGGATGGGCTTGGCGTTTTCGAGCGAGAGGGCGGACTGACTCGGAAGGCGGACGTTACGCAGAAAATGCGTCAGAAGCGGTCGGCGGCGCCGGAGACTTCTAACGGGTGAGGAGTGTATTCGCCGGGTTTTTCGCCGCAGAGACGGGGAGTGGGAAACATTTTGGTGGGATTGCTGAGTTGCAAGGGGTCGAAGGCGCAACGGACGCGGTG
The DNA here is from genome assembly GCA_963851235.1 of uncultured Acidobacteriota bacterium. Taxonomy (GTDB): domain Bacteria; phylum Acidobacteriota; class Terriglobia; order Acidiferrales; family UBA7541; genus Acidiferrum. The sequence goes on from CAWKOM010000011.1 coordinate 80,795, forward strand.
CATGGTGGCGAGGTCGGGTTCGGCGAACATTTTGGACATCATTTTCTTTTTGTCTTCGCCGACGCCATGTTCGCCGGTGATGGAGCCGCCAGCGGCGATGCAGATTTCCAGGATAAGACTCGAGAGGGCTTCGGCGGCGTGCTCCTGGCCGGGGATGCGGCGGTCGTAGAGGACCATGGGATGGAGATTGCCATCGCCGGCGTGGAAAACGTTGGCGACCCGGAGGCCGGCTTCGCGGCTGAGCTTTTCGATTTCGGTGAGCACGCGAGGGAGGGCGGTGCGAGGAATGACGCCGTCTTGCACGATGTAGTTCGGCGAGATGCGGGCCATGGCGGCGAAGGCGGCTTTGCGGCCTTTCCAGACGAGGGCGCGCTCGGCTTCGGATTGCGCGACGCGGATTTCGGAGGCGGCGTGGGCGCGGCAGATCTTGTTGACGTCGGCCATAAGCGCGGCGACTTCGGCGACGGGGCCATCGAGTTCGACGAGAAGAAGCGCGCCGCACATCGGGTAGTTGGCATGGACGGCGGCTTCGGATGCCTGGATGGCGAGGCGGTCCATCATTTCGATGGCGGCGGGCAGCATGCCAGCGGCGATGATGCTGCTGACGGCGGCGCCAGCCTCGTTGGTGCTGGGGAAAGCAGCGAGGAGGGTTTGCACGGCTTCGGGGCGCTTGACGATGCGGAGTATCATTTTTGTGGCGATACCTAGAGTGCCTTCGGAGCCGACGAAAACGCCGAGGAGATCGTAACCGGGCGGGTCAAGCGTTTTTCCGCCGAGATGGACGAGCGAGCCGTCGGGGAGGACGACTTCGAGGCCGAGGACGTGCGTGGTGGTGAAGCCGTATTTGAGGCAATGCGCGCCGCCGGAATTTTCGGCGACGTTGCCGCCGATGCTGCACGCGGATTGGGAAGAAGGATCGGGCGCGTAGAAATAGCCTTGCGGCTGGACGCGGGCGGTCACGTCGAGATTGATGACGCCGGGCTCGACGACGACGCGGGCGTTGGGGAGATCGACTTCGAGGATACGGTTCATGCGCGTGAGGCTGATGACGATGCCGTTTTCGACAGGAAGCGCGCCGCCGCTGAGGCCGGTGCCAGAGCCACGGGCGACGAAGGGAATTTTTTCGCGATGGCAGAGGCGGAGGATGGCTTGGACCTGTGGAGTGGAGTCGGGGAGAAGAACGGCGCGAGGCATGGCGCGGAGATAGGCGAGGGCGTCGCATTCGTAGGTGTGGAGTTCGTCGGGAGAAGTGATGAGGTGGCGGGGGCCCACGATTTGGCGGAGTTCGGAGAGGAGGGAAGAGTTCATGTTCGGCTGGGGAAAAGGATACTACGGCGGGAAAGGGATGTGGAGTTGGGAGTTATGTGACAAGGAACCTGCCGGATGCCGATGAGTCGGTGCGCACGATTGAACTGCGTTACGGGAGGTGTAAAGAGCAAATCGAACTAAGGGAGCACTCGACCTCGGGGCTACCGAACGCAAGCGGCGTACCGAAACTAAGCGTAGCGCGCTAACCCTTCCAGATGAACTTACCGCAAGAGCAAGGGATCGTCTCGGTGGGAAGTTTCTTTTCCAGGGGTTGCCGACAGACTGGACAATTTCTGCGCCACATACATGCACCAGGCTTTCTCGTACCAATGAGCCCACTAACAAAATAACTTTAGTAGGCCGCAGTTCGCGTGTCTGTACCAATAAGCACATAAGCAAGATTGTTTCTATTTGGACAGCCGCACGAGAACCGGTGCCGCCTCACGGCTTTTGGCTTCTTAAGAACTGACGAAGCCTCAGGTTTACGCGCAGCCTTGCGGGGACGCGCGGACTTCGCTATTCCTCGGGAAGTTTGTCTTGGAGTTCACTGGCCAGCTTGCGCACGTCCGTTGTTTTGCTAAAGGACTGAACCTCTTGCTTGGAGGAGTCCACATTCACGCCCATGTGCAGGCAGAGTTTCTGCAACATCTGAAGGATCGTGGTGAGTTCTTGTTCAGAGAGCATGCCGACTTGAAGGTCCAGGTGCGAGCGGCGTTCGGACTGGCGTGACATCCGGCTTTGACTGATCAGGACGAAAATCGTCAAGAACACACTTTCGGAAGAGACGATGAGAGCCAGGACGCCAAAAGGAAACGGGTCGAATGCCTTGAGTCCTGGAATCACGCGGAGATTTAGCAGGCACCAGCCGGAGATCAGGATCAGTTGAGCGAGCAGAAATCCCATATTGCCTACGAGTTTTGTAATTACGTCACTCACTCGCTCCGTGGAAGTCCGGCGATCGCGGGCGTCATGCTCCAGTTTGGCGATGGCATCAATATTGAACTGCGTAGGATTCGCAGCAGCTCTGCGCGGAAATGGATCGTCCATGGATTATCTCCTCGAAACCATTCTTGAAGGTACTACGTCATCGAGGGGAGCTGCGGGGGCACCTCTACTGTCCCATGAAATGGGCCACGTGTCGCGTTGGCAGCCCGGGAGTGTTGCCATTTCTAATACTCGAACTATTGTTTTTGTTTAACAGCACACCCGGAAATAGTTCACGCGCAAGATGGGACGCGGGGCGTGGCGCGAGGATAGGCGAGAGCGTCGCATTCGTAGGTGAGGAGCTCGTCGGGAGAAGTGATTAGGTTGCGGGCCGACGATTTGGCGGAGTTCGGGAAGGAGGACGGGGTTCCTGTTCGGCTGGGGCCAGGATACTAAGGCGGGGAACGGATGGGGAGTTGGGAGCAGCGGTCTTAGTCGTCGGAAACAAATGTCAGCAAGGATTTGTTGATCTTGATTTTACGGTTGTGGTATTCGATGAAACCCAGTTTTCTAAATTTGTTCATGAAGAAATTCACGCGAGAGCGCGTAGTGCCGATGATTTCCGACAACGTCTCCTGGGAAATGGTGGGCAGTTCGTCGTCCAGCTGATGCTGCACCTTTCCATAGCGGCCGAGCGCGAGTAGCGCGCGGGCAAGCCGCTTCTCGGATGAGTTGAAGAGCTGATCGATCAAAGCTTCCTCGACGCGATTCTTATGATTGAGTATAAACGCGACAAAAGAGTCCGATAATTTGTCCTGTGTGCGGATCATGCCAAGCAATTCGTTTTTGTCGATGGCAAGAATGGAAGTGGGCGTAATGGCGGTAGCCGTACCCATGCGGACAGACTGACCGGCCATGCAGCCCTCGCCAAAAAAATCGCTCGGACCAAGCAACGCGACTACGGCCACTTTACCCGTCGCGCTAACCACGGAGAATTTTACGTTGCCTTTTTGGATGTACATGACGCTGTGGGCGGCGTCACCTTGGTTGTAAATCTGCGCGTCTTTCTCAAACTCAGCAACCTTCCTTGCTGTTCCCGAAGTATGGAAAAAGGTCTGCGGTTGGAGCGATTCCGTATTGGATTTATTCAGTTTCATGCGGACACCGGGAGTGGCCCAACTGGAAGTGAATTCAGTTAGTATCCTTTCTCGGTGTTTCGACTGGCAGGAAGCAGAGGATCTGCTGCTTTAATTGCGCATCCACTTCGTCGGCGATAGTCACAACGTCTGGAAGCAACTTACTGAATATGACGCGACCCTCGTTCTTGTGCAGCGTCGAGAAAATGCTGACCTGCAGGATTCGGGATTCATCCACGACCATGGCGGCGGTGTAGCCTTGTTTGAGCCGCAACTCTCCGTGATGACTCGCGGCGACCGAAACCGGAGCTTTCGACCCTTTATCGAGGCGCAGCCTGGCGATTACGTCATGGAGGAGTCTGGGAAGATGGCCGGTGCGTTCCTGGAAGTTCAGGCGGATTCGCGAGAGTTCCGGCTCTTTCTCCACAAGCCTCATCCACTCCTGAATCGTGGGGTCGAGCTGCTGTTCGAGAATGTCGGCCACGGACTCTGTACCCGCAGAAGCAGTGCGGGGCTCGTTGCCGCCCACAGGTGAAACCTGAGTTTTCGTCAAGGTAACCTCGTCTCTATCCACAGTTAGTATCCCAGCCTGGCAGCGGCGGGTCTGTCCTATAAGGGATACGTTCCAAATGAGACAAGCGAGCTTAAGGAAGCGCGATTACGCGAAGAAGGTCAGAATATATTTGGAGGCGCTGTGAAATGGAATGGTTAGTTAACGAAACTGGCAGGGAATTGGGTATAGCAACGCTGCGGACTGGCGCCCGAGCCACGGGCTATGATGAGGATGGGTTCGCGTCGCGGTGCGGATAGCCGAGGATTGCTGGCGAACACGAGCTGAAGTTACAGCCGTTTTGCAATTAGCGCGAAGGGGAAGACGTGCCTTTCTGCAAGTGAGCGATGGACTTTCTATAATTCGTTCGCACGGCACGTGTCGCGGGATGACGGTTTCCCAGGGATGCGCTCAAGATTTCTAGTGCGCTCCTGAACAAGTCTGATGCGGCAGGTTGCTTGCCTTGAGATCGATAAAGCATGGCCAGATTATTCATCGTCACGGCGACATCGGGATGAGAAGGGCCCAGGACGCGACGCTTGATTCGCAGAGACGAGAGGTAGTGTGCCTCGGCGCGGCTGGGCCGCTCGGTGGCTTGAAAGAGCGCCGCAAGATTGTTCAAGAGAACCGCGGTTTCAGGGTGGTTCCTCCCGAGTTCGCAACGATAGATTCTCATCGCCCGGTGGTAGAGCTGTTCGGACTCGGAGAACTTGCGAAGACCGTCGAGGATGGCGGCCAAGGCAACCATGTCGGAGGCCAGCGCTGCCTGGCCACTGCCGCCCAGCTCGCGACGAAGTTCCAACGCCTTTCTAGCGTACTTCTCGCCTTGCCGGAAGCGGCGGCGGGAGTGCTCCAATCCGCCGAGGTTGTGAAAGATATCGGCAACGAAAGAAATCCGGTCCCGGCCTGTGAGACACCGAGGCGCGCAGCGCAGTGCCAGCAGGTAGTACTGTCGAGCGCGCTTCAGCCTGCCGAGATATTTGCAGACCATCCCTCGTTGGTTCCATAAGGATAGATGGTCACGGGTGGGGAAGGCTGGTACAGATTTGAGTGTGCGTAGGGCCGCCCCCAGGCAGACTTCCGACTCATGATACTGACCCCTGCCAAGATGGAGCAGAGCTTTTTTCTGGAGCCGGGCGACAGTATCACGTCTGGCCCGGCGCCTCGGCTGGCGGGTCATCAGAGCCCACGGGATGTCGGGAGGCGTTACTCTACCACGAGCGTTTCGTTGTGGTTGGCGGCAAGCCTAGGCGACACGGTGCCCTTTCGCACAGATGCTTTCAAGGCGATCTTCTTGGATCCCGCGGATTTTGGCGCTTTCGGCATGGTCTTCTTAATCATTTCGTTTCTCCTTTCACGCATTGAGCCCAACTTGTTGTGGCAATCATCGTTCCAATTGTCCGCGGCGGTTGACGCCCCTGGGATTTCAATGAGTTGCGTATTTGCTCCGGACACCGCGATTCGCCAGCGGTTAAAAATTAACCTAGCGCGGGTTAATTTTTGACCTGCAGAAGGTCCTCATTCGAACCGCGCGCGGAGCTCCACGGATGCGACAGGTTACAACCTGTTCTGCCGTTTAACAATAGACAGTGAATCCTGCGGGCCCTTCAGCCCAATGCCAGCCAAACAAAGCATAGAGTTCGAGCTAGCGGATGAAGGTCAGGCCCTGGGGGATGAATTGGGGGAAGACGTAGGCGTAGAGCATGACGATGACGCCGACGATGGCGGCTAGGGAGACGGAGTGCCAGAAGACGAAGCGGAAGATGGAGCCTTCCTGGCCGACCTGGTTGGTGGCGGCGGTGGCGATGGTGATGGATTGGGCGTCGATCATTTTGCCCATGACGCCGCCGGCGGAGTTGGTGGCGGCCATAAGGACGGGGCTGAGACCGAGCTGCTGCGCGGGGATTTTTTGCAGACCGCCGAAGAGGACGTTCGAGGAGGTGTCGCTGCCTGTGAGAGCGACGCCGAGCCAGCCGATGAACGCGCCGAAGAAGGGGAAGAACCAGCCGGTGCGCGTGAAGGCCAGGCCGAGGACGGCATCCATGCCGGAGTAGCGCGTGACGAAGCCGAGGCCCAACATGCAGGTCATGGCGAGGATGGCGAAGCGCAGACGGAAGAGAGTGCGGCCGAAGATTCGGAAAAGTTTGGGCGGCTTGAGGCCGAGTAGGAAGCCGGAGAGTAGAGCGGCGAGGAAACACGCGGAGCCGGTGGCGGTCAGCCAGTTGAAATCGAACTTGGCGGCTTCGGCGGTGGGCTTGGCAACGACGGGCTCGGCGCGGTAGACGGCATTGTGGAGATAGGGAACTTGCCAGCCGCCGGACGCGAATGCCGGCGTGGTGGCTCGGCCCATGGCGTTCTTGATTGACGGAATCCCCCAGAACAAAACAAAAATGGAAAGAATGGCGAAGGGCAGCCATGCGCGAGCGACTTGGGCGGCGGAGTAGCGCGCGCTAGCTCCGGCAGGCGGATTTTGGCGGATTTGCCATTCGTCGCCCATGGTGTCGGTGACGTCGGTTTGCGCTGAGCTGACAGATGGGGCAATTTTGGCGGCGTCGGCTTCGCGCTCTTCGGGGAAGCGCCAAATGCGTTTGGGTTGCCAGACGCGGAGGAAGAGGAGCGTGGCGACGAGAGAGACGATGCCTGCGGCGATGTCCACGAGGTTGCTGTCCATGTAATTGGACCAGAAGAATTGCGTTCCGGCGAAAGAAATTCCGACGACGAGGATGGCGGGAAGAACTTCGAGGGTTTCGGACAAGCTGACCATGGCGCGCACGAGCCAGAAGGGAAGGATGACGGCCGTGATGGGAAGAATGCGGCCGATCATAGCGGTGACGTCGCTTTCCGGGAGGGCCGTGACGGAGATGAGCGCGTGGATGGGAATGCCGATGGCGCCGAAGGCGACAGGAGCGGTGTTGGCGATGAGATTGAGAGCGGCGGCTTGAAAAGGCTTGAAGCCGAGGCCGATCATGAACGCGCCGGCGATGGCGACAGGCGCGCCGAAACCCGCGCAGCCTTCGATGAAGGCGCCGAAACAAAAAGCCACGAGGAGGAGTTGGAGGCGGCGATCGGGAGTGATGGCGGCGACGGACTGCTTCATGATTTCAAACTGGCCGGTTTCGACGGAGATGTCGTAGAGGAAGACGGCGGCGATGACGATCCAGACGATTTTGAGGAGGCCGTAGGCGGAACCGTAGAGAAAGCTGGTGAAGGCGAGCGGCGAGGGCATGCGAAAGACGAAGATGGCGCAGAGGATGGCGGTGGCGGCGCCGGCGATGGCGCAGAGATGGACGCGGACTCTTAAGCCCGCGAGTAAACCGAGAAGGACGACGACGGGAAGCGCGGCGATGAGCGTCGAGAGCCACCAATGGCCGAGGGGATCGTAGACTTGAGTCCAGGTCACAGAATGCCCTCCGAGGCGAGGCCGCGTTCGAATTCGATCGACGTGAAGTGCGTAATATACATGGCGGCAGGCAAGCGCGAGGAGAGTTAATTGCGGCCGCGGCGCAGAGGCAAGTTTTTTCGGCGATTAGGTTGTGCCGAGAACAGGGAAGGGTCGAGAAACGAGATGGAGCGGGCCTGCGCGGACCGCGAAGTGTGGGTGGATTTTTTCCTACCCGTTGCCGCTGCTCACCAGAGCAGCTTCAGGCCGAACTGCACCTGGCGAGCGGTGGTGGAAGTGCTGGTGATCGCGCCCGCGTTGCCCGAGAGGCCGGTCAAGTTTGTGGCCGTGGGCGGAGTGAATACCACCAGGTTTGGCGTATTGAAATTGGCGCGGTCCAGAATGTTGAAAAGCTCTGCGCGGAATTGCAGGGACAGACGTTCACGAATTTTCGTGGCTTTGAGAACGGAAAAGTCCCAGGTGGCCAGACCCGGACCGATGTATGTGTCTCTCCCGACGTTACAGAAGAATCCGCTGGCGGATGGCGGGGCGATGAATGCGGCGGGGTTAAACCACTGGTTGGGATTTCCGATGACAACGCTGCCCTTAAAATTGGGATTCAAGAACGGCCGCACGGGATTGCGGGTGTCGCCGGAGTTGGAGGGGTTGTAGCTGAGCTGTGGCGTAAACGGAAAGCCGGACTGCGCGGTGATCACGCTGGCCACGGACCAGCCTCCCACGAGGCTGTTTTTCCAGCCATCGAGGTCGCTCGCATAACTCTTGCCACGGCCAAAGGGCAGTTCATAGATGGCATTGACCACGCCGACATTTCTCACGTCAAAGGTTGCGAGCCCTTTGTCCGCTGCCAGGTCGAAGGGGTTGGAGACTAAGCCGGGAGCATTTCCTGCCGTGGTCTGGTTCAGAGAATCGCCGTCGTCCAGTGTCTTTGACCATGTGTAAACGCCGCGCACGGAAAGGCCCCGGCTGATGCGGCGCGTCACGTCCACTTGCAGGGCGTTGTAGGAGCTGACGCCCTCGGAGAACCACGTCCAGGTGTTGGCAAGGGACGGGGTTGGCTTCGGTGTTCCGGAAGGAATGTAAGAGGACCCCGCAGGCACGGGCGCTCCCGCCAATGGCGAGCCGATGGGGAAGCCGATCGTTGGGGAGTTGGTGGCCGAAGTAGGCAGCGCCGGGTTGTACGTTGGATACACAGCCGGGCAGGGAGATGCGGGACAAATCACGGGAGTGGGCTCGTTAGCATCCGCGCCGATTATTTCGTGGTACCCGTGCGAACCAACGTAACCCACGGTTAGCGATGTATTCGGGGAAATTTGTTGCTGCACGCGCAGCGACCATGAAATCAGCGCCGGCGTGCGCATGTCAGGCTGCACTCCGCCGGGCATCAGCTTGGCCGTTGCCGGTACCCGCACTGTGGGATCGATGGGCAGTTTTGAAACGGCAAGCGAGGAAATGCTGTAGGTCGGATTGAACGGCGCGTTCTGATCCGTGCGATAGCCTAGCGCGTCCTGCAAATCGTTGTACATCCCGAAGCCCGCGCGAAAAACAGTCTTCGAGCTGAACGGACTCCATGCCACGCCGATCCGCGGCTGCGGAAGGAATTTTGCGTGGTTGCTCGTGAAAACGGAGTTGCCCACTTGGGGCTGCGCCGAGATCACGCCATCTGTAAACGTATAGTTCGACGCGCGACCACGTGCTTCGTTCCAGCCTGTTGAGAATTCCTGCCGGTAACCGAGTGAAAGGGTCAGCTTTCTTCCAATGCGGATGACGTCCTCGGCGTACCAAGCGCCGAAGAAGGAGCGCCAATTCATTTCCGTGGGCGCGGGGTCAAAAAGAAAGGAGCTTGTTGTTCCCTGCAAGAAGGTCGCGAGGCTTGCAAACGTCGCTTGTCCGAACTGGCTGAGCGCCAGCGTCTCGTTCGACTGGAAGGGTTGGAGCCATACTCCTAGAGTAAGTTGGTGGCGTCCCCGGGTCAGAGTGACACGATCTTCGATCGTATAAAGATTTCTATGGACGCTCAAGTTGCTTCCATTGTTGCTGCCTGCCAATCCTACTTGCGCTTGCGGGTTCGACGCTGCGCTGCCGCCTACGACAACTGCCCCCACGGGCAGCCCAGTCAGAAATCCAGGGACAGTGGCCGCCGGAGTGCCCGGTGTCGGCTCGCCGGTAAAATAATAGCCTGCGCGCGTGTAGCCGATCCTCACGGTATTCAGTAGCGTGGGCGAAAAAACGTGGGTCTCCTCGAGGCTGAGCACCTGCTCTCGCAGGTCCTCAATGTCCGTGCTGTAGGGGTCCGCGGGAGTCGCCGTTACATCGCTGCCGTCATCGATTGTATAGATGGCGGAAAGAGTGTCTTTCTGCGAAAAAATGTGATCCACGCGCACGGTTCCGAAATCTTCGCGAATCGTTTGCAGCGGGCTGCTGAATACTTCCGCGATGCCGTTGAAATCGGGCGCGCCGGCAGGCGGCGTGGGCCACAAATTCAGCAGCGGCTGGACACTGGCGACCGCGTTCGCCCGAGATGTCGCATCCGGAACGAACGCTGCGGACGTCTGATGAAGGTTTTGCCGGAAGCCTTCATAGTTGGCGAACACGAATGTCTTGTCCTGCTGGATAGGACCGCCCCCCGAGACGCCGAACTGGTTGCGTTGGAAAGGCGGCGCCGAGCCTTGATCAAAATAGTTCGGGGCATCGAGCGCGTTGTTGCGCAAAAATTCGTATGCCGAGCCATGCCATTGATTGCTCCCCGACTGCGTCAGGATGATCACCTGACCGCCCGGGTGTTTACCCAGCTCCGCGCCGTACGAGTCGCGCTCCACGTTGAATTCACGAACCGCATCCACGCCCAGCAGCATGCCGCTCGTTCCGCCAGGCTGCATGTTGTTTTCCGCCGCGCCGGAATACTCCACTCCATTCAATAAAAAGATGTTTTGCTGCGGCCGGTTGCCGGAAACGGCGAAGTTGTTGGCCGTCGTTGAATTCGAAATCCCCGTCCCGCCAGTCTTCTGCGACGTGAAGTTCACAATCCCCGGATTCAGTGTCAGCAACAAATCGTAACTTCGGCCATTCAACGGAAGCTCTTTCACCTGCCGTTCTCCCACGAGTCCGGAAATATCGCTCGTCGTCGTGCTGACGATGGGCGCCTCTTCCTTGACCAGCACTTGTTGTTTCTCGGCCCCCACTTTCAGTGTCAGGTCCACTTCCGCCTCTTGCCCGACCGCCAAATGAATTCCGCCGCGAGTTTGCTCCTGGAAGCCAGTCTTCGAGGCGCTAATTTTGTATTCGCCCACGGGCAACGCCAGCACCTCGTAGCGTCCGGCATCATCCGTTACGGAACTGCGCGCAGCTCCGGTTTCGAGGTTCGTGACGGATATCGAGGCGGCCGCGATGCGTGCTCCGCTCGTGTCCGTAATCACTCCCGTGAGGCTGCCGGACACCTGCGCGCGCAGACACAGCGGCCCGGCGAAGAGAAGCACGGCGAAACGGAAGAGTTTGTTGGCATTCATGCGGAGACTCCCAGCCTGCTTAGAGGCCGAGTCAACAATTCAATATGGTTTATACCGTCATGTCAAACCGACTTAATACGAATAGGATTTAGGCGGGTTCATACGGATCGCAATAGTGAAAATCGCACGGGGGAGGCACGGGCCGCTTACCGCAATCTTGGAAGCTGAACTGGACGCACCTGCAGGGGAATAAACGCCGCGACGCTGAACCACTATCCGCTCCGGGCGCTGCGATCGAACCTGGCAGGGATCGCAGGAAAGGAGCGCCGCACCCCCTCAGGGGAGGGAGCAGCGGCGCTCTTGGGGGTTCTGGCTGGCGGTTTGGAGGTTACGCTGTGGAACTACTGTAGGCAGGAGCCACTTTGCGCGGCGCCGCTGAAAGGCATCGAAGGCGGCCTTCGCGCAAATCTTTGCGATTCCAGATTCTCTATTCATCCGCTTTTCCGCTTCTCACAGATGCTCTTTGGACTTAATTTTTTTGTACATCCGTTCAGAGTGCAGGGCGCTTGCCAAACGATATTGCGGCAAAGTCTGCATTTTCCTGGTGTTACAAATCCGGGCGGAGGGACGCGATGCATCAACGCGGGACACTGTGCCTTCGAGGAACACATCCACACGGGCGAGAATGGCCCGCGGAGTTCTTTTCTCCAAAGAAAACGAGGCCTGTCCGACGGGAAAGCTCAGGCCGCGGCCCCGCCGCTTTTTTCACGCGAGCGCACTTGGTGACCGTCCCGTTTCAGGTAACGATACAGGCTGGTTCGGCCGATCCCCAGAATCTGCGCGGCCCGCAAGCGGTTTCCCTGGCAAAGCTCGAGCACCCTTTGAATGTGCAATTTGCGAACTTCATCGAGCGACAGGGGCCTCCACTCATCGCCATCCGGCCTCCCCGGATTTCGCTGTTGCAGGTGCTCCGGTAAATCCGCAAGGTCGATGAAATCCCCCGTGGCCGTGATGGCGGCCGTGGCAATCACGTTTTCCAGCTCTCGAACGTTTCCCGGCCAGGAATGCTGCAGCAGAACGGTCTGCGCCCGCCGCGTAAGCCCGGAAATATTCTTTCCGTAGACATCGTTATATTTTTTCAGGAAGTAGTGCATGAGCAGGGGGATGTCTTCAAGCCGTTCCGTGAGCGAAGGCACGCGGATTTGAATCGAACTCAACCGGTAGAAGAGATCCTCGCGGAACCGCCCTGCCAGCACTTCCGCACGGAGGTCGCGGTTGGTGGCTGCTATCAGCCGCACGTTCACTTGCCGGACCTCCGGCGAACCGACCCTCTGGATCTCCCGGTTCTGGATCACGCGCAGCAGCTTGGCCTGCATGGGCAGGGAAGTCTCCCCAATCTCATCGAGAAACACAGTCCCGTTATTCGCGTATTCAAAAAGCCCGGGCCTGGTGTCGGTCGCGCCCGTAAAGGAGCCGCGCACGTGCCCGAAGAGCTGGCTCTCGAGCAGCGTATCGACCATCGCGGAACAGTTGCAGACGGCTAGCTTCTGCTGGCTCACCGGGCTAATGTTATGGATCGCGCGCGCCACGAGCTCTTTGCCCGTCCCCGTCGAGCCCACCAGCAAGACATTCGTATAATGACGCGCCACTTTCCGCGCAAAATCGAACACCTCGAGCATCACGGGACTTTTTCCCACGATCCCGTGGAACTCCAGATCCTTCAGCAACTGCTCTTCGAGCGCGCGCACCCTTCGCCGCTGGTCGTAGAGCGTGGCCACCTCGTCCAAAGTCCTCTTCAGACGGATACGGTCAATGGGTTTCGGCAAGAAATCCGTCGCTCCACGCCGGATCGCGTCCAGCGCCGATTCCAGGGTGTACTCGCCGGTCATCACAATCACATGAATTCCAGGGTCAACTCGTAATGCGCGGTCGAGAAATTCATAACCGTTCATCCCCGGCATATTGACGTCCGCCAGGACCAGCCTGCAGCGCCCCGATCGCACCAAGCCCAATGCATCTTCCGGATCGGAAGTGGTGACAGCTTCGTAGCCCATCTCCACCATGACCGCGGACAGCATGTTCAGTTGGGAGTGATCGTCGTCCAGAATGCAGGGCGTCAGCGAGGTTCTCGGAGCCGCAAGCTCGACAGTCTTGGTATATGCGTGTGCCACGTCAAACACACTCGCAACGTTTGTGCCATCCCCGCATCTTACTTGCTGTGTCCTTCTTCCGCTTATTCGAGTCTCCGGTTTCCGTTTTCTTCCCGCGAAATCAAGCGCTTGCAGCCATTTTCGGTGGCAAGAGTCGTTCGCGAGCGCGCAGCGGTTCGGCTGTTTGCGCAAACGCAACCGTTCCTCTTATTTCAATTCGGGTCAATGTCTCGTTTCGGGGCGGAACGGGACGCTCCACCACGCTGTTTTCCGTCCAGTCTTGGCCAGGCGCCAATCGCTTTGGCTAGGCCACGGAGCTCTCCAGATCTTTCAGTCGGGGTGTCATCGTGTTGAGACGGAATTGGTGCAGTCCGTTTTGCGTTTGCCCCACTCCTTCGGCTACATACACCACCGGGTGCGAGCGGTCGGCCTCACCTGTCTGAAGAAGGCGTACGAAGAGCACGGCGTGATCGGGGAGATTTTGCTTCAGCGCAACGTGCTTGCCAGTGTCCTCATTCCACACCAAGTCACACCGCTCCACAAAGAAATTTTGCGTTCGGTCCCAGCCGGATATTTCCACGGGATACCGGCGGATCCCCGGGAAAGGTGCGCAGCGAAGCATCTCGAACCTCCGGCGCATCGAAATGCAGCCAGAGAGCCACTCTCCTCGTTACGTAAGCTGCTGAAAAGGAAAAGCTTGATTTGGTGGAAGGATCCTGGAGGATGTTCGCCGGAGCGACAGTTCCCGGAACATTGTTCCGGATCGGAGCACTAGATGCTGCCGGGAAGCAAGAACCTGCTCGCAAAACTATAGATAGGAGCGTAGATATACTGAAAAAGGACGATCCCCAGAATAAGCCCCGCCAGAGCAAAACTATTTCCGCGAAGCCAGTCCAGATAGCGGTGCGCAGTCTCTTCGCTCATAAACAGCATAATGACCGTGCTGCCATCGAGAGGCGAAAAGGGCAAAAGGTTGAAAGTCCCCAGCAACAGGTTCAGCGAAAAGAAGATTAGAAGCGTGGTGGCGGCAAAATCCCTTCGATGGGTAATGGGGTCGGCGTGGAACCACCCTGCGGCAGCCCCGAGGTGCAGGCCAGCCACCGCGATCAACATCAGACTGAAATTTGCCGCCGGCCCCGCCAGGGCCATCCACGCCGATCGACGCGGATGCCGGCGCTCCCACAGCGGGTCAAACGGAGCGCTCGCCCAGCCAAACATGGCATGCATGGCCACGAAAGAGATGAGGGGAATCACAATCATGCCCCAGGGTTCGCGCCGCACGTGCGGCACGGGATTCAGCGAGACTTGTCCCCCCATCGCGGCCGTTTCGTCGCCCCCCATCTTCGCGACCAACGCATGCGCTGCTTCATGACAAGTGGTGGAGAAGAGAAATGCGACGTAGGAAATGAATCCAAGGACGAGAAGTTCAGGAGTGAGTTCCGGCAAGTAATTTGGCCCTTTCGTTGGCCCAGCCCAAGCAGACTAGAGGTTGTCACACCGCTTTGCAAGCCGTACCGACTGGCGCGTAGTCTCGAAGATCGGAGGGATACGCCTTCCGCCGCTCTTCCGGTCAAAACGGCAGGCGCCGCTGGCGAGCTTCTCGTATCTCCCAACATCCCCTCCGTCGGTGGTAGACTCCCAGCATGGCAAGCAAGCACAAAAAGAAGAAACCCATCAAATCCAAGAAAAAAATCACCCGGAAGCCCGCGGCTAAAAGTAAGCTGGCAAAAAAAACCGTGATGGCCAGGAAGCCCGCTCCAAAAAAGAGCGCATCCACAACGGCCGCTCCAAAACGTAGAACTGCTCCGGAAAAGGCGCGCTTGCGCGGCAAACGCGAACAGGTGGACTCCGTCGTGTTCGAGCCCAAGGGCTTGGGCGCGCGCTCGGGGGGCCAGTCCGGCGATTTGCAGGGGTTGTCGAACCTCGGCGGCGCGGACTCCGAGAGCGTCGACGAATTGCTCGAAGAGGGCAATGCGTTCGAGGCTGAAGTCGTCAAGGGTGTCGAAGACGTTCCGGATGCCGATGAGGGTGAAGTTCGCACCCACGAAGTCCCGGAAGATGATGTCCCGGAAGAATACCTCGACGGGGATGATTGAGCGCGGGTGTATCCAGCACGTCATAAATTAAAGCGAAGGAGGAGGCTTTCATCAAATTTATGAGATTTCACAAAATTCTGTTTGTGCTCGCGACATTTGCCTTACTTTCTTTTGCGTCGTACTCCCGTGGCGAAAACTCCAAGAGTGGCTCTTCACCAGAGTCAGTCAATGCCTATCTTGGCCGTTGGGATCTTACGCTTACCACGGACGGCCATGAATTTCCCTCCTGGCTCGAATTACGCGAGGAAAATGGTCAACTTAAAGCCGAGATGGTAGGCCGCTGGGGAAACGCGCGTCCGCTTCCTAGCGCTGAGGTCACGAATGGGCACCTGAAGTTCGTTTCACCGAAGGGTGAGGAGGGAAGCAAAGAAGACTTGATCTTCGAGGGAACGCTAAACGGAAAAGTTCTTACCGGCACATTGAACGGCCCTGACGGCAAAACCTGGCAATGGATTGGCCACCGGGCGCCGTCTCTCAAGCGGGCCAACACGCCAAAGTGGGCAGCGCCCATCGCGCTCTTCAATGGCAAGGATTTAACCGGCTGGCACGAATCCACTCCCGGGGCGGCGCCCGTGTGGAAAGTGGAAAACGGTGCGCTGGTTACTCCTGGCAATGGACCAGAACTGATCAACGACTCCAAGTTTGAAGACTTCAAGCTGCACGTCGAATTCAATTGCGGCCCGGAATCCAACAGCGGGGTCTATTTGCGGGGCCGCTACGAAGTCCAGGTGGAGACCGACTCGATCACGGACCCGCCCAATCGCCGCATCGGCAGCATCTATGGTTTCATCGCTCCGGAACCGGAGCTTCCGCGCACGCCCGATGTATGGCAGACCTACGACATCACTCTGATCGGCCGCCGCGTTACCGTCGTCCATGACAAGCATACCGTCATCGACAATAAGGAAATCCCCGGCATCACCGGCGGCGCCCTCGATAGCCACGAAGGACTGCCCGGCCCAATCTATCTCCAAGGCAGCGAAAAGGGCCATGTGATGTTTCGTAGCGTCGTCATCACGCCTGCGATTAAGTGATGGCCCCAACAGCTTGGAGACTCGTCCAGCGACTCACTGCGCCAAAAGCCGCAGGAATGCGGTACACCGTGCTCATGCCAATTTGATTCAAAACCGCTCGCGGAGTTTCATCCGCCCACGAAAGTGAGTTGCTATGTCGAGATATTTGCGTCTTGTTCCAGCGCTGTACTTCTTGGCGACATTTATCTTGGTCGGACACGTAACGGCTCAAGAGCGCCCGATCGTCCTGAAAGCCGCGACGGTAATCGACGGCAAAGGCCAGGTTCTTCACAACACCATCATCGTTGTGGAAGGCGACAAAATCGCACGCATCGGCGGCGACGCCCCCGCCGGAGCGATCACCTACGACCTCTCCAGCCTAACCGTCACGCCCGGCTGGATCGATACGCACGCTCACATTTACTGGCACTTCGATAACGGCCGACTTGCCGGCAAAGACGAACCTCCCGTGCGAGCTATGCTTCATGCCGCAGACAACGCCATCGTCACCCTCAAGGCAGGTTTCACCACTATCCAAAGCCCCGGCTCGCCCCAAGATAAAGATCTCCGCGATGCCATCGCTCGCGGAATTATCCCCGGCCCGCGAATCCTTACATCTCTCGAACCTCTCGACGAGAAAAGCGGCACTCCGGAGAAACTCCGCGAACTGGTTCGCGAACGCAAGCAGCAAGGCGCGGATTTCATCAAACTTTTCGCCTCAAAAAGCATCCGCGAAGGCGGCACGCAAACCATGACCGACGAACAGCTCCAGGCTACTTGCGGCGAAGCTAAAGCGTTAGGGATGCGTACGATTGTCCACGCGCATTCCGCCGACGCGGCCAAGGCCGCCACGCTCGCCGGCTGCACCTCCATCGAGCACGGAGCCTACGTGACGGATGACGTCTTCGCGCTGATGGCCCAGCGCGGCACTTACTACGACCCCAACATCGGCCTTGTCCTTCAGAACTATCTCGAAAACAAGGAAAAATTCCTCGGCATCGGCAATTACAACGAACAGGGATTCGCCTTCATGGAGAAGGGCATCGCCATTGTCCTGGACACTTTCAAAAAGGCGTTGAAGCACAAAGATCTGAAGATTGTCTACGGCACGGATGCCGTCGCCGGTGCTCACGGACGCAACTACGAAGAATTTGTCGCCCGCGTACGAGATGGCGGCCAGAACCCCATGGCCGCGATAATGTCCGCAACTTCGATCTCTGCCGCATCGCTCGGACTCCAGGACAAAATTGGCGCCATCGCGCCGGGCATGGACGCGGACATCATCGCCATGGATGGCGACCCTCTCCAGGACGTTACCGCCGCGCGTCGCGTGGTCTTCGTCATGAAGGGCGGCAAGGTCTACGAAAATCTTGCGCATGACGCGAAGAGAGACTCCGCAAGATGAAAAGCAATTGACGATTTCTAAGGCTTGGGTTTCGAGAAGGCTCCGCGTGCGACACGGAGACTTGGTCTGAGTCGAACTCCGTGAGCGGACCGGCCAGCAAGCTGCTGGAAGCTCTCCCGGCCGTGAAGTGACCGGAAACGCGACGCACCGTCCCACAATCGGACGGTCTTCCGCCAGCCTCATTCTTTCAGTTTTTTTGTTACTGCCTTATTTTCAGTAATTTAAGTTCCTCCATACGTGGCGCTAGAGGTGCGACTGCTCTGGTCGTTATGAGCGCAGCAACTATCTCTTTGGACCTTTACAGCTTGGAATCGGGAAATGCCGAGAAGCTCCGCTGCGCCCAGCGGAAGGCTTTAGCCGATGCGCGGCTCGGCAACGGAGAAGCCTTTGCCGAAATGGTCCATCCCTATGCACCTGGTCTTTACCGCCGAGCCTTGCGCGTGACCGGAAATGCCGCCGATGCCGAGGACGTCCGCCAGGAAGCCCTCCTCAAAGCGTTCTCACGCCTCAGCCAATTCGCGGGCCAGCAAGACGAAGGGAAAGATGACCTTCACGCGTGGATGTCGCGCATTACGACAAACGCTTCGATCGACTTGATTCGCCAACGGCGCGACGGGAAGCATGTTTCGCTCGACGAGCCGGGAGCCACCCCCGAGGAAACCTTTGGCGGCCGGCTTGCCGCGCGAACTGACAATCCCGAAGAGCGTTATGCGCGCCGCGAATTTCGCGAACTGATCGCTGGCGCTATTGCCCGTCTGGCCCCGGACCTGCGCCAAATCTGCCTGTTGCGCGATGTTCTCCAGTACTCCACGCAGGAAGTCGCGGAACGCCTGGGAATTTCGACGGTAGCAGTGCGCCTGCGGCTTTTTCGCGCTCATAGAAGGCTGCGCGAGTGCATGCGCGATCGCATTTCGCAGAGGCAGCGCCGGCTGGATCCCTCCGCGGCGAGCCTCCGCGTGCCGCACCCGCCGGAGCCGAAGCGCAAATTAGAATTTTCGCGAGTGCACCCCCGAGCCGAATACGCCTGCGGCGATTAAATTTTCCTTCTGCTAGAATTCCCTAGGAAACAAAACTCTTGCCCGGCGGGCTGCGCACCCGTCAATCTGCGGCTTTCTTTGGCCTTGATTCAGGAAGAAGCAGCCGTTTCGGGCCGCTGACGAACGGGCTGCCGCTTTCGTAAAATCGAAAGAGTTTGTCGGCCGCGTGGGTGATTCCGATACGCACTGCCGAGGCCACAGGTGGCTTCGCGCTCTCTGCGCTTGGGATTCCCTTGGAAGGCGCAAGTTCCCCGAGCCACAGCGGCCCGCGCGAAAATAAATCGAGTCCATCGAGGCTTCTGTCGATCCGTAAAGCCGCCGCCAGCCGCCCGGGGCCGCGCGTGAGATCGAGCAGCACTTCGCTTTTTCGGTGGCGTTGCATTAATTGAATCCCCTCCAGCGGTTCCAGCGCGCGAATCAGCACGCCGCCCCCCACGCCCGCGCGTTCGCTCGAAATGTTCAGCATGAAGTGCATCCCGTAGTTGAAATAAACATAGACGTGACCGTGCCGCAGGAACAGCGATCGGTTCCGCTGAGTCGGACCGCGAAAGTGGTGTCCCGCGGGATCGCCCGGCGGATATCCCTCCGCCTCGACGATTCGCCCGCTGAGCCGCCCCTCCGGCCATTCGCGGACGACCACCTTTCCGATCAGAAACCGGGCAAGCTCCAGCGTGTCGCAGGGAAGTTCTTTTCGAGTGAGCCGGCGAAGTTTGGGGGAAGAATGTTTCACGGTCTACGGCGAGCTTACATCGGGTGGTTCATTGCTAAAAAGGCGCGCCAGCTCCGCGTGATCGATCACGACGGCGGGGTCCGTCTGGATGGCGTCAAAATATTTTTTCTGGAAGGCGTCGCCCGATTCCGAGGGCGCAAACATTTTGCGGGCGAGTGAGATTGCCGTACGAACATCTTCCGGAGTGACGGGATTTTCGCCGGCAAGTGTTTCGTCGAGGCGCACGACAAACTCCGAGATATTGTGAAGCCACCCGAACTGCTGGTGGTCGATGACCAGCCGGAAAAGCTCTCCCACGCCGACTTTCCCATTGACGCGCTCATACTCGCGCCGCTCCATTTCCAGCAGGGTCTTGTGGACGCAGAGCAATGCGAGGCGGAGCGCAATGAGCCTCTCGCGTGCGGTTGCTTCGTTGTTTCCTCTTGAGGATTGATTGGCGTCGGGAGGGTTCATGTTTCCTATGTAAGTTTCATTGTCCGACAGTTCGCGGGCAATTTCCAATCCAAGGAGGCTAATTCAGAACACAGCGGCAGGGTCAGAGAAGACGGGGATAGCGGGCACAGAAAAAAACACTCCCCAAAAATGCGCCGCGCCTTGAGAGATGTGAGGAATCGGCCGTCCTGGAAGAGCGGCGCCAAAACTTTCGCCCCTGAACCACGCGCTTCTTAGCGCTTATTTCGCATCGTGGAAAATGATTCCCAGCGTGTATCGCGTCCCGCGGTGGAGGCGGCTGACGCCGTGTCGCAGATTGACGCGATAATAGCCGCGAGCGCCTTTCACAGGCCTGTGGCGAGTGGTGAAGATAATCGCCTGCCCCTGATCTCCTCGAATCACTTCAGCTTTCGACTGCGCCCGCGGCTGGTGCTCCACAAGTACGAACTCGCCGCCCTCCCAATCCCGGCCCGCTTGCCCCAGCAAGAAAACCATCTGCAGCGGGAAGCTCACATCTCCATAAAGATCTTGGTGGAGGCAGTTGTAGCCGCCTGCTTCGTAGTGCAGCATCAGTGGCGTCGGCTTTTTCTGGCCGGCTTTGCGGCAAACTTTCAAAAAGTCGGAGAGCTCCTTTGGATAGCGCTCGCTTTTTTCGCCGAGCATTTCTGCCCAGCGGTTCGCGATTTTCGCCAGGTGTGGATAGGCCGCCGTCCGAAGATTCACCACTGTTTCCGGCAAGGGATTATCGAAATATTTGTAATCCCCCAACCCAAAGCGATAGCGCTCCATGATGATGTGGCTTCGAAATCGTCCCTCTTCGTTGTAAAGCGCAACTAGCGCGGCGCATTCCTCCGCGTTCAGAATCGGCGGGGTTACGGCGTATCCGCGCGCCGAAAGCGAATTTTCTGCGGCCTCCCAATTTATCTCGCCCACTTTGTCTTCGATCGGGCTCGCGGCTTGATTCGATGATTGTGAATTTTTCATAAAATGTTCTCAGCAACGCGGCGTTTGCGCTCCCCTTGGAATTTACCGCAGGCGAAGCGCCGCAGCTATCCGCCTTCGACCATGAAATTATTTGCTACGCTCGACCAAAAGTTTGCTGTGTTGCTCATATAACGGCTTGAAGCCAGTTTTCGTCTAATTAAACGATTTACTAAATCGCTTGACTCCGCAGGACGAAGCGCGATTTTTCGGGCTTCCGTTCCAGGAGAATATAAAAAGGAGTTGTACATGAAAGCGTCGAATGTCTTCACTCTATTAATTGGAAGTGCTCTGTTGCTCTCCGCCAGCGCTTTCGCTGGAAACACTAACAAGAAATCGCTCCATCTGACGGATAGCGTCACCATCGAAGGCAAGCAATTGAAGCCGGGCACCTATACAGTGGAATGGGACGGGTCCGGCCCCAACGTCGAAGTGAACATCGTCAAAGGCAGCAAGACCGTGGCCACTGCCGCGGCTCACGTCGTTTCTGTCAGCGCGCCTTATAAACAAGACGGCTATACGTCTCTGGCGGGAAAAGACGGGAGCCAGTCCATCCAACAGTTGTTTTTCCGCGGCGAAAAATTCGATCTCGAACTTGGCCAAGCTTCCGGCGCGAACACCACGCTTGCGGCGACCAGCGGCACAAACTGACGAACCCATTATTTCGCAGTACGTGAACCGCGCGAAAGTGAAAAAAGGGGCTCGGCCGGGCCCCTTCTCATTTTCTTCACAGCATCAACCCTATTTTGGAAGCACAATTTCGCAAGACTGAGATTGCTCTCATGTTGGCTGAGCAGGTTCAGAAAACGGCTCTGAAGCAAAGAATGTTTCTGCATTTCATCCCAACAATTTTTGTTTGCAGAACTAACCTTTGGTTGAGGCACGCCATCGAACTGAATGGAGTGAGAATTCATGTGCCTCCGCAGGCGGGGCGCGCTTTGGTGTGTTTTCGCCAGTGGAGAAGTCCAAAGGGAGTTGTGTATGAAATTGTCGAGGTTTTCCACGCTGTTGATCGGAAGTTCGTTATTGCTGTCCGTTGGCGTCTTTGCAGCCAATATCAACAAGAAATCGCTCCACTTGTATGAGAAGGTCAACGTCGAGGGCAGGCAATTGGCCCCAGGCAACTACAAGGTCGAATGGAGCGGCGCTGGTCCGGAAGTAAGAATAAATATTCTTCAAGGGAGAGAGACTGTGGCCACGGCGCCCGCTCGCATCGTTTCCCGAGCCGAATCGAACAGCCAGGACGGCTATGCGCTTAAGCCCGGAAAAAACGGACAGCAGAATCTAGCGCAGGTGTTCTTCACCGGCGAGAAATACGATCTCAACATTCTTGCATCCGCGCAAGCGAACGGCGCTAACGGCGCGAATTCCAGCGGCGCAAACTGAAAGTGCCCTCATTCTGAACTCTGTGCGGTCATGAACCCGGGAAGGGGCCTTTCTTAGGCCCCTCGACGTCTTCCGTCCGAATTCATTTGCCGCTGCTCACGACTCGGAGATTGTTCTTTACCGAAAAAACGTTGGGAACCTGGCTGGCGCGCAGGTTGGCCAGGTTTTTGTCCGATTCGCTGTCGACCACGCCTTCCAGCGTCACGTTTCCCAGCTTTACAATGATGTGAATCGACGGCACGGCTTGATACCCGTAGCGCGAAAGAACGCCGTCTCCGTAAATCGCCCGATAAACGGCCCGCCGCAACTGATCGTCCATGGGCGATAAGGGCAGCACCTCGATGTTGTTGACGACGGAGTTCACTCCTTCGATGCTCTTTACCGCGGCTTCCGCGTCGGATTTCATCGTCGGTCGGACCACTTGCCCTTCCAGAATCACTTTGTCGCCTTCCACTTTGTACGCCAGGTTGTCGAAAACGGAGTAGTACGGCAGCATCACCAAAACGTGATGCACTTCGCGGATCAGCTGCCTCTCTGACTTCGGTTCGTTTTGAGCGGGAGCTGCGCGCAACCGATGCGCCTGGACGTTTGATGGCATGATTATGGAACTCACGAACGCTGCGACTAGGAAGAGGGCCCGAAGTTGCTTTGTCATGTTTTGCTCCTCTACTAAGACGAGATGGCCTCTACTTGGTTAGATTCGGGAGGCATGGGGATAGGGTGCATACTCTTCTGAGGTGCACAGATGTTAGCATACAAAAAAGAGGTTCTGCTAACTGTGGTAAAAAGAATCCAAGCAGGGGCTTTGTGAAACAGAAAGTGCTAGCCGAAGAATGACCGCTCAAGAGAGACTAGCGCCGTGTTGATCATCGGGCATCGCGGGGCCTCCGGGCACGCCCCGGAAAATACGCTGGCCGCATTTAAAAGGGCCGTGGCTCTGGGAGCCACTTTTATCGAGACGGATTTGCAGCTCTCGCGGGACGCTCATTTTGTGGCCATCCATGACGACACCATCGATCGCACCACCAATGGCCAGGGCAAGGTGCACGATCAAACGCTCGCCGTGTTGCGGCGGCTGGACGCGGGCGCGTGGTTCGGGAGCGAGTACGCCGGAGAGCGCATTCCAACACTCGAAGAAATTCTCGAATTCTCGAAGAAAAACGACGTCGTATTTTATTTGGAATTAAAGCCCAGCGGATCCTGGGGCGGAGAGCATGCTTTGATCGGCGCGCTTCGCGAGTCTGGAGAGGTCGCGCGAGTGGTGGTGATTTCCTTCGATCCCGCGATTCTGGGATCGTTGCGCAAGATCGAGCCGACGCTCATGACCGGTGTCTTGTACGACGGGCAGCTCGCCGATCCTTTGCAAGCCGCGACGGACGTGGGCGCACGGCAAGTGGTCGTGCGCGGCGATCTGGTGACGCCGTCGATGATGGTGCAAGCCCACAAAAAAGATCTGCAAGTCGTATGCTGGACGGTGAACCATCCGGCGCACATTCGGTTACTCATGGCCGCTGGCGTTGACGGGATCATGAGCGACTATCCGGACCGGCTGATCGCGGCTCAGAAAAAAGACAACGAGAAGAGTTAGAGAGCATCCGTCAGGGCGGCGTGCAACGCCGCGAACTGCGAGACAGTGATCTGTTCCGCGCGAGCGTCGGTACGCAAATCCTGCGCGGCGAGTACCCCGCGAACGGTCTCCGGCGGCGCTAGAGAGCGGAGGTTATTCACCAGCGTTTTGCGCTTCTGGGAAAAACACGATTTTACGAAATCCAGGAAAGCAGCTTCGTCGCGCGGCGCGAGCTTGGCGCGCTCACCGGGGAGACGAAGCGTGACGAGTGTCGAGCCAACCTCCGGCGGCGGACTGAAAGCACTGCGCGGAATCCGAAGGACAAATTCGGGACGGGTGTATAGCTGCGTGACCACCGAGAGGTAGCCGAATTGCTTGGTCTGTGGTTGGGCCGCCAGACGCAGTGCGACTTCTTCCTGGATCACGATATGGATTTCATCGATGAGATCCGCGAACCTGAAGAAATGATGGAGAATCGGCGACGTGATGTAGTACGGCAAGTTCCCGTAAAGGAGAATCCTGCGCCCGCCGGCAAGCGCTGCGAGATCGGTTTCCAGGACATCGCCGGCAACGACAGTGACATTCGGGAATTTTTTCGCGAGACGGTGGAGACGTGCCAGCAGCATGGCGTCCAGCTCGATCGCATAAACTGCGGCGCCGCTAGACGCGAGGTGCTCGGTCATTTCCCCGTGGCCTGCGCCGACTTCAATCCAGCAGTACGATGAATCGGGGGCAATCGCCAATCCCGCTGCTGAGTGCGGCGAAACGCCGATGGCGCGCGCAATCTGTTCGCGCCACCCGGCATCCGCAAGAAAATGTTGGCCATGACGTTGTCGAGCCATGCGCCGAAAGTGTAGCAGGAAGATCGCTGAGCAGCTGCCGGCAAACTGTTCAGTCTTGACGACCGGAACACGCTCCAGTAGCGTAAAATGATTGCGCACCGCGCGATCAATCTCGTGAATGGTCCGAAGAAACGAAGGACGCGTAGCGCGTCAAAAGAAACGAGTAAAGAGCAGCGAGTGAGAATTCTTTTCGTAGCATCGGAAGGCCTGCCTTTTTCGAAGACTGGCGGCCTGGCGGACGTGGTCGAGGCACTGCCAAAAGCGCTTGTAGCGTTGGGTTATGAGGTGGCCGTTGTATTGCCGCGCTACCGTGGAACGAAGCCTAACGCCCTGGTCTTGCCGAGCCTCACGATTCCCCTCGCGAATCGTTTGCGGTTTCCAGCGATTGTAGATGGCGCGCAAGTTTCCGGTGTTCGCTATTTTTTTGTCGATGACCCGGCGTATTTCGATCGCGATGGTTTGTATGGCAACAGTGCCGGGGATTATCCGGACAATGCGGAACGATACAGCGAATTCTGCCGAGCGGCGATCGAAATCGTGAAGCACGTCTGGCCCGCGGACGTGATTCACTGCCATGACTGGCAGACGGCACTGGTTCCCGTGCTATTGCGAACTTCCTACGGCGACGACTCATCCGTAAAAAACATCCCCGTGGTGTTCACAATTCACAACATGGGCTATCACGGGCTTTTTCCAAAGGAAGTTCTCGAGCGAGCGGGCATTCCCTTGTCCTTGTACAACCCTGGTGCTCTAGAATTTTACGGCAATGTCAATCTCCTGAAAGGCGGGCTCATCTACTCGGATTACCTGACCACCGTCAGCAAGCGGTACGCGCAAGAGATTCAGACGCCAGAGTATGGCTGGGGGCTGGACGGCGTGGTGCGTGCTCGCGCGGACCGTCTCGTCGGCATTTTAAACGGCGTGGATTATTCCGTATGGAGCCCAGACAAGGACAAGCTGATCCCCATGAAGTATTCGGCGAAAGACATGAGCGGGAAACATGTCTGCAAGCAGGCGCTGCTGGAGTTGTTCGGGATGGCACCCGAACACGCGCCCCGCCCACTGATTGGAATCGTGTCGCGATTCGCGGACCAAAAGGGATTCGATCTGATCGCGGAGAAGGCTCTTGAGCTGATGAAAGAAGATGTTTCGCTGGTCGTGCTGGGCTCCGGGGACCTCAAGTACGAGGAACTTTTCCTGGCGCTGGCCAATACCTTTCCGGGACGAGCCGGCGTGAAAATCGCCTACGACAATGAAATTGCGCATAAAATCGAGGCCGGCGCGGATATGTTCCTTATGCCGTCACGCTACGAGCCCTGCGGCTTGAATCAGATCTACAGCTTGAAGTATGGTACGGTGCCGATAGTGAGAGCCACGGGCGGCTTAGACGATACCGTCGAACCGTTCGATCTGGAACACGGCACGGGAACGGGGTTCAAATTCGCCGAATACTCCGGCACCGCAATGATGCATTCAATACGCCAGGCTCTGCATCATTGCACCGACGAGCGCATCTGGCGGCGGATCCAGTTGAACGGAATGGCGAAGGATTTTTCCTGGAAGGGGCCGGCCGCGGAATATGCGAAGGTATACGAAGCGGCGCTGGCCCTTCGCGGAGTTGGGCAGGCATCACGAAACCAATTAGGTGTTGCAACATCTAATTGAATTGACGAAGGAGAGAGAAACAGCGGCCTAGCGGCAAGCTGTTGAGGACAAACTACATGGCTGAAAATATCCAGGCAGTTACGGATGCGAATTTCGAAGCAGAAGTGCTGACGGCAAGCAGCGCTCAGCCCGTGATGGTGGATTTCTGGGCGGAGTGGTGCCGGCCTTGCCACATGCTCGCGCCGACAGTTGCCGAGATCGCGCACGATTACGCCGGCAAACTTAAGGTGATGAAGCTGAACGTCGATGAAGCGATGAACTCCGCGGGGCGCTACAACATTCGCGGAATCCCGACGCTTTTGGTTTTCAAGAACGGGCAAGTGGTCGAGCAGATTGTGGGCGCGGTGCCCAAGGATCAAATCACCAAGGCGCTGGACCGGCACGTCGCTCAAGTCGCCCAGTGATTTGCCGCGAGACAACCACAGCAAAGTGCTAGCAGGGTTTTTGAGGCATGTCGTACTGTTAAGTCCGGCATGCCCAGTGCTTTTTGTGCGCAGAATTGCGCGCAAGGCGCAAACCAGCCAGCGGAGCACAGCAACCAAAGTCTCCCCAAACTGTGGGCGTCGTGGAGCAGCGGTTCGTCGATTGTCGGATTAGAATGAACGAGCACGAGGAGAGCGATTGGAAACGGTGCCGTGCAATTTGTGCGGGTCGCGGAAATCCACACTCGTTTACGAGATGCCCGATAGGAAATTCTTCCGCGAGGAGTTCTTTTCGATCGTGGAGTGTGCCGAGTGCGGGCTGGGGTTTTTGAATCCGAGGCCAACGATTTCCGAGATACAGAAATACTATCCTCCCGAATATTTTGAGAAGCCCCAAACAAAAAGCAATGCTCGCTATCTCGAGCGGCGGTTCACCGCGGAGGCGAGTTATCTAGAGAGTCTGGAATCCGCCAATTCGCCGAAGAAGCTATTGGACGTGGGCTGCGCGACGGGAGACTTTCCGCGATTCATGATTGAACGGGGCTGGGACGTGGAAGGCGTGGAAGTTTCCGCGGCCGCGGAGCAGATCAAGGATTTCCGCGTATACACGGAAGAGTTTCAAGATATTCCCATGAACGAACCGACTTACGACGCCGTGACGGCGTGGGCGGTTCTCGAACACGTGCACAATCCGATGGCCTATTTTCAGAAAGCCGCTCGGGTCCTCAAGCCCGGCGGATTGTTTGTCTTTCTGGTGCCCAATTTCCAGAGCGCCGCTTCGCGGCATCTTTTCTGTGAGGACGTCCCCCGCCACTTGTACTTTTACACGCGACAAACCGTCGGCCGCTATTTGGAGAGCACGGGATTCGCGCTGGTCAAGGAAGCGAATGGACGCGACGTTTACAAGATGGCGCCGAACAACTGGCTGACGTACATGGTGCGCAATCGCTTGCTAGGGCGTGCGTATACCTTTCAAGACGTGCCGCTGACGAGCAAAGAGTTTCGGCGGCTCCACAAGCTGCCAAAGGGAATAGTGAGCGCGCTGAAATACGCGGCATACTCGCCGTTGTCCGTCATTGACCGCATGCTTTGGCCCGCGATCGAGACGGCACAGATTCTGCGAAAAACCTACGGGAACAGCACGTTCGTGGCCCGGCGAGCGTAGAGCGCAGATTTGATCTTTACCGCTCAAGGGGAAGTGATACCAGCGTAGCTGGAACAAGGTATGTTAGTTCTACGCTAGAATTGCGCGAATAGGGCGGGCGAGATGACTCTGAAAAGGTGCCACTGGGCGACGAGTGATTTGAATATTCCCTATCACGACGAGGAGTGGGGCGTGCCGGTGCACGACGACCGGAGGCTGTTTGAGTTTGTGATTTTGGAGGGTGCGCAGGCGGGGTTAAGTTGGGAGACGATTTTGAAGAAGAGGGCGCGGTATCGCGAGGTGTTTGATGGGTTCGACGTGGAGAAAATCGCGCAGTACGACAAGAAGAAGGTGCGCGAACTTTTGAAGGATGCGGGAATTATTCGGAACCGGTTGAAAATTGCGGCGACGATTGCGAATGCGCAGGCGTTTTTGAAAGTGCAGCAGGAGTTTGGGTCGTTCGATGCGTATATCTGGCGATTTGTAGGCGGTGAGCCGAGGCAGAATGCTTGGAGAACGCACAAGCGGTTGCCCACCAAAACGGTCGAATCAGATGCGATGAGCAAGGACTTGCAGAAGCGGGGATTCCGGTTTGTGGGGTCGACGATTTGTTATGCGTTCATGCAGGCAACAGGGATGGTGAACGATCATCTGGTGGAGTGCTATCGGCATCGGCAATTAACTTAAATTCTCAAATGACATCGGGAGAAAAGTTAACGCGTGACGGGTGAGATGGGCACCTCGTCGTAGGTTTTGCCGGAGAGCTTCTTCTTGATCTTCCATAGACCAACTTCGCGTCCGCAAACATCATAGATTAGCATCAAGCTATTCGGTTTTGCATGATGCAAATCGCTCCGGCTTGGAAATGCATCACCAATTGGATGGCTGTGGAAAGTCCCAACCATTTTCATGCCGATTGACCGCGCGGTTTTTTGGGCTGCCTTTAGGTCTGAAGTGCTAATCTCGAAACGACCGGGTGACGCATTTCGATTTTCTAGAAAATGCAGGACAAGCCGACACTTGGAATCCGCTATTAGGACTCCGCACACTTCGCTTTGGTCCCGGCGTTGCGCTCGGAGAGCTCTCCGATGCAAGTCAAGACGGTCTTTACGCAGAAGAACATAGCGCGGGGTTATTTTATTCGTCTTTGGCACAGTCTGGAATTTACTTGATTTGGGAAACAAATTCATTGTCATTCGCTGGAGATGGGACAATTGTCAGACTGGCGGCCTGTATTCCGATCGAAAATCAAATGCGAGAAGGCGCGATAGTCAGGTGGGCTCGTGCTAAACTACGTGTATGGAAGTAACCTTGCATATTCCCGATGAAGTTGCAAAGCAGCTCGTCACCAAGGGTGGTGACCTGTCACGCCGGGCGCTGGAAGCATTGGCGATTGAAGGGTATCGGAAACAAATCCTTGGGCTTTACGAGATATCCCAAATGTTGGGGATGTCGCGGATCGAGGCGGAGGACTTCTTGGGGCACAACCAGGTGCCTCTTGCGGACCTTACTGTTGCCGATTTGGATCGGGAAGCTGCACTATATGATGCGGCTGCGCGACGACATTCGCGCTGATCTCTCGCAGCATGATTGCTGTATCTAACACCACTCCTCTTCGCTATCTGATTGCTATCGAACAGGAACAGCTCTTTTCGGGCGTGTTCGAAAAAGTTTTCGTCCCTTCGGCGGTGCACGAAGAATTGACCAAAATGGCGACGCCCGAGCGTGTCCGGAACGTAATACGCTCCCTTCCTTCCTGGTACGAAGTTCGCGAGGTACGAAGTTCGCGAGGTACAAAGTTCACCTTTGGTTCCTCTCCCGGCAACGTTGCATCGTGGCGAACGACAAGCCATCTTACTCGCTGAAGTTATGAAACCCGACTTTCTCCTGATTGATGAGCGCGTGGGGCGGACGATTGCGCTGGAGCGAAATCTCCCGGTGTCGGGAACTCTTGGAGTTTTGGAACGAGCGGATACGCTAGGGCTTGTAAATGACTTTCCCGGACTTCTCTCTAAACTAAAAACGAGTGGATTTTTTATATCCGCTAACCTTGAACACGAAGTCTTCTTGCGCTATCGCAGGCGCCACCCGGCCCGATAAGTAAGCGGTGGTTGCCTCACGGATAGGGGTGGGCGAGCTCACGACAGCAGCCTGCCGTGGAATGGTGCTTTCCAATGCATCTTCTGGAATTAGGGAAAGATTTCGACGTCGATGACGTGAAACGGAAATTTTCCGGCGCTGCGGACGCGATGTGTGTAGGCCTGTCCTCGGGCCTTGCGAAAACCGGCCGAGCCGGGCTTGACGTCTTGCACTTCGCTCCACTCGCCGCCGGCGGGCTGGGATTGAGTTTTGTCTCCGCTGATGGGAATGCCGACGTTGTCGTTGCTGTGCGTGTGGAAGAGAGAGGTTTCGCCAACAGGGAATAGGACGTCGAGGACGCGGACGTACTGGTTCTGGAAGACAAAGTGATGGTGCGGTTCCTTATCGACAGGAACGGGCTCTGTCAAAGCGGACCCGGAATCGCCAGGTCGGGGAACGAGGACCGCCGCTGCGGCGGCGTTTTTTAGCTCGACTTCGACCACTTCAAACGGTGCGTCCTCGAGATTTTGGACGGAATGAACGACTGGTTCCGACCAGCGTGAATCGCCTGGTTTGCAGCGCAGTTCCTGCGTTTGGCCGTTCGCGGAAGTGGTCAGCACGTGCATGTCAGTGATGCAAACGACCACACGGGATGGATGTGAATGCATGGCGATCTTCTGGTGCGGTGCGTACCGCGCGTGCAAGACACGAATTTGGTCGTTTTCGAACGCAACTTTCACGTTGCTGGGATCGACGGTTACCGGGTCCTGGCCGCGGGCCGGGGCCGCTGATGCGAGTGACGCGAGAAGAAAGATCAGGGGAAGAGTTCGCACGGAGACGAAGCTCCTTTATAAGCGCACAGCATAAACGCGCATAGTGCGCGATGCAATGAAACTATGGGCCTAGGAGACATCTGACACTCGCTTGCGTTGAGGGCAGGGCGAGCTTACGATAAGAACCTGCCGTATCTTGACGTTTTCCAACGCAGTCATGATGTAGTGAACGTTGAAGCGATGAAGTGTGGTCAGGGTGAGGGAAAAGAGAACAGGCAGGAGTGCCTGTTCTACTTAGGAGAGGGCCTGCATGAAATCGGTGGTGGTGGTGGGCGCGCAGTGGGGGGATGAAGGCAAAGGCAAGGTGGTGGATTACCTTGCGGGGTCGTTTGATTATATTGCGCGCGTGGCGGGCGGACATAATGCAGGGCACACGGTCATTATTGGGAAGGACCGTTATGTACTGCAGTTGATTCCATGCGGGATTTTGCGGCCGAAGCAGCAGGCCGTGATTGGAACCGGTGTGGTAGTG
Organism: uncultured Acidobacteriota bacterium; assembly: GCA_963851235.1. GTDB lineage: Bacteria > Acidobacteriota > Terriglobia > Acidiferrales > UBA7541 > Acidiferrum. Next base: position 111,810 of record CAWKOM010000011.1, read on the forward strand.
GATCCGGCGGCGCTGGTGGCAGAAATCGAAACGCTGGCGAAGGCGGGGATCGATGTTAAGGGACGGCTGCACGTCAGCAATCGCGCGCATTTGATTTTTCCGTATCATCGCGAGTTGGACAAGGCTGCAGAAGGCGCCCGCGGTGCGGACAAGATTGGGACAACATCGCGCGGGATCGGGCCGGCGTACGAAGACAAAATGGCGCGGCGCGGTTTGCGGGTGTGCGATTTGCTGGAGCCGGAGTTGTTCCGGAAGAAAGCAGCGCGCGTTGTGGCGGAGAAGAACCGGCTGGCAAAGGGCGCGTATGGCGCGGATATTGATTTTTCGCATGAAGTGGAAGCAACGTTGAAGCTGGGGGAGAAAATTCGCGGATACATCTGCGACACAGCGGAGCTTGTGAATCGGGCGCTGGATGAAGGGAAGTCGGTGCTGTTCGAAGGCGCGCAGGGGACCATGCTGGATATCGACCACGGGACATATCCGTATGTGACGTCTTCAAGCGCGATTTCTGGTGGGGCGACGACGGGCGTTGGTGTGCCACCGACAAAAATCAAGAATGTGCTGGGAATTTCGAAGGCCTATACGACGCGCGTGGGCAGTGGACCCTTTCCGACGGAAATGCCCGAACTGGAAGCGAAAGAAGTTCGCGAGCGCGGGAAAGAGTTTGGAGCGGTGACTGGCCGGGCGAGACGGTGCGGGTGGCTGGACTTGATGGTGCTGCGCTACGCGAAAATGATCAACGGAATTGATTCGCTGGTCGTGACAAAACTCGACGTGTTTGATACGCAGCGAGAGATCCAGGTGTGCGTGGGATATAAGTACAAGGGCAAAGCACTTAAAGAGATGCCGGCGCTGGCGGAGGAGTACGAGCAGGTGACGCCGGAATATAAGACGCTGCCGGGGTGGTGCGAGACGACTTACGGCGTGAAGGACGGGGCGAAATTGCCAAAGGCTGCGATGGAGTATCTGAGCTTTATTCGGGATTTCTTGCAAGTGGAAATTGGGATGATTTCTACTGGACCAGAGCGGGATGCGACGATTGTGCCGGCGGGAACGTTATTGGCGCGGTGGCTCTGACGGCTCGGTTCAAGACTGGGCGCGTGGGGCTTTTAACACAGAGTTCACAGAGGACATAGAAAAGGCGCAGAGAAATCGTTACCGATGCTCACCTACGAGCAAGCACGCCAGAAAGTCATCGAAAAAATTGGGGAGAAGAAAGGTCCGCGCGCGACGGAGCAGGTACGCGTGGGCGATGCGCTGGGGTATGTGCTGGCGCAAGAGGTGAAGACGGACCGCGAGTATCCGCCGTTTAACCGGGCTACACGCGACGGGTATGCGGTGTTTGCGGCGGACGCGAAAGCGGGAGCTACGCTGAAATGCACGGGGGAGATTAAGGCCGGGGACCGCGTGACGAAGGAGTTGTGGGCGGAGACTTGCGTGCAGATCATGACCGGCGCGGCAGTACCGTCCGGCGCGGATGCGGTCGTAATGATCGAACACACGAGGCGCGATGGCGATGAAGTGCGTTTCGAACGCGCAGCTGTGGCCGGACAGAATTTTGTGCCGCACGGGAGCGAGGCGCGCGCGGGGCAGACGCTGCTGACTTCGGGGATGCGGCTGGGTTATGCGGAGCTGGCATTGGCGGCGCAAGTGGGAGCAGCGGAATTGAAATGCGCGCAGAAGCCGCGCGTGGCGATACTTTCGACGGGCGACGAGATTGTGCCGGTAGAGAGCATTCCCGGGCGATTCCAGATTCGAAATAGCAACAGCGTCTCGCTTGCGGCGCAGGTGCGGCTGGCGGGCGGCAAGCCCGTGCTGCTCGGAAACGCGATGGATCGCGAGGACGATTTGTCGTCGAAGATCCGGCGAGGATTGCAGGAAGATTTGCTGGTTTTGTCCGGCGGAGTTTCCATGGGGAAGTACGACCTGGTCGAGAAGGTGTTGAAGGAGATGGGAGCGGAGTTTTATTTTGACGCGGTGGCAATTCGGCCGGGGAAGCCCGCGGTGTTCGGGAAGTGCGGAGAGACGTTTTTGTTTGGGCTGCCGGGGAATCCGGTGTCGACGATGGTGACGTTTGAATTGTTTGTGGCGCCGGCGGTGGATTTGTTGAGTGGCGCGGACGCGCGGGCGCTGCCAATCTTCGAGGCGCGGTTGGGAGAGGCGTTGAACGAGAGACCGGGAGTGACACACTTTTTGCCCGCGCGCTTGGAGGGGCAGGGGGCCGAGAGGGAAGTGAAAGTATTGAAATGGCAGGGTTCGGGGGACGTCGCGGCGCTGGGGAAGGCAAATTGTTATGTTGTGGTGCCGGCGGAAGAGGAAGAGTTGGCGGTCGGAGAAAGAGTTAAAATTCTACTGCGAAGAGATTTGCTGTGATGCACGGGCGGAAGAGCGAAGAAAAGAACTAAGAAAAATCATTACACTAAGTCCGCAGCGGCGCAGAGGGCACTCAGAAGAGAAAGCCGGATTGAAGGAATGGGGAAGCTGTCACATTACGGGCACAGCGGCGAAGTGAGCATGGTGGACGTGTCGGAGAAGTTGGTGACGACACGGACGGCGGTGGCGCAGGGATTTGTGAAGATGAAGCCGCGGGTGGTGCGAGCAGTGAGGCGGCTGAGGAATCCGAAGGGGAACCCGCTGGAAGTGGCGCGGATTGCAGGGATTGCGGCGGCAAAGAGGACCGCGGAGTGGATACCTCTTTGTCATCCCCTGCCGCTGACGCACATTGATGTGACTGCGCGGCTATGCCAAAATGGCGTTGAAGTTCGCTCCGAAGTTACGGCGACTGCCCAAACCGGCGTCGAAATGGAAGCGTTGGTCGCCGTTACTGCCGCGGCCCTCACGGTCTACGACATGTGCAAAGCTCTTGATAAAGGCATGGAAATCAGCGGGATTGTTCTCGTCAAAAAGACGGGCGGGAAGAGCGGCGACTATTTTCGGGACGCGAGTGCGGCGGACAATCACAAAAAAAGCATGAGGAATCGGAGTCGATGACCGCAGCGAGCACAAAAACAGTCAAGTTGCTGGTAGCGGACGACAATCCGCTGGTGCGGGACTTGATCGTCAAGGGCATGGAGCCGTTTTGCGAAGTTGAGACAGCCGGAGATGGCGCTGATGCGCTCTTGAAGGTGATTGACAATGCGCCTGACGTCATCCTCTGCGACTACAAGATGCCAGGGCTTGACGGGCGGCAGCTTTTTGAGAAGTTGCGCGGCCGTGAAGCGACGCGGCACATTCCGTTTTTGTTCATGGCTAGCAGAGCGGACATTGAAGAGCGGCTGCGGCCACTGGTGGACGGCGTGGAGGATTTTGTCACCAAACCGTTCCTTGTGAAAGATTTGGTGCGCATCGCGAAAAAAGTTGTAGACCGGCTGCACCTCGAGAAATTGCAGAAGCGCGCATCGCGGCCAGGCGTGATTCAAGGGCGTCTGGAAGAGATGAGCATGATCGACCTGATGCAGTCGCTGGAGATGGGCCAGAAATCGTGCCGGTTGGTGGTGAACCACAACGGCGAACAAGGCGAGCTGTTTTTTGCGAACGGACAATGCCGCGATGCGAAGAGCGGAAAAGTCGAAGGCGATAACGCGGTCTACCGCGTGGTGCTTTGGACTGCTGGCGAATTCGAGATTGATTTCAATGCAGCGAATGCCTCGACGCGCACGACCACGACGCGAAATACGACCGGCCTTTTGATGGAAGCGATGCGGTTGATGGATGAAGCCAACCGCGACACCGTGGAAACGAAGTAGCCTGCCTGATGCGAGTCGCAGTCCTCACCATAAGCGATACGGTTTCGAGAGGCGAACGCGAGGATCTTTCCGGGCCTGCTGTTGTCGCGGTGTGCCGGGGGTTGGGTTGGGAAGTGACATCGGTCCTGCGCGTTTCGGATGATCCGGCAAATATACGACAGCAGTTGCGTGAGTTAGCCGACTCGGGGCGCGTTGACCTCGTGCTTTCGACCGGCGGTACGGGAATTGGGCCGCGGGATAATACGCCGGAATCGACAGAGGCGGTTGCGGACCGCATCGTGCCGGGAATCGGCGAAGAAATCCGGCGCAAAGGCTCGGAACACACGCCGACAGCCGTGCTTTCGCGGGGAATCGCAGCCGTGCGGTCAAAGACACTCATCGTAAATCTGCCGGGAAGTCCGAAGGGTGCGTCGGAATCGCTGGATGCGGTGGCACATCTTTTGCCACATGCCATTCATGTGTTGAACGGCGCCCGCCACGATTAGAGGCCACAACACGTTCCGTACGATTTCCGCTTGGATTAGCGCGCGCGATCGACCGCTGCGGGCGCAATCGTGGCGTGTTCTTCCGTTGTGTTTGCCCCACTCAGCGACATCTTATAGTGCAGACGTATGATCGTCATGCCGAGGAAGGAGACGGTGTGATCGACGCGGAGGACATTTTCATCATCGACGTAGACATGGAATAGTTCGTGGAGTGTACGAACGTAACGGACACGCCAGTGTTCGTTGCCAGAAGCGGCAAGGCGATAGAACCCGGAGCGGCCCCAGGCTGCGCCTGAAGAATCAAGACCAAAAGAGCCGTCGGGATGGGCGATGGGTCGGAGATAGACGTTGGCGCTGCCATTGCAAGGGAAAGTAACTTTTACGCAGGGGTCTGGTTCCGCGGGGACTCTCTCGATAGAATAAAGTCCCGCGTAGATGACCAAGCCGGATGATTTGAGGCGTCGTAGCCAGCCGGTGTAGACGAGGCGACCGCTGGCGGGCTCGATAAGTTGTACGACGACACTGCTCATGCCTCTGGAGACTTCGAGCGAAGATATCGGGAAGTTCAACTGGTCCATGCGGCGACTGATGAATTCCACAAGAAGCCATAGGAAAAAACGGCCGCGGAGAGAAACTTCGGTCCAAACCTCGAGATGATACTGGGCGGCGTGCTCGTAAAACTGGCGAATCGCGGGATGGATCGCGCTCGGATCGAAGCTCGGACCGCGCAACGCGTCGAAATCGGAAATCAGGCCGGCATCGGGCGCGGCGAGAATCTCGAGATGTTCGTCGCGAGCGATGCGTTCGTAAATGGCGGTGCCTATTGGACCGCTTTTTCCGAGCGGACAGCTTAGCCATGGAGCGTCTTTCTTTGCGATGCGTTTGCCGGTCAGATGGATCCACGCTTGAATTCCGCCCTCAAGGAAGAAGGCAACGAGATTGTAAAACCACGACCGCTTGCGCGCGGGAGCTTGGGCTGCGGAATCAGGACTTTTCTTGTCCCCGGGGCGGGAGGGCGTGGAACTCATACTCCTATCTTGTCACCGGTGGCGGACTGTGAGTCCGCGCGTGACGGCTTTGTGCCCGCTGGATAACCCGGGCGAATGGGAGGCGAGTGAGAATGCCGGTTGACCGAATGACGGTTCGCGTCAACAATGTTTGCACTATGGCGCAAAAACTTTCGGACAAAAAACTGGCGGTTCTGGGCACGGGGAAACTCGGCGGCATTTTGCTACGTGCGTATTTGAAGCAGGGGCTATTTTTCGCCAAGCGCGTGACGGCAACCGTGAAGCACGCCGAAAAAGCCGCGACGCTGGCGAAAGAGCTTGGCGTGACAGCGACGACGGAGAATCGCAAGGCAGTGCACGGCGCGGATATCGTGCTGCTGGGTGTGAAGCCGCAGGTCGTCGGCAGCGTACTCGAGGAAATCGCACCGGAGCTTAGCGAGGAAACACTCGTCATTTCCGTGGCGGCTTCCGTGCCGACAAGCTATATCGAGCAGCACGTGGGCGCGAAGGTGCCGGTGGTGCGCGCCATGCCCAACACGTGTTCCGTGGTGGGCTGCGGGATGACGGGAATTTGCCGGGGCGCGCACGCGAGCGCCGAACATCTGGAGACGGCGCGGGCTATGTTCGACGCGGTAGGCCGAACCGTGGTTGTGGACGAGAAGAACATGGATGCGGTCACGGGGCTTTCCGCGAGCGGGCCGGCGTTTGCGTACATTATTTTGGAGTCATTCGCCGAGGCCGGCGTGAAAGTGGGATTGCCGCGGGATATTTCAACGCTGCTTGCGGCGCAGATGATGAAGGGCGCGGCGAGCGTGGTGCTCGAGACGGGCGACCATCCGGCCCTGTTGAAAGATTCGGTAACGACGCCGGCGGGCTGCACCATTGACGGAATCCTCGAGCTGGAAGAAGGCAAGCTGCGTGTCACACTCATCAAAGCGGTGGTGAAAGCCACGCAGCGCGCTGGAGAACTGCTCTTTGAAAAGTAGCCCCAAAGCTGCGGCCTCCGCGGCCCTTGCGTTCCACCCGTAACCATTCTTCCAAATGATCCATACGCTCATCAACGCGGTGCGCGGCTTCCTCAGCGGAGACGGTGCCCTCATCCTCCCGGAGATGGAATTGATCCTTTTTGCTTGCGGGATTTTGGTAATCGACCGCTGGCTGGCCGCGAACGAGAAGCACTGGGATGCTTTGCTCGCGCTTGCGGGAACGGCCTTCAGCGGTTTCACGCTCTATGTGCAGCACGGGGAAATGCAAGCGTTGCGGGAAGCGAATCCCGCGTCGCCCGGACTTCTAGGCCTTCACCAAAGCATCCTGGTTGATCCCCTATTTCTTTTCTTCGCGGCACTTTTTCTGGGGGCCACCGCTCTGATCGTCTTGCTTTCCGTGCGCTATTTGGAAATCGAGGAGGAGAGGCGCGGATCCTACTACGCACTGCTCTTGTTCGCCTGCGTGGGCCTGATGCTGATGGTTTCCGGCGTCGATATGATCGCCATGCTATTCGGGCTAGAGATCGTGGGACTGAGCAGCTATGCGCTTACGCGGTTTTCACGGGACGAACAGCGCGAGGCGGCGGCAACCCGAAAATATGCGCTATTCTGGGTGTGCAGTTCGACTGCGCTGTGCGCAGGTTTTCTGCTTCTCTACAGAGCGTTTCAAACGACCAATCTCGGGCGGATGGGAGCGATCCTCGAGGTGCGCCTCGATAATGGGGTCCCGTTCGGCGGGCTAACCACATGGCACGCAGTCCTTGCGCTCAGTTTCATTGCCGTTGGTGCGTTCTTCTTGATCGATGTCGCGCCGCTCCATTGGTTCGCGCCGGGCATCTGCGAATCGGCTCCCACACCGGTTGCGGCCTACCTAAGCACCGCTGCGAAGCTGGCAGGTTTTGGGCTGCTGCTGCGATGTTTTTCATTCTTGTTTGTGTTTGCGCATGAGAAATGGATCCACGTTTGGGGCGGCGCGGCAATCGTATCGCTTTTGTGGGGGAATATCGCCGCATCTTGCCAGACCAACGTGAAGCGGATGCTAGCCTACGGCTCCGTGGCACACGCGGGATTCATCTTGCTCGCATTAGTTGCCGGAAATGAGGCCGGGTTTGCTGGGATGCTGTACTACCTGAGTGTCTACGTTTTTATGACAGTCGGAGCGTTTGGAATTTTGATTGTTCTGGAGCAGGGCGGTGGCGCCCCAACAAAGCTGAGCGACCTGGACGGTTTGTACCTGCGAAGCCCCGCCGCGGCGTTGGTCCTCCTCGTTTCGATGCTCTCGCTCGCTGGCATCCCCCCGACGGGGGGCTTCCTGGCAAAGTATTTCATCGTCAAAGCGGTTTTCGCGGCGCCGCATCCCGAACTGGCGGTCTTTGCAATCCTCAATGCCCTGGCCGCGGTGTATTACTATGGTCGCGTCGCGGCGCATGCCTTGCAAAAGCCAGCCGCTGACTCAGCCCCGCACGAATCACCCATGCTGACCATCAGTAACGGCCAAACCGTGGCGCTGACCGCAGCCGTATTTGTGTCGCTCGCCGCGGGACTGTATCCTGAACCGTTCTTGCGCATCGCGCGTTACGCCTTTGGACAATAAGCCTACTGAGACCGGACCGCAATTGCCTGCCACGGGAAAGGGCAAGTCCGTCTCAAACCAAGCGGCGCTGGCGATGGAACTCCCCTTCACGCTTGCGGGCGCACTGGCAGTAGGCGTGGCTCTGGGTTATTTTCTCGACCGCTGGCTGCACACGAAACCTATTTTCATGCTGGTGTTAGGCGCGCTAGGGTTCGCAGCGGGAGTGAGAGAGGTCCTGCGGCGGGTGCCGGAAAACGGCGATGGAAAGCCCTGAGCGTGTCGAGAATGTGCCGCAGGCCCCAGCGTCCGGGGCGCTGGGGCGCGCCACCGAGCAGCGCATCGCCTGGCTCACATTGGTGATCGGTTCTTTAGCCGCAGCGGTTGCTGGGGGCGCAGGCCGCTGGCAGTGGGCTAAGGGGTTAGCTGTAGGCACGATCCTGGGTTGGCTGAATTTCCGCCTGCTTCGGCGGGGGTTGGACGTCCTGGTCGCTGCTTCGGTGGATCAAGCGGGCGGCCCGCTGGCAAGGACGCCCCAGGTAGCGTTCCTGCTCGCGATGCTCCGCTACGGCTTGATAGGCTTCTGCGTGTATGTTATTTTTGAAGGTCTAAGAGTTCCTCTTGTGAGTATGCTGGTGGGGTTGTGTGCTTTAGGCGCCGCAGCCATTGCGGCAAGTGTATACGAAATCCTGCGCCCCGGTGGATGACCGCGAGGCGCTTTTGAGGGCTTCGGACCGATGGAACAACACGTAAGTTGGATCACGCAAGTCGTGAATCATCTTCTTGGCCGTTTCGCCCTGGCTTTGCTTTCCGCGCTGCATATCCAGCCGAACCAGCCTGATACACCCATTCCGGAGCACGTCGTGATGGGGCTTCTCGTGCTTGTGGTGGGCACGCTGTTGGCTCTTTTCTTAAGGTCGCGTCTCTCTGTCGAGCGCCCCGGCGTAACGCAGCAGATCGCCGAGCTGCTCATCACGAATCCTCTAGAATTTGGGATTAGGGACCTCCTGGATGAAAACATCGCCCATGGCGCGCGCGAATATATCGCGATGATCGGGACCATCGCCATTTTTGTTCTGTTTGCCAATCTCTTTGGCATGTTCCCCTTCCTGACTGCCCCGACCGGTCAAGTATCTGTTCCTCTTGCTTGCGCCATCGTTGTGTTTATTTATTTTAATTGGCATGGGGTCCGTCACCTTGGAGGATTGGGTTATCTGAAGACCTTCACGGCGGGCGTCCACTGGCTGCTTGCCATTTTGATCTTTCCGGTCGAGATTATCAGCACCACGGCGCGGCTGTTATCTCTCACAGTGCGTCTCTGGGCCAACATGTTCGCCAGCGACCTGATTTACACGATTTTTCTAAGCTTGCTGGCCGGCGGCACCGCTTGGGGCTGGGAGAAATCGCACGTGCTTGGCGTGATCCTGGCCGTGTTTCCGATGCTCATTCCCGTGCTGTTCATCGGGCTGCACATTTTTGTTTCCTTCATTCAGGCTTACGTTTTCACCGTTCTGCCGGCCGTCTATCTTGGATTGGCTACGGCGGAAGAACACTAATCGACATTTGCCGGCGGATGCTTGCCGGCAATTTGCCGCTCCAGTGTGAGCCCGGCTGCACGGTGTCCGGGAACCACCTCCTGGCGGCAATCTAAAGGAGGAAGTGATGAAAAAGTGGAGCGTATGGTTGACGATGATCGCGGGCGTCATGTTCTTGGCGCCGGCGGCATTTGCGCAGCAGGCAGGGGATGTTGTTAGCGGAAACGGGAGAGGATTGCTGGGGCTCGCGGTCGGGCTCGGCATGGGCATCGCGGCGTTTGGCTGCGGCCTCGGACAGGGCCGCATTGCCGGGTCCGCATGTGAAGGGATTGCGCGCAATCCGGGCGCGGCGGGGCCGATTCGCGCCTCGATGATTCTGGGTCTCGTGTTCGTCGAGACTTTGGTGCTGTTCACCCTCGCGATGATCGCATTAAAAGTATAAGTCTTGATTACTCGATTTTGAAACGGCCCGGAGGCATGAGCTTCCGGGCCGTTTTGTTTTTGGGAGCGGAAGGGTTGGCGAACGGCGTTAAATCCGGGGAAGCTGCGTACATGTCCCGGAGACCAGTTCTCAATGATTCAGAAGATTGGACTGCAACAGGTAGTTCAGAATTCTGCTGGGAAAAAGTCCGAAGTAAACGGCGCTGGCAGCCGTGATGAATAGAACGGCGTTCACGGATAGGGGGAAGCGGGCCGGGACCGTCGCCGCGATTTCCGCGCTAGGCTCTCGCATGTACATCACCACGATGACGCGGATGTAGTAGTAAGCGCCGATGATGCTGTTGATGGCCATGAGCACAGCCAGCCAGATGAGATGCGAATCGATAGCGGCCTTGAAGATGTAGAATTTGCCGAGGAAGCCGGCCGTCACCGGAAGGCCGAGAAGCGACAGCAAGAAAAGCGAGAAAACGGCAGCCGCCCAGGGCTGGCGTTCGGCGAGGCCGGCAAAATCATCGAGCTGAACGTGCTTTTCGCCCGCGCCGCCGAATTGCGAAACGATGGTGAACGCGCCGACTTTCACCAGCGCGTAGGTGAGCAGATAGAAGAGCACTGCGGCATAAGCAGGACTGGCCCCGATTTCGCTGTCTCTAGAAAGCGTCGTGACCGCGGCAAACGCCACCAGGATGTATCCTGCATGCGCGATCGAACTATAGGCCAGCAGGCGTTTGACGTTGGTCTGCAGCAGCGCGCCAAGATTCCCCGCGAACATCGTGGCCACCGCAAGAATCCAGAACGCCCAGAACCAGAATTGCGTTGCCGCTGGAACGTCGGCAAAGATCCGCAGGAGCAGCGCAAAGGCCGCGGCTTTCGGTCCCGCGGAAAAAAGCGCCGTGACGGGAGTGGGCGCGCCTTCGTAAACGTCCGGCGTCCAGATCTGGAATGGAGCGGCGGCAACTTTGAAGCCCAAGCCGATAAGAATTAGCGCTAGCCCAAGCTTCATGAGGTTGCTTGTGGGGCCGGCGGCATCCATCTTCAGCAGATTCGTTGTGCCAGTGACGCCATAGACGAGCGCGATGCCATACAGAAAAAAGGCCGTAGCAAAAGAACCGAGCAGGAAATACTTCATCGACGATTCGCTGGACTTCAGCGAATCGCGCCGGTATCCCGCGAGGATGTAGCTCGAGATGGAGCTCAGCTCGAGGCCGATAAAGGCGGTTAGCAGCTCCTGGGCCGAGGCGAGTACACCCATCCCGGCCGTGGCGAAAAGCACGAGGGCATAGAACTCCGCGTCAGCCAGGCCCTCGCGCTCGAGATAAGGTCCCGCGGCCAGAATCACCAGGACAGCGACGAGGCCGACAAGATGGCTGAAGAAAATGCTGAAAGGATCGGCGGCAACAAGGCCGGCAAACGCGGGGCCCGGATTATGCACCGCATAAAAGTTGCCGCAGATGCCGAGGAGCGCTCCGATGACGGCGACCGTGGTGAGAGCGCGGCGGCTGCTGACGAACGGCTGGAGCAGCATCAGAAGCGCGCCAAAGCCGCACCAAATCAGTTCGGGCAGGACGCGAAGCAAGTCTGCGGTGTTGGGGAACGCGGACATTTAGCGGGTTCCGAGCCTTTCGAGTGAGTTTGGTATTTGTGCGGCACCGGCAGGCACGGCTGGTTGCTGTCTGACCTGCGGCTGCGCAGCCCGCTTCGCGGGCGCAAGAGCCTCAAACGCTTGCGGAGGCCGGGTCATCTCGTCGAGCACCGACTGGCTGGCCACTGCCGTGCGGCGCGTGATGAACGTCGAGCCGATTCCCATCCAAAGAATCACGACAGCCATTGTCGCGAGAATCACGCGCTCGCGTACGGAAATGTCGGGCAGCGTCTTGTTTTTCTCGACGGTGATTTCGCCGTAGAACACGCGCTGGTAAGACCACAGCAAATAGCACGCCGAGAGGATGACCCCCAGAGCCGCCCACGCAGCCCAGCCCCAATGCATTTGATAAGTGCCGAGCAGGATCAAAAACTCGCCGACGAAACCATTGAGCATAGGCAGGCCGAGCGAAGAGAGCACCACAAACAAGAAGAAGGCCGCGAGCCGCGGCAGGGGTGTTGCCAAGCCTCCGAATTGGGATATCTCGAAGGTGTGGCGCCGGTCGTAGAGCATGCCAACTAGCAAGAAGAGACCCCCGGTGGAAACCCCGTGGGCGAGCATCTGGAAGACCGCGCCCTGCATGGCAACAACGCCCTGCACGGAAACACCGCCCGGCGTGGAAACAACTTGGAAGGCGAAGATGCCCAGGACGACAAAACCCAAGTGGCTGATGCTCGAGTAGGCGACAAGTTTTTTCAGGTTAGGCTGGACGAGAGCGACGAGCGCTCCATAAATGATGCCGATGATCGCGAGAACCGCGATGGCGGGCGCGAAACGCCGCGAAGCATCCGGGAACAGCGGCAGGCAGAAGCGAATCATGCCGTACGTGCCCATTTTCAGGAGCACGCCAGCCAGCATCACCGAGCCGGCCGTCGGCGCTTCCACGTGCGCGTCGGGCAGCCAGGTGTGGAACGGAAAGAGCGGAACTTTAATGGCGAAGGCCACGAAGAACGCGAGGAAGAGAAGAGTCTCTGTCTGCGGTGGCAGAACAAGAACCCCTTTTTGTAGCGCCTGCTGGATGGCTGGCAGATCGAACGTGCCTGTGGCGTTGTAGAGCCACAAAATGCCGACCAGCATCAGGATCGAGCCGGCCATCGTATAGAGAATGAATTTGATGGCCGCGTAGATGCGGCGCTCGTGGCCCCAAATGCCGATGAGGAGATACATCGGAATCAACATGACTTCCCAGAAGAGGAAGAACAGGAAGAGGTCGAGCGAAAGGAACACCCCCACGACGCCGACCTCGAGAAACAGAATGGCGATGAAGAATTCCTTGAGGCGCTTCTGGATGCTATTCCAGGAACACAGGATGGAGACGACGGTGAGAAATGTCGTCAAGATGACGAGGAACATGCTGATGCCGTCCGCGCCGAGATGATAGTTGATGAATGTTTCGGACGCAGACCCATGCGGCCCGAGCGCGATCCACTTATGAAACTCCTCAAGATGGTAACCGGCGCCGCTGATCGGTACGCCGCTAAGGAACCACCAAACCGAGAGAATGAATTCGACGAGAGAAACAGAAAACGCCAGCCGCCGTATCCATTCGTGGTCATCGCTCCGCAAGAAGAGCAGAGCAATTGCTCCAAACGCCGGCAGAAAAATCAAAATCGAGAGCAGTGGTCCCGCAGGCATCAGCGCACCATCCCGGAGACCAGCCCAGCCGCGGGCCAGAAAAAGATAACCGCGATCACTACAAGCGCGCCGATGACGACCCACACCGCGTAACTGCGCGTGTTGCCGGACTGCGCATGACGGACGGTATCGCCGATGGATTTTGCGCTGGTCGCTATGCCGTTTACCGTGCCGTCGATGCCCCCCACGTCGATAAATTTCCAAAGTACGTTTGCCGAGATCCACATCAGAGGCTTGACAACGGTGGCAGCGTACAGTTCATCAACGTAATATTTGTTCAAAAGCGTGTTGTAGGCGCCGCTCATGGACTTGGCCAGCGCGTCGGCCTTGCCGGGCCGGCTGATGTAAAGCCAGAAGGCGATGACGAAGCCGATCAGCGCGGTGAGGATCGCGACTCCCGCGAGAGGCAGCTCGAGCGCATGGGTAACGGCTTCCGCGGCGGCCGATTCGCCACCGCCGAAAACTGGCGCAAGGAAATTCGAGAAATAGTCCGGTCCGCCCCAGAAGGAGGGAAGAGCGAACCATCCGCCGAAAATCGAAAGCACGGCCAGAATGACGAGCGGGCCGAGCATGCTCCACGGCGATTCGTGCACGTGAACGTGGTGCTCATCGTATTTCTGCTTGCCGAAAAACGTGAGGAAAATCAGCCGGAACATGTAGAAGGAGGTCAGCAGCGCCGCGAACAGGCCGACCGCATAAAGAGCGTGGCCTGTGGTGGCTCCGCCGTTCTCGCTCTGGAACGACGCCAGCAGGATCGCGTCTTTGCTGAAGAAACCGGCAAACAGCGGAGCGCCGGTGATTGCCAGCGTCGCGGTCAGCATCGTCATATACGTCCATTTGATTTTCTTGCTGAGCCCACCCATGTGGCGCATGTCCTGCTCGCCGCCCATGGCGTGAATGACGCTGCCTGCCGCAAGGAAGAGCAGCGCTTTGAAGAAGGCGTGCGTCATCAGATGAAAAATGCCCGCCGAAAAAGCGCCAACGCCGCAAGCAAGAAACATGTAGCCGAGCTGGCTGACGGTCGAATACGCGAGAACTTTCTTGATGTCCGTCTGCACCAGACCAATGCTTGCCGCGAAAATCGCAGTGGCGCAGCCGACGATGGCCACCACAAGCATGGCGGTCGGCGCATGCGTAAACAGCACATGCGACCGCGCTACGACGTAGACGCCCGCAGTAACCATGGTTGCGGCGTGGATCAACGCGCTGACGGGCGTGGGGCCTTCCATGGCGTCCGGCAGCCAGACATATAGAGGGAGTTGCGCAGATTTACCGGTGGCGCCCATAAAGAGCAGCAGGCAGGCCACGGTCAAGACGCCGAGATGCCCCAACGCGTCCGGCTGCATCGGCGCAGCCTTTTGGAATACGGTTACGAAGTCTAGCGTCCCGAACGTGCGGAAGAGCAGAAACATGCCCAGCATGAAGCCGAAATCGCCGATGCGATTGACGATGAACGCTTTATTGCCCGCGTCGGAGGCCGACTTTTTCAGGAAATAGAAACCGATGAGCAGGTAGCTGCACAGGCCGACACCTTCCCATCCGACGAAGAGGAGTGCGTAGTTTGCCGCCATCACCAGGATGAGCATGAAAAACATGAACAAGTTCATGTAGGAGAAGAACCGGTAGTATCCGCCCTCGTGCGCCATGTACCCGGTCGAATAAATGTGGATGAGGAAGCCGACGCCGGTAACGACCAGGAGCATGACGACAGTGAGCTGGTCGATCTGCAAGTCGAAGCCCGCGCGGAAATTGCCGGCAACGATCCAGTCAAAATAATGCTGCGGCGGGAACGGCAATTTGTCCTGAGGCAGGGAGAGGAATTCACGGACTGCTTCGACTGCGAACAGGAAGGAGAGGCCCGTCGTCCCTAGCGCTACGCTATCGACGGCCTTATTCGGCCACTTGCTGCCCAGCAGCCCATTGATGGCCGAGCCGAGCAGCGGCAGCAGCGGAATGATCCACAGATGATCGAGTAGGAGCATTAGAGTTTGAGCAAATCCACGCGTTCGACGTTCAAAGATTGCCGGTTGCGCGCCGTCAGAATGATGATCCCGAGTCCGACAGCCGCCTCCGCAGCCGCCACCACGATCACGAACAGCACAAATACTTGCCCGTCTGACTGGTGCCTCGCCTGGCTAAAGGCCACAAACGCCAGGTTGACGGCGTTCAGCATTAATTCGATGGACATGAAAATCGTGATGACGTTGCGCTTAAAAATGAAAGCCACGACGCCAAGGCCGAAGATAACCGCGCTTAGAATTAGGTAGTAGTTCGTCGGGACCATCGCTAGTTTTTCTCCCGCTGCGCGAGGACTATCGCCCCCAAAATCGCCACGAGAATCAGGAACGAAGTCAGCTCGAACGGATACACAAACTCCCGGAAGAGCATCATGGATATTTCTTTTGTGTTGGCGAGCGCGCCGGACTGCCAACCCGCATCTGCGCCGCCATTCGAGCGCGCAATGACCACCGCCAGAAAGCCCAGCAGTGCGACCGCCAGCGGAATCCCCGCGATGCCCGCGAGCTTGGAAACATTCGTGCGCTCTTCCACCCCGGCGTTCAGAAGCATGATCACGAAAACGAAAAGCACCATGATCGCGCCGCCGTACACGATGATCTGGACCGCGGCAACGAACTCCGCGCCCATGAGGAGGTAAAGCCCCGCGAGCGAAATCATCACCACGATGAGCGAAAGCGCGCTGTGAATCGGATGGCGCTGCATGATGAGGCTCAGGGCGCCGAGCACCGCCAATGCGGCCAGCACAAAGAAAATGGCAAGTTGTGGCGTCACTTCACACCCCGTACCAAAATGACGAATGCCGTGATCACCACGTTTGCGATCGAAACCGGGAGCAGCAATTTCCACCCAAAGTCCATGAGCTGGTCATAACGGAATCGCGGAAGCGTTCCGCGCATCCACACGTACACAAAGAGAAAGACGAAGATTTTCGCGAGCAGCCAGAACGGACCCTGAATAAATTCGTTCACCGCAGGGAAAACGATCAGCACCGCGCCGATGGCCGTGATGGCCGTCCCGACGCCGGGAAGAATAATGCGGCCAAAAATTGTTTCGTAACGGATCCCGTCCCAAATTACCCACAGCCCAAACGGAATCAGTATCACCGATGGCAGATAGTGCGTGAATGTCCAGCTAGCTGGAAAGGGAGACAGCCATCCGCCAAAAAACATGATCGCGCAGAGGCATGAAACGGTGATCATGCTCGTGTATTCGGCGATGAAAAACATCGCGAACTTGAAACTGGCGTACTCGGTGTGAAACCCGGCCACCAGTTCCGACTCCGCTTCCGGAAGATCGAACGGCACGCGATTGGTCTCCGCCACCGCGGCAACGAAGAAACAGAAAAACCCAAGAATTTGCGGCCAGACGTTCCATCCAAAGATGCCGAGTTCGGGATGATGGGCCTGGGCGCCGATAATGTCGCGCAGATTAAAGCTGCCGGCAAGCAGAAGCACGCCGACCACGGACATTGTTAGGGCAAGCTCGTAGCTCACCATCTGCGCCGAGCTGCGCAATCCGCCGAGCAACGGATACTTGCTGTTCGAAGACCACCCGGCCAAAACGACGCCGTAAACGCTGAGCGCCGTTATGGCAAAGAGCGCCAGGATCCCGATGTTCAAATTCGTGATGCCCAACGCAATGTCGCGCCCAAAGAGGTGCAGCGGTTCCGGCCCGAAGGGAATGATGGCGATCGACGTCAGCGCGAGCGCCAATGCCAGGAGAGGGGCGAGAAAGTAAGTGAACTTGTCCACCCCCGCCGGCGTCGGATCTTCTTTCAAAAGAAATTTGGCGCCGTCCGCCAGCGGCTGCAGCAAACCATGGGGCCCGACGCGATGCGGCCCCCAACGCGACTGCATGTGCGCCACAACCTTCCGCTCGAACCACGTGAGATACGCATTGACGGTGAGAACGATGAAAAGCAGAAGCGCTATCTTTATAAGATCAATGATAATCGTGGCGTACGCGTTTAAGAAGGCGCTCACGGTTTAACTTCTGCCTCCGGTAGCGATTCCATCATCGTGCAGAAGCGGCCCAGCGATCCGCTGGTGAAAAGCGTGTCCTGAGCGGAGCGGATCAATCCCACAGGAACGTCATACGCCCCGTGCCCATTCTTCGCGAGATGCATGTGCGTGGGTTCTGCGCCCCCAGTAAGCAATCCCGCGGGCTGTACGTCATACCCAGGCACCGCCTTGCGAATTTCCTCGAACACCGCCGCAGGCGACTTGTAGTGAAACGCCTTGCCCAGTCCCAGCTTTTCCAACTGGTGCGACAAAATTCGCAGCAAATCGAAATCGCTCCGCGGCCCCATCACTTCCGCCGCTTTGTGCAGAAGCTGAATCTCGCCGGAAGTGTTCGTGACACTGCCTTCCTTTTCATAAGCCGAAGCAGCGGGAAACACGATGTCGGCGAGTTTCGCCGTCTCCGTCAAAAACATTTCGTGAACGATCAGCAATTCCAGCTTCCCACGCCCAAATCCCAGCGTCCCAAAATGCGCCAGCGGATTCGCGCCCATCACATAAAGCGCCTTCAGCTTCCCATTTTGAGCGGCATTCACCATCTCCGGCGCAGTCAGCCCCGGCTTGGAGGGAATGACGCTGCCCCACAGCCGCTCGAATCCCTCGCGCGCCACCGCATCATCCACATGTGCGTACCCCGGCAGACGGTCTGGCAGCAAGCCCATATCGGCCGCCCCGCGCGAATTCGCGTAATCGCCGAGCGTCATGTAACGAACTTTTCCGTGTAGCTTTGAGCCAAAAGCAACAAGCTGCGCAATCGCCGCGCCCGCCACTTCCGCGCCGAATACGATCGCAACATCAGGTTCGGCATCGAGCGCTGCCTTTAGCTGGACAAGCCGCTCGACGAGGTCGCTTGGAAGTTGCCCTTCTTCGTGCGCCAGCCAGCGAATTGCGGGAGCTTCCTGGTTCGCCGCAATCTTGACGAACTGCGTCGCCTTGCGTTGCAGCTTGATGTCGCGCGCATTCAGAATAAAGAGTTTCGCGCCGTTCAGCCGGATGCCCTTGCGAATCTGCCAGGCAACCAACGGATTTTGATTCGTGGGATCATTGCCCACGACAAGCACGGCTTTCGCCTCGGCCAACTGCTTCATCGTCAGCAGGGAATCCGAGGCGCCTTCGCCGAGCGCCGTGATAAGTCCGGTGTAGTCCGCCGTGCGGTGATGGTCGATATTATTGGTCCCAAACGTCGCGCGAGCCAGCCGTTGAAACAAATAGCTTTCTTCGTTCGAAGTGCGGTTCGACCCGATAAATCCAATCGAATCCTTGCCGCCCGCGTCGTGAATCTGTTTGAGCTTGGTCGCTGCGGCCTGCGCCGCCTCTTCCCAGGAAACGGCGACTAGCTTGTCGCCTTTGCGCACCATCGGCTGCCGCACCCGCTCCGGATGCTTCGTAAAATCAAATCCAAAGCGCCCCTTGACGCACAAAAAATCCTCGTTGATTCCGGAGAGGTCGCGATTATTCGCGCGAATAATCTCGTGATTGCGCACACTCAGTGTCGTCTTGCAGCCGTTCGAGCAGTGCGCGCAAACTGTGGAAACGTACGTCATCTCCCACGGGCGCGTCTTATACCGATACGTCCCGCTGGTCAAAGCGCCCACGGGGCAAATATCGATGCACATCCCGCATTCTTCGCACTCCAGATGATCCTCGCGGTTCGGAATGATGATGCTGTCCGCGCCGCGCATCCCCACGCCCAGCGCCTTCACGTCCATGCCTTCATCGCACACGCGCACGCACCGGAAACACAAAATGCAGCGCGGCGCATCGTAATAAACAAGATCCGACCACTTTTCTTCCGGCCGGTGAATCTTTTCCTCGACGAACCTGCTGGTGTCCGCCCCGTAGCGGAACGCCATGTCCTGCAGTTCGCACTCGCCGCCCTTGTCGCACACCGGGCAATCCAGTGGATGGTTCGTCAGCAGAAATTCAAGCATCGCCTTGCGCGCGCCGCGAACCTGCTCCGTGTTTGTCCGCACTACCATGCCTTCAGTCGCCACTAGCGTGCACGCCGTCTGCAGCTTCGGCATTTTTTCCACTTCGACCAGGCACATGCGGCATGCCGCTTGCAACGAGAGCTGCGGGTAGTAGCAGAACGATGGCACTTCCGTCCCAATGCGCCTCGTCGCCTCGATCACCAGCGTCCCCGGAGGAACCTGCACGTCGCGGTCGTTAATCTTCAGCGTAATTAGCTTCGTCTCTGCCATGAGGTCCTAACGCGAGCCTACTAATGCCTCCGCGGATTTATATGCGCACCGTCCGTGCAAGTGATCCTCAAATTCGTTGCGCCATTTCTTTACAATGCTAATGGTCGGCAGGGCCGCGGCGTCGCCCAGCGGGCAGAACGTGCGCCCGAGCATATTTTGTGCAAGCTCGCCGGTGATATCGATATCTTCCGGCCGCCCGTAGCCCGCGTGGAACCGGTCCAGGATTTTCTTCAGCCAGGACGTGCCCTCACGGCAAGGAATGCACCAGCCGCAGGATTCGTGCGCGTAAAAGTGCATGATGCGCCGCGCCATGTCCACCATGCAGGTCGTTTCGTCCATCACCACCATGCCGCCCGAGCCCAGCATCGACCCGGCTTTCGCCACGGAATCGTAATCCATCGCAACATCGATTTCGTCGGCGCTCATGATCGGGCAAGAACTTCCGCCAGGAATGACGGCCTTCAATTTTTTCCCGCCAGGAATCCCGCCCGCCATTTCGTAGATGAACTTTTTCATGTTCATTCCCAGCGGAATTTCGTAAATCCCCGGTTTTGCGATGTGGCCGGAGACGCACAGCAGCCGCGTCCCGCCATTTTTAGGCGTCCCGCGCTTGGCGTACGCCTCGCCGCCTTCCAAGATGATCGCCGGAACGGAACTGAGCGTCTCGACATTATTAATGATAGTTGGGCAGCCGTAGAGGCCAACGACAGCAGGGAAGGGCGGCTTGATCCGCGGGTATCCGCGCTTGCCTTCGAGCGATTCCATCAACGCGGATTCTTCGCCACATTCGTAAGCGCCCGCGCCCGTGTGCGTCAGCAAATCGAAATCAAAGCCGGAGCCAAGAATGTCCTGCCCGAGGTACCCGTTCGCATACGCTTCATCAACCGCCGTCTGCACGATGTCCAGCACGTAGCGATATTCGCCGCGCACATAAATAAATCCTCGATGCGCTCCAAACGCCCGGCCCGCGATGATCATGCCCTCGATCATCTGGTGCGGATCCATTTCCATCAACGGGCGATCCTTGCAAGTCCCGGGCTCCGATTCGTCGGCGTTGCAAATGAGGTACTTCGGCTTAGGCGAATCTTTCGGCACAAACGACCACTTCATCCCTGTCGGAAAGCCCGCCCCGCCGCGCCCGCGCAAGCTGGATTTTTTTACTTCGTCGATGATCGTTTCCGGCGTCATCTCCTTCAGCGCTTTTTCCAGCGCCTTGTAGCCGTCAAGTTTCAAATAGACGTCGATCTTGCGCGAATCCTTGATCCCCCACCGCTTGCTGATTAGCGGCGTTTCGCCCGGCGCGCGCTCGTGTAGCGCACCTGCTGTAACCGGTTCCGGCGGAGGCACTTTGCCCGCGTCCAACTGCTCGATAATCCGGTCGAATTTCAGCGGCGTCAGATTTTCGTGAAAGTCGTAATTCACCTGCATGGCCGGCGCGCCCGTGCAGGCGCCGATGCATTCCACTTCTTCGAGGGAAAAAACGCCGTCTTCGGTCACTTCTTTGTGCCCGATTTCCAGCCGCTTCTTCGCGCGATCCAATATTTCGTTGCCGCCCTTCAACATGCACGCCACGTTCGTGCACACCTGCACGTGATACCTGCCCATCGGTTTCCGGTGCAGCATCGAGTAGTACGCCAGCGTCTCCTCGACCTGAACCTGGTTCAGATCCAGCCGCCGCCCGATCTCCGCGATCATCTCGTCGCTGACACAGCCATATTCGTCCTGCGCATACATCAGCATCGGAATCAGCGCGCTGCGCTTGAACGGATACGCGTTCTGCAACTTCTCGAACCTCGCCGCGAGTTGTGCCGAGAGTTCCATGCGATTAGCGGTCGACCTCTCCCAAGACAATATCGATCGTTCCAATGCAGGCCACCACGTCCGAAATCAGCTGTCCCATCACCAGTTTCGGCAAAGCTTGCAGATTAATATAGGATGGCGACCGGAAGTGCGCGCGCAGAGGCTTCGGCGATCCGTCGCTGGCCACGAAGCATCCCAATTCTCCCCGCGGTGATTCCACGGCCACATAAGCCTCTCCCGGCGCCGGCGAAAAACCTTCCGTGAAAATCTTGAAGTGATAAATCAGCGCTTCCATCTCCGTCTTCATTTTTTCACGCGCCGGCGGAACGATGCCTGGCGCGTCCGTCCGGATCGGCCCGCTATCCGTGATTTTGGCCATTGCCTGGCGCACAATCTTCAAACTCTCCCGCATTTCCAGCACGCGAATCATATAGCGCGCGAAGCAATCGGACTCCGTCCGCGTCGGAACGTCAAACTCAAACTCCTCGTAGCTCGAATAAGGGAAGACCTTGCGATTGTCGTACGCGACGCCCGCCGCGCGCAGCGTCGGCCCGGTCATGCTCAGCGCCACCGCGTCGTCCGCGGAAATATATCCGACGTTCTGCAGGCGTCCCATCCAGATGCGGTTACCCGTCAGCAGCGATTCGTAGTCATCGATTCGGCTGGGCATCATCTTCAAGAAGCGTTCGACCGCCCCGCGCCAGCCCGCCGGAGGCTCCAATGCCAGCCCACCGATGCGGATGTAACTCGTCATCATCCTCTGCCCGGCAAACATCTCGAAAATTTTCAGGATCTCTTCCCGCTCGCGGAAGCAATACAGAAAAACCGACATCGCGCCCATGTCGATCGCATGCGTTCCGAGCCACACCAGGTGCGAAGAAATGCGCTGCAACTCCACCAGCATCACGCGCACATACTGCGCCCGCTTTGGAACTTCGAGCCCCAACAACTTTTCCACGGCCATGCAGTATACGAGGTTATTGCCCAGCGGATTGAGATAATCCATCCGGTCGGTGAGGGTAATTGCCTGCGTATATGTCTTGTCTTCGCAGCTCTTTTCAATCCCCGTATGCAGATAACCCAAATCCGGCACGGCTCGTACCACAGTCTCGCCATCCAGCTCCAAAAGCACGCGCAGCACGCCATGCGTTGATGGGTGCTGCGGCCCCATGTTCAGAACCATCGTTTTTGTTGCGCCAGTGGCCGTCTCGACGGTAGTCATACAGAGCTCTTTCTGAATCCCGGAACCATGGGAACATCGCGGTAGCCCTCGACGGGAAAATCCTTGCGCAGCGGATAGCCTTCCCAATCCTCGGGAAGCAATATCCGCCGCAAATCCGGATGGCCCGTGAACCGGATGCCAAAAAGGTCAAAAATTTCCCGCTCCAGCCAATTTGCTCCCGGCCAGACCGGCACCAGCGAGTCAATCACTGCATCCGAGCCCGCCAGCCGGACTTGCAGCCGAACCCTATCGCGTCGCGGAATCGAAACGAGGTGGTAATTCAATTCAAATCGCGGTTCGTGCGGGTATCGGTCCACGCACGTCGCATCCGTGAGCAGATTAAATTGCAGCGCCGCGTCGTCATGACATCGCTCCGCCACGGCTCGCAAGACTTTTCGAGGTAGAACAATCGTCGTCTCTCCCCGAAATTCAATCACTTCCTCGATGGCGTTGGGGTTCCACGCACGCAGGTGCTCGACGACAACATTAGCGCTTTGGCTGGTATTCTCTGTCACCGTTTTGAATCCCTCAGACGCAGGCTAGTATTTATGCCAGTCGAGCGCGCCCTTTTTCCAAAGGTAAAAGTATCCGACCAGAAGTATGGCGATATACACCATCATCTCCGCGAAGCCATACAACCCGATACTCGGAGACATTCTTATCAAGTCCCGGTAGATGTAGGCCCACGGATACAAAAAGATGGCTTCCACGTCGAACAAAATGAAAACCATCGCCACTAAATAAAATCGGACGGAAACCGGCGCGCGCGCGTCCCCCGTTGGTTCCATGCCGCATTCGTAGGGCTGCTGCTTCGCGCGGCTCGGCCGCCGCCAACCCACCAGCACCGAGGCAGCCGTCAGCGCCCCGGCCAGCGCCGTGGCAATCAGCAGGTGTAAAAGAAGCGGAGTGTACGCTTGTAAGCCTGAATCGGTCATGGGCGAAGCGTTATAATATCCATTCACACGCCAGTCGGTCAAATGGCACGAGAAAATACCTGTGGCCCATGTCGGAGGAATTCTCGGCGAGCGCGCCGCGGGGGAAGTGGATCCTTCTTATATGCTCTTCGGGCATAACACAGATGTCAAAGTCGGCGACACGGTCTATCACCTTCAGACCGAGGACCGCGGCACCGCGAACGCTTTGATCGACACCATCGTGTATTGCCGCGGCCGCGTTCTTCACCGCCGCACCAACAACTATTTCGATCTCTTGCCGCTCGATCCCGTTCGCGAAGAGTCGCTTAAAAAGCGGATTGACGAGCAGCACAGGATGGTCGCGGAAGAAATTCGTACCGGCGTACTCCATCTCGTTCCGCCTCCCATGCCTGCGCCGGACGTTGGGGGAGCGAAAAAGCCGGCAGGTTCCACGGCGCGTTCCAGCGTCTCCCCAGCGCCGCCGCTCGCGCTCGAATTGATCAATGCCAAAAACTGGCTCGCGGGCAAGCGCGCGAATTTGCATGTTGCCGTCCGGAAAAAGCAAAATGGAGAAGCCATTGCTCGCGCTCTCGTAACAGCGCGAATCGATGGTGCGGCAACCGTCACGGAATTTTCGATCGAGACCGGCCCCGATGGCCAGGCGCATCTCGAATTCGATATGCCCCGGCTCGCCGCCGCGGAGGCCGCGTTGGTTATCGAGGCCACGCAAGCCGATTGCAAAGGCCAGTTGAAGTTTCAATTGCGCGCCAGACCACGCGTGCCGATGACGTAAGAATAACGCCCGATTTGGTGTGCGAGTTGAAAATGGAAATGGCAACATCAATTACAATTGTTGTGAATGGCGAAAAGCGCCAAGCGAGTCCCGGCGCCATGGTCGCGGATTTGCTCTCCGCCCTCGGCCTCGATTCCGGGCGCGTCGCGATCGAGCGCAATCTCGAAATCCTCCCACGTCCCGCGTGGGCCCAAACTCCGGTGCAATCCGGCGATCGCTACGAAATCGTCCAATTCGTCGGTGGCGGCTAACCCAAATTTAACGCCCCGCAAAACCCTCTCTTACAGTCCTTCGAGAAGATGGCCCATTTTGCTTTTCTTGGTCTGCAGATACGCCCGCGAAGTTTTCGAAACGCGCGGCTGGCACGGCACGCGCTGAACCACGCGAATTCCCGCCTGCTCCAGCTGCCGAACCTTCTCCGGATTATTCGAGAGCAAACGAATTTTCGTCGCCCCGAGTTTTTTCAAAATCTGCGCCGAAAAATCGTAATCCCTCGCGTCCGCCGCAAATCCCAGCGTCTCATTGGCTTCGACCGTATCCATCCCGCCGTCCTGCAGTTGATACGCACGCAGTTTGTTCATCAATCCGATCCCGCGTCCTTCTTGCGGCAAATAGAGCAAAATTCCCGATCCTGCCTGCCCAATTTTCCTCAACGAGAGCTCAAGCTGCGCCCGGCAATCGCACCGCAGCGACGCCAGCACGTCCCCCGTCAGGCATTGCGAGTGCACTCGCACGAGCGGCGCCATCTTCCCGTTCAGCTTCCCACGCACCAAAGCAATCGCCTCATCCAGTGGCCCGCGTCCCTTGAATCCATAAATCGTGAACTGCCCATATTTTGTAGGGAGCACAGCATGCGCGATCAATTTCACGCTGCGATTCTTCTTTGCGCTCTTGTCCTGCTTCGATTTTGGTGTCATAGCAAACGATAAGTATAACAGGTACGCTACGGGACGCTTTACATCCCGCCCGCGATTGGCTAGCGTTACCGAAGACACGCACGCCACTTAACCATGGACACTACCACCGCCACCGCAGTCCGCGACCTCCTCTTCACCCTGCTCCTGAAGGTCGGTGTGGCCTCTTCCATCGCCGCGCTCCTTGCCCGCTGGAACACCTTTCGCCGCGTCCTTTTCACCGAAGAGCGCGACCCCGACCAAAAGCTAAAGCTCATGCTCTTCATGACGCCGCCACTCATTATCGGCGTCACTCTTCGCCTCGTAAATTATCAATACCGTTTCGCCGACCTGTCCCTCGAAGGCGCCTTCCTGATGGGCCTTCTCGGCGGTCGCGTCGTCGGTCCCATCGGCGGCGCCATCATCACGATTCCCGCGCTCATCTCACACGAGTGGCTCGCCATGCCCGCCGCCTCCACCGCCGGCCTTCTCGGCGGCCTGATCCGCCAGGCCATCCCCAATAAAGAAGATCTCTGGAATTTTGGCCCCTTCACCTTTCTCAACATCCCCAAAGCTGTCGTTCGCCTCCTCAAAAAAGCCCAGCTATCCTGGGAAATGGCCCCGCTAGGCGCTTGCGTCATGTTAGAACTAGGCCGCGTCGCTCTCGTCCAGGCCACCAAGCCCAAATGGCTATTCGCCATTCACCCGCAGTGGGACGGGTGGCTCGCCCTGACGGTCATCGCCACGCTCATGTCTGTCGCCGCCCCGCTCAAAATCTGGAACAACACCCGCATCGAGATGAACCTCGAACGCCACCAGCAACTCCTCCTCAAAGCCCGCATGGACGCCCTCTCCCGCCAAATCAATCCTCATTTCCTTTTCAACACGCTGAACACCGTCTCCGCGCTAATCCGTTTTGACCCCGACAACGCCCGCGGCGTGGTCCTCAAGCTCAGTAACATCCTGCGCCGCCTCCTCCGCAAGCACGAAACTTTCGTCCCTCTCCGCGAAGAACTCGAATTCATCGACGACTATCTCGATATCGAGGTCGCCCGCTTTGGCCGCGACAATCTCGACATCATCAAGCACATCGACGAAGAAACTCTCGAAGCCTTCGTCCCCAGCATGCTCCTGCAACCCATCGTCGAAAATTGTCTCAAACACGGCCTCGCCCCCAAACTCGACGGCGGCAAAATCCAGCTTCGCACCACCAATCGCGACGGCCGCCTGAACATCGAAATCGAAGACAACGGCGTCGGCATCTCCGAAGAAAAAATGCCCCACGTTTACGTCGAAGGCATCGGCCTCAGCAACGTCCGCGAACGCCTCCGCGTCCTCTACGGCGCCGATTTCCATCTCCAGATCGAAAGCCGCCCCGGCCAGGGCACCCTCATTAAAATCGACATCCCCGAATTAGTCTCCACACTCCAGCCCGTCGGCTGAAACAGAATGAATTGGGGCGCAATTCTGCGTCCTGCTTCACAAGGTGTTCCGGAGAAAATCGTTAGTGGACATGTATGCACAAATGTGCATATACTTGGACTGTGAGTTGAGTTCGTGAGCTACGAATGGGATCCGGCAAAGGCCCGGTCGAACTTCGTCAGCCACGGAGTCCATTTCTCCGAGGCCGTTGCAGTCCTCGAAGACGATCTTGCCCTGACGATCCGCGATCCGTTCTCGGAGGATGAAGAGCGCTGGATCACTCTTGGCCTGAATGAGTCTGGCCGCTTACTGGTCGTGGTCTACGCCTGGCGTGGCGACAATGTGCGGTTGATTTCCGCGCGCCCGGCCACGCCAAGAGAAAAGAGCCAATATGAAGAACGCCATGAAACGTGAATACGATTTCAGCAAAGCCAAACGCGGCTCCGTCGTCTCGGTCCCGCGAGGAAAAACGCGCATCACCATCCGTCTGGATGACGACATCCTTGCTTGGTTTCGCGAGCAGGTTCAACGCGCCGGCGGCGGCAACTACCAGACTCTCATCAACGAAGTCCTCCGCCAGCACATTCAACAAGCTCGTGAGCCGCTCGAAAAAACTCTTCGGCGCGTCATTCGCAAAGAACTCAGCCGCGCTTCATAGCGCGCCGAAAGACAGCCGTTGGTAGCAAGAGCGCGGTTGGCGGATTAGCTCCAGCGGATGGGCGTAAGCCTTGTGGGAGCGCGGTTCCGGCCGCGCACAAATTTGCCCCTGCGGTTATAATGGTGTTCACGCGCCCGTAGCTCAGCGGATCAGAGCATCTGGCTTCGAACCAGAGGGTCGGGAGTTCAAATCTCTCCGGGCGCGCCATCACACTCCAGTTTTTTTCATGGAGTGCGCCAGCCCAGCTGGCGCTTTCGTTTTACAGGAACTTCCCCCTATTTCACTTCCACCATCGGCTGAACATCGGCCTGATCTTTTCTTCCGCCCGCCGTCTCGAAATGGACAGATCGTCATGCTTCCTCTCAACAAGATTGCGCGATTCAATCCAGCGGAAGCATGTAGCCCGGCGTTCCGCCCAATCGTCCGCCAAAGGCTTGCGCATCCAGCGTCGGCATATCCCAGGTCACCCACGAGGCCGGCGTGACTCGCAGCGCCACATCATCGAACGCGGCAAACACAGGCGCGACGTGCGGATCGGCCAAGGCTGCCGCGCTGAGATAGCGCCTATGGATCCGCAGGTTGATTTCGCTCGCCTGCCTTCCTGAAATCACCTCGACACTTCCGGATGCACTGACTCCGCGCTCTTTCCCAGGATTCCTTCCGTCCACCATCAGCGAAGCCTTCGGCCGCGCCGCAGCATTGCGCGCTTTCCGGCTCTTCGAGGACGTCCCGACGAACAGGCTGCCGCCTTCGAAGAGGTACCAAACTGCTGTTAGATGAATGGTCCCATCCGCGTTCTCGGTCGCTAGCGTTGCGATGTAGCGCCCCGCCAGAAATTCCTTGAAACTCGGGTCCAGTGTTTGTGTAGGCATTTTCTCCTCCAGATTCCTCTCCTGCCCGATTCCTCCACAGGGTGTAGACAGCGGCTATGCGCCCCGTCGAGATTTTTTTGTTTTTGAATGATTGGTGTGATCCGCCGGGGCGGCGAGTTGCCAAGCTGCGGCCAACGCGCGACGCAGTGTGGTTTTCTTGGCGGCTTTTAAGTTGACGCTTGTGCATCCTTCCAATCCCCAATTGCCCTTCACTGGCGAAAACACTCTCGGCTCCGCCTCCACCAGCATCACCTGCTCCACTGGCGTGACCTTCACCATCGCCCGCGTCTTGTCCGGATACCCCACCGTCGCAAAAATTTTCCCGGCCACGCGAAAGTCGGGGTGGTTCATGTGCGCGCGCTCTTCCGCCTCGGGAAAACTCAGCGCTAGTTTGCGAAACTCATGAGGAGTCATCGCATACCCCCTGATCTGCAGCTGCTTATGAGAGCACGAATAGCTTGCCTCGACAACGGCTTTTGAGAGCGCGAGCAATCTCAATGTTGGCGGCGCTTTCCCGGCTGTCTCGGCCGAGGTCATAACGCGCAGCCGAAGAATTACTGACATAATGCCAGCGGTTTTAGTTCGGATCTCTCGATGGCGCTACAATTCCAACTTTGGAAACCGAGGACACATGAAAGCGGCCGTATTACATGAACTAGGAAAACCGCCTCGCTACGAAGACTTCGCTGAGCCGGCCGCCGAAAAGGGCGAATTTCGAGTTTCCATTTTCGTATTTCAGTTTCCGCCCGCTACTCGTCACTCGCCACTATCCCCTTCAGAATCCGCACTTCTGCAAAATCCGCATCTAACTCCTGTAGAATGCGCAGTTTCAAAGCACAGGACTTAAAGCTCTTTAGAATGTGTATTTATGAAAAAAACCGGGGGGCCCTTGTTAACCAGATTTCCGACGAGGAAATCTGTCCCGACGAGCGTAGCGAGGAAGGACCTCTCTTGTCACGCGCTGACCGTAGGTTCCGACCCCGTCGGAAAGCGTGTACATCCCAAGCGACCATCGGGAGTGACCGAAGGTTCCGAAATTGTCGGAAGGGATCTCTCTGCCACTCCGACGAATCAGACGACTCCCTGCGATCCAAACGCATGGCTACGAACTCCCTTATCGACGCTCCTCGCGGTTGCAGACAACGAACGAAACGATCTCTGGAAAAACGCGGAACTGGGCTCGGTGGGGCCTTGGAGAATCCGCTTCAACTCCCCAGGACACGCCATGAAATTAACCTTTAATCCGGCGAGTCGACCGTGCCGCGGAAGATGGTTCGGGGGAGGAATTCCGCTAAAGCTGCCGTGAAGAGGGCCGCGCCTTGCGCGTTGAGATGAAGCTCATCGGGTAGGTAATACTTCGTCGAGAGCGTGGTGGGATCGATGGGTACTAGCGAATCGACACCAGCCCTCCGCGAAGCGAGCGTCATCTGACGGACGCCGTCCGCCGAAGATGGAGTTGGAGGGACGAGAAGAATGAGTTTTGCGCCGTACTCATCGCAAAGCGATCGAAGCTCCTCCAGGCGGGAACTCGCAATGGCTTGGAACCCGGCGAGTGGCGGAATGGAAGGCTGCGGCTTCAGCAGCAAGACCAGCTCTTGGTAGCGAGGCACGGTGTGACGAAGGATTTGCGTGCGAAAAACGCTGCGTGTATCCCAGAAGTAACTCGAATGCGCGAGCAAAAGATTGCTGGAGGCGGTGTGATTCATTTTGAGGTCGGAGGCCAATCGAAGGGAGTCTCGCAAGCCAAATAGCATCAGCGGGGCATAGTCCTCACGCACGCTGTTTGAGAAGAAGTTGTTTATGCCGACGCCGAGGACCACGACCTGAGGCCTCGAGCCTTGCTGAAACAGATGCTTTAGAGCATAGAGCCAGTCGTAGTAGCCGGTGCCTTCGAGGAAAACGGGACAGATGTGAACGCGGCCGGAGGTCAGATTTCTCAGGCGATCTACATCGACGCCATAGAGCAGAAGAGAGTTACCGACCATCAGGACCGAGGCTGGCTCACCCGGCTTTGCGGGCCGCATCTTGAGGGCTTCCGCATATTGGCGAGAAACACGAGCGTAAGTTTCCGAATAGCGTTTGAGCAAGAGATCGCTCGAGAGTTCGAAAAAGAGGATGAGGAGTGCGCAGATTCCCATGAGCACTTTGGAGTAGTAGATGGCTGGATGTTTAGAACTGGAAATAAACGAAGGCATTGAGACTGCTCCCAGAAAACAGCGCCAGCACGACTAGCGCGGCGGCGGCTACAGATGTTCGGAACGCATAGCTGGACTTGGCGAACGGATATTCATCTTTGTGTGCTTCTAGCAGGAGATCCAAAACGAACAGTGGGATGCTGAACATGCAGAGCATGAAGAAAGCCGAAGCGTACTCCCTGCGCCATGTGAAATTGGACAAGCCAGCCAGAAGTTGCACGGCAGCGTGGAGGGAGGTGGCTCGAAAGAACGCCAGGCTCAAGCCGAGAATGTTAAATGTCACAATTCGCTGCGCCCACAATGACCAGGAAGTGAGCGACTGCAGAGGAGCAACCGGGCCGCCCACTTCGGACTTGGCAGGGAAGAAGTAGCGTTCGACCGCCAGGACAACCCCGTGAATGGCGCCGAATATGACAAACGTCCAATTTGCGCCGTGCCATAGGCCCGCCAAAATCATGGTGACAAAGAGATTCCTGGAAGTTTTCCAATTGCCGTCCCGGCTCCCGCCCAGCGGTATGTACAAATAGTCGCGGAGCCAAGTGCTGAGGCTGATATGCCAGCGCCGCCAAAAATCCTGAAGGCGATGCGCGAGGAAAGGCTGGCGGAAGTTGACCACGAGGCGGAAGCCCATCAATTGGGCGCTGCCGCGAGCAATATCGGTGTAGCCGCTGAAGTCCCCATAGACCTGCCAGGTGAACGCATAAGTCCCCAGTAAGACCAACCAGAAATTTGAAGGACCGAAGTGGCCGCCAAACACGGCATTGGCGAGCAAGCCGCAGTTGTCGGCCACCACGCACTTCCGGATGAGGCCGGAGAAAATCAGCATCATGCCATCGAAGAAGCGGTCGGGATCGAAAGCGCGGGCGGACTGAACTTGAGGGAGCAGCTGGATAGGTCTCTGGATCGGGCCGGCGATCAGGTGCGGGAAGAAACTGATGAATAGCGCGTAATCGAGATAAGAAGAAGCAGCCTCCACCCGGCCCTTGTAAACGTCGACCACGTATGCGATTTCTTCAAACGTGTAAAACGAAATGCCCGGTGGAAGAATGATGCGGATCAATGGCAAAGGAATGTTGTGAAATCCAAGCTGGTTCAAAGCGCCGGCAAAGGATCCAGCGAAGAAATCAAAATATTTAAATACTCCTAGTATCGAAAGATTCCAAACTAACGACAAGATCAGCCATTTCTTGCGATTGGGATTGGCGCGGGAGGTAGTAATTTTCTTGGCGACCAGGAAATCCACGGTCGTGCTGCCGATCATGAGCGCGAGAAACCGCCAATCCCACCAGCCGTAGAAGAAGTAGCTGGCAAGAAGAAGAAAAATGTTCTGAGCACGATGATTCAAGCGCCAATACAGAAGCACCACGGGAATGAGAAACAAGAAATAGGCAGGCGAGTCGAAAAGCATGGCGTTGTGTCAAACCGTCATAAGACGCACGAATTAGCGCGCCGAGATCGACACAGAATGTTTTCAGAGGCCAGCGCCGGGCGGCAATCAGGGGAATCATGGTATTGATGCGGGGACAATTCCCGAGCAGGGACAGGCAGGGGAATGTTTAGAGCGCAGATTTGAGCTTTACAGGGACGGGGGCGAGGGGAAGAGCGGTTGATGAGTACGCGAGTCGCGGTGCTTAATGGAAGCAAAGACCATTTCAGGCAGTTCGGATTAGGGTTCACGTTTTCCGCACAGCTCAGATCCTACACGTAGTTCAAACACGAACTTCCTCAGCTAAAAGACGTGAACAAAACACGACTAGCAGTGAACGCATGGGTCGTGAGGAATTTTCCGCTACAAAATTTAAGGTCAAGACCGGATTGTGAGGGAGTTCCGCAGGAGCTACCGTCCTACACGCACGGGCTGAATTCTCGATTCGTCTGCAATGCAGTTGTCGATCCGACGGATGAGTCTTGCGGGATGAAGGCCTCAGCCGCACCAGGGTTCCAAGCATGATGGGACTCCAATGGCGGTAGCTTACACAGGGGGCACGCTGAGCATGCGCAATCGACAGTGGCCGTGGTTTGCAATCCTTGCCAGGACCGGCCGAGAAAGGAACGCGACCTTACTCTTGGAGAACGCGGGATATGAGTGCTACCTGCCCGTGAGCAAATCTGTCCGGAGATGGTCTGACCGAACGAAACAATGCGAAGTCCCGCTTTTCCCGGGCTACTTCTTCTGCCGAATGGACCCGAACAACCGGCTGCCGGTGCTGATGGTGCAAGGCGTGATGCAGATCGTGGGAACGGGCAAGACACCGGTTCCCGTGGACGAGGAAGAGATCGCGGCCATCCAACGCGCGGGGAAGAGCGAACTGCCGACAATGCCGTGGCCATATATGGAGGTCGGCCACGTAGCGCAAATCATAGCGGGGCCGCTGGAGGGATTGACTGGGATCGTAGTCAAGATCAAATCCGGCACGAAACTGGTTCTTTCCGTGAGCCTCCTGAAGCGTTCCGTCGCGGTCGAGATTGATCGCAACTGGATTAGCCAGCCAGCTCCGGTAAGGTCTTTTAGAGCTGCGGCAAAGCAATTCCGGCAGGCCGACATCCAAATCAATCCAATGCGCCCGATGGCGGCGTTTTCGAGCAAGACCGCAGAGGCCAGTTGACTGCGGTCGAAAGATGAATTGACCCCAGCGAGGAGGCAAGAGTGAAACTGACGTACTCATCGCGTTTTGGTCTCGTCGTTTTAATGGCGACGGTGGGGGGCACGGCGACAAAGGCGCAAGACCCCGTACCCTTGGCGACCAGTGCATCCGTAGCAGCAGTCCACACGGCTGCGGACGGCACGGACGATCACGAGCAAACTCCGGTGCTGCAACACCGGAACCAGCGCTATAAATTACACTCCGCCGACGTGCTGGAGCTGAATTTTCCTTTCACGCCGGAATTCAATCAGACGGTTACGATCCAGCCCGACGGTTATATCACCCTCCGAGGGGTGGATGGGATACGGGTGGAAGGCCAAACGCTACCGGAAGTGACAAACTCACTTCAAACGGCCTACAAGAAAATTCTGCACGATCCAGTCATCAATGTAGAGCTGAAAGATTTCGAAAAGCCCTACTTCATTGTAGGTGGGGAAGTCGGGCGTCCCGGAAAATTCGATCTGCGCGC
This sequence comes from uncultured Acidobacteriota bacterium, assembly GCA_963851235.1. Taxonomy (GTDB): domain Bacteria; phylum Acidobacteriota; class Terriglobia; order Acidiferrales; family UBA7541; genus Acidiferrum. The sequence continues at coordinate 144,975 of CAWKOM010000011.1, forward strand.
GGACACCTCGGCGACGGAGGCAGTAGCCATCGCGGGAGGCTTGAAAGATAGCGCGAAACACTCCGAGGTATTGCTGTTTCACCGCGTGCCGGGCGGCTGGGTTCAAGCGAGAAAGCTGAATATGAAGAGAATGCTGAAAGATGGGGACCTGGATGAGGATGCCTATCTGCAGCCGGGCGATTTTCTATACGTCCCGAAAAACAAGCTTTCCAAGATCGAGAGATTCCTGCCTACCTCGTCCCTCGGTCTGTACGCAAATCCAGGCGTGCTGCCATAGACGGGACTCAGAAGAGTGAGGATGGACGCCATGTTCGAAGAAAATCAAGAGAAGCGTGAAACCAACGGGATGAAATCCCTTTCGGCACGAGACTTCCTCGCAATCGGGTTTCGGCAGCGACGCGTAATCGTGAACACGTTCTTAGGAATTCTGTCGCTTGCGATCTTGGCGGCGTTTCTGCTTCCGAAAAAATATCAGGCCGAGATGAAAATATTAGTGAGACACGAGCGGGCCGAATCGGTGGTGTCACCCGACCAACAAACCCCGGTGCAGTGGCCGACGGAAGTAAGCGAGGCTGAATTGCAAACGGAAGCGGAACTGATCCGGTCCAGGGATTCGCTGGGCAAAGTTGTGGTGGCCTGCGACCTTCAAGACAGTGGCGGGTTTTTCTGGAACAGACAGGGCGAGAGCAGCGATAAGAAAATTGCGCGCGCCATCCTGAAGCTGGGAAAAGACCTGACAGTTCAGCCTCTCAAACTGACAAATTTGATCAGCGTCACGTATACCTCGAAAGATCCAAAGCTGGCCGCGAAAGTGCTGAACTCTCTGGCTAACCTTTACTTAGAAAAGCATCTGGCAATGCACCGCGATCCAGGCCAATTCGAATTCTTTCACCAGCAGGCAGAGCAGTACCGCAAGGCCCTGGCGAACGCGGAAGAAAAACTAACAAGTTTCAGCCAGCAGGAGGGAGTGGTTGACCCCACGCTGCAGAAAGACATGAGCGTAAAGAAGCTGGCCGAGATCGAGGGCGATGCTAACGGCGCGCAAGCAACAATCGCGGAAACACGCCAGCGTATTCGCACGCTGGAGTCTCAGCTAGGCACTCTTCCCAATCGACAGACAACGCAGGTTCGCACATTGGACAACCCGCAGCTCATGCAGAACATGAAATCCACACTGCTTGAATTGGAATTGAAGCGGACCGATCTGCTCTCGAAATTCGAACCAACCTATCGGCCGGTGCAGGAGGTCGAGAAGCAAATTGCTCAAACTCAAGCGGCGATCGCGGCAGCCGAAAAAGCGCCGCTACGGGATGAGACCACCGACCTAGACCCCACCTACGAATCATTACGCGCTGAACTCGTAAAGGCTAAGACGGAACTCGCAGCAACCGAGGCCGGAGCAGCCGCGACGAAGTCCCTAGTTCGCAGCTATCAGAGCAGGAATCAACAGCTGGACCGCCTGCAAATCCTTCAACAGGACATGGTGCGCAATGCCAAGGCTGATGAACAGAATTACATGTTGTACCTGCGAAAAGCAGAAGAGGCGCGGATCTCCGATGCACTTGACCGGCAGCGCTTCTCGAACGTAGTGGTCGCGGAGCCGGCCTCCGTGCCCTATACGGCACAAGCACGATGGGTCCTGGTCCTGGTTTTTGGAGTGTTGTTCGCGAGTTTTGCGAGCGTTGCGCTGGCATTCGTTGTGGACCGCTGGGACCCGTCCTTCAGGACGCCGGAAGAAGTGGAAACTTTCCTGGGGCGCCCTGTCGTTGCGGCATTCCCAAAGAATGGCGCTTGAAGACCATGTTCCTCGATTATTACAAGCTGCGTGACCAACCTTTCGGAGTGACGCCGGACCCGCGCTACCTCTATTTCAGTCCCGGGCACCGAGAGGCGCTGGCATCATTGTTCTACGGAATTGAAACCGGGCGCGGATTTCTCTCGCTGATTGCCGAGCCGGGAATGGGCAAGACCACCTTGTTGTTCCAACTGCTGCAGCGATGGAAGGGCTACGTCCACAGCGCGTTTCTGTTTCAGACGCAATGCGATTCCCGCGAGTTGGTGCGCTACCTACTGGATGACCTAGGCCTCAAGAGTGACGGCGAGGACATCGTGCGGATGCATTCGGAGCTGAACGATTTCCTGTACCGCGAGACGAAAGCGGGAAGGCGCGTGGTTGTGTTCATCGACGAATCGCAGAATCTTTCGGATACGGTGCTGGAAACAGTACGACTGCTCTCGGATTTTGAGGCGCCAGATAAGAAGCTGCTGCAAATTATCCTGGCGGGACAACCCGAACTAGAACAGCGGTTATCGCGGCGGGGGCTCGCGCAACTGCGTCAACGAATCGCGATACAGGCACGATTGGAAGCGCTGCCCGCGAACGAGGTCATTCGATACATCGGCCACCGGCTCGAGGTGGCAGGGTATGAAGGCGCGGAATTGTTCACTCCCGGAGCCCTCGGATTGATTGCGGAGCGGAGCCGGGGAATACCGCGGCTTATCAACAATCTTTGCTTCAACGTGTTGTCCTTGGGATGCGCCAGGCAAGAGAGCCGCATCGATTCCGAATTGGTGAAGGAAGCTGCAAGAGACTTGTCGATGGACATTCCCGTTCCGCACCGGGCCATGGTGCAAGCTCAGAAACAGCATCGGCCTGACCGAGGGCTTCGCCGGTTGGCGCAGTCTTCTTACTGCTGGATTAGGGAAAGGTTGAACCGGCGCCGTTTGTTTCAGACGACGACAGTTTCGCTCCTGCTTTGCAGCGTGGCCATCTACATGGGAGCGCGAGGCGGGACAAGAATGATGCTACAACATGATGCCGGGAAGCCGAATTCCAGAATTGCGGTTTCAACTACTGCTCGGCTTCTCTCAGGGACGGAGCCAGATGCGACGAAAGCACCAAATGATTCAGCAATCGCAGTTTCGAAGCCAGACGCCCTCACGGAATCAGCCAGCTCATTCGTGTACGTTGTTCAGCAAAATGACACGTTGCGTGACCTTTGCATCTCGATGCTGGGACGATACGACAGCAAAGTCTTATCCCACATCCGCGAACTGAATCCCGACCTGAAAGATCCTGACGAACTGGAAGCGGGACAGGAGATTCGGCTTCCCGTCTCGGCAGCGAATTGAGGGAGAGCCAAGAGGGGCGGCAGTGGAACTCGAAGCGTGGAGAAACTGAATTGTTATGAGCAAAAACTTCGAACTACTACAGCAAATTGGTCATGAGGAGGAATTGTTTCAAGCAGCTTGCGTATCAGCCGGCACTGATGATGTACAGGGCGGCGGACCGAAGCCGGAGTTGGAGAGGGAGGCACGCGAGAAAGTCCTGCAAAACGCCTCCCTGCCCGGCGTGTTCCCGGGAGCTGATAAGACGGAGGGGCCAAAGCTTGCCGGGCATAGTGAGGTGAGCCTCGAATTAACCGATGAGCATGAGTCAAGAGAACTCCGCGAGGCCCTTCCGTCGGAGGAATTTCGAACCTCCAGAAATCCGAGCTTGCCGATTGGCGAACTGTCTGGGGTACCCGAAAAGAGAGCCGCATTAAGCAACGAAAACAACGGTTTTCATTCGAGGGTCCTTAGCGCCGACAAGAAATTAAAAACAAGCCATGGGGAAAGTGTCCCTGAACCTCTCTCCGAAACGAAGAAAGAGTCAGCCCCGAGAATCTTTCGGGAGTCTTCTTCGCCCCGCCCTTGGGCTGGCGCAATTAGGACAGCCGCGAATCGTTGGGGGTGGAGGCCACAGGGGAGCAAGAGTCATCATGGCCACCATGGGGTCGATGTGGATGGGATCGCCCGAGAAGAAGAAATCAAGCTGGTTCAACGAGTTTTTTCTGAGACAGTTGAGGATTCGCCAAGGATAACGGTGTTCGCCGGGCTTGAGGGCCAATCTGGATGCGCCTCGATTTGCGCGCGCACCGGGGAATTGCTTGCGGCCCGTGGCGAAGGGCCCGTCTGCATCGTTGACGCGAATTTCCGGCTGCCTTCCCTGCACAGATACTTCGGCGTGGAAAACGAGAAAGGACTTGCGGAAGCCACCCTTGAAACAGGCCCCATTCAAGATTTTGCGCAACAAATTCCAGAGCCGGATCTGTGGCTAATGCCCAGCGGCGCGGCCGCTGCAAACCTGAGCTTTCCCGCAATGGCGGATGGACTGCGGGTGAGAATAGCGGAGTTGCGCGACACATATAGGTATGTAGTCATTCATTCGGGGCCGCTTCGACTGGAAACGAGCGCGATGCTCCTAAGCCGGTGGACAGACGGCGTAGTCCTTGTGCTGGAAGCAAATGCCACCCGGCGAGACACAGCCAGGCGCGCTAAGGAAAATCTGGCAACCGCGGGAGTGAACTTGCTTGGAGTGGTGTTGAACAACCGCACCTTCCCGATTCCCGAAGCGATTTATCGCCGAATTTAAGAAGCGATTTCACGCTCCCGACGTAAATAAACAGCCACATGAAAAGCACAATCCAGAGATCTGAAGAAAATTAACTCGAAATTCCCGGTATTCGTCCGAGCAGTTTCCAAGAAAAAAAGTTCCTGCCTCATCAAGCTGCTGACTTCACTTCGGAAGGGAATGGTTCACTCATATGGCTGGACAACAAACTTGGCAGTGGCCGAGTCGAATAGCACTTGTATCCGAGCACACTGAAAACAATCTCTACTATCCAAGCAAAAGATGCCTAGATGTGATTTTGTCAGGCGTGCTGCTGATCGTACTTTTCCCTCTCCTGTTGCTGATCGCGTTTTTGATTTGGCTTGATTCACCCGGACCGGTGCTTTTCACACAGAAACGTGTAGGAGCGAAACGGAACTGCCTGGGGCGACAGGCGATCTGGGTGATCCAGGATTTCACGATGTACAAATTCCGCTCCATGGTCCAGAACGCAGACTCCTCCGTGCATGAAGCGTACATTCGAGATTTTGTTGAAGGACGTGCACGCGCTTCAGCGGAAAGCGGGGGAAAATTCAAACTCACCAAGGATCCACGCGTTACACGGATTGGGAGTCTCCTTCGGAAGTTCAGCCTGGACGAGTTACCGCAACTTCTCAACGTGTTGACGGGAGACATGAGTCTCGTAGGACCGCGTCCTGTGCCTCCTTACGAAGTCGCTTGTTACGGTAACGGAGATCACAAGAGACTTGCGGCACTGCCGGGAATCACGGGGTATTGGCAGGTCAAAGGTCGATGCCAGGTAACGTTTCACGAAATGATCCGGATGGACCTGGAATACATCCGCAAAGCATCGCTGTGGCTGGACCTTAAAATCCTTTTTCTTACGATCCCGGCGGTTTTATCGAGGAGAGGTGCTGAATGAACACGGCCATTCTTTCATTAGGAACGGGGCAAGATTCCCGGAGCGCGAAGCCCCTGGGCATCGCGGTCATCGGGTGTGGCTATTGGGGCATGAACTACGTCCGAATATTCAATGAACTGGTGGAATCGCGCGTGGTAGCCGTCTGCGACCAGAGACCAGAGCGCCTGAACGAGATCGCGCGGCGGTTCCCGGGAGTTTATCTGACCACGCAGATAGATGATGCAGCATCGCAACCAGGAGTGGACGCGGTCGTCGTTTGCACGGAAGCCACAACGCACTTCAACGTGACGCGGCGGTTGTTGCTGGCGGGCAGACACGTGCTGGTGGAAAAGCCCTTAACGACCACGGCGGTGGAAGCGGAGAAGCTTCTTGAGCTGGCGGAAACGAACTCGGCAACTTTGATGGTGGGGCACACGTTTGTTTTCAATGCAGGCGTGCGCAAGGTTAAGGACTACGTTCAGAGAGATGACGGACGAGTATATTACTTGTATGCGCGCAGGACGAATCTGGGACCGATCCGGCGTGATGTGAATGCGCTCTGGGACCTGGCACCCCACGACATCGCCATCTTCAATTATCTTCTCGACGCCACACCCCAATGGGTCAGCGCGGTCGGCGGCAAGGTTCTGCGAAATTGCCGCGACGATGTTGGGTTCATCTCGCTGGGTTATCCCGACAACGTGCTTGCACACGTCCACGTCAGCTGGGCGGATCCTGATAAAGCACGCGAAGTCGTAGTGGTGAAGAGCGACAAGAGGATCGTCTTCAACGATCTGAATGGGATTGAACAGGTGCGAGTGTTCGAAAAGGGTGTGAGCACTGTCGAGCAAGAACCGCTCAACTATGGCGAGTTTCGATTCGAAATACGGGATGGCGACATCATCAGCCCACGGATTGAACCCGTCGAACCCTTGAAGCACCAGTGCAGGCATTTCCTGGATTGCGTGCAAACGGGGAAGCGGCCGATCAGCAGCGGAGTTGAGGGCCGCGACGTTGTGCGTGTGCTTGAAGCAGTGAATCGTTCCATCGAATGCAAGGGACTTCAAATAGAGGTCGAAAAAAAAGGTGATTATGTCCACACAAATGTTAATGCAAGCAAAGCAGCCGCAAGTGCCATTCGTTGATCTTACGGCTCAGTATCGCGCCATCTCTACGGAGGTCGGAGGAGCAGTAGCAAAGGTACTCGAGGGAGCGGACTTCATCCTGGGACGCGAAGTAAGCCTCTTTGAGGAAGAGTTCGCAGCATTTTGCGAAGCCAAGTACGCCATTGGCGTCGACTCGGGGACTTCGGCCCTTGAGCTGGCACTGCGCGCGTACGACATTGGTCCCGGCGACGAAGTGATCACGGCCGCGAATACGTTCATCGCTACAGCGCTGGCGATTTCCCATGTCGGGGCGAAGCCGGTGCTTGCGGATGTGGACCCATGCACGCACACCATCGATGTCGACGAGATTTCCAAGGCGATTTCCCCGCGCACAAAAGCCATTCTTCCGGTGCACCTCTATGGTCACCCTGCGCACATGGAGCCTATCCGGCAACTCGCCGACAAACTCGGGTTAATCGTCATCGAAGATGCGTGTCAGGCTCATGGGGCCCGCTATAAGGGAAAGCGGACGGGTTCACTTGGACACGCAGCGGCGTTCAGTTTTTATCCAGGGAAGAATCTGGGGGCTTACGGGGACGGAGGGATGGTGGTCACCAACGACCGCGACATCGCAAAGCGCCTTGAGATGCTGCGCAATTACGGGCAAAAAGAGAAATACAACCATCAGTTCCGAGGCTACAACCGGAGACTCGACACGCTGCAAGCGGCGATTCTAAGAGTGAAACTGAAGTATCTGGAAAAGTGGAATGCCTCGCGCCGTTGGAACGCAAAGCTATATCGTGAATTTCTGGAAGGAGCGGGAGTTGTAGCACCATCTGAAACGCACGGTGTTGAATCTGTGTGGCATCTTTATGTGATCCGAACAGAGCACCGTGACACTCTTCGGGAACATCTTCTCAGCAAAGGCATCAGCCCAAGCATCCATTATCCAATTCCCGTCCATCTGCAGCCAGCGTACAAGGATCTCGGCTACAAACGGGGCGATTTCCCGGTCACGGAAGCTTATGCCAAACAGATTCTCTCTCTCCCAATGTATCCGGAGCTTGAGGCGGGCCAGATTGAGTCGGTGGCCAAAGCTATCCGCGTTTTCATGGCCGGCAAGCCGGCTGCGGAAGCGATAACGAATCCAATTTCCATATGGTCCAGTTCAACTCCATGAGCTTTGTGGGAGAGCAATTGCCGGCGGCAGAACGGGAATTGCAGCTTGCGCTCGGCAATGACTCGGTTTGCGCCGGGGAGACCAGATCGCCTGGCCAGAGCAGAGTCACATCGCCGGAGGCGCGCCGGCAGTCTCGGCCAATCGGAACCAACTCTCTAATTGTTGCCCTCCTCAGTCCTTGGGTCCTCCTAATGGCTGAGAGCACGCAGAAGGTCCTTCTCGCGATCGTCATCCTGGATATTCCGATTCAATTTGGCACGCACCTTTTCTATCACGAGACAAACGCCCTGATGGGGGCTCTGGGAGGATTGAATCTATCCGCCACAACCATAGCCCTAACCGCCTTGTACTTGTCGTGGTTTGTGCGAGCCGTGACGAAGAGAGACTCAGAGGCGAAATCATCGCTGCACGTGAATGTCTCTCTTTTGGTGTATTTTGCAACGATGGTGCTCTCCGTAGTCGTCGCCCAGGACGCCTCTCTGGCCCTTTTTGAAGTGTTTCTGGTTGCCCAATCGTGTCTCGTTTACTTCTATGTGGCCAATTCGGTGCGCACCCGGCAACAGGTGATGTTCGTTCTACACACGCTCCTGATCGGTTGCCTTATCGAGAGCATGATCATGATCGCCATAAGGCTTTTCGTCACGCCGTCCACTGCATGGGATGGGCCGATACACATCTATGCCGACCTGGCGCCGCTAACCGGGACGATGCGAGTTGGCGGGACGGTGGGTTCGCCGAACACAGCGGGCGCCTATTTCAGTCTTTTGCTGGCATTCGCAGTAGGCTCGCTACTCATCCAAAGTAAATTCGCGCACAAATGGCTGGCAGTGGCCGTTTTGGCGTTTGGAAGCGTCGCCCTTATTCTTACGTTTTCACGAGGAGGATGGATCGCGCTTGCTACGGCAACCGTCCTCATTTGCTTCCCCACCTGGCGCCAACATCAACGCTCATTGAAGGTTCCCATACGCGTTTTTGTGATCCTGGCAATCGTCTATCTGCCATTTCATCACGCCATTTCTGCCCGGGTGTTCGGGGACGATAAGGGGTCAGCAGAGTCACGCATTCCCCTGGACAAATTGGCGTTTCGTATGATCGAGGATCATCCTCTTCTCGGAACTGGCGCCAACAACTTCACCGTGGTCATGAATCGTTATTTGACTTCGGAGTTTCGCAGCGAATGGCTGTATACCGTTCATAACACATACCTATTAGTTTGGACCGAGACTGGCATCGTCGGACTGGTAGCCTACCTTGCCTTCCTCCTTGGTGTACTGCGCCTGGGTTGGCGATGCTGGATGCTCGGGGATCCTTTGCTTTCCCCGCTCGCGCTCGCGTTCATGGCCGGAATAGCTGGTCACTTGCTGCATGAAGGCGTGGATATATTTACCGATCGTCCAATTCAACAATTGCTTTGGCTGATCGCTGGGCTCCTTGCGGCCATGCTTCAGATTTGTAAAGACGATCGGGCGCGTAATTCCGTTCCAAGTCTCGCGTAAAGGTGTTTCGTTTTTAGTTCATCCTCAATGGCCGATCGAAGCGGGCATTTATGTGTGGAATAGCTGGCATCATCGATCCAAACATGTCTCGCGCGGAAATACGGCGCACTCTCGAGCGCATGGCGGAGGCGATTTGGCATCGTGGCCCTGATGAAGAGGGCTTTTTCGTGCGCGACGGCGTTGGTCTCGCGATTCGCCGGCTGAGCATCATCGATGTCGCAGGCGGCCACCAACCAGTTGCGAGCGAGGATGGCCAAGTCCAGGTTGTTCTGAATGGAGAGATTTATAACTATCCTGAACTGCGCTCGGAGCTGATCGCGCGCGGACACAACTTCCGGACTTCTTCGGACACCGAAGTGATCGCACATTTGTACGAAGAAAAAGATGCTGGGTGTTTGGCTAGTCTGCGAGGAATGTTCGGAGTCGCGGTGTGGTCGGAACGCACGCGGTCCTTACTCCTCGGACGCGATCGACTGGGCAAGAAGCCACTTTTTTATGCTCAGCAAGGTAGACGATTGGTATTCGGTTCGGAGATCAAAGCGATTCTTGCTGCAGCGCCCGAACTGACCGATCCAGACCCTCAGGCAATTGTTCCTTATTTTCGGCAGGGATTTATATCCGAACCAAGGACGATGTTCCGGGCGATCCGAAAGCTGCCCGCGGCGCACTCGCTCACTTATCACAATGGAGAAACCAAAATCAGCCGCTACTGGCGCCTGAACTTTCCAGAAATCGAGCACGCTTCTCGGCCGGTCGGCGAAGTGGTGGAAGAATTAGACGCACTCTTGGCTGAAAGTGTCCGGATCCGGCTGATGAGCGAAGTCCCCTTGGGCGTTTTCCTGAGCGGCGGACTGGATTCCAGCACTGTCGTTGCCTATGCGCACAAAGCCGGTCTGCGGCCGCTGAAGACATTCACGATCGGCTTTGATCGTCCAGAGTGGGACGAATCCAGTGATGCGCGGCTGATTGCCGACCATTTTCAAACGGATCATCACGTACTGCATCTGACGGAGAACGAGATACAGGCCCGTCTGCCGGAAACCCTGTTGACCTTGGTGCGGCATTTTGACGAACCGTTCGGAGATTCCTCGTCGCTGCCGACCTATTTCGTGTCCAAGCTGGCGCGGGAGCAGGTGACCGTGATTCTGAGTGGGGACGGGGGCGATGAACTATTTCTGGGCTACACGAGCCATCAGGGCGTCCGCTTTGCAGATTACTACCAGCGGCTGCCAGGCTGGCTCAATCGCCAGATTCTCCCCGCGCTAGCCAAAGCGGGAGTCGCATGCCTCCCCACGGGCCAAAAATATGGTGCGCTGCGGGCCTCAAAAGTGCTCTCGGATAGTCTTCTGCCCTTCGAAGAAATGTATCTCAGCAAAGGTTCCCTTTGCAGCGAAGACATGCTGAGACAGCTCTTCACGAAGGAATTCGCGGGGCAAGTTTCCCGGTTTTGGGCCCCACGGTATCCGGGGGATGTCACGGCGGCATTGCATTCGGAGTTGCCCGCATTGAGCAAGGCGAGTTACGTCGACTTTCGGCACCGGCTCTTGGAAGACATGCTCGTCAAAGTGGACAGAATGAGCATGGCTCATTCCTTGGAGGTTCGCTCGCCGCTGCTTGATCACCGGCTGGTGGAGTTCGCGACAAGTCTGCCCGCGCGGCTGAAGTTGCGAGGCTGGCAAACAAAAGCGATCTTGCGGGATACCGTGCGACGCTATTTGCCGGCAACCACGCTAAGCAAACGCAAACACGGGTTCAGCGTCCCTCTTCGCGAATGGTTCCGCGGAAGTTTGCATGAGATGGTTTGCGATTACCTGAGTGCGAGGAGCAGCCTCCTGGCTCCCGGCGTGTTCAATCATGTGACGATCAGCCGATGGATCGCCGAGCATCACCGTGGAGAGCGAGATCACTCTGCCATCCTTTGGCTGTTACTGAATTATGCAGCGTGGAAGAGTCTTTATACTCACGCGAACGCGCCGTCTCGCTGGCGCCAGCCCACAATTAAGGCAAGAGTCGCTGCATCATGTAACTGAAAATTGCTGCCGAAAACAACCTAAATTATACCTACAGAGTGCCATTGCCATTGGTTCCCCAATTCTGAAACGCGCCATGAAAATTCTGATCGTTACGCCGATTTATCCTACGAGTGAAAACCCTGTCAGAGGGACGTTTGTTCGGACACAGGTTGAATATTTGAAGCGCGCGGGAGTCGAAGTAGAACTGCTCATCGTGGGCGAGCACTCACGAAAGTTCAAGTACCCTAAAGCCGCGCTGGAATTGCACCGGCGATTGGCGGGCAAGCCGATTGATCTGATACACGCGCATTACAGCTATGCCGGAATTATGGCTCGCACACAATGGAGAGTGCCCGTGGTCGTCAGTTATTGCGGCGATGATCTTTTGGGAACAATCAATGAGCGAGGCAAGCAGGCGCTCTTTGGCAGGCTGGCAGTAATTGCCGGCCGAGCTCTAAGCAATCACGTGGAAGGCGTTATCGTGAAGAGCCCCGAAATGGCGAGCAAGCTCGCGAGAAAAGATGTCCATGTCATTCCGAATGAAATAGATTTTGAACTCTTTCAGCCCGTCGACAGGAAACAGGCACGAAGAGCTCTAGGCTTGGACCTTCGGAAAAAGTATCTCCTGTTCGCTGCCAACCCAGACATTCCCGTCAAGCGTTTCTCGTTGGCAAAAGCCGTTGCAGAACACATGAGCAGGCGCGACCCGGCCGTCGAATTGCTGGTCGTTCATAAAGAACCACAAGATCGCTTGCCCCTATTCATGAATGCCTGCGATGCCCTGCTATTCACCTCCTATCAGGAAGGCTCGCCCAATATTGTAAAGCAGGCCATGGCTTGTAATTTGCCCATCGTTTCGACCGATGTTGGCGACGTGTGCGACATCATTGGCAATACAAGCGGATGTCACGTCTGCAAGCCGGATGTTCAGGAGTTCGCGAGGCGTCTCTTCGATGTTCTGTGCCATCGCGAAAGAACGAATGGACGGGAACAGGTGGGGCATCTGGCTGGACCTGAAGTAGCTCAACGAATTATCGAGGTCTATGAGCAAGTGCTGAAAAAAGATAGCAGGCACGCGGCGCAGAGAGCGCACGCCAGCCTGTTCCTTGTCCGAAAGTAAGCCCATCTCGTTAACGCCGGAGCTAATCCATGTGTGGCGTCTGCGGCATCTACGAATATAAATCTCACAGGCCGGTGGGCCAGCAAATTCTGGCCGCCATGCTTCGCGTATTGCATCACCGGGGTCCGGATGATTCCGGAACATTTTTTGACAAGGACCTTGCCCTGGGAATGCGCCGCCTGAGCATCATCGACCTTGACGGCGGCAAGCAGCCAATCTTCAACGAGGACGGGAGCATCGTCACCGTTTTCAATGGTGAGATTTACAACTATCAATCCCTTCGAGAAGAACTAGATAACCGGGGACACAAGCTTGGGACTTCAAGCGACACCGAAGTGATCGTCCATTTATACGAGGAGTTCGGAGATGAATGTGTCCAACATTTGCGGGGAATGTTTGCTTTTGCGATTTGGGATGCCCGCAAGCGACGCCTCCTGCTGGCGCGCGATCGACTCGGTATCAAACCGCTGTATTACACACAAGCCGGTGGTCGGCTGATTTTTGGTTCTGAAATAAAAGCCATTCTTGAGCATCCTTCCGTGCAGGTTCTTCTGAACCTCGAGGGCTTGAATAACTTTCTGTCACTTAAGTACGTGCCAGCGCCCCAGACCATGTTTGAAGGTATTCAAGCTTTGCCGCCAAGTTGCCTCTTGACCTGCGACGCGAATGGCATCCAGATTCGCCGTTACTGGGATTTGGCCTTCGCCAACCATCGCAACGGGCACGTGCGGGAAGAAGCTTATGGGGAGCGGCTAGAAGCGCTGCTGCGTGAATCCGTCAAGCTACACCTGATAAGTGATGTCCCCTTCGGAGCGTTTTTAAGCGGTGGAGTTGATTCAAGCACGATTGTCGCGCTGATGAGCCAGGTCCTGAGCCGTCCAGTGAGGACGTACTCCGTCGGCTTTGCAGGAAGTGACGAGGAATTCAGTGAGCTACCTTACGCGCGCCTAATCGCGAAACAATTTCAGACCGACCATCACGAAGTGCTCATCCGCCCCGCACACGTGATGGAATTCGCCGAAAAAGTGGCTTGGCATCTGGATCAACCACTGGCCGAATATGCGACTTTGGCCAATTTCATGGTGGCTGAGTTGGCCTCTCGCGACGTCAAGATGGTGCTTACGGGAGAAGGCGGCGACGAACTATTCGCGGGTTACGCGCGATACGCCTGTGAGCGGCTGGCGCCCTTCTTTCACAAAATTCCCAAGGCCCTTAAGGAGTTGTCGTTGGCAGCCGGCTCGCACCTTCCAGGGCTGCGCCGTCAAAAGCTAGCTCTGTATGCCTTGAGCCAGGATGACGAAGCGGCACGCTTTGTGAATTGGTTCCCCCTCTACAACACGGAGCTGAAGCAAGCTCTCCTCTCGGAGGACCTCAAGGAATCCCTTCGGGGCCGTTGCACGAATTCCGTCTTCGAAGACTACCTCGCGCGTACCAACGCCACTGAGCCCTTGAACCGCATGCTCTACGTGGACACGAAGCTCTGGCTGCCCGATCTCTTGCTAGCGCGCGGCGACAAGATGAGCATGGCCGTTTCTCTCGAGGCTCGCGTGCCGCTGCTTGATCACAAGCTGGTGGAGTTCGCGGCCTCTCTGCCGCAAAACATGAAATTGAAGGGCCTGGCTCGCAAGTATCTCCTGAAAAAAGTAAGCGGCCGGTGGCTGCCTCCGGAAATAATTCATCGGAAAAAACAGGGATTCCCCATGCCTGTCTCTCAGTGGCTTCGCAACGAAGCGCGCGGCTTCATGCGTGACGTCCTTTCTCCCACTGCTCTGAGGCGTCGCGGACTTTTCAACCGTGCCTTCGTCGAGAAATTGATCAAACAGCACGAGAGCGGTTTCGCCGACCACGGTGCGCTCTTGTGGGGACTGATGAGCGTGGAACTGTGGCAACGCGTTTTCATGGATTCCCGGATCCGCGCGGAAAAAGTGCCCGGCGCTCTCGCAACGCAGGCGGCCGCGAGATGAGACACCCTGACAAAGATCAGGGCTCGAGAGAGAAGATGGTACAGAAGGGTAATCGCATCCTCATGCTATTGGAAAACCTGCCCTACCCGATGGACGTGCGAGTTCGCAAGGAGGCCAACGCCTTGCATGCAGCTGGTTATCGGGTGACCGTAATCTGCCCAGCCCGCAACGGGCAGCCGTTTCGCGAAACGGTCAACGGCGTGCGGGTCTTTCGGTACCCTCCGCCGCCCACTGCCAAGGGATTTCTCGGATACGTTTGGGAGTATGGCTATTCCATGCTTGCCAGCTTCTTTCTTTCGCTGGTGGTTTTCTTCGGCGAGGGTTTTGACGTTCTCCACGCGCATAATCCGCCGGACACGTTTGTCTTTATCGCGATCGTATACAAGCTGTTTGGTAAACATTTTGTCTTCGACCACCACGATCTGTCTCCGGAGATGTATCAGGCTAGATTCCCAGGTGGCGGAAACCAAGCGGTTTACCGTGTACTCGTTTGGCTGGAGAAGCTGAGCTGCCGTTTCGCGGATCACGTAATTGTCACTAATGGATCGTATAAAACAATCGCTAGAGAGCGCTGCCACGTGCCTGAATCGCGAATTACTGTAGTTCGCAACGGAGTCGAACTCAGCAAACTTCGCAGCACAATCGAGCCACATCCGGGTTTGCGAGCGAAGCAGAAGACCATAATCGGATACGTGGGCGTCATGGGCTTTCAGGATGGCGTGGACTATCTCCTGAGGGCTATTCGCCATCTTGTCCGCGACCTGGGTAGAACGGATTTCTTCTGTGTGCTCGTCGGCGGCGGAGATGCTTTTGACAGCCTCAAATCGATGACTCAGCAATTCGGACTCACGAGCCATGTCTTGTTCACCGGCATGGTGGGGCACTCGAAGGTCGCTGGATATTTGAGCGCGGCCCATATCTGCGTGGCTCCCGAACCGTCCGCTTCCTATAACGATCTCTCTACGGCGGTGAAATTGATGGAGTATATGTCCTTGGGAAAACCGATAGTTGCTTTCGATCTGACGGAGCACCGCTATACAGCGCAAGGAGCGGCGGCCTACGTGAAACCGAACGACGAGATGGAATTCGCTCGAACCATTTCGGAGCTGATGGACGACCCGGCACGCAGAAGAGCGATGGGCCAGTTGGGACTCGGGCGCATGGAAACAGAATTGGCCTGGGATTTTTCCATACCTCGATTGCTGGAAGCCTATCGCGCAGTCTTCCAACGGCGCTCAGCCCCCCTATGATCTTCGCAGCAGGGAACGGAAGCAGGAAGCCCGTTCCTATGCCCGCGACTGGCCCCATCTCACGAAAAAAACAAGGAGACGTCCAAGCGCTATGACCACAAAACGGATAGCGGAGAACGTAAAGCTAGGCAGAAGCGTGATCATTTATGAGTTCGTGAATCTATACGGTTGCACAATCGGCGATAACTGCAAGATTGGTACTTTTGTCGAAATTCAAAAGAACGCTTTCCTTGGAAATAACATCAAGGTCTCGAGTCACACTTTCATTTGCGAGGGGGTCACGATCGAAGACGAAGTATTCATCGGTCACAACGTTTCGTTCATCAATGACAAGTATCCCCGAGCAGTAAATGCCGGGGGGGAACTTCAAACGGAGAAGGACTGGAAGGTCGTGCCAACCACTGTGAAGCGCGGAGTCACCATCGGTACGGGTTCGACGATCCTATGCGGCGTGGTCATCGGGGAAAATGCCATCGTGGGAGCCGGTAGCGTCGTTGTGCGAGACGTGCCGCCAAATACTGTTGTTGTGGGGAACCCTGCACGGGTGATTCGCGAGTTCGCCATTGCGTAATTCTCTTGAAATGGTGATACCGCGTACGGGCGAAACCATGGAACCCGCAGGCCCGCCTTCCGAAGGCCAAATTCAGGAGAGATCAATGCACATGGACGTTGTGCAGTTAGACCCGTGCACGAGTCCGCTGTGGCGCCAGCTCTTGGAGCAAACTCCAAGCAGCATCTTTCACTCCCCACAATGGCTCCAAGTATTAGCAGACACCTACGGATGGAAAATCAATGCATACGTAATTGTGGACGACTCCGGAGCGCCCCGTGCCGGAATTCCCTTCTGCCGGATTGCCGACATAATGGGAGGACGAATTGTCTCCTTGCCATTCTCAGACTACTGCGATCCTCTGGCTAATGACGCGGATTCTTGGGAGTTATTGGCCGATCAACTCCTGAAGGATCACTGCCCCATTACCGTGCGCTGCCTCCACAACGATCTCCCTCTTGCCGATAGCCGGTTTCCTGTTGCGAAGGAGGCGAAATGGCATGGCCTGGATTTGCGCCCAGAGCTGAATGATCTCTGGCACAAAATGCATAGCTCAACTCACCGGGCGGTCAGGAAATCGCAACGCGAGGCTGTCCAGATTCGGCTCGCGGAGACAGAACAGGATCTCCGAGCTTTCTTTGAAATGCATTTGAAAATAAGGAAATATAAATATGGCCTGTTGGCCCAGCCCTACCCGTTCTTTCAAAATATTTGGCGGCACTTCATGGAAGCGCAGCATGGATTCTTACTCTTAGCCGTCTTGGGAGACCGGATTGTAGCGGGCGATCTCTTTTTGGAGTGGAAGGAGACTCTTTACTACAAATTCAATGCTTCAACGCCAGAAGCGCTTTCTGTTCGGCCAAACGATTTGCTGATCTGGGAAGGAATTCAGCATGCAAAGAACCGGGGCTTGAAATATTTGGATTTTGGCTTGAGCGATATCGATCAGGAAGGGCTCGTCCGATACAAAAGAAAGTTTGGCACCGAAGAGAAGACGATTTCTTTTCTTCGCCATTCACCCAACGGGCCGCCGACCCCGGCAGAAAAGGAATTGCGAGAACTCCTCGGTAAGCTGACGAATCGCTTCACCGACCCCATGGTTCCAGATCCTATAACTGAAAAGGCCGGCGAAGATCTCTACCGTCTGTTCTCCTAAGCGTGCGGTGCTGTTGGAGACAGCAACTGGGGGGTATGAGTTCGCCGCGGATAATGGGACTGATAAGCTCCCAAATCAAAAGGCACTCTGCGGACGCGGACGTTGCCATTGAGGTCGGTGTAGATGTATTTGTTCAAGTCCGTGACGATAGCTTTCGACAAATTCGGTAAGGTCGTGGGATCGATGCCTCTGCTAATCGCCGGGCTGGATGGTTGGAGCGTCAGTGAAGTACCCATGCGAGATGGCGGCAAGACGTTAGCGAACGGATCGGGGACAGCAAGATCCACAACCGGTGGATCGAGGAACTGCGGATTAGCTTGAATAAGTTGTGAAGGGTCAGAATACGGGAAATTGTCCGACGCCCCGAAATACATGTCCGAGTAATACAGGATCTTCGAATTGGAATTTTGCTGGTCGTATGACGCATGAGTGCTATCGGGCGCCACCGCGATGTTGTTGATGAAATATCCGTCACGCGAGTTGCTCGTTGTAAGCGAGCCCGCGTCTTTCAAACTAGGGTCTAGGATGTTTTTATAGCACGTGTTGTTCACGATCCAGAAATTTGTGACCGTAAAAGCCTCAATGCAGCGCCCGCCGTTGCCATAAACGACGTTGTTTACGATCAAAGCCGGCGGCGTGTCCGCTGAACTGAACGCGTAGCTGCCACTGCTGAGATCCAGAATGATGCCATTCCCATCGCTGTGTTTCTCGCTTTGATCCACCTGACCGGCAACGATGTTGTTCGAGATGATGCTGTGAAAGCCCGGATAACGGTCGAACCACTGGTTGCTGTTGAAGGAGATCCCGCTTGTCCAGCTATACCACTGCGGGACCTTGGTCGACGAAGGGATGTATCCATTGTGATAGATGGTGTTGTGATCGGCAGTCAGGTAGTCGCAGTTGATCGAGCCGATCCCGGAACCGCCTGTGTTGGAAATCGAGTTCGCGATGAAGCGAAGATGATGCCCTCCCCGGCAAAAGAATCCGTCCGCGGCGTTACCTCGGCCGTCGAAATGCAGGCCGCGGAATTCAAGGTAGGCGGGACCGGAGGGAAACCTGCCGGTGCCCAGTTTGAACATGGGCGAAGCGTCCGCCGGGCCCGTCCATGCGAAGTTGACGGGAATGGAGTCGTAGTTTTTGTAGACGATCCACGAAGAGTCCGTGCCACTCTTCGGAGCAGAAAAGGACGAGGCAAGGTTGTAAGTGCCACCGAGGAGGCACAGGACGGCCCCGGGCTGTGCGGCTGCGGCAGCTCCAACGAAAGATTTGGGGGTAGATGGATTCGCTCCGGAATTGACGTCACTTCCCGAAGCGGAAGCAAAAAGTGTGCAGTTCAAGCCGGACGTCTCTTGATCCACGACAGTTGGCCCAGAGAAGTGTTTCACCGCGTAAACCAAAGATATTAGGAAGATGACAATGCTCAACGACACCCAAAGAAGGTTCCTGCGGCTCGGTCGCTCGAAAAACAATCGATCCCGATGCGCCGGCTTCCTCGCCACGCGGGGGCTTTGCATCGCTTCTGCGGATTCGCTGCTCAGACGCTCACCAGGTTCTCGCGGCAATGATGCTCCATCACGTAATTCGCAAGATTCATACTCCGAAATTCAGCGGGAATTTAGCAATCCGTTAAATCCCTGAAATTTGCCGGAGGCGTTGACCTCCTATGACCTCAGACGAAACGAGTTCCACGAGCCGAGCCGCTGCCCGGCTCCAATTCACGGCCGTACAAGCATTAGCGGGTGACGTCTTCCGTTGAGCACCGGATTGTCCCGAGTGCAGGAACTGCTAGCGTAACGCCGGATCCCGTGCCGGGCGGCTGAAAGGGCCTTCCTCTTGCGAAACCAGTTGGAACTGCAAGCAACAGAGATCGCCGGCTCGCTTGGTTCTGCCGCCGATGCGGGTCCGGCGCGATTCGGCAATCGCACACGCGTAACTCGAGAATCCTTTGACAAGCCGGATCTGATTCACAGAGTCTCCAGGTTCCTCGCGCGCAAGACATTCTCGTTCTGGGAGAAGTTAGGGCTCCATCTCACCTACGTTCACTTTTATGAGCCCGTACCGGACACGCGGTCTGTCGACGACGCGCTTTGGCATCCAAACCTGGAACTTCCCGGGATCGATATCAACGAACAGTTTCAGATCGAGTTCCTCAAAGAGTTGGAGACGCGCTGCTGTGCTGCCTGGCAAGCCCTTACGCGTAGCGATTCTTCTAATCCCGCCCAATTTTTTTTAGGAAACGGATATTTTGATTCCGTAGACGCCGAAATACTCTACGGCATCGTGCGGAAATTCAAGCCCCGGCGATTCTTCGAAATCGGCAGCGGTTTTTCCACTCTGCTGGTTGAAGACGCCATCGGCGACAACCGGGCACTCGACAGTTCCTACGCCTGCGAGCACTGGGTCATCGATCCGTTTCCCGCGGAATTCCTGGGCAAAGACTGCAACGGCCTCGCGGTCCTGTCGGCAAAAGTCCAGGATGTTCCCCTAAGCACATTCCAAAATCTCCAGCGCAACGATGTCCTTTTCATTGATTCAAGCCACGTTCTCTCCATTGGCAGCGATGTTCGCTTCGAGTACCTCGAAATCCTTCCTCGGCTGAATCCGGGAGTCCTGATCCATTGTCACGACATTTTCTTTCCCGCTGAATATCCGAAGGATTGGATCTTCCACCATCACCGCTTCTGGAACGAGCAATATCTCCTCCAAGCCTTCCTCGCCTTTAACTCCGAGTTTGAAGTCCTCTGGGCGGGAAATTACATGCATCTCAAGCACCCCGACCTTTTGGCTCAATCCATTCCCTCGTATAAACAGAGCAGCGTCCAGCCAAAAAGTTTTTGGCTTCGCCGGAAGGGCTAACGTTTCCGATGAGCCTAAACCTTCGCAGCGTAGGCGGTAACGCGCTTTCGATTCTCTCCAGCGACGTCCTGAATCGCGCCGCGAGTTTTGTGGTGTACGCCATGGTCGCTCGTCATCTCGGCGCGTTCGAGTTTGGCCAGTTGGCCCTCGCGTTCTCGCTCTTCTACATGTTTCAGGTCTCGGCCGTGGCGGGCCTCAAAATCCTCACCATCCGGCAGGTCGCCAAAGACCGCTCTCTAACCAGGATGTATTTCAACAACGGCTGCGCCATCGTCGCGGCTTCTTCGTCCGTTTCTCTCGCCGCGCTCTACGTTTTCGTTCGCCTCATGCACTACTCTCCCGCCACCAATTGGATCGTGCTTCTGCTCTCGCTGGGACTTTTCCCCTTTGCGATTTCCTCCATCTGCGAGGGCATCTTTCAAGCCTGGGAAAAAATGCGCTACATCGCTTGGGTCAATGTGCCCGCGAATCTCGCCAAAATGGCCGGCGCGTACCTGCTTCTCGTCAGAGGCAGGGGCCTCTACACCGTTATCCTAGTCCTCCTGGCGGCTTTCTTCGCCATCGCTATCGCCGAGGTCTGGCTCGTCCTCAGCCGCTTTTCGGCGCAGCGCGCCCCCGTCAGCCTGCGCTTCTGCTGGATCACCCTTCGCTCTTCGATCACATTCTTGGCCATCGACAAGGTTATCGCCATAGAGAGCAGCCTCAACATCATTCTTCTCTCGAAACTCGCCACCGAAACCGAAGTTGGTCTCTACGCCGCTGCCGCGCAGTTGCTCGTGCCTCTTTCTCTCGTCTACCAAAGCATTGCCCAGAGTATTTTCCCCGTCATGTGCCGCAAAGTCGGCCCTGGGCTTCAGGATCTCAAGCGCATTACGGACCAAATCCTCGAATTCCTCTTGGCCTTGGCCCTTCCCGCCGCCGCCGGCGTCTTTTTCTTGGCCCCTGGGGGCTCTCCCTCCTATACAAGAATCGCGACTTTCTTCAGGCGGTACCGGCCTTGCGCATCATGGCTTGGATCCTGATCTTTCAGGTTTTCTCGTATGTCCTCGGCCAAGTCCTCTTGGCCACTCACCGCGAAAAAGTCACCCTGCGCATTGTCATCGTGGACGTGTTTATCACTTTGGTGGCGGGCGCCCTTCTGATCGAACGCTTCGGCCTGCTCGGCGCCGCCATGACCCTCTTCCTCACGAGGCTCGCCGCCGCCATCCAGCACTACGTTCCCGTGTCGCGACTGCTTTCGGGCATCCCGCTCGCCAAAGTCACCTGGAGGCCAATCGTCGCCGCCGCCTGCATGGCCGCCTATCTCTTTCTCGCCTCGGATGAGCCAAGTATTTTAAGGGCGGCCCTGGCCACTTTGATCTACGCCGCAGCGCTCTTCGCGCTGGCTGTTCTGGCCTGCGGCGGAGTGCGCGAACTCCGCGCCCGCTTTTTCTATGTCTGGTCTGGCTCTTCCTCCGGCGGGCACGAGGAGATACCGCTATGACCGAATTGTCGGTCGTGCTCATCACCAGAAATCAAGCATGGAATATATCCAGGCTCATCGAGTCTGTCGTGAAGGGAACCTTGTGTGTTCCTTCCGTCGAGATCGCGCTCGTCGATTCGGCATCGACCGACGAAACCGTTGCGCTGGCAAAGCGTTATCCGGTGCGCATTTTTCGCTTGAAACCCGGTCAACCCCTTTCTCCGGCCATTGGACGCTACGTTGGCTACAAACAGACCCAGGGTGAATTCGTCCTCTTTCTGGATGGCGATATGGAGCTTCTGCCGGGCTGGCTGGAGCCCGCTCTTATTTTCCTGCGCGCCACCCCTCGCGTGGGTCTCGTCACGTCGACTTCCGTGATTAACCTGCCTCGCCAGTCTGCAAGGTTGCCTGCGGCAAGTTTTGAAGGCATCCAGTTTGCACCGCCGCGGGTAAGCTCGCGTATTCCCTTTGCCGCAGGCGGTGCGGCGCTCTATCGGCACTCCGTTTTGGAGCAGGTCGGGCCTTTCAATCCGTACTTGTATTCGGAGGAGGAACCGGAACTCTGTCTCCGCGTGCGTGGGGCCGGCTACTCGGTCTTGCTCTTCGACCAGCCAATCGTGCGACACTACGATGACGCACCTGTTGCCCTGTCGAACGTGCTGAGCCGGCGCGGCCGCAATTTCCACCTCGGAATCGGGCAAGCCGCGCGCTATCACTTTCCTCGAACGCTTTTCTGGCGCTGGGTTAAGGAGCGCTGGTGGGGTCCAGCAGCCGCGCTGCTCGTTGCCGCCGGACTTGGCACCGCACTCCTCGGTCTGCTCACGCGCGATTTTATGTGGTTCGGCTTGTGGATTCTCGGCCTTTGCTTTCTCACTATGCTCCTTGCAGTCCGAAAGCGCAGCCTGCGCGCCGCCCTCGTCGCTGCCTTCAACTGGTTTGTCATGGCCGAAGGTTTCGTCAGAGGCCTCGTAACGAAGCCGCTTTCACCCGCTGATTTCCATCCTGATTTTGAAGCGATCGGAGACCTCCATGGCGGTGAAAAGACCTGGGCCTCACGATTAGGGAGAAAATCCGAGCCCAGTTTGCAGTGTTTGACCGATTGAATTGGCCGCCCTCACCGAATATGAAAGACCCTGCAACACGAGTCCGGGTACCTCAATTCTGCTCCTCTCTTCTCCAGCGTGGAGGCGCCTCGTCCTAGCCTGAGTCACTCACGGATTCAATCCACCAATTAGGGGTTCACATCATGAAGAAGAAGAGTCTCAATTTCCTAGTGCCTTCGTGTGCATTCGTTGGATTCATGATTCTCTTTTCGTTCTCTCCCTCTCAGCCGGTTTTCAAGAGAAGCTTGGACGTGATCTATCCCCATTCTGTGCTTGCCGCACGGCCCACTGCTACTTCGGCCTGGGCAAATTCAAGGATGGCGCTTTTTATACCTGGCCTAGGGATTCACGCCTTCCAGCTCGCCAACAATTGCACGCTCTATGCCGCTCCCAACGGAAACGACACTAATTCGGGCACCAGCCCCTCTTCTCCGAAAACATTGACTGGTGCAGACGGGGCTACGTCCCCCGGTTCCGTCGTGTGTCTGCTCGGAGGCCGCTATGAATTCAGCGATTCCTGGACCGTGAAATCCACGGGCACGAGCGGCTCGCCCGTCACCTTTCAGGCTTACGGCGACGGCCCCGTCAATATCGTTTGGACCCGTACCACAGCTGACTCTCACTCCATGGTCCTTATCACAGGAACGTACAACGGTTCCACCTTTTCAGGGCCGCAGAACCTGATCTTTCAGGGCCTCAATTTCGACGGCGGAATTGGGGACGCGGCAATCGGAGGCATATCGACCAGTGGCGCCGCCAACGCCTTTGGCTGCAATCAGGCTAAGGGCGTCACCTTTGTCGGGAATACAATCACGAACACAAGCGGAGCGGGAATCTCTGCGGTGGAGTGCGACTACATCATTAGCGATCACAACCTTATCTTCCACAACGGCTACAACAACAACCCCGTTTGTCCTAACCTCACTCACTGCTATAGCTCCACAAGCGGGATCACCTACGACCAAATCCCGTGGGCAGATACCTATTCAGGGATCCACAACACGATTTCCAACAATATCGTCGTTGGCGAAGTGGACCAGGACGCCTATACCGACGGCAATGGAATCATTTTTGACTTGGCCTACGACAACAACACTACAACGCCACCAGGGCTCATCATCAACAACATTGTCTACGGTAACGGAGGTCGTTGCATCGAGACCAACGGATACGTGACGAGCTTTTGGATTGTCAATAACTCTTGTTACAAAAATGACCTAGACAACACAAACGAACCGAATTTTGGCGGGATAGTGCACAACTTTCCCACGGGGATATCTGGCGTGAACGGCTTTGTCCTGAACAATATCAGCTACAGTTGGGCATCAAGCAATCCGCCTTACGAGTGGCTGAACGCGTCATCCAATCCGGGCGTCACATATCAAGAGGATCTGTACTACGGCGCCGCTTGCAACCCTACCTCAGTGTGTACCGGTTTCATCAACGCTGACCCGCAATTTGTTACTCCGCCCTATTTCGATGCTTCCGCGGCCCAGCAATACAACGTCGCCCGCCCGCCTTTGCCCGATCGACCGAGTTACAGGCCAGCGACGTTTTGCTCTGGCACGCAGAGCCAGCTTTGGATCCCCACATGCGACATCGACAGTGGGTTTGCGCTCGCCTCCACCAGTCCCGGCTACGGGAATATAGGCGTCGACCCCACAACCTTGACGAGTGACCCGAACCTTCAGGCGGACCTGGGACAGTATGTCTATTACGACATTAACCACAACCCGCGCGGCGGCAGCACCGGCGAATGGGATCTCGGGGCCTACCAACACTAACCGACTCCGCCACAGCGGATGGGCCGGTCCCCCGGTCGCTGGCCCCACTGATTTATAAGTTCACCATTCTTAAAGGAGAGGTTTAAATTATGAGGAGAATCCTATTCTTGCTAATGTCGGTCTGTTTAGCTAGCTTTTTCACAAGCGGCACTGTGCATGCCCAGGGCAGTCAATACGTCTACGCTGGTGGTGTCGCGATAATGACCGCGGATCCAGCAACCGGCGCGCTTACCTCCATTCCCGGTTCGCCGTTTGCCACGGGCTACGGGCCGGGCGTTCACACAGTTGACCCGTCAGGTCGCTTCGCGTACGCGGTAGTTGGCAGCAGCATCGCCGCTTACACGATAAGCCAGTCTTCTGGCGAAATTAGCCTAGTTTCCAAAGCGCCCTTTCCTGCGCCTTGGAATCCGCAATTCATTGCGATTGATGGCGGAGGGAAATTTCTCTACGCCTACAATTCCGACCCCAATCTCTCCGGCTCATCGTATCCCGGGGGCCCGAATTTTCTGGTGTACGCCATAAACCCGAGTTCGGGTGCGTTAAGGCAGTTGCCCAGTACCGCGCCTTTGCCATCGTGGCCCAACGGTGTGAATGTTATAGCGACCGACCCTGCCGGTCAATTTCTCTACGCCGCGGGCTGCACGAATCAATGGGACGATCGAACTCCGTGCAATGAAGCTATCCTCGCATTCTCAATCTCGCCCGATGGGACGCTAACAAACGTTCCCGGGTCTCCCTTTGCCGCGGGAAACTCAGGGATCCCGGCAGGCCTGGCAGTCGACCCGGAGGGGCGCTTCTTAGTTCTCGATACGAACACTCCTGTCAATGCCTTTTGGTATTCACCTCTCATTTCGACATTTATGATCAACCCTTCGACAGGCGCCTTGGCTTATGCTTCGTCGGCGCCAGGGGGAGTCACAATGGCCCCAGCCGCTGCAAGCAATCAGATGGTCGATATCGATCCGACTGGCAAGTTCGTCTACGCGGCTACGCCGAGCGGTGTCGCAGCGTATACAGTTGATGGCACAACCGGTGCGATCCAAATGGTGACAGGATCCCCGTTTGACGGCGGAACATTCCAACCGTACTACCAAGGCGTCTCCGTTGCGTTGGGCGGGCAGTTCGTCTACGCCACACAGATCCAGCTACCTACAAATGCTTGTGAGCAAATCGTTGTCGTCGCGGCGTTCCAAGCCGACAGCCAAACCGGAGTGCTCAGTACCGTTCCTGGGTCGCCGTTCTCGACGAACCTTCAATCCAGGTCTGCATGCGGCGGCGCACCTGTTCCCGCACCCTCTGCAACCATCGTGACACCACGTGCGCCGAACTAGCGCGAGAGATGTACCTGGGGGAATCAAAATCACAAAGAAACTGTTCAACCTCGTCTTACTTGCGCCCGAGTTCGTGGCCAGGAACCTTGGGAGAAAACAATCTTGTGAGAGGCGCGCCCAGTCCTGATATGCGCCTAAGCGACACCTGCTTTGTGGGTGGTGCAGGCCACCTTGGAATTTGACCGCTGTCTAAATGGAAAGATGTCCCGCGCGCACGAACGCGGGCATTCCACCAACGCGGCCCGCGGTGTTTACGCTAGCGCTTTCCGTCAGTTCGCTCGAAGAAGCTGCTGGATGAAAGGGTCTTTGGGATCAAATATGAATTCTTCGATCGTGTCTTCTCCCGCGCAGTTCGGTTTCGCGCATCTCCACAGACGAAGGGCGCTGTTTTCAGGATGAACCGCAGCCAGATACATGGGTCGTCCATCGAGAGGGCAGCTCACGCGGAGCGCACCGGTTTGCTTCCATTGCTCCTTCGCCCCGCTCGCGAAATACCCCGTAGTGCCCGTGTACCTGATCACGCAACCGGAGACCGGGCACAGGTACGCGAGTGAGAGCGTAATGAAAGAGTGCGTGACCTCTTTCGTTTGAAAAGGCTTCATCTCAACGTGATGCATATAACAAAGGGGGCGAAGAGCCGTCGTGCTTTTTTCCACTGCCATACAGTCTCCTTGGATAAATTTCCGGGCGGGGCCGCCGAACTCGTGTCTCATGCCTTCATCGCGATTGCGCAGCGATGCTTTGAATCTTCTCGTCCTCCATGGGAAACGGGCGGCGCCGGTCAGGAGGAAGACCTGCGCCGCCCATTTGGATTGAGAGCTGTCCCGAACGCCCAAAGGCGTCGGGGTTAGAGCCTAGTGTTGGTAGGCTCCGAGGTCGGAACCGCTGCCTTGCGGGCGAGCTTTGCCGTTGATGTCCGTGTAGATGTAGGTTTTCAGGTCGCTCGCAATGGATGCGTTTAAGCCGGATATCGTGTTGGGATCAATGCCCTTGCCGTACGCCGGGCTGGTCGGCAGCAGCGTCAGGCCGGTCCCCAGCAGGGAAGGTGCCAGCGACGTTGCATAGCCGCCAGAGCCCAAGCTGGGTGCGCTCAGGAATAGCGGGTTGGCATTCATGAATTGGGATGGATTGGAATAGGTGAAATCGTTCGACGCGCCGTAGAGCATGTCGGCAAAGTACTGGTTGTTGGCACTGCCGCCGTACTGGCCGTACGCGGGATTGCTGCTGTTCCAGGAGTAAGAAATGTTGTTGACGACGTAACCGTTGCTGGAGCCGTTCGAGGCAATCTCGGAGAAGCCTGGCTCGTTGGGGTCCAAGTCGTTGTCGTAGCAGGTGTTGTTGATGGTGTAGAAATTCTGCACCTGGTTGGCGATGATGCAGGTGCCGCCATTGCCGTAGACGACGTTGTTGACGATGAGGGCGGGAGGCGTGTTGCCGCCGAGATCCAGGATGATGCCGTTGCCGTCCGTGTGATTCGGGCTTTGGTCCACTTCACCAGTGATGATGTTGTTGGAGATGACGGAATGGATGCCCGGATAGTTGTCGTACCACATCTCGGTGTTGAGGGAGATGGCGCTGGTCCAGCTATACCAAGAGGGATTGGCGGCGCCGGAAGGGATGTAGCCGTTGTGGTTGATGAGGTTGTGGTCGGCGACCAGATAGTCGCAGTTCATGGAGGCGATGCCGGAGCCGCCGGTGTTGGAGATGGAATTACCGATAAAGCGAGCGTGGTGGCCGCCGCGGCAGAAGAAGCCGTCAGCGGCGTTGCCGTTGCCGTTCAGGTTGAGGCCCTGGAACTGGATGTAAGCGGGGCCGGAGGGGAAGGAGCCGTTGCCGACCTTGAACATGGGTTCGGCGTCGGCAGCGCCAGTCCAGACGAAGTTAACGGGAGTTGAGTCGTAGTTTTTATAGACGATCCAGGAAGCGGGCGACCCGCTGTTGGGAGGAACGAAGGTGGAGCTGAGATTGTAAGTTCCGCCAAGGAGACAGACGACGGAGCCGGGTTGCGTTGCCGAGGCAGCCGCGGAAAAAGTCAGCGGCGAGGAAGAACTTGTTCCGTTGCCACCGCCAGACGGCGAAGCATAAAGAGTGCAGTCGGTGGAGGTGGAAGCATTGTTGACGGTGATGTCCACGAGGGAGCTGGAGACAGAATTTCCGCCGGAATCAGAGACTTTCGCGACAAGCGTGTGAGTCCCATTCGAAAGCGAGTTGGTGTTGAGAGGGAAAGACCAGGAGGTGGTTCCGGAAGCGTTAGAGAAAGTTCCCCCATCGACGGAAACCTGGACGGAGGAGATAGTTAGGCCACCGGAAGCCACGCCGGAGACAGAGATCGAACCGGAGACTGTGACGCCGTTAGAAGGCGACGAGATCGAGATGGACGGAGGGGCGGCGGTGACGACGTTAATGCTGAGGTTGGCCGAAGCGGAAGCCCCGGTGGAATCCTTGACGGAGACCGCAAAGGAGAAAGAACCAGCGACCGAAGGAGTTCCGGAAATAGCTCCCGCAGAAGACAGAGTCAGACCCGTCGGCAGCGACCCGCTCGAGAGCGACCACGAATACGGCGAAGTTCCGCCGCTGGCAGCCAGCGCATGGCTATAAGCGACTGACATGGTGGCGTTCGGCAAAGAGGTTGTGCTAACGGCCAATGCGCCGCCGCCTCCTCCACCGTTCGCCGCCTCTGTAAACGTGACATCGACCCAGTAGTTGCCAGAGTTGTAGGTGCTGGTTGGAAAAGCGCTCGTGCTCCCGTACATGTAGGGTCCTTCGGGGGTTGAAGATGTGTTCGCGTAGGTATGCAGCGGAGGATTATTGAATCCGGACGATGCAAAGTATCCGCCGTTGACGCTGTAATGCCCGATCGAGGAATGGTACGAGGCGATGTAGGCGGTGTTCGCCGCAATCGCTACAGGCTTGGAGAAAGTGACTTGTTGCCAACCGGAAGCAGTCTCGGAAGTAAAGGTTGCGGTAGCCAACAGCTTGCCGGCGCTGCTCCAGAGATTGCCAATGTGCGTGCCGGTATTGGCCGCGCTCTTGTAAAAGCGAATGCCGGTAATGTAGCCGGCCGTGTCGGAATAAAAGCGGACCCCTAGCTCGACAGGCGAATCGGAACCGACGTCGGGCGTGGCCGGTGTCGCTGTGCTGGGCCAAATCGAGTACTGCGTCGAAATGGTTGGGGTGAAGACGACATCCACCCAGTAATTCCCGGAGTTGTAGGTGCTCGTTGGAAAGGCACTCGTGCTGCCGTAAGTGTACGGCCCTTCGGGAGTTGAACTCGCATTCGCATAGGTGTGCAGGGGTGCATTATTGTAGCTCGATGATGCGAAGTAGCCCCCGTTGACGCTGTAGTGACCGATCGTGGAATGGTAAGAAGCGAGGTATGCCGTGTTAGCGGCGACGGCTACAGGTTTGGAGAAATTGACTTGCTGCCAGCCCGAAGCGCTCTCCGAAGTGAACGTAGCCGTAGCCAGCAAAGTGCCGTTGCTGCTCCACAGATTGCCGATGTGCGTCCCAGTATTGGCGGCGCTCTTGTAAAAGCGAATTCCTATGATGTAGCCAGCTGTATCAGAGTAAAAACGGACTCCTAGCTCAACGGGCGAATCCGAGCCGACGTCAGGCACGGCGGGCGTCGCCGTGGCAGGCCAGATTGTCACCGGCGTCTGCGCTCTCAGATTTCCTGCACAGGCCATTAAGAAAGCCAGCCCTGCAAGGACGCCAGCGATCCGACTTAGATATTTCGCTGTGGGAGTCACAGCCTTAACGTTCACTCGAGCGATGCAGAATTGCCGCCGCTCCGGACACAAAAACGCAAACAGGTACTCGAGAAATCGCACCCCTACACCTCCAAATTAGTTTTGTGCGGGCTTTTGAATCGCCGGGTCGCTGGGCTGGTTAGAGAAGCGGTGAATCGGAGGGAGAGGGTCCCCGGTTAATGAGACTTGCTGAGCTAAGGAAGTTCGGCAGCCCCGGCGAGAGTGCTACGCACTCTTTTACATTCCGCCCACGGGCAAAAGAGTAAGGGAGAGGGAATCTTGAAGATGTCGGCAAGGAAATGATTCTAGCGTCAGACCTTGTGTTTCAGAAGTGTGCGCTGCGTCCTACAAAGGGACAGTTTCCGACAGTCCTTCTTGATATGACGGTGGGGATGAATTAGAGGAAAAAACTGTAGCGTGACTAGAATTAGAGGGGTTGTAGCGACCTTTTTCCAGAGTTTGCCCGACGGCCCAGCGGCGCAAATTCGCTTCAGCGTATGCACAGGGGCACAATGACCGCACATAAGACTGCCGGATCCGGGGCCCCGGCAACAAAGTCGGCGCGTACACAACAGCAGGAAGCAACTCTCCCTTTGTATCAGGAGATTCTTAGAGGGCTCCCTCTCGGAATGGTGGTATTACAGCTTTGGAACCCACAAGACGTCAAGACATATAGAATCATTGACGTTAACCCTGCCGCGACACTCCAAACGGGGGCAACGCCCGAAGCCCTGCAGGGAAGAACCCTGGCTGAATTCCCAAAGCTTTTGAAGACGCGGTTTCCGCGTGTGTGCCTTGAGTCGCTGCGAACCGGCGAACCGAGAAACCTGGGGGACATCTCCTACGGCGATGAACGGATTCGCCAGGGCATTTACTCCGTTCAAATCTTTCCTCTGCCGGGCAACTTCCTGGGCGTTGCCTTCGAGAACGTGACGAACCGCAGACAAGCGGAGCAGACGATACGCGAAAGCGAAGAGCGCCTCCGGTTGCTTGTTCAAAGCGTGCGGGAATATGCCATTTTCAATTTGGATCCGAAAGGCGATGTGGTCACTTGGAATGATGGCGCGGAGCGATTGAAAGGCTACCGCGCCGAAGAAATTCTCGGAAAACACTTTTCCGCCTTTTATCCGCCGGAAGATATTGCAACTGGCAAGCCAGAGCGGATCCTGGCTCAGGCGGCTGAAAGCGGCCAGGTCGAGGACGAGGGATGGAGAATCCGCAAAGACGGTTCGCGTTTCTGGGCCAACGTTGTAGTCACAGCATTGCGCAATTCCAAGGGAACGTTGCAGGGATTCGCCAAAGTCACGCGCGATATGACCGAAAGGCACGGCAAGGAGGAAGCGCTTGCAAAGGCAAAAGAGCTGCTGGAACTCCGCGTGGAGCAGCGAGCCACGATCCTGGCAGGGGTGAATGAAGAACTACGAACAGAAATCGCCGAACGCGTTAAGGCCGAGGAGCAATTGCGCGCGTCGCTCGATCAGCTTCGCGCGCTCGCGGCCCGTCTTCAGAGCGTGCGCGAAGAGGAACGCACCTCAATCGCCCGAGAAATTCACGATGAACTCGGCCAGTCTTGCACGGCCATCAAGATGGACCTGGCACTTATCGGTCACAAGGCCACCAGGAGGCAAACTCGCCTGCGGGCAAAAGTCGACTCAGCTATCCAATTGGTGGACGGGATGATCGTCACGCTGCGAAGAATCGCCTCCGATCTTCGGCCTAGGACGCTAGACGATTTGGGTTTGACCGCCGCTTTGGAATGGCAAGCCCAGGAATTTGAAGGCCGCACCAAAATACGCTGCCGCGTGAGTCTACCCAAGGAGCCACTGGTCCTTGATGCCCAGCGTTCCACTGCCATCTTCCGCATCTTTCAAGAGTCACTTACCAACGTCGCGCGCCATGCCCAGGCTTCGCGCGTCGAAGCCACGTTGGCACGAGAAGCAAATCAGCTGATCTTCGAGGTTCGCGACAACGGCAAAGGCTTCGATCCCGAGGAAGCAAAGGCGCGCAAGTCTCTCGGGCTGGTGGGGATGCAAGAGCGCGCGCTCCTGCTGAACGGCGAGCTCCAAGTAGAAAGTACTCCAGGCACCGGAACGACAATGACTCTGCGGATTCCCCTTCCACCCTCGACCCAGCCCGAACAGGACTCGAGATGAGAGTTTTGATTGCGGATGACCATGCTGTCTTTCGACGCGGGCTCAAGGAAACAATAGGTGAAGCTTTCCCTAGAGTAGCTTTCGGCGAAGCGAAATCAGCGCAGGAAACGCTGGAGCATGCGCGCGCTCACGATTGGGATATTGTGATCCTGGACATAAGCATGCCGGGAAAGAGCGGGCTGGATATTTTAAGCGATTTGAAACGTTTGCGTCCCAAAATGCCTATCCTTCTCTTGAGTATGCATCCCGAAGAGCAATACGCCCGGCGAGCGCTCAGAGCGGGCGCATCGGGCTACCTGACGAAAGAGAGCGTGCCGGAAGAAATGAAGTTGGCGGTGCGTAAAATCGTTGCTGGTGGCCGCTACGTCAGCTCGACACTCGCCGAGAGCTTGGCCTACGACTTGCGTAGCGGCGCGGACGTGCCTGTTCACGAGCTCTTGTCCGATCGTGAATTTCAGGTGCTGCGAATGATTGCTTCAGGCAAAACCGTCAAACAAATCGGCGATGAGATCGGGCTCAGCGTGAAAACTGTCAGTACTTATCGCGCGCGCATTCTGGAAAAAACAGGATTCAAGACGACTGCCGAGATGATTCGCTATGCCTTACGAGCACAACTTGTGGACTAGATGCCGGCGGGAGGTCCGGATGGTTAGGGAGGATTCCTTGAAAGCTGGCCTCCCAACCCTGTTCCCCTATTGTGGGACGAATACGGTCCGGACCACTTCACTTTGTCCTACATCAGATTCCACTGTTCACCGGATGTATTTCCAAATGAATTCGTCATTATCTACTCATGGGCGGACGTTTCTCGAGGAGAAGGAAGATGAGAGTTCTCATCGCCGATGATTCGCGAGTGGTTGTCGAACGTCTGGCCGATTTGCTGCGCGAGGTACCTGGCGTTCAGCTAGTGGGAAAAGCCAAGGACGCTCCTGAGGCTATTCATTCGATTGTGAAAAAGAACCCGGATGCCGTCATCCTGGATCTCCAAATGCCCGGAGGCAGCGGTTTGGAAGTCTTGCGTACCATTCGCCAGACCCATCCTTCCGTGTGGGTGCTGATCTGCACGAATTATCCTTATCCCCAATACCGTGAGGAGTGCATCGCTGCAGGCGCGAATTATTTTCTTGATAAGTCCGCCGAGTTCGAGAAAATTCCAGAGATCCTGCGCGACTTGACCAAGAAGGCTCGGAACGGCGCGCCCATAGCTAAGTAAGTATTTCCCTCTCTTGCGCCGTAATCCTGAACGTCTTCTATCTTCTGGGTAGTACCCTAGTCTTGTTAAGCAGGTTCCGCCCGTCCCAATTTACTGCTGGTAAGCGCCGAGGTCGACATTGCCGCCTTGCGGGCGGCCTTTCCCGTTGATGTCGGTGTAGATGTAGGTTTTCAGGTCGCTGACGATGGAAGCGGATAAGCCGGAGATTGTGCTGGGGTCAATCCCTTTGCCGAGGGCCGGGCTGAGTAGCGGTGTCAGCGTCAAGTCACTCCCCAGCAAAGAAGGCGCAAGCGAGGACACAAAGCCGCCTAAGCCCAGAAGGGGAGCACTCAGGAACAACGGGTTGGCATTCATGAATCCAGTTGCGTTGAAGTTGGGGGCGCCACTGAAGTACAAGTTGGCGGAGTAGTTGGTATTGGAGACAGAACCGTACTGGGCGAACGTGGGGTTGCTAGGACTAAGGGCATAGGCGATGTTATTGACCAAGTAGCCGTTGGAGGTGCCGTTGACTGCGAACTCGGGGAAATTGGGTTCGGAGGGATCAAGGGCATTTTCGAAACAGGTGTTGTTGATGATATAGAAGTTCTGGACCTGATTGGACTCGATGCAGCGGCCGCCATTGCCGTAGACGACGTTGTTGACGATGAGGGCGGGAGGCGTATTGCCGCCGAGATCGAGGATGATGCCGTTGCCGTCGGTGTGATTCGAGCTTTGATCCACTTCGCCGGTGATGATGTTGTTGGAGATTACGGAATGGATGCCCGGATAGTTGTCGAACCACACATGGGTGTTGTACGAGATGGCGCTGGTCCAACTGTAGTCCTGGGGGACGGACGTGGAAGAGGGGATGTAGCCGTTGTGGGAGATTAAGTTGTGATCGGCCACGAGATAGTCGCAGTTGATGGAGCCGATGCCTGAGCCGCCGGTGTCGGAGATGGAGTTTCCGATGAAACGGGCGTGGTGGCCGCCACGGCAGAAAAAGCCATCCGCAGCGGTGCCGCTGCCATTTAGGTTGAGACCCTGGAATTGGATATAAGCAGGGCCGGAGGGGAAGGAGCCGTTGCCGACCTTGAACATGGGTTCGGCGTCGGCAGCGCCAGTCCAGACGAAGTTAACGGGAGTTGAGTCGTAGTTTTTATAGACGATCCAGGAAGAAGGCGACCCGCTGTTGGGAGGAACGAAGGTGGAGCTGAGATTGTAAGTTCCGCCAAGGAGACAGACGACGGAGCCGGGTTGCGTTGCCGAGGCGGCCGCGGAAAATGTCAGCGGCGAGGAAGAACTTGTTCCGTTGCCACCGCCAGACGGCGAAGCATAAAGGGTGCAATCGGTGGAGGTGGAAGCATTGTTGACGGTGATGTCCACGAGGGAGCTGGAGACAGAATTGCCGCCGGAATCAGAGACTTTTGCGACAAGCGTGTGAGCCCCATTCGAAAGCGAGTTGGTGTTGAGAGAGAAGGACCAAGAGATGGTGCCGGAAGCGTTAGAGAAAGTTCCGCCATCGACGGAAACTTGGACGGAGGAAATAGTTAGGCCATCGGAAGCGACACCAGAGACGGAGATCGAACCGGAGACTGTGGAGCCGTTAGAGGGCGAAGAGATCGAGATGGAAGGAGGGGCCGCAGTGCCAACAGTGATGCTGAAGTTGGCCGAAGCGGAAGCCCCGGTGGAGTCCTTGACGGAAACAGTAAAGGGGAAAGAACCGGCCACCGAAGGAGTTCCGGAAATAGCCCCAGCTGAAGACAAAGTCAAGCCAGTCGGCAGCGTGCCACTGGAGAGGCTCCAGCTATAGGGAGGAGTGCCACCGGAAGCTGCGAGCGCGGAGGAGTAGGCGACTGCAACCGTTCCACCAGGGAGCTGGGTGGAAGTGATCTGCAGGGTAGAAGTTTGGGCGTTGACGGTGAGTGTGGCTGCGACACTGGTCGCGCTACCGGCAGAGTTGCTGACTGTAACCGTGAACGAAGTACCGCTGTCTTCGGTCGTGGTGGCCGGCGTGGTGTAGCTCGAAGCGGTCGCACCAGAGATAGCAACACCGTTTTTCTTCCATTGATAAGCGAGAGGAGCAGTGCCGCTCGCAACGACAGAAAACGAAGCGGTGTGTCCGGCCGTAACAGTCTGGCTCGTTGGCTGCGTGGTGATGGCTGGGGCGACTACAACGGCGCTGACAGAAAGGACGGCAGAGCTGCTCGTCACGCTACCGGCTTGGTTTGTGACCGTCACATTGAACTTTGCACCGTTGTCGGAGCTAGTTGTAGCGGGGGTAGCGTAGCGAGGCGAAGCCGCGCCAGTGATGGCAACATTGTTTTTCATCCACTGATATGTAAGAGGGGCGGTACCCGTAGCTGAGACGGAGAAAGTAGCCGACTGGCCCACCGTGATCGTCTCACTCGCCGGCTGCGTGGTGATCGAGGGCGCCGCTGGAGCGGGGCTCTTGCCGCCGCCCGAAACCACTCCAGCACATCCTGAATTCAAAATAGCAAGAAGTACTGCAAGCGAAGCCAGGGCCCAACGAATCATTGTGCGTCTCTCACACGAAAGCCTCTCCGGCGCACGGCTGGTCAGTCTCGAATTGTAAAAATCAGCCGTAGGGATAGGGGCTAGGCAGCTTGGTCCGCTTCGGGCCGAAGCAGCCGTACGGGAGACGTTAGACCGGATAGCGAGGAGCCGACAACTGCTCTCAGGGACAGAAATCGGACGATAAGGTTTTTACCTGGGAGGGGTGTCAGTCAAAGTCCTACACGGCGAGGGACAAGGTGCACTGCCCGTAGACTTATGATCCTAGAGGAGATAGATGGGAAGAAAAACGGAGCGGTAGGGGAATCACCACAAGCAGGATGCAGTCATGGACACTAACAAGCAACGAGGATAGTCAAAGAGAAATGCGGACACATAAAGAATGGTGCGCGGCAAACCTATCGGCTTAGCAAATGGGTAAGGTTGCGGAGTCAAGCCTTAATGTGCTGCGCTCTTAATACCTGACGCGCCGGCAAAACACAAATGTGCGCTAAGCGCCGGCGCTGGCCGTGGAGAGTGCGGGAAGCTGCGCGGGCACGAATTGCGCAGGCTGAGATTTTTCGGGCTGACCGAAGCTGAAGTACTCAAAGCCGTGTTGCATCATGGCTTTGGGTTCGAGCATGTTGCGGCCGTCGATCACAAGAGGCCTGCACATCATGCCGTGAATACGCGCCCAATCGAGGTCGCGGAACTCCGGCCATTCCGTCAAGATCAGGAGCGCGTCAGCGTCGCGGACCAGTTCATAGGGCTCACGGAAAAACTGGACCTGAGGGAAAAGCGCGGAAGTCTTGTCCATAGCTTCCTGATCGTATGCGCGCAAGTGTGCTCCCTCGGCGATCAAACGGCGCAGCACCTCGAGCGATGGCGCAAAACGAATGTCGTCGGTATTGGCTTTGAACGCCAGGCCTAGAATTCCCACGCGCTTCTCTTTAATCACCCAGAGAGCATTCCTAACTTTCTCAAGGAACAGATCGATGCGACGCTTATTCACCCGCTCGGCCTCTTTCAACATGCTGAAGTCCGCCCCGGAACGTTCCGCCAGTCGAATAAATGCCTGGATATCTTTGGGCAGGCAGAACCCGCCGAAACCGAGGCCCGCGTCCAGAAAGCGCGGCCCGATGCGCGGGTCCAAGCCCATCGCGTGTGTCACTTCCTTGATGTCACCGCCGACCTTCTCGCACAAATCAGCGATCATGTTGGCGTAGGAGATCTTCATGGCCAGAAAAGAGTTTGAAGCATGCTTGATGAGCTCGGAGCTGTTGATGGTTGTAACGACGAGGGCTGGCGGTTTTGCGGCAGGGCACGAACTCAAGTGCACCGGACATCGAAAGCGCCTTTCCATGATCGGCGCATAAATTTTTCGCAACTGATTTTCCGAGGTCTCGTCTTCCACACCAAATACGATGCGGTCCGGGTGAAGAAAATCTTCAACAGCCGTGCCTTCACGCAAGAATTCAGGGTTGGAAGCAACATGAAACTCGATGCCACCATTCCGGCGATAGACTCCGAGCACGCGCTTTAATTGTTGTCCTGTCTGTGCCGGTACCGTGCTTTTCTCGACGACGAGCTTGGACTCGCACGCCTCGGTGGCGATGAGCCGGGCAACGTTGTCGATTGCGGACAGGTCGGCTTCGCCATTCTCCAAGGGAGGCGTGCCCACACAAATGAAGATGACTTCCCCCAAACGCACGGCTTCGGCGGCGTTGCTCGTGAAAGAGAGCTTTTGAGAGCGCAGATTCGCCGCGAAGATAGCATCGAGATGCGGTTCGTAGATGGGCACGACACCTGCCTTCAGCGCCGCGATGCGTTCCGGATCATTGTCTGTGCAGATGACTTGATGTCCGGCTTCTGCGAGGCACGTTCCTGTCACCAAGCCAACATACCCGCAACCAATCACAGATATTCGCAACTCGCACCTCCCAGTCTTCTGATTCCAATCCTGCAAACCTAACAAAGCCGATTCGGGGCCGAATCTCTGACCCAATCAATTACAACTGGCGGACGGCCCGAGCGGACTTTCCCTTGAAAAG
Organism: uncultured Acidobacteriota bacterium; assembly: GCA_963851235.1. Taxonomy (GTDB): domain Bacteria; phylum Acidobacteriota; class Terriglobia; order Acidiferrales; family UBA7541; genus Acidiferrum. The sequence goes on from CAWKOM010000011.1 coordinate 182,295, forward strand.
CGGCGCCGAAGGCAATCGGACTCCGAGGTGGTGACCCCCATTCGGGGCCCGACCCAGCCGTCCTTTTGCGCCCCGCTCAAGGGCCGTCCACGCGAAAAGATAGGGGATCAGTTCCCTCGACGCAATCCGGTAAAATCCTCAAAAGTAAGACCAGAAAAGTCCCGACGAGTTGATCTGAGCTAGGAAAGGTAGCTTGGCGAAGGTTTGAAGAGCGCCGAGATCTCGCAGCATCTTGCAGGGAACTCAAGATCGCTTTGGGCGCTCTGGGCAAGGATCTGATACCCAACTGAGCTAGACATTGATCGAGTGCAAGATTCGCTTGCACGACGCATAAGCGAAGAGTGGCAGATCGAAAATCCCCGGCAGTGGGTCGTCCCACGAAAAGAGGGCGGATTCTAGCGGGCCACGAATCGATTGCAGGTAGTCCTTCCAGGTTAGCCGACCTCGCAATATCTCCTCCAGAGCCATCCGCAGATCGGCGCTCAGGTGTAGCCAGCGCTCGCCTGCGCGCCCATGTAGACGCGGAACAGGTGCACCTCTGGCAAGCAACCACAGCAGATGAGGGAAATCGACTCCAGCACGCCCAGATAGTGTGTGCCACCCCCAAACTCGAGGATTAATATCAAGAAGCTTGAATCGGCCGCTCCGGGGATCCTTCTTGAACTCGACCTCCACCAGGCCAGTGAAACGGAGCGCGGCCAACAGGCGCTCCGACGGCTCAATAATTTCAGGTACGTCAACCGTTTCCACGAAAGTGCTCAGCTGTCCGAAATCCTTTGGAAATTGACGAGTTCGGCGCGCCACTACCGAGGCCAGGGACACCCCTTCTTCGCAAAGAGCGGCATAGGAGAACTGAGCATCTCCTCCACCCGGAACGATTTCCTGGATCATCAAATCTTTTGGATGGAGGAGGGCGCTGGCCTCCTCGTAGCGGGCCAGCAGGGAGTCACGATCTTCGGCAAGCCACGCTTTCGGCACGGATAGATTGCTCGGGCGCAGACGCACGGCGGGCTTGACAATCACCGGGAAGGGACAATCGATAGCAGCGAGCTGCTCCTTGTTCAACGGGCAGATCGCCCACGGTTGATCGACGTCCAACTCGTTCGCAAGTTGATGAAGCAAACGCTTGTCGCAAGCCCAGCGCAGAAGTTCCCACGGAGGGACGCTCAGACGATATTTGCTCGCAAGCAGTTCGTAATGGTTTGAGGCCAACCCGACAGTGTAATCATCGGTGGGAACGAGCAGCCATCCATCGAGACCATGTTTCGCGTTAATGCTGAGTAGATATTCAATCTTTCCACTATCGCTCCCCTCGGGCCATGGCACTCGATGTGAAGCATATCTCGAAATGGTTGCCACCGAATGGCCGCCCTGGTTGACTACCCAGACGGGAATGCCGCGGCGCCCCAGGCTGCGAACTACGCCGAGGGCTCGATAGTCTGCGCCCATCACGAGGGCGCCCGAAGTGCCAGAAGCACTTGCTACGTGGCCCGTTGCATGTTGGGCTAGATTCGGGAATGAGGCAGTGGCGGCCAAATGTCTATAAACTCCGCTTAGGTGGCAGTCTTCCCAGGATTCCACGCGTCAAAGCTTGCGCAGCGAACTCCGTGCCGGCGACAAATCGCATGAGCGGGCCAAAACTCCAGGCCGCCGGAGCGCCGAGGAAATGCAACCCTGGAACGGATGATTGAAAGCCAGCGTCGAGTTGGGGATAGCCAGTGACCCCGTGGATCATTTGAACGAGCTCCCCTGGGAGAAACGGGTAGCGAGCGATGTCCACGCGGTATCCAGTTGCAAGAAGCACGTGATCGACATGCCGCTTTGTTCCGTCGCTCAGCTCGAGAGTTGCACGTGCCCCTGTGAGAGTTGCCGAAGTTACCGAGCGCCCCAGGGTAACGTGGACCGGTTCACAACGAGGGTGCAACCACGCCGCCCCGGCAGGCCGGATGGCGCGCTTACCCAGACTGTCTTGCAGGGAACGCGGCATGCGGCGGAAGAGATTGGGTCGCGCCACAAGGTGACTCAGCCCGGCTTGGCCTACGTCGGCAGGAGCGTACAGCAGCCTGGCGACAGGTCGAAAGGTGTGAAACCATTTTTGTCGCCAAAGCCAACGGACGAAGGGCGCGCGCACCAGCAACTCGACGTGGGCACTGAACTCATTCAGCAGCGCCGCCGACTCCAGGGCGCTCTGTCCCCCGCCAATTACCGCCACTTTTTTGCCCGCAAAGTGGCTGAGGTCGCGATGATCGCAGGTATGAGAAACCAAAGCGGGGGGAAGCGTCCGAAACTCCGTTGGGCGCCAGGCAAAAGGCTCAATTCCAGCCGCAACAATGACTCGCCGTACCTTCCAGGTTTCCCCATCTTCCATCGTAATGCGAAATCCTACACCGTTCTTCTCCACGCGTTCGACTTTGCGGTGATCCGCGTCTGGCACGACCTGTGCTTGAAACCAGCGGCCATAATCGGCGAAGCGATGTAGCGGCAAGGGGGCAGTGATCTGGTGGCCAGTCGCCGTTTGATAGGCTTTCAGCGTCAATCCGCTGGCGGGATCTGATAGATGTGATCCGGCCAAAGGAGAGCGGAGCAGCATCCCTTTCGGCATGTGTGTTTCCCAAAAAGACATCGGCTGGCCAAACACACGGATGTCCAGTCCATCTGCGGCTCGCAGATGGGCTGCCGCCGACAAACCGTACGGGCCCGCTCCTACGATTGCTACGTCGCACGTCGCCATGGTTATTCCCCAAGACCTGCCGGACTTCTAATCAGTCCTTAGAATTCATGCAAAAGATCTCGATGCGTTCTCACGTCGCCCTTAGCCACGAAAAGAGTCCCGCCGATCATCAAGCGCAACTTACCGATCCTCGAGCGTTCCATCAATCCGGTACCTAACGGAATGAGCTATCAGGTAATCCCTGAACGCACCGAGAACAAACAGGGCTCTCTTTACTGCTCAGAGCTTCGGATCAGAGTCTGAGCATGAAGGTCTGCACATGACTGTTCTGGTCTCTGATGTGTGGTTCAATCGGCGGCGCCTGCCAACAGGTCACTCGGCCAATTGATGCTGACACCTTGGAACTGCAGTCCGATTGCAAAGCCTCCGTTGGAAAGCCGCTGACAGTAGACAACTCGAGCCGGGCTTCGCAAATCCCCCACCAGCGAGCGGATCATCAGTCGCTCATTCAAATCTCTAGAGCGTTGGGTCACTATACGTATTCCCAGCGAGCAGACATTCTCCGTCGTGGTGCGCTCCGTCACGGAGGGGTCAAGGATGCTGGAAATTTGCACCGGGACCGCCAGCCGAATCCGTTTCTCAAGTCGTCCAGACCTTGCAGGCATTCGTCAAATGACCTTCCGAACTAGGTTCAATTATCTGGCGCCGGGCTGGACGGCGCCAAAGAGTTACGAAAATCGACAATGAGTGACGATCCTTCTTCATCTCCAATAGCGATTATTGAGATTGAGCTACGGGCTCCGCAACGAGCAGCGGCCAAGGTCGCCGCTTCTTGTCCTCGTACATGGCCTGGTCAGCCCTCGTCATCAACTCTTCAAGCGACGCACGGCTGCCCGCTTCGAAACGCGTAAAGCCGATGCTAAGCGAGACGTCATAGCGGTGCTGTTGGGCGCTGATTGACTTTAAACTCTCGCAGAGGCGGGCGCTGATCGCCTCCGCGTTGTGCCCGGATGCCTCGATCGCAAGCACAGCAAACTCATCACCGCCCAGGCGAGCAACAACATCCGAATCTCGAAAGGTGCGTTCCAAGGCTTTGGCCGTTTGCTTCAACGCAGAATCGCCTTCGAAATGGCCGAATGCATCGTTAATCTGCTTCAAGCGGTCCACGTCCATCACAAAGAGCGTCATGCCGCGGCCGGATCGGCGCCCGAGTTTCAATTGGCGTTCTGCCAGGGCCATGAAACCGCGACGGTTATACAAACCCGTAAGCTCGTCAGTGAGGGCGAGAGTGCCCAGCTCGGCTTGCAACTGGTATTGTTTTGCCGCGCAACGGACAGCGCGCATCAGAAGCTCACTGACCTGTTGACTCCGAGCGTCACCGACGAGAATGCCGTGCGACTTCGTGCGCACATCACGCAACAAGCGAGCGAGCTCTCGATTTGCTTGCGAAAGGAGTTCCTGGAAGACCTCGTCAATTTGATGTTTATTTTCACCGCTAAACGAAAAGCGTGGTGAATCGCGATGGAATAATGATTGAGAATCCACGGGCATGCTGAGGATGGCAACATCCGACAGATTGTCGTCCGAAGCGTAGCTGGCCTGCCGCTTCCGCGTAAAACTGCTGAACTTTGGTTTATGCGATCCCATTGGCATTTGAGTCCGTCCTTGAGGCTGAACGATCCATCATTGACATCTTGCTTTCCGCTGACGACGTCTCCGGATCTGCCGGCATTTTGGCTGGCCCATGCCGAAGCTCAGTCAGCAACATTCGCCCATGACCCAGGAAGGAGAAGCGGCCAGCGACATTTCCCAGTTCATAGAGATCGTTGAGAATCCCTCGGCGGAGCAGGCCGTTCCAGAGATTCGGAGTGACCGGCATCGGAGCGCGCCCATGCTTCATCGCGAGCAGAATAACCTGACGGCGGAACAGCAGTTCCATCGTCGTCTGCCGCCATTCGAAAGGAGCGGCCTGGATCCCGACATTTTCAGCATTCCTGTTTTGATTGGTCATCCTTGTTGCTCCACCACCCGATCCTTCTACTCATTGAGTTCGGTCCGCCTCCGCGTCAGTGCAGTTCGGTAGTTGGGGTGATCGAGGTGGGAGCCCTGTACACGAAGGCGGCCCGCTTCTCTTATCGCAAGATAGCTGGTTGGCAAAAGATTTCAATCCGGTGAACCACCCAATTCGAGTGAGTGAAATGACTGAGGAGTGCCTACCGTCCAACCGTATCGGGGTCCCCTCAAGGCTGGATCAGTCCACGGCGAATGGCGTAGCGCACTAAGCTCGCTGTTTCGTGAATGTCAAGCTTCTTCATGAGTCTTGTCCTGTGCGATTCCGCAGTTTTTACACTGATCCCAAGGTGCACAGCTATATCTTTCGTGGACTTTCCCTCACCAACTAATTGAAGAACTTGGCGCTCACGCCCCGAAAGAGGATCGGACGTGACATAGGTCTTGGATAGATAAGCGTCAACCACTGCGCGGGAAATGCCCGGACTAAGGTATACGGAGCCACGACACACTTCCTGTATCGCGTGCACGAGATCCTCGGCCGCCTGGTTTTTCAGGACATATCCCTTAGCCCCGGCGCGCAAAGCTTCCGTGACATATTGATCCTCGTCATGTTGTGTAAGAAGAATTACCTTTGTGTTCGGCGATGATTTCTTCAATTCGCGAGCCGTGTCGACACCGTTCAAGACAGGCATACTAATGTCGATAATGGCCACATCAGGATGGGTCTCCTCCACCGAGCGAATCGTTTCTTGCCCGTCCGAGGCCTCGCGAACAATTTGAAATCCGTGTTTTTCCAGCAATATCTTTAGTCCCTGGCGGATCAGGGCGTGGTCATCGGCAAGAAGAACGCGGGTGGGCATCGAATCACGGCAAGATTAAGGAGTTACAGCGCTCTCGGACAATCCGGTGGTTTCCTTGATTCTTCTGAGGTAAACACCCGAAGAATTGGGGAGGCGTTTCTGAAGACATTTCCTGGACAATTCCATATCACGCTTAAACCAAAGAGTTTGCAGGTGCGCTGTGAAAGAAAACCCGCCTGTCCCATTTAAATAGGCCACCCGACAGACAGATGCTTAGGAAGACTAGGATGTAGAATCCGTAGGTCGAATCAACCGGCTCGAACGCTCTCCGTCCGGTTGAATCGCGGCGGAGGTCCCTTCGTTGCGATGTGGCAGCTAGCGAGAGGCAATACTGAGGAGCTTTCGAGCACCGATGCAACCCGAACGCCGTAGAACCCGCAGGGAGAGGCCACAAGTTCTCTCCTATGTCCAGTTCGAACCGGAAGGCGGCGGGATCATCCTGAATATTTCCGAGCAAGGTCTTGCTTTCCAGGCCGCAAACGCCTTGCGACAGGCTGGTCCAATTCAGCTTTGTGTTTCGCCCAACCCCATGCTGCAGATCACCCTGACTGCAGAGATCGCTTGGATGGAGGCCACAAGAAAGTTTGGGGGCTTACGATTTACCGCACTCTCGGAGGATGCTAGGAAGCAAATTTTTCAATGGTTGACCCAACCCAGCGAATCCGACGGACTCGCGAAAGAGTTCAATGTTCCGTCCTGCGCGTTAGCGGAAGCAACTGAGCGTTGCTTAAACTCAGGGAACGAAGCACCGGAGCAGATTTCCCCGGCTGCCGAAAGTGAAAGTTTCACTACTCCAGATTTTGCGGCTCCCCCGGCTCTTCCATCTTGGAACAGCACAACGCCTTCACCTCAGCCAGCCCCATTTTCAGGGGGATGGCTGAATCCCAGCCCCCCGCCACGGCTTTGGAATCGCCTGGCGATCGTATTTATAATTCTCGTCTTCGTGTTTATGCCCACGTTTCTATTGCAAAACTTCCGCCACGAAATCGGCGATTCACTCATCAGTCTTGGAGAAAGACTCGCGGGAAATCGCGAAGTCACACCTGCTTACTCTTCGTCGATAGCTGTTCCGAAGCCCAGCTCGAACGCTGAGAGCCCCCCATCGGCGCCCAATCCGGATTCAGGAAATTCCACGAAAGAGACATCAGGTCAATTAGATACAGCGGCATCCGCTCCGGCAAGTCAGGGGACACTGAATGCCGCAGACTCTCGAATGGCACATTTCTCGAGCTCCGGAAAGCACTTCGCGAATGCAAATGCCATGAACGGTCGCAGCGCTGTCGCACGTCAGCTCTGGACTGCTCTGGGAGCGGGGGATAGTTCTGCCGAACTTCCACTCGCCGAGCTTTATCTTGCGGGCGACGGCGTCCCCAGAAGCTGCGAGCAGGCGCGGATCTTGCTTGAGGCAGCATCGGTCAACGGCAATGTCGAAGCTCGCCAGTGGTTGAAGCGAGTCAGCAAGCACAAGTGCCGATAACCCCTGGATCGCAGCGGAGGCATCTAAAAGTGGAACTCAAATTTTCAAGGGAACAGCCGACAATCCGGGACAGACAGTGGCTCGGGAGTATATCCGTTCAGGGCTGGACCAGCCCACGGCGAACCGCGTAGCGCACCAGGCTTGCTGTCTCGTGAATATCCAGTTTCTGCATGAGTCGCATGCGGTGAGATTCGGCCGTTTTCACACTGATGCCAAGGATGGAGGCAGTGTCCCTTGTGGATTTTCCTTCGGCAATCAATTGCAGAACCTGGCGTTCGCGCACGGTCAAAGGATCCTCTGGCCTGACCGATTTGGAGCGGTACGCTTCTACCAGTGCGCGCGATATGCCCAGACTCAGATAGAACTCACCTCGAGAGACCTTTTGAATCGCAAGAATCAGGTCGGTTGCGACCTGATTCTTCAGCACGTATCCCTTCACTCCAGCTTCCAGCGCCTCGTGGACATACTGTTCTTCCTCATGTTGGGTCAGAAGGATCGATTTCGTCTTTGGGCACGAACGAGCCAGTTCGCGCGCAGCATCTATGCCGTTCTGCGTCGGCATGCTTATGTCCAGGACCGCGATGTCTGGATGGTGCGCTTCCGTCAATCGAACGGCCTCTTGTCCATCAGAGGCTTCCGCAACGACTTGAAATTTCTCATGTTCCAGCAGTGACTTCAGTCCCTGACGCACAAGTACATGGTCATCCGCGAGTACGATTCGAATTGGCATGGCCATCCTCCAATGGAACTCGAAGAGAGAGCTCGGTTCCGTGTCCGCAGCGAGATTCGATATGAAGGGTTCCACCGATTGCGGTCACGCGTTCTCGCATTGCGATTAGTCCCAAGCCCTTCCCGCCAGACGGCGCGTGGGCCAGGCTAGCGTCAAACCCCTTGCCGTCATCTCGGATAGAACAACACAGCACATGATTCTCTTTCCAGGCGTTAATCCAGACGCTTGTTGCTTTCGCGTGCTTTATGGCATTGGTCAGGGCTTCCTGAACTATGCGGTAAAGCGTCGTCTCGATGGTGGCAGGCAGACGTTCGGACACGGCCGAATCGATATAAATCGGCAAACCGGACCGTTTGGAAATGCCTTCTGCAAGAAAACGAATCGCGGGTACCCAGCCGAGGTCATCCAAGATCGTAGGACGAAGTTCGTGAGAATAGCGCCGCAAGTGTTTCTCGACCTGGTTCAACAATTCCTTAATCCGCGCAACCTGGGCTTGTTGAGGCTCGGGCAGCCCCGGAGCTACTTCGGCGAGCGCAAGATGTACGGTGACAAGCAGTTGTCCAGCCTCGTCGTGAACGGCATATGCGATGCGTTTGATCTCCTCCTCTAGTGTTTCGTTCAATTGCCGCAGAGCCTTCACGGCATCCTGAAACCCAAGGTGAGCCATCTCATACGGAGACAAACACTCCGCGAGGAAATCGGCGCTCGACTGGAGTACTTCCTCGCGGCTTTTCTTACTTTCAGTGCTGCGAAACAGCGCAAGTACCGCTTGATGATGCAGTGAAGCGATCTCAATGAGACTCTTCTGTTCGGCGAGCGCCCGCCGGCCGAACTCGTACGCTCGCCCCAGTGCAGCTTCGCCGCCTTCGTTGACGTATACCTGCAACGAAGAGCGGTACTCGTCCTCAAAACCTGCATGCGACTTGGCCGTGTGTCGAGTTGCCATTTTCATCGACCAATTCCCATTAGACGGGCTACCACAACGAGAGCATCGTCATTCCCAGTTCGATAGTTTTCCAGGATTCTGTCCGCTGCTCTTTGTGGATTCTCCAGTGCGTTGAGGCTCTCTGAAAAGCCGCCGCTAATTCCGTCCGTGGCAAAAAACAGCGTGTCTTCCCGCCCCACCGGAAGCACGCTGGCCTGGAGAGGCGGCATCTGGGAGCCGACGACCCCAGCTCGAAGAAGAAGCGATTCCTGTGCGTTGCCGTTTTTCGCATCCGCCCGCATCAACACTCCTTGTACATTGCCGACACCCAGCCAGGTCATCATTCCGTGCTCGGCATCGATGAAAGCGAGGCTCAATACAATTCCGCGGGATGTCCGGAGTTTCTCATGGCATCGCTCCACCAGCGAGATGATCGGTTCGTCGGCAAAACTTTTGAGAAGTGTAGCAGCGGTCTTAGAGACGCTGGCTGCTTCTTCGCCGTGACCTAGCCCATCAATTGCTGCCACCAGAATCCCGCTTCGCGTGCAACAAACCACGTGAAGATCGCCCGACTCGCCTTGGCCGGGCAGAACGGACCTTGCAACACCATACTCTAGCATCGGCTCTTTTACTGTCTCCACTTCTTCACCACCACAGTTGTTCCCTGTCCGGGTTGGGAAGTGATTTCAAAATCGTCCATGAGCCGCCGCACTCCTGGTAATCCAAGTCCCAAACTTCCAGAAGTGGAGAAGCCGTCGCGCAGGGCCTGGCGAATATCGAGAATCCCCGGGCCATCATCCTCAGCCAGGACCAGGATGCCTACACGGCTTGAGCCCTGAATGCTCTTAAGCGTGATCGAGCCCCTGCGAGCGTACGACACGATATTTCGGGCTAGCTCTGAGATGGCGGTCGCGATCAGCGTGGCATCCCCGGAGGAAAACCCGAGTTCCGCCGCCATCGCCCGGCCCTTCTGTCGGGCAATCACGATATCTTGGTCAGAATTGATGGCCACCCGGATTTCCCCAGCCGACACTGTGGCTCACTCTCAGTTCGCGGTTCTGAACTTTTCGTTCAAGTACGCCAGACCTTCTTCCAGGTCCAGCGCAGTCGCAACACCTTCCAAGGTCAGGCCCAACTGCACCATTGCAAAGGCCACTTCCGGCTGAATTCCGACTATGACCGTTTCGGCGCCGCGCAGCCGAATCATGTGAGCGATCTCTCGCAGAGTGCGCGAGGCAAACGAGTCCATCACATCCATCGCGGTGACGTCCACTATCACCGCCCGGGAGCGAAACTTGACCACCTGCTGCACTAATCCCATTCGCAGATGGTTAAGGTCCGCGTCCGAGAGAGCCGCTTGAAAGGTCGCGATAAGAAACGCTCCCTGTTTAAGAATCGGGACTTCCACCTGGTCCTTCCTCCGTTTTGCCTAGCGTGGCTCCGCCAGTCTCTCAACCTTGTACCCCAACAGTCTTTCTGCCTGCTCGATGCCGCCCTGCAAGTCACCCACGGTATTCATCTTGCCCAGGTCTACGCCGATGGTCACTAGCGTCTGCGCAATTTCCGGCGAAAGCCCCGTGACAATGACGGTCGCGCCCAGAAGCCGCGAGGCCTCGACCGTCTGCACCAAATTGTTCGCCACCGTAAGGTCCATGGCCGCCACACCGGTGATGTCGATCACGACGACTTTCGCGCGATTGGTGCGGATTCCACGAAGCAGCTGCTCCGTCAATTGCCGGGCGCGCTGAGGATCGATGACCCCGATGATGGGAAGAATCAGCAACCGCTCGCGAACTTGTAACACGGGAGTAGAAAGTTCGCGAATCGCTTCCTGCTGCTGACGGATTACGCGCTCGCGCTCTTGTACGAAACCGACGGCCACCGTGTTCGCGATTCGATTTGCCGCTGGTTCGTAGGCGTCCAGGATTCGATTCAATTTCTTAAAGTCGTTCTGGTATTTCGCGAAAAGGGAACGCGCGAGTACGTCGCGCAACAACAGCACGATCCCAACCACTTCGTGGGTTTCCACGCCTCGGGGAATGATGCGTTCCGAAAGATTTCGCGCGTAAGCCTGCAGCGCTTCAAAGGCTTCGGTTTCGAGGGCCTCAACGTAACTGTCGTACACCGAGGTTGCTTCCGCGAAGATCTCTTCTTTGGTCATCGCAGTAAGCAGTCGTGTCTCCGTGATGCGCACTACCCATTCCTCACGCAACTGAGTCCGATTCTGCCGGAGGTGCGCTACCAGTTCTCGAAGAAGCTCTGATGGTTCTTCATTCCTCTTTGGATCGGGGGACGCGGACGTACCTTCTCGTTTCGCCATGAAGATTCTCTCCTCGGTTCGAACAGCACTACGATGGATCTATCAGCCGCTTGGACGCACGGGAACCTTTATAGCCAATATCATCTGAAACCCGCGTTCTCAATCAAGTAAACCCCGGCAATAGGCCTCAGGTAAACACCTGAGTTCTGAGCAAGCTTGCCCAGTGGTTCTAACGATCGAGCCGGGACTCACATTCGTGCTCATTGTCCTGCAAGCGTTCGGATGAACCTCGTCCCGCGCAAGAAGTCCCTACTCTCGGAAGAAACTACATGCCTCCAAGCTCCAATGCTCTCGCGGATTGCCGTCGGCAATACCTCTATACGGTTGAATCTCCAGCAGTTTGCTCAAAGAGGTGCGCATCTGGCTCTTGAGTTGCTTTCCGGAAAAGTGCCATTACGATCTCGCGGATGATTTGGCTGCAGAGACACCGTGCTTCGAGGAGAAAATTCAACTGTGCTATCAGTATGTGCTCGATACGAATTCAATGCTTTCAAACACGCCGCATGAACTCAGATATGGTGGGAACTCATCGCCCGGCACGGGCAGCGACTGAGCAATTCGGAATCATCAGTTGTATGTCGCGTCAGCTCGAGTTGCCGCCAGAGTATCCAGAAGTCCCAGCCGGGAGGAAACTTTGTTCTCGGACCACGTAATTTCCATCGCCGGAAGAAGCATCACTATCACAAGTCAAGAAATGCTCGTGGCACTTGTAGCCTTCGTCTTTGGCGTCCTGTTCTTGACAACTCTTTATTTCAGCCGAAGGCGTGTTGTTGTGCTGAAAAGGTCGAGCGGGACCGACCAGGTCGCTTTCGAGCTATCTCGCATTGCCGATGGGCTCGAACGCATCGCCAATCGTCCGGCGGAGCGTGCCATCGCGGCGGCCACCCGCCGCCAGCTTCAGGCGCAGGCGGCCGCAGCCCCGCAGCGGGAATCCGAAGGCGTAGCATATTCCATATTTGGCCGCTAGGGACGAAGCGGTTGCGTCCACTCGATAAATCATGTCGCCATCATTTACTTCGAAGACCTACAGGGGATAATCCAGCAAGTTGACCAGTGCCTGACCTTTTCAGCTCCACTTCGACGTCTAGCGGGGTTTTCGAATTCAACTTCAGAATTGGGGCGAACAACACAATCAGGTCACTAAGAGGCTGTCTGAGTCTTATTGAATCGCCAAGCTTCCCCGGCCAAATTCAACTGGAGGGTAGTAGCGTGCGAATCCTTAGAGCAATTCAAATCTCCATCTGTGCCGTAGCGCTCTGCGGCGCGATTGTCAGGACAGCCAGGGCAGACAATTGGGATAAGAAGACCGTTGCGACCTTTGGCGATTCTGTGGAAATCCCTGGGCAGATTCTGCCCGCTGGCACCTATGTTTTCAGTCTTGCCCCATCGATCGCTGATCGGCATATTGTGCAGATCTGGAATGGAGACGAAACTCAGTTAATCGCCACCCTCTTGGCGATCCCCGACTACCGCTCGGATGCTCCAGATGGGCCCCGTTTTGAATTCGATGAACGCCCGAGCAACTCACCGATGGCGCTTCGCACATGGTTTTATCCCGGCCAAAACACTGGACAAGAATTCGTCTATCCCGGTTACCGATAGACGGGACGAACTCTGAGACAAACAAAATCAACGCCGCCTCAAAGCAACGTCCAGGCGATGAGGCTCCTGAGCCAAGGGCACGGGGCCTCGTCACCTGCTCAGAGGATGACTTTGGAGCTGGGGGATCCTCCAGCGCACGGTTTGGATTTCCCTTGACCGGACTGCGTTGGTTGGAGCGAGACAACAAACGCTTCTTCTTCGGCGTTAGAGCCTTTACATCGCGGCTGAAGAGTTGTTCAGGAGGGAGTCGCATTTCCTGGCGCGTGCGATCCGCCAAAATACGATGCCAGCATGGACCTGCTTGTTCCGACATAATTCTCATCGGATTGGCGAATGCAAGAGAATTGGGACACCAGGAAACTATCAAGCCAGCCACGCATGGCTTCACACTGAAGGATTTGCAACGCCTCATCTCGCGAAAGGGCAATCCGATACGGACGGTCCGTAATCAGTGCGTCGTAGATATCTGCGATTTGCAAAAGGCGCGCCTTCAGCGGAATTTGCGTTCCGCGGAGACCGTCGGGATACCCGCTGCCGTCCATCCGTTCATGATGGTGCCGGATGACTGGCAAAATATGGCGCAGAGATTTCAGCGGGGCGCAGATCTCTTCCCCTGTGATGGGATGCTGTTTCACAATTTCCATCTCGTTTGCATCGAGGGGCCCCAGCTTTAGAAGTATCTCATCTGGGACCGCCACTTTGCCGATGTCGTGAAGCAAACACGCGACTCGCAAGTCTCGCAATTCTTCTTCTTGAAGGCCAAGACGCTCGCCGAGTTGAACTGCATATTCCGCCATCCGGTCGGAATGGCCTCCCGTTAAAGGATGTTTGGCTTCGATGCTACGGGCGAGGGACAGCACCACCGACTTCGCCTGTTCGTCGATATAGCTCTTAAGCCGCAAGAGCGATTGGACGCGGCTCAGACCTTCTTCGAGCGATCCGCAGGCTCCCCAGAAGTCCGCAGCACCTGCGGTCCGCGCTCGCAAGATATCCGAAGGATCAGAAGAAGGCATTACTAGCACAACGGGAACGAGTTCGTTGAAAGGGTTTTCTTTCAAGCGGCGGCAAAGTTCGAAGCCGTCAACATCCGGCAGCGAATCGTGCAACAGAACCAAGTCGGGCTGAAGCTGGAGACACTGACGCAGCGCTTTATCTCGATCGTCCGCGGTGAACACTTCATAGCACTGATTTTGAAGGAATGATTTCCAGTTCGCACTTTCAGAGGATGCAACGTCCACAAGCAGGATTGTTGGGCACATGAGTCCCCCATTGAATCCGAATACGCGACAGGGGTGGCGTGAGATTTCCCCTGGCACGACATGTGTAGTCTTGTTGGAGATCCGGCTTGCCTGCGGTCTCCAAGCCTTGCTATCGGAGGCCCCTGCCTCCGCTTCTCGGGGACGAGAAGGCCTAAGTGGACTGGACGAATTGAAGCTGTGCTCCTGAAACGCCAAATGGACAGCCATTTAAGTGACCAATAATCTGAGGTTTGTGATGAATCTCACAAAGAAACATGATTTCTGGCGAGAGATAATTGCATTGCGGCCTGTAAATTTTTCTTAGGACCTGTCCATTTCACAAGCTCATTCGAGCTTTTTTCGCCCTCAAATCGACTCGGGTGAACGGACATCGAGGCTCGGGCTGGTTTCACTTCTCCGGTGACAGTTGCGGGCTCAACTGGTCGGTTTGTCCTAACTGAGTCCGTATTATTCCAATCCCAAGGCCATCGGATGTTTCGGCTTGTAGAGACCGAACTCGCCTCCACGGGGAAGGCGCATCTTCGTAATCAGTCCCCATCGCGCTTCCTCGATTATTGCGTTTCGAGGTGAGAAATGAAAGAGACGGCAACTCACCAATCGACCTACGCCTTAGGTCATGCGGGCAGGGACTCTATCGTCTCAGCCGTCAGGCTCTGGTCTTTAAGGGAGCGGGGTCGATTTCCCTGTCGTGCCGATGGCCGCGAATCGGGCTGATCACCGCACTAACCTGGGCGTTGGGAATCGGCGAGGTTCGGCGGTTGGAGAGGACAGGAAGGATTGGTTACTCGATTCGTTGATTCAAGACGGGGGCACGTGATTTGTACCCGCGGCTCAACGACTTAATCCGGCGCGTCAAGTACACGTTCGCGTCCCAGCTCAGTCGACCTCTTTTAACCATGTATTGACGTAGGAGTTTCTTCAGTGACTCGGATCACCTCGCTTACCGTCAGCGGAGCACAGGTCGCAACTGTAGGGTTTGCGGATTCCGCGGGCGATGTGCCATCGAAGATGCGTCGAGATGCGCCCACCCCTCGAACAGCTTCGATAGGTCCTGATCTTGTCCAGCAAGCCGCTTGCGGCGCAGAGTTTGCCTTGACGACGCCCGTTCTTGGGACCATAAATGCGCCCCATCGCGTGCGCGTGACCCGTCTCGACATTCCTGGCGCCGTTCAGTGGTCCGTAGATGGGACCATAAGTGCTCCCCAGATTCTCTCCATGAGATCTACGGGGATCCTTGATTAGGCGAATATGGCCCTGGCGATGCTGTTCGCTGATGGCCCTCACTTCGACACCTCCGAAACAGAGAGAAGGTCCGATGTAGCTGGATCGGACTGTCATTGCGCCGCAGTGACTTTGTAATTCGTTGAGGCTCTCGCCTGAATCGTTGCGGTGCTGGGAGCGGCAGCAACGGCAAAGTCTGCCGATCCGGTGCTTGCCGAAAGGGACTGCAGGGCGGGCACCAAATCCAGGCGGCCGTGGCCCAGGGTCGGATCTGTAAGTGGCGCGGCATTCGCTAGCGCGGCAGCAGCCTGAGACTGAGTGAGTGCCGTATTCAAGCCCCGCAGTAATGCGGCACCGCCAGAAACGAAAGGAGCGCTGAAGGAAGTTCCCCATCCCGCCGCATACGTGCCGAAGGGATAGGTAGTGACAATTTCTTCGCCAGGCGCGGCCAGCCAAACGATTTCGGTCCCAAAATTCGAGAACGATGAACGCGTGTTGTCAGTCGCGGTTGTCGAGCCCACGGATGCGACTCCCATCACGTCGTTTTGAAGGGCCGCAGGATAGACGGTCTCCTGTGCACCGTCGTTCCCGGCCGACGCTACACTCACAACGCCGAGCTGATTGGCGTAGTCCAGGGCGTTCTTCAGCTCCGTCGACGCGGTCCTCGTGTCAAAGCTCATGTTGATCACGTTGGCGTTGTTCTGTACCGCGTAATAGATCGCACGCAGAATGTCTGAAAGCCTGGCAGTTCCGTTTGATTTGAACGCTTTCAATGGCATAAGTTGGGCTGCGGGGGCCACCAAGTGGATCACGCCCATCACCATTGTCCCGTGTCCGAAGGCCGCGTATTGAGTATTTGTGTCGAGAATGGCCGCTGAGGATTGATCCAGGATCGCGGCACTGGATTGATTCACTTGGATCGCTGCTGGACAAGTCGCCGAGCTACAGGGATTCGGCTGCGGGAAGGTGGGAGTTAAATCTGTCATCTCCGAGCCGCCAGCTTGATTTCTTGTGAAGTCGTAGCCTGGCAGAAGGACGTCTCGTAGTGCGGGGTGATTGGGATCCACTCCCGTATCGATATCAGCGACAATACCTGTTCCCGTTACTTTGAACTGGCTCTGCGCGCTCTGCGCTTCGACGACTCCCGCAGCCGGCTGCGTCGCGTAGCTGTTCCACACCATAGTCCCAGAACCTGCGGGGTAGGGAACCGGCGTTCTGTCCGACATCAGCGTTGCGGAAATGGGCGACGGAATCAGATTCGCGGCGCCCACCAATCTCAGCACCTGATCCGCCTCCGCGTCCACGAATCCGGTGACGTTGTTCAGTAGACTCAACAAAATTTGGAAGGGAAGGGGCGTCCTCAGCAAGAAGACTTGCCCTGATGCGCCGTCCAACGGCCTAACGACCGTGCAAATCACAGGCAACTGGCAGAGGGCTTGAAGTTCCTGGAAATTCGTGGTCCGAACGATGACTCTAGTCTCGGCACGTGCGGGGATTGCCCACAGTAATACGACTAAGAGGCCCGCTACGCTCGCTCGTTTCATCTTTCAATCTCCTTCTATCCTTTCTCGTTCTTGAAATGCTTCTTGGCGCGTGTGCGGGTAGGCTGCCCATTGTTCCGCCGTTTACCAATCTCGGCGCGGCCTTCCAGGGTCCAGATCGGGTTAGGAGAATAGATCGTCACGCAATGGTTGGGTCGGTCTTCGACTTCCAACGTGACAACTGGTTCTCGTTCGAATTGAAAGAAAAACTCACCGAATTGATTGGTCATTGCAAACCCAAGGGGACGTTCCCGCCCGCGGAGTCTAACAGGGGCACCCGTGAGAGCACGCGCCGGGTAAGCGTTCGTCAGGATCTGCCCGCCCAGCGAGGCGCAGTTGGACTCTGGCAGCAGTTCGAATGACATATCGATGGAGAGAGAATTCGCCTCATACAATAAATGACGGCTATTTGTCTGGGAGAGGCGGATACCAACCGGCAGCGGCTGCCGGAATGTATCTAGCGCGAGGTGGGCCGTTTCGTTGGTCCGTTGTGTTACAGCGGGCACGCGCACCAGCGTTTCCAAACTCCCCCACAGGTCTTGGGCCCAGCGATCGCGGTTTATAAAGGGCAGGGAATATGCCGTGGCGAACTCGATGGCTGCGGGGTCATGTGGCTCATTGAGGAGAAGAATTACACGGCCGGGCAGTCGCACTAGAATCTCTCTCAGAATCTGATGCCTCTCTTTAGAACCCATGATCGCGAGTCGAGAATCTAAAATCGCAGCCGCAGTGGGCTCCCTGTTTAGAGTTGCTAAGGCTTCTTCGAATGTAGGTGCAACAATCCACCGACACCCCATGCTCCCCAGAAGCAGCGGTATCGTCTCGCGGTCTGCCGCGTAGCCAGAGATGATCAACACACTCTGCCGCACCGGATACACACTCCATTGGCTGGGCGGCCTAGGAGCTGGTCTATGCTCAGCTCACGGACGTGTAACACCAGGAATCCGATTGGAGCCTAAAGGTTGTGATGTATATGGGGAATCCACGAAATCCTCGATTTTTCTCTCGGGTGATAACCTGAATGACGCAGGGGGCGCCGACGGCATGGCACACGCATCCGCTCGGTCAGCCCCTCATCGTCACAGCGGGCCGCGGCTGGGCTCAGTGCGAAGCGCAAGTCAAGGTAGGGTCCAATCGATCGCCGGTATTTGTGTCTTAGGGGTTCACCTCAAAAGTTGAGTCCAGAGCGGGTCCAATACGCTCCGAACAGCATCAAAAACCAGAGCATATGAGATATGCAGAGCCAAGACGAATCAACGAGATAGCAATTCAGAATTTAACTTCAAACCAGAGGGTCGGGAGTTCAGATCTCTCCGGGCGCGCCAGATATTTCCAAATCTCTTCGGACGGTTCTCTCACCAAATCGTCTGGACAGTTTTTGACCGGCGGATCTCTCGGTCGGCCGTGATCAGCGGTAATCCCTCGACCAGGGCGGTGGCCGCAATAATTCGATCCGCTGGATCTTTTGGATAGGTCGTTGGAAGTCCCAAAATGCGAGCGCAGGCGCGGCCAGTAATGGGAAGGACCGCGAACCGCGTCTCCACTTCCTGCAGAAAGGATTCAAGGCTAATATCGAGGCCGAATCGGCCTTTATTCGCAAGCGTGGCCAATTCCAAAAGAGTGATACCAGAGATTGCCAAGCCATCTGCGTTCTTGCGCGCCTCGTCGATGGCGGTCTTGGCCCTCACGGAGAGGCGAGCTTGGTCAAACGCCAGCCACAAGACTACATGCGTATCCACCAAAATCAATAGAGGTGGCCCCATTCCTCAGGAGTAAGTGCGGGTGAAACGACGTCCCCAGTAATGCGGCCCTTACCCGCAAGGAACCCAAAGATGTCATCACCCTTTGGCTCAACGGGAACAAGCTTTGCCACTGGCTTGCCCCGCTTTGTGATCACGACGGTCTCATGCTTGGCCTGAACCTCGTCCATAATCGCGAGACAATTTGTTTTGAAGTATCCCGCCGCGACTTTCTTCATATCGGACTCCAGCGCAACTATGGTCATTATACCATGGTCATCTTGGGCCAGCTACGCCACCTCGCCGGCCCGAGGGATGGCGGCGCTTTCCCGGCTGCCTCGGCCGAGGTCATAGCGCGCAGCCGAAGAATTACTGGCATAATGCCAGCGGTTTGAGTTCGGACCTCTCGATGGAGCTGCAATTCCAACTTTGGAAACCGAGGGCACATGAAAGCCGCCGCCTTACACGAGCTGGGCAAGCCTCCCCGATACGAAGACTTCGCCGAGCCCACCGCGGGCGCGAACGAAGTCATCGTGCAGGTCCGCGCCTCATCGCTCAAATCCGTGGACAAACAACTCGCCGCCGGCTCGCACTTCGCCAGCCCGCGCGAGTTCCCCGTAATTTGCGGCACCGACGGCGTCGGTCTTCTCCCCGATGGCACGAGAGTTTTCTTCGGCGGGCTCCGCCGCCCTTTCGGCGCCATGGCCCAGCGTACCGTGGCTCCCGCCGCGTTTTGTTTTCCCTTACCAGACGCGCTCGATGACGCGACCGCCGCGGCGCTCCCCAATCCCGGCGTCTCCGCTCTGCTCTCGCTCAACCACCGCGCGAAAGTATTGAAAGGAGAGACCATTCTCATTCTCGGCGCCACCGGCGTAACCGGAAAATTGGCCGTGCAGATCGCCAAGCTACTTGGCGCCGGACGCGTAGTCGCTTCCGGCCGCAACCCGCAGGCCCTAGAAAAACTCCGCAGTCTGGGTGCTGATGCGATCATCCAACTCGACCAGCCTGCCGAAGAGTTGAAGAAGGCCTTCGCGCACGAGGCCGGCGAAGCTGGCTTCCAAGTGGTCATCGATTACGTCTGGGGACGTCCCACAGAAATTCTTCTCGCCGCCATCACACGCCCCGAATTTGCCATCGTGAATTCCGAGACGCGCCTCGTCCAAGTTGGCGAGAGCGCTGGCCCCACCATCTCGCTCCCCGCGGCCGTCCTGCGCAGCACAGCACTCACGATCTTGGGCACCGCCGGAATCCCCCCGCGTGATGTTCTTGTCGCAGCGATGCAGCAAGTCCTGGATTGGGGCGCTAAACACGCTCTCCAAATCGAAACCGAATCCGTTCCTCTCTCTGAGATTGAGGAAGTGTGGCAGCGTCCCAATCTAGCTGGCCGACGCATCGTCGTCATCCCCTGAATCGACGCCCATTTTATAAATCATGGTCCGCGCGTGGCTGCGCTCGCTCCGCGCTTACGGGCCGGCATCGCTGGCGCAAATCTTGTTCTGCCTCGCGGGGCTACGGTCTGGGGCGATCCGTGGTGGACTGCGAAGTGCTCGAGGACGATGGCTCTGGCGAAGAAGGCTTAGCCGAATGCCACGCGATGCCGTATTGCTCTAGGAGAGAAATGGCATAGCGAATCGGGACCGCGGCGCCGGGCGAGTTGGTGGGCAGCGCTGCTGACTTGACTGAGGACAGAGAGACGCCACGCAGCCACAGTCCCTCTACCAGGCCGACGGCTGCGCGCGAATTGAGCGCCAGAACTGGAGAGCCACTTTGTCCTTGGACGACGGGATGGCTCAGTAAGAAGACGTCCGCGGCGGGGCCGGAATTATCCAGCTTCGTAGTTTCGTAGGAGAGAACCGTTCCGGGCGACGTATCTTCGCGCTCGTACTCGAAACTTTCTGCATGTTGCAAATTTTTTGGATGAAGTGAAAGCGCGAAAACAGCTTCGCCACGCACAGCCGCTTCGGAGTCAAGCGGAACGAACACCACGTTGTATTTTCCCGCGAACGGATTTGGCGTCGCGCGCAGAATGGCCACATCGTGCTGCAAATCCTTGGCGATCACTGTGACCTTCAGAAGCCGCGGCGGAGTGTCTGTGTGTTTGACAAGAATGTACGGCTGGCCACCGTTGCGGAACGTCTCAAGCACATGTGCGACAGTAAGCAGATAGCCTTGTTCGTTGATGAAGAACGCGTTGCCAAAAAAAGTGTAGTGGTAGCCGCGGCCAGCAGGCGTTTGATCGTCCGGGTAAACGACGGGGCAGAGCGCCGCGTTGACCGACGCGTTTGCCGAGTTCTTGGCGGAATTGGCTTGCGATTGCGCCGGCGGTTCGCCGGAAGCGATCAGGCTTAATGCACAGGCAA
Source organism: uncultured Acidobacteriota bacterium (assembly GCA_963851235.1). GTDB lineage: Bacteria > Acidobacteriota > Terriglobia > Acidiferrales > UBA7541 > Acidiferrum. The sequence continues at coordinate 203,013 of CAWKOM010000011.1, forward strand.
AGCACGCTAGCGCGGCCACAGCTGCTAAGCGAACTCCGGCGCTGTTCCTTTGGAAGCTCGATCGCACAAGATCCTCGACTCCTCCAGATTGGCAAAGAGCGGGGTCCCTGTAAATGGCAGGGAAGTGCTGAAAAAGGACAGGTGTGACGATTGTTCACCTATGCCGTAGCCGAGCGCGAGTGCGAAAAAAGATCTTGACAGATAGCCGTACTTACGGTAATTTCTGTACGGAGAGAAACAACAGAAATGACTGCTACAACAAAACCGACACTTTCGCCTGTAGCTCAGAAATTCATCCTTCACTGGGGCGAGATGGGCACCCGCTGGGGCATCAACCGCACCGTCGCCCAAGTCCACGCCCTCCTCTTCCTTTCGCCAGGTCCGATACCCGCGGATGAGATTTCGACGACCCTCGCTGTGGCCCGGTCGAATGTGAGTACGTGCCTGCGCGAGCTGCAAGGGTGGGGCATCGTCCGCGTAGTGCACGTGCTGGGCGACCGGCGTGACCACTTTGAATCCCTCAAGGATGTTTGGGAGATTTTCCGCATCGTGAGCGAAGAGCGCAAGCGCCGCGAAATCGATCCGACGCTTCGCGTGCTTGCGGAATGCGTCGCGGAGTCCAAGGCCGACGCGCACGGCGATCCGTACACGCGCGAACGAATGGAAAGCATGCTGGGATTTCTGACGGCGATGACCGGGCTGTTTGAGGAAGTCATGCGAATGCCGACCGGCGCGCTGAAAGGAGTCGTCAAGCTGCGCGGCAAAGTGATTACCTTGCTCGGGAGCGACAAGAAAAAAGCAGTGTGAGAAAACGACGCTTGCCGTACGAAATTCGTTATGCGTAAGGAGAAGGTGAACGATGAGCAGCCCACCAATGGCGACGGAATTCCATGCCGCCGAGCAGACCAAGAAATCGCCGGCGCGCGGACTGCAGAAATTACCTGGCAACGCGCGTCCGATTGCTGAATGGTACGTGCGTCTCGCGTTGGCAGCCGCCTTCTTTTCTTCTCTTGCCGACCGATTCGGCTTTTGGGGAGCACGAGGAAAACCGAACGTGAACTGGGGCGACTTCGCGCACTTTACACGCTACGTAGGAATGGTGAATTCATTCATGCCGGCGCGGTCCATTCCCGTTCTTGCGTGGCTGGCGACGATTGCCGAGACGACGTTCGGAATCGGCCTGATTTTGGGCATCTACAAGCGAGCTGTAGCGCTCGGCAGCGCAATCTTGCTTCTGCTGTTTGCGACGGCGGTGGCCATTTCATTTGGCATTAAAGCACCTTTGGACTACTCCGTGTTTGGTGCTTCCGCGGCGGCATTTTTGTTGTTTGCGATGCAGCAGGAGAAAGCGGCCAACGGCTGACAGCTAACAGTCCACAGGAAGAAAACGGATGACAGCAAAGATCAGATAACGCAGAGGCGCGGAGCACGCTGAGACAGCACGGAGTACGAACAGGAAAGGAGACAGACAAGAGTGTCTGTCCTACAAAAAAATGATTTCGCTGGCATCGGAATTTACGGACGGGAAGGGACGGCACGCTCGGGGTTGGCTGTTTTTTGACGCGGAGTGTGCGTTTTGCACGCGGATGGCGCGATGGCTTACCCCGATTTTGGAGCGGCGCGGGCTGGCGGTGGCGCCGTTGCAGGATCCGCGCGTCGGAGCGCTGCTGGGAATGACGCGCGAAGAATTGCTGCGCGAAATGCGGCTTTTGCTCTCCGGCGGGCGGCAATTTGGAGGAGCGGATGCGGCGGTGGCTTTAGCGCGCGAAATTTGGTGGGCGTGGCCGCTCGCGTGGCTTGCCAGAATTCCTGGGATGATGGAGTTATTGCGGTCCGGCTACAGACGCATCGCGATTCATCGGAGTTGCGCCGCACACGCGTGCCCGGCGCCTGGAGTGACGCGGCAAAGTTAGCGCGGACTTGGATTTCAGGTAGCAATCCAGCGAGGCGAGGTCCATGCGAGTTCTGGAACATCACTTGAAAACCAACGAGACGCGCTGGAGTGGCGCGCGGGCTTTGCGCATCGTGATTGCCGGCGGAAGCGGGCAAGTTGGAAATATCTTGGGCCGATACTTTCATGCGCAAGGGCATTCGGTTGCCGCATTGGCGCGAACCTCGTTTCAAGCGCCTTGGCGCATTGTCGCCTGGGACGGAGAGAACCTGCGCGCATGGGTGAAGGAGCTGGAAGGCGCAGACGTTCTGATCAATCTCGTGGGCCGCAGCGTGAATTGCCGGTACAACGCGGAGAACCGGCGGGAGATTTTGGAATCGCGCGTGAAGAGCACGCGACTGCTCGGCGAAGCGATCGCGCGGCTCGCCGAACCGCCGCGAGTTTGGCTGAACGCCAGCACGGCGACGATTTACCGGCACGCGCTCGATCGACCGATGGATGAATCCACCGGAGAGATCGGCGGCCATGAAGCGGATGCGCCGTCATCGTGGAAGTTCAGCATCGAGGTGGCGACTCGATGGGAGGAAAGTTTTTTTGCGGCCCCTGCGCCGAAGACCCGCAAAGTGGCGCTGCGAAGCGCAATGACGATGAGCGCGGATCGCGGCGGCATTTTCGACACGCTGCTGCGGCTGGTGCGATTCGGACTGGGCGGGGCGGCCGGGTCCGGAGAGCAGTTTGTCTCCTGGATTCACGAGGAAGATTTTGCGCGCAGCGTGGAGTTCTTGGTGGCGCACGACGAGATTGATGGGGCGGTGAACCTTGCTGCGCCGGAGCCGCTGCCGAATCGCGAGTTCATGCGAACACTGCGCGAGGCCTGGGGCACGAGAATCGGGCTGCCCTCGGCGGAATGGATGCTTGAGGCAGGCGCGGTTTTGTTGTGCACGGAAACGGAACTCATCCTAAAGAGCCGCAGAGTGGTACCAGGCCGGTTGCTCTCGGCAGGGTTCCCGTTTCAGTTTCCCAGCTGGTCTGCGGCGGCAGCGGACTTAGTTCGGCGGTGGAAGACGGAGACTGGGAAGTAGCGTCGCGTTGATCGCGCATGTTTGTGGCGAGCGAGTGGGGCTTGTTCGTCCTAGCAGCACAGGGGCGATGTATCGTGCCGCTATGCGGCCTTGCTTGTGCGGTTTCCGATTGTGCTGGAGTGACCCCCCTCCCTAATTCTTGCAATTGCTCATTCTAAAGAAGTTAGGATTTTTGTAAATCCTGAAGAATCAACAGTTGCGAGGGCGTTCGTAAATGTTGGTTTTAAAAGGGTTAGTCGGTGTGTTGGTTGAGCGGCGGCGGAATCGGGAACGGGCTACGGCTGGGGCCGAGTTGGCCCGAGCGGATTCCGGGACTTTTGAAACCGGCTGGGTTGGCTCCGCTCCGGGATTCGTCGCAGGTTTTGAGGAGAGAGCAAGAGACGAGTCGGCGGGGTTCTCGTCGTTGGAGGATGGGGCCGGATTGCAGCAGGATCCTTCGCTGCGCTCAGGATGACAGCCTTGGGGTGCTGGAGATGGAGTTGGAGGTGGGGCTGAGATAGGTTTTGGTTGTGGAGTTGGAGCGGTTGCGGAGTGTTGAGGGGGTGAGTAAGGAGGTTGAGGGTGAGCTGGGGGCTGGGGTGAGGCTGGTTTGGGGTTGGGTTGCGGGGCATTTGGTGGATCTTCGGCGTCGGCGGGGTCATCGGACTGGGAATTGAGGTACTTGAAATTTTGGTTGAGGGAATTGCAGACGGTTTTGCGCCATTCGCGTTCGCCGACGGCGTCGATGAATTCTTTTTGAGAGAGATGGAGGGTTTGGAGGAAGGTTTGTGCCATGTAAGCGAGGGTGGTGGCGGTTTTGGGTTTGATGTCGCCGCGGGCTACGGCGGGGAGGAGGCGGGCAAGAGCGGTGCTGAGATCGCAGGCGGTGACGAAATCGGCAGAGAAGAAATAGGAGAGGTCCTCGCCGAGATTTTCGGCGGCGCGGGCCTGAGATTCTTTGCGGGCGTGATAGAAACAGAAGTGCGGATGAGTGCCGGAGCGGGGAGTACGGCAACGGCGGCCATCGGAGAAAGTGAATAGACAGACGGATACGCGATCTTTTATGCGAACAGTGGACATGATTGTCTCCTTAGATTTGGTTTTGGGATTTGGACAAAAAAAGAGCACAGCCAGGATTCATCGCATAAGGCGCGATGGAGAAGAGTTTGGCTGTGCCACGAACAAAAGAGCACAGGCTGAAGCCTGTGCTACCACAAGCAAAAACGCCGGCAGGATGCCGGCGGTACAACATGGGCCTCAAACACGAACGCCTCGCCGGGTGGCGAGGCGCACGTTTAACCAGGAATATTATATCAGAGGAGGAAATGCGGCGGCAAGTGGAAATTGAAGATGAGTGTAGTACCCTGTGCCGGCCAGAATGGCAGCCTTTGCATTTAAACGCCGGGTGTCGAGAGCCTTCGACGATCTTGCTGGCCCGTCACGAACTTGCGGTCCTACCCCTTAGCCGTCTTCTTAACAATATGGAGCTTCACTTCTTTGCCCGTGACGTCGAGAACGTAAATGTGTCTTCCTTCGATGGCAATTTTGGTTTGGACATTTATTTCAATTTGCGGCGGGCGGCTATCGCTGTGTTGGCCCGGTTTGAAGGCATACTCGGCAAAATAAATCATGTCCTCGGTCTCGATGGTGTAGTGGATGGTGGTTTTTTCGCCCCACAATTTCCAGGAAACATTGGTTTCCGACGTGGCTTCTATCTCCGCCGGCTTCCAATGGCGGGTCTTCGCCAGAGACGAGGATGCAACCAGCAGGGTCAAGGTTAGAAGCCTGAGCTTTTTCATTGGGGCCCCCTGTGCGAAGTATAATGCCATTCTCATCTCAGGCTGCCTTCGCAAGAAGGAATCGCGCGGAGAAGTAGTTCGTACTGGTAAAGAGTCATCCGCAGCATCCTTCGCTAGAGTTCGAGATAGTTGGAGAATCCCGCGGTTCATGAGCTTCCCGGTTGTCCTATCTCTGCACCTCTGACGACGCATGGTCGCGGGCTCGCCCGTCATTCTGCAAGTGATTTCGCGATTTAAATGCGGCGTGAAGGCTGGGACGAGACGACAGCTATCGTGGAGCGCTATCAGCGGGTGTAGACTGTGTTCCTATGAAGACTCTCTTCCGAGTTACGTTTGTCGCATTCTTGATTGGATTGGCCCTGCTCTGCTTTTTTGCTCCCTGGACAACGACTCCGGCCGGGAGCACCGAACAGCATAACTTGCTAGGTTATGCAGCCATCTGGACGCACCAGTTTGCCGCGGTACCTGGCGCAAGGGTGGACCCAGGAGCCTTCGCGATGCTGGCCGGGGTGGTGCTCTTTTTCGCGATTGCCGTTGGCGGGTCAGCGTACTTTTTCCGTAACAAGCGCGGTTCGGAAAGAGAGGATGTTTAACAGCCTGCTGAAAAGGCCGGTTGTGGCCAAGAACAGTGCAAAAATCGATTTCACCTGTACTGATTCCATTGTCTTTATCTTCAGTGCACGGCCAGGATTGACTGGGCACATGGCTTTTTTCAGCAACCTGTTAGGGATGTGGGCGTTCTAATGAAGGATGGTGTTTAGCGCGGTCCAGAGAGACACAGCCACTCGAATGTGGGCGGAGCAGAAGCAGCCATGGAGCCTGGACTCGTTCGATTTATTCGAAAACTTGTTCTATTACGCACAGTATTTACAAGCTAGAGAAGGCACACTCTGAGTCTCGCAGTTTTTCGAAGGAGACTCATGCACAAGCTCTCAAGACTTACACTAGGATTAGCAATCGCGGTCGGTGCAGCAGGTTACAGCCAAGCACAGACGCAGTCGCCAGCACAACCGGGCGACCCCATACCAACTTACCGGGTTTCCGTGGTGAGCCGCACCGCGGAGGCCGTCAGCTATAAACACCGTGGTGGCTCAACGCACGTGGATTTCCAAGGCACTGACCTGATGCCCAGCGCAAACGGCGAAGCGAAGGTCGAGAGTAAGCGCGGAGCCTTGGCAATCGAAGCTGAATTTTCGAGCCTCGACAGGCCGACAACCTTCGGCAACGAATATCTCACTTACGTGCTATGGGCCATTTCGCCGGAAGGACGTTCCGTAAATCTCGGCGAAGTGCTGGTCGGCGACAATCACAGAAGCAAGCTGGAAGTGACGACCAACCTGCAGGCTTTCGCACTCATCGTGACCGCGGAACCGTACTACGCCGTGCGCCGCCCGAGCAATGCAGTGATCCTGCAAAATGTGGTTCGCCCGGATACCAAAGGCACCTTGGCCGTGGTGGACGCGAAGTACGAACTGATCGATCGCGGTGGTTATGTCCCCACGGGCTTTACGTTCGACCCGGTGGTCCTGGACGCCAGATTGCCGCTGGAGTTCTATGAAGCGCGCAATGCGGTGCGCATCGCGAAGTCGGCGGGAGCCGAGCGCTACGCCAGCTCGAGCTTCGAAAATGCAACTCACCAGATGAGAGAAGCGGACGAGCTCGCCACCCGAAGGCACGAAGACAAGAAAGCACTGATCTCCGTTTCGCGCGAAACCGTGCAAACGGCGGAAGACGCACGCGAAATCGCAACCAAGCGCATCGCGGATGACCGCGCGGAGAACGAGCGCAACGCGTCAGCCAACCAGGTAGCGGATGCAAATGCCGCCACAGCCGACGCCGTTAGCGAGCGCAACGAAGCCGAACGAAGGAAGCTAGCCGCGCAAGCCGCAGCTGCGTCTTCCGATCAACAGGCGCAGCAAGCCAAGGACGACCAGGCCACAGCGGAGGCGGATTCCGATCGCAACCGCGCCGCAGCCGCATCTTCCGATCTGCAGGCGCAGCACGCCAAGGACGCTCAAGCCACCGCGGAAGCTGATTCTGACCGCAACCGAGCGGCAGCCGCCGCTTCCGACCTCACGGCGCAGCAAGCCGTCAGCGACCGCGAAGAGCTTCGCGCAAAGCTGCTACAACAGTTCAACATGATTCTGGAAACTCGCGACACAGCGAGAGGGCTGGTCGTGAATATGTCAGACGTACTCTTTGACAGCGGACAATATACGCTACGTCCGTTGGCTCGCGAGAAGCTGGCCAAGATTTCGGGCATCGTGCTGGCATATCCATCGCTCCGCCTGGCGGTGGAAGGCAACACCGACAGCGTAGGGACAGAAGAGTTCAACCAGACGCTCTCCGAGAATCGAGCGGAAAGTGTCCGGACGTATCTCACGCAGGAAGGGATACCGGAAGCGTCTACAACAGCCCAGGGCTTTGGCAAGACGCGGCCCATCGCTTCCAACGATACAGCGGACGGACGCCAACAAAATAGACGGGTCGAGCTCGTCGTTTCCGGCGAAGTGATCGGCACGAAGATCGTTTCGCTGAGCATACAGCCAGTTAGCGCATCGGCAACGCCTCGCTAACCGAAGGGTAAGCGCATCACAAGTAGAAAGAAGAAGCCGGCTCGAAACGAGCCGGCTTTTTCTTTGGTATTTGCGTCTTAGCGTGACAGGGTGGTTTCGAACATGGGTGGGGCGGCTCTCTGTATTCGCGAGTCAAGCAGCGGCGATAGTTATGCGGCCGTGTCTCTTTGCCGAGTAGCTTTGACGCCCGAGAGAATCCCGGCGCCCGCTAGCACGATCGCACCGACAACGATCCAATGTCCGGGAACATGCATGAGGTGCGCGCCATAGATAAGGCCGATGATTAGAATCGCGAATCCTATCGCGTAAAGTCCGAATGACATGGTGTTTCCTTTCCATTGCGCAGGCCAAGCCGCAAAAATAGTTGCGGAGGGCGCGCATTCACTGCCCATAACCGGAGAAACGCCGAAGGCTTCCCCTGCGCTGTTATACGCCGGGGAAGCCATCAATCGGTTCGTTACTGGACAGCGATTTTAGTCGTGATCTGGATGACGATGGCGCCACTTCCAGTAGTCGTCTTGCTGACGACGGGTCGTTAGGTGGAACTCACGATAGTCTCTATGCCTTTCGCCGAGATAGACGCGATAAGAATGGTCTTCACGATCATCCCACTGATGGTAGTCATGATGATTGCGATCGTAGTAGCGATGATGGTCGACGCCAGCGGTGACGACCACTTGCTGTGCCGCGGATGCTCTTGGTGCGGCTGAGACCGTAAGGCCAGCCGTCAGGAAAACTAAACCCAAATACTTGGTTGCTAGGTGCACGTGTAATCCTCCGTTGATCGCGAGCTCCAGGGGTAGAGTTCTAGCTTGGAGAAAGTATGAGCGGAGTGGGTTCACAAAGCTGTACGAAACAGCACAGAACGAATGGCGCGAGAGGGTGGAAGAGAGGGAGCGATCGAAGCGGATTCGATTGAACCTATTGGGCTTCCGGACATAACGCCCGAATTGGCGCGGGAGTCGGGGTTCCTGGGTGTGTTGGATTTGTTGAAGGAGCCGAAATACGGAAAAGGCACGAGTATTTATTTCATTCGTGTTCCACAATGTGCGGCCATGCGGCAAGCGAAAAGGGGAGAGGAGATCGGGTTAGGTGGCATGCGACTGAAATTGAGATAACGGCCAAAGGCGAAAAGCGAAAAGCGAAAAGGTTATGCCCGGCGGCCGCGCAGAAAAGTTGAAGAAGCCTATCACTAGGTTTCGGAGGAGCGATTCAGGCGAATTGGCCGAATGTCGATCTCGCGATTGGAGATGGAAGAGTCCGCGAGACGCTGGCGGTGCGCGGTCAGAAGATTGCTGCGGGTGATCCAGCCGACGACCTTGCGAGGAGAGTTTCGCGCGACGACGGCAAGGCGGCCCACATTTTCATTCAGCATGTGGTCAGCGGCTTCGCGAAGAGAGTTGTCTTCGAAGACGATGGCGGGAGGATTTTTGAGAGTCTGGAGGAGCGGCGTGGATTCCGGCTCCGAGGCATCGAAGATCTCGCGCCGGGTGACGACGCCGGCGAGAAGCCCGTCGCGATCGAGGACCGGGAAGCCCTGATGCTCGGTGCCGGGAACTTGCGACGCAAACCACGCGCGGACGTCACCCAGGGTGTCGTCGGCAGCAAGAGCTACAACATCCCGTGTCGCGGCGTCCTTGACGAGGACCTGGTCGAGGAAGTCGGTGGAGTACTCAGCGAGGACGCGAACGCCGCGGCGGGCGATTTTTTCGGTCATGATGGTGTTGCGCATCAAGAGCGAGGAGATGAGGAAGGCAGCCGTGCAGCCGCCGAGCAAGGGCAAGAGGCTGAGAGGCTGGTGAGTGACCTCGAAGGCAAAGACGACGGAGGCCAGCAGAGCGCGGGAGGCTCCGGCAAACATGGCGGCCATTCCCACTAGAGCGGCGACACGCACATCCAAGCCGAGGCCAGGGAAAAGGGAGAGCGCAGCCGCGCCGAGGACCAGGCCCAATCCGCCGCCGATGGTGAACAAGGGAGCGAGGGTTCCTCCGGATGTGCCGCTGCCGAGAGAAATGGCCCAGGAGACAAACTTCAAGATAAAAAGAAAAACCAGCGCTTTGCCCATGATGCCGCCGCCCACGATGTTTTCAATGTTGTCGTAACCGACGCCCATGGTGTGCGGAGCGAAATAGCCGATGACGCCGACAGCCACGGCGCCGATGGCGGGCCACCACATCCAGTGGATGGGGAGGCGTTCAAAGGCGTCTTCAACGCCGTAGACGGCGCGAGTGGCGATCACCGCAGCCAGTCCGACGATCGCGCCTATCAGAACATAGATGGCCAAAGCGTAGCCTCGAGGCTCAGCAAGGCCGTGCATGGCAAACATGGGCCCGGCGCCAACGAAAGCAATACGAACGGCTTGTGCGGCGGCGCAGGCGAGGGCCACAGGAATAATGGAGCGCGGACGGTATTCGAAGAGGAGAAGTTCAATGGCCAGCAAGACCCCGGAGACGGGGCAGCCGAACGTGGCAGTCATGCCGGCGGCAGCGCCGGCGGCGAGAAGCGTTTTGCGCTCGTCGGCGGTGATATTAAGGATCTGGCCGACGAGCGAGCCCAAGGCGCCACCGGTAGCGATGATGGGGCCCTCGGCGCCGAACGGACCGCCGGTGCCGATGGCGATGGCGGCGGAGAGAGGCTTTAAGAAGGTGACGCGCGGCGGAATGCGGCTGCCACCGAAGAGAACCTGCTCCATCGCTTCCGGAATGCCGTGGCCGCGGATGGCTTCCGAGCCATAGCGAGCCATAACGCCGACGATCAGACCTCCGATAACGGGGACAAAAATGACCCAGAGACCGAGGTGATTTCCCGCAGGAGAACTAAAGGCGAAGGAGAAGCGGCCGAAAAAAGAGATATTGGTGATGAGGCCGATTAGCGCGACCAGGAGGCGAGCCACGAGAGCTGCGGCGCAGGCCACGAGAATAGAGACGCCGCTGATGTAGACGGTGCGAAGACTGACCAAGGGAATTTGCACGGGCGCACGTGCCGACTGCAGGGCAGGTGCTAAAGAAGTGTCGACGGGTAAGCCGCCCGTGGTCGAGGCTCGGGAAATCTGGCCATCATTCATGCAATATCACGCTCCGTGGGAGGAATTTAAGCTACATCTAAATCACATATATCGTAACACGATACAGTGCATAGTTCGGTCGAGGGCGCGAGGACGGGCCACTTTTAGTAAAGGGCGGTGGGAGCTGGGGCGGTTCGGGAGGGGCGGCGCGACTCGTTTGCTCGGAGACTTAGTGTTTGGAGGCCAGGGAGTCGCGGAGGGCGAAGAAAGCGGGTTTGGGATTGAGGTCGGCGTCGAAGGGGAGAGGGCGCTGTGGAAGGCCGTCTTTGCGGGGGCGGAAATGTTGGAGCCAGGAGTCACGGTCGGAGAGGCACCAGGTTAGGACAGCTTTCAGAGATTTATGACGGAGAATGTTGTCGAGGTAGCTGCGATAGAGTTCGGCGACTTGGCGGTCGCGTTCGGTGAGGTCGGCGGGCATCGCGGAATCGTCTACGTCCAGCTCGGTGACGAAGACTTGTAACTTCAGCTTCGCGATTTCCTTCAAGAATTTGTTCAGGCCTTGCCAGGTGGGGAAGCCGGCGACGGTTCGCAGGTGGGACTGAACGCCCATCGCGTGGATGGGAACGCCCTTTTTTCTCAGACGGTGCAGAAGGGCGAGGATGGCTTCGCGCTTTTGTTCTTGTTCGGGCGCGTCGGTTTCGATGTCGAAGTCGTTGTAGGTCAGGAGCGCGGAGGGATCCGCTTCGTGCGCGGTGCGGAAAGCGAGTTCGATGTAGTCTTCGCCAATGTTTTTTAGCCAGACGGAGTTGGTCAGGTCGTGGGGATTGTGATGCTCGGGGCGGATGGCTTCATTGACGACGTCCCAGGAATGAATGCGGCCCTTGTAGCGGCCGGCAACGGTCAGAATGTGCGTGCGGAGAAGGTCTGCGGCATTTTGCGGAGTAGCGGCGGCATCGAGCCACTCGGGATTGTATTGGTGCCAGCAGAGATTGTGGCCGCGAGCGAGGAGTTGGTGTGATTCGGCGAATGCCATGTAGGCATCGGCTTGGGTGAAGTCGAAGCGATCTTGTTCGGGATGCGTGGCGCGCCACTTCATTTGATTTTCGGGGACTAGGATAGAGCATTGCTGGAGGAGCAGGGCAGTGATGTCAGGGCGATGGAGTTGCGGGTCGGAGACCGCGGAGCCGAAGAGGAGTTTGCGGCGAGCGGCGAGGTCGCGGAGGTGGGGAATGTCGGAGGCGCGCAGCGAGGAAGGCAGAAGGGAGGCTGCGAGGGCGGTGAGGGAGAGTTGGATGAAGTCGCGGCGGTGCATGAATGGTCAGTGGGCGATGAATTTTAGGGGGAATCTTAACACAGAGGGCACAGAGGGCACGGAGAAGAGGTAAAAGGGAAGAGAAAAGACAGAAAGGAGAAAAGATAACGCAGAAACGCGGAGGACGCGGAGTCAGCGCAGAGAAGAAAAAGCAGATTCCTCGCTCCGCTCGGAATGACACTATTTTGATGATTGCGTGTGTGTGAGTTAGGCGCTAGGCGCGGGCGGCGGAGGATTGTGCCAGGATGCGGCGATAGTAGGATTCGTAGAGAGGGATGACGTCGTTGGCGCAGAATTTCTTTTTGGCGTTGATGCGGGCGCGCTGTCCCATTTCGCGGCCGCGGTCGGCGCGGGAGAGGATTTCGATGGCGTGGGCGGCGGCGGATTTTACGTCGCCGGGTTCGACGAGATAGCCGTCGACGCCGTGCTCGACGACTTCGGGGACACCGCCGACGTTCGTGGCGATGACGGGTACTTCGCAGGCCATGGCTTCAAGAGCGGCGAGGCCAAAGGATTCGAGCTGAGAAGGCATCAGGAAAAGATCGGCGACAGCGAGTTTTTCGTAGACACCGTTTTGCTTCCCCAGAAAAATTACATCCTTTTGCAGGCGTTTTTTGCGAGCGAGATATTCCGCGGCGCCGCGGTCCGGGCCATCGCCAATTAGGACGAGCTTGGCGGGCATTTTGGCGCGGACGAGGGCGAAGATTTCGACGACGTCAGTGAGGCGCTTTACGGGGCGGAAGTTCGAGAGGTGCATGAGGATGGGCTCGCCATTGGGGGCCCACTGCGCGAGCAGTTCGGGATGTGGCTTGCGGGTGTAGAGGTCACAGTTGACGAAATTGGGAATGACTTCGATGGAGCGCTTGATATCGAAATCTTTGAGAGTTTGGTTGAGGAGGTACTGAGAGATGGCAGTGACGCCGTCGCTTTGCTCGATGGAGAAGCGCGTGATGGGGAGATAGCTGCGGTTGGTGCCGACGAGGGTGATGTCGGTGCCGTGGAGGGTTGTGATGAAAGGGAGTCGACGCGGAGCGGCCATGGAACGGGCGAGCATGGCGCTGACGGAGTGAGGAATGGCGTAGTGGACGTGGAGCAGATCGAGGGATTCGGCTTCAAAGACTTCGAGCATTTTGGTGGCGAGAGCGAGCGTGTATGGCGGGTGATCGAAAAGCGGGTAGCTGGCGACTTCGACTTCGTGAAAATGGATGTGCGGATCATTGGCGTTCATGCGGATGGGCGGAGCGTAGCTGATGAAATGGATGTCGTGGCCGCGGGCGGCGAGTTCCTGGCCGAGCTCGGTGGCGACGACGCCGGAGCCGCCATAAGTGGGATAGCAGGTGATGCCGATTTTCATTGGGCGCTCTCGGTCTTGCTTCAAAACTGAGTCTACCTTCTTGCAAGAGCGGGCGGGGCCAGCCCCGCCCCTACAGCTCGGTTGTGAATCGCGGGCAGATAGGGCAGCATTCTACCGGCAAACCGCGAGATTCGTTGCGACGCTTGGCCTGGCCTCGCCTGGACCTGCCGGGCAAGGCCGCAAAGGCACTCCATTAGACGCGGGAGGGGGCAAAACCGTGACACGACTGGCGGGCAAGGTGGCGCTGATTACGGGCGGGGGAACGGGGATTGGGCGAGCGATTGCGCTGGCATTTGGGCGAGAAGGGGCGAAGGTGGCTGTAGCAGGAAGGCGGAAGGAGAAGGTGGACGAGACCTTGCGCGAGCTGGAGAAGCAGGGGAGCGAGGGGTTAGCGATTGTGTGCGATGTCGCGAAGGCGCGCGACGCGGAGAAAGCCGTGACGGCGACGGCGAAGAAATTTGGGAAATTTAATGTGCTGGTGAACAACGCCGGGGTCTTGCATGTCGCTACGATTGAAGGAACCAGCGAAGAGCAGTGGGACAAGCTGATGACGATTAATTTGAAAGGGCTATTTTTGATGTGTCGGGCGGCGATGCCGGAATTCCGCAAGGCGGGCGGGGGCGCAATTGTGAATATCGGGTCCGTATTGGGGTTGGTGGCGATGAAGGACCGTGCAGCGTATTGCGCTTCGAAGGGCGGAGTGACGCTGCTGACGAAAGCGATGGCACTGGATCACGCGCACGAAAATGTGCGTTCGAACTGCATTTGCCCTTCGATTGTCGAGACGGAGCTGGTACAGGGGCTTTTCGCTGCTTCGGAAACAGGAAAAGCATTGCGCAAGGCGAGGATTGCACAGATTCCACTGGGGAGGATGGGGCGTCCCGAAGATGTAGCGGAAATGGCGGTGTTTTTGGCGTCGGAGGAATCGAGTTGGTTGACGGGGGCGGCGATACCGCTGGATGGCGGGCTTTCGGCGTATTGAGTTCCAGGCACGCGACGAAGCGGAAAATCTCGGCTGATAGGTTACAGCTCACAGCTCACAGCTTACAGCTTACAGCTTACAGCTTACAGCTTACAGCTCACAGCTTACAGAAGGAGAGAGATCTTTTTGGGAGGCGGGTGAGCGGCAGCGACTTTCGGGACGGAGAAGAGGGGATTCGATGAAGTCTGAATTGTTTAATGATTTGAAGAAATATGAAGCGGCGCTGCGGAAGAGGGCTACCGAGGGCGGCGCGACTTCGCTTTTGGGGCTTGCGCTGGAGAGTTTGGAGAAGGGGCACGTCGTTTTCAGCATGAGGGTGAAGCCGAAGCATAAACAGCTTCATGGTGTGGTGCACGGAGGAGTGCTTGCCACGCTGGCGGATACGGTGGCGGCGATTGCGGCGTACACGACGGTGCCGAAGAGGACGAACATTGCCACGGTCGAGATGAAAATTAATTTTCTGGAGCCGGTGCCGGGAGGACGAATAAAAGCAGTAGGACGCGTGTTGCGCACCGGGCGAAATTTTGTAGTGACGGAATGCGAAATCTATCTGGAGAATGGCTCACTGGCGGCAAAGGCGCTGCTTACGTTTGGAGCGGCGCGCGGACATGCGATTGCGCCGCGGTGAGGGCTGGCAGGCCCACAGAGCAGTCGAACAGTTGAAAGTCAAAAGTTAAAGGCGGCGGTGGAATAGTTAGAGCTGCGAAAAGCGTAGGAAGCTATTCGTCGCCGCCGGCGGCAGCTTCTTCGCCATCCTTGTGAACATACTTGATGACGCGCTTGAAAATGAGCAGATTGGGATTACCCTGGCGCGTGAGCTTAATGCAATCGCGATCATACCACTCGACCGTGCCGCGAAGGGACTCGCCATTGTCCAGCACCACAACCATCGGCGTGTGGCTTTGCATCTGCTTGACCCAATAGAAGTTCTCAGCGTGCGTGGTCTCTGGAGGCGCGGGCTTCTTGCTGGGCACGGGCCCATTGTGGGGGATCATGCGCTGCGGTGGCTGTTCCTTCACATCGACAAATCCGGGGCGAAACATCCTGCGGTTCACCATATCAACTCCTCATAGTTAACGGTGGGGTGAGTTCAAAGGGTGAGATGCATGCTTGGGGCGGCGGGTTACAGTGGAGTTTGAAAAATTTTGTGGGTGAAGTACAGGGAAACAAAGGAGCTTAGATCATGGATGGAGCGTGACGCTAAGAATTAGGCGCAAGCGAAGCGGCAAGTGCGTCGAGGCCGAGTTGGCGATTCAAATTGCGGCGAGCGCCCGCGTGAAGTTCATCGAAACCCGCGATGGCGCGCATGACCCAGCGCGAATCGATGGATTTGGCGAGTGTTTCGAGTTCCTTAGCCAACGGAACGTTTCGCAGGACGGGATGCTGCAAGCCAGAGGTGAGCTCGAGGAGATCAGTGAGCAGGCCGTAGAAGACGTTGATTTGGTCTTCAAAGGAGGAGTCGCGGTCCTTGGCGAGGGCAGAGGTGGCGGCGAAAAGCTGCGCGAAGCCCTGGCCGCGCGCGGCACGCTCGAGGATATGGAGAGCGTCGCGGCGGCGCTGGGCGGTTTCTTCGACGTTCATCTCGATGGCCAGGCCGGGGCTGCCTTCGGCGAGCTGCGCGGCCAGCTTTAGTTCGGGAGTTTTCCGCTGCGACTTTTCTTTGAGGATGTTTTCGACGTCTGGCTGCGAGAGCGGCGCGAAATGAAATTGCAGGCAGCGGGAGACGATGGTGGGGAGGAGCGAGTATGGCGAAGGAGCGGTTAAGATGAGCGTGGCCGAGCCCGGCGGTTCTTCGAGGATTTTCAGGAAGACGTTGGCGACGTCCCAGCGCATGGTCTCCGCGCCATCCAGAATAAAAACGCGGCGACGGCCCATGGGTTGAAAATAGGCAGCGCGCTGAACGGCGCGGAGCTGGCCAATGCGCAGCATGGGGCGCGCGACAGGACTTTTCAAGCGGACGGGATCGGGGACGAGTGCCCAGACATCCGGATGAGTTTGGAGGATGAGAGGGACACGCTCGACGGTGGCGGCGTCGGCGCTTTCGCCGCGTTCGGCGAGGCCTTGTTCGATAAGCTTGTCGGGATCCGCGAGGAGAGCGATGCGCTTGCAGGTTTCGCATTCGCCGCAGAAGTCGTCTTTGAGGCGTTCGCAATTTGCGGCTTGCGCGAACATGCGCGCGAGAGTGAATTTGCCGAGGCCGCGCGGGCCGCTGAAGAGCAGCGCGTGGGGGACGCGTTCGCTGCGCAATGCGCCGCGGAGAGCGGCGACGATTTTTTCATTGCCGAGAAATTCGGAGAAGCCCATGGGTTAGCGGCCTTCCTTCGAGCGGGATTGCAGCAGAACTTGCAAAACCGCGGCTAGGATTTCCGTGGCGATTTCCGTTTGAGGGCGCATGGCTCCGCGGGTCTCATCGAAACATTGGATCGTGGCCCAGTTGGGGCGGCGGGCGAGCTGATCGTACATGGCGGCGGCTTCCTCGAGATGGCGGAGGCTGGCTTCCTGAATATCCTGCTTGACAACCGTGTACGTACGGACGGATTTGCGGGCGACGAGGGCCTGCGCCTGGCGGGGAGGGACTTGAAGATAGAGCACCATCGTTTCGCGCGGGAGATTGTAGATGTTGTACTCGAGATGCTCGATCCAAGTGATGAAGGCCGGGCGATCCGCCGGGGGCACGCGCGCCGTTTGATGGGCCAGGTTCGAAGCGATGTAGCGGTCGGCGAGAACGATTATGCCCTGGTTCAGGGACGTATCCAGACGAGATTTGGCTTCGAAGCGATCGCCGGCGTAGAGCAGCGCGCTGAAGTGCGGATCGACAGATTCGAGCGCGCCGAAATCGCCGTTCAG
Source organism: uncultured Acidobacteriota bacterium (assembly GCA_963851235.1). Taxonomy (GTDB): domain Bacteria; phylum Acidobacteriota; class Terriglobia; order Acidiferrales; family UBA7541; genus Acidiferrum. The sequence continues at coordinate 219,839 of CAWKOM010000011.1, forward strand.
AAATTGCCCGACCATTTTGCCGAACCAGGAATCGTATTGGGGGAAACCCGTGGAATAAACGACGTGCCCGCTGGAGACGAGAGCTTTTTCGAGAAGATCAACCTGGGTGCGCTTGCCGCTGCCGTCGATGCCTTCGATAGCAATGAGTTTTCCACGTGGAGACATGTGTGAAGGCCAGTCTAACCGCAGAGCTTCCACGCTGCAACGCCGCGCATGCTACGATTAAAATTTGGACATGACGACGACCTCGATTCGGGAAAACCTGTTGCGCGTGCAGGAACGGATTTGCGCCTCGGCGCAGCGAGCCGGGCGCCAGAACGAAGAGATTACGCTGATTGGCGTTTCCAAGACGCGCCCGGCAGACGCCATTCGAGAGGCTTACGCGGCGGGCTTGCGGCATTTTGGAGAGAACCGCGTACAGGAATGGGAAGGGAAGCAGAGCGGGATCCAAGGTTTGCGGGCGGCGTGGCATCTAATCGGACATTTGCAAAGCAACAAAGCTGCGAAGGCGGCGAAACTCTTCGACAGTATCGATTCCGTGGACAATTTCGTTCTGGCGCAGAAGCTGAACAAGGTGCGTGACGAAACGAAAGAAGCAGCGAGGCTGCGCGTTCTGATCGAGGTTCACATCGCGAAAGAGGAGGCGAAGAGCGGCGCCGAAATCGAAGAGCTGCCCGTCCTGGCGGAACAGATCGCCGCGCTTCCCGCGCTGGACTTGGCTGGGCTGATGTGTGTTCCGCCGTTTGCAGAAAATGCGGAGGAAGCGAGGCCGTACTTCGCACAGCTACGGGAATTGCGTGATGGATTGGAGAAACGAATTGGACGCGGGCTGCCTGTGTTGTCGATGGGCATGTCGCATGACTTTGAAGTGGCCATCGAGGAAGGCGCGACGGAAATACGAGTGGGGACAGCGTTGTTTGGGGCACGTCCCACGCTGAAAGTTAGCCAATAAAATTCAACGGAGACCAGGATGAAGCTATTTAGTCCATTTCGGCTTCGCGAGATCGAGCTGAAGAACAGGATTGTCGTTTCGCCGATGTGCGAATACTCGGCGAAGGACGGTCATCCGCAAGCGTGGCATCTCGTTCATTTGGGGAGCAGGGCCATTGGAGGCGCGAGTTTGGTTTTCACGGAGGCGACGGCCGTGGAAGCGCGCGGAAGAATTTCGGCAGTCGACACGGGGATTTACGAAGATGCGCATGTCGCTTCGTGGCGGCCGATCGCCGAGTTTATCAGGACACATGGAGCGGCGCCGGGGATGCAGTTAGCGCATGCAGGGAGGAAGGCGAGCACGGCGCCACCCTGGAGTGGCGGCAAACCGGTTGCACTGCAAGATGGCGGCTGGCAGCCGGTTGGGCCAAGTGCATTGGCGTTTGATGCGGGCTACAATGTGCCGCGGGAATTGTCCGCCGGCGAGATTGGAGAAATTGCCGCGGCGTTCCGGAAATCGGCGGAGCGCGCATTGGCAGCGGGGTTTGAAGTTCTCGAGATTCACGCAGCCCATGGATATTTGTTGCACCAATTTTTGTCGCCGCTTTCGAACGCGCGCACGGACGAGTATGGCGGCAAATTTGAAAACCGAATTCGCGGTGTGAAACAAGTCGTCAGCGCGGTTCGAGAAGTCTGGCCGCAGCGGCTGCCGCTGTTCGTTCGTGTTTCCGCGACGGATTGGAAAGAAGGCGGCTGGGATTTGAGCCAAACCATTGCGCTGGCGCAACAGTTGAAGCCGCTGGGTGTTGATTTGATCGACGTTTCGAGCGGAGGCAGTCTGCCCGGAGTGAAGATACCTTTTGGCCCGGGATACCAAACCGGTTTTGCCGAAGCGATTCGCAAAGAGGCGGGGATAGCCACCGGGGCCGTGGGAATGATCACCGAGCCCATGCAAGCGGAGACCATTCTGGCCACCGAACAGGCGGACCTGGTTTTTCTGGCTCGCGAGATGTTGCGGGATCCTTATTGGCCGCGGCGAGCGGCGAAGGCGCTGGATGTGAAGATCGAAGCGCCCGCGCAATATCAGAGAGCGTGGTGAGCGAGCGATGCTCCCGGAAATATCGGAGAATGTTGCCGCGGGGACGGTTTCCTTTCCGGTGCGCGTGCAACCCCGAGCAAGTAAAGATGAAGTCGCGGGCGTGCACGGAGGGGCGCTGAAGATCCGGCTGCAAGCTCCCGCGGTGGAAAACCGGGCGAACGAGGCGCTGGTGGAATTTCTGGCGCAGCTTTTGAAAAGGCCCAAGTCGGCTGTTAGAATTCTTGCCGGCGAGCGCAGCCGTACGAAACGCGTCGAAATTCTTGGCGTGACAAAGCAGCAAGTGTTGGGCCTCCTGGCGCAGGAAGCCTGAGGAATTGCATTCTTGAAACTTGGCGAGTAGGAAGGGCGTCTCCCGAATATGAGCGTGGACATCAACGGAATACAGAGCGATTTGCGGGCCGCGAAACTGGATGGCTGGCTATTTTACGATTTTCGCGGGCGCGATCCGATTGCACAGGGGATCCTGAAGCTGCCCCCGGGAATGCGCACGCGGCGCTGGTACTACTTCATTCCGGCAAAGGGCGCGCCGCGCAAATTGGTGCACAAGATCGAGACGGAATCGCTGGCGGCATTGCCGGGCGAGACGATGTATTATGCCGGTCAGGAAGAATTGCGAAAGAATCTCGGCAAGCTATTGGGACGAGCGAAAAATGTTGCGATGCAGTATTCGCCAAAGAACGCCATTCCTTATGTGGCGATGGTGGACGCAGGGACGATTGAGTTGGTGCGCAGCGCGGGCGTGAAAGTCGTTAGCTCCGCCGATTTGGTGCAAAAATATGAGGCGTGTTGGAGCGAGGCGCAGCTTGCATCGCACCTGGCGGCGGGCAAGGTGATTGACCGTGTGGTGCGAGACGCGTTCGAGCTTGCGGCGAAGAATGTTCGCGAGAAAAAAACGTTTACGGAATACGATTTGAAGCAGTGGTTCCTGAAGGAATTTGAAGCCGCTGGGATCATCGCGGACAATGGACCGGACATTGCCGTCGGGCCGCACGCGAGCGATCCGCACTACGGCCCCACGCCGGAAACGGCTTCGCCCATTCGCGAAGGGGACTTGTTGCTGCTGGATGTCTGGGGGAAAACGAAGGCCGTGAGCAGCGTCTATTACGACATCACGTGGGTCGGGTATCTCGGCGCGAAGGTCCCCGAGAAAATGACGAAGATTTTTGGAATTGTGCGCGAAGCGCGGGACAAAGCCATTGCATTGATTCAGACTAGTATTGCGGCGGGGAAGCCGCTCGAGGGATGGCAAGTGGATCAAGCGGCGCGCAAAGTGATCGAAAAGGCGGGTTACGGGAAATACTTTTTCCATCGCACCGGGCACAACATCGGGCAAACGGTGCACGGCAACGGCGTGAACATGGACGGACTGGAAACGCACGACGTCCGGCACTTGATTCCGAAGACGTGCAATTCTATCGAGCCGGGAATCTACTTGCCGGAGTTCGGAATCCGCAGCGAAGTGAACGTGTACATCGGCGAGAAGGAAGCGCGTGTAACCGGAGCAGTGCAGACAGAGATTTTGGCGTTGCTGACATAGCTGAAATTGGCCTCGCACGGCGAGCCCACTGGACAAAAAATGCCTGACGAAACTACAACAGACACCGCCGCGTCCGCGACACCAGCGGCGACCACATCAGCGACAACGCACGAGCACCCCCAGGGGAACGAAGCGGTTGCGCTGGCCATCGGTGTCGCGGGGTGGTTCATTCCAGGATTGGGCCATGCCTTACAAAAAATGTGGGGCCGAGCGATCGCATGTTTTTTGACGATAGGAGCGCTCGTATTTCTGGCTGTTGGGATGCGCGGCAATGTTTTCAGTTCGGAGGGAAGCGACGCGTTCGGAATGCTTGGTTACGCCGCCGATCTCGGCACGGGGTCTTTTTATCTTGCAGCAAGGTCGCTGGAAACGGATGGTTCTGACACGGCGCACGCCGAAGGCGATGACGGAACGCGGTTTCTAGCCGCCGCTGGCGTGTTGAACCTGCTGGCCGCGCTGCATGCATACGAAGCGGCGCGAGGGCGAAAGGCGTGATCGCCGCGATAGAATTTCATCTAACGCATTTTCAATCCATGACGCTTTTTGCGCTGCTCATTTCCATTGCGTTCGGATTCTTGAGCCGGCGCAGGATGAGCGAGCGCGTAAAGTACATCCTCTGGTCTCTGTTCTTGTTCCTGTTGATCGGCGTGGGAATCGGCTGGGCCATGTATCCCTTCTCGAAATAGTATTTAGCGGCAAGTGAACGCGGTTTGCGGCGTTCAATTGACACCAATTTTGCGCGGATGCTATTGTCAAAGAACGGGCCGAGGTAGCTCAGTGGTAGAGCAGCCGATTCGTAATCCAAATTCCGCCCAACGCAGCAAAACGAATCCTAACTATCCCTAACGGAATCAATTCGCTGACTTCTCGCGAGTGCTGACTGTGTTTCCCTTTTTTTGCTTCAATTTGGGCCCGTTGATGGCAGTTTGATGGAAGTCAGAGGCCTTGTGTCCGTGCGCAACCGCTTCCACGGACAGAATCGAATTGGCGGGCCACTGCGGTCACCGAATGGCACTGAAATTTGATTGATACTCGGTATCGGCAAATGCCGCTTGCGTTGCAATCCCCTCGAACGTCGTTTCGGGATGACTTCCGTGTAGCCGACCATGCGGGAGTTGAGCACTCTGAACCTGTCTTCAACGGGCGCTATGAATGTGCAGCATAGTTTACGATTCCATACCCCAGATAAACTTTTCCCACCAGGTTGCAGGGCGAACAAAAATAATGAGTTCGCCAGGCTTTGCTGTAGCGGTTCTTCTGCTGCAACTATTACTAGCTACTAAGCCTGAAGCGAGGATTGTGGAAACCGGATAGAGATGTTCGCTTCCGTATGTCCGCGTATGGCTATCGTAGAGCTTTTGCCGAGTACACGGTATCCAGAACCCGCTACCCAACCCGTTAAATACCAAGACTCCATGAATGTCTGGATTCGCAACATATGAATCGCCAACTGCCGAGGTCTCAATAGTCACTCTCCCGCTTAGATCAGCCTGAGTGCTCCCGTCCCGATCAGCATGGTAGTCCACAAACGCTAGGTTCATTCCGGACAAGTTTTTTCCTGTACGTCCGTCAAGTACACGTACATGAATCGCGGCGGTCTGCGCAGGCAGTTCCACCGGGGCAACGGCAAACAGGATGCACGAGAGTATGGCTGTTCTCAGCACCACGATTTGTAGACGGTCACAATTCATGTTCCCCTTGAAAATTGACTCACTCATTTCTTGACAGTTCACTTAGCGGATCGCATTTGCGCCAGACCACAATCTCGTGCAAAAGCAACCCTGGTTATTCCCGGCCATAATACTCCAAGTGCTTCACTCCGCCCCGATAACGCGCAACCCGGAAGTTATCAGCTCTCCCGTTGCGTTAGTATCGACAAACGCGGTATCGGACATGTGCGGCTATCCTAAGAGACGCTCGCGACAAACGGATATAATCTATCCACACATGATTCCTGCTTCCTACAAACCTAGAAAGAAGTTCATGGAATTGGCTGTCGCGGAGGCCAAACGCGCCGGTGACCGAGGCGACTATCCCATTGGCGCGGTCATTACACGCCTCACGGGAAAGCGCGAGGTTGTCATTGCCAGCGCAGGAAACCGAGTAAAAACTTCTGGATCAAGCATCAAGCACGTAGAGTTGGAAACCCTCAAGTACGTATCAAGCGGCTATGGTCGCTACCTGGCCGACTTCGTCCTCTACTCCACGCACGAACCCTGCGCCATGTGCGCCGGTGCCTGCGTGTGGTCTAGAATTGGCGCGGTCGTCTATGGCGTTTCCCAAGAAGACATTGCCGCTTACGGCCGCAAACGCGGTACGGAAGACTACAAGTGGCGAGCTTGTCTAATCCCCTGCCGGCTCGTCTTCGAAAAGGGCAATCACCCCATTCCCGTCACCGCCGGTTTTCTCCGAAAAGAATGCCAAAAACTGTTCAGATACGGAACCGCAAAGTGATCCCTGATTTTGCGTAATCCTTTCGGTTCATTTTTCCGGTAACACGTCATCGGAATCGAGGCCAAATAATCGTACCGTCGGCGACGGACGGGTATACACTTTAGCAAGTTACTGAAAAAGTCTCAGGGGGGATGATACGGCGAGGAAGTTTCGCGCGTCCTAGAGGGAGTGGAGGGAGAGGATGCGCGGAGAAGATCAACAGCAGGGAGCGATGTACAGCTACATTTCGCCGGAGCAGCGGGTGCCGCGGGATCATCCGCTGCGAGGGATTCGCGAGATCGTGGATGCGGTGTTGAAAGAGATGTCGCCGGGATTTGCGCGACTATACGCGGCGAACGGGCGGCCGTCGATCGCGCCGGAGAAGCTGCTGCGAGCTTTACTGCTGCAGGTGCTGTACACGGTGCGCAGCGAGCGGCTGCTAATGGAGCAACTGGACTACAACCTGCTGTTCCGTTGGTTCGTGGGGCTGAACATGGACGATGCCGTGTGGGTACCGACGGTGTTCACGAAGAACCGTGACCGTTTATTGGAAGGCGATATAGCGGGGGCGTTTTTCGATGGGGTGGTGGAAAAGATTCGGGCGCACGGGCTGCTGAGTGACGAGCACTTCACGGTGGACGGGACGTTGCTAGAGGCGTGGGCGGGAGCGAAGAGTTTTAAGCGCAAGGATGGGAAGAGCGAACCGCCGGCGGAAGGTGGGAGTAATCCGACGGTGGATTTTCACGGAGAGAAGCGCTCGAACGAAACGCATGAATCCACGACGGATGCGGATGCGCGGCTGGCGAAGAAGGGCAAGGGCAAAGAAGCGAAGCTGAGTTATGCGGGGCACGTGCTGATGGAAAACCGCAACGGGTTGATCGTGAAGACGCGGTTGACGAAAGCAACGGGAACGGCGGAGTGCGCGGCGGCGCTGGAGATGGCGGAAGAAGTGAGTGGAGAGCAGCGTGTGACGCTGGGTGGAGACAAAGGCTACGACCAAAAGGACTTGGTGAAGGCCTTGCGAAAGAAGAAGGTGACACCGCACGTGGCGCGGAACGAGAAGCGGCGAGGTGGCAGCGCGATAGATGGACGCACGGCGCGGCACGCTGGTTATGAGGTCAGCCAGCGGGTGCGCAAACGAGTAGAAGAGATATTCGGGTGGATGAAGACGATCGGGTTGTTGAAGAAGTTGCGGCATCGCGGGGAAGCGCGGGTGGAGTGGATGTTCACGTTTACCGCAGCGGCCTACAACCTGGTGCGCGCGAGGAACCTGCTGGCGCAAGCGGCGGTGTAGGGCCCAGGGAGTGGTGTCTCTGAAGGGCCTGAAACACCCCGTGGAACGGAGAAGAAACATCGACAACGAGGAACAATACCGCTGCACGACGGACAAAACGGAAAAAATCATCCGTCGCCGGATTTTTTCAGCAACCTGTTAGACATCGCTATTGTCTACCTCGATGTGTACCACGCTCGTCGAAAAAATTGGGGGGCGGAATGAAATACAGTGTGGCCTCTTAATCTCAAAATCCTGGTTCGCTTTTGACCTTGATCTCCAGGTTGAGCTTATGGATGACAACGTACCTCGCGCGGAGTATCGTGCTCTTCATGGCCCGCATCTCAATTGCGCTTGCGTTACTTGCGTTAGGGGTGGCGGTGATTGACGTTTCGGCTCGAAACGTGCCGCAAGGGCCAGCGATTAGCGTATCCACTCGGCTGGTTCAAGTCGGTGTCATCGTCCGTGACAAGAACGGACCGGTTGCGGATTTGACGAAAGACGATTTCGTCGTGCTGGACCGGGGGAAGCCGCAGAAAATCAGCCTATTTTCCTTTGAATCCAGTGATTCCGCGTCGCAGGCCGCGCAGCCGTTGCCGCAAAACACGTTCTCCGATCTTCCTCAATACGGCGCAGCCACCCCGAGGAGCGTCACTATTGTCCTCCTTGACAACCTAAATACGTTATATGGTTCCACGCCGACAATATACGAGGACACGCCTCGCTGGGCGGAGGATCACGCTCTCGCCAATGCCAAGGCGCATCTGCTGGAATACCTCAAAAATCTTGGTCCGCAGGACCGCGTGGCCCTGTATGGTTTGAGCGACACGCTACACGTGCTGTGCGACTTCACGGGCGACCGCAGCCAACTGTTGGCAATCGTACAAAGCTACGATGCGCGGTCGCGGACTAGCCGGGAAGTCGTCGAGCCGGGCGGGACTCATTTGCCCGACCAACCCAGCGGTGGCGTCCCTCCGCCTATTGATGCCGACCGCATGCGACTGGCGGAAAACGCAAACGCGTCGCGTGCTGCGATTACTCTGGCTGCCCTTAAGGCCATTGCCGATCACGTGGCTAACATTCCGGGGCGCAAGAATCTGGTATGGCTCACCGCGAATCTTCCGTTCTCCGCCGATGTTATGGCCGCCATCCTCAGCCCCGCGCAGATTGCCGCCTATCCGGTGGACGGGCGCGGGTTGGTCGCGCGCTCCTCATTAGTGCAAGAGAATGACACTCCGATGGCTGAGATAGGATTGCCATCGGAGATGAATCAGGCAAACAGTTCGGCGGACTCGGGCCAACCCACCGGCATCGATACCATGCAGCGGCTCGCCGACCTGACTGGCGGACGGGCCTTCGTCAACACCAACGACCTCACCGGGGCGATCCGCGAGGCGGTAGCCGACGGTACCGTTCTCTATTCTTTGGGTTTCTACATTGATGCGCATTCCGCCGATGGAAAGTTCCATGAACTTAAAGTGCAGGTAAGACGCGAGGGCCTGACCATTCACTATCCGAAGTGGTATCTTGCATCGAAAGATGCCCCTCCCACGAAGGACCAGAATTGGAAGACGGTGGTGACGGCAGTGCAAAGCCCAATCGAGTCGTCCGTCATTCCGTTGCAGGCGAAAGTGGATCGTGTGAACCAGCCGCTGCCGGATTCGTTGAAGGTGTACTGCTCGATTGACATTCACAGTCTTCGGCTGGTGCAGAGTGGAGATTTTCGCAAGGGGACAGTTAGCGTTTATGTGATTCAGCAAGATGAGGCAGGCAAGGTGCTCAGCCAGTGGAACAAGGCTTACGACCTGCGACTTTCCGAGAAGCAGTACACGGCTCTCTTAAAATCGGGCATGCCCTTTAGCCAGGATGTGCAGCCCAAGGCAGGCGTGACAACATTGCGGGTATTGGTCGAAGATCCCACCACCGCCGCCATCGGAAGCCTCATCATTCCATTGTCCCACGTATATTAGCTTGAGCCGAATTCCGTGGTCCTGGAGTGGAGCAGCAACTCAATTTCTTCATTAGGGCTGACAACGTATCTCGCGAGGGGTATCATACTGTTCGTGGCCCGCATCTCAACTGCGCTTACATTACTTGCGGCATGGCTGGCGGCAATTGCCGTCTCGGCCCAAAACGCGACGCAGCCTCCGACAATTAGCGTGTCCACTCGTCTTGTTCAGGTAGGTGTCATCGCGCGTGACAAGAACGGCCCCGTCGCAGATTTGACGAAGGACGATTTCGCCGTGTTTGATCGAGGAAAGTCCCAAGAAATCAGCATTTTCACCGTCGAGTCCATAAAACCTGCACCGCCACCTGCCCAGCCCCTGCCGCAAAACACTTTCTCCGATCTTCCGCAATACGCCGCAACCACTCCGAGCAGCGTTACTGTTGTACTGCTCGACAACCTAAACACGCTTTATGGTTCGGCGGCGGGGAATTACGAGAGCACGCCGTACTGGATGGAGGATCTCGCTCTCGCCAATGCGAAGACCCACCTCATCGAATTCATAAAGCAGCTCAACCCGCAGGACCGAGTCGCCATTTACGGTCTCCGGGATTCCTTGCAGGTATTGTGCGACTTTACAAGCGACCGCGGCCAGCTCCTCGCGATTTTGAAGAAATACGACACCACATCGAAGACCAACCGCGAAATAGTTGAGCCCGGCGCAGTCCATACTCCCATGGGCCCCGACGTTGATGCGTTAATGAACGCAGAAGCGGTGCGACTGGCCGGGCTGGCAAATCAAGAACGCGCCCAGAAAACAATGGCCGCACTAGTATCGATCGCCGCCCACATCGCAAACATTCCGGGCCGCAAGAATCTGGTTTGGCTCACCGCCAATCTCCCTTTTTCGGGTGCGGCAATGGCCCGCGTATTGAGCCCAGCGCGGATTGCAGCTTACCCTATCGACGCCCGCGGGTTGCTGGCCCGCGCGCCCTTTCAATCGAAGCAAGATGGAATTGATTTTGACCAGGTGGCGCGAAATGGGGAGAGCATGCCGGCGCAGTCTTTCGAGCCAATCGGCAACGATACGATGCAGAAGCTTGCCGATGAAACTGGCGGCGAGGCGTTTGTCAACACGAACGACATCACTGGGGCGATCCGCAGAGCCGTTGAAGACTCGGCGGTCACATACACGCTCGGCTTCTACATAGATCGCGATTCGATCGATGGAAAATTCCATGAACTGAAAGTGCAGGTCAAACGATCCGGGCTGAGCGTCCGCTATCCCAAAGGCTATTTTGCTCTTAAGGACACCCCGGCCACGCAGGACGAGCGTCACAACAGTATTCTGGCGGCCATCAGGAGTCCGCTCGACTCGTCTGTCATTCCGCTGCACGTCAAGGTAGATCGAGTCAGCCAGTCAACGCCCAATTCCTTAAGCCTTTTTGGCTTAGTTGGCATTCAGGATCTTCAGCTCGTGCAAAACGGCGATATCCGTGTGGGCGCGCTAGACGTAACCGTTATCGAACAGGACGAGACCGGGAAAGTGCTCCGCGAATCGGCCAACCGAATCAATCTCCGGTTTACCGAGAAACAATATCAAGCTGTTTTGAAATCTGGCATAACGTTTCGCAAGTCTGTACAGCCTCAGGCCGGAGTGACCACGCTGCGGGTGCTGGTGCAGGATCCCAGCACCGCGGCGATCGGAAGCCTGATCATTCCATTGTCCCAGCTAAAGTAGCTAAAGCCGAATGTAGTTCTGCAACAATGCGCATGCCGCATACCCCACCCTACTACGACGGTCCAGAGAGGTCGCGTAATCGGAAACTGACACACTACCGGCGGGAACAAGAGCTTGAAGGCCGAAATTGAATGTGTTGCCGATGGGGCGGTGGGGATCGAACTAAAAGCGACGTTGAAAACGCGTAAGTTACTGATTCTATTAAACGAGAAAAACGCCAAAAACACCGAATGCACCGAAGTAAGGTACACGGCGGGTACACGGGATCTCGCGCAAAGTGGAGATAGATTGGAAAAGACATCTCCCACAACCCCGTTTATCGATCGCTAATCTTTACCGTACACTTGGCCCGGTGATTCTGCGCGATTTAGCCTGACATGCATTCGGCTAATCTTATTTCTTTCCTAAACCTTTCCCATAAAAAGAGGCCTTCTCAAATCTTCACACGTCCCTTTACGGGAACCAAGTTACTTGGATGATATGGGCAGCAGCGACCGGGTCGAAATCCCCGTGGTCTTTCGTAATGAGTGGACAGGCATATTCTTCAGCCATCGCGGCGGCGAACGCATCCGCAATTCCTAAGTTGTGTCCCGGACAAGCGTGTCCAATTTTCCAGCGGGCTACACGCTTCAAAAAGCTTTCGCCTTCCACATCAACTATTGTCATCACAGCTTGTAATCTCTCGGAGGCTTGTTCTGCTATGTCTGGACCGTCGGAGCGAAGAAAGTCATAGTAAACTTCGCAAAAGTTGACCCGATGAATGACAACCGCATTCCTCGCATCAGAGAGGATATTCGTGATGACTTGGTGCCCCGGTTCACCCTTTACCAGAGCAATTGCAGCGCACGCGTCGGCAATGTGGGTCGGCCGGGCAGCCATTAGTTCTCGTTAGCCCTCTCAGCTTTCTTCCATTCAAGGTGAATATCGGTCGTCAATTTCGCATCTCGCAACGAACCAGCTGTCGAAGCAATCAGACCTTCTCTGTCGGACGTTAAGGCCTCCGCTTTCCCGGGAGCCGGATACACTCTATGTCCTTTGCGGCAAGCCAGTTGACCCAACGGGGTTGTTGAAGGAGTGACAAACCTCCGGCAATCGGAACAATAGACTGCGTCAAAAAGTTGAAGAACAGATTGAGCGAATTCTTGAACTACAGACTTGGGTGCGTTCTGTGCCCAGTCGTTAAAATGCGCTCCAATCCAGTTGCGCAAAGGCCAACGCACATCTAACGCGTCCAATGCGTTTTGTACTTTCGCATAGAGCGACCGATAGTTCTTTTTGATTTCTCTATAAAACGGAGGCCACAGGTCTCCAATTTCGTATCGTTCTCCAGGCTTTGCAGGCACGCTGAGTCGCAACGAGTACCGCATTTCTTGAAGTATGTGCTCGAGCAACCGACCAGCGGTTGAAGCCATCTCGAAGGGTTGTCCAGTCTTGACCAATTCGACTAGGTAGCGATGTTCGTCAAACGGCTCCCTCAAGTCCGGGCCTTCTTCAATATCCCAACCGTAAATCGATTTGTTGACAAAGTTTTGGCCGACACCGCAACGGCTTTGAATGTCTCGTAGGTGTTCAAACCACAAGCGGTCGTGGGTCGTCAGCAGAATTTGATAATCGCTAAATTGAGTCAATAAAACCTCTGCCAGACGAACCGCATGGCTAGAATCGATGCTACTCAACACGTCGTCCAAGACAAGGAGGTTGAATGAGGGATATTGCTGACGGTACCAACGGCGAAGCGCCAAGAAAATGCTTATCCCTAAAGTGTCTAGGTGTGCGTCACTGTAATAGCCTCGCGGGTCTCCTGTCTCGGAATAGAAATCGGCTCTCAGATTTATGCTTTGTTGTACAGCATCGCGCACCTCAAGCCTGACATTACGGTGAGAGGTCTTATCCGGGGTTCCGATTTCATGGTGTCGATGAAGTTCAAAGTAGATGTCGTTAATGTCTTTGTTTATGATGTTGAAAAGTTCTCCTATAGCTTCTTTTCTAGTGCGCTCGAAACTTGAATGTAGCGTCTGCGAAATGGAAGCCAATTTCTCGGATTCTGTAACTTCCAACTGCGCTCTTGTGAACGAACTCCAAGTCTCTGTAGTACGTATGAGCTTGTCGCGGAGCGTCAGCAGTCTTTGGGCTGCCTCTGCTGAAGGGAGGCGCTGTAATTGTTCGTTTAGGGTTTTGGCAATCCTCGTCAACGTCGACTGAAACTCGCCGTCATGACGCAGCTGCGGCGCTATCTCGGAATCTGTTTTTGAGCTAAGAGAGACTACGCTTCTAAGCGTCTGGGCACTTTCTAACAGGCTCGCTGCTACCGCGCCGAGTTCCTTCCCAATTTGTTCGTTCCCTTCAAATTCAATTTTCTCCAATTGGCCTTTTACTCGCCCGATTCGTCCCTGCCAGTTTTCTAGCGTGGAAGCTAAGGTGGAGATTCCTCTCCGAACGGATTCACGAAGTCCGACCAATTCGCGAACCTGCTCAAGCCGAGCCCGCGCGCGACTCACGACCTCAGCGGGCGCAAACCTAACCATCTCTTGCTCACAAAGTGGACACTCCGTGCGCTTCTCCGTCTCAATCCACTTCGCGCCATCCTCTAAGACTTTTTCGTAGATTATTGACGTCTGGGTTCTTTCCAAACTTCCAAGTCTATTCAGATTCGTTTCAAGTTCTGAAAACATTGATGTGGTTGAGTGGGTTCGAAGCTCATCGAGTGCCTCTATCGCGCCTTTCAGGGTGGTAACGCGCGATAAATCGCCGAACTGCGATAGTTGCGAATTTAAGCTCGCCATTGCTGTCGACGTGTCGGTCAACCTCTTGAGTGGCGCAATACCAACACCCGAAAGCGCACTGTTCAAGGCGGCAAGAACGGCCGATTCCGTAATGTCCGAGAACGTGTTCGGGACTTGCGCGTACCGTCGCAGGTCGTCACTGTGGCGCGTCAGCAAGGACTTCTTATTTAGCAATTCCTGCGCATAATGCTCGCACGATGCCTTTAGGCTACTTTCGATCTGTTCTATTTCTGTCAACACCAAATACGGCTTGAGAAACTCATATCTTTCTCGGGGCTGAGACTCGACAAGTTGAAGGACCTGAGCTCTTCTTAAAATGTAAACAGGAGTCTGCGCGATTTGAAGATATTCCCTAATGTCGCCAGGACACGAATTCAAATCAGTATTCGTACTAAACGTTGTTTGATTCGTGTCGTCGAACACCACGGAAATCTCTGTAGCGCTGGCTTTAATATGAGGGCCAAAGCGTTGCGACGATATGCCCTGTCCTCGATGGTCTAGCGTGTAGACCTCACCCGTGAAAATCTTGTCGAGCGCATCGACGAAAGTGCTTTTGCCTGTACCGTTCTCTCCGAAAAGCAAAACTGACTTGCCATCAAATATAAGGCTGCGCTTGAGTGAAACACCTCTGAACCCAGTTATATCAAGCCTTTTTATACACAACTTAGCTTTTGACATCTGCACCACTCCGAATTGCTGCCGACACTCGGTTGGTGTCTGTTAGCAGGCCTTCTTTGCGCAGCTGTAATAGTGCCTCGACTACGTTGGTCGGCACATTTTCGATGGCGCCAATTTGTTTAAAGAATCGGTTCAGAATATCAGTTTCGAGTGGTTTCTCTGGGTGCACGGTGTTCCCCGGGACAGTCGAATTCTTCAGGAGCATTCTACTCCCAAGGACATGCAGCCAGTCACGTTGCTTTTATGGGAGTTGAAAGCCACTTCCATGCTGGATTCTTGGAAGGCACGCCATCCCCATCGAGAATCGCGGCACTAACATACTATGCGAAAAGTCCGCAGTTTGACGCCAGCCGGTCTGAATCCACGTTAGAAAAATGAATCCCCCGCAGTTCACGGGCAAGGAACACACTGCCGTTTCCCAACCGTCAAGAAGTGACAGGCAGCCAGTACCGTTCCTGGCTGCACGGGCAGTGGCGTAGCGGTTGACACTGTATGCTCCTTGACGGCGGCGAGAGCGGAGGTAAGGTTAATCGTTCAGAGTTGGATCAAGGAAGACCCGGGATTCTCTGGAAATCGCGGAGGTTCAGCGTCGCAACTACAGTTCCAGCGGCGTTTTCACGAGCCGAGCGACTGCGGACCCAAGTCTTGTAAAATCGCGGACATTCCAGGTCAGCAAAATATCCGCTCCCGCTTTCAGAGCGCAATGACCAATCAGCGCGTCATAGGCGGCTGCACCGACGATAGTCCCAGAAGAAGCTAGCTCAAGAGCAGAAACATATTCCTGCTCACTGAGAGTAATCAGGGTGAGCCTTTCGCGTATCTGCTTTACGATGCTGATGCCCTCCGGCCCAGTGATGCGGGGTCGAAGTGGCAGGCCAGTGAGCGTGGCGTAGACCTCGCCGAGGGTGCGGAGTGCGCAGAAGTCTTGTTTTCCTGCGTCGAGGAATAATTTTGTGCTTGATGCGTGCTGCGGATGGTCAGCGTAGAAGACCGGAACAAGAACAGAGCTGTCGAAAAACCGCTTCAAGAATGCTTGCCCAGGATGTGCTGCGCCCTTTCTTCGCGGACTTGGCGGATAGCATCATCAACTACGCGCAATGGCAGCGGCGTGCCGGTACGGTAGACAAATAACCCGTTTTCCCAAACCATGCCACTGCCCTCCGAACTGGTGGAATCTTCCAGCTTGAGCGGCAGCTCTTTTTCCACGAGTTGCTCAAGGTAGTCTCCCACAGACAACCCTTTGGCAGAAGCTAGGGCTTCCAGTGCGGCGGCGATTTCGGGCTTTACGTCCAAGGTCATGAAGTACTTCTCCAGCTTACCTACCCCCTAAGTTTAAGTGACGTATCACCCCCTGTCACGCGGAAATTCATGACGCAAAAATACGCCTTTGGTAAAGTTCACTTACCAGAGTAGCGAGAGCGGAGAGAACGGCAGTGAAAATTCTGGCTCTTTCAGACATTGGGCGTTGGAGTGGATGCGAAAGGCTGGTCGAACGCTACAAGCCAGACGTTGTGGTTCTCCCAGGCGATTTAACGTCGGATGGAAGTGCCACTTTCTGGTCTGAAGGGTTGGAATTGGTGCCGGAATTCCGCAAGCAAAGGGGACTTCTGTACAGAAAGATTCGAGACGCCAAGCAATTCAAAGAAAAATGCGTCATCTGCGAGGAGGCGGCTCACAACAATGGTCCCTTTCAGAGGTACGACGGGAAATCGCGTCATTTTCGTTTCCTTGATCATCTCCGTCAACTGGAAATTTACTATCAGAAAAACAAGGCCTTCGCGGCGGCCCATACCAGAATCCACGTTGACAGGTTCTATCGGTTTTTGAAGTACGCCGGAAACCGGTCGATAGTCCTAGTAACCAAAGGTGATCACGATAATGACTTTGAGGGAGACTACGATCCCGACCGCATCAACAAGATCCCCGGATGTCGGGAGATTTCGGGGAAACTTCATTCGGTAGGAAGATCGACGTTCCTAGGATTGGGTTTCGAACAAGCCGGGTATCGAATTGCGCTTCGGCGCCTGGTCGGTTCCCTCCAAGGGCGAGCGGACGTAGTGGTCGCCCATGTGCCACAGCAGAATCTCCAGTTGGTGGCAGAACTGCGGCCGAGGCTGCTGATTCGCGGGCATTACGGGGCTGGGGAACATCTAGTCGATGGAGTTCCGAGTGTGTTTACGACGTTCGAATATTTCCTCGTGGATTTGCCTGACACGGGAGTTCCGCAGTTTCAGGTGGTCGGATGCCATCCCTTTTCTACCGCTTCAAGGTCGGCGGCCGGAACAATAGTACGGAGCCGAACCTTCGGAATCCAGTCGCCCGCGTGCCGCCAACGTGCCGCAGCCGCGTGCGCATCTTTAAGAAAAACATACCCTTGGCTAAAGCCATTTCCAGAGATTCCCTCTCAATAGCAGAATAACTTCAAGTATTCCTTCATTCTGCGATGACTCGACCGGGTCGGTTCTGGGCATGACCCTTGACGGCGGCGAGAGCGGAGGGAATCGGGAGCCTATCTGCTGATGCTGTGACCCTCTGCCTGTGTGTTTTCATGCACTTGGCTTCGCACGGATGGCGGCTCGATCTTCTGTGCTGAGGGTGTGGACTCGCGGCCCGGTTCGATTGCGGATCGGTGCGACACGTCGCGTCCTAGCCCTTCGGCAAGACTGGTCTTGTCGTTCGTGTAGATTTGGGCGTCGTACCGACCACGTGATATAGCGACGTATGCCAACCTGCGATTCACGAGTTTTTCGCCTGCTTGTTCGGTGTCCACATGCACGAATACGCGGTTGGCGGTTTGACCTTGGCTGCTGTGGCTCGTTACTGCATAGCCGTAGTCGAGATGCGGATTCTCTTTGATGTTGAATGCGACGGTCCGGCCTGAGTCGAGGCGTAGTTGCAAGTTGCCTCTATCGTCGATCTTTTCAATGGTGCCTAGCTCGCGGTTCGCGATGTGTCGCTCCCGATTCGGTGCTGTGAACTGCACGCGATCGCCTTCACTGAATGCGCGTTCTGTCTCGCGGTAGAGCGTCACACCGTGCAACCGGCGCGGATCATAGCTCACCTGCTTTCCGTTCTCACGCTTCACAGTGACCAGATTTTCTTTTTCGTTCGCGCGCTCGACGCGGGCATACTCTCCCGCCTCGATGCCGTGCGTCTTGCTGCCTCTCGTGTAGCGCACGACTTCACCAGATTGGTATTGCGCCACCCACTGCCGGTCCGCCCCGGTAACCTCTTGCCGAGCCACAAGCACTCGTTGCTTGTGTTCTTTTATTTCAACCTGGCCCTTGCTCTGCATCGCCTGGTGAATCGCTTCGTTAATCTCGCGGCGGGATTGATTGTCGGGGGAGACCACTAGCGTGCCTTCGGGTTTACTCGCATAGTCATTTGCGATTTCCTTTAGCCGCTCGTCGCGGTCAGGGATTTCATGCACGCGGCCCTGCGTATCCAGTCGTTCGATTGCTTCTCGCACATTGCCACGCGAGAGTTGCTCCACCACATCCTTGAGTGCCGGGTCTTTCTGCCGCACGATCTCATCAAGCCGTGCCGTCTGGATCCCCGCTTCTTGGAGCTGCTGATACGGTCGGCCCGCTTCGACCGCTTCATGCTGGCGCGTGTCACCTACCAGCAGCACGCGGTCGTTTTCCCTTAGCCCGTGGAGGAACTCATTCATCTGCTTCGTGCTCGCGAGACTCGATTCGTCGAGAACGTAGAGGCGTTTTTGTCCGTCGTACGGCTCTTGGCTCCGCGCGAGATGCCGCTGCAATGTGCTCGATTCGATTCCTGCCTCTCCGAGTTTTTGTGCTGCGCGTGATGTTGGCGCGAAGCCTTCCACTTTGTAACCCTCGCGGTTGGCGGCTTCCCGGATCGCGGTTAAAGAAGTAGTTTTCCCCGCGCCGGCGACGCCTTCAAGCGCCGTCACCTGATCGCGGCTCGACAGGATTTGCTCGACCGCCGCGCGCTGGCTCTCGCTCAAATGCGAGTGGTCTTGCAAGATGTCTCCGCGTGTCTCGAACCTCGCGATTGGTGTGTGTTGGTTCTGCCCCGCGCGCATCGCGTGGATGGTGTTGCGTTCGTGGTCGATCATCTCACTTGTGGTGAACGCGCGGCCCGGCGCGCGATTGCTCGTCTCGATGAACTCGCCTGCCTGCACGCGTTTCTCGAACTCCGCTTTAACCTCCGCAACCGTGGCGTCACCCATTGAGCGTTTCAGTGCATCCCTCAGCAGCTCGCGCTCCTCTGCCACGGCTTCACGCTCCAGATTTTTTTCTCTTGAGTAGGCAACGGCCTGGCCGATGGTTTTCTCTTCGGGTGCTTGCTGTAATCGCTCTCCGTGCTCCCGTGCCGCTTTGACAACCCGCTCTGGTTGATTGCCGAAGAGCGCGGCCATTGCCTTGTGCCGCTCTTGCATTGCTTCGTGTGAGAGTTCGAGCTTCTCTTCGCGCGTCTGGTGCGCCGCGATCTGCGCGGCTCCAGCGCCGCGCTGGTTTTCCTTTGCGAGATGTTCCTCGATCTGCTGGCGGCGTGGACTCGATGCCTCCAAATACTCTTTGCTGTAGCCTTTGATTTCCGGCTGGTTGCTCTCGCCGCGCTCGATTTCGTAGCCAAGTTCTTTCAACCGATGGGCCAGTTCCGAGCGATACACTGCCGTCGCATACTGCTGGGTCTTGTACAGTTCCCATGGCTGTAGCGCGTGTGCGTCCCCGTCGTCTGTCTCGGTAAGATTGAAGAAAACGGCGTGCGTATGCAATTGCGGTGCGGCATAGCCGTTCACGGGCCTTGCGCTGTCGTGCTCGAACTTCGCCGCGATCCATTTGCCGGTCGTCTCTGTCGGAAGATTCCCGCCGATGCGGGCCTGGACATAGTGCTCTAGCTCGTCGAGTGCGACGCCAACGCTTTCTCGATGCGCTTCTCGGACATGGTCATCTCGGCCTACCAGGGCGGTCAACGATACGCTCTTCGGGGCTGAAAACGTCGCGTCCCATCCTGCCCGGTGTTCCATCGCGCTTACCTTTTCGCCGCGCCTGTTCATGTATTCTCTGGCCGCTTGGCGGCGGATTAGTGGTTCGCCAGTGATCGGGTGTTGTCCTTCGGAGAGCCGCTGGAAATGCTCTTCGCGAACCTCGCCGTGTAGTCCCCACCGTTCGGCGAGCCTTCCGTGCCACTCCCCGCGAATCTGCTCCCCTTCGCTGTAGTAGTTCTCGCGGGCGTTACCAAACTCTTCCGCGTGATAAGTCTGTGCCTGACCTGCGCTCAGTGGCTTCGAGATTGTCAGCATTGTGTTGGCCTACTCGAAGAAGTCCCTTTGCTGGCGTGGTGCTTCTCGTTGGATTTTCTGTTCCGCACTTTGTTGCTGTTCATTGGGCACGAGTGTCTGTCCCGAAGCTCCGTTCCCCGACGGCTTGCCTGCTCCTGCCGCGGCCGCCGCAACCTTCGGCGGTTCCTCCGGTGGCTGCTGTGCCGGGCGCTCGATGTATTGTGGCTCTTTGCTTTCAAGCTCGATGTACGGGAGACTCAACCGCACCACGAGATTTCCGCACTTGAGATAACCGTGCATCTTTTCAAGGCCGCTGATCTCGCTTGCCATCACCAGCGGCCTGATCTCGCGTTCGAGGTTATAGCCCTTCGATTTACGCGATTGTGGGAACCGCTCATTTGTATGGCTCTCTCGTATCCTCTCGATTTCTTGTTCTCCTATCGTGTCGCTGATCCATTTCGCTGCGTGCGGCTCGCTCGTGCACAGGAAGATTTTTGTTGACGGCTGCGACATCATCGCCTCCGCTTCGTGACCATAACGCACTTCCAACTGGCTGCGTCCCTGGAAGCCGAGCACCACCGGGTTGCTCGATTTGCGGTTCTCGGTGATCGCCGTGTGTAGCTGCGGCAGTCGCTGCAAGGTCGCCAACTCGTCGAGGATGAACCAAACCGGACGCGGACTCATGCGGCCTTGATGCATCAAGCGCAGCACGAGCATGTCCAGCCACAAACTGATGAGCGGCGCGAGGCGCTTCCGGGTGTCCGGTGTGCTCGTCAGGAAAAGCCAGCCCCTCCGCTCCTTCGACCATTCGAGCGTGCTCCAACGCTGCTTCGTCTTCCCTTCATTCGGTAACAACCTCATGGCGTCGGCTACCATGCTCAGCGAACCAAGCACGCCGTTGCGCTGTGGCGGCGAATCACGGTCGATCATCGCCGCGTACTCTGTCCCTTTCACTCTCCGGTCGATCTCTTCCGGGTGTGACATCCACCACACCAACTCTTGCGGCGTCGGATGGAAGCTGAGCAAGTGCGCAAAGATTTTTCGCGGAGCCTCTACGAAGAAAGAGTTTTCATTGTGCCGGTCGGGAAACAGCGACGCGGCCAATGTGAGAGCGTCGGCCCCCTGCCGCAGCTCGTCTCCCGGAGTCCAGTAGGGCATCCGCTGGTCCAGCGGATTGAGAATCAAATCGCCGCGCGACGGAGTAAGAAAGTAGGGCACGTAGTCGGCGGGCGTCGCCGGATCGTACACGATGGCCGTCTCACCGCGCTCCTCGATCTGCAACAAGATTTGGCGGATGAGCGCACTCTTGCCTTTGCCCGAATCGCCCATAACCAGAATATGGCTCGATTCAATCTCGCGCGGCAGGCGCAGCCAAGCTTTCGAGCGAAGTATTTTTTGCGTCAAGCTCTGCTGCTGCAAGAAGCCGATACCGTCTGAACGGTTGCGGCGATTGAATGCACGCACTGTCACAAGGTCCGGGCCTTTCAGCCGACGCCCATGTTTGCGTATTCTCCTGCGCGCCGCGTCCTTCGGGATCGCCACGACGAGACTCACGAGCAACACACCTAAGCCGCCCACAGTGACGGTCTCGTCAGATCGGTGAGCGTCTGGTCCTGATATATCCAGTGGCCCAGAAACTCATGCAACTTCGAACTGTCATAGCGTGCGCGCTGCCACTCAAGCTTCAAGTCACCTACCTTGATGGCCTCTTCGGTTAGCGTAAACGTGTTCTCGCCCTTCTCTGTGACGAAAGGTTCTACTTCGTTGTCGAGCGCCATCCGCGTACCCTTTCGCGTCACCACCATCAACAGCGTGTACCAGCCGTCCGTGCGGAAGGCTCCTGCAACTGGCGTCCCTACGTAGGCCGTTATGTAGTGCCGTTGGAGCGGAGTCCACACCCGCATGTACCGGTAACCAACAATGGCAAACACACTGAGCAGAGCAACGCAGATCGCTCCGATAGTCCATGCCGCCTTGTCGCTCGGAAAGTCTCCTGCATCGTCCGGTCGCCCCCATTTCTGTTTCATGGCACGCCCCCTGTTGCTGCTTCCGCTAGGCGCTGTCGCGCCTTGCTCAACTTGTTTTGGTCCGCCCGCGCGATAAGTTGTTGCATCTCCTCGGCGGTCAGCGTTTGCCCTTGAGATACGGCGAAGTGGACGTTTAGCAGAATAGTTCGCAGCGCCAAGACTTCGGCCAGCAGGGTTTGCTCACCTGCGTTCGGCTTGGTTGCTTTCAGCAGAACTTCGCGCGCCCACTCGCTGATGGTCTGCTCACCCGCTAAGGCTTCAAACTGAGCGTATTCGTCGTCCGTGACTTTGGTGCTGATGGATTTGGTTCGAAGGGAGGGCATCGAATTCACCCCATAAAATCAACAAGTTCCCATATGGGAACCAGAGTCACTGTGCGGCGCTCTGCTTAAAGTGGCTCGCCGCAAGCTGCTGGATTTTCAGCAAGTTCCCATACAGCAACCTTGGTTGCTGTGCGGCACCCGTTTGGGGGTGATCGTATGAAAGCGCGGCGTGTACTTGAAGTGCGATAGGTTACCGCGCTAGGGACAAGGAGCCCTACGATCATGACACTGTTCTTTGGCTGTGATGCTCACAAGCACTACTCCGTGTTCGTCGCCATGGACGAAAATGGAAAGAAGACCAAGCCCGTTCGCATTCCGCACGATCTGGATAGCTACCGCCGTTTTCTCGCGCAACTTCCCGAACACTCTGACATCGCCCTCGAGGCCACCGGTCACTGGTATTGGATCGTCGACGAGATGGAGCGCGCCCAGCACATCCCGCATCTCACCGATGCGCTGGAAGCGAAAAAGCGCGTTGGCAAAACGCACAAGAGCGATCCCATCGACGCCGGCGGTCTCTCTCTGCTGCTGCGCTGCGGCACGCTTCCCGAAGTGTGGATTCCTCCCGCGCCGCTGCGCGACCAGCGGGAACTTCTCCGCACCCGCATGGCGCTGCGCGATCTGCGCACCGCTCTCAAGCACCGCATCGGAGCCTCCATCGACCGCTACAACCTGCACTCGCAAAGTTTCAGTGACCTTTTCGGTCTTCGCGGTCGCGAATATCTCAGCACTTGCCTCGCCAAGCTGCCTCCGGTCACCGCCAGCATGATCGTCGTGCAGCTCGACGCTCTCGATCAGCTCGAGATCAAAATCGAGGCCCTAGAAAAACGCATTCGCACCGAAATCGCTTGCACTCCTGCCGTCCAGCGGCTCATGACTCTTCCCGGCGTCGGCGAAACCCTCGGCCCCGTCCTGGTCTTCGAGATCGGCGATGTGGCGCGCTTTTCCCGCGCGGAATGCCTGGCCAGCTATGCCGGCCTAGTCCCTCGTCTCATCTCCTCTGGCGACCACGTCCGCCACGGCCGCACGCCGGGAAAGAAGATCAATCCCTTTCTCAAGTGGGCCTTCGTCGAAGCCGCCGTTTGCTCCCTGCATCCTTCCGGCCCGCGCTACGCGCACGTGAAATCATTGTTCGCACGTCTTGCTCCCACCAAAGGGTTTGGCCGGGCCGTGGTCGCCGTGGCCCGCCATCTGGCCGAGGCCAGCTTCTGGGTGCTTTCCAAAAACCAGGACTACCGGCCTCCCCAGCCGCAGCGGATGGTTCCTCGGCAACACGCGGGGCACCCTACTGCGGCTCACGGCGACTTCGTCGTTACGCTGGATTCGTCCAACAACGGGTAAGCGCGAGACACGTCTGGCCCGCTCCGGTTCCTCCGGAGCACTTCCCCCCCGCCAGCGAACCACAGGGGAAGGAAGGAAGCCTCGGGGTGAATGCGAAACCCGCGACGAACATGCTCCTGCTCCATGGAGAGCGTATATATGACTACCGGCGATTCATCGCACGGTCCGTCGAGCCCATGGACGATCCATCGCCAGCAGTGGCTAGTCGCCAAAGCGAAAGGAAAAACCAACCGCTGCCGTTTTCAAAAAAGGAGATTCCACCAGAAAACATTTCCGCTCAATAAGATCGTTTGGATTAACGGACGGACCGCGCCAGAGCAGCTAAAGAAAAAACATCTCTCACCAAGCCGGCTACCTTTGTCTGCGCGCGACATGCTCTCGTCATGCCCGCTTGTAGTGTGCCCACCCCCTGCCAAAACCAAGAGAAAAAACCCTCTCCTAACAGAATTTGTAGCTTGACACCCGCCGCGCTTTCATACATGACGTGTCGTAGCGCCAACCCGGTGCCGAAGGCACCGTATCTGGCGGGATGTAGCGAATGCAAGAGTCGTACGGTGAAGGCGTAACGAACCACACCGGCTCCGAGTCATGCGGGCCTGGCCGCAAGGCCAGATACGAAGCGTTGACAGGAGGAACTACGGGCCAAGGAGAAGGAGCCGCGAAATACCCCAAACTCCAAGACGCCGACGCATTGACACGATGCGGAAGGCCACATCCGGGGCGGCGATAGCGCGAGTTGTCTCGGAGTCTTGCGCGGTCTGCGAACCTGGCACGCAGGGACACATCTCAAACGGAAGTTGGGAGATCCCGTGTTCGCCCGAGCGACGAATCAACCCACTCGGGACGCATCGGGAAGTCTAAGGACGGAAGCCGATGATGAACGAACACGGGAAGTCGGACAGACCCATAGTACCGGGGAAGTCTCCGAACAAAGCCAGAGTACCGGCGGCGGAGGAGATGGAGGGAAGGGGTTTGGCCAAAGGAAACCTGAGCCAGCAAAACGCGTCCCGGACACCGAGCCGGACCGACGCGTCCAGTGCGCTGGAGCGGGTACGTCAAGCAGCAAAGAAGGATAAGAAGTTGCGGTTCACGGCGCTCCTGCACCACATCTACAACCTCGAAACGTTGCGGATGGCCTACTTCTCTTTGAAGAAGGAGGCCGCTCCGGGCGTGGATGGAGAGACGTGGCGGCACTATGGCGAGGAGCTGGAAAAGAATCTCCAGCATCTTTCCGAAAGGCTGAAGCGCGGAGCGTATCGAGCGAAGCCGGTGCGTAGGGTGTACATCCCTAAGGCTGACGGGCGGCAAAGACCGCTCGGAGTGACTGCGCTGGAAGACAAAGTCGTCCAGCGCGCCGCGGTCGAGGTGTTGAACGCCATCTATGAAACGGACTTTCTCGGTTTTTCGTACGGGTTCCGGCCTGGGCGAAGCCAGCATCAAGCGCTGGACGCGTTGTACACGGGACTGCTGACGAGAAAAGTGAACTGGGTGCTCGATCTGGACATCAAAGGCTTTTTCGATGGGATTTCCCACGAATGGCTGGTGAAGTTCATCGAGCATCGGATTGCAGACAGGCGCGTCGTGCGGCTCATCCAGAAATGGTTGAACGCCGGCGTGCTGGAGGAGGGGAAACACTTGCGGGTGGAGGAAGGAACGCCCCAGGGCGGTAGTGCATCGCCGCTGCTGGCGAACGTTTATCTTCACTACGTATTCGACTTGTGGGTCCATGCGTGGCGTCGGAAACGGGCGCACGGCGATGTCATTGCCGTGCGGTTCGCCGATGACATGGTATTTGGCTTTCAGGTCAGGTCGGATGCCGAGCGGTTCTGGGCGGAACTGAAAGAGCGTATGCAAAAGTTCCACCTGGAACTGCACCCGGAGAAGACCCGGCTTCTGGAGTTTGGCCGCTACGCGGCCGAAAGCCGGAAGCGCCGAGGTCTGGGAAAGCCGGAAACCTTCCATTTTCTCGGATTCACGCACATCTGCGGGAAAACGAGTAAGGGACGGTTCACCGTGCTCCGGCAGACGATCCGCAAGCGCATGCAAGCCAAGCTGCAAGCGGTCAAAACCGAACTGCGGCGACGCATGCATGAACCCATTCCTGTGGTCGGCAAGTGGTTGACAGCAGTCGTGGGCGGGCATATCCGCTACTACGGAGTACCGAGCAATCGGTATGCTCTCGCTCACTTTCGCTTTACCGTGGGCAAGCTCTGGCATCACGTGCTCGCACATCGAAGCCAGAGAGGACGCGTCCGTTGGGAGCGAATGAAACGGCTCATTGACCGCTGGCTGCCTCCGGCCCGCATCTGCCATCCCTATCCTTCGCGTCGCCTGCGCGTCACCACCTGAGGCAAGAGCCGTATGCGGGAAACCCGCTCGTACGGATCTGTGCGGGGGGTACGGAGCAATCCGTATCCCTACCGCGACCGTCCAACTCCCGGTGCCGAAGGCACCGCTCTTCATAGCTCACCGTATTCGAGCGCCAATCCGTCCCAGGCCATGCGCACTTCTTGGACTTCCCAAGCGCGTCGAAAGAGCGCTTGGACGGACTTCCACTCCTTCTCCGCGAAACCAAACGTGATCCCATTGTCGTGCGCACGAAACCAAAAATCCTTACCCTTCTCTCTCTCATCTTCCGGCTTTGCGGTATAGCCAAAGAAGTGCTCACCATCCCAATGGGGAGTCGGACTTTCGGGAGTGAGCGCTCCGAGCATGCTCCGAAACTCCCCGATTCTCGGATACCCACTAAACGGATACATGGGGGCTCGGGGGCCAGGGAAGCTCAGCAGCATGGAGAAGTCATGGCCCTCCCCACGGGAAAACGAGAGTGTGTACCCTCCCTCTCTAATTGGGGCAATTGGCCGTTGGAAGAAGGATTCCCGTTGCGCAGGTTTGATTCGGACCGGCTGTTGAGTGAGGTGGTAGTGGCCCCGTGCTGCCAGTCGCCACAAGCCTGGCCAGAAGGGGCGAAGTGCGCGGTCCACGGCATCTGCCCCGGAGAGCTTTTCGTCCTCCAGCAACACGAGGAGATTCCGACCGGCGAGCAACGGTTCCAATTTAGTTCCTGCTTCACTGAGCCGCTTGCGAGTCTCCGTGACTGTTCGACGCACCATGTCGGGAGTTACGCCATCATCAGAACTCTTCGCCTTACCGGGGCGGCATTCGCGGGGAAGATTGCCCACGTAATATTCGTCGCGCTTCGAGGCGCGCTGATCGGAACGCAATTCGTAGATAGCAAGGAAGGCGTCAAGGACATCACCTAATGACTCGCGCGAGACAGGATTTGGCGTTCTGCCGGAGAAAGCTTCGAGACCCTGCTGGACGAAGTGAGCAACAGCGATCCACTCTGCGCGCGTCAAAACATGTTGCGCTTCTCCCTTGCGGCGGATTTGGATGAGCGCTTCTGTTGGGTTCACCAGCATGTCGACAACTTCGAGACGATCTTCGCGGGCAGATTCGAGGAGTTGCTTGGCGATCTCCGACGTCGAGACGTTCTCCCCAGTTCTCGTAGACACCAGCTGTCGGGCTTGCTCCAGGCGCCTCCGAAGTGCTTCGCTGATTCGAACGGAGAGGGTTTGCTGCTGTTGTGGTTTTTCGGGCACTAGCTTACCTCGCCTTCTTGGGACAGTGTACGCTCTTGACTATGCATCGATACAAGCGCAGAATATTACATTGCAATGGGAATGTCAACCCTTGTGGCACTCCGACCCGTGTGTCGTCACGACGTGTCGGCGCTGCTAGCGGAAAACGTTAAAGGCGTACAGGCTGTGCAATCTCTCAGGTTGAATCCCAAGAACCGAGCGTGGAGCAGGAGACCCTATGCCCGAAACAAAACGAATTTCCGATGAAGTCCCAATCGCTCCGCGGCGATTGCTGACTCTACCTGAAGCTGCCCACTATCTTGGGTGCACCCTGTGGTCTGTGCGAGAACTGATCTGGAAAGGGCAGCTCCCTTACACCCGATTCGGCAAACGTTTTCAGGTGGATAGGAGGGATCTTGATGAATTGGTTGATCGGGAGAAGAGGAGTGAAGGGACGGGGCCTGGCACTCGATAGATTGCGCGTGGTGCAAGTGGAGTGTGTCGCAGGCTCTCAGTCAGGTGCGGCGCAAACCGTCAGTAGGAACGAGGAGGACGAAGATGAGGCAGGCTAGCGTAAAGACAAAAAATGGAACAGGAAGCGTGGAGTCTAAGCAGCCGATTCTCGTCGAAGGTTCAGGTAGTCCGCGATCAAAGCGCAGGGTCTTCGGTACTGGTGGCATCTTTGAAAAGAAGGGAAGTCGGTTTCTGTACATAAGCTACCGGGACGTGAACGGTAAGCTTTGTCAGGAGAGCACGAAGTCCGAGTCGCTGATGGTTGCGGAAAATCTTCTGCGCGACCGCCTCGGCAAGGTGGAACAAGGACTGCCAGTCACGGAAATGAAGAAGTTGAAGTATGAGGACATCCGCAAGACCCTCATCCTGGATTACCGGACGCGCGGTGTCAAAATGTTGGAAGAAGATAAGGATGGCAATCCCTATATCTGGGGTTTTGAACATCTTGATCCGTTTTTCGAGAAGCGCCCAGTTAGGACGATCACCACGAATCTGCTTTACGAATTTATTGAAAAGCGTCAGAGCGAGGGGGCAAAGAACGCGACGATAAACCGGAATCTCAGCCTGTTGCGGAGGATGATGAGCTTGGCGCGTAGGGAGGGCAAGTTGGCACAGGCTCCTTATTTTCCGATGCTGAAGGAGGACAACGTTCGCAAGGGATTCTTGACTCCGTCGCAATTCATCAAATTGCGGGACACCATGCCCGAACATTTGCGTCCGCTGGTGACGTTCCTGTATTTTACGGGCTGTAGAATAGGGGCTGCGCTAGCCATAACGTGGTCCCAGATAGAGTTTGAAAAGGGAAGGTTCCAGCTTCGGATTGAAGGGAACCAAACCAAGAATGAGGAGCCGATTCTGCTGCCCCTGCCGCTTGAGCTCAATGAAATTCTCAAGAAATTACCGCGCGAGGGAAGGGTGTTTGATGCAAGGAATTTGCGGAAGTCTTTCCAAGCTACATGCGTTAAGGTAGGATTGGGAGTCGAGACGGGTCCTAAAGTTTGGCAGTACAAGGGCCTGCTTCTTCACGACTTCCGCCGGAGTGGGGTCAGGAATCTGATCCGGTCCGGGGTTCCACGGAGAATCGCCATGAAGATTTCAGGGCATCTGACCGAGTCGACATTTGAAAGGTACAACATCGTGGACTCGACGGATTTGCACGAGGCGATGGCGAAGGTCGAGAAGTACTTTGATGGCAATTTGATGGAAGTTGAGGAAAATCAGCAGCAGGGTAGCCAGCAAGTCGTTTCTTTTCAGTCAAAGCCGAGGTAGCTCAGTGGTAGAGCAGCCGATTCGTAATCGGCAGGTCGCGAGTTCAACTCTCGCCCTCGGCTCCAGAAGCTTCTAAGCCATTCCCGTTCAATCAGTTAAGTCGTGCTCCGTGTTCGCGGAGTTGCGGCACAGCTTTCGTTGAACTACCAATTAAACATGGTGCCGTCCAACTTCCTATTCACCGGCAAGTAGGCGCGCTCGTAGGGAAATTTGTCCGCGAGCTTTTCGTCGTATTCGACTCCCAAGCCGGGGCCGTCTCCGGGATGCAGGTAGCCGTCGCTGAAGGAGTACGTGTGCGGAAAGACCTCGTCGGTTTCCTTGCTGTGCAGCATGTATTCCTGTAAGCCGAAATTGTTGACGGAGATATCGAAGTGCAACGCCGCAGCGAGAGAAACGGGAGACAAGTCCGTGGCCCCATGACAGGCGGTGAGGACGTGATACATCTCCGCGAACGACGCGACTTTTTTCAAGTGAGTAATTCCGCCGCTGTGAACCGTGGCCATTCGAATGTAGTCGATCAGTTGTTCGGAGATAACCGTCTTTGCGTCCCAAATCGTATTGAAGACTTCACCGAGCGCGAGCGGCGTGGTGGTGTGCTGGCGAACGATGCGGAAGCCCTCTTGAAGCTCTGCTGTGACGGCATCTTCGAGCCAGAAAAGATGATAGGGTTCGAGACTTTTGCCAAGACGCGCCGCCTCGATGGGCGTCAGGCGGTGATGCGCGTCGTGCAGCAGATGAACGTCATCGCCAAACTTCAAACGCAGCCGCTCGAAAAGCTTCGGAACATGCAGCAAATATTTTTCGGTGGACCACACGTTTTCCGGAGGCAGTCCTTTTTCCGCAGGCTCATAGTACAGCTTGTCTTTTGCAACGCCGTATGTTGACGGGATGCCCGGAATTCCCGATTGTGCGCGAATGGCGCGGTAGCCCATGGCCGCGTATTTACCGACTTCATCGATAGTTTCTTCGATGTCGCGGCCGTTGGCGTGTCCATAGACCATGACTCCGGTCCGGCTCTTTCCGCCGAGCAGGTTGTAGAGGGGAGTGTTGAGGGCTTTGCCCTTGATGTCCCAAAGCGCGATGTCGATGGCGCCGATCGCGGCCATGGTCACGGGGCCGCGACGCCAGTAAGCGCCGCGATAGAAATACTGCCATATATCTTCGGATTGAAAAGGATCGCGTCCAATCAGGCAGGGAATCAAGTGATCGGAGAGATAGGAAGCCACTGCCAACTCGCGGCCATTCAGAGTTGCGTCACCGAGGCCGTAGATTCCTTGATCGGTGTAGACCTTCAGCGTGACGAAATTTCTGCCGGGCGACGTGATCAATACTTTTGCATCGGTAATCTTCACCCATCCTCCTCAGTTCTTACTCGCTGTTGCTTGTGAACCCGAAATTGTTCGCGGTGCGTGCCCGGATTCCGCCGAGGCCGCGGCCAGAGTCGCGGGGCTTAGCAAAGCGGCGGATTGGTTGTCGAGGTAGATCGAGACATTGGCGTGCGTACGCAGAATCGACGCCGGAGCCATGGGGCTAATGGGGTCTTCAAAACAAGCCTTGACCACCTGCGCTTTGCGCGCCTCGGGAACGACTACGATGATTTCTTTCGCGCTCAGAATTTGGCGCAAGGACATGGACATCGCTCGCTCGGGCACTTCTGAGAACTCGGCGAACCAGCCTTCGCCGACTTGCTGCCGCCGGCAAGCTTTGTCCAGATTCACGATGATATAAGGATCGCTCGTGTCGAAATCCGCGGGAGGATCGTTGAATGCGAGATGGCCGTTTTCCCCGATACCCACAAACGCAACATCAATGGGAGCCGCACTGAGGGCAGCGCCCGCTGCGCGAATTACCTTGGCGGGGTTAGCCGCGCCATTGAGTGCATGATAGCGGACGATTCCCGTTTTCGCGACCAACCGTTCCTGAATATATTTCGAGAAGCTGGCCGGGTGATTCATCGGGAGTCCGACATATTCGTCCAGTTGAAACAATTCCACTTTTTGCCATTCGATGCCGGGCGATTGTGTAAGCGCGTCCAGGAATTCGAATTGAGAAGCGCCGGTGGCAGCGACAACGCGCGCCCTCGCGCGAACCGCGATTGCATCGCGGATGATCGCAGCCGCGCGTGCGGCTGCTGCTTTGCCCAGCGCTTGCTTATCACTAAACACTTGGGCGAGCATGCGTGAGTCCCCTCAACCGCGCGTTTCAGAACCGATTCCACCGAGAATGAGCTGTGCCGCGCGAATCAGAAAGTCTACATCAGCATAACGGCCAGCGAAATTGGATTTGGAGGGGAACGCTTCGGCTGAGGGATGGAATCGGGTGCGCTGTAGTTCGCCGGCACCGGCCCGATCGAATCGTCGTGCGACTTCGTTCTTTGCCCTTCGCGCCTTTTTGATATAGTCCCTCCCACGATGCCCATCGAATCTTCGAATGGCCCCGTTCCTCGCGCCGTTCCGCTCACCACAAATCAGATTCGCGGATTTTGGGCTGCCTGGGGTGGATGGACTCTCGACGGCATGGATTCTTTCATTTACGCGCTCGTTCTGCTGCCGTCGCTGCGCGATCTTCTCCCGCGCTCCGGCATCGCTCCAACAAAAGGCAACCTTGGCTACTACGGCGGATTGCTTTTCGCGCTCTTTCTGCTTGGCTGGGGACTCGCTTTTTTGTGGGGACCCCTCGGCGACAAGTTCGGCCGCGTTCGTACTTTGATGCTAACCATCGTTTGGTATTCGGTGTTCACGTTTCTCAGCGCGCTTGTGACGAGCGTCTGGCAACTGGCGATATTTCGCTTCCTCGCCGGCATTGGAATCGGCGGGGAATGGGCCATGGGCGGCACATTCGTCGCGGAAGAATGGTCGGAAACTCGGCGGCGGGCTGGAGCAGGCTACATGCACACGGGCTACTACGTCGGCATTTTTCTTGCCGCCATCGCAAACTATGTGATCGGCAGCCACTATGGCTGGCGCGCGATGTTCGCCGTCGGTGGAGTGCCTGCGCTACTTCTGGCTTGGGTCCGTCATGGAGTGACCGAGCCTGTGCGATGGTCAAACAAATTAGAAATCGTTCGCTCTTGGCAAATCTATCGCCCGTTCGCAACGCTTTTTTCGCCTGCGCTGCGCCGTCGCACGATCTTGAACTCTCTATTCATGCTTGCCTCCGTGAGCGGGCTCTGGGCCGGAACCGTATATGTGCCCGCAGCGGTCACTTCGCTCGCGGAAGCTGCTGGACGCGCCGGTCCAGAAGCCACGCAGCTTGCTTCCCGCGCCACCATGCTTGTCGCGTTCGCTACGATTTTGGGATGCCTGGCGATGCCCTGGCTTGCGGAGCGGCTCGGCCGGCGCGGCGCTTTGGTTTTTTTCTTTGCCCTGATGATGGTTTTCATTGCGCTCACCTTCGGCAAAGTTTTCTACCTTGGTCCATCTGCGCTTCCGTGGTTTTTTGTCTGCCTCTTCTTTCTAGGTTTAGGCGGCGCGAATTTTGCGGTTTATACGCTGTGGCTCCCCGAGCAGTACCCAACCGAATGCCGTGCCAGCGCCTTTGCGTTCTCGACGTCCTTCGCGCGCTTCGGCGGAGCCGCAATCACGTTTCTGGTTGGAAATGGCGTTCAACGGTATGGCTCGTTGGGAATTCCGGTTGCAACAACCGCACTAGCTTTTGCCATCGGCCTGTTCTTGATTCCGTTCGGAGCGGAAA
Source organism: uncultured Acidobacteriota bacterium (assembly GCA_963851235.1). GTDB lineage: Bacteria > Acidobacteriota > Terriglobia > Acidiferrales > UBA7541 > Acidiferrum. The sequence continues at coordinate 252,259 of CAWKOM010000011.1, forward strand.
CGCGCGGACATGCGCTCCCGGCATAGCGTGAAACAAAACAAATTTACAAGCGAGAGAGCCATGCAGACATTGGCTACAATGAAAGCGCGCCGATGTTGGAGCCGCAAATGCCAGTCGTGTGCGGATGATGGAACAAACCATTAATTCCAAAACAAACGCTCGTCATGCGGTCCTCGCCGGATTCTTCGGCTGGACGCTCGATGCTTTCGATTTCTTCGTCGTCGTATTTCTGATCGATACGCTCGCCCATCAATTCGGCGTTTCCAAAAGCGAGATCGTGCGCACGCTGGCCGCAACATTGGCCATGCGCCCGGTCGGAGCCTTGATTTTCGGATTGCTGGCGGACCGTTATGGACGCCGCATTCCACTGATGGCCAATGTCATTTATTTTTCCGGCATCGAGCTGCTCTGCGGCTTTTCTCCCAACTTCACATTTTTTCTTGTCATGCGCGCGTTGTTCGGCATCGGTATGGGGGGCGAGTGGGGCGTAGGAGCGTCGCTCGCGATGGAGGCGGCGCCGGTCCGTTGGCGCGGAATTCTGAGTGGAATTTTGCAATGCGGCTATTCGATTGGTTATCTGCTCGCCGCATTGGCAGCGCGTTTCCTCCTGCCGGTTTGGGGTTGGCGCCCCATGTTTTGGATTGGCGCGGTGCCCGCGCTGCTCGCGCTCTACATCCGCACCAAAGTGCCTGAGTCGGAAGCATGGAAACAACATCGAGTAGCTAGTACCGCCCAGGTTCTGCGCATCGCGGCAGCCGAGTGGAAGCGCTTCCTCTACCTCATTGTGCTGATGACTTTCATGATGTTCCTTTCGCACGGGACGCAGGATTTGTATCCAGATTTCTTGCAAGAAGTACATCACGCTTCGGCTGCCATGCGCGCCAACATCGCCATCATTTACAACATCGGTGCCATCGTCGGTGCCATTCTTTTTGGGCAGCTCTCGCAGACTGCCGGCCGGCGCAAAGGCATGATCGCGGCGTTGGGACTGTCGCTGGTCATGATTCCACTGTGGGCGTTCGGCCGGAACTTAGTTGTTCTGGTGATCGGCGCGTTCCTGATGCAGGCGGGCGTGCAAGGCGCGTGGGGCATCATCCCAGTGCATCTTAATGAATTGTCCGCGGACGCCACGCGCGGCTTGATGCCCGGGCTTACCTATCAATTGGGCATTCTTCTGGCGTCGCCCACGAATTCCATCGAATATGCCTTGCGCGACCGCGTCGGCTATCAGTGGGCCATCGCCGGTTTTGAAATCGTTACGATTCTTACGCTCACCGTACTTCTACTCGGCGGCTCCGAACGGCACAGCCGAAGTTTTGTTCGCGAAGAGCCGCGTCTTGCGGGAAGCGCGACTGATCCCTGACCGGCAGATCAATCGCAAGGATAGCGATATCTTCACCGAACCACGCGAATATCGGCCAAACCGAATTGGCGCTTGGCCTAAACGCCCGCATTTAGTATTTTCCATCCAGCGGCTCAGAACGGATGGCAAGAACTGTGAAGTCGAACAGTTCAATCAACAAGCACCAGGCTTGTTGAAGCGCCGAAAGAAAAGTTAGAGAGGAAATCGACTAGCATGAGCGACCTAGTTCAATTGACCAAAAACGGCGACATTGCGGTCATCACCATAAACAATCCTCCGGTGAATGCGCTGAGCCCCGGCGTGCCGGAAGGCATCACCGCCGCAATCGAGCAGCTCGGTAAAGATGAGACGATCAAAGCGGCGGTCATCATCGGAGGGGGCAAAACGTTTATCGCCGGCGCGGACATTAAGGAATTCGGAAAAATCACTTCCGGCAAGGCCGGGGGCGGATTGGATTTACCGTCGTTCCTTTTGAAAATCGAAGATTGCCGCAAACCCGTCGTCATGGCCATTCATGGAAGCGCCTTTGGCGGCGGATTGGAAGTCGCCATGTCTGGCCACTATCGCGTTGCGGTGCCAGGCGCGCAAGTCGGCCAGCCGGAAGTGAAGCTCGGGCTCATTCCAGGCGCCGCCGGTACGCAGCGTCTGCCGCGGCTCGCCGGCGTTGCCAAAGCAGTGGAAATGTGCGCCGACGGCAATCCGATTAAAGCTGATGAGGCGCTTAGATTCGGCATTCTCGACCGCTTGATACAGGGCGATTTGCTAGCCGGGGCTGTAGTTTTTGCGCGCGAGGTTGCGGACATGCCCGTGCGGAAAACACGTGACCGCAACGAAAGGCTGGGTACTGCGGAGCAAAACGCGCCCATTTTCGCCGCCGCGCGCGAAAACGCGAAGAAAAAGCAGCGCGGACTCATCGCCCCGTTGGCGGCCATCGACGCCATTGAAGCCGCTACAAAACTTCCGTTCGAGGAAGGGTGCAAATTCGAGCGCAAGCTTTTCATGGAGTGCCTCTTCTCCGATCAATCGAAAGCGCTCATCCACGTGTTTTTCGGCGAGCGCGAAGTAGCGAAAATCCCAGACATCCCCAAAGACACACCGCTCATTCCCGTGAATACAGCCGCAGTCATCGGCGCGGGGACGATGGGAGGCGGCATCGCGATGGTTTTTGCCAACGCCGGCATTCCCGTTGTTTTGAAGGAAACGGATCAGGCCGCGCTCGACCGGGGCCTCGCAAACATCCAAAAGAATTACGCGACATCTGTGAAACGCGGCCGCTTCACACAAGCTTTCGTCGAAGAGCGTCTGAATCTGATTCAACCCACCCTCACCTACGATTCTTTCGCGAATGCCGACATCGTTATCGAAGCCGTCTTTGAAGGCATGGCGCTCAAGAAAGAAGTCTTTGCGGAACTCGACCGAATTTGCAAGCCCGGCGCCATTCTTGCCAGCAACACTTCGACCCTGAACATTGACGAGATTGCGTCGGCAACTGCGCGTCCCCAATCCGTCATCGGCACGCATTTCTTCAGCCCTGCAAACGTGATGCGTCTTCTCGAGATTGTTCGTGGAAAGGCTACCGCCAAAGATGTGATCGCCACCTGCATGCAGCTCTCGAAGAAGCTCGGCAAAGTCGGCGTCCTGGTAGGGAACTGCCGCGGTTTTGTCGGCAACCGCATGTTCCATCCCTATGTCCGCGAGTCCGTGTTTCTTCTCGAAGAAGGTGCCAGCGTTGAAGCGGTCGATGCCGCGCTTTACGATTTTGGCATGGCCATGGGGCCGCTGGCCGTCGGCGATCTCGCGGGCCTCGACGTCGGCTGGCGTATCCGCAAGGAATATCGGCATCTGGAAAAACCGGGAATTCGCCAGGCTCTTGCTGGAGACAAACTCTGCGAAATGGGCCGCTACGGCCAGAAAACCGGCGCTGGCTGGTACAAATACGATGAGAACCGCCGCGCAGTCACCGATCCGGAAGTGGCGCAGCTCGTCCGGAAATGGGCAGCCGAAGCGGGCATTCCACAGCGCCAAATTTCCAAGGAAGAAATTGTCGATCGCTGCGTCTATGCCCTCGTCAACGAAGGTGCGCGCATTCTCGAAGAAGGCCTCGCCCTGCGCGCCGTCGATATCGATATTATCTATCTCAACGGCTATGGATTCCCGGGCTATCGCGGCGGGCCGATGTGGTACGCCGACACCATCGGCTTGAAAAAAGTCTGCGATCGTATCGAGGAATTTCACAAGCAGCACGGAGAGCTTTGGGAGCCGGCTCCGCTTCTGAAACGCTTCGCGCAAGAGGGCAAGAAATTCGCGGATTTCAACAAAGAACATGGCGCGGCCGCCTAGCGCTCATTAAATCCGGGGAATTCATGCAGAAAATGTTACGCATTTAATCAGGTTCTGACTTCGCGCGAAGGATCTCAACTTGAGCAAACAAACGCCACCGTCGTCCTCTTCATCCCCGCTGCGTTCGGAAACCCAATCCGAGCCATTGATTCGCAACGTCTCCGACACCGCGCGCTGGGTCGCCGTCTATCGCGCTCGCGAAACCGAGCGCCCTGACGCCCACTTCCGCGATCCGTTCGCGCGCCGTCTCGCAGGCGAACGCGGCGAGCAAATCGCGCGGTCCATGCCTCTCGGCCGCAACAACGACTGGAGCATGATCACCCGCACTTGCCTCGGCGACGATCTTATCAACGAGCAAATCCGGGACGGCATCGACACGGTCATCAACCTCGCCGCCGGCCTCGACGCCCGCCCCTATCGCATGCAACTTCCGCCCACGCTAAAGTGGATCGAGGTGGATCTCCCCGAAATCCTCTCCTATAAAGAAGAAATCCTTCGCGACGACAAGCCAGTTTGCTCGCTCGAACGCATCCGTCTCGATCTCTCCGACGCTCCCGCCCGCCGCGATCTTTTTGCGCAACTCGGCGCCCGCGCCTCCAAAGCACTCATCATTTCCGAGGGCCTTCTCATCTATTTGACGCCAGAGGACGTCGCCGGCCTTGCCAAGGATCTTGCCGCTCCTCCCAGTTTTCAGTCTTGGATTCTCGACATCGCCTCGCCTGGCCTTCTCCTCATGCTTGCAAAAAAGTTGTCGAGGCAGCTTCAGCACGTGGCGCCCTTTAAGTTTGCGCCTCCAGAAGGCCCAAACTTTTTCATCCCCTACGGCTGGAAGCCCGTCGATGTGCGTTCGCTCCTAAAGAACGCCGCGCGGCTCAAGCGCCTCACGTTTTTCATGAGCCTCTTCGCGCTACTCCCCGAAACTGAAAAATCACGGCGCGATCGTCCCTGGTCGGGTGTGTGCCTCCTCAAAAAGCAGTAGCACGAGCATCGCCCGGGCGTTCCGCTGCAACTAAAACTGCTTGAAAGCAAAAATGGGACTACGGCTCAATCGCAGGAGTTTTGGATCTCCCGCCCGGAAAAATGCTCTTCACAATCACGTAAAGCACAGGAATAAATAGCAAGTTCAGCGTCGTCGCCGCGATCATGCCGCCAAACACCGTCGTGCCTACGGAAATTCGTCCCGCGCGCCCCGCCCCGGTTGCGAACACCAGCGGCACTACTCCCAAAATAAACGCGAAGGAGGTCATCAAGATCGGCCGCAAACGAATCCGTGCCGCTTCTATCGCCGCCTCGACAATCGTCATCCCCTTGTCGCGCAATTGTTCCGCGAACTCCACGATCAAAATCGCATTTTTGCTGGCCAAGCCGATCAGCATCACCAAGCCGATCTGGCAGTAAACGTCGTTCTGCAATCCCCGCAAAGATTGCGCGCCGATCGCACCCAAAATCGCCACCGGCACGGCCATCAAAACGATAAACGGCAGCACGAAGCTTTCGTACTGCGCCGCCAGCGTCAAATACACCACAATCAACCCAAGCCCAAACAAAATCAGCGCCTTGCCGCCCGACTGAATCTCCTCCAGCGAAAGTCCGCTCCATTCATACGTCATTCCTTGCGGCAGAACTTTTTTCGAAAGATCTTCCATGGCCGCGATGCCTTCGCCGGAGCTGTGTCCGGGCGCAGCCGAGCCGTCAATTTCCGCGGAGCGGAACAAATTGTAATGGCTGATCACTTGCGCGCTCGCCGTCGGCTGCACCGTGACGAGATTATCCAGCGGAATCATCCTGCCGGCGTCGGAGCGCAAATAATATTCGCGGATGTCCTTCGGAGCCGAGCGGTACTTGCTGTCGGCCTGCACGTACACGCGGTACGACCGGTTGTTGAAATCGAAATCGTTTACATACTCCGAGCCCATGTACACCTGCAGCGCATCGGTCACCTGGTTCAACGGTACCTGCAGACTCTTCGCTTTTTCGCGGTCGATTTGCACCAAGTACTGCGGATCGTTCGCCGTGAAGCTGGTGAACAGGCCGACCATATCCTTTGTCGCATTTCCTTGCGCTACCAGTTTGTTTGCGGTGTCCGCAATCGTTTGCAGCGAATTGCGCCCGAGATCTTCCAGTTCATACTGAAATCCACCGAACTGCCCCAGGCCTTGCACCGCCGGCGGATTGAAAGGAATCACCAGCGCACCCTGAATGGCGAAGAGTTGTCCCCTCAGTCGCTGAATAATTGCTGCCGCCGTATGTTGCTCGCCTTTGCGCTCCGCGAATGGCTTCAGGTTGATGAACATCATGGCGCGATTCGGCGCGGCCCCAAACTGGCTGAATCCGGGAAGCGCGAACGCCCCCGCCGCCTCTGGAACATGCGAAAGTGTCTGTTCCACTTTTGCGCAAATCTCGACGGTGTACTGCAACGACGCGCCCTGCGGCGCCTGTATCGCTATGATGATGTAGCCCTGGTCGTCTTCCGGAATGAACGCGCGCGGAACTTTGTTGTAAATCCAGTAAGTCATTCCGAGCGCCGCGAAGAATACCAGCACCGCGGCGAACCGCCAGCCAATCACGTGCCGCACGGCATTCCGGTACAGATTCGTGCCGCCCGTCACCATGCGATTGAACAAATGGAAAAATCTTCCTTCCGCGCGGTCGCGATGATGGCCCAGCAAAATCGCGGAAAGCGCCGGCGTCAGCGTCAGCGCGTTGAACGCGGAAATGGAAACCGAGAACGCGATGGTCAGCGCGAATTGCCGGAACAAAATTCCCGTCGTTCCCGGGAACAGCGCGACTGGCACGAAGACCGAAACAAGCACGAGAGAGGTAGCAATGACCGCGCCCGCCACCTCTTTCATCGCCGCGCTCGCCGCATTGTGCGGCTCCGTGATTCCTTCCATGATGTGCCGCTCGACGTTTTCAATCACCACGATCGCGTCGTCAACCACGAGCCCCGTGGCCAGTGTGATTCCAAAGAGTGTCAGCGTGTTGATGGAAAATCCCAGCAGCTTGATGAAAACGAACGTTCCAATCAGCGAAACGGGAATGGTTACCGCGGGAATCAGCGTGCTCCGCCAATCCTGCAAGAATATATAAATCACCGCGATTACCAGGACGATCGCTTCCAGCAGCGTGATCAGCACGTCGCGAATCGATTCGCCGATCACCGTCGTCGAGTCGAACGCCACCGCGTATTTCAGTCCCGGCGGGAAGCCTTTCGAAAGCTTCAAAAGCTCGGCTTTCGCGGCGCGGTCCACGTCCAGCGCATTCGCGCCCGGAAGCTGCGTCACTCCGAATCCGACGGCGTCATGCCCATTGAACCGCACGCGCACGTCATAGTTTTCTGCGCCTAGCTCCGCGCGCCCGACGTCTTTCACTCGCACGAGCGTGCCGTCCGTCCCCGTTTTCAATATGATGTTGTCGAATTCCTGTGGCGTGGTTAACCGCCCGACCGCTCGCACGCTGATTTGGAACGCCTGGTCGCCTGCGTTGGGCGGTTGCCCGATCTGTCCCGCCGCCACTTGCACGTTTTGCTCTTGCAGCGCCGCGATTACATTCGTTGCCGTCAGCCCGCGCTGTGCCATCTTCGCCGGATCGAGCCAGATGCGCATGGCGTATTTACGCTCGCCGAATATAAATGCGTCATTGACACCCGGCACGCGCTTCAGCGCATCACGCACGTAGACATCGATGTAGTTGCTGAGGAAGAGGCTGTCGTATTCTCCGTGCTCCGAATAAACGCCCGCTCCAAACACGAATCCGCTGGCCTGCTTGGTGATAATCACTCCGGTATTCTTCACTTCATCCGGCAGACGGCCCAGCGCCTGGCTGACGCGGTTCTGCACGTCCACCGAAGCCAGGTCCACGTCGCGTGTCACGTCGAAGGTGACCGTGATCGTGCTCACGCCGCTGTTGCTGCTTGTCGAGGTGATGTATTTCATCCCCGGCACGCCGTTGATCGCTTGCTCCAGCGGAATGGTCACCGCCGATTCCACCGTTTGCGCGTTCGCGCCGATGTACGTGCTCGTTACCACCACTTGCGGCGGCGCCAAATTCGGAAATTGCGCCACCGGTAGCGTTGGAATCGAGATCGCGCCCGCCAAAATAATCATCAGCGCGCACACCGTGGCGAACACTGGACGCCGTATGAAAAAATCAACGAACAATGCCGGGTTCCGCCTTTTTTTGAATTGGGAAGGGGCCGCTCATCGGATAAGAAGCGCCTAGCGCACTGCGTCGCCTTTGTCGTCGCCCTGTCTCGTTGCTTTTTGGATCTGCTCCATTACCGGCATGCCATCCTGCAGGAATTGCGTGCCGGAAACGATGATGTGGTCGCCGGCTTTCAAACCGTCCAGCACGGCGTAGTCATTGCCGATCGTGTCGCCCAGTTTTAGAAGCCTTTGCCGCGCCACCGTTCCATTCCCTTCGTGGACCGCGACAAACACAAAAGCTTGTCCGTTAATTCTCAGTACGGCGAGCACCGGCACCACCGGTCCGTTGTGCGCGCCCCAGGTCACTTGCGCTCTTACCTGTTGTGCGATGCGCAACTTGGCTGTCGGATTGGCGACCGCCGCCTTGGCAAGCACCGTCTGCGTGTCGGTCTCCACTTGGGGCGACACAAACGTAATGTGGGTATCCGATACGGAGTTGCCGTTCTCGTCCAGCAGTCGCACAGGTAGTCCCAAGCGCAGGTCCTTCGCTCGGTCGGCAGGAATGTAGACATACGCTTCGAGCGCTCCAGGCAGGTCCACGGTGGTCAAGAGCGTCGAAACCGTCACCCGGTCGCCCACGCGCACCGGAATGTCTCCGACAATGCCATCCACGGGCGCGCTCACGTCGTAATAGTGCAGCTCGACCTTCTGCTGCTCCACCTGATCTGAAAGTGACTTGAGCTGCGCCTCCGCTGAGTCGTAGGTCGATTCCGCGTTGTCGAGATCCTGTTTGCTGATGACTCCCGCAGCATACAGTTTTTGGGCCCGTTCGAGATTAACCTTCGCGAGTTGCACCGTGGCTTGCTGCGCCGCCCGTGCTGCTTCTTGACCGCTCACCGTCGCTCGTTGCTTCAGCGGGTCGATCTGCAGCAGCGGCGTCCCCGCGCTGACGTTATCGCCAGACTTGACCAGTATCTTGGTGATTTGCCCTTCCACCTGGGGGTTAATCATCGCGGATTGCCGCGACTTCAGCACCGACAAGTACTCGGTCGTCTCCGGAATGCGGATCGATTCCGCAACTTCCACTTGCACCGGCATGGCCATCGGTCCGCCGGCAGCCGGGCCACCAGCCGATGTCTTTCCACCACAGCCTCCCGCCACGAAACTCCCAGCCACGAGCAGAACCCCTGCCAGCAACCCCGTGGATCTTCGCCACTTTTTCTTCGTATTGGATTTACCTGGCATGGTTGAAGCTAGCTCCCCCGGCGCAAACGCAAATTTTACGACACCTTTGCGCCCCCTCCAAGGCACAAAACTACGTGCCCCAGTTAGACGCGCAGAAAACACAGTGGTTATATTTCCGGAAGGGGGCCTATCTGGAGTGCGGCAGCAACGCTGGCGCTTTTCCTCTTCTGTCTGTGGCTCAATCCTTCCCACTGCTACGTAGCGCGGGAATCGTTCAATAAAAATCGCTTGGGTCGATGCGTTTTCCCGAGAGACCCAGTTGCAGGATTTCCATCCGATTCGCCCGGTCAAACACCTTGCCGGGGAAGAAAATCTTCGTCACCACCCGCACGCCGCCAAACGCAATTCCCAAAACTACTGCAATCACCATGAAGACGCCAGTCCCGACGAATATCTTCACCATCGTGCTCGCAATCGGCGGGTCCGTCAGCGTTTGGCTCGGTTCATTCCAGGTCACTTGCGTCTCATAGCCAACAGCCTCGCGCAGGCTCTTCGCATAATCCGCTGAACTCGGCGACAAGACCATCGAGAGCAGCGACCCTTTCCGCACGATGTTCAGGCCCTGCTGTTTTGCAGTGACCGGCAGCACCTCATCCAGGTGATGAATATGCTGTTCCGCAAGCTGCGGCGTCGGATACTCCAAAAGCAGCAAAACGCCGCTACCTTTGCCCGGGCCCGAGTAGCGTGCCAGCATGGCCTCCGCTCCAAACGAAAACCCCGCGGCACGGACCAGCCCATCCATATTCGTTTGTCCCAATTCGGCTAGCGCCGTCTGCATGGCCTGTGGCCCCAGCGCGTACCGTTCCGAACCTAGCAATCGTCCGGCGACGGGCAAATAGTTTCGAACCGGCGGTAGCGGCCCTTTCTCGCTCCCGGCTTCCACGGCCTTCACTAGAGCGCCAAGATCGTCCTTCGAAATGTTCGCCGTGGACGCCAATACCAGGCTGCCTTCCAGAATGAGCACGCCATCCTTATCGAAGGCCGCCACTTGACCGAGGTTTGTCGGCACCATTCCGGCCCTCAATTGGCTTGTGTAAACCTCGAACGCGCTGCTTGGGTCATGGTAGCGGCCGGCCCAGATCTCCACCATCTTGTCCCCGGCGCTGAACTTGCATGTGCTGTAGTCCCGCATACCGGTTTCCTTCCAAATCGCGGGAACCACGGGTTTGGCCACGCAACCCGCAAGTTTCCAATCGTTGAATTGCTTCGGAAGGAGGCTCTGCTGGGCGGAAAGGGACGTGGCGCTGAGCAGCGCAATACCGCAAACGAGTAGGAGTTGTCGGCGCATCCCTTGCTATCGCTTAGACACCACCAGACTACCTTTGGTTCCGGGATTGTTCAACTTGCGGGGATGGCGCGGGCCGTCTCGAGGCGCTTTTCGCTGGCAGGTTCAGCGATACGCTGTTCATGCTTTGCAGGTAATCCGCTACGCCCTGATACAGCCCCTCTGCTACCCTTTGCCGGTATTCCGGCTGCTTCAACAATTTCTCGTCGGCAGGATTGCTCAGGAACGAAATCTCCGTGAGGATGGAGGGCATATCGGCGCCAATCAACACCACAAACGGCGCCTTGCGCACCCCGCGGTTTTTCTCTGCCCTGCTGGCTTTTTGTATGCGCTTTGCGAGCGAATCTTGAATATCTGCCGCGAATTCCTTTGATTCATCGATCTTTTCGTTCTGGGCGATTTTCTTGACCATGTCTTCCAGGTCATGCACGCCCTCATCCGAAGACGCGTTTTCGCGCGCCGCCACTTCCATCGCCTCCGCCGAGCCTTTCAGGTTCAAGTAGTACGTTTCCACTCCTCGTGCCGCATGGTCGTGGCTCGAGTTCGCGTGAATCGAAATAAATAAATCGGCTTTCGCCTGATTCGCGATGGTCGTCCGCTCCTCGAGCGGGATGAACGTGTCGTCGGAGCGCGTGTAGGTGATCTCCGCGCCGGGCAAGCGCTGCTGGATGATCTTTCCCAGCCGCAAGGCCACGTCCAGGCACAAGTCCTTTTCCATCAATCCGGTCGGTCCGATCGTTCCCGTGTCATGCCCGCCGTGCCCCGGGTCGATCACGATGCGCCCGATCTTCAGCCCCAGCGCGCGCGTCAAAGTGGATTGCCCGTCCCGCGTCGGCGCCGCCGTTCCGCTGGGTTGAATCAAGTCGGGCCTCGCGTTCGAGGCGCTCAGGCTTTTTCCGCGAGAATTTTTCTTTTTTGAATTCGTGCGCGGCGCAACCCCGTCTGTGGGCGAAACGCCTGGGTCGACCGCAGGATTTACTGCCGATACCGCTCTTACGTCCCCTGCGTCGTCCGATCCCGCCGCGGCTTCCTCGCTCGCTTGTACCGCTCCTCTTTTCGGCTTTGCGGTTTTTGAATTCGCCGCGCGCAGGATCCCGCCATGCCGCAGGTCGGAATACAAATGAATCACGAGTTGCGGCGGATTATCGACCAGGGTCGCCCCGTAATCCTGCACTCCATTTACGTCCAGCACCACGCGCACAACGCCCGCATGATTTTGCGCCACCCGAACGCCGGTCAAAAGCTTTCCTGTGACCTGGATGTTGCCGCGCGCCACTTCCGGGGTCAGCCGCGCCGAATGCAAATCGAAAAAGATGCGATCGGGGTTTTTGATGCGCGCCGAGGTATATTGCACGGTATCTTCCAGGTCGATGGTCACGCGCGTCTCGTCGGCATTTGCGCTCGCCGTAATTCGCCGGATCCGCGGAGCGCCTTCGGGGCCATTTCGCGCCGCCGAATCAGAGCCATTCTCAGCGAGTCCCGGCTGCTCCGACGATGTGTCTGCGTTATCGGCAGGGTTCGCAGCAGGGGCAGGCGCCTCGCTGTGCCGCAGCAAGGCCAGTTCCGCCAGCGCTTCCTGCGCTTCGCGCTTGCGTTGCGAGCGGGGATACTTCTTCAGAAAATCTTCGTAGGTCTTCGTGGCTTGCGCGTTGTCGCCGAGCTGATCTCTCTGCAGCTTGCCAATCCGCAGCAGCGCATCCTGCGTGTACTTGCTCGACGGATATTCGCGCACCAGGAACTGATAGGCATCGACCGCTGACTGGTAGTAGTTTCCCCCGAAGCGATCCCCCATCTCCGTGTACAGTTCCGCGACCGACAGCAGCGAATCCGCAACTTCCCGCGCGCGCGGCGTAATCAAGTACACCCGCCGGTAATTCGTTACCGCTTGTTTGTAATCCGCGAGCGTCCGCTGCTCCGACGGTTTTCCGTTCAAAATGGAGCGTTGCGCTTCCGCGCGCGCAAATTGCGCTTCCGCAGCTTCACGCTTTACCTCGCTTTTCGTCTGCGTGTCCGCCGCCAGCGCAGAGGTTGCGCACACTCCAGCGCAGATGCCCGCCGCCGCAATTCCCAGCGCTGCAAAAACTGGCGAAAGCCGGGCGAATCTTCTGTGCGAAATTTTTCGGACCCCCAACATGCGCGCCCTACATTCGTGAAATGGAAATCAACGGCCCCCGCGAGCCTTCACTTCCCGGATCGCCATGCGATCGTTTTGACTGGCCGCCGCAGCGCGGCAAGCTCCGTCATTCTTGAATCAATCGTTTCGGTAAATGATGCGGCCGTTCGAGTCGACTTCTCTGTGGATTGCGCGCGGATTCGTGAACGCGCCCTCAAGACGACCCGATCCAGGCCTGAAATATGCATCCTGTACTTTCTGCACGTAGTTCCGGGTTTCCCGGAACGCAGGGATGCCGTGAGCCCGATCAACAGCCCCCTCTCCCGCATTGTACGCCGCCAGAGCCAAATCCAGGTTGCCATTGTATCGTTCCAGCAACCACTTGAGATGACTAACCCCAGCGTCGATATTCTGTTGCGGGTTGAACACGTCATTTGCTCCGTATCGTTGTGCCGTCGATGGAATCAGCTGCATCAATCCTCCGGCGCCCTTGCGGGAATACGCCGACGGATTCCAGTTCGATTCCGTTTCAATCACCGCGCGGACCAAAGCCGGGTCCACGTTGTGCCTTGCTGATGCTTCCTTTACGAGCTTTTCCACGCCGTCCCGGTCGATACTCATTTCCGGATGGCTCGGGCCCATAAACGTAGATTCAGCAGGGAGGTAGATGGATCTGCGCGACTTCGCGGGCCGGAATTTCACCGGCGGATCGGCGTTAATGAATAACGCCCGCCCGCTGGTATCCACAGTCCTGACGATCTGGGCGCTCGCTCCGGGCGCGAAAACTGCCGCACACAAAGCGAATGCTCCCAAATAGATGCAAGCCGTGACTGGTACGCGTTTGCCCATCGTGCCTCGGGGAAGGCTATCTAACGGTGATGCACTTCTACAGCGATACGATAGTCGTGTTCGGGGCAGCCTCGGTCATTTCAGAGGACGTTCTGAAGAACGCCTGGGAGACGATTCAGAGGCTGACTCGTCTTGCGGAAGCCGTGTCCTTCGTTAGAGTTACCCGCGCTTTTGCACAGCCGCGCGAGTGTCCACGGAGGGACACGCTCCTGGCGCTACGGCCAAGATTATAGCAACGGCTCGAGGTAGGCGGGGATGGTACTCAGGGCACTTTTTAGGGCCGATGTGTCCTTTCCGCCAGCCTCCGCCAAATCGGGTCTTCCGCCGCCGGAACCCCCAACCAATTTTGCCAGTGTCTGTATCAGCTTGCCAGCATGGACTTTAGCGGTCAGGTCCTTGGTGACCCCAACAATGAGGGCTACTTTACCGTCTTCCGGCATGCCGAGAGCGACTACCCCGGAGCCAAGTTTTTGTCTGAGAGAGTCCACTAATTGCCTGAGACTTTCCTTATCCGTCTCGGAGACTTCCGCTGCAATCAGCTTAACGCCTTTGATGATCCGGATTTGACCGGCAAGCTGGTCGAGCTGGCCGAGGGCGCCCTTGCGCTTTTGCGACTCCAGCTCCTTTTCCAGGTTCTTGACCGTGTGGGAGAGCTTCTCGACTGTTTCCAGCACGGAATCTTCGCTGGTGTTTAGGCGGCTGGCTACCTGCGAGAGGATCTGGGCCTGCTTTTCGTAGTGCTCGAGGGCGCCGATCCCGGTGACGGCTTCGATGCGGCGAACGCCAGCCGCGACCGAACCTTCGTGGACGATTTTCAGGACGCCAATATCGCCGATACGGTGGACGTGCGTGCCGCCGCATAACTCCTTGGAATAAAAGCCTCTTGGTGAACGTTCGTCGGGGATGGTGACCACGCGGACGTTGGCTTCGGGATATTTGTCGCCGAAGAAGGCCAGCGCGCCGAAGGCGAGGGCGTTGTCCAGCGAAGTGATCTCGGTTTCCACTTGCGTGTTATGGCGGATCTCGTCGTTTACTTGCTGCTCGATGTCCTTCAACTCTTCGGCATCGACATGGGCGAAGTGGGAGAAATCGAAGCGCAGGCGTTCCGGCGAGTTCAGTGAGCCGGCTTGCTTCACGTGGGTCCCTAGGATGTTGCGGAGCGCCGCGTGCACCAAGTGTGTTCCGCTATGATTGCGAATGATGCGCGCGTGACGTTCAGTATCCACGTCGACGCACACGCGATCGCCGACGCGCAGCGTTTCCTTGGCAATGACTTTGTGAGCGACGAGCCCTGCGACGGGGTAATACGCCCCGGTCACTTCGGCGAGCAGTTGGGAGTTGGCGTTGTCATAGAAGCCGCCAGTGTCGGCCATCTGCCCGCCCGACTCCGCGTAAATCACAGTCCGGTCGAGCACCACCTCGCCCGATTCGCCGGCCTTCAACTCGGTGACAGGCCCGGTCTTGGTAAGAATCGCCTCAATCCTGGCGTCCTTCGCCGACGTGCCGTGATAAAAATCCTTCTCCGTCTTAAACGTCTCCGCAATCTTCGCGTACGCCGGATTTGCCGCTTCTTTCCCTCCACCGCCTTTCCACGACGCCCTCGCCCGCCTCCTTTGCTCCTCCATAGCCCGCTCAAATCCGGGCCAGATCACCTCGATACCTTCATCGCGAGCCACATCTTCGATGAAGTCGCGAGGAAGTCCAAAAGTGTCATACAGTCGGAACGCTTCTTCGCCGTTGACTGGTAGCTCGCGGATGGCCTCCCACTCTTTTCGGAATGCATCTAGGGCCGCAGTTCCCAGCGATGCCTGAATCTTTGTTTTCAAGTTGTCGAGTCCGACGGGGAAATCTTGGAAATACTTAGTTGCTCCCACAATGCCTTGTTTTTCGAGCCCTTCAAGCAACTCTCGTTGTCTTTTGATGGCTTTGTCCGCTTTGATTGTGTGCCATTCCTCTAAACCGAGCTCAAGTGTATGTCCGAACCGTTTTTCCTCGGACAAGACGATCTCGGGCAGTAGATCCGCCGCAGGGCCGAGCAGTTCCGGGTAGGCACCAGCCATCAAATCGCGGACCGTGTTCACCATGTCGGCTAGAAACGGCTTCGTGGCACCGAGAAGGCGACCGTGATAAATGGCGCGGCGCATGATTTTGCGCAGGACGTAGCCGCGACCCTCGTTGGAAGGGAGCACGCCGTCCGTCATGAGGAATGTGGTTGCGCGGGCGTGGTCGGCGATGACGCGGAGGGAAGCGGCGCCGCCTTTGCCTTCTTCGAGTTTTTCTTCGCGTTGAAAATCGACGCCGCAGAGTTCGGCGGCACGCTTTAGGAGTGGGACGAAGAGATCGGTGTCGTAGTTGGAGATGACGCCTTGGAGGACGGCGGCGGTGCGTTCTAGGCCCATGCCGGTGTCGATGGAGGGCTTGGGGAGCGGCGTGAGAGTGCCCGAGGCGTCGCGATTGAACTGCATGAACACCAAATTCCAAATCTCCACGTAACGGCCGCAGTCGCAGGGGAACTTGCACTCCTTGTCGCCCACGTGGCCTTCTTCGGAGGCTTCGGGGCCCATGTCGTAGAAAATTTCGCTGCAGGGGCCGCAGGGGCCGGTGTCGCCCATGGCCCAGAAATTGTCTTTTAGGCCGGGAACGGGGACGACGCGCTCGGCGGGGACATTTTCCTTTAACCAGATTTCGCGGGCTTCTTCATCGACGCCAAGGGCTGTACCTTGCGAGACTCCGGCATCAGCGCGATCTGCACAGGCAGGATTGCCTGTGCCACTAACTTCGGCGCCGCCGAAGACTGTTACGTAGAGCTTTTCTTTGGCGATGCCGAACCACTCGGGCGAGGTGACCAGTTCCCAGGCGTAGGGGATGGCTTTTTCCTTGAAATATGTTGATTGGTCGCCAATCGGGCCGACGGGGCCAAAGGAGAAATTGCCCATCATTTCGAAGAAGGTGTGGTGGCGCTTGGTGAAGCCGACATTTTCGAGGTCGTTGTGTTTGCCGCCGGCGCGAACGCATTTCTGTGCTGTCGTGGCGCGGTTGTAGTCGCGCTTTTCGAGGCCGAGGAAGACGTCCTTGAACTGGTTCATGCCAGCGTTGGTGAAGAGCAGGGTGGGATCGCCATGAGGGACTAGCGAGGAGCTGCGGACGCGGCGATGGCCTTTGCTCTCAAAGAAGCGAAGAAACATCTCGCGGATGTCATTCCCGCTCATTTTCTTGGTCTCAGGCGGCGTCATGGTTTTAAAAGGTTCCTTGCAGGGCGGAGATAGCCCGGCTCCGTGGCCCGACAAGCTCGATGATTATGGCAGAGCAACGAAATAGCGGCAAATGAAGTGAACACGCCCCGCACACCCCCATGGTGACGGAAATCATGAGTAGTCGTATGAAAACAGAGAGGGTTACGCGTAGACACGCGTGTCGAGTGCGTGCTCGATGTGGAAAACGTGGGAAGAGGTTGGGCATTGTAAGTTCTCTTGCGATTGCGGGGCATACGCCACCCCGGGTGTTTTTTGTAAGAGCGACAATCACAGGACTTATGCTTGACGCGACTCGTAAGAGCGACAACCAAAGAACTTAAAGTTGCTGTGTTTTCAGGCGTTTTCGCGAGGGCTGCAAGAACGTCAAATGAAAGGGCTGCAGGGAGGCGTTTTTGGGAGGCATTGCGAGCTGGAACGGGCCGGGGACGTGGGAACGTGAATATCATGCAAAAGGATAGCACAGAACAGTAAGAATGTCAATAGCTAATTGTGTGGTATATGATTCGAATCGCGTGGATTTGGCACTTAAGGCGAAGAAAGAAAAAGCTTTAACGCGGCCGCAAATGCCTCTGGGGCGGCAGCCGCAGAGAATAAAGTAGCGTCTGACAGCCAACCGCTCACAGCTGACAGTCAGAGGGCCAGGTTTGTTTGGACGACCGGCGACTCAAGGCCATTTTCGGGGAAGAGGGAACAGAGTTCAACGGAGGACACGGAGAAATCGTGGCAGAACAGGCCGAAACACTTGAGTTGGACGGATGGAGGAGTCTATACCCAGCGCCAAGGAGTTTTGAAACTGTGCGAATGGGAACAGCGGCCAGGCGGCGATCGAGATAGCATCCTAGCTGTAGGGAATGGTCGGGAGCTGGCGCGTTCCACGCCGAGTGGCGCCAAGAAGGAAACTCAGATGAAAATGAAGGCAACGTTACTTGTGGGAGCGTTCTCGTTAGCGCTATTTATGGCCGGGTGCACCGCTGCCCCAGCCGCTGCCCCCGTGGCAGGCCCAGCTGGACCACAGGGAGATACGGGCGCTACAGGCCAAGCCGCAGATCCGAACCAAGATGCAGACCGGCGCCGCGCGGACGAGCAAAAGCGGGCCGATGATCAAAGACACGCCGACGATCAGAATCATGCGGATAATCAAAAACGCGCTGACGATCAAAGACACGCCGACGACAAGGCTCGCGAATCGCGGGAAGCAGAATGTCCTGCGGGACAGCATATCGCTACAGACGCCGATGGAAAAAAGGTGTGCGTCAGAGACTAACAAGCTGAACAGGAATCTCGCTGCGGGGCTGCGGCTTCGGTAGAGCTCCGAGTCAGCGATTGTCGCGAGCGCGAATAGCGCCGCAATCTCGCCAAGCAATGTCCGGCCGATCCTGAGTCCTGGACTAATCCCGGTTGCAGAGCTGCGGTCGTGGCGTGGTTTGGGGAGTGACACGCGCGGCTCGGAAAGTAACCCGACGCCAACACCTGCCGCCCAGGGGAATCCGCCCGAGCTTGAAGAGCTGTGCACTTTCGCACAGTTTGTTCGAGCGTCATGAGGTCGAATTAAGGCGGAATACTGGCAGGACACCAAGTTAGAAGGTCCCATTAAGAACTTAGGAAGTTTCGGCTGGAGAAAAACAAGGCGGTTTAGCGCCTTCTAAGGATAGCCATGAGCCCCAAAAATATTCGAGCTGGACAGACAGAGCAACGGACCAACGCCGAGGGGAAACAGGTAAGGAACCACGTGTTGTTAGCAGCGCCGGATAATGAATTCCAGATGATGCGTTCTGACTTGACCTACGTGGACCTGCCCGATCATCTCAGCCTTCATGAGCCGACAGAGAGTATTGAGTTCGTCTATTTCCCGAACCGGGGAATGGTTTCTCAGGTTGTCGTGACCAAAGACGGTCGAACGGTGGAAGTGGGCGTGGTGGGTAGCGAAGGGTACGTTGGGGCAGGATTGGCGGTCGGCTTAACCAGAAGTTCCGTGCGTGAGATAATTCAAATCGCCGGCGACGGCTTCCGAATGATGGGAAGCGCGCTAGAACGCATTCTGAAGAGCGCTCCTCAGCTGCAAATGATCTTGAGCAGACATTCGGGGCTGCAAGCGATGCAAGTTGCGCAGACGGCGGCGTGCAATCGACTCCACGAGATACAGCAGCGACTTTCCCGGTGGCTCCTGATGACTCAGGATAGGGTGGGCTCCGGACTGCTCCCGATTACCCACGATTTCATTGCGACGATGATGGGCACCGACCGCTCCACGGTAAGCTTGGCGGCCTCGGTCTTGCAAAAGAAGGGAACTATCGAATATGTGCGAGGCGCAGTGAAAGTGGTGAACCGCAGGAAACTGGAGAAATCCGCCTGTGAATGCTACGGAGTAATTCAGCAGTTCGAGGATGATTTAGGGTTGAGATAGCAATTCTTGCCAGCGTTGGATACCCCACAGACAGCGACCTATTTGTATCGTTAGTGTTCATGCCTTGTCCACACAGGCGGATTTGAGGTGCGTTCCGGAAGCGGTGACTTGGGCTGAGCTTTGCTCAGGCAATAAGAAGGGCCGCTTTTGGCCCGAAGTGCCTTCGAAGTCCAAAGCCACATCGCCTTTCCAAGAAAGATAAACGCACCAAACCTCAAGGCGTGCAGGGGTTGCCATGGGCCGCAAGCTGGTATGGATCGAAGAGGAGCGTTTTTGGGGCTGGGGTTGCTCCGAATGCGCCTGGTTGTTCAATCCTTCGGGAATACTTAGCGGTAAATCAATCGATGAAATGAAAGAGAACTACGAGCAACAGCGCGACAAAGCCTTCGCAGCGCATGTTTGCGCTGAAAACCCGAAAACCAAAGCTATAAAAAGCTAAATGAACCTGGCGGCCTACTTCAGCGTCCGCGGCACCAGTGCGAGATAGCACCAGCGAACCATCACGATTGCCAGCGACGTCCTAATTTGAAATGGTTTATACGTACAGCCTTTAAACCACAAGTCACAGATTTAATTCGAGAATTCCCGCACGAGAATGTGACAAAATTGGCCCGCCCCTCGCATCGAAAGGCGGGAGCGGAGTCCATGCTGCTTCTGAAGTTCATTCCCATCCTTCTCGGCTTTCTCGCCGCAAGTGTTTTGACCGAGCCGGCCTCCTCGCAAACACCGGGACACGCGAAACGGATCGTGATTGCCGCGAGCGACTTGCTTGATGGCAAAGGCGGCGTGCTTCGGGATACGCGCATTGTGGTGGATGGCGGAAAGATCGTTGCGATTGATGCGAAAGCAGAACCGGTGGACTACGAACTGCGCGGCTTGACGGTTTTGCCCGGCTGGATCGATGCGCACGTGCACATTACCTGGAGCTTTGGATCAGACGGCAAAAATGCGGGGCAGGGAGGCACAGCGCCGGAAGCTTCGTATGCGGCAGCTTCGAATGCGTGGCTGACGCTGATGGCCGGATTTACAACGGTGCAGAGCGTGGGATCGCCTGCGGATGTTCCTCTGCGCGACGCGATTGCGAAGGGTCTGTTCCCCGGGCCGCGGATTTTGACGGCCGGGGAGCCGATCATGGGGCGCGGTCCACAGACGGGAACGCCGGAGGAGATTCGCGCGTTTGTGCGGAAACAGAGAGAAGCAGGGGCGGACCTGATCAAAATTTATGCGTCGGGGGGAATGACGCGGGGCACGATGACGATGTCGCAGGAGCAATTGGATGCGGCCTGCGATGAAGCGAAAAAGCAGGGACTGCGCTCGCTGGTACACGCTTTCCGGGATGCGGTGCGAGCCGCGACGCTAGCGGGATGCACGGAAATCGAGCATGGGTTGGGCGCGTCGGACGACGATTTGAAATTGATGGCGGAACGCGGGACGTATTTGGATCCGCAGGCGGGGCTGCTGCTGGAAACATATCTTCAGTATAACGACAGATTTCTCGCTCCGCCTTACTACACGGAAGAGGGATTTGCAGCGATGAAAGGGCTAATCACGGCCCATCAAGAATTTATTCGGCGTGCGCTCCGCATTCCCGGCTTGAAAATTGTTTACGGAACGGACGCGGTGGCGGGCGCGCACGGGCGGAATGCGGAGGATTTTATTTACCGCGTGCGCGATTGCGGAGTGGATCCCATGGCGGCGATGGTCTCCGCTAATTCTCTTGGAGCGAAGGCGCTTGGGATGGCGGAGCAGATTGGTTCCATCGCGCCAGGTTTGCAGGCGGACATCATCGCGCTTGAGGGAGATCCCTTGAAGGACGTGACGGCGGTGCGGCGGGTGGTTTTTGTGATGAAGGGAGGCGTGGTTTACAAGAACGCCGCGCCTGGCACGATTTCCACTGATGCGGACGTGCAACCGTGACAAAGAGTGCGTTACCCGGAGACGGGATCAGCCGTCTATCTCGTAGCAGTCTATGATGCCGCTGTGCTTGCCGCAGGGAGGCTCCGATGGCGATTCGCTTGCGCTTGCTGCTACTTTTCGTAATTGTGTGCACTTGCATGAGCGTCGCGGAAAGCAAGAAAAAGCCCGTCTTGCCGCCGATTGTTCTCAGAGCCCAGACGGTCATGGTGCTGATCGATCCAGACGCGGGAGTTCCTCTGAACGCCCCACTCGCCAACACGACGGCGCAAGACGACGTTGAAAAGGCGATCATGAATTGGGGCCGGTTACATCTCACTCAGACAGTTTCCACCGCTGACTTGATCATCACCGTTCGCAAGGGCAACGGAAAGATCGTCCAGAAGACGATCGGCGGCGTACCTACCAACGACCGGCCTATCGTTGTGCAACCGACGGACACCGGCATTCATGTCGGCGTGCAACAGGGTCAGCCGCCGGATATTCCTCAAGTCGATGCAGGAAACACTTCGCCGCGGCCGCAAACGGAGGTCGGGCCAACCCAGGATACGTTTGTTGTATATGAAGGCGGGCAGGGCGACCTCTCCGGGCGGCCGGTAGCATGGCGTTATGTTGCGAAAGATGCCTTGCACTCGCCGGATGTTCCGGCTGTCGGCGAATTCCGCAAGGCCATCGAAGAAGCGGAAAAGCAGCAACAAAAGAAGAGCAAGCCTTAAGCTCCATCCGGCCGCGCTACGGGGACCGAAGGGCGCGATGCGTTAATTGCGACGCTCCGCTCATTTCCATAGAGTGCGAGATTCCCATCAGCGACCGTAGACCAGGACGCGAAACGTTCCTGGAATGGCGGCTCCGCGGGGATGCGGGCGTTCGGCAGTAGGGGCGGGCGCGGGAGCAAAATCCGCGGTGTCCAAGAAAATATGGTGCGTTTTGGTGTCGAGGCCCATGGTTTTCGCGCCGCGCTCGGTCTCGATCGTTTCGACTTCGCTGAATTTGTCGGGAGAGTCTTCATGGAAGACGTGGACTTTGCCTTCGAAGGTGGAGACAAAAATGAGGCCAGTCCCGGGCTCATAGCGGTCAGCGTCTACGCCGGCAGAGATTGGGAAGGATTGGATGACTTTTCCGTTGTCGGAGTCGAGCACAACCAACATCTGCGGATTGCGGCCAGCGCTGAAGAGGCGGTGGTGCTCAACGTCGATCGCAAGAGCGGTAGGTCCGCCAGCAGGAGCGACAGGCCAGCGCGATTTGATTTCGAGAGTGCGAGAATCAACCGCGAGAAGCTCGCTTTTGTCTTCCAGATTGATGTAGACGGTGCCTTTGCCATCGGCGACGGCAAATTCGGGGCCGCCGCCCAGTTCGATGGTTTTCACTACAGCGCCAGTCTTGGCGTCAATGGCGGTCGCGCTGTTGGGGTCGCCTTCCATAACGAAAACGCGCTTCGAAAAAGGATCGTAAGCGACGCAGTCGGCGTCTTTTGCGGCGTTGGCTTCCCCGGTGATTTTGAGAGTTTTCAAGTCGAAAAAGAAGACTTTGCCTTGAGCGCCATCGCTGATGAAGCCGCGGCCGAACTCAGGCGCAACGGCGACGCCGTGAACCAGCTTCAAACCGGTGATATCGCCGATCAGCGCGCCGGAATCGGCGTTGATGACCTTGACTTCGGTGCCGTGCGAAAGATAGACGCGGCGGGCGGCGGAATCGACGGTAATGTAGTCGAAATATTCTCGAGGACTGTCCGCAGCTGCACCGAAGCTGTATTTCTTGAGCAGGTGGTAGCTGGCCGCGGCCGCCGCCGCGAGCGAGACAGTACCGAAAAGCGCCAATAGGACTCCAGTTGCAAATCGTCCAACTCGAGAGAGATTCATGCGAAGCCTCCTATGCGATGGAAGCCATCCGAACGCTCTACCGCTGCCGCGCAGATTCTGTAGAGTTAGCTTGGCTCTCAGCATCGGGAAGAAACTATCGCGACGCGTATAAACGCAGGATAAACGACAGGCAACTCATTCTTTCGCTGATCAGGTATGACTGGCAACCGTACTGGGCGATGAGCAAGATCGCGAGAGACAATCCGGCTTCAGGCGCGATATTTTTCCTGAGTTTCCTCACCGTAGAATTTGCGTGAAGCAGCGCTCGAATGAGCACTTGCAATCGACATTTCGCGAGTGGCGAACTTTCTGCGGACCAGCCAGTTTTCGCGCAATTTGGATCCGCGGAAGGGGGCGAGGAACAGGGCGCGAGAAAGGTCTTTCAGCAATTCGCGTTGCTGGCGGAAATGGATGAGCGCGCGCCAGCCGAGTTTGCGAAGTAGAGAGAGACGCAGGCGCGCCAGGTGGATCGAGAGGCGGGAGAGCGAGGCGGGAATATCTTCTTCGCGGTGGTGCTCGTAGTAGCCGAAGTTCATGGAGACGCCGGACTGCACTTTGATGAAATTTTCGAGGGCGCGGTTTTTGGGGATCGCGGCGACTTCGCGAATCAGGTCTTGCATACGGGTGGAATCGGATTCGAGTTTTTCGAGGCTGGCGAACCAATTCACGAGTTTCACGCCAAGGGGATCCCAGAGGTAATCGTTGAGAAGGAGCGGCAGGCCGAGATGGAAGAGCTTGCCGACGACAAGATGGATGCGTAGGTGGCACTGGTAGGGATCATCCATGCAAGTGTAGAGCCGCGTGGTATCGCGAGTGACGCTGCGCTGGAAGGCGGCGATGGCTGTGTCGAGATCTTTCGTGAAATCGCTGGCGTCGTGGCCATTGAGTTCGTGTTGAATGATTGCGGCGACTTGGCGGATTTGTATGGTCGAGAGGGCCAGGCCGACGCTGTAGAGCGGATCGACCGTGTCGCTGGCGTCGCCGATGATGTACCAGCGATCGGGGGAATAACGCTGGCGGCATTCCCACATGTAGGAGCCGTAGAAGTTCGTGTCGACGACATTTCCGGTGCGGATGAGTTCGACGAGCATGGGATGTTCGCGGCCGACACATTCGAGGAACTGTTCCATGGTGTGAATTTCGCCGTGGGGATAGACGTCTTTGCGGTAGGTGATGCCGATGCTGACGAGGGGGACGTTGTCCGGCGAACGCATGGGGATGTACCAAATCCAATTGCCCTTGCCGAAGAAATGGTGAGTGGCGAAGTAGGGGATGTAGTTGCGGTGCACTTTTTTAAGGGCGTGGATTTGACTGAGGACTTCCTGGTCGAAATTCGCCAGACGAAACCAGAAGACGTCTTTTTGTTCTTTGACTTTTTCCTGGAGCTGCAAATGTTTCTGCAGCACGCGATTGCGGCCGGTGGCGTCGATTAGCCAGCGTGCGCTCACGGTCTGTTTTTGGCCATCGGGGCATTGGATGGTGACCGCGTGCGGGTTGTCACCATTTGCACGGGAGCTGAGTTCGACTGCGGCCACCGAGCCGTCGATGATTTGGACGCCGTTCTCCGCGTTGCGGCGGCGCACTTCGGCGTCGAGCGTGAAGCGGTTGATTTGGAAGGAGAGGATTGGCGGAGCGGTGGGAATTTCGTCGACGACGTAGGTGCGATCGGCCGGATTGTTGATGTCGGTTTTGAAATAGTAGGTGAGGCCATATTTCGGATAGTGCTTCTCGACCAAGTAAGCGCCGAGGCCGAGTTCCAGAAGGAAATCGACACTGACCTCGACGAGCGATTCGCCGACGATGGGGCGATTCTTGTGCGGGCCTTCGACTATGGCCACATTCAAGTCGGGGAAACGCAGGTGCAGGTAGGCGACCGCGAGGTTCCCCGTTGCTCCACCTCCCATGACCAGGACATCCACACAGTTCGTCATGGGTTTCTGGGTCTCGCTGCTACGCAATTGCGGCGTTTAAATATCATGGGAGTCTAGGCAAAAGACATGCCGGAGAATCCTAACATAGCGGTAGAAATTGTTCCGAATGCATTGATCGCGACAGTTTGGATGGAGCTCGGTGTGCATGCCGGGATGCCCGCGCACTGATACTAATGTTCAGTAAGGGTTGCACAGCCCGTTCGAACAGCTCGTTACTCTTCCTGTGCTGACTCTGCGTCGGGAACTTCCTCGCGTGTAAGAGCTTTCAGTTCGCGGCGGACCACATCGGCGGAAAAGCCGGCGCGCAGGAGGCTGCGGTACATGGAGGCGATTTTGTTTTCGTCGATTTCGCCGCGGAAGGAGCGGAGTTTGCGTTCGAGACGCTGGCGGACGACGGCTGCTTCGTCGGTTTCCTTGGCAGACTCGGCGAGAGCGGTTTCGATGTGGCGGTCTGGGACGCCTCGGGCGCGCAAATCGCGCGCGATCCTAAATTTTCCTTGGCGGCGGATTTCCGTGCGCTGACGGACAAATTGTTTCGCGAATCGCTCGTCGTCGATCATTTTGGCGCGCTTCAGACGGTCTATTACGGTTTTCAAGAGTTCGTCGTCTTCCGTTCGCCTGCCAAGCAGTTGCTTCATTTCGTAGACGGAATAGGCTCGGCGCATCAGCGCGCGGACCGCGGCTTCGTAGAGCTCTGTTTCGGTTTCGACCTGGCGAGGCTTCGAGAACATGAGAAGAAGATGAAGTAAGGAAAGAAAGATGTAAAGGGGAAGTACAGGAGGTGAAGGAAGTAGAGGAAAAAAGAGATCGCGTACCTCGTGGGCGAACTAGTCTGACGTTGCGATCTCCTGGTAGCGGCCGTTTTTCCAGTAGTACAGGGTGGTGCCTTTTTCCATTACTTCGTACGAGATGCCGTCTAGATCTGTCTGCACCTTGTGGGGACCGTGCGCTTCCTCGTAGTGTCCGGGCGGAACAGTCGCAATCACCTGATCTGAGTTTTCGTAGAACAGACCGACATTCCACTTGCTTATGGTGCGCGGAACATACGGAGTAGAAACGTCAGGGCGCGAGAAAACTAGGATGCGGAGCCCTGGCCTCTTTCGGTCCGGTTTGGAGACGAGCAGGAAAGCGAATGAAAATTCGGTCTTCGATTCAAAGTGTCCGATGGCGATGCCTGGGCAATTATCGGGACGAGCCTTGATCCACATCGCGCGGTCATCTTCGTCTAGCTGCTCCAAGCGTTCGGGCTGCCAGTCCGCATAGTCCTTGTTGAGCTTGGCGCGAACTTCGTGAGGTACTACGGACAGATCGCAGGGATCGGCGGCTTTTGAGCGCGTACAGGTTCCGACAGTCACAAGCAAAAGTACTGAGGCGCGAACTACGGTCGGAATATATTTGTAGTTTCGCATTTTGTCGGTGCCGGTTGCCGTTACAGAGTCGAGTTATTTGCGGGCGAAGCGCTCGAAGTCGGCCATTTGGCGTTCCATTTCCTCGCGGGCGGAGTCGGCGGCGGAGCGGATCCCCTGGATGCGCAACTGGAATTCGTCCGGGTTCGTGGAACGGAGCAGCGCTTCTTCGAGGGTGATGAGCTGTTTGGTGTAGAGCTCGAAGAGCGACTGATCGAAAGTCTGCATGCCGTATTGGCTGGTGCCGGCGGCGATAGCGTCATGGATGAGGCGGGTTTTGTCGGCGTTGATGATGCAATCGCGGATGTAGGCGGTGGCGATCATGACTTCGACGGCGGGGACGCGGCCTTTGTCGTCGGCGCGGCGAACGAGGCGCTGCGAGACGATGGCTTTGAGCGTGGCCGCAAGCTGCAAACGAATCTGCTTCTGCTCCGGCGGCGGGAAGACCGCGATAATACGCTGAATGGTTTCCGTGGCGTCGAGGGTGTGCAAAGTCGAGAAGACCATGTGGCCGGTTTCGGCGGCAAGAAGTGCTGTGGAAATCGTTTCGAGGTCGCGCATTTCGCCGACAAGAATCACGTCGGGATCCTGGCGTAGAGCGGCGCGCAAAGCGGTGGAAAAGTTCGCCGTATCGACTTCGACTTCGCGCTGGTTGATGAAGCTGCGCTTGTCGCGGTGCAGGAACTCGATGGGGTCTTCGATGGTGATGAGGTGATCGGAGCGGTTGGCGTTGATGCGGTCGATCATCGCGGCGAGGCTGGTGGATTTACCGGAGCCGGTGGTTCCCGTTACGAGAACCAAGCCACGCTGCTCTTCGCAAATCTTGCCAATGACGTTGGGCAAATTCAGTTCTTCGATGGTGCGGATTTTGGTCGGGATGACGCGGAGAACCATGCCGACGTTGCCGCGCTGCTGAAAAACGTTGACGCGGAAGCGGCCGAGGCCTGCGACGCCGTAAGCCATATCGAGCTCGGCGGTTTCCTTGAACTTTTGTTTCTGGCGGTTGGTCATCATGCTGAAGGCCATGGAGAGCATTTCTTCCGGCGTGATGCGGGGGACATCGGTGACCGGGTTGAGGAGTCCATCGACGCGGAGATAAGGATGGTTGCCGACCTTTAGGTGGAGGTCGGAGGCCTTGTTTTCGACGGCGCGCCGGAGAAGATCGTCAATGCTAATGGCCATGTGGGTGTGAGCTCCGCGAGAATGCGACCAAATAGCGACGTTAGCACCCCGACTTTGGAGGGGCAAGCAAGCTGCGGTGTCCGGTTGCGCGGTAGTCACCTGAACCAAAGGACAGTTTTCGCGGCCGGGATTTCGGTTCGAGTGTCCCGTTTTGCACAGAGGAGTTTCGTGTTTGCCGACGGCTAGGCCTTCTTCAGAAAGAGCGAGTCGTAGAGAAATCCCGCCAGGAATCCGCCAGCAAGAGGGCCGATCCAGTAGATGCCCTGATTCTGCCAATGGGATGAGGCTAGCGCGGGTCCGAAAGCGCGAGCGGGATTTAAAGCGCCGCCGGTGAAGGGCCCGGCCACAAAAATGCCCAGCGTGATACTGAGACCGATGGCGAATCCGGCGACAGGCCGAAACGAACTACGTTCATCCACTACGGTGGCAAAAACGGTGAGTACAAGGAAGAACGTGGTTATGGCTTCGAGGAGCATTCCCGAAAGCCGGGTAAGGTCATGCGCGAACATGGGCGTGCCTAAAGCGACAGCGTGCCAGGTGTCCTCCGGGATGATGGCCCTTAGAACAAACGCCGCGGCAGTGGCTCCTGCGAGCTGGGCAACCCAATAGGCTATGGTGTCCATGGTATTCAGGCGCTTGGTGACCCAGAAGCCGATGCTGATCGCCGGATTGAAATGGCCGCCGGAGATGTGCCCGAGCGCACAAACCATGATCGCAATAGCGAGACCATGAGCGACCGCAATGCCGAGAAGGCCCAGCGCATTTGAGGCGTGCGGATACCAATCCACGCAGATGGCCCCAGCGCCGAAAAAGATTAGAGCAAAGGTGCCAATGAATTCAGCCGTGAGCTTTTGCGCAAGGTTGTACATCAGAACGCCTCCCGGCCGGGGTACGGAACCTGCCCGCTGCGACCGGGAAGGATTCTATCTGGAAGGCGAAGAGAAACGCCAGCCTTACTACGCGGCCTTGTTTCGAGCTGCAGCCGCGAAGTCTTAACGCGACACAAGGCGCTGGAGTTAGCGCGAGGCTGCCGCAACTGGTGCGTTAACGGGGGTGAGCCAGTTGTGGCGGTCGGGTTTGGTGCCGCTGGTGAGGGCGAAGAATTCTTCCTGGAGCCTGCGCGTGATCGGGCCCGCGACGCCTTTGCCGACCTGGATTTTATCGACCGAGCGGATGGGCGTGATTTCGACAGCCGTGCCGCAGAAGAAGACTTCATCGACGATGTAGAGCATCTCGCGAGGGATGACACTCTCCTTCACGGGAATATTCAGATCTTCCGCCAGCGTCATAACGGCGTTGCGCGTGATGCCGGGAAGAATGCTGGTGGCGAGCGGCGGGGTGTACAGCGTGCCCTCGTGGACTAGGAACACGTTCATGCCGGAGCCTTCGCTGACGTGGCCGCCCGAATCGAGAGCAATGCCTTCGGCGTAGCCGTTGAAGGAGGCTTCCATGCGGATGAGCTGCGAATTCATGTAATTGGCGGCGGCTTTGGACATGGCTGGAAGCGTATTTGGCGCGATGCGGGTCCAGGAGCTGACGCCGATGTCCACGCCCTTGGCGAGCGCGTCCGGGCCGAGATAAGCGCCCCAGTGCCAGCAGGCCATATAAATGTCGATGGGTGAGTTCAGCGGGTTCACGCCGACTTCGCCGTAGCCGCGCATGACCATCGGTTTAACGTAGCAGGAGTTCATTTTGTTTACGCGAACCAGTTCGAGGGCGGTATTACAAAAATCGTCGAGCGAATAAGGCAAATCCATGCGATAGATTTTCCCTGAGTGGATGAGGCGCTGCATGTGCTCGCGGAGGCGGAAAATGGCGGGGCCTTGCTTGGTGTCGTAGCAGCGGATGCCCTCAAAGACGGCGGAGCCGTAGCTCACCACGTGCGAAAGGACGTGGAGGGTTGCGTCATCCCAATTGATCCACTTTCCGTTCCGCCAGATTTTTTCGGTTTTTTGGATGGGCATGATGAGGTCCTTTTTTGTGGCGCCGCTCGAGGCGTTGACTGAATTTTCAGAATACGGCAGCGAGCCGCGAGCGTCAATGAAGTCTATGGAATAAGGCGCTCAGTGCAAACACCAAATTGGCGCGTACCCTCTTGCGCGGGAGGGGCGGCGTCAGATCATTTGGGCGAATCAGGCCGAGTCTGCGAATCGGGAGGAGGGGCGGACTTCGCCGGTGCGGTCAAAGAATCAAAGGAGGACTGGGCCAGGGCGGGGATATTGCCGTACTTATTTTCCCAGAGGCCGAGGAGCAGAAAAGGAATCGCGGTGGCGACGACCAAGAGTTTGGCGCGCCGCGGCACTTTGACTTCCGGTTCCCAGCGGAACAACTGTGTGGAGAGGAAAAATGTAAGTATGCCCCAAACAGCGAGAGAGCCGACTTGAACGCCGAGCCGCCAAATGTGCGTGGAATCGAATATCGCCGCTTGCAAACCCTGGACGAGATATGTAGCAGGAAGGAACAACGAGAATTTCTGAACAATATGCGGCAGAAACGCCAAAGGGAAAGTTGCGCCGGAAAGAAAAATCAAGGGAAGCCACAGGAGCTGATTGATGACTTGCGTTTCTTGCATGGTGTTGGTGACGCTGGCGACGACCAGGCCCATGGCAGCGAAAGAAATATTTCCGATACTAATCATGATGAAAGCGGCGAACAGATCGCCAAGATGTGTCACGTTGTAAACGTATCGGGTAAAGAGAAATTCGGCGAGGACGGTGGGAGCCACGAGGACGTAGTTGGCGACAATACTGGATGCAAGCATGTCGCTGGCCGTCACGGGACTGACGTGGAAGCGTCGGAGAATGCCTTGTTCGCGAAACATTACCAAGGCCGCGCTGAGTCCCCAAAAGCTGCCCATGACGGTGAGTGCGACGACCGGTCCCAGGAAATACCGAACACCGGCAGGCCGGCCTTTCGCGAAGATACCGGCATAGAGAAAGAAAAAGCCGAACGGCATGATCACGCTAAAGAACAAAAACATCTTATTGCGCAGCGTGAGCTGAATGCGCATGCGGGTGAGCGTGGCAAAGTTTCTCAATCGCGGAGCCTCCTTCCGGTCATTTCAATGAAGACATCTTCGAGCGAGGGCGAGGCGATCTCGAGGCTGACAAGCTCGTTGCCTTCGGCTTCCAGCCGCTTTACCAAGTCTACGATCGTCTTCGGCGGGCGCAGGGAGTGAATGACATAGGTGCCATCGACTTCGCGCGCATCGGCCACGCCGTCGAGGCTTTTGAATGCCCCATCCGTTTCAGGCTTCGCAAGGCGAACCTCGATTCGAGTGGCGCTGCCGGTGCGGGATTTTAGTTCGCGCGGAGTGCCGAGCGCGACAACTTTGCCATGGTCGACAATGGCCACACGATCGCAGAGGCGCTCGGCCTCTTCGATGTAGTGCGTGGTCATGACGATAGTTTTCTTTTCTCCCTTGAGCTCTTCGATGATGTCGTAGATTTCGCGGCGCACTTGGGGATCAAGGCCGGCGGTGGGCTCGTCGAAGAAGAGCACTTTGGGGTCGTTGACGAGCGCCATGGCCAAAGCGAGGCGCTGTTTTTGGCCGCCGGAGAGCTGGCTGTAAAAAGTGTTTCGCTTTTCCTCGAGGCCGAAACGCTTAAGGAGCTCCTCTGGATTACGTCGGCGCTTATAGAAGCTTGCGAACAGGCGAAGAGCCTCCATAACACGCAACTTGTCGGGCAGGGAGGTGGACTGCAGTGCCGCGCCGATTTCGTGTTTCAAGGCTTGCGAATCGCGCTGCGGATCGAGACCGCAGACGGAGACGCGGCCGCTGTCCAGATCGCGCAAGCCCTCGAGAATTTCGACGGTCGACGTTTTTCCGGCGCCGTTTGGACCGAGCAGCCCAAAGACTTCGCCCTCTTCGACGGAAAAACTTACGCCGCGAACGGCTTCGACGTTGCCGTAACTCTTAACCAGATTTTCGACTTGCAAGATAGGAGTCTTCATGAACAGTGGCCGCTACCTGTCGTTACGCAAAAAGAGCTCTTAGAATAACGCAAGTACGCGCTTCCGCGGCAATCATGGAAGCGCAGCAGTTCGCTTCGGAGCGTAAAAAAGGTAGTCGGCGGTATAAGGCACGCGCCGTTCCTGGCCGGCGTGCGAAGCGTCGCAGCCGGAAACTGGTGCTTTGCCGCCTTTGGTGTTGAAGCGCTGGATGGAAGTGGCGCGCGAGAACACACCTTTGCCTTCGTGGCTCACAACGTTGACGAGAAGCCAGGGAATGGAATCGGCGTCCGGCGAAGGCGCATTAGCGACGGCTTTGCCAGTGACACGGCTGCCGTCCTTCGCTTCCCAGGAAGGCCCGGCGAAGTGTTTACCGAACGGCTTGCCGTCTTTGTCGAAGAGCTGTGCGTCGGGAGCTTTCAGCATCCAAGAGTATTGTTTGATTTCTTCTTTGCAGGTGTAGACCTGGTCGCCCTTCGCATGGACCTGGAGAATGAGTTGTTCGCTGGCGCGTGGCTGTAATTGTGGAGGAATTTCTTGGGCGCGAGCGGTGAACGGGAAAAGGAAAATCGCCGCCGCTAGCAGCGTGGCCTCGGCAAGTTCGTGATTGCGATGGAGCAAGGAACGAATCCTCCTTTTAGATTATAGATGTGGTGATGAGCATGGCAAAGCTCGCTCAATGGGGGATGACGGATCTTTGAGTTTTCTTAATGGAGGATGACTTCTTTCGTGGCGGAGTCCAGAGATGTTTTTTGAGGTTGATGCGGGATTCGATGATGGCAACGCCTTCGGATTCGAGGAGCTTTTTTTGGAGAGAAGCGTAAGGTTCGCGAATGAGGATTTTGCCGTTGGCGCCAAGGACCCGGTGCCAGGGAATACCTTTGCCTTGAGGAGTTGCGCCCATGGCGCGGCCCGCCGTCCGAGCGCCGCCGGGCAGACGCAGGGCTCGTGCAAGGCCCCCATAGGTTAGAACCCGTCCCCGGGGAATTTGTTTCACGAGTTTATAGACGGGATCGAAAGACACGGCGAATCGATTCCTTGCACTATTCGTTGAGCGGGTCTTGCGAATGTGCGCCAGACATCGTAAGAGGATGGAAGCTGTGCAACAAGAGAAAAAATTGGCGCGACCGTGTTTGATAGAGTGAGAAGCGACGGGCACCGGATCGCGCAGTCAAAATGTAGCGCCCGGCATCTAATTGGATAGATGAAGGAGAGCACGCGAAGGAAAGCAAGAGGGAAAAACGAGGATGCGTGGAGCTGATGAAACAAAGCGAAAAAAGTAATGAAAGAATGAGCAAAAAATTCGCTAGGTTGTACGCACTTCGGCGTTACTGATGAGATGCAATCTTTTGGGCTAGTACGCGACGTTCATTGACTGCGTAGTGGAACGTGAGTACACTACGGTCACGGATCGTGGCTCGAGGTGAGGTCATGGCTTTTGTCCGCCGAAAAGGGAACTCGTATTACTTGGTGCACAATGTGCGCCGCGGCGGAAAAGTGCGGCAACTGCACCTGGCCCGGCTCGGGGAACGCGCGCGAATCACCGACGACGTTGTGCGTGAAGTTTCCAAGAAACACCCCTTCGTGGAGCTGAATTGGCAGGCTCTGCGCGAACAAACGAACAACCACTCGGATCTGGCTGATGCCAGCTCTCCCGCAACTCAAAAGCTCGTTTCCAACCTGCGAGCTCTGAACCTCGATCTGGCGGACTTGTTTCCGCCGCTTCTCCGGATTTCTGAAACGCCCACAGTGGCGCGGGAGTTGCTGGTACAGTTGCGGCTCCTGCAGTCCACACTTCAGGTGAAACTCAATCAGTTTGACCGGAAGCGCGGGCGCTTCAGCAATGCGGCTCTGCGGATGCAAGGCCGCTAGGAGGAGACTATGAGCTCCCAAACATTGCCACTCGATCCCAACCTTCGCAGCAACACGACGATTGAATTTCAGACCGCGTTGCGCTCGAAGATCGTCGGCCAGGCGGAAGGCGTGCAGGCGCTGGTGGACCTGTATCAAGTGTTCTGCGCCGGACTCAATTCGCCGGGCCGGCCGGTGGGGAATCTTCTCCTTTTGGGGCCCACGGGTTCGGGAAAAACCCGCATTGTGGAAGCCGCCGCGGAGATTCTGTTCGGAGACGCGCGCTCCGTGATCAAGGTGGATTGCGCGGAATTTCAGCACTCCCACGAGATTGCCAAATTGATTGGCTCCCCTCCGGGATACCTGGGTCACCGGGAAACACATCCTTTGATCACCCAAGAAGAGTTGGCGAAGAGCCATCGGGACGACCTGAAGCTGAGTTTTTTGCTGTTTGATGAGATCGAGAAGGCTTCGGACGCCTTGTGGCAATTGCTGCTGGGCATGCTGGACAAGGCGACATTAACCCTTGGGGACAATCGCCGCGTGGATTTGTCACAGACTGTCATCTTCTTGACCTCGAACCTTGGCGGCGGAGAAATCACGGAATTGATGCAAGGCGGAATGGGTTTTGTGCAGCCCACCGACAAGCCAATTACGGGGTTGGATGAAAAGGTCGAGCGGACGGCGATGGAGGCCGCTCGCAGGAAGTTTTCGCCCGAATTCATGAATCGGCTGGACAAAGTCGTGGTGTTTCACCCGTTAAAGCGCGAACAACTTGAAGAAGTACTTGAGATTGAGCTTGGACAGGTGCAGCAGCGAGTCCTGGAAACCGCAAAAGGCCAGTTTTTGTTCCGCGTAACGCCTGCTGGCAGAGATTTCCTGCTGCAGGAAGGAACAGATCAGCGGTATGGAGCGCGGCACCTGAAGCGCGCCATCGAGCGCTACGTGGTGTATCCACTAGCGAATCTGCTGGCTACGGAGCAAGTACACCTGGGAGACCTCGTCCGCATCGATTGGGACCGCCACCACAAAGAACTGACGTTCGCGCGCGAGGGCGAAGGCGCTCTAGTGACGCCCGCCGCGCCAGAAACGGGGAAGCTAGCTGCGGCTGCGGAAGCAAAAGATGGCAAGGTTGCCGATCCTCCCGCGGAAGCTGTGGCCGGAGAGAGAAAGCTCCGAGCTGCACAGCCAGGGGTCGCGCCTGCAGCAGCTCCGCAGGGGCGCAAAAAGGCCGATCGTTAGAGAAATCGCTAATTTCTGAGGCTTAGCAGGGGCGCGCCAATTCGGATGCGCCTCTTTTTGTCGTGCAAGGGCTGACACAAACTGTTTCATCCTCTCACTTTGAATCGGGTTGGAACACAGTCTCACCACGTGAGACAGTTTCCACAGTTGCAACACTTGTATGTCATTGAGTCTGGAGCGGTTTGCAACGGCGCGGGCGAAACCACGGATTGGCAGTTCTCATGCTCTATTTCAACCAAGCGCATGTCTGAGACGCATGGGGCGCCTCGGCAGCTGAACGCGGAAGGGAACGACGCTATGAAAGCCGCCGCTCGACAGCAACTGGATCCAACCATCCGCAGTACCAACACCCGAGATTTTGAAGGAGCACTGCGCGCCAAGATCGTTGGCCAAGCAGAAGGCGTGCAGGCGCTGGTGGACCTCTATCAGGTGTTCTGCGCGGGATTAAACTCGCCTGGACGACCGGTGGGGAACCTGCTTTTCCTTGGGCCGACCGGTTCGGGCAAGACACGCATTGTGGAAGCCGCTGCGGAGACGCTATTCGGAGATGCGCGCGCGGTAATTAAAGTGGATTGCGCGGAGTTTCAGCACTCGCACGAGATTGCGAAATTGATTGGATCACCTCCAGGGTATTTGGGGCATCGCGAGACTCATCCGCTGATCACACAGGAAGCGCTGGCGGCCAGCCATACCGAGAAGTTGAAGCTGAGCTTCCTTCTCTTTGACGAAATTGAGAAGGCATCCGACGCCTTGTGGCAATTGCTGCTGGGAATGCTGGATAAAGCCACTCTAACTCTAGGCGACAACCGGCGCGTGGACCTTTCACAGACGGTGATTTTCCTGACGTCGAACCTGGGTGGTGGAGAGATCACGGAATTGATGCAGGGCGGAATGGGCTTCATTCAGCCGAAAGACAAACCGGCCGCAGGCTTGGATGAAAAGGTCGAGCGGACGGCAGTGGAAGCGGCGCGCAGGAAGTTTTCGCCGGAATTTATGAACCGGCTGGACAAGGTGGTGGTGTTCCATCCGCTGCGCCGGGAACAGCTTGAAGAAGTGCTGGAAATCGAGCTCGGGCAAGTGCAACAGAGAGTACTTGAGACGGCCAAAGGGCAATTCCTGTTCCGCGTGACGGCGGCTGGAAGAGAATTTTTGCTGCAGGAAGGGACCGATCAGCGCTACGGAGCGCGACACCTGAAAAGGGCGATCGAGCGGCACGTGGTCTATCCACTGGCCAACCTGTTGGCAACAGAGCAGGTCCACCTTGGAGACCTCGTGTGCATCGACTGGGTTAAGGACAATGAAGGATTGAGCTTTATTCGTGAGGGAGAGAACTTGGCGATGCCGGCACGAAGGTCTGAACCAGCGGTGGCCGCGCGCGCTGCACAAGCGAGGAGTGGGAAGAGCGTCGAGGCTCCATCAACCGCGATTGGACCTGAACCGGCACCGCGGATGGCGCGTTAAGCAGAATTCTGCATTTCTGATTTTTGAAAAGCCCGGGAGGAACAAATCCCGGGCTTTTTCTTTTGCTTGCCGCTCGGTGTACAGTAAACGAGAAGAGGCGAGATGCAGGTGAAACAAGAGTTTGGCGGATCTTCGCGGCACAGCACGAGCCACCCGATCGGCCACCGTTGCGACTTTCGTCCCGGCGGCGGGGTCTGGCAGCGGCAGCGGCGAGCCATCGTTGCGGCCATTTGGTGTCTTTTTATCGCGCCTTGCGTTCTCGCGCAACGGACGCAGTTCAAGCCGGGTTGGAATTTTTACTCGCCGCAAGACGACATCCAATTGGGGAAGAAGGTTGCGGTGGATGCGGAGAAGCAGTTGCCTTCGTGCAATGCGCCGGATGTGGATGCTTACTTGATGGAACTCGGGAAAAAATTGATCGCGAAACTCCCGGCTGCGGAAGTTCAGTATCCGTGGGAATTTCATTGCGTGAACGACAAGGAAATCAACGCGTTTGCCTTGCCGGGCGGATATGTTTTCGTGAACCGTGGGGTTATCGAAGCAGCGGACAATGAGGCGCAGCTTGCGGCGGTGATGGCGCACGAGCTGGCACACGTGGTATTGCGGCACGGGACAGAGGAGGCTACCAAGGCGCAAGCAGCGCAGGGGTTCGTGGGAATCCTGGGGACTCTTCTGGGCGGAAATGCGGGCGGCTCGCTCTTGACGGAACTAGGGAGATTCAGCGCAGGAAGTGTTCTGCTGCGAAACTCGCGCTCTGCGGAAACGCAAGCCGACGTGGTGGGCACGCAGATGCTTTACGATGCCGGATACGATCCGCGGGCCCTGGCGCAGTTTTTCGAGAAGATTGAGGCGGATAGCAAAGGCAAGAACCCACCCGAATTTTTCTCCGACCATCCTAGCCCGGAGCATCGCGTCGAGCGCGTGCAGGAGGAGATTGACAAGTTGGGGGGATTGCCGCCGAAGATGAAGAAGGACTCGGCGGAATTCGAGGCCATTAAGCGAGAGGTGTTGGCGCTGCCCGTGTTGAAGCGAGCGGAGCCAGGCGGGTACGCGCCGCGGCCGGCAGGTCCGCCTCCGGAGCCGTCGGCTAATTTCGTGGAATATAAAGCCAGTGGCTACGCACTGAAGTATCCGGACAACTGGATAAGGTATGGGGAGAAAGACAACGTATCGTTTGCGCCGGATGGCGGCGTGAGCCAAGTTAGCGACGGGCAAGCAGGGTTGGCATACGGAATCATCGTGAATGTGACAAAAGTGCAAGGCGAACCAAGCTCGGAGAAAGCTCTGGAAAACGCGACACAGGGCTTGATCAAAACGTTGGAGAAAGACAATCCGAAGATGAAGATTATGCGGCCTCCTGGGCATTTGCGATTGAACGGCCAGCCGGGGCTTTCGACATACCTGAGCAATCAGTCTCCGCTGGGCGGGGGCGAGACGGATTGGGTGATCACCACGCTTCGGCCGGAGGGGCTGGTATCCATCGTGTGCGTGGCTCCGACGAGGGATTACGACAAATACGACAAGACATTCAGCGCGGTTCTCGACAGCATGCGGCTGACAAAATAGGACGCTGCCGCCGCTGCGCGTCCGCGAGGGCAGCAGCCGGCCTCAAGATCAGAACCGAATCCGCACTCTCACGGATTACTTCACAAGATTGAAGTTCAGAACGCCGCTCTGGCCGAGAGCGCCAGGTCCAAACTTAATGCGAGCGAACGTTCATTCCAATACCGTCGAAAGATACTAGAACTGCCAGCACGCGAGAAGCCTTCACTGAACGTTAATCCCCGGTTTACGCATGTCTCTTCACGGAAGATTAGTTTCTCGAATGCAGCTTTTGGTGTGCT
The DNA here is from genome assembly GCA_963851235.1 of uncultured Acidobacteriota bacterium. Classification (GTDB taxonomy): domain Bacteria; phylum Acidobacteriota; class Terriglobia; order Acidiferrales; family UBA7541; genus Acidiferrum. The sequence continues at coordinate 289,898 of CAWKOM010000011.1, forward strand.
TACGGCGACAAGGAGAGAAGAGACATGAAAAAGACCGACATTGGAATGTTTTCCTTCGCAGGTTTGTTGATTTGTGCCCTAGTTGGCGCACCCGCCTTTGGGCAAGCTCCACCCCCTGGTCCCACTGCAACGTCCCCATACAAATTAACGGTCTTTGCGACTGCCCCCTCCGGTCTTAGCGCACCCGATTCTGTTGTGGTGTTCAACGGCCACGTTTTTGTCGGCTACGGCGATGGCCACGCGCCTGACGGTTCCGACGGATTAAGCAGCCAAGTCGTGGATTTCAGAATGGACGGGAGCGTCGCACACATTTACACCGTCCTCGGGCATAATGACGGACTCAAGCTCGACCCGTCTACGCATCTTCTTTGGGCGCTTCAAAATGAAGACCTAAACCCCAACCTCGTAATTATCAATACCGAGACACACCAGCAGAAGATGTATACATTTGGTCCCACGCCGCATGGCGGAGGTTACGACGACATTGTCTTCCGCGGTTGCAAGGTGTACCTGAGCGCGTCGAACCCAGCGAACAATCCGAATATTGGGCCGGCCATTGTGAGCGCAAGGTTGGAGGGCAACTTTGTTAATGTGGAGCCGGTCCTCGCCGGCGAAGCCAGCGCGATCGACATTCCGAGCGGCGCAACAGTTCAGCTTAACCTCCAGGATCCCGACTCGATGACGCTTGATCCGCTTGACAACATCGTGCTGGACAGCCAAGCCGATCAGCAGCTAATCATCGTGAGCCATCCCGGAGAACCGAATCAAAGTGCATTGCGCTTGCCATTGAGCTATCTGACGCCCAGCGGTCCGATGTCCGTCGAAACGGATGACACCGCCTTCGTAACCTCGAATCAGGGCTTCCTGCTCTTCGCCGACAAAAACCTCAATGCCGTTTACATTCTGACTAAAAACGGGTTTGCCCCGGGTTCCGCGTACACGGCCGCGGATGGAGGACCGTTTGTCGGGACGCTCGATCTGACTACCGGAGTCGTGACGCCGATCGTTACTGGATTGGGAGATCCGGGAGGAATGGTCTTCGTGGATACTTCAAGACACGACGTCGACGATTTCCGGGGACACGATGGAGATTCGTGCCACGAGCGCGACTGGGATTCTCACTAGCACCCATTGCGCGCGACCGATCGAAGAGTCATTCCGCCTCTGCGGCCACGAGTGTCAAGACTCTTGGCCGCAGTGCGATTGAACATTAGGAAACTATAGGGACCGCTGCCGGGATCTTTCCCACAATTTGATGCTGGTGTCCATCATCGCGGCCCGATGGATTACGCAACGTCGACTTTTTCAAAGTCTCGCACGCAACGGACTATTCACAGGAGCTTCACGAAAGCTCAACTCGGGATTGCTATTCATTTCAGCCCAGGAGGTTTTCTAATGATAAGCAAGAAATCCGCAGGAGCTTTTGCAAGCGCATTTTTGTTGGCAGCAACATTGGTCCCGTCCGCTCGCGCACAGGGCCATGACCACTTTGACGACCGGGACGGGCACGGCATTCGCCACGTTCTACTAATCAGTATCGATGGATTCCATGCGTTGGATTACATCAACTGCAAGAACGGGATTAGCGGAGTGAATGGCGGCGAACCTTATTGCCCCACACTCGCCGAACTCGGCGAGACGGGCGTGAATTATCTGGACACCTCTACTTCGAAGACCTCCGATTCTTTTCCCGGACTAATGGCACTCATGACCGGAGGATCCCCGCGTACAGTCGGCGCATTCTATGACGTGGCCTATGACCGCTCGCTCGATCCGCCCACGATCACGACAGGCAACGGCGTGGCTGGCGGCAATTGCACCCCCGGAGCCGCACCGACCGGAACGACCACGGAGTACGACGAGGGCATCGACATCGATCAGTCGAAAGTGAATGGCGGAGCGCCAAGCGGCGATGGCGGAATTAATTCCATCGATCCGAGAAAGCTGGTTCGCGATCCGAGCAAAGGGTGCGCGCCAGTGTTTCCGTGGAACTTCGTCAGAGTGAACACGATTTTTGGAGTCGTGCATGCCGCCGGCGGCTACACCGCATGGACCGACAAGCATCCCTCCTACTCCGCGGTGGCCGGTCCGGGCGATGGAACGAACTTGGACGACTACTATGCGCCTGACATCAATTCCATCCCTGTGAGCCTCCCGGGAGTTCCGGGCTGCAATCCCCTGCCCGATCAAACCACGGTTGCCGCATCGAATGCCTGGACAGACAGCTTCCAGAACATCCAGTGCTACGACACGCTCAAGGTGAACTCGATTGTCAACGAAATCAACGGCAGAACCCACAACGGCGCCGCGCGCGCTCCAGTGCCGAACATCTTCGGAATGAATTTCCAGGTGGTCAGCGTGGGTCAGAAACTAATCGAGAAATCCTTAAGCCTGACAGGCGGATACCTGGACGCTCAGGGTACTCCAACTGCCTCACTCCTCGGCGAAATCGAGTTCGCTGACGCTTCGATCGGCAAGATGGTTGCCGCGTTGAAAAAGAACGGTCTCTACGACTCGACGCTCATCATCATCAGCGCCAAGCACGGCCAAAGCCCGATCGATTCCTCCCGCTATACGGGTATCACCGCAAGTGGTGCTGTGACGACCTCTCCGGCCACGATTCTGGACAACGCCGGATGCTTGCCTCTTTCCGAATCACCCTCGAATCCCACGGGCATCGGTCCGACCGAGGATGACGTTTCCCTAATCTGGCTCAATAGCAACTGCACAACCGCGAACGCGGTGAGTATGCTCGAGACGCAATCGCCGGCGTCGGCGAATATCGCGGGCATTGGCCAGATTTTCTGGGGGCCGGGGATCACGCAAATCTACAATGCGCCTGGACTGCCTCCGAATGGCGACCCGCGCACGCCGGATATTCTGGTCACTCCGAATGTCGGCGTCACCTACTCTGGCAGCACCAAGAAGCTGGCCGAGCATGGCGGATTCGCGCACGATGACGTCAACGTCATTATGCTGGTGTCAAATCCGAGGTTTAACGCAAAGACCGTGACTAGTCCGGTGGAGACCATGCAAGTGGCCCCGACAGTTCTAGCGGCGCTGGGCCTGGATCCGCACATCCTACAGGCTGTCCAAAAGGAAGGGACTCAGGTTTTGCCTGGGCTCGACTTCGACAACAGGTAACAAGACTAACCCTAAAATTGTGGTGCAGGAGGCGGGCGTCGAACAGACGCCCGCTTTTGCTTGCGGAATCAAGATATTCGAGCTTGCTTGGGTTGGGTCGCAGGCCCTCCACCGATGTTAGACCACCTCTGCGGCAAGCTCTTTGTGTGCGGATGCATCTTGCGGTTTATGGAGGCTGGCGGCGCGCTCGAGCGCGTCGGCGATACTCGCGCAGATATTTTCCGTGCCGACGTGGCGCTCGAATTCCGCTTGATGCATGAGTTGGGCGGGCTGCTCGCGAGCGCCGCAGAGCAAAAGTGAGCGGCCTGAGGCGTGCAGTGTGTCGGCCAAATCGCGAATGGCGCCGAGGCCGGTGGCATCGATCGCGGTCATGTTGCGGAGGCGGAGAATCACGATGGGCGGAAGAGAATCCAGCTCGTTGAGAATATCCGCAAACTTGTCGGTTGCGCCGAAGAGAAATGGGCCGTGGATGCGGTAGACGGTGGCATAGGGAGGAATGTCCTTGCCTTGCAGAATGTGCTTGCGGCTGTCTTCGACGTAGTCCTTGGTGACGCGCGCGACCGTGGTGGTGCGCGAAACTTTTCGGATGAACATGAGCGCGGCCAGGACCATGCCGACTTCGACGGCGAAGGTCAAGTCCGCGACGACGGTCAGCGTCATGGTGATCAGCCAAACGGCAATATCCGCGGCGGTCAGCTTCAAGATTTCCGGGATTTCGTGCCATTCGCCCATGTTGTAGGCCACGATCATCAGAATGGCGGCGAGAGCGGCGAGCGGCACGTCGCTCACGTAGGGCGCGGCAAACAAGACGATAGCAAGCAGCGTGAGGGAATGAATCATTCCAGCGACGGGAGTTTTCGCACCGGAGCGGACGTTCGTTGCGGTGCGCGCGATTGCACCGGTAGCGGGCAAGCCACCAAACAAGGGAGAAACGATATTGGCGATGCCTTGCGCCATGAGTTCGACGTTGGGATTGTGCTTGTCGTTGCTCATGCGATCGGAGACGACTGCGGACATCAGAGACTCGATGGCGCCGAGCATCGCCACGGTGAACGCGGGAGAGAGAAGCTGGCGCGCCGTGTCATAACTGAAATGCGGGATGCTGAATGTGGGAAGCCCGCTGGGAATGCCGTGGAAGCGCGTGCCGATGGTTTCGACGGGCAGATGGAGCAGAACGACGGCTATGGTTGCGCCGAAGGTGACGACGATGGCTCCCGGGATGCGCTTGGCAAACTTGAGGCAAATAATCATGACGGCGACGGAAATGATGGAGAGAGCCGTCGCGGGCATGGAGATGGTGTGCCAAGCTTCACCGAACGCTTGCATGCGGTGGAAGAAGTCGCCGGGGACATGGTCCATGCGCAAGCCAAAAAAATCGCGAACTTGCGTGCTGGCAATGAGAATGGCGATGCCATTCGTGAAGCCGATGATGACCGGGCGCGGGAAATATTTGACAGCCGTGCCCATGCCGGTGATACCGAGCAGGACAAGCAGAACGCCGGCCATCATGGTGCACTCGAAAAGGCCGCTGACGCCATACTTGGCGATGATTCCGGCGATGACGATCACGAATGCGCCGGTGGGCCCGCCGATCTGCGTCTTGGAGCCACCGAGAGCGGAGATGAGGAAGCCGGTGACGATCGCACAATAGATTCCAGCCTGCGGCGAAACACCGGAAGCAATAGCGAAGGCCATTGCCAGCGGCAAAGCCACGAGGCCAACAGTCACGCCAGCGATCAGATCCGAAAGGAATTTATGCCGATCGTAATCGCGCAAGAGCAGAACGGATTTGGGAAGCCACTGATTCAGGGTTGACGTCATTCGAGCACGGGCGGATAGGGCAAATACAGTCAAACCATTTTAGCAGCCGCGCAGCCAGTGACGCGGCACAGAAAATTCAGATGTGCTCAGAGAAAAAATAGAATCACAAAGCGCGGAGAAACGCAGCGGAACGGACTTTGGATTAGTCCGCAGCTTCGGTCCGCGGGGCCTTGGGTTTCCAACGCAAGATGGGCTTGCGCGCGGCGCCGACTTCATCGAGGCGCCGGACACGCGTGGTGTGCGGCGCGGTTTTGACCAGCTCGGGATTCGTTGCGGCCTCTTCGGCGATCGAGCGCATCGCATCGATGAAGAGGTCGCATTCTTCGCGCGATTCTGATTCAGTGGGTTCGATCATCAGAGCGCCGGGAACGATCAGCGGAAACGCGGTGGTATACGGATGGAAGCCGTAGTCGATAAGTCGCTTGGCAATGTCCATGGTGTTCACGCCATTTTTCTTTTGGAGGGCGTCGCTGAAAACAACTTCGTGCATCGAGGGCAGGGAATAGGGCAAATCGAAAACGCCTTCGAGATGCTTGCGAATGTAGTTTGCGTTGAGGACGGCGTCTTCCGTGGCCTGACGCACGCCGGGGCCGTACGCTAGGATGTAAGCCAGCGCGCGAACCAGGACACCGAAATTTCCGCTGAAGGCTTTGACGCGGCCGATGGAGTCCGGACGGATTTGTTCGAGCGCGAGGCGGCCGCCCTCTTTTTCGACCAGGATGGGAACGGGGCGGAAAGGCTCGAGGATTTTTTTCATCGCGACCGGGCCGGCGCCGGGACCGCCGCCGCCGTGGGGCGTTGAGAAGGTTTTGTGCAAGTTGAGGTGCATGACGTCAACGCCGAGATCGCCGGGACGCGTGATACCGGTGAGCGCGTTCATGTTGGCGCCGTCCATGTAGAGGAGCGCGCCTTTGGCATGGAGGATTTCCGCGATTTCCGGGATGCGCTCTTCGAAAATTCCGAGGGTGGAGGGATTGGTGATCATCAGCGCGGCGACGTCGGGAGTAACTAGGTCGCGCAATTTGTCGACGTCGATTTGGCCGTGCGATTCGGATTTGATGTTTTCGACTTCATAGCCGGCGATAACCGCGGTGGCAGGGTTGGTGCCGTGCGCGGAGTCTGGGATCAAAACTTTTTTGCGCGGATTGCCATTTTTTTCGTGATAAGCGCGGATGAGGAGGAGGCCAGTCATCTCGCCCTGTGCGCCGGCGGCAGGTTGCAAGGTGATGGAATCCATGCCGGTGATTTCGAGAAGACATTTTTCAAGGAGTTGCAGAATTTTGAGGCAGCCTTGGGAAAGTTCTTGCGGCTGGTAGGGATGTTCGGTGGCGATACCGTCGAGGCGAGCGACGAATTCGTTGACGCGCGGATTGTATTTCATGGTGCAGGAGCCGAGGGGATACATGCCGAGGTCGATGGCGTAGTTCCACGTGGAAAGGCGCGTGAAGTGGCGTATGACTTCAATTTCGCTGACTTCGGGGAAACCTTCGACGCCTTCGCGGCGATGGCTCGCGCCCAGAGCTCTTGTGGGATCGGCGGCGGGGACGTCGAGCGGCGGGAGCTCGAAGGCGCGCTTGCCGGGCGAGGATTTCTCGAAGATCAGGCCTTCGTTCTGATTGGTGTGGCGCGTGGCTTTTTTGATTTTGTCGGTCATGTTTGATTTGGTCTTTGTAGTGGCGCCGCATGCTGCGCCACTACAAAGGAATAATTTCTTCTAGAGCGGCTGCTCCAGAGCGCGGCGCAGGGCCGCGGCGAAGCGCTCGATTTCGGCACGCGTTGTGGTTTCGGTTACGCAGACTAACGCGTGCTTGGTTAGTTCGGGATAGGCCGTGCCCAGGACGAAGGGGCCGATGATTTTTTCGCGCAAAAGATAGGCGTTTACGATTTTGACGGAGCGGGGGAGTTCGATGGTGAATTCGTTGAAGAAGGGCGCATCAAAGGCGCGGCGGACTCCCGGACTCTTTTCAAGTTCGGCTAGAGCGAATTGCGCTTTCGAGAGATTTTGGTGAGCCATCTCGCGCAGGCCTTCTTTGCCAAGGAGCGTGAGGTGGACTGTGGCGGCGAGCGCGCAGAGAGCTTGATTGGTGCAAATGTTCGAGGTGGCTTTCTCGCGGCGGATATGTTGCTCGCGTGTGGCAAGCGTCAGGACAAAGCCGCGACGGCCTTCAGAGTCGGTGGTTTGGCCCGTAAGACGGCCGGGCATCTGGCGGACAAATTTGTCGCGCGAGGCAATGACGCCGGCGAACGGTCCGCCATAGCTCGGTGCAAGGCCGAAACTTTGAGCTTCCATAGCCACGATGTCGGCTTCGACGGGCGGCCGCACGAGGCCCAGCGAAACACCCTCCGTAATGGCGGTAACGAGGAGCGCGCCGGAAGAGTGCGCTACGTCTGCCAACGGAGAAAGCGATTCGATTACGCCGAAAAAGTTGGGCGATTGGACGACTACCGCCGCCACATCGTCTTTGAGCGCGGCTCGCAACGCTTTTTGGTCGAGTGTGCCGTTTGCACCGTAGCCAATCTCCTCCACGTGCAGGCCGGAATTCTTGGCGTAGGTTTTCAGGACGTCACGATATTCGGGATGGAGGGAGCGCGCGACAAGAATGCGGCGGCGGCCGGTGAGGCGCTCGGCCATCAAGACGGCTTCGGTGGTTGCCGTGGAACCGTCATACATGGAGGCGTTGGCGACCTCCTGGCCGGTGAGCTGACACATCAGCGTTTGAAATTCGAAGATGGCTTGCAGCGTGCCCTGCGTGATTTCGGCCTGATAGGGCGTGTACGAGGTAAGGAATTCGCCGCGTTGGATAATGGCATCGGTGACGACAGAGCGAAGATGATTGTAAACGCCGGCGCCGAGAAAACTGGTGTAGCCGCCGGAATTCTCCCCCGCGCGCGCTTTGAAAAAATCGATGACTTCGGTTTCAGAGAGCGGGCCGGGCAAATGCAGGGCTTCGCGAAGCCGGTAGCGCTCCGGAATGCTCACGAATAAATCGTCGATGGATTTTGCGCCGATGGCGGCGAGCATTTCCTGCCTGTCGGCAGGGCTCTTCGGAAGATAGCGCATCAGGCGGAGGCTTCTTTGCTTTGCGAAGCGATGTAGGCTTCGTAGGCGACGGCGTCCATGAGGCCGCCGATTTCAGCGGGACTGGCGAGACGCACTTTGATGAGCCAGCCCTCGCCATGCGGATCGGTATTTATTTTTTCCGGAGTGTCGTGCAAGACGCCGTTGGCTTCGACAACTTCGCCGGAAGCGGGAGCGTAGATGTCGCTGACGGCTTTGACCGACTCGACCGTGCCGAATGTTTTTCCGGCTTCGACTTTCGCGCCAACTTTAGGCAACTCGACAAAAACCACATCGCCAAGTTCGTGCTGCGCGTAGTCGGTGATACCGATCGCGGCCACGTCACCTTTCGCGTCGACCCATTCGTGTTCTTTGGTATAGCGATAATTCGCAGGATACGCCATTGGACCACTCCTTGCCGCCGCGTTAGCTCACGGGCGACGCAACAAAATTCATTTCAAACATTCGCTGCGGCTTGCGGCGCCGCGGATTTTTTCGCGCGCTTGTAGAATGGCGTCGCGACCACGTGGGCTTTGCACTTCTGCGCGCGGATTTGCACGTAGATTGGCGTGCCAAGAGCCGTCATTGCGGGCGGAACATAAGCAAGCGCGATGTTTTTGCCAAGCGTCGGCGAAGGCGAGCCACTGGTGATCACGCCGATGGGCTCGCCGCTTTCGTTGCAGCAACAATATTCATCGCGCGCGATGCCGCGATCGACCATCTCGAGGCCGACGAGCGCTCGCGTTAGGCCGGCTGCTTTGGCGCGTTCCAAGGCGGCGCGACCGATGAAATCGCCCTTTTCCATTTTGCAGTAGCGATCGAGGCCTGCTTCCCACACGTTTATTCTGTCGCTGATTTCGTGGCCGTAGAGCGCCATTTTTGCCTCGAGACGCAGTGTATTGCGCGCGCCGAGGCCGCAAGGAATGATGCCGAACTCGCGGCCGGCTTCCATCACTTTGCGCCAGACCATTTCGCTTGTCGCCGCGTCCGACGGAACGTAGATCTCGAAGCCGTCTTCACCGGTGTAACCGGTGCGAGCAATCAAGGTGTTTTTCAGGCCGCAAACCGCGCCGTGCGTGAACCAATAATTCTTGATGGGGGCGAGATTTGCGTCGGTGAGCTTTTGCAAGACTTCTTGTGCGCGAGGGCCCTGGATGGCGAGCTGCGTGTAGGCGTCGCTGAGGTCCTCGACCACGCAGTCGAAGCCCTTGGTATTCTCGCGAACCCAGTTGATGTCTTTCTCGCGCGTGCCGGCGTTGATCACTAACAAGTAGTCGTCTTCGCCGAGGCGGTGAACGATGACGTCGTCGACGAAGGTACCCTCGGGATAAAGCATCGCTGAATAGTGCGCCTGCCCGACAGCCAGCTTTGAAGCGTCGTTCATGCTGAGATGCTGCACGGCGGCTAGCGCCCCGCCGGGTGTGCGCCCGGTGCGAATCCGGATGTCGCCCATGTGGCTCACATCGAAAACGCCCACGCTCGACCGCACCGCTTTGTGTTCCGCGACCAGGCCGCCTGTGACAGGGTACTCGACGGGCATATCCCAGCCGCCGAAATTGACCATTTTCGCGCCCGAACGGCGATGCACCGCGTTCAGGGCGGTCTTGCGAAGTTCGACGATGGGAGGAGTCGTAACTGAATCCATTCCGTGTGCTCTGGAAGAAATTGATACTAACACGCGAGCGGAAACGCGTCAAAGAACGGACAACAGGGAGAAGGTGTAGCGTCCTCCTTCTTGGAACCATGAGGGACGATGTGCGGATCAGGAGACTCCAAATTGCCGATTTGGGGCTGGAACACCCCCCGGTTTTCTGTAAACGTTGCATCTAAAGGATTTAGATTTTTCGTAACTCCTTTAGAATCAGTGTTCACGGAGGATTGCGTAACTGTTGATTCTAAAGAAGTTGCTCTTCCTCGATTCTTCGGAATACTTGTGAGGTGTTGATTTTGCGAATGGGGGCTCTAAGGTCTCAGCGCGGCGTACTGAAAGCAAAAACGCCAGCACGGAGGCTGGCGCTCAAGGACCGATGGGCACTATTACCCGAAAACTAGTGTACGCCTTGGGCATACTGATGTCAAGGAAAACGAGATAGAAAGAAGGGATGACTTATGACCCCGGACGTGCGGCTTCAGGCGGTGCGGTGCAAAAGCAGCTGGAACGGAAAACAGGGGCGTCAGACGTGCTGAGAAAACATGGCGGGGAAAACTCGGGCGGAAAGGTGCAGCGCAAAAGGCGATTGCGGAAACGCGGCATGGACCGAACGTCCAGCTTGCTGGCCTCTGCCTGCGTCAGGTAGAGTTTTCGTGGAGGGTCCCATGCAAGGTCCCGTCGTTTGCGTTCAGTGTGACAAGCCAGAAGGCCAGTGCAACTGCGAAAAGTACTGCACAATTTGCAAAGGGCAAGTGAACGTGAAGCTCTGCGCGGACGGCCTATATTACTGTCCTGATTGCCGGGAAGCTTGCGATGTGTCTCTCGCGAGCAATCACAGTGAGCGCTGAAGCCAAAAACATCGAACTGCAGATTGACCCCGACGCGCGGCTGGCGGCTGCGGCAGGGGGTGCGGCGCGCTACCTCGCCGAGTCCGCGGGCGTGCTGAGCGAGGCGGTGGCCGAACTGCAAAAGTCCGTCGTCGCTGCATGTGAGGAAGCGTTCGAATATCTGATCGGAGATAACCCGCACCTGATCGTCACACTTGCGGTGTTCGCGGATCGGATTGAAATTGCAATGACTCACGAGGGTAGCGGAGAGCCAGCCGTGGGACTCGACCGGATCGCGGGATTCGCAGGTCAGCTGGGAGGCTCGGGTGGATTAGGTGGTGTGGACCGCGTCCAGTACGAAGGGCACGACGGGCGGGCGGTCACGCGTTTGACGAAGTATCTGGGTCACGCCCCGCGAATCGCGTAGCCCAATAAGAAGCGCGAAAAGGCCGGCCAGCTTCCGGAGCGCGCTTTTCCCATACTCCCGAATTAAATTTCGGCAAGGTTACATTTTCAACGCGAACGTATTGTGCTTGATCAGAGAAGTCATCTGGTCGTCGCTCAGGGACATCCGCAAAGTTACGCGATCACCGCCCGGCGTGATACTGACTTGATTCAGAAGATCGGCGAGATCGGGATTGTCTTTCTGGGCTTGATAGCGCTTGTAGAGGAAGCCTGCTTGAAGAAGCTGGCCAAGCGTATTGGCATCATCGGTCGAACCGCAAATGGCCTGGATTTTTGCCTCCAGATCGCTGCCGGCTTCGACGTTGATAATGCTGTTCTGCATGCGCGCAACGAGCTTGGCGGCTTCGGGGAACTGCTCGATTTCCGGCGCGAGCTGTTTGATGGCGAGCCGGGTGTAAGCGGGATTGGTGACAAGCCAGACGGCGCTGCCAGTATTGGCTTCATTGATGAGGGCGAAGAACCTGTCGTTGCGCATCAGACCGTCTTCGTCGCCGAAGCGCACAGAGATCATTTTCTCGAGGATGCTCTTGTGGCCGTAGGCGGCAGTGCTGGCATCGATGAAAACGAAGAAAAGATCTGTGGCGCCGGTGCCTGTGCCAAAAGCGTATAGCGTATAGCCGTGGAAATTGGCCGTGGGCAGTTTTTGTGTCTTAAAGTACGCGGCGGTCGCCTCTTGATTGAAATTGCCGAGCGCGATCCCGACCATTTGTTCTCCGCTCGGAACGGCAGCAGATCCGGTGCCCTCAGCTTTCGCGGAGAGACCTTCGGCCACTAGAGCCCACGCGATTTCGTCCACTTGGGTGTCGGGATCATTGCCGGTGGATGCGAGGAATTTTTCGAACTGGCGAAAACGTTCGGGAAGCAGCTGCTCGCGCAACTGTGGAAACCATTTCAAGGTTCGCGCCGTTTTCAGGTCGGCGTAGCCGAATTCTCCCACGTCCTTGGGGAACATGCTGATGACGTCCGAACCGAGGGTGCCCGCCTTGGCTGGTTTGGGTAGCGCAAAGGCCGCCGCAATCAAAAGTCCGATTGCCACGAATATGCGAATCGCCGGCCCGAGCGGGGCCGGGTTTGAAATCGTGGTCAGTTTCATGAACTGCTCCTTTCAGGGGCCGGGGGAAGTTCTATTCTACGCGGTCGTGGTTCGCGGTGCATTCCCTAATCGTTCGCGAAGAGAGGCAGCCTTCTTGCGCATGAGTGCCACGTAAGCAGAGTCGGTAATGCCATCGAGATTGATCTCGACGTTGGCCAGAGCGCCGCGCGCCCCCGCCGCGGCCATGCCTCGCGCTACTTCCAAGTCTGACCTCATGGATGCTGCGGCGATACCCTCCAGTTGTCCCAGACGTTCGAAAAGGGCAACGGACCGTTCCGCAACTTGCAGCGGGACATCCGCAGCAGTTTTCGTGGCGGCTTGAATGGAGGCCTCCCGGTGCTGCGTTTCTTCAGCAGTGCCTTGCGGCAGTTTGAACGCAGCCATAACGGCATCGTACGATGCGGCGTCGCGGTCAATGGCCTCGGCCAGTTCGTCAGCGGTACGGCGCAAAGCGTCAAGCTCCTCGGAGAGCTTACCGACATAAGCGGCCTGAGACTTCTTTTTGCGAGAGAGACCGGCAACCATCTGACCAAGCGAGGCAGCCAAAGCGCCGGCTAAAGCCGAAACGCTGCCACCTCCCGGCGTTGCCGTCGGAGCAGCTACCGCATCAAGGAACGGGCGCACCAAACTGGCTAGCTTGCCGTCCCTCGGTGTTTCGAGCGGCGCACCGCTGAGCGCTGCGGCCAGCTTGTTTTCAAACACTTGCTCTGGAGAGAAGTTTTCCAGTTGCAAGAAAAAGTCCGTGGCCATTTCGATCGCTTTTTTAGGGATCAGGCCGACGATTTCGCTGCCCACGGGCACCGCGCCGTAGCGTTCCGCTTCGCGCTTGACCATTTCGTAGACGCGGTGCATCGGAGTTTGCTCAAAATCGGTGAGATTTATAGAGACTTGCGCCAGGTTGCGGGCCTTCAGTTCCACGCCCATGGATTTGACGTAGCGAAGACCGCCGGAAGAGAACCGGATGGCTTTGGCAATTTTGTTGGCGACGCCGATATCGGAAGTATTGAGATTTACGTTATAGGCGATGAGAAATTTTCGCGCGCCGACTACGGTAACCCCTGCGGTCGGGTGAAGCTTTGGCTCTCCAACATCGGGCTGACGATCGTGATTGTGCTTCATCTCTTCGCGCAAGCCTTCGAACTGCCCTCGGCGCACATTCTCGAGATTGACGCGGTCGGGACGAGTCGCGGCGGCTTCGTAGAAAAACACCGGGATTCTGTAACGCGACCAAATTTCCTGGCCGGTGCGGCGCGCGAGGGCTACGCAGTCTTCGATGGTGACTCCTTCGATTGGAATGAATGGGACGACGTCAGTGGCGCCGACGCGGGGGTGCGCGCCGGTATGTTTGTTCAGGTCGATTAGCTCCATGGCTTTGCCGACACCGCGCAGCGCCGCCTCCGCAACGGAGTCCGGCTCGCCTGCGAGAGTGATGACGCAGCGATTGTGATCGGCATCCATCTCGCGATCGAGCACGAAAACTCCGGGAACGCTGTTCATCGCCGAAACGATGGCGTCAACCTTTGCGGGATCCCGGCCCTCGGAAAAATTCGGCACGCACTCAATGAGTCGTTTCATCGCAAACCTGTCCCTCGCGCTTCACATGACCATCATAGGAGATTTTGTATCTCCCGAGCCACCTGCGCGCTTCGAGAGTTGCTACAAGCAGCGCCGGGCAGCTTCTGAAGATTATTTGGGAGGTTTGATAAATGGACTCGGCGGCGGATATCTTTTGTCGCCCGCCGGGGGCATCGGAGAGAAATCCTTGCTCACGCGGGGAAGAGCGGGCGGTGTGTACTTCTTCTCGGGCAAGGAAGCTAAAGGTTTTTTCTCTGCTTTTTTTGGAGCTGTTTCGCCCTTCATGAACCTCGTTACCTGCCTGCCGAAGAAGATGATGGCCACGATCCACAGACCCACGACGGCAGATTCGTCAAAGCGAACGCCTGCTGCCGAAAGAAAAAGCACCATGACGCAGAAAAGAATTCCCAGGGCCAGATAAAAATACTCCGACAGCAAGGATTTCTGGTCGATCCTCTTCACTTGCAGGATTTTTATCTTTTTAACCGGCTTCTTCGACGGATTAGATTGTGGCTTTGTCGGCGGCATAAACCGTGACGCCTCGCTTGATGGTCATCCAGCAGGTGTTCACTCCAAAATAATAAGGAATTTCGCGGTAGTCGGCCACATCGAAGACGGCGAGGTCCGCGAATTTGCCAACCCCGAGCGAACCGATGCGATCGTCTCGCCGCAATGCATAGGCCGCATTGATCGTAGCGGCCGTGATAGCTTCGGCGGGCGTCATACGAAGCTGGCTGCAGGCCAGGGATAAAATCATCGGCATGCTCACCGTCGGACTGGTGCCGGGGTTGTAGTCCGTGGCAAGAGCGACGATCGCTCCAGCGTCAATCAGCTTGCGCGCGGGAGCGTATTGCTTCAGGCCAAGATGAAAATCGCAGCCGGGCAGAAGCGTCGCAACCGTGTGCGATTTTGCCAGCGCCGCGATGTCGCGCGAGTTGACTTGCTCGAGATGGTCGCAACTCGCCGCGCCAAGTTTCACGCCAAGCTTCGTGGCGCCCGTATGCTTAAGCTGCTCCGCATGCACTCGCGGCGCCAAGCCGTGGCGCTTGCCGGCTTCCAGGATTTGATTCGATTGGGCCAGAGTGAACGCTCCGCGGTCGCAAAAGACGTCGCAGAATTCCGCGAGTTTTTCCTGTGCGACTTCTGGAATTAGTTTCTCCGTGAGCAGCGCGATGTACCTTTTCACTCCCGAAGGCGCGCCCCGATACTCCGCGGGGACAACATGGGCGCCGAGGAACGTCGATACGATGTCCAGAGACTGCTCGGCGGCCAGTTCCTTGTGCATGCGAAGGATTTTCAATTCGCTTGATAAGTCCAGTCCGTAGCCGCTCTTAGCCTCGATGGTGGTGGTGCCATAAGCAGCGAATTGTCTGAGGGCCCGATGCGCGCGCTGTTTCAGAGCGTCTGACGTGGCCGCACGCAATTTCTTCACGGAGTTCAAGATCCCGCCGCCTTTGCGGGCAATGTCTTCATAGCTCGCACCGGCGATCTTCATCTCGTACTCCTCGGCGCGACTGGCGGCGTGGATCAGGTGCGTGTGCGAATCCACGAAGCCTGGCAGGACAACGCGGCCGCCGAGGTTCATTTTTTCCGCAGCGGTTGCTTCCGGCAAGGCTTCAATTTTCGCACGCGCGCCGACCGCCGCAATTTTCCCGTCGCGCGCCAAGAGCGCCCCATTTCTGATGATGCCGAGATCGGCGAGCGCGGAGCCACGCCGAGGAGCTCGACCGCGCAGGGTCAAGAGTTGCGAAGCGCCCGTAATGAGCAGGAAATTAGACAAGGTGCGGGTATTATGCCGGATGACGGACGATCGTGCACGGAGCGAGAAAGAGCAGGCGTTCCTTTCTATCTAGCAAGACTTGGTCTTCCGCTTGAACCAAAGTCAGTATTCTAAACAGTGGAGAACGCCTGTTCAGCAGCGCTAAGCTCTGGCGGCCTGTCCTTTATAGGCCGGCACGAAGACTTTTTGTACAAAGTCCTCGAACGAAGTGGGTGTGGTATTTTTAGTCGAACGAGGCTCGATCGCGCGCATGTAACCGCTGTTCAAGGCGTCGGCCATTTCGCAGAGCAAGGTCGCCATATTCTTGGACATGCCGATTTGGGTTAGCGCCTGGATCATTTGGCCAGCGGGCAATTGAACATAAGCAAGATCGGTTTTTCCGATGGCCGCGCCGATGATCCTGGCTATCTCGCTAGAGGTTAGATCTCGCTGGCCAAGCAACTCGCGCGTCTCGTGGCCTGTGAAATCGAGTTTCTCCAAAGCCCCCGCAGCGGCGACGCCAATGTCGTGGGAGGCAATCAGCGGCATTGACAGATCGGAACGCTCCGGCCCCACCATCTTTCCCATAGTCTTGATCACGCCTGCCTGAGGCAGAGTGTTCTCCATGAAATAGCCAGCGCGCAAGCACAGAGTACTTAGCTTGGGCACTTGAGCCACTCTCTTTTCCAGGTGATGGAGGCCAATAACCGGACCAGTCTTGTCCGCTTTGTCAGCGCCGATGCTGCTCAAGACAACGGCGTGAGTGACCTTTGCGGCTTCCAGCGCGTGAACAATCGAACTCGTGACCTGATCCTGATAGGCGCGGATATCTGGGCTGGTTATGTTTGGGGGAATCAAAGCGTAAACGCCACGCGCTCCCTTGAATGCTTTGGTCAGAGCGGCGGAATCCGTGACATCCGCCACAAACGCTTCCGCACCGCGAGCGGTAAAACGCGCAAGCTGCTCCTTGCTGCGCCCTACAACGCGCACCTGTTGTTTCCTCGCCAGGAGAGTTTCTGTGGCGACACTGCCTGTGTTTCCTGTGGCTCCTAAAATGACGTACATGGTTTCCTCCTGCGAAACTGCTCTATGTAGGATGCGAGAGGAGGAAAGAGAGATACGCTACGACATCGGAATTTTAACGTTATTTTTTTTTGCGAAATCAATTGCTTCCGGATATCCGGCATCCGCATGACGCGCTATGCCCATTCCGGGATCATTTGTTAACACGCGCTCGATGCGCGCGGCCATTTCTTTGGTGCCATCCGCTACCGTAACTTGTCCCGCGTGCTGCGAATAGCCGATTCCCACGCCGCCGCCATTATGGATCGAGACCCAGGACGCACCGCTTGCCGTATTTACAAGAGCGTTGAGCAGGGGCCAGTCCGCAACGGCATCGGAACCGTCGAGCATGGATTCTGTTTCGCGATAGGGCGAAGAGACCGAGCCACAATCGAGATGGTCGCGGCCCATCACGACGGGAGCTTTCACTTCGCCGCGCGCGACCAGTTCGTTGAGTGCGAGGCCGAATTTGTCGCGCTCGCCGTATCCGAGCCAGCAGATTCGAGACGGCAGGCCCTGAAACCTTACGCGCTTTTGCGCGAGCTTGATCCAGCGCGTCAAGTGTTCGTCCTGAGGAAACATATCGAGAACCAGCTGGTCGGTTCGCGCGATGTCGGAAACTTCGCCGGAAAGCGCCGCCCAGCGGAACGGGCCGTTGCCCTCGCAGAAAAGCGGTCGGATGTACGCGGGCACAAATCCTGGAAAATCGTAAGCATTTTTGACGCCGTGCTCGAAAGCAAACGTCCGAATATTGTTGCCATAGTCAAAAGTGATTGCCCCGAGTTTCTGCAACTCGAGCATGCCTTGAACGTGTTCGGCCATCGCCGCAACCGCGCGCTTGCGATAATCATCAGGATTTGATTTACGCAATTCCAGCGCGGCTTCAAAAGATATACCGTTCGGCACGTAGCCGCCGATAGGATCGTGCGCGCTGGTCTGGTCGGTCAAAAGATCCGGCACGACGCCGCGCTTCGCAAGTTCCGGGATCAAATCAGCACAGTTGCCGACCAATCCGACGGAGGTTGCTTCGCGTTTGCGGACGGCATTTTTCAGGATGCGAAGTGCTTCGTCGAGGCTCGTGACCATAACGTCGCAGTAGCCGCCCTTGACGCGCCGCTTAATGCGCTCCGGATCGACGTCAATCCCGAGAAACGCTGCCCCATTCATCGTCGCGGCAAGCGGCTGTGCTCCGCCCATTCCGCCCATGCCGCCGCTTACGACCAGCTTGCCCGCCAATTCGCCGCCAAAATGCTTTCGAGCTGCCGCCGCAAACGTTTCATAAGTGCCTTGCAGAATTCCTTGGGTGCCGATGTAAATCCAGCTTCCCGCGGTCATCTGGCCGTACATCATCAGGCCGGCGCGGTCGAGTTCGTGGAATTTTTCCCAATTGTTCCAGTGTCCAGTCAGGTTGGAATTGCAAAGGAGGACGCGCGGCGCATATTCATGCGTGCGAAAAACGGCGACGGGCTTGCCCGATTGCACCAAGAGTGTCTCATCGGATTCGAGCGCCTTCAGCGACCGTACAATGGCGTGGAAGCATTCCCAGTTGCGCGCGGCTTTTCCGGTGCCGCCGTACACGACCAAGTCTTCCGGCTTCTCGGCAACCTCCGGGTCGAGATTGTTCATCAACATGCGCAAAGCCGCTTCCTGCTGCCATCCCTTGCACGAAAGCGTAGTCCCGCGCGCGGCTCGAAAGGGGCCTTTGGACGAGGAACTATCGGCGACGGTTCCGGAAAGTGTTGCGCTCATCAGGGAACTCCGCGTCTCATCTTAGCGCAGGGCTGCGTTCGACACCACAACGGCCAAGGAGTGGTACTGGAGTAAGATTGCGCGTCGAATAGTCCTAGGGTAAAGTCAAGCCATCCGATGAACTACGGCACGCTCCCCTCCCGATTGCTAAACGCGGTTGACTCCCTGCCAAATTCTCGCGCGCAGATGTTTCGCGCGGCTGATGGGTGGAAGTCGATTGCGTCCGAGGAATTCCTGCGCCGCATCGCCGGTCTCTCGACCGCATTTGTCGAACTCGGTGTGAAACCCGGGGACCGAGTCGGACTGTTTGCCGCCAACCGCCCGGAGTGGCATACGGCGGATTTTGCGATTACCGGCGCCGGCGGCATCACGGTTCCGATTTACTTTAATGAATCCCCGGAGCGCATCACGTACATCCTCAACCACTGCGGCGCGAAGATTGTTCTTGCAGCTGGCGCTGCGCAGATGCAAAAGCTTCAAGCTATTCGCGCTCAGCTTCCAGCGCTGGAACAAATCATACTTGCGGATTGCGGCGCTGAGTTGCCGGCGGATTGCCTGCGTTACGAAACACTGATCGCGAGCGCTGGCGGAGCGGATGTCTCCTCGTATCGAATGCGCGTTTCGCAAGTCTTGCCTGGCCAGCTCTCTTCGATCATCTACACTTCCGGAACGACGGGCGAGCCCAAAGGCGTGATGCTGACGCATACGAATTTTTGCTCCAACGTCACGGACTCCTGCGCCAACGTTAAATTCGATTCCAAAGATGATGTTGCCATCTCTTTCCTGCCGCTGGCGCATGTCTATGGCCGGATGCTTGATTACACGTACCTGTTCCACGGAATAACCGTGGCTTATGTCGAGGCGGTCGAGCAAGTCGCGCAGGCGCTCCTCGAGATTCATCCAACGCTGCTGGCCGCAGTGCCGCGGGTCTTCGAGAAAATCTATGCGCGCATCGTGGAGCAGGGCAGTGCACGCACCGGAATTGAGCGAAAGATTTTTGATTGGGCCATGCGAGTTGCGGGACGCTCCGCGCTGTGGCGTTCCGGCGAGAAGAATGCAAGCTTGGGACTAAAACTGGAATGGATGTTCGCGGACAAGCTGGTCTATTCGAAAATTCGCATGGGTACTGGCGGAAAGCTGCGTCTCGTTTTTTCCGGCGGCGCTCCGCTGGCAAAGGAGCTTGCGGAATTTTTCTGGGCTGTGGGCGTCCCGATTTATCAAGGCTACGGCCTCACGGAAACGTCTCCGGTTTTGACCACGAACTATCCGGACAATCGCATGGGCAGCTCGGGCAAGCCGATTCCCAACGTCGAGCTTCGCATCGCAGACGACGGCGAAGTACTTGCCAAAGGGCCCTGCGTCATGCAGGGCTATTACAAGAGTTCCGAGGCGACCCGCGAAGTGCTGACCACGGATGGCTGGTTCAGCACCGGCGACATCGGCTACCTCGACAAAGACAACTATTTATTCATCACTGATCGCAAAAAGGATCTAATCAAAACCGCCGCGGGCAAGTTCGTCGCGCCGCAGCCCATCGAAAACGCTTTGAAAACCAGCCCCTACATCTTGAACGCCATGGTGGTGGGCGACAAACGCAAATTCATTTCGGCGCTGATTGTTCCGAACCCCGCAACTGTGGGCGCGAAAGCCGCGGAGCAGGGAATTAAGTTTTCCTCGAATGAGGAGATGGCCGCGCATGCTTTCGTGCGCACGCTGATCGAGGGCGAAGTGAAAAGGCTTACAGCCAATCTCGCGCAGTATGAAACCATCAAGCGCTTCGCCCTGCTGCCGCAGGACTTCACATTTGCCAACGGGGGCCTAACGTTCACCTTGAAGCTGAAGCGCCGCGTCGTCGAGCAGCAGTTTCACGAGGTCATCGAACGGGTCTATGCGGACGTCGCCGAGCCTCGTCCAATCTTGCAAGATTGATTCGATCAGGCGCCGGCGGCTTTCTTGCCGCCAAGGGCGCACCCGCGGATTTCAACGGCCCGCGAGCACGCGTGAAGCCTAGATCGGTTTACCGTCGGCGTCGAGTAGCCGAATCTCGCCCAGGCCCAGCTCTTTGATTCCCGGTTCGATTTTTGCGCGGTCGCCGACGACCACCCAGATCAAATGATCTGGACGAACGATGGCTTTGGCTCCCTGTTCCACGTCAGTCGTCGTGAGCGCTCTCACCTTTCCCGCGTATGTCTCGTAGTAGTCCTCGGGCAGCCCGAACTGCACGATTTCCAGGATCGATTGGCCGACGGCGTTCAGCGTCTCAAACGAGCCAGGCAGGCTGAGTGTCTCGTTGGATTGAATCCTCGAAAGTTCCTCAGCGGTTACCGGATGGTCTCCCAGGATTCCTCGAAACTGCTGGTTCATTTCTTCGAGCGACTCTTTCGTCTTGTCCGTTTGCACCGGTGCAACGGCTAGGAAGGGCCGCTGCCCGCGTGCGCCCCAGAGAAGGCTCTGCACGCCGTAGGACCAGTGTTTGTCCTCGCGCAGGTCCATGTTCAACCGAGAGCCAAACATTCCGCCAATATCATCGTTGGCGGCCTCAATTGCAATCTCTTCCGGATTAGCCCGCGGCGGAGCAATGTTTCCGGCAAATATAATCGATTGCTCGGCGCCCGGCTTGTCGATGATGTACACGACGGATTTCGCCGGAGGCTGGACATTCTTGATGTTCTTCTCTGGAATTTGTCCGGGCTTCCAGTTCGCGAACAACTTTTCGAGCCGGGGAGTGACTTCCGCAAGAGTCGTATCGCCCGCAATGGCCAGCGTGGCGTGGTTTGGCTTGAACCATACTTCGTGGAATTTGACGAGGTCCTCGCGCGTCAATTTCTCGACGCTGGCCGTCGTTCCGGAGCCCGTCAGCGGATTGCCGTACGCATGTCCGGGACCGTAGATCAGGCCGGGGAAAACGCGCAATGCCATCTGGATCGGAGTATTTTTCTCGCGCTGAATGGCCGCGAGCTGAAGTCTCTGTTGCCGGCTGAAATCCGCCGCCGGAAACAGAGGGTTCAAGATGAGGTCGGCGAAGAGATCCAATGAGGGATCGAGTTTCGATTTGAGCGCGGAAAGTTGGACGATCGAAAGGTCCAAATTCGAGCGGGCTGCCACGCGCGCCCCAAGGAGTTCCTGCTCATCGCTGATTTGCAGCGCGGTTCGCGTTTTGGTTCCGCCGCTGAGGAGCGACATCACCATGCTGGCCGTGCCCGGCGAGGCAAACTGATCCGCAGCGTATCCTGCGTCGAGGCCCAGCCAGAAATCGACTAGCGGGATTTCATGGCGCTCGGCGAGTATCACCTTCAGCCCGTTAGATAGTGTCGCGTGCTGCAGCTTGGGAAGTTTCAATTCCGGCGGCGCCCCAATCTCCGGCGCCTTGGAGCGATCGGCTCCAGCTGACGCGGACTTGTAGTCCGGGAACGGCAGCACTTCCAGCACGTAGACGCCATCGGAGAGCCAGCGATTCGCGGCCGCCTTCAAATCCTCCGCCGTGGCTTCCTGGACTCGTTGAAGAGAAATCTTGTAGGCGTCGGGGCTCCCCAGGAATACCTGGCTCATTGCCAGCCGGTCTGATTTTCCGCCGAAGCCGCCGATGCGCTCGATTCCACGGACGAAACTCGCTTCGTGCTGGGCTTTGACGCGTGCCAGCTCTTCCGCTGTCGGGCCGTCCTTCAAGAAGCGTGCCAGTTCTTCGTCCAGCTCTTTTTCCACGCGGGCGAGTTGCTCGCCCGGGCGCGCCGTTGCCTGGATATAGAATTGGCCTGCGATTTCATTCAAGTCGACACTGGCGCGCGCCTCCGTCGCGATCTGATCGTCATACACCAGCCGTTTGTAGAACCGCGAAGATTTTCCCTGACTGAGAACATCGCTGACCATGTTGAGATAATCGGCGTCCGCGCTGCCATATTGCGGAACATTCCAGACCTTGTAGACGCGCGCCTGCGGGACCCGGTCCTGCACGACTTGCCGGTGTGTCCCGGTCATTTTAGCGATCCACACTTCCTGATGCGCAACCGGCGGACCGGGCGGAATATTGCCGAAGTACTTTTCGACTTTTTCTTTCGCAGTCTTGGCGTCGATGTCCCCGGCGATTACGATGGTCACGTTCGAAGGCCCGTAGTAGGTCTTGAACCACTCCTTCACATCGGCCATCGAGGCCGCGTTGAGGTCGGCCATGTCTCCAATCACCGTCCAGGAGTAAGGATGCCCTGCCGGATAGGTGTTTTTCGTGATCAGCTCGTCTGACACAGCGTACGGCTGGTTTTCATCCTGCCGCTTTTCGTTTTGCACCACGCCGCGCTGGAGATCCAGGGTCTCTTGGTCCAGCGAACCAAGCAGGAATCCCATCCTGTCGGACTCCATCCAAAGCGTGAAGTCCACGGCCGAGGTGGGCACATTCTCAAAGTAATTTGTGCGGTCGTTGTTCGTGGTGCCGTTCAAATCCGTCGCGCCGATTTTTTCCATCGCGTCAATGTAGCGCCCGTGCGAGTGCTCACTCCCGCCAAACATCAAATGTTCGAAAAGGTGCGCGAAGCCCGTCTTTCCGGGCTTCTCGTTTTTCGAGCCAACGTGGTACCAGATGTTGATCGCGACGATCGGCGCCTTGTGATCTTCATGGACGATGACCGTTAAACCGTTATCCAGCACGAATTTCTGGAACGGAATGTCGATGTCCTTGCTCTGCGGGTGAGCAACCGTCGTGAAAACCGCAGCAAGTAGAATAAGAAATGCCGTCTTAATGCGCATCGATCCCCCGATAGCGGCCGTTCACCACATCCTGGAGCTCCGCCGCAGTTAAGCCACACTGCGCTCGCAAGTCCAGGCGCATGAAAAGACAGGCCTCGCCCGAGGGCGTGGTCCGCAAGACGTTTTGCAGGTGGTTCAGCCTCAGATAAATCTCGCGTGGAAGTCTATAACGAGCGCCCCAATTTTGAAACATTCCATCATTTCTGCGAAGTTCCGGCGAGGTGGATTTCCCGGGTCAGTTCCGCGAGCGATTGCTCCCGGCTTCGATTATCAGTCTTCCGATTTGTCGCCGGACCCCCGCGGGTCTAAAATCGTCAAGGGGTTATCAATGTCTGACGACCTGGTCATAGCCGGACGAGCTTTCAAATCACGACTGATTGTGGGCACAGGCAAGTATCGAAGCTTCCCGGAAATGGCCCGCGCACACGCTGCATCAGGCGCGGACATGGTTACAGTTGCTGTCCGTCGCGTGAATCTGACCGACCGTTCTAAAGAATCGCTTCTCGATTACATCGACCGGGAAAAAATTTTTATCCTGCCCAACACCGCCGCCTGTTACAGCGCGGACGAAGCCATTCGCACTGCCCGGCTCGCCCGCGAAGTCGGTCTTTCCAACTGGGTCAAACTCGAAGTCATCGGCGACCAGCAGACTCTTTTCCCCGATACCGAACAGCTCATCGAAGCCACGCGCATCCTCGTCAAAGAAGGCTTCGTGGTTCTCCCATACACGAATGACGACCTCATCGCCGCGCGCAAGCTCATCGATGCCGGCGCGGCCGCTGTCATGCCGCTAGCCGCGCCGATTGGTTCCGGCCTCGGCATTCAGAATCCCGCAAATCTTCGTATCCTCCGCGAACGCATCACGGAAGTACCCATGATTGTGGATGCTGGTGTAGGCACCGCCTCCGATGCCGCGGTCGCCATGGAGCTAGGCGCCGACGGCGTCCTCATGAACACCGCCATCGCTGAAGCCGCCGACGCCGTCCTCATGGCCGAAGCGATGCGCGAAGCAGTCTCCGCCGGACGCAAAGCCTGGCTTGCGGGCCGCATGCCAAAACGTCTCTACGCCTCCGCCTCCAGTCCGCTGAGTGGCGTTGTCCGCTAAGCGAGGTTCCTGAAATCGGTGGGTTCTGCCTGCTGAGGTCGGAGGCCATCGTGCCGAAGGAACGCCCCTCTGAACGGCCCTCAACAAGTTTAGGAGGCGGATCGAAACCCGCCCCCCAGAGTGCTTTCCGAAGAGTTTTTGTTGGATAGGGACAAATAAAGCAGTCCCTATGCCTGATAGTTAGTGCCGGTCAGGATGGTCGTGACGCCAATTCCAATAATCGCGCTGCTGGTCCTTATTTAGTTTGTGGAAGTCGCGGTATTCATAATGCCTTTCCCCCAGCCACACGCGGTAGTACTGCTCCTCTCCACCATCCCAGTGATGGTAGTCGCGATGATAGGAGTCGTAATAGGTCGCTCTCGCTGCACAACCGCTCGTCAGCAGCGGCGTCAGCATCGCAACACCCAACACCAGGGGCCCCAGATATCCCTTTAGTCGGAACATTTCGCAATCCTCCTTAGGATTCGCAGCTTCTCATCGTTGTTTTCCGCTGACCATCCGGGGATTCCTGTAGAGTCCCCCGGGGATTTGCCGGGCTCTTGATGTCAGCTATTCATAAAACACGGAGGCCGCGTCCGAGTTGCGAATTATTCCGTTTTGTTCACGAACAAATCCAGGCGAGGAAGTAACCTCGGTTATGCCTGCGCTGCTTTCCGCGCTTGCTCTGCGTCGTAGCTTTCGCCGTAAATCGATGGCACCTTCGCTCCCATGCATCGCAAATACGAGCTCAATTGCCCGCGGTGATGAATGGTATGGTGCAACCCCATCATCAAGAACGTCACTGCCGGCCTTTGAAACATCCCGCGAAAATCCACGATCTTCAATAATTGCGCACTGGTCAGTTTCGAAAGCGCCTCAAGGTTTGTTGCATAGCGCTTCTCGTACCACGCCGCAATTTCTGCTGGCGTTTTCAATCCCTCTGGAATGATCGCCCCGGTGTTGAACTGTCCCGCGATCACGGTTTCCACAAAACGGTTGTCGGTCGCCGCAATGTGTCTCACCAGTTCCATCGCGGTCTTGGATATCGGGTCAGGCCGGTAATCGCTCTTGTCGCCAGGCACCGCCTCGATCACTTTCTTCGTCAATTGGCTCTCATTTTTCAACGCCGGAATATAAACACCATGCAACAGGAACATCGCGTTTTCAGCAGTCATTTCTTTCATTTTTTGTCCCTTTCTTGTAACCGTCGCGTTTGGCGCACTTCAGTGTTCCCTTGGATGCGAAGGTTTGTTTTCCGTTTCATCGCGCGGTCCGAATTATCTCCCGTGCCCCTCTTGCATAGTACACGTTCATACCACTGTTCCTGAGGTCAGGATATCAGCAGCACACAATGCCGCAGCTCTATCCTCCACGGATTGACGCAGCTTCCTCATAATTATTTACAAAGAAAAAAAAGGAGGATGATCGATTCGCATGTATCTCACTTTTGCCAAGACCATCAGCGAATGTCCAATCTGCGCTAGCGGGTCGGTGCGAAGATCCAGAAGGAAAGGTGCCATCGAGCGAATCTGGTTAAGGCTGGCGTTCGTTCGGCCCTTTCGCTGCAAAGACTGTGACTCTAGGTTCTGGGGTTTCCACCGCTCTTATCAGGTGTCACAAAACAATTCTGGCTTCGCCATGGCGCGCAACCACGTTCGAACCGGCGTCTCGCACGGTTAAGTGGCCGCCAGCTTACTCGTACCGAAGCGTCTGAATGGGGTCCACCCTTGTCGCCCGCCTTGCCGGTATATAACAGGCTGCAAGTGCCACTCCAAAAAGCACGGCGGTGACACTCGCATAAGTGGCCAGATCGGTCGGCGGCACTCCGAACAGCAAACTCGCCATCAGCCGCGTGAGAAATAACGCCAGCACAAGGCCGACCGCAACTCCAACGGCAATCATCCCTGCCCCTTGCTTCATCACCAGGCCGAGCACGTCGCCGCTCTGCGCGCCCAGCACCATGCGCAATCCAAATTCCTTCGTTCGCCGCGCCACGGAATAGGAGACTACTCCGTAGATTCCTACCGTCGCGATGGCAAGTGCGACTACGGAGAAGAGCGACAACAGCAGCGTCAAGAATCTCGGCCTCGCCTGCGCACGCGAGAGCACGTCTTCCATCAGCCGCACATCCGCCAGTGGCAGCGTCGGGTCCAACTCGCTCAACTGTTCGCGGACCGCCCCTGCTAGCGCACGCGGGTCTCCTCCCTGAGGCCGCAGCACTACATACATGCTCGAGATTCCCGCATTCACCGCCGCCGTTTGTCTAAACGGAAGATACAATTCCGTGCCGGCGGGGCGGTCCAAACCGGCATTCTTCACATCATCCACTACGCCGATGATCGTGCACCAATCCTTGTCGGGACGAACACGCCGGCCGATCGGGTTCTGATGCGGCCAAAACGTCAGTGCCATCGTCTTGTTGACGATCGCGACGTTCGGCGCGCCTTGCACGTCGCGATCATCAAATAGTCGGCCGTCCATCAAGCGAATGCCCATCGTCGTGAAGTAGTCTTTGCTCACCGATTGATCAAAATCCACGTTCTGGATCGGTCCGTCTTTGGTCATCACGAATCCTTCGATGTCCGTGTCGTTCATGTTCGGGGCGCGCAGCGGAGGAAGTCCGGAAACCAGCGCCGCGGATTTAGCGCCTGGGATGTGTTCGAGCCGCTCCGCGAATCGTGTCCACAGATCCGCGATTTTTGCATTGTCTGAGTACGTCCCGCTTGGCAAGGAAACCTGCATCGTGATGACGTCATCCGCACTCAGCCCGGTGTGAACTTCTTGCAATTTCCAAAAAGCCCGCAGCATCAAGCCACAGCCGATCAGCAGCACCAAAGCCATCGCCAGTTCGCCCGCCACCAGCGCCCGGCGGAAAAATTGTGCTCCGGCCGCCGCCGTCGTGCTTCCTGCTGTATCCTTCAGCGATTCGGAAATTCCGCTCACAATCAGCGGCGCGATCGGCGTCAGCCCAAACAGCACTCCTGTTACCAGACTGATTACGAGCGTGAAAACAAGCACTCGCCAATCCATCGCGATTTCATCGGCCCGCGGTATGCCCCCGGCATTCGTCAGTTGAACCAGGCGCACGCCCCCATACGCGAGCACCACGCCCAGCAAACCTCCGCAAAACGCCAGCAGGACTCCTTCCGTCACAAATTGCCTCGCCAGCCGCGCCAGGCTGGCACCCAACGCGCCTCGGATCGCGATTTCTCGGCGCCGCGCTTCCGCCCTTGCGAGCAGCAGATTCGCCACATTCACGCTGGCGATCAAAAGCACGAACGCCACGGCCCCCAGCAGCATCAGCAGGGCTGGCCGCACGCTCGAGACGACTTCCGCCTGCAATGGAAAGCTGACAATTGTGTGATTCTTCGGATCGAAGCTATGCGTGTGCGGCGCGCGTTTCTCTCCATAACTCTGAACCAGCGATGCAAGTTCGCTCTGCGCCTCCGCTGCCGATACACCGGGATTGAGCCGTCCGAGCAAATAATAATTGTGCGAGCCGCGCCCGCCCGGTTTTGCCGGGTCGAGTTGCAACGCCGTCCAAACCTGGGCAGGATCTTGTTCTCCCGGGGGAAACTGAAATCCCTTGGGCATAACACCAATGACCGTGCATTTCCGTCCATCCAGCTGCGTTTCGCGCCCCACCACATTTGGATCTCCGGCAAAAACGCCTTGCCAAGTGCCGTAGGAAATGTCCGCAACAACGGTACCTCCTGGAACGTCGTCCGATGGCTCAATCAACCGGCCGGTGATCGGCGAAACGCCCAGCGAGTCCAGCAAGCCGCCGCTTACGTACGCCGCGGTCACCCTGACGGGCTCCGCTTTTCCGGCAAGGTTCACGCCGCCGCTGATCCACGCATCAAGCGAAGCCCAGGAGTGTGTGTCACGCTTCAAATCGATGAACTCTGGCCCCGATGCCCAGAACCGGTGTAGCCCGCCATTTGGAAAAGTCGGAAACTCGGTGTAGATGCGAATCAACTGTTCAGGATGCGCGTAGGGCAGAGGCTGTAGCAGCACCGCGTTTACCACCGTAAATATCCCCGTCGTCGCGCCGATCCCCAGCATCAGGCAGAGCACCGCAGCCGTCGTAAACCCCAAGTTCTTGCGCATCATCCGCAGCGCAAACAGCACATCCTGCCGTAGCGTTCCCATCGAGCGCCTCCCTGCAAGTAAGTACGGTTGAATCCAGATTATGTTCCCGGTTTTACAACCTACGAAGCTTCTGACGCGCTAGACGCGCCTTTGTTTCACACCCCGCCTGCGCCACATCACTCAGCTCGACCGGAGACGATCTACCTCCTCATGGCATCGGGCGCCTTCACACCGTCCGAAACACAAAGTGCCAGGATATATCCACCAGCGCATGCACAATTGCCGACGAAAAAATCGACCCCGTCTTGCGCCACGTCCAACCATAAAAAATTCCGGCAACGGACGCGAGAATCACGTACCGCCAATTCGGAAATCCCAAATTCGTAATGTGCGAAAAGCCGAACAGCACCGACGCCGTCCACCACCCCGCCAAATCGCTCTTCGACGCCCGCGAAAGAATGTTCTGCAACAACCCGCGAAACAGGAGCTCCTCCGGCCACGCCGTAAAGAAGAAAATCCCCAGCGAAGTGAACACCAGTGAAGGCCATGCGTGCCATTGCGGCGCGAAGGCGATGAAATGCATCCCCGTCCCCAGCGGAATCGCGATGCACGCAAACACGATAAAGCTCCCCAGCACAAAAAATCCCCAATGCCGTCCCCAGCCAATCGAATAGCCGATCCCGTCCACGTGCCGAATCAGCACAAACACCGCCAGCGCCACATTCACCGCCAGCAGCACAGTAAACACATACGCCAGCCGCGAGCCCGGATACGGCCACACCCAATGCGACGGCGAGAATTTCACCGCCACCCACACGCCTGCCAATACCAAAAAGTCCTGCCAAGTCCCTGCGGGCCTCCGTTCTGCCGATGCCGCCAACCACAGCGGCATAAACACAAAGATTGCCACCGCTCCAACGCGCAAAATCCCAAAAGTATTTGTCCCTAGAACGTAAATCAGGTAGGAAAGAAACGCAGCGAAGCCAAGCACTATGCCGCCAATAACTCCGAAGCGCGTCGCAAGCCGTTCGGCCACGCCGCGCGCCGCGAAAAGCAGCATCACCAGAAAAAAGAACGCAAACGTCGTAAGCGTCGCCGCAAAAGCGCGCCCGCCGTACCCCTGCCACGTAGCGTACAGTGTTCCCGTAAGACACAGCCCAGCCCATAGGCCGAGCATGGGAAGCACTCCGAGTTGGCGTGTCGCTGGCAAAATCGCCGCTCAATATTCAGAATAGAAAGAGAAGATTGTAACGCATGGATACGCCGCCACGAACTCGCCCCAAACCGCTCCCGCTATATCCTCATCTCTCCGAATGCATCTTTCTGGGCGCCCGGCGCGAATCATGAAGCGGCTTGCTTACATCGATTGGATGCGCGGCCTCGCCTGCGTCCTCATGTTTCAAACGCACTGCTACGATTCCTGGCTCAGCCATGACGCGCGCCAGTCCGCCGTTTTCGTGTGGTCACAGCTCGGCGGCACGCTCCCCGCGCCGCTCTTCCTCTTTCTCTCCGGTGTCTCCATGGCGCTCATAACGGAACGTCTCCGCGAAAAAGGAGCCACTCGCGCTACAATCGCGCGCACAACCATCCTTCGCGGCGCAGAAATCTTCGCTCTCGGCCTCCTCTTCCGCGTACAGGAATACTCTCTCGGCTACCGCTGGTCTCCCTGGACCGATCTCCTCCGCGTTGACATCCTCAATATGCTCGGCATTTCGATGATGCTCATGGGCCTTCTCTGCTGGCTCACCGCCGCGCGCTATTTGGAAGGCGCCTGCGCCCTTCCGCAAAAAATCGTCGCTGCTTCCAGAACCCGCGGAATCTT
This sequence comes from uncultured Acidobacteriota bacterium, assembly GCA_963851235.1. GTDB lineage: Bacteria > Acidobacteriota > Terriglobia > Acidiferrales > UBA7541 > Acidiferrum. The sequence continues at coordinate 319,837 of CAWKOM010000011.1, forward strand.
CGCCGCCCTCTTCGCCGCCTCTCTCGTAGCCCTGACGACCCCGTTTCTCTGGACCACCTACCGCCCGCGCTTTTTGCCTTGGCCGCTCGAGTCCTACATCAACGGTGTCCACATCTTCGGCAACCCGCAACCCTGGCTCTTCCCGCTTTTTCCCTGGTCCGCCTTCGCATTTGTTGGTCTCGCCGTCGGCTTCTTCCTCTTCACGGACATCTCCAAACGCCACGAACCCCTAATTTTCGCAACCATAGGTGGGGCAGGTATTCTTGCCTGTTTCCTCTCTCTCTCCTTTGATGGTTCTTCCCTCCGTCTCTATCCCGTCTACGACTACTGGCACACCAGCCCCAATTTTTTCCTCATGCGCTCCGGTATCCTGCTCATCATCCTGTCCCTCACCTACGCCTGGTGCCGCTGGGGCCTCGCCCAAATGGGCTTTAGTCCCGTCATCCAACTCGGCAAAACCTCCCTCTTGGTCTACTGGGTACACATCGAATTTGTCTACGGCCGGCTCTCTATCCTTCCCAAGCGCCAATCCACTGTCCTGCAGGCCTCCACCGGCTTGCTCATCATTTTTCTCGCTATGCTGATCCTCTCTCTGCTTCGCACGAACTGGAAAAATCGCCGCGCCAAAGCGCAAAAGTTCGCCCCAGCGCCGGCGGCTGCCTAGAAATTCTAATTTTTTGTTAAATTACAAAACGATGTTGCTGCGTCGATCTATGGTTTTGCTGCGGGGAACTGCCCTTGTTGCGGTGCTTGTTCCGCTCCCTGAGGAATCCGGATAATAATCTCGCCCGGCCGTGCCAGCCCCAAGTCGTCCCGCGCGATTTTCTCGATCAATCGCGGATCGCTCTTCAAATCCTTGGTCTCCTGCTCCAGCGCCGCATTCTCTTTGCTCAATTGCTCGAGATCCGCTTTCACTTTGCGGATTTCATTCTGTGTCCGCCGCATCGCCAGAAAGCCATGCGTCCCGAAAATGTCGTGCACGAACATCACGAGCAGAAGCAGCCCCATCAGCCCGCTGCCGTACTGCTTCATCAGCGTTCGGATTTTCTCCTCCGCCGTTTCTTTCTTCAGCTTCTTCTTTAGCTTGCCAATACCCACTTCGTCGCCTCGTTCGCCAGCTTCGCGGAAGCCGCCGCGCTATTCGCCTCTACATACAAGCGCAGCAGCGGCTCCGTTCCCGACAGCCGCAGCAGCATCCACGACCCGTCTTCGAAACTGAATTTTGCACCGTCCGTCCGGTCTATCGATACAACTTTTCGCCCCACCAGTGTCGAAGCGTCCACCGCCACCTTCTTCACCGCGTTTGCCTTTTGTTCGTCGCTCAAGTGCAAATTCTCGCGCACCGGCCAGAATTCGCTTCCCACTTTCTTGAAAAGCTGCCTGATCTGTTCGCCCAGCGAAGCGCCCCGCGCCGCAATCATTTCGGCCACCAGCAGGCACGCCAGGATTCCATCCTTTTCCGGTACGTGTCCGCGAATCGTCAGCCCCGCGCTCTCTTCTCCCCCCAGCGCAATTTTGTCCTCGCGAATCAATTGCCCGATGTACTTGAAGCCCACCGGCGTCTGATACGTTTTCTGCCCATGCGCTTTCGCCGCCGCATCGATCAGTTGCGAGGTCGCCACGCTCCGCGCCGCAGGCATCTTCCAGTCGCGCGTCTCAACAATGTAGTCATAGACCAGCGCCAAAATATGATTCGGCTGAATCCACGTTCCGTCGCGATCGATCATTCCAAAGCGGTCCGCATCGCCATCGGTCGCCAGTCCCGCGGCCGCCCCCGAATCCATCACTGCCTTACGCAGCGGCGCGAGGTTTTCTTCGCTCACGTCCGGCCCGGTTCCATCAAACAAGCAATCCCGGTTCGTACGCATGGCTTGCACTGCAACGCCGTGCTCTGTCAGCGCCCGGTCCAGATATCCTGCTCCGCAGCCGTGCAATGCGTCTGTCACAAATTGTACCTTTGCTTTTCGCAGTGTCTCGAACCGCACCAATTCTCCCAGCCGCTTCAAATAATTCTCGCGAAGATTCACTTTCTCCGTCTTCGCTCCGCCCGAAGGCACAGCCGGTGAAGTCGGATACGCGCCATCCTTCGCGATGATTCTTGCTACCCGCGCTTCGATATCCTTCGTCACTTCGGGGAGCGCCGGACCCGCATCCGCCGAAGAAAATTTCAGTCCGTGATATTGCGCCGGGTTGTGACTCGCCGTGAAATTGATCGCCCCATCCAGCTTCGCCCGCTGAATCTCATAAGCCACCGCGGGCGTCGGCGTAAACGTCTCGCAAAGCAGCGTTCGAATCCCGTGCTTTTGCAAAATCGCAACCGCGAGCTGCGAAAACTCTTCCGAGTAAAATCGCGTGTCGTATCCCACCAGAATCGTTGGATTCTTCTTCTTTGCCGTGACATGTTCTGCGATCGCCGTGACCGCCAGCCGCACGTTCGCGAACGTAAAATCGTCGGCAATCAGCCCGCGCCATCCGGACGTTCCAAACTTGATCGGAGAAGCATTCATCATAGGGGAAGCGCTCATAGCGTCGTATTCTATTCCCTGTTTTTCCAATACGGAAGCGCGCCTAAATGGATGGGCAAGGCTCACGCTTGTAGGGTCGGAGCTTGTTTACCTTGGAAGGCCTGGCCCTCCGTACCGCATCGAACGGATTCAATGATTGGAGACCACGACATGAAGCCTAGCGAAAACTACCGTCTCGTGCTCGTCACCTGCGCCAATCACATCCAGGCCAAGCTAATCGCCCGCAGCGTCATCGAAAAACGCCTCGCCGCCTGCGTCAACATCCTGCGCATCCCCGTCGAGTCCCACTATCGCTGGAAGGGCAAAGTCGAAAAAGCCCGCGAACTCCTGCTCCTCATCAAAACCACCACCCGTCGGCTCGGCGCCCTGGAAAGGGAAGTAAAGCGCCTGCACAGTTACGAAGTCCCCGAATTCATCGCCCTCCCCATCGTTGCTGGCTCCAAAGCCTACCTCGATTGGCTCGACGAAAACACTTAGCCAGCCTTCCTTCTCCGTGCTCTTTGTGTCCTCGGCACACTCTGTGTAGATTTTTTTCTTTGCTATTCGAAAGGACGCATCACACGTACAACAACGCCTGATCCAAATCCGCCATGATATCTTCCACGTCCTCGATTCCCACCGATATCCTCACCAATCCTTCCGTAATCCCGATCCTTTCCTGAACTTCCTTCGGCATCGACGCGTGCGTCATCTGCGAAGGAAGCGAAACCAAAGTCTCCACTCCGCCCAAACTCTCCGCCAGCGAGCACATTTTCAGCTTGTTCAAAAACCGCCGCGCCGCTTCCAGCGACCCCAAATCAATCGCAAGCATGGCGCCTGGCCCTTTTTGTTGCCGCCGGGCAAGCTCATGCTGCGGATGCGTGGGCAGCCCCGGGTAGAAAGTCTTCCGTACCTTCGGATGTGCATCCAAATGCCGCGCCACGGTGATACCGTTCGCGTTATGTTGCAGCATGCGAATCGCGAGCGTCTTAATCCCCCGCGAAATCAGAAAGCAATCCATCGGTGCAAGTCCCGCCCCGGCCGACCGCTGTATGAAATAGATCTTCTCCGCATCCTCCGGGCGCGTCAGCACTACCGCTCCTCCTGTCGAATCGCTGTGCCCGTTCAAATATTTCGTCATCGAGTGCACCACGATCTGCGCCCCCATCTCGATGGGCCGCTGCAAATAAGGGCTAAGAAACGTGTTATCGACTGCCAGCGTAACGTTCCTTTCGTTCGCCAACTTCGCGATCGCACCGATGTCTGTCACGCGCATCGTCGGATTTGTGGGTGTCTCGATGTAAATCAATTTCGTATTCGGCCGCATCGCCGAGAGCACGCAGGCCGGAATCGACGTATCCACAAAGCTGAATTCCAGCCCGAAATGCACCAAAAGCTGCGTCGACAGCCGGTACACCCCCCCATATACCGCTTCCGATAGCACAACGTGGTCTCCCGGACGCAACAATCGAAACACCGCATCAATCGCCGCCATTCCCGAAGTGAAAACGAACGCGCTATGTCCACCCTCCAGCTTCGCCACGGTTCGTTCCAGAGCTTTCCGGTTCGGATGATTCGACCGCGCGTAATCGTAACCCTTGTGTTTGCCGAGCTCCTCGTACACGTACGTCGAGGTCTGGTAGATCGGCGCTACGATCGCACCCGTGGCGGGATCAGGCTCCTGCCCGACGTGTATCGCGTTCGTGGCAAATCCCATGGTGGTCTCCTCTTACCGCGGGAGCTTTGGCCCCCGCGCGGTCACTCAATTGCTCCGCAAATAATCTGTTTCGGTTCCCTTGCGATGTGGAACTTCGGTTCTTGGGGCCATCGCTGCGCTCGCGTCTTTCGACTGCGTGCAGGGCAGATTCTTCAGAACTTACAGGACCGCTTTCAGCGAGTCAATTCCGACGCTTCAACCTGTAACCTGGAATACATCGGCGTCCTTCCAATCCTCCGCCGATTCCGAGCAGCATTCGCTGTTCCATTTGCATCTTAGACTCGTGCGGAGTAGCGTTAGGTCAGAACATTTTTCTGTGGAATATGGGGTCCACTGGAACATGATATCTTCTCGGCCCAAGTTGGGAATGTTTCTCTTCGCCTTTTTTCTTGCCGCCTCTCTTGGCGTCGCTGCCCAGGATCCGACTCCTGTTCAGCCAAAACAGCCGACGCAAGCCGATGTGCCTACCAAGTTGACCATTGAAGTGACCGCCGGCGACAAATCGGTTCCCGTCGAAAATGCCAGCGTCTACGTCAAATATATCGAACAGCGGACCATCAGAAAGGATAAGAAAGTAGAATTGAACGTCAAAACCAATCGCGATGGCGTCACTCACGTTCCCGATGCGCCTCTCGGCCGCGCCCTCATTCAAGTGATTGCCGATGGCTGGAAAACCTACGGACGCTGGTACGACATCACTGACCCTCACCAAGTCATCAAGATTCACCTCGAAAGGCCTCCCAAGTGGTACTAAGTTGTTTCTGTAGTGGCTGATTGCCCCGAACGGCGCCGCTCCGCGCATTTCTAAACCTACCTAAGCAAGAACTCCTGCATCATCAATCCCATTTTCAGCGCGCTTCCCGCGAGCCACCGGTCACAAGCCACCTGTCACTGTGCGCTCACTCTTGGTTGGTTACTTTCCGAATTCGGACTTGCACTGAAATTGTGCAAACAGGAGCAGCGCGTTGAAGAAAGTGAAGTTAACGGACACGGCGAGCCGATTTTCCACACACTTATCAACACTTGTGTTGAAAACTTAACCGTGCAGAAATATATTTTGTCGAGTTCGGCATAATTCGTGCCCTCCTTCCGTTTTGACCGTCGCCAAACTCCAATGGTACAGTGGCTCATCGGAATTCCTGATGAATGAGACATTTGACGGAACTTTTTCGCTTTTGCAAATGTTGTGGGGCAACGTCGTCGCTCGGCCGCTCCGCAGCTTTCTCAGTGTTGTCGCTATCTCCATCCAGGTTATTTTGGTTCTCCTGATCGTCGGTCTCACTTCGGGAGTTCTTTCCGAATGGGGAAAGCGTCAAGAGGGAATCGGTGCCGATCTTCTTGTCCAGCCGCCCAACGCTTCCATTTTTTTCGCCTTCTCCAGCGCCGTTATGCAGGAAACTCTTGGTGACAAAATCGCCGCTCTTCCCGGCGTCGATGAAGTCGCCCCGACCCTCATTCGCACGGAGACAAAAAGTTTCGTCATCGTCTATGGCATTGATTTTAAACGCTTCAACGCTCTGAGCCGCGGCTTCTTGTTTCGCGCGGGGCGTCCCTTCGCTTCTCCAGATGAAGTCATCGCCGATGATATAATCGCCCAAGTCAAACACCTGCAGGTCGGCGACCACATCACTCTTTTGAATCATGCCTTTACCATCTGCGGGATTGTTGCTCACGGCAAAGGCGCCCGCTACTTCATACCCCTCAAGACCGCTCAGGATATTTCCGGCGCGGAGAATCGCGTTTCGATGTTTTACGTCCGAAGCAAGGGCGATACCGAAGGCACGCGCGCTCAGATTCTAGCTCTCGACCCTCTCGATAGCGTGCGTTCCATGGCCGAATACGTCACCCTCATGAGCTCCACCAATCTTCCTCAATTGAAGCCGTTTACGCGCACCATGGTCGGTCTCGGCATCGTTATCAGCTTTCTGGTCGTGCTCCTGAATATGCACACCATGGTCATGGAACGCACTCGTGAAATCGGTATCCTCAAATCCTTGGGACTGTCCAGGCTGGGCATCTTGCGAATGTTACTGGGGGAAACCCTTATCCTTACGCTCTTGGGGTGCGCTTTGGGGATTGTCCTCACCTATTTTTTTCAAGCTGTCATGAGAGAGACGCATCCGGACCTCATGATTCTGATTACGCCGCTGTGGGTTCTCTCCGCCACTCTTCTGGCGCTGGCTGGAGCCGCCATCGGCGCAATGTATCCAGCCCTGCGCGCCGCCAGCTATGATCCCGTCGTCGCCCTCGCCTACGAGTAATCCGTGACGCTTGGTCTCACGTTCGAACGTTGAAAAAAAGCACATCTGTGCCAGCCGCCGCCTCAATGAGAATTCGAACGCGTCCCCCTTGCCCGCCGAGACATGCGCTTTCGATTGCCTCTCTTTCTCCAAACTGGTAACTTTGGGGCACTCTCCAGTCCTTCCATTCTGGAGTTTTCCGCCAGCCCGGCGGCAGATACGAACACAAGGAGCTACTCCATGAAGCGAGTGCAAGCATTCCTGATAGTTGCATGTCTTTTCCTCGCAATTGGGACCGTTTCCCGCGCCCAGATGGGCATGAACTTATTTCAGAGACCGGCTATTTCTGATTTTTTCAAGCCGGTGGTTGGCAGCGGCGCCGTGTACCAGACAATCGACACCGAGCGCAATACCCCCAAGTCGTCGATGGAGATGTTGGTCGTCGGCAGAGAGATGGTCGGTCTGAAGGAAGGGTACTGGCTGGAGTTCTCCATCGACACGAAAGCGATGAATGGCACGATGTATAGCAAAGTCCTGGTCACCAAGGATGATTTTGAGATGCACCGCACTATTTTTCAATTGCCCGGCGCACCGGCCATGGAAATGCCCGCGCAAACCGCTTCCGGTGGAGGGAAGAGAATTGGCGACGACTTGGCCAAGTGGAGCCAGGCCGGAACGGAAACCGTCACGGTCCCGGCCGGCACTTTTATTTGTCAGCACTGGAAAAAGAAGGACGGAAAAAGCGATGTGTGGGTCAATGACAAAATCACCCCTTTCGGCATGGTCAAGGAAGTCAGTTCGGGATCGAGCGAAGTCCTCTTGAAGATCGTCACCGAGGCCAAGGATCACATCACCGGCCCCGTATCTCCTTTCGATCCAAAAATATTTCAGCAGCTGATGATGAATCAGGCTTCAAGAGAAAGGCAGTAACTCAGGCGCCCATCGCAACCTGCAACGCGTGGTAGCGCGGCACTCTGACGGAAGCAAGCGAACTCCGAAGGTGTGGCTCCTCCATCCTCGCGTCCGTTCCACTCTTCTTTGCGGGGATCCATCCAAACGGCTTCAGATTCGGCTGGAAGCTACTATTGGGTCGGCCATCCGTACATCATCCATCTGTGGTTCGCGCGTTTCAGAGCCAGCTGCCCCTTAGTCACAACGCCAAGGATGTCGCATTCGAGGGCAGCACGGATTTCCTGATTGACGTGTTTCCGCGGCACAAATAGACTCGCTCCAACCATGCCAGCAAGAAGGCTTCGCGTGGGGGCCCCCTTGGTCTTGAGCGCGCTGGCGACGGTCGCGCTTCAATTCCTTGGCTTGGCCTTTCTGGGATCCAGACCTCCCGGACCCGCGTTCTCTCAGAGTCTGCAGGCTTTCAGCGCATTGCTCGCGGGCCTCGCTTGTCTTCAGGCTGGCACTCGAAGCGGGGAATTTGCCCGCACTTTCTGGCGGCTCTCCGCAAGCGCGTTTTTCTTCTGGACTCTGGCCCAAGCCGTTTCAACTTACCGTCTGTACTCTTCGCCCGCCAGCGTCCACTCCGGCGCCGCCAACATCATTCTTTATTTCTTTTCCTTCACGCCACTCTTTGCCGCCTTATTTCTTTCTCCTGGAGCCAGCGAGCGCGCCCATCGCTTGGAGTTCCTGCTCGATTTTCTACAGATCCTCATCGTCACCGCCGCCGTCTACTTTCTCTTTCTCCACGCTTCCTGGTGGCAGTTGACTGACAACGAGTGGGTTTCCCGGCGCGCCGAGACTGTCAATCTTCGTAACCTCGCGCTTTCCATCGGTTTCGTCCTCCGTGCCCTCATTAGCCGTTCCAAACGCGAGCGCGAACTCTACACTCGCGTGGGCGTGCCCATCGTCTTGTATTCCTTCGGCTTCTGGGTCGGAAAACACGGCATCAACTTCTGGTCCGTCCGTCTGGGAACCTGGTTTGACCTTGGATGGACCCTGCCCTTCTTGCTCACGCTGATTCTGGCGGAAACCTGGCAGGATCGCTCGGAAGAGGAGGAGCCTCGAAAACAGGTGGTTTTCGTTCCCCTCGTCTTGGCCTTTCTGGCGACTCTTTCTCTGGCGGGCGTAGCCGCCGCTCTCCCGCTATTTCGCGGTTACGTTTCCGCGCCGGAAGTTTTCCTAATTTCCGGATCGGGAGGCGCAGTAGTCATTTGCTTCTTTAGCCGGCTGTTCCTCTCCCTGTACCATCAGAAGCGGACCTTCGACCTGCTCCAAGCCTCGGAGCGGCGTTATCGCTCTCTCTTCGAGCGCAACCTCGCCGGCGTCTTCCGCACCACGCCTGAGGGCAAGTATCTGGACTGCAACGGCGCCTACGCCCGCATCTTTGGATATGCCTCGCGCGAAGAGGTGCTCCCTTCCGATCCCGTGGAAGTTTATGAGGACCGAGAGTCCCGCGCCAAGCTGATTGCTCTGCTACGTCAAGTGAAAACTGTCACAAATGCCGAAGCCCTACGGCGGCGCAAGGACGGAAGTTTCATCTGGACGCTGCAGAATATCTCCCTGCTCGAGGATGAACATGGCCACGAGTTCATCGAGGGCACACTCGTCGATATCACCGAACGCAAGCGCTTGGAAGAGCAGTTGCGCCAGTCACAGAAGATGGAAGCGATCGGGCAACTTGCAGGCGGAGTGGCTCACGACTTCAACAATCTCCTGACCGTCATCAAGGGTTACAGCCAGATGATCTTGGAATCTCCTTGCCCTGAAGCGAAAGTCCGGGCGGACGCCGAGCACATCGATGCCGCGGCGGAGCGAGCCGCCTCTCTCACCCGCCACTTGCTTGCTTTTAGTCGCAAACAGGTGCTTCAGCCCAAAGTAATCGACCTCAATGCCCTCATCGGCAATCTCGACAAAATGCTGCGCCGCGTAATCGGAGAAGATTTTGAGTTGCTCACCGCGACAGCGCAGGACCTTGGCAAGGTCACGGCCGATCCGGGTCAAATCGAACAGGTCATCATGAATCTCGTCGTGAATGCCCGGGATGCCATGCCCAAAGGCGGCAAAATAACTGTCGAGACATCCAACGTCCATTTAGATGAAGGCTATGCGCAAGAGCATGAAGGAGTCCGCCCCGGCCCCTACGTGATGTTAGCCGTGAGTGATACCGGGGTGGGCATGGACGCCGCGACTCGCTCGCGAATTTTCGAACCTTTTTTTACGACCAAAGAACTCGGCCGGGGGACGGGCCTCGGTCTCTCCACGGTCTATGGAATCGTCAAGCAGAGCGGCGGTCACATCTGGGTTTACAGCGAGCCAGCCAAGGGCTCGACCTTCAAGATTTATTTTGCCAGGGTGGATGGCCTTGCCGAAAACTTCTCACTTGCGGGTAAGCCCCTGGCCGCTGCCCGCGGAAGCGAAACAATTTTACTCGTGGAAGACGATCAGCAGGTTCGCGAGCTCACGCGTTCCGTCTTGACCGCCTGCGGCTACTCCGTTCTAGTCGCCGAAAATGCCAAGGTCGTCAAAAGGATTTGCGTCCAGCACACGGACGCCGTCCAATTGCTGCTCACCGACGTCGTGATGCCCGGGATCAGTGGGCGTGAAGTGGCAGATCAGGTCTCCGCACGCTGGCCGGGTATAAAAATTCTCTACATGTCCGGATACGCGGAGAACTCCATCATCCACCACGGCGTGCTCGATACCGGTATCTTCTTCTTGCCGAAGCCCTTTACTCCCTCCGCCTTGGCAAAGAAAGTCCGCGAGGTGCTCGATGACAGTGGCGCGGCGGAGTAACCCCCGGAACCGCCTCAGATGAGAGCAAAATCTATTTTTAAGTCAAATTCCTTATAAGCTGACCAGCCTGGTCAGGAGGCGGGAGCAAAGGCGGCGAGTTCGCGAGAGACGTCATCAATTGTGGCGAGCGGGCAGGCCACGTGGACGTGTTCGCCGGGCTCGTCTACATCAATTAACAAAGTGCCGTCGTGCGTGCGTATATGAACGTGTTGTTCGCCGTCGCGCACTTCCACCAGTTCGGCTTCGGGATATTTTTGGAGTTCCTTCGCCACAACGTGCACCAGCGGCATGTACTGGCCGGCCCTCTCCCCGGCTTCTTCCATCTTTTGTCGAGGGACGAAGTGCATAGCCATGGGAACGACTGCAGCCGGAACCCAAACGTGGACGTGTGATCCGTTGCCACGGCTTTGGTCCACATCCACCCGCAAGAGACCTTCGCGAAAAGTGTACGCACCTGCCAGTACGATAGTGGCTCCAAATCCTAGCGCGATTTTTCCGAGAAGCACCATCTTTCTCTTCCTTTCCCGTCCCCCGCTTTCCCGCGCGAGACTGTTTCAGGGCCCGGACTAGCGAAGCTGACCGCTTAGTCTGAAACGCTCTTCGTATCCATCCAAACGCGAATTGTGTTGTCTTCGTCCTTCACGGAAACCAGCTCCACGTTGCCTTCCGAAGCGAGAGCATGCAGCCCGGCCACGATGTCCAGCTCGTCTTTGCCTGCGGAGAGCAGCGCTTCGACCACCTTCATGGGAACCTTGACCTCAACCTGCGAAGCCTTGGGCTTGTTTTTGTCGTGGACGTGGACGAGGAACTGGCCTTCTTTCTTTGCCACGCTGATGTCGGCGTCCTTGCTCTGTACGGTCACGAATTCGCCGTCTTTGGCGGTGCGAACGGCGTCAAAGAGGGTGCGGACATCCACGCCATCGCAATCCATGCAGCCGATGCGCACTTTCCCGTTGTGCAGGCGGTCATGGTCGATAGCCGGCAAAACCTTTTCGGCCAGTTCCACGGGAACGTTCACACGGACGGTTTCGCCCTTGTCGTTGGTACTGATGACGCGAACGTGCAGCCAGCGTTCTGCGCCGGCGGAAGTGCTTGATGGGCTTGAACTTGTTTGTGCTTGGATTCCGAGAGGGGCGTAGAGACATGCGGCGGCTAGAAAAGCGATCACGGGAAATACGCGCCGGGTATGGTTGCTCATGAGGGAATGCCTCCTTGGGGCATTTGGCGATAGATACGATTAAGACGTGGGAAAAGTTCCGGGCTTAACAACCTTTTCATCACGAACGAATGCTAGAGCCAGTAAAGGGAACTTAGTCTGCGAATCTGCACGGGCCGTCCAAGACGGGCACGGCATGCCGTGCTCCTACAACGGGTACCAGAACTCGCCCATGGTTCTATTCGGGCTTCCACTTGAGAAATATCGCGGCCAGTGGCGGAAGGGTGAGGCAGAGGGAGTGGGCGCGGCCTTGGGCCGGCTGGTTCGAGGCGTTTTGCCCGCCGAGATTGCCGACGTTTGAGCCGCCGTACCCGGCGGCGTCGGTGTTGAGGATTTCCTCGTAAAAACCTGGCTGCGGAGCGCCAACGCGGTAACCTTCACGCACCACGGGCGTGGCATTGAGGACGACGAGCAGCAGATCTTCCGGCTTTTTGCCGTGGCGCGCAAAGGCGAAGACGCTGTTATCGGCGTCATTGGCGTCCAGCCACTCGAACCCCTGCCAAACGAAATCGACCTGGTGCAGGGCGGGCTGAGCAGCGAGCAGTTTGTTCAGATCGCGCACCAGGTTTTGGATGCCGCGATGCGAATCGTATTGCAGCAGGTGCCAATCGAGGCTGCTGGCTTCGCTCCACTCATCGCGCTGAGCGAGTTCCTGGCCCATGAAGAGAAGTTTCTTGCCCGGGTGAGCGCATTGATACGCCAGGAGCAAACGGAGATTTGCGAACTGCTGCCACAGATCGCCGGGCATTTTGTGGAGCAGCGAGTTTTTTCCGTGAACGACTTCGTCGTGGGAAAAGGGCAGCATGAAATTCTCGGTGAAGGCATAGAGCATCGAGAACGTCATCTTGTTGTGCTCGTATTTGCGGTGAATCGGGTTCTTCGAGAAATAGCTGAGCGTATCGTTCATCCAGCCCATGTTCCATTTCAGGCTGAAGCCGAGTCCGCCGAGATAGGTGGGCCGGGAGACACTGGGCCAGGACGTGGACTCTTCGGCGATGGTGAGAATGCCAGGGAAGCGGCCATGCGCGACTTCATTCATGCGCTTGATGAAAGCGATCGCATGTAGATTTTCGCGGCCGCCGTACTCGTTGGGGATCCACTCGCCTTCCTTGCGGGAGTAGTCGAGATAGAGCATGGAAGCGACGGCGTCCACGCGCAACCCGTCAATGTGATATTTGTCCAGCCAGAATAAAGCGTTGGAGATGAGATAGTTTTGGACTTCGTTGCGCCCGTAGTTGTAAACGAGCGTGCCCCAATCGGGATGAGTCCCCTGGCGCGGGTCGGCGTGCTCGTAAAGATGCGTGCCATCGAACTGCGAGAGGCCGAACGTGTCGCGCGGAAAATGCGCGGGAGTCCAGTCGAGAAATACCCCGATGCCCGCCTGGTGGCAGCGGTCGACAAACTCCATGAATTCAGCGGGAGAGCCGTAACGGCTGGTGGCGGCGAAATAGCCGATCGTTTGATAGCCCCACGAGCCGTCGAAAGGATGCTCCATGATGGGAAGCAACTCGATGTGGGTATAACCGAGATCCTTCACGTAGGGAATAAGCTGATCGCCGAGTTCACGGTAGGTTAGCCAGCGATTATTTTGTTCTGGAACGCGGCGCCAGGAGCCCAGGTGGACTTCGTAGACGGAGATGGGCGATTCGAGCCAATTTTTCTTCGAACGCGCGCTGATCCATGCTGTGTCAGTCCATACATAGGCGTCCAGGTTTACGACCACCGATCCGGTGTTAGGGCGCAATTCCGCGCGGAAAGCGTAGGGATCGGCTTTGAGCGGTAGCATTCCGCCGTTTGAGCCGATGATTTCGTACTTGTAGATTGCGCCTTCGGCGAGTTCGGGAACGAAAAGTTCCCAGATTCCGGACGAGCCTCGGGCGCGCATCGGATCGACACGGCCATCCCAGCGGTTGAAGTCGCCGACGATGCTGACACGCTGTGCGCTGGGCGCCCAGACCGCGAAATGGACGCCGCGGACGCCTTCCAGAGTTTTGAGATGCGCGCCGAGTTTTTCGTAAGTGTCGTAGTGGCGGCCTTCGCCCATGAGATGAAGATCGAACTCGCTCAGAAGATAGGGGAAGGCGTAGGTGTCCAACGCTTCAGCGGTCTCGCCGTAGCCGGAGCGATAGCGGATGCGGTAGGCGGAAGGATCGGGCTTGTCGCGGTACGTTTCGGGGAGCGTGGCTTCAAAGAAGCCCTCGGGGCGGACGCGATTCGCGGGGATAAGTTCCGAAACGCCTTTGAGGAGGACGCTGGCCTCTGCGGCGCCGGGACGGAAGAATCGTATGACCCAGCGGTTGCCCTCGGGCATGGAAACAGGGTGCGGGCCGAGCAACGCGAAGGGATCGGCGTGGCGGCCGGCGACCAAGGCGTCGATTTGAGCGTCGAGATTCGGGTCGGTGGCGCGGCGCGCGGCGGAGGGGGACTCGTGTTCTTCAGCCATGGGCGGTAGCTCCGCGATGGGACGAACAGAAGAGCGGAGGAGAGCTACAGTGTACAAGGAGGAGCGTGGAGTGGGTAGTGAGTAGTGAGTAGCGGACGAGGAACCACCAGTTGTAAGCGTCGCGCGCCGACCAGTTGGTGATCTTGTGAATTGGAAAAGGCCAGCCTGAGTCCGGCCGGTCGTTTTGCCTATCTCTTCTCGCTGATTATTCCACGTCGGAAACTTTGCCCTTTACAAAAGTCACCTTGAGATCTTTGTAGACGTAGATCTGTTTGGTCTTCAAGTCGACGATTTTATCGGGCTGGCCCATGATGGCCACGACTTGGTCTGTGGTCTGGCCCAACTGGATTGTGGGAGGAGGCTGCGCAGGTTGTGCCGGCGCTGCGTCCTGCTGTTGCTGCGCTGGCTGTCCCTGCGCATCTTGGCCTTGCTGCTGGGCATCCTGACCTTGTTGTTGCTGAGCGCTGTCGCCACCGGTGTCGACCGAAAGAACTTGTTCGATAAGATCGGAGACTTGCCCAGCGTCAGCGTTGGCGAGGTAGCCTTTGGGGAACTGGAAAACAACCTGGGCGCGGCGGAATGAGGGATCCTGCACGCCATTGCAGGAATCGCACTCGATGATGAAGACCGCGACTTTGCTCTCCTTCTCCTGAATTTCAATTCTGGTGGGATAAACCTTTTCGCCGACGGTCAAAAACTTTGTGTCGCCTACTTGCCCCGGTACCGAGGAAGCATGCGGTATCCAGCCCGGGATCTTCGTTGCAGCCGGCGAGTGCATGGTTCCATCTTTGTACGTGGAGGCGAAAGGCCTGGCGTTGGAGGTCGGATAACTGAGAATTCCGCCTTTCTTTATATTGAGAACAGTTCCAGCCTCAATCACCGCGACTCCAGTGGAATCTTCACCGAGCTTCACCAGTTTGTATTTGGCGGTGAGCTGAGTCTCCAAAGAAGCGGCGTCCTGTGCCAGCGCGTAATATGCGGGGAATAAAAGGGCGGCGGCTACGACGCTATAACGGATTACCTTCGCGACGCTGCGGTTCATTGTAAAATCCTCCTCAACCTTTCCCGGCACAGTTTCTGCCGAAATGGCGAACTACTTCGCAAAACTCAAAGTACCGAAGAGCGCTTGGGGAAGCGCCAGAAGCTCTGGCGACTGGCGCTTCCGAAGCCGCATTTGCATTGCTCAATGCCAACCCGCCTTTGTGAGGGTGGCCGGGCCGAAGTGTCAGTCGTTTCCGCCGCCACCACCACCGCTGCTGGTGCTCGACGCAGCCTGCTTTACATCTTGCTCAGTCTGGTCAGCGTTTTGCTGTTGAGCTTTCAGGTCGTCACCGACCGTCAGATCCGCCTGCACTTGGCCATCGGGTGAGGCTTTCTTGTCAGCCGCGGGACCCGCTGGCATGCCATTCTTGCCCTGGTTGGCGGCCATCTGGCTGAGGCCATCGTCGATTTTGGCGCGGAAGTCATTCTGCATGTCCTGTAGATCCTGAACAGCCACGGGAACCTGTGCGCCTGAGGCGCAATCTCCCTTTTGACTGCTGCTGACGAGGACGGTAACGTTCTGGTTAGCATCCGGAGAATCTTGAATGCGGGTCAAGACGTCGCCGGGCGTCAAAGAACATTCGGTCCCGTCCGGCATCTCTGGGTTGAGTACCGCGGAAACGACGAAAGTACGATGCGCTGGATCGAGCGCCGCAGGCACCTGATCGGTGGAAGGGCTGGCCGGCGCTGGATTGGGATTCGCGGCTTCCGCCTGCTCGGCGGCGATTTGCGCTTTCACCTCCTCGGCAATCGCTTGTTTTACTTCAGGAGTTAGAGTTACAGGTCCGTTATTTGCTGCTGCGGCTGGCTGGTCAGACTGACCGGAATCCTGAGCCTGAGCTGACGCTGCTGCCGCGGCGCTGGCATCTGCCGCTGCACGAGCTTCATACGCGGCTTGGAGATTTGCGGCGATCAAATAGTCAGCCAGCCACAAGGAAGGAGTGGCGTAGACCGGAGCGGGAGCAAAGTAGGCGCCGTAGTATCCATACCAGGGAGCTCCGCCCCATCCCCATCCCCAAGCGACGGGCGCGGCCCAGGGGTTGTAGGCCCATCCATAAAAACGCGGCCCGTAATAATACGGTGGCACGTAGCCATAGTAGGCGACGCCATGCCAGTAGGCGCCACGATAGGCGTAAGCATACCGGCGTCCGCCGTAGAAATAGGTGCGACGCATGTAGGGCCTGCCGCCGCGCATGTAGCCGTGTTCAGCGTATCCACGGCCGTGGCCATAACCGACCAAGCGGCTGCCGTCTCTGCCTCTGGTTTCAAATCGGCGTTCCCCGTGGGCGCCATGATTGATGGTCATTCCGTGGGCGTGAATGGAAGTGACATGGCCGCTGGAATTGAAGTGGCCGGCGGCGCCGCTGCGTGTGGTGACGCTGGTTCTCGCGCCATGGCTGTTGAAGCTGTGGGTGCTGCCATCGGCGTGAGTTACGCTCCTGCCGCCGCTCGCCGTACGCGTCGTAGTAGTGGTGTGGGTCGTGGTCGTGGTGCGAGTCGTCGTGGTGTGGCCGGTGTTGGTGTGGGCGGCATTGGTGTTCGTATGAGCTGTGTTCGTATTCGTGTGCGCGGTGTTGGTGTGAGCCACATTCGTATTTGTGTGCGCGGTGTTGGTGTTGGTGTGTGTGGTATTCGTGTGCGCAGTATTTGTGCGGGCGGTGTTCGTGTGCGTTGTGTTGGTATGCGGTGTGGAGGCGGGATGCGGGGCTGGTGCCTTTGGCGCTGGGGCTGGCGGTTTCTTGTTTTGGGCAGAAACAAATAACGGCAACATCATTGAGAGCAGCAACACCAATAACCCATGGCCAATGGTTTTGCTTGTGTGGCGCAAATTCATCAGTTCCTCCTCAGGAATTCGTTCAAACCTAGTCACCCAAGAGCGATGGCTCCTCTTTTTGGTAAGTAGTGAGAGAAGAGCCAAAATCCGTTTCCCCAAAGCTTCCATCAAAGAGTGGACCGAGAGACCAATCCAATGTCACGGCCCGGGTGGCGCATGGGCATCTGGCGCAGAACCCGCGAGAGGTGGAATCGCAATAGGGAAAAGCCTGATAGAGAAGGGTGAGTGAAAAGCCATGGCGCAAACACCTCAGTGGCCTGCGGTGAGATCGAGGGACATTCCATCTAGAAACCGATTCGCATGCGGACTGCACACCCGCTTGGGCGGTATCCTACACCGAGAAAGTGGGACTAGCAACGACGGATTCTTTTTGTGTAATCAGGAAGCAACGAACTGGGGCAAGGGGGGAAACGGGAGGTCAAGACGAGAGGAAAGCAAACCTGTTAGGATTCGAGGAGGAAACCGGGGACGGGAGTGTCCCTCGAGAAACAAATAAGGGAGCCAAGATCATGTCAGAACCAAGCAAGGAAGAATTGCTCGCGCGGATTGCGGAGCTGGAAAAGCAAGCGGGGTCGAGAAAAAAAGGGAGTCTGGAATTTCGCGTGGGAGAAAAGGGCGGAGTGAGCGTTTATGGACTGGGGAGATTTCCGGTGACGCTGTATTACGAGCAGTGGGTGCGGCTGCTGGATGTCGCCGGCGAGCTGCGGGCGTTTTTGGAAGAGAACAAGAGCAAGCTGAAATTGAAGACGGCGGAGTAGACGTGGAGCAGGGGAGCAGCGGGCTTTCGATAATGATTAATATATATTGTATGGTAAATATAGATTAAAGAGACGGAGGACGGGCTCAGCGCGGCCGGTGATATGGGACGGGGGAGAAGAGTACAGACTGAAGTTTGAGCAACCGGCGGTGATCGGGCGGGTCAATCCATGTGATGGTGCATGGCGAAGATGTTGTCGAGGCCCTGCTCGTAGGGATAGACGTGGACCATCCAACCGAAGACGACGGGATGAAAGCGGCCGCCGGCGGCAGAACAAGCGTCCTCGGTGGCGATGGAGCCTTTGAGGCCGAACTTGGTCCAGTCGGCGGATCGTAGCTGGCCGAGAGGAGGCAGGCAAAGATTGGTGTGCAGGTGCCACATGGCGACGCTGAGGGGGACACGGGCGTTGAGCTGATCTTCGGAGGCGCGCTTGGGCATCGTGTACATGGCGCCAACGAGTTCATAGCCGGTGGCGGTTTTTTTGTAGAGAAGGGAAGTGGGGCGGGCGGGATCGAAAGTGAAAGATTCCAGAAAACCATTGCGATAGTTCGTGAAGTGATATTCCGGTTGCGGGATATTGGGCAGGAAGATTTTGAAACCGTCGTCGAGCGCGACGTGGTAGTCCTTGTATTTTTCGATGCCGGCGCGAAGCTGAGCGACGATTTCGTTGGCGCGCTCGATGTCTCCGGGCTGCTGCGGACGCATGGAAGTCATGAACATGTGGAGACTGTGGGCGTCGTGGTGGCCCGGGGTCATGTCCGCAACCGCGTCTTTCTCACTGGCTTTTTCATCGCCCATGTCCATTCCGGGCATGGCTTTGGTTTGAGGCGTTGCCGTTTCCTGGGGATCGGGAGTCTGCGTGGCTGGCGGGTGGTGGCCGGGCATGGCGGCCAGCAAGACGGTGACGACGAAGATGGCGGCGAAAACCATGGCGGCTTTGGCGGCGAGATGAAAAAACGTTCTGCGGGCTGACATGAAAAATCTCCTCACTTAATAGTACGAAAAAAGCGTTGTCGGAATTTCAGCACTCGCATGGTGTGGTTCCTTCGCAAAACTGTCCGGAGGGACAGGGAGAGAGAGGCCCGTCTTGGATCAGAGTTTGCGGCGACGAAACGATTTCGCGGGCCATGCTAAAATCGACGCGTGAAAAAGCAAACAGTGCAACCTGCGAAACATCTGGCGGGCGGTGTCCAGCCGCCAGGAGACAAATCGATTTCGCATCGCTACGCAATGTTGGCGGCATTGGCGGAGGGCACCAGTGAGCTGAGAAATTTTGCGGCAGCCGCAGATTGCCATAGCACGCTCGATTGTATGAGCGCGCTGGGCGCGGACGTGAAAGTCGAGAAGGATTTGGTGAGGATTACGGGCCACGGAGCGCGGGGGCTCAAAAAAAGTTGGCGGGCGCTGGATGCGGGCAATTCCGGGACGACCATGCGGCTGCTCACGGGAATTTTGGCGGGGCAGGAATTCGACACGAAACTTTCTGGCGACGGATCGTTGCAGAAGCGGCCCATGAAGCGCGTAGTGGGGCCGCTGCGAGAGATGGGCGCGGACATCCGCGCGCGGGATGATAATTTTGCGCCGCTGGAGATCAAGGCGGCGAGGCTGCATGCGATCGACTACCTGATGCCGATGGCCAGCGCGCAGGTGAAGTCGGCGGTGCTGCTGGCGGGGCTCTTTGCGGAGGGCGTGACGAGTGTAACGGAACCGGCGCGGACGCGGGATCATACGGAATTGGCGCTTGAAGAGTTCGGCGCGGCCATCGAACGGCAGGGGCGCACGACGAAGATTCATGGACTTTTCGGAGGAAACGGGGCGGGGAAGCTGATGGCGAAATCGCTGGACGTGCCCGGCGATCTTTCTTCGGCGGTATTTTTTATCGCCGCGGCATCGCTGCTTCCGGATTCCAGCATTTCGATCCATAACATCGGTCTGAATCCAACGCGCACGGCGATTCTGGATGTGTTCACGGGAATGGGAGCTTCTATTCAGATGCTTTCGCTGAAGAGTTCGCACGGGGAAATCGTTGGCGATCTTGCGGTGAAAAGCGCCGCGCTCAAAGGCGGAGTGATTGAAGGAGAACAAATTCCGCTGGTGATTGATGAGCTGCCGATGCTGGCGGCGCTGGGGCCGTACACGGAAGAGGGCATCGAGATACGAAACGCGGCCGAGCTGCGCGTGAAAGAGAGCGATCGCATCGCCGTGCTGGTGGAAAATTTGCGGCGAATGGGGGCGACGGTTGAAGAGCGCCCCGATGGATTGAAAGTGGAGGGGCGGCGAGCGGGAAAACTGCACGGCGCGGAGATCGAGCCGCACGGAGATCACCGGATGGCGATGGCGTTCGCGGTGGCGGGGCTTGCCGCAGAGGGCGCTACCGTGATTCGCGATGCGGATTGTGCGGGAGTTTCGTACCCGACGTTTTTTGAGGATTTGAGCCGATTGGCGGAAAGATAGAGCGAAATGCGAAATGCGAAATGCGAAATGCGAAATGCGAAATGCGGGAGGAACGTTGGCTAGCTTGTCTTGCGGATAGCGATTGAGCCGTAGCTGGTTTTCAGCGTGATTTTGGGCCCACGCTGCTTGCCGTAGCTTCCTTCCAGATGAGCATCACCAGAGTCGGTCGAGGTTTTCTTCAAGCTGTCCGCCGAGAATTCCGAATCGATATCGCAGGAATGGCAATCCGCAAGAATGCTGAAGTTCGCGGATTCCGGAAGAGTCAGGGAGATACTGGCGTTGGTGTTGGTCACGCCGATGTCCTGTTTGGGAGGGGAAGAAAAGCGCAGGGAGACGTCACCATCGCGGTTGTCGACTTTGACTTTGCCCGTGGCGTTCTCGATGGTTACGGAATAGCGGTTAGTGCGCAAGACGATGTCTCCGGGCGCGTCGGCGATCTCGAGATTGCCGGAGCTGGCTTCCATGTGGCCGGTGAGGGAAGTGAGCGTGAGATCGGTGCGTTGAGAGATGAAGCGAAGGCCCTTGGCGACTTTATCGGCGCGAATCGGGCCGTAAAATTCACCGTCGAGAGTAAAACTGCCCGTAGCGGTGGCGACGTCAACTTCGCCGCCGTTTCCTGAGATTTTGATATCGCCCTTGGTGTCGGAAACTTTGACGTCACCCTTATGCATTTCGATGGTTACGTCGCTGCCGGTGTCGCGAACTTCGACGTCGCCGCTGCTGCTGGTTACGGAGACGGGCATGGCCATGTCGGAAACATTGATGTCGCCTTGTTCGTTGCGGACGGTGAGCGAGGCTTTTTTCGGGACTTGGATATCCATGTCAATGCTGATGCGATCATCGCCCGCGCCCAAGCCCGTGGGATGGATTTCATAGCCGTCGCCATTCTGAACGATCTCGACGGAAACAGGACCCGCGCGGCGCTGGGCGTCGGATTCGCTCCAGGCGTGGACATTTTTTTTGCCGGAGACGTGAATTTCGGGAGTATCGGAGGCGCGGACAGTGATCTCGCCGCGGCCGCCGCGAACGGTGATGCGCGCATTCGCAGGGACGCTTAGCGGAGTGACATCCAAATCGAAGGGATAAGCGTCGCCCGAAAATTCCACGGGAAGCTTGCCCGGCATGGCTCGCTTGGCGTAATCAACGGCGACGACGACGCTCAACAGCGTGATCATGCCTATCACCAACAAGACTTCACCACCGGAAATGCGGGCGGAGCCGGGATCATCGGAACGGCTTGCCGCCATGCGCTCATAAAGCTTGATCAGCCCGAGAAAGATCAGCGCGAGGGGCCACCAGTGGACGAGCAGATCGCCAATCTCGAGACCGCGATAGTTATGAAGAAGAAGGATGACACCGACGGTGAGGAGAACGAAGCCCGTGAAGATTCCGCTGGTGCGTTGGCGGCTCCTGGCCATCTGGATTTATTGTCCTTGCCCCGGATAGGTCGTGGGCGTTGCGCCTGATGGAGAGGGCGGAACTCCCGGCGTGGGAGGTGCCACGGGGGGCATAGGCGGAGCCGAGGAAACATGGCCCTCATTGGAAGCGAGGGCGCAGCCGAGGTTCATCAGTCCGATGACGATTATGATGACCGGATACGTGTTGCTGAAATCGAAGTAGCCGCCGCGCATTTCCTGCAAAAGAAAAAGAATGCCTACCGTCACAATGATGACGGGGCCGCGAAGGCCGCGAATGGTGCAACGCTGGCAGTTGCAATGAAGATGATCACTCATGGTTATTGGTCCTCACGAAATTCTCTCCTACTGGCTGCGGTTCATGCGATTTCGGAACATCAAAATGCCGACAGCGATCAGAATCACGGGCCAAAATTGCGAAACGCGGTACCACGGGAACCAATCAAAATTGTTGAGCAGAAGCAGGAGGCCGGCGCCAATCAACAGGATTGGGCCAATGGGGCGATTCCTGCTGAAATGGTCGAGCGGGTCGGACAGAGTCTGGCCAGCACGCTTGGCTTGCGCGGTGCGCAGCGCATCGATAGGCATGTAGATCCAAAGAGCGGAGATGCAGATCCAGAGCGCAGCTTCCGCGCCCCCGCTCATGGCCCCGTTTACGCCGGCGATGAAGAGAACGAGAAAAATCGCGAGATGGACCATGCCTTTGCCGTACTGCTCGTTATAGAAGGCGCCTAAGCCGGGCAGAAATCCCAGGAAGAATGCCAATACCGGGCTCGGGCCGATCCCCGGAGGTGCAGGAAGAGGCAAAGCAGCGTTGAGCGCCTGCGGCGGAACTCCAGGTTGCCCAGGTTGGGCAGCAGAAGGCGGCGCGGGAATGCCCATGCCGCTGGCCAGGCAGTCTTCGCAGTAGAGCACGTCGCGCACGTGCCGCACGCAGTCTGGGCACATGGGCTTGCCGCAATTGCGGCAGTAGCCCGTTGCGTCCACCTCAGAATGGACGGCACACTTCATGGAATTCTCCTTTTTAACAACCGGCCGCAGAGTGAAACGCTCGCTGACGGCACTTCTGTAGCGAGAACCTCGAGTTCCCGCCGGATGCCGTTAGCGCGGTTCTGCTGGCGGGGCGCGTCCGGGCGAGTGCTGTCTGTACTTCCCGGTGATTTACCCGGAGCGGTTTGCGGCATGGTGGTCTCCGGCGTGGTGGGCAGATTGTTGTCCTGGTTCAAGCGGGACTGAATTTCGTAAACGACGCGAAGATCACTGACAAACTTCGTGGTATGGGCATAGGCCAGATGCGCTTGGCGATCCACGCTACGGGCAATGTTGCCAGGGTAAAAGTCCGCGAGCTTAGGCTTGCGAAGAGAGATGCCAGAGGCGGCCAAGAGAATCGCCATGGAGGCGGCAATCGAGACGGCGCTATAGGCGAAGCGAGGGGACGCTAATCCGCTCAGCCAGCCGAAAGCTCCGCGCCAACCTTTGCTGGTTTTACGCGGCCCAATTGTTTGGTTCAGAATCGAAGTGATTAGCTGCGGGGGCGGTTCGAGCTGTTCCATCGAGCGCAGATCGGTCAGCAAATGAGAAACACTGGCTACCAGTGGCACACAGTGTTCGCAAGCATTCACATGCATGTCGAAAGCGTATCGCTCGTCGGGGGTAAGAAGTCCGTCGAGATACTCGCTCAGCCGCGCTTCGGTTTGTTCGCAAGTCCAAGTCATGACATGCTCCGCGTCGTGCGCCACGCCGATGGCAACATAGAGGCACGAATCATGACGGGCGCACTCCCATCTGTTGCAGGATGCGCGCGAGTTCGATTCGTCCGCGGTTGATTCTGGATTTCACAGTTCCTTCCGGTACATCCAAAACCTGGCGTATCTCGTTGTACTCGAGTTGCTGCAAATCCCTCAAGATGACCGCTTCGCGGAGTTCGGGGGAAAGCTTGGTCAGCGCGGTCTGCACCTGCGAACTGAGTTCGCCGAGGAGCAATTGCTGATCGGGACGGCGTCCGGCGGACTCCTTGTTTTCGACCACCGGCATGGCGTCCTCGAGCGAGTCCGTGATGCGGTCGCGCTTGGTGCGGCGATAGTGATCGATCAAAAGATTGCGCGTGACGCTGCTCATCCATGTGGCAAAACCGCCATAAGCGGAACGATAGCTCCCAAGAGTTTTATACACCCGGAGGAAAACTTCTTGCGACAGGTCTTCGGCCTCTGTGCCATTGCCAGTAAACCGGTAGCAAATGTTGAAGATGCGGCGCGTGTGACGGCGCACAAGTTCCTCCCAGGCCGAACCGTCGCCCTGGAGGCAATGCTGGACCAGTTGGGCGTCCTGCTCCAACGTATCATCAGCCTCGAATCCCGCTACGGTGACCAGTTTGACCCAAAAGTTGCCTTGAGCCAACTTCGGCCTGCAACTATGGAACGCAAACTGCTCTCCAAAAGTTCCGTCTAGTTCTGGCCCGGACGACCGACCGCAAATGGGGGCATCTTACTCGTGATGTTGCCCCACATACAAGGCCACGCAAGGCCGCGCCTCTCGCCAAAGAGTCGAGTGCTCCATGGGAAGCTTGAACCTGGGGCTTTCCAGTATATACTCTGTAGATACAAGAGGGCGCCATGAAAACGCAGCTCGCGAAATGGGGAAATAGCTTGGCAGTGCGTATCCCGAAGCCCATTGCCATAGCAGCCAGGCTGAAAACCGGGGATGATTTGGACGTGGCTGCCGATGGTCCCGGGAAAGTACGGATACGAAAGCCACGGGCCAAGCCGACCCTAGAACAGCTAGTCTCCCAGATCACTCCTGAAAACCAGCACGCTGAATCAGATTGGGGTGAGCCGGTTGTGAAGGAGTTGTGGTAGCCCGCGCGTACGTGCCTGATGCCGGCGACTTAGTGTGGGTAGATTTCACGCCACAGGCAGGGCGGGAGCAAGCAGGCAGAAGACCCGCGTTAGTGCTTTCGCCGCGGAAGTATAATGAAAAGGCGAGCCTGGCCGTGATGTGTCCAATCACAAGTCATGCCAAGGGGTACCCCTTTGAAGTAGCACTCCCGCCGGGACACCGCATGAAAGGCGTTATCCTCTCTGACCACCTGAAGAGCCTCGATTGGCGACAGCGCGATGCACAAAGAGTGGGTAAGCTACCGCCAGCGATACTTAGCACTGTGTTGGAACGCATCGCCGCGCTACTTCAGATTCAATGAAAGTATTCGAGTTTCGCGCGACTCAAGCTTTCCATCCGCGCGGTTACAAGCTGAGAACGGAATTGCGCAGTGATCCATGGGAAAGCTTTCATCGCCCCGAAGTTAGGAAATTTGTGGTGCGCATGTGCGCCGGTTATCAGGGAACATTGCCCCGGCTAAAGCAACTCTTCCCAACGGTCCGAATCCCGGCTCTGCTTCTTTGGGGCGAGAGAGATAAACATTCTCCTGTTGCGCAAGGGGAGAAATTCGTCGAACTGATGCGCTGCGCCAGGTTAGAAGTAATTCCCCGCTCTGGACATTGGATGGCGGTGAATCTAGCCGAGGACGTAAGCGCCCGCATCGAGCGATTTCTCGGCTGACGAGCGCCGAATATTACGGAATCAGCCGGCGCTTCCTGTTTACAAACCTGATGTGGAGAAGCCGCGGTGGCGATATCCAAAGTTCGGATTGCCGAGCGGCGAGTAGAGCAGCTCATCTACGGCTTCTCGAGACCCCTACATGACGTTCGGCTTGCCTAACCCCTCCCCGCTTTTTTGTAAGCGTTGATTCTAGGGGGCTTAGTGTTTCTCTAAGTTCTTTAGAATCAATACTTGCGGACTGTCCGTAAACGTTGATTCTAAAGAACTTACTTTTGGCTAGAGAGTGAAAAAGGGAGCTTGCCTCACCGGTTCGGAGAACAATCAACTTGGATCGAACACGCGCCTCAAGCAAGCAAAAACGCCAATCTGGAGATTGGCGTTCCCGGGTAGCGCGCACAATGTTACCCAAGAACTACTATACGCGAGAGGTATCCGATTGTCAAGACAAACGTAAGAAAAGGAGACAAATTTGTGAGGCATGTTGGTCTAGACCGGCTCAGGCACCGCCCCAAGGATTCCCAATGAGGAGAGCTGCAGCGGGGGCTCGCCTTGACGCGTCGGGTGGCGACCGTTAGTCTGACAAGCGCATGCGTTCATCGTCGAGGAAGCTGCTCATAGCTCTGCTCGGGCTCGTTGTCCTCGGGCTAGTCATCTACTTTTCGCGCGGAATCATCCATTTGAAGGATTTCAGCGGGGAGAAGCTGCTTCATGCCGTCCGCAACGCGAATCCCTACCTTTTGATCGTTTCGATTGTGGCGATTTATATTTGCTACGCGATCCGCGCCTTACGGTGGAAAGTGTTTCAGGGAAATCTGGGACCCTCACGATTCTGGCAGATTTATGCCATGACGCTTGCCGGATTTTCGGCAATTTTTCTTCTCGGGCGCGCAGGGGAACCGGTTAGACCAATGCTGCTGGCTCGCAAAGAAGGTCTTCCGTTTGCGGACATGTTCGGAATTTATTTTCTGGAGCGCATTTTTGATTTTGCGAGCATGGCGGTTATTGCCTCGATTGGCTTGCTGCTCTTCAAATCGCATTCCCGTGTTGGCGACGCGGCGAGCACGCTGGAAGCCGCGGCAAGGACGGCGGGCACTTTCTTCTTCGCGGCAGTCGTTGGAGCCATTGCTTTTCTGATTTATCTTCGTCTGCACGGCACAGCGCTTCTGGAACGCCGTCTTCACGGCTGGCACGGAGCACACGGGTGGCGCGCTCTTGTGGCGCGAATCTTGCTCGGATTTGTACGTGGCATACAGGCGATTCGCTCCTTCGGAGAACTCGTAGCGGCCGTGATTTACTCCGGCGCGCATTGGTTTCTGGTCGCCCTGATTTATCTTTGGGTCTCACATGCATTTGGCGGGTCGCTTGGCACACTGAATCTCGGCGACGCGATGCTCGTGCTGGCGTTCACACTGGCCGGCTCGGCCGTCCAGCTTCCCGGAGTGGGAGGAGGCGCGCAAGTGGCCACCTTTATCGCGTTCACGGCTGTGCTCGGGGTAGAGAAGGAACGCGCAGCGGCCGCTGCGATTGTCCTCTGGCTGATTTCCTTTGCTGCGTGTAGTCTTGCGGGCGTGCCGCTGCTGTTTCGCGAGGGGTTTTCGCCGGGCAAATTGCGCGACTTGGCCCAGCGCGAAGAAGCAAAAGAGCTCGAAGTGTGAAGGGCAAACTTTTTACACTGCTACGCGCAAGGAGATGCCTGAGTGAAGTGCCCATTCTGCGCGCATCTGGACGATAAGGTAATCGATTCACGCGAGGGCCGCGCCGGAGACACGATTCGGCGGCGGCGGGAGTGCCTCAAGTGCAGCCGCCGCTTTACCACTTACGAGCGCATCGATGAAATTCCTTACATGGTCATCAAAAAGGATGGGCGGCGCGAACGCTTCGAGCGGCAGAAGATTTTGCAAGGGTTGCTGAAGGCTTGCGAGAAGCGGCCT
Source organism: uncultured Acidobacteriota bacterium (assembly GCA_963851235.1). Lineage (GTDB taxonomy): Bacteria > Acidobacteriota > Terriglobia > Acidiferrales > UBA7541 > Acidiferrum. Next base: position 346,688 of record CAWKOM010000011.1, read on the forward strand.
GTGGCCACGCCGAAACTCGAAGGCATCGTGGATGAAATCGAGAGCGTGGTGCACGAAGCAACGGAGCGCGAGCTCACCACCACAGAGATCGGCGAAATGATCATGCACCGGCTGAAAAAACTCGATAAGGTGGCTTACGTTCGCTTTGCGTCGGTTTATATGGACTTCAAGGATGTACAGGAATTCATGTCGGAGTTGAAGAATTTATTGAAAGATCGCTCAAAGAAGTGAGCGAAGCCTCACCGCGGCCAAACGCCCGCGGTAAACGTACGAATCGTCTTGAATCCTAATTTTTCGTAAAGCTGAACGGCGCCATAATTCTCTGAAGTCACCGTCAGCGTCAATTCCTTGAATTTCATGGTGCGCAGCGTTTCACCAGAGGTATGCATCAGCATGCGGCCGATGCCGTGTCCCTGATAGCCGGGGAGCACGCAGATTTGCGTGGTGTGCCCGACGCCCGGAGACACCTCGCTTGTCAGAACCGCAGCAATCAGATCGTCGCCCCCTGGCTGACGCAGGACAAAAGAAGCTCCGGGGACGAAATGACCGCAGCCCGGCAGGAGAATAATGTTTTTAAGGAATTTCAGGGCGCCGGAGCGGGTGCGGTACTGGTCGTTAATTTCTCCGTCCACATGGTTCGCATACGCGAGATAAATCAGCTTGGCGCAAGGCTCGAAATAGCGGTCATTCCAACGGTCCAGCCGCATTCCGGCGGAAACTCCCGGCTTGGCCTCGGGCAGGTGCTGCAGATCCTGGAGCATAAATTGGCGAGAATAGAGGCGGAATCCCTGATTGCTGAGTGGGACTTCCACCGGTCCGCAGAAGGGCATAAGCTGCGCTTCTATGCGCGAGAGCTGGGGGATTGCGCGCATGGAAAAGAGCATCTCGTCGAGCAGGCGCTGCCCGATGCTGGCTTGCGAATACTTTGCAGAGACATAGAGTCCGCCAATCAGGCCTTTCTGCTCTTCCAGCACGTAGAAGGAATAACCGGCGGCGCTGCCGTTTTCGAAAGCCACGCATCCGGCAAGCGCGTGGGCGTCCAGGAATCGTTTGATCAGTTCCAGCGCGCCCCGGTAGTCCCAGTGGAGTTCATCGCGCCAGTGGCGCGCTTCCTCTTCAAGGAGCGGCTCAAGTTGGCGAACCGTCGTCTGTCGCAAGTCGACAATATTCATGGATAAAGAGGACTGCTGCACGGTCCCTGCCTCTCCATGCCTATGATAGCTGAATCGGAGGCCGCACAATCAAGCCAGGCCGCGCGCCGATACAATTCCGACACAAGGGAGCAAGGCTCTGGAAAAGAGAGCGGAAAAGGTGTGTTAACATCGCGCATATAATGCTTACTCGCTGAGAGGTAAAGACTGGCGGCACTGGCCGCGCAACGGCGCAGACTACGAATGTCAATCCTGTACGAACTCCGGTATCCAACCAAGTGGTATACGAAACTTTTCATGGCCTTTCTGGCGCTCGTGTTTTTTGCCGTGCTTGCCACCGCGTCCATAGCCGGGTTTCTCGTCTACCGAATCGTCAAGCCACAGCGCACCGGCAGCGAAATCGATATGAACAGCTTTCCCGGCAAACCGGACCTGGTGGACTTTACGGTCCCGGGGTTAGGCGACCGCCATGGCTGGTTTTTCCCGGGACTGCGCGGCGCGCCGACCATCGTTTTGTGCCATGGATACGGTTCGAGCCGCGGCGAATTGCTCACGCTTGTTTCCGCTTTGCAGGACCACCAGTACAACGTGTTCGTTTTTGATTTTGCAGCGCATGGCACAATCGATGGGATTACCACGTTCGGCTATCGCGAGGCCGACGAAGTCCGCGCGGCCATTGATACGGTTGCGGCGCGCAGCGATGTCGATCCCGGCCGCTTCGGGTTGTGGGGCTATAATTTGGGCGCCTATGCCGCCTTGCGCGAGGCGGAAAACGACCGCCGGATTCGCGCCATCGTGCTGGATTCCGTCTACGACTTGCCCGAACAAATGGTGAAAATCGGCGTGGAGCGCAGCGGTCTCGGCGGGTTTCCGCTGATGGTGCGCTCGGCCGAATTTAGTTTTACGTGGCTGAATTACAAGTACCGGGAAGATCCGCCGCTCTCGAAAAAGTTGATTGCCCTGGCTGGTGTGCCGAAACTTTTCATTGAAGCCTCCGATGATCCCGAGCTCGCGGATATCACGCGCCAAATGTTTGCCAAAGCGCCAGAGCCGCGCGAGCAAGCGATCATCTCGCATGGCAATTTTGTAGGGATGGACGAAAACGATAAGCGCGATTACGAGAATCGCGTAGTCAGCTTTTTCTTACTGAAGCTTCCCGCCACGGGCGGTTCAGTGCATTAGGACCGGATCACCCTTCGAACTCTCACAAACCCAAACTGCGGGAAACGCGACATAAGACGGACACCAAGCTCCCAAGCGAACGAGCTCCGCCGAATTCTTGTGATCCGTAAAGATAACTGAATGTTCTTTCATTTCAGGCGACCACTCCTCTGTCTCGCGATGCAGGTAAAAGTCGACCTGATACTTATAAGCGCGACGCAATTTGAACACGGTTGCCCGTGCCGCCTCTTCCGATGTCATGTGTTCGAGAGCTGCGACGACCATCGGGCGCGCGGAAACTCCTTCGTCGAGCTGCCACAAATCTCCTGTACCAAGGGTCATCGAGCACAGTATCGCTAGAGTCGCCGCCATCAAACAAGCTCGCGATCGGCGAAAGAACGCAAGGGCTGCTGAAGCGAGCCCACCCGAGCAAGCAATGGCTGCGAACGCTAGAGGCCCTGCGGGCAGGCGCACGTCCGTTACGAACGGAAAGGAGTTGCTGAAATGGCCAACGAGAATACCTACCAGCGCGAGGGTCAATCCGCTGGCTGCAAATGGCCACCGCCGAGAAAACGTGGCGACACTGAAGTTGAGCACTGAGAAACGTACTGTGAGCAAAGCAATCGGAGCGACTGCGGGTAGCACATATCCAGGGAGCTTTGATTTTGAGATGGTGAAGAAAAGAAGGGTGAACGCTGCCCAACAGAATAAAAGCCAATTGAAATGGCCTAATCGCCGCCTTCGCCTTAGCTCGAAGGAAGCGGGGAACGCCGCCCAGCCAAACAAAACCGTCCAAGGGAAAAGGGCGGCAAGGAGGACGGGAACGTAAAACCAGAACGGCTGGATGTGCTGGAATTCGGGCGTGAGGTAACGCTTGAAATTGTGTTCGATGATGAAGACGCGGAAGAAATCGGGATTGCGACGGGCGCAGAGGATGTACCAGGGCAGTGCAGTGATACAGAATGCAGCGATGGCGGCGGGATGAAGCAACCGGAACGCGTCGCGCCAGCGTCTCGTAATAATCGCCCAGAAGGAAACCGCGCCGCCGCAGAGGATTATTCCTGCAGGCCCTTTCGCTAACACGGCGAGGCCTAGAAAAAAGCCGAATAGAATGAGAGCCGCCCACGGCGTCGTTGGGCTTATAGGGGCGGGGTCCGCCCCGCCTTCCGCCGACGGAACGAGTCGCAGAACAACCGCCGCACAAACCATCGCGATGGTGAGCATCCCGCTAAAGGGCATGTCCGTGGCAGCGGCATGCGAAAATCCAATCATGCCAACAGTTGTGGGCAGCAATAGCAACAGCCAGCGCGCGGTTTCCGCGCCGTACATCCGCAAGGCAAGCCACGCCAGCGCAAGCGTTGCAAGCAAGGCAGAGATTGCGCTAGGCAATCGCGCCGCCGCTTCGCTGACGCCAAAAACTTTGAAGCTGGCCGCCGCACCCCAATAATAAAGTGGCGGCTTCTCGAACCAGGGCTGGCCATAAAGGCGCGGCGTAACCCAATCGCCCGTTTCCGCCATGGCCCGCGCAATCCAGGCGTAACGCGGTTCGTCCGGGCCGACAAATCCAATCGCGCCAAGATGGCTGAAATAGCAAACGTACAGCGTCGCAACGATCAGAATTGCCCAGCCCATGCGGGCTGCGGGGCTGGGCTGCGATTTCTCGAGGCTGGCGCTAGACGATTCGCTCACGGAAGGAAAAGTCTAGCATTGAACCTCTATCTTCGAACGGGGCACCTCTTGCATACTGTCGCGCGTCGGCCGCCGCGAGGCCGTCTTGGCCCATAATGAAAGAATGGCTCGAATACGCCGCCGTTTGGCTTATATTGAAAAAGCTGGGCGTGCTTCCGCGCAGCGTCGCGCGCAGCTTTGCCGCGTCCATGGCGCGTTTGCTGTTCGCACTCCAGCCGAAATTGAAAAAGACGGCAGACTTTAACCTCCGCCTGGCTTTTCCAGATTGGACCGACGCGCAGCGCAAAGACGCCACACGCAAAATGGTGCGCAATCTCGGCTGGATGGCCGCGGAATTTGCGCATTTTCCAAGGCTCACGAAAGAAAACATCGAAAAAGTGGTGATCCTCGAAGGCCACGAAAATTTTCTGGAAGGCCATCGGCGTGGCAAAGGCGTTCTTTACCTAACAGGCCACATCGGTGCCTGGGAGCTTTCCTCGTTCGCGCACGCGCTCTATGGCTATCCTCTTCATTACATGGCGAGACCTCTCGACAACAAACGCCTTGATGCCCTCGTCAATCAATACCGCTGCGCCTCCCGCAATCACCCCATCTTCAAAAACGAATCCGCGCGTGTCCTGCTGAAAATCCTGAAGGACTCTGGAACTGTCGGTATTCTCGCCGATCAGAACACTATGCCGGCAGAAGGCATCTTCGTCGATTTCTTCGGCAAATCCGCGTGTACCACCACGGGCCTCGCCCGAGTGGCATTGCACACCGATGCAGCCGTCGTTCCCGGCTACGCCTATTGGGACGAGACCATTCAAAAATACTGTCTGCGCTTCGAACCGCCGGTGGAATTAATTCGTACCGGCGATACCGAGCGCGACGTTCTTGAAAACACACAAAGCTTCACAAGAATAATCGAGGAAATTATTCGTAAACATCCTGACCAATGGGTGTGGGTTCACCAGCGGTGGAAGAACAGACCACCGGGCGAGCCCGCGCTGTATGATTTTTAAGAGAGGGCTTCGATGATGCAAACGGCAATGTCGTTAGCGGAGGCAGTCGGCGCGAAACTCGAAGGAGATGGCGCTATCGAACTGCGCGGAGTAGCGGCTCCCGAGCGCGCCGGCCCGCACGATCTTATTTATCTCGAAAAAGCCAGGCACGCGGACCGCGCCGCAGCTTCAGCCGCTTTGTGCGTGATCGCGCCAGAGAGTATCGACCTAAAAGGGAAGACCATCCTGCGAAGCGTCCAACCCAAGTTGGCATTTGCCAAAGCCGCCGCTCTAATCATCGAAAGAGTTCCAATTGCAATTGGAATCCATCCAACCGCCATTGTCGCGCCGCTTGCAAAAGTCAGCGCGAGCGCCGCGGTCGGCCCGTTTGCCGTGATTGGCGAAGACGCGCACATCGGCGAAGGCACGCAAATCGGCGCGCACAGCGTGATCGGGGCGGGCTGCTGGATTGGCGACCATTGCCGCATTCATCCGCGCGTAACTCTCTACGCCGGCGTTCGCATCGGACATCGCGTGGAGATTCATTCCGGCGCGGTCATCGGCGCGGACGGCTTCGGCTACGCGCAAGGGGACGGCCGCTACTGGAAATTTCCGCAAGTGGGCATCGTGGAAATCGCTGACGACGTGGAAATTGGCGCGAACACGACCATCGATCGCGGCTCGCTCGACGACACGCGCATCGCTGAAGGCGTTAAGCTCGATAATCTCGTGCACATTGGCCACAACTGCCAGATTGGCGAGCACACGGTGATGGCGGCGCAGGTCGGTCTTTCCGGATCCTGCGAATTCGGCAGGCATGTTGTCGTCGGTGGCCAAGCCGGCTTTGGGGAACAGTGTTTTCTCGAAGATGGGGCGATCATCGGCGGCCAGTCCGGCGTCCTCGGTGGCAAGATCATCCGCACAGGGCAAACCGTGTGGGGAACGCCCGCTCGTCCTCTCGAGAAATTCAAAGAGCAATTCGCCTGGCAGGAGCGTTTACCGGAACTCGCTGCGCGCATCCAAGCATTGGAAGCGAAATTGGAAGCCAAACTCGAAGGCCAGACCAAGAGGGAAGTGACGTGAGCGCATCCCCACAATGGCGCGTAGTCGTAGTCGGCGGGCACACCCGCAGCATTGGGAAGACGCAACTTGTCTGCGACATCATTGGCGCTTTCCCGAAAGCACACTGGATCGCGGGAAAGATCACGCAATACGGCCACGGCGTCTGCGCGCAGAACGGCCACGATTGCGACTGCGCTCCCGACGAACACGTGTGCGCCATCGAATGGGAAGCGCATCCCCAATCCGGCACGGACAGCGCGCGATTTCTGGCAGCAGGCGCAAAGAAATCTTTCTGGCTCAGAACGAAGCAAGGCTTTCTCGCCGAAGGCCTTCCATTGATGCGAGATACTCTCAAAGCAGTATCCGAAGAAAGCGAAAACGAATCGCGTTCGCTCATCCTCGAGAGCAATTCTCTGCTGCAATTTGTGAAGCCCACCCTCTATTTCGCGGTCGTCGATCCTGCCCGCGAAGACTTCAAAGACTCCGCCCGCGTCGCGCTGGACCGCGCCGACGCACTGGTTCTTCGCGGTTCGATGGACTCTCCGGCGGCCGCCCCCTCCTGGTTAAAACTCCCCGCCAATCTCCTTCGCACCAAACCCTCCGTTTCCCAACGCGAGGGCGAACCACTTCCTGAGCCGCTGCACGTCCTCATCGAAAGGGCGTTGCAAGCGCCGCCAAGTATCGTCCTCTGACAACGATTCTGTAACGCCATCGCATCTTAGAAGTTGACCCATTGCCCCAACACGGCGATAATTTACTGGTACTCGTATTACTCGTTCTTTAGAGAGCGTTGGCGCCGGGGTTGCGGGAAGTAGCTAGGAATACAGAAGTTAGGCCAATTGCATCCATCTTGGGCGAATCTAATACGCCTGCCTTTTGGTAGACTTTGCTTTTGGGGGACGTATTTTGGCGACAGGTACACGCATAGGACTTGATAGGCCCGTTCCTGCCGTACCACCCGTTTGGCATGAGAAGGGTTTGGCTGGCTCGCTCGAGCGGGCTATCGAGAACGGCGCGAACCACCTTCTCTCCCTGCAAGCCGAGGAAGGGTATTGGCTCGGCGAACTCGAAGCCGATACCACTCTCGAATCCGATTACATCTATTATTTGTACGTACTTGGTAAGGCCGATCCCGATCGCATCGCCAAACTCGCCAATTATGTTCGTCGCCGCCAACTCCCCGATGGCGGCTGGAATATTTTCCCGGGCGGCCCTTCCGATCTCAACGCAACCTGCAAAGCGTATTTCGCACTAAAACTTGTCGGCGATGATATCGATTCGCCCCACATGACGCAGGCGCGCGAAACAGTGCATCGGCTTGGCGGCCTCGAACTCACAAATTCTTATGTGCGCTTTTATCTCGCGCTGATTGGCGCAGTCGGCTGGGAGCTTGTTCCTTCGATTCCGCCCGAGTTACTGCTCTTGCCGAACTGGTTCTATCTCAACATTTATGAAATGTCGTCTTGGACGCGCGGCATCGTCATCCCCATGGCCATTCTTTCGGCCCTTCGGCCGGACTGGCGTCTACCGGAACGCGCTCGCGTCGACGAGCTCTTCAAGGACATCTCGCACAAAGCAGCGGCGTTTGACTGGAGCAAGCAGCTTATCTCGTGGCGCAACGTTTTCCTGGCCATCGATCGCGGCCTGAAACTTTACGAGAAGCTTCCCTGGAAACCGCTGCGCAACCGCGCGCTCCGCGAATGCAAAGCCTGGATGCTCGCGCACATCGAGCGCAGCGAAGGTCTCGCTGCCATCTACCCTGCCATGATGAATTCGATTTTCGCGTTGATGGCGCTCGGCCACGGCCCTGATGATCCACTCACCGCCCGCGAAATTCGCGAATTCTCTCGCTTTGAGATTGAAGAGGGCGACACGATTCGCATGCAGCCGTGCGTTTCCCCGGTTTGGGATACCTGCATCGCCATGGTCTCATTGGAAGAGGCCGGGCTTCCCGCCGATCATCCCGCCCTTGTGAAAGCAGCGGATTGGATGCTCTCCAAACAGGTTCTTGGTCCCGGCGACTGGCAATTCAAGAACAAAGACGCCGAGCCTGGTGGCTGGGCCTTCGAGTTTCGCAACGATTTCTTCCCTGACGTGGACGACACCGCTTTCGTCCTCATGGCGCTGCAGCGGGTGCAGCATCCAGATTCCGAGCGCATGGAAAAATCAGTCCGGCTCGGCATCCAATGGCTCCTGAGCATGCAAAACAAGGACGGCGGCTGGGGCGCCTTTGATCGCGACAACGACCGCAAACTTTTATGTAATATTCCTTTCGCCGACCACAACGCGATGATTGATCCTTCGACCGCCGATGTGACGGCGCGCGTTCTCGAGTGCCTCGGCCGATTCGGTTGGCCCGCGGAGCATCCCGCTGTTCAGCGCGCGGTGAAGTTCTTGTTGAAAGATCAGTGCGAAGATGGCTCCTGGTTCGGCCGCTGGGGCGTGAATTACGTATACGGGACGAGCGGTGCGCTGCGTGCCCTCGAGACCGTCTCGCTTACGGCAAAAGAATTTTGCCAGCGGGCGGTCACCTGGCTCCGCGCTGTGCAGAAACCCGACGGCAGCTTCGGGGAATCTCTGTGGAGCTACACGGATCCCGCCACCAAAGGTAAGGGAAATAGCACCGCATCACAAACGGCCTGGGGCCTCATCGGACTGCTCGCGGGCGCCCAGGCAGATGATCCCGCTATTCTGAGGTCGGTCGCTTATCTCGTCCACCAGCAAAATACCGATGGTTCCTGGAGCGAATCCGATTTTACCGGCACCGGTTTTCCGGGCGTCTTTTACTTGAAGTATCACCTTTACCGCAATTCTTTCCCGCTCTACGCGCTGGCGCGATTCCGTAATCAGGTGGATGGTCCTCACGAATACTGCGCGATGAAATTCCAGCCAGCCGAATTCCGGCTGCGGAGCGGGTTCTAGAGCCCGCGATGACGTTTTCTCTGCGGCTCACCGCGGATCTCATCCTCGCATTGGCCGCTCGCGCAATCGGGGCCAGGCGTGATCATCCCCTTATCTTGCAGCTTTCGATAGACGATGTTCTAGATTCGGCCTTTGCTTCCCAAACAGCTTGCGGCCAAGAAACAGCAAACGGTTTTTCGCAGCCGCTCGCGGCGAGGCTCTCCCAAAATCGCTCCCCGATCATTTGGATCACGGGTAGCGAACCGCTGGAGCATCCTCATGTGGCTCGCTTCACCAACGCCATCGCGGCATCAGGGCGGCAGATCTTTCTTGAGACCTCCGGCGCCTCACTCAAGCCCCGCCTTCACGAATTTCAGCCGTCTTCTCGTTTTTATTTCGCCATCCGCTTGGACGGCCGCAATCCCTCGGGGGATCTGCGGGGTGCTCGTCCCGCAGAAATGCGCACCGGCTTGGAAGCACTTCGCATGGCGCGTCTGGCCGGTTTTTTCACGTGCGCTCGTCTCGTCTTGCGACCAGACATGGCATCCGGTGAGTTAGAGGAACTCCACGCCGAAGTCTGCAAGCTCGATGTGGATGGATTCATGATTACTTATGCACCGCTTTTTCCCGGACTTGCGACGGAAACTGGCCGACTGCGCCGCCGCTTGCTAAACCGCCGGTGGGCGCTTCTTTCCTCGTTACTGGACGTAGTCGCGCCGCCCGCAGCGTTGCGAAGTTGCCCGGAGAGGGAACGCTCTCCGCTGCCGGAGTCGCAAAGAGACAGTTTGGGCGAAGGTGCAGAAGCCGGATGACCACGCTAGTTACAGGAGCGTCGGGCTTCCTGGGCAGCCATGTGGCGCGCCAACTCGTCGCTCGCGGCGAGGACGTGCGCGTCTTGATGCGTCCTTCGAGCACGAACCGCGCCGTCGGCGACCTCTCCCTCGAATACGTTACGGGAGACCTGCGCGATGCCGCGTCGCTCGATCGCGCCCTGGCTGGCGTGCAGTACGTATTTCATGTCGCAGCCGACTACCGCCTGTGGGCAAAAAAATCTCGCGACATTTACGACTCGAATGTCGGCGGCACTAAAAACCTCCTTGAGGCCGCGAAGCGCGCCAAAATCGAAAAATTCATTTACACCAGCACGGTAGCCACGATTGCCGTTGACCGCCCGCAACTTCCCAATGAGTTCACCGACACCAAGCTCGAAGAGATGGTCGGCCACTACAAGCGCTCAAAATGGATGGCCGAGCGTGAAGCGCTCAACGCCGCGAAGGAAGGGCTGCCCGTAGTGGTCGCCATGCCTACCACTCCTGTCGGTCCCGGAGATTGGAAGCCGACTCCCACGGGAAAAATCATTCTCGACTTTTTGAACGGTAAAATGCCCGGCTACGTTGAAACGGGCCTGAATTTCGTCGGCGCGGAAGAATGCGCGGAAGGCCATCTGCTCGTCGCGGAACATGGCAAAGTCGGCGAGCGCTACCTGCTCGGCGCGGAAAACTTGACGCTCAAAGCGATGCTGGACCTGCTTTCCAGGATCACCGGCCTCGCGGCTCCCTCGCTCAAGATTCCTCACGGACTTGCTTTGGGTGTAGCCTACATCAGCACGGCGTTTTCCCGGCTCATTGGAAAAGAGCCGCAAATTCCGGTCGAGGGCGTGAAGATCGCGCAGCACATGATGTTTGTGGATTGCTCGAGAGCGCAGCGGGAACTGGGTTTTAAGCCGGGTTCCGTCGAAGAGGCTCTGAAGCGCGCGGTCCGATGGTACGAAGCCAACGGCTATGTGAAACCGCGCCGCCTAAAGAGAATGCTTCGCGCTGCAGCCTAGATTTCGTGGCACAGGCTTCAGCCTGTGCTTTCGGCGCGCGCGGCAGTCTCATGGCGGTTGCGCATTTGTAGCCCGCTGCTTTGGTCCGGCATCATAGAATTACAGGTTTATGCGTATTCTCGTTACGTTCGCCATCAAAGCTGAATTCTCGCCATGGGCTGCCCGCCACCCGTTTGTCCCTTACGAGTTTGAGAATTGGGAGCGCCGCCGCGAATTTGATCTCTTCAAGTCCAACATTGGTCTCGATGAAGTTACCGTGCTGCTGACGGGAATGGGCGGCGATAGCGCTGCCAGAGCGATGTCATCGATTCCCATCGATCTTCACGATCTTTGCATTTCCACGGGACTTGCCGGTTCGCTCGATGCGGCCTTGCTTCCAGGCGATGTAGTTGTCTCGCGCGCTTCGGAAGCGCTGGGACGGGATAGCAAAGCCACAAGTGACGAGATCCTTGTTGACCTGGCTGCATCCTCCGGCGCAAAGCCTGTCCAAGTCTCCGTGACTTCTGAGAAAATCGTGAAGACGGCCGTAGAGAAAGAAGAACTAAGCCGGACGGGAAGCATCGTCGAAATGGAGTCTGCCTACATCCTCGCAGCCGCTACGCAACGCGGCGTACCGTGCGTAGCCGTTCGCGCGATTAGCGACGCCGCGGACGAAGACCTGCCCGTCGATTTCGCGCGCATCCTTGATTCTCGCGGCCACTTGAAAATGGGTGGCCTACTCAAGGAAGTAGGCCTAAGTCCGTATCGCATCCCCATGTTGATCCAGTTTGGCCGCCAGAGCCGCGCCGCTGCCAAGTCGCTCGCGGATTTTTTGGATCGCTACATTTCCGCGATCTCCCAAAACTGGGCGAAAATCCCGCATCCAAAAATCGAAGAGGTCTCCGCCACATGAGTAGCATCGGCACAGCTCACGAGACCTTGAAATCGCTGGGGCCCATCCCGAAAACGATGCGGGCCGGCGTCTACCGCGACAAAGGTGTCGTGCACGTCGAGGAAGTCCCCGTCCCCGAAGTTGGTGAAGGCGAAGTCCTCATCAAAGTCGCTGCTTGCGGGATCTGCGGCACGGACATCAAGAAAATCTTCCAGCGCTATGTCGAGCCGCCGCAAATTCTGGGCCACGAGCTGGCAGGCACAGTCGTCGCGACAGGCCCCGGAGTGACCAAGTGGACTCCCGGCGACCGCGTGATGAGCTTCCACCACACTCCCTGTGGCCGATGCTTCTATTGCGAAAAGCGCCTCTTCTCCCAGTGCAAGCAGTACAAGACCACAGGCCTGACCGCAGGCTTTACGCCCAACGGCGGCGGCTTTGCTCAGTACGTCAAAGCCATGCCCTGGGTAGCCGAACGCGGCATTGTCGCCCTGCCAGACAATGTCACTTTTGAAGAAGCCACCTTCATCGAGCCCATCAACACCATTGTCAAAGCCGTCCAAAAAGCGCGCATCACCCCGGGCGAAGCTGTTCTGATCCTCGGCTGCGGCCCCATCGGCCTCCAGTTGCTCATGGTCAGCAAGCTCGAAGGCGCCAAGCTGTATACAAGTGATCCAATTCTCCAACGTCGCGAAAAGAGCCTCTCACTCGGTGCGCTTGAGTCCTTCGACCCAACCAGTGGTAAGCTTATAGAAGAAGTGCGGGTCCGTACGAACGGTCGGGGAGCGGACGCAGTCCTGGTTGCGGTCGCGCATCCATCGGTGGTAAATGACGCTTTGGCAGCTGCGCGGCCTGGGGGGCGAGTCTTGCTTTTCGCGGCAAACGACCCAGTCACGAAGATTGAGTTTCCCGCCGCCGCCGTGGGCATCGACGAGAAGGAAATCCTGGGCAGCTATAGCGCGGCGGTGGACATCCAAGAGTCAGCCGCGGAGCTGGTGTTGGGGAAGAAACTGCCGGTAATGGAGATTGTCACGCACCGCTTCTCTCTGGATAGAATCCAGGAAGCTTTGGACCTTGCGGCCCGGCCAACGGCCGAATCGCTGAAGATTTTGATCACTCACGCATGAGAACATCTACGACCAAGAAGCTGGAAGTTGGAGAAGAAGAGAAATTTGCCGTCGCGCGCGCGGCTGTGCCTTCTAAGATGACCGCGGCCGTATTGTATGGCAGCGAAGATCTCCGCATCGAGATGATCGATGTGCCGCATCTCGCTGCCGAAGAAGTTCTCCTCCGCGTCCGACTCGCACTGACCGACGGCACCGACCTGAAAGTCTGGAAGCGGGGCTACCACGCCAAAATGATTCAGCCTCCCGCCGTCTTTGGTCATGAAGTGGTTGGCGACATCGCCGCTGTCGGCAAACGCGTGGACGCGCGCTGGCGCATTGGCATGCGTGTCGTCGCGGCCAACTCCGCTCCCTGCTTGCGTTGCTACCATTGCCGCCGCGGCCAGGAAAATCTTTGCGAAGATTTGCTCTTTAACAACGGCGCCTATGCCGAATACATGCGCATCCCCGGACGCATCGCGATGGAGAACATGCTGGAAGTGCCCCACTCCGTCGATGACGGCAGCGCGGCTCTTGTCGAACCGTTGGCCTGCGTGCTCCGTGGCATTCACGAAATGGAGGTCCGCACCGGCGATACCGCCGCAGTCATTGGCTGCGGCCCCATCGGTCTTACCTTTGTCCGCATGCTCTCGCGCCGCGGCCTGCGCGTGATCGCTTTGGCGCGGCGTTCCGCGCCGCTTGACGTAGCCCGCAGGCTCGGAGCGGTCGCTACCATCAACGTGACCGAAACACCCGATGTCGTTGCTGCGGTGAAATCCTTGACCGATGACGAGCGCGGCCCAGACTCCGTCGTAGAAGCCGCCGGCAATCCCGCAACCTGGCAGCAGGCTTTGGCCATGGTTCGCCGCGGAGGCGTTGTGAATTTCTTCAGCGGTCTGCCGTCGGGCACGAATGTCTCGATCGACCCCGCTGCGATTCACTATTCCGAAATTAAGCTGATCTCGCCCTTTCATCACACGCCGCGTTTTATCCGCGAAGCCCTTGAAGCCATCCGCCGCGGCGATATTGTTGGGCACGACTTTGTCACCGAAGAGATTCGCTTGACTGACCTGCCGCAGGCCTTCGAGCGCATGAAGAGCCGCAGCGGCGAAATCAAGCTGGCCGTGAGGCCGTGACTTTGGAGTGCGGCAGCCGTGCTGCCGCCCTCGGGCTGGCGAATCAAAGAGCATCAATCCAGTTCTCTAGTTTCAACCTATCTTGCGCCTCTGGACTGTAGTTTTTGTCATTCCGAGCGAAGCGAGGAATCTGCTTTTCCATGTTGCATCTCGGTGAAATCGAAATTTCCGAACACGCTCCGGCGAACAACTGCTCCCTCGCAGTCGCACAGGCCTACACTCGTTGGCTCGCCACCCACCACTATGAAAATTTCAACGTAGTTTCCTGGCTTCTCCCCAAAGATCTGCACCAGCATTTCTACAACCTCTACACATATTGCCGCTGGGCCGACGATCTCGGCGACGAAATCCCGCAAAAAGAACGAGCCCTCGAACTCCTCGATTGGTGGGAGCGTGAACTCGACGACTGCTGCAATGGCCGGCCATCGCACCCCGTCTTCGTCGCGCTACGTGAAACGATCATCGCCAAAAATATTCCCAAACAGCCTTTCGCCGATCTTCTGAGAGCGTTTCGCCAGGACCAGACCGTCAAGCGTTATCCCACATGGGATTCCATGGTCGGCTATTGCGTCTTCTCCGCGAATCCCGTTGGCCGCCTTGTCCTTTATCTCTGCGCGTATCGCGACGAAGAGCGCCAGTCACTTTCCGACGCAACCTGCACAGCCCTCCAACTTGCGAATTTCTGGCAAGACGTAAGCCGGGACCTCGAAAAGGGCCGCATCTATATTCCACTCGATGTCGCCGCGACTCACGGCGTATCTGAGGACGACATCGTCAATCGCCGCTTCAGCGATCGCTACGTCGCTCTGATGAAGGACTTGATCGCTCGCACGCGTGTTCTCTTTGCGGAGGGCGCCCCGCTCGCAAAAATGGTCAGTGGCCGCCTCAGCGTTGACCTCGATATGTTCACGCGAGGCGGCGTAGCCGTCCTCGACGCCATCGAATCCATGGGCTACGACACGCTCCATACGCGCCCATCCATTACCAAATCCAAACAAGCGCGACTCCTTGGACGGGCGCTCTTGACGCGTCTCGTGGTCAAACCCTCGCATCCGGAGTCCCGGGCAGCCGGCTCCGCTTTTGTCGGGGAGCAGCATGCTGCGCCCTTACGAAGCACATCTGTGTCCGACTCCTACGCCTTCTGCCACCAAATCGCCCGTGCCGCCCACAGCAATTTCTACTACGCTTTTTTCCTGCTTCCCAAACCGAAGCGCGACGCTCTCGCGGCCCTCTATGCTTTCATGCGCCTGGTCGATGACGTCGCCGACGAAGGCCACGATCTCGCGGCCAAACAACGCGGCCTGGCCGATTGGCGCGCGGCACTGGACGACGCCATCATTGGCCAGTCTCAACTCGTCGACGACACAGCGGCGCTGAACTCCTCCGCCCCAAAGGGCGCTGCCGAGGTTCTGCCCGCCCTCGTCGACACCATGCATCGCTACAAAATGCCTGCGCGCTACTTGCACGATCTAATCAGCGGCGCCGAAATGGACCTGACTCTTCGCACCTATCCTACCTTCGACCGCCTTCGCGAATATTGCTACCGCGTCGCAGGAACCGTCGGCCTCACTTGCACCCATGTCTTTGGCTTTCACGATCCCCGCGCGCTCGATCTAGCCGAAAAACTCGGTCTTGCTTTTCAACTGACCAACATCATCCGCGACATCCACGCCGACTACGCCCTTGGCCGCGTCTATCTGCCCGAAGAAGACCTCGCGCGCTACGGCGTTTCCCCGCAGGATTTCGGTAAGAACGAAGCCACTCTCGGTGTCCGCGAACTTTTACGCTTCGAAGCCGACCGCGCCTGGCAATGCTATCAAGAAGGCGCCGCGCTCTTCGGTCTGATCGATCCGGAAAGCCGCAGCGCTCTGTGGCTCCTGGTCCACACTTACAGCGCCTTGTTGGCGCGCATCGAGTCGCTCGATTTCGCCGTTCTCGGTGAACGCGTGCGTCTCTCGAAACCGGAAAAAATGTTGTTCATTGCAAAGGCGCGCTTCGGGCGCCTCTCGGAAGAGAATATCCTTGAAAAGCGTGATCGTGATCGGCGGCGGGCTGGCGGGTCTGGCATCCAGCGTCGCGCTGGCTGAAGCAGGCTGGCGCGTTCGTCTCTTTGAGCAGCGCCCGTTCCTTGGCGGACGCGCTGCTTCCTACGTCTTGCCCGATGGCGAGCACGTCGACAATTGCCAGCATGTCACCTTCGGCTGCTGCACCAACCTCGAAGACTTCTATCGCCGCGTCGGCTCTGGCGCCAAAATCAAATTCTTCGACCGGCTCCTTCTGCTCGACCCCCAGGGACGCCGCGGTGAAATGCATGCCGGCATTCTCCCTGCTCCCTTTCACATGGCCGGCTCGTTCCTCACCTTCTCGCCTCTCTCTCTCAAGGACAAGGTTGCCATCGCGCGCGCTTTCTATTCCATTCTGCAAAGCGGCGGCCATCCTCACGACGTCGACGAGCCCGGCGGCATCTCCATGCTCGAGTGGCTTCGCCGCCACAAACAAACTCCCGCTGCCATCTCCCGCTTTTGGCGAGTCGTTCTCGTCAGTGCTCTTTCCCAGGAACTCGATCGCATCGACGCCCGCTATGGGGTCGATGTTTTCTGGAAAGCTGTCCTTTCCAACAAAAATGGCTACCGCATGGGCGTCCCTACGGTTGCGCTCGCCGATCTCTACGAAGGCTGCCGCGCCGCCATCGAAAAAAAAGGCGGTGAAGTAATCTTCCGCTCACCGCTCCGCGGCCTGCGAGTCGAAGGCAACAAACTCACTGCGGTACTCTTCGACGAGGGCCGCGAGGAATCCGCGGACGCTTTCGTACTCGCCCTGCCTCATCTCGTGCTTTCCGATCTTCTGCCCGAGATCGTCAAGCAAACCGACACCGCGCTCGGCAATCTCGACAAAATCACTGTCGCGCCCATCACCGGTGTGCATTTCTGGTTTGACCGCCAGGTGATGACCGAGCCCTTCATCACCCTGCTCGACACCACCACCCAATGGATCTTCAACAAATCAGCCCTTTATGCGGGCTCGAACGGCGCATCCTCGGCTAGCGCGAGCCCCGAAAAAGGCCAGTATCTCCAGCTCGTTATCAGCGCTTCTTACGATCTCCTCCAGAAATCGCGCCAGGAAATCATCGATCTCTGCCTCGCGGAAGTCCGCCACGCCCTCCCCGCTGCTCGCGAAGCAAAGCTTCTGAAAGCCACGGTCATCAAAGAAGCTGCCGCCACATTTTCCCCGCAGCCAGGCGTGGACCGTTGGCGTCCGACGCAGCAGACCAACATAGGCGGTTTATTCCTCGCCGGCGATTGGACAGCAACCGGCTGGCCCGCCACGATGGAAGGCGCGGTGCGCAGCGGTTATCTTGCGGCCGAGGCGGTCTTGCGTACCGCGGGAACGCCCCGGCAATTCCTGCAACCTGACCTGAAGCCTGATGGTTTGGTTCCGTTGTGGGCAAAGAAGTGAAGCGCTTTGGCCCTGCGCTCCGTCCAATCAAGGTGTGTCGAACGGTTGGGCTTTGGAAAGCCTCAGAAAGTTTCCAGAAGCTGCTCGAACGCACCGATCTTGCGTTCCGCGGAGGTGAGCTCCTCGCAACGTTCGTCAAGCGCTGAGTAGGCATCCGAGTTTATTCGCAGGAACAACTCGTAGGCTTCTCGTGTGTCCCAGAAATCGCACGTCACGTAAGTGTGACCCCGGAAGGGATCGCGCAGGAGGAGAGTTCGCTGGTACGCAGGATCGCGCCGGAACAACTGGGCCCAGTCTCCGGCAGGCCCATATACCCTTTCATACTGATCTTCGCATCCCTGCTTGACATCGTACTCCCAGAGGATTAAAAACATAGTTGTCCCATCTCCTGCTTGGACGTAGCCAATCCTGTTCTGAACCTCTGGGTAACGATTGCGCTGTGGGCCGAGTGTAATTTTCCGGTCGGATACATACCACGATTCGAGTGCGTATCAATGCGGATGTTTGGGCAGTCTAACTCATAGTCCGGCATTGTGCCCGGATGGAGGCGTTTGTGGATCGAAAGTACGGTCACCGCGGTTATCGCGACGCGGAAAAAGGCGAAAAGCGAGAGAAGGGGCACGATCGCAAGCCCCCGCAGGGCGGTCCACGCGCGGATCAGTTCGGCCCGCGCACTCCGCGCATGGTCGGCACCGTCACCCGAGGCCGATGTTCAAATTGCGGCGCTGTCCTGACTTCGGGTTTTGACCCAGACGGCAAATGTCCCAAGTGCCAATTTGAATTGCACAGTTGCAAGCAATGCCGCTTCTTTGATTCGGGCGCGCAGTTCGAGTGCACCCAACCCATCCCCGAACGTATCACCCCCAAAGACACCAAGAACAACTGCAAGTTCTACGAATTCCGAATGACCATCGAAAAAGACACCGCGCCCACTTCTTACGCGCAGCCTGCCCAGGTCGCCGCCGCTGCGCAAGCTCCGCCGCGCACCAATGATGCGCGCCAAGCCTTCGAGGATCTTTTCAAGAAGTAGCCACGGCCCTTCGCCGCCCCTCTCCCCGCTCCACACTCGCTGCTTCTTGGCTGTGCTCCCTCTTCGTGAGTCCCTGCCTCTCGCCTCGGGACTACGCTTTTCAAAACCCGAATCTTCGCTATCCAAAAGTTGCGTTTGCGCTTTTCTCCCGCCATGCACACACTGCCCTAAGCGTTGCCCCTCGATTCAAATCTTGGGTCACGCCCAATATCCGAGTTAGCCGGTCCCGAAGAAATCTTAAATTGGAGCGATGGCCATGAACAAACGCATGCTCGTTTCTCTCGGTGTACTACTTCTCGCCGCAATGCCTCTTCTCGCGCAGGATAGCGAGTCCAAGAAGACCATCAACTGTTCTGGAAGCGTTAGCGCAGACGGGGAAAGTTTCACATGCGACAAAGACCACCATGTCTGGAAGGTCGCCAATCCCGCTATCTTGCGCGACATGGAGGGACATCAGGTCAAGCTGACTTACCACCGTACTTCAGCGGCCGACGAAATCTTTGTCACTTCCGCGTCCAGCAATGAGCCGCAAAAACAAACTGTGGCCCACAATCCCGGAGATTCCGCCTCCCACCGCTAATTCTCTCCGCGCGTTGGCGAAACGAACTCGATCACCGGAAACGTCGCGGTTGCCGCTTGAGCTCCGCCCTACGCTGCCCTGGACGGCCCGCTCACGCCTGCCAACGCGTCATACTCCCGTCCTGAACTTTCCGGCAGCAGCACCCACAAGGTATAAATTCCCAGCGCCGTTCCAAACGGTATTCGCAGCAGCGCCAGAAACGCCAGCACAATCCCGAGCATCCGCGCCCACGGCTGCCTTTCCAGCAGGCCCCACGCAAACACCAGGTACGCCACTGCAAACAGCGCCAGCATCGCCCCGCCCGAAATCAACCCGCCGATCAAAAAAGGTTTGATCCCAAATGCCCCGCTGGACGGCCATCCTCCCGTTCCCATCCAATCCCATCCCGAATTAAAAAACAGTCCGCGAAACATCAACAGCCCGCCAAATGCCAGCAAACGCAGCAATCCAGCCGCTATCCAAAATCCTGCTACAATGTTTAGGTTTCGCCTGACTCGCCCGTCACCCGCGTACTGCACGGGCCTCCCCAGCGCCACGCCCGACGCGGGCTGCGCTCCTGCCGCACCGGCTGGCCCGCTCGTCAACTGTTTTCCGCACGCGCTGCAATATCTCGTCTCAGAGTTGAATGGTGTCCCGCAACGGTCGCAGTACATAATTCGTCCCTCCACTCTCTACCCCGATACTACGATGGATGCCGCAAAAAGTTCCACGCTTCAATCGCCCGCCGCAGTCTGCCCTCAAAACACCTCCTTTCTCGCCGCTGGCTATCTCGAGAATCGCCGCACACTCAGCGCAATCGGCAGGCCGATCAGGATCATGTGAATCAGCAGCCCGCGCACCAGTCCCCAATACTCATACGGACCCTTCGCATGCAAAGCAGAAAGCGGCAGCACCACCAAATTCATCACCAGAAATACCGCAATGCCGTAAAACAGTCCGCACACCACCGCATGCCCCGTCAGGAATTCCAGCTTTCTGCTCGCCGCGTAATAAATCGCCGCCGCCGAGCACGCAATTAAGAAGTGCAGGAAAACGCCAAGCACGTACGTTCCCGGCCCTCCCTGCATTGCACCCCGCCCCAGCAATCCACCGGCGATCGCCCGCGGCACGCCGGGCCCATAAATAATGAACGCCGACGTCAGATCCAACGCTCCCGCGATCAGGCCTCCTACAAAAATAGCCAGCACCGCACTAGATTTCTGCACCGCAATCGTCGCTGCTGTTGTACCCACAGTCTCCTCCTTGCGAGTGGCACTCAGGCCACCGATCATCGCTCAGGCGCGCAGGATGAGTCGCTCAAATTCGGACTATGCAGAACAGATTCGGCTTGCGCCGCTGTGCTGAAGTTCAAGGCCGAGCTCCATCAGCTCTTAGTTGGCCGCGCTCTTCTATTGTCAACGAAGCTCGCAGACGATAGCATCCCCGCTTCGCTGTAGTAGGAGGTATTTCCTTGCTCGATCGTCGCCGTTTTTTTACTTCCGCTGCAGCAGGCGCCGCAAGCGTGACCTTCTTCGGCCATGAACTCCTGGCAGCAACGCTCGTCCCCGCTCCTGAACTTCCCGCCCGACTTGTCTACAACGTGAAAGACTACGGCGCCACCGGGACCAAACAGGACGACGCACGCCCCGCCCTCCAACAAGCCATCGATGCTTGCGGAAAATCCGGTGGCGGCACGGTGTACGTCCCGCCCGGCGAATACACCTCCGGACAACTCCACCTCCGCTCGGGAGTGCGCCTCTATCTCGAGGCTGGCGCAACCCTTTTTGCTTCCCTGGATGGCCGCCAATTCGATCCGCCTCCTAAATCTGCACTGCTGATCGGCGAGGACCTGCACGACATTGCTCTGGAAGGCCGCGGCTCGATTGACGGTCAAGCCTCCTACAAGTGGCAACTCAACGACTTCAATGATTTCTATATTCGCCCCAACCAACTCCTGATGGAGGCCACCGGGAAGCCGCTCCTCAGATCGTTCCCATCCGGATACCCCGCAGAGACGGTCAGTCCGCGCCTGGTTTTACTGCTCCGGTGCCAGGATGTCCGCATCGCGGGCCTCAAGTTCATCCGATCGCGGAGTTGGACCATCAACCCCTACGCCTGCAAAAGGCTCGTCATCGATGGCGTCTATATTTATTCCAGCGCCAAAGAAGGCGTCTGGGCCGATGGCATCGACCCGGACGGCTGTCAGGACGTGCGCATAGCCAATTCAACCATCGAGACAGGCGATGACGCCATCGTCCTCTGGTCGGCCAATATATGGGGTCCGGCGCTGCCCACCGAAAACGTTACAGTCACCAACTGCCGGCTCTCTTCGGCCTCCAGCGCGCTGAAGTTCTGTGATGGCAACTCCAACGCCGTCCGCCGCGTCACCATCGACAACATCGTCATTACCAACTCGAATCGCGGCCTTGCGTTCATGGTGTTCGACGGCGGCGTGGTGGAAGACGTTGTGATTTCCAACATTTCGATCGAAACGCGCCGCTTCGATTGGTTCTGGTGGGGTGACGGCGACCCGATTCACTTCAACATCAAGCGTCGCAGCGAGGTCGATGGAACCAAGCGCGACCACGCACCGCCTGCCGGCAAGATCAGGAACGTCTCGATCTCCAATGTGATTGCTCACGGCGCCGGCACATCGGCAATCAACGGCCATCCGGACAGTTGGCTCGAGAACATCCATCTCAATAACGTCCAACTGTTCGTCTCTCATGACCCGGCCGCGCCTTACGAAAACACGCGCACCGCGATCGCGCTTCGTCAGGCCCGCAACTTTTCCATAAAAGATTCCCAAATTCGTTGGGAGCAGCCGCACTCCGCCACCTGGCGATCGGGTCTCACAGCAGAAGACGTCGAGGACTTCCGGCTCGATACCGTGGATGTCGAGACCGCGCCGGCATCCACCGCGCCCGTAGTCGAACTAACGAACGCCAACAATGTTACGCTACAGTCTCTGCGCGCGAAAACGATCCATCTAGTGGGCAAGGGTACACGCGAGGTCCGCGTGCTCCAGACCGATTCGACGATCTCGGCGGACTCCGATGTCAGTAAGGACGCTGTCATTCGGCCGTAGAACGAGTGGGCCGATGGGAACCCTCGAATCCGAGTAAAGTTTTTGAGTGGCCCATCCTTGCTGTTCCTACAAGGGTGAGACCGCCTGAACGAAAGCGGCCGCAGCATCCCGCCGAGAACCTGTCAGTAGGCTTCTTTCCTGTGACGCAAGGAATGGAGCACGACTTCGCTTCCACATATGTCGTAGCGCAAGCGATACTCGCGCCACCGGATGCGCCACTGTCCTTCTCCCTGCTTCAAGCCTTCGAGTTTTTGATGGGATGTAGGCCGGAACGCCCGTGCGGATCTTCCGCAAGAATGGCAATCATCGCCTCGAGTGCCTCCAGGAGCTTGGCGTTTCTCTGCGATAGTTTTCGGAATTCGCGTTCGAACGATGGCGTGGTGACGACGCGGAAGCTGCCGTTCATGGAAGCAGGTCACTTCTTCGGTTTGGTGGATTTCCGGCGCAAATCGGTCAGAAATGCCGTGGCGCTCCGGTTCTTACCGCGGCTGTATTCCTGACTGCTCTTGCGGATTTGCGATGTGATCCCCGGTTCTTGCAGCTCCAGGAAGTCTTCCAGCTCGTCGGCGCTCAGAATGCCTGCGATGGGGATGCCATCTTTTTCCAGAATGAAATATTCCCGGTTCACATGCGCGCGCCGGGCTACTTGTCCTAAATTGATGCGCGCCTTGGTGATAGGGATGCGACGAACAACTCTAACCATAAATTGTATTTTATAGGAGTGCACAATATTAATCAAGACTAATCAATGTTAATCAATGCTAGTCAGTTTGAAACACGCAGGTGGAGTGTTCCTATGTGCTAGGCACTGTAATTCGCCACAACTCGCGCCACCTTTCCAGTTGTTGACAGCTCCATGAATTCTGCCGTGCGTGTCCCTTTTTGGTTGATGTAGCAGAGCACCACGCTGTTTACTCCCCAGAGTACCTCCTCAAGCTGAAAGTGGAGTTTGGGGTACGCCATAAGCCCGCGCTGGAAGTAAGCCCTCAAGTTTGCCTTTCCGGCCACCTTGCCATCCGGCGTCCCCAAGAGCTGCGCCGCCGCCGGCGAAGTCAGCTCCACGCCATCCTCATAGTGCGCCAGGATCAACTCCAGATCATGCGCGTTCCATGCTGCAACCCAATCCTTCGCCAACTTCCAAGCCTCGTCCCGAGTTAGCACCGTCCCTCCAGTGAATGGCGGAAGTCCCATCCAGCCAGGCCCATCAGCTCACCATGACGCCAGATCACGATCTACTCTCTATTGACTACCCACCACTCACCCTCCCCTACCTCAACCCACACCAAACAAATGACTTATAGTTTAGTATTGACAATAGGTACCAATGTGTTATACTTTCCGTGTCACTCGGGGCAAGGACCTTGTCCGCGCTCCCGCCAGTCATGTGCGCTTTTTGCATGCCGGAGGCTTCTACGGGACGCCTCCGTTGCGGGACCCTTCAAATTCCCCCAAAGCCCTTAGTCCCACCTAGATTACCATTTTATAGAAGCCAACCTTTAATAACCCGTTCAGAATCAACACTTCCACAACTCTTGATTCTGCTCCACTTTAAGTCCTTTATCTGCAATGCTTACAAAAAACCGCGGGGAGGGGCCCCGCCATCCAACCCCAAAGTTTGGCAACTCGTCACTACGCACGCGTCGCCATACTCGTCACGCTGGACCACCCGCAACTCCATTCCCATCATTCACTTCCGCACACTTTCCGTCACCCATGGGGGTGGGGTTGGGATGCCTCGCCTGCTGTTCGTTCGCGTCTCGCTTCCGGCTGCTCACTACCTACTATCCATTACCCCCTACTCACTTCTTTCTCATCGGGAACAAACTCGGCTCGGCTGGCGGCGTATCCGCGATCGCTTCCAACTCGGGATACTGCGCTCGCAGCGGCTCGGGCACCTTCACTTTCGAGCCTTTCAAAATGCTGATCAGCTGCAGCGCGTTGACCACTCCTTTCCCCTGATAATGATTGTTGGTAATCACAAACACTTCGCGCGACCGCTCTGCGACCTTCTGAACCCGCTTCGCCCATGGCGCAAGCTCCTCTGTCGAGTACAGATAGTTGTACCTCTCGTGCGAAGGCACCGCTTCGTCGTCGCTAAACCACGTGTCGTACCGCCTCCCGTGCAGCCGCACATAGCCAATCTGCGAAGTCGTCTCCGCCGACGGCTCGAGCGAGCGCCCAATAATCGGCTGGTCGATGTTGCAGAATCCAGCGTGGGTTTCTTCGAGCATCGCGAAAGTTTCCGGCGTCTGCCACGAAGCATGCCGCACTTCGACAACCAGCGGGTAATCGCCGAAGCGTTTCAAGAGCGCGGAGAGATGAGCGACGGTTTCCGGCGTGCGGTGGAACGAGAAAGGGAATTGCAGCAGCACCGCGCTGAGTTTCCCCGCATCGCGCAAAACATCAAAGCCCGCGCGAACGAGTCTCTCGTCCTCGGCAGTCGCTTTTGCGATTGCTGCACCTGCCGCGCCGCTCGCGCTTGTCGAAACCGTGTGGTGGGTGAAGCGCTGCCACAACTTCGCCGTAAAAACGAATCGTGGATTTGCGGCCACGCGGTCAATCCATTGGGCCGCGTGGTCCGCCCGAATCGGATTGTAGAACGAAGTGTTGATCTCAATGGTGTCGAAAAATTCCGCGAGGTACGTTGCGTAATGAAAGCCCTTAGGCCGCCGCGAAGGATAGACGTACCCCGCCCAGTCCGGATAAGACCATCCGGCCGGACCGATGCGAATCACAGAATTGGCGGCGTTTTTTTTCACGGGTGGCATGTTGGAAATCCGCTAGCTGTGCGGCGATTGTGGGTGGCACAGCCAACCGCTGCTCCATCGCATGGGCATTTTGCATGCGATGAATCCTGGCTGTGCGCCTTTCGCAACAAACAGAAGGCAGGTTAAAGTGCAGCAAGCACAGCTGTCAATGAGAGAACCTCTCCTTCACGAGTTCACATTATTTGGCGCACGATTGCCGCGCGCCGCACGCAGTGGTAGTCTGAACTCAGGATGCGGTGCGAATTACAATCCCGCGTCACCCGCCTCTTCCGCAAGTGCTCCTACAGGTGCAACCATGAAACTATCCATCGCTTACAAAAACATCGAGCCGCACAAGCCAGCCGAAAAAGAAGTCGAGCTTTATACGGAGAAATTGAACCGTCTTTTAAAGAGTTATCAGCCTGATTTGGTGCAATTGCACGGGGTCTTCTCAAGAAATGCCCACCGTGCGGAACTCTCTTTTTCGCTGAATTTGACCTTGCCGACCGGCACTTTGCACGCCACCGGAACTGGCGCGAATGCGCGCGCCAGTTGCAAACAGGCCTTCAGCGAAATGCAGTCCCAGGTGAAGAAACACCAGTCGCGTCTGCGCAAAGACTACGAATGGAAGCGCAAACGCCCGCGCTCTCCCGCTCCGGCGCTCTCCTGACCTCGCCGTCATGTGCTGCACGTAGAACGCCATGGTGATTCGCGAAAAGAAATCGGCAAAACTTTTGTGTTGAAACTGGTAAGATGCGCGGCGCAAACTTTTCGCGTTGCATTGTAGCGAACCACGATCAAAAAGGACGGCCATGGACCGAAGAGATTTTTTGAAGACGACGAGCACGGTACTTGCAGGCACCACGCTTGCGAAAGGACTGCTTGCCGCGAATCCCGCGGCCGCGGCTTCCAGCGGCGACGGCCGTCTGGTTTTTCCTATCAACCGGAACTGGCGCTATAACCGCTCGTTTGACGAGGGAGCCCATGGCCGCGAGTTTGACGACTCGGCTTTCGAGCGCGTCGTGATCCCGCACACGAATGTGCGCCTGCCGTGGCACAGCTTTGACGACAAGGAATATGAATTTGTTTCGATTTACCGCCGCCGTTTTCGCCTGCCCGCGGAAGCGCGCGGCAAACGCGTTTTCGTTGACTTTGAAGGTGTGATGACCGCTTCCACGGTGTGGATTAATGGGGTAAACCTCGGCGAGTACAAGGGCGGCTACACGCCTTTTTCGTTCGACCTCACTCCGCATGTCGATTTCGACGGAGAAAACGTGCTTGCCGTCGATGTCGACTCGACGGAGCGGCCCGATATCCCGCCGTTCGGCTATCAAATCGACTATTTAACTTTCGGTGGGATCTATCGCGAGGTTTGGCTGCGCATCGTTCCAACAACCTACCTTGAAAATGTTTTTGCAAAGCCAAAAGATGTTTTGAGCGAACATCCCAGCCTGGATGTGGACTGTTTCCTCCAACACACCGAAGCCTCACACGAAGCGCACACGCTCGAAGTGGAATTGCGCGAAGGTGAACGCGTGCTGGCCAAAGCGACCCAACACGTTCCATCATCGGAAGCCACGACGGAAGCGGTGGCGCACACCGTGCATTTTGAGAACCTGAGCGGAATCAAGCTGTGGGATCTCGATCATCCGAACCTCTATTCCGTCCACGTCCGGCTCCTCAAAGGTTCGGCGTTGGTCGATTACGACAAGCGCACCATCGGTTTTCGCGAAGCGCAGTTCACGGACCACGGCTTCGAGCTGAATGGCAAGATCATCAAGTTGAGAGGCCTGGACCGTCATCAGACATTTCCGTTCGTTGGCCAGGCAATGCCTGGACGCGCGCAGCGCAGCGACGCGCGGATGCTGCGCAAAAAGCTGAAATGCAATATCGTTCGCACATCGCATTACCCGCAGTCGCGTCATTTCCTTGATGCTTGCGATGAAATGGGGCTCCTCGTTCTCGAGGAAATTCCCGGCTGGCAGCACATCGGCGATGAAGCGTGGAAGCTCATCTCCATCGATAACGTCGGCCGCATGATCCGCCGCGACTGGAATCATCCCAGCATCATTCTGTGGGCCGTGCGCATCAACGAATCGAAGGACGACCACGATTTCTACACGCGGACGAACGCGTTAGCCCATCGGCTCGATCCGACGCGCCAGACCTGCGGCATTCGCAACTTCCCGGCATCCGAATTTCTCGAAGACGTTTTCACCATCAACGATTTCGGTTTTCCCCTCCAGAAGCCGAATCATCCGCGCTATCTCAACACGGAATTCGTGGGCCACACCTATCCGACCAAGACGATCGACAACAAAGAGCGCTTGACCGAGCACATGCTGCGCCACGCGCGCATTCACAACCAACTTGCTTCCGATCCTCAGTACGCCGGCGGCCTCGGCTGGTGCGCCTTCGATTACAACACGCACTCGGACTTCGGCAGCGGAGACCGCATCTGCTATCACGGCGTGACCGACATTTTTCGTGAACCGAAGCCTGCGGCGGGATTCTACAAGTCGCAGTGCGATCCTTCGGACGAGGTCGTGCTCGAGCCCGCCTTCCATTGGGCGCGCGGCGATGAATCCATCGGATTCACCATGGCGTATGTCTGCTCGAATTGCGACCACCTGAAATTTTATGTTGCCGACAAGCTAGTGGCGGAAGCCGATCCAAACAAAACCGAGTTTGCGAATCTTCGCTACGCGCCGTTTTCCGTGGATTTAAGACATTTAATAAACCACTGGGGCGACTTGCGGATAGAAGGATATTTGAACGGCAAGCTGGCGATTACGAGGACTCTCTCCGGCAAGGGCATCGACCAGAAATTCGCGCTGCTGCCCGACGACACAAGCCTGAATGCCGATGGAGCGGACACAACCCGCGTCGTTTTGCGTGTGACCGACGAGTATGGCGCCGTTCGTCCGTTTGCGAACGACTCCGTCAAACTGGTCCTCGAAGGACCTGCGGAGATTATTGGCGACAACCCGTTCGCCCTTATAGGCGGCACGGGCGCCATCTGGATTCGAGCAAAAGAACAAGCGGGAACAGCGCGGCTCACGGCGACGCATCCGCGCCTGGGCGCGCAACAAGTGAGCTTCGAAATTGTTGCCAGTCCTCCAGAAACGGTATAACTCGCTCGGGCCGAGCAAAAGGATCGCAGGCTCGCGCAAAACAGCCGCGCCAAATCGGCTGCCGGCAAAGTGCACAACAATGGTTCGAGCTTCGCAAAATCGACGGGACTCTGCGCGCCGACGGAAGAAATTTGTATTCCTCATGAACTGCTCGCAGCGATTCCTGCGCTCACTCGAACGGATCAGCGTCCGGCCGTGCGCGGCTCTCGCAATACTAGCCCTCATGCCGATGATCGCGACGAGCGCGGCAAGCTTCGAGAAAAATAATCTTCCGCAGCAATCGGGCCACGCCACCATTGAGGGAACTGTGCGCGATTCCTCGGGCACGCCGGTCGGCGATGCGGTATTGCTGCTGGAAGAAAAGGGCAACTCGGCGATAGTCCAGACAAGAACGAATGCAGACGGAACTTACCTCCTCACTGCAAGTCATGCCGGCACGTATACCGTACGAGCGAGAAAAACCGGATGCCTCGATACAGTTGTAGACGCATTCGTATTGTCGGCGGGCGAGGCGAAGCATATCGATTTGATTCTTTCTTCGCAGGAATCGTTGAAGCTCAAGACTTCTTCCGCTTCATCGGGCGCCAAAGCTTCAGCGAGCGAGATGGAGTTCAAGGACGAACCGAGCTTCACCGTGGCAGGCGTCACGGATTGGAGCAATCTCGGCTTGCACGGCTCTGCGGCTACTACGCGAACGAGCGAATCGCTTGCAAAAGAAACACTCGCGCTGAAATCCAGCGAGCCGCAGCCTGCTTCCGCAGGCACTTCAGGCAAGGAATATGAGGCTGCGCTGACGCTCAAGGAAAAGGGCGATTTCGCAGGCGCTCGGGGAGAAGTTCGCAGGACACTGGCGGTTGCAAACAATGCCGGAGGACATCGGCTGCTAGGCGAGCTGGATGAGCAATTAGGCGATCCTTTGGGATCGGTTCAAGAATACGAAACCGCCGCTCGCATGGATCCCAGCGAACAAAATTATTTCGAGTGGGGAACTGAGCTTCTTCTGCACAAAGCAGGCGAACCAGCCGTCGAAGTGTTTACGCGCGGTCACGCTGCGCACCCGAATTCAGCGCGAATGCTTACGGGGCTTGGAGCAGCTCTTTACGCAAGCGGCTCCGCGGAGGAAGCGGCGCGGCGTTTGTGTGAAGCGGCCGACTTGAAACCATCCGATCCCGCCCCTTATCTTTTCCTCGGCAAAATCGAAAGAACTACCGCAGCGCCGCTGCCATGCAGCGAGCAGAAGCTGGCACGCTTTGCAAAAGAGCAGCCTGGAAATGCCCTCGCGAATTACTACTACGCGGTGAGCCTTTGGAAGCGTGAAAAGGGAAGTGATAATCCTTCAGACGCGAAAAAGATCGAAGCTCTACTCGAAAAAGCCGTGGCGATCGATCCCAAATGCGACGAAGCGTATCTGCAGCTTGGAGTTGTGCATTCGACGCGCGACGATTTAGAGGAAGCGGTTCGCGATTATCAAAAGGCGATTGAAGTAAATCCGAATCTGGGAGAAGCGCACCGTCAGCTTGGTCTCGTGTACCAACGAACGGGCGAGAAAGCGAAAGCGCAGCGGGAATTTGAAGCTTATGAGCAAGCCGAGAAAGCAGAAGCCGCCGAAACCGAACAGCAACAGAAGGAACTTCGGCAATTTTTGATCATTTTGAAAAAGCAGCCAACAACCGCGCCGCCGCAATAGGAGGCCAAAGCTATTTGTTTTTGCCCTCAACCGGCGAGATGATGCCGCTGCCTTCGCGGATGGTCAGAATCTGATTGGCTTTCACATTCGTAAATCGCTCGAGCTTCTGCGTGGTGGGCCATTTGACTTCGATCAGATCCACCGTGGAAGTTTTTCCGAGGCCGAAGTGCAGCCGCAGATCGCTCTGTGACATGACGCTCGCGCCGCTGTGAACTTCATCCATCTGCGCATGCTTGCCCGTGACTACGCGCACCCGAGCGCCAATGGCGGTGCGATTGCACTTCGTGCCGATCAATTTTATTTTGATCCAATTTTGCTTGTTGCCGCCGTCGTTGCGGAGCAGCGAAGGCAAATCGTTCATATTTAAAATGACGGCGTCGATGTCGCCATCGTTGTCGTAGTCTCCGAAGGCCGCACCGCGGCTGGAAAATCGCTCGCTGATGCCCGGACCCATTTCCGCGGACACATCCTTGAAACGTCCGTCGCCTAAATTCTTGTAGACGAGGCGAGGATTCTTGAATGCTTGTCCCGTATCGTGGCCTTCAATTTCCGGGTACACGTGTCCATTGACCTGGAGAATATCGGCCCAGCCATCGTTGTCGTAATCGATGAAGCCGCAGCCCCACGCGACGTATTGATTGTTGATGCCGATGCCGGAAGAAAACGTCACGTCGTTGAACGTGCCATCGCCGTTGTTGTGATAGAGATTGCACGTGTCATCAGCAAAATTCGTTTTGAAAATATCAAACCAGCCATCGCAATCGTAATCGGCAACGGCAACACCCATTCCGGCTTGTTCATGGCCGTTTTCGCTGTAAGCGCACCCGGCGATAACCGAGATATCCGTGAACGTGCCGTCGTGATTGTTGTGGTACAGGATGCTCGGTTCGGAATCGACGGCGACATAAATGTCCGGCCAGCCGTCGTTATCGAAATCGTAGGAGACGGGCGTGATGGAGTAGCGCGGACCAGGTTTCAAGATGCCCGCCCTTTCGGAAACATCGGTGAACGTGCCGTCGCCATTGTTGTGATAGAGAACGTTCGTGTCGCCGGTGAGGCCGCGCGGGCCGCACATGGTGGGGATGCCTTTCCACTGGCAAACGGGAGGAGGCGTGGCGGAAGGAGTTTTCGCCGGATCGAGCTTGATGTAGTGAGCCACGAAAAGATCGAGACGGCCATCGCGATCGTAATCGAGCCAAGTGCATCCGGCGCCCCAGCGAATTTGTTCATCGTAGAGGCCGGCTTTGCGGGTCACGTCGGCGAAAGTGCCGTTGCCATTGTTGCGGAAGAGAATGTTGTGTCCCCAGAAGCAGCAGAAGAGATCGTCCCAGCCGTCGTTGTCGTAATCGCCGACGCAGACGCCGGTCTGCCAGCCGGTTCGCGCGAGTCCGGATTTTTCGGTGACA
Organism: uncultured Acidobacteriota bacterium; assembly: GCA_963851235.1. Classification (GTDB taxonomy): domain Bacteria; phylum Acidobacteriota; class Terriglobia; order Acidiferrales; family UBA7541; genus Acidiferrum. The sequence goes on from CAWKOM010000011.1 coordinate 377,674, forward strand.
TCGGTGAAGGTTCCGTCGCGATTATTTTTGTAGAGATGAGACGTGGGCGCTTTTCCCGCGGGCCAATCCGTGTTGAAGCGCGTGCCGTTCGTGAAATAAATATCGAGCCAGCCATCGTTGTCGTAATCGAAGAAGGCCAAGCCACTGCCTTTGGCTTCGATGATGTACTGTTTGCGATCGATGCCGCCCCAGACGTTTGGAGCATTCAGGCCGGCTTCTTTGCCGACATCGACGAAAATGACGGGCGAGGTTGCCGGCGAAGTGAGAGTGCCGGGGATTGCCGCTGGCGAATGCGGCGCAGGCGCCGCATCGAGCAGTAGAGAACGCTTCCATTTCCAGAGCGGGCTGGTGAGCGCGTCCAGCAACGCGCCGCCAAAAAGAACTGAGGAGGAACCGAGGAAACGCCGTCGCAAGAAATTCATGGCCGAGGACTGATCCAGACTTCAGAAGGCTTCGTCGCAAAGCAAAGGCGAATGGCGTGGAAATTGTTCAGCATATTTGCGGCACTCGCTCTCGTCATCGGGCAGTTGCCTTTGGCGTAATTTTCGGAAACGAGCGAGCCACGATTCCGCTTCCTTCCTTTACGGCGATAATTTTATCGACGGGAACGTTGGACAATTTGTCCAACTGCCCGCTCGGCCAAGTAATCTCCAGCGAGTCGATTTTGGTGCGTTTGCCGAGGCCGAAAAGAATTCGCGGATCGCTTGCCGACATGTAGCCCATTCCGCCTTTGGCCTGCTCGACATGCACAAAACCTTCGGAAGTCAATTTCAGTGAAGCCCCAATTCCGTCGCGGTTCGAACGCGTTCCGATCAGGAGAATTTCCAGCCAATGATTAGCGTTGCCGCCATCGTTGCGGAGAAGCTCCGGATAATCGCCGCGATTGTTGATGGCGATATCGATGTCGCCATCGTTGTCGTAATCGGCGGTAGCGATGCCGCGGCCGGCGATTGGACGTTGGAAGTCTGGACCGAGCGAACTCGAAACATTTTCAAACTGGCCTTTACCTAAATTCCGAAACATCAGAAGCGGCTCCTTGTAACTGACTTCGCTGTGATAAAGCTGGACGTTGTCCAGCATGGCGCCATTCAGCTGAACGATATCTTCCCAGCCGTCGTTGTCGTAATCCAGAAATTTCGTCGAGACGCCGCTGTAAAGCATGGCTTTGTTTCCGAGGCCGGAGCGATAAGTGTAATCGTCGAAGGTTCCGTCATGGTTGTTGTGATAGAGGCGATTCAATTCGAAATCGAGGTGCGTGACATAGATGTCAAGCCAGCCGTCGCCATCCACGTCGGCGGCGTCGATGCCCATGCCGGCTTCGTAGCGGCCATCTTCGCTGGCGGCCATGCCGGAAACGAGGGAAACATCCTGAAAGGTGCCGTCGTGCTTGTTGAGAAAAAGAAAATTCGGCCAGGTGTCGTTGGCGATGGCGATGTCCGGCCAGCCGTCGCCGTTGAAGTCTGCGAGCACGACGCCCATGCCTTTCGATTCGGGCTTGCCGACGCCCGAGATGTCGCTCACGTCTGTGAACGTGCCGTCGTGATTGTTGTGGTAGAGCTTGGTTTTTTCTCCTTTGTAGTTGCCGGGATTGCAGTAGGAGCGATAGCCGGGGCGGCGGTCGCCGCACCATAGATTATTTTTGGGCGACCAGTCGATGTAGTTCGTGACTACGAGATCGAGCCAGCCGTCTTTATCGTTGTCAAACCAGCCCGCGCTGGTGGACCACTGGCCTTCATCGGCGACGCCTGCTTTGGCGGTCACGTCGGTGAAAGTGCCGTCACCGTTGTTGTGGTAGAGAATCGCGCGGCCGTACCCGGTGACGTAGAGATCGGGGTAGCCGTCGTTGTCATAATCGCCGACGGCAACGCCCTGGCCGTAATGCCCTTCGCCACCGACGCCGGCTTTTTCCGTGACGTCGGTAAACGTGCCGTCGCCGTTGTTACGATAGAGCGCGGAACGGAGGGGATGCGGCGGTTTGTAGGCGTCCGTCGCCGCGGATTGCACGAAGAAGAGATCCATCAAGCCATCCTGGTTGTAGTCCAGCCAGCCGACGCCGGTGCCCATGGTTTCCAAATAATATTTTTCATCCGTTTGCGTGGAGTCCTGGAGAAAAGTGATTCCGGCTTCCTTGCGAACGTCAATGAACCGGACGGGAATTGTGGCGTTTTGCAATTTTGCAGATTGGCCAGCGACAACCGTTTGATGGAGGAGGACGCCGGCTAGCGCGCTCAATGCGAGGATTGCGCAGCAGATACTTTCGAGGAACCGTCGCGTGCCTGTCTCCGTTTTTTGGCCCATTCCCAGCTGATCTCGACGGTGCTCTTCCCAATCGGTGGGCGAGAATCTTGCCCTTAAATGTTTCGCCTGCGCGGATCCTTAAGGCATTCTAGCCTCGGGTATGCACACGTTCAACCGCGATTCGCGCCGTCAGTTTCAGAGCGTGCTGTCCGAAAGCGAAAGCGCCAACTGAAATAACTGCATCCTGGCGGGCATGGGCATCGGTTCGTTAATGGTCGAGGGCATGTCCGGGGCCCGCGACAAGGCTTCTTCGATACGATTGATGTCCAAGCCGCCGGCGGCGTTGCTCCCTTTGAAGCGGTCCAGCACTTCGCGCGCCTTGGCGATTTCTCCGGTCAGGTAATAGAAAACGCCGAGCGTCGAATAACTCCCGGACCATTCCGGAAGCAGGTCGACGGCGCGCTGAAAATCCACTTCCGCCTGCGGAGTCTTGCCCTCGAGGACGGAGACGATTCCCAGGCCCCAAAAGATTTTTCCGGATCCGGGAATGCGCGTGAGACCTTTCCGCAAAGTCTCTTCGGCGGCGGCGATATTATTTTCGCGCAGTTCGACGAGCGCGAGCGAGAGGTAGTACTGATCGTTATCCGGATTCCGCGTGATCGCGTCGCGAAAAATCGCGGACGCATCGGTGGAATCGCCGAGATGCGCTTGAATGTCGCCGAGCAGAGAGAGGTAGGAACTGTCTTGCCGGCCTTGCGCGGAAACTTGCTTGGCGGTTTCGAGAGCCGGGGCGTAGTCGCCTTTGCGGAAGTAGGCGTCGGCGAGATCGAATTTCACGTCATCGGAGCCGGGATCCACGCCGAGCGCCGCCTGGAAATGCTGGATGGCGTCATCGTACAAGCGATAACGTGCGAGCAAAACGCCGACGCCGGTTTGCGTGCGATAGTCGCCGGCGCTTAACTGATCGAGCTGGGCGAGCGTCTTGCGGGCGTCGCCGACGTTTCCAAGTTTGAGATACGTTTCAGCGAGCAGATAAAGATTTTGCGGCTGGTCGGGGTGTTTGGTGACTTCTTGCGTCAGTTGAGTCAGATCGAGTTGCGTACGGTCCTTGCTCGAGAGGCTTGAGCGATTGTTCACGTAGTCGAAGAGATGTTGGTACGGATAGGGTCCGGCGGGCGCGTTTTTCGAAAGCGTTTGAAACACGTTCAAGTCCCTTTGCGCCGCGTCCATCTGGTGGAGGCTTCGCTCGACCATGGCCAGCTTGTAATATCCCGATGCCGGATCGTGATTCAGTTTGACGTAACGCCGCAAAAGTTCTGCCGCCTCTTGAAATCTCTTATTTTGGATCCGCAGATTCGCCAGTTCCAGCATGGCTTCGGAAAGATCAGGGTTCGAGCGAAGGGCTTCTTGAAGCAGCAGTTCCGCGCGCGCGTGATTTCCCTGGCGCTCCTCGATATAGCCCATGTTATAGAGGCAGGAAGCGTTGTGCGGATCCTGCTTCAGGCCGAGCTCGAAATATTTTTTTGCCTCATCGAAGCGTCCCAGATGGCGGTAAGACAGGCCAAGGAAGGCATAGGAACGCGCCGAGGGATCCAGAGCGACCATGGATTTGAACTCCTCGATCGCCCTTTCCTCCTTGCCCGACATGAAATAGCTTTCGCCGAGTGCCGCGTGGAGATCAGCGCGCTTCGGATCGATTTTCAGACCGGACTCGAGGAGCGGGATGGCGTCCTCGAAATAATTCTGCGTCATGCTGACGCGGGCCAGGAGGAAGATGATGTCCGTATTCTCTGGAGCGAGCTTATGGGCGCGGACTAGCGCGTCCAGAGCATCCACCGAGCGGTTCTGTTGCTGATAGACCTGCGCGAGCACGTAAAGAGTTTCTGGCGAATCGGGTTTCAGTTTCAGCGCGCGATTCAACGCCAGTTCCGCTTTCGCGGCGTCGCCCGCGCGAAGATAGACCTGGCCGAGGTTGTAAAGAATATCGACAGTTTCCGGTTGCAGAGCGTCGGCCTGTTCCAATTCCAATTGAGCGGCGCCGTACTGTTTTTGGGAAGCCAGCAGGACGCCGAGTGTGAAGTGCAGCTGCACGTCCGTTTTGTTTTCTGCGGAAAGCTGTGTGGCGACCTTCAGCGCTTCCGCCGGTTTCCCGGCGCGGAAATAGGCGCGCGCCAAATTGAAGCGAGTTGCGTTGTCCAAAGGCCGGGCGCGCTCAAAATGAGCGATGGCTTCGACGGGGGCGTTCTTCGCCAGCAGGACTAAACCAAGATTATAGTTCCCATCGCGATTGCCAGGCTCGATGCGCAACACTTTTCTGAATTCCGACTCGGCCAGATCGAGTTTGTCTTCGGCAACGTAGAGATTCCCGAGATTGTTACGCGTGCCCGTGGAGTTGGGCTCGATCTTCAGCGCGTGTTGAAAGGCCAGCAAAGCATTTGGGTAATCCTTCTCGTTCGTCTCGACAATTCCCAAAAGGTTGTAGCCTTGCACGCTGGAAGGGTTTTGCTCGAGTTCTTCTTTGATTTTCTTTTTGGCCTCGTCGATGGCACCCTGGCGAAGCAATTCTCCCGCTTCCAGAAGAAGCGGCGAAGCTTTCGAGCTGTCGCGGGTATTTCGGTGGACGGGAACAGCCTGTTGGCCAAACCCTTCTGCGGGAAGAAAAATCGCAGCGAGCGCGAGAATGCCGCAGAGGGGCACGCGATTTCCCGGTTCCCTTGATGCAAGCTGTATTTTCGCGCTACAAAACATTTCGCGGTATTCTCCCGAATGCACGCTATCGGAAAGATCGAAAGTTCAATTTAGCATCTCCAACGCTTGCTGGGCCAACTTGTGCTGCGGCTGTTGGTGCAATAACGCCAGCAAAGTTTCTCTGGCTTTTTGTTTGTCGTTCAAGAGCACGTAGAGCCGCGCGAGATTGAGATAAGCCTGATCAAAATCCGGTGCCACGCGAATGCAGGTCTCGAACTTCTCTTTTGCTTCGGGCAAATTTTGTTCGCGGACCAGGAGGACGCCCAAGTTGTTGAGCGCATCCGGATAATCCGGGCGCAACTCGACGGCTTTTTGTAAAAAGCTGGAAGCGCGATCGAGTTGCTGCTGCCGTGCGTAGAGCATTCCCAGGCTGTAATTCGCTTCCGGATTTTCCGGCTCTATTTCGAGCGCGCGGCTTAGCAGCTTTTCCGCTTCATCGGTCGCACCCTGCCGCCGGTAGAGATTTCCGAGGTTCAGCAGCGCGATGACGTAGTCCGGCCTCAGTTGCAAACATTTCTGAAAGTCGCGAATCGCTTCCTCCGCCTGGCCTTCCTGACCGGCGATCATGCCCAAGTTATTCCATGCTTCCGCGTATTCGGGGCGCAGCTTTAGTGTTTGCTCGAGATACCGTCGAGCGTCCACCAAGGAGTTTTTCCGGAGATAGAGCGTCCCCAAATTGTAATAGGCTTCCGCATCCTGCGGTTTTGCCGCAATCACCTGCTGAAAAGACGCGGCCGCTTGGTCCAAATAGCCGCGCTGAAACATCGCCACTCCAAACGTAAAATCGTTGCGCTGAAATTCGTCCTGGTACAGCATTCCTTCGAAGGGAAGCGCTCGACGCATTCTTGCAGCGGTGGTTCGCGGCACTGATTTTAGGTCTGCTTCGATCTGCTTAGGGTCCGCGAGTCCCTGGTAGAGCTTGACGATCATGCCTTTATCGTCAACGAGGAGGGAAGCAGGGAGAGGAAGATCCCTGCGCCGATCGAAAAGGTAGCGATAAACAATATTGTAAATGCCGGCTATGTCTTGATTGCCGAGCAGTATCTGGAAGGGAAGCGCTTCCGCACTGGCGAGCGATCGCACCGTGCCAAGAGCGCCAAGTTCATCAACGTTGATAGCCAACATGCTGAGCCCCCTCGCCGCCAGCGACGCATGATGTTTTCTCAAGGCTCGCAGTTGTTCGAGGCAACCCGGCACGGCCGCCTTCCAAAAAGTGAGCAAAATGGTTCCGCCACGATACGAACTGAGCGCGTGCGAATTGCCCGCGAGGTCTTGCAAAGTAAAATCCGGCGCGCTGAACGGTTCGATGAGCCAAGTCTCGATCGTGGACGGTAACGCATCTGACTTTTGAGGTTCGCCCTCTCGCGCATAAGCGGAAGGCGGGGCGGCAAACGGCTGTGCGTCAAAATTCGCGGAACCTTCTTCCATTTCGATGCGGTGATTCGCGGGCAGGTGTTCGAATACCTGTGTAAGACCGCTAGACCAGCGAATGTTGGCGCGAACGCTGCCTTGGGTTTTTCCAAGTCCGAAAAAAAGCTCCTTGGTGTGTTGCGACAGAAAGCCGCTGCCGGCTTGGACGTACTTTGTTTGCCGATGTCCTTCCGTTTCGATCGTTATTACAGATCCGATCGCGTCGCGGTTGCTTTGTTTTCCGCGCAGGCGGAAAGCAATCGAGCTGCCCAGCTCCGCCATCGTGTTACGCAGAATCCGGAGCTGCGGGGCGTTGCGGTTTTTTAGAATAATTTCCAATCGTCCATCGTGATCCAGGTCGGCAAACGCAAACGACCTGCTGTCTTCCGGGAAGTCCACTCCAGCGACGCCCGACACGTCTGAAAACGTCCCATCGCGATTGTTAGCATACAGAACGTTTCGTTCGTAACCGTTCCAGGAAGCGTCCGAGCGGATCAGCTCGTTGATGGCGTTCCAGCCCAGCTCGTATTTTTGGGATGGCGTCCTGCTTGAGGGGGAATTCGCAACGACCTGCCGCCAAAAGAAACTCGCCACGTCGGCATCCCCGTACTCAGAAGTCTTCGGCCCCGAAATGTAGCCATTCGCGATGTAGATATCGGGATAGCCGTCGTGGTCAAAGTCCCAGGAATCGGAAGCCCAAGCCCAGCGGCCCACGTCGACCCCGGCCGCCTGGCTTACGTTCTGAAATTTTCCATTTCCCTGATTTCGATAGAGCGAATTGCCTCCGGCGTGCCGCCGATACAGCGCGCGGATATTTTCCGGGTCTTTTTCGTGAAAGAATTTTTGTGTCGAGACGCGCAGGCCGGCCGCTGACCACATGTTCGAAACATAAATGTCCTGTTTTCCGTCGTTGTCGAAATCGAGCCAGCATACGCTCATTCCCGCGCCAACGTCCTGGACGCCCGCTTCCGCGGAGATTGCTGTAAATTTTCCTCCGCCGTCGTTCCGGTAAAGATTGTTTCGTCCAAAATCATTGGCCACGTACAAGTCTGGTTTTCCACCTGAATTAAGGTCGCCCCACGCGCAGGCGAAGCTGTAGCGGTCGTTCTCGACATTCAATCCTGCCGGCTCCGTGCGATCCACAAAAGCGGAGTTCCCCTCGTTGTGCATCAAAAAGTTTGGGGGCCCATTCCGCGCGTCGAAGTAAGGCGCAGGATAGTCGTACTGCTCGAGCCCCAGGTAGTAGCTGTACAAGCAAAAATAAATATCGAGACGCCCGTCGCCGTCATAATCAGCCACGGCGGCGTGCGTGAACGTTCCTTGCGGAGGCCGCGCAAACTGGAAGGCATCGCGCTTCAGCAAGAATTTTCCGTTCCCCTGATTCAAAAAGAGCAAAGGCCCGCTGCCACAAACGACTAAAAGATCCTGCAATCCTTTGTTCTCAAAATCGGCGAACAAAGCGCAAGCCGTGCCGTCCAGCACTCCCACTCCCGATTTTTCCGTGACGTCTTCAAACGTTCCATCTCCCCGATTGCGATAGAGCCGGTTCGGCAGCCCTGGAGGCTGGCAGATATACAGGTCATCGAATCCATCGTTGTCGAAATCGCCCGCCGCCACGCCGTTGTTGCCGTAAACGTCGATTCCGCACGCGCCATCCAAGACGGTGCGCCAGTAGTCGACACCGTGAAGCATCTGTTTTCTGTACGATTCGGTCTGGCCGAGCGCCTGAGAAGTAATATCAATAAAAATCGGCGCGCGCGCCCGGCTGAGAGTTTCCTCCGTTGCCTCCCATCGAATCGCTCGCCATCCGTTGGCTTCATCGCGCGACCAGTGCGTCAGCCAGTGCCCGACGCGCTGTTCGCGCCCCGCGCTCGCCGAGGCGCCGACAAAGTCATACCGAATCTCGATCTTGAATGTCGGCGACGAGCCTGCAGCTTGTTCGATCCCTGTAATTTGGAATTCCGCCGTCTCAAAGCGCGAAATCGCCTCCAGGTAAGCCTTCATCTCCTGCAGGAATCGCTCGCGGCCCGGAGCAATGCTCGCCGAAAACTGTCTCCGGACAATTTCGATGCCTTCTTGAGAGCGAAGAGCGGTCTGCTGGATTGGAGCCAGTAAACCCGCTTCGACCGAGGCGTCGAGAAATTTTGTCAACACGCCAAGAGCGGGCGCCCGCTCCTTCAGCGCACGGCTCCATTCATCAAGAGCTCGCATGATTTCAAACGCATACTTCTCTGTAATGTATTCATCCGCGCCGGGGACAACCTTGCGGAGCAAATCATCAAGAGGTGATTTCGCGGGATAGCGGGGCGACACGTGATTATCAGCGAGGGCGAAAGCCGCGTTGCGGCCGCCAGCAGTTTCCCCGAGTAGCGGCCGGAACGATGCTGCACGGATAGGGGCCGGCAGGAAGAGCACAGGCGCCCACCGCATCTTCTTCAGAAAGATACGCCGCGAAAGAGCGTGGACTTCGTTCTTAGGACGCGCCATTCTCGTCTCTCTCCGCCGCGATCGTCCGGCTTTCGAATGCTAGCACTGAGCTCCGGCTGAGCCAAAGATTACGTCGCCAGCGCAGAAACCCGAGAGGGCTGACGCCGCAAGATGAATCGGGCGAAGGACAAATTTTCGGGAGTTCGATCAGGCCGTCTCAGAGGGAGCGGGCCCCGAGGAATCTCGCAAAATGAGTTCAGCGGGAATCTGGTATTCCTTGCCCTGCGGATGAGCGGAACACGATAGCTCATGCAGCGCATCCGCGGCCATTTCGCCCAGCATGTCCCGGTGGATGTCCACGGTGGTCAGCGAAGGGTTGCTATATTCGGCGAGTCGCGTGTTGTCGAACCCTGTGACGGAAATGTCTTGCGGCACGCGGCAGCCGCCCTTGAGAAGGCCCTTGATCACGCCGACTGCGGTCAGATCGTTTACGGCCATCACCGCTGTCGGTCTTGGCGAGAGTTTTGCGATATTCAAGCCTGCCGCGAGACCGCCTTCAAAGCGCAGATCTCCGTGCACGATCGGTCCGGGCTCCAATCCCACCTCCTTCATGCACGTTTCGTAGGCCTCCAAGCGCGCCAGGTTGGACTTGAGCTTTGGCCGCCCAGCGATAAACGCGATTCGCCGATGGCCTTGTGCATGGAGGTACTCCACGATTTGCTTGATTCCCGAGAAGTAGTCGATGCGCAATTTGCTCACGTAGCCGCGGACGGGGGCGAGGTCGAGAAAAGTAACCGCGATCTTTCTGCGTTCCAGTTCCTTGATAAGGCGCGAGCTGATCTCCGAGGTCATGATCGCCACACCGCGCACGTTGTGCTCCATCATGCGCTCGGCGGCTTCGCGAGTCCGCCGCGGGTCGTAATTCGTATCGCTGAGAATGGCGTCATACCCCAATTGGCGCGCGCGTGTTTCAAAACTCTTGATGACTTCGGGAAAGAAAGGATTCACGATGTCGGAAACGATAATCCCCAAAGTGCGGCTATCGCGCGAAGCTAAATGGCGCGCGTGGGCATTCGGAAAATACCCGAGGCGCTTGACAGTCAGGAGCACCTGGCGATGAGTGCGCGGACCTACCTTGCCGGTCTTGTTCAAGACATTTGATACCGTCGCAGTGGAAACGCCGGCAGCCTTGGCGACATCACGGATAGTTAGAGCCATTGCCTGATTTTCTCGACTTTTTGCAAGAAAAAGCGCACGCTTTTCCGTCCCCGCAGAGCGGGCTTGCCCTATAGTAAAAAAAATGCTTGACAATATCCAACAAAATGTCTATTAGTGTCCCACAGGTTAAGCGGTTAAGCAGTTTGTGCGCTGCTTTAGGTTAAGCGTTTCACGTTGTTTTGAGGGGCTTGGGGTGCCAAATACAAAGAACCTTAATTTTGGAGGGGCGTGCGCCCTTTAACTTCTTTGTGTTTTGGTCCTCAAAAAATTAGCTACAACCCGTCGAGGTTTGGTTCTGGCTCCATCTCCGTCGAGGATGGGGCTTGAACATCTGGCGTTTGCCGTGTACGGACGAGCCGAAAGGCTCTGGAGGATTGGCGATGAATCGAAACGCGTTTGTGAAGTTGATTGCGCGGGCTTCGTGGGTGGTGATTGCCGGACTTGCGCTCATGACGTTCAGCGCTCGGCCTCTTTGCGCGCAGGTGGATACCGGCACAATCCTGGGAACCGTTTCGGACACATCCGGGGCCGCGATCCATGGCGCGACCGTCACGCTTACCAACCTCGGCACCAGCGCCGCCCTCTCCACGACCACTGAGACGGATGGTAGCTACAAATTCACGCCTGTTCGCGTCGGCAGCTACAAGCTCACCGCCACCTATACCGGCTTCCAGACGGTGACGCAGACGGATGTCAGCGTGAACATTGGCCAGAACGTTGTCGTTAATTTCTCCATGAAGCCCGGCAAGGTCACGGAAACTATTGAGGTCACGGCTGCCGCTCCCGTGCTCCAGTCCCAGGACGCCTCCGTGGGCCAAGTGGTTGATTCGAAGAGCGTGAACGATCTTCCTCTAAACGGCCGAAATTTTACGTTTCTCGCGCAGCTCGCTGCGGGCGTCAACACGCCGCAAGCCGACACGCGTGGAAACGCGGCCAGTGGCGCCTTTGCGGCGAATGGTAATCGTCCCGCGCAGAACAATTATCTTCTCGATGGCATTGACAACAATTCAGACACCGTAGACTTCCTCAACGGCACCAACTATGTCGTTCTTCCTCCTGTAGATGCGATCCAAGAGTTCAAAGTACAAACCTCGGACTTCAGCGCCGAGTTCGGCCGTTCTGGCGCCGCTGTCCTGAACGCGACCATTAAATCGGGCACCAACGAGTTTCATGGCGACGTTTGGGAATTTTTCCGCAACGATAAGCTCGATGCCGCTGACTTTTTTGAAAACGCCCATAGCGTTCCCAAGGGCGAACTTCGCCAGAATCAGTTCGGCTTTACGGCCGGTGGTCCACTGTATATACCGAAAGTATTTAACGGCAAAAACAAGGTGTTCCTGTTCGGCGATTACCAGGGCTTGCGCCGAGTTCAAGGTACAATTCTGAGCGGCTCGGTTCCCAGCGCGGCAGAGCGCAGCAGCGGCTATACCAACTTCCAGGATCTCATCGCCGCACAACCTTGCGGCGGGAGCAACCAGCCGGCCTGCCTTACAGACGCTCTTGGTCGTACCCTCCCCCTTGGCACAGTGTTTGACCCGGGGACAACACGGGCTGTCACGCAGGGCGCGGTTGACCCCGTGACAGGACTGGTTGCCGCGCAGAGCGGCTACGTTCGGGATCCCTTCAGTACTTGTGCCGCGAACACACTCAACTACACGGGCGCAAACGTTGGTGCGTGCAATTTGAACGTTATTCCGGTGGGGCGTCTGGACAAGAACGCTATCGCATTATTGAATCTCTACCCCATGCCTACAAGCAATGCGGTGGGTTCGCTCTTCTCGAACTATGCTAATTCGCCAAAGCTTTTTGAACATAGCAATTCCTTCGACACGCGCATGGACATCAACTTTAATGAGAAGAACCAGCTCTTTTACCGGTTCAGCCTCGTGGATGATCCACAGTTCATCCCTGGTATTTTCGGAGGCGTGGCCGACGGCGGCGGTTTCCAGCAGGGTACGCAAACCGCGATCGCAGAGCAGAGTGCGTTGGGCTACACGCACACTTTTTCTCCAACCTTGATCAACGAGCTGCGCGCCGGGTTGAATTATCTCCACACTTCCCGGTATTCGCCTTCCGCCAATGATATTTCGGGTTCGGGTATCCCGGCGACCTACGGAATCCAGGACATACCCCAAGTGCCGTTGAATGGCGGACTTCCCGCGTTCGGGATCAACGGACTCTCCACCTTGGGCAGCAATGCTTTCTTGCCATCGAACGAAGTCACTTCCACGTTCCAGCTGACCGACGACGTCACAAAAATCTATGGCAAGCACACCTTCAAGATGGGGATAGAGTGGCAGCACGTCAAGTTCTCGACCCTGCAGCCGCCCTGGTCCCGCGGTGAGTTCGATTATAATGGCGATTACACGGAACTTCCTGCGACGAGCTGCGCCACCAAGCCAATTTGTGCAGCGTCTGACCAAGGGAACACCGGCCGTGTTAACTACCTGCTGCTGCCAACCGCCTCGACCGTGGGTGGGACGGGCTTCGTTGGTGGTACAAGCGGGATGTACGCTTCGAACATTTCGCTCACCGACAACGGAAAAAACTACTACGGCGGGTACGTCAACGACGATTGGAAGCTGACCTCCAAGCTGACTGTGAACTTGGGAGTGCGCTACGACTTCTTCGGCCTGGTTCTTGAGCACCATGCGAACCAGGCAAACTTCGTCCCCGGAGGCGCCCCCAAGGGTGGCCCCCTCTACATCATTCCAGAGGGGCCGAACGCCAATAATCTCTCCACCGGCTGTGCTACTTGCTTCACCAACCTCCTGGCGAAGGACGGCATAGGGCTCGATATCACGAACGCCTACGGCAAGGGACTCGGGTATTCTCAGAAGAACAATTTTGCTCCGCGCATTGGCATCGCCTATCAGGTAAGCCCGAAGCTGGTCGTTCGCACCGGGTTTGGCATCTTCTATAACGGCTTTGAAAACCGCGGATTTTCTCCCAACCTCGGCGAAAACTATCCGTTCCAGTTTAACTTTTCCTACTTCTCCCCGAACGATGTAACGCCCATCAGTGGCGGCACTCCGTTTGCCGGTTGCTCAGCCACGGCTCCCTATGGCGGTACCGCTACCTTTGAAGCGGGATTTGCTTGCATTCCACTTAGTCCACTGTCCGTCAACGCAAGCGGCTTGGCGTTGCGCGGAATCCAATTTAATTACGATACGCCCTACACGATGGCTGGCAATCTCACTGTTCAATACCAATTGACGCCTTCTATGTCCATCCAGGCTGGTTATGTGACCACGCTGGCCCGGCACCTTGAGTCGTTCCCGGGATCGAATAACCCAACCTCGATTGCTCCTCCCGGTACGCCGGAGAGCACGCTCGTACCTTATCCAGATTTTGGATTCGGTTCCAGTTATGCAGCCACGGCGGGAATGAGCGCTTACCATTCGTTGCAGACGAAGGTCGAAAAGCAATTTGCGAACGGGCTGAACTTCCTGTTCACCTATACTTGGGCAAAGACCATGTCAGACGCCGGCGATTTGCTCAACGGCGGCAGCGTGGCTGGTTACCGTGCGCCGAGCGTACCCGGGCTCGGGATGGCGTTTGATTATGGCTTGGCGGACTTCGACATTCGAAATGTCTTCCACTTTAGCGGCACCTATGAACTTCCGTTCGGACAAGGGAAGAAATTCGCATCCGACGCGACGGGAGCTATGAACAAGGCCATAGGGGGCTGGAGCCTGAACTGGAGTTCCACATTCCAAGGTGGCCAGCCGATTTCCCTGAGTTGCCCCAACGGGACGGCTGCGAGCCTTGGTTGCGGCGACCTATTCACGGGGCAGCCGCTCAAACTTGGGCTGCACACGGACGCAAACGGTTTGATCAGCTGGTTTGGGAACCCAGCAGCGTTTACCCAGCCGGCCGCTTGTACGTTAAATGGTAGTGCCGCCTGCCTGGGTGGCGTTACCCAGGTGCCAGGGCCCGGATTCAAGAGGCTGGACTTCTCCGTCTTCAAGGATATTCCGATCAAGGAGCAAGTCAGGCTACAGTTCCGTGCCGAGTTCTTTAATATTGCCAACCACCCGAACTTTAATGCTCCCAACTTCGGCGGAAACGGTGTTGTCGCGATCTCCGGATCGGGCAACTTCAACAGTTCGACCTTCGGCGAAATCGGCTCAACGCGCGACGATCCTTACGATCCGCGGCAGATTCAATTCGCATTGAAGCTGTACTTCTAAAAGTTTGCACCACACCTCCCCGCAGAGTGCTCGTCGAGGGCGCTCTGCGGGGAACCCCTTTTCACTCGCTCTGTTCGTGTATTGGTGTGCGGTGATAATCTAGGAACGTCGTGTTCATCGGATTCCGTTCTATCAGGCCTATTCTTTTTATCTTGTTGGCATGCTTGTTTGTCCTGTCTGCGCTTGCCAGCCAGGATCAGAGCCTCGATCGCGAGTTCCAATCCGCCGTCGCACAATATGATTCGGGACACTTCGCAGAAGCCGCCGCGAAGCTCGAAGACCTAATCCACAAGGTCCCGGAAAATTTCGAAGTTCACGAACTTCTTGGCTTGGCCTATTCCGCGCAGTCCGAAGACGCCAGCGCGAATCCCCACTTGGAAAAAGCTGTTCGGCTAAACCCGAATTCCGCCCCCGCGCGGACGAATCTTGCTGCCAATCTCGTGCGGCTGGGAAAGCTCGATCAAGCGGGAGAGCAGTTCAAGAAAGCCGCAGAGCTGGACCCGAAGAACTACGACACGAATCACAACCTTGGCGAGTTTTATGCGCAATCCAAGAAGATCGGCGACGCTGTTCCTTATCTTGAGCGAGCACAGCGCATCGACCCATCGTCGTATGACAATGGCTATGACCTCTCGCTCGCGTACCTGCTGACCAGCCGTCTTGCGGACGCTCGCGAGCAAATTCAGGAACTTTTGAAACAGAAGGACACCGCAGAACTGCATAATTTGCTTGGCGCGGTGGAAGAGCAGGACGGGAAATTCGTCGAAGCCGCCAACGAATACGAGCTTGCGGCGCACGCCGACCCGAGCGAGAGCAACCTGTTCGATTGGGGAAGCGAACTGTTGATCCATCGCACGCTCGGGCCAGCGATAGAAGTATTCCAGGACGCCGTCAAGCGCTATCCCGAATCCACGCGGCTGGCGATCGGCCTCGGAATGGCGCTCTATGCACACGGCAACTATGACGACGCCGTCAAATCGCTGATCCGCGCGGCCGATCTGAATCCTTCCGATCCGAGTTGTTATATTTTTCTCTCGAGAGCCTACGATAGTTCGCCCAGCCAGGCCGACGACGTGATCCAGCGGTTTCGGCGATTTTCCGAACTCCAGCCGCGCAATGCCAAAGCGCTCTACTATTACGCGATGAGTTTGTGGAAAGGGAAGAGAGCTGAAGATCCGAGCCTCGATCTCCATCAAATCGAAACGCTTCTGAAGAAGTCCATCGAGCTCGATCCCGAGCTCGCGGAGGCGTACCTGCAGCTGGGCAATCTTTATTCCGGGCAGCGCAAGTATGCCGAAGCCATTCCTGAATATGTGCGCGCCCTGGAATTGAATTCCAATCTTGCCGACGCGCACTATCGCTTGGCGCAAGCGTATGTTCGCACTGACCAAAAGGATCTCGCGCAGGCGCAGTTCCAGGTCTATCAGAAGATGAACGAGCAGCAACTGGCCGACCTTGAGAAGCAGAGAGCTGAAATTCGTCAGTTCGTCTACGCGGCGAAGGACAACCCCTCGGCCAAGCCGTGATTGGCCCGGACTGAAGTCAACCGGATTTAGAAGAGCGCGCGTTTTTAGCCAGTTAGCTAAGTAAAGACGTACTAAGTGTGGGATACAGGTGCAGGGAAAGGCGCAGAAGGGGCCCGCGTAAATAGCGATTCACCGCCCTGCTTGACTTCGGTGGAGGCGCGGCGTAGCGTACGCTAAGCATCGCGTTTACAATGACCTACATCACACCAACGCGGCTCAAACCGTGGCAAATATTGACTGATTCTTCGATGTTTTGCAGCGGCCGTTCGGACGTGAGCTCCCGGGAGCTTTCCCGCCAACTGGCGTTCACCCGGAGGGACTTTCTGCGCAGCGCCGCCGGGGTAGCTCTGGGAAGCGCACTTCTGAGCTCTGGGTTGGCGGCTCGAACCGGGATTCCCGCAAAGAAAAGGAAGGTGGTAGTCATCACCTTCGGCGGAGGCGCCCGCGATCAGGAAACATTCGCGCCGGAAGGCCAGGAGAATATCCCGCATATGATGCGGGAGCTTATTCCGCAAGCTTCGTTTTTCACTCAGGTGGTCAATCGCGGCATCCTGGGCCACTACGTGGCGACCGCGAGCTTGGCGACCGGCGTGTATGAAACGTTCAACAATTTTGCGGCCGTTCCCCCGCAACATCCCACGGCATTCGAATACTTCCGAAAGGATTTGAAACGACCGTCGACGGATGCCTGGGTGGTTGCTCCCAGCAACGGCTTCAATCGGATTGGTGAAAGCAATTATCGCTCTCACGGCCCCGGCCTGGGAGCTCGAGTAATTTTGCCCAAGCACCTGCTGGCAGCCGCAAACAACGGCGGTGGCGCGGACTACGAGCACCTGTTGCGCGATAACTACGAAACACCTTATTTCACGCCGGAACTCGGCGGCGGCGAGTTTGAATTGCAACAGTTAGAAATGTTGTTGAAGCTTTCCGTGGACGACTTCAAGAAACATGCGCTGACACTCTCAAGTCCGGATGAACTCTCCGTCTACATCGCACGCCAATTGATGCACCAGCTTGCCCCCAGCCTGTTGTGGATCACCATGCACGATATCGATATCGCGCACGCCGGTACGTACTCGCTTTACGTCGAGGGCATCCGCCGCACCGACCGGCTGTGCGGCGAGTTGTGGAAGTCGATTCAGAGCGAGCCGGAATATGCGGGCAACACAAACGTTTTCATTCTGCCAGACTTTGGCCGCGACGCCGACGAAGATTCCGGTGGTAACGGGTTTCAGCATCACCGCACTGGCGATGCACTCTCCCGCACCACCTGGATGCTGGCGATGGGGCCTGGCGTTCGCGAAGGGCTCGTTTTCGACCAAGCGTTGCAGTCCACCGACCTGGTGCCGACGATCGGGTCGATCCTCGGATTTTCCGCCGCGTATGCGCAGGGCAAGCCGATCGCCGAACTTGTGTAACTCGATGCTTCCAAGCGAGCTCAAACCCGAACAATTCAATGGCTACCCGCCGGAAGCCAGAAAACTCGTCACGAACGATCTCGCCGCGTTGCAGCGGCTACCGCTGAGCTTTTTGCCGAGCTTGTTGCGCGAGGTCATCGAGTATGATTTCAAGTTCCCCGTCGAGCGCAGAGCTCTGGAAAGGGAATTGGCAAATCTGAAGTCGCTTTCCAGGGAACAGACGAAGGAATGGTTCCAAGGATTCGCGGGAATCCAGATTTCCGCGGAGCTCGAAAAGTCGGATTGGGTAGACGCGCCGGCGCAGTTCGTCGAGCAGCTCTCGGCACACCTCTGGGCGACGCACCAGTTGGATGTCTTTCGCACCGCGGCGCTCGCTTATGCGGAGCGTTTGCGCGCGGCAGCGCCGCCAGAGCTGCCGGCGATGCCGCGACTCGGGATTGCCGTCATCGGGCAGGGCGTCGCCAAAGCCGAGGAACCGCTTTTTCGCAAACTGCGCCCGCACGGAGCGTACTTTAGCAGCGTGCAGACTGATAACGGATTGAAAGTTTTGCTGGATGCCGCGGCCGCTCGAGCTAAAGCGCATCCTGTTGAATACGGGCACTGGTATATTGATGGCGGGCAAGCTGCGGAGCACGATCCTGAGCTGACGTGCGTGTCCTACCATGCGCTGGGGCCCGCGCGAGCAGCGCTGTCGAGCAAAATACGGGCGGAGATTGAGAGGCCGGGCATGGGACCGGAGTCGCTGCGCACGTTGCTGGCGCAGTTGCGCCCCTCTGACCTTGGCATGGGAGGACCGACTGATCAGCCGGCGAATCTGGGACCAGATCGCGAAACGGGCAAACCGGTGGACGCCGTTCTGGACCGCTTTCAGGTCAAGCTGTTGACTGAAGGCTCAGGCACGCAGATTTTCAGCACGACCTTCGCGCAATGGGCGGCGCGCGAGGCGCTGCGGCGCGCTCAGCCCCTCACGCTGCTCGTGCGGTTTGCCCCGCGCCAGAGGCAGAAGCCGATGAACGAGATGCTTGTTGGGGGCAACGAGCGCGTGGAACTGGACCCACTGGGGTCGCTCGTCGATGCAGACATGGGAGCGTATTACAACTGGCTGAATCAGCAAAGGCTGACGGGAGCCGAACAGTCGTCGTTTCTGGTGTGGTTTGAAAATCACGGTGAGGCGCTGATCATTGGGCCCTCGACGCCTCGCGGTACGGAATCGAGTTCGGCGGCCAATCTGCAGCAGTTGCTTTCTTGGATGGCCTAAGGATTTTCACAAGATAATTTGGAGGGGAAAAGGATGCCCCATATGCGGCGGAGGAAGAGTTTGTCTGAGGTACAACGAATGCTGAGACGCCGAGAGTTTTTATGCAACTCGCTCGCTGCCGCTGGCGGCTTGTTCCTGATCAAGAACTCGCCCTTCTCCGGCGCGAGCGGTGCGAGTTCCGCAGACTCTCGGATTGAAGTGCTGCTCGACGAGCCCCTGGGAATCATCTCGCCGAACATTTATGGCCATTTTACGGAACACCTGGGCGGCGTGATTTACGACGGAATCTGGGTCGGAGAGAACTCGAAAGTTCCGAATGTGGATGGAATTCGCAAGGAGCTGGTCGACGAAATGCGGAAGATCAAGGCGCCGGTGGTTCGGTATCCCGGTGGATGTTTTGCGGATAGTTACGGCTGGCGCGATGGGATTGGGCCTGCGGCCAAGCGGCCGACGCGCACAAATTTCTGGGCCGATTCGGCGTCCAGCGACGCGCCCGCGAATCACAAGTACGAAACCAATCGCTTTGGCACCAATGAATTTGCGCGCTTCTGCAAGTTGATCGGGTGCGAAGCCTATCTCGCCGCGAATGTTCGCAGTCTGCCCGCCGAGCAATTCTACCGCTGGGTGGAATACTGCAACTCTCCGGCGGGAAGCACCACTTTGGCGGAGGAGCGCGCCGCGACAGGTTTCGCGGAGCCTTTCGGAGTGCGTTTCTGGGGTGTGGGAAATGAATCGTGGGGTTGCGGCGGAAATTTTACGGCGCAGGAGTACGCGGTGGAATTCCGGCGGTACACCGAGTGGGTACCGCGATATGGACAGAAGCTGTCGTTCATCGGCTCCGGCCCGAATACAGATGATTGGAATTGGACGCGCGAATTTTTTGAAGAATTAGTTCGCACAGGAAAAGGACGGCTGCATTCTCTTTATGGCTGGGCTTTGCATTACTACACGTGGAACCTGAGCCGCGGACGCACGACGGATTGGGTGCAGGGAAAAGGGGACGCGCTCAAATTTGACGCGGTGGATTGGTACGAACTGATGCGCGAGGGCGAGCGTATGGAGTCTTTGATCAATGGGCACTGGCAGGTGATGGGCGAAATCGATCGCGAGCACCTCGTGAAATTGGTGGTGGACGAATGGGGACCGTGGTACAAGCCGGGTAGCGCGCTAACGCCGGGCGATCAATTGGAGCAGATGCCAACACTGCGCGACGCGGTTTTCAGCGGAATGACTTTGGATCTGTTCCATCGGCATCCGGAAAAGATCGCCATGGCGAATTGCGCGCAACTGATTAATTGCTTGAACAGCTTGTACCTCGCGCATGAGGACAAGTTCTGCGTGACACCTGTCGGCCATGTGTTTGGAATGTATGCCGGCCATCAAGGTGGCCAGTCTGTGCGGACGATTTTTTCGGCGCCGCTGATTCACTATGAACGCGACGGCCAGCCGGCGACGTTTTGGGGGCTGAAGGGCTCAGCGTCGCTTCATGAGAAGGAATTGGTGCTCACGGTGGTGAATCCGAATGTAAGCGATGCGACCGAAGCAGAAATTGCCGTGCGCGGCGCCAGCATAAAATCAGGAACAGCCACGACGCTCACGAATCCGGACATTCATGCGCACAACACGTTTGAACAAAGAGACGCTGTGAAACCGCAAACGAGCAGCGTGGAAGCCGGATCCAAGGTGCTGCGCCACGCTTTCCCGGCGGCTTCGGTCACCACGCTGAAGCTGGCTCTCGCCTAGGAAGATGGTGTGAATCTTTATGACTAAACTATCGCGGCGCTCAATTTTGAAGACGGCTCTCTCAGGAGCGACCATGGCTGCTATTCCAACGAAGTCGTGGCCGGAGCAAGACGCTCCGATTCCGCGTAAAGGACAAATCAAGCAATCCGTCTCGAGGTGGTGCTACGAGAAGATTCCGCTCGAGGACCTGTGCGCGTATGCCGCGAAGATCGGATTGAAGGGCGTCGATCTTCTGAATCCTGACGAATACGAAATACCCGCGCGCCACGGCCTCGTTTGCACCATGGGCTACGGTGGAGGCGGCGAGATCGCCAGCGCGCTGAACCGCATCGAAAACCACGCAAGAATTGAAGAAGGTTTTCGCAAATATATCCCGCTCGCGGCCAAGGCGGGCGTCCCCAATGTGATTACGTTTTCAGGAAACCGCGCTGGAATGTCTGACGAGGAGGGCGCGAAAAATACGATCGCCGGACTCAACCGCGTGAAGAAAATTGCCGAAGACCACGGCGTCACCATCTGCATGGAATTGCTCAACAGCAAAGTAAATCACAAGGATTACATGTGCGACCACACCGCGTGGGGAGTGCAAGTGGTGCAAGCCGTGAATTCGCCCCGCGTGAAACTGCTCTATGACATCTACCACATGCAGATCATGGAGGGCGACCTGATTCGCACCATCCAGCAGAATATCCAGTGGCTTGGACATTTTCACACCGGCGGAGTGCCGGGGCGGCATGAGCTCGACAACACGCAGGAAGTGCAGTGGGACGGCGTGATGCGCGGAATTGCCGCGGCCAACTTCCAGGGCTACGTGGCGCATGAGTTTGTGCCTGCGCGCGATCCCCTCACCGCGCTGCGGCAGGCGGTGGATTTGTGCGACGTCTAACACTTCATTTGTGATTTGAGGAAAAGAACGTGTGGAGAGCAGTTTTGCTGGCTTGATGGGTGGGCAGTAGGGCAGTACGCACGGACCTCCATGGGACATGGTAGACTAGGCGGGTAGGATGTCTCGACATCCCGCGGGCGAAGAACTTAGACACGTCCCAACAAATCTTGATGCTGCGATGGCACCCTTTGGGTCGAGCATGGCCTAGGCGCAGGGCGGGGGCGTGTTTTTTAGTCGGAGACAACAGCGCAGCCATTTGAGAATGGACAATTTCGTATTGCCAGAACGACGGCCGTGCCGTTAAGAGGGCGACAAAAAAGTATTCATTGAGGCGGAGATCAAGACTCTGCTGGCATGGCACGGGGCATTTTGCGAGCGGGACGAAGTGACACTGGTTTCACGGTCGACAGAGAATTGGAAAAGTATCTTGCTGCAGGAAAAAAGTTTAGGGGCGTAGCTCAGTGGTAGAGCAGCGGCCTTTTAAGCCGAAGGTCGTGGGTTCGATCCCCACCGCCCCTACCAGCTTTCTCATTCACTTCGAAGGACTTGTGAGTTTCGCGAGGCAGCAAAAGGCAGCATTAAGAAATCCGGCAGTGTCGGCGAGCGGCTAAAACCCGCGCGGTACGGATGGCAAGCCGACCAAATTGCGACTAACAGTAACGAGGGAGGTTTGCTGGTGGGCAGTACAAGGACATCCATGGCGGATTCTTGAATTGCCAGTCCACACCCACTTCAAATCAGCGAGCGGATCGTCATCTAAGTCTGTGCAACCAACTGAGAGCCAATCCAATGAAACCGAGTGCGAAAAACAGTGAGAAAACAAGATTAAAGCAGTCTGAATAGCTGAGCTGCCATCGCCAAAATAATAACCGTCGCCACCCCATCGCTTTCTTCGATTTCGTCTCAATTTCTTCTTGCGTGAAAACCTTAGCCACGTTGTCAACTGTTTCGAACTGCTCAAAGAACTTCAAGGCGCGCTCCGCGTTCTTGATTATGAATTTGTTTCGCTGGTCGAGCTTCCAAAAGGTGAAAGCAAACAGACAAAGCAATCCGGCAAGTCCCGGCCTGGCTGAAGCCAGGTTGGAATCGCTCTTAAAACTGGCGAAATAGCTTGTTGCGACGAGTGATGACAAAACGATGTAGAAATTGAAAACCGTCATTCTCTGCGAGGCATGGATAGCGAAGTAATTCCATGCCTGTTTTCGTAGCTCGGCGTGGTCTGGGTTTTTCATCTCCGTTGAATCCTACGCCGATACGTAGTGTCGCAGCACGAATTTCTGCCCCCCGATTCTGCCGCGGAACCTCGCAATCGCTTAGCGCTCGAAGTAGGATAGCGGGACCTCCGGGAGGAAAGCGCCTCGGGCTTTCATCATCTCGTAGGCTAGAAAGGCATCTTGGGAAGCAAGGAGCCCCTGACAAACACAGGTACGTAACAACCGTAGGCTCCCGAATGCTCGTTCTTCACCCAGGTGTTGAACGGCTGCTTTCCGTGCCGCCTTATCGTCGGTGCAAACAGACAACCCTCGTTGCTTCGCCAAAGCTATGCACTCTGTCTCACCCAGACCCAAGTCGTAGAGATTTAGAACTTCAGCGAACTCCACAGGGGTTAGCGTATCGTCAGGCAGGATAGCAAGACTACCCTGGGCAGCGTGGAGATCAAGAAACCCGTCTAGGCCGCCGCATTCGTTCTTGACGATGCATCCGATGTAGAAAACAAAACCAAACGAGGCGAGCTTCAGAACGATTTCGAGCAGGTCGCAACGGTAAAGATTGATGCTTGAGCTCGCGTCGAGAATGACGTTCAATTCATCCTCGGGGCGTTTGCGGTCAACAAATCTGCGATAGAGAGCCCGAGTATCGAAGAGGCTTTTCCAATTGATATTTCCCCTGAGCGAACCTTTTCGCTTGCGGCTTTCAAGAGCGCGGCGGGCATCCTGGGAAAACGAACGTTTGCGCGCGGCGGTAGATTTGCGGCCTCGGCGCGCTTCTCGGGGCTACCGTATTTCTTGGTAAGGGTTTCGTTTAACGATATTGCCCCTCCTCTGGGAAGAAGGTCTAAGTCTTCACAACGTCTAGCGGCAGCATAAAAGCTGACGCCGTAGATGCGAGCTAAAAGGAGGATTTCCAGGTCTCCAAGTTCCTTGTCCGATCCCTTTTGCATTTCTCTAATTTTACGAAGGGTGAGCCCAACTCCGCTTTTGGGCATCAACAAACAGGATGCAAAGGCATGGGCGTAGAACTCGGTTGCATTCTTGCTCGCCAGCGATCTTTTTTCGGTCTGCGTGTCTACCACAGCGAAGTTCTGGTCTGGGTCGTGATGTCCGATTAGGTGGCCGATTTCATGAGCCAGAGTAAAGAGCATTCGGGGGCCAAAGCTCTCAGCTAAAAATACAAACGGTAGCCCCTGCACGTATGCAGAGGCTCCTTCGAAGTGGCTAGTGCGAATCAGGAACAGCAGAACTCCCATCGCCTTCATCGCTATCTCGGGCAAACCGTGAAGCGGACTGACTTGGTCCCCACCGACGAACAGGTTTCGGAATGCCTCTGCTTTGTGTTCTGCGTCGCTGTATGTCTTACCTTCCCTGCGGAATTCATCAATCCACGATCTAGGGGCGACGCGTTCGTTCAACAGTTCGATGGAATAGCCGATGCGACGGGATAGCGCGGACGACGTAACTTCATCAACGGACTTTCCTCCGCTCCGAAAAAGCAAACCAAATGATTGATGACGGGGATTAGTGGGTAAAAGGTCCCGCAAATCGACACGGAAATGATCTGCCAGAACGCGCAGCTCATTCAGGTTTGGCTCTGCGGAGATTTCTAACAGTGAAATACGTTCGCGCGAAATTCCCGTGTGCGCTGTTAGCTGATTGTCCTTGGCGCGGTTTCTGCTTTGAAGGAGCTGTCGAAGGGCGTCCATGTTCATTCCGATAGATTCTTCAGCCAAGTCCGCACCTGTTCGACTTGATGCTCATTCATCTTGCGGTGGCGTCCTATGATGTCGAAAGGCTTTTTGCCATCCTTTTCAAAAACATCCAAGAGGATGTCCATGGTTTCCTCCCTAGCTGCCTTAAACTGAAGTGGAGTGGTCAACACGACAGGGTCTCGTCCCACAATATAGTTTTCGATCCGCTTTTCAAAATTCTCATGTTCGTCGAGCGGATGGTGTTTCCCATGACCATCGACAATTATGTTGCCCAGCACTTGTTCGCCGTTTTTCTTGAGCCGATTCTCAGGGAATCTCTTGTAAGCGGCCAAGGCGCTGATCTTTTCGGAGACCTCAAAGCTGCCAACGATGAACTGTTTTACTCCAGGTATGTGGCCGCTGATTACGAAAATATGGTCTCCGATATCGACGGCTCTGCGAATGTGCGGCACGCAAGCTCCGAGCGTCGGCGACCGCCCGAAAATAGGATCGTTCAACGTCCAATCATGGCTAGGATCGGCCCCTGCGTACATGGTGTAGATGTATCCCTTCATGATGTCCTCCCATCCCAATACTTGTTTTCCTTTGTTGCAGCTTGCAGCATTCCGTCGTAGTGAAGGCTGGTCGCAACAAATGCGTCGCAGACACTTCTCCTCACTTCATTCCAGCCATGCAGACTGACGACTTCGTTTAAGACTGAGAAGGCGCGATCAGCATGAACCTGATCCATTGGACCGTGGATTTCGTAGGTGCGAGCTTGGTCAGCGGACATTCCGTAGTGTTTCGTATAATCACTGAAAATTTGTGGCGAGAGCTGGCAGTAGAAATGTTCAACCGCGCCCGCACCAACCAAGTGGCAACCAGCACCTCTGTCGGAGATGCTTCGGTACAACGCCATGGCAGCAGCGTTGCCTGGCGTCGGTTCGGCGCATTCAAGTTCTGCCTTGCTCTTTCCTCCTTCAGTAACGAGCCTTTCGATCAACTCTAAATGACTGGGACCCGAGCTATCGTGCGTGCATTCCTCCAGGTACGTCTCTGTGAGCTGCTCGAAGATCGCAACGCTAACTTTCTCTGCCATCTTCATTGCTTCTTCCCGAAGAATTCTCCCCGCCCGAGTCCTGAGCCAGTGCTGGACTTCAGCTTCGATAACCTGCCGGTAGTCGAGCTCCTTCCGATGGATGGCCGTCCAGAGCGGATGCTCCTGAAAAGGGAACAGGTCGTACAGCTTCAACAATTCCTGTTTGTGGTCCACGCTGCCATCCTCTGCTTTTTGATTCTATCAGACTAGAATAAAAAGCGAAACTATATTATATTATGCTCGGCAAATGGATGAGGGGCGGAAACCATTTGGCCTTCTATAAGGAGAAACAAGTGAGCAGAGACTGCAACGCAGGACTGGATGATCGCTGCCGCGATGACGACGGCAGCATTCGGAGGAAGCGCGGCGACACACTCGTCGGCACTTTGCGGCGAGAATACGGCGAGGAATTCGCCCAGGGAGTCAGAAGCGACACGCGTCTCGACACTCTCTTAGAACAGGCAGGTGTCGATTCCCTGAGCGAATATCTGAGGCGTTGTAAGTAGGAGACGGAGATATGGCGACCAGAAGAATTGTCTGTATCACCAAGCATCCCACTCACCATGATCGATATCATCGAATCACTCATGTTGGAGTGGGCGACGACCCAGACAAGGCCTCCGAGAAACTCGACGTGGCCGCTGTTATTTCGAACATCAAGTCCGTGGCAGGAGATCGTTATTATGTGCACGGGGCCGACGGTTCAAGAGCCAGCGTCATTGTCCGTAGGTGCCCGCATTGCACAAATCACCATGAAGTGATCGCAACGACAGCAGATGACACGAAGAAAGACAATCTGCTTGAGTTGCGCGAATGTAGGTGGCAGTAGGTCCGTAAAGTTCACTTTCGTTCTATCCAGTGTCAGGCGCGGCCTCCGCTAGCACACGGTCGCGCCAGGTAAATGACGACCTGTCACGCCCGTTGCTATTGGCTTTAGCTGCGGGAGCTAGGCCCGCGACTTAAAATCCTCTAGAACTTCTCTACGTCTTGCTTGAATGAGGCACGGAATGTTTCGAGGTCTGACCTGAGAAAGCGGATATTTCGACCCATTACGCGCAAATGGGGAATTTGCTTCCGCTCCACCCAGAGATAGACAGTTTGCGGGCTCACACCAAGAAATTCAGCGGCTTGCTGAACTGTCCATGGACGTTCGTCGCCGGACGAAGCAATCGAACCTGTTGCGTCTGTGCGATTGGCCTTGCTCATCTCACTTCCCAGCATAGAATACTCATTCCGTGTACCTTATTGGAGAAATGAGCTGTGCTCAACATTTGGTTCACCGCCGACTTTCATCTGGGGCACAAGAATATAATTCGATACTGCAATCGCCCGTTCCAAACTGTCGAGGAAATGAATCGGGAGATTTTGGAACGTCTGAACTCGCGTGTAAAAGCGAACGATATTCTGTACTTCCTCGGAGATTTCTGCATCGGCCCAAAGGCACGAGCTGCGGAGCTTCGCCAACAGATTCGCTGCACGAAGATATTTGCACTCGCCGGAAACCATGACAAGGAAACCCGCAAACTAACTCAGGAATTTACGTGGCTCAATGATCTCGCAGAAGTCTCGCTCAACGGACAACGAGTCGTCCTTTGTCACTATGCGATGCGAGTCTGGAATCAGTCATCCCGTGGAGCTTGGCATCTTTACGGGCATTCACATGGACGGTTGCCAGACGTTGCCACTTCGCTTTCGATGGATGTTGGAGTGGACACTCACGATTTTCACCCTTGGCGTTTTGACGAGATCAGCAAGCAGATGGCATCAAAGACCGAAACCATGCGCGAGGGGGAGCAGGGCGATAGGGGAAATGAAATCCCCGACGCCTAGATCTTACCGCCTCCGCGTTGTTCACTTGCCATCCGCCTCCTTCGGTTTTCCAGTATTTTGCTCAACAGTCTTCTTCAACCTGTAGGAGGTGCTTCTGCCTCCGGCCTCTTCTTGTTCAATAACACTGAGGGCGATCAGCTCTTCGATATCGCGAAGGGCAGTGCGGGAGGA
Source organism: uncultured Acidobacteriota bacterium (assembly GCA_963851235.1). Lineage (GTDB taxonomy): Bacteria > Acidobacteriota > Terriglobia > Acidiferrales > UBA7541 > Acidiferrum. The sequence goes on from CAWKOM010000011.1 coordinate 404,744, forward strand.
AGCTTTCGTCATTCTCATCCACTTATCTCTCGTCAGCTTCCCTTCAAACCCACTGAATAGTTTGTTTAGAACTTTTGTCTGCCGATCATTCAGAGAGACCTTCCGTTGCTTCAAGCTTTTCCAGAACAGTTCCTTTTCCAGAGCACTGCTTGTGATTTGATTCGATTGTTCGATGGCCCGATCCAGGCAACCGAGAAACCAAGTTAGCCACTTCGTGATGTCGAGCGATCCAGCCTGCGTCTTCTCAAGGACTTCGTAATACTCTCTTCGCTCTTCAAGAATTTGCGACGACATGCTGTAGAAACGTTGGGCACTGCCATCTGATCGGGCCAAACACATTTCAGCGATTGACCTTCCGATTCTACCGTTGCCATCTTCAAAGGGATGGATCGTAACGAACCACAAATGCGCGATTGCCGCTTTTAGGAGCGGGTCTTCTTGTTCGTTGCCGTCGAACCACGCGAGAAACCGTCCCATCTCGCCCTCGACGCGATCAGCCGTAGGTGCTTCGTAATGAACCTTGTGGCGACCGACCGGCCCGGACACGACTTGCATTGGCCCCTGACTGTCATCACGCCACGCGCCGACTCGAAATTTATCGCGTGTCGTGCGAACGCCCGGAAAGAGATGCGCGTGCCAGTCAAACAATCGTTCTCCTGTTAGCGGCTCGCTGAATTTCTGCGTCGCGTTCAGCATCATTTCAACGACGCCATCGACATTTCGATCCTTGTGAGTTTTGAGTCCTCCCACATCCAGCTTCAGCCTACGTGCGAGGGATGAGCGGACGTTATCTGGATCAAGCAACACGCCTTCGATTGCGCTCGATTTGATCGTTTCTTCAGTAAGGACGTTTAGCGTTGCAGTCCACCTTGAAGTAAGACCATAACCTCGCATCTTGCCCAGTAGTAGCCCCTGGCGTAGCCTGACCCCAGAGAGCAAAGGGGCAAGCGCCTTTGAATCCCACGTAAAACCGGGCCAATCACGAAGATCGTGTATATATTTTCTAGCCTTCTTCTCGGTCATAATCTCGCCATAATCTTACCATAATCTCGCCATAATCTCGCCATCATTCTCGCCACTGTCAACCGCATCTAAACCTCACGAGAAAAACTTGTGCCAATACACCACGCGTCCTTGTCAGAGTGCCCTCGAAACGGTATTAGTTAGTACACGCTGACACGGCTCCGTCCGGGCTTGGCGTGTTATTCTGCGAGAATTAGACCCGGACAGTTTGAACGTTGTGATTCAAGAGGCGGCAGTCATCCCATTGCTTACGGAAGCAGACACTTGTCGAAAGTACGTCCTGCCAAAGCTTTATGCCTCAGGCTGGTCTGACGATCACATCAATGAGCAGCGCACGTTTACCGATGGCAGGATCGTCGTAGCTGGCACCCGCACGATACGCCGCAAACAGAAGCGAGCCGACTACCTCCTCCGCTATCGGCCAGACTTTGCTATCGCCATCGTTGAAGCGAAAGCGGATTTCAAGAACCCTGCCGATGGCCTTGGCCAAGCGATGGAGTACGCACAGATCCTTGGCTTAAAGTTTGCCTACTCCACCAACGGCCACGGAATCGTCGAACACGATTTCACGACCGGCCTCGAAAGTACTCTCGAAACCTTCCCATCTCCAGACGAACTCTGGCAACGCCTTAAGCACGGTGAAAACATACCTAGCCAGATCGTAGAACGTCTTCTCACCCCTTATTACCATCTCTCTGGAAAATCGCCGCGCTACTACCAGGAAATCGCAATCAACAGCGCGATCCGCGCCATTCTCCAGGGCCAGAAGCGCGTTCTGCTTACTCTCGCCACGGGCACCGGCAAGACTGTCGTGGCTTTCCAGATTTGCTACAAACTCTGGAACACAAAATGGAATCGCACGGGTGACCGGGGTCGCCGTCCTCGGATGCTTTATCTTGCTGACCGCAACATTCTTGTAGACGACCCAAAAGACAAAACCTTTGCTCCGTTCGGTGACGCCCGGCACAAGATCGAAGGCGAGGCCATCAAGAGCCGCGAGATGTACTTCGCGACCTACCAAGCTATCGCCAAAGACGAACACCGCCCAGGTCTTTACCGCGACTACCCAAGAGATTTCTTTGACCTCATAGTCGTGGACGAGTGCCATCGTGGCAGCGCCGCCGACGATTCCAACTGGAAGGATATTCTGAAGTATTTTGAACCTGCTTTTCAGCTCGGCATGACGGCTACCCCGAAGCGCGAGGATAATCGCGACACGTATCTCTATTTCGGCAATCCGCTCTACACCTACAGCTTGCGGCAGGGTATTGAAGACGGTTTCTTAGCGCCGTATCGCGTCCATCGCATTGTCACGAGTGCGGATTCAGTAGGCTGGAGGCCGAATAGGGGCCAGCTTGACCGTTTGGGGCGTCCGATTCCAGACGCCGAATACACTACCAAGGATTTTGAGCGCAAAGTCTCTCTTCTTCCACGCACCGAAACTATCGCTCGCAACCTCACCGATTTCCTGAAAGCGAACGGGAGATTCGACAAAACCATCGTTTTTTGCGTTGACCAAGAACATGCCGAAGATATGCGCTTCGCGCTAAACAATCTCAACGCGGATTTGGTGCAGCAACACCCGGATTATGTTGTCCGCGTAACGGCAGACGAAGGCAAAACCGGACGCGGCCATTTAGACCGCTTTATGGAACTTGAGACTAGCACTCCAACCATTGTGACTACGTCTCAACTACTGACCACTGGCGTAGACGTCCAAACCTGCAAAAACATCGTTATCGCCCGCACCATTAACTCCATGACCGAATTCAAGCAAATCATCGGACGCGGCACCCGCGTCAAAGACGATTACGGGAAGCTTTTTTTCAACATTCTTGATTACACCGGAAGTGCGACCCGTCTTTTCTCCGATCCCGATTTCGATGGGGAACCGGCTCTGGTGACGGTTGAGGAAATGAACGCGGCAGGCGAGAAAGTCAAAACCGACATCGAAAAGCCCGAGGAAGTAATCACCGATCCGTTGCCGCCCCAAATCCTCGAACCGGGTGGTACGAAAAGAGAAGAGCCGCGCAAGTATTACGTTGACCAAGGCTCCATCGAAATCGTGGCCCATTTCGTGTCCGAGCTGGACGCCGAGGGCAAGCAGCTTCGCGTCGTCCGCTTCACGGATTACACGGGAGAGAAAGTGCGCGGTATGTGGCCGTCGGCGGCGGACCTCCGCTCGAAGTGGTCTGACGCCGAACAGCGTGCTGAAATTATTCAAGCTCTGGAGGAGCGGGGCATCACCCTGGAAGAACTCATCACCGCTTCAAATCAGCCTGACGCCGATCCGTTCGACCTTCTCTGTCAGGTTGCCTACAGTGCCCCGATTCGTACACGCAGGGAGCGAGCAGAAAAGCTTCGCAAAGAACAGAAAGCCTTTTTCGATAAATATTCAGAAAAGGCGCGCCAGGTCTTGGACGATATCCTCGACAAATATGTAGACTATGGCACGGCGCAATTCGCCATCCCGGAAATTCTGAAAGTGCCGCCCATTTCGGATCGTGGCAGCGTAATGGATATTTCTCAAATGTTCGGCGGCGCGGACAATCTGAGATCAGCGATTAACGAATTGCAGGCGCGATTGTACGCAGCTTAGACCGGAAACTATGCCCAAAAAGAAACCAGCTAAGAAAGACCTCCCGCAATCCAGCGCCCAGCAACTCGCTTCGATTGTTAAATCCTGCCGAGACATCATGCGCAAGGATAAGGGCCTCAATGGCGACCTCGACCGCTTGCCAATGCTCACTTGGATTATGTTCCTCAAGTTCCTTGACGACATGGAGAGCATCCGAGCCGAGGAAGCCAAGCTCGCGGGCAAACGGTTTCGCCCCGCTATCGAAACGCCTTACCGTTGGCGCGATTGGGCTGCGAACCCGCAAGGGATAACCGGCCCGGAGTTGATTGCCTTCATTAATCAGGACGAAGCCATTCGACCAGACGGAAAGCGCGGAGAGGGCCTATTCGCGTATCTTCGTTCGCTTCGCAGCGCTAACGGCGACCGCCGTGACGTTATCGCCAAGGTTTTTCAGGGCACGTTCAACCGTATGACGAACGGCTATCTGCTTCGCGATGTCGTTAACAAAATCAATGAAATCCACTTTACTTCCAAAGACGAGATACACACCCTCGGACTGCTTTACGAGTCCATGCTCCGAGAGATGCGAGACTCAGCTGGTGATTCCGGCGAATTCTACACGCCGCGCCCGCTCGTGAAGTTTATTGTCACCGTAATGAATCCCCGCCTTGGCGAAACGATTCTCGATCCGGCAGCAGGCACTGGCGGATTCTTGGTTGAGGCGTTCACACATCTCCAGAAGCAGTGCAAGAAGACCGAGGACTTCAACCGTCTCCAGAAGGGCACTCTGTTTGGAATTGAACCTAAACCGCTCCCTTACTTGCTGTGCCAAATGAATCTCTTGCTGCATGGCCTCGAATCGCCTGACATTGATCCAGAAAACGCTCTCCGGTTTCCATTGCGCGAAATCGGAGACAAGGATCGCGTGGACCTTATCATGACGAATCCGCCTTTCGGCGGCGAGGAGGAGCGCGGCATCCTCTCGAACTTCCCCGAAGATAAGAAGACCGCAGAAACCGCTCTCCTCTTTCTGCAGCTCATCATGCGTAAGCTCAGGCGTCCAGTGGGGGCGGCAAAACCGGGTCGATGTGGCATGGTTGTTCCCAACGGAACTCTATTTGGGGATGGAGTCTGCGCCCGAATCAAGGAAGAGCTTCTCAAGGAATTCAACCTGCACACAATTGTTCGGCTCCCCAACGGCGTCTTCGCTCCTTACACAACCATCCCTACAAATCTTCTTTTTTTTGACCGCTCAGGCCCAACAAATGAAATCTGGTATTACGAGCAACGGTTGCCCGAGTCCCGCAAGACCTATACAAAGACTCAGCCGATGCGTTTTGAGGAATTTGAACCGTGTCTCACCTGGTGGAAGAGGCGTGAAGAAAATGAGCGCGCTTGGCAGGTCCGCGCCACAGATGTAGTCAAATATGATGCTGATGGGAATCTGCTCTCGGTCAACCTCGACATCAAAAATCCGCAAGCGAAAGAAGACCTTGAACATATGCCAGCCGAAAAATTGGTGGACGACATACTGGCCAAAGAGCAAGAAATAATGGCATTGCTCGCCGAAGTCAGAGAGCAGCTACTTTCATAGTGGAAACATGCCATATCTAGCTACCAAATTCGGTTTGTTTTTGACCCACAGGAAGCAGTTCATTCAAATCGAAGACACGAAGAAATACATACGCGCACGAGTTCAACTTCATTGGAAGGGGATTGTTCTTCGTGATGAGGTGGAAGGCGCACTCATCAAAACGAAGGACCAACAGATTGCACGCCAGGGCGAGTTACTCGTCGCTGAAATTGACGCGAAGGTGGGCGGCGTCGGAATCGTTCCTCCAGAGTTGGATCGTGCAATTGTTAGCAGCCATTATTTTCTGTTCGAGATCGACGAATCGAAGTGCCTTCGTCGTTGGCTTGATTGGTTCATTAGGTCTGGGGGGCTCGGGGATCAATTCGCAGCTCGTGGCTCAACCAACTACGCTGCGATCCGTCCACATCACATTTTGAACTGTGAAATTCCTCTCCCTTCGCTCGACGAGCAAGACCGCATCGTCTCCCGCATCCAGGCATTGGCTAACAAGCTTGAACAAGCCCGATGCCTGCGTCATCATGCATTCCAGCAAGCGAATACTGTATCCCAAGCTGTCACGAGCAGAATATTCGACGATTTAACCCATTGCCCTGAGGTGCCAATCGGCACCATGGGACGGAGCGGGACAAACCCTGTTCAAACCGGCCCGTTTGGTGCTCAACTCCACTCCTCGGACTTCGTAGATGAGGGAATTCCCGTGCTTAACGTCGGCAATGTTTGGCCCGAGGGATTGAGGTTCGACCGACTCGACCATGTGCTACCCGCTAAGGCGGAGCAACTGAATCGCTACTTGCTAAAATCGAACGATCTATTGTTCGCTCGCTCCGGCGCGACTCTGGGCAAAGTTTGCGTCGTGCCGAAACAATGCGATGGCTGGCTCATGACCGGCCATCTGTTCCGTGTTCGATTTGACGAAACGAGATGCCTCCCCCACTTTGCCTTTGCGGCACTGCGCGGAGCTCGTTCCGTGCTCGAGCAAGTATTCGGTGCTATACGTGGTGCGACCAGGCCAGGCTTCAACACGACCCTTCTGAGCCGGGTCCGTATTCCACTGCCCCCTCTCGACGAACAACAAGGCATAGTGTCCCATCTCGACAGACTCCAAGGTAAGGTTCACACAATCAAGCGCCTTCAGACTGAATCCGCTGCCGAACTCGGCGCACTGCTGCCTTCCGTTCTCTCCAAAGCCTTTCGTGGTGAACTCTAGAGACATGCGTGACCCACACCAAGCACTCAAACACGAACAGATAGCCAAAGGCCGGGCTACAACCGCTGGGGTCGATTTTTTCCTAGTTCGTAGTCAGTGGGGAAAAGCGGATTTCGGTTTCAGCCTACACGCGGCTCCAAACCAATTCAGCACGAGCGGAGTTCAGACTACGGACTTTCTCGCTTCGCTAGGATTCGAACGTGCAGCGTGCCCGTTTACCGGCAGACTTGAATGCTACACCAGGTGGGTAAACGACGGATTTGCGATGGATCAGTTCGTGGCGAATTTTGATGGAGGATTCGCCGCTTTCCAGCAAGCACCAAGGGAGCTTGAGGACTGCGGAATCTTCCTAGATCAGCTCGAAGGTTGGGGCTTCTTCTACGGCAAGCAATCACGCGGTCGAGCGAAACGAGAGTTTTACGACTTTGGCGACGGCCACACGGTAGCAGAGTCGAAGGAGATGAAAAAGTCGGAGGATCACGTCTTTCAATACCGCTTCGTTTGGGTTGTCACGGGAAACGGCGTGAAAGGCTGGATCACGCACTACCGACCTAAGAATCCGCCACTTTCCGTCGAATTAGAGAGTGTCTTCCGTTTCCTCGGCCTAAATGCGTTCGCTCAATGCCCCGAATTTGAGTTTGAGCCGTGTTCCTGGTCCGCCGTTCGATTTGAGAAGTGCGGAGATTCGTTCTTTGACAGCAATGCCGAGGTTGCCCACCGCTGGTTCGACAATCATTCGCATAAGTTTTCGTCGGGCGTCGAGAAACTGCTGCATGCCCATTCGCTACTGGAGCGCTTCGGCATGAAGTTCCTGCCCATACCTGAGGCAGGTGCGCGACTTCAGGAGGAGTTTGCGAGACATACAACCAAACCCGCCAAGGAGCCCAAGAGCGCGAAATTCCCAGACAGTTTCGATGTGGCCATCTCTTTCGCTGGACCTGAACGGCCATTTGCGGAAGACCTTGCCAAGCATCTGGTCGCCGCAGGATTTTCGGTCTTCTACGACGGTTTCTATCCCGAAGACTTATGGGGCAAGGATCTCGTCCAAACGTTTTATGAGATCTACAGCAAACGTGCCCGCTTCTGCGTAATTTTCGTCTCAGAGGAATACAACAATCGGGCCTGGACGCTCCATGAGCGCAGAAGTGCTCAGGAGCGGATGCTGAAGGAAAAAGGCCAAGAGTATATTCTTCCAGTCAAAGCGAACGCGGTGGACCTGCCGGGCCTCCCGACTACCATCGGCTATGTATCTCTGAAAGACCTGGGAATCGAAAAAATCGCGGAGCTTCTTATCAAGAAGTTAGCGAAGTAGAGAAATCCCCGCGCGTGACGCAGCGAACTTTATGGCTTTCAAACCACAAAAACCTTCGCGCAAAATACCAATCAACAGGTACCCATTTACTCCCGCCACCTACCCCGGACGTAGACCGCGATTCTCGTTCTTTCTCACTTCAAAAGGCATCTACCGTGTAAAGTTCCGTGCCTTGCGAAGTCTTCTCAAGAAACATGGGTTGCCTTCTCTTGACGAGCGTTATGCCATCATCGCTTACGGCTCAAACGCCTGCCCTGACCAACTGCTGAACAAGAACCTGACGGATGTGCCGGTGCTCTACGGTCGCCTCCGAGGAGCGGAAGCCGTGTATGCAGGAAGAAAGACCCAGAAAGGATATGTTCCGGCAACTCTCGCACGAAAAAACGGAACCCGATCTAGTTGGATCACCTTGCTAACCCGAGAGCAGCTCACAGCAATGGACACTTCGGAAGGGCGTCGTCACAACACATACGTATTGGCTGAATTATCCAACGTTCAGTTTTTTGCTGGCCGGAGTCAGTTTATTCCCCTGTACACCTACGTGAACACCCGTTGCGGAGTCATGACGCAGAACGGAAAGCCCATCAGTCTGCGCTCCACAAGTCAGAAACGCGCCAAGCGGCTTCTCGCTTCCGCTTCGGGCGAAGAGTCATCGAAGTTCCTCGACTACGTGATTATTCCCGATCCGCATCCACCTTCCAGGCATTCCGAAATTATCAGGCGATAGTCCGAGACTCACGCTATTCCCAGAATCCAGCCCTCTACCTCAGCCACTCTTCTTTCATGCTCGTTCAGAAGTGGATTGAAAAATCGATCCAGGCTGCCGTCAAGATCACTTCGGCGCAGCCATTCCGCAGCGGCATAAGCGTCATGCTGATCGGAATTCCGGCCATCGCGGGAAAAGCTGTGACTCCAGAGGGCTGGATATACCTCCGCTACCACCGACTTGCCCAATGGCACTACCCACCCGTCGAAAGGCCAGAAGTGCACTCTATCTCCGGTGCGAGAGCGGAGATAGCGTAACCATGGAATTCCGGCATGGGTCGATTTGGCGACTGATCCGGGCACATCAAAATGAAATACGGACTTCGCCCCCGCTCGTACTTCCGTAAGTCGTCGCCAGTGAGAATCACCATGGCGGCCCGCAGCATCCCCGCAAGCGCCATCCCGCACGAAATCGACATAGGTGCTGTCTTCATCTGTTGGCCAATGCTCTTGAAAATCGTTCAAGAACAAGGTCCAGTCGTGAGGCAGTCCGTATTTCTCGAAGTATTGGAGCGGGAAGGAAAACCCATGGTCAATTCCGATCAGCGTAGGCAGGTCTTCCGAGAGCCTCTCAACCAGCCATTCCGCAATCCCCTCGCGTGTCCAGTATCTTCGGAGGCCAGGAGGCGGCGCGACTTCGGTTGGATCGCTCAGATGGTCCGCCGCGTAGACACGCAGGCCCTTGAGGCTGGAGTCGCACGTTTCCGCCCCCGAATAGTCAATCCCGATATACCGATCGAACGTAGCTTTCACTCGTTGATCTAACTTTTGATGCGACTCGCGAAACGCGCTGAGTCTACACCAATGACAGATTCCGATGAATCTTGGACGGCTTCCGGTCGTGGGCCGGTTTGGAAGGGCAAAACCGAAAGTTGGAATTGTCTCCCAGTAGCCAGTCACTCCCGGATTAACGCTTAAGTCTGTGCAGTCCGAAACGACACACTGGCTTTCCGTTCACCTCGTCTGGACGGGCACGCAAAGTGTATCCATTCGCCAACGGAATCGCGTAATCCCAGGGCGCAGACTTCTTCGGTCTGGGGTTTACTGTCGCAGGCAAAGCCCTCTCAAAGTCTGCTTTTACAACTAGCTCCTCGGCTGGGATATTCTGAGGCCCATAACACAATCCCCTGTCTCCAAGTACGAGATATTTCCCGTCCTTTGAGCCCAGAATCAGCTTGCTCTTAACGGTACTGTCTGCTCGCCACTCGTAAGCGGTGACGATTTCGATTGGATTCGGCACTCTCTCAGGTCTGTATGGCTTCGCAGCACCCGACAGCAGTGCTTCCGTCTCAGCAGCCGTCTGAGCCTGCAAAACCTCTTTGGTCAAACCCCTCCGTTGTGCGATTCCGCGCGCCAGTTCACCTAATTCATGGTCGAGAGACTCGAAGCGGTTCCCCATTCTCACTAATTCTCTGATCATCTCGGCGCGCCCTTCGCTAGAGCAAAACTGCGCTGCTCTGTCCCAGAAGTAGTGATGCGCAAGAACATTCCTGTCATTCACTGCCTCCTCAAGCTGCTTGAGCAATTGGTCGTGACCAGGACTTGATAACTCCGCAAACTTTGTAACGAGGGTGCCGAAGGTGGACTCAAAACTCTCCGCAAAACGAGCGTCATAATCCCATGCTGTCATTAGCTTTGAGTTGTCGAAAACCGCAAACAGTATCGCCAGTCCCTTTTCCAAATTCTGGGCTTGATACATTGCCATTCCGAAGACGGCGTAAACTTCGCGTATCTGCTCGCTCTCAGGGTCCAACATCATGATGGGACTCCGCATTACTAGACTTTACGGAAGCACCGATTCTACAGCCGCTTCCACGCATCTGCGGAATGTTCCTCATGAAAGCTCACCCCCGCGCTTGCGAATTCCAACTCCCGTATCCTCGGCAATTCTGAAGCGATCCAAAATTGGCCTCCCAAGCTTGCTTCCGCTAGCAACGGCCGCGCCAGATAAACGGCGATCTGTCACGTCCGCTGCAATCCGCTCCAGCAGCAAACAGTGAGCCACTTCCGCTTTGTCCTTCCTGTGAGTGCGTCTCGATTCGGTCCCTGTGCCTGGTTGAAGGGACCGAATCTCAACTCCCCGAAAGGACAAGAAAATGAAATCAGAACAAATCAAACAAATCACAAGCAAGGCAATCGAGGAGCTAGTCTCGGCACTCAATTCCGGTCGCAGTGAGGCTCTGACGAATTATCTCGCAGCAATGGGCAGATTCCACCGCTACAGTTTTTTCAACGTGATGCTTATCGCGCGAGCCTGTCCCCATGCAACACACGTGGCTGGGTATCAGATCTGGAAATCCTTGGGGCGTTACGTGAAGAAGGGCGAAAAAGGAATCATGATCCTTGCCCCTATCTTTCGTCGCCGCACGGACGAAAGCAAGGATGCGGAAAATGCCAAACGGGATTCCAACGACTTCCGTGCGCTGACGGGCTTCCGAGCTGTTTATGTTTTCGACGAGAGCATGACCGCAGGAAATCCATTGCCCCAGATCGGCAGCATCAACGGCGATCCGGGTGCTCATCGGGAGCGGCTCGAACAATTTGTTCGGGAGCAAGGCATTGCGCTGGAATATTCGGAGGATATCGCACCCGCGAAGGGCGTCTCAGAAGGCGGGAAAATCAAGCTGCTACCCGGACAGACGGCGGCTGAAACCATGGCAACGCTGGTGCATGAAATCGCTCACGAAAAGCTACATCGTACCGAGCGACGAGCGAGCACAACGAAGCGCGTCCGTGAGACGGAAGCCGAGGCCGTCGCGTTTGTGGTCTGCCAGGCCATCGGGCTGGAAACGGGGACGGCGAGCGCGGATTACATCTCTTTGTGGAATGGCGAGGCCGCTGTGCTGTTTGAGAGCCTCGAACTCGTGCAGCGCACCGCCGCAGAAATCATAACTGCTATCACGCCTGACAAGCCTCTGCCTCCCGAAGGTGGAGGCTAGACAGTCGTGTCGGCCATCGCAAGCTCTTTCTCAACGACCTCTTTGTGTGTCTGCGCGAATTTGGCCGTTGCCTCGATGCCCAAGCGCCCTGCATAGTAAAGCAGTTTGTCGACGCTTTTGTTCGCAATCTTCCCGTTGAGCAATTCGCTCACACGCGGCTGTGGTTCTCCGAGGATCACTTGCAATTCCTTCTGTGAATACTTCTCCGAGAACTTCAGGATTGCCTGGTACAGCTCGGCTTTGAACTTCAGCGCCGTTGCATGCTCCGGTGAAAAGCCGAGGTCATCGAGCACGTTCCCTCGCGTTACATGCGTAGGTTTGTTAGCTGCGCTTTTCACGTTTCTTCTCCTCTGCCAAACGCGCCTTCACGGCTTTGAGCCGCTGCTTTGTTTTCTCAAAATCTCTTCTCGGCATCTCGCGGCTTTTCTTCTCGAAGCAATGGAGAACATAGATCACGTCTTCTATCCTCGACAAGTAAACGACGCGATACCATGATCTTTCATCTTGGTCCCGCAGTTCAAAGACGCCCGGACCTACAGAAGGCAACGGCCTATAATCTCTGGGTCTCTCGCCTTGTTGAAGCTGCCATAACTCAAATCCCAGGTTTTGCGTAACCTCTTCCGGGAAGGCTTTAAGAGCTTCTCTTGAGTCACCCTCCCAAACAACGGTCGCGAGTTTAGTCTTTTCGGTCTCGTCGCTCACATGAGCAACTATAGCCGTAAGCTGATTGGAAGTATACAAGTAAATGTATATTTTGTCCAGATGAAAGCAAGCGATCTCATTTGGCTCACACTGGGCACTGATAGAGAAAGGGTAATACCCTATCTAGAAAGGGCAATAAAGAGGGTAATAACTTCGGCTGAGCGTCTCCCACCTTGCTGCGGCAATCTGGGGAAGGGCACCTCACTGGCACGGCTTGGTGGATCTGGCCTTTCTCTCTGTTCCCACAGGAAACCTTTTCTTCCCGTTTGTGTTCTATAGATATTGGGTGCTGCCTTAGTTGAGGATGGACTTGTCCCGCAACATACCTAGCCAGGCGGCTTAACCGAGACCCAGAATGGGGGACACATGGCTACCGTGCCTCGAACTCAGCAGCTTCTCTTAAATGCCGTTGACCGCCTCGGCAGGCCCATCGAACCATGCGTCTTTACCGTCGCTCAGGAGATTGCTCCGCAAGCACTGGCCTATGCCGAGAACTTCATCGGCGACCCGTGCGTTGCCATGAACCTTTTGGAGGAGGCCGCCGCAACGGTCTCGGAAGTGGTTCGCGCGAAGGAGACCGCACGAATTCCCCCCATCCGAGATATGCGCGCTTACCTCTATCGCGCGTTCTTGCGGAGAATCGGCGAGGAGGAGCGAAGCGAGGTGCGACTGCAAAAAGCCCTTGAGGACGATCTACGCCTCGGCGAAACAATGAGCATCGAGGCTAGAGTTGAGATAAAGCTGGTCTTGAAGCCGGTCCTGAGCATGTGCGATAGGAAGACGCGGGCGATCATTTGGGGGCGAATCGAGGGCCGTTCGTGGGATGAGATTTCCTATGATGTTGTCATGTCGAATCATGCGGCCCGGCTGCACTACAGCAAGGCCTTGCGCGCGATCCGCGACGCGCTAAAAACCGACCCACGGCAGTACATCGAAGGAATAAGGTTCGCTGAGCGCGACCAACAGAAGAAATCGCGCTTCATATCTTTGTGGGAAACGGTCACCGCATTTCTGCTTTTTCGGGCGCTTCGGTTAAAGGACATTTGGGCCGTAAGACTACACATCACCTACCATGAAAAGGAAGACATACTTGCCGAAGTGGACAGTATGTTCGCTTAGAAGTTCCACGCTTTGAGGGTTTTCCGCCCAGAGCCGACCAATCAAGAAGAACCCGGAGACACTTCTTCAAAAAATCCCCTCTGTAGATATGAGGGGAATTCTAGCCGGTAATTTCCCCATACGCCCAGCGGAGCCGTCCCACTTCGGTGAGCCGCCAGGCGTCGCGTTGGGCTGACCGACAACCAGCCTCCCGCGAAGGGATAAACCTCCTGTTTGGAGATTGGGTCGAGGTGTGCCTTGCTGACCCGCAAGGCTCCTCGGACCCTCCGGGAGTTCTTCCCAAATCCGTGCCCTGAATGGAGGAGGAAATATGGTCGCAAATGCACTGCTTGTGGCGGTCGCCATTCTGCTTGGTTATCTGTTTTGGCTCATGGGAGAACTGAAGTTCCTCGCTCACTATCGAAACGTTCTCTTTCACTTCTACGGCAACATCATTTTGGCATGGTTCGGATTCTTGTTCCTGAACGTATTCGCTGCGGTCTATCTGATCGAGCGCAAGTTTTTCCTCAAGGACACAGGACGCAAATTGTGGCACGTGGACACGCAGGCGAATCGCGGCTACGTCCATGTGCCGCGTCCCGATGAGGACGAGGATCGCTTCTGAAATGGCGCGCGATTTCAGCCCCGATTTGGACAGCTTTCGCGAAGCTGAAAGAGTGGCCCGCGAGAAGCCCCAAGAATCGCGTCGAAGCGAGCCCGCTCACGACTCAAAGCAGCGGGAGGAAAGTAGGACTCTGTCGCGGTTGCCGGAAGTCCAAGAGAGTCGTCCTAGGGAGGTTCCGCCGAAAGAGACTCGCACTGTTCTTTACGACCGCTATCGAGCCTATGACTTGCGTGAGTCCGAGGCGCAAACACTCACCGATCTGGGCAAGTTCCGCGTCGTCGCAGCCGACGATCTTGCGCGTTTCGGATACGACGGCGACAAAGGGCGCATGGAACAGGAAACAACAAACTTGAATCGGCAGGGATTGGTCGAGGAGAAACGAGTCGAAGTCTCTCTCAGCAAGACAACCAGAATGTACACGCTGACGAAGCCGGGCCGGAGTCTCTTGCTGAAGTCGGGTCGAGTTGCGAGGGGGCAGGAAATCTACTCTGGTTTCGTAAAACCGAGAGAAGCCAAGCACGATAGCGAACTCTATCGCCTCTATCAAAAGGAATCCTCTCGGATTGAGGCGCGCGGCGGCAAAGTGCGCCGCGTTGTTCTCGACTACGAATTGAAGAGGAAAGTGAACCGCGACCTCATGCGGCTGGGCCGCGAGACGGACGATCCTGCCAGGAAACAAGAGGTGGCGGAGCGGCATGGATTGCGCGCCGTTCATGGCCGCATTCCGGTGCCCGATTTGCAGATCGAATACGAGATGCCGGAACAGGGATTTGCGCGCGTGAATCTGGAATTGACGACCGGGGACTACCGGCCCCGGCAGCTCGCCGACAAAGCCCGCGCGGGATTCACGATGTACAGCCACGGAGACGATGCATCTCGCGTGCACCGAATCTTGAATGACCGGGAACTGACTGCGGAGATTCTTTCGCTATGACGATTCCTCAGCATCGGATCGACGCGCTCAAGGCTTTCGGATACACCGAGGACGAGGCTCGGTTCCTATACCTTGTGGCGACTCATTCCGGTTACTTCCTAGCGCGTCAATTCCTCAATTTCGTGGGAGCCAAGCGCGGCTATCGCACGCACTCGCTGACGCAAAAGCTCATTACCCAGGGCCATGCCACGATGCGGGAATATCGGCGGAACGGATGCATCTACCATCTCTATTCCCGAAAGCTGTACGCGCAGATTGGCCGCGAGAATCTCCGGAATCGCCGCAGGCATCGGCTGGAGGCCATCAAGACCAGGCTTCTGAGCCTCGATTTCATTTTTGCCAACCACGGGTATCAGTACCTCGAAACCGAACCCGAAAAGGTCGCCTATTTCACCGAGGAACTCCGCATCCAGAAGCAGTGCCTTCCGGTGAAGCTTTACCTTGGCGGGCCGAAGAGCCAGCCAACGCTCCGGTACTTCGTGGACAGGTTCCCGTTGTTTCTCAGTTCTCCCGCCTCTGGCACTCCCCCTGTGGTCACCTTTTCCTACGTCGATCCGGGCCTCGAAAACCTGACTGGATTTGTTACGCATTTGGTCCAGTACCAGCCACTGTTCCGCGAGCTTTCAACCTTCCGGCTCCTCTACATTTCGAACGCTTCGATGCACTTCGGGAAGGCCACGGAATTGTTCAAATCTCTTGTGAAGGTTCCCCTCGAATCCGACATTGCCGCAGACCTGATTCGGTATTTCAAGACACAGAGCATTTGGGAGACGCCTGAATTCAGGTCGCTCGCGAAAAGCGAACTGCTATTTCTGAATCAGGCCAAGCAGAGATTCAAGGGGGAGCGATTCCAGACGCTGCTAAGGAACTGGAAGGCAGCGCGAATTACGGAAGCCGAAATCCGAGCGGAGTTTCCTGCGAGGACTCAAGAGCGACAGGTTTACTTCGACACGTATTTGGTGCCAAAGCAGCAGGAATTTCAAGCGAAAGACGATGAAGCTGGCTGAACGGTTCCGAAAAGTGCTGTTCAGGGGAGCGTTCTGTTCGAGCCCCATGCCAGATGCAAGCGAAGTCGAGGAAGGCCAGGGAGATACCGCAAGAGGGAGCAAGAAATGCGACGGGGCAAAGACACGGACTTGGGCGGGAGCGACCCCACTTTTCAGCCCTTCGGTCTGCAAAGTGACCCGTGGGGTCGCTCCCGCCCATCGGCGCTATTGGTCGCACCGCATGTCTTTGCCCCGTCGCTGTAAGGAAACAAGAGAGGAGGAAGAACCAATGCCAATCGTTCAGAGGGAACCAATCATCGTGAAGCGCGAAATTCGCCTCGAACAGCCCGTCAATGAGTTGCTCGATGACTATGCGAAGTTCATCGAGAGCAGGCCGGATCACGTCGTGAATTCGGTGCTCAGAAAGGTGCTCTCGAAGGACCGAGACTGCAAACGCTGGAAGAGTCAGCGGACCACGGTTGAAACGCCGTCTCTGGCGGCTCGAAAGGCGGGTGCTCAATGACCGCCATTCTCGAATATCGTCATTCGATTGCCGGAGTGCTGGCGCTAGCGACTGGGCTCATGCTGTTCTACCTCTTCCCGTTCCCTGAGTCGAACATCTTTCTGCAGGTGGTTGCACTGCGGGCACCGGAAGCGTATCTCAGTTTCAAATACCTGACCCTCACGATGCTATATGCAACCCCTTGGCTGGCCTATTCCGTGGCTCTTTCGGGCATCTATATCTTCACACTGAAACTGCGGCGGCCCGATAAGCCAGGACGCCTGCCGCGTTACCCCGAACCGCGCAAGCGCGATCAGCTTTTCCTTGTCGCTGGAGAGGTTCACAACCAGCGTAAACCGACCCCTTCTCCAAATCCCAAATGGCTTGTGATTCCTGAGAGGGGCCTCTATACGGGCATCGCCATTCTCGGTGCTGTTGGGACCGGCAAAACTAGCTGCTGCATGTATCCGTTTGCGGACCAGATCCTCGCGTATCAGGCACACGACCGGGCCAAGCGGATCGGAGGGTTGATACTCGAAGTGAAAGGCGACTTCTGCCATAAGGTGCGAGGAATTCTCCAGAGACACAAGCGAGAAGAGGATTATGTCGAAGTCAGCCTTGATTCGGAGTATCGCTACAACCCGTTGCACAACGACCTCGACGCCTACGCGCTGGCCTACAGCATTGCATCGCTTATGAACAACCTGTTCGGCAAGGGGAAGGAACCCTTCTGGCAGCAAGCCTACACGAACCTCGTGAAGTTCATCATCCTGCTTCACAAAGTGGCCTTCGATTACGTGACCTTGTTCGATGTCTATTACTGCGCCATCTCGCCTGAGATTCTTGAGCAGAGAATCAAGCAGGCGGAAGAGATGCTTCTCGACCGGCATTTCATTCTTATTCCGAAAACGGTTTACCAAGAGCATGTCGAGTCTCTTCTCGACTTCGATTTCGCCCCGGATGAGAACAAAGAGAAGGCACTGTATCGAGCCGAGGCGACGCCCGAGATCGAGCGTCAGCTCAAGAAGTACGGGATCGAATATCGGAAGGAGACCGTTGCAGCGCCCGAAAAAGCCGACCCGGATAAGAGGGCCAAACTGGAAGCGGTGAAGCGCTGGTTTCACAATGACTGGCAAAGGATCGAGCCCAAGCTGAGGACCTCGATTGTGGAGGGAATTTCGGTATTCCTTTCGCTCTTCGACGACAACCCGAAAGTGAAGCGGGTTTTCTGTCCTCCTAAAGAGTGTTTCGACCCTCAAGCGAACGCCGATTTCAAATACGGCAGACCCCTCCCTTCGTTCTCCTGGCTTATCGAAAACGGCAAGGTCTGCGCGCTCAATTTTTCGGTCAGCATGAACCCCGGTTTGGCGAAGGCCATCGGCGTGATGATGAAACTCGACTTCGAGCGTGCCGTTGTGAATCGTGTGCCAAGGATCGAGACCCATCCCGAGCAGTATTTCCGGCAAGTGCTCTTTCTGTGTGACGAGTACCAACATTTCGCGACCGTAGGGGAGAACGAGCCGACCGGGGATGAAAAGTTCTTCAGCCTGTCGCGCCAGCCGAAGTGCATTGCGATTGTTGCTACGCAGAGCATCAGCTCGCTCAAGTCTGCTTTACCGGGTGAGACTTGGCGCACGCTCTTGCAGACGTTTCGGACGAAGATTTTCCTCGCCCTGTCGGACGACTTTTCGGCGAAGACGGCAAGCGAACTTTGCGGGCGGGAAGACCAACTCAAGGTCGCCTACAACTTTTCGGAGACCGGGCACGATACACGAGTCAATTTCGTGACCGGAAAAGCCCTCTCGAACAAGGCCAACATCACGACCTCGAAGAGCTATGTCCAGCAGAGTGATTTCCGCTTCGATACCAAGACGTTCACTGAGTTGCGAAACGCACAGTCCATCACCATCGCGTACGACGGCATCAATCCGATGCCGCCGATGTTCTGTTACCTCAAGCCCTATTACAACGACCCGAGCAAATCCTATTTTCGGCAACTTGCAGACGGGGAATTGTGATCGGCAATTGAAGTGTCTTGTTAGGAGGCTTTATGGCTGAGGCGGCGATTGAATTTGAACCTCTGTTGGACAGCGAAGAAGCTGCCAAGCTGCTGGGCAACATTCACGTCAAAACCCTCCAACGCTACGCGCGCCAAGGAAGCCTGCCCGGTTATCGGATCGGAGGGCACTGGTTTTTTCGCGCATCGGAACTGGACTCGTGGCTACGATCTCAGTTAAATTCGTCTTGCCATCCGTGCCGCACGAACTAGGAGGAATTCCGAATGTTCAAGCGAGCACGGTATCAGTTTGGTTGGCTACGTAGGAAACACCGCAAGCGAGGCCCCGACGTTTGGGTATGGACCTATCGGTCCAAGGCATCAAGCGGCGGGCGAAAGGAAAACTCGGTAATTGTGGGAACGGTGCTGAAGTATCCCTCGAAAGCCGAGGCATGGAAGGCGACAGAAGGAATGCGCCTTTCGATCAATGAGCCACAGCTAGCCGAAGAGGTGATGTTCGGAGCGGTTATGGACCGTTACATCCGAGAGGCAATTCCCGCGCGGCGTTCGACCCAGAGTCGGTACAAATCCTGGATCAAGAATTACATCAGGCCGCGTTGGAAGGAAGTTCCTCTCGCAAAGATGAAGCCTCTCCCGGTCGAGATGTGGATTGAGAGCCTTAGCCTTGCCCCGAAGAGCAAAGGGCATGTTCGTGGAATGATGCACATTTTGTTCAACTGGGCGATGCGGTGGGAGCTGATTCCATTCCAAATTAACCCCATGAATCTCGTTCACATCAGGGGTTCGTCAAAACGTTTGCGCGAACCTCGAACTCTCACCATCGAGGAGTTTCTCCGATTCATCGAGCACGTGCCCGATCCCTGTCGGGCTATGTGCATCGTGACGGCTTGCCTCGGGCTTCGAGTGAGTGAAACGCTAGGTCTCAAGTGGGGAGATTTCGACTGGAATGACTTGCGGGTGAAAATCCAGCGTTCATGGGTCGCTGGAGTCGAAGACGATGTGAAGACGCAGTATTCAAAGAAGTGGATGCCCGTTGATGAGGTCCTTGCCAAGCTGTTACAGGAACACAAGACAAGGACAACTCCGGACGCAAAGGACAGCGATTGGGTTTTTGCGAATCCGGAGACTGGAAAACCGTTCTGGCCTGGACGCCTGCAGGAGCATTATCTTGTTCCTGCGGGGAAAGCCGTCGGGATTGGACGCATCGGCTGGCATACATTTCGTCACACATACTCGACTCTTCTTCGGGCTTTCGGTGTTGACATCAAGGTCCAGCAAGAACTGCTGCGCCATGCCGACATTCGGACAACCATGAACATTTACACGCAGGCAGTCCCACAAGCTCTGCGGGAAGCACACGGAAAGGTTGTAGAGATGTTGGTGCCGATGCGAAAGGCGGGATGAAAAACGAGGCAGCTTTAGGGCAGCATTAGGCGTTCCCTGGAGTGCTAAGTTGTTTCGTTCTATTCCGCAGAGTTTTTTTCAAGTCCGTGAGAATACTGGACGGGCGAATTTCGATCCCCACCGCCCCTACCAACATCTCCTTGGTCCGACCCGGACACATGGGTAACAGAACGTACCGGCTACATAGGTAACACTTTTGGGCCAAAAGGGTTGTCGAGAGGCTGCAGAGTTTTTTCCTCCAAGTCGATGTAGCCCAGATCGTACTCCATAAAGCTGACCAGCCAAATACCTTCTTCGACCTCTTTGATTCCGACGGCCTGACCCGCGAAGACCGTGCTGAGATTAATTTTTTTGCGGTGCAGACAGATGCGCCCGCAGTTGGTGACGTGAATGGTGTGGTCGTGAAACGGGTAAGCAAGTTCTGGCAGGCCGCGATAGTGACGGGTGGCGGGCGTGTAGACTTCCGCGGGACACTTCATCGCGAGTGCTTCATGAGGCCGCTCGTGGTTGAACTCTTCGAGAAAATCGTCGAATTTGCCCTGCTGCTGCAGGCTGTTGATACCCGCGGGGTGAGTGGTTTGTGTTTTGAGCGTGAGATGCATGCGTTCGTGTCGGCCATTCTGCTGCGGATGACCAGGCTGGATGCGTTCGATGGTGATGCCCAGGCGCAACCACCATACGGAAAGTTTGGAGAGGTTAAACAAGGAGTTGGGCGAGGCGAAGGGCACGCCGTTGTCCGAGCGCATGCTGGTTGGCAAGCCGCGTTCTGCAAATAAGCGCTCAAAAGCCGTAAAAGCAAGCGCCTCACAGGTAGATTCCAAGGCTTCACAGAGGAGGAGATAGCGCGAAGCGTGATCGGTGACGGTCAGCGGGTAGCAGTATTTCTTGTTGCCCAACAGAAACTCGCCTTTGTAATCGGTGCACCACAGCTCGTTGGGTTTTTGTCCGAGCGACAAGGGGGTGCCCTGGGCATGGTGGCGCCGGCGCCCGCGGCGTTGCACGAGACCGTGACGATCGAGCACGGCATGGATGGTGCTGCGAGCCGGAACCTTCACCTCACAGGAAAAGCGCCGCAGCAATCGTTCGCGGATCTTGCGCGCGCCCCAGTAGGGCTTCTCCCGTTTGAGATTCAGGATCGCCGCCTCCACCTGCTGGGGCAGTTGGTTGCCGTAGCGCCAGGGCCGCCGCGAACGGTCGGTCAGAGCTTCCAGACCAGATTCCTTGTAGCGGTCGAAGATCTTGTAACCGGTCTTGCGCGAGATGGCAAACTCGCGACACAGCGCCGCCATCTTCTCCCCATCCAGCAAACGCGCCACAAAGCGAACACGTTCATCCATCACCGAACACTCCTTCCAAGGCATCACGCCCTCCCCTAAAGGGAAAAAGTGTCACCCATGTGTCCGGTACAAACTGTCACCTATGTGTCGGGCCGCTCACTTCATTGTTAACAGCTTGTGACTTTTCAAGGGGCCACAAGGGGCCATTAACGTCAGGCAACGTGCGCGTGGCCAGCCAAGCGAACGACCTTGCTGTTCTCCTCTCGCCACGTACTGCGAACAGCCTCCGTGAAGTTATTCATAATCGCTCGAGTATCTGCACGCCGCAAGAGCGCCGGCTGCACCTTGAGTTCGATGTCGAGCTCCTGAAGTAACGTTGAACGGCTTTGTAGAAACATGTGCCAGCCGATCCGGCCGAACCCGCCCTCAGGCATCGCCCCCACTGCGCTCGCGATTGGCCATGTGGTTTGATTGGCCCCTAAACGGTCGGAGAAAAGGCATCGAAAATCGAATGTCATTCGAGGCAACGCGTGGAGTCCGCGCGGCCAGTCCACCGTGAAAATGGATTATGGGGGTGCCTTCGGACTACTCGTCAGCTGCCGAGCTCAGCGGTTTCCGTTTGACAGGATATGCAAACAAGGTAAGTAATTTGACAAGTTAGGGAAGTTGCCGTGCTAGCCCCGGAATCCTAAAGTTTCGAAATCTCTGATTCTAAAGAAGAAACAGTGAAAGACACTTGGAAACGAACATGCACGGGTCTCATCACCATCCATCGGTGATCGGTGTCCTAAATCGGCGTGTGGCGATTATAAGTAGCTAGCGAGGCTCGAAATGAGACGTATTTTCCTGCCACTTGCTTTAGTAATGGTGCTCCTTGGGTTCTGTGGCCGCGCTTCCGCCGATGAGGTTCCGATAGGGACCTTTTCTTTCGATCCGGTTTTCGCCGCTACCCCCTCATCCCCAGCCCTGGACTCTTTTGATATTTATAACTATACCGGTGGAAGCTCTCTTCCACCTCTCTTCCCCGTGACCACCAGCCTAATATTCAACAATCTGAATCTGACGGTCACGAACGCGGATGGCACCACGAGTACGTACTCGGAGGGATCAGCCGGCGAAGGCTCAACCTTCTTTTTTGATACCCTGGTATACGATACGCAAACCCCGCTCAGTGCGACCCTAACGGGTACAATCTTGCCGATAACCATAACTTTCTCTGGCGGGGCCACTCTAAACATCGGCGGCAATTTTACAGCAGTGTTGCTTCCTTCAATTGGAAGTTCTCTCATAGCTGGCGTAGATTCCACAACCATCTTTGCTCCGCCACAGGTTGTTCCGGAGCCGTCGAGCCTTTTGCTTCTGGGTTTTGGCTTGGCGCTCGTCGCGGTGGTTTCGCTGAAGCGGTCGGTGTAGTGAAGTGGCAGTAATGTCCCCAAATTGGTTGTCTGCATGACCCGTGAGCTATACCAGGAGTGGGGATGAACTCGCGGGTGGGTCCCGGGCCTCAGCAACTAAGACTCACATAAAGTTTAGGCCACGTACTAGTCTGCAACACCAAGTGTGGCTTGAGCGGCTGTGATTGGGGGTGGTATGTCCTATCGAGCCTTTGATGCTCGCTTTAGCGAGTGGGCGTTCAGGTGTTTGGCATTCCTTCTCCTTTCCTCGTTAGTGTGCCTCCCTTTTGTCCCGCCGACGATGGCTCAGGCCCAAGTTACGCTTGCTGCGGCCGCTGCCCCCGCCACAGGCCAGGCGGGAATCTCGGTCGAATCCGTGACTGGGTCGGGATTTCCGAGCGGAACGATTCCCCCGGCCAACGTGACCGTCACACTAACCCCCTCGGGTGGGGGCGCCGCCACGACGACTACCGCGACCAACGTGACAGTCATCCTCGGGCAAGTCGAACGAATTTATTTCGTTATTCCCAGTTCCATAAGCGTGGCTTCTCCCACCGCATACAAGATTTCGCTTGAGGGTACTACTTCTACGGGCAATACCTTTGTTTCATCCAACAGCTCTTCCCTCACGATTAACCCATCTCCCACAGTGGCGTTGAATCCGTCGAGCGCCAATGCCGGGCAGACCGTTACAGTCAATATCACCGGGCAGTACACAACTTTCGTGAATGGAATAACCCAGGCGAATTTCGGACCAGGAATTTCAGTTGGCGGTGCGGCCGCGGGAAGCTTTGGCAAGGTGACAGTAGTCAACCCTACGACAGCCACAGCGAGCCTCGTGATCAGCCCGACCGCGCAACCCGGTGCCCGTTCGATTGCCGTAGCCACTGGTGCTCAACAGGCTAGCACCAATTTCGCTGTCTCAGGCGGCGCAGCGACGCTGGTATCGATCGCGGTGACGCCAGTGAACCCGTCGGTAGCGGCAGGCGGGACGCAGCAGTTTACGGCGACAGGAACGTATAGCGACGGAACGACGCAGAACCTGACGACGACAGCGACGTGGGCATCCTCGAGCACGACGACGGCGACGGTGAGCGCGACGGGGCTGGCGAGTGCGCTGAAGGCGGGCACGACGACGATCAGTGCGACAAGCGGAAGCGTGAGCGGTTCGACGACGCTGACGGTGACGGCGGCGACGCTGGTATCGATCGCGGTGACGCCGGTGAACCCGTCGGTAGCAGCGGGCGGGACGCAACAGTTCACGGCGACAGGAACGTATAGCGACGGAACGACGCAGAACCTGACGACGACAGCGACGTGGGCATCCTCGAGCACGACGACGGCGACGGTGAGCGCGACGGGGCTGGCGAGTGCGCTGAAGGTAGGAACAAGCACGATCAGTGCGACGAGCGGAAGCGTGACGGGATCGACGACGCTGACGGTGACGGCGGCGACGCTGGTATCGATCGCGGTGACGCCGGTGAACCCGTCGGTAGCAGCGGGCGGAACGCAGCAGTTTACGGCGACAGGAACGTATAGCGACGGAACGACGCAGAACCTGACGACGACAGCGACGTGGGCATCCTCGAGCACGACGACGGCGACGGTGAGCGCGACGGGCTTGGCGAGTGCGCTGAAGGCGGGCACGACGACGATCAGTGCGACAAGCGGAAGCGTGAGCGGATCGACGACGCTGACGGTGACGGCGGCGACGCTGGTGTCGATCGCGGTGACGCCGGTGAACCCGTCGGTAGCGGCAGGCGGGACGCAGCAGTTCACAGCGACAGGAACGTATAGCGACGGAACGACGCAGAACCTGACGACGACGGCGACGTGGGCATCCTCGAGCACGACGACGGCGACGGTGAGCGCGACGGGGCTGGCGAGTGCGCTGAAGGCGGGCACGACGACGATCAGTGCGACAAGCGGAAGCGTGAGCGGATCGACGACGCTGACGGTGACGGCGGCGACGCTGGTGTCGATCGCGGTGACGCCAGTGAACCCGTCGGTAGCGGCAGGCGGGACGCAGCAGTTTACGGCGACAGGAACGTATAGCGACGGAACGACGCAGAACCTGACGACGACGGCAACGTGGGCATCCTCGAGTACGACGACGGCGACGGTGAGCGCGACGGGGCTGGCGAGTGCGCTGAAGGCGGGCACGACGACGATCAGTGCGACAAGCGGAAGCGTGAGCGGATCGACGACGCTGACGGTGACGGCGGCGACGCTGGTATCGATCGCGGTGACGCCGGTGAACCCGTCGGTAGCAGCGGGCGGGACGCAACAGTTCACGGCGACAGGAACGTATAGCGACGGAACAACGCAGAACCTGACGACGACAGCGACGTGGGCATCCTCGAGCACGACGACGGCGACGGTGAGCGCGACGGGGCTGGCGAGTGCGCTGAAGGTAGGAACAAGCACGATCAGTGCGACGAGCGGAAGCGTGACGGGATCGACGACGCTGACGGTGACGGCGGCGACGCTGGTATCGATCGCGGTGACGCCGGTGAACCCGTCGGTAGCAGCGGGCGGGACGCAACAGTTCACGGCGACAGGAACGTATAGCGACGGAACGACGCAGAACCTGACGACGACAGCGACGTGGGCATCCTCGAGCACGACGACGGCGACGGTGAGCGCGACGGGGCTGGCGAGTGCGCTGAAGGCGGGCACGACGACGATCAGTGCGACAAGCGGAAGCGTGAGCGGATCGACGACGCTGACGGTGACGGCGGCGACGCTGGTATCGATCGCGGTGACGCCAGTGAACCCGTCGGTAGCAGCGGGCGGAACGCAGCAGTTCACGGCGACAGGAACGTATAGCGACGGAACGACGCAGAACCTGACGACGACAGCGACGTGGGCGTCTTCGAGCACGACGACGGCGACGGTGAGCGCGACGGGGCTGGCGAGTGCGCTGAAGGCGGGCACGACGACGATCAGTGCGACAAGCGGAAGCGTGAGCGGATCGACGACGCTGACGGTGACGGCGGCGACGCTGGTATCGATCGCGGTGACGCCGGTGAACCCGTCGGTAGCGGCGGGCGGGACGCAGCAGTTCACGGCGACAGGAACGTATAGCGACGGAACGACGCAGAACCTGACGACGACGGCGACCTGGGCATCCTCGAGTACGACGACGGCGACGGTGAGCGCGACGGGCTTGGCGAGTGCGCTGAAGGCAGGGACAAGCACGATCAGTGCGACAAGTGGAAGCGTGACGGGATCGACGACGCTGACGGTGACGGCAGCGACGCTGGTATCGATCGCGGTGACGCCGGTGAACCCGTCGGTAGCGGCGGGCGGGACGCAGCAGTTCACGGCGACAGGAACGTATAGCGACGGAACGACGCAGAACCTGACGACGACGGCGACCTGGGCATCCTCGAGTACGACGACGGCGACGGTGAGCGCGACGGGCTTGGCGAGTGCGCTGAAAGCGGGAACCTCGACGATTTCAGCGACGAGCGGAAGCGTGACGGGATCGACGACGCTGACGGTGACGGCCGCGACGCTGGTATCGATCGCGGTGACGCCAGTGAACCCGTCGGTAGCGGCGGGCGGAACGCAGCAGTTTACAGCGACAGGAACGTATAGCGACGGAACGACGCAGAACCTGACAACGACGGCGACGTGGGCATCCTCGAGCACGACGACGGCGACGGTGAGCGCGACGGGGCTGGCGAGTGCGCTGAAGGTAGGGACAAGCACGATCAGTGCGACGAGCGGAAGCGTGAGCGGTTCGACGACGCTGACGGTGACGGGGGCGACGCTGGTATCGATCGCGGTGACGCCAGTGAACCCGTCGGTAGCGGCAGGCGGGACGCAGCAGTTCACGGCGACAGGAACGTATAGCGACGGAACGACGCAGAACCTGACGACGACGGCGACGTGGGCATCCTCGAGCACGACGACGGCGACGGTGAGCGCGACGGGCTTGGCGAGTGCGCTGAAAGCGGGAACGTCGACGATTTCAGCGACAAGCGGAAGCGTGAGCGGATCGACGACGCTGACGGTGACGGCGGCGACGCTGGTGTCGATCGCGGTGACGCCGGTGAACCCGTCGGTAGCGGCAGGCGGGACGCAGCAGTTCACAGCGACAGGAACGTATAGCGACGGAACGACGCAGAACCTGACGACGACGGCGACGTGGGCGTCTTCGAGTACGACGACAGCGACAGTGAGCGCGACGGGCTTGGCGAGTGCGCTGAAGGCGGGCACGACGACGATCAGTGCGACAAGCGGAAGCGTGAGCGGATCGACGACGCTGACGGTGACGGCGGCGACGCTGGTATCGATCGCGGTGACGCCGGTGAACCCGTCGGTAGCGGCGGGCGGGACGCAACAGTTCACGGCGACAGGAACGTATAGCGACGGAACGACGCAGAACCTGACGACGACGGCGACGTGGGCATCCTCGAGTACGACGACGGCGACAGTGAGCGCGACGGGCTTGGCGAGTGCGCTGAAGGCGGGCACGACGACGATCAGTGCGACAAGCGGAAGCGTGAGCGGATCGACGACGCTGACGGTGACGGCGGCGACGCTGGTATCGATCGCGGTGACGCCGGTGAACCCGTCGGTAGCAGCGGGCGGGACGCAACAGTTCACGGCGACAGGAACGTATAGCGACGGAACGACGCAGAACCTGACGACGACAGCGACGTGGGCATCCTCGAGCACGACGACGGCGACGGTGAGCGCGACGGGGCTGGCGAGTGCGCTGAAGGCGGGCACGACGACGATCAGTGCGACAAGCGGAAGCGTGAGCGGTTCGACGACGCTGACGGTGACGGCGGCGACGCTGGTATCGATCGCGGTGACGCCGGTGAACCCGTCGGTAGCAGCGGGCGGGACGCAACAGTTCACGGCGACAGGAACGTATAGCGACGGAACGACGCAGAACCTGACGACGACAGCGACGTGGGCATCCTCGAGCACGACGACGGCGACGGTGAGCGCGACGGGGCTGGCGAGTGCGCTGAAGGTAGGAACAAGCACGATCAGTGCGACGAGCGGAAGCGTGACGGGATCGACGACGCTGACGGTGACGGCGGCGACGCTGGTATCGATCGCGGTGACGCCGGTGAACCCGTCGGTAGCAGCGGGCGGAACGCAGCAGTTTACGGCGACAGGAACGTATAGCGACGGAACGACGCAGAACCTGACGACGACGGCGACGTGGGCGTCTTCGAGCACGACGACGGCGACGGTGAGCGCGACGGGCTTGGCGAGTGCGCTGAAGGCGGGCACGACGACGATCAGTGCGACAAGCGGAAGCGTGAGCGGATCGACGACGCTGACGGTGACGGCGGCGACGCTGGTGTCGATCGCGGTGACGCCGGTGAACCCGTCGGTAGCGGCAGGCGGGACGCAGCAGTTCACAGCGACAGGAACGTATAGCGACGGAACGACGCAGAACCTGACGACGACGGCAACGTGGGCATCCTCGAGTACGACGACGGCGACGGTGAGCGCGACGGGCTTGGCGAGTGCGCTGAAAGCGGGAACGTCGACGATTTCAGCGACAAGCGGAAGCGTGAGCGGATCGACGACGCTGACGGTGACGGCGGCGACGCTGGTGTCGATCGCGGTGACGCCAGTGAACCCGTCGGTAGCGGCAGGCGGGACGCAACAGTTTACGGCGACAGGAACGTATAGCGACGGAACGACGCAGAACCTGACGACGACGGCAACGTGGGCATCCTCGAGTACGACGACGGCGACGGTGAGCGCGACGGGGCTGGCGAGTGCGCTGAAGGCGGGCACGACGACGATCAGTGCGACAAGCGGAAGCGTGAGCGGATCGACGACGCTGACGGTGACGGCGGCGACGCTGGTATCGATCGCGGTGACGCCAGTGAACCCGTCGGTAGCAGCGGGCGGGACGCAACAGTTCACGGCGACAGGAACGTATAGCGACGGAACGACGCAGAACCTGACGACGACAGCGACGTGGGCATCCTCGAGCACGACGACGGCGACGGTGAGCGCGACGGGGCTGGCGAGTGCGCTGAAGGTAGGAACAAGCACGATCAGTGCGACGAGCGGAAGCGTGACGGGATCGACGACGCTGACGGTGACGGCGGCGACGCTGGTATCGATCGCGGTGACGCCGGTGAACCCGTCGGTAGCAGCGGGCGGGACGCAACAGTTCACGGCGACAGGAACGTATAGCGACGGAACGACGCAGAACCTGACGACGACGGCGACGTGGGCGTCTTCGAGCACGACGACGGCGACGGTGAGCGCGACGGGCTTGGCGAGTGCGCTGAAAGCGGGAACGTCGACGATTTCAGCGACAAGCGGAAGCGTGAGCGGATCGACGACGCTGACGGTGACGGCGGCGACGCTGGTATCGATCGCGGTGACGCCGGTGAACCCGTCGGTAGCGGCGGGCGGGACGCAACAGTTCACGGCGACAGGAACGTATAGCGACGGAACGACGCAGAACCTGACGACGACAGCGACGTGGGCATCCTCGAGCACGACGACGGCGACGGTGAGCGCGACGGGGCTGGCGAGTGCGCTGAAAGCGGGAACGTCGACGATTTCAGCGACAAGCGGAAGCGTGAGCGGTTCGACGACGCTGACGGTGACGGCGGCGACGCTGGTATCGATCGCGGTGACGCCGGTGAACCCGTCGGTAGCAGCGGGCGGGACGCAACAGTTTACGGCGACAGGAACGTATAGCGACGGAACGACGCAGAACCTGACGACGACGGCAACGTGGGCATCCTCGAGCACGACGACGGCGACGGTGAGCGCGACGGGGCTGGCTTCGGCGCTGAATGCGGGAACCTCGACGATTTCAGCGACGAGCGGAAGCGTGACGGGATCGACGACGCTGACGGTGACGGCGGCTCTCCCAGCGTCTATAACACTCAACATAACCAGTGGCGCACAAGGTCAGACACTGACGATTGGCGTAACTGGAACGAATACACTTTTCGTGAATGGGACCACGACCGCAACATTCGGGACCACCGGGGCAATTACAGTCAATTCGGTTAGTGTTACGAACTCGATCACGGCAAGCTTGAACATCACGATATCGCCGACCGCAACCGTAGGTCCGTACACCTTGGTCATGACCACGGGTGCGCAGATGGTTCAGGCCACTTTCAACGTCACCGCTAGTACTGCGTCAATCAGTTCGATCACACCTTCTTCCGAGCCGCAAAACGCCGGCGCGGTTTCGTTGCTCGTGGCTGGCAGCGGAACGCATTTTGGGACCACCACGACTGCGAGTATCACGGGCGGAATAACGGTAAATTCGATTGTCGTGAACAGCGCGATCAGCGCCACCGTGAATGTTTCGGTGCCGTCATCCGCCACGGTAGGTCCACAAACTCTAACCCTGACTACTGGCGGCGAAATCGTCAGCGGCACGCTTACCATCACCGCCGGCACGCCCCAAATCACGTTGCTCAGTCCTTCTGCTGGCAATCAGGGGGCAACCCTGAGCGTCGCCGTGACGGGCCTGTACACCCACTTTGGTTCTACTTCAGTTGGAAGCTTCAGCGGCACGGGGATCACGGTGAATTCAACGTCCGTTACCGATGCCACCGATGCGATCCTGAACATCACGATAGCCGCGAGCGCCTCTCTTGGCCCACGCAACGTAACGATCACCACCGGTTCGGAAGTCGCCTCCATTACGGGGCAATTTACGGTACAGCCAGGCATAGCGGCCATAACCACGAATCCGACCACCGCGATGCAAGGACAGTCGTTTACGCTGATGGTAAATGGTACGTTCACTCACTTCGTTCAAGGGACCACGACAGTCTCTTTTGCGGGCGGCTACGCTACGGTCGGGACTGTGTCCGTCAGCGGACCTACGCTGCTCTCAGTTCCAGTGACCGTTTACACCTACGCCCCTGTGGGACCGATTGGTGTTACTGTGACCACCGGGGCGGAAGTTGCCTCGGCCACGTTCAATATCACTGCGGGTATACCCGGGATCACGATCATAAGCCCCAACGTCGGGACGCCGAATTCGACTCCAACAGTGACAGTCACCTCACAGTTTACCAACTTCGTCCAGGGCGTCACCCAGGCCAGCTTCGGCCCCAATATTCAAGTATCGGGCGGCACGGCTGGAGGTTTTGGCACAGTCACCGTAACTTCGGCAACGTCGTTCACTACTCAGCTCACAATTCCCTCGGGCGCAACTTTGGGCGCGCAGACCGTGCAGGTAACTACGGGCACACAGACGCTTTCCGTTCCCAACGGCTTCACGGTGCAGAATACGAGCACCACACCTCCGGCGGTATTGCTTACGACGCCCGTTAACAACGCCACGGGTGTGCCCGTGAACACGCTGATCCAAGTCGAATTCACCGAACCCATCAATCGCGCTACGGCAATCCCGGCCAACGTCCAATTGAATGATAGCCAGGTTTCAAATATTCCCGTGTCTGTGTCCCTCGATGCGTCGGGAAGAATCCTGACCATCACGCCAAGCCGGGTGCTGGCCGTCGGTCGAACTCAGTATCTCTACTTGTTAAGCGGCATCCAGGATGTTTACGGAAACAGTTTCGTCTATACCGGCTCTCCTCAACCTGGATTCACGACCGCTTACTCGACAGCCACGACCGGCCCGTCGGTAGTCGGCACAAATCCGGCCAATGGCGCGACAGCCGTGCCCACCAACACAACTCTCATCGTTGGTTTCAGCGCTCCCATTAGCCCGCTTACTCAGCCCACCGGATTAACAGTTACTCAGGGCGGGACTCCCGTTCCAGGGACGTTCACCTTCTCGCTGAACGCACAACAAATTTCTTTTGTCCCCACAAACCCACTAACAGCAGGGACAACCTACGCGATTAATTACAATTCTCAGCTCACGGACTTTGCCGGCAACGCCCTAACCAACCCTGGAACAGCAACCTTCGTGGCTGGTCCAGCAAGTGATACGACCGCTCCGACGGTGACTGCATTCAATCCCGTGTATGGCTCAACGGGAGTGGGGTTAAACGCGCCGTTGATAGTGATGTTCAGTAAACCGATCGATCCACTGTCGCTCACGGCTTCGCAATTCGGGATAGTGGACTACTATGCGGGCTATAGAATCTCGGGAACGGTGACGGTTGCGGCGAACTCCATGAGCGCCACGTTCACGCCATCGGAGCCGCTGATTCCGGACACCGTCTACGGTTTCGTGGTTGCACAGTGCAGCTATATTTGTACGTCCGCTGGCTACACGGATGTGGCGGGGAATATCGGTTCCGGCGGCTCCACTATCTTCACCACGGGCACCAGCAGTGTGACCACGGCGCCAACGGTGGTCAGCATCAATCCGCTCAACAGCACCACCGCGAGCGTCCCAGTCAATGTGCAAATCGCGGCGGTGATCAGCACGCAGGTGGATCCGCTGACGGTGGGGCAGAGCGCGATCACGCTGACGCCCTCGACAGCGGGAACGGTAACGCTGGCGAGCGATGGCGTGACGCTGCAGTTTGTGCCGAGCGCGGCGCTAACACCCTCGACGACGTATACGATCAACGTGAGCGGGTTCCAAGATGTGAACGGGAATACGGTGACGCCGTTCACGAGCAAGTTCGTAACTAACGGGACGACGGTGACCACGGGGCCAACGGTAACGGTGACGCCGGCCGCTGGGTCGACGATCACGTCGTTGACGACGCCGGCGGTGTTCACATTCAGCGGCCCGATTAACCCACAGACAGTGAGTAGCGGCACGGTGTACGCGCAGCAGTACAACCCGGCGATAGGTTACGTCTACGTAGCAGGTACGATAGCAGTGTCGAGCGGAAATACAGTAATAACGTTTACGCCGATTGCGCCCTGGGCGCCGAGCACGGTGGCCAATAATAGCTACGTATACGTCTACGTTTCCGGAGTGACGGATCCCGAGGGAAATTCAGCAAGTACCTCCACGTATTTCTTCACGCCAGTGGCATCGCCGGTGGTGACGCCGCTGACGGTTGCCTCGGTGACGCCGGCGAATGGAGCCACGGGGGTCGGGCAGAACGCGGCAGTAGCTGTCACATTCTCACATTCCGTGAATCCGGCCACTGTAACCGGCACCACGCTAGCTCTCTTCGCCGGAGATGCGAATCTTGGCGCAAGCATCACAATGTCTGCTGACAACCTCACGGCGGTCTTGACGGTGACCCTGCCGGTGTCGTCTACCATTACCGTTGTGGCGACGAACGGGATCACGGACCTGAGTGGAAATCCGCTAAGTCCGAATTTCACCAGCCAGTTCACGACAGGGGCTACTCCGCCGAGTTCCGGCCCGAGCATCGTGACTATGCGGCCAGGAAGCGGAGCGACAGGCGTGCCAGCGAGTACGGTCATCACACTCTTCGCCAATGCGCCCTTGAATGCATCGACGTTGAGCGGCGGCGTGCACGTGTCGCAGAACGGTGTGTTGGTGAGCGGCGCAGTAAACGCAATCGGGAATGGTACGTCAATCGAGTTCGTTCCCAACGGTTCGCTCACCTACGGGGCTTTCATCGAAGTGAATGTGGATCAGACGGTTACGGACCAGTACGGAAATCCACTCACTGCGTTCTACGGCTCATTTACCGTGGCGGGCAACCCCACGACGACCGCGCCCGTGGTGGTAGCCACGAGCCCCACCTACGGCGCACAGGGAGTGCCGTTGAATGCCTCCGTATTCGTACAGTTCAGCGAGGCGCTGAATTCTGCGACGGTAAGCTCGGCAACCGCGTACTTGACGGACCAGAATGGCACCGTTGTCCCAGGCACGACGACATTGCTGCCATCCGGCAACACCATCCAGATCAAGCCGAGTTCGAATCTGACGGCAGGTACGTCACCCACGTCCACGTATTACCAAGTGAACGCCACGACGGGTGTACAAAACACAAGCGGAGTCGCTTTGGCGAGTCAGTACTACGGCTACTTCTATACTGGCACGGCCACCGACACGACGCCGCCGACAGTTCTGGGAGTAGCGCCGCCCAACAACCAGCAAAACGTGGGATTGAATGGGTTGGTGGTAGTGACGTTCAGCAAACCGATGAACCCGATCACGGTGAACTCGACAACCGTATCGCTCAGCTACGGAACCTCGTCCACAGTCATTCCAACGACGATTTCCTTCAATTCGGCGGTCACCCAGGCGACATTTACGCCCACAGCGCCTCTGCCGCCCAGCGCCACGATCACAGTCGCGATTACAAGTGGTGTTCAAGACTTAGCGGGCAACGCCGTGACGGCCCAATCCACGACGTTCAAGACGGCAACCGCGGCGGACACGGTGGGTCCCACTATTACCATCACGCCACCGAATGGCGCAACGAATGTGCCGACCAACTCGGTCGTCGTCATTCAGTTCAGCGAGCCGGTCAATGCCCAGACCGTGAGTCCGAACTACACCTATTTATACGACGGCACCAGCGGTCAGACTATCCCCGAGAATCTGACGGTTAGCGCAGACGGTTTGACGGCCACGCTCGCGCCTACCGGGCCGCTGCCTGTGGGCACTCTGATCTCTGTTTATTCGTCCAACGCGCAAGACCTGTCAGGCAACCTGCAATCAGGCGTGTATTATTCTCCTCAATCCTCTTTCACGACTTCGTACAACGCGGAAACAACAGTCCCGCAAGTCATCGGCACGAATCCCGCAAACGGGGCCACGGGCGTTCCAACCAACACGGTGGTGAATTTGTACTTCAATGAGCCGGTCAGCCCCACCAGTCTCAGCCAGGTGACATTGAGCCAAGGTGGCTCGACCATGTCGACCACGCAGACTCTATCCAACGGAAATCAGACACTGTCCCTCATTCCGGCTATCCCGCTCCTGCCGAACCTGGGCTACACGATCACAGCTGTCGGTGTTAAGGACATCGCGGGCAATCAGCTCGCCGGCACCTTTACAAGCACGTTCACGACTGGCGCCACAATAAATCTCGTAGGCCCAACGGTGACAGGGTTCAATCCGGTGTACGGCTCGACAGGCGTGGGGCTGAATGCGCCTTTGATGGTGATGTTCAGCAAGGCAATCAATCCGCTATCGCTTACGGCTTCGCAATTCGGGCTATTCGACTACAATACGGCCTATAGAATCTCAGGAACTGTAGCGGTTGCAGCAAACGCCATGAGCGCCACGTTCACGCCATCGGAGCCGCTGCTTCCGAACACATACTACATCCTGGATTTTGCCGAATGCGCCTACTACTGTGGTGTCTCCTCTGGCTACACCGATGTGGCGGGGAATGTCGGTTCCGGCAGCTACACTGCCTTTACCACGGGCACCAGCAGTGTTACCACGGCGCCGACGGTGGTCAGCATCAATCCGCCTAACAGCACCACGACGAGCGTGCCGGTGAATGTGCAAATCGCGGCGGTGATCAGCACGCAGGTGGATCCGCTGACGGTGGGGCAGAGTGCGATCACGCTGACGCCCTCGACAGCGGGAACGGTAACGCTGGCGAGCGATGGCGTGACGCTGCAGTTTGTACCGAGCGCGGCGCTAACACCCTCGACAACGTATACGATCAGCGTGAACGGGTTCAAAGATGTGAACGGGAATGCGGTGACGCCGTTCTCGAGCAAGTTCGTAACGAACGGGACGACGGTAACGACGGGGCCGACGGCGACGGTGACGCCGGCCTATGGGTCGACGATCACGTCGCTGACGACGCCGGTGGTGTTCACATTCAGCGGCCCGATTAACCCACAGACAGTGAATAGCGGAACAGTGTACGCGCAGCAGTACAACCCGGCGATAGGTTACGATTACGTAGCGGGCACGATAGCACTGTCGGGCGGAAATACAGTAATAACGTTCACGCCGCTTGCGACCTGGGCGCCGAGCACTTCGGCAAATACGAGTTACGTCTTCGTCTACGTTTCCGGGGTGACGGATCCGGAGGGAAATTCAGCAAATACAACTGAATTTTTCTACACGCCAGTGACATCGCCGGTGGTGACGCCGTTGACGGTTACCTCGGTGACGCCAGCGAATGGAGCCACGGGAGTCGGGCAGAACGCGGCTGTGTCTGTCACATTCTCACAATCCGTGAACCCAGCGACGGTCAATGCAACCACGTTGGGCTTGTATAACGGCGATACCTATTTCAGCGCAAGTCCCTCGCTGTCTGCGGACAACCGCACGGCCACGTTCACGGTGGCCTTGCCGCCGTCGAGCACTATCACTGTTGTGTCGTCGCCGGGGATCACGGACCTGAGTGGAAATGCGCTGGTGAACTTCAGCAGCCAGTTCACGACCGCCCCCACGCCTCCGAGTTCCGGCCCGAGCATAGTAACCATGCGGCCAGGAAATGGCGCGACAGGCGTGCCGACCGCCGCGGTGATTACACTTTTCGCGAATGCAACTTTGAATCAATCCACGATCAATAGCGGGTTGCACATCGTCCAAAATGGGATTGTGCTGCCGGGAACTACAAACATAACCGGGAATGGAACATCCATCGAGTTCGTTCCAAGCGCCCCGCTCACCTATGGAGCATTGATTGAGATTCACGTGGACAATACCGTCACAGATCAGTACGGGAATCCACTCACTGCGTTCTATGGCTCATTTACCGTAGCGGGCAACCCCACGACGACCGCGCCAGTGGCGGTAGCCACGAGCCCGACAAACGGGGTGCAGGGAGTGCCGTTGAATGCCTCCATATTCGTGCAGTTCAGCCAGACGCTGAATTCTGCAACGGTAAGCTCGTCAACCGCTTATTTGACAGATCAGAATGGCAACCTCGTGCCAAGCACGACGACGTTGCTGCCCTCCGGCAACACTATCCAGATCAAGCCGAGTTCGAATTTGACGGCAGGTACATCACCCACGTCCACGTATTACCAAGTGAACGTCACGACGGGGGTACAAAATTCAAGTGGAGTCGCTTTGGCGAGTCAGTACTCCGGATACTTCTACACCGGCACGGCCGCCGACACGACGCCCCCGACAGTTCTGGGAGTAGCGCCGCCGAACAGCCAGCAGAACGTGGGCCTGAACGGCTTGGTAGTGATCACGTTCAGTAAGACAATCAACCCGATTACGGTGAACTCGACAACCGTTTCGCTGAGCTACGGGACCACGTCAACCCCGATACCGACGACGATTACATTTGACTCGACAAACACGTACGCGACCTTCACCCCGGTTGGCCCGCTGCCTGCAAGCACACCAATTAAGGTTGCGATCTCAACCGGAGTACAGGATGTGGCAGGAAATGCAGTGACGGCGGTGTCGAGCACGTTTACGACCGGGCCAACTACGGATACGACTGCACCGACTGTGACATCTTATACGCCGGTCAACGGAGCAACGAACGTACCCACAAACGCGGTCGTGGTGGTGCGGTTCAGCGAGCCAATGGATGCATTGTCGTTTGCTCAGAAATACAGCGCCTATTACTGTACTTATTATTACTATGGATATTATTATTATTCTTCTTATTGCCTGTACGATATCACGCTCGGGACAGTGATACCGGCTAATGTTTCAGTTAGCGCTGACGGGATGACCGCCATTTTCGTGCCGCAAAGCCCGTTGACTCCCGGAGATACCGTATTTGCTAGCTCCTATCAGGCGACCGACTTGGCCGGGAACGTAGAGACCGCCTTCTCTAGCCAGTTCACTGTGGGATCGAGTCCGGATACGACGCCACCGCAGGTTCTGCTTGTCAATCCAATCAACAATCTAACAAATGTTCCGATTAACGCCTCGGTGCAAGTGTTGTTCGACAGGCCTGTCGCGGCCAATAGCTTGAGCCAGGTAACGCTGAAAGCTGGCGGCTCGACCGTTGCGACTTCTCCATCACTTTCCAATGGTGGGCAGACACTCACGCTGAACACCGCCGATCTGTTGATTCCCGGAACTACTTACACTCTCACCGTCAATGGGGTAGCGGATCTCGCTGGAAATACCATGACCACCGCCGTTACTGATACATTCACGACCGGCACGGGAGGATTGCTGTCTGTGCCCGCTGTCGTTAATGTCACGCCAGTGAACGGCGGGACTTCGGTTGCGACCAATTCAGCCATCGTTGTGCAATTCTCGAATCCGATGAACCCAATCTCGTTCAACACGACCTCGTTCGCGCTTACTGTTACAAGCACCAGCGCAGTTGTGCCGGGAACATTCTCACTTTCAGCGGATGCGAAAACGGTGACTTTCACACCGACGTCAAATCTGATGTCCGGAAGCGTTCAGTACACACTGACAATTTCGTACTCCGGACTATTGGACGTCGCTGGCAACGCCTTGAGCACCACCTTCACATCATTCTTCCAGACGCAATAGGCGTACACGGATCGCTGCCATGCACGCAGCCAAACAGAACCGTCCGATCTGACTTGAGCAATGGTCGACGAAATTGCCGCTGAGTGCAGGCTTCGCGTCGACGATCCGGGCGAGTCCAAGAGATGAAGTAGAGTTACGCCCCAGCTGGTCTGCACGAATCCCGGGCACTACTTAGATCATTACAATTTTATTCGAGAACAAACGATCCCAAGCTTGCGAAGTGGAGAAGACCGAATCATCGCGGGTAGAAACACGGTCACGACAGGCCGATCATTTGGACTTATCAGTCGGGACAGGGTTGTGCCAGGCGCCCTCTGAAGCGATGAGCGCGTCAGCCTGTTTCGGGCCCCATGTGTGGCGCTTGTAGGGGCGGACCCTGTGGTGATTCTTAAGGACCGGATCGACCACTGCCCAGGCGGCCTCGACGGCGTCTTCACGTGTGAAGAGCGCTCCGTCGCCGGCCATGGCATCTCCCAAAAGCCGCTCGTAAGGTGTTTCTTCTCCTGGTTGTTCTTCGGACAGGTAGAGCTCTCTCTGGTCGCCGACGAACTCCTTGCCCGGGAGCTTGACGCGGGCGGCGAGGGCGACGGCCGAGTTGGGTGAAAGCCGGAAACGCAAATGGTTGGCGCTGCCCACCTTCGGGGCTGAGTCGGCGAAGAGTCTCTGTGGAGGCGATTTGAGTTCGACGAGGACCTCAGTCGCAGTTTCGGGCAGGTATTTGCCTGAGCGTATATACCACGGCACTCCTTCCCAGCGCCACGAGTCGATGAAAAGCCTCAGGGCGCAAAAAGTTTCGACATCGGAGTTCTTCGCCACGTGCGGCTCCTTCCGGTAACCCGCGTACTGACCACGCACCAAATCATCGGACTTCAGGGGACGCATGGCTTGAAAAACTTTAGCTTTCTCGTCGTGCACGGCGCCAAAGTCCCTGCCGGACGGCGGCTCCATGGCAAGTAGCGCGACGATCTGGAAGAGGTGGTTTTCGATCACATCGCGCAAACAACCGGCGGTTTCGTAAAACGCCCCGCGACCTTTCACGCCGAAATCCTCGGACATGGTTATCTGAACGCTGGCCACGTAGTTGCGATTCCAGATTGGTTCGAGGAACGAATTGGCGAAGCGGAAATAGAGGATATTCATGATCGCTTCCTTGCCGAGGAAGTGGTCGATGCGGAAGATCGAATCTTCCGAAAACACGGCCCGAGCGGCGCGGTTAAGTTCACGTGCGGAGGCCAGGTCTCGTCCAAACGGTTTTTCGACAATGACGCGCGCATGATCGGCCAAGTTCGCGGCGCCCAAACTTTTGATCACCGTCTCGAAGAGTGATGGCGGAATGGCCAGATAATACGCAGGCCGGCGAACGCTGCCCAGCGCCTTCTTTAGCGCCGTGAAGGTGGCAGGATCTTTGTAATCCCCACTCACATAGCTGAACAAGGACAGAAGGTGACGGAAGGCGCGCTTGTTATCGATCCCACCAGAGCGCTTGATGCTGTCCGCGACGCGTTTACGGAGACG
Source organism: uncultured Acidobacteriota bacterium (assembly GCA_963851235.1). GTDB lineage: Bacteria > Acidobacteriota > Terriglobia > Acidiferrales > UBA7541 > Acidiferrum. The sequence continues at coordinate 443,890 of CAWKOM010000011.1, forward strand.
TTCCAGACTCCACTTGGGGAAAGCGACGCCGATAACCGGAACTTTGAGGACCCCTCGTTTCGCCATCGCGTAAAGCGCCGGGAAGGTCATCTTGTGGGCAAGATCGCCCGTCACACCGAAGAGCACCAGAGCATCTGAACGGGGAGTTGCCATCATGTACCTACTTTCTTGGCCGAGGACTCTCGCTTATTGCCGCTGAACTGGTAACGATGCGCTGGCACAGTGCGTCGGCCAAGCCGTACTCGGCGCGCAGACTGAAGCGTTCCAGGTGAGCGGCGCTGAGGATGGCCACGGAAAGCGCTCCGCAGCCATAGGCCTTCGTGCAATGCTGCCAGAACTTTCTTTTGCGAATGCCCACGAGGCTGAATTTCCAATGCTTGTACGACTCATCAAGACGCTCGAGGAAGCGTTTTCGTTGTGCGTTCTTCGATAGGTGGAGGAATATTCTAGCGACGTGCGTGCCGTTGCGATCAAGATTATCTTCCAAGTCCACGATGGAATTATACCGCTCCCTCTATATAGTCTTCTCGTCCCACTACTCTTCCGAGAGGCCCTGGATGCTGAGAATCTCTGGATGCACACGAACGACCAGTACTTCCTCGTAATAAGAACGATTGAATATGCCGATTTGCCCGCATTCCTAGAATCGAGTGGCTTACACTTTTGATCCCGGCGAGTCAGCGACTCCTTCTGGCGGCAAAAAATCTGGTAAGTCGAGGCGAGCGACTCCAATCCGTTTGTCGGCCATACCGTAGTAGACGTCGAAGCGATCCGGGGTGCCAAGATCGTCGCGCCGGTCGATGCCCGTGGGGAACACAACGTTGTCGACGATCCCGAGGCGTTCTTGCGGCAGCTCAGGCGTCAGAACGGGTTCCTGCGAACGATAGCAAATTAACTGCGGATGCTCTTTCGAGAGCACCATCACACCTGCTGAGTAACATAACGGATGCTGTTCGTTGCTCGGGACCGACAGTTCGCTCACGCCGTGGTAAATGATCAACCACCCATGTCGCGTTAGGACGGGGGGAGTGCCGCCACCAATTTTGAGCCGCTCCCATGGCGACACCGGAGTCGCGAGACGGTGATGAGACGTAAACTGACCCAGGCGATTTGGTCCGCGACTTTCGATAACCATCCGGCAATAGGAAATCCAGATGCTTTCCCGATCGAGATCTATTTCGCGCGACGCAGAGTGGCGCGCGGTTTCTTCTGGACGAGTTCCGGGGAAAAGAGGCCGGTGAAGAATAGCCATTTCAAGTTGTCCAGATGGATTTGGAATGACGACGGGGAAGAGACTGGCGTCTTTGTCATCCACGTCGCTAAATGCGATGCCCTGGTATGGAGCGAAAGTGGCAAGCCCCAAACGCTCCCAGTGGAAGAGGTCTGCCGACAAGGCCAAGGCAATCCGTGGTCCTTGGGAAGAAAATGCGGCGTAAGTCATGATGTAGCGCTGGAGCGGTTCTACGAACGTGATACGAGGATCTTCGCAGCCCCCGCCGCCATCAGGCCGCCGTTCATAATCGGCTTCCGGCTCTAGTGCGATGCCGAGCCGTTCGACGCCTGTGGGATCGCCGGCTTCATTGAATCGCACACGCGCAATGCCGATGCGGGAGTAATTTCCTGGCGCGACCATCCGCGGAAAGAGGTAAAGAGCGCCATCGGGGCCGCGAACGGCAGCCGGATTCAGAACGCCTTCGATCTCCTGAGGATTACCTGGCTCGGGCTCCATCAACATACCCAGCCGTTGAAGTTTGAATCCACTCACCAGATTTACTCGCGAGGTCGCGCTCATGAATTGCTTTCCAGGCAAGCGATGATTACTTTGGTCACCGGCTTCGTCTCATTGGGACCACGAACTGGGATGGAGACAACCCCAGCTTCTTCAGCCGGATAGTCGTTCCCTCCTGGGAACAAGGCATCCCCGATGAAAATCATTTCTTTCAAGGAAATACCCAAAAGGTCGCGCAGCTTTCTGATTCCGTAAGCTTTGTCAATACCGGGTTTCGTGACGTCGATGGATGTAGAGCCGCCCATTCGGACAGAAAAACCCGGAAGCAAAGGGTCGAGCATCGCTTTGATTTTTTTGCGCTTGGTGTAATCAGGATCCCATTTGTCTTTTTCCATTAAGGGGGCTTGCTGACCTAACGCCGAAAATGTTATCTGGCTGCCCCGATCTTCAATTGTTTCTCCCCAGACCTTTTCGACCTTGAAGCCTGCTTCGGCTACCGCCTTCTTCAGAGAACAGATGATTTTCTCCTTTTCATCCGCGGTGAAATCCTCTGAATAGAGTTTTTTCCAATCGCTCTTATATTCGAAGAATTTTGTTCCACATGTGGGAAGGAGTGACAGATTCGCGAGGTGTTCGTCATCGGGAAGATTGGAGAGCAGTTGTTTTTCAAACTGCGGCCAGTCGCCTCCGGAAATTATGGCCACTTTCATGATGCCGAGGAGGTCATGGAGCAGCGTTGCCATTTCGGCATCAAGCGCTGATTTACTTTCGGCAAGTGTGCCATCCAGATCAAATACAATTAGCTTTTTCACGAGCCTTCCACCTTTGGATACCTTCGCTCTGGAGGAGCGTTTCCCGTCATGCCAACCATGCCGCTACTACCCGGCTGCAAGCTATTCCGGTATTTCAATCTCCAGCAAATCCACCTCACCACTCGGCCGAAAAGCACAAGCTCCGATCACCGCCGGCAACAGCAATACACCGCCTTTTCCGACGTCATACGTTGCGGCGCCGTACACGACCTGCCCGGAGCCCTCGATGCATACGAGCACGCGTGGAACACCAGCGGCGCCTACGGAAAAAGGGGCGTGCCCGCGCAAGCGCCACAACCAGAAATGTTCACAATGAAAGAGTCTCTCGCGTTCTACCGAGGTACTTGCCTCCACCACGGGCACCACTAAGCCGGCCGCACCGTCCGCGAAATTAATGCTGGCCAGGGCGTGATCGACTTGGAGTGGCCGCGGGCGGCCCGTCTTCGCGTCGATATGATCCCAGTCGTACAAACGAAAGGTTACGTCGCTGTTCTCTTGAACCTCGAACACCATGACGCCCTCGCCGAGAGAGTGAACCGTCCCGGCCGGAAGAAAAATGCCGTCACCCGGCTTCGGCGTGAAGAATACGAGGTCATCCGCGATCGTTTTGTTCTTGAGCGCCTGCCGCAGATCGTCCGCACTTGTACCGGGCTTTAGTCCCGCATAGATACGGCTTCTAGCGCTTGCTTCGAGCACGACCCATGCCTCTGTCTTCCCAGTCTCGCCAGCTGGTAAGAGGTTGGTTTGTGCATCAGAGGGGTGCACCTGGACGGAAAGCATTTCCTGTACATCGAGAAACTTCAGCAACAGCGGAAATCGGCGGAAGCGCTTGGCCAGCCTTCCCAGCATTCCTTCCCGAGAGTGTTCGAGCAATTGAGCAATTGTTTGCCCCTTGAGAGGCCCACCGGCGACGAGACTCGAATGGTCATCGCGATCGCTGAGCACCCATGCTTCCCCGAACGGCCCAGCTGCCGGCAGCGGAACGGCGAGCAAGTCCGCCAAACGCCGGCCTCCCCAGAGACGGTATTGAAAGATGGGTACGAATTGCAGCGGATATAGAAGTGTTTCACTCAGGCGCTCTCCCTCTTCGCTCTCATCTACCGCCAGCAGGCTCATCTCTTCTGGAGGAGCACTACGACAACTGAATCTTGTTCGGTGATTTCATAATCTTCCAGGGTACTCGGCACCTTTCCTCTTCCAACGAGCTAGGTCCCAACTTGAAATATGACAGCATGCCAAAAAGCAAACTGTTCAGTTTCGGACAGTAAGCCCGGAGGAACCATGCGGTTCCCTTTAGCATGCGACCACGAATATGTCTTGAACAAAATTAACCCAGACTTCCAATTTGAATTCCACCAAATGAAGCATCGAGCGCCAGCAAGGCCAAATGAGCGTTCGAATCCGTGCGATCTCTCGGACCTGCTCTGACGATTCGTTGTGTCAGGGGAGGGGGAGCGGACGATGCTCGAAGGTTTCCATCGAGCCGGACAAAATCATCTCTAAGCCTTGAGCCAATCGCCTTTTGTCGTGGTCAGGAAAACATAGTCGCAGCCTTCGATGCCACAGTTCCAGTGCACACCCGGTTCAGCATCGATATTCTCTCGGCGATAGAGCCAGTGATTATGTCTAGGACATCTCTCTGTGTTTACGCCCGGCTCGTCGACGACATACGTTTGGCCAGGCATCGCCATCAGCATGTAATATCCGTCGGCTGAGTCATACCGAACGCTGCATCCTCCGGAAGTGCAGTGATACGACGCTTGGTACCCGATATTTGCACCGGAGTCGCCAGATTCATACTTCATTACGTGGTTGTCGCGCGAGCAGAGAGGCCGCAGACGGGTGCTCAAAACATTTGCCAAAACTCTCTTCATAAAGCTTCTCCTAAACAATAAACTGCGTCGCAATTCGGACGGGAAGTTGACCACCCGCCAGAGCATACGCACATGCATAGGCCGGCAGGCAAAGTCCTACCCCGGACTATCGCACCGCGCAAATGGCAAAACTGTCCAGTATTGGGCTGCCTGCCATGATCGGTTAGTGACGCGTGCTTACACGTATCACTGCTCATTTCTCAGTTACTACCTGCCACAAGGTTGGAAGATATTTGACAAAGTCAGGCCGTGAGAGCATTCCAACCATATTGTCACCCGGCTTCACGAGAATTTGATTAATTCCGTCTCGCTCTCGATGTGAGCGTTCTCCGATCATCTCCGTTCTCCCGTGAAGGAGTCACCTAATAATGTATAAAAAAGGACAGGGAGTAGGAATGTTCAAAACGGTACAGCGGGCGTTCCCGATAGTACCCAGAATTACGGTACTGGAAAATGAGCAGGAGCGACATGATCTGGAAGACAAGGCGGTATGGTCTATGAGGCGGGCGGATCTCTGCGCTTTCGGGATTGTGACCCACTTGCAACGAAAGAATGAATGTGGGTCTTTCAACAAGCGGGAACGGGGTGGCATATCGCAACCGGGGATTTAACTTTCAGGAGTAAAAAGTTGCCAAAATCCGCAGGACATGGAAGTGCGGTGAAGGTATTTATCGCTGATGGCAGTCAACTAAGCTGTCAGTTAATAGCAGCAGCAGTACGACGGGGCCGTTACCGGACCAGGGTTGTTGGGTATGCGACTGACCCGATCGGAATTCGTGAAGGGCTGGAAAAGAACGAAGCTGACGTCGCCGTCATCGGTGCTCGTCTAGAAGAGGACGACTCGGCAGGTTTCCGTGTAACACGAGGGATGCTGGCTGCACATTCCAACCTCAGCGTCATCATGATACTTGATTCGGACAAACCTGCAATGGTGGTCGAAGCATTTCGAGCTGGAGCCAGTGGCATTTTCTCTCGAGATCAATCGTCGGAGTTGCTGTGCAAATGCATCCACGCGGTAAATAAAGGGCAAGTGTGGGCGAGCAGCAAGGAATTGCACTTCGTCCTCGAAGCGCTCGGTCCGGCTCCGTTAGCGAAGACAATTTCGCAGAGAACGGCGGGACTGCTTACGAAGAGAGAAGAAGGGGTCGTCCACCTGGTAGCCGAAGGGATGACCAACCGTGATATTTCGCAAGAGCTGAAGCTCAGCGAGCACACCGTTAGGAACTATTTGTTTAGGATTTTCAACAAGGTAGGAACTTCGAATCGGCTTGAGTTGGCTCTTTACGCGATCGACCGGCGAGAGGGGCAAGGGCAACAGAATGCAACGGCTGAAATGGATGATCCGGACACGGGATCGAACCTAGCTGTTGCCTCAAGGCGAGCTTGATCGAGCCATTCTGCGAAGCGAACCTCGTTTATTATTCCGCACCAATTCTGAGCGATCACCAAAACGAAACGTTGCCAAGGCTTGTGTGTTGCGACAGGGGCGGAATTGTCGAGCCGGGCATTTCTATTCGTTCCTTCAGATGCCCATGCTTTCAAAAAAGCCGAGCAAGAATCCCCGCGGGCCTGCAAGGATCGACGATTCGTCGATGGACTCATGCAGATCCGGCGAGCAAAGCGCGTTGGTCACTCCGAGTTCTGCAGTGTACAAAAGAGGACAAGGTACTTTTATACCTAAAATGCCGGCCGGTGTCTCAAGACGCTTCAGGCAATATTTCGATGACTTTTGTTCTCTTGTTGGTTCGCAATGGAATCGCTAGTGTGCAACTAGAGAGATTGGATGGGGGTGCTTTGTTGACTCTTGTGCGGCCAGCGAGAAAGACGCTCCGGTTTCTGCTGCAAACAGCAGTCACGTTCTGGTGGACGAATGGGAACGGGGAGGCGCGACAGGGAGAAGGCCGTAGCCGGGACGTGAGCGAGCATGGCGCGTTCGTTTTTGCGTCAACCTGCCCGCCCGTAGGTGCGAGCATCGTGCTCAAGATAGATCTTGAAGGAATCCCCGATGAGATCGGGCGACTTCCGGTTGAGGTTGAGGGTGAGGTGCTGCGAGCGGAGCGATGCCCTGCTGAGCGAGGAATGCTGACGGGCGGGTTTGCGGTTCAATATTGAAGAGATCGTCGGGAATAAAATTGAGGAGCGATCTCCTTAGGAATTTGGCAGCGCGGATGTGCCAATAAAATCGCGGACGGGTTTTGGAAGAGTAGTGGTTTTGAAGGCGAAACCGGCCGCAAGCTGAATGTAATTAGAGGCTTACAGGATTACAGGCTGTAAGTCACAGGGCGGAGCTCTATGCTTTCTGAGTCAATGGCTGCGACCGGGAATTATGTTTCTGATTCGTCGTGGTATGCGCTCTACACTCGCCATCAGCATGAAAAAATGGCGGATCAGATCCTAACTAACAAGGGGTTTAACACATTTCTTCCGCTTTACGCAACTACTCATAACTGGAAGGACCGAAGAAAGTCACTTACCTTACCCCTTTTTCCATGTTACGTGTTCTTAAAAGGCGGCATCGAGCGCCGTCTTCAGATTCTCACAACGCCGGGAATATACGGCCTTGTGTCCAGTGCAGGTCAGCCGGCAGCGATTCCGGAAATCGAAATCGAAGGGATTCGACGAGTGGTCGAAAGCGGCGCGCGCGTGGAAGCGCATCCTTACCTTAAATGCGGAAACTGGGTGAGAGTCAAAAACGGTCCGCTGACGGGAATCGAAGGGATTCTGGTCCGGAAGAAGAACATTTCTCGACTGGTGCTATCGGTGGAGATACTGGGGACAGCGGCGGCGATTGAAGTTGCAGCATTCCAGGTTGAGGAAGTGAACGGCCCGCGGCTGAGAGATTGCAGCAACGGGACTCAAGCCAGGTCGCGGTACACACGCGATCAAGCCACTGCCTTACCATAGCGAGTCCATGGACTAATGGCGCAAATCGGGGAAGTGGGAATGCCAAATTCAAAGAAGCTGATGGGGATGCAAGACTCCAAGCGGAAGCGAAGCTTGCAAGAGAGGGTGCCATGAGAAAGTGGTTGGGCGCAATCGTCCTGATATGGCTGATGTCGTTTTCGATTTGTGAGCCAAGTCAGGGGCAGGCACGAAAGGATATTAAGAGTGAGAACGCAGGGGTCCTGGCCGCGGGAAATATTGGCTCGCAGCCACCCAAGGCCGCCACGGATGATCCCAATTACTCGATTGCTCCCGACGACGTGCTCACCGTCGACGTGTGGAAAGAACCAGAGATCTCTCGCACCGTGCCGGTGCGCAGAGATGGCAAGATTTCTCTGCCTTTGCTGAACGACGTACAGGCCGCGGGTTTGACCCCCACGCAGCTTAGTTCCGAAATCGTGGAAAGGTTACGGGCCACGATCGTGCATCCACTGGTGACCGTGATCGTGACCCAGACGAGCAGCCTGCGGATATACATTCTCGGTCAAGTCAACCGCGGGGGCGCTTATCCGCTAGTCCCGGAGATGACGGCAATGCAGGCTCTTTCGGTCGCCGGAGGGTTCACTCCATACGCCAAGTTGACGAAGATCTACGTCATGCGCAGTGAAAACGGCCAGGACAGAATCTTCCCAATGAATTACAAGGAAGTAATCCACGGGCGGAAGATGGAAGAAAATATCCGGTTGAAACCTGGCGACACGATTGTGGTGCCGTAGGAAAGAACATGTCGAAATTGATTCGCATTCAGGGTTGGGCGCTCCTCGCGGTGCTTTCCTGTGCGCCCCTTGTCCAGGCTCAAGGAACCAATCCGGCCAATCCCGAGACGGGCGAACAACCAGTCGCACCTTATACACCGCCGTTGCCGGCCGGGAGCACCAGCCCGTTGGCGTTGGGAACGGGCGGAGAAGTTCAAACGGGACCTGACGACCGGCCTTTGAGCGGTGTGCAGGGACAGTCTACGGGGCCGAATTTGGGCGCTGGCAACTTTTTAGTACCGAGTTTCACCGCATTGTCGCAGATGGCGACTGGTTCTTCCGCCTCAGGTTTTTCTCAGCCGATAGATTTCAATTATCTGTTGGGTACGCTGGATTTGAACCGAGCGTCAGAGCGCTCCGATCTACTTCTGCACTATACGGGCGGGGGAATGTTCTCGACCTATCTGAACTCGGCTGTCCAAGAACTGGAATTCACTTACGGCTTGAAATGGCAACGCTGGTCGCTGCTGGTGGGCGATGACGTCAGCTTTCTGTCGGAATCGCCATTCGGATTTGGAGGCATCGGAGCCCTGGATCTTCTCAGTCCCGACTCCCCGTTCGGTCCCGGCGGCTTTCTGAGTTCGATTCTGGGCCCAAATCAGACAATTCCAACGATTATGGTTCCGCGATTGAGTAACACGGCAGTCACGCAAATAGAATACAAGGTCAGCCCACGTTCTTCCTGGACCGCAGCCGGCTCTTACGGGACGCTGGATTTTCTGGGTGCGCGTTATATCAACAGCGCTGAAACGCTCTTTCAAACAGGTTACAACTACTCGGTTAGTCCACTGAGCACGATCGCGGTAATTTACCGGTTCGATGACTTCCGGTTTCCATATCTTACCCAGGGAATCGAGAATCACGTGGTGGAGCTTGGCTACGGGCGGAATGTGACGGGAAGACTGAGTTGGCATGTGGCCGCAGGTCCGAGCGTGATCATGCTCCGTGGGCCACTCACGGGCTACGCAAATCAGTTTTCCTGGGCATTGGATAGCTCATTGGATTATCGAATGGATCGGACAAGTTTGCTGATTAGCTATGATCACCTCGTGACCGGAGGGAGCGGGGTGCTGACCGGAGCGCAGACTGGGCAGGTACAGGCGACAATGCAGCGGAAACTGAGTGCCAAGTGGCAAGGTTCCGTGTCGCTGGGCTACGCAAGCAATGGGGGGTTTGTACCGCCCAGCGCCGGCCTGGCAAAGATGGATTACAACTCCTGGTATGCCGTGGTTCGAGCCGATCATCAATTTCGACCTGGAACTGCACTTTTTGTGAGCTACGAAGCGCAATTGCAGGCCATCAATTCCGCGGTCTGCGGCAGCCCAAATTGTGGGACCAGCGGCGTTGCCCATGAGTTTTCTGTCGGTTTTAATTTTGGGCTGCGACCGATCTCACTGCCATAGCCCGAGCGACAGGCATAACGAGCAAACGCGAACCATTGAGCCGGGGTGGTTCTCGCGCCACGTATTGGCAGGCCGCGATCCCGGACTGTTGAACGAAAAGCTTGAGCCTGTGAAACGGCAGAGTTCTTGTCCGATTGGAAAAGACAACATGTTTACAGAGAGGCTAACGATGACTGGCAAACCGGAGGAGCGGGAGCCGCGCGGCTGGGAAGAATATATCGCCATCGCAGTTCGGCGGCGCTGGTGGATATTGCTTCCCATGCTTTTTGGTCTGGCTGGCGATATGGGGAGTGAGCTGGTTCTTGCCGACCACCTATACGTCCAGTGCCCTGATTTCTGCGGAACAGGAGAAAGTCTCGGACCATACGTGATGGAGAACGTTAATGTGAATCTGCAAAATCTCCTACAGAGCACAACGCAGCAGGTTTTGGGCCACGCAAGCCTGCAGGCGATCATAGACCGATTTAAGCTTTATTCAACGCCGCACCGGTTTAGCGGTTTTTTCAAACCCAAGGATCCCGTCGAACAAATGCGGGACGACATCAAGATAGAGCTTGTGGGGACGCCCGGATACCGGGGAGAGTTCTTCACGTTTAAGATCCTTTACTCCGCGGATACGCCGGAGCTTGCACGGCAGGTAGATAATGATCTTACCTCTCTATTTATCAAGGAAAATGTCAGGGCGCAGCGCCAGCTTTCTGAGAACACGACAGCATTTCTCGAGACAGTGAAGCTGGCGGATGCGCAGGCCAAAATGGAAGTACAGGAAGCAGCAGTATCGGCGTTCAAAGCGCAGCATGTTGGAACCTTGCCGGGGCAGTTGCAAAGCAACGTCCAAATCCTGGCAGGCTTGCAAGCGGAGTTGGCGAGCACTCTGCACGCGCTGGACACTTCGAAGCAACAGAAAATCTATCTGGAATCACTGCTACAGCAGTATCAATCGGCACAGGCGAGCATGGGTGAAGACTCAAATGTAATCTCAGCGCAAGCGATAGACAAAGAGCTGCAGGATTTGCGCCTGCAACTCCAGAACTTGCACGGACTCGGTATACGGACGGCCATCCAGACATCGAGGCGCTTAAAGATCAGATCGCGAAAGCCGAGGCTCTGCAAAAGAAGAACGAGGCACAAACTGCTTCCCTACTAGCAGAGCAGCAAGCCAAGAAAAGCCATTGACTTTTCCGCGGCCGAAGGGATGCAGAGCGGTACGCCCACAGCAGTCATGCAGCTTCAGAGCCAGCTTAAGGCCAATCAGGTAGAGATTCAGAACGAGCAACAACACGTGAAGGACCTTGAGTCACAGACGGCTATGTACCAAGCCCGGCTCAATCAGACTCCGGAAACAGAGCAAGCGCTCAGCGTCGTCTCTCGTGGCTATGATGAAGCCAAGTTTAATTACAACTCGCTACTCCAGAAACAAACGCAGTCACAGCTCGCGACGAGCCTCGGACAGGAGCAGCAGGGCCAGCAGTTCCACATCGTCGATCCGCCGTACTGGCTGATAAGCCCGGCTCCGACCGTTTCCTGATCAGCATCGTCGGGCTGGTGCTGTACTGGACTCGGTTTGGGTATCGCCACTCTTCTTGAATTAACCGACGTGCGTTTCCGGCAGGAGAAGGATTTTGGAAGGGATTCTTCCTGCTCGTATGCTGGTCGGCATCCCCCGTTTGAGCACGCCCGAAGAAGACCATTTCCGCGTTGTAGTGCGCTACCTGGAGTATGGAGCGGCGGTGATAGTGGCTTTATTGATTTTCACGGGGAATCTCTACACCTATTACAACGGTTGAGCGGCAGTGTTGAAGAGGAGTTACGGCGTTGACGCGAACCCTTTCCTTGTAAACGCACGAGATGGATTGTGCGGCACGAATCCGGGCTTTTCCTGGGAAGGGCAACTCAGAGTCAGGAATGGAAACCAATGAGCCAGTTATTTGAAGGATTCAGCAGAGCAACAGTTCGACAGAGCCAGCAAGACGCAGCGCCGCGACACATGGTTCCTATTGAACTGGTCTTACCAGAGCCCGCGGCAACAGGTGAAGCGCCGGGCAAGGCAATGCCGGAGGATGCCGAGTCCCAGGGGGGCGGTTCAGATCAACACCGCGGTCAAGAGCGAGCAGACTCGGTCGGTGATGGTGCAACCGCCGCCAGCCTCGCGTTTAGTCGCATGGAACGACCCCAACAGCCTGGGCGCAGAGAAATTTCGCGCCCTGGCCGTCCGGCTAGACGACATACGCGGGCAGCACGAACTCAACCCTTGCAAGTAACCAGTAGCGTGATCAACGAGGGCAAGTCATTTGTTGCCGCGAACCTGGCGACGACACTGGCCAAGTATTCCGGAACCAAGACGCTTCTGATCGAAGGAGACTTGCACCGGCCGACGTTGGCATCCATGTTCGGACTGAAAGATTTGCAAGGGTTAAGCGACTGGTGGACGGCCCGAAATCGAGAGCTTACGCAATACATGTTTCGACTCCACACTGGTACGGGCTTGTGGTTTCTTCCAGCAGGGAAGGCCTGCGACCGGCCCTCGGATATCCTGCGTTCCGGACAACTCACGGAAGCCTTCGCACAACTGAAGGATCAGTTCGATTGGATCGTGGTAGATTCCACGCCCATGTTGCCGGTAATTGATGCCAACCTTTGGTCGCGATTGGTAGACGGCACGCTGCTGGTTGCCCGGGAAGGCGTCGCGCCGCTCAAGGCGCTGAAGAAGGGTCTACAATCTCTCGACCGCCCGAAATTGATCGGCGTGGTCGTTAATGATGCCTCAGACTTCGATCAGATCGATTATGACGGGCAAGATCATGGTGCTCGAAAGTACGAAGAAAACGGCTCGAAAAAACTGCGGTAGCTCAGAGGCCATCGATACGTTATTTTGTTGATCAGCTTCTCCGCCACTCACGTCCGCGGAGGCGTTGCAAACAGCTAAATAAACCGCATATACCCGCTTCAGCAATCACTGGAAACAAATCTCATTCAGAATGGCTTTGGTCCATCGGATGAAATCGAGAAGGATCAATTACTCAATAGTTTTACATTTGAATCACCTCAAGTGGATAAGCATGAGAGGCCTCTTGTCACCATTCGGCGATGAGAATGTGCCGTCCACCAAGAGTCTGGAGAGAGGGTCGCCTAGACTTGGCGACACAACTTGGGCCAACAAATTCCAGGGGGAGGGTCGCAGGCCGTCACCTGGTTCGCTGCGCTGTTGTTATCGGCCTTGGTGCTGATACTGTATGCGCCGGACTCGGCTCGCTGGTAAGACAATGGTGGAGCGACCCGAACTATGGGCATGGATTTTTTGTTCCGGTCTTCGCGGGCTTTGTTCTATGGAGCGAGCGCAGCCGGTGGCACGGGCTGCGGCTCCGCCCGGATAATTTCGGTTTGGCGATCATACGATTCGCCATTGGACTGCGGATTCTCGGAATGCTCGGCGCTGAGCTGTTTATAGCACGATTGTCGTTCGTGATTTTGATCTCGGGAATCGTCCTGTTTCTCGCCGGCCGCTAGGCGCTTCGGTCGGTGGCGTTTCCAATCGGCTATCTGTTGTTCATGATCCCATTGCCCGCTATTCTGTACTACCAATTAACGCTTCCCCTTCAGTTGTGGGCATCACGTTTGGCTGCGACGGGTTCTATTGCGCCTCGGATTCATACCGTGAGAGAGGGGAATCTACTCTATCTACCGAATTGCACGCTCAATGTGGCCGAAGCATGCAGCGGGATCCGGTCTCTGCTATCTTTGCTGGCCGCGGTTGTCGCTTACGGGTATTTAGCAGAGGCGAGCACGTCGAGACGCATCAGCTTAGTGGTCGCGAGCATTCCCATTGCGATCGCCATGAATGGGCTTCGCCTCGTGGCGACAGGCGTGCTCAGTTATTCCTTTGGGCCTGCCGTTGATTCCGTGTAGTTCATTTGTACTTGGTTTGTGTTTCTTCGTGCTCGCTTTTCTTTTAATTCTGCTTGTCCATAAAGTGCTTCGCCTACTCGAGATATCAGAATCTCGAACGAGTGATTCAATGACCGCTCTGCGTGTCTCAGTCGCCGCAGTGGTTCTGGCGGGAGGAATCATCGCGACTCATAGTTTTAGAGCGAAAGATGTCACCGGGACGGAGCGGCCGTTGAGTGAATTTCCTCGACATCGGACATACACGCGGCCAGGATCGTCCGTTCGAGAAGGAAGTCGTGCGGGCGATCGGTGCAGATGATTATATCAATCGAGCGTATGTCGGAAGCAGTCTTCCCGTCGAGCTTTACATCGGTTACTACAAAGATCAACGCTCTGGTGAAAGGATTCACTCTCCGAAAAATTGCCTTCCTGGGCGCTGGATGGGAGCCAGTGCATTCGGCCCATGTCCAGATCGGTTACGCGGACGGAGTTCCTGTTGTTGTGAACGAGTACCGGGCGGCACAGGGAACGCGGCGGGACATGGTTCTGTATTCGGTACCAGCGCCATGGCCGGATCGTCGCGAGCGAATACCGAGCGAAGTTTTGGCTGGTTGCCGATGCGTTAGAGCACAGAGCCAGCGATGGCGCCATGATTCGCATCTGGACCACGGCAATTGATGGAGAAGCGAGCGCCCAAGCTCGCGCTGTTGATTTCGCGCGCCGCGTCTATCCAAAGGTGGGGATGAGTCCCGCCAGATTGACCGGCTGGATGCGCCTGTGAACTCACATTCCCAGCTGATTATCCGGTGCGTAGAGTTTTTTTCTTCCGATGATGCAGCGCTACACCAACTCCCCAGGTTGAGCGGGAAGCAAGGTTCAGCCTCGATTTTAAGTCATTTCAGATAGAAGGATGGTATCCCCATGAGAAACACAAACCGGTTTTTTTCCCGTGCTTTTCCCTCGGATCGCAGCAAAACTCGAATCGAGGATCCGCCCGAGACGTTTGATTCTTGGTCTGACACTACTGTCAGTCTTGCTGAGTTGGGGCTGCCCTAAACAAGATCCACTCCAGGCTTTCAATTCCCCAGCGACTCCCTCCATTGATCCGGGCCACAGCCTGTCCCGGAGCCGGCCACCGCGCTGCTATTCGGCGCTGTGCTGTTGATCGGGGGAGCTATTGTTGCGTCGGCGCAATGGAGGGCAATAACAAAGCGCTCTGGTTAGCACGGCCCAGGAGACTCGTCTCCTTCCACGCCCAAGTTACTTGCAGATTTCCTTGATCCGTTTCCTGCATGCCTACATCCCTAAACGCACGCTTCTTTTAGGAATATCAGAAGCCTGTCTGATCTCGTTAGCTCTCGCGGCATCTGCCCTAGCGCTGTGGGGACCGAGGGGGCGAGCTTCATGCTCACATACCAGTACGGCTTCGTGAAGATTCTATTCGTATCGGCCGCATTTCTGGTTTGCATGTATGATCGACCTCTATGACTCCGCGATTGTAAGCAATCGGCGCGAAGCGCTTGTTCGACTCATTCAGGTGCTGGGCGTAGCGTACATCGCTCTGGTCTCCTCTACTACCTCTACCCGCCGGTAAAATTGGGCCGCGGGATTTTTAACATTGGCTTTCTGTTTGTTGGAATGTTGCTGCTCGCGTGGCGGAAGCTATCTTCCGTCATCAATAGCACGGCGGGGCTAGCCGAACGCGTGATGATTTTGGGCGAAGGAAACCGGCCGCCGATTCTCTCCTGCATGAAATCAAAATGAGGCCCGAGCTCGGGATGTGCGTTGCGGGGCGCGCGCCATTGTCCGCGATCGAAAACTATCCTGGCAGTCACGAGACCGGTAAGGTGCCGCTTGTCTCGCAAACCACCTTCTGCGAGGGTCTTGCGATCGGCCGTCCTGTTCGAGGGATCGACCGGATCGTTGTGGCGATGGAGGAGCGCCGTGGGCAATTGCCTGTGGATTTGTTGCTCTCGCTAAAAAATCGGGGCGTGCAAGTGCAAGATGGAAATGACGTCTGCACGAGTCCATGACAGGAAAGTTCCAATTGAACTCTATCCGATTGAGCTGGCTGCTGATTCTCGTGAGGCTCTCATGCATCGCGGCTCTTTCGCTACTAAAGCGGTTTGTATTGTGATGATTTCTATTGTCGGATTGCTGCTGAGCTCTGCTGTCTTATTCCGCTCGTCATTCTAGCCATCAAGCTAAGTTCGCGAGGTCGAGTGTTGTACTGGCAGAATCGTGTAGGACGTGACGATAAATATTTTTCGCTGCTATAAATTCCGCACGATGCGCTCCGACGCCGAAGCGGACAGGGGTCCATCTGGCGGAGGACAACGATCCTCGAATCACGCCGGTGGGGAGATTCCTTCGCAGGACGCGCATCGACGAAATACCCCAGTTACTAAACGTGTTTAAGGGCGACATGAGCTTGGTTGGTCCGCGTCCAGAGCGGCCGGAGTTTGTCGCGGCGTTGAACGAGCAGATCGACTACCACTTGCGACACGCCGTTCGTCCAGGGATCACCGGCTGGGCACAGATTCTCTATAAGTATGGCAGTTCGGTCGAAGACGCCAAGGAAAAGCTACGCTACGACCTCTATTACATCAAGAACAGCTCGTGGGGTTGGACTGCTAATCGTCTTAAAGACGATCAAGATTGTCCTGTTGAGCCGAGGCGCCAAGTGATGCAGGCACTCTACTTCCTGCAAGTATCACTCTCGTTTTCCCGCAGACACAGTCTTGAAAGACTGGTGGGCCGCTTGACGAGCCTGGAAGACGGCTCCGGGAATAGCCACGTAATCATGGGATTCGCGCTCACAATCGTCTACATCGTAGTTACGATTATCTCGCCAGAGCAATTCGGAAAGGCATGGGCCAGCTATCACGCTTTAATGTACCTCGCCGGGGTTACAGCCTTAGCTTCTCTACCTAGCATGGCTACTTACAAGTTTTGGAAAACGTCGGTACAGACTTTTCTACTGCTTGGGTTTATCGGTGCAATCTCCTTGTCAGAGCTAGCTAACGGATGGCTTGGCGGGGTTCTCGAAAGTTGGCGGATATTTCTGCCGAGTGCTGCCGTATTTTTCTTCATTATCGTAAATGTTACGACAATCTCATAGATTAAAAATTGCAACACTAGCAGCAGTCGCATCCTGTCTCATTGTTACCGCGGAGGCACTCTGCGGATATTATGCAGGCTTTCAAGGAGAGATGTTCATTCTAAGAACCAATCTCGACTTCTTCGCACGGCGACATTATTGGGCAATTGGCGCGAATACGCGGGGCTGGTTTCCTGAACGACCCAAATGATCTTGCGCAAATTCTTTTGATTGCGCTTCCGCTCGTCTTTATAGCATGGCGGCGGGGCCGCATGGTCACTAACTCCCTCATCGTGCTTTTGCCATCTGCCTTGCTGCTATGGACTACTTTTCTGACACATTCCCGCGGAGGATTGCTTGCCCTGGCTGCTGTCGCGCTTCTGGCATGCCGGAAAAAACTAGGCACACCCATGTCCACGGCTCTCGCTGCCGTATTCATCTTTGGCATGCTGGCTTTGGACTTCACTGGAGGCCGTGGATCCTCAGCCGCTGACGGCGCCGACCGGCTAGAGGCTTGGGCCAACGGACGGAAATGTTCAAGAGCGCCCCCTTGTTGGGAATTGGATTCAGCAACTTCACGGATTTGATCAGATCACCGCGCACAATTCGTTCGTCCTCTGCCTTGCTGAACTCGGATTACTGGGAAGCACGTTGTGGATGGCATTGCTCGTAACAACGACGATCGGCCTGAACCGCAGCATTGGGCACCAAACGAAGAAACAGCCAACCAAACTGCTCGGGCTGCTGACTCTTTTTGAATCTGAGCGCTATCAGAGACATTGGTGCGTTCGCTCTAACGCCCGCAAGTTCGAGTGGAATCATCACTCTGCAATACGAATATGCGTCCGAAGTGCTGCCCGCCGTGGTTAGCGCTGAAGCTCCGGAATTCGAAACACGCATTGCACCCGTGGACTCGCCGAGAGTGCCAGAGCAGTGGATTGTGGCCATGCGCCTGGCGCTGGTTTCGTTTATGGCGACCGCGCGGGTCCTTATCGCGCAGCTACACGACAACGATGTACCTGGTTCTTGGACTGGCGACCGCAACGATTGCGCTTCAACATGGCGATCGCAAAACGCCTGATCGCGGTCGCTGGGATAGTCTCCATGCTGACTGCCGAGGTGCTGCTCATCATTCTGATCTACTGTCTAGTTCGCCTTCGACATTGAAAGTTACGTTTCGAACTGACACGTATGCTGCGGCAGGCGCGACACTGATGCCACCGCACACCCTTCTACCAATCCACTAAAAAGCAGAGCCAAGCGCACTCCACGCGCTTCGAGTGCTGTTCTGAACAGTAAGGCCCTTCAAACTCAAGAGGACGATATGAGTGCAACGCATGTTCATATGTACGCATTTTGGTGTGCTGCATGCCTCATGCTCTATACCTATGCAGGCTATCCGCTCTGGATCTACTTGCGCAGTCGCTTGCAGCCACACCCGCAGCGGCAAGGATCGATACTTCCCACGGTGAGTATCACTGCAGCTGTCCATAACGGTGCGGCACTGTTGCGGCAGAAAATCGCTCATCTGTTGTCGCTAGATTATCCACGAAATCGAATCGAAATCGAGATCGTATCGGACGGTTCGACGGATGGTACCGACGATATTCTCAAGGAACTACAAGACCCGCGCGTCAAATGCTTACGATGTCCGCAGCACTCTGGCAAAGCGGCGGCTCTAAACATAGGAATGCAGAACGCCACAGGAGAAATCTCGTCATCCCTCGACATTCGCCCCTTGATGGAAAGCAATGCTCTGCAGCTCCTAATCAGCAACTTTGACGATCCTCGAGTGGGATGTGTCACCGGAGAATTAGTGTTGCGCACTGCTGGCCACGACGCCGGCGCTCAAGCCGTCGGAGGTCTCTACTGGCGATATGAGCAGTGGATTCGCAATTGCGAAGCGAAAGTCGATTCGCCGCTGGGAGTGTACGGAGGGTTTTATGCGATACGCCGCAAACTGGCGAGCGCGCTGCCCGCGGAACTATTCTAGACGACATGCTGCAGCCGCTTAATGTGATTCGCCAAGGGTATCGGTCGGTCCTCGACGAGCGTGCGCGAGTTTATGACATCTGGCCCAAGAGTTTGCGTGGCGAATTTCATCGCAAAGTCCGAACGTCAGCGGGCAACTTCCAACTGATACAACTTGCACCATGGTTGCTGTCGCGGCAGAACCGATTACGATTCGAATTAATCTCCCATAAGTTGCTGCGTTTGCTCGTACCCTGTCCTCCTGGCGAGACTTCTACTCAGCAGCGCATTGTTGGCAAGCCGATCGATGCTATACGCGGGTGCGCTAGTTGCGCAGATTGGTTTCTATGCGCTCGCCGCTCTAGGGACCGTGCCAGCTATTCCTAACCTGACCCGCATAGCTGCCCCCGCGAGCGCGTTCTGCATGTTGAATGCTGCCGTACTAGTGGGCTTCTACAAGTTCCTGTTCTCCACACGCGGGCCACTTTGGAAAATTTGGAATTCTGGGGCTGCTGGTACGTTCGCAACGGATGGACAAGAAGAGAGCAACGATTGGAATGCAGCAATGCTCAATCTGAGTTTAGACGATCAGTCAACTAACTCTGGGTGCAACGCGATGAGATTGAAAGTTACACTGGTTACGCCTATTTTTCCTATTCCGGCGCAACCGTACCGCGGCCACTCCGAATACGAGAATGGTTTTGGCGCTCACAAAACGCGCAGATGTAAATGTTATTTGTCCTTTTCCGCGCTATCCGAAATGGTTTCAGCCGCGTTACGACCATCGCCATCCTGATCTGTCCTATTCTCCACCGCGTGCCTACGCGTTACTTCGAATATCCAGCTCTTCCTGGTGTGACCAGATGCATTAACGGCTTGGTTTGCGCGAAATACCTTGAGCCATACATTCGCGAAATCTCTAACAGACGTAATTTGGAATTTCTGGCTCTATCCCGAAAGGTTACGCCGCCGTCGCGGTGGCTCGCAGCCTTGGCATCCCAGCCGTGGTGGGTTCGATCGGCTCTGACTTAAATCGTTTTGTTGACCCGATTTCCAGGTGGTTGACGAGAATTGCCATGAGGCGGGCAAATTTCGTTGTAACGAAAAGTGAACATCTTCGCCAACGAGCCATCGACATGGGAATCAACGCCTCGAAGGTCCGAACGATCCGGAATGGTTGCAATCCGAGCGTCTTTTACTTGGGGACCGGGGTGCGGCTCGCGCGCAATTAGCCGTTAACGATAAGGCCGAACTCGTGTTGTTCGTCGGGCGTTTGGATACGGCTAAGGGTATCGAGGAATTGCTCGAAGCTTTTGCATCCCTTGCAGGCCGCCGTCCAAACCTGCGATTGGCATTGTCGGGGATGGGCCGGGCGGCGAGCATTTGCGCAGTAAAGCCAGCATCTCGGGCTTGAAGATCGAATCCACATTAAACGGAGCCTGTTCTTCGCAAGGGGTTGCCCAGTGGCTTGCGGCTGCGAATGTGCTCGCTCTGCCCAGCTACAACGAGGGATACCCCAACGTGGTCATCGAAGCCCTCAGCTGCGGACGCCCCGTGATCGCGACCAATGTGGGTGGAATTCTCGAGCTAGTCAATGAACAGTCCGGGATTTTGATTGCTCCAAGGGGACTCGCGAGCACTTGCGGGTGCCATTGAAAAAGCGATGGACCGGTGCTGGGACGAACATTCCATCTCGGAACAATTTCGCAGAAGTTGGGATGAAGCTGCGGAGGAAGTACTTCGTATTTGTGAGTTGGCTCTGCAGCAACGAAGAGAGAAACGGCACCTGCCGGCCAAGGCTGCGACTGTACTGAGCCGGGCGAAAATGCGATCCACACCAAACTAGCCGCGCAAACATGCAATTAATCCACAATTCACAAATCTGGGGTCCTTCCGACCTCAAGCAGCGGCTGCGGCAGATTACGCGGCGCACCGCTCTCCCCCTTGAGCGCATCTGGGTGACCATTGCGGACCATTACGAACCCAAGTGGCGGCACGCTGATTTAGCCACCGCACAGTCGCGCGTCTCTGTATGGCGCGCTGCATGGCCGAGGATTGCTGGGCGGTGCAAACCCGATTCCTTTGGCAACATGCCACGGTATACCTTCTTCTTTCCAGAAGAGGAATATCATCCGACGCTGATGGAACCATTGGCGGAAATGGTTCGTGAAGAGATAGCGGACGTTGAAGTCCACATTCACCACGACGGCGAAGGTCGCCAGAATTTCATCGACCGCATAAGCATGTTTCGCCAAACATTGCACAACGAACACGGCCTGCTCCGCAAGCGCGATGGGAAGCTGAGGACCCCGTTTTTGTGCCGAGCACTCTCGCCTTGCTGTTCCATTCCGTCGTCCGAACCATTCAAGTGCTAAATAAATGACAGGAACGTGTTATACTAATGTAATCGAAGAAGAATAGAATTAGAAAAGAATTGTGAATGACCCGCGATTCGCGCCGTCTGCGCCTACCGCGGATTTTCTATTTTCGAAGATTGAAAGACCCGCCTAAAGCGGAGAACTAGAACTGATCGTCGTCAGCGCCCTTGCCACGTCTCCCCTTCTGGGGCTGGGATCGTTGTGCTTCTGATAGGAGAGGTCCGGCTTCGCCGCGACCGGCAATTAGGCGACGGAGACGACGGCTGCGGCACAACGCCAAGCAGCGGATCAACAGCGAGGCGGTCGACCGAAAGGAGCAGGGCGGTTGACCACTACAAGTGCACTGGCGACGTGTCGAGTGTTTTTGCTGGTTGAGGGTCGTCGCTGACCCATTAGGTTTTTCAGCAGCTCAGCCTGTGGTCGATCAGTGAACCATTGAGCTGCGTCTGACGCTCTCAGTTGACGTCCCGGCGCCGTGCCGGGGCGGTCTTGTCCTTTCATGACAGGACCGCTCCGGACGAGGGCGGTCCCTTGCGCCTGGGAAGGTCAACAAGTGATTGCAATTGCAGGAAGCCCGAGACGAGAGGCATGCTCGCACCAGTGGAACGACAGATTCCTCCAGTTTCTGCCGACCATTCGAGACCAGGCCGAGTATGCGTTTCGTCGAGTACCGTTCGACGCCCGCGAAGAGTTGGTTCAAGAGGTTGTCGCGATGGCCTACCGGATGTTCCACAGGTTGGCCACGAGAGGCAAAATGAAGCTCGCTTACCCGACGCCGCTGGCGCAATTTCGATCCGAAATGTCCGAGCCGGCCGGCGAATCGGCTCACCGCCGAACAAACAGGATGTGACTATCCCGCAGCGTGCCCGCGAGGAACGGAGTCGCGATAAAGCCTCTCGACCGATTCAATCCGCGGACTGGCCGGTGGCGCGAGGTTCTCGTGGAGGACCGAACGGCAGGACCTGCCGAGATTGCCGCCGCACGGATTGACTGGGCCGCTTGGCTGCGCTCGATGTCACGACGGCAGCGACGTCATCGCCTCTCTCTTGGCCAGCGGAGAAACGACCGGAGCCGTCGCGCGAAAGTTCCGGATCAGCGCAGCCCGGATCAGTCAGCTGCGGACCTGGTTCCGAGAGAATTGGGAGCAGTTTCATGGGCAGACGCCGGGCGGCAAGGTTCTTCGACGATCCACGCTCGCGTGATCGTGCGGGCTGATCGCGACGCGGCGGGCTGATCGCACTGCTGAAATCAGCACGGTTCTGCGGTCGGATTCTCACGTCCGCAGCGGCCTAGCTCGCGCAAACTGAATTTGACTGTGATTCGACCCGGTGATTAGGCACGTCACGGCCTCGTCACCGGGTTGTTTCGTTTTCTCCGGCCCCGAAACAGGTCCTTCTGATCCGCGACGCGAAGGCGACGGAGCCGTGAATCTTTTGGTTGGCGAGCTCGTTCAAGCGCCGCCGAGGCTTCGTGAACCTGTAAACGGCCGACTCACAAGACCACCTTATTCGAACAAAGGAGAGACACGAAAGCACGTCAGCGCTCAACCGGGTTTATCTGCGTGGGTCGCTGGCCTTTGCGGCGGCTCTTGGGTGGGCGGCCAATTCCCGGGGTGATTTCATCACCAGCTTTGTCGTGCTGGTCGGGGCCAATCTGCACGCCAGCTTGATTCGGCCTGAGTGACGCCCTCGCTGTACTCGATGACCCTGACGCCGATTGAAGCGATCGGACCAATTGGTTCCTTCTTAGGAGACACAACTGCCATGCAATCCAACGATGAGAAGACGGGGCCGCCGCCCGACGAACGGGACGCGGCCCGCGCCCGCCTGGCGCGGCAGATCGGCCGGCTCTTGGCAAACGAGTGGCTAAGAACCCGTGCAGCGAATCCGGCCAAGATTCTCAGAGCCGGACCCAGAGACTGCGTCCGAAAACGCGAGCACGTCGCCCGTCTCACCAGAAGGACAACTTGGGGTCAACCTTAAAGCGGACCGATTACGGCTCAGCTGCGGTGGGGTTGCGGTCAACTCTGAAAACGGTCAAAGCATCGAGGAGGGCCACGTCATTTAGTCGCGGCCGATCGGGAGTGGACATCCGCAGCCCGTGGTGCCCCGTACTCCCTACGCGCGAAGGGTCGACGTGTTCAAACCGCTATCAAAAAATCACGAAAGTGCCGTCGACAGGCGCGCCAGGGCGCGTACATTCTTCACGCGGCTCGCGTGTCGCGGAGGAGGCGGCAAAATGAACGTTGCTGAACAACCGGAGTTTGTGAATCTGCCCGGATTCACCGCATTCGAGCCCTTATGGGCTGAGTTCAGTCGGCAACACTCGCAATGGCTCAGGGAGCGACTGTCAGAGAACGAGGTCGTCTATCGGCTCCCTGAAGAAGTGCTCGACCTCCTCGAGGAGAACCTGCAACTCGATGCCGATGACTTGGCGGCGGAAGTGGTCTACGACCGGCTCTGCCTCCGGTTCAAAGCGATCGGCGCGTGGAACAATCGGCCGATCCTATATCGCTGGTTGCTTCCGGCACTAGCCCCGTTCCCGAAGGCTCTAATCGAGTCGATGACGTCTCTGGGTTGGACTCCGGAAGACGTGCAGAATGCGCCGGCGATGCTGCCGATTGTGGGCGATGTCTCGAAGCGGCTACAGAGCGTTGCTGGCAGGCGAATCTGTAATCCCCTCTTTCTCGACGAGTCCGATCGACTGCGCAGTGCGTGGAGGTCGCTGGCTGATGCAGAGCGGCCCAGCCTTCCTCTGGCGCGAACCCCTGGGATTCAGCAAATACCCGATTGCCTCGAGGCGAAACGACACGACCGAAGCGCTCGGCTGACTTTTTGAAGGCTTTCGACCAGTTTTGTGACCGCTGGTGCTTGCTGGGAATGGTGACCTGGAATCTCCCCGATCCCGATGGTCCTAAGTGGCCCGAACCAACTTGTTGCCCGCAAGGTAGTCGTGCAGAGGCGTTGACTTTTCGAAGCCCGGTCGACTTCCGGCTTCTAGACAGTGACCGGCTAGGTCGAAATCGCCCGCGATCAGCATGCAGCGTCCGCTGAGCGCGTGGGATTACCGACATCAAGCGATGGGAGACTTACGCGCGTCTCCTCGAGATCGACCACTGGGAGCGAGTCCTCACGACTCGAGTACGCCGATCGCGCGCACGTCCCCGAAACTACGTCACGTTCCTCGAGGCAACGATCGGCCAGACTCATCGATCTAGACGCAGAGCGAGTGCAGGAGCTATCGAAAGCAGTTCGCGCGTCTGAAATCCGGACGTCGGAACAGGCTCTCTCCACGCCACTAAGTCCTTGCTGCAGTTGGGCTTAGTAGGGGGGCGCGCGGCACCCCAAGCGCGACCCCGGGCTTTTTCCCGGCGATTCTCCAAATTCCCCTGCCGACATGTGCGCGGACGACTCGTCGCGATCAGCGACAAGCACGGTCCGGCAACAGATACGTGTCGGCGGTGGATCGAATGCCGAGAGTCGCACGATGCATCGTTAGTCGAGAGGCCATTGCCGCAGCCTTCGCCAAGGCGAACGGGCAGGCTGATCGACCGATCGTATCGCCCGAGCAGCTCGCCGAGCTACTCACGTTTAGCAGGAAGACCATTTACGCCTGGATCGCCCAGGGGCGTCTCGACGGATCCTTCAGGAAGCGTGGCAAGCACCTTCTCATCTGGCGCGATAAGGCGATTGACCTTCTACTCAACGGCCCTGAATGGGAGCACGAACCTGCATGTCCAAAGAAGACCGCGACGTCATCGGCAACCGAGTACGCGTCTACCCGTGCGGAAAGAAAGGAACCTACTGTGCCGACTTCTGGAACGAGGGAAAACACTGCCGCGTCTCGCTGAAGACGCGAAACCGCAAGGTCGCAGTCGATCGCGCGGTAGCTTTGGCCAACTCACTGCAGGAGGGAACCTACCAGAGCCGGGTTCGCGAAGTGACCATAGCAGTCGCGATCGACTCGCTGCTCGCGTTCGTAAAGATGGAAGGTCGGGCCCAAAGAACCCTTGATCGCTACGCGGACGAATTAAGACGGTTTCGGGATTTTTGTGAGGCACACAAAGTCGGGCGGCTCTCAAAGGTGACGCCTGTGCTCATGGACGCCTACCGCGCGGAACGAAGAAAAACGTGCCATCCGAACACTGTCTCTATGGAGGCGATGACGATCAAGCGCCTTCTTCGCTGGTGTGCGAGCCGGCGCTTAATCGCGATCAATCCGCTGGCTGACTATCGGGTCCCAAAGGTCATTTGCAAAAAACGGCCTTCTCCGACACTCGAAGAAGTACAGGGCGTGCTCGCCATCGCGCGGCCTCGCCTACGGCGAATCTTGGCCACCTTGGCTTTCGCAGGCTGTCGGATCGGTGAACTGAGCAACCTTCTCGTCGAAGACGTCGACTTCACAGGCGGTTGGATTCACATTGAATCGCGCGAGGGTGCCGAGACCAAGACGCACCGGCCGCGGAAAATCCCGCTTCATCCGATTCTTCGCGAAATCCTGCGGGAACAACAGTCAGCCGGCCCCTGGTTCTTTACGGTAGCGCCAACCGCGGACCGTGCTGCAGGCAGTCACCAAATCGCCCCGAAGAAGATCAACGAGCAGTTTAAAAAGGTCGCCGCCGCGATTGGCTGTGTAGTGGGTCTAGAGAGCAACGGCTACACGATCCACTCACTGCGCCACTTCTTTGAAACCTTTGCCGTCAACAGCCGGATCCCACAGCCAGTCGTCGATACCTGGATGGGCCATCAAGGCATCCGGTCGATGGGCAAAGTGTATTACGAGCTCGCTGATGCTGAGTCTCAGAGATTCATGACGGAAGTGCCGTTCACGCTCAGCACCACCGCGTGTGCCGCAACCAGTCTAAACTCAAACAGAAAGGTTTCCGCCGATGTGCAATCAACAGCACCGACCACGACCAGTGCTCAGCCAGCCAATCGCGGCTGGCTTGGGGCTGGCCACGATGATCGTCATGATGTCCGGCCTCGCAAGTTGGACGAGCGCGGCCGCTATGGACAACTCCTGGACAACCGGGGGGTACCCAAAAAACCAAGGTTCGCAAGTTGTTCGAAACTCAGCACTTGCAAATCTCAGCTCTTTGGGGGCCGAGATAGTGAAA
The DNA here is from genome assembly GCA_963851235.1 of uncultured Acidobacteriota bacterium. Classification (GTDB taxonomy): domain Bacteria; phylum Acidobacteriota; class Terriglobia; order Acidiferrales; family UBA7541; genus Acidiferrum. The sequence goes on from CAWKOM010000011.1 coordinate 469,856, forward strand.
AAGGATCCCCAACACCAGCAGAGATCTTTATTTCGGCCCCAGCGGGGATCTTCCTCACCGGCCGAGGCGGGTCCGATCATGAAATTTGTCCCGTCCCCAGTCCCGACGTCCCAGTCCCGACGTCCCAGTCCCGACGTCCCAGTCCCGACGTCCCAGTCCCGACGTCCCAGTCCCGACGTCCCGTCCCGCTCAATCCTGACCAAAAACTGTACACACGGGATGGCAGGAACCTCTGCAAGCCCTGAAATTGCCATGTCCCGCGCCACCTAGATCCATTGTCCACGCTTCTTGATTTCGATCGAGCCCAATGTTCTACGGCCGTGTAAACAACTCGCGAAATTGTTCGGCTGCCCAAAAGACGCGAGGCGCCGCTCCCGGTAAAATCGCGGCATGAGCGACGAACCAGAATCGTCGTCGCGATTTCGCGTTACATCCGCTAGCCAGCGACGCCTCCGATGGCATGAGCGACGAACCGAAGAATTCGTGGCGATGGATCGGGATTCCGCTAGCTCTCACCGGGGCTGCACTCGGAGCCTTCCTGGTGTACGCCGCTTATTCTGCTGGTTTGCCATACAACGTCGACATTGAGGATCTCAATCCGGTGGAAGGAGCAGTCGTGGCGTGGTCTGCGTTTGGCATTGGCCTGTTGCTAATCGCAGTCTGCATCAGGGCACTTATCCGGGAGTAGGCATTGAACACCCCCGTCGGGCTTTTTTTGCAGCCGCCCGACTTTTTGTGCAGGAGGGCGTTTTGTGCAAAGCCCGGGTGTCCGTTCCAGTCTGGGCGTCCGGCCGCCGGTCATTCGGGCAGGACGTCGGCCAGCGGGTTGAGCAGATTCTCGGGGTCGAATGCGGATTTGAGTCGGAGCATTAGCTCTTCCGCGCCATTTTCGTGCCCGGGCGCGATCCCCGGTTGGCTCCGGCAGCACTGCCTCGCAGGATCGCGAACGTGCCCCGGGACTGGGCGACAAAGGTGGCAAGTTCTGCCACCTTATTGTCGACCCCGACCTGATCCGTAATCGGCCCTGCCAGCTTTCCAAAAAGTGTCCCGTTTCCCGCTCGGGCGACGATCTCGATCGGCAGCTGCGACGCGGCCTCCTCGAACTGACTGATTTTCGAGGGAAGCAGCCGGGCCTCGAATAAGAGGGGCTCGTCCCCAGCGACCGCGAACTCGGTCAGCGCGGACCACAACGGCCCGCCGTCCGCGTTGCGGAGGACGTGCTGGCCGAGCGGACGAAACGCGGCCAGCTCGTTGAGCAGCGTGACAGTCTGCCAGTCGGTTTCGCGTTGCGTCCCTTCGTAGCCCACGATGATGCGCCGGACTGCCGCTTGGAATTCCGACCCGCAGCCGATTCCCAATTCCCTCCACCGCCGCCGCATTCAGTGAGTCGATCGCGATTGGGCGCGTTTGCGACGTCAGCAGTCGGGCCACGGCCGCTTCGCGGTCCGACAGATTGGCAAACCCGGCACAGACCAGCGCCGACGCCTCTGGGATTGGTTTGAGCTTGAGCGTGACCTGCGTGACGATTGCCAGCGTTCCCTGCGAGCCGACGAGCAGCTTGCACAGGTCGTAGCCTGCCACGTTCTTGACCACCCGCCCGCCGGAGTGAAAGACCTGGCCGTCCGCCTTCATCCCCGTCAACCCGATCACATAATCGCGAAACGTCCCCAACCCAAACCGCCGCGGTCCACTGGTATTCGCCGCCAGAGCGCCGCCCAGCTTCGCGCGTTCCCACTGCGGAATATCGATCGGCAGCCGCAGCCCTTCGCCGCGCAGAATTTCATCGAGCCGGGCGATCGATATACCGGCTTCAACGGTGACAGTCATATCGCGGGCCGCAAACTCGACGACGCGATCGAGCCCGCGGGTGACGAGCTTTACCGCTCGCTCGCGAAGCGGCGGGCCGTATTCAAGCGAGGTGCCGCCTCCGATGGGCACGATCGGCCGCTTGGGTCCGGCAAAGTTTTCCACGAGAAACGAGCGCAGCTCCTGCTGCGTCGAGGGCGAGAACTCGGTGGCGGATTCGGGGCGAGCGGTGCTCATCAAGCGGGAAACGGTCTTTCGGAGCCGTGCACGTCAGTAACGGTGTATCCACATCGTTTTGCGCGTTACACCCCGCTCCCTCACGGTCGCGGCTCCAAGGATGTCCATGTCGGCGTTCAACGCTTCATTGTGAGCATTTTCGCGCGAGGCACCAGTCACGACACTGAGGGAGCAGGAAGCCAGTAATCGGGAGAGTCACAGCCGCCGCGCCGGCTCGGATGACTGCGTTCGATTTGTTCGGTGCCGCAGCCGCCGGCGGTAGGGAGCATTTTTTGGGGGCTGCAGCGGCCGGCGGGATTGAAGACGTCGTGGACTTGGTCGCATCACGGCCAGGTCGTCGGCCGTGAAGAGCTTGTCCATGAAGCTGATTTTCTCGACGCCGATGCCGTGCTCGCCGGTGACGCTGCCTCCCATTTCGATGCACTTCGGCGAGGATTTCGTCGCTGGCTTTGAGCACGCGGGCCACCTGGGCGGCGTCGCGTTCGTCGAAGAGCAAGATCGGATGGATGTTGCCGTCGCCGGCGTGAAACACGTTCACGATGCGAATGCCGTGTCGCGCGCCGACACTCGGTGATGAACGCGAGGATCTCGGGAAGCCGCGTACGCGGGACGACGCCGTCTTGCGTGCAGTAGCTGGGACTCAAGACGGCCGATCGCGCCGAAGGCCTGCTTGCGACACTTCCACAGCAGCAGGCGTTCTTTTTCGGTCGTGGCGCGGCGGACTTCGCGGGCTCCGGACGTTTGGCAGATCGCCACGATTTTTTCCGCCTCTTCGTCGACGGCCACTTCCAGGCCGTCGACTTCGATCAGCAGGACGGCGCCGGCGTCGAGCGGAAAGCCGAAATGAAACGCCGCCTCGACCGCTCCGACGATGCCCTGATCCATCATCTCCAGGGCGGCGGGAATGATGCCGCGCCGATGATGTGGCTGATCGCCTGCGTGGCGTCGTCCACCGTCTCGAAGATTCCGAGCAGCGTGCGGTAGCGCGGCCGGGTTGCGGGTCAATCGCACGGTGACTCGCGTGCAAATTCCAAACGTTCCTTCGCTGCCGACGAACAGTCCCGTCAGGTCGTAGCCCGGTGCGTCGCCGGTCGGACCGCCCAGCTCGACGACCGACCCGTCGGGAAGCACGACCTCGACACGCCAGGACGTGATTGACCGTCACTCCATATTTGAGCGTGTGCGGTCCGCCCGAATTGGTCGCCACGTTGCCGCCAATCGTGCAGGCCCCCTGGCTCGACGGGTCGGGAGCGTAGTGGTAGCCGGTCCCTTTGAGATGCTGCGTCAGATGCACGTTGACGAGCCCAGGCTCGACGACCGCATAGCGGTCGCGAAGATTCACCTCGAGGATCTGCTTCATCCGCGTGAGCGCAATCATCACGCCGCCCCCGACGGGCAGACAGCCGCCGGCCAGGCTGGTGCCGGCCCCGCGGGGCACGAAGGGGACATCGAACTCGTTGCACGCTTTGACAATCGCGACGACTTGCTCCCGCGTCTCGGGAAACAGCACGACGTCCGGAGCCTTTTTCTCTACGACGTAGCCATCGCACTCATAGACAAGCAGCTCTTCGGGAGCCGAGAGCATGCCGCCGTCCCCTACGATTTCGAGAAATCGCGCGAGCAGCTCCCGAGCCACTGTGCTGGCGGGCGAAGCGGAGGCTGGAGACCGCGAATCAGACGAATGGGGAAGGGGCGGTCGCATGGCTAAAAGCTTTGGTTCCCCACTGGATTCCAGCCCAATTTCACAATGCCGTCCCGGCTGGCGAGTTCGTTCACGAATTTCGGTGCCCGGCTGTCAATCCGTTTAGCCCGCCATGTGATTTCACATGCAAACTCGCGTCGACTTGCGATGTTGTCCAGAACCGTGCTGAACGTGAGGACGCGGCAACCGCTGAGAGTGAAGATTTGTCGCAGTTCCTCCTCGGAGACCGCCTCTCTGGCAACCACCAGGAAGAGCGTCCCTCGATGGTCCTGAGGCAGCTGTAGTTCGGCGTATTCGAGTAACCAGAGCGAGGACATGCCAAGCACGAAGGCCACCGTACCAAGTCCCAGGTGGCCGGCTGCCGAAACACAGGCCCGTCACCGTCACGAACCACAAGGTGGCGGCGGTCGTCACTCCCACGACGAGATTGTCACGGTGCAGAATGGCTCCTGCGCCGATGAAGCCCACCCCTGTGAGGATGCCCAGCGGCAGCCGCATCACGTCGATGTTGACGAAAGAGCTCGCTTCCTTGCCCGTCGTACTCAAGAGCAGGTTGCCAAGGATCATCGAGACGCGGCGGCCAGCGTCACCAGGAGCACCGTCCGCAGGCCCGCCGGACGTCCATGCTCGCCCCGGTTCAGGCCGATCACCCCGCCGGCGATGATGGTGAGGACCAATCTCAAGGCGATGTCGCTCGCAGTGATTGTCAGGTTCATATTTTATTGTGTGCTGACAGAGAGCCCGAATCGCCTGACGAAAAACGGGTCAGGATGAAGAGCGACGTTATTCCGTGCTTTTCAAATTGCGGCCAAGTCGTTTTTCGACGCTTCGCACCTTGGATTCCAACCGGCCGGATGCTCCTTCACGGGCGTCGATTTTGATGGAGCAACTGATCCGCGGACAGTCGATCCGCATAGCTTCGTAACACTGCTTTACGACCGCCAGGGCCTCGTCCCATTCGCCTTCGAGAATAGTCCCCATGGCGTGCAAGCGATAGTCGAGGCCGCTTTGTTCGACGATCTCGAGAGATCGGGCGACGTAAGCGCCGACGCTCTCACCCTTGCCCAGCGGCGACATGCTGAATTCGAGCAGAACCATTTGTTTCTCCGAAGGGCGACGCTAAAGAATCAGCATCGCGTCGCCATAACTATAAAAGCGGTAGCCCTCGCGGATTGCCTCCCGGTATGCCCGCTGCATCAGCTCCAAGCCGGCCAGCGAGCTGACCAGCACAAACAGCGTCGAGCGCGGCAAATGAAAATTCGTCAGCAGGCAGTCGACCCCGCCGAAGCGGTACGGCGGGCGAATGAACAAATTCGTGGTGCCACTGAAGGGAACGAACGAGCCGTCGCGGCAGGAGGTTTCCAAGGTCCGCACAGTGGTCGTCCCGACGGCGACGATGCGGCCGCCCGCCGCGCGCAGTCTGGCTGAGCAGGGCAGCAGGCTTCGGCTGAAAGTTCGCACCATTCTCCATGCATGGCGTGGTCGCTCAATCGCTCGACGCTAATCGGTCGAAACGTGCCAATACCGACGTGCAAAGTCACGAACGTTCGCGGAATGCCCCGTTGCTCACAGCGCACCAGCAGCTCGGGTGTGAAATGCAGCCCGGCCGTCGGGGCCGCGACGGCTCCCGGCCTGGCCGCGAAAGTCGTCTGGTATCGCTCCCAATCCAAGCCCGCGCCGAGTTTGCGGTGGATGTAAGGAGGCAACGGGACAGTGCCGAATTGTTCGAGCAGCTCGACGGCGTTCTGGCTGGAGGCCGGGGCCGCCGTCCAAATTCCCTCGGCATCGCAATCCAGAAGGGTCAGCTCGAGTCGCTCCGACGAGTCGGGCCGATGCGCGGTGCAATTACAAGGGGCTCGCCGGATCGCAGCCGGCCACCGGCGTGCCCAATCAGCCTCCAATGGCCCGCAGCATCGACTTCCAGAAAGAGCCCTTCCCACTTGCCGCCCGTCGCTTTGCGTACCCCGAAGAGGCGGGCGGGAACGACTCGTGTGTCGTTGAGAACCAACCTGTCGCCGGGCCGCAAAATTTCGGACAGATCGCCGATCGACCGGTGTTCGAGAAGAGAAAGGGGCCAACGCTGATGCATCTTGGACAATCGATGGCAGAGGCTATGGGTCCATCAGGTTTTGGGTGGACAATTCCGGTATGCTGCACATTACGCCGGGCAATTCGCAATTGCGCGACCTTACCGGAATATTGGTGACGCCACAGAGCGGCGTTCCTTACTACTTCAATGTCTTCGAGCAGCAGTTTGCGCCCATAGTTGTTCCGGCAACCCAAACGGACGTTCAGAACTCCTCGATGCCGACAGTAACTGGTCCTGTTGGGCTATCAGCAGCCGGGAAAAGCCACTAGCACCGAGGTGTGTTCGTGGAACTTTCACTTTGGTCTAGTTGTGATTGACAACTACTATGGACCGAGGCTACGGCCATGGTAACATTCGCGAGATGACCTGCGCAGCGCCGTCCCCGCTTGTCTTTTCTCTTGGTTCGCTACAACACAAATTACGAATTAATTCATGCTGATTAATTTACTAATTATAATTACGGTGACACGCCCGTCTTTCCCTGTTTGTCTTCCGCGACAGCGCCTTTTTGCGCGGCTTGCGGCCGCGTTTGCCCGGCGCCAGCGAGCGGCCGAGGCGTTTCTCGATGCCGGCGACAAACGCCGCCGCGCGAGGGGGCGGCCGATCCGTTCGGTGCGCCGCAGCGGCCCGAAAGCGGCATGTCGGGCTGGCGCTTGATCAGGTCGACAAAGCGCGGCGCGCGGTCGAGGAGCGGCCGCACGCTGACGAGAGCGTCGTCGCGACCGGCGAGATGGGCGCGCACGCTCGAATACGGCCAGTCCCGGGCACGCGCCGCAAGCCGCGCCCGCACCGGGTTGAGCGCGACATAGCGGGCGGCGTTGATCAGATGCTCTTCGTCGATCGCGACCGAACCAAAGCGCCCCTGAAACCGGTGGCCCGTTTGCCGCGCCCGCGCGTTGACGTAGCCCGCATAGAGCCGATGGGTGCGCGAGAGCGCCAGCGCCAGGCCGTAGCCGTCGGCGGGGTTGAGGATGAGGTGGACGTGGTTCGGCATCAGGCAATAGGCCCAGCACTAGACGCCGAAGCGTCGGCAGGACTCGGCGAGCCAGTCGCGATAATGCGCATAGTCGCCGTCTTCGAAAGAAGACGCGCTCGCCCCGGTTGCCGCGCTGGGTCACGTGGTGCGGCGAGCCAGGGACGACGGTACGGGCGATGCGGGTCATGCAGAGACGCTTAGCACGGGTGCTCAATTTGGTAAAGACGTTCGTGTCACCGAAATTCCTCCCGCCCGCCCGGGGCTTTCCCAGGTTAGCGGTCCAGGAATGTTTACCATACCCTGAACTGATGCGTCTTGGGCGAGGCCGACTGATAATCGCCTGCAAGGCGCCTCATACGCTCCTGTTGCTTGCGAAAAGTCTCCCTGTTCTTTTCATTCGACCCCCCTGTTTCGGAACCGGAGATGCCGCCGGGAACTGCTTTCCGCGGCCGTCGGCATCGCGTCGGTGGCGCGGCCGCGCCCCAGTCGGCGAGGCGTGTGTTTGCGTCCGCATTGCCAGCGTTCCCGACGCTCCCCATCATGGGACTGAAAATGCTGT
>CAWKOM010000012.1:0-60320 GCA_963851235.1 uncultured Acidobacteriota bacterium
CTGATGTCGCGCGGCGCCGATTTCATCAAAGTGCAGTCCAATCTTAACCGTGACGCTTACTTCGCCATCGCGGACGTTTGCCGCCGGAGCAGTATCACTTTCGTTGGCCACGTTCCTGATCGCGTCACTGCCTCCGAAGCTTCGGACGCTGGTCAGAAAAGTATCGAGCATCTCACCGGAGTCCTCCGTGCTTGTTCGAGCGACGAAGCTCTACTCATTCGCAAACAGTTTGCCGCGGCTCCCAAGAGTGGTACGACCGGGCACTCCCGCGACCGCGAACTTGCCTGGCAGCGTGAGTTGCTCGAAAGGTATTCGGACCAGCAATCTGCCGCGCTTATCGAAAAGTTCTTGCGCAACAAAACCTGGCAGGTTCCCACGCTGATACTTCTCCGCAACGACGCCTATCCCACGCCCGAGACCGATCCCACCCGCGATCCTCGCCGCAAATATATTCCGCTTCAGGTTCTGAAGAATTGGGAGAAGGGAACGAAAGACCGCGACAAGGGCGCGACGCCGGAGGAGTTCGCCTTGCGGGCTAGCCTCATGCAGGCTTCGATAAGAATCGTCGGAAAAATGAATGCGTCGGGCGTACGTATAATGGCGGGCACGGACACCACGGCTCCGTTCGTTTTTCCCGGTTCCAGCCTGCACGAAGAACTTGCGCTTTTGGTGCGGGCGGGTCTTACGCCCATGCAGGCGCTACAAGCGGCTACAAGACTTCCCGCGGAATTTCTTGGCAAGCTCCAAACCCAGGGCACCATCGAGGAAGGCAAGGTTGCCGACCTCCTGCTTCTTAACGCAAATCCTCTCGATGATATTCAGAATACGCAGAAAATCCGCGCCGTGATCCTGCGTGGCAAACTTCTGGACAGAATTTCTTTGGATGGACTGCTAACTAAGGAAGAGAATTTCGCCAAAACTCACTGAGCGCGTTAAATCACCGGAACCGACGTTTTCCTCGCCGGATTAAAGAAAGGAAGGACGACTTTTGCGGAAACCGTGTGGCGGACGGCCTCGACGGTCATCTCGATATTCACGGTTGCTCCGACGGACGACTGATCGCGGTTCACGCACGCCAGCGCGATCATCTTTTTCAGGGTAGGCGACCATGCTGTTGATGTGGCCTTGCCTACTTGCTTCCCATTGCGATAAACAGGCACTGCCACACGCGATGCAACGCTTGGAACTTGTGGCGCCATGCCCATTTTGTCGTAGAGCGCCTCGACTTCGTTCCAATTTATTTCCAGGCCGACGAGCCGGCGCTCCGCTCCGCCACTCTTCTTTTCCTTCGATAACGCATCGCGCCCGACAAAATTATCCTTTTTCAGGTCTACCAGTTTTCCAAGGCCAATTTCTTCCGGGAATATTTCTGCGATGCGATGAGCGCCTTCTTGCTCGAGCTGTAATCCACTTCAATCAAAATCAGCCCAGCTTCGATTCTCGCGATATCCAGCGCAATCATTCCCGGCGGGATGGATGTCGTCTCAAACGCTTTTCCTTTTTTAGTCAGCTCGTCCCAGACTTTTTTTCCGTCCTTCCACGGCATCCAAATCTCAAATCCCGAATCGCCTGTATATCCCGTCCGCGAAATGTCCACCGGCACACCCGCGATTTGTCCGCGCGTCACACGAAAATATTTCAGGTTGGCAACGTTCGCGTCGGTCACGGCATGCAGCAGTTTGCCTGAGGTCGGCCCTTGCAGGGCCAGAGCTGCCACCTGTTCGGAGATGTCCTCTATATTTACGTTCAGCGCCAGCGCATTTTGCTGGAACCATCGCAAGCTCGGGTCCGCAGCCGTCCAGCGGTATTCGTTTTCGCCGAGGCGCGCGATCGTGCCGTCGTCGATTACTTTTCCCTCGGGATCGCACCAGCAGCAATAAATCACCTGATCGATCGCTACCTTATTAATGTCCCGAGAAATCACCCGATTCACGAAACGCGTCGCATCTCTTCCGGTGACGTGGTATTTGAAGAGAGGTGAAATGTCGATCAGCGCAGCCGAATTGCGGATGGCGTTGTACTCGTGCTCGTGGTGTGTTTCGTAGACGCTGACCGTGTAATAGCCCGACCATTCGCGATAGTTCAGGCTTTCGCACAGCGCAAGAGTTCTTTCGTGGAATGCGGTTCCAACTGGCACAGTTCCTCCGAGCTTCTTCGGCGGCGCAGGTCGCAGGGACGAAATCGGATTATAGGTGCGAAGTTCGCGCGCTCGCAAGCCGCTGCGTATCCGTGTGCCGCGCAAATCGCAACTCTGCCGCGCTAGCTTGTGCGGAACGACCCGGATAGAATGAGAGACAGACCTTCGAAAAGGTGGAATTCCGATGTCAGGGAATGGCTCAGCACACGCAAAGGTTCTGCGGATCGACGCGCGAGACAACGCCCTCGTAGCGCTCGCCAATTTGCAAAAGGGCGAAATCGTCAGCTACCTGGGGAATGATTACACCCTGCTCTCCGATGTGCAGGCCAAGCATAAATTCCTCACGCAAGACGTGGGCGCCGGCGGCGACATCATTATGTACGGCGTTTTGGTGGGCAAAGCTGTCGAGAACCTTCGACGCGGCGATTTGCTCTCGACGCGCAACATCCGCCATGCGGCGGCGGCTTTTCACGAAACGGAATCCGCCAGCGCTCATTGGACTCCACCGGACGTCTCCGCCTGGTCGAACAAGACTTTTCGCGGGTTTCATCGGGACGATGGCCAAGTTGGCACGCGCAATTATTGGCTCGTGCTTCCACTTGTCTTTTGCGAGAACCGCAATCTGGCCGTTTTGAAGCAAGCGTTTGAAGAAGAATTGGGTTTTGCGGCGCCGCAAATATACCGAAGCCAGGTTGCGGAGCTGGCTAGACTCTATCGCGAAGGCAAATCGGATGAACTGAAGAAGGCCGCTTTCGGCGAAATCCAGCGAGCTAGCGCTTCGCCGAAAGTTTTTCAAAACATCGATGGCATCAAGTTTTTGTTGCACGAAGCAGGCTGCGGCGGGACGCACGAAGACGCCAGAAACCTTTGCGGCCTTCTGGCGGGTTACATTCATCATCCGAATGTTGCCGGAGCCACGGTTCTCAGCCTTGGCTGCCAGCATGCGCAAGTTCCCATGCTGCTCGAAGAAATCAAGCGGCGCGACCCTAATTTCAAAAAGCCCGTGCTGATCTTTGAGCAGCAGAACAGCGCTTCCGAAGCCGCGATGCTCAGCCGTGCCATCCGTGAAACTTTTCTGGGGATGGTGGAGGCGGACAAGATCACGCGGCAACCTGCTCCACTGTCAAAAACTCACACTGGGGTTTGCAATGCGGGGGCTCCGACGGTTTTTCCGGGCTGTCGGCGAATCCCGCGATTGGCCACGTCTCCGATATAGTCGCGACGCTCGGTGGCATAGGCATCCTTTCCGAATTCCCCGAGCTCTGCGGTGTCGAACAACAGCTTATCGATTGCTGCGTCCGCGCTGAGGTTGCGGAGCGTTTTGCGCAACTCATGCGGAATTATGCAGCGCGCGCCAAAGCTGTGTTCGCGAGCTTCGAGATGAATCCTTCGCCGGGGAATATCAAGGACGGTTTGTTGACGGATGCGATGAAATCCGCGGGCGCGGCGAAGAAGGGCGGCACATCTCCCGTTACCGCCGTGCTCGATTATCCGGAATATTCCACGGAGCCGGGATTGAATCTGCATTGCACGCCGGGAAACGACGTGGAAATCGGTTTCCGCGCAAGTAGGAGCCGGCGCGAATGTAGTTCTCTTCACCACGGGCCTCGGCACGCCGACGGGAAATCCGATTGCTCCCGTTTTGAAAATCGCCACGAACTCGAATCTGGCGCGGCGTATGGCCGACATCATCGACATTGACACCGGCAGCATCATCACGGGCGAAACCAGCATCGAGAAAATGGGGGAAACGATTCTGGAACACGTGATCGGTGTGGCCAGCGGCGAAGCGCGTACGAAGGCGGAGTTGCTCGGCCAGGACGATTTCATTCCGTGGAAACGAGGAGTCTCACTTTGAAAAAGGATCGTCTTCAGTCGTGAAAGCTCTTCTGCTTTCGCAATACAAACATCTCGAGATTGCCGATCTTCCCGATCCCACGCCGGGCGACGGAGAAGTCTTGATCAGCGTAGCGGCTTGCGGAATTTGCGGGAGCGATGTGCACGGCTACGATGGATCTTCCGGCGGCGGATTCCGCCGATCGTCATGGGCCACGAAGCGGCGGGGACAATCGCTGCGATTGGTGCTGGAGTAAAGGGCTTTGCTGAAGGCGACCGCGTTACGTTTGACTCGACCATTTTCTGCGGCGCTTGCTCCAACTGCTTACGCGGTGACGTGAATCTCTGCAACCACCGCCAGGTGTTGGGAGTCTCCTGCGCCGAGTTCCGCCGCCCCGGTGCATTTGCAGAATACGTCGCCGTTCCTTCGCGCATCCTTTATCGTTTGCCGGAAAAGCTTTCGTTTGCAGAAGCGGCGATGCTTGAGGCCGTGTCCGTCGCGCTTCACGGTGTCTCCCTGGCGCCCGTCACCAGCGGCACCACGGCGCTTGTGCTCGGCGCAGGCATGATCGGACTGCTGACGTTGCAAGCGTTGCGCGCCGCGGGCTGCTCGCGTATTTTCGTTGCCGATGTGGATAGCACGCGCCTTGCGCTTGCCCAGCAGACCGGCGCGACCGCTGTTTTATCTCCGAAATTGGATGTGGTCGAACAAGTGATGCAGCTCACTGGAGGCACGGGCGTTGATCTGGCGATCGAGGCCGTGGGCAGAAACGAAACCGTGAAGGCCTCGATCGAAAGTGTTCGCAAGGAGGCACCGTCGTTTTGGTGGGCAACATTTCGCCGGAAGTCACGCTGCCCTTGCAAAAAGTTGTGACGCGTCAAATTCGTCTTCAGGGATCATGCGCTTCCGCAGGAGAATATCCGCGCGCGATCGAACTTCTGGCCAGCGGCGCGATTCAGGTCAAACCTTTGATCACGGCGATCGCGCCGCTCGACGAGGGCCCCCGCTGGTTCGAGAGGCTCTACGCTCACGAACCTAACTTAATGAAGATCATTCTCACTCCGGAGAGCGCTTCGTGAGCGATGGTCTTTTCGATCTCGGCGGGCGCGTCGCGCTCGTAACGGGTACCAGTCGAGGGCTCGGCCAGTACATGGCGCGAGCACTGGCCAAAGCCGGTGCGGATCTCGTGCTCACAAGCCGCGACGTCAGCCGCCTGGCGCCTTTCGAGGCGGAAATCAAAGCGCTGGGCCGCCGTGCATTTTCGTGCGAGCTAGATGTACGCAGCAAAGAGAGCATTGAAAAAGCCGTAGCGACCGCCGAAGCCGCGTTGGGGCATCTCGATATTCTGGTCAACAATGCGGGTTGCAATGTGCGAAAGCCCGCGCTCGACGTCACCTGGGACGACTGGGACTTCTTGACTCCGAGACGAATCTTCGCGGCAGCTTTTTTGTCGCGCAAGCCGTCGCTCGGGCACGATCGCCCGCCGCTACGGACGCATCATCAACATCGGCTCCGTCACCACCGTCGCCGGGTATGCTGGTCTCGCGCCGTATGGCGCTAGCCGCGGCGGAATCAAGCAGTTGACGATGAGCCTCGCCGACGATTGGGAAAGTTCGGCGTCACCGTGAATTGTCTCGCTCCGGGATGGTTCCGTACCGAACAGAACAAGATTCTTTACGAAAATAAGGAATGGGTCGATTATCTTTGCGATCGCATCCCGGTGAAGCGTCCGGGTCAGCCGCACGATCTGGATTCGGCGGTGGTATTTCTCGCGGCGGAGTCCAGCAGATACATCACGGGCGAGACGCTACTTGTGGACGGCGGGATATCGACGGGCGCAACGCGCGCGTTGGTTCAGCCCGCTACGTTCGCGACGGAACAGCCTAAGGAAGCTGACCAGGAGTAAACAATATGCAGAACTATTTTTCTCAAAACTTCGCGCTGCGCAAGATCATGCAAGGCAGCGTTATCATCGCGGCGCTTTGTGGAGTTATCGCCTTCACTCTGCGTCGGCACGCGCTCGCTGCACCGCCGGCTATGAGCGCGAATCAGTTGCAATCTATTTTGTCGATGTGGAAGGCGGTCAAGCCACGCTCTTCTGTCAGCCCGGCCGGGAAGTCTCTGCTGATCGATACGGGCTGGCCCGGCAACAATGGCCGTGACGCGAACCGCATCGTCGCCGCAGCTAAATTGGCGGGAGTCTCGAAATTGATTTCGTGCTTCTCACGCACTATCACGAGGACCACACCGGCGGAGTGCCGCAGCTTGCCGCCAGAATTCCGATAGGAACTTTCATCGACCACGGAGAAAATCGCGAATCCACCGATGCGGCGACCGAGGATGCCTGGAAAGGCCTATCAAGCTCTCCTCGACAAAGACCACAACAAACGTATCATCGCTAAGCCGGGAGAAAATCTGCCGATTCCAGGAATCGATGTGAAAGTCATCAGCGCGGACGGGCATCGATCGAAAAGCCATTGCCCGGTGCTGGTGCAGCGAATCCGGTGTGCGAATCCACCACGGCGCCCCCAGCGGATCACACCGAAAATGCGCGCTCTCTCGGCGTGCTCATCACGCTTGGCAAGCTTCGCATTTTGGATCTGGGCGATCTGACGATGGACAAGGAAAGGGAACTGATGTGCCCGGTCAACAAGCTCGGGAAGATCGACATCTTCATCGTTTCCCACCACGGATGGAATCAAAGCGACAGTCCCGTGTTTGTGGACGCCATCGCGCCGCGCGTCGCCATCATGGACAACGGCGCCAAAAAGGGCGGGTCTCCCTCGGTGTGGGACACGATTGAGAAAGCGCCTGGTCTGGAAGACCTGTGGCAGGTTCACTATTCAGATGAGGGCGGCGAAGCGCACAACGTGGCGGCTTTTTTCATTGCAAATGTTCCAGGTCCGGACGCGGGGGACTATCTCAAGATAACCGCCTCTCCGGACGGCAGCTTTGAGGTTTACAACGCCAGGACGAAAGCTACAAAGAATTACTCCGTCAGCCACCACCATTGAACAAATAAGATTGGCTTAGCTCAAGCGGGTTCCGGCACAGGGGTCATGGGCCCGAGCAGAAAAATATAAGCCATGATGCTGAGCGCAAGCGTGACTGTGGCCGCAATAAAAGCCCAGGCAAAGGAATGCGTGATTTGAACGACGTAGCCCGTCACGATGGGCGCGGCAATCCCCGCAAGCTGATTGCTAAAATTCAGGATTCCGCCGACGGTGCCTACGCTTTCCTTTGGAGCAATCAGCGAAGGGATCGACCATCCCACAGGCGACGCAGCCGATAATCCGCCGATCGAAAGGCTGATCCAGAAGAGCGCTGTGGCCGCGCTTTCGGTACGCGCAGCGCCAAGAATCCCCAGGCCAAGCGCGGTCCCGCCGATCAAAATCGCCTGGCGGACGCGAACCGCATTCCATCCGCGCTGAATCAACGCATCGACCATCCAGCCGCCAATTACAAGGTCCGTGAACGTGGCGAAGAGCCACGGCACGCTCGTGTAAATCACCGAATGAAACAAATCGACGTGATGCACCGCCGAAAAAATAAGACGGCAGCCAGGTCAGCAGGAGGTAGAACGTGTAGTTATACCCGGCAAAACCGAGAGCCAATCCGCAGACGCGTTTTTGCCGGAGCAAATACCAGAGTGGCGCTCCTTTGGCGGCCGTCGCTCGATCTTCCGGCTGGGCTCCGCCTTTCGCGATAAAGCCGCGCTCCACATTCGAAAGATGCTTATCTTCGCTTGGATTGTAATAGTAGGCGTAGAACAAAGCGAAGAAGAGAAGACTGAGGAATCCTGTCGCTGCGAAACTCCATCTCCAGCCGAAATGCAGAAGCAGAATGCCAATCAGCGGCACGCCAATCGCGGAAGAAAACTTGGCCATCGAATCAAAAATCGCGGTGGCCAGACTGCGTTCCTGCGCGGGAAACCAGTAGCCGACGGCTTTTGAGTTCGCCGGAAACGTTGGCGCTTCGCCAATTCCCAAAAGGAAGCGCGCGGAGAAAAAGCCCGCGATGCCCGTAGAGAGGGCAGCGCCGAAGGTTGCGACAGACCAGATAAACGTACTAATCCAACCGACGCGCCGGACACCAAACTTATCCAGCAAAAGGCCGGACGGCAGCTGGAGGGCCGCGTACGTCCAATTGTAGGCGCTCGACAAATAGCCGAAGGTGACCGCGGAAATTCCAAACGCGGCATTCAGCGCGTCTTTGGAAACGGAAAGATTTACGCGGTCGAAATAGTTAACGAGGATTCCGAAGCCGAGCAAGCAAGCGATAAACCATCTTCGCCGGGGTACACCTTGCGTCTCAAATGCTGTTGGGTCCAGTGGCGCCGGCATAAAAATTTTCTGGCTTAATCTCCCATCGATTTGTCAGACTGCTCGCCTGACAAAACGCAGCGCAGAGTATCCCACAATCACCGAGAGCTTGTGATGCATTTTCCCGCGCGGCGAATAACTGCAGGCGCTTTGCTTGAGCCTGCACGCACCGCTTTATCTCGATTCTCTTTTGCTTGCCCTGCTTCTCCCGGCCGCAGTACACTATGCCGTCTTTTAAGAACAATGGTTTAGCAAAGAGCGCGATTGCTCGCGTCTTCAGGCATAACCCAAATGAATCTACTTACCACGCGGCGAGATTTTCTTCGAACAACGGCAGCGGCTGGCGCCGCGTTTTTGCTTCCGCACGCGGCGCGCGCCGCCAAGAGTAAGTCCGTACTGCTGTTCACAAAATCCTCAGGCTTCGAGCATGCAGTCATCAAAGTCACGGACGGCAAACCCAGCATTGTCGAAAACGCTCTGCGCGACATGGCCGCGAAATACGGCTTCGACCTCACGGCTTCCAAAGACGGCCGCATTTTTGATTCGAAGGAATTTCACGATTACAGCGCTGTCGTTTTCTTCACGACGGGCGTGCTGACCGAGGAAGGCACGGACAAAAATCCTCCCATGTCCGCACAGGGCAGGCAGGCTTTTCTGGACGCGGTGCACAACGGCCTCGGCTTTGTCGGAATCCACGCCGCCGCCGACACTTTCCACACGCAGCCTGACCCACCGGATCTTTCCAACCGGTACATCGCCCACGGCGAGCAATCCGACCCTTATATTCGCATGCTTGGCGGCGAGTTTATCATCCACGGTCAAAGCAAAGATCCGCGGCTGCAAACGGCAAATGTCATCATCGACGATCCGAAATTCCCAGGACTAGGGGGAGTGCATTCCCCGGTGAGTTTGATGGACGAATGGTATTCGCTGAAGGATTTTGCTCCCGATCTTCATGTGATCTGCACGCTGGATACTTCGACGATGAATGGGAACGCTTATAAGCGCGCGCCGTATCCTGTGGTCTGGGCGCGGATGCAGGGCCGCGGAAAAGTTTTCTATACCGCCATCGGGGATCGCGCGGAGAACTGGCAGAATCAATTCCACCTGAATCTGCTCGCGGGCGGAATTCGCTGGGCCATTGACGATGCAAAAGCTTCTGTGCCGCCGAATCTCAAGACTGCCGCTCCGGGCTATGCGGAAATCCCGCCGAAGTATCCGCCTTCCGAAAAGTAGCGCGTCATTTTCACGATGCCAATCAGTCGCGGTCGCTTGTTTCGGCAGCCAGAATCGCCGTGCGCGGCACGATGGAGTGCTCCACATCCGCTGCCGACTCCACATATCGCGTGAGGTACAAGTTGATGGGCGTCACTTCAAACGGGATTTTTTCACGCGGAGAAATCGGGGCTAGCTGGTGCGTCTTTATCAGGCGGATGCTGTCGTCCCACGGGTTTATCTTGATTCGTGATCCCATGGGCAACGCACCCATCTGCTGCAAGCTGGCTGGGTCAAGCGCTGGCGCCGACTGCAGCAGTTGCGAATTGAAGTACACACGATTTCCCAAACGGGCGCTGATCAATTGCTTTAAGGCAGGCTTTTGCGATTCCAGTTGCGATAAGAACAATCCCACGTTCGCCAGCTTTTCTCCGTAGGGAGATTTCTTTAGCCACACCATGGCCTTTTCGCTATTTTTCTGAGCTTCCTCCGGGCTATCCACGAACGACAGCTTTTTCAAAGCTTCCGTCGGCGTTAAGCGGAGAATATCGCTGAAGCCGTACTGATCCTGCGCCGGCTTTGGCTCCATGGCGTCCGCCATTTCGAAAGCAAGCAGAGCCGCCAGCGTTTCTTCGTTCGGAACGACGTCGATCAATCCGCGGCTGAGCACGATCGTGTTTTGCATCGAAAACATTTCGAAATCACTGGTCATAAGCACGCGGCAGTGCATCTCAATCCCGCTGTCGAAGTTATTGGTTGTCATGATGTTGTTCACGATAGTGTCGAGCACCTTCTCGACGTCGCCCCTGGGGGCGACCAGACCCACCCGCTCAAGTACCTCAAACACATTTTGTTCTGAGAACTCTCTCCAGCCTCGTTGTTGTTCGAGCGGGGAACGATCATGCCCCGCGGACTCGTCCTTTACGTTGGCCTGGGACTCAACGAGTAAGCGTCCAAATTCCTCCGGACGGATTTGCGTTGTCAGTCCGTAGCCCCACAAATGCGTCCGTGCCTTGAACCTCGGCCCGCCAGTGGGAGGAACTTTTCGCAAGTCTTGAGAATAGATGTCGCTTGGCAGCCACACTCCAGGCCTGACATTGGTGCGCCACGAATCAAAGTGCAGATAGAATTCTTCCTCTAACTTTCGTGGCGAAAACCTTATTTCCGGCGCGTATTCGCCGTTCATTCGGACGATCGTGAAGTCCTGGTCCTCGACCCAGATTCGTCCGCGAAATCGCGGGCCCTTCGCCTTTTTCGTGCGCTCGACATCAAACACATAGCAGCGCACCTCTCCCAGAAACTCGCGCCGCCGATATGTGAGGATGTAGTGGTCTTTGTCAAATTGGCCGAAATCCAGGAAAGCCATTTGCAGGAATCCGGAAGGGTTAAACGCCCACATGATCGTGCCCTTGTGTGTTTTCTCTGTCATCGAGTGAACCTTCATCCGGCTTCCGCGAAAATCCGCCTGTCCGAGAAAATAGAAGTCGTCCTTGGGAAGCGTTCCCATCAATGCGTCAGGTTTCTCGACCTGGATGTAGGTCTCGACAATGGGCGAGTAACTCGTGATAATCTCCAACTGTTGTTTTTCCCGCCTAAACACGCGCGTTAGCATTTCATCACGGCCCGGCGCAGTTTGCACCGACTGTGGGCTTGCGACATCACCTTGGGGATTTGACCGATTCGATGGAACTATAGGGGCGCCCGGGACCGATGGTGTGGCCGGCGGACTTTGACGAGCCGCATCTGCTGAGATAAACAGCGGCCAAACCAATAAGACTGAAAGGATGTACCTCGCGCGCATCTCTCCCCCTTACAAAATGCAACGCGCCATTGAAAACTGCGCCGCATCTTCGCTCGGTCAAAATGCACGCCACGTACCACGAACCTGTTCCCAAGATCGGGTTTGCGATTTCCCGCTGATTCCCTGAAGAATGCAATGTTTTTCGTCGCTGAAATTCGGGAAGTTGTCCTTAGCTCTTAAGGATTTCCTCGATTTTTATTCGGTTTCTTCCCAACGCGGGAGGGAATTAGTTCCAGAGTGGAACTTGTCTAAACACCTGCTCGCGAGCCGTTTCGCTCCGGCGCGCTGTTCGACAAAATTCCAGGTCCTGTGTAAAATTCCTAAGCAACGGTGGACCGGTAGCTCAATGGTAGAGCAGTTGACTCTTAACAACGGGTTGGAGGTTCGAGTCCTCCCCGGTTCACCAATTTTCCGTCGATCCCTTATATCCGAGCTGAAAACATGTGGCTGTGCTGAAGCGGTCAAACCGCCCTCGTGGCAGGACAAGAATTTTGGTCCAAAGTGCGAAACGTTGTGGTAAGTTCGTGCGTCCAAAACGCACGTGGGAGATGGCGGTCATAGTGTGTCATGAAGGCGGCCTGGAAAGTAGCTTCCGGGGCAAGCAGACGGATAGCCACAAACGAAACCCTATGAAAACGTACCAATTTTTGGCGGGGGTGACCGCCATGGTCGTGATTGTCGCAGGCGGTTGCTCGAAATCCGTCTCTGGCACCGTGTTGGGAGACACTGCTCATCCCACGCCTGTTCATATTTACACCGTCGCGGAGGAAACCACGCGCCGCCGGGTTCAGGCATCCGGATCCCTCTTCGCCCTGGAAGAAAGCATTTTAAGCTCGGAGGTCGATGGGCGCGTGTCGCAAGTGCTCGTCGACGTCGGCGACGCAGTCAAGGAAGGCCAGCCGCTCATTCTCATTGATCCGCAAGAACTCCAGTTGGAAGTGGATCGCCAGCGCGGACTTGTAACCCAAGTGCGCGCACAGCTCGGCATTGGTCCGAATGAACCGCCTCCATCTGATACGCAGAAGCTCGCCTCTGTGCAGCGCGCGGCAGCCGACCTTTATGATGCCGAGCGCAAGTATGGCCGGGCGCAGCAAATGTTCAAGGGTAATTTGATTTCGCAGCAGCAGTTGGATGAAGCGTCCAGCCGCTTTCAAAGCACCCAAGCGAGCTACACGATCGCTTTGCAAGAGGTGGACCGCCTGAAGGCTTTGCTAGTGTCCAGCGAAGCAAGCGAGAAGTTAGCCGAAAAAAAGTTGAGCGATGCCACGATTCGCGCGCCCTTCCCCGGTTCGATCAAGACCCGCGACGTTCATCCCGGCGAATACCTGCGTGTGCAAGGGCCAGCGATGGTTTTAGTGCGAACGGACACGCTGCGGGCGCGCCTCGCGGTTCCCGAGCGCTGGGCCGGATGGGTGAAAGATGGAGCCACCGTGGATTTGCAAGTGGAGGCCTTTCCGGGCCAAGTTTTTCATGGAAGAGTCTCGCGCATTAATCCGGCGGTTTCTCAAGATTCCAGAACCTTTGATGCGGAAGCGCTCGTCGCCAATGGGGATGGACGCTTGAAGCCTGGTTTTTTCGTGCAGGCTTCTCTTCCCAGCGAGAAAGAGGAAAGCACCATTTTTCTGCCGGAAGCCGCCGTAAATTATCGGTATGGCGTGTATAAGGTTTTTCTTCTTAGCGGCAACCGTGTTTCCGAACATCAAATACGTCCGGCGGGACAGACGGAAGACCAGCGCGGAAAGCGCTTCGAGGTAGCCGAAGGGTTAAAGCCCGGAGACCGCGTCGCCGTGGCCATCTCCGGAGATTTGTATGATGGCGCGACCGTCCGGGAACAGGCCGAAGGGAACACTCCGGCCTCGAAGTAGTTCTCGCCGGAACATCACCCACACAAGCCGATGAAACTCGCCGAAATCTGCGTAAAGTATCCCGTCTTCACCGTAATGCTAATCGCTTTTCTCGTGACGCTCGGGGCTTTTTCCTATCGCGGCCTGGCCGTAGACCTTTTTCCCAAAGCCGACCCGGCTACCGTAAACGTCGAAGTGCAATTGCCCGGGGCCACGCCGGAAGAAGTGGTCACCGGCGTTGTGTTGCCTCTCGAAGACGCGATCTCTTCCGTCAGCGGCATCGATGAAATCACCGTTTATTCCAGCGAAGGCTACGCGGACATCACCTGCACTTTTGTTCTGGAACGCGATATCGACGGCGCTGCGCAGGATATCCGCGAAAAGGTGGCCGCCGCAGTGGACCGTCTGCCGCGCGATACGCTGCCTCCCGTAATCACCAAGGAAGACCCGCAATCCGACCCCATTCTGACTTTGCTCGTCAGCGGGCCCATCAGCCGCCGCGAACTAACCGAAATTGCAGACAAACAAATTCGCCGCGCGATTCAGACCGTGGACGGCGTCGGTAGTG
This sequence comes from uncultured Acidobacteriota bacterium, assembly GCA_963851235.1. GTDB lineage: Bacteria > Acidobacteriota > Terriglobia > Acidiferrales > UBA7541 > Acidiferrum. Next base: position 13,725 of record CAWKOM010000012.1, read on the forward strand.
TCGAGCTCAATGGTGGCCAGGCACGGCAGATCCGCGTTCTGCTCGACGCCCAAAAGCTGACCGCACATAACTTTACCGTGCTCGACGTCCGTGACGCCTTGCAGCGCGAAAACATCGAGGCGCCTGGCGGCCGCATGATCACTGGCCCGCAGGAACTCGGGCTCCGGACCCTGGGACGCGTGACCTCGGCGGAACAGTTCGGGGATATCGTCATCGGCACTCGAGGCGGCGCCCAGGTGCGCGTCCGGGATGTCGCTCAAGTGGAAGACGGCGCGCAGGAACTGCGCACCTGGTCGGCGTTGTTTCGCAAAGGCGTCGCCGGGCAGGACGTCGTCAGCGTTCAGGTGCTGCGCCAGTCTGGCGCCAACACTGTGCAAGTCGCCGACGATGTAAAAAGCAAAATCGATGAATTGCGCTCCCAGTTGCCGCCTGGCGTGCAGCTTCTGGTCATCCACGATATTTCAGATTTCATCAAGGCTTCGGTCCATTCGCTTCTCGAACACTTGATTCTCGGCAGCATCCTCGCAAGCGCGATCGTTTTTCTTTTCATGCGCAACTGGCGCGCTGTCTTGATTGCCGCCGTCGCGATTCCCGCTTCCATCATCGCTACGTTCACTCTCATGCGCGGCATGGATTTTTCGCTCAATAACATGACTTTGCTCGCGCTGACGCTGGCCGTCGGTATCGTGATCGACGACGCCATCATCGTCTTAGAAAATATTGTCCGCTTCATGGAAGAGAAGGGCGAGGATCGCAAAAACGCGGCAATCAAAGCGACGCAGGAAATCGGTTTGGCGGTCATGGCCACTACCCTTTCGCTCGTGATCATCTTCCTGCCGATCGCTTTTATGAGCGGCTATGCGCGGAAGTACGTGAACTCCTTCGGTTGGACCATGGCCATGGCGATTCTAGTTTCACTTCTGGTGGCTTTCACGCTTACACCGATGATGAGCTCGCGTCTCCTGAAGGTCAGCGAAAAAGAGAAGAAGGCGCACGCCAGCGGTGTCTTTCATTGGATCGAACAGACCTACCTAAAGTTGCTGCAATGGTCACTCATCCATCGTTGGGTCATTATTCTGATTTGCGTCGCCACTTTTTTTTCGACTTTCGCCCTCTATCACCTGGTTGGGCGGGATTGGATTCCTTCCGACGATCAGTCCGAGCTGATTAGCTCCTTCACGCTCCCGGAAGGCACGGCTCTTTCCAAGACCACGGAACGCGCTTCGGAAATCGCAGAGCGCGTAGTGGCCCTGCCGGAGGTCGCTTTCGTCCAATCCCTTACGCACGGCCCCACGAATCATGCGCACCTCTTCATCGGATTGGTGCCCCGGAGCGAAAGAAAACGCAGCCACGAGCAATTGGCCACCGAGGTTCGCGGAATACTTTCCGGATATCGCAATATGGTCTCCAACGTGCGCCTTCCCTCCGTTTTTGGTGGAGAAACGTACTTTCCCATCGGCGCCGTCATCCGTGGGCCGGAATTGAACAAACTCGCCGACCTCAGCAAACAGGTGGCCGGTTTGATGATGAAGTATCCCGATCTGGTCGACGTCAATCCCAGCCTGAACTTGAATACGCCGGAACTGCAAGTGAAGGTAGACCGGCAACGCTCCGCGGACATCGGAGTACGGATGACCGATATAAGTGATGCCGTGCGCCTTTTCTATTCCGGAGAGGACGAAATCACCCGCTTCAAGGAAGGCTCCGAACAGTATCCCGTTATCATGCAACTGCTCCCGGAGCAACGCGATAACCCGGACGTGCTTGCCCAAATGATGGTTCCTTCCTCCAAGCTCGGGCAGGTCCGTCTCGAGAATGTTGCCTCCATTGTTCGCGGCTCGGGACCCGCGACACTCTGGCGCTACAACCGCGAATTTGAAGTCACTGTGTATGCCAACGTGGCCAGCGGTTATCCACTGGACCTCGCCGCGGCGCATACCATCCAGTCCATCAAGGAAATTGGGCTGCCGGCGGGTTACTCGTATCGGTTCACCGGACAGGTGAAAGTCCTCGAAGAAACCACTTGGAATCTCTTGCTCGCGATGTTGCTTGCCTCGATCTTCATGTACATGGTGTTGGCCGCGCAGTTTGAGAGCTTTTCCTATCCATTCATCATCATGCTTACTCTTCCTCTTAGCATTCCGTTCGCCCTGTTTTCTTTGTGGATCACCGGACGGGCCCTTAGCTTATGGAGCGCGCTGGGAATGTTTTTGCTGCTTGGGATCGTCAAGAAAAACGGAATCCTGCAAGTTGACTATACGAATCGTCTGCGTGCCGGCGGTATGCCTGCGCGCGATGCTATCCTTGAGGCGAATCGCGTCCGTCTCCGACCGATCTTGATGACCACGCTTTCCATTGTCGCCGGCCTTATTCCCGTCGCCATTGGCATCGGCGCAGGTTCTGAACAGCGCGCCTCCATCGCCGTCACAATTATCGGTGGCCAGACACTCTGCCTGCTTCTTACACTCCTCGTCGTCCCCGTGGCTTACTCCTATCTCGCCGAGTTCGAGTCTGTTCCGTGGGCTACGATGGCGCGGCGCGCGTTCGGCCGCGTTCGTGGTTCGGCGAGCAATTCGAGTGCGGACTAAACGATCTCTCGCGTGCCGGTTGTCGCGCTGCAGAGACTTGATTTTCAGAAATGGCGGGCAGCCAGGCGGGTGGGAGCGGGGTCGTGTTCCTGCAACAGGGAATCCGCGAAGCCGCGCTTGGGAACGCGCAACAGAATAAAGAGTTCGCCAGCCCAGAGAAGAATATCCAGCAAGCGGCCACGCTGCAGATTGTCGATGTCTTCGCAGTGCAGAGCCACTTCAAGAGCCTTCCGCGAACACTCCTCGATGAATGCCCTCAGATTGGGGAGATCAAGCGGTACACGTCCAACCTTCTGGCCCCTTGGATCGATGCGTTGTAAATTCTCGTAGCACAGCTCGATAAAGTGATTCAGGCAAAAATCCTGCTGAGCCAGTGAAACCACAGCAGCCCCTTCACAAAAATCCACGGCGCAGATCTTGTCCTCAAACATCTTTGATATGGCCCCCAACTCAGGTTTTGCAACTCCCATGCCGCCGCGGCTCTCCCCTCTTCCATAAAACACCTAGAAAAGTTGGATGTTGCGAAGGCGTTCCGCTGTTGCCGGAAGATTTGCGGATTCCGACCGAAAATTGGATCGAGTGGTGTGCACTGTTCGAGCGTCTCGAACACATCCGCACGACTCGCCATTCGTCGAATCTGTTCTCAAACCACGCACATCGTTTCTTGTTCGTCCAGCCCGGCCTCCGGGAGCATTTCCGAGCAGCGTTGATCGAACTCTTGAGGTGCTCCCGACGCCCCGGGTATATATGCGGCCATCGTCTGTACGCGCAGGCAGCGGTCCAGATACGGCGCCAACAGGGCCCGCACCCAGCGCTCGTTTTCGCTGCATCGCCGCGAACGATCCTTGCCATTCCACAGCGTGACGACAGTGACGAGCCGCGCCTCGTGGTTTGCAATCATTACGAAACTCCCCGCGAACCCGGTTACCTCTCCTAGGGCGCCATCGATGGCCTTCGGCAGAGTCGCATGTACCTTGTAGGCTTCGCCAGGCTTGGCAACAAACTCGATGCTCAGAGCCATGATGCCCGAACCCGCGTGGCACATGGCAGGCACCTGCGGACTTGCCTCCAATCCCTCCGAAACATGTGGCCGGAACATAGCATTGGAAAAATTGGGGTGTTGCGGCGAACTTGACACAGAGCCTCCAGATGCAGCGGTCTCCCCTGTTTCGGGGGAGGCGCATCCTCGCCGGTCCAGGTCCGGCTTGGATGCGCCTTGGTGGGACACGCGTGGGACAGGGGATCAGTCCCATCGCAGAAGGACTCCCAAGCTTGCGCTGGGTTCCTACAATCGATTAGTGCGAGAAGCCGGGATTTCGTTTCAAGGAATAGATTCAAAGTGGGAAACCGGAATCATTGCTCCTGAGGAAGGGCACGGCTATACTCCTCCGCATAATTTCGAGGGCTGCTTGGAACTCTTCGCATTCACCAGGGAATACGTTGAGCGCCTCCGCGAGGGAGACCCCTCGACGGAGCAGCATTTTGTTGCGTATTTTGACCAGCTTCTGCGTATCAAACTGCGAGCCAGGATGCTTGCCTCCGAGACCGTCGAAGACCTTCGGCAAGAGACTTATATTCGGGTCCTGGTAAATCTGCGTAAGGGCGAAGATGCTGTTCACCAGCCGGAGCGCTTTGGCGCCTACGTTAACTCCATTTGTAACTATGTTTTAATGGAGTTTTACCGAGCCTCAAACAAAACCAGCCCCTGGGACGACTCCTACCTGGAACTCCCCGACCATGCCGTGAACACGGAAGGTCTACTCGTCTCGAAACAATCCAAGGAACGCGTTCGGCAAGTTCTTGAGTCCATGCCTAAGAAGGACCGCGACCTCCTGTGGGCATTTTTCATTGAGGAAAAGGACAAAGATGAGGTTTGTGTCCAGTTCGGTGTGGATCGCGATTATTTCCGCGTCTTGCTCCACCGCGCAAAGGATAAGTTCCGTGTTTTGTATGAGAAAGACAGGGAGGGCCTTTCTAGGCGTGGGCCCTCCAATAAGCACGTTCTAGGGAAGCCGTGAAACGAATCATGCCTCTCATGCACTACTCATCGGATGACACAAATGGACCATAACGAAGCAGTGCGGCTGCACGCCGCCGAAAAGTACCTCCTCGGGGAACTGACAAAGGAACAGCACGCCGCCTATGAGCAGCACTATTTCGATTGCGCCGCGTGCGCCGAAGACCTCCAAGCGACAGTGGCTTTCATGGAAAGCGCCCGGCGCGTGGTTCGCGAGGAACTTCCGCAAACCGCTGACATCAAAAGACTTGCTCCTGCCATGCCTTCTACTGGCGGGTGGTTTGCCTGGCTGCGCCCCGCCTTTGCAATTCCCGCATTCGCTGTTTTGCTGTTGTTCATCGGTTACCAGAATTCGGTGACCATTCCGAAATTGAAACAGGGCGCCTCGCAGAACGCATCCGCCAAGATCGTCAACTCTTTTTCATTCATGGAAATTGGCGCCCGCGGTGAGGCTGCTCTGAATATCAAAGTTCGCCCCGACGAAGGGTTTGCGCTGGAAGTAGACTTCCCGCCGGTTGCCTCAGCGGTCAGCTATGTCGGCCAGATTCAAGACGCCGCTGGCCGCACCAAAATCAGCTTGCCCGTCTCGCTGGAGCAAGCGAAGTCCACGGTTCACATCAACGTTCCCGGTGCCTCTCTAGAGCCCGGCAAATATAGCTTCGTCATTCTGGCTGTTGACGCGTCCGCCGGTCAGACAGGCACCACGAAGGAAACTAAGAGGCTTCCGTTTACTGTTGAATTTCTGCGATAAGTGACTAAGATATACGGACTCTAAGTCCAAGCCGAGGCGTCCCCCGATGGCTCAAGAAAAAGACTCTGCGTCTAACGCACCACCCCAAAATATCCCTTACCATTTTCACGCGCACGGTCATGCCTTCAGCGCGCACTTTAACCGTCCGGCGGATGTTCCGGTTGCTGCCCAAGCGGCTACTTCGTTGCCTTCAGACGGCGGTTTTGCCCACTCCAAGGTGGAAGACTTCGCGGTTTCGCGTCTCGTCTCCTTCAAGTTGGGCGAGACACATGTTTCTGGAAGCTGGCAGGCCCATAACATTGTCACCACCAGTGTCACCGCTGTTCTGGCGGGCTTGAACCTTCTGGATTTTCTGACCGTGGATAGGCTCGTGGCCCGCTTGACCGGTCAGTACGTCTCTGACAAGAAAAACAAGGAAAGCCATATCATTGCGCTTGGCAGCCACTTCGACAATCTGCGCCTCGGCGGATTCGAGGTGAAAGTTACGCTGCGTCACGATCTTTTGCTGAAGTCGAAAAATTTCAAGGAATTGACGGATAATCTCAAACGCAACAAGAGGCCACATACTTTTATTGACGACGGAGCGGCACACTGCTCACTGGTGGAAAAGATAGAGGTCGACCCCGGCTTGGCGGATGTGCCGGGTTTCGAGATCGACGGCCACATCCTGGTGATTCCGCATTTTGGCGAAATCGCCCTGGCGGAAGTCTTTGCCACCCCGGGGTCCGTCACGTTGACCATGCTCAAATTCAAGCTGGGCTCCCCCGACGGCGGTGGTGGCAGTGGCGGCCAAGGCGGCACCAACGGACAACCCTCCCCGCCGACTTCCTGATTGTCCCGATTCTGCGATGGGCTGCAAACCGCACCTGTCTTTGCGTAATTCTCGCGGCTCTCTTATTTGGTTGCCAGAATCGGCTGAAGCCCCAGATCGTCTACGATCAGATTGAAACTTCTGTCCGCCGTGGCGACCTGCTTCAAGCGAGACTTCAAGTAGATCAAGCGCTTCATCAGTTCAGCCGTCAGGGCCCAGAGTGGCAGTGGCGTTTCCGTATACTCAAAGCCGCGATTCTCGACTCTCAGTCTGATTCCGCAGGTGCACTCGCCTGCCTCGATGGCGAGCTCCCCGCTTCCCTGGCAGCAACGGACGCCGCCGTTAAAAAGTCAATTTACGAAGGCATTGCGCTTAGGCTCGCTCGAGACTTTGATAGGTCAGAGCGTGTTCTTGCATCGGCTGAAATTCTGGCCACAACTTCCCACCAGGATCTACTCCCGAGGGTTCTGACCGCCAAGGGAGCCTTGGAAATTGACCAGGGTGACTATGAGGCTGCAAATTTGAGCTATCACCGGGGTCTCGCTCTTGCCCGTCAGCAGCACGACCAGACTCAGGAAGCTGCGCTATTACTCGATCTGGCCCGCCTGGATACCCTTCAACACTTGTTTGATGAAGCCATTGATCAGAATGAAGCCGCTCTCCGTCTTTCCCGCTCCCTCGGCAAGCAGACCTTCGTCGCGACAATCTTGGGCAACCTCGGATGGAGCTACGCTGAGTTGGGGGATTTTGAAGCCTCTCTCGATTTATACAAACAGGGCGCGGAAGCATCGGCTAGGAACGGCATGCTTGGTTACTCGGAGTATTGGTTTTCGGGGGTGGCCAGCACATACCTGGCCCTCCGCGAGTACCCCGCCGCTGAAAGTCTTGCTCAAAACACGCTGCAACACGCAAAAGAACTCAAGGACGTACAAACGAGCACCGCCTGTCTCCAGGTTCTGGCCGAAATCATGTTGCGCATGAATCGGCTTAAGGAGGCCGAGAAATACATCGCAGAAGCACTGGCCCTCGAAGCTCACGGGGAAGACCGGCGCGCCCCCTTCGATGACACGTTGATCCTTTCAGCGCAGATTACCGCCGCCGAGGCACGTTATCCGGAAGCGGAGACACTTTATCAGCGCGTTCTGTCCGACCCCAATGCCGGGCCGAAACTGCGCTGGGAATCCGAAGCCGGCCTCGCCGAAGTGCGCTATGGGCAAGGCGATGCGTCCGCCGCAAACCGTCATTTTCTCGACGCAATAGATGTCATCGAAAAAGCCCGCCAATCAATCAATCACGATGAGCTGCGTTTGAGCTTTCTGTCGAGCGGCATTGGTGTGTACGGCCAATACATTGACTTTCTCATGCGCCGCGGCAGGTCCGCTGATGCCCTGATGCAGGCTGAGCTGAGCCGGGCACGGACCCTCGAAGAAGGGCTCGGGAATGGGGCACATGAGGGGAAAACTGGCCTGCATAACTTCCGGCCGGAGCAGGTCGCGCAGCATTTGAAAGCGACGCTGCTTTTCTACTGGCTCGGAGAAAAGCAGTCGCATCTGTGGGTCATCACGCCGGAGAAGACGACGCACCTGGCGTTGCCCCCAGCCGACGAAATCGATCCAGTTGTGAAGTCCTATGGGGAAGCGCTGCTGCGCTCGCGCGATCCTCTCGATGCAGCCAATTCCGACGGACAAAAGCTGTACGCGATGCTCGTCGAGCCGGCAAGGAAGCTGATCCCGAGAGATTCCCACATCATTCTGCTGCCTGACGGCAGCCTCTATAACCTCAACTTCGAGACTCTGATTGTTCCCGATCCGAAGCCGCACTATTGGATCGAAGACGTGACTCTGACGACGGCAAACTCACTGACCCTCCTGGCCTCCGCGGCGTTCCGTGGCGCTCCGAAGGACAGGAAACTGTTCTTAATGGGCGATACGGTTCCGCCGGCTGCCGACTTTCCGGCCTTACCCCAGGCATCTACGGAGATACAGGACGTCGAAAAATATTTTCCCGCTGCGCGCCGCACTATCCTCGCTGGTAGCCGGGCGACTCCCGCCGCTTATCTCAGCGGCCAGCCCGAGCGATTCGCCTACTTGCATTTCGTCACGCATGGCACGGCAAGCCGCGCGCGCCCGCTCGAATCCGCTGTCATCCTCAGCAAAGATCCAGACAGTGATTCCTACAAACTCTACGCGCGAGATATTGTCAAGCGCCGTCTAACGGCTTATCTCGTCACCATTTCCGCTTGCAACGGTGCGGGCACACGCGCGTATTCCGGCGAAGGGCTCGTCGGGCTGTCCTGGGCTTTCCTCCGCGCCGGCGCTCACAACGTCATCGGGGCCCTCTGGGAAGTCAGCGATGCATCCACTCCTCAGCTTATGAACACGCTCTACGATGGCCTAAGCCATGGCGAGGACCCCGCCTCCGCCCTCCGTGCCGCCAAACTTTCGCTACTGCATTCCGACAGCGTCTTCCGCAAGCCGTTCTACTGGGCGCCCTTCCAGCTCTACGCGGGCTCTTGAGCCCCCGAAGCTGACAACGCAGGTATATCGACGCTCTAGGAGATTCGGTTGGTCAGGCACCGGAGTTCGCAGCAGCCTGTAACGATTCGCATCACTTCGTCACTACTCCAAGTCCGGCAAATTATTTGCAAGGAGTGTCCCGGTGAATCAAGTCCAAGCCAACTTTCAGACAGTGCAACAAAACTCCGTCATAGCCACGCAAAGCCAAAGTATTGCTTGCCCCGCTCCAAGAATCGAACACTGCGAATTTGAGCGCTTGCTCGAACGCGCCATGGAAATCCTCAGCGCGCGCGCAAAGAGTGCTACCGCATCCCACGCCTGACCCATAAAGTCGCGAGCGGCGCAACAGGTAAGCGCCGCTCGCCGTCTTTTCCGTTAGTCGATGTGCAGGTTTTATCGTCTCACGATGAGAGCGTCTGAAGCAGGCTCTGCCCGTTGGGGCTGCCCAGTCCCGTGCAGGCATCCCAGCCTTTTCCGGCCTTATAATCGCCGTTGTTTCCCTGCGTGATATCGCGAAACGTCGCATCCGCGGGCGCGGCGTACAGCAAGGGATTGATGAATCCTGCTGGTTTTCCCAGCCCCTGATTGATGCGCGCGAAGAGGCCGGCCCAAAGAGGCGCGACCGCGCTCGTCCCTCCCACCGGAGGAATTCCCTGCGATGGGTCCGGAAAGCTGGTTCCATCACAAAGAATGCGATACCCCGATGCAGGCGCGGCATCGCCCGAAACATCCGGCACACCGCGCATCACAGGCCCCGTAGGATCGGCGGCCGGCGGCACTCCCGCATTCTGCTGATAGCTCGGCAGCGCAAAGAATCGGCTCACTCCGCCGCCCGTGCCGTCATTTTTCCCGTCGTCCCAGACAACTTCCTTCGAAATGGCGCTGCCCGACGCGGTCAAATTAGTGCCGCCACAGGCAAGCACGAAGGGATCGGAAGCGGGGAAGTCCACGTGCGCCTTGCCATCCCAGTTGGGATCGTTCGAGGCGAAGTCCGCCGAGCCACTGTCGCCCGCCGCGACACAAACCGTTAGGCCAAGATGCGCCGCTGTCTGCAACAACTGATCGAACGCGTTCTTGAACTGCGTTGTGGCTTCGTCCTCGGGACCGCCCCAGCTGATCGAAACGATGTTTGGCTTGTTGACCGTGTCGCTGATGATCGCGTTCATCACGCCTAGAAAACTTTGGTCCGTCGCATCCGGCGCAAAATACACGACAATTTTTGCTCCCGGCGCAATCGAGCCGCAGACTTCGATATCCAGCATCACTTCCACGTCAGGATTATTCGGGTCCAGTGCGTTCGTGCCGGGGTTGTTCGTTCCGCCATTCGGATAACTGGCTGCAGTGACGCCAGGCGGCGTGGTAATTCCGAGATTCTGGAAATAGGTCGTCAATTCCTGCGGATGGAATCCTCCTCCCAGTTCGAGAATCGCGATCGTCTGGCCGGTGCCGTCCAGATTTTTCGGAAAATTATAGAGCGAAGCAAGCTGGGGCGGCGTGAATCCCGTCGGGATCGAGGCCGCTGCAGCCGTGCTGTGCGCGGTCGCGCCGGCACCCGCGCGCGCTGCGTGTGCCGAGCCGTGGAGGATGCGGTAATGCGGTTTAGCAAAAGGGCGGTTGTCGAGCCCCGTCACGCTGGTCACGATGCCTTGCAAATTTTCGGGGATGAGAATATCGCCCTCCCGCCCGCGATAGGCCACCTCACCCGACTTGTACATCTTGAGATCGACGCCGAACGCTTTGCTGTAAGCGGCCGCGGTGCCCGAAAGTGTGACGCTGCGTTGGCCGGCATCCGTGTTCGTAACGCGCAATCCATTTTCCCTCGCGAATGCTTCCACTTTGGCAATATCGGCTGGATCAGCTCCGTGATTTTTCGCGTGGTCCTCGCGCGTCATGTACGTTCGCTCTTGCGGCTTCTGTTTGCTCTGCTCTTCGAGCGAGGGAAGCTCATTCCGGCGCCGCACGGTGACCGTGACGCGGAACTCCACGTCTGGCACTTCTCCCACGACTTCTGCATGCGGCATCCGCTGCTTGGTGCTGCCCTCGAGACGGACTTGTTTTTGACCTGCATTCATGACGGAAATCTCCTTTCTATTTCTCGATTCTGGGTCCTTTCATCTGCGGATACCTCTGGAAATGCCACAATCCGCTGGAAATCTTCGTTCATTGCACTTTCGGCGGGTTCCCCGAAGAGCGCAAATTGATAAGTTTGTTGAGCATGTCAAACCAGAAGGGCGCGCCCATCACGATCGCGAATGAACTGAGCAGGATACCCAGCACCTTCAGTGCGCCATCTCCAAATTCGGCTGGCCAGGCGCGCGCATCTCCCTTGACTCCCGACCAACCAATGGGGGGAGCGTCGAAGCTTCGTATTTCGGCTAGAGCTTGCGTTAGAGCGGCCTTCTGAGCGTCGGAATCGGCTGGATCTGCAGATTGCACCCTTTTTTCCGCTTCCGCAACTGTGGCGCTTCGCAGCGCCTGGTCGCTCCATAACTCCCTCACGATCAGGATCGTGTCCGCGTTCACCGCGATGCACAGCACCAGCCCGGCCACAAAGATGATTTTCTGCGCCATGCGCTTATACCATCCGCTCACGCGCGCCATGGTGTCGTCGAACCAGTGCTCGACTTTGAGCCGCGCCGCCTCTATGTCGCCGCCTGCGGAGTCGATGAAATTCAGCAGCGTGCCGCGCAGCTTTGCGTCTGGAATCTGGCTAACCCCCGTGCGCAAGGATTGCATCGTTAACGGTTGGCTGCCGTCCGCCGGGGCCACCACATCGAAGAGCGCGGCCGCGAACATGCGCGCGGAAATGTAGGAAGGCTTCTCCCCCTCTGGCGCCGTCCCGGTGATCAACGGATGCGCGAAAAGCCTCGCCGTGTAGTCGTTCGGCCCGTTTTTCAGCATGTTGCGAACGGCCCTCTCGAGTGTCTTCGCGCGCAGTGAAAAAATCCCTGCGATCACTTCCTTGATCCCCGAGCACCCGATGCTCAGCGCCAGGTAGATCAATACCAGCCCGATCACCACTTCCAGGATTTGTGACCCAAACATAGGCCCCCCTCACGATCCGCGCTGGCCCCGAACAAATAATGACGCGCGGCTGGCTCGATCGCCGCCGTCCCTTCTCGATTCTCTAGAAAAAGCCGGAGCCTGTGCCGTTGTGCAGATAGTGCGATCCCGCCGCGAAACGTTTCACCGCCCCGCGTCACTACCTGCAAAGACCCAACTCACTCGCAGAATCACTCGGGGGTATATATGCCAGCCGGCCTGGACAACCTGAAGCACATCGTCGTCCTAATGATGGAAAACCGCTCTTTCGACCACATGCTCGGCGGGTTGAGTCTCGTAATAGAAAACGGCCAGAAGAAATATCCCAACATCAACGGCCTGACAGGAAACGAGTCCAACCCCGACACGCAAGGCGCGATAGTAAGAGTCCAGCCAAATGCGAAATTTCAAGGCCAGCTCGACCCCGACCCTGATCATCATTTCCCAGGCGTGGATCTTCAAATCTTCGGCGGCGCGCCACCCGGACCGGGGCGAGTTCCAAACATGCAGGGATTCGTGAAGGACTATTTCACACAAACCAATGACGTCAATCGTTCGCACAACATCATGTACTACTTCACGCCCGACAAATTGCCCGTCCTTTCGACGTTGGCTACGCAATTCGCACTCTTCAACGGCTGGTTTTCTTCCATCCCTGGACCCACGATTTGCAATCGTGCCTTCGCTCATTACGGCACATCCTTCGGCCAGGTGGGGATGGACCTTTTCTACATCCTGGACACGGCGATCCTCAGTACTTATGAGCGAATGATTCAGGCAGGCCACACAGCAAAAATCTATTACTACGATCAGCAAAGCTCGACCATGGAAATTGTGAATCTGCTCAAAAATCAGCCGCAGATTTTTGGCAGCTACCAACAATTCATCGCCGACTGCGCTTCCAATCAGCTCCCTGAATATAGTTTCATTGAGCCCTGTTACAACGATCATCCGGGCCCCGGCGGCGGCGAAATCCTGGCCTCGGATCAGCACCCGGATCACAACATCCAAGAGGGCGAGCGGTTCATCGCCAACATCTATACCGCCATTCGCACAAATCCCGCTCTTTGGAGTAGCACGCTCTTGTTGATCGTTTACGACGAGCACGGCGGAATCTACGACCACGTCCCTCCCCCGGCCTGCACTCCCGACGGCTATTTCGCCAACCCCGCGGATACCGGAACGGGCGAAACTTTCAATTTCGACCGCCTCGGTGTTCGCGTTCCGGCGATCGCTGTCTCGCCGTACATCGCCAAGGGAACAGTCATCCCCGGCCCCGAAGATCCCGCCAACTGCCGCATCTTCGAACACGCCTGCATTCCCGCAACAGTTACGAATTTCTTCCTTAAGGGCGACGCCAAGCAAACCCCACGCGAAAAACAGGCCAACACCTTTCTTGATTTGCTCTCGGATCAATTACGCCCCGATGCCAATATTCCATTCTTCAAACTGGGAGGAAGTTAATGGCCACGCCTGCGAACGCAATTCTCGTGCCCGCAACGCAACGAGGCTCCTACAATCCCAATCGGCCCGCCGGTCTGCTGCTCCGCTCTCAGACGCAGCATATCCGCGAAGCGCTTCTCAAACACTTGGAGGAGCTGGCGGCCGTCCTCGCCATTGACCCTAAGTCCCTGAAAACCGAAGGCGAAGTCAGCGCCTATATTCACCGGGCCACGGCGATCCTGCACACTCACGCCGCCAAACCCGCAAGAAAATAAAGGAGGACTCGTGAGGCGCAACTTCCTGGTTTTTCTTTTATTCGCAACGAGCGCGGCTCATGCGCAGAGTTCCGCGCCGCAAGCAACTCCAGCCAGAATCGATTCGCCGAACGAACTCGACAAACTCAAGGAGAGCTGCACCGACTTCGCCAAGTTTTTCGATTGCGCCGAAGAACTCTTTACCGGCCAACCGCTGCACATCGCCGTCGGCAGCATCGCTCCTCAAAATGGTTTCGGTGCCGGCCTCGCGTACCTTGGCCACAAGACCACGGACAATTGGCGAACCAGCTGGGACGCCGATGCTATCGGCTCGATCAACGGTTCCTGGCGCGCCGGGGTTTATTTGAAACTGGTCCACACTCCCAATAATCCCATCGGCGTCGGGTTTGGAACTCCTCCTCCTCTAAACACGAACCTCACCGAACTCCCCGAACACTCCGTCATCAACATCTATGCGCAGGCGATTTCGCTGAACAAACTCACATACTTTGGATTGGGTCCGAATTCGACCGAGACCGGCCGCTCCTTTTACGGCATGCGCGAGACAATCGTCGGCATCAGCGCTGTCAAACCCACTTATCAGCGCCTGCACGTTTCCCTCTACGGCGAAATGAACGGACGCTTCGTCGACATCCGCCCCAGCCTCAATCAGCCCAGCCCCTCCATCGGCGTTCTCTACACCGAAGCCACTGCTCCCGGCCTCACAAATCAGCCAGCCTTCTTCCAACTCGGCGAAGGCGTTCGCATGCGCCCTGTGTTTTTTGACGATCTCCTGCGCCTAAACTACGACCTCTCCTATCAGCAATATCTCGCTCCGGGCAATTCCAACTTCTCCTTTCAACGCCTGGCCGCCGACCTATCTCATCAGTTCGCCATCTACAAAAAAACGACCCGCTGGCTCCTGCCACGCGATGCTAATGGCCCGGATGATTGCTCCCTGGCTCCGGCATCGGGCCATCCCGAATGTCCGCAGATCACGCGCGATCTGGAGGGCAGTTTCAGCCTCCGCTTCTTTCTTTCAACCTCGATGACCCCGGGCGGAGACGCCGTGCCTTTCTATTTTCAGCCAACGCTTGGCGGCTCGGACATCAACGGCGATCAATCTTTAAGCAGTTACCAGGACTTCCGCTTCCGCGCTCCCAACGTCATGTTGTTTCGGCAAAGCTTCGAACACTCCATCGGGAAATTGCCTTTGGGATTCACCTTCATGGTCGACGAAGGCAAAGTGGCCCTCGCTCGGGGCGATCTCGGTTCCAATCCCTGGCTGCACAGCTTCTCCACCGGCCTGACTCTGCGCGCCGGCGGTTTCCCGCAAGTCTTCCTACTCTTTTCCTGGGGCGGCAACGAAAGCACTCACACTATCGCCAACGTGAACAATTCTCTGCTGGGCGGCTCCACGCGTCCTTCTTTGTTCTGATCTCGCTGGTAGCAAGCACCGTGGCCGCATGTGCCATCGAGCACACTCCGCGGGCAATGGTGTCAGTTCTTCTCGCTCAACGGCACCCGCTCGATTCTCGTGTCATTTAGTGCCGCATCACAGCCACCTTTTTCCGCGGTTCTATCTTGCACACTTTCAATCATCAAAATTTTGAATCTATCAAAATGCTCGGAATATCTTCGGGAAATCTTTCCACCGCGCCACTTTCCCAACCTTACTTTTTTCTTGACACTTCTCCTGCCCGGACGCTAGCCTACGGCCACTGGTGCAACTGGGGGAAACCTTCGCAAGGATTAACAACCATTCACTTTCGCTGCCTGGCGGAAAGATTGTTTCCACGGCATGTGCCATGACCTCGTACCTCATTTCTTCGGCGCACACGCGCTCTGGTCCCGCACATCAACCGCGATCAATAGCTCGCCAAGCCTTTTTTGTCACCGCTTCCACGTCGAGTAGAAATTTTGGGTCGGGCGTTTCTGTCACTAGCATCGTAGCGAGGGGTCGTCGAAAGGGGTGTGGCGTATGAAGTTCAGAGTGTTTTTTCTATTTTTGGTCTGTGCTCTCGCGTTTTCTCTATCTCCAGCTCTCTACGGACAGGCTAACGGCAGCTTCTCCGGCACCGTCCTGGATAAGTCCGGCTCTGCCATCTCCGGCGGCACGGTCACTGCCACTTCTCAAAGCACCGGCGCCTCTCGCCAAGCTACAACGGACGAAGCCGGCCATTACCTCATCCCCCTATTGCCGGCTACCATTTACACCCTGCGCGTCGAATTCAAAGGTTTTCAAACCGTCGAAACCAAAGACCTCCGCCTCCAGGTTGACGAAGCCCGCGAACTCGATTTCACCCTTGCTCCCAGCTCCGTCTCCACGCAAGTCGAAGTGTCCGCTTCCGCCGTCGCCGTCGAAACCACCAATCCTTCTCTCGGCCAGGTCATCACCGCCCAGGAAGTTTCACAGCTTCCTCTCAATGGAGGCGATTTCGTTCAGCTGGCCAGCCTCACACCAGGCACCACGCAAGAAACCAATCCCGGCAGCTTTTTCACCCAGGGCGCTGACAGCGAAGTGGCCGCGCGTGGCTCCTATTCTCTGTCGGTCGGCGGCTCCCGCCCCAACAGCACCGATTGGCTTCTCGACGGCGTCGATAACAACGAACTGACCGCCGGCGGCATCGGGATTTTTTCTTCCATCGATGACATTCAGGAATTCAAAGTTTTGACCTACAACTATTCCGCTCAATACGGCACCCGCGCCGGACCCACCGTGCTCGTCACCACAAAATCCGGCTCCAACGATTTCCACGGCTCGCTCTTCGAGTTCCTCCGCAACACCTCTCTCGACGCCAAGAGCTTTTTTGCCACCTCGCCAGAAAAGTTCAATCTGAACCAGTTCGGCGGCTCCATCGGCGGCCCGATTCGCAAAAACAAAACCTTCTTCTTCCTCAATGGCGAGCAAAAAGATCAGCTCCATGGCATCACGTTTACTGGCTTGGTCCCCAGCATGGCTATGCGCCCGAGTGCCACGCAACCGTACGCCGATTTTACCGAGGATCCCTTCGGCAATCCCGTAAACGGCAAGGCGATGTCTGGCGGCACTCTCGTTCCAGTACCTGCAATCGTCAATCCCAATATGCTCGGAGCATCAACTGACCCCGCTGCTTCTCCAAATATCTATTTCCAGTGTGATGGCAGTGCCAGCGGCGCGCCCACTGCGGTCAACGCGAACGGCAGCCAGGCTCCAGGAGTGCCGTGCGCCAAAATCCCGGCCAGTCTGGTCAACAGCATCGGAGGGGCCTTGATCAACCTCTACCCCGTGCCAAACGCCAACAATGCCGCCGCCGGATTCAACTT
The DNA here is from genome assembly GCA_963851235.1 of uncultured Acidobacteriota bacterium. Taxonomy (GTDB): domain Bacteria; phylum Acidobacteriota; class Terriglobia; order Acidiferrales; family UBA7541; genus Acidiferrum. Next base: position 30,453 of record CAWKOM010000012.1, read on the forward strand.
CGTGAGCGAGCCGGTGCGCAGTCTGTACGAAACGAAGATAGACGCCCGTTTGGACCACACCTTGTCCGCTAGCGACACTCTTTTCGGCCGTTTTAGCTACGACGACGCCGTCTCCTACGTTCCCGGCGGCTTTGCTGGGGGATTTGCCGAAGCCAGCGCCTTCGGCAGCAATCAGGGCATCATCAATCACGCGCGCAACGTGGCCATTGGCGAAACCCACGTCTTTTCTCCCACGACGGTTAATCAGGCGACCTTCGGTTACGACCGTATTTTCGACTATATCACTTCGCAAGGCACCGGTAGTTGCGCTTCCGCAAAGCTCGACATTCCCGGCGCGAATTTGGGCTGCTCCGGTCTTGGCAGCACGGCGACGTGCGCGAAGGGCGCGTACAGCTGCGGCTTGGTATCCGTGTTGATGACGGGTGGCTACTGGTCCCTTGGCGACCGCGGCTACACTCCATTCCAGGGTGGTACCAATATCTTTACCTTCGACGACTCTCTCGACTTGATTCGCGGCAAGCACGAATTCAAAGTCGGAATTGACGTCCGCGCTAATCAGATGAACGTCGGCGCCGAAGCCTTCCAGGACGGATTCTGGATCCCCGGCGCCATTGGCACCTTTTCCGGCTACTCGGACAACACCGCAAGCGTTCCCGGTAATCCGGAGGCGGATTTAGTGCTTGGCTTGGCGGGCGTGTCAGAACACGATCAAACCTTCAACGGCCCCGTCACAGGCCGCCGCTGGAAAATCTACCGCCCGTACGTCCAAGATGACTGGAGATTCACGAAAAACCTCACACTTAATCTAGGTCTGGCGTGGGATCTCACGACTCCTATCAGCGAGACGGAGGGGCGAATGGCGGACTATGTCCCTTCGTCCGGCCTGGGCCAACTTCTGGTTGCCGGGAAGGCCGGTGCAGGCTCGTCAGCAGGCATAAACCGGAATTGGACCGCCTTCGAGCCCCGCATTGGTTTCGCGTATAAGCTCCTCGGCAGCGACAAAACCGTCGTCCGCGGAGGCTATTCCATTTACCACGACTCCGCCTGGAGCATGGGCGCGCAAGGCCTTTGGCAGAATCCTCCCTTCTTTGCAGAAGGCGATAATCTTGGCTTCGCCCAAAATTCCGGAATACTTTTCGGGACAAGTCAGGTTGGCTGCCCTTTTTCCACCTCTTACTGCGCTACTGCACCTGGCGCTCCGCTCGTTACGGGCTATGGTCTTTCCCAAGGATTTCCAATTTTTACCACCCCTCCCGATGTCGCCAGCTTTACTGGAACGCTGTTCTTTCAGCCCACTGACTTCAAGCTCGGCATGGTCCAGCAGTTCAACGCCAATATTGAACGTCAGCTTCCTGGCAACGTGGTCCTCACCGCCGGGTATGCCGGTTCACGCGGTAGGCACATCCTCGTAGCTGGGAACAACCTCAACACCAACAGTCCCCTCAGTGGGAACGGGATTGGACCGACTGCTTGCGGCACTGTTAGCGGTTACACGGTTGGGTGTGAGCCCAATGGTGCTGCCTATGTGGCGCCATATGGAGTCGGGAACTCTATCTTGGAGTTCGGAGATCTCGGCAAGACAAGCTACAACTCTCTTCAAATCAAAGCCGAAACCAAGACCCCCAAGTACGGTCTCTATGCTCTCGTTGGCTACACCTATTCGCGCACCTACGATAATGGCCTATCCGATGGTCTAGGCTCCGTACTCAGTGCCCCCTATTTTCCCCTTCCTAATTGGGAGAAGCTCGATTGGGCTTTGTCCCAGATCAACCTCGACAATAATTTCACGGCCAGCGTCATCTACGATTTGCCTTTCGGCAGAGGAAAACGCTTTGGCAGTGATTGGAGCAACACGACCAACACCCTTCTCGGCGGCTGGCAAGTGACCCTCATCGAGAAAATCACGTCCGGGTTCCCGGTCCCTCTTATCGACAGCGCAAACTCGTCCGGAGTCACATTCAACAACGGCGGCAACGGTAACAACTGGAACCGGCCCGATCAAGTGGCTGGCTGTAATCCCTCCTCCGCCAATCACAGCCAGCTCCTGTGGATTAACACCGCCTGCTTTCCTGCGGCACCCGGCGGTCAGCTCGGAAACGCTTCTCGTGTCCCGGCCATCGGTCCGGATTTCGTCAATAGCGACTTCTCCGTCATCAAACAATTTGCGCTGCCATGGGAAAACATGGGGCTGAATTTCCGGGCGGAATTCTTCAATCTGTTCAACCACACGCAATTTGGTCTGCCGGTCAATGACGTCAACGCCCTCGGCTTCGGCTCCGTCAACTCCACCGTCAACAACCCGCGCCTCGTCCAACTAGGCCTAAAGCTCACGTTCTAGGGCTCTACCGAACATCTTCTAACGCTGAAGGGGAGGGGCTTGCCCCTCCCTCTTTCTTTTGACTTCCTTTTTCTCTTGATTCCCCATTTCTGTGCCAAACTCCCTCATCTATCCTCATCTCAACACTGCTCCTGCCCTTTTCCTTTACTGCCTCAACTTCCTTGATCCCCTCTCCCTCCTCTCGTTGTGCTAATTTCTTCCGCGTCATCATGAAACTCCTCCTCGGTACCGTCACCACCGGCTACGGCATGGCCACTCCCAATCTCAATCCGGTTATGCACCTGATTGCATCTCGCATCGGCCTTCCTCATCTCGCTCCTGGCACGCTCAACGTCACTCTACCGGAAGCCTATATCGTGCCCGCCGACGCCCTCATCCTCCCCCACGAATATCCCTACAATCAGCAATCCCATCTCGGTGAAACCATAAAGCTCCAGCGCTGCTTGGTCTCCGGATACAGAGCCATCATCGTCCGCCCCGATTCCCATGAAATTGGCGCCGGTCAGTTTCACGGCAAAGCCTATCTCGAGCTCATGGGGCAAATTCACTTTCGCTCCGCGCTCAACCTCGAGGATGGCAGCCTGATCGAGGTCCAAGTCAAGGGCGACGACCCCTGGTGGCTCTCCGGCAAGTAGCCTGCATCCACTTCATTCTAAACTCCGGGCTCAATCATGTAGATGCGCCTTTCCGAGGGTGTCCGTTCATTCAGTTATCCTTAAAAAGTTTTCCACAGTTCATTCGAATGACATTAACTCTTAAATATACAAATGGGCATTTTTCTGCTAGCATTTCTCGTGATCGTCGCCATTCATTCTCGAACCGCTACGCTTTCCCGTACTTCTCGCCGTTGCCCCTTTCGTCAGTGCATTCCGGCGCCCTCTCAGCTCCGCATTGTCGGCGCGCTGTCAGAGGACTTGGGTTCCTCCAGCTGCCGGCCTTCAGTCTCGCTAAGTCCTTTGGAATCAATATCTCCAGCGCATCGCGCAAGTGTTGATTCTAAATGGTTTACAAAAATCCTAAATTCTCTAGAATCAGCGTTTACAAGAAAACGGGTACAGGGGGCGATTATTGTTAACTAAATCCAAGCCAAGCCTGAGCTGCGGTCCGGTCCCCCGTTGGGCGACCCAAGATTCCGATCACCTCAGAAGAGATCTCCTTTCTCGCCTGCTCTCCGGCGCCACCTTGCTAATTCTGCTCTCCATCCTACTTGTCCTGCCGCTTCAGGCGCAGACCAAACGCAAAGTCATCATCGATCAGGACGCCGCCGGCCCCGGCGGCACGGACATGCAAGCCATCCTGGCTCTCGTCAATTCCCCCGACACCGACGTTCTCGGCATCACCGTGTTAACCGGAGATGCCTGGCGCGACGAAGAAGTGCAGCACACTTTGCGCCTGATGGAAATCATTGGCCGCACCGACATTCCCGTTGTGCCCGGCGCCGTCTTTCCGCTCGTAAGCTCGAAGGAATACATCGCCAAGTGGGAAACGCTCTACGGCAAAATCATTTATCAGGGCGCTTGGAACTTTAAGCGCGGCCACGCCCCCCATGGCCCCTACGAAATTCCGCCCATGCCTGAAGGCACTCCCACAACCAAGCCATTGGCAGAAGACGCCGCGCACTTCATGGTCCGCATGGTCCATAAGTACCCGCACGATGTCACGATCTACGCCGCCGGGCCGATGACCGATCTCGCTCTGGCGATTGCTCTCGATCCTCATTTTCCCGAGTTTGTCAAAGAGCTGATCGTCATGGGCGGGAGCATCAATCCCACCTCCGACGATCCTGAATTCGCTCTCTCTCCGCGCCGCGAATTTAATTTCTGGATGGATCCCGAAGCCTCTCACGCCGTCCTCCACGCTCATTGGCCGCGCTTCGTTCTCACGACTGTCGATATTTCTGTCAAGACTCGCATGGAAAAGAGTCTCATCGAGCAGATAGCAAAAAGCCCCACTCCTTTGGCCCAATACGTTGCGAAATATGCCCAACCCAATATTCTCTGGGATGAATTAGCCGCCGTCTCCTGGCTCGATCCCACCATCATCACCAAATGGCAGAAACTTTATATCGACGTGGAGGTCGATCATGGCGCCTCCTATGGTGACACGCTCGCCTGGGCTCCCGGCAACCAGCCCGGCATGGGTGAATCGCTGGTGGAAGTCCAAAGCGACCTCGACAAGGATAAGTTTTACAAGGAGTTCGTCGATTTGCTCGCTCGTCCGACGCCCTAGGCTCACCCGGCACTGGCAAAAGAGGCCCTGGCGAAAGGGAACTAAAGAACGAAAACGTCGCGAAGGTAGGACAGGCATCCCTGACTGTCTCTTTTCTTCTATTGGAAGAGGCTCACCCCAGAAAGCGAAGAGCGTATGGCAACCACTCTATCCAACTTGCTTGATTGAGCGTGGCGTTTCCTCGACAATTAAAGGTCAATCGTTGCGCATTTTCCCCGCATGGCTGGGAGGACAACGCCCAGCGGAGAAACGAGAGAGATGTCCACGCACGTGAATTCGGTTAAACGCTTTATAGCCTATTTCTCCATGGAGATTGCCCTCGAAAACGCCATGCCGAGCTACAGCGGCGGCCTGGGCGTGCTTGCCGGAGACACCATCCGCGCCGGCGCCGATCTTCGTCTGCCCATGGTGGCAGTTTCGCTGCTCTACCGGCGGGGCTACTTTTCCCAGCACCTCTCTGAAGACGGCTCCCAAACGGAAGAGCCGGTGGTTTGGAACGTCGAGGATTTTCTCAAGGAAGAAACCGCGCGCGTAAGCGTACCGTTGGAAAATCGCCGCGTCGAGCTGCGCGCCTGGCGCTATAACGTTAAGGGCGTGCGCGGATTTGAGGTACCGGTTTATTTTCTCGACGCCGATCTTCCCTCCAACGCGGAATGGGACCGCAACCTCACCGGCGGCCTTTATGGCGGCGATTCCTATTACCGCCTGTGCCAGGAAGTCCTGCTTGGAATCGGCGGCGTGCGGATGCTGCACGCGCTGGGATATGAAGAGCTCACGCGCTACCACATGAACGAGGGCCACGCCGCGCTGCTTTCGCTCCAATTGTTGGGCGAAGAAGCCGTCAAAGCGGGGCGGACCGCCATCAATGGCGAAGACATTGAAAAAGTCCGCGCGAAGTGCATGTTTACCACGCACACGCCGGTGCCCGCGGGCCACGACCGCTTCCCCATTGAATTCCTCACTCGCGTCTTCCCGCAGCAAAGCAGATTCTTCGATCTTAAGGACGCCTCCGTCGCCGAGCTCGTGAAGCGCTCGCTGCAAACCGAGCAGAACTATCCGAACTTGCAGGAAGCCGCTGCCGGCGGCGCTCACCTGAATATGACGTATCTGGCGCTAAGCCTCAGCACTTACGTAAACGGCGTGGCCAAACAGCACGGCGTCACTTCGCGGCAGATGTTTCCGGAAGTTCCCATCGAGGCCATCACCAACGGCGTTCACGCCGTGACCTGGACTTCGCCTGCCTTTCAGCAACTTTTCGACCGGCAATTCGCGCAATGGCGGGAAGACAACTACAGCCTGAGAAGCGCGCTAGGACTTCTCCCGGAAGAAGTCTGGGCCGCGCACCTCATCGCCAAGCACGATCTTCTGGAAGCCGTGCGCGAGAAAACTGGCCTCAATCTGGAGGAAGAGGTTTTCACGATCGGTTTTGCGCGGCGCGCAACAGGATACAAACGCGCGGACCTGATCCTTTCTGATTTGGACCGCTTGCGGCAAATTGCCAAAAATGCCGGCCAGTTTCAGATCATCTATGCGGGAAAGGCGCATCCGAACGATGGCGGCGGCAAGGACATCATCCGCCACATTTTCCACGCGAAGAAGGCGCTGCGGAAAGCCGTGCCGGTTGTTTTTCTCGACGAATACAATCTCGATCTCGGCGGCAAAATGACTTCCGGCGTCGATCTTTGGCTCAATACGCCGCAATTTCCACTCGAAGCTTCCGGCACGAGCGGCATGAAAGCGGCGCTCAATGGAGTCCCTAGCCTGAGCATTCTCGACGGCTGGTGGGTGGAGGGGCATATCGAGGGAGTCACCGGATGGTCGATTGGCGAGCCGCGCCGCTCGATGGACCCGACGGACGCCGCCACGGACAACACCAAAGAGGCTGAATCACTTTACTGGAAACTGGAAAACGTCATTCTTCCCATGTTTTATAAAGAGCCGAGACTATATGTCCAAATCATGCAGCATGCCATCGCCATCAACGGCTCGTTCTTCAATACGCAGCGCATGGTGCAGCAGTACATTACGGACGCGTATCTGAGATAGGAATTAAGAAAAGAGAGTTTACGTACCGGGCAAACTCGCGGATCAAGCTTCCGTCGCGCAACTCTTGAAATTATTCGGCTGTAGGCTGAGGAATTTTCTTGTCGCCGCGCAATTCTTTCTCCGTGTCGGCGATATTGCGCTTAGCAAAGTGATCGAAGAAGGCCCAACTGCCGTATTTCTGCTGAAGCTGTGGCAGCACGGAATTCACCAGCGCATCGCCTGAGAGGCCATTCTTGACGGATTGCGCGACCATCGCGCGCAGATCCGCGAGATAGTTGCGAAATTCGAGCACATCGTCTGCCGTGCCGACATCGCCGTGTCCGGAGACGAACGCGGCCTTCGGCCATTCCGCAGCGAGCTTCGCATCGCTTTCCGCCCATTTGTCGGTGGTGCCGTCGATCAGATTGGGCAGCGTTTTCTTCCAGAACAGATCTCCGGTGAAGACGGCTTGCGCATCGGGAATAATAACGACGGAATCGCCGCCGGTATGGCCCGGAAAACTGCGCACCAGGATTTTCCGCGAGCCCAAGTACAAATCAATCGAAGAATCGTAGGCGACGTTGGGTGCGACAAGTCCGTCGATCCAGGCCTTCTGTTCCGGCTTAATGTTGGCGCCAAAGAATTTCAGGTTTTCGGTGTGAATCCATGCGCGCACATTTTTCTGGGCGATGATTACGGCCCCGGCCTGAGCGAAGACGCCGTTGCCGGTGACGTGGTCGAGATGGTAGTGCGTGTTGATCACGAACTTCACGGGAAGTTTGGTAAGCTTCTGGATTTCCGCGAGGAGCTGCTCGGCGGCTTTCGCATCTTCGAACGTGTCGATGACCGCAACGCCATCGTCGCCGATGACGAAGCCGGCGTTCGAGCCGGCACTGCTCTTGGGTTTGTCGATGGCCGCATAGACATTGTTTCCGAGCGGCTTCAGCGTGAAGAACGGCGACTCGGTGGCGGAATTCTCTTGTGCGTGGATCGCGAAGACGAAAACCGTGAAGAGCAGAGAGAGCAGGAGAGTTTTGCGCATGGTTGCGTATGGTATCGCAATTGGATTTTGGTGCAAGTGCGATTGCGGCAGGCGGGACACAAAAAGCGAAGAAAAAGATTGACGCAGAGGTCGCGGAGGAAGCGCAGAGGGCGCGGAGAAATCGAGGAGAGGGGCGAGTAGGAAAGGGAGAACGGTCACCCTCAGAAGGATGACCCCACAGCTAGCGGAGGCGGTTTTTGTAGACGGCCATACCTACGGCGGCGTCCATGCCGATTTTTGCGAGGGAGTTGATTTCACGGCGGGTCTTGATTCCGCCGGCGGCGATGATGGGATGTTGAGTAGCGGCGCGAAGATTGTGGAACCATTCGAGATTCGCCCCGGACATGGTGCCTTCGCGGTCAACGTCGGTGCAGAGAAAGGCGTCGCAGAAGGGTTCGAACTGCAGCATGACATTTTCAGGACGGAGGGCGAGACGGCGGCGCCAGCCGTGAATAGTGATGCGGCCTTTTGCGGTGTCCAAGGCAATGACGATTTTATGGGGCGCTACTTGTTTCGTGAGTTGACGCAGAAAATGCAGGTTGACTCTGCCTTTTCGGAAAGCGGCGCTGCCGATGATGATTTGGTCGGCGCCCCACTTTGCGATTTCCAGGGCGCGGGCGACGGTGCGAATGCCGCCGCCGACGCGGACTTTCAATTTATAACGCTTGCGAGCCTCGATGCAGAGGTCACGGGCGAGAATGTTGTTGTCGCCGGCGCCGATAGCCGCGTCGAGGTCGATTAAGTGCAGCCAGGAATAGGATTTGAATTTTTTGAGCAGGCTGAAAACATCGGCGACGGCGAGTTCGCGTTTGCGGCCGCGGACTAGCTGGACCGCTTGGCCGCCCTGCAGGTCGATGCAGGGAATCAGCATGGGAGGCGGACCTCGATGTTTTGCGTGGCGAGGAATCGCTTGAGTTCGCGGATGGATTGGACGTTGTCGTGGAAAATGGAGGCGGCCAGCGCGGCGTCGGCTGCGCCTTCTGAAAAGATTTGCGCGAAGTGTTCTGGAAGTTTGGCGCCGCCGGAAGCGATAACCGGGACGGAGACGGCGCGGGAGATCGCGGCGGTTAGAGGCGTATCAAAACCGAGTTGGGTGCCATCGCGGTCGACGGAAGTGAGGAGAATTTCGCCGGCGCCGAGTTCCACTCCCTGCTTGGCCCACGTGAGCGCATCTCGATTGGCGGAATCGCGGCCCCCGCGGACCATGACGTCCCAATGGTCGTTCACGCGCTTGGCGTCAATGGCGAGAACGACGGCTTGCGCGCCGAATTCGCGGGAAAGTTCTGAAATGAGGTCAGGGCGAGCGACGGCGGCGGTGTTGACGGTGACTTTGTCGGCGCCGGCGAGGATTACGGCGCGGGCGTCGTCGAGAGAGCGGATTCCGCCGCCGGCGGTGAGCGGAATAGCGAGCTCGGCGGCCACGCGTCGAATCGTTTGGAGAAATGTGGGACGCCGGTCGCGCGAAGCAGCGATATCGAGAACCACGAGCTCGTCGGCGCCTTCCGCGTTGTATCTCGCCGCGAGGGCGACCGGATCGCCGGCATCGCGCAGTCCCTCAAAATTCACGCCTTTGACCACTCGGGCGCCATCCGTGTCCAGGCAAGGAATAATGCGGTGCGCCAGACTCATGCCGCCAGCCTCAGAAAATTGCTAAGAACGCGCGCGCCCGCCTCGCCGCTCTTCTCCGGATGAAATTGCACCGCGTGGATGTTTTTGTGCTCGATGACCGCTGCGAATTCCGCGCCGTACGTGCAACTTGCGCAAGCCACGAAGCCGGAATCGGTAACCGCGAAGGAATGCGCGAAATAAAAATAGCTACTTGGTTCGATGCCGGCGAGAAGCCGCGAATCCCTCTGAACAGAAAGCTGATTCCAGCCCATGTGCGGGAGTTTGACGTTCGATGGGAGCGAGCAAACCATCCCCGGGAGAAGATTCAATCCTTGCAACTCCGCGGCTTCTTCGCTGGATTTGAAAAGAGCCTGCAGGCCCAGGCAGATCCCCAGGAAGGGAACGCCACGATGAAGAGCATCCACTAGCGGGGCGCGCAGCTTTTGTTCGTCGAGAGCGCGGACGAACGTGGAGTAGTGGCCGACGCCGGGGAGAATGATGGCTTCGGCGTTGGCGAGGTGTTCAGGGGAATTGGAATGCTGCGGCTCGGCACCGAGGCGGAGAAGGGCACGCTCGACGCTGGTAACGTTGCCTGCGCCATAGTCGAGGAGCGTGATTTTCACAGCAAGCCTTTCGTGCTGGGGAGAACGCTGCGAAGGCGTTTGTCGCGGGAGACGGCAAAACGCAGAGCGCGGGCGAAGGCTTTGAAAATAGCTTCGACTTGATGATGCGAAGAGCGGCCGTATAGAGCGCGGAGATGGACATTAGCGCGGGCGGCTTGCGCGAAGCCCTGGAAAAAATCTTCTGTTAGCTCGGTTTGAAAATCGCCGACGCGTTTTGCGGAGATTTTGGCATGGACGACGCAGTAGGGGCGGCCGCTGAGGTCGACTGCGGCAGCGGCGAGCGTTTCGTCCATGGGCATGAGGAAATATCCTGCGCGAAGGATGCCGCGCTTCGAGCGGAGAGCTTTGAGGACGGCTTCGCCGAGAGCGATGCCGACGTCTTCGACGGTGTGATGTTGGTCGACATCGAGGTCGCCTTTTGCCGCGATTTCGAGGTCGAAGGCGCCGTGGCGAGCGACGAGATCGAGCATGTGATCGAAGAAGCGAATGCCCGTGGAGATGCGGGATTTGCCGCGGCCATCGAGATTCAGCTTCAGACGGATGTCGGTCTCGTTGGTTTTGCGGCGGATTGTGGCTGTGCGCGGCATGAACGTGGTCTTCAGCGGTAACGCTTGATAAGTTTCAGCAAGCGCTCCATTTCTTTCTGCGTACCGATGCTGACGCGGACGAGGCCGGGGCCGATGTCTTTCGCGCGATCGCGAAGGAGAACGCCCTGTTTCTGCAATTGTGCGCACATCTCTGATCCTCCGGGACCAAAATCAGCCAAGAGGAAATTTCCGGCGCTGGGATAAGTTTTGACGGTGAGTTTGTGCAGTTCCTTTTCGAACCAGCCGCGCGTACGCAGGATATTTTTCACGTACAGTTTCATCGTTTTGGGGTCGCCGACAGCGGCTTCCGCCGCAGCCAGTGCGGCTACGTTGACGGGAAAGGGAGCCGTGGCGCGGCGAAGGATCGTAAGCGATTCGGCGCAGGCGATGACGGCGCCGAGACGAAGGCCCGCGAGTCCGGCGGCTTTCGAAAACGTTCGTGCCACGAAGAGCTGCGGATACTGATTGACCAAAGGAATAACCGTGACGCCGGAGAATTCGGCGTAGGCTTCGTCGAGGACGACAGCGGTGTGGGTGGCGGCGCGCAAGATCGTTTCGATGACGGATTTTTCGAGGAGCGTGCCGGTGGGATTATTGGGATTGCAAACGAACAGAACGCGAGGCTTAGCGGCTAGCGCGCTGAGGACTCCTTCGAGTGGGAATTCCATGGCCGCGCTGTAGCGATGGACTTCGAGTTTCGCTCCGGCGACTTCGCCCCAGTAGCGGTACATCGGGAAGGTGGGCTCACAGAGGACGGCAGCGGTTCCCGCGTCGACGAAAGCGTCGAAGAAAAGGCGGAGAGCATCATCGCCGCCATTCGTGAGAAGCAGCTCTTCGGGCGCGACGCGAAAATGACGGGCGAGACGGCGAGTGCCGCGCTCGTACTCAGGATACATGGAGAGAAGCTTCGGTGTGAGTTTCGCCAAGGCGCGCTGGACGGCGGGCGAACAGCCCGCGGTGTTTTCGTTGAAGTCGAGACGGAGTTTGTCGGCGCGGCCTTCGCCGGGCGGTTCGTAGGTGCGGCGATCGAGGATGGCCTGGCGGGTTGGGAGTTGAGGTTTCACGAGCGGACCTCGTCATTCGTTTTCGCCCCGGGCTTCCTTCGCATGCGGATCTTGACGGCGTTGGCGTGAGCAAGCAGACCTTCGGCGCCAGCCAAAGTTATCGCATCGGGCGCGAGACTCTCGAAGCCGTGGCGCGTGAAGGTTTGGACGGTCATGCATTTGACGAAATCAGCGGTGGAGAGACCTCCGCGAGCGCGAGCCCATCCGCCTGTGGGAAGGACATGATTGCTGCCAGTGATGTAGTCGCCCAGAGGTTGAGCGCCGAGGAACCCGAGAAAAACCGTTCCGGAGGAGGTGATGTTTTTCAAAGCCAAATCCTGAGAAAAGGGAAGGCTGAGATGTTCGGGAGCGAAGCGATTGATGAAGTCGCAGGCGGCGGCGAGAGAAGGAGCAATGAGAATGGCGCCAGCGTCGCGGGTGGAGAAATGCGCCGGATTGTCGGAGGGCAGCTTCGCGAGTTGTTTTTCGATTTCATTTTGGACGGCGCGGGCGAGTTCAGGGGAGGTTGTAACGAGAAAGCTCGCGGCGTCAGGTGCATGTTCGGCTTGCGCGAGGAGATCGGCGGCGATGAATTTGGGCTTGCCGACGGCGGCGAGCACGATTGCCTCGGTGGGGCCGGCGGGAAGATCAATGGCGCAATCGCTCGAGACGAGTTGTTTGGCGGCGGTGACGAAGCGGTTGCCGGGACCGAAGATCTTGTCGACGCGCGGAATGGATTTTGTGCCGTACGCGAGCGCAGCGATAGCTTGGGCCCCGCCGACGCGCGCGATTTGAGTGATTCCGAGAAGGTTTGCGGCGGCGAGAAGTTCGGGATTGGGCTTGGGGCAGACCACAGTGATGCGTTGCACGCCAGCAACTTGGGCGGGGAGAACGGTCATCAGCATCGTTGAGACGAGAGCGAAGCGGCCGCCGGGGATGTAGCAGCCGATCGAGCCGATGGAGCGGACGAGTTGGGAGACGGTTACGCCGTGCTCAACTTTAAGAGACCACGGGAGCGGCAGTTGTTTTTCAGCGACGCGGCGGATGTTGTTGGCTGCGTGTTGCAGGGCACGGAGAAAAACTGGGCTGACGCGCTTGCGCGCGGCGCTAATTTCGCGCCGTGAGATCCACACACCGCTGCGGCGGAGATCGACGCCGTCGAATTTTTTGGCGTAGGAGAAGAGCGCGGCGTCGCCGCGTTTACGGACATCGGCGATGATTTTTGCGGCGATACGCTCGGCTTCGCGGTCGCGCTCGCGGCGCGAGCTGAGGAGATTTTGTTCGACGGTAGGCGTTAGTTTCAGGATGCGCATTAGAGCACGATCTTATTCAAAGGATATTCGACGATGCCTTGGGCTTTGGCGGCCTTGAGCTTGGGAAGGATTTGGCGGACGACGGCTTCTTCGACAATGGTGTTGATGGCCACCCAATCGGGATCACTGAGAGCCGAAATGGTTGGTTTTTTTAGAGCGGGGAGGACGCCGAGCACGGCGGCGAGATCGTCGCGGTGCACGTTCAGGAGCAGGCCGACTTTGCTGGCAGCGGCAATCGCGCCTTGCAGCATGAGTATGAGATTTTCTGCTTTTTCACGCTTCCATGGATCAGCAGCGGCTGCGCGATTCATGATGAAAACGGTGGCGGATTCGAGAACAGTATCGACGATGCGAAGGCGATTGGCGCGCAACGACGAGCCGGTTTCGGTGACTTCGACGATGGCGTCGGCGAGTTGCGGGACTTTAACTTCCGTGGCGCCCCAGGAAAATTCAACACGGGCTTTGACGCCGTGACGGGCAAGGTATTTTTCCGTGATATGGACAACTTCGGTGGCGATGATTTTTCCTTCGAGGTCGCGAACGTCGCGCATCGCCGAATCCTCGGGAACGGCGAGAACCCAGCGAACGCGCGCGAGGCGCTGCTTGGCGTAGACGAGTTCGGAAAGTTCGTCGACGGCGGCGCCGGTCTCGACGACCCAATCGTGGCCGGTGATTCCGGCATCGAGCGCACCGGTTTCAACGTAGCGGGCCATTTCCTGCGCGCGGACCATGAGGCATTCAATTTCGGGATCGTCGATGGTCGGGACGTAACTGCGCGAACTGATCGTGATTTTCCAGCCGGCGCGAGCGAAGAGGTCGAGCGTGGCTTCCTGCAAGCTGCCTTTGGGAATGCCGAGCTTGAGGCAGTTCATGTTTTTTTCTCCGCTTTCACCTGCTTTGCCTGGCCATAGACAGTTTCTGGCGCGAAGGTGCGCTCTTCCGTGATTTCCGCGGTGCCGTTTGCGGCTAACTGGCGAAAAAAGCAGCTGCGGTAGCCTTCGTGGCAGACGCCGGGGCCCACGGGCTCGACACGAATGAGAAGAGCGTCGGCATCGCAATCGACGCGAACTTCGCGCACTTTCAGGACATGGCCGCTCGACTCACCTTTTTTCCAGAGCTTCTTGCGCGAACGGCTGAAGAAGACAACTTCGCCCGAGCGCTGCGTTTCGGCGAGGGATACCGCATTCATGAAACCGAGCATGAGGACGTTACCAGAGCGGTGGTCCTGAATGATGGCGGGAACGAGGCCGCCTGCCTTGCCAAACTCGATCTCAATTTGCGCGCCGCTCATGTCGCTTGTCTCCTGACTGCCTGAATTCCGCCGATGAAAAATCACTCTAAAAACAAAAAACCCGCCGGTGCTTTCTGCGCCAGCGGGCCGATGAGTGCTCTGTGTTGCGAAACTCTATGCACACCTCATCGGGCGCGGCGCGTGGCCGTGATGATGATGGTAGCGATGCGCCCGAGAGTTCATAGTAAGAAAATAAAGAAAATCGCCGCCGGTGTCAACCGCGGTTTTTTAGCGGCAATCCTTTCGGCGGCAAGGGGAAGGCGCGAAGTTAGACCGGAAAAGTCAGCTGCTGCTGCCGGGGCGGACAGGTCCGCCGCTGTTGTAGTTCATGCTCATCTTCAGATGGACAGCTACGCCGGTTTTGCCATTCTCCAGCTTTTCCACGCGAACGACTTGCGCCACGTATTCGCAGTTCATGGGGTCATGCGGCGAGGAATAAGGAAAGGTGACGAACACACGCATGCCGGGATAGTAGGAGTGTAGGCGCGTAGTGAAATAGATGCCTTCCTTAGAGGCGTTGACGCTAATGGGCAGATCTTCGAAATGGTCGTCGCGGGGCTCCGAGGGACGCACGCGGACTGGCCGGGCGATCTTCGCTCGCCGGCTTACACGGTTGTCCGTGACATGTTTTGCGGTCTTTTCTGGCATCGCCGTTTTCGCGCTAGAATCTTCGGGCTAGAATATTAAGTGTAGCGAAACTTTCCACGATTTGGGGCGAATCGTCTGCCGCTTGGGTCGAATCAGATAAGAGGTTGGTGCAAGGCAGGGGCCAAAACCGAATAGGAGCAAGGAACACCCATGGAAGATAAAGTCCGCAAGGATCAAGAGGCTTGGAAGAAGCAACTCACGTCGAATCAATACTATGTGACTCGTCAGAAGGGCACCGAACCGCCCTTTACGGGGGAATACGAGGATACAGAAACGCCGGGTGTCTACAAGTGCGTATGCTGCGGGCAGCCCTTGTTTCGTTCTGATACCAAATACCACTCAGGCTCCGGGTGGCCAAGTTTCTATGCTCCCGCAAACGACGAGGCTGTGGACACGGAAACCGATGCGAGCCACGGGATGTCCCGGACGGAAGTGAAGTGTAGCCGATGCGAAGCGCACCTGGGGCATCTGTTTGACGACGGCCCAAATCCAACCGGATTGCGCTACTGCATCAACTCAGCAGCTCTGCAGCTGGACGAAGACTAAAAAGCGGCCCGGACAAACCGGACCGCTTCCTAGATTTGCCTCTCTGGTTAGAAATTCAAGAATTAAGCAGCCGGACAGGTGCAGGCTACAAGCTCCGCGACAGGGTCGCTTTCGCGCTCCCATACACCAAGCAGCATTACCTTCGCCCCCGAAGGATATTTGAAAACGTAATAAACGCTCGAACGCCCTTCGACTTCAAAGAAGCCGGGCCGCCGCGGATCAGGCCGCGAAGGTGCACCGGAATGAAGCAGCATGCGCAATTCAGCGATCTGCTCCTGCGAATGATTTCGCAGGTCTTCCACGAGGGGCGGGTGTTTCAGTATTGTCATGATCATGTTCAATCTCCGCCACATTCAGTGTATCGTTCGCCTCATAGGTTAAGACGAAAAAGCGCTGGAAAAGTTTCATGAACAGCAACAAGTTTTGAGGATAGTTGCGGGCCAGCCAGGGCCCGTAGTGGAAGAAACCGAGGATTTGTCCCTATTTCCTGCCAAAAACGTGATCCCCGAGGCGGTCCAAATTGGCTCACACGCAGGTTCACAGCCGCGCACGCGAGCCAGTCATTTGTGGGCCGGGCCGGCACGGGCTCGAGGAAACGCGAATAGAGTGGTTTCCTAGTTGACCGAAATTCTTATAATGGATGCGACGATACTATCGATAGCAGTACTTGCGCGAGTGGCGCTTCCCTGAGATAGTGTTCGGAGTGACCCCAACTGATATAGGGATGGCCTCTGTGACCAAAACTTCGACCAAAAAATCCCCAGCAAGAGAGAAGACAAACTTTAATAAAGACAAGCGGCGCAAGCATCATCACTTTCTCGTCACCGTCTTCTACGCGGACGGCGAAAAGTTCGGCCGCGTCTACACCGACAAAGATAAAGCGGACCGCTTCGCTGACAGGCAAAAGCGCTCGCCGGTGGTCAAGTCCGCGCGCGTTACCATGGTCTCTTGAACCGGGAATTCAGGGTGCAGTCGCTCTCGAAAACGGAGCCACGGGAGGCTTGTCGCTGCCGTGCGGGCATGTTATAAAAAGAACTGTCGTTGAGCGGCCTTAGTATAGTGGTAGTACGGAACCTTGCCAAGGTTCAGGTGTCGGTTCGATTCCGATAGGCCGCTCCATTAAATCAAGCACTTACAGATTCCGCTTCCTCCGCGTGGGAACACAAAGGAACAGAACCTGTTTCCGCCTCTGGCCGAATCAATTCAACCACTTTCAGATGCGCTGCACGCTTGGCTGGCGTGAGAGCCTGTGCGTACACGTCAAGCGTCAATCTGCTGTTCGCGTGGCGCATCAGTTCTTGAGTGGTCTTAACGTCCTCTCCGCTGCCCTTTAGCAGCGTTGCGAACGTTCTCCGGAAAGAATGCCAGCCTATTTGCTTCGCGATGCCTAGTCGTTTCGCAGCAGGCAGTACAAAGCACTTCAGTGGTGTTTCCGGCCAGTAGGGTTGCTTCCCGTTCATCTTCGGGCTGGCGAACACCCAGTCTCCTGGCTGACAGTATGGCGACTGTGTACTCCAATTGCGTAGCGCAGTGGCCAACGCACCATCCATCGGAACTGGTTTCTGCGATGCTTCTGTCTTCATTTCACCAACGTGCTGATGAACGACAGCACGGCCCAAGTTGATGACTCCAGCGTCGAAGTCAACATCAGACCACTTCAGGCCCAGAGCTTCAGATACCCTTAGGCCGGTAGCAGCGGTCAAGAAGACTAGTGCTCGGGCAGGATTCTGAAGCTCAGTAAGAAGCTTCTTCAGTTCTTCGGCTTCCAAAACGTCAGGCGTCTTCTTCCGCTTCGCACTCTGCCGCACAAGGCTGATGGGATTCTTTTGCAGCCATTCGTGACGGCAAGCATGGGCAAAGATGACGTGCAAGACATTTCTGACCTTGGCCTTTGTTGCGTTCGCCAGCAAAAGACCATGGAGCCAGCTTTCAACTTCAACCGTTCGGACATCAGAGAGTCTGTGTTCTCCCCACTTGGGAGTGATCCACACATTCAGCGATGTCTCCACAGTTCGCTGAGTCGAGTGAGCTTTGTTGGGCAATTCGTTGTCCGTGTAGTGCTTGACCAACTGCATGACGGTCACTGGCACTGCGGGGTTATCCGCGATGGCGTTGGTGCGAAGTGGTTCAGCAGCCTTGCGTGCTGCCGTTTTGGTTGGGAACTGCTCCACGGTGCCCACTACTACCTTTCGGTTAACCCTGCTATCTGGCGTGTTTTCGCGCCATCTGAAAATCCAGACTGCCGGGCCAGCCTTCCGCTTCTCTTTGGTCAAACTTCCTGATTGATACCGTTGACGGGTGAATTTCACTGGATGTTCTCCTATGTGAGTTCCACGCGGTCAGCGGGTTGGCAATTTGAATTTAATCGAGAACGTAGCCAGGAGTCCAGTTCCGATGCACGAAAATACCAGTGACCTCCAATTTGATATCCAGGAATGCGTCGATGACGAGCATAGCGCTGCAGTGTCTTGACGTGGATGTCGCCGAGGAGTTTCGCTGCTTCGAGACTACCGATCAACCGCTCGAAGCCGAGCGTAGGTCTCTGTGAAGGCATGAGACTTGCGACTGGCACAATGTGCCCCTCGTTTTCACTCCCATTCTCACCGCCTGTGGCCGCGCGGGGTGATGTGGCATCGGGTTTGCTGTCAGCCTCCGAAGCCGAATGATTTTGTCCAACAGGTTGTGGTGATGATGTTGCGGTCGCATCCTCGATGAGAGTTGCATTCGAAAGATTACGTACTTCTGGACGTGAGCCATGTCGTCGGCCGGACGCTGGGTTCTCACGCATACCGGATTGGAGGCGGTGGTGCATGGTGTGTTACTTCAATTCCAGTTGGAACGATTCTCCCTTCGTGGTTCGTTCAGTAGTTCTTGTGTGATGTCCTGAAAGCCAGGACTGGAACTCCTTGTCCTTGTTGCAGACGAGTTTTAGTGCCTCCGACACGACATATGACGGTGAGGAGCCCAGAAACTCAGCGTATTTCGCGAGATTCGTCTTCGCTTCCTCGTCCAGTCTAAGTTGGACGACAATCGTTTTGGGTTGTTTGGGTGGTGCCTTCAAAACTGCCATCGAGATTTTCTCCTTTCTTCATTTGAGATCGTTACTTGTTTGCATTCGGGGTTGATTACATCCGTGTATTCACGCGGGCAAAACACGGTCACGCTTCCTGCGTGACGGGCGGGAGCGACCCCACCGAACTTTGGGCGGCTGAAAGCCGCACAAAGTGGGGTCGCTCCCGCCCTTCCCAGGGTTTTGGCCGCGTGCATTCCTGTTGTCCTCTGTCCGCGTATCTTCTTAGTTCTCTTGCCGTTGCTGTGAGTCTTCTCCGAAAACAGGTCTGAAAGCAGGACTGAAAGTCGATTCCGAGGTTCTCGTCACCGGCGTCCCGCTTTTGTTGTCGCTGCGGCGACGAAAATTGGCTTCGAACAACGCGGCTTGGCCGTCGACAAGTTCGGTGCAAAAGAACACTTCGCGCTGCGGCGCCAGCCCGCGAAATGTCTCCGTGACAACGTTGACCGTGATCTGTCCTTCACGCCAGGGGCGGTATAGAACCTCGGTCCGGGCATCAGTGAATCGCTTCGTAGCTTCGTTTAGAAATTCGACCTGATCAGTGGTGAGCTTGCTGTACTGCTTGTTTTCCCATAAATGCCGATAATGGAAAAAGCGCAGACCTTCGACGCCCGGATCCGGGTTCGCAGAGCGCGGCGCCATTGCGAGAAACAATCGCCGCGCGGCCTCGAAGTGCGTGGGGCGGGTACCGATATAAACGAAATTCACTTGCGGCACAGCAGAGAGCAGTTGGCCGTACGCGAGGAGATGAGTTTCGAAACTGGCGAGACTTAGAAGGCCCGGATCGACAAAACTGAAGGTGGCCACAGGTGGAACAGATCCTCCCGGAACGAAAAACATGGGGAATTTGTCTACAAAATAGCGGTCGGTGGTCTTCTCTCGAATCGCTCCGGCGTAGCGTTTGGCAGGCAACGCTGACGTCTTGAGGCCCAGCTCCTGGCAAAAGTATTGGACCTTTTCGAACTCCGTTTCGAGATAGCGGTAATCGAGATGCGCAAGGACAAAATCCAGAATGGCGAGTTTGGTGCGAATGTGCTCGACGGAATGCTCGCGGCGGTTGCGCAGGTTCTCTCTGCCAATCGCGCGGTAAATGAGGCGAGAATAAAGGTGATACACGCGCCCATTGCGAAGCAGCAAACGAGCGCTGGCGTGCCCTCTCCCAAGCACTTTCTGAGTGAACGACATGCTCTTTTCGCCGCTTTTTGCCTGCGTGAAACTCAGGAACTGGCGAATGGAAAAGTAGCCTGAGTGCGTTCCGACGAGATAGAGAAAGCGGGCTTCGTCCTCGGTGTAGCCAAGTCCCCGGAGATTCTCGATACTGGATTCAGGCATGTTTATGGCTCACAGGCTCAGGATGGAGGTCATAATTTCGCGGTCATCGCGAATGCGGCGAAGGCCGGCTGCGTCTTCGGAACGAGCGTAGATTTGAAAGCCAGCGCTAGCTTTTTCTGCGAGATGGCCGGCATGGTAGTGACCGGTGGCGAGTTCGAGGTCGACACGGGCGATTTCCATGTCTTGGTCGGCGAACTCGATGCGTAGATCGGGCAGACTGACCTTGCCGTGGACGATAGGAAGGTGCATCTGGTGGGCGAAGGTTTCCTTGAGTCGCTGGGTTTCTCGCTCGCCCTTGGCTTGAGCCTCGCCGAGCTTGCGGTAGAGCTTTTCCTTTAGCTCGTAGTCGAGCTCGACGCGAATTACTTTGCCTCCTTTGCTCTCGATTTCATGAGCGGCTTTGTGATAGAGGCGGTAGAGATTGGAGTCGTGCTCCGCTTCCTTGGGCTTCACCAATCCCGAATAGATGGCCTGGTCTTCCGGCACGAAATTGCATCGACGAATGAATCGCTGGCCGCGCTTGGTTAGTGTTAGGACTTGCCGTGATTTTTTCTTGAAAACGCTCATTTCCCTTCGCTCGATAAGCCGCTGCTGCATGAGACTGCGAAGATCGCTTTTCATGCGCGAATGATCGCCGGCGTACACATGCCTCGCAATATCTTGGGCGGCTACTACGCGGAACTTGCCGACCTCGGTGACTGTGCGAATTTCTGATGGGCGAAGCAAATATGTCCTATCGCGATCGTGGTATTGAGCGCGCTCCAGTTCGCGATTCGTGGCAAGCTCCAGAGGGTCTCTAGGCCGCGGCGGTTGGTTGGCCTGTTCCTGTTCATGGCCGCGGTTGGCGACCCGGTCGGAATCGGATTCAGCTTCACGGAGCTCGGCCAGTTTCCTTTTGGACTGAGCGCCTCCCGGTGAACCGCCTCTTCCAGTGTTTGTCTCTCTGCCAAAACCGAATGATTCGCCCGCGTATAATTCGCGTTCGGTTTTAGGCTCCCAATCAGAGTCACGGAAATCATCAATATCGAAACCGCCTCGGGACATGCCGACCTCCAGGGGATGTGAAATGGAAACGAAAGGGAGGCTGCCTCCAGAAAGGCAGACCGAGTTGCGTCACCTCATTTTCTGCTTCGAAGAAGTTGAATCCTCATCGGGATAGAGAAACGTTTCCTCGATGGTCTTGCCAAAGACTCGCACAATCTTGTATGCGAGCGGAAGGCTGGGATCGTACTTGCCCGTTTCGATTGCGTTGATGCATTGGCGAGACACGCCCACGGCTTCGGCCAGCTCGGCCTGTGACCATTCCTTCTCTGCGCGCCACACTCGGAGTTTCGTTTTCATTCGAACCGCCTTGCAGAGAAAAATAGTCCTACGCTCCAGAAAGTAACCATTACAGCGGGGATGAGATACGGGGAAGGATCGTGCATTCCAAAGCTGCGCAGCAGAGCAATGGCGACTGACGCTAGCAGGCTGCCAATGAAGGCAAATTCGATGGCTCGATGATTAATCGCCTGCCGGACCTCATCGGTGGTTTTGAAGAATTGGTACAAGCTGAACAGACCGTAGGCCGCTGCGCCAATCGCCGCCGTTCCGACCAACAGTCGAAGAATCCCTGAGAAACGGACTAGCAAAGCCGCTGTGAGCGAAAATATGGCGCAGCAAGCGTAAAAGACGACCAGTGTAATTCTTTGTTTACGAGCAAAGGGACCGGTATGAAGGATCTCTCTCATAGGACCTCCCGGGAGACGACTGTACTGTATAAGAGTCCATGTGTCAACTGTTAGTTACATATAGTCTTGTGTGCGAGCGCGTAGGAGAATTCTCCGGAGCAAGTAGTCTGGGTGTCACTCTAGCGCGGGCCACAGGTCACACCGTCAGCAGATTCCGTACTGCCTGCTCTTGGCCGGCGTGCAGGCGAAGGCCGACTGTGTTGAACTCGCTATGTTCGGCGTTGGCTGCCGATCAGAAACCAGCTTGTCATTGAGGTGCAGTCGAGTACAGTATCGGATCTGCCGAGTACTATTGACAGCCTATGTCTCAAGCATATAATCCGCCGCATTCCTGTGGTGTGGAGGTCGGCGATGCGAGTGGCATGGATTTTCTTCATCTCTATTCTCCTTTTACTAGCTCGCGGTGACCTGAATTGCCAACAAACATCCGCGACGGTGCAGCGCGACCCACAGGCACTTGCAATCCTGACGCAGGCTCTCAATGCAGCGGGCGGTATTTCGGCAATTGGCGCGATCGCTGACTTCACGGCGACCGGCAATATCACTTTCTACTGGGACACGACAGCGCAAGGAACGGTGAAGGTGAAGGGGCGGGGTCTCCATGAGTTCCGGATCGACGCTAACCTTGCGGATGGACAGCACTCATCGATTACCAATCTCAGCGCAAGCTTTCAACGAAATCCAGACGGTAGCATCTCGCCGCTACCTTCTCAGAACTTACTGAAACCCGCCGCGGCAATTTTCCCTCTGCTTCAGGTCCTTGCTGCCGTACAAGATACCTCCATCAGCCTTACCTATGGCGGTCTCGTGTCTCGCAACGCTCAACAAGTGGTTGATGTTGTAGTACAAAAGTCTTTCTCTGCGACAAGTGACCCAGGCGGTGCACTGAACTCGATTTCTAAGGCGCACGTTTTTGTGGACCCAAACGCGCTGACGATCGTAAGCATCGTGGACTCCGCATACCGTAGAGACGGCGGACCAGGAGGCTTGCCTCACGAAACACAGTTTTCGGCGTATCAGAGCGTGAACGGTGTTCTTGTCCCCTTCTCGATCATCGACCTCATCGCCGGCCAGAAGACGATGTCCATCCAGCTGACCCAAGTCGCCTTCAACACTGGCCTCACGGATTCCGTTTTCCAAGAGTAGTCATGTTTGCCAAGACGAATTCTAAGGGAGACTCCATCATGCCGCGCTACGCTCTTCCAGCTGCCTCGTTCCCGCTCAGGCTCCTTGTTGTTCTAGCTCTTGGCTGCGGCGCTGTTCAAGCCCAAAGCTACCTCGCCGCAAGCGGTTCCCCTACGTTTGTGGCGCCGGAACCGGTCGAGCAGGGATTCACCGATAACGCCAACGGGAACTTGCACCTGGAATTTGGCTTCGGTTCTTATCCGCAACGTGCCGCTAGCCAACTGCTGCCAGTCAAGTACGTATATGACAGCAACATGGTTTGGGTCATCGGATGTTCAACGTCATGCAATTGGGCGCCGAGCGGCTACAATTCCTTCGGCTGGCGCCTCTCGTCAAACGGCGGAACGCTTAACGGAACTAATTGCGGTACACAGTGCACGGAGTGGATATTCACTGATTCGGCGGGCACCAGCCGTTATTTTGAGGTCGCCACCGGTACCTGCCCCGTCCCCAATTCCTATGCCTCCGATTCCTCGGGCTATATGTTGAACCTATGCCAGACCGGCATCTACGCGCCTGACGGCTCTTTGGTTTACTCGGCTACGTATGAGCAAACAGCTGCTCCTGGAGCCGAAGACACGAACGGAAACTACGCGCCTTGGGGCTCAGGGGACACACTGGGCCGTCCGCTGCCGGCCACGACGGTCAATTGCAACAGCCAAACTGCGCAAACCTGTTATAAAGTGCCGACCTCCCAATATCCGAACTCCCAAGGCGGAACGTCTACATACACCGTGACAACCGCCACCATCAATGTGAAAACCGCGTTCGGCCAATCCGGTGTAAGCGAATTCTCTGGGACAATGACGGTCGTCCAGAGTATCGCTCTGCCAGACGGCATGAGCTACACGTTTAAGTTCGATTGTGATTCCAGCACGAATTCCGCATGCGGGTCGCCTTCGGGCCAAAGCGCATACTACGGTCTGCTCACAAGCATGACTCTACCCACAGGTGGCGTCGTGACCTACGGGTGGACAACGTTCAATGATTCTTACAGCAACAAAACCAGATGGCTCAACTCCCGTCAGAGCGCCAACGGATCCTGGAGTTACACCCCTCAAGTCATATCAACCTGTACCGCGACGCAGGTTGGATGCCAACAGAAAGTAACCGTCACCAAGCCAAGCGGCGATTCTTCCATTTATACATTTACGTTAAACAATGGCGCGTGGCCTGTTCAAGTCCAATCCTACGATGCCTCGTCGAATCCTCTAACGACGGTCACGACTACCTACGACTTCTCTCAGGCTTGTCCCTTCACGAACTGTCACGGCAACGCATATATTCGGCCTCTGACCATGCAGACAACGGCATATACGCCGTCTGGTTCTATTACTAAGCAGGTTAAATATCAATACGACAATCCACAAACCGGAAATGTAACTGCCAGACAAGAGTGGGGATACTATTCGGGCAGCGCACCAACCTTCCCTTCAGTCCCAGACAGGGCCACCTATACAACCTATCTCAATACTGGAACGAATGACATCAATCGGCCGCTCACGGTGGCACTCTGCAGCAATTCCGGTTCTGACTCGGCTTGTCCTGGAGGAGGCAGCCGAATTCGACAGACTTTGTACACGTACGATAGCTATTCTGGCTGTCCAACTGGCGGGCTCATGTCCATGAACGGCGTGGTCAATCACGACGACACGGATTTTGGAACCGGCTACACAACGCGGGGAAACGCAACACAGATTCAGAATTGGGTCAGCGGATCGGCGTATCTGACCACAAGCCTATGTTATGACACGACGGGCCAGGTTACTCAGGAAACGGATTCTAGCGGCAATGTCACGAAGTACAGCTACACGGACCAGTTTTTTACGGATAATGGGACAGACACACTTACTCCTTACACGCCGTCCAAGCTCACGAACGCTTACGCGACCAGCATCACTCAACCGATCATCGGAACCAGCTCGATGGGCTATTACTATGGCAGCGGGAAGCAGACGTACTCGACTGATCCCAATGGAGCGACCGCTTATTCGCATTTCATGGACCCGTTTGACCGCTCCACCGAAGACGACTACGCTTTCACCGGATGGGACTTGACGGCGTACACATCCGCTACCCAGACGGACGCATATTTCGCCATTGGAGACTCGACGGCTTCTGCAGGTTGTCAAAGCTGTCGGCACCAGCAACTTCTACTCGATAGTTACGGGCGAAAAACCTCTGAAAACATTGCAAACTATCCAAGCGGAGCCGCCGCCGTTGACACCGCTTACGACGCAAACGGCCGTGTTTCTACGGTGAGCCATCCGTATCAAGGGTCGTCGGGTAAGGTTTACGAGACATACCTTTATGACGGATTGGACCGCACAAAGCAAGACTCACATCCAGACAACCAATCCCTCACCGCAATTTGGGGCGCTGGCGTTTCTGCTGCTGGAGGTGTGAGCTCCCAGCAAGGTTCCCCTACTACGTACGGATATGGGTATCCGGTTCTCACGGTCGATGAAGATGGAAAGCAGCGACAGGAATGGTTGGATGGTTTTGGCAGGATTATCGAGGTGGACGAGCCGGCCACAACGGCCGCGACGCCAGGCCAGGGGTCCGTCACGGTAAGTGGCATCGAGCAGAGTATCGGCGGGTCTCCCGCCACTCCGGGAACAGGATCGGTAACTATTTCAGGATCGGAACAAACAGCCCAGAAGTGCACCCAGCACCTAGCAGGCGGAGATTGCGGCAGGTACGTAACCGTCTACGATAACGGAACTGTATCGATAACAGTTAACGGCCATACAGAGTCTGTGACCTACCAACAGGGAAGTACGTCCTCCACAATTGCAGCGGGGCTGGTCAGTGCCTTCAATGGCGACTCAGGTTCCCCGGTCACGGCGACCGCTTCCGGAAGCGTAGTCAATCTAACAAGTAAGACGACAGGAGCGAGTACGAATTATTCGCTATCAGGGACTTCCAATACGGGCGATCCGACCTACTTCGACGGGCCTTCTTTCTTCACTACTCCCTCGGGATCGACGTTGACCGGTGGAAACAACGCGGTTGGGGCTACCTACGATTCCGGCACCGTTTCCATAACGATAAACGGCTCTCAGTATTCGGTCAGCTATGGGCAAAATAGCACGGCCTCATCGATCGCTAGTGCCCTCGCGCAGATAATCAACGGGACCTTAGTGAGTGCCTCGGCGAACGGCAGCGTCGCATCGCTGACGAGTGTAGCGGCAGGGTCCGCGACCAACTATAGCCTTTCAGCAAGTTCGTCAACGAGCGATCCCTCGCAGTTTTCGCACCCGTCATTTGCTGATACCCCTTCCGGTTCGACGCTTACAGGAGGTGCGGGCTCCGGGTCGTCGCTGACTAGTCCGACGGCAACTTTCTATACTTACGACGCCGCCGATAACGTAACGAAAGTTACCCAAGGCGTGCAAACGCGAACCTTTGCTTACGACGGTCTTGCGCGACCTATTTCCATATCGACACCAGAAGCCGGGACCGAAACGATCGCTTATACGGTCTCTGGAGCGTTGTGCAGCGGGAATCCTCAAAATGCCTGCCAAAAAACCGACGCCCGCAGCGTCGTGACGAGTTACTTCTATGATTCTCTAAATCGCGCTACAGGAAAGAGCTACAGTATTCCGCAAGGAAGCAGCGTCGCCTCGATGCCGAATGTTTGCACTACCCCGACCGGCCAATCTGCGAACACCTGTTTCTACTACGACCAAGGCGGAGCGGCAGCGTTTGCGCTCGGAAGGCGCACTGAAATGATTGACCCCTCGGGCTCAGAAACATACACGTATGACAAAGCCGGACGGGTCACTCAGCTGGGAAAGACGATCGGCGCGAATACGTACACCACTTCCTACCAATACAATGCGGGCGACGAGCCGACGCAGCTGAAGTATCCCTCCGGCCGAGTCATCCAGCTCAGCTACGACTTCGTTGGCCATCTGTGCGAAATTGGGCCTTCGACGACAACGTGCGGGAGCTCAACTAGCCCCTACGCCACGGGGTATGGGTATAACGCAGCAGGGCAACTGACAGGACTGAAGTATGGAAATGGAATCTATGCCTCGTTGGGTTTTTCGAATCGGCAGCAGATGAACTGTGTCGATTATTCGACCGCTAACCGAAATGGTACTTGCACACATGACTCGACCACCAAGCTTGGACTGAACTATTTTTATGGTCTCGATTCCACGAACTGTCCAAACGGTAGTCCAGGCAACAATAACCAGATTCAATGTATCACCGATAGTGTGGATTCAGGTCGCACCGCAAACTACGCGTACGACGCGCTCGGAAGACTGATGACGTCAAAGACAAACGGCTCTTCCGGCTATCCACAGTGGGGGCTCTCTTGGACCTACGACCAATATGGAAATCGGCTGTGCCAGACGTTGACCGCAGGCAGCGGCTACCAAGGCTGTCTCTCGTTTGCCAATCCCGGAGGCGCCCAAACAAATCATCCCGATGGCTGGTGCTTTGATGCGAGTGGCAACCTGGTCGCCAAGACCGGGAGTTGCCCTCCGGCGGCGCCCGATTTCGTCTATGACGGCGAGAATCGCATGGTGGCCGACCCGACGGCAGGGGCAGCCTACGTTTACGACGGCGATGGAACGCGTGTTCAGAAGTGCTTGCCGAATTGCACGAACCCAACTTCATCCACGGCATTCATCTTCTCAGATTCGCAAGATATCGCGGAATACGACAACGGAGCCACGCCATCGTCACCGTCGCGGGAATTTGTTTACTCGGACGGATTGCCTGGCTCGGGATTGTTAGCGACTATCACTGGAGGTTCGAGCCCGACGACGACCTATTTCCATGATGACCATCTGAATTGGCGCGTCAGCACGGATGGGACGACGGGCAGTCCCACCTACGCTCAAGTGATCGGCTACCAGGGCCACTATCCGTTTGGCGAATCCTGGTACTCTAATAACGGAAACGGTCTGGTTTTCACCAGCTACCGCCGGGACTCTGAGAGCGGTCTGGACTACGCTATGGCTCGTTACTACGACAGCACTGCGGCACGATTCTGCTCCGCCGATCCCTTAGGAGGACAGATTAATGACCCTCAGACCTGGGATCGCTACGTCTATTCGCGTAACGACCCCGTCAACCAAATCGACCCAAGCGGGAAAGGGTTTTTGAACTGGTTCATAGACGCGCTGTTAGTTCTGGCGGACATTTTCAGTGGCGGAGCAACAACTCCTGAATCCATACAATTGGGCATAAGCATACAAGGAATCGATGATTTGGCGACTGTCGCCGCAATCGCTCGCCAAGGCATGTCAGAAAATCCTCAGGGTCAGAAGCAGCAATCACAACAGCCGCAGGCCCCGCCTGGCTATACGCCCTGCAACGCGAGGTGGTTCACTATTACCGGCGTTGGTCCGAAACAGGCTCCTCACGGAGCAACCGGAACACCCCCTTCTAACGGAGACGTGGCATTTAATCCAAAGAATTTCGGTCTCACGAACAGCCAAGGAAGAAAAATCGCAGACAGCGACAATCCGATCATTTTCCAGCCCGACTGGTCGAAAGCTCAAATCATAGGAAAGAATGGTCGTGCAGTTCAGCCCGCTCCGGATAAGGGAATGCCCCAGATTCCAGATGGCCTCCCGGTGGGTGCGGATGACACATTGCCTGGGACGGATGTAATTGGCGGTGTCAATCGGGGCGCCAATGAAAACCGCATAGACGTTTACAGGTATCCAAAGCAAAGCCAAGCACGGCACTCGACGCGTCGGGTACCGGTGGTGGTCTATATCCCCAACGGTTCAGGTGCACAATGTCCGAAATAAGAATCCAGAATATGTTTTTATTTTTTCTTCTTATTGCAATTGGGCGCGTCACACCTGAACAGATTACACTTTGTCCGCCCGGCTGCAATCCGGGACGCTGGTCGACTGAAGCAACTGACCTTTCGTCTGACAATTCTAGGGCACCCTATAACACTCGTGACATTCGAGTGTATGCGCCCGATCGTCATAAATCCCTTCATGTTCTCAAGGAAAACTGGTGGGTCGAGGTGGACGGGACGAGAATCTCATCGTCGACAGAAACATCAGAAATTCTGTATCCCGCAGAAGCTGCTTGGGCTCCGGATAGCGGATCGCTTTTCATCACCCAGAGTGTGGGGTACAGCACGGGCTACCACACGGATGTGTACCGGATTGTAGAGAACAAGCTAGTTTCGGTTGAGGTGAACCGAATCATTAAGCGGGAATTTGACCGTCGCCATAAATGCCTCGACCGGGGGACTGGAGAGGGTAACGATCCAAACGTAGCTGGGTTTAAATGGCTTGGCGGCTCGGATCGCCTGCTGATTGTGGCTGAGGTGCCACCAGTGGGCGTCTGTAAAGATTTGGAATATTTTGGTGGCTACGAGGTGTCACTGAATTCTGGGACGGTAGTACAGAGATTTAGCCCCCAACAGTTAGCTGATCGTTGGGGTGAAGTACTTGGAGAAAGGCTCAAAAGTAATCTGGGATACCTTTCCCGAGACGCGAAGGTAACTCTGCCTTGAGCAATCGAATAGAGGCGAGACCATCGTCTATCTATATTCTGCAGTTTGGCCTGTTATATGCTGAACGCAAAAAAAGAAATGGCAACAACTTGGAACAAGACCTGCCAAAAAACCATCTACAGCCATCTACTGGGACAAAAAAGGGACAAACGAATCAACGACATCCTGAATTTTAGCCAGACTCTGGTTCTGGCTGCTGGCCTGCCCCATGTCTTCGCGCTCGGCATCATACGACGTTTGACTGGTCTGCTCCTCCTCCTTCGCAAGAATCATATACACTTTCCTGCGAACGGAGGGGAGCAGGTCAAGACCATCTCACGCAAAGCCGTCACGGTAGAGCTAGACGCATTTCGAGTAAATTTTAGTGTCGTTTCAGATTTCCTTGACTGTCGGCTTGCCATCCGCGCCGCGAATTTGAACCGAAGCCGACTTGCATTTGAACCTGGTTGTGCAAAAAACTGGAGGAATTTTTTCGGACTCGGAAAACGAGGGGCCATTGAGGGGCCAATAAGGATTCCTTCATGCTCCCTATTGTTCCTTTTCATTGCCTTAGCGTTCCCCATCATTTCTTCTAAGTCTTTGAAATTCCGCCCGGCAGTGTTTTCGATCTTTACCGCCCATGAGTGTGCGGATAATGCTAAAGGGTGCCAACCCGCGATCCGTATGGTACATCTGAACCGCTTCTATCCTCTTCGTTTCGTGGGAACAACCTGAGGAACATTAAGCATTTCTGACTGCTCCTACAGCTACTCAATG
>CAWKOM010000013.1:0-24956 GCA_963851235.1 uncultured Acidobacteriota bacterium
TTGATTAAGAGTCAACTGCTCTACCATTGAGCTACCGGTCCACCGTTGCTTAGGAATTTTACACAGGACCTGGAATTTTGTCGAACAGCGCGCCGGAGCGAAACGGCTCGCGAGCAGGTGTTTAGACAGTTTCACTCTGGAACTAATTCCCTCCCGCGTTGGGAAGAAACCGAATAAAAATCGAGGAAATCCTTAAGAGCTAAGGACAACTTCCCGAATTTCAGCGACGAAAAACATTGCATTCTTCAGGGAATCAGCGGGAAATCGCAAACCCGATCTTGGGAACAGGTTCGTGGTACGTGGCGTGCATTTTGACCGAGCGAAGATGCGGCGCAGTTTTCAATGGCGCGTTGCATTTTGTAAGGGGGAGAGATGCGCGCGAGGTACATCCTTTCAGTCTTATTGGTTTGGCCGTCGTTTATCTCAGCAGATGCGGCTCGTCAAAGTCCGCCGGCCACACCATCGGTCCCGAGCGTTCTTAATAGTTCCATCGAATCGGTCAAATCCCCAAGGTGATGTCGCAAGCCCACAGTCGGTGCAAACTGCGCCGGGCCGTGATGAAATGCTAACGCGCGTGTTTAGGCGGGAAAAAGAACAGATGGAGATTATCACGAATTACTCGCCCATCGTCGAGACTTACATTCAGGTCGAGAAGTCCGACCCACTGATGGGCACGCTGCCCAAGAATGACTTCTATTTTCTGGGACAGGCAAATTTTCGTGGTTACACAATGAAAGTTCACTCGATGACGGAGAAAACTCACAAGGGCACGATGATGTGGGCGTTTAATCCCACAGGTTTCCTGCAAATGGCTTTCCTGGATTTCGGCCAGTTCGATAACGATCATTACACGCTCACCTATCGGGACCGGGATTTTCTGGGAGAGGTGCGGTGCTATCTATTTGATGTCCAGCGCACGAAAAAGGCGAAGGGGCCGCGATTTCGCGGGCGAATCTGGGTCGAGGACCAGGACTTCACGATCGTTCGAATGAACGGCGAATATGCGCCGGAAATAAGGTTTTCCGTGCGAAAGCTAGAGGACGAATACTACCTGCATTTTGATTCCTGGCGCACCAATGTCAGGTCTGGAGAGTGGCTGCCGAGCGACATCTATTCTCAAGACTTGCGAAAAGTCCCACCCACGGGCGGGCCGAGATTCAAGGCACGGACGCACTTGTGGGGCTACGGACTGACAACGCAAATCCGCCCGGAGGAATTTGGACGCATACTCGTGGAGTCCCAGAATAACGTAAAGGACGAGACCGCGGGGCATGACCGTTCGCCGCTCGAACAGCAACGAGGCTGGAGAGAGTTCTCGGACCAAAATGTGTTTGAGGTACTGGAGCGCGTCGGTCTGGTCGCGCCGAGGGGCGACGTCGAAAAGGTGCTCGAGACTATCGTGAACAACATTATGACGACCAATAACTTCGACCGCGGGATTGAGATGCACTGCCGGGTGCTTATGACCAGTGATTTCGAAATGTTTTCGATGCAAAACACGATCGTGCTCAGCCGCGGATTGATCGACGTCGTTCCGAACGAAGAAACGCTGGCGGCTCTGCTTGCTTTCGAAATGGCGGACGCCATGGAGCCAAAGCCGGCGCAGGATCAGTACGGCTTCAGCGATATTCTCCGCTTAACGCCGACGGAAGCTTTGAAAAAGCTGTCGTTCGTGGATAGCCCGGAGGAAGCGCAGAAAAATAGCGAAAAGGCCATGGTGTGGCTAAAGAAATCTCCCTACGGAGAAAAGCTGGCGAACGTGGGATTGTTCTTATCGCAACTGGAATCGCAAAAGCCTGCCTTAAAGCAATTGATCAGCGCCCGTTTGGGAAATCGTGTGTACTTCAATTCGCAACTGCTGCAGTCGGCGCCAGCGCTTGACCCAGCCAGCTTGCAGCAGATGGGTGCGTTGCCCATGGGATCACGAATCAAGATAAACCCGTGGGACGACAGCATCCGCCTGATAAAGACGCACCAGCTGGGCCCGATTTCTCCGCGTGAAAAAATCCCGTTTGAAGTGACGCCCATCAACTTGTACCTCACGCGATATGTGGAGTCGGCAGCGGATGTGGAGCACTCCATCGTGCCGCGCACGGCGATTCTGGCTGCCGAAACAAGCGACCGCGACTGATTGGCATCGTGAAAATGACGCGCTACTTTTCGGAAGGCGGATACTTCGGCGGGATTTCCGCATAGCCCGGAGCGGCAGTCTTGAGATTCGGCGGCACAGAAGCTTTTGCATCGTCAATGGCCCAGCGAATTCCGCCCGCGAGCAGATTCAGGTGGAATTGATTCTGCCAGTTCTCCGCGCGATCCCCGATGGCGGTATAGAAAACTTTTCCGCGGCCCTGCATCCGCGCCCAGACCACAGGATACGGCGCGCGCTTATAAGCGTTCCCATTCATCGTCGAAGTATCCAGCGTGCAGATCACATGAAGATCGGGAGCAAAATCCTTCAGCGAATACCATTCGTCCATCAAACTCACCGGGGAATGCACTCCCCCTAGTCCTGGGAATTTCGGATCGTCGATGATGACATTTGCCGTTTGCAGCCGCGGATCTTTGCTTTGACCGTGGATGATAAACTCGCCGCCAAGCATGCGAATATAAGGGTCGGATTGCTCGCCGTGGGCGATGTACCGGTTGGAAAGATCCGGTGGGTCAGGCTGCGTGTGGAAAGTGTCGGCGGCGGCGTGGATTCCGACAAAGCCGAGGCCGTTGTGCACCGCGTCCAGAAAAGCCTGCCTGCCCTGTGCGGACATGGGAGGATTTTTGTCCGTGCCTTCCTCGGTCAGCACGCCCGTCGTGAAGAAAACGACAGCGCTGTAATCGTGAAATTCCTTCGAATCAAAAATGCGGCCGTCTTTGGAAGCCGTGAGGTCGAAGCCGTATTTCGCGGCCATGTCGCGCAGAGCGTTTTCGACAATGCTGGGTTTGCCGTCCGTGACTTTGATGACTGCATGCTCGAAGCCTGAGGATTTTGTGAACAGCAGTACGGACTTACTCTTGGCGGCGCGCGCCGCGTGCGGAAGCAAAAACGCGGCGCCAGCCGCTGCCGTTGTTCGAAGAAAATCTCGCCGCGTGGTAAGTAGATTCATTTGGGTTATGCCTGAAGACGCGAGCAATCGCGCTCTTTGCTAAACCATTGTTCTTAAAAGACGGCATAGTGTACTGCGGCCGGGAGAAGCAGGGCAAGCAAAAGAGAATCGAGATAAAGCGGTGCGTGCAGGCTCAAGCAAAGCGCCTGCAGTTATTCGCCGCGCGGGAAAATGCATCACAAGCTCTCGGTGATTGTGGGATACTCTGCGCTGCGTTTTGTCAGGCGAGCAGTCTGACAAATCGATGGGAGATTAAGCCAGAAAATTTTTATGCCGGCGCCACTGGACCCAACAGCATTTGAGACGCAAGGTGTACCCCGGCGAAGATGGTTTATCGCTTGCTTGCTCGGCTTCGGAATCCTCGTTAACTATTTCGACCGCGTAAATCTTTCCGTTTCCAAAGACGCGCTGAATGCCGCGTTTGGAATTTCCGCGGTCACCTTCGGCTATTTGTCGAGCGCCTACAATTGGACGTACGCGGCCCTCCAGCTGCCGTCCGGCCTTTTGCTGGAT
This sequence comes from uncultured Acidobacteriota bacterium, assembly GCA_963851235.1. Lineage (GTDB taxonomy): Bacteria > Acidobacteriota > Terriglobia > Acidiferrales > UBA7541 > Acidiferrum. The sequence goes on from CAWKOM010000013.1 coordinate 3,612, forward strand.
AAGTTTGGTGTCCGGCGCGTCGGTTGGATTAGTACGTTTATCTGGTCTGTCGCAACCTTCGGCGCTGCCCTCTCTACGGGCATCGCGGGCTTTTTCTCCGCGCGCTTCCTTTTGGGAATTGGCGAAGCGCCAACGTTTCCGGCGAACTCAAAAGCCGTCGGCTACTGGTTTCCCGCGCAGGAACGCAGTCTGGCCACCGCGATTTTTGATTCGATGGCCAAGTTTTCTTCCGCGATTGGCGTGCCGCTGATTGGCATTCTGCTTCTGCATTTCGGCTGGAGATGGAGTTTCGCAGCGACAGGATTCCTCAGTCTTCTCTTCTTCGCTTTGTTCTACGCCTACTATTACAATCCAAGCGAAGATAAGCATCTTTCGAATGTGGAGCGCGGCTTTATCGCGAAAGGCGGAGCCCAGCCGGAAGATCGAGCGACGGCCGCCAAAGGAGCGCCACTCTGGTATTTGCTCCGGCAAAAACGCGTCTGCGGATTGGCTCTCGGTTTTGCCGGGTATAACTACACGTTCTACCTCCTGCTGACCTGGCTGCCGTCTTATTTTTTGGCGGTGCATCACGTCGATTTGTTTCATTCGGTGATTTACACGAGCGTGCCGTGGCTCTTCGCCACGTTCACGGACCTTGTAATTGGCGGCTGGATGGTCGATGCGTTGATTCAGCGCGGATGGAATGCGGTTCGCGTCCGCCAGGCGATTTTGATCGGCGGGACCGCGCTTGGCCTGGGGATTCTTGGCGCTGCGCGTACCGAAAGCGCGGCCACAGCGCTCTTCTGGATCAGCCTTTCGATCGGCGGATTATCGGCTGCGTCGCCTGTGGGATGGTCGATCCCTTCGCTGATTGCTCCAAAGGAAAGCGTAGGCACCGTCGGCGGAATCCTGAATTTTAGCAATCAGCTTGCGGGGATTGCCGCGCCCATCGTGACGGGCTACGTCGTTCAAATCACGCATTCCTTTGCCTGGGCTTTTATTGCGGCCACAGTCACGCTTGCGCTCAGCATCATGGCTTATATTTTTCTGCTCGGGCCCATGACCCCTGTGCCGGAACCCGCTTGAGCTAAGCCAATCTTATTTGTTCAATGGTGGTGGCTGACGGAGTAATTCTTTGTAGCTTTCGTCCTGGCGTTGTAAACCTCAAAGCTGCCGTCCGGAGAGGCGGTTATCTTGAGATAGTCCCCCGCGTCCGGACCTGGAACATTTGCAATGAAAAAAGCCGCCACGTTGTGCGCTTCGCCGCCCTCATCTGAATAGTGAACCTGCCACAGGTCTTCCAGACCAGGCGCTTTCTCAATCGTGTCCCACACCGAGGGAGACCCGCCCTTTTTGGCGCCGTTGTCCATGATGGCGACGCGCGGCGCGATGGCGTCCACAAACACGGGACTGTCGCTTTGATTCCATCCGTGGTGGGAAACGATGAAGATGTCGATCTTCCCGAGCTTGTTGACCGGGCACATCAGTTCCCTTTCCTTGTCCATCGTCAGATCGCCCAGATCCAAAATGCGAAGCTTGCCAAGCGTGATGAGCACGCCGAGAGAGCGCGCATTTTCGGTGTGATCCGCTGGGGGCGCCGTGGTGGATTCGCACACCGGATTCGCTGCACCAGCACCGGGCAATGGCTTTTCGATCAATGCCCCGTCCGCGCTGATGACTTTCACATCGATTCCTGGAATCGGCAGATTTTCTCCCGGCTTAGCGATGATACGTTTGTTGTGGTCTTTGTCGAGGAGAGCTTGATAGGCCTTCCAGGCATCCTCGGTCGCCGCATCGGTGGATTCGCGATTTTCTCCGTGGTCGATGAAAGTTCCTATCGGAATTCTGGCGGCAAGCTGCGGCACTCCGCCGGTGTGGTCCTCGTGATAGTGCGTGAGAAGCACGAAATCAATTTTCGAGACTCCCGCCAATTTAGCTGCGGCGACGATGCGGTTCGCGTCACGGCCATTGTTGCCGGGCCAGCCCGTATCGATCAGCAGAGACTTCCCGGCCGGGCTGACGAAGAGCGTGGCTTGACCGCCTTCCACATCGACAAAATAGATTTGCAACTGATTCGCGCTCATAGCCGGCGGTGCAGCGAGCGCGTGCCGACGCAGAGTGAAGGCGATAACTCCACAAAGCGCCGCGATGATAACGCTGCCTTGCATGATCTTGCGCAGCGCGAAGTTTTGAGAAAAATAGTTCTGCATATTGTTTACTCCTGGTCAGCTTCCTTAGGCTGTTCCGTCGCGAACGTAGCGGGCTGAACCAACGCGCGCGTTGCGCCCGTCGATATCCCGCCGTCCACAAGTAGCGTCTGGCCCGTGATGTATCTGCTGGACTCCGCCGCGAGAAATACCACCGCCGAATCCAGATCGTGCGGCTGACCCGGACGCTTCACCGGGATGCGATCGCAAAGATAATCGACCCATTCCTTATTTTCGTAAAGAATCTTGTTCTGTTCGGTACGGAACCATCCCGGAGCGAGACAATTCACGGTGACGCCGAACTTTCCCCAATCGTCGGCGAGGCTCATCGTCAACTGCTTGATTCCGCCGCGGCTAGCGCCATACGGCGCGAGACCAGCATACCCGGCGACGGTGGTGACGGAGCCGATGTTGATGATGCGTCCGTAGCGGCGGGCGATCATGCCCCGAGCGACGGCTTGCGCGACAAAAAAGCTGCCGCGAAGATTCGTCTCGAGAATCAAGTTCCAGTCGTCCCAGGTGACGTCGAGCGCGGGCTTTCGCACATTGCAACCCGCATTGTTGACCAGAATATCGAGATGCCCCAACGCGGCTTCGGCGGTCGCTACGGCTTTTTCAATGCTCTCTTTGCTGCGTACATCTAGCTCGCACGAAAATGCACGGCGGCCCAGCGCTTTGATTTCCGCCTCGAAAGGCGCCAGGCGGCTGACGTCGCGGCTTGTGAGCACGAGATCCGCACCGGCTTTGGCCAGTGCTCGCGCCATGTACTGGCCGAGCCCTCGACTGGTACCCGTTACGAGCGCGACGCGCCCGCCGAGATCGAAAAGACCATCGCTCACGAAGCGCTCTCCGGAGTGAGAATGATCTTCATTAAGTTAGGTTCGTGAGCGTAGAGCCTCTCGAACCAGCGGGGGCCCTCGTCGAGCGGCGCGATCGCCGTGATCAAAGGTTTGACCTGAATCGCGCCGCTGGCCAGAAGTTCGATCGCGCGCGGATATTCTCCTGCGGAAGCGCATGATCCCTGAAGACGAATTTGACGCGTCACAACTTTTTGCAAGGGCAGCGTGACTTCCGGCGAAATGTTGCCCACCAAAACGACGGTGCCTCCTTTGCGAACACTTTCGATCGAGGCCTTCACGGTTTCGTTTCTGCCCACGGCCTCGATCGCCAGATCAACGCCCGTGCCTCCAGTGAGCTGCATCACTTGTTCGACCACATCCAATTTCGGAGATAAAACAGCGGTCGCGCCGGTCTGCTGGGCAAGCGCAAGGCGCGTGCTATCCACATCGGCAACGAAAATACGCGAGCAGCCCGCGGCGCGCAACGCTTGCAACGTCAGCAGTCCGATCATGCCTGCGCCGAGCACAAGCGCCGTGGTGCCGCTGGTGACGGGCGCCAGGGAGACACCGTGAAGCGCGACGGACACGGCCTCAAGCATCGCCGCTTCTGCAAACGAAAGCTTTTCCGGCAAACGATAAAGGATGCGCGAAGGAACGGCGACGTATTCTGCAAATGCACCGGGGCGGCGGAACTCGGCGCAGGAGACTCCCAACACCTGGCGGTGGTTGCAGAGATTCACGTCACCGCGTAAGCAGTTGGCGCAAGCGCCGCAGAAAATGGTCGAGTCAAACGTAACGCGGTCGCCTTCAGCAAAGCCCTTTACTCCAGCACCAATCGCAGCGATTGTCCCCGCCGCTTCGTGGCCCATGACGATCGGCGGAATCCGCCGGCCGGAAGATCCATCGTAGCCGTGCACATCGCTCCCGCAAATTCCGCAAGCCGCTACGCTGATCAAGACTTCTCCGTCGCCCGGCGTGGGATCGGGAAGATCGGCAATCTCGAGATGTTTGTATTGCGAAAGCAGAAGAGCTTTCACGACTGAAGACAATCCTTTTTCAAAGTGAGACTCCTCGTTTCCACGGAATGAAATCGTCCTGGCCGAGCAACTCCGCCTTCGTACGCGCTTCGCCGCTGGCCACACCGATCACGTGTTCCAGAATCGTTTCCCCCATTTTCTCGATGCTGGTTTCGCCCGTGATGATGCTGCCGGTGTCAATGTCGATGATGTCGGCCATACGCCGCGCCAGATTCGAGTTCGTGGCGATTTTCAAAACGGGAGCAATCGGATTTCCCGTCGGCGTGCCGAGGCCCGTGGTGAAGAGAACTACATTCGCGCCGGCTCCTACTTGCGCGGAAACCGATTCCACGTCGTTTCCCGGCGTGCAATGCAGATTCAATCCCGGCTCCGTGGAATATTCCGGATAATCGAGCACGGCGGTAACGGGAGATGTGCCGCCCTTCTTCGCCGCGCCCGCGGATTTCATCGCATCCGTCAACAAACCGTCCTTGATATTCCCCGGCGAAGGATTCATCTCGAAGCTCGCGAACACAGCTTTGGCGCGCGCTGCATAATTCCGCATGAGTTGCGCAAAACGCTCCGCAACCTCAGCGCGGACGCAGCGATCGATAAGCTGTTGTTCGACACCGCAGAGCTCGGGGAATTCGGAAAGGATGCCTATGCCACCGAGCGTCGCGACTATATCGGAGACGTGGCCGATCGCGGGATTCGCCGACAGCCCGGAAAAACCGTCGGAGCCCCCGCATTGCAAACCCAGTGTGAGTTTTGACAGTGGAGCAGGTTGCCGCGTGATCTTGTCCGCCTCCACCATCCCCAGAAAAGTTTCACGGATGGCACGGCTCAGCATCGCGGCTTCGGAAGCGCTGTTCTGCTGCTCAAAGATCAGCACGGGCTTTTTGAAATTAGGGTCGCGCCGCTTGATTTCTTCGAGCAGCATGGGAACTTGCGCATGCTGGCAGCCAAGGCTGAGAACCGTGGCTCCGGCAACATTCGGATGATGAATGTAACCCGCCAGAAGGCCGCAAAGGTTTCTGGCGTCTTCGTGCGTCCCGCCGCAGCCTGCTTCGTGCAACAAAAACTTGATGCCATCGATGTTTTGAAAAACTTTCGGCGAAGCGCTAGCTCGCTGGATTTCGCCGAAAGCGGCCTTCTTCAGTTCATCCGATTTGCCTTCGCGATAGAGTCTAGCCAGCTCCGCAACCTGGCTTCGGTATATTTGCGGCGCCGCAAAACCCAATTCTTCTTCAAACGCTTGCTTCAAAACGGCCAGATTGCGGTTCTCGCAAAAGACAAGTGGAAGCACGAGCCAATAATTGCGCGTGCCAACTTGGCCATCGTCCCGATGAAACCCGCGAAAAGTCTTGTTCGACCAGGCGGAGACGTCCGGTGGAGTCCAATGAGCGCTGGCGGATTCCGTTTCGTGAAAAGCCGCCGCCGCATGGCGGATGTTGCGCGTCGAGAGCAAATCGCCGCGTCGAAGGTTCTCGACAGCTTTGCCCACCAAAACGCCGTACATAATGATGTCGCCGCCGGCGCCCACGTCTTGCGTGAGGAATTTATGCTTGGCCTGCACATCGGAGAGCAGGGTGTAATCATTCCCCAGGTAGCTGACGATTTCGCCCTTTTGCAAATTGGCGAGCGCTACGAGGGCGTTGTCTCGCGCGTCGATCCGCAGAACCTTTGCGTGTGCTGAGCCATTCCCTGACATCGGAATTCCACCTTTTCGAAGGTCTGTCTCTCATTCTATCCGGGTCGTTCCGCACAAGCTAGCGCGGCAGAGTTGCGATTTGCGCGGCACACGGATACGCAGCGGCTTGCGAGCGCGCGAACTTCGCACCTATAATCCGATTTCGTCCCTGCGACCTGCGCCGCCGAAGAAGCTCGGAGGAACTGTGCCAGTTGGAACCGCATTCCACGAAAGAACTCTTGCGCTGTGCGAAAGCCTGAACTATCGCGAATGGTCGGGCTATTACACGGTCAGCGTCTACGAAACACACCACGAGCACGAGTACAACGCCATCCGCAATTCGGCTGCGCTGATCGACATTTCACCTCTCTTCAAATACCGCGTCACCGGAAGAGATGCGACGCGTTTCGTGAATCGGGTGATTTCTCGGGACATTAATAAGGTAGCGATCGATCAGGTGATTTATTGCTGCTGGTGCGATCCCGAGGGAAAAGTAATCGACGACGGCACGATCACGCGCCTCGGCGAAAACGAATACCGCTGGACGGCTGCGGACCCGAGCTTGCGATGGTTCCAGCAAAATGCGCTGGCGCTGAACGTAAATATAGAGGACATCTCCGAACAGGTGGCAGCTCTGGCCCTGCAAGGGCCGACCTCAGGCAAACTGCTGCATGCCGTGACCGACGCGAACGTTGCCAACCTGAAATATTTTCGTGTGACGCGCGGACAAATCGCGGGTGTGCCGGTGGACATTTCGCGGACGGGATATACAGGCGATTTGGGATTTGAGATTTGGATGCCGTGGAAGGACGGAAAAAAAGTCTGGGACGAGCTGACTAAAAAAGGAAAAGCGTTTGACATCCATCCCGCGGGAATGATTGCGCTGGATATCGCGAGAATCGAAGCTGGGCTGATTTTGATTGAAGTGGATTACAGCTCGAGCAAGAAGGCGCTCATCGCATCGCAGAAATATTCCCCGGAAGAAATTGGCCTTGGAAAACTGGTAGACCTGAAAAAGGATAATTTTGTCGGGCGCGATGCGTTATCGAAGGAAAAGAAGAGTGGCGGAGCGGAGCGCCGGCTCGTCGGCCTGGAAATAAATTGGAACGAAGTCGAGGCGCTCTACGACAAAATGGGCATGGCGCCACAAGTTCCAAGCGTTGCATCGCGTGTGGCAGTGCCTGTTTATCGCGATGGGAAGCAAGTAGGCAAGGCCACATCAACAGCATGGTCGCCTACCCTGAAAAAGATGATCGCGCTGGCGTGCGTGAACCGCGATCAGTCGTCCGTCGGAGCAACCGTGAATATCGAGATGACCGTCGAGGCCGTCCGCCACACGGTTTCCGCAAAAGTAGTTGCGCTTCCTTTCTTTAATCCGGCGAGGAAAACGTCGGTTCCGGTGATTTAACGCGCTCAGTGAGTTTTGGCGAAATTCTCTTCCTTAGTTAGCAGTCCATCCAAAGAAATTCTGTCCAGAAGTTTGCCACGCAGGATCACGGCGCGGATTTTCTGCGTATTCTGAATATCATCGAGAGGATTTGCGTTAAGAAGCAGGAGGTCGGCAACCTTGCCTTCCTCGATGGTGCCCTGGGTTTGGAGCTTGCCAAGAAATTCCGCGGGAAGTCTTGTAGCCGCTTGTAGCGCCTGCATGGGCGTAAGACCCGCCCGCACCAAAAGCGCAAGTTCTTCGTGCAGGCTGGAACCGGGAAAAACGAACGGAGCCGTGGTGTCCGTGCCCGCCATTATACGTACGCCCGACGCATTCATTTTTCCGACGATTCTTATCGAAGCCTGCATGAGGCTAGCCCGCAAGGCGAACTCCTCCGGCGTCGCGCCCTTGTCGCGGTCTTTCGTTCCCTTCTCCCAATTCTTCAGAACCTGAAGCGGAATATATTTGCGGCGAGGATCGCGGGTGGGATCGGTCTCGGGCGTGGGATAGGCGTCGTTGCGGAGAAGTATCAGCGTGGGAACCTGCCAGGTTTTGTTGCGCAAGAACTTTTCGATAAGCGCGGCAGATTGCTGGTCCGAATAGCTTTCGAGCAATTCGCGTTGCCAGGCAAGTTCGCGGTCACGGGATTGCCCGGTCGTTCCCTTCTTGGGACCCGCGGCGAACTGTTTGCGGATGAGTAGAGGTTCGTCGCTCGAACAGGCACGGAGGACTCCGGTGAGATGCTCGATGCTTTTCTGGCCGGCGTCAGAAGCTTCGGAAGCGGTTACGCGGTCAGGAACGTGGCCAACGAAAGTGATATGATCGCGGCGGCAAACGTCCGCGATGGCGAAGTAGGCGTCGCGGTTAAGATTGGATTGCACTTTGATGAAATCGGCGCCGCGCGACATCAGAGAGTGGACATCCGCGGCGGCTTCCGCCGAGTTGGTGACGACCAACGAAGGCTGAAAGAATGGTGGGCTCCCATCGAGATACGGCCCAGCAAAGAAAATTCGCGGAGCCTGAAGCTGCCCGCTCTCAATTTCGCGCCGAAGAGCGACAAGGGAATCAAGATCACCGCCCATGTCGCGGACCGTGGTGATCCCGTTCGCAAGCAGGAGCGGAAGTATGAATTCGCGGCTTCCTGTAGGTTCGCTGGCGCCGGTGAGATGGACGTGCATATCAACGAGTCCAGGAATAAGAAATTTTCCAGCAACATTGAGAGTCTTTGTGCCGCGAGGGATGGAAATGGATTTCGACGGGCCGATCGCCGCGATTTTTTCGTCAGCAATGAAAACCGTCATGTCCGGCTTGGCAGCGGCGCCAGTGGCGTCGATGAGAGTGACATGAGTAATGGCGAGCGATGGCGGCGGAGATGAAGAACACGAACAGAAAGGAACGACGACCAATAAAGCCAAGAGCAGGAGTCCACGAACGCGGCTGTCCAGGCCTCTCGACGACGATTGGGCTCGTCTTTTGATTCGCGAAGGGAGATGGTCGAGCATCATTCCACGAGGCGGTTATATTTTTTTAACACAGCGCGCAGTTTGTCGTGAGGAAGCGCGATGACTTTGTGATTCTCGATGCCTGTCGTGGTTTGGGCGGCGATCATAGCGTTGATAACGGCTTCTTCGGTCGCTTGCACGGTAGCAGTGAAAACGGGATCGAGCAGATCGTTGGGGAGCATCTGGAGAGAGACCGCGTGATCGGCAGCCTCGACGCCGGGATTGGCCGTCGAGAAAGCAATGAAGATGTCGCCAGAGCCGTTGCCGGAGGTGCTGCCATCGCGGCCGAGGCCTAGTGAAACGCGGCGCGCGAGGCGCTTGAGTTGGTGAGGCAGAAGAGGCGCATCGGTGGCGACGACGACGATGATGGAGCCGCGCTCGGCTGCGCCAAACGAAGCGGAGGCGTAGGCGGGATCTTCCGGAATTTCTAACCCAACAGGCACGCCAGCGATGCGTAGATTCTGCCGCCGGCCGTAATTGCATTGGACCAGCACGCCAACCGTGTAGCTCGCACCTTTGATTTCCAGTCTGCGAGAAGAAGTGCCGATGCCACCCTTGAATTCGTTGCAAACCATTCCCGTTCCGCCGCCGACGTTGCCTTCTTCGACGGGACCGCCGTGCGCGGAGTCGATGGCTTGAAAGGCGTCTTCAGGTTTGACGTGAAAACCGTTGATGTCGTTGAGCCAGCCATCCCATGTTTCCGCGACGACGGGAAGCGACCACCAATAGCCCGTTGGATCGGGCTCGCCGTGATCGACGCGCCACCGAATGACCGCGTCGCGAACTACACCGACGCTATGCGTGTTGGTGATCATTACCGGGCCTTCCAGAAAACCGGACTCTTCAACCCACGTGGTGCCAGTCATTTCGCCGTTGCCATTCAAAGACCACCAGCCTGCCAACACCGCATCAGACATCGAGTTTTTGCCGCGCGGAAGAATTGCGGTAACTCCGGTGCGGATTGGGCCCTTGCCGATCTGCAGCTTGCCTTCTCCGGAGATCAACGTGGTGTCGCCAACGGTGACGCCGGAAACATCGGTGATGGCGTTGAGCGGGCCGGGAGTGCCGTCGAAAGGAACGCCGAGATCGCGAGCGCGAGGCTTGGCCGACGGCTTATCCTGCGCTGGAATCAGCGATGTGGCTAGAAGACTCGCGCAAAGAAGGAGTACAAACTTGATTGAACAATGGCGCATAGCGGATTGAGATCCTCCAAGGAACAAATGAACGGCCCGGGATAAAAAGAAAAGATGGCGGCACATTAGTGGGAAAACACTTTCGCGAGCGCAGCGGAAAGCGCTCGGGCGATAAGAGCCGATTCTTCCGGCGTAAGGATGAAAGGCGGCGCGAGAAGAATATGATCGCCGCGAGTGCCATCGACACAACCCTGCGTCGGATAGGTTAGAACACCTTCTTCCATCGCAGCCGCGCGAATTTTCTCGGCAATACGTTCAGCAGGATCGAACGGTTCGCGCGTGGATTTGTCTCGCACGAACTCGATGCCGAGAAGAAGACCGAGTCCGCGAATTTCTCCGACATGGCGATGAGTTCGTAACGGTGCGAGGTCGACTTGCAACGCTTCTGCTGCCGGCGCGACACGCGCGAACAAGTTGTGAGCTTCGATGTAATCCACAACGGCGTTGCCGGCAGCGGTCGAGACTGGATGTGCCTGGTAAGTGAATCCGTGTTTGAACGTACCAATGCTCTTTTCAAAAGGTTCGACAACGCTGCGCGCGACGAGAACCGCGCCGAGAGGAGCATAGCCGCTGGCGATTCCCTTCCCAGTAAGAATAATGTCCGGCTCGATTCCCCAATGCTGCACGGCGAAAGGCTTGCCGGTGCGGCCGATGCCGGTCATAACTTCGTCGGCGATCAAAAGGATCCCTTGCCGACGGCAGATCGCGGCGATGCGGGCGGCATAGCCCTCCGGCGGCACGGCGGCGCCGAGAGTGGCGCCAACGACTGGCTCAAAAATAAAAGCGGCCGCGGAAGCCGCATCGTTCGCGCTGAGATAAGAGTCCAAATCATCCGCGCAAGCGAGATCGCACTGCGGGAACGTCTTACCGAACGGGCAGTGATAACAAAAACAAGGCGCGATGTGGCCCCATTCGGCAAGCATCGGTTGATAGGGCGCGCGGCGAGCCACATTGCCGCTGACCGTCATGGCGCCCAGCGTGCTCCCGTGATAGCTCTGGCGCCGCGAAAGAATTCGGTAACGCTCGGGCTGGCCTTTTTCCAAATGGAATTGCCGCGCGAGCTTGATGGCCGTTTCCGTCGCTTCGGAACCACCTGAGGTGAAATAGACCCGGCCCCCATTCCGAAAATTTTGCGGGGCCATAGCAAGCAGCCGTGCGGCAAGTTTCTCCGCGGGCACAGAATGAAATTGCGAAGTGTGCGCGAAAGCAACCTGCGAGGATTGTTCGGCCATGGCGCGCCCGATTTCGGGAACGCCGTGACCAATGTTGACGACGGCGGCGGAGCCTGCCGCATCGAGAAACTTGCGCCCATCCGCGGAAAAAATCCAGCAGCCTTCACCACGGACGGCGATGGAAAATTCCTTGTGAAAATCGCGCGGAAAGACGGCAGCGTCGTTTGACATGCGGACTCTGTTAGCGATTGTAGCAGACTCGCCGAGTTCGCCCCGAGGTGAACGGGATGGCAGAAGAAAATTACGGCCAATTTCCGCTCGCTCTTGGAATCGCCAGGAATTCGTGACATCATCCAACGTTCCGCGCGGGGAAAGTGCAATCCATCAGGCAATCCAGAGAGGAAAGTCGATGAAACGGGCAAGTATGCGATGCAGTTTTTTTATTGCGATGCTGTTCGTTGGTGTGTCCGGCGTAAGTGCGCAAGACGCAGGAAAACATGCCATCACCTTCGACGACCTGATCCATATGCATCGCGTTGGAGAAGCGCAAGTGTCGCCCGACGGCAAGTGGGTGGCGTACACGCTGGCGACACCGGACCTCGAGGCGAATCGCAACGCGAGCAACATCTGGATTGCGCCGGTGGAGGGCGGCACCTCGCTACAACTGACTCAGAGTGGTCACGATTCCTCGCCCGTATGGTCGCCGGATGGAAAGACCATCGCATTTCTGTCGTCGCGCAGCGGAAGTTCGCAAGTGTATTTGCTGTCGATGGAGGGCGGCGAAGCTCAGCCGATTACGCATCTTTCGACAGGCGCGGATATTGTGAAGTGGTCGCCGGATGGGAAGACGATTGCGTTCACTTCCGGCGTTTACCCGGACTGCAAGGACGACGCTTGCAACAGCGCGCGGGACACGGAAAAAGAAAAGAACAAAGTGAAAGCGCACGTCGCCGAACATCTTCTTTATCGGCATTGGACGCACTGGAACGACGGCAAACGGAGCCACTTGTTTGTTGTCGCGGCCGATGGCAGCGGGACTCCGCGCGATCTAAATGCTGGTGCGGACTACGACGTGCCTCCGGATCAGCGCGGCGGGCCTGGCGACCTGAATTTTTCTCCAGACTCGAAAGAAATCTGTTTTACGGCGGTAACCGATCCGGTGGAAGCCACCAGCACAAACGGAGACTTATTCGTGGTCCCGGTTGCGGGTGGCGAAGCGAAACGAATCACCACGCAAAAGGGGTTTGACGGCGAACCCACTTACTCTCCCGATGGGAAGTACATTGCGTATCACGCACAGCTAACGCCAGGATACGAATCTGACCGCTGGCGCGTGATGCTGTATGACAGAGCGACGGGAAAAATCGAGAACCTGACCGAGGGTTTCGATCGCAGCGCAGACGAGTTGCTGTGGTCCGCGGACGGCAAGACCATTTATTTCACCGCGGAAGACGAAACACTAAAGCCGATTTATGCGCTGGCCGCGCGCGGGGGAGCAGAACCGAAAAAGCTCATCGGCAATAGCTACAACTCGGAAATCTCGCTGAGCAACGACGGAAAAACAATGGTGTTTGAGCGCACCAGCCTGACGAAGCCCGCCGAGATTTTTGCCGCTGCGAGCGAGGGATATGAGGTACGGCAGATCACGCATCAAAACGATGCCATTCTCGCCTCGGTGAAAATGAATGAGGCGGAAACATTTTGGTTCGAGGGGGCGGGCGGCACGCGCGTGCAGGCCATGCTGATCCGGCCGCCGGATTTTGACGTGTCAAAAAAATATCCACTGCTCGTGCTGCTGCACGGCGGGCCGGAGACGATGTGGTCGAACGCATGGGGCTACCGGTGGAACCCGCAAGTGTTTTCTGCGCCAGGCTACGTAACGCTGATGATTAACCGGCGCGGCTCGACGGGCTACGGCCAGAAATTCACGGATGAAATCGCCGGCGATTGGGGCGGAAAAGCGTACGTCGACATAATGGACGGCGTGGACTACGCGCTGAAAAAATATCCGTACATCGATGGCGCGCGGATGGCGGCCGCGGGCGGATCGTACGGCGGGTACCTGGCGGATTGGATTGCGACGCATACGAGGCGCTTCAAGGCCATCATCAGTCATGCGGGCGTTTACGATCTGAACTCGATGTACGCCACGGAAGAGTTGTGGTTTCAAGAGCATGACATGCCGGGCACACCGTGGACGAATCCGGAGGGTTACCACAAATGGGCGCCGGCGAGTTACGCGGCGGAGCTTGGCAAATTCAAAACGCCGATGTTGGTGATTGACGGCGAGCTGGATTTTCGAGTGCCGTACACGCAGTCGCTCGAACTCTTTAACACGCTGCAAAGGCAGGACGTGCCGTCAAAACTGGTGATTTTCCCGGACGAAGGACATTGGGTGCTGAAGCCTCAGAACAGCCGATTCTGGTACAAGACATTTTTGGACTGGCTGGCGACTTATTTGAAATAGTGTGCGGTGCTCGCTCAGACTCACGCCGCGAACAAGCGCTGCAACGTGCGGCGCGCAAACCGGAAAAGATGGAACAGTAAGTAAGCGGAGAGCACCAGAAGAGCGGCGACGATGACCGTCGTTGCCAAGGGGTGCACTGTGGCCATCCAGGTCAGCCAAACAGCCAAAACATCTTCTCCGAAACTTAGCGCCCAATTGCTGAAAGGCTCTGGCACGGTGTTGACAGCGGCGCGAGCGCTGGCTTTTGTACCATGCGAGGTTAGCGCGACTCCTCCAGCGAGAAGGGCGGCGGCCCAGCGCCATTCCGCGGGAGCGGCGACGGCAGCGCTATACGCAAGCAACGCGGCGGCGGGCGGACGGATGAACGTGTGAACCAAATCCCACACGGTATCGATGTAAGGGATTTTGTCCGCGAAAAATTCGACCAGGTAAAGAGCTACCGCAACGCCGATCACGACGGGATGAGAGAGAGCGCGGAGCGAGCCGGGAAGATGGATGATCCCGAAACGCTCGAGAAGTCCAAGCGTTGCGACAGTGGCGTAGAGATTCAATCCGGAGGAAAATCCGGCACCCAAGGCGAGTCCCAGTGTCTCGATGGGATTCATTCCGTTCATCATAACAAAGCACGATGGCGCGAGTGGACAGTAACTTCTGCTCACACGAGCGATACGTTTCGTTTGACCATTTAGTTCGAGACGGAGATTCTCTTTATAGAGCGGTCATCTATGTTTGGCCTCAGCCACCTCTTCTATCCTTGGGGATTTATTGTCCAAATCCTCGCGATTGTGCATTTTGTGAAGCGCCGGCCGGAGAACTACTGGTTCTTCATTATTTTCTTTGGCGGCTTTCTGGGAGCCGGAGTTTATATCGTCGTGGAAGTGCTGCCCGATCTGGGTTTGCTTCGCGGAGTATTTCAGGGGTTCGGACGAAAATCACGGATTCAGACAGTGGAAACGCAGATTCTGGACAATCCCTCCGCCGCGAACTACGAGGAACTCGGCGAACTCTACAAGGACCAGAGAGAATTTGCGAAAGCACGCGAGGCGTTCACGAATGCGATCGCGGCACGCAGCGATTCTGTCTATACATTCTATTATCGGGCGCAGGCGTCTCTAGGGCTGGGGGATTTTGCCGGGGCCATCCCCGATCTGGAGCGCGTGGTCGCCAGCGATCGAAAGTTCGATTACTACCGAGCTGCCGGACTTTTGGCTGATGCGTATGCGCGAACCGGACAATTGGACCGCGCCGAGCAATGCTATGCCGACGTGGTGCAATTTTCGACGACCACGGAGACGCTCTACAACTATGCCTATTTTCTGAAGTTCGCGGGCCGCCGCGACGAGGCGCGTGAATGGGCGCAAAAGCTGCTGGCCAAAAAACGGACACTGCCGCGGTATATGCAACGGTATGAGCGGCCGTGGTTCCGTAAGGGCAAGACCTTGTTGAAAGAACTGGCGAGCGCGTAGCGCTCGCCCTAGGACATGTCGACAGCTGGCGGGCTTCCTGCCCAGCGGACGCACTCCGCTTCTGAATCGACGAGCTTCTGGTCCGTCAGCCCTGGGGCCTAACTACGGCGAGATCCCCCCGTGTTTTTTGTAAGCGTTCATTCTAAAGAACTTCAATTCTATTAGAATCAACACTTACACATTCTACTGATTCTAAATAGCTTAGGGAAGCATCAATCTATGACGAACGCGCGCCCAAGTCGTTCAAGCTAAACAGCAAAATCATGTGTCTCGGGGATACCTTCAAGGCTAAAGCGATGGGCGTAGCGGAACTGTACAGATCGGCCCGATTGAGATGATAGCAGAAAGGGATAGGAAATCAAGAGTAATCAACGCGTGCAGCGAGTCTTGATAGCGAAATTTCGCGTCTCGCGGTAGGGGTCTGCCAGACGTGCAGCGCATCGGATATTTCTCTGGCTCCGGACTTACTTAGCCTGGAAAGTCATGCGCGACTTTGCTGCTGGCACGATGCAGCGTTCCCCGCGAACACTCTGCAGGAAACTTGCAATGGTTTCGGTTTCAAGCGACTCGACGCGAGTGGCTCCTGTGCCGGTTCCGGCGAAGTGCATGTGCGCGGCGTCATCGATAACGCTCATTCATTGCAATGCGACGTAAGAATCGAAACGCTCTTGACCCGCGAGAGGAGAGGCTGCGCCGACCCTAATTCGCACACCGAGCTGATCCCAAAAAGGACATTCAAGAGATCAGTCGAAGAGAAGACATGAACCTGCAAAGGATTGCTCTGCCCCAGCTGCACCAAAGGGTCCAAACATCGATGTCACAAGAGGGAAAGGCTCTGGTAGAAACGCTTCAGATTGTGAGAGATTGGTGAGATAGCGCCTGTGACGCCGTTGGAGAGAGTCTGTTTCATCGTGGAGGCTCAACGTCCAAATTAGTGTTAGAGGCCCCTTAAGTGTTCTAGAATCAAGATCGGCACCGCGCCCGTAGCTCAGTTGGATAGAGCGTCTGCCTTCTAAGCAGAGGGTCGCCAGTTCGAATCTGGCCGGGCGCGCCATTTCCAAAGTGTGTTTTCAGTGGCTTCGGTTGATGCCCCTAGTTTTGTTTCGAACAAGAATTGAACGTAGCGGTCGCCAAAAGAATCCATAATCCGAGGCAGTCACGTTTTGATGCGGTCGATGCGCTTATCCTTCATTGTCTTTACACTTGCTTTCACCAGTTTCTTCACCAATTTCACTGGTATTGGTTTACCTATTGGGAAGCTAACAATGGCTTTCGTTGTAGCGAAATCTACAAGTTCCTTCCTCTGTTCTTGTATTACTGGAGGGCGTACATGTAGGCGTATGTGTGGTTTCTTGAAGCTGAACCAAGCAAACATCCCGTCATAATCAAAACCTGGATAGGAATATCCGGGCCATTGGAAATAATCGGTACGTTCAGTGGCACCAGGCGCTGCCGTCCGAATGGTCGCTCTGATCTTCGCCAAATCGCCTTGCGCCTCTTTGGGACATCTTGCTATGTATTGATCTACTCCACTACTTTTGCGTTTTCTCACGGTTGCGTTCATCCCTTGTCGTACAGTTTTTTCACTGTAAGCGACTGTCGTGATTTCACAGGCAACTCTCGCCAGCACCTATTTAGCTCGCTTGGTTAACACGACATGAGTAGCCTATGGCGTTGCCACATGTTCTGTGCATTGGTACGCTCGACACAAGTTGTCAGTCAATCTGGGTTTTCGTACCAGACACAGTGAGAAAGTCTACAGTAGCATTGATATAGTATTGGCCTCGGTCATAGGCAGGTCGCGGGTGGGGGAGGCTGGCACCGTGTCAAAACGGATTTACAGACGGCGCTGCAATCTGGGATGCGTGACTATCATTTGGGCGCTGATTGTCCTCACGCCTGGCGCGGCGCAGGAATTGAAGAACGACACGCTTTCCGTGACGGTCAGCTCTCAAGATGGGTCGTATCAACTAGTGGTGCGGGGCGGCCAGCGCATACTTACCAGCAGCGTGGCAGCGCAGGTCGATCGCCAGTGGTTGCGTTCGAGCGAGTTCCCGAGCCATCGGGTTTCTGAATCTAGGTTCACCGATGAGCTTGGCTCGGGCCGCAGCATAACCGTTGCGTGCGAGGGACTCGAAGGCAAAGTTGGACTGGCTTATGTGGTGCAGCTCTACGATCAGCATCCCTCTGCCACAATCCAGGTGACGGTAAGGAACACTACCGACAAGCAGGTGACGGTGCAGGCCATCCGGGCCGTCGAGACGATTGGGGAACCGGTTCTCAATCTGGGCGGCAATCCGTCCGCGGATCGAGTCCTTTCCGATAGTTTCAGCGAAGATTGGCCTGAGCTTCGGCTTTATGACTTGGGCAAGTCGCCAGGCGGAGTTCACCGAGCTGTGGGAAGTCAACTAATCTACAACCGAGAGAGTCAGCAGAGCCTGTTTCTTGGCGCACTCACCTCTGATCGATTTCTGACCGTTCTGCATCTGCAAACGGCCGGCTCGGGAGCGGAGACGAAGATTGCATCCTATAGCGTCGACTCCACCGGAACCACGGAAGTCCAAAAAGATTTCGACCTGAAAAATGCTCCCGCAGAGGATCAGATAGAATTGAGCCTTCCCCTCGAGCCAGGTGCAGAAATGCACTCAGAACGCCTGATGCTGCGAGCCGGTCGGGACTATCACGATCAACTGTTGGCCTACGGCGATGCGATTCGACGACTGCACCACGCGCGTATCCCGAGCGAGACTCCCATCGGATGGTGGAGCTGGACGGCCTATTACGGCGGCATCAATGAAGGCGAGAGCTTGGCCAATGCGGACTGGCAAGCGGAACATCTCAAATCGCTTGGGTACCAATATTTTCAAATTGACGAAGGCTATCAGTATGCCCGCGGAGAGTACGCCACCGCCAATGCCACGGGGTTCCCGGATGGGATGCGCTTCGTTGGACGCCACATTGCCGGAGACGGCCTCACCTTCGGCGTCTGGACTGGCCCTTTTGAGGTGACCAGCCGCGCGTGGGTTTACGAGCATCACAAGGAGTGGCTTGTCCACAACGCGAAGGGCGAGCCGATTCCTGGGCGCGATGTCTGGAATCAGAAGACGGACATGCTCTACACTTTGGACACGACGCATCCTGGAGCGCAGGAATATCTGCGTCAAACTTACAAAACACTGGTTCGCGAGTGGGGGGTCCGGTTCATCAAACTGGATTTTATGGATACCACCGCCATCGAGGGCTATCGTTACAAGCCCAACACAACGGCTCTGAAAGCGCAGCGCATCGGCTTGCAAATCATCCGCGACACGGTGGGGGATGAGGTGGTTCTCGACAAGGATGGAAGCCCAATGTTAAACGCGGTGGGGCTGGTCGATACCGGGCGTATATCTACCGACACGGCCCACAGTTTCGCAGGGACGAAAACTGCCGCGCCTGGGATTGCTGCCCGGTTTTACATGAACCGCAATTTTTTCGTGAATGACCCGGACGCGTTCAACACCACTTCCGGTCAATACTTCACGGACAGGCCGGAGAAGGCTCCCGCGTTGTTGCTCCCGGCGGCCCAGGCTTCGATTGCGTTATCCGCCGTTTCCGGCGGGATGTTTGAGATTGGCGACGACATGCTGGTGCTCGGCTCTCAGAAAGATCGCCTGGCGCTGGTTGAAAACAAAGACCTGCTGAATATGGCGAAGATTGGACGAGCGTCCACACCACTGGATCTGATGACCTACGAGCCTGAGGACGAACAGCCCAGCATCTTCTTTCTTCAGGAAAGTCCGCGCCAGGCCATCTTGACAGTCTTCAATTGGACAAACAAGCCGCGTTCACACGCTCTCAAACTAACTGATCTCGGACTGCCCACAGCCCACACGTTTGTGGCGGAAGACGTGTTGAACAAGGACGCAAAGATCAGGCTTGCAGGCGATGCGGTGCGAGTTGAGAATCAACCACCTGAATCCGTGAGGATGATCAAGCTTATCGATAGCAGCGTTTCCCCGAGAGCTCCAAGTGTTAAGGCGCAAGTGCCCTCGGTGGCAAGCGCAGGTGAGGCTATCCATCTCTCATCGCAAACCGAAGCGGCCGGTGTGCCCGCGGTCGGGTATCACTGGGATTTTGGCGACGGCACCAGCGCAAGTGGGGCCAGGGCGTCTCACACTTATACGCGGGCAGCAAACTTCACCATCCGGCTGACGGTGGACGGGGTGGATGGAGTGCCATTCGTGCAAACCTTTGCGGTCAAAGTGAGCGGCAATTTAAGGGCGTTTCCAAACCTTGCGGATCACCGGCGCTTCACCGATCCGACCGACCGGTGAAAGTCGCCCGAGTCGATACGCTTTCCCTCGAAAGAGCATTGGAGCGTTCCAGGATTCTGCCTTTCGATATGTTTCTTTTTGTTCCCTTTTATTTCCTTCACGTGTAGACTTTTGCGCAGAATTCCTCGCCTCCGTAACTTTGCTGTCCCGCGCCGTTTTGCGGAGGCGCGAACGCAGGCGAGGGAGGCGGACCGCAGCACAACACATGAGTGAGGCGGTTCTTGGATCGCAAAATCAATGAGGACACACGAGGAGAGCAGCGTGGTTAAAAAGCGCATACATACGCTTGGAGTGGCTTGCGCCGCGTTGGTCCTGACTGCGGCATGCTTGCTGCAACTTTCCGGTTGCCAGCAGAAGGAGGAATCGCGTGCAGGGCAGTCCGCAGAACCAAAAGAGTCCGCTATCCGCGTGAGTCAGGCAGAGGATGGAGTCCATGTACAGACACCGGCTGCTGAATTCGTGCTGTCTTCCACCGGCTGGTTGACAGCGCTCCTCGCAAGTAACGGCAAAAAACTGACGCTGGATGACCCAGCGAATGAATCCGGCCAGGCAATCACGGCCGGGAACAGGGAAGTTAATGACATCACACTGGACGTGGCTCACGCGGAAGTAAGAGATGCTCAGGGAAAACTCGGAAATTTGGGAAAGCAGATTGAGGTGCGAGGAACAAGCGCAAGCACGGGGTTGGAGGAGACTATGAGGCTGGAGATTTACGATGATTTCCCGGGGCTGGCTCTTCTTTCCGCAACGTTTCGCAACACGGGACAACAGGAAGTCTCTCTCGATGAGATTACGATCCAGAAGCACCGCTTGAATGCGACGCTAGCCGATCCGGCCGCAGCGGCTCACGAGATGTGGTCTTTCTACGGTTCCAGTATCCGGTGGGGCAAGGACGAGGCGTTTCCAGTTCCAGCAAAATTTACGCAGGAGAATGTTTTTGGGATGCCCGTCGACGTGAACGGCGATCTGGGAAGCGCTGGCGGGGGAATACCTGTTGTGGCTTTCTGGACAAAGAATGTTGGGGAGGCAATCGGGCACCTAGAAACGCTACCGCTCGTGCTTTCGATTCCTGTGAAAACCACGGAGGACGGCCGGGTCAGCGCCGGCGTGCGATTGCCGGCAAATACGTTGCTGGGAAGCGGAGAGATTTATTCCACTCCGCGGACGTTTCTTGCAGTGTACGCAGGTGATTTTTACGAGCCACTGAGCACGTGGTCGAACGCAGTGGAGCGTGAAGGATTGGCGAAGCCTGCGAACAACAACGAAAACTACGCGGTGAGCTGGTGCGGCTGGGGATATGAATTCGACGTCACGCCAAAACAGATGTTGGGCACTATCCCGAAACTAAAAGAACTGGGAATCCATTGGGCGACGCTGGATGACGGATGGTTTACGAATTATGGCGACTGGCAGCCCCGGCCTACGGCGTTTCCGGACGGCGCCATACAAAAAATGGTGAATGATTTCCACGCCCAGGGAATCAAGCTGC
The DNA here is from genome assembly GCA_963851235.1 of uncultured Acidobacteriota bacterium. Classification (GTDB taxonomy): domain Bacteria; phylum Acidobacteriota; class Terriglobia; order Acidiferrales; family UBA7541; genus Acidiferrum. The sequence continues at coordinate 24,377 of CAWKOM010000013.1, forward strand.
AACTCTGGTGGCTGCCGTTAGCGGTGGAAGACGGACATTATGGATATGGGGGACGCAAATACGTGGTCTCCGATGTAGTAAAGCAGCATCCGGACTGGCTGATTCTGGACAAGAACGGAAAACCGGCGCGGATGGCAAGGAATTTGGCGGCGCTATGTCCGGCAGTGCCGGAAGTGCAAGCCTATTACAAGCAGCTAACCGAACGGTTCATCCGCGACTGGGGATTTGACGGACACAAGCTGGACAATATTTATTCCACGCCTCCCTGCTATAACCCGAAGCACCATCACAAATCACCTTACGATTCTACCTACGCGATGGGTGAGGTATACAAGACTATCTTCGAAACCACCCGCGCGCTCAAGCCAGATAGCGTGACGCAGAGCTGCCCGTGTGGCACGCCGCCGAGCCTGGCGTGGTTGCGCTACATGGATCAAGCGGTGACGGCCGACCCCGTGGGCTCGGTGCAGGTGCGGAGACGGATTAAAATGTATAAGGCGCTTCTTGGTCCCCGCGCGGCCATCTACGGTGACCACGTGGAGCTAACAAGAATTACAGGCGAAGGCGACAATGAGGAAGA
>CAWKOM010000014.1:0-19832 GCA_963851235.1 uncultured Acidobacteriota bacterium
CCAATCGTCGTCGAGAGGCCTGGACAGCCGCGTTCGTGGACTCCTGCTCTTGGCTTTATTGGTCGTCGTTCCTTTCTGTTCGTGTTCTTCATCTCCGCCGCCATCGCTCGCCATTACTCATGTCACTCTCATCGACGCCACTGGCGCCGCTGCCAAGCCGGACATGACGGTTTTCATTGCTGACGAAAAAATCGCGGCGATCGGCCCGTCGAAATCCATTTCCATCCCTCGCGGCACAAAGACTCTCAATGTTGCTGGAAAATTTCTTATTCCTGGACTCGTTGATATGCACGTCCATCTCACCGGCGCCAGCGAACCTACAGTAAGCCGCGAATTCATACTTCCGCTCCTGCTTGCGAACGGGATCACCACGGTCCGCGACATGGGCGGTGATCTTGATTCCCTTGTCGCTCTTCGGCGCGAAATTGAGAGCGGGCAGCTTCAGGCTCCGCGAATTTTCTTTGCTGGGCCGTATCTCGATGGGAGCCCACCATTCTTTCAGCCTTCGTTGGTCGTCACCAACTCGGCGGAAGCCGCCGCGGATGTCCACTCTCGACGTCGCGCGGCGCCGATTTCATCAAAGTGCAATCCAATCTTAACCGCGACGCCTACTTCGCCATCGCGGACGTTTGCCGCCGCGATCATATCACTTTCGTTGGCCACGTTCCTGACCGCGTAACCGCTTCCGAAGCTTCTGACGCCGGCCAGAAAAGCATCGAGCATCTCACCGGAGTCCTCCGTGCCTGTTCGAGCGACGAACCTCTACTCATCCGCAAACAGTTCGCCGCGGGTCCCAAGAAGGGAACGACCGGGCAATCCCGTGACCGCGAACTTGCCTGGCAACGCGAATTGCTCGAAAGCTATTCGGACCAGCAATCTGCCGCGCTTATCGAAAAGTTCTTGCGCAACAAAACCTGGCAGGTTCCCACGCTGACTTCTCCGCAACGACGCCTATCCACGCCCGAGCAACGATCCCACCCGCGATCCTCGCCGCAATATATTCCGCTTCAGGTTCTGAAGAATTGGGAGAAGGGAACGAAAGACCGCGACAAGGGCGCGACGCCGGAGGAGTTCGCCTTGCGGGCTAGCCTCATGCAGGCTTCGATAAGAATCGTCGGAAAAATGAATGCGTCGGGCGTACGTATAATGGCGGGCACGGACACCACGGCTCCGTTCGTTTTTCCCGGTTCCAGCCTGCACGAAGAACTTGCGCTTTTGGTGCGGGTGGGTCTACGCCCATGCAGGCGCTACAAGCGGCTACAAGACTTCCCGCGGAATTTCTTGGCAAGCTCCAAACCCAGGGCACCATCGAGGAAGGCAAGGTTGCCGACCTCCTGCTTCTTAACGCAAATCCTCTCGATGATATTCAGAATACGCAGAAAATCCGCGCCGTGATCCTGCGTGGCAAACTTCTGGGACAGAATCTCTTTTGATGGACTGCTAACTAAGGAAGAGAATTTCGCCAAAACTCACTGAGCGCGTTAAATCACCGGAACCGACGTTTTCCTCGCCGGATTAAAGAAAGGAAGCGCAACTACTTTTGCGGAAACCGTGTGGCGGACGGCCTCGACGGTCATCTCGATATTCACGGTTGCTCCGACGGACGACTGATCGCGGTTCACGCACGCCAGCGCGATCATCTTTTTCAGGGTAGGCGACCATGCTGTTGATGTGGCCTTGCCTACTTGCTTCCCATCGCGATAAACAGGCACTGCCACACGCGATGCAACGCTTGGAACTTGTGGCGCCATGCCCATTTTGTCGTAGAGCGCCTCGACTTCGTTCCAATTTATTTCCAGGCCGACGAGCCGGCGCTCCGCTCCGCCACTCTTCTTTTCCTTCGATAACGCATCGCGCCCGACAAAATTATCCTTTTTCAGGTCTACCAGTTTTCCAAGGCCAATTTCTTCCGGGGAATATTTCTGCGATGCGATGAGCGCCTTCTTGCTCGAGCTGTAATCCACTTCAATCAAAATCAGCCCAGCTTCGATTCTCGCGATATCCAGCGCAATCATTCCCGCGGGATGGATGTCAAACGCTTTTCCTTTTTTAGTCAGCTCGTCCCAGACTTTTTTTCCGTCCTTCCACGGCATCCAAATCTCAAATCCCAAATCGCCTGTATATCCCGTCCGCGAAATGTCCACCGGCACACCCGCGATTTGTCCGCGCGTCACACGAAAATATTTCAGGTTGGCAACGTTCGCGTCGGTCACGGCATGCAGCAGTTTGCCTGAGGTCGGCCCTTGCAGGGCCAGAGCTGCCACCTGTTCGGAGATGTCCTCTATATTTACGTTCAGCGCCAGCGCATTTTGCTGGAACCATCGCAAGCTCGGGTCCGCAGCCGTCCAGCGGTATTCGTTTTCGCCGAGGCGCGTGATCGTGCCGTCGTCGATTACTTTTCCCTCGGGATCGCACCAGCAGCAATAAATCACCTGATCGATCGCTACCTTATTAATGTCCCGAGAAATCACCCGATTCACGAAACGCGTCGCATCTCTTCCGGTGACGCGGTATTTGAAGAGAGGTGAAATGTCGATCAGCGCAGCCGAATTGCGGATGGCGTTGTACTCGTGCTCGTGGTGTGTTTCGTAGACGCTGACCGTGTAATAGCCCGACCATTCGCGATAGTTCAGGCTTTCGCACAGCGCAAGAGTTCTTTCGTGGAATGCGGTTCCAACTGGCACAGTTCCTCCGAGCTTCTTCGGCGGCGCAGGTCGCAGGGACGAAATCGGATTATAGGTGCGAAGTTCGCGCGCTCGCAAGCCGCTGCGTATCCGTGTGCCGCGCAAATCGCAACTCTGCCGCGCTAGCTTGTGCGGAACGACCCGGATAGAATGAGAGACAGACCTTCGAAAAGGTGGAATTCCGATGTCAGGGAATGGCTCAGCACACGCAAAGGTTCTGCGGATCGACGCGCGAGACAACGCCCTCGTAGCGCTCGCCAATTTGCAAAAGGGCGAAATCGTCAGCTACCTGGGGAATGATTACACCCTGCTCTCCGATGTGCAGGCCAAGCATAAATTCCTCACGCAAGACGTGGGCGCCGGCGGCGACATCATTATGTACGGCGTTTTGGTGGGCAAAGCTGTCGAGAACCTTCGACGCGGCGATTTGCTCTCGACGCGCAACATCCGCCATGCGGCGGCGGCTTTTCACGAAACGGAATCCGCCAGCGCTCATTGGACTCCACCGGACGTCTCCGCCTGGTCGAACAAGACTTTTCGCGGGTTTCATCGGGACGATGGCCAAGTTGGCACGCGCAATTATTGGCTCGTGCTTCCACTTGTCTTTTGCGAGAACCGCAATCTGGCCGTTTTGAAGCAAGCGTTTGAAGAAGAATTGGGTTTTGCGGCGCCGCAAATATACCGAAGCCAGGTTGCGGAGCTGGCTAGACTCTATCGCGAAGGCAAATCGGATGAACTGAAGAAGGCCGCTTTCGGCGAAATCCAGCGAGCTAGCGCTTCGCCGAAAGTTTTTCAAAACATCGATGGCATCAAGTTTTTGTTGCACGAAGCAGGCTGCGGCGGGACGCACGAAGACGCCAGAAACCTTTGCGGCCTTCTGGCGGGTTACATTCATCATCCGAATGTTGCCGGAGCCACGGTTCTCAGCCTTGGCTGCCAGCATGCGCAAGTTCCCATGCTGCTCGAAGAAATCAAGCGGCGCGACCCTAATTTCAAAAAGCCCGTGCTGATCTTTGAGCAGCAGAACAGCGCTTCCGAAGCCGCGATGCTGAGCCGTGCCATCCGTGAAACTTTTCTGGGGATGGTGGAGGCGGACAAGATCACGCGGCAACCTGCTCCACTGTCAAAACTCACACTGGGTTTGCAATGCGGGGGCTCCGACGGTTTTTCCGGGCTGTCGGCGAATCCCGCGATCGGCCACGTCTCCGATATAGTCGCGACGCTCGGTGGCATAGGCATCCTTTCCGAATTCCCCGAGCTCTGCGGTGTCGAACAACAGCTTATCGATCGCTGCGTCCGCGCTGAGGTTGCGGAGCGTTTTGCGCAACTCATGCGGAATTATGCAGCGCGCGCCAAAGCTGTGTTCGCGAGCTTCGAGATGAATCCTTCGCCGGGGAATATCAAGGACGGTTTGTTGACGGATGCGATGAAATCCGCGGGCGCGGCGAAGAAGGGCGGCACATCTCCCGTTACCGCCGTGCTCGATTATCCGGAATATTCCACGGAGCCGGGATTGAATCTGCATTGCACGCCGGGAAACGACGTGGAATCGGTTTCCGCGCAAGTAGGAGCCGGCGCGAATGTAGTTCTCTTCACCACGGGCCTCGGCACGCCGACGGGAAATCCGATTGCTCCCGTTTTGAAAATCGCCACGAACTCGAATCTGGCGCGGCGTATGGCCGACATCATCGACATTGACACCGGCAGCATCATCACGGGCGAAACCAGCATCGAGAAAATGGGGGAAACGATTCTGGAACACGTGATCGGTGTGGCCAGCGGCGAAGCGCGTACGAAGGCGGAGTTGCTCGGCCAGGACGATTTCATTCCGTGGAAACGAGGAGTCTCACTTTGAAAAAGGATTGTCTTCAGTCGTGAAAGCTCTTCTGCTTTCGCAATACAAACATCTCGAGATTGCCGATCTTCCCGATCCCACGCCGGGCGACGGAGAAGTCTTGATCAGCGTAGCGGCTTGCGGAATTTGCGGGAGCGATGTGCACGGCTACGATGGATCTTCCGGCCGGCGGATTCCGCCGATCGTCATGGGCCACGAAGCGGCGGGGACAATCGCTGCGATTGGTGCTGGAGTAAAGGGCTTTGCTGAAGGCGACCGCGTTACGTTTGACTCGACCATTTTCTGCGGCGCTTGCGCCAACTGCTTACGCGGTGACGTGAATCTCTGCAACCACCGCCAGGTGTTGGGAGTCTCCTGCGCCGAGTTCCGCCGCCCCGGTGCATTTGCAGAATACGTCGCCGTTCCTTCGCGCATCCTTTATCGTTTGCCGGAAAAGCTTTCGTTTGCAGAAGCGGCGATGCTTGAGGCCGTGTCCGTCGCGCTTCACGGTGTCTCCCTGGCGCCCGTCACCAGCGGCACCACGGCGCTCGTGCTCGGCGCAGGCATGATCGGACTGCTGACGTTGCAAGCGTTGCGCGCCGCGGGCTGCTCGCGTATTTTCGTTGCCGATGCGGATAGCACGCGCCTTGCGCTTGCCCAGCAGACCGGCGCGACCGCTGTTTTATCTCCGAAATTGGATGTGGTCGAACAAGTGATGCAGCTCACTGGAGGCACGGGCGTTGATCTGGCGATCGAGGCCGTGGGCAGAAACGAAACCGTGAAGGCCTCGATCGAAAGTGTTCGCAAAGGAGGCACCGTCGTTTTGGTGGGCAACATTTCGCCGGAAGTCACGCTGCCCTTGCAAAAAGTTGTGACGCGTCAAATTCGTCTTCAGGGATCATGCGCTTCCGCAGGAGAATATCCCGCGCGATCGAACTTCTGGCCAGCGGCGCGATTCAGGTCAAACCTTTGATCACGGCGATCGCGCCGCTCGACGAGGGCCCCCGCTGGTTCGAGAGGCTCTACGCTCACGAACCTAACTTAATGAAGATCATTCTCACTCCGGAGAGCGCTTCGTGAGCGATGGTCTTTTCGATCTCGGCGGGCGCGTCGCGCTCGTAACGGGTACCAGTCGAGGGCTCGGCCAGTACATGGCGCGAGCACTGGCCAAAGCCGGTGCGGATCTCGTGCTCACAAGCCGCGACGTCAGCCGCCTGGCGCCTTTCGAGGCGGAAATCAAAGCGCTGGGCCGCCGTGCATTTTCGTGCGAGCTAGATGTACGCAGCAAAGAGAGCATTGAAAAAGCCGTAGCGACCGCCGAAGCCGCGTTGGGGCATCTCGATATTCTGGTCAACAATGCGGGTTGCAATGTGCGAAAGCCCGCGCTCGACGTCACCTGGGACGACTGGAACTTGATTCTCGAGACGAATCTTCGCGGCAGCTTTTTTGTCGCGCAAGCCGTCGCTCGGGGCATGATCGCCCGCCGCTACGGACGCATCATCAACATCGGCTCCGTCACCACCGTCGCCGGGTATGCTGGTCTCGCGCCGTATGGCGCTAGCCGCGGCGGAATCAAGCAGTTGACGATGAGCCTCGCCGACGATTGGGGAAAGTTCGGCGTCACCGTGAATTGTCTCGCTCCGGGATGGTTCCGTACCGAACAGAACAAGATTCTTTACGAAAATAAGGAATGGGTCGATTATCTTTGCGATCGCATCCCGGTGAAGCGTCCGGGTCAGCCGCACGATCTGGATTCGGCGGTGGTATTTCTCGCGGCGGAGTCCAGCAGATACATCACGGGCCAGACGCTACTTGTGGACGGCGGGATATCGACGGGCGCAACGCGCGCGTTGGTTCAGCCCGCTACGTTCGCGACGGAACAGCCTAAGGAAGCTGACCAGGAGTAAACAATATGCAGAACTATTTTTCTCAAAACTTCGCGCTGCGCAAGATCATGCAAGGCAGCGTTATCATCGCGGCGCTTTGTGGAGTTATCGCCTTCACTCTGCGTCGGCACGCGCTCGCTGCACCGCCGGCTATGAGCGCGAATCAGTTGCAAATCTATTTTGTCGATGTGGAAGGCGGTCAAGCCACGCTCTTCGTCAGCCCGGCCGGGAAGTCTCTGCTGATCGATACGGGCTGGCCCGGCAACAATGGCCGTGACGCGAACCGCATCGTCGCCGCAGCTAAATTGGCGGGAGTCTCGAAAATTGATTTCGTGCTTCTCACGCACTATCACGAGGACCACACCGGCGGAGTGCCGCAGCTTGCCGCCAGAATTCCGATAGGAACTTTCATCGACCACGGAGAAAATCGCGAATCCACCGATGCGGCGACCGAGGATGCCTGGAAGGCCTATCAAGCTCTCCTCGACAAAGACCACAACAAACGTATCATCGCTAAGCCGGGAGAAAATCTGCCGATTCCAGGAATCGATGTGAAAGTCATCAGCGCGGACGGGGCATTGATCGAAAAGCCATTGCCCGGTGCTGGTGCAGCGAATCCGGTGTGCGAATCCACCACGGCGCCCCCAGCGGATCACACCGAAAATGCGCGCTCTCTCGGCGTGCTCATCACGCTTGGCAAGCTTCGCATTTTGGATCTGGGCGATCTGACGATGGACAAGGAAAGGGAACTGATGTGCCCGGTCAACAAGCTCGGGAAGATCGACATCTTCATCGTTTCCCACCACGGATGGAATCAAAGCGACAGTCCCGTGTTTGTGGACGCCATCGCGCCGCGCGTCGCCATCATGGACAACGGCGCCAAAAAGGGCGGGTCTCCCTCGGTGTGGGACACGATTGAGAAAGCGCCTGGTCTGGAAGACCTGTGGCAGGTTCACTATTCAGATGAGGGCGGCGAAGCGCACAACGTGGCGGCTTTTTTCATTGCAAATGTTCCAGGTCCGGACGCGGGGGACTATCTCAAGATAACCGCCTCTCCGGACGGCAGCTTTGAGGTTTACAACGCCAGGACGAAAGCTACAAAGAATTACTCCGTCAGCCACCACCATTGAACAAATAAGATTGGCTTAGCTCAAGCGGGTTCCGGCACAGGGGTCATGGGCCCGAGCAGAAAAATATAAGCCATGATGCTGAGCGCAAGCGTGACTGTGGCCGCAATAAAAGCCCAGGCAAAGGAATGCGTGATTTGAACGACGTAGCCCGTCACGATGGGCGCGGCAATCCCCGCAAGCTGATTGCTAAAATTCAGGATTCCGCCGACGGTGCCTACGCTTTCCTTTGGAGCAATCAGCGAAGGGATCGACCATCCCACAGGCGACGCAGCCGATAATCCGCCGATCGAAAGGCTGATCCAGAAGAGCGCTGTGGCCGCGCTTTCGGTACGCGCAGCGCCAAGAATCCCCAGGCCAAGCGCGGTCCCGCCGATCAAAATCGCCTGGCGGACGCGAACCGCATTCCATCCGCGCTGAATCAACGCATCGACCATCCAGCCGCCAATTACAAGGTCCGTGAACGTGGCGAAGAGCCACGGCACGCTCGTGTAAATCACCGAATGAAACAAATCGACGTGATGCACCGCCAAAAAATAAGACGGCAGCCAGGTCAGCAGGAGGTAGAACGTGTAGTTATACCCGGCAAAACCGAGAGCCAATCCGCAGACGCGTTTTTGCCGGAGCAAATACCAGAGTGGCGCTCCTTTGGCGGCCGTCGCTCGATCTTCCGGCTGGGCTCCGCCTTTCGCGATAAAGCCGCGCTCCACATTCGAAAGATGCTTATCTTCGCTTGGATTGTAATAGTAGGCGTAGAACAAAGCGAAGAAGAGAAGACTGAGGAATCCTGTCGCTGCGAAACTCCATCTCCAGCCGAAATGCAGAAGCAGAATGCCAATCAGCGGCACGCCAATCGCGGAAGAAAACTTGGCCATCGAATCAAAAATCGCGGTGGCCAGACTGCGTTCCTGCGCGGGAAACCAGTAGCCGACGGCTTTTGAGTTCGCCGGAAACGTTGGCGCTTCGCCAATTCCCAAAAGGAAGCGCGCGGAGAAAAAGCCCGCGATGCCCGTAGAGAGGGCAGCGCCGAAGGTTGCGACAGACCAGATAAACGTACTAATCCAACCGACGCGCCGGACACCAAACTTATCCAGCAAAAGGCCGGACGGCAGCTGGAGGGCCGCGTACGTCCAATTGTAGGCGCTCGACAAATAGCCGAAGGTGACCGCGGAAATTCCAAACGCGGCATTCAGCGCGTCTTTGGAAACGGAAAGATTTACGCGGTCGAAATAGTTAACGAGGATTCCGAAGCCGAGCAAGCAAGCGATAAACCATCTTCGCCGGGGTACACCTTGCGTCTCAAATGCTGTTGGGTCCAGTGGCGCCGGCATAAAAATTTTCTGGCTTAATCTCCCATCGATTTGTCAGACTGCTCGCCTGACAAAACGCAGCGCAGAGTATCCCACAATCACCGAGAGCTTGTGATGCATTTTCCCGCGCGGCGAATAACTGCAGGCGCTTTGCTTGAGCCTGCACGCACCGCTTTATCTCGATTCTCTTTTGCTTGCCCTGCTTCTCCCGGCCGCAGTACACTATGCCGTCTTTTAAGAACAATGGTTTAGCAAAGAGCGCGATTGCTCGCGTCTTCAGGCATAACCCAAATGAATCTACTTACCACGCGGCGAGATTTTCTTCGAACAACGGCAGCGGCTGGCGCCGCGTTTTTGCTTCCGCACGCGGCGCGCGCCGCCAAGAGTAAGTCCGTACTGCTGTTCACAAAATCCTCAGGCTTCGAGCATGCAGTCATCAAAGTCACGGACGGCAAACCCAGCATTGTCGAAAACGCTCTGCGCGACATGGCCGCGAAATACGGCTTCGACCTCACGGCTTCCAAAGACGGCCGCATTTTTGATTCGAAGGAATTTCACGATTACAGCGCTGTCGTTTTCTTCACGACGGGCGTGCTGACCGAGGAAGGCACGGACAAAAATCCTCCCATGTCCGCACAGGGCAGGCAGGCTTTTCTGGACGCGGTGCACAACGGCCTCGGCTTTGTCGGAATCCACGCCGCCGCCGACACTTTCCACACGCAGCCTGACCCACCGGATCTTTCCAACCGGTACATCGCCCACGGCGAGCAATCCGACCCTTATATTCGCATGCTTGGCGGCGAGTTTATCATCCACGGTCAAAGCAAAGATCCGCGGCTGCAAACGGCAAATGTCATCATCGACGATCCGAAATTCCCAGGACTAGGGGGAGTGCATTCCCCGGTGAGTTTGATGGACGAATGGTATTCGCTGAAGGATTTTGCTCCCGATCTTCATGTGATCTGCACGCTGGATACTTCGACGATGAATGGGAACGCTTATAAGCGCGCGCCGTATCCTGTGGTCTGGGCGCGGATGCAGGGCCGCGGAAAAGTTTTCTATACCGCCATCGGGGATCGCGCGGAGAACTGGCAGAATCAATTCCACCTGAATCTGCTCGCGGGCGGAATTCGCTGGGCCATTGACGATGCAAAAGCTTCTGTGCCGCCGAATCTCAAGACTGCCGCTCCGGGCTATGCGGAAATCCCGCCGAAGTATCCGCCTTCCGAAAAGTAGCGCGTCATTTTCACGATGCCAATCAGTCGCGGTCGCTTGTTTCGGCAGCCAGAATCGCCGTGCGCGGCACGATGGAGTGCTCCACATCCGCTGCCGACTCCACATATCGCGTGAGGTACAAGTTGATGGGCGTCACTTCAAACGGGATTTTTTCACGCGGAGAAATCGGGGCTAGCTGGTGCGTCTTTATCAGGCGGATGCTGTCGTCCCACGGGTTTATCTTGATTCGTGATCCCATGGGCAACGCACCCATCTGCTGCAAGCTGGCTGGGTCAAGCGCTGGCGCCGACTGCAGCAGTTGCGAATTGAAGTACACACGATTTCCCAAACGGGCGCTGATCAATTGCTTTAAGGCAGGCTTTTGCGATTCCAGTTGCGATAAGAACAATCCCACGTTCGCCAGCTTTTCTCCGTAGGGAGATTTCTTTAGCCACACCATGGCCTTTTCGCTATTTTTCTGAGCTTCCTCCGGGCTATCCACGAACGACAGCTTTTTCAAAGCTTCCGTCGGCGTTAAGCGGAGAATATCGCTGAAGCCGTACTGATCCTGCGCCGGCTTTGGCTCCATGGCGTCCGCCATTTCGAAAGCAAGCAGAGCCGCCAGCGTTTCTTCGTTCGGAACGACGTCGATCAATCCGCGGCTGAGCACGATCGTGTTTTGCATCGAAAACATTTCGAAATCACTGGTCATAAGCACGCGGCAGTGCATCTCAATCCCGCTGTCGAAGTTATTGGTTGTCATGATGTTGTTCACGATAGTGTCGAGCACCTTCTCGACGTCGCCCCTGGGGGCGACCAGACCCACCCGCTCAAGTACCTCAAACACATTTTGTTCTGAGAACTCTCTCCAGCCTCGTTGTTGTTCGAGCGGGGAACGATCATGCCCCGCGGACTCGTCCTTTACGTTGGCCTGGGACTCAACGAGTAAGCGTCCAAATTCCTCCGGACGGATTTGCGTTGTCAGTCCGTAGCCCCACAAATGCGTCCGTGCCTTGAACCTCGGCCCGCCAGTGGGAGGAACTTTTCGCAAGTCTTGAGAATAGATGTCGCTTGGCAGCCACACTCCAGGCCTGACATTGGTGCGCCACGAATCAAAGTGCAGATAGAATTCTTCCTCTAACTTTCGTGGCGAAAACCTTATTTCCGGCGCGTATTCGCCGTTCATTCGGACGATCGTGAAGTCCTGGTCCTCGACCCAGATTCGTCCGCGAAATCGCGGGCCCTTCGCCTTTTTCGTGCGCTCGACATCAAACACATAGCAGCGCACCTCTCCCAGAAACTCGCGCCGCCGATATGTGAGGATGTAGTGGTCTTTGTCAAATTGGCCGAAATCCAGGAAAGCCATTTGCAGGAATCCGGAAGGGTTAAACGCCCACATGATCGTGCCCTTGTGTGTTTTCTCTGTCATCGAGTGAACCTTCATCCGGCTTCCGCGAAAATCCGCCTGTCCGAGAAAATAGAAGTCGTCCTTGGGAAGCGTTCCCATCAATGCGTCAGGTTTCTCGACCTGGATGTAGGTCTCGACAATGGGCGAGTAACTCGTGATAATCTCCAACTGTTGTTTTTCCCGCCTAAACACGCGCGTTAGCATTTCATCACGGCCCGGCGCAGTTTGCACCGACTGTGGGCTTGCGACATCACCTTGGGGATTTGACCGATTCGATGGAACTATAGGGGCGCCCGGGACCGATGGTGTGGCCGGCGGACTTTGACGAGCCGCATCTGCTGAGATAAACAGCGGCCAAACCAATAAGACTGAAAGGATGTACCTCGCGCGCATCTCTCCCCCTTACAAAATGCAACGCGCCATTGAAAACTGCGCCGCATCTTCGCTCGGTCAAAATGCACGCCACGTACCACGAACCTGTTCCCAAGATCGGGTTTGCGATTTCCCGCTGATTCCCTGAAGAATGCAATGTTTTTCGTCGCTGAAATTCGGGAAGTTGTCCTTAGCTCTTAAGGATTTCCTCGATTTTTATTCGGTTTCTTCCCAACGCGGGAGGGAATTAGTTCCAGAGTGGAACTTGTCTAAACACCTGCTCGCGAGCCGTTTCGCTCCGGCGCGCTGTTCGACAAAATTCCAGGTCCTGTGTAAAATTCCTAAGCAACGGTGGACCGGTAGCTCAATGGTAGAGCAGTTGACTCTTAATCAACGGGTTGGAGGTTCGAGTCCTCCCCGGTTCACCACTGTTTCTTTCTAACTTCTTGAATCAGAACTAATTGACCTTCCGAGGCTCTTGTGAGCCGGACGCCAATTTAGGCACATCTGGGAACAAAACCCCCGCGACTCGATCGACCGCACGCCGCTGCGAGTCGGGAATTGCATGTATGTAGGTGTTGAGCGTTGTTTCTATGTCTGAGTGGCCCAGAATTGCCTGGGCGGTTTTTATGGATTCGCCCACCTCGCCTAGCAGAGTCGCGTTGCCATGCCGAAACGAATGCCAAGATACTCTCGGCAACGTAACGCTGTCGCATGCAGGAGCTAGCACACGGTTGTAGAGGTTCTTGGGGTTGAGTGGCGTTCCTTTTGTTGTGCAGAAGACGAGGTCTTGGGGCATTGTCCGCACACAACCGGCACGATGTCTTTCGAAGGCTCCGCGCAGTGCAGAGCTCATCGGAATCACCCGCCGACTGCTCCGGGTCTTTGGCGTCCCAAATCTCCCGTTGGAGAACGTTTCCGAAACCTCGATGTCGGCACGAATGAAATCAAGCCGGTTCCACCTGAGCGCGAGGATCTCTCCGATCCTCATGCCAGTGAGCACCGCTGTCACGACAATAGTGCGGCACGGCTCTGATAGCTTGGTCAGCAACTCTTGAATCTGCGCGGGTGCCAAGAAGCGGCGTTCTTGCTTGGTTTCTCTATCGCCGATCTGAATACCGTGCGCTGGATTGTTTTCGAGATAACCACAGTCGACAGCCGTCCGAAGCACCTTTGCCAAGGTGACCCGAATGCTATGAACCGTCGAGCTCGAATATCCTTTGCGCTTGGTCGTGAGCAGTAATTGTTGGATGGCCGCCCGGTTCACATCACACATTCGAAGTGATCCGAGGGCAGGCAAGACGTACTTTTCCAGATTGAATTGATAGATTCGAGCGCTGCTTGGTTTAAGGGCGAGCAACGCGCCAGCCTCCCAATGTTCCCTAGTAAACTTCTCAAGAGTCATCATCGGTCGGGCGCGATGTCTTCCCTGATTTATTTCAGACACTCGCTTTTGAAGGAGCGAGCGGGCTTCGCGTCGCGAGAGTTCACTTACCGCACCGAGTACGACGGTCGGCTGCGTGCGGTGCAGCGTTCCGTCATCCCGGATCACGTCCTCTCTCCAACGAGCCGCCCATACTTTAGTGCGTTTTCCACGAATGAATAAACTCCCGTCCTGGTAACGCGGGCGTGCCATTTTTTCCTTTCCGTTGGCTCGTCCGCATTTCCTTGCGTCACTCTTGAGTGTATCTCCGCTGTCAAGCACTGCCGCTGGCTCCGCGTTGGCCTTCAACCCAGGCATGGACTTCATCTTCGCGGAAGCGCCAGTATTTCCCGAGTCGGTAGCCTGGCAATCGCTCTAATGATCTCTTGCGCGTTCGCCCGTACACCCACGAAACAGGGACGTGTAGGAGGACAGCCACATCTTCCACCGTTAGCAGTCGGTCCCTTCCTGTTTCTGTTCCTCCTGTGGCTTCGTTCTGAATGCCGCTATGCGGTACCTCTGATCTTCCTGGGTCGTATGGCGTTGGTGGCGGTGCTAGTTCTGCCCCATTCGCGCTTTCAGGCTTTCTGATTGATTCGACTGGCAACGAGCAGACTGCAAGACGCAAGCCATGCACTCTGGACGAGTCTGGGTTCTTGCGCTCTCCGAATTGGACATTGCGGACTTTCATGCTTTCTTGACGGTCTCAATCAGAGAGCCTCCTTCGATTTGGTTAAGGTTGTGGTTGTGGTCGTTGGGTGTTGGGCTAACCAGGACTTGAATTCTTCATCTTTCTTGAAGAGGAGTTTCAAGGCTTCGGTCACGACGTAGGACGGAGACGAGTCGATGAATTCGGCGTACTCTTCGAGTCTGAGTCGCACATCCTCTTCGACACGGACTTGCAGACTTGCGGTCTTCGGTTTCTTCGGTGGTGCTTTTAGCAGTGGCAAGTACTCGTTCTCCTTTCTTCATTCGAATTGTCAGACTTCGTTGTCTGCAAACTCATCTGTCCGTCTCTGCGCGCGGCCAAAACACGAGCTGCGATTTAGAGCAGCACGAGGCGGGAGTGACCCCCGAAGCCCGCAGGGACCGGGGCCGCGATTTCGCGGCACCGTGGGGTCGCTCCCGCCTCTTCTCGTGTTTTGGCCGCGTCCGGTTTTCCCGCTCTGCTTGTCCATCTGGTTTTTTCCTCAGCTGCTTACGGGTCGACCTGGGTGACGCTGGGGGTGAAATCTCCAGCGAAAGGTCTCTTGGCTCACACTTTTCCAGGGAGTTTTCACCAAACTGCTCGGATGCCGCTCGAAGAGAGCCACCTGGCCGTTCACTGGAGAGAATACAAACGTCACGCTCTGAGGCTTGCGCAGAGTTTCGTATTCCTTCCGGACTTGATCGAAATGTACCTGCCCGGAGCGCCAGCGCTGGTAAAGGTTCGCGATGTCGGAGCGGTTGAACTTGGCTTTTCCCTCGCCGAGCGCCACTAGATCCGCGCTTGACAGTTCGCGAAGTTGCCCTGCATCCGCCTTCTTTTGCAGGCAGAAGTAATCCACGAGCCCACCTGGGCCGTCGGGGTTCCAGTGGCGATTGAAGAGCCCCATGAACGCATGTTTCGCGCGGTCGTGGAAGGAATCTCGGGTCGCTATGTAGTGGAATCTCAGACTCGATAGTTGACGGAAGAGGGGGAAGTAGGCCTCGAGGTGGGTGTGGAGACTGTCGAGACTACCAAGGCCAGGATCGACAAAAGAGAAGGAGACCACAGGGGAAGAGGACTGGGGGACAAGAAACATCGGGAATTTGTCAACGAAATAGCGGTCGGTGAACTGCTCCCGGATGGCTCCCGGCATAGCGCTTGGCAGGGAGGTATTTCTTGTCGATTCCGAGCTGCTCAGTGAAATAGCGGACCTTCTCCTGTTCGGTTTCAAAGAACGTGTAGTCGAGCCTTGCCAGGATGAAATCGAGTGCAGCGAGCCGGGTACGGATGTATTCGATCGAATGTTTGCGACGGAATCGGACGTTGTCCTTGCCAATTGCCTCGTAGAGATTGCGGGCGAAAAGATGGTAGACCTTGCCATTCCGCAGGCAAGGGCGCGCCGAGGCGTGACCCTGTTCGACGCAGCTTTCGAACAAAGCTCAGGCTACGTTTGCCGGGCTTTCCATCGATGAAGCGGAGAAACTGCTGACAGGTGAAGTAGCCGGAATGCGTCGCCACAAGGTAGAGAAAACGAGCCTCATCCTCGGTGTAACCAAACGAGCCCAGAGCGATGGTATACATGCGAGGGATGTTCATAGGGCAAAGATCTCGCAGTGAGTTCGTGGGTGTCTGAGCACGCGGCGCAAGCGGGGGATGGTCTTGATGGCCGTGCGAAGAGATGGAATCCAGCCTGGGCTTTCTCTGCCAGCCCCTGAGACCGGTATTCACGCGTGGCGATTTCGAGGTCTAGGCGATGGATATCTCTGCACTCATCCTCGTACTCGATGCGAAGGTCCGGAACAGGAATTTTGTCCTTTACGGCGTTGAGGTCGTATTCACTTGCGAGCCGGATTCGCTCGTAGGCTAGGTTCCTGTCGGGAGGGATGCGAGATAGTTTCTTGTAGAGTTCCCGCTTGAGTTCGTAGTCGAGGACGACACGGCGAACCTTGCCACCAACGCGGTCAACTTCCTTGGCGACTTTGTGATAGAGCCGGTAAAGGTCGGAATCATGACGAGCTTCCTTAGCTTTGACGAATCCGTGATAGATCGCCTGTCGATCTGGAATCAAATTCTGTTTTGAAAGAAGTTTGTGGCCCTCTTTGGTAAGGGTGAAGACTTGTTTGGAATACGACTCGTGCCCTTCGATGCTGCGCCGCTCGACGAGTCCTTGGTGACGGAGATGCTGAACGTCGTTCTCCATCCGGGAACGATCGCCTCTATACCCGAGTCGTGCAAGGTCATCCGTTGGAACGACACGGAACTTTCCTAGCTCAACGAGAGTCCGAACTTCGGATTCACGGAGCGAGTATTCCCGATTGCGCTGGTGATACGTGGTACGGAAACGGTCGGAATTGTCTCTGTTGGAGTCTCTTTGATCTCGACTCTGGCGGTCGCCATGCGAACTTGCGCGCGAGCCGCGATCCATCTGAGCACGGTCTGCTTGCTCAGATTGTCGGGACGGAGAACTATCGGAATGTTTCCGAAGAAAGGCTGCCGATTTGGGTGGTGGACAGATAGAGGGCTACCCGCAATTTATCTTTCGTCGTTTATTTGCAAGCTGAGTTCGGACAATTGTCTTGGGCAACGTTCCCTCCGGGTGACAGTTGAACTGGCATCCAGACCTCACGCCATCGTATGTCAGTTTTGGCCCATCTCTATGAGAACCTGAACCTTGGTGCTGACGATTTTATGTGGAGACTGGCCTGATTGATATATAAGGATTTAGTGCCTGTTTAGTTCAGTTCAGGGCTCATCGCGGCCTCCAATGAAGTCTTATTGGAGGTCTTATTGTTTGTATTCGTGATGTTTAGGAGGGGAGCGATGAGGCGATGGGACCGGCTAGTGGATTCCTACATGGAGGAATATCGGGCGAGGGGAGTTAGTCCGCAGACGATAGCGTACACGGAAGCTCGGCTGAACAAGTGGGGGCGGTGGCTCAAGGGCCAACGCCCCAGGATCGGGATCGAGGACATTGATGCGGAGGTGCTCACGCAGTACATCGGGAAGCGTGCCAGTTTTCGTTCCAAGGCGACGGTATCGGCGACCCTGAGTTCGATGCGGGGATTCGGTGACTACTTGGTGCGCCAAGGGTTGTGGAAGATCAACCCACTGCGATGGATGAAAGGTCCCAGGGTCACACCCTACAGTCGATTACCAAAGCGGATCGATCACTCACATATGGAGGCGATGTGGCGGGAAGCAGCGAAGTGCCGTGGCAACTATAGTGCGCATTTATGGGTGACGGTGCTGGCGATGCTTTACGGCAGCGGGCTGCGCCGTGGCGAGCTCGAACGAATGAATCTGGAACACTTTGACCGCGCCGAAGGATCGTTGCGGATCGATGGGCGCAAGACAGGCCAAGAACGTTGTGTGCCATTGCCGGAGATGGTGTTGCGCTGCCTCGAAGCATACCTTCCTCTTCGTCACAACCAGTTGGAAGCAGCAGGAAGTTGTGGTGAGCCCGCCTTGCTGGTGAGTCGTATCGGCCAGCGCCTATCGGGCATGTCGATCAGTCATGGGATACACGCGATTGCGCGTCGTGCGCAAGTTCCGATACACAGCCTTCATCAGTTTCGGCATAGCTGTGCTTCTGATCTGCTGGAAGCAGGAGTGCATCTGGCGGAAGTGCAACGCATTTTGGGGCATTCCGTTATCCAGACCACAGTGCGTTACACGCATATCGCCGATCCGCAGCGCCGTGCCGCGATGATGCTCCATCCCATCAACGATTGGCTCTCGGAACGCAGGGGGATCGCATGAAAACAGCGAAGAAAGCCGCCACGATGGATCCACTGGTCGAGGGCTATTTAGGTTATCTCGATAAAGTCGGACGCAAGGTCCCTCGCACGATTGTGGATGTTCGTTGCACGTTACGCCGCGCCATCTCGGGCCTCGAAAAAGTGCGCCCAGGCGTGGAGTTGTGGCACCTCAAGCTGGAAGATTATCTGCACTGGCTGGAAGCGGAGCGGCAGTCCGGTTGCACCGAGAGCAGCTTGGCGAAGTATTTGAGTCACGTGAGAGGACTGCTCGATTACGCATGGCGCAGCGGCCGCACGGAACGCAACGTTCTCGATGGGTTCAACCTCCAGCATACTGTGCGCCGCGAAGAACCAAGGTCGCTGAGCCTGGAAGAAGCAGAAAGACTTGTAAAAGCCACGGAAGCACCCGGGCCGTCAGCACGACGCGATCGCTTGATCGTTTTGCTGCTCTACGGCTGCGGGTTACGCACGCACGAACTGTGCGCGCTTGACGTGGCGCACGTAAATCGTGAGCGCCACGAACTCCTGGTCTTGACAGCGAAGGGCGACCGGCCGCGCGCGGTTCCCATTCCAGAGGCCATCTTCACGGAACTGCTTGCCTATCTGCTGGAGCGCGGAAAACGCGGCTCATTGTTCCGGACGAACATTCGTAAACGGCGACTGCGCGCAAAAGATGTATGCACGATTGTCAGCTCCGCAGCAGCACGGGCTGATTTGTCCGCCGACATCACACCCCGAACGCTGCGACATAGCTTCGCTACGCATTTGATGGATCGCGGCGTCGATCTTGCCGTCATTGCCTCCTTGATGGGACATCGCAGTCCACAGGAGACCGGCGTCTATCTCCATGTGTTACCCGGACGGCCACAAGCCGCTGTGCGTACTCTGCCGATAGGAGGCCGCTCATGAAATGGTCATTCTGGATCGAGCTCTACATCCGCACCCATTGTGTCGCGCGAGGATTACGCCCGCTCACACTGTCGGCATATGAAGATGCCCTGAAGCAGTTCCATGAATGGGTGCGCGTCCTGCGCGATGACCTTGCTCCGGATCAAATTAAATCACGGGACGTACTCGCCTATGTACAGCATTTGCGCGAAGTGCGCGGCAACGGCGATTCATCCGTAAATCGCGCCGTGGTTATCCTTCGGCGTTTCTATGGTGCGATGGTAGCCATGGGACACCTCGACCATACGGCCAACCCCTTGGTCGGATTTCCATCGATCAGGGCTGTACCACGAAAGCTGCCGATCGCGCTTTCCTCCGAACAGGTCAGTCGACTGTTGACCGAACCAGAGGAAGATACTGTGATCGGCCTGCGGGATCGCGCTTTGCTGGCGTTGCTCTACGGCACAGGTATCCGCGCATCCGAATGTTCTTCACTCTGCAACGGACAGGTCGATCTCAGTCAACTCACCATCAGGGTACGAGGCAAGGGTGGTCATGAACGCGTGATTCCGTTGAACCCGCAACTCGCCGAAGTGCTGCGAACCTACGCACAGGCTCGCGGGCCGGCTCTTCCGACCACGCCTTTTTTTCGCTCACGTTTCGGGCGATCCCTGTGCCGCGGCAGTATCTATGAGCGCGTACGCACCTGGGGACAACGCAGCCGCGTCGGCATCACTCTCTCGCCTCATCGCATGAGGCACACCTTTGCCACTCACTTGGTGCGCGCGGGCGTTGGCCTCGTGACCATTCGCGATCTTCTTGGTCATCGGTTGATCACCAGCACCCAGATTTATTTGCATGTCACCGCGGACGATCTCCGCGCCGCAGCCGCACGTCACCCCATCAGCAAGTTGCTCGATACCGTGAAGCACCTGATTGCCGTCGGACCATTGCCGTTTCAAAGGCCGCGGCCGATTTTTGGCGCCGGATAGCTAGCTATCCGCTGTCCTCCTAACCTCCTACAACGGACCGTTCGAAGCACACTGAATCCTCGGTGAAGGATTTCTCTGCCAAGAGGAGCCCTTCAACACAACAAACGACTTTCGTACTTGGCACTTTGGTGATCGAAGAGTAGTATCTGGGCCGATGCTAGCCTTGTGCGGACTACCAAAACCGCTCGTCGGAATAGTCGATCGACCGAGGCTGTCACCGTGACTGAGCCCCAGACTCGAACTAAAT
>CAWKOM010000015.1:0-28574 GCA_963851235.1 uncultured Acidobacteriota bacterium
CCTGATAAGGGCGAGGTCGGTGGTTCAAGTCCACCCAGGCCCACCATTTTTCCCAGGTTACTGGGCGTTGTCCCAAAAAACCTCAACCCACAATCCAACACACTGCTCACTGCTCCATTTGCGTACACACTCCCAGCGTCGTTAGACATTCCCAGTGCAACGCCAGACTGCGGTCAGATCGCCGGTTGTGAGCTTGTAGGTCCCGCTGGGGTTTGCAGGTAACCTTCGCTCCCTGCTTCCTTTATCGCCTGGCAACTAATCGCAAGCGCCTGCGCGGAATTGTTCTTCACGCCATGCACCAAACGAGTGAAATTGTGGTTGAGCTAAAGGCCTCATAGTTCGGGGTGCGGCTCGAGTGTATACGGAACATGCGTCGTCTTCGCAAAGATCCTCCGTTTGCGAGTGGGTTTGCTATTTGTTCCGAGCGGCCTCTTGCTCTTTTGTCGCTTTCTTTGGATGGTCTCCTGCGCCCTGCTTGATGGAGCGATTCGGCCGAGCAATTCTCGCTCGTATGCGATGTGAGCGCGCAGACGATGGACGACGTCCATCCCTGGCAGAATCATCGCCATGGTCCGGTCTGCAGTGGCATATTTTAGTTCTTCGTGGAAACTCTTGACGGCCCAAATGAGCTGTTCGTGCTCTGCATCGATTCGTTCGCGTTCCTGCTCTTGCAGAGAATCATGGTAGATGGAATCGATCGTAAAACGTTCAGCGTGGCAATGCTTTTCAATGCTCACAAAACCTCGATCGAGTGACCGAAGTCCCTTGAGGCCCTTCAAGTGCCCCGCAAAGGCGTTCTTTGAAGCCAGCTCAAGCATTTTCTCGATCGTGTGCGCGAGACGAAGAAAGTTCTCATGTTCCTTTTGGAGGTGTTGAATACGATCGTTCCGCGCCATGCCTACCCCCTTTTCCGTAAGGACTCTAATCGTCAAATCGGCCAAACATCGCGGCCCTTCTTGCCATGATTTCAAGCAGCGGCGCTTTTTGTGGCTACCGCCTGGGGCAATTGTCTCGTGTTGATCGCGCGATAGGTCTTCACGATTTCTTCACTCGAAAGCTCAGGCGTCTTTCCCAGGCTTGGCGCTTCCGCTCGCAGCAGTACGTCGTCCATGGATATCACTCCGACGAGCGCACCTTCCTTGGTGATAACGGGCAGACGGCGCACGTGCCCTTCTCGCATAGCGCGCAGCGCCGCATGGATGTCGTCCTCTGGTAAGCAGGAATACACCTTTGAAGTCATCACCTCGGCTACCGTTACTTCGCCGGAGGCCCGGCCCCGCGTTCCAAGAGCCACACAAATATCGCGGTCGGTAATGATGCCCACTACTTTTTTCTCGCTCCCTACAACAGGCAGGAAACCGCAGTTCCCCGTCCACATTAGTTCTGTCGCCGAACCGAGATTGGTCTCCGGATGGCAGTGATATGGCGTTCCCATCATGACATCTACAACTTTCATGGTTTTGCTCCCTTCCTTGAAACTTTCCCCGATTTACTACTCGGGGTCACAGGCACTCGAATCACTTCCACCGAACACGGTGAGTGCATCGCGACGTGTTCCGATACACTTCCCATGGTCAAGCGGTCAAATCCGCGACGGCCATGCGAGCCAAGAACCACGAGTTGCGCTTGCCATTGCTCCGCCTCCTTGACAATTTCTCGGGCGTCGCTGTCTCTTGGAAGTGGTGTTTCCGCTGTGGCTGTTAGGCCAGCTTTTGAGAGCATCTCGGCGCCGGCAACCGCATAGCGCTTCGCATCGTCGAGCGCGGCCGCGTTCAGTTCCTCGATCTCCCTCAATTCAAAGTACGGGAATTCACCAAGCGGCATGAACGGTTCGGGAATCGAGATCACCTTGGCCACGCTTCCTTTCGGCCATGGGCGGCTTGCCAATGAATGAATCGCCGCCACCGAATACTCCGATCCATCCGCAGCCACCAGTATTCTCATCTCGCGAGATAGTCCTTGTTTGTTATCTTGCGCGGTTGGCCGCACGATTTCCACCGAGCAAGGCGCGTGTCTCAGAACGGACCGAGCAGTACTGCCGAGGAAGAGTCGCATCAGCGCTCCGGCGTCATTCGAGCCGACCATTATCAGGTCCGCTCCCCAGGAAGCTGCGACTTGGGAGACGACCCGCCGGGGCATACCGACGACCACGTCTGTCTCTGTCTTCCAACCGGCTTCGCTCAATCTCGCGGCGGCGGATTTGAGCTGAACTGCGGCAGCTTCCTTGGCCCGTTTCAGTGAAATTGGCGCCTTCGCAAAGGGAAAAGGATCTAGAACATGTAACACCAGAAAGGCTGCCGCGGCGGGCCAAGGCCGGGAAGCAGCCTCATTCACGATCTCCCTGGATTGCGCGGTTATGTTTAATGCGATCAGGACTTTCATTCCAGCCCCTCCTGCCGGACGCATCTTTGTCCCGGTTCTTTCTATGCCTAACTATCTAAACTCAAGAGTTCGGCTAGGACAGTGATTTGGCACATGCGGCGATGTGACAGTGCGCACAGCCAATCGGAATCTACGGGGCAAAAAAGAGAATGAATGGCACGCCACCTGAGACGAGGAATCGCGCGACCGTACACTTTTACCTTGTTTCGAAGACACTTTCCTGCGGTTCGGACCACCAGCCAGGGAGCAAAGCAACCTGAGAGCGTGATAGTATTCTGCCAGAAAGAAACATCGGCCTTGACTCACAAACAAATTGCGGCAAGAAGCGGAATGGATTTCATCTTTGCGCTCAAGATGATTTTGGTATGTGCCGCGTTCGCGGCCACTCTGAGCATCAGCCGTGGGCAGGCAAACGCCGATCAAAAACAACCTGCCAGGAAACGCAACTTGTTATCGGGCAAAGAGACGTTCCTAAAATACTGCGCTTCTTGCCACGGAGCGGATGCCAAGGGAGATGGTCCAGCGGCCGTCGCACTCAATCCTCCGCCCTCGGATCTGACGACTCTGGCCAAGCGACACCGCGATGAGTTTCCTTCGGGCTATGTGGGAGCGCTATTGAAGTTCGGCAGGAATCTCGTTGCCCACGGCTCGGACGACATGCCCGTGTGGGGATCGCGTTTTAGGGATCTCGATCCGATCAAAGATCCTACGGGACAGCAACACGTGGACGAAGTCGTAGCTTACATCGAATCTATTCAGACGAAATAGAGCCAAGCAAACCCTGGGAAGTTTTTGTCGATCGGGAGGCAAGTGTTTGGTGCTTCAAAATTCGACGTTTAGGATCAGGGGCTTTTCGCTGCGGTTGCGCGCCCCACCGGCTACCGGTGAAAACTTGATGTGACAGCTTCAATTGGCCGTCGCTTCCATTCGTCGTTCTCCCTCATATAAAGTAGATTGAGGCCAGAAACTTCGCCTGAACGTCAGGCAGCCGCTGCCTTAACTGCCTGTTCTCGTTTTATCTGTGCTTTTTTCAAGAGAATCTCAAGAGATTGTCCCTTGAAGCGTGCTGCAACGTTCGAAGGATCCACTACGACGGGGAGTCCGACTTCTCGGAACATCAGCTCCTCGTGCAGAGGAGCAATAGTTGGCGTCGCTACGGTCTGTTGCCGCTTAGCTCGTGGCTTACCGCAAACGGTGAGCCGGCGGGGCGCAACCCAAATCTGAATCGTACCTTCTTGGAAATGGGAGGCATCCATGCTCACCCACAGACTATCGTCCAAGCTCATCCGTCCGACGCAGAGCGGCCTCAAAAGCGCTGATTCGGCCTGGCGCCAATCCTCTTGTTCATGCCCTCCAGAACCGCGATTCTGAAAGATCTCGAATGCATGGTGCGCGATCGCTGCGTGAATCCTCCGCGCTTGCTCATCGGCATCAAGCGCGACAACGTTTATTTTCTCACCGATTCTCGAATGTTTTTCCGCTGCTTCTAACCTCATAATGAACCTCCGACGCCAAAGAGATTGAACTTCACTGTGATCTCCCTAGTTCTTGTCATAGTTAAGACAGGAAGAGCCCAAACAAGCTATGACCGAAGTCACGCGAATTTGTGACGTGCGTCACGGTCACCGCCCCCACGGGCGAGAAAAATATGTGGCAGAGGCAACAAAGCTTTGAAATCCGCACTGGCCAACCACGACGGAACGGGCAGATGTCCGTTACCTCGCTTTACCCAGAGCTTCCTGTTCGTCACCAGACGTAAGGGGCGGAGCTTGGTAGGTTGCCGTTTCAAGACTTTGACGCGAAAGAGGGTTGCATGACCCCCGAACCTGAGACACGTATCGCCTATTTCTCGATGGAAATCGCTGCGGACCCCCGCTTTCCAACGTATAGCGGGGGCCTTGGCGTTTTGGCCGGGGATACGCTTCGCTCAGCAGCTGATTTGGGGATTCCAATGGTGGGTGTCACCCTCCTCCACCGCAAAGGCTATTTTCGCCAGCATCTCGACGAAAAAGGAGTGCAGACTGAGGAGCCCCAAGAATGGCAGCCTGAAAAAGTTCTGGAACCATTGGCGCCGCTGGTTTCCGTTCGTCTCGACGGACAAGAGGTAAAGGTCCGTGGTTGGCGACACTCGATTGCCGGTCTCACCGGTCACAAAGTGCAGGTCTATTTCCTCGATGTTGACTTGCCTGAGAACT
Source organism: uncultured Acidobacteriota bacterium (assembly GCA_963851235.1). Taxonomy (GTDB): domain Bacteria; phylum Acidobacteriota; class Terriglobia; order Acidiferrales; family UBA7541; genus Acidiferrum. The sequence continues at coordinate 4,578 of CAWKOM010000015.1, forward strand.
GCGATTACCAGCGCACGCTAACGGATTATCTCTACGGCGGCGACGAAACCTATCGTTTATGCCAGGAAGCCATTCTGGGTATCGGTGGCGTGCGATTTCTTCGCGCCATGGGCCATCGGAACATCGTCCGTTTCCACATGAACGAGGGGCACTCCGCACTTCTCACTCTCGCTTTGCTGGAGGAGGAAATCGGCCGGGAACATTTAACCAAGGCAAGCTTTGCGGACATTGAAAAAGTCCGCGAGAAATGTGTGTTTACAACCCATACGCCAGTCCCTGCGGCCTTCGATCAATTTTCTTTGGATTTGGCCACGCGAATTCTCGGTTCGGACCGCATTCGCACCTTCCTCGACACGGAGTGCTGCCCGGCGGGAACCCTGAACATGACCTATCTGGCACTGCGTTGCTCCCGTTATATCAATGGGGTCGCGATGCGCCATGGCGAAGTATCGCAGACCATGTTTCCCAACTATCCGATCCACTCCATCACCAACGGAGTGCATGCCGCCACTTGGACTTGTGCCTCCTTCCAAGAGCTTTACAATCGGCACGTCCCCGAGTGGCGCCATGACAACCTGTACCTTCGCTATGCCGTAGGAATCAACCTCGAGGAAATCCGGCAAGCGCATTTGCAGGCTAAACGTGAGTTGCTGCATGAGGTCAAACGGGCGACTGGTGTGCAGCTCGCCGAAAACGTCGCGACACTGGGTTTTGCACGCAGGGCTGCCGAGTACAAGCGCGCCGATCTGCTCTTTTCCGACTTGAACCGGCTACGGGCCATCCAGAAAAACGCCGGCCCTTTTCAGGTGGTCTTCGCAGGCAAGGCCCATCCACGGGATGAGTCCGGAAAAGCCATGATTCGCAAAGTCTTTGAGGCGGCTGCCGCATTACGCGATGTCGTCCCGGTCGTTTATGTCCCCGATTATGATCTTCGATGGGCGCAACGGTTCACCGCGGGTGTGGACCTCTGGCTCAATACACCGCATCGACCATTCGAAGCGTCGGGCACCAGCGGCATGAAAGCGGCTCTGAATGGGGTTCCGAACCTAAGCGTGAGGGATGGCTGGTGGGTCGAAGGGCATTTCGAAGGCGTCACGGGGTGGTCCATTGGTTACGATGAAGACCCCGAGCGCCGCGACGTAGAGATCGCATCCCTTTACGATAAACTGGAACACACGATTCTCCCGCTCTTTTACTCCCAGCCCCAGGTCTATGCCCAAATCATGCGTTCAACAATCGCCGTGAACGGCTCTTTCTTCAATACCCAGCGCATGCTTTCCCAATATCTATTGGACGCCTACTCGATCAAAAGGAGAGAAACTGGTAGTCAGCCATCGACCGAGGTTGCGCAATCATCCAGCGAGCCGGCGCTCACTAGGTAGACAAGTCTCACGGATCTTCGCAGAAGCGGCTTAGCAAGCATTGAAACATACTCCGCAAGCGCCTCTAGGGAGTCGCGCTTGTATCTTTAGGCTTCTCGTCAAACCCAGTTTGTTTTTTTGTGACGAGCTCTCTCTCTTTCTCTCTCGGTCAAATCAGGCCGTTCGCGAGCATTGTCTCCCAACCGCTATCTGCGGATATTCGTTTTTGGTACGCGGTGAGCTACGTCACCTTTTGGGGTGATTGATACCACATCGTTCCTCGCAATGTTCAGCAAATATAAGGTAGTTAGAGCAATCCAGGAAATTGGAATGAATGGAATTCTAAAGCTGGCCTATAAGCTCCTCGTCAACGATAAGGCGAAGTTTACGGCTCTTCTGGTGGGCATCGCTTTCGCCGTATTTCTTATGATGTTTGTCACATCGATGTTCGCAGGAATTCTGAATCACTCGTCCTCGACGGTCATTAATATCGGCGCCTCGATTTGGGTCATGGATCCGGCCGTTCAGACCGCAGCCAACTCGATCGGGATGCCGGATTACGTCCTGGACGCGGTTCGGAGCATGCCAGGTGTGAAGTATGCCGTGCCTCTTTATTCCGGCGGAGCGTTGGTCAAGCTTCCCGACGGCACCTACCAGTCGGTCACCGTGCTTGGGTTGGATGACAATAGCCTCTTTGGCCGCCCTCAACTAACAGAGGGGAAGATCGAGAATATTTACGCAGAAAACGGCTTCATTGTCGTGCACGACTCGGAATTTTCCAAACTTGAAAATCCTCGTGTCGGCTCCGAGTTCGAGCTCAATGATAATCGCGGAGTCGTTGTGGGCATCGCTAGAGCGTCCACCGCGGGTCTTTTCGGAATTCCGACCCTTTACACGACTTATGAGAGGGCCATCCAGTACATTCCTAACCCGCGCTACACCATCTCTTTCGTTCTCGTCGAGCCGAAGAGTCCGGGCGACATAGTGAAAATCAAACAGCAAGTCAAAACGCTCGGCTATCTGGCCCTAACGAAAGCTGAGTTCATGCGCAGAACTTCGGACTTCTACACGTTTCAGACAGGCGTGGGAACCAACATCCTCATCATGACGGTAATCAGCTTCATCATTGGCCTGTCCATTTCCGCGCAAACCTTCTACACATTCATTTTGGAAAATCTAGAGAGATTCGGAGCGCTGAAAGCCATCGGCACGAAAAGCCGCGAACTGGTTGGCATGATTTTGTTTCAAGCGTCATTCACGGCCCTCACGGGCTACGGCTTGGGCGTCGGTTTGTGCACGATCCTGATCTCGCTGGCAAAGCTCCGCTTGCCCAGCTACGCCGCCATAATTACTTACACCAGTCTTCTGCTTGCCTTCGTGATGGTGCTGATCATCACGGTGATTTCGAGCTACTTCGGGGTCCGCCGCGTTTTGCGGATCGAGCCGTTCGATATTTTCCGAGGGTGACATGCCAAATGTGGCCATTCGAGCAACCGGGTTGCGCAAGTGGTTCGGCGAAGGTGACGCCAAAACCACAGCTCTCCGCGAAGTCAACCTCGAAGCAGTTTTTGGCGAGATGGTTTACATCGTTGGCCCGTCCGGGAGCGGCAAGACCACCCTCCTAAGCGTTCTCTCTGGAATCTTAAAGCCCAATTCCGGCCGCGTTTCGGTCGAAGGAGTCGATATCTGGAGCTTGAACGCCGACCAGCTTGCCGAGTTCCGACTCAAGAAAATCGGCTTTGTGTTCCAGGACTTCCATCTTTTCCCGCGGTTGAACACCGCCGAAAATGTCGCGATTCCTCTGATTTTGCGCAAAAAAGACTGGGACGAATCGATCAAAGAAGCTGCCAAGTACTTGGAGATCGTAGGCCTCAAAGGGCGCGAGAATCTCCCTCCGGTAAAGCTGAGTGGAGGCGAACAACAACGCGTAGCTATCGCTCGAGCCATGATCGGCCAGCCGGACATCCTGATCATGGATGAACCCACCGCCTCCTTGGATGGCGATACTGGGCAATCCATCTTGAAATTCCTCCACGAAAATATTCTCAACAGCAATCGCTGCATCGTGATCGTCACCCACGACAGCCGGATTTATGAATTCGCCAGCCGGATTTTGAAGATGGAAGACGGCCGGCTTACGGGAATTGAAGAAAGGGCGGCATGAAGAACAAGCTGCTATTCGCGCTTTCATTTTTAGGCATCCTGGCTGCGTGTGCCGCCGCCTACGTTTTTGGCATGACGAAGCCGGCCCTGCCGCCAGTATTCAACCCCGCTTCCGATCCCTACGTCAGCGGTATCTATGCCGAGGGCATTGTGGAAAGCGTTCAGACCAGCGGCGAAAACATCAACATGTATCCGGAGGTGCCGGGCACCGTTAAACAAATCCTGGTCGCCGAAGGCCAGGAAGTTCGGAAAGGAACGCCGCTCCTTTTAATCGATGATTCTATTCAGAGAGCGACAACGGAACAGCAGAAATCAGCCGCGCAAGCCGCGCATGCCATGCTCGAAGAATTGAGAGCGGAGCCAAGAAAAGAAAATCTGAGCATTTCAGAGGCCCAGGTCATCGCCGCGCAAGCGGCCCGGAAGACAGCGGATGATGAAGTCAACAAGCAAAAGGCGGCCTACGAAATTGATCCGCGCTCTGTCAGCAAGGACGCCTTGGACAATGCCATCAATGCGCAGGCCGTGGCCCAAGCTAATCTCGACGTTGCAAGTAGACAGCGCGACCTGGCCAAAGCAGGCGCCTGGGTCTTCGATGTGCGAAACCAGGAAAGTCAGTACGTCGCCTTGGAAAAGTCGCACTTAGCTTCAAGCGCGCTCTTAACCAAATACACTCTTCGTGCCTCTACAGATGGAGTTGTACTTTCCATCGGCACCATGGTCGGAAATTATGTATCGCCTCAAGGCGCGTACGAAAGCTATACGCAGGGGATGAACCCCGTGCTCGTTCTCGGTACGCCTCAAACCAGTCTTCAGGTGCGCTGCTACGTTGACGAGATTCTGGTGCCTCGGCTTCCCCCTCTCGCGAAAATAAAAGCCCAAATGACCATACGAGGTTCCAATATCAAGGTTCCTCTCGATTACGTGAGAGTGCAGCCGCTCGTTTCCCCGAAGATCGAGCTTTCCAATCAAAGGCAAGAGCGTGTGGACGTCAGAGTTTTGCCCGTCATTTTCAAGGTCGAAAAGCCCAAAGATGTGAATCTTTATCCTGGTGAATTAGTCGATGTTTACATCGGTGAGTAAAAAACGCGGAATCATGCCTGCCTTGCCAGTCTTACACTGGAAGGACAGCGAAACGATGATACTCGCCTCCGCGCGGACGCGGAGCGGCGGCTTGGCCAGCCGGCTGCATCGCATTGCTCTGCGCTTGCCGCTGACTGTGTGCCTTGCTTGTGCATTGCTCCTGACCGCCTGCGTTATCGGGCCAAAGTACAATCGTCCATCCGTTCAGACGCCGCCAGCCTTCAAGGAAATCGGAACGCCAGGCGTTGTGGACACAGCCTCTTGGAAGACAGCCCAGCCCAACGACGCCGCGCTCCGCGGGAAGTGGTGGGAAATCTACAATGATCCGCAGTTGAATCGGCTCGAAGAAAAGGCCGCTCTTTCAAATCAAAACATTGCAGCTGCCGCTGCTAATTTTCTCGCGGCGCGAGCTCTGGTCCGGCAAGCCCGCTCGCAATACTTCCCTGGTGTTACCACCAATCCAAGCATCGTCAATTCTCGGCCTTCGTTGGCCCAATTGGGCGGTCTGACGACGTCAAACTCGTCTGGATCGGGAGTCGGCGTGCAGTCCTACACGGATTACTCGCTGCCGTTCGATGCGTCCTGGGAACCGGATCTTTGGGGCCGCGTGCGGAACGGTGTCCGCGCAAACGTCTTCGCCGCGCAGGCCAGCGCCGCCGACCTGCAAAACGTTCGCCTCAGCGAACAGGCCGAGCTTGCCGTCGACTACTATGAACTCCGCGCGCAGGATTCGCTGAAGGAACTATTGGACTCGACGGTGGGCGCTTACCAGGATTCTCTGGATCTGGCAAAAAGTCTTTACCGCGCGGGACTCGGTACGGACGAAGCTGTCGCGCAAGCCGAAGCACAGTTGAGAGCCACACAAGCGCAAGACAGCAATTTGGGCATCCTGCGTGCCCAGTACGAACACGCTATCGCTGTTCTGGTCGGCGAGCCTGCTTCCACTTTTTTTCTTCCAGCTCTTTCTCTCCAGGCGAATCCGCCGCCTATTCCTGTCGGAATTCCGGCGGAAGTTCTCGAGCGCAGGCCTGACATCGCTTCAGCCGAACGCGGCGTGGCTCAAGCAAACGCGCAAATCGGCGTGGCTAAAGCTGCCTATTTCCCCAATATCCTCTTGAGTGCCACCGCGGGCTTTGCAAATTCTTCTTTCACAAGCTGGCTGACGTGGCCGAGCCGCTTCTGGTCCGTGGGCCCTAGCGTCGCAGAAACTATCTTTGACGCGGGCTTGCGCCGCGCCACCGTGGATCAGTATCGCGCGACGTACGATCAGACCGTAGCAAACTACCGCGAAACTGTGTTAATCGCTTTCCAGCAGGTCGAAGACAATCTCGCATCCCTGAGAATTCTGTTCCAAAACGTCGAGCAGCAGGACGCCGCAGTCGAGGCTGCCGCAAGAAGCCTCAGAGAAGCCACCGTGAGGTACAAAGCCGGCCTCGATCCCTATTTGAATGTAATCAGCGCGCAAACGATTTTGCTGACCAATCAGGAAACCGCCGTGAACTACCGAACGCAGCAAATGGTGGCAAGCGTCCAACTGATCAAGGCCCTTGGCGGCGGCTGGGACGTAACTAAGATTCCGTCAGCGAAAGACTTGAGAGCAGATATCTCCAGGGACTCGCATTCAAGGCCTTAAGATTGGCATAGGGTACCTCGCTCACCATCTCGCAACGCTTTAATAAGTGATGGACATCAAGGCAGACGCACTTACAGTTAGAGTGGTGTACGCGGACTTCCTGACGGCTTCGAAAGCCGGAGAATCACATCGACGGGACGGTGACAAGCGAAGGCTTGCAATACGAATTTTCGGAGTTGGCCACCGGCGTGTTTTTCGACAGCAGCAGCAGAAAATAAACCGGGGATGCGAAAAGCAGCCCGGAACCGGCGAAAGCCGCGGAAAAGCCAGCGGAAAAAAGATAATTTTCTGCTTCGATCGCGCCACCACCGGCCGGCTGCATACATCCAAGTCATAGAAAGGGGCTGCTCGGGTTTTCTTATGCTCCATCAACACGCTCAAGTGATGGGAGGGAACATGCTCAGAAAATGCATTTGGCTTTTGTTCAGCTTGGTGTGGCTGGCGGCAAGCGTGCCGGTGAACGCTCAGGGACTGCTCCAGAAATTTGAGCTGAGTCCGTTTGTGGGATTTGAAACCAGCGGGTCGTATCCGTTAACACCGACGTTGAACACCATAGCCGTAACCAATGCGCGCGCGAATGCCGCGGTGAGTTTTGGAACTTTTATCGATTATTCGGTCACGGAGAACTTCCAAGCCGATTTCATGTGGGACCGGAATCCGACCTCTTACAGCGAATTGCAACCTCCCAATCCTGGCTACGTAAAAGCTTATAATTCCGATATCGATCAATATCAATTTGGAGCGTTATACATGTTCAGGGGCAGCGAGCACAAATGGCGGCCCTACGCGGCAGGTGGCGTGGGTTTCACGCATGAGTTCAACAGCGGCGGAACTCCAAATCGGCTGGACTTCTCCTACAGCCTGGGCGCGGGACTGGAATACAAGCTGACCAACCATATCGCGCTTCGCGGGGACGCGCGTTATATGCCCACGTATGCCAATTCTTCCCTCGGAACGTATTGCGATCCGTTTTATGGATGCTATACGGCGAAAGTGCGGAATTATCAGAGCCGCGGAAATTTTGTTGCTGGAGTCGATTTCCATTTCTGACATTTAGCAACCAATCAAAATCTGACGAGGAACAAGTCGAGATTCGATGTTCCTATGAGTTGTGAAGACGGATTCGTCGAGGGTGTGCCGTCTCCGTGGGACAAAATTCACTCTACTCATAGCGAAGAGCGACGATGGGGTCGACGCGCATGGCGCGGCGGGCCGGAATGAAGCACGCGGCGAGAGCCACTGCGACGAGAAGCGTGACGACGGACAAGAAGATGAGCGGGTCCGTCGCGCTTACGCCGTAAATCAAAGTAGAGAGAAGGCGAGTCATGGCAAGAGCGGCAATGATACCGAGGACCACGCCTGCCAGAACGAGTTTCAGACCTTCACCCAAAATCAGCCGGAGAACATCGCGCGGGTGGGCGCCGAGCGCCATGCGAACACCGATCTCGCGCGTGCGTTGCGAGACAGCGAAGGAAATGACTCCGTAGATGCCCACGCTGGCCAGGACCAGTGCGAGAGCCGCGAACAACCCCAAGAGAAACATCATGAAACTGCGGAGTGCGAGAGAGTGGGAGAGCACTTGCTCCATGGAGCGTGTAGAGCCGGTCGGAACAGTTGGGTCAACGGCGGCGATGGCATCGCGGACGGAACGGCTGAGGCTGAGAGGATCAACGTTGGAGCGGACAAGAACAATTCGCGGGAACCAGCCCTCGAAAAGTGCCGACGTGCCGTAGGAGGCCTGGGCTGCGGGAACGAAAGTGGCGGGAGGCGCGGGTTGGTCGAGGTAGGACTTCACGTCTCCGACCACGCCTACGATTTCGCACGAAGTTTTACCAAGAAAGATGCGCTCACCGATGGGATTGCGCGTGGGAAAGTGTCTGCGAACGAAAGCCTGGTTGACGATTACGACTTTGTCGGCCGTCTCAGAATCCGCTTCGGAAAATGTGCGGCCCTGACGCAGCGGGATGCCCATCGCGTTGAAAAAGCCAGGAGTAATTTCCCGGTAGTCGACGCTGTACCAATCCGAGGAATTAGGCAATCGGACGCCATTGTTTCCGCCGCGCTCGAGCGGCAGGCCGGCGGCGATGACGGCGGCGGCATCGACCCCAGGAATGGCTTCGAGACGCTGAACGATGGCGCGATCAAACGTCGCGATTTGGGCTTCGGAATTGTAATTCGAGCCAATCAGCCAGAACTGGGCGGAAAGAATTTGATGAGGATTGAAGCCGGGATCCGTGTGAAGCAGTTTTGAAAACGTGGCGATCATCAATCCGGCGCCCGTGAGCAGGATGACGGAGAGAGCGAATTCGCCAACGATGAGGAGTTGACGCAGGCGGGCGCGGCCAGGAGCGGCGCTGGAGCGGCCGGCGCCTTCCTTGAGGGCTTCGTTGATGCCCGTCCGGCTGGCTTCGAGAGCTGGGGCAAGGCCGAAGAGAACTCCCGTCAAGAGCGATACGAAGAAAGTGAAAGCGAAAGCCCAGCCATCGAGATGCACGTCAGAGACGCGAGGCAGATCGACGGGCGCGATCGCCAGGAGCGAACCCAGGCCGAGATAAGCGACCAGCAAGCCGAATGCGCCTCCGGCCAGCGCGACGAGCATGCTTTCGGTTAGTAACTGTTGAAAGAGCCGGCCAGGGGAAGCGCCCATGGCGATGCGAACGGCAATTTCGCGGCCGCGTAAACTGCCGCGGGCGAGGAAGAGATTGGCAACGTTGGCGCAAGCAATCAGTAGCACGAATCCGATGGAGCCGAGAAGCAGCAAGAGAAAGGGCCGGACTTCCGCACCGATCATTTGCAGATATGGCCGGAAACTAATGTCGAGTTCCTTGCCAACCACGCCGGGAAATTCTCGGCGGAAATCCTGCGTGACGATCTTCATTTGCGCCTGAAGTTGCGCGGGAGTGACGCCCGGTTTGAGGCGGGCGATCACGCCGATATTTTCGCCACTGCCGGCGGTCTTGGCGACGAGCGCGAGAGGCGTCCAGACATCCGCCGAGCCGCTATTCGGAAGATCGGTGGCCACGGCGATGGCGGCAAAATCACGGGGCATCACGCCGATCAGCATAAAAGGTTCGCCATTCAGAAGGATGTTGCGGCCGATTAGCGCGGGATCGGAAGCGAAGCGTCGCGCCCAAAGGTTGTAACTGATGATGGCGACGTGCTGGCCATCGTCGGCGTTGTCTTCGGGAGAAAAGTCGCGGCCAAGCGCGGGGCGAATTCCGAGGATGCTGAAATAGGAGGAATCAACGGGCATACCGCGCAGGTGCTCGGCGGCGTTACCGACGGCCAAGTTGTAGCCGACCGAGGTGTAGCCGGCGATATTCTCGAACGGGTCCTTGTAGGTCTGCAACTGTTTCAATTCGCGGGAATCGACGTCCATTTCCTCGCTTTGCTCTTTGTAGCTATCCGCGAGCTCAACGATGCGCTCGGGATGGGGAAACGGGAGCGGGCGAAGGAGGACGCCGTAAACGATAGTGAAGATGGCGGTGTTGGCGCCGATGCCGAGAGCGAGCGTCAAAATGGCAACGAGAGTGAAGGCGGGAGATTTTGCCAGGACGCGCAGGCCAAATCGAATGTCTTGCCAGAGGGTGGTCATGCAGCACCTCGCGGAACAGCGAGCCCGAGCAGACTGATACAGGGCTAAGTCGCCGACACTTCCCTGACTAAAGGACGACGGATCGGGCGAAATATTTCCTTGGAAAGACTAGGAGGAGAGAAATAAATTGATGTGCTGCGGGTATACCCCACCCCCCGGTGTTTTCTGCAAGAGAGACAAACAAAGGGGTTAAGCATGATTTGGCGTGCAAGAGTGGCAACGAAAGGACTTACGGACAGTTTGGAGTGAGCGAACATCGAAATGCGTAACCAAAAAATCGCGCACGGGAGGGACACACCCCCTATGTGACGGAAACTGTGCGCAAACCACTGAGGCGATTGGGGTTGCGGGCGATCGGGTGTGTCGAGTGGTGGCGTGGTGACGGAAGGATGTAAAGACGTGGGGGCGAGGGGCCCGGGAGTTTTGGCTGGGCGGGGGAAAGCTGCCGGATTGCCCAGAGATTCATAGGTTTGCGGGCGAGAGCGGGGCGCGAAGGGGGACTTCGAGCAAATCATAAAAAAGAATACCACGGGTCGCTTTTGTTGTCAAGATAAATATATACCTCTTATATATCATTGAAACGGCAGAGTTTAAGTTCCCAGCGAGGAACCGTAAGACGAGTTCCGCAAGCCTGGTGACGCAAACACATAACTCACGTAAGTTATCTGTTCGCCTTCCCGATAGCGGTCGTTGTGGGAAGACGAAACACCGTCAAGTGCCTTCCATGAGAAGGCCGGTGAGTGTCAAGTATGTTTTCTCTTTCTTTCTTGTAAGGATGTTTTTGTTCTTCTCTTTCTCCCTGTGAGTTCCTGTCCTTGAGCCAAGCCGCTCCTGTCGCCACCCTTCCATCCGCACTCTTTGTTGAGCGATGGTCGCTCGGTGCAAGTTGGGTGTACTCGATTCAGTAGGTGCTGCTACCTGATTATCGACCTCTGCTCCTCCTTTCGAAGAGAACCTGGTCCAGGCACTGCCGCAGTCACCTGATCTCGGCGGTCAAGCTTGGCCGTTTCGATACCTAGCATCCCCTGTTTTGCGGAGAGCTCTTCACTCTAGGCCACTGCGCGCATCGCTTTGTGGCTATTGCGCAGTGGTTCGTACACCTCTCCACTCACCCACAACCGATGCAGCAGTACCGCCAGCTTTCTGGCCACCGCAACAACCGCTCGTTTCTTGGCATTTTTCCCTCCGCGCTCGGCAAGTCGCAGTCCCCATCGCCGCAGATCACTATCTTCTCCAAAGGGCCCCAGGATGTAGTGCGCCCCCTGCACCAGCATCGTTCTCAAATAGCGGTCTCCTTCTTTGCTGATGTGCAGCTGCGGTTGGCTCTCTCCGGAGTCTCTGCGCCCAGGTTTTAACCCGAGAAAACATCCGACCTCGCGACTCTTCGCGAACCGATGCGGGTCGTCTAGGGTCAGGACATACGTTAGCGCGATCTGTGTTCCTACCCCCTTCACCTGTTTGAGCAGCACGACTTGCGGGTAGCTTTCCGCGGCGATTTTCTCCATCCGCACGTCGTATTCCTTGATGCGCTCGTTCAGCGATTCGACTTCTGCCAACAGCGGCTCCATGGCCTCTCGCAACTCTACGTTCAATTCAGCGGCCAGCTCCCGGCTCACCTGCGCCGTGCCACATTTCGGCAGCCGTTCGCCATATGATTTCGCCAAGCCTCGTGCCGCGTTCACCAGGGCGGTTCGGGCACTCACCAATGCCGCACGTGCCCGGATCACCGTCAGATGAATTTGTGCTTTCGCGCTGCGATGCCGTACCGGCCCCAACAGCTCAGGATCGATTCTTGCCAGCCGTGCCAGTGTCCGCGCATCGTGTCGATCATCTTTTCGATTGCTCTTGCTGATCAATTGCACCTTTTGCGCGTGCGCCACGAGCACCTCGTGTCCCAGATCCCTTAACAGCCGGCCTACCCACGGGGAATGTGTTCCGGTCTCCAGAGCGATGAGACTTCGCGGTATCTTCTCAAAGGTTCGCTTCATCGCTTCCGATGTCGTCGGTAGTTTCTGTTCCAGAAGGACTTCGCCCGCTTCATCCAAAACGCAGTAGCACGACCAGCGATCGCCGAGGTCCAGACCAATCGTGAGCTTGTGTCCTTTGAAAATCATGTTTCCACTTACCCGAACAGTGCTAGTCTTTTTCATAGCCGGTCTCCTTTTCTTTGCGCCACGAGCGCGTCGAACCTTGGGAGCGTATCGCATCCCGCGGAGACCGGCCTTCTCCCTCGAAAACGTTGCTATAAGCGGTTGGTTAAGCGGCTTTGATCGGCACTAGAGTCACCTTGTGCCCTAGTTTCTCGAGTCGTCTGACGAAGTATCGCTTCAAACCGTCAGACTCTATGCGATCGAAGTAATCTCCACCGAGATCTTCGTAGTTGCGCTGGTTCTTTTGCAGGTAGTAGCCAATGATTACAATGCTGTGTGCCACCGCGATGATCGCCCTCTTGCTGCCACGTCTGGCCGCCACTCGTCGGAATTGCGCCGACAGGTAGGTGTTCTTGGTTCGCGCTGCAGCCCAGGCACATTGACATGCCATGCGACGCAACCACGGACTACCTTTGCGCGTTGTACCGCCCAAGCGTTTGCCGGCACTTTCGTGGTTACCTGGGCACAGGGCAGCCCAACTGGCCAACTGTTCAGCCGTCGGAAACTGCGCCATGGTGTTACCTACTTCGGCTAGAAGAGTCCATCCTGCGACTCGATCGATGCCCGGTATTGTGTCCCACCGAGCCACGGCTTGTGACAGCTCCGGCCGTTCTCGCCCGATCTCTTCCAAACGTTCATCCAGCAACACGATCTCGTGCTCGACAAAACGCAATTGATCAAGTAAGCGCCGGAGCAGAAAGCGGTGATGTGGACGGATCTTTCCGTCCAGGGCAAGTCTCAATTGCGGGGCCTTGGCACGGAGATGCCCTAAGGCGAGGGACGCGAGGTACTCCGGATCATTTTGACCGGCGATGATTTCTTCCAGCATGGCCCGTCCACTCTTCCCGAGTGTGTTCGTGGCCACGCTCGCCAGTTTCACATTTGCATCCTCAAGCACCTTCTGAACTCGGCTGCTGATACGCGAAGCTTCTTGCGATACACTCGTCCGCATTCTCGTGAGGTCTCGCAAATCGCGAATGACCTCACAGGGCACGTAGCTAGGTCGCAGGAGACCGTGTTGCAGCAACTGCGCAATCCATTCCGCATCTTTCTGGTCGGTCTTGCGACCTGGCACATTCTTGATGTGCTGTGCATTCACCAGAACAATGGTGAATTGTCCCTCTAAAATGTTCCAGACCGGTTTCCAATAAACGCCGCTGGACTCCATCGCTACCTGCGTCGCCTCGAACTGCCTGAGCCAATTTGCGAGCTCCTGCAGGTCTTGGGTCATCGCACCAAAACGACGTTGATGTTTCTGCACTCGCCCCGCTTCCTGTACCAAAATGCAAGCAGAAATCGAGTTCTTATGTACATCTAGCCCGCAACATCTCGGATGCAGCACGTCCATGGTCAAACCTCCTGTGACGTGCGATCCAGGACGCGCCGATTGAATGATTCTCCCTCTCGTGCTCTCCTCTCACGAGGAGGCTACAGTCCGTTGTGCCAAGGCGCGTCCCGGGTCAAACTCATCCACGGGCTCTAAAGCACCAGTAAGGCTGACGACCTCTGGACCACACGTCGTAGCAAAGGTTAGTAAACTCGATCCCGTTTTCATAGATCGTTGTGTCGCCAAGAGGCGACATGCAGAACTCATCCCATCTGGTAAACGGAGCCGTAACCGGACATTGGGGAGCCCGCACACTAATGTCGGTAAAGCGACTACACAGAAGCTAGAACGACACTCACGATTTCAGGCCTATTGTTGGGGCTCTTTTACTTGAGTTAAGATGCCGCCGTTTCACCAACCCGGCTGCACTTGAGGATCTATGAAGCGCATCGTTGCTGGCTGTTCCTTTTTGTGTTTTGTTTCGATTGGCGTGCTCCTTACCGTCGGATCGGCTGAATTCCTGGAAGGGTCTAACTCCGCCGCGCCCGGAGTTAGCAAAGTGGTCCGCTACGGAAACGCGGACTCGATCAGCGAAGAGGAAATGAAAATCTACGACTATTTTCTGGCCTCCGACCAGCTCGAAGGGCGAAATTTTCCCTCCCGCGGTTACGACGTCGCAGCGCTCTATGTCGCAAGTCATTTGGCGGAGTGGGGTCTGAAGCCGGGCGGGAGCACGGATCACACGAACGGCCCACTGCAGCCGTATTTGATGCCGTTCGAGCTTGTAAGCAAGCAGGTGGACGCGGGGGAGACTAAAGCTTCACTCACGACACCCGCGCCCGTTCGCCGCGGGGGCCCAGTCACTCGCGGAGGCCCGAGAACCACTGAACTGGAATATGGGAAAGATTGGACGATGGCCGGCGGCGGCTTTCGCGGTCCGGTCTTGGGTGAGTCGTTTGACGTTAGCGGAGGCTTGGTTTTTGCAGGCAACGGCTACGTAATCAACAAGTCTAAGATCAATCCCTATGAAGGTCTGGATGTGCGCGGCAAGATCGTCGTGGTTGCGGGCCTGCCGCCCGAGATTGCCGCTCAGCGAGCGGCGGCCGCAGCCCGAGGCGGGCGGGGCGCTGACACGCAGAGTCCACTCGGGGAGAATTGCACCGACTACCTGACGCCGGAAGAGTACGCGGCAAAGAACGGAGCGCTGGCGGTGATCGCGATCGCCGATTTTCAGCAACTTTCGAACATGGCCAATCCTAATCCGCCCGCATCGTTTAACGGTCCGAGCTTTCAGGTGACGAAGTTTCAGGAGCCGCCCGCGTGCCCCATAGTCCCGTCGATGGTAGCTGGATTGGAGCCGACCAACTTGATATTCCAGGACGAGAAGATGAATGCTGCGCAGGTGTTTTATGCGGCGGGCAACAACTCCAAACTGGATTCCATGGAGCTGAATGCGGAAAAGAAACTGAGCCTGCACGTGGTGATCCACAGCGAGCCGGGGCACGGCGAAAATGTCGTAGGTATCCTCGAAGGTAGCGATCCCGTGCTGAAGAATGAGTACGTGCTGATCAGCGCGCATCTCGATCACATTGGGTTGAGCGCACCCATGCCCGACGGCCATAACGTCAACAATGGCGCCGACGATGATGGTTCCGGATCCACCGGCCTGCTGGCCATCGCCCGGTCTTACGCGCAAGGCGCCGCCAAAGGGATTCATCCCAAACGGACCATCATCTTTCTATGGAACGGCGGCGAAGAAAAGGGCCTTTGGGGCTCGCGATACTTCAATGAGTTTCCTCCCGTCGATCTGAGCAAGGTGGTGGCGAACCTGAATATGGATATGATCGGCCGGACCAAAACCCCGGGTTATTCCGATCCGGACGCCACGCACGTGCTCGTGAATCCGGGCGAGGTTTTGGTGGTGGGCCCTCAGGTCAGCAGCGACGACCTGGAGACGACGATCGAAACTGTAAATAGCAGCTACCAAAAGCTCGTAATAAACCATTTCTACGACACGACCGCTCCCGATTCGACTCACGATAATCTTGGCCCGAAGCCGAACGGCCAGCGCATCTTCTATCGAAGCGATCATTACAACTTTGCCAAAATGGGAATCCCGATCGCTTTTTTTACCGTGGGCCTGCATCCCGATTATCACCGACCCAGCGACACTCCGGAGAAGATTGATTACAAGGAAATCCAAGTAGTGTCGAAGACCGTTGCCGCCGTTGCATGGATACTCGGCAATCAAGCGGACCGCCCGAAGTTGAATGCGCGTCTGCCGGATCAGTTGGTGAAAGACATGAAGACCGCACAAAAGCAAGGCTGGGGCAAAATCACGCCGGTCATGGGGCCGCTTCCGGGCGAGCCCTATTAGGGAGAACACAGTAAGCCAGAATCGGCTAGGAGTCATTCTCGGGCCTTGGTCTGCTCCCTGCGTCGGAGCCGTCACACAAGGGAGAAGCGGTCCGGCTGTACTCGATCAGACGCTAGCCAGGATGGTGTTCGGTTTGAATCAACACCCGCGAACGAAGCTTAGTTACTGTTCGCCTCTAACGCGTGAACGGGACATGTCCGATTACGCGGGTGCAAAACACTTTTGGGGTCTCCGACAGTTGCGAGGACTTCGCCAGTCTCCTTCTCGAGGTTGATATCGAATCTCATGCCTCTCCTTTCCCGAGGCTACTTTCCCTAGTTCCTTCGCAGCGATACACTATATTTCATCTGGCAACTTCCGCCATGTCCAACGAAGCCGCTCGGCGCGCACCCATGATGCCTCTGCAGGATCTCGTCACGCGATACCTTTCGCTCGCCGGCGGGTTTGGCAAACCTGTCGCGCTTTCTGGGTTTCAACTTCCGGCCGCCGAAACGGAGCTTCTCTTCTCGTCTTACGACGAGGACTATCACATCAGCCGCTTCTTCCATTTTTCCGAAGACCAGGGCGAGAAATTCTCGATCAACGGCATCGCCGCCACACACGTCTCCGTCGACCCCGAAATCGAATCCATCCTCTAAGCGATGAGCGCCGCCGAGTTGTTTTTGATGAAGGAAGTCAGAGCGGCAACCGCGACTGGCGCTGCTGCAGGAAACGACGAACGGCAGGATCGCGCTCAAGCCCGATGGCCATTTCGTAGGCTTTGCGCGCTTCGTCTTGCGCACCAGATTTGGCCAGCAGTTCCGCGCGCGTCGCCCAATACGGCTGATACTCGGCGAGCCGCGCATCGGCGGCTGCGTCGGGCATGGCCGCAAGAGCAGCGCCGGCGCCATGCAATTCCGCAATCGCCAGCGCGCGATTGATCGCGACCACCGGCGAGCCAACGAGCGCGAACAGCGCATCGTAGAGCTGTACTACCTCAGCCCAGTTGGCCTGACCTGTGCGGCAGCGATAAACATGCGCCGACTGCAACGCCGCTTCCAACTGATAGCGGCCAATCGAGGCGCGGACGCTGGCACGCCGAATCAGCGCCTCGGCTTCCGAGATCATTTGCGAATCCCACAATTCCGGATCCTGCTCGGCAAGTGGCACGTATTCGCCGTTGCCGGTACGTCGCGCGCGACGTCGCGCTTCCGCGTGAAGCATGAGGGCAAGTAAGCCCAGCGCTTCGGGTACCTCGGGCAACAACTCGACCATCAGCCTTGCCAGAAACAATGCTTCCTCGGTGAGATCGCGACGAACGACATCGGTACCGCCGGGATCGGCCCAGCCTTCCGTAAAAGAGGCGTAGATGGCGTCCAACACAGTGTCGAGCCGCGCAGGAAGTTCTTCGCGCTCGGGGATTCGGAAGGGAATTCCGGCTTGCCGGATTTTTTCCTTGGCCCGGACGAGCCGCTTGCCCATGGTTGCCGGAGAGCTAAGAAAGGAAGAGGCGATTGTGGCTGCGTCGAGTCCGAGCACCACCTGCAGCACCAGTGGCGCACGGACGCTGAGGTCGATGGCCGGATGCGCGCAGGCGAACATCAGCGCGAGGCGTTGATCAGGAATTTCCGATTGTTCCGCGGCAGCCTCCAGGCCTTCCGCCATGACCCGCAACTGCTCGCCCGCGATTTCATGCCGGCGCCGCCCTCGGATCATATCGATCACCTTTCGCCTTGCCACGGTCAACAACCACGCTTCCGGGTTCGATGGACAGCCGTTGCGCGGCCAGTTGGCAAGGGCCGCCGCAAATGCTTCGGAGAGAGCATCCTCAGCGGCGGCTACATCCCGCGTGCGAGCGGCGAGAAAGGCGACGAGTTTGCCGTAGCTATTGCGCGCCGCCGCTTCTGCTACCTCGCGTGCTTGCTGATCGGCTTCACGACCTGTCTTTTCTTTAGGAACGCGCTCGAATTCGCCTGTGCCTGTCATTTGTATCGTGTGCTTCGTGCTCAAGAACCTGTCGCTCTGCTCCAGGATCTGCAGCCCTCATGCCGCTGGGTGATAGCAGGCGAATACAGTGCCATTGCCAAATGCCCGCGAGCTGGTCAGCTTCAAGTTCAACTTTTCCTGGAGGCCCTCAAACATCGTCCGGCCCTTGCCCAGAACGATGGGGCTTAGCGCCATCTGATATTCGTCGATCAGACCTTCTTGCGCCAATTGAGAAACGATGCTGCCGCTTCCAAGAATCACCATGTCCGGGCCTGCCTCGCTCTTGAGCTGGCGGATTTCTGTCGCCAGATCGCCCTTTATCAGTTTCGTGTTGTTCCACGTTGCTTTCTCCAGCGTTCGCGAAAATACGATCTTCGCCATCTCATTCATCCCTTTGGCAACCGCGGGCGAGTTTTGGAATGCCATCGGCGTCGGCCAATAGCTTGCCATAAGTTGGTAGGTGATTCGGCCAAACACGAGCACGCCGCTGCCGCTTGCATTTTCGCTCGCGAATGCGTTCCACTCCGCGTCGCGCTTGTGGGCCCAGCTCATGTCGCCCTTGCCGTCCACGAAGAAACCATCCAAAGACACCATATTGAAAACGATCAATTTGCGCATGACTCTTCTCCTTTATTTTTGGTGAAACGTGATTTGGAAGCTTACGTTGATGTGCGGCTTACTCTGGTTTTACGAAATCGAGGATGTTCCTGGTCAGCCAGGTTCCTTCGACGACTGGACGTACCTCGACGACACCGTGCAGTGCAGTCGGGGAGCGAGCCGCCCAGGCAATGGCTGCATCAAGATCGGCCACCTCGATGATATGAAAGCCGCCAAGCTGCTCTTTCGAGTCAGCGTAGGGACCGTCCAGCACTTGGGTCTTGTCGCTGCGGACCCGCACGGTCGTTGCCGTCGAGGTCGGCTGTAGGCCTCGGCTGTCTTTCAACACGCCCGCCTTCGCCATCGCCTCCATGTAGGCTTTATAAGCGCCCAACCAGTGGATTTGCTCGTCCCTTGTCAATGCGGGCCAGCCGGCTTCGCCAACGTAGTCCATCAGGATGTATTTCATTGCGCTTCTCCTTCAGCTGTTAACCGCCGATTTCCCTTCCGCTATCATAATGACGTTCGAGACCGGGCCATTTGGACAAGCCCTCAAAGATTTTTTGGCCAGTCCGCTTGGCATACTATCCAGATTCCGCCGGCCTATAGCAATGCCGCAGCCGCAAAGTTCAGGAACGCCTCCACGGCGCAGACCACCCAGGGATGCAAGTGCAGCCCCGCGGCAGCCAGGACCACGATTCCGACGACCAGCAATACTTTTCCAATGTTCATCACAAACCTCCAAATCTTCGTCGCGCCTTTCGGCGTCATCATGTTCTGCTACTAGAATGACGCTCGAGCCCGGCCGATTTGGACAGCCCTCGATTTCGCGGGTCTCTGATTTCAGGGATCGCCGATAGCGCCAACTACTGATTTCGGCTGCGCATAGTTTCCGCGGGCGTTCAGCCCCGCCGGATTTTCAACACCTAGATTCCGCAAACTCTTTTCAAAATTGGCCGTTCCGCCGCGTCTTGGATATAATCTGTGTGCAACATTTGTGTCACAGTTCCACCTACTGCACTCCGGAGGTTATTAGATGGCTGGCTCGCCAACCCTCTTGCCTGAATCGCGGCTCGGCGCCACTCTTCGCCGCGACGCTTGGTGGGTCGAAATCCTGCCTGTAATTATTCTTCTCGGCGGTTTTGGCATTTACGCCACGTTGCGCGCGTTCGAAGGCGCCTATTACGCATGGGGGCCGTATCTATCGCCCTTTTATTCGCCGCTCATTGATGCGAATCATCATTGGTGGCCTTGGTCTCCCGCGCTGCTCATTCTTGGCGGTCCTCTCGGTTTTCGCGCCACCTGCTACTACTATCGCAAGGCCTACTACCGCGCTTTTTTTCTCGATCCGCCATCTTGTGCCGTCGGCGAGCCTTCCAAACGCAAGTACAAAGGTGAGACGGCCTTTCCCTTCATCCTCCAAAACGTTCACCGCTATTTCTTTTATCTTGCGATCGTGTTCCTTGCATTTCTCTGGTACGACGCCGTCGTGGCCTACGATTGGAACGGCCACTTTGGCATCGGCGTTGGGTCGCTCATCATGAGCGTCAACATCATCATGCTCACGCTCTACACTTTTTCCTGTCATTCTCTGCGCCATCTTGCGGGCGGACAACTCGATTGCTTCTCGTGCGCCTCCTTTGGTAAATCCCGTTTCGCCACGTGGCGCGGCATCAGCTTTCTCAACGAACGCCACATGCTCCTGGCCTGGACGAGTCTCATCACCGTCGGCTTCACCGACTTTTACATCCGCATGGTCGCCGCCGGCGTATTCCATGATCTGAGGCTCCTGTGACCACCAGCTACGAGACCCGCGAGCACGACGTTCTGATCATCGGCGCCGGCGGCGCTGGATTGCGTGCCGCTATCGAAGCCCTCGCCCATGGCGCAAACGTCGGCGTCGTCTGTAAATCTCTTCTCGGAAAAGCCCACACTGTGATGGCCGAAGGCGGCATCGCCGCCGCAATGGCCAACGTGGACGCCGCAGATGGCTGGAAGCCGCATTTCAAAGACACCATGTTCGGCGGCAAATATCTGAATAACTGGCGCATGGCCCAGCTTCACGCCCAGGAATCTCCCGACCGCGTCCGCGAACTCGAGCAGTGGGGCGCGCTCTTCGACCGCACCGATAAGGGCGAGATTCTTCAGCGCGCTTTCGGTGGCCACACGTACAAACGCCTGTGCCACGTCGGCGACCGCACCGGCCTCGAAATGATTCGCACGCTCCAAGATCGCGGCGTGCATCTCGGCTTCGATGTCTACATGGAGTGCACCGTCACGCGCCTCCTCATCGACGGCGGCCGCATCGCCGGTGCTTTCGCCTACTGGCGCGAAAATGGCCGCTTCATCGTTTTCAAAGCCAAGTCCATCGTCATCGCCACCGGCGGCATCGGCAAAGCCTGGCCCATCACTTCCAATTCCTGGGAGTGCACCGGAGACGGCATGACCCTCGCTTACGAAGCCGGCGCCGAGTTGATGGATATGGAGTTCGTCCAATTCCATCCCACGGGCATGGTTTGGCCTCCCGGCGTACAGGGCCTTCTCGTCACTGAAGCCGTTCGCGGCGAAGGCGGCATCCTGCGCAACAAACTCGGCGAGCGTTTCATGGAAAAATACGACCCCAAGCGCATGGAACTTTCCACGCGCGACGTCGTCGCCCGCTCGATTTACACCGAAGTGAAAGAAGGCCGCGGCACCGAACACGGCGGCGCTTATCTCGACATTTCTCACAAGCCCGCCGAATACGTGAAGAAGAAACTTCCCAGCATGTATCACCAGTTCAAGGAACTCGCCGACGTGGACATCACCAAAGGCCCCATGGAAGTCGGCCCCACGTGCCATTACGTGATGGGTGGCATTCGTGTCGAAGCCGAAACGGCTCAATCCACCGTTCCCGGACTCTTCGCCGCAGGCGAAGCCGCCGCTGGCCTCCACGGCGCGAATCGCCTCGGCGGAAACTCGCTTTCCGATTTGCTGGTCTTTGGCCGCCGCGCCGGCGAAGCCGCCGCGAAACACGCCAAAGAGGTGTCCACTCCAGGCCTCGTCATCGCGCAGATCGAGGAAGCCGAACGGGAACTCCTCGCTCCGTTTTCCAACACCGGTTCCGAGAGCCCCTACGCCGTTCAGCGCGATTTGCAAAAAGTCATGCAGAGCCTCGTCGGAATTTTCCGCACCGATGAAGATTTGAAGAAAGCTTTCGCCGAACTCGAAGAACTGAAAGCTCGCGCCGCCAAAGCCAGCGTCGAAGGCTCGCGCCTTTTCAATCCCGGCTGGCATCTCACGCGCGAGCTCAACTCCATGCTCACCATTTCCGAAGCCGTCGCGTTAAGCGCTCTGGCTCGCACGGAAAGCCGCGGCGCGCACAGCCGCATCGATTTCCCGAATTACGATCCCGTCTGGGCGAAAAAACACAACGTCATCGTTCGCGAAGGCGGGAAAATGACGCGCCACGAAATTCCCGTCGACGAAATGCCCGACGAACTAAAACAGATTCTTGCCGAGGACAAATAATGACGCGGCGATCGCACCAGGGAGCACAAGGATGAGCGAGGCAACCCTAAGAGTATTTCGCGGCGAAGGGCCCGCCGGCGGCCATACCGTCGACTATCAAGTTCCTGTCGCTCCCGGCATGGTCGTTCTCGACGCGTTGCACTACATCCAGGGCCATCTGGCGCCCGATCTCGCCGTCCGCTGGAATTGCAAAGCAGGGAAGTGCGGCTCCTGCTCCGCCGAAGTCAACGGCCGCCCTCGCCTCACCTGCAAAACGCGCATGGACGATCTCCCCAAGGATCAGCCCATCACTGTCATGCCAATGAAATCCTTCCCCCGCATCAAGGATCTTGTCACCGACGTCTCGTGGAACTACAGCGTAAACAAAAAAATCCCCGCCTTCCAGCCCAAGCCCGGCACCGACTGGAAGATCTCCCAGCACGATGTTGACCGCGTCCAGGAATTTCGTAAGTGCATCGAATGTTTCCTGTGCCAGAACGTTTGTCACGTCCTCCGCGAGCACGACGCCAAGAAAACTTTTGGTGGCCCTCGCTTCTTCGTCCGCGTCGCCGGCCTCGAAATGCACCCCATGGACGGCCTCGATCGCGTCGCGCTCCTCAAAAACGATCTCGGCATTGGCCTCTGCAACATCACCAAATGCTGCACCGAAGTCTGCCCCGAGGAAATTCACATCACCGACAACGCCATCATTCCGCTCAAAGAGCGCGTCGTCGACCGCTACTATGATCCGCTCACCATGCTCTTCCGCATGTTCCGCGGCTCGAAAGCGCCATAATTGTTCAAGGTGGCACAGACTTCAGTCTGTGCTCTTCGCGACTGGTGGCACAGACTTTAGTCTCTGCTCTGAAATCATGTAACATGCTTCACGTTCGCTGGAAGGAGTGGAGGACAAGCTAGCCTCAATCGTTCTGTTCCTTTATTTCCTTTGCCTACTCTACCTCCTTTACCTCGCGCGCCAACCACGGAGCACTTATGCCTCATCAACTAAAATCCATCTCCAAACCCGGCATCCCCGAAGCCATCGCCAAAGCCGAGCTCTACCGCTACCTCAACGAACCCGAGGAAGCCGAATCCATCTGCCGCGATATTCTCGCCGTTGACGCCGATCATCAACTCGCCCGCCGCATGCTCGGCCTCGCCATCACCGACCAGTTCACCGGCGCCGCCGGCGATCGTTACGCCGAAGTCCAATCCATCTTTGCGTCGCTCCGCGATCCCTATGAGCGCAATTATTACACCGGCCTTCTCCAGGAACGCCGCGCGAAAGCCCAGCTCCATTCCGGCTGCGCCGCCCACATTCTGCTCCCGCTCGTCGAAGAAGCCCTGCGCTGCTTCGCCGAAGCCGAAAAAATCCGTCCCGCCGGCAATGACGACAGCATCCTCCGCTGGAATCGCTGCGTCCGCCTCCTCGAATCCCGCCCCGAATTCCACGCCGTCCATCCCGGCCCCGAAGCCTTCGAAAACGAAGACACTCCGCCAGTACCTGCCTCCGCCCGCCGCTCCGCCAAATAGTGCACCCAGGTGGCACAGCCAATCTTGGCTGTGCTTCGTCGCTTCTCACAGCTTGCAGATTTCTTGTTCTTATTCTCAGAACACACGCAGGGTCGATGACGGATTTAGCACGCGAGCGTTTTTAGTACGCGTACGCTTTGAGGAACGCGAAGACCACCACGCCAGTGATCGAAACGTAAAGCCAAATGGGAAACGTCCAGCGCGCGATTTTGCGGTGCATAACGAACCGGCCCGTCAGCGAGAAAAAGAACGTCGTCAGCACCATCGGCAGTGCAACGATCGAAAGTGTCACGTGGCTGGCCAAAATGGATAGGTATAGCGTGCGCACGGCGCCGTGCCCGGGGAAAATCGTGTCCCCGTGCAGCGCGTGGTTGGCGATGTAGCTGACGAGAAAAAGGGAAGACAACGCGAAAGCCGTCAGCATGCTCGCGCGATGCGCTTCTTTGTTGCGAAGTCTGATGAAATAGAATCCCACGCAGAGCGCGAACGCGCACAATCCGTTCAGAATCGCGTTCAGCGCCGGCAAAAACATCCAGCGTCCCGCGAAATCTGCCGATGCGCGATGCACGTACAGCAGCCACAACAAAAACGACACGGCCAGGCCGCTCACCACCACAATTGCTCCCGCTACCGGCCGCGGCCGAATCTCAATTTGTTCCATCCCAGTCATTAAATCACAAATCCCTATCCGCAGCCCGCGTAGCGACGCCCTTTAGGATGTCATTTT
>CAWKOM010000016.1:0-652537 GCA_963851235.1 uncultured Acidobacteriota bacterium
GTCACCAGGCACGGAATTTCCCCGTGCTATACTCCCGCTCGTTTGCGCTGACACTGCGGATTTTCTGAGCTCCCCGAATAGACCGGCAGGAGGCGGCCTCGTTCTTGATCACGTTGCCGGAAACATTCAATGTCGCGACGCATTTCGTGGACCGCAATGTCCAGGAAGGCCGCGGGGGGAAAGTCGCCATCGAGTGCGGCGACGAGCGGGTCACGTATCGGCAACTTCTGGAAGAAACCAACCGTGTTGGCAATGTCCTTCTAGCTTTGGGTGTTCGCCCGGAAGAGCGCGTCCTTCTTTTGCTTCTGGATACGCCGGAATTCCTTTACTCCTTCTTCGGCACGATCAAAATCGGCGCTGTCGCCGTTCCCGTCAACACGCAAGCGAAGCCACAAGACTACGAGTACATCCTTAATGATTGCCGCGCTCGCGTAGCCATCGTCAGCGAGCCCTTGCTTGCCCATCTGCAATCGATCCCACGCGAAAAACTGCGCTATTTGCAGGAGCTCGTGGTCAGCGAAGTAAAGGAAGCTTCTCCCTCGCAGAGCCCCGCTTCGCATGCCCATCACTCTCTGCAAAATCTGATGGCTTCTGCCTCGCCGGAATTGCCCGCCGCGCCCACCAGCAAGGATGAGCCTGCGTTCTGGCTTTACTCCTCAGGCAGCACCGGCGCCTCGAAGGGCTGCGTCCATCTTCATCACGATATGGTCGTGTGCTGCGAGTTGTACGCCAAGGGCATTTTACGTATGACCGAAAACGACCGCTGCTTCAGCGTCGCGCGCCTTTTTTTTGCCTATGGCCTCGGAAACGCCGGCTACTTCCCTCTCGGTTGCGGCGCCACAACAATTCTCGATCCTGCGCGTCCCACTCCTGCCTCGATCTACGCAGACATCGAACGCTACCGCCCCACGCTTTTCTTCTCGGTGCCAACGAATTACGCAGCCCTGCTCGCGTATCACCGCGAAGATGGACGCGAGTTCGATCTCGCTAGCGTCCGCCATGCCATTTCTGCGGGCGAATCGCTTCCTGCTCCTCTGTTCCATCGCTTCAAAGAGCGCTTTGGCGTCGAAATTCTCGATTCGCTCGGCTCGACCGAAACTTTGCAGATGGTGATTGCCAATCGTCCCGGCGAAGCCAAGCCTGGCTCTAGCGGAAAACTCATTCCCGGCTACGAAGCGCGGCTCGTGGACGAGCGCGGCAACGATGTCCCCCTCAACGAAATCGGCGATCTTCTCATCAAGGGAGATTCCACTTGCTCCGGCTACTGGAACAAGCACGAAAAGACGAAGGAAACTTTTGTCGGCGGCTGGTTCCATACGGGCGACAAGTATTTTCAGGATGAAGAGGGCTACTTCTGGTACGCCGGCCGCGCCAACGATCTTTTCAAAGTTAACGGCCTCTGGCTAAGTCCCGCGGAAGTCGAGAGCGCTCTTATCGGGCATCCTGCCATTCGCGAAGCCGCGGTCATCGCCCGTGAAGATAAGGACGGCCTCACAAAACCTGCCGCTTTCCTGGTGTTAAACGCAGAGTTCGCCCCGAGTGAGCAGCTGACGCACGAACTCCAAGAGCTGGTCGGACAAAAAATCGGCGGTTACAAGCGCCCGCGTTGGATCGAGTTTTTACCCGAGATTCCTAAGACGGCTACGGGAAAACTCCAACGATTTAAGCTGCGCGAGCTGCAAGACCGACACGCCAAAGAGACTCTCTAGAGCCTTTCGGCACAATACTGCAGCTTCAGGTTTGACCGTTGGCTCGCTGAGAAAATACCGTGAGCTTACACGCCATCCATCAAGACCAATAGATAGAATACATTACAGAAAGAATCGTAGGACTCGGCGAGAAATCGAGCACCAACACGTGGAAGATTATCGAAATCCTCGTTCAATAGAATGTGATATGCGATATACTGCATGGGTTGAGAGCATCCATGCAGACGAGCCTTCCTTCAAGAGAAATTATGCCGCGACGCGTTTCGCGCGATTCCGATGACGGTTTTCTGCTTTTTCTCGGAAAGCGCGTGCGGGAATTGCGGAACCGGCGCGGGTTGACGCGCAAACTGATGGCGCGTGAAGCGGATGTTTCGGAGCGGCACCTTGCGCAGCTCGAAACCGGAGAGGGAAATGTTTCGATCGTGCTTCTGCGGAGAATCGCCGGCGCGCTCCACGTTTCTCTTGCGGAATTATTCGCGCCGGAAACGGAAACGCAGCATGAAAAAGTTTTGATCCAACGCTTCCTTGAGCGTCTTCCGGCTCATCGAGTCAAGGACGCGATGTCTCGACTGATGCGCGAATTTGGAGACGAGGAAAAAGCGCGGCGCATGCATATAGCGCTCATCGGCATACGAGGTGCAGGAAAATCCACGCTGGGATCTCGATTGGGCAAGGAGCTGAATGTCCCGTTTATCGAGTTGGATGGAGAAATCGAAAAAGATACCGGCATGCCGCTCGGCGAAATATTTTCGCTTTACGGACAAACCGGATATCGAACGATCGAAAAACGCTTACTCGAGCGGGTACTTCAGGAAGAGGAACGTGCAGTCATTTCCGTAGGCGGCGGCGTGGTTTCGGAAAAGGAAACGTACGACTACCTACTTTCGAATTGTTACACCGTGTGGATCAAGGCGAAGCCGGAAGAATACATGGCCCGCGTGATTGCGCAGGGAGATTTGCGCGTTATGGGCGGCAGCAACCAAGCGATGGATGTTTTGCGCCGGATTCTCGAAACGCGCGAGCCACTCTATCGGAAGGCGGATACGTACCTCGAAACATCCGGGAATTCCGTGGACGAAAGCTTTTCAAAATTGAAGGCCGCTTTGCAGGCCGTGCAGGATTAGGAGGGGCATGTGGACGTTGCGACGACTGAACAGCTCCAAACAAAAGTTACACCGCCGGATTACCGGGTGGAACCGAACCAGTACAAACACTGGCGGCTTTCTTTCGACGCACCTGTAGCGACGCTGACCATGGACGTGGCGGAGGACGGGGGAATCCGCCCCGGCTACAAGTTGAAGCTGAATTCCTACGATCTAGGCGTGGACATCGAACTGCACGACGCGCTGCAACGGATCCGATTTGAACATCCGGAAATTCGGTCCGTGATTATTACCAGCGCGAAGAACCGCATTTTTTGCTCGGGCGCGAATATCTATATGCTTGGGCTTTCTTCGCATGCGTGGAAGGTCAACTTTTGCAAATTTACCAACGAAACGCGCAATGGGATTGAAGATTCGAGCGCGCATTCCGGGCTGAAATTCATCGCAGCGTGCAATGGAACGACGGCGGGAGGCGGCTACGAGCTGGCGCTGGCATGCGACGAGATTATTTTGGTGGATGACCGTTCGTCAGCGGTGAGTTTGCCGGAACTGCCTTTGTTGGGCGTTTTGCCAGGAACGGGCGGCCTGACTCGCGTTACGGATAAACGAAAAGTCCGGCGGGACTATGCGGACATGTTTTGTACGAATCCGGATGGCGTGCGCGGACAAAGAGCAAAAGATTGGCGGCTGGTGGATGAAGTGGTGAAGCCGCAGCAGTTTGCCGAGCACGTGAAGCAGCGCGCGTTGACACTTGCGGAGCAGAGCGACCGTCCCGCAAATGCGAAAGGAGTGGCACTGACGCGCGTGAATCGAACGGCGGATGAAGCGGGCTTGCATTACGAATACGTTGATGCACAGCTGAATCGCGAGGCGCGGTCCGTAACACTTACAGTTCGCGCGCCGGAGTCTACCCCTTCCTATACGATCGAGAGCGCGCTTGCGGCGGGCGCGAACTGGTGGCCGCTGCAGATGGCGCGAGAGCTGGACGACGCTATTTTGACGCTACGCACGAGCGAACTGGGTTTGGGCTTGTGGATCCTCAAGACGGCGGGTAATCCCGATGCCGTGCTGGCCTCCGACGAGTTCCTTTTAAAGCACCAAAACAATTGGTTCGTCCGCGAAGTCCTGGGCATGATGCGGCGGACGTTTGCGCGGATTGATGTTTCGTCGCGTTCGTTATACGCGATCATCGAGGCGGGTTCATGCTTCGCGGGGACTCTATTTGAATTGGCGCTGGCGGCGGACCGGATTTATATGCGCGACGCGCAGGACAATGACAACTTACCCACAGTTGTTCTGTCGAGGATGAATTTTGGAGCGCTGCCCATGGTGAATCATCTTTCCCGTTTGGCGGCGCGTTTCTACCAGGACTCGGAGCAGGTTGAAAGCTTGCGGAAATTGGTCGGAAAGAAACTTACGGCTCAGGAGGCAGTGGATGCGGGGCTTGTTTCTGCCGCGCCGGATGATCTCGACTGGGATGACGAAATACGGCAGGCTCTTGAATCGCGCGCGGCGCTTTCACCAGACGCGTTGACGGGGCTGGAAGCGAATCTTCGATTTGGCGGAAGTGAAACCCTGGAGACGCGCGTTTTCGGTCGGTTGTCTGCTTGGCAGAATTGGATTTTCATTCGGCCGAATGCGGTGGGAACGAATGGGGCGCTGAAAGTTTATGGAACGGGGGCGCCGGTGAAATTTAATTGGGAACGGGTTTAGGAAAACGGCGGCGCAGCATGCTGCGTCACTACAAGGATTGGTAGAGGAGAAGAGGGCCATGATTGACTACACTGAAAAAATTCCTAACAACGTGGATTTGGGGCGAGACCGTGGATTGCAGAGGGCGCTGGAACACTGGCAGCCGGCATACATGGGCTGGTGGTACGACATGGGGCCGAACGAAAGCCACAACTACGAGGTGTATTTGCGCACGGCGACGAGCGTAGAGCCGGATGGCTGGGCACAATTTGGCTATGTAAAGATGCCGGACTACCGCTGGGGAATTTTTCTGCAGCCCCGCGACGAAAAACGCGAAGTGAATTTTGGAATCCACAAAGGGCAAGCAGCTTGGCAAGAGGTGCCGGGAGAATACCGGTCGACGCTGCGGAGAGTGATCGTGACGCAAGGAGACACGGAGCCGGCCTCCGTCGAACAGCAGCGATTGCTGGGGTCTTCGTGCCCTTCGATGTACGACCTGCGGAATATTTTTCAGGTGAACGTCGAAGAAGGACGGCATTTGTGGGCAATGGTGTATTTGTTGCACCGCTATTTTGGGCGCGACGGGCGGGAAGAAGCGGAATCGCTCCTTGCGCGCCGTTCCGGCGACGCAGACAATCCGCGCATTCTTGGCGCGTTCAACGAGCCAACGCCGGACTGGCTGGCATTTTACATGTTTACGTTCTTTACCGACCGGGACGGAAAATTCCAACTGTGCGCCCTGGCGGAGTCCGGGTTCGATCCTCTTTCGCGAACCTGCCGCTTCATGCTGACCGAGGAAGCGCATCACATGTTCGTCGGCGAGACGGGTGTAACGCGCATCATCAAGCGCACCTGCGAAGTGATGAAAGAAAACAAGTTGGAAGATCCGGCGCAGGTACGGGCGATGGGCGTGATCGATCTGCAAACGATTCAGAGATACCTAAACTTTCATTACAGCGTGACGCTCGACCTCTACGGTTCGGATGTTTCCTCGAACGCCGCGAGTTATTTCACCAACGGACTGAAAGGGCGCTTTCGCGAGACGAAACTCGTGGACGATCACGTGCTGAGCGAGGCCGAGTATCCGGTGTACGAGGTGATTGGAGACAAGATCGTCAAGAAGAGTGTTCCGGCGCTTACCGCTTTGAACGAGCGGCTGCGCGACGATTACATCGAAGAGATCGCGGATGGCGTTGCGCGCTGGCAGCGGGTGATCGACGAAGCGGGGATTCCGTTCAAGCTGACTTTGCCGCACAAGGGATTTCATCGCGCGATTGGGAATTTTGCCGGACATCACATCAGCGTGAACGGGGATGTGTTGACCGCCGAGGCGTGGGAGAAGCGCAAATACGAATGGCTGCCGAGTCCCGCGGACGAGAAGTTCGTGCAATCGTTGATGACCGGGCGCGTGGTGGAGCCGGGGAAGTTTGCGAACTGGATTGCGCCGCCGCTTCGCGGGATCAACAGCAAGCCGCTGGATTTTGAATATGTGCGGTTCAACTGACGGGCCGCGATCCCTTTTCCCAAGGACACAACTGCGTGCAGCCGATCATCGACATTCACATTCACATCATGCCTTACCACATGATGAAGCCGGCCGCGATGGACTTGATGAAGCGCGGCCGGAAAGATTACGCGGAGGTGATGCGCTATTGCGACGACCCAAAAGCGTTTCTCGGGCTGCTGGACAGCCTGGGGATCGAGCGAGCCGGGCTGATCAATTATGTCGCGCCGAAAATCATTGGATTCACACCGGAAGCGAATGACTGGAGCGCGAAATATTGCAGCGCGGCGCCGGAGCGTTTGATTGCGTTCGGCGGCGTGCTGCCCGGGACGGTTCCGGATTGCGGCGCTGAGGTGGATCGCATGGCGAAGCTGGGGATTCGCGCGATCAAACTGCATCCATCGCATCAGGCGATGTCGCCGAATGGATACATGGATGGAAACGGGGAGCTGGCAAAGATCTATGAGCGGGCGCAGGCGCACGGAATGCCAGTGATGATTCATACGGGGACTTCTATTTTCCCGGGCGCGAGAAATCTTCACGCGCAGCCGATGCTGTGCGACGACGTGAGTATCGACTATCCGGAACTTGTCGTGATACTTGCGCATGGCGGCAGGCCGCTGTGGATGAACGAGGCATTTTTCCTGGTGCGGCGCCACAAGAACATGTACATGGACATTTCCGGGATTCCGCCGCAGAAATTGATGGAATATTTTCCGCGGATCGAAGATATCGCGGACAAAGTTTTGTGGGGGACGGACTGGCCGGGGCCGGGCGTGCCGGGAATCAAGGGCAACATAGAAAAGTTTCACGCGCTTCCGATTAAGGCAGAAGCCAAGCGCAAGATTCTGTATGACAACGCGGCAAAGCTGTTTCCGCGGTGAGAGCTGTTGAGGTAATTCTGCTGGAAGAGGTGCATGAACGTGATTTCGATTACTTTGCCCACCGAATCACAGAAAACGGCGCACATTCGGCTGACGTTGAATGGCGAGGAGACGGACGTTTCCTTCGCGCCATATAAGACGTTGCTCGAAGTGCTTCGCGAGGATTTGGGGCACACCGGAACAAAACATGGTTGTGAGCTGGGCGAGTGCGGCGCTTGCGCGGTTTTGGTGGAAGGCAAGCCTGTGCTTTCTTGCCTACTGCTGGCGCTTGAGTGCGACAAGAAAAGCATTTTGACCGTGGAAGGGCTTGGCGTTGACGGAAAACTTCATCCTCTGCAAGAAGCGTTCGCCGATTTGGGCGCAGCGCAATGTGGCTATTGCACGCCGGCGATTTTAGTCACGGCAAAAGCATTGCTCGATCACAATCCGCGTCCTTCGCGCGATCAGATTCGCGAAGCGCTCTCGGGCAATTTGTGCCGATGCACCGGATATCAGCAGATTTTCGAAGCCGTGGAAGCGGCCATGGTTACTATCGCGGGTTGCGGGAACACAGGACATTAATGCGCAAGGCCAGGAGCACGAATGCCTAACGAAAAACAGCTGCGCGTCATCGGCGTTCCACGGCGCAGGGTGGACGCGCGCGCAAAAGTGACGGGCCAAACGCGTTACGCGGACGATATTTTGCTGCCTCGAATGGCGTACTGCAAGCTGCTGCGATCGCCGCATCCACATGCACGCATCCGAAAAATCGATACGTCGCGCGCTGCGGCGCATTCCGGAGTGTATTTGGTTCTCACCGGAGGGGATCTTCCCATTCAATACGGGATTTTGCCTGTCAGCCAGGACGAGCAGGCGTTGTGCGTGGATCACGTGCGGCACGTCGGCGATCCGGTGGCGGCAGTGATTGCGCGCGAAGAATTGACGGCTTTCGAGGCGCTGGACTTGATTGAAGTCGAGTATGAAATTCTGGCGACGGTCGCCGATCCGGAAGAGGCACTGGCAACGCCTGCGCCGCGCATTCACGACTATGGCGAAGAAGGAAATATTCACAAGCGCGTATCGCTGGAATTTGGCGATGTCGAGCAGGGATTTGCGGAAGCGGATGAGGTTTTCGAGGATATATTTTTCTATCAGGGAAATACGCATCTTCCGATCGAGCAGCATGCTTCCGTTGCGGTAAAAGATCCTGACGGCAAATTGACGATCTGGAGCTGCACACAGACGCCGCACTATTTGCATCGGGCTCTGGCGAAAGTCTTGCAGATGCCGGCTGCGCATATCCGCGTGATCGCCACGCCGAACGGCGGAGGGTTTGGCGGTAAGAGCGATCCATTCAACCACGAAATCGTGGTGGCTAAAGCAGCGCTGTTGCTGGACCGCCCCGTAAAGATTTGTTTGACGCGCGAGGAAGTTTTTTATTGCCATCGCGGTAGGCATCCGGTGCTGATGAAATTTAAAACCGGCGTGAAGAAAGACGGCACGATCACGGGAATGCATTTGCAGACGCTGATCGACGGCGGCGCGTATGGCTCGTATGGCGTGGCGAGCACGTTTTACACGGGCGCACTGCAAACGACTACCTATCACATCCCGCGCTACAAGTTTCAGGGATGCCGGACATTCACAAACAAGCCACCCTGCGGGCCGAAACGGGGGCACGGTACGGTGCAGCCGCGCTTCGGGCAGGAAGTACAGCTCGACAAGATCGCGGAGAAGCTGAGCATCGATCCCGCGGATTTACGATTGCGCATAGCGGAGTCTTCGAATGCGGTGACGGCGAATTTTTTCAGGCTGAGTGTTGTGAATTTGGCGGAGTGCATTCGCCGCGTCGTTACGATTTCGGAGTGGAAGGAAAAGTTTCGCAAACTGCCGGAGGGGCGTGGTGTGGGGCTGGCTTGTTCGGCATATTTGACGGGAGCAGGCCTGCCGATTTATTGGAACAAGATGCCTCACTCGGGAGTGCACATCAAGTTTGACCGCGGCGGAGGAGTCGCAGTTTTTTGCGGTGCGACGGAGATTGGACAAGGATCCGATGATGTGCTCGCAGGAATCGTCGCCGAAGTTTTGGGGCTGGAAACATTCGATGTTCGATTGTACACGGGCGATACGGATTTGGGGCCGGTGGATTTGGGTTCGTATTCGAGTAGAGTCACGATCATGGCTGGCAATGCGGCGCTGCAGGCGGCGGAGCGCGGTCGAGACATTATTGCGGAAGCCGTTTCGGAAAAACTTGCGGTTCCGAAAGATCGATTGCGCTTCGCGGACAAACGCGTTTTTGATTCCGCGGCGCCGGAGAAAGGCATCACGTTCGCTGAAGCCGTGTGCCTAGCGGAGGCGCGCTTCGGGACGATTGGCACAATGGGCTCGTACACTCCGCCGAAATCTCCCGCGCTTTACAAAGGCGGCGGTGTAGGGCCGTCGCCGACGTATTCGTATACTGCCTCAGTCGTCGAAGTCGAGGTCAATCCGGCGACTGGCTGGATCACTGTTCCAAAGATCTGGATTGCGCACGACATCGGTCGCGCACTGAACCCGACGCTGGTGCGCGGGCAAGTGGAAGGCAGCGTTTACATGGGACTGGGCGAGGCTCTGATGGAGCAGCAAGAATTCCGGCGTCTTCCAAAGAAACTTTCGCACGCGCTCGTGCATAAATTCCCGTCGATGCTCGAATATAAGAGCCCGACCTCGCTCGACATGCCGGAAGTGGTCACGGAGTTGATCGAGGAACCCGATCCGCGCGGGCCGTTTGGCGCAAAAGAAGTCGGGCAAGGGCCGCTTTTGCCAATCATGCCTGCGGTTGCGAATGCCGTTTACGACGCGGTGGGCGTGCGGATTGATGAAGTGCCGATCACGCCGGAGAAAATCATGAAGGCGCTCGCGGAAAAAAAGGCGGGGCGGGAGCCGCGTTATGGGCCTGGGAATTTTCCGCATGTCGAGTGGCCGGAGGCGCTGCGCGTGCCGCCACCGTGGGAGGGCGGCGATGGGAACGCGGTGAACGATGTCCCGCGGACGAGCAGACGCTCGACCGAAAAAGAAAAGGTGCTCAGCTCATGATGCGGCTGCCACTTTTCGAATTCCGCGCGCCACGCACGATCGAGGAAGCGGCGCGCATTCTGGATGGCGAGGGAACGAACGCCATGCCGCTTGCAGGCGGAACGGATTTGCTTCCCAACATGAAGCGCAGGCAACAAGTCCCGACGACTCTGATGAGCCTGCGCTACATCGAAGACCTGACTCACGTCCAATTGGATCTTTCTGGATCACGGCTCGGGGCTTGCTTGACTCTCGCGGACATCGCGGCCGACAGGCGCTTTCGAAATGGTTTGACGGCACTTGCGCAAGCGGCTTCTTTGGTGGCGACGCCGCCTATTCGCAACATGGCCACGCTCGGAGGCAATCTCTGTCTCGATACGCGCTGCAACTACTACGATCAGAATTACGAGTGGCGAAAGGCGATCAACTTTTGCCTGAAAAAAGACGGTGACACGTGCTGGGTAGCCCCGGGGAGTCCAAAGTGCATGGCGGTTTCTTCGACGGACACGGCGCCGGCACTCATCGCGCTGGGCGCGCGCGTGCGTCTGCTCTCGCGAAACCAGGAGCGCGAGGTATTGCTCGCCGAACTCTATAACAATGACGGCTTGGATTATATCAAGCGGAGACCCAAC
The DNA here is from genome assembly GCA_963851235.1 of uncultured Acidobacteriota bacterium. Lineage (GTDB taxonomy): Bacteria > Acidobacteriota > Terriglobia > Acidiferrales > UBA7541 > Acidiferrum. The sequence continues at coordinate 10,558 of CAWKOM010000016.1, forward strand.
GAGATTTTGGCGGAAGTTTTGCTGAATGATCTGCACGGCTGGAAAAGCACCTATTGGAAATTGAGACGCCGCGGCTCGTTTGACTTTCCGGTGCTGTCGGTAGCCGCCGCCACGCGTATTTCTGGTAATGACGTTGTCGAAGAAGCGCGCATCGTGATTGGCTCGGCCGCGTGCCGTCCGCTGGTTGCTGTGGACGCGGCCAAATCGCTCGTAGGGCGCGCGCTGAACGCAGATGCGATTGCGGAAGCCGCCGTTCTCGCGGCGCGGATTGCCAAGCCACTGGACAACACGGATTTCGACATGAGCTGGCGAAAGAAGGTTACCGGAGAATTCGTGACCCTTGCGTTGCGCGAGCTACGCGGCGACGATATGCGCGGCGAGCGCAATAACTTCATGCGCTCGGACGCCCACTGCTCACCATAGACTCATCGTTACCCCATCCCCGGCTAGCGCGGACCCTTCAGTGAAATGTCGGACGGCCCCCGGACCTTTTTTCCAGGCCGAAACGCTCAACCTCGCGGTGCATGATGTAGATGTCCCGGCGCTGGAAGCACCGTCGCCCGCGGACTATCACCGATCAAAACTCCACGTGCACTCTCAGCGTGGGAACAATCACCGGCCCCCGGTCACGGTTATAGCCGGGATCATTGATATGCTGCACTCCTGGTGCAACATAAATTCCGCGCCAAACATGTGCCGTGTAATACGACTCGACGATCTTTTCCCGGCCGTAGTTCAGTCCGCCATCGCCAAGCAGGAAACCAAGTCCGCCATCTGCCAAATACTCCTGGTGATCTTTCTTGATCCCGTTCGATACGAAAGCTACGCCCGCGCGGTCTTGCTTGCGATGCCATTGCGCGCCATTAATGCCCACGCCCTCTACGAAGGTCGAGTCAACCTCCGTATAAGCAAATGATTCGGTTTTTCCGTCGTCCCATCCCCAACGGGCAAACGCGGTGATGTTCTGCGTGAGGTTCTGTTCCAGGTTGACGCCAAAACCATACTTGCCGGTGATGTGCCAAGGATGGTTCGTGATTTCTGGGACCGACACCGAGCCTTGCTCAAATTGCGCAATGGCATCGCGGTAGATTCCCATATTGGCGTGGTTGGTATATGCCAACAGGCGGACTACTCCGCCTTTCTTCGGCACCACGCCGTGGTGCAATTCGAACTCCCAATTTTCCGCGTGGGCCTGCCACGGCTTCCACACCAGATCGATTCCGTTCGCCACTTTCGGCATGAGCGCTTCGGCGAAGCGAAAACCCCAGATGCGGTCTTCGTAGTCCGCCATCAGACCCACGGTATAGCCACGCGTATCGGCGGCGTAGTCCCACGCGCCGTTGTTGTCCACCGTCCAGTTGTTGAATTGCAAGTGCGTGTCTGATCCCACCGAATTCTGGTCAAAAAAATCCGGCAGGCTGAACTTGCCGAATCGAATCTCCAGGCGGCGTCGCGGGAGCTCGTCGAAGAGCGATAGATAACTGCGCTGGTTTTCAATTTTATCCTTGCTCAACGCAAACACTTTGTGGATCATGCCGCGTCCCAGATACGGCAGTTTGCTCAGCAGCGGATTGCGCACGATGTCCAAATCGGTATTTCCGGCCAAGCCAAGGCCTGTGCTGAGCGCCGCGCCGCCGGCTTCTTCGATGTCGACCAGTATCTCCGTGGAATTATTGAGCCTCACGCCGGTGTAGAGCGTCATGACGCGGGACGTGGCCTTCTCATAATGTGGGCTGAGGCTGTTTGGCCCGCTGTAGTCGGCATGAAAGTCAGGGTGAGTTTGAAAGATGAAGTTCATCTGCCCGGAAAGCCAATAGCGCGTGTTCTTCAAATGCGGCGTCATCGTTTCGGGATCGGCATCGGCGGGCGCGCTTGCGGAATCGTCCGCCTGCGCTGGAGGCGTTGGGGCCTGCGCCGGCGTCGCCGCAGGCGGCTGTGAATCTTGCGCCCGCAGGTCCGTCGCTGCCATCGAGAAGGCCCCGAGCATCGCGCAAAGCACCGCAACAAATTGGAAGGTCAATCGCTGCAATTGAGTGATCCGAATCCTGTTCCGCCTGGGGAGTAGCTCGCCGCTGCTAGCCGCAGGCTAGACCTTCGCCGATGAACGGGTGATGAATGTGGTCCGCGGACGCGCCTCTTGAGCCCGTAAACCCCGCGTCGCACTGTCCATCAAGCCGTTGCCAAAGGCCGCTCCTTTTGATACCATACCCCACTAGGGTACACAAGCCAAATGTCACATACTTCTCGCGAAAAACTCGACCTCGTCGCTCGCACCAAGAAAGTCATCGGCCAGCTTGAAAGCGTCCTTCGCGGACTCAACGAAGACGAGCAATGCGCGGAGGTCCTGCAGCGCCTGGCTGCCGCGCGCGGCGCCATCAACAGCCTCATGGGCGAGCTGATGGAAGACCACATTCGCAATCACATGCCGCGCAATTCCAAATCTTCCGAAGAAGCCGCCGACGACGTCATTCACATCGTGCGAACTTATCTGAAGTGATGTAAATGTATGTCGCGTTTGCCGCAGTTTTTCTGTATCTTCCGTGCACCGATTTTTTTGTGGGACGAATCGAAGGCGGGAGGGAGACAGCACGGTGACGCGACTGCTCGCTGGTTTGTTTTTTGCCGCATTCTTATTTACCCCGGCATCGCGGGCCCAGGCGGGGCCCGAGGAGGGCGGGAACGACCTGCAAGTCTGGACCGGCGGCGGCCATGGACTGAACGGGAGCACGGCCAGCAGCGACGTTTGGAATGTGGGCGCGCGTTACGGCTGGATTTTGACCGCACCGCACGGGCCGGGCTTCTTGCGCGGTGAATTCGAGTACGCGGTCGATGTCGTGCCGGTTTTCATGGTCGTCCAGCGCACCGGCAACGCTTACGGCTTCGGCTTGAACCCTTTCGCATTGAAGTGGAATTTTACGAAACCGCACAAAGTGGTTCCTTACTTCGAACTCGGAGGCGGCACGCTCTTTACAAATACCAATGTGCCGCCCGGCAGCACTTCGCGAATCAACTTCACGACTAGCGGCGCCCTGGGCTTGCATTTTCTGCAAAGCAAGTACAACTGGAACGTCGAGCTTCGCTTCATGCATATCTCCAACGCCGGGCTTGGCAATTTCAATCCCGGCATCAACACGCTCCAGCTTCGCGTGGGCTTTGGCAGGTTCACGCACCCGCACTAGCCTATGTTTCCGCGGCACGGTAACATGGGCATCGTCAAGTGTGGATAGAATGCGGCCGTTCACCGTGGTATCGTTCGCTTCGCAATAATCGACAACCAGGTCGCGGATCATCTTGAAGGGATACGTCATGAAAATCGCGGGAATTGTGATCGGAGTGCTGTTGCTGGTCGGATTGGGTTTGGGGCTTCGCGGAATGCGCGCGGACGGCAAAGCGCCGGCCGTTGGCACGCACGCTCCGGACTTTACGCTCAATTCACAAGAGTCCAAGCCCGTCAGCCTGCATGATTTCAAAGGCAAGTGGGTCGTGCTGTACTTCTACCCCAAGGATTTTACGAGCGGCTGCACTGTCGAAGCGCATAACTTCCAGCGTGACCTCGCTCAATACGATCAGAAGAACGCCGCGATCGTCGGCGTCAGCGTGCAGGACGAAGACTCTCATCAGAAGTTTTGCACCAAGGAAGGACTAAACTTCAAGCTGCTCGCGGATACCAAGACGGAAGTCTCCACTCTGTATGACTCGGTGATGAATTTTGGCGTTGCCAAACTCTCTGCTCGCCATACTTTCCTGATCGATCCCGACGGCGTTGTGCGCAAGGTTTTTCTCGATGTGAAACCGCAAGTCCACAGCGAGGAAGTCCTGGCGGCACTCACGGAACTGCAAGCCGGCGGCTCGAAATAAAACCCGCTTCACGGAGGTTATTCATGAATCGCAAAATCCTGGCGGCACTGGCAGTACTATCCTCGGTGGCTTTCGCACTTATGCTCCGCGCCGATCCCCCAAATGCGGAAACAGTCAGCTACAAAAGCGGCAATGAAACTGTTAGCGGATTTCTTGCGCTTCCCGCGGGGCATGGAAAACATCCCGGAATCGTTGTCATCCACGAATGGTGGGGCCTCAACGATCAAATCAAAGACGAAGCGAAGAAACTCGCGGAGCAAGGGTATGTCGCGCTTGCCGTCGATCTCTATCGCGGGAAAGTGGCGACAACTCCCGAGGAAGCTCATGAATTGATGCGCGGCGTTCCCGACGACCGCGGCATGCGCGATCTAGAGGCAGCGTTCGACTATCTCGCCGCCCGGCACGACGTGGAAGCGAACAAAATCGGCTCGGTTGGATGGTGCATGGGCGGCGGCTGGTCCATCAAATTGGCGATGAGCGAACCGAAGCTCGCGGCATGCATCGTTAATTACGGCTCCTTGCCGACGGAAACCTCCAGCATCGAAAAGATTCAAGCGCCAGTTCTCGGGAATTTTGGCGCGGACGACCGCGGCATTACGCCGGATTCCGTACACGCCTTTGACGCTGCGATGAAAGCCGCAGGCAAGTCCGTCGACGTGAAAATTTATGAGGGCGCCGGCCACGCCTTCGAAAATCCCAACAACAAAGAGGGCTACCGCCCCGAAGCGACAGCCGATGCCTGGGCCCGCATGACCGCGTTTTTGCAGAAAACTCTGAAGTAGGCTCGCTCAGGCAACCGTTTCGTACCCACTCAGAAGACCCCAGCGGCTTACCGCCCCGCCAGCTCGATCGACGCCTACGGGCCAATCCCCAACGATTTCGCCCTCCCCATGAGATGTTTTCAATCCGCAAACGTCTAACCCCGAAAAGGGCCTCGGAGTGATTCGGTGAATCGGAATTCTGTGTTTGACACTCTCCCGATCCTGGGGGTATAACCCCTTTCATTTCCCGGCCTTTGAGTGGTCGTTTCCAGGTGCATCCAGGGGGAAGCTCGTCTCTTTCCGTGTCGGGGCCGAAGGCTAGAACTCATCTCATAAATGCCTCAGGAGGATCACAGCGCATGCGAGTTGAACCATACCGAGGAAATTTTCTGGGTAATATTCCCAGCGAATGACGGTGCGACGAAAGTTATGGAGCCAGGCGAACAGGCGTTCGACTTTCCAGCGACGCCGGTAGCGGCGCAGAATCCGGCCGTCCTGCGTCGCTGCTGCGACGCGCACGAATTTGTGAGGCGCGATGAGTTGTACGCCGTATCGTTCGTGGATGCGCTGGTCGAGGGGATCGCTGTCGTAAGCGCGGTCGCCGATCATGCGTTCGGGGGCTTCGGCAAGGAATCGCTGGTCAAGAGTGGGTTCGACGAGCCTTGTTTCATGAGGCGAAGCGCTGGCCACGTACACGGCGAGAGGAAAACCATGGCCGTCCGCGATTGCCATGATTTTGCTGCCTTTGCCGCGTTTTGTAGGGCCGACACCAGAGCCCCTTTTTTCGCGCTGCTGAAACTGGCGTCGATGAAAGATTCGCTCAGATCGAGCTTCCCTCGATCTCGTAAGTCTTCGGCCAGTTTTTGCAGCAAGCGCGTCAGCAACCCACTGCGCTGCCAGTGTTGGAAGCGTCGATGACAGGTCTGATAGGAAGGATAGCGAGACGGCAGATCGTGCCAAGGAGCACCCGTGCGTAAGACCCAAAAAACTCCGTTCAGCACAGCACGCGTGTCCTGCCACGGTCGCCCTCGCCCATCGGCTCGTCGCTTGGGACGAAACAACGGTTCGAGAACCGCCCATTGGGCGTCGGTTAGATCCATGTTCTCGGTTTACGCCGTTTGCCATAAGTTTCAACCGCTCAGCGGCTTGAATGTGTTTATGAGATAACTTCTAGTTAAAAGCACGGACGATTTCATCCAGGAGGGGCGATGAATAAACGCATTCTGTTCCTACTTCTCTTCATAGGGCTTTTTTCAGGGCTTGTCTCCGCACAAATCGCGATTACTGGCAAAATCACGGGGGTTGTCGCCGACCCATCCGGGGCCGCGGTTCCTAACGCGACGGTTACCGTCAAAAGTACAGCGTTGATGGTTCCGCGCACCACAACCACTTCCTCGGACGGCGTATATCTCTTCGACCTGCTTGCGCCAGGCACATACGAAGTCACCATCACGGCGAATGGCTTCCGTACCGAGAACCAGACTGGGGTGGTGATCACCGCGGGATTCACTGCCACGGTGAGCCCCAAGCTGCAAGTTGGCGAAGTCACCCAAACGGTGCAGGTGGAGAGCGAGCCAGTCGTGGATCTGCAGTCCGTCCAGACCTCGACAACCTTCGATCAGAGTTTACTGCAAGACATCCCAAGCGGCCGCGACCCGTGGTCCACCGTGGCGCAGATGCCGGGGGTGACATCGAGCACGTTCGATGTCGCAGGCAACAACAGCTACCAGCAGTCGGCAATGCAGGTACACGGGAGCACGCAGGCGGAGCAGGTCTACAGTTACAACGGTCTGGATCTGAACTGGCCGGGCTCAAGCGGCGGCTATACACAGTTCTATACCAACCATGATTCCTTCGATGAATTTCAAGTCGTAGCCGACAACGCCCCCGCATCAGTGCCCATTGGCGGGATTTACATGAATATGGTGACCAAGTCCGGATCGAACGAATTGCACGGCCAAGCGGCAGCCTACTATTTGAGTGCTGCCTTTCAAGCCGACGTAAAGCAGCCTGCGAATGCCGTGGTGAACACTGGCTCCCCGTTTGACATGACCCTCGACGCGTCGGCTAGCCTTGGCGGCGCCATCATCAAAGATAAGTGGTGGCTCTTTGGCTCCTATCGACGTTACGACCTGCGGCAGCGCATCCTTGCCGTCACCGACCAAGCCGGCAATCCCGTCGTGGACGTGAATCACCAGACCAACACAGATCTGCGCAGCGACTGGCAGATCAACTCCAAGAACAAGTTCAGCTTTATTTGGCTCTACAACGAGCAGAATCGTTTCTTCCGTCGCGACACGGCGTATCAGTTTGTCTCGGAAAACGCGAGCTGGAGGCAGATTGAGCCAGCCTATATCCTTCAGGGATTGTGGACCAGCCAGATCACCAACAACTTCCTGCTCGACTTTCGCATCGGCTGGAACAAGATCGTGTTCCCGCTGGGCTACCAGTCCAATTCGACGGGTCTCAATTTACAGGACCAGGGAACTTCCACGGAATCGGGCGCGGCGCCCTACCAATTCATCAACCCCGCGTGGGTCTTGAAGTGGTCTGCCAGCGGCTCCTACTACAAAGCCAAGTGGGGTGGGACGCATAATTTCCAGTTTGGATTTGAATGGGGCGACAACTACAACTCCTACATCTACAACGTAAATGGCGGGATCAACGCGGTGTTCAACAGTCCGACCGTCCCCTTCACGGTGCCACTCCAGGTGGTGGCCTATAACACACCGACTACGCAAAAGAACTATTTTCGCGATACCAGCTTCTATCTGCAGGACACCTGGAACCTCAAACATCACATCACCCTGAACCTGGGGATGCGTTACGACCGCTTCACCACTTATTATCCAACGCAAACCACGAACCAGAACATCACCTTTCCTCAGCTCTTCCAAGCTGATCACACCTTCCCTGCATCGGGCAACCTGGTGGATTGGAACACCGTCTCTCCGCGCATTGGCGTGGCATGGGATCCCACGGGCAAGGGCGACTCCGTTGTCCGCTTCGGCTACGGCATTTACTACATCATGCAGGGCACGGGATTGGCCGAAACGGCGAATCCAAACGGCTTGCTTAGCCTGACATTCCCTTGGGCACCTTTCTCCCCAGGTTGCACTCAATGTGATGCAAACAACGACCACATTCCGCAACTCAGCGAATGGCTCCCTGCCAATGCTACGCCTGTAGCTTCCTCGGGCGGCGCGACGATCAACCGCAACATGAGCCGTCCCTATTCGGAAGAAATCAGCGCGGGGTACGAAAAGCAGCTGTGGCGGGACCTTCGCGTCGCAGCGACGTACTATTACCGGACCAAGAAAAACCTGTTTGGCGAAGAGAACACGGCGGTTTCGCTGTCGGACTACGTTCCCATCACCACGCTGAACGGCAACCCGATCATCAATCCGCTTAGCAACCAGCCCATGACCCTGTTCAGCTTTCAGCCCACCGACACCACCAAATATGGCAAGTTCAGCAACTTCGTAAGCAACTTCTCGCAGCTCGACAACAACGCGTACAACGCCGTTGAGTTTACGGCCGTCAAACGCCTTTCCAACAAATGGCAAGTTCTCGGCGGCTTCACCATTCAGCGCCAGAAGGGCACCTTCGGCCGCGGCTTCTCGGACGAAGCCACCGGAGACAACTTCACCGATCCCAACAACAACATCAACCGAAACAATAACTACCTCAACCTCGACTCCACTTACGTGTTCAAGGTGGACAGCACTTACGAGCTGCCTTGGAAGTTTGGCACCAGCGTCAACTTCCAGCACTACACCGGTTTTCCCATTCAGCCAACGGCAACCTTCAGCGTGCCGGACGGACAAGGTATTCCAATCAGCGAGAACGTCATCCTTCAGCCCGCCGGCATCCAGCGTCTGCCCAGTGTGAATCAACTCAACCTGCGCTTCTCGCGCGAGTTCGTGTTTAATGAACGCTGGCATCTCACTCCGACTGTGGACTTCTTCAATTTGACAAACTCTCAGACCGTGATTTCGGAAGTGACTCAATACACCATTGGCGCTCCTAATGGGGGCAGCTATCTGAGACCATCACTTGCCATAAACCCGTTCGTGACGCGCTTCGGTCTCCGCTTTACGTTCTAAACCGAGCGGTCGCGTTTACATTTAAATCGTTCTTCCCTGCTCGGCGGGTTGGGTGATACCTTCGCCCCACCCGCCGCTCTTGTTTCGCGGACTTAAGTCTTTTGGCAGAGCTCTTGGAGGGGGCGCAATGCGCATTCGTACATACGCGGTCGCTATCGCAATCATCTCTTTGGCAGGAGCTAAAATTTCGCTGGCGCAGGCGCAATCCTCCAGCCAGAAGCACAAGCTCACCATCGAACAATTGGTCGACATCAAGCATCCGTCGGATCCCATCTGGTCGCCCGACGGCAAACTCGTCGCGTTTGTCTGGGACCGTGCCGGCGTCGCCAATCTGTACACCGCTAATGCCGATGGCAGCGGAGAACCGAAGCCGATCACTTCCTTTGCACAAGGCCAAGTGGCTGGCGCTTTCTGGGGTGAGAACAGCGATCTCGTGTACTTTCCACACGATGGTGATCTATGGGAAGCGTCCATTTCCGGCGCGCCTCCCAAGCCAGTCTGGAGCAAACCCGATCCGGGAAGCGGTTTTGTTCCCTCACCGGACGGCAGGCGAGTTGCTTTTGTCCGCAGCAATCGCGCTGCGGCCGAAGACGCCCCTCACGGCGCCGATCTAATCATCCGCTGGCTTTCCGATGGAACGGAATCGACTACCGCGCACGACGACGTAAGTATTCACGAAATTATCTGGTCGCCCGATGGCTCATCCATTGCATATATCGGCGGCGCCAAAGTTATTCATCACGACGAATCGCCCTCTTATTCCGGCGCAAAACTCATCTACCGCATTTCCGAATATGTTCCGGGCCAAATCTACGCTCTCAAGCTCGCAGGCGGAAGTCCCGTCCCCATCGCCAAGCCCGCTGAATACGGCGGCCTCGCCTGGGTTGACGCCACCTATCTTGTCTTTGATGGCGAATCCAGCGATTTCAAAAACTATTTCATCTATCTCGCCGACGCTGCCACCGGTACCACAAAAACCATCCACGAAATCCACGAAGAAAAATTCTGGAGCATCCCCGATTGGGGTGAAGCTGGCGCACAACCTTGGCCCTCTCCGGATGGCAAGTGGATTGCCTTCCTCAGCGATCAAGACGGCTGGGACCATCTTTACGTCATGCCCGCATCTGGTGGCGACGCCGTTCAAATCACTAAAGGTAAATTCGAAGCGTGGCGCCCCGCATGGTCGCACGACAGCACCCGCATCGCCTTCGACGCCAATCTCGAAGATCATCCCGGCGACCGTGTCCTCGGCATCGCAAAAATCGGCGACGATCCCGCGCATGCCGAAGTCACCTATATTCCTTCCGAGCCCGGCACAAATATCGAGCCGCACTGGTCCGAAGGCGACGGCCGCCTCGTCTACCAACACACCGATCCTCGCAACAGCGCGGATCTATTTACCATCGGCACGAATCCGGGCGCTCCACCGGTCCGGCTCACAAGTTCCATGCCTCCGGAAATGGATCACTCCCAATTCGTCGCGCCGCAGTTCGTGCATTTTCCAGGACCGGATGGACAACAGGTTCCCGGCTGGCTCTTTGTTCCCAAAAATCTGGACAAGACAAAAAAACATCCCGCCATCCTCTGGATCCACGGTGACGGCGTGAATCAAAACTATGATGGCTGGCACGTGCAGCGGAACTACGCCGTCTACTACAGCATTCATCAATATTTTCTTCAGAAAGGTTACGTTGTTTTTGCTCCTGATTATCGCGGAAGCATCGGATACGGCCGCGATTGGCGCACCGGCGGTTACATGGACGTCGGCGGCAAGGATGCCAAAGACGCCTGGATGGGCGCGAACTATCTAAAGACCCTTCCCTATGTCGACTCCGACCGCATCGGCGTTTGGGGCTTGAGCTACGGCGGCTTTTTTACATTGATCGCCATGACCGATCAGCCCACGCTTTTCCGCGCTGGCGTGGATGTCGCGGGCGTCGTCGACTACGCGATGTATTATTCCGATCCCTACCACGGCGGTTGGACCGCAAGCCGCATAGGTACTCCCGAGCAAAATCCGCAAGTTTATGCGAACGCTTCGCCGATTTCGCACATCGATCGCCTCGCACGGCCGCTCCTCATCCTTCATGGCACCGCCGACGTGAACGTTCCCTTCCTCGAGTCCGTCTGGCTCATAGACGAGGCCCTCAAGAAACACAAAGGCGATCTAATCTCCTTCATGATGTATCCAGGCGAATTTCACTACTTCACGCGGGAGCACGTTCTGCTCGACGCATGGCATCGCGTCGACGACTTTTTCGATTTGCATCTGCGTCAGGCAGGCAAACTACCGGCTCATTGACGTGCTTGATCCATTCGCGCAATCACGCATCAATGGCTGGGTTCTAGAATTAGCTTTTGCACGCGCCAATTCAAAAGCTCGGCTACGTACAATACGTTTTCGGAAGGGCAAGCGATTTCGTGTATCCAGCCGAATTCGCCAAGCTGTTTGCCTGACTTTCCAAACATTCCCAGCACTTTTCCCTCGAGGCTGAGTTTGTAGATTCGTCCGGGAAACGCGTCGGACGCGTAAAGCACTTGATTTGGGCCTGGCGTGATGCAAATCGTCCACGGAGCCCCAGGCGCCATGGTGCCTGTTGTCGCGGTTGGTCTGGCCCCGATGGCCGGCCTCGCGTCCGCAGGAGCCGGCACGTCAATCGTTATCTGCCTCAGAAATTTTCCGTCTCCATCAAACACCTGTATTCTGCTATTGCCGCGGTCCGCCACATAAACATTTCCTTCGGCGTCCACGCCAATATTGTGCGGCGTGCGGAATTGCCCCGGCTGATCGCCCGGCTCGCCCCACGATTTCACCCAGTTGCCGTCTTTATCGTATTTCGCCACGCGCGAGTTGATGTACCCGTCGCTGATGAATGTGTTCCCTGCCGCATCCCAAGCCATGTCCGTCACTTGCCGGAACATCCCATCTACGGGCGGTAGAGGCGGCTTCGGATGCTTCAGCGGGCCAGTGCCTTCGTCAGACGCCTCCTGCTTGCGCCCGAAGACCATCACGACGCGGCCCTCGGGATTAAATTTGATGACCATGTCCGAACCCTTGTCGGCCACCCAGATGTTGTCCTGCTTGTCCACGCGCACCGCGTGAGCGAACGACCAGGCATACAAATTGTGCCCAATCTCGCGCACAAATTTTCCGTCCGCGTCGAACTCCAACAATTGCGCCGCGCCCGCTCCATACGCTGGTCCCGTTGAATTGCCGCGCGAGAAAACGAAAACGTGCCCCTTGGAATTGACAGCCACGCCTGCCGCTTCCCCTAAATAAATGTCCGGAGGTAATTTGAGAAAATTAGGCACCGAGTGATACCGAATTTCCTGCGGCTCCTGTGCCAAAAGAGTCCCAGCCGCAACAGACAAAATCACACTCACGACAAGAATGAATCGTTTCATACGGATCACCTCCTCGCTTTGCGCCCGCATCATACGCGCCTTGCCCACGCCAATCCTGCGTGGGCTAAACGCTTTCTTCACATTTTCTCAACATCAGAGGGCCAAGCTAGCGCCTGACTGATAATCGGGAAGCGCAATCCGGTCGGCCAGATCGCGGCCAACAGCCAAATCCGCAATCCACCGAATCGCCATGAGTTGAAATATCTTGTTGCGCAGAAACAATGAGAACTTCGATTTCGGTGCAAACGAACTGGCAAAACGCAGTGCCGCCTTTTGTTTGCGCAGCACGAACGGCCCAAATAATTCTTCGTACTTCTTAAAAGCCACTGCGTGGTCGCCGTTAGCCCGGTACAGCTCACCCGCAAGGATGTACGCCGCGATCATGGCCAAAGCAGAACCTTGCCCCGCGAGCAGCGACACGCAAGACGCCGCATCGCCAATCAAGGTCACTCGCCCCCGCGACCACAATCCTGACGCCGCCTCCATTCGTATCTGGCTCACCCGGTCAAAATAGAAATCTTTGCAAGACTCCATCGCCTCCAGAATTTGCGGGCATTCCCAGCCGCTACTCCCGAAGCGTTTCCGCAGCAATGCCTTTTGCGCCTGAACGTCGTCGGCCGCCGTCTGCTCGCTATCCGCAAACGAAAAAAAGAACATCGTGCGGTCGCCGCGCATCGCAAATCGCGCCATCTGCTGCCCAATTTCCGTATACATTACATAAACCAATTCGTCTCTCGGCCGGTAGCCATCCACAGCGAATGCCGCCGCCCTGTATCCCAAATCCTTCTCAAAATTGCTCTCCTCGCCAAAGACTAGCTCGCGCACCCGCGAGTGAAGTCCATCCGCTCCCACAACCAGATCAAACTCCTGCACTCCCCCACGTTCGAACGTAACCTGAACGCTTTTCTCCGTCTGCTCGATATTCTTCACACTGTCGCCAAATATTGTTTCGACTTTGCCCTCGAGCTTGCCAAAAATGGCCGCCGCCAATTCTCCGCGAGGAATGCTGGTAAAGCGTCCGCGTGTCATGCGATCAAATGCATCGGCAGAAAAACCCGCAACGCGCTTCCCGTTAGCGTCTACAACTCTAACCTCGCGGACCGCATATCCTTTTTCCCGGATCTCCGCCAACACTCCCATCCGCTCGGCAATCTCAAATCCCGCTCCCCAAAAATCAATGATGTAACCACCGGTTCGCAGCCTGGGCGCCGCTTCGACAATGGTCGGCGTAAATCCGTACTGAAGCAGCCAGTACGCAAACGTAGGCCCCGCGATCCCCGCTCCCGATATCAGGATTCTCATCGCCAGAAATAAATCATGTGCGTCGCCGAATGTCCAGGCGTCGCGCGCACTGCTAGATTAATTTCCCGTTAAAACTTTGTACTGCGCTTTCGTAAGCGGAACAACCGAAAGCCTTCCAATGCGCACCAACGGCGAATTGGCGAATAACTTATTCGCTTTGATCTGTTCAAGTGAAATCGGCTCCGCAATCGCTTTTCCAGCTTTGATCTTCACCACCGGTTTTTTTGGATCGGAAGCATCGACGGAAACAACCGTCGCCGTTCCCACCGCGCTCTTGCGTTCCCCCGTCTCGTAAATCACCAGTCTCGCGCCGGCCTCCATCTCTCGCAGATTCTTGACCGCCGTCGCGTTCGTCACTCCATCCCACACCGTGACGCCATCCTTCTGCAAATCAGCAAACGAATATTCCGATGGTTCCGTTTTCAGCAAATAGTCCATGACCTTTGTCTCTCCACTTTTCACGGCGCCTTTGCGGCCACAACTCCGATATCCGCGATGTTGTCCCCTTTTTTCAAAGAAGGCACGGCATTGATGTGCAACACCACCCCCGCCGCCGGAGCACGCGCATCAAGAATCACTTTCCCAAAATAATCCGTAACGTACCCAATCTTCATCCCTTCCTGAACGTAAGTCCCGCGCTGCACCAGTGGATACCAAATCCCCGGCCCCTCTGAAATCACGTCCACAACTTTCGCAAGCCACACGGGATTCTCAATATAGTGCGCCTCCCCGGGAATCATCTTCAAAGCCCGCATCGTGCTGAGCGTCCCGTTCACGAGCAACGCCACGTCGTCCGTCTCGACCGTTCCAGCATGTCCAGCTTCGACCACAATCGACGGCTTCCCCCGCAACGAAGCCGTGTTATCCAAATAGCGCGACGCCGCCGGATCCGTCGGACGATCATTCCAAATAATAATGTGATCGAGCCCGAACGCGAGGACCATCTGTTTCGAGACGCGGTCCTGTTCTTCTTTTCCGACCGCTCCCCAATAGGCGTACGGCCGCAAATTCTCATCCAGATCGCCGCCGTGGTAGTCGATCAAATAATCGCAGTGGTCCACCACGTCCTTCGTAATCATGTACAACACCCGGTCTGTTTGTGTGCCATCCATTTTCCCGGGGTAGTAGCGGTTCATGCTTTTGTTGTCGACCGGATTCACATGCGGCACTTTTTGCTCGAACGAAGCAATGTTCACCAGCGGAAGCAAAATCACCGTCCCGGAAATCTGCGCTGGATCAAGCTCGCCAATTAGTTTCTCGACCGCAATGATCGAAACGTATTCCGTGCCATGCGCCCCCGTAACAAGCGCCAGCACTGGCCCAGGCTTCGCCCCATTCACCACCACGACCGGGATATTTGTCCCCGCATCAACACCCGCGGGCACATCTATAGACCCATCCGCCTTTTGCCCCGGCGCGGCAGATGCCGTCCCAACAGTGAACCGGGCTTGCGCGTGGAGCGAAAAACCACTGAGCGCCACGAGCGGCAAAAAAGTAAGAACACTTCGCGAGATATGCATTATTCTCCTCCAGCTTTGACGGCGGCCGGCGCGGGCGCGGCAGGGGTCGCCGGCGTTGCGTCACCCTTCACGTAGTGCGCATACCAGGCGAGATATCGCTCCAGTCGATCCTTGATATGCGACGGCACTGTAAATCCGTGGTATTCCCCAGGGTAGACAACGAGTTCGGTGGTGCGTCCAAGCGTCTTCAGCGCCTCGTACATCTGCTCCCCTCCGAGAACCGGCACATTCGCATCGAGATCGCCGCCCATGAAAAGCGTCGGCGTCGTGATGTTTTTCACCCGGTAGAACGGCGAGATTTTGTCCCACAGGGCTTGGTGGTCCCAGGGGTTTCCGAGTTCGATTTCATACTCGCGCTGGTAGTGGTCATGTCCGTAGAAACTCGTCAGTAGCGCGACGCCCGCTCCGGAAATGGCGGCCTTGAACCGCGTAGTCTGCGCGATGATGAAGTCGGTGGATATCCCGCCGTACGACCATCCTCCAACGCCGAGTTTGTCGGGGTCCGCTATTCCTTGCTCGAGCGCGTAATCCACCATGGCTACATCGTCTTGGTAGTCCTTATTGCCCCAATCCGCATAAATGGCGTCGCAGAATTTTTGTCCATAACCCGAAGATCCGCGCGGATTCGGCAGCAGCACTGCATAGCCGTTAGCGGCGAATAGCTGTGCGAGATGGTCGAAGGAAGCGGTGTATTGGCTTACCGGTCCGCCGTGAGGACGAAGCAGTGCAGGGTATTTCTTGGCGGCGTCGAAATTCACAGGCTTATAAAGGTAGCCGGCCACCGAAGTCCCATCTTTGCTCTTGAAGTGAACGTATTCCACTTTGGCCAGGCGTAATTGCGAAATCAGCGCATCGTTTGTTTGGGTCAATCGTGTGAGATCGCTGCCGTGCTGACCAAAAATCTCCGGCGGACGGTCACTCGTGCTGATCTCCGCGGCGATCGCGTCCTCTTTTCCAAGCGAAAACGCCCCTACAGCGAGTCTGCCGCCAATCACGCGCGTAACCTCCCCGCCGCCGACGGCGATGCGGCAAAGATTTTGCGTGCCATCATCGTCCGCAATAAAGTAGATCGAGTTGCCATCACTGGAAAAACGAGGTTGGCGCACGCTGCGATCGAACGAGAGGGTGAGAACTTTTGCCTCCCCTCCCGAAGCTGGAATAACGGCCAGATGCTGCGTCGAGTAATAGAAGAGATGCGGATCCAGTTCGGTCACATACGTGATCCACTTTCCATCGGGAGACCATGCAGGTTGATCGTCAGGTGCGGGGTTGGTGGTGATCTGGGTGAGATGCGCCCCTTTATCGGTATTATCTGCTGCAACCACCCAAATATTCGTGTCACGCGTCGCGTCAGGATCGGGTTGGCTGCGATTGCTGGTGAACGCGACCAGCTTACCGTCGGGAGACCACGCAGGTTGCGCGTCGTCGAAATCGCCGGACGTTATTTGGGTAGCCGCTTTCTTCTCCACATCGAAGACATACAAATGGTGCCGCCGATTGTCCAGATATCCGATGGTGTCCCGCTTGAATTGCAGCCGGTCAATCACCCAAGGCGGCTGCGCTTTCGGCTTGCCCTCCGATTTTTCCTTGTCCTTTTCCTTGTCCGCGTCACCCGGCTTGGGATCCTGAACGACCAAGACCAGCCGGGAACCATCCGGCGACCATTCAAAATCCCCAACACCTTGAGGAATGTCAGTGAGCCGAACCGCTTCGCCGCCGAGCCGGTTCAGCAGCCACACTTGGGTTTTGCCCCCATCCCGCGAAGAAGTAAACGCAAGGTATTTTCCATCCGGGCTCCAGCGCGGATGTCCGGAAGAGACACCCTCCGCGGTCATCGGCAGCGCATCGCCACCGCGCGTCGAAACCATCCAGATGCGCGTTTCATTCTTGTCTTCCTTGAGCATCTTGGTCCGCACCGTGTACGCAACCCACTGCCCGTCAGGGCTTAGTTCAGGCTGCCCCACGTCGCGAATGTGAAAATAGTCGTCGATCGTGATGTCGCGAAGCGCAGTGGTGGGCCGCGATTGCGGCGGGGTCGCCACCGCGACGCGAGCCAAAACCGCGACGCCGACCAACAACAAAACAAAAACGAACCGGCGCATAATTGTCATGCCAAAAACTCCTCGGAACTGGAATGAGGTATAAACCGGGCGAAGTGTACCAGAGGACTCACCCGAGGAAGTGCAAAAAAAAAGGAACACCACTGATACTTCCGCGAATACAGAATCCGAGCCGCTTTCCGGGGTGCTTTTCGTAAATGCGGAGTCTGAAGGAGCTGCAGTGAAAAGAGAGAGCGCTCGTTGTCGTCGACAATGGAAATCAAAGGTGGTATTATGGTGGTATGAAGACCAAGACCTCTGTAACACTGTCAGAGGACGTCTTGACGCAGATCGATCGGCTCGCTGGGTCGAAGCAGTCCCGCTCGGCGTTCATTGAACGCGTGCTGCGGAGATATCTGCGCGAGCGCACTAAAGCTGCTTTGCACGCGCGCGATTTGGCACGAATCAATCGCGCCGCGGACCAGCTGAATCAAGAGGCCTCGGACGTCATGGACTACCAGGCATCGGAGTTTCCGGCTCAGGAAGACTGAAGGCAGTGCTGGAGCGAACGTGACTCGAGGCGAACTCTATCGTGTTCACAAACCCGGAGGCGATCCGAAGGAGTACCGGACGTTTGTGATAACGAGCCGTCAAGCGCTGATTGATTCCCGATTTTCAACGGTCGTCTGCGCGCCAGTTTTCAGCAGCGGGCAAGGATTATCAACGCAAATAGCAGTTGGCCTGGACGAAGGGATGAAACATCCAAGTTGGATCATGTGCGACAACCTTGTGAGCTTGCGAAAAGCGGATCTGAGGCAGTATGTGGGATCTCTTTCTGCATCGAAATTGGCGGAGTTTAATCAGGCGTTAAGGATGGCGCTCGATCTCTGAAGCAGAAACGGAAATCGGGTGGAATCGGTAGAACTCTTCCTCGTCCCATTTCGCGGTTCTTATATATTTTCCAGGCAACAGTTACAATTTGTCGTGATTCGCAAGGCCTATTTTGTCGTACAGCCTGCCTACGCAGGCCGGTGACTCACGGCCGGGGTGCGCACGATATTCCGTTCGTTTTTCTCGCGAGAGGGTGAGAGGAACCATGTACATCCACATATTTGCATTTCGATTTAGGGCAGGCGTGACGAAGGAGCAGAAGAAGCGCGTCGTTGCGGAGATTCAAAAGCTGCGAAGCGAGATTCCTCAGGTGCAGGAGTCCTGGGTGGGCATGAATGATTCGCCGCGAGGGCAGGGTTACGAGCTGGGCGGAGTGATGAAATTTGCGGACAAGGCGGCTTGTGAAGCCTACGGCGCGCATCCGGTTCATCAGAAATTGTTGGGCTGGCTGATGCCGCTGGTCGAGCCGATTGAAGTGGACTTCAACGCAAGCAATCAAGGCTAAGCCGAATTTTCTAACGCCCTGCGTCCATCATGTCCCTCTTCAGCTTGCGCTGCTCCTTGTCTTGTGCGATAGTACGTATTATCACTACTTTTGGAGCGGACCATGGAGAAAAGCGTTTCGGCCGCGAATGCGAACCGCAAATTTTCCGAGCTTCTGCGCGGGGTAAAAAAAGGCCGGAGCTATCTGGTGACCTCCCACGGCGAGCCTGTGGCCAAAATCGTGCCCGCGGGGCCTGAAGCGCGGGGGGCAAGCATCGCGCTCGCGGCGCTCCTGGAACGATTGGAATCTCAGCCAGCCGCAAGAGGAGCCAAAGCGCGGAGAAGGTGGACGCGCGATGAGTTGTATGAGGACCACGAGTGAGAGCCGCGCTCGACACAAACATTCTGGTGTACGCCGAAGGCGTTAATGGCGCACAACGCAAAAGCGAAGCTCTCGCATTGGTCAGGAAACTAGCCTTGGGCGTCGGCGTGATTTCAGTACAAACTCTCGGAGAGTTGTTTCACGTCCTAGTGCGGAAGGCGAACTGGAAACCGCCCGCGGCCCGCAATGCGGTTCTCGGTTGGTCCGATGTTTTTCCTCTCGTTGAAACTTCCCAGGCGGTGCTCGTCGGCGCCATGGAACTCGCCATTACGCACAGGCTAAATTTTTGGGACAGCGTCATCCTCGCTGCCGGGGCTGAAGGTGGATGCCGTCTTCTCCTCACGGAAGACCTGCAGGAGGGATTTTCATGGCGTGGAGTCACGGTGGCGAATCCATTTAGTAAGTCCCGCCACCCATTGTTGGTTCAAGCGCTCAATTAAACCGCGACGGTTGTCATTCATATCGGAGTGCAATCAGCGGATCCAACTTCGACGCGCGGTACGCGGGCCAGAAACTGGCCAGCGCGGCCACCGCTGACAGCACGACCACCGCGATGACGAGCGTGAGTGGATCGCGCGGCTTCAATCCGTAGAGCAAGGACTTCGCCGTTTGCGCCGAAGCCAGTGCCAGCCCCGCGCCCACGATTAATCCAATAAGCGTTAGCGAGCCTGCTTCCTGCAAGATTAGCTTCAACACGTCGCCGCGCTCCGCTCCAATGGCCATGCGGATGCCAATTTCCTTCGTCCGCTGCACCACCATGTACGAAATGACCCCGTACAGCCCGATGGCTGCCAGAAGCGCCGCCAGGAAACCGAAAAATCCGGAAAGGGTAGCCATCAGTTCATCCGGCAACAGCGAATCGTGAATGCGCGTCTTGAAGTTCTTGAAATCGAGATCGACGCCGGGATTCACGCCGGCTATCGTTTCCTTCAGCGACCCGATGAGGCTCGTGAGCGGAAGCGTGGACCGAATCAGGATTTGATCGTCGGGGCTGGGCTTCTCCTGTTGCGTGGCAGGGAAATACATGAACGGCAAATATTCTTCGTGCATGTCCTGGAACTTGTTGTTTGCTGCGACTCCTACGATCTGGTAAAACGGCCGCGGCTTTCCAGGTGCTTCGTGAATGCAGAATCTCTTGCCGAGCGGGTCCCCGCCTTTCAGAATTTTTTTCACGAACGCTTCGTTGACGATAGCGACCTTCACCGATGTAGCGGTGTCCTGATCGTTGAAATCGCGGCCGGCGAGCAGCGGCGTCCCGATGGTCTGAAAATAGCCTGGGCCCAGATAATTGAGCCAGGCAACCCCCGAGTCCTTTTCGGAACCTTCATTAATGACATCGTCGTTCCAGTTGTTGCCCCCGAAGGGGACAAGCATGGCGTGAGCGGCCGATTGTACGCCGGGGATTGCCTGGACATGCTCTACAAGCTCGCGCTTGAATTCCGTATAGCGTTCCTCCGGGAGCTGCAAATGCTCGAAATCGATCGAGGCGATGAGGATTCCGCTCTGCTGAAAACCGACGTTAAGCGTCGTCAGGTTGCGCAAACTTCTGACAAAAAGTAGCGCGCCCATCAGAAGTACGACGGAAAGAGCGACTTGCGAGACGACTAGAATGCGCCGGAGGCTAAAGCGTTCGCGTCCGCCGGAAGAACCGCGGCTGCCTGACTGAAGCAAAGTTGCTGGCTCAGCCCGGGTGGCTCGAATCGCCGGCGCCAATCCAAACGAGACGGTTGTGAGAACCGCGAGTGCCGTGGTGAAAGCGAGCACCCGCCAGTCCATCCCCAGATCGAGAAGAATCTGATTTTGCGGCGTGCTGATAAACGCGACCAGCCCGCGGCTCACGGCAAACGCCAGAAACAATCCGCAAATCGATCCGGCGAGCGCGAGCAGCAAACTTTCGGATAGCAGCTCGCGAATCATGCGCCAGCGCGTCGCTCCCAGCGCACGGCGAATGGTGATCTGGCGTTCGCGGGCCCCGGCGCGCGCAAGCATCAAGTTCGCCAGGTTCGCGCAGGCGATAAGCAAAACCAGTCCGGAAATTCCGAGCAAAAGCCAGAGAGACGTTTCGGAATCGTGACGTAACTCGGAAAATCCCGTGCTCGCCGAAAACGCGCCGAACTTGTACTCGAGATAGTGCTTGATGCCGTCTGCGTCGTACACCGTTGGAATCGTTTCTTGCAGGATCTGCGGCGTAACTGCGGCAATCTGTGCGTTGGCGCGCTCGATGGTCCAGCCCGGCTTCAGGCGGCCGATCGACGCGAGCCACCAGCCGTGGCGCATGGTCAGCCGGTTGTTGCGCGGGTTCAATATTGGCTCAACGCAAATTGGCACGGCCACGTCATACGTATCGCCAACGGAAATGCCGTTAAAGTTGGGAGGCGTCACGCCAACGATCTCGAACGAATTTCCGTTGAGCGGAATCCGTTTCCCGACGATCGCCGGGTCGCCTCCAAAATTCCTCTGCCAAAAGGCATAACTGATGTTTGCGCCGCCGAGGGCGCAGCCGGGTTGGTCGTCCTCGGGCCCGAGAAGCCGGCCAAGAATCGGCCGAATCCCCAAAACACTGAAGAAATCGCCGCTGACCCGAATTCCTTTCGCAAAGCGGACTTCGCCACCCGTCGCGAGATTGAAGCGATCGTCCGACCATACCGCGATCTGCGCGAAACCTTCCCGGCGTTTTTGAATCTGCTGCCAGATCGGAAACGTCAGTTGCGAATACTGGCTCGAAAAACTTCCCGATCCCCAATGAAAGTTGGAGATGCGAATCGTGCCTAGCTCCTGCGGATTCTGGACGGGGATGGTGCGGAGGCGAATGGAATCAATGAGTTGGAAGATGGCGGTGTTGGCGCCGATGCCGAGCGCGAGCGTGAGAACGGCCACGATGGTGAAGCCTGGGCTGAGGCGAAGCAGGCGAAAGGCATGGCGAAGGTCGCGCAAGAGATTGGTCATCCGAGCCCCCTCGCAGGGATATGACGAATGAAACCCCCAAAGGTTCCGTGCGGTACGAAACTTTGGTGTTGGCAGGTGCGGCCGGCACGAATGAGGGCCGGATTAAAGTCTGCGTCTTGTTGAGGTTAAGAGAAGAGCTTGAACGAATTGAACCGCAATGTAAGTCAAGCTCCGTGGCAGAGTTAAAACAGAAGAGGGGCACGATGTATCGTGCCCCTACAACTAGCTCGAGAAAAGCTCCGTACGGATTGGCACAGCGACTCATGATCAGAAATTGCGCACGGGCACGGGCTTAGGCAGAGGTTTACGCGGCATCATTTCGTCGCGATTTGCGGTTAGGTAGACGAAGCTCGCGACGATGACCGCCATTTGCTTCATGTCCGGTTCCTGGATGCGTTCGTAGACGTCCTGATTCGAGTGGTGCGTGCGGGTCTCGTAGTCGAGCGGATCCTGGATGAATTGGAAACCGGGAAGGCCGACAGCGTCGAAGGAAAGGTGGTCGGTGCCGCCGGTGTTGCGAATGGACAGGGTGGTCATGCCGAGGTCGTGGAAAGGGACCATCCAAGCATTGAAGATCGGAGCGACCATGTCATTGCCCTGGAGATAGACGCCGCGGATTTTGCCGGTGCCGTTGTCGATGTTGTAGTAGGCGTCGAGCTTGGCGTGCTCGGGAGTGATTTTGATTAGGTGCGTGGCGGGATCCTCTGCGTTGGGATCGCCAAAGTGCTGCTTGATGTAGGCGCGCGAGCCGAGCAAGCCCTCTTCTTCGCCGGTCCATAAAGCGATGCGGACGGTGCGGCGCATTTTCAGGCCGCTGGCTTTGAGGATGCGGATAGCTTCGAGCATAACGGCGGAGCCTGCGCCGTTGTCTGTGGCGCCGGTGCCGGATTGCCAGGAATCGAAGTGGCCGCCGAGCATGACGATTTGTTCGGCTTTGGATTTATCGGAGCCGGGAATTTCGCCGACGATGTTGAAGGAATTTAGATCGTCATCGTAGAACTTGTTCTGGATGTCGGCGAACATTGTGACGGGGACTTTCTTTTCGAGGACGCGCACGATGCGGCCGTAGTTTTCGTTGGCTACGGCGACACGGCACGGAGCGGGGGGCTTGTCTTTATCTCGATCTCCGCCCTGCTGGACGAAGACGGTGCCATCATCGCCGCGGGAGGGTTCGACCCAAACGGCGACACCTTCATCGACGAGGAACTGCTGAACTTTGAGCTGAAAATCGCGGCGGGCGCGGAATTGGGCGATGCGTTCTTCCAGATCGTTGCGCGCGCCGGGAACCGGTTGCGTAGCCAAGTCGGCCAGTTCGGCATCGGTATAGCGATGCGCTTGGGGATCAAATCGCTCGGTGCTTTCGGGGATCGGCTCGGTCAGAACGAACTTGCCCTTGAGCTGGCCCTTGTACTTGGCGAAGTCTTCGTCCTTGGTGATAGGAGCAAAGACAGCGTCGGCAGTCACGGGGCCGTTAGTGCCGGGCGTCCAAGCTTTGGCGTAGGCGATGAGCGGAAATGGGCGCGGAGAAATGACTTGGACGGAAGTGCGTTCATTGGACCAGCCGCGACCGAAAGGGCCCCATTTCTCGAGATGGACATTCGAGAGCTGCCACTGCTTCATTTGCTCGGTGGTCCAGTTAGCGGCTTCCTTGATATCAGGCGAATTGGTGAGGCGCGGGCCGTAGACGTCGCTGAGATAGCTGATGATCTCCATGATCTTTGAGGTCTTCGCGTCGAAACCCTCTTCGCGGATTTGATGGATGGCCGCCAGGTCGGCCTCGCTTACGGCCGGGGCTTGCGCTCGAAGCGGAATGACCGCCAGGAGCAAAGCAAAAACTATCGCCACACTCGCATGCTTACGCACTCTTCTCCTCCATATTGCGCTTCGTGATGGTGGTTCTGTTTGGAGCCGTCACAGGGTAGCGCGTGCATGGGGTGTGACGGGAGAGAGACCAAGCGCGTTTCATGTTTGAATGGGATACGCCGACCCCGGCTGTTTTTCCAAAGAGTGCGTAAGAGTATGAAAACAAAAGAATAGTGGCTAGTGGTGAGTGGTTAGTGGTGAGCACGGACCCCCACCCCCATGTGTGACGGAAACTGTGCGCAAGCGCATGAAGGGAAAGGGGTTGCGGCGATTCCGGCGTGTCGAGTTGTGCGCGGCGTGCTGAGTTCAGTGGGCGAGCTGAGTTGGCGCGGGGGCCGATGGGGAGAAGAGCAGATCCTTTCCGATAAGGTCGGAACCTTCGGTCTGGAGCCGCTTGGGATGTCCTATCGCTGCGCATAGGAAAAGAGCCGCTCGCGCGAAGCGAACTCTGGTATGGAGGGAGGGCGGGTAGCGGAGGCAAGGAGGTGGCTGCTCTCTTCTCCGCAACGAAACAAAACCAATGATAGCACATTTCTGTCTATTGTCAAGTAATAAATATAAGTCGTTATGGGACAGCGGGTTGCGGAGTGTCGGTTCGTTTTTGAATCATAAAGGAAAGGTCAAAACCCGCACCCTGAACACCGCAGGGATGCGGCACCCGGCCTTTGAAGAGGGTCGCGGCGCGGACAACATGGGGAATAGTACCACTAGATTAGCTAGAGAGTAAAGGTATTTACAGTGAATGGTCAAAAATGGGGGTTGAACGGCTATCAGGGGGATGCGAACGGCGACGCTAAGGTCACAAGCAACAACTCAACTCCCAACCGCAGACCGGGCGTCTGCCCGTCAACAAGGGGCGAATCTAGCTGTTCGTAAGTGGCACGTTCTTGCTATCATTCGTCAACTTCCCTTCGGTGAAAAGGCATATGCCATGAAACGATTCGCGCTCGCAACTTTTCTTGTACTCTTCTTTTCAAGCGCACCATTTCCGCAAGATAAATCCAGCAACGGGGACGAAATTCTAATCAAGCAACTGGAGCGCGCGTGGAATCAAGCGGAGGCCAAGCAGGAAGTGAAAGCAGCGTCATCGCTGCTGGCAGACAGCCTCGTCTATACCGATTACGATGGCTCTTTCATGAACAAATCGGAGTACATGAAGTGGATCGTCGCCCCACAGCAAAAGGCCGATCATATTTACGATGAGGGGTTGAGTGTGCAGGTGTACGGCGACGTTGCAGTGGCCAC
The DNA here is from genome assembly GCA_963851235.1 of uncultured Acidobacteriota bacterium. Classification (GTDB taxonomy): domain Bacteria; phylum Acidobacteriota; class Terriglobia; order Acidiferrales; family UBA7541; genus Acidiferrum. The sequence goes on from CAWKOM010000016.1 coordinate 35,359, forward strand.
CGGAATTTATCGCGAGACCGGTACGAATAAAGGAAAGCCTTATGTGGTCCGCTCGCGCTTCACGGACACGTGGATCAAACGGAACAGCGTCTGGCTTTGCGTGGCCAGCCAGAGCACGCTCATTGCAGCGAAGTAATGCGACAGGCTCATTCGCGAAGTTGGCGACGAAAAGAGCCTCTCTCTGGCGGATGTCCTGACTTGAGTGCGGAAAGTCCGAGAAAGTCAAACTCCCACACTCCAACCCGCCGTATGTAGCACGAAGTTGTATACTTCAGCGCGATGACAGCTCTGTGAGTCGTGTCCACGTAAGTGAGATAGGAGATTCTAAGAATGCGAGACCTTGACCGGCGAGCGTTTGTTGGGGCGGCGTTGGCGGCGTTTCCGTTGGCGGTGCTGGGGCGTACGGGCAAATCGGCGGCGTCATCAAAGATCATTGTGCCGGAACCGGGCGAGACTGGAACAAAAGGGGCGGGGCTAGATGCGGCGGCGCGAATTGAGACACTGGCGGCAGATGCAGCGGCGGAGAAGGCCGCGCTTGTGCTTCATGGCGAGGACCGGGAGGGCGTGCATCACAGCATCGGAGTCAGCACCACGGATTTCAAGGTGACGACAAAGGACAGCGGCGGAGCGCTTTTTCTTTTCGAGCACCACAATCATGAAAAGAAGGGCGGGCCGCCGAGGCATTTGCACCACAACGAAGATGAGTGGTTCTACGTGATCGAAGGGGATTACATCCTCGAGGCCGGGACGGAGCGCTTCCATCTTGGACCTGGGGATTCGATACTTGGTCCCCGCAAGGTGCCGCATGTGTGGGCGTTCGTTGGGGACACGCCGGGCAAACTGCTGATTGCCTTTGCGCCTGCCAACAAGATGGAGGCGTTCTTTCGGGATAACGCGAAGCAGATGAGCGGCGGGAAGTATGCAAATGAAGCGGAGATGTACCGGGCGTATGGCATGGAGCTGCTTGGGCCGCCGCTTTCCGTTGGATGAGGCCGTTAGGTGGAAGGTGGCGGAGAAGTGAAATCGGCGGCGAGGGCTTGCGGGCGCATGTGCGCCGCGACCTGGCTCTACATCTTCCACGGATTGACTACGGTTAGAGGCAAATCCTCAAAATGCTGGGTGTTGCGCGTGGCGAGCGCCGCGCGGTTGGCGAGCACAATCCCGGCAATCATGGTGTCGCGCACTTCGATGGGGCGGCTTTTGCGCTTTCGCTGAGCCATCAAGCCTGCCGCATGAATTCCGGCTTCGGCGTCAAAGGAAGCGATGCGGTCTTCGATCATGCTCTTGAGCATCAAGTCGAATGAGCTGATCAATGCATGCTGGCGCCTGCCTTTCGGCATGGCCTGCAAGCCAAAACGAATTTCCATTACGGTGATGGCCGTGATCCAAACGGACGCCGCGGGCTGCCTGTCCAGCCACTTCACGACAGGTATTTCCGGTTCCTTCCGCATTAAAGCGGAGATGACGTTTGTATCGAGAACAATCATTTTTCAAGGCCCGCTGATTGGATCTCGATGTCTCGCAGCTCGCGGATTTCTTCGCTCTGCTTAAGCCCTTCGCGATAGAAGAGCCGGGCAATTTCCGTTCCCAGCAACCTTTGGGTTTTGCCTTCGTGCTTGGTGGCGTCGCGCAGGATTTCGCGCACCTCTTCCTCGACGCTTCGGCCACGCCGCTTCGCTTGCCGCCGCAGCTTTTCCTTCACTTCGTTTTCGAGCTTGCGAACAATGAGTTGAGCCATAGCAATATGATATCATGCTATCATATGGGGAAAAAGGGCGGAGAGCGGCGAAAAGAAGGTCCTCCTGGGAGGGAGGACCCTACACAGAAGACCCTACACGTTGCGCTACTCCCTTATTCTTCCCAATTCGGTGTGGAAGCGATGTTTGCTTTCGTCGATCTCGAGGCGATTCTTGAGGACCAGTTTTGCTTCCTCGGCGGCGGCGCGCAATTCGGGAAACTTATTGCCGTCGATGGAAGTCATGACGGCGCTGGCCAAACGCTGCAGGGAGTTCTCCAATTCCGTGATGCGCTTCACGACTTCCGGCGCTGAGATCTGCGCCTTGGCGTAAGTGTCAAGCGCGACTTCGCCTTCGATTTTCTCGACATATTCGGAGATGGTGGTTTCGCCGTCGTTTACGGGATGGACGACTTGCGGAACGACGCCCGCGAGTGGATTGACGTTCGCCATGAGCGGATTATACCTCAGCTGAAGGTGTCATCCTACCCGCCGGAGCCGGGCGAACTCCGGGATGACTCTGCATGACACAACTTGATTATTCGAACCTTTTCTCGCCAGAGCGCCCTGTCCGAGACGCCGGAAGAGTGAAAAATCGCACCATTTGCAAGACCAAAACCCAAAGGGTGCGGTACACCATTAGAAATCGGCGATGCATGTCTGCCACGCCCCCGGTGCGTAGTTGCCAGCATTATTTTGCGAGAGTGATAAAATGCTGAGGATATAACCGAGATCGCGAAAAAATGACGATTCCAAACGACAATCTTCGGCTCGTCCTCATCTCCTTGAATGAACTCAAACAAGTGGCAGTTCTCGCGGCGGCAAACCAGTCTGGTCCGCAACTGTTTAGTATGGGAGTTGTAAAAGGAAAAGAGCAGCTGGAGACTCTCCTGGAGCTGGCTGGAATTGACCACTACATAATCTCCTACGGACAGCCCTTTGAGAACACTTTCCAATCGGCCGCTTTTGAACATCGTCCCAAACAAATCGTCAATGAGCTCGAAAAGGGATTTCAAGCGGCGGCGGACTTGCGAGCCAGGAAGCGCGGAGGCGAAAAGCTGAACGAGGCAGAAGATTCCCAATTGCGTTTTATACCCAGGAGTTGGAGCGTCTTTTCGAGTTCAGTAAAAACGGATGAGGGGATGGAGCGCATCCGAAGGTGGTTCGAAGCGAACAAGGTCAAGCCAGCGGAGTAAGTGGCAAGGAAGATTCACGACGAGACATGTACTCCTCCGTTTAGTCCTTCGAATCACCGCGAAGCAAAAAGCTACCGCACAGTTAATCGGCGGATTTTGGGGTGGCGGGGGTGGCGTCGCCTTTGACGAAATGGGCGTACCAGGCTAGGTCGCGCTGGAGGCGGTCTTGAAGGTGGGAGGGGAGGGTGAACTCGTGGTACTCGTCGGGGTAGACGACTAGTTCGGTGGGGACGCCGAGGCGTTTCAGGGCTTGGTACATTTGCTCTCCGCCGAGGACGGGGACGTTGGCGTCGATGTTGCCGCCCATGAAGAGCGTGGGAGTGGTGACTTTGGTGATGTTGTGGAAGGGCGAGACGTGTTCCCAGACGGCGGGCTTATCCCATGGGAGCCCTAGCTCGGTTTCGTAGTCGCGCTGGTATTGGTCGTGGCCGTAGAGGCTGGAGAATTCGGCGGCGCCAGCCCCGGAGATGGCGGCTCTGAAACGAGTGGTTTGGGTGATGATGAAATCGGTGGAGATGCCGCCGTAGGACCAGCCGCCCACGCCAAGTTTGTCGGGGTCGGCGATGCCCTGCTGGATGGCGTAGTCGACCATGGCCATGTCGTCCTGGAAGTCCTTATTGCCCCAATCGGCAAAGATGGCTTTACAGAAATCCTGGCCGTAGCCGGTGGAACCGCGCGGGTTGGGAAAGAGGACGGCGTAGCCATTGGCGGCGTAGAGCTGGGCGAGATGGGAGAATTCGGCGTAGTAGGCCCATTGCGGACCGCCGTGAGGGATGAGGAGAGTGGGGTATTTTTGGCCGGGAACGTAATCGAGGGGCTTGTAGAGGTAGCCGGCGATTTGGGTGCCGTCTTTGGATTTGAAGTGGACGTATTCGCCGTGGGAGAGCTTGAGTTGGGAGAAAAGAGCGTCGTTGACGTGAGTGAGTTGGGTGAGTTTGTCACCGACAAGTGCGTAGATTTCGTCGGGGCGGTCGATCGTGGCCATTTGGACCGCTGTGGTGCTCACAGCGGCATCCCCGGCGGCGCCGCTCCCAACCGAGTAGGAACTAACAAAAACGGATCCGGAGACTGGGCGAGGGCCCATTTGACCGTCGCCAAAGCGGATTCGTGCGAGATTTTGCGTGCCGTCGTCGTCCACGATGAAGTAGATGAATTGGCCATCCGAGGAAAAATGTGGTTCTGTGACGTTGCGGTCGAGGGAGAGAGTAAGGACTTTGGCGGAGCCACCAGCGGCGGGGGAGGTGGCAAGATGTTTGGTGGCGTAGTCGAAGAGTTTCGGATCGAGATTGGTGACGTAGGCGATGGATTTGCCGTCGGGGGACCAAGTGGGAGAGGTGTCGGCGCCGGGATTAGTGGTGACTTGGGTTAAGTGGGCGCCTTTGTCGGTGTTCGAGGCGTCGACGGTCCAGATGTCGGAGTTGTAGGTTGCGTCGGGATCGGGGGTGGAGCGATTGCTGGTGAAGGCGAGGAGACGACTGTCGGGGGACCAGGCGGGTTCGGAGTCGTCGTAATCGCCAGACGTGATTTGGGTTAGGGATTTTTTGTCGAGATCGAAAATGTAGAGGTGAGTGCGGCGGCGGTCGAGGTAACCGACCGTGTCGAGATTGAATTGGAGGCGGTCGATGACCCAGGGCTTTGTGGATTTTTTTTCTTTGTCGTGGTCTTGAGAGTCGTCGGCGGCGGAAGAGTTGGCGGCGGACGAGGATTTGTCTTTGGGGGCGTGGAGTTCGTCGGAGGTGGGATCCTTCAAGATGAGAACTAGGCGGCGGGAATCGGGAGACCAAGCGAAATCATCGACATCTTGAATGGTGTGAGTGAGTTGCTCGGCGTCGCCGCCGAGACGATTGAGGAGCCAGACTTGGGTCTTGCCATCGTGGCGTGCGGAGAGGAAGGCGAGGAATTTGCCGTCGGGGGACCAGCGAGGGTGAGTGGAGGTGACGCCATCGGCGGTCAGAGGAATGGAATCGCCGCCGGAGGTGGGGACCATCCAGATGCGGGTTTCGTTTTTGTCTGTCTTGAGGGTGGCGGTGTCGACGGCGTAGGCGACCCATTTGGCGTCAAGGCTGAGCTGGGGATCGTGGACGGCTTGGATGCGGAAGTAGTCGTCGATGGTGATGGGGCGGGAGGTGGGCGATTGCGCTGAAGCAGAAAGGCACAAGCTAAATGCAGAGGCACAGAGTACACAGAGGCGGAAGGAAAGGACCGATGAGAAAGACTTCATGACGATGACTCCTGAAGCGGGAATGGGTGCGAAATCAAACGCGGGAGTTTAGCACAGGAGAACAGTGGTCATGCTTGGAAGGATGACTCTACGCAGACGGATCGAGGCGAGCGGGGATGAAAAAATATTCAGAAGGCCGCATTTTTTTGTTGCATGGGGCGACGAACCTTGTATCCTGCGAATGCGAACTCACTTCACCCAGCGCGCGAGTGAGCATCGCTTAGGAGGACGAGAGTAAAAATTGAGTTCTTTATCCCTGCCTGCCCCAATTCCCTCCCCCGCAATTTCAACAGCGAAAAAAAGGGTCGCAAAGCTGACGCTCTGGCCGCTTGTGGCGGCGACGTTTTTCATGGTGTCTGGCGGGACGTACGGGACGGAAGAGATTGTGCACGGAGCTGGATACGGGCACGGGATTTTGATTTTGCTGTTTTTGCCGGTGCTGTGGTGCTTGCCGACGGCGTTCATGATTGGCGAGCTTTCAAGCGCGCTGCCGACGGAGGGCGGGTACTACGCATGGGTGCGGCGAGGGATGGGGAATTTCTGGGGATTTCAAGAGGCGTGGCTATCGCTGGCGGCGAGCATTTTTGATATGGCGATTTATCCGACGCTGTTTGTGATTTATTTGAGGCAGATGTCGCCGTGGTTCGGGTCGTCGGGCCATGGAGTGCTGGCGGGACTTTTTGTGGTGGTCACCTGCGCGATTCTGAATATCGCCGGGATTCGCGTAGTGGGAATTACTTCGCTGTGGCTGTTCTTTCTGCTCTCGGCACCGTTTGCGGTAATCGTGGTGATGGCCCCATTCAAAGTCGGAGCCTTCGCGAGCGGCCATGGAGGGGCGGAAGCGACGGGCCTGGGCCTGGTGGGCGGAGTACTTGTGGCGATGTGGAACTACATGGGATGGGACAACGCGTCGACGGTCGCGCAAGAGGTGGAGAGGCCGCAGAGGACGTATCCGAGAGCGATGATCGCAGCGGTCGTGCTGGTTACTCTCACGTATGTACTGCCGTTCCTGGCGGTGTACTTGATGGGGATTCCGTCTTCGGCGTTTGAAGCAGAGGGTGCATGGGCCACGGTTGCGGGGCTGATTGGCGGGAAAATAGGGGGATTCGAGTGGTTGCGGTTCTTGATCGTGCTCGGCGGGATGATGAGCGCGTTCGGGATGTTCAACGCGCTGGTGATGAGCTACTCGAGGCTGCCGCTGGCGATGGCGCGGGACGGAATGTTGCCGAAGGTGTTCTCGAAAACGAGCGCAAAGACGCATACGCCGTGGGTGGCGATTGTGGCGTGCGCGGCATGCTGGGCGCTGTGCCTGGGCTTTCAATTCGAGAGACTTGTCACGCTGGACATCATGTTGTATGGCGCCAGCTTGATGCTGGAGTTCGTCACGCTAGTGGTTCTGCGAATTCGCGAGCCGGAATTGAAGCGCGCGTTCAAGGTTCCCGGAGGATTGGCCGGAGCGATTACTTGCGGGATATTTCCGCTGCTGCTGATGAGCCTGGCGATGGTGCAGAGCGGAAGCGAAACCATCCTGGGGATGAACGGGCTGGTGTTTGGCGGGATCATCATCGCGGGCGGAGTCGTATTATATTGGAGCACCAAACCCCTGCGGCGATCGGTGATTGCTCCCGCCGCCACGCCGAACGCGGCGTACGGCGACTAAGCTACGGCGTGGCGGGCGCGCTGCTGGTATACTCCACAGTTCAATCCAATACTTTTTTCCATCAGGAGACCTGAATTGAAAAACCTGCGGCGTTTACTGCCATTCCTGCTTGCGGCGGTTGCGGTGGTGTGCGTGCATGCGAGGGGTTCGGCACTGCCGCGTGTTGTGTCCGATGCGGCGCCGCGATTCGATCAAAAATTTTTCGGCGGAGTGCATTGGCGGATGATCGGTCCGTTCCGAGCGGGACGGTCGCTGGCGGTGACGGGAGTGCGCGGGCAGGCGGACGTCTACTACTTCGGGTCGGTGAATGGAGGAGTTTGGAAGACGAACGATGCGGGGCGGACGTGGAATCCGATCTTTGATGCGGAGCCGGTGGGATCGATTGGCGCGATTGCGGTCGCGCCGTCGAATGCGAATGTGATTTACGTGGGATCAGGCGAAGCGGATATGCGCTCGAGCATTTCGTCGGGAAACGGGATGTATAAGTCGACTGACGCGGGGAAATCCTGGGAGCGCATTGGCCTGGAAGATTCGCGGCACATTGCGCGGATTTTGGTGAACCCGACCGATCCGGAGAAAGTTTTTGTGGCGGCGCTTGGGCATGCGTATGGGCCGAACAAGGAGCGCGGCGTTTTTCGTTCGAATGATGGGGGCAAGACCTGGGAGCAAGTTCTCTTCAAGGATGAAAACACTGGAGCGATCGATCTGGCGATGGAGCCAGGAAATCCGAAAGTAATGTTCGCGGCTTTGCTGCAAACGCGGAGGCCGCCGTGGAGCATTTATCCGCCATCGAAAGGGCCGGGGACGGGGCTTTACCGCTCGACGGATGGCGGAGACCACTGGGAACAATTGACAGGGCACGGATTGCCATCGGAAGAGTTGGGACGGATGGGAATTGCATTCGCACCTAGCAATCCTAAGCGGATTTACTTGATCGCCGATGCGAAAGAAGGCGGGATGTACCGTTCAGACGACGCCGGAGAAAATTGGGAGCTGGTATCGAAAGACCCGCGGATTTGGGGACGCGGATGGTATTTCTGCGAAGTGAGCGTGGATTCGAAGGATCCCGACACAGTGTACGTACCGAATACGTCTACGTACCGGTCGCGCGATGGCGGAAAAACATGGACGGCGATCAAGGGCGCGCCGGGCGGCGACGATTATCACCAGCTGTGGATCGATCCGGACAATCCGCAGCGAATGATACTGGGATGCGATCAGGGCGTGATTGTGACGCGGAACGGCGGGGAGACTTGGAGCTCCTGGTACAACCAGCCGACGGCGCAGCTTTATCACGTTGCTACGGACAATCGCTTCCCCTACTGGGTGTATGCAGCGCAGCAGGATAGCGGAGCAGTGGCCGTTGCGAGCCGGGGCTACTCCCGAGCGCTGAATTTTATGGACTGGCGGCCGATGGAAGCCGGAGGCGAGAGCGATTACACAGCGCCTGACCCCCTGAATCCGGAGATCATTTATGGCGGAACGGTGTCGCGGCAGGATTTTCACAATGAGCAAGTGCAGCAGGTGCCGCCGACGCTCCTTTATCCCGCGGAATACAGGAAAACGTGGACGGTGCCTCTGGTGTTTTCAGAGATCGAGCCGCACGTTTTGTATTTCAGCGCGCAAGTTTTGTTTCGAACAGCGGACGGCGGAAATTCGTGGCAGAAAATCAGCCCGGATTTGACGCGGGAGGATCCGGGCGTGCCGGCGAATCTTGATCCGGCGACGGCAGCGGACGCGCCTGCGTCCAAGCGGCGCGGGGTGATCTATACGATTGCACCATCGCCGAAGCGCGCAGGCGAGATTTGGGTGGGAACGGATGACGGGCTGGTGCAACTGACGCGCGATGAAGGGAAAACGTGGAAGGACGTCACGCCGCCCGAAGTGACTCCGTGGAGCAAAGTGACGCACATCATGGCATCGCACTACGTGGATGGCGAGGCTTACGCCGCGGTGGACCGGCACCGGCTCGAGGATTTGCGGCCATATTTATATCGGACGAAAGATTTTGGAAAAACATGGCAGATGGTGTCGAACGGGATTCCGGATGGAAGCTTTTTGAATTGCGTGCGCGATGATCCGAAAGTCCGCGGGATGCTTTATGCGTGCACGGAGCAGGGCGTTTATATTTCTTATGACGATGGCGATAGCTGGTCGCCACTTCAGTTTAATTTGCCGGTGACTTCGGTGCGCGATTTGGTGGTGCATGAAGATGATCTGGTGATCGCCACGTTTGGGCGCTCGTTCTGGGTGCTGGACGATATCACACCGCTTCGGGAATGGAGCGCGAAGGTGGCAAACGCGGATGCGTGGCTCTTCGAGCCGCAGACCGCCTATCGCGTCCGGCCAGGCGCGGACCAGGGAACGCCGTTCCCACTCGATGAACCGCAAGCGGAGAATCCGCCGACCGGGGCGGTGCTGGACTACTACTTGAAAGAGAACCAGACCGACGCCGTGAAACTCGAGATTTATGATGCTGCGGGAAAACTGGTGCGGCGCTATTCGAGCACGGACGAGGTGCAGAAAATCAACCCAGACCAGATCGATATTCCCATGTACTGGTTCCCTGAGGAAAAGCCTCTTTCCGCGGACGCTGGAATGCACCGATTCGTGTGGGACCTGCGGTATGCATTTGCGGGAGCGCGGCGCAGATCCCGGCGAGGGGGCGGAGGGCCTCTGGCGGTTCCGGGGCGATACACGGTAAAGCTGACGGCGTCTGGAAAGACAATGTCGGCGCCGCTGATCGTGAAGATGGACCCACGCGTGAAGACCAGCACCGCGGATTTGGAACGGCAGTTCTTGCTGGCTTCAAAACTGGCGGCGGGCGTGGGGGAGTTTTCCGCGGCGGCGCAGAAGGCCGACGATTTGCAGAAGCAGATCGCAGCGCGCACCAGAGAAGCGTCAGGAAACGCGGAGCTTACCGCAGCGTTGGACGATCTGGGAAAGAAAGTTGGCACCCTGGCGGGATCGGGAGCGGGAGGCGGTTACGGATTCTTTGGATTTTCCGTTCCGGGAAAGGAGCCAACGACGCTGAGACAAGTATCGACGGCCTACGGAGCGTTGATGGGGATGGTCGAAAGCGCGGATGTAGCGCCGACGGCAGACGCCGCAGCCGCTAGCGAGAAATGGGAACTGGCGGGAAAGGCTACGCTCGCGCGGTGGGAAACGCTTCAGACGAAAGAGTTGACGGAAGTGAATTCCCTGCTGACAAAGGCGCAACTACAACCCCTGAAAGTGGAGCAGGCGGAAAAGCGCCGTCCCTAATTGAAGGGGTGAGCTGGAGATAGTTCGTCAGTTGCAGGAAAAGTCGTTCAAAATCATGGAGAAGCCGGAACGCGACATTTGGGCGGGATGCGGGTTATACAAAGGCAAGAACAAAGAACGCCAGCCCAGAAGAGGACCCTCCATGAATCGGAATAGCATTACGAAGCAAATAGTGGTTGCAGCCGGATTTTTGGCGCTGACGTTTGCGCCGGGAATCAGCCGCGCTCAGGACACCGCCCAGCCGCCGGCGCAGGATCAAAGTCAGGCGGCGCCCGCCGCACCAGCGCAGCAAACAGCAAAAAGACACGGCGTCATGCAAGGGCTTAACCTGACAGAAGATCAAAAGGCAGCCATGAAGAAAGTTCACGAGTCGACCAAGGCGAAAATGGAAGCCGTGAAGCAAGACGAATCGCTGACAGCGGATCAGAAAGAGGCCCAGATTCATCAACTGCGGAGAGGCGCGCGCGTAGAGATGGTGAAGCTGCTGACGCCGGAACAGCGGCAGCAGATGCGCGCGAATGTTCGCGCTTTGCGTGCGGCGCGGCGGGAGCAGCAGCAACAGCCGCCTCAGGCCCAGCCGCAGGGATAATCGGCGCGGGAGCCTTTGGAGCGGTCCGATACCCAAGAGTGAACTGGCAATCGGCCAGCTCAAAACTGCAATCGCGATGAAGGAAGGGACGGCCTAACAGGCCGTCCCTTTTTCGCAGAAGAATGGTCTCGAGCGGCGCGGAAATGCGGGTAGATTTGGTATGCTGCTCGGCGTGGGAATTATTCGTGGAATGCATGAGCGGGCTTGGGTCCGGAATAGTCTTCGGATAGGCGCGCTTTTTTTTGTGATTATTGCTGGAGCGGTGGCGCTGAGTTATTCCGCGCAGTCGCCAGCGCAAACGGCGCCCGCTACCGCTGCCTCGCAACAAGCCGCGCCGCAAGCACCTCCTGCTGCAACGCCTCCTTCACCGACCACGGCACCATCGCAAACGATTCCGCCAGCACCGCCGCGCGCCGGATTGAACATTGTGGTGCTCGACCCGGCGCACGGGGGGACGGATCCGGGCGCGCGAGGCACGGGCGGGATGCGCGAAAGCGAAATCGTGCTGGACTTTGCCGCTCAGGTGAAGCGAGCGCTGGAGGCGCAGGGTTTTCAAGTGCTCCAGACACGCCAGGGAGATGAAGATCCTTCGTTTGACGACCGTTCGGCCCTGGCTAATGCACAAACCGGGGCGGTGTTCGTATCGTTGCATATTGCGTCGACAGGGTTGCCCGGAACTGTACGCGTATACATCTATTCGGATTTGCCTGCCGCGGCGGATGAGGGCAGCTTGATTCCGTGGGGACGAGCGCAGGCGCCATTCGAGGGACTGAGCAGGAAAATGGGCGACCTGGTGCAGGGCTTGCTGGCGCAGCGGTTTAAGGGGTCGCCGATCGTGGCGCAGACAGCGGCGGTGAGGCAGTTGCGAACAACGGCGGCGCCGGCTATCGCCGTGGAGGTATCGAGCGTGGTTGTGGAGGACCGTGCGGCATTGGATCAAATGGCTCCGGGAGTCGCGGATGCCATCGCGACGGGAGTGGCGGAGTTCCGGCCTTCCTACGTCGTGCCGGCGGCGACAGGAGCAACCCCGTGACGGCGCGTTGGATCCGGTGGCTGGTGGGTGTGCTGTGCGTGGCGGTGCTCGTGGGAGCGATTTATTTTCCGATTCTGCGGCGGCACCTGGAACGAACGGCAAAGCTGCAGCAACGAAGCGCGGAGCAGGCGCGACGTGAATTGACGCAACCGATTACGGTAAAACCGGGTGAGCCGCGAGTGATGGCAAAATTATTTTGGGCTTCGGGAAACGGAGATGGGAGCTTGGCGTCCGCGGCGGTAGAATTGCCGCTTTCGAGCGACCCGGCGCTGCGGGCCAAGCAAGTGCTGGACACGCTGCTGGCCGGGCCCGTGGATACCGATTTGCGAACGCTACCCCCGGATGCGGTGCTGCTGGCATTTTATTTGCTGCCAGATGGAACCGGCGTTGCGGATTTTTCCGAAGCGCTGGCCACAGAGACGCCGTCTGGAATTCAGAGCGAGCAAATGGCGGTGGATTCGATTACGAGGACGCTTGAAGCGGACGTGCCGAAAGTAGAACGGCTCAAGATTTTGATTCATGGGCAGGAAGTGGAAACGCTCGCGGGACATTTGGATATGACCGGAACTTTTCTGGTGGACACGAAAGCGGCGCTAGTTGCACCCCCGGCGGCGGCAACTCCGGGGAGCACGCCAAAACCCATGGCTCCAGCGCTTGACAAACCCGTCCCGGCACCGGCGCCACCGCAGAAGCCGGGCACCGGGCGTTGACACTGAATAACGGGCCCGGCAAACTGACGCAGACTGATCGGAAACGCATTAGATTTTTCTGAAATGATGTTGCGGCAGGAGGAAGAGTGCGAGTTGATGGACGCGGTCCGGACCAGATGCGCCCGCTGAAGATGACGCCGGATTTTATTTCGACGGCGGAAGGAAGCGTGCTGATCGAGATCGGGAGCACGCGAGTGATTTGCACCGCGACGGTGGACGACGGCGTGCCCGGGTTCTTGAAAGGAAGCGGCAAAGGCTGGGTGACGAGCGAATACGGGATGCTGCCGAGGGCGACAGAAGAGCGGACGCCGCGCGAGGCGACTCGGGGGAAACAGTCCGGGCGCACGCTGGAAATTCAGCGGTTGATTGGGCGGTCACTTCGCGCAGTGACGGATCAGGAGGCGCTGGGCGAGCGCACGGTGTGGATCGATTGCGACGTGATTCAGGCGGATGGCGGGACGAGAACGGCTTCGATAACGGGAGCATTTGTGGCGCTGGCGCTGGCGTTCGAACGACTGGTGGCGGCGGGGATTTTGAAGAGTTCGCCGCTGATCGATACGGTGGCGGCGACGAGCGTGGGAATTGTGGATGACCGCGCCCTACTCGATTTGGCATATGAGGAAGATTCGCGTGCGGAAGTGGACATGAACGTGGTGATGACGGGCAGCGGGCATTTTGTGGAGATTCAGGCGACGGCAGAGGGGCGGCCGTTCAGCGGGAGCGAAATGCAGGACCTGTTGGCGTTGGCCGCGGCGGGGATTCGGCGGTTGACGGAAGAACAACGCGCTGTGCTTCCGGTTAAATTCAGTGCGCGCGCGCGCTAAATTGTTTCTGGCGTCTTCCAACCCGGGAAAACTTGGCGAGTATCGCGCGTTGGCGGCTACGGATGCGGCGGGTATGCCCGCGCTCGATGTGGGCGCCGAGATCGAGCTGCTGCCTGGATTCGATGCGATGCCTCCATTTGAAGAAGATGCACCGACGTTTGCGGAAAACGCTGCGGGGAAGGCGCTGAATTATTCGAGGCTTGGCCGCGGCCGTGTATTTGCCGACGATTCCGGATTGGTGGTGCCCGCGCTCGGTGGAGCGCCGGGAGTTCGTTCGGCGCGATATGTGGGGGAAAACGCGACGGATGCCGAGCGGATCGCGAAATTGCTTGGCGAGCTTCGCGGGAAGAAAAGTGCGGAGCGGTCGGCTTATTTTGTATGCGCGATTGCTTTGGCGGAGCACGGCAGGGCGATAGCGATTGTGACGGCACGCGTGGATGGAGAGATATTGGAAGCGCCGCGCGGGATCGGCGGGTTTGGGTACGATCCGGTGTTTTACTTCCCTGCCCTGAAGAAAACGTTCGCGGAACTTTTGCCGGGAGAAAAAAATAAAATCAGTCATCGGGGGGCGGCGTTTCGGAAGTTGCTTGCCACTCTGAGAGCCCCATAGATGGGTCGCGACGGGCTGCGCTGCAAGATTTGATGGAATACTTTTGCTCCGGGAAGACGACAGACAGAAATGCCTTTCCCGCCTGTGTGATATCCTTCGCCTCATGCCCACGAAAAAAACGAAAAAGAAAAGCAAAATGGTAGCCAAAAAAGGGGCGGCGAAGACTGCGCGCGCGGCGAAATCCAAGCGAACTGCCAAGGTCGCGGCAGCCGGGACGGACCCGAAGCGAGTAGCTGCGATTCTCGCCAAGCTGGATGAAGCGTATCCGGACGCGACTTGCGAGCTGAAGCATGAGAACGCGTTTCAACTTTTGATTTCGACGATTCTTTCGGCGCAGTGCACGGACGTCCGGGTGAATCAGGTGGCGCAAACTCTCTATAAAAAATATCCGACGCCCGAAGCGTTCGCGCACGCGAATCCGTCGGAGTTGGAGCAAGACATACGGCCGACCGGATTTTTCCGGAACAAGACGAAATCAATCATGGGCGCGAGCAAAGCCATCCTCGCAAACTTCGGCGGTCAAGTCCCACGCACGATGGAAGAGTTGCTGACGCTGCCAGGAGCGGCGCGAAAAACGGCGAACGTGGTGCTCGGCACGGCGTACGGCATCGCCGGCGGAATCGTCGTGGATACGCACGTGATCCGCATATCGAACCGGCTCGATTTGACCCGCAACGAAGACCCCAAAAAAATCGAGCAGGACTTGATGCAGGTGATCCCAAAGGAAAAGTGGATCAAGTTTTCGCACCAGATTATCTGGCACGGGCGGCGCGTTTGCCAGGCGCGCAAGCCGAAATGCATCGAGTGCAACCTCGAGAACATCTGCTATTCGAAAGACAAGACGATTTGATCACTCAGCTGGCCGATTCAGTGTGTCAATTGCGGCAGTTTTGTGTGCAGCAGGCCCGTTAAATCAGTGGCAGGTTCCGCTACCAGAATCGGTGAAACTCTTCCCTTCCACCGGAATAAATTGCCAATCATAGGCGTTTTGGCGAAGCGTGAGCTTCAGCACACCAAAGGTGTCAGCATTGCGCAATTCACTATTCGGTTTTGGTTCAGCGAAGGGGCGCTCGTGTCTGCCTCCCGTCCCGGCAACAAATTCTCGGATGCCGCGGGCAGGATCGGCGACGCCATCCGGGGACTGCGGAGCGAAACGCTCATAGTCGTGATCGTGGCCGTTTACGACAACATCAGCGTTGGCATCATACAGGGCTTGCCAAAGTGGCTTAATCTCGGGATCGTTGCCGTGCGTGGCGCCGGAGCTAAAGAGTGGTTTGTGCCAATACGCGAGCGTACATGCCGTGGGATTCGCGGCGAGATCGGCGCGCAACCATTTCTCTTGGCGTGAACCTGCCTCGCAACCGCCTACGTCCTGGCATTCACTATTGAGCACGATGATATGCCAAGTTCCCAGTTGGTAGCTGTAATAGCCGTTCCCCGGGTCGCCGGCAACGCTGCCGAAATAATCAAAATACGGTGTTGCTCCCGAAGCATGATATTCGTGATTACCCGCGGCCGGCTTGGTGCGCGATTTTGCGCGACCCCAGGTTTTGTCGTAGCAAACGAAGTCTTCCTTGCTGCCGTTCGGATCAGCGAGGTCGCCGACGGCCATCACGGTGCCGGGGATTTGGTCGATCAGTTTTCCGGTGGCTTCCGCGCCGGGGAGTTCCCTGCAATCGGCGATGTCGCCAGCACCAACGAGCACAGCTACCTGGCCGTTCGTCCGCTGAGACTGCGAGGATTGCGCGAGCGCACTTGAAGAAAAGGACAGAGCGGCTGCCGCAATGGCCGCGGCGAAGCCAAGAGCATGGATCTTCATTGGAAGCCTTTCGTCTGCGATCAGAGAGAACCGTTCACAAATCTAGTGATCTCCAGCTAAACACACGCTAAATCCCTGTTCCAGGCCGGCGCTGGTTCGCGAATCTAAAACTAGGCCGTAGCCAGGGCGAGAGGGAGAAGTGTCTCGCATCCTGGCCACGGCCTTGGGGTGTTAAAACCTGAAGCGCAACATGAACTGGAGTTGCCGTGGCAGCCCAGTTCCGGTGTTTGGTGAGGCGACGTTGTCATTGTTGTTGTTGAAATTCACAGTTGAAGTGATGACGCCGAAAAACGGCCGGGGAGTCAGGAGCCCCGTCCCCGAATCATAGTCAAGTGTTAACTGGTTCGGGTCACCGAGCTGGGTGTGATTAAAAACGTTGAACGCCTGCACGCCAAACTGCATGGAAACGCGCTCCGTAATCTTCGTATCCTTCATAAGAGCTAAATCCATTTGCCAGGTAGGCAGCGCGCGGATGATGCCATTTCCCTCGTCCCCAAACCGCGTGAAGAATCCCTCGGCGTCAGTGGGCGGAGCCTTAAAGGCAGCGGGATTAATCAGGGGCACTCCATTGTGACCGCCGCCAGGGAGGGTTAGCGGCACTCCAGGAACGATGTCGGGCCGCTGAGTCGTCTGGTCGTTGCCATCGGGGAGAAGATAATTATCGGCAAACGGGCCGTTAGGGAGATTGTAGAAAGGGTTGGCCGGATTATTGACGGGTCCGCTAAGGTCCATCACAACCGTCAGCGGGTGGCCCGTATGCCATATCCCCACGTCGCTGAGGCTCCAACCTCCTACGAGCCTGCCAAGGAAGCCGGAGAAGTTGTTGAGGTAGGTCTTGCCAGGACCAAAGGGCAGTTCGTATACCGCGTTCGCTGTGAAATTGTGGCGAATGTCGAATACGCTTGGCCCCTTGTCGCATGGCAAGCAATTGACGTTTTCGGGTCCATTGGATTCGCCGCCGCCTACAGACCCGTCATTGATCGAATGGGCAAAGGTGTAGCGAGACTGAAAAGACAAGCCGTTGTTAAAGTTTCGCTCAAGCGAAACTTCAAGTGCGTGGTAAGAACTGGATCCGATGTCCCTCTTGATGTCGACAGATCCGTACGGATCTGTGGTGACCGGAGCGCCTGGGAAGTATTGATCCAAAGTCCGGACACAATCCGTGACTAGGGTAGGGTCGGTGCTATTTGGGATTACCGGCGAGTCGCAAAGGTTGACGCCCCCGCGCGAGAAGAGGCGAACACCATGGCTTCCCAGATAAGAAGTGGAAAGCAGAAAACGCGCCGGCAACTGGTGTTCGATAGTTAGTCCCCATTCCTCCACATACAAGTCGCGGCGACCCTCACGCTGGAGGGCGCGAGGGTGGTTGGCCTGTTTCGCACTGCCAAGGCCCGACAGATCGGGGATTTCCTGTTCCAAGGCTGGAGTGACAGTTGGTCCTTGGACCGTTGCTCGGAACGTGTCACTTTCCAGTCCGGCATTCAGGTCGTCGTTCTGCGCTGCACCGTGATAGATGCCAAATCCTGCGCGAACAACTGTTTTCCCATGAAGCGCGGCGGGCGCCCACGCAAGGCTAATGCGCGGGTCGAAATTCTTGTAATCCGGATTGTACAAAACTGGGTTTGTCGGGCACGGTGGGGTGTTTATAGGCGCGGGGAACGGCGTGTTGAAAGAACCTGAGCCGAGGCAAGCACCGTGAAATTCATTGAGGTCGAATACGGTTGTCCGGTTCGTCGCCTCCGTGGCCACGCCGTAGTATTCCCAGCGAAGTCCGGCAGTTATTGTGAATGTGGGCGTGACCTTCCACTCATCCTGGAAGTACGGCATATAGAAGGTGCGGCGGAGACGGTGGCAGCACCAGGGCGCGATAAAGTTGATGTTCGAAAGGGTGCCGGAGATCAGGCTCAGATCGTCTCCAAAATTCAGGGTACTGTTGGCCGTTTGACCCTGATTGAGGCGGACACGCCGAATTTCCATCCCCAATTTGAAAGCGTGCCGATTGTGAGTCCACGTCATATTGTCGACTACCCCGTAGGTGGTGCCGATTTCGATGTCTGCCGATTCATTCGGAATTCCTGTGAAATTGTTCGAGTTCACAGCATAGGTCAGCGTGCTTGCCTCGGGATTGTGAAAGGGGGAACGGTTGATGTAAACCTTTGCCTCGTTAAAAATATTAGGGCTAAAGATGTGTTGGAGTGCCAGGAGATAGTTGGCGGGATGGTTGATGGTTTGGGCCTTGTCCAAGCCAACGGTAACCCCAATTTGCGCATTGACAAGGCTGATGTCCCGCTGAGCCCTGCCGTACAGAGTGGTCTTGTCGCTGAACTTGTGGTCGATGCGCACCAGCCAGGTGTCTTCGTGCACGGTTGTCTGTATAGGGTGCGTGAACGCTTGTACATCCGTAGGCAAATCATTCGAATCAAAACTTTCCTGCCCGAGTTCAGCCGCCGTCAAAGCGCTGAAGTCACCATCAGGATAAACAACTTTCGGACTGCACCCGCCAATGGGACCTGTTGAAGCGGGCCAGGGAAAACCCTGAAGAATTGCGCACATGTCGGGTGAAGGGCCCACATGTACCGGCGGAGTCTGCGTGTTATCCGTTCTTCCGTTGACGAGAATGTCCTGCATAAAGCTGACGCTTGGCACAAAAATTGTTCCCAGGGAAGTGGATTCTTGCAATTGGCGGAGACCCTCGTAGCTCAGGAAGAAGAACGTCTTGTCCTTTTTGATCGGTCCGCCCACGGTCATGCCGTACTGACCCATGCGAAAAGGAAGGATGGCAGGGATCGTCAGATTTCCGGAGGAATCGGGCTTGAAATCGTCAAAGTTGCGAGCATCGAATACCGAATTTCTCAGATACCCAAAGGCTGTTCCATGAAGATCGTTCGAGCCCGACTTAGTGACCACATTGATCTGCCCGCCCGCCTGCGTACCGTATTCCACGTCATATAGCGCGCTGTTGACCCGATATTCCTCAACCGCGTCTTCGGATATCTGCAAGCGCGTCTGGGATTTCTGGGCCTGCTCCTGGATGCCACCAGCGTCGACCCCATCGAAATTGAAATTGTTGTCATCGCGAGCCCGGCCAGCGAACCGGATGGTGCGCTGATCGCCGCCTCCGTCGTCCTGAGCGAAGGGGGCAAGGAGCGTCAAGCCAGACCAGTCTCGGCCGTTCACGGGCAGGTTGGCGATCTGCTCGGTACTGATTACCGCCGCGGCCTCCGCTGAAGTGCGCTCTGCCGGGCTTGCTTCAGCCTGAATTTCAACCTTCTCGGAGACTTCTCCTACCGTAAGAGAAACGTCAAGTGTATGTGTTTCGCCGACCACGAGAACGACGTCCTCGAGAACTTTGGTCTTAAAGCTGGGGTTCGAAACCACGAGTGTGTACTGGCCGACGCCTAGACCCGGAAAACGATAGTAGCCATTCGAATTGGCTCTGCGTTCCTGGCTTATGCCTGTGGCGACTTCGGTAATCTTTACAGATGCGCCGCTAATGACTGCGCCGCTCGAATCCGTTACCGTTCCTTCCAACGTGGCGCGGTCGGTTTGTGAGCGGGTTGGAAGCGCGAACAGAAGAATTATAAAAGGCAGAACAAACATTCTGTTGTAGCGAAACATCCGGGCTCCCTCAGATCAGATTGACGAAATGGCATGAGGCGTCAGGCGCGGGTATTCACCAGGAGCTATGCGGCCCGACACACGCCATCATCGCGTTCCGATTAGCTACTCGAATCGCTACTGCGGTGTGAACAGTCGGTGACAAAATAGTGAAATGGGAGCACTAAACAGTTTCGGACGAGGACACGAATCGAAGAGAAAGGTACTTGCGCTTCGGAATCAGGAAAGCCCGCTCCGGCTGCCCAAGACTGCACTCCCGGAGACTTTCACGTATTATGCAGCCATGAGGATTTTGTTGGTAGAAGACGACCCGGGCGTGCGCAGGTTCGTTATCAAAGGCCTCCGCGAACAGGCCTACGCAGTGGACACCGCCGCGACCGGCGAAGACGCGCTGTATCAGGCGGACATCAACGAGTATGACCTGATTATTCTGGACGTGATGATTCCGCAACCCGACGGGTTCGAAGTGTGCCGCACGCTTCGCAAGTCCGGCAAGCGAATGCCCATCCTGATGCTGACGGCGCGAGACGCCGTGGAAGATCGAGTGAGCGGACTTGATCGCGGCGCGGACGATTACCTCACCAAGCCGTTTGAGTTTCGCGAACTGCTGGCACGGCTGCGCGCGCTGTTGCGCCGTTCGGCGGAGTTGCGTCCGCCGCGCCTGAGCGTGGGCGCGCTCGTGCTGGATACGGCGGCACAGAATGCAACGCTTGCTGGCCATGCGATTTCGCTGACGCACAAGGAATATGCCCTCCTGGAATATCTGGTGCGCAACGCGGGACGAGTGGTGAACCGGGCGGATATCGCCGAACACGTCTGGGACGAAAGCTTCGATCCGTTTTCCAACTTGATTGAGGTTTACATCAACCGGCTCCGGCGGAAAATTGATCCGGATGGACGCGCGGATCTATTGCAAACGCGGCGAGGCGCCGGTTACATCTTGAGCTCGGGCGAGGACGATGACGCGGGAGGTCCCTCGCAGCCGGCCAGTGCGCAAGGCAAAGTGAATCCCTCGGACCGCAAGAAACATGCTTGATTCCGTTCGCTTGCGGCTCACGGTGTGGTATTCGGCGGTTCTCGCCGTAGTCCTGATTTTGGTGTCCGCAACGACCTATTTGATCGTTCGAAAAACGTCCATGCAACGCACGGACGCGGACTTGGCTGTGCTTGCCGATTCGTTCCTTGCGACATTTCAGGCGGAGCTGGCCGACGCCGGAAATACGCAGACTGCCGCAATCTTATCGGCGGCGCGCCAAGCGATGATCGAGCATCGCACGAACACCGATTTCTTTGTAGTTCTGGACCCAAACGAAAAAATTCTTGCCACATCCAATGATGTCGCCGCCTCTGGCACGAAGCCCGATGCATGGGTAACTCGCGTCATGGAGAGCAGCGCATTTCAGCAATTTGCCGGAGCGAGCGGCAGCAAGGAAGCAAGTCTGGAAACAATTTATGGAGAGGGCCCGCGATTGCGGGCGTACTCCCGCCACTTTCAGGCCAACGGCGACACGTACCTGCTGGTCATTCTTCATCGCTTGCACGCGCAGAATGAAACGCTGGAAACCATACGGCTGACGTTCACGTGGATGATCCTCGTGGGACTGCTGCTCGCAGGGACGGGCGGCTATTTCTTGGCAAGAAAGAGCTTGGCTCCCGTGATCGCGATGGGCGCCCATGCGCGCCGCATTGGAGCCACCAACCTGCACGAGCGGCTTCCCGTTCTGAACGCCAACGACGAACTCGGCCAGTTGGCCACCACTTTCAACGATCTGCTCGACCGGCTCGACCAGTCCTTCGAGCGGCAGCGCCGCTTCATTGCCGATGCTTCTCACGAGCTGCGCACGCCCCTGGCGATTCTGCGCGGCGAGGCCGAAGTCGCAATGTCACAGTCCGGCAGAAAAGCGGAAGATTATCTCGAGTCGCTGCGGATTTTGCACGAGGAAACATCGCGGCTGACCAAAATTGTCGAAGACCTCTTTACACTTTCCCGCGCCGACTCCGGGCAATATCTTTTGTCGACCGAGGACGTCTATCTCGAGGAAGTCGTGGCTGACTGCGCGCATTCAGCCAGGACGCTGGCGCGCGAGAAAAATATCGAGCTAACCGTCGACGCTTCCTCCGAGTGCCTTGTGCGCGTGGACTCGGCGCTTCTGCGGCGGATGATTTTGAATCTTCTCGATAACGCGATCAAGTACACAGCCGAAGGCGGACGCGTCGACATCGCCTGCGTCGCGACAAGCTCCGGGTGCGAGGTCCATGTCAAGGACACCGGCCCTGGTATACCGAAGGAATTGCATGGGCGGATCTTCGAGCGCTTCTTCCGGGCCGATCCCGCGCGCTCGCGCTCGGGACGCGAAGGAGGAGCAGGGCTGGGACTCTCTATCGCTCTTTGGATCGCCGAAGCACACCACGGACGGCTGGAATTGGTGCGCTCCGATGCAACGGGCAGTCACTTCGCCGTGTTTCTGCCGGGAGCGGCGGTTGGGGCTCCAGGCACGGGTTAATCGTCTGTTTATCTCGAGGCCGTTACATTCACATGAGCGGAACGTGAAGGTTTGCGGCCGCTTGAGAGAACTTCCGTGAAACTATGTTTGACCTCGAATCGAATGCTGATCCCCGCGCTCGTGACGCTCGCCCTCTGCCCATTTCCGGCCGCCGGCCAGCAACCGGTTAATCCGGTGCCAAAGCTCGTGGCCTCGAGTTCCCTGGAGACGAAGGCACTATCAAATCAGAATTCGGACACACCAGCAGCCAACTCTCCACTTAGGCTCACTCTGCAAAACGCGCTGGACCGCGCTCGAATCAACAGCACTCAATTCCAAGCCGCTCAGACCGATGCGGCTCTGGCACGTCAGGATCGCTACCAGGCCGGCACCGCACTGCTTCCCGCCGTGACATACAACAACCAGGCGCTTTATACCCAAGCGGCGGCCGCTCCGGTCGCGGCGGCGACCAACGTTCCCGTGCTTTATATTGCGAATAACGCGGTCCACGAATATATCAGCCAAGCCAATGTGCACGAAACAATCGACCTTGCAGGGATCGCCGCTTTCCACCGCGCCTCCGCTACTGCCGCGATTGCACGCGCTCGGGCGGAGATCGCTTCGCGCGGCCTGGTGGTCACCGTCGTTCAGAGCTACTACACCGTCGCCGCAGCGCAGCAAAAAATGGAGACCGCGCGCAAAGCCACGGAGGAAGGCGATGATTTTCTGAAGCTGACGCAAGAACTCGAAAAAGGCGGAGAAGTTGCGCATGCCGACGTCATAAAGGCTGATCTGCAAGCTCAGGAACGCCACAGGCAATTCCAGGAGACTCAACTTGCTTTCCTGAACGCGCGGCTGGATCTCGCCGTCCTCATTTTTCCTGACTTCAATGATAATTTCGAGCTTGCCGACGATCTCCACGCCAGCGTTCCGTTGCCCACTCTGGAAGAGGTCAAACAGCGCGCCGCTCAGGAAAATCCGGATGTTCGCGCCGCTCTGGAAGCAACCCGCGCTGCCGGGGACGACGTCACTGCCGCGCGCGCCGGCTATCTTCCCGCGCTCGGACTCGACTACTGGTACGGTATCGACGCGGAAAACTTCGGTGTGAACTTTCCAACGAGATTCAACGGCCAAGCATTTTCGAACCTCGGCACTTCCATGAGCGCGACTCTTAACATCCCCATTTGGAATTGGGGCGCGACGCAAAGCCGAGTCAAACAAGCCGAGCTTCGCCGCGCTCAAGCAAAACGCGAATTGTCTTTCACGCAGCGCAAGCTTCTGGCGGAAATCCAATCTCTCTACGCGGAAGCGGACACCGCGCTGAACGAGCTCTCCGGCCTGAGCCGCTCGGCTGATCTGGCTTTGGAAAGTCTCCGGCTGACTACGCTGCGCTATAAGAATGGCGAAGCCACGGTGCTCGAAGTCGTCGATGCCCAGACCACCGCAGCGCAAGCCAATAACGCGTATCAGGACGGAGCCGTGCGTTATCGCGTAGCGCTAGCCAACTTACAAACTTTGACAGGGGTGCTGGCGGCTCCATGAAACCAGTGAAAATGCTTTCTCCGCGAACTCTTATTCTTGCAAAGACAGCTGTGTGCACCGTTTTCGTTGCGTTACTTTTGGCCGGTTGCAGTCACGCCGAAAAAGAACAGGAGCCTTTAGTCTCAGTGCAGGTCACGCCGGCGGAGCGCGGCCACATTTCCCAAATAATTTCTTCTGAAGCTGTAGTGTTCCCGCTCGAACAAGCCATCATCTCGCCAAAAATCACGGCGCCGATCACCGATTTCAAAGTGCAGCGCGGGAGTCACGTTAAAAAGGGTCAACTGCTGGCCGTGTTGGAGAACAGGGACCTCGCAGGCCAAGCCGAAGCAAGCAAAGGAAATTTCGAGCAAGCCGACGCCGGCTACGTCACTTCCGTGGACTCTGCAATTCCCCAGCAAGTGCAAAAAGCGGAGCTCGACGCAGCAGCGGCAAAGGCCGCCTTTGATGCAGCGCAAAAAGTGTATGACAGCAGAAAGGAACTCCTCCAGCAAGGCGCGATTCCTCAGCGCGAAGTGGAGGCCGCCGGCGTCGCTTTGGCCCAGGCGCGAAGCGTGAACGACGTGGCGCAGCAGCAGCTTGCAGACTTGCGCCGCGTTGGAAAAGAGCAAGCGCTGAAATCGGCGCATGGCTCGCGCCTGTCCGCCGAAGGCCAAATGCGCAGCGCGGAGGCTCTCCTCAGTTATTCCGAAATTCGCAGCCCGATTGACGGCGTCGTGACCGACCGTCCTCTCTATCCAGGCGATCTTGCCACTGCCAATCAACCGATCCTCACCGTAATGAATTTGAGCAGGCTAATTGCCAAGACCCATATTCCCCAATCAGAAGCCGCCGCGCTTACGGTTGGAAATCCAGCCGAACTGAGAGTGAAAGGCCTTGACGAGCCAGTGAAGGGACACGTCACTCTCGTAAGCCCCGCATTGGACCCGGGCAGCACCACGATCGAGGTTTGGGTCGAAGCTTCCAAGTCCAACACCGCGTTGAAGCCCGGCATGACTGTGGAAGTCTCCATGACTGCCAAGACCGTGAAGGACGCCATCGTTGTCCCCGCGAGCGCCGTGTTTAAAAATTCCGAAGGCGGAACGGACTATGTCGTCCTGGCGGGCGCAGATAAAAAGGCACACTGGAAGACGGTACAGATTGGAGTTCGCAACGGCGACGATGCGCAAATACTGAGCGGCATCAACGCCGGCGATCCAGTCATCAGCTCCGGCGGTTACGCGCTTCCCGACGAAACGAAGATTAACGTTGAAGCGGCAACTCCTTCTGAGAAGGATGCAGACGACAAAGCGGGACCCGCCGAAAAAGATAGCAAGGCGGGAGGCTCCGCAAAGCCCGACGACAAGGACAAGGACTAACCGCGCATGGAGCCACGGTCCGAGTCGCAGAGAGCTGAGCAAGCCGGCCAGGAAAGACTGCCCTGGTTTCAGCGTTTATCGCGTCCCATTCTTTTCCTCATCGTCAGCCTGACTTTGGTCGGCGGCTATCTGGCATTCTCGATTCCCGTTTCTGTTTTTCCCAGCACGGATTTCCCCCGGGTCGTCATTGGCGTGGACAACGGAGTTATGCCCATCGACCAAATGCTCGTGACCATTACCCGTCCCATCGAAGAAGCAGTCAACAGCATTCCGGGCTTGCAGAAAGTCCAGTCCATCACTAGCCGTGGCTCCGCCGAAGTGGATCTCTTCTTCGAGTGGAACAGCGATATGATTTTGACGCTGCAACGCGTCGATGCTCTTGTCGCGCGCCTGCAGAGCGAACTTCCCCCCACGGCAAAAATCGACACGCACCGCCTGACTTTCGCCGTCTTTCCCATCATTGGTTATAGCTTGACCTCTGACACCATTCCGCAGAACAAGCTTTGGGAAATCGCCACCTACGATTTGAAACCGCGCATCAATCGCCTCGACGGCGTCGCCACCGTCATCATCCAGGGCGGCCGCGTGCCCGAATTTCAGATCATGCCCGACCCCGTTCGGCTTCTCGCGGCAGGCGTCACCGTTTCGGACATCCTGGATTCCGTTCGCCGCACCAATCTGATTGACTCTCCCGGCCTCATCGAAAACGGACACCAGCTCACTCTCGGCCTGGTAAGCGGTCAAGTCAGCACGCCCGAGCAGATCGGCCAAATCGTAGTCAAGACTTCTCCCGCGGGCGTGCCGGTTCGGCTAGGCGACATCGCCTCAATCGGCCCGTCGGTTGCGCCGACGTACACCATGGTTACGGCCGATGGAAAACCAGCGGTGCTGCTCAATGTGAACCGCCAGCCGGAAAGCAACACGCTGGCCGTCGCCAATGAAGTGCATGCTCTGATCCAGCAACTCGCACCGACTCTTCCGCCTGGCGTACATCTAGAACCCTTCTACGACCAATCCACGATTGTCCACGACTCGATCGTCAGCGTTCGCGATGCCGTGCTTCTCGGAATTATCCTTTCGTCGGTCATTTTGGTGTTGTTCTTGCGTGATTGGGGAACCTCGCTCGTCGCCGGTTTGGTCATTCCCGTCACGCTGCTGATCACTTTCATCGTCCTGAAAGTGACGAACCAAAGTTTCAATCTGATGACCCTCGGCGGTCTCGCCGCGGCCGTTGGTCTGGTCATCGACGATGCGATTGTCGTCCTCGAGAATATTGTTCTGCACCGCGACGCCGGCCAAAACCGCTATCAGGCCATTCAAAGCGCCTTGAAGGAATTGACCAAGCCACTGATCGGTTCGACGATCACGCCGATCGTCGTATTTCTTCCGCTGATTTCCACAACCGGTGTCACCGGAACTTTCTTCCGCGCGCTGGCAATCACAATGACCGTAGCGCTAATCACTTCGCTCGGTCTGGCGATGTCCTGGACTCCCGCGCTGAGCCAATATCTGGTGCGCCGCAGAGAGACTGCCGCACCTGCAACTTCCGCCGAAGGCGCCGACATGGCCTCTGTGCTCGCTGCGGAAGAGGATCACGTTCCCGGTTTCTTCGGCCGCATCGTCGACCTCTACACTCGCGCCATGCGGGTCATCATAAAGCATCCGTGGGCTCTCGTTGCCAGTTCGCTGGTAATAGTTATTCTGTCCTTCGTGTGCTACAGCTTCCTTCAAACAGAGTTTCTCCCCGAGATGGATGAAGGCGGCTTCATACTGGACTACTTCACGCCTCCGGGAAGTTCGCTCGCCGAATCAAACCGAATCCTGCTGCACATCGAGAAAATCCTGCGTTCCACTCCCGAGGTGGAGAACACTTCGCGTCGCACCGGCATGCAATTGGGCCTGGCCGCCGTTACGGAGGCAAACAATGGCGATTTCACAGTCAAGCTGAAGAAGAACCGCGAGCGTGGCATCGACGAGGTCATCGCCGACGTCAGGTCCAAGGTTAATAAGACCGAGCCGGCGGCGGATGTCGAATTCGTCCAGCTCCTTCAGGATATGATTGGCGATTTGACGAGCCAGCCCGAACCGATCGTCATCAAACTTTTTTCGCAAGATGGCAAATTGCTGAACGAGACCGCCCCGCGCGTCGCCGACGCCATTGGAAAAGTGCATGGCGTGGTCGATGTCTTGAACGGTGTCGAGAACGTCGTCAGCGGCCCGGCTGTGACTTTCCAGGTGAACCCTTCCGTCGCCGCGCGTGCCGGCTTCACTCCGGAAGAAATCGCACTCGACGCTTCTGCCGTCCTCGAGGGCGAGCCCGCCGCCACGCCTGTCATTCTGAACGATCGCGCTTACACCATTCGCGTGCGTTTCCCCGATCGCAATCGTTCCTCGCTTGACAGCATGAGCAACACGCTGCTCACAAGCTCGACCGGCCATACTGCGACCCTTGGTTCGCTCGCGACGCTCACCACGGACCCGGGCGAAACCGAGATCCAGCGCGAGAATTTGGAACGCGTCGTTCACGTCACAGCGCGCCTCGAAGGCGTCGACCTCGGCACAGGCATTCCCGCCGTGCAAAAAGCGGTCAGCGACCTCCATCTGCCTTCTTCCATCCGCGTCGAGTATGGCGGGCTGTATGAAGAAAACAGGCAATCTTCGCGCGCGCTGTTCATGGTTTTGCTGCTGGCCCTGCTCTTTCTGTTCGCCGTGCTGCTCTTCGAGTTCTCCAGTTTCTCGGCCCCAACCGCAATCCTGGCTTCCGCGGTTCTATCCACATTCGGCGGGTTTCTGGCCCTTCTCATCACGAACACCAGCTTCAATGTCGCTTCTCGCATGGGCATGATCATGGTCATCGGCATCGTCGCCAAAAACGGCATCTTGCTGCTCGATGCCGAGCAGCGTTTCCGCAATCTGGGCTTCTCGCCAGAGGAGGCCATGATTCAAGCAGGCCGGCGGCGCTTGCGTCCCATCGCCATGACGGCCATCGCGACAGTCGCCGGAATGCTGCCGCTTTCATTCGGCATCGGTTCGGGCTCGCAAATGTTGCAGCCCCTGGCGATTGCCGTGATCGGCGGGTTGCTCAGCTCCATGGTTTTGTCTTTGGTCTTTACTCCCGCGATCCATTTCTTCCTGCACCGCGGCGCGCGCTACGAAATCAAACCAGCGGAAGCGAACTAGTAGAAACCGTTTTCGTCTTAAGCGCCAAAGACTGCCTGAAACAGTTCACTTTGGCCGGCACTCCTAGTAAAGTAAATAGCGGAGATTAATTATTTCAATGCTCGGAACAGCAACGAAGGATTCCCCACGCCTGAAAGGTAGAAATCCAGCAACACCGCTCAGCAAAAACGAACACCTGTTGCGCTGGGTGGAAAAAATGGCGGAGCTCGCAAGGCCGTCTGCCATCCATTGGGTCGATGGCTCGCAGCAAGAAAACGACTTTCTGCTGCGCCAGATGGTCGCATCAGGAACACTCACCAAACTGAACGAAAAGCTTTGGCCCGGTTGCTATTACGCGCGCTCGGACGCGAACGACGTCGCCCGCGTCGAGAATCGCACGTTCATCTGTTCGCTCTCCAAAGACACCGCGGGTCCCACAAACAATTGGGAAAACCCCTACGAGATGCGCAAAAAGCTCAAGAGCCTTTTTAAAGGCTCGATGCAAGGCCGCACGATGTACGTGCTTCCCTACAGCATGGGCCCGATCGGTTCGCCGATGTCCCAAATCGGCGTGCAGCTCACGGATTCTCCCTACGCCCTCGTCAATATGCGCATCATGGCGCGCATCGGCATACAGGTTTTTCAGCAAATCGATACAGGCATCCCGCGCGTCGTCCCCTGCATGCATTCGGTGGGCGCGCCGCTAGCTGCAGGTCAAAAAGACGTCCCCTGGCCCTGCAACAAAGAAAAATATATCGTCCACTTTCCCGAAACGCGCGAAATTTGGTCCTACGGCTCCGGCTACGGCGGCAACGCCCTCCTCGGCAAAAAATGTTTCGGATTGCGCATCGCCTCGAACATCGCGCGCGACGAAGGTTGGATGGCCGAGCACATGCTCGTTCTAGGTGTGGAAAATCCCGCCGGCGAAAAAACCTATGTCGCCGCCGCGTTTCCCAGCGCTTGCGGCAAAACAAATTTCGCGATGCTTATCCCGCCTGCGGGCTTCGAAGGATGGAAGGTTTGGACGGTGGGCGATGACATTGCGTGGATCAAGCCTGACGAAAATGGACTTCTGCGCGCTATCAATCCGGAAGCGGGATTCTTCGGCGTGGCGCCCGGCACTTCTGTAAAAACAAACCGCAACGCCATGGCCACGCTCGCGAAAAACTCCCTCTTTACCAATGTCGCGCTAACTCCCGAAGGCGGTGTGTGGTGGGAAGGCATGACGGACACTCCTCCTAAAGAATGCCTCGATTGGAAGGGCCAGAAGTGGACTCCGGAAATCGCGAAAGAGACCGGCGCGAAAGCCGCCCATCCCAATGCGCGTTTTACAGCTCCTGCCTCGCAGTGTCCGACGATCGATCCCGCATGGGAAGATCCTAGCGGTGTGCCGCTTAGCGCCATTATTTTTGGCGGACGCCGCGCCACGACCATGCCGCTCGTTTTCCAGGCCTTCAATTGGAGCTCCGGTGTTTACATTGGCGCCACGATGGGTTCAGAAACTACCGCAGCCGCCGCAGGCGCGGTTGGCAAGGTCCGCCGCGATCCCATGGCCATGCTTCCCTTCTGCGGCTATCACATGGGCGACTACTTCCGCCACTGGATCAAAATGCAGCGGTCGCTCACGCTCACTCCGCGCATCTTTCACGTAAACTGGTTCCGCAAAGACAGCGACGGGAAATTCATGTGGCCCGGTTATTCAGAAAACATGCGCGTTCTTAAATGGATCGTCGACCGCACAAAGGGCCGCGCCCTTGCGCGAGAAACTCCTATCGGCTGGATGCCGCGCTACGAAGACATGGAGTGGAAAGGCATGGATCTCTCCAAAGAGAGATTCGATGAGCTCCAGAAATTTGACCGCGAAGCCTGGCGCGAGGAAGTGATCGAGCACGAAGAACTCTTCATCGGACTTCACGACCACCTGCCCAAAGAAATGGTTTACGAGAGAGAGTTGCTCATCTGCAGGCTTTAGTTAGCTGCACTCCTAGAAGTGCAGCTCGAAGTAAATCAGATATCCAGCGAGCGCTAAGCCGAAAAGCGCGGTCACGATGGCAACGAGATCGATCACAAACCCGGCCGGCTCGAATTTTCCGGCATTGAGCTGGTCACGATTGCGCCGGTAGCGCAACAATCCCGCAAGACAAACAACTACTCCCGCTAAGATGGCGATGGTCCCGAACCAGACGGAAACTCCGGACGTCGGTATGACCCGCCCGTTTCCTTCCAGTTGCATCCACTGGCGGATCGCAATCGCAAACCGTCCAATCGCAAAACCAAATACGACAATCGCGATGCCGGTGCGCTCCCAGGCGAGAAACGTGCGTTCATTCGCCAGATGATCACGCGCTAGATTGGCGTCGCTGCTGCTCGGTGTTTGAGAATGCTTCTCCGGTGGCTCGGGCATGATTTCTTAATAATTTTCCGCTTCGTTTCGCAAAATACTTCCCAGCTTCCCGCTTTTGCTCTTCCTCATTGACATTGTTTGCCCATCTGCTATCCTATCTGTAGGCGTTTTTGTAACTTCTCCATGCGGCGGCAACCTTGCCGCCTTTTTTATTTTGGAGTATCACTGCGGCACAGCCGCAGACTGGCTGCCCTCGTTTCAGATGTTTCGCCAGTGATTGTACATGCACTGCCAGGCAAATGCAGCGCAGGGTGAAGCCCTTCGTGCCAGAGTCGGATTGGCGTGCTCTAAATGCCGCCACCAGCAACCGTCCAAAATGCCCATTCTCGGCCCGAGTTATGTTTACTTCCAAACTCCTTAGAATCAGCGTTTGCAGAGACAGCTCGTAACTGTTGATTTTAATAGGCTTACAAGAACTCTAAGTCCTTTAAAATCAGCGTTTACAAAAAACGAGGGGAGGCGCAACATCCTATCAAAGCTGTCCTCCCGATAATTGGGCTACTGCACTACCAGCTGAAGCAGCGACCCGGCGGCGCTGATGTTTTTCACCAAATCGCTGGGAACGTCGTGCCTGTGCTGAAGATACTCCGGGCTGTTGTACGAGACCCAAACCTTGCCCTCGGCGTCCTGCCAAACCAGCGCTTTCAGGGGCAGGTCAATCGCAATCGTCGGAGAGGCCACCATCACTGGCGTGCCACCCTTGGGACTGCCGAAAAGTATGAGTTGCGTGGTCTGCATCTCCAGCCCAGCCTTGGCCGCTTCGCCGCTGTGATCGACGCGGCAGAAAATCGTTAGGCCGCGCTGCTGCAAAATCGATTCGACTCGCTTGAGCGTTTCTGGAACCGAGTAAGGACTGCTCAGGTGCACCATCCCGTTGTCAGGCATGGCCGCTGGTGTTGCCGACATGGCTACCTCCAAAGGAACAGCGAAATTGTACTTCGTGCGTTCTCGCGCGCGAGCAAGGAATTTCATCGCGTAGTTTTGACAGTGAATCCCGCAGCCCGGCCCCGCGACCCGATGGAAAGTCCCGGCCAGGCGTCCTGTACGATCAAATATCCCCGCGTCCGCGCAACTAACGCCGCGCTAGCTTGGCGCGACGCGCCTCGCTTGCTTTCCCGCCGCTACGCCGCCGCTGTGGTCGCCGCGCCTTTCAGAAACTTCAGAAGGTCGGCGTTAATCGTCGCGGCCTCGGTCGTAGGCATGCCGTGGGGAAAGCCCTTGTAGGTTTTCAATGTGCTATTCCTGAGCAACTTTGCGGACAGTGGTCCGGCAGCGACATAAGGCACAATCTGGTCGTCCTCGCTATGCATCACTAGAACCGGCACAGTGATCTTCTTCAAGTCTTCGGTGAAGTCCGTCTGGGAAAAGGCAACGATGCCGTCATAGTGGGCCTTGGTGCCGCCCATCATTCCTTGGCGCCACCAATTCCAGATCACCCCCTGAGAGGGTTTCGCACCAGGCCGGTTGTAACCATAGAACGGTCCGGCCGCCACATCGTAATAGAACTGGGCTCGGTTGGCGGCGAGCTGCGCCTGAAACCCGTCAAACACCTCTTTGGGCAAACCACTCGGATTGGCCGCCGTCTTCACCATCAACGGCGGCACCGCGCTGATGATTGCAGCTTTTGCAACCCGGCCTTCGCCGTGGCGCGCCAGATAGTGCACCACTTCGCCGCCGCCGGTCGAGTGGCCGACATGGATCGCTTCCTTGAGGTCGAGATGTTCGGTCAGGGCCGCCAGGTCGGCGACGTAATGATCCATGTCATGGCCGCCGCCGGTCTGGGAGGAACGGCCATGCCCGCGCCGGTCGTGGGCGATGACGCGATAGCCCTGGTCGAGGAAGAACAGCATCTGCGTGTCCCAATCATCGGCCGACAGCGGCCAGCCGTGGCTAAACACGATGGGCTGCCCTTTGCCCCAGTCCTTGTAATAGATTTCTGTTCCGTCTTTTGTCGTAATTGTCGGCATGTGCTGCTCTCCTTTTTCCCGATGTCTTGCTTGCGCGATTGCCAAGGAGGGATTTTAAGAATGCACCTTCAAGAACAGTTAAGAACCACTGATGGTTTCGGACAAGAACCACGCGCGCCGTTCCGTCTGATCGATCCAGTTTTCGATCAAACTAGCCGTAGCCACGTCGCTGTGCTTTTCGCAAACCTCATGCGCGGCGCGCAGAAATTGCGTAAGTTCGCGGTTGTCGGAATGCAGCTCTCGAAGCATATCCTCCGGGCTGTTCGTTTCGTTGTTGTTGTCTTTCAGCCGCTGGTGTTTGGAGATGTCACTGACGGAATGAAGTGTGGTGCCGCCGAGCTTGCGCGCGCGTTCGGCAATGTCGTCGGTCATATCGAAGATTTGCTCGGCTTGCTCATCGAGCAGAAGATGGTAATCGCGAAAATGGCTGCCCTTCATGTGCCAGTGAAAATTCTTCGTCTTCATATAGAGCGCGAAAACGTCGGCAAGCAACGGCCGGAGTTCGCTCGTTAATTCCGTGACAGCTTCGCAACTCAAACCGTTCGTGGTTTCGGAAGTATTTGTTCTTGGTCTCTGCGATTGGACTGCGCCTGCGTGACTTGGTGCCATTGATTTGCTTCTCCCCTCTTCTACCGAATATTGGATTCACGGCTTCTGCAATTGGGTGAAAAATATCTTCAACAATCTCTCGCCGCTCGCGGAAACCTCCCTTGCCGCCGGTTTCCGGAATCGGCTCTCTTGCGCGGCGTCTTTCGAGGCTCAGCCGCCGGCTGCCGCCGCTCGAACGATAAATGGTAGATTCGATCGATTGGTGCGGCCCGGCCTGATGGATTTAAGCTTTGGCGCCCTTCTTAGCGCGGCTTTGGCGTGGAACAGACGCGCCTTCGCGGCGGACACGGAAATTCCGATCTGCGCGGCCGTTTCTTTCATCGAATGTTCTTGCAATTGTTGAAGCACAATCACCTTGCGAATGGCAGGCCTTAGGGTGCTGATCGCTCCATGCAGAATATTTTCCCGCTCGTACTCGGCGAAGCGCCTCTCCGGATTCGGAGCATGATCTGGTAGTTCCCAAGTCGTCTGTTTCGTGTCGGAATCCTCGGATCCATCCATGGATATTTCGTGAGAGGCGCGCTTCTTCCTCAGAATCATGAGCGCGGAATTGATGGCGATGCGGGTCAGCCACGTCGAGAAAGCGGACCTGCCGTCAAATTCAGCGATGTGCACGAAGGCCTTCAGGAAGGAATCCTGCAGCGCATCTTCCGCGTCTTCGCGATTCCTGGTGATGCGATACAAAGAACGGAGGATTTTGGGAGCGAGGCGTTCGCAGAGAACGTCGAACGCCGCCGTCTGCCCGTATTTTGCCGAAGCCAGGAGGCTTTCCTCATCCAGGTCCTCGCAAGCGTCTCGAAAAGCCAGATTCTCGGCCACCAAATTCTTTTCCATCGATCCAACCAAGCACCGACAAGCCATCCTGCACCCCCTACCTTTCCCTTAAGTCCGCCGCTCTCTCGCAATCCATTCCCGAATGTACGGCGAACAACGAATGAGTTCGATTCCCTTAGCCTCGCAAGCACCAAGAAATCGCACGCCTTCCACGTCCACGAGCGTGAGGTGCTCGAGGTCCAGCGCAGCGCCGCGTCCTGCGTCTTCGATCGCCACCGACAACTCCTCAAGATGCTCAGCCGAGATTCGACCGCTGAGCCGGAATACCACTCTGTTTTCGTCAAGACTCTTTTCAATCCTCAGGGTCATCCAGCAATTCCCAAACGGGAAGACTGCAAGCGCAAGGCCTTCTCTAATTGATTGAAAATGTGTGATTTACCGAAAACACGGACTGCCCAAATTCAGCAATTGCTGATTTTCAGCATTTGCCCGAACATTCCAGGATGAAAATGACGAGGTTGAGCACAGTGGCTGAGGGAACACTTCGGAATCGCGCTGCCCATCCACGATCGAAGAATTACGGAACGAGTCGATGGTCCGTCAACAAAAGCTGGCGAATGTGGGGGACCCTACTTAGACAGACTTGAACCGGTGCTTGTTGATTCCCAAGCTGGCAATTTTGGATTCGAGTGTTTGGCGCGGAACACCAAGAAGGACAGCCGCACCGGACGGGCCTGAAACCCGGCCGCCCGTTTCCGCCAATGCGGCCTCGATCATTTCTTTCTCCTGGGATTCCTCCAAGCGCCCCAGTCCCTTTGCGAGGACTCCCGATCGCGACACTTCATGGGGCAGTTCGTGCTTGAGCCAGGTCTCGTCAACCGTGAAAGTCTCGCCGTCGCACAAAACCACAGCACGCTCGACCACATTTTGCAGTTCGCGGATATTGCCGGGCCACTGGTAGTCTTGAAATAAGGCCAAGGTCTTTTTCTCGATGTTCCGGATCTTTTTCCCCGCTTTCTTGGTGTACCTTTCAATCAGATACTCGACGAGCAGAGGGATATCATCAGCCCGTTCCCGAAGCGAGGGCATCTGGATGGGAAAAACGTTCAGCCTGTAGAAAAGATCCTGCCGGAATGTGCCGGCCTCGACAGCGGCGCGTAGATTCCTGTTCGTTGCGGAAAGTATTCTTGCATCGACGGATACGGACTGCGTGCCGCCGACGCGCTCAAATTCGCGTTCCTGAAGCACCCGCAAAAGCGAGCTCTGCGTTTCCTGCGGTAGTTCACCAATTTCATCCAGGAAGATCGTTCCTCCATCGGCAAGCTCAAACCGGCCAAGACGGCGCTGACTCGCGCCGGTGAAAGCTCCTTTCTCATGGCCGAAGAGCTCGGAGGCGATGAGTGTGGGAGGAATTGCGGCGCAATTCACGCGGATGAAGGCGCGGTTTGCGCGCTTCGACCGCCGGTGAATCGCGCGCGCGATCATTTCTTTTCCCGTCCCGGTCTCGCCAAGGATGAGCACCGTGGAATCGGTTGCAGCCACTTTGGCGACTTGCGAGAGAACGCGCCGGAGAGGCTCCGAAGACCCAACGATTTCCTCGAACATGGAGACTTTGTCGACTTCTTCCCGCAAGTCGATATTCTCCTTGTAGAGCTGGTCTTTGAGCGACTTGATTTCTTCGAACGCTGTTTCCAGGGCCGTCCTGGCTTCGTGTTGTTCCGTCACGTCCATCGTGGTACCAACGACTTCGGTGATTTCGCCAAACTCATTCACCACAGGGTGAGCGATCGAGTGCAAATGTTTTATTTTTCCATCCGGTAGAACTATTCGAAAATCGCCCTCGGAATCGGACCCATCTTTCTGCGTGGACTCCATTTCCGCTCGGCGCTCGACCATCGCGCGATCTGCTGGGTGAACCCTTTGGAGAATATGCGCCCAGGTGGGCGCAATTTTCTTTGAGTCATAGCCATATATACGATAGTTCTCTTCTGACCAGAAAATAGCGCCGGTGCGGACGTCCCAAGCCCAACTCCCGCTTTGGCTCAACTTTTGCGCTTCGGTTAAGTAGCCTTCGCTGCGCCGGAGGGCTTCCTCAGCTTGCTTGCGTTCGGTGATGTCCGTCGAGGTACCCACGAATTGCACCAAGTCACCGGCTGCGTTCAAAGTGGGGTGGCCGAGTGTGTGAATTGATTTGACCCTGCCGTCAGGCAAGACGATGCGGAATTCAACGTCATAGTCAGACTTTTCATTGATCGCGCGTTCAATGGCGCTGGCCCAGAGCGCTCGATCCGCAGGATGGACACGTTCGAGCCGCTGTTGCCAAACCGGCTTACCTTCGGCTGGATCAAATTCGTACAGCCGGTACCACTCGTCGGACAAAAATACGGCATCCCGGTGCGCTACTTCCCAGACCCAACTGCCGGTGTGCGTGATCCTCTGCGCTTCGGCCAGGTAATTCTCGCTCTGCCGGACCGCTTCCTCGGCGCGCTTTCGCTCGGTGATGTCCGTCACTGCACCGACGAAGAGTGTTCCACCGGGTTCGTCGCCGGGCGTAGGATGAGCCACGACTCGGACATATTTCAGAGAACCATCCGGCATTATGAGGCGATGCTCGAAATCAATGCCGCGCTTCTCCGCGGCGGCCTGTTCGAAGGTCTGCTGGACGAATCCCCGATCTGCCGGGTGAGTTCGCTCATGTGTCAGTTCGGTCGTAGGCTTCGCCGCAGGATCACATTCAAATATGCGGCAGGTTTCCTCGGACCAGAAGATTTCTCCACTCGAGGCGTGCCAGCCGAAACTGCCCGTGTGACTGAGTTTTTGAGCCTCCGAAAGGTAGGCCTCTCGATGTTGCAGCTCCCGGTAAAGGTCCTGGAGCCTGACAATCATGTCGTTGAAAACGTTCCCGAGAAGAGCGATTTCGTCTTTTCCCGTGGCAGGCACGCGATGACTGAAATCACCGCCTGCCAAAGCTTTGGAGCCTTCCATCAATCGCCCGAGGGGCAGGGTGATACTGCGCGTGATAGCCAGGCCGAGGAAGGCGGCGAAGAGGAGCGTCAGCACGGCTGTTATCGCCACGATGGATAGGATTCGCCGCTGAGCCTGACGGATTTTCAAGAGAGCCTGGGCGCGCTTTGCGGCGACATCGTGGTCGATACTTTCAACCAGCGCCGAAGTATTGAATTCCAGCGGCCGGACCTGGTTAGCCAGACGCAAGCGAACGGCTTGCCAGTCCTTCAACTTGGCCAAGTCTGTGATCGCGTCGAGCTCCGCCGGCAGCGCATCCTGAACTGCTTGAAGGGCAGGCACCAGCGTCGGGTCCAATTGCACCTCAGGCGGCAAGCGACTGAGGGCATTCCTGCTGCGCCGGCCGTCCTCAACGAGGGCCTTGCGAAGAGGCGCAGCCTCCGATACAAGTTCAGCAGAGTTTTCGGAATGCGCAAGCTCGTCCACCCGGTCATAAAACGACATGAGATCGGTATGCGCCTGAAGCAAAATGATTAATTCTTGATCGACGCCGCGCAGGCGCTCCACTTGGCCCTGAGCCTGCTGGAATTGCCAAAGTAAAACCGCGTCCCCCAACAACATCGCAAGAATGATGCTGACAAAGCAGAGCGTCAAACGAGGACCGATGTTGAATCGACCAAGAGGAATAGAACTCTCGCCAGCTTTTGTCGCCAATGCGGCAAGTTTCGCGACCACTGGAGGCTCCCTAACGATTACCTCGGTTACGCGTTGCAAAGGCGCTTAGCGCCTGGACCGGAAACCAAATCGTATCAAAAGTTATCTGGGAGTTTCAGAAACCTTATTCGCCCGACGGATGATTCAGCTTGGCGGGCGGTCCGGAGCTGAATCCGGTTATTTGAACCAGTTCCTTCTCCAAGTCCGCGGCAGCCACAGAGGGAGCTTTTTCGCCCGTCAGGACGGAATGCAACGCCCGGATGTACCCCCTGCTCACCTCTTCGTACTTGTCGCCGGCAACTATGGAAGGACGCGCGACCAAGACGCCCCCGTTTTGTGTCGCTTCGGCAAGCTGGGGATATGGATTCAAACCCTGAGGAAGTTCGTACAGTTCAACTCCTGCAGGGGGCTGGGAATGTTCGTGCGCACGGAAAAGCTGGCCATCTATTCGCAGCAGAAATCGGATCAGCTCGAGCGCTTCGCGAGGATGTGCCGAAGTTCGGGAAATGGCCAAACCGTTTCCCCCCAAGGTGTCTGCCCGCCCCGCAGGGCCGCCGGGAACGCTGGTTACGCCAATCTGGGTCGCGTCGATCGAGGAACCTGCTGAACCAGGAGCCGCAAAAGGCCAGCCCCCAGTGAGCACACTATAATCGGATTGCCATCCGCGAAGGAAGGCCGCCTTACCGGAGCCCCAGAGATTCTGGGCGTCCCACAATCCGTAAGCCGTTACGGCAGGCGGCGAAATGGTGCCCACCCAGCGCGAGGCGCGTTGCCAAGCCCGAATCACCTGCGGGTTATTCACACTGATCGTCTTGTTATTTTCGATGATCCGTCCGCCGCCATCGCTGAGCTGCCATTCCAAGCCGCTGCAGGTCAAATCTTCATTGAAGCCGCCTTGCCAGACGTAGCCCCAAAAGTCTTTGTCACCCTTGGCCCGTTCACCGGCCTGAATGCGGGCGGCCATTCGCTCAAGTTCATCCCAGGTTTTTGGTGGCTCGCGATAGCCGTACTCACGCAGAAGATTCGGGCGGTAATACAGAAGACTTATATAGGCGTGATGCGGTATGGCCACCAACTTGTCGCCGACGGTGTAGCTTGCGAGCACGACTGGATTTTGTGTGGAAAGTTCGTTCGCAAAGTAGGGCTTTAGATCCATCAGATACTGGTTCAATATTCCGGACCAAATCACGTCGATGCTGAGCACATCCGGAGAGGAGGCGCCCTTCTTAAGTAGCTCACGCCATAAGGCGAGTTGGTTGAGAGAGCCATCGGGACGAGGCAGACGTTTGACTTGAATCCCTGTTTGCTGGGTGAACTGTTCGAGATCGTGAGTCAACAATGGATTCAGTGTAGATGTGTCCCACTCGACATCGAGAAACGTCAGGGTGACAGGCTGAGGGGACGCGTGTCCGCAACCGCTGACGCTGTACAGGAGCACCGAAACTGCGGCCAGGCAGACGGTCCGGAGCAAACGCGGCTGCACGGAAAGTCGAGCAGGAATCCTGCGGTTCGAACGACTGGCAATATTCAACAGAGCTCGCATTTTCGGGCACTCACGAAGTTGCAGCCGCGTTACAAGTTATACAAAAAGGTGTGACAATCGTGCGAAAATCTCGTTAAAAAGTGCGTCGAAGGCCGGAAATCCTCCCGCGGACTAGCGACCTTTGGCGTCATTTCCCCTTAAAACCATGCAGGTTGAGGCGGCTTTGGCAACCATCTTGCCGTTTTCGTCGGAAATTTCGCATTCGACATAACCCACAGTGCTGCCACGCCGCACGACTTTGCCCTCGGCTTGCAGGGCAGCCTGCCAAACGGGGCGGAAAAAATTGATCTTCAATTCGATGGTGGTGAAGGATTCTCCGGAGGCTAGAGTACTGGCAAAGGCGATGCCCATCGCGGCGTCGGCAATATCGCACAATATGCCGCCGTGCAGCGTGCCCATGGGGTTGGCGTGCTGCGGCCCTGCGGCCAACGTGACGATGGCGCGTCCGTCAGCGGCCTCCTTTGTTTCGAAGCCTAACAGACGCGCCACCGGGACGTCATTCGTTCTTGTTCGCGTTCTGAAGTCGGGTTGAAGGCCGGTTTCCTGAACGCTCATGTTCTCTCCGTCCGCGGTCTAGAATTGGTCGGGCGAATGCTTGTTTCGAGGAAGTCTTCGAGGTGGCGGCAAGCGATGTCCAACGCCACCTGGGACCGCTGCAGGCGGCGCAGCAGTAATGCCCCTTCGAGCGTGCTCACCAGCAGTGTGGAAAGCTTCATAGGCTCGACACCACGACGGATTTCGCTGCGCCTTTGCCCTTCCTCCACAATGGAGCGAAAGCGCTCGAACCAGGAATCGAAAGCCTGGCGGGCTTTGGCGCGCAGCAAGGGATTGCCATCGTCGGAATCGGCGGCGGTGTTGAGCAGCGGACAGCCTCCAGGGACCATGCCGGCGGAGCGATCCCGGAAATTCCTGACGATTTGTTTCAAACGGTCGACGGTGTTTGGAATTTCTTCCGTGCGATGAAATCGCGTATCGAGCGCAATCTTCCAAGAGTAGTCGAAGGCCTCCGCCGCGAGCTGCTGCTTGCTAGAAAAGTGACGATAGATGCCGCCTTTTTCGAGGCCCGTCGCCAGCATGAGATCAGACAGGGCTGCGCCCTCAAAGCCCTTCTGATTGAAAATCGGAGCGGCCTTGCGGATGATTTCTTTGCGGGTTTGCCCACCTCTGCCCATGCCCGGATCTCTCCTGCCAATCGACGAGACCGGCTGGTCTCTGGCGGGCATTATAGCATAACAAAATGAGACCGAACGGTCTCAAATGTCCCAGAATTGTGCAGCGCCCGCTTTTATGATGTATGGATTCGGATCCTCCACCGTCCACGCGATCATTTGCGGAAAAACGCGCCCTTCCATCTCTACGACAGCAGTTATGTCTGCCGCCGTCATCAACCGAATCGTGGTCTTGTAACGATCATCGCTCCTATCCGAGACTCTCTTCGTAATGAGTACATGCTGTCACCAGTGCTCGGCTTTCCAAATCAGAACGCTGTCTCCTTGCGTGCAAGCACGTAGGAACTCAGGGTACGCATATAATTGACGCGCTCGAAGACGGCCGGATTCGGCGCAGCGCGGTAACTCATACTGCCTCGCATCTGCCGGATGGATTCGTATTCGTGTGCTTCCATCCAGTGTGCAAGACCATCAAGCACTGACGAAGCATGTCTGATACCTTTCTGCAGGATCGCGGAAGTCATCATGGCAACTTTCGCGCCCGCCATCATGGACTTTATGACGTCCTCCACAGTGTGCACACCGCCGGTGATGGCGAGATCCGATTGCACGCGGCCATAAATAATGGCGACCCAATGCAGGCGAAGGAGAAGCTCCTGCGAGTGGCTGAGCGCGAGCCGTGGTGTGACTTCCAACTGTTCGATATCGAAATCAGGTTGGTAAAAACGATTGAAAAGCACTAGCGCATTCGCGCCCATCGCATCGAGCTGTCCCGCAAGATTTGCAGGAGCCGTCGCAAAATGGGAAAGCTTCACGGCCAGAGGAATTCGCAGTGAACTTTTCAATTCGCGAACGAGCTCGCAGTAGTCGTTTTCAACTTGTGAGGATGCCCGCATAGGGTCCGTCACGAGGGAATACAAATTAAGTTCGATGGCATCGCAGCCAGCTTGTTGCGCATCGCGCGCATACCGCAGCCACCCACTGCGTGAAGTTCCATTCAAGCTGGCGATGACCGGTATCGAAACGGCTGATTTTGCTTTGCGAATCAGTTCGAGATATCCCGTCGGGCCAAGATTGTAATCACGAAGCACGGGGAAATAGCTCAGAGATTCGCCGAAACTTTCCGTGCCTCGGGCCAAGTCTTGATCGAGATATTCCCCTTCCAGCTGCAGTTGCTCTTCAAAGATGGAAGGCAGTACTACGGCAGCGATCCCGCTATCCTCGAGCGCGCGGATGTTGGAGACGGAATCCCACAGCGGCGACGAAGACGCGACGATCGGATTCTTGAGCGTGAATCCAAGATATGTAGTGGTAAGGTCCATCAGTTCTCCCCGTCCGACGCTACTCTCCCTGACCCAACCGGTTGCAATTCTTGGGAGGTCTGCCCGAGTCGGAGTCCACCTCCGTGCATGGCGGCTCGATCTTCGTAGATTTCCCATCGCCGACGGACGTCGTCCTCGGCCAAACGCAAAAGCGTTCGCGCTGTGTCTGGATCACTACGGGCAAGCATCGAGTACCGCGCTTCCGCGTAGATGTAGTCCCGAAGGGGTATAGTCGGCGCCTTGGAATCGAGCTGGAAAGGGTTTTTGCCTTGCTGCCGCGCGCGGGGATCGTAGCGCATCAGTGGCCAATAGCCCGAGAGGACTGCGGCCTTCTGCTGCTTCATGCCGAACGCCATATCGTAGCCGTGCGCAATGCAATGGCTGTAAGCAATGATGAGGGAAGGGCCATCGAAAGACTCCGCTTCCTGAAATGCCTTGAGCGTGTGCGTATCGTTGCCGCCCATGGCGACGCGGGCAACGTAAACGTCGCCGTAGCTGATCGCTTCGAGTGCGAGGTCCTTCTTGGCGGTTGATTTACCCGCCGCAGCGTATTTGGCGACGGCTCCGCGCGGAGTGGCCTTGGACATCTGCCCACCTGTGTTTGAGTACACTTCGGTGTCGAGCACCAAAATGTTGACGTTGGCACCCGAGCTGAGTACGTGATCCAGTCCGCCGAATCCGATGTCGTAAGCCCAACCATCGCCGCCGACAATCCAGAGGCTTTTTTTGATGAGCGAATCACAGACTGCCAGAAGATCTCGCGCCTCTGTCGAAGTTGTATCCGCAAGTATCCGCTTTACGGCGCTTACTCGTTCTCTTTGTGCCGCGATGCCTGCTTCCGTAGATTGATCAGCCGATGTGATTTCTTGGCTCAACGCCGCCCCTATTTGTGCGGAGAGGCGCGATACAAGCGATCGGGCATAGTCGGCTTGCTTATCGAGCGCCAGGCGCATGCCGAGTCCAAATTCCGCGTTATCCTCAAAGAGAGAATTCGACCAAGCAGGGCCACGTCCCGCCAAATTCTTCGTGTACGGCGTGGTTGGTAAATTGCCGCCATAGATTGAGGAGCATCCCGTCGCATTTGCAATGACTGCCCGATCGCCAAAGAGCTGGGTAAGCAACTTGATGTACGGAGTCTCTCCGCAGCCTGCGCAAGCCCCTGAGAACTCAAAAAGCGGCTCGAGCAGCTGGACGTCCTTCACTTGCGTGTGAGAGAGAACTCCGCGATCCAATTCTGGAATAGACAAGAAGTACTCCCAGTTTGCGGTTTCCTTTTCTCTGAGCGGCGCCTGAGGTGCCATGTTGATAGCTTTGTGCTTTGTCTCCGTCTTGCTCTTTACCGGGCATGCTTCCACGCAGAGCCGGCATCCTGTGCAATCCTCCGGAGAAACCTGCAGCGTGTACTTCAGCGTTTCAAATTCACGCCATCGAGGCTTGGCTGACTTGAAAGTAGTCGGAGCACCGCCAAGCAGCGAGGAATCATAGACCTTTGCGCGAATGACGGAGTGCGGGCACACGAGAACACACTTGCCGCACTGAATGCAAAGAAACTCGTCCCAAACGGGAATCTCTTGGGCGATGTTGCGCTTTTCCCATTTGGAAGTTCCTGTCGGAAAAGTGCCGGCCGGTGCCAGAGCACTAACGGGCAGGCTATCGCCATGTCCTGAGATCATGGCACCAAGAACGTCGCGGACGAAGGAAGGCGCTCGCGAGGAAACCGGCGGCAGAATATTAAAGGTGCTCGAAGCTTGGTCTGGGACAAGCACTTGGTGCAGACTGGCCAGTGTTGCTTCCACGGCGGCAAAATTCTTTTGCACGACTGCTTCGCCCATCTTTCCATAGGATTTCTGGATGGAGGTTTTGATGGCAGCGATGGCTTCGTCGCGCGGAAGGACGCCGCTGATCGCGAAGAAACAGGTTTGCATGATGGTGTTCATGCGCGAACCCATTCCGGTCTCGCGAGCAACGGCATATCCATCCACCACAAAGAATTTCAAGCGCTTGCAGATGATCTGTTCTTGTGTGTGCAGCGGAAGGTGCTGCCAAACGGTATCCGCGTCAAAAGGCGAGTTGAGCAGGAAAACCCCGTCTGGTTCCGCGGTTTCCAGCACATCCATTCGCTCGAGAAAATTGAATTGGTGGCAAGCGACGAAATTCGCCTTGCTGATGAGGTAAGAAGATCGGATAGGCTCAGGGCCAAAACGAAGATGCGAAACAGTGATGGAGCCTGCTTTCTTGGAATCGTAAACGAAATAGCCCTGTACAAAAGAAGACGTTTCTTCGCCAATAATCTTGATGGAGTTTTTGTTAGCACCAACGGTTCCATCCGAACCTAGGCCATAAAAGATGGCCCGCGTGCCCTGGGGATTTTCGGCGGAGAATCCCGGATCGTAATCGAGGCTGGTGAAGGAGACATCGTCCTTGATTCCGATTGTGAAATGATTACGCGGATTTGCCTTCTTCAGTTCGTCGAAGACAGCTTTTGCCATAGCTGGCGTGAATTCCTTGGACGAAAGGCCATACCGGCCGCCGACAATCCGCGGCCGCGCCAGGAGTCGTTTCGGAGTGCCAGCCCCCTGGCAAAAAGCCTCACCGACAGCCGTGACAACATCCGTGTAGAGGGGTTCGCCGATTGCCCCCGGTTCTTTAGTACGGTCCAGCACAGCAATTGCGCTCGTGCTGGCGGGCAGAGCGGAAAGAAATGCTTCCAGGGCGAACGGCCGGAGCAGCCGCACTTTGAGGAGCCCGACCTTTTCGCCGCTGGCTCGCAGAATTTCGAGGGTCTCTTCCACCGCGCTGGCCGCAGAGCCCATCAAGACGATGACCCGCTCGGCGTCCGGCGCGCCCGTGTATTCGAAGAGCTGATAAGAACGGCCCGTCCGTTCGGCGAACCGGTCCATCACCTGCTGAACGATGGTCGGGCATGCGAAGTAGAAAGGATTTGCGGCCTCGCGCGCCTGGAAGAAAACGTCCGGGTTTTGTGCTGTGCCGCGCAAAACGGGGCGGTCGGGTGTCAGGGCGCGATCGCGGTGTTCCCGGATGCGCGCGTCATCCATCATCGAATGCAAGTCGGCGTCTGACAGCGGAGTGATCTTGGCAATCTCGTGCGAGGTCCGGAACCCGTCAAAAAAGTGGAGGAATGGAATTCGGGATTCGAGCGTCGCGGCGTGCGCGATCAGCGCCATGTCCTGGGCTTCCTGAACGGAATTAGACGCGAGAAGTGCAAACCCAGTGGGACGGACGGCCATCACATCGCTGTGGTCGCCAAATATCGAGAGGGCGTGAGTGGCGATGGAACGCGAGGCAACGTGGATCACGGTGGGCGTCAACTCGCCAGCAATCTTGTACATGTTGGGAATCATCAAGAGGAGGCCCTGGG
Source organism: uncultured Acidobacteriota bacterium (assembly GCA_963851235.1). GTDB lineage: Bacteria > Acidobacteriota > Terriglobia > Acidiferrales > UBA7541 > Acidiferrum. The sequence continues at coordinate 80,022 of CAWKOM010000016.1, forward strand.
ACGCCGTAAAGGTTGTGCCCAATGCTCCCGTTTGGATCGCGCCATGGAGTGCGCCCGCCGCGCCCGCTTCACTCTGCAACTCCACGACACGAGGCACCACGCCCCAGATGTTCCGGCGCTCCTCATGGGACCACTGGTCCGCCCACTCACCCATGGGCGAGGCTGGGGTAATCGGGTAGATGGCGATGACTTCATTCAGACGATAAGCGACAGAGGCGACAGCCTCGTTTCCATCAAGAATGACCTTCTTGGAAGCCATGGATTCTGTCATGGAGGTGAATTCCTTGTAGTGCCCAAGAACCTACCAAAAACTCTAGCGTCAATATGGAGAGATTGAACATGCGGCAAATCACTGGGGAATGTGACTCGCATCACACACTGGAATGCAGTATCAAATGGTTGGTTACCACATCTCTATTGAGCAAGGACGTTCGCCAGTTTCAGTAGACTTAGATCGAGTTCTTTCCTCTTGCCAACGATATCGGCCAAAGGAGTGGCCGCGATCTCGCCTTTGATAAGTCCGACGAGGACACCACACTCCCCGCGGGCAACATGATCCGTGGCAGCCGCGCCGAACCGCGTAGCCAGCAACCGGTCAAAGACACCTGGCGTGCCACCGCGTTGCACATGACCTAACTTTATGACTCGCAAGTCGAAGCCGATTCGCTCCCGGTGCTCCTGGAAATAATTCGAGAGTCCTTGGGCATTGTATTTCGCACCTTCGGCGACGACGACGGTGGCGTGGGTCTTACCGCGCTCATACGATTGGCGGAGTTCGCAGGCTATGGCCTCCGGGTCCGTTTCGGCCTCTGGAAGCACAATGCATTCTGCCCCTCCCGCGATGCCGGAGATCAATGCAAGATAGCCACAGTTGCGGCCCATGACTTCGACGAGAAAGGCGCGCTCGTGCGAGGACGCAGTCACCTTGATGCGATCGATAGCTTCGAGCGCGACATTTAGCGCAGTGTCGACTCCAATACTCATTTCAGAACCGTACAAGTCATTGTCAATCGTTGATGCGACGCCAACCACCGGAAGCCCTCGCTGAGCGAGGGCGAACGCACCAGCTTGCGAGCCATCTCCGCCGATGACAATCAACGCATCGATCTCCCGCTGGCGAAGGAACCGGATTGCCTTAACCTGTGCTTCCTCAGTTTTGAACGCTGGACAGCGCGTGCTACCAAGGATCGTGCCGCCGCGTTGAATGATTCCGCTCACGTCGCGAGATCCCAAAGGCACGAAATCGTCATTCATAAGGCCAGCATAACCGTGGCGGACGCCAAAAACTTTCCAACCTCGATCAACTCCAGTGCGTACTACCGCTCGAATTGCTGCGTTGATGCCTGGCGCGTCGCCGCCGCTTGTTACTACGGCAATTTGTTTCATCGATTGGTCACCCAAATCTCATCTCACGCGCTCTACTCGGATCTTAAAGCCTCGATCGGATCCAAATACGCAGCTCTTCGTGCCGGGTAGTATCCAAAGCTCACTCCAACCAGGGCGGAGAACAAGACGGCAAGCAGCACCGCACTGAGGCCTATCACCGTGTTCCAGTGGGCGACGCGTGAGATAACGGTCGACGCGCCTATCCCAAGAACAATTCCGACAAGTCCACCTGCAATGGAAAGGGCCACCGCTTCTACCAGAAACTGAGTGAGGATGTCGCGCGTCTTGGCGCCTACGGCTTGGCGCAGCCCAATCTCCCGCGTCCGCTCCCGGACTGACACCAGCATAATGTTCATGATGCCGATTCCACCCACAACGAGCGACACGGAAGCCACCGCGGCGAGCATCAAGGACATGATGTGTGAGGATTCCGCTTGTGCGGCGAAGATCTCCTGCATGTTGCGAATCGAAAAATCGTCATCTTCTTGTGCCTGCAAGTGATGCCGCTGCCGGAGCAGCGCTCTGGCTTCGTCTTGCGCGGCCTGAATCTGATCGCCACTTTTGGCTTCGATCGTGATGGAATCGACGGCATCCGCATTCGCCGACTTGATGCCGATCACCTTGCGCTTCGCAGTCGAGATCGGAAGCAGAATGATGTCATCTTGATCTTGCCCCGTGGGCGATTGGCCTTTAGGACTCAGCACGCCGACGACTAGGAAAGGCACGTTCTTTATACGGATGGACTGACCGACTGGGTCCAGATCTCCAAACAAGTTATTCACTACCGTTTTGCCGAGCAGGGCGACTTTGTTTGTGCCATCGACATCCTGTTGCGTAAACGGAGCGCCATCTGCGACCGAAAGCTCACGTATCTGCAGGTACCCTGGAGTTGTCCCAGAGATGATCGTCGCCCAATTAGCGTTTCCATAGACCACCTGCGCTCCACCACGAACGGTGGGAACCGCAAGTGCAATGTCCGGACACTGAGAGGAGAGTTCTCGCGCATCCGACTCGCTGAGGGTGACGGCGTTTCCGGTGCCCATTCTCAGCCCGGAACTCGTGAGGCTTCCCGGGAGGATGATGATGACGTTGCTGCCGATACTGGCAATCTGCTCCTGAATGCGCTGTTTGGCGCCCGAACCAATCGCCGCCGTCGCAATCACCGCGGCGACGCCGATGACGATCCCCAACATCGTCAGTGCGGATCGGAGCTTATTGGCCTTTAGCGCGCGTAAAGCGATGCGCATGGACCAGAGGAGGCGTTTCATGGGTGCACCTCGACCGGAGCGCCATGCCCGATCAGTTCAGGGGTCGCCACGTGGGGACGTGAAACTTCTTCGTCACTGATCACCAGGCCATCGCGAAAGGTGATGATGCGATTTGCGCACTTCGCGACTTCATCAGAATGCGTTACCACCACGATCGTTATGCCTTGTTCTTGGTTCAGACGCTGGAAGACATCCATGATCTCGGCACCCGTGCGGGAATCAAGCTGGCCAGTCGGCTCGTCCGCAAGGACGATCTCGGGCTTGTTGATCAACGCGCGAGCGATGGCGACCCTCTGCTGTTGGCCGCCGGAGAGCTGCGTCGGTAAGTTATTCTCTCGGCCTTCCAGACCGACAGAAACAAGAGCGCGCTTCGCCATCGCATCCATATCTGATGTTGGAGAACTTGTGTAGAGCAGTGGCAACTCCACATTCTCAAGCGCGGTCATGCGCGGAAGCAGATTAAAATTCTGAAAAACGAAGCCGATCTTCTGGTTGCGTATTTCGGCGAGTTGGTCGCGGTCTAGGGCTTCTACCGGAATCCCATCGAGCAAATAACGGCCGCGCGTCGGTGTGTCTAAACAACCCAGGAGATTCAGGAGGGTTGACTTGCCAGAACCGGACTGTCCCATCACAGCCACAAACGCTCCGCGTTCCATCTTTAGTGTGATGCCGCGCAGAGCATTCACTTTTAGCTCTCCGAGCTGGTAAGTCTTGGTAAGCTCTCGGACGTCAATGAGCGGTGTCATGGACTTCTCATATCCTCGGGCCGCTAGGCACCGATCCCGCTGGTGGAGCGTTGCTTGAGGACGACCCAAGCGTTGCTCTCACCACAAGCAGTGCGCCTGGCTGAAGTTGGCTCGAGCTGACAGCCGTATATTTGCCGTCAGAGAGGCCGACCTTGACGGGTACGGCGCTGAACTTTCCGTTCGCAATCAGGTAGACCTGCTGTTTATCCGCTTGCACGGACCCCAGTCCGGCCTTCTTCGCCACGGCCGCCGAGGGTCGGAAACGAAGTACGGAGTTCGGGACCTTGAGTACGTTATCCAGTTTTGCCGTCAAGATCGTGACGTTTGCCGTCATTCCAGGAAACAATTTCAGCCCGGAATTGTCGACGGTGATCACCACGTCGTAAGTGACGACGTTCTGCGTGACGATGGGAGCCTTACGTACGTCGGCGACGACCCCATCGAAAGTCGTGTCCGGGTAGGAATCCACGTTGAAAGTGGCCTTCTGGCCCGCCACGACATTGCCGACATCGGATTCGTCCACATTCGTATCGACCTGCATCTTGGTCAAGTCCTGCACGATCTCGAAAATCGTCGGAGGGTTGAGAGTCGAGGCCACGGTCTGACCAACGTCCATGCGGCGCGCCACAACGGTTCCGTCGACCGGCGACATGATTCGGGTGTGGTCAAGATTGATTTGCGCCTGCTGAAGGGCTGCTTGCGCTTGGCGTTCCTGGGCCGCCGCTGTCGCCAATTGACTCTGCGCTACTTTTACGGAGGCTTGAGCGGACTTGATGTTTTGCTTTGTGGCATCGATCTGGGCTTGATCGGCGGTGACTTGCGCCAGGGAAGCGTCGTAGGTCGCCTTGGCCGTGTCGGTATCCTGCTGGTCTGTGACCTGCTCGCGGAATAACTCGTCCGCTCTCTCCCACTGGGCTTTCGCATTTGTTTCGTTGGCAAGGTCTTTCGCGGCCATCGCCTCGGCATTCTTCTCGCTCGCATTCGCCGCACTCAAATCCGCCTTCGACTTTTCGAGCTGCGCTTGCGCGGTGATGGTGGCCGCGTGGGCGGAGCGTAATGTCGCGCTGGCTTGATCCACTTGTGATTGAAAGATCTCAGGGTCGATTAGAGCAACGAGTTGGTCTTTCTTGACCTTACTATTCCAATCCGCATACAGAGCTTTAATATTCCCGGAGACTTGGCTGCTAACGAGCACATCGACGACAGCGTTAAGAGTGCCAGTCGCGGTGACTTTGGCCTGGATCGAGCCGCGCTCTACGGCCACGGTCTCATAGCGAATCGTGTTTTGTGCGTGCGCCCGCCAGAGAAAACTTCCTCCTGCCAAGAGAAGGGCAAATCCTGCGGCCAGTGCCCCCTTGAACCACTTCGGACGGATATTTTTTTCGGGCCTCGGCGAAGGAACAACAATCGGTCCTGCCAGGACTCTCTCTGCGCCGACCTGATTCGTCATCGTTGACATCTGCCGCCTCTCTTCCACAGCCCGCGCCATCCACTAGAAATTCTCCTTCACCGTCATGCAGTCTCGGCTTTAACCGCCTGCTCCTGCTTCGCCTGTACTTTTCGCAAAAGAATTTCAATAAACTGGCTATTAAACCTTGCCGTGACCTTCGAAGGATCAACCTCCATGGACAGCCGAACTTCGCGAAACATTATTTCCTCTCGCGCATGTGAACTGCTCGCCGCCGGTGCAGCCGCTTGTTTCTTCGCTCGTGGCTTGCCGCAAATCGTAAGCAGGTGAGGCGCGACCCAAATGTTGATGGTGCCGTCTTAAAAATGGGCGGCGCCTATGCTTGGCCAAAGACTGTCGTCAAGGCTCATATGGCTCAGGCAAAGCGGCCGCGGTACCGCCGATTCGGCCTGTCGCCAGTCTTCCTGTTCGCGCCCCAAAGAGCCGCTATTCCCAAAGATTTCGGAAGCGCGATGCGCAATGGCCGGGTGTTTCCGTTGCCGCTGCTCGGCAGCATCGAGGGTCACAATGTTTAACTTCTCCCCAACTCTTGAGTGCCGTTCCGCTCCTCCTTTTTTTCATGATGGACCTCCGGTGCGCCTGGTCACATTGCTCAGCACTTATGTTCTTCTTTCGCGATAGCCGGTCGGTATGACTCCTGTCACCCCAAATCGTGACCTGGATCACAACTGAGCTTGCTCACGCTGGAATGAGTCCTGGATTGGCGTTAACATTCGTATACAGCTTTAGAGACTTTCGGGATTTTGAGCGGCGCGGATGATGCGGCCATGGCCGCATTGGCTGTGTTTGGCCCAGGCGAGGTGAAACTGTGAGACAACCTCCAAGCGAACGGCTGACTAGTCCCTTGATCCGCGAAAACGGAAAGCATCGTCAGGCAATGTGGGAAGAAGCTCTCGATCGCGTCGCGGATGGTATTCGCAGCGAAGTCGGCGTGCATGGACCTCGCACTTTTGGCATGTTCAGCTGCTCCAAGACCACCAACGAACTCAACTACACGGCGCAAAAGTTGGTTCGCTCGGTCATCGGTTGCAATAACATCGATAGTTGCAACCGTACTTGACACGCTCCGAGCGTCGCCGGTCTGGCGGCGGTTTTCGGCGCGGGAGGGGGAACCAGTTCCTACCGCGAAGTCGAAGAGACAGACGTCATTCTCCTCTGGGGCTCAAACGCGCGGGAAACTCATCCCATTTTTTTCCATCACGTTTTGAAGGGTGTTCGCCACGGCGCCAAGCTTTTCGTGATCGATCCACGACGCACCAGCTCTGCTCAATGGGCCGATGTGTGGATGGGTCTGGATGTGGGCTCGGACATTTCGCTGGCCAATGCCATGGGCCGCGAAATCATTGCCGCCGGCCTCGCGAATAAGGAGTTCATCGAAAGTGCGACCAGCGAGTTCGAAACATACAAGGCATGCGTGGAGAAATACACACTGGAACGTGCCGAACGCGAAACTGGTGTTCCCGCCCAAGCAATACGCCAGGTGGCCCACGCGTACGCCAAAGCCCCGCGCGCTGAACTCTGCTGGACCCTAGGCATCACCGAGCATCACAACGCAGTGGACAATGTTCTTGCGCTAATAAACTTGGCGCTTCTGACGGGTCACGTTGGCCGCTACGGCAGCGGCATAAATCCTCTGCGCGGACAGAACAATGTCCAGGGCGGCGGAGATATGGGAGCCATTCCCGACCGCCTGCCCGGCTTCCAGCATGTCGAAAACGACGAACTGCGCGGGAAGTTCGAGAAAGCTTGGGGCTGCAAGATTCCCACCAAGCGCGGCTGGCATGTGAGCGATATGTTGCAGGCGATGGAGCGCGGCGAGTTGACCGCGCTCTATGTCCTGGGAGAAAACCCGGCGGATTCAGAAGCTGATCGTCACCGAGCCCTCAAACTTCTCAGCGATCTGAAATTCCTAGTCGTGCAGGATCTCTTCTATACGCATACAGCCGAACTTGCCGACGTAGTCCTGCCTGGGGCGGCCGGTTGGTGCGAGAGTGAAGGGACAGTCACGAGCAGCGAGCGCCGAGTCCAACGTATACGCAGAGCCGTGGCTCTTCCTTCGGGCGTGCGCGATGATACGGAAATTCTCTTCGAACTCGCGCGGCGGCTAGGTCACGATTGGGGCAAGCCAGAACTCGAGCAGATCTGGAACGAGCTTCGATCTTTAAGCCCCATGCACGCCGGAATGAGTTACTCGCGCCTCGAGGAACTCGGTGGAATTCAATGGCCCTGTTTTGACGAATCCCATCCGGGCGAGATGTTTCTCCATAGCCGCTTGTGGCAAAGACCAGTGCTTGGCCCTCGCGCGCCGTTCAGTGCGGTGGAGTTCGAACCGCCCGTCGATCAGCTTGATGAGCAATATCCGATCCGGCTCACCACGGGCCGGCGCCTCGATTCGTACAACACCGGAGTTCAGACCGCACTCTATGCTTCTCCGCTACGGCGCGATGAAACTCTCGATCTTTCTCCCGAAGACGGAATGCGCTACAAACTACGCGAGGGCGAGAAAGTGCGCGTCAGCTCGCGCCGCGGTTCAGTAGTGGCGCCGGTTCGCTTTGACTCCGGGCTGCGACCTGGGCTTGCTTTTCTGACCCTCCATTTCCACAATCAAGTGGCAACCAACGACCTCACCATCGATGCCGTTGATCCCAAATCCGGCACGGCCGAGTTCAAGGCAACGGCCATACGGATTGATAAGTTCCGAGAGCACTGAGTGGACCTGCACTTAACGGAGGACATGGCAACAACCGCGGAAAAAGCGGCCGTCGATGGCGTGCTCGGCCCTTCGAAGTCAGGTTGGGAAGGTGGCCAGCGTTCGGAGATAGAAAACCAAGTCGCTTTCAGCAACGTCACTCGCCGCGACTTGCTTCTTCCCGTTTTGCACGCAGTTCAATCTCATCTTGGATGGATCAGCCCCGGTGCGCTGAACTACGTGGCTCTGCGCATGAATCTCCCGCCCGCGGAGATTTATGGTGTGGCTTCGTTTTACGCGATGTTCTCTCTCTCCCCGCGCGCGCCCATCGTGGCCCACGTGTGCGACGATATCGCCTGCATCGCTCGCGGTGCCAACGAGCTGTGCTCGGATTTAGAGAAAAGCATGGGCCCAGCAGGATCTTCTGGCGTGCAGAATCATGCGACCTGGCTCCGCAGTCCATGCTTGGGATTATGCGAACGTGCTCCTGCCGCGCTCATTTCCTCCGCAGGGGCATCTCCGGGGGAGTACGTCGTCGCACCGGCGACCGCGAATACTGTTCAATCTGCAATGCGCGATGCTGAATTGGGGCGATTGCCGTCTGAACCGGACACGCTCGATGCAAAAATCTCCGCCCCTCAGTCAGGCAGCTCGCAAATCCGCCTGCTTCGCCGCGTCGGGAAGTTAGATGCCTCTAGCTTGGACGACTATCGCCGGTTGGGAGGCTACGAAGCACTTCGACGAGCCATTCAGATCGGTCCGGAACAAATCGTCCGCGAAGTGATTGCCTCGCGCCTTTTGGGCCGAGGGGGAGCCGCTTTCCCAACTGGAAAGAAATGGGAGGCACTCTTGTTCCAGCGGGGCTCCGGCCGCCCACACTATGTCGTCTGCAACGCCGACGAGTCCGAGCCAGGGACGTTCAAAGATCGCGTCCTGATGGAAGGAGACCCTTTTGCGATTCTCGAGGGCATGACGATTGCTGCATTAGCCGTCGGCGCCGAGAAGGGCTTCATTTATGTCCGCGGAGAATATCCTTTAGCCGCCGAGCGTTTGGCCTGTGCAATAAGAACCGCGAGAGCCCAAGGATTCCTCGGACGTCATATCTTAGGCTCTTCGTTGCACTTCGATGCGGAAGTCCGCCGCGGGGCCGGAGCGTACATCTGCGGCGAGGAAACGGCTCTCTTCAACTCGATCGAAGGCTATCGAGGCGAGCCACGAAACAAGCCACCGTTCCCCACGCGAGCTGGCCTCTTCCACCAACCCACGGTGGTCAATAACGTCGAGACGCTGGTCAATATTCCCGAGATTATTCTCGAAGGGGGCGCGGCATTTGCCGGCATCGGCACGCAGCAGTCTTCGGGGACGCGGCTATTTTGTCTCTCGGGACACATCGTTCGGCCGGGCGTGTATGAGGTTCCGTTTGGCGCTACGCTGCGTGAAGTCATCGATCTCGCGGGCGGAGTGGGTGGGACGGGAAAACTCCAAGCAATCCTGTTGGGCGGTGCGGCAGGCACATTTGTTTCACCAAGTGAACTGGACATACCACTCACTTTCGAGGGCACGCGTGCCGTGGGCGCAACGCTGGGTTCCGGCGCAATCATGCTGTTTGACGACGCTACGGACTTGAAACAGATTCTCCTGCGCATTGCGGAATTTTTCCGCGAAGAAACCTGCGGGCAATGCGTGCCCTGTCGCGTCGGAGTTACTCGACAAAAAGAAGCTCTGGAACGGCTCATAGAAAACAGGCCATTAGGCTCAACCGCGCAGGAACTCCGCCTGCTGCAAGAAATGGCGCAGGCCATGCGCGACGCCTCGATCTGCGGCCTCGGCCAAACCGCCTCAAGCGCACTCCTGTCCGCCTTCACCCGCTGGAGCCCTTTCTCATGAGCGAACCCCAGAATGCACCTTCGCCCCTCATCCCAGTGCCGCGCGGACCTGTGCCAATCGCGCCACCCAATGCTGTACGACGCCAGATCGAGGTTCAGATTGACGGCAGAAGCGTTTCCGTCCCCGAAGGAGCAACCATTCTGGACGCAGCCCGGCAACTTGGCATCGATACGCCAACGCTCTGTTTCCTCGAGACTTTGAGTCCCGTCAACGTTTGCCGCGTCTGCGTGGTGGAGCTCGAAGGATCGCGCGTGCTAGTTCCCGCGTGCTCGCGAAAAGCCGAACCGGGCATGATCATCGAAACGGATTCCGAACGCGTGCGTTTAAGCCGCCGGGTCGTTCTGGAATTCCTGGCTTCCTCAGTGGATATTTCCACGGCTCCTTCTCTGCAGGGGTACTTAGAAAGATATGGCGCGGATCCCCAGCGATACGGCTCCGCCGCTACCCACGCGGCAGAGCCACCCAAAATCGACAACGAGCTCTACGTTCGCGATTACGCGAAATGCATTCTTTGCTACAAGTGTGTAGAAGCCTGTGGAGTGGACGCTCAGAATACCTTCGCTATCAGCGTGGCCGGCCGAGGCTTCTCTGCTCATATAGCCGCTGAATTTGACGTTCCTCTTCCGGACTCCGCATGCGTCTATTGCGGAAATTGCATTGGCGTGTGTCCGACGGGCGCGCTCATGTTCAGGTCCGAGTACGACATGCGCAAAGCCGGAACTTGGGAAGAGCCGTACCAGACACGCACGGACACCATCTGCCCCTATTGCGGCGTGGGCTGCACGCTGACCGTTCACGCTCAGGATGGGAAAATCGTCCGCGTCACTTCCCCGCTCGATCATTCGGTGACCAACGGCAACTTGTGTATCAAAGGGCGATTCGGTTGGCAGTTTGTGGAGATTCGCGAGAAAGGGACCGATGCTGTGGCTCCGCCCGACGACCGCCGTCGCTCGGGATAGGAGTGCTTCGTATGGCGACCGGAAAGGTCTCTTCCGACAAGGTCGGAACCTTCGGTCCCGACCCGTTCGGGATCTTCGATCGTCGCGATGCTCCTCGGGACAGAAACGCTTTCCGACAGGGTCGGAAGCTCCGGTCATCGCGTGAGAAGAGAGGTCCTTCCTCGCTACGCTCGTCAGGACAGATTTCCTCGTCGGAAATGCGGAGAGGTCCCTTCCGACAAGGTCGGAACCTTCGGCCACTCCCAGTGGTCGCTCGGGATACAAATCCTTGGTGGGATTTGTAGTAAACAATAATTGGCCTCTCCCCCTCGGGTTTTTTGTAAGCGTTGCATCTACATGGTTTAGCGTTCCTGGAAGTCGTTTAGATGCAGTAGTTGCGGGCGGGTACGTAAGCGTTGCATCTAGAGGAGTTAGCAGAACAGAAGAAGCAAACAGAGGAATTTTGGGGAAGGCGCACGGGGCACACCCCCACTGTGACGGAAAGTGTGCGGAAGCGTATGAGAAAGAAGGAGTTGCGGGCGAACCATCGTGTCGGGTGTGTCGAGTTGGTGCAGGGTTTGGATGCGAGGGAAGGTGTTGCGGGGCTTGCTGTGCGCGCGCGGGAAGCTGGGAGGTTGAGGATGTTGAGGAGGTTAAGAAGGTAAAGGAGATAAAGGAGGTAGGCGAGGAAGGAATTCTGAGTGCAGTGAGCGATATGCGAGACTTTGGCGGGACAAACACAAGGAAGGATAGCATGGATTTTCATTACTGTCAAGGACTATTATGGAGTGTATATCATTCGAACGTGAGACGGATTGGGAAGTGGGTAGTGGATAGTGGGTAGTGAGTAGAGCCGGTGGGAGAGGAGTCGGGGCGGGTCAGGCGGGGCAGGAGGATTGGAGGGATGGGTCAAGATGAGAGAACCGAAGACCCGGCCTCCAAAAACGAGTGTGAGGCGCCCGGGGGGAAAGGCAAAACCAAGCACCCACGTGTAAAACCGACACGTGGGGCACCCGGCTCACTTCCATTCCTCTGTAGCTTCATGGCTTAATACGGCAGCTGCATCCAAGCTGTATGGGTTCAGACTTGCAGCCAAAGAGGTTAGGATGGACACCGAGAACATCAAACGCCGGCTTAGAGATCTAAACACAAAGGCGTACTACCTCCTCGTCGCACTCACCTTCGCCTACGGCACCAAGCCAGGCCTTCCGGTGAAACTCGCCTTCACATTCACGGCACTCGTTGCCGTGCTACCTGTTCAGGACTGGGTCAAGTCTTCTCAGGCTCTGGAAACTATCCGCCGGGCAAAAGTCGCGCTCCTGGTGCTGGCGCTCGGCTGCACACTCTGGTGGGTTTGGTCCGGCACTTCCAGCCCGATGCTCCCTACCTCGCACTCGATCGACATGATCTTCACGGCACTGACCGCCATAGGGACGCTTGCAGTCGCCGTGGCCGCGATCTGGGGCGACTGGCTTCGCTCGTGGCTAGCCGCACCCCACGTCGAAATCGAGCTCCATAATCCACGGGCGACACTGACGAGGTTCACGGACGGGCGGCGAGTAATCTACTACCACCTCAAAGCGACAAATACGCGACGCTGGGCGGTTGCACGAAACTGCCGCGTCATCCTCACCACGATTTACCTCCGCGAAGGTGACCAGGAGTTCCGCGCAGCACCCATACCTGTTCCGCCGCAATTTGTCTGGGCACCGGCCGAACTCACACCGATCGTCGTCGACCTCTCCGGCGAGCACGTGATCGACTTCGGGCGCATCACCGAACACAGGGGATTCTTCGAGCCTGTACTGTACAGCTATGCGAATGACTTCAAGGGCCACCTTGGACCCAATGAAGCCATCAGGTGCGAGCTCCAGGCATTCTCTGGCGGCTCACCCCTCGGCCCTTCCGTCATCTACGAAGTCGAATGGAACGGCCAGTGGAGCGACAGCCTAGACACAATGGAGCAGAATCTAGCCATCACTCCAATCCAGAAAATATCCATGGGGAATTAGGGGACTTAAAATTCGGGGACGGGAACGTGTGAAGAAATTGGCGAGCGCGGATGATGAGTAGTGTGTAGACTGCGCTTATGAGCGACGACCCTCGTGCAGTTCCTCGATTGGTTTCCATTAATCGCCAACAACTTGTCCTGCGAAGCATGGATGTCGAGAAGCTGGTGGACGAAGACCACTGCGTGCGTGCGATCTGGGAGTTGGCGGGACGCCTGAACCTGTGCCGGTATTACGAGCAGATAGCCGCTGTGGAAGGCAGCGCGGGACGCGAGCACACCGATCCGCGGCTGCTAATCAGCTTGTGGTTGTACGCGTATAGCCGGGGGATCAGTTCGGCGCGGGAACTGGCGCGGCAGTGCGCATACGAACCGGGTTGCCAGTGGCTGTGCGGGCTGCGGCCTGTGAGTCACCGCACTTTGTCGGGTTTCCGCTCGGACAACAAAACCGCACTCGACGATCTGTTCACGCAGGTGCTCGGCATGCTGAGCGCCGAGGGTCTGATCACTCTCGAACGGGTCACGCTGGACGGCACCAAGATTAAGGCCAACGCGGGTGGCAACACGTTCCGTGGTCGCGAGAAAATCGCGGCGCATCTGGCGGCGGCGCGCGAGCAGGTTCGGCTTCTAAACGAGGAAGCGGAGAACGAAGAGAAGGAGGGGCCACGGCGGGCCGCAGCACGGCGGCGTGCCGTACGGCAACGGGCCAGCCGCTTGGAGGCGGCGTGGCGCGAGGTCGAGAGGTTGCAACAGGGAAAGCGGCATGATCGCAAGGATTTCGTGGCGCGTGCGTCAGCGACCGATGCGGAAGCCCACGTGATGAGGAATGGCGAGGGCGGCACGGTGCCGAGCTACAACGTGCAGGTGGTCACCGACACCAAGCACGGCCTGGTCGTGAACGTGGAAGCCACGACCGACGCGATTGATTATCGCCAACTGGATGCAGCGCTCGACCGCTGTGAGCAGCAGGTTGGCCAACTGCCGCAACAGATCATCGCGGACGGAGACTACACGAATCATGCCTCGGTCCAGAGCGCCGCAGAACACGGCGTGGATTTCTACGGCTCCTGGCAGAACAGCTGGAAAGCCGGCGAGCAGGATGCCTTGGGGCGCAAAGCGGCGTTCGTGAGCACGGCCTTCCCATACGATCCGGAGCAAGACTGTTTCGTGTGCCCCGCGGGAAAAGAGTTGCCGCACCGCGCGGTGCTCAACCGCGGACACGGTGTGCGTACGCATGTCTATCGCGCACCGAAAGGAGTTTGCGATGCTTGTCCGTTGCGGAATGATTGTGCGCCGCCCGGAGCGCGGCCCGAGTGGCGCCGTTCGGTAACGCGCATCGAAGAACCCGAAGCGACAACCGCTTTTAAGGCCAAGATGAAAACGGAAAAAGCACAGCAGATCTATGCGCAACGTTCGCGAGTCGCGGAGTTCGTGCATGCATGGATAAAGGAGCGCTGCGGATTGCGGCAGTTCCGTTGCCGCGGGCGGCTGAAGGCAACGATGGAAGCGACGTGGGCTTGCTTGAGCTACAACTTAACGCGCTGGTTGGCCCTGCGGCGATCGTTGCACCCCGAAGCCGTTTCGAGGTGAGACTGGCAGCGCGATGGGACTATGGGCAAGCAATACAAGAGCTACAACAGAATCGCGAATACGACGTGCTAGCTCGCCAGAACGTGACGCTCCATCACGAAAAGCCAATTTCTTCACACGTTCCGGATGGAACGTTGCCGCATTCTTAGGAGACGCTGGTCGCGGCTCGAAGCGCATACGACGTTCCAGATTATTGGAAAACGTCACGTCTGGAACCTGTGAAAAAATCTAAATCGGGCTTTTCCGAGTTGCGAAAAATCTTCAACGCGTCCCCGATAGTCGCTCATATCGTCCTGTGTTGCGTTTTTGGGGACGAATCAACCCGTGTCTCCGCGAGCCAATTTCTTCACGCGTTCCTGTCCGTGGGTTCACGGCAATTATATAGTTGACGCTCTGATGCCGCGTTATTTCAAAATTGCCAGTGAAATCTTATACCGAAGACTGATACTGGACCGCGGTCGCGGTTGAATGCCGGATTGTCAACAAACTCATAATCCACGGTCGCGTGAATGGCTTTCCACATTTGGAAATTGTAATAGGCTTCCATAACCTTCTCGCTCCCATAAGTCAGATTGCCGTCGCCGTCGACTATGTCCGTGCCCCCGGCCTCAAGATATTTTTGGGCGTTGTTCGACGCACCACTTGTGACAAAGGCGAGTCCAAAACCGTCGTTGGTCCGTCGCCAAGCCGTACCGTTAACGGTCATCCCGAACGATGCCGTCCAATTAGCGTCGGTGTACATCCACCCCTCCGTTTGCCCATTATTCCAGCCGAGGCGCGAGAACACGCCGACGTTCTTCGCGAGCTCTTGTTCCCAATTCACGCCGAAACCGTACTTGCGGCGGTACGCGCGAGCTGCAGAAAGGTCGGCTCCTGGACCGTTGGCCTCTAAAAGGAGAGTCGCTTCCCGGTAACTAATCACGTGAGCTTCATCTAGCCAAGCCAGGAACCGAAGTGCGCCCGGATGAGCGTTGGCATCGTAACGGCGTTCGAATTCCGCCATTGTTCCCCAAGAACGTAGAAACGGACCGTTGCTTCCTACATGGGGCCACATGAGAACTTGGTCGTCAGCCGTGAACCCGTTCTTGGTAAAGGGCAGTTGAAAAAATCCAGAACGCAAGGTCCATCCCGGCCGGTTTAGTTCCACAGCAATCCCGGTGGTGTACCCGACGCTATCCGACGGAAAATCCCACGCAAGATTTGTATTCATCGCCCAATTCATGAACTGAGTGTGTGCGTCTTGCGCGTAGGCGTTGTGGTCAAACATGTCCATGGGAGTGAACCGACCGAGAGTGACAGTTACCCGCGAGATGTCCTGCTTGCCAGCGAGTGTGAGAGGGCCATCAGGTACAGACTCCTGTTTGCCCCCCAAGCCGATAGTTTGACGAATAAACAGATGGGCAAACATGAAATGGGGATTTGTGGTCCCGAGCTTGAAGGCGTCACCATTGGGAAATGCTTCGACGCCTTCCGTGTGACTCAGACCGTAGCCCTGCCACAGCAATCCGTCCGCGTGTATTTCGCCGCCTTTCCATAGTCGTGCGCCGAAAAACAGGTCCGATGTAAGTGTTTCCTGAACTTCTCCCTTGCTGTTCAAACTATTCAGACCGGAATATTGAGCGGGAAAACCGGGATCGCCCTGCACAGTTTCGGTGACTTGAGCGTGGAGATTCCAGTTTTGGGTGATTGGATTCGCGTCCTGTGCATGGATGGGCGCCCAGACAGATAAACAGAGCAGTAGCACGGACGCCACGATTAGGCGAATTGCAAATTTGTGCAAGGGCATTTCTTTCCTTTCCGAGCCCATTTCAAATGTTTGAACAACCCACCCAGATCCAATGCGTGATAGAACGGCAAAATGCTCAAGCCTTTAGCGTTGACACCCTGGACAGACCACCATAGCGATTGAACACACCCTCCCACTCGAGGCGAACAGAGGGGTTGCCCCACTATTTCAGTCAGTTATCGAGTGGAGATCTTTGGAGAGAGGCAGAGATTCCCACTCGCTCGGGTTTGTTTATTCCACGAGAGCGAGCGGGAATTCAGGAGTGCGTCGTACTACGCTCGCCGATCACGGAGTTCCAGGTAGTTGCTACTACCTGGAGGTTCTGGTTCTTTATTTAGATTTTCCATATATAATTCTGAGTGTCCTTAGGCCATACCGTACCGGCCTTAGGTTGAGTACCATACCCCCACTAGGTAGTCAACCGAAAATGTCGCATACATCGCGGGAAAAGTTGGATCTTGTCAATCGAACAAAGAAGGTCATTGGGCAACTGGAGGCTATTTTGCGCGCCCTCAATGACGATGAACAATGCGCAGACGTTCTTCAGAGACTCGCGGCAGCAAGGGGATCCATCAACAGTCTTATGGCCGAACTCATGGAAGACCACATTCGCAACCATATGCCGAGGAACAGTAAATCTTCTGAAGAAGCTACCGATGATTTGATTGGGATTGTGCGAACCTACTTGAAATAGAGGCTGTCGCTTCTTTGGCATTCAGCAGGTGCCTGCCTGCAAAGAAAGCTGGGCTCGTCAAACCTGTCTCATTTTCGGGGTTCACTCCATGAGGCTGAAAATGGGGTTTCGGAGTAACAACAAAGTTGGAAAGTGCTTTAGAATGAGTCAAGCAATTCATGTCGGGGCGTAGCGCAGCCTGGTAGCGCGCCTGCCTTGGGCGCAGGAGGTCTGGAGTTCAAATCTCCACGCCCCGACCACTAACTCCTGATTTTTCAATTCAATCTTGTTGATGCCGGTTGCGCCGGAGCCTGAACTTGGGTCCATTTGGGTCCAAATAGAAGCCTCTCGACGCTTTCTACTGCGCGACGCTGCTCTTCCGGGATCGCGTGCAAATAAATCTCGCGCGTGATATCCGGCGTGGAATGGCCCAGGAGCGATTGCATCGTCCCTATTGGCGTGCCCACGGAATCGAGCATCGTCGCGTGGCTATGCCTCAGAAGATGCCACGTGACACCAGGAAGTCCTAGTTTCTTCGCTGCGGGCTTCAGGTGCTTGCGCAAGAGATTCCATCGTTCCAGCGGCAATCCCTCGCGTGTGGCAAATACCAAGGCTCTTGCATCAACAACGGCGGGCCGGATGGCGGCGAAAATTTCTGCCGTCTCCGTTCCAATCGGAATAGTTCGCGCACTGCGTTTCGTCTTGGGTTGATCGAAATGCCCGTCGTACACCGTTTCGCAAACACGGAGCATGCGAGCATTCAAATCGACGCTTCCCCAGCGAAGCGCAAGCAACTCTCCGACGCGTAGCCCAGTTAGCACCAGCAACAACGTGACCGAGCGGGCCGGCTCATTCAAAGCTGCCGCAAGGTTTCGCACTTGAACAGGAGTGAGAACCGTTCTCTCCGTTCTATGCTGCCGTCGTGGGAGTTTCGTTTTCTGAGCCGCATTCTCCGCGATATAGCCCCATTCCTCGGCTGCACCGAGAATCTTGCTCAGACCGCACTTGAAGTGATGAACGGTTTCCCACGACAAACCACCCTTGAGCTTTCGGCTGAGAAAGCTTTGCAACTCTTCCCGCGTGAGTTCGCGAAGCTGCCTCTGGCCGAAGGACGGAATGAGGTGCACATCGAGCATGTACCGATAGTGCTTCTGGGTTGCGTACTTGAGTGTTGGCAAAACCACAGGTGCCCAATCGTCTTTGACAAAACTGCCGAATGTGCGGACAGACTGCGGTCGTGCCTTGCCGGTGTTGATTGTCCCTAGCCTCTGAGATAACACCTGCATCGCAAGACGGCGCGTCGGAAATTCGGCGATGGTCCCGATCACTTCGGACCGTCTCAGTCTGCCGAGCGTGCCATCCGCTTGAATTACGTCCTCCCACCAACGCGCCACCCAGACTTTCCTGCGAGTGCCACGCCGGAAAAGCGATCCTTGCTGGAAACCTCTTCGAGCCATCGTTCCTCCATGGATGGCCCGTCCAGCTTGTTCTGTGTCGTCTTTGAGTGTAGTCCGCATGTCAAGCAGCATGCGAGCCTCGCCGTTGGGATTCGACCCAAGCCAACACTTCGTCCTGACGGAAACGCCAATACTTTCCAAGCCGGTAACTCGGTATCCGCTCCAAGGATCGTTTGCGTGTCCGTCCGTAGACCCAAGACACAGGGACTTGCAATAAATCAGCTACTTCGTGAACCGTCAGAAGGTGCTTTCCGTGGCTTACGTCTCCCTCTGTGGCCGCGATAGGCGCGGCATTGTTCGGAGGGCTAAGGGAAGATGTTTGCGAGAATGATGCCGAGATTGGCCGTGTCTCCTCTCCTGCGATGTCTGACGGCTTCGAGGATTGATTCGGGGTCGAGCGCATTGCAGAGCGCGGGGCATGCTGTCTTGAGGACGCTGTATTCTCGCGCATACCGGATTGGGTTGAACGAGGCTTCATGTCTGTTATGCGGTCTTTGTGAGAACGTCTCCTTTGAGTGGTTACTGGTCAATTTTGGTCGGATGTTGGCTCAGCCAACGCTTGAACTCGTCATCCCGCTTGAAAAGCAGCTTGAGCGCTTCGCTGACGACGTAGGACGCATTTGCGCCGATGAACTCGGCATATTTGTCCAGGTTGTGTCTGACTTCTTCCTCCAGACGAACCTGAAGGGTTGTGGTTTTAGGCTGCTTCGACGGTGCTTTCAGTAGTGGCAACTGTTTTGCTCCTTTCCTCTTTCGCGGTGTAGTGCGGCTTGCATTACAAGCTGTTTGCTTCGATCTCTGCACGCGGACAAAACACGGTCACGCAACAAGCGTGACGGGCGGGAGCGACCCCACGAAAGTTTGGGCGGCTGCAAGCCGCACAAACTGGGGTCGCTCCCGCCCTTCCTAGTGTTTTGTCCGCGTGCAGATGTCACCTGTTTCATTTACGCATCCGCTCTTCTTTCAAGAATCTGTGGTCGGGCCGTGCGTGACTTGGAAACCGAAGTCACACCTGAAGTACCGCGCACCTGCCAGCCGTCACCCCATCTCTTGCTGTTGTTCCCGAATACTGCTTCTTGACCCGGCACGGTGACAGTTTGGAAGAGGGCTTTTTGTGTAGCCGTTCTGGTTGTTTCCGATTCCGCCCGCAAGTCATTGGGCAACTGATTCCGCCTCCACAGACGGAAGAGAGTGTCGAATATCTCGCCGCTGAAACGCTTGGCAGCCTGGTTCCGGAAGATCAGGTCGTCTTCCGTAACGAGGCCGTATTTCTTGTTGTCCCATTTGGTCCGAATGTCGAAGTAGCGAGCTAAATCCGAGAGGCCCCTGCCTTCCACAAGGAACGAGAAAAGCTCTCTTGCTTCTTGCTGGAGGCCCGCTGCGGTGGAGATGTAAATAAATTGAAAGCCCGGTAGCTGCCGGAACAAAGGCCGGTAGGTGCGCAAGTGTGCGACGTAGCGGTCGAGGTTGCGATGCTCGGGATCAACGTAAGTGAACGTCACTACAGGCATGTAATCGGGAGCGGGATAGGCTACGCCCAGCGGAAATCCCTCAGAGAACGTGATGGCCTTACCATGCTCGCTAGATGGTGAGAACAAACTCTCGCTGAGTTTGAACCGTTCCATCAGATAGCGGCGCCTCTCTTCCGCTGTCTCGAAGTAGCAGTCCTCCGGGTTGGCTAGGATGAAGTCAAGGGCCATGAGGTGCTTCTTGATGTAATCGAGTTCGTGCTCCCTACGATTGCGGAGATGGGCTTTGCCAATCGCTTCGTAAATCCGACGGGAACAGAGGTGATAGACGAGGCTTCTGCGCGTATATCTCTGGGCCGTGGCATGGCCGAGACGAAACAGTTTTTCAACGAAACGTGCGTTCCGCTTCCCGCTCTTAGCATGGGTAGAGTCGAGGAACTGCCGCACCGTGAAATACCCGGAATGCACTGCCACAAGGTAGAGAAACCGAGCCTCGGCTTCGGTATAGCCTAAAGCGCGGAGGCCGGCGAGTTGGGATTCGTGGATGCTCATGGGTTATAGAGTGAAGATTGCTGCGCTCAGCTCCCGGTCGTCTCGAATACGGCGCAATCGGTCGGTATCACCGCGTCGCGCGTAGATTTGGAAACCGGCGCGCGCCTTCTGTGCCAGCCCACGCGGGCGGTAATGGTCCGTGGCGAGTTCCAGATCGCGCCGCTGGATTTCATTCTCGTTCTCGCGCACATATTCAATTCGCAAATCAGGAATTGGAATCTGACCGGACACGAGTTTGAGGTGATACTGATTGGCGATTTTCTCCTTCAGGTCCTCCTCTACTTGCCCCCTGTTGTCGGAAAAGCGGGCAACGCGGGCGTAGAGTTTCCGCTTGATTTCGTAGTCGAGCTTGACGCGAAGCACCCTGCCGCCGCGTCCTTCGATCTCATCGGCAACCTTGTGATAGAGCCGGTAGAGTTCTGCGTCGTGGATGGCTTCTTTGGGCTTTTTGAGTCCGTGGTAGGTGACCTGGTCCGGGCGAAGAATCTTCCCGCGAGACAAGAACTGGTGGCCTTCCTTCGTCAGGGTCACGACCTGCATGGGATTGTGCTCGGTATCTGAAATGCTCGTGACTCTGACGAGGCCTTGATGGGCCAGGCTTTCAACATCGCTCTCCATCCGAGCACGGTCGCCGTTGTAAGCCAACTCGGCTAAGTCCTTCGCGGCTGCAACGCGGAACTTGCCAACTTCCGAAAGCGTATGAATCTCCGAATCCCGAAGGGAATAATCTTTGTTCCGGTCTGTGTACCTCGTTCGTGCGCGCTGAGTGAGAATCGCCTGGACGCGTTCCTCGCGGGCCAGCGGGAGGCGTTCTTCCCTCGAACGCTGCCGTCCCTCGCGTTCGAGCCGGTCGGCCCTGTCTTCCTCTCGGTGGATGTAGTAGAGACGCGTTTGAGCATTCCAGTTGGAAGATGAACCTCGGCCTACATCCCGCCCAGAGTCGAAGCCGGAATCACGAAAGTCATCGATTTCGAATCCGTCAAATCCTCGGGACATAGCAATCCTCCATTGCGCTCAGTGCGGGGGGAACAAAATTCACCTGCGGAGAAAAATGGGGAAGCCGGAGATGCGAACTGCTGGACATCGGTGCTTCTTACCTCAAAGAGGCCTCACGAAGAGGGCGAGCCTTGCTCTCCTGGATAGAGGAAAACTTCCTCGATGTTCTTGCCGAATACGCGGGCAATCTTGAACGCCAGATCGAGGCCAGGTTCGTACTTGCCGGTTTCAATCGCGTTGATACACTGCCGGGTCACGCCGACCGATTCCGCGAGCTCGGCCTGAGACCATTCCTTCTCCGCTCTCAACACACGCAGCCGGGTCTTCATTGGTACCGCCAGGAGGCGAGAATGAGGCCGACGCTCCACAATGCAATCATCAATGCCGGGATCGAGAGAGACGCGCCGGTGAACAACCCGAACCGCTGGAGGAGACCGACAACCAGCGTGAGAAGCAGAGAGGCGACAAAGGCAAAACTCGTCGCTTCATGGTTGATGAGTTTCTGATGTGCGTCTGCGGCTCGGAGGAAGCGAACAAAGCTCCAGAGCGCCCCGCCCGCGAGGAGAATCCCCATTGCCGTGATTACGCCTTGCGAATTGCTTGCGCGGGCTCCCAGGGTGAATGCGGCAATTGCAGCGACCACAAAGCCGTAAAACACACGCAGCGCAGTTCTGCGTCGTTTGCCGAGGGACCGAACCTCCGATTGGTCTGTCATGGCGTGACCCCTCCTAGCTGTTATAGTATTCTATTACGGTCTATATGTCAACTATAGATTACCAATAGACCGCTTACACGGTCTACGCTAAGCTGTTGGTCGTCTGCCCGCATGGTCGGTTCTCTTGACAAGTATCCAATTACGGTCTAATGTTTAGATGCTAATTGGAGGAGACATGCCACGGCGGGGACTAAAGTTAAAGCAGGCCAGCGCGGTCCTACAGATAGAGCCGAAAGAATTGCAGAACCTCGTCCAATTCGGCGTCGTAAAGCCCCGACGAGTAGAGGGAACGTATTTCTTCGACGCGAACGCCCTCATGGTAGCCAAGGTCGCCTCTTACCTAAAAGAGTCCCTCGGCACGCGGACGAGTGTGCTCTCCAAACTCATGGAAGCATTTTCGGCGTCTGAGGAAGAATTCAAATCAGAGAATCCCAAGTACATCATCTTCAACTGCCGACTCGCAGCGGAAGAGGAACCAATCAAGCTAGGAGTGCCGTTTCGAGCCTTGGGGGAACAGATTGAGGAAGGAATGAGTCGGGCTGATCTTTACAAGGACCTGCCGCGTGGGAGAAAGCGGCGAGGTTGGAAAAAGGAATTTCTGGAATCGCTAACCGAGGCGGCAAAGGACATCGGAGAGGTCTCCGAAGAAGAAATCTTGCGCACGGTTCGCAGCTATCGCAGAGAGAGACGTGCGCCAGAGATCACAATTGCCGCCGAGGGTTGAGAAGCCACGCGCTGCCGTTAACACAGGCTGCACCAGGAAACCTCCGGCCTATCTCGATCTAATGTTCCTCGACAATCCTCATAAAGTCGCGTTCGCCAAGAATGCGAATGCCTTGACCCTTGGCGATCAACTCTTCGGTTTTGCGGTGCTTTGTGCTCTTTTCATGACCGGCGAGCCTGCGCAGATCTTGATCGCCCTCAACTAAGAGCGTTGTATGTCGTGTCACATTCGGGTAGTGAATCAGTTTGGGAATTTAAGGTTTCGGTCACCAAACGAAAAAAGCGCCTTGTCTACCATGCGTAAATCTTCCGCGCCGCAGAGAGTGGCGATCTCCGAGAATAGAGGACAATAGAACTCTACATACCAGTAAACATTATTCCCAACGGGGGAATTGAGAAGGCACCTCATTGCCCTTCTTACCCGGGAGTCGAAAATAGGAAAACGTCCTCCGCTGATGAAATAAAGCAGAGTGGTAGCACGGGACAGCCCAAATCGTTTCTGGGCTGCTCTTTTTTCATATTTGTCAGTGTACTTTCTTTCAGACCAATCCTGCAAAAAATCGGCCACCCGACTCTCGTCCGGGCATCTCGGCAATTCCCTAGCCGCCTGCATCCAAATTTGATAAGCCACCGATGCAACGTTTGGCTTCCACTTGCGCTCTGTTTCTGCGCTGTCTTTCCACTTACCGATCCGCTCAAAGTCTGCGGCTGAAAGCGATTCACATTGGGTGATCGCTTGGAGTGACTGACAGAGCAGACTGTCATGTTCTCGAACATATTTGAGAGGATACAGGGCAGCCCACATCCGCAACCATTCTTGAGGTGCGATATCCTTGCCATCCGGACTGCGAAAACTAAGGCGGCTCATTTGAACATCAGTCCGAGTGATAGTGTTGCAAATACATTTTTCATTGTCGTTCTCCGCTCGTCCTGGCGTTGCGGGCCAGAACGTGACCGGCAATGGCGACAAAACTTAGGCCGCGAGTTGGACGCTAGGCCAGGTTTCAGCTAATGAGTCATTACCGCGTTCTGGTCCGCAGCGCATGATGGGGGTACATCTGTTGACCGCGCTCGTAGTGAAGCGTCGAAGTCCGAAAAGCACGTATCAAGCTGTCCGCCGAGAGTCTTTATTTATGGAGCCTCTGCAAGCTCCACTTTTAATAGCGCAGCACAAATTGCATCCCACTGCTTTTTTGTGTACTGAGTTGCGTCAGCGTTCAAAACCCATCGCTGCTTGCTCGCTAGTTCCTCTTTGCGTTGATTCAAGTTCAGCTGTGCGTGGTACACTGTGTTGAGTTCGCTCGTGAGATTCCTCTCCTCGCCTGAGACCGCAGCTACGTCCGCCGCATCTATCTTTTCTTGAGTGAAGCGGCTGACGAGTTGCGAGCCTTTCTCTGGCACGTAGGTGTCTCGTTGTATTGCCTTCAATGCGAGAAGAGCGGAGGTTGCGTAGCTGTCGCTCAGTTTCCTTTGCACGCCTACGGCGCTTTGGGCGAGCTCGCTCTTGGAATCCCCGCAGCCGGTCAGGGCACAAGCTCCTAACGCGAGCGAGAGGACTACAACGGAGATAGCTGTTTTCATGGTTGCCTTTCTCTCCCTTGGTCAAGGCTCCGTAACATCCCGACCCCTAAAGACTTGCAGTGCTCTAAAGTTCCCTCAGGAAACGATCAGAGGCAATGGTACGAGTCACCAATGAGTAACTGAAGCAAGCAGCGTCTTGGTCGCTATGCGGCCCGGCTCTGAACTGGATGCTCGACTCGTTCTCGCTGGCTGCCTCCAGCTAGTCCAGAATCTGTAGCTGAACGAAACCGAAGGGGGAGGGAAATTGTTTGCCACAGCGGCTTGTCGCAGCTTGTCACGGTAAGGGATGAGCCGTCTTCAGTTCTGTTCTTGCGCACCAGATTGCGCAGAGTTTGTCAGCGGCTTGCCTTGGGCAATTCGGTGCCTCGATTGAGAATTTCCAGGTAGCGGTGATATGTGAACAGGCGATGGCGCTGTTTGCCGGTGGTCTCGCGGACCATGCCGAGCTTGACCATGTGCTGCAAAGCCTTCGCCACAGTGGGAGCAGAGAGGGAGAGTTGTTCGGCTGTCGCGGGAATCGTGATGATGGGTTTGCGTTGAAGGTGCTGGTGAACGCGCAAAATGGACGCAGCGGGGCGGCCAAGCTCTTCGATCTTGTGGCGATCCTTTTCAATGAGCGACAGTATCTCCCGCGAGGTATCCGCCCCCTGTTGTGCGGTTTCCTTAACACCTGTGAGAAAGAATTCGAGCCAAGTTTCCCAATCTCCATGCGTGCGGACGCGGTCAAGCAGTTCGTAATATTTTTGCCGGTTCATCTTGAAATACAGGCTAAGGTAGAGAATCGGCTCACGAATCGCGCCAGCAACGCATAACAAGAATGTAATCAGCAAGCGGCCAAGTCTTCCGTTTCCGTCCAGAAATGGGTGAATCGTCTCGAACTGTACGTGAACGAGGGCTATCTTTACCAAGATCGGCAAGTCTTCGTGTTCGCGATGTAGGAACTTTTCCAGCGCATCCAAGCATTCCATGATTTTCTCGGGTGGCGGCGGAACAAACGCCGCATTCCCCGGTCGCGTGCCCCCAATCCAATTTTGACTCTCGCGGAATTCGCCGGGACGTTTCTGGCTGCCGCGCCCTTTGGACAAAAGAATTTTGTGAATCTCCCGCATTAGCCGCAAAGACAGCGGAAAATCTTCGCGGAGTCGGCGGAGCCCGTGATTCATCGCTGCCACGTAATTTGAGACTTCCTGAACGTCCTCCAGCGGGACGCCGGGGACCTCGGCGCTTTCAAACAGCATCAGGTCTGAAAACGACGATTGCGTGCCCTCAATCTGCGAGGAGAGTACAGCTTCCTTTCGAACGTAAAGGTAAATGAAAAGCGAGGGATCGGGCAGAATGGACGCGAGTCCGTCCAAGCGCCCGAGTGCCTGGTTCGCCTGCTCCAGCAGCGGCAAAAGCCGTTGGAGTCCCAGAGGTGGGTCCGGCGGCAGTGGTGGAGGCACGTAGGCACGGAAAGACTCGTCCTTGAAGGACTTAACAACGTAAGTCCCGAGACGGCTATTGGGTTTCGTTGGAGTCGCCATCGCGAAAGGATCGTTTCGTTAGGGATCTCGCAACGAAAGGATAGCGCATATTCCTTTCGTTATCTAGCGGAAGGTTTTTCGACGCGGCGAGGCCCGGGCTCGCCCAATATACCGGACACTCGCTCACGATGCTGGAAGCGCATCGCAGCGGTTTGTGGCGTGACCTTAAGCTCCACGCCGAGAAGAAGCCCAATTTCGATCGCGAAGTAGCACTCGTATAAGTGGCAGAGGCCGCGCCTGCCTGCCGCCTACCTAGTTGCGAAAAAAAAGTTGGGTCCAACTTGGGTCCAACAACTGCCAAATTAGGTCCAAAACCGTGTACCATGACGCAGAACAAAGCCAGACGGACCAACAAGATAGATTTTTTGCAACTGCCTTGGGCGCAGGAGGTCCCGAGTTCAAATCTCGGCGCCCCGACCACTCACTGATTCAGCTAACTCACCTTCTTTTTCCGCGAAATTTCCGCGCGACACCGTCGAAGCCGCACAGCGTGCCAAGAAACAGGGAGCGCAGACGTTTGGAATTACCGATAGCGAAACCACACCCATCGCGAGGATTTGCAGCAAGGCCTGTTTCACTTCCACGGCCAGCTCGCCGTTTGGCGGGTCGTACGCTGCACCGATGTCGCTATCCGGGGCCATATTCACCGCTTACGCGCATGAGCGGACAGCGCGAGCTTTGAAATTGTTGCGACGCAGCGAAGAGGAAGACCGCACCGATCACCGTTGGTATCACTCGAACAATAAAGGTAGCGACGCGCACGAGCGAAGGCGCTGCTCCGGAATGTTCGGCCATATTTATGGAGCTAAATCACACGAATACACCTTCCACCCATGCATTCAAACTTACCAGGCAGTTGAAACAGACACGTCGATTCCAAACGCAGAGAGCCTCAATTTGTCCCCCAGAACGCGGCTCAAATTGAGACGGGGACATCGATCCTTCCATTTTTCTGAGACAGTTTTTTGAGCACAGCGCATTGGCGCCGAGTTTAGAAAATTCCTCCTTGCGACAGTAAGAAGATTATTTTCAACCGCTTCCGAGGCCGATTCGTTTCGGTGTCTTGAGGCTTCAGTGATGGATGAGGTGATGGGCACTGACATGCATTGCATTCCCAATTCTGCTTGATGTTTTGTTGAAGTCTGTTGATGTCTGCCTTTGCTTCGACTTGGGGAAACACTAACAAGGAGATTTGATGAATTCTCGAAAAGGAGGGGCGCCGGACTGCGTCCTGACGATGGTTCGGTGTGTCGCAACTCTGGCGTTCAGCGTGATTCTTTTGTTTTCTTCGGTGAGCGGCTTTGGACAGGAGGGCCGCAAGCTGATTAAGAAAGTGGATCCAGTTTATCCGGAGCTGGCGCGGAGGATGAATTTGACGGGTACGGTGAAAGTGGAAATCAGCATCGGAGCCGACGGCGTTGTGAATGAGGTGAAAACTTTGGGCGGGAACCCGGTGCTGGTTGCGGCGGTTGAAGATGCGGTCAAGCAATGGAAGTACGCGAGCGGAGCGTCCGAAATCAAGAAACTGGAATTCAAGTTTTAATTGGGAGCCAAAAATAATCGGCAGTGGATTACTGAGGAGAAAGAGAATGCTTGCACGAATGAAGAGACTGCTGTGGGCCTTGGCGGTGCTTGGGCTGTGCCTGGGAATCAACGACGCGCGGCCAGTCTATGGCCAGGTGGCTGGCGCGACGCTTACGGGCGTTATCTCGAGCGATTCGGGGACTCCAGTTGCAAACGCCAAGCTTGCCATCAGAAATGTGGTGACCGACGTGGTTCGGACATCGAAGACGGACAAGGGCGGCCAATATACCGCGCCGAATCTTCTTCCGGGAACGTATGAAATCGCGGTGACGGCGGCGGGATACGCGACGAGCATCCAGCATGATGTCACGCTCGAAGTAGGGGCGACGCAGACCTTAAATCTGACGCTGAAAAGCGGAGAAGTGAGCGAGAAGATTGTCATCAGTGTGGCACCGCCCAGCGTAGATTTGTCGTCCTCCGCGATAAGCGGAAACGTGGATGCGAGCACGGTACGCGACTTGCCATTGAACGGGCGCGACTGGACGCAACTGGCAACTCTTCAGGCGGATGTCGATACCGTGTCGGTGCAGCAACCTAACGGCGTGAATGCTCCCCGCGGAAACCGCGGATATGGGAATCAAATGACGATTTCCGGGACGCGTCCGCAACAAAACAACTACCGGCTGGACGGCGTAAGCTTCAATGATTACTCGAATGGAGCGCCAGGCAGCGTGGTGGGCGTGGATTTGGGGGTGGATGCGATCCGGGAGTTTACCGTGTTGACGAGCAATTATTCGGCGGAGTACGGACGCGCATCGGGTGGAGTGATCAACGCGATCACGCGGTCGGGAGGCAACGAATTTCACGCCAGCCTCTACGAGTTTCTGCGGAACAGCGCGTTCGACGCGCGGAATTTCTTCGATGGAGCGGCTCCTCCGCCCTTCAGGCGAAATCAGTTTGGCGCCACGCTGGGCGGACCGATTCAGAAGGACAAGACTTTTTTCTTCCTCAACTACGAGGGCTTGCGGCAAGGACTGACCAATACGGCGGTAGACACCGTGCCATCGCAGGCGGCGCGGAACGGGAATCTTTGCGCCCCGCCGAACTGCTCGACGACGAGCCCAGTCACCGTGGATCCGCAAGCCGCGCGGTATCTGGCTTTCTGGCCATTGCCCAATGGTGGGCTCATCTGTCCGTTTGCCTCGTGCGCGCCCGGCGCCGGAGATACCGGCATCTACACGACGCAGGTTCCGACATCCACTTCCGAGGATTTCTTTACCACGCGCATCGACCAGAAAATCGGGGATCGCGACAGCCTGTTTGGCACGTACGTATTCGACAGGGCTTCCGTTCTCGCTCCTGACCCGCTGGACCTCTGGGTGGACAGCAATCTGTCTCGCCGGCAGATCGTGTCCGTGGAAGAGAACCACATTTTCACACCGACGTTCGCCAATTCCGTGCGGTTCGGTTTCAGCCGGGTGGTTGCTACCGTCAATTCGCCCGAAAACGGGGTTAGCCCGCTCGCGACAGACACGACGTTTGGAATCTTCCCCGGCCAATACGCGCCACAGATCAGTGTACCCGGACTGACGTTGGAAACGGGCGGTTTGGGTGCGCTCCCGACGTTCTTGTATGACTGGAATTCGTTTCAATTTTACGACGATGCGTTTTACACGCGGGGAAACCATTCCTTGCGGTTTGGCTGGGCTATGGAGCGAATGCTGAACGATACAACTGCCAACCTTGCTCCGACGGGGCTTTACGGCTTCGGATCGCTCTCGGCCTTTTTGACCAATCAGCCAGCAAACCTTGGCGCCACAATTCCTGGGTCACTGAGCCCCCGGGACATTCGGCAAACCATGCTGGCTGGATATGTTCAGGATGACTGGCGCGTTCGCCGCAATTTCACGGTGAACCTGGGCGTGCGTTATGAATTCACGACAGTCCCGACGGAAGTGAATGGGAAGCTCGATAATCTGCGATCGCTGACGGCACCGGCACCCACGCTGGGATCGCCGTACTTCTCGAACCCAACGTATCGCAATTTTGAACCACGAGTGGGGTTCGCCTGGGATCCCTTCCACGACGGCAAGACTTCTGTGCGAGCCGCGTTTGGTGTCTACGATGTGTTGCCACTGATCTATGAATTCACTTTGGCCATCAGTGAAACCGCACCATTCTACAAGATTGGTACGAGCGGGAACCTGCCGGCGGGATCATTCCCGAACGCCGCGGCCACGCTGATAGCGAATGACCCGACATCCTTGCAGACCGGCTATGTCCAGCCGAATCCTCCGCGAAACTACGTGATGAACTGGAACCTAACGTTGCAGCGGCAATTGAGCCGCAATTTGACGGCCATGATCGGGTACGTGGGAAACCGCGGAGTACACATGTTGAACCGCGAGGATGACGCAAACAGCGTGCTGCCGACGATGACTCCAGAAGGATTGATGTGGCCGTCTCCGGCGGGCAGCGGCACGCGGCTGAATCCCAACGTGGGTGCGATTCGTGCTTTGTATTGGGGCGGCAACTCCTTCTATGACGCCTTGGAAGCGCAGGTGATCAAGAAACTGAGCTCCGGCTTTACGATTCAGGGAGGATATACGTGGGGCAAGGCGATCGATACGGGCTCCGCGAGCGTAATCGGTGACCCGTTCCAGAACTCGATCTCGAGCCCATACTATTTCTGCGACAGCTGCCGGCGAGGCTTGTCGGATTTCAACGTCGCGCAATCCTTGACTTCACACTTCCTTTGGGAGCTGCCGGTCCCGAAGGATTGGACACAGGGTGCTTTCCGGTCATTGGCGTTCGGCGGCTGGGAGCTTGGAGGAATTTTCACGGCGCAAAGCGGGGTGCCGTTCACCGCGATATTGGGCGGCGACCCGCTGGGTCTTAATAGTTCGGACCCGTGGGCGTACCCGAATCGTTTGGCGGGCTCCGGTTGCAATTCATTGGTCAATCCCGGGAATCCCAACAACTACATTAAACTTCAGTGCCTATCATTTCCCAATCCAAGCACATTGATGGGAAATCTAGGGCGCAACACCTTGATTGGACCTGGATTGATGGACCTTGATTTCGCAGTCTTCAAGAACTTCCCAATCCGCCGTATCTCGGACTCGGCTAGAGTGCAGTTCAGGGCGGAGATGTTCAACATCCTGAATCGCGCGAACTTCGCGCCTCCGATCGCCAACGAAACGGTTTTCGATCAGAGCGGCAATGCGGTGCCGGGCGCGGGGGCGATTAACGAAACAACCACGTCCTCGCGGCAGATTCAGTTCGGACTGAAGCTCTCGTGGTGAAGCTGAGGTTCGTGGGTTAGGTTCGAAAGATCAGCGGCGACACGGCAACTGGCGCATCTGACCGGATAGGTGTCGCCGGTGTGATCCGCGCTATGGCACGCTGCGACACGTCCTGCATTAAGAACGGAGAATCTTAGGATACGGTGAGTATTCTGCGAATATGAGCTGCTCCTGATGCAGCTTTAGCGTCTTAGGGATGGTAATTTGCCACCGCTGGCTTTTGTCTAAGGCTTATAAAAAAGTTACGGAAAGAACAAGGCGGGTTCATCGTCCAAGTGGATGGAGTCCGGTCCAGATTTCCCACAACCTCTTTTCAGAAAAGTAATTGGATGGCCCAACATTCTATCTCGCCAGCAGGCTGTGCGGGAAAGGCTTGCGCAGAAGGCGCAACATGGAAGTACGCATCATAAGCATGGAACTTAACATAGTAAGCCTGTTTCTCAGCTAGGCGACGCCCCAGTTGAGGTAGGACCAGAAGCTGTGCCTTGGCTAGACTGCCGCCGACGAAGCCCGGGAGGAAGAGCGAGCGCCCGCCCCATTCGTTTTTGACCAATTCTTGCGGAGTTCTTCTGCGCGACGGATGACGCGATCGATCACGTCGTGTGAAGGAGACTCTGCAGGTTCAGCACCCGCTGAGTTACCCGTGGGCGGGATCTCTAGCATCTGCAACTTCTCGAAGACGCGTTTCATCGCGCGAGCAGGGTTGCGGAGAAACTCCGAGCTGCGGATGCGGGTGAAGGTCCAACCCATGCGTTCAAGCACGGATTGCCGCGCCATGTCTTCGGGGAGCTTTTCGAGTGGGTAGTAGCGATCACCGTCGCACTCGATGGCCAAGCGTCTGCCATCGCCCTCGACGACCAGATCGATTCGGAAAGTTCCAATCCTCCAATGTGGGGTGACCCGATATCCCGCACTCGCGAGATGCTTCATAACTTCTCTTTCAAAGTTCGATTGTGCGCGTTTTTCCTTCTCTTCCAACGCGCGCATCAGCCGCGCGGGGTCTTCCCCGTGCTCAATCAACTGCCGGCGAAGGTCATCCGCTTTCAAGTCGTTGTGCGGACTGAGCGAGTGAACGATCCACATCTGGTCTCGGGCGCGGCTAGCAGCGACATTGAAGCGTTGTTTGAAAAGTTCCTGATCCCGCAGCGAAAGAGAACCGTGGTCGGCGGTGTCGACCAGAGAGATAAACACAACGTCGCGCTCATCTCCCTGGAATTGCGCGGCGTTTCCGCAAAGTACGCGATGGAGTTCGTAGCGGTCAGGCGAGACGTGCGCACGCACCAGATTGTCGATTTCGATGGCTTGCTCATCGCCAACCAGAGATACCACGCCGAAACTTAGAGGCTGGCCCGCGTCATTTTTCTTGTACTCAGGTTGCTCCATCGCGGCTGCAAGCAGCGACGCGACGGTCAGGGCTTCCTGGCGATTGACCTTTCCGTCGCGTGTGGAACCGGGGACGCGATGGGCGATGGTGTGTGGCCGCAGATGGACGCGGCTCGCGTCGCGCAAGGGCTTGATGCGGCCGTCGTAGGAAATCATATTGCTAAATTGGATGATCTCCGGAACGCACCGGAAATGTTCGACAAGGCACGTCGTGCCCCCGAACGACTGGCGTGCGAGATCGTAGATGGAGATCTGCCCGTCGTAAAGATCGGAGTTCGGGATTCCCCGGAGGTACTGGAAGATAAGATTTTGAATAACGCCCAAATCCTGGCCCACGGCCGACGGGCTGACTTGCTCGTGGTCGCCGACAACGAGCACCGTCTTGCCCAAGTACAGGGCGACCAGCGCCATCACGTCGCTCTGGCTGGCCTCATCGATGATGACGACATCGAAGCGCGTGGTGCGCGGGTCAAAGTTTTCAACCACTCGCGAAAGCGGCATGACCCATACGGGGACGGCCCCGCGGCATTCGCTCATTTTTCTCGCCGCCTCGGAACGCAAAAGAGGAACGCGGACTCCGTGCCCCTTGCCGATGCGGCGAATGGTGTCGAGCCAGCCGACGAGAGCCTGGCGCTGCCGAGAAGAGGTACGGCGCGCTTGCGAGGACCACGAGCGCTTGTCGATGAGTTCAACGGTCGCGCGGCGAAGTTGGTCTCGGAGTTTTTCACTTTTGTCCTGCAGGGCTTCGAGCGAGACGCTGGCGCGGCGATCGAGCTCATCGTTTAACTGGCGCCAAGTCCAAGCGAGCACAGGATCGCGAGGCGGCTCACCTCGGCCATGAATGCCGGTGCGATTTCGAATCGCGCCGGCCCAGGCGGGAGCCGCGGTCTCGAGCTTTGCGAGCAAAGCTCGGCGCAGGTCGAGATCCGCTTGTTTGCTCTTTAATTCCAGCAGGCGCTCATACATTTCACGATAGCCGTTGGAATCTTCCTCGCTGACCGCTGCCAGAATCTGGCCGATTACTTTGGATGCTTTGGCCATACGGACCGCCAGTTTGAGCCGGCTTTTGAGATCGCGAAATTCTTCCTCCAATTGAAGCAGCCTGAGTTTCTTGAACCGGGAATCCAGAATAGGACGCAAAGCATCAGTCACCGCGATGTGAATGCGTGCCAACTCGCCATCGGAACCGATGACCGCAGGTTGTTCAGCGAGGAATTTATCCCACCGGAAGCCGCTGTCTCCCAACCGTTGCTGCAGCGGAAGCCAAGTGCGTTCCTGCCAGCCCAAGCAGTCCTCAATAGAGTTGCAATATTGCATCAGCGTTTTCTCGACTTCCTCGCCCATTTGGCTCGAATGGGGAGTTCCGAGAGTCGCTACCTGGCGATCCCACCTCGCAGCGAGATCCTCGCGAAGGCCCTTGAGCCGGAAGTATTGGCGCAAGGCGTGAAAATGCTCGGGAAGCCGTGGACGCGCGTTGTTTACTTTCGTCTGTTCCAGAAATTGGCTCCAGGACTTGTGCGTGAACAAGGTCAAGGAGCCCAGCTTACCGCCGTCCTCGAGGTGCGCGAGAATTTCGCCGGCAATGCGTTCCTGCTCTTTGGCCGCTGAAGCATCGGACGCCTGTGGGCCGTACTTGACGAACGATTCCTGAGCGTTTGCCGCTTCTCGATGGACCAGGCGCACGAAGCTGATGAGTTGGTCCCACGGTTCTCGATGCACATCGCCGTATTTGCCCGCGTACACCGCCGCGAGTTTCCACTTGTCGTTGCCGGAAAGAGGCTCGACACCTTGAGTTAGAACTGCAGCTAATCCTTCTATCTCCTCTGGCGAACTCTGCGCGGCACCGGACTCCCACAAATCGGAGCGCAAATCGAGATCTTCCATGCCGAGACGATTGCGCTCACTCACGCTGGCTTCAAAATCTTCCGCTCTCGGAAGATCGTGAAGATCCGGAAGATGAGTTGATAGTTCATTCTCGTCATCGCGGGAAATGGAAACACCCGTACGATAGAGGTCGGCCAGTTCCCCGTGAGAAAGAGGCAGTGGTGCCACCGCAGCGACGGGACCGGGGATCCAGCCGCGAGTTTCTTTTTCCTGCAGGACTTGGCGAGCGGCATCGGCGGGCGCCCAAGATTTTCCAGCAATAGCAATGTCCCGATACTCGTCGCCGCGAGCTTCCATCAGCTGGTTTTGGATTTCGTCAAGTTTCTTCAGCAGGTCGACCCGCTCGGATTCCAGTTTCTTCGCCTGCAGTTCGAGCGAGCCAGCGTCAGCCCGCGACAGCCTTTCCGCGATCGATCCCACGGCACTCTCGAGCTGTTTGCGGCTGTCCAAGTCACTTTCCAGCACGCTGACGCACAGGGGACGCAGCTCGGGAACGATGTGATGACGCACCATACGCAGTGCCTTTGTTGTATGGCTAGTGACCAGAACGCTCTTTCCTTGGGCGAGCAAATGGCCGACAAGATTACCGATCGTGTGGGTTTTTCCAGTGCCAGGAGGGCCCTGCACCAGAACGCCGCCGTGTTCCTCGAGCTGCTGCGCAATTCGAATTTGCTCGGGATTGGCCGGTTTACTTAGCAGCACTTCGCCATCCGATTGAGCGGAACCGCTCGCGGATGGGTTCGCATCTTGCGCGTCGGGAACCGGCGATTCTTCTCCAACGATACTCAGGAGCGACCAAGGCAGGTCCTCGCGCGTGCGAAGGTCTGCAAGGATGCCTTCAATCGCGGCGGCAAATCCCAAGGTGCGTGACCGCAGGAAGAGGATTGGGTCCCGTCCGATGGATGGATCGCTGACTTCCGCATCTGGCGCACGGTCTTCAAGGAACTCTCCGCGCGGAGACAGCTGCACGACTAGCCGCTTCAGAAAACCGGAGGTCGCACCATTCATAAGCGGATGGAAGCCGCCTTCCTCCAATTCTTCGCGGCATCGGCCTATCGCACGTCCATCCACATCGTTCATCGATTGGAATAATGCAGAATAAAGCTCAACGGGATGGTCCGCTTCCGAAAGCGTGAATTCGGGCACGGATGCGTCGAACTGCAATTGAAGGCGCTGGAGGAGGATCGGATGATAGATCCCCCCTTCCGCCCGACGCCAGCTCAAGATGCCGTCTCCGAGGACGAGCTCGACGCGTTCCCCCTCGCGATCGATGCGGCCATAGAGCGTGTAAAAAGTTTCGAAGATTTTCATCGCCGCCCGAGCTGGCCTTTCGGTTTTCACCCACTCATCGCGCAAAAGTTTCCAACGCTCCAGGCTCGAGGTGCGAGCCGGATCGTCCGCGAACTTCACCATCCTCGGTTCTGCACTATTCGGGGATTCTTCCTGGGTTTCCTCGAGAACGAGGGCAGTCAACGGGTCATCCCAACCGTCTTTCAGCCATCCGGAAATCTCTTCGGGAGGTTCGGGCGCGCGAGTCAACCGCGGGCGCTGCACCCTCAGAACGAAGCTTGCGCCGCCGTCTTCCGTATTCTGACTATTCCCGTTCTTTGTCTTCAAAGAACTTGTGTTCGCGCTGCCTCGTTGAATGGAGGGATGCCCGGGAAGTTCGCGTAGCGAGCAACTCCAAAGCTGTTCGCGAATCTGTCGTTTCGCAGGATTACGATGTTGGTTCAGTGCTTCCAGATAGCGGAACACACGTGTGAGCTTGTCGCGAGAAACGCGGAGTTTTTCGGCGTCCATGGTTCGCTGCCTTTGCAGAGACACGTCTACGTCCTGAGGGCGGGAAGTGGAGATTTCAGAATATCAGCGTCATGGGAGAGCCTCAATAGTACGCCACTAGTACCGCCTGAGGGTCGCGAGGCATGTCCGATCTATGTGCGCCTTCGGAACGGCTCAGCAGCTCTCTCGCGGCGCTTGTGCTTGGCTCACTCCCCTCTCGAAAACACCTGACGGATAGCGCGCTCCCCCGCACTCGGTTGCCAGTTCCGCGAAGTGCTCCAGAAGTCCGGCTGTGGAAAGTTGTGGCGGGCCAAGTCCCGATAAGTTAATCAAGACTTGGGACACACATGGGCAGTACTCGCCGAGATCGCCGTGAGTGATCGTTGGTGAGATCTGGCGTGCCTTCGGACCACTTGGCAAGCGGAACGAGGAAGACGGTTAGTCTGTCCTCGGTGGCCTCGGATCCTAAAATTGGGGACGCGGCAAGTTTGCCCTTCACGCGGCAGAGTCCGTTAGTGGAACGAAAGACATCAGGTGGGGATGCCAGTGCCCGTCATGATCGCCCAAGTACGATTGTTTGGACATCATGTAGCACATCGCGCCGGATTCCAACGGCGGCAGTTCCTTCTTATAGAAGGCGATTTTAATACCTTCAAACAACAGCGCTTTTAATTGTCCGGCCAATACCAGTTCGGTCTTCTTGATGGTGATCGGAAGTAGGTTCGCGCGGCCGGCGCGTAGAAGCAGATCGCAGAGCGCAGCTTGGGATTCCAAAAACCGGGATCGTCGATTCCCGCGGTCCAGTATCGTTCCACCATACACGAACCCGTTCTTGCCCTTGTCGGCGCTTTCGAAACCTTGCCGCACGAGGGCTAGGTTTTAGGGGATGGTTTGGCACCAGGATTGAAAACGCGTTTCTGGTTAGAGCGAACGCAGGAAATCGATGACTTCCTGCTGCTCCTGCGTGGTGAGCCTATTGAAATGCTCGATTACTTTATTTGCCTCGCTGCCAACGCTCCGGTGATCTCGGATGGCCTCCACGAGGTTGGTCGTTCGTCCGTCATGTAGGAAGAAGACGCGTTGACCGACGCCCCAGAGAGGAGCGGTTCGGAACTCGTCGGGACCGGCGCCACCTTGCGTGATGCCGTCGGCGAGTCCTTTACCCATGTGGTGAACGATCAGGTCAGAGTAAAGATTCGCCGTCTGATTGGAGAGCGCAACACTCGGACTCGTCGAGGAGCCACTCGAAATCTTTGCTCCCGTGGTGAGCGAGGGTGTATGGCAATGGACACAACCTATTTTCGCAAAAGTGGCGCGTCCATTTTCGCTGGACGGCGTGGAGGGTCCGGGAGTCGGAGGCGCCAGCATGCGCATGAAGTCGGCAAAAGCTTCGATGTCTGAGAGGACCGCCGTGTTGGAATTGCCGGTGGTCGAGGGAGTAGGTGTGAAGTTGACCGTATCCTCAGGAGTGGGGTTGAAGAGGCAGCCTGGCGTTTCGTCGCGCTCCTGCTGGAAGAGTTGGTTCGTTACTCCCATCTCGACGTTGTAGGCTTCGCTCGCAAACATGAGCAAGGATTTGTTTTGCGCTTTCCACCCGAAACGGGTGATGGTCCCATCGTTTCCGCTTAGGTTCACATTTCCGCTCAGGTGAGCGTTCGCGTGACCGGAAATACCCATTGCCGCCTTCTCCGAGGCGTTGGCTTTCATGTTAGCAAGGATGGCCGAGTCTGGAATCGCTTCGATGAGTCCCGCGCCAAACACGGGAGTCGGGATTCGGAAAATAATGTTCGCATTCCCCCCTTGGCCCGTAAGGGGGTTTCCTGCGGGCAGAAAGCCGAATTGGGAGATGTTGCAACCGGTGGCGTCCGTTCGCCCGGTGATCACGAAGAGGTCGTGCACTTCGCCGTCGGCGTTGCCGTTGCTCTTCTTAAAGCGCGCTTCGCGGACCGGACCATTTTGTGTAATGAACCACGGCACGGTGTTCTTCGCGCCGTTCAAGGTAGCGATCGCGATTAAAGGATTTTGCGAAGGGCTCGTTCCGCCTGGACCGGGCTGCGAATGGCAAGATAAACATTGGTTGGAGTTGAATCGCGGACCGAGGCCATTGTTCGTGCCACCGGTCACGACCTCAGTTTCAGCGAACCGTGCCAGCCCATCCTTGAAGAACGCAGTTTCGTCCGCCGTAAGACCCTTGAGCGGGGCGCCGCCACCCGCCGGGCCACCGCGCACGCCTGGGTCTACTGGAGCTGATTTGGTTTGGCCAAAGGTGTGTATGCCCATCGCCAATACTACAGCTGCGATTGCGCCGAAACGGATGCGGGCAACTCTCCGGAGTGTAATCACAATGATCCTCCTGGAGCTGGGATTGTTGGGATTGTACACCCGGACTAGCTGCCTGGGACTTGGAAAAGCGGCTGATCGCAGCAACCGGACGTGCTACAGTTTCTCTAACCAAGTCGAAGAAGTTGCGGCGGGGCCCGCATTGCCGGCCGAAACGCGCGAATCAACGTACGACCAAAATTCTGATCGTACACGGCACCCAAACGGTAAAAATTCCACGTTAGCGGCCAACCATTCGCAAGTCGCATCAGTGGACAGATGAAGTACTAGGCCCTGGCCGTCCAAAATGACCTGCTACATAAACGCATTCGGACGAGCTCAACCTTTCCGTCTCTTTCGGCGAGGTCGAGCTCCGAGAGAGAGTTCATCTCCCGAGGTATTTTTTTGGACGGATTTGTGGAAAGGCAACGGACATTTGAAAGTTTGCAGTCGAGAACAGGCAAGGAAAACTGCGCAACAATTTTCGCGACGCTGGGTTGTTGCAAAGTGCGTTGGACAAATCAAACGAGAATGGGGAACGCGGACGCGGGAGTCCGATTCCGACTTTAAGGATTGGGCAACCCTCGGGGCGTGAATCCCATCTGTTTGTTTACCAACTGCAGGATAGTTCGTACGTAGCTGGAGTCGGTAAAGTACGCGCTTGCTGCCGCTGGGGCACTCCCTGCTCTGTCCTTGCCTACAGTACAAGCGTGTCTCGTCTCGAGGGCAGGCACGTCATGAACAGAAAAATTTCTTGGCTTCTTTCTCTTTTTTGTGCGAGTTTTTTCGCGATTCCGACGTTCGCGCAATGTAGGAACCAGCAGGACCGGGCCTGCACGAGTCTCCAATATATTCTTTACGCGTCGGAAACCGATTTTCGCGAGTTTCGTGGCAGTACACCGCTAAAACCTAGAGATCCCAGGCTCACGCCACCGAACCCGGACCTCTCGGTAGGCGCAATCCGTGTGCCATGCCACCCAGATTTCTGGCTGAGCAGCGATGTGGCCGTATATATGTGCTCCGCGGAGGTTCCAGCCCAGGAGGTTGAGGAGTGGTATGCCAAGACAATGGCAGACCTTCATGAGCTCCAGTATTTGTGGCAGTTCAAGAGCGAGTCTGCTGGCGCGGATCATTATGTTGACGCGGGACCGCCGGGTTGTGAGGTAGCTCGGGTGGAGACAACCAGCTATGGCGGGAATCATGTGGGAGAACCTTACATCGTAGATGGGCCTTACCTCGGGCAGTGCCCATTGCATCTGCAAACAGTTCGACAGGCTGACGGCACGGCGAGGATTTCCTTTTGGTTAAACTCGTCCACGAATCTGGCACGGAATCCGATGCCGCCGCCGAGAGCTTTGGAATTGTCGGCATCGGCGAAGTCTGAAGCACCAGCATTACGCTCACCTTCGGCACCGGCACCGGCATCGACACACCAGCCTGCGGCGGCAACTGCAGACAACTTACGCTCTGAATCCGCTGTGGAGATCTCCGCTGGGCACTCGTCGAAGAAGTATGCTGGCTGCGACGATTTGTGCCAGGGACTCAAGAAAGTATTGGAAAACCGAGCGAGTTCATTCCGGCAACTAGAGGTTAGGAACGGGAATTCTGTGTCCTCCAGAAACAGCCTATTCCGAGATACGGTCAAACTTTCCGGGGCGGCGAGCTGCTTGATTCATGCGGAGCCTTCTGCGGGCACAAGATCCTACCTAAGAAATCAACCCGTCTCGGGCGCCTATTTCGCCCCGGTATCCACAAAGGCCACTAAAGCGACTTCGTCGCGGGCTCCTGGCAGGCCAGCAATGCAGTACGTTTGCTATTGGCCAAAAGATTCGGAGGCGGCCGGGGAAAGTGAGTTTCTCGATCTCGTAGGGTTGCTGCGGGCGCTGATACCTTCCAGTTGGTTGACACAACAGAGCATTGAGGCCGACGAACTGTCAGGCGCGCAGATGACGGTCTGGTCCGCCCGGGATTCCAAGAATAGGGCCGCTATCGGGCTGTACCTGAGCGGCAAATCAGTGGGTTTGCATATCTTGGCGGATAAGTAGGGGCCCGACTTCGCCCCACTAAGAGACCGCCCGGCCTTTCAGGCTCCAACCACTGGCCATCTTCGGAAACTCCAGCCTTCAATCATTTCTGTATCAGACGAAGTATCCGGCGACCGGCCGCACGATGCTCGATGAACTTCATGGTCCATTCATGGTTCATGCTGTCAAAGAAACCGCGAACGTCCGCATCGAGCACCCAATTCACTCGCTCCATTGGATGCCCACCGTCAACGCGTCCAACGGTTGATATGGGCTTCCGCGAATCGAGATGAGGCCTCATTTGGCGATCCCGACGAGTTCTGTATCGACCGCGTCCCCGCGAAGAACCTGCTCTATGGCGTCACCATCCACGTTTGTCCTGGCGCGCCCCTGGCTCGCCTGGAACTGCGCATTGTCATCGAAGAATTGCTGAAGCGCACTAAAACGATTGCGATCGTCTCAAACAAACAGCCGGCACGAGCCGTTTATTCCGCTAGCGGGTTCTCGTCACTGCAGCTGCGGATTGTGTGAGTAGGCAAAGCCAAATGACGGATCAAGGGCGGCGCGAAGCTTTGTCGATGCGGCTGACAAAGGAATTCAGTGTTAGGGCCGCGGAAAAGAGTAAGCCGGAGAAAATGGCGCCAGGAAGGACCGCGCCGACATGGCCAGCCAGGTAAGTTTCAAGAGTGGCACTCAGCAACCAGATCTGGACGATGAGCAGAACTACGATCAGAGCCATCGCTCCGTCAATTGCCACGAGCCCACGTCTCTGTTTCGATGGTTCGAGGTTGGCCACGTCAGCTCCCCTTCGCCGCAATCGCGATGAGCTTTGTGCCTTCACGTTCGAGAGTAATCTGCGGCAGCGGCCGAGGCGGCGGACCTTGCAACACGGAGCCATCCTTCACCGAAAAAAAACCCTGATGGCACGGGCATTCGAGCTGGTCATTCCCCGCGGAATAGTAGACGGCGCAAGAGAGATGCGTGCATTTCTGGCTGTAGGCCACATACTCATCTTCGCTCGTGCGAATCAGGATGCAGTGGTCTTGAGGAGTCGGGTAGGTGAAGAGCTTCACGCCGCGAATCGGGATTTCGTTGGCTTCGGCAATCTCCATGGCAGGAAACGTGGGAGCCTTCGCGAACCGCGACTTCACCAGAATCCAGAGGTTGCCGACGAACATCCCCAAACTCGCAAGCGTGAGAAACTTTGTAAACTGGCGGCGACTGACGTAGCGCTCGTCGCTCGTGAATACCGAAAACTCGTCCTTCCAAAGAGGCTCCTCATTGGGGCTGCGAAAAAGAGACATACGACTCCTCCCACATATAATCCAAAACGTCGAGCGAAACGGCATCGGTTTCAGCCGGAACCATCATGTACACCTTGGTGATGATCTTCTGGTTTCCGAATTGAAAAACGTTGGTTGGCTTTTCCCGCCGCTTGGCGATTTCGTCCGACCGGACGTAGGACAACGCTTGACTGGGACAAACGGTGGCGCACATAGGCTTCTTCCCAACCGACGTCCGGTCATAGCACATATCGCATTTCATCATTTGCTCGTACTCGGGGAAAATCTTCGGAATACCGAAAGGGCAGGCGAGGACACAGTTCGAGCAGCCGATACAGCGTGGCTTCAACGAAGACTGCACGATGCCGTCGTCGCCCTTCTTGATCGCATCCGCGGGGCAAACCATCGCGCAGGTCGGCTCATCGCAATGCCAGCAGACGTAGGCGGCGGTCGCAGTGGTTCCCTCGCGGTCAATGAAATCGAAATTGATCATCGATTGGCCGCGATGAGTTTCGCACTCCGCACAGGCGTTTACGCAGGACTGGCAACCAATGCATCGCGATGGATCAACGTAAAACTCGTAGCCGTGCATCCGCTTTATCCCCATCCTTTCGCATCGTTTCCGTTCGCGGCGATTGCCCAATCTGGTGGCGCTTCCGCCTTTCGCAACTGGCAAGCGGAGACCTTGAACTCTGGAATTTTGCTGCGTGGGTCGAGCGTCCGGTGCGTCAGCTTGTTGGCGCTACGCTCGCCCGCCCAGTGATACGGGATGAACACCGTGTCCGGGCGGATCGTCTTTACAACCATCGCTTGGAGTGTGATCTCGTTCCTGCGCGAAGTGATCGTCACCCAATCTCCCTCTTTGATTTTGTATTGCTCGGCCAGTCGCGGATGGATTTCGAGACGCGGGTTTGGGTACTGATCCAGGAGAGCACCGATCCGACGCGTCTGCGTCCCGGACAGATATTGGCTTACCACTCGACCGGTGGTGAGATAGATCGGAAACTCCGCCGACACCGGATCGCCGCTTTCGCGCCACTCGGTTACCACGAAATGATGTTTGCCGTCCGGATGGAACGAGTGTCCGTCCTCAAAGAGCCGCGGTGTACCGGGGTGATCGAGCGTGGGGCAGGGCCAGAAAATTCCCATGTTCTGATCGATCTTTTCGTAGGTGATACCGAAATAGTCCGCGTGCCCGCCCCGAGACGCTTCGCGCAACTCTTCGTAAATCTCCTTTGTGGAGTCGTATGGGAAAAACTTCCCTTTTCCCAAACGCTTGGCGAGTTCCACATAAATCCAGCTATCGCCTTTGGCGTTTCCCGGCGGGTCCACGGCCTTCTGAATGTGAATAACGCGGCCTTCGTTCGTGCAGCCGATTCCTTCCTCTTCCTCCTGCAGACTACCCGCAAGAACCACGTCAGCGTGGTGCGCGGTTTCGGACATGAAGAAATCCACGACGCCAAAGAATTCCAGCTTTTCCAGGGCTTCCTGCGTGAACTTGGAATCTGGAAGCGAGACGAGCGGATTAAAGCAGCAGGAAAGCAGCGCCTTGATTTCGCCGCGGTGGATCGCTTCCATAATTTCCACGGCAGAGTAACCCGCTTGTGGAATTTCGTCAGGCGTAATTCCCCAGAGTTTCGCCGTATGCGCGCGCGCTTCAGGATCGCTTATTGAACGCTGCCCCGGGAGTTGGTCACACTTCTGACCGTGTTCGCGTCCGCCCTGACCATTCCCTTGCCCCGTGATCATCGCGCAGCCCGCGCCTTCCCGGCCAAGATTACCGGTCGCGAGACACAAGTTAATCAGCGCCAGGCAGTTCTCAACGCCTTTCGACTGGTGCTCGACGCCGCGGGCGTGCAGCGCGATCGCGCGATCGGCCTTAGCAAAGAGATGTGCCGCGCGTTCAATGGCTTCGGGCGGTACTCCGGTTTTCTCTCCCGCGGTGCGTGGATCCCAAGCACGAACCGAATCCGCTACTTGTTCAAATCCCGTGGTGT
The DNA here is from genome assembly GCA_963851235.1 of uncultured Acidobacteriota bacterium. Taxonomy (GTDB): domain Bacteria; phylum Acidobacteriota; class Terriglobia; order Acidiferrales; family UBA7541; genus Acidiferrum. The sequence continues at coordinate 122,975 of CAWKOM010000016.1, forward strand.
ACTTAGAAATAAAGTCACGCCGCTCCAGACCGTCGCGCAAAATGACGTGGAGCAACCCCATGTATAGAGCCATGTCCGTCCCCGGCCGCACGGGAAGATACATATCCGCATTGCGGCAGATCGGCGTCATGCGGGGATCGACGATAATGAGTTTTCCGCCCGCGTCGCGACAGCGCCACAAATAGTCCGTCGTGATCGGCGCACATTCCGCGACATTCGCGCCTGCTACGAGAACTACTTGCGCCTTGAGAATGTCCGACCACGGCAACGGGCTGCGGTCCACTCCGAATGCCAGCTTGTAGGCTACGCCCGCTGACACCATGCAAAGCCGCCCGTTGTAGTCGATATGCCGCGTGCCGAGAGCGACGCGCGCGAATTTTCCCAGCAGATACGATTTCTCGGAAATCAACGAAGCTCCGCCGTAGATGGCGACAGAATCCTTGCCGTATTTCTCCTGTACTTCTTTCAGACGCGCTACCGTGAAGTTCAGAGACTCGTCCCACGATGCTTTGCGGAATCCTTCCGGCGTGCGCATCAGGGGATCGAGCAAGCGGTCGGGGTGCCCTCCTTGCATGTAGCGCTTTACGCCCTTCGGGCAAAGCATGCCGTGATTGAAGGGAAACTCTTCCCACGGTTCGAATCCGATGACTTGATTCCCGCGGACCTTGAGCTGGATGCCGCACTGCTGACCACAAAAACAACAATGCGTCTTGACGAGATGGCCGGCCGGATTGCGTGATTCACTCTGCCAACCACCCGGAGGAACGTACGCCGGATGTGGGCCAAAACTATCGCGAAGCGATTCAAGCGAAACCGGCGCCTTAGCCACGAGATGTCTCCTTGAGTTGGAGCTGCGCCAGTGAGAGTGATTTTCGTTTGCATGCCGGGCAGAGTTCCTGCCAGGTCGCATCCGTACCTTTCATCTGGTAGTTGAACCCTACCTGAGGAAGTACACGCTTCAAATCCTCGATATGCATTCTCGAAGCAAACCGCTCACCGCAGCGGTTGCACAGGGCCGGTTCGCCCGTTTCGCCGGCGGCCTGATAAAACTTCACGCCGAGTTGCGCGGGCCGCTGGAAAATATGGAAGAACTTTCCGAAGGGAAGATACAAAAGCGCTGCAATCACCGTAATCGCGTGCAGAATGGCGAGGAAACTGTAGGATTCGCCCCGCAACCAATTTTGCGAAACGGTGAGTGCGAGGCCGGTCACAGAAATCGCAAAGAGGAGAATGATGGGAAGAAAATCCAATGCGAAGGATTGCAATGCTTGTGCGCCTCGGTCACGAAAACGCCGCCACAAGGAAAGACCGATTCCGCCAAGCACGAGGATCGCTGACACATCCAGACCATGAAACAGGAGTTCTGCAATCAGGGTGTGCAACTTGAACGTCTGCGTCGGAAAGCCGTACAGCATGACCACGTAAGTTTCCTGGTCCGTGGGAAGCGATTGAAACGAGATCCAGCCAAAAACCAGCGGGAAGGTAATCGCTACAGCGAGAATACATCCCCAGAAAAGCATCTGGTGCATCCACCAGCGCAATACCGACCGCTTGAGAATAAAGGTTTGTGCGGCGAGATGCGTGGTCGCGACGCGGACAAGTTTCACAGTCCCGCGAAAAACTCCCGCCTCACGAAACAGTTGCCAGCCACGCTCCCAATAGATCTGCGTTGGCGGCTTATCAAGCCACACACGGTAGTGATAGACAACGCCCCAGGTCGCAAAAATCGTTGCGAACGTATAGATGACTAGCGCCGGATCGAAATTCTGCAGCTTGCGCGAGCCAACCACGATGGCCGCTACCAAGAGGCCCGTGAAGAACGTGGCGGTAACGCCAGCTCTCACACGATCCGCGGTCCTCGTGAGCCGTGGGGGAAGCGTCAACTCGACGGCTTGCTGCTTGCTCAGGAAAACCACGGCGTTGGTGCGCCAAAGAATAGCGGAAACCAAGGCCAGCAGCGCAAAACCCGGCCAAGTCGTGAGCCAATGATCCCGGAAAAAACCCAGGAGTAGCGGCGGGAAAAATCCCCCGAGGCCACCCATTGCGCCAACGAGGCCGGTAACCGTCCCAACTTCCTTCGGAAAGAATTGCGGAACGAGTTTAAAAACAGCGCCGTTGCCATTTCCCAGCAAGAAGGCACAGCCAAGAGCGCCCACCGTAAATGGCAGCATCGCGGGCCAGGACATTAACAGCGCGAATGGAATAACGCCAAGGAAGACAACATGCAGAACGCGAGCGCCGCCGATCTTATCGGCAAGCCACCCGCCGAGCGGACGCGCCAGCGTCGCGAGCACCACAAAGCCCGCTGCCCGAAACCCGGCGTCCGCCGGTTTTAGGCCGAACTGGTCTTTGAGCAGGACCGGCAGATAAATGGAAAATGCAACGAACCCGCCGAACGTCACGAAATAGAATAAGGACAGTACCCAGGACAGTCGTTCGCGTGAGAGTAGTTGCAGCATCTCGCCAATACCGGCAGGACGAACCGTTTTGGGCGAGTTGCGCGCCAGTAGAGAAAATCCAACTCCCCACAAGATCAGCAACACCGCCATACCACGAAAAATATTCTGCCAACCCACCGCCATCGCAAGGACCGGCCCAAGGAAAACGGCGGCGGATTGACCGATATTGCCGAGGCCATAAATTCCCAGCGCGCCGCCTTGTTTCTCCGGCGGAAACCAACGCGACACAAATCCCGCGCCAACAGCGAACGAACTTCCCGCCATGCCGAGAAAAAACGCGACGTACAACAACGTCTTATAGCTCGAAACCATCGGCACCAGATACGCAGGCACCGCCACGACAATCAGCAGCAGCGAGAAAACCACGCGGCCACCAAAACGGTCTGCCAGCATTCCCGTCACAATCCGCAGCAACGCACCGAGAAGCACAGGCACGGCCACTAGAAAAGCCGTTTGCGTTGCGGTCAGATGGAAGGCCTCACGGAATCGCGGTGCGAAGGCGCTGATCAATCCCCACGCGGCGAAGCAAATGGCGAAGGAGATTGTTCCGAGTGTGAGTTGCAGTTTCGCTCGAGAAGTCGCCGAAGAACTATCCATTAATCTGCTCCGCGCAATCTTCCGGCAAGGAGGAAAAAGTGGGTACAGAAAAGCACTCGTCGAAAGGGAATTCCAGCATACCTCTTACGTTCCCACAAACCTAGCTGCACTAGAAGCTACCATCGGAGTCTATACAACGACTTAACAAATCTTTGCCTGGACACCCACAATCACCAGGTGTTTCTGCGAGTGGCTGGGCTCCAGAATAAATCTCCCATGAATATTGATCGCGTAGACCGTGAGTCCGGCCAGTTCGCATAGTGTCAAAATCGGCAGAACGGACCAGGCCCCGGCGGCATACCTTTGGTACACAAGGTTTCGCATGAACCCGCAGCGTGCAAGGATTCCAGTTGGACCCGCACTGGCTTGTCGCGGGAGGCATCAGCCGGGAGTACGGAATTCTCCTGATCCAAAATGGCGGGGACCAGAAAGCCGCGCAGATCTTCACGGGCATGCTGGAGAATGCAGAAACACGGGAAAACGGCATCCGCTCTCTGGCTCTGCTCGATACCTATCACGGCCATTTCGCCAGCACACAGAAACGCTTCGACGAGTGTCTGACCATTCTGCAGGATCAAATAGCTCCGTTGAGTAAGGCCCGCGTGCATCTGTGGCTGGCCATTGTGGCGGATGGCCAGGGTGATTTGCGCACCGAGCAACGAGAATTGGACAACTCTTTCGATAATTTCGGCGATCTCGGGCCGAAGGTCATTTTTGGCGCGTGGCTGGGCCGACAGTATTTACGGGCCGGCGCTTTGGACAAAGCACAGAAAATAGAGAGCGTCATCGCTCCCCTAACCGACGCCAAAAATGCCGAGCAACGCGGCTACTTGCAGCTCTTGCAAGGAGATAATGCCTTGGCTCGGGGCGATGTGGACAAAGCGATCAGTTTGTTCAGTTTGTCAAACACGGAGAACAACACTGGTTTCACCGTGGAAGCGCTCGCGAGCGCCTATCAAAAGGCAGGAAAAACGGACCAGGTCATCGCATGGTACGAGAAGTTTCTGGATATCCAGAACCAATCTATCGGGTGGGAGCCCCAGCAATTGTGGCTCGCGGATCACGTTACGCTCGCGGCCGATTACCTCGCCAAGGGCGACCACGAAAAGGCAAAACAAACGCTCAATCAGCTCCTCAGTCTGTGGAAGGACGCCGACACCAACCTATCGCTATTAAAACAAGCCAAGGACGAATACGCCAAGCTGCGGTAATGCGCGGCTGGAACTCAAGACATTTCATCAACGGCGAGCGCTCGGAGTCCGCGAGCGCTGGACGCAAATTTCGGCGCAGCGAGAATGTCGATATTGAATTTCCGCTTCATACCCCTTGCGGATTGCATATGAAAACTGCCTCTATTTTTTCGGTTTATTAGTGTTGGGATTCGGCACGAACCGGTATCCAATGCCGCGAACAGTAAGTAAATAGCGCGGTTTGGAAGGCTCCTGCTCGATATACCGCCGCAAACGCACGATGAAATTGTCGATGGCTCGCGTATCGGTATCCTCGTGCAGATTCCAGACATCCTGCAATAACTGTTTGCGGGAAATCGCGCGTCCGCTGTTTTGGATGAGATAGCGAAGGAGGTCTGCTTCCATCATGGTCAAGGGAATGACTTGCTCCCCTACTCTCAATTGCAAGTTCTGGAAGTCCACGGCCTTGTCGTCGAAGTGAAAGACTTCCGGCACAGGCTCTTGGCTGCTGGTTCGACCTACTTGGGCGGGTGCGGATTTGGCCAGACTCAGCCAGTTCTTACGCCGCAGCAGGCTCGTAATCCGCGCAATGAGAATGGCGAGATTGAAAGGCTTTGGTAAATAATCGTCCGCGCCCGACTCAAACCCTTTCAGAACATCTTCGGGACGTCCGCGAGCCGTCAGCATGAGCAGCGGCGTGTAGTTCTGCGCTTTTCGTAATTCGCGCGCGACAGAAAAGCCGTCCTTGCCGGGCAACATGACGTCCAGCACGAGAGCATCGAAGCTTTCGTGCTCCTCCAGCAGCCGCTTCAGCGCGTCCTCGCCGTTGTCCGTGATTTGCACCTTATGGCCTTCCGCTTCGAGATTGAAGCGCAGCCCCTCTGCGAGATGCGTTTCGTCTTCAACGATAAGGATGCGGCTCATGCCTGGTATACCCTGGGAAGACGTATCGTGAAGGTGCTGCCACGCCCTTCCCCTTCGCTCTCGGCGTAGGCGTCGCCGCCGTAACGGCGGGCGATCGACCGCACGATAAAGAGGCCGAGGCCGGTTCCCTTCACTTTATCGGTCTTGGAATTCGACGCGCGATAAAAGCGTTTGAAGATTCGCTTCACCTCTTTGCGCGGGATGCCGATGCCACGGTCGTGGACGCGCAGCAAGACCGTGTCGAGATTGGGCGTGAGGAGATCCACAACGATGCTTTTCTTGTTCCCTGAGTACTTGATGGCGTTGTCCAGTAGATTGATCACAGCGGTGCGGAGTTCTTCGGGATTTCCCAGGACGATGATTTCTTCCGGCGACATAAGACCGACCGAGAGCACCTCCGGGGCCAAGTTTTGACGAAGGCGGGCAAGCGCCAGCACTTCGCCGACGATGGCGGAAAACTTCACTTCCTGCCAGTTCTTTCGCTCGGTGCCGTGCCGGACCTCGCCGGCCTTCAGCACTTGCTCGACGGTTCCCAGGAGGCGATCCGTATCTTCCAACATGATTCGATAGAATTCGCGCCGCTTCTCTTCGGCCAAGTTCCGGCTCGCCAAAGTTTCCAAATACAGCCGGATGGATGCGATTGGGGTTTTTAGCTCGTGGGTGACGGCGTTGAGGAAACTGTCCTGCTGTTCATTCCGCCGGATTTCGCGGACGAGAAAGATGGTGTTGACCACCAGACCTGCGATCAGCAGTCCAAAGAAGATGATGCCCAGAACGAGAGGGACAACCTGACGCCAGTGGAAGATAATCCAGCTTACATTGAGCGCCACCGCGAGAGCGACAAGGCAGACGCCCAGCACGATGAAAAAGACGATCGCTTTGGTTCGGCGCGTGATGCGCATGACGCTTTAGTTTACGCCATGCCCGCCCATGCGCCACAGCGGTAGGAATATCAAGGAGACTTTGCAGTCCGACGCAGGCCACGCGCGATTCGCGTCAGACACGGTTCAGTCGCCGCTAGTTATCAGCTGCGGAGCAACTGTGCGCGAAGGTTCGACCACAATTTGGTTCGGCCGCGCGGCCCTCTGCCCATGCTCCGCGAGTTTGTGCCGTTTGACTTCCCACACCAGCCCTAGCGTTCGCAAAGCGCAGATCCCGTACCAATTCAAGTCAATCTCGTACCATGCGAGACCGTGCCGCGCCGACTGCGGAACCGCGTGATGGTTGTTGTGCCACCCTTCGCCAAAGGTAAGCAGCGCAACCCAAAGACTGTTCTTCGAGGTATCGTCCGTCAGGAAGCGGCGCGAGCCCCACATATGCGTCGCAGAATTCACCAGCCAAGTCGAGTGGAGGCCAAAAACGGTTCGCAGGAAGATCCCCCACAGGAGGCAGGACCAGCCGCCAATCGCGAAGATGGCAATGCCCAGCAGTGTTAGGGGGACCCAATGCCACTTGGTGATCAACACATGAAATTTGTCTTTCCGCAGATCGGGAACATAGGGCAAGAGATCTTTCACACTGTTGTGCATGGCCTGGCCCGTTAAAATCCAGCCCATGTGCGCCCACAAGCCGCCGTCGCGCGGGGAATGCGGATCGCCTTCCTTGTCGGTGTTCTGATGGTGGACTCTGTGCGTGGCTACCCAGGCAATCGGCCCGCCTTCAAGCGCCAACGTTCCGCAGATGGTCAGAAAATACTCCATCCACTTCGGCGTCTTGTAGCCGCGATGGGTGAGCAAGCGGTGGTAGCCCATGCCGATGCCGAGGCTGCCGGCAACCCACCAGAGAACCAGGGCCAGGGCGAGGCCCTTCCAGGTGAAGAAAAATAGCGCGGCGATGGCGCCGACATGAAATGCCGCCATGAAGAAAGTCGTCGTCCAGTTGACCGGCTCGGAAAATGTTTTGTCGCGTGTCATGATGCTCATGATTCTCAACGTAGCACGCAATGTGCTGGTCTTCTGTAATAGTTCTGTAATCCCTAGAACGGAATTTCCAGACAATACCGCTGCGGAATTCCTAAGACTTTACGCATCATTCATGGCGAACCTGTACGTGTGGCCAGTGTGCCTGAGTTCACGTCATGGACGCACTGCAACCGCCGGAAAGCCAGTTGCACCAGGTTCCCCATTGTGTGTTAAGAAGTTTCTACCTATCGCGTCTTAGGTTGTAGAGAAGCCGGGGAGGGATGCTTGGCGGCCGCGATAGAAAACATTATGGTGACGCAAGCAACCGCTGAGCTTGAGGAACTTTTTCGGGCGCATCACTCCTGTGTCCTCAAAGCCGCCTATCGCATAACGGGGAGCCTGGCGGACGCCGAGGACGTCGCACAGTCTGTTTTTCTACGATTGGCCCGCGGAACGATCGATCATAGCCGGATCTCGAACCTCCAAAGCTATTTGCACAGGTCGGCGGTCAATGCCGCGCTGGATCTGATCCGGGCCAGGGGGCATCGAGAGACCGTCCCGGTGGAAACGGCAGACGAGCTTCACGCCAATCCGAGCCTTTCGCCCGAACGCTCGCACTCCTCAGCGGAAATGAAACAGTTGCTGCGCCGCGAGCTTGCCCAATTGAATCCCCGGGCAGCCGAGATGTTTACGTTGCGCTACCTCGAAGGCCTCGATAATCCCGAAATTGCCCAAATGATGAAGACCTCGCAAGCGGTGGTCGCAGTCACGCTCCATCGCACACGCGCGCGGCTCAAGAAGGGCCTTCAAGGATTCAGGAAAGGTGCATCATGAAATTCTTTCGGTCGAAAAAAGACGTGCTCCTAGATCAAGCAATCGCAGAACTTCGCGGCGAGGAACTGGACACCAAGACGCTCTCTGGATCCGCCGAGCGCGTGTGGCAGAAACTGCAAGCCGCCGAAGGGGAGGAAGCCGCGACCAACGCTCTGCAACCCATCCGCGGCTGCGACGATATCCGTGCTCTGTTGCCGGCTTTCCATCAGCATGCGCTGACCCCTGCTCGCGCTCTCCTCGTGGAAGATCACCTGCGCGAATGCGTTGCATGCCGTTCCCATGCACATGGCCGCGGAATTGCCGGCGCGACAGGTGTCGATTGGCGGATGGCACCCACATCACGCGGTTTTCGCTGGAGCTTTGCCAGACTGGCCTCTGCGGCTGCCGCGGCGGTCTTGCTTGTCGCGCTGATATGGACTGGCCGCAACTGGTACTTCGCAGGCCCTCCGGGCGGCCGCGCGCGTATCGACTCCATTGAAGGACAGGCGTATCGCGTCGGCCCCACGAACGAAAGCGCGCTGAAACTCGGGGATGAGCTCAGCCAGGGTGAGTTCATTCGCACCGCCGCCAATTCCCGAGCAAAGGTGCGCCTCTTCGATGGCTCGGAAGTGGAAATGGACCAGCGCGCCGAATTGGCGGTTACCGCGAGCCTCCGCGACGCCACTATCCATCTCGGCCAAGGCAGCATCATCGTGCAGGCTGCGAAACGTCACACCGGACATCTCTATGTCAGCGCTCCGGATTGCACGGTCGCGGTCACCGGCACGGTCTTCTCCGTGAACTCTGGCACTAAAGGCTCGCGCGTAGCCGTCATCGAGGGCGAAGTCCATGTCAAGCATGCTGGGTTGCTATCGATTTTGCACTCAGGCGATGAGCTGGCCACGACGCAGAGTGTTGGCTATGTTCCTGTTTCTCAAGAAATTGCCTGGAGCAGCGATCTGGATCACGAACTGGCTTTGCTTGCGGAATTCGGAAACCTTCGCAACAAACTGAACGCAATTCAGACTCCCGGCCCACGGTATGAGAGCAAGATTCTTCCTCTGCTGCCCGCGGACACCGTCCTCTATATCGGTATTCCCAATCTCGGTGACGCGCTCCAGCAAGCAAATCTAATCTTTCAGCAGGAGCTCTCGCAGAGCAAGGTCCTGCAGGATTGGTGGAACAAGAGCGGCAACTCGAATCAACACCCGACTCCTCAGGAGTTGATCGACCAAATTCAAGCCATCAGCCAATACCTGGGCGCCGAAGTCGTGATCACCGCCAGAGGAGGTACGCCTTTCAACGACGGCGGTCCCTTGCTTCTCGCTGAAGTGCGGCAGCAAGGCCTGAAAGATTTCTTGCAAAATCATTTTGCCGACGCGTTGTCAAACTCGCGAGGAAAGCCCAATTTGCAGGTTGTGGACCCGCAGTCGCTCTCTTCTCTTTCAGTAGATCAGCGCGGAATGATCATGCTCGTCAGGCCGGACATGCTGGTGGTCGGAGGCAATGCCGCTTCGGTTCAGCAAATGAACGCGCAGCTTAACGCCGGTACGACTGCCTTCGCCGGAACGGATTTTGGCCAGCGCATTGCCAAGGTCTACAGTCACGGCACCGAGACTGTGGTCGCTGCAAATCTTGGCCAGATTCTGAATTCCGGCCATTCGGAGCAGCAGGATTCGAACGCTCTTCGCAATAGCGGCTTTAGTGACATCAGATATCTGATCGCGACGCGCGGCGAGTCCTCCTCCTCCGGCCAGGGCGACAACCGCCTCTCGCTGGAATTCACCGGCCAACGCCACGGCATCGCTTCCTGGCTTGCCGCTCCTGCGCCGATGGGCTCGCTGGACTACGTTTCTGCGAACGCAGGCGCGGCCATCTCTTTCGTTACGAAGCAACCCGCGCTTATGTTGGACGACATTTTCAATACTTTCGGCGCCTCCGATCCCAATTTCAGCCAAGATCTGGCCAAAGCAAATGCAGAACTCGGTCTGGATATCCGCAACGATTTGGCGAGCGCTCTGGGCGGTGAGATGACTTTTGCTCTCGATGGCCCAGTTCTCCCCACGCCTTCTTGGAAAGCGGTTATCGAGGTCAATGATTCGGGCGCACTTCAAGTGGCCCTGGATAAGCTGGTGCAAGCTGCCAATCGAGAAGCGCAAAAGTCGAGCCAGCCCGGCTTAACGACCAGCCAGGAACAGGTCGGCGGCCGGACGTTCTACACGATTCAAGCGCAAACCGTTGGTCTTACAACCGAGTACGACTACACTTTCGCGGACGGCTACATGATCTTGGCGCCTTCTCGAGCGCTTCTCATCGCCGCGCTGCAAACTCACGCAAACGGCACTTCGCTGGCACGCTCTGCTTCGTTTCAAACGCTCCTGCCTAGCGACAATCACGCGAATTTCTCGGCCATGCTCTATCAAAATCTCAGTCCCGTTCTGCAGCCGCTTGCCGCACAGCTTAATTCCAGTCAGTTGGCCCTGGTTCAACAACTGGCCGCCGATGCCAAACCGAGCGTATTCTGTGCTTACGGAGATAGTGACCGCATCGAGCTGGCCAGCACTGGCAAGCTTTTGGACTTGAACCCAAGTCTGCTAGCCTTGTCACATATTCTGCAGCAGGCGGAACGTGGAACTTCGCGCACTCCGAATCCGTAATGAATTGTAGATGAGCAACCCAACCATTGAGCTCGACGGGCTCGAAGTGCAACTTGGCGGCCGAACGATTCTTCATGGTTTAACCGGCATTCTGAAGAGCCGCGCCATTGGCCTGCTCGGCCCCAACGGCGCGGGCAAGTCCACGCTCATCAATACCCTTTTGGGTTTTCACTCTCCGTCCAAAGGCAGTGCCCGCGTTCTCGGCATCGATTCTCTCACGGGCGGCAAAGCGCTTCGCTCTCTCGTCGGATACATGCCTGAGAACGACGCTTTCATCTCAAAAATGTCCGGCGTGCGCTTCGTTCGCTACATGGCGGAGATTTCTGGCCTCCCTGCCGAACAAGCCATGGAGCGCGCGCACGAAGCTTTCGTCTACGTAGGACTAGGCGAAGCGCGTTATCGGCCGGTGGGAACGTATTCCCTCGGCATGAAACAGTTGGCCAAGCTGGCCCAAGCGATCGCGCATGGCCCCAAAGTCCTCATCCTGGACGAACCGACCAACGGCATGGATCCGCCGGCGCGCAAACGCTTGATCGAGCTCATTCGCGAAATTCGGGAAGCCAGCGATATCTGCCTGCTTCTCTCCTCGCATCTCTTGCGCGACGTGGAAGAGACCTGCGACGAAGTGCTCATTCTTCGCAATGGAAAAATCGCTTCGATCTGTAATCTCGTCGAAGAGCGCCGCGCCAATCGCAAGTTCCTCGAGCTTGAAACTGTCGGCGCTGAAGCCAGCTTCACTTCCTCGCTCGAAAGCCTCGGTTGCGAATGTGCAGTGTTCAGCAACGGCCGCATCAAGGTCGTCATGCCGGACAGCGTCGAAATCCGCGAGGTTTTCAAGGTTGCCGCGGATCGTGGCGTCCAGGTTCGCCGCATGAATCACCGGCGCGATTCGCTCGAAGACATTTTCCTGAACGCCATGGAACAGACGGGAGCAGTCGATGGCCGTCTATAAGCGCAGATACAGTTCGTACGCCGGCTCGCTGACGCCCGAATGGTCGCGCTTTTTCGTCCTCACGCGTTATGCCTTCGCCGACCTGTTCAAGTCTCGATTCTTCGTTCTTTTTCTGATACTTTGCCTCGTCCCAAACCTGTTTTTCGCCGGATACATTTTCGTTGCGAATAACAAGACCGTGCAATTGCTGATGCAAATGCGCTCCGCGGATTTGCTGACGGTTGGAACCCAATACTTCGTGATCGTCATGATTGCGCAGACCCAGGCAGCTTTTCTCTTAAACTGCTGGGTTGGCCCGGTCTTGGTCGCGGGAGACCTGACGAACGGCGCTCTTCCTCTTTTCCTGAGCCGCCCGTTCAATCGCTCCGATTATGTTCTTGGAAAACTCGCTGTACTCGGGCTGCTTCTCTCGGCCGTCACTTGGGTTCCCTGCTTGCTCTTGTTCGGTTTGCAATCTGGACTGGCGAAAGATGGCTGGATATGGTCCAACCTGTGGATGGTCGTTCCCATCGTGCTGTGCTCCGCCATTTGGATCCTCACGCTCTCGTTCATCTCCCTGGCGGTGTCGGCGTGGGTCAAGTTGCGAATCGTCGCGACCGGTGTAATCTTCATTTCATTTTTTATTCCCGCAGGCCTGGGCGCCATGTTCGATGCCATCATGGGCACCTACTGGGGCGGACTCCTGAATTTTTCGGAGCTTTTCCGGCGAATCCTGATGCACTCGTTTCGCGCGGAATCGATCATGGGCGCTTTCACGCGCGAGAACGAAATTCCCATTCCGATGGCCTGGATCATGCTGGTTCTTGTCTGCATATTCGGGCTGTTCGTTCTGAACGCCCGTCTGCGAGCCCGTGAGGTCGTGCGCGGATGACCCCGGGCTCCCGCCAAATCGTTTTCGAAAACGTCTCCAAGTTTTACGGAGAAGTTCTCGGCGTCAACAAAGTGAACTTCTCGCTGGACCCGGGAATCACTAGCCTCGTCGGCCCCAACGGCTCGGGCAAAACCACACTGATGAACTTGCTCACAGGACTCATCAAGCCTTCCCGCGGCGCAATTTACGTCCTCGGCCTCACTACGCATCAGCCCATCGAATTTTTCCGCCAAGTCGGCTACTGCACGCAGTTCGACTCCTTCCCCCCCGGCACGAATGGCTACGATTTTATTTATTGGCCGCTGCGGCTCCACGGTTTTGGACACGACCAGGCCGCCAAACTCACGAATGAAGCCCTCGAGCGCGCCGGCATGGCGCAAGTAGCCCGCCGCAAAGTGGCCGGCTACAGCAAAGGAATGCGCCAGCGCATCCGCCTGGCCCAAGCCATCGCGCATCATCCTTCTGTGCTGGTTCTCGATGAACCGCTCAACGGCCTCGATCCCATGGCCCGCGCCGAATCGATCGCGCTTTTCCAGGCCATCGCCAAGCAGGGTATGCACGTCCTCATTTCCAGCCACATTTTGGAAGAGGTAGATCGCATTTCCGACCGCGTCGTGCTCATGAGCAGCGGCTACGTCGTCGCCGAGGGCCAGATTAAGGAGGTTCGCCGCGAAGTTCGCGACCATCCCATCCAAATTTTGGTCCGCTGCTCCAATGCCGCGAAGCTGGCCTCAGCCGCTTTCGAACTCGATCACGTCGTCGAAGCCAAAATTCTAAATGATGGCCAGGGCGTACTGGTCCGCACCCGCGATGCCGAGCAATTCTATCTACTGCTTAACAAAATCGTTTCCGGCGGCTTGGTCGAAGTCGATGCCGTTGCTCCCGCCGACGACGATGTAAATTCCATCTATCAATATCTCATCGGATCGGATGGCGGACCGGCATGAGCATTCAGGAATCAATTACGCGCGCTCAAACGGCTCTGAAAGAACAGCCGTGGCGTCTCTTCGCCAGCCAGATATCCGTCCTCGTGCGCAACGGTGTTCGCAGAAACCTTTTCACTCGCCGCAGGATTTGGGTCTATCTTCTCGCGCTGACTCCAGTCGTAATCCTCATCCTTAAGAGCATCTTTAATAGAGACTTCAACGATCCATCTCAAATGGAGAACCAGACGCTAAACTTCGCGGGATTTGTGTTTCAGCTTTACTATCTGCGTTTGGGCATCTTCTTCGCCTGCATGGGGATTTTCACCTGGCTCATCCGCGGCGAGATTGTCGAACGAACTCTCCACTATCAATTTCTCGTTCCCGTCAGAAAAGAAGTCTTGGTCGTCGGAAAATTTCTTGCCGGCGCGATCGTCTCCATTGCGCTCTTTGAAACGGCGGTTCTTGCCTGTTTCTGCCTCACCTATAGCCAATTCGGTTCGGCGGGCAGATCCTACGTCCTTGACGGGCCCGGCCTCAGCCAGTTGGGTTCCTATCTCCTCGTGACCGCTCTCGCTTGCCTCGGGTACGGCGCCGTCTTTCTCGCTCTTAGCCTGCTTTTTAAAAACCCGATAATTCCCGGAGCTATCTTGATGGGCTGGGAAGCGTTCGCGCCCATCTTCCCTGCCTGGGCACAGCGTCTGAGCGTCACTTTCTACCTAAAGCATCTCTGCCCCGTCAGTCTACCTGTCACCGGCCCCATGGCCATTTTTATGGTCGTCGCCGAACCCGTCTCCCCCTTTATCGCCGTGTTCGGCTTGCTCTGTCTCACCATCGCAGTCCTTGTCCTGTCATGCTTCCTGATCCATCGCATCGAAATCACCTACGCCGCTGAGTAGGCCGGCCCTATATTTTTCTGCCTCTTGGCTGCCCTTATGACTGAGGCACGGAAGACCGCCGCTTGTCGGCTTGGCGCACGTGCTTTTGGGCATCGGTGTAACGCAGCCATTTTGAGGAGGCAACATGAGGAAGTTACTTACGCTCGCGGCTTTGGCTTTTGTAGCTCTTCCCGTGCAAGCAAAAGACAAACCCGCCTATGAACGAGGCGTGCTCGTACAGATGGACTCATCTTCCTGCGGCTATGCGGAAAAGGACAATAAAACGTTGGCCGGAGAAATTCTTGGCACCGATAGCCAGCACAAGACCACACAACAGGTGCTGTGCCAGGAATACACGCTGCAAACAGAACGCGTCGTGTACAAGATCCGCCCCAAGGACGAGAAGCATCCCGCGCTTCTGCCCATCGGGGAGACAGCGCAGTTCCGCGTACACAAGGACAAGCTGCTGCTTCGCATGGTTGAGTCCGAGAACAAGGAGCGTGAATACGTCGTGATTTCCATGACACCGCGCACGGACTCCGGGCAGAACCAATCGGCCTCTGCGAATCCCGTTCGCTAACCCAGATGTTTTGACGCCGAACAAACCTTGTTGATGGTGCCGGCCCGCGGATTTGGGCAAATCCCTCCACGGACCGGCATTTCCTGTGCCTTCCCCCCAGTAAGTTCCTACCCGTCATTACCTTTCCTGCGCCAGGAATTGGTTCCGCCTTGTCCGCTTGCCTCCCATAGCACACCATAGATAATAGGCGTGAAGTCTCCCGCCGCTGGTCCATGGTATGGCGCCCACACTGGAAGTCCAGAATCTGCACGTCGCCTATGCCGCCCAATCGGGCGAGCTTTGGCCTGCTCTCGCAGGTGTCCGTTTCAATCTCTCGCGCGGGGAGATCCTGGGTATTCTGGGCGAATCTGGCTCAGGAAAGAGCACGCTTGCGGCTTCACTCCTGCGCCTTCTCCCCTCCAACGGAAAAATCGAGCAGGGTAGCGTACTTTTTGAAGGCGTAAATCTGCTTGAAGCTCCTCCACAATTCCTTCGGGAAATTCGCGGCGGCCGCATCGGCATGATTTTTCAAGAACCGTCATCCTTCCTTCACCCGGCGCTCCAAGTTGGCCAGCAAATAAGCGATGTCCTGGCCGCGCACGAGTCTTTGGCCAGGCGCGCGCTGAGTGAGCGAACCCTCGAAGTTCTCGCGTCCGTATTTCCCACGGATGCGAGCCGGATATCGCGCTCCTATCCGCATCAATTGAGCGGAGGCCAGCGCCAACGCGTCTTGATCGCCCAGGCGATCGCTTGCCGGCCATCTCTCGTCATCGCAGATGAGCCGACCGCCGCGCTTGACCCTACGACCCAGCAAGAAATTCTGCAGCTCTTCCGGGGTCTTCGGCAGAGGCTCGGCCTTGCAATGATCCTGGTCACGCACAATCCCTTCCTGCTCGCAGACCTGGCTGACCGCATCCTGATCCTGTACGCAGGGAGGATCGCTGAAATCGGTCCAACCGCAACCGTTCTATCCGCGGCCCGCCATCCTTACACCGAAGCGCTGTTGCGGTGTCTGCCCGCGGAGTTCGGCGAACATCGAAGCTCGCGGAAAGCCAAGTTGCACGTAATCGCAGGCGATCCGCCAGATCTGTCTCTGCATGCACGGGGTTGCCAGTTCGAGCCTCGCTGCATCGACAGAATGGACATTTGCAAACGTGACGAACCGTCAGCCGCTGCAGTGGGTGAGTTGCATGATGTTGCCTGCTTCAAATTTGCCGGCTGACCAATTTTCGAGTACTGATCCATGCATCCAATTTTGCGGATTGAAAATCTCGTCAAGAACTACGCGGCAGGGAGATCCCGCCGATCGGGCGATAAACTCGCGGCACTGGACGGTGTGTCTTTCTCAATTCTCCCCCGGACGACCCTCGCTCTCGTCGGCGAATCCGGCTCCGGCAAAAGCACCCTCGCGCTCTGCATAGCCTGTTTGGAACGACCTACTTCCGGAAGCATCTTTTTCGATGGCGTCGATGTAACAGCCCTCTCTGAGAATGATCATCGAAACATTCGTCCTCAGATTCAGCTCGTGTTCCAGGACCCCGCAAGCTCGCTCAATCCGCGCTGGACCGCGCTCGAAATTATCAGCGAGCCCCTCGTCGTGCAGCGCCGCTTCACTAAACCGGAGCACGCCGATAAGGTTTTTAAGCTACTCGATCTCGTAGCTCTCCCCCGCAAATTAGCCGCCCGAAGATCCGGCGAACTCAGCGGCGGCCAAAAACAGCGTGTAGCCATCGCGCGCGCCCTCGCCCTCGAACCAAAACTCATTATTCTTGACGAAGCTCTCTCCGCTCTCGATTGCTCCGTGCAAGCTCAGATCACCAATCTCTTGCTCGAATTACGGTTCTCCCTCGGCCTCACCTACCTCTTCATCACGCACGATTTCGCGATGGCCGCCCACTTGGCCGACCAAATCGCAGTCATGGATTCCGGCCGCCTTGTCGAGCTGGGGCCTTCCGAAACAATCCTGCGTTTCCCGGCGCACGAAGCCACTCGCTCTCTCCTCGCCGCTACGCCCACCTTCGCCGCAATGCAGAACGTTCCGGTGAACTCCTAATGCGTTATCTCTTCCGCAGAACGCTACACGCCCTTTTTCTCCTCTTCGGCGTTTCCCTGCTCACCTTTCTATTTTCCGCTCTGACTCCAGGAAACTACTTCGATGAAATGCGCCTCAATCCGCAAATCTCTCCCGAAACCATCGCCGCCCTTCGCGCGCAATATCAACTCGATCGCCCCCTCCCGATTCGCTACATCCACTGGCTGAACGCCGTAGCTCACGGCCAACTAGGATTCTCTTTTGCCTACAACAGTCCCGTTGGCCCGCTCCTCTGGTCACGCGCCCGCAACACTCTTCTTCTCACTATAACCGCCACGCTCCTCGCATGGCTGCTCGCTCTCCCGCTCGGCGTCTGGAGCGCCGCGAAATTCGGCCGCGCCCCCGATCGTATCCTTTCATGGACCACCGCCGCCCTCATGGTCGTCCCCGATCTCGTTCTCGCTCTCGGCCTGCTAATTCTCGCCGTGCGCACCGGCTGGTTTCCAACGGGCGGCCTCGTCTCTCTCAGCTTTGATGCTCTATCGCCGCTTCAAAAACTCCGCGACCTCGCCTCGCACATGGCGCTCCCGGTCACTGCGCTCGTCCTTGCAGCTCTCCCGATGCTGGTCCGCCATGTCCGGGCTTCCGTCGCAGAAGTTCTTGAAGCTCCCTTCCTGCGTGCCGCCCTCGGCCACGGCATCTCCCATCGTAAGCTTCTCTTCAGCTACGCCCTTCGCGCCGCCGCCAATCCCCTCATTTCTCTTTTCGGTTTTAGCGTAGGCACTCTCTTGAGCGGCTCCTTGCTCGTCGAGGTCATCATGAGCTGGCCCGGCCTCGGTCCACTGCTCCTCGAAGCCATTCTCGCTCGCGACTTTTATGTCGTGATCGGAGGCGTTCTTCTCTCGATGATTTTCTTGGTCGGCGGAAATCTCTTCGCGGACTTGCTGCTCTACTGGGCCGACCCCCGCATTCGCACCGCAGCGAGCGCAAAATGACCCAGCACCGAAAACTCGCCCGATGGCTCATCGTTCTCGCCGCGCTCCATTGCGTAATCGTCGCCGCCGGATTTTTCGCTCCCTACTCCCCCATCGAGCAAGACCGCGACCGCCCCTATCTCCCACCCATGCGGGTCCACATAATCGACGCGCATGGTCATTTCCACTTCCGCCCGTTTTTCTATCCGCTGCGCTTGCGTGAAAATTCCTTTGACCAATACGAAGAAGACCCAGCTACAGCCGTACCGCTCCGCTTCTTCGTCCACGGCGCAAGCTACCGTCTGCTCGGCGTCGTCCCTTCTCATTTGCATCTCTTTGGCGCCGCCAACGCTCGCCTCTACCTCCTCGGCACCGACGCCTACGGCCGCGATCAGCTCTCCCGCATTCTCTTCGGTGGACAAGTCTCTCTCCTCGCCGGCCTGCTCGGAGCCGGAGTCACTCTGCTCCTCGGCGCGCTGATCGGCTTAGCGGCCGGATACTACGGTGGCTGGTGCGACGATCTTCTGATGCGCGCCGCCGAACTCTTCCTCGCGCTCCCCTGGCTCTACCTGCTCTTCGCCCTGCGCGCGTTTTTGCCTCTCGCCGTCAGCCCGCTCGAAGCCTTCCTCCTCGTCGTTGTCGTCATCGGCATGGTTGGATGGGCACGCCCAGCGCGCCTCGTTCGCGGTGTTGTGCTCAGTGTGAAAGAGCGCGATTTTGTCCGCGCCGCTCGAGGTTTCGGCGCTTCCGATCTTTATCTCTTGCGCCGCCACATCTTGCCCGAAACTTCCAGCGTTCTCCTCACGCAAGCCGCCATCCTCGTCCCGCAGTTCGTTCTCGCCGAAATGACGCTGTCCTTTCTCGGCCTTGGCGTCCCCGAGCCCGTGTCCAGTTGGGGCAACCTCCTCGCCAGCCTCCAGCAATACAGCGTCCTCGTCTCCTACTGGTGGATGTATCTGCCCGCCCTGGCCATCATCCCGTTCTTTCTCGGATACCTCGGTCTGGCGAGTGCATTGCAGGAGCGCTCCAGCCCGTACAAGATAGACGAGAAGAGTAGCTGGACCCTATCGTGAGAAAAGGACGCCTTTCTTCCCCACGCTGCGTCGTCATCGCCGGCCTCTTTCTGGCTTGCGCGGCAGCCGCATCAGCCTGCCCAGCCGCAGCATTTCCGCACGCACCACAGGCCAATGCAAAAGAAGAACTGCTCGCGTTGCCCGGAGAAATCGGCCGCTCAGGCGGTCGCCTCGTCATTGCCCTCCGCGACGAACCGAAAACCCTGAATCCCCTGACCGCCGTGGACACTCCTTCTCGCGAAGTCATCGCCGCCATGCAGGCCGACCTCATTCACATTAACCGCGCGACGCAACTGACCGAACCCGCCCTCGCCAAATCCTGGAAAATCTCCCCCGACGGTCTCCGCTACACGCTCACGCTGCGTAAAGGTCTGCGCTTCTCGGACGGCCATCCCCTCGATGCCGACGACGTCCTCTTCACGTTTCGCGTCAACCTCGACGAAAAGGTCCACGCCGCGCAGCGTGATTTGCTGACCGTCGGCGGAAAGCCCATCACCGTTCGCAAAATCGATGCGCAAACGCTCGTTTTTCTACTCGCAAGGCCTGACGGCGTCGAAGAGAGGCTCTTTGACGGACTCGCCATCTTGCCTCGCCATCTCCTCGAAAAGCCCTACGAGGAAGGAAAACTGGACCAACTCTGGTCTCTTTCCACTCCGCCCAACGAATGCGCCGGGCTTGGCCCGTTTCGCCTGAAAGAGTACGTTCCCGGCCAAAAATTAGTCCTCGAGCGCAACCCCTATTATTGGAAGACAGACGAGAAAGGAAATCGCCTTCCCTATTTGGAGGAACTTGATTTTATCTTTGTACCGAGTGCTGATGCGCAAGTTCTGCGCTTTCAATCCGGCGAGACGGACATCATCACTCACCTCGGCGCCGAAAATTTCTCCGTTCTCTCCCGCCAGGAGCGCGGCTATACAATGTCCGACGCCGGCCCCGGCCTCGAATTCAATTTCCTCTTCTTCAATCTGAACGACCTCGGCGATAAGTCTTCGCCCGATCTTGCCCGCAAGCAAAAATGGTTTCGTGAAGTGAAATTCCGCCAAGCCGTTTCCGCCGCCATCGATCGTCAAGCTATCGTCCGACTCGTCTATCAAGGACGCGGCGCCGCGCTCTGGGGCCCCGTCACGCCGGGCGATCGTCGCTGGGTCGATACTGCAATCCAGCGTCCGCCTCGCTCCCTCGATCGCGCCCACGCACTTCTGAAAGATGCCGGTTTCTCCTGGTCCACCGCGTCGAACGGCGATCCAACGCTGCTCGACTCCGGAGGAAAGCCCGTCGAATTTTCCATCCTCACCAGCTCGTCGAACGCCGACCGCACAAAAATGGCCACTCTCATTCAGGACGATCTCAAGCAGCTCGGCATGCGCGTGCAAGTCGTCCCGCTGGAATTCCGTTCTCTCGTCGATCGCGTCTTGCAAACCAAGGAATACGATGCCTGCGTCCTCGGCCTCGCAAGTTTCGATACCGATCCCAACTCCGATCTCAACGTCTGGCTCTCGAGCGGGGGCACTCATTT
This sequence comes from uncultured Acidobacteriota bacterium, assembly GCA_963851235.1. GTDB lineage: Bacteria > Acidobacteriota > Terriglobia > Acidiferrales > UBA7541 > Acidiferrum. The sequence continues at coordinate 143,294 of CAWKOM010000016.1, forward strand.
CTGGAACCCTTCGCAATCGCATCCCGCCACCGCGTGGGAAGCGGAAATCGACCGTCTGATGGAACAGCAACTCTCCACTCCCGGTTACGAGCAGCGCAAAAAGCTCTACGATCGCGTCCAGGAAATCCTCGCCGAAAATCAACCCATGATTTTTCTCGCCAGCCCCGACATCCTGGTCGGCGCAAAAAGCGCGCTTGCGAATATCCATCCAGCTATTCTCGAACCCTACCTGCTCTGGAACGTCGAGCAGCTCTTTTTCCGCAACGGCGCGGAGAGTGCCAACCGATGAGCCCCGTGCTCACCAAAGCTGCAAAAAAGTCTCCCCGCACATGGACTGACGAGCGCCTCGTGAAAGAGTGCCTCTCCGGCAACGAAGAAGCCTGGTCTCTCCTCATCGATAAATACAAAGCCCTCATTTATTCCATCCCCGTTAAATATCGCCTTCCTCCGCACGAAGCCGCCGACGTCTTTCAAGCCACCTGCGTCGAACTTCTCAATCGCCTGCCCAACCTGCGCGAACCGAAAGCGCTCCCAAAATGGCTAATGCAGGTTGCTCACCACCAGTGCTACCGCTGGAAGCAGCAACAGCAGCGCCTCGTAAGCAGCGATGATGACGAATCCGGCTTGCCCGTCCCCGAAACTCCCGCCATCGCTGAGTCACTCGTCCAGCAAACTCAGGAAGAACAGATGCTGCGCGATGCAATGGCCGCTCTCTCGCCGCAATGCCGCCTCCTCGTCGAACTTCTCTTTTTTGAAACTCCCGCGCGCCCCTACGAGGAAGTCGCCGCGGAACTCGGCCTGGCCGTCGGCTCCATCGGCTTCACCCGCCAAAAGTGCATGGATCGCCTGCGCAAACACCTCAACGAATTAGGTTTTGACTGATGTCCCCAGCCGCCAAAAAAATCGCCCGTGAAGAGCTATTCTTGCAGTTAGCCCGTCTCGAAAACGAGCCGGACCGTCGCAAATTTCTTTCTCGTCACAAAGCCCTCCTCCGCAGCGAAGTCGTAAAGCAGCTCTCCGATCTGGTCCTCGAAAAGATTCGCGTCGACACCAAGGAAGCGCTGCACCTCGCCCAATCTGCGGTCCTGATCGCCAGCAAACTACGCCGCAAAGAAGACATAGCTCTGGCCACACGCACCAAAGCCAACGCGCTCTACGCCTCTGGAGATAATCGCGCCGCCGTCGAGCATCACGAGCAAGCCATCGCCATGTACAATTCTCTCGGCAACCTGAAAGAAGCCGCCCGCACTCTCAGCAGTTCCATCCAGCCTCTCATCCTGCTCGGCGAATACGATCGCGCCTTCAAGTCCTCCGAACGCGCCCGAGAAATCTTCACTCAGCTCGGTGAACCCCGCCGCATCGCCAACCTCGATAACAACGTCGGCAACATCTTCCACCGGCAGGACCGCTTCGAAGAGGCCATGCTCCACTACGAGAGCGCCTACAAAACACTCGCCGAAAATCACGACTGGGAGCGCGCCGCCATCACCCTCCACAACATGGCCATGTGCCTCATTAGCCTAAACGATTTCTCTCGTTCCCTCGATTGCTATCAGAAAGCCCGCGAGCTCTGTGTCCGCTACGACATGCCGCTCCTTCGCGATCAGGCCGATTACAACATCGCGTACCTCTATTACTTTCGCGGCGAATACAGCCGCGCCATCGAAATGCTTTTCGCCACACGCCGCGCTTGCGAAGCCACCGGCGACGCCTATCACTTCGCTCTTTGCCATCTCGATCTTTCCGAAATCTATCTCGAGCTGAACCTTAGCGAAGAAGCCCGTGAAATGGCCCACGAAGGGTTTCTGCGTTTTGAAAAGCTAGGCATGGGTTACGAGGCAGCCAAAACTCTCGCCAACGAAGCCACTGCGTACGGCCAGCAGGGAAAAACGGTCCAGGCTCTCGAGCGCTTCACAAAAGCCCGCGCCATGTTCGCCGCCGAAAAGAATCTCGTCTGGCCCTGGCTCCTCGATCTCTACCAGGGCCTTCTTCTTTTCCACGAAGGACGCTATTTTGAAGCCCGCCGGCTCTGCTCAGGCGCTGCCGCGTTTTTCGATCAATCCGCGCTTCACGGCAAAGCCGCCCTCGCGCATCTTCTCCTAGCTCGCATCGCCTTGCAGGTTGGCGAACTGCCCGCCGCGCAATCGGAAACCGACGCCGCCATCTCCAAAATTTCCGGTCTGCAAGCCCCTGTTCTCGCTTACCAGACGCACTTCCTTCGCGGCCAGCTTGCGCAATCCCGCGGCGACCGCTCTTCTGCGCTGGCCTCCTATCAAGAAGCCCGCAAATCTCTCGAAGCGCTTCGCAGCCGATTGCATGCCGAAGAGCTGAAAATCTCTTTCGTAAAAAACCGCCTCCAAGTCTACGAAGCGTTAGTCGACCTCTACCTCAGCGGCGATGCCTCCGAGTCCTCCGCAACGGAAGCCTTCTCCTGCATCGAAGCCGCCAAATCCCGCAGCATGACCGAAATGATTTTTCAAAGCGGCCAGAGCTTGCCCCTCGGCGACGCCGGCCAAAGTGAACTCGTTCGCAGAATTCGCGATCTTCGCGAAGAATTAAATTGGTATTACCACCGCATCGAACTCGAACAGCTCCGCCCCGAAGAAACCTCCGCCAAACGTCTCGAACAACTCCAGCAAAAAGCTCTCTCCCACGAAAACGAACTCCTGCGCACCCTACGCGAGCTCCCCGCCCACGAACGCGAAAACGCCACGCTAGAAGCTCCCACTGAGTTTTCTCTCGAAAAACTGCAATCCGCTCTCCCCGGCGGCGCCGCACTCATCGAATACTATTCAACGGGCGACCGCCTCGTCGCCGCAGTCGTCACACGCAATTCCATCGAAATCACTCCCATCACAGTTCTCTCCCGCGTCATTCATTTCCTGAACCTGCTCCGTTTCCAGCTCTCCAAATTCCGCATGGGCTCCTCCTACACCCAACGCTTCGCCGAACCCTTGCTCCAAGCTACCCAAAGTCACCTCGAAGCCCTCTATGCCGAACTCATCGCCCCTCTGCGCCCCCATCTTCAAGCCAAACACCTGATCTTCGTTCCCCACGGGCCGCTTCACTTCCTTCCCTTCCACGCCCTCAAAATTGGCAACTCCTATCTCTGCGACTCCCACACCATTTCCTACGCTCCCAGCGCCACCGTCTTCGCCCTCTGTCAAGACAAGCCGGCGAGCAACATGGCCACCTCCCTCGTCATGGGCATCCCCGATGACCGCGCCCCGCACATTCTCGCCGAAGTCCAATCCGTCGCCGCCATCCTCCCGCACTCCGATCTCTTCCTCGGCGGCCACGCCACCGCCGATGTTCTCAAAAAAAAGGGGTCCCAAAGCGCTCTCCTCCACATCGCCACCCACGGCACTTACCGCCAGGACAACCCCATGTTCTCCGGCATCCGCCTGGGTGATGGCTACCTTAACCTCTATGATCTCTATCAAATGCGCCTCTCCGCCCATCACGTCACACTCAGCGGCTGTGCCACAGGCATGAACTTTGTCGCCGCCGGAGACGAGCTCCTCGGCCTCCAGCGCGGCCTCTTCTGTGCTGGCGCTTCCTCCCTCCTCCTCTCCCTCTGGGATGTGCACGACCGCAGCACCTCCGACCTTATGCAATCCTTCTACACGGGCTACATGGAAACCGGCGACATGGCCGCCTCCCTGCAATCCGCCATGAAGCAGCTCCGCCAACAAAATCCCCACCCATATTTCTGGGCCCCCTTTGTCCTCGTTGGCCAAGTCCTTGAAAATAAAATAGTTAATTAGCTGCAACCGCCCTATATTTTTCACCCTCCTCCCCTCCCTTATGCACTGAGGGATCTTGAACCATTGCCTCCGCTGGGGAGCGGAAGGCCTGGAAGAAAGCGATGGGGGGAAGAGATATGAAGCACTTTTCGACAGAGGAATGGATCGACTTCGTGAATCACGTAGTCACCAGCGGCCGGCAGGAAGCCATGCAAAAGCATCTGGCCACTGATTGCAAGAGCTGCAAGGAGACAGTTTCGCTATGGCAGAAGGTCAGCAAATCGGCAGCTGCGGAGGCCAGTTACCGGCCACCAGCGGATGCGGTGCGCCGGGCCAAAGCTGCTTATTTAAGCACTCGCTTAAATACGCCTCAGCCGGAATCGCGCACCTTAGTCGAAGTGCTGTTCGACAGTTTCCGGCAGCCAACCCTCGCGGGTGCTCGTTCGGTCGTAATAGGAACAAGACAAATGCTTTTTAGAGCCGACCCCTACCAGATCGATATCCAGATCGAGCCCAAGCCGGGTGCCAGCCGCATTATCATCACCGGCCAGATGCTTGATTTGAGCCATCCCGGCGTCCTCGGCCGCGATATCCAAGTCACCATCTCGAACAACCGCGGAAACAGCGTCGTAGTGGCCACCAATCAGTTTGGCGAGTTCTCCGGCGAGCTCGAAAATTCCGGGGATCTGGAGCTTTCCATCCCCGGCACCGACGAAAAGCCCATTGTCATTTCGTTGCGCAACGCTTTGGGCAATTTACCGGGAGGCACATCATGAACCGAGCCCTCGGAACACCTTTTACAAGGGAGTCCCATTTTGGTACTCAAGTACCAAAATCCCTTGTAGCTTTTGATTGGCACCTCGAAACCACCCGTACTATTTGCGCAAAAGGAAGATTTCGCAAGACTTAGCGGGCCTACTTTTGTGCGGATTTGAGGGCGGTTCGGAAGCAGGAGACCCTGGAAAGGGACTAACAACATGAAACGTAAATTCTACAGCTTCGTAACTATCGCGGCTCTTTTGGCTCTAACAACCACCCCGGCAGCCGCGCAGAACCGCTACATCGTTCGCACCACCGGAGGCCTGACCTCTGTCCTGAAACTTTGTCTCTCCGCGAATTGCCAGGTCCAAGGCGGACTGGATGGCAACGTCGGCCAAACGTATCTCGTAACCTCTTCCGGGAACTTGATCACCAACCTTCTCGGCTTCATCGGTAATCTCCTGGAATCTCTTCTGGGAATCCAGAGCATTGAGCCTGACCAGCTCCTGCCCCTCCCTCAAAGGCCCATAAACTCAATACCCGCGGGCCTTTACGACAACGCCCCGGTCAATTATTACGGAACCGTTGTTACCCACGGTTATGCCGCACAGCCCGCCACCCAAATCATCCGCCTGACCGATGCTCAGAACGGGTTCAACATTAGCGGCACCGGTATCGTTGCCGTGATTGACACCGGCGTCGACATCAACCACCCCGTTCTTTACCCAGTCCTGCTTCCTGGCTACGACTTTACCCGCAACCAGCCCGGCGCCTCCGAATGGCTCGATGTTCCTCAGTTGCAGAACGGAAATCTCAGCACCGGCTCCGAAAACGAACAACCCGTGTTCGTACAACAGTCCAGCGCGGCCATCCTGGATCAATCCTCCGCCGCCATCCTGGACGGAGGTGGCAGTTCCACGTCGGACTTTGGCCATGGCACCATGACCACCGGCTTGGTCCACTTGGCAGCGCCCAATGCCAAAATCCTTCCGCTGAAAGCCTTTAGCTCCAACGGCACCGGCTATCTTTCCAACATCGTCGCGGCCTTGTATTACGCCGTCCAGCACAATGCCAACGTCGTGAACATGAGCTTCGACGTTTCCACCCCGTCTCCCGCTCTTTCTTCCGCGATTTCTTACGCGAACCACGCTGGCGTCGTCCTAGTCGCTTCCGCTGGCAATGAAAGCACCAGCGCTCCCGTCTATCCTGCCGCGCTCGATAGCAGCGTGATGGGCATCGCCTCCACCACCGATTACGACACTCGCTCCACTTTCTCCAACTACGGCAACACCGACGTTTGGATCGCGGCTCCGGGCGAATACGTGATCAGCACTTACCCAGGCGGAACGTACGCCGCCGCTTCCGGCACGTCCTTCAGCGCTCCTCTGGTTGCGGGTTCAGCCGATTTGCTTCTCAGCGCAAAGCCTTCCCTCAACCAGTCGAGCGCCGCCAGCGCGTTCTCTCACGCCATTCAGCTCACCCCGGACCTCCACAACGGCCGCTTGGACGTCTATCAGGCCGTCTCGGCCTGGGTGAATAGTTCGAGCAGCAACAGGTGGTAGTCAGTCCAGCTAGCCGAGTGATTCCGGTGTCCACCATGTCCCCAACTGTCCAGTGGGCGCCGGACTCGCTCCGAATCAAGCAAGTGGAAGAACAAGTTTCCGCGCTCCGTACCTCGGTGATTTGCGCTTTCAACCAGCTTCTCGACCTCAAGGATCTCAACACCGGCGTCCATAGCACTCGCCTCGCCGAGTGGGGCATGCGCGTCGGCCAAGAGCTGGGGCTCGACGAAGCCGAACTCCAGAACCTCGAAGTCGCTGCTCTTCTCCACGACATCGGCAAAGTCGGTATTCCAGACTCCATCTTGAAAAAGCCCGGCAAACTGGACGCCGAAGAGTATGCTCTGATGAAGAAGCATCCCGAGTACGGCTGGGCTGTGCTGCGCATGCTGCCGGGATTCGAACGCGCCTCGCTCGATATCCTTCATCACCACGAATCCGTGGATGGGAAAGGCTATCCCGCCGGCCTAAAAGATACGGAAATCCCGATCGTCTCGCGCATCGTCTGCGTCATTGACGCCTTCGACGCCATGGTCTCCTCCCGCCCCTATCGTACCGGCCTTCCCGTCGAAGAAGCCGCCCGTCGTCTCGTCGAATGCAGCGGCACCCAGTTCGACACCATGGTCGTACAGAGCTTCCTGTCGTTCGCCCCGGCAGAAATGGCCACCGTCTTTGCCGCCGCAGGCACTTCCGTCTCTTCCGCCCTCTAGACTTTGGCAGTCTTCACGGTCTCTGCCTGCGATTGTTCCTCTTGCTCCAAACGCAGCCGCGCGACCACGAGCTTAATCTCCTCGAACGTTATCTCTGGCGGCAGCGCTTCCTTCAGAGGCTTCAGCCGCTCGGTGCCAAGTAGCGCGCACATCTTCTCAATTTGTACGCGTTTTTCAGAATCAATCCAGCCCGGCTGAAACTCCAGCCCTCCTCTTTCCATCAGGGCAACAACCAGGTTCACGACGCTCGATAGTTGCCGCCCTCTCGTCTTCGCAATCTCTTCAAACGTCCGCCCTTCCGCCAGCAATCGCAGTGTCTCTTCCGCAGGCTTCGGCTTTTCCTCTTCCTGCTTCGCCGCCCGCGCCCCGCGCCGAAACTCCTCCACCGCACTCAAGATCCCCGGACCATACATCTCCGTCTTGCGATCGCCAAATCCGGAAACTCCCCGAATCTCGCTCAGCGAGCGCGGTCTCACTCTGCAAATTTCCTCGAGTGAAGTGTCATGCATCACGACGTAAGCAGCCACCTTGCGTGCCCCTGCTTCCTTCCGCCGCCATTCGCGAAGATATTCGCGCAGATCAACATCAACTCTGACAGCAGCGCCATTCCCCGGCGCATCCGCCCGCGCAACCCGTCCCGGCTCTCGCGCAGTCTCCCTCGCTTGAAAAGTGCCGCCGCCCGCACCCGCCATTGCAGCCGCAGCCTTCCGCTTCTTTGCTTTCTTCGCCGGCACGCCAGCCTCCAGCCACTCCGGCTCTCCGACACACACATCGCAGGCCCCGCAACTCTCCCATTTGCGAACCTCTCCGAAATGCGAACAAATCTGATGATGCCGGCACGTCCGCGCCTCCACAAACCTCCGAATCTCGTGATATCGCTGCCAGGATCGCGCTTTCTCCGCCTCATCTTCCAATTGCTGCACGAAATACGTCAGCAATCCCACATCGCGCTTCTGCCACAGCAAAAGACATTCCGCCGGCTCCCCGTCGCGTCCCGCCCGCCCCGCTTCCTGGTAATACTGCTCAATCGATTTCGGCAGCGACAGATGAATCACCGCGCGCACCGCCGCCTTGTTAATCCCCAATCCAAACGCTATCGTCCCGACCAGCACGCGCACCTCGTCCGACATCCAGCGCTCTTGATTCTTCCGCCGCGTCTCCCCATCCATCTTTCCGTGATACCCAATCGCCGCAATTCCCTGTTCCGCTAGGAAATCCACCGTCTCCTCGACTCGCGCAATTGTCGGCGCGTACACAATCACGTTGCTCTCTGCATACTTTCGCAACGCCCTTATCAACAACTCGTCCTGCTCGCGCCCCGCGCATTCCTTCACGATGTACTGCAAATTCGGCCGGTGAAAGCTCGCAATATATTTATCCGGCTCGCGCAATTTCAATTGCGAGAGGATGTCGTGCCGCACCCGCTTCGTCGCGCTCGCCGTAAACGCCGCAATTGGCAACTCCGCAAAATGTTCCCGCAGCCGGCTCAGCAAACGGTACTCCGGCCGGAACTCGTGCCCCCACTCCGAAATGCAATGCGCTTCATCAATCGCAAAAAAAGAAACCGGCACGCGCTTCAGCCATCCGATCGTGTCCTCGCGCGCCAACCGTTCCGGCGAAAGATAAAGCAGCCGGTACGCCCCCTCGATCGCCTGATGCACCACCCACGACTGCACCTTCGCCTCCAGCGAGCTATTCAGCAGCGCCGACGGAATCCCCATCTGCGTAAGCTGTGCCACCTGATCCTGCATCAGCGCAATCAGCGGCGACACCACCACAACCGTCTTCTCCGCCAAAATCGCCGCCGGCAACTGATAGCACAGCGATTTTCCTCCCCCCGTCGGCATCACCACGCAAGTGTCCCGGCCGCCAAGCAAGCTCCTAACAATATTTTCTTGCAGTGGCCGGAACGCGTCGTATCCCCAGTATTGCCGCAGCGCCCCCAGCAGCTCTCTCTCCGAATTCATCCCCCGAGTATAGATGCGCCCCCCACCCTGGTCCATCAACACATCCCCCGTGCGCCATTTTCCAGCTCTACTGCCCCCGCCAGCACCCATGTGCCCAATCGTTATCTTAATCGCCCCCCACCTCGCCGGCTTGCACCCACCGCCAGCCGATCTCTCCCGGCCGTTACGGATTATTCACAGCCATAGTACTTTATTTTTCTTGACAGCACTTGGCGACGCGCGTACAACCTTCCGCATTACGTCCTGTGGAGGTCGCCATGCGAAGCTCTCGTTTTGTATTTCTTCTCGTCTTGCTCGTCTTACTCGTCTCTGCAAAATCTGCGCTGGCCCGACAAGCCTCCTCATCGGCCCCGCAAGCAACTGTTCTACTTCAGCACGCCCTGGCCGCGCTCACCGGTGGCCATCCGATCACCGATGTCACCCTCTCAGGCACCGTTGAGCGCATCGCTGGTTCCGACGACGAGTCCGGCACCGTCGTCATCAAAGCCCTCGCCGGAACCGGCAGCATCATCGACCTCACCTTCCCGTCCGGCCCCCGCAGCGAAATCCGTAACACCTCCTCCGCTCCAGCAGTCGGCTCGTGGTCCGGCCCGGACAGCGTCTCCCACGCCACAGCAGACAGCAATCTTGTAACGGATCCCGGGTGGTTTCCCGCTTTTGCGCTAGCAGGATTTGCGACGTCCCAAAACGCCATCATTACTTATGTGGGCCAAGAAACCAAGAATGGCAGCGCTGTCATCCACATTACCGCCTCAATCCAATTCCCAGGTCGCGGCGCAGCAGGTGGCGCCTTCATGCAACATTTCAGTCAAACGGAAATCTACCTCGACCCGTCCACCCTTCTCCCAGTCGCAATCGCATATAGCATTCACCCCGACAAGAACTCTTCGTTAGATATCCCCACTGAAATCGACTATTCTGACTATCAATTACGAAACGGTTCGCAAATACCGCTACACATCCAGAAACTCGTCAACAACGTCCTCAACCTCGATCTGAAACTAACCAACGCAGTCGTGAATTCCGGTCTATCAGCCGCCACCTTCGCTGTGGGGTCCGGGCTTTAGCCCGGTCAGGAGCCGAGCCATGACACGGACTCACTGCTTTCTCTTCGGGCTTGCCATCCTCGCTCTCTCTGCGGTCTCAACTCCAGGCCAGGTAGCCACTGGAACACCTCCCTTCGGCAGCTACGCCGGTGGCCCAGACGTTATCAATCTCGCCAACCTTAATTCCCATATCGATGTTCCAATAATGAATAAGCCTGGTCGGGGAATGGCTTTCACCTACGACATGGTCTACGACTCCTCCGTTTGGTACCCCGTCGGCGTCAGCGGCAGCCAAACGTGGCAGCCAGTATGGAACTGGGGATGGGTAGGACAGACACAAGCCGCTACAGGATTTGCCACCTATATATGGCGACAGGGTTCATGTAACACCGGAACGAAATACGATCCCAATATCGTATACTATGATATATATATATTTGTTTCCTACTATGACCAGTTCGGCCGAGCTCATGATCTTGGCTACACGTATGTGGACGACAATGGCGGACAATGCCCGAACGACCGCAATCCCTTTAGCGCGACCATCGTCACCGGGGATGGATCCGGGTACCAAGTATACGTGCAGGCGGAGCCCGTCAAGGCCATAGTCTACCCCTCCAAAGGAGGCGCCATCACCCCTCCACTTCAAACCGGCGGCAGTGCCTCCGCAACCGCTACAGATCGCAACGGAAACCAAATCAGTGTGAGCGGCGGCGTCTTCACCGATACCTTGGGAACTACCGCGCTGACCGTCTCCGGCTCGGGAACCCCGTCAAGCCCCATTACATTTGGTTACACAGCACCCTCTGGCGGTAACGCAGCCTACACGATGAAATACACCAGCTTCACAATCCAGACGAAATTCAACTGCAGCGGCATCGGCGAGTACTCGGCATCAAACATATCGCTGGTTACAGAGGTTGACCTTCCCGATGTGTCGGTCAACCCGACCGACAAATACACCTTCACCTATGAAACTACTCCCAACGACACGCACAATCCCCACTACGTCACAGGGCGCTTGGCCTCAATGACTTTGCCTACTGGCGGCGAGATCACTTATGCATATTCCGGTGGCGGCAGCGGGGTAAATGGAATCTCATGCGCGGATGGCTCGGCGGCAACGCTGACCCGGACTACCCCCGACGGGACATGGACTTACGCCCAAGTCAAAGGCACCACACCCGCTTCCACAACGACCATCACTGATCCCCAGGGCAACAACACCGTCGTCCAATTCCAGGGTCTCACCGGAAGCAACCAGAGCCTCTTTGAAACTGAGCGCCAAGTCTACCAGGGCAGCATTTCTAGCGGGAACCTACTGGAAACAATCAACACTTGCTACAACGGGAGCAGTGCGCCTTGCACCGGCACGGCGCTTCTAGCTGACATAACGCAACGCACGGTCACCGCCATTCTGCCTGGAGCGAGTAATCTGGAGAGCCAGCATATCTACAAGTATAACTCCAACGGCTCTCTAACCGAGCAGGACGACTACGACTGGGGCTCCGGCGTACCCGGTCCTCTCCTCAAAAAGACCGCGATTACCCTCGCTGCCCTCGGAACGTACATCAACGCGCTCCGCCAGCAGGTAACCGTCACAAATGGTTCCGGAACCACCATATCTCAAACAATATACAACTATGACGGGTCAGCTGTCGTCACCACCTCCGGAACGCCCCAACACGTTAGCGTCTCCGGCTCGCGCGGCAATCTCACCAGCATCAACTATTACACGCAAGGCTCGACGTATCTGACAAAGTCGATGACCTATTTCGACACCGGCAATGTCCAGACCGTGACGGACGTAAATGGCGCGCAGACAACCTACACCTACGGGGCCTGCGGGAACTCTTTTCCTACAGCGGTCGCCGAACCTCTCAGCTTATCGCGCTCCATGACTTGGAATTGCACTGGAAGTGTCGAGTTAACGGTCAAGGATGAGAACAGCCAGACAACCACGACGGCGTACAGCGACCCTTATTTCTGGCGCCCCGCATCCATCACCGACCCAACCAGCGCCGTCGCCAACTATACCTATCCAAATCAAACGCAAGTGGAGTCAGTCCTGAGCTTTAATAGCGGCAACTCGGCCAGCGACGTACTTGTTACGTTTGACGACCTTGGGCGTCAACGCCTCTCGCAATCCAGACAGGCTCCCGGATCGACGAACTTTGACACAGCCGAGACCGATTACGACAGCCTTGGCAGACCCTACAAGAAAACGCTGCCATTCACTTCAACGGCAGGCACGACAAATTCATCGGCACCTGGTACCACGAAGACCTATGACGCGCTTTCGCGAGTGACCGGCATAACGGACAGTGGCGGGGGAACTCTGACGAAGAGCTACCCACAGAACGACGTTTTGGTAACGCGCGGCCCTGCGCCCTCAGGAGAAAACACCAAGCGCCGTCAGCTCGAATATGACGGTCTTGGCCGCCTCACGTCAGTCTGCGAGATCACTTCCGGCACGAGCGCCTGGCCGGGCGGAACCTGCGCACAGAACACGACGCAGACTGGCTATTGGACCAAATACACCTATAACGCTCTGGGAAACCTCACCGGCGTAATGCAAAACGCTCAATCGAGTTCGACCCAATCGCGCGCCTACACCTATGACTTGATGGGCAGGCTAATTTCGGAAACGAATCCGGAAAGCGGGACCAAGACCTACGTGTACGACTACGACTCGACCATGTGCGGCGGTGGCGCATCCTCGTCATCGGGGGATTTGGTAAAAACTGTGGACGCTGCGGGCAATTGCGAGAATATTTACTACGACGCCCTACATCGCCTGACCGATGAAGGCGCCGTACAGTATTGCAAGCGATTCCGTTATGACAACACAAGCGGCGTGCTCGGGACGATCCCCCCAGGCGTCAGCGTCAGCAACAAACTCGGGCACCTGGTGGAGGCAGAAACGGACACCTGCGCCTGGCCCATCACCCAGTCCTCGATTCTCACCGATGAATGGACCAGCTACACTGTCCGTGGGCAGCCATCCGATTTCTACGAATCCACGCCCCATTCCAGCATGTACTACCACATTGGCGAACAATACTGGGCCAATGGAGCACTCGAACAATTGAGCGGGTTATCCGCCCTGCCCACTTTCACGTTCGCGCCGGACGGCGAAGGACGACCCTACCAAGCGTCGGCCTCATCTGGACAGAACCCTGTGACCAATACAGTTTTCAATTCCGCCAGCTTGCCTACGGCCATAACCTATGGCTCTGCAGACTCCGATTCCTATTCCTACGATTCGAACACGGATCGCATTACGCAGTACCAATTCAATGTCAACAGTCAATCCTTAACGGGAGCGTTGACTTGGAACGCAAATCACACCCTCAGCGCCTTGAACATCACGGACGCCCTCAACAGCGCCGATACGCAGTCCTGCTCATTCTCCCATGACGACTTAACTCGGCTGGTAACGGCGAACTGCGGCTCTGTCTGGTCTCAGACGTTCGGCTATGATCCGTTTGGCAACCTCAGCTCCAGTGGCAGCATGTCCTTCCAGCCCACGTACTCTGTGTCCACAAACCGAATGACCTCGGTTGGCAGCTTCACGCCCACTTACGACGCGAATGGAGACACCACGGCAGACCCATCCAACACTTATACTTGGAACGCCGATGGCAGGCCGCTCTCGATCAGCGGCGTGAACCTGACTTACGACGCACTCGGTCGCATGGTGGAACAGAATCGCTCCGGGGCATACACTCAGATCGTGTACGGTCCGAATGGGGGCAAATTTGCTCTGATGACCGGTTCAACCCTCCAAAAAGCTCTAGTGCCGTTGCCAGGCGGTTCTCAAGCCGTCTACAATTCCAGCGGCTTGCTCTACTACGGCCACTCAGACCATCTCGGGAGCGTTCGCTTGGGCTCCAGTTCAACGCGCACCGTCATTTTCGACATGGCCTACGCTCCGTTTGGCGAAACCTACGCAACTTCGGGTTCGACGGACCCGGCTTTCACCACACAGCGGCAGGACACGGTAGCGAACGTTTACGATTTCCCTGCGCGAGAATACAACAACTTTGGCCGATGGCCTTCCCCCGATCCATCGGGGCTCGCCGCCGTCCATCCCCGCGATCCCCAAACGCTTAATCGTTACGCTTACGTCCGGAACAACCCGTTGGCCGCGACAGACCCACAGGGCCTCGACATCAACGACGAGGACGGTGGCGGCGATAACGGCGGCTGTTCGGACGTTGTTATGCGCTTAGGCTCCTCACATGGACTTGGACACGCGCACGCAAATGATGTGTGCGGCGAGGGTGGTGGGGGGGGTGGGGGTGGCGGGGGAACGAGCGGCCCTGGCGATTGCGGCGATTCCTGCGACCCCACCTCCGGCGGCGACCCCAGCAACTCAGGCGGTGACTGCGACGCCACCGACCCAAATTGCGGCGGAAGCGATCCTGCTGACCCGACAACGACAAACGGCACCCAGTGCACCCCGAACACGAGCGGTTGCAGCCCGGCGGGAAATCCCTGCGTTAATTTCGGGAACCCGGGCGCGCCTTGCGACACTGACGCACCGGCCCCGTGCGTCGATAGCAGCGGAAACATCACGGGATGCACACCAGCAGACGACTCCGCTCAGGACGTCTACGTGAATGACCCTCCCCTTAACGCCAACGCCACCCAAATACTCAGCCAAGCATATAATGACGTGCCAGGAGCCAACATTCTCACCATGAACCCACGATTCTCTTCAAACGTCTGTACAACCGCAGCAGTTGTCAGCGGCTTCGGCGCTATCGCGTTCTTCGCCACACCGCCCCCAACCGATGCGATCGGCGGTGCGGTGTTCACCGTAGCTGGGGCAATATTCCTGTTAGGGTGCGACTAAATGAATTTGGCCCGACTCCTCCAGGATAACTTTCGATTCACCGCTAATAGGCCGCCCGATATCCGTCTACTCGAAGGGCCCATTTTTCGGTATCCTATCTTTCTCAGCACCACGCTACAGATGATCCTTGCGACGACTACTGGTGCACTGGTAGTAGCCCTCTACTGGAGACTCCTCTTGCCTCTTGTCAGAGTACTCTTCGTGTTATCACTCATCTTCTTGCTGGGGACCTGGGCTAGAAGCATCTGGGACCACGCGAGGCTCAGACGGGCTATGAGCGAAAACGATCCAGTGAATACGGAAGCTGAATCCTTTAGGCTAGCTGCTGCGGGCATATACTCCGGTGCCTCAGCCCTTTTCGGCACTGCCCTAATCCTCTTCATGTCATTTCTCTTAACAATGCATCATTTAGAGAAATTGATAAACGTTCAATCTCGATGAAACCCATTTATGTTTTCGGTCTGGCCGTCGTGCTAGGTCTGTATCCCATGGATTTTGTGCGTCCCTGCGTTGCGGGAGCCCGTGATACGCAGACGCCGACGCGCATTCGAGTCAGTGGCAAGATTCAGCAGACGAAACTAATCAACAAGGTCCCGGTCAACTACCCACCAGAAGCAAAGGCGGCGCGCATTGAAGGCGTCGTTCAGCTACAGATTGTCATTGGGACAGACGGCACTGTGAAACAAGCGGAAGTCCTCTCCGGGCAGCCCCTTCTAGTCAGAGCGGCTCTGGACTCGGTCCGCCAATGGACATACGCACCCACCACGCTGAAGGGACAGCCTGTTGAAGTTGTCACCAGGGTCGGTGTGGTATTCCATCTCAAATAGCCGGGTGGGACATCCTAGACCCGCCGTCACAATTTTGACTTTGTCTTTTCTCGCCGGTGATCATGACCATCCGCAACCCACTGCCCAATAACGGCTTACAGTTTATACTTGACAACTAGTACCAATGTGTTATAACATTTGTGTCGATTGGGACGCGGACTTCATCCGTCATCCCGCAAGTCATGTGCGCTTTTTGCATCCCGGAGGTTTCTACCGGACGCCTCCGCCGCGCGGTCCCCAAAATCCCCCCAAAATCTTCAGTCCCTCCCAGGTTACTACTTCATAAAAACCGCTCTCTCCTAACTCCTTCAAAATCAACACTTCTACAACTGTTGATTCCACTCCACTTCATCTCCCGTAGAATGAACGCTTACAAAAAACCGGGGAGGGGGTCCCTCCTTCCCGCTCAACAGTTTTGCAAACTCGTCACTTCGCACAAGCGCACCAACTCGACACGCTGGTGCGCTCGCATCTCCATTCCTTTCATAGCGTTCCGCACACTTTCCGTCACACATGGGGGTGGGCCTGCGTGCTCACTTCCAATCTCAAGTTCGGCTTCGCATTCCAGCGTCCGCGCCAGTTTCGAGTTTCGTATTTCGCACCCACTTTTTCGCGGTTCGCTATCCACTACGCACTATCCACCACCCACTTCCCCCTGCGTTACACTACAGGACGTGATGCTTGCCACGACCATTCTCGATACCAACTGGCTCGGCCGCCCGCGCTCGATTGCGGCGGTCTCGCTCGAATCGAGCGGGCATCGCGCGATCATCGATCCCGGACCTGCTTCCACTCTATCGACGGTGCGCGAATTGCTCCTCGCGCGCGGCATCGGCGTCTCCGACCTGAACGCCATTTTGCTAACGCACATTCATTTGGACCACGCCGGAGCGGTCGGTGCGCTCATCAAGGAAAATCCCAATCTGGAGGTCTATGTTCACGAGGCCGGCATGCGGCATCTGGCTGACCCGTCGAAACTGCTCGCCAGCGCGGAGCGGCTCTGGCCGGGCGAACTGGCACATCTCTTCGGCGAAACGATTCCCGTTCCCTTTGAAAATTTGCGCATGCTCAAAGGCGGAGAAACGCTCGCTCTCGGGAGCCGCAACCTCGAAGTGATTTACACGCCGGGCCACGCGTCGCATCACGTTTCCTATTTCGATTCCACGGACGGCACGGCGTTTCTCGGCGATACGGCTGGATTCCACATCGAAGGCCAGCCGTATGTGGTTCCGCTTGCGCCGCCGCCGGACATCGACCTCGAAGCGTGGAGCGCTTCGCTGGACGCCATCGCCGCACGCAAGCCCACGCGGCTCTTTCTGACGCACTTCGGCTACTCGAGCGATCCCGCGGCGCACATCGCCGCATATCGCAAGAATTTGAAGCGTTGGGCCGCGCTCTCCGCGAAAATCCTACGCTCGTCCCCGGACGATCGCAGCGCGCTCGAATCATTCGTCGCCGCCGCGACCGCGGAAATCAAGCAGCACGTCCACGGCGCGGAAGCCGAGCATTACATTTTCAACTGCGGTCTCAACCTCACCTGGCTCGGCCTCGCGCGCTATCACCGCAAACGCGCCGAAGCCGCCCCTGGATCGGAGGGTCGAACGCACGCGTCCTCGCG
This sequence comes from uncultured Acidobacteriota bacterium, assembly GCA_963851235.1. Lineage (GTDB taxonomy): Bacteria > Acidobacteriota > Terriglobia > Acidiferrales > UBA7541 > Acidiferrum. Next base: position 160,387 of record CAWKOM010000016.1, read on the forward strand.
GCGAAATTAACGTGGCGGGCGAACGAACTTGGCAAAATTTCACTTCATGGCTTGCAAAGCCGGCTCGAGCCAGGAAAAGAGAAACTGATTGATGCTTGGAAACTGCGCCGCCAGCAAACTAAAAACCGGAATCGCTCCGGCGGACGCGAACTTGATCCAAAAATCCATCCCCAATTCTCCGGGCTGCGTGGAAGTGAGGCGGCTGAGGATCGCTTCTCGGTGCATCTCGGCATAAACGTAGCCAACCGCTCCGCCCATCAGCGCGAGCAAGACCACCGCGAGCGTTTGCAATGCGGGATGCGGCTCGAAGGGGTATACGTTCATCGACATCACGATGAATACATACATTCCGCAGGCAGCAATCACCAGCGTGCGAATTCGGAGCAAAACGCTGACCAGAAAATTAACGTAGACCAGCGCGACGTACTCCTCCGCAATCGCGCGGTACGCGGGCAGCGGCGTTTTGGCGAGCCGCTCGTCCGTGGAAACTACCGGCGCCTCTTCCTCGTCCCAAAGCGGCTGCAACATGCCGCTGATCAAGACCGCGCCGGTTTTGGCCATCTCTTTTTGCAGCGCTTCGACGCGCGTCATGAGGTGCTTCAACTGCCGGCCGTTCCAGGAATCTTCCGCGCACCACGCCAGAATCTTTTTCCACCAACTGGACTTTGCATCTTCTTCTTTCTTCGTCTTGTGCGCCATGATTTTTGCGTATATTTCGGACACGCTCTGTCTCACTTCGAGTGTTTTCCGGATTTGAATGCGCGCGCAGCGCCGGGCGCTTTCCGTCATCGGCGTATTCCAGTTTTCCACCAGAGCAAGCAGCCGTGTCATGCTCTCGATCGCCCGCATCATTACTTTGTAGGTTTCCCGCAGCGTGCTTCCTCCCGGATTCCAAAACGAATGCCAGGAGAGATCCTTCATCCGGCCGAACGCCGAACGCAGCGGCAGGCGGTCCAGCCCTGCGAGAACCTGATGGCACTTCTGCCATGTCCACACCAGCTTGACCAGGCACCCAAGAAAAGCAGCCACCATCACGCACAAGATCATCGTGAATCCCCAGTCGAACGCCGTTCCTTCCACCGATTGAACCGGGAGGTCGCGGCCGAGAGCCAGCAACGTCACAAGCCCCAACCCAATCACCGGAATCACAATTGGCCACGTGAAATAGAACGGATGCGCTGTTTCTCGCAGTTCTTCGCCCTCTGCATCGCTGATGCGATAGGATTCGACGGCGAGATCCTCCTTCTCCGGCAGCCTCGGGCGCCGCAAATCCACCAGGCAGACTCCTCGCAGGCTCATCCACATCCACCAATAAGCTCCCGCTATCAACAGCAACACGGGAAGCACCGGCGACACTCCGGAGGCGAGATGCAACATCCGCGCGGACCAATAAACCCGCAAGCGTCCGGATGGTATCCACGTCAGCACCATCTGGAATACCGTCATCGCGAATACCAATCCGAGGAACACGCGCGCCACGATGCGCTCGCCGCGCAGCTTGTATAAATCCCACATCGTGATGCCCACAAAAATGGGATACGGCAGCCACAAGAAGACGGTTAGCACCCAAGTTCCAACCCAATCCACTCGCGGACTTCTCGTGCACATCACAAGCACAAATGCAGACGACAGAGCGAGAGCGCCCAGAGCCAGCACGATTGCGCCGCGGCAATCCGTATTCCTGGTGAACTGCGCTCGATCCTCGGAGTCCGCCAGAATGCTGCCCGTCCAACTGAAAAAGCCATGAACGGCCAACAAGATGAGGCACAGCCAGTAAGCTATGTTCCACGCTGGCGGTGTGTGCAGCTTCGTTTCCCACTTATCCTGGATAGAAAGAAGCCCATAAGCCTGCGGGGAGTCGCCGGCAGTTTTCAGCGTGCTCGCGGTTTCCCCAACGGGTTGGAGGGTGGCGAGGGGAATCTGCCCATCCGCAGACTGGAGACCCCTGTCATCGAGTCCGACGAGAGGCCAAAAGCCGTCGCGTCCGAGAATCGTAAGCCAAAGCAGCGGCCGCTCCTCGCACTGGTCCGCGCGCTGCCCTGACATTTGAACGAAATGGGGCGAGCCGTATTCGGAATACGGAGCGTAGGGAACGCTGCCGCCAGCCAATGCTGACCCTCTTTTCTGCGGCCCCGCTGTACTCGCGGAAAACTCTTCGACGGGTTCAGAAGAGGGATCCCAACCGTTCCCAGTGGACTCCTGCACGGAAAGAAGACCGACCATGGCATTAAAAATTCCCGCACTCAAGCTGCTGACAAAAAGCCGGTCCTCATGCCAGCGGAGCCAGGTTTTCTGCCGGCAAAGCCTGTCGCCTAATCCGGGTATCAGCGCGTATGCGCTCAGGCCCAGCACGCCGCGCAGCGCGGGGTCGCCTTCCCGCGCGAAAAGCAAATCCGGAGCGGTGATCACCACGCGCCCCTGCGCATAGGCCTTGCGAAGATAACTTGCCAAAAATAGTTCATCGAGTGGATCGGTCGCGAAAAGCAGCGTGAATTTGATGTGATGCTTCTGCAATTCGCTGACAATCCCAAGCATCACCGCTTCCTGGGAAAGAGACGTCTGCGGAACCGCGTAAGGCGCTACGCTATCTCCGTCGCTTCCGCTTTCGTCCATATTCAACGGAAGAGTCGAAACGCCCGAGGAACTGCTCGCCGAGGGCGATTGCGTTGTCGTTTCCTTCTGATACGCGGATCGAAAATAGGAAATTTCGCGAGGGAAATGCAGCTTGAGCACGTCTTCGTCGAGCTGGTCATCGCTCTTTGTGTTCAAAGCCTCTGGAGAGTTCGTCGCGGGCGAATTCGCACCCGCAGCCTCGCGTGGCCCGGTCTGGCCCTCTTCGTGTTCGCGGTTTAGCGCGCCGAACACCGTCCCATCTTCGGAGAGCAAAGCGACTTCATGAGAAAGGTAGCCGCGATCCGAAGCGAACTGCAGGAATTCGTCGCGCGCGTAGTCATCATTTTCCTGAAAGGACGCGAAGTAAGACGCGGGGCTGAGTTGCTCCTGGAACCAGCGCATGCTGCTGGTCGCGGTGACGGTTCCGCTATAGATGAACTTTTCATGCGACGTTGTTTCGATATCCGCCTGCCGCAGTTCTTCACTGAGCGATTCGAGCGAGCCGGAAAAGGAGGGGCCCAGAATCAGCAGGGGCTGTTTCACGCCGACGGCGGCGACGGACGTCCCGCGAAGCTCACGGATAATCTGCAAGGCATTGCGAAACTGTTGTCTGTTCAAACCTGCCGTTGGAGTTTCTCCTACGACTAAAACGAAGAGTGGGCCTTTCACCGGCGAGATACTGTGGGATACGGATGAATCCTGTTTCTTCGAGTCTGAAAGATCTGTCTGCGCGGATGCGCTTTCAGGTTCGTCACCGCTGCGGAACATGATTATCCCGGGATACGATTCTCTTTGCGCCTGCTCCTCGCGCTCTTCTCGCCGTGTTTTCAAATCCGGCGCTTCGGCGTGCGGTGTGCGCTCCCAAGGCATAATCGCGCGGTCGAAGTCGTAGCGCTTCATCTGCGCAGCTTGTTGAAGAGCTTCTGCGTAGCGATCGAATAAGAGTCCCAGGCGCGTATGGATTGGATCAGGAAAGATGGCGATGACAAATTGCGCCGGCGGGCGTAGCGTCTGGCCGGAAGGCGCCTGGAAAGCCTTGAAATAGGAGTCCAGATCCGCGCCGTGGCCGGAGTTGCTGTTCTGAACTCCATAGAATTCCTCGATCTCGCCCGCAAATTTTTCGAGGTAAGGAATTTTCGGAAGGTTTTCGGAAGTCTTGGCGCTATTTGTTTTCGGCCAAGGCTCATTTCCCTGCGTAGCAGGTTCCGCGGCATTCGGGCCCGTGAGGCGCAGCATTCCGCTGATCAGCAAAAACGCCGCGAGAAACAGACCGCCTCTTTTCATCGTTCACCAGTCCGATGGACCGAGCGGAACTCCGGTTCGCAGGCGGCTCCATGAATGATGCCCTCAAGGAAGTGACCCGCCGCCTGCGGAGCCGCGAGCTAGGTTTGACACCTATGAAAGGATAGTGCGCGGAGAGGCTCCGGCGTTTCAACGGAAATGCTGTTTTGCCAGCCTGCCAATCCGCAGGCTGCCTGGCAAAATGAGAAGCTGAACAGTAGATCCGGAGTTCTACGCGGTCGTTTCTGAAGAAGAGACTTCGGGTGCGGCTACCGAGGGCTCGGCTGCGGGAGCCGCTGGAGCTTCGAGGCGCGCGGAGAGTACGTCTACAAGCAAATCCACGAGTTTTTTCGCGCCGCTGCCATCGGGATCCTTGTCGGGGTTGTACTGCGCAACATCCAGGCCCAGCAGATTCTTGTGTTTCACAAATTCGCCGAGCGCCGCGCGGACGTCTTCCAAGCGCAGTCCGCCGCCGGCGGGCACGTTCACTGCGGGAAATTCTTCGTTGGCGATAACGTCTGTATCCAGATGCAGCACAAATTCATGCGCGTCGGCGTGTACATAGGTGAGTGCGTCTCGCGCGGCGGCACGAGCGCCTTTGGATGGAATGTCCGCCGCGTAAATATGCCGCATCGGCGATTTGCTCAGGAATTCCTCTTCCGGAGGGTCGAGCCGTTCCAGGCCGAAAAGCGTGACATCCGGCTCGCGCACCAGCGCCGACTCGCCAAAAAAACGCACGAGCTCCGGAGCGCCTTTTCCTATGACGTGGGCGACAACCATTCCGTCAATGCGCCCGGAGGGAGTCGACGCCGGCGTGTTCAAATCCGCGTCGCGGTCCACCCACAACAAGTTGACATGCTTATAGTAGCGGCGCGCACCGGTCAGAAGTCCGATCACTTGCGCGCAATCGCCGGCCAGGACCAGCACGAACGCGCCGCTTTTGATCGCAAGCTCGGCGCGAAGTTTCAGATCGTTCAGGCCGGCGACAATTTCCGGCAAATTCCGCGCTCGCTTGTGCTCGTCGTCGTCCGCGAAAAGCCTCGGGGCGCAATCCCCGTGATCGATCACTTCATAGCCGGCGCTTTGCAGCCGCTCGACCAGGCCCGCAGCTCGCAACGCCGCGGGTGCTTTCTCGCTTCCGGGCAGGAAGGCGGCCGCGCTCGACGGCGCACCTATCAAGGCAATCTTCTTCGGCTGACGGACGATTTTGACCGCCAAAGTTTGCTCCTTGTGTTGTGTGTCCCCGCGTGCAGCGCCGGGCTGATTGCAACCTGCGCAGGCCAGAAGCCCGCCCCTGCGTGCCGATAATGCTACAAAATCTTCAACGGCGCGGCGCCGCCGCGATCGTCGCCAGCTCCGGCGGCAGCGTGAAGCGCACGTCCTCGCGGATCAAATCGAGATCGCGCTGATCCGTAAACCCGCACTCCGCCAGCCGCTGGCTCACTTGCTCGACGAGCACTTCGGGAGCGGAGGCGCCTGCCGTCAAGCCCACGCGGCCAACACCCTCGAGCCACTTCACGTCAATGTCCGCGGCCGAATCGATGAGCTGGGCCTTCACGCCGCTGCGCTGCGCCACTTCCACGAGGCGATTCGAATTCGAGCTGTTCGGCGAGCCGACAACCAAAATTAGATCCACGTCTTTGGCCACTTGCTCAACCGCTTCCTGGCGGTTCTGCGTGGCATAGCAGATGTCGTCGCTGGCGGGGCCCTTAATGGCCGGGTACTTTTGCCGCAGGCGCGCGACAATTTCTTGCGTGTCATAGAGGCTGAGGGTGGTCTGCGTGAGGAAGGAAAGCTTTTCCGGATCGTCCACTTCGAGCGCGTCCACGGCTGCCACGGAATCGACCACAATCGTGCTTTCCGGGGCTTCGCCGGAAGTGCCGACAATTTCCTGGTGGTCCTTGTGGCCAATTAAAATGATGGTGCGCTTTTCGCGCGCGAATTTCAGGGCCTCGAGATGGACTTTGGTGACCAGCGGGCAGGTCGCGTCGATCACTTTCAGCGAGCGGTCCTTGGCTTCCTGGCGCACCGGCGGCGGCACGCCATGGGCGCTGAACACCAGCACGGCGCCATGCGGCACGTCGGCAATGGACTCGACGAAAATCGCACCGCGGCGGCGTAACTGCTCGACGACGTAGGTGTTATGCACGATTTCGTGGTGTACATAGACTGGCGCGCCGTAGGCTTCGAGCGCCAGCTCGACGATATCCACGGCCCGAACCACTCCGGCGCAAAATCCTCGCGGCCGGACCCTCAGCAATACCTTCCCATTTGTGGCAGTCTGCATCGTTATCCTATGTGAGTAATTTCCGAAGACTCTATCATACCTTACGGCGAGGCTGGGCCGCACCGGGTTTCGTTATCGGGTGGTGGGGCTGTTTCCGGTTAATCAGGCTTTGACTTCCCTTTGACGGAGAGTAGGATTTCACCGAAGGGCTAAGAACATATGGACCCTGTCGGAATCTTGTCGGTTCTCGTAAGTTTGGCCTGTCTCGCCTTAGTTGTTTTTCGAGTTAAGTCACTCTGGCAGTGCTGGACCGGCGTGTTGATAGTGTCCGGACATCAATGTTTCTACGTGTCCGGCTTCACGGCTGATGACCCTTTTGGCCTGTCGGGGCTCCGGATTCTTGACCGAAAAGGGAGAGTTTTTTTGGCAAACGGAAACGAAATTCATCGCCTAAGAACCTCCGAACTCAAAGCATGCCTTCTTGAAGATGAGTTAAGGGTCACGGAAAGAAATCTCAAGAGTTATAGGAAAATCTGCGTAGTCCGAACGCATAACCTCATCTGCCTCCCTCGCGCTGCCCGATGAGTTGCATAACCGGACAACGGGTTTTGGCCCAGATTCCACCTTTCCGATAACCGCGTTTATCAGGACTTGGAAGCATTCATCGAATTAAGTAGCGGTCACTGACCCCTTGGGAGATGGATCGAATCGGGGGCCATTTTCGGCCTACGCAAGAAAGTCGGCGGCGGCGTCAAACAGAACCCCATTGGTCAATATCATTCAAAGTATCAGCACATACTTGGGCTTCTTTCTGCGTCCAGAAGGTCATTGGTCTGGCCTCAGCGGCAAGGAAAGCTACCGAGCTCGGCTTCATCACCAGAAGCCCTGCAATCGACGGGTGACGCATGCAGTTGGCGGCTGTAAGTCTGGGAAGGCCTGCCGCGCCTTTCATCGCGCAATCGTTCACCGTGTCCCAAACAATCCACTTTTCGTCTCGCCGCCTGACTTCATAGTGCATCTTGCCTCCACATTTAGCGCAAATCTGATGACGGTACGGATGCGCCGCTCCGCCGCTGCATGGCAGCCGTTTTCGGGCGCATGATAATATGTGGCGGTGAAGGCGCTGGTGCCAATTAGAATATCTGTCACGCGGGAATTCAATACCGGGAACCGCCCTGAAAAGCACTCGTCCGGCAACGGCATTTACCATGACCTACTTAGTTTCTCAGCGTTTTTCCAGATGTTCAATCGCACGGCGCAGTATCTCGCAACAACCTTCCCACGGCGTAAAGCGTTGAGTACCAACAAAAAAGGCCGGAGAAGAAGTCGCCAACGGAAAAGGAGGTAACCCTACATTTCGCGAGGATGCAAGCCCCGACGAAATCTGCTGAGCGAACCGCTGCAGCTCACGGAAATCTTCCAAATCAAAGCCCGAAGGTATTTCAGGATAGGGCGCAAGCAGTTGACGCCGCAGGTTATCGGAAGTCCTGCCCCACAGGGCGAGGCCGAGCGTTCCGCAACGGCGAAGGCTAGCTTCCAGCCGCATTGCCTCCGCTGTCCCGAAGGGCCGAGGCGGAAACATTGAATCAAACTCTCGTTCGTCCATAAATTTTCTCCGACAGCTTTGCAGGCATCTTACCAGTGAGAATGATACGCGGGGTGACCAGTGCCCGTTGGACTGACCATTGAAACTCTCGCTCGGTTGCTTCACTCGGTCAACTCCTGATTTGTCGGATTACCGGACATCTGGATCGTTGCGCCGCCGAAGTGGAAGACTTCTGTTAGGCACTACTGGCCGTAGTAGTAGCCGTCGCGGGCTTGGATGATGAGATCTTTCTGCTTGGGCACGGTGAGCAAGAGCTTGTGATATCCAACCGTGTTGCCCTTGTCGGGGGTGTAGGCGAGGCTGTACTGGTTGCGCAGGTCTTCCTGAATCTCGGCGTAAATCTTGTCCACCGTTTCTTTTTTGGAGGCCTTGAAAAGCTGGCCACCGGTTTCCTTGGAAATTTGCTCAAGGATTTTCTTGCCGTCGGGCCGCTCTTCTTGCCGAGGATACCTACCGCCGCCGCGTCCGCCGCCCATGCCGCCGTGCCCGCCCATTCCAAATCCACCCGGGCGGCCATAGTCTTGGTCCTCGTCGGCAAAATAAATCGAATAGACGATGGTATCGGCGCGCTGCGCGCTGGCGATGGCCTCCGCCAAAGTTTCCCTGCTGCCATGATCCACGCCGTCTGTAAGTACGATCAGCGCCTTGCGGCCCTGCTGCTTGCTCATGAGCTCATCGGAAGCGAGGAAAATCGCGTCGTAGAGCTGCGTTCCGCCGCTGTGCATGTGGCCGCCTTGACGGCCTCCGCCTCCCGGGCCGCCATATCCTCCGCCCCCTCCGCCACCGCCGTTACCTGCGCTGCCGGCGTCAGATTGCGGCGTCGCAAGCGATTGCAAGGCTGCCTGCAACTTGGGCCGCGAAGGAGTGAAATCCTGCAGCAGCTCGACCTGACGGTCGAAGTGAATCACGAACGCCAAATCCTTGTCCTGGCGCAGCAACTGATCGAGAAAGGTGTAGCTCGCGCTGCGCTCCTGGTCCAGCACCTTGCGCTGGCTGAGGCTGGTATCCACTAGAAGGCCGAGGCGCAGCGGCAAATCGCTTTCATGCGCGAAATAATTGATGGTTTGCGGACGGCCATCTTCGTCCAGCTGAAAATCGTCTTTGGTCAGGTCCGGAATGATCTTGCCATGCTTGTCGCGAACGGTGGCCAGAACGCTGACGGTTTTGACCTCGACCGCGATCTTTGGAGGCGCTTCCTGCGGGCGCTTTAGTTCTGGCTGCGCTTGCCCCTGTGGCTGTGCCGGCGGTGGTGGTTGTTGCGCGCGAAATTCCTGAGCCGCAAGCGCCAAAACGAAAAGCGCGGACGCAATAGTGCTCCATCGAATCAGACGGTTTCCTCGTTTCGAATGACGATTCGAAAAAGCATCCGAACGACAGGTCGAAAATTGAGAAGCGCTACCGGCGGATTTGTTTTTCATGCTTTTCCAGGTCGAGACAAACGGGTATCGCGCCCTCTCAATGTCTAGTTCTCTCTCCGCCAGTGGAAAGTTCCCGTGGGTGCTCGAAGACTCGAAGATAGGACGCCGGACGGCTCGTTATGTTTGCCTGCGCGTTTGCGGCGCTTTGGGGCCCGCGCGAAGCGAAGTTTGGGAAGCGGTGCGCGCCGAACGCGTCGCCAAATTGGTGCTCCACCAAATGGCCGTTGCGGCTGTAACATGCACATTTCATGAGCGCAGAAATGCAGGTTGAGCCAGTGACCCTCGAAGGCCGCCACGTTCGCCTCGAGCCACTTTCCCAGACACACCACGCCGATCTCAGCGCCGTTGGCCTTGCGGAAAGCCTGTGGCGATGGATTCCCACTCCCGTGCGCACGCCGGAAGAAATGTCCGCCTATATCGCGACTGCGCTGGACGAGCAGGCGCGCGGCGTCTCTTTGCCCTTTGCGCTGATCGAAAAATCCGGCAACCGCGCCATCGGCAGCACGCGCTATGGCAACATCGATCGCGCACATCATCGCGTCGAGATTGGCTGGACCTGGGTGGCTCCGGCGTGGCAGCGCACCGCCGCAAACACGGAAGCTAAGTATCTTCTGCTAAAGCATGCGTTTGAAACGCTTGGCTGCATCCGCGTCGAGCTAAAAACCGACTCGCTCAACGAACGCTCGCGCGCAGCCATTCTCCGCATCGGGGCTCGCGAGGAAGGCACTTTTCGCAATCATATGATCACTTCGACCGGTCGAATCCGCCACAGCGTTTATTACAGCGTCCTCGATTCGGAGTGGCCGGAGGCGAAATCCCGCCTTCAATCCATGATGCTTCCCTGAGCCCTCGATCCCGTTCGGGAGACGCTAACCGTCAACCCGTTTACCAATGCACGTCAGGCGTCATTCCAGGTGCCAGGCTCGCGCACACCTTAGGTAAACTAATCGAGTGGCGTCGAGCGTTCATTCCGCTGGCGCCTAGTGTGCCGGCCCAGCCGCGCTGCCGCAGAACAGGTATCTCCGGAGAAGCAGGTGCCCCTGGCCTGACGTTTTCCAGAGATTTGCAGCGTACCGAACTGTTTAACGGAGAATTTCGTGCCCTCTTCCGATGCCAGCAACCGGCGCCGTAGCGAACGCGTGATGCTGCAGATCCCCGTGACGGTGCTTGCGCACACTCCCGAGGGCAGTCATGTGCAGGAAGAGACGCGCACGTTGGTGGTCAATGCGCACGGCGGGCTGTTGAAATTGAAAGCCGAGCTTCTTGTGGGGCAGCCGATGGTTCTCGTGAACCCGCAGAGCGGCGCGAAAGAAAGCTGCCGCGTGGTACGCATCGATCAGGCGAGCGCGGATTACTTTGCTGTGGCGTTCGAGTTCGACCGGCCTGCGCCGAAGTTCTGGCCGGTCGTGTTTCCGCCGGCCGATTGGGAAGCTTCGAAGGCTTGAGCCATGACTATTCGCACAGAGACGCGAACCATCGTGCAACCCATTTCGGGCCGCAACTATCGAACGGTTGCAGGGTTTGATATTCGTGGGTGGAAATATGCCTTTGGAGGCTCGTCAGATGCCGCATTCGCGTCCTGCTAAATCAACCAAATGGATTTTGACCGCCGCTGCTCTTCTTTCCGTAATTCTCGTGGCCGGCTGCGATGAATATGTGCGGATTACGCGCGACCACGACGTGCGCATCCCGAGAAACGCGACCTGGGCATGGCGACCAGCGCCGGAGGAAGCGGCCGCCGCGCGCGACAATCGCCCCGTGACCTCGCGCGACGAAGTCGCGCGCAACCAAGCTCCGCGCCGCGAAGCCGACACCGACGACGCCGTCGACCGCGAGCGCGTTAAGACCACCATCGAGCAAGCGCTCGCCTCCAAGGGGTTCAAGCAGGTCGCTGACCCGGCCGCCGCCGATTTTCTGGTGGACTATAAATTTGCGGTCAGGCATGGCAACGCGACCGTTCCGGTCGGCTATCCAGGCGCCTATCCCGGCCTTGTTTGCGGCCCGTTTCGTTGCTGGCAAAGCTGGGGCTATGGCCCCGCCTATGTCGGTTACGAAAATATCCGTTTCCGCGAAGGCACTATCGTCTTCGACTGGATGCAGAAATCGCCCAGGCATCTGGTCTATCGCGCCGTAGGCGCAAAGCCCGTCCGCCGCGATTCTTTCTCGCTGACACAGAGCGACATCAACAGCCTCGTTCATGCATTGCTCAAGGATTTGAAGCCGGGCAAGTAGGACGTTCCGGGCGATGAAAGCACTTGCAAAGAGAGGCAGGCACTAGCGCCTGTTTTTCTTGTTTTCTCTCGGATCTCTGGCTGAGATGGCGCTTGGTCTTTCTGAGGCCGTTTTGCTAGGGGATCGGGCCGAAGACGACTACACTGTTCGGCGTTCCCACATAAACTTTGCCGTTTGCCACCATCGGAGTGACGAATTTGTTGTCGCTGAACTGATCGCGGTTGTTGGCGGCCTGATTGGAGTTGTAAAGCTCGTTCGTTAGGTTCGTCGCGTTGTAGGCATGCAAAATGCCGGTCGAGCCATTTTCCACGGCCCAGACAATCCCATTTGTCGTACCATTCGCGGAAATGCTCGGTGTCGTTCCCGGATAAGCGAAGCTGGTGGGGCTCTGGCTTGAAGGTGTTTGAGCGAGTTGCGCGTTCGTGATCGGGAAAGCTTTCAGATGATCGCCCACGGCGCCATAGTAGACGGTATTGTTGAAATAGCTAGGCTTGGAGTACACGCCGCCTCCGAGCTGCCCGCTGATTTGCTGATAGATGTTGTCCTGGGTGCCGTTGAATTTTCCCATGTTGTCGCGGTCCACCACATAAATCACGGAGTCCTTGCCGGAGCCAACCGCCAGGTGTCGCGTGTTCCCGCCGGCGTCCATCAGGTCCGGCAAAAGCAGCGGCCCGCCTGATCCGAAGTCCTCGTCGGCATCGGATTCCCCGACGGTATTCAACGGTGTGAAGTAATCGAGCAGAGTAATGGGCGCGGCCGAAGCGAGTTTTACGTAGCAATTTCCACAGTTCGCATTCGTGGGTAAGCCGCTGGCGTTCAGCGTCGTGTCGAAGTCGCCGTTCCCAACAATGAAATAAATGTCTCCGGACGCATCCGCCGCCGGGGCAGTTCCGGCCATCCAGATTCCACCTTCGCTCCCATTGGGGACTAGATTTAGCACGCTCGTTTGCGCCAAGGTGTTCGCGTTATAGGACATCACCCAGGATGTATACGGCCGCGCATCGCAGTGCGAGGACCATGTCGTGTAAATCGTCGTGCCGATCTCGAGCAAGCCCGGGCGCTCCTTGTATTGCTTCGGATCGAAAACCACATTCCCGCCGGAGCTGTTGTCGCCCGTGCCCGGATACTTCGCCTGTGCTGTCGTCGGCCCGCCAAACAGCTCGCCGCCGGTAGTCAGATCCAGCGCATGCAAGCGTTGATAGTAATTTCCGTTGGCATCCGTGGACATGGCCACCACATAGATTGCGCCATGCGGTCCGCGCGAGCGATCGATGACCGGCGTCGAAGTCACGCCAATCTGGGGCGTGACCTGGCTGCACCCTCGGTTATCGCTCGGCGTTTCGCCTGTGCCCAGCAGCGAAACTTTCCAGAGATAAGCGCTCGTGGTCCCGTTCACGGAATCCGCGTCAAACGCATACACGCTGTCGTTCTCGGTCGCCACATACAGAACGTTTTTCGATCCCACGTTGGGCATGGGTTCTTCCGAGAGATACAGCGGTTGGGCGTCCACGAGCCCGTCCACGGTGAATGAGCCCAGCTTGCCGAACGTCGTCGAATTCACATTGGCCGGAGTCAGAATTGTTTCGTTGAGGTTCTGCCCGGTGCGCAGATTGTCGTAGTGATAGGTGACGACATTGACCGTGGAACCGCTGGCTGAATTTACAGTCAAAATAGCCATCGCGCTTGTTTGACTGCCGGCGGCGTTGCTCACGACCACATCGAACTTCGCCCCGCTGTCCGTCGCCACCGTTGCTGCAGTCGTGTAACTCGCCGCCGTTACGCCCGTAATGTTTGCGCTGTCCTTTTGCCACTGGTAGCTCAGCGGCGCAGTGCCCGTTGCCACCACACTGAAAGTCGCGGTCTGCCCCACGGTCACCGTCTGATTCCCCGGTTGTGTCGTGATGGTTGGCGCCACCGTTGCCGCCGTCACCGTGAGCGTAGCCGTCGCGCTGGCGACGCTCCCTGCCGAGTCGCTCACCACTACATCAAACTTCGCGCCATTGTCGGCTGAGGTCGTCACCGGCGTCGTATAGCTGGCTGCCGTCGCGCCGCTAATGTTTGCGTTGTTTTTCTGCCACTGATAACTGAACGGCGCCGTCCCACTCGCTGTCACGTTGAACGTTGCGGTTTGCCCCGCCGTCACCGTCTGACTCGCCGGCTGCGCGGCGATCGTCGGCACGACAGCTTTCGACCCACCGTTCGAGCCGTTGGACGTTGCTATGCCGGCGCAGCCCGCGAGGGCCAGCGCAGCAACAACCCCGGCTAGTTGGAATAAGAATATTGGTCGGCGCACAGGCTCTACTCCATAGTAGAATCGCGCGGCTGGACTAGGTTGGGCCGCAGTTTCGGGAAAAACGGACCGGCCTCTGCCGGGATGCCGCGTCTCTGAATACACCTCTCTTGGTTGCAGCTTAAACACCGGCTGAAGCAATTACACCTGAACAGAGGTACAGTTCTCGGCCATAGACATATTCTGATCAACTCTAAACCTGCCGTACATGCGGACAAATTGGTCAGGCTAGGTTTCACCCTTCCCCTTTTGCAGAGGCTGCCCGTTTCCGCTTCGCTTCGTTTCTTGCCTCCGCGCCGCGCTGCCTCTATCCTCTTCTTCTTATGCTCCTCAAAGATCAAGTCGCCCTGATTACCGGCTCGGGGCGCGGCATCGGCCGCGCCATCGCTCAACTCTTCGCAAACGAAGGCGCCTCGATATTCCTGACGGCGCGCACGGAGCCAGAGTTAACAGCCGCCGCCGCGGAAATTTCCAGCCAAGGCGGGCGCGCGCATTATTCCCCCGCTGATCTCGCCAACGAATCCGACTGCACGCGCATCGTCGCCGACGCCCGCGCCAAATTCGGCAGAATCGATATCCTCGTCAACAACGCCGGCCATTACGGCCCGGTCGTTCCCGTCGAAGACTATCCCCTCGCCGAGTTCGACAATGTCATCGCCGTCCATCTCCGCGCCGCATTTCTCCTTTCCAAACTCGTGCTCCCGGAAATGTACGCCCGCAATTCCGGCGTCATTCTGAATATTTCCAGCCTTTCGGCCAAAGCTGCGTTCCCGTGGGGTTCGGCCTACGCGGCCGCAAAGGCTGGCATGCTCGGCCTTACGCGCATCACCGCCGCCGAAGCCGCCCGCAAAGGCGTCCGCGTCAACGCCATTTGTCCCGGCCCGGTTACTGAAACGCGCATGTCCAAGGAACTCGGCAACACGCTCGCCAAAAAGCTCGGCGTCAGCCCGCAAGAACAGCTCGCCGGTTTTCTAAACACAATTCTGCAGGGCCGCGGTCAAACCGCCGCCGAAGTCGCCCGCGCAGCGCTCTTCCTCTGTTCGAATCAATCCACCGCCATCACCGGCCAATCCATCAACGTCGATGGCGGTGCCGCGTTCTTCTGACATTCCGTGGTGAGATTCAATGGGTGTGGGGCGGTTGGTTGCGTTGTGAGGGCCCGCCTGGAGTTTCTCAACGTTTCGGAGACGGCAGAATGTTAATCGTGTGCAACCACGCCTCCACCAACTGCGGCCAGCCCGTCACCGGCAGTTCGGTACGGCGAAGCCCGTACCCATGCCCGCCTTGCGTGTAGATGTGCATTTCTGCCGGAACCTTGGCGTTCTTCAGCGCCATAAAATACACCACAGCGTTTTCTACGTGCACCGGATCATCCTCCGCCTGCGCCAAAAACGTCGGCGGAGTCTGCTCCGTCACGTGGATGTCCGCATTCGGCGCGAAGTTCTGCTCCGCAATCGCCAGATAGCCCGGATAAATAATCACCGCAAAATCGGGCCGGCAGCTCAATTCGTCCGCCGCATCGATCGGATCATAAATTCGCTTGTCGAAATGCGTGCTGAGCGCCGCCGCCAGATGTCCGCCCGCCGAAAATCCCAGCACGCCGACGCGTTTCGGGTCGATATGCCACTCCGCGGCGTGCGAACGAACAATCCCCAGCGCCCGCTGCGCATCCTGCAAGGCGGCCGGTGACTTGGGATACGGCCCGGTATCCGGCACGCGGTACTTGAGCAAGACACAGGTGATTCCCTCGGAGTTCAGCCAGTCGCACACCTCCGTGCCTTCCAGATCGATCGCCAAAATGCGGTAACCGCCTCCGGGAAATACAATGACCGCTACCCCCGTATTTTTTCCTTTGGGTTTGTAAAGTGTCAGCGTCGGCGCAGAAACGTTGCCGATTCGAATCACTCGCCGCCCCGCCACCACGTGATCCTTCGCCGCCGTAGTATCGCCCTCAGGCGGCAGGTTCGCCGGTGCCCCAGGCGCACCGCGCGGCCACACCTCCAGCGTCACGTGCCCCGGCGCTGGCGGCCATTCCGGCGTCTGCGCAAACGCGCACATCCCTGCGAACGCAGCGAGAACAATCAGAATCTGGCGCACAACGAATCCCTCCCAGCCAAATCTGCGGCGCTCATCGTAGCACGAGGCCCGGAGGGCAGAGTATTCGTGAGAAAGAAGCTGTGGATTCTCAATTTCGAACGGCCGATCGTGACTTCCCTCGCACTTTGTTGCGCTTCGCAGGAGGGCGATTTATTCGTATCTCAGGACTACGATCGGATCGACACGCGTGGCGCGCCGCGCCGGCAGATAACAGGCCACAAACGCAGCTGCGGCGAGTACCAGAGCGGCAGCACTGAACACCAGCGGGTCGGTTGCCTGCACTCCGTACAGCAGACTGGCCAGCAAGCGTGTGAGCGCCAGCGAGATGGTGACTCCGAGTATCAGCCCGATCAGCGTCATGCGCATTCCCTGTCCCACCACAAGCCGAAGAATGTCCACAGGCCGCGCGCCAAGAGCCACGCGAATTCCCATCTCCTGGCTTCGCGCGCTCACGGTGTAGGCCATCACGCCATAAATTCCAACCACGGCAAGCAAAAGCGCAAATCCAGCAAAGACTCCCACGAACTGCATGGTCAACTTTGGTTGGGCAACCGAATTCCCGATGACTTCCTCCATGCTCGAAATTCCACTTAGAGGAAGAGTGGGATCGACTTCTGCAATCTTCCCGCGCACGGCTGTAACGAGAGCCTTCGAATTCGCTTCCGAGCGCACCAAGAGCGTGGCCGTCGACCACGGAACCTGCGCCATGGGGATGTACACCTCTTCCGTCTTGGCGGCGTCTAGACCATTAAACTTCACATCGCCGACGACACCCACGATTTCGCGTTGCACCATGTCGCGCGAATTGGCGATGTGTTTGCCGACAGGATTCTGCCCAGGGAAAAAATGCTTCGCCGCCGTCTCGTTAATCACGGCGACGGGTGCTCCTCCAGCAATGTCCTGCTCGCTGAATGTTCGTCCACTGAGAACCGGCGTTCGCACCGTCTCAAAATACCCGGCGCTGACTTGCCGTGCGGCGCTCGTCGGATCTTTTCCAACCCCTTCGCAAACGCGCCCTTCCGGGCACACAAAGACATAACGCGCCGCGCCGGAAAGGGGCAAGTAACTCGTAACGCCGGCGGCTTGCACTTCCGGCAGGGCCCTCACATGTTCGAGCACTTGCCGATAGAACTGCGCCTGCAACTCCGGCTTTGCATAGCGGCTGGGCGGAAGCGTCAGAGGAAACGCCATCAAGTTCCGCGGCGAGAATCCTGGATTGACATGCATCAAGCGCGAAAAGCTTTGTATCAACAGGCCGGCCCCCGTCATAAGCACGAGGGCAACGCCGATTTCCGCGACGACGAGCAGCGCGCGGAAGCGGCCGCGGCTGCGGCCTTCGGAAGAGCCACGCCCGCCCTCCTTGAGAGTTGCGTGGAGATCCCGCTTCGAAGTTTGGAGCGCTGGAATCAATCCGAAGGCCGTTCCGGTGATAAGGCAGAGCACCAGAGAAAAAATAAGAACAATGCCGTCTATTCTTACGTCATTGAGCCGTGGCACTGCGCCGGGACTAACCGAACGCAATACGGGCAGCAGCGCCGCGGCGAAAAGGATCCCCAGCGCTCCGCCGCACAACGAAAGAAGAACGCTTTCACTCAACAGCTGGCGGACGAGCCGCCCGCTGGAGGCGCCCAGCGCTTTGCGTACGGCAATTTCGCGTTCGCGCGCCGTAGCGCGGGCCAGGAGAAGATTGGCCACGTTGGCGCAAGCAATCAATAGAACGAAACCCACCGCCGCGAGCAGCACGAGCAACGAAGGACGCAGCGCGCCCACGAAGCTATCTTCGAGAGATTGTGCAAGGAGTCCGAATTTCGTAGCGTCCACATAACTGCCAAACTGCTGCTTGTAGCTCGCATTGATAGTGTCGAACTCCGCTTGGGCGCGCGCTAAAGTTTCCCCGGGGCGAAGACGGGCGATGACGTCGAGATATCCAGCTCCGCTGCGAACCTGATCGGCGGTCAGCTGCGGTATTTCCGAAGGACGGGGGAGCCAGACATCCGGCTCTGGATATTGCAGCGGAAAATGGAAACTTGCGGGAAGAATCCCGACGATGGTCGCGTTCTTCCCATCGAGCACGAGCGTTTTGCCCAATGCCGTGGAATCGCCCGCAAAATGGCTGTGCCAGAACCCCTCCGATATCACAGCGACGTCGGGCCCTCCGGGTTGTTCTTCTTCGGGGAGGAAAGTTCGCCCACGCGCCGGCGAAATGGCCAGCACGCGGAAAAAATCCATAGATGCCCGCGCGCCGTTGACCGCCTCGGGTTCGCGGTCGGTAACCAAACTGAAGGTGCGCGCATAGAACGCGGCAACGCTTTCGAGTGTTTTGTTGTGCTCGAGGATTTGCGTGAATTTCGTGTACGAAACAAAAGCGCCGCTGGCGTGCGACCTTAATTCGAGTCCGGAGACATTGATGATTCGCCCCGAATCTTTGTAGGGCAGCGGCTGAAGGAGCACAGTGTTGACGACGCTGAAAATCGCCGTATTCGCGCCGATTCCGAGCGCCAGAGTCAAAATCGCCACAACGGTGAAACCGGGATTCTTCCTCAGCAGCCTGACGGCAAATTTAAGGTCCTGCCAAAGTGTTTGCATTTCACCCTCCCGGAGCTGCTGCTCACCCAATTATTAGACATAACTCAGGACGCGGGGTAAGCGGCCAAATTATCTTATTCCGGTCCTCTTTATGGCCGGCGGTCTCAGTTTAGTGAACCTCGCTTTTGTAAACCGCCCCGCCTTTCATTACGAATTTCACGCGCTTGAGTTCCGTGATGTCCTTGAGCGGATCCCCGCTTACCGCGACAATGTCCGCCCACTTCCCCGCTTCGATCGTCCCAGCTTTATCGCTCCATCCAAGCAACTCCGCGGGAACGACCGTCCCGGCGCGAATCGCCTGCATCGGCGTCATGCCATACTTCGTGTAGTACACGAACTCTTCCGCTTCGTTCACCGCTCTCCAATCAAAGCCGCCGGCATCCGTCCCCAGCACGATTTTCACATTTTTCTTCAGCCCCTCTTGGAACGCCGCTTTTTCCGTGTCCACCATTTTCACCCACACGCCTCCACGACCGGGAGCAACGAAGTTGAGCACAGTGACCGTTGGAACCCAATAGATGCCGCGCCGCGCCACTTCATCCAGTTCCGCATCCGTGAAGCCGACGCCGTGCTCGATGGTGTCCACGCCTGCGCGCAATGCAGCCGCAATGCCGTCGGGACCGATGCAGTGCGCGGCCACTTTCTTGCCGAGCCGGTGTGCTTCATCGACGATGGCCGCGGCTTCGTCGTCCCTGAAATTCACCATGCTGTGGAGCACGCCGTCATTTCCAAAATGATAGCCGTGGTCGGAGTAATACTTGATCCAGTCCGCGCCGTACATCACTTGCTCGCGCACCGCTTTGCGCGCGCCTTCCACTCCATCGACGTACTGCACGCCGGTGGGCACTTTCAATTCCCACGAATACCCGAGCAGCGGATACATCCCCGTGGGCGCCATCGCTCGCGTAGCCACCTGCATCCGCGGCCCCGGAACTTCGCCACGCGCGATCGCCGTCTTCACGTCCACGTCGGCGTACATCGCGCCTTCAGTCTCGACATCGCGAAGCGTCGTAAACCCTTGGTCCAACGCGATGCGCGCATTCCGAGCCGCCAGAATAGCCCGGTAAGGAGTCGACTCCTTCAAGAGTTGCACGTCGTAATCGTCTGCCGTGATATCGCCATTCAAAAGAACATGCGTGTGCACATCCGCGAATCCCGGCAGCACAGTGGCCTTCGAGAGATCGATCACTTCGGCCCCCGCGGGCGGCGTGCCTCCCGGCGTCACAGAAACAATCTTGTCGCCTTCGACGACGATCAGCGCGTCGAGGATCGGCGTTTCGCTTCTCCCGTCAATCAACCGTCCTGCGCGAATCGCAATTTTCTTCGCAGCCGCCTCACTTTTCTCTTGCGCCCGATTTGCTGGGCAAACCAAAAAAATTAGTGCCGAAATAACTTCTATGCATGCAGACAATGTATTTCGCCGGCTCATGACATTCTCCTCGCACAGCGCGAATGGCGTGTTTTTTCGCTTCTTACGGGCGCAAAGAGTAGCACAAAAAAGAAGTACTCCTTATGCGCGATGGAAACTCTAATCAGATCGAGGAACTAGCTGTAGGGGAGCCTGGAGTCGGAAAACGGAAACTTCTGCAAGATAACCTCAGAAAAGCTCGCTGGCCTCGAAATTGTATTTGTCAGACCTCAGGACCCGAATCGCCCGGCTGCTCGAGCCTTCGCTTTTGCCGCTTCCACGGCTCGATCCTTCGGCGGCGCGCTGGTTTCCAACCCGTGGAGAAGACGAGTTGAGACCGCTGCTATTTCATCCACGGCGGCAAGGAAGTGAGCCTCGTTCGCCCTCGACGGTTTATGAATCCCGCTGATTTTACGGATGAATTGCAGCGAAGACGCTCGAATCTCTTCTGAAGTAACTGGCGGCACAAAATTGAATAGAGTTTTGATGTTTCTGCACATGGATGAGGCCTCGCGTCGGAAACGCAACCCGTAAGAACCGACAGAGAATATCTGTCAGTAATCGGACAGCGGCGGGCCGCAAGGCCCTGGGCGAATCCTACAATCGCAAGATTACTCGGATCGCAGCGCCTGAATTACGTCAATGCGTGCAGCCCGCGCGGCAGGCAGCGCGGATGCGGCCACTGCCGCTGCTAACAGAATGAGCGCCGACGCAACCACGGGCACGGCGCTGGGCATTTTCATGTCCAGCAAATAGCTGCCGGCTAGCCTGGCAAGCAGATAGCCGCAACCGGCGCCTGCGAGGACGCCGATGCCGGCCATCACCGCGCCTTCGCGAATAACTCCGGCCAAGAGCTGGCTCGGCTGCGATCCCACCGCCAGACGAATGCCGAATTCGCGCGTGCGCGCGCTGACCGAGAACGCCAAAACACCCGCGACTCCCACAATTGCAATCGCCAGTGCGACAAGCGCGAATCCTCCGAACACCAGCGTGTTGAGCTTCTCCGGAGTCAGCACCTCGGCGCGGATGTCCTCCAGCGTGGCTGGGCGTTCGACGGGTTGATTCACCGATAGATTTCGAATGATCCTCGTGATGGGCGTGATCAGCGCGTACGGATCCGTGTGCGTGTGCACGAACAGTCGGCCTCCGAAAAGTCCCTCCTGCTCCATCGGGCTATAGACCGTCATTGTGGGAGCGGGGATCACGTGACCGTCGTCAATATCGGCGACAACCCCGACGATGCGGCGCGGCACCGGCTCGATGCCGATGAACTTAATGACCGGATCGGTCCACATCAGATGGCGGTTGATGGCGTCCTGCCCGGGGAACATGCGCTGCGCGAGCGTTTGGCTGACGATGACCACGGGCTCGACATTCGCGCGGTCCTGGTCGTTAAAATCGCGTCCTTCGAGAAGGGGCACACCCAGGGCGCCAAAATATGCGGGCGAAACCGTACGGTATTGCGAACGAGGATCCTCTTCGCCGGGTGCGCGCACGTGGCCTTCTGTCGAGAACTGTAAGGCAAACGAAAAGTCAGTATCTCGCCACGGAGCAGAGTCTCCCACCGCTGCGCCATCCACTCCCGGAAGCTCGTCGACGCGGCGAACCGTTTCCTCGTAGAAGTGGTTGATCTGTTCGGGCGTCTTTCCGTAAGAGTCTACGGGAACGTTCATAACCAGCACGTGGTGCGTGTCCAGAATGGTGTGCGCCTTTTGCATGTCGAGCAGCGTCTTAAGCAGCATGCTCGCGCCGGCGAGCAGCATGAACGAGGCGGCGATTTGCGTCATGGCAAACAGCCGCAGCCGCCGGTTGGTCCCGCCGGTGATGCGCACGCTGCCGCTGGCCAGCCCGAACCCCTGGGAAGAGTTGGCCGAGGGCAGACGCGGGACAAAAGCGAGTAGAACCGCCGCGATGATCGCGAGGCCCGCGCCCACCCAAAGCATGCTCGAATCCACGGTGAGATCGAGCGCGCGGATTGAAAACCGCGAGGCATAGCGCGCGAGAATCGCCACCAGGGGACGTGCGCTAAGCACTCCGAGCAGTGCTCCTGCGCCGCAGAGAATAAGGCTTTCCGCAAGCAGCGTGCGCCGCAGCGTCGAGGCGCTGGCGCCCAGCGCGGCGCGGATGGCCAGTTCGCCTTCGCGGCGAACGGAGCGCGCAAGAATGAGGTTTGCGACATTCGAACAGGCAATGATGAAGACAAGTCCCGAAGCCGCGAGCAGTACTAGAAGCACGGTTCGTGCGCCGGACGTGACTTGGTCGCGCAGCCGGGTGGCGCTGATCTGCGAATCCGCTTGTTTTGAGTAAGCTTCTGGATGCTCGCTCATCATCGAGCTGTACACCGTCCGCAGTTCAGCGCGCGCTTGCTCAAGCGTTGCGCCGGGTGCCAGCCTCCCGAAGAGTTCGGTCATCCGATGGACGCGGCCGGTGACCATCGTGGCCGAAAGATGGTGCGGGCTCGTCACCACATTGGCGATGATTTCGGTGTCCGCCGGATAAGGGATGCAAGGTTCCAGAACGCCGATGATCGTTCCGGTTCTCGTCCCCATTGCGCCGCTGCCGAGTCTCACGCTCTTGCCCAGAACGGCCGGGTCGCTATGCAATGCAGATGACCAGAACCGATACGTGAGCACCACGACGCCGGCGGCATTCGGGCCGTCATCTTGCGGGCCGATGAGGCGGCCGAGGACGGGATGAAGCCCCATCACGTCGAAATAGGTACCGCCGACAACGCCTGCGCGGACTTCTCGAGGTTCCCCCAGGCCTACCATCACGAAGCCAATGGTCGAGAAGTCTCCAAACTTGGTGATGGTGTGGACGCTCGATTCAATGTCCTTAAGTTCCGGGACGGAGAAATAGGTGTCTGCCGAGCCGAGGCCTGGCGCGCTTTGACGGATGTAGATAAGGCTGTCTTCGTCGCGATTCACCAGCGGCCGGAGAAGCACGCCGCGCACAAGTGTGAAGATGGCCGCGTTGGCTCCGATTCCCAGCGCAAGGGTGAGAACCACCGTGATTGCCAGGCCCTTCGCGCGGGCCAGCGAACGAAGAGCAATCTTCAAGTCATTCAGAAATAGCTCCGGCTTGAAATTCATCGTGCCTTCTCCTCACCTGATTTGCTCCATGCCGCAGAAAATCGTATGCTCCCGCCCAATCTAGCCGCGCAGGGGAATAAGCGCGCGCACGCGGGCGTCGCGCAAGAAAAGTCCCGCCCATACCAGAATTCCCAGAGTGACTGTCATAATGTACGAAGGGTCGCCGACCCGAACATTCGTCGCTGTCGCGCCACCCAGATAACCCGTCATCAAGATCGCTCCCAGAACTGCCGTCCGCGGTATCAAATAAACGACGCAGGAAAGCAATTCGAGCACTCCAAGAATGAAAATTTCACTCTCGGGATAGCCAAAGTGCGCGAAACTCTGCATCACGGACACCGGCTTCAGAAACTTCAGCACGGCGCTAAACACCATTAACGCTACCGGCAGAGCGCTGAGGACACGCCCGGTCCAAATCATTCCTTTCGAGATCGGAACGGCAGACGCAGCGGATGAAGGGTTTGCTGGACTCTGGCTCACCGAGCTCATGAAATTTCCTCTATACCGCGTTAGCCGTTCCTGCTCGTAATCAGCGCGCTCACTGCGGACATCTTCTGGCTCATGCGCGAAATCTCAAGCGGTTTGCGTGGCCGCTTGCTCGCAATTCAGTATCCACGGTATGCCAAACCGAGCCACCAGCATGCCAAACCGAGCCGACCAGAAAGTCTTCTGAATGGCCATCGTCACTTTACCCTCTTGCGCCAATTCGTTGAAGATGCGTTCCGTTTCCGCCGGGTCTTTCACGCTCAGTGAAACGGAAAACCCTTGTGGCGCTTGATAGTAGCCCGGCGGCGGGTCAGAACCCATCAAGATCATGCCGTCCCCCAACTTCAAGGCAGCATGCATGACCTTGCCGTGCCATTCGGTAGGCGTCTTTTGCGCCATCGGTGAATCCCCGAATGTCGAGAGCATCTCGATCTTGCCTCCCAAGCATCTTTCGTAGAACTTGAATGCTTCCTCGCATTGCCCGTTGAATAACAGATAAGGATTCAACTGCATGGCATCCTCCTCTTCTCTTCCTGAACAGGACGGTCTATGGAAACTTTTGTTTCCGCCCTTGCATGGCAACTCCCGCTCCGTCATGCCCTGCATGGCTTTGCGTGCGGCAGCCCCGCTCCTGCTGGCGATTCGCCAAACTCGGTTCGCCCATCTTACTTGATTACTTGCACATTGCAAGTAAAAAGAGATAGTATCAACACATGCCCAAAAGGAAGGCCCCGCCGAAGCGACGGTCCGCTTGCCCGCTGAACGCCTCGGTCGAAATGCTCGGAGACCGTTGGTCCCTCTTGATCCTGCGGGACATGATGCTGCGCGGTAATCACACCTTCAAGGAATTTCTTCGATCCGACGAAAAAATCGCCAGCAATATTCTGGCGGACCGCCTCCGCCGTCTCGAGTCCTATGGAATTATAGCTACGGAACGGGACGCCTCCGACGGCCGAAAAGTGATCTACTCGCTGACGGCCAAGGGAATCGATCTTGCTCCCGTGCTGACCGAGATGGTGTTGTGGGCGGCGCGTCATGAAGAAACCGGCAACCAGGTGCTCGTCCAGCAGATGCGGAGCGATAAAGAAAAGGTCATTGCTTCCGTGCGTGAAAGATGGACGAAAGCGCGCGATTCATCGGATGCCTGACTGATTTTGATGGAACAGTGCCCGTCGGCGGACGACCCGGGACGTCTGGCGAGTGGCCCGTCACGTTGTGGCGTCATGATTGGCGAGTTACGAAGAAAGGGGCCAGCCGCTCTCTCAGGACGGCTGGCCCCTTTCTTTTGTTACTGTTGCAGACGCTGCGTCAATCCTGAAGGAGGCAGGTTGAGCAGCTCTGCATGTGCTCTGGCAAAAACCCTGGGCCTACAAGCGCCCACTCGGAATATGCGGCTTAGCGAGCCGTAGCTGAACCCGGGCGGCGCAACGGCCGGCGGGCCATGTCTTCCACGGCGTTAACACCGCGCCGTGCCATATCGACTACCGGGTGCTGGCTGTCTGCCACCCGCTGAACGCCTGCTTCCCAAACCTTTTGCATCATATACAGGCTGACCACCACGAAAGCGATGGCTGCAAATCCGATTGCAAAAATGGCGAACGCTGCCAGCAACTCGCGCACGAAGTACAGTTGCAGCGCGAGCACGACCCCCAGGAACCACCACATCCATTTCCGATTGCTGTCTTTGGTCTTCATCATTCCTCTGATCTTGGTCCCCACTTGTCCCAACAACTGCGAGCTTGCTGCCTCTTTCCTTCTTACTTCCTTCACCTGTACTTGGATGCGCGAGCCCTGTCTTTTGGTCCAGCCCTTCGCACCTGTCCTATTTGACAGCAAACCTGTCCCAAACGCGATGGTACGGAAGGCACATTTTAGGACCCAAACCAGCCTTCTGGTACTCCTATGACCCACTTTGAAACGGCATAAGTCATCTGTTATCAGTGCATTATATATATCTAACGTTTCGCTGTTGTTTTCGCCTGTTTTTCCCTGTACCAGCCATCCGCCACCTGACCCTATGGCCAGGGGTTTTTGGCTCTCTAAATGGTGATGCCTGGGGCTAATTCGTATCAAAATTGGGCAGGATTCGGACTACTGGAAGGTTAAAAAGGGGCTCTTTCGTGGGTCGAGGCCAAGTCAAAAAACGAGAATCGCGCCGAACGGGGTTTGCCCGTCGGCGCGATTGATTTGCCGCGGAAACGAAGCGTTAGGCCCTCTTCAGGAGCCGGGTGATCCCAACAAGGATGACGGCGCCGACGAAAGCCACGATGATCGAGCCGATCATTCCGCCGGCGGGCCAAATGTGAAGAAGGCCGAAGACCCAGCCACCCACAATCCCGCCGAGGATGCCGAGAATGATGTCCACGAGGACGCCGTAACCGCCGCCTTTCATGACAAGCCCTGCGAGCCAGCCGGCGATGAGACCGACGATGATCCAAGCGATCAAGCCCATGAAGTGCCTCCTAGAGAAGAGAGTGAATTAATAGGGGTGGGTCCGGCGTCATTAAAGCACGCCCTTACCGAATGTCAAGCGCACACCCGTTGATAGGAGCAAGTCGTTTTTCTTGAAGCCTGGCAGAGGATTGCTCAGGAAGCGATCGCTGTAGGTGATTTGCCAACTGAGCCAGTTCTTGAGTTTGGTAGCGGCGGTGGAATCGAACTGGAAGCGGTAGTTGCCAGTGTCCGAAACGTTGGGGTAGAGGCTGAATTGTTCGGTGATGGTGGTGCGATTGTTGACCTTGGCGTTGAAGGTTTCGCCGGCGACGACTTCGCCGCTTTTGCGGGTCACGGCGGGCGTGGCGGGGCTCGTTGCGGTAGCGGCGATTGCGCCAAAGAAGTCTTGATCAAAGTCGCCGCCAGCGAATACGTCGAAGGTAGCGGCTTTGGTCTTGATGAGGTGATAGCCGAGGCCGCCGCCGACGACGTTGCGCAAGTCCAGATCCTGGAATTGGTCGTACTCGAAGTCCGTGAAGCCGAAAACGAAGACCTTATCGCTGACGTTCAGATCGCCTCGGACTCCACCGCGGATGGCGTGAGCGGTCGTGGAGCTGATGCCGTTGACGGTGCTATCGGTGTAAATGGCCGTGGTATAGACGGAGATTTTGTCGCGTTCCGTTGTGCGCGCGGCCTTGCCGGAAAGTGAATAGGTGAGCGAATCGGAATTGCCGCGGGTGAGGCTGAGGCCGGTATCCAGCAGACCGCTCCAGAAGTCTGTGAGATGGGGATGGCGGAGACGTTCGATCTGGTCGTCGAAAGCCTTTTGTTCGGCGTCGTCACGGACGCCTGCTACGGCATCCTTGGACGCGGTGACAGAGCCGGTATCTTTCGTGGCGATTTCAAATTTTCCGTCGTTCGTGGTGACGGTGCCGACAACGGTTTGGCCATCCTTAAGAGCGAGATGGAGCGTTTGCGAGGAAACTATGGAAGTGACTGCGTCCCACTGAATGTTGACGTCGCCGGCGAGATCGGTCTTGATGAGCAGAGTTTTGGTGTCGGACTTGACGATGGTGCCCGTCAAGCGATCGCCATTTTTGAGGTTTACCTGGTCGGCTAGCGCGGCTGAAGCGCAGACGCACAAAAACACACCCACAAAAAAGGTTCGAAGCACTTTTTTTCTCCCTTTATTCGAGTTCACTTACGCAATGCGGCTGGGCCTTCTCTGGGCGCGGCAGGCTGCTCTCTCTTGCGTAACTTCTCTTGCGAAGTCCCGATATTCTAGCGGAGATAAAAGGAATGCCAAAGAGTATTGTTGGGCAGCAGGAAATGACGGCGTGGCATCAAAACGGAAAGACAGCGCTTGTGGCTTACTGTATGCTGCGCCGTATTCAGGGGACGGCCGGAAGGATGAAAGAGCCGGAATCCCTTTTTGAGTACAGGCGGCTGCCATTTGCACATGATGGCGATTCGTTCAGCCGTCCATTACGGTGAAGACCACAAGGTTTTCGCCAGCTTTGCAAAAATAATTTGAACACGGGAGATTCGATGGCTTCGCGATATCGCGTTTTCGCATTTCTGTTCGTTGCAGGTGTGCTGCTTTGTTGTGCGTGCGGAGGGAAAGCGCCGGCGGAAAAGGGCGCGGCTGGAGCAGCGGGGACGACGGCGCGGCCGACCATTGTGTTCCTGACGGATTACGGCACGGCCAACGATGCGGTGGCCATCTGCAAGGCCGTGATCGTGGGCATTGCGCCGGACGCGCGGTTGATGGATATCACGCATCAAGTGACGCCCTACCGGATCGAAGAGGCAGCGCGCTACTTGGCGGGTGTGACTCCGTACTATCCGTCCGGGACAATTTTTCTGGCGGTCGTGGATCCGGGAGTGGGGACATCGCGGAAAGCAGTGATCGTGAAATCGAAGAAGGGGCAATATTTCGTGGTGCCGGACAACGGATTGGTTACGCCGGTGATAGAGAGGGACGGGCAGGACTCCGCGCGTGAAATTACAAACACGGCTTGGATGCTGAAGCCGCAGGTTTCCTCGACATTTCATGGGCGGGATGTTTTTGCGCCTGCGGCGGCACACCTTGCCGAAGGGTGGGATTTCGCGCTGGCAGGGCCGGTGGTGCCGCAACTCGTGCAACTGACAGAGAAAACATCCGTGACGTCAGAGAGCGGAATCGCAGGCGATATTATTGGGCTGGATGATCCTTTCGGCTCGCTGATCACGGACATACCGGGCGACGAATTCAAGAAACTCGGTTACGAAGTGGGGGACAAGATCATCGTGCAGCTGGACAAGAAGCCGTTTAGCGTGCCGTATGAGCGAACGTTCATGGATGTGCCGGTGGGAGAGCCGCTGCTGTACGTCGATTCGCGAGGACGTGTCGGGCTGGCGCTGAACGAGGGGAATTTTTCGCAGGTACATAAAATTACGCCGCCGGCCACACTCTTTATTCCGAGGAAAGGCGCTGCGATCAAGAAATGATTCCGAGGGCAGCGTTGGTCAGACGCGTGGACCTTCTTCGATTCCACTTACAGTCACGAGAGATGACGGCGAGTGGTAAGACTGCCGGAGGGGTCTGCGTGCCGCGGGCGACGGCTGGTCCCGGAAGCAGCAGACAATTTCACTTCCACGCGGACGGAGGAATAGGGATGTCGTCAGCGGGCGCCTCGGCGTATTCGAAGTCCTGTCCGAATCATGGGGCGAGTCCAATTGCCTGGCAAACTATGCGGCCAATGGATGATCCGCTCACGCTCCTTCCGATGAATCGGGAATTGTGGAATTGCAGCCTTCAGGAAGGTGTTCTAGCTCTTACCAGGAGGGACGCATGAGTGGGGAACTTTCGTTTGAGGCCGCGCGGACGGCTGTTTTAAGCATGGATTATCAGAGCGGGATCGTGGCAGCGTACGCGAAGGATCAAGAGGCGCTGCTGGCGCGGGTGGCAAGCGTGCTGGAGAGGGCTCGAAGCCTGGGGATGTGCGTAATTCACATTCAGGTGGGGTTTCGGGCGGGGTTGCCGGAGGTGAGCGCTCGCAACCTTTTGTTTGGCGCGATCAAGAGTTCGAGTAGACACCAGCAACTATTCGAAGGCGCCTCGGGGGAAATTTATCCGGGAGTTGGCCCAAGAAAGGACGACATTTTCATTACGAAGCACCGGGTGAGCGCCTTCCGTGGAACGGATCTGGAGATGATCCTGCGCGCAAAAGAAATCGATACACTGGTGTTATTCGGGATTGCGACGAGCGGCGTGGTCCTTTCGACATTGTTGGAGGCTTCGGATGCGGACTACCGGCTTGTGGTGATCAAGGATTGCTGCGTGGACGGCGATGCCGAAGTGCACGCGTGTCTTGTCGACAAAGTCTTTTCGCGACGCGCCGCGGTAGTATCGGCTGGCGAATTTCTTGCCGCCCTCCACTAAAAACGGAATCTCCGTGCTCGGGCGGATTACGGCGAATAATCTCAAAGCCGTTTTTTTCTGCAACACTTTGATTCGATTTCTCACGACTCGGCTTGCTTGATCCATTTCTGCAAGCTGGCGTCTGGCGTGTTATGTTTGCAACCCGAAGGAGGGGGCTTAGACCATGACCCTGCGGACGAATTGGAAAGAACTCGAGGAGAAGATCTGCGAAGCGGTGAAGCTGTCGCGGCGGCCGGTGGCGGTGACCTTTTTGGATGCGGCGCCGGGACATGTGAAGGAATTTGAGGGAACGGAGCCCTCCAGCTGCAGCTTCTGGCGGCTCGCAGCGGAAGGAAGGGTTTTCTACACCGTGCCGGAAAATCACTTCAACTGCGCGGTGGGCGCGTACACGCACAATATTACGTTGTCGCCGGAACGCGAGAAAGAGACCGGGCAGACATTGAAAATGATGTTCGATCTGGGGTACGTGAAACCCGAAGAAGTGCCGCAAATTCCGCGACTGGCGAAGGCGCCTGCAGCAATTGTCTACGCACCTTTAGGAGAGTCCCCCGTTACCCCAGATGTGGTGCTGTTTGCTTGTAAACCTTCGGGGGCGATGGTGCTGAGCGAGGCAGCCAATCGAGCCGGCGTTGGCAGTGGCGCGCCGGCGCTTGGACGGCCAACGTGCATGGCGCTGCCTGCTTCGCTGCAGCACGGCGCAATTTTAAGCCTGGGGTGCATGGGCAACCGGGTTTACACCGGGCTGGGCGAGGACGAATTGTATTTCGTTTTGCGCGGCAAGGATCTTTGCGCCGTCGCCGATGCGCTTGCGATTATCACCAGCGCCAACGCCGCGCTAAATGAATACGCCGCGGGACGTCGCTCACAATTGGCCACCATTTAACCGGACGCAGGCGAGGCGCCGGGCAGCGGGCTGATTTGCTTTTCGAAGCTGGCCGTCCAACAATAAGAACGAAATTCAGCTTGCGAGGCTCCCATGGGTGAGGCCGTGATCGTTTCCTCTGTGCGTACACCTGCGGGAAAGGCGTATAAGGGATAGCTGCGGGCCACGCGGCCTGATGATTTGGCGGCGTTGGCTATCAAGGAAGCACTTGTTTTTCCCGCCGTGGACTTTGGCGTTCTAAGCGCGCATCTTGTGAGACCTAATGGCTATCACCAGCAGTGACGTTATCCTCATGGCTCATGCGACCTCCGGAGTTTTGGGCATCCTTTCGGCCATGTGGGTCTTCGTCGAAACGCTGAATGCGCGCGACGAAAATGCAGGGCGCATACGAAAGGCCGCGTGGCTAGCGGCACTTTGCATGATTCTTACCTGGATTCTCGGCGGATATTGGTATCTTCATTTCTATCCGCTCGACAGGGCGCTAATCCTTAAAGGACCGTGGCCGTTTGCTCACACGTTGTTCATGGAGACGAAGGAACATCTCTTTTTCGTCCCCCTGATTCTTTCTTTCTATCTCCCGATTGCGGCGAGCGACAAGCTATATGTCAACTCGGCCGCGCGCAAAATGGTGTTATGCGTCGCGCTGCTCATTGGTCTGAGCGGATTGGCGATCGAAGGTTCGGGAGCCATTATCAATCACGGCGCAAAAGTTGCTCTGTTGCAGAGCATCACGGGTAGAGGGCGATGAACACAGAGAATGAAAAGCTAGGACGCTCCAGCGCCGGGTTTGCCATGGCCGCGTCCATCACGATTCTTTTCAGCACTGCGCTGGCCTGGGCAAAGGATGCGTACAAACCACTGAACAGCTTTATGGATGCCCTAGCCTGGCATAATTGGATCACTCACGGATTGGCCGACGTCATTCTCTTCGCTGGATTGGGTTTGCTCTTCTCAAGAACCACTTGGGTTGAGCGGATGGTTCCGAGTCGCCTCATTACGTTCTTGGTCGCGGCCGTCGTGATGGCCGGCGCTGGCTTGTTCATCTGGTATGCAGTGTTCTAAGGGAAATCTCAATCAGCTTCGCGGACGAGGCGACTTCGCAATGGAAGGTAGCTGGTACGCCAAACTCGGCTTGGCCAATCCACGTCTCCCTTACGAGGATGTGGTCTCGAACCACGAAGAGTTGTGCAACGCAGCTCCAAGCCGCAAATCAATGAAACCCATTGCCGGCTAATTGGCGAGAGAGCATGGCGTCCTCGGCACCCGGTTTCTTGTCCTCTTTCCCCCAGGTGTAGTAGAGGCCGAGATAACCGTAGTTCTCCGTTTGCCCGGCGATGGAATGCCCATAGGCGAAAAGGAATTGGAAATTGGGGTTCTTAAAGTGGTAGTAACCGCCCGCGTCAATGAGAGTCGAGGATTGTGTTTGAGGGGCAGCTAATCCCTCTCGCGCGTGAGAAAAGACTTCCGCTCCCAATTCAATCTTTTTGTTGAATTGCCGCTTCACGAGGAATCCGCCATAGAGAAAGTCACGATACTGGACTTGTCTGACGATTGTGTACCCCATACCGCCATCGAACGTCCAAGCTCCTTCGTCTTTCTCAACCCAAAGGGGAAGTTTGTACCAGACCTTTCCAATGCCAAGCCCTTTGGAATAATTGCCGGTCGGAATCTCCAACATGGTGAACGTGCCAATCTGCGGACGGTGCTTTGTTTGCTTAATGAAACCGAATTTCACGCCGAACTCCATGTCTGTCAACCCAAAGGCGCTGGGGCCGACTCCGCTCGGTGCGTAGATGGGATTATTCGTCGGGACCACAGCTCCGAGGGGAAGAATCACGTGGAGCTGGATTTCAGGAAGCGCTCCCCAGTTGAACTCAAAAGCGGGGCCAAGCGTGTCGTACTCCACCGGAGTGCCATCGACGCCGCCGAAGACATAAGCCTCGTAATGCTTATAGTCCACCGGGGTCGGATCGTCGGTCTGATAGG
The DNA here is from genome assembly GCA_963851235.1 of uncultured Acidobacteriota bacterium. Taxonomy (GTDB): domain Bacteria; phylum Acidobacteriota; class Terriglobia; order Acidiferrales; family UBA7541; genus Acidiferrum. The sequence continues at coordinate 192,449 of CAWKOM010000016.1, forward strand.
GGGGGCCTTGTGCCCACACCTTGGGGGCAGTCAGCAGACTGACAACTACCAGAACTAGTTTTAAGCAAGTCCCAACGGCTCTCACTGGCGCTCCCGCCTTCCACGAAAACCATAATACAATCCTTGAACGCCGTCATTGACATTTCGTTACATTCCTGACGTCCACCCAGACCGCAGGCTATCCCGTTGCCGAGGATTTTCTTAATTTGCTTTTGCTGGCCAGTCGCCCAACAATAATGAGGTAGTGTCGATTGCGAGGTCGCCATGACTGAAGCGGTGATTGTTTCTTCGGTTCGAACGCCGGTGGGAAAGGCGTTTAAGGGATCGTTGCGGGCCACGCGGCCTGATGATTTGGCGGCGGTGGCAATCAAGGAAGCACTGGCGCGAGTTCCGGGACTGGACGCCAAAGAAATCGACGATGTGATTCTTGGATGCGCTATGCCGGAGGGCGAACAGGGGATGAACGTGGCGCGGATCGCGGCGCTGCGTGCCGGACTGCCGATTGAAACTTCGGCGATGACAGTGAACCGGTTTTGTTCTTCGGGGTTGCAGGCGATCGCGATTGCGGCGGAGCGGATTCGCGGAGGCTCGGCGCAGGTGATTGTTGCGGGCGGGACGGAATCGATGACCATGGTGCCGATGGGAGGGAACAAAGTTTCGCCGAATCCGTGGCTGGTGGATCACAGCCCGGATACCTACATCAATATGGGACTGGGAACGGAACACATTGCGCGGAAGTTTGGGATTACGCGGGAGCAGGCGGACCAGTTTTCAGTGGAATCGCACAAGAAGGCCCTCGCGGCGATTGCGGCGGGGAAGTTCAAGGAAGAGACGGTGGCTGTGGAAGTGAAAATCACTGCGCTGGCGAGCGCGAATGGAGCTGGCGCGGGTGGCGCTTCGGGCAGCGCGAAGGCACAGGCTGCGGCGAAGCCGACGACGCAGACCTTTACGTTTGATACGGACGAAGGGCCGCGCGCGGACACGTCGATGGAGGCCTTGGCGAAGCTGAAGCCGGCGTTTCATGTGAAGGGAACGGTGACGGCGGGGAACAGTTCGCAGATGAGCGATGGAGCGGCGGCGGCTGTGGTGATGAGCGAGGAGCGCGCGAAAGCTTTGGGGCTGAAACCGCTGGCGCGTTTTGTGGCTTATGCCACGGCGGGAGTGCTGCCGGAGGAGTTTGGCATTGGGCCAGTGGCGGCCATCCCGAAGGCGCTCAAGCTCGCGAGGCTTACATTGAACGATATAGCGGTGTTCGAATTGAATGAAGCGTTCGCGGCACAATCGCTGGCGGTCATTCAGCAGGCGCGGCTCGATCCTGTGCGCGTGAATCCGAATGGAGGCGCGATTGCGCTGGGGCATCCGCTTGGCTGCACGGGAGCCAAACTTACGGCGACGATCCTGCGCGAATTGGAGCGGCGCAACGCGCGCTATGGAATGGTGACTATGTGCATCGGCGGAGGCATGGGAGCGGCGGGAATCTTGGAGCGCCTCTAAGACTTCCTTTGCTTTGACAGAAAGTTCAACCTCCGTGTAACGTTTCCGGCCTGGGAAGCGTTTAACTTGCCAGTACTTTGCGTGCGTCCCTAGGATGCGTTGCGATGAAAATTTCCGTGCTGCCAGCTCTCGCTCTGCTGTTGTCGCCCGCCGCGGCGGCGCAATCCTCGACGGCACAGCCTCCGAGTCTAACTAAAGACATTCAGATCGACACGCAAAGCCCTATCAAAACGGAAGGCGCGGTTTCCGTGGCGGACGAGCCGCACTACGCGCACGTTTTTCAGAATGGGTACGTGCAGGTGTACACCGTGACGGTGCCGCCGCTGGATGCGACGCTTTTGCACCGGCACGATCTGCCTTACCTCTATGTAACGTTAGGCGGGGCCGATATCATGGATGCAGTCGAAGGAAAACCGCCCGCGCAGGTAACGCTTGAGGATGGAGCGACGCGCTATTCGCCAGGAGGATTTGCCGACATTGTGCGCGCAGATGCGGGAATTGAGTTCCACAACATCACGGTGGTGCTGACACATCCGCAGGACTCGCCGCACAATCTTGGTGCTGCAGGCGATGCGCGGCCGCTAGGCTCGTGCCCGCAGAACAACGCGCTGCCCGTGCAGAACGATCAAATCCCGTTTGAGCAAGTGGTTCCCTGTTTCGAAACTAGCGAAGTTCGCATGGAGCTGGTGAAGGTCGGAGGAGGAAAAGATTACGTGCAGGCCGCGCCGCAGACGGCCGCTTTGCTGATTGCGATGAGCAATGCGAATCTGGATGTTTCGGTGGGTGGACAGCATGCGGCATTTCTGCACGCCGGAGACGTGCTTTGGTTGTCCGCGGGGACGGCCCGCAAAGTGGGGGATTTTCTGGGGACAGGATCGAATTTTCTGCTGATTTCATTCAAGGACTCCGGGGCGGCTGCCGCGAAATAGCGGCGTCCCCGATGGCGCGCGCATCCCGCGTGCGTGACGCGGGCTTCAAGAGGAAACCATCTGGCCAGTTCCTTCGCGTTCGTGAGCGCTTTCCAAACTTCTTTGGTGCGAGCAGCGATTTCAATTTCTCTTTCGAGGCGGCGCCTTTTTTTCTGGTTCCACCGGTTTCGCGTCCGTCATGATGCGCCCCTTGGGTTGCTGGCGGTTTGCGGATGAGATGGCTCCTGCTTTTCCGGGGGAATTGGATAGCAACCCACGACCAAGCGGTACGGCCTGCCTTCCGCAGGCGAACCATCCAATTTTGCGAAAGCCGAGCTATGCCGGGCCGTTACCTCGAGGATAGCCCGCTGCAGTTCTTGGGTGAATGCGGCGTGCTGTTCAGGCGAGATGAAGCACAATTCGGAGTTGATCGAAAGAGTCGCGAGCCGCTTCCCTGCTGCCGCGCCTAGTTCCGCGGAACGAGCGAGCTCGGACTGCATTTTGGAGGCAAGCCCGAGCAGGTATTTCGCCGAAAGAGTGTCAGGGACTTGCGAGGGGTCAGCGGCCAGATTGCCGAGCAACTCGGGAGAAAGCAGATAGCTACGTGCGGTCGCGACGTAGCATTGTTCAAAGAGACGTCGGCGCCGCCGGCGGCCCGCTGGCGCGAGCAACCGCGCTCGCGCCAGCTCGCGGACATGATAGTTAACCGTTTGTCTGGGCAGGTTCATGCGCCGGGCAACCCCGGTGGCGGAGTCAGGTTCCAAAAGGGCCGCGAGAACACGCAAACGAAGCGGGTGATGAAGAAGAGCGGCCGCCTGGGCTGGCTCGCGGACGAGATCGAGACCCGAGCCAGGCGCCGCTGCGGACAGTTGCGAAGGGCGCGTGCTGGGGATTTTCCAATAGCCGCTACGGGTGACGCGCATGGCTCTGGGAGCGCCTTTCCTCGTGAGATGGGTCAATTCTGTAATGGACCATTTTATTTGTCAAGACGTATTTTATCGTCTGCTCTGAACAGACCCGAGAACGCGCTAGCGGGCTTGCTCTTCGACTCCGGACGGCGCGGTTAACGCTGTTTACCTGCTCCCATACACGGGAGTAAAATGGAGTGAGTCGCAAGTTTTCGCACAGCTCTCACCCGTATCCGAGACGAGTTTTCGGGGCGCATACCCCGGGTTCAACACCGAAGCGTGAATGCAGGCAGGCAATAAGGAGACCATCATGGCCACTGCAACGATTACCAACCCAGCCGCCAAGGGCGGGAGCTTTTTGCTGGAGACTCCCCTTCCGCAGGAAGTCTTCACGCCAGCCGACCTGAGCGATGACCAGAAATTGATCGGGCAGACGGCGGAGGAGTTTGTCGTTCAGGAAGTGCTGCCCCTGGTGAAGGATCTGGAAAGCAAAAAGCCGGGGCTGATGCCGGAGTTGGTAAAAAAGGCGGGAGAAGTTGGCTTGCTGGGGGGAGGGATTCCCGAGGAATACGGCGGAGCTGGGCTGGACAAAATCGCCACCACCGTGCTCACCGAAAAACTTTCGATTTATGGAGGTTTCGCCGTCACGCACGGGGCGCACGCCGGGATTGGAACGCTTCCCATCGTGTATTTCGGGAGCGAGGACCAGAAGAAGAAGTATCTGCCCAAGCTGGCTACGGGGGAATGGATTGGCGCCTATTGTCTTTCCGAGCCGCAGGCCGGGTCCGACTCGCAGAATTCGCTGACCCGCGCGGAATTAAACCCGGAAGGCACGCATTACATATTGAACGGGCAAAAGATGTGGATTACCAACGGCGGATTCGCGGATGTTTACATCGTCTTCGCAAAGGTGAACGGAGAAAAGTTCACCGCTTTCATCGTCGAGCGGAGGTTCCCGGGATGCAAGCCGGGAAATGAGGAGCACAAGATGGGGATTCATGGGAGCTCGACGACGCCTGTGTTCCTCGAAAATTGCAAAGTGCCCAAGGAAAACGTGTTGCACGAAATCGGGCGCGGACACATCGTGGCGTTCAATATTTTGAATGCCGGGCGGTTCACGCTCGGGGCGTCGTGCGTGGGCGGGTCCAAGCACGTGCTGCAGAACGCTTCGAAATATTCGAAAGAGAGAAAAGCATTCGGAAAGCAGATCGGCGAATTCGGCTTGATGAAGGAAAAACTGGCGGAGATGGCCATTCAGATTTTTGGCGTGGAATCGATGGTGTACCGTTCGGCCGGGAATATCGAGGCGGCGATGGCGGCGGCTTCAGGATCGGGCGACAAAATTCAGAACACCATGAAGGTGCTCGAGGAGTACGCCATCGAGAGCTCGATTGCCAAAGTGTATGGAAGCGAGATGCTGGATTACGTGGTCGACGAAGGCGTGCAGATGTACGGCGGATACGGTTTCCACGAAGATTATCCGGTGTGCCGCGCGTACCGCGATTCGCGCATCAACCGGATATTTGAAGGCACCAATGAAATCAACCGCATGCTGATCATCCAGATGCTGATGAAACGGGCCATGGGCGGGCAGCTCGCGCTGATTCCGGCGGCGATGAAGCTGGCGGATGAGATCCTGGCCGGGCCGTCGTTCGAGGAAGCGCCGGAGGGCGTGCTTGCCGGCGAAGCTCGCGTGGTGGCCAATGCCAAGAAAATGTTTTTGCAAGCGGCGGGCGGTGCAGTCCAAAAATTCCGCGAAAAGCTGGCCGAGGAACAGGAACTGATCGGCGCGCTCTCGAATGTCGTGATGGAAGTGTACGCGATGGAGTCTTGCCTGCTTCGGGCGCAAAAAGCAGCTGCCGCGAAGGGTGAAGCCGCGACGCAGACGATGATCGACGCAGCAAGGGTATTTATCGCGGAAGCAGCGGAGCGAGTGGAGCACGAAGCCAAGCGCGCGATCGCGGCAGTGTACGAAGGGGATATGCTCACGACGCAGATGGCGGTGTTGAAGCGCTTTGGCAAGCGCGCCCCGGTGGATACGATTGCCTTGCGGCGGCGCGTGGCTGCCGCGGTGCAGGCGCAGGATCGGTACCCATTCGAAAGCAGGTAATTCTGGCGAGCGAAGGAGAAATCATTCAGCGAGGCGTTTGGCGAAACGAAACTACGTAGCGATTTGGACGAACTCTGGTTTTTTGCCGGGCTGCGGACCGTTGGACCCCCAGCGCGAAGGCTTATTTCCATGACGCCGCAAGCGATTGACGAGTGACCCGACGCCCACCGAACTGCCCACAAAATGGCCGACGCGCAGCGGACCGGCGACCTTCACGGTTCGAATCCAATGCAAGCCGCTGCTGGCCGCGCAACCGCACTCCGCGCAATTGGGAGTCCCTCCGAATACGCAGGGCTCGACGCGCGTTTCCAGGTCCGCCGAATAATTTGCGGACATTTTCGCAAAGATGCACTCGCTGGGGTTGTTCGGTGGATGAAGCAAAGCTTGCGCGACGCCGTCGTTCATCAGGAATTTCGGATATTTTTTCGCCAGGAGCGGCAGTTCGCGCGCGACCTGCTGGCGGTTTTCAGGAGTCAGTTTTTCCGCGCTCTCTTCGCCAATTTGAGGCGTGTATAGGCTCACCCAAACGTGATCCACTTCGGGACGCGCATTCCAGAAGGAAACGTATTCCTCCAAATAGCCGGCGCGCTCGAGCATGGGGCGTGTGATGACCCAATGAATGTTGACCTTGCGGCCGTCAATATTTTTTAGGATGCGTTCGTAGGTGGCGGGCTTGCGGCGGACGTCGTGGTGCTCGGGCAGGCCGTCGACCGAGATAGCAACGCGAACGCGGGGCAGGTCCATCCATTCGAGAGGAATAGGAATGATCCCGCTGGTGACGACCAGCGAGAAGATATTCATGGCGCTCAAAGCGGGGAGGATCGAGCTCAGCTCACGATGACGGACGAGGGGTTCGCCGCCCACGAGAGATAGGTGCATCGGCCGATTTTGACGCACCAGCTGTAGCACGCCCTGGACGAGAGCGTCGCCGCGGAAGTCGCTGAGTTCCGTCAAGAGCTTGCCGCCGCCAAGATGGGTATCTCCGTAAGCGTAGCAGCCTGGGCAGCTCAGCGGGCATTCCCGCGTAATTTCGATGGACAGCATCGGCGCTTTGCCGCCAAGGATTTTGCCCCAAGCGCTCAAAATTTCTCGCGGAGTAATGCTCGGACTTGGTTGAGAGGTGACCATGAGGCTTAGATGCTGCCCATCGCGTCTAAGGGTGCTTCTTAAGAATTGGGATGTAAAGCGAGATTTTCGGATGATTGAAAGCGAATGTTCGGCAGATTCGCCGGGCTGATTCGCAACCTTGTTTGCCGCCAAGCCTGGCAAGGACCGCAGCGGGCTTGGCCACTTCTGGATCCGGGCAAACCCGTTGTAAGCATGGACACGTACCCTGAAGACGCCGGATATCCGTCTACTTATTCGGTTAAACTTGTACTTTACGGGCCACCCGCTTCTAACTCTCAGAGAGCGCACAAGAATGTCTCGAAGGCTTCTAATTCTTGCAGCTGCCATTGTCGGCGCTCATGTCGCGCAAGCGCTGATCCTTGGGCCGACGCCCGCGGGCACGCTCATCGCGAATCTCATCGAGGTTTCTGCCAGCATACTTGCTGCTGTAATGTGCTTTGGCGCGGCGCGTCGAGCGCAGGGAATGGCACACCCCTTTTGGACCCTGGTGGGCTGCGGAATGGCTATCTGGGGCGTCGCGAATCTCGGGTGGACATACTACGAAGTCGTCCTACACAGCGAACCGTTTCCTGGTTCCGCAGTGCGATTCATGTTCAATGTGCAGGGCGTTTTCTTCGCCATGGTGCTGTTCCTTGATCAGGAAAAAGATTCCTCCGAGTTCGAGCCCGAATTTCTGCTGGATTTCACGCAGATAGCAATCGTTTTTTTCTTCCTCTATCTCAGCCTTTACTATCTGTCTTCACAGGCGGTTCAGCAACATGAGGTCACGGTGCGCCGGCTCTGGGTGGAGTTCGGAGAGGTGGGCGCGATCCTCGCGCTGGCGTGTTTCCAGATGATGCGCGCGCGGACAAAGCGTGTCCGCGAGCTGTACTGGGGTTTTGCGATTTATCTCTCCGTGTTTATTGCTGGCATGGCCGTGGCGGAATATGATCAAGCCGTCCGCGGGGCTCCGACCGGGACGCTATTCGACCTCTGTTGGACGCTTCCGTTTCTATGGGCGGCATTCTGGGCCGCGCGCTGGCAGTCCACTACCGAGACGCGGGCGGCGGTCCCGGAGCGAAAAAGAACCTTGAGCGGAGTTGCGCTGAACAATGCGATGTTCGCGGTGGCTCCGCTGATCGTTCTCGTGCAAGTAGCGCAGTTTCCTTCCGAATGGCAGATTTTGCGATTTTCTCTGCTCGGCGTGTCCATTCTCTGTTTTGCCGTGCGATTGGGAGTTAGCGGCTACCGCGAAGCGGCTACGGCAGAGACGGTTCGACGGCAGGCCATGGCGATGGATTCCGCGGTGGACGGGATTTCCATTCTCGGGGAGGATGGAAAGCACATTTACGCGAACACAGCCTTCGCCCGGATGATCGGTTTCGAAGGCCCGGAATCCATGTTGGGCTTGCCCTGGCAGGAAATTTATGACCCGCGAGACGTTGCTTTATGGCGGGACAAGATTAGACAGTCCCTCCTGACTGACGGCAAATGGTTCGGCCAAGTTAACCTCCGACGGCGCGACGGAACAGTCATTCCCGTGGAAATGGCTATCACGTCGTTAGCCAACGGCGTCACCGCGTGTATTGGGCACGACATAAGCGCGCGAAAGGAAGCAGAAAGAGCGCGCGTGGACGCGGAAAATAAATATCGCACGCTCGTGGAACAGGTCGCGGCCATAAGTTATATCGCGGAGCTCGGCCTCAACGGCGCGTGGCACTATGTTAGTCCGCAGATCGAAACAATTACGGGTTACTCGCAGGACGAATGGCTGGCCGATTCTCGCGAATGGATGCGCCATATTCCGAAAGAGGATCACGCCGTGATCGAGGCGGCGGAAGAAGCGAGTTTGCGCGGTGAGCGTTTTCAGGCGGAATACCGGATCGTGCGGAAAGATGGCACGGTGATCTGGGTGAATGATACGGCCGTGGTGGTTTCGGGGAGCGATAGCCATCCGGTGATGGAAGGGATCATCGTCGACATAACAGACAGGAAACTGCTGGAGAACCAGTTGCAGCAGTCGCGAAGAATGGAAGCAGTGGGAAGATTGGCGGGCGGCATCGCGCATGATTTCAATAATCTGCTGACCATCATCAAAGGCTATGCGGAGCTGGCGCTACAGCGCAGCGGCATTCAGCCGGAGCTGCGGGGCGACGTGATGCAGATCGAGAATGCCTCCGAACGGGCTTCCATGCTCATCCGCCAATTGCTGGCGTTCAGCCGCAGACAAGTTCTTCAGCCAAAAGTTCTCGATTTGAACTCCATCGTGTTGGGTTTGGACAAACTGCTGGCGCGGCTGATGGGCGAACACATCGAGATGGTGACGCGCTGCGGCGCAAATGTTGGGAATGTGAAAGCCGATCCGGCGCAGGTCGAGCAGGTGATCATGAATCTGGTCGTCAACGCGCGCGACGCCATGCCGAAGGGCGGGCGGATGACGATGGAAACATGCAATGTGGATCTGGATTCGACATACGCGCGCGACCACGTGAGCGTCAAGCCTGGCGCATATGTGATGCTTGCAGTCTCTGATACCGGCATGGGAATGAGCCCGGAGACGGTCGCCCATATTTTTGAGCCGTTCTTTACGACGAAGGAGAGCGGCCAGGGAACGGGCCTGGGACTGTCCACCGTTTACGGTATCGTGAAGCAGAGCGGTGGGTACATCTGGGTGTATAGCGAACCCGGTACAGGAACGACGTTCAAAGTTTACTTGCCGCGCGTGGCGGAACAAGCGGAATCCAAACCGGGCGCGGTGGAAATACGGGGAACGGGCAAAGGCAGCGAAACCATCCTCCTGGTCGAAGACGAAGAAGCGGTGCGGGAACTGGCGAGCAGAATTCTTTCCGCTAAGGGGTATGCGGTGGTGGCCGCAAAGAGCACGCAGGAAGCAGAACAGTTCGTCGCCAAGAACGCTGGTGAAATTCATCTGTTGCTGACGGACATTATCATGCCGGGAACGAGCGGGCGCGAGCTTGCTCGGCGGATTACCAAGGGGCATCCGCGAACGCGGGTGTTGTACATGTCCGGCTATACGGACAACGTGCTGGCGCAGGGCGGCGTGCTCGAAGCGGGAGTATCTTTTCTGCAGAAGCCATTTACGCCGGGAGCGCTGGTCCAAAAAGTGCGGGACGTGCTCGACAGTCCTGTTCACGCAAAATAGTGCTCTCGTCCGGCGCTCGCCGGCACCCCTGATTGTGCTGTGCCCAATACAGAGTCGTGCGGGTTGTTGAGAAAAGCGGCAGCAGGGCTGCCGCACTCCAAATCGCTCGTTCATCGTTTATCCATCAAGCGAATCGTCTTGCCCGTCGCGGCGGATTCGCGCGCGGCGTCCAGAATTTCCGTGACGATCATGTTTGTTTCCAGCGAAGAAAGACCTTGCGGCTGCATTCCATCGAGAACGACAGCTTTTAGATAATTTACCGAATCGCTTTCACGGGGCTCGAGCGGCTTGGCGTCTTCGAGTTTTTCCTCCTGTTTGGGAAGGCGGACGCGAACGGCATCGCGTGCCACGGTGATGGCATAGCCGGTCTGCCCGTAGACTTCCATGTCTTTGCGAGAGAACGGCCAGTTCCAGGAAGCCTGCAGGATCGCTTGCGCCTTCGGATAGGTGAGGATGATGGTGGCCTCATCATCCACGAGCGGATAAATGTCCGGCTTGATGTGCTGCGTGACGGCGGTGACGGTGCCGGGCTTGCGGCCGTCCATGAGCCAAGTCGCTAAGTCCGCGCCATAACAACCGAAATCGAAGAGCGCGCCGGCGCCGTTTAGTTTGGGATCGGTGAGCCAAGAGAGGAACCAGGGTTCGACGTTGATTTCTTTGGGGCCTTGGTGCCCGTCGTGAACGACAATTTTTCGGATGTCGCCGATGGCGTTTTCGTGAACGAGATCGTAAGCGGCGCGATTGCTGCGGTACCAGGTCGTTTCATAGTTGACGAGGACGGGGATGTTTGCGCGCTGCGCGGCGGCTTGCATGGCGCGGGCGTCTTCGTTGCTCACGGCTAGAGGCTTTTCCATCATGACCGGGACATGGTGACGGGCGCAGGCTTCTACAACGCGGCGATGGTCGAAGGTATTTGTGTAGACGAGAACGGCTTGCGGCTTGGTCTTCTCGATCATCTCGTCGACGCTGGCAAAGAAGATGTCGTGCGGGAGGGAGAACTTCGATTCGTAGAACGAGGCGAGTTTGGTGTCGGCCTCGGCGACGCCGACGATTTGAAGATCGGGGCGATGCTGGTTCTGCTGGAGGAAGCCGCCGACATGTCCATGGACGAGGCCGGCGATGCCGACGCGGAGCGGGGATGAGGAAGTTGTGGTTTGAGCGGATAGAGCGCTGGCGGCGAGAACTGCTGAGACGATGGTGCGCACGAGAATGGCGAGCAAGGTTTTAGGCATGGACGGCTCCTGGACGCGGAGGAGATGGTAACAGAGGGAGGCTGACGGTCGATCGTTGATTGCTGACCGCCAAGGAATGTGGGACCGAAAGAAAGAGTTGCGCCCGACAGGGGTACCCGTCACCCGGGTGCTTAATGGAGAGAATGCGGAAGATGCTGAAAAGATTGAAGATAATTTTTGGCGCAGCGCCATAGAGTGCGTAAGAGTGTGAAAAGAAAGGGCCCAACAAATCGAGCGGACCGTGAAAATGTGGGTGCGAGATACGAAACTCGAAACTGGCGCGGACGCTGGAATGCGAAGCTGAACTTGAGATTGGAAGTAAGCACGCACACCCACCCCCATGTGTGACGGAAAGTGTGCGGAACGCTATGAAAGGAATGGGGATGCGAGCGCACCAGCGTGTCGAGTTGGTGCGCTTGTGCGTAGTGACGAGTTTGCAAAACTGTTGAGCGCGAAGAAGGGACCCCCTCCCCGGTTGCTTGTAAACGCTCATTCTGTGCGAGATGAAGTGGAGTGGAATCAACAGTTGTAGAAGTGTTGATTTTGAAGGAGTTAGGAGAGCGCGGTTTTTATGAAGTGGTAATCTGGGAGGAACTGAAGATTTTGGGGGGATTTTAAGAACCGGGCGGCGGAGGCGTCCCGTAGAAGCCTCCGGGATGCATAAAGCGCACATGACTTGCGGGAGGACGGACGGGGTCCGTGTCCCAATCGACAGAGGAATTATAACACATTGGTACTAGTTGTCAAGTATAAACTGTAAGCCGTTTGTTTGGTGCGGGTTGTGGTGATGGGGAGTGAGTAGGGAGTAGTCAGCAATGAATAGAACGGTGAGCAAGGGACGGAGAGGAGTCCCCACCGTTTGCAAAAGGCAAGACCGCAAACGATGGGCCACCCGAGACTTAAGAAACTCCCACCCGCCAATACCGGGTAATCAGGCTGGATCCAGTAGACACCTTCACATGGCCGAGCGGCCCTCTCTGGAAAGACTGCGAAACTTTGGACGAGGCACTAGATTTGGCGGCCAGCAATGACGAGTTGTATCTTCGGATTTATATTTACAACGACAAAGGCGAGATTCTGCATGAGGCTGGCTGCTATCGAGAGCAGTTCAAAAAGATTCATGAGCTAGAGGAACAACGTCCCGGCAGAGCGCAGGACGAACGTCCCAAAACATAAGGTCATCGCTCTCAAGGGACCCATCTTTGCTTACTCTCCCAAGTCTTGATTGTGGCGAAACTCAACTCAATAAGAACGGGCAACACCGACACAATCCGGTAGGGTCAGAGTTGCCGACATCGCCCAGAATCTGCGGGAGCCCACATGGCTTCTACACCTAGGCAGTTATACGGAAAACAGAGTCCACGTTCCGCACGCATTAGCTCAGGCGTGAGTGCCCCTGCGTCCGCGATTCGGCGAATCCTGTAATCCGGGAGGAGACAAACAAAGAGCCAACGCTTCGCGGAGTTCACGAAGCCTAGGAGGCTTGCTGATTACGCAATCGACATGGGGCGGAACGCCTCCTTCGGCCATCAAACGCTGACCCCACCCGGTGAGAAGAATCACGGGAGTAGACTCGGATGCGCTCTTCACGAAGCTGGCAACTTTACGGCCGTCCACGCGCGGCATGCCCAAATCCGTGATCACAATCGAGAAGGGTTTACCTCGCTTTTGCGCGGCGCTAAACGCATCAATCCCCGCCTCACCCCCGTTCGCGGTAATCACCTCATGACCATCGCTCTCCAACGTCTCGCAGAGAGCTCGAATGATGAGCGGGTCATCATCCACAACGAGAATGCGCAACCGCGAGGGAACCGCAATTGCGGTTCCAGGCAGAGTAACATCCGCGGCGCCGCGAACGGGAACTGCAAAACTTAACCGCACGGTAGCACCTTTGCCCGGTGCACTCTCGATTTCAAGGTCCGCGCTGTGTCGCTGTACGACGCCGTAAACCATCGCGAGGCCCAGACCCGTCCCCCGTTCCCCTTTGGTTGTGAAGAAAGGTTCGAGGCAACGTCGCTGGGTCTCTTCATCCATGCCCGCACCAGTATCGGCCACTTCCACTAGCACGTTGCGGAGTTTGGACGGACCCTGCGAGTGTTCAACAGTTCGTGTGCGCAACGTCAGCGCCCCGCCGTCCGGCATTGCATCCACGGCATTGAAAACTAGATTGATGAGAGCTTCGCGAATTTCGCTTTCGACTCCCATAATGGCCGGCGGGTCCAACGCAAACTCGGTGCGCATCTCGATTACGACGCCGTGCTGTTGGGGTATATCGCTCCAACGGGCCCGTGTCAGCTCCACGACTTGTTGCACCAAGGCATTCATATCAACCGGTGAGAGCGTCAACTGCGGTTCGCGCTGGCGGTAGAATTCCTTCATCCTCGCAACGGTTTTCGCGACATCGTCGGTGGCCTGTCGAATCATCTGCAAGTGTTTGCGAGTCCGAGGGCTCAGTTCCGACTCGTTCTCCAGCAGTATTTCCGTCGAAAGCGCCATGGGTGAGAGCGCGTTGTTAATGTCGTGGGCAATGCCGCTGGCCATCTGCCCCAGGACGCGTAAACGCTCCTGCTGCATAACCGCCTGTTGAGTCTGCCGCAAATCATCGTATGCCTGCTGCAGCGACACGTAAAGTTCCGCTTCATGCGCCGCCAGCGCAATGTGTTCGCTCAATTGCCGTAGAAACTCGCATTCGCCGCTGCTGAAACTGTGCGCTTCCCGGCGAGCCGCGACAAGCACGCCGAAAACCTTGCTTTCGACTAATAGGGGCGCCGCCACAAGCGAGCGCAATCCTGCCACAGCAAGCTTCTGCGGAAACGGGAGCATCACGTCCCTGGTATCCGGCTCGTAGACCAACTGCCCGCCGACGCAGCGGCTCAGGCCGTTGGCGTCGATGGCAATATGCGCTTGTTCCGTCAGTTCCAACTCTAGCCCCATTTTCTGGCTTCCTGTGCCTACGTGACCGACGGTCAACTCTTGGCGCGTCGCATCGTAATCGCAGATGCAGCCAAAATCGAAACGCAAGTGCTCCTCAAGGCTGCGCAATACCACCTGATAAATGCTCCCCAGGTCCAGTCGCCCGCTAACCGCCCGCGTGATCTGGTGAAGCAGGTTCAGCCGTATCAACTGCGCCTGATCCTTCGCTTCTGCGGCCTTGCGTTCCGTGATGTCGCGCGCAATCTTGGAGGCGGCAACAATTTTTCCCTGACTGTCTTTTATCGGAGAGATATTCACCGAAACGTCAATTCTTCTTCCGCCTTTTCGGACACGCACGGTTTCGAAATGATCTACTCTTTCACCGTTGGCAATACGCATCAGGATTGCTGGTTCCTCGGTATGGCGCTCGGGCGGAATGAGCATCAGCATCGATTTGCCTACGGCTTCCTGTGAGGAATACCCAAACAGCCTTTCCGCAGCGGGGTTCCAACTCAGGATGATACCGTCCAAGGTCTTGCTGATGATCGCATCATCGGATGAATGCACGATATTCGCTAGCCGGACGCGCGCCTCGTCCGATTGTCTTTGTTCGCGCATGTCGCGTATAAATGCAGCAAACATAAGCGTCTTGCGCCACTTGATCGGCGAAATCATCAGTTCTACAGGCAGTTCGAGGCCGGCTCTGTGCAATCCGGTTATTTCGACTCGCTTGTTAAGCACCGGACCCTCTCCCGTTGCAAAGTAATGCCGAATGCCGTCTTGATGAGCCTTACGGTACCTTTCGGGAATGATTAAGTCAGAGACTGTTTGTCCGATGGCCTCGGAGCGAGACCATCCAAAAATCGCTTCCGCCCGTGCGTTCCAGTCGACGATCACGCCCTTTGAGTCGGTCCGAATGAATGCATCAAATGCGGTTTCAACGATTTGGCGGTAAACGCTGTCAATCGAACCGCGGGTCGGACTCATTCTTTTTTGACTCATAACAAAAAGCCCAATCGCGGAGATGGCACCAAACAGAGACAACGATACAAGCGCCAGTCGTACGGCGGGGAAATCGGCCAGTGAAAGACAAGCCTGCTCATAAACTTGCACAGCCCACACAGCCTAGTGAAAGGCTGTTGGAAGATTTAAGAAACTTGCGTACTAGTAACCTACTATAGACTAGCCATCTCAGCAAAAACTCAGGTACTTTCCCGGGTTGTCGAGAAAACAAACGAGATGCTTTGGGCGGCACGGAGATGCTGCTTCGACTCGACGACGTGCCCCAGTACCAGCTGCAATGTCCAGACCTTTAAGTGGTTCGCATTGTCTGGATAACGGGCAACCGGAACCTGACCGCCACCGCTAGCTGAAAAGAGTGGGTTGCGCAGATGCATCCGCGGGGTCCTGAAAATTGCTTAGGCACACGCCAACCAGGCGAAAGCGCTGGTGCGGGCTGAGGCTGACACGTTCCCGCAATGACAGAGCGATATTTGTCAGCTCCTCGCAAGAAGCAGGTGGAGAACCTGGGGTGTGGCTGCGAGTGAGAATCTTGAATTCACTCGTTTTTAGTTTCAGCACGACGGTGCGCGCGATTCGTGATTCCTTGCGGGAGGCGGTCCATGCGTGCTCCGCAAGTTTTCGGATCATCGGCTCCATCTCGGCCAGCAAGACATCTTGCTCAAAGGTGTCCTCGGCAGATATGGATTGTGTCGGCCTGTCAGGGACTACTTCGCTGTTGTCGATTCCCCGAGCCAATTCGTAGAGACGCATGCCGTAGCGGCCGAAGCGGCCTTCGAGTGTCGCCAAATCCATTCGCCGCAGGTCGGCGATTGTTTGTACCTCAAGGTGCTTCAGTTTTTCTTCGGTGACTTTGCCTACTCCGGGCAGACGGTCCACAGGCAGCGGCAATAAAAACGAATCTATTTCTTCCGGTTGTACGACAAAGAGCCCATCCGGTTTTTTCCAGTCCGAAGCTATCTTTGCTAGGAATTTGCTCGGCGCTACGCCTGCCGATGCCGTCAAGCTCAGCTCTGAGCGGATCTGTTCGCGAATTGTGCGTGCCACTTGTGTTGCGGTAGGCAAGCCAGTCTTGTTCTCGGAAACGTCAAGATAGGCTTCGTCGAGGGACAACGGCTCCATCAAGTCAGTGTGGCGTTTGAAGATGTCGCGCGCCTGGCGGGAGACTGCTCGGTAGCGCGGGAAGTCCGGGGGCAGAAAGATTGCATTAGGGCATAGACGTTCGGCTCGAACAGCGGGCATGGCGGAACGCACGCCGAACTTTCGCGCTTCATACGAAGCAGCACACACTACGGAGCGATTCCCGCGCCACGCGACAACGACAGGTTTACCACGCAGTCGCGGGTCGTCGCGCTGCTCCACGGACGCGTAAAACGCGTCCATATCGATGTGGATGATTTTGCGAGCGGCCATGTCGAACACCATCTTAGTCCGGTGTTCGAGGCGAGTGTGAGCGCCCTTTAGTTACAACGAAGCCCGGAGGCATCCCGCTACAGATGCCACCGGGCCAGTGTTCGGTGATCTCCCCGCCCTTGCTGGCTGGGTTTACGTGTGACGCGCCTACGGCGCTCATGAGGAGATGAAGAATCGCTGGATTTCGGGAGTGCTTTCGTGGATTGAGAGGAGGGAACGTCCCGGCTTTCCCAGACGCCGGTCCCGGACGCCTACGGAACAGACAAGGGATTACATCTGATTGTTATTGTCTGCCGAGAGCTTTCTGCAAAGACGGATAAACCTTTATTCCCCCGTCCTCGCTGATCAATCCCTTCTTTTTGAACCGCATCATGAAAGCATTCACTCTCGACCGCGTGGTTCCCACCATTTCAGCCAAAAGTGTATCGGTTAGGTGCGGCAGCTTAACGCCCGTCCGGCCGTTCTTGCCCAAGTGCGCAAGCCGCAATAAAATGTGGGCCAGCCGATGCTCCGCCGAGGAAGTCAGCAAGTCTGCCACGTGATCCCGATAATTCTTGGTGTTGGACAACAGATGGGCCACCAGAGAAAAAGAGGCCTTATTACTTTTGCGAAGCATCTGGAGCATCTTTGCCTTTTGGATGGTTCGGATAGTACTCGCGGTCAAAGCGACGGCCGTGCACATCCGAAGGGGATAGTCCGCGAGGCAAAGCTCACCAAAAAAATCACCCACTCCCAGGATTCCAGTAACCGCTGCTGATCGTTCGTGCCTTCGCGTAGAAAGCCGCACTCCTCCCTTTTGAATATAGAAAAGCGCGTTGGCGGGCTCGCCCTGCGTGTAGATGCTTTGATTCTGCCGATAGCGCGAAACCTTGCCCCCCAGGCTGGCTCCGGAAGAGAAGTCTCGAAGGTGGGTAGCCTTGTAGCTGACATGTTTCATAAGTCCCTCCACTGCTCGCCAAGGCGTACCGTGATGCAAGGGATAGACCCTGCGGGTTGCTTTAGTGTAGGCAACGAAAAAACGTTTGTCTGTCCGAAATGGTACAACTCTAGGATGACCCCCAAAGAGAGACCACCGATGGTAGAAAGCGATCCTGAGCTGGATGTCGTCCTCGGGAGAAACGAGGAACCATCGGACGAGAGCGCGACTCGCGCAGAACTTGACAACGAATATTGCGACAGGACCGGGGTGGTTTCAGGCGCGATCCGGGTAATTTTATTCGGGCGGGATGGTAAACAATATGCCGGGCTCGCGGATGCCTGACATTATAGTTTTCTTATCATCGCGATGAGGCGATCGCTCGCAAAGACGAGAAGATGTACAAAATTGGATAGTACCATTTGCTTTTGCATGGTTGCCGCGCACACTGCTGGAGTCACTGAGGTAGAAGAGATGTCCAGATCGGAAGACTTTCTCAAACACGATTACGCGTTGAATCAGGGATGGGCTGTTAAGAAAATGATCCAGAGTTACGAGTCGGACCCGAAATTAGCTTACATTCACGGATTTGACGCCGGAATTGATTTGCTATGCGCGAAGGCTAAGTTATCAAATCCCGCCATCGCGGAGGGCATTAGAGAACTGGCCGATAAAATGGCTGAGGAAACCGCGAAGACGTTGCGGTCCATGCTAGGTGAGGAAAAAGCAGCAGTTATAAGCCTAACTTTCTACGGGAAGTAATTTTGGAGTGTTCGGGGCTGGCGAGGAAATGAGAGGGAACGGGAAACGTCCAGTCCGTCCTACACGCTCCCGACGCTCCTTCTCCGAAAAATACTTGAGTAAGCTTCTCACCTTTTCGATGTCCCTACGGTTACAAAAGCGCACAGACTGAAGTCTGTGCCACTTTGCTCCTCTAGTTGTCGGGTTTTTCGGTGGCGGGGTCGGGGGTAGTGGTGGATTTGGGCTGGTTGATGGTGGAGAGGGTTTGGACGTTGAAGCGTTTGTAGTCGGAATAGCGGGTGGTGGCGTTGACGTTGAAGCCTTTCATGAGGAGGACGCGGACACCGACGTGGGCTTCTTCGTAGGTGGGGAGCCAGACCTCGTTGTTGAAATAGGATTGCTCGAAAACGAAGCTGGTGCCTTTCTGGAGATTGGCGAGGAGGCCACCGGCGACGCGGAAATCTCCGACAAAATAGGCTTCGAGGCGGGCGACTTCGTGAGCGTGCTCGTCGATCCAGATGACACCGGCGAGTTCGTGGACGATTTTCTCGACCAGGTTGCGCGGTTTGTATTCGGGATTGGGCTCGAAGTCGAAGACGAGGACGTCCTGTCCGCGGAAGCGTTCGCGGCGCGGATTGACGAACTGGCAGGTGCGCAAGAAAGTTTCGATGCCGACGTCATCGTCGTCCTTGTCCTTTTTTTCTTGACCTTCTTCTTTGGCTTTTCCGTCCTTGGCTTCCTTTTTGGCTTGGCGTTTCTGAATGTTCTCGATTTCCTTTTGGGTTTTCTCGTTTTCTTTCTTTTGTTCTTCGTCGCTGAGGGGCTTGCCGTCTTTTTTGACGAGGGTGGAAACTTCGTCGCCGTTTAGATAGAAGAAGGTGTACTCGTTCACTTCGGTCTTTTTTAATTTGCCGTCTTTTTCAAAGTCGGTTTCTTCCTCCACGCGCGTACCGGCGTAGTTCTCGCGGATTTTGTCAGCGACTTTCTGATTTTCGTCGATTTCCTTGAAAAGGGCTTTGAGGTCGGGAAGTTTTACCTGGGATTTTATGGGGAAGTCGAAGGTGCGTTCGCCGACGGTTTCGTTGATCGCGGCACGGGTGATGTTAATGGAGTAGGTGTCAGGGCCGCGATGGAGCTCGATTTTGTAGGGGAGCTTGACGCCGTCGACGGAGCGGTAGTCGTCATAGAAAATTTCTTCGTCAAGGCCGGCAACGGGAGCGGATTCCTTGACGAGGAGGTGGGATTGCGGATCGAAGAAGAGTTCGCGGCGGATGTTGGCGGTGGTGGTGAGTTCGAGCTGGAGAGCGTCTTTGCCGCGGACCTGGGCGTGGCCGATGAAGGCAATGGCGAGCTTGTTCTTTTTGAGATTGAGGAGGCGGGAGTTGTAGTAGAGCGAGGCGGCTTCGAGTTGCTGGCCTTGCTGGCCGAGAAGGGTGGATAGTTCGCCGCCGGGGGTTTCGTGCCAGGCGGACTTGCCGTTGTAGGCTTCGATGAGGGGTTTGTCGCCGAGAACGAATTCGGAGTAGAAGCGGTTGGGAAGTTTGAGGCTGAAAGTGTAGGTGGAGGGTTTGCCGTCAGCGGGATTGCTGAAGGCGCCTTCGAGAGTTTCGGTGCGGATTTTGGACAGGGCTTTGCTGCCGCCGGAGGCTTTGATGTATTCGGAGACGATCTTGGCAGGCTCTTGCGCCAGCAATCCGGGCGAAAAAACAGCGATGGAAAGGGCCAGTGGCAGGAAATAAGTGGCACGGCGCATAGGACTTACCCTTCTAAACGCGAGTGGGGGTCGAAAGTTTCGACAAAAGCAGACCCTCGCCTTAATAGACGAGGTTGCTCAACGAAGATTAACGCCCGGAGTGAGACTATTTGGGCGTTGTTCAGGGCGCTTAGTCGGCGGCTTTTGGCCTGTGCATGTACTTTTCGTAGAGCCGCAGGTGCCTGTTGTCGAGGGAGGTGCGCTGACCCTTGATGAAGAGGTACTTTACGTCGGTCGTTAATTCGAGCGGATCGCCGTTGGTGACGATGATGTTGGCGACTTTGCCGGTTTCGAGCGTGCCGACCTGGTCGGACACTCCAAAAATTTGAGCGGGATAGATGGTGACGGCCTTCAGAGCTTCGTCATACGGCAGGCCGTAGGCGACGGCATTTGCGGCTTGCTGGCCGAGGCGGCGCGCGAAGGAATTGTCAAAGCTGCCGAAAGCGAACTTCACGCCAGCGGCAGCGAGTTCCGCGGGCTGGGTGAGCAGGCGGTCGTAGGGATCGTCCTCATTAAGGGGCGAAGTCAAGGTTGGGCGGAGGATTACCGGGATGCCCTTGGAGCGGAGGAGGTCTTTCTCCTTATAGGCTTCCATTCCTCCCGCAAGAATCATTTTGAGCTTTTGTTTATCGCAAAATTCGATGGCGCTGCGGATGTCACGGGCGCGGTCGGCGAAAACCAAGACGGGCAACTGGCCGCGGACGACGGGGGCGAGCGCTTCGAGCTTCAGGTCGCGCTTATAATCGGCCGGGCCGCCGTGGCCCATGGCCTGGGCATAATGGCGGGCGCTGTCTAGATAATCGGACAGCGCGCTGATCTGCTTTTCTTGCTCCTGCTTGGCTTCACTGAAGGGTTTCTCTTTTCGCGAGAACGTTGCGAAATCGAATGACTGCGTTTCAATCTCGGGCCAGACAATGACCATGGCCACGCTCTTTTTGATGAGCATGTCGTTAATCGTCCAACCGGCGAGATGAATGGCGGAGGCCTGGCCGCCGATGACGCCACCTCCGCCGCGGGAATCGAAGCCGCCGCTATCGGGGACGGCGAGCACTTCGGTGATGCCCGAAGCGCGCGTGACGGGAATGTGCTCGCTGGATGGAGAGATTGCGGTGGCCGCCACGACGTCGGGGTTATATTCGCCCGTTTCGGTGGTATCCACGGTGGCGTTCACGGCAGAAATTTCGCTGAGGCCCATTTGCGTGATGGGATCGAAGAGGCCGGGATAAACTTGCAGGCCTTTTACGTCGATGACTTCCGCGTCCTTGGGGACTTCGACGCTGGCGCCGACGGCGGCGATTTTGCCGTCTTTAACGACCAGCGTGCCGTCCTCGATCGGCGCGCCGGCGAGAGTGAAAATTTTTGCGTGCGTTAGAGCATAAGAAGAGGGCGACTCCGACTGCGCTCGGGTAAGCTGCGAGAAGCAACAGACGGCCGCGAAAGCAGCCGCGAATAACAGGGTGGCTTTGACGCGGTTCACAGGGCACCTCCGGAGACCGCGTGATCTTGCGGCGGCTTGGGCTTGTCCTGGGGCTTTTCTTCGCCGGGCTTCTTATCACCCGGTTTCTTCTCACCGGCTTTTTTCTCGTCAGCTTTCTTTTCCTTTTCCATCAGCTCTTTCTTTTCTTTTTCGAGTGCGAGGCGAGCAGCGATATCGCGCTGGCGGTCGAAATAGACGCGGCCATCGATCAGCGTTTTTTGGACGACAGCGTAGGCGCTGAGCGGGTCGTGATTGTAGATGACGAGGTCGGCGTCTTTTCCAGTGTCGATGGTGCCGACACGCTTGTCGATGCCCAACTGAATCGCGGGATTCAGGGTGACCAGCTTGAGGGCTTCGTCGTGGGTGAGGCCACCGTACTTGATGGATTTGGCCGCTTCCTGATTGAGGTGCGTGGCTTCCTCCGCATCGTCCGAATTGATCGAGACGATGACGCCGCGGTGGGTCATGAGCGCCGCGTTGTAGGGAATCGCATCGTAGGCTTCGACTTTGTAGGCCCACCAATCGGAGAACGTGGAAGCGCCTGTTCCAGAGGAGGCGATTTCGTCGGCCACTTTGTAGCCTTCCAGGACATGCTGGAGGGTGCGGACTTTGAAACCAAATTCTTTTGCCACGCGAAGCAGCATCAGAATTTCATCCTCGCGATAGCAATGCGCGTGGACGTAGCGCTTGCCTTCGAGCACTTCGACGAGCGGATCGAGCTGCAGATTGCGGCGGGGAGCAACGGCATCCTTATCGCCAGCGGCAACTTTTTTGTCGTAATCGTCCCATGATTTTTTGTAGTCGCGCGCTTCGGCAAATGCAGTGCGAATGGTCTCTTCGACTCCCATTCGCGTGGCGGGATAGCGCTTGGGCTGCCCGGGAAGACTGAAGCCGGAACGCTTGGGATTTTCGCCGAGAGCGAATTTAATTCCGGGGACGGCGCCTTCGAAGGGGAGTTTCGAGGCGGGCTGGCCCCAACGGAGCTTGATGACGATGGTCTGGCCGCCAATGGGGTTTGCGGAGCCGTGTAAGATATTCGCAGTCGTGACGCCTCCGGCGAGGTCGCGATAGATGTCGATGTCGTCGGGATTCAGGACATCCGCCGTGTTGGCCATGGAGGAAACGGAGATGCTGCCTTCGTTGACGCTTCCATCGATGGCGATATGCGAGTGGCAATCGATGATGCCGGGCATGACGTACTGGCCGGCGGCGTCGAACACCTGCGCGTCTTTGGGCGCCTTGATGGACTTGCCCACTTCGGCGATCTTTCCATCCTTAATAAGGATGGAGCCGTGCTCGATGGTGCCGTGAGAAACGGTGAGAATGGTGGCGTCTTGAATGAGGATCACGGACGGAGCGTCGGGGGGATTCGCGGCGTGCGCGAAAAGGGAAAGGCCGAACCCGCAGAGCAGGCAAACGGTTGCAACGCAGAGAAGTCTGCTAGCCAGCACGGAAAGAGACCTCACAGCGCACCCCCGAAGGCGGATGAAACAGTATTCGTTTGACTGTGAACCGCGGAATCCGTTGCCGCCACGGCGTGCTCGCCGGGCTTAGTGCCGGTGAAATCGATGGAATAGCCCATGACGTCGATGGTGCCTTTCAGCGAGGCGCCGTCAAAGGTGCCACTGAAGACAACGTCGGTGGGATTGCCTTCGATGGGAATGTTAATCGTGAAGCTGAATTTGTCGGCGCTGAGGTAGCCGCTGATGATGTTGGCGGTGCCGCGCGTGCTGGTGGTCGTACCGGAGAGAGAGCCATCGTTGGCCATTTCGAGGTCCAGCGTGGATTCCTCAGGGCCGTCCGGGGTGGTGTAAGCGAGCTTCCACTTGCCGGACAGGCTGCCTTTTGGCGGATCCTTGGGCTTTTCCGGTTCGTGGATCTCGAACCTTTTTCCATCCACAAAAACCAACTTTACTTTTGTTTTTTCGCTGAAGAGATCGCCGTCGGTCACGACCAGGTTGGCGATTTTGCCGGTCTCGAGCGAGCCGAGCCGGTCTTCGACTCCGTAGATTTGCGCGGGTGTCAGCGTAAGGGCGCGCAAGGCAGCTTCAGGCGCGAGACCTGCATCGATGGATTTCTTTACTGCTTTGAGAATGTCTTTCGACGAGGCGATGCCGCCGGAATAAAAGGCGAACGGCACGCCTGCTTTGGCGAGCGCGGCGGGTGTCGAGGGGGCTTTATCGCGAAACTGCAGTGTGCGGAGCGAAGGCTGCTCATCGGGATCCGCGTCTTTTTCCGCTTCGGGCCATTTGAGATTAACGAGGACGGGAATTTTCTTCGCGGCGATTTCATCGGGCATTTCGTAAGCCATTTGCGCGCCGTAAATCGCAAAATCCATCTCCCAGCTATCCATGTGCCATCGGTCGGCGAGTTGCAGGGCTCGGCGGAGTTGGACGGTATTGTTCGCGGGAATGAGCACAAGAGCGTGATCCGTCATCGCAGCGGCGAGAACCGCCTCCGTCCGGTCGTAAGGGGGCCGCGCCTGGCCGCGAGGGTTCTTCTCGTAGGCCGCGAGCGCGTGGGCGCTCCAATCCGTGTCAATCCAGACTTGATGGACATAGGCGAGCGTGCCCATCAGCGAGCCGGGAAAATTTGCAAAGCCGCCGCCGGGAACCAGCGAGACGGGAACCGCTACGGGAGTCTTCACCACCATGTCGCTGGCGCGGTCGCCAGCCAGATCGAGAATAGAAGCTAGCCCGGGAAGCATGCCGCCCTTTGGAGCGGAGACGACGGTTGTAAATCCAGCATCGCGCCAGGATTCAATGCGCTTGTCGCTGAGGCTGGCTTCGTCGGCCGCGCTCTTCCAAGGTGTGGTCGCGGGGCGGTCTTCGGGACCGCGAGAGATTTCCTGTGGTTGAGGTCGACGAGGGCCGCCTTCTGCCCCACCACCGGCCGGTCCCGCAGGCGCAGAGGGAATACCGACATCGGTGAAGGAATCGATCAGGCCGGGATAGACCGTGAGACCTTTGCCTTCGATCACCCAGGCGTCTGGCGGGATGGCCACATCCTTGCCGATGGCAGTGATGATGCCGTGGGCCATGACTATTGTTGCGCCTTCCACCGGAGGCCCTGATACCGGGACGATTCTTGCTCCACGAATTGCAAAGTATTCCGGCTCGCCGCCCTGGGCGAACAGCTGGGGGGCGATGGCGAGAAGAGTGAGGAGAGTTACGGCAAACGCGAATGCCGAGAGGCACCGGCGCTCGAGGACAGAACGCATGCGAGCTCCTTTTCGGGAATTGTTGAGAACCACTTCCCCAGACCGTCTTTTCTGTAGACGCATGAGGCTAATCAGAAGTTGCGGCGGAGTCAAGGCGAGGCGGGAAAAATTTGCGGGTGCGATGAAACAATTTCCAATTTTGTTCGTCTCTTCTATTGTCTTCCCATAGGGCTTGTGGCATGTTTGGTATGGGTTTCCCATAGGAAGAGAGAGGAGCCCGAGGAGAGGGATGGGCGATAAAGCGGGCGAGAAGAAGGATGTTTGGCAAGGGACGCTGGCGCTGATGGTGTTGAAAACGCTGCAAGCGATGGGCCCGCTTCATGGGTATGGAATTGCGCGGCGCATTGAACAGACCAGCGGCGATCGTTTGATTGTGAACTATGGGACGCTGTACCCCGCTCTGCTGAAACTCGAGCAGGAGGGTTACATCAGCTCGGAGTGGGGCTTTTCGGACAACAATCGCAAAGCGAAATATTACAAGCTCACGCGCGCAGGGCGGAAACAGTTGAACAAGGAAGAGCGCGAGTGGGAACAGACGACGGCAATTCTGGCGCGGTTTCTCGCACCGGGTGAAGAACGCTCGTAATTGGCATTGCGGAGGAAATTCATGAGGCGGCTCCGAGCATTGTTTTCCCGGCTGGGCGAAGTGTTCGGCAGGCAGCGGCGCGAGCGGGAATTATCCGCCGAGATGGAGAGCCATCTCGAGTTGCACATCGAAGACAACATCCGCGCGGGGATGTCACCGGAACGAGCGCGGCGGGAGGCCATTCTAAAGCTCGGCGGGATCGAGCAAACCAAATTGAGTTATCGCGAACGGCGCGGCCTGCCCATGCTGGAGACGTTGCTGCAGGATTTCCGCTTCGCGACGCGGATGCTGCGAAAATCTCCGGGGTTCACTGCGGTGGCCGTAGTGTCCCTCGCGCTGGGAATTGGCGCGACGATCGCAATTTTCTCCGTGATTTATGTAATGGCGCTCAGGCCGTTGCCCGTGCGGCATCCCGACCGATTAGTCGAAATTGCCCGCGGTGACGGCACCAATTTGCACTACTACGCCGAGTGGAAGGAATTCCAGAACCGACAAGACATCTTTTCCGGCGTTCTCGCTTATAACTTATTCGATGGCGACTTCGAAATCACAAATTCAAGGGGAAAAGAGGAAGTATCCGGCTTGTATGTTTCCGGGGATTACTTCCCAACCCTTGGCGTGTCTGCCGTTTTAGGTAGGGTCCTGCAATCTTCGGATGATCAGCCTGGTGCGCCGCCCGCTTGCGTGATTGGTTACAGATTGTGGCGGCGGTTGTATGGCCAATCAAGAGATGTGCTCGGCCGGGCGATCCGCGTAAATGGAAACGAATTCCAAATCGTTGGAGTGGCCCCTCCGTCTTTTTTCGGTGTGGATATCGGCAGCATGCCTGAGATCTTCATGCCCCTCGAGACGGAAAGAACATTTAGAGACTATCACATCATGTACGGACGCCAGTCGCCGTCGCTGGATTCGCACGCCACGATACTGTGCTTCGCCGGCCGGTTAAAGCCCGGTGTCAGCGTGAGCCAAGCCAACGCCGGATTGCAAGTTTTAAGTCCAGAAATATACGGAGCCCTGCCACCAATACGTAGCGAAAGCAGTGGGCGATTGGTTGTGCATGGAGCACTCGTGGCGCGTCCCATTCCGAACGGCACCTCGGACACCTGGCTGCAAGACATGGACGTGGTGCTGCTTTTGATGGCTATGGCCGCAATCGCTCTAGTCATCGCTTGCGCGAATTTGGGGAATCTATTGCTTGCGCGGGCTGCAAAGCGGCGGAGCGAAATCGCCACTCGGCTGGCTCTGGGCGCGACGCGGTGGCGCCTGGTGCGGCAACTGCTGACAGAGAGTGCGGTCTTATCGGCGGCCGGCGCTGCGATGGGTCTTCTCGTCGCGCGTTGGGCGACTCAAGCGCTGTTGTGGGCGCTTTCCTATCCCGGCGATCCGATCCAACTGGATTTGTCCTGGGATACGAGGCTGGCTGTCTTTGCCGTTTGCATCACTTTGGCGTGCGCACTTCTCTTTGGGTTGGCTCCCGCGGTCGAGGCGACGCATATTTCGGTTTATTCAGCGATGAACAACGGCGTGACCACTGGAAAGCGTAGAAACCGGATTATGAATTCTGGTCTTGTTGTGGCACAGGTTGCTTTATCCGTCGCGCTGCTTGTCAGCGCTGGCTTGTTGGTGCGCACCCTGCGGGCACTCTTGGCACAGGATCCGGGCTATGACCCCAAAGGCGTGCTGGTGGCTCACGCGAGTTTGCCGGGCGCCGGCGAAAGCCCGCAGCGTGAAGCAATCGTTGGCAAGGAAATACTTACGGAGTTTCGTTCCCTGCCCGGCGTCGTGTCCGCATCGTGGGGTCGCATGTCTTCCAAGATGACGCTTTCCCACCGGGTTGTTCCCGCGCCAAGCGGCGTGGAGCGACGGATCGGCTCTTATCTCATCTTTGTTTCCCCCGACTCTTTTAGGACCCAGCGCACTCCGATATTGGCGGGCCGGGAGTTTAATGACTGGGATACCGACTTATCACTTCCGGTAGCGATCCTTAGCGATGACCTTGCGAAAGCGCTTTTCGGAGGAGTGAATCCCGTCGGGCTGAGATTTCGTGAAAACGATGGGGATGAGAACGGGCAGGACTACGCCGTCGAGGTTGTCGGGGTCGCTAGGGACGTACAGTTTCGCCGACCGAGTGACGCGCCTCTTCCACTCTTATTCAGACCGGTTTCCCAATGCGGGGGTTCATGCTCGGGGATTGGCGACTTCGAGGTTCGGGCTGCGGGTGCGTTCGCCGAAACAACCAAACGCTTGGAGAATGCAGCCGCGAGGGTTGATCCCCGTGTCGTGTTGAAATGCAACCCGCTCAGCGACATGGTCAACAACGCCGTCCACCGAAATCGCGCCATGGCATTGATTGCAACGACTTTTGGATTGTTTGTCGGTCTGCTGGCGATGATCGGCGTTTATGGTGTGACCTCCCACGCGTCAGCGGAAAGGACGCGCGAGATCGGGATTCGCATGGCCTTGGGAGCGAATCGAGGCGACGTCTTCCGCATGTTGCTTGGCGAAATGATGCGAGCGGTGTGCGTAGGCATAGCGTTTGGCTTGGGCGCTGCTGTTCTGGCAGCTCAGATGATTCGCCAAACGATCTGGGGGGTAAAGCCAACTGATCCGCTAAGCCTGGGTTTTGCAATTTGCTTGATGCTTCTGATCGCCGGAGTCGCGGCGTTTCTCCCAGCTCGTCGGGCGATGCGGGTCGACCCGATGGTGGCGCTTCGCTATGAATGAACTTTTTCTGCAAGGAGAACAGCGATCGATTCTGCAGGGGTTGAAGCATCCATGAGGCAGATTCGCGCGTGGCTTGTGCGCTTGCGCGGCTTGTTCAACAAGAGTGTCCGCGACCGTGAGCTTACCGCGGAGATGGAAAGCCATCTCCAAATGCATATCAAGGATAACTTGCGCGCGGGCATGTCGCCGGAAGAAGCGCGACGGGAGGCGCTTATGAAACTCGGCGGGGTCGAGCAAACCAAACTGAGTTATCGCGAGCGGCGCGGACTTCCCTTCCTCGAAACATCGCTGCGAGACTTGCGCTACGCGGCCCGAGTGCTTCGAAATAATCCCGGTTTCACTTGCATAGCGGTTTTCACGCTCGCGCTCGGGATCGGCGCGAACACCGCGATTTTCAGCGTTCTCGAATCGCAGCTCTGGCGGCCGCTTCCCTTCCCTGATTCCGAGCGCCTCACTGATGTTCATGTGGTCCTACGAGATAATCCTCGCCAATGGGATGTGTTAACACCTTCCATGTATCTCGCTTGGGCGGCGCAAAGCCGCGTCTTCTCGCGGGTCGGCGCGTACAACTTTCCGGGAGCGCGGAATCTTTCGGCTGGAGGCGTCTCCGAGCGCGTGGCGGTCATGCCGCTCACTTCTTCGACTTTCAAAACGCTCGGTGTGCCGCTCGAGCGCGGGCGTATTTTCTTGCCCGAAGAAGAAACCACAGGGCGCGATCGCGTGGCCATTCTCAGCCATGAGCTTTGGCAAACTCGTTTCTCGTCCGCGGCGGACGTCCTCGGCAAACCGATCACGCTGGATGGCGACCCCTACACCGTCGTTGGCATCGCCTCGCCGCGGCTTCGGTTCGAATACCTACCTGAACCTGGGATTTATGTTCCTCTGGCGCTCGATCCCTCGGCAAAACTCGGCCGCGGCCTTTACGCGATTGGCAGGTTGAGCCCCGGCGCCTCTCTCGAAAGCGCTCGCGCCGAACTCGACGCCATCTTGCAACGTCAACTGCAATCCGGAGGCGCCAAGCAGGAAGACGTTGCGGGCGTCACGAATCTTCGCGAGGCTTGGACGAGCGACGCGGCTCGTCCGCTGTATTTCTTTGCGGGCGCAATCCTCCTGGTGCTGCTCATCGCTTGCGTCAATAACGCCGGGCTGCTTCTCGCTCGCGGCTTGGCGCGGCAGCGGGAGTTCGCTCTTCGCGCCACCTTAGGCGCGAGCCGCGCTGTGCTTATTCGCCAATCGCTTGCCGAAAGTTTGCTCCTCTCTCTCTCGGGCGGTGCCGCGGGAACCTTGCTCGGCGTTTGGGGAGCGAGCGGTTTTCATGCGTTTCTCTCAGAGGAAACACTTCCGCGCCAAACGGAGAAATTCCTTGATTGGCGAGTTCTGTTCTTCGTGATCGGCGTCTCGATTTTCTCGGCCTTGCTTATGGGGATCATGCCCGCGCTTTTTTCTTCGCGTGTGGATGTGAATGAAACTCTGCGCAAGGGCGCCGATGGACTTTCCGCTGGTCGGAGCCAGCACCGCATACGCGGCGTGCTTGTGGCCATAGAAGTTTCTCTTGCGCTCGTTCTCCTTTTTGGCGCGGGACTTTTTCTCTCCAGCTTTCTTCGGGAAGAGCAGGCGCCACGTGGATTCGACGCTCCCGGCGCGCTGACGTTTCGCATTTCCCTGCGCGGCGAAAAGTATTCGCAGCCCGGCCAACAGCTTCGCTATTTCGGCAGCTTGGCCGATCAAATCCGCGGACTCCCCGGCGTGGAAGAGGTGGCCTTCGGCAGCGGTATTCCATTGACTGGCTCAAATATTGAAGATTCTGTGGCCGTCGCGGGGCGCCCGCTTCCCCACAAGTACGGTACCGGAGTTATCTTCTATTCCGTCGATTTGAATTACTTTGAGGTCTTGCACATTCACCTCCTCGCCGGCCGCAAGATTGATGCGAGTGATACGAAAGGTTCGCCGCGCGTCGCCCTCTTGAATCGCAATGCCGCCCGCACTCTCTTCGGCAAAGAAGATCCGTTGGGAAAAGCCCTGGAGTTTGTTGTCGGCGACCCGCGTCGCGACGTGCCCGCCCGGGCGCCGGTTCAAATCGTAGGTGTCGTCGAGAACACGCAGGAATTTGGCCCCAACGAAGTTCCTTTCGGCATGATTTATGTTCCGTTCGCGCAGAATCCCGACCCAGCCGGCTCCATTGTCGTTTCGTCGAATCTTCCTCGCGGCGCACTCCTCGGCGCGATTCGCGACGCAGCGTACTCCCTCGATAAAGACCAACCAATTTATGATGTAAAAACCGTAGATCAACTCGTCCGCCAATCTCTCCGGGGCGCGCAATTCGACTTGATTCTTGTCGGTTGTCTCGCTGCCGTGGGGCTCGTGCTTGTCTCTATCGGAATTTTCGGCATGGTTGCGTATTTCGTTCAGCAACGCACCCAGGAATTCGGCATCCGCATCGCCCTGGGCGCCACCCCAGCCCACATATTGCGCCAGGCCATAGGCCGCTCTTACACAATGGGAATTGCCGGCATAGTTTTCGGCGTTGCCGTAGCGCTTGCCCTGGGCCGCATCCTTGGCAGCGCGCTCTATCTCGTCCCCCAGGAACACGACGGAATGCTCTACGGCGTGAACATTTACGACCCGTTTTCCCTGTCGCTCGCGTGCATTCTGCTCCTCGGCGTTCTTTTTCTTGCAAGCTTTATACCGGCGCGACGCGCCGCGCGGGTCGATCCCATGGTGGCGCTGCGTTATGAATGAACTTTTTCTGCAAGGTGAACGACGATCGATTCTGCAGGGGTTGAAGCATCCATGAGGCAGATTCGCGCGTGGCTTGTGCGCTTGCGCGGCTTCTTCAATAAGGGTGTCCGCGAGCAGGAGCTTTCCGCTGAGATGGAAAGCCACCTCGAGATGCACATCGAAGACAATGTGCGCGCGGGGATGACGCGGGAGCAGGCGCGGCGCGAGGCTATTTTAAAGCTCGGCGGGATCGAGCAAACCAAGGAAAATTATCGCGAGCGGCGCGGGCTGCCGGTGCTCGAAATTTTCTGGCAGGATTTCCGCTTCGGCGGCCGCATGCTGCGCAAGAATGCCGTCGTGACAACAATTGTCGTCCTCACTCTCGCTCTGGGCGTGGGCGCCAATACCGCAATCTTCGGTTTGGTGAATGGGCTCCTGCTGCAGCGCCTGCCGGTGCCCTCGGCAGAACAAATCGTTGCGCTGGTGATCCAGTCGGGCAGCTCTTCTCTTGGAGCGCTCGGTTTTTCCTATCCGCAATTTGCAGAATTCCGCGAGCAAGCAGAACCGATCTGTGAAGTCTTCGGCTCGGCCACGGCGTGGCGCTTAAACTTCACCGCCGAAGGCCATAGCGATACGCTGACGGTCGGCGGCGTCAGCAGCAACTATTTTTCAGCGCTAGGAGTGAAGCCCGCTCTCGGCCGGCTCGTCCTTCCAGGCGAAGGCGAGCATCCCGGCGAACCGGCCATCGTCGTCCTCAGCTATGCCTTGTGGCAAAGAAGATTCGGCGGAGATCCGCGGGTGATCGGCAAGCAAGTGCGCATGGGCGGCAAGCCGGCAACGATTGTCGGCGTCATGGAGAAAGAATTCCGGGGACAGTTCTCCGTGTTTGACATGGACGCGTACGCGCCGCTCAGCACGGCGTTCGACGAATCTTCTGCCAGCAACTTCTGGAATAGCCGCGACATCCACATCATGCTGGTTCTTGGGAGACTGAAGCCCGGCGTGAATCTTGCGCAGGCCCAGGGCAGATTCGACGTACTCTCAAGGCGGCTCGCCGCACAGTACCCTGCAACTGACAAAGGCTTGAGCGTGCGGGTGATGGACGAGCGGCTTTCGCGCCCTATTCCGTACGCCAACAATGCCTTCATCGCGTTCTCCGGATTGTTTCTGATCCTCGGCGCCCTTGTTTTGCTGTTAGCCTGCACGAACATCGCGAACATTCTGATGGCGCGCGCTTCGGTCCGGCAACGCGAGATGGCCATTCGTGCGGCTCTCGGCGGCGCGCGCTTCCGTCTCGTCCACCAAATGCTTACGGAAACGATGCTTACGGCTTCGCTCGGGGGGATCGCCGGCGTGATGCTTGGGGCGGGCCTCAGCCGAATGGCCAGCTCCGCCCACCTGCGCGACATCCCTGTTCGACTCGGTTTCGGTTTTGATTGGAGAGTTTATGTCTACGCGCTCGCAGCGGTGGTCTTCACCGCGATTTTCGCCGGCCTCTCGCCTGCTCTTCGCGCCACTCGCGCCGATGTCAATACTGTGCTGCATCAAGGCGGCCGCGCGAATGCTCCCGGATCTGCGCGTCACATGGTGCGCGGCGATTTGATGGCCGCGCAAGTCGCAGGATCATTGATACTGCTGGTCGTCGCCGGTCTTTTCGTCCGCAGCCTGCGCGCCGTGGAGCGCATGGACATTGGTTTCGACCCAAATCAGCTTCTGAACGTCCGCCTCGATCCTTCCATCAATAATTTCAGCGACGCACAGACCAAGGAATTTTATCGCGCGCTCGAAGCAACAATCCGTGCCGTGCCTGGTGTGCAATCGGCGAGTTTGGCCTCCGCTGTGCCAATCGGATATACGCTTGGCAGGCAAGCTGTTTATATCGAAGGGCGACCCGTGCCGCCCGGCCAAAAGGCGCCCGAGCTGCCGTTCAATAGCGTGGATGCACCCTATTTCGATACGCTCCGCATTCGTGTCCTTTTGGGCCGTGCATTCACGGAAGCCGACACCGAGACATCTCCGCGCGTTGCAATCGTCAACGAAACGATGGCCCAACACTTTTGGCCTGGAGAAAACCCCATCGGCAGGCGCTTCAGTCTTACCAGCGATGCGGGCCCCTTCCTTGAAATCGTCGGGGTGGCGCGCAACGGCAAGTACCGCGTTCTCGCGGAAGATCCGCAGCCTTACTTTTACGTCCCGCTGTCGCAGCACTTTACGGCGCAGCGCACCCTGCACATTCGTTCCTCGCTGCCACCCGATTCGCTCGTACCCGTAGTCCAACACGCCGTATACGCGCTTGATGGCAATGACCCCATTGAAGAAATCGAAACGATGAAGGGGTCTCTCAGCGGCGCGTTGGGCTATTTCATTTTCCGCCTCGGCGCTTCGCTGGCCAGCGCCATGGGGCTCCTCGGATTGCTTCTTGCGGTCGTCGGAGTCTATGGCGTCGTCTCTTACGCCGCGACGCAGCGTACGCAGGAACTCGGTATTCGAATGGCACTGGGTGCCAGCCCGCAGCAAATTCTCGCTCTCCTTCTGAGGCAAGGCGGGCGACTC
Organism: uncultured Acidobacteriota bacterium; assembly: GCA_963851235.1. Classification (GTDB taxonomy): domain Bacteria; phylum Acidobacteriota; class Terriglobia; order Acidiferrales; family UBA7541; genus Acidiferrum. The sequence continues at coordinate 225,405 of CAWKOM010000016.1, forward strand.
GTTGCCGCAGGCTTGTTTGTCGGCCTCGCGGGCGCCTGGGCGCTCACCCGCGCCATGTCCAGCATGCTGGTGGGCGTCAGCCCCAGCGATCCGCTCACCTATATCTCGGTAGCAGTTCTGCTGTCTTTCGTTACGTTGCTCGCGTGCTGGATTCCGGCCAGGCGCGCTCTGCGCGTCGATCCCATGGTGGCACTTCGCTACGAATAAGTTCTGGACGACTCTCCGTTGGGATGAGAAATTATCCGCAGAAGAGCCCCTATGCGAGTGCCGGCCGGCATTAACATTCTGTTTGAAGAATTCCGCACTGCAGTGCGAACGTTGCGCAAGAATCCGGGCTTCGCCTCGCTCGTCGTGCTCACACTGGCCATCGGTATCGGAGCGAACACCGCGATTTTCGGCCTTGCGAATGCCGCATTCTTTCGCCCACTTCCCTACCCGAGCGCGGAACAGCTTGCCTTTCTCTGGCAGAACAATCAGCGCACTGGAGAAGCCGAAGGTCTCGTCTCGTATCCGAATTTCGCGGACTGGCGCTCGCAGAGCCACAGTTTCGCGGACATGGCGTTTTTCATGAGCGGAAAATCTATCTTTCCGAACGCGAGCGGTGATCCGGAGTTCATACCGGGCGCTCTGGTGTCCATCAATTTCTTTTCCGTGTTCGGAGTAAGTCCGGCGATAGGCCGGAGCTTTTCTCCAGATGAACAAATTCCTGGGCACGCAAATGTCTCGGTCATCAGCTATCACTTTTGGCGCACAAGATTTGGCGGCGATCCGCAAATTCTCGGACACAGCCTCATGTCAGCAAACGGAGACAAACATACCGTTATCGGCGTCATGCCGCCGGGTTTCTCCTTTCCGGATAAAACAGACGTCTGGACGCCGCGTGAGGTCGGCGACTTTTTCAAAACGAAGGCGCGGCAGTATCCGAACCAGCAGGTCATCGGACGCTTGAATCCCGGAGTGACGTGGACGCAGGCACAAGCCGAACTCGACACGATTGCATCGCGGCTCGCGGCGGAATATCCAGCGATTGATGGTGGAGTCGGCGTGCGCATTGTGCCGTTGCGCCAGCAACTCACGCAAAAGGTAAGTCAGGGTTTGGTGCTTCTCTGGGCCGCAATCGCCGGGGTGCTCCTGATCGCCTGTTTGAACGCAGCGAATCTCATTTTGGCGCGCGCCGCTGGACGGGCAAAAGAAATTTCCATTCGCTATTCGCTCGGCGCGACGCGCGGCAGAATCCTCAAACAGTTTTTGTGCGAGAGTCTTCTGCTTGCTTCCATCGGGGCCGCTGCAGGCATCCTTCTTGCTGTTTGGATTTTGAATCTCGTTTCAAAACTCAACCCCGATCTCGCGAAGCTCGGCGGCTCCGTTTTCGATCCCCGCGTCCTGGGCTACACCATTGGGATCACCGCGTTCACTTCGCTGGTTTGCGGATTGGTCCCAGCTCTTTCCGCGCCGAGCGTGGATTTGAACCGCTCATTGCGCGAAACAGCCTCCGGCCAAGCCGCTCCGGGAGCGCACGCGCTCCGAAAATTGTTTATCGTCACGCAGGTTTCGCTCGCGTTCGTTCTGCTCGTTGGCTCGGGTTTGCTTGTGCGCAGCCTGTGGCGGATTTTTGCGATACCTGCCGGCTTCGATGCCGAGCACGTGCTCACTCTTCATGTCTATTGGGCGGGTGCTCCCGTAAATTCCACCGAGGGGAAAAACAGGAATGCTCTGTACATGGATTTGCTGGCGCGGCTCCGTGCGTTGCCCGGAATCACTTCCGTCGGTGCAACTTCAAATGTTCTTTTCCCCAGCGAAATGTACAAGGTGCCTTTCGTTATCGAAGGCCAGCCCTCGGATCTCTCCGGCCAGCGTCCGTTTCTTCCGAACGGTGAAGCGACGCCCGATTATTTTCGAGTGATGGGCATTCCGCTCATGCACGGCCGCGTGTTCACTGAGGCGGACACCGTCGAAAACGCGCCGCCGGTCATCATCATCGATGAGACGATGGCGCAGCGCTATTGGCCAAACGAAGATTCCATCGGCAAGCGCATAAAGTTCGACGACCCCAATTTCAAGAGTCCATGGTTCGCCATCATCGGCGTTGTTGGCAACGTTCGGCAAGAAGGTCTGGAACAGCCTGCCGGTCTCATGTCGTACGTGCCATCCGACGGCGAGTGGACCGACGACCTCGTGCTTCGCACCAAGAACGATCCGCGCACTATCGTCCCTGCGGTGCGCGAGCAGGTTCGTTTGATCGACCGCAATCTCGCGGTCGCTAACGTCGGCGTGCTAAGCGACCTCCTCTCACTGCGCGAATCGCAGAGAAAATTCAATGCGCTCCTGCTTGGCTCGCTGGCGTTCGTGGCTTTATTGCTCGCGGCCATTGGTATATATGGGACGGTGTCTTACTGGGTAAAGCAGCGGACTGCGGAAATCGGGATCCGCATGGCGCTCGGTGCTGCCCAACAAAATGTCTTCAGGCTAGTCATTGGGCGCAGCATGATTTTAGTCTTTGCCGGCCTGGCGGTGGGAATTGCCGGAGCGCTGGCAGGCAGTCGCCTCATCGCCAGCTTGCTCTTCGGCGTGACGGTGTACGACCCGGCGACGTTTTGTGCGATCGCGATCTTGCTGCTGCTCGCGTCTCTCTCGGCGTGCTGGATTCCCGCACGACGTGCCACGCGCGTCGATCCCATCATTGTTTTGCGGTACGAATAAATCATGGTTCTTCGAACCACAACGAACCATGAAAATAAGGTCGAGATGGAGGTATGTTGGAGCACCGTCAAGTGGACGAAGGCCGAGCTATTCTGGCGCGATTAGAGCCCGAGTACGAATATGACCTGGACGTCGATGGGCACAACGAACTGTTGCCTCTGTCGTAAGACAGAGAGCACGCTAAGGAATTTCGGTAATTTGCTGACGTCCTCCGCTAGGCGGCGGAAGGAGTTTGGCGATGGAAGTTGTACATGAAGTCTGTTGCGGTTTGGATGTTCACAAGAAGAGTGTAACGGCGTGTGTGCTGTGGGCTTCTGGCCGACGGCGACAGACGCGGGCGTTCGGGACGTTTACGCGAGAACTCTTAGAGTTGGGCGATTGGCTGCGCGCCTGTGGAGTAACCCATGTAGCGATGGAGTCGACGGGCGTGTACTGGAAGCCGGTGTGGAACCTTCTGGAAGGACAGTTTGAGGTGCTGTTGGTGAATGCGCAGCACATCAAAGCAGTGCCCGGACGGAAGACGGATCAGAAAGACAGCGAATGGATCGCGGACCTGCTGCAACACGGGTTGTTGCGAGCTAGTTTTGTGCCGCCTACTCCGATCCGGGAACTACGCGATCTGACGCGGTATCGGGCGAGCCTGGCACAGGAGATTAACCGCATCGCCAACCGAATCCAGAAGGTGTTGGAAGATGCCAATATCAAGCTGGCTTCGGTAGCCACAGACACGTTGGGAGCCTCGGGCCGGGCGATGCTGGAAGCGATCATCCAGGGCGAACAGGACAGCCAGCGTTTGGCGGAGATGTCGCGGGGGCTGCTGCGCAACAAGATTCCCGAGTTGCAAGAGGCTTTGCAAGGACGCGTCACCGCACATCATCGATTTATGCTGCGCGAACTGCTGGACCATCTCTACTTTGTGCAGTCCAAGATGCAGCGGATCGAGCAGGAGGTCGCAGAGCGCCTGGGCCCTTTCCAGAGTGAGGTCGCGCGGCTGTGCACCATTCCTGGAGTGGACCGCGTGACCGCCTGGGGGTTGCTAGCGGAGATCGGGATGAGCATGAAACAGTTCCCCGATGCGCAGCACCTGGCGAGTTGGGCGGGACTTTGTCCGGGCAGTCACGAGAGCGCCGGCAAGCGCAAGAGCGCAAAGATCCGCAAAGGGAGCCTATGGTTGCGTCGCTGCCTATGCCAAGGAGCCTGGGCCGTCTCGACCAAGAAGAACAACTATTTGTCGGCTCTCTATCGTCGGCTGGCAGTGCGAAGGGGATCGAAACGCGCGACCATCGCGGTCGCCCACAAGCTCCTGGTCATTGCCTATTACATCTTGCGAGACGGAACTTGCTACAGCGACCTCGGCGCAGACTACTTCGATCGGCTGAACCCAGAGGGCCTGCGCAGGCGATTAACCAAACGGCTCGAAGGCCTCGGCTTCAAAGTGACCCTGGAGCCTTCAGCTCAAGTCGCCTAGAAGTGATTTTCTAAGGAATAGTCTAGAGAAGAAAACCTCATTCCAAAATATAGAAAGGTCATTGGTGCCGCGGCGCGCTACGGCCCTTCCTCGGGCGTGCTGCCTTCTTATTGCTGCGGCTTTTTCTTTTTGAAGAGGCCGCCGAGGGAGTTGATGGCGTCGGCGGGGGCTTTGGTGGCGTCTTTTCCTGCGCCCGTGCCGAGACCGGCAGCGCAGCCGAGCTGCGATTTGAGCATCCCGGCGGCAAGTCCGCCAACGTCTGGAATAAATTTCGGATCCGCGGTCGTTCCGTGTATTAGGAAAGGAACGGTTGTACCGCTCTTGCAGCCGCCGCCTCCTGACGCTTTGCCGAGAAGGCCGCCAAGGTCAGAAACAGGGCTCCCGACGGCGCCGAGCGCGCTGGTGAGCGTGGCAGCCATCTTGAAATCAAGATTGTTTTTGGAATCAACCGTGCCCGCGCCAACAAGGTTGCCAACCGAAGGGATCACCGCAAGGAAATTTTCCGCCTGTAGACCATTAGGCGCCATGCGGAGATTGGTGGTGAGTTTTTCGATGTCCAGATCCTTGCCGCTCTTGATCCCCGCGAGCGAAGCAATCGAACTCATCCTCGAGCCGAGGTCGAAGCCCGCAAGCTTTCCGTTGAAGAGACCAACGTTTCCGGTAGTAATTAGCTTGTTCAACGGACCAGCCAGATTTAGATCGGCATTCAGCGTGCCAGCCTGAAGAGAAGTTCCCTTTGGAAGAATGATGCCAAGCGCGGGGAGAAATGCTTCGAGATCTTTCGCGGGCATATCCTTAGCGTCGAGCTTGATGTTGACGACGGTGGCTTCTCCCGCCGTGTCATAGGTGCCATTGAGATGCGCGGCAGCACTGCCGATCTTGAGCGTTGAGGGCTCGAGGACCCCGGTGCTTTTGCGCAGATCATACTTGGTGTCGAAATCGACGGTGACCGGAACACCGGCGGCAGAGCCACCTGCAATGAAAAGCGCTTTGGAAATTTTTGCGTTGCCCTTGGTTTCCGCTTCGCCATTTTGCGACGAGATATCAGCGGTGAGATCCAGGAGGCCGCCGAGGCCAGCGGAAGAATCCACGAAGCCGGTGGAAGCGAGATTGAGAGAGGTGACGTCAAGCTTGGCATCGATGGGAGTGAGCGAAGCGTCTTCCTGATCGATCGGGCCGGCCGTTCCGTCGAGCTTGAAGGTTCCTCCGGAAGGAAGGCCGGCTGTGACGGTCACGGGAAATTTAGAGGTCATGGAAAAGTTGGAGGCGACGATATTCACGTGGTCGTAAGTGCTGCGCTTCGGCGAACTCGTGGAACCGACAATGATGCTGCCATCTGCAAGCGTAAATTTCTGGACGGACAAATCGGCGGCTGAAGACGCCGCGCCTGAAGCCGATGCGGCCGGCTTTTGCGCGGAGTTCGCCGCGCTGCCGCCAAGCGTTGAATAATTCCACTGGCCGGCGGGATTATGAAGGAGCGTAACTTGGGGATTTTCGATCGTGATGCCGGTGACGTTTAAAGTCTTGCTTAAGATAAGTGGAATGATCTCGACGCCCACTTTGAGCGACTTGGCGGTCAGGAACGGCGAGGTGCTGAATTTTGGATCGTCGCCAATCGAAAGACTTTCGGCGGAAAGCGACCCGCTGATCAACGAAAGGCTTAGACTTCCAAACTGCACCTGGCGACCAAGGGCCTGCGAAGCCTTTTCTTCGATCGTGGGGCGGAACTTGTCAACAGGGATAAGAAACGGGACGACCACGAGAAGAAGGATCACTACCGCGACAACGATGGCAACGATGCGAAGGGTGCGCTTCATGACTCTCTCCTGTTCGGCAGGGTAAGACGAAGAACTGGGGGCGCTAATGGATGATAGCACGGGGAGTCCATATGCGGGCCTGGAAGTAGCTGCTGCCCACGGAGGGCAGCAGATACGGATGAAAGAAGATAGTGACCATTAGACTGGTGACAAACATCCAATTCCGCATGCTAAGATTCCAGCGATGAGCATGCGCACCCAGGCACTGCTGGCAGCGGCTTTAGTCCTCATTGTCGGCCCGGAAGCGATGGCGCAGCAGAAGCAGGAGCGTGCGGATCTGCCCGACGCGCCTGCGCCGAAGCAGGAGCAGCCGCAAGCCGCGCAGAAGCAAGAAAAAAACGTCTGGCAGACTCCGTTAGGACTGATCACGCGAAAGTCGTACTTCTACCCAGATCTGGCGACTACTCCGGGACCGCTGACATCCCTCGAAAAATTCAAGCTCTTTCTGAGCACGAGTGCCTCGCCGCCTCAGATTTTGAGTTCGGCTGCGGCGGCGGGAATCAGCGAAGCACGAGGCACGCTGGCTGGCTACGGGCAGGGCGGCGAGGGATTCGGCAAACGGTTCGGATCTTCAATGGCCAGCGACGCATCGAGCCATTTTTTCGGGACCTTCTTATTGCCGGCGCTGCTTAGGGAAGATCCGAGATTCTTTGTGAGGCTGAAGGGTGGGTTTGGGGCGAGAGCCGGTCATGCGCTGCGGCGCGTTCTGGTGATTCGAACCGATGCCGGCGGCGAGACCTTCAACTTGCCGGGCACTTTGGGGCCGCTTGCGGCGGAGGGATTGGCGAACCTTTATCTTCCACAATCGGAACGAACGGCTGGGAAAACGTTTGAGCGCTACGGGATTCGGATTGGATTCGGCGCGGCTAACAATTTGTTGAGGGAGTATTGGCCGACGATTTTCAAGAGTTTGCGCATTGCGAAGGTGGCGCCGGGATTGCAACCCTAGGTGCGGTACGGAGCGAGCCGCGCGACGTTGAAGCAACGGGCGCGGGCGCGAACGGCGCGGAACGTATTACAATGTGGAACAGCGGGGCTGTAGCTCAGATGGATAGAGCAACGGTTTCCTAAACCGTTTGTCGGGAGTTCGAATCTCCCCAGCCCCACCAGATATTCACCGATGATATGGAAAGTCCACTAGATTCCGGAGTGAAGGCGTGGGAATTGTGCTCCAGGTCACCGCGAAAGTGGCAGAATGCTGCTACTCAGGGTTACGGGGTGGTTTGATTCGAGAGCTGGAAGCCCGCAAGAGGAGCGAGCGGCTCCAACACAGCGAGGTGCCCGAATGAATGAAGCGCTCACCGCAGACAGGCTACACTTCGCATTTACGATCACTTTCCACTACATTTTTCCCCAATTAACCATGGGGCTCGCCCTTCTGCTGGTCTATCTAAAGACCAAAGCTCTGCGAACAGGCGACGAGCATTACAACCGCGCGGCGCGTTTCTGGGCGCGAATCTTCGGAATCAATTTCGCTCTTGGCGTAGTGACGGGAATTCCCATGGAGTTTCAGTTCGGCACGAACTGGGCTGCTTTCTCCAAGACAGCCGGCGGCGTGATTGGCCAAACGCTGGCGATGGAAGGCGTGTTTTCATTTTTTCTGGAGTCGAGCTTTTTAGGCTTGTTTTTGTTCGGAGAGAAAAAACTGGGCCGCGTGGGACATTGGTGGGCGGCATTTCTGGTTTGGCTCGGATCGTGGCTTTCGGGATTTTTGATTGTCGCGACGGACGCGTGGATGCAGCATCCTGTCGGGTACCGGCTCGGCGCCAACGGCGAAATAGAACTCGCCAGTTTCTGGGGTTTGATCCTGAACAAATGGGCTCTGTGGCAATACGCGCACACCATGCTCGGCGCGGTGCAAACGGGATGCTTCGTGATGGCCGCGGTCGGTGCGTTTTATCTGCTGACGAGCCGGCATGAATCGTATGGGCGGGCCTTCGTTAAGGCGGGCGTATTAGTCGGCGTGGTTGCCGCCGTGCTGTCGCTTTTCCCCACGGGCGACAGGCAAGGCAAACTGGTAACGGAGAACCAGCCTGCCACGCTCGCGGCGATGGAAGGCCTCTTCGAGACGCAGCAGGGCGCGCCGCTGGCAGTCCTCGGACAGCCGGACGTGCAAAACCGCAGGCTCGACAATCCTCTGGTCGTGCCGCAAATGCTGAGCTTTCTCACCTACAAAAACTGGAGCGCGAACGTGCGCGGCCTCGATTCCTTTCCGCAGAGCGAATGGCCCGATCAGATTCCGCTGCTGTATTACAGCTATCACGTCATGGTGGGACTGGGAACGATCTTTATCGCCGTCATGGTGGTGGCGGTGTTTTTGTATTGGCGCGGAAAATTGTTCTCTTCCAAATGGATGTTGTGGATTCTGATGATCAGCGTGCCCATGCCGTACATCGCGAACACTGCGGGGTGGATGACCGCGGAGCTGGGCAGGCAGCCGTGGCTGATCTACGGAATGATGCGCACGTCGCAAGGCTTCTCGCCGCGCGTGGCGTCCGGCAACGTATGGTTCACGCTGATTGGATTCATGGGCATGTATACCGTGCTGGCGATGCTCTGGCTTTTTCTGATCTACCGCGAAATCGAAACGGGCCCTGGACCTGATGACCATGACTCGCGGCAGGAAGCAAGAATTTCGATCGCGGCGGATTGAGAGGGAGGAGGACGGATGGGAACAATCTGGTTCTGCCTCGTGGCGATCATGATCGCGATGTACGTTTTGCTCGACGGCTTTGACCTGGGCGCCGGTGCGATTCATCTGTTGATTGCAAAAACGGATCAAGAACGCCGTCAAATCCTCGCAAGCGTAGGCCCGGTGTGGGACGGCAATGAAGTTTGGCTGTTGGCGGCGGGAGGGGTGCTCTATTTTGCGTTTCCTGCTCTGTACGCGAGCGGCTTCAGCGGATTTTATTTGCCGTTGATGATGGTGTTATGGCTCTTGATCTTGCGCGGTGCTTCGATCGAGTTTCGGAATCATATCAAGAGCGCGGTCTGGGATCCTTTTTGGGATTTCCTGTTTTGCGCATCAAGCATCCTGCTCGCTGTGTTTTACGGCGCTGCTTTGGCCAATGTCGTGCGCGGCGTGCCGCTGGACGCCAGCGGATATTTCTTCGAGCCGCTCTGGACGAATTTCCGGCTAGGTGAAGTGACGGGCATACTCGACTGGTACACCATTTTAGTCGGCGTGCTGGCGCTGCTGGTGCTGGTCTTGCACGGCGCTTTGTGGGTGCAATTAAAAACGAATGGCGCAGTGAACGAACGGGCGCACAAGCTCGCTGGGCATGTTTGGTGGGGCGTGGTTGCGCTCACCGCGATCGTGACTGCGGTGACCTTTGAAGTTCAGCCGCAGGTGAAAGAGAATTTTATCACCTGGCCTTTCGGAGTTGTGCTGCCGCTGCTGGCGGCCGCGGGCCTCGCGGGCGTAGCATTCGAATTGAGGAAGCGCGCCGAGCGAAAAGCGTTTCTTGCATCGTGCCTGTATCTGGTGGGGATGCTGACCAGCGTGGTGTTCGGTGTGTACCCCATGGTGCTGCCCGCGCGCAATCCCATGTTTTCACTCACGGTCGAAGGCGCGAAAGCTGGCGCTTACGGATTGAAAGTCGGGCTCATTTGGTGGATTGTTGGAATGATCCTAGCGGCTGGTTATTTCACGTATGTGTACCGTTCGTTTGCGGGGAAAGTCGAAGTCGAGAGCGATTCGAACGGCCATGGGCATTAGACGAAAAGCTTCGAGCAGAAATAAATGAAAGACACAAGCAATGGGAGGAGCGTTGACGGCTCGAGAGGGCCGGCGTAGCGTGGAGTGGAAACAATGAGCGAACCAATTCCATCCAGGACACGATCGACAAGCGCAATCGTTCTTGCGCTCGTAACAACGCTGGCTTTACTGGTTGCTCCTGTATGCGCGTCGATTTGCGCGGCGAGCAGTTGTCCTCAGGGCAGGAGTCAAGGTCACTGTCTCGACATGGCAAGCATGGCAGCCAACAGCAGCGTACGGTTCGTCCCGCCTAGTAGGACTTGTCGGGGCGTTGATCTGTCCGCCATCCTCGCCAATGCCGACGACACTTTTTTGCGTTCTTTGGTGGTGCGGATCCATTCCACGCCAATGACCATCCCTGCCGCACTCGGCCTGAGCTTTGCAAATCTGGGAACTATCCCGGGGCGCGGGCGCCCGCATCGCGTTTTATCAGCTTCGCCGAATTCGCCGCTCCTTGCGGCGATTCTCCGCATCTGAAGTTTTCCCTCGGACCCTTCCAGAAGTAGAAGTCTCTTCGCTTAGTATCATGCCTGTCGCGCTTTGGTTGCGCGGGCATGATGCGCCGCGAAGCCGCAAAGTTTCTCCAGCGCACATCGCAAACAATTCATAAAGCAAGCTCGGGAGGCAAAAATGAGCGGCACAAGAAGAAGATTTTTCCAAGATGCGGCTATGTTTAGCGCGGGAATCCTGGGGTTATCCGGGGCGTTGCGCGCAGACCCGCAGGTGAATGACTCGCAAACAGCGCGCGAAATCGAGCGGGAACGCCACCACAGTCCGTACGGCAACCCCAAGAAAAAGGAAGCCGTCTCCAGCGGGCCGGATCCCTATCTGCCGATGGTCACGCCGGATGTTGCGGATCTTCCGTTCGAACTGGATGCCGGAATCAAGGTTTTCAAGCTGGTGGCCGAGCCCGTGACGCGAAAAATTGCACCCTTCAAAACTATCGAAGCTTGGGGCTACAACGGCAGCCTTCCAGGCCCGACGATTCAGGTGCAGCAGGGCGAGCGGGTGCGAATCATTCTTGAAAATAAATTGCCGGAAGCCACCTCGATTCACTGGCACGGCCTCGAAGTTCCCATCGACCAGGACGGCGTGCCGTGGATCTGCCAGAAGCCGGTGGCCCCCGGAGAAAAATACGCTTACGAATTCACGGTCCATCAGGAAGGAACATTCTTCTATCACTCGCACGGCGCGATGCAGGAAATGATGGGCCTGATCGGATTTTTTGTGGCGCATCCGGAAAAAAGCTACAAGCCGCGCGCCGATCATGATTTTGGAATCGTCTTGCAGGAGTGGGCCATCTTGCCAAACAACGACGTCCCGAACTCGGCGTCCATGGAATATAACTGGCTGACGTTCAACGGAGTCTCCGCTCCTGCCATCACGCCGATGATTGCGCGGCTGGGGAGCCGCGTGCGGCTGCGCATCATTAATATGGGCATGGACCACCACCCGATTCACCTGCACGGAAACCAATTCGTGATGACCGGAACGGAAGGCGGGCGCGCGCCAGAATCGACGTGGTATCCGATGAATACGGTCCTGGTTGGAGTGGCGCAGGCCCGAGTGGTCGAGTTCGACGCCAAGTATCCCGGAGCGTGGATGCTTCATTGCCACATGCCGCACCACATGATGAACAGCATGTCGGATCTCTTGCGCGACCGGGCGATTGGGACCGCGGGTTTGACCGATGCACAAGCGATGAGCCAGATGGCATCGCTCGCAAAAAGCGTGCCGTTCGAACACATGGCTTCTTCCCCGATTGCAGCGAATGCCAGCAGCGTTCCGGGGTTTCCTCAAGACGCGTTCATGGAAATGGGCATGGACGATGCGGTAGCCAAGCCGGAAACGTATGGCCTGCCTCTAAATTGGAGCGCGCAGATGATGGGGATGATGACCTTGGTGCGCGTTCTGCCGGACAAAGAATATGAGGAGATGATGGAGCGGATTCGACGAGCGAATCCGGCTCAAGGACAGGAGCAACATCATGAGTCGTGAGATGGGACGGAAGGAGATTTCAAAGCAGAACGCACAGCGGTCACGGAGAAAAAGAACACGCGCGACATTGCGCGCCGTTTTTGGAATCGCGGCGGTGGCTCTCGTGCAATCGCTGATCATTGCGGGTTCTTCGTGGGCGCAGGAAAAATCCATGGGGCGAGAGGCGCAATCCTCTGCGGGAACATCCATGCAGGAGCAGATGCAGCACCACCATGGAGATGTTCCGCTGGTGAAGCCGGAGTTTCCAGAAATGGGCCGTGCGCAACGGCGCGCTGGGGCGCAAGCCGTTACGCTTGAACAGGCGGAGAAGATGGCAAGTGATACGAATCCCACATTGCGCCAGGCGGAAGCGCAAATCCGTGCCGCCAAGGCGCGCCAGCAGCAGGCCGGGCTCTATCCCAATCCTTCGCTGGGCTATACGGGCGACGAGATACGCGGCGGGTCGGTCGGTGGAGGAAAGCAAGGTTTTTTTGTGCAGCAGACCATCGTGACTGGAGGAAAACTCGGCAAGAATCGCGCGGCTTATGCTGCGGATGCTAAGTTAGCGGAGATTGAGGCGCAAGAGCAGCGCACCCGCGTCGAGACTGCGGTAAAAATCTCCTTTCTACGGGTTCTGGCTGCGCAGGAATGGCTTGAAGCGCGCCGCGATTTGGCAAATATTGCCGAAACTACCGCGCAATCGCAGCGCGAACTCCTGAACACTGGCCAGGCGGACGAATCCGAAGTGCTGGAAGCAGAAGTGGAAGCGGAGCGCACCCGCATGGCGGCGCGCATGCAAGAGAACACTCTGCGGGAAGAATGGCGTTCGCTGGCGGCAGTGATCGGGCAACCCGACATGCCGCTGGCAACGGTCGAGGGCAACCTGGAAAGAGGCTGGCCCGAATTGAACGAGGAAGAGGTCGTTGACGCCATCGCAAAACAGAGCCCCGCAGTGCAAATCGCCGCCACATCGGCGGGACGCGCACAAACGCTGCTAGCACAGGCGCAACGCGAGCCGATTCCAGATATTCAAGTCCGCGCAGGACTGGAATACAGCCACGAGCTACTGGGAACCGCGCCGTTTGCAACGGGATGGGAAGGGCTCGCGGAAGCAAGCGTCGAGCTTCCGCTCTTCAACCGCAATCAAGGCAACATCGCCGCGGCTCGGGCGGACATCGACCGGGCTCAACAGGAGCAGGCGCGCGTCGGGCTTACTTTGCGCCAGCGTGCTGCGACTGTCGTCGACGAGTATGCAAACGCTAAGCTGATGGCCATGGAATATCGCGACGAAATGTTGCCGCAAGCAAAAAAAGCTTACAGCCTCTTGGTCGATAGGTACGGCAAGATGCTGGCGTCCTACCCGCGCGTCTTGGACGCACAACGTAGACTCTACGAACTACAAATCGAATATATCGCCGCGCTCGAAGGCGTGTGGACCACTGGTTTGGCCTTGCAGGGCTATTTGCTTACAGACGGCCTGGAAGCGCCAGCGCGGCCTGGCGAAGTCGACCGTCCCATCCGCGAGACCAACGTGCCGATGCCGGAGCGGAGCATGGCGCCAGGTGAAGCGATACCCCGGCCCTAGGGTGTTCCCGCAGACCCAGTTTTAGAAAAGTACCACTTGCGGTCGGCCTTGCTACGTGTCGAGTGCGAAACACTAGTACCCCGGTAGCGTTGACCAACAGAAAATTTAATGAGTACTGTCATGATAGGGCGCCCGGGTGTCAGCAATTGTGTCTCTTTTGATTTACGAAACCGCTGGTCAGCCTGATTTGCCAAAAGCCATGGGGCTGCGACGGCTAAGAGACGTTTTTTTCGCTTCTGCCTCCGGGAGAAACCTCGAGCTGACCGCAGTGTTTAACGAAGAAGGCCCGAGCAAACGATTGGCAGAGTGGAATGCCGGATGGGGCAATGATAACTGGGATAAAGGCGGGACGTTACGAAATTATCGGTGAACTGGGCCGTGGCGCCATGGGTGTGGTGTATAAGGCGACAGACCCGGTCATCGGACGCACCGTCGCAGTAAAAACGATCAAATTGAGCGAGGAAGGCACGGGATTGTCGCGGCCGGAATTGCTGACGCGCTTCCAAACGGAAGCTCGCGCGGCCGGATTGCTGACCCACCCGAACATCGTGGTCGTCTTTGACGCTGGTGAAGAGGACGGCCTGTACTACATCACGATGGAGCTCGTCGAAGGCAAGAGTTTGCAAGCCCACCTGGATGGCGGGCAGGCGTTCGCACTCCCCCGCGTGCTGCGCATTATGGAGCAAACCTGCAGCGCGCTGCAATTTGCCCACGAACGCAACGTGGTGCACAGGGATATCAAGCCGGCAAACATCATGCTCACGGCCGACGATACCGTGAAAGTCACGGACTTCGGCACCGCGAAAATCCTCCAATTTGGCACCATGCAGCAGACCGCTCACGTGATGGGCACGCCGAGCTATATGTCTCCGGAACAAGTAAAGGGCCGGGCCGTCGACGGCCGCAGTGACATCTTTTCGCTGGGCGTCATGCTCTACGAGATGGTGACAGGCGAAAAACCATTCCCGGGCCAGAACATCACCACCGTCATCTATAAAATTGTGAACGAGGAGCCGGTTCCGCCGCGGCAGATCGAGCCCTCGATCCATCCCGGAATCAGTGCGGTGGTCATGAAGGCGCTGGCCAAGGAACCGGAAGCGCGCTACCAGAGCTGCCGCGAAATGCTCGAGGACTTACGCAGCTATCGGAGTTTGGCTGCCGGGAGCAGTACGGATAAGACCATGGTTGTGGGCGGGCCAGGCGCGCCGAACGCGACTCTGCCGCTTGCCGGAACAGGCGTAGGTGCGCAAGGCGGCCGACACAACTACCCGGAAGATCCCATGACCTTGGCGACGACGCGATCGCTGAATGTGCGAGCTTCCAGCCCGATGCAGACGCCGACGGTGCGCCGCACGGGGTCAATCACACCCATACAACAACAAGCACCACCGAAAAAGAAGAGCATCGTGGGGAGCATTTTCATCGCTCTAATTCTGCTCGGCGTAATCGCCTATGGCGTACAAAAACTGCGTCCTGTGTTTGAAGATGCCCGCCAGATTAACGCCACGCAGAAAGCCGCCGACAACGCTTCCGCGACGCCTGGGACACCGCCTGGCCAGGCCGCGAACGAGCCAAACAATCCAACGGCAAGCCCGGCGACAAGTCCGGCAACAAACGAACCTCCGGCCGTGGCAAATTCCGAAGGGCCTGCGGCAGCAAAGAAACCGCCAGCAGCGAGTGTGGAAAGGCCAGCACCAAGAAAGACCGAGCTGGTGGTAAGTCCCGAAGCCGCTGAATACAAAGGACGAATCGACGAAATCCTCTCAGAAAAGGGATTGACGGGCCGGGCTAAAGTGCAAGCTATTGGCAATACGCTCGTTCTAGCGGGCAAATTGCGCCCCTCGGAACATGCCGACCTGTTGAAATTTCTTCGCAATGCTCCGACCAGCGTGCGGCTGATCGATAACATCGAGTACGTGGATGTGCCGGAGGTTGGACAGGCCGGTGGTGCGGACGGCGGGCATCCTGTTCCTTCACAAGGGCTGGGCGCGATTCACGTCATCACAGATTTGATCGGTGCCACTGCCATACTGCGCGGCTCCTCCGGACGGATTGTCAACCAATGCCAGACACCGTGCAGCTTTAATGATCTCGATCCCGCGCAATACAGCTTGGAAGTCGAAAAGACCGGGTACCAGCCGATGCAAACCGCTTTGCAAGTGAAGGCAGGGAGCGTCATCGATCAGAAGGCCTCGCTGGAGTCGCTTTCGCAGGGATTGTACCTAACCAGCCGCCCGGCTGGCGCCGACGTCTTTATCAACGGAGCCAAGCAATCCGGCCAAACGCCGCTGACCTTGCCTCTTGCGCCCGGCAACTACAATCTGGTGGTGCGTCTGCCAGGATATGAAGCGTATGCCGGGAAGGTGCAAGTGAAGGACAACATTCAGACGCAACTGTCCGTCGAACTGAACTCCAGAGTCGCCTGGGCCCAGGTTAATACGACGCCAAGGGGTGCTGAGATCTTCCTAGATGGCACGACAACAGGGCAAACCACGCCGGCGCGTGTTCAGATGCCGGCTGGCCTTCATACCTTGGTCGTTAGGCTGCCCGGTTACCAGCAAGTCAGACGAACGGTGCAGGCTAGCGAAGGCGGGACAGTCACCATTGAGGAAACCCTGAGACCAAGATAAGACGGTCTCCGTAGTGAGCAACGACTTGTGTCTTGCCGTGTAGGGCCGGGGCACCCCCATATTTCATGCAAACACACATTCTAAAGGACTTAGATTTTCTGTAAGTCTATTAGAATGAGCGTTTACATAGGCAATCTGCAACCGTTCATTCTAAAGAACTTATGAGTAAACATAATTCGGCATCGCTTGGCGTCCTCAGGGGATGCGAGCCGCAAAAGAAGAGCCGAAGGAAAGTCCTTCACACGAAATTGTCGGGATAAAATAGAGAATCGGCAGGGAGTCTGCCGCAGTGAAATCCCATAAAATTACGTATCATGATCTTATACTTTCTAGAAGCATTGTCAACTGGGAAATTCGGGGACGGAATTCGCGAAAGTGAAATTCGGGGGAAATTCGAAATTCGGGGATAAAATGGACGTTTACTTGATTTCAATTTCCGCACTGAAAAACGGGGAACTTCCCGTCTGGAACGTGTGAAAAAATGCAGATTCGCGATTTCAATGGAATCGGCGTTCAAGAATTTCTCTTTCGAAAGGCGTACCTATTATTGTGTCAACTGAGATTTGAAATCCTCCGCTGTTTCTTCGGCTCGAGGGGTTGGTGTGTTGGCCTGGATGCGGGAAGGTGTTTGCAACTCGCGGTAAAAGGTATCGAGTCTCTTTCTATCTAGCATGACTCTTTCCCCCTTGGCCAGCGGAGCGATCTCCGGCAAACCATTTTCTGCGAGCACCTGCGGAAGCGACGGCACGGCCCTGCTCCTTCCGTGTCCATACCGCGGCGACCGTGGTGTGCCTTTCGCAACTCCACCTCTCCGCCGCTGCCCGGTCGCTCGAATGCGCAGTCGAGAAAACTTTGCCTGCAAGCTCTTCGGTTGCGCGTAGCGAAACGGTTCCCCTGAACTCAGCACGTGCCAAAGCAGCACGGCCAGCTTCCTGGCGCAAGCTACCACCGCGACATTGCGGTTTTTCCTCTTCACGATTTTCCGCATGGTCTGTCCCAGTGGCCCGCGATACTGCGCCAAATGCTGAGCGGCCTGCACCAACAACCATCGCGCGTGGGCGTTGCCTTGTTTAGTGATGGGCCCGTGATAACAGTGCGCTCCCGACTGGCGAGTGGAAGGATTCAACCCCAGGTACGCGCTCAGCTTCTTGGCATTCGCAAAACGCGCAATGTCTCCGATGGCTGCCAAGCAGGTCTGCGCCACGGTGTAGTCGATTCCCGGAATGCTCATCACCAGCCGTACCTTCTCATCCTGCCAAGCTTCGCGCACCAGCAAGTCGTCCATTTGCGCGATTTCCAGTTCGGTCAGTTCCAGCAAACGCAAATCGCTCTCACGCGCCAGAGCTTCCTCCTGAGCTAGCGGCACTTGCCTGAGCCAGGCTATCCCCCGTTTACTGAATAGATCGCAGTCCGGCAGTGGTACCAACGTATGGTGCAGGATCGAGTGCAAGCGATTCTTCAGCCGCGTGCGATCGCTCACCAGCGCTGCACGGCGATGGGTCAGCCGCCGTAAACGCTGCGTATCTTGGTCCGGTTGCCATACTATCGGCAGATACTCGCAGCGCAGCAGCTCTGCGAGCACTCGCGAATCCACCTTGTCCGTTTTGATTTTGGCTTCGGCGATGGCCCGGACTTTCAAGGGATTTCCGATGACGATCTCTTTCACAAACGGTCGCAGCACCCCGGCCACTGCCCAGGTATTCGTAGTGGCTTCCATCGCTAAGCGATCTTCACGAGCGAGTTGCCGCTCGGCAAAGGCCGCCAGGGTCTCTCGTGTTACTGGAACGGTGTAGGTTCCGAACAGCGTGCCATCCGCATGCAGGATGGTGAAGACCGCCGTTCGCTTGTGGACATCACAACCGACGAAGCGTAGCATCGCGCATAGACCTCCTTGCCGGACGACCGGCGGGAAAGATGTGGTGCGGGGTTCCGGAACTGGATCGTGGTCCTGGCCCGCCATCTTGTTGGAGGGTCTGAGACCGTGATGATCCTGCTCCGTTTATTGCGGGGCGAATCGACAACTACCTATGCGAGCTCAAAGCTCAACCGGGTGGGTCGCAGGGCGGCCAGATACGACAGCGGGCTCTCAGCGCATAAGTGTAATCGACCGGCCCACAAGCGACCCACCCCGCACCGCATCGCTCACGAGCGAATCGCCTGCTCCCGTTCCCGATGCGGAAACTCTACCCCTTTCACCAATCTCTTTCCTCTCCTTCCTGTGAATCCCTGCCAACATCCAAGCTCCTTGCCCCTCGCTGCTCCAGCACCATCGTCCGAACACAATCATGCCCGGTACGACGCCTTCGGCAACCTGATCCACTCGAGCACCACGCTCTCGACGCCCACGTTGAACAATTATCTCTTCGCCGGCGAACGATACGACCCCGACCTAAACCTCTACTACAACCGCGCGACGCCGGTAGGGCCGGTTTGCGGCTACTGAGAAGGTAACCTTTTGTAACAAGGGTCGTAGCGTAGTTCTAGGACCGTAGAATCAAATCCTTAATAACAAAGCACTTATTCCTGGAACGCTGGGGCAGGCTGCGTGCTTGCTGTATGGTTAAGGGTACCCTGCCCCCACGCCGCCCACTAGCGGAGTGCCAGATAAGGCAAGGGTCTCTATTTAGCCGCACGGCTAAATACGCCAAACGGAATCAAGCGGGGGAAAGCTTTGGTACTTCGGGCCGTCATGCCGGTCGAGGAGCAGCGTTACGACGCTGAATGGCGTCCTCTCGCCGAGCCTTCAGTAAAGAACGCGTCGCGACAGGCTTCTCACGGCGCGCAAGAAACGCCTCCACCTCCGCCAGATGCGCGGACAGCCGGCGTCATCCACGCGTTGCGATGCCTCCACCTGCTGATTCGATCGGAGCGGATCTACGAGAGAAGCCATCCTCGCCGCCTGCAGAGTTTGGACACTTCTTACGAAACATTGCGCGATTTCGCCAGCGCGCTGAACGGCATTGAAATCCACATTGAGCGCGGCGGGCTGGTCGTACCGAAACTGAGCGATGCGCATCTTCCGGATGCACGGGGCGAGATGCAGTCGCTTGCGCTCGAATTGCAGCGCGCGGGAATTCAATCGCTGGGAATCGCCCGGCAATTTCATGTAGGCGAACTGGACACTTTCGCGCAACTCTTGAAGGCATCGTTGTTAAGATCGGAGCACTCTAGAAAGCGCGAGGGCGGCTCCTGGTGGGCCGCGCGGTTTCTGGAAAATCGCGTGGAAGGGATTTCCATCAACACACAAACAGAGCGCAGGGTCGATACAGTGCTCGCCAGTCTGATGGGCGCGCTGGTGGCGTACGGCGGAAACACGCCGCGCGAGGTGAATGAAACTCCAATTCTCCCGCCGGAGTTGGACGATCTGGCAGGAGCGCTGCGTTTGATCGCCCGGCTGACGCCGCCGCTCGAAGCGGCGTGCGGACTTTCGCCTGAAGAAGCGGCGCGGGCCATTCACGGCGCGATGGAAGATGCCAGCCGCGAAACGGTTCGCATGCTGCTCGGCTCCATTTCGCAGTATGCTCCGCGCGAAGGGGAACATCCGCAGCCCTACCTGCTGCGTCTCTCGGAAAGTTTGATCCTAGAATTCTTGAGCGCGGAGTTTTCCGCCGGGACGCTCCGGCCTGCCTCGGTGCGGCAGACATTTAATCGCCTGAGCGATGTTCTGGTTTCTTCGGGTGGCTATACAGGACCGCATTCGTCACAACATCTGACCTTGCTGGCGGCTGCGTGGGCCAACGACACGCACAGAGAACAAATCGTCGATAAATTCTGGCTCGAACTGCCCCCGCGTGAGAAATCCGCGGTATTACGCGGGGTAGATGTGTGGTGCGTGCCGGTCGTGGCGCTGAAGCGAACGCTCGGGCAATTGGCTGAGACGGGCGCGGACGCTCCGCGGCGCGAAGCGCGAAACATTCTGCTGAACTATTCGCGGCGCGTTGAAAACGAGAATGCTTCCGCGCGGCGGGCGGTAGCGGCGGGATTGAATGAAATGACGCCGATCATCGAATCGCTCTGGCCCAATCAATTGCCGGAGGACTTGAGCCGCGGAACGATGAAGGCGCTGGAGAAGGAAACCATTCCGGAGACCGCGGCGCTGCTGGCGGCTTTTCTCGAGACGCTCGGGCGCGTCGCCGTGACGCGCGGCGATTATTCCGGTTTCGAAAACATTTTGGTCGGCCTGGAACGCGTCCCGAAGGATCAAGAACACGATCACATGTCAGCGCTGGCGCACCGTTTGGTGGCGCAGGACCGCTGGCTGCTGCTGGTGGACGCCGCGCTGGCGAACCGGCCGCTGGATCCGGTTTTGCCGCGGCTGCTGCAGCGCGACCCCGAGCGGTTGCTCGATCGTCTGACGCTGCTCTTGACCGAACCGCGCGGCGCGGAAATGCTGGCGGCAATGGCGCGGCTGCTGCGAGCCATCGGTGTGCCAGTGCTGAATCTTCTCGAGACGCGGCTGTACGAGGCAAGGCGGCAGCGCGTCAGCGCGGCCATAAAGCTGCTTGCCGCCGCCGATCCAGAACGCTTGCTGCGCGGACTCGCGCGGGCGCTGGCAAGCTGGGAGTGGAATTTGCAGGACCTGGCGGTAAGCGAACTCTCGCGGCCCGCCAATGTGGGTTCCGCGCAGAGCGCGGCTTTTGTGTTTTCCGCGGTACTGGCGGATGCCCATCCGCTGGTCGTGCCAATGATGATCGATCAGATCGGTCTGGCGCAGGAAACCACCGCCGTGCCGCAATTGATGGAAATAGCCGCCGGCGAGCATGAAGTCCTGCGCGATCTTTTCGTGCGTATCAAGGCGATCGAAGCGATTGGCCGCATGCGCGCCGTGGAAGCGGCGGAATTGCTGCGCATGTTGGCGGAAGGCCGCGAAGGACTGGCGTTTGCGGAGCCTTCTGGACTCCGTGCGGCTGCGGAGGACGCTCTGGCGATCCTTGAAAACCGGCCAGCTTCCGCGCGAGCGCGTGCGGCGTATGAATCGGCCGCGCAGACCAACGCCGGCTATGTGGTGCCGCGCCGTTATGCTCGAGTCCCGCTGGAATCGCCTTTGCGAGCACAGATTGAGGGATCCCAAGTTGGGCTTGCGCGCGTTAAAACCATCAGCCTGGGCGGAGCCTACCTGGAGTCGCCGAAGAAGCTTTCCGTAGGTGATTCCATCAAACTCGAAGTTCGATCCGGACTGCGCAAAATTCACTTCACCGCCGTGGTGCGCAATCTCGGCCCGGACGGCAGCGGCGTCGAATTCGTGCACATGAAAGACGAAGACCGCGAAAAGCTGCGCAAGCTGGTGCAACGCCACTTGCAGATTTAAGTCTGAGCGCTTTGGAGGCGGAAACTGCACAGGCTAAAGTCTGTGCTATTCGAGCCCCAACGACTCTCGCCTGATTGGTTCCAGCAGCATCCTCCTCGCAATTCCAACCTCATCCGGTGAAAAAAACTGTCGAGGTTTAGCCTGAGGTTTAGCCTCAGGACCTCGGCGAACAAGTTTTAGTTGAATTCAGCGGATTATTGAAGTAAAAGCCGAGTATTCAATGTAGTAGCCATCGTTGGGCGGGACATACCGCCGCCGCTAGGGGTAGCGGAAGATTGGCAGCCTTCAATAGGAGAACTCAGATGCGACGACGTCATGGTGTGTTTGGTTGGATCACGTTATGCATGCTGGCACTGGGATACGCCACGATGACGATGGCGCAAGTGAATACGGCGACGCTTTCCGGAACGGTGATGGACCCGCAAGGCCTGGGCGTAAAGGGCGCGAAGCTGACCATTACCAACGCAGGAACTGGCGCGGAACGCGCTGCCGTCTCGGACGACTCCGGACGGTACAAGGTAGTGGGTCTGCCCCCGGGGATCTACAAGGTAAATGTCGATGGCGGAGCGAGTTTTGCCTTGTACGAGAACGATTCCGTGGTCGTGACCGTCGGTGAGGACGCGACCCTGGATCCACGGCTTGCGCTGAAGGGCGTGGAGCAGACCGTGACGGTGACCAGCGAGACGGCTCCTATTGAGACCACGAAGACGGAAGTCTCGCAGACCATCAACCAACGAAGCATCAACAACTTGCCCATCAACGGCCGCAACTACATCAATTTTACGCTGACAAACTCACAGACCACTCGAGACGTATCGCCGACCATAGGCCCGGCGCCGAACAGCGGATTGAACATTGACGGCGCGCGCGCGCGATCGAACATGGTCAGCGTGGACGGAGCGGACGCCGGAGACAACTCGGTGGATGGAATTCGCTCAACCGTATCGCAGGAAGCAGTGCAAGAGTTCCAGCTCATTCTGAGCAACTACAACGCCGAGTACGGACGAGCCACAGGCGGAGTGATCAACATTGTTACGAAGAGCGGAACCAATGAGACGCACGGAGACATTTTCGGTTATTTGCGGAACAAAGCGTTTCAAGCGCGGAATCCGTTTTCCGGTCAAGTAGACCCGACCACCGGCGAACTGGATCCCGTCAAACAAGCTTATACGCGCGTGCAGACGGGGTTCACGCTCGGCGGCGCGCTGAAAAAGGACAAGACGTTTTACTTTCTGTCGTACGAATACACGCAGCGTGAAGAGACGGATTTCTCGAGCATAGGAGCGTCATCGCCTGGAACCGGCCCATTCGGCATGGTTCCCGTGCCGCTGGGACCTGGCTTGACCGTGCAGTTGACGCCTTCGCAAGCCAGCGCGGTGCAAGCGCTCGAAATGGCAGGTCAGGCGACACTAGCTGGGGAGTACGCCGCCTTCATGGGGTCGGCCTCGAGCGTTGCGCTGAACAAGCTGGATTACGGCCTCGTCGCGCCTTCGCTTACAGGCGGATTAGTGAATCCAGGACCCGGCGCACAATTCCCGCTTCCAGTAACCTGCCCGGTTGGGGCTACGATCGGCACGGTAACGTGTTCCCCGATTCCTGTTGCGCCCGGCGCAAGCTATTCCTATGGTGTGGTGCAACTTCCCGCATCCTATGCGAGCCTGAGCAGCCTTCGAGGCAATTTTCCAGCAACGGAAAAAACCAGTCTGTGGTCGGCGCGGCTGGACCAGCGCTGGAACAACCGCAATACTTCTTTCTTACGCGTCGGCGTCTCGCCTTCCCTGGTCACCGGCATCGAATCCACTTCGCAGAACCAGGTGTTTGGCCAAAACGCGGGAACTCGCGCCGGAGTGAATCAATACCGGGATCTTTCGGCTACCTTCCAACATGACACGATCCTGAGCGATACAGCTTTCAACGAATTCCGCTTCCAAGGCGCTCGCCGCGGATTGCATTTCGGCTATTCGGACCTTCCCGGAGGTTCGGACATCGGCGTGAATATTCCGGGCTACGCGTATTTTGGGCGCGAACCGTACTCGACAGTGGATCGCATCGAACGGCGGTTCGAGTGGTCGGACAACGTCACGCTGATCCGCGGCAACCACACGTTCAAAATGGGCGGGGACTTCAACCTCATCCAGGTGCGCTCGGGCAAACCGCAGATCTTTGAACTGGACTTCGGAGGCGACGTCAACTTTGGAGGCATTTCGGCCTCCTCGTTCGGCTTCCCCGCTTCCCTGCCGGGTGCGACCGGGCTGCAAGCGTATGGCTTGGGAATCCCTACCTCTTACATTCAGGGAATCGGAAACTCGAGCTCACCGTTCGACAATATTCCGATGGGATACTTCGCGCAGGACAGTTGGAAGGTAAACCGCAAGCTGACGCTCAATTATGGCTTGCGGTACGACCTGGAGATCACTCCTCTGTTTTCCCCAGCGACGGCAGTGAACGCGGCAGCCGAACAAGCCTTGGGCGTGCAGGAGGGGGTGCCCCGCGATTATAAGAATATAGCGCCGCGTTTTGGAATCGCTTGGGATCCTACCGGCAGCGGCAAGATGGTGATCCGCGGAGGTTACGGGCTCTTCTATGATCACCCGCTGCTGGCCATCGCGTTCGACTCGACGACTGCCGATGGGGGACGATCCGTGCAATTGCTTTCGGCAGGTGGGACGGCTTCCGCCTGCGGCTTGCTGCCGCTGCCACAAGGCTCGCCAACGCCGCCGGGATTCTGCGGGTCAAACCTGGACAGCCCTGCAAATCTGAACGGTTCGTCCATTTTCCAGGGAGCGCTGAATGCCAACTCGATTTACGCTGCGTTTCCCACTTCTCTCACGCTGGGTTACTTGCCCCAGCAACAGCGTTTTGATCCCTTTGCTCAAGGATCGCTGTTCGCCAACCAGGCGTACCTGCAAAGCGGTTTCCCGCTATCGATTCTGCCGTTCACTTTACCGGTGACGAGAAATTTCACCTACGCTTATGCGCAGCAAGCGAATCTTACTATCGAGCGCGAGCTGCCCGGGTCATGGAAGATCAGCGCGGGTTATCAGTGGACCCGCGGACTGCATCTTTACAGGCCGATAGACATCAATTCAACAGATCCGCAACTGCTGGATCAAAACGCTTTCAACGCGGCGGCGTCCGGTATCTCGGTCAGCAATCCGTTGACAGTTGTTGCGCCTTCCTCAAACATAGCCGCCACTCCGGGTACTTGCGGAGTCACCGTGATTGCCCCAGCCGTCCTAGGCGTGCTCAACGGGTGCCCCGCGCCTATCGCGAACCTCAATGGCCAGTATGTGAGCACTCCAGCATTCTTTAATTTCTTCCGCAAGTCAGGCCCAAACCCCTCGTTTGCCGGACTGGTTGCGCCTGGTCAGCCGCTCAACGTGGGTTACGGCGCACAAGTAGGGCTGGCGGCGCTGGCCGGCTACCCGCAGGGACTTGGAGTCCCGGTGCCATTCAACAGCGTGGACGCGCAAGCCTCGAACGGCAATTCCTGGTATAACGCGCTGACGGTGAACTTGTCGAAGCGATTCTCGAAGGGTTTCGAGATCTTGTCGAGTTATACGTGGTCGCATTCGATTGATGACAGTACGGACTTGCAATCCACGCTCGAGCCGCAGGACAGCCGCTTCCCACAACTCGAGCGCTCGAATTCCGACAATGACCAGCGTCACCGCTGGGTGACGAGCGCCGTGTTCCAGACTCCCGCTGCGGCCCAAGGCCACAGTTTTTTCCGAAACCTCGGAGGGGACATTACGGTTTCGCCCATCGTCGAGGTTTCATCCGGCCGGCCGTTCGACGTCATCACTGGTGAAGACACGAGACTGGACCTGGGAGCTTCGCAGGCGCGCCCTTCGGTGGCAACCGGAGGAACCAGCGGAACAACATCGCCCTACATTCCGGGAACGACATTCGTTCCAGCCAGCGTTTGTTTGACGAACAGCGGCGCGCCATTCACCGTACCTGGATTCACGAGCGCCGGCGCAGGGTGCGTGGGCAATCTGGGCCGGAATGCGTTTAATATGCCGGGATGGTTCACGTGGGACATGCGCGTAGCCAAGCGCATACCCATGGGTGAACGGTTGAAGCTGGATCTGATCGCTGACGCATTCAACCTCTTCAACAGGACCAATATCACGGCGGTGAACCAACTTTGCGATCCTTCCGCAGGTTCGACCTGCAGCGCGGGTCAGCCGTCGGCGGCGTACGATGCGCGGCAGTTTCAGTTTGCATTGAAAGTGACGTGGTAGGAAAGTTGAGCGCGCCGGCGAGAACTCAGAGAATCTACGAATTAAGTTTCATGGGGCTTCGCGAAAGCGAGGCCCTTTTGTTTTGGCAGGACCTTTCCGCCGAACACAACTCCGAGTAAAGTAAAGAGACCGTTTCCCGTATATGTACTGGAGAAAGAATGAACGCGGTGCTCATCGGGGTAGTGATCGTGATGGCAGGCCTGGTGCTGTGGCTTGTGCTGCAGACTTCGCAGGAACAGAAAAGAAGCGCGCTCCTTGAAGGCCAGATGAATGAGCTGCGCCGGGATTTGCAGACTATCGGGACGGCCCAAGCGCAGAGCACTGGACAGATCGCCAGCATTGGACAGGGCGTTTCTCAGCGCCTGGAGAGCGTGACCAAGGCGCTGCAGGATGGAGTTTCCAGTTCCGCGCAGATTGCCACACAGGGGCAAACGGCGATCGCTAACGAGCTGAAAAATACGCGAGAGCAGATAGGCCACATTCAGAAGCAACTGGGTGAATTTCAGGAGTTGGGGCGGGGAATATCCGCGGCAACAAAATCGCTTGAGGGAATCCTTGGCGGAGCGAAGACCCGCGGGCTGCTTGGCGAAGTAACTCTTGAACGTTTGCTCGAGGATTCCCTTCCCTCCGCGCAATATGCCACGCAATATCGTTTCTCAAGCGGCGAAGCGGCTGACGCTGTGATTTTTCTGCGCGACAAGAAACTCTTAGCCATCGACTCAAAGTTTCCTTTGGATGCCTTCCGAAGGATCAGCACGGAAGGCGAGGAGGCGAAGCGGGCGTTTGCGACGGCCGTGAAGGGCCATGCCGATTCGATCGCTAGAAAATATATCGTCCCAAACGAGGACACGCTGGACCTCGCGCTGATGTTTGTGCCCTCGGAAAGCGTCTACTACGAAATGCTAATGACGCAGGACAGCAAGGGCGAGCCGCTGGACTCCTATTGCCGGGGCCGGAATATTATCGCGGTATCGCCGAACACTCTCTACGCACACCTCTGCGTGATTCACCTGGGCTTGCGGGGAATGCAGATCGAGGAAAATGCCAAGCGCATTTCCGCGGGCCTCTCAGGAATACACAAGCAGATGCAGACCTTCACCGATGTGTTCGAAAAGCTCGGCACCCATCTGAAGAACGCGCAGCAAAGTTATGGTGAAGCGGACAAGCGGCTTGAAAAAACGCAGAACTCGCTGGATTCCCTGATCGGAACGGGCGAGGCAGAAGCGTCCATCGAAGACAGCCAGGGCACACTTGCGCTTCCGGCGGAATCGAGCGCCAAGACCAGCGCGTAACATTTGTACATTGATTTTAGAAAAGCTGTGAAGATTCGAGCGATTGCCTCGTCCCGTCAGTTATCGCCGACGCGTGATCGTACTCAGCAGATGGATGGAAATCAAGAAACTGCCGCGTTTGCGGCCGACGACTTCGAAGCGGGCCAGGTTCTCCGCACCGCCTGAGCTGGATACTCGAGCAGGATTTCCGCCCGTCAGCTCAGCAATGTCCGGAGCCAAATTTCTTGCTTCCAATCTGACTTTGGCCGTGGTGCCGCGCACACGGACAGTGAGCTGGCGATGGACGCCCGGAGCTAGGGGCGAAGAATCGGCTTCCAATTCGAGCGCGACGAAGACGACTTCGAGAGGCGGTCCATTCCTTTTTCCGCAAGAAAGATCGACAGAAGCGCGGCCAGGCTGCGAATCCGCCGGAGGCAGTACCACCAGCGAAGTCGGCGAGGAGGCAAGCACGAAGGCCGCTTCGCCCGAGACGGTGATGTGGTTGGCATCCGCATCGCCGCAAAAACCGGTTCCGTTGATCTCGAAACGGTCGGTGAGTGAAGCAATTTCGGGGATCGAGGCAACCGCCATTGCCGTCGCCGTAGATTCAGTCGGGGACAAAATGGCTACTGGAACGCGTCCTGGCTGGCCGGCGATGGAGCCATAAATAACGCCGGGATTGAGCGGCGCGACGAATAGCGCGCGCCCCGTGTCGTCCGTGGTCAAGCGGTCGCCATTCGAAAAAATAATTGTGGCGCCGGGAGTCAGCCGGCCGTTTACGTCCAGCACCGCTAGAGTTGCGCGATCACCGGAAACAATCGTCCGCGGAAGCAGCAGAATGCGTCCTGCCGAAGAACGTGGCGATTTTTGTGCGAAGGCTGGGAAAAATAGGAGAAGCTGCCCCATTGCCAAACAAATGCATCGCAGAACGAAGCGAAAAGGCAGCGGCCGAAAAAGCATGAAGAGATTGTAGTCGAGGGGCGGTGCGCTGCGGAAGCCGGAGTGCGTATTAAGAAGTGAGGATTGAGCGCGGATACATCGCATCTCGAGGGACCAGAACACGCGAGCAATTCAACAGATAATCGGGAGCGTCATTTTGCGACGCGCCTACGTCGGTTTCGAGACGAGCCGGTAAACCTGGGCGTCAAGGAAAAGCTGGAACAAGCTGGGATCGATCTCATCATCGCGAACGCACAGCTTGAGTATTTCGAGCGCGCGGTCCGTGGGAACGGCGCGTTTGTAGGGACGGTCGGAGGCGGAGAGCGCGTCGAAGATGTCGCAGATGGTCATCATCTTGGCTTGTACGGGAATTTCGGCGCCCGTCAAACCATTCGGATAGCCGCGGCCGTTGAGTTTTTCATGGTGGGCGCGGGCAATTTCCGGGATGCCGCGATACTCGGGTGTCCAGGGGATTTGCGCCAGAAAGTTAAAACTGTGGGTCACGTGCGATTCGATTTGGCGGCGCTCGTTCGAATCGAGGCTGCCACGCGGGATCGAGAGGTATCGGACTTCTTCCGAGGTGAGAAACGGGCGCTCGGAGCCGCGAGGATCCCGGTAAGTCTTCTGCGAGATTTCCGTGAGCAAGTCGAACTCACTG
Organism: uncultured Acidobacteriota bacterium; assembly: GCA_963851235.1. Lineage (GTDB taxonomy): Bacteria > Acidobacteriota > Terriglobia > Acidiferrales > UBA7541 > Acidiferrum. The sequence continues at coordinate 253,762 of CAWKOM010000016.1, forward strand.
GATGGAAGAATTGTAGGTTCGTTGGCGCGTACGATGAAATCGACATAGCGGTCCAATTCGGCGATGAGCCTGCCGGCCTCGCCGTCCAGCAGCTTCAAGCGCGCGCGCGTATCCGCATCCTTGCGAGAATGGCCCAGCAGGAGTTCGACCTTTTGCTCGGCGACGCGCGCCTCAATATCGCGCCGGATATAATCGAACCGCTCCAGCAGCCTGGAAAACTGGAGCGGGTAGAGTTTCTTGGCCTTGACGAGAACTTCCTCGCGTACGCCCACCTTCCCGAAATCATGAAGCAATGCGGCGTAGCGCAATTCCTTCATCTGCTCGCGCGAAAAACGCAAATCCGCGTATGGCCCTTGCTCCTCGCGATCCACGGCTTCCGCCAGGGCTAGAGTCATTTGACAGACGCGCTGTGAGTGGCCCGAGGTGGTGGGGTCGCGCTGCTCGATGGCTTTCACCGAAGCATTCACAAATCCGTCAAAAAGATTCTCGATGTCGCGATAAAGCTGAGAATTCTCATACGCCACCGCCGCTTGCGAGGCCAGCGACAACCCGAGCCGCACGGCACGCTCGGGAAAGGGACGAACATGGCGATGAACGGCGCTTGCATCGGTGAGCCGTGCCTTTGGATGACGCTTGCAGTTGATGAGCTGAAGCACGCCGAGAACTTCACCTTTGCCATTTTTCATCGGCAGCGTAAGGAGAGAGCGAGTGCGATATCCCGCTTGTTCGTCAAAGGAGGAATTGAAACGAAAGGGCCGCGATTTGGGAATGCGATAGGCGTCGGCAAGTTCGACGATTTCGCCGCGCAGCGCGCAGTATCCGGCCATCGAGGATTCCGTAATCGGAAGTGTGTGTTCGGCGTAAGGAAACGGCGCGCTGTCGTTCTGCGTAAGGCGGAATCGCAGTCGCCGCGGCGCTTCCGCCCCGTTTGCCACGTCTTGCCCCGAACCATCCCAACCGCCGGCGGCTGGCTCCGCTAAATAAAGTGAACCTGCGTCGGCGCCGGTAATTTCCCGGGCTTTCAGCAGGATGAGCGCCAGCAGGCGATCCACGTCATGAGTGCCAGAGAGCGCGATGCCGATACTGTTCAGTTCTTCGAGTTCCCGCCCAGCCTGCGCCGCGGACAATGCTGTGCGCCGCGATGTCGCCGCTCTTCTGCGCCGTGGTGCTTTGGCTTTAGACATGCTGAATGGCGTTCAGGCGCCGCAAGCGAAAGGATATTGCGGCGCGGGCAGATTATAGCGGAAGCGGACCTGACCCGCGAGGCACGGGATGGAGTTAGAGCCAGCGAGAAACAGAGCCACAAATTGAGCAATTTGGTTGTACCCTCGGGAAGGGCGCGGCGGCGAATGACGCGTAAAAACAAGTAATCAGTAGGCGTCAGAGTCTTTCGCGGCCGGAAAGGGTCTGTTAGCGTGGGAACAGGGTTGCCGGGTACGGGTGTGGACAGGGGTTCATACTGCCAGCAGTACGGGGAGAATTTGTGCGGACTGTGAGCGGCGGCGTAACCGATCTCGGTCGGGTGCGCACGAACAACGAAGATTGCTTCCGCATCGTCGAGCCGCTGAACCTCTTTGTGCTATCCGACGGGATGGGCGGAGAGGCGCACGGAGAAGTAGCCAGCGCAATGGCTGTTGAAACGATTGTTAAGTATTGCATGGATGGACCGGCGGACGCGGCGGCCACTCAAATGGTTGTCTCGGAGCCAACCTGGAGCGAGAAAACCAAGCGGCTAACGAACGCCGTACACCTGGCCAACAAAAAGATTTTCGACTCGGCAGAGGCGCATCCCGAGCAGCACGGTATGGGAGCAACGCTTACGGCTGCCTGGCTTGACGGTTCGAAATTAAGCATCGCGCACGTGGGCGATTCGCGGGCCTATCTTCTGCGGAGCGGCACTTTGCAGCAATTGACCAGCGATCATTCGCTGGTGGCCGAGCAGGTACGGCGCGGCATTTTGACGGCGGCAGAAGCGGAAGAAAGCGAAATGCAAAGCGTCCTGCTCCGCGCGCTGGGGGCCTTGCCGGACGTCGAGGTCGACACAGACGAGCACATTTTATTTGCGCGGGACATATTGATGCTTTGTTGCGACGGCCTGACACGCATGGTCACGGAGCCGGAAATAGCGGGTACTTTGCAGGCGGAAACGGATCCAACCAAGGCCGCGGAAAAGCTGATCGATTTGGCCAACGAGCGCGGCGGCGTGGACAACATTACCGTGATCGTCGTGCGCGTTGGCTCGGAATCCAAAGGTTGGTTTTCATGGCTGCGCCGGGGGGCGCGGAGAAAAGCGGCCGGAAACGGCGCCACAGGAGGACGTTGAGATGGCGAAGCTCAGCCTGATGTTTGAAGAAAAGACGGTCAAGGAAGTGCCGGTGGGAAGCCGTCCGGTGAGCATCGGACGGTCCCCGGACAACGACTTGCCGGTCGACAACCTGGCGGTCTCGAATTATCACGCGCGCGTGTATTTTGAGGGCCAGCGGCTCGTCGTCGAAGATCTCGATAGCCTCAATGGCACGTTTGTAAACGATCTGCGCATTGAACGCGCCACGCTCCATGATGGCGATTCGATCTGGATCGGCAAACATCATATCAAGGTCGACGCTTCCGGCGACGCTCCCGTGCCGTGGGATACTGGGCGCAAGGCCAGCGCTCCGCGCATCAACGAAACGATGGTGCTCGACACCAAAGAGCGCCGGAGCATGCTTCAGCAAGCGGCAGCCACCGGCGAACGCGTGCAGTTTGCGTCTGGCCGGCTGAAAGTTCCCACGCTCATTGTCATTGGCGGGCGAACCGATCAGAAAGAATACATGCTCACGAACAAGTTGACGGTCATCGGCAAATCAGGGATGGCAACGGTAAAGGTAAAAGGCTGGTTTAAGCCCCCGATGGCCGCGCAAATCAACCAGCGCGATGACGGCTACTACATCGGCCCCGGCGACAAAATGCCACTGGTAAACGGCAAGCCCATCACCGGACCCTCGCGCCTGAACGACGGCGACCTCATCGAAGTCTGCGGCGTGCGCATGAACTTCGTCTACCGCGAGTAACACGCGTACCGCAATGGCAGCTCCGTCAGGCGCATGGTGGCAGAGGCGGGGCGGCTTCGGCCTCTACGAACTTCTCCAGTCATGGTGGCGACATCGCGTCTCGTTCGTCATCAGCTTGGTCATTACGTTTCTCGCCCTTGGCATTTATTACGTCACCTTCCTTGGCGAGAGATCAACGCCGATTTTCGTTTTTCTGCAGCGTCTTGAATACGACTCTTTAGATACAAGGTTTCGCTACCGTCCTGCGGACGCGACTCCTGCCGATCCCCGCATCGTCATCGTGGATATCGACCAGCACTCTCAGGAAGTTCTTGGAAAATGGCCTTTCTCCAGAACACATTTCGCCAAGATGCTGGACGTCCTGCGGCAAGACGGTGCAAAAGTGGTTGCCTTTGACATCACTTTTGACAAACCCGACCAGACCGTCGCGATGCTGCGGAAAATCTGGGTGGATCTCGAGACGAGGAAGAAAAACGGAGACCCGGTCGACCCCAAATATGAGACTTGGTTGCAACAGCTCGTCACAGAAAACAATGTTGACGTGCAATTTGGCAAGGCGATAGACCGCTTTGGGCCCGTGGTCCTCGGCAGCTTCTTCCTGAAGAAAGAGGAGCTGACGGGCATCGACAATGCGACTCTCGATCAGTATGCCGATTTGATCGACTGGTATTCGCTTACGAGGACTGCTTTGGATCCCAGGTCCGGAAAACAGGACTTTGCGGAACTGGTGCGGAAATACGACCAAGAAGGAGACTTATTTTCCGCAACGGTTGCGAACATCCCAATCCTGGCAAATCCGGACAATCCAGAAAAAACATCTATAGGATTTTTCAACATTGCCTCTGATCCGGACGGCGTTTTGCGACGGACCATGCTGGTACTTCCATTTGGGCGGTCGAAAGATATCAATGATTGGCAGATGTTTGGCTCGCTGGAAGTACAGGCGGTAAGACTTTATCTCGGCGTACCGACCAATCAGTTGTCAGTGAATTTCAATCAAATCGGAGTTGTTAGCATAAACTTTGGCGATAAGTTGAAAATTGAACCGGACTACACGGGCCACATGCAGATTAATTATCGCGGCCCGAGAGACAGCTATCCTTACCGTTCGATAGCCGACGTGGTGAACGAAAAAGTTCCGCCGGAATTTTTCAGAGGCAAAATCGTCCTCGTCGGAGCCTCAGCAACCGGAATCGGCGACCTGCGGACAACGCCATATGGCGGAATCAACTACCCCGGCGTGGAAGTGCACGCCAACGTGATCGACAACATGCTCAATCACGGTTTCCTGGTGCGCGGCGCCACACAAGCGCTCTGGGATTTCTTGGCGATTCTGTTTCTGGGCATTCCGTTGGGCATTTGGATGGCGCTGGTCCAGCCGCGCTGGATGTGGTTCGGCGCAGGAATGCTGATTCCGCTTGTGGCCGTCGATTACGGCGCGTTTCTGCACGGCTGGTGGCTGAACTTTACTGTTCCGGCGATGACGCTCACAGGCAACGTGCTGCTCGTTTCGCTTTACCGCGCGCTCGTCGAGGAAAAAGAAAAACGCAAGGTGCGCACCGCGTTCGGACAGTACCTCAGTCCGGAAGTCATTCGCCGGTTGCTCGTCAATCCACGCCTCGTCGACCCCAAGAAAACCGACATCACGGTGATGTTCAGCGATATTCGCGGCTTTACGAGCATCTCAGAAAAGCTCGACGCGCAGGAGCTCGCTCTCTTCTTGAATCAATATCTTTCGGACATGACGCGCATCGTCTTCAATCACCACGGCACGCTCGACAAGTACATCGGCGACGCGGTGATGGCCTTCTGGGGCGCACCCTTCGAGGAAGAAGGGCACGCAGCGCGTGCGTGCAACGCCGCCCTCGAAATGATGAAGCGTGTGCGAGAATTGCAAAAACTGTGGGAGGCGCAGGGGAAACCCAGTCTCGAAATCGGCATCGGGTTGAACACCGGGGTGGCCAGTGTGGGCAATATGGGTTCCTCGCTGCGGTATGGCTACACCGCGCTCGGCGACGCCGTAAATCTCTCTTCGCGGCTCGAGGGCCTGAACAAAGATTACGGCACGCACATCATCGCAAACGAAACCACGTATCAAGCCGCGAAAAACGATGGCTTCGTCTTCCGCGAGCTGGATTTGATGCGCGTGAAAGGAAAGCTACAACCGGTCACGATTTACCAGTTGATGGGACGCCAAGCGGATTTCAACGCTGACGGCTCGGCGGAAGCCGTGCGCCAACAAGTGGAACTGTTCGCTCGCGGGCGCGAGCTCTACCGCACTCGTCAGTGGAAAACCGCCCAAAGCGCGTTCCAAGAACTCCTCGAGAAGTGGCCGAAGGATGGTCCCGCCCGCGTTTATGCTGAGCGCTGCCAGGAATATATCGCCGCTGAACCACCCACAAATTGGGACGGCGTCTTCGTAATGACCCACAAGTAGCTTTCCGGCCGAACGGTTTGGTCCTCGCAAGCGGCGCCTTATCATCCGCCATAAATGCAATCGTTCCGCTCCGCGTGGGAATCTGCTCAGCGTGGAGAAAGTCCGGATCGCTCTGTTGACGAGGGACGGCACGCAGATAACTCATTCATGCTTTGCATCAATTCGTTTCATGACACGCGGAAGCCCCAGTCCAATTTGGCGAGCGATGCCGTGTGACTAGCGCTAAAACGGAGACATCCAAAAAGGGGTAAGATGAGAGCCACGGCTTGGACACCAGGCTAACAGTTTGAATCATAAAGGTTTGGCAACGAGCCAGCTCCGGTCTGGCGCAGTGAACGAGCCACGGGCCCGCCAATAAAACGAGCGATTGGGGGCATCTTGACGTCGAACCGTTTAGACTGGCGACTTATCATGTCCGGGCGCGGGGGCGTACCCAAACAATCGGCTTCCGGAATCTAAGACTAGAGCAGTTTGACGGAAGCGCCGCTTCATGCTGTGAAATTGGGCCAGTGGCCTTCTAGAGGAACCGTCGAAATTTTATGTGGATTGTCCGATTAGCACTCGCGAGGCCATATACCTTTGTGGTTCTCGCTCTGGTCATCATCCTGCTAACGCCGGTGGTGCTTATGCGCACGCCGACGGACATCTTCCCGGATATCAACATTCCGGTGATCAGCTTGGTGTGGAAATACGACGGGCTCGAACCACAAGAGATGGAGGAACGCATCACCTCCAACTCGGAGCGCGCCGTCACCACGTTGGTGAACGACGTCGAGCACATCGAATCGGAATCTATCAACGGCATTTCCGTCGTCAAAATTTTCTTCCAGCAAAACGCCAATGTTCAAGTCGCCCTGGCTCAAACAACAGCCACGGTGCAGACCATTTTGAAAAGCCTGCCGCCCGGTACGACTCCTCCGCTCGTGGCCATTTTTTCCGCATCCACGGTCCCTGTTATTCAGATTGGGCTGACCAGCGATAGTTTGAGCGAGCAGCAGCTATTCGATTTCGGGAACAATTTCATTCGCACGCAGCTTGCCACGGTTCAAGGCGCGGCTCTTCCCTATCCCTACGGCGGAAAGCAACGCGAGATTTCCGTGGATATCGATTCCGCCGCCCTGCAATCCAAGGGGCTCTCACCGGTAGACATCGTAAACGCCATCAATGCGCAAAACCTGATTCTTCCAACTGGAACCGTCAAGCTCGGCACGCTCGAATACACCGTCGAGATGAACGGAAGCCCCCTGACGGTACAAGGACTGAACGACCTGCCCGTTAAGTCCGTCGGCGGCGCGACCATTTACATGAAAGACGTCGCTCACATTCGGGATGGATTCAGCCCGCAAACCAACATCGTTCGCGCGAACGGGCAGCGTGGCGTCCTGATGAGCGTGTACAAAACCGGCAGCGCTTCGACCCTCGATATCGTCGACCGCGTAAAGCAGGTATTGCAGAACTACGCCTCCTCTTTGCCGGAAAGCCTCCACCTCACAACGTTTTTCGACCAATCCGTCTTCGTGCGCGCATCGATCCAAGGCGTATTGAGGGAAGCCCTGATCGCGGCCTGCCTGACCGCGGTGATGATTTTGCTCTTCCTCGGAAATTGGAAGAGCACGCTGATCATTGCCACTTCCATACCCTTGTCGATCCTCGTGAGCATTCTCATGCTTAGCGCCCTCGGGGAAACCATCAATATCATGACTCTAGGCGGCCTGGCGCTTGCCGTCGGCATCCTGGTGGACGACGCTACCGTGGAGATTGAAAACATCAATCGCAACCTCGCCATGGGTAAGGAGACGGTACAAGCGATTTTGGATGGTGCGCAGCAAATTGCCGTTCCGGCGTTCGTTTCCACTCTTTGCATTTGCATCGTTTTCCTGCCGATGTTCTTCCTCTCGGGAGTGGCCAGATACTTGTTTGTCCCCCTGGCGGAAGCGGTCATCTTTGCAATGCTGGCTTCCTACGGATGGTCCAGAACGATTGTCCCCACGATGGCCATGTATCTCCTGAGCAGCGAGGACGAGTACAACGCGGAGGAACATGCCGGTGAAAAACAGGGCTTCCTCCGCCGCTACCAGCAGGGATTCGAGCGCAACTTTGAGAAATTCCGCGAAGGCTATCGTAGCGGTCTGGCGTCAACCTTGGACCGCCCTGGATTGTTTGGCGCCTGCTTTCTGGGATTCTGCGTACTCTCCATGGGCCTCCTCGGGGTTCTCGGCCGGGATTTTTTTCCCACCGTCGACGCCGGACAGATTCGTTTACACTTCCGCGCCCGCACGGGTCTTCGTATCGAGGAAACCGCCCGACTTGCCGATGAGGTTGACTCCGCCATTCGCGAAACCATTCCTCCTAAAGAGTTGCAAACGATTCTCGACAATCTTGGCGTCCCCTACAGCGGCATCAATCTCAGCTACAGCAACTCCGGAACCTTTGGCACATCGGATGCCGAACTCATGGTGCAGTTGAAAGAAGAGCGCGGGAAACCTACCAGCTCTTACATCAACGATCTCCGCGAAAAACTGCCCCAACAATTTCCCGGCGTTCAGTTCTTCTTCCAGCCCGCGGACATCGTGACGCAGATCTTGAATTTCGGAACGCCGGCTCCTATCGATGTCGCGGTAACGGGAGCCAACCAGGCCGGCAACTACGTGGTGGCGGAAAAGCTCGCGAATGAGATGCGGCATATCCCTGGAGCTGTGGACGTCCACGTACAACAGGCCCTCGATGATCCCACGCTGCACTTGGATGTCGATCGCACGCGAGCGCAGTACGTTGGTTTGCAGGCCAAGGACATTGCGACAAACCTTCTTGTCTCTCTCAGTTCCAGCTTCCAAACAGCGCCGGCTTTCTGGCTGGATCCACAAAATGGCGTCGAATACAACGTGGCCGTGCAATCCCCTCAATATCGCGTGGACAGCTATCAAGCGTTGGAAAACACGCCGGTGACGGGTACTGCGCCGGGCACCCCGCCTCAAATTCTCGGCAATTTGGTCAACATTACGACCACGGCGAGACAGGCGGAGATTTCTCACTACAATGTGCAACGCATGATTAATGTCTACTCCGCGGTAGACGGCAGAGATCTGGGCAGTGTTTCCGATCAGGTGCTGAAGCTTGTCGGCGCCATCAAGAACGAACTGCCGAGAGGCAGCCACATCGAAGTGCGCGGCCAGGTGCAAACGATGCGGACCTCGTTCCGGGGTTTGGGCCTTGGATTGGTTGGCGCGATTATCCTGGCGTACTTATTGATCGTCGTGAATTTCCAATCGTGGATGGATCCCTTCATCATCATCACCGCGTTGCCGGGCGCTCTCGCCGGCATTTGCTGGATTTTGCTGTTGACGCACACCACTCTCAGCGTGCCTTCGCTCACCGGAGCGATCATGTGCATGGGGGTGGCCACTGCGAATAGCATCCTGATGGTTTCGTTCGCGCGGGAACAGTTGAGCGAAGGAAAGTCGGCGCGCGAAGCCGCTCTCCAGGCGGGCTTTGTGCGCATGCGCCCCGTGCTCATGACCGCGCTCGCCATGATTATCGGCATGGTCCCCATGGCCATCGGTCTCGGAGAGGGCGGCGAACAGAACGCTCCCTTAGGCCGCGCGGTGATTGGCGGCCTCATCTTCGCCACTTTCGCGACGTTATTTTTTGTGCCGTGCGTGTTCTCCATGATTCATGGACGGCGTGAGCGGAAAAGGCGCCGGGGTGAAGCGCCATCCCCCGCGCTGGCCTGAGTCGAGAGGAATTTGCTGAAATGGCGGAGTACGGGACAATGAAGGAAGGCGGAGCACAGATGGAACCTGAGCAGGGAGGGCAACAGCCGGCGAAAGGCAGCCGGCTGTTCGCGTACCTCATCGGTGGCGTGATCGTCCTTGTGATCCTGGGCGGATTCACACTTTTCCAGCGCCGCGCGCAATACCATGCCTTGGCCGAAGAAACAGAAGCGCGAGCCATTGCGACCGTGTCGGTCATTCATCCCACTACCGAAGCCGCTCAGGAAGACCTCGTGCTCCCAGGCACGCTCCAAGCCTATGTGGAATCGCCCATCTATGCCCGCACGAACGGTTATCTGAAGAAGTGGTACCACGATATTGGAAGCCGAGTGCCAAAGGGCGAACTTCTGGCAGACATCGACACGCCCGAAGTCGATCAACAGCTTTCTCAGGCTCGCGCCGACCTGAACACCGCTCAAGCAAACGCAAATCTTTCCAGAATTACCTCGACGCGCTATCAGGACCTAATCAAGACGGATGGAGTTTCCAAGCAGGAAGTCGATAACGCTGTCGGAGATTATGAAGCGAAAGCGGCTACTGTGAAGTCCTCGGAAGCCAATGTGCGCAGGCTCGAGGAAATGGAATCCTTCAAACACGTCTACGCCCCGTTCAGCGGCGTCATCACGCGCCGCAATATTGACATCGGTACGCTGATTAACGCGGGAAACGGGGGCGCGCAGCAGGAGCTTTTCACCCTTGCGCAGACGGATCCCATTCGCGCTTACGTCAGCGTGCCGGAGATGTACTCCCCATCCGTTCGCGCGGGGCTCGGCGCCTATCTCGAGTTGACGCAATACCCGGGGCAGAACTTCCAGGGAAAAGTGGTCCGCACCGCGGAAGCCATCGATCCCAATACAAGGACATTACTGACCGAAGTGGATGTGCCCAACAGGAACGACCAGATCTTCCCGGGCGGCTACGCCCAGGTTCATTTGCAGGTGAAGGTTGCGGCTTCCCGTGTGCAAGTGCCGGTGAACGCGCTTTTGTTTCGCGCGGAGGGCTTACGCGCCGTGGTCGTGGACGACAATCACAAAACTCATCTTCGCCAATTGACGATTGGTCGAGACTTTGGAACGACTCTTGAAGTTTTGCAAGGCTTGCAGCCCAACGACTGGATTGTGCTCAATCCCCCCGATTCCATCGACGAAGGGCAGAGCGTGCGCGTCAAGGAAGTCGCGCAAGCTCCTCGCCCGGAGCAGCCGGATGCCGGCGGCGCTCCAGCCTCCTCGCCACGATCGAAAGCTCCGGTCACGAACGGAGCGCCCGGAGCCAGGCGGTAATGTACGAGAAAAAGCCTCTGCTGCTTTGCGTTTTTGCATCGGCCCTTGGTTCCCTACTGGCTGGTTGCACAGTTGGCCCAAAGTATGTACGCGCAACCGCCCCGACTACCGCGAAGTGGGATGTGCAAGCGCCCTGGCGGCAGAGCGATCCAAAGGACGCCGTTCCCAAGGGCGAGTGGTGGGACGTTTTTCACGACGACGAGCTGAACAGCCTCGAGAAAGACGCCCTTGCCGCGAACCAGACCCTGCAAGCGGCCATCGGAAATTATCACCAAGCGCGCGCCGCGGCGGCCATTCAGGTGGCAACGAATTTTCCAACCTTCGGTGTTTCGCCGAGTGCCGAGCGCCAGCGAATCTCCGGCAACCGGCCGCCCAGCGGCGCTACCGGCCCTTTGCAGCCTGTCACCCAAAATGCGTTTTCCTTGCCGTTTACAGCGGGATACGAAGTAGATCTGTTTGGACAACGGCGCAGGACCATTGAAGCGGCAGAGGCTTCGTACCAAGCGAGCGCTGCGGATCTCGAGAACGTCCGGCTGGTCATTACCGCGGATTTGGCGGGCGATTATTTCACTCTTCGGCAACTCGAGAGCGAGCTGGGAATTTTGAACCGAACCGTCGAGACCCTGCGCCGCGGATTGGAACTCGTCGATTCGCGCCACAAAGGCGGCGTCGCTTCCGGTCTCGACGTGGCTCAGGAAGAAACTTTGCTTCAAACCACGCGCACGCAAGCCACTCTTTTGTTGCAACAGCGAAAACAGCTTGAAGATGCCATCGCCGTGCTCGTCGGAAAACCTGCGCCAGACTTTCGCATTCCGACCAAAGAGCTGAACCCCGAGCCGCCGCCGATTGATCTCGGCCTTCCTTCAGATTTGCTCGAGAGGCGCCCGGACATCGCTGAGGCCGAGCGGCAGATGGCCGCGGCCAATGCACAAATTGGCGTAGCGAAGGCGGCGTACTACCCTTCCCTGAATCTGTTTGGAAATGGCGGCTGGCAAGCCGCGGATATCCTGAAACTCGCCAACGTCTCAAGCACCTTCTGGGCGCTGGGTGCAAACGTGGCCGAAAGCATTTTCACGGGCGGAGCCCGCCGCGCTCAGCTTGAGTTTGCAAAATCCGGCTACGACGTATCCGTCGCCAATTATCGCCAGTCCGTCCTCGCCGCGTTTCAGGAAGTGCAGGACGACGTCACCGGACTCATCGTGCTCGAACAGGCTCGCAATACGCAGCAGCTCGCCGTGGATGCCGCGCGCCGCACTCTCGACCTTTCCGAGGATCGCTACAAAGGCGGCCTCGTCAGCTACCTGGATGTAGTCACAGCACAGCAAAACTTGCTCATCAACGAGCAGGAGGCCGCGGTCATTCAAGGACAGCGTCTTGTCACCAGTGTTCTACTGGTCAAAGCGCTTGGCGGCGGCTGGGACGCCTCCAGCCTCGCCGCCATTCAAGTCAAGCCCAAGCTGAAAGACATAGTCGCACCTTAGCATTCCCCGCTCCTGTTCTGCTTCTCGATGCTGCGCTTGACGCACCGCTTGCTCGTTCATTGATCTCAGCCCTTGACAACGGGTCGTTTTTTTCATATAGGTAGAACTTCTAGGCTTAACAGTAGATCTTCTAGGTGTCCCGATGGCGCAAGAAAAATCCGAGTTCCTCAAGGGAACTCTCGATATGCTGATCCTCAAGATCGTCGCCCTCGGTCCCATTCACGGCTACGCCATCTCCCAGCGCATCCAGCAAATCTCCAAGGACTTCTTCCAAGTCCCGCAGGGTTCGCTCTATCCCGCTCTGCACCGCTTGGAAGACCGCGGCTGGCTCTCCGCCGACTGGCGCGAATCCGAAACCGGCCGCGAAGCAAAATTTTATACGCTCACCCGAAAGGGCCGCCGTCAGCTCGAGACCGAACTCGTTTATTGGGAGCGCCTCTCCGACGCTGTGGCTCTCATCTTGCGCACTGCCGAATAGGAGGTACTTCCATGCATTGGGTCAGCCGCATTTTGCGCAAAGAGCAATTCGAAAAACAGCTCGACTCTGAGCTCCGCTTCCATCTCGAAAAACAAATCGCCGATTACATCGCTACAGGCATGTCCACCGAAGAAGCCCGCCGCCGCGCCCACCTCGATTTTGGCGGCCTCGAATCCATCAAACAACAAACCCGCGAATCCCGCCGCGGCATTTTCTCTGAAACTTTTTTCCAGGACCTGGGTCACGGCGTCCGCCTGCTCAGGAAGTCTCCTTCTCTGACCGCGATCATCGTCATCACTCTGGCGCTCGGCATCGGCGTCAATACCGCCATCTTCAGCGTGTTGAACGGTTGGCTCCTCCGCCCTCTGCCCGTTCGCGCGCCGAACCAAATTGTAGTCTTGACCTTTTCCCAGCAGCACCAAGGTTCCAATTTCTCCTATCCCGATCTTCTCGATTTCCGCAAGCAATCGGACACGTTCTCAGACCTTTTCGCGTACGCTTTATCCGTCGCCGGCCTTAGCAGCAGCGGCCGGGCCACGGAATTCGCTTACAGCAGCGTGGCGGGTAACTATTTTTCAGCTTTGGGCGTGACGCCCGCGCTCGGCCGCTTCTTCATGCCGGGCGAGGGCGAAGCGCCTGGGACGCCTCTTCTCGCTGTGCTTGGAAACTCCTACTGGCAAAAGAACTTTGGCGGCGATCCCGCCGTTGTTGGGAAACAAGTTTTGGTCAATGGCCAGCCGGCGACCGTTATTGGCGTCGCCCCAAAGGATTTTCACGGAACCTTTTTTGCTTTTGACATGGACGGCTTTTTAACTCTGAACGCTATGGACATGGGCAAGGAAACCAGCAATTTCTGGACGGATCGCCGCGACCGCCGCCTGGTCGTTCTCGGCAGACTTAAAGCCGGTGTGCCCCTGTCGCGGGCAAACAGTTCGGCAAATGTCATTGCCCAACGTCTGGCTGCCGAGTATCCATCGACCAACAGCGATGTCATCATTCACGTGATTCCAGAGCGGCTGGCGCGGCCCGCGCCTCTTGTCTCCAGCTTTGTACCCGTTATCGCCGGGCTTTTTCTCGTGCTCGCCGCGCTTGTCCTGCTGCTCGCTTGCATGAACGTCGCGAATTTACTCCTGGCACGAGCAACGACTCGCCGCCGCGAACTGGCCATCCGCTCCGCTTTAGGCGCGGGACGCACGCGCCTCATTCGGCAGATGATTACGGAGACCCTCCTTCTCGCCTTGCTTGGAGGAATCGCGGGAATGTTCTTCGGCGAATGGGCTGTCAGTGCAGGCGGCTCCGCACTTCATTCCGTCACTACCACGACGAATTTTGCTTACAAAATGGACTGTCAGTTGGATTGGCGCGTCTTTTCCTACACCTTTGCCGCAGTCATTCTTGCGGCCATTCTTGTAGGTCTCTGGCCTGCTCTTCGTGCAGGCCGCGCGGGAGCGAAGGAAATCTTGCACTCCAGCGGACGAAGTGATTCTGCCGGCGCCGGCCGTCAAAAATTCCGTAGCGTCCTCGTGGTCGCTCAAGTCGCTGGTTCACTGCTCTTGCTGGTCGTCGCAGGACTCTTTGTTCGAAGTCTGCAGCACGCCGAACGGATGTATCTCGGCTTCGAGCCGGATCACGTCCTGAACGTGATGCTGGACCCGCACCAGATTGGTTACGACGATATGCGCGCGCAGTCGCTCTATCGCGCTCTGGAAGAACGGGTCCGCTCTCTGTCTGAAGTCAGTTCGGTCAGTCTCGCTTCCGCTGTGCCCCTCGGCATTCCCGGTGGCGCAGCCCCTATCTATGTGGATAGCCAACCACTAGCTCCTGGGCAGCAGCCGCCGCAAATTTCTTTCAACACGGTCGATTCTGGTTACTTTGCAACCATGCGCATCCCGCTTCTGCGTGGCCGCGCGTTCGACGAATCGGATACTGAGTCTGCCCCGCTGATAGCGATGGTCAATGAAACTATGGCCAAAAAGCTTTGGCCACACGAAGATCCCATCGGTAAACGCTTCCGTTGGAAAGGCGCGGACGGTCCTCTGGTTGAGGTTGTAGGTGTCGCGCATGATGGGCAGTACTTTTTCGTTTCTCCCGACCCGCAGCCCTATTTTTATCTTCCACTCGCGCAGAACTTCACTTCTCTTCTGACCTTGCAGATTCGATCCGCGCTTCCCCCCGAGTCCTACATCGTCGACGTGCAACAGCAGATCCGCGCCGTGTCCCGGGATCTGCCAGTCGTGGACATCCGCACGATGCAACAGGTCGTGCAGGGGCTGGGTGGCCTCTTTATCTTTCGCCTAGCCGCCACACTGGCTGCCGCCTTGGGTTTCATGGGATTGGTGCTCGCAGTTATCGGCATCTACGGCATCGTTTCTTTCGCGATGAGCCAGCGAACACAAGAGATGGGCATTCGCATGGCCCTCGGCGCCGCGCGCGCGGACATTTTGAAACTCGCCCTTGGCCAAGGGTTGGCGCTGGTGAGCATTGGCGTGCTCGCCGGAGTTCTTTCCGCGTGGGCCGTCACCCGAGCCATGAGCCGTCTCTTGATCGGAGTAACTGGCAGCGATCCCGTAACCTACGCCGCAACGGCCCTCGTGCTTCTCTCGGTGGCTCTACTCGCCTGCTGGATTCCCGCGCGCCGCGCCTCGCGCGTCGATCCCATGGTCGCCCTCCGTTATGAATAACGGATGCAGAAGAGCTAGGATGCGGTGAACAGCAGAACAGGAATTGCGATAATGCACTGGCTAACTCGCCTTTTTCACAGAGAACAGTACGAAAAACTACTCGACGCCGAACTCCGCTTCCACCTCGAACGCCAGATCTCCGATTACATTGCCGTCGGCATGCCTCCCGAGGAAGCCCGCCGCCGCGCCCGCCTCGATTTCGGCGGCCTCGAATCCATCAAACAACTTACCCGCGAATCCCGCCGCGGCAATTTCTTCGAAACATTCACGCAAGATGCCCGCTACGGATTTCGTATGTTGCGCAAAAATCCCGGTTTCACATCCGTGGCCGTCCTCACCCTCGCCCTGGGAATCGGAGCCAACACCGCGATTTTCAGCCTCATCGACGCGATCCTACTGAAAACGCTTCCCATAGCGAGCCCACACGAACTCGTTCTCTTCTCCGACTCTCCGGAAGGAGGCGCCAACTCCGGCACGCAAACCGGCCACTGGATACGCTTTTCGAGCGACAATTACACTTACTTCCGCAGCCACAGCGAAGCTTTCAAAGAACTCTGCGCGTTTCAGAGCAGCTGGAACCACCTGAAGGTTCGCGTTGCCGGTACATCGGAGCGGCAAGACTTGGCGTACGGCAGGCTCGTCTCCGGCAATTTCTTTTCATTCTTGGGTCTGCATGCCGCTGCAGGGCGTCTGTTCTCGCCCGACGACGACCGGCCGGGTGCCACGCCCGTCGTAGTCTTGAACTATTCGTATTGGACGCGTAAGTTTCAGAACGACGTCTCCATCATAGGGAAAGTACTGGAAGTCAATGACACCGCATTCAAAATCATCGGAGTCGCCCCCTCCGCATTCTCCGGCGTGAAGTCCGACCGGCCCGATCTTTGGCTCCCTCTGGCGTTTCAACCGCAGGTGATGTCCACCGGTTCGTATGCCGACGATCCCCAGATGTATTGGCTGAACATCATGGCTCGGCTCAAGCCCGGAGCTACGCTTCGGCAAGCCCAGGCAGACGTCAACTCCCAATTGAAGCAAATCCTTGCCACGCAGGCCCACAGGGAAACGACCCAACAAATTGCGAATTCCTATATCGAACTCGCCCCCGGCGCCCAAGGCATTTCCTACTTGCGGGCCACTTATTCAGAAGCCCTTCAAGTTCTCGCGGGAATTGTCGGAATCGTGCTTCTGATCGCCTGTGCAAACGTCGCCAATCTGCTTCTTTCGCGTTCCTCGGCGCGCGAAAAAGAAATTTCGATTCGGCTCGCGGTAGGCGCAAGCCGCGGCAGGCTCATCAGACAGCTGCTGACGGAGAGCATGCTCCTCGCCGCTCTTGGAGGCGCGCTTGGAATTCTCGCCGCGCGTTGGGGCGTTGCGCTCCTTGCTTCCGTGGTGACGGGAAGCACCTCGATTGTCAAAAGTTCGATCGACGCGCGCGTGCTTCTCTTCACGGCCGGCGTTTCCATGCTGTCGGGAGTATTGTTTGGCCTCGTTCCCGCACTCCGCTCCAGCCGTACAGATTTAGTTGCTCAGGTCAAAGGTTCCGGACGCGCACGGCTCGGCTTGGGTTTCGCGAACGCACTCATTGCTTTTCAAATCGCTGCATGCCTTGTGCTCCTGGTTGGCGCAGGGCTCTTTCTGCGGACGCTGCAAAAACTCGCCAGTCAAGAGCTCGGATTTGACGAAGATCACATCTTGATAGCCCGGATCGATCCGGAGGCTGCGGGATACACTCCCGCCCAGACACCTGCTCTTTATCAGGCCCTAATAGACCGCATCGAGGCCATTCCAGGAGTTCGTTCTGCAACAGTGGATTACTCCGAGCCGTTCAGTGGCAGTTCCTGGACCAGCAACTTCTCGATCGAAGGCTTGCCGGACAATCCGGCGGCCCAAATGATGGTTCACAAAGAACTCGTCGGGCCGCACTACTTCGAAACTGAGGGCATTCCGATTCTTCTCGGCCGGGATATCGGTCCTCAGGATGGTCCAGGCACTCCCCTTGTCACCGTCATCAACCAAACGATGGCACGGAAATACTTTCCAGGCACCAACCCGATTGGAAGACGATTTTCGCTTGGTTCCCCGTTCAATGACCAAGAGGCCATGACCATTGTTGGTGTGGCCGCGGACGCCCGGTATTACTCACTGCGCGATCCCGTCCCCGCCATGGAATTTTGTGCCGCATTTCAGATACCCGATGAATCTTCGCACAATTCAGCATATGCAAGAGACGTTGAAGTGCGAGTCAGTGGCATCCCGAGTGCCATTGCGACTGAGATTCGCCCGGCCCTCATGCAAGTATCGAATAGCCTGCCTGTCACCCGAGTGGCTGAGTTGAAGGAAGAGGTAAGCGATTCACTGCGGCTGAACCGAGGCGCGGCCGAACTTTCCAGCACATTCGGCGGCCTGGCGCTGTTGCTGGCATGTATCGGCGTCTATGGCACGATGGCGTACCGCGTATCGCGCCGGACGCATGAAATCGGCGTTCGCCTTGCGTTAGGTGCGCACCGCCATGACGTGCTGTGGATGATAACAAAGGAATGCCTGATCTTGGTTGTCGTGGGACTTGTCACCGGCGTGTCCATTGCTCTGGTTTCCACGAAAATTCTCGCGAATCAACTATTCGGAATCCATGCGACTGATCCGATCACGTTCGCGGCCGTCGCGATACTTTTAGTGCTCGTGGCTCTCGCAGCGTGCTACGTTCCCGCACGCCGCGCTTCTCGGGTCGATCCTATCGTCGCTTTGCGTTACGAATAAATCATGGTTCTTCGAACCACAACGAACCATGAAAATAAGGTCGAGATGGAGGTATGTTGGAGCACCGTCAAGTGGACGAAGGCCGAGCTATTCTGGCGCGATTAGAGCCCGAGTACGAATATGACCTGGACGTCGATGGGCACAACGAACTGTTGCCTCTGTCGTAAGACAGAGAGCACGCTAAGGAATTTCGGTAATTTGCTGACGTCCTCCGCTAGGCGGCGGAAGGAGTTTGGCGATGGAAGTTGTACATGAAGTCTGTTGCGGTTTGGATGTTCACAAGAAGAGTGTAACGGCGTGTGTGCTGTGGGCTTCTGGCCGACGGCGACAGACGCGGGCGTTCGGGACGTTTACGCGAGAACTCTTAGAGTTGGGCGATTGGCTGCGCGCCTGTGGAGTAACCCATGTAGCGATGGAGTCGACGGGCGTGTACTGGAAGCCGGTGTGGAACCTTCTGGAAGGACAGTTTGAGGTGCTGTTGGTGAATGCGCAGCACATCAAAGCAGTGCCCGGACGGAAGACGGATCAGAAAGACAGCGAATGGATCGCGGACCTGCTGCAACACGGGTTGTTGCGAGCTAGTTTTGTGCCGCCTACTCCGATCCGGGAACTACGCGATCTGACGCGGTATCGGGCGAGCCTGGCACAGGAGATTAACCGCATCGCCAACCGAATCCAGAAGGTGTTGGAAGATGCCAATATCAAGCTGGCTTCGGTAGCCACAGACACGTTGGGAGCCTCGGGCCGGGCGATGCTGGAAGCGATCATCCAGGGCGAACAGGACAGCCAGCGTTTGGCGGAGATGTCGCGGGGGCTGCTGCGCAACAAGATTCCCGAGTTGCAAGAGGCTTTGCAAGGACGCGTCACCGCACATCATCGATTTATGCTGCGCGAACTGCTGGACCATCTCTACTTTGTGCAGTCCAAGATGCAGCGGATCGAGCAGGAGGTCGCAGAGCGCCTGGGCCCTTTCCAGAGTGAGGTCGCGCGGCTGTGCACCATTCCTGGAGTGGACCGCGTGACCGCCTGGGGGTTGCTAGCGGAGATCGGGATGAGCATGAAACAGTTCCCCGATGCGCAGCACCTGGCGAGTTGGGCGGGACTTTGTCCGGGCAGTCACGAGAGCGCCGGCAAGCGCAAGAGCGCAAAGATCCGCAAAGGGAGCCTATGGTTGCGTCGCTGCCTATGCCAAGGAGCCTGGGCCGTCTCGACCAAGAAGAACAACTATTTGTCGGCTCTCTATCGTCGGCTGGCAGTGCGAAGGGGATCGAAACGCGCGACCATCGCGGTCGCCCACAAGCTCCTGGTCATTGCCTATTACATCTTGCGAGACGGAACTTGCTACAGCGACCTCGGCGCAGACTACTTCGATCGGCTGAACCCAGAGGGCCTGCGCAGGCGATTAACCAAACGGCTCGAAGGCCTCGGCTTCAAAGTGACCCTGGAGCCTTCAGCTCAAGTCGCCTAGAAGTGATTTTCTAAGGAATAGCTCTGGTCTGTTTCGGCGGGGATCCGTATTTTTCAACCCGTCTGGGACTACCCGGGCGGCCACCGGAATTGGCGGCCGCCTAGCAGGTGCAGATGGAGATGGAAGACGGACTGGCCGGCGCCGGTGCCGTTGTTGAATACGGTGCGGTAACCTGCCAGCAGGTTGCGTTCGCGGGCGAGTTGCGCGGCGACGAGATGCAGTTTGCCGATCAACGTTTGATCGTCGGGCGTCGCGTCGTCCAGGGAAACGAAGTGTTTTCGCGGGCAGAGCAGGATGTGCGTTGGCGCTTGCGGGCTGATGTCCTCGAAGGCGAAAATCTCGGGATCTTCGTAGACGATTTTTGAAGGAATTTGTTTCGCGGCAATTTTGCAGAACAGGCAGTCAGCGCTCATTAATTCCCTCCCGCGGGTGTGCTTTCATCCAGGCGCACGACGAATGGCGTGAATCCCTCCCGGTCGCGCAATTGCTCGCCAAATTGCCGCGCGGCATCTTCTCCGGAAACTTTGCCGACGCGCACGCGGTAATATGTTCCGTCAGGCGAATCGTACTGTTGGATGAAAATCGGCGAATAGGAAAGATTCAAGCGGTCGCGCAACCGCTGCGCATTCGCGGGATCGCGAAACGCGCCGACTTGCACCGTAAAAAATCCGGCTGTCGGATCGATGCCGGGCGTAATCACCTCGACGCGTACGGGCACGACTCCAGGCCCAATGGATTCAATCTCACGCGCCGCAGCTTGCGAAAGATCGATGATGCGGTTCTCGACAAACGGTCCGCGATCCGTGATGCGCACGACAGTCGACTTGCCATTGTTGAGATTGGTCACGCGCACCATGGTGTCAAACGGCAGCGTGCGATGCGCCGCCGTTAATTTATTCATGTCGTAGATTTCGCCGTTCGAGGCGCGCCGCCCGTTGAAAGGCACTCCGTACCAGGAAGCATTTCCTTCTTCGATGTAGCCTTCCGGCGCGGGAGTGCCCGGAGACTTGCCCCGTTTTGGTGAACGCGCCAGAGCCGGCGCTCCTGGAGTTGGTTCAACTGATGTCGAGCGTTTCGAGGATTCGATAGTTTCCGGCGGCGCGGCAGCGGGTTGCGACGGAGGCGGGTTGGCAGTGACGTGGCGCGAGGCGCATCCGGCGAGTGCGAAGAAGCAGGCGAAGCCCAGCAATTGTAAAAAGAATGTTTGGCGGAACTTGGCCTTTGGATAGGTCACAAGTTCGCTCGCATCAGGATTGCGACGGCGGCTTCTGCGAATCTTTTGCGGCGCGCGCGGCGTTGCGGGCTTCTATCCACGCGGCCGCTTCGGTAATTTTTTCGGAAACTTCGCGCAAGAATTGCGCGGTGCGCTTTTCCGTTTCCGGCGCGACGTCTTCCTTGACGAAATTCTTGACGCGTTTGAGTTCCTCGTCCACACGCTTTCCGAAATCCTCAAAACTATTGATGTTCTTCAAGCGCGAAACCTCCTCGTCAATGCGGCGGCCGAACTCCTCGAATTTGTCCACGTGGATGCCTCCGGCTCCTCGTTCACGGTAAAAAGCCGCGAATTCTGTATTATAGGAATGCGGTGCGTGGCTCGCAAGGAGGAGAATTGGCGCTTTCGTATGAGTGGCAGCGTCGTTTGGAGCGCTGGAAAAGTACGTTGCGGGAACTGATCGGATTAGGAGGTGGCGGCGGGAGCAATCAGCCGCGGCCCAAACTATGCCCGGCATGCGGAACGCTCGTGGGCATCAACGCCACGCGTTGTCACGTTTGCGGCACGAACATGCGCTTTTCTCTCGCGGCTCTTAGCAAGAAATTTTCCGGAGTGTTCGGCGAGCACGTTGCTCCGGTAACTACGGTGCTCTTGATCGCGAACTTCTTGATGCTTGGCGTCAGTTGGCTTGCTTTTGCTGCCATCGGCAAGGGCGGGGGCCTCACCATTTTGTGGGGACTAGGCGGCGAACCTCAATATCGTCTTGGCGCAAGCTTCGGCCCGGCAATTTTCTACGAACATGAGTGGTGGAGGCTGGTAACGGCCCAGTTTCTCCACGGCGGGCTGATCCACATCGGATTCAACATGATGGTATTGATGCAGATTGGCCCCGCGATCGAAGAGGTGTACGGCTCTGCGCGCTACCTATTTCTGTACATTGTTACTGGCGCGTTCGGCTACGTACTGAGCGCATTCACTGGCCATTACTCCCTAGGGGCAAGCGGCGCGTTGCTCGGGCTCATCGGCCTGATGCTGGCGATCACCACCAAACGCGGCGGGTCGCAGATGCGCGAGTTGCGCTCGAGGCTGATCACCTCGCTGGTCATCCTATTTGCCTTGGGCTTTGCAGGTTTCATGGCCATGGACAATTGGGCGCATGGCGGCGGCTTGGCGGCGGGGTTCTTGTTAGGGAAGATCTTCGCCGACCGGCAGCCGGCTACGGCGAATGAACGGCGGAAAGCCTACGCGATGGGCTGGCTAGCGGGGCTGGCGATTGTGGCCAGTTTTGTATTGATGATTATGCACTATCGCGATCCTTTGCCTGGAGAATCCGCACAATCCCATCCCGCGGCGGGAAGAAGTGCGTTACTCTACTGTCAGTACAAGGCGCCCATCGTGAATCCGCATTCCATCGTCCTCGTGAGTTTGCACTCGCCCAAAGAGAAAGTGTGGGGCGAGCTGCTGGACATAAATCCTTCGGGCGTCACGCTGCGTGGCATCGATTTGAATTCCTTCGACCATTTTATCCGCCAGATTAACGAGCCCGATGGCGAACGCATTGGATTGCCCACGATTTTCTTCCCGATGAATCGCGTCGAGCGCGTCTCTCTGGATGAGCCGTCCGGCTCGATCCCTTCCATGAACGAGCTTTTCGCTCGCAAAATCGGGCGCACTCTTACCGACTACCTCTCGCAATTCGCATGACACCCTTCCGACGATGTACTTTACCTGACCAGTGACCGCTGAACTGCGTTATCCTCAATGCCAATGAAAGGCCGCATCTGGACGGTTCCCAATCAGATTACTTTGTTGCGACTCGGCTTTCTGCCGTTCTTTCTCATTCTTATTTCCTATGAGAGCTATCGATGGGCGCTGCTCGTACTGGTCGTGGCGGGGCTTTCGGATGGCATTGATGGGTTGCTCGCGCGCAGCCTGAATCAGAAGTCCTCTCTCGGTGCGTATCTCGATCCCATCGCGGATAAGCTGCTGCTTTCGTCTTCCTTCATTATTCTGGCGTTCAAGAAAAAGATAGCATGGTGGCTGACGATTATCGTTTTCAGCCGGGACATATTGATTCTTGTCGTGGCCGTAGTGATTTTGCTGATTTCCGGTTACCGTCCATTTCCGCCCAGCATTTTTGGCAAGCTGACCACGACATTTCAGATTATTTTGGTCTTCACCGTTGTGTTTTCCGCGGCGTTTCCGGATTTTCATCTGGGAAAAATCATCCATCTCCTCATTTACGGCGTAACTTTTTTCAGCATCTTTTCCGCGTTTCACTATTCTTTTATGACCACGCGGAGCCTCAGCAGTTCTTCGACTTAGGAAAAACATTTACACAGAGAACGCCGAGTTCGCAGAGGGCACAGAGACAAACTGCCCCTCAGATCGGCATTGGTTTGGGGCCGCTCGCGGGGACAAGTAGCTTGGGTTCTGTTAGAGATTGGACTTGGTCAAAGGTTGCGTCGGGCGCTAGCTCGCGGAGAACGAGGCCTTCGGGAGTGACATCGATGAAAGCGAGTTCGGTGACGATGTGGTCCACGACTTCGACGCCGGTGAGAGGAAGCGTGCATTTTTTAACAATTTTAGGCTTGTTGTCGCGTGTGGCGTGCTCCATGGCGATGAAGACGCGCTTGGCGCCGGCGACGAGGTCCATCGCGCCGCCCATGCCTTTCAGCATTTTGCCGGGAATGGCCCAATTGGCGAGAGTTCCCTTTTCATCGACTTGCAGCGCGCCGAGAACCGTGAGGTCGACGTGACCGCCGCGAATCATTCCGAAGGAATCGGCAGAAGAAAAATACGCGGTGCCGGGAAGTTCCGTGACGGTTTCTTTGCCCGCGTTAATGAGGTCGGGATCGATTTCGGATTCAAGCGGATACGGCCCAACGCCGAGCATACCGTTTTCGGATTGGAGAATGATATCCATCCCTTTGGGCACGTAGTTCGCAATTGCCGTCGGCATCCCAATGCCCAGATTGACGTAATAGCCGTCGTGCAATTCGAGCGCGATGCGGCGAGCGATGCGTTCGCGTTTTTGTTCGTCGGTCAGCGGCATAAGAGGCTCACGGTCGACAGTTTACAGCTCACTGCATGAGACAGCGCAAAACCGCGGGTCTAAAGACCCGCCACTACAACTTCCGGATTGTGCGGCGCTCGATGCGTTTTTCGTATTTCGGCCCTTGCAAGATGGCGTTGACGAAGATGCCGGGCGTGTGGATTTGGTCCGGCGGGAGATGCCCCAGATCGACGAGTTCTTCGACTTCGGCGATTACGTAATCGGCGGCGGTGGCCATCATGGGATTGAAGTTGCGGGCCGTCTTGCGAAAGATGAGATTGCCCCAGCGGTCCCCTTTCCAGGCTTTGATGAAGGCGAAGTTGCCGCGAAGCGCGCGTTCGAGGACGTACTGGCGTCCGTCGAATTCGCGAGTCTCCTTGCCTTCGGCGACCATGGTGCCGTAGCCGGTGGGGGTGTAGAACGCGGGTATGCCTGCGCCGCCGGCGCGGAGGCGCTCGGCGAGAGTGCCTTGCGGATTGAGCTCGACTTGCAGCTCACCTGCTAAGACTAACTTCTCGAAGAGCTTGTTTTCGCCGACGTAGGTCGAGATCATTTTCTTGACCTGGCGATTCTGGAGGAGGAGGCCGATGCCGAAGTCGTCGACACCGGCGTTGTTGCTGACGATGGTGAGATCCTTCGTGCCTTTGCGGCGGACGGCAGCGATGAGATTTTCCGGAATGCCGCAGAGGCCGAAGCCGCCCATGAGGATGGTAGCGCCGTCGGTCAGGCTGGCGATAGCGGCGTCGGCGCTGGAGATCCTTTTATCCATGGCGAGGGTCGAGGTAGCGTGTTGGAAAAGCGCACAGGCTAAAGCCTTTGCCGCTGGCGTCGGCGGTGGCGATGCGCTTGTTCAAAATGGCTCCTCGATGAAGAAGGAGTGTACTGCAAGAAGAAGCAAGGACGTAAGGAAGTAAAGAAGCAAGGAGCCGTCGGCCAGACCAGATGGACCCTAGTGACTACTTAACAATAACCGGGACCACCCCCGGTTTTCTTGTAAACGTTGTATTTAAGGGACTTAAATTTAAAGCAAGTGGTTTAGAATCAACACTTACGGGAATTCCTCTAACCACTGATTCTAAAGGGGTTGGCAGAGGGGACCACGGGCCGTCTTTTTGGCCTGCAATGTAGCCTCGCAGTTCGGCCCTTTCGCACTCAACCGCCCTCAAGGCAAAAAAATAACGGCTGGAAGCCGCCGTTCGGTCAGAGTTTACGTGCTTTGACCTGGATAAAGAATGAGACATTAGGCGGTAATTGTCAAGCAAATAATATGGGTATCGAGAGGGAGGGGGTGGGGTGCGGCATGGGAAGGTAGCGATCTGTAGCAGTTTGCGTTGAGCGTAGGGCCCGAAGGCTGCGCGTAGATCGCGGCTGGCCGGGGGCGGATCGGCAGGGAAAAACGGATCATTCGGACCGCCCCAAGACGGACGATTTGTTTTGGTTCTGGCATAAATCAGGAAAATCGATATTATAGAGGCATTTATTTCAGTCAGTCGGGGCCTGGTTCACTCTTCTCGGGGATGGATAAAAATGAAAATGAATGAGACGTGGTGCGTGCAGCGCGGGCGGCTAGCAGCGATGGCTTTTGTGTTGGCAGCAGCGATTTGTGGGATGTTGGGATTTGGCCGTTCGGTTTTCGCACAGCACCGGATGCATGGTCAGCAAGTGAAGGAAGACCGGAACCATCCGTGGATGAATGCGAGCCTTTCGCCGGACGAGCGGGCGGACATGGTGCTCAAGGAGATGACGCTCGACGAAAAGATCTTGTTGTTGCACGGGCAGGGCATGCCGGGTTGGCCGAGAGAGGTGCAGAATCCGCAGCCGGAGCTGGGGAATGGCGGCGCGGGATTCATTATGGGGATACCGCGGCTGGGGATCCCGTTTGTGCAGATGAGCGATGCGGCTTACGGAGTGCGGAGCAGCGCGGAGAATGGGCGGTATTCGACGGCGCTGCCATCGAATGTGGGGGCGGCGGCGAGCTGGGATCCAGAGGCGGCATGCGAGTACGGGATGGTGATTGGGAAGGAGCTGCGCGCGCAGGGGTACAACATGACGCTGGGCGGCGGCGTGAATGTGACGCGCGAGCCGAGAAATGGGCGGACGTTTGAGTATATGGGAGAAGACCCAGTCCTGGCAGGGACACTGGTGGGTCATTTGATGAAGTGCGAGCAAGCGCAGCACGTGATTGGCGATATCAAGCATTACGCGTTGAACGACCAGGAGAGCGGGCGGAACGAAGTGAACGTGATTATTGGCAAACGAGCGATGCGAGAGAGCGATTTGCTGGCGTTTGAGATTGGCGTGGGGATTGCGGATCCCGGGGCGGTGATGTGCTCGTACAACGCGGTGAACGGGGATTTTGCGTGCGAGAACAAATATTTGCTGAAGGATGTGCTGAAAAAGGATTGGGCATTTAAGGGGTTCGTGCTGTCGGATTGGGGAGGAACGCTGAGTACGATCAAGGCGTCGGCGGCGGGGCTGGACAATGAAGAACCGCTGGATGAGTTTTTTGGGGCGAAGCTCAAGGAGGCTGTTGAAGCGGGAAAGGTGTCGATGGCGGAGCTGGACGAGCACGTACGGCGCGTGCTGCGATCGGAGTTTGCGTGCGGGCTGGTCGACTTTCCGACGCAGAAGGGCGTGGTGGATGTCGAAGGAGATCTGAAAATCGCGCGGAAGATTGAAGAGCAGAGCGCGGTGCTGCTGAAAAACGTGGACGGTTTGCTGCCTTTGCAAAGCGCGGCTGTGAAATCGATTGCGGTGATCGGGCCGCATGCGGATGAAGGGATGATGTCGGGGAGCGGATCGGCACAGGTGGACGCGCCGGGGAGGCCTTCGGCGGGATGGATGGCGCAAGTGTGGTTTCCGCCGTCGCCGGTAAGCGTGCTGCAGAAGAAGTTCCCGGGCGCGAAAGTGCAGTTCGATTCGGGGAAGGATCCGACGAGCGCGGCAGCGCTGGCGAAGAGTTCCGACGTGGCGATAGTGTTTGCGTATCAATGGGAAAGCGAAGGGATGGACCTGGAGAATTTGTCGCTGCCAGTGAACCAGGACGGGATTATCGAGGCGGTGGCGGCGGCGAATCCGAAGACGATTGTGGTGCTGGAGACGGGCACTGCGGTGACAATGCCGTGGCTGGATAAAGTGGGAGCGGTACTGGAAGCATGGTATGGAGGAAGCGGAGGCGCGCACGCGATGGCGAATATTTTGGCCGGCGAGGTGAATCCGAGCGGGAAGCTGCCGATGACATTTCCGAAGAGCGAGGCGGATTTGCCGCATCCGCAGCTGGTGAAGCCTGGGCCTGGAGAGACCGGAGAAAAAGCGGTGATGAAGACGGGGCAAGCGGAGCCGACGTTCAGCGTGAAATACGATGAGGGATTGAAGGTGGGATACAAGTGGTACGACGCGGAGAAGAAGGCGGTGCTGTTTCCGTTCGGGTACGGGTTGTCGTATACGACGTTTGCGTATTCGGGGCTGAAAGTTACGCCGGGGAACGAGACAATGATTAACTTCACGATGAAAAATACTGGGAGCCGCGACGGAGCGGAGATTGCGGAAGTCTATGCAGCTTTGCCGGCGAGCGCGGGCGAGCCGCCGAAGCGGCTAGTAGGATTCAGCAAAGTGTGGCTGAAGGCGGGGGAGAGCAAGGAAGTGAGCGTGAGCGTCGATGGAAAATATCTGTCGATCTACGATGAGGGGAGCGACGGTTGGAAGCTGGTGCCGGGGGGTTACACGTTCATGGTGGGCGGCTCGTCGCAAGAGCTGCCATTGAGTGCGAAGGCCGAACTGAAATAAAGAGTAGAACCACGACGGAGGGAATCGTGGGCCGCAGTGTGCGCGAACGCGCCCCGCATTAACGAAAAACTTAGGCAGTCCATGCTAGAAGTGGGAGGCAACCGGCGGCTGGAGTAAGCCACGGCCAACCGGAAAGAGGCCTCCTCATGAATAAGCGCACCTTGCATAGCGGTCAGACGCTGACTCGAAACAACTCGATTTGGACAAACTCGATTCGGATTACCGCGTGGCGGTGCGCGATTGGGATTTGTGCTGCGCTGCTGGGGTGGTGTCCCACGGGGCGGGCACAGGCACAGGCGAACGCTCAGGCGCCGGCTTCGGCTGAAGAAGTGAAACAGTTGCGCGAGGTGGTGCAGAGCTTGTTGGTGCGCGTGACCGAATTAGAAACAGAGCTAAAACAACGAGAGAGGTCGGGAGCCAATAGAGAAGAGTTCGCTGACGGCGCCGCGCCCACCACGGCCGCAGACGCGGCAGTGATTCCACCGACGACCACAGCCGTGGCCGGTGGAGGGGCAGCGACAACTTCGTCAGTCGCAACTTCGCCAGCACCAGCCTCGGGGGTACCAGGGCTAAACAAGAACACTCCCCAGAACGCAGCGGCAGAACAGGTGACCGCGGAGGATAAAAGCATACTGGGCTACCTGCACGGTTCAACGCTGAACTTGATGCTGGATGAATATTATGCGTACAACTTCAACGATCCCGTGGGACGCGTGAATGCGCTGCGGGCGTACGACGTTCTGAGCAACAACATTAGCTTGAATCAGGCGGATGTAGTGTTCGAACGGGCTCCGGATGTGGACGCCGACCGGCGCTTTGGCATGCGAGTTGATTTGCAATTTGGGCAGGCGACCGACACTTTGCAGGGAAATCCCTTGAACGAACCCCGGCCGGACATTTATCGAAATATATTTCAGGCGTATGGAACATACGTCGCGCCAATTGGTAACGGCTTGACGATCGATGTGGGCAAATGGGGAAGCTCGATCGGCATCGAAGGAAACTACACCAAGGACCAGATGAATTACTCGCGATCCTATTGGTTTGATTTTTTGCCGTTTTACCACATGGGGGTTCGCGCCGCGTACAAGGTTAACGATAAGCTGACGCTGAACTACTGGGTAGTGAACGGAACGAACCAGGCGGAGGCGACCAACGGATATAAGGATGAGTTGTTTGGGTTCACGGCGACGCCGAACAAAAAGATCACCTGGAATGTGAACTACTACCTGGGGCAGGAGCATCCGGACCGCGTGGAAGTGGCGTCGGGCGGGCCGATTCCCGTTCAGCCCGGACTGACTTTTGCGGCGATTCAGCCGGCACCGAACGGGAAGCTGCACATTCTTGATAGTTACGTGAGCTGGCAAGCGGCGCCGAAACTGACGTTTGCGTTGGAGGGCGATTATGTGATCGAGCGTGAGTGGAAGAATACAGATACTGCACTGGGGCAGTCGTCGGCGCCTTCGCACGCGATTGGAAGCGCGGGCTACGTGAGGTATCAATTTTCACCCAAGTTTGCGGTGGCAGGGAGAGCGGAGTACCTCTCGGACCGGGGCGGACTTTTCAGCGGCATCAACCAGGCTTTGAAGGAAACTACCACGACTTTTGATTACAAATTGTCCGAGGGATTTTTGATGAGATACGAGTGGAGAAGGGATTTCTCGAACCGGCCGTCATTTTTCACGGAGAAGAATGGGGTGTTGAGCAAAGAGCAGCAAACCGCTAGCGTCGGGGTGGTCTGGTGGATGGGGAGGAAAGAGGGCGCGTGGTAGAAAGAACGGCGCAAAAATCCTGGAAGGCTGAACGCCCGATTGAGAGGGCAGTGCAAGCGCAGCCGCTAAAGAGAGCGAAGAAGTTTGTAGAGTTCGTTGGCGGCATCGAAATCGGCTTCGAGGTCGCGGGAGGCTAGGCGTTCGCGAAGGTCGTCCAGGCGGCGGGCGAAGAGATCGAGAGAGGCGGAGAGGACTTCTTTATTGGTTAGGACGATGTCGCGCCAGGTGGAATAGGGGCTGCCGGCCAGGCGGAGGGAATCGCGGAGGCCAGGGCCGGCTAGAGTGATGGGAAGACCGTTTTCGTCGAGATGATCATAGAGGAAAGAGGCAAGCGCTACGGCGGCGAGCTGAGGGAGATGAGAGGCTAGGCCGACGGCGTAGTCGTGTTGCTGCGCGCCGAGCCAGAGGGGGCGGGCGCCGATTTTATCCAGGATTTTTACGAAGGCAGAGATGCGGGGTTCGGATTGATCGGCGGAGGCGCCGATTAGAGCGTAGGTGTTGTTGCGGAAGAGGTCGGGGTCGGCATGTGCAATGCCCGCGAGTTCTCTGCCGGCCATGGGATGGCCTGCGAGGAAGAGTTTTGTGGGGTCGTCGGGAAAAAGATCGGCGGCTTCTTCGGTGATGCGGACTTTTGTGCTGCAGGCGTCGGTGATGAGAGCGTTGGGCGCGGCTAGACGGGCGATTTCGGGGAGAAGATCTAGAGTTACGCCGATGGGGAGGGCGATGTAGACGAGGTCGGCGTTTTCTACGGCGGGGGCGAGTTCGCCAGAGAAGGCGGCGTCGATCGCGCCGCGGGATTGCGCTTCGAGGACGGGGTCGGGGCGGTCCCAGCCGGTGATGTGGAGGTCGGGGGTGTTTTTGCGGAGGGCCAGCGCGAAGGAGCCACCGATCAGGCCGGTGCCGAGGATGGTGACGCGGGTGATGAGATGAGAGGTCATTGGGGGAAGTCGAAAGTTGAAAGTTGAAAGTTGAAAGCAAAAACAAGAAAAGAAAAATGAACGCAGCGACGCTGAGTACGAAAAGAGGAAAATAAAAAGTAGATTCCTCGCTCCGCTCGGAATGACAAATTACTTTTTGGGCGGGGGATCATTGTTCTTGGATGCGAGGCCATTCTCTCAGGGCGAGGAGACATGAGCTAGGCCATGCGGCGGCCGATGGCTGGGGCGATGATACGGAGTTCGGCCATGAGCTGGGTGAAATCGTCGGGATGCAGGGATTGAGCGCCGTCGGAGAGGGCGTGGTCGGGATCGTTGTGGACTTCGATGAGGAGGCCGTCGGCTCCTGCGGCGACGGCGGCGCGAGCCATGGGGGGAACTTTGTCGCGGCGGCCAGTGCCGTGGGAGGGGTCGGCTAGCATGGGGAGATGGCTGAGTTTTTTGATGACGGGGATGGCGGCGATGTCGAGCGTGTTGCGGGTGTAGGTTTCGAATGTGCGGATGCCGCGCTCGCAGAGGATGACGTTGTAATTGCCGCCAGCGAGGATGTATTCCGCACTGAGAAGAAGCTCTTCCATGGTGGCGGACATGCCACGCTTGAGAAGGACGGGTTTGCGAACTTCGCCGAGAGCGCGGAGGAGATAGTAATTCTGCATGTTGCGCGCGCCGACCTGAAAGATATCGACGTATTCGCGACATCATGGTGATTTGCGAAAGGTCCATGACTTCGCTGACAGTGAAGAGATTGAATTTGTCGGCGGCTTCGCGCATGAGCTTGAGGCCTGGTTCGCCCATGCCCTGAAAGGCGTAAGGCGAAGTGCGCGGCTTGAATGCGCCGGCGCGGAGAATTTTTGCGCCAGCTTTGGAGACGCTTTCCGCAACGGAGAAAATTTGATCGCGGGATTCGACGGAACAGGGACCGGCGGCGACGACGACTTCATTGCCGCCAATTTTTACGCCTCGGCCAAGGTCGACGATGGTGCCTTCGGGCTTGAACTGGCGACTGGCGAGCTTGAAGGGTTGCGTGATGCGCATGACTTCGCGCACGCCATCGAGGAGTTCGAAATCGCGATGATCGAAATCGCGGTGGACGCCAACGGCGCCGAGGACGGTGTGGGATTCGCCGGTGGAGCGATGGACGTTGAAGCCTGAGACGACGAGGCGATCGATGACGTGCTGGATTTGCGCGTCGGTGGCGCCTTCTTGCATGACGATGACCATGTACTAGACCATTCCCTTCACTTGGACAAGAGCTTAAAAAATGGCAATTGAGATTTATTCAAATATATATGCGGTTTCAAAGCATCGCGAACATCATCCGCTTGTTCAGGTTTCTTGATAGGTTTTTCCGTTTCTGTGCTGAAGAATTCCGAAATTTTGGGTTTGGACTTGCCATTCGCGAACGGCCCTTCCTCGCGGTAACCCCATCCCCAGGCGGTACGAAGCTCGTATCTAAGTTGTTGAAGTTGACCTGTCTTATCAAAACAATAGTCGGTGTATGCCGCAAAGTCCTCACCTGGCTCTTCCACCCGAACGAGTAAGTTTCCACCGCTGCCCGTCCATAGGCGAGCTGCAGACCCACTATTTAATTGCAATTCTGGTACGCTTTTTATGTTTTGATATTCGTGCCATCCTTGTCCATCGGAATCCGCAAAGATTCTACTCGCCGGCTGCTCTTGGTTTGCACCGCAGCGCTGGGCTGTTTCAGTTCCCGCGGCCCGCGCCACGATGCTGCAGCTCATACACGCGAAAGAAACAAATAGTGCCGAGCGGATAAGCGTTGTCCTCATCATTTTTATAAATAAAGCTCTAAGCATCTTCCTCCGAATTCTTGCCGTGAGAATCACTATCCGTACGCATGGCGTTGCGTTCGGCGGCGCGGGCTTCGTCGATGATGCGCTCGAACAGGCGGCGGATGGCGGCATCGGTGAGGGGGCCGGGATTGGAGCGCTCGGCGTTGGCGAGGACTTCGTTTTCGCGGTCGGGTTGATAGAGCGGGAGATTCGCGGCTTGTTTCAGTTTGCCGATTTCGAGGGCGCACTGGGAGCGCTCGTTGAGGAGAGCGACGAGTTTTTTGTCGATTTCATCGATGCGGCGGCGCCAGTCGCTCAAGTTCATGGGGCGACCTCGCGGCGGGAGAGGCCGTGGCGAGCGGCTTGT
Source organism: uncultured Acidobacteriota bacterium (assembly GCA_963851235.1). Classification (GTDB taxonomy): domain Bacteria; phylum Acidobacteriota; class Terriglobia; order Acidiferrales; family UBA7541; genus Acidiferrum. Next base: position 286,082 of record CAWKOM010000016.1, read on the forward strand.
TTTAGGGAACGGACGCGAGTAGCTAGAGCTTCGGCGGCTGCTTCGATGTTGGCGGGCGAGAGATTTACGGCGGTGGCGTTTTCGATTTCGGCGACGAGGGCAGAGCCAACGACAGCGGCATCAGCAAGGCCGCCGAGAACGGAGACATGGCCGGGGAGGGAGATGCCGAAGCCGACGGCGATGGGTAGCTGCGTGACTTTGCGGGCGCGACGCAGAAGCGTTGGGAGATCATCAGGGAGTGCGTCTTTCGCGCCGGTGACGCCGGTACGGGAGATGAGATAGAGAAAACCGGAGGACGCGGCGGCGATTTTGGCCAGACGCTCGTCGGTGGATGTGGGAGCACCAAGGAAAATCGTGTCGAGATGATGCGCGGCTAGAATTTGGCGATAGTCGTCTGACTCTTCGGGAGTCAAATCAGTGATTAGAACACCATCGGCGCCGGCAGATGCGGAGGAGGAGGCAAATTTCTCGAGGCCCATTTGGAGGACGGGATTGTAGTAGCCGAAGAGGACGATAGGAACTTCGCTGGTTTTGCGGATTTCGCGGACTAGATCGATGACTTGGGCGAGCGTCGTGTGCGATTTCAAAGCGCGCTCGGAGGCGCGCTGGATGGTGGGGCCGTCGGCGAGAGGATCGCTGAAGGGGATGCCGAGTTCGATGACGTCAGCGCCTGCGTCGGCGAGGGCCAGGACGAATCTCAGCGTGGCATCGAGGGCCGGATCGCCCGCGGTGATGTAGGCGACGATGCCGAGTTCGCCGTTGGCGCTGAGTGCGGCGAAGCGTTTGGAGATGCGGGTCGAGTTGGCAGGCACGGCGGACATGGGATTTTCGTAAAACGTAAAGCTTAGAGCAGGCGGGAATAAGTGTCCATGTCCTTGTCGCCGCGGCCCGAGAGATTGAGGATGACGAGGTCGTCGGCGGTGAGCCGAGGACGGCTGCCATGCGCCGAAGAGACACGCTCGATGAGACCTGCGACGGCGTGCGCGGACTCCAGGGCGGGAATGATGCCTTCGGTGCGAGAGAGGAGCCGCGCGGCGTCGAGAGCGGCGGAATCGGAGACGGCGGAATATTCGGCGCGGCCTTCGTCGGCGAGCCAAGCGTGTTCGGGGCCGATAGCGGGATAGTCGAGGCCGGCGGAGATGGAATGCGTGGTGGCGATCTGGCCGTCTTCGGTTTGCAAGATATAGGTGTAGGTGCCTTGCAAGACGCCGGGGCGCGCGCCGGTAAAACCTTGATGAGCTGCGAGGCGCGCGGCGTGTTCGCCAAGCTGGCCGCCGCGACCGCCGGCTTCGATGCCAACCATTTTCACGGAAGGATCACGCAGAAATTGGTGGAAGAGGCCGATGGCGTTCGAACCGCCGCCAACGCAAGCGAATAAATAAGTGGGCAGGCGTTTTTCGGCGACGAGAATTTGCTCGCGGGCTTCGCGGCCGATGACGGACTGAAAATCGCGGACCATTGTGGGATACGGATGCGCGCCTAAAACGGAGCCGAGAAGGTAGTGCGTGTTGCGGACGTTGGTGACCCAATCGCGCATGGCTTCGTTGATGGCATCCTTGAGAGTGCGGCTACCGGAATCGACGCCGACGACCTGCGCGCCGAGCATGCGCATGCGGGAGACGTTGAGGGCCTGGCGCGCCATGTCTTCCGTGCCCATGTAAACGACGCATTCGAGGCCGAGGTGTGCGGCGACGGTAGCGGAGGCGACGCCGTGCTGGCCAGCGCCGGTTTCCGCGACGATGCGCGGCTTGCGCATTTTCACGGCGAGGAGTCCTTGGCCAATGGCGTTATTGATTTTGTGCGCACCGGTGTGCAGCAGATCTTCGCGCTTGAGATAGATGCGCGGGCCACCGAGATGCGAGGTGAGGCGCGAAGCAAATTGCAGCGGCGTGGGACGGCCCGCGAAATTTTTCAGAAGACCTGCGAATTCGGATTGAAACTGCGGGTCAGTTTTCGTGGCTTCGTAGGCGCGCTCGAGTTCGAGAAGCGGCACCATCAACGTTTCAGGAACGTAGCGTCCGCCGTAGGGACCGAAACGCCCTGGAGCGACGGAGGGCAATTGCAAAATGGAGCTCATGGCGCGGTTTGTCCTGTTTGTGGCGGGTCTGACGGCTGTAACTGCCCTTCGGTGCGCCGAACCTCTTCGATAAATTCTTTCAGCCGCACATGATCTTTCTTGCCGGGCTTGGATTCGACGCCACTGGCAACGTCTACCGCGTAGGGCCGCACGCTGCGAATGGCAGCCCCGACGTTTTCGGGCGTAAGACCGCCCGCTAGAATAATACGGTGAGCGACTGCGGCGCGGCGCGCAACGTTCCAATCGGCGCTGGTTCCCGTGCCGCCAAATTGGCCCGCTCGAGATCCATCCAGCAAGAAAGCAAAAGCATCGTGATATTTGTCCAGCGTTGCGAGCGGAAAATCCGCGGCGACGCGAAAGGCTTGAATTACCGGGACGGTGTGTGCCACCTCGGACACGATCGTGGGGGTTTCGTCGCCGTGAAGCTGGGCGGCGGTGAATCGAACGAATGCGTGGAGCGAAATGATTTCGGCGGGCTTAGCGTTCACAAAGAGGCCAACAGCCTGCACGCCCTGAGGAAGTTTCGCGCGCATTGTGGCAGCTTCAACGGTGGAAACGCGGCGCAGGCTTTTCTCGTAAAAATTGAAGCCGAGCATGTTGGCGCCGGCGTCGCAGGCGGCCTTGGCGTCCGGCCAATTGGTGATCCCGCAAATCTTGACGAGGATCATGGCGTGGCTAAACCGGGAGCGCAGAACGGCCGAGAAAAGCTCCGAGGGCGGCGCCGGGATCGGGCGAGAGCATGAGACTCTCGCCGATCAGAAAAGCGTCGAAGCCGGCGTCGCGGAGTTTGGCAAGATCGTCGTGAGTCCGGAGGCCGGATTCACTGACGGCGACGCAAGATTCGGGAATGCGATCGATCAGCTCGAAGGAGGTCTCGACGCGCACGTCCAGTGTCTTCAGCTCGCGATTGTTTACGCCGACGATGCGCGCATCGGCGGCGAGGGCGCGGTCGAGTTCGGCGGCGGTATGAACTTCAACGAGAGGCTCCATTTTCAGCTCGCGGCCGAGGGCGATGAGGTCGCGGAGTAGTTCATCGTCGAGTACTGCGACTATTAAGAGAAAACTGTCCGCGTCGTTGGCGCGCGTTTCCCAAACCTGCCAGGGATCGAAGATGAAGTCCTTGCGAAGGACTGGGAGTTTCACGGCGTTCCGTGCATCACGGAGATTTTTCAGGGAGCCGCGGAAGAATTCTCCTTCCGTGAGCACAGAAAGCACGGCGGCGCCCGCCGCCTCGAGCGAACGCGCTAACTCGATGGGATGGAATGGATCGCGGAGAATGCCTCTCGACGGAGAGGCAGGCTTCAGCTCTGCGATAATGTTTAAGGAGTCTCGCTTGAGCGCTGCCGGAAAATCGCGGAGCGGAGTTGCAGCGTTGACGCCGTAGCGCAGGGCCGCCTCCGGAAGGACGCGTTTGCGGTGATCGACCTCAGCACGGCGTGCGTAGAGGATGCGGTCGAGGACGGTTTCGCCGTCGGCGTGAGCACTTATGGCCATTCCTTTGTATGCTAGAGGTGGAAGGTACTAGTGTCAATCGGAGTAAAAACAGGTTCAAAGTCCGAGGTCAAAAGCTGAAGGAAACGGCCAGAATCAGAGTGTTTAGAAGGGATCGACGAAATTAGGGAGACGGAATGGGATATCGCGAAGAGTATGGAGGCTTGCTGGAGGAGCTGGCGCGGGAGGCGGATGCGATCGCGATGCGGCTTTTCCGGACGGAAGAAATTCGCATCGACAAAAAAGATGACGGCTCGGCCGTAACGCAGGCGGATCGCGGCGTGGAAGAGATGGCGCGTGCCAAAGTGGCCGCGAGCGGGCTGGCGATGGAAGTCCTGGGCGAAGAGATGGGAGGCGGGAACGCAAAGGCTCCGGCGGCGGGCCGAGCTCGATTGATCATCGATCCGATCGACGGAACGGAGGAATTCTCGCGGGGAATCTCAACGTTCGGGACGCTGCTGGGGATGGAGCGCGATGGGGAAATCGTGGCGGCGATGGTGAGCGCGCCGGCGCTCGGCATAAGGTGGTGGGCGTATCGCGGCGAAGGCGCTTGGAGAAACGGCGAGAAAATGCATGTTTCGAATGTGGAGCGATTGAGCGCCGGGATGGCGTTTACGGGAGGGACCGGTCCGAACAGCAATCGGCAAAACACGGAAAAAATGCGTGGCTTGCTGGACGCGGCGCGGTACGGCCGTTCATTCGGCGGATTCTGGAAGCACATGATGGTGGCCGAGGGCGCGATCGAGGCGGCGGCGGATTTGCACTCGAAGCCGTGGGACCTGGCGCCCGCGGCGTTGATTGTGGAAGAGGCTGGCGGCCGCGCGACGGATGTGAACGGCAAGCGAACCATCTATAGCGGAAGTCTCGTTAGCACGAATGGGAAGATCCATGACGAGGTGCTCGCGCTTTTGCAGCGATCAGGGAGGCGGTCGCGCGTGAGGGGGCGTTTCTTAGGCGAAGGATGACGCTGCGCCGAAGATTGAGAGAGCAGCGATGATCAAGATTAAACGCGTCTACGAAAAACCGGCAAAAGAAGACGGATGGCGCGTGCTGGTGGATTGCTTGTGGCCACGGGGAATGAAAAAAGAAGTTGCGCACGTGGATGTGTGGATGAAGGACGTGGCGCCGAGCGATGCACTGCGGAAGTGGTTTGGGCATGACCCTGAAAAGTGGGACGAATTTCAGAAGCGATATCGAAGTGAACTAGCGAAAAAGAAGGAATTGATTGCAGAAATAAAGAAGATGGAAAAGGAGCACGAAATACTTACGTTGCTGTTTGGTGCGAAGGATGAGGAGCACAATCAGGCCGTCGCGCTGGCTCATTTGCTGGAAGGATGATGAAACGGGATGCATGCTGAAGCAGCCAGTTCTGAGATTTTCCCAACACGGAAATAGCTCACCAAATTGGATGTTTCTTTTGAGGCAGCGAGTAGCTAGCCTTGAACCGCGGAACAGCGGCAGGTTGGTGCTTCATGAGTGGATCCGCAGGGAGAACCTTGATGGATATCAAAGCGCAGGCGGAAAAAGCGGAGAAACTTAGGAAATTGCATCATGGCCCGCGGATTTTGGCGCTGCCGAATGCGTGGGACGTGGTCAGCGCGCGAGTTTTGGAGGAACTGGGCTATCCGGCGATTGCGACGAGCAGCGCGGCGGTGGCGTTTTCTCTGGGATATCCGGACGGGCAGCGCATTTCGCGGGACGAAATGTTAGAGGCTGTGGAACGGATTACCCGGGCCGTCCGTGTTCCCGTAACTGCGGATTTGGAGGCCGGTTATGGCAAAACGCCGGAAGAGATCGCGGAGTTCACGAAAGCCCTGGTGGCTGCGGGAGCGGTGGGGCTAAATTTCGAGGATGTGACGGGAGACGATGAAAGCTCGCACGTGGAGTTGGGGTTGCACGTGAAGAAAATTCGAGTCATTCGAGAGACTTCTGCTGCTTTGGGCGTGCCGGTGGTGATTAACGCGCGGACGGACATTTACCTAATGCCGATCGGGCCGGAGGCTACACGATTTGAGCGAACAGTCGAAAGATTGCACGCGTATCACGAGGCTGGGGCGGATTGTTTATTTGCCCCGGGAGTGTGCGATCGGGGGATGATCGCAAAACTTGTGAAAGCTCTTGGCGCGCCTCTGAACATTTTGGCGTCGCCGGGTTGCCCTTCGCTCGACGAGCTTGAAAAGATGGGAGTGGCGCGAGTGAGCGCTGGATCTTCGGCGATGCGCGCCGCGATGGGAGCATTTCGGCGAGTTGCGAATGATTGGCTGACGCACGGGTCTTATGATTCGCTGACGCAAGTGACTATTCCTTACGCCGAATTGAACATCATGATGGCGCGCAAACTCTCTTAACGGATCTTTTCCGCTATTCTTCCTCCACTATGTCCGAGAAAAGCGCTCTGCTTAACATTCTGAATGAGGAAATCGTGGCGTGCCGCAAGTGCCCGCGGCTGGTCGAGTATCGCGAAAAAGTAGCGCGAGAAAAGCGGCGGGCGTTTCGCGAGTGGACCTACTGGGGCAAGCCCGTGCCGGGATTCGGCGATCCGCGCGCCGAGCTGCTGATTCTGGGACTTGCGCCCGCGGCGCACGGCGGAAATCGAACGGGGCGCGTTTTTACGGGAGACCGCTCGGGAGATTTTCTCTTCGCGGCGTTGCATAAAGCGGGCTTTGCAAATCAGCCTGCTTCGGTGCGGCGCGATGATGGCCTTCGCCTGAGGAATGCCTACATCACAGCGACGATTCGGTGCGCGCCTCCCGCGAACAAACCTCTTCCAACGGAAATCACAAATTGCCGGAGCTACTTGGTGCGCGAGATGGAGATTTTGCGGCCCCGCGCAGTGCTGGCACTTGGAAAAATCGCATGGGATGCGTACTTGGAAATACTGAAACAGCGCGGCCTGATCGCCTCGCGGTCGGCGTTTCGCTTCGCACACGGGGCGGAAGCGGAACTTCCGGGCGATGGCGCGCATCTCTTCGGCGTCTACCACCCGAGTCAGCAAAACACGCAAACGGGGCGCGTGACGCCTGCCATGTATGCGCAAGTCTTGCGCCGGATTCGCCGGTTCCTTGCCAAGTAATCTTGGGACGAAGGGTATGAAAGTGCGATCGACTGGCGCCGAACTGTCGGCGGCAGGCTACATGCTGGTGTCGTAGATTCCTGACATACCTCACGATCGCATTCATAAGGATTCCTGTTTTATTTCCAAGTGGCTTCCTTTCAGTAGGTTACAGGTGCAACGAAAAGACATCAGTGGCTAATTGCATGCAACGTGTGGGCGCTGGGATGGGATTCAGGAGGCACTATGCAAGCGAAGAAATGCAGACGGGTTTTGTCAGCGGTCGGGGTGATTGCCGTAGTCTTGGGAAGCACCAGATCTTGCATGGCGCAGGAATCATCGCAGGATCAGCCGCCCCAGCTGCGGCAGCAAGCGCCAGAGAAGCCCATTGTCTCAGAGGACCGCATCGGCGGCGCGGCGGACCAACCGACAAAGGCTGCGGACGGCAGGCGGCATGGATTGCCGCTGGAGACTTACGGTGTCGCGCCGGGGACAAAGTTTTTGGTGGCGCTTGAAGATGACTTGGGAACCAAAGGCACGCAAGAAAAAGCAAAATTCAAAGTGAGAACGCTGGAACCACTCGAAGCGGGCGAAGGGATTTACTTGCCTTCGGGAGCAGTCATTGAGGGTCACGTTAGCCATGTGGAACCGGCTGGTGTGACGGGCCGGGCGCGACTGTGGCTGACCTTTGACGAGATTGACACTAACTTTGGGCGCCTGCCGATCGTAGCGGAAGTCGTGAGCGTGCCCGGGGACCACAGTGTGAAAAACAAAGCGGGCCAGGAAGGGTTAATCGAAGGAAGAAGCAGCACGCAAGAAGACGCGGCACAAGCAGCGGCTGCGGGAGCGGCGCTCGGCGCGGTGAGGGGCGTCAAAGACAAAGACAAGAAAGAAGCCGCAGAAGGCGCGGCGCTGGGAGCGATCACAGCGTATTTGATGGAAACAGGGCGAGGGCACGAGCTGGATTTGCCGAAGGGCGTGAAGTTAGAGTTGGAGCTGGAACGCGCGCTGTACCTGGTGAAGGAGTAGAGCAAACGTTTTGTCGACCAGCAGCAAGCGAAGATTGGGTGGTACAGAAGCAAGGCAGAAGTTTGCGCCGAATCTGTACCTTGAATTTGACCGATGCCGGGGATAAGCCGGCGCGGCGCGGAGTCTGCGCTGGCTCTTGCATTTAGGCGCGAACGGAGCATTGCAACCTGCGACGGTGGACGCGGAACCAGGTAGCGCGCGCTTGGCAAGCCTTGCGGACCTTGTTACAGTCGAAGTTACCAGCCTGCACCAGAATCTGCGAAAATAAGAAGAACCGCGTGGGAGAGGCAGAATCGCATGGGCGATGAATCGAGAAGCACGGTGCGCGCGATGGAGCCGCTGGAGCGCAAAGACCGCGTGCTGATTGTCGAGGACGAAGACAACGCGCGCAAGGGCTACGAGCAGCTCCTACAGCGATGGGGCTTTGATGTACTTGGCGTGGCGACCGCAGAAGAGGCGCTGGCGAAATTCGGCAGCTATCAGCCGGACACGCTGATCGCGGACGTGGAATTGCCCGGGATGAACGGGCTGGACCTGCTCAAACAGCTTGGACCCGAGCTGCTGGACGTTCCTGCCGTCATCATCACCGGCAAAGGAAGCGAAGAACGCGCCGTGGCCGCCATCGAGTCCGGAGCTTTCTGGTACATCGAGAAGCCTTTGAAGGGGCCTGTACTGAGGGCTTTGCTTGACCGTGCGCTGAGCAAGGCGCGGGATGCGCGCCAGCTCGTTGTACTACAGCGGCAATTGCGCGAGGCCGGGCGGCTGGGCGAATTGGTAGGCGCGTCGAAACCGATGCAAGAAGTGATGCGCATCGTGGAGATGGCCGCACCGAGTTCGGCTTCCGTTCTGATCACCGGAGAGACGGGCTCTGGCAAAGAGATCGTTGCGCGGACGATCCACAAATTATCACCGCGGGCGAACGGGCCGTTTGTGCCCATCAACTGCTCGGCGATTCCTGAAACGCTGATGGAAAGCGAAATATTCGGCCACGAACGGGGCGCGTTCACGGGCGCAGCGGAACGGCGCATCGGCTGCTTCGAACTGGCTGATGCCGGCACACTTTTGCTTGATGAGATCGGAGAGATGCCCGCGCCGACGCAAGCGAAACTGTTGCGCGTGCTGGAGGACCGCAAAGTGCGGCGGCTGGGGAGCAAGAGCGAAACGCCTGTGGACGTGCGCGTGCTCGCGGCGACGAACAAAGATCCGGAAAAGGCGGTGTCAGGCGGAGAGTTGCGGCAGGATCTATATTTCCGGTTGAATGTTTTTCACATCAATTTGCCTCCTCTGCGCGAGCACAAAGACGATATTCCGCTGCTGGTGGAACACATTTTGCGGGACGTCAACGCCAAGCATGGGAAGCACGTACGCGGCATCGGGGCCGAAGTACTGGATATTTTCATGAGCCACACCTGGCCGGGAAACATTCGCGAATTGCGAAACGTCCTCGAACGCGCGTCGATCATGTCCGACAAAGAGCTGATCACACGGGCGTCGCTGCCGGGAGAGTTCGGCAAAACTTCTCCGAAGAGCCCCGGCGACCTGTCCTCGATCAAGTTTCCCGTAGGGACGACCGTCGACGCGATGGAACGCGAGCTGATCCTGCAGACGTTGAGCGCTACGGGAAATAACAAAACGCGGGCGGCCGAACTTCTGGCCATCAGTCTGAAAACACTGCACAATAAGCTGAAAGAATACGGCGGCGAACGCGCCGAGGCGGAGTAGGGACCTGCGATGCAGCTACGGCTGCGCACAAAACTCACGCTGGTGATGACGGGACTCGTGCTGCTGGTGGTGGCGGCGGTGTCCGGCGTCTACTTCGCCCTCTTCCTGCAGCAAGTCCTGGATCAAAGCGAAAATAGAGCGCAAGACATTGCTAACAGTACTTTCGTGCAGATAAAAGTTGCGCTGCTCAATGCCGAGGCGCAAGGCTGGCGACCCGAGTCCAATTCTTCGGATGACATTCGCGACTATGTGAGCTACGCGCTCGGTTCCAGCCAAGGATTGCAAGCCGAATTAAAGTCGGATGCCGCCAAGACCTCCATCTACGAAGTTTCGATCACCGACAATCAGGGCATCATCCTGGCGTCCACCGACGATTCTTTGCGTGGAAAACTCCGAGTGCGGCGGCCGCCGCTGTCGCAGCTCACTCGCCGCGGCTTTCTGCATCAGGTAAAAGTCCTGGCCGGGCCGCCGGGCGTTTACGAGTACGACTACCCATTCAACAACGGTAACTTACCTTTCGGAGAAGTGCGCGTCGCCGTATCCTCGGCGCTCTTGCTCAACAAGGAAATTTTGCCGATTGTCCAGAACCTTGGCACGATTGTCCTGCTAGCCTTGCTGATTTCCACGGTCCTCGCCGCCGTGGTCAGCGGCGCAGCGCTAGCGCCCCTGGCGCGTATTTCCGCACAACTCGACCGCATCTCGGCAGGTCAGTACGACGCGCCGGTTCCGGAAGTCAAAGGTTTCGTGGGAGGCGGCGACGAACTGGGCCAAGTCAGCCGGAAAATCACACAGGTTGGCCAACAGCTGCGCGGCGTGCACGAAATCTTCAGCACCATGCGGGAGAACATGAACTCGGTGATGGCTGGCCTGGAGGATGGCCTGCTGCTGTTTACGCGTGACGCGCGGGCGGTCATGGTCAGTCCGGCGGCCGAAAAATTTCTTGGCGCACCCGCGGGACAATTTCTGGGAAGGCGAGTGACGGAGATATTCCCGGTTGGGCATCCACTGCGCGTTGCGTTACGCATCGAGGGAGATGAGCTGATGGAGGTCGCCGCGGAAACGGAGCTGAAGACAAGTGAAGGGGAAAAACGCGTCAGCGTCAGCGTGCAGGCAATTCAAGAAGACGGCGAACGCATGGGAGCGCTGGTGACGCTGCGCGACCTCGATTCGCTCGATAGCATCAACACGCAGTTGCAGGTCAGTGAGCGTTTGGCTGCGCTGGGACGCATCACTGCAGGTGTCGCTCACGAAGTCAAAAATCCGCTCAATTCGATGCGGCTGTGGCTCGAAAATTTGAAAGAATCGTTGCCGGCGGATTCCGATGGCGGCGCGAAGCAAGCCGTAAACGTACTCGACAAGGAGATCGACCGCCTGGACGCCGTCGTGAAGCGCTTCCTGGATTTCACGCGCCCCATGGACGTGCGGTTGGAACCGACGCAGCTTGCAGAATTGCTGAAGGAAGTTCTCGAAGTCGCACAGCCGCAGATGCAAAAGGCCAACATTCAAGTGGCACAGCTCTTGCCGATCGACGTGCCGGAAGTCTACGTGGATCGCGCGTTACTCAAGCAGGCCGTGCTGAACCTGGTCTTAAACGCCGGGGAATCGATGTCCGGCGGCGGGCAGTTGCGGCTGGTCCTCAGCCGGCGCGGCGAAATGGCAGAGATCGCCGTGGGAGATACGGGGAAAGGCATCCCGCCCGAACACCGGCAGAAAATCTTCCAGCTCTTCTTCACGACCCGGCCGGGAGGGAGCGGCATCGGGCTGGCCAGCACTTTTCGCATCGTGCAGCTGCTCAACGGTTCGATTGATTTCACTTCAGAGGTCGGCAAGGGAACGACGTTTCGAATCGAGCTGCCGCTGGCGGCTTGATGTGGAGTGCTTTGCGGTCTTAGACGAATATGACGGAATCCTCGGCCCCACCCCAGCTCGCTGTGATGCAACGCAAAGCCCTGGTCTTCTTTGCCATCGGAGTGTCATCAATTCTCTGGCTCGGCGGCTGTGCCGCGCGGAAAACGGCCGCAATCCCTTGGACCACGGCGGTGCTTGTTAGACCGATTCCGCAGCCGCATCCTCCTTTGCCGGAAAATCCCGCTGATCCTGTGCCGGATCTTCGGCTCGAAATTCCGCCGCCTCCTGCTCCTCTTGCTCCGCGAACTGTTCCCGCGAGGCCCCGCAACGTGGCGCCCGCGCAAAGCGAAAACGCCCGGCCCGGAAAGCTTGAAACTCCACAGATCGTTCCCGACTTAACGTCGCAACAATCCGCTTCGCTGCAACGGCAGACTGACGAAAGCTTGAAAGTGGCCGAACGCAATCTTGCCTCGGCCTCCGGAAAATCGTTGAATCCGGCGCAATCGGACCTCGCCTCCAAAGTGCGCAGCTTTATTTCTGACGCTCGGGAAGCGGGGCGCGCGGGCGATTGGGCGCGGGCTAGCGATCTGGCGCAGAAGGCTCAGGTCTTGTCGGAACAGCTAGCCGGATCGCTTTAGATCCAATCCGCTCCCGAAATTTGTTAGTTGCACAGTTTCCCGCTGCTCAAGCCGCGATGCAGCCGGCCACCCGGCGACCCTGCCTGATCCCATGTTTGCATCTTTCTCGCGGCATGAACCGGGCGTCCGGTTGCGTTAAGATGAGCGCATGAATAAGTTTGACGTTGCTGTTGCGGGCGGCGGCTTGATTGGCGCATCCATCGCGCTTGAACTTGCGCGCGCTGGCCTGAGTGTCGGAGTCTTCGACCGCCAGGAGCCCGGACTGGAAGCCTCCTGGGCGGGGGCGGGGATTCTCTCTCCCGCTCCGGAGAATGCGGCCACGATTCCGCTTGTGCCGCTGGGCAAGGCGAGTATGGCGCTGTATCCGGAATTCGTGCGCGTGGTCGAAGAGATCTCGGGACAAAGCGCCGGCTACCGTCCAAAGGGTACCCTGCAAGCACTTTTCACCGGCGATGCGCGGGAAGAACTCAGCACTGTGATCGCGCTGCATCACGGTCTGGGACTAAAGGCCGAGCCGCTCCGCGCGGCTGACGCTCGAGCGCTGGAGCCTTCTCTCAGTGACGAGCTCGAAGCTGCTGTGCTCCGCCCGGAGGAAGCGTCCGTCGACAATCGCGCCTTGACGGGCGGTGTGCTCGAAGCCGCGCGCCGAAGCGGCGTGCAATTTTTCCCTTCGAGGGGCGCGGAAGCAATCTGGCGCGAAGGCGGCCGGTGCATGGGCTTGCAGTTGAAAAATGCAAAGATCGAGGCGCAGTGGACTGTGATCGCGGCGGGGTGCTTTTCCGCAAATATCGAAGGCGTCTCGGTCATCGCGCCGGTGCGGCCAGCAAAAGGCCAAGTGGTGGCACTGCGCGCGGACAGGTTGAAAATCGAGCGAGTTCTGTGGTCGGAGAAAATTTATCTAGTGCCTCGAAACGATGGAAGAATTCTTGCCGGCGCGACCGTTGAATATGCGGGTTTCGATAAAGCGGTGACTGCAGGCGGCGTCGAACAGATTCTCGCTGCGGCGATCGAATTATCGCCCGGCCTCGCCGCGGCGCGCGTCGAAGAAACCTGGGCGGGACTTCGCCCAGACTCACCGGATCATCTGCCCATCCTCGGACCAACCGACATCGATGGATTGCTGATCGCGACTGGACACTTCCGCAGCGGCATCCTCCTCACGCCCATTACCGCGCGGCTGGTGCGCGAGTGGGTGACGCAACAAAGGGTCAGCACGGATTGGGAACGCTTCAGCCCCATGAGGTTTCTGTCCGCCTCCACCCACGGCGCGCCCGCCTGAAATTTCTCGGAAAAAAGGACTCGGGGAGCCGGCGCTCGTCTTCTGTCGTCCTCGAACGATTGCTGGGCCACGTCTGGCGTTCAGAGGCGTTACTGCTGCGGAGCCTGAGGCGGCGTGATGGGAAGAGCTGTGCCTGTGTTGTTGAACTGGATTTCGCTGCGATCCAGAGCCAGTTCGTGCTCGAGCACAACATCCAGAGCGGAACCACGCGGTAGTTGAGCTTCTGGACCGCGCGTTAGCAGAATTGCGCCCAGTCCGGCGGCAGCGCCGATGCCCGCGCCGATTCCGAGGCCTTTGGGACCGTCGGCAATGGCGCCAATCCCCGCGCCCGTTGCGGTCGTTTCCGCCACGGTTTGCGCGTCCTTGCCCTTGCCGCCGGCGCCAATCACTTTTCCTTCGGAATCCATGGTCTCCTTTCCGCCCGAATCCGCGGTACGCGGAGCGGCATTCAAATCCACCGTGTAGCCATTCGGAAAAATCAGCGTGTCCAATCGCATGCGAAATTCGCCCCGGCCCTTGATGCGCCCCGGCCGCTTCGATTCGATCAGTTCGCCCTTCAGATACGAACCTACGGGAATGACGATGTGATTGTTCTGCGTGATGGGAAAGGAAGTATGGAAATAGACGGAATCGCCGGGCTTCGCACTACGGGTGGAGATGCCGTTTTCGAGGACCACGGCGACGCGCGTGCCCGCGGGAATCCTGATCATTTCCCGTGCAGCGGGTTTTGCCGCGACAGCAGGCTGCGGAGGGGCTACCGGAGGTGGCGCGTCCGTCTGCGGCCCTGCGGTTTCCTGCGCAGGCCAAGCTTGCGGGAAAACACACAGGCAGGCAGCTAACGCGCAGTTGAAAAAAAGAATTCGGCGGGGCGGCAGACTCATGATATCCCTCCGTTATGTTTCGTCCGATGCTCCGGGGTAGGCACTGGATGCCTGAGTATATCGCTCTCGACCTCCGTAAGTGCGGATTTGTGTTGCGGGAGAAGCCCCAATCGGAACTTCAGTCCCCTCCGGCGGCTGCCCAGAGAAGCGCCAACGGAATCCAGAACGGGGCCAGCAGAACAAGCGCTACGCCGAGCCCGAAGTCGCGACCGAATTTCTCCGTACCGGTCGGCTCTTTGCGCACCCAAGAAACATCCTTGTACGGGATGCTGACTGCGGCCTTGTCCTTTGAAGCTTTCAAGAGAAACGAATCTTCCCCAACGGAAACGATACGGCCTCGCCTTTGTGATTGGTTCACCATATAAAGATGAACGCCGTGCTTCTTGTCCTTCTGGAGGCTGAGCAGTGTTTCCCGGAGCTGATGGGTCCGCCTTGCCTCCACTCTGCTTTTCTGCAATTGTTCACAATCGCAGGGCAGCGCGGGAGGACCTCCGCTGGACGAGGCCTGCCGCTGGATTGCGGGCGTGAGCGAAACGAGGTCGCGAGGTGAGCGGAGCGGAAGCGATGGCAAATCATCCTTATTTCTCGAGCTGACCGACGAAATGGCCGAATCTGGGGATTGTTTGGCGCGGTTCGTCATCGGAACGACTGCCAAAGCAATTGCGACAAAAGCAAAGGCGCAGGTGGCGAAAGCAAAAGATTTGCGATTCATGGCCAGCTCCCGGAACTGCGGTTGCAATTCCTTCGCGAGATGTTAGGGCAAACGGGCAGCCAATATATCCGAAAGAAGGAGAACGTGAGTTGCGCAGCAAGCCTCAGATTCCAAAGGGATTAGTAAGTTTGATCGCCAAGCGTGCGCACCAGCATATCCCCTTGCAAAAGCGGCGAGAAGGAATGTCGCAAAGTTGGGGCGCCACTTGATAGGAAGCGCCGACGAGTTTGACGCGCCACACGGGAGTGGATACGCTCTTGTAACAAAGCAAACGAGAAGGAGCTAAGCATGGCGAAACTGGCGCTGATCTATGGAATGCGGTTGCTGCCGGAAGAGGAGTTGGGCGAGGTGAGGGACGCCACGGTGGTGCTGAAAAATGGCCGGACGGCGCGCATTACCATGCATTTAATCGAAGGCAGCAAAGAAGAAATTGAAGCCACATTTCACGAGTCGGTGGCTGCCTTCTTTGAACTCTATCCGGAAATTTAGCGCTCAGAAATGCGGCATGCGCGACCGGAAGATCGAAAAAGCTTCACCGGTTTCCGAAATTCTCCGGGTCGGCGTTGGGATCGCCCAGATTGTCGTTGATTAGCACGGTGGATTGTCCGGTAAGCTCAAACCGCTTGCGGCATTTGAAACACGCTACGAGATCGTCGAGCCGCACCATGTAGGACGTGGCTTTGGCGAACTTTCTTCGATCTTCTTCGCCGGCGCCGCGCGGCAATTCCCTTTTCTTCCGTGACACTTTCCAGCGCACGGGAAATTCGAATTCGCCGCGGCAGCTCGGGCAGACGAGCTTGATCTTTCTGGTTTCTTCCTTTTCCGTGTAAAACGCGCGTTCGTCCATGGCTAAGTCGCGGGCGTACTCACCGCATCCTCGATTGTAACAAATTCCAGGCCGAGGTCACGCCATCGTGGAAGCCAATATTCCAACGCCGCGACCGTCGGCAGCCGGTCGGCGTTCAATTGGCGGGGAGAACCATCATGGAGACAAAGAATGTCGCCGGTCGTAGCGGCCGATTTTGCGGCGTCGGCGACCAGGCTTCGCTTCGCGCGCTCTGCGATGGGGGCGAGGCGCGGAATGAGCCACTCCGATGACGTCGCACGCCAATCGCCTGGAATCAGCGTCCACATGACGACACGCTGGCCGAGTTCGCGCGCGGCCGGTACTACCCAGGGGTTGCGAAATCCATACGGCGGCCGGAACCAGCGCGGCAGAGCGCCTGTGGCAGCCTTGATAGAAAAATTGCAGCAGCGAAGTTCGATCGTGATGCCATCCGGTTTTAGCCAGAAAAGATTGGGATGCGCGTCCGTGTGATTGCCGATGACGTGGCCGCGCGCGGCAGTCTCCTTCAGAAGCTCCGGGCATTCGCGCGCATGTTTCCCGATCACAAAAAAAGTCGCGCGCGCTTGGAAGCAATCGAGGAGATCGAGCAGCTTCGGCGTGATAGCGGGATTCGGACCATCATCGAAAGTAAGAGCCAGCTTGCGCGGCGAGTTTGTGCGGCAAACAGTCGCACCAAAAAGTTGCGAGCGAGGATAGACAGCGGCGTAGGCGGTGAAGCCAGCGGCTGCGGCCGCTAGGGTGGGAGGACCGGAGAGGAGCCAATGGTTCATGGGAAGTATTCTCGCACCTTAGGGTCGGACGTTGCGACACATACGTATACGTAAATTTAGGAACGAGGGTTCCTGAGAGGGTAGACGCAGGAGGGACAGGAAAGTCTGCTCGTCCCTTTTGAAATTCGGCGATCAGGACACGGCAAGGCTGTTCGAGGGTAGCAACAGTTCTTATGCTAGACTGCGCACGTTATGAAATGCATAGTTTGCGGCATGGAATACGGGATGACGCACAATTGCGCAGGCCCGCGTCCGGTTGTTGTATTGTCCCCCGAAAGGATTGCGAAGGAATCTCTGCCCGCGACGAGTGGTTCTCCGCTTCACTACCTTCGGGAGTCTGTTCGCATCGCATTATGGAACGCAGATGCGATTCAGGAGGTCTCGAAAGACCCGGACGCACTTGTGTATGGGATGGCTGTTTGGCTTATCGCGAATTCGATTTCCGTTTTGGTATTGGAAGCTTTCTCCACTGCAAGACATCCACTGGAGCTGGTGCCCGCGCTCGTAGGACTCATTTGGTTCCTAACCCTAAACGCAGTCTTCTCGCTCGCTAAGGTTGGAGTTTGCTTTTTTATTGCGAAGTGGTTTATGGGGGGAGAAGGACGCTTCGTCGAAATTCTGAGACCCCTGCTCCTCGGTTCCATAACGCTGATTCTAGTCGCAATCCCCTACGCTGGCGTATTCCTCGGCGCAATCGGGTGGATTTGCGTGTTTGCTATGGTGTTTCAAGTAGTCGCCGACATAGAGGCGTTCTCGGCATTCGTGCTTTCCATTGTTGTCGGTCTGGTCTTCAGCGCTTTGCAATCCGGGCTGCTGGGCGCGCCTAGGTAGTCGCCAAGCAGCACGGCCCGGTGGTGATCCCCGGCTGAATCCAGGGGACGCAGCCGCACGGCCGAGCGGAGCAGTCAAGCAGAGCAGCAGACGACGAGGGCTTAGCCGGGAAGGCGGCGGCGCGACTTCAGGTCATTCAGCAGCCGCTCGACCTCGTTGTCCCGGTCCAGCCGCGTGAGTTTTTCGCTCACATCGTCGGTCAACAGCTCGACTTCCGCGGTGGCCACGGCTTCGGTGTGGTGCACGCGATCCTTCAAGCGATCGAACGAGGCGCTCTTCGAGTTGTCGCCGAGCGCCGTTTGCGCGTGCGCGGCTTTGCCGAGCGCCACGCTGCGGCGGTGCCGCGCCAGAAGCAGATCGCGCTTGGACTTGGCTTCGTCGAGTTTCTGCTCGAGTTTCAGCAAAGCACTTTTCAGCGCGTCGACCTGTGCCATCTGGTCGTCTACCTGCTCCTTGTGGCTCAACGCCAGCCGCTGCGACGTGTGAAAGCGGTCCAGCGCGGCGCGAGCCAGATCGTCTTGCGCTTTATCCACGGCAATCTCCGCTTTGCGCATCCAGTCCTTCCCCGAATCTTCGTTTTCACGAAGCTTCTTTTCGAGCATGTGTTGATCGGCGATGGAAACCGCCACCTGCGTTTTAACCTGGAGATATTGATTCTCCATGTCCATCATCACCTGCTTGATCATTTTCTCCGGGTCTTCCGCGCGATCGATCATGTCGTTCAGATTGGCCCGGATTAAAGTGCCTACTCTCTCTAAAAGTCCCATGACATTTCTCCTTTCAAACATCCGAAAAAACTCTTGCGCGGCGGCCGACCCAAAATTCGCGAGCGTCAATGCCGCGCCGCGGCCAAAGCGAAAACCGGCTAACGCAAATGGCCGATGAGCAAATGCAGGAGGCCCGGCATGCAAACGATGCTGAATGCAGCCAGCTTTTCGACCAAGAAAACGAGGCCTCCGAAAAAGTGCCGGGTGGCGAAGGTAATCACCACCAGGCAGACGATCCACAGAATCAGGAATTCTTCTTTCAACGTCATGGCCAACCCCCTGGCCTCCCTCTAAACGTCCCGGTGGGCGCTTTTGAGCGCCCACCGCGACGGAAGCGAACGTTATGGCTTCGCAGGTGCAGCCGGCTTCTCCGGCTTCGGCGCCTTATCCCCGATCATTCGCACTTTGCCAAGCAGCTCCGACACTTGCATGCCGGAGAGCGCTTCGAAGAGCGCCGGGACTTGCGCGGCAATCTTCGTGATGTCGCCGGTGAGTTTGTAGGCGCCGGCGGCGTCGCCATTTCCTGTGGAGACGATGGTGACTTTGTCGACTTTGCTGAGAGGCTCAGAGAGCGCTCGCACGACTTCCGGCAAGCTGGTGATCAGCTTGTCCACCACCGCGGCCTGGTTGTATTCCTGGAAAGCTTCGGCCTTGATGTTCATGGCCTTGGCTTCGGCTTCGCCCTTCTTGAAAATGATTTCTGCTTCGGCTTCGCCCTGCGCGCGAATGGCGGAAGCGCGGCCCTCGGCTTCGCTCATCAGTCGCTGGCGCTCCGCGTTTGCAAGCGTCTCGATGCGCTGGCGCTCGATCTCCGCTTGTTTCAGCACGGTGGCGATCAATTCGCGTTCGCGGCGCGCGATTTCGGCGTCTTGCACTTTCACTTGCGCTTCGCGTTCGACTTGCTGGACGCGCACGGATTCTTCCACGACCTTCTGCTGCATGACGTTGGTTTCGATTTCATAGGCCTTGTCGGCTGTGGCTTGCGCCTTCTTTGACATTTCGAGGTAGTTGGCTTTCTTGATGTCCAGGTCGCGCTGAGCTTCAGCTTGTTTGGCCATTGAGGCGGTTTCGGCGGCGACGCGTTCCTGATCGGCTTGTGCTTTCGCAACAGCAGCGGCGCGTGTCGCTTCGGCGCGCTTGATGGCGATGTCGCGGTCGGCTTCGGCGGCGGCTACTTCTGCGTCCCTCTTGATGCGCGCGACATCGGGCCGCCCCATGTTGGTGATGTAGTCGTTCTTATCCCGGACTTCCTTGATGGTGAAGCTGATGACTTCCAGCCCCATTTTGCTCATGTCGTCGGCGCACGTAGAGCGCATGCGGTCACCGACCATCTCCGGCTCTTTAACGATTTGCTCGACGGTGAGCTGGCCAATGATTCCGCGGAGATGACCTTCCATCACCAGGCGAATCAGAGCTTCGCGCTGTTCGGGCCGCTTGGTAAGGAACTGCTCGGCAGCCGTGAGGATGGACTCCTTGTCGTTCTTCACCTTGATCTGCGCGACGGCTTCGACGGTTACGGCAACGCCCTGCTTGGTATACAGACTCTGTTGCGGGGCGACATCGAAGGACATCAACTCCAGCGAGAGATCCCGGCAGGTCTGCACCATCGGAAAAATTAAAGCGCCTTTTCCGCAGTAGACTTCCGTACCTCCCATGCCGTAGCGAATCAAAGCCTCATTTGGCCCGACTTTTCGGTACATTTTAGCGACCACAATCATGATCATCAAAAGTCCAAGAACGAGGAGCCCGGCGATGATGACCACTTCGTTTGGCAACCCGAACATAAAGCCTCCTTTTCGACCGTTCCGGACTGTTCTTTTCGAACGCCAGCCCGAGAGAATTTTTACTTCGAGAATTCTTCCCACTTTTTTACGTAGGCAATGCCCTTTTCATAGCGCTCGATCACGACTTCGGCACCCCTCTCGATAGTTTTGCCGTCATCGGTTCGCGCGCCGGCGCAACGCCGCACCCCCGCCAGCGAGAAAATGATTTCGCCCGTGCCATTCTCCCGAATGGGCAAGCTTAGGGTCCCGAGCGAGCCCTCCATGCGGTAGTCTTCGCTCCTCATGGGCGAGTCGGTCGAACTAACGAGCTTCACCATGAAGCGGAAAACCACCCAGCCAGCCACCAGGCCGGCGAAGGCGGCGATCAGCAGGCTGACCACCGCAAGGAGGTGCGAATGCCGGGAGAGCAAATAGCCTGTGCCGCCAAACCACGCCAGGAATGCCATCGCCGACGAAGCGTTGAACCAAGAGATCTGCGAACCACCTCGAAGTCCGCCGTGAGAACCGCCAGTTCCTGCGTGGTGTGTGACATGGAACGGCAAGTGCATTTTGAACGGCAGGTGGAGGTGGACTGCACCAGCCAAGAAGGAAAGAACGCTTAGCGAGAAGCCCACCAGGAAGCACACCAAATAGAAGTAAGACCAGGTCATAGAACACCTCGAGACGCAAAACAACTGCGCGGACCGAAGTTCGAGACGCGGACGGACCCCCCGGGTCAGTTATTCCGTGAATTCGCGGGCGGTGGATGTCCGCCGCCTTGCGGCTTGCCGGAATGCAATACCTCTCCGAGACGGTCGGCCAGACCCGGCGTACGAAGAATCTCCGCAAGAAGCAATAACGCTTTGCGCGAATCTTCGTGCTCCGCGACGGCCAATAGGCCGCGGTGAAGCTCTGGATCGGCGGCAAACTGTTCCGCGGCAGCGTAAAGCCAAGAGTCAATCTTGGCGTCAACGACTCGCAGCGAAGACTGCAGCTCCGGCGTATAGCCTTCCGGATCGTCCACCAGAAAACCGGGATAGACGCGGAAGAAGCGCGCTAGCAGGGTGCGGGTGCCGTGCGTGAGGTGCGGCCGGGCGCCACTCTCGATTTGCGAGAGGTAGGCCTGGCTCAGGCCGCGGCCTACTTCACGCTTCATGGCTCTGGTCAACTCCTGCTGCGTCATAGGACGCCCGAGGCCGCGCAAGGAGCCTTCCACGGCGCGAAGAGAACGGAGTTTGTTACCGAGAGTCATCGAAGGACCTAGATATTGCAATCTGCAAAAAACATATTACTTTTCGCTATTTCTGTCAAGAACTATATCTATCCTGTTTTCTGTAATTTACGGGACTTATCTTGAATAGATATTCTGGAAGAGCAACGGGTTAGGATGCTTCGGTCCTACAACGAGTTCGTCGACTGCCGGCGGTTGTTAGGGGGACAAATGCGAGCGAATTGGGGTACGGCAGAACGATCAGTCTGGCTTGCGGAGGGATTGGAGATCAATCCCTAGTTGCTGGCACTTTTTATAGAGATGGCTGCGCTCCAATCCCAGCGCGCGGGCCACGTTAGTCATGTGAAAATTGTGCCGCTTGATTTCCGCGAGCAGCACTTCTTTTTCGAAAGTTTCGGTGCGCTCCGCAAGTGTTCCGGTCGCTTGGGCACCGGACGCGGTGGAAACAGCAGAGATTCCGCCAAAGTCTTCTACCGGAAGCACTAGCCGCACATCGGCGGCAGTAATGGCAGCTTCGGCGGAAAGCAACACAAGCCGCTCGACAACATTGCGCAGCTCTCGGACGTTTCCCGGCCAGGCGTAGCGGCGGAGTTCCGCAATTGCGTCCGCGGCGAATGCCTTTTCTTTCCAGCCATTTTGAGCGGCGACTTGCCTGGCAAAATGCGCGGCAAGCTCCGGAAAATCCTCCGGGCGATCGCGGAGCGGCGGAAGCATCAAGGGAAAAACATAGACGCGGTGAAAAAGATCGCGCCGAAAGGCATTTTGTTTCACCAGTTCTTCGAGGTTTCGATGCGTGGCGACAAGAACTCGCACGTTTACGCGGATGGGCTTATCGCCGCCGACGCGTTCGACTTCACCTTCCTCGAGCACGCGAAGTAATTTCGCCTGCATGGAGACGGGCATATCGCCGATTTCGTCGAGAAAGAGCGTGCCGCCTTCGGCCTGTTCGAATTTGCCGACATGCTTTGCGGCGGCACCCGTAAAGGCGCCTTTTTCATGGCCGAAGAGTTCCGATTCGATGAGTTCCGCGGGAACGGCGGCGCAGTTCAGGGTGATGAAAGCGTTCTCGTGGCGCTGAGACTTCTCGTGAATCGCCCTTGCGACAAGTTCCTTGCCAGTGCCCGTTTCGCCGAGAATGCACACGCGCGTTTCGCTGGCTGCGACACGTTCTATTTGCGCGAGTAATTTCTTTAGGGCCGGACCCGAGCCTACTAATTCGTGCTTGCCCAGGCGGTGGCGCAGTTCGCGGTTTTCGTCTTCGAGGCGCGAGAGGCGTAGAGCGTTGTCGACAGTGACGAGCAGCTTGTCCGTCGAAAGCGGCTTTTCGAGAAAGTCCAGGGCGCCGAGCTTTGTGGCTTTGACGGCCATTTCGACATTGGCCTGGCCGGAGATAAGAACAACTGGTGTTTTCACGCCGGCTTGCTTCAGATCCTCGAGCAGCTCGATACCGCTTTTCCCGGGCATGACCACATCGGAAAGAATCAGGTCAAAGGTTTCGGTGCGCAAAAGATCGAGAGCGCGTGATGCGTTATCGCAAACGGTGGCATCATGGCCGGCCAGCCGAAAGGCCCGCGAGAGCGAAGCCAGCGTGTTGGGGTCGTCATCGACGAGCAGCAAGTGAGCTTTGCGTGGCAAATGAATGTCCTTTGCGGAAGCGTGTCAGTCGGAAGCCGCTGCGGTGAAGCTCTGCGACGGCTTTTTGTCCTCAGCTGGCTCATCCGGCGGAGCTGCCGGCCGCGCAGGCTGGTGCTGCGGCAGTTCGATGCGAAAGGTCGTGCCATGCCCCTCGTCGCTCGAAACGGAAATAGTTCCATGATGATCGCTAATTACGGACTGAATGATCGCCAGGCCCAGACCTGTTCCCTGCACCTTGGTGGTGTAATACGGCGTAAAGAGCCGCGAACATTCTTCCGGGGTGAGGCCTTTGCCCGTGTCCGAGACTTCGATTCGAACGCTGCCTTCGTGTTCCGAAGTGCGCAGGGTCAGTGTGCCGCCCGCGGGCATGGCGTCCATCGCGTTCAGCACGAGATTTTGAAAGGCGCGGTGGAGCAGGTCGGCGTCCGCGTCGATTTCCGGCAACGGATCGGTTAGAAAATATTCGGGAATAACGGGTGGCTTGCCAACAACATTGAATTGCGGTTCGAACAAGCGCACGGCGTTGCGCAAAGCTTCATTCACATTGACGCGAGCAAAATGCGGCGTTGGCATTTTCGAAAAATCACTGAAGCGGCCGACGATGGTATTGAGGTTTGCAAGCTCGGCTTTCAGCGTGGCCGTGGATTCGTTGAAAACTTCAAGGAACTGTTTCGCATCCAGTTGGCGCGCTTTCTGCAAGTTCTCGACGGTGATTTGCAGCGGAAACAGGGGATTGCGCAGTTCGTGGGCCAGACGGCGAGCCAGCTCGCGCCATGCCGCGACCCGCTCCGTCTGGACAAGCTGTTCACGTTGCGCCGTAAGCGTCTGAGTCATCTCATTGAAGGCGAAAGCAAGCTGCCCAATTTCGTCACCTCCGCGCAGATCGATGACGGTGTCCCAACGGCCGGAAGCTACTTCGCGCGCGCCTTCGGCCAGCGTTTCAAGGGGCCGCGTAATTCTTGACGAGACCCAAAAACTGAGCAGCAACCCAATCAAGATCGCCGCGCCCGCAACCGCGCCGGCGATCTGCAGAATATGGCGCGTCAACAGCACAAGATCTTTGCGCGAGCTGCCTAGCAGCAGCACGGCGAGAAGTTCATTGTTCCGGCCCATCAACGGGATTGCGTGAAAGGTTTCAGCGTCGGCGGCGTTCTGCGTCCAATCGATAGTGCCGACCAGCGGCTTGGGCTGCTTTTGAATCCGTTCGATGAGCGACTGCAAACGGTCGGCTTGATCGAACGGCCCGTTTACGTCGGACAGCGCAGTCGGCACAAAGCCGGGTTCCAGATTTCGGTACAGCAGCGCGCGCATCCCAGCCGGAGGAACCAGCGAGGCCAGGAAATTCTGGTCAAGCCGTCGTCCGCCGATGATGTATAAGTTCTTATCGTTTCCGCCGGAGAGCATGCGAACCACGGTCAGCGAAAGTGCCTCTCCATCCGGCAATTCTTCTTTCTTCAAGAAAAATGCAGAGTCATTCCAATTCTTGTTTGCGGTCACCCATTCGTCTTTGTACCCGACGCGCGCGGGATATTGCGCGGAAGAAACCAGGGTACCATCCCAACTCACGAATTCCACAAAGTCCAGCCCGTGATCTTGCGCCGCCCCGGCAGCATCATGAACGAACAGCGAGAAGTCCGGCGCGGGTCGCGCCAGATCAATAGCCACATTCAGGGTGATCTGAGCGTCGGTGATGTCCTTCACCTGCCGGACAACCTCTTCGCCGCGCTGCTCATATTCTTTGTTGAATTGCGAGACGAGCGCCTCGCTGCGTTGGGCGTCTGTCTCTTCAAACGCGGCTTGCGTGTAATGCGTTACGCCAAAAGCGACGAGTGAAACCGAGGCCAGCACGGTAATCAGAAAAACCAAGAATAGTTTTGTGCGAAAGCTCATGGTTTGGCTCCAAGGACATTCGCGCGCGCTTGTGAGGGAGATTGTGGTGCTTTGTTCGCGCTGTTCGAGGAGTCCGCCCCCGGAGGCTCAGTAAGGTCGAGCCAAACATCGGCGAGATGCCATTCGCCCCAGCGCTCAGGCATCCAATCGCGAACTCTTTGACCGAGTCCGGCGGACTCCGCTTCCGTGACAAGCGGCAGAACTCGCCATTCCTCCACAATCCGCCGTTCGCGGATATAGAGTTGTTCGTAATCCGTACTCGTAGGATTCGCCTCCGAACTATCGTTCAGATTATATGCTGCAATCATGGAATCGAGTTCCGCGCGCGAAGAAAGAGAGGAGTAGCGCCAGGCAAACAAATGCACTCCCGATCGCGGCTCGGAAGGCGCCGGTGGCGCTGCGCTCGCGCGCGCGGCGGGGCGGTTGAGGACTTGCACGAGAATGCCCGCCTGGCGCGCGTTCACGGCCACGCGCTCGCCGAGTAGCTTCGCCAAGTCTCCCAGCGGATCGACATGCAAGCGTAGCGGAACCGCGGCCTCGCCGGCAGGCAGTGCGCGGCGTAAATCCTTGGCGCGTTCGAGGTTGGTGTCCACGTTGAAGAGGAAAGCATATCCTGAGAGCCACTGGGGCAAAAGGGCTGCTGCAGGTTCGGCTTGCCTCTGGAGCAACACGCTGGCCATGGTGACGCGGTCGAGCGAAAGAGCCAGCGCTTCGCGGACATGAATATCGGATGCGGCGGTCTGCACGCCGTCAAAGCGTAACGCGAATAGCGTGACTGGCTCGGAGGTCCAAACGCGAAGATTGGCTTGCTCGGCGCGCGGAACAAGATCGGGAGCGAGTTCAATCAGATCAGCTTTGCCAAGTTGCAGGTCGAAGAGCGCGCGGAGCGGCGGCACGCCGAGCGTGACATCAATGGCGTCGAGGAAGGGCCGGCCGGACCAGGCGTCCTCATTCGCGCGAAAATAGAGATGGCCGGCTCCGCTGCGCAAAGTGACGCCATCCGAAATCTCAGACCGCGACGAAGCCGAACTTTTCTCCCCAATTTGCCCCGCTCCAACTGGCGCTTCACCTGAGACAAATGGACCTGACCCCACAAGCGCCCCTGTGGCTAGGACTCGATAAACGAAGTAGCGCCCCGAGGCAAGCTGATCGAGCAAATCAGGAACGGAAGAGCCGGACTGAATCACAATTGCGTTGGCGGACGCGGAGACTTGTTGTGTGGCGGGAAGCAGCGGCTGAAGCGCGGTGGCGACCTCCGAGGCAGTCAGCGGCGAACCGTCTGAAAACTTGACGCCTGCGCGAATCGCAAATTGCCAGCGCTTGTTGGAAGCGTCGTGAGACCATTCCGTTGCAAGCGCGGGCTGAAACCGCCCGTAATTATCGAGGGACACGAGCCGTTCGAATACCAGAGCTGCGAGCTTTTCATTCGTGGCCGCTTCCGGCGAGCCCGCTTGCCACTCGCGAGGATCGAGCGAGATGCTGGCCGCGTGCAACTCGATGTGCAGCGTCCCGCCGTAACGCGGGCTCACAGCGCCGCCAGCGGTTGCTGCAGCTGCGAGCAGAGCGTTACTTAGTGCAAGCAATCGAAAGTAGGTAAGCCTCATACCGTCCAGTTTGCAAATTCCGGGTCACGGCGACTGCCTGTGTGTTGGCTGCGGCGCTGCCCATGGGTCTCGTCGTCCGAAACGCGTGCAAGCCCACGATTGGTCCGGGAAATTCCACGGGATTGGAAACGGATTGTGCCCGGCGATCCTGAATATCGATGGCCTGCATCTCGTCCGGCTTGGTCCAGTCTCCCTTGCCGGTCACCAGCAATTGCCAGCCGCTTCCGCAGCCGCTATAGACGCTGGCAATCTCGTTGCCCCAATTCGAAAAAACGGCGACTGGTTCGGGACCGTCCTCATAGAGACGCGCCAATCCATCCTCACCCGTCACAACGATTCTTGTTTTTCCTTCCGTGTCGAGTTGCGCAGCGGAAACCCACGCTACTAATTTCTTTCCCGTTATCGCCCCAGGCGAAACCCCCGTCACGCCAAAACCTCCGGCGTTTTTCTGGCACTCCCAGCCCTTGGTACCGGGGAGCAAGGACGACGTGCAAATCTCTTCCGGAAATACAGCGGACTCCGAATCAATTCCGATACCGAGAAAGCCCTGTTCGCTCCGTTTCGGCGCCCGATGACGAGGTAGACGTTCGGAGCCCCTCGACACCCAATGCTCATCGCGCAGTTCATAGGAGCTAATCTCCTGAAGCCCCAGCGCATACGCTGATTTCGAATAGGAGTCGAAGACTACGTCGAGGATTGGATTATCCTGCGAAAAAAGAAATTCTCTGTGGAGGGTGAGGCTGAAAGTAGGTTCGGGCGCGGCGGGGCCGTTGACCATGCCAATGGTCTCCATAACCGTCTCGGTATTTTCTTTCCGCTGGATCTGCACTACGCCAATGTATTCGGCAGGATCCTGTGTGACGCTGATGACAAGGTTCACGGAGGCGTCAGCGGGCAGGATTTTAACGCCTCGCCGCTGCAGCTCTTCCTGGAACGCGGCCGAAAGGTTCGCGAATTGCACCGTTCGCAGAGTAGAAAGATTCCGAAAATCGCAAGTCACCGAAGTTGCGTGGATAAAGGACCAAACTTTGCGGGCAAGCGCGCGAGCGGATTCCTCAAATGAATCGGCCTGCACATTCCGCGGAATCAGAGAACAAATAAGGAAAAATCCCAGGAGGTGGCAAAGAACCGCGAGACCGCGCGGACGCGGCGGGGGCAGATTTTGCTTGGCAGACACGGGCTTGCCGGACGATGATATCACGCTTGAGATTCGGGAAATGAGGCACTGCGGCCGGGATGTGTTGTATCCATTCGTACATTTCTCGATTTTTGTGCGGCAAGCAGGGCAGCGATTGCTCGAAAAGGCTGGCTCTTCTCGAAACTTTTTGCGTGGGCGCGCGTCAATCTAGGTAGTCAGGTTCCCGGGGCAAATCTCTGTCTTCAAGGATGATCGGAATGAAACGAATCGCTCTTCGTCTAACTTCTGTGCTGTCGCTGGCGGTTGCCGCGATGCTCTGCCTGTCGACTCTGCCGACTCCTGTGCAATCCGCTGCTGCGGATCAAGTGCCACCCGGACCTACCCGCCTGCTGCGGTTCGCGGACATTTCAAAAGACAGGGTTGTATTTGCGTATGCCGGCGATCTGTGGATCGCTTCTCGAGAAGGCGGCGCAGCACGGCGGCTGACCTCTCACGTCGGCGACGAGCTCTACCCGAAATTTTCTCCCGATGGCAAATGGATCGCCTTCACCGGCGAATACGACGGCAACCCGGACGTGTACCTTATTTCCGCCGATGGAGGCGAGCCCAAGCGGCTCACTTTCCACCCGTCGAACGACATCGTTCTCGGGTGGACTCCGGACGGCAAAGACATCCTCTTCCGTTCGGACCGCTTCAGCTCACCTCTAGGCCGCTCGACGAAGCTCTTCCTCGTCTCTCCGCAGGGCGGCAATCCCCGGCCCCTGCCGGTTCCGCGTGGCGACCTCACCTCTTTTTCCCCCGACGGCACGAAAATCGCCTATCTCGAAACCTCGCAGGAGTTCCGTACCTGGAAGCGCTATCGCGGCGGCTGGAGCTTGGCTATCGCCATCTACGATCTGAAGAAGAACACGTACGAAGAGTTGCCGAAAACCGCGGGAATGGACATGTTTCCGATGTGGCACGGCAATACCATTTATTTCATCAGCGACCGCGACGGCATCATGAATCTTTACAGCTATGACCTCGGTTCGAAACAAACCAAAAAGCTTACCGACTACAATGAATTCGACATCAAGTGGCCCAGCCTCGGCCCAGACGCCATCGTTTACGAAAACGGCGGCCTGCTCTACGAATACAGTCTCGACAGCAGAAAGACGCGCGAGCTTCCGATCATCGTTCGCGCGGAGGACCTCGAAGCTAGGCCGGAATTCAAGAGCGTCGGGGACAACATCGGCAGCGGCGCGATCTCTCCCTCAGGGGTTCGCGCGGTCGTGGAAGCCCGCGGCAATATCTTCACGATTCCCGCGGAGCACGGCAGCGTGCGCACGCTGACGACTGACCATTCCAGCGTGCACGAACTCAATCCCGCTTGGTCGCCTGACGGCCAGTGGATCGCTTATCTTTCGGACAAAACAGGCGAGTACGAACTTTACACGCGGCCGCAAATGGGCGGTAACGAAACACGCATCACCACGGTTGGCAGCGTTTACCGCTTCGGGCCGACGTGGTCACCCGACAGCAAGAAACTCGCTTACTGGGATAAGTCCAACCGTCTTTGGTATGTGAGCCTTGACGATAAAAAGTCCGTTCTGGTGGATAGTTCCGACTACGGCCTCATTTCCGACGCCTCGTGGTCACCTGATAGTCTTTGGCTCACCTATTCCAAACCGCATCGCCGCGGCGCGAATGACGTTTTTCTCTACTCGCTTGCCTCCAAGAAAATCACGGAAGTCTCGACTGGGTTTTACAATGACAACAATCCCGTTTTTGATCCCGGCGGCAAGCTGCTCTATTTCATTTCCACGCGCTATTTCTATCCGAGCCTCGGGCAACTCGACTTGCGCTACAACTACTATTCCACCGACGGCATTTTCGCGGTCACGCTGAAGGCTGACGAACCCTCTCCGTTCAAACCTCAAAGTGACGAAGAAAAAGCCGCTGACGAAAATAAGGAAAAAAAGTCCGACGACAAAAAGGCTGACGCCGCCAAGCCCGGCGAACAAAAATCCGAGGAACAACAAGAAGAGAAGAAAGCGGAAGCGGTTAAGCCCATTCAGATCGATCTGGATGGCATTACTAAGCGTGTTGCGCCCGCCCCCATCGAAGCGGGCATTCTGAGCAGCCTCGCGGCCCGCAAAGACAAATTCTTTTATGTCGTCACGCCGATGGAAGCCCGCCAGGCTGCCATGCCATCAGAGCAAGGCCCGCAGAATGTGCTGCACGTCTACGACGTGGTCAAGCGTGAAGACAAGGTTCTACTCGAGGGCATAGACGGCTACGACATCGACAAAGACGGTGGCAAGGTTCTTTACAGGGCTGGCCCCGTGCTCGGCATCACCGATGCTGTTCCCGGCAAAGCCAAAGTCGGCGCCGGAAAACTCGATCTCAGCGGCATGCAAGTGAAAATCGATCCTCGCGAAGAATGGCGCCAGATTTATCACGAAGCCTGGCGCATCGAGCGGGATTTTTACTGGGATCCCAACATGACTGGACACGACTGGAACAAAACCGGCGCGCGTTACGAGGCTCTGCTTCCCTGGGTGGCCCACCGCAGCGATCTGAACTATTTAATCGGCGAGCTGATCGCCGAACTCAGCACTTCGCACACCTATGTTGGCGGCGGTGAACAGCCGAAGAAGCCTCATGTCAGCGTCGGCATGCTCGGTGCGGATTACGAGGCGGACGGTGGTTTCTATCGCATCACGAAAATCTATCCCGGCGAAAACTGGAACGACGCCACCCGCTCGCCGCTAACCGATCCCGGCCTCAAAGTGAAAGCCGGCGACTACCTGATCGCCGTCAACGGCCAGGAAACCCGTTCAACGCAGGACATCTACTCCTATTTCCAGGATCTCGCCGGTAAGTTAGTCACGCTAAAGATCAACAGCAAGCCCAGCGCCGACGGCGCATGGGAAATTACCGTGAAACCCGTCCCCAGCGAGGTTGGCGTGCGCTATCTCGACTGGGTTGACGGCAACCGCCGCAAAGTTGCCGATGCCACCGGCGGCCGCATCGGTTATATGCACGTTCCCGACACGAGCATCGCCGGCATCATCGACTTCGACAAAGAGCTCACCGGACAACTCGACAAAGACGGCATCATCGTCGACGAGCGCTACAACGCAGGCGGCCAAATACCCGATTTCTACACCGAAAAACTTAAGCGCGTGCTCTTCGCCATGATTTCCGTCCGCGACGGAAAGGACGTTCCCTATCCGCCAGTGGCCATCTATGGACCGAAGGTCATGCTCGTCAACGAGATGTCCGGCTCCGGCGGGGATTTGTTCCCGTGGCTCTTCCGCTTCGAAAAAATCGGTCCAATCGTTGGCACGCGCACCTGGGGCGGGCTCGTCGGCATCAATCGAGGAGCGCCGCTACGTGACGGCGGTTTCGTCACGGCTCCGTCCGCTGGCTTTTATTCGTGGGACAAGGGTAGTTCGTCCTGGGTCGTCGAAAATCACGGTGTCGACCCAGATTACGTTGTCCCCGAGCGGCCCGATCTCGTCATCGAAGGGCACGATCCGCAACTCGAAAAAGCCATCGAACTCGCCAACGAAGCCCTGAAAGACTACAAGGGACTTCCTCCGCGGCCGAAGTTCCCCGGCTCCAAATAGTCTTACAAATTGGCTTGCTTTGATTGCTGCTGAACCATAAATGAAAGGGCCGGCGATCAGCCAGCTTTTCTTCTTCAAACAAAAGGAATAATTCAACCGCTAGCCGAGTGGCTCGGTCCGCTTCGCTGACGGAGGAATAATCTCTGGCAGATTGGGCGAAGCGCGGCGGTGCTTGGCCTGCATGCTCATGATCTTTCCTCCTTTCCAGCGGTGCGTCCCGAGCCACCCAAAGGGGTATTGGCTAGCGGAACTCGTGGCACAGACTTCAGTCTGTGCAATCTCTTTTCTTCCCATACTCTTCTGCCGACGCCGTGGCCGCAGCAGCAAGGCTTGCGGCTCCTCTACGGCCTCCGGTTCGGCCTTTTCTGCGCACTCGTTTGGCTGTCCTGGCCGTTACCATCCGGATCCGAAGGATCATCCTGCGACGCGGAATTGTTTCCGCTTGCTATTCCCGAAAACGCCGAGCGAAACACGTCGCTCGCAAAGAAATTCTTTCCGTCCATGGGCACCATCATGATTTGCAGCTTGTCCGAGAGCCGCTCCGCGATGATCTTCTGAATCAGCATGGGATTCTGCTTCAGCACGGCCGCCTCAAATCTCATGCGCTCGGAGTCCGCCGCCGCGACAACGCGAATTCGATTCGCTTCCGCCTCCGACAAGTTCTTCTGCCGCTCGACTTCCGCTTTGCTGTCGATGATCTTCGCCTGCGCGGCCGCTTCCGCATTTTGCAGAGTGGCTTCCTTCCGCGCTTCCGCTTCGAGCTTTGTTTGCTCGATCTGTTTCTGCTTCAGCGGCAGCGTGTATTGCATCGCGTCCGCTTCCGCCTTGGCTTGCAGTACGCGCACCGCGGCTTGGCCCTCCGCCTGTTTCACGTCGCGCGCTTTTTGCGCCTCCGCCTCGAGTTCGGCAATCTTCACTTCCTTCGCTTTGATTTCCTGCTCGGTCCCCAGCCGCTGATTCTCCTGTTCTTTCAGCAGCAGCCCTTCGAGCCCCTTGGCGTA
The DNA here is from genome assembly GCA_963851235.1 of uncultured Acidobacteriota bacterium. Classification (GTDB taxonomy): domain Bacteria; phylum Acidobacteriota; class Terriglobia; order Acidiferrales; family UBA7541; genus Acidiferrum. The sequence continues at coordinate 317,902 of CAWKOM010000016.1, forward strand.
TTCTTCGGGAAGCTGCAAATCCCGCAACAAAACTTCGCGTACCAGGATGCCGTCGCTTTCAAGCCGCGTTGTAATTGCAGCCGCGGCTTTCGCGCGCAACTCTTCCCGCTTCGTCGCAAAAATTTCTTCCGTCATGTAGTTCGGCGCAATCTGCCGGTAAATCGTAAGCACGACCGGCGCAACCACTTCCTCACCTACAGGCTGCGGCAAATTCGCATGAATGGCGTCCAGCCGTCGCGGGTCGAGCCGGTATCTCACGGACACAGCCAGTCCGATGTTCAGCCCTTCCCTGGCCTGCACTGTCAGCACATCGTCTTGGGATTTTGTCGAAGGGCTTGCCAGCGTCGTGTACACCTGCTCCCGCGTGTCATAAAGCACCACGCTGTCGACTAGCGGCACGACGAAATGCACTCCCGGATAAAGTGTTCCCGGCCGCGCGCCCCAAATCTGGCTGACGCGCACTCCCGCTGTTCCGTCGGGAACCACCGCGATACTCAAAGCCAGCAGCACAGGCAGCACTCCCGCGAGCGCCAGCCGCTGGACGAGCCGCCAGCGGACCGGACCGAAAGGGCGGTGCGCCGTTATCCGCGTCTCCGCGCCCGGTTCCCCCGTTCTGTTGCGCGCCAGCAGCCGCCGCAACTGCTCGGAGAGATAAACGTCGTAAGCCACGAGCGCGCCCGAGCTGCCGAATAGCCCGAGCCCCAGAATCATCAGCAAATATTTCAAAGCCAGCATGGTGTTGCTCCCTTCCCTCTCACTCCCGGGCGTTGCGGCGGAGAGGTGACCGTCAACTCCGCCGCTCACGTTGGGCCGGGAATCCTGCCCGCTTCCGTTCAGTCCGCTTCTTTACGGGCGCGCTCCTCAACTCAGCGGTGCTGCGCGTATGCCCGCGCCACCTGAGCCGCTCCTCGTCCCAAGTTGGCTGAGGAAGGCGTGCGCCGGGCCGTGGCCGGCTGCATCAGGACGAACATCGCTCGCAACAGCATCCAGTCAAAAGCGAAAGCCGCGGCTACGGCAAAAATCGTGACAACGGCAAGCGTGGTGAAGTGCAGCATGGCAATCATCTGGTGCCTCCCGGTCCTACAGCGTCCTGCGCCAATGGGAGTGGCACGCCGAGCGCCACGCAAAAGATATTGAAAATGAAGGACTTATCACTGCGGCGGAAAACGGGCTTTGTGGCTCGGGAGCCACGCCGTGGTCAGCCAGACGCGCACCCACTCCAGCGTTTGGCCACGCGGCAAAACAGAGCTATTGTAGTAGTGTCTGGAAAATAGCTTGAGAGGACGGAGCGCGCAAACCCGTCTCGCTGATTTGGCTTAGCGACGGTACTCGCTTCGAGTAAAAGACTTCGATATGGCGCAACGGTCCGGAATGCGGCTCGGCAAAATCCTTGGGATACCCATCTATCTCCACTCCACGTGGATCATTATTTTTGCCGGCATTACCTATTTTCTGTACGCGCAGTTCGCACAGCAATATCCCGCATGGACCTCCGCCCAGCATTTGAGCGTCAGTGTGCTCACGAGCGTGCTTTTTTTTGGGTCTCTTCTCTTCCATGAATTAGCCCACAGCGTCGTCGCGCAGTACTACAAGATTCGCGTTCTCTCCATCACTTTGTTTATCTTCGGCGGAGTTGCCAGCATCGAGCGCGATCCTTCCAAAGCGATCCAGGAGTTCAACATCGCCATCGCCGGCCCGCTGGCCAGCGGATTTCTGGCCGCATTCTTTTTCGGCGTGGCGCAAGCGTTTCCGTCCAGCCAGATGGTGAATGCGGTTTCCACCTGGCTGTGGACCACAAATCTTTTGCTCGCTGTCTTCAATCTTCTCCCCGGCTTCCCGCTCGACGGCGGCAGAATCTTCCGCGCCATGATCTGGGGCACCACCAAAAACTTTTCCAAAGCCACTCGAGTCGCTGGCGCCAGCGGCCGAATGATCGCCTACGCGATGATCCTCCTGGGAGGCTTTGCGGCTTTCAAAGGCTTAGTTGGGCAAGGCCTCTGGAGCGTTTTCATCGGCTTTTTCCTGCTAAACGCGGCGCAAGAGAGCGTCGCGCAGGCCGCTATTCGCGAAACTCTTTTAGGTCTGCGGGCTGCCGACGTAATGAGCCACGAAGTCCCCACTGTCGGCCGCGCTATCTCTCTCGAAGAATACGGCGCTGAAGTGCTGCGAACGGGCCGCCGCTGCCATCTCGTCATCACCGACGACCGCCTCGTCGGCATGATGAACGTGCACCGGCTAAATTCCGTGCCTCGCGATGAATGGACACATAACTCCGTTCAGGCCGTGATGATTCCGCGCGAGCGTATTCTTTGGGCCACGCCGGATGAGCCGCTGCTCGGCCTCCTCGAACGCCTCCTCACCGCCGACGTCAATCAAATGCCCATCGTCTCCGGCTCCGATGACGGCGCGGCCCGCATCATCGGCATGGTCTCCCGCGATTCCATCCTCCGCGTCATGCAAACACGCACCGAACTTGGTCCGCTCTCCTACAACAGCGTCGCAAGCAAATAGCCCTTCCTGCCACCCCTCATTTTCATAGCCGGGCAACCGAGCTCGCGCCGCATTCCGCGATGCGCAAAATCCTCTTCCTATCTTTTTCACCCCGTGAGCCAGCTTGGGTATACGATAGTGGTCAATTCCAAAGGAGAACGAACATGGCCAAGAAGAACAAGCTCACGCGTGTCGCAGCGAGCATTGGTGGCGCATTCGGCAAAGCTGATCGCAAGGCCCATAAGGTGGTAGAGGCAGGAGCACTCGCCAAAGAAGAGCTTTTGGCGATCTCAAAGCAAGTCGGAGCACTTAAGCGCCAATTAGAGAAGACCACCAAGCGCCTCAAACGCGCCCTTAACTAGATTCCGGCCACTCTCCAAACTCGAGCCCATCCTCTTGTCACGTGGCCCCGTGTCAAGCAGTTCGCTCCGCGCGGCACTCCAGCGCCGTTTCCCGTGAAAAAAGTTGTTGCATCGCTTAGCGAACTTATCTGCAACCTCGCATGCATGATGTACCTGTGATTGGTTTATAATGCGCCGCCTGTGGGGTAGATAGTCTGAACGCGAAACACGAAACGAATTTTGGAGGAAGCGTAGCCATGAAATCGGCGAATAGGTGGAGGTGTTTGTCGTCGCGGAATCCCCGTTGGCTCCGTTGGGGCTCGTCCGCTCTGCTGATGGCTTCCGCCATCATTGTCGTCAACCTCGCTGCGCAAACTCCCGGCAATTCTGCCGGCGCTGAGCCGCCCGAATCAACGCCCTCTTCCCCCGGGCCAGTCTACACACCGAATTACGCTCTCGAAGCCCGCTTCCTTCCCGCAAACATGAACCACCTGGTATTCGATCTCTCCGTCACTCCACGCTGGTTTACTCTCTCGGACAAATTCTGGTACAGCTACCGCACAAGCGATGGCACGCACTACTACATCGTCGATCCCGTAAAAAAATCCAAGTCACCTCTCTGGGACAACGCCAAAGTCGCCGCCGCTCTTTCCCTTCTCACCAATTTTCCTTACGACGCGCAACATCTGCCCATCAAGCGACTCCAGCTCGTTGATAAAGACGCCCACATGCGTTTCGAAGTCGATATCCGCAAAGACGGCGTCGTTCCCAATGAGCCCGAGAAGAAAATTCAGAATGACGGCAGCCAGCAAGGCAATGAAAGCGAAATGAAAGAGAACGAAGACAAACAAAACGGTCAGCAGGGCCAGCGCGCGCAGGTCTCCGGTCAACCTGCCGAACCGCGTGAGGAAACCCGCACGCTCGTGTTCGAATACGATCTCGCCACAGGCAAAGTCACGCGCCTGGACAACGCCGAGCCCATGAAGCCAAGACCGCTGTGGGCATCGGTCTCTCCCGATGAAAAAACAGTCGTCTTCGCCCGCGGCCAAAATCTTTACAGTATGGACGCCGACAACTACGCCAAAGCACTGAAAAAATCCGGCGACACCAGCATCGTCGAAACTCAGCTCACCACCGACGGTGTCGAAAAGTTTAGTTATTCCCGCCGCATTTTGCCGGAACAAGAAGACGAGCTCAAAAAGGAAGACAAGGGCGACACCAACAAAGCCGGCATCCGCTCTCCCACGATTCAAGTCCACTGGTCGAAGGATTCGAAAAAATTCGCCGTCGTCCGCCAGGATGAACGCAAAATCCCTGATTTCTGGGTCATTCACTCGCTCGCGAATCCCCGCCCCGTCCTTGAGGCCTATCCGTATCCGCTGCCCGGCGAGGACGCCATGCCCATCTATCAGCTGGAAATTCTGGATGTCGCCACGAAGCAACTGGTCGTCGTGCAAGCCAAGAATTTTTCGGAACAGGAACTTCGCATCGAAGATGCGCCGCTTCTCGAACGCGACCGGAAAGAGATGCGCGAAGAGCAGGAAGGCAATCAGGAGGGTGCTCCGATGCCGCTCTCGCGAGTCACCGCGCGCTGGCTCTCGGATACTTCCAACAAGCTTTACTTCACCAGCACCAGCCGTGATTTTCGCAAAATCGATGTCTGCGTCGCCGACACGTCCACCGGCGCCTCAAAAACGCTCATCGAAGAGCTCTCCAACGTCTGGCTCAGCCTCAAGCCCTTGCGTCTTACCGGCGACGGCCAGGAATTAATTTGGTGGTCTGAGCGCGATGGATGGGGACACTACTACCTGTTCGACGCCGACGGCAGACTCAAGAACCAAATAGATTCCGGCGAATTCGTCACCGATCAAATCGTCTCCCTCGATGAAAAATCGCGCACTCTCTTTTTTACTGCAAATGGCCGCGAGCGCGGCGAAGATCCCTACTACGTCCATCTCTATCGCATCGGTCTAGACGGCTCCGGCCTTCAGCTTCTCACTCCCGGCAATTTCTCGGGCGCCTTCGGCGCTCCGGACTCCGGCAAATATTTTGAAAACACCTCTTCCCGCGTGGATACCGCTCCCAAGTCCATTCTCATCGACGCGCAAGGCAACCATCTCCTCGACCTTGAAACCACCGATGTCTCGCAACTCCTCGAAGCCGGCTATAAATTTCCCGAAGTCTTCAAAGTCAAAGCCGAAGACGGCGTCACCGATCTTTATGGTGTTCTCTACAAGCCTTTCGACTTCGATCCCGCGCGCAAATACCCGCTCATTGAGTTCGTCTATCCCGGCCCGCAGACCGAAGAAGTCAACAAAACTTTCTCGCCCAAAAGTCCCAACGTTCCTCTCGCGCAACTCGGTTTCATCATCATCGAAGTCGGCGCGCGCGGCGGCAGCCCGCAGCGCGACAAATGGTACGACAGCTACGGCTACGGCAATCTCCGCGACTACGGCCTAGCCGACAAGAAAGTTGCCGCCGAGCGCCTCGCCGTCCTCAATCCCTACATCGATCTATCCCGCGTCGGCATGTGGGGCCATTCCGGCGGCGGCTTCATGACGGCAGCAGCTCTCATGCAATATCCCGATTTCTACAAAGCCGGCTGGTCCGAATCCGGCAATCACGACAACAACGTCTACAACCGCGACTGGAGCGAGAAATACCACGGCGTCCGCGAAGAAACACTGAAAGACGGCACGCAAAAATATGTCTACGAAATCGACAAAAATTCCGAACTCGCCAAAAATTTAAAAGGCCATCTCATGCTAACCACTGGCGACATGGACAACAACGTCAGCATGGTCAACACCATGCGCGTCGCCAACGCCCTCATCCGCGCCGACAAGCGCTTCGAAATTCAAGTCTATCCCGGCATGCGCCATTCCTACATGCCCATCGCCAGCTACGTCGACGTGGCCCGCGGCGATTTCTTCGCCCGCTGGCTCCTCGGCTCCTCCGACACCGGTGCCGACATCATCCAGCTCCAAAACGAGCGCCTCGCCACCCCCAGCAAAAAACTCAAGGAATAGTGCTAATACCGCTGACCTCAAATGCGTAGCATGAGACTTAGAGGCAAAACTGAGATCCTGGTCACGATTCCTGGCCGCTTGTGACTATGCGTTGAAATCTCGCTTGCGTAATCATTATCCCCGACCGCACTGACTAACGACGGCGCGACGCGCGGTCCACGCCTTCGGCGTGCTGATACACTACAATTCGAAATGAGTTCGCCTTATTGCAATGTCGCGCTGGCTGTGCCGTTGCGCACTGCGTTCACCTATTCTGTCCCGGAGTCGCTACGGGACACGTTGCGGACTGGTATGCGCGTGCTTGTCCCATTTCGGAAAAGATCCATGATTGGCGTCGTAGTAGAGCTGACCGACCGGCCGCCCGCTAACGCCAAACTGCGCGAAATCACCAAACTCATGGAGTTTGTCCCGGCACTCACTCCCAAGCTGATCGAGCTGGCGCAATGGATTTCGAGTTATTACTTGGCGCCAATCGGTGAAGTCTTTCGCGCCATGCTGCCCCCCATCACGGAGCTGAGTGTCCGCCGCGAGATCATTTTGACGGCGGAGGGACGGAACGCGGCTGAGAGTCTTGGCGGTGGAGAACTTTCGCACGGATTGACCGCGGCGCAAGCCGCGTTCCTCGAAAAGGCAAACGCGAAGAAGGGTCTAGCTATGTTCAGCCTGGCGACGAAGATGAGCGTTTCCAATGCGGCACTGCAACGACTGCACCGGCTAGGGTTGATCGAAATTCGAGAGTCCTTGCAGGATACGAAAAGGAAATCGCAAACGATTGTCGCCTGGAAGGGTTTTGCAGACAAAGCTGAAAAGGCACTCAAGGAAAAGGAAATCAAGATTCGCACGCTGCTTGAAACGGAACGCGGCCCGCTGCCCATGCCCCAGCTTCTCAGGCTGGCGCAAGTTTCGCGCAGCTTGATCGACCGGATGCTAGCCGATGGCTTGCTTGAGAGCTGGGAGGAACACATCGATCCCGCTGAGGACCCTTTCGACACAGGCTACACACCTCCTGCCCACGCTTTGAATGAAGAGCAAGAGAGCGCCATGAAAGCCATTCGCGCGCGCTTCGAGCTGGGCGAGTTCGGCGTGCAATTGCTCCACGGCGTGACGGGCAGCGGAAAAACGGAAGTCTATTTGCGGTGCGTGCAGGAAACACTCGCGCGAGGCAAAACGGCGATCATTCTCGTGCCTGAAATTGCGCTGACTCTATGGATCGGCAGGCAATGCCGCTCGTGGTTTGGAGCAAAGTACGAAGGCGTCGCAGTTCTGCATTCCGGGTTGAGCGATGTCGAGCGCGCGCGCGAGTGGTGGCGGGTCCGCAACGGCGAAGCGCGCGTCGTCGTCGGCACGCGCTCGGCGGTGTTTGCGCCGCTTCAGAATCTCGGCCTGATCATCGTCGATGAAGAGCAGGAAAACAGCTACAAGCAGGAAGAAACGCCGCGCTATCACGGCCGCGATGTCGCCATCGTCCGCGCCAAGAGCGAAGGCGCGCTAGCGTTGCTCGGCTCGGCCACGCCATCGCTCGAGACCTACCACCACGCGCTAAGCGGGAAATACGAATTGATCACCATTTCATCGCGTGTCGAGAACCGTTCCCTCGCAAGCGTGGAAGTTATCGACATGCGAGAGGATTTTCAAAAGACCCACAAGTCCAGTCCAATTTCCACAGCCCTCCATTCCGGAATTCGGGAATGCCTGGAAAATAAAACGCAAGCGCTCGTGCTCATCAACCGCCGCGGATATTCCTGGTCGGTCTTATGTCGGAGTTGCGGCGCAAGCGTGCAGTGCATCAATTGCAGCATCTCAATGACCTATCACAAGAGCCGCAACCGCCTCGAATGCCATTATTGCGGCTCGATCCTGCCAGTGCCCAAGCAATGCCCGAAATGCCAATCGCAATACGTTTATTTTTTCGGCGAAGGCTCCGAGCATCTTGAGGAACGCTTGCGCAAGGAATTTCCCGGCGCGCGCATTGCGCGGCTCGACCGCGACACGGCGCACACGAAGCGGCAATACCAGGAAACCCTCGGAGCTTTTGCCGGTGGCGCGCTGGACATTTTGGTCGGCACGCAGATGCTCGCCAAAGGACATGACTTTCAGCGCGTCACATTGGTAGGCGTTATTTCCGCGGACTCTTCACTCCACATGCCGGATTTCCGCGCCGCCGAACGCACCTTTCAACTGCTGACGCAGGTCGCGGGACGAGCCGGACGCGGTGAGTTGCCTGGCCGCGTGTTGATCCAAAGCTATTATCCCGAGCACTACGCGATTGAAGACGCCGTGAAACAGGATTACGCCTCCTTTTTCGAGCGCGAGATGCACTTCCGCAGAATGATGGCCTATCCGCCGCTTACGTCGCTGGCGAACGTAATCGTGCGCGATGTCAGCCTCGAAAAAGCGATTCGCTTCTCGCGCAAACTCTCCGAGTATTTTTCTCCGCACGACGGGCATCTCGTACGCATACTCGGCCCCGCAACAGCGCCGCTCGCGCGCTTGAAAAAAGAGCATCGCTTTCAGTTTCTGCTGAAGTCCCCGAAACGCTCGATTCTCACAAAACTCCTGAGCGGCGCCATGACCTATTGCGACGCCCAGGAAATTCCGCAGACCGCGGTTCTGGTCGATATGGACCCGCTCAGCCTATTTTGATTTGTACCCGGGGAACTAGAAGGAGAAAGACTAACGGCTGATCAGAACAATCCCCGCAAGAATCGCGGCGATGCCGAGCCACTGCCAGCGCGAAATGCGTTCGCGCAAGAAGATCGCAGCCAGCGCAACCGTAACCGCTCCGTACAACGAAGTGAGCACGGTGACCACGGAGACTTGTTCGATCTGCATTCCGTAATTGCTCATCACGAACGCGCCCGTATCCAGCGCGCCCATCCCAACGAGCCAGACCGGAACGGGGCCGGAGCGGCGCAGCGAGATAGGCTGCCGAAAAAAGAGAATTAGTATGGCGGTCAAAATGGAGGAGGTCAGGCGGATCATCCATACCGTAGCGCCATAGCCCACGGCCGGAATGATGCGCGTGCCAAGAAGCCAGAACAAAAAGCCAAAACCCGTCGACGCAAGAAGCGCCCAGCCAATTCCGCTTTTCGGCGTTGCGGATGGAACTGGTGCAACGGAGTATTCTTCGCCCGACTTGTTTGTTGAAGACTCGACCCAAGTTTTTTCGCCGCCAGCGACTAGTGCGACTCCGGCAACAATCAGTGCGCTTCCGACGATACGCGCCGCAGTCAGATGCTCGCCTGTGAACAAAGACAGAGCGAGAGTGAGCATGGGATAGCTAGCGGAAAGTGGAGCAACAACCGCCAGCTTGCCGACCTCGAAGGAGCGATAAAGAGAGAGAGTCGCGATTCCGTTGAGCAGACCGGCGAGCGCACCCCACGCCCAGGGATGCCAGCCGGAGCCATCCAATAAATGGCCCCAGCCGCCGATCCAGGGTAAGGAGAGACTGAGCAGAAAAAACCCTGCCAGCTGCATATAAAAAGTAGTTCGAAGCGTACCGATTTTATGCGCCGCGAAGCGGGCGATGAAATCGGAACTGCCCCAGGAGAGAGCCGTGAGGAGGCCGAACAAAATCCCCATAGCGAATTACTAGGATTTGCCGAAAGCGGCTGACTTAGCCGCCTCGCCAAACTTGCCTGCTTCGGAGGTCTTGTTTTTCTTCGCTTCGAGGCCGAGAGCGGCCATCACTTTTTGCAGATCTTTCCAGACTTCGGCCTTCGCGCTGGGATTTCGCAGCAAATAGGCGGGATGATAGGTGGCCATCAATTTTCTGCCGCGAAATTCGAGCCACTGGCCGCGGAAGTTCGAAATGCCGCGATTGGTTTCGAGAAGAGTCTGCGCGGCGCAAGCGCCAAGGCAAACGATTACTTTTGGCGCGATGGCATCGAGCTGCCGCAGCAAAAACGGAGAGCACGTCGCGACTTCGTCCTTTTCGGGAAGGCGATTTTCCGGCGGGCGGCATTTCACGACGTTGCAGATGTAGACGTCTTTGCGCTGCAAGCCCATCGCTTCGATCATTTGTGTCAGAAGTTTTCCAGCACGGCCAACGAAGGGAAGGCCTTGCATGTCTTCATCGTGGCCGGGGCCTTCGCCGACGAAAACCAATTCGGCTTTGGGATTGCCGTCGCCGAAGACAATGTTGTTGCGCGTTTTGTGGAGTTTGCAGCGGGTGCATTCGCCGAGGTCGGTGCGGATCTTGAGAAGAGTATCATCCGGCACTTTGTCGAACGCCTCGAACAACGACGGGACCGCGGGAACAGGCAACTGATCCAGTTTCGGGGAAGGTTGCGCGGGCGTTGCTCGCGATGAAACGACTCGTGGCGCAGACTGCGCGGCTTTTGGGAACTCCGGTGTTCGAGTAGTTTTTGGCAAAGCCGGTTCCTCGTAATAGATTTTGTGGTGAGCTGGGGTTGCCAGGGATTCGGCGACTGGCGCTGCGTCGGTGTGAACCTGCGGTGCGCCGCGGTCTTTGTAAAAAAGGCGAATGCCAAGATCGTCGTAAAAGGTGAGGCGTCCGGAGATTTTATTCTGAAGGGTTTCGTTGATGCGGCCAAGCATGCTCCGCATCATACAGGAGAATGATGGGCGGCGCGAAGAGTTCGCAGGCGAAGAACTTCGTCGAGGATGCGCTGGGCGACATCGGATTTGTTCAGTTTGGGAAGAGCGAGGTCGCGGCCATCGCTCGAAAACAACGTTACGATGTTCGTGTCGTGGTCGAAACCTGCGCCTTCAGCGGTTACGTCGTTGGCTACTATCAGATCGGCATTTTTGGCGGCGAGCTTTTTACGGGCATTTTCGGCCACGTGATCCGTTTCCGCCGCAAATCCGACAATGAGTCTATCGCCTTTGGTTTTCGCGGCTTCGGTCAAAATATCCGAGGTTGGCTCGAGATGGATTGTGAGCGGCTCTTTGTTCCGCTTGATCTTTTCTGCATGTGTTTGCAACGGGCGATAGTCGGCGACGGCTGCAGCGAAAATCGCGATCGTACTCGCGGGCAGGCGTTCGATAACGGCGCGGCGCATGTCTTCCGCGGTACGAACGCTGACGCGTTCGACTCCGGCGGGTGTTTCCAGATTCACTGGGCCGCTGACGAGCGTAACTCTTGCGCCCCGGTGTGCCGCTGCTTCGGCGACGGCGTAACCCATTTTGCCGGAGGAGCGGTTGGTCAGGTAGCGCACCGGATCCAGGTCTTCGCACGTGGGCCCAGCCGTGATCAAAATTGTTTCGCCGTGCAAATCTCTCTGTGTGTGGAGCGTTTCGCGAACGGCGGCGATGATCTCCTGCTGGCCCGCAAGGCGACCTGCGCCGGTCATTCCGCAGGCGAGGTAGCCTTCATCCGGATTGACGATTTTGACGCTGCGCCCGCGTAGCAGCTCGATATTTTCCTTCGTCGCGGCGTGGTTCCACATGTTCACGTTCATGGCGGGAGCGACAACCACGGGCGCGGTGGTGGCCAAGTAGAGCGTGGTGAGAAAATCGTCAGCGATGCCGCGTGCAAATTTCGCGAGAATGTCGGCGGTGGCGGGAGCAACGAGGAGCAAATCGGTGCGCTGGGCTACGGCGATGTGTTCGATAGCGCTTTCTACGTTGGCTTCGCCAGTCTGCGATTTTTCAAAGAGATCGGTGATGACTTTTTGGCCGCTGAGAGCGGCGAAGGTCAACGGAGTGACAAATTCGCGCGCGCCGCGCGTCATGACGACCTGCACGGTGAATCCGTCTTGTTGGAGAAGGCGGACCAGTTCGGCGGCTTTGTAGGCCGCGACGCCGCCGGTTACGCCTAGAGTGATTCGCATTGGTTCACGTCTCAATACATCTCGTCAACTTCGGGCCGGACAAGCCCGCACCTACAATTTTCTCAGAGAGGAGCCGGAGCGGGTACGGCGTGCCGCGCCCCTCCAATTTCGATGCAAGCACCGCGCGGCGGCTCGCGTCCAACGCCCCGCGAGCGGCTACTTACGGCGCTTGTTGCCGTCCTTGTCTTCGTCAATGGAAGACGGCTCGGTAAATTCGTACTCGATTAGGCTGTGCTCGAGTTCCTCGCAGGCGATGCGAGTGGCCTTGAGCGTCCTGGGATTTTCAATCAGCGACGGAGCGCCCGCCATAATCTGGCGCGCGCGTCTGGCCGCCAGCACGACGTACGCAAACTGGCTCTGCGGAGCTTTTGTCTGCACGGTCATTTCAGTCTTTCCCCCCAAACGTTGCCAGAAGTTCTTCCACCCGAATTCTACGGCGCGCCGCCGAGCAACGAATCGCAGTCACTATGGACTGCGCTTCGCGGCCCGCTCGGTCCACATCGTCGTTGACGACGCAATAATCGTAATAACGTCCGAATGCCGCAATTTCTTCCCGTGCCTTCGCCAAGCGGCGGCCAATCTCCTCGCCGGAATCCTGGCCGCGGCTGCGCAAGCGCCTTTCGAGTTCCGCGCGCGACGGAGGCAAAATAAAAATCGCGACGGACTCTGGAAGCTTTTCTTTTACTTGCGCCGCGCCCTGCACGTCAATCTCAAGGACCAGGTCGAGACCTTTTCTGCGCGATTCCTCGAGCCATTTTTTCGGCGTGCCGTACGAGTGCTTGCCGAAGACGCGCGCGTACTCCAAAAACTCACCGCGAGCGACCATGGCGTCGAATTCCGCTTCCGTGACAAAATCATAGCATTTCCCGCTGGATTCAGTCGCGCGGCGCGACCGGGTGGTACACGAGATCGAAGGCATCGTCCCCGGCAACTCGAGAATTCTTTGCACCAGCGTCGATTTCCCCGAACCCGATGGCCCCGAAACAATCAATACCAGCGGTGGAAGCTCTCTCTCCGCGATCATTCGATGTTCTGCACCTGCTCCCGCAGTTTTTCGATCTCCGACTTGATTTCCAACGCCAGGCCGGTAATGGCCAGCGCCTCGCTTTCGACGCCGGGCGTTTTCGACAACAGCGTGTTAGCTTCGCGATGCATCTCCTGGAGGAGAAAGTCCAGCTTTTTCCCCATCTCGCCTGCGCCGTCAAGGAGTTTCGCAAACTGCAGAAGATGGCTGCGGAGGCGGTCTAATTCTTCACTGATATCGCTGCGCTCCGCAAGCAGGGCGGCCTCTTGCGCGAGGCGGGCCGGATCGATCGAAGCGCCGCCGAGCAATTCCTTGAGGCGCGTTTCAAGGCGCCGCGCAAAAACAGGACGAAGGGCGGCGGAAAGTTCGCGGACTTTTTCCGAGTGCTCGCCGATGCGCGCCAAACACGCGCGCAAGTCTTCGATGAGATGGCGGCCTTCGGCGCGGCGCATATCATCCAGCTTGAGGAGGGCTTCAAGCAAGCAAGCGTCCAAAGCCTGGCCAAGGCGTGCTTGCTCGTCCTCGGATTCTGGCACGGCGGCAGAAAGACCGGCGATGACGCCGGGCAAGCGCAAGATCGCGACGACATCGACGTCAGCAGCCGCCCGGGACTGCTGGCGGAATTCCTCGGCGACACGCATATAGGTCTGGGCAAGTTCGCGATTGACCTGCACGGGAGCAGCGAGCGCAGGGTCGACGTTTACATAGACCTCGACGTGGCCACGATGAATGCGTTCGCGCAGGACCTGGCGCAGCCGCTGCTCGTACAAGTCGAAACCTTCCGGGAGCCGCAGTTTCAGATCCAAGAAACGGTGATTGACGCTTTTCACGCTGACGCGAACAGCCCAGCCATTTTGTTCGTTGCGTGCCTGGGCGTACCCAGTCATGGAAAAAGCTTCGGCGGCTTTTTTAGGTGTTGGAGAGGATTGGGTCATAGGGGTTCCGCTGTGGCCGTGACATTCACCGGGGCCGGCTGACCCGGCGTCAAAAGATCATCATCCGCGAATTGCAAGTCGTGGAGCCGCGCATAAGTTCCACCGCGGTGCATCAGTTCCGTATGCGTGCCGCTCTCGCGGATTTGGCCGTCTTCGAGTACGAGAATTTTATCCGCGCGGCGGATGGTGGCCAAGCGATGGGCGACGACGAAAGTGGTGCGGCCGACCATCAGGTTGGAGAGAGCTTTCTGCACATACATTTCGGACTCGGCATCGAGTTCGGACGTTGCTTCGTCAAGGATGAGGATGGGCGAGTCCTTGAGGATGGCGCGCGCGATGGCGATGCGCTGGCGCTGGCCGCCGCTGAGGCGCGTGCCGCGCTCGCCGATTACGGTGTCGTAATGCTCGGGCAGCTCCATGATGAAATCGTGTGCCAAAGCAGCTTGCGCTGCGGCGACGACACGATCTTTGGGAACATCGGTCAGGCCATAGCAGATGTTGTTCCACACCGTATCGTGGAAAAGAATATTTTCCTGAGTTACCACAGCGATCTGTTCGCGCAAGGAGCGAATGGTGACTTCGCGAATGTCCAGGCCATCGATCCGAATAGAACCGGTAGTGAGCTCATAGAAGCGCGGCAGCAGATTTACGAGCGTGGTCTTGCCCGCGCCGCTCGAGCCTACCAGCGCGATCACTTGCCCGCGATGAGCTTCAAAAGAAATTCCGCGCAGAACGGGGTGGGAATCGTAGGCAAAACCGACGTTCTTGTAGGCAATCTCGCCCTGAAAGGGCGGGAGGATTCGAGCGCCAGGGGCATCGGCAACTTCTTCGGGCAGATCAAGATAGGAAATAAGCTGGGTGCTGGCGCCTTGCGCGGTTTGAAATTGCTGAATCACGGTGCCGAGGCGGCGAAGGGGCATGTAGGCATTGAACATGGCATAAACAAAAGTGAAAAACTGTCCGGTGGTCATCAATTGGTGGCGGATTTGATCGCGCGCAAAAAGCAAGAGCAGCGGTATAACGATGGCACCGAGCAAATCCATGAGCGGCGGCGTGATCACACCCGCACGAACCCACCGCATATTCTCCCGGAGGAGCTTTCTGGCGGCTTCGTGAAACTTCCGGATTTCGAAGTCTTCCATGCCGAAAGCTTTGACGACGCGGTTGCCGGCCGTGGTCTCCTGCAGAATCTGGTTGAGGTCGCCGAGCCGCATCTGGCTGTTTTCCGCAGAGCGCCGGATTTTGCGGCCAAATTTGCTGACAGGTAATACAACGAGGGGGAGCAGAACGCCGCAGGCGATGGCCATCTTCCAATTAATGACGAGGAGGACGGCGGCGAAGACGAGAAAAGTGAGGCCCTTTTGAAAGAGGTCCACTAAAAATTCGCCCAACGCGGGGCGGGTCCGTTCGACGTCGTTAATCACCACGGAAATGATGCGTCCGGCGGGATGGTCGCGGAAGAAACCAATGGGCTGGCGCAGAATTTTTGCGAAGAGAGCGTTACGCAGGTCGGTGACGGCGCCGTAACCCACATGATAGATCTCCGTCGTGCCCAGGTACTCCGCGACGGCTTTGGCCACGTACACAATAACGAGGGTAAAGGCGAAGATGGTCCAAACGTTGTGGATGCTTGGCGGGAAGAAATCATTGAGGTAAATACTTTTGCCGCTCCAGGGAATGGTCACCAGCTTAAGGGAACGGCCCACTACAGAAGGGTTGAGGACGTGATCGACGGCCGGTGTCACCAGCAACGCGACGATGCCCTCTGCAATCGCCACAAAGGCCAGCAAAATCACACCAGCGATAAGGCGGAGAGCGTAAGGCCGCACGTAGCCGAGCAAACGCCGAAGTTGTGGTGAAACGATAGAAGCCACAGTCCTGAATCCCCTGCGATTCGTACTTGGTACGCTAGTGCGGTGGCTTGGGGTGTGTCAAGTTTTTGGGGGCGGGATTGCCAACAGAGAAACTGAAGAATGGCCCAATTGCGAACCGGCCCCAATTTTACCAGAGGTCATTTCCGCAATCCGCCGGAAGAGCGGGCTACGTTTCGATCCCGGAGTAAGGGCTGGCATTGCTGCGCCATTGAATTTCGGATGGTATTCTAACCTCGTGCGAACAGATCATTATCCGGATTCTAGGCATGACCACCCTGACCTGAAAACGTTTCGCGCGATAGCAGCTCGCGGAGGCTGCTTTTGACTCCCGTCAAGATTCCTCCAGACTTGTTAGCTGTCCTTAACGATGCGTGGGAAGAAACCAGGAGAGTCCCAGGTCATCTTACGGAGAACGAGGCCCGCTTTCTGGGCTTGCTCGCCGCGTGTGTTCCAGCCAAAGGCACAATTGTGGAGATTGGCAGCTTCAAGGGACGCTCTACGGTCATGCTGGCCAAGGTCGCTTCCCATTACGGTTGTGGCCCCATTGCCTCCATTGATCCACATAATTCGCCCATTCTTGTGAACATCCCCACCAACCCGGAACCGTCGTCTTATCAAGATTTTCTGGCTAACCTCCGTGCCGCTGGGGTCTCAAATCATGTGGAGCCGCACGCTAGATACTCGAAAGAGGTGGCGAAGTCGTGGGACCGGCCCATTCGGTTCTTGTGGATTGACGGCGATCACAGCTATGAAGGCGCCAAGAACGATTTGGAAGGATTCTTCCCTCACTTGGTTCCACAAGGTGTAGTGGCATTTCACGATGCTCTGAATGCTTTTCCAGGGCCAATCCGGGTGTTTGTTGAAGACGTTCTGCGCTCAGATCGATTCGGACCTGCGGGATTCGTTCATTCGATCGCTTGGGCTCAGTTTCGGCCGGAAGACGGCGAAGCGTTCCGAAAAGGGCGGGCGTCGCTGGCTCGACGAGCTTCGAGGCTTATCCCCTTCGTGGAACATGGTGAACAGTTGCACGGAATGGCGAAGAGGCGCTACAAATTGAGCCGCTTCCTGGTTCCGCACTCCGCGATTGACGCTGGAAAATGGGCGTCGATTGTGGACTCTCAGTGAGACCGCCTGCCAAGATTTCGCCCGGCGTGAAATTCTAAAATTGCCTGTTCATCTTAGCCTTGCATTACAACGCAAATGCAACCTATTTCTCGAGGTCGCGGTGTGTGACTTTCGAAGAGAAGCCGCGTTTTTCGAGGGACTTCTTTACTTGTTCGGCGAGCATGACGGAGCGGTGTTTTCCGCCGGTGCAGCCGAAAGCGATCGTCAGATAGCTCTTGCCTTCGCGGATGTAGTGCGGGATCAAATAGGTGAGAAGGCTTTCAATGCGGCGGAGAAATTCTCCCGATTGTGGGAAGGAGCGGATGTATTTTTGGACTTTGGGATCTTTTCCGGTGAAGCGGCGCAAGGCGGGGACGAAATGGGGATTGGGCAGGAAGCGAACGTCGAATACGAGGTCGGAGTCCGATGGAACACCGTATTTGTACCCAAAACTGACGACGGAAACGAGCATGGGACGCTTGTCGGGATTCTTGAAGCGCTCCGTGACGAAGGTGCGGAGCTCGTGGACGTTGAACTGGGTGGAATCGATGACCACGTCGGCGAGTTTGCGGATGGGCTCCATGAGGGTTCGCTCGTGACGGAGGCTTTCGCGGACGGAAAGAGCTTTACCGAGCGGATGCGGGCGGCGCGTCTCGCTGTAGCGGCGAAGTAAAGCATCGTCGCTGGCGTCGATAAAAACCAGAGTGATGGGATGATCCTTGCGAAGATGCTTGAGGAGGGGCGGGAGTTTTTCGAGTTGCACTCCTTCGCGGGCGTCGACGAGAAGAGCAGCGCGGGCGAAATCGCCTTCGCCGGCGGCGTGCAGTTCGGCAAAAATCGGAATTAATTCGACGGGAAGATTATCGACGCAGTAGAAGCCCATGTCCTCAAACGCTTTGAGGACAGTGCTTTTTCCAGAGCCGGAAACACCGGTAAGGATGACCAGATGACGAGCGTCGCGTCTGCTGGGCGGCTTCACGGAGGTGGGCGGCTCAGCTCTTTACCCGGCGCTGGTGAGTGCTCGGGATGCGCATATCTTCGCGGTATTTGGCGACTGTGCGCCGCGTCACGTGGATGCCGGCGTCGTCGAGCTTCTTGGCGATTTGTTCGTCGGTGAGCGGCTTTGTGCCGTCTTCTTCTTCGATCATTTTCTTGACGAGCCGCTTCAGGGTGAGTAGCGACATGCCGCTGCCTTCGGGCCCGTTGACGGATTCGCTAAAGAACGAGCGGAGTTCTAGAACGCCCTGCGAAGTGTGCGCGTACTTGCTGGCGACGGCGCGGCTGACCGTGGAGGGATGCACGCCGACCTCTTCGGCGACTTCCTTGATCATCATGGGCTTGAGGGCGTCGGGGCCGTGATCGAGAAATTCGCCCTGGCGGGCAATGATGGACTGGCAGACGCGAAGGATGGTGTGCTTGCGCTGCTCGATATTTTTCATGAGCTGGATGGCGGCGGTGAAGCGCTCCTTGACGTAGTTGCGAACGTCGCGGTCGGCTGCGTCACGCGCTAGCAGGCGGCGGTACGTGGGGCTGAGGCGGAGCTGCGGCATGTCGTCTTCATTCAGGAAGACTTGCCACTGATCATCGACTTTGCGGAAATAAACGTCGGGCTCGACGAGACGGGGCTCGGTCTTGTTATAGCGCAAGCCCGGCCGGGGATCGAGCTTCTTGATAACCTCGAGCGAGCGCTTGATAACTTCCAGCGGACGGTTGAGAGCGCGGGCAATTTCTTTCAGCTGGTTCGATTGTACTTGCTTCAAATGTTCGGAGACGATTTGCTGGGCGAGCGTATTCTGCGGATCGAAAGCCTTGAGCTGCAAGAGTAGACATTCGCGCAAATCGCGCGCGCCAACTCCGATGGGATCGAAATCCTGGACGACGGCGAGAGCGTCATCGAGATCGTCCTGGGAAAACTTGCCGTTCTGCACAAGTTCTTCGACCGAAGCCGTCAGGTAACCGTTTTCATCAAGGTTCCCGATAATGCTTTCGGCGAGTTCCTGAACGGACTCCGAGCAAATCGTCATGCTCAATTGCCAGTTGAGATGTTCGGTGAGGCCGCTGGGAGAGGACAGAAACTTTTCGAAGGAGGGCCGCTCGGAGACTTCCCGTTCCTGGGATTGGCCTCCGTCGCCACCGGTATCGAGATATTTGTTGAAAAAACTGCCGACGTCGAACTCGTCGAAGGGATTCGCCTCGGGCTTTTCCGGCAGCTTCTCGGTTTCGGCTTTCAGAAAATTTTCGTCGCTGTAGTTGTCGCTCTGGGTGGCTTCCTCGCTGAGCTCTTCAAGGACGGGATTGGCGATCATCTCCTGGTTGATCATCTCGCGCAGTTCGAGGCGGTTGAGGGCCAGAACGCTCACCATTTGGACGAGGCCGGGCGTGAGAATCTGCCGCTGCGCCACTCTTAGGTTAAGCTTGAGTCCCTGCCAGGCCATGATCGGTTCCGATTACCCCTTCCAGGTCACCATTCCAGAATTCAGTTCAAGCGGAAATGATCGCCGAGATAAACGCGGCGAACTTCCGCATCGTTGCTCAATTCGAGGGGCGTGCCCTTTGCCATTATCTTGCCATGATTCACGATGTATGCGCGGTCCGTCACGTTAAGTGTTTCCCTGACGTTATGGTCGGTGATGAGAATGCCGATGCCCGAACGGCTGAGGCCCCGGATAATCTCCTGGAGATCCTTCACAGTTAGAGGGTCGATGCCAGAAAAAGGTTCGTCGAGAAGGATGAAAGAGGGCTGCAAAGTCAGAGACCGGGCAATCTCCAGCCGGCGGCGCTCTCCCCCAGAGAGGGTGAAGGCTTTGCTGGTGCGAACGGTTTCAAGTCCCATTTGAGCCAAAAGTTCTTCCAAGCGGTCGCGTTGCTGCTCGGGCGTGAGAGGAAGGGTTTCGAGAACAGCGAGCAGATTTTCTTCGCTGGTCAGTTGACGAAAGACCGAAGGTTCCTGAGGAAGATAGCTGATGCCGCTGCGAGCCCGGAGATACATCGGAAGGTCGGTGATTTCGCCGCCGTTCAGGAGAACGCGACCGGAGTCTGGCCGGGCCAGACCGACTAGTATGTAAAAGGTAGTGGTCTTCCCGGCGCCGTTGGGTCCCAAGAGCCCGACGACTTCACCCTGGCCAATCTCCAGTTCAACGTCATCAACGACCTTGCGACCGCGATACGACTTGCTCAACTCGACGGCCTGGAGTTTCAGCATACCTCGTCACGAACGGCCGCTCAGCGGCCGCGTCACTTCTCAACTCGGTGCTTCGTCAACGTCCGCGATCCATTTTCAGAGTCGACGATGATCGTATCATCCGCTAAAAAGAAGGTCAATTGACGGCCAGTGGTGGTGCCAGCGGCCCCGTCATAGAGTGTGGGATTGCCGCCGCTCATGACGAACTTGCCGTCGGCCGCGGTGTATTCTCCGCGCTCGGCTGTGGCTCGGCGGCTGCCCTGATCGACGACGACCCCTCCTGTTCCCACGGCGCGGCTGATCTGCTGCGCTCCTGTTTTCGTCGAGGATCCATTGGGGCTGCCTGCGGGATTGGCTGTGCCTCGCGTGAAGTACAAATCCATCTTGGGGGCGCGGATCCGTTGGTCCGGCGACTGGACCACAACGTTT
Organism: uncultured Acidobacteriota bacterium; assembly: GCA_963851235.1. Classification (GTDB taxonomy): domain Bacteria; phylum Acidobacteriota; class Terriglobia; order Acidiferrales; family UBA7541; genus Acidiferrum. Next base: position 338,104 of record CAWKOM010000016.1, read on the forward strand.
TTTTCAAGATGGGCGCTGCCCGTAGTGTCGTTGTAGCTCAGCGTTCCAGAGCTGATGTGCCAGATAACAGTCTTCTTGGCCGGGTTTTCGGGCGAGCCCGCCGGTGCAGGGGAAGGCCTCTGCGGAAAGACGGCGCGCACATTTCCTGCGGCGTTTAAGATTTTAGTATCGCGTAGGAGTTCGATGGAATCCGCTTCCAGCACGGAATCGCCTTGCCAGAGCCGCGCGTGGCCGGAATAGACAGCACGACCCGTCTTTGAATTGCCCTGCATCGTGTCCGAAAAGATGTTGGCGGGGACTTGCGCGAAATGGACGACGTCCCCGTTGGGAGAAAAATCGGTGGAGCGCACGCCGCCCTCTGCGCGAGTGTCGCCGCTTGTGCCGGAAAACTCAATTCGAGGAGCGCGCGTCTCGGTGGTCGAGTCGCGCGCTGTAGCATGTCCCGTTAGGATCGCGGTTTGCGCGATTCTCAAGAACGTCACATGATCGGCCTGCGCGTTGCGGTCGGCCTCTTTCAGTTTCACAGCGTCGTGCAAATCCATTTGTGACCATCCGCCCGTGGCAAGCAACTGCGCCATCCCGCTACCCGCTGTAGCCGTCTGGATGGAACGGCCAGCAATGTCTCGTTCGGTTTGCAAGTTCCCCGTCGCATTGAGTTGCCTGGGCTTGCCTTCCGGATCAAAGTCCAAGCGCAGTTTGTCTGCTTGCAATTTCGTGCGCGTCGGCGCGGCCTTGGCCTGTGGTGAGGCGTCCGTCCATTCCATAGTGCCGGCTGTGAGGGTTTCAGCGCTCCTGGGCTTGCCAGCTTCGCTCGCATTACCTTCGCTGAACTCCATGCGGAGCGCGCCTGTCTGAAGGATTCGCGCATCGTCGCTTTTGACCATGCGCGTCTTCAAGAAAACTCCGCCGGTAAGATTCAGTTCTTTGGCTTGATTCACGCGAGGCCAGAGATCAAGCGAAGCGGCGTCGGCGTGGAATTCGTCTTCTTCCACCTTGCCATGACGTGAGCCGCGTACGCCTCCCGTCCCGTCCATCCGTGTGACCCAGCCTTCCGGGGCAAATAGAGCCGTCATCTGGTTTGCGTCGAGGAGCATCGAGTCTGCGCCACGTTGCGAAGTAAGCTCCGGCTCTTTGCCGTTCGTACCTGCCATGGCCAGAAGTCTTCGGGATCGAAATGCAGCATCCATTTCGAGGGTGAGTTCCCCCGCGCTCAATCGGAACGTGCGCGAGACGGCCTCGGCCGGGCCCAGGATATGGATCGTTTTCTCGTCTCGGCCGAATTCGAGGCTGGAGCCCGTCACGGTTACTTCCTCGCTTGGTTCCGTATCTGCGAGCGTCTTTCCGGACTCTTTTTTCGCGGGTGGCCGGAGCTTCAGCTTCACTTTCTGCAGGAGGTGCAGGGTTCCTTCCTGCGAGTTGTATTCCGCGCCTACCGCCTCGCCGCTGCCGCTCGGAAAGGCAAACGTCACAGGCTGATCGGTCTTTGCGGCGCCGGAGTCCCGGTCAAAAATGACGCCGCGAGTCACGATATGAACGATTTGCGACGGCGCCTTGGGATCCGTTGCTGCGCGAACGGCATCAGCAGCACTCTCTAGATCGATCTGAACTTCGCCGCTGCAAGTGATGCCGCCATTGCCTTTGGCGGCCTGGCAGCTTTGTGTTTGCATGACATCGTGGCGCTCGCCGGTCCTGCCGAAAATGGTAACTTTCACGTTTTCGAGCAGGCTGGCTTCCATGTCCTTGAAGTCCGTGGATTTGGAGGCTTCGACCGTGAAGATCTTCCGCGGGCCGTCCATTTTCGAAAATGTCAGCCCGCTGGATTCCTTCTCGACGTTTAGCGGCGCGGGAGGAGGCGCTTTCCTCCGCTCGATAACTCTCTGCCAGCCACGCTTCAAATACACACCTGCTGTCAGACAGGCCAGCAGCAGCGCCACCGCCGCGGACCAGCGCGCATACCGGGCTGCTTCGCTCCTTCGCATGGATTCAGTTAAGCAAAATTCCGTGGGACTGTATAGAAGATGGAGAGAAGAGCAGAAGAGAAGGCCTGCGAAAAGCTAACCGGCACTTTCCGCGGCGGCGGTGGCCGTGTCTGGCAAGATGCCGATGTTCGCAGCGGCCACGCTGTCGCGGCGGGTGTTCTTCACCAGGTACATGGCTTCATCGGCGAGGTGCAACAGCCCTTCTTTCGTCCGTGAATCGGTTGGATACGAGGCGACTCCCAGGCTCGGTGTCACATGGATACTCAAGCCCTCTGGGTCGAGCCAAACGGTTTCGCGGATGAGCTTGTGGAGACGACGTGCCACGTTGAGCGCATTGTCCTTGGCGGTTTGCGGCAGCAGAATCACGAATTCGTCGCCGCCATAACGGAACGCAAAATCGATCAAACGGCAGTGAGCCTTCAAGGCGTTGCCGATCTCCGCAAGCAAGCGCGAGCCGACAAGATGGCCGTGCGTGTCATTCACCTGCTTGAAATGATCAAGATCGATGAACACCAGCGAAAATTGATAGTTGTAACGTTGCGAACGGTAAATTTCCGTCTCGAGGATGAAACCCATGTGCCGGGCATTGTAAAGGCTGGTGCAATCGTCGGTGATGGTCAGCTCGTGAATTCGTTTCACGTGCCGCGCGTTTTCGAGCGCTATGGCGGCAAAGTCCGAAAGGGCCTCGAGCAGCTTGAGGTCGCGGTCGTCAAAACCCTCCGGGCCGAAGCAATTAATCAACTCAATGACGCCGAGGCAAGTGTCGCGGAACTTGACCGGCACGGCGACAATCGATTGCGTCTCCGTTTTCGTCTTTTCGTCCACCTTGCCGAAGAAGCGTGTGTCCTTCGAGGTGTCCGGCACAACCACGGTTTCCCCGTGTTGCGCCACCCAGCCGGCAATACCTTGCCCAATCTTGATGCGCACGTCTTTCAGCGCTTGGGAAGCTTTGCCGACGGCCAGCTCGAAATAGAGTTCTTGTTTGGATTCATCCAGCAGGAGCAGCGACCAATTATCCGGGCGCAGGAACTCGTCGATTTTCTCCATGATGGTGCGGAGAACCTGATCGAGCTGCAGCGACGAGGTTAGCGCCTTCCCCAATTCCTGGAAGATGGCGACTTCGCCCGCTTCACGCTGATCGCCGGAGACTCCGGGATTGCGGCGGCGTTCCACGGCCGGAAACTGCTTTACTTCGTCCACGTTCGGTTAATCCCTGATTGCAATATTTTACAGGCCAGACCGTCGTCGTCGCGGAAGACAACACCACGAGCGCGATTCGGGGCTGGTCCACGAATCTCTGAAAGTATAGGCGCGTCGCAAAAAGGCGTGCAAGAATCTCGTGGTACAGGCGTGGCTATCTTGCCATCGGCGGGTACAGTCCAGACCGCGAGGCCGTCCACGGAAATGGGCAAAGCGGCGTTGCGAACCTCCGATCTTTTCTCGGTTTTTTTCTTGACAAATGGCTGCCTTTCGCGTAATATAAGCCTTGAATAATACAGCCCAGAGATCCTATAGCGCCAGCACCCTTGCTGGCGTTTTTCGCTTTTGGGAGACCGTCTCGCAGCCTAAGTCACTTATTCGCAACACTTACGGATCTCACCGGCTCATTGCACAATTTCAGTGCAAAACATGCACCACAAATTGCTTAGAATGAACACTTTTAAAACTGATACAAAACAAACGACTTTAACCTCCTTTGGAATGAACATTTACACAAAACCCGGGGGGGGAGGTCCCACTCACGCTACAGGTGTCGTAAACCCCCGCGCGCGCCAAGCTGTCCTGGACTACGACTTCACCCCTTCTTCCCTTTGTTTGACACTGCTGCGCGTCACCTTCTATAGTGCCTTCGAGGGGATTTTTGCGCCTTGCGCGCGGCGATAGTGGCTCGCGCAGGTAGACGGGTGAGCCGTATTACGGTCGCACCTGAGCTGCCCGAGCAGCGGTCATCGAAAGAAAAGGGGCGCCCGCCACAGCCGGCTTGTTTGCGATCACCAAGGAGTTTGATCGCTCCACTGCCCTACGTGTATCGGCGAGGACAGGTTTCGATTCATGGCCAGGGGAAATTTTGGTGAACGCCTGAAGCGCGAGCGCGAGATGCGCGAAGTTTCGCTGAAGGAAGTCACCACGGCCACGCGCATCGGCTCCCGTTTCCTCGAAGCGCTTGAAAACGAAGACTGGGAAAAACTTCCCGGCGGCATTTTCAACCGGGGATTTGTCCGCGCCATCGCCCGTTATTTGGGCCTCGACGAAGAAAACCTGCTCGCCGAATATGATCTCGCGCACGGCGACCAGAACCTGCCAGTCCCGCAGCCTTACGAGAACAAAATTCCGCGTCCACCCATCTGGATTCCGATACTCGGGGTGCTTGCCTTACTGGCCGCGCTTGGCGGCTTGGTTGCCGGCGGCATTTATGGCTGGCGGCGTTTTTCCGCGCATCGTGCCGCGAAACGTTCATCGTCCTCCACTTTGCTGCCTGCGCAAAATCAGATGGAGGCTGTCCCAGCGGAACGTTCCGCGAAGGCGGCTCCTTCCGGCAACCACCCGACGGATACGGCCTCCCTCACGCTGGACCTCGCCGTTTCCACCTCGGCAGCTACGCGTGTGCGTATACTAGCGGATGGCAATCTTTTGCTCGACGCCGAGTTGCCCGCCGGCGAAACGCGCCATTTTTCGGCCAACCAGGAATTTGAAGTGACCGCGGCCGATTCCTCGGCGGTGTTGCTGGAATTGAACGGGCGCGCCATGCCGCCCGTTGGAACCCCGGGAGCCTCCGGTACAATAGTGTTGAGTCAGAAAGATTTGAGGCAGGCGTCCGGTGGAACCCCTCAGCCCTGAAGTCATCGAAGATCTTCGCGCAGGCCGCGCTCCCCGCGAGCGAAAGATCGCGGTTTGCGCGGGTGGGGCGCACCTCTCGCCCGCGGATCGTGCCGAAATTCTGGCTGTGCTCGCCGGGGATGCCGATGAGATGGTCTCCGGGCGCGCCCAGGAGGCCATACTTTCTCTGTCTCCCGAAACCTTTGTGGAAGCACTGAAGCGCGAGAAGGCTAACCACGCGCTTTTCGCCTATGCCGGAAAGCATCTCGCGGACAAACCCGGTATCTGCGACGCAATGGTGCAAAACAAGAATTGCTCCGCGGAATACCTCGTTCCCGTCGCGCGCCATCTCTCCGCGCTCGGCATCACCGCGCTCATGGAAGAGCTCGAGCGCGTCAGCGAATCTCCGGCGCTCGCGGCTGCGCTTGAACACTCTTCGGCCATTACCGCGGACCAGAAACATCAGCTCCACGAGCTGCTCGGCTCCGCCATCGACGAAGCCGCTCTTGCCGAAGCCGCGGCTGAAGTGGAACCGGACGCTGCCAAACGCCAAACCCTCATTCAACGAGTCGCAAAGATGAACGTTTCCGAGCGTGTGCAGTTTGCCATCAAGGGTGGCGCCGAAGCACGGCGCACGCTGATTCGCGACTCGAACAAGGTCGTCCAGCGCGCAGTCCTGCAATCGCCGCGTCTCACGGACCAGGAGGTCGAAGCGTTCGCTGCCATGACCAGCCTCACGGACGAAATTCTTCGCCTCATCGCCGGCAACCGCAAGTTTCGAAAAAATTACTCCGTCGTCCGCAATCTTCTCAACAACCCCAAGACGCCGCTGGATGTCTCTTTGCACATGCTGCCCATGGTCAATGCCATCGATCTCAAAAGATTGACGACCAACAAGAACGTTCCGGAGACTTTGCGCACCACGGCCCTCAAGCTGCAGCGCACGCGCGCCGAATTCAAGAAATAGCTCGACGCTGATTGGCTAACGATTTTGGCGCTGCGGCCGCAATGGAATTCCATCGCCGTCGCCGCAATTTGGCTCTACAATCGTGCGCGGAGCCTCTCCGCCATGAGCTTCTCGTCCACAATTCTTAGGGCCGCAGTCCTTTTCGCGATGGGCATTTCCGCTACGATGCCTTTTGCTTCCCTTCTTTGGCCTGTCCAGAGCGGCGCTACGAATCAAGAAGCGCAACCCGCTCCATGGACCAGTGCGCAAGTAATCCATCCTGCCGATCTCGTGCGTGAGCTAGGCGCTTCCGAAAAAGCCGGCGCTTCCGTCATTGTTTATGTGGGCTTCCGCACGCTTTTCGAGGGCGGGCATATCCCGAGTGCAACCTTTCATGGCACCGCTTCCAAGGCAGATGGCCTCGCCGATCTGAAAAAGTGGGCAGCCACGCTGCCACGCTCCACGAACCTGACCATTTATTGCGGCTGCTGCCCTTTCGACCGCTGCCCTAACATCCGTCCGGCCTACTCGGCACTGCACGAAATGGGCTTTACTCATCTGCGCGTACTCATGCTCCCGGCGAGTTTTGCGGCGGATTGGGTCGAAAAGGGCTACCCGATGCAAAAGGGGCTCTGACCGTCTGAAATCCTTGGGCCATTGCTTGGTCGCATCCCGGCGGCCGGAGTTTCCACGGCCATCCTAAACAGCGGCAACTCAAACTTACTGCCCCGCATCTGGAAAGAAAACAACTCGTACTCCCACGAGTCTGTGTCGCGAATCTGACGACGCCTGCCGGCGACGGAGGTCAAAATGGCGCTCTGGTCCAGCATCCGGTTTTCGCTGCGGATTCTACGAAAGCATTGGAAACTCACCTCCATCGCTATCTTTTCCCTAGCGATAGCTATGGCGGCCGGGGCGGTCGGGTTCAGCATCTTCAACGCGCTCCTGCTGCGCCCTCCTGCGGTCCACGCGCCCGCACAGCTGGTGACCGTTTATGCTTCCACACCCTCGGAGGAGTTCAATGGGATCTGCTATGACGACTACAAATACTATCGCGACAACAATCACGTTTTTTCGGATTCGATGTCCTTTCCGTATTCCATCTCTGTAAACGATGTCAGGTATGACGGGCGGATGAAGCAAGGCCTCATCAATGCCGTCTCGGACACCTATTTCTCGGTGCTCGGTGTGCAACCTATGCTCGGACGCGTGTTCGCGCGTGGCGATGACGACAAGCCCTCGGAACTGGCGGTCTTGAGTTACCCGTATTGGAGGTGGCTCGGTGCCGATCCTAACATCGTGGGGAAAACTGTCAGCGTAAACAACGTGCAACTCACAATAGTGGGAGTCATGCCAAAAGGATTTGTTGGGACAATTTTCAGCGACCTGCCGGATGTCTGGTACCCGCTCTCCACAGAGGCGGCCCTCCATCACCAAACGCAAGATTGGCGGAGTGACCGCACTGCGCGTCCTCTCAGGATGGTGGGGCGACTCAAGCTTGGCGTAACGCGGAAGCAAGTTCTAGCGGACCTTGAGACTCTCTCTAAGCGACTCGCTTCAGCTTACCCAAAAACCAATAAGGATCGGCTCGCGCATGTAACAGACACGAAAATGCTTCCTGAGGACTCCGTGTCCTCCGCGAAACTCATATCGGCCATCATATTCGCTATCGTGGCGTTGGTCGTCTTCGCCGCGTGTTCCAATGTCGCGAATCTTCTTTTGGCGCTAGCCAGCGCGCGCCGTCATGAAATTCTGGTTCGGGCTGCGATGGGAGCGACTCGAGCACGGCTGATTCGCTCCGTTCTGCTAGACAGCACACTGATTGCGGCTGGCGGAGGAACGATTGGATTCCTATTGGCGTGGATCGGATTTGGGCAGTTAATGCGATTCAAGCCTTATATTCCAGGTATCGGGCTGCTTCCTTTGACGATTGATTTTCGTCCCGACCCGACGGTCATGGCGTTGACCGCAGCGCTGGTCCTCATCGCTGGACTTGCGAGCGGACTCGTGCCAGGTCTGTATTCCTCGACGCCGAATCTTGCAGGCGCACTGAGCGGAGAGGTAGCGGTCGGAGGTACGCGCAAGGGGCGAGTACGAAGCGCGCTGGTCGTGATTCAAGTCGCGGTTTGCACCTTGGTGCTTGTTGGCGTGGGACTATGCTTTCGCAGTCTGAATAATCTTCGAGAGATTAATCTTGGATTCTCCGCGCGCAACATCGCGATTCTGCCCACAGATCTGCAGTCCATCGGCTACTCCGAAGAGCAAGGAAGGAGACTCTACGCAAGCATGCGCCAGAGCGCTTCACAAGTATACGGAGTCGAATCAATCACACTGACAAGCGACATCCCTGTCAGCCAAGATGGAGGTAGGGTGGAGCAAGTCCAAATCCCAGATGCCGTGAATCGCGCCGGGGGCAGCGAGAGCATCTCGTTTGGAGTAGTTGATGAGAATTACTTCTCCACGCTTGGAATTCCGGTGCTGATGGGGCGCACGTTCACGGCTGCGGATGCGCCACAGGGTCCTGAAGTAATTGTAATCAATCGCTTGATGGCCGAAAAATATTGGCCTGGGAAAAATCCAGTCGGAAGAACTGTGCAATTCGAGAACGGCCATCGTCTCGCCACGGTCGTGGGCGTGGCCGGAGATGGTAAGTATGTTGATCTTGACGAACCACCCCGGCCATTTATGTACTTCGATCTAAATCAGCGGTATCAATCGACTGTTTATCTTATGGCTCGTACGCGGGGTGCGGCTCGCCTGTGGCTGAGTCCGCTATCGGAAGCTTTACAAGAGCTCGACGCGCGCCTCTTCTTTCTGAATCTAACCATGGATGATTGGCTGAATTTTTCGCTTTTCGTGCCGCGCATCACACTGGCCTGCGTCACGGTGTTTGGCGCACTAGCATTTGTGCTCGCGGCGGTAGGGCTCTACGGAGCGGTCTTCTATTCCGTGAGTGAAAGAAAGAAGGAGTTGGGCATTCGCCTCGCGCTTGGCGCCGCACCTCGCGATCTGTGGAAAATGATTCTGCGACAAGCGGCCATCGTGACGGCTACTGGCGTTTGCCTGGGCATTGTCGGCGGAATCATCGCCAGCGCGCTTGTCCGTTCGCAGCTGTACGGAATTCGTCCCGTGGAATGGATGGTCTTCCTTGCGGTTGCGCTCACTATGGGAGGGATGACCCTGTTCACGGCATATTCCGCCGCGCGGCCGTGGATGCGCGCCAATCCAATGGAGTCCGTCCGCCACGCCTGAATAAGCGTCGCTCGGACAAACAGTACTGCCTCAATTCATCCAGAAAGTAGCGCTAGACCTTACGTAGTATCAGACAGCTCGCGATCATGTCGTGTATCGCCTGCTTTTTTTCCGTGAAGCCAGCCATGATGTAGCCGATCGCGAGCGGAATCATGCTCGTGATGATCTTCGCGAAGTACCGTCCCGATGCGCGAGCAAACGTGATTGGCTGCCCGGTCAGGTCCGTAACCTTTAGGTTGAGAATTTTCTTCCCAGGCGTGGCTTGCCACGACGAGCTTTCCGAAAGCGCGTAGTACAGCCAGCTCACAACCAGAATGATTCCGAAGAACCCCAGGATGAAGCCAGCGCCCAAGAAGGCACCCAAGTCATCGCCGACGTCGCCATCGGAAATAATCTTGCCCAGCGCGGCTCCTGCGCCTGTCAGCACAAAGAGTGGAATCAGAAGAATCACAAAGGCGAAGCACGAAATGATGCCGTCAATCAGGTAGGCCACGAACCGCAGCCAGAAACCCGCATACGCAACGCCGCTGTAGCTTGCGATTACGGGTGCGGGCGGACTCACCACGACGGGCGATAACGACGGGAGCGCCGGCACAACAACGGAAACTGCCTGCCCGCACGTGGCGCAGAACGCCGTCGTCGGAGAAATTTCACTTCCGCATTTTGTGCAGTACACAGAGTCTCCTTTTTCGCGCGACTGTCCAGGCAGGCCGCTACTTGCAGGAATCCTACTTCGCCAGGCACGCCGGGTCAATTGCAGCTAACTCCCAGAGGTTACGAGATGCATTGCGGCACGTCTTGAAAGCGGCGAGGGTGGAGCGAGCACTGAAGAATTGCGATTGCGCTAAAAAGAGGCAGCGACTTGTACCTTTAGCGTGCAAGTCGCTGCCTGGATGAATCTTTGCCTTCCGCTCAGAACCTACCTGTCATATTTCAGGCAGATTTCGAGCTGGTGAATCGCATTGTCGATCGCCCCAATGGCCTCCACTCTGTGGCCGCCAAAGTCGTGCGCCGCGTGATCCAGATGCTCTCTAGCGTGGCGTAGGGAATTGATGGCTTCGTGGATTTCCGGATGCGGTTCGGCCGCGGGTGCTGCCGCTGGTGTTGCCGCAGCATGAGGCTGCGGAGCCGCCGCCGGCACAGCATTCGTGTTTGCTGCGTTCGGTGCGGCTGGAGTCGACGCCGTGTAAGCAAACGCCGCAACCAAAGCCACCATTGCAATTGCAATCAGGATTCTCGTCTTCATAAACCACTCCTCCTCGTCCGATTAAAGGCTCGGACTGCCTTAGGGTTCTTGATCCACTGTCTGTGCATTCGCCCCATGAATGTGGCCACCCTGATCCCAGCGAACGCACCAAAGAGGTCTGCCCAATTCAGTGAGCAGGCTCTCTCTATCTTTCTTAAGTCAACTTCCAATACCTGAACAGGGGAATATTTAGGCCAGCGTCTAATGAGAGAACACCTGACTCTTTGGCCACTTCGTGACAGGAGTGCTTGCCAATTATTGAATCGGACCGCGATGGCGCGATCAAGGTCTACGGCGCGAGGGTAAACGCCACATACACTCCGCCCGACGGCGACTTGAGATCCTTTCCTCCGCCCGCCGCAATCACCACATACTGCCGTCCATTCACAGCGAAGGTAGCCGGAGTAGCATTCCCTGCAAAAGGCAACGTCGTTTCCCACAATAATTCACCCGTTGCCTTGTCGTACGCGCGGAATTTCTTGTCGAAGTCGCTCGCTCCGATGAACACTAATCCGCCCTCCGTGACAATCGGCCCTCCATAATTCTCCGTGCCTGTATTCTTCAGTCCTTCTGCGGCCAGCTCCGGATACTCACCCAGGTTTATCTTCCAAACGTATTCGCCCGTATTCAGATTGATGGCGCTGAGCGTCCCCCATGGCGGCGCAATCGCCGGATAGCCGTCCGGGTCCAAAAATTTATGATATCCCGTAAAACGGTACTTCATTTCGGGAGGCGCGGGTTCCGAGCTTGGCAGTTCTTTGGACTTTCCACTCATCAGAAAATCAACCAGCATATAAATCTGACCATCGTCCAAATTTGTGAACGCCGGCATTCTTCCTCTGCCGCTTCTGATTGTCGCCGCGATTTGCTGCGACGATAACCGGTTACTAACTCCGACGAGCGAAGGCATCGCTGGCGGCGATCCGGTCCTTTTCTCGCCGTGGCAGACGCTGCACTGGCTCATGTAGAGGGCTTTCGGACTATTTTCCCCGCTATCCGGCGCCAGCGCGCCTGTCCACGCCATCTCGTTGGCGTTTACGTAAAGAATAGCGGTTTGCGGATCAACGGCTGGGCCGCCCCACTCCGCGCCACCATCAAATCCGGGAAAGATCACTGTGTCCTTGCCCACGCTAAACGGAACGAATTGTCCTTCGCTTCGAAATTTCCGGAATTGCTCGAGCGCCCACTGGTGCGCCCCCGGCGTACGATTCGTAAGCATATCCTCGGTCAGAAATTGCCGCGCAAACGGTGCTGGCTTGGTTGGCAGAGGTTCTTCCGTAGCTGCGACTTCGCCCGGTACGCTGCTCGCCGGATATTTGCGATAGGCAATCGGAAAGAGTGGCTTGCCATTCGCACGATCAAATAAATACACATATCCCTGTTTGGTCGTTTGAGCGACGGCATCAATCTCTTTTCCCTCCCGGTTTATCGTCACTAAAGTGGGCGGCGCGGGAAAATCGCGGTCCCAGAGATCATGCCGTACTCCCTGAAAGTGCCAGATCCTTTCCCCGGTTTCGGCGTTCAGCGCAATCAAGCAGTTCGCAAACAAATCGTCGCCCGCGCGATTGGCCCCGTAAAAATCAAACGCGGCCGATCCGGTCGGTACATAGACGATCCCGCGTTTCGTGTCGACCGTCATGCCCGCCCAATTATTTGCCGCGCCGCTGTATTTCCACGCGCCCTTCGGCCATGTTTCATAGCCAAATTCGCCGGGATGCGGAATGGTATGAAACGACCATCGCAATCTCCCTGACCTCACGTCGTAGGCCCGCACATCGCCCGGCGCGGCCGGCAAGGTCTCGGGATTCCGTCCGCCGACAATAATCAAATCCTTGTAAACAATTCCCGGGCTCGTCAACGCCACCGACTGCCGTTCAGGATTGCGTCCCAGATCTCCACGCAGGTCTATCCTTCCTTTTTCCCCGAACGCGGCGATCGGATGGCCCGTGGCCGCGTCGAGCGCGTAAAGATAATTCATCACTCCAACCAAAATCCGCCTGTCTTTCTCGCTCGACCAATAAGCCAATCCGCGATCGGGCTGCGTGCCCTGAATCCCTGAATCAAATTTCCACATTAATGTCCCCGTCGTCGCGTCCAACGCGAACACTTTCTGCGTCGGGGTGATTCCGTACAACACGCCGTCGACAACAATGGGGCTTGTTTCCAACCCGCCTTTTTCGCCCGTATCAAAGCTCCACGCAATCCTCAGCTCTTTCACATTCGTGCGATTGATCTGCGCGAGACTCGAGTAGTGGGTGTTCTCCGGCGCGCCGCCGTAAACTGGCCAATCGCGATTTTCTTCGCTGTTGTTTTTGGCGGTCGAGCTGCTGGAACTGGAGTGATCCGCGGCTAGGACCGCTCGCCCATGAACAGTACGCTGCGACAACAAAAGGAGCCCAGAAATCGCGAGCCCGCCGCAGATCACCACGGCCGCGCCAAAAAATCTTCTCATGCCCTCACCTCGAATCGCGTCTCGGCCTTTCCACAAAACGAGCTGGACTCCGCGCGACGCCGTATCTTACCCCTGAACGAATCGGGCAGCCTCGCTTTCCGGTTTTCTCATTCTTCGTCTCTGATACCCGCTACTGAATCCTCGTGGCAATACGCCGCGAGGCTGCTATAATCCGCGCGATTTGCCGTTCTACTCCCTCGGCAAAATCCTCAATCGAGGCACGCCATGTCCGCAGCTTTTTCCTATGTGATCGCTTCCATCCTCTTGCTGGCCCTGGCAGCTGGAGGCAGCCGCAATCCTGCGACGCCCGAACACGGAATGCTCGTAGTGGCCAACCAGGGTGACCATACTGCCCTGCTCATCGATCCGCAGACGCGCGAAGAACTGATGAAAGTGAGTGTTGGAATTAACGGGCACGAAGTCGCCGTGTCGCCAGACTCGCGATTCGCTTATGTTCCCATCTACGGCAACTCCGGCGTCGGCAGACCCGGCACCGACGGCCAGTCCATCGACATCATCGATTTGCACGAACGAAAGCAGGTAGCTTCCATCGACCTCGGTAAACCCCTCCGTCCTCACCGCGCCGAGTTCGGTCCCGATGGTTTGCTATACGTCTCCGCGGAGCTCGACCACTCCCTCGACGTCATCGATCCGGCTACCCGCAAAGTCCTCGCGGAAATCCCCACCGGCGCCGCGGAATCCCACATGTTCATCATTTCTCCCGATGGCCGGCGTGCTTACACGGCGAATGTAGGCGTTGGCAGCGTCAGCGTTCTGGACCTCAAAGAGCGCAGTCTCGTCACTGTCATCCAGGTTGCAAAGACCGTCCAGCGCATTTCCATTACTCCCGACGGCAAGCGCGTCTTCACTCACGATCAAGACAACCCGCGCATCGCAGTCATTGACACCTCCACGGATAAGATCGCCAGTTGGATTACCGTCCCTTCCACCGTCTATGCTTCCTCGCCTACGCCGGACGGTCGAAAACTCATAGCCACCTCCTCCGCTGGAAAACTCTTCGTCATCGATCTGGCTAGCTACAAACTTGACGAGTCCTTCGACATCCCGCCCGCTATCGGCGAAGTGCTGATCACTCCGGACGGCAAGCTCGCCTTCGTGAGCTGCCCCCAGGCAGGTGTAATCGAAGTGTTCGACGTGCACGCCAATAAGCTGTTGCAACCAATCAAACTTACGCGGGGCGTGGATGGCCTTGCCTGGGCCCCAGCAATTCCGTAACTTCCGCGGCGGCGGGAAACCGGGAAGTTTGAAGCGCAACACGCGGATGGCACGCCCATGAACATCGACTGGATTCGCGATCTGTGTCTCTCGTTTCCGCATACAACGGAACACATTCAATGGGGCGACGACCTCGTTTTCAAGATAGCCGGCAAAATTCACGCGGTCACTGTGCTCAAACCTGCCAAGGTTTGGCTTTGTTTCAAGGTTTCGCCGGAGAAATTCGCGGAGTTGACGGAACGTCCCGGCATCATTCCCGCTCCCTATCTGGCCCGCGCCAAATGGGTCGCGTTGGAAACCAGAGACGCTCTCCCGCCCGAAGAACTCGCAGGATTGTTGCGAGAATCTTACGACATGGTGGTTGCCAAGCTACCCAGGAAGACTCGTGAAGCGCTCGGATCCAAGCAGTCTTCAGCGCGCCCGCAATCCGCGAGAATACGCAAGGCTAGGCCCGGTTCACGAAGGCTTCCTCGCAAAGCAAAAAAGCCCTCCCGGTAAGGGGCGGGCTGTCAGTTTCGGTTGATCTTGAAAATCTCTTGAGTGCTACGCGGAAGCTTTGGAATCCGCTGTGCGCCGCAATGGTCTGGCCCCCGGAAGCGGGAAACTCATGTGCCAGAAATTCGAGTCCGGTGAAACAAATTCGACCCCGATGTATGTCTTGCTTTCGCGGTCGCGCTTGATGGAAACCACTCGCGACTCCACCGTCCGGTCTCCGTTTTCATTCACCAGGATGAGCATTTGCCCAACGACTACGGGCTCGTCGAGTTGCAGAAGCGCCCCATGGCGGTTCACGGATTGCGACTTCGCCTTCACCCGGAACTTATCGCCGTTTTCATCCTGTCCGTGCACGGTCACCGGGACTGTGATGCTTACTCGCAACGTCCGCCGCCGCTCTTTACATCGAAAGTGAAGTATGGCCATGAGAGACGCTAACCTCTCCCTTTAACTTGACGACTTGGGGACCTAAGCCTGCCCATACTGGACTGGCCTCAGCGTCATTACCTTCAAGTATGTGGCGCTGAAGTGAACGGCCGACACGAGCGAAGAAACGAGCACGAACGTCGTCCACATTGTTCGTATTATGCGGTTTGGCACTGTCGCCCACAATAGCGGGACGGTACCAAATTAACCCCTAGTGTTCCGGTACTGTAGTACGTTACGTCGTTTGGTTCAACACCATTTTGGGAAAATGCCACCTCTGGATAGTGCAAGTCAGTCTCCGTTCGTTGCGAATTTCCACAGGAACTTCCGCTACCTGCCTCCCCTTCCTATCGAACGGAATCTGTCGCTGTACCTGATCCCCAGCTTCCTTGTAAGCTATTTTTCTTCAATGACTTAAGGAAATGTGTACGAGGACTGGTTTAGTTTTTGCCTTCCAGGTGGACGAATTCGACCCCCCACGGCAGAACTCCTAAGTCTAGCCTACCCACCGTTACCGGCGATTGAAAGTGTTTGGGGCCCGCGCTCCCTGGGTTCACGTACAGCACGCCGTTTTTGACCATCTGCGCTGGCTTATGGGAGTGCCCGCTGATCACGATGTGCATCCCCGACCTCACGGGGTCCAAGTCCAACTCATTTAGAATGTGCAGCATATACACCATTACAGAACCAACTGGAATGACTTCGGTCAGCGGGAGTGCCTTCGCCCACTCCCCCGTATCCACATTTCCACGTACCGCAAACACGGGTGCCAGGGTTCTCAAGGCCTCGAGAATCTCCGGCGCACCCACATCCCCCGCATGGAGAATTAGATCCGAGCCACGTAACGCGCTCACGGCCTCTTCGCGCATTAATCCGTGCGTATCAGAAATTAGTCCAAGAATTCTTCTCTCTTTTGGCAAATATCTTCACACCGCCCGCGGATAGCGCGCTTCACTCGCGGGGCTTTCTTTCGGCTGCCGGAAACTAGCCTTTCCCGAGCACGCGCACGATGTCCAGCGCATTCACGCGCGCGCGCTCCACCGTCAAACCCCAGTGCAGATGAGGGCCCGTCACCCGGCCCGTTGCGCCGACTTTCCCCAATACCGTTCCGGCTTTCACCTCATCGCCAACTTTTGCGTCAATTTCGGAGAAGTGGCAGTAAAACGTGTAAATCCCTAAACCGTGATCGACAATGACCGTGTTGCCGGAAAAAAAGAGCGCCTCGGCCAGCACCACCCGCCCGCTCTGTGACGCATGCACCGGCGTCCCCGTCGCCGCCGGGAAATCCACGCCCGTATGCGGCGATCCCGGTTGTCCGTTCAAGACGCGCCGCCGCCCAAAATTGGTGCCTTTGAACTCGCCGTCCAGCGGCTCGCGAAATGGGCCGTCCCACAGACGCTCTGGTGTCACGTGGTCAAATATTTCGCGAAGCCGTTTCGTTTCCGCCTCCGCGCGAGCCACTTGCTCGGGATCGGGCTCGACGAATTGCTTCTTCACCGTCAGGTTTTCCGTCGCGAAGTGTCCTTCTTCTACCTCCACCTTCGCGCTGCAGCTTACGTGTTCGCCGCTTTGCATTTTTGCCGTTACACTGAACTCGTATTTCCCAGTCGGCTTCTGCAGATCCACGCCCAGTAGTGCGTGCCGAACGTCCGCGCCTGATTCTCTCTCTGCCTTTCGTTCCCCCCGCCAGAAAGGAACCTCACGTTCATTCCAGTCGCCAGTCACTTCCCCGAGCGGCTTCACGCTGCGTACCGTCACCAAAAGCAAGCTGCCCTGTGCCGCGTCCGGTGCGCTCAGCCGCAACTGTACCCCGCTGCCGCAATCCTCCGCACGGGCCACGGCGCAAAGCAAAAGTGACGCGGCAAAAATGATCGATGCTCCAAATTGGAAAGAAAGCCTTCGCAATCGGACCTCGGTAAACACCTTTACTTCGGCCGCATCGCCTGAACTCGAGGCTCCATCTTCAAGAATTGGGCTCGCCCCAGCTTCGATCCCAGAATCGCTTTTTCAAACGCGAGCAGCATGTCGGGATTCTTTGTCTTTTCTCTCAGTTCCTTCAAGAAGGGCCGTACTTTGGCGAACACGAAAAACAACTCTCCGCAAAACGCTGGATCAAAAAATAGCTTTTCGCTTACCACCCCGTTCGACACAAACGACAACGCGATCCCCCAATAGCCGAGCACCTGCCTAAACCAGTTGTTCTCATCCGTCCCCATCGTCATTGCGGTTTTCATGAACTCATCCGCGTCCTTGGGCCAAAACGTTGCCGTCCACCACCGTCGCGCCTTCCGCATCTCCGGCTCGCGCCTCAAGTCGTAGAGCTCGAGAATCAACCGCGCGTCATCTATCGTCGGCTTCTTGGCCATCGTTTTCTCCTTTTTCTCTCGGTGGGTGATTTTACCTTGCGGATGCTCTCCGGCGGACAAAATTATTGCCCTTTACACGCTTCGCCGCCTCAGCGATGATTCAGCCGCCAAAAATCTGAACGTCGCTAGTGTGGAGTGAATTCATGGCCAAAAAACGCGCATCATGGTACTTAGCCCTTGCCTTCCTCATTTGCCTGTCTCTGCGCGCACAGCAAACGCAACCTGCTTTGGCCCCGCCTGCCTCGACCAAGCAAACCGAAACCGACGAGTACACCCGCTACGAGCTGCTCGCCCCGGAATCCGCTAGTTTTAAGATTTATTATGAAGTCACCGCAACAACGCCCGGCGCCACATTTTTCTACAATCCGATCCGCAAAGGCAGCGCCGCCAGCGACGAGTCCGTCCTCGACTCCATGACCGGCGAACCCCTCCCCTTTCAGGTCGTGAGCGGCGCAGAAGCCCGCAAAGATCCGCTCATGCCCGACGCCGACACCGATACAAACTACATCAAAATTTCCCTCGCTCGCCCTGTGCCTCCCGAGGGTCAAGGCCGCGTCCTCATTCTTAAAACCTACAAAGATGCAAAAAGCTACTACCGCGAAGGCGACGCGATCGTCTTCAATCGCCCGCTCGGCATCAAGCGCAACAAGATTATTCTGCCCTCGGGATACGAATTGGTCGGTTGCAATGTCCCATCGCAGGTCTTATCCGAGCCGGATGGCCGCATCGCAGTAAGTTTTCTGAACGCCAGCGCCGGGGAAGCCCCCCTGATTCTTCACGCGAAGCTCGGCGCGCAAACCGGAAACGCCGCCGCACCGCATCCCGCAACTCAAGCCCGCAGTTGGGAGTCCCCCTTCGAGGGAGAATCCGAGCGTACCCGCCTCTCCGAACGCGCCCATCAGGATCGCGACATCGTCTACTTCCTGCAGCAGCCCGAAACCCACGCCTTCAGCCTCTACCACGACTACACCGAATCCCACGAAGGCGCCGACAAGTATCTAAACGTCGTCCGCGAAGGTAGCACCGTCTCCGACCCTTCCGCCTACGTCCTTGACACCGGTGAAAAACTCTCGACAAAGCTCATGTCCGGCGCCGAACTCGTCGCTGCAAAAATCGATGCCGGCGAGCCCGTGAGGCCCACAACACAAGTTGTCCTGATTCCATTTCCACCGGTCAAGAAAGGCCAGTCGCTCCGCCTGCGCATTTCCGAAACCTACACTGCGCCTGTTAGCTACCGTCTCGATAGCAACGAATTAGTCTTCGACCGCAGTCTTGGCCGTCCCCGCAACGCTGTTGTTCTCCCTGCCGGCTGGTATCTCACCGCCAGCTCCATCCCCGCGACCATCACGCAACTTCCCGACCGTCGCATTCGCCTCGACTTCTGGAATGGCCGCCCCGATTCCGTCGATGTTCTGATAAAGGCAAAACGCCGGGCTGCCACCGCGCCTTAGAGCACGCCTTGCGCCGACTGCTACCGATTACCGGCTTAGTCTCGTCAATCGTGCGCCCTTCTCACTCCACTCCGGCGCGCGTTCTCGATCAGCCCTTCGCACGCCGCTTGGCACGCCCTCTCGAACTCTTTCGAGATTTGCTCCTGAACTCCTTCTCCGAGCAGCAAAATGGCCGTCCCATGCACTAAGGCGACCAGCGCCAGCGCCAATTCGGAGTGCTCTCCGGGCGTCCCGCCGAGATCCCCAGCCAGCTTGGTCTTGAGCAATTCGTAAGACGGCATCGGCTCCTTGCGTCCAAGCCGCTCTGCCCAATCCGATGTGAGCAACAGGTATTCATTTCCGTGTTCGAGTGTGAACCGAAGCCCCGCACGGCAGGCCTCCGCCGTCGTTTTCGCTGGTTGCAAAGCCAAAAACATCCTCTCTCGTGCCCGGTCGCGCAAGAAGACCAGCAGCGCATGCTTATCGCTGAATCGCTCGTACAGGGTCGGCGTCGTCGTTCTCGCCGCCTTGGCCACCGCTCGCATTGTCAGCGCGTGCTCGCCTCCCCGGCTCCAAAGCTGGTAAGCAGCATCAACAATCCGACCTTCGAGGCGTTTATCAGCTTTTCGTGGCATCTCTGATCCCCTTCCCCGAGCTTTTAAATCCATTTAACACTACAATTATATGCTTGACAGCGTTAAAGAAACAACGTATAAATATCCCTCGCCGCCGCCTCCGCGGTTGGCTCGGCCCCCTCAGAAACCTCAGTAAGGAGATGCAAGAAGTAAGCTATGGCTAGATTTGAGTATTCCGTCGTCACCAAGGCCAGCCCTGCGCTCGCCTGGCTCGTTTTTTCCGACATTCACCGCTGGAACAATTTCGCCAACGTCTACGGCGAATTACACTGGATTGACGGCTACCCTTGGGAACCGGGCAGTCGCCTCAAAATCGAACTCCTTCGCCCCGTTAACGCCACCATCGACCATGTGATTACCACATGCGTGCCTGGAAAGAAAGTGGGTTGGATCGATCACGCCATCGGCGTGGCCATGGCTCAATGGGTCACTTTCGAAGAGGTCCCCCTGGAGGGCACGCACATCCGTACCTGGGGAGAAATAGTTCACAATGGCATGAAGATCGGCGGTCGCACCGTCGAGGAACTCGTCGCCAGCTTCACCCGCACCTGGTATGAATCCTTCCGCGTGGCGTGCAATCGGCTTGTCCTGCCCGGTGGCACTTCCCCGGGCGACGAATCCTTCGTGACTCAGTAGGCCCTTCCGCAGTCCCCGGCGCCAAGGCCCAGAATCGTGAAACTGCCTCATCGGCGGTGCGCTAAGCAGTGCGCCGGTGCGCCGCCTGCGGCAGCGTCCATTCGCCGACGCTCACAAACAACTCCAGACCGATCGCGAAGGATTCTTTTCCCAGCGGCTGGCAGTAAACCACGCGCGCTCTCGACCTTAGGTTTCCCAACAGCGATCTTACCGTTACATGTTCATTCGGCGGCCACGGTTTGCTCATCACCACGCGCGCCCCTCGCGCGCTAACGTTTTCGGTGACTCCTTGTTGCGCCGCTGTGTGCACATCCAATCCAGACAGGTCCACAGTCACTTGCACTGAAGAACGCTCTTCCAACCGCCGCGCTTCGCTATCCATGGGACACCGCGTTGCTTTCTGGACTGGGAGGTGGATGTAGACGCTGGGGAGGGCTCAACGACCGCCAAATCATACGCTGCTAACCCCCGGAGTGGTCAAGAAGTTTCGCTCCCCTAAATTCTCATTCCCAAACACCCATGAAGGCCTTCCAAGTGTCCGGCAATGAGACACATCCATCCCGGGAGCGAACGCACTCACGCTCTCCCAGTGCCACCTCCATATCCTAAAGCTCTATTTTTCTGTTTCTTACGGCCCGCACAAAATCGGCTATTCAATTGCCTTTATTCTCCAGCTAAACTCTTACTTTCGGTCATCGTTTTTCGTCGAGGAGGGGCTTCATGAAAAAGCACGAACGCATCCGGGAAAAGCTCACCATTCTCCCAACCTCCATGTATCTCTCCAAAATGCACGATGCGGGCTGGACCCTCGTCGCTCTCGAATGGGAACGCGAAATCGAGACCTCTTCCGCTCCCGAACCACCGGAAGAAGTCGTCCCCTCCGAAGAAATCCCCTTCGGCCTGCGCATCGCCGCTGACTGCCATCACCTGGAAGACGATCCTCTCGAGACGCAAACCCTCAAATTCCTCGCCGAGCTGATTGTCCAGGACGTCTCCTTCACCAGCATGGCCGACGCCCTCAATGTCCGTGACTATCGCACCCGTAACGGCGCTCCTTGGACCGCCGCCACCGTTTTCCGCCTCATCCCGCGCCTCATTGACGTCGCCCCTCGCATCCTCAGCGGTGCAGAATGGGAATCCCGCAAACAGCAACTCTCTCGCGTCGCCTGGAATTCTTAGCCCACCAGAGCGATTTGAAGGATATTCTGGTTGCAGGTATATCTCAGCGCGCCTTTGTGGACGCACCCAGGTAATCTGCTCACCAACTCTCTCCTTGACATTCTACCTATCCCCATCTTATATATGTAGAATGTCTAGGAAGAAGCATTCCGTCGCCGCTCTTCTCAGCGCAACACTCATCCTGGCCACTGTTCCCGCGACATCCTTCGCAAACTCCGACACCAGTGAACGGGAAGCCGCAGTCTCCATCGTGCTGCGTATTCAAAAAGCCGACTACGAAGGTGATCGTTCATTACTCCAACGCCTTCATGATCAACTCTTACCATTCGTGGCGAGCAAGAATCTTGGGTCGCGCGTACTCTACTGGCAGGGCTTTGCGCTTTGGCGCAAAGCGATGAACGGCTTCAACGACAACGTGGACAAGAAAGAGTTGGAACAGGATCTCACTCAGGCTGCAGTGGAATTCGAGCAGTCGGCCTCCTTAGATCCTGCCTTCGTCGACGCGAAGATTGGCCTCGGATCATGTTACGGCGTCCTCGCCTATGCCCTAAGCGAAAAGGGTGCCGCAGAACAGCTGGCTCTGGTCGCAAAATCCAGGCAAGCCTTGAAGGACGCTCGAGCAGCGGCGCCGGATAACCCGCGCCTCCTTTGGGTGTTAGGTCCAATCTACTGGAACACACCAGCCGAGCGTGGAGGCGGTCAAGCCAAAGCGATGGAAGTGGCTCAAATGGGCCTCGATACAATTCGGTCGCACAAATATGAAACGAACGATCCTCTCGAGCCTTCCTGGGGTGAACCGGAGCTATTAATGAATCTTGCTTGGAGCAACCTGAACCGAACTATCCCGGACCTGAACGCCGCGGAGCAATACGCGCGATCCGCCCTGGCACTCGTCCCCTATTGGCACTACGTTTGCGACATCTTGATGCCGCAAATTCGCGATGCCAAGGCAAAGCAGAAATCAACCAGTCAGCTTTACCCCAGTCACGCTCTTTGGCTCAGCGCGTTTTCGTGCGATTCAGCCATCGATCTCAGGAGGGCGGATGCCCATCGAGAAATCTGAACTGCTCCAAGGCACCCTCGACATGCTCATTCTAAAAATTGTCGCCCTCGGGCCTGTCCACGGCTACGGCATCTCCCTCCGCATCCGCCAAATCTCCAAAGAGGTTTTGCAAGTCCAGCAAGGCTCCCTCTACCCCGCCCTCCATCGCCTCGAAAAACGCGGCTGGCTCGAATCCGAATGGGGCGCCTCCGACAAAGGCCGCCAAGCCAAGTTCTACAAATTATCCGCGAAGGGCCGCAAACAGTTAGAGAGCGAAGAATCAAATTGGAACCGCCTCGCCGGCGCCGTCGCCAACATTCTTCAAACTGCGCAATAGGAGTTCGTCATGCCGTGGTGGAAATCCCTCTCGCCCAAACGCGCTTCCGACGCGCAAATGAACTCCGAGCTCCGGTTTCACATCGAGGAGCTCACCGATGAAAATATTGCCGCAGGCATGACGCCCGAAGAAGCCCGCCGCCGCGCCATCCTCGCGTTTGGCGGCCAAGAGCAGCTCAAAGAAGATCTGCGCGACGTTTACCGGATCCGCCTCCTCGACGCTTCTCTCGCCAATCTCAAATCCGCCTTCCGTTTCATTCGCAAATCTCCCACCTTCTCCGCAACCGTAATCCTTACTCTCGCACTCGGCATCGGCGCCAACAGCGCCGTCTTCTCCGCCATCGACGCCATCCTCCTCCGCCCTTTGCCCTTCCCCGACGCCGATCAGCTCGTGCGCGTCGACCAGGACAATCCGAAAGCTTCAAGTCCCTTTCACTTGGTCGCTCCGGTTCGCCTCGAAGACTGGAATCGCCTCAATTCTACGTTTCAAGCCCTTACCGGTTACTACACCGAAGACGTCTCCGAATCCACCGGCGCTCTGCCGGAAAAAGTGACGCGTGCATGGGTTTCACCGCGCTTTTTCGATGTTTGGGGAATGGCGCCCGCCCTCGGCCGCGAATTCACTCCCGAAGAAGAAACACTCCACGGACCCGCCGCCGTCTTGATCAGCGACCGCTTCTGGCGCCGTCGCTTCAACGCCGATCCCAACGTCCTCGGCAAAAATCTGCGGCTCGATGGCCACTTGGCTCCCATCGTAGGCGTGATGCCACCCGCCTTCCTCTTTCCCAATCGCGACACCGATTTATGGTGTCCCATTCCTGCGGGCCTTTCTTACGGTCAGGCTCGGGAAAACAATTGGTTCATCGTCATCGGACGCCTCAAACCTGGCGTCACGGTGGCGCAAGCCCGCGCGAATCTCGCCACCGTGCAGGCGGAGCTCGGCCACGCGTTCCCCAAAACCGACGCCCAGCTCTCCGTCGGCATCGAGCCGCTTAAGGAAGTCACAATTGCCGAGTCGCGCCGCTCCCTCTGGCTGCTCTTTGGCTCCGTCACTCTGCTTCTGCTCATCGCGTGCACGAACATTGTGGCTCTGCTCTTGTCTCGCTCGGCTCAGCGGCAGCACGAAATCGCCGTCCGCTTCTCTCTCGGCGCCCCTCGCGGCGCACTCATCGCCCAACTCCTCACGGAGACATTTCTCCTCGCCCTCCTAGGTTCTGGCCTCGGCCTTTTTCTCGCAGCCGGCGCCTCCAACATTTTCCGCTCTCTCGCCGCGCAGCTTCCCCGTGTCGAGGAGATCCATCTCGACGCTCGAATCGTCCTATATTCCTTGGCATGTTCGGTCGTGGTCACCCTGCTCTGCGGATTGGTTCCCGCCATTCGTGCCACCCGTCGCAGTCTCTCCGCATCGCTTGCTCAATCCAGCCGCTCGCAAGTCTCGGGACGAAATCCGCTGCAGTGGCTGCTGGTCGGCGTCCAGGTTGCCCTGGCCGTCATCCTGCTCGCCGGCGCTGCTCTGCTTCTTCGCAGCTTCCAACAACTTGGCCGCGTCAACCCCGGCTTTGAGGTCGCTCACATTCTCACTTTTCAACTCAGCATGAACTATGGTGAAACCG
The DNA here is from genome assembly GCA_963851235.1 of uncultured Acidobacteriota bacterium. Classification (GTDB taxonomy): domain Bacteria; phylum Acidobacteriota; class Terriglobia; order Acidiferrales; family UBA7541; genus Acidiferrum. The sequence continues at coordinate 362,190 of CAWKOM010000016.1, forward strand.
GAGATATGAAAAAACTGCGCCTGTTCACGGACCGCGTCCTCGAAACTCTGCGTGCTACGCCGGGTGTCGATGCCGCCGCGATCTCTGTGGGCGTTCCGGGCCAACCCTTCAAATACCAAACGGAAATAAAGCTCACTGAAGGACGCGCCGAGAGCGAGCCAAAGATCATCGCGGATAACCGCTACATTTCGGCCAGTTACTTCGCCACCATGAAAATCCCCATGCTATCGGGTGAACTCTGCCGCGAAACCGATGGCCCGCCCACGGTGGTCGTAAATCGCGCCTTCGCCGACGCCTATTTCCCCGGGATACCCGTGATTGGCCATCATTTGCAATCCCTGAATTTGGGCTACTCCGGCCCTGCCGAAATTGTCGGCGTTGCCAGCGACGTTCGCGAATCGGGCCTGGACCAACCGCCTGTGCCGACCGTTTACTGGTGCGCCCCTATCGCGGAGCCGGGTACCTATTTCCTCGTGCGCACCCGTAACGCCCCCATGACCATGGCCGAAACCATCCGCAAGCAACTTCGGGATATCGATCCGCAACGCTCGGTCTATGATTTCGCGCCACTCGAGCAGCATTTCTCCGACGCGCTTGCCCAAAATCGTCTCCGTACCATCCTGCTGACATTCTTCGCCGCCACCGCGCTCTCTCTCGCCTGTATCGGCCTTTATGGCACTCTCAGCTATTCCGTAAATATCCGCCGCCGCGAGGTCGGCCTCCGTCTCGCTCTCGGCGCGCTCCGCGGCCAAATCGTCAAACAATTCCTCTGGCAGGGACTCGCCGTGTGCCTCCTCGGTTGCGGGGCAGGGTTTGTTTTGGCCGCCGCTTCTTCCCGCGTCCTCGCTGGCCTGCTGTACGGCGTCTCTCCCACCGACATCCCAACTCTATGTTCCGTCATCCTTCTCGTCGTGCTCGTAGCTGTAGCCGCCTCCCTCCTCCCCGCCTTCCGCGCCTCCCGCGTCGATCCCATGCAAGTCCTCCGCGACGAATGAAATTCCAACAGCCGTCATCGCCAGCTGAGGAGGAAGTTCACTTGCCTCAAACAGCGTCTTTATCCGTTTCGACTGCTGCCGCTCCCCTCTCCCCTTCTCGATAGCAACCAGACTTCTGCGAAAGACCGCGCTCCCACGTCTCCCGGGCATCTTCTTCAAGCGTAGTTTTGCCGTTTTTCCGTAGCTTTTCCACCCATACCCACGGCTCCAAACTCTTCCATCTACTCCACTCCCGCCGCACCTCCGTCAATCAGTCCCTCCCCGTGCCAGGTCCTTCGTAAGCGCGCAATACATTGCGCCCACTCCTTCAGTTCATGTTCCCCAGGCGTCCGCTTCCCTAACGTTAAATCGTTTAGAATGCGCAGTTCCGAAAAATACGCCCGTAACTCCTTTAAAATTCGCAGTTTCAAAAACGAAAGACTTAAAGTCCTTCAGAATCTGCATTTACAAGAAAAGATGGGGGGAGGGGGTAAATTGTTGTCTAGAAATCACGCACGTCCCTGGCTTCGAGGCCCTTTCCTTGGTTGACAAAACTCCCGGCACTGACGATTCTCTCTCGCGAGCAGCATCCCAAGATCTCGAGGTGTCCGGCGCGAACCGCAGGAACGATCTTCGGTGAACTGGCAAAGGAGAAATCATGTCCGTGACGCGGCGTGAGTTGTGCGCAAGGATTCCCGCGGCGCTGATTCCAGCGCTGCTACCTCTTGTTGCGTCCGCAGAGCAAGATCAGGCGATGCCGTCAGAGATGTATCCCTTCGATAAGCTGCCGGTTCACACATCGAGCGGCGCCGTGACTCGGCACGTGCTGAAGGGCAGACTCGCGACCGGGGAAGCCCTGGAAGTGCATGAGACGACCCTGCCGCCCGGCGGCGCACCGCATCCGCCCCATCACCATGTGCACTCCGAGATGTGGCTGATTCGCGAAGGCACGGTGGAAATCAACGTGAACGGGACGAACTATCAACTCGGGCCGGGCGGAGTGGGATTTGTGCGCAGCAACGACGAGCATGGCATCAAGAATGTAGGCGCGACGGCGGCAAATTATTTTGTCGTGGCAATCGGGCCGGGCGCGGACGCTTGATCAAGCCCCGAATCGATGATTATCTTGCTGCGGCCGGTTTACGTTCCGCGCGCCGCAAACGGAGCACGATGTGCAAAGCCAAAGGAGCCAAATGAAAAATCCAGCGTGGAAGGGTTTCCTGATCGCGATGGCGCTCTGCGGTTTCGCGAGCGGCGTGTTTGCTCAATCCAGCTATGATTTGCGCTCGCCCAATAACAAGGTTGAAGTCCGGATTCGCACCGCTCACGGTGTCCACTATGACGTGCTGCTGAATGGGCAGGCGCTTCTCGAGGACTGCACGCTTTCTCTCGATGTCGATCATAAGAAGCTGGGGCTGGAAACAAAGGTGATGCGCTCCAAAGAGCGAACCGTCAACAATGTGCTGGAACCGGTGGTGCGGCAAAAGTTCGCGAAGATTCATGAAAATTTCAACGAGGTTCGGCTGGAGATGGATGGCAACTATGCGGTTGTGTTTCGCGCGTATAACGAAGGCGCGGCATACCGGCTGGAAACTTCGTTTCCAGAGCAGCAAGTGAAGATATATGGAGAGGAAGTGCATTTCCGCTTCCCGAGCGATTTCGTCACCTACTATCCGCAGGAAGACAGCTTTTTCTCGCACAATGAGCGGAGATATGTTCCCCAGAAATTGAGCGAGATTGCGCCCGCGTTCCTGGCCACGCTGCCGGCAGTCGTGGATGCGGGGAACGGCGTCAAAGTAGCCATCGCAGAATCGGACGTCGAAGATTATCCGGGATTGTGGCTACACGGCACGAGCGGTAACGGATTGGATGGAACTTTCCCTCCTTATCCGTTGAAGGAGAAACAGGAGAACGAACTTGATGTCCGGGTGGTGGAGAGCGCGGACTATATCGCGGTGACCAACGGAACACGAACCTTTCCGTGGCGGGTGATGGGAATCGCGGAGCATGACGGAGACTTGCTGACCAATGAACTCGTTTGGCTGCTCGAAAAACCGTCGCAGGTTGACGACACCTCGTGGATCAAGCCGGGTAAAGTGTCCTGGGATTGGTGGAACTACAACAATATTTATGGCGTGGATTTTAAGGCCGGCATCAACACGGAGACGTACAAGTACTACATCGATTTTGCGGCCAAATACGGCCTTCCCTACATCATCCTGGACGCAGGATGGTACAAGCCTGGAAATATCCTGGAGGTCGTCCCTGAGATCAACATGGAAGAGCTGACCGCGTACGCCCGGCAGAAAAACGTTGGAATTATTTTGTGGGTGGCGTGGAAGACGCTCGACGATCAACTGATTCCGGCCCTGGATCAATACGCAAAATGGGGCATCAAGGGAATTAAAGTCGATTTCATGCAGCGCAGCGACCAGCTGCTCATCCATTACTATTACAAAGTGGCCCGAGAAACCGCGAGACGCAAAATGCTCGTTGATTTTCACGGAAACCAAAAACCGGCTTCGATGACGCGCACCTGGCCGAACCTGATCGGCGCCGAAGGAGTCCGCGGGCTGGAATGGAGCAAATGGAGCGCCACGACGGAACCGGAACACAACGTTACGCTGCCCTTCACGCGGATGTTTCTGGGCCCGATGGACTATACGCCGGGCGCAATGCTGAACGCGCAGCGGGACAGTTTCGCGCCCATCATGAAGCGGCCCATGAGCCTGGGCACGCGGTGCCAGCAACTGGCGATGTACGTCGTGTATGACAGTCCGCTGCAGATGCTGGCGGATAGCCCGTCCAATTACATGCGCGAGCCGGAAACCATGGAATTCCTTGCCGCGGTCCCCACGGTGTGGGACGAGACAAAAGTGCTGGACGCGCAAATCGCGGAATATGTGGCAGTCGCCCGTCGAAATGGCAGCGACTGGTATGTGGGCGCGATGTCGAACTGGACTCCACGCGATCTCGAAATTGACTTCTCATTTTTGCCGGAGGGAAACTTCCAAATGGAAGCGTATCAGGACGGGGTGAACGCGGACCGCTTCGCCAGCGACTACAAGCTGATACGGACACAAGTGAACCGGACGACAAAACTGAAAATCCATCTGGCGCCCGGAGGCGGGTGGGCCGCAAGGATTCATCCGTAAGCGCAGATCACCTCGTCTACGCGCCACGTTTTTGGGCGCTGTTTAGAAACCATGTTCAGGAGCCGTAATTACCGGGCAGGTTTGCCCGCCTGATTGCGCTCATTTTCGAAACTGCAATTCGACAGAACGATCCGTCCGGAGTTTCTTTCGACACAAATCGGAGCGCCCACGTTAGAAGGCGCCCCGACCCTTCCTCTTTGGGGTGTGGCTAGAAGAAGATTTTCAGCGCGAATTGAGCGATGCGCGGATCTCCCGCCTGTCCAGCCCGGAACGTGCCGAAGGAGCTGCTGCTGAGCTTGTCGAAGTTGCTGATCTGGTCGGTGCTATTCACGGTGCCGGTGCTGATGCTTTCAGGCGCAAAGTTCGGGTGATTGAGGATGTTGAAGTACTCGGCGCGGAGCTGAATCTTCCAGCGTTCCGTGACCAAGATGTTTTTGGCGATCTGAGCATCCCAGTTGGCGGTGTGGGGCAGACGTAGAACGTTTTTGCCGATGTCGCCAAAGGTGCCGAAGATAGCAGCGTTATTGCAGCTTGTAGCCGGAAGCGTACATCCGGTGGTGACTTTGGTGGGCTGAAAAGCAGCCGGATTGAGCCAACTCACGCAGTTCGTGGTGGTGCCGCAAGTGGTCGAGCTATAAGGATCGACGCCCGCGATAAATGTGCCGCGATCGTTGCCAATGCCGGTGCCGGAGAGTTCCGTGCCCTGGAGAACAGTGATGGGACGACCACTGGCAGCGGAGATGATGCCAGCGATTTCATAATCGCCGAAGAGGTGATGAATCAAGGAGCTATGTCCGGAGAGAGTGGGAGATTGCCAGACATAAGAGCCAGTAAAGACGTGGGTGTGGTCGAAACTCGAAGGGCCATAGTCAAAAGCGTGGCGGTCCGGATTGTTGAGCGGAAGTGTCGAATAGCCGGTGTCAAAACCGGTGACGCCCTCGCCGAAGGGGAGATCGTCGAGGCTTTTCGAATAGGTATAGTTGGCGAGGATGGTTAAGCCGTGAGACATGCGCTTCTGAGCGGACAACTGCAAGGAATGGTAGCTGGCATTGATATCGTCGATGTCCGCCTGGACGGTGGTGGAGAAAGTGTTGGGCTTGAAGAGCGCGCCACTGGCGTTGGCATTACCGTGGCAGGATGCGACTGTGCCTCCCGTAGCTTCGCAAACCGTAAGGTTTGCAAGGCCGACGTTCGCTTTGCCGTTGCACGGCACGAAGGACGCAGAATCGGTGCAAGGGACGCCCGCGTTGTAGTACTGGGTTTCGAGGATGTGCGTGCTGCGAGAGCCCACGTAGGCTGCACGCACCAAAACCCCCGCGGGCAACTCGCGCTCGAGAGTGAGGTTCCATTCGTAAACTGTAGGAACGTGGTAGACGCCGCTTGGATCGTAGGTCACCGCAATTTCATTGAAGGGGGGATTGTAAGCGAAATTCGTGGGAGCCGGGAAAGGACTCGGGAAAGTAGGATAAGAAGTGGCTTGAGCGCCCGAACAATTCAGAGCCGCCTGCGTGGCAGGCAGAGTGCAAAGTGGGTCGCTGAAGGAGCCAGCCGTTGAGCCCGGAGTAGGCGAGCTATTGCCTGCCGTAGAAAGGATGAACTGCGGGCTGAAAGGCCATTCATCGACGAAGCGATTGCTTAGCATTCCCTCGGCGCGCGTGTCGTAGAAAATGCCAGCGCCCCCGCGAACGCTGGTCTTGCCGTCGCCGAAGACATCGTAGGCAAAGCCAAGACGGGGAGCAAAACCATTCAGGCTGGAGTTCAACGCGTTCTTCGGCATACCTGGATCGCTGGCAATGCCGTTGGCGCTGGAGAAGAAGATGCCTGGAGGCGCATTAGGATAGACCCTGGAGGTGATGTCCGCCGCCATGGCCGTGAGATTCACCTGTGCCCAGCGATCACCCAAATCGCGCCAGGGGAGAGCGGGTTCCCAGCGCAGGCCTAGATTCACGGTCAGGCGGTTGGTCACGTGATAGTTATCCTGGATATACAAACCGGGAAATTTATCGCGGTTGGCTTTGTACTCGCCGGCGCCCTGTTGGAAAGCGTAACCGTTGCCGGTAGCGTTGCCGTCGCACATGGTGCCGGCCAGGAAATTCTGGTAAACGGGAAGGCCGGCAGGCTCGTTGAGGTAAGTGTCCTGGGTGCAAAAATTGACGATGCCGGGCTGATTGAACTGGTTGTTGAGATCCACCTGACTCCACTCGATCATGCCGCCGAAATGGACATCGTGCTTGCCTTTCTCCCAGCTCACGTCATCGGCGTATGTGAAATTATTCCTGGTAAAAATGCCGGTGGGATTGTCGCCGAAGCTGAAGCCGCTTTGCACGCCGATGCCCTGAATGGCGCTGGGCGAGGGTTCAAAGGGAAGAGGAGCGGTTTCAAAGGTGGTTAAGTCCACGGCACCGGGAGCGGGGCCTCTGGAAGAAACCTCACGGGAGTAGCTGACACGGAAATCATTGATGAAACTCGGCGAGAAGAGGTGAGTCTCGTGGACGAGCGCATTTTGAGCGACGATCGAGTGAGTGGCATCGGTATAAGCGACGAGTTTGAGCGGATTGAAAACGCCAGCCTTGGTGAAGCGGTCAAATTCGTAGCGGCCGGTGATTTTGTCGCTCTTTCCAAAGGAATGATCAAGCCTGCCCATCCCCGAGTCGTAATTCTCGATGTCCGGTTTTGAAAAAGCGACAGTTGGATTGGAGCCCGCCGGAATGGGTCCGGCCAAGCTGAATTTTGCCGAGGAGCCCAAGTACGCGCCGGTGGTGGGATCAATTCCCATCATTTTGGCGACCCCGGGATCGATCGTTCCGGGGCTACCGCCTGGGCCGCCGGACGCAAGGAATTTGGCGATGTCGGTCTGCCCAACCACGTGAGAGCTGCCCAGGACGAGATTGCGAAATGCGGTGCGTTGATACCCCGCAAAGAAGAAAGTCTTGTCGTGAATGACCGGACCACCGACTGTGCCACCGTACTGATTGCGCTTGATTTGATCGTGGGTGGTGGGGGTAGCGAAATAGTTTTGGGCATTGAAGTAAGGATTGCGAACAAACTCGAAGACATCGCCGTGGAAATTGTTGGTACCGGACTTGGTGATGACGTTGACGACGCCACCGGCATTCTGACCGTACTCGGCGCTGTAGTTGCTGGTTTGGACGCTGAATTCCTGGAGAGCATCGGGAAAAGGAAACGGTTGATTGACGTTGGTGTATTCATCGACGTAATTGCCGCCATCGAGCTGGTAACTGATGGTGTCTTGCCGGGTGCCGTTCGCCGTGTAGGTCACGGCCCCAGGAAAGGTTTTTGTGGCACCTTGGTCAGCGCCACCGTTGGGGGAGTTGACGGCCCCAGCAACTAATAGAGTGAGTTGCGCAGCGTTCCGGCCGTTCAGTGGCAATTCGGAAATGCGCTGCTGCTCGATGACTTGCCGGAGAGCGGAGGTGGAGGTATCGACTTGAACGGCGTTGGTGGTGACATTGACGATTTCCGTCAGCGAGCCCAGCTTCAAATCCGCGTTAACCGTAAGGGATTGGTCAGCGAGCAGAGTAATGTCGTGCTGCTTCGAGATGCTAAAGCCCTTAGCCTCGACGGTCAGGGTGTAGACGGCGGGTTGCAAGGAGGGGATCACGTAGAATCCCTCGGTATCGGTGGTCGCAGAGCGAGAGAAGCCGGTGCCTTGTTGTGTGGCCGTCACCTGGGCGCCGGCGACGCCGGCTCCAGCGGGATCAGTGACTTTGCCGAGAAGGCTCCCCAGCCCTTGAGCATGGGAATAGAGAGGGGCGAAAAGAAGCGCGAAAAAAACAATGAGGATATTCTTCTTCATTTCTGTTCTTCCCTTTCGCGGACGGCCCGGGATAGAAGAGCAAGCCATGCCCGCCAGCTGCCGCATGCCATGTGCCTCGAACACACGGCTACGCCTTTCGCACCAAGAATCGAAGGAGACGCAGCACTCGCTTCTGACCATCAGTTTGCTGAATAGCCGCAATCCACAGCTTGAATAGACCCAGTGAGCGGACAATAGGAGCGAAGTCGTAAAGATGTCAAACGCGAAATACTAAAGGAGTGGTTTAGCCAGACTAAATTGCCGGGATTGCGGAGCGAAGTAAAAGTACGGCGCGCGGGGGACGCTCGCGGGGATTCCTTAGGAAGTGACCGCCTCACATCGTGGTTCGCCGAACTCGGGAGGAGGCGCCGAATTCGCGCCGGCATTCGCCGATGCTGTAAGCAGACTTAAGGGAATCACGTGGCCGGAGTTGATCCGTTCAACGAAGGAGCGCTGAGGCACACCACAGGAGCGGAGCTTGACCGTGAAGATCTCCGGTGTTGCGGGCGCGGCTAGCTACGCGAACTGTGGATGGCGTCGCAGACCGCGGAGGTGACTTCACGCGTGGTGGCTTTGCCGCCGAGATCGGGAGTGAGAACAGCGGAAGCCGTGACGCATTCGACGGCCTGCATAAGTTTCGCCGCCGCATCCTGTTCGCCGAGGTGCGCGAGCATTAAGGCAGCAGTCCAAAGGGCGCCGATGGGATTGGCGATGCCTTTGCCGGTGATGTCGAAAGCGGCGCCGTGAATGGGCTCAAACATGGAAGGAAAGCGGCGTTGGGGGTCGAGGTTGGCGGTCGGCGCGATTCCGAGACTGCCGGCGAGGGCGGCGGCAAGGTCGGAGAGAATGTCGGCGTGAAGATTTGTAGCGACGATGGTGTCGAGGCTGGCAGGCTTTGCGACCATGCGGGTGGTCATGGCGTCAACGAGCATCTTGTCCCGAGCGACATCGGGAAAATCCTTTGAGACTTCCGCGGCGATTTCGTCCCAGAGGACCATGCCATGGCGCTGGGCGTTGGATTTGGTGACGACGGTGAGGAGTTTGCGCGGGCGGTCTTGCGCGAGTTTGAAAGCAAAGCGCAGAATGCGCGTGACGCCATTGCGGGTGAAGATGGAAGTTTCGGTTGCGACCTCTTCTGGAAACCCGCGATGGGCACGTCCGCCTTGTCCGGCGTACTCGCCTTCGGTATTTTCGCGGACGATGGCCCAATCGAGATCGGCAGGCTTGCAGTCGCGCAGCGGCGATGACAATCCTTGCAGAATGCGCGTTGGACGAAGATTCACGTACTGATCGAAACCTTGGCAGATCGCCAGGCGCAAACCCCAAAGCGTGATGTGGTCGGGAATATCCGGCGCGCCGACAGCGCCAAAATAAATTGCGTTGAAGGGGCGAAGCAGATCGAGGCCGTTTTGCGGCATCATCACGCCATGTTTCCTGTAGTAGTCCGAGCCCCAGGGAAAAGTTTCCACGTTTAGCTGGAACGTGCCGATTTTTTGTGCGAGGACCCTCAGAACTTCGAGGCCCGCGGATATCACTTCCGGGCCAATGCCGTCCCCGGGGATGGCTGCAATCGCGTACTCGCGCATCTGAACTCCTGAAATCGATTCACTGACTTGTGGCTATCCAAAGGCAAAAACCCACAATGCCGCGATTCTTGAGCGCGGCGATCTTTAGGGGGCAAAGGCCCGGCTTCATTATCTGTATACTACGCGACGCAGAATTAATGCCGCGAAAAACAAAAAAGTGTTGCAGGATACGTCCGCCGAACTCTTGCATTTAAGGAATCGAGGGAGCATGGCCGAGATAGCGTCCGATGCGGCGGTCGCACAAAGCGCACGAAGACGAATTGCATGGCGGCTGCTTCCTTTTCTCTTCCTGCTATACATCATCGCTTTTCTGGACCGGATGAACGTGAGCGCGGCGGCGCTGGAGATGCCGCACGACCTGGGCTTCAACGACAGGGTAGTTGGCCTGGGAGCCGGGATGTTCTTCATCGGATACCTGGTATTGGAAATTCCCGGCGCATTGATCGCGGAACGATGGAGCGCGCGCAAGTGGATTGCCCGGATCATGATTTCCTGGGGAATCATAACCGCACTGATGGCGTTTATCCACACGGCGCGGGAATTTTATTTTGTGCGATTTCTTGTGGGGGCAGCCGAGGCAGGCTTTTTCCCCGCTGTCATTGTGTACGTGTCGCATTGGTTCCGGTATCAGGACCGGGCGAAGGCCATCGCGGTGTTTTACGCGGCGAGTCCGCTCTCTTACGTCGTGGGCTCTCCTCTCGCCGGTTTATTGCTGGGGATTACGTGGTTCGGACTGCGGGGATGGCGATGGCTGTTCTTATTGGAAGGCGTTCCCGCAGTGGTGTTCGGCGTGATTACGGTTTTTTATTTGACGGATTGGCCGCGAGAAGCGAGATGGCTCTTACCGGAGGAACGCAACTGGATCAATGGCCAATTGGAAAATGAAAAACTGGCGAAGCAAAAGATCCGTTCGTATACCGTTTGGCAGGCATTCGCCCAACGCGACGTCATCCTGCTGACGTTGTGTTATTTCTGCGCGACGACGGGAGGGTATGGAGTAGCGTTTTGGCTGCCGAGCATTCTGAAGCGGCTTTCCGGACAGAGTGATATGCGGGTCACGCTGTTCGCCGCACTGCCCTATCTTGCCGGATTTGTGGTTCAACAACTGAACGGATGGCATTCGGACCGGACATTGGAGCGGCGTTGGCACGCAGCGGTTTCGATTTTCCTCTGCGGAGTTTCTCTATTGCTGGCGGTGCTGTATGGTTCGAGCCTGACGATCGCGGTGGCGCTATTCTGCCTGGTGGGGGCCGGCTATTATTCCTTCCACCCGTGCTTTTGGGCCGTGCCGACAGCGTTCTTGACCGAATCGGCCGCGGCCGCATCTATTGGGCTGATTAATTCGGTGGGAAATCTTGGAGGATTTTTTGGGCCGATGGTTATGGGCTATCTGGTCAACCGAACACATTCCTTCCGCGCGGGGTTGCTGTACCTGGTTGGGAGCTTGTGCGTTTCGGGAGTCTTGATGCTTGCCGTCGGCGCCGGACGCGCTGTTCCGAAGCGAAGTGAGGCGCCCACAATTTAGGCAGTGTTTCCTTGCCGCGCTGCCGGGCGCTGCTTGTGAGTTTTAGCCTTAATGAATCTCGGGCTCGGGAATCGGCGCTGTCCCTTCCAAGAAATCGAAGTCGCAACCTTCGTGTGCTTGCCTGATGTGCTGCATGAATAGTTTTCCGTAACCGCGGGGATAAATGCCCTCTTTGGGGCGCCAGGCCGCGCGGCGGCGAGCAATCTCGTCTTCATTCACGAGCATGTTCAATTTTCGCGCGGGGACGTCGAGTTCTATGAGATCGCCTTCCTTGAGCAAAGCTAGTGGGCCGCCCACAAACGATTCGGGCGAGACGTGTAGTACACAGGCACCGTAACTGGTGCCGCTCATACGGGCGTCGGAAATGCGAACCATGTCGCGGACGCCTGTTTTCAGGATCTTTTGTGGAAGCTGAAGATTTCCCCATTCGGGCATTCCAGGGGCGCCTTTGGGGCCGGCGTTTCGCAGTACGAGGACGCTATCGGCGTCCACATCGAGAGCAGGATCATCCAAGCGGGCGTTCATTTCGTCGAAGCTGTCGAAGACGATGGCGCGGCCGGTGTGTTTGAGGAGACGCGGTTCCGCGGCGGAAGCTTTGATGACGGCGCCGCAAGGAGCGAGATTGCCGTAGAGAATCGCCAAGCCACCAGAGGCGAGAACGGGTTTATCGAGAGGGCGGATTACATCGGGATTGTAAATTTCAGCACCGGCGATATTTTCGCCAAGCGATTTTCCGGTGATGGTCGGGGAGGTCAGATCCAGATGAGGAGAAAGAGATCGCAGCAGAGCGGGCAGGCCGCCAGCGTAATAAAAATCTTCCATCAAGTATTTGCCACTCGGGCGAATATTGGCGAGCATGGGCGTCTTTTTGGAATATTCGTCGAATCTATCTAGAGTGATCTTGATTCCTGCGCGGCCAGCCATAGCAATCAGGTGGATGACGGCGTTCGTCGAACCACCGAGTGCAAACTCCGCTGCAATCGCATTATTGAAAGAAGCTTCTCGTAAAATATCGCGCGGCTTCAGGTCGTCCCATACCATTTCCACGATGCGGCGGCCGGAACGATTGGCCATCTTTGGGTGATTGGCGTCGACAGCAGGGATGGACGTTGCGCCGGAGAGCGTGAAGCCGAGAACTTCGGTGAGGCTGGTCATCGTGGAAGCGGTGCCCATGGTCATGCAGGTGCCCGCGGAACGAGCTATGCCGTTTTCGATTTCGGTCCAGGCTTGCAGATCGAGGTTGTCGGCGCGGCGCTCCGTCCAGAACTTCGTGACGTCGGAGCCGCTGCCGAGAATTTGGCCACGCCAATTGCCGCGAAGCATGGGGCCGGCGGGGACGTAGATTGCGGGGAGATTCATGCTGATAGCCCCCATCAAAAGTGCGGGAGTCGTTTTGTCGCAGCCTCCCATCAGCACGCAGCCGTCAGCTGGGTAGGAGCGCAACAATTCTTCGGTCTCCATCGCGAGCAAGTTGCGATACATCATGGTGGTAGGCTTCTGAAACGTCTCGCCGAGAGTGAAAGCGGGCATTTCGACGGGGAAACCGCCGGCCTGCCAGACACCTTTCTTGACGTCTTCGGCGCGCTCGCGAAGGTGGCTGTGACACGGGTTGATATCGCCCCAGGTGTTGATGATGGCGATTACGGGCTTGCCGGCGTAATCGGCTTGCGTGCAGCCCATGGAAGCGGCGCGCGAACGGTGGCCGAAAGAGCGTAAATCATCAGGGCCGTACCAGCGATAGCTTCTCAGTGACTTAGGATCTCTTGGCAGCATGAAAATCCTTCCGAGACACTTAGCTTGACGCGTTCAACCGTAGAACTTTGAAAATGCCCGGTCAACCGGGAATCATTTCTGCAGAGGGGATGTAGTTTAGGAGGACTCATTTTGTGGTGTCAAATACCGCGGCTTAAACGACGGATTTGGTTCTTCTCGACGGAGGTTGGTGGATGCGGAGTTCTTCGAATCTGGTGTAATCTCTTGCGCTGTCCGTGCGAGCGCGATGAGCAAAGATACGATTCTGGTCCTGGCAAATCCGAATGATCCGCAGATCGCGATGCTGAGGCAGCAGCTCGCCGATGTGGAAATTATCGTTGGAAATTCCGCGGAAGCGTGCGGGGAAGACGCTGCCCGCGCCACAGTTCTCTTTAATTGGTCGGGCTCGCTGGCGCTGTTCAAAAAAGTATTTGGAATGTGCCCCAATTTGCGGTGGGTGCATTCACGTTCCGTGGGATTGGAGAGAACACTCTTTCCGGAGCTGGTGGAAAGCACCGTTCCGCTCACGAACGGGGCAGGAGTATTCAGCGCGTCGCTCGGAGAGTTTGCAATTGGCGCGATTTTATATTTTGCGAAGGATTTCCGGCGGATGATCCGGAATCAGCAAGCCGGGGTTTGGAAGGCGTTCGAGGTTTCCTGGGCAGCGGGGCATACCGTCGGAATCATAGGATATGGAGACATTGGGCGGGCGGTCGCCGAGAGAGCGCTCGCGCTTGGAATGACGGTGCTGGCCGTGAGGCGGCATGTTGCGCCGTCGCAGACGACTGATGCGATGGTTGCGCAGACTTATTTGCCCGGACAGCGCATCGAGATGATTTCGCGCTGCGACTTTGTGGTTGTCGCGACGCCGTTGACGGCAGAAACGCGTGGAATGATCGGCGAAGCGGAGATTGCAGCGATGAAGCCAACGGCGGTGGTGATTAACGTGGGACGAGGGCCGGTGATCGACGAGTCAGCACTGATCAGGGCGCTTTCAAGCGAAAAGATTAAGGGCGCGGCTTTGGACGTTTTCGACCGCGAGCCGTTACCAGATGGTCATCCGTTTTACAAGCTGGAGAACGTCTTGCTCTCGCCGCATTGCGCGGACCATACGCCTGACTGGCTGGACAATGCGATGAAGTTCTTCATCGGGCAGTATGAGCGGTTCCGAAAGGGCGAAGCCCTTCTCAATGTTGTGGATAAGAAACTGGGATATTGATTGCGACTACTGGGCGCGGCGCGAAGCGTTGCGGCGCGATCAGAGCAAAGCCTGAACTTCGCGCCAAATCGAGGGCTCGACCGGAACACCCAGCTCCAGATTTTCCTTCCGTGTTTGCAGCACGCGCTCGCCGGGGTATCGTATGCGCTCGTCGTTCGCAGAGGATCCTGATTGCAGGTATTCGAGGATTTGGTCGGTGAGATTATCAGCGCCGTGGGGCTCGAGTGCGTGCGGATCCATCGCGATAAAGATTTGCGAGAGTTTTGTTTCTCGTTCGGGTTCAGCGGGTATCTGAAATGTGGCGCGGCCGCCGGCAAGAAGCGCTGCAATCATGTCCAACATCAAGGCCAAGCCCGAGCCTTTCCAATAGCCGAAGGGCAACGGGCGTTTGGATGCTTCGATGGCCGCAGGGTCGCGCGTGAGCCGTCCAGCCGCGTCGAAGCCGCCGTCGACAGGCAATTGTTCACCGCGCATTCGATGAGCAGCTAGAGCGCCGTAAGAAAACTGGGACATGGCCATATCGAGGACTACGTTGCCGTTCGCGCGGGGCACCGCGAGGATCAAGGGATTATTGCCGATCCGAGGAACGCTTGCTCCCCAAGGCGGGAGATTTGGCAGCGTGTTCGTCCAACAGATGCCGATGACGCCCGCGTCCGCTGCCTGCCATCCGTAGCTGCCGCCGCGCATCCAGTGATTCGTGTTGGCGAGGGCTACACAGCCAACTCCATGTTCATGAGAGAGCGCGATCGCCCGATCCATGCAGGCGTGCGCGTTTAAATTGCCGGGACCGCTCTTTCCATCCCAACGCTCCAGCGAACCAAAACCTGCGACCTTAGTGGCCTCTCCGCGGATGGCAACAATTCCACTTTGAATCATGCGGACGAACTGCGGGAATCGGTTTAAGCCGTGAGAATAAACGCCGTCGCGGCTGGCTTCCGCGAAGAGGCGTGCGCAAAGGGTGGCGCGGTGCTGCTCGAAACCAAGCTTGAGCAACACGCGGAGCAAACCATCGAACAGTTCGTCGAATGGAATTCTCATAGAGGCGTGCTCATAGACTCGTCGAGTTGACGTAAGCATTTCGGCCGCATGGGTGAATGCTGAGCAATGCTTATGAAACGTGGATAGCGTACCTCAAGATTCGGATCGGCGAATGGTCAAGTATTGCTAAACAGCAGTTTAAGAAAATTTCAAAGCTCGCCAAAAATAAACCATTTTGAAGAGTAGTTCGTTTGATGTAGCCTGCGGCTGAAATGAAACCGCTCTGTCTTATTCTACTCGCGGCAATTGCGACCCCGTGTGTTGCCGCTGACCTGACTGGGAACTGGGCGGTCCGCGACCGGTTGCCGGACGGCACGTCTCGAAATACATATCTCGACCTACATCAGGAAGGCTCACGTATAACAGGCACGATTCGCTCCGGGCAGTACTACTTCAAGATCGTCGAGAGCACGGGCGGCCCGACGGTTTTGCGGTTATCGGCAGCATGACCGACGGGACGAGCGAGCGGCGGGTGAAATACGAAGGCAAGCTCGAGGGCGACGATTTGCACCTGACAACCCGGCGCCGCCCGGAATCTCCACTGATTGAAATGGTCGCACATCGTGCGCCGCCCGGAGAAGGAGCCTATCCCTTACGCCTTCCACTACCGGCCCTCCACGAAGTGCCCGACAACGGGCTTGCGCGCACGCCACCGATGGGCTGGAACAGTTGGAACAAATTCGCAGGCCGCGTGAATGACGAGGACGTGCGCGAAATGGCGGATGCGATGGCCAGCAACGGAATGAAAGCGGCGGGCTATCAATACATCAACATTGACGACACCTGGCAGGGCAGCCGCGACGCCCAGGGGAATATCAAGACCAATGTAAAATTTCCTGATATGAAGGCGCTTGCTGACTATGTGCACAGCAAGGGGTTGAAAATTGGAATTTATTCTTCGCCTGGTCCAAATACTTGCGCGGGATATGAAGGGAGCTTTGGCCACGAGGAGCAGGACGCACGGACGTACGCGGCCTGGGGCTTCGACTATCTAAAGTACGATTGGTGCGGAGCGCGAAACCTTTATACGGACGATGAGATGCGCGCGGTATACCAGATCATGGGCGACGCCCTTCTGAAGACCGGGCGTCCTATCCTTTACAGCCTGTGCCAGTATGGGCGTGACGACGTCTGGAAGTGGGGCGCGGAAGTAGGTGGTAATGCGTGGCGGACGACAGGGGACATCCGGGATACGTGGGAATCGATGACGAAAATTGGCTTTGCGCAGAGCGAATTGGCTTCTTGGGCGGGGCCGGGACACTGGAACGATCCCGATATGCTGGAAATCGGCAACGGCGGGATGAGCGATGACGAATACCGGACGCATATGAGTTTATGGTCGATGCTTGCCGCACCGCTGCTTGCAGGAAATGACTTGCGGAATATGACTCCGGACATCCTGGAGATACTTACCAACCGCGAAGTAATCGCTATTGATCAGGATACGGCAGGTAAGGAAGCCCGTCGCGTCTCCGGATCGGAGGACCAAGAGGTTTGGGCGAAGCCACTCGCAGATGGCGGAGAAGCGATTGGATTATTTAACCGCGGCGGCAAGCCTGCGCAAATCAACTTCAAGTGGTCAGCAGTGGGCCTGAACGGCGCGCCCACACACGCAAGAGATCTCTGGGGTCACATCGATCTGAAAATAAGCGGGGTGGAATACTCCGCGATGGTTCCTGCGCACGGCGTAGTGATGTTGCGCGTTTCGAAGTAGGAAATGCGAAGGCAAGAGCACTTCCGTCGCGGCGTCTTCACTTGCCCGTGTAGGTGATGCGCCAGATGGACTTCGAGCCGTCGTCCGTGACGAGCAATGAGCCATCGGGAGCGACGGTGACGCCCACGGGGCGCCCCCAAACGTGCCCATTATCCACGACGAATCCCGTCATGAAATCCTCGTATTCGCCGGTGGCATGGCCGGTCTGATGAAGCGGAACGCGAATGAGTTCGTAGCCGACGCGAAGCGAGCGATTCCACGAGCCATGCTCCGCAGCGAAAATGTCTCCGTCGTATTCCGCAGGAAATTGTTTGCCAGTATAGAAAGTCATTTCCAACGAAGCGTTGTGGGGATTCAGAAGAACATCGGGGGTGATGACTTTGTCTTTCAACTCCGGATGCTGGCCCTCGTGACGCGGGTCTTGCTGGCCGCCCATGTACCACCAGGGCCAGCCGTAGAAGCCGCCTTGCTGAACGTGAGTGATGTAATCGGGAACGAGATTGTCACCCAACGCATCACGTTCGTTCACTGAGCACCACAACTCGCCCGTCCTCGAATTTATGGCCAGGCCGACACAATTGCGGATGCCGTAGGCGTAGATGCTCATCGCAGAGCCATCGGGATTGAACTCGAGAACATCAGCACGATTCTTTTCCGCTGGGGAGGTGTCCGGATTATCGATATTCGAAGCAGAACCCACAGAGACAAGCATTTTTTTGCCATCAGGGGAGAACTGAATGTCGCGTGTCCAGTGGCTGAGGTTACCCGGCAAATCCGCAATGTGTTCGGCGGGGCCGCGTGCTTTCAAATCACCGTTCTGATAGGGGAAGCGCACCACGGAATCGGTGTTGCCAACATAAATCCATTGCGGGTCAGGGCCCGGCGG
This sequence comes from uncultured Acidobacteriota bacterium, assembly GCA_963851235.1. Lineage (GTDB taxonomy): Bacteria > Acidobacteriota > Terriglobia > Acidiferrales > UBA7541 > Acidiferrum. The sequence goes on from CAWKOM010000016.1 coordinate 379,856, forward strand.
ATAGAAGTTGATCCCGAACGGGCGGTTCAGACCGGAGGCGAAAATCTCAGTTTGCTGTGGCTTGCCGTCGGCGGCAATTCCGCGAAAAACCTGGATGTTTCCGGCGTTGCTCTCGGCCACGAAGAAATCGCCATTCGGGGCGGTGCGGATCAAGCGCGGAGCGTCAAGTCCTGAAGCGTAGAGCTCGACTTTGAAGCCAGGCAGAACCTGGGGCCACGCGTTCGACGGGCGTGGGACGAGTTGAGGACCATTGCCCGACGAGGATGTGGCGAGCGGTGGGGGCAGATCCTTAAGGGTGATCTTGCGAATGTCGCCGGGCTTCTCGAAGCGGTAGTCGGTAAAGGGAGCGCTGGGCGGAGGCGCATTCTTACCGGTGTCGACAGCTTCATCCGCGGAGAGCTGGACCCGCGGAGAACCTGGTTTGAGGCTGCCCAGGACGCGGAGATAGTTGATGATTAGCCATCTCTGCTTTTCTGGCAGACTTTGCCAGGGAGGCATGCCGTTGTTCACATCGCCCCGGGTGATATACCAGAAAAGTTCGCCGTCGCTGGCTCCCTGCGCTTTGCCAGTAGCCAAGGCAGGAATATTTCCCGTGCCCTCGCCGTTTGGACCGTGGCAACTCGCGCAGCGAAGCTGATAGGCCTCTTTTGCGGAGGCCGGATGCTGGCCCTCATAGGGATTCTTCTGTTCCTTGGCCGAGGCAGGGGCGCTGTGAAAAGTGGAGACCTGGGTCTGCGATGCTGCCAAAGCTGGAAGAAGAGCAACGGAGATTATTGAAATCGAACGAGCAAGAAAACCGCTTGGGAAAACCACGGGGGCCCTCCGCAATTAGAAACTTTGAAGCTCGACGCCATATTGTGAAGCAAGAGGGGCGGTGGTCTCAACAGGGGTGTTCAGACAGCACTTTGAACACTGAATTTCAACTCGCTCCGCAGTGCCAGGAAACGTTTTGCGGTGGTAAAAAAAACGGGCCACTGGAGAACACATTTACCGCCTGAAGACACTCGCTAAGCCTGTGTTGGCGCGTCCGAAACGGGCGCTTTCCTTCCTATCCAGGCCTCCGCGTTTGAGCGAAAAAGACGGGTCACGTCGCGCTGGATGTCCGAGCGAGTGACACCGCGGCCGTCCTCGGAGAGCAAGCGATAGGATTGGGCAAGAATGTTGGACATGGTCCGGCGCGTGTTGTGCCATTTGTAGATCACTTGTTCGAGGACACGAGCATCGGAATGCTGCGGTATGAAGCTTGTTCCAAGCATCTCGATGCGCTCGCGCGTGATCTCCTCGACGATAGAAGGATTGTTCATGAACCACCAGCACCCGAAGGGCATGAGGTTGTTGAACTTGCGCGCGTAAACGCAAAGTTCGTGCTGGTTCTCCCGGCTGAGAACGCTCACGAGGAAGCGATTATCGGGAAACTCGCGGCATAGATACTCGAGAGCTTTGAGGTCTGATTTACCAACGGCATCCCCCGCCAAACGGATCGCGGGATTCACTTGTTTGCGAACGCCCATCATGAGGGAGAGAGGAATTCCAAATTCGCGGCAGGAGGGGAGCACGGCCTCCTTCAGCAATCGATTGCCAACCGTATCCTTGGGATACGCAAAAGTGTCCGGCAGCGAGACAGCCATGTACACCGGATGCATGCGGGCGTACCAATCCATCAAGAAACGGCGAACTTCGGCCACCGAACTTCCGGAAGCCTGCTCGTCAACGCGATAGCCCTGGCCAGCCAATGCCTGCCAGTGCGCGGACCAGGTGCAGAGAATGCGATCCAGCCGCAGCACGGGGAGAAATTGCGGATGGCTCGCGACACCGTTGAACCAGAGCGGAGCTTCGTCCGGATCGAGTGGATCATTGGTCATCACTACGACGCTCACACCCGCCATCTGAAGCACTGCTTTGATGTGGGCTTCGATGGTTTGCGCTTTGAAAAAGGAGCGGGCTTCTGACAAGTCTGGGCGGTCGGTAGAAAGTTGGAAAGCATGGAGAACAGCGATTACGCCGCGGGCGGATTCTGATACGGGAGTGTTTTCGACAAAGAGGGCTCGCCAGATGGCATCGGCTTGGTCGCGCTTGGAAAGCGACCAATAGTGACTGGGCGTTATGTCGGAGGAGCGGAAAAGTTCGGCTTCGAGATAGTGGTAAGTGAGCAACTCGTCGATGCCCCACAGACCAAGCTTGCCGAAGGAGGGGGAATACAGGTGTGTATGAATGTCAACAAATGGGGTGGACGCGAGAACATCCTCAACTGTTGAAAAAATCTGCCCATCTGTAAGTCGTTGGCCATCGCTCGAGGATGGAGCATGGCTTGTTGATTTCAGAAACGCAGTTTTCATGCCTTGCACCGGCCCTTGCTGCTCATGGGCGAATATGTCGTGTTGTGCCCGCTAATCGTCTGAAGTGGCCAGGCGTTGTGCGTCAGATTGGTACGATGCCTCGGCTTGTGAATCGAGCAGTAGCCTTTCTCCGGGTCACGAATGCCGCAGACTACAAACGCCTGACCAAAGTGTCAAACTGTAAGAATTGAAGATAATATTCAGCGAAACTGAACGAATGCCCCATGAGCCCTCGCAAGGCAGGGTCAATTCGCAACTCCGCGAGCCGTTCGAGAGTTAGATGTTTCCACACACGCTCAAGGTTTCGATTTTCTTGAAAATTGAAACAAGGTGGTCGGTGTGCGGGATGCGAACCGACAACGGCGGATGGTTGGCGAGCTGCTGCAGACTGTCGGCAAGTTGTGCACTCGACGGTATAGTTCCGCGGGCTGATGAGATAGACTTGGCTTCCGTGAACGGCTAACGGGGATGCTGATTTGCAGAAACAACCAATTCAATGGAAACGAGTTCCAACAGCGTAGTTTGACGGGATAACTTTCGAACGTTCTTAGAGTCATCAGAGGTTATGGGCCAAATGTCTCATCCTGGCGATAAGCCCAAGAGCCTTTTTCTCCGCCTCTCATCGGCGCTGCTCCTCGTAAGTGCCCTTTTGCTTTTCCTCCATTTCTGGGAAGGACGGTCATCGGCAGGCCGGTCTGAGCCGACGGTCAAGGTAGAGCGAAAGAACCTTTCGCAGACTTTGCGGCTGAATGGAACGACGGAAGCATCGCGTTCGTTCATCGTTCTTGCGCCGAAACTTGAGGGCGCGCAGGTCGGGTCGATGGTGGTGACCAAGCTGGCGCCTGCGGGGACGCACGTGAAGGATGGCGACCTCCTGGTCGAGTTCGACCCTCAGGCGCAGATGAAAGACTACCTGGATAAAAAAGGTTCTCTCGACAACCTGGTCAGTCAGGTGGAGCAGAAAAAGTCGGACGAACTCATCGCCCGCGCCAAAGACGATACGGCGATGAAGCAGGCGGAAGACGAGATGCAGAGGGCGCTACTGGAGATAAAGAGAAACGAAGTTGTTTCGCGCATCGATGCCGAAAAGAATCAGGAAGCCGTGGATGAAGCGCAAGCGACTTTGAAACAACTAAGGGCCACCTACCAGTTGAAGCGTGCCGCAGCTCTGGCAGGGATACGAATTCTTGAGATTCAACGGGATCGCGCTCAGGAAGCCATGCGCTACGCGCAAGCGAACGCGGCAAAGATGACGGTGCGTTCCCCCATGGCGGGAATCGTGGTCTACAACACGATTTGGCTAGGCGGACGAATGGGCACCGTGCAGCAGGGAGACCAGGTGCGGGCAGGAGTGCCGTTCCTTCAGGTGGTGGATCCTTCGCGGATGGAAGTGCGGGTGGAATTGAATCAAGTGGACCTGCTGAAAGTCCACCTGGGGCAGAAAGCGGAAATGCACCTGGATGCTTATCCTGGTTTGGCGCTCCCGGTGGCCCTCGATGAACTTTCACCGCTTGGCCACACCGGACAATTCACGGAAATGGTTCGGTCGTTCACGGCGCGTTTCTCGGTGCAAGGAACCGACCCGAGACTCTTGCCCGACCTTTCGGCGGCGCTGGACCTCGAGCTTGGTTCGGAAAACAACGTGCTGGTCGTTCCCTGCCAGAGCATCGGGTTTGCATCGGGGCACTCGTTTGTGTGGCTGAAAAACGGCGGTACCTTTGAGAAGCGCACGGTTACGGTTGGCCGAAGAAATGACCTGAATGCCGTGGTGGAATCAGGGCTGGCCGAGGGAGACGTGATCCGGCTGGATGCCAGCGAAGAAGTCGGAGCTGCGGACTAACCATGAGCGGCGAAGCTCAGAACTGGAAGCCCAGACGAAAGGCGCTCGCTTGGGCGGCCGTGCTGGGGATTAGCGGGCTGATCTTTGGCGCGTTCCGCCTGGCGAGTTCGGCCGCGAATATGCCGACGGCGGACGTGAAGCGGAAGGAATTCGTGGATTACCTGCAGATTAAGGGCGAGGTCAAAGCCATTCGCTCGGCAGTGATTGCGGCGCCGTACGCCGCTGGGGATTTGCAGATATTGAGGCTTGTCGCCAATGCGACGAAGGTCAAGAAGGGCGACTTTCTGGTGGAGTTTGACGCGACTGCGGTGAAGGAGAAGCTGGCGGAGGATAAATCCGCCGTGAAGTCCGCGGAAGCGGAAATCCAGCAATCGCGGGCGGCAGCGCGGTTGAAAGAAGAGCAGGATTTAACGGACGCCATGACCGCGAAATTTGACACCGAGAAAGCGCGCATGGATGCCAGCAAGCAGGAGATCCTCTCGGCCATCGAGGGCGCGCAGGCCAAACTGAAGCTTGCGGATGCGGAGCAAAAACAAAAAGAGACCGAAGAGAAGCTGAAAGCGGACCGCGCGGCAGGCGTCTCCGAGCTCGCGAGCAAAAAACAAAAGTTTGACCAAGCGGCTTACCAAGTGGAGCTGGACGAGCGCAGTCTGGCCTCACTGACACTTCGAGCGCCGCTGGATGGCGTAGTCGCGCTGCAAAATCATTGGCAGCCCCAGGGCAGTCCCACTGCGTTCAAACCCGGCGACGGGGCATGGCCCGGCGCGGACATTGCGGAACTTCCCGATTCCTCGGCGCTAAAGATCGTGGCGCGCGTGGAAGAAGCCGAACGGGGCCAATTGAAATTGGGCCAATCCGCCACCGTGCTGATGGATGCGCTTCCGGACCGGACCTTCGAGGCACGCGTCACCACAATAAGCCCCACGGCGAGCCTGGATTTCACGGCGGGGTGGCCCGTGCCGCGAAATTTCTCGGTGGAATTGAGTTTGGCGGGGAGCGATCCGCGGCTCACGCCGGGGATGGGGGCTACGGTTCGTATCGCAGTGGATCGCGTGCCTGACGGCATTGTGATTCCGACCGCCGCGCTTTTCCGAAAAGCCGGGCGCACGGTTGTATACCTGCGCAGAAGATCGAAATTCGAAGAAACGCCCGTGGAAGTGGCCCGGCAGAGCGGTGAGGACGCCTTGATTGCGAATGGATTGCAACCCGGCGAGCAAATAGCCCTGAAGGATCCGACGATTGGACACTAAGACAAACTTGTTGACGCGCCGCAAATCGCCAAGGTCTCTATTGCTGCTTGCTTTGGCGTTGAGCATCGGCGGCGGCGCCTGCCGGCAAACCACGGTCCTTGCCGGCGACACGGAAATTCCGACGGCCAAAGTGAAGGAGGTAAATCTCCAGCTAAAGGTGTTCACGAAGGGCGCGCTGCGCACGCAGCAATCGAGAGTTATTTCGGCTCCGCCAATTGCGGGAGGGACGCTGCAAATCGTCAAGCTGGCAGCGGCTGGAGCTCAGGTGCACACCGGGGACGTAGTGCTGGAGTTCGACCCCAGCCAGCAAGAGTACAACCTGGCCCAAAACCGGAGCGACCTCGAGCAGGCGGACCAGGAGATCGCCAAAGCAAAAGCAGATGCGGCGGTACAGACCGCAGAAGACCAGACGGCGTTGCTGAAAGCAAAGTATGCGGTTCGCCAGGCGGAGCTCGATGTCAGCAAGAACGAAATCTTGAGCAAGATTGACGGGCAGAAAAACATCCTGGCGCTCGACGAAGCCAAGCGAGCTTTGGCGCAGCTGGAACAAGACATTCGCTCGCACAGCGCGTCCAACGAGGCGGCGCTCGCCATCAGCCAGGAAAAGCACCACAAAGCTCAGTTGGCGATGGATCAGGCGGAGCGCAACATCAAGAACATGCGGATAACCTCTCCCATCGATGGACTTGTGGTCATCCACGGAAACCGGGATTCGACCGGAGGAATTTTCATGGATGGGATGACGCTGCCGGACTACCACGTCGGGGATCAGGTGAACCCGGGAAGCTCGATTGCAGAAGTGATCGACGGCTCTCACCTGGAAGTTAACGCCCAAGTCGGGGAGACCGAGCGCACCAATCTCAAGACCGGGCAGTCCGTGGACATCACGATCGACGCGTTGCCGGGTGAATCCTTCACGGGGAAAGTGCAATCGGTGGGGGGAGCCACCGCCCGCGAATTCTGGGACGACAATTCGAAGCACAAATTCGATGTGGCCGTCCAACTGGATCGCGAGGATCCCAGGCTGCGCCCGGGATTCGAGGCGCAACTTAACATCCTCGGAGATCAGCTTACCCGCGCCGTGTCCATCCCTGCGGAAGCCGTATTCGACCACGAAGGAAAAAAGGTGGTGTACTGCGAGCGAGGCGGCGGGTTCGAACTACAGGAAGTGAAAGTGCGCGCGCTGAGCGAAGGACAAGCAATTCTGGAAGGAATCCCGGTCGGAACGGTTGTGGCGCTGGTGAATCCCGAGAAAAAACACTCGGGCAAACCCAAAGAAAGCACCGGCACAGCTCCCAGCCTGGGTTCGAGCATCAATTGAAGCAAGAGGACCGGCCATGAAACTCCCCTCCATGACACATCCGAGAACCCTGGAGCAATGGCTCCCTGATCTCGCATTTGGGTTGGAGAATCTGGCCAGCCACAAGCTGCGCTCGCTGCTGACCATGCTGGGCATGATTTTCGGCGTGGCGGCAGTGGTGGCGATGCTTTCGATCGGCGCCGGAGCCCAACAAAAAGTGATGGCTTTCATCGAGCAGTTGGGCGTGCGCAATTTAATCGTGGAGGCTAAAGAGGCGCGCAACGATCAGGAGCTTCAGAAAGTGCGAAAAAATTCGCCGGGGCTCACGCTCAGCGACTACCAGATTATCCGGCAGAATGTGCCGGACATCATGGAAGGGACTCCGCGAAAACGGTTTACTCCTACAAAGATTTTGCCGAAACCTCAACAGGACATACCCGTCGTTTACGGCGTTGGACCGAGCTATCTGGACATCGGGCATCTCCGTGTAACGGAAGGGCGGTTCTTCGACGCCTCCGACAATGCGGCCTCGGCTCCGGTGTGCGTTCTGGGCGCAGCAGCAAAAGACAGTCTGTTTGGCGCGGGAAAGGCCGTCGGTGAATACATAAAACTCAACGACATCTGGTGCCATGTGATCGGCATCGCCGCGCCGCAGCTCGCTCCCGAATCCGATGTTTCCGGCATCCGAACGGAGGACTTGAACAACCTAGTTTATGCACCGCTTAATTCCGTGTTGTACCGGCTGGAAGATTCGCAAAGCTGGCTAAAAGACGAGATTGACGGCATGTACTTGCATCTGGCGTCCACGGATACCAGTGTCACGGATGCGGAAATAGTGCGCGGGATTCTCAACTCTTCACATCATGACGCGGGCGATTTCAGCGTCATCGTCCCAGCGGAATTGCTGGCGCAGCAGAAGCGCACGGAGCAGCTCTTCAACACCGTGATGGTGGCCATCGCGTCCATTTCGCTTTTGGTAGGCGGAATCGGAATTATGAACATCATGTTGGCCGCCATCCTGGAACGCACGCGTGAAATCGGAGTGCGCCGGGCCATTGGCGCGAGACGCCGGGACATCATCCGTCAATTTGTGATCGAAGCTACCCTCATCTCATTCGCGGGCGGGCTGCTCGGCGTGGTGCTGGGGTTCGCTATGTCGCAGCTGATCGCGTGGCTCGCCGGATGGTCCACGGTGGTCACGATCGGTTCGATCCTTTTGGCATTCGTGGTTTCCATTTCCGTGGGCTTGATTTTCGGAATTTATCCGGCGGTGAAGGCAGCGCGGCTCGATCCCGTCGAGGCGATTCGGTACGAATAACGGCGGCTTTCGATCCGTCAATTCCTTGGGGGTGGTCGATGAGAGTGGTGCGTTCTTTCTCTGTGGCAATTTTATTTCTTGCGCTGGCCGCTGTTGCGACGCGCGCACAAAACTCTTCGCCCTTGGAAACCGTTCTGGGAATCAGCAGCCGGCAAAAACCGGCTCCGCCATTGCTGGCCCCACAAGATTTTAAGGACCATGTCGTCGACGGAAAGCTGGTGCTCTCCCTGGATGACAGCATTCGCCTGGCGCTCGCCAATAACACCGACATTCGCCTGGACCATTACCAGGTTGAAACCTCGGAGAACAATCTTCGGCGTGTCTATGCGCCGTTCGATCCGCTGCTGACTTCGGGTTTCAGCGATCAGCGCACCAAATCGCCGACGTCGACCCAACTACAAGGGGCGTCCATTCTGGATACCTTGACCCAGCAAACCCAGATCGGCTATTCACAAACATTTCAAACGGGAACGAATTTCCAGGGTTCCTTTATCGCTGACAAGAATTCGACTAACAGTTCGTTCAATTTTCTAAATCCCTCCATCGCGACGACCCTCCAGTTCACGGTGACGCAACCCCTCTTGCGAAACCGCGGACTCTTCGCAAACCGCGCGCCGATTCTGATCGCGCAGAATAATTTGAAACAGGCTCACGCGTATTTTCTCGCGGAAGTAAATGACATCATTCTCCAGATTGTGGGCAATTACTGGAATGTCGTGCTGGCCCGGGAAAATCTTTCCGTGCAGCAAAAGTCGCTGGATGAGGCCCAAAAGAGTTACGACCACGACAAGAAAGCACTCAGCCTGGGGGCGCTGCCTCCCCTGGATATCTACCGATCCGAGTCGCAAGTTGCGTCACGGCGTGTGGGGGTGATTCAAGCGGAATATTCGGTAAAGCAAGCGGAAGATCAGTTTCGCCAGGGCATCGGCGCGGATCTTGACCCGGCGATTCGCGTGCTCGACCTGGAAATGACTGACCGCCCCGAGCCCGTGGGACAGCTTCCAACGATCGATATTCCCACTGCTCTCGCGCGCGCCATCGCCAACCGTCCGGAACTCGAGGCGGTGCACCAGCAGCTTGCAGCAGACGAGCTGAGCATCCGGCTGGCCCATAATTATTTGAAGCCAGACCTCGAACTTTCGGGCTTCTATTCCGGCAATGGGCTAGGAGGCAACGAAGCGGGCGTTGGAAGCACGGGGCTGGGAAACAGCCTGAGCCAGTCCTTTCATTTCACCTATCCGGCTTACGGCGCGAGCCTCGCGTTGACACTGCCGATTAAAAATCACAGTGCGGAAGCGAGCTTGGCCGATTCCCTGGTGAGCCGCCGGCGCGATCAGTATCAGGAAAGGGGCACGAATCAGAACATATCGCTGGAGGTGACCAATGGCGTGCACGCTTTGGAGGCGGCCAAGCTTGGCATGGAAGCCGCAAAAGTGGCCGTGGACCTTGCGAAAGACACCCTGCATGCGGACGAACGAAAATACGAATTGGGCGCGGAGGCCGTATTCTTCGTTCTGGACGCTCAGACGCAACTGGCTCAAGCGGAGCTGAATTTGATTCAATCCCAAGTGAATTTTCAATTGGCGGTCACGCAGTTGGATCACGCGACAGGAGATTTGCTCGAGCATCACCACGTGCAGATTGTGGAACCGACGAGGTAATCGCGCTTTGCAGCCAGCGGACGAGATTTAAGAGAGGCGCCGGGGCAACAAACTTAAGGAAATAATAGATGAGCGGCCCGACACATAGGTGACAGTTTGTACCGGACACATGGGTGACACTTTTTCCCTTTAGGGGAGGGCGTGATGCCTTGGAAGGAGTGTTCGGTGATGGATGAACGTGTTCGCTTTGTGGCGCGTTTGCTGGATGGGGAGAAGATGGCGGCGCTGTGTCGCGAGTTTGCCATCTCGCGCAAGACCGGTTACAAGATCTTCGACCGCTACAAGGAATCTGGTCTGGAAGCTCTGACCGACCGTTCGCGGCGGCCCTGGCGCTACGGCAACCAACTGCCCCAGCAGGTGGAGGCGGCGATCCTGAATCTCAAACGGGAGAAGCCCTACTGGGGCGCGCGCAAGATCCGCGAACGATTGCTGCGGCGCTTTTCCTGTGAGGTGAAGGTTCCGGCTCGCAGCACCATCCATGCCGTGCTCGATCGTCACGGTCTCGTGCAACGCCGCGGGCGCCGGCGCCACCATGCCCAGGGCACCCCCTTGTCGCTCGGACAAAAACCCAACGAGCTGTGGTGCACCGATTACAAAGGCGAGTTTCTGTTGGGCAACAAGAAATACTGCTACCCGCTGACCGTCACCGATCACGCTTCGCGCTATCTCCTCCTCTGTGAAGCCTTGGAATCTACCTGTGAGGCGCTTGCTTTTACGGCTTTTGAGCGCTTATTTGCAGAACGCGGCTTGCCAACCAGCATGCGCTCGGACAACGGCGTGCCCTTCGCCTCGCCCAACTCCTTGTTTAACCTCTCCAAACTTTCCGTATGGTGGTTGCGCCTGGGCATCACCATCGAACGCATCCAGCCTGGTCATCCGCAGCAGAATGGCCGACACGAACGCATGCATCTCACGCTCAAAACACAAACCACTCACCCCGCGGGTATCAACAGCCTGCAGCAGCAGGGCAAATTCGACGATTTTCTCGAAGAGTTCAACCACGAGCGGCCTCATGAAGCACTCGCGATGAAGTGTCCCGCGGAAGTCTACACGCCCGCCACCCGTCACTATCGCGGCCTGCCAGAACTTGCTTACCCGTTTCACGACCACACCATTCACGTCACCAACTGCGGGCGCATCTGTCTGCACCGCAAAAAAATTAATCTCAGCACGGTCTTCGCGGGTCAGGCCGTCGGAATCAAAGAGGTCGAAGAAGGTATTTGGCTGGTCAGCTTTATGGAGTACGATCTGGGCTACATCGACTTGGAGGAAAAAACTCTGCAGCCTCTCGACAACCCTTTTGGCCCAAAAGTGTTACCTATGTAGCCGGTACGTTCTGTTACCCATGTGTCCGGGTCGGACCCGAGAGAATCTGGAGCCGGGGGTGGGATTCGCACCCCACCCCGGCATTGAAAACACGTAAGCTACCCATTCTAAGTAACGCCAGTAGCGCCAGAAACGCCAAAAACCGCTGAAATCACCCCTTCTGGCTACGTGATGGCCACACGGCGCGCAGTGAGGGCCATCGGTAGCTTCTGGATCGCTGGAATCTAAAAAAGTTGGCACCTACGAAGGGCGACTAAGCCAAATGGTGGAGCCCGGAATACCTCTAAAAAACCGGCTGAGCGCTCAACTGCGTTGCTGCTTTCAGGGGCGAATCCAGTTGTCCAGTAACCGGAGATGCGAAGTCCTGGAATGGGGCTCGTTCCGCTAGCGCACTGGAACGTGGAATGAACCGATTGAACCAAAGAGAGCCTAAACCGCACTGCGTTCAACTTTGCTCTGAGAGATGTCCTGTGGGTGCATGGATTTCCTTGCGGATGGACCTTTATAGTTCAGAAGCCGACTCGGTATTTCAAGAATTTCGCTACCCGCTTTAGGGTATATTAGCCTCCACAAACTAGGGTCGGCGGAGGTGGATTCTACCGATATCTGGCCTGAAATGTTTAGGCTGCGGATGCTCATAGGTTTAGATGTGCGCAACCGCCGCACAGGGGAGGTGTGAGCAGAGTTTGATCACACACCCGGAGTTACGTTGATTCAGGTGAGTCGAGGACAATTTGGCTGGCACTGAAGTGGGTCGTTCCGACGCACGGTTGATATTCGTAAAATGCCTTGGGATTTGACGATAAGGACACTGTTTCGGCCCTTTTGGTCAAGTTTGAAAGTCGTGGCCAAGACGCGATGAATTCCGACGGGCTCACGATGGCAGGTGAATGAGCTTGGAGAAGTTAGGCAAATACCTGATTCAGAGAGAGCTTGGGCGCGGGGCCGGAGGTGTCGTTTACCGTGCTCGCGATCCAATCATCAATCGTCTCGTCGCACTGAAGACGATCACTACGGGCTTGGCCGAATATCCCGATTTGCTCCAACGCTTTTACCAAGAGGCCCAGTCGGCCGGCGGCTTGCAGCATCCCAATATTGTCACGATTTATGACTTGGGCGATGCCGACGGCATTCCCTATATCGCGATGGAACTGTTGGAAGGCGAGAGTTTAGATCAGCTGATCAGCCGCCGGGCGCCCCTGCCTGTTCCCTTGAAACTTACTTACGCATTGCAAGCATGCCGGGCGCTGGACTACGCGCACAAACGCGGGATCATCCATCGCGATATCAAGCCCGATAACGTGATGCTCACCAGAGATGGCATAGTGAAGGTTGTGGACTTCGGCATAGCTCGCGTCCTTGAAACTTCAAAAACGCAGACCGGCATGCTGCTAGGTACTTTCGCCTACATGTCTCCCGAGCAATATCACGGTGAGCATGCAGATGCGCGCTCTGATATCTGGTCATTCGGAGTTCTGTTGTATGAGTTGCTGGCGTACCAGAGACCCTTCAGAGGGTCGACTCCAGCGAGCCTCATGCATAGTATTTGCCAGCAGGAACCAACCCCCCTGCACGATGTGGCCCCCGACTGCCCCGCGGCGCTCGAAAAAGTAATCGGAATGGTTTTGCGCAAATCGCCTGACGAGCGATACCAGTCGATGGAAGAAGTCCTTCTTGACCTGGATCCGATCTGCAAGGGATTGCAGGCGGAGTCCGTTGCCGCGTTGGTTGTCCAAGCGCGCAATTTGTCGGAGCAGGGTGACTATTCCCAGTCTCGAGATTTACTGCGCCAAGCACTTCAAATCGATTCAACGAACACGCAAGCCAGGAATCTTCTGGAAAAAGCCAATACCGAACTCAGACGGATTCTAATTCGGCCGAAGTTGCAGCAACAGATTGAAAAAGGGCAAGAGTTACTCGCCGAAGGGAAAACGCAAGAAGCAAGGATAGAGGCCGAGGTTGTCTTGCAGTTGGACCCCGCCTTTGAACCCGCTCAGGAGCTGCTAAAGCGTGTCCAGCAAGAAATGGACCGCGCCCGGCAAATCGCCGAATGGATTGAAGGCGCCGAGCAACGTTTGGCGCAAGGCCTCCTGGAAGAAGCCGAGGAGCTACTGGCGAGAGTCCTAGAAGCTGAATCTACTAACGAGCAAGCAAAGGCGCTTCAGCTACAGGTAATTAACGAAAAGGCAGAGCGCCAGAAGCGATTGCAATTCTTCGAGAAAATGCAGCAGGCGCGCGGCTTGTGGACGCAGCAGAATTATGTGGAGTGCATCCAGCTTCTCGTCGAATTGCGGAAGGAATATCCCGATGATGACGAGATTCCGAGTCTGCTGGAGACCGCCCAGGAAGATCAGGCGAACCAGAAAAGATCGCAGGGTCTGGCGGATGCCCGTAGCATGCTGGCAAATCGCCGGTATGATGAGTGCACGACGCTTCTTGTTGATCTTCTAAAACAATTCCCCGGCGACGATGAAATCCTCAAGCTGCAGAAGACGGTGTTTGAAGACCAGAGAAAACATCGAAGAGCGCATTCCGTTGCAGAAGTTCGAAGCCTTCTAGCTGCGAGACGCTATGACGATTGTACGTCTCTGCTGGAATCCATCCTGAAGGAGTTCCCAGGAGACGACGAGTCACTGCAACTCCAAAGAAATGTCCTGGAAGATCAGAAAAAAGAACGAAGATCGCAGTCTATCGCGGAAGCTCGAAACCTCCTTGCCGCGAGGCGGCACGACGCTTGCACGTCTCTGTTGAACTCCATTCTAAAGGAGTTTCCAGGCGACGACGAGACGATACAGCTACAAAAGAATGTACTGGACGATCAGCGAAAACAGCGGATGCTGGATTCCCTGAGCGAGGCGCGAAACATCCTGGCAGCGAAGCGCTACGACGAATGCATCTCCCGGCTGATATCTCTTCAGAAAGAATTTCCAGACGAAGCTGATGTCTCCAGGTTACTCGAAACCGCCAAGACGGAAAAAGCTGAACAGCAGCGGCAACAAAGCGTCGCGAAAGCCCGAAAACTACTGGCTGGGCGCAGGTATGATGAGTGCACCGCGTTGCTTTTGGAATTGCAGAAGCAGTTTCCCACGGACGACGAAATCCCGAAGCTTCTTGATGTGGTTCGCAAGGACCAATCCGAGCAGCGCAAGCTGCAAGGACTGACCGAAGCCCGGAGTCTGCTGCACTCACGGAATTATGAGGAATGCCTCGCACTGCTCGAAAGGCTGCAGAGCGAACATCCCAATGACAACGACGTCGCCAAGCTCCTCGAGACGGCTCTTGATGAGCAGTCCGAGCAGCGCAAACTGAAAAGTTTGTCGGAAGCCAGAAGTCTATTGACCTCTCGTAATTACGAGGAGTGCTTAGCGTTGCTCGTCAAGCTGCAAAACCAGTATCCAAAAGACAATGACATCGCAAAACTAATCGACATAGCGCGTGAAGATCGCGCCGAACAAGAGAAGCAGAGCCAGCTTGCAGACGCCAGGAATCATCTGGCTGCGCGGCGATTTGCGAACGCCATGGGCGTGCTCGACGGACTTCGGAAGACTCACCCCAAGGATTCAGGGATCATCAAGCTGCAAACTCTAGCCCTCCAGGAAAAGGAAAAACAGGACAGCCTCGATCGTCTGCAGGGTGAATTGAAAGCCTTGAAAAAGTTGGTCAGCGAAAAGAAATATCTCGATGTTCTTGCACAATCAGAAAGGATACGCAAGGAGTTCCCCGGCAATACGGATTTAAGCCGACTCATCGAGTTTTCGAAGGCCCAACAAGCGGAGATCGAGCAGGAAGCCCGACTACAAGCAATTCGTCAAGAGGTGAAGAAACTCTTCGATTCATCCCATTTTGAGGAGGCGTACCAAGCTGCCTTGACCGGTCTCAAGACATTTCCTGACAACAAAGAACTGCAGCTTTTGCGAGAGCAGGCTGATAACCAGCAAAGGAAACTCGAAACTCGTCAACACATCGAGCAGAGAATTCGGGAAATCAAGGTCAAGATTAACCGGGGGAAGATTAGCGATGCGATAGACCTGGCCAAGCAGACGCTTATGACTCTGGGGCCGGACACAGATGTGAATCAATTGCTGAATTCCGCCCGGGTCGAGCTCGAAGCTCGTGAGAGAAAGAAAGACCAGGAGGAAAAGCTGGAGGCTGTCCGTGCTCTAATCAGCGCAGGGAAACTGGTCGAAGCGACAAAAACGTTGGACCTAGCGGTTGAGGCGAAAATTGTTGAAGTCTTCGATCCTCGAGTCCAGCGAATCTGTGAAGAATTAGACGCAGCGAAATCAGCTGCGACTGCCGACGCCGCAACCGTGATATCCGCGCCAACCGTGAGTCGGTCCAAAGAGTATGCTTGGCTGCAAGGGCCGCCGGAACCGGAAGTCGCCTCCCAGGAAGAAACGCGCCCTCCAACGGAAATACCGGGGCCAAAGGCATCTGCGGGCCAGACACCTTTATTGCATACTCAACCAGTAGTTTCGCCGCCTGCATCTCCATCACTTGCGGACAACGCTCCCCGAGTCTCGGCTCCTCCTCAGCGTCCAGCGAAACCCTTAACTGAACCGGTTGCCGAACCGATTGTCGAACCGGCCGCTCCAGCTCTGCCGTCTCCAACCCCTTCTTCAACTGTCGCTCTGCCCCCCGCTCCCCCGCCACCGAGGGAGATCAAGCAGCCGATTCCCCAAGCTCCAATCTCCGCGGCGATCAGTGTTACGGGGGCAGCTCCACCTTCCAGTAGAAAGAAGGCGGCACGAATCGGTGCTGTGGCTTTGTGCGCGGTGGGACTGATTTGGGGAGCTATACGGCTATCGACGTTGCTTCGCACGCATGAGACCACACCCACTGCGATCGTTGCAAAACCGGCCGCCAAGCCGGGGCCAAATCCGCTTGGGGTTGAGCAGCGCGACGCGTTGAATGCCGCGGATAAGCTGGTTGCTTCGAACGACCTCGAAGGCGCGCTGAAAATCCTTGCCCCGGCAGCGGATTTAGATGGTCCATTCACTGCCGAGATCAAGAAAAAACAGGCTGGCATCGAAGAGTCGATGCAAAATCAGAACCTACGTGATCTACGACGGAGGGAAGAGCAGTTGTGGCAGCAGGCAAACGACGACGTCACAAGCGGACGCTTTGCGGAAGCGCAGAAGAGACTACATCAGATCCTTGCGCTAGGCGACGGAGGCCTGCGTAAGAACGACGCACAGCAAGCCCTCACCCATACCATCCCTGATCTCCAGGCGGAAGAAAAGCTATTTTCGCAGGCGCGCCAGGCCGCTCAAAAGAGCGATATAAACAGCCTCCAAAGCGCCTCTGATATTCTCAACCGTCTCTCTTCCCGGGAAGGACCTCGGAAGCCCGAAGCAGAGAAAATGCTGCGGGACGTCCGAGCAAAACTATCCAGCAGTTACGCAAGCAGTGCTCGCCAAGATTTGCAGCGCGGAGATTTCCATTCAGCCCGTCAGAAGGCTGGCCAGCTCCAGCAGAGTGGCGGTGATGCTAGCGCGATTTCCGCGGAGATCGATCAAGCCGAACAGAGCCACCTCTCCCAATTGGAGAGCCAGTTCAATCAGCTTAAGCAGAGTGACGATGACGCTGCGGCCCAGCAACTCAGCAACCTGCAACGAGGGTTCCAGGCGCTGGCCGATAGTGCGGGGCCACGCTCGGAAGAGGCCAAGAGTTTCATCAACAATATTCCCTTGGCGATCCGCGAAGTACATGACCGTGCAGCAAACAAGCGCGCAGAAACAGCGTACCAACAAATCGTTGTGAAGTATCAACAGGCCTCGAACACGAACGATAAGAGCGGACTGGAAGCGGCTCGTGCTGGATTCCAATCCATCGCAAAAGCCGGCGGCCCGCATGCAAGCGAAGCCCAAAGGTTTGCGGACGAAATTGGCACAAAGCTTGCGGCCCTGAACCAGCCTCCTCCACCGGTAACGCCTCCCCCGTCTCCATCAGTTTCTGGGGCTCCTGACAATGATGCTGTACTCGCGCTGGTGAGGCGCTACGCACAGGCTTTTCAGCAAAGGAATCCGGACGCTCTGCAGCAGATTTGGCCGACGATGGGCAAGTTGTACGCTGGGTACAAAAACTCGTTTGAAAGTGCCAGTCTCATTCGCATGCAGGTGCAAACGGAGAGCGTCAAAATCAGCGCCGACGGCACTACGGCAACTGTGACGGCTCAAGTCACGCAGGAATATACTCCCCACGGACAGAAGCCACGAAGCGTCAAGGGCCGGACGACTTTTCAATTCGCAAAGTCGAATGGCTCCTGGGTCATCACGAGCGTCCAGTAGGTCGGAACGCCCAAGTCTATCTTCTTAACAGCTTGACCCAAATAAAGCGTGTGGATAAACTCGGCCCAACTCACGACCGGGTGATATGAATCGGTGACGCCAATCACTATCTACTGGCCAGTAAGTCTAACCCGACCTGACGAGACCATGGTGGAGCAATGTCTGAGGAATCAGCTGCACAGAAGGGGGCGGGGCTTGTCAGACCTGCTAAGAACAAGCCGTTTGAATTGCGTGGTCTCGGTAAGGCCTCCTCTGGTGGCAAATTTATTGTGTCGGGAGGGGAGGAAGTGTTCGCTGCACAACCGAGTGAGGAACCCTGCTCAACACATGAAGATCTGGTTTGGAAATGCACGGCCCTATCCAACGAGGGGAGATGTCAAATGAAGAGCTGGATCGTAGTCAGTTTTGCGGCCCTATCTTTTCTCGCCGCCGGGGGCGCCTCGGCGCAGACGTGCCCGCTGAACGGCACGTTGAGTACCAAGCTGGTCTGCCAAATTCCACAGGTGTATGGCCCGTTTGGATTTGGCACAACGACGGACCCCACGCAGTCCGTGTTATTCACTGGGGACCATCACAACGCTCATTTCTCGAGCGATTTCCTATCTACATTCGCGCCCATCAATGAGGCCGTCGGCATACAGGCGTCACAACTGCCCATCGCTTCACCTTCCTCTGGTATCACTTTCGTGTATGACCCGGCCCTGAAGACGTTCTCGCCTTCAACCGATGAGAGTCTCGGGCCAATCGTGGGCAATCGCGCGACCACAATCGGAAAGCATAAGCTCTTCTTGGGCTTCAGCTACCAGTATTTTAATTTTGGCTCGATCGACGGACAAAACTTGAGCAGCATTCCGACCGTCCTCCAGCATCAACCGTTTCCCGTACCTAATCCCCAGCACATCCCAGCCTGCGATAACCAAACAGGGCTAACAGCCGCCAATGGATATGCCGGAGACCCGTGTTTCGTGCGCGACTTTATCCAAACGGCAAACAACATCGACCTCACGATTCATCAATACACGATCTACGCCACCTACGGGATCACAAACCGTCTCGATTTTTCGGTAGCGATCCCAATTTTGAATATTCAGATGGGCGTCACATCCCAGGCAACGATTGTTCCCAATTCCGCCGCGCCGGTAGCTGCGGGCGCCCCCGGCAATGTTTGGCATTCCTTCAATCCCACGAATCCCGTGCTTGCTACCCAATGTGCCTCCCAGGTTCCGTGCCTGAGTGCTAAGTTTTCTGATTCTGGCAGCGCAGCCGGAATCGGTGATGTTGTTCTCCGCGGAAAATACACCGTATACAATGGAGAGCGGTTCGCCGTGGCAGCCGGCGTGGATGTGCGTCTGCCCACCGGAGATGCATTGAACTTCCTGGGCTCTGGCGCCACGGGGGTGAAGCCCTTCGGCCTCGTTTCGTATAGGGCCCGCATCTCTCCGCACGCGGAGGTGGGTTACGAATGGAACGGCGATTCCACGCTCGCCGGAACCAACATAGTGCCCGCGGCGGCTGGCGTAACGCCGACGAACACGGGCAAGCTTCCCAACCGGTTCGTCTACATTGTGGGTGCCGATGTTCGCGTCGTGAAACGGCTGACAGCCGCGTTTGATATTTACGGTCAGCGTTTATTTAACAGCCCGGAACTCGTCTCTCAACCCTATACGGGTCTCGGCAATTGCTCCGGCCCCACCGATCCCACCGGCGCCACGTGCGGAACGTATACGGCTGGGACAACTCATCCCGACATCGCGCAGAGAACTTCGGACGTTAATATCACCGAGGCATCGCTTGGTCTGAAGTACCGTCTGGTTGGCCGGCTTGTGATCACTGGGAATGTGCTTCTTAAATTGGACGAGGGCGGACTTCGAAGCAACGCCGTACCTCTCGTGGGTATCTCGTACAATTTTTAGCGCCTCAGTCGCGTGAAAGAAGCGCGCGGGCATAAACTGAAATTGTCGGATTCAAAACCGTAACGGAAGAAAATGTCAGCTCTTCGAGATGGATGTCACGCGACGATTCGCCTTGTCTCTAGTATCCGGAGTCGCTCGAAGGCCGGTAATTTCTTCAATGCGGATGAAGAAGAACACTGAAATCGGGGGTTTGGGCTTCCGGCGGACTTGGGATGCCGTATATCCGCTCTGCCACCACAGGGATCTTTTCTCTAGCAGTGAGCGAATCTGCTCGCGGCTCTTTGCGAATTCACGTCCGCTTGGAATTTCCACGTATTGTCCTAACACCACAACACTCGCCCATTCGTCGTGGGCGCGAATTTCATCAACCTGCACGCAAACCAGAGGATTCAGCCGCATCCATTCAATCTTCCGCCCCAGGGTGGAGAAGCAGCACAAACGATCCGCGTCGAACGAAAAATAAAGCGGAACGATATAAGGCCGGTTGTTCGAGGCACACGCTAGTCGCCCAAAACTGATTCGAGAAAACATTTCCCGGCATTCTCTACTTCGCATCTTGGTAATCAGCATGGGTGATCTAACCGCAGGTTACCCGGCCCGCGTGTGAATGAGTCTACATCTCTTGGTTTTATTGTGGCCAGAGCGGACTACCAAGGTAGATGTCCACTCAAGCGTTACCGAGAACTTGACCCTCATTCCCGGCAGCTGTGCAACCGCTGTCTTGTGCATTTTGGCTCCATCAGGCGGATGCTTCATCCATATGGCTAATGGGCAGCCAGACCGTGACTCGATCGGAACCGCGGTCACCACGATTGGCGCGATACCGTTGACCTGCACTATCGCCGTACTGGCTTATGGCTTAACTACCGCCCATTGACCGGCCCGTCCGGCTCCAGAACAGTGGTTGCCCTCGGATACGCGGGGAAATAGTGCGCACATTATGTAGACGAACAGGAGTGTACTCGGCGGGGTGAGGGGTTTGGCCGCGCGTCCATTCCGAGGCCACGATTTGTCCACCCGAGAAATTCTTGCGGATGTTGAGTACATCGGAAGAAGCGGAGGTGGGTCATGGTTAAAATATGCCTCCTCAATCTTCATGGAGGGTGCTTCTCGATCGCTATCTGGGCAGTCGGGACAGATCTGACCAGGGCCGTGCATTAAGAGTGGCAGGTCTGCACAGTTCTGGACACGAAGACGCGATCATTTTTTCCCCTGCGAAGCGCGTTTTACCTCTTCGGGCAACAGGCCGGCTGGGGCTGTTGCGAGAACCAACTTTTCAAACTGCCGCGCCGGGTCCTGCCGCGATTGAATACCCTTACTTGTCCTGAGCGTCAAGACCCCTCCATAGCCATGCCATTCCGTACCGCTCGCATCGCGGAGGAACGAACCCCGGTAACCGAGACCTGGTGTCACAGGCAAACTACCCACCCAAGGCTGAAGCTGAGCCCAATAACTCTCTAATTCACTAACGACCAGGTCTGGAACGCTCCATGTTGGGTCGGGGCGCCCCGAAAAGACCAGCGCGCCTCCAATCCATTGGTTCGTGTTCTTATCTGATTTTGATGTGGCCATGCATGACCACCATGAAAGTGCAAAAGTTCGTGTATGGTCCCCGGTTGGCCGTTCGCGGGTCGGGGATCAGGTGATTGCTATTATCCACGTTTCTTACTGGAGTACCACCCGGCTTGTGGCTCCACAGGCCGTTGCGGTCTTTTCGGTACCAGTGAAAATCGACGCCGGGCCAGATGACCAGGGCAACGAGATGTCCTTCTTTGGGGCATTTGTTGTTAGCCTTCGGGGTGCTGATCAGATCGTCTTTCACGGCAGCCTGCCCTACTGATGGACAATTCAGTGCGGTGTACATGGAACCCGCCGCCAGACCGGGTTGCGCAAAAGTGTCCGTTCTGTAGTTCGTGGCGTAGTTATAGCAATTGTTGAAAGGCTGGCGCTGCGGCACATTCCACCAGGCGGGCTCGAACAGCGGGCCACACTTGCAGTGGTGATGGCGCCGCCTGTGGTGCTCTCGCTCCACGTGTTCGGCACTTGTTTTTCTGGATCGGTCAACTTCCTTTCCAAACAGATCTGGAAACCCTTCTCCAAGTGATAGCCTCCTGAGAGGACCAGCACTTCCCGCGATGAAATCTTCGAAGCGTTCGTCCTCGGCACGATGCGAAAGACGAGTGCCGAAGAGATTACCGTGTAGATACCGAATGTGTCCCGGCAGACCGCCTGACGCAGCGCCGGTCTGGTCGATGACCAATCCACGATAGCCAAGAATCGGTTCAGGTTCTGCTGCCTCTCGGCCACTCAACTTGCGTCCGGGCTTCAACCGACGCAATATTTCATCAGCCTCGGGGCCCTCCACCTCGATAACGGGATTGGGGCGTCCGCTGAAAATATCGACTGTAATTCGAAGCGCCACGGCAGGCCTCCTTTCGATGGACTATAAGAATCGGCGTTGGACGCCAGGAATCTGGAAGATTTGAACTATTGAGGCCTCGGCGGAGTAGTGTCCGGTATGCCGAATTCGTTTCACAATTCTTAGACTCGAAGGGAGCACAGGTTAACGAGTGTTTCCAACACTGGGAGGGGACGTCGCCGGGAAAACGTTACGACCAATTCAAATCGAAAAATCTGGAGGCGCGGGTGGGAGTCGAACCCACGAATGGAGGTTTTGCAGACCTCTCCCTTGGGCCACTTGGGTACCGCGCCAAACCACTAAGTATAGCAAAATTTGTGCGAGCGACCGGCGAGCGGCCGCCCATCGCGCACGAACTGCGCGCTATTTTTTTATGGTGACCACCGGAGTGATCTTGGCTTCGCGCAGGAAACGCGCGGACTCCTCGGGCGGAGTTGGGTTAATGTAAAATCCGGTTCCCCACTCAAAGCCGGCAACTTTGGTGAGCTTGGGGATAATTTCGAAGTGCCAATGATAATGGTCGTTGATCTCTTCGCCCACGGGCGATGTGTGGATCATGAAATTATATGCGGGACGGTCCAGAACGACGTCCAGTCGCATCAGCGTATCCTTCAGCATGCGCGCCAGGCTAGCGTACATGGTGCTTTGATTGTTTTCGTAGGATGAGCCGTGCACCTTCGGCAGAAGCCACATCTCAAAAGGAAAGCGCGAGGCATACGGAGACAGTGTGATGAAGTGATCGTTTTCGCCGATCACGCGTTCTCCCGTGTCGCGTTCCTGGCGGATGATGTCGCAAAAGATACAGCGCTCCTTCTCATCGTAGTAATGCCACGAACTGTCCACTTCCTCGCGCACTCGCCGCGGCACGATGGGCAGCGCAATCAGTTGCGAGTGGGTGTGCTCGACGGAAGCCCCCGCGGCTTCGCCATGATTCTTGAAAATCAGAACGTAACGGAATCTCTTATCGTTCTTCAGATCCAGCATGCGGTCGCGGTACGCCCAAAGCACATCTTCCACCGCGCGCTCTGGCAAGGAAGCCAGAGTCGCCGTGTGATCGGGAGTTTCGACAATCACTTCATGCGCGCCGACCCCGTTCATTTTGTCGAAAAGGCCTTCGCCCTCGCGGTCGAGATCGCCCTCGATGCCGAGCGCGGGGAATTTATTGGGCACGACGCGGACGGTCCAGCCAGCGGTGTTCGCGCCTCCATTGTTCCGTCCGTAGACGAGGATTTCCGGCGGCGTCTTGGCTTCGTGGCCGGGGCAGAACGGGCAATTCTTTCCGTTGGGCAAAGGAGAAACGCTTTCGCGCAAAAAATCATTTGGTCGCTTCCCTCGCTCGGTAGAAATAATCACCCAACGGCCAGTAATCGGATCTTTTCGCAACTCCGGCAAAGCAAACCTCCTCGACAGGGGGAAGATGTGGATGCGCGGAACACGCCCCTCGGGTTCCGATTGTACCGCGTCTGGCGGTGATGCAAAGTCTTCCGCGGCATATTCCTGTGGAATTTTACATTTGCGGGCTGAAGGCGTCCTTATGCAAACGCACGACCGGCGGCTTGCCAGGGGCGTTGTCGATGGCCACGACGTCAAACCGGCAGGGGCATTCGGCAACGTGGCGCTCCGCCAGGAAGTGCTGCGCAGTGCGAGCCAGCACGTGTTGCTTACCGGGCGTAATGCTTAGCTCCGGCAACGCGGACATCTCGTCGCGCACTGTTCGCGTGCGAACCTCGACAAATGCAAGGGTTTTGCCATCGTAGCCGACCATGTCGATCTCGCCTTTCGAAGCGCGCGGAGTGAAGTTGCGTGCAACGAAAATGTAGCCATGGCGGCGGAGATACCAGTACGCGTAGGTTTCGCCACGAATGCCGGTTCGGGGTGCTTCGTGTTTCTTGGCATCAGGAGTGGGCCTGTCGACTTCGCGCAGGCCTTTTCGCGCGGCCCAGTGGACCGCATGGAAAATCAATCGGGAAACGATCGGCATCTCGGCTCCGCAAAAACCAACGGTATGCCGCGAAGTATAAACAAAAATCCCGTAGCTGCCACGATACTTTATGGTGGCCACGGGAGCTCGATCGCCGGGTTGGTTTTCTGTGTTGCGCTCGTTGCGAGGACGAGTCAGACCCTTTTCTCCGTTTCGCGGATGCACTCCTCGAGTGTGCGCACGGCGCAGTTTGCCTGCTCTTCGTCGATCAGAAGCGGCGGAGACAAGCGGATGGTGTTCTCTCCCGCGCCGAGAACACACAGTCCCTTGTGGAAGGCCAGGTCGACGATGGCATTGCGCAAGTCCGCGGCTTTTTCCTTTGTGCGCTGATCGCGGACAATTTCTATCCCGATCATGAGGCCTCGTCCGCGAACATCGCCGACTATTTTGAATTTTTTCGTCCAGTCCCTCAGACGCCCGAACAGATAATCTCCCATGCGCCGGGCATTCTCAAGGTACTCGCTCTCGATTAGCTCCGCGGTAGCAAGAGCCGCTGCGATGCAAACGGGATTTCCGCCGAACGTTGTTCCGTGCGCGCCCGGCTTCCAATTCATGATGCTGGCGGGAGCAAAGATTGCGCCGAGCGGCATGCCGCTGGCTATGCCCTTTGCGCTGCATACGATATCCGGCTCGATGCCGGCGAACTGGTGCGCCCACCACTTTCCCGTACGGCCCATGCCGGACTGCACTTCGTCAACGATGAACATGATTCCGTGCTTTCGGCAGATGCGTTGCAGCTCCTGCAAAAAGAAATTCGGCGCAACGACGTAGCCGCCTTCGCCTTGTATCGGCTCGATGATGATGCCCGCGACTTCCTCGGGATCAAAGAGGCGCTTGAATATCTGCTGCTCGAGTTGTTCGAGAATCTCTGCTCCGCAGGTTTCCGCTGTGTGCCCATGCGCGCAGCGGTAAGCGTACGGAAAAGGAATGTGCTCGACGCCGGAAAGCAGCGCGCCGAAACCTTTGCGCTGTGTAGTTTTAGAAGCCGTTAGCGAGAGTGCCCCCATGGTGCGGCCATGAAAACAACCGTAGAACGCGATCATTTTGTCGCGCTTGGTTGCATAACGGGCGAGTTTGATCGCGCCTTCGACGGCTTCGGCGCCGGAATTGGTGAAGAAGGCCTTTTTTGGCGCTGCCCCGGATAGCGTGTTCAACAAACGCTCGGCGAGGAGCGGCATACTCTCGTAGTAAAAATCCGTGCCGGACATGTGGATGAGCTCGGCGGCTTGCTTCTGTATCGCAGCCACTACCTTGGGATGGCAATGACCCGTTGAGCAAACGGCAATACCAGCCGCAAAATCGAGAAATGCGTTACCGTCCACGTCCTCGACAGTTGCGCCGTAACCACGCTTGGCAACAAGAGGATAGTCCCGCGTATAAGACGGCGACATGAACTGCGCGTCGCTCTCGACCACGCGCTTGGCGTTGGGGCCGGGTAGCGTTGTAATTAGTTTTGGTAGCTTAGTTTCGGTCGTGGCAATCATCTCTTCCTCCCGGAAAAAATAGTCAGCGGTTAGTGTGGATGGGCTACCGCAAAGCAGGTTTGAGTGCGTACACCAATACCGATGCGCGCCCTGCCAGGAGAGAGGAGCTTAGTCTACGCCAAAGAGGTTGGGACGCAGCTCTGCCGGGGAGAAATTGCCGGGGAACCGATAGAGGCTAGAGAGTTTCATTTGCGTTTCCAACGGACGCTGCCGTCCTTCGCATCTTCAATCATTATACCACGATCCGCGAGTTCTTTGCGTATGCGATCCGAGACGGCAAAATCGCGCCGCTGGCGGGCCGCCTGGCGTTCGGCTATCAGCTTTCCGATTTCAGCGCTGCTCGGGCCTCCATCGTCAGAGCCAAAACCGAGGGCTCGCAGCTTGTCCGCATCGTTATATTCCATAACGGCGAAAACACGGTCGAAGTTCGCGAGAAATTCCTGAACAGTGGCTACCTCTCCCTGCCGGAACTCGCCCTTGTCCATAACGATATTTGTTTCGCGCAGGAGATCGAACGCCGCGGCCAGCGATCGAGCTGTGTTTAAATCATCGGAAAGACCTGCGTCAAATTCTTCGGCAGCCTCGGCGATGCGAGCGGCCGTGCTTTTCTGCTTTCCCGCTGGAAAGCCACCCCGGGCTAGTCGCGCGGCAAAATTGCGCAGGCGTTCGACAGAACTGGCCGCTTGCTGCAATCCGTCAAACGTGAAATTGAGTTGCTTGCGGTAAGGAACGCTAGCCAGCGCGAAGCGCAGCGTCGAGGGCTTATACCCTTTCGCAAATAAGTCGCGCAGCGTATAGAAATTGCCGAGCGATTTTGACATCTTCTCGCCCTCAACGAGCAGATGTTCCGCGTGCATCCAGTAGCGCACGAAGGGCTTCCCCGTCGCGCCCTCGCTTTGGGCAATTTCATTCTCATGGTGAGGGAAGGCCAGATCGATTCCCCCGGTGTGAATATCCAGTGTCTCGCCGAGATACTTCATTGCCATCGCGGAGCATTCAATATGCCACCCGGGCCGCCCCTTACCAATCGGTGTTTCCCAAAAATGTTCGCCCGGCTTTGGCGCTTTCCAAAGCGCAAAGTCGCGCGCACTCTCTTTTTCGTAACGATCGACGTCCACGCGCGCGCCGGCCTGGATGCCGGTCACATCGATATTCGAGAGCCTGCCATAGTGGGGAAACTTCGCAATGCGGTAGTAGATCGAGCCCTCGCTGGGATAGGTGTATGACTTTTCCTGTAATCGTTGGATGAGCTTCACCATATCGTCGATATGGTCTGTTGCCCGGATCCAGTGCTCTGGCGCCTCAATGCTGAGCGTCTTGCAATCGTCAAAGAATGCTTGAGCGTATTTTTCCGTATAATCGCGAATGCTTACCCCTGCAGCCGCCGCGTTGGCGATGATGCGGTCGTCGACGTCCGTCAGGTTCATGACGTGCTTCATCTTGTAACCGCGCAGCTTCAGGAAGCGCCGCAAAATGTCCTGAAACACGAAAGTGCGGTAATTCCCGATGTGCGCGTAGTCGTACACCGTCGGTCCGCACGTGTACATGCGGACCCCATCGCTTTTTTGGGGCGCGAAAGCTTCGATCTTTCCACCCAGCGTGTTGTGAAAACGTATTTCGTGCATGGCCGCTACGACAGCTTCTCACTCCAGGGGATAAACGTCAGATTGTATCCGAGGCTTCCAGACGGTCGCAATGAAGAACGGCTCTTCCTGTTCCTGGCGAAGATATCTCCGAAGTTTCCATGGTGATCCAAATTGACGCTGAGCCTCTCGGTGGTTAGAGTCCTAGCTTCTCATTTAAGGGGTGCAAGGATGAACCGCTCCGTGCTTGGCAGTAGCCTTCTGGGAATCATGGCGCTCGCTGGACTCGCCGTTGCGCAAGAAAAACCGGCCGCGAATACGGCTATGCCGCTCACGCCGGTGGCTTCTCTCAATTTACGATCGATCTCTGATCTGCAATTTTCTCCAGACGGTACGCGGCTTGCCTTCGTTGTCAGTGAGCCTCCCAAGGGCGTCGGGCGCGCGCGCCATATATGGCTTTACGACAAAACATCTCGTGTCGTCCGCCAGCTGACCTTTTCCGCTAAAGATGAGTCCTCTCCCCGTTGGTCTCCCGACGGCAAACAGCTAGCTTTTCTCTCGAATCGCGAAGATCAACAGCAGATTTATCTGATGCGGATGGACGGCGGTGAAGCCGCAGCTATCACCAAGGGC
This sequence comes from uncultured Acidobacteriota bacterium, assembly GCA_963851235.1. Taxonomy (GTDB): domain Bacteria; phylum Acidobacteriota; class Terriglobia; order Acidiferrales; family UBA7541; genus Acidiferrum. The sequence continues at coordinate 407,190 of CAWKOM010000016.1, forward strand.
AAGCGTAGCGTCCGCGGCTTTGAATGGTCTCCTGATGGCAAGCGGATTGCCTTTCTCGCTCCGGATCCCAAGACCGACGCCGAGGAAAAAAAGGAAAAAGACAAAGACGATGCCCGAGTCGTCGATAAGGATGACAAACAGCCCCGCCTATGGATGCTTACCCTTGCCACCGGCGACGCTAAGGCTCTCACCGATCCTAAGTGGGAAGTCAACGAGCTAGCTTGGATGCCCTATGCCGATCGCATCATTGTCAGTGCCACGGACCAGCCGCAATCCGATGAAGACACGTACCGCATTTTCTCCATCGAGGTCTCCAATGGTTCTCAAAAGCTTCTTTTTGCGCCTCACGGACCGTTCGCCGACCTGCGTGTCGCTCCCGATGAGATGACCATCAGCTTCATTGGCTGTCGCGTGGACGGTCCCATGCCGCACGACCTCATGCTTCTGGACATCGGCACTCGGGCCGCGCGCAATCTCACGGGTGCCAGCCTCGATCGCGCCGTCCACGAGCATCGCTGGAGAAAAGACGGATCTCTGTTAGCCCTCTATGCGGATGGCTTTCGGAACAAGCTGGTTGCCTTTTCTCCCCAAGGCATGGCCAGGAATCTGGCGAACCCGCCGGCGGGAAATGTGTCCGGATTCGCAGTTTCCGATTCCGGCGAAGTAGCCTTCATCGGGCAAACTGCCGCCACACCTCCGGAGCTTTGGCTGTGGGATCAAAAGAATCCCCCAAAACAGGTTTCCCGCCTCAACGATTCCTGGAAACAGTTCGCACTGAGTACACCCCAATTTTACAAATACAAATCTTTCGACGGTCTTGAGATCGAAGCCGCTCTCTTGAAGCCCTTGGGAGCCGACCCTAAAGCCAAATTGCCACTCATCGCCTTAATACATGGCGGTCCTACTGGCAACTGGCAAGAATCTATTGAAACCTGGGGCCAGCTCCTCGCGACGCGCGGTTATGCCGTTTTCTATCCCAACATCCGTGGTTCAGTAGGGTACGGGGAATCACTCATCGAGATGAATCGCGGAGACTGGGGCGGGGCCGATTTCAAGGATGTAATGGCCGGAGTTAAGGATCTCGTCGACCGCGGAATTGCTGATCCGGCCAAGCTTGGCATTGGCGGTTGGTCTTATGGCGGATACATGTCAGAGTGGGCCATCACGCAAACGAACGATTTCAAAGCCGCGGTCTCCGGAGCGGGGCTTTCCAACTTGATTTCCGAATTCGGAAGCGAGTCGCATCCTGCGTATGACGAGTGGTTCTATGGCGTGCCCTATGAATCAGACAGCCTGGTAAAGTTCTTGAATAGCTCCCCGTTCACGCAGCTCAAAAATGCGAAGACTCCGACCCTCGTTCTTCAGGGCGAAGCCGACACCACCGATCCCGTGGACCAAAGCCAGGAACTGTATCGCGGCCTAAAACACTATGGCGTAGAAAGCGAATTGGTTGAGTATCCGCGAGAGCCGCACGGCTTCCACGAGGAGAAGCATCTGCTGGATCGGCTAAATCGTATCCTCGCGTGGTACGACGCTCACGTAAAGTAACTCTGATATGTGGTTGCGGTTTGGCAGGCTGCAGAGCGATCTCCCTCTGCCTCGCTGCGCTTAACGCGTGTTCCCAACCGCTTGAGGTTTTGAAAGTTTCTCGATGGCCGGATACGATTCCAAAAATGTGACTGTTCGCTCCGGCACGCTTTCTCCGGTGCGCAGCGCCTTGACCATGAGCTGCACGGCCCGCCCCGCCATCGGCGGAGCGACCACTGTTGCCGCGAGCAAACCGGAACGCACCCAAGCTTGCCCTGTCTTCGGTAAGCCATCGGCCCCCGTAAACGGCAGGCTCAGCCATTTTTCTCTTTCCTGCGGATTTCCGATTTCCTCGAAGGCTTTCCTCGCGCCGATGGCCATCGCATCGTTCTGTGCGGCAATCGCACCAAAACTCAATTTGCTCGAAACCCCCAATTTCAGCCACGTGGCCATACTTCGATGGCCACTCTCTTCCGTCCATTTGCCTCTCAGAAGCGTGACACGCAGATTCTTGGCGCATACCGCTTCAAATCCCGCCTTGCGATCCTTCACGGTCGCGCTTTCCGTGGGCCCAAGAATGTATAGCACAGCTCCGCCCTCCGGCAATAATGCCCCCAATTGTCTCGCTTGAAGCCTGCCGATCTCTTTATGGTCAGTAGTCACCAGAAAAATGGGTGTCTTCGAACTTTTCCGCAACTCGGCGACATAATCTGCCTCTCGATTCACAAGCCCCCACGCAATTCCGGCATCGAGCGCTGCTTTGGCCACTTGCGGCAGTCCTGTTCCGCCTGCTGGTTCGACAAGTATCCCGTCCGGCCTCCGCGTCACGTGAGCCTGTATGGTCTTAAGAATTTGCGTGCTTTGCGTGATGGTGTCGCCATCGGCGTACACAATCTCAAGGTCGACACCCAGGTCGCGAGCGGCCGACTCCGCGGACGCCGCCTGCTCAACTTGGAAATCGTTCTCTTTGGTGATAAGCGCGAGAAGAAATCGCAGTTTTTTCAAATTCAGGCGCCCCCAAGTTGCGCCCGGCCGTTCACTTTCTGCTTGTTCGCATCATACGGCGGTTGCCTGTTTTCTTGCCGAGGAAACTGAACTTTAGTTACATCTTGGATAGCCCCGTCGGCCAAAGTATTCGTCTCCAATGAGTAAATGAGGCAGGTTGTGGATCCTTCAGAAGCCGCGCGATTGTGGCCTTCTCGAATCCGGTACCATCTGTTGCGTAGCTCTTTACACCCGCCGATGCTCGTGATACGCTTTTTTCCCGTACCGCCATCCACGCGCCAGGCGGCTGGGCCTCTGACTGAGAACCTGCCACACGTTTGTCTAAGCGACCGCAAACCGGTCGACTTGTCGCTCGAAAGACCCTCCCCACGAGGAACAATGCGTCGTCTCTCCACGCGCGTTTTGACGTTGGCTTCTGCTTTTGGCGAAATCTTGGTCGCCACGAGAATAGGCGGGCTCAACTTGGCGCGAACTGGGACAAAAAGGGGACAACTTGCTTAAGCTCCGAAAAGTGGAAATCGTTGGCTTTAAGTCCTTTTGTGACCGCACCGTAGTCACCTTCAGCGGCTCGGGCACCACCTGCATCGTCGGGCCCAACGGCTGCGGCAAATCCAACGTTGTTGACGCCATCTCCTGGGTTCTGGGTGAGCAAAGCCACAAATCCCTCCGCGCTGAGCGGATGGCCGACTGCATCTTCAATGGCACCACCAAGCGGCCGCCGATGGGAATGGCGGAAGTAACGATCACAATGGAAGATCCCGAACTGGCAGAAGCCGCCAGGTTCGTCCTAGAGGCCGCCCCCATGGACGGCGCCGACGACACCGTCCCCGTGGTGGAAAACGAAGAAGTCGTGCAAGCTGACCCGAACACACAGATTCTCTCGCTCGCCCCCGCGCCGGCTCCCGAACCGCAGCAAGAGGCAGTAGGATCGCAGGACTCTGCCCCGCAATCCGAGGAGGCCTCTAGCGCCGCTTCCGATTTTCTGAAAGTCAAGCGCCGCAAAAAATCCGCTGACAAACCAATTCTCGCCACCAAACCAGGCGAAGTGGTGGTCACGCGCCGCCTGTACCGTTCCGGCCAAAGCGAATATCTCATCAATGGCCGCATAGGCCGCCTCCGCGATATTCAGGAAATGTTCATGGGCGTCGGCCTCGGTCCCGATTCCTACGCTATCATCGAACAGGGCCGCATCGGCTTGATCCTTTCCACCAAGCCGATGGAGCGCCGCGCCATAATTGAAGAAGCCGCCGGCGTCACGAAATTCAAAACCAAAAAGCGCCTCGCGGAAGCCAAGCTTGAATCCTCGAAACTCAATCTCGCGCGCGTGAACGACATCGTCGTCGAAGTCGAAAAACAGCTCGGCTCCCTCAAGCGCCAGGCCTCCAAAACGCGCCGCTACGCAGAAATCCGCGACCAAATGCGTGCGATCGTCCGGCAAATGCTTGCCGGAAAAGCCCGTGAGCTGGATGCCGAAGCGGACCGTATCGCGAAGCAGCTCGCCGAACTCACCGCTGCGGAAACGCAGCATGCCCAAGCCATCCAGCAGCAGGAAGGTGAACAGGATCGCCTCAACCAGCGCATCTACGAGCTGGACGCCGAGATCCGCCAGAATCAGAACGTGCTGAACCTCACCTCGCTCGAAGTCGACCGCACCGAGAACCGCATTGGCTTCAATCAGCAGCGCGCCGTGGAACTCGGCACGCGCCGCACGCAGGTCTCCGCCGAAATGGCCGGAGCCGCGGCGCAAGCGGCGGAGTGGGAAGCTCGCAGCACTGCCCAGCAGCTTGCAGTTACCTCGCTCAGCGAAGAATCCAGTGTTCTCTCCGGCCGCGTCGCCGGGCTTGTGTCACAAGCGGAATCGCGCTCCAATCAAATTCAGGAATCCGAGCGGCGCATCGAATTCTTGCGCCGCTCCGCTTCGGAAGCGGGCGAGAGCCTTCTTCGCCTGCATGGCGAACAGATGCAAGCCGAGGAGGCGCTGGTCCATCACCTCGATGCGCTTCGCAAACGGGAAGTGAGCGAGCACGAGCTGCTCGAGTCTTCCATTCGCTTTCGCGACGATGCCGATCAGGCTGCCTACGATTGGGAAGCAGCTAGCGGCCAGCTCGATGTGTTGAATCAAAACGCCGCCGCTCTGCAAACGCGCATCACGGACCTGCGCCTTCGGCGCGAAGCAGCCGCACAAAACGCCGACGCCCTTCGCGGCTCTCTCTCCGGTGTCCGTGCGCGTCATGAAACACTGACGCAAATTCTCAACGACCGCTCGTATACCGCTGACGCCGTGCAAAAACTTTTCGCCGCCAACGAACGCGGCGGCGGTCAGAATTTCCACGCGGTCGGGGTGCTCGCTGATTACGCCGAAGTCGAAGAACAGCATGAAGCCGCCATCGAGCAATATCTTCGGGACGAACTCGAATATGTCGTGGTCGAAACTTATGACCACGCCCGCGCAGGCGTTTCCCTGCTTCGCGATGAAGTCGGCGGCCGCGCCACTTTTTTTGTCGATTCCTTGCGCAATTTGCGTCTCGCCGAGTACGAGCCCATCATCAACTTCTACCCCGAAGATGGGGTCATCTCCCGCTTGGATAAGCTGGTAGGCTTCCGCGATCCCCTGGGCGCCGCTGCGAAACAATTCCTTCCGCGGCTTCGCTCGGCTTATCTCGCCGAGAGCGCGTCGTCCGCAGAGAAGCTCGCGCGCGACAATCCGCAGTTCGCTTTCGTCGCGCCGGACGGCACCTGCTACCAGGGCCGCATGGTCACTGGCGGCCGCGCGGATGAAGCAGGCCCGCTCGGCATGAAGCGCGAACTGCGCACCCTCGACGCGCAAGTTCTTCAACTCGAGCATCAAATGAGCCAAGCGCAAACCGAGCTAACCCAATTGAGCACGGAAGTCCGCGAAACGGAGCAGTCTATCGAACAACTCAGCGTCCAGCAGCGCGAGGCCGAACGCAACGTCTTCTCCGCAACGCACCGCCACGAACACATGCAAAGTGAACTGGCTCGTCTGGGCCTCGAGCTGACCCTTTGTCAGAATGAACTATTGCGCCTCCGCAAAGATTCCGAGGACGCCAGGATGCGCGCCGAACGAGCAAAAAATCAGCATGCCGCTGCAGCCATTACCCGCGCGGATGCGGAAACTGAAGGCGCGCATTTGGTCGAGCAACTCGCGCAGCTGCGCGCCTCCGTTCATTCCGAGCAGAACGAGCTTGCCGGAGCTCGCGCCGAACTTGCCGCCCTTCATGAGCGTCTCTCCGCAGCCGAAGCCCTCGCGGCGCGTTTGCAAGAGGAGCGCGCGGAACTTGACCGCCGGGAAACCGCGCTTCTGCAGCAGGAATCCTCGATCTGGGATGAGACTGCCGCTCTCACCAAACAAAGCGAAGAGCTTACACAACAACTCGAAGGTCTCCGCGGCGAAAAGCTTCGCCTGGAAGTCCGCCAGCGCCAGCTCGAACAGGAGTGGGACACGGGCCGCACCCGCGTCACACAACTGGAAGATCACATGCGCACGAGCCGGCAGACGCTTCAGGAGCTTCGCGAACAGCGCGGCCACGCGGAAGTAAATGGCGCTCGTAACGACTCGGACCGCCAGCATCTGCGCGAGACTTGCATGACCGAAGTCAATGCGCAGCCCGAAGACCTGATCGCCACGGAGGCCGCCTTCATGACGGGCGAAGAACTCGCCGCCGCGGAAATGAACTACCGCGAGATGAAACAGCGCATCGAGTCCATGGGCCCCGTCAACATGATGGCTCTCGATGAGTTCAACGAGTGTGAGCAGCGCTTCGCTTTCCTGACGCGCGAGCGCGACGACCTCCTCCAATCCATCGCTGACACGCAACAGGCCATCGCCGAACTTGACCTCGTCTCCCGAGAGAGATTTGAGCAGGCTTTCCACGCCATCAACAAAAATTTCTCAGAAGCTTTCCATACCATCTTTGGCGGCGGGATGGCGGAAATGCGCCTCACCGAGCCCGATAGCTCTGGCGATGCCGGCATCGACGTGGTCGCTTCGCCCCCGGGCAAGCGTATGCAGAACGTTCTCTTGCTCTCGGGCGGAGAAAAAGCCATGGCTGCGCTCGCTCTTCTCATCGCCATCTTCCGTTACCAGCCGAGTCCTTTCTGCATTCTCGACGAAGTCGACGCGCCGCTCGATGAAGCCAACGTCGGTCGCTTCACACGTCTCGTCGCCGACATGCGCAGCCAAACCCAATTCATCATCGTCACCCACAATCGCAAGACCATGGAAACTGGCTCTGTGCTCTACGGCGTTACCATGCAGGAGCCCGGCGTTTCCAAACTCGTCAGCGTCCGCTGGGAAGGCGACGAAGCCGCCGCTCCCAAACAGAAGGCAGCTTCGGCCGCTTGATTAGGGCATCCAAAATCTTGCGTTCGCTCGTCTCGTTTGTTCCTCGCGCCTCTGCTTTTTACACACGCGTCGCCGCCCCGTTGATTGTGTCCAATAATTTCCCGCGCGCTCCGCTTTCCCTTAACGTTCCGCTGCGTTAGAATGCTCTCCACCTTTGGGGAGAAACTTTTCCGTGGCTGCTAGTCCTGTGACTCGCATCATTCAAGAAACGCATTTCGCCGGTCTCACTCCCGCCGCGCGAGGCAAAGTCCGCGACATCTACGATCTCGGCGATAAGCTGCTTATCGTCGCCACCGACCGGCTTTCCGCCTTCGATGTCATTCTTCCCACGCCCATTCCCGACAAGGGCCGTGTCCTCACCCAGCTTTCCCTCTTCTGGTTCGATCTCTTGAAAGACGTCATACCCAATCACGTTCTCAGCGCCACCGACTTCCCTGCCCCATTCAACGCCTATCGCGAGGAACTCGATGGCCGCTCCATGATCGTGCGCAAGACGCAGCCTCTTCCCATCGAATGCGTAGTCCGCGGCTACGTTTCCGGCTCCGGCTGGAAAGACTACAAAGCCACCGGAAAAATCTGCGGCATCCCGCTGCCTGCTGGCCTTCGGGAGTCCGATCGTTTGCCCGAACCCATCTTCACTCCCGCCACCAAAGCCACCAGCGGACACGACGAAAACATTTCTTTCGAGCAAGCGGCCGCACTAATTGGCAGCGATCTCGCCGAGCGCGTGCGCGCGGTCAGCATCGAAATCTACCGCCGCGCCTCAGCCCACGCCGCGCCACGCGGCATTCTCCTCGCCGACACCAAATTCGAGTTCGGCCTTCTCAATAGCGCTCTCGGCGCTACCAGCGCCGTCAACTCCCTCCTCTGGATCGACGAAGCGCTTACTCCAGATTCCTCACGCTTCTGGCCCGCCGCGCAGTACCTCCCAGGTGGCCCTCAACCCTCTTTCGACAAACAGTTTGTTCGCGACTATCTCGAGCGAATCCGGTGGCCCAAAACCCCGCCAGGCCCGGCTCTTCCGCCCGATGTCGTCGCTGCCACGCGTGCCAAATACCGGGAGGCGTATCGCATCCTGGCAGGGCACGAGCTTGCCGAATAATTGCAAACCGGCCCAGAACTAATTCTGCGGAGCGTGCGATCGTGAAAGATCAACTCGAGGGGCTTGTCATTCAGATGGTGGATCGGGGAATTTTATTTGACGAGGCTGTGGAGGAATTCGAAAAGCGCTTCATCAAGCGTGTGCTGGACCGCGCCAACGGCAACCAATCCCGCGCCGCCCAAGTACTCGGCATTCACCGCAACACTCTGAGCCGCAAGATCACAGAATACAAGCTGGTGTCGGGCAACCACCGCTCCCGCTGATTCCTCCTCCTTTCTTCTCGCGCTGTTCCGCATTTCTCGAAATCAGTTAAACCGCAGCTCAAATAATAAACGGCTCTCCAGCCGGGCCGGAGAGCCGTTCCTGTTTCCTATTGTTTGTCTAGTTGCTCGAGCGTCCCGACGGTTTGTGGTGCACCGGTCTCTTGGGCGCCGCTTTTTCCTTCGGAATGTCCTCTTCGTTCACCTTGGCCTTGTCCCAGTGCAGCATGAACGCGGGGTCTGGATCGTAAGAAACAAGCGTTCCCGTAAAGTGAACCGCGCTGTCCTTCTCTACCCGCGACACATCCGGCTGCCCAACCACTTTCACGTCCATATTCGGCACCGTCGCCGCATCAAACTCGGCGTCGCTGGTAACAAACGCGATCTTCAGCTCGATCGGATCCGTCGCCGTCGCCCCTGGAACATTCTCAATCACCTTGCCGGGCACGCCGGGAAATTCCAGCCCGCACGCCGCCAGCCAGGTAACCTTGCCCTTGTCTCCGCCTGCTTTCAGGTCCGCCACCACCGAAGCGATCGTCATACTCTTACGGGCCGTGTCAAGGTCTGCCACGCTCGGCAGGGTGTAACTTGCCGGGCGCTCCGGCGAACTGCTCGCCAATTGCAGCAGTTCGTTCAGTTCTGCGTCAGTCAAGTTATCGCACGCCGCTTGCTGGTAGTTCTGGAGCAGCTTCCGCAGATAATCCTTCACCTTCTTGGACTGCGCTTCCGTGGCGCCCTTTGCCGTAACCGCTCGCGCAATCGACCAGAACGCATCCATGTGCTGCGGCGGAGTCATCGCCTCATACGCCAGCCCCAGTCGATAGCTCGTGATCCCGTCATCCGGAGTCAGCGCCAGCACGGCCTTATAAAACTGGATGGCAGATGTGTAGTCCTTTTGCGACATCGCGGCCTGGGCGGCCGTCCCATTGAAGTAAACCTGAATCTGCTTCTTTTGCGTATTAAACGCATCGTCCGTCATGTTGTCCGGCTTCTTCAACGCATCGAGCGCCTTGAGGCCCTCCACGGCCGCTTCCTGCGCGGCCTTTGCGTTGGCCGGATCAGCGGCCCACGCTGCATCCGTCCCGCTTAGAGCGTTGTACGCAAAAGCGTGCGCGTATAGCGCTTGATAGTGAATCCCTGCTTCTACCTTCTCTCCTAGTGCCGCAACTTTGTCCGCGTATTCGATCACTTTCTGATAATTCTTCAGCTGGCCATAAGCCTGGTAATAGAGCGGATAAACGTATATCAGCAATGCTGAATTCGGATACTTCGCTACGAAATCATCGAGGCACTTTACCTGCGTCGTCGGATTCTTCTCGCTCGCGCAAGCTTGATACGAGTTGTATTCCGCCATCGTGTACGGCTGCTTGCTTTGGCCCGCGTCTTGCGCCCCGCCAGCTGCCGCTTGTGGCCGCGCCAGCGCGCTCAGCCCGTTCCCCAGAATCAGACATAGCGCCGCGACAATCGCGAGGCCTGCCACTTTGCGTGTTCCACTCATTCCCACTCTCCTCGCCCACATTTCAAATCTGGTTTTTCTCTTGCCGGCTTCACTCGCACAGCTTTCGCCGGGAATTGCGTTGTTTCCAAAACTTGGGAATTATAGGAAAAGCCCCGGTCCATCCGCAAGCTGTCAAAATAGGAAAGTGCAAAGCCCCTTGGCAACTTTCCCGTCTGACCCCAAGCTTCCCTCTTTATTCCTGTCGCACCGTCGAGAATCCCAAGGCATCGGGGAACTGGTTGGACTCCTGGATGCTAAGATGAGTTTCGCACAAAAGGGGTGGCTTGCACGAGGAAGAATTCACATGGCGCAAAAAACAACGGTCACTTCATCGTCCCGCGAATCTGCGCTTCTCTCTGGCGCCGTTGCCCTCGTCACCGGCGGCTCTCGCGGTATTGGGCGCGCCATCGCGTTTTGCCTTGCTCAGCTTGGTTCTTCCGTTGCCATCTGTGGCCGCGATGCTGGGGCGCTTGCTGCTACGGAAGGCGAGCTAAAAAATTCTGGCTGCCAGGTCTATTCCCAAATCGCCGATGTCTCCCGCTCCGCCGATGTCACTGCCCTCGTGGATCGGGCGCAGGCCACGCTCGGCCCCATTTCCATTTTGGTCAACAACGCCGGCATCGGCCTCTTCGGCCCGGCTCACGAGAAAACTGAAGCCGATTGGGATCACGTCCTCGACACAAATCTCAAGAGCGTTTTCCTGGTCTCTCGCGCCGTCGTCCCGTCCATGATCCGTCGCGGCGCGGGCGACATCATCAACATCAGTTCTCTCGCAGGCCGCAACGCCTTCGCTGGCGGCGGCATCTATTGCGCCTCCAAGTGGGGGCTGCAAGGCCTTTCCGCCTGCATGGCCGAAGATCTACGAGACCACGGTATCCGCGTCAGCGTCATCTGCCCCGGCAGCGTCGCCACCGGCTTTTCCCTGCGTGGCCCGAAAGACACCTCGAAGGCTCTCTCGCCGGAAGATGTCGCCCATGCCGTGGCTATGATCGTCACCCAAGGTGCGAATAGCTTTGTCAGCGAAATTCAACTACGCCCGCTCCGCAAATCCTGAACCCGCTGCCATCCGCACCCCGCGTGGCTCTGTTATTTCCTCTTGACACTGGTTGTCATAACGACTATCGTGGCCTCATGAGTCGCCTGCCGGATGCCCGCCTCGCTCTTCCCCTGGAAGACCGCCTCTTTATTTCCCTCCAGAAATCCGCCGATTTCCTCGGCCTCGAAGCCGAACAGCTCCTCAAGCCTCTTGGCCTCACTGGCACGCAATACAACGTCCTCCGCATCCTTCGTGGTGCCGAGCCCGACGGTCTCCCCTGCAGCGGCATTGGCGAACGTATGATCTCTCACGATCCCGACATGACCCGCCTTCTCGACCGTATGGAGAAGCGCCACCTTATCACCCGCGCGCGCCAGGCCGACGACCGCCGTGTCGTGAAAACCCGCATCACTTCGGCGGGTCTCGCTATTTTGAAAAATCTCGATCAGCCGGTTCGCGAGCTTCACAAGCGCCAGTTTCGCCACATACCCACGGCGCGCCTGAAAACTCTCGCCCAGCTTTTGGAGGAGGTCCGCTCTCGCGGACCCGAGTAATCGCGCCAAGTTTCAAATCAGCTTAGTCTTAGCACTCACTTAAAGGAGGCAACACCAATGGGCCAAGTCTTCTCCCGCATCGCAATCACAGCCGGACTCGCAGCCGTTCTGTCTCTGCCTGTCGCAGCCGCCACATCCGAATGGCAAATCGACCCGGCGCATTCTTCGGCGCAATTCGCCGTCAAGCACCTCTCCATCTCTACTGTCCGCGGCGCTTTTACCAGCGTGAAAGGCACTGTTCAGTTCGACAACGCGGACATCACAAAATCTTCCGTGGACGTTACCATCGATGTCAATTCCGTTGATACTCGCGTAGAGGCCCGCGATAAAGACCTCCGCAGCGACCACTTTTTCGACGTCGAGCATTATCCAACCATGACTTTTAAGTCCACCAAGATTGAACAGGTCGCTCCCGGCAAGCTCAAAGTCGTTGGTAATCTCACCATCCACGGCATCACCAAGGAAGCCACCCTCGATGTCGACGGTCCCACAAGCCCCATCAAGGACCCCTGGGGAAATCAACGCATGGGCCTCAACGCCAGCACCAAAATCCTTCGCAAGGACTTTGGCGTTGGTACCAGCTACGGTCCAGCCATGATCGGCGATGAAATCTCCATCACCATCGACGCCGAAATGTTTTATAAGCTTGCCAAGTAATTCGCCGGGACTAGAGCGGCATGCGCGCTCACCCCAGCGAGTTCCTCTGTCCCTGCTGACATAGGTTTCACCGTTTTGGGGAGCAAAGCTGATCCTTAAACTTTGCTCCACTCGGGGCTCGAAAATTCAGGAGGCAGGCTGTCCCGGATACGCGCGTATCTCTCGAGTATTTTCGTTCATCTAATCGCTGATTTCGAACAGGGGAAAATAGAAATGCAAAAACCCGCAGCGCATGACTTCCCGGTTCACGATCTCATTCGGGATCGCTGGAGCCCTCGAGCTTTTGTCGACAAGCCCGTTGAACCTGCTGTCCTCGCAAGCCTTTTCGAGGCCGCCCGGTGGGCGCCGTCCAGCAGCAATGAACAGCCCTGGGCCTACCTCGTGGCCACGAAGGACGACTCCGAAAACTTCGCGAAAACGCTAAGCGTCTTGGTCGACTTCAACGCCGGCTGGGCCAAAGCTGCTTCGGTCCTCGTCCTTGCTGTTTCGGCGCTGAAGTTTCACGCCTACGGCAATCCAAATCGCAACGCCTTCTATGACACTGGTGCTGCCACTGCTCTCCTTAGCATGGAAGCCACTGCCCGAGGCCTTGCGGTCCATCAAATGGCCGGCTTCGATCCGGCCAAGGCCAAACAAGTCTTCGAAATTCCAGACGATTGGGAAACCATCGCCGCCATCGCCATTGGTTATCCCGGGCATCCGGATTCTCTGCCGGAAAAACTCCGCGACCGCGAAGTCGCTCCACGATCACGCAAGCCGCTAACCGAATTTGTCATGTCCGGCCGCTGGGGGCATACTTCTCCTATCGTCTCTCGATAGCTGCGTACATCAATCATAGAGGACCCAGCCTAGGCCAATGCATCGCGTCATCGAATTCCTCCTGCATCATGGCTATATCGTTTTGCTCGCTTGGGTCTTCGTCGAACAGGCCGGAGTACCCATTCCTTCGCTTCCTCTCCTGCTCGCCGCAGGCGCGCTCGCGGGCTCCCATCAGCTGAATCTCTTTGCTTCGTTCTTTATCGTTGCATTTGCAGCTGTTTCCGCCGATTCCGTCTGGTATCAGCTCGGCTGGCACCGAGGCATCAAGGTTCTTCAATTCCTCTGCAAAATTACCATCGAGCCAGACTCCTGCGTCCGCCGCACCGAAGGTATCTTCTCCAGGCAAGGAGCCCACTCTCTCGTTATCGCCAAGTTTCTTCCCGGGCTCGGAACTGTCGCGCCGCCGCTCGCGGGAATCTTTCACATGCGCCCCAGGCGTTTTCTGCTTTTCGATGCGCTGGGTGCGTCGCTCTGGGCTGCCACTTTCCTCGGCTTGGGTTATGTCTTCAGCGGGCAGATTGAGGAGATCGCCGAACACGCCGCGTCACTGGGCGGCTGGCTTGGCGTTATTCTCCTCGGCGCGCTCGCATCCTATCTCGCTTACAAATTCTTCGCCCGCAAACGCTTCTTGCGCGAACTGCGCATCGCTCGCATCACCGTTGAGGAATTGAAGCACAAGCTCGACGCCGGCGAGGATCTGGTCATCGTCGATCTTCGTCATTCTCTGGATTTTGAAGCTGACCCCGAAACTATTCCCGGCGCTTTCCGCGTGGATGCAAAGGAACTCGAAGAGAAAGATGGCTTATTACCCCAGGATCGCGAAATCATCCTCTACTGCACTTGACCAAACGAAGCCACGAGCGCCCGTGTGGCGCTCCTCCTCAGAAGACGGGGCATCACCCGCATTCGCCCTCTCGAAGGCGGCCTGGACGCCTGGCGCGAGCGCGGCTATCCCATGGCCGGCGTCAAGCTAACCCACATCTCTTCCTAGGGCCCGCCTTCCGCGGCGGACCTCACTTCTCGCATCTTCAAGCCGCTGCTCTCGCTCGCCTCGTTGGGCCGTACTTCTCGCGTTACAACCGCGGCAAAACAATCCCGCCTTGCGCCTGATACTTCCCTTTCTTGTCTTTATAACTCACTTCGCAATCCTCATCCGACTCGAAGAACAGCACCTGGCACAGTCCCTCATTCGCATAAATCTTCGCCGGTAGTGGCGTCGTGTTGCTGATCTCCAGCGTCACGAATCCTTCCCATTCCGGTTCGAACGGCGTCACGTTCACAATAATCCCGCACCGCGCATACGTCGACTTCCCCAAACAAATCGTCAAAACATTCCTCGGTATCCGGAAATATTCCACCGACCTTGCCAGCGCAAACGAATTAGGAGGAATCAAACACGCGTCGCCCTTGAACGGCACCAGCGACCTCGGATCGAAATGCTTCGGATCCACGATCGTCGAATTCACATTCGTAAAAATCTGAAATTCATCCGCCACCCGGATGTCGTAGCCATACGACGAAACGCCGTAGCTGATCACCCCTTCGCGCACCTGCCGGTCGGTGAACGGCTCGATCATCTTGTGCTCCAGCGCCATCTTGCGGATCCACCGGTCTGGCTTAACGGACATCCATTCCTCCTCACTTCACCCTTTGAATTTTAATTCGAACTTCGAACTGTCGACTCCCGAACTCCCTAATTAACTCATCTTCCTTTAACTATTGAACTCTGAACTCTTGAACCTTTTCCCTCCGCCACATCCCCTTCGCTCGTCTCTGAGTCTGTCAACTGTCAGCTGTAAACTGCTAGCTCCGCGAAAGCGCATCAGTGTAGTTTACCCATCTCGTCTTGACAACCTGCGCCTCACCCTCTAGCATTTGCCACTTAAGCAGGAGGCGCTTGTGATCAAGCTGGACATCGTGAATGCGGTTGTCGCCAAGACTCTCATCAGCCGCACTAAAGCCGAGCAGGCTGTCGAAACGATTTTCGAATCTCTCAAGCAAGCTCTCGGCCGCGGCCAGCGTATCGAGCTCCGGCGCTTCGGCGTCTTCAGCGTCAAGCCTCGCAAGACCGGTATCGGCCGCAATCCTCGCACCGGCGAAGAAGTCAACATCCCCCCTGGCAAAGCCGTTCGCTTCAAGCCCGGCAAAGAACTCCAAGGGATCGAAGACACCAAGAAGTCCTAGGGGCCTGGGCTCTCCGGTTGTAATCCAACCATCATCAGCCGCATGCAATTCCTTACCAGTGTGGTCTCTCTTCGGGGCTAAGCCTCCCAACTGTCACTTTCGAGCTCCTGTTAAAAAACCATGTCGGAAAGTTTATCTGTATAGTCGTGCGTTTGAGCACTGACCGGCCTTCTCATGGATGGCCCTTATCGCCAAAACGTGCTAAATTCAACTCCGCGTGATGCTCAGCTTTGACGACAAACACTGGCAAGACCTTGGGTAGCTGGCCGAGTTTAGGCTCAACAAATGGCTGCCACGATGAAAGCAAAACCCACCAGCCTCGATTTCGGACAGATCGAGATGTTCATTAATTTCTCGGACGCGGGTTTCGCTTACCCGAAACTATCGTTTGAACAGGCCGCAAAGAAGCTCGGCGTTGATTTCAACAAAGTTGCCAATGGCAAGGCGTTGGAAAAGGAATGCAGAGGGCTCTTTGGCCGAGAGCGACATTCGGGCCGCGCCTAAAGCTGTTTGCCGCTTCTCAGAAGTTCCTCAAAAAAACATTCGCTGGAGAAGAGGGTGCCAAATTCCGATTGCCCGACTATCCATTCCCGATCCGCGATTTCTCGCACCCAACAGCGTATACTCGCAACACAGACACACTGATCTCTCCTGCGGAGATACGAAAATGCCAGATGAAGAGTGGATTAAAACACTTGAAGACGGCAGAAAAGTGAAATTCATTTACCAAGAACTGGCGGAAGACGGAGCATTTATCACCGCGCAGCTTGCAGGCAATGCAGTCGTCTATTCTGTCGTGTTGACCAAAGCAAGGAACCCGCTGAGCCGAGAGGATGTTGAAGGCCACTTCAAGGGCGAACTTTCTAAGAAATGCACAGTTTAGCGAATTAACGTAATTTTTTCTGTATGGCTGAGAAAGAATTAAAAGAACTAGTCGAGCTACTCCGGGAGCTTGAGAAAACGCTTGGGAGGCTCAAGGCAATGAAAAACCTTGAGCGCAGGCGGGTGCTCCTTAGCAAAATCAGTCGTTTGTTTCAGGAAATCGAACACCACCGTGTTTCGCCAAATTGAGTCACCACCGATCAGACGGTGGGCGGCGAGTGGCCTTTAGTCTAGGGCAAGCCACTGATGCCTGGTTAACGCATTATAAAAGGGCGCCCCTTTGGGGTAGGTTTTGATCGTTCGCATCATCACCTACAAGGGATACCCTCATGAATGGCGCTAAGCATATTGCGCTGGATGTTCACCAGGCGACGATCTCTGCGACGGTATTGGACTCCATCGGGAAGCTGATGATGGAGTCCATTCTGGAGACGAAGGCGCAAACCGTTCTGCAGTTTCTTCGCGGTCTGCGCGGCGGTTTGCAGGTGACCTTAGAAGACGGCACCTGTCCCCGCAACACGTTCGAACAGTTGTATACCCCACAGACAGTAATCCTCGTTCGCGATAGGATTAGGTTTGAGGTCTCACCTGGCTGCGATGGCCAAAAAAGTCAAAAATGTAAAAGTGCCCGTTTTCGACGCCCAAGCCTTTCTCGATTCGGCGGGAGTGTCGAGAAAAGTCAAAGAGCTCAAAAGCGCAGAGTCTGTCTATGTTCAAGGTGATGCCGCCACGAGCGTAATGTATTTACAAAGCGGCGGTGTGAAACTCACCGTCGTTAATGAGGCCGGCAAAGAAGCAGTCGTGGCGATCCTTGGACCGGGCGATTTCTTTGGAGAAGGATGTCTGGCAGGTCAGTCCGTTCGTATGGGAACGGCTACGGCGATTACGTCGAGCACGGTGCTTGTTATTGAGCAGAGTGAGATGTTCAAGGTGCTCCACAAGGAACACGCTCTCTCCGACCGGTTCATCACATTCATGCTGGCGCGGAACATTCGAATCGAGGAGGACTTGATCGATCAGCTCTTCAATTCGAGCGAGAAGCGGCTCGCCCGCACTCTTCTATTGCTTGCACGTTATGGCAAAGAAGACCAACCCCACGGAGTTCTCCCCAAGATATCGCAAGAAACGCTGGCGGAGATGATCGGCACAACGCGCTCTCGCGTCAACTTTTTCATGAACAAATTCAGGAAACTGGGCTTCATTCAATACAACAATAATGGATTTCAGATCAATACTTCTCTCTTGAGTGTGGTGTTGCACGATTAAGCCAATTTTCACGTTGCATCAAGATATGGGCTCGAACTGCATCCGAGAGGCGTTCATTATGTGATCGCGCATATTTACACATCCTATCACCCTGCGGCTAAATCCAAATCTTGCGAAGGAATTTTCGGTCACACTTCAGAAGGAGATCGTGCCGATGCTGAGGAAGCAGATCGGAGGTGGCTCTTGACAAAGGACAAGTCGGCCGCGGAGCTGCCAGCCTCAAAGGGGAAAAATAGGAGGAGTGACCGTTACCCTATAGTGGTCCCCGTAAAGGTGAAGTGGTTAGAGCCTAGCGGCGCAAGCGTCATCGAGTTTGCTGAAGCCAAAGTAGTGAACATGCACGGTGCGCTGATTGGCATGAGAGGCCGCCCGTCCATGGGCAGCGTTGTCGAGCTGACAAGCCTTATCTCTACTAAGACAGCCTCTGCGCGAGTGGTATCCCTGCGTACCTCGTTGAAGAGCGAAGTGTTGGGAGTGGCCGTCGAGCTTCTTACTCCCAGCGGAACATTTTGGGGGGTGACGTTCCGGTTGAAGATGGCGACTGACGATCTGCTGAAACTGGAGAAAGACATCAGGTCAGGTGGAATGGATGCTCGGGTGCTTCGTGAGTTTCGCGACGCCGTCGATTACGTACGCAAGACCGCCTGGGCTCTTCAGGAATTGCAGGAGCGCCAGGCCCAACAACGGGATACCGCCACGGTGCGCTCCTTGCTCACCGAGGAGCGCGTCCGCCGCGCCACCCAGCTCAGCAAGGCGCTGGCCTCGGATTTGGACTCCCATGAAGTAACCGACGGAACAACCGGGGCTGCGGATCTTTATCGTGCCATTGAGGGCCTCTATCAGCGCTTGACGGGGTTGTTCAAGATCCGTGAATCTCGGTAGCTGCGGTTACCGGACATCAAGTGTTTTTGAGCCTCCAAAAGGCCCGTTGTCGAGCTGGACTGTTTTTCAAAACGCCTCTCCATCATTTTTTTGACTCGCTGGCGCAAACTCCTCGACCTATGCTGTACTTATATCTGTGAATCCCATTAACTTTCCAAACTCCCAGTGACCACGCCACCGTCAAATTCCAGTACAGACACGCTTTCCGCCCCCGTTGATTGGCGCACTCTCCCTCCCATCGCCGAATCCTACATTCCGATTCTTCCCCGCCCTTCCCTCAAATCCTTCATCCTCGCCGTCGCCCTCTTTCTCCTCACCCTTTGCACTTGCCTCGCTGCCGGTACTCAATTCGCCATCGCCTACGCCCACAATCAAGCCGCTTCTCTCGACGAATTCGTCGCCGCCTTCGCTCTTTTCTACAAGAATCCCGCCGCTCTTCTCGCCGGCATGCCTTTCGCCCTCACTCTCCTGACCATCCTTCTCGCTCACGAATTAGGCCACTTCTTCGCCTGCCGCCATCATCACATTCACTCCAGCTACCCCTTCTTCATTCCCTTTCCTTCTCTCATCGGCACCTTTGGCGCCTTCATCATGATCCGTTCTCCCATTCGCACCACCCGCTCCCTCTTCGATGTCGGCTCGTCCGGCCCGCTCGTCGGATTTGCTTTTGCAGTTCCGGCCCTCTTCTATGGTGTGCTGCACTCCCACATCGTTCCCGCTATCGTTCAGCCCGACCCTTCCCAGAACAGCGTCCTATTCGGCACCCCGCTTCTTCTCCGTCTTCTCGACGCACTCTTTCATCCGGGCGTCAATCCTCACATCCTGCTTCTTCCTCCCGTCGGCCGCGCCGCCTGGGTCGGACTTTTCGCTACTTCTCTAAATCTCCTCCCCGCAGCACAGCTTGATGGCGGCCATATCCTCCGCTCCGTCAACGCTCGTCTTCATCGCTTTTCCACCCTCTTTCTTCCCCTCGCCCTCATTCCCCTCGGCTACTTCTATTGGTATGGCTGGTACGTCTGGGCCGCTCTTCTCTTTGGGCTCAGCTTTCTCCGCATTGCCCCCATTTACGATCCTCAACCACTCGACCCCCATCGCCGCCTCGCTGCCTTGCTCACGCTAATCGTATTCATCCTCTCTTTCATGCCCGCCCCCATAGCCGGCCTCTAGCACACCATCCCAACCCGCGCACCGGCATGGGGGTACTCCCCTTGACATCCTACTGGAAGCGCCGTATCGTCACCTAGAATGTCTACTAAAGAGCAACGCGAACGCATTGAACTGCTGCAAGGAACACTGGATCTTCTGATTCTGCGCACATTGCTGCGCGGCCCGGCGCATGGCCACGCCATCGCGAAGGCCATCGAATTCAATTCCGAGGATGTGTTGCAAGTCGAGCAAGGCTCACTTTATCCGGCGCTGCACCGTCTCATGAAACGGGGATGGATATCTGCCGAAGAAGGCACTTCAGAGAACAATCGCCGGGCCAAATTCTACGGGTTGACGCCAAAGGGAAGGCGGCAACTCGCGCTTGAGACGCACAAGTGGGACAAACTGGCGGGGGCGATTGCACGGATTTTGCGGCCAACAGAGCAGGAGGGCGAATCATGAGGCGCGATAAACGCATGATGGAGGAGCTTGATGCGGACATCCGCGAACACATCGCGAGGGAGACGCAGGACAACATCGAACGCGGCATGTCGCCGGAGGAAGCGCGTTACGCGGCGATGAGGAAATTCGGGAACGTGACGAGGGTTAAGGAAGAAACGCGGGAGGTGTGGAGTTTCCTGTGGCTGGAACAGCTCTGGCAGGACATTCGCTATGGGCTGCGCATGCTGGTGAAATCCCCAGGGTTTGCAGTCGTGGCCATTCTCACGCTGGCGCTGGGCATTGGAGCAAACACGGCTATTTTCAGCTTAATTGACGCAGTACTGTTGCGGTCATTGCCTGTCGAGAAGCCCTCACAGCTGGTGCTGCTGAAGTGGAGCGCGCGGAAGCCCCCTATCATTCATGGCTACCAGTCGGCAGGCGATTGCGCAAGCGATTTGCGCTTCGGCGCCTCAAATCCCTCCGGCTGCTCATTTTCCGAGCCCATTTTCCGAAAAGTTGCGCAAGCGGACGTGTTTTCGGGGACGGCGGCGTTTGCGAATGCAGGCCGGTTGAATTTGTCGGGGAACGGGCCCGCGACCATTATCAACGGCCAACTAGTTTCGGGGGACTTCTTCCGCACGATGGGACTTAAAGCCGCGCTTGGGCGGCTGATCGACGCAAACGATGACACGCCGGCCGCGGCGGCTGTCACCGTATTGAACTTTGGTTATTGGCAGAGCGCATTCGGCGGCTCACGCGACGTAATCGGCCGAACGATCGAATTGAATAGCGTGGCGTTCACGATTATCGGGGTGACGGAACAGCGGTTCACGGGAATTTCCCCGGGCAGCGATTACGACGTTTGGCTGCCGCTCGCCGACGGTCAACGGCTTAACACCAGCGGTCCCTTCCGTTGGAACGACCGCCAGGCCGATGTATCGTACTGGTGGCTGACGATCATTGGCCGGGTCAAGCCCGGTATTCCGGCCCCACAAGCGCAAGCGGTGATAAGCGGCCTCTTCCGCAACGAGATGCTGCATGGATCCGTGCCGCTGTTTCATGGAGGCGAGCCGATGGGAGGACCGCCGCGTGGCGGTGGACCGGCAGGCGGCGGAGCTCGGCAGGAAATGGTTTTCGGCGGGGCGCCAATGCCTCCAGGCGGTGCTGCGCCGACCGTCTCACCAGCGCCGATGCGATTCGGGCCGGGCAAGAGCCCGGGGCGAGAGCAGCAGGGAGCGACCGGCGGACCGATGCCGCAATCCGCGGGAAACAAGCCGACTATTATGCCCGCGCCCCAAGGAGCAACGCCTCCCGGCAGCCCGCAGGGATCTCAAATGGAGAAGGGGCCAAGGACATTATCCACCGCCGAAGACAATCCGGAGATTTCGCTTGTGCCCGCGCAAAGTGGCTTGAGCGGTAGCCGCACGCGGTACTCCGATCCTTTGTACGTGCTGATGCTCGCGGTGGGGATCATTTTATTGATTGCGTGCGCGAATGTCGCGGGGCTGATGCTCGCTCGTTCCGCCGCGCGGCAAAAAGAAATGGCTGTACGGCTGGCGCTTGGTGCGGGCCGCGCGCGGGTTGTGCGCCAACTCTTGACGGAAAGCGTGATGCTGTCTGCTCTCGGCGGATCTCTTGGCATTCTGCTGGCGTATTGGGGTGCTCACGCGATTCTTTCCTTTGTATCGAGTAACCAGCCGCGTCCCCTGGGATTCGCGATGGACATAGACTTCCGCGTGCTGGGATTTACCATCGCAATTTCGCTGATCACCGGAATTCTGTTCGGCATGGCGCCGGCGTTTCGCAGCGCGCGCGTCGATTTGACGCCGACGCTCAAGGAAGGCGAGGGCATCTCGGCGGGATGGGCGCGCGGCGCAGGAAAATGGGTCAGCACCAGTAACGCGCTAGTAGTCGCGCAAGTAGCGCTCGCCATGGTGGTGCTCGTAGGCGCGGGATTGCTGGTGCGCACGCTGCAGAACCTGCGCAACGTCGACGTGGGATTTGATTCGCACAACATTCTGATTTTCGGAATCGACCCGACGCTGATCGGCTATAACGGCGCACAGGTGGACAGCTTCTATCGCGACTTGCAGGGTCGCCTTGCGGAAACGCCGGGAGTGAAGTCGGCGAGCTACTCGATGATGCCGCTATTGAGCAACGGGCTGATGGTCACCAGCTTTCACTGGCCGGGAACGCCGCAAGACCAGGATTCCGAAGCGGACGATCTTGGCGTCGGGCCAAACTTTTTCGAGACGCTGCACATTCCGTTTCTCATGGGGCGCAGCTTCAACGCTTCCGATTTTGAGGTGGCCGCTTCAAACGGAGGAGACAAGCCAAGTTCGGCGCCGACTCCAGTAATTGTAAATCAGGCATTCGTCGAGAAATATCTGGGCAAGGAGAATCCGATCGGAAAGCAGTTCGGCGAAGCGGGGCCTGACGCGAACGGGCCGGGAAATCCGGGCTACGAGATTGTTGGTGTGGTGCGCGACGCGAAATACAACAGCTTGCGGCGGGAGATTCACGCGATGATGTACGCTCCGCAGCACATGGGAGGAGCAACCTTCGAGCTGCGCACGGCGGCCGATCCACAGGCCATTCTTCCGGCCATCCGCGAAGTAGTAGCGCAAGTAAACACGAACTTGCCTCTATTCAATGTGGCGACCGAATCTGAGCAGATTGACCGGTTGCTATTCCAGGAGCGGCTGGTTGCACGACTGGCGAGTTTTTTTGGTTTGCTGGCGCTCGTCCTGGCGTGCA
Organism: uncultured Acidobacteriota bacterium; assembly: GCA_963851235.1. Classification (GTDB taxonomy): domain Bacteria; phylum Acidobacteriota; class Terriglobia; order Acidiferrales; family UBA7541; genus Acidiferrum. The sequence continues at coordinate 429,572 of CAWKOM010000016.1, forward strand.
TCGGACTGTACGGTTTGCTTTCCTACGAAGTCGCGCGGCGCACGAGGGAAATTGGCATCCGCATGGCGCTTGGCGGACGGGCGAGGGATGTCTTGCGCCTCGTTCTCCATCAGGGAATTGCGCTTGCGGTCGTGGGTGCGGTCGCTGGCACTGGTGTGGCGCTTGGTGTCATGCGCTACTTGAGCTCGATGCTCTATGACGTCCACGCCAACGATCCGCTGACGATGATTGCCGTCGCGCTGCTGCTGATTCTTGTGGCGTTCGCTGCATGCTTCATTCCGGCGCGGCGCGCCATGCGCGTTGACCCGATGGTTGCGCTGCGGCATGAGTGATAGACGATTCCGCGGGACACGAAGGGGCTAGCGGGCAGGAGGTCGAATGATGTGGCGACGCAAGCGCATGATGGAAGAACTCGACGCGGAGATTCGCGAGCACATCGAGCGGGAGACGCAAGACAACATCGAGCGTGGCATGTCGCTCGAGGAAGCGCACTACGCGGCCAGGCGTAAGTTCGGAAACGTGCCGCGGGTTAAGGAAGAGACGAGGGAAGTTTGGAGCTTTGTGTGGGCCGAGCAGCTGCTTTCCGATGTGCGCTTTGGGATGCGCATGCTTCGCAAGAATCCAGGCTTCACCGCAGTTGCCATGCTCACTCTGGCGCTCGGCATCGGCGCGAACACGGCCGTCTTTTCGCTGGTCTACGCCGTTCTCCTTCGGCCGCTTCCCTATAAAGACCCGTCCAGCCTCATCGTTCTGAATGAAACCACGCCAAAGGTCGGGATGGTGAGCGTGTCCTACCCCAACTTTCTCGATTGGCGCGAACAGAGCCACGCATTCCCCCAAATGGCTGCCGTTTGCGGCGTCGGTTTCAATCTTGCGGGCGTCGCACAACCGGAAAATATCAGCGGCTACGCGGTTTCGCCGAATTTTCTTTCCATGTTGGGTGTCCATCCTCTCCTTGGACGGGATTTTGATGCTTCGGAAGAAAAAGTGGGAACCGCCCCCATTGCTCTACTCAGCTATTCGCTTTGGCAGGCGCATTTTGGAGGCGATCCGAACGCGGTCGGCAGAATGATTACGCTCGATGGCCGTGGATATACGATCGTCGGCGTCCTGCCGGAGAATTTCCGCGCACCGGACAAGACGGATGTGCTATTGCCAATCGGTGTCTGGGCGACAACCCACTCCGAGGGGGTCACGGAGCGTGGCGAGCGCGGCGACATGGTGGTGATCGGCAGACTTGCCCCTGGCGTTACTGTCGGGCAAGCGCGTTCGGAAATGTCGGGCATCGCGGCGCGAATGGCGAAAGAATATCCGGGCAGCAACGACAAGTTTGGCGTGGCGCTCCAGCCCATTCGCGACGTGTTCGTGGGAGACATGAGAACGGCAATTCTGGTGCTCTTTGGCGCGGTCCTGTTCGTGCTTCTCATCGCGTGCGCGAATGTCGCCAACCTGTTTCTTGTTCGTGGCGCAAGCCGCAGCAAGGAAGTGGCGCTGCGCATGGCCCTTGGCGCCAGCAGGGACCGCATCGTCCGCCAACTGCTGACGGAAAGCTTTGTCCTTTCGCTGCTGGGAGGCGTTCTGGGCGTGGGGCTGGCGGTTGCTGGAAACCGGGCGCTGGCGCAACTCATTCCGGAGAATATGCTGTCCGGCGCCACCGTGGATTTGAACCGTACGGTGTTGTTCTTCGTGGCGGGCGTAGTGGTGCTGGCTGCCTTCCTTTTCGGTCTAGCTCCAGCCATGCATTCGACCCGACAGGACGTGCAATCCGAACTGAAGGAAGGTGGACGAACGACGAGCGGCGGCGCGGCACAAAACCGGCTGCGCGGTGCGCTGGCGACTGCCGAAATTTCTCTCGCGCTCATTCTTCTGGTGGGCGCGGGATTGATGATCAAAAGCCTCTACCGGCTGATGGAAGTTGATCCGGGTTTCCGGCCCGACCGCGTCTTGACGATGGCGATGGACCTGCGTACCGAACAGTACGCAAAAGATCCCGCTGTGCTGAATTTCTGGCAACAGGTGCTCGATCGCGTGCGCGCGCTGCCGGGCGTTGAGAGCGCCGCCGTGGGAACGGTCATCCCACTCACGGGTGATCACAGCCGCAGCGACGTAACGCTCGAAGGAATGGCGGCACTTGCCCCAGGAGATTATCCGCATCCGGATGTCCATATTGTGAGTCCGGGATACTTGTCGACCCTCGGAATTCCCCTCTTGCGCGGTCGCGCCTTCACCGATCAGGACAACGAAAACGCGCCGCTCGCGGGGATGATCAATGCCACGATTGCGCGGCGCTTTTTCCCGAACGAAGATCCTGTCGGCAAGCGCTTTATGTTTGGCCACCCTTCCACGGCAAATCCACCCAAGTGGTACACGATTCTCGGAGTAGTGGGCGACACGAAGTTGTATGGCCTGGCGAATCCCGCGCGCCTCGAAGTGTACATCCCGTACCGGCAGAATCCCAGTAACGGAATGAATTTGCTGGTTAAATCGGCGAGCGATCCCGCCGCGCTCACTTCAGGGATTCGCGATTCCGTGCATGCGATTGACAAAGACCAGCCCGTATTCGCGGTCGCCACTATGCAGCAATTGGTAAGCGACTCGGTGGCGCCGCGCCGCATGACGCTGGTCTTGCTCGGCTTGTTCAGCGGCTTGGCGCTGCTTCTCGGAGCCATCGGAATCTACGGCGTGATTTCGTATTCCGTGGCGCAGCGCACCCACGAGATTGGCATTCGCATGGCGCTCGGTGCTCCTCGGCGCGACGTCTTCCGTCTAGTCGTAGGCCAAGGCCTGAAACTCGCTGCCATTGGGATCGCCATCGGTATCGGGGCCGCCTTCGGTCTAGCCCGACTGATGTCAAGCCTGCTCTACGGTGTCAGCGCATCCGACTTCGAAACGTTCGCGGGAGTCGCCGTCCTGCTCGTGCTCGTCGCCTTGCTCGCTTCCTACGTTCCTGCTCGGCGCGCTATGCGCATCGATCCAATAATCGCTCTGAGATATGAATGAAGCATCGTTCTTTGAACCACAACGAACCAGGAGAGTAGCGACGAATGGCCGGCACAAAACAAAGGAATTAAAACTACTTTCTCAGTAAAAGTCGTTCGCGGGGAAAGCAGGCGCGTGGTAATCGCGCGAATTCAGCCGGGGGAAATGATTTGGTAGCGCTAACGGGATTCGAACCCGTGTTTCCGCCTTGAGAGGGCGATGTCCTAGACCCCTAGACGATAGCGCCAGAGAAATGTGGGTGAAGTCGGATGGGCTTGGCACGCCACAAGTAGTCGTGTCATTTTCGCATGGTCCACAGGCACGAGCAAGCAATCGTCATTGCGTTCCGCTAGAGCAGAGCGGAGCCAGGCAAACGTGGAGTGGGACCGGATGGGTACGAATTTAGTATTTCGCGGCGCTGTCTCCCGGTGAAATTCGTTCCATCTGTTCCGCGGGTAACAGCGGCCGCAGCGAAAAAAATTTATGCCGGCACGGGGAGCATCTCACCGCTGGCAGCCCCAGCATGCGTCCCAGCAGCGAGGTTACCCCTAGGACTTTGTCGGGGGAGATCCGCTGCAGCTCGAGGTTGCCGCAAATCCCACAGCGCGCATAAGCAAGATGTCGGAGTGAAATGATTCGCGCGTGAAAGCGCGTCTCACAAACGTTGCAACGCCACGGGACGACACCGACGGCGCTGAACAAGTAATCGTAGGCAGACCGCCGCCTCGATCGCCGGCAGTCAGCCGCTTGACACGCTGGGCAGTTCATCGAAAGATTCCGAGGGTCCCCTGTGCAGAGCATAGGGGAAGACCCATGTTTGAGCAATAGGTAGTCACTTCGAAGTCAACCTAGAATGGGAGCCATCATGGCGGACTATACATCGGACCACGCGCGCGCGGGGATTCAAACCAATTTGCCGAAACTGGATACCTGGCCCAACCAGTTTCCGGGTTATGTGATCACTACGCGTTTTCCCGAATACACTTCCGTCTGTCCAAAAACCGGCCTGCCAGACTACGGCACCATCACCATCCAATATATGCCGCGCAAAGACTGCCTCGAGCTGAAAGCGCTCAAGATGTACCTGCTCGCGTACCGCGATCTTGGCATCTTCTACGAAAACGCCGTGAACAAGATTCTTCATGACATCGTCGAGGCTGTTCGTCCGGAGTGGTGTGTGGTCCGCGGCGAGTTTACGCCCCGCGGCGGTCTGACCACTTCCATCCTCGCTCGCTGGCCGCAGCTTCCTTCGGGCCGCAAGACCGGCGGGAAAGCCCGCGCACGGCGAACGTCCACCCGCTGACCACGCCATAGACACGGCGGAGGTTGCGGTACATAATTTCAATGGCATCCGGTACCCAGGCCGGAGCCGTGACTGAGGAGGGGGAATGAGCATTTCTCCAAATGTGCCGAGTCCAGAAGAGTCTTATCGTTACGAATCCACGGGAACACCGCGCTGGATTCCAGTGCTTTTCGTCGTGCTATTTGTGGCCGTAGCGGCCCTCGGCTATGTGGGTTACTCCGGGATTTCGCGGCTCGAGCAAAGCCTTGCCAAAGAGCAGGACAACAACAAAGTCCTCACCGCGCAGCTCGAGCAAGCCAATTCGCGTCTCGCCGATTTGAAGGGCCACATCGAAGTGACGGAACAAAAAATGGGCATGACCGTCGCCGAGCTGGCTCAGGCCAGGAGCCGCGCCGAAGCCATCCGCAAAGAGCAGGTTGATTCGGACCAGAAGCTCACCGCGCAATTGTCCCAGGTGAAAAAGGAAAGCCAGGAACAAATTGGCGCGGTTGCCACGGAAGTCGGCGGCGCGAAAAAAGACCTCGAAGCCACCAAGAGCGATCTCGAAGTCACCAAGGGCAAACTCGAGCGCGTCACTGGTGACGAGGGCGTCATGAGCGGCCTCATCGCTCGCAACCACGACGACCTCGAAGAGTTGAGGCGCCGCGGCGACCGCAACTATTACGAATTCAGCCTGACGAAATCGAAGCACGGCCAAAAAGTTGGGCCGATCCAGCTCACTCTCACCAAGACGGACCCGAAGAAGTCCAAATACACCGTGACCGTTCTGGTAGACGACCGCAGCATCGAAAAAAAGGACAAAACCGCTGGCGAGCCCGTCCAGTTCTACGTCAAAGGAGCATCCCGCATGGCTCCTTACGAAATCGTGGTTTTCGATGTCACCAAGAATCAGGCCACCGGATACCTGTCCACTCCGAAGGACGCGGGCCCGAGCGCCGCTCCTGCTGCGGCGGCTCCAGCAGCTGCGCCGACCAAGCCTTAGCTACTTTAGCCAGTCTTTCGGCCCATTTCAGTTAATACTCGCCGGCCCTGTTCTGCGTTCTGGAAACACCACGCTGAGCGGGGCTTTTGTCTTTTCCGAGGCCGGACTACCATGCGGATTCACCCATGTTTCTTTCCCATCGACAACGTTCGATCTTTTTCACCGCTTGCGCCCTCGTCCTTGCGTCTCCCGCTCTTCCTCAGCAGCCTGCACAACCGCTTCCTGACATTCGCATCAGCGTAGATCGCGTCAACGTCGGCGTCCTCGTCACGGACTCCCATGGCCAATTCGTAGGAGGTTTTCGCCGGGAAAATTTCCACGTCTTCGACGATGGCGTCGAGCAACCCATCACCGATTTTCTGACCGTCGACGAGCCAGCTCAGGTCCTCCTTCTCATCGAAGCCGGGCCCGCTGTCTATCTTCTTCAAGGGGGCCATCTTCAAGCAATCCACGCACTGCTTGATGGCCTCTCACCGAGCGATCGTGTTGCCATCGCTCGCTACAATGAAACCGCCGAGCCTATCCTTAATTTCACGCCAGACAAACCCGTCGCTGCGAGCGCCCTGGACCAGCTGCGCTTCAATCTCGGTTTCGGACAGTTAAATCTCGCCTCCAGCCTCACCACCGCTCTAGACTGGCTTGCGCGCGTTCCAGGGAAAAAATCGCTCGTCCTGCTCTCCACAGGCATCGATACTTCTCCGCCGGCTGCCGTGCAAAATCTTTTGGTCCGATTGAAATCTACGGACGTGCGTGTCTTGGCCGTTTCGCTAGGTGGCGAACTTCGCGTTGCCGAATCTCCCGAAAAAAAACGCTCCAAGAAAGCCCCGCCTGTTCCGGACAGAACCCAATCCGTCAACCAAGCTTTCGCCCAGGCCGATGAAGAGCTAAAGGCCATCGCGCAAGCCAACGGCGGCCGCGCCTATTTTCCCGAAACGAACAAGGATTTTGCTCAGGTTTTCACCCAGATCGCTCAACTCGTCCGCCACGAATACAATCTGGGTTTCGCTCCTCCCTCGCACGACGGAAAAATTCACGCGATCGACGTTCGCGTCACGGAATCTCTCGCCGTGAGTTCCTCGAGCGCCCCCGCGGATGCTTCGCTCGCGCCGGCCTATCGCGTCGACCATCGGCAAGCCTACGTCGCTCCTCCACCGGAGCATCCATAGAAGATGAATTTGTAGGTGTTTTCTTTACTTGCGAAACAGTCTGCGGCTTTAAAATCCTGCGGAACCCCTAGTCGAACTGCTTCAGCGTCTTCGCCATCTCTGTCAATTTCTCATTCATCAATCCAAAAATCGTGCCCGCCTCAAATGTGCCATCTTCATTGCGCTGGCCCGCCGCGGACCTCGTCAAAATCTCAACGCCCTGTTCGACTCTTCTCACTGGCCAGATATGAAATTTCCCCGCCGCCACCGCATCCATCACGTCTTCCCGCAACATCAGGTCCTCGACGTTAGAGTCCGGCATCAGCACCCCTTGCGTGCCCGTCAATCCCTTAATCCGGCATACGTCAAAAAATCCCTCGATCTTTTCGTTGATTCCGCCAATCGCTTGAATGTCTCCCTGCTGGTTCACCGATCCCGTCACGGCAATATCCTGCCGCAGCGGAATTCCGGAAAGCGCCGACGCCAGCGCATAAATTTCCGTCGAGCTCGCGCTGTCGCCATCCACTCCCGAGTACGATTGCTCGAAGCAGATGCTCGCCGCCAGCGACAGCGGTTTGTCCTGCGCAAACAAGCTCCGCAAATATCCCGAAATGATGTGCACGCCTTTGTCGTGGAAACGCCCGCTCAAATTTGCTTCGCGCTCGATGTTGATGATTCCAGTTTTTCCAAGCGCCGCCGACGCTGTAATCCGAACCGGCTTCCCAAACGAATATCCGCCAATTTCCAGCACGCTCAGCCCGTTCACCTGCCCCACGCGCTCCCCGGTCACGTCCACGAGCAGCGTTCCTTCCTCGATCATCTCGCGAATGCGTGTTTCGATCAGGTTGTGCCGCTCCATCTTCGAAGCCAGTGCGTCCCGCACGTGCGCGGCGCGCACTACCGTCTCCCCCGCCGCTGCGGCCGCGTAGTGCGCCTCGCGTGCCAGGTCCGCAATGTCCACAAAACGCGCGGTCACCTTATTACGCCGCCCCGCCTTGCGAACTCCATACTCCAGCATCGCCGCAAACGCACCGCGGTCGAACGGGTACAGCGCTTCTTTTTCAGACAGCGTGCGCAATCGCCCCGCGTACTCTGCGATCACCCCGTCGCTCATCGGCATCTCTTCGTCAAACTCCACGCGCACTTTGAAAATCTTCTGAAAATCTTCTTCGTACTCATACAGCATTTCGTAGAGCTGCCGATCCCCGATCAAAATCACTTTTACATTAATTTCCACCGCTTCCGGCTTCAGTGCGCTTCCGCCAAACGGATAAAACATCTCCAGCGGCTGAATCTCCAACCGGTTGTGATTCAACGTCCTCTTCAGCGCCCGCCATACACCCACCTCCGACAGCGCTTCCAGCGAATACATGATTAAGAATCCGCCGTCAGCCCGCAGCAAGGAGCCGCCGCGCAAGTCCATGAAGTCGCTCGTCCACCCGCCCCGCGTGTCGTAAGCCCGCTGAATCGTGCCGAACAAATTCGCGTACGTAGGCGTGGTCTCGAAAATTACCGGGGATTCCTCTTCGTCGCTGTGCGCCAAAATCACGTTTACCCCATACAAGCGGAAAGGGTCGCGCTCCGGCCCGCCCGGTCCGGGCATTTTCGGCAATCCATCCGGCGTATCTGCTTCCGTCTCCCCTTCGCCTTCGCGCTCCTTAAAAGGGTCGAGATTATCCAACAGGTGATGCCGCACCTCTTCGAGATACTCCGCTACATTCGCCCCCGGGTATTTTTCCTTCAGCTCCTCAATCACTCCATCCACGAGTACCGAGGCCGCCTCTTGTTCCAGATAACTCAGCTCGCTCGCCAGCTCTCGCGATAACGTCAGCGTCTTCCTGTAAACAACCGTAAATTCCTGCCGGAACTGCTCGTACTTCCTTTCGATATCCTCCGCCAACGGCGATTCGAGCTTCCCTTCGTGCACCATCTTCGAAATGTCTTCGATTGGCACCATCTGCCCTTCGAGCACGGGAAAAATCTCCGGCAACGCCACCGCGCCAACTTGCATGTGCCCCAGCGCAAACTGCTCCCGCGCAATCCGCCGCGTGAAATCGTCCATCAACTCCTTTTCACGCACCGTGAACCGCTCAACAATCCGCCCTTTTTGTCTCTGGAATGGCTCGCCTTCAAATACCTGAGGAATTCGCCGCCGCAGAAAATCAATTCCCGCCTGCATGTCCTTCTTGAACGCGTTCGCTTGTCCGCGCGGCAGTGAAAGCAATCTTGGCCGGTCGGTAATCTTGAAATTGTTGACGTAGCAACGGTCCAGGGAAGGCTTCGTCGGCGGATGTAAATCCTCAATCATTTTGGCGATCGTGCCGCCGCGGCTCGTTCCCGCCAGCCCGCACACAAATACGTTGTACCCCGGCGCCGACAACTCCACGCCCATCTTCAGCGCCCGCAGCGCCCGCTCTTGTCCGATGAACCCTTCGCGCAATTCCGCCTGCGCCGTCGTTTCAAACGGGATGCGCGGAAGTTCGCACCGCCACCGCAGCTTCGTCGGCGCCAGCTCCACGGGAATTGCAGCGGTCTTTAAGCTATTGGAACTCATCCGAGCCGGGTACTCTAGCACACCCCTGCCGTAGCGACTGTAGTTTCCCAGTCACCGTTTCCCAACTTGAAAGCCTCACTGGCGTTGCGGCCGGACGGCCTCCATCGCCGCACATTTCTGTCTCCGCCTAGCTGCGACTTCTTCCGGCTCTCATCCGCTCTTCGTCGCCAATTCGTCGCGATGCTCCATGTACACTCGGAACACGCCCATCGCCGCCGCCACGATGGTCGGCCCCGCCACCAGTCCCAGCAGTCCAAACGCCTCCAATCCTCCCAGCACTCCAATAAACAACAGCAGCTCATTCAGCCGCGTGCGGTTTCGCAACAGCATGGGACGCACGATATTGTCCGCGACTGTGGACACACCGCCGCAAATCGCCAATACCAGCAATGCCTTTCCCCAGTGCCCGGTGACCCCAAGCCAAAGCGCTGCGGGTCCCCAAATCAAAGCCGAACCCACCACCGGCACCAGTGAAAAAAACGCGATCAGCACACCCCAGAAAATCGGCGTCGAAACGCCCGCAAGAGCAAACGACACCCCTCCCAGCACCCCCTGGATCACCGCAACAAGCAAGCCCACCGCCACGCTCGCGAAGATCAGTTCCTTTGACTCTTCCACCATATCCGTCTGGATGTCTTCATCAAACGGCAGAAGATGCCGCGCGGCATGCACGATCGCTTCGCCATCCCGGAACATGAAGAACAGCGCAAAAATCATGATGAACAAATCCACGAAGAAGCTCACCAGATTTTTCAACAACCCCGTGAATTTTGATCCCAGAAAGGCCGCAATTTTTTCCGCGGCTTGTTGTAAGGGAGCCGACACATCCGATGTTTGCCAGGATGCGGGCAGCCTCGTGCGAATCCATTCCTCGGCTCTCATTGTCAGCCCTTCGCTCGGGCCCTGGCCATGCACCGCCAGCGCGCTTTGCAGCCGGGCCGTGGCGTCAAGCGCTTCCCGCGCCGTGAAGACCAGCACCACTAGCGCCGGCACAATCAGCAGTAATGTCACTCCCAGCGTGCTCGTCAACGCCGCGCCAGTCGGTTTCATGTCTTTCAACAGTTTCTCGTGCAGCGGATAAAAGAAAATCGCCAGCACCGCCGACCATGCCAGCGGCACCAGAAACGGCTCCGCGATCAGAAACACGAAATACCCTAAAAGCAGAATCGCCCCGTACGAAAGTACGGTGGTCAACTGGCTACTCGTAGTAGTGTTCGGTGGCGTGATGGCTTTCATGCGCGGTATATAATCTCTCAGACCCTTGCGAACCAGGTCGCTCTGGGACCACTGAGCAAACCAACTATGGCGTCGAACTCCATACCTCTATCTTCCTATCAAATTCGACTCCTTGCTGTACTTGCTTTGATCAATTTTGTCAACTTTGCCGATCGCCAGGTTGTAGTTCCGCTCCTTCCAATTCTCCGCCAGCAGATGAACTTAACCGACGCTCAACTCGGTTCCCTGCAGACCTGGCTACTCGTCGTTCTCGCCATCGCCAGCATCCCATGCGGGTTTCTGGCCGATCGCTTCAGCCGCACGAAAATCATTGCCGCCGGTATCGTTTTTTGGAGTCTGGCCACCGTTGCGTGCGGCTTTGCCTCTTCTTTTCTGCTCTTGCTCGTGGCCCGCGCCGCGATCGGCGTCGGCGAAGCCGCCTACGCCCCCGCCGCTCAAGCCATGATTTCTGATTCCTTCCCCTATAAACTCCGCGCCATGTCGCAGTCCATTTTCGCTTCCGGCATGCTCCTCGGCGGAGCCGCCGGTCTCGCTTTTGGCGGCCTCGTGGGCGCAGTCCATGGTTGGAGATACACATTTATTATTGTCGGGGTGGTTTGCTTCATTCCCTGTTTTTTTGTCCTCAAACTACCCGAACCTCCGCGCAGGCCCCGCTCCGAAGTCGTGCCGTTATCCAGCTTGCTGCGGGTCCCTGCATTTCTCGCCATGATTGTCGCCGGCACTCTGATCACTTTCGCCAGCGTCTCGCTCCTCACCTGGGGCACCGATTTTGCGGTCAACTACAAAGAATTTAGTCTTCGTGAGGCAGCTCTCTCACTCGCCTTCGTCGCCCTCCTCTCTCTAGTGCTGGGCGTCCTCACGGGCGGATATCTCGCCGACCGCATCCAGAAAAAATATCCTTATGGCAGGATTCTCGTCATCGCGGCCGCCTTTTTGTTCGCCGCTCCATTTCTGCTCCTGGCCATTCAATCAGACGCCAAGTGGATTTTTCTCGCAGCCCTATTCATCGGGGGGTTTTTTATGTCTTGGTATCACGGCCCGGTAACCGCGGTCTTGTGCGACTTGACCCCGCAACGCGCGCACGCCACGGCCATCGGCGTTTACATGTTCGTCACTCAGCTTTTGGGAGCTTTAGGCCCGCAACTTGTGGGGAAAATCTCTGACGCCAGCGACCTTCAACTTGGTCTCCAGGTAGCCGTCGCCGTAATGGTTGCCGGCTCTCTCTTGATGTTTCTCGTCATCTATTTCGTCCGCCGCGATGGCCTCCACCACCCTCGCCTCGCCGCCTTCCACGTCGAACCCTGCGATTAGCCCCGCCCGCCTCCACGCCTCTCCACCGCTCACGTCCAGTCCTTACTTGATTCCGATCTGCTCGATAAGCCTCAGCACGTCCGCTTCCGTCACGTCGTACAGTGGCCGCTCATCCTCCTCTTCGAGTCTCTCCTGCAAATATTCCGCCGCCACAAAGCTGGCTTCCCGGTCCGTAAGGTCGCGCCCTCGCCGCTCACGAAATTTCACGAACGCCGTGTGCGCCAATCCCACCACACGTGCCGCTCCATCGACATAAAACTTTGTATCGATTGTGTCGCTATGCCGCGTCGCCACGCCATTCCACATATGCGAGAACCGGCACTGATACTCCTGCCCGCTCAATTTCGATGTCACTTCAAAGGGTCCTACAAACAAACTCATCGCCCCGCTGTTCGCCAATACCGGCCGTGTCGAAGTCACAATCCCTCTCTTTTTTTACCCTATTACTTCTTTACTTCGAGTTTTTCCTATCGGCTTACTGCCGCTGCCGTTTCCGCATGCGAATAACTCGCAATCGCCGCTGCCACTCCCGCCCCCGCCGGCGCGTGGAATCCCTGCTCTCCCAGCACCTTCTCCAGCGCCGCCAAAAACAACAATACGTTCGGCTTCTGGCTGCAATGCCCCATCAACCCCACTCGCCAGATCTTGCCTTTCACCGGCCCAAATCCGCCAGCGATCTCAATATTAAATTCATCCAGCAGTTGATTCCTCACTTTCACATCTTCAATCCCGTTCGGAATCATCACCGCCGTCACCGTCGGTAGCCGGTCCGCAGGATTTTTCACCAGCAGCCCCATCCCCATCGCCTCAATGCCCGCGATCAGCGCCAACTGATTCACTCGATGCCGCTCCCACCGCGCTTCCAGCCCTTCCTCGACCACTATCCTCATCGCCTCCCGCAACGCATAGATTAAGGATATCGGCGGCGTGTGGTGGTACAGCCGCTCCTTCCCCCAATAATTCATCGCCGTCGTCAAATCAAAGTACCAGCTCTGCACCTTCGTCTTTCGCTTCCGAAAAACTTCCTCCGCTACCGCGCTCACCGTGATCGGCGACATCCCCGGCGGCGCGCTGATTGCCTTCTGCGACCCGCTGAAGCAAATATCTATCCGCTCGCGATCCACATGCAACGGCACGGCCGCCAGCGACGCCACCGTATCCACCACCAGCAGCGCTCCCAACTCATCCGCCACTTTCCTGTACGCGTCCAGCCTCGTCACCACTCCCGACGAAGTCTCCCCGTGCGCCAGCCCGATCATCTTGATCTTTTTGCCCTTACCCGCCTTTCGCACATCCTCCGCGTCCACCGGCAGCCCATACGGCGCCTCGACCTTTATCACTTTCGTCGTCGCTCGCGATGCGATCTCAAACATGCGGTCGGAAAATGTTCCATTCACCGCCACAATCGCTTCGTCACCCTCTTCCAGCGCGTTCAGCACCGACGCTTCAATCCCGCCCGATCCAGACGCCGACAGCGGCATAGTCAACCGGTTCTCCGTCTGAAAGACCTGCCGCAACAAAATCTGCGTTTCGTCCATGCATGTCTTGAACCACGGGTCGAGGTGCCCCACCAGCGGCGTCGCCAGTGCCCGGTACACCCGCGAGTCAATCGACGACGGCCCCGGCGTCAGCATCAATCGCGACGGCGGATTCAATTCCCCAACATGTTGCGTCATTTTCTTTGTCCTTCTTTATCTCGCGCTAAAGTGACAGGCTTTTCCCGCACCGCGCAGACAGCCATTCTTTACGGGACACTAGGCATCGCGGCGGGAACCACAATTTTCCTCCAACGCCCCACGCATCCGCAACCGACAATTTGGCCGCTACCCGGGCCGCCCTAATCAACCTCACGCCGCCTCTTTCGCCTGCATCCCTCCGCCCGCCAGCAGCAATACCGCCACCACCAATGAAACATAAAGCGGAATGGATAGTCCGCCAAAGTAAAAAACTACTCCAGCAGTCACCAACATCGTCGCCCCACAAATTAATACGATCCGTCCTCCTCCCGCCAGCGCGCTCGCCACCATCGCAATCACCGCCAGCGCCACCATCAGGCTCCCAAACATCAGCCAGTTAACCTTCAGCAGCAAGTCCAGCGGCGCCTTCATCCCGCCCGCCGCGATCAACTTCTCCACCTGCACAATCCGCGTCACGTGCCCGATCCCCGTAAATAGCAAAATCACGCTCCCCATCCCCGTCAACCATCGCCCCGTTTTCATTCGCCATCCTTTTCCCGCAAATTTTCCCGCACCCGCCTCGGGCGCGCCGGATTGTACAACGCCCCTCCCACTTTGGTATTCGACCCTCCCTCCTCCGCCCGTATCTTGCTCCCTCACGCAACCTGCTCCCCCGTCCCACATTGGCACAGTTACTCTCTTGTTCCTTCCGCTTTCTCTCTTCGGCTATCTCTCTGGTAATATCCTTCTGACAATCGCATACTCAACTACGAAGCGCACACCTTTCCGCTTCTGCCGCATGAACATGGCTTCAAACTGACCGTTGGGGACGCGCGTTGCAATGGCTGGAAAGAAAATTCTCATCGTCGAGGATGAAAACGTCCAGCTTACAACTCTCGCTCGCGGTCTGAAGTCCGCAGGCTTTGAAATCGTCGCCGCGCGCGACGGCCTCACCGCTATCAGCACCGCCCGCAAGGAGCAGCCCGACCTCATCGTTCTCGATCTCGGCATTCCCGCCGGCGACGGTTTCGTCGTCATGCAGCGTCTTCAGATGCTCATCAACACGGGCACCATTCCCATCATCGTCCTCAGCTCTCGCACGCCCGTCGGCAATCGCGATGCCGCTCTCAAAGCCGGCGCCATCGCCTACATTCACAAGCCTCTCGACATGCCCCTCTTGCTCAAAGCCATCAACGACGCTCTCGGCCTTTCCCCTCCCGATCCTCCCCCTCCGTCTTCTCCACCTCCGCCGCCGCCCCCATCTCAGTCTTGAATCCCCCTGCGGCTCGTGTTGAATCGTGTGCCCCCGTTCACACGGCGCAGTGATTTGCAACACAGCGGAAAGCACCAGGAAGTCTTATTTTCAGACATGCTCGAGGTTGACCCGGCAGAAGTGAGGTATTGCCACCATGTACAGCGTCTTCAAACAACTCGAAAATGGCGACTTCGTCCACGTAGCCACCCGCGACGACTTTGGACAAGCAGCCCAACTAGCCCAAGATCTTAACGTCCACTGGCCCGCAAAATACGAAGTCCGCAATTCGCGCAGTGAAGTTGTCCGCTCCACCTCCTCGGCCCACAACGCATCTAAATCCAATAGCAAAACGAATTTCGCCGGAGGACGCTATGTCCACACGCACTATATTTCTTAGCCGCCTGCTCGGCCTTTACTGCCTCATCGCCGCACTCAGCATGCTCTCTCACAAGGAATCCACCGTCGCCACCGTCATCGCCATGGTCCACGACGCCCCGCTCCTCTTCTTCATCGGCATCGTCACGGTAGCCGCCGGTCTCGCCATCATTCTCCTCCACAACGTTTGGTCCGGCGGCGCACTCCCCGTCATTATCACTATCCTCGGCTGGCTCGCCCTCCTCAAAGGCCTATTCTTCCTGTTCCTCACGCCCGCAGCCGCCCCCGACTTCTACCTCGGCACCCTCCACTACGCCCAATATTTTTACTTCTACGCCTCTTTTACCCTCGTTCTTGGCGCCTATCTCACCTACTCCGGCTTCGCGTCGATCTCGCGCATCGCCAAGTCATGAAGCACTAACAATCTTCCGCTTCTTCGGCAACGACTCATTCCCTTTTGATTCCGCTCCAGCCAGTCTCCCCGCACTTTCTCTTCATTGCCTCTTCGTCGTTTCGTTGCTTCGTTGCTTCGTTGCTTCGTTGTTTCAGTGTTTCGTTTCTTCGTTACTTCATTATTTCTTTACTTCGTTACTTCTTCTCTTCACTCCATCCTCTCCGTCCTCGTAACTTCCCTCGCCTGATCCAGCAGCGCATCCACCCGCCCCAGAAATCTCACCGTGTGCGCCAATTCCGCGTGCCGCGCAAACGCCGCCGCATCCGCCCATCGCGAATGGATATAAAACATTCGCCGGTCCCGCACTCCCCGAAACATCTCAAAACCCAAACACCCCTCCTCCTCCCGCGAACCCGCCGCCACTTCTCGCAGCGCCTCCTCCACCGCGCTCTCTTCTCCCTCCCGCGCATGCAACCTCACAAATACGTCTTGTTCCACGGCTCCCATTCCTTTCGGCCGCTTCCACGTCGGCTGTTTCAGCAGACACCCTGCTGACGCAACATCTCTCTTACCCTAAATAGGTCTCCCCGCCCTCCGCTCAGACCACCGGTGCAACGTAATACGCCGCTCCCAGCTTGTCCAGCCGCCCACAACATGTGCTCTACGGAATAGTCTTGCCGTCCCAACGGTGTTAGGCTTTCCATGCAAGTCAGCGGCAGAGGTGCGCAATGAAAGGATTCATCTTCGGCATCATCACCGTGGTTCTCATTCTCGGGATCGGACTCCTTTTCGCGCTATTTGGTTTTGTCGGCATGCGCGCGGACAACCCTCCTTCGAAGTTGGAAACCGCCATCGCCGGCCACGCCATGGACGCCAGCGTCGCGCGCGCCGCCCCCAAACTAACAAACCCCGTCGCACCGGACGAGCCCAGCTTGGCCGCCGGAGCTCGTCTCTACCGCGATCACTGCGCACTCTGTCACGGCGATCCCGCCCATCCTAAATCCCCGCTCGCGGACTCCCTCAATCCACCTGCTCCTCAGTTCACCAAGGACATGGCCGACATGCCGGAGAATCAGAACTTTTACATCCTTCAGCACGGCATTCGCTGGACCGCCATGCCCGGCTGGAAGAATGTCCTGACGGACCAGCAGCTCTGGCAGCTCGTCACGTTTCTCAGCCACATGCGCGATCTTCCTCCCGCCGTCAAACAAGTTTTCTCGGAAGGCCCTCCGCAAACCCAGCTGCCCCCCGCCTCCCACTGATCCACTTCGAACACGAAGTGTCCTATGCGCGTACCCCATCCTTGCGGGCTTGCGTTACGCAAGGGTGAGTCCCTCGTTCCCTTACTTCTTGCCTCAGTACGTAGCGCCGGGCTTTAGCCCGGCATCTTCCACTGCCTGCACTTCCGGCGACGGCCCGCCCCAGCTCCCACCCCGGTCATTTCGAGCGGGGCGAGAAATCTCTCTGCTCTTCGATTCCGCCTCCGTCACCCACCGTCATCCCAACCGCCGCGAGAAACAATTGTCCGCCCCCGCGAAGCTCGCTATCATCAGCCAAGGGAATTGGCATGACCACCGAGCGCATCGACATCAACCCGGCCGTAATGATGGGCAAGCCGGTAATTCGTGGCACACGCATCACCGTCGAGCTGCTCCTGCGCAAACTCGACCAAGGCGCTTCCGAGGCCGACCTCCTCCAGGACTATCCTCATCTCACCACAGAAGATATCCGCGCCGCCGTCGCCTATGGCGCCGCCAGCGTCGCCCGTGAAGAAGTAGTCCTCCTCCCCGGCGCGCCGCCCTCATCCAAATCCTGAAGCATGAAGTCCGCCTCGCCCCGTCATTTCGAACGGAGCAAGCCGACGTTTTTTCCTCTCACGTTTGCTCCTGCAAACGTGTCGGCTTGCGTAGAGAGAAATCTCTCCCCTTCTGCTCTGCGAACAGAGAACCCCTGCCCCATCGCACGCATTTTGTGCGAGGAAATCCCTCTTCGCTTTTTTCCTGCTCTCCGACCATCCAGCATCGCGCAATCATTGTGCCCAACTAATTCGCACTGTCAGTACGAGAAGTGATTCTCGCCGAACACTGCCGCCCTTGCGCAATACCTATATAAACGGGTGCCAATCAGTCTCAAACTCAGGGGGAAGCTTCTGCCCTCTCAATTCGATTCCAGACTGGCGGGCGGGTGGCCGCGTCTTAGTGGTCCGAAGTGATTTTGGCTTTGTTTTTTCCGGGGGTGTCCTACCCTTTGCGGTTCTTGCAAAGGGTAGGCCACTCCGGTGTCTGCACCTCTTCAACTCTGATCATTCGACAGGATCAATCCGAATCAGCCCAGCTTCATCGTTCGCATAATACGAAAAACTGCTCCACGGCCACTCTTTAGGATGCTTCACCAGCCGCTCTATCACCGGATTCGCGTGCATGTAATGTAGCTTCTCTTTCCTCTTCACATCGCTCCACACATTAAAATCATAAAACCGCCGTTGCCAAAAGCGCCGCTCGTCTTTCATCGCATCACCGAATTTCAGCGATAGTTGGCCGCTTGAAACGCTCCCCTTCTTTCCCCGCAGCGCTCGCGATACGCGCTGTTTCAGTACTTGCAATGCCCGCGACACATTCCCTTTCTTCGGCTCGCTGATCAGCAGATGAACGTGCTCCGGCATCAGTACATACCCAATCAGACGGAACTGATATTTGCCTCGGACTTCTCCCAGGATTTTCAGAAACAGATTTCTAGCGCGGACGGTGTCCAGATACCGCCGCCGGTGATAACAACAAAACGTAATGAAATGCAGATCGCCTTGCCCGTAGTGGCGTTTCAATCTTTTCGGCATAGCGCAAACCAAAAGAGTGGCCCACCCTTGCAGAACCCGCAAGGATAGGCCACCCCAGAGTCTTTACTGCATCGCAAAGTGAAGCTATTCTATCGCCGCACCACACGCGCCATGCAAAATAAAATTGACTCCACATTCAAAGGATGCCCCACCCGCCTCAGAACGATTTTGATTTTTCCTTTTTTCCCGGGTGGCCCACCTTTTCGGTTTTGGTTTTTGAAAAGGTGGGTCTTTCTCGGCTCCATCGGCGCATCATGGGGATCTGCAACGGGAAGCGGCGGTCCAGCTAATTTTGTTACGGATACCTCACCGTCCTACTACCCCACGTGGCAACGCGTGGCCGTACCGCAGAACAGCTGCCACTAGCAGCGAGGCAAAATGAAGCTCCACACTGCGCTTTACCTACTAGCGACAATCCCCGCGTTCTCGAGCCCGCTGCTCGCACAGAAGCACCCGGCCAAACCGCCGTTCACGCTTGTCTTGACGTCCAAAGACCCGAAGGTCAGCCTGGGTGCGGACGTATGGGTGAAAATTGTCTGGACCAATACCTCCAAGGTGGAGCTAAACGCTAATCTTTACCGGGACCCAAGCGGTCTGGACTTTAACTACATACTCGACTTCCGAGACAATGAAGGCCACACCGTCGCGAAGACCCCTAAATCCATCACCTTCGACGGGGAATTTGGAACGCTAAAGGCTGGAGATTCCTTGGAGGATGACATTAACCTGAGTCGGCTCTATGTGGTAAGTCATCCCGGAGACTACACGCTCCAGGTTTCGCGGCGCGTGCAAAAAGAATTGGGCGGTGGTCTAATCAAATCCAACAAGATCACGATCACCATCGTCCCTCCCCCCGCTCCCGGTTAGGAGGATTCGCTGCCTCGATCACTGCCGGTGGCCGCCCGCGAACGCGTTCAGACGATTTTGACTTTGTCTTTCTCTGTCGGGTGCCCCACGTGTCGGTTTTACACGTGGGTCCTTTGATTTTGTCTATCTCCGCTGTGGGGGGTGGCCTACCCTTTGCGGTTTTGTTTTGCTTCTGGCAAAGGGTGGGGCACTCCTCTCCCTCCCCGTCTTTATATTCACTACCCACTACCCACTACCCACTACTCACTGTCCCGAACGTGTGAAGAAATTGGCTTTTCGTGATGGAGCGTCACGTTCTGGCGAGCTAGCACGTCGTATTCGCGATTCTGTTGTAGCTCTTGTATTGCTTGCCCATAGTCCCATCGCGCTGCCAGTCTCACCTCGAAACGGCTTCGGGGTGCAACGATCGCCGCAGGGCCAACCAGCGCGTTAAGTTGTAGCTCAAGCAAGCCCACGTCGCTTCCATCGTTGCCTTCAGCCGCCCGCGGCAACGGAACTGCCGCAATCCGCAGCGCTCCTTTATCCATGCATGCACGAACTCCGCGACTCGCGAACGTTGCGCATAGATCTGCTGTGCTTTTTCCGTTTTCATCTTGGCCTTAAAAGCGGTTGTCGCTTCGGGTTCTTCGATGCGCGTTACCGAACGGCGCCACTCGGGCCGCGCTCCGGGCGGCGCACAATCATTCCGCAACGGACAAGCATCGCAAACTCCTTTCGGTGCGCGATAGACATGCGTACGCACACCGTGTCCGCGGTTGAGCACCGCGCGGTGCGGCAACTCTTTTCCCGCGGGGCACACGAAACAGTCTTGCTCCGGATCGTATGGGAAGGCCGTGCTCACGAACGCCGCTTTGCGCCCCAAGGCATCCTGCTCGCCGGCTTTCCAGCTGTTCTGCCAGGAGCCGTAGAAATCCACGCCGTGTTCTGCGGCGCTCTGGACCGAGGCATGATTCGTGTAGTCTCCGTCCGCGATGATCTGTTGCGGCAGTTGGCCAACCTGCTGCTCACAGCGGTCGAGCGCTGCATCCAGTTGGCGATAATCAATCGCGTCGGTCGTGGCTTCCACGTTCACGACCAGGCCGTGCTTGGTGTCGGTGACCACCTGCACGTTGTAGCTCGGCACCGTGCCGCCCTCGCCATTCCTCATCACGTGGGCTTCCGCATCGGTCGCTGACGCACGCGCCACGAAATCCTTGCGATCATGCCGCTTTCCCTGTTGCAACCTCTCGACCTCGCGCCACGCCGCCTCCAAGCGGCTGGCCCGTTGCCGTACGGCACGCCGCCGTGCTGCGGCCCGCCGTGGCCCCTCCTTCTCTTCGTTCTCCGCTTCCTCGTTTAGAAGCCGAACCTGCTCGCGCGCCGCCGCCAGATGCGCCGCGATTTTCTCGCGACCACGGAACGTGTTGCCACCCGCGTTGGCCTTAATCTTGGTGCCGTCCAGCGTGACCCGTTCGAGAGTGATCAGACCCTCGGCGCTCAGCATGCCGAGCACCTGCGTGAACAGATCGTCGAGTGCGGTTTTGTTGTCCGAGCGGAAACCCGACAAAGTGCGGTGACTCACAGGCCGCAGCCCGCACAGCCACTGGCAACCCGGTTCGTATGCGCACTGCCGCGCCAGTTCCCGCGCCGAACTGATCCCCCGGCTATACGCGTACAACCACAAGCTGATTAGCAGCCGCGGATCGGTGTGCTCGCGTCCCGCGCTGCCTTCCACAGCGGCTATCTGCTCGTAATACCGGCACAGGTTCAGGCGTCCCGCCAACTCCCAGATCGCACGCACGCAGTGGTCTTCGTCCACCAGCTTCTCGACATCCATGCTTCGCAGGACAAGTTGTTGG
Organism: uncultured Acidobacteriota bacterium; assembly: GCA_963851235.1. Lineage (GTDB taxonomy): Bacteria > Acidobacteriota > Terriglobia > Acidiferrales > UBA7541 > Acidiferrum. The sequence goes on from CAWKOM010000016.1 coordinate 450,320, forward strand.
CGATTAATGGAAACCAATCGAGGAACTGCACGAGGGTCGTCGCTCATAAGCGCAGTCTACACACTACTCATCATCCGCGCTCGCCAATTTCTTCACACGTTCCCCTCCCCACTTTTCCACACATTTCCACAGCTGGTACAAACCCATCACTCCCCTTCCAACTCCCTCAAATCTCTCGACTTCCCTTCACCCCATCTGAATCCGCCCCTCCGCCCGTTCGAATAACCACACAGTACATGCAAAATCGCTATTGACAGTTGGTAACTAACGTGCTATCATGCGTTGTGATTGTAAGGCGCTCCCTCTTTCCGACGTCCCCATCGTCTCAGCGCCACCTCTGCGCCCGGCCCTGTCCGTGTGTCGGCGTTTACTCCGAGCCGCTCGGCGCGTCAAAATCCCCCTTCGCCCACCCGCCGCTTGGCCACCCCGTCTGCCCCGCCTCCGAATCGGTCCGTTCTCCGTCATCAACACGGAGTGCGCATCTGGACACGCAGGAACCGCCGCAACTCCTTTCCCACCATTCGTTTGCGCACAACTTCCGTCACACAGGGGGGTACACCCCTCAGCCAACCATTTTCTTCTCCCGCAGACTCGTCTCTCGCCACTCCTCACTCGCCACTATCTCTTTTAGAATCACCACTTTCAAAACTGATACAAAACAAAAGACTTTATCCCCCTTTAAAATGAACGTTTACAAAAAAACTAGGGGGAGGGGTCAATTATCGTTAGCCAACCCTGTAGCACAGGCAATCCTGCCTGTGCGCCTTTCTCAGTCCTCGCTTCGTGCCGGACAGAGCAAGCCCATCACGCCGTTGCGATGTCAACTCGGCGTCTCCGAATCCTCCGCAGCGATCGTCGCCTCTCCTCTGCCTTCGACTCTCAACTTTCGACTTTCAACCTCGTACCGTCTCCGCCCCACGCCTGCCGCGAACCTACACCGCAAATGTGCTATCGTCCGTCTGCCGGAAGAATCTCCGCGGCATGTGCACCAAAGCAAGGAGCAAGAGAAAAATGGCAGAGCGTCCCGTACTGGTTGGACTTGTACCGCAGGTCGTCGTGCTCGATCCCGGCGATCAGATTTCCTGGATCTCCGATGCGGGCAATCTTCGCGTCGAATTCGACGTCAACCGCTGCCCCTTTTCTTCCAATATCTTTCAGGTCCCGGCCGGCATGCGTCTTTTCAGCGGCCCGCCGCGCCCCGGCCTCAAGGCGGCCACCTACAAATACCGCCTCTGGCTCAACGACCAGCTGGTCGGCCAGGGCGAAGTCATTCTCCGCGAAAAGTAGCGGAGGGAATGAGAGCCGCGAAAGTGAGTAGCGAGCAGAATGCAGTGACTGGCGATTTGTAACTGGCGGCCTGCGCAACCCGCCAAGCGCAGCCGCTTCGATGACTATAAAGAAGCTGTCTGGGCTGCTTCGGCAAACCTATTTAGCCGCTTGCCGCGCAGCTTCCAAACAAAGGTGGTTCTTAGTCTCTGAGCTGTGAGCTGTGAGCTGTGAGCTGTGAGCTGTGAGCTGTGAGCTGTGAGCTGTGAGCTGTGAGCTGTGAGCTGTAAGTTATAAGCTGTAAGCTGTCAGCCCATATTTTGGGCTACTTCGCCGGTGCTACTTCTTGGGCTGCTTGGCGATGATCAGGTCCTTGATTTTCGCGTACGTCGCCGCCGGCACGATTTTTTTATTGAGCAGATCGGTCTTCATTTTGTACGGCCGCCCGTCGATGATTTTCTGCGAGTAGGCGTCGCCGATCCCGGGCAGCGCCTTCAACTGCTCTTTCGTCGCGGAGTTGATGTCCACCAGCGCGCCCGCCTTCGGCGCCGCTTGCGGCAAGGCAGAGTTGGAAGGCGCCGCGTTCAACGCGGCCAATGCCGCGGAATCGGCGGGCGGCGCAATAGAGGCTGCCGCATGTGAATACGCAACACTTGCTCCCAAAATCACCATCACCGCCGCAAACAAGATTCCCCTCAGATGTTTCCTCATTCTCTTTCCTCCTCAGTTTTCAATTCGAGCCAACATCTCGATTCAGTTTGCTTCCGTAACCATTCCCGCTTTTTCCAAAACTCATTTCGCGGGCTTGTAGCCTGCTTTGATTGCGTCTTCCTCCAGCATGTATTTCCCTTTCTTCGTTTTGCCGTACCACCGTGAGCCCTTCTTGTGGTACACGCCCGACGCAGTGTTCACCCACACCAATTCATCGCCCTTCTCTGTCGCCTTCGCTGGTTTCGTGGCCGAGGACGAACTCGCCGTCTTCGCAGCGGCCGTTGCAGCTGGCTGAGATTTGTCCGTAGCGCTCGGCTGGGCAGTCTGGGAAAGGAGCGGCGAGGCGCAGACACTGAGCACAAGCATCAAGAGCGCGGAGAGAATAAGCAGGCCGCTGGCCGAACTCTTCGCGTGGTGTTTCGTGGCTTTGCTTCTCATGGAAACGGGCGACCGCGGAATGCAGCCTCGCCGGAATGCGGGCATGATGGCGAAGAATGCCGGTCAAGTCAATACGGAAGAGGGCCAGCGGCCTTGGCCAAATGGACAGCCAGGATACTCAGAAGGAAGACAACTAGTCAGCGGCGGAGACGGAGCGAGGCGCTTCGACGGATTCGGCCAGGCCGCGGCGAACGGGGCCGAGGACGAACGCGGGGACTTGACGTTCCGGGGCTAGGGAAAGATTGGTGGCGCGACGGGGGAACTCGGTGCGATGGTCCAGTTTGAGCCCGGCTTCCCGCAAGAACTCGGCGGAAAAACCCATGTCTTCGGCGCGGTCGACGCCCCAGAACCAGAGTTTCTCTTCGTGGCGCTGGAGAAAGTCCAGAGACTCTTCGAGCTTCTTCATGGCGCGGTTAAAGGAGGAGGCGAGGAAGAAAACGCCCAGGTTCCAGGCGTGGCGGGGGTAGAAAACCTGGATCCGAACGCAGTATTTGCCGGCCTGATTGCGTTCCATGCTGCAGCGATAATCGTTGCGGACGACAGGGGAGCGAGAGGGCAGCTTCTTGGTATTCATAAATTCCTGAAGTTCTGGCGCTGGGGTGCCATGGCAGTTTGAATTGCGGATTCGGCCGACTCCCGGTGGCGTTTCGAACTGGCAAACGCACCACCAGGACCGAGACCGACCCTTTGGGAGACAGCAACAGGCTACCGGGGTGCGAGCGCAAATACAAGCACGCCGCTAATTGATTTTAAGTACTTTATTATCAGCAACTTACTTTAGCTAAGGTCGGTTAAGGTCCGAAGTTTATCGGGCATCAACTGAAGTTTGCCCTCTTTTTTCAGACGGTCTTGCAGGGCCGTTTGGAAGGATTCGAACGCAAGGGAACGCTTTCTTTGAAGCACAGCATCGGTGATTTCAGACTTTTGTTTGTCAAAATCCGCCGGGTTGGGCTCGACTTTGTCCACGACTTCGTAGACCAGCCAGTTGCTACCCAAGCTGAGAGGTGCGCCGACGTCACCGGGCTTTAGCTGGAAGGCAGCGGCGAGTTGCGCGCCGCTGGCAACGTTGGATATGGAGCCGGCGCGAGCAAAATCATCGCTGGTCTTAGCGTCCAATCCGAGAGCTTTGGCGGCAGCGTCGAACTTTTCTCCCGCCTTTACACGTTTGATCAACTCTTGGGATTTGGTGCGGGCTTCCTCGGCCGCTTTTTGCTGTTTCAAATCGGCAATCACCTTGTCGCGAACCTCATCGAGAGAGCCTTGATGGGCGGGAAGAATCTTGCTGACGTCGAGAACGAGGTAGCCGCGATCGGTGTGGACCGGCAAGCTCAACTCGCCCTGGCGGAGGCGGAAGATGTTATCGCTGAGCTTGACTTCAGGCGAATTACCCAATTCGATGAGGGGGTCAGTGGCAGAAACCGGGGGTGTCTGGCCCACGGTCAAGTGATATTGCTTGGCGAGGTCATCGAGAGAGATTTTGTTGGACTGGCGGATGGCCTGGGAGAGCTTGTCGGCGATGTCGCTGGCTTGCTTATCGGCCTCGTTGGGGAGCAGCTCCGCCCGAATGGAATCCTTCACTTCCTCGAAGGATTTGGTGTGGGCGACTTCTCTGTCGATGATCTTGATGATGTGGAAGCCATACTGGGTCTTGACGAGGTCCGAAATGGTGCCCTTGGGAAGAGAGAAGGCGGCTTTTTCGAATTCCGGAACGGTCTGGCCCTGAACGATCCATCCGAGATCGCCACCCTTATCCTTGGTGCCGGGATCCTCGGAGTATTTCTTGGCGAGGTCTTCGAAGTTGGCGCCACCCTTGGCCTGTTTAAGGACGTCTTCGGCTTTCTTCTGAATTTCCTGAACTTCGGCGTCCGGCTTGCCCACGGTCAAGAACAAAATGTGCTGGACATGCACGCGGTTGGGGATTTGATATTCCTGAATGTTTGTCTTATAGACGGCCATCAACTGATCGTCGGTAATATGAATGTTCTGACTGATCTGGTTGACATCCACGATGGCATAGCGCACCACGCGCTTTTCGGGGACTTGATATTTGGCTTTATTTTTCTCGTAGGCGGCATTTATCTCCGCGTCAGCCGGCGTGATTTTTGCCTGTAGATCTTCGGGCTTGATGAAGGCGTAATCCAGCTTCACTTTTTCGTTGCGGTACTTAAATTCTTCCTGGAGTTCCGCAGGTCCGGCGCTAATCCCATCGGTGACGAGCTTCTGGAATTTTTCCTGGAGCAGGCCGAGACGAACCATATCCTCGAACTGGGACACGGTCATCTGCGTGCGCGATTGGACGAGAGAAGAGTACTGATCAGGAGCAATGGGCACGCCCTGGTTGAAAGCGGCGGGAAGAAGCAAGCGAATGCGGTCGGCGACTTCGTCATTCGAAACATGCATGCCGAGTTGGGCAGCCTCGTATTGCATTTCTTTCTGGAGGAGGAGTTGTTGGAGAATCTGCTGAGCGTAGTAAGGGACGAGCATGGGGGGGACTTGATTGCGCTGCTTAACCTGGTCGAGCTGCTGGCGGATCTCGTCGACGGTGACCGTCTGATCGCCAACCTTGGCAACCACATCGGTGGACGCGCCGGTGTTCCCACCCGGACCTGTGGGAACAAGATAGAGGAGCATGCCACCGGAAAGGGCAAGCACGACCACGCCGAGCAAGATGCGGGAAAGAAGCTTTTGCTTATTTTCTGAGCCGCCAGCCATCCGCTGAATCCCCCCAAGTCTGCGAACAAACTTAACATTATAGAAGATAGGTGGCATGCGCCTCAAATAGAATCGTGGGGAGGCGGTCGTGACTTGGCATGCAGTGATTTGCCAAGGGCAGATGGTGCGCTCCCATTAGCGATCGCCCAGTTCCGAGCGCGGCACTTCTGAAGCCCTGCTGTTTGTCTGGTTATGGCGTTTGCCCGGCTGCGGATTACTTCCGTGTGGCCCGTGACTCCGGCACATCAACAACATCGCGCGAAAGCAATGGAAGGCTCGGCGCGACGGCTGCGTTTTCTCAAGAATTGCGCTATGGCAGTCCGGCTATTAGATGGATTTAGCCGATCGTGCTCAATTTAAGGACTAGCGTTTCTGAGTTGCGCTTCCCGACCGTAATCGACTGGTCAGCTCGCCATGTTTCGATGTGACTTCCCCGTCCATCGCGTACCAGTCTGCCGCCAGCAGCCCTTATGACATATTTTCCTTTGGGAATGAAAGAAAAGTTAAATGTGCCGTCCGTCGCCACTCCTGTAGCTCTTTGAAAGGAAGGATCCCCTAGACTCTCAAGCTTCATTGGTTCGTAGACCAGAGGATCGCCGGTAGCAGGAGGAATTACTCTCCCTGATACGGTGCGAAAGCTCCGTTGTGGGATTATTACTCCCACGGAACCACGTTCGCCGCGAGTGGGAAGCGAAAAAGAATGAGCCGCGGCCGGCGAGGTCGCCGACGGCGCATAAACGTACTGCACCTGATGCCACGGATCTGGTGCAGGTACGTACGCTCCCAGGAGTGAGCTGCCCTCCCGACTGGCGACCGGGACTGTCACTCGCACAATGTACTTATCCGCCGGTAGGCCACTGATTCGGTAGTCTCCAAGATCGTCGGTATAAGAGTCGGCGTCGTGAAAATACCAGCTGCCTGGTCGTCCACTAGACAGCATGAGTGGTTCTTGGGCCAACGGCCCTGTCAGAAGGAGGTCGACAGGCACATCCGCCGCAGGTGTGCCGTCGTCGAATCTCACGGTTCCCTCCGCTGTGGCCCCCGGGGCCAGATTGATAACCGTCTCCTGGCTCCTGTTTGCTTCGACCGTGATCTTTTTGAACAGGTGTGCCGCCTGAGAAAGAACCGCATCGGTTGGGTGTTGGAGAGCGGAAGGAGGAAGCTGAGCCAGCGGAAACACATATCCGGGATATTCCGCAAAAACGTAGTAGTCTCCTGCGGGAACATCACCGAAAGTGGCCTTTCCATCGAGACCTGTTTCAGTCGCAAATCCTTGCAATGGAGAAACTTCGTTAACTGAGGTGGGTACCGGTTGAAGATGAACAGACGCAAACCTCGCAGGCTTCCCAGAATCACCTAGCGCAACGTGCACAAGAACAACCGTGCGTGGTTCCTCCGTGTCATTGAAAACGTCTGCCGCACAGGGCTCCGCGCGATCCTTCTGCCACCCCTGCTCTAACATAAACTTTGGAAGGGTAAGATCACGCCCGCTCACTCTGATGGAATTTCTGACAAACTTGTATCCGCACATGGGTTTTTTGGTGGGACCAGAGTTCGGCTCGGCGCTGATGTGGTGCAGAACCGAGTCCTCAGCACGAACCTCCAACTGATAATTTCCGTCAGGCACGTATGGGAACTCAAAGGAACCATCCTCCCGCACGTCGACGACTTGGAAGTTGGCTGCATCGTGGTCCCTCCACAGAAGCGCCTCGCCGCTATTAACAAGGTGGCCGTCGCTTTGCGCGGCCAAGGTTCCAGAAACAACGTGGAGGTGCTTCGGCGAAATCGTCATCGTCGCAACCTCCTTTACATCGCCCCACTTCAAGTCGTAGACAGTTGCTTCGTCAGCTTCGAATGCTCCTCCAGAAAACAAGCTAAGTCGTCCACCAAATTGAAAAGACGTTATTCCCTGGTGGACAGTAAGAAAGCCGTTGAAAGCAAACCTTTCTGTGCTCAGTTGGACCCTGACAAGATATTTCCCCGGCGGGACGCCGGAGATCCTGTAGTGTCCTTGATCGTCCGATATTGCATCCGCTGGGCCGCTGACCATCGTGCCGGTCGGCCCGAAGGTGAACGGAACTTGGCCTGCCTCAATGCGAAGAATATTGACGAACAAGCGCGCAGCGGGCGTGCCGTCTGCGTACTCTACGGCTCCGAAAAGTGTCGCTCCTCTGCGCAAGCGAATTTCCACTGATTCAGTGGGCCGGTCACTGACCGAGACTCGTATCATAGCTGCCTCGGCTTTTTGAATTTCCGAAGAGTCCTGATGAGCGAGCGCGCGGGTAAGCGCGAATTGAGAGGATACATACCCGCTTAGCTGCGCAGTTACGTAATACTCCCCTGGACGAAGCCCTCGGTATACAAACCTTCCATCCAAACCGGTCTCCGCACCAGTATCTACTATCGTACTTCCCGTTGAAGATTGCCCAGCCTGATCCTTCTCGGAGTCCAGATGGGGACTCGTCTTTGGCGAAGGACTAGCGTCGAAAACGAATACGCGAGCGAATCTCGCTGGTCTGCCGGTATCGTCACAAAATACGCGTCCCTCAATGGTTGATTGCGGCGGCGCAACCCTGCGCGAATCGACAGCAGGTTGGTTAGCAACGTGGGATCTATCTTGTCCGAACCCTAGCTGCAGCGGACAAGCTATGAGCGCGAGTGCTGAGAGACGGGTCACACACCGAGTCAATGGACGAATAACAAACCCCGCACCGCCAGTCGTTACAAATCTCTTCACCGGCCACGCCGCTGGGCAGAATCACATCACCTGTGCCCACGCTCTAGTAGACACCTCCCGACTGGGATGAGCAATCGGCCGTATAGCCTGTTTTGTCAGCCGACTCCTATCGGGGATTGTCCAGGCGCGACCCTCAGCCAGAACTCAACTCTAGTCGGAAACCGGGTACCAATCCGCTCCGTCATTGAGCCGGGCAATGTATCCGTAAACTCTTGACGGTTTGTCGGCAATCCGGAAACGAGTGCGCTGCTGAAATCGCGCCGACTTTTTGCCGGGACGTGCTGCACAGTTTGCAGGAAAATTGCCAGCCTTCCGCTGAAACCCCCAAGCCTGCCAGCAAACTTAACATTCAAGATAGCCGGCATGCGCCTCAAATAGAATCGTGGGGAGGCGGTCCTGACTTGTCAGGTAGTGAATTGCCAAGGGTAGATGGCGCGATTCAATTAGCGATTCCCCAGTTCCGAGCGCGGCACTTCTGAAGCTCTGCTATTTGTCTGGTTAAGGCGTTTGCCCGGCTGCGGATTACTTCCGTGTGGCCCGTTATCCGACCACAATTGCGAATTGACCCCGCCGAAGCTGGTCAGCTAACCAGCTTTCGCTCGCTCGCGCAATATTTACTTGCCTTAATTATTTTGGTTAATTATAGTTAATCATGGAAACGTGCTGGATCAAGAGAACTGGGTGTACGGCGATGCTGCGTTCAACTCTCTGGATAATTGTTCTTGCCGGGTGGCTTCATTTTTTCTTGCCGGAAGCGGCCTTTTCTCAGGGTGAAACCACCAGCGCGATCGTCGGCCAAGTGAGCGATGCCAGCGGCGCGGCGGTTCCCAACGCTACGGTCACAATCACAAATAAGGAGACTGGACAGGAGCGCAGCGCGAAAACGGATGACTCCGGCCGATTTAACTTTCCACAGCTTAAGCCCGGTCCGTATTCGGTCAAGGTGGAAGCGGAAGGTTTTGAATCGCAGCAGAATGACGCGGTGACGTCGGCGCTGGGCCAAAAGCAAACGGTTGATTTCAGTCTTAAGATTGCGCAGTCCAATCAGAGGGTGGAAATCAGCGGCGAAGCTCCAATCCTCAACCCGGAGAACGCGAATACCTCCACCACTCTGAATGCGCACGCGCTGGAAGACCTCCCCAATCCGGGCGGGGACCTAACCTACCCGCTGCAGTTTGCAGCAGGAGCGCTCGTCAACACCGCGGGCAGCAGCAATGATTTTGTTGGCGGAACGAATGGGTATGGCAACGTGGAGTTCAACGGACTCCCCGCTCTCTCGAACGGGTACATCGTCGATGGACTGGAAACGAATGATCCGCTGACGAACTTGAACAGCGGTCTCTCGACAAACCTGGTGCTCGGACTGAACTCGATATCAGAAGTGACGGTCAATACATTGTCCTATACCGTTGACGAGGGGCGCTATGGTGCGTCGCAGATCAACTACGTTACAAAGTCCGGTACGAAGCAGTTTCATGGAAACCTATATGAGTTGTGGAATGGTTCGCGGTTCAACGCCGCCGACTATTTCACGAATGCCACTCCGGGAAATCACAAACCGCGATCGACGGTAAACCACTTCGGGGGCAGTGTGGGCGGGCCGATTGTCCGCGACAAGCTGTTTTTCTTTTTCGATAGCGAGTGGGTTCGGATTGCGCTGCCGATCGTTACGGCCACTACCGTCCCAACCGCGGCGTTCCAGAACTACGTTTTGCAGCAACTGCCACTGGGAGGAACGGATTCCGTCACGGGATCGGTCTATCAGCCATCACCGCTTTCGGCGCCATTTTATGAAAAGATGTTTGCGCTGTACGGAAATACCAGCGGAACGCCGCTTGCGGTGCTTGGCTGTCCGTTCGATGCGGGTGGAGCTGCGCCTGCCATGCCAAATAGCGGGAACGGCTGCGCCAATCGTCAGAGCGTTTCGCATTCGAGCGACGACCATGAACAGGTGCAGACGGCTCGAATCGATTACAACATCAATGAAAAGAACACCACCTGGTATCGCTTTCAAGCGGACACCGGCCTGCAAGCTGCCTACACCGATCCTATCAACCCGTTGTTCGACGCGATCTCCTCTCAGCCGCTCTATTCTTTCGCTGCGGGCTACACGCATGTTTTCTCGCAGAATGTGGTGAATTACTTCAACCCGGCATTCTCCTGGTACGAGAGCCTGTTCGGGCCGACGAGTTTTCAAAAGACACTTTCCGCGTTCCCCATCGTTTTGCAAGGCGGCGGAGCGAATGCCCCGTTCACGACCCTCGGAGGGCTCGACAATACCTGGGTTCAGGGCAGACGGGCTTCCCGGTTTTTCATCAATGACAACCTGGCATGGAGCCATGGCGAGCACGAGTTACGGTTTGGCACCAACATACGGATCCTTCGCTTGAATGACTATGATTTTGGTGAAGGCGTTGTGCCCACCATTACCTACGCCACGCTGCCGCAATTTATTTATGGCGTGGCATCCACGGCAGCAGAAACTTTTCCCACTTCCGCCAATGAACCATTCAACTTCCTGAATCTCGACGTGTACGCGCAGGACACCTGGAAATTGACCAAAAAGCTGACATGGACCTTCGGCATTCGCGACACTCTTAATTCCAACCCGTTGAATCCGCATGACGAAATTGCCCGGCTTCGTGGCTCTTTCTATTCCATTTCGCACGATGTAAATCAGCCGCTGAACGCGGCCATCCAAACAGGTCTTGGCCGCGTGTTCTCCTCGACGCCTCTGGCGATCCTGCAACCTAGAACCGCCATCGCCTGGCGGTTTGAATCCAAGACCGTATTGCGTGCGGGCTTCGGGATCTTCAGCGACATCTTGCCCGGCAGCGTTGCCGACGAAGTTGGCGTTAACCCACCCTACGTGAAGACGTTTCAGGGCGGGCTGCTTGGGACAGTGGGCGGCACAGCCATCGCACCATGGGTGCCGAACAGTGCGATTGACGCCACGGTGGCTGCCAACGAGACATTCAGTTCAGGATTTGCATCGGGGCAGCTTTCCTGCGCGTCCGCGCAGGCGAATCGGGAAACGTGTCTTCCACCAGTGGCTATCACAGCGGTGCCCGAAGGAGAACTTCACGCACCTTATTTCATGGAGTGGAGCCTCGGCCTGGAACAACAACTGGGATCGACGGGAAACATCCGTGCCCAATACGTCGGAACGCGTGCGGTGAACCAGCCTTATCTGACGCAAGTGAACGGCTATCAGACCGTCTGCGCAGGGTGCTTTGCGCCTTTTCCTTATGAAGAATCCACGGATGCGCGATTCGGAGCGGTCACACAATTGTCCACCGGTGCGAACAGTCACTACGACGGATTGCAAATGTCCGCCATGAAGCGGCTTGGCCACGGCTTGATGGGACAAATCAATTACACGTGGAGCCGCTGCATGGACACGGTCTCGAACGGCGGATTCCTGCAATTCTCGTCGGGAGGGATTTTGTCGCCCCTTCCGGGAGATTTGGGTCGCGACTACGGTCCTTGCGATTATGACATCCGCAACAATCTCAACGCGCAATACGTCTATCAATTGCCGATCAAGATTGGAAACAAAGGTCTGGGATTCGCGCTGAACGGCTGGCAAGTGTCGGGAACCTTGTTTTGGCATAGCGGGGTTCCGTTCTCCGTGCTGAGCACGCCTTATTCGGCAAACGGGAATGGCATCGTGAACGGCAGCGGTCCGCAATTCGCAAGTGTTGTTCCCGGCGTACCGCTCTATGAACATCATCCAGTCCCCGGCGTCACACAACCGGGCACTGTGCAATGGCTCAATCCCAATGCCTTTGTTTCGACGGTGGACCCGAGCACTGGTAAGTGTTATGACCCCAGCGACCCCAACAATCCAAATCCCGACAGTCCCGCGAATTGCCAGTTTGGGACTCTGGGGCGCAACGCGCTGCGTGGCCCCAATTTTACCTGGAGCGACTTTTATCTCACGAAGTCGTTCCCGTTGACCGAACACGTGAAGATCAGGTTTGACACGCAATTCTTCAACGTCTTCAACCATCCGAATTTCGCCCTTCCGAGCATGGTGCTAGCGGGCATTCCGGGAAAGCCGGCTACCCAGACTGGATTTGGAGCGCTGACTTCCGCGACGTCCCCGCCGACCGGCCTGCTCGGCGTCGGTTTGGGCGGCGACAGCACCCCGCGCATGATTGCGTTTCAATTGCGTCTGGAGTTTTAGGTTCGCTTTCAGTCAAAGAAGTGGAATCTGAGGACTGGATCGCTTGGTATCTGTTGGTGGCTCTCGCGAATGCTCTTCGCACCACTTAGAACACATAGGACTTGAAAAACATTTTAGCTTTTGACCGAATCGGCCAATTCCGGAATGGTCGGCAATCCGGAAACGAATGCGCTGCTGAAATCGCGCCGACTTTTTGCCGCGACGTGCTGCACATTTTGCAGGAAAACTGGCAGCTATCCGCTGAATCCCCCAAGTCTGCGAGCAAACTTGACATTGGATGGGAGTTCGGACAGGCGGGACAAAAAGGGGAGGCGCTCGGGAAGTTCACAAGCGCCTCCTTTACTGCGTCAACGTAAACCGTACCTCACTGGATCACCTCCTTCTCGGCGGAAATGCCGATGTCGACCAGAGTGTCGAGTGAGCTGAGTATAGTGCGGGATCGGAGAGATGTCAGGACAAGCGTTTCTCTTGTCTTGAGGGTTCAGCACGCAAAAGACAGTTTCCGGCTACTGCGTTGATCAGGCTTTGACTTCTGCTCACCGGACCCTGATAGATGTATTCCTGTTATTCGCCAATTTTGATTTAGGTTTCTTGAGGTAAGAGTTGGCATTTACTGGTCGATTCAGGACAAGCTTTGAGTTTCAGCCCTACTGAAGCTAGAGCAAATCTAGCGAGGAGACGAGGCGGGACAGACCAAGCACTGCAATTCGAAACCGAGGTGCTCATATCGCCCTTGGGGGGTTGTGACCCAATGCCGGTTCGTCCAAGGCGGATTGTGCCGGACGTGCTGCTGATGCCCGCACGCCAGATCAGCAATCCAATCGAAGCGCTCATCCAAATGGTAATCAACGATCCTGCTAGGAGTGCCCTGCGTTTGAGACTTCACTATGTGACCTGCACCCATTCTACGCTCTTTCGTCGCGGCGTGCCGAACTGCATGCCGAAACCAGGGTTGCGCGATCCTGTACCATTCGTGACAGACTGCTGGAAACAGAAGAGGGAAGATGGAGCGGTATTAAACAACGAGGCAGCCAATGCTGGATTTATGGTGGGCGGCACCGCTTACCGACGAACATGCAAAGGACGTTCTGCAATCCCTGAACCCGGGCGCGGATGCAGACAATATTTATTCGACATTGGAACGGTGTAAAAAGGACGCGTGGAAAATCGGCGTGTGCCTGAACGAGTTCTTTCTGCGAAATGGCGCGCAAGCCGCGAATGACGCGCGCGCCGCCTGGTCGGAGATCGTGACGCACAATTCCGGCGCCGATCCGAATGTGAACTACGAACTTGACAGGAAGTCGTTTGATTTGCTCGCGTTGGATGTCCGCGCCGCATGCTTAAAGCAATTGTTTTCGTATGCGCGGATGATGCACGGAAACGGCCGCGTATTGAGAATCGCAGCTGTCGCAACAGTTTAACCACAGGAAGAAGGGTTCTGCCGGGTAGCGTCCCCCGGCCGTGGAAGCCGGCAGAATTACTCGCAAAGCCTTCAGCGCGTTAGGCGTCAACCGCGCTTTCGCATTGACGACCTCTCGCCTCGAAGCCCCGCCGCAGAACTCGCACTGTTAATGTAGTCCACCGTGAAGACTGTCTCCACACGACGTTTGGGTTGTTCTGTGACGATCAGACAGGCACGTTTGAGGAAGTCTGCTCTCTTATAAACAGCGGGCTAACTCCCTGTTAGGCGTTTAACAGAGTATTGAGGATCAAGTTGATTTTCACACATTATAAAAGGGCGCCCCTTTGGAGTAGGTTTTGAGTGCTTGGCTCATTCCCCTACAAGAAAGGAACACCCTCCATGACTAGCACTAAATATATCGGCTTGGACGTGCATAAGGAAAGCATTTCGATCGCAGTTCTGAATTCTGCCGGCAAGGTGGTGATGGAATGCGTCATCGAGACCAAAGCGAGCACCCTTCTGCAGTTTATCCACGGGCTGGGTGGAGATTTGCATGTCACCTTTGAAGAAGGCACCTGGGCCGGCTGGTTGTACGATCTGCTGAAGCCGCAGGTGACGGAACTCGTAGTGTGTAATCCGCGAAAGAATGCCTTGCTGAAAGAAGGCAGCAAGAGCGACCACATCGACGCACGCAAGCTGGCCGAACTGTTGTACATGAGCAAGCTCAGTTCGGTGTATCACGGAGAACATGGCCTGCGCATGTTGAAGGAATTGTCCCGTAGTTATTTGACGATCAGCAAGGATCTCGGGCGGGTGATGAATCGACTCAAGGCCTTGTATCGGGGCTGGGCCATTCCCTGTGCCGGGACGCAAGTCTACGCACCGCATTACCGTTCGGAATGGCTCATCAAGATTCACGAAGCAGGCGTGCGCCGGCGGGCAGAACTTTACTACCAACAACTCGACGCTCTGCGGCTGGTGCGCCAACAAGCCCGGAAAGAACTGTTGGCCGAGGCGAGGAAGCACCGAGCGACGAAGTTGCTACGCCAGATTCCTGGTATTGGTCCGCTTCGAGCGGCTCACTTGGTGGCGTTGCTGCAGACGCCCCATCGGTTCCGCACCAAGCGGCAACTGTGGACCTACAGCGGGCTGGGGTTGGAGACCCACGACAGCGCGCAGTACCGCGTCGTGGAGGGTCAGCTACAACGCTCGAAGAAACCCGTCACCCTGCGCGGTCTCAATGACAATCACAACCACGACCTCAAAGATATTTTCAAGGGTGCGGCGATGAGAGCCAGCACTGCGGCTGGACCGCTCCGCGATTTCTACGAGGCTTTGCTGGCTAAGGGAAGGAAGCCCACGATGGCGCGCTTGACCTTGGCGAGGAAGATTGCCGCGATCACGTTGATCGTTTGGAAGAAGGAGGTACGTTTCGACGCCAACTATTTGAAACAACAAGCAGCTTGAGCGTCTCTGGCAAAGAGTCCGTTCCACCTGGGAACTATTCCTGGCGGTAGCTGTCGGGTTCTTGAGACGCTCGGATTCGAGGGGAAGTATCCATCGGAAAAGTCAGGCCCGTGCTTAAAGCACGCGAGTCTCCGATTTCACCCTATGCCCTCTCGGACAATCCAAGAAAGCCATAGGCCACGAGTCTCAGATAGGACCATGCGTTGCCACTCATAAAGTGGATAACTGTCAGGCTTGATGTTTCAGAAACGAATGGCGCCGTCACAACAGTGAAATGGAACCACAGGGAAGAAGAAGGATCTCACCGTTTCGTGTGACGACACGAAGCACGAAACTACGTCGCCTGAGCAAGACCACTCGATTACGAGTGCACGTTCAAACGGTTGGGCTGAATGCCGAGACAAAAAAGTGTCGGCACCGAGCCGACGGGGAAGAATGTCTCTTGACATTCCCTTTTATAGGACTTTTCCGGTTACGGAGTTGACCAGGACTAGACTCAGTTCAATAGAAAGGCCCGGGGCACCAGGTCATTTGATGGCCTGGCTAAACACATTGGGCGGTCGGCGGGCGAGGAGCAACTTGAGGGAATATACCCGAATGCTTACGACCTGCGCGCAACCTTAGCCCGCTCAATTAAGTGATTGGACGGCAAGCCGGGGTTCGCTAACTTTTTCGCGGTCTCCGAGCCGGCGACGGGCAGCGTGGATGAATCGAGAAGCCCGATCTGCACCAGCACCGAAGCTTGGTCCCAATAGATGTGCTCGTGGGCAAGCTTGCCATCGCGGAAGTGGACGATTACGACCAGAGGGCACTCGACCCGCTTGCCAGTGGGGGGGATGCCAGGAAGCATCCAGTCCATTTCGATGGTGTGAGTAAACTGAAAGATCATTTCGTCCACCAACCGCTCTGCGCCGATGGTCCGGGAGATTGGAACAATTTTCGTATCGGGAGGCATCTTGGGGATGAAGTGCTGCGAATAGAATTCGCGTAATTGGCCGTGGCCGACACCTCCGGTCAGCACGGGGATGTGGTTCACGTAGGCGTCGGGCACCATGGTGTCAATCGTGGCATCGGTGTCCCGGGTCGTGAATTCGTCGCCGAGGTGCTTCTCCCAAAGTTCGGTGAGTGCCTGCTCCGCAGGAGTTAGGCGGGCTTCTACGCTTTGCTTTTCCTTCATTCTGACTGCCTTTCTAGGTCGCCGATTCGGCGGCATGGGCGACGCGCGCATTATAAATGGAGAGCTGCGAATTGGGCGATAGCTGACCTTTTCTTTGCCGCGCGTCGCGGAGGAGGAGTTCGCCGTGGTGGGTTGAACTCGAGATACCTACGGATGCGCGGCTTTCACGAAGACAACTTGAGCAGCCGTACGGCTTGCGCGAAGAAGGATTGCACAAAAAGAGGAAAATGAGGCCGTTTCAGTACTCGGAAAGTTGTATTAGCGTGGAAATGCTGTACGAGAACTTCAAATGCCCGGGATCGGCGTTGATCGGGACTCGATGCAGTCCACCAGAAAAGTACGGGGCGCTGTCTATCTCGAAATGGTGCCGCTTTGAAACACCTGTCCTTTGGTACAGGTGCAATGCGTAATTGGGATGATATGCTGTGCTCAATCCGAGGTAAGAATTATGGGAATCGCGGCTGACATTCTCGGCTTACGAGAACACCACTTCAGCAGTGTGGCTGAACTTCTTTCCGCAATCGACCAAGTGTATAACGCGCCTGTGGACAAAATAGCAGCGCGAGTATTTCTAGCTAGCGCAGCCGCCGATCTAGTTCTGACCAATGTGGCGGCTCATGCGGCCGAAGCGCTGAGCGAACAACCCGCGAATCGTAAGACCCGGCGAGCCGCTTCGCAGTCCCGGCGCAAGAATCGCCGCTCCATGCAAGGCCTGCCGCCGCGTCAGCGTATATTGCTCGCGTAATCTGACAGAACCCTAGTTTGAGTCCCAGGTCCGGTTACGGCGATTATGCGGCACGGGCGCGACGATAGTCGGCACAAGCCGCTGGCGTTATTTAGGCCAGACGCAGCGGTGACCTGAGTCACTGCGGCGATTCCGCAATAAATTGCACAATTCTGCGCTCTGCAAACCTGCATCGATGCGGAGAGGGCTGGCGTCTGCGGGAAGGATTGCCGGCTCTCATGATCACTGGTTTTGCTAATCTGTTGACTCGATTAAGGAGAGTGCCATGAAGTTTCGCGCGTGCAGTTCGATGCTGGCAGCCTTGTTTTTGGCTGCCGTGGGAGTCTCGTTTGCTCGTCCGCAAATGGGCGCAAATTCCGCTTCGCGGAAGGAGTCTATTTTGACGGCCGACGAGGTGGGCAAAAAGCTGCTGCCAGAGAATGTCTTCTTTCGCGGCCAAGTGGCGTCGGTGCAGGATCGCAACACAGGTGGGGTTCGGTATGCGGATGGGTTTCTGGTGCTCGCGGGGCTCGTGGATAGCTCCGGTTACGCGACTGGCACGAAGGAAAAGTATCAGGCGTATCTGATCAACGAAGTGCCCATCGAAATCGGCGGGGAAACGCTGAAGCCCGGGGCGTATGGTATCGGCTTCCTCGAAGGCAATAAGTTTGTGGCGATGGACATCGGGGCCAACGACGTTTTGCAGGCCGGCGCAACGAGAGATACGGAGATACGGCGGCCGGTGCCGCTGCAGTTTAGGGCGGGGTCGATGGATGGGACTTACCGGCTCTACCACGGCCGCGAGTATGTGGAATTTCACCGCGCAAAATGACGGCCTCAGTTCTAGGAGTTGCCCACTGAAAACGAACGACTTTCGAAGACGCGGTGGGCTGCCTGTTTCGGCGGAGGCTGCTTCGGCAAACTCTGGGACACTATTCGTGCCGGTGCGTCACTCGTCGCGAAGGGCAACGACAGGATCGAGAGCGGCGGCGCGGCGTGCGGGCAGCCAGGCTGCGATGGCGGCAATCAGAAAAAAGAGTACGGCCATGACGCCAAAGGTGGCAGGGTCGGTGGCTTTGATCCCGACGAGCATGGAAGCCATCTCGCGAGTGACAGCGAAGGCGGCAAAGAGGCCGACGGCGACACCGATGATTGTGAGGCGAAGGCCCTGGCCAACGACAAGCTGGAAGACGTTGGTGGGCTGAGCGCCGAGGGCCATGCGAATGCCGATTTCGGCAGTACGCTGGCGGACGACGGTGGCGAGCACGCCGTAGAGTCCCACGCCGGCGAGGAGCGCGGCGATTACGGCGAAGGCTCCGATGAGAAGTAGCGAAAAGCGCGTGCCGGCTTGCGCTTTTTCGACCAGAGCATCCATGGGTTGGAGGTCGGTGATCAAGAGATGCGGGTCGAAAGCTTTGAGGGAAGCGCGAACGTCGTTAGCGTAGTTGGAGGGATCGCCGTCAGTGCGGAGAGCCCAGCGGTCGGTGGCGCCGGAGCCGATATAGGCGTCTGGAAAATAGACTTGCTCACGGCCGGGCTCGGTCAGAGAAACGCCGCGTTCGTGGGCGACGACGCCGATGATTTCGACCCAAACAGGTTCGGGGGTCTGAATGCGAATCAGAATGCGCTTGCCGACCACAGATTGGCCGGGATAGGCAAGACTCGCCAGAGTTTTATCAACGATGGCGTACGTGCGGCCCGGCTGGTTGTCGTCGTCGGTGAAGGTGCGGCCCTCGAGCAGAGGTGTATGCATGGTTTCGAAGTAGCCGGGAAGCACGATGAGAGGATCAACGGCTTTATATTTGCTGGCGTCGGAGAGAGCTTCTTCAGTGCCCCAACGAATGGGGCTGTAGCCGCCAGTGAGCGGAAATGGATCCGACGCGGTGACGCTTTGCACGCCGGGAATGGCGCGCAGGCGATCTTCGAGCTGGCGAGTGGCGACGGCGCGCTCTTCGGGCTTCTGGAGGAATCGATCGGACTGAACTTCAAACGTGAGGAGGCCATGGGGATTGTAGCCGGGATCGATGTGCTGCAAATCGAGAAAGCTGCGGACCATGAGTCCCGAGCCGATGAGAAGCACATAAGCGAGAGCGACTTCGAGGCCGACAACAATCTTGCGCGTGAGACCGCCGCGGGCGAGGCCTTCGCTGCGGCTGGCTCCGCGGAGGACGATCATCACGTCTGGGCGAGCGGCGCGCCACGCTGGCGCCAGACCGAAAATCGCGACGGCGAGAAGGCTCGAGATGATGGTGAAGATCAGAACAGAGGAATCGATGCGAATCGTCTCGAGGCGCGGAAGATGCGCAGGAGCGATGGCAAGCAGCTCGTGAATGCCGAACCAAGCGACACCGAGGCCACCTACCGCGCCCATGCCCGCAAGCAGCAAGGCCTCCGAAAGAATTTGGCGGGCG
Organism: uncultured Acidobacteriota bacterium; assembly: GCA_963851235.1. GTDB lineage: Bacteria > Acidobacteriota > Terriglobia > Acidiferrales > UBA7541 > Acidiferrum. The sequence goes on from CAWKOM010000016.1 coordinate 469,554, forward strand.
AGATCCCACCGGCTGGCGCCGAGAGCGGTGCGAATGGCAAGTTCGCGCTGGCGCAAGGACGCCCGCACTAATAAAAGGTTGGCTACGTTAGCGCAGGCGATGAGCAGAAGAAAAATCACCGAGCCCATCAGCGCGAGAATGGCGGGGCGGACTTCGGAGACGAGATGCTGGCGCATGGGTTCGACGCGGATGGCGTAGCCCGCAGTGTTGAGAATAGAGAAGTTTTTGCGCGCTTCGGCGGCGACTTGGTCGACGGCGTCTTGAGCGCGTGCGATCGTCACGGCAGGTTTCAACCTGCCGATGACGTGCATGGAGACCGAATTTCGATTTGTCGCGTCGTAGCCGAGGCGATTGGCGATCCAGATTTCGGGGGCGGCCTCGAGATCCGCCGAGGGCGGGAAGTAAATTTGAAAATGGGGGGCGAGGACTCCGACGATTCGCGGGCTGAAGGGCTTACCCTGGTTTAAGGATTGTCCGATGGCGGCGGGGTTCGAGCCGAAGCGGCGCTGGAAATACTCATAACTAATGATGGCCGCGATGGGCAGGCGCGGAGTGGGTGTGGCGGATTGGGTTCCTGGGGCGGGCGGAGGCGGTTGCGGCTGGCCGTCTTCGTCGGAGAAATCGCGTCCGAAGATAATCCTGGCGCCGACAAGCTGGAAGTAGTTCGTGGTGACGACGCCCATGTGGACTTGCTCGGGCATGCCGTCCTCGCCGGTCAATGTGAAGGGGAACGTGAAGACGCCGGCGAGGCCCTGAAATTCGTTCTTGGTCGCTTCGCGCAAGTCAATGAAATTTGCGTTGGAAAAGGGGAAGTCCTTGACACCGCGACTGCGCATGTCAGTGGGGAGAATGACGAGCTGGTCGGGATTTTTGTAAGGGAGCGGGCGCAGGAGGACAGCGTTGGTGACGCTGAAGATGGCAGTGCTGGCGCCGACGCCGAGGGCGATGGTCAAGGCGGCAGTGAGCGCGAAGACGGGACTCTTGCGAAGAGCTCGGCCTGCGAATGCCAGATCGCGTAGTGGCATCGTTCCCCCTTCAAATACGGGTTGCCTTTGCGCTAGGAATCTTACTCCTGTTTAGCCTAAGCTGCGGACGCGGGAGTCTCTGTTCGGCCCGACGCTGGGAGGCGAGCTCGCCGCGCGGATCAATCCAGGGGAACCCGAGTCGCATGGTCCTCATCAAAGAAGTGGAATGACAGGCGGAATGACTCTGCTCCATGACGTTCCAACGCGGAAAGCGCTGCTTCTTCCCGGGTTTATCCTTTTGATGTTCATGATGGGAGCGCTCAACGAGGCGCTGCTTCTGGCATCGGCGCGAACCGCCGGCCGAGGACAATCTGCTGCGGGCACACCAACGTTTTATCGCGATGTCGTGCCGATCTTGCAGGAGCGCTGCCAACTGTGTCATCGCGCCGAAGGCATTGCGCCGATGCGATTCGAAACGTACGAGCAGACGCGACCTTTCGCGGCGGCGATTGCAGCGGCGGCGAAAAACAGGTCGATGCCGCCGTGGTTTGCCGATCCGGTCATCGGGCACTTTTCCAACGATCCTTCGCTTACGACGGAACAAATTGCCGCGCTTGTAGCTTGGGCCGAGGGCGGAGCGCCCGCTGGGAATCGGCACGATGCGCCGCCGCCGCGGCATTGGGCAGAAAGTTGGACTATTCCACAGCCGGACTTGATTTTGAAGATGCCGAAGGCTGTGCCAATTCCAGCGAGAGGCGATGTCGAATATACGTACGAGATTCTGCCCACCGGATTCAAGACGGACCGCTGGGTGCGGTCAGTGGAGATTCTTCCGCAGATGCGAGCGAACGTACATCATGCGGTTGTGTATGTACGGCCGCCGGATTCGAAGTGGATGCAGCACGCACCGATCGGAACGCCGTTCACAGCGTCGACGCTGAGCGATCCCGACGACCGTCGCGGGGCGAATTGGACAGACAGCGACGTTCTACTTGTGTATGCGCCGGGAAGTTCGCCAGACGATTGGCCGGAAACGATGGCGAAATTTATTCCGGCCGGCTCCGACCTTGTTTTCCAAATGCATTACACAACCAACGGGCACGCGGGCACCGACCGAACGAGCGTGGGACTGATTTTCTCGAAGCACCCGCCCGCACAGCGCGTGCTGACGTTGCAACTCACGAATGATCACTTTGTGATCCCGCCGGGAGTACCGGATTATCGCGTGGAGGCGGACGGCACTTTGCCGAACGATGCGACGCTGCTCAGTTTTTTCCCCCACATGCATCTGCGCGGGAAAGAGTTTCAGTACAACATCATTCACAAGCCGGCCAATCCCAAGGAAAGACCGGACCAGGAGATTGAACCGCTGCTGGACGTCCATTATCATTTTCACTGGCAGATGAGCTACCGGCTGGCGAAGCCGCGATTGCTGAAGGCGGGAACGGAGTTGCAGGCTGTCGCGTGGTTCGACAACTCGCCCGACAATCCGCACAATCCGGACCCGGACGCCTCCGTGCGCTGGGGAGAGCAGACCTACGACGAAATGATGGTGGGCTTTTTTGACGTGGCAGTCGCAGCGGGCCTGGACAAGCACAGCTACTTTATCCGGCACTGAATAACTCGCGCCGGAATTTCTGGCAGAGTGGGAGCGAACATGGAAGTCCGCGGGGAATACGTGGAATTGAAAGTGAACGACGGCACCACGATGCGCGCTTGGGTAGCGCGGCCCAAGGAAGAAGGCGCGCATCCCGGGTTGCTGGTTTTCCAGGAAGCGTTCGGCGTGAACGCTCATATTCGAGACATCGCAGGGCGCTTCGCGCGCGAAGGATTTGTGGCTGTGGCGCCAGAGCTTTTCCATCGCACGGGCGCTGGATTTGATGGACGCTACGACGACTTTTCCAGCGCCATGCCGCACATGAAGGCACTGAATGATGCATCGATGGCCGCGGATCACCGCGCTGCGTACGACTGGCTGAGCGGAGCGATTGGCCCACAATTGCCGATTTCGGCGATTGGCTATTGCATGGGTGGGCGCGCAGCGTTTCTTGCGGCTATCACGCTTCCGCTGGCGGCTGCGATTTCCTATTATGGCGGCGGAATCGCGCCGAATGCGAGCAATCCAGGATTGTTGGGCCGAGTAAGCGGAATCCAGTCGCGCCTGCTGTTTTTCTGGGGTGGACGAGACAAGCACATCCCACCTGAGCAGGTGCGCGCGGTGACCGATGCGCTGCGCGCCGCAGGAAGAAACTTCGTAAACGTGGAAATCTCGAATGCCGACCACGCCTTCTTTTGCGATGCGCGGGCCAGCTATAGTCCGGCGGCAGCGCTGCTCGCATGGCCGCTGACGCTCGCGTTCCTGCGTGCGCAATCAGCATAAGAGCAAACCGAAAAGCACTCAAAAATCAGTGAGCCGACCTAAGGACACGCTAGCTGTCCATTCGGGCAATTCTACCTGACCCAAGGGCGGGTACGCGCATCCGCTATTTGCTGTTTGACCACCGCAAGCTGCAGCGGGCATCCACGTTCTAATTACTGTGCTAGATTCCAAGATTGGCGGCATTGATGCGCGAAAACCTGTGAGTCCACAGACACAATACGACCCGAACCATCCGAAGATAAAGCGCGTGGAAGTGTATTGGCACACGGTGACGTACAAAACCGTGGCCGTTTACGCGATTCTGATTGCTGCGATCGTTTTCGCGGCGGTCTACCTCATCGATCCAAATGTGTACACGCACGCGTATGAAGCATGGGCCAGAACGGTGGGCAGCGCCGACACCGGTCCGGAGCCCATCACGCAGACCCAAGCCAGATTCGTCAACCTCGACGGAAAAGTGCAGGTGAAGAAAGTCAACTCCGTGCAATGGCAGGACGCGGATTTCCGGACCACGCTGGACAAGGGCGATCAGATCCAGACGTCGGCGGACGGCGCGGCGCGCATCACGTTTGCCGACGGCACAACCTACACGGTGAAGTCTGGAACATTTATTACCGTGGAAGAGAATTCAATGGGGCGGGAAAAGCCATCGAGTTCGGGAGTGCGCATCAACACCGGGCAAGTGGATCTACGGACGCCGAACTGGTCCTCACCCGATTCTAAGGCTGCGGTCAGCGTGGAGGACACGACGGCGTCAGTGCACTCGAACAGCCATGCGGACGTAAAGGCGGACCCAGAGCATAAGGAAGACGAGATCGTGGTCTCGAGCGGCAGCGCGGAAGTGCAGCGCGGCCAAGAAAAGGTGGAAATCGGGCAGTACCAGAAGGCGGTTTTCTCTACGGCAGGCCCGATTACAAGGTCGGATGTGCTTGCACCCCCGGATCTGGTTCTGCCGCGCAACTTCGAGCCGCTGATTGTGGAGAATCCGAAGACGGCCTCCGTTCATTTCGAGTGGAAGGCCGTGTCTCAGGCAGTTTCCTACACGCTGCGAGTCAGCGCGACGGCTATGTTCACGAAAACCGTGAAGGAAATTCCCGGAATCACGGGGACTACCGCGGAAGTTTCGGGGCTGGATGCGGGTGATTACTTCTGGACAGTCACTGCGTCCGACGCAAAAAAAGAAACAAGCGAAGTCAGCGAATCGTTCCGCTTCACGCTGGTGGCGCAAGGAAAAACACAGGACATGCTGCTGGAGATTACCGGAACGCAGATTCACGGCCGCGTAGTTGAAATTATCGGCAAGACGGAACCGGGCGCGGCGCTGCTCGTAAACGGCCAACCGGTGCCCATTATTGCGCCGGATGGAACTTTCCGGCACTTTACCGAGCCACTCGAGCCCGGGCAGCATACCATCGTTATCATTGGAGAAAATCGCCGCGGCGGAACGGGCCATCAGCAGGTGACGATCGTTGTGCCCAAATAAAAGTTTCGAACGATGATCGCTTTTCGATCTCGATAGAAAAAAGAGACAGGCGCGACTTTGCGCCGGGCGCCAAGTCCGGAGACAATGGTTTAGCTGGCCGCGTGGCGGTAAAAAGAACCGTGAGGGTATTCTGCGGTTTGCGGCTAGACGGCGGAGAGGTTTTCTCTTTGGGGGGCGGGGGGAATGAATAAGAACGGTTACAACCTGAGGTCGGTGTTCAGTTTGTTTTCATCCGACCTCGCCATCGATCTGGGAACCGCGAACACGCTGGTGTTCTCGGCCGGCAAGGGCATCGTGGTGAATGAGCCCTCGATCGTGGCGATCAACAAGTCCACGGGCGAAGTCGTGGCCGTGGGCCGCGAAGCCAAAGAGATGCTGGGCCGCACGCCAGGAAACGTTGTGGCCATCAAGCCCATGAAGGACGGCGTCATCGCGGACTTCAAAGTCACCGAAAAAATGCTGACGTATTTTATTCAGAAGGCGCACAACCGCCGCGTCCTTGTACATCCGCGCATCGTCATCGGAGTGCCCAGCGAAATCACACCAGTGGAAAAACGCGCGGTGCAGGACTCGGCGTATCGTGCGCGCGCCAGCGAGGTTTATCTCGTCGAACAAGCCATGGCCGCGGCCATCGGAGCGGGCCTGCCGATTGAAGAGCCGTCCGGCAACATGGTCGTGGACATTGGCGGCGGCACGACGGACATCGCGGTCATCTCGATGAGCGGCATCGTTTACTCGCGTTCCGTGCGCGTAGCCGGCAATGAGATGGACGAGGCCGTAATGCAGTACTTGAAAAGAAAATACAACCTGCTCGTCGGCGAGCGTACCGCGGAACAAATTAAAATGGAGATTGGCTCGGCGTATCCGTTGGAAAAACCGCTGACCATGGAAGTGAAAGGCCGCAACTTGATCGAAGGCGTGCCGCGAACGGTGACGATCGACGACAGCGAAATTCGCGAAGCGCTTAGCGAATGCGTCGCAACGATTCTGAATGCCGTGCGTGTGGCCCTGGAACGCACGCCACCCGAGCTTTCCGCCGATATCAGCGACCGCGGGATTGTGCTGACCGGCGGAGGCGCGCTGCTGAAAAATCTCGACAAGCGCATCCGCGAGGAAACGGGGCTCCCGGTTTCCATCGCCGACGATCCGCTAGCTTCCGTGGTGCTGGGCACCGGCAAAATGCTGAGTGATTTCCGGTTGTTGCGTCAGGTTTGTATCGACTAGCGAGTTTTTTGGATTTGACACTCGCGTAGAAATCTTTAACCGCACAGGGCAAGGTCTGTGCTACTGGACTCCATGGTCGGCATCCCCTCTCGTCATAAATCGCTCTTCCTGCTGGGAGGCGTCGTGCTCCTGCAGGTGCTTCTGCTAGCCGTGCAGATCAGGCGCGACTCGCAGGGCCGGCTGATTCGAGTGTGGACCGTTGGCGCAGTGTCACCATTCGAACGGGCGGGCGCGCACGGCATCAGCAACATACGCGAAACCTGGAGCCACTATTTCGCGTTGCAAAACACTTCGCGCGAGAACGAAGAATTGAAGCACGAAAACGACGCGCTGAAACTGCAAATCACGCAGCTCCAAGGCAAAGCTGCGGAGGCTGACCGGCTTGCCGTTCTGCTGAAATTCCGCCAGACGAATGTGGAAGTGCCCATGGTTAGCGCGCGCGTGATCGGAGGCAGCGCGGATTCCGCCAGCCAAACCGTCTACTTGGACCGCGGAGAGCGCGACGGCATCCGGCGCAACATGGGAGTTATCACGCCGGACGGCGTTGTCGGCAAGGTCATAGAATCTTACCGGGACACTGCCCAGGTGCTGCTGCTGACCGACAAAGACAGCGGCGTGGGCGCGATGCTGGTTGACTCCCGGATCCAGAGCCCGGTCGGCGGCACCGGCGACCCGCTGCTGGTTATGAAGTACATCCCCAACGATGACACCGTGAATTCCGGCGAGCGCGTCGTCACCAGCGGAATGGATCGCATCTTTCCGCCCGACTTGCCCGTAGGCACGATTGCGGATATCAAGCCCGGTAATACGTTTAAGCAGATTCACGTGCGGCCGGCTGCGAATCTTCAACGGCTCGAAGAAGTGTTCGTCCTCTTGACGATGAGGCCACTGGAAAACAAGCAAGACTCAGGTGCGCCGAATGCGGATGCACCGGCCGCAGCTCCTTCCGCTTCAACAGCCAAACCGGGTTCGCCCGAAAAACCATGAACGACGCTTTCGACATTCGCGGCGGCGAGCTGCACATTGAAGTGCATAAGTTCCGTGCCGGGGCCATCATCTTAGCTGCGGCCTTTGCACTGGTCTTGCAGGCATTTCTGCCCATCTATTTCCCGAAGGCTGGAATTCTGGATTTGCCGCTGCTCATTACCATTTACTTTGGCCTGAGCCGGCGAAACCCTTCGACCGGATTGCTTTTGGGAATGACCATCGGCATTTTGCAAGACAGCCTGAGCGGCCCTACCGTTCCGCTGGGCCTCTACGGCATTGCGAAAACCGTGATCGGCTATCTGGCGTCCTCCATCGGCGCGCGGCTCGATACGGAGCATCCTGCGGCGCGCTTCGCATTGACCACCGCGTTTTTCGTCGTTCATCAAGGAATTGTAGCTTTGACGCAGCGGCTGCTCCTTTCTCAGTCTGAGCGCTGGTTCACCTGGCATCTTGGCGCCGCCGCCCTCGTCAATGCCGTCGTCGCCGTCTTCCTCTTCATGCTTCTGGACCGCCTGCGCAAACCTTCCTAGCCGTCAGTGACTTAGCAGAAATTGTTTGAACTCGTCGTAAGTGCTGGACATTGGCAGCGACAATTTGTCGCGCTTCAAATAAGCGGCGAGGCGCTCGGGGAGCGGCGGCGCTGTGCCAATCGCTCGCTTCACCACGTCAGCGAATTTTGCGGGATGCGCCGTGGCCAGCACCAATCCTTGCGCGGGATCGGAATGTTCGCGTTTGTAAGCTTCCCAGCCAAGAACGCCGACGGCCGTGTGCGGATCAGCAATATAGCCGAAGCGGTCGTGGATGGATTTCATTTCTTGTAGCGTCTCGTCGTCCGTCGCGGCATGGCCCCAGATTTCGCGGCGGACATATTCAAGCTGCCCACGGCACAAATCCAGCAAACGCGGAAAATTATTGGGATTGCCGACGTCCATGGCGTTCGAGAAGGTCTGCGTTGCCGGGCGCGGATGAAATTCACCGGACTGCAAATATTCAGGCACGATGTCATTTGCGTTTGTGGAAGCCACAAACATCGCCACCGGCAAGCCAATTCGCTTTGCGAATATTCCTGCCGTCAAGTTGCCGAAATTCCCGCTGGGCACGGAAACAATCAGGGGCACGGACGCAACAGGCAACTGCCGATACGCAGCCACGTGATAAAACATTTGCGGAAGCAGCCGCCCGATATTGATCGAATTCGCCGACGTGAGAAACGCGCGCTTGTTCAACTCAACGTCAGAAAACGCCTGCTTCACGAGCCGCTGGCAATCGTCGAAACTGCCCGCGATTTCGAGCGCGGTGATATTTTCACCCAGCGTCGTGAACTGTTTCTCCTGGGCTTCACTGATGCGCTTCGAAGGATAGAGAATCACTACGCGAATTCCCGGCACTCCCAGAAATCCATGGGCCACAGCGCTCCCCGTGTCGCCGGAGGTCGCCACGAGAACGGTTAGCGGCCGCGTTTCGCCGCGGACGAAATAACCCATCAGCCGCGCCATGAATCGTGCGCCAAAGTCCTTGAACGCCAGCGTGGGGCCGTGGAACAACTCGAGAATGTGCAGGCCCGGCGAGAGCGACACTAGCTTCACTGGAAAATTGATGGCCTCGGCGACAATTTGCCAGAGCACTTCTTCCGGAACGTCCGGCGTGGCGAAAGGCCGCACCACTCGAAAACAAACTTCTGTGAATGGCAGCCTGCGAAACTCTCCGAGCTCCTGCGGCGAACGACGCGCGATTTCGGCCGGCATGTACAGCCCGCCGTCCGGCGCCAATCCGCGGAGCACCGCGCCGCGCAAAGAAGTCAGCGCAGCCTTGTGGCCTGTGCTCCGGTATCTCATCGGGGGCGCTCAATTTGGGTGCGGATTTTCCCAAGAAGCGCGGCCGCGTCAAACGCCGAATCGCGAAGCGCGGCCACTTGCAGCGTACAGTGAGCCAACGCCTCATAACTCTGCCGCCGCGCAGCGATGAGGGTGGGATAGCACCGAGCGACGGTCTCTCGCGCCGTTTCGCCTTTCTTTGCCTGGAATGCGCCGCGCCACAGCACCGGTTTGGGGTCGCTCAAGTAACGTTCGATCAAGAGCTGCTGCTCCTCCGCCGATGCGGCAAGATACACGACGGTCATCCGCCGGCGCATCCGCAATAGCAAATTATTCCCGGTGTAAATCACGCTGCCGGTGGTGTCGAGTACCAAGGGTTTTTCCGGTTCGCGCTCCAGACCCGTCAGGACTTCATCTAGCGTGTGGATTTCTTCCTCGAGATACTGCGCTTCGCGTTCCGCATATTTCGCGTTGTCCGGCCAGCCCATCCACGCGGCCACGCCATTGATCCCCGAATAGCCGCCTGCCGCCAGCCGCGACGCCAGTTTCTCCTCGATACGGTCGTCACAGGAAACAGCGGTCCAGCCTTCGGCTGCTAATTTCTTTGTCCAAAAGGATTTTCCAGCACCAGACATTCCAACAAGGGCCAAACGCAGTGGCAAGGAGGCTTCGCTTTGCATGAGAAGAGTCCAAATACGATAACGCGTGCCGCATCCGCCGAGCAAGCCGCGAAACTGACGTGCTCAAAGAGCAAGACAAGCAAAGGTGGCAAGGGCCTTCCACCAAGTGTTACGATACGCCGAAATGAAAATCCAAATGAAGAAGATGTATCTCGCGCTGGCTACATGTCTCGCGGTAACCCTAGTCGTCGCCACCCCGTGCGTGGCCCAGACTACGCCCGTTTTCCGTCTGGACGGCGGCAATGCCACGTACGCGTTCGGCGTGAACGAGCGCGGCGAATTGCAGCCGCTCTATTGGGGCGGGCGCCTCGGCGTGCACGATAGCCTTGCTCCCGTGCATTCGTTTCCCGAAATGGCTTCGTTCGATTCGTCCTACACCACTACGCCGGAGGAATATGCCGCGTGGGGCGCCGGCCTATTCACCGAGCCCGGGCTCAAAGTGACGTTTGCCGATGGAAATCGCGATCTGGTGCTTCATTTTGTCAGCGCCGCGCCGAGGGCTCCGCAAGTGGTCGATGTGCTTCTAAAGGACATTTCCCGCGAGATTTATGTGACGCTGCATTACTCGATGGATTCTGACACTGGAATCCTGGCGCGCTCCGCGGAAATCGAAAATCGCGAGAAGCAGCCGGTGGTGATCGAACAGGCCGCTGCTGCGCAATGGACTTTGCCCCCCGCGCGCTACACGCTCAGCTATCTTACAGGCCGCTGGGCCGGCGAGTGGACGCTGAATCAGGAGCCACTTCTCGGCGGAGCGCGCGTCATCGAAAGCCGCCGCGGAACCACCGGGCATCAGGCCAATCCTTGGTTTGCGATTTCACGCGACGATAGCCACGCGTCGATAGGACCGTTTGCCCCAGGCGAAGAGCACGGCGAAGTTTGGTTTGGCGCGCTGGCCTGGTCAGGTTCCTGGCGAATTACTGTGGAACACACGCAACGAGATGCGGTGCGCGTCACCGGAGGCTTCAATCCTTTTGATTTTGGCTACGAACTGAAGTCTGGCGAACGTCTGGAGACACCTGTTTTTTATGGAGGTTATTCCGATCAGGGTCTCGGCGGCGCTTCGCGTCTGCTGCATCGTTTTGAACTCACGAAGGTCCTCCCTCACGCACCAAATCCCAAGCCGCGTCCCGTCATCTACAACTCGTGGGAAGCAACGGAATTTAACGTGAACGAAACCGGGCAAATGGCCCTCGCCGAAAAGGCCGCTTCGATCGGTGTGGATCGCTTTGTCATGGACGACGGCTGGTTCGGCCAGCGCAAGGATGACCATGCCGGTCTCGGTGACTGGTACGTGAATAAGGAAAAATTTCCCCACGGCCTGAAGCCGCTCATCGACAAAGTCCATTCGCTCGGCATGGATTTCGGCTTGTGGGTCGAGCCGGAAATGGTCAACCCTGATTCCGACCTCTATCGAAAGCGTCCCGACTGGGTTCTGAATTTCCCTGGACGCCCGCGTTCCGAGTCGCGCAACCAGCTAGTTCTCAATCTGGCTCGCCCCGATGTGCGCGACTACGTCGAAGGATTTCTGGATAAACTCCTCACCGAAAATGATATCGCCTTTCTCAAGTGGGATTACAACCGCAACTGGGCCGAGCCCGGCTGGGATCAAGTTCCCGTCGACGAGCAAAAGCGCGTCTACGTTGCGTTCATCCGCAATCTTTACTCGATTCTCGCCGAGCTTCGCGAGAAACATCCCAAGATCGAGATTGAAAGCTGTTCGGGCGGAGGCGGCCGCGTCGATCTAGGTATTTTGCGCTACGCCGATGAGGTGTGGCCCTCGGACAACACAGATCCCTTCGACCGGCTATCGATGCAGGACGGCTTCACTTACGCCTACACGCCGCAAATCATGATGGCTTGGGTCACCGATTCGCCGCATTGGCTCAACAACAAGCGCACCACATCTCTCGCTTATCGCATGCTGAGTTCCATGCAGGGCTCTCTCGGAATTGGCGCGAATCTCAATCATTGGACCGCGGAGGACTTTGCAACCGCCAAACGGCTGATCGCCGCCTATCACGCGATGCAACGAACGATTGTGCAAGGCGATCTCTACCGGCTCATCAGCCCGCGCGACGGCAGCGAGTTTTCTTCCACAGAATCGGTCTCCGGCGACAGGTATCAAGCCGTCGTTTTTGCCTTTGCAAACGCCACCCAGGAAGGCCGCGGTTTTCCCGTTTTGCAACTTCTGGGACTAAATCCCGAAGCCGAATACAAACTTAGTTGGATCGAGGGCAAAGCCGCGCTGGACACTCCTGAAACCGCATCTGGCGCGTGGTGGATGCGCCATGGAGTCCAGCTCGAACTTCGCGGCGATTTTCAGGCCGCCGCCCTTCGGTTGGATCGCGAGCAGTAGGACGCCACAGCTAGGCTTTTCACCCGCCAGAATTATTTCTGCGATCCAAAGAAATTCCATGGAACATTTCCTTCCCATAAACGTCTTATGGATAAAAGAGAGGCTCTATTCATGAAAGAAAAGCGAGAGAATCCCGGCGAACTCCTTCAGGGAACTTTGGACTTGCTGATTCTTAAGGCTTTAGCACGCGGCGCCATGCACGGCTACGGCGTGGCTGAGTGGATTCATCAAACTTCCGAGGACGTCCTCAAGGTCGAGGAGGGCGCCCTCTACCCCGCCTTGCACCGCTTAGAGTTGCGAGGGCTGCTCTCCGCGGAATGGGGCATTTCAGACAACAATCGCCGCGCCAAGTTTTACTCCCTCACCGCCGCAGGCCGAAAACGCCTCGCTCACGAAACCGAATTCTGGCGGCGTATGTCCGGCGCCGTCGCGCGCATCCTTCAAACGGCCTAGATCGCTCGGGAGAAGATCATGTTTGAAGAGTGGCAAAACAAGACTTGGCAACGCGTCAAGCGCCTTTGGAAGCGGTCGCAGTTGGATCGCGATTTGGAAGAAGAAGTGGCGTTTCACCTGGACATGCGGGAGGAAAAAAATCGCCACATGGGCATCGACGTCGAGGAGGCTCGGTACGCGGCGCGCCGCCAATTCGGCAACGCGACAAATTTCAAGGAGAGAAGCCACGACATGTGGACTTTCAAAACGTTCGAAGAATTCCTCCAGGATCTCCGTCACTCCGCACGTCTCCTTCGCTACAAGCCGACATTTACAGCGGTGGCTATACTCACGCTCGCCGTGGGCATTGGCTCGAGCACTGCGGTTTTTAGCATCGTGAACTCCGCGCTGCTGAGAGCACTCCCGTATCGTCAAGAACAAAGGGTGGTGATGATTTGGGAGACCAAACCGCGCGAGGGACGCGATCACAACGTGGTCTCCCCGGCGAACTTCATCTACTGGAAGGAGCACAGTACCGTTTTCGAGCAGATGGCCGCATTTTTTGACGACACTTCGACGCTCACCGAGGGCGGAGACCCCGAGGAGATTCCATCGCAGGGCATTTCCACGAACTTTTTTTCGCTGCTTGGAATCTCTCCCATTCTGGGCCGCGATTTCTCTAGCGATGAAGGGAAGCCCGGCCACAATCACGAGGTGCTCTTGAGCTATGGATTGTGGAAGCGGCGCTTCGGTGCCGACCGCAGCGTCGTCGGCAAGGTCATCAGACTCGATGGCGAAAGTTTTCTCGTGGTCGGTGTAATGCCCCCGGGCATCACGCTCTTCTCTCCGCAAGGGTCGCTGACAGGCAAAGCAGCGCAACTCTGGTGGCCCTATGGCTGGAAAGAACAAGACGGGAATCCGCGCGGCAGATGGATGACCGCGGTTGGTCGTCTCAAACCGTCGGTGAGCTTGGCGGAAGCGCGAGCTGAGATGGACGGGTTTGTTGCAAGCCTAACGAAGATGTACCCAGATTTCGAAACGGGCTGGGGAGTGAATCTCGTGCCGGTTCACCAGGATCTCTCAAGCGCAATACGTCCGACTCTTTTGCTCCTACTCGGTGCGGTTGGTTTTGTCCTGCTCATTGCCTGCGCGAATGTCTCAAACCTGATTCTTTCTCGCGCTTCGGCCCGCGAGCGCGAGATCGCAGTTCGCAGCGCGCTAGGTGCCGGCCGGTGGCGCATCGCCCGGCAATTGCTGACGGAGAGCCTTCTGCTCGCGTTGCTCGGAGGCGCGCTCGGCATTCTTGGGGCTCGCTGGACGATCTCAGCTGTGGTGCTTCTAATCCCCAAAGACCTGCATGTGAGTTCGATCCAGATGGATTGGCACATGGCGGTCTTTGCCACCGTAGTTTCCGTCATGACTGGCCTGGCGTTTGGATTGACACCGGCGTTCGACGCGGCTCGTACGAATCTTACCGAAGCGCTGCGGGAAGGCGGCCGCTCGGAGACTGGAACTCGAGGGCAGCGTCTACGAAGCGTTTTTGCCATCGCGCAAATCAGCCTCTCCCTCATGCTGCTTGCGGGTGCCGGACTGCTGCTGCGCAGCTTCGTAAAGCTTTCTTCTGTGGACCCTGGGTTCACATCCAAGAACGTTCTAACCCTGCGTGTCAGCCTTCCCTCCACAAAATATTCGAAGCCCAATCAGTACATCGATTTCTTTCAGCAACTTCTCGAACAGGTGCGCGGTTTACCCGGAGTTCGCGCCGCGACCATTGATAATTCGTTTCCTCTGACAGGCATGACACCCGGAACTGACTTTGACATCGCCGGAAAGCCGTCGCCGGCGCGTGGCGCGGAGCCACTGACGCAGGTACAGCTTGTAGGCTCCGATTTCTTCCGCACGATGCAGATTTCGTTGCTCAAGGGACGGACGTTTTCCGACCAGGAAGAGACCGCCGAATCCCACGTTGTCGTCGTAAGCGAGTCTCTGGCGCGCCAGTATTTCCCTGGAGAGGATCCCCTGGGACAAAAGATTCGCATCGACATGAAGGATCACAACGACTTTTCCCAGATCATCGGCGTTGTCGCCGATGTGAAACGAGACGGATTGGACAAAATTCCCGTGCCCATGAGTTATTGGCCCCAGGCAGAGCTTCCCTTCTCCAGCATGATGTTGGCGGTACGCACCGACAGCGATCCGCTCGCCAGAGTCTCGGCCATCCGCGACATCGTGCATCGCATGGATCCCGATTTGCCGCTTTCCGACATCGCTACCATGGATCAATCGCTGGGAGAGTCGGTTGCACGCCAGCAATTTGGCGCGGTGCTTGTGACGATTTTTGCAGGCATTGCGCTTTTTCTCGCCGCCATCGGGATTTATGGAGTCGTTTCTCACACCGTTAGCCTGCGATCCCGCGAATTCGGCATTCGTATGGCCCTCGGTGCAAAAGGGGGAGATGTCTGGTCGCTCGTGTTCCGTCATGGATTTGCGCTTGCCGGCATTGGCGTGTTGCTCGGCGTTGTCGCAACGTTGGCACTCACTCCATTGTTACGGGGCTTGTTATTTGGCGTGAGCTCGCATGATCCGGAAACCATCGTGATTGTCGCGGCATTCTTGATGGCCGTGACTCTTGCCGCTTGCTTGATTCCGGCATATCGCGCCACACGCGTGGATCCTATTGTGGCGTTGCGTTATGACTGAGCGACACATTTTTTGTTAAGCCCTTAGACCAACTGAAGAGGTCGTGAGCCTGAACTCATGCAAGTCTGGCTGCACAAAACGTGGTTGCGCCTCAAGGCGCTCTTCCAGCGCAGCGATCTGGATCGCGACTTGGCAGAAGAAGTCGCTTTCCATCTGGCGATGCGGGAAGAAAAGAATCTCTCCAGTGGGATGAAGGCAAGCGAGGCTCGCTACTTGGCCCGCCGCCAGTTCGGCAACGAGACAAGCTTGAAAGAAAGGACGCGTGAAATGTGGACCTTTGTGTCGCTGGAATCATTCTGGCAGGACCTCCGCTACTCCGTTCGAATGCTCCTGAAGAATCCCGGCTTTACAGCCGTCGCTGTGCTCACCCTCGCTCTCGGCATCGGCGCGAATACAGCGATCTTCAGTGTCATCAACGGCGTCCTTCTCGCTCCGCTTCCTTATAAGGACCCGCAGCAACTTGTCGCCATGAAGCAAAACGATTCGCTCATGAACATCCTCGACATCCAGCGGCAGACCCGCGCCTTCTCTGAGGGCGGCGGAATCAATCTCACTCAAATGGACTACACGAGCGGCGCCGAACCGCTCCAGATTCACGCCGGGTACGTCGACGCCGGATTCCTCGAGACGCTCGGTGTTCCCCCGCTGCTCGGCCGCTTCATCTCTGCGCAGGAAGATGTCAAGGGCGGCCCGCGCGTCATCGTCATCAGCCACCAGTTTTGGCAAAACTTCCTCAACGCTGACCCGCATGTCATCGGGAAAGTTGTCACCCTAACCGGAAACGACTACACCGTGATCGGCGTAATGCCTGCAGGATTCGCTCCGCCGGAAGAGCACCCGGATGTCTATGTCTCACTGTGGGTCGCTTACCCGGAAGCGGCTACCTACCGCGGCGTCCATTTCATGCGCTCTTACTGGAGAATGAAGCCGGGAGTCACGCTCGCCCAGGCGCAAGCGGACATGTCTTCGATCGACCACCACCTGGCGGAACTCTATCCCGACAACGAAAAAACACGTAAAACGCAGCTCTTCCCTTTGCACGACTTCGTGGTCCGCGACTCGCGCACCGCGCTCCTCGTTCTTTTTGGCGCCGTGGGATTTGTTCTCCTCATCGCCTGCGCGAATTTCGCCGGCCTGCTTGTCGCGCGCAACGCTGTCCGCCGCCAGGAGCTTCTCATCCGTGCCGCGCTTGGAGCCGGCAAGATCCGGCTCATTCGCCAGGCGTTGGTGGAAAGCGCGCTCCTCTCCAGTATCGGCGGCGCCGCGGGTCTTCTGCTCGCCAGATGGGGCGCCAGTTTTCTCTTGTCGCTGAAACCTGCCGCGCTCGAACGCTTTACCGGTGTTCAGCTCGATGGCCGCGTCCTCTTCTTCGTTTTCGGCGTCTCTTTGATCACAGGAATCGTGTTCGGCATTGCGCCCGCCTGGGCGGCCTCGCGCACTGATTTTGCGGAATCGCTCAAAGAAGGTTGCCGCAGCGCAACGACCGGACCATCCGGGCATTTGATGAGAAAAATACTCGTTATCGCGGAGATCTCTCTCGCTCTGGTTCTCCTCGCAGGGGCTGGTCTGCTTATCAAGGGCTTCTCGCGCCTGCGCTCCTTGAATCCTGGCTTCAATCCGCAAAATATAATGACCATGTACCTCCAATTGCCCGTATCGCGGTATTCGGAAATTCCTCTGCAAACGCAATTCCGCCGCGAACTCCTCTCTCGCCTCAATTCCCTTCCCAGCGTCTATGCGGCCATGATTACGGACATTCCTTTCGGAGAAAATTATCTCGACCATAACTTCGTCATCGACGGCCGCCCGCCGGTTCCCGTGGGCACGGAACCCGAAGCCCAAACTCTCTCCGTTATGGGTGATTATTTCCGGGTGATGCAAATTCCCGTCCGCGCCGGCCGCGCCTTTATGGACACGGATCGCGAAGGCCAGCCGCTTGTCGCCGTCGTGAACGAGACCTTCGTCAAAAAATTCTTTCCGCATGAAGATCCTCTCGGAGCGCGCATCGATTGGGCGCGCTCGAAGCCGCCTCGCAATTGGATGACCATCGTCGGCGTCGTGCAAGACGTGAAATATTGGGGCCTCAACCAGCCCGTGGACCCCGCCATCTACGCCCCATTCTCGCAATCCGATGAATCCTGGCGCCGTTGGATGACTCTCGCCATTCGTACTCCTGGCCCCACTCCCGGCTTGATCGACGAAGTAAAAAAACAAGTCTGGAGCGTCGACCGGCAAATTCCCGTCAGTAATGTTCAATCCGTGGATGGCTTGATGGCCGAGTCGCTTGCGCAGCAGCGTTTCAATATGTTGCTGCTCGGGCTCTTCGCCGCTCTCGCGCTAATTCTCGCAGCGGTCGGAATTTACGGCTTGATGGCTTACGCCGTGAGCCAGCGCACTCACGAAATCGGCGTGCGCGTCGCCGTCGGCGCGCAGCAGCGCGATATCCTCGCCCTGATAGTAGGCCACGGTGCAAAGCTCGCCTTCCTCGGCATCGCGATTGGCATCGCTGGCGCTTTCGCCCTAACTCGCCTCATGGCCAGCCTGCTCTTCCAGGTGACGCCCACGGATCCCGAAACCTTCGCGGCCGTAGCCACTCTTCTGGCCGTCGTCGCGCTCGTCGCGTGCTATATTCCCGCGCGCCGCGCCGCGCGCGTCGACCCTATGGTTGCCCTGCGCTACGAATAAGTCATGGTTCTGCGAACCACAAGCGAACCATGAAAATAGCAGGGACGCACCCGTTGAAAGCAAACGGGTTATGGCTATTTTCTGAGGAATGAGCTGTTCATTCATAAATCGCCCGTTGGCCCACCCGCCATCTCCGGCCTCGGGTCTGCGGTTTGTTAGGTATTGACCAAGCAACTGTACTTCGGGACGGCTTGCGGCCCTTACTCCCAAGTGCTACGTTGGAATTGACCTTGCTGCCTTGCTACCGCACCTGATGCAGCTCGAGTCCGGCAGTGATTCGGGAGCTCCTGGGAAATTTTTCATATTTTTTCGAGAAAAGTTTTCGACGGAAATTTCGGAACCCACGCTGTGAATTTTTTCGTGACGCGAGCATGTCCCGGTCTCTCGCGGGATGGGCGAAGAACAGCCCTGAGGACTGCGCCGTCCGTTTGACGGCCGAAACAAGAGAGACTCGCGCGCGGGGTTTTCGTGTCGTACTGGTTTCGCAACGACAATCGTTTGCCTCAGGCCCGTTTGGCCATCGCCTCCTACGTCATCGTGGGCATGGTCGGCTTGTTGCTCATCGGCTTCTGGAAACTCCAGGTCGTCGACTCCGATAAGTATTCACAAATGGCCGAGCGCAATCGCGTTCGCGCCATCCCCATCATCGCTCCTCGTGGCCGCATGCTGGACCGCGATGGGCGCGTGCTCGTCGACAACTACCCCTCTTTCAGCGTGCTTCTCCTCCGCGATGATCCCGCTCTCATCGACAAAAATCTCTCCGCCATTTCCGATGGCCTGGGCATCCCCCTCAGCGATCTGAAGGACCAGCTCGAGAGCACCAAAAATCTTCCGAAGTTCCAACCCATTGTCATTAAGCCGGAAGCCACAAACGCCGACGTCGCCTTCATCGAGTCGCACCGCTCCGATATTCCGCTGCTCGAAATGTTGATGGTCCAGCGGCGCCGCTATTTGCCTAACGGATTCATGGCCCACGCCAGCGGGTACGTCGGCGAAGTTAGCGAGCAGGAAATCGAAGCCAGCAATGGCAAGCTACGCCCCGGAGACCTCGCCGGAAAATCCGGTCTCGAACGCCAGTACAACAGCATCCTCACCGGCACGGACGGCATGCGCCGCGTCATCGTCAATAGCGTCGGCAAAGAAGTGAAAGATTTAGGCCAGTTGACCGAACAGGAGCCCATCCCCGGCAAGCAGATTCAGCTCACCATCGATTACGACCTGCAGACGGTAGCAGAGCAATCTCTCGGAGAGCGCCCCGGCGCCGTCGTCGCGCTTGATCCGCGCACCGGTGAAGTCCTCGCGATGGTCAGCCGTCCCACTCCCGATCCCAATGATTTCGCGGTTCGCATTTCCCCGGAAGAATGGAAAAAGCTGAACGACGACCCTCTTCATCCTCTCTTGAACCGCGCGATTCAAGCGCAACTTGCTCCCGGCTCCATTTTTAAAATCGTCACCGCTACCGCCATGCTGGAAGACAAGATTCCCCCCGAAAGCTTCACCGCGTTCTGTCCCGGTTACGCCACTTTTTACGGCCGCCAGTTCAAATGCTGGGTTTATTGGTCGAAAAAGGGAGCCAAATCGCACGGCGTGATGGATTTGCACGAAGCTATCCTCCACTCCTGCGACGTTTTCTTCTACAACGTGGGCATGCGGCTGGGCATTGACCGGCTTGCCTATTACGGCAGCAAACTTGGCATTGGACACAAGACTGGTATCGATCTTCCTTCTGAAGAGCCCGGGCTCATGCCTTCCGAGGAATGGGTCGAGCGCGTCTTTCATAGGAAGTGGTACGCCGGCGAAACCATCTCTGTTGCCGTGGGCCAAGGTGCCGTAACCACCACTCCGCTCCAGCTCGCCCGCATGATCGGCGGAATCGCCATGGGCGGCGTTTTCAAGCAGCCGCATCTCTTGAAAGATGCGCAAAACGTGGGCGAAGTGGGCTTCCCAATTTCGGACTCGACCGTCCAGAAAATCACCGACGCCATGTACGGTGTCGTCAACGAGCCTGGTGGCACGGGTGGCGAATTGCGGCTCGCAGGTATCGAGCTAAGTGGAAAATCCGGAACCGCCCAGGTGATTGGCTATGCCACGCGCGATCGCATGGCCAAACAGAAAAAATTTGACGACAATGCCTGGTTTGTAGGTTACGCGCCGCGCCGCAACCCGGAAATCGTCGTCGCGGTTCTGGTCCAGGAAAGCGGACAGCACGGCGGAGAAGCTTCGGGACCGGTCGCACGCGACGTCATCAAGGCCTATTACGATAAGAAGGCCAAGAAGTCACAAGGACAACTTAACGCTGGCAACAAGCGGTATGATTTGGAACGTGGCGCGGCAGCCGCGGCAGCGATTCAGACGCAGCCAGTCGTGAAATCCGCGGCGGCGACTGCAGTGCCTGCTCACGCTGCCGTCGTCGATCCAGATCGCTAAGCTTTAGTTGCGTCGCAAAATGTGTAGGCGGAAGAAGCAGTATAAGCAACGCAAAGGTTGCAAAGACAAAGGTAATTCTTGAGGTCTTAGCTCTGGCTTTTAACTTTCAACTTTCGACTGTCAATTTCCGATGAAAGACGCACCCGGAACCCGCGACTACGATTGGTGGCTGCTCGCCATCCTTGCGGCCATCTGCGCCCTGGGCGTGATCGAGATCTATTCCGCCACACATGGCAGTTCCCTGGCCGGAATGCAGAATAAGCAGCTCCGTTGGCTTCTCGTCGGCTTTGTCCTAATGTTCGCTCTCTCCCGCCTGGACTATCACCTCATCCTCGACCAGGCTCCTATCCTGTATCTCATCGGCATTGCCGCGCTCATCGCCGTCCTGGCCTTCGGCCATACCCGCTTCGGCGCCAAACGCTGGATACCCATCCTCGGCGAATTTCTTCAGGTGTCGGAACTCGTCAAATTGATTATAATCATCGTGTTGGCGCGCTTCTTTGCGGAGGTACGCACCGATGAGCTTTCGCTCCAGGATTTGATAAAGGCAGCGCTCATCGTCGGGCTGCCTCTGGCTTTGATTCTCAAGCAACCCGATTTGGGCACCGCGCTTGTGCTGATGCCGTTACTGGTTGTCGGCGCATTTCTTGCCGGCTTGCAGTGGAAGCATGCTGCGGCCATCGCGCTCATCGGGCTTTTGATGCTTCCCGTTGCGTGGAAGGTCATGAAGCCCTACCAAAGGGAAAGAGTTACGTCGTTCATGCACCCAGAAGAGGATGCCAAGGGTTCCGGCTATCAAGTCCTGCAATCAAAGATCGCCGTCGGTTCCGGCGGCTTCTGGGGTAAAGGCTTTGGCAACGGTACGCAAAACCAGCTCGGCTACATCCCCGTCCGTTATTCCGATTTCATCATGTCGGCTTGGGCGGAAGAGCAGGGCTTCAAAGGCGTGCTGCTTGCCCTTGGGCTGTACATGGCTCTTCTGTTACGCTTAGTACAGAACGCTCAGCGCGCGAAAGACCGCGCCGGAATGTTTCTTGTAATGGGCGTCGCAGCTGCGCTTGGTTTTCACGTTTTGGTAAACGTGGCGATGGTCATCGGTGCTATGCCCGTGACCGGCATCCCGCTTCCTCTCATGAGTTACGGGGGTTCCGCTACGTTGTTTGTATTCCTGGCGATTGGTCTGGTTATGAATGTTCGGCTTCGCCGCTTCGTTAACTGAATCCGCCGCCAGTCCCGCGCAGGGTCTTTGCTCAGGCAAATCCCGCCGGGTTGGTAATAGTGGCCTCAGTAAGCTTGGGCCATAGGAACAAGGATCTTAGAGTGAGGACAGCATCGTCCGCCGTTGGCCCGGAAGCTCTCCGGCAACGGATCAGCCTCGCAAGCAAGAGGAATTTCCCCTCCGGCTTCGAACGTAAAGCCATCTCGATAGTAGTGTGGCCTGCGTGTGTCCCGGTGCAAACCGGGCCGGCCCCGTTTTCTCGGACCTCCCACGCCCAAAACCCTGCGGCGATGCGTCCTGTCGGCCCTTTGCGGCCGCACAGAAAAGTGACTTCCGGCTCAGCCGGCGTCACCAACAGTCAGGAGTTTTCATGTCAAAAGAATTGGTTATCTCCGCGGCCTCCCACGAACGGCGGGTCGCGATTCTGGAAGAAGGTCAGCTAGTCGAAATTTACATCGAGCGCGAAAAAGAGTTCGCCCTCGTCGGCAGTATATATAAAGGCAGAGTCACCCGCGTCCTCCCCGGCATGCAGTCCGCTTTCGTTGATATCGGCCTCGACGGCGATGCTTTCCTCTACGTCAGCGACGTCTTTGAAAATCTTGAAGACTATGACCACGGCCATGCGCACACGGACCAGCCGGCCGCTGCTCCTGCCTATTCACCCGCGCCCTCCAACGTCGTCGAGCTGCTTCCCGGCGAAACGCTCGCGCACGCAACTTCCGCGCATGGGCATGAGGAAGTTCCCACGCACGAATTTCACGGCGAAGAAGCCTCGCACGAATCATTCCACGATGAATCCGCTCCTCGCGATTCTTTCTCGCACGACGGGCAACCCGGCGTCGTCGAGGAGCCCGTCACGGAAGGCGAAATCGCTGACGCTCACATCGCCGAAGTTCACGACGAAGGCCACGACGATGCGCACCACAACCCGGACGAGCGCCAGCCCGAATCCAACGCCTCCGCTCCGCAAAACTTTTCGCCCCACTATAATCCCACTCAGAACTATGCTCCGCGCTCCTCGAGTGGCGGCGATCGCGGCGGCCAAAATTTCGGCCGCGGCGGAGATCGAGGCGGTGATCGTGGCCGTGGCGGCCGCTGGGGCCGCCGTGGGGGACGCCATCGCGGCGGACGCCCGTCGCAGGGTCCGGGCGTTGGCGGTCGCAATCTCCCGCCTTCCAAATACGCCTCTCCGCAAGGCGGCGATTCTCGCGGTAACGAATCGCGCGGTTACGATAATCGCGGCCGCGATCAGCGCGGCTCGGAGAATCGCGGCGGCCAGCCGCGCGGTTTCGAACCACGTGGCCCCGCACAACGCGGCTTCGACCATCGCCCGCCGGAATCTGCCGGTTCCTCCGCTTCGACGGGGGCAGTCGAAGAGCCCATTCTTCTCCCCGGCGAATCTCTCGCCAAGTATCGTGGCAAGCCCGTCGCCGCTCCTCCACCGCCGGTCATCGAGCGGGATTATCATGAGCCACAACCCGAAATCGAAGACACGGTTTCGCGTCCGTCCGCTGGGTTGACCTCTCCCGTCCCGGCCACAGGACCTGGACCCGTAGGAAGCAATGTTCCGCGTCGTTTCTCCGGCGGGCTCCCTCGCTGGCTTCTCGCCGAAGCCGGATCTGAAGCCGACGTCGCGTCTATACCGGATCGCGCCAGCGAAGAATCCGCGTCATCTCTCGCGGCACCAATCCTTGCAGACGAAGCTGAGTTACTTTCTTCGACCTCCGCCCCGCCGCTCCGCCCCGAACTTGAACTCAGCGAAGAACAGTCCGTGTCTCTCTCTTCCGAGTTGGCGGAGGCAAAACACGAGGAAACTTCAGAGCACGCCGAAGCCGATGCTCTCGCCGGCGGCGCCGAATTCGAAGAAGACGAGCCCGAGGAAATTCGCGCCTCCGCTGAAGCCGAACTCTCCGAAGAAGAGGAAGAAGAAGCCGAAGAAGAAGAGCGGCAAGAGGAAGCCAAACTCGACGCCGCGGAAGATCAAGCCGCTGCCGAGTCTGAACTCTCCGAAGAAGAATCCGCCGAAGTCGAAGCACGCCGTGCCGCCGATCGCGCCGAATTCGAAGCTAACGCCGCCCACGAAAGCGCCGAGCACGTCGTCGCCCTCGGTGACTCCGAACACATCGTGCTCGAACACACCGAAGCAGAGGTTGTGGGGGCCTCCGCGGGAGAGCCCGTAGCGGAAGCCGCAATAATCGAAGACGACGTCATTCTTCTCCCGGGCGAAACCCGCTCTCCGCGTATCGGCGGCCCGTCCTCTCCTCGCGAAGATTTCCCGCGTGATTCCGCTCGTATCGGCGGCAATCCACGCGCCCGTTTCCAGCGCCCGCAACGTGGCGGACGAGATCGCGATCGGGGTCGCGGTGGCCGTCCGGATAGTCGTGGTGGCCGTCCCGATCGTGGCGGCCGTCCTTCCGGTCCGCGATTCGAACGCCGCCCCAGCGGCCCGGGCGGTCCACGCCACGACCGCGGTCATCGCCATTCCGGTCCGCCGCGCCGCCCGCAATTAATTTCCGAAATGTTGAAAGCCGGCCAGGACGTCGTCGTCCAAATCGCCAAGGAACCTCTTGGCAAAAAGGGCGCGCGCATCACCAGCCATGTCGCACTGCCGGGCCGCTTCCTCGTCTATATGCCGACAGTCCATCACACCGGCGTCTCGCGCAAAATCATTTCTGCCGAAAACCGCTCGCGCCTCCGTCGCCTCGTCAGCGAGGCCGGCAATGTCTATCCCGGCGGCTTTATCGTTCGAACCGCCGCTGGCGGTGCCACCGACGACGAAATCCGCTCCGACATCGAGTTCCTCGGGAAGTCCTGGAACGAAATCAAGGAGCGCAGTGAGCAGCGCAAATCTCCCGCGCTCCTCCACCGCGACCTCAACCTCGTCGAGCGCATCCTCCGCGATTACGTCAGCGACGATTTCACCGGCATCTGGATCGACAACGAAGAGGAGTACGGCAAGATCGTCGAGTTCGTCAGCCGCTTCCAGCCCAAACTCGTCAACAAGGTCAAGCTCTACACCAAGGAAACCCCGATCTTTGAAGAGTTCGGCATCCAGCACGAGCTTGACAAAGCCTTGCGCGCCAAAGTCTGGCTAAAATCCGGCGGCTACATCGTCATCAACCACACCGAAGCCCTCGTCGCCATCGACGTCAACACAGGCAAATTTGTCGGCAAAGGTTCCACGCGCCTTGAGGACACCATCGTCAAAACTAACCTCGAAGCCGTAAAAGAAATCGTCCGCCAAATCCGCCTCCGCGACCTCGGCGGCATCATCGTCGTCGACTTCATCGACATGGAGGAGCGCCGCAACCGCGAAAAAGTTCTCTCCGCGTTGCAGCAAGCTCTCGAACAAGACAAAGCTCCGTCAAAGGCGCTCTCCTTCAACGAGTTCGGTCTTGTCTGCATCACGCGCAAACGTACCAAGCAGGCGCTCGAGCGCGTTCTCTGCCAGCCCTGTCCCTATTGCACTGGCTCAGGCATGGTCAAGTCCATCCCCACGCTTTGCTACGAAATCCAATCCGAAGCGCGCAAGATGGCCACCGCCGACCACGAGGGCCCAAATCTCACCCTTCGTGTTCATCCGGAGATCGCGAAAGCTCTCAAGACCCGCGAATCCATGTTAATGGACGAGCTAGAGCAAACCTCGCACAAACACATCATTATCCAGTCCGACGCCACCCTCCACTGGGAGCAATACGACATCTATTAAGTCCTTGCCCTAAGTTGCCTTTGAAGGGGCGCAGCGTGCTGCGCCCTTTTTTCAGCAAACTCGACGATCGATCCCCTTCCCTTTCTCAGGCCGCTGGTCGGCTCGGCAAGGAATCCGGTATAGTCTGTGCGTCCCTGCCACGCGAGGTGCCCATGTCACTCTCCGGACCTCCTTCATCTTTGGAACAAAACAAGCGACTCCTGCTTCGCTGGCTGGACGAAGCCTGGAACCAAGGCCGCCGCGAAGTCTTTCACGAGCTATTCGCCAAGACCGGGGTTTACCACCGTGGCTCAATGGAATATCTCGGACCCGCGAATTTCCTGCATTTTTACGACATCATGCGCGGGCAATTCGCCGAGTTCTCCATAAAGCCGGCTCTCACCCTTGCCGAGTCCGATCTCGTCTGCGTCCACTGGTCGCTCGATTGTGTGCACACCAGGACCCGTGTGCCCGTGCATGTCACCGGCACCACCATTTGCCGTATCAAAGACGGCCAATTCACGGAAGCCTGGCAGAACTGGGATGCCGCAGGGCTAACGGCGCAGGTTCCTGGTTTGTTCATCCCATAGCCGCCGCTTCGATGACACAAATTACTGTAACCTTCCCCCGACTCAACGAGTAAGTAGAGATAGAGAGTGGCGAATGGAACTGCTGGAGCGGTTCGCGGCAGGCGACCTGGATGCCTTCGAGGTGATATTCCGTCAGCACCAGAAGGCCGTCTACGCCTGGATCGTCCGCATCGTCCGCGACACCGGCATCGCTGAGGATCTGACCGTGGAAACTTTCTGGCGCATTTACAAGAATCGCTTCCGCTTTCATCCCGATGGCAATTTCCAAGCCTGGGCCCGCCGAATCGCCACCAACGCGGCTCTCGACCATCTTCGCCACGCCCGCCACGAAACCGAGCTCCCCGAAAACCTCCCCGCTGCGCCTGTCGCGGATTCCGCCGTCCGTCTCGAGACGCGCGACCGCATCAGAAAGGCGTTCTACGAACTCCCCGTAAAATACCGCCTCGTAGCCACCATGGCTCTGGTCGAAGAAGAATCCTACAGCGACATCGCTCAGGCCGCAGGCATCTCCGAATCGCTGGTAAAAGTGCGCGTCTTCCGCGCAGTCCGTCTCCTGCGCAAAAAACTCAGCTCCCTCGGTCTAAAGGTCAACTCACAATGATCAATCAGGAAACCAAAAAAGAAATGGAAGACCTCCTCAAGCAGGCCATCGCGCCAATCAAGGACCCCGAACTCCGCCACGACCTCTGGCCTCAAATGCTTAACAAACTCAACGAGCACCCTGCTCCCGCGCAGAACGTCCCCTGGTTCGATTGGGCTCTCGCCGCGATAGCCGGCGCTGCTCTCATATTTTTCCCCGGTATTATTCCGGCACTCTTCTATCACTTGTGAAGCAGGAGGCTCTATGAATCAGTACAAATATCTCCGCGCCTACATGGCCGGCATCGTGGTGCCCACGATTGTTCTCATATTCGGCGTAACTGCATTCTGCATCGCACGCTATGCTTACAACTTTTCCGACCCCCTGGAGCGCTTAATGATTTTCCCCATGGCGGTCGTTCCCAATCTCTGGGGCCTCTGGAACATGCTCTTCATCGCATCGCATTCGCGCACTCATCTTCCCATCGGCATCCACGGCGCCATTCTACCCTTTATACTTGGCCCGCTCGGCATTCTTCTAACGAGCCTCTTGCATTTTTCCATCCCGGGCTTCGCCTCGCATTATTTTCCGATCATCGCACCGCTCGGCCTGATCGTTTACTACCTGCTCTGGAAATACGTAGTCGCCTTCCTCAATCGCGTCGTCAACCTTGCCTGAACTCCACGCGCTCAGCCTGTCCTCACGGGCAGGTTCTCGAATGTGCAAACAACGCAATTTGGCATTGCGCCGTTGCGCTCTGCGCGACTACAGTATGTGCGCATCGCTCCTCCCCAGCTGGAGCCAAAACAGCTCATATAGCTAAATTAAGGAGGAACTATGTGGACCAAGCAGCAAACTCAGCCTGAGACCCCCGCCGCACCGCCAGTACAGGCTCAAGCATCTCCGATGGCACCACTTGCAGCATCTCCAGCCACCGTCGTCGCTTTCGGCGCGACTCCGGCCTCACGTTCCCAGAATCCAGGCTCGCACTCATCCGCTCGTCTCGGCTCCAGCCTGCGCATTGAAGGTCATCTCACCGGCGGCGAAGACTTGCAAATCGACGGCAAAGTCGATGGCCCCATCTCGCTCAACGGCCACCAACTCATCGTCGGCCCCACCGCCGTCCTCAATTCCGAAGTTCACGCCGGCGAAGTCGTCGTCTTCGGCAAAGTCATCGGCAATGTCTACGCCAGCGGCCGCGTCGACATCAAAACCGACGGCTCCGTTACCGGCGATATTTCCACTTCTCGCATCAGCATCGAGGACGGCGCCCACTTCAAAGGCCGCATCGAAATCGACCCGGCCAAAGCCCAAACCGCCACCGCCGCCGCTCCGTAGCGATCACGAGCCACCGGACAGCGACACGGTCCTCTTTCTCAATCTCACTTCAAATCCAATCGAAAGAGCTTCGATTTCGCCTGTGCCAAACCGGCTCTGCTCCACCATGCGCACAAAATCCTCCCGCATATACGCCCGGTTGATCAGCATGTGCCGGAACGCCAACTTCGTCAGCCACGCGTCGAACCATTTCCTCCCACTCTGCTTCACATACGAATTAATCTCCTCGAGTGACACATCTTTCCTCAAATCCCCAATCATCGCTTCGCCCCTGCTGCGCAGCACGCGATATATCTCATCCAGCGCCTTCACCGGCTCAGCAAAATTCTTGAACGCTGCCGAACAATACACAAAATCGAACGACTCATCCGCAAACGGCATTGCCGACGCATTCCCCAACCGAAAATGAATCTTCGCTCCCGCCTTTAGTGCATTCTCCGTCGCAATCTCCACAAACGTTTTGCTGATGTCCAACCCCGTAATTCGAAACTCTCCCAGCTTCGCCAGCTCGACCGCGAAATATCCCGGCCCCGGCGCCACTTCCAAAACATCGCATCCGCTGCACAACCGCTCCGCCACCTTTCTCGCTTGCTGGCGGAAATCCTCGATCTCATTCAGTCTCGTTCGCGCATACCATCGCGCCGTCCGCCCTTCCATTCCCGCGCCCTTGTAACCTTTTCGTTCGGTAGCCTGCATTTCGCGTTCCTCCACACAACGCTCGATCACTTTGTCGCCGGAATCGTGATCGGAACTCTCGCGGAACCCCTCGTATAGTTGATCCATATTTCCGCCCAAATCATTTGCAGCGTGAAACCGATCCAGAACGCCGTGCCAAAAAACTCCCTCGGCTCCAGCGTATGCCCCTGCACCAAGGCGCTCGCAAAAAAGATCCCCATGATGGGCCGGATCGTGGCGACCGCAAGCCCGATACCGTATCCACGAATCATCCATTCGCGGTGTTGCGCAAACTCCCTCCGTGTCGCATGCC
The DNA here is from genome assembly GCA_963851235.1 of uncultured Acidobacteriota bacterium. Classification (GTDB taxonomy): domain Bacteria; phylum Acidobacteriota; class Terriglobia; order Acidiferrales; family UBA7541; genus Acidiferrum. Next base: position 498,093 of record CAWKOM010000016.1, read on the forward strand.
ACAGCGCCTTTGCCATAGCCATCAGAAAAAATGTCCCAAACAACACGATGGCCGCCTTTTCGTCCATTCCCCCAATCGTCTTTCCAAACGCCATCCTCAGCCCCGTGACACCCACGATGCCGCTCGCACATAGGAAAACTCTTCCCGACCAGCGGTGAAATGTTGGGTATTTCGATCGCAGCTTCTTCACGAATTGTAGCGGTCCCAGGATCATGAACAGCATGGCCGGCACCACGTGCGCAAGCATCAGGGCTCGTGCGCTCGCGAAATGCTCGTCGAGCGCCGCCGCCGGATTGTTTCTCGAGCTCAGCGCACCGGGATGCACAAGCACCATAGCTCGCCTCGCGGCCACTGCGAGTCCAACGAATGCCAGAAAAATCACCGCGGTCCACACGAACCGCACGAGAGCGCGATTCTCACCCACGAGCTATGCTGCCTCCTCCTAGGTATACGCAGCCGCGGCCCGATTTATAACCGCTCTTCTCGATGGTTCGAGTCCTGCGCCTGAACATTTTTCGTCGCGGCGAACGCAAGCGTGCGAGCTTGCCGTGCTGCGTGCACGCAAAAAAGTTTTCTTGATGAGTTTTTGTTAATTACCAAAGATCATTTGCACGGGATGTCCCGCCCTCGTTTTTTGAGGGTGGTCTTGGGTTTCGCGATTCGGAACCGCTCAACCTTCCATTATCACTTCCTCACTACCGTCACGATCACCTGAGATGGATATTGCTTCGAGTGATGCACCGAATTGTGCGCCACCACTCCTTTATCCTCGTCATAGTTACTTCCGCCGGTATTCAAGTTCCGGTCGAATCGCGGAAAATTGCTGCTCGAAATCTCAATCCGCAGTTGGTGTCCCGCCTCAAAGTAATTGCTGGTATTGAGCGGCTGTAGCATCACCTCGTACACCTTCCCGGGTTCCATCCAGACGAGTGGCTTATCGTATCCTTCGCGGTACCGCAGCCTTTGGATTGATTCGTCGAGGTTGTAGGCGCGCCCATCTGGATACACGTCGAGCACTTTCACCGTAAAATCCGTGTCCTTAGCGTCCGACGAAACGTAAAGCGTTGGCGTAATCGGCCCGCTCAGCTCCGTCCCTTCCTTGAACGGTTCTGACGTGTACACCAGGATGTCGTTACGCGCTTCCATTTTTCTCTGATCGAATGCACCCGCTTGCACCGCCGTCCCCGTGCAACACACATTCCCTCCATACGACGGAACCGGATTCATCGGATCGTAAGTAAATGAATCCGGCTTATCCGCCGCAGGGGCAGCCGTAACCAGCGTCCCGTCTCCCGTCAAAGAATTTGCCCGCCCCGCGCTCGACAAATAAAATGTCATCGTCTGTGCGCCCGCAGGCGGCCAGTTCTCCGAAGTCTGCCACTTGTTCATTCCCATCGTGAAGTAAGTCACCTTCGGCAGCGCATCAATCTTCGCGCTTTTCTCGCCCTTCAGAAAGCGATCAAAAAAGCTGTACGTAATCTCCTGGTAGTCCAGCCGCGCGTCGCCCATGCTTCGCTCGCCGACCACCGTATCCTCCGTCGCCCGCGTATACGCGCAGTGCCCAACTGGAGCAATAATCACCCACTGCTCATTGGCGATTTCAGGATCCGCGGTTTTGCGCACGTGATTATAGAGCTCCAAGTTAGGCCCGATGGAAACGTCATACCACGTCATGAACCACAGCCCCGGAAGGTTCAGCCGCATGTCATCGTGATACAGTCCCCCCTTGTACCACGCCGGATCGTTCGGCGTCCGCTGAATCATCCGGCCACCGGTGGGCACAGGCATTGCGTCCGCATAAATGCCGTGCGGCGCATTCACTGCCTTCAAAATATCCTGCTCCGGCAAATGCCATAGCGCTTTCGACCAGTCTACCGGCGGAAGTTGTTGCGCCAGATCAAACGCCTTTGACGCGCGAATTAAATCTTCCTGAGAAGTGTTCGCCGGAAACATCGGCCGCACTTGGTTCTGCTCTCCATAAAGCCAGGTAATAAACAGCATCTGCACCGCGCCCCCGCGATACCAATTCCCCTGCTCGTAGTACGGCCCCACGCGCCCCACTCCCGCGCCAAAACTCTGAACATTCATCGCCGCATACGCCGGATTTCCCATCGCGGCAATTCCCATCTGATATTCCGCCGTCGAAGAGCATCCCGTCGTTCCCACTTTCCCGTTGGTCCACGGTTGCGATTTGAGCCAATCCAGCATGTCGGTTCCGTCCGTCCTTGGCGCGCCGAGGATGTCGTAATTCCCTTCCGAGAAAAAATGCCCGCGCTCGTTCTGCACCACGTACGCATAACCGCGCTTCACCGCCGTCAGCGCCGCCCGCATGTCCGCCGGCACTCCATCCCGCACGTCCCAGTAATTAAAATTGTAGGGAGTGCGCACCCAAATAATCGGCACCGCCCCGCTGGCATCTTTCGGCCGATAAATATCCGTCGCCAGCCGCACGCCATCCCGCATCGGCACCATCACTTTGCGATCGATGATCGCCACCGATTCCAACTCGTTCTCCGCTTGAATTCGCTGATCCTTTTGTTCCTGTGTGAGCGGCGGTCTCTGCTGTGCCCTCAAAACGCCAATCGAAGTCGCGCACACCACCGCAATCGCCAAACTCATCCGTCCGACAATATTTTTCATCGCGCGTTTGTCCTCTCTAAAACGCCAGCGAGATTAACACCATGCGCTCCGTCGCGTGAAGGCCTTGTAAATCTCGAGCGGTACAAAGACGCCTGGTTCGAAGCTTGCGTGTCCCCCTCGCTGACCCGACATCTGTTTCATGTCCGCGGTCGCATCCAACTAGGCCCTACGCATCACTGGCCTTCGTTCGAAGTTCGAATGGTTTCCGAGTTGTCGGCCATCTGGTAGGCGAACGTGTCCTAAACCAGGCTGCCATGGGGCATTTGGTTGGAAACCGATTTCACACTGGATGGGTTTTGTTGAAGAGGAGCCACGTTGCGGCAGCCGCGCCACTGAAACCACTTTGAAAATAGGCGCGGGCAGCGATATGCGACAGTTTGCAGCGATCTACCCCAGGAATTTCCGGCACTTGAAAAGACGCTGTTTCAAATACCTAAAGACGATATGCTGGTGAAGAAAGGGTTTGAATGATGTCCCAGCCTATCGATAGAGATCGTAACCGTCCTGCCATCCGAGTGCCGTCTCATCCGGCGCGGCGTTTCCGCGGGCTGTTGATCCTCGTTCTCGCCGTGATAGCCGTGGCCGTCTTCGGCGGCCAGACGTTGCTGTCCTATTTCGTCGACGACCTCTGGTTTGGATCGCTCGGCTTCCGGGAAGTCTTCACGAAAATGCTGAGCCTCCAGTGGACGGTTTTCGCAGCGTTTGCCCTGGCCACGTTTCTTATTCTGTACGGGATGATTTTCGCTCTCAAGCGAATGCACCGCGACGATTTGCCGAGCGGCCAAACAATATTTGTGGGCGGCCAGCCTCTGAGGTTGCCAGTCGAATCCATCCTGCGCTTCGTCGCCCTCGGAGGTTCGGTCCTGATCGCCCTCGTGACCGGCACTGTCATGATGGCGGAGTGGCCGACTCTCGCTTTGTATTGGTATGCGCCGCACGCCGGCGGGGGCATTGCGGATCCCATCTTCGGCAAGTCGCTCAACTTTTACCTCCTGAAGCTTCCTGCTTGGCAGGTGTTCTCTGGCTGGCTGATGATGCTCGCCGTGGTGACCTGTGTGGTTGCCGCATCCTTGTTTGTTCTTGCCAACAGCGCCCGTGCTCTCGAGGGAATTCGCAGCAGCTACAACGCCATGCCGTGGCGCGGCTTGTCCATTTCCGTTGCATTCCTGTTGCTGGTCATCGCGCTGCAGGTCTATATCGGCCGGTTTACTCTGTTGTTCCAGGACCACACCATCTTCGGCGGCGCCACCTATACCGACGTGCACATCATGCTCCCGGGCTTGCTGCTCGTTTGCGCCGCTCTACTCATTGGCGCAGTGATCGCCGCCGTCAATGCCGCCTCGGTACAGCGCGGCCGCTGGCTGTTCGCGGCAGTCATTCCCGGTGCGGCTTGTTATCTGCTCCTTCAAATCGTCGGTTGGTACGTCACCAACTTCGTCGTCAAACCCAACCAGCTCGTCCGCGAGAAGCCTTATATCGCCTATAACATAAAAATGACGCGCCTGGCCTACGGCTTGGACCGCATGACGCAGCGCAAGTTCCCCGCAGAAACCAGCGTCGAAGCGGCCGACCCTGCGAACAATCAGGCCACGCTCCAAAACATTCGTCTCTGGGACTGGCGCGCTCTTCAGGACACCCTGCGCCAGATTCAGGAAATCCGCACCTACTACGATTTCCCCGATATCGACATCGACCGCTACGAAATCGAAGGCCATCTTCGAGAGGTGATGCTCGCTGCACGCGAGTTGAATGTTGATAAGCTTCCGGAGAGCAGCCGCAACTGGATCAACGAAAAGCTAATCTACACTCATGGCTACGGCATCACCATGAACACCGTCAACGGCTTCACGCCCGAAGGCCTCCCCACTCTTCTTCTAAGCAACATGCCCGTCGAAAGCACCATCCCCGGTCTAACCGTCACGCGTCCCGAGATTTATTTCGGCGAGTTGACCAACACCGACGTGTACGTCAAGACGCGGCAGCAGGAGTTTAACTACCCCCAAGGCCAGACAAACAGCTTCACCTCTTACCAGGGCAGCGGCGGTATCGTCCTCGGCGGATTTCTGCGCCGCATTCTTATCGCCACGGACCTCGGCGATCTCACCAAGCTTCCTTTCAGCGACGATGTGACCAAAGACAGCCGCCTGCTCATGCGCCGCAACCTGCGCGCACGCGTGTCTACCCTCGCGCCCTTTCTCACTTTTGATCCGGATCCCTACATCGTGGTCGCCCAGGATGGCCGCTTGTATTGGATAATGGACGCGTTCACCTCTTCCGACAGCTATCCCTATTCCAGTCATTACTTCCTCGACGGCAATCCCATCAACTACATGCGCAACAGCGTGAAGGCAGTGATCGACGCTTATAACGGAACCACAACCTTTTACGTTTTCGACTCCGAGGACCCCATCATCGCGGCTTACCGTCGCGTGTTTCCGTCCTTGTTCAAGGACGCGGCCGCAATGCCTCCGGATCTCCGCAAGCATGTCCGCTACCCCGAAATGCTGCTAAACGTCCAAGCGGGAGCGTACGGCCTCTATCACATGACCGATCCCGAGGTATTCTATAACCGCGAAGATCTCTGGACCGTGGCCACCGAAGTTGGCCTCGGCGACGACGGCCAGCAGACAACTCTTACGATGCAGCCCAACTTTGTGCTCATGAAGCTCCCGGGCGAGACAGATGCCGAGTTCGTCGAAATTCTGCCGTTCACTCCCGCCAACCGCAACAATCTGATTGGCTGGATTGCCGGGCGCAGCGACGGCGAACAATACGGAAACTCGGTCGTCTATGATTTCCCCAAAACCAAACTCGTGGACGGGCCGCTTCAGGTTGAGGCTCGCATCGATCAGAACGCTCAGCTCTCCGGCCAGTTGACTCTCTGGAGCCAGCAAGGCTCGCACGTGCGCCGCGGAAATATGCTCGTGATTCCGATTGGACGCACTCTGCTTTACGCAGAGCCCATCTATCTCCAGGCGGAACGCAGTCCCATGCCCGAATTGCGTCTGGTCGTCCTCGCAGTACAAGACCGCCTGGCGTATGGGCCAACTTTCGAGTCCGCCATGGCCGCTCTCTTTGGCGGAGCGCCGTCTTCCACAAGCGCCGCCCTCGAATCAGAAGCACTAACCCACAATGCTTCAGCGCCGGCCTCAGCAACCCCTCCTGGGCCAGCCGCGAGCCTTCAGGCGCTGATTGCGCAGGCCGCCAAGGACCTTTCCGACTACCAGCGATTGACTGCCGAAGGAAAACTCGGCGAGGCCGGACAAAAACTCGAGCAGCTCAAGCGTACGCTCGAACTTCTGAACAAGAGTCCAAAATGATTCCGCAGCCGGCCCGCCTCCGCCTCTGATCAGCTAACCTGATTGCTGTGCGGGTGAAACTTCGAGGAAGGGCGTTGCGAGATTTCTCCTCGTGGTAAGTATGTTTGCTTGCTCGAGATGAGCGGTTTGTTTACTTTGGCGCTTCAGCGCGGTTCTCCCCATGCAGACGCATAACATGCAATCCAGAACAAGCCGAGTTACTTCCGGTTTGCCGACAACCGATCCAAAAGCGCACGAACGCCCCTTGTGTAACGGCATCCTTCCGATAACGCTATTCACCAATTGCCGTGCTTTCCCCTTGCCAAACTAGGAGAGCACTGGTTAGACTCCTAGCTAGACTAGGAGACGAACGCTGTGGACAAAACCGCGGAACTACTGCCGGGGACACTGGATATGCTGATTCTCAAGGCGGTTTCCTTGAAACCGTTGCATGGCTATGGCGTCTTGCAGCGCATCCGTCAGATCTCCGGGAATGCGCTGGAGATTCCTCAAGGGTCGCTCTATCCAGCCCTCTACCGCTTGGAGCACCATGGCCTCATTAACGCCGAATGGGGGCAAAGCGAGAACAACCGCCGTGCGAAGTATTACACCTTGACTGCCGCGGGGCGCCGCCGCTTACGTGACGAAACCGCGGGCTGGAACCGGCTAGCCGCAGCGATTGCCTCGGCCATGAATACGACTTCTGAGGAGGTGTGACATGCTCAAGCGTTTGCGTTCTCTGTTTCGTGCGCTCGCTCGGCGGCGTGATTTCGAAGATGGAATGTCCGAGGAGCTGCGTTTCCACATTGAGCAGTACACCGACGACCTGGTGCGCTCCGGCATGTCACGGGAAAAAGCGGCCCGCCAGATACGGATGGAGCTCGGAAGCCCCACTAATCTCAAAGCGGATTGCCGCGAGGCATTTGGCCTCCATTTGTTTGACGAATTTCGCAGGCAGTTGAATTACGCCGCCCGGTTGCTGAGAAAGACTCCGGCGTTTACGGCCACCGCCCTTCTGACGCTCGCCGTTTGTTTGGGCGCGAATCTGACGATTTTTGGCGTGATCGATTCGGTGCTACTCCGCCCCTTGCCATTTCCCCAGCCCGAACGGCTGATGACGATATTCAATACCTATCCGAAAGCTGGGGTCGAGCGGGACGGTTCCTCGATAACAAACTATTACGAGCGCCGCGGTCGGATTCCTGCCTTCGCCTCGCTCTCTATCTACGCCTATGGAACGGAGATTGTCGGCGAGCTCGGTTCGACGGAACGCCTCCAGACCATGCGCGTGTCTCCGGATTTTTTCTCTACTCTTGGGCTCGGCCCCGCGATCGGACGCACTTTCACGGACGAAGAAACCACTTCCGACACCGACCATGTTGCCATTCTTTCCGACCCGTTTTGGCGGCAACAGTACAACGCCGACCCCAATGTGCTCGGAAAGCAGATTCGCGTAAACAGCGTTCCCAGAACCGTGATCGGCGTCTTGCCTGCTAGCTTCCGCTTCCTCTCTTCCGATGCCCGGGTGTTCCTGCCCCTTGCATCGCGCCCGGAAGATCGCGCGCCGTCGCGGCGACATTCCGGCGGAAATGTGATCCAAATGATTGCGCGCCTCCAACCGGACGCCACGCTCGCACAAGCCCAGGGTGAGCTCGACGCGCAGAACGCGGCACTGGAAGTCGACGACCCGCAGGCCAAGATGATTGCCGATGCGGGCTTTCGAAGTCTGGTCGTGCCGTTGCGCGCGGACTACGTCGCGGCCGTGCGTCCTACGCTGCTGCTGCTGGAGGCAGGTGTGCTCGTTCTGCTTTTGATTGGCGCAGTCAACCTTGTGAACCTGCTTCTTATCCGTGCCGGCGGCCGAGTTAAGGAATTAGCCGTTCGCCAAGCGCTAGGCGCAGGTTGGAGATACCTCGTAAGCGAAGCGGTCGTCGAGACCACCTTGCTCACGTTCGTCGGGGGGTTGTTCGGACTCGCCGTGGGCGCCGGCGGAATCCAGCTGCTGCGCGGGTTGGGCGCTGACCGCCTGCCCCTGGGAAGTCACATCGTTTTCGACGCGCGATTAGCACTGGTCGGCATGGTCGCCTCTATTGTCATGGGCATGCTGTTCGCGGTGCCCGTGGTCTGGTTCCAGCTTCGACGGCATCCCGGCAATGCGCTTCACTCGGTGAGCCGTGGCGGCACGAGCGGGCACGGGGCTCAAATCCTTCGTCACGGCTTTATCGTCTCTCAGATTGCCCTGGCGTTAATTCTGCTGGCCGGAGCGGGTCTGCTCGGCCTCAGCCTCGAGCGAGTGATGGCCGTTTCTCCGGGCTTCCAGTCCGACCACGTCCTGACCGGGCAAATCTTGCTTCCGTGGGCAGACTACCCCGAGGCAGGCCGCCTGAAATTTGTGGAAAGCTTGATGGACAAGCTGGACCAATTGCCGGGAGTGTTGTCCGCAGGCGTGGTCAACAATGTGCCTTTCAGCGGCAACATCGGCAAAAGCGCCGCCACGGTAGCGGGCCACGTTCGCCGTCCTGGCGAATCCGCGCGAGGGCACTATTCTTACGGAGTCGCCGGCGACTATCTTCGCTCGATGGGTTTCTCCCTGCGGGCGGGACGATTCCTAACCGCCGACGATTCACGTCGCTCCGCGCGCGTCTGCGTTGTGGATGAAGACTTCGCGCGATACTACTGGCCGCATGCCAGCGCGATTGGCCAGCGATTATGGGACGGCCCTGAAGCGGGAAAGGATGCCGAAACATTCACCATCGTCGGCGTGGTTGGCGGGGTGAAACAAGCGGGGCTCACCGAAAACGAAGCCCAGGGCGCGATTTATTATCCCTACGCCTTTCGCATCGGTGACAGCGTCTATGTCGCCTTGCGCACCCGCCTCGCACCGGAATCGCTGGCGTTGGCGCTGCAGAAGGTAGTTCGACAAATCGACGCCAACGTGCCGGTCAGTGATATTCGGTCGATGGACACTCGCATTGCCGACAGTCTGGTCGCCCGTCGCTCGCCGGCATTGCTGGCTGGCCTCTTCTCGGGGATAGCTCTGCTGCTCACCTCGATCGGCACTTATGGAGTGCTGAGTTACGCCGTGGCACAACGCCGCCGCGAAATCGGAGTTCGGATGGCCCTCGGTGCGCAACCCGGGCAGATTCGAATGCAGTTTCTCGCACTCTCGCTACGACTGCTAACTGTGGGAACCGTGTTGGGCTTGATCGGAGCATGGCAGGCCGGCCGCGCGATGCGGTCGCTGCTCTTCCAGGTACCGCCGCTTGACGTCGCGGTCCTCGCCGCTGCTGCCTCCATGACGGCAGCAGTGTGTCTCGCCGCCTGTCTCCTGCCATCGCAACGCGCCGCACAAATATCTCCGATGGAGGCTCTCACTGAGGAGTAGACAGGATGTTCGATTCGTCGATCATAGTGCGTATTCAGTCCCCGATCACGGGCCACTGCCCCCCGCAATGAAGTCTTGAACCTATTTGCCCTCGACGCGATACTGGATTCATGTCCGCTGTCGCCTCCAAACCAGCCCTGCGCGTCGCTGGCCTGCGCAAGGCATATCAAGACGTGATCGCCGTCAACGGCCTCGACCTCGAAGTTCGTGCCGGCGAATGCTTTGGCCTTCTCGGACCGAATGGCGCGGGCAAAACGACCACCGTCGAAATCTGCGAAGGCTTGACGGCTCCAGATTCCGGCGACGTGGAACTTCTCGGAATGCATTGGAATTCCGATGCGGAGCAATTGCGCCAGCGTCTCGGCATTCAGCTACAGGATACGCAGCTCTCGGAAAAGCTTACGGTCTTTGAAACTCTGCGACTGTTCCGCAGTTTTTTTGAGCAAGGCCCGGGCGCGTCCGAAGCCATCGCTCTCGTGCAGCTCGAAGAAAAAAAGAATTCGCGCGTCGGCAATCTTTCCGGCGGACAGAAGCAACGCCTCGCACTGGCGTGCGCGCTCGTCGGCGATCCTGATTTTCTTTTTCTCGATGAGCCCACCACCGGTCTCGATCCGCAGGCTCGGCGCCAGCTTTGGGATCTGATCGAGAAGTTCAAATCTTCCGGGCGCACTATTTTGCTCACGACGCATTACATGGACGAGGCCGAGCGCCTCTGCGAGCGCGTTGCCATCATGGATAACGGCAAACAAATTGCTCTCGGCACGCCGCGCGAATTGATCGCGTCCATTTGCGCGGAACATTTGGTCGCGTTTTCCGCTGGCGCAAACTCGCACGCACTCGATCTCCCGGCGCTTCGCCGCATCGAAGGCGTTCGCGACGTGCGAACCGAAAATGGCACCGTCGAAATGCAGGTCACGGAGCTCCATCTCGCCGTGCCAGCTCTTCTCGCGGAATTGACCCGCCAAAATATTCCGCTCACCGAACTCAGCACCCACTCCGCGACTCTGGAGGATGTGTTCGTCTCCCTGACGGGACGCCATCTTCGTGATGAGTAATCACATCGAGCCACTACTATGAGCGAGACAACAACCATTCCCGATCTTCGCTTGAAAGAAGCAGAGCGCAAAGCGCCTCGCGGAAAGTCTTTCGCGGAGCATGCGCTCGTGCAACTAACTCTGGTGCGCTTCCTCGAAACGATGCGCGAACCGGAAGCGCTTTTCTGGATCTTTGCGTTTCCTATCCTGCTCGCCGCGGGCCTGGGCATTGCGTTTCGCAACCGCCCCGCGGAAGTGCTCAAGATCGCTTCAGTGAATCAGGAGCTCACCCGTTCGCTCCAGCACGAAAAGCTCCTCTCGGTCGAGCAAATGGATTCGAACGCCGCCGAAGAAGCGCTGCGCACAGGCAAAGTAGCCCTGTTAGCCGTGCCGAACGCCAACGGCTCCGTCGTTTATCAATACGACGATACAAATCCTGAAGGCCGCACCGCCCGCATGCTCGCGGATCGCGCCGTGCAAGAAGCCGCGGGCCGCGTCGACCCGATTCGAACCAGCGACTATATCCTGCGCGAGCCTGGTTCGCGATACATCGATTTCCTCATCCCTGGCTTGATTGGAATGAATCTGATGGGCAGCGCGATTTGGGGCATGGGATTCACCGTCGTCGACGCGCGGCGCAAAAAGCTCTTGAAACGGCTGATCGCGACTCCTATGCCTAAGCAATACTTTTTGCTGTCGTACTTATTCTCGCGCATTTTGATGCTGGTGCTCGAAGTGGGCATCGTGCTCGGTTTCGGCGTGTGGATCTTCCATGTTCCGGTCCGCGGCTCGTTGTTGGATTTGGGAGTTGTATGCCTGCTCGGTTCGTTGTCCTTCAGCGCGATGGGATTGTTGCTTGCATCGCGTGCCAAAACGATTGAAGCGGCTTCGGGCTTGATGAACGCAGTCATGCTGCCGATGTGGATCGCTTCTGGCGTGTTTTTCTCGGCGCAGCGGTTTCCGGATATTGTGCAACCACTCATCAAAGCGCTTCCGCTCACCGCGGCAATCGATGCGCTGCGTGCGAACATGTTGCAAGGCGCGAATCTCGCACACGTGGCTCCGCAGATGGCCGTGCTCGCGGCGTGGCTGCTGGTTTGCTTCGTTTTGGCGCTGAAAATGTTTCGCTGGCGATGAGGCGGATTTTTCTTTCTACGTTTGCAGGGAACCTTCAGGATTTGTTCTGCACACAAAATTGAGTGTGTATTCTCTCGATTCAACGGCCGGAATAGCGTTGTTCTTTCCATGGGTCTCCGTAAGCGTGATAGCCGTTGCGTTCCCAGAAGCCGAGGCGGTCGTGGTCCAGCAGGACAAAGCCGCGCACCCACTTGACGCTTTTCCAGGCATAGAGATGCGGAACGATGAGGCGAAGCGGGCCGCCGTGCTCGGCAGTGAGGGGCTCGCCATCATGCTCGAACGCGAAGAGCACGTTGGGCTTGAGTAGGTCTTCGAGGGGCACGTTCGCAGTGTAACCTTCTTCGGCGAGGATGGAAGCGAACATCGCGCCGGGTTTGGCCTTGACGAGCCTCATGACCTCGGTGAAAAGTACACCCTTCCAACGATTATCCAGACGGCTCCAGCGCGTGACGCAGTGAAAGTCCGACAAGGTCTCGGTTTGCGGCAGCGCGCGAAATTCGTTCCACGTTAAGCGCTTGGGCTCTTCAATTTCGCCCGAAATCTGGAAGTCCCATTTGGCCGGATCGAAATTCGGAATGCTCCCGTAATGGAGCACGGGCCATTTCAGTGTCAGCGATTGTCCCGGCGGCAAACGGCCTTCCGCCTTTGCCTTGTTTTCCAGTTCCTTCCGCGTTCCTAGATCTCCCAATAATGACATGCGGTCTTCCACGGCGATTTTATTTCTGCTCTCACTGCGATTCAGAGAGTGCTGCCAAACTTCGTTGATAGTATGTCCCAGTTCTTCGACAAGTTAAAACCCAAGACCGTCCGGAACGAAGAAAAAAGTGCTGGCATCGATGAGGATGATGGGATTCGTGCTTGCGAGAAATTTCGTAAAATGCGCGCGCATTTTACGAGGGACAGCCGGGATTCGAGTTTGTGAGCCAGAATCAATGGGCGCTGGTGGAATCAGGCTGAAACCGGAGTGGACATTTTCTCGCGATGCGGCTGATCAGGAGCTACGAAGTTGAAGCGCCAGCTTCCCCATGGATATTTTGTAGAGCGCGGTGAGGAACTTCTGACGCCGGCCATTTGAGGAGTTGAAGGTTATCGGGAAGTCTGCTCGGGGTTTGGAAGCTCCGGAAATTCTGCAATCTTAGTGAGCTTTTCTTCCACTCGGCTAAACCAGTCTTTGTGCGGATGCAGAAAACAGAAACCCCGCTCGCGGGGTGTGGAGCGCGAGCGGGGTTTGCCTACTCCAGGGTGTGGTTAGAAGTAGATCTTCCCTCCGAGCTGCAGCACCCTGGGGTCGAAGGCTGAAGTGACTTGACCGAAGCGGCTGTCGCCTAGGTTGGGGTCCACGTTGTTGAACTGGGTATGGTTCCAGGTGTTGAAAGTTTCCAAACGCAGCTCCAAGCGGCTGCCGCGGGATTCGCTGAGCGTGAAGCTCTTGAAGAGCGAGAGGTTCCAGTTGTCCCGGCCAGGACCGCGCAGGTAGTTGTGCGGCAGCGTGCCCCAAGCCCCCAAAGTGGGAAGCGAGAAAGCGGATGGATCAAACCATTCGTTGACCGTATGCGGAGTCGTAAGCGTGCCGGTCAGGTCTGGGCGATTTACGCCATTTGGAACGCCATTGCCGCCTTGTCCTCCGCTGATGCCAATGTTGATGGGGAGTCCGGACTCCATGGTGACGATACCCGACACTTCCCACCCGCCGAGTCCGGTCTTGAGGAGACGGTTTTCGTTGTGGCGGAAAACTGGAATATCGTAGATGAAGTCGACGACCGCGACGCTCAAGCGATCGTAGCCGCTCGGCCCGACGTCGTACAGCCAGCCGGCGTAGGGATTTGAAACGTTGCCAAGATCGCCACCGCCGGAGCCGGCGGTGGTTGGGTCGTCGGCGCGCGAAAGCGTATAGATCGCGCGCAGCGTCAGGTCGTGGCTAATCTGCGAGTTCAAGTCCATCTGCAGGCCGTTGTAGTGCGTGTCGGCCTCGTTCTCGGAAAGGATGATGGAATTGAAACCAGGATAGGGCAAGCCAGGTGCGGTCTGGTAAGCAGCGTGATTGATCAAGTTTGGCAGATAACTCTCGTCCGGCAGATTGATGTTCCGGTAGTCATTCTGATGGCGTCCTTGATTGCCGACATAACTAACCGACAACACCGACTTTGTTCCAAGAGCGTGCTGCACGCCCACGCTGTACTGGTAGCTAACCGGCAATTTGTAATCGTTCACGTCCAAGCCGGTAATACTGGCTGCGTTGATCGGTTGGACCGCGGCCGCTCCGGTTGAAAGCGCGATCCCGGGGTTCTGCATGGTGACGCCATTGAGATTGACCTGAAGGCTGAATGGGATGTTGGGGCCGGCGTTGTACATGTCGTTGCCCTGAATACGTTCGTACATGACGCCGAATCCGCCGCGGATCACGGTCTTGCCGCTGCCCGTCACGTCATAGGCAAAGCCGACTCGTGGACCGAACGCCGCCCAATGATTGTTAACCAATCCTTTGGGCACGCCGTCCTGGCCAGGAATGCCGATGCCATTCAGGTACAGTGGAACGCCAGCAAGGATGGGGTTCGGACTGGTTCCGAGGCCGGGGCTCGCGGCCGTGCAGCCAGGATTCGCTCCGGTAACTGAATTGAAGGGACCGCCGCAAATTGTGTTGTTGGTGCTGAACACAGCTGCATCCGCGGCACTGTACAGGTTGGGATAGAAGTTACCCATGCGGTCGTTGGCCTCGTAAGTGTGAGGAACGCCGTCCCAACGCAGACCGAGGTTGAGAGTCAGCCTGCGGTTCACGCGCCAGTTGTCCTGAATGTAGGCGGCCCAGGAGACGTTGTTCCAGTAGCCGTGGTCCTGGACGGCTAGTTCTTGATAAGAGTTGGGGGCGCCGAGCAAAAAGTCGGCGAAGCTGTTTCCGCAAGCGGTGTTGGTCGGGCAGGCCGCAGTCCCGGCAGTGTAAGTACCATTGAAGCTGTACCCGCCCTGAGTTTGACCGAAGAGATCCTGGACTTTTTTGTACAGCGCCCAACTTCCGCCCATCTTAAACTGGTGCGCTCCATGGGTCCAAGAGACATCGTCACGGAGCTGATAGTCATCAGCCTTGTTGTGCCACGGCCAACTGGAGACTTCAAACTGCGCGCCGCTCCCGCCGCTTAAGTCGATGTTGGGTATGCGGTTTAAGTTGTTCGGTCCGGTGAAGAGCCGGGAATTCGTTGAGTTGTAACCGCTGGGGAGAGCCAAGCTGGCCAAGCCTGAGGCCGCGTAAGGCACGATGTTGATACGGTTGCCGTTGTAGTTGAAGGCGGTTTCGTTGATGAGCGTCGGGCTGATCGTGTAGGTGGTGTGGATCACGGCGCTGTAAGAAGGATTACCGAAAGTGTCGCCAACAGTGGGCACGTTGTCTCCGCTCCACTGGCTGGTGGCAAAACCCTGCGAGACTTGTTCCGCGATGTAGTGCCCGAAAACAGAGAATTTGTCGCTGAAATTATGATCGATGCGAACGATCTCTTCCCGTAAATTCGTGTCAGCGTTGGCGCCGCCTTTGAACTCTGGGCTCCCATTAGAAGACACGGCGTTGTTCCCGGGGAAAATGCCGGCTTTGACCAGGGCCGCGGCATTAGGATTAATCATGCAAGAAGGAATCACGTTGCCCGGGAACTGCGCACCTGACACGATTCCTGCGGGAGCTGTCTGGCCGGGGCAGTTGGCAAAGAGAACGCTCGGAGAGACTTGTGGGGTTGCGCCTGTGTACGTTGGAACAAATATGGGGTTCGGCGTGGAAAGGCTAAGCAGAGAGCTCAGATCCCCGCCATAGGTATTCGTGCCGGGGACGGTCTGGTTCGTCGCGCCTCCCTGGATCAGGGGACGCCATTCCATATTGTAGAAGAAGAAGGTTTTCTTCTTATCCGGATTATAGAGGTGGCCAAGTGTGACGGGTCCGCCGACGTTGAACCCGTAAACGTTGAGGCGCAGCTCCTGATTCGGGACGAAGTAGTTTTGCGCGTCGAAAAAATCGTTGCGGTTGAACTCCCATGCGGAAGCGTGGAACTGGCTCGTTCCAGACTTCAGCACCATGGTCATCGTGCCTGCGGAAGAGAGACCGTAATCCGCGCTGTAATTGGATGTGAGAGCGCGAAACTCCGCGATCGCGTCCGTGGATGGGGCGATGCTCATGCCGCCCGCGCCGCCACGGTCGTCATCTTCGCCACCATCGAGCAAATAGATGTTGTGATTCTGGCGCATGCCGTTGAACTCGACGCTGGCGTCGCCACCCACGGGAGTGTTGACTTCGCCCGAGTTCATACCACCAGCGCCAATCTGGCTCGAGGCTCCCGGCGTCAAGGCTGCCAGTTGGTAAATGCTGCGTCCGGCGACTGCGATCTGCGACATCTGCTGGTCGGTGATGAGGTTGCTGCGCTCACCGGAATCAGTCTGCACCTGCACAGTATTCGCTTCCACCGTGACGGTTTCCTGCGCCGCGCCCAACTGCATCTGGAAGTCGACGCGGATGCGGTCACCGACGGTCAGCACGATGTTTTTTTGCTCCGCGGCCTTGAAACCTTTGGCTTCGGCCTTCACAACGTAGTGGCCGATCTGAAGATCGGGCGCAACGTATTGGCCAGCATCATTCGACGGAAACACGCGGCTCAAGCCGGTGTCCGTATTTGTGATGGTGACAGCCACATTGGGGACAACGGCGCCGGAAGGATCCGTGACGGTGCCGACGATGGTGGCTTGCTGAGCAAAAGTCGAGAACGAAAAACCAAGCAGAGCAACGGCAAGAACAAATAGGAAGCGCAAACGGAACTGTTTCATCTGACTTACAAAATTGCTTCGATCGGACACTGGTGGTACCCCCTATCCAAGAATAGACCGCCAGCTTTTCCATCCCTCGAGGTGGAAAGCCATTGCAACTCCCGGGAGCATCCACACCGACGCCCCCAAATTGTGGCCGTGAGACAAAAAGCAAAACCGATAAGAAATATCGATATTTTTAATCTTGCGCAGAAGAGTGGTCGGGCGCAATATCCACATGACTCAATTTTGATATGACCAGTTGGAATGAGCCATGAAGAAGGTGCCGAGCGCGTTGTCGCCCCTGATTGCCGTCGATCGCAAAGCCCCCAAACCTTTGCACAAACAAATCTATGACGCCTTCCGCGAGCTGATTGTCCGGCACAACCTGGATGTGGGGCAGCAGATTCCATCTACCCGCGCGCTCGCCGCTGAACTGAGGATTTCACGCATTCCCGTGCTCACCGCGTACGCTCAGCTTTTGGCGGAAGGATATTTCGAGACGCGCGCAGGCGCGGGAACATTCGTGTGCAGTTCTTTGCCGGAACAACTCGCGCCCAGCGAACGTAACTCAATCAAATCCACCGTCGTTCGCTCCGGTGCGCGGCCCGTCGCGCGCCGCGCCTCGCTGCTTCCCCGATACGTGCGACATCCCTGGCTCCCAGGACTGGGTGCTTTTAGCGTGAGCCAGCCTGCGTTCGACCAATTTCCATTTCAGACGTGGTCCAGCATCGTTATGCGCCACTGTAGAAATCCGCATCCAAGCGAACTGCACTATGGCGGTCCGCTTGGCTCGGAACAGTTGCGCGAAGCCATTTGTAGCTACCTGAGAACTTCGCGAGCCGTGCGCTGCGACCCGGGTCAAGTGATGATCGTAACCGGGTCACAGCAGGCTCTCGAGATTACTACGCGCGTTCTGCTTGACGCTGAAAGTTCGGCGTGGGTGGAAGAGCCAGGCTACTGGCTGACGCGGCACGTGTTAACAGCGGCCGGCTGCCGGCTCGTGCCGATTCCGGTTGATACCGAGGGCTTGGATGTTGCCGCTGGCATCAAGAAGAGCCCGCGTGCGAAAGCTGCGTTCGTTGCGCCGTCTCATCAGTATCCGCTCGGGGCTACGATGAGTGCTTCGCGGCGTCTGCAGCTTCTGGACTGGGCTCAGCGTGCTGGATCGTGGGTGATCGAAGACGACTACGACAGCGAATACCGTTTTGGGAGCATGCCTATCGCCTCGCTGCAGGGCCTGGACCACCACTCGCGGGTGATCTACATCGGAACCTTCAGTAAGACTCTGTTCCCCTCTCTGCGGCTCGGGTACGTTGTTATTCCCACCGATCTTGTCCATCGCTTCGTCGCGGTTCGGCACGCCATGGACATTGGGCCGCCCTATTTTTTTCAGGCAGTGCTCACGGACTTCATGAATGAGGGCCATTTCGCACGTCATATTCGCAGGATGAGGCTGCTCTACGCGCAGCGCCGAACAGCCCTTGTCGATGGACTGACTAAGGAATTTGCCTCTGCCCTTGGCATTTTGGGGGCGGAAGCCGGCATGCATCTCGTCGTCACGCTGCCTCCAGGGCTCCGCGACCAGGAGATCGCGGAGCGTGCTGCGAGCGAGAAACTTTGGCTGTGGCCTCTTTCGCCTTCGTACTTAGGCGCAGCGCCTCGCCAGGGATTTGTATTGGGATTTGGAAGTACGGCCGCGGAGGATATGCCCAAAGCCGTCGGCCATTTGAGGAGCGTGCTCTTGGCAGAAAAGAACTTCAAGGCTAAAACGACCAGCTAAAAAAGCTCCCAGCGCGCTCATTTCGTGGTCATACTCAAAAAGGGGTGGATGGATGATGCTGAGGTCGCTGGCTGGACCTTGATTCGTAAAGTGTGCTTGCAATTCAGGCCGGATGGTGGGAGCTTACGTGCATGCAAAACCAAATGAACCGACGTAACTTTTTGCTGGGGGCGGAGGCGCTGGTGGTGGCCGGGATGTTGAACCGGGCGTATGCGCATGTGCCGCCGGAAGATGTGGCAAGCGACGAGAAATTCTGGGCGGGGATCCGGAGCGCATACGTGCGCGATCCGGAAATCTTGAACCTGAACAATGGCGGCGTGGCGCCGGCGCCGACTTCCGTGCTGGAAGCGGAAATCGAAGCGATCCGCTATAGCAACCGGCTGCCGGCTTACCGCATGTGGCACGATCTCGAGCCGAAGGTCGAAGACGTGCGGAAAAAGCTCGCCGCCCTGTGGAGCACCGACCCGGAATGCATTGCGATTACGCGAAACGCGAGCGAATCGCTGCAGATCGCGCAGTTTGGGATTGACATGGCGCCGGGCGATGAAGTGTTGACGACGAGCCAGGACTATCCGCGCATGATCACGACATGGCAGCAGCGCGAGCGGCGCGAAAAGATTGTGCTGAAGCAGGTGGACTTCGGCGTGCCCGTGAAGAGCCCGAATGATTTAGTGAGCCTGTTCGAACAGGCTATCACGCCGCGCACGAAAGTGATTCATTTGTCGCACGTGGTGTTTATGACGGGCCAGATTTTCCCGATCAAGGAGATTTGCGCGATGGCGCGGGAGCGCGGAATCATCAGCATCGTGGACGGCGCACACGCCTTTGCGCACGTGCCATTCAAATTTACCGATGTGGACTGCGATTTCTACGGATCGAGCCTGCACAAGTGGCTTTCGGCGCCGATTGGCACTGGCATGTTGTACGTGCGCAAAGACCGCATTGAAAAACACTGGGCGCTCATGGCGGCGCCGCCTTCGATGGACAAAAACATCCGCAAGTACGAAGAAATCGGGACGCACCCGGCGGCCTTGCACAACGCGATTTTGCAGGCGCTCGAGTTTCACGAGCAGATGGGCGACGAACGAAAATTCGCGCGACTGCGCTATTTGAAGAACCGCTGGGCGGAACGGTTGGGGAACGTTTCTGGGGCCAAGGTACTGGTTGGATTGGAGCCGGACCTTTCCGGTGCGTTTGGGACGATTCACTTCGATTCGATCGAGCCGGGAAAGCTGAGCGAGGCGTTGCTGGCCAAACACAACATTTTTGTGGTACCGATCGTCTCGCCGGGGATCAGCGGCATTCGAGTGAGCTCGAATGTCTACACTTCGACGGAAGAGATTGACCGGTTTTGCGGCGCGGTCGAAGAGATTGTAACGCGGGCGTAGGGTCGGGGCGACCGACCAAATTTCCATTTCCAAAATCAAGGAGCGAAGGCGCGGAGCGATGCACGGATTTGTGTCTGGCGGCTCGTCCAGACCGCGACAGAGGCGTGCGCGGGCTACGGAGCGGCGGATTTGGCGATGATTAGGGTGAGGTCGTCGTGCTGCTCGTGGGGGGCGAATTGGCGGACGTCGGCGACGATATTTTCTAGCAGGGATTGGGAAGGTTGTGCGCGATGGCGGCGGAGGGAGTCGATCAGGCGGGCTTCGCCGAATTCGTCGCGGGCGTCGTTGAAGGATTCGGTAATGCCGTCGGTGTAGAGGACGAGCGTATCGCCGGGGTGGATGGTTCGTTCGCCAACTTCGCAATCCCATTTTTTGAAGATGCCGAGGACAGTAGCCGTGGGCTCGAGGCGATCGATCGAATCGTCTGGGCGCAGGATGAGTGCGGGCAAATGGCCGCAATTGACGTAACGGAGTAGGCCCGTCGAAACGTGATAGTCGGCGAAGAAAAGAGTCGCGAAGGAGCCGTCCGGCGTGTTTTGGGAGAAAAGCTGATTGACGGCTTGCAGGAGGCGCTGCGGCTGGTCCAGCAGAATGGTGCACTGGCTGCGAAGATTTGCTTGCAGATTGGCCATAAGAAGAGCGGCGGCGATGCCTTTGCCGGAAACGTCGCCAATGACTAAACAGAAGCGATCGGGGCCGAAATCGAGGAAGTCGTAATAGTCGCCGCCGATGGCGCGCGCCGAGCAGCAGTGCCCGGCATAGTCGAGACCACGGACGACCGGACGAGTTTGCGGGAAGAGGCGGCATTGGACTTCGTTGGCGATTTCCAGTTCCTGGGCGGCGCGGCGTTCGGCTTCGAGTTTGGCGGCAGCAGTGCGGCGCTGGGCTTCGAGCGCGTGAGTGACCTCGTCGAAGCTGACGAGAGTGAAAGTGTTGCCATCGATGTCGCGGAAGCGGGCGACGACGCTGCCCCAGACGGTAGTCTCCGCTCCGAGAACGGGTGAATCGGCTTGCGGTGAACCAGAGCCCTTCTCGAAATCGTATTTCAGGCGCTTGAGGCGGGGCGTGGAATGAAAACGGACGCCGCGTTTGGACCACTCCTGAAATTTGGTCAGGACATCTTCGGTGATCAAGACGACGTGCGTGGAACGGCCGATGAGCTTTTGTTCGGGAGTGTTCGGCTTGGGAACGACGAGAGCGAGAACGGTGGACCCATCAGGAGGAGCAACAGCGACGAGGCGATCACCGGATTGGAGCTTGGCGTCGTAGGCAAGGTGGAAGCCGAGCTGGTCGACGAAGAAGCGGATGCTGCGGTCGTGGTTGCGGACGAAGATGTTGACGCACTGGACGCTCAGGTGGGGAGAGGGGCTCGGGGATGGAGCAGGAGCGGACATGGGGAGATTATACGGGGAGCTGAGGGGTGTAAGAAAAGGATAACGCAGAGGAAGAAAAAAGCAGATCCCTGGCTTCGCTCGGGATGACAGACTAACGCGTGGGTCAGCCTCCAGCTATGCGACTTGACCAGAATGGCCTTGGATCTCAGAGCATTCTTCACACACACCGGCCTCATTCAGCGACATTTTATTCACGAGACGGCGCAGTTTTGTACCCACAGGCAAGTTGTAAGCATCTGATTTCTGCATGTCGGGCTTATATCCTCGTTCGTGGCAGGCTGCGCACTCGTGAATCCACTTACGCATCCATGGAGCTTGCTCCAGAAACTCTTCCAAGTCTCTGTCTAGTCTTGTCACGTTGGGCCTCAGATTTGTCCACATCTGTTCCGGATTGCTGCGACAGCTAATTTTACCCCAGTCGTTCGGTCAATCGCTGATTAACGTTTATCGGAGGCTGGCGACCGACTCCGCAGGCTAGGGCTAACGTGACAGCGAGGGCCAAGGTGGGGGACAATTTACTGCGTACTGTTTTTACGCGTCGAAGCGAATCGTTATTGCCTAATGCGTGGACGCGGTAGATATAAGAGGGCGAGGGTGTGGACGAATGACGGCGAAGATATTGGATGGGACGAAGATACGGGATGAGATTTTTGCGGAGTTAAAAGATGAAGTCGCGATCCTGACGTCAACGGGGATACGGCCGGGGCTGGCGGCGGTGTTGGTGGGGGAGAATCCGGCTTCCCAGCTTTATGTGAAGAGCAAGATTGCGGCTTGCGAACAGTTGGGGATGGGGAGCGGGCTTTTGACTCCGGACGCGAGTGTTAGCACCATGGGGATGCTCGCCATTGTAGAAGACTTAAACAAAGACAACGATACGGACGGAATTTTGATACAGCTGCCGTTGCCGGCGCAAGTGGATACGAAACGCGTTTTGGAGGCTGTCGATCCAGCGAAGGATGTGGATGGGTTTCATCCGGTGAATTTGGGAAGGTTGGTGAGTGGGAGGCCCGGGCTGGTGGCATGCACGCCAGCGGGGTGCATGGAGATTTTGCGGAGGAATGAGATTGCGATTGAAGGCGCGAACGCGGTGGTGCTGGGGCGGAGCGACATTGTGGGCAAGCCGATGGCGCTGCTCTTGATGCATGCGAATGCCACCGTGACGATTTGCCACTCGAAGACGCGGGATTTGCCGGACGTGCTGCGGCGCGCGGATATCGTGGTGGCGGCGATGGGGAAGGCGGGGTTTGTACAGGCGGATTGGATTAAGCCGGGCGCAACGGTGATTGATGTGGGGACGAATCGCGTGACCGACGCGGCGGAAGCGGAAAGATTGTTCAGAAACTTCCCTGCCCGATTGGAAAAGTTCCGGGCGAAGGGGAATGCGTTGGTGGGGGATGTGCATCCTGATGCGGTGAACGTCGCGGGGGCGTTGACGCCGGTGCCGGGAGGCGTGGGGCCGATGACGATTACCATGTTGATGAGCAATACGGTGAAGGCGGCGCGGATGCGGCGGGCGAAAGCGATTCCGCGGACGATTTCTGCGGGCGGGCCGTCCGGCGCGGGCGCGCGATAAAACACAGAATGAAGCGAATTGGGATTACCGGCGGAATTGCTAGCGGCAAGAGCGCCGTTGCGGGAATGCTGCGCGAGCTGGGATTTCACGTGATCGATGCGGATGCGCTGGGGCATACGTTGATTGAGCCGGGGCAGCCAGCTTATGGGGAGATAGTCCGCGAATGTGGAGATGGCATTCTCGGAGCGGACGGGCGGATCGATCGAGGCAAGCTAGGGGCGGTGGTGTTCGCAGAGCCGGATAAGTTGGAGAAACTGAATGCGATTGTGCATCCGCGGGTGGAGACAAAAATTCATCGGCAATTTGCGGAGTGGGAGAAAGATGGAGTGAGGGATGCGGCGTTTGTGGAGGCGGCTTTGTTGGTGGAAGCGAGCTATCAGAAGAATTTGGATGGATTGGTCGTGGCGTGGTGCACGCCGGA
The DNA here is from genome assembly GCA_963851235.1 of uncultured Acidobacteriota bacterium. GTDB lineage: Bacteria > Acidobacteriota > Terriglobia > Acidiferrales > UBA7541 > Acidiferrum. The sequence continues at coordinate 520,920 of CAWKOM010000016.1, forward strand.
GCAGCAAGTGGAGAGATTGCTTGCGCGGGGACTGAGCGAGGCGGAAGCGCGGCGGAGGATTGCGGCGCAAATGCCCGCGGAGGAGAAATTGCAATACGCTACGGAGAAGATTGATTGTTCGGGGTCGAAAGAAGCTACTAGGCGGCAGGTGGAGGAGTTGGCGGCAAAGTTGAGGCAGGGCGCAGCGGGGCGCGTCTAACAAAAGAGAAAACAAGAGCGAAGAGCGGGTCTGAAGACCCGCACTACGCGGAAAAATCGTGTGTTATCTTTGAAATGAGACGGGGTCACGGAAGGAAAGCGAATATGAGTGCGGGAAAAGCTTCGAACGCGGTGCGATTGGCGATTGTAGCGGTGGTGTTGATTTCGGGAGCGTATTGGGCGGGAGGACGCTGGGGACAGCGGCAGCCGAGGAAGGTGGAAGCACTGCCAATAGCCGCGGAACCTGCTGGAGTGACCGAAGTTGCTGCGCGAGACGCGGGGCTGACCGACGATGAGTCCATCAACGTGCGGGTTTACCGTGAGGTGGCGCCGGCGGTGGCGAACATTTTGACGAAGGCCACGGAATATGATTTTTTCATGGACCCTGTGCCGGTCGAGGGAGCCGGGTCGGGATTCGTGATCGATCCTCGCGGGTATGTTTTGACGAACTTTCACGTGGTGCAGGAAGCGCAATCGATTGAAGTGGTGCTAGGAGACAAGTCGAGGTATCCGGCAAAATTTATTGGAGCGGACCAGCGCAACGACGTGGCGTTGGTCAAAATCGATCCGAAAGGCAAAAAACTAGTGGCACTGACGCTGGGAGATTCGTCGAAGCTGCAAGTGGGACAAAAGGTTTTGGCCATCGGGAATCCATTTGGATTTCAGAGCACGTTGACAACCGGAGTGGTGAGCGCGCTGGGACGGACGGTGCAAACGAGCCAGACGACCTTTATTGATGAGGCGGTTCAGACGGATGCGGCGATCAACCGGGGGAATTCGGGCGGGCCGCTGCTGGATTCGCATGGCGAAGTGATCGGGATCAACTCGGCGATTTATACGCCGAGCGGGACCACGGCGGGGATCGGGTTTGCGATTCCGATTAATACGGCAAAAAGAATCGCGCACGATTTAATGACCGAAGGACGCGTGCGGGAAGCGTATCTCGGAGTGCAAACGCTGTCGGTGGGCGGATGGCTTTCGGAGGCGCTCGATTTGCCGGTGCAGGAGGGATTGCTGATTGAAGAAGCAAAGCAGGGCGGGCCGGCGGCGGCGGCAGGATTGCACGGCGGAAACCAGCAAGCGCTGGCGGGGATGCAGCGAATCACGATCGGCGGGGACGTGATCGTGGCGATTGATGGGCAGAAAATCGCGGATCAATCGGATATGAATTTGGTTTTGAACCGGAAGAGGCCGGGAGATACGGTGAACGTCACGGTCTACCGTGGCGGAAAGAAGCTCTATGTGCCGGTGAAATTGGGAGAGCGATCCGCGAATTGAGTGACTATCAAAACACACGACGCAGGCCGAAATATCTGATTTGCCGTTTGGACGATGACAAGAGCGAGAGACAGACAGGAATGTCTGTCCTTCTATTTTGAAAATTCGGCGCGGAAATTTTGGCGGTCGGACTCGCTGAGAGAGAACCAGGATTCGGCGATGTCGCGGACGCGTTCCAGTTCCCGCTGCATTTCGGCGTGCTTGGATTCGAGGACGGTGGCGTTGGCGTCGGGCGGGACATAGATGGGCGGAGCGAAGAGGATTACGGCGCGCGCAAACGGGGCGGGCAATAGGAAGTGATCCCAGGTTTTTTCGAAAGTCTTGCCGCGGTCGACGCCGATGTGGAAGACGAGGACGGGGCAGCCGGTTTTTCTGGCGAGTATGACGGGGCCGGGCTTGGCGACGTAACGAGGGCCGCGAGGGCCGTCGATGGTAAAAGCGCAATCGACGCCTTCTTCGAGGCGGCGCGCCATCACGGCAAGGCCGCGCAAGCCGCCGCGTGAAGAACTTCCCTGTGCAGTGCCGAATCCGAGCCATTCGATCACTTTGCGAGTCCACTGGCCATCGAAGGCCGTAGTGTTCATGACCACGACGCCGTGATTGCGGTGCCACCAGACAATGGGAATGATGATGCGATGCCAGAAGGCCCAGATGCAGCGCTTGCCCGCGGCATGCACGCGCTCGGCGTTTTGCCAGCCGAGGACTTCGTAGCGCAACGTCGGGCCAAGAATGCGAATCACACTGTAGACCGCGGCGGCGATGAACGGGATTTGGATGCGGCGAGACCAGGGAAGATCGGGGAGGCGCGTGTCGTAGTGAGCGCTGATGGACTCGGAGGCATTTTCGGACGCGATTTCTTGACCTGGATCCTGGGCGGGATCGGGTTGTGCGGCCCCAGTAGTCTCAGTGTTGGTCATGTTCTGTGCGCGCCTCCGGAGTCGCCTGAGATGGAGGCGGCGTGACGTATAGTATAGGCGAGAGTTTCTTGCCCGGCTCGCTGGAGCCCCATTGAGAGTGCTTTCTACAAATTATCTGCGTGATTCGGTGCGACGCGCGCGGCTGTTGGGCGCGGTGTGCGCGATGCTTGGCGTGGGGGCTATTTTTGCGGCTGCGGGCGTTCCAGACCAACCGGCTGGCGATGCCGTGGGCGTGATTGAAGGCGAAGATATTTCGGTGACGGGGCCCGTGAGCATGGATGTTGTTGGCGGGCAGACGAAAACAATTTTGCGGAGCGGCAGCGACGTTCGAGTGAAGTCCGGGCAGGCGCGGATTAGCCTTGTGGAAGGCGGACAGATTTCGATTTGCGGGCCGGCACATTTTTCGGTGCTGAAATCGGGCGGAGCCCTGACGGTGGCGCTGGAGAGCGGGGCGATTCATGCGCGGCTGGAGCAGACGCCCGCGCTGACGGTGTACACCGCGCAGATTCAGGCGCAGACCGTGGCCATTGGAGATGCTCCGAGAGAGATTCTTGTGGGATTCGAGAATCCCGGATTGATGTGCATTCGGACGTATCGCGGAGCGTTGCGGGTGGAGCAACAGCTGAGCGGGCAGAGCGTGATGGTGCCGCAGGGCGAAGACGTGTTGCTGGCGGACGGGCAAATCGATCGGATGATCGACGGCGCGGGACACTGCAATTGCGAATTGCAGATCGCCAAGGCTCCGGCGGCGGCCCAACCGGGGAATGGCGCGCCTGCGGCAGCGCAAGAAACTGCGAGCGGCGAAACAGCGCAAGATTCGAGGGAAGCGTCTGCATCAGCAACGGACGAAAAACCCGCGGCGAAGGATGAGCCGATCTACCAGGTGGATATGCCTGCGCTGATCTTTGATGCGAAAGCGAAGGTGCAGCCGGAGCCGGACCCGAGGTTGATGGCGATTGTGCGGCGGGTGCGAGTGCGGCCGACACTGATATTTCGTGGCAGCGTAACCGATGGGCCGGAAATTGCAGCGGCAGCGACACCGCCGCGGCCGCCTGTGGCGAACGCTCCGGCGAAGACGACGGCGGCGCAGGGATCTCTTCTGAATCGCATGCGGTCTTATCTCAAAAGATTATGGACGCGGAGCGGATGAATCCCGGCGCAGGGTGAAGCGAACAAAATTTCGAGTTAACTGAAACAGGATGATTTTCACATACCTTCGTAGTTGGGGCCGCCGCCGCCTTCGGGAACAACCCAATCGATAATTTGGTAGGGATCGGCGATGTCGCAGGTTTTGCAGTGGACGCAGTTGGCGGCATTGATTTTTAGTTTCAGGACGCCGATGGGATCTTTCGCCATTTCGTAGACAGCAGCGGGACAGAAGTATTGGCAGGGGTTGCCGTATTCCACTACACATTTTGTGGAGCAGATGTTCAGGTCGGCGACGTGAAGATGGCAGGGCTGATCTTCTTCGTGGCGCGTCCCAGAGTGGTAGACGTCGGTTAGGCGGTCGAAGGTAAGTTGGCCGTCTCCTTTAAAGCGCTCGGGAGCGGGGCGACCGTTGATTTTCTTGTAGTGCTTGTAGCCGGCCTCGGCGTGCATGGGATCGATGAGGCCGCGGCCGCCGGTGATTTGTTGGATGGCGGTATGGAAAAAGCCGCGGAGCATGCCGTGTTGAAAGGATTGGTGGAAATTGCGGACTTGCCAGAGTTCTTTTTTGATGTAGCTTTGCTCGATTTTTTGCGGGAAGGCGGACAAAGTTTTTGCGGTGGCGTCACCGGTTTTCAGAGACTCGAAAATGGTTTCGGCGGCCAGCATGCCGCTCTTCATGGCCATGTGAATGCCTTTGAGGCGCTGGGAATCGAGGAAGCTGCCGGAATCGCCGATGATGAGAGCGCCATCGACATAATTTCGCGGCATGGCGTACCAGCCGCCGTAGGGGAGGGACTTTGCGCCGTAGCGGACGAGTTTGCCGCCTTCGAGAATTTTCTTGAGGAACGGATGCGTCTTCCAGGTTTGAAAGGCGGCGTGGGGATCGAATTGCGGGTCGGCGTATTCGAGCGCGATGACGAGGCCGATGGAGAGGCGATTGTTCGAGAGGCCGTAGATCCAGCCGCCGCCGTACATGCTGGTGGGGACGGGCCAGCCTAGGGTGTGGGCGACGTAACCGGGTTGAATGCGGCCGGGTTGGATGTCCCAGAGTTCCTTGATGCCGATGCCGTAGGATTGCGGATTGATGTTGTCCAGTTTTTTTGCGGCGACGAGATCTTTGGTGAGGGAGCCGCGAGGGCCTTCGGCGAGGACGGTGACTTTGGCGCGGAGTTCGTAGCCGGGCGTGAAGTTGTCTTTGGGCTTGCCGTTTTTGTCGAGGCCTTTGTCTTCGGTGATGACGCCGGCGATGCCGTCGCCTTCGTAAATTAATTGCGCACCCCCAAATTCCTTGAAGACGTTGACGCCGGCGGCTTCGACCAGGCCGCCTAGCCATTTCGTGAGCTTATTGAGCGAGATTACGTAGTTGCCTTTGTTTTGGAAAGGCGGCGGAGTAATGGGAAAGCGGAAGGAGGAGTTTTTGGTGAAGAGGAGAGCGGCGGAGTCTGTGACGGGCGTGTCGAGGGGCGCGGATTTTTCGAAGTCGGGGACTAGCTCGGCGAGAGCTTTGGGATTCATGATGGCGCCGGAGAGTTGATGGGCGCCGATTTCGCGGCCTTTTTCGAGGACGTAGATATTTTCGGCGGAGAGCGGGGGCTTGGCGCCGGAGTCGTTGTGCTTCTTGATGAGATTGGCGAGATGCAGGGCGCAGGAGAGGCCGGCGGGGCCTGCGCCGACGATCAATACGTCGGCTTCGAGTTGTTCGCGTTGGACGGTCATGGCGTGAGTCATCTTAACAAAGGTCTCTCGTACCCCTCCCCTATTTTCTGTAAGCGTTGCAGCTAAAGAACTTACGTCGACAGGGGACGGCGTGTTCGTTGTGGCGCCGGGCCGCTAGGCTGCCAAGCTGACAGCTCACAGCCGACAGCTGACAGTCGGAGGCCCGAAAGAGCACGGGCACGAGCAAGGAAGACACATGGGGCCCCCCTTTTTTTGTAAGCGTTGCAGCTAAAGGACTTACTTCGCAGGCGACAGCCTGTTCGGTGCGGTAGCGGACCCGTTAGGCTGCCAACTGACAGCTTACAGCCGACAGCTGACAGTCGGAGACCTTAGAGCACGGGGTACCGAGCGAGGGCGACATATAGGGGCCCCCTCTTTTCTGTAAGCGTTGCAGGTAAAGGACTTACTTCGTAGGCGACGGCCTGTTCGTTGCGGTAGCGGACCCGTTAGGCTGCCAAGCTGACAGCTGACAGCTTACAGCCGACAGCCGGACGGTCGGAGAACCGAGAGCACAGGCATGAGCCCACGAGCGGCTCTTCTGCGACTGCACGAGACACGGGCTTGGCGGATGGGGTGCACCCAGAAAGCAGAAACGCCGGCAGGAGTGCCGGCGCTACAAGAACGGAGCCGCAGTGATATACAGGAGTTACTATACATTTGAAGTAACTATATGTCAAGGACCAAAATGGGAAGAGCGGGGGGTCGTAGGGTCAGATTCCGAGAAGCCAATTCAGTCGGGACGTACGGAGCGGTGGACCAGCGCTTTGAAAAGTAGGTGCGATGGGCCGTTCGACGTAAACTCTGTTCATGGTGTTCACGAAGCGGCTTCGCGAGGGGATACGACGGGGGGAGATCACTTGCAGTGTGCGGATCTGGATGAGTCCGAGGGTGCGAGTGGGCGGGCGATACCGGATGGAGGAAGGCGAGATTGAAGTCGATTCGATTGAGCCGATAGGGTTTCCGGATATTACGCCGGAGCTGGCGCGCGAGTCGGGATTTCTGGGCGTTCTGGACTTGCTTAAGGTGGCGAAACATGGCCGAGGCGAGAATATTTATTTAATTCGGTTCCACTACGTGTGACCCCGGGGCAAGCGAGGGAGGTAGCGTCAGCGTGGGCCGAGCCGCAATGCCGTGTGGTTAGGTAAAAATAGCCAGCTGAGCATTGGAAAATGTCCCACGCGTCCCCCGGTTTCTCCGGGTTTCCAGCATGGGATGTGGCGCGAATCTCTTCTATAATCTGTAAACAGGACAGTCCAGTTGAGGTAACGCATGGACGTAATTCTCGATGCAAACGCTTACATTGCGGTGCTTCACAATCACGGGCGAACGTTCCTTCAGACCAACCAGTTCGCCGAATTGCTGACTTATCTCCGTCGCACCAACTCCCGATTAGTCATTCCTGAGTTGACTTACAACGAAGTGGTTGCACGATACCGAGACAGGCTTAAAGCAGTGACGAATGAGGCCCGGGATGCGTGGTCAACCTTGCAACAAGTCGGTATGAAGGAGCGAATTACCTTCCTCGAGCCAGACATCAAAAGCGAACTCCTTGCGCTCGGCGAACTCCTAAATCATCCTGCACCCGGAGTCCAAGTGGTCATTTACAGCGACTACTCCGGCGTTGATGTTAAGGAGGTCGTGAAGCGCGGCATTTGGCGAGAGCGCCCCGCGAATGATAAAGGCGAGGAATTACGCGATGTTGTCCTGTGGTTGATTGTCCTCCAATATGCAAAACAATCGAAGACGCCCGTTGCTTTTATCAGTGGTGATAAGACATTCCAAGATGATAAGGGTGGGCTTGCCCCTTCGCTTTTCAGGGAAGTCGAGCGAGCGAAAGTCGACATCACGTTCTATTCTTTTGTTAGAGACTTCGTGAAGGGAAACGCGCTGGAGGCTGAGCCAATCGCGCAGGAGGCTCTTGCGGTTTACGTCAGTGCCGACGAGCTTCGTGGCATTTCGACAGAGCAACTGCTTGGTTCAACCTTCTGGGGCGGCACTATCGTTGGCGCGGAGGTTTCGGGCTGCGCACTAGCGGAGGCTCGGCGATACCTCGTCGGCGAAGATTCTTACTATGTTGAGGCGAGATATACGGGCGAGGGCACGATTCGCATTTCGCGACGATCTATAACTTCCTTCGTCGTGAATAATGCTGTGGGTCTGACGGCGATTCCACAGGCGACTTGGCTATCCCCGTACCTCGCTCCAATCAGAACGCCAACTATTGCCGTACCGTCCGACCCGCTGCTTCCAACCAATGAGTTCTTTGGAATTGCATTAGGTTCACCCCACAACCAGTTCTATGGCGAACAGTGGGTTCCTGAGCTTACGGAGAAATCCTACAAGTGCAGCTTCAGTCTTCGATTGTCCTTGCGCATCGCTAAAGGAGAGCGAGAGTCGCTCGAAGTTGATGAGTTTGTTCTGCTAGGAGAACTGACGCCCGTCACAGATAGCACCAAGTGAGGCACATGACAGGGCGCAACGATTATCCAGATTTGGTCTGAGGAGGCAGGTTTGACCTATGGCTGTCCGACACATTTCATCTTTCGATGGCGCAGGTACAGCCGATGAGCTGTTGAGCCTGAGCACACCGATGCTTGCCGAAATTGTTCTTCAACATTTGAACAGCTACGAGGGGACTCACACCATCATGCAGAGGGGCATGGTGAATCGCAGGTATTTTATCGGGACAGTTGAAGGCAGAAATATGGGTCTCGGCACATCGACCACGGAGCCGGAATACGGGGCAAAGCAGTCTATGGTAAGTGAGGCACTCGAAGAGGCTTGGAGTTGGTTGGTCAATCAGGGGATGCTGATGAGAGTAGCTGACCAACCAGCCGAATGGTACAAGATCACGCGTGACGGAGAAACCTGTCTTAGGAGGTTAGCTAGATGACTCCGGGGAAAATCGACAACCCGGTTGAAGCCTCTTTTGAAGCTTGGCAACCTGACTCGCCCAATTCAAGCGAGCGCCTATCGAACCTCGCGCTGACCATTGCCGGGATCAAATTTGTCCCTGCTAAGCTCTGGCAGATTCTCAAAGACCAATGGGATAGGGGGGCAAGGTTTCAAAGGATCGATTATCTATTTGACGGAATACGGTTGGGATTTCAGAGCGTGCAATCAGACATAGGAGAAGTCGCGGAGCAGGTCAACGCCGTCAACGCAAAGCTGGAAGGTGAGAGATTCCGAGAGGCAGTTTCGATAGCGTGCGAAGAGGCGGCTGGAGCGGCGAGCAAGAAGAAGATTGAACAAATGGCTGCGGTGATCGTCGGGTACGTGGGTCCGACTCCGAGCGCTTGGGCGTCACCCGATGAAGACGTCGCGTCAATGATTCTTGATATTGCAGAACTTGGAGATAGGGATGTTCAGGTGCTGGGTATCCTCGCTACAGTGCACGCGAGCGCAATTTCGTACGCGCCAAACCTTCATGACCCGCATCAGTTCAGCAAGGAAACCCCAGCGCTTAAGACTGCCATAGCGGCTTCAGGGATTCATCCTGACGATTTTCTCGCGACGTGTGAACGCCTCAGAGGATTCGGCCTTGCAGCGGAAGTGCTGCGCAACACGAGTCACATGGGACCTCAGGATTTCTGCTATCGGCCGACTCGTCGCGGGCTGCTATTGTTGGACTACCTCAAGAACGTCTCTAAGGTTACGCGAGAATAAGGTAGCTAGCCGTTTTCGACGCGGGCTTTTATATCGGAGTAGGCCGCATCGATGAGCGCGCTTAGGGCTGCAGTGTTTGTGAGTGTTCCTGGTTTCAGCTTTACGTGGCGCATGAACTTGCCGGTGCCTTGCAGCAGGTGGGAGGGATCGGGGAGCGATGCGCCGTGAAAGAAGCCCACGTTTACGTGCGAGGTGAATACATTCACGTAGCCGAAGGGCACGTCTCCCAGGCAGGCGGTCGGACAGCCGTCGTGTACGAGTTCGCGGACTTCGTCGCCGCAGTTGCGCATGGCCTCAAACCAGCGATGCGCGATGGCTCCCAATTCGCCGGCGTGGTGTTTCATCCAGGCGTCGATGGCGGGATCGTGCTGGACAGCGCCGTTGAATCGGAGGAAGTCGGTTTTCATTGTTGGTGGCCTTGCACGGGAAAGAAAAAGATTTTACGCAGAGGGCGCAGAGGCACAGAGGTCACAGAGAAGAAAAAGCGGATTCCTCGCTTCGCTCGGAATGACAGTTGTTGGCGCGGGTGCGAGTGTTGGCGCAAGGGCGTTGGCGATGTTAGGAGGATTTGGATTTTTCGAGGGCTTCGGTTAGGGCGGGCATGATTTCGAAGATGTCGGCGACTACGCCGTAGTCGGCGATTTCGAAGATGGGGGCGTTGGCGTCTTTGTTGATGGCGACGATGGTGCGGGCGCCTTTCATGCCGACGACGTGCTGGATGGCGCCACTGATGCCGAGAGCGAGATAGAGCTTGGGAGCGACGGTTTGGCCGGAGCTGCCGATTTGGCGCTCCATGGGGAGCCAGCCTTCGTCGCAGATGGGGCGGGAAGCGGCGATTTCTCCGCCGATGGCGCGGGCGAGGGCTTCGGCTTGGGGGATGTTTTCGGGGGCTTTGATGCCGCGGCCGATGGAGACGATGATGGGGGCTTGGGTGAGGTCGACGGCGGATTTGGCTTCTTTGAAAAGGTCGAGAGGCTTGGTGCGGATTTGATCGGGGGTTAGCGTGACGGGGAATGCGTTGACGGGAGCTTTGCCGGAGGGATGCGCGGCTAGGAGATCGGCGCGGAAGGCTCCGGATTGAAAGGAGGCGAACCACGGGGCGGCGCCGAGGAAGGTGACGTCGGCGACGGTTTTGCCTTGGAACATTTGGCGGACGAAGATGAGTCTGCCGGATTCGTGTCGGTAGGCGATGCAGTCGCCGATCATGCCTTTGCCGAGAGATGCGGCAAGTTTGGGAGCAAAGTCGCGGACTTGGTAGGTGTGGGGGAAGAGGACCAGGGCGGGCTTTGCGTTGGCGATTACTTGGGCTAGGGCGATGCAGTAGGCGTCGGGCGTGTAGGATTCGAGGAGGTCGTGTTCGACTTGGAGGACTTCAGCGACATTTTTGGTGGCTAGTTCGGCGGCGAAGGCGGAGAGGCCTTTGCCGATGACTAGCGCGCTAATGGTGCTCGAGGTGTCCTTCGCGATTTGCTGCGCGGCGGCGAGAGTTTCGAAGCTGGCGTTGTTCCACTTGCCTTGGCGGAGTTCGGTGATGACTAAGATTTTCATCGAGCTTTCCTTTTTCACGCTTCCTTAACGCGAGACGAAGAGAAATTTCTCGCTTCGCTCGAAATGACAGTGTTTGGGGCCTGCCTAAATGACGCGGGCTTCGAATTTTAATTTCTCGACCAGCTTTGTGGCAACTTCCTTCGGAGTGCCGGTGAGGAATTCGGTTTTTTTGGTTTTCGTCGGCACGTAGATTTTTTCGATTTTTTGCGTGGGCTCGTGCTGAATGCCGAGAGATTCGCGGGTGATGCTGGCGATTTCTTTTTTCTTGGCGGCCATGATGCCTTTTAGCGTGGCGTAACGGACTTTGTTGATACCGGATTGGATGGAAAGAACGGCGGGCAGCGGGCACTCGATGTGCTGAAACCAGCCGGCTTCGAGTTCGCGCTTGAGCTTCATTTTGTCGCCAGCGATTTCGATGGCCATGATGATGGTGGCGTGCGGGCGATCAAGAAGGGCGGCCAGGAGGACGCCGGTTTGGCCGAAGCCGTGGTCGTCGCTTTGGAGGCCGGTTAGGACGAGGCCGGCATTTTCTTTTGCGATGGCGGCGGCCAGGGCTTTTGCGGAGCCTAGCGGATCGAGCTGCGCAAAATTATCGTCGGCGATGTGGATGCCGCGGTCGGCGCCTTTTGCGAGGGCTTCCTTGATGGTTTGTTTTACGCGTTCGGGGCCCATGGAGAGGACAATGACTTCGCCGCCGTGTTTTTCCTTGAGGCGGAGGGCTTCTTCGAGGGCGTAGCTGTCGGGTTCGTTCATTTCGAAGCCGATGTCGGATTCCTTGATCCAGTTACCGGCGATGGAAAGAGGAGCGTCTTTTGCGGGGACTTGTTTGATGCACACGATGATTTTCACGAGGTTTTTCCTTGCGAGTTTTTCGTTGAGCTTTGTGGAAACATTCTACCAACTTACGATTGTTAGTTACTAACGGGTTCGACTCGGCCTTGCGTACGCCACGGTGCCGGTCTAAAGACCGGCCTCTACAACTGCGCACAGACTGAAGTCTGTGCTACCCGGACCAGCGCTTGAAAATCAGGGCCGCGTTTGTGCCGCCGAAACCGAAGGAATTCGATAGAGCGTAGTCTACCGTTGCCTTGCGGGCGACGTTGGGAACGTAGTCGAGGTCGCACTCGGGGTCGGGAACTTCCAGATTGATCGTGGGCGGCAGAATCTGATCGCGAAGCGCGAGGACGCTGATGCCGGCTTCGAGGCCGCCGGCGCCGCCAAGGAGATGGCCCGTCATGGATTTTGTCGAGCTGACCGGGACGTTTTTGGCGTTCTCGCCAAAAACCCTTTTGAGGGCGCGCGTTTCGATTACGTCGCCGAGCGGAGTGGAAGTGCCGTGGGCGTTTACATAGCCGATGTCTTCTGGCTTGAGCTTGGCGTCTTTAATGGCTGCTTTCATCACACGGTAGGCGCCGTCACCGTCGGCAGCGGGCTGGGTGATGTGGTAAGCATCGCCGGACATGCCGTAGCCAACGATTTCGGCGAGGATGGGGGCGTTGCGTTTTTGCGCGTGCTCGAGGGATTCGAGGATGAGAATTCCAGCGCCTTCGCCGACGACGAAGCCGTCGCGGCCGGAGTCGAACGGGCGGCTGGCGTGAGCGGGATCGTCATTGCGGGTGGAAAGAGCTTTCATCGCAGCAAATCCGCCGATGCCCATCGGAGTGATGGTGGCTTCCGTGCCGCCACAGATCATCATTTCAGCGGCGCCGCGCTCGATGATTTTGAAGGAATCGCCGATGGCGTGGGCGGAGGCGGAGCAGGCAGTGGCAGTGGCGGAATTTGGTCCCTTAGCGCCGTAACGAATAGAAATGTGTCCGGAAGCGAGATTGACGATGGCAGACGGAATGAAAAAGGGAGAGATTCGGCTTGGGCCGCCCTCGACCAATTTCCGGTGTTCGCGTTCGATGATATCGAAACCGCCGATGCCGGAGGATACGTAGACGCCGACTTCGTCGAGGTTCGAGTCCTCGGGCTTCCAGTTGGCGGATTTGACGGCGAAGTCCGCCCCTGCAAGAGCCACCTGGATGAAGCGGCCCATTTTTTTCAGTTCTTTTTTTTCAATCCACCGGAAAGGATCGAAGTTCTTAATTTCGCCGGCGATTTTGCAGTCGAAGCCGGTGGTATCAAATTGCGTTACCGTGCCGACACCGCTCTGGCCAGCGACGAGGTTCTTCCACGATTCCTCCGTGCCGATTCCCAGCGCGCAGACAAGTCCAACACCCGTAACGACTACCCGGTGAGTCAACTCTGTAATGCTCCCTGTTGAGGTGATAATTTCGTGGCTTACTTTCCCTTGGCGTGTTTGTCGATGTACTCGACGGCGTCTTTCACCGTGGTCATCTTTTCGGCGTCTTCATCGGGAACTTCGATACCGAAGGCCTCCTCGAACGCCATCACCAATTCGACCTGATCGAGGGAATCCGCCCCGAGGTCGTCCACGAAGGACGCTGTCGGCGTCACTTCGGCTTCATCGACGCCGAGTTGCTCGACGATAATTTGTTTAACGCGCTCTTCCACACTGGCCATTCCGTGTCCTCCGCGATTTGCTATCGCTTATTGTGCATCGACGTACACTAACAGTTTATCGGCCCCAATGCCGTGCTACGGACTCGAAAATCGTCAATCAGGCAACCTGCCCATTCTAGGCAACCCTCTGCGCAAGGTCAACTTTAACGGCAGTATCAGGCCCTAGCGACGAATATCAAGTCTTCTTGATCCTGCGTTTCATGCAAAAAGGCTCTCCCAAAATATTTTGGCTCAAGAACCATGACTCCACCGCCAAACTCTTCCATATACCAGTCCAAGGCTGGTTCGCCCGTGACCCGGTCGACTACAAATTCGATCTGCCCCGGCTCCCCATGAAACATTACGCGATCGCCCCTTAGGATCTCTTCGCCCGTCTTGTAAACGAATGGCATGGACGTTAAGCAAGATACAAGCCGCCGTTGACATCGAGGACGTGGCCGGTGATGTAGGCGGCTTCGTCGCTCGCCAAGAAAACGATGGCGCTGGCTACGTCGCGGGCTGAGCCCATGCGCCCTAGCGGGATGCGCGTTTTCAGTTCGTCCTTTACTTTGTCGGGGAGGACGTCGGTCATTGGCGTAGCGATGAAGCCCGGGGCGACGGCGTTGACGGTGATGTTGCGCGAGGCGATTTCAATGGCGATGGCTTTGGTGAGGCCGACGAGGCCGGCTTTGGCGGCGACGTAGTTGGCCTGGCCTGCGTTGCCCATTTGCGCGACCACGCTGGCGATGTTGATGATGCGGCCTGCGCGGGCGCGCATCATCGTCGCGAGGGCTTGCTGGATGCAGAGGTGCGCGCCGGTCAGGTTGGTGCGAATGACGGCGTCCCAGTCGTCCTGCTTCATGCGGAGGGCGAGGCCATCGCGAGTGATGGCGGCGTTGTTGACGAGAATATCCAGGCGGGCGAATTTTTCCAGGGTCTGTTTGAAGCCGGATTTGATTTGCTCGGGTTCGGCTACGTCCATTTTGATGGCGATCGCTTCGCCGCCGGCGTTTACGATTTCGTTGACGAGGGTGGCGAGTTTTTCTTCGTTGCGGGCGGCGGCGGCGACCTTAGCACCGGCTTCGGCTAGAGCTAGCGCGGTTTCGCGGCCGATGCCTTGGCTTGCGCCGGTGACCAGGGCTACTTTGTCTTTCAGGCTGAACATCTTAATTTCCCCTGTGCCTGCCTGTCGTTGATGATCTTAACCAGCCCCGTAGTCAAAAAGATCGCGTTCTGCACTACTTCGCCAAAAGGCGCCGGTCTAAAGACCGGCCACTACAACGGCAGCGACTTAGGCCGCGTCGGAACGGGCGCCGGCAATTTTTTCTACCGTGGCGGCTAAACTTTTTTCGTCTTCGACGTTGAGCGTGGCCACGGAGCGCTCGATCTGGCGCAAAAGGCCAGTCAGGACTCGGCCGGGCCCTACTTCCACGAAAGTGTTCACGCCTTCGTCGATCAGGAGAACGACGGATTCTTGCCAACGGACGGGCATAGTGACCTGGCGGATTAGGGCCTCGCGGGCTTCGTCGCCAGTGGTGATAGTGTCGGCATCGACGTTGGTCACCAGAGGGACGGATAAATTTGAGAAGGCCGTATTCTTTAAATCTTCGGCGAGTCGCTCTTGAGCGGGCATCATGAGCGCGGAGTGGAAGGGCGCGGAGACTGCCAGGATCACGGCGCGTTTGGCGCCTAGCTGCGAAGCGATTTCGACGGCACGTTTTACGGCGGCGGCATGCCCAGAGATGACAGTTTGTTCAGGCGAGTTAAGATTTGCGGCGGAGCAGATTTCGCCCTGGGCGGCGCGCTTGCACGCATCGGCCACGACCGCGGGCGACAAACCCATAATGGCGGCCATCGCGCCTACGCCAGCGGGAACAGCTTCCTGCATGTACGTGCCTCGTTTACGAACGAGCCGGACGGCGTCGCAGAATTTCAGAGCACCGGCGGCTACGAGGGCGGAGTATTCGCCGAGGCTATGACCGGCGACAAAATCGGGAGTGAGGCCGCGTTCGGCGAGGACGCGAGAGACGGCCACAGAGCAGGTAAGAATCGCGGGCTGGGTGTTGGCGGTTAGCTTAAGCTCGTCTTCGGTGCCTTCAAAGCAAATTTTGGAGATGGAGAAACCGAGAGCCCGATCGGCTTCTTCGAAAACGGCGCGCGCCGCCGGATATTTGTCGGCGAGTTCCTTGCCCATGCCGGGGTACTGCGACGCTTGACCCGGAAATACAAATGCGACTTTGCCCATCGTCAATTCCTCTCTTTAGCCGTCATGCAAGAACGCTCGCGGCCGAGAGCTCCTGTTCGATTTTTTCGTTGATGCGCGCGCGGGACAAGCCCGCTGCCACGCGGATGGCGTTTTTGATGGCCTTTGCGTTGGAGCGGCCATGGCCGATCACGCAAACGCCGCGGACTCCCAACAGGGGAGCGCCACCATATTCCGTGTAGTCGATCGTTTTCTTCAAACCCCTCAAGGCGCCGCGTGAAAAAAGAAAACCAACCTGCGAAGCGAGCGAGCTTTGGATGGACTTCTTCAGCAAGCCGAAAATCTGGACGGCGAGGCCTTCGCAGATTTTCAGGGCGATATTGCCGACGAAACCATCGCTGACAATCACGTCGACGTTGCCAGAGAAAAGATCTCCGCCTTCGACGTTACCGACAAAATGGACTGGAAGCTTTTTCAAACGCGTATAAACCTCGCGGGTCAATTCGTTGCCCTTGATTTCTTCCTCGCCGACGGACAACAGGCCGACGCGAGGGCGGCGGTTGCCGAAGGTCGCACGATAGTAAATTTCGCCCATCACAGCGAATTGCACCAAATGCTCGGGCTTGGAATCGACGTTGGCGCCGACGTCCAGTAGCACGGAAACGCCGCCTTTGGCGTTCGGGAAGGGCGCAGCGAGCGCCACCCGATCGACCGACTCCAGAGTGCCGAGTAAAAATCTTGCCACCGTCATAACCGCGCCCGTGTTTCCTGCGCTGACCAGGCCATCGGCCTTGGCTTCACGGACGAGACGCGCCGCAACGTGAACGGAACTGTCTTTCTTCCGGCGAAACGCCTGGGCCGGGTGATCTTCCATGCTGATCACTTCGCTCGCCGGGACAATCTCGATGGGCAGGTTCGGCGCCGCGTGCTTGGCAAGTTCCGCGCGAACGACGTTTGGCTGACCGACGAGCATCACGCGCACGCCCAATTCGCGGGCGGCCAGTACACTGCCCTCAACCTCGGGGCGGGGAGCGTTGTCACCGCCCATGGCGTCAACAGCGATTGTGATCATCGAATTTTATCTGACCGCCAGTTCCTGGATGGGACCCGGAAGAAAAAAGCGGCGTCAGGCCGACTTGTCTTGCACAGCGCGGCCTTTATAGTAGCCGCAATGTGGACAAGCCTGGTGCGGCTGCTTAGTTTCATGGCAGTTCGGGCATTCGCCGAGAGGCGGCTTCTCAAGAAAATCGTGGGCTCGCCTGGTGCTCGTCCGTCGCTTCGAATGCCGTCTTTTTGGGTTAGGCATAGCAATACTCCTCGTTCCCGCCCCTGCGGGCGGATTGTATGGGCTTTCGGCCCTGGAAACTATTGTTTTTTCAGCCAGTCCTGCTTCAGGCGCGCGAGGGGAGCTAACCGCGGATCCGTCGAGTGGGTCTCGCAGCGGCACTCCTCGTGATTGAGGTTAGCACCACAATTCGGGCACAAACCGCGGCAGTCACTCTGACAGATGACCTTTAGAGGCAGAGCCAAGAGAACTTGTTCTCTGAGGACATCGGCCAGAAAAAGACCATCTCCTTCGTAAAAACCAATCTCGGTGTCGTCATCCTTGAGCCGGTCTTCCTTCGGCTTGGCGCCCTTTGGCAACGGCGCATAGAACAGATCAAAGGAACGGTTCACGTCTTCGATAACCGGTTCGAGACAACGGGCGCAGGCCATCTCAATCTTCGTTTCGAGCTGTCCGCCAATGCGAATCTGACCTTCGAGCAGTTCGGCCGTCGCGGTGACTTCGAGTGGGGCGACCTGTTTGATTTCGGACGAATGATAATCGATGCTGGCCGGGGCGTAGCTCTTCCGGATGCGCAACTTCCGAACAGCGAGTTCTTTAACATCAAGGAACACGTCTTGAATGCCTCCGGCGCTAACGCTCATGCTTTATCATTATTCCGTCGCGAGGGCGGCAAGTCAAGGAATGGAGCCGTTTTGTGACGAAATTGCGCCCAGGATGGTACGAGGTGGCTCTAGTACTTGGAGCAGGCATCAAACGGCAGCGGCGCGCGAGTGGGGCTGCAAGCCGGTGGCTTGGGCTCGCACGATCGTCCAGCCTTCGGGTTTCTGTGTAAGGATGACGGTCATTCGTACACAGGCGGGATTTGGCTTTTCGAGCCTCTCGGAGGATTCCCAAGCGAGGGTGGCCATTACAGCTTTATTGCCCACGAACTGAACGTCTTCGATTTTCCCCAGAGTCTTAAGCCATCCTGGCGTGGCGAAGATGAGTTTTACGGCTTCATGGATGGCGGCGGGACCAATCCAGAGCCCGCCCTGGGGATCGACAAATTGGCCGTCAGGAGAAAACATTCGCGCAAAATCAGAGGCTTGACCGTTCTCCCAAGCGTCGGCAAGCTGCCGCATCGAAGGAACTTCGTCCGAAACTTGCTTTTCTGGTTCGATCGGAGGGCGCGCGAGCTCCTCGCGGAGCCACGCGAGGGTCAAGCCGCGTTCGGTTAGGAGACGTGCGGCAAAGCAGCCTTCTTCGCGCATGATTCCGAGGAGTAGTTGCTCCGTGCCGACGTGCTTGATTCCGAGGCGTTGGGACTCTACCGCTGCCATACTCAGGATGTGCTTGGATTCGGCACTGAGAGGCACTTCCACGGAAGTGGAGATGCGCTCGCCGCGCGTGATTTGGGATTCGATTTCATCGCGGAGGGCTTGCGCGCCGCCTTTGTTGTTAAGAAGCTTGCGAGCCAGTGGATGATCCTCTCGAAACAATCCAAGCAGCAAGTGTTCCGTTTCAATGTACGGACTTCCGTACTGGCTGGCTTCGTAGCGGGCGAAGAAGATTACACGGCGGGCTTTCTCTGTGTATCGTTCAAACATCGGTTGTTCTCAAATCTCCGAGGGGCTGCCGGCGCAGCTCATTCTTGGGCGTTCACGGCGGGAGAGAGCTGCAGAGGAGAGGATACCACCAGAAAAATTGGGTGAAAATGTCGACGAAAGCGATTGCCATCCCAGCATGCGAGCCTACTGACGGCTCGACCTAGACAAATCGGCATGGAGACGGTTCCAACCGGTAGCCCTGCATCGCTGAACGGACTGAGCCTCGTTGAAGATTTGTCGGTTCCGGGATGAGAGTGCCTGCGATACGCCTGATAGAAGAAGAACGGCTGGAAAAGAAACTTTCCGAGGCTAATGCGGGGTGGTACGAGTGCTATAATTACTCCGCCGCAGAGAGTCCCACCCTCCTCCGACTCCGTTCGCCGAGTCCTTGACCTGCGGAGGACCGCAAATGCGCACGACAACGAAAATGGCTCTGCCGCTGGCGCTTAGCGTGGCCGCGATTTCGCTGCTCTTTGCGGGATACCAGGTCCGGACGGAGAAAAGGAATCTGGAGCACGATCTCGTCCACAGAACGGAGACTCTGGGCGAGAGCCTGCAGGAAACCGTAGAACATCTGTTGGAGCAGGACTCGACCCGGGCGCTGAAGCGCTTCGTGGAAAGATACGGGCAACGCGAACACTTGAAGGGATTAGCGGTTTACGATGAAAACGGGAAGGCGCGGGCAATCACTGAGGGCCTCCCTCCGTTGCTAGACTTCCGCCCGCAAATTGTTTCCAAGACTCAGAGTAGTTTGGCCGGCCAAGGCGAATACCTCCGCGCGGGTGATTTGCATCTCTACGTCTACGAGCTTCCGCTGGAACGAGATGAAATATCGGCGGGAACGATTGCGATTTATTGCGACACCAGCTATATCGATTCGCGGCTGTCGTACACGCTGCGAGATTCGCTGCTGAACGCCCTGGTGCAAACAGTCCTGATTACGGGACTTGCGCTGCTGCTGGTCCGCTGGAATTTGACGGCGCCTCTGAATCGCACCGCGAAGTGGCTGCGCACGCTGCGGACAGGCTCACAAACGATTCCACCCGTTCCTCCGCAGGGAGAGATCTTCGATCAGTTGCATCTGGAAGTGACGCACCTTGCGCAAGACCTGAACGCGGCGAGAGCCACCGCGGAACAGGAAGCGCGGCTGCGGGATACGCACTCCTCGCTATGGACCGCGGAGAGGCTGCGGGTGAGCTTGCGAAATAAATTGAAAGACAAGCCGCTGTTCGTGGTCTCTAACCGCGAGCCATGCATGCATATTCGCAATGAAAAGGATCATTCGATCGGCTACCTCGTGCCGGCGAGCGGGCTGGTCACTGCGCTACAGCCGGTTCTAATCGCGTGCGACGGAACGTGGATAGCACATGGATCGGGAAACGCAGACCGCGAAGTGGTGGACAAACGCGATCACCTACGCGTACCGCCGGATCACCCGAGTTACACGCTGCGGCGCGTGTGGTTGAGCGACGAAGAAGAAAAAGGATATTACGAAGGATTTTCAAACGAGGGACTGTGGCCGCTCTGCCACATTGCGCATACGCGGCCGACGTTCCGTCCGGAGGACTGGCTGCGCTATCAACAGGTGAATCGGCGCTTCGCGGATGCCGTGCTGGAAGAAATGGAGGGGACAGATTCACCGATCCTTTTGGCGCAGGATTATCACTTTGCCCTGCTGCCGCGAATGGTGAAGGAAGCGCGCCCGGACGCACGGGTGGCCATCTTTTGGCATATCCCGTGGCCGAATCCCGAAGTCTTCGGCATCTGCCCGTGGCAACGGGATTTGTTAGACGGCTTGCTGGGCGCGGATCTGATCGGATTTCACATCCAATCGCACTGCAATAACTTTCTCGAGACGGTGGACCGCGGCGTGGAAGCGCTGACGGAGTGGGACCGGTTTGCCGTCAACCGGCAGGGGCACGTTACCCGGGTGCGGCCGTATCCGATCAGCGTGGCCTTCTCTAATCCTGCGCCGGCCTTGCCGGAGGGAAGCAATGTCGGAAAGGAACGCGCCGCGCTCTTTGCCGAGCTTGGCGTGGAAGCCAGCTTGCTCGGCGTGGGTGTGGACCGCGTGGATTACACCAAAGGAATCATAGAGCGCTTCCGCGGTATCGAGCTTTTTCTCGAGCAACATCCAGCTTACATGCGCCGCTTTACGTTCGTGCAGATCGGTGCGCCCAGCCGGACCGACATCGACCGTTATAGGCAATTCCTCGACGAGGTCAGCGCGGAAGCTGATCGCATAAACACGCGATTTCAAGCGGGGCATTGGAAACCAATCGTTTTTCTGAAGAAGCATCATTCGCACGAGGAAATCTCGCGGTATTACCGCGCGGCGTCCGTTTGCCTGGTCACTTCCCTCCACGATGGAATGAATCTCGTGGCCAAGGAGTTCGTGGCGTCGCGCGACGACGAGCGCGGAGTGCTCATTTTGAGCACCTTTGCGGGGGCAGCGCACGAACTCTCTGACGCGCTGTTGGTCAATCCCTATGATGTGGAACAGGTTTCTGACGCGATCCATCGAGCCATCGAAATGCCCGAAGATCAACAGTCTCTACGGATGCAGCGGATGCGGCAGATTGTGCGCGAGCACAACATCTACCGTTGGGCCGCCAATCTGCTCTCCGACCTGACGGAAATTCGGATTGACGCTCCAGAGCGCGTCGAGACCACGCAAACGCCTTGAGAAGGACATCATGCGAGCGTGCAGTGCAGACACTTACCCGCACGGCTAAAAGATAAAAGAGGGATAGAGGGCGTTCAGTAGGCCAGTGACCATCCGACGACGGTCAGGCTGAGAACAAGCAAGAGCATTCCGGTGCTGACAACGCTGAGAATTCTACCGTGGCCGAGGAGGTAGTCACGCGATTCCGCGTCGATGCACAGAAGAACGGAAACGACGAGGACTACGCCCCACGCGAGAATCGCGGGCAGTCCGGGATACTTGCCGATCATGGCGAGAAATTGGCCTGGGGGCTGGCCTGCGGGAACCCACCAGGGGATCATGGGGGCAATACCTGTGGCCAGCGAGAGCGTCAAGAGCTTGCGCGTGAACCAGCCTTTGACCTTTGGCCGGGCTTCTTTCCAAACGAAATAGTCCCAAGCGAGTAAGGCGATGGCGAAGAGAACCCAGCCGTAGAGTGCCGCTTTTTGGTCGAACCACCACCAAGCGCGGAAGAGGAAGAGCGCTTTGTGGGCCATGACAAATCGCGGAAGCAAAAAGATCCCAACAAGGCCGTTAGCGGCCACGGCGACGAGCAACGTGACAAGGCTCATGAGCTGGAACCAGTAGCGCGTGGGAACACGCCTACACCGCGTGCATACGGATTGCTTCGGCAGGAAATTTAGTCCACAGCGGTCGCAGAACACGGCTGGTCTCCCAATTCGAGGGAATCGGATCCTGTGATCCCTGTCAGAGTATCTAATTGGAATAGCAAAAAACTACTGGCCTGAGGGGCAGTTGAAAGGGCAGGCAGGATTGGTAGTATGTAGGCATCCAGCCAAGTCCCTTTCCCGGGTGGGGCGACTAAAGAAGTGCCTAGACTTGAAAATTAAACGGTCAGGCGGAGGTGCGATGTGACCGAGGCCTCGAAACAGTGGGTGGGCCAGATCATCGATGGGACTTATCCCTTGCGGAATTATCTTGGCGAGTCTGACCACAGCGCGGTGTTCCTTACAGAATATGCCGCGGGTGAAGCGGAGCCACGGAAAGCCGCCATCAAGCTTTTCCCGGCGGACCCGGCGATTGCGGATTTGCAGCTCTCGAGATGGGAATTTGCAGCGCAGCTCTCTCATCCCAATCTGCTGCGATTATTCAGCGGTGGTCGTTGCAAGGTCGATGGAATCGAGCTGGTGTACTTGGTGATGGAGTATACCGAAGAAAATCTGGCGCAGATTCTTCCGCAACGCGCGCTGACACCGGAAGAAACCAGGGACATGCTTGGCCCGGTTCTGGATGCGCTCGAATACCTCCACGGCAAAGGCCTGGTGCACGGAGACTTGAAGCCGGCAAATATATTGGCCAGCGGCGATCTACTTAAGCTTTCGAGCGACACGATTTTCCGAGTCGCGGAATCGAAGGGCATTGTCAGGCGACCGGGGGCGTACGATGCCCCGGAAGTGACTAGCGGCACGTTCGAGCCTTCCGCCGATGTTTGGTCTCTGGGCACGACCCTGGTTGAGATATTGACGCAGCGTTTGCCGGATCGGGGACCTGGACTGTACGGCGAACCAGTGGTTCCGACCAATCTTCCGGCTCCTTTCCAGGAGATAGCGCGTGAATGTTTGCGTTTGGAGCCGCAGCGGCGGGCGAGCATCGCAAACATCGCGGCACGATTGAACTCGCGTGCGGCTGCAGCCGGGGCCGCTGCCGCAGGTCCCGCGATTGCATCAGTTTCGACGCCGAGAACGAGTCTGAGTGCGACGACTGGACAGGAATCTCCGCCAACGCCCAAACCTAGGGCATCGATGGCGCCGCGAGCTGCCGCGAGATTGCAAGCCAGTCCACATCGGCCACCGCCGTACAGAGAACCGGGTACGAAGCCGCGCTTTATTGTTCCGCTGGTTGTGGTCGCGCTGATTTTTGCGGCAATCATTACGGTGCCACGGCTTCTGACGCACCGCCCGGAAGCTCGATCCACACCAACGGCTACGTCGCAAAAGCGTATTGGCCGCGCGAACGCGGCAAGGCCGACGGACGTAGCCGCTTCGTCAAAGCCAAAAACGAAATCCGAACCTTCAACGGCGGCATCCGAAACGACAAAGCCGGCGATTCCGCCAATGCAAACTGCAACCCGGGACACAGCTCAGCCACCCGCTGGCGACTCTCTAAGAACAACCAGCGAGAAAGAGAAGCCTGCTGGCGGGGCTTCGTCCAGCCCTTCTGCTGGCCCAAAAGAAGCTGCGAAGCCGGCAATGGTTGGGAATATTTCTGCCAAGGGTGACGTTCTGGATCAAGTCTTGCCCGACGTGCCGGAGAAAGCCCGCGCAACAATCCGCGGAAGGGTGCGCGTTGGAGTCAAAGTGCACGTAGACGCGGCAGGGGCGGTATCGGACGCGGAACTGGATTCTCCGGGACCGAGCAAGTTTTTCGCGGATTTGGCATTGAAGGCGGCGAGAAAGTGGGCTTTCACGTCACCGGAAGTCAATGGAAAAAGCGTGCCAAGCGACTGGAGCTTGCGATTTGTGTTTACGCAAAGCGGCACCAAGGTGACTCCGGTCCAAACAGCTCCTTGAGCCACGAGTGATTGAATCCGAAGCCTATCCTCGCGCAAAGGACAAAATCGAATGGGTCACTGTCCGGAGAGGATCTGGATGTTTTTGACTTGGATGACGTTGGTTTTGGGATCGAGGGTGCCCGTGAGCTTTACCGTCTGTCCGGCATATTTTTCCGCCAGTTCCTGATTGTCAAGCTTGAAGACGTCGTGCTTGGTTTCGAGCACATATCTGCCGCCACGGTTGTGGACGCAGTAGCGCGTGCAATCCCCCGGCGTACTTCCCGCATGCCCCATCGCAATCATCTCGTCGTGAGACCGGTGAAGCGAATGGACGCCGAAGGCGCACTGGCTATCGCTGATCTCCCCCGTGTACGTCTTATCGCCCGCGAGAGACGACGAAGAAGCACCCAAGAAAATGAGGAGGAAAATGGGGGCCCAGAAAAAGTGTGTCCTGACTTTGGGCATGCTACTCTCCTTATAACTAGAGTCAGAAAAACTGTCTTCGATCGACCTCAGGGCTCGACCAAAACCCGGATCGTCATGCCTTCATGGTCCATACTACAAATGACGGTGCAAATGACCACGTACTCGCCGGGCTCGCTCGGCGACGTCAAGTTAAATTCCTGAGTTCCTGGTTTGAGGAGTAAGTCCCAACCATCAACGGGTTTGCGATCCGAGGCCCTTAGCAGCGCGAATCCATGAATTGAGCCATCCCGATTGTGATTCTTAGCTTTAATTGCGGTAATCCTCAGAATAAGTTTTTCGCCCGCCTTAACGGTTATCTGAGGCCGTTCCTGACCGGGAATTTTGAACCGGCTATCGTGATCGGCCAAAATCTCAATGACCCGCGGGGAAGATTGCGCGCCAGCTGTCGATGGAGTACAAGAGCCGGTGGCCATGGCCAATGCAGCCAGTAAGCTTGGGAGTCTTGTAGTCGAGGTGCAGTGCCCTTTCATGGTCATTCCGTCATATAGCGAAGAATCAGCCGCATATCTTCGTCGGTGAGCATGGCGCGGACACGCATGTGGCGGACGATCGTAGCCATGGCACGGGGTGGGAACTTCTGTGGCGCCAGATGGCATCTGCCACAGTTGGTCTGGAACCTCTTTTCCCCTTCAACACGCATGGCTCGCTCGCTCAGGACGGCAGTCCTCACACTGCGGCGGGTTGCCGAGTCAGCGGACGGCGCAGAAGTGGAAGTCGCTGTGTCTGCAGCGGCAGCGACTTGCTGGTCTTGTGCACTGGGTTGGGAGTTCGCCGCTCCCGGGGGATCTTTGCGTTCTTGGGCAATGACGATGACGGTGGAGCTGATCAACACCATAAAGGCCGTAGCGAGAACTGCGGTTCTGCTCATCACTGAACCTCTCCGTTCCCCAGCGGCACCACTAACCGGTAGGTAATGCCCACCGTCCAGACATTGGCGTTTCCTTCAGGACTGAATTGCCGTCCGTAGCTGGTCAGTGCTCTGAAATCATCGCGGAAGTAATAATTCACGCCAAATTCAAACATGTTGGTGTTCACCGGCAGCACGGAATCGCTCGGAACCGTGCCGGTGTAGAATTGCTGCATCCGCGCGACCAGTTGGGTCCGCCGAAATTCGTTTCGCGCGAAGGGCAACCGACTCAAACGGTACGCCGATTCCACCCAATAGCCGCTTCCGGTGCTTGAGCGAGCCGTTTCCGCGCGAATGTCCAGTGGCAGGGCCCGTGGTTGCCAAATCAGATGGAATCCAAAGAGATTCGAATGATCGTCCTGCAGCAAGTGTTGGAATGATCCACCGATCTCGAGACGGGCTTTCGGGACGAAAATGCCTACGCGTCCACCGGCGAAGCGGCTTGAATCCACGGGCGAGACTGTGGAAAGCACGGAGTAGTAGGCGGCATAGTTGATGTTGAATTTTGAATTGGCTCTGAATCCGCCTCGCACCATGGCGCCAGTGCTTGCGTTGCTGGGGCCAACGCCGATAGGCAGTGTCAATGGGTCGGCTGCCAGATTACGGATCCATACTGGATACAAACGCTCGTTGTAGATCCCGAAGGGAGTGAGGAATCTCCCCACCGTGACCGTCATGTACGGATTCGCAATGAAATCCAGTTGGGCGTACTCCACCTCTTTCTGCAAAGTGCCGTGGAAACCGCTCAGCCCAGGCTCCTGAGTCAAGTCCGATTCGAACGTAGCGCGAGTTTCAAACAACCAGCGCTGGCCGATCGGAACGAGCAAGACCGGAGTGAGGATGGGACCGAGGTGCGGCTCCCCGCCGTCAAAAGTCGAGATGAAGCCAGCCGAAGTCTGCAAGACAGGAATCGGTTTGATGTCTTGGGAGTCTGGCGTCTGGGATTCGGGGGGCGGTGCGCTAGACGCCTGGCTATCCGGGCATTGGGCAAAGAGTAGGGTGGGGAGAACGAGTAGGGCCAAAAGCGCCGCAGCGTAGAGGGTCCGCGTAACACGGCTTTTTCTGGCGGACAATGCGAGAACAACGGCGCGAAAATAACCGACGTCATCCTTCGTGAGCAATGGCGGGAGCGCCACGGTAAGTCGCGCCCTTCGAAAATAGGCTCTCGGGGGCCCAGCCGGGTTTAAGAATGTGTGGGACACAGACTGTTTTGTTCTTCGATGTTGGCTGTCTTCAGAATTGCCTGTATGCCTTGAACGGTCAACCTCGCATCCGGGAAACTGTGCTGTTCTTGGTATTTTCCAATTGGGGACAACTTGTTCGGAATGGCTGAGAGCCTTGCTCACGCTTCTGACAGAAATCGGGCGCTCTCCGGTATCCGAAGGTTGCTGAGGAGCACGGTAAATGAGGCTCTCATCACATCGTCAGAATTCCTCAATGTAGAACCCTGTCCGAAAGTACGGAGTTCGCAACTCCGCCGCCAATGAGTAATCAACCTAAGTAATTGACAATAAGCTGGTTAGGCCGATGATTTGACCTCACTGAACTCCCGTACCATGTTCTGCTCCAATTCCCGAACGTAACCTCGCTGGATGCCGGCGGAGCACTGTTGCGACGAAAGCCAGCGAGGTCTTAGCGAATGCACGAGCGAAGCTGCCAGAGCTGTTTAGAGGGGGAGCCCGTAGCCGAGGCAAGGACGGGGCGATTGAGTCGCGGTGTGCGTTACGCGGCCATGTTCGCGCTCCTTGGCAGCTTTTCGCTCTTGGCGGGTTTTGAAGCTGCCCGCACGACGTTTCCCACGCAAAACTTAGATAGTAGCCTTGCGGCGCAGAGTTCTTCTCGTGCGCTTCCGCCGGCGCACATGCCAACGGCCGATAAAAATGACGATGGAGAATTCAACCGGCTCCCGCCGCAGCAGCAGGTTGAGCGCCTGCTGGAACGAGCGATGCAAAACGACCTGGCCTCTCTGGACCTTCTGCAGGAAAAAGTGGATGGCTGGCGAGGGCATCTTAAGAACACGGACGAGCTTTTTGACCTGGTCCTGGCGGCTCTGAACTCAGGCAATCTTCGTGTTCGGACGGTGGCCGTGGACGTCGATCTCGCAGCGAATAATCTGAGCAAATCGCCAGAAAGCGTAACGAGGCTGATTCGGCAGTTGCGACGCGATCCTGCGAGCCGGGGGATGGCGTTATGGCGGCTCGGTTCGTTGGGAAATCGCGGCGTCACTCCGGAACTTGTGCTAAACAGCTTGCTGAACTATGCGCACAACCCAAACGAACACACGCGCTATTGGGCAGTGGAAGGATTGGCGATGCTGGGCAACGACGCATCGATTGATCCCCTGCTCGACCTACTAGCGCACGATCCTTCGCCGAAAGTTCGCGAACGCGCGGCGAGCAGCCTGGGGCAATCCGGCTTACTGACCCGCGAGGAGCGCCTGGCGGCGGTGCCACATCTGCTGAATCTTGCCGACGACGATTCGTTGAACCTGACGACGCGGAAGCTGGTCTATGGAACGCTGCGTGTGATCACAGGCGCTGAACTCGGCAACAATGCCAGCGCCTGGCGCGATTGGTGGGCGCATCATGACCCGGCGCAGCGGCGTCCACGTCAGCGCTCCGGGATTTTGCGCGCGTAGAAGCAGGAATGGGCACATGCTTTTTTGCACACAACGCCTTCAGCCTATCGATAAACTACGGAGCTAAAGCGTTCGGAAATTGAGAAAATAGTTTTTCAGCAAGTGTTGGGCCGGAAAAATCAACAACTTCTTGGGAGGATACGTTGACCTACTCGTTTCGCAAGCCTTTCGGGCCAATTTTTGCAATGATGATGGTCTTGTTGCTAGGAACAGTTGCCTGCTCATTGGCCGCCGGTCAAGCCAAAAAAAACCCGCAAACCGATGGAGTGGATAACACCAAGATGGGTGCGTATCGCGCGCTCGCCCAGCATACGTATTTGGAGTATCAGAAGGGTGACGCCGCGGCGGCAGCCGAGCTTGCGCGCGTCCTAGAGCGCGTGTGGGACAAAGCAGAAGACTATGGCGGCGACATGGCGCTTAAAAAAACGCATCCCGATCAGTTCGAAGAGATCGACAAAGCGATGGACGATTTCATTACGCCTTTAGAGGAGTACAAATCCAAGGCCCCGGAAGCAGCGAGGGTGAAAGCAGCTTTCAACGCCTATCTTGAAAAGCTAAAGCTCGCGGATTGACAGGCGAAGGATTTCTCTCCATGGTGAACTTCAGATGCTCGTCTGAGTTTGGCCCTGCGAGTCAGAATCTGGGAAGTCTAGCCGCCAGTTGACAAGAGGACATTCACGGCGAAACCCCAGGTGCTGCGAAGAGCCATCGCAGTAGCACGTGCGTGGGCCAGTAGATCAGTGCCACGAGTGGAATGAAGATCATCGCAAAGTGGGCGGGAGCCGGTCCCCAAGTACGGTGGAATATGGGATCTCTGTAGGCGTAGTTCATGTTGAGTTCTGCGGACAAGAAGCGAGAGGCAATCAGAAGGACCGCGGCAATTGCGGCTTGCAAGGCCAGCGCGCGCCGATCATAGCCGACCCGGCGTAGAGTCCAAAGAAGAACCAGCGGCATCCCGACGTGAAAAGTGGAGAGCAGGCGTACCCACAGCGGGTATCGCGCGTCCCACATATACTCGGTGCCGCCTATGAGAAAGCGGCCCGACGCCAACCGCCAGCCAACATCCGAAATCCAAAAAATACCTGCCGCCAGCGAACCGACCGCCTGGCTGGAAAGCAACAAAGGATTTGCGAGCCAAATCCCAACAAAGGTCAGAATCACCGCGACGTCGCACAGGTGCAAAAGATTTGCCCAGCCGAACACGCGGAAATAAGCGGGAAGCCAGACAGACATCCAGAGCAAGCTAAACCAGCGGAGCACAGGAAAAACGTGCGAGTCTGATGACATGCGTCTCCAGAGTCCAATTCTTTCGTTATCGCAAACGGCTCAGAGCGCCCTCGACTCTCATGCGCCTCTTCAGGATCCGCCGAGCGGAACCGAGACGTGCTCGTGGACCACAACCCAGCCGTGCCCGCGTTTTTCAAGCACCATGGTCCAACGGCCATTCAGGTGCGCACTCGTTCCTTGCTTGCTCACGATGTCCGCTCCAAATGTAACAGTGGCCCAAGCAAGGGAGCCATGCTGATGAACGCCAAGATCGTCATTCAATTTGAACTTAATGCTCCGGTTCGGCTCAAACAGTGCTTTCTGGACGCCCTCGCGATACTCCGCCCAGTTGCTGTACTTCATCGGAGTAATGTCGAAGTAGGCGAAATCCGTGTCCTTTGCATAGTACGGTTCAATCTTGGCGATATCGAGGCTTTCCCAGGAAATGATGACTTTCGGTACGAACGCGCGCAGCGCCACTACGTCCGAATGGGACGCGGCTACTCCCTTTGGAATCGCAAACACAAGCAGGGTGGCTATCGCAAGACCAAACGCGCAACCTAGAATAAAGGTTTTCCGCATAATCGCACCTTCCTTATCGTCAGCAGTTTGAGAGCCCAGGCCGGGAGTTCCGTTTCGCGAATCATACTCGACAGATGTGCTTTGCTCAATGCGCGGGTTGCTGGCGATGGCCGCGACCAAAGCGTGGGCGGGAGCATGTGTTGACTGGCGCGTTCGAACGGATTGCAATTAGCGTTCCGAAAGGTGCGCATGCTATTTTGCTGGATCCTAGTTTCGCTCCAATTTTCTAGAGCGTTAGGATGTTTGGGCCGGGGCAGAAGAGGATGAAGGACCGAAGTGCTCCTGGTGTTTGCGAAGCAGGAATTGGTCGGTCATTCCGGCAATGTAGTCGCAGACGACGACATGCCGCGGTTCCGTGCCGGCCAATTCTTCGTGAGAAGCGGGCATGGAGCCTGGCGAATCGAGGTAATAAACAAACAGTTCCTTAAGACAACGGACGGAGCGGTCGCGGTCCTCTGTAATGGCTGGGTGATTGTAGATGCGCTTAAAGAGGAAGCGCTTCATCTCCGCGTTGCGCTGCGCGAACATATCGCTAAAGCCGGCAAGCCTGCTTGGGGAGCGGCGAATGTCGTCAACAGTAGCGGCTCCGGAAGAAAGCACGCGATGGCTAGTGGTTTCGATGAGATCCGTGGCAAGACGATCAAGCACGCTTATGAGAGCGGCGTTGAATTTGAGCTTCTCGCGCCCGGCGGAGTAAGCGGCATCGATCGAAGCATAGGCTTCGGCGAAAATCGGGACTTCGTCTCGCAGAGCTTCGAGATCGAGAAGGCCGGCTTCACGCGCGTCATCAAGGTCCGCCGTGTTGTACGCAATTTCATCGACCCAATCAATAAGCTGGCTTTCCAGCGGCGGACGAAGGTCGAGCAGATACTCGGCAAGATGGGGGAATTCCTCGGCGGTGTAATCATGGGAATGCTTGATAATGCCCTCGCGGACTTCGAAGGTGAGATTCAAGCCCGGGAAATCGAGATAGGGGCTCTCGAACTGTTCGACGATGCGGAGCGCCTGAAGATTGTGATTGAAACGCGAGCCATGGGCGCGCATTAGCTCGTCTAGCTTGTGTTCGCCGGCGTGGCCGAAAGGTGGATGCCCGATGTCGTGGACGAGCGCCAGGGCTTCGGCGAGATTCGAATTGAGGCCAAGAGCCGCGGCCACCGTGCGAGCGATTTGCGAAACCTCGAGAGTATGCGTGAGTCGATTGCGAAAATGATCGGAGTAACGGATGGTGAAGACTTGGGTTTTGGCCTCGAGGCGGCGGAAGGCGCGCGAGTGGACGATGCGGTCGCGATCTCGCGCGTACAAGCTACGGTAGGGATGCGGGGATTGAGGATAGCGGCGGCCGCGTGAGAGTTCCACGCGCATCGCCCACGGCGCGCTTGTGGGGAGTGGTTCGATGAACGGCTCCGGCAATAGGCGGTACTACCCGACCGCGCTCCTAAAGGTACTCAGGCCTCTCAAGGCGTCCGAACTGGGGCCCCCAGGATGGTTCGCAAGGAGCAGAAGTTCAGGACTTTGGCGCAAGAGTTTGCAGGCCGCGGTCCGCTTCGTCCGAGACCGCCGTGTTGGGAAATTCTTTTTTGAGCTGTTCGTAGACGCCAGCGGCTCCCTTAGGATCGGTCTGGCGCAAGGCTTCAGCCAATTCAAGAAGAGCCACGGGGCGAGGCACAAAAACCGAAGAGTGCTCCGCCAGCGTGCGAAAAACTTTCACGGCCTCGGCCGGTTTTCCGGTACGCTCGTAAACCACCCCCATTTGATACTGGGCCATGGCCACAAGTTCCTTGTCATTACCGGAGCTGATCTTTTTTAATTCTTCGAGAGCCTGATTTTGGTGATCGAGGTCTTCATAGCAAAGCGCCGCATAATATCTGGCAAGCCTGCCGGGGTTTGTGCCCGGATAGGTGTTAGCCACGGCGGAGAACTTCTGCGCGGCGTCTTCCGCGCGTGCCTGCTCCGTGGGATAAAGCAATTCGCCGGGGTCGGAAGGATCGGGAGTCGCGCCGATTCGCGCCGTATACGCTTTCATGGCCTGGTCCAGCGCGGCGGAGGCCTGCACCGTTTTTCTGTCCGTGTAGAAACGCCAGCCCGCGTAACTGGCCGCGACGATCACCGCAATAAGAACGGCCGCAGCGAGAAGCGCGGTGTGGGAAAAAACGGCCTCCGCGCCGTGCTCAATTGCATCATGGATCTTGTCCTGCTTTAGTTCCTTGCGCGAAAGATGTTCCGCCACACACAGTCTCCTGGTTAGATTGGAATCCTTAATCCTAGCACAGGATGCGGGCATGCTGCCTCTGCGCTTTGTGATGCAGCGTCGCCCGGGGCACAATTACACCCTCGCAACACGGAGAGGAAGAGATCGCAACTCCACGGCTGCGCCGGTGTTAAATTTGATAGATGCAAGCCAAGTGTGTTCATTGCGGAACCGAGCACAATCTCAGGGATGCCGACTCAAGCGTTCATCCAAAGGTGCAGTTTAAATGCTCGAAATGCGGAAAAACGACAGTGGTAGAGCTCAAACGCCGGCCAGATCAAACCGTGGTGATCAGCCCGCTTCCATCCTTTGCGCGCGCAGATGCTTCCAGCTCCAATTTGCAACTCCCGCCTGCAGATGAAGGATTGAAACTTCCCGCGGATGGCGTATTCGTGCTTGCGATCACCTCAGGGCCGGCCAGTGGCGAAGTCTTCCGATTGTCACAACCTCGCGTGGTTGTGGGGCGGCAGGGTGCGGATATTCCGCTGAATGACCCCGAAATCTCCCGGCACCATTGCCTGCTGGAAGTCCGGGACAAATACATCAACCTAAAGGATCTTAATTCGACCAACGGCACGTTCTATGACGAAGAGCGCGTGCGAGCGGCGATGCTGCAAGACGGCTCGGAGTTCCGCATCGGCGAGAGCCGGATTCGTGTAAGTCTCCAGAAAAAATGAATCGGTGTTGTGACCCTGAACCCCCGCCATTTACGGCCTGGCCCCGGTGCATCGTGAGTGTAAGATATTGAGGAAGGTATTCCGCATCCCACACACCCGATGAACCGCCTTTCTGTTTGCCTGATCACGCTCAACGAAGAACATAATCTGCCACGCGCCCTCGCGTCGCTGCATGAAATTGCTGACGAAATCATTGTGGTCGACTCCGGGAGCACAGACCGGACTGAAGCGATCGCTCGGGAGCATGGTGCGGCGTTTTTTGAGAGGGCATGGACAAATTACGCAGAACAAAAGAACTTCGCGGCGGAGTGCGCGCAAAACGATTGGATTTTGTCGCTCGACGCGGATGAAGAGCTGAGCAGTCCGCTGCAAACTTCGCTGCTGGATTGGAAGAAGCACGAGCCCAAATTCAGCGTTTATGAGATGGCCCGAAAAACGTGGTATTTGGGAGCGTGGATCGAGCATTCCGGCTGGTATCCAGATTTTCAGCGGCGCGTCTACCGGCGGGAGACCGCGCATTTTTCGGGAATAATCCACGAAGCGCTGCGATTCGAGGGTCAGGCGGGACGGCTTCTGGGCGACCTTCTGCACTATACGGTGCGGTCGTTTGCCGACCACGAGACGAAGGTCGAACGGTACACCACGCTCGCCGCCCAACAAATGTTTGACTCCGGGAAGCGTAGCTGGAAGAGCGCGATGTGGCTGGCAACCCCGTGGAGCTGGTTTCAGAATTATTTTCTGCGCGGCGGATTTTTGGATGGATACCGCGGGGCGCTGATTTCGCAAATGGCGGCACGCTCGGTGCGATTGAAATACGCGAAGCTGGGCAAGCTGGTTAGAGATGCGGGCCAAGTGAATCCCGAATGAGGATACTTTTCGCCGATCTCGATCGCGAATGGCGTGGCGGGCAAAGCCAAGCGCTCTTAACATTGCGCGGAATCTTGCAGGCAGGTCACCGAGTGGCGCTGGTGGCGGCAGAACAATCTCCGATCGCACAACGGGCCGCTGCTCTTGGAATCGAAGTCCATTCGTCGTCCCGGTTCGGCTTACGCGGCCGGGCGGCAAGGTCGATGGCCCGACTCTCGGCCGGGGAAGAATTCACGGTGGCGCATCTCAATGAACCGCATGCTTTGACGGCAGCCTGGCTGGCCGGATTGCACCGTCGCATGCCACTCCTCTTGTCACGGCGAATCGGGTTCCCGCTTCAGAAAAATTGGGTGTCGCAAGCGAGATTCCGCGCCGTTGCACGTTTCGTGGCCAACAGTGAAGACGTGGCTAAGAGCCTTGTTGATTCCGGAATTGCACGGGAACGAATTTCCATTGTGAACGAAGGCGTTGACATTCCAGAGTTGCCGGACGCCGCAACGCGTGCTCGGGCTCGAAAACGTTGGGCCATTGGAGACACCGAATTTTTATTCGGCTGTGTAAGCGTACTTGTACCCGAGAAAGGGCAGCGGCATGTAATCGAAGCGCTTTCGCTCGTGCGAAGAAAATATCCTCATGCCAGGCTAATTCTGGCAGGCGACGGAGCCTGCCGCAAGGACTTGGAGTCCCTGGCCAGCAATCTGCGGCAGCGCGATGCGGTTCTTTTTCCCGGCTTTGTAAAGGACGTAGACGAGGTATATGCCGCTCTGGATGCTTTTGTATTCCCGTCCGAGTTCGAAGGGCTCGGGACCGCGCTGCAAACCGCGATGGCGCTGGCGCTGCCTTCCATTTCCACAGCGCGTGGCGCTTTGCGGGAGGTCGTGGACCACCAGCGCACCGCGCTGGTCGTTGAGCCAAACGCCCAGGAATTTGCTGAGGCGATGCTGCTGTTGATGGATGCTCCCGAGCTTCGGGCCAGATTGGGCCAGGCCGGGAGACAAGAGATCATGGAGCGGTTTTCCGCAGACCGCATGGTGGCAAATACGATTCACGTGTACGAGGACGTGCTGAACAGGGGAATATAAGCGCAGCTGCGTTCCTCCTCGAAGCCTCGAACAGGAAGAGCGGAAACGCGGAGCAAGTTCTCAGCGATGAATCGAGGCAGGACCAACCACACAAGATGAGCACAAAAAAGGCGAAGCGCCGGGCGGCTCCTTCTGCTTCCGCACGGCGCTTTACCTACTTTTAATTTTGCGCAAGTTTTCTGACTTCTCTTGTTCCAGGCGTTCCCTCCTATCCGCTTGCCGTTTTACGTCAAGCTTTCTTGGGGATTAAACAACCCATCGCCCCTCGGGATCGAGAAACTCCACGCCAATCGCAAAGCCGTCGCCTTGCAGAGGATGGCAGTAAGCAACCCGAGCCGGGGAACGAAATTCTCCAGTGCGCGAAACAAACGTCAGGCGTTCGCCTTGTTCCCAGCGGCGGGTGCTCACCACCCGCGCGCCGCGCGCACTCACATTCTCTGTAAAAGTCGATTCCGTGCCGGGCATCTGCCGGTGGCCGTCGAGCACGACGGGAATTTCCATCGGGATGCGGCGCTCGACGCGGTGGAAAGTAAAAACATGCCTGTTGGATTTGACCGGCATTCATCCTCACAAGCACGCTGCAATCCGCGTGAGATTTTTGACATTGCTGCTCGTTCGGCGCTTCATGCCGTAGAGCGCGCGGTCGGCAGCGCCCAGAAGCTTTTCCGGCGTATCGCCATCTTCAGGAAAGGCAGCCACTCCTGCGCTGACAGAAAGCGCGGGAGGCTCCGCTTCTGCGGAGAGACGCTCACGGATGCGCGAAACCACACGTGTGGCAATATCCGGGCCGGCTTCGGGAAGCACGAGAGCGAATTCGTCTCCGCCATAACGCGCGGCAGTATCGATGGCGCGCGAATGGCTGCGAAGAATCTTCGAGAGGCGAACGATGGCCCGGCTTCCGGTGAGATGACCATAATGATCGTTGATGGTCTTGAGGCCATCCATGTCCAAAAGCACGACGCTGAATGGGCGCTGCGTGCGGCGCGAGCGGTCCAGCTCCGCCTCCAACACACTGATGAGACGGCGATAATTGGCTAGGCCCGTCAGCGGATCGGTGACGGCCATCGAACGAACTTGATCAAACAGGCGCGCCTGATCCAGCAGCGCGCCGGAAAGCATGACCACGTAGCTGGCGGTCTTGCTCAGCTCCGCGAGGAAGAATGGGCCATCGAACAGATGGCGAGAAAATGTAGCGCTGAGATGGCAGATCACATTAAGGGAGGCCACGGCGAAGAGCGCGTAGTCGTAAAGACTCGCCGCGTTCTTATTGTTCTTACTATCCCGGAGACGCTGCCCGAAGCAAATGGCAGCGAGGAGGAACAGTGAACCGGGAAGCAAATCCCAAGGACGCGAGATAAAACTGGATACGTGAGCAACTGGCGCCGAAGGCGCAGCGAGGAAAGAAAGGCTTGTAAGATATGCGGCGATGACGACCACCAGCACGGCACCTGCTGTTTCTTTGCTAGGCTGCCGTGCAGTGGGGATATAGCGCTCGACAGCGATGGCGGCTAGCAGTAGAACGGCAAGGATTGTCCGTCCCACCATCCAGCCCATCGGGATTCTCGTCAGGGCGGCAGGCCCGGATTGCAACATATCATTCAGGCCGAAGTAGCCTACGGTCTCGATGATTCCCGAGAGCACAAAACCGAACGCCAAAATCAGCGCGGTACGATCATGCGTGCCGCGAAACCTTACGAGCGCGTTTGCCGCATAGCAGAAGCTGACCAGCGTTCCGCCCACTTCCAGATAGAGGTAGGCCTCGGGGGAGCCGGAGACTGCCGCCTGCTGTAGGTAGAATAGGACGCCGAAGAAAAGACACGTCGCGGCGGCGGCGGCGGCGATCAGGACGCGCGACCGCTCCTCCCGGAGAAACCCGACGATTTGGCCCCAACCACCCACGAAACCCCCCAAATGCCGAAGAAACAACTACAACGACGGGAGAATGCAAGTTTGTGCCCTTTCCAAACGTAAAATTCATGTCCGCAAGTAATTGATTTAAAATCGGTTACAGAACTGATTTCCGACGAGAATGAGAGAGTTGTTTAAACGAGACGGGACGGACGGCTTAGAAAGCGGAAACTAAGAGATCTATCATCTTTGTTCCCTGAGAGTTACCGATATTTCATACAGTATCAGCAATGAATTCAGGACCGTCTCAGTATGAGACTGTCTCAGTGGGTAATACGTCACGATCGGGCCGTATTTCGCAGCCTAGAGTTTAGGCGTTGGCGGAAGGAGATCGCGAGCAACAACGGGGTCGTTGAAGCCTGAGGCTTTGTGGGAGCCATCGCAAAACGGCTTATTCGCTGAATGGCCGCAACGGCAGAGGCCGATGGAAGTGCGTCCCGCCAGACCAAAGGGCCGACCCGTGGGATCGACAATTTCGAAGTCCCCCTCCACGCGAATGGAACCGTTGTTGTTGATGGTAATTTTGGCAGCAGCCATTCAGGCCTCCGAAAAATTTGAAAACGCGTCCGACGTTGGACGTTGAACGCGCTTTCAAGCTTACGCAGAGTTTCACGCGAACTCAAGGACAGGGCTCAATATTTGGGAAGGCGGGGATCGACCTCATCCGACCATGCGAGGATTCCGCCCTTGAGATTGAGAATTTTGCGGAAACCGGCCTTGCGCAAGAAATCCACGGCTTCCGCTGAGCGCTTTCCGCTGCGGCAGTGCGCCACGATTTCGCGGGAAGAGTCCAGTTCGTGAACGCGCCGCGGCAACTCGCCGAGGGGAATCAAATGGCCGTCTAGATTGCAGATCTGAAATTCGTGGGGTTCGCGGACATCCAGGATGAAAAGATCATCTCCACGGTCGAGGCGCGATTTCAGCTCGCGCGGAGTAATTTCCGGAACCTGGACATCGGGCGCGGGAGCTTCTTCGCCGCGCACGCCGCA
This sequence comes from uncultured Acidobacteriota bacterium, assembly GCA_963851235.1. GTDB lineage: Bacteria > Acidobacteriota > Terriglobia > Acidiferrales > UBA7541 > Acidiferrum. The sequence goes on from CAWKOM010000016.1 coordinate 557,840, forward strand.
AAATTCGTAGTAGTCGATGAGTTTGTGGATAGTGCGATGCTCGCCGCACATGGGGCAATCGGGATTTTTGCGCAGCCTGAGTTCGCGGAATTTCATTCCAAGCGCGTCGAAGAGCAGCAGGCGCCCAATGAGATTTTCACCACGGCCGATAATCAATTTGATAGTTTCCATGGCCTGAATGGAGCCAACGATGCCCGGCAAAACCCCAAGCACGCCGCCTTCGGCGCAGGACGGGACCAGTCCCGGCGGGGGCGGCTCCGGATAGAGGCAGCGGTAGCACGGCCCTTCCGGCATTCCGAACACCGTGGCCTGCCCTTCAAAGCGGAAGATCGAGCCGTAGACGTTTGGCTTGCCGAGAAGGATGCAGGCATCATTGACGAGATAGCGCGTTGGAAAATTGTCGGTGCCATCCACGATGACGTCGAAATCCTTGAAAAGCTCCAGCGCATTTTCGCTGGTGAGTTTTGTTTCAAAGATATCGATCTTAATGTCCGGATTCAGATTGGAAAGCCGCGCTTGCGTTGCTTGCGCCTTTGGTTTGCCGACATCACTCGAACCAAAGGTGACTTGCCGCTGAAGGTTTGTGAAATCCACGACATCGAAATCGACAAGCCCAAGCCGTCCAACGCCTGCGGCAGCAAGATAGAGTCCGAGCGGAGCGCCAAGACCGCCGGTACCTATGAGCAGGACTTTGGCGTTCTTGAGTTTGAGCTGACCCTCCATGCCCACTTCCGGCATGATCAGGTGGCGGCTGTAGCGAAGTATCTCTTCGTTGGAAAGACTCGTGACCGGCTTCGTTCCGGTTTGAGGCTGCAGTGTCGTGGCCATTGCGAAAGCTCCCCGTCTACCAAGAATCAATGAGCATTTCGGAAGAACCGCCCGCGATAGACGGAATGATGCTTATGGTGTCGCCGTCTTTTGTAGGCGTGTTTTCCTTCGCCAAATAGCGAATGTCTTCGTCGTTGAGATACACGTTTACGAATGCGCGCAGCTTGCCTTCTTCCGTAAAAAGATGCTTGCGCAACTCAGCGAATTCGCTGGTGAGTCCGCTGAGCGCTTCGCCGACCGTCGCGGCGCTGAACTCCGCGGAATGTCGCTTCCCTGCGTAAACCCGAAGCGGCGTCGGGATCATAACCTTCACTGCCATTTTCTAACTCCTCCGAATCCTTGAAATCCACAGCCAGGCGCAAAGAACGGCCGTGCGCGGAAGCCCACTTATCTGAGGATCGCTGCATGTTGCCGAATCTCGATTTCTTCCGATGAAAATTCCTGGCGGTCGTCGTTCAACCTCCACGAAGTCATATCTTCGGCTACGGCATGATTTACGCTCACGATGATGTAGCTGTACCACGGCCAGGCGTGGACGCGATCGTATTCACTGGGGCGCGCCGGATGATCGGGATGCGAATGATACCAGCCGATGATCTCCAGGCCCTGCTTTTGCGCCGCCAACTCTGCTGTGCGCACGTCCTCCGCCGTAACCATAAATCGATTGCGTGGCGAATCTCCATTGCGATTGGCTAAAGGAAAAAGCCCCAGCACTTCACGAGGTGCAGCAATCTTCTTTTCAGCGTCAGGCTCATCTTCTAAAACTTCCGAATCGCGCCCCAAAAGCGCGCCACAGCATTCGTGAGGGTACGTTTCTACACCATGTTCACGAATCTTTTCCGCGAGGTGGCTGCTGATCCAAAGTGCGGTGTCACTCGGCATGGTCAGTCTTCATCCCAGAAGCGTTCGGTCAGGTACTTTGACGCGGAATCCGCAAAAACGGTCACAATTACAGCGCGTTCATTCGGCGCAAGATCCTTTGCCACCTGGAAGCAGCCTAGCAAGGCGGCGCCTGCGCTGGGACTCACCAGCAAGCCTTCTTCGCGCGCGGTCCGCTTCACCATTCGATAAGCTTCTTCAGTGCCGATCGCAAGATTCTCATCCGCGAGCGTCTCGTCATAAATGGCGGGGCGCAGGGCAGTCTCCATGTGCTTCCATCCTTCCAAGCCATGAAACGCGGCGTCTGGCTGGAGGCTGACGCACCGAATCGATGGATTCAATTCCTTCAACCGGCGCGCTGTGCCTACAAATGTTCCACTCGTGCCCAGAGCCGCTACAAAATGTGTGATGTTGCCACGGGTCTGCTCCCAAATTTCCTTTGCAGTGGTTCGGTAGTGGGCCTGCCAATTGGCCGGATTACTGTACTGATCTGGATAGAAATACTCCTCTGGATTGGCTGCAACGATTTCCTGAACTCGCCGTATCGCGCCGTCCGTGCCCTCGTCGCCTGAAGTCATCACGAGTTCCGCACCCAAAGCGTGAAGAATTCGCTTGCGCTCGTGCGAGGCACTCTCGGGCAAGCAAAGCTTCACGGGGTAACTAAGGGCCGCGCCGATCATGGCGTACGCAATTCCTGTATTCCCGCTGGTGGCATCAATGATGGTCTTGCCCGGCCGCAGTGAACCGCTGGCCAGGCCAGCCTGGATCATGCTCAACGCTGCGCGGTCCTTGACCGAGCCTCCGGGGTTGAACCACTCGGCTTTCGCACAAAATTCCACATGGGGAAATTCGCCTCCTACCCGCGAGAGACGCAAGAGCGGGGTATTGCCGACCAACTCAAACACAGACTTCCCCGCGCTCCCCGACCGCACTTCTGCCAGGTTGGAGGGTGATTGGTCTAAAGCAACAACGGGGTTCAAAGTAGCCATGCTTGTAAATTGCCTCACAGCCGTCTCGATATGCGACCAGTTTACTCCGAATTAGATGCGTCTCGCCAGTTTGATGGTATAGCCTGATTTTAGCACGAGTTAGAGGGAATCACCCTAAGATGAGTCGAGAATAGCTTTTGTTTCCAATCGCTGGCTGAGTTCGAGAACCTGAAACTTTGTCTCGATCCTCGTTAACGCCCAGGTAGCTCTTAGCGTCTTGCTCTCCGAAATGATCTCCGCACTCCGAAGCGTAGGGAGTGGAACCTTAGTTGACTCGCGGCTTACAATCAGGGACTGTCGAGCGGTGAGTACTTCGCCTCCTCCTCAAGCTTCCGACGATTCTTCGCTCGTGCTGGCTGCACGCGAGGGCGACCGTGCGGCTTTCGGTGCGCTCTACGCAAGGTACGCACGCATGGTTCACGGTATTTTGCTCTCGAGGGTTCCCCCAAACGATGTCGATGACCTGGTTCAGGACGTTTTTCTGCGTGCGCTACCAAAGCTAGGTGATCTGCGCGACGTCACTCGGTTCGGAGCGTGGCTGGCGGCTATCACTCGCAACCGAGCCAATGATCATTACCGGCAGTCCAGATCCGTGGCTTCCCTAACCGATAGCCTCTCCGAAGAAGAAGTAGAATTACCTGCGCCGAGCAGTGTTCCCGAGGCAGAGGCGACTGTGATCTTGGCGTTCGTTCGCAAGCTACCGGAAGCCTATAGCGAAACGCTGATACTACGCTTAGTCGAGGGCATGACGGGACCGGAAATTGCCGCCCGCACCGGCCTGACTCCCGGGTCCGTGCGCGTTAATTTGCACCGAGGAATGCAGCAGCTACGCGAGAAGCTAAACCAGGTAGCGCCTGGCGGTTCGATTCCGCAGAGTGGCCGCGCCGCCCGAACTTCAGCGGCACAGGATAAGAACGCACTGCACAAGAGGAATCAGACATGAACGACGATTATCTCTGGGACGGTTCCGGCGCGCCCGACCCGGAAATTCAAAAATTAGAAAAGAGCCTCGCCACGTTCCGCCATAGGGGTCAGGCGCCGGAATTTCCTGAGATCTCTCCAGCTCCGGCGCGGCGGTCCTGGCGGCGATTTCTGCCCGTGCCTTCTTCCCTCAGATTCGGCCTCGCAGCCGCGACGGCGATTATCATGTTGGTTGGCGCGATCGGAATTCTTCGATGGAGCCAGAAGCCGAGCACAATTTCCGGCGCCGGATGGGACATTGAACGCATTGCGGGTACGCCAGAAGTAGAATCGAACGGGATCGGGAAAATTGCAACGAACAACAGGCTGGGCATTGGCGAAACACTTGTCACCGATAGCCATTCGCAAGCCACGATTTCAGTTGCGGAGGTCGGCACGGTGGACGTGGAACCGAATACGCAATTGCGTTTGGTGTCGGGTGGAAAAGGACATAATCAGCTTTCGCTGCAACACGGAACCATCCAAGCGTTCATCTGGGCTTCTCCAGGCGAGTTTACCGTGGACACGCCCTCCGCCATCGCCGTGGACTTGGGCTGCCGGTATACGCTGAATGTGGACGATTCCGGAGCCGGTCTTCTCCGCACGACGTTGGGATGGGTCGGCTTTAAGCTGAATGGCCGCGAAGCCTTCATCCCCGCTGGCGCGGTTTGCGCAACACGGCCCAAAATTGGCCCGGGCACGCCATATTTTGAAGATGCTTCCACATCGTTTCGCGAAGAGTTGTCCAGGTTTGATTTTGGCACCCTGACTCCGCAGGAGCGCAGCGCCGAACTCAGCCAAATCCTCGCGGAATCCCGCCAGCGCGACGCGCTCACCGTGTGGCACCTTCTCGCTCGTGTCGACGATTCGGACCGCGGCCGCGTTTACGACCGCTTGGCTACGCTCGTTCCGCCCCCCACCGGCGTAACGCGGGAAGGCATTTTGCGCCTTGACCAAAAAATGCTGGATCTCTGGTGGAATCAACTCGGCCTCGGCGACGTTTCCTTGTGGCGCACCTGGGAACGCTCCTGGTCTCAAAACAAGACCTGAGAAAATCTCCGCGGCCACCGGGGGATTTCCCATCCCCGCCGCTCAACGTTTGTTAACTCTACTCGGCTTTACAGAAAGCCTCGCATTTACTAGGCTAGGAGTCCCATGTGGAATGTCGAAGAACGATTTACACCCAAGCAAATCGAAAGCCTGGCGGCGCTCGGCTTTGCCGTCGGCAGCACGCGCGGCGTTGTGCGCGTGGAAAAATATGGCAGCGGCGCAGAGTTCCGTAAAGGCACGGATGACATGTATCAGATGACGGTCGTGCCAACCATTATGCTGAAGGGGCGGTTTACGCGGCTTTGGGATGCAGGCTACCAAAAATTCCTGCTCACCGACGACGGCTTGAAATTGCCCGCGTTAGCCACGCATCTTGAAAATCTGCGGAGGTTCAACGAAGAATTGCGCACCGCGTTGGGCGTCCCGACTTTCTACAACGAAGCGCTCGGCTCCGTCAGCCAAATCAGCGTCTACGACCGCGTTAAGGGCCGAAAAGGCGACATACCGGACAAAACGGTGGGCGCCCACGAGCCGGCCAACGGGCATTAATCAAGCCGTTTTATCCCAAGGTTGTGCTTATTCAGATTTGCTCTCGCGAAGCCGACGCCAGAACTGCTCCACATCGATGCGATGTTTTGCTGCTTTGCGTGCCCCAATGAAAATCACCGGAATGTCCCAACCATAGCGCTCTTCGAGAACCGCGTCCTTTTCGATATTCACTTCGCGAAGCGAGGCCCCGAATTCGCGCAATAGCGGCGCGATAGCTGCTTTCGCTTCTTCGCAAAGATGGCAGCCTGGCCGCGAATACAAAGTCACCTCGCGCGGACCGGCGGCGGACAATCGCGCATCCTCAGGGTGTTCCCTCACGGTTTCGGATTGGAATATTTCTGGAAGGGTCCGGCATATGGATGAAACGCACGCGCGCGGTACAGCTCCGCGATCTGCCGCAGATGCCCTAAGTCATGCGACGCCCACTCGCTGAGCATCTGATGCAGCGTGAAGATGCCGAGCTCAGAATGAGTCGCCTCGCGCTCACCGGAATCCGCCGGAATGCTCCGAAGCAATATGATGGTGGCGCGCCGCGTCCTGGCGAACGACGCCAAATTCTCCAGGGCTGACCCACGTGTGTAATCCCCCGTTACGACTGTGCCCGTTGCGTCGTACTTTTGCAGCATCGGATTGTCTTCGGTCACGATGCGCCGCGTCCGGTCGGCATACACCTCTTCCAAATCCGCAAGATGGCCAATAACTTCCGCAATCGACCAGCGTTCTGGCGCGGGCTTCCAGCGCAGCAGATCTTCCGGCAAATCGCGAAGCATCGTTTCGAGCAAAATCGGCGTCTTTTCAAGGAGCAACAAGGCAGGCTGTATCGTTCGAGTGCTGGCAAGTTCGATGGTTCGGGCTACACCTTGGTGCATGCGGCGCCTCCCAAGCGATGAAGGAATCTTACTCGAAAAGGCAACGAAAAGTGGAAGTAGCGCATAATGAGTAACACAAGCGGAGGAGATGCTGGCATGGCGAGAGTCGTGGCGCTGATGGACGATCTGTTCTTTCAAATGAAGATTGCGGAGACGGCGAAGCATCTCGGCCTCGAGTTGAAAGTGGCCACAAACGGCGACGCTCTACTGGAATTGCTGGAACCCGCGCCTAACCTCGTCATCGTAGACTTGAACGCTCGGAGCCAGCCGCTTGCGGCTATTGAGCGTCTGCGCGCCGCGCAAAAAGATTTGCGCGTCGTCGGTTTTCTTTCTCATGTGCAACGGGATCTGGCCGCCCAGGCGCAAGCTGCCGGTTGCAGTGAAGTGATGCCGCGCTCCGCCTTTACGCAAAACATGGCCGCCATTCTGAGCGCGGCAAAGGACTGAAGTGAACTTTCAAAAACGCATTTTGGCTGCAGGGGCTTTGCTCCTGACGGCGTCGCTTCTGCCGCTTGCCGATAGTCTCTCAGCGCAGGAATCCACTCCCAATCCCGCAGCGGAACCCGCGGCGCTCAACGGACCAACCGCTGCTCTTCGCGATGTTCTAACCGCGGCTTGCTCGCAAAGCCAAACCGACTTCGAGCGGTTTCTCACCGTGCGCAACAGAGAGTCGTTTACCCGCATGACCCCCGCCGCGCGCGTCGCCTTCATGAAACGCTTCGTGCTGCTCAACGAGCCTGGCAAGCCCTCGGTCACCGCCAATCCCTCCGGCAGGCCCATCGTGCGCTGCGACACACCTGCTGGCGCCGCGGAGATCCAGATTGGCGGAGCTGACACGCGCGACAACGTTTCGTTTCTCCCCGTGAAGTTGCGAGACGCCACGGATACAACGGGCGCCGACGCCATCCAAGTCAACATGGGCCTGGTGCGCGAGAACGGCCAGTGGAAAATTCTTTCGCTGGGCTTGGTACTTCTTGACTTGCCTTCCTTGGAATTTGAATGGGACTCCGCCGAAGCCGACAAAAATGAGCAGGCCGCGATCGATTCGCTGAAAGATATTGCCGAAGCGATTGAAAGATACCGCCGCAAATACCTGCGGCTCCCCGATGCTCTATCGAACCTGGGGCCCTCGCTGCATGGCCCCGCCAGCGCGGAATCCGCAGGGCTCGTCGATTCTGACTTGTCCACCGGCATGAAAGACGGCTATTCGTTTCGCTACGTGATTGTGGGCGCCGGCACTTTGGGCGCGCCCGCCAAGTATGCTCTCGCAGCCACGCCGATCATCTATGGCCGCACCGGGCACCGCTCCTTTTTCCGCGATGATGCCGGAGCGCTTCGCGGCGCGGATCACAAAGGCGCGGTGGGTTCCGCGGACGATCCGAAATTGCCCTAGCGCCGGGTCCTCTATTTTGAATACGGACCGGCGCGGTTAACCCATGAGTCCGAGCTTCCAAAAACCTTAAGGCTGCGTTCTGATGGTTGGATACTGGATCCCCAACTGCTCCAAATAGGTTTTATAGCGCGTGGGATCGTAATAATATTTTTTCAATTGCGGCGCGAACTTTTCCATTTTTTCCTTGTTCATCTCAATCGCGGGCTTGTCATCGGGGCCTAAAAACGATTCATAGTGAACGTCCTTCGTCTGGACATTCCGAAAATAATCCCACGCTTGCTGCACAAGTTCCGGCTGAAGCAAAAAGTCGAGAGCGGTCATGGCTTGCACCTTGGCGCCCGCGGTCGAACCTTTGTGGGCGATGGGCGTGGCCATGGCTACGCCGTTTGCCCAGCTATGTCCCGGCAGATTCGGAATATTCGCCGGATACATGAGGTACACCATGGGCACGTTCCAGGAAATATCGCCAATGTCGTCGGAACCTCCTCCAGTGGGATTTTTCACCGGCTCCGTGAGCGGGTCAACTTTCTCCTTCAAGCCGTCCACCTTGGCGCCAATTTCCTTTTGCAGAGCCTTCGCCAGCGTCTGATCCGCCTCGCTCCACTTCGGCATGCCTACGGCCTCGATGTTCTTCTGCTGCGTTTCCGCGATCACCTTATTCAAAAACGGAGGCCACGCTGATCCCACCAGTTTGTGATCAACGGTGGTCTCGGTCATTTTCGCCGCTGCGTCCGCGATGGTATTTCCCAGGTCATACAGTCCTTTGATGTGCTCATAATCCAGCTCGCGGAAGTAATACCAGACCGCTGCTTCCGGCGGAACGACGTTGGGCTGATCCCCGCCATTGATGATGACGCGATGCGATCGCTGCGCGGGCCGCAGATGTTCACGGCGAAAGTCCCAGCCCGTGTCCATTAACTCGACGGCGTCCAGCGCGCTGCGGCCTTCCCACGGAGCCGCCGCCGCATGGGCCGCCTTGCCGTGGAAAAAATATTGCACGGAGACGAGTCCGCTCCACTCCCCGTTGCCCGTCCCATACGAAGTGGAAAACTCGGATTCCACGTGCGCACCCAAAACTATATCCACGTCCTTAAAAACGCCGGCGCGGACATAAAACGCCTTCGTTCCAAGCAACTCCTCCGCTACCCCGGGAATAACTTTGATCGTGCCGGCGATGTGGTGTTCATCCATCAGCTTTTTCAAAACCAGCGCCGCAGTGACGTTCACCGCCATCCCGGAGTTATGGCCCTCTCCATGGCCCGGCGCGCCCTCAATGATCGGGTCGTGATACGCGACTCCGGGTTTCTGCGAAGCTCGCGGAATGCAATCGAGGTCGGTGATGAACGCGATGACCGGCTTGCCGCTGCCGTATGTCGCTACCCATGCCGTGGGAATCCCCGCGATGCCTTTCTCGACTTGAAATCCGTTTTTCGTGAGGATGCCGGTGACGTAGCGTGACGTTTCGTGTTCCTGAAATCCCAGCTCGCTATAGCTGAAAATCTCATCCACCATCTGCTGTGTAAGCGTCTGCAGTTTATCCACTTCCGCGGTGGCTTCTTGTTTGAGAGCGGGAAGCTCCTGCGTCTGCCGCGCGGATATTCCGCAAGGCGCGAGCAATATGGCGGCAAGGCCGCAAAACATTTGAAATTTTCTCATTCGATTCTCCGCTCCTGAAAGAATCGGGAATATTACATCGGCTATTGCAAATTAGGGGAAAGAAAGAATCCTGCGTTTGTGCCCCGCCGGAGTTGGCGCTACTATCGTGCGATTCATCATGCGCCCAGCGTCCGCCCGAATCTTCTTGCTGCTCTTGGCCTTTGTACTATTAGGGCCCACAGCCGCGATGGCTCAAGAGTACAGTTCCACCTACGGGCCCCTGCCTGTCTTCGAGTTCCACAGCGGATTCTGGGTCAACCTACATCACACGCTCTACTATGAGGCCAAGCAGCGCCTGGCTCCCACCGTTGCCGTCCAAAAAAACAATTCGGCGTCGCAGCTGAGATTGAAAACGATGAAAGATTCCGCCACGGCTCTCTCTCAGCCCGAGCAAATCGCCTGGAGCACTGCCGTGGCCTATTACGCCGGGAACCTCGCGGGCAAAGATCTCCTCTTTAACAACGACCTGGTTCTATTAAAAAATCAATTAGAGGATTTTGAAGAATGCGACGATCTCTCCGGCGCTCACAAGAAATCTTGCGACGCAGGCTTGCCTCCCGATCTCACTCGCGTGCTGGATTCTGCCGCTCCCGTCTATCGAGCCCATCTATGGCCCGCCCAGGATCTCGACAATCGCCAGTGGATCGCTCGGGTCGCCCCACTCGTCATCGAACAAGGCGTGGGGGTTTCTCAGCGCCTGGCGGACATCTATCAAACCAAATGGCCCAAGGAAAAAATTCGCGTCGACGTTTCCGCTTATGCCAATTCGACCGGGGCTTACACCACGCTCGACCCTCTTCGCGTCACCATCTCCAGCACCGATCCGCGCAACCAGGGCGACGCTGCGTTTGAAGTGCTCTTTCACGATGCTTCCCACGGGATCGCCGAGCCGGTGCAACAAGCCATTATTCGCGAATGCCGCCAGCGCGGCAAAGCCATTCCCCGCGACCTCTGGCCCGCGCTCATCCTGTACACCACCAGCGAAGTGATCCAGCCCTTGCTCACAACGTCCGCCAAAGGGCCGCAGGACAAGCCGGGTGCCGGCGATTCCCTTTCCAAGGGCCCTCCCGCCGCTCCGGGAGATACCTACGAGCCCGACCTCATCCGACAGAGCCTCTATCGGCGCGGCTGGAACGACTACTACGAACTTCTTATCCGCTTCTGGCAGCCTTACCTCGACAGCAAATCCACCTTTGACGATGCCATCGCCCGCATTGTTTCTGCGCTGTAGAGCCCGCGAGCAAATGAATCGCGAGTCCGTTTCGCGCTTATACTAGAACTCTCCATTCCGGAGCCATTCCCGACCTCCGCTTCGACCGAGAAATAGTGAGAAGGATCTCTCGTGATTCGAGCATCGAATATGTACGCTTGTTCTTCGTAGGGCACCACCATCCAAAGGCCGGACTCATTCAAAGTTCAGAAATAACCACTCATCATTCTCTCGATTCCAACGGCGGCAAATTGCGCGACGAGTACAAGCATGGGGAACGCCGTTCGCAACGTCGGTTGATGGTTGAAAAACGCCACACCGAGGAAAGGATTCGCCGTCATCTGCGTCGCAGCCGGCACGACGCGCGCCTCCGTCGCGGACCCGCTCATAAGAAGGTGGGTGCGGTATGGTTCCGCCGGTCTTGGATATATCTTTTATCCTCAGATAATCCAAGATCTCCGCTGAAAAAAACGGGCGGAACTCGACTCTTATCGCTTCCGACCGTGGATGGCTGGCAGGGTGGTATTTGTCGCGCTGCTGCTGCTTCCACGCTACAGCTTCACAAACTAATCCAGCTATCTCCGCCGGGGTGAACGTCGGAGGCTCCATGAAGACGTGCCTTCCACCACCTTTTTCTACTTCTGCTTGACGAAAGGCGCTGGCAACTGATTCTCATTCCCACATTTATCCTCGCATGGGGCAGCGCGCTGGCCGTCGCCGGCGAACCGCGCCCAAGCAAACCGCATTTGATTTGCGGTACCGTTTGTCGAGCAACCTTGGTTGTGCTAGGCTTTGCGGTGCGGAATAAAGCCTGGCCACCGCGCCACGCAAGTCCCAGCGTCGCTTACGTTCTCTCCTCACCGTTCCTCAGCAGAGCTTTCCCGAGCGGGAAGACTCTCCCCGGAGAAACCGAACGAACGGCTCGGGCGATTCTTTAGCCGGCTCACGATGAGCCGTGCAGTAAAAGGAACTGGATAAGCCCATGTCCGGTACGCAGACAGCCTCAAAGCCCGAACACGAAACCCTCGAGATCAAGCTTGCGCATTCGCCAGATTCCGACGATGCTTTTATGTTCTACGCGCTAGCGACTCACAAGCTCGCCACTCCCGGTTACAAATACACCCACGTTCTCTCTGATATTCAATCCCTGAACGACGCGGCTCTCACCGAGACGTACGACGTCACAGCATTAAGCTTCGCAGCCTATCCCAGTTTGCGGGATAAATACGTCCTGCTAGATTGCGGCGCCAGCTTTGGAGAAAACTACGGCCCCATCGTCGTCGCCTCCAACTCTATGAAACGCGAGGATTTAGCTGGAAAACGCATTGGTGTTCCAGGCTTGAAGACGACCGCTTATCTAACCCTGAAGTTGTTTGAACCAGACTTTGAGCCCGTAGTCATAGCTTTCGACAAGATTCTGGACGCCGTGAAGAACAACGTCGTCGAAGCAGGCCTTCTCATCCACGAAGGGCAACTTCTCTTCCCCCAATTGGGCTTGCATCGCGTCGTGGACCTGGGAATTTGGTGGCACGAACAAACTGGATTGCCTCTCCCCCTCGGCGGAAATGCTGTTCGGCGCGCGCTCGGTCCCGCACTGGGCTTGCAAATTGCTAAAACGATTAAGGATAGCGTCGAGTATGGCCTCGAACACCGCGAAGAAGCCCTGAACTACGCCATGCAGTTTGCCCGCGATATGGAGACCGAAATTGCTGACAAGTTCGTGGGCATGTACGTCAACCGCTGGACGCTCGGCTATGGCGAGCGCGGAAAGCAAGCCGTCAGAGCCCTGATCGAGCGAGGGACCGCCGCCGGTCTGCTTCCCGGCCCACCCGACGTGGAGTTTCTCAGCGAAGCGTGATATCGAAAGAACCTGGCAAGGACCGCACAAACCCCGTTGAAATTTCCCGATTATCCGCCAATCCGCAAACTCCGTGGTTTGGACCAGAGAGTGGCGCGGAGGCTCCAGGCCCGTCTACGGGCCAGTCTTGACGCTTTCCCACTAATCACTTAGTGTCTCTTGTTTGCGAGGGAGCCTCACATGATGAAGTCTGCGCGAATTCTTTCCACGACGGCTGCGCTTCTCGCGCTGCTTGCGCCTGTTTCGCGCGGACAAGCCGCAGCCGAATATCACCTCTCCAACGACTCCAACGGTTCTTGGCCACAACAAGCCGTGCGCTCCACGCATGGCATGGTCGCGACGGACGAAGAGTTAGGCTCGCAGGCCGGTATAGAAATCCTCAAGCGCGGTGGCAACGCCGTGGATGCCGGAGTAGCCGTAGCTTTTGCTTTGGCCGTCGTCGAGCCCGCTGCAGGGAACATCGGCGGCGGCGGCTTTATGCTCGTGCGCCTTGCGGACGGCCGTACCACCTTCTTTGACTACCGGGAGGTCGCCCCCGGCAAAGCCACTCGCGACATGTACGTCGGCCCCGACGGAAAGCTCGTCAAGAACCTCTCGGTCATCGGCTACAAGTCCGTCGCCGTGCCTGGCACGGTCGCAGGCCTGGATCTGGCCCTGAAGACTTACGGCAAACTGAAGTTGGCCGATGTGATGGCCCCTGCCATTCGTCTCGCGGAGGATGGCTACCCCATCAGCGAAAAGATGGCGAAGCAGCTAGAAGACCAGCGCGATTATTTGCAGGAGTTCGCCGAAAGCCGTCGCATCTTCCTGAACGACGCAAAAATGTTTAAGGCCGGCGACATCTTCAAGCAACCCGAACTGGCTGCAACTCTCAAACGAATTGCGAAAAACGGCGCCGCCGAATTTTATCGCGGCGAAACTGCCCACAGGATCGCAGACGACATGCAGCGCATGGGTGGCCTCATTACCCTCGACGATCTCGCCCAATACCAGCCGAAAATGCGACAACCCCTCCGCGCCGATTACCAACTCGATGGTCACAAGTGGCAACTCATCTCCTCGCCGCCCCCAAGCTCTGGCGGCGTCGCCATCATCGAAGCCATGAACATGTTGCAGGGCGTACCGCTCAAAGGTTGGGACGATTTGGAAAGCGTACACATGGTGGTGGAAACGATGCGGCGTGTTTTTGCTGATCGCGCCGCCTACCTAGCAGACCCCGACTTCGCAAAAGTGCCCGTCGATGGCCTAATTAGCGAGTGCTACGCGAAGGAACTCGAAGCGGCCATCGATCCCCTGCACGCCACGCCAAGCAACACCGTCAAAGCGGGCACTCCGCATGTCTGCGGCGTTTCCGCTGCCTTGCCCGCGCCGCAAACGGTCTCCGGCCTGGGCGAAGGTCAGCACACCACTCATTTTTCAGTCGTCGATGCTGCCGGCAACGCTGTCGCCAGCACCTACACGCTCAACAACAGCTACGGCTCCCACGCAACTTCCACCGCTGGCTTCCTCTACAACGACGAAATGGACGACTTCACCACGCAGCCCGGCGTTCCTAACGCTCTCTTCGGCCTCATCCAATCCGAAGCTAACGCCATCGCCCCCGGCCACCGCCCCCTTAGTTCCATGGTACCGACGATGCTCTTGCGTGACGGCAAATTGAGCTTCGTAACTGGTTCGCCCGGTGGTCCTACGATTATTTCCGCCACTCTGCTGAGCGTTTTAAACTGGATGCGTCTGGGAATGAACGCGCAGGCGGCCATCAACGCGCCGCGTTTTCATCATCAGTGGCTGCCGGACGTGATCCTGATGGAAAATGATTTTCCCGAAAGCATCGAAGCCGCCTTGAAAGCGGAAGGATATCAAACGCGGCGGCGCGGGCACATCGGCTTGGTAAACGCCATCGGGATCGATCCAAAAACCGGTGAACGCCTGGGCGCGGCTGACCCGCGTGACCACGGTGCCGCCGTCGGTTACTGAACGACTTTATGTACCGCCGCCCCGTATCCACTCGGGCGGCCCGGAGCAAGACTTCTAGCTTTTCTTCGAAGCGAGCAGAGCAAGGACTATGCAAAGAATCCTATCTACCTACTTGTTTGTGTCGCGACGGTTGACTCCCGAGCTTCTCGGGCAAATTGCCGAAGCCGGTTTCGAGGCCCTCGAAATTTTCGCCACGCGAAGCCACTTCGATTACACCACCAAGGCGGAAGTGCAGGCCGTCGCCAGCGCCCTCTCGCAGCACGGGCTCGCTCTCGCATCACTCCATGCGCCGACGAGCCGCGACCTTAGCGCGACACGCGAAGGCGGCACGCCCCTTTCTATCTGCGAAGTCGAACGCGTCCGCCGCATCGAAGCCATGGACGAATTGAAGCGTGTCATCGATGTCGCCGAGGATCTCCCTTATTCCCGTCTGATTCTCCACATGGGTGGTTCGCGCGAGACAGCCGACCCGCGCAAACGCGATGCTGCCTTCAGCTCGCTCGAACACTTGGTTCTTCACGCTCATCACGCGGGCGTAACCATAGCCGTCGAGAACACCACCAGCGAAATGGGCGATCCCGCATACCTCCGCGCCTTCGTCGACGAAACGCGCCTCACCGGCCTGCGCTTCAATTTCGATATCGGTCATGCCTTTCTAGCCGAGGGTCCCGAAAATGAACGCATCGAAAAAGCCTTCACCCACCTCCGCGAGCTCGCCGTTTCCGCCCACATCCACGACAATCACGGCGAAAAGGACGAGCACCTTCCTCCCTACGATGGCTCCATCGATTGGGAATCAGCCGTCAGAACTTTGAAGTCCGCTCCCGAACCTGATTTTCCCTTAACTCTCGAGCTGAAAGAACGCACCGGCCCAGAAGCTCCCAGCGCCTCCGATCAACTCAACGCAGCCAGCGCCTCTCTCGATCGTTTCGAGCGGGAATGGAGCTAATCACCCATAATTGACCATTATTCTGACCATGGTCTATAATATGGTCAGGTACACTCTATGCAAGAGATTGCCATTTCCGTATTCAAAGCCAAATGCCTCGCGATTCTCGAACAGGTCGAGAAGACTAAATCACCCATTCGTATCACTCGGCACGGTAAGCCCGTTGCCGAAGTAGTACCAGCGGCTCCCGAAGTTGACCGCGCTAGCTTGATGGGCTCTATGCGGAATTCTATCGAAATCCTCGGCGACATCATTTCGCCGGCGAGCGACGAAGACGAGTGGGAGGCTCTTCGCGATTGAAGCTTCTGCTGGACACTCACATCTGGATTTGGTTCCTCCAAAGCCCCGAACACCTTGGACCCGCGACGCGCCAGGAGCTTGCTAACCCGGACAATGAGCTTTGGGTTTCGCCGATCAGTACATGGGAGGCTCTGATGCTGCAGCGAAAGGGCCGCCTTCGGCTGCGATCGGACTTTATTGCCTGGCTGCAACAATCTTCACCTGGTTTCAAAGAGGCCCCACTCTGTCATGAGATCGCCATAACGTCTGAGACACTCCCCCTCCCTGGCGATCCCGCTGATCGCTTTATCGCCGCCACGGCTCAAGTGCTCGACCTTACTCTAGTCACTGCAGACCAACGTCTTCTCGGCCTGGGCTCCATACGCACCATGGCCAATCGCTGATTCCCTGGTCGGATGAATTGAATTCGCCCTCTCTGGTAAACTGTTCGTTTGAATCTCTGTCTCAAAACTCAACTATGACGATCATCACCATCGAGCAAGCAGGCAAGTACGACGGGCAGGAAGTCACGATTCGCGGTTGGCTATACAACCTCCGCGAATCCGGCAAGTTGATGTTCCCCATTTTTCGCGATGGCACCGGCATCATCCAGGGTGTCTGCGCGCTCAAGGAAAATCCCGAAGCCTTCGAAGCGCTGAAGGGCCTCACGCAGGAATCCAGCGTCATTGTCACGGGCAAAATCCGCGCCGAGCAGCGCGCTCCCGGTGGCTTCGAGATGGGCGTCGCCAAAATCCAGATCGTCCAAAGAGTCCCAGAAAGCACGCCCTTCCCCATCCAGCTCAAAGAGCACGGCGTCGACTTCCTCCTCGATCAGCGCCATCTCTGGATTCGCACGCCTCGTCAAGCCGCCATCCTCCGCATTCGCGCCGAAGCCATCCGCGCCGCGCGCGAATTCATGGACGGCCAGGGCTACACGCTCGCCGATGCGCCCATGTTCACGCCCGCCGCCTGCGAAGGCACTTCCACTCTTTTCGAAGTCAATTACATTGACGACCAAAAAGCCTATCTGACCCAGAGTGGCCAGCTCTACGCCGAAGCCATCGCCATGGCTCTCGGGAAGGTCTACACGTTCGGCCCTACGTTCCGCGCCGAAAAGTCCAAAACGCGCCGCCATCTCACCGAATTCTGGATGCTCGAACCCGAAGCCGCCTACGTTGAGTTCGACGAAATCATGACACTCGGCGAAGGCCTCGTCAGCGCGATTGTGCAAGGCGTCGTAAAAAATAAATCGCGCGAACTCGAAACGCTCAAGCGCGACGTCGCCAAACTCGAAAATATCAAGCCGCCCTTTCCGCGCATCAGCTACGAAGACGCCGTCGCGCTTCTAAATAAAAACGGCAACCCCGCCAAATTCGGCGACGATTTCGGCGGTGACGAAGAAACTCTCATCTCGAAGAATTTCGACCGCCCCGTCCTCATCCACCACTATCCCTCTGCCATCAAAGCCTTCTACATGCAGCCCGACGCCCAGCGCCCCGAACTGGCCCTCGCCTTCGACATGGTCGCTCCGGAAGGCTACGGGGAAATCATTGGCGGCAGCCAGCGCATCCACGACTACGATTTACTCCTGAAGCGACTCCACGAACACAACTTGCCCCAGGAATCTTTCGAGTGGTATCTCGACCTGCGCCGCTACGGAAGCGTCCCCCACTCCGGCTTTGGCCTCGGTCTCGAGCGCACCGTCGCCTGGATTTGCGGCACCGAGCACATTCGCGAAGTCATCCCCTTCCCCCGCATGATTTATCGCGTGTATCCTTAATCCGGGGTAGCTGACGCCGCAACAGCGTCTCTCGCACGTAATTTGTTTTAACCCTTCGAGTGATCTGAGCCTCGCGCATGTTTGCGAGTGGTGTGACTTTCCGTCTCTTCACAGCACACGGGCCACAGATCACGGAACACGAGACTCCTATGCCTCAAAAAGTCAGAATCATCGGCGTACCCATGGACCTCGGCCAGAGCCGCCGCGGCGTGGACATGGGCCCTTCCGCCCTTCGCGGCGCCGGCCTGCAAGCCCGCATCAAGCAGCTCGGCCACACCGTCGAAGACATCGGCAACCTCGAAGTCAAGCAGCCCGAAGAAATGCAAATCGGTGAAAAGCGCGCCAAGTATCTTCAGGAAATCACGGAGACCTGCAAGGATCTCGCCACCACGGTCGAAAAATCTCTCGGCGAAGGTTTTCTGCCTCTGGTTCTTGGCGGAGACCATTCCATCGCCGCAGGCGTTGCGGCAGGCGTCTCCTCCTATTTCCGCAAAGACAAAAAGCAGATCGGCTATCTCTGGCTTGACGCTCACGGCGATATGAATACGCCCGAGTCCTCGCCCTCAGGGAACGTCCACGGCATGCCTCTTGCCGCAATTATGGGCTACGGCGCGCCCGAACTAGTCGATCTCCTCGGCTTCAAACCTAAAGCCGAGCCTGCCAACATCGTCATCGTCGGCGCGCGCGACCTCGACGCCCAGGAACGCAAAATCGTCAAAAAATCTGGCATCCACGTCTTCACCATGCGCGACATCGACGAGCGCGGCATGCGCGAAGTCATGTCCGACGCTCTCAAGTACGCCATGGACGACACCGCAGGCATTGCCGTCAGCCTCGACATGGACTTCGTCGATCCGAGCGATGCACCCGGTGTCGGCACGCCCGTCCGCGGCGGCGTCACCTACCGCGAAGCCCATCTCGCCATGGAAATGATTGCCGATTCCGAAGCCATGCTCTCGCTCGAAGTCGTCGAAATAAATCCCATCATCGACGAACACAATCGCACCGCCCTCCTCGGCGTAGAGCTAGTCCTCTCCGCACTCGGCAAAAAAATCTTGTGACTATGTCTTTTTGGTTTGCCTAGCTGCGAACCTCTTTCGCCGGTGAACCGGTTCTCTAGCGGTCTTTGCCGCTGGTGGATGACCGCTTCCTTTTTGATTTGCGCACCCCGTCATGTAGGTCTTCCGGCAGCTCGTCGCCGCTAATTGGTTCGTTGTCTCGCCCTGCTCGCGCAAGGATGAGCATTGTCTCGGCGCGATTCGCACGTTTCGAACGGGTCCGAAAAGAATTGCCCCTTTTCATTTCTACTTTCCTCTCAATTCGTTCAACTCATCCGCAGCGCCGCCATCGGATCGATCCGTGAAGCGCGTCGCGCCGGCAAATATCCCGCGATCGCGGCGACCGCCGTGAGAATTACCAGCATCCCAGCAAACGTCACCGGATCGCTCGCCGTCACTCCATACAAAAGGCCGCCCAGCGTCCGCGCCAGCGCCCACGACGCCACGACTCCCACAACCATGCCAATTCCCGCGAGCCCCAGCGTCTGCAACAAAATGCTTCTCTGCAGCGTCTCCGCCGACGCACCCAGCGCCATGCGAATGCCAATCTCCTGCGTCCGCTGGCTCACCGAATACGAAATCACCGCATAAATGCCCAGCGAAGCCAGCACCAGCGCAAACCCGGCAAATCCTCCCAGCAAAATCACGACAAATCTTCGCGGCGACACGGCGCGATCCACCAAAGTCTGCAAAGTCCTCAAATTCGCAGTAGGCAAATTCGGCTCGATCGGCCGCAGCGCCTCCCGAATCCTCGTTCCAAGCTCCGCCGTCGGCATTGACGTCCTCACCACCAGATCCACCGTTCCATAATCCTGCGTCTGCCGAATCGGAATATAAAATTCGTTCCCCGATCCTTCTTCCAGCGCCATGTGCCGCACATTCCCAACCACACCCACCACGGTGCGATCCACATCTTCTGCAACGATTTTCCCGATCGGATCCTCGCCCGGCCACAAAGTCTGCGCGCACTTTTCGTTCAGGATAATCACCGGCAACTCGCCCTTCGTGTCCCGTTCCGTAAAATCCCGTCCCTCGCGCAGCGGAATTCCCATCGCGCCAAAATATCCGTCGCTGATAATTCTCGGAAATCCTTCCGGATAATTCTCCGGCGTGTACTGCACTCCTTTCGCCCCAATTCCCCAGCTCCGGTTGTGCCCCAGCGGCAGAAAATCCGAAAGCCCCGCCGCCTCGATCCCCGGAATATCCTTCACCCGGCGCAGCGCATCGTTAAAATACGTATTGCGCTGCTCCTGCGTTTTGTAAGACGAATTCGGATCGATCCGCAACGCCGCCGCGCGTTCCGGCACAAATCCCAAATTCACATCCAGCACGCGCAGAAAACTCCGAATCAAGAGTCCCGCCCCAACCACCAGCACGCACGCCAGCCCAATCTCGCTCACCACCACCGCCCCGCGAATCCAGGCGTGCCCGCGCCCCTGGCTCGACCCGCGGTTTGAATCTTTCAGCGTGTCGTGCAGCTTCACGTCTCGCACCTGCAGCGCCGGCACCAAACCAAAAATCAATCCCGTCAACAGTGCCGCCGCCACCGTAAATCCCAGCACGCGTGCGTCAATCCGTACTTCATTCAACAATGGAATGCTCACCGCCGTCAGATGCGCCAGCACGCGCGTCCCCGCAAACGCCAGCAGCAATCCCACCGCCGCTCCGCAACATGACAGCACCAAACTCTCCGTCAACATCTGCCCGATTAATCGCCCGCGCCCCGCCCCCAGCGCCGCGCGTATCGCAATCTCTTTTTGCCGCGTCGCCCCGCGTGCCAGCAGCAAATTCGAAAGGTTCGCGCACACGATCAGCATCACCACGCCCACCGCGCACGCCAGCACCACGAGCGCCGGCCGCAGCCGCCCGCTCACGTGCTCCGCCAACCCAGAAAGCTTTGGATCAAAATCATTCTCCTTGGGATGCAGCTGCTCAAACCGCTTTCCCAAAATCGCCGCTTCCGCCTGTGCTGCCCCTAGCCTCACTCCCGGCTTCAGCCTCCCCACAATTGCCAGTGTGTTCCCCCAGCGGTTCGTCTCTGGCGAAAGCGCAAACGGCTCGAAAATATCGATCCTGCTCCCCGGCGCAAAAATCGTCCCGAAATCAAACGACGCCGGCAGCACACCCACCACGGTCATCGGCCCTCCATCAAACTCCAGAGCCTGCCCAACGATCTTCGGGTCGGAGGCGAACCTGCGCTCCCACAATCCGTGGCTCAGCATCACCGCCTTCGGCCCACGCCACTTGCACTCTTCCGCGCTAAACTGCCTCCCAATCTCCGGCTCCACGCCCAGCAGCGGAAAAAAATTCTGCGACACCGGTACGCTCGTCAGCCTCTCCGGCTCGCCATCCCCGATCAGCTCTGCGTCGCCCACTCCATAAAACGCAAAATACCCCGCCAAATCTTCGAACGACTGGTTATGCGCCCGATAGTCCAGCAAATAATCGACCTGCGTCGTCTTCGCCGACATGTCTCCCGTCGCATCTGTGTGATTCGCCATCCACACCAGCTTCCCAGGATCGCGAAACGGCAGCGGTCGAATCAGCAACGTATTCACTACGCTGAAAATCGGTGCAACTCGCCCCCACCCCCAGCCCCACAATCAAAATGGCAAACGCCGCGAATCCTTTATCCCGCCAAAGGGTCCGCACCGCGTATCGCACATCCCGCCCCAGCGTCTCGAATAATGGCGTTCTACGATTCCCGCTCTGAGCTAATTCTGTTGAGGTCGTTTGCGAAGCGTTCTGCGTAGACACAGCCCCTCCTGCGCGATTCCCGCATCTTTGTAGACGATGGAATCCTTGAAAAGTTCCGTCAACTCTTTCAAATATCCCCATCGAAAAATCGCAGCCAATCTCCGTTGTCACTCCAGCACCCGACCCCCACTTCCCCCGCGACAACTCCCCTCCTTTGCCCTATAACTAAGAACTGGCGACAAAAGACCCCAAACCGGCTATCTCCATGACCCCCGACAAAAAACGATTGCGCATTGGCGTTCTCTTTGGCGGCCGCTCCGGCGAACACGAGGTTTCTCTGGCCTCCGCGGCTTCCGTAATTCGCGGCCTGGACCCTGACAAATACGAAGTCGTCCCCATCGGCATCACTAAAGAAGGCCACTGGCTCATCGGCGGCGGCGCGCAAAAAATGCTCCCCGAAGTTCTCCGCACTGGCCAGCGCGTCACGATGAGCGCCGACCCTACGGACGCCGCTTTAGTCCGTCTCGATGGCAGCGGCGGCGGCCAGCGCATCGACGTCGTCTTCCCCGTCATGCACGGCACCTTCGGCGAAGACGGCACCATCCAGGGCCTGCTCGACCTCGCCGGCCTCCCTTTCGTCGGCGCGGGCGTCCTCGGCTCTGCCGTCGCCATGGACAAAGATGTCGCGAAAAAGTTGCTGCAAGCCGCAAGAATTCCCGTAGTCCCTTGGGTCTGCATCCATCGCCACGAGTGGGAACGCAACGAAAACATCGTCCTTCATCAAATCGAAAAGGAATTTCCCTATCCTGTCTTCGTCAAGCCCGCCACTCTCGGCTCGAGCGTCGGCATGACCAAAGTTCATTCCCACGACGAACTTGCTCCCGCTCTCAATCTCGCCGCCGAATTCGCCATGAAAATTCTCGTCGAGCGCGCCGTCAACGCCCGCGAAATCGAACTCTCCGTTCTCGGCAATCACGATCCCCAAGCTTCCGTCCCCGGCGAAATCGTGCCCCACCACGAGTTCTACGATTACGCCGCCAAATATCTCGAAGAAGGCACAAAACTCTTGATTCCCGCCGAGTTAAAACCCGCGCAAATCAAAAAATTCCAACACTTCGCCGTCCAGGCTTTTCGTGCCCTCGAATTAAACGGCATGGCTCGCGTCGATTTTTTCCTGGAAAAAGTCAGTGGAAAAATCTATCTCAATGAAGTGAACACCATCCCCGGGTTCACTTCCATCAGCATGTACCCCAAACTCTGGGAAGCCAGCGGCATCCCCTTCCCCCAACTCATCGACAAGCTCATCGCCCTGGCCCTCGAACAACACGCCGAAAAAGCCCGCACCAAATACGCCATCGAACTACCCCAAGGCTCCGCCGGCGCCCTCGAAGGCTGATGGCGACAGCATCCGGCATCTCAAGAGGTACCTGGGAATTCTTATTGTGCGGCCTTCCGAAATTCTGAATACATTTGAAGTTTGTTGATGAGGTGCAGCAGCACGCGCGACATCTCCGAATAGCCTTCCACCGCCTCGTCAGAAACTCCTGTAATGAACTTCCGGCGAGATTCTCGAAGCGTCGCAACGTCGGCTTCCGTAAAGGTCGCGTACACGCTATTGTCCAGCGCCTTATTTTCCCGTTCGAAGCCCTCGGAAGGGTCCATACCAAAGTCCGGAAATTTGGCAATCTTGGCCAGCATCTGCTCGCGTGTGTACTTTGGCGGCGTCACCCGAACTTCGAATGGCATCAACACGCTCCGCACTTGCCGTCTGGTTTCGCTGGTGAATTCTTTCATATCGCCAAGCGCCGCCAGTCCTTTGAAACTTCGCTCCGACATATTCATCGACCAGACAATCGCCGCGGCATTTCGGGTGTCGGCGGAGTCGGATTTCACCACTATGGACAGAGCGTCATCTATCTTTTCTGTTGGCAAAACTCCATACATCAGCAGTGTCCCAGCAGCGCGATCGAGTTGGTAGGCCCCATGAGCCGGCAGATAGGTTGTTACGTTATTTTTGGCCGTTACGTAATTGCGGGCAATTGGCTCAATATCCCCGCCATCGTGGGCCAATCGTAAGGCGAAGCGCACATAATCTGCGGGCTGCACATCGGCCAAATCGGTCTTCGCAATGGCCTGCGCCACCACATCTCGCGTCTCTGGGGAGCTGTCCAATGAATAAAGCAGCGACCCTTCGTCGAATACCGCAAATCCATCTGTTTGCCTTTGGAGCAGCACGCGCAAGCAATTCGTCCCGGCTGAGCCGGCGTTCTTCACAAGGTTCCAATAGGAATCCATCGCAGCGGATTTTGCTTTTCGCTCGGCATCGCTGAGCTTGGCGGGACGGAAGCCGTACGTACTTCTTTCAGCTGCAGCGATGGTCTTGCACGTTTCCTGACCTCGTGCCGGCACAGACAACTGAATAAACGAAAGCAAAATCAACACAGACAGGGCGGGTTTCCGCATGGGAGGCAAGTTTAGCATGGAGGATTTCTTCGGCGTTCGAATCTGGCTTCTCCTTCGGCAATAGTCCCCATGATCTTCGTGATGAACAGGAGTTGCTCGCACTTGTGCCCTCAGAAATCCTGCAGATCATCCCCCGGCAGAGCCACCCGCACGGCATTCAGCACCGCAAATAAATCAATGATCTCCTGCGCAATCGCTCCGCCAATCGGTGGCAAGTAGCCCATTGCCGCCGCAATCATTCCCACGATGCTCGCCAACATCCCTCCCAACGCACTCTGCAGCGCGATCCGCCGCATCCTTCTCCCGATATGCATCAACTCGTCGATCTTCCCCAGCGACGGCTCCAGAATCACGGCATCCGCCGCCTCCGTAATGATGTCGCTCTGCGATCCAAACGCGACGCCCACCGTTGCCGCCGTCAGTGCCGGAGCATCGTTGATCCCGTCTCCCACAAAAAGTGTCTTCCCCTTCGCGGTTTCCTCTTTCACGATCGCCAATTTTTCTTCTGGGCTCTTTCCCGCGCGCACTTCGCTGATCCCCACGCTTTCCGCCAAATACCGCACCTCGGACTCGCGATCCCCCGAAACCAGCATGACTTTGCGCACTCCATGCCGCGGTTTCAAATGCTGGATGAACAACCGGCTGTCGCCTCTCGGCGCATCATGAAATCGCATCGTCGCCGCAGATCGCCCGTCGATAAACACCGCGCACTCCAACCCGCTGCTCATCGCCGGCAAGACGGCTCCCAATTCTTCCGCTCGTTTCCGCCCCGTGATTCGCACTTCGCGCCCATCCACGGCTCCTCGCAGCCCCTCTCCCGGCGGCTCGCTTAATTCCGTCACCGGCAATAACCTCGTCTCCCGCTTCTCCGCTTCGCTGGTAATCGCTCCCGCAAGCGGATGTTTCGAATACTGTTCCAGACTCGCCGCCAATCGCAGCACTTCTGCTTTCTCAAATCCTTCCGCGCAAATGATTTCTGTCAACGTCGGCCGTCCGTAAGTCAGCGTTCCGGTCTTGTCGAAAATCAGCGTCCGGCAGGAATCGAGCTGCTCCAGCACAGCCGGATTCTTGATGATGATCGAGCGCCGCGCCGCCACCGAAATCGCCCCGATGATCGCCGTCGGAATCGCCAG
This sequence comes from uncultured Acidobacteriota bacterium, assembly GCA_963851235.1. Classification (GTDB taxonomy): domain Bacteria; phylum Acidobacteriota; class Terriglobia; order Acidiferrales; family UBA7541; genus Acidiferrum. The sequence goes on from CAWKOM010000016.1 coordinate 582,417, forward strand.
CAGCAGCGGACAAGGCGTCGCCACCACCACCACCGCCAGAAAGCGGTGCATATCCCTGCTCACCAGCGCCGCGCCCCCCGCCAGAATCAGCGCGACCGGCGTGTACCACGCGCCCAGTTGATCGCCCAATCGCCGCAATCGCGGGCGCTGCTGCTCGCTCGATTGCATCACCTTCATGATTCGCGCGTACCGCGAATCCACCGCCAGCTTCTCCGCGCGGATCACCAGCGCCGCGTCTCCGTTGATGGCTCCGGAAATTACTTGCGATCCCGCCATTTTCGAAATTTCATAAGGCTCGCCGGTCAGATACGCCTCATCCATTCTTCCGCGCCCTTCGATCACCGCGCCGTCCACCGGGCAAATCTCATGCGGCAGCACGATCAACTCGTCGCCGATTCGAATCTCCTCGAGCTTCACATCCTTCGCGCCATCCGCGCTCCGGCGGTGCGCGATTCCCGGCATCCGCCGCGCCAGCGCATCCAGCACCGACGATGCCCGCGCCGTTGCAAATTCCTCCAACGCCGAGCCACCCGATAGCATCAACACCACAATCGCCGCCACCAGATACTGCCCCAGTACCACTGCGGTAAGAATGGAAATTCCCGCGAGCAAGTCCGACCCGAATTCACGTTTGATCAGTTTTTTCGCGAGATCGAAAATCAGCGGCGTTCCGCCAATCACCAACGCCACGATCAGGGGAGCGAGCACAGCTCGCGCAGACGCATGCGCGGCAAAGCGCAGCACCAGATGCAAGGCTATGGCAAGAAGAGTGATCCCAGCGATGTACGTCTCTTTGGGCGCCCGGTTCAGCAGTGAGCGAGCCACCGTCATTGCTCCCATCATACAGCACGCGTACTGATCAGCACATTGTCGCGCTCGGCCGCTTTGCTGAATCGCTTATCGAAGATTCATCAAGCGAGCTCATAGGATCATCCTGGAATTCACCGCGACTCGGTCGGCGGGGATGACCGCTCTTCTCCGCTCTGCTGCTCACTACTCACTTCTCTTCTCGCCCAGAACACGCTAACTTATATATGCTCGCATCTCACAAATCTGCCTCGCAGGGCAGGAGACCACGGAATGTCACTTCTCGAACCGCCCCCGGACGTCCACAAAAAATCTCGGGCCATGATCTTCACCATGACGGTAGCCTTCATCATTGCCGTCATCGCCGTTTGGTTCGTTCTTCGTTTTTATCCGGAGAAAAAGGCCGCCGCGGATTTCTTCAACGCCGTCGTTGCCGGAGACATGCCCCGCGCCTATCAACTCTGGAAACCGAGCTCCAGCTACAGAATGCAGGACTTCGTCGCCGATTGGGGCCCCACCGGCTACTATGGCCCCGTCAAAAGTTACGAAATCGTCAAAGCGAAATCTCCCAATGGCACCACCACTAGCGTCGAAATCCGGGTGGCCATCAGCCCCTTTAGCCCCATGCCCGGCGCCAACGACCCCGAAAAATCACAAAAAACAAAAGTCGTAACCGTCTGGGTCGACTCAAGAGACAAATCCTTCAGCTTCCCGCCATAGCCCCTGGCCCCGCTCTATGCCTGTAGATTCTCTGTTTGGTTTCAAGGAGTTTTAGCTGGCCGCGAGCACGATACATCGTGCCCTTCTTGCTCTTCTTTCCTCTGCGCACCCAATGAAATGAAATTGTCATTCCGAGCGAAGCGAGGAATCTGCTTTTTCTTTTCTTCTCTTCTCCGCGAACTCTGTGCTCTCTGCGCCCTCCGCGTAAAATTCTTTTTCCTAAGCTCTAAGCTGTAAGCTGTCAACTGTCAGCTACCTCTTCACCGCCGAATATCTTCCAACGCATTCTCCAATTCTTGTGGCCCCACGCTGGCCGTCCCCAACTTCCCCACCACCACCCCCGCCGCCGTATTCGCCAGCACCGCCGCATCCGCCAACGACGCCCCCGCCGCCACTGCCAGCGATAGCACACTCAATACCGTATCCCCCGCGCCCGTTACATCAAACACCTGCCGCCCCGTCGCCCCGCTCTCCACCCCGCTCTTCCCCACCCGCGCGTACGTCACCTCAAAACTAGTCGCCGGAATCTGCAAATGCCGCGGCGAGGACTCCTCGAAAAGCCTCATGCCCTTATTGCCCTCGGTGATCAGCACGGCGCCGCAACCGAAGTGCGCAAGCAGTGCGCGGCCAGCCTCTTCTATCGACTTCTCATCGTCCAGCGACCGCGTAACAAAAAATCCCGCCTGCTTTGTATTGCACACAATTGCCCGCGCCCCGCGATAGGCATACAAGCGCGAGGTCTTCGGGTTCACGAAAACAGGCACTTTCAACTGATGCGCTGCGCTCAGCACACGGTCGGCGAAAGCGTCCGTAATCAGCCCCTTGTCGTAGTCCGAAAGCACCAGCGCATCCAAACTCTTCAACGAATTAAACAGAACGCCCAGCAGCTTCTTTTCCGTTTCCGCGCTCAGAGCCTCCCGCCGTTCCTGATCCACGCGCACAACCTGCTGATGGCGCGCGATAATCCGCGTCTTCACGGTAGTCACACGTTTACCGTCAGGAATAACTCCCTTTTCGCCAATGGTTTCCGCCCGCAAGCACTTCTGCAGGGCCCGCCCGGCCTCGTCGGTACCAATCGCGCCAAAAGCCTCGACATGCGCGCCCAGCGCCGCCAAATTTGCGGCCACATTCCCCGCCCCGCCCAAGCATTCGCTCTGCGATACAAAATCCACCACTGGTACCGCTGCCTCAGGCGAAAGCCGCGTAGCCGTGCCCCACAAATACCTGTCCAGCATCAAGTCGCCGAGCACTCCCATGCGCTTCCCACGCAATTTCGGGATCAACCGCTTCAACCTCGGAATCGATCCGCTGATATCACTAGTCGCCATGCGCCCCTGTAATTTTCCAATTCTGGTTTTATCCATCCGAGAGTTCTGTGCCAGCCCTCTCACTCGCAGCCGTCGGGCATTTTCTCCGGACTACTCACTATCCACTACCCACTAACCACTACTCCTTTTCCATCTTCGCTTCTTCCACCAGCATCACCGGAATATCATCCCGCACCGGATAAATTCTGTGACATGTCCCGCATTTCAATCCCGTGTTCTCCGCCGTCAATTTGACCGGTGTCTTGCAAACCGGACAAACCAGAATCCCCAGCAACTCTTGCGAAATCGCCATATGCGCTCCCTTTCCAGACTCAATCTGTCATTTCCAATCGAACGGCCACTGTATCAAAGCTACTCTAACCCGAGCAATTGAACTTGCTAGGCATCTCTCCCGCTTTGCGCCGAGCGCCGAAATCTTCGCATGAGAATATTCTAATTCCTTCCTCCGCCCCCCAACCTGCAGATTTGGCACTCCGAGCGCTAGGAACACCCACGGAGGGCCGTGTCTTGTGGTGCTGCGCCGGGCCTTAATGTCCGCAAAACTACTGATGCCTCTTGGTTTAGCGCCCTTTTTGCTGAACGCCGGCCTCCGCAAGTGAGTGGCGTTTTCAGACCTTTTTCAGGCCACGTTCTCATTTCGGAACACGCGGAGCCGGCATGGTTCGCATTCGACTGTCCATAGCGATGAGCGATCACGCCGGCTCCTCGCTTGGAAAGACCCGCCTCATAATTTGGCCGGAGGGCTGATTGGCTGCACGAAAGCGATGGAAGCTAAGACGGTTTCTAGTCGCCGTATGCTTCGTCGTCGTGTACGTGCTGCTCGACCGTTCCACGATTTCCTTTCAAATCTGGACGGAGATTAGCGCCTGGTATCCGCCCACAGGCCTGGCCTTTGCCGCGCTGATTGGGTTCGGGGCGTCCTACGCGCCCCTTGTCCTGCTCGCAGAGGTCATCTCCTCCCTCCTGAATTATCACCAGCCGGTACACTCATACATTTTCTTGGTGGGGAATATTGAGTTCGCAGCTTTCTATACGGCGGCAGCGCTAGTCTTGCGGCGCATCATCAAGATCGATTGGCGTCTTCGATCGGTAAGGGACGTGATGTGGCTGCTGGTTACTGGCAACTGCTCGGCCTGCGTGACCGCATTTCTTGGCGCGTGGTTCCTGGCGGCGGACCACTTGATCCCCGCGCAGGGATACTTGCGCGCAACGATGAACTGGTGGGTTGGCGATGCCGTGGCTATCGGCTCCGTTGTGCCGTTTTGCCTCATTTATATTTTACCGGGGCTGCGCTGTTTCACAGGCTACTCCGAAAGTAATGGCTCTATAAACCATGCAGTCCCCCATCAGAATCGGCATGAACTTCGCGGCTTTCCGCGAGGATTGGAATCGGCGCTGTTCGCGGCAAGCATGGTTGCGGTGCTCTGGGCGGCGCTCAGCGGCAGGTTTGTCCATGGAAATGAGATGTTTTACTTGCTCTTTCCTCCTCTCATCTGGGTGGCCGTGCGGCGGGGATTGCGCGGCGCGACGGCCGCGATTCTGGCCCTGGATACTGGCCTGATCATCGCCTTGCGAATTTACCCGCGTAGCCCCAGCGAACTCACACTGCTGCAATTTCTGATGCTGATTCTCTCGCTGGCTGGCCTGGTTTTGGGCGCATTGATCAGCGAACGGGACGCCGGCGAGCTGCGTCTGTCGAAAGAAGAAGCGCGCATCCGCCTCTTGCTGGATTCAACCGGCGAATCCATTTATGGAGTGGACAACAATGGCGAATGCACTTTCTGCAATCAGGCCATGCTCCGGCTCTTGCGCTTCGCTTCTCTGACCGATGTGCTGGGGCGGAATATCCACGACGTGATCCATCATACCCGCCGGGACGGGACGCCGAATCCGCGCGACGAATGTTCATTGCAAAAGGATTTCCTGGGCGGAAGAATATTCCACCACACGGACGAACTCCTGTGGCGGGCCGACGGAACCAGCTTCGATGCCGAAATTTGGTGTCACCCGTTGCTGCAGGATGGCGTGATGCTCGGCGCCGTCGTTACCTTCGTGGACATCTCAGAGCAAAAAAAAGTGCAGGCAGCTCTGCGGCAGGCAAAAGAAGGTGCGGAATCCGCGAACCGCGCAAAGAGCGATTTTCTCGCCAACATGAGCCATGAAATTCGCACGCCCATGAACGGAATCCTCGGAATGACCACGCTTGCTCTCGAAACCAACCTCGACCCCGAGCAGCGCGACTATTTGACCATGGTCAAGAGTTCCGGAGAATCCCTCCTTACCCTCCTGAACGACATCCTGGACTTGTCCAAAATCGAAGCCGGCAAGCTGTATCTCGAGATCGCGGACATGTCTGTCGAAGATTGCATCGAGGACGCTCTGGAACCGCTTGCGCCGACAGCGCGGCAGAAGGACATCGCCCTGGTGTGGAGCATCGGCAAAGATATTCCGGGCGTGGTGCGCGGCGATCCCACCCGCTTGCGGCAGGTTTTAATCAATTTGGCCGGTAATGCGCTGAAATTTACCAGCGAAGGCCAAGTCGCCATCTTTGGCCGGCATGCCGGGAACACCAAAGATGGGTTGATGCTGGAATTCACCGTCTCCGATACCGGAATTGGAATCCCGGAAGAAAAACGAAAAACAATTTTCGAACCCTTCGCTCAGGCCGATATGTCCACCTCGCGCCGCTATGGCGGCACGGGACTCGGTCTTTCGATTTCCGAGCGCCTGGTGCACTTGATGGGCGGGCGCATCTGGGTCGAAAGCCAAACAGGCCGCGGCAGCGAGTTCCATTTCACCATGCAGGTCTTCCATCCGTCTGCACCAGAGAAGCTCCGGCCGGTCGCGAGCGGAAAATTGCAGCCTGTTTCGCGGCAATCGGCGCGGCGCGTTCTGCTCGTCGATCACAACCCCGTGAATCTGGAACTGCTCGCGCGTTTGCTCCCTCGCTGGAACATGACCGCCGTGCCTGCGGCAAGCGCTGAAGAAGCCACGGCACTGTTGGCGGAAGCCAGGCGAACGGGCCGGGAGTTTTCGACCATCTTGATGGAGAAGGATCTGCCCGGTCCCGGCGGCTTTGCTCTCCTCGCCGATGTCCGCGCTGCCGCGGCCCGAGATGTCCCCGTGATTTTGGCTCTTTCGCGGCCGCTCGATCCGGCGGATCGGGACCGCTGCCAGCAATTGGGCGTTGCGCAAACGATCCTCAAACCCTTCCGGCGCTCCGTTCTGCGCGCCGCGTTTCAGGCTTGTCACGGTGATGTGATTGAGACCAAAGTCCTCGCGGCAGTGAATCCTGTGGACCAACGGCGCGAACCTTTGCGGATTCTGCTGGTCGAGGACAATCTCGTCAATCAGCGCTTGACCGCGCGCCTGCTCGAGAAAATGGGTCACGCGGTCACCATTGCGGATGACGGCCAAATCGCTCTTCGCATCTTGTCCGAACAGGAATTCGATTTGGTGGCCATGGACATGCAAATGCCCATCATGGATGGACTCGAGACCACAGAAAAGATCCGCGCCCTTGAGAAAAAAACCGGGAAGCACTTGCCGATCGTGGCCATGACCGCGAATGCGTTCGAAGAAGACCGGCAGCGTTGTCAGAGTGCGGGAATGGATGGCTATATCGCAAAACCCGTTACCTCCCAAGCGATTGATCGGGAGATCATCCGCGTGATGGCCGCGCGGGAGAAAGTTGAGAAGCTCGAACTTCCGCGAACTCGATAGCCTGTGGCCACAAGTCTTCACTCATTCTGCTCGTTTCTCCTTGCCTTCGAATCCAACTTCATTTCGAACAATTAGCCAGCCCTCTCGCAACCACAGGTGGGAACCGCCTTCTGAGACTGGCCTATGTGTTTAACTCTCCCGTGATTTAGCGTAATCCTGGCAAGGGGCCTAGCCTATTGCTCGCGGACCGGCGCACGCGTCTTCACCTTGCTACAGGCCTTCGCGACGGCAATCGCAGTCAACAATAAAACAATCGGATCAATCGGATGCCGATAACGCAAATCCGCATGCGTCACATAATACAGACATGGAAAAACCACGGGGAACAGAGCCAGCGGAAAGACAGGGCTTCTCGCCGTTTCCTCGGCTCCATGCTTCTCCGCATCTGCGCTGTCTCCGTGCACTCCGCGTCTCTGCGTTATCTGTTTTTGCCCTGCCCACAACGCCACGATGCCCAACAACGCGCCAATCCCTGTCAAAAAGTCGGCCAGCAAAATCCCCCGGATCAACCACGAATCCGTCTCTCGGAAACTCTTAATCGGCGATTCCGTCCCCATCCAGAACTCCGCGAACTTCTTCCCTGTCAGTTGCATCTCCAACCCGAGATGCGACTCCATAAAAGTTGTTGCGAGCGCCCATTTCTCCTGCATGTAAGCCGTCTCACCCATCTGCGTGTACGTTCGCGCTTCCTCTGTCCTGGTAATCGACATCCTGCCGTTCCGCGCATGCGGATCGAAAATGTCGTTGTTCCCCAGCCAGAGTTCAAACGGCAAATTCGATCGCAGCGGAATCAGTCGATGAAATTCCGCGTAGTTGCGAATCGTCCACGGCACGCAACACAGAATCGCCACACCAGCCGCCAGTCCTGCGCGTTTCCACCGCGATTTGCTCTCTCCGCGCCCGAGCCACGCCGCCCAACCCACAAGAAATGGCAGCAGCGCCCCCAGGGCCGGATTCGTCATCAGCGCCAGGCCCCACAACATTCCATACCCGCACCAATCCCGCGCCCGCTCCGATTCCATCAACTCCAACGTCGCCCACAAAAGCGTAGCCGCCAGCAGCGCCGACAGCGCCGTATCCCAAATCCATTCAAACGGCATCAGAATCGCGTTCGGAAAAATCGCCCAAAGCCAAGCCGCCCCGCTCGCCACTCCCAAGCCGCCTATTCTCTTTCCAGCATAGAAAAGCGGCACGCAGGCCGCCGAAGAAAACAAAATATTGAGCGTGACGCATGCAAAAAAAGACCGCGCCGTAAAAGTGCCGAATATCTTGAACGCCGCCGCAACTAGCAAGGGATAAACCGGCGCGAGCCAAGCCGTCGGCCCCGTGTTCGTTCGAAATACATCGCTGAATCCCGCGCCTCGCGCCAAAGCCGCCGCGATGTTCCCCGTTTCCTGCTGAAAGGGCACAATACCCAGAACTCCGGGCGGAATTTTCTGTGCCTCGTCCCACGCAAAAGACACGCGGACACCCATCGCCACAATCAAAATCAGCGCGAGCGAAGTCGCCGCCTTCTGAATCGCCTTTTTCATGAATGCAAGATCACTCTTCGCGTCCCTCGAATCGCCCTTTTTGCAGCGCGACAAATGTACTGGCTGCAACAAACTGTGACAAGCGCGCCCAACAATTTCACGCTACAATAAGAGGGTTATGCTCACGGTCAACAATATCTCTATGCGTTTCGGTCCCCGCGTCCTCTTCGAGGACGTCACCTGCACCTTCATGGCCGGCCGCCGTTACGCCGTCACCGGCCCGAATGGCGCCGGTAAATCCACGTTCATGAAAATCCTCACCGGCGAACTCGAACCCACCAAAGGCTCCGTAACGCGGCCGAAAAAAATGGGCGTCCTGCGCCAGGATCAGTTTGCTTTCGATCAATTTCGCGTCATCGACACCGTCATTATGGGCAACGGAGCGCTTTGGAAGGCGCTCGAAGAGCGCGACGCGCTCTACGCCAAGCCCCACGAGGAATTGACTGACGCGGATGGCATGCGCCTCGGCGAGCTCGAAGGCATCGTCGGCGAAGAGGGCGGCTATACCGCCGAATCTGACGCCGGAACGCTGCTCGACGGCCTCGGCATTGAAAGCACCTTTCACGAACGCAAAATGGGCGAACTGCAAGGCGGACAAAAGGTGCGCGTGCTGCTCGCGCAAGCACTGTTCGGCAATCCCACGGCTCTGCTCCTCGACGAGCCCACCAACAACCTCGACCTCGATTCCGTTCACTGGCTCCAAAGATATTTGTGCGACTACGAAGGCGTGCTCATCGTGATTTCGCACGACCGTCATTTTCTCAACAGCGTCTGCACGCACACCGCGGATATCGACTACGAAACGATCATCATGTACGTCGGCGGATACGACGACATGGTCGTGGCGAAAACGCAGGTTCGCTCGCGCATCGAAGCGGAAAACGCCAACCGCGAAAAGAAAATCGCGCAACTGAACGAATTCATCGCGCGATTTTCAGCCGGCACGCGTTCGGCGCAAGCTACCTCACGCAAAAAAGAAGTCGAGCGGCTGCAGACCACGGAACTGGCGCGCTCGAACATTCAGCGGCCGTACATCAAATTCGACATGAAGCGGAATTCCGGAAAGCATCCGCTGGAAATCCGCAGCGTCGAAAAATCCTACGGCGACTTGAAAGTGATTCCGCGATTTTCAGCGGCGGTGACGCGCGGCGAAAAAATCGCCCTGATGGGCCGCAACGGCGCCGGAAAAACCACGCTGCTGAAATCGCTGGTCCTCAACGCGCCCGGCTTCATCGAGGACGACGACCGCCAGTTCAAAATCAACGGCGGCGAAACGAAATGGGGTCACGAAGTGGCCGTGGGCTATTTCGCGCAGGACCACGGCGAATCCATTACCAAAGGCACCACGGCTATCGAGTGGCTCTGGCAGTTCGATCCATCCGCCAACCAGCAGGAGCTACGCGGGTTGATGGGCCAGATGCTTTTCAGCGGCGAAGATGCGCTGAAGCCCACGAACGCGCTTTCCGGGGGCGAAAGGGCGCGGCTGATTTTCTGCCGGCTGATGCTGCAGAAACCGAATTTCCTGGTGCTCGACGAACCGACGAACCATCTCGATCTGGAATCCATCAACGCGCTGAATATCGCTTTGCAGCGCTATGACGGGACCGTTTTGCTGGTCACGCACGATCACGACGTGATCGATGAAGTCGCGACGCGCATCTGGCATTTCCACGACGGCAAGATCGAAGACTTCAAAGGGCCATACGAAGAGTTCGTCGCTTACGCGGAAGCCAAAGCATCTTAGACGGATTTTTCTTTTTCAGGCTCCTTTTGTTTTTTCCCTGTTCTCACTTTCTATTTCTCACATTCACGCTCGACAAAAGAGCACAGACTGAAGTCTGTGCTACTACTGCTCCCGCGTGGCGCGATCGATCAGGCTGGCGATGTGATTGTGCAGGCTCACGCGAGCGGAGTCGTGGAGATACATCATGTGGCCTGCGTCGTAGTAATCGAGGGTGATGTTTTTCTGGAGCGGAGCGGGCAAGCCAAGATGCTCCATGGTGAATTCGGTGGCGAAAAACGGTGTGGCCATATCAAAGTAGCCGTTTTCGACTTGGACAAGAAGTTTGGGATTGGTGATCATCGCCTGGGCTAGATCGCCTTCCACATTTGGACCGCTGGGGAAAAATCCGCGAGGCCCTCTGGCTTTGCGAGTCCAGTTCCAGCCGCCACCGCCGCCGCTGGTGTTGTGATAGACCTCGTCCTTTCCAAATTTCAGCTCATCGTGGTTGTACTCGTTGATGAGAGCGGTATACGCGCCGCCGACAGCCGGACCTTCGGGATCGCCCTGGGAATATTCTTCGAGCAGATCAGCCGTATAACCGGAGAAGCGCGCGTCAATGCGTCCGGTGGTGAGGCCGCGGCTGCGCTGGAGTTCGGCCATGAACTGCGGCAGGCTGACGCGAAGATCGGCCTTCATCAGGTAGTCTTCACTCAGACCGGTAAAAGAGGAGAGCTTCTTTGCTACGGCGGATTTTTCGTCGGCGGAGAGTTCGGCGCCCTTGAAGAGCGCAGAGGCGTACTCACCCTGGGCATACTTCCGCGCTTCTTCGACGAATGCAGGCAAATCGGCGGGCTGGTCTTTCAAGACTTTGTGATACCAGGCGACGGCCGCGTAGCTCGGGAGATAGTAGATATAGGAGCGGTCATCGCCGGTGGGAAACGTGATGGTGGAAAGATCGAGGACCGAAGAGATCAGGACGATGCCGTTCAAGTGGATGGTGTAGTGGCTCTGCAAATAATCGCCGAGAGCCGCGGAGCGGAATGTGCCGTAGCTTTCACCGATGAGGAACTTCGGGGAATTCCAGCGGTCATTGCGGCTGAGATAGGTGTCGATGAATTGTCCGAAAGCATCGATGTCCTCGTCGATGCCATAGAATTCCTTGGGTTCCGTTTTGCAGATGGCGTGGCTGTAGCCAGTGCCCATGGCGTCGATGAAGACCAGGTCGGTTTTGTCGAGAAGGCTTTCGGTATTGTCGACGAGCTTGTAAGGAGCGGGCGGAGTGAACGTGGCGTCAGGAGTCCAGACGCGGCGCGGACCGAAGGCGCCCATGTGCAGCCACATGGTAGCGGAGCCAGGTCCGCCGTTATAGAGGAAAGAGATGGGACGAGTGGTGAGATCTTTCACGTCGCTGCGCGTGTAGGCGACGGAATACATGAGGCCCGTGGCGTCGCCCTTGTCATTTTTGAGAAGCGTGGTGCTGGCGGTGGCTTTGTAAGGAATGGCTTGGCCGCCGAGGCGTATGGTGTGTTCGGTTACGGAAACTTCTTCTTTTTTCTCAGCGGCCTCGCACTTGTCTGGAGCTTTGGCTTCCGGAGTGTGGCCTTCACCGCGCTCTGGCGCTTGCGCGGCTACGCGCGCGGTCTGGCCGAAGAGTAAGAAAATTCCCGCCGCAAAAATCCACAAAGACTTTTTCATCGTATGGTCCCCCACCTGTCGAATTGGATTGTGATGCGTCCCCTGAATCCGGCGCGATTGTATGTTGCGAGGGGCGGCGGAGTCAAAGAGTCGTGACTGTTGATTGGTGAATGTTGAGTTGTGACTGGTGATTGGTGTTGCGTGACCCTTGAACCAGACAAGGTAAGAGGCGGACGGAGCACAGCCAAGATTGGCTGTGCCACTGGGGAATGACCCTGGGTGGCGGCGCAGCACAGCCAGGATTGGCTGTGCCACGGGGAACGAGCATGTGTGGCGGTGGTCATGAGGGTTTCTTTGTGGGGTCGGGTTCGGGGATGGAGGCGTCCCAACCGGGCGCGGCCTCCGCGGAGGCATTCGATGCGGGAGCGGCGGTTGTACTGACTTCTTCATAGAGCGTTTCGGCGGAAGAGTCGCCGTCGGAAGCGTTCTCTTGGGGCTCGGCGGGGTCCGCGATGCCAGCTTCGAGGTCGGCGTCGATGGCGGGGAGGGTGCGGAGCTGGAGGCTGCTGATGTAGGCCAGGACGGCGGCGCGGCGAGGGGAGATGTAGTTGTTGGCCAGGAGGATATAGAGGTTACGGAGGGAATTGTTGATTCCCTGGGCGGTTTGGAAACCCTGGTGGCCGGTGAGGAGAGCGGTTTTGAGATTGAGAGAATCGGCTTTGTTGAACTCCTGGGTGTGCGTGAAGCAGAAGGGAGCGCCAGGAGCAGTGACGGGGAGCTTGCAACGGCGGCCCGAGGGCCTGCGACGCTGACAGCGAGTCGCGTCGCTGGTGGAGATGGTGCTAGCGGACTGAGGTTTGGTGTTTTCGAGCTTGGTCATTTTTTCCTCCAAATTGGGGTGAGGGGGTAATACCCCACCCCGAGTGTCTTTAGTAACAGTGGCAAACAAAGGGCTTATGGTTGACGCGGCGTCAAGAGCGTCAGAGGCGTCAAGGAGGGAGAAGAGGTCAAGCGTTGAAAGTTTAAAGTCGAAGGAAGAAAAAGCAGATCCCTCACTGCGTTCGGGATGACACGCGATGGGGCGGCCAAGCGCAGAGAGGTCGCGACGCGGGCGAGCAATAGGCTGGGCAGGGAGGTGGCGCGGAAATGATGGGATCGTCGGAAAGGGACAGCGGCTTACATTCACAAGACATGGTAGCACGGATGGTTACCAATTGTCAATACATTTTTTTGTGTACTCGAAAGTCATTCGAATGGGGAGGGCTGGTTCGAATGGTAAGGGCGGAAGTTGCGGGAATGGAAGGAGTTGGCGGGGAGTTTAATGGTTTGATACGGCTGTGGAAATGTGTGGAAAAGTGTTCGGGGGGTTGGAGATTGGAAATTAGGAGTTAGAAGAAAGGAAAAAAGCCGCGTCCTTGCAAAGGCGGCAAGAGTGCGGCACCCCGCTTGGCTCGCTAAATCAAATCTTTCAATCTCTGCTTCGTCACAATGTTTTTCATAATGTTGCCAAAATGTCCTTAAATAATTTCTGCCTGTCACTTCTTTTCTTGGGCGAGGCTTCTGGGACAAGAGGAAGAGCACAGCCAGGATTGGCTGTGCCACATGGAGTGTGGAAGCAGAAGAACAGGGGGAATTTCTGGGGATGGCTAGATGGAATTGATCTGGCTGGCGCTGGACCATGGCCAGGTTTCGGGGCTTGCGGACAGGCCCGCGGTGACGGGGTTGTGCTCGATGTAAGCCCGGATGCGATCGAATTGGGCGGGGTTGCGGACCCAGTGGTCGAACGACTCGTCCTGCCAGAAGTGTTGTCCGGTGCGGCGGAGAATGGCGTTGGCGTCGCGGGCGGTTACGCCTTTTAGGCCATTGGTTACACGGGAGAGCGGGACTTTGGGAGTGATCAGCAGGTGGACATGGTTGGGCATGACGACGAAAGCGTGTAAGTCGTAGAAGTTCAGCTCTTGGGATCGAAGATGGATAGCGTCCGTGACGCAACCGGCGATAGCGAAATTCCTCAACCAAAACGGCCCGGACGTGGCTTTGTCCAGGATGGAGTCCATTTCCTTGAACTTTTTTCCTGAAGAGCTGGCGGGAGGCGGAATTGTGGCACAGCCAATCCTGGCTGTGCTCTTGGGTAAATTGGGGAGTGAGCCAAATAATCTCCAGGTTAGAAAAATGGTGGCAGATTCTGGGAGCCAGTGAGGGAGATTGCGGTGGTAGAAGGGCTTAGTTGAGGGCATGGGTCTGGACACAGAGTATTTGTGTGAGAACCATACTATAAATTTTAGCTTGGATTATCAAGAGAGGAGCACAGCCAGGATTGGCTGTGCCACAAGTGAGAAATGCAGGAAAGAGCACAGCCAGGATTGGCTGTGCCACACAAGAAAGAAAAAGGGGCGCGGCGTAGGCCGTGCCCCTGGGAAATATTTGGTTAGAGAGAGACTAGCTGTTGCCGAGATACTCGACGTGGCAGTAGGTGCCTAGGCGGACGTTGTAGGCGAGGTACCAGCCGTCGTGATCGGGGTCCTCGAAGATGGAGATCTGGTCGTTGGCCCAATCCCAATCGTCGCAATAGGCGTAATCCACAGGAGCGACGCTGAAGTAGAAGCCACCGAACCAGAAGCGCGATCTGTCACCGCCAGCAATGTGCCAAACGTGGCCGCGGCCGAAGCCGCCGCTGAAACGGCCATGCTCCCAGGGATGATCGAGATGGTAGTGGGGATCATCGCGGCCGGTGTCGTGGCCGACCCATTGGCCATTGTGGTGAACGTGAGGGGCTTCGGGATGGCCCTGTTTGTCGGAATAGTTGCGGGCTTGTTCCGGAGCTGCGTGTGATTCACCGCGAGCTTCGCCTTGAGGCTGCCCGTGCGGAGCAACCTTGGCGGGAGGAGGGCCCTTGCGCGGCACGTAGCCGTGACCGACGTCTTTGGCCTGCGGAGCCGGATGCTGCTGCCGGTCTTTTTCTTGCGCGAGAGCAGGAACCGAACAGATCAAGAACAGAGCAAGAACTGCGAGAAGTGATTTCATGCAAGCCTCCGTATTACGTTCGTCAAACTGTAATGCTGGAGCTGGGAATTTTGCTGCTTGCTTCGGGCCGAAACCGTGACGCGTACAACTTACAAAACCCGCGAGCGATAGTAAAGTTGCTTTCCTAACCTTTGGCTCGGTGACGCAGGCCGAATTGCTGCAAAGCTAATGATTAGACGCTTGGTGTGGGGCAAAAGGTTACGGTTTAGAAATTTTTAGGGCTAGAGATTTTTTGAGGCGCGGAAGGCGCGGACGACGGCGGCGACGTCGCGCTGATTGGCGTCGACCTCGGCGTTGAGATGGCGTATTTCGGAGGCGGAGATTTTGCCGGAGAGATCGGCGAGCGCGGCGCGAAGCTGTGGGAATTTTTCTAGTGCGGCGCGGCGAACGATGGGGACAGCATCGTAAGGCGGGAAATAGTGGAGATTGTCTTCGAGGGCGACGAGGTGGAGCGAGTCGATGAGGCCATCGGTGGAATTGCCGGCGACGATATCGACTTGATGATCGATTAGGGCGCGATAGAGGAGGCCGAGGTCCATAACGTTGGGAGCGGCGGCAAAGTGGAGGCCGTAGCGCTGGCTCCATCCGGGGAAACCGTCGGGGCGTTCGAGGAATTCGTAGCCGACGCCGACGCGCCATTTGGGAGCGATGGGGGCGAGATCGGACATAGTGTGGAGATGGAGTTTTTGCGCGTCTTCGCCGCGGACGACCATGGCGAAGGTGTTTTCGAAGCCGAGAGGCTCGGTGAGGACGAGGTTGAAGCGCTGGGCATATTGCTGTTTGACGCGGTTGTAGATTTGGGCTGGGGTGTCGGAATCGGGGGATTCGTTGAGGACGGCGGTTAAAGCGGTGCCGGTGTATTCGACGTAGAGATCGATATCGCCGGCCAGGAGAGCTTTGTGGACGAGGAGAGTGCCGCCGAGATTGGTTTTGCGCTCGACGGGGATGCCGGTGCGGGCTTCGATGTGCTGGGCCAGGAGTTCGGCGAGGATGACTTGCTCGGTGAAAAATTTGGAGCCGATGGTTAGGTGAGGGGAGCTGGGCTTGCGGCAGGCGGAGGGGAAGAAGAGGAGGTTCAGGAAATAAAGGAGATAGAGGAAGTAAAGGATAAGACGACGCATGTTAAGTGGGTGGTTAGGCCGAATGAGGAATTTAACACAGAGGGCACAGAGAGCACAGAGAAGAAGTGAGGACGAGGAAGGAATAGGAGAGAAGTGTGGTGGCAAGAGAATGCTTAGGTGACGCGGAGGCGGCGTTCGAGGAGGGCGAGGAGGAGGTCGGCGCAGATGGCGAGGAGAGCAGCAGGGATGGCTCCGGCTAGGATTACGGCGTCGCTAACCATAGCGACTCCGCGGAAGATGAAGGTGCCGAGTCCGCCCGCACCGATAGCGGCCGCGATGGTGGCGACGCCGATGGTGATGACGGTTGCGGTGCGGATCCCGGCGAGGATGATGCTGAGAGCGAGGGGGAGACGGACGCGCAGGAGGATTTGTGTGTTGGTCATGCCCATGGCTTCGGCAGCTTCGAGGATGGCAGGGTCGATGTTGGTGAGGCCGACGTAGGTGTTGCGGAGAATGGGGAGAAGAGCGTACAGAACGAGGGCGACGATGGCGGTACGGCGGCCGATGCCGCCGATAAAGGGAATGGGAATCAGGAAACCGAAGAGGGCGAGGCTGGGGATAGTTTGAAAAACGTTGGCGATGCCGAGAGCGACGGCGCGGAGATGGCGATGCTGGACGATGAGCATGCCGAGGGGGACGGCGATGGCGATGGCCACGTCCACGGAGATGACGACCAGGATGATGTGATCGAGCGTGGCGCTAAGAATCTCGGAACGATGAGTGATGAAGAAATGCCACGCGGTCATGAAGAGACTCCGCTGGAAACGGAGAGGGACTCGACGAAGGCGTGGACTTCGGGGTGGTCGAGGCGGAGAAAATCCCGCGGAGTGGCGAGGGCTACGAGGCGACCTGCGTGAAGAAGAGCAATGCGCGAGGCGAGAAGGAGCGCTTCGCGAATGTCGTGAGTGACGAAGACGATGGTTTTATTGAGGCGGCCGGATAAGGAATTGAATTCGCGCTGGAGGTCGGCGCGGGTGACGGGATCGAGGGCACCGAAAGGCTCGTCCATGAGAAGAATGGGCGGATCGGCAGCAAGGGCGCGCGCGACGCCAACGCGTTGACGCTGGCCGCCAGAGAGTTCGCGCGGACGGCGAGCGGAAAATTCGGCGGGGTCGAGACCGACCAGGCGCAGCAGTTCCTCGACGCGTGCAGCGATGCGCGCAGAATCCCATTTTTCAAGAGTGGGGACGAGGGCAACGTTCTCCGCCACGGTGAAATGCGGGAAGAGGCCGGCCTCTTGAATGACGTAGCCGATGCCCCGGCGCAAACGGATGGGGTCGGTGTCGGTGGTGACATGGCCCTCGACGAGGACTTGACCTTCTGAAGGAACGAGCATGCGATTGATCAGCTTTAGGAGGGTAGTCTTGCCGCTGCCGCTGCGTCCGAGAAGGACCAGGGTTTCGCCGCTTGAAATGGTGAGAGAGAGGTTAGAGACGATAGCGGGAGCGGGAATATCGTTTATGTGATACCTGACGCCGCGAAATTCGATGGCAACATCCGAAGCAGGGGCGGTTTTCGCATTCATTTCGATTGACAGCCTCACGGCACGGGGGGAATATCGTACCCTACTCAGCCTCCCCCGACGCCGCATTTTGGCGCATCCTTCTCGAGGAAGCCGCATCCAAGTAAAGGGGATGACGCTATGGGAGCTACCGCTACTGCTGTCCGTATCCGCCACGACCTTCACGCCCGGTTACTGAACGCCCGCGCGCAAACGGATGAGTTGTTCCGCATCGTGCGCGATGAAGCCATCTATGACAGGCCCATTCCGGAGCGTCATCGAATCATTTTTTATCTGGGACACGTCGAAGCTTTCGACTGGAACCTGCTGGCGCAGCGCGCTTTTGGATTGCAAGCAATGCAGCGATCATTCGACGATCTTTTTGCGTTTGGCATCGACCCGGTCGGCGGGGGATTGCCGAACGACGGGCCGAATGATTGGCCATCGCGTGAAGAAGTGGAGAGATACAACCATCGGGTGAGAAATGAGCTGGACACGGCCATCGAACATGCTTTGGCGCGGCCAGAAGAGGGGCATCCTTTCTTGGTCGCCATGCTGGAAGTGGCCATTGAGCACCGGTTGATGCATGCAGAAACACTGGCGTACATGCTGCACCGGCTTCCGGCCGGGAGAAAGATTCGAGGGCCGATTGCGCAGAGTTTCGGAGCGCCGGCGCGAAAGTCCCGCTTGGTAGAAATCCCCGCGGGGCGGGCTACGCTGGGGCTGAAATACGTCAAGGGTGATGAGTTTGCCTGGGACAACGAACTGGATGCGCATGAAGTGGACGTGGAGAGATTTGCGATCGAGAGCGGGAACGTAAGCAACCAGGATTTTTTGCGGTTTATGCAGGCCGGGGGATACGAAAACCGCGCGCTTTGGAGTAAAGAGGCGTGGAACTGGAAGGAAAAAGAAGGCGTGCAGCATCCGGCATTCTGGAAGAAGGACGGGAATTTGTGGATGTACCGCGCGATGTTTGGAGAGATGCGCCTGCCGCTGGATTGGCCCGTTTACGTGAGCCACGCGGAAGCCACGGCGTACGCCAAATGGCTTGGACGCACGCTGCCGAGCGAAGCACAATTTCACCGCGCGGCGTTTGGAACGCCGGAGGGCGGGAGTGAGAGGAGTTATCCGTGGGGAGAAGAAGCGCCGAGCACACGCCACGGGAATTTTGATTTTGCGCATTGGGATCCATCGCCTGTGGGCGCTTTTCCCGCGGGCGCAAGCGCATTTGGAGTTCATGATTTGGTGGGCAACGGATGGGAGTGGACGAGCACGGCTTTCGGGCCATTTCCTGGATTTGCGCCAATGCCCTTTTATTCCGGTTATTCCGCGAATTTCTTCGATGGGAAACACTACGTGATGAAGGGAGGGTCGCCGCGAACGGCCGCGTGCATGTTGCGGCGATCCTTCCGGAACTGGTTCCAACCGCATTATCCGTACGTCTACGCGACATTCCGTTGCGTGGAAGACTAGCACTGGCAAGATTAACCCGGCCTTGGGAGACGACATGCTGACGCAAACCCTTCCCCTGAGACATGTGTCCGAGTTCGCGGCCGACGTACGCGAAGGCTTGACGAAGAGCGGGCAAAGAGAATTGCCGTCAAAGTATTTGTATGACGAAGTGGGTTCGGCGCTGTTTGAAACGATTTGCGTGCTGCCGGAGTACGGCTTGACGCGCGCGGATGCGCGGCTGCTGGAAAAGCATGCACGCGAGATCGTTGGGCTGCTGCCATCGCCGGTACACGTGGCGGAACTCGGGAGCGGCAGCGGAAAAAAGACGCGATGGATCCTGGAAGCGCTCTCGCAGCGGCAGAGAACGTATTACTTTCCCATCGAGATTTCGCCCTCGGCGCTGGCGGCGTGCGAAAAGGAATTGGGCCAGATCGATCTGGTGAGCATCGTCGGGCATGAACAGCCGTACCTCGAAGGATTGCGGACGGTGGCCGATGGGCGCGCCGAGGGCGACCATTTGCTGGTGCTGTTTCTTGGAAGCACGATCGGGAATTTCGATCGCGATGCGGGAGAGGAGTTCTTGCGCAGCGTTCGGGGCATATTGCGCAAGGGCGATGCACTACTACTGGGCACGGACCTGGAAAAAAGCGTCAAAGATCAGTTGCTGGCGTATGACGATCCAGCCGGAGTGACGGCAGCGTTCAATTTGAATTTGCTGGCGAGGATTAACCGGGAGCTGCGCGGCGACTTTGATCTGGGGAATTTCCGCCACGAAGCGCGTTGGAACGCCATCGAGCGGCGCATCGAGATGCACTTGCGATCTACGTGCCGGCAGCGTGTGGAGATCCCAGCGGCGGGGCTTCGCATGTCGTTGGATGAAGATGAAACAATTTGGACGGAAAGCTCGCACAAGTATCGAATTGGAGAAGCCGTGGAAATGGCGGAGCGGACGGGTTTTCGTTGTCAAGGGCAGTGGGTGGATAAAGAGTGGCCGTTCGCGCAAAATTTGTTGATCGCGGACTAAAGCGGGTCGTTGCTTTCTTCAGAAATATCCAAACCTTGCGTGGTGTGGTTCGGTCTCTCCCAGGTATACAACTAAAAAGATTCGATGCGCCAGACGAGACGGGCAAACCACGGCTCTTGCGCCGTCAGCGGCGGATGCCATACCGCGAGAATCTGGGAGCCCTGATAGACGCGTTCGAAGCCCCCTTCGGACTCGGAAACCGTTTCGATGGGGGCAATCCAAAATTCCTTGGCGGCGGGCGCGTGAAGCGCGATACGGATGCGCTGCCAGCCGTCTTCCATACGGAGCAACGGCCCGGGCAACACGCCGCTGAAGCGAAGATTCTGCCGGCCCTTCGGGGTTTCGAAAAAACGGTCGGGCTCGGCGGGCGCGAGAAGATTGATGATGGATTCGATGCCGACGGCAATGGGCTTCGCGAGAGGCCGTTTGAGTTTCAGGCCGATTTCACAGGCAATTTCGCAACCCTGCGGGGCGGGGCCAAAGGTGAAGCGTTTCGCCAGGGAGAGCGTTGGATTGGCAGCGGAGTTCTGCCCGGGGAACTTCAGTTCGTCTTCGCGGATCAATTGAGCATCATTGGCGGAAGAGGATTTGACGTAAAAGGCACCGCCAGCGAATCCTGGATCTTCCTGCAGTTCGAGAATTTCATATTCCGCCTGGGTACGAGCGGGATCGAAAAGCAGAACGCGGAAAGCGTGGCGGGGCCAGCGATCATAGCGGAGAAAACGTTCGAGTCCGGGCTCTTTGACAAGAGTCTGCTCGTGAATGGAAGCGACGCTGCCTGGGACGTCGGCTTTCGAGGCTTCGCGCAAGCGCGCATGATAAGCCTCTGGCCTGCGCTGAATGGAATTGATGATGGTGGCGGCAGCGGGGCGGAAATCGAAGGCGGCGAGGGTAGCACCATCGGTGGGCTTGAGCAGCGCTTGGTATTCTGGCGCGGTGAAGAGGTGCTCGTGCGCGCCGTCCGCGTCGTAATCAAGCAATTCGACGCGGGGCATGAGCGCGCCAGCCGTTTGCCGGTCGGCGATGAGCTCCGCGCGGATTAGATTGCGCCAAAGTTCGGTGCGGAGATGGGGAGCGTAAAGCCCGCCGAAGATACCGTGCCAATAGGCGTCATTGCATTGCGCTTTCAAGAGCAGGTCACGCGCTTGCAAGAGATCCTCGGAAACCTTGGGATTGTTGTGGCGAGCCGGAACGGCGGCGATCCGCGCGGAGACACGCAACATTTTCTTATTTAGCAGATTCGATTCCGGATACTTGCGGAAAAATCCGCGCCACGAGCCCCCCCGGAGGAAGGACAATATCTCCGGCCGGGCGCTGAATTCATTCTGGACGGCGTGGTAGCGCTGACGGACGCGCGTGGGAAGAACCCATTCCATCATTTCGGAGTAAGAGGCAGTGGGCAGATCGGCGCGGCCCAGAGGCGAGTGATCGGCAAGATACTCGCCGGGAGTCGAGACACGCAGCCAGGAAGAATTTTCCTCGAGAGCGGCGAAAAACTTTTCCAGCCAGCCGTCCTTGTAGCAATGCACGTTGGTGCCGGGCCAGACGCCAAACTTTTCCATGTCATCCCCCATCGCGGCCATGCCGCACGGATGCAGGGCCGAAGCGTCGCGCAGGTAGGTGATGACTTCCTCGACTTTGCCGAAGGGGATGAAATAGCGGAGGGCTTTTTGACCGGGAAAGAGCCAGACGCTCTGGCCGCGGTCTTCAGCGATGTAAGCGCCAAAGAGCTCCTGCGGTTCAAAACCGGCGGAGAGAAAATGGATGTCGTCGACAAGAGTGTAGCTGACGCCTGCAGCGGATAGCGCGGAAGGAAGTTGCGGCTCCCAAACGCGCTCGGCGATCCAAGCGCCCGTCGGGCGATGACCGAAGCGTTGTTCAAGGTAACCGGCGAGGCGCGTGATTTGTTCGCGCTGGTCGTCGGGGGGAATGGAGACGAGGATTGGTTCGTAAAAGCCGCCACCGACCAACTCCACTTGTCCAGCGCTGACGAGAGCGCTCAGCCGGGCGAAATATTCGGGGCGATGTTCTTCGATCCAGGTGAGCAGCGGGCCGGAATAATGGAGGCCGATGTGGACACCGGGATGCTTTTCCAGGAGTTCAATAAAAGGCAGATAAGAGTCTTCATAGGCCTTTTCGAGTACATGGCCAAAGTTGCCGCAAGGCTGGTGGGCATGAATGAGCAGGACGAGATGGAAGCGGTCTGGCATGGGGACAATCTTTCTCTCAAACATCATACCGTGCGAAGCAAGATTTGCGATTCAGGAGATGAGAGGCCTGCACAAAAGGCGCACTTTGCCCGTTTGTTTTGACGCAGTGGCCCATCTTGGCTGAACGGCCGGAGCGGGAGATTGACACTCCTTCGCGCGTGTGAAAGGCTAGCCAAGGACTAGAATACACGATGCGAGTCACGGCCAAAGGCGAGTATGCCACGCAAGCGGTGCTGCACCTGAGCTTGCAGTATCCCGAGGTAGTGACCATCCACGAAATCGCGCAGCGGCACCACATTCCGCTGAAGTACCTGGAGCAAATCCTCCTGGAATTGAAGCGCGGGAGGATATTGGAGAGCCGGCGAGGCGTGCGCGGAGGTTACACGCTGGCGCGGTCGCCGCAGGAAATATCGGTGGGCGCGGTGCTGCGAGTGGTCGATGGCGCGTTTGCGGAATCCAGCTGCGTGCACAACGAGGCCATGGGCGGGGTGTGCGTGGAGGGAGAAAGCTGCGGATTGAAGCAGATATGGAAGGACGTTCAGGGAGCGGTAGAGAAGATTTTGTTCGCGACCACCTTTGAAGAAGTGCGCAAGCGCACCTTGAGCGGAGGAGCGCGGCGCACGGAAACCCCGCAACTCGAAGGGCGCGCCAAATAAAACGGCGCGCCAATGCGCGCCGTTGAGACGAAAGAATCCTGAACTGGAGAGCCTGGATTTGAGTTACTTCGCGGCGTAGAAGTCCGCGTTGACCGGCGTGAAGCTGTTCCACTTCTCCGGCAGATCTTCCAAAGCGAAAATAGCGGTGACCGGGCAGACCGGGACGCAGGCGCCGCAATCGATGCACTCCGTCGGATTGATATAGAGCTGCGTGTGCTTCTCAAAATCCGGCTCATCCTTGCGGGGATGGATGCAATCGACAGGACACACATCTACGCAGGCGGTGTCTTTTGTCCCGATGCAGGGCTCAGCGATTACGTAAGCCATTCAAATCTCCTTTGAGCGGACAGCTTGCCGATAGAGCATCCTGACACGGAATGCAGCCGGCGAAATTTTCTTATACCATGCCGCTCTCAGGGCCAACAAGCGGCTGAAATGATTGTACTGTGCGAGGAGAGGATTCTCAACCTGAGCACATGTGGTTAGAATGGTTAGGGAAGGTGGATCGATGAGAGTTCGAACTGCGATTGGATGGGTGCTATTGATTGCCGCTGGGACTGCATTTGCTGCGCTTGCCGCGCCACAAACCAAAGAAGACCATGACCCAAAGACAACTGACGTGCAGGGATTCCAGAGGATCCTGCAGGAACATAAGGGAAGGCCACTGCTGGTGACGTTTTGGGCGACGTATTGCGAGCCCTGCCGCGACGAATACCCGATGTTGAACGAGTTGGCGAAACAGTACGAGCCGAAAGGCTTGCAGGTCGTCGGCGTTAGCTTGGACGATGACGGCGACATGATTCTGGTGCGGCGCTTTCTGGCACGATACAAGCCAATCTTTCCGAATTACCGGAATCGGCCGGCAGAGCAAGCTGAGTTTAGGGCGTTTACGCAATCCGTGATGACTGGGTGGAACGGGACGCTTCCGGCCTCGTTCTTTTATGACCGGGATGGCCGGCAAGTTGGCCATTTCATTGGCGAGAAGACCCGGGAGCAGTACGAAGAGGCGATTCGCGGGCTGTTGGCCGCTGGGGGCGGAACTGTTTCGCAGAGCAAGTAGGTCTCTGGCTTAAAACCACACGACGCGCGGGGGGATGGCCGATGCTCGATACGAAGGGCAATCGAATTACATTCATTGGACACAGCACTTTTTCGATCACAACAGCATCGGGACAGGTGGCGATCATCGATCCGTGGGTGATGACGAATCCGAGATGCCCGGAGGCGCTGAAGAAGGTGGCGCGGCTGGACGTCATTTTTCTTACGCATGCCCACGGGGACCATCTGGGAGACTTGCTGGCCCTGGCGAAACAGCACAAGCCGAAGATTGTGGCGATTTTCGAGACCTACCTTTGGCTCGTGCGCAAAGGATTTGAAGCGGAAGCTTCCCCGATGGGCAAGGGCGGGTCGCAGAGTGTGGGCGAGTTTGAAGTGACCATGACGCATGCGTTCCATTCGAATTCGATCGAGGATGGCGGCGAAGTGCTCTACGGCGGCGAACCGGCGGGATACGTCATTCGATTGCCGGGCGGATTCACGATTTATCACGCCGGGGACACGGCGTTGTTCGGGGACATGAAGCTCATCGGAGAGCTGTACAAGCCCGACGTTGCGATGTTGCCCATTGGCGATCGCTTCACGATGGGGCCTCGCGAGGCGGCGTATGCCATCCGGCTGCTGGGAGCGAAGCATGTTATTCCCATGCACTATGCGACGTTTCCGTTTCTGACCGGAACGGTCGAGGGATTGCGGCAGGAGGCACGGGGGATTGCCGGGGTGGAGATTCATGCTTTGGAACCTGGAGAAAGCTTGTGATTCGAAGCGAGAACTTGCGAAGCGGTTACATCCCAGACGACGTTGAGGAATACATCTACGAGTTATTGCCGGAGCGGGACGCTGTCGTCAGCGAAATGGAAAGTTATGCGGCCGAGCATCGCGTCCCCATTATTGGACCGGCGGTGGCACGATTGCTTGCGCTGTTCGCACAAGTTTCCGGAGCGAAGCGAATTTTTGAGATGGGCTCGGCCATCGGCTACTCGACGATTTGGCTGGCACGGGCGGCCGGACCAAAAGGAAAAGTACACTACACGGACGGAGATCCCGCGAATGCGCAGCGCGCGCGGGAGTATTTTCGCAGGGCGGGAGTGGCGAAGCGCATTCACGTCGGCGTAGGCGATGCGCTTGAACTGCTCAAGAAGACGCCGGGCAAGTTTGACCTGATCTTCAACGACGTGGACAAGCACCAATATCCGGATGCACTTCGCGTGGCGCTGCCGAAGCTTCGCCGCGGAGGATTGCTCATCACGGACAACACCTTATGGTCGGGCAAAGCGGCGCGGCCGGTAGCTTCAGATGATGCGGCAACGCGGGGAATACAAGAATTCAACAGACTGGTGTACGCCTCGAAGGAACTCTATCCGGTGCTCATTCCGCTGCGCGATGGCGTGACGGTTTGCCGGAAACAATAGTGCCGCTGAGGATCAGGAGCGGAAAAAATTGCGAATCAGGAAGCCGAGATTGGCGGGGCGCTCGGCAAGGCGGCGCATGAAATACGGGAACCAGTCGTTGCCAAAGGGAATGTAGACGCGCAAGCGATAGCCGTCCTTCACGAGGAGGCGCTGCAAGTCCGTCCGCACTCCATATAGCATCTGAAACTCGAAATCATCCTTGGTAATTTGCTTGGCGGCGGCCCAGCGAATGGTTTCCGCAATCATGCGCGGATCGTGCGTGGCGATGCCGTGGTAGAAACCGCTGGGCAAGAGAATCTTCATCAAACGGACATAATTGAAATCGACGTCACGTTTGCGTGGATAGGCGACGTCTGGCAACTCCTTGTAAGCGCCTTTGCAAAGGCGGATGCGGCAGCCATAAGCGAGCAGGCTCTGGATGTCCGTTTCGCTGCGATAAAGATAGGACTGGATCACCGTCCCGATGGCGGGATTCCGAGCGCGCACACCCTTTACGAGCTCCAGAGTGCGTTCCGTGTACGCCGACCCTTCCATGTCAACGCGGAGAAAATTGTCGTACCGCGCGGCGAATTCCACGATGGAGACGACCAAACCCTGGCAGAAATCAATGTTGAGGTCGAGGCCGAGCTGGGTCAGCTTGCAGGAAACGTTGGCATGAAGATTTTCCTGGTGGATGCGTTCGAAAATTTCCAGGTAAGTGTCTCGAGAGCGCTGGGCATCGGAGGTATTCGTGCAGTTTTCGCCAAGGTAATCCAGGCTGACGAGCATTCCGGAGTTGTTGCAGGCGCGGGCGGCTTCAATGGCTTCGTCGAGCGTTTCACCGGCGACGAAACGGCGCGCCATGCGGCGCGTGGTGCCGTTGGAAGTGACCCATTTGGCGAAGCGGGGACTCTCGGAGAGCTTGAGAAGCGTCGCGCGAAGCATGCAATATGATTATGCCCGTGTAAAACCTCAGCGACTAGTCCTTGTGCTCTTCCAGGAACTTTTCCGCATCGAGGGCGGCCATGCAGCCGGAGCCGGCGGCAGTGACGGCCTGACGATAGCGATGGTCTTGAACGTCGCCGGCGACGAAAACGCCTGGAACGGACGTCAGGCTACCGTGATTGGAAATGAGGTAGCCGTTGCTGTCCATTTCGAGCTTGCCCTTGAAGACGGTCGAGTTCGGATCGTGGCCAATGGCGACGAACACTCCTTGCAGGGCGATTTCGCGCGTCTCCTGAGTTTGCAAATTGCGCAGGCGCGCACCTTCGACGTGGCCTTGCGGGGCGAGAATTTCCTCGACAACGAACGGAGTGAGAAACTCAATTTTCGGATTGGCCTTGGCGCGTTCAATCATGATTTTTGAGGCGCGAAATTCGTTGCGCCGGTGGATGAGGTACAGCTTGCTGGCATAGCGCGTCAGAAAATTGGCTTCTTCCATCGCGGAATCTCCGCCACCCACGACGGCGATGGCCTTCTCGCGAAAAAAATATCCGTCGCAAGTCGCACAAGTCGAGACGCCGCGGCCGATCAATTCCTTTTCACCCTTCAGGCCGAGCAAGCGCGCGGAAGCGCCAGCGGCGACAATCAGAGTTCTCGTTTCGTAGCTGTCCTTGCCCGCCGTAATCTTGAACGGTCGACGGGTAAGGTCCACTTCGTTCACGGCCCCGGCTTTGAACTCCGCCCCGAATCGCTGGGCCTGCTTGCGCATATTTTCGATCAGTTCGGGGCCCATAATGCCGTCCGGGAAACCAGGATAATTTTCGACGTGGGTGGTGAGGGAGAGCTGACCGCCTTGCTCGTGGCCGTCAATCACTAGAGGTTTCAGATTGGCGCGCGCCGCGTAGATCGCGGCGGTGAGCCCGGCGCAGCCACTGCCGATAATGACGACATTGTGCATTCCGATTTTCTCCAGATATTAGATTCGGCAGCTTGCTTTTTCGATACAACTCACCGGACGGTGTTCCATACAACTAGAAATTGAGTATTGTAGCATTCCCTCGCACGCGAATCGGTCGGTGAAGCATCCAAATTGGAGAGGCATTCTTATCACGGCGCGTTGACCGTCTCGAGGGGCGCCAGCTATAGTCACAATCACCGGCGAACGGAAATCCTGTGCTGGCCGAGGAGAGACTCAGATGGATCCGCGCTATCCCATTGGAAGATTTGCAATGCCCGCGCAGGTGACCCCGGAGGGGCGGCAAGCGGCCATCGAGGAGATCGCCTCCACGCCAGCCAAATTGCGCGCGGCAGTGAAGGGGCTGAGCGATTCGCAGCTCGATACACCGTATCGCGAGGGCGGATGGACCGTGCGCCAGGTAATCCACCACGTTCCGGACAGCCATTTGAATGCCTATGTCCGGCTGAAACTCGCCCTCACGGAGGATAAGCCCACGATCAAGCCATACAACGAAGCAGCCTGGGCCGAGCTTGCGGATTCGAAATCAGCGCCTATCGAGACATCGCAGACTCTTCTCGATTCCGTCCACGCTCGCTGGGACCGTCTCTGGCGGTCGTTGAAGCCGGAGCATTTCGCGCGCCCCTTGATGCACCCTGACCACGGCGAACGCAACATAGACTGGCTCCTGTTCATTTACGAATGGCACGGAAAACACCACACCGCGCACATCACTGAACTCCGCAAACAAAAGAACTGGTAGCACACGTTAATTCGGCGGCGCCCTTGCCGGTCCAATGACAAATTCGCAAACATGGAATCCCGAGCGGTACGCCCGTAACGCGCGTTTCGTTGCGGACTTGGGTATGCCAGTAGTTGAGTTACTCGCTGCGAGGCAAGGTGAATGCATCCTGGATCTAGGATGCGGAGACGGCGTATTGACGCTGAAGCTCGCGGCAAAGGGATGTCACGTCATTGGCGTGGACGGGAGCATGGAGCAGGTTTCGGCTGCGTGCAAACTGGGCCTGGACTGCCGTGTGATGGACGGCGAGAGCTTGAGTTTTCAGAATGAATTCGACGCGGTAATTGCAGGCGTTGCCCGCGCTTTGCGGTCGGGCGGGCGCTTTGTGGCGGAATTTGAAGGGCATGGGTGCTGCGCGAAAATCAAGCTGGCGCTGGTGAGTGCTCTGGGTCGGCGCGGGCTTGATGGAGAAGCAGCTGTCCCATGGTATTTTCCGACTGTCGAGGAATATTCGTCTCATTTGGTCAAAGGGGGTTTTGCGATCAGCTATATCGCACTGATACCGCGGCCCACTCCGCTACCGGGAAAACTCACCGACTGGCTTGAGACGTTTGCCGAAAGCTTCACCGCCAAACTCCCACCGGCAGATAGAGCTGCGTATATCGCGGAAGTGCAAGAAACGTTGCGCCCCCAGCTTTGCGATGCGGCTGGCAAATGGACCGCCGACTACGTGCGATTGAGATTCTCTGCCACAAAGCAGAAAGAGTGAAAATTGCAGGGTTCCAAATTGTCCCTGGCAAGTGGCGCGGGCAGAGGCGGCTCGTGTAGGATAATTTAGTACATGAGGAGAGTGCATGAGCAGACCATCAGGTACTTACGCGATTTTCGAAACTACGCAAGGCAACATCGTGGTACGGCTTCTTGAAAAAGAAGCTCCGAAAACCGTTGAGAATTTCATCGGATTGGCCGAGGGAACGAAGGAATTCACCGACGAGAGCACGGGCAAGAAATTAAAGAAGAATTTTTACGACGGCCTCGGTTTTCACCGCGTGATTCCGCAATTCATGATTCAAGGCGGCTGTCCGCAGGGCACGGGGCGCGGCGGTCCGGGGTACAGGTTCGCGGATGAATTTCATCCTTCCTTGAACCATTCGAAAGCTGGCAAGCTTTCCATGGCCAATGCCGGGCCCGGCACCAACGGCAGCCAGTTTTTTATCACGGTAGCCGCAACGCCTTGGCTCGATAACAAGCACACCATTTTTGGCGAAGTGGTCGAGGGCCAGGATGTGGCCAATAAAATTTCCAACCTGCCGCGCGATTCGAGCGACAGACCAAAGACGCCGGTAACCATGCAGAAAGTGCGCATCGAGCGCGTCCCCTAATCGCGCCGGCTGACGATGCTGACCCCTGAGCGCGCTCTGCGGCTTATGATCGAAGTGATCTTCGTGCTGTTGGGCGCGCTTGTCATCTGGCTGGCACTTTCGGGGCGCATCTCCGTGGAGCGCCACAAGCCATCCTGGTTTATCCTCAGCGGGGCGCTGATCCTTTGGGGACTGCGTGCGCTCTATGGACCCAAGAAATGGTGGTCGCGCTGGGAAAACTGGACGCGCGGACTTTCGCTGACTCTTCTCGGCGCGGTGATGCTGGCCATTTCGCGAGTGCCGTTCGAGTGGATTGCACCGCTTCTGGCCACCGCCGGCGTATTGATGTGCCTTCGCGGAGTCATCGGGGCAACGCTCGTATTTCGCCCGCGCTGATGCTTCGCCGCACGTTTCCCTTCCAAACTTTCTCGTCGCTTCAGATATAATCCGCGCAACGAACGGCCCTCTCTGGTTCTGCACTCGCGCAGGGGCGATCGTTTGGCCCATGCCACAAAGCAAAAAGGAGACGCACCATGCTAAAGGAATTCAAAGAATTCGCCATGCGCGGAAACGTGCTGGACATGGCTGTCGGCATCATCATTGGCGCCGCATTCGGAAGGATCGTCACATCTTTTGTTGAGGACGTCCTGATGCCTCCGCTCGGTAAGCTCGTCGGACCCGTCGATTTTTCGAGTCGGTTCATCAGCCTGTCCAGCAAACACTATGACACTATCGCCGCAGCGAAGTTGGAGAAAGTAGCGACGCTGAACTACGGAATATTTCTGAACAACGTCATCAACTTCCTGATCGTCGCCTTCGCCGTGTTTTTGCTGGTGCGCGCCGTGAATCGCTGGACCACAAAGCCGGTCGCTCCCGCCGCTCCGACAACGAAGGATTGTCCGCAGTGCGCCATGAGCATCCCCATCCAGGCCAAGCGCTGCGGCCATTGCACAGCGCAGCTGGCGTAAGGCCAATCTTCGTTATCGAGTTAGAATTCTCCGTGGGACGAAGGCCGCTTCAAGAGGAGGGCGGTTTCTTCGTTTGGTTGGCTTCGATGTGAGCGCGCAGCCGCTTCACGACAGAGTCTTCTTGCCCTTCCTCGATCTCTTTCTGGACTTCCTCGAGCGCGAAGTGCACCACGTCGTGGTGATGCAGCTCTTGCGGCGCCAGGACATCGCTGAAGCGCAGCCACAGCCGGTGCAAGAGATTGACTTCGTTGGCGGTCAGGTTCGGCGCGTGAGGCCCGAGGACCTTGTAAATCTTGTCGCCGTTCGGCAGATGAATTTCGAGATTGAATTGCGGTTTGATGTCGCCCAGTTTCTCCCACGCGTCGCCGATCTGCCGGGCCTGCTCTTCGGTGTTGTCCTTCGCCGAGCGCCCAATCACGATCGTACTGGATTGCAGCGAGGCACCCGCGCGCAGGATGCCTTCCCAAAGATCGTTCGACGCAACCACAGCGAGTCGAATCGACTTGCCCCGCTTTTCGGCCATGGAAAGCGCCTGGGAAAACAGATGCTGTTCGATGCTGCCGAAGAGCTGATCGGCGTCCAGTTCGTTTTCCCCGGAAGCAGAACGCCGCAGCAAGCGGACATGCAACACAACCACATCGCGGCGTCCCGGCTTGATGCGGTCCAGCACGTTGCCCAAGTGGTAGAGATTGAAGTGGTTGCTGACCGGAACGAGGATGTTTCCGGGGCGCGCGCCGACGGCTTCCGGCGTAAGCTCGGACTCCAAATCCAGATTGAACTGATCCATCTCCACCTGAGAAGAGCTGTTCTTGTGCGTGCGGTGCTCGGAGATCGTAAAAACAGCGAAGAGCAAAACAGAGAATGCGCCGCCCGCCATGGTGGCCACGGGTTTGGTGAAAAGATTGGTTACGGCGATCAAGAACAGCGTCAGAGTGATCAAGCCGAGACCAACGGGAATTTGAACGCCGCGAATATGAAAATTAAACGGCACCTGGAATTCGCGCTGGCCCGGCTGCGTGTAACGGAGCACGAGCACGGCCAGGCCGTTCATCGTGAAGCTCCAGATGACGCCGAAGGCGTAAAGGTTCGCAAGAAAAGTAACGTCGCCACGGCTGATGAAGATGGTCAGAATTTGCAGCGCAACGATGATGTTGATGATGCGATAGCTGGTGCCGAATCTCGGATGCGGCTGCCGGAACCACGAGCTGAGAACGCCGTCCTCGGAGACGCGATTGAGCACGCCATTCGAGCCGACGATGGCGGTATTGACCGCTCCAGCCAGGATGAGTGTGCCCACCACCACAACGAAAACGTGAAAGATCAGGCGGGCAATCAGCGGCCCGTGCAGACTCATCGCCAGCCCGCCGATCAGGTTTTCGAGGTAACTCTGCCGAACGCCGTCGGGGATGATCATCACGGCGAAGAACGAAACCAAAGAAGTGAAGACCAGGCTATAAATGAAAATGACTAGCCCGGCTTTTTTCAAGTTTGGCAGTTTGGGGCTTTCAATCTCGCGGTAGACCTGCGCCAGAGACTCTTCCCCGCTCATGGCCAGAACCGAATGCCCCAACCCAATAAAAATGGCGATGATTCCGAACATGTGCGGAAGAGGGCTCCCCGCAAGCCAGCCAAGCGCGCCCGCGTTTAGTTTGAGATTGCGCACATGCGGCCAGGGTGGCAGAGCCGAGTGCCGGAGGATCGCCGTGTAGGTACACCAGGCGATCAGCAGCACAACCATCACGGTCACCAGCTTCATGATGATCAAAGCCTTGTCGCTGGACTCTGGAATGCCCTTCGTGTTCTCCCACCAGAAATAGACGGTCACGAGAATCGCAAAACTCGCCGCGATGAAATTCACTTCGTATGCAGTAAGAGGATTGCCCAGGTGCGTGTATTGAAGCAGCTCGCTGATCAGTCCGGCCAAATACTGCCCGGCAGCGACGCCGCTGATGGGGCCAGTCAGGATGTAGTCGAACATCAGGGCGGAGACGCTGAATTTTGCGAGCGTTCCGCCGAGCGATTGTTTGACCGCGCGGTACACGCCGCCGCGCACGAACATGCTGCAGCTCTCGACGTACACGGCGCGCACCGCGTACGAAAACAGCATGATGGCCAGAATGAACCACGGCGCTGTTTTGCCGATGTAGCCTTCCGCTTCACCGCCCGCGTAATAGGCCGAGGAGGCCAGGTCGTTCAAAACGATGGCCGCGGCGCGCCAAAACGAAATAAAGGTGAGAAGCGCGGTCGTGGCGATGATGACACGCGGAATGCCGTTGCCCCGGCTGCCAGCGGCGGCAGGGGTTTTGGAGGAGCTGCTCATGTGCGGGTGATCTCGATCAGCGGGTTAAAATGCTCGCACTTTTCCGCCACGAAGTCTAGCGATCGGCCTATTTTGTTGCGAGTGAAACGATTTTTTTGAAACGAAAGCGATTTACGACGCGGTCGCGCGGAACGCTTTGGCGCACTCGGCGCAGGGACAGATGCTGCGCAGGTGGTCGTAGCTGTAGATGCCGGTCGCGTGTCCATCCGAGAAGCTGATTTGGATGGCGTAGTTGCCAACGACGGAGGCCGCTTGCGCGCTTGGCTTGGGCTTGAACATCGGAAGCGGAGGAAATGAGCCGCTTCCGGGTGCGGCCGCGGCGAAGGCTTCTTTTTTGCCGCGTTCGTCGTTGCACGTGGCGCAGGGACATTCTTCGCGCAAATAGGCGAACTCGTAGTGGCTGGCGTGGCCGTCGGACCAGGTGATGTCGATTCCCGCGCCGCTTTTCACGTGTATCTTCACGTCGGACGGTTTCTTTCGCGGATCGAGTGGAATTGGCATGCGGGGAGATGAATTCCGTCAGCTCTTCGGCTTTCCATTGCAACAATCTCCCGGCGGAATGGGGTTGCCATGCGGGCAAGTCGTCGGATGGCCGAGGAACGTGCAAATGCGTTGATCCAGTTCCGGGCTGATGATGTGTTCGAACTTGCAGGCTTGCGTTTGTGCTTCGGAGTCCTCAATCGAGAAAGTGTCCTTGAAGAGCCGCTCGGCGAGGCGATGGCGCCGGACGACGTCTCGGGCGCGCTGGCTTCCTACCGTCGTGAGCTGCGCCTCGCCGTCCTGCAGCGCGACCAAGCTCAGCTCGGACATGCGGCCGAGGACTTTCGCGGCCGGCTCCTCGGGAAGGATTGGGAGAGCTCCCGCTGGGCCGCTGGCATGCAGCCCACTGACCTGAGCCCGCTTCCCTTCCTCACCGCAGATCCAGATTTGTTCGAGAAGATGATCGAAGCGAATCTCGTCGTCCGCGGAAACCGAGGTGCAGCAATCCGCGGTGTTGGCCAGAGGGCATGCGAGCGGATGCCCGGGTCCATGCTGCGCCGTATCAAAGTGCAGGCGGCCATGTGCAAGTTCGATGCGGCGGTCGGCTTGGCGCGCGATGTCCGGGTCGTGCGTGACCATCAAGATTGTGTGGCCCGCGTCATGCAATTCGCGAAATATTTGAAGGACGATCTCTTCGTTCGCTTCATCGAGATTGCCGGTGGGTTCGTCGGCCAAGATGATCTTCGGCTGATTGATCAGAGCGCGCGCAATGGCCACGCGCTGCTGCTCGCCGCCGGAGAGTTGGGCAGGGAGATGTGTCATTCGTTCGCCCATGCCCACACGGCGCAGGGCTTCCTCCGCCTGCTTTTCATCCGTCATGCTGTGGAAATATTGCGCGAGCATCACGTTTTCGAGTGCGTTCAGATACGGAACGAGATGAAATTGCTGGAAGACGAAGCCGACTTTTTCGGCGCGATAACGGACCATCTCATTCTCGCGAAGTTTGGAGAGGTCGATGCCATCCACAACGACGCGGCCGGAGTTAAGGGTATCGAGCCCGCCAAGAATATTGATGAGCGTGGTCTTCCCCGAACCGGAAGGGCCCATGAGGGCGACCCATTCGGCGGCATGGACGTCGAAACTAAGGTCATCAATCGCGCGCAACGATCCGTATTTCTTGACCAGGTTCTCGATCGCCACCTGCGGCGCTGCCGTACTTTGTTCCGGCAGAATCTGGACGGGAGCGCTCACGCTTCACCTCGAAAAACCGAGGCAGGGCGCACGCTGGCGAGACGCCGCAGCGGGTACGCGCTGAGAATCGCAACGAGAGTCGTGAGTGCCACGGCTATAGGATACACAATCAGCCGCGGCTGCGCCGCTACGCCGAACACCTGCTTGCCCAGCCAGATGGAAAGAAAAATGCCGGCTGCGGCGCCTATCACGCCGCCTGCAAAGCCGAGCAACGCCGCCTCCGCTAGGAAAAGCCGCAAGACCCGTCGCGTCGCCCCGCCAATGGCTTTCATCAAGCCAACATCGTTCTTGCGCTCCATCGCGACATTGGTCATCGCCGCCATGACGCAAAGCCCGGTAAGCAGCAAGACCACGGCGACCGTCGCAGTCAGCAAACCACTGATCCGCCCGTAAATCTTCGCTTCGCCTTCCGTGAATTGCCGGATAGGGCGCACATCGGCCCCCGGGATTTGGCGCTGAAGTGCCCCAATCGCTCCGTCAACCTGCTTCGGTGCCCCTGGGATGTGGGCTGCTACGAGACTTATAGCGTCGGGCAAACCAGCGACGCGCTGCGCTGTATTTAGATTCACAAAGACCTGGTTATCTTCCGGCCCCCCAAAGCTGTCCACTTCCTGTACGAAGCAATCATTCCAGGAATCTAGTGCGAGCGAATCCCTCGCGCTCGCCTTGAGCTGTGCGGCAGCGGTCTCGCCTAGATAGCAAAGCGGAGTTGTGTAACCAAGCGGCTGCGACACCTCAAGGGCTTGATGGGGTAACAACCGAAGAAAGGCGTCCGACGAATAGCCAACGAGGACGGCACGCACCGGTGGTATTGACAGATCATCGGACGGACCAGGGCCGTGAAGTTTGCCAACCCGAATTTCAGCGAACGTGTAAAGAAATCCGACAGCATTCACGTCCTTTCGAGAAAGTGCAGAAGCAACTGACGAAACGAGAGACTCTGGCAGTGTAGGCGACCACGTTCGGCCAGGACCGGGTCCAGGAGTCACAAGCATGTTAGGTCCGAAGGCGCGAAATTCGGTGGTGATGCGGCGCTTGGCATCGACTTGAAGATTGAGCAGGGCTGCAGTAACAGCGGCGCCCGCGCCGAGCGCGAGCAGAATCACCAACAGGCGCCCACGGTTCGCTCCAAGCAAACGGCGAATAATGCGCAAGAACATGGCTCGATTGCCGGCGCGAATCGTCGTCATCATTCGCCTCGCAGAATCGGCGCCGGCTCGTAGCGCGAAGCGCGGCGCAGAGGAAGGGCGCTGCCGAGAAGCGTGACTCCCGCGGCGAGCGCAAGCACGGCAACAAGCACAAGAAGAGATGGTTCCGGCGTAACGCCGAAAATCCTTTGCCCAACCAGCCGCGCAAGAATCGTCCCGAGCGAATAGCCGATGCCGCCGCCGACAAAGGCAAGCAAAAGCTGCTCCGCCGCCAACAGGAAACCTACAGTTCCGGACCCGGCGCCCAATGCCTTCATCAGCCCAATTTCCATTCGCCGCTCGATCACCGAAGCTGCCGCCGAAGCGCCCACCGCCAAGGCCGCAGCTAAGAGCGCTGCAAACGTCACCATCCAAAGCAATGCGCGTACCCGCGTGAGAATGACGCCCTCGCCGTCCGCCACACGCCGAATGACGCGCACATCCGTCCCAGGCAACACCTCCTCGATAGAAGCTGCAATCGAAGAAATATACGGCGTGCACATCCAGCGCTCAACTTCCTCCGGCTTCATCGTTTTCGGGTCGCGCCGCCCAAAATCGTCCTCCGGCTTCGTCAGCGCCGAGACATAGAGGTCACGGTACACGCCGGGAAGTCGCGAAATCTCTTGTGCTTGGCCCAACGATGTAACAATCGCATCGTCGTCAGCCCCGCCCGTGTTCAAGATTCCCGTTATAGTCAGGTTTGCGTAGAGCTGCACCATCTTCGACGGGTCAGGTAGGTTAAGGCTGATTACATCTCCAATGAGAAGATGGAGACGTTGCGCGGCTTTTGCTCCGATCACGCATTCTCTTTTCTCCTCCGCGAACCAGCGGCCGTCGACAGTCCACCATGAGTTCGTTTGATTGATCCCCGTTGTAAAAACGCCGCCATCAGGCAGCGGCACCTTATGGCCTACCCACGTGCCAATCAAGCTAGCCTCGGCACGGTTCTCAAGCTGCTGGTTGACAGGGTTCCACTTGGCGGTCTGCACCTGAGTCTGAAGAACAGGAGCAAACGCGATGATGTTGTTGTGCCAGAAAATTGTCTTGATCTTCGGCAGGTCCGCTTCGGGCAAATACGCGCCAGCGTTGACGGGCCGGTAGTCGACGCCGCCGATCTCGAGCGGCAGCGAATCCGCTGCCGGCGTAATCACCAAATTAGCGCCGAGGCTGCGAAATTCGCGCGCCAACCGGTCGCCGACATCGAGTGACACGCTCAGGGCCGCTGTCACCACGGCCATTCCCAACGACAACGCCGCAGCCGTCAGCACCTTTCGGCGCGGACGCCGCGTAAACGAATCCGCAACTAGTCGTAGAAACATAAACTTCATGGCCACGCTAGTGAGGGCACGATAGTTCGTGCCCTTACTGAGGTACCGCCTTCATTGCTTGCATCAACGAAGAAACGTCCAGCACCAGATCGGCGCCCTCCAAATGCGATGGCACGCCAATCGGATTGCACCCACCCGCCTCGCCAATCGTCGGTATATAAATCGCCGAGCCGCAATGCCGGCAAACCACATTCTGCCCGTCCTGGCGATAACCCTCGGCCCCGCAGATCCGGCAAGCATCCAGCGCCGTGCCATACCCATTCGGCTTCTTAATCACCATGAAACGCACCGACTGTCCTGCAGCGTCGATGGTGAACAGATGCATCTTGCCATCCTGCACCTCTTTCACGGGAATCCGCACGAAATTTCCTACCGCTGCGATGACCTGTGCCTTGGGCGGCGCCGAATTCGCGCTCGTATAAACAAAATCTCCCGTCAGCAGCAGAATCACTGAGAGGCATCCTGTGGCCGCTG
This sequence comes from uncultured Acidobacteriota bacterium, assembly GCA_963851235.1. Taxonomy (GTDB): domain Bacteria; phylum Acidobacteriota; class Terriglobia; order Acidiferrales; family UBA7541; genus Acidiferrum. Next base: position 619,328 of record CAWKOM010000016.1, read on the forward strand.
CGATCATCCAGCGTCGCTGGCGCCGATTCTGCGCTTCGATCAACCGCTTCTCTGCTTCACCTGCGGTTTCGTTCGCGGCTTTCGCGTGCGATGCCGATTGCCATTCGCGCAAGATCAGCAACGCGGCAGCCCCAAAAATAAGAACAAAGAAAAACAATTCGTTCCGGACAATCGGCCCGACGACGGCCATCTCTGCCTTACTGGACGGAATCCATTGCGCTTCGCTCAGTTCGTGCAAGCCGGTCAACCCCAGTTGAGCCGCCACCAGAATCAGGATCACGCTGGTGGCGGCAAAGAACCGGTGCAGCGGAACACGCAGCGTGCCCTTGAAAAAAAACACACCCACAGCCACCGCCGCGCCAATTCCCAAAGCCGTGCCAATCCAAATCTCTAGCCCTTCCGTGGACAGCTCCACCGCCCGCAGAATGATCGCCAGCTCCGCCCCTTCGCGCAGCACCATCAAAAACACAAAAAGGAAAATGCCCCATCCCGCCGCCGCGCCCGCTCGCCCCACATACGTCTCGATTTTCTGCTCAATCTCTTTCTTCAAGTGGCGCGCAACGCGATTCATCCATAGGATCATCGTAATGACGAACGCTGCCGCGACGAGGTACATCACCCCCTCGAATCCGTCTTCGCTGATGCGCCAGCGCTCCAGCAGAATCGCGACCGCCAAGCTGAGGGCAGCGGCCACCGCTACGCCATACCAAGCAAACCGCGCCAGTTGCGACCGGCCCGTGCGCGTGAGATAAACGAGGACTATGCCGACAACGAGGGATGCCTCGACACCTTCACGAAGGGCGATAAGAAAGGCTGCGAGCAAGCAATCTCCAGTTGTGAGTGATTTGCAACTAAGTTTTAAGTCTACTCTTTATATGAATTTCCGTCAACCGGACCAATCCGGTCCTATTTCTTTCTCCAGGACACGGTAGAATAGATGCCCCGGTCCAATCAACCATGATTCCCTTCTTCCTCCGACAAACCACCGCCGTGCTCCTGGCCGCCTTGATTTCTTGCGCTCCTTCCTTTCCGCAATCCTCTCGGCAATCGCAGGCCGCTCCCCCGCAAATCGCTCCCAACGAAGACCAGCTCCGAATGACCCCTAGCCCAAATCCAAAATACGCGAAGAAAATCTCCGAACTTGCCGACAAAGCCCTGGCTGAAGGCCGCTTCGATGAAGCGCTCGACTATTACCAGCAAGCCGCCCGCTTCGCTCCGCAGGACACCGCCCTGATTGAGCGTATTGCAGCCATGCGGTCCAAACTCGTCCGCGACCATGTGGACGCTGCGGAGCGCGATGCCCTTTCTGGCCACGCCGATGTGGCTGTCGAGGAGCTCGCCAAGGCCCTGCTGATCGATCCTGGGGATACCATCGTTGCGGAACGCATGAAGCAGATGAAGGCCATGAACGATGGCCCGGTCCAGAAGACCGACTCAACCATTGACGGCTTGCCAGAGCTGAAGCCTCGCACCGGGAAGCAAAATCTCGACCTGCGCGGAGATATCAAAGCCGTTTACGAGCAGATGGGACAGTTGTACGGAATTAAAGTTACTTTCGATCCTGACTTGCCCGCGCGAAGCGTCCGGTTGCGCTTGGACGATGTCGATTTCGCCACCGCTCTGAAAGTTCTCACCACCGAGAGCGGCACATTTTTCCGTCCGTTGAGTGCTTCACTCTTGTTCGTGGCTCAGGACAACGCGGAGAAGCGCCGTCAGTATGAGGTGCAAGCCGAGCAAACGTTTGTCCTGCCGGCTTCGGTGGGAACGGACGAAATGACGGAGTTGGTCCGCGTGCTTCGTGAAATGATTGGCACCACTCACGTCACGCTCGATGCCGCCAGCCGCTCAGTCAGCATTCGCGACACTCCCGAACGGCTCGTGCTCGCGGGAGAACTAATCGGTCAAGCGGAAAAGACTCGCGGTGAAGTACTGTTGGAAATAGAGATCCTCGAGGTCAACCGAAATAAGGCGCGCGCCTTGGGTATTCTCCCACCCCCTTCCACTGAATTAATCTCACTCAGCCCGGGCCTCATCGCGCAATTGAGGGCGGCACAAGACATCACCACTCTGGTCACGCTCCTGGCAAGCATTTTCGGCAACGGAGGAACTTCGACCAGCGCCGGCACTTCGCTTAGCTCCCTCATCCCGCAGGTGGCGCTTGTGGGAGGCGGTAAAACAACGTTTCTCTTGACGCTTCCAACGGTGGCAGCGCAGTTTTCCGACGCACTTACTCTGGTTCATAGCGGCAATCAAGTCCTGCTGCGCGCCCAGGACGGTAAACCGGCGACCTTTTTTGTGGGCGACCGCTATCCCATCACTCTTTCCCTGCTTTCCAACAGCCTAGGCCCCTCCACAGCAGCAACGTCCGTCCCGGGAATAAGCAACAGCATCTTGCCTAGCACTTCGTACAACGTTGGCGTCGGCCCAGTGGCGCTCACCTCCGCGGACTTCCGCAATATTGGCGAGCAGGATCTCGCGGTCGTCAATGAACTCGATAACACCCTCACGATTTTGCAAAATCAGGGCACCGGGACCTTTCTCCAGGCGGGCTCACCCATTTCCCTCGGCGCCAGCCGGGCAACCGCTCCGGCTGTCGCTCCATCCATAGTCTCTGCCGCATTCACCACCAGCGGCTTTCACGACTTGCTCGTCACCGATCCCGTTGCGAACAGCGTCCAGGTCTTACTCAGCAACGGCGACGACACGTTTAAAGAGGCCACGGGCTCTCCTATTTCCGTCGGCCAACAGCCCAGCTCCATCGTCACTGGTGATTTCAACGGCGACGGAAACCAGGACTTTGTCGTGACCAACTTCACGGACAACACCTTTTCTCTTTTCCTGGGCAACGGCGATGGCACTTTCAAGCAAGCTGCCGGTTCCCCCTTTGCTCTGCCAAACGCCGTAGCCGGCCCCATCGCCATGACGGAAAGTGATTTCAATTCCGACGGAAATCTGGATCTGGCGATCGTGAATCGGACGACCAACAACGTTACGATTCTCCTCGGCAATGGCAACGGAACGTTTACTCAAGCTACCAATTCCCCATTCCCTGTCGGCCACTCGCCCGTGGCTATTGCGACCGGCGACCTGAACGAGGATTCTCATCCCGACCTCGCGGTCTTAAATCAATCGGACAACACCCTGAGCGTCTTGCTTGGCAACGGCGACGGTACTTTCGCGGCAGCTCCAAACTCGCCGTTCGCCACCGGTCAGACTCCCACGGCGGTCGCCATCGCCGACTTCAACGCCGATGGTAATCCTGACATCGCCGTGACCGACCCGCTCACCGACAGCGTTTCGGTTTACCTCGGCCTTGGCCAGGGAATCTTCGCGCCTGCTTTTGAACTCCCCGTCGGCACGAATCCTACCGCCCTTCTGGCAGCCAGCCTCAGCGGGGCGTCTTTGCCAGACGTGGCGATCACCGACGATCCCTCCGGTGCTGCCGGCCAGGTCACCGTAATCCTGAGTCCCGCAAGTTTGTTTTCAAATTCGGGAGCAGGCGCAGGCGTCGCGCAGCAACCCTATCCAGGCGCGGAATATGAAGATCTCGGCGTTAAGATCAAGGCTACCCCTAGTCTTCATCCCAATAATGAAGTAACCCTGCAGCTGGACTTCGAGATTCGCGCGCTCGCCGGCGCCAACATCAATGGCATCCCCATCCTCACCAACCGCACTCTTTCGCAGACCGTGCGCGTTAAAGAAGACGTGCCCACAGTCATCGCTGGCCTGCTTGATAATGAAGAGACTCGCACGCTCGCCGGGCTCCCGGGCTTCGCCAATCTCCCGGGCGGAGTCGGCTATCTCTTCGGTCAAAGGAGCACGACCGCTCAGGATACCGAGATGCTAATTCTTGTTACGCCACACAAGTTGCGCATCGTGGACCGCATCTCTCGTTCTTTCTACGTCGGACGCGACTCGAGCGCCAGTCGAGGTCTCGCGCCCCTCCCCCCGCGCCGGGAACCTTAACTCAAACGACGGACCGGCAGACGGCGTCGCGCTGAAGTACTGACCCTTAGCCTGTGCGGTTGCACGAGTCGCCAGTCACGGGTCATCCGGTACTCGGGACTCGCATCCCCACACCTTCCAAATTCGCGATTATGGTAATGGTTCGAAAACGACGATAGGCTGGTAAGTCCGTGGCACAACGGCTTCCGCGATAGCCACAAGCTTGTCTTGCTGGCTGAAAACGCGCAAGCGCGGTGGCTTCGCTTCACCGCCATCGAGCTGCTGCGTCGCGCCAGGTGGAAGTTCCACTCGGCCGGGTTGGATCTGGGCGATCTGCACGTTGAATTTTGTGCCATGCCGCACGCGTCTCTCGACCACCGGCAGCACGTTTGTCCGCGGAAAATTAGGCAACAGGTTTTCCAAGCGGATCAAGCAGTCCTCGAATCTCCCAACGCGCGCGGCTTCCGCCAGCTCTTCCAGTTTGATGGCTTGTTCCAGCGAAAATTCTCCGACCGCTGTCCGCGTAATCTCCGCCAGGTGCGCGCCACACCCGAGCTTCTGTCCCATCTCATGCGCCAACGACCGGATGTAGGTGCCGGACGAGCACTCGATCACAAACCGCGCCACGTTGCCTTCGATTCCCGTCAATTTGTATTCGAAAAGTTCGACTTCGACCGCCTTCAATTCCACCGCCTGCTTTTTGCGCGCCAATTCGTACGCTGGCCGGCCCTTCACTTTTTTTGCGGAAAAAGCCGGCGGCATCTGTTCGAATCGCCCAATGCTTCGAGACGCGAGCTTTTCGAGAACCGCCGACTCGAGCATCGGCGGATTATCCGGTCCCTGTGCTTCGCCATCCGAATCGTAAGTATCCGTCGCGAATCCAAACCGAAATCCTGCCGAGTAGCGCTTTCTGCGCCCGCTATAAAACTGCACCAGCCTCGTGGCACGCCCCAGCAAAAGCACCAGCACACCTGTCGCCAGTGGATCGAGTGTGCCCAGATGCCCGATCTGCCTGAATCCCGCGAGATGGCGCACTGCATCCACGACATCGTGCGAAGTTTTTCCCCGCGGCTTATCGATGACGAGCGCCCCGTCAAACGGAGCAGGCTGAGGCTGGCGTGGCATGAAATGAATGGTCGCTATTGCTCTTGAATTAAGAACGAGTCTCTTCTAGGACGCGGCAGGCTTGTCCTTCTTCATCTCTTTCAAAAGCTGATCGATTCGCTCCGTGTATTCCTGCGAATGATCCAGCGTGAAATGCAATTCCGGCAATCGTCGAAGCTGCAGCCGCTCGATTAGCTCCCGCCGGATGTATCCCGCTGCATGCTCCAACGCCTTGATGGCGTCCTTCTGCTCTTTTGCGGATCCCTGCATGTTGATGAAGACGCGCGCGTGCTTCATGTCTGGCTGCACGCGCACTTCACTGGCCACCACCATGCCCTCCAGCCGTGGATCTTTCAATTCCCCCGCGAGCATGGCGTTGATTTCGTGAGCGATCTCCTCGCCCACCCGTTCGTGCCGGTGATTGGCTGGACTCATTTTCGTCCCCGCGAAACCTTTTAAATAATTTCGATCGCCTGGTTGATCAAAATCGAGCCCAGGATGCGGTCCGCTTCGTCCAGGACCTTTTGCAGCACTTCGTTCACATGTTTCTCTTCGTTCGAAACCGTCACGATGCCGACCACCGACCGCTGCCAGACGTCCTGATGGTCCAGTTCCGCCACCGCCACGTTAAACTGCCTTCGCAGCTTGTCTTTCAAGCTGCGCAGCACTTGCCGCTTGTCCTTCAGCGATTGCGCGTCTGGGATGTGCAGCTCAAGGGTAAGCAGGCCAACCGGCATGAGCTCTCCGGGGAACGATTGTTTTCTTCTACCTGCGGCCGGCGGTTCCGACGGTCTGGCCCGCCGCTTCCGCCGCGCTCAGCTTTGTAACGCTGAAGCACTCCAAAAAGTCGCCTACCTTCACGTCGTTAAAGTTCGCAATGCCCGCGCCGCATTCAAATCCCGTGCGGACCTCGCTCGCGTCATCCTTGAAACGCTTCAACGAGCTGAGCTTCGATGTGTAAATGACCGCACCGTCTCGCACCACGCGGATCTGCGCATCGCGCTTCAAAACGCCCTCCACCACATAGCACCCGGCCACGGTGCCGGCGCCTTTGACGCGGAACGTATTGCGCACTTCTGCCCGGCCCAGATACGTCTCTTGAATGACCGGTTCGAGCAACCCTTCCATGGCCTTCTTAATTTCATCGGACACTTCGTAGATGATCGTGTGCGAGCGAATATCCACGTGCTCCTGCTGCGCGAGTTCCATCGCTTTTCGGTCCGGCCGAATCCCGAACGCGATAACAATCGCTCCGGAAGCCGAAGCCAGCAAAACGTCGTTTTCTGTCACCGCGCCCACGCCCGAACCGATAATCTTCAGCTTCACTTGATCCGTCGAAAGCTTCGGCAGCATTTCGCTGAGCACTTCCACCGACCCTTGCACGTCCGCTTTGATGACGATGCCCAGTTCCTTCACGTCGCCGGCCTTAAGCTGCTCGTGCAGCTGGTCCAGCGTGATCCTCGCTCCGCTTGTCCGCGCCATCTGCGCGTCGCGCTGCTTTCCCTGCCGGTACTCGACGATGTGCCGCGCCTTGGCTTCTTCCGTCACCTGGAAATGGTCTCCAGCCTCGGGGATGCCCTGCAATCCCAGTACTTCCACTGGAGTCGATGGCGGCGCATCCTTGATCACTCGCCCGCGATCGTCAAACATCGCGCGCACCTTGCCAAACACTGCGCCGCAGATGAAAAAGTCTCCCGAATTCAGCGTTCCGTTCTGCACCAGCACTGTAGCCACAGGCCCGCGCCCCTTATCGACTCGCGACTCCAGTACCGTTCCACTCGCAGGCGCATCCGGATTGGCTTTCAGTTCCCTCAAATCGGCTACCAACAAAATGGTCTCCAGCAGCTTGTCGATGCCCTTCTTCTGCTTCGCTGACACTTCCACAATTTCCGTGTCGCCGCCCCATTCGGCAGGGACCAGGTTCAGGTCCGAGAGCTGCCGCTTCACTCTCTCCGGCTGTGCATCCGGCTTGTCAATCTTGTTGATGGCCACGATAATCGGCACCTTCGCGGCCCTGGCGTGATCGATCGCTTCTTTCGTCTGCGGCATCACGCCATCATCGGCAGCCACCACGAGCACTACGATGTCCGTAACCTTCGCGCCCCGCGAACGCATCCTTGTAAACGCTTCGTGGCCCGGCGTATCCACAAACACCACGCTGCGTTCGTTCACCATCACTTTGTACGCGCCAATGTGTTGCGTAATCCCGCCCGCTTCGCCGCCCGCAACGTCCGCCTCCCGAATCGCGTCCAGCAAACTCGTCTTCCCGTGGTCCACGTGTCCCATCACGGTCACCACCGGCGGCCGCGGCTTCAAACTTTCCTTGGTTTCTTCCTTCGCGACTTCCAGCACCATCTCTTCTTCGAGCGAAACTACGTTCACGACTCCGCTGAATGCTTCGGCAAGCGTCGTCGCAGTCGGCACGTCTAGCGCCTGGTTGATGCTGGCAAAGACTCCGCGATCGAGCAGCGTCTTCAAAAGATCCTTGGCGCGCACGTCCAACTTTTCCGCAAGTTCCCGGATTGTAATTCCCTCGGTTATCGTTACATCTCGGGGCGGTCGCGGCTCTGGCGGCGCAATCACTGCCGCTGCGGATCGCCGGTCCCCTGCCCCCGGACGCTGCCGCGTGGGATGCAGCTTGCGCTCTCCCTCCTGCTCCCGCTTGTCCATGACGGGCCGCTGCCTCTGCGGAGGTTTACGCGTATAAAGCGGTTTGCCGGGCTCAGCTTTCGGTGGCACCTTGTCCGGCGGCAGCGCGGGGAGCATCCCCGGTCTCCCTGGCGTCCGTGGTCCAGGTCGCGTGCCGGTAGGCATCGGGCCGCGTCGCTGCTCAAAAGGTCGATTCGCCGGTGAACTCCCGGTTCCCCCGGGGCCTCCTGGCCGTGGCGTGTATGTTCTCCCTTGTCCCCCCGGCTGCATGGGTCGCATGGGTTGGCCTGGCCGTGGTCCGCCGCCAGAGCGCTGCCCGCTTCCCGGCGTAGTTCCAGGGATCGGTCCGCGGTTTCCCGTCGGTAACGGCCTGGATGGTGTCGTCGGACGCGCCCCCGGCGCACCCGGGGCCGCAGCCGCGGGGCGTACCGGCTGTTTAGCTCCAGCCGGAGCAGTCGGTCGCGTCGCCATGGGTGTCCCGCTCGAGGCTGTCGGCAGTCCACCGGCAGTTGGGGGACGAGTTGGTATCGTCGTGGGAGCTTTTGGCGCTTGTGCCGCTGGTGCAGTCGGTCTCGCAGCTGTGGTAGAAACAACGGGGGGCGCAGCAGGAGCTGTGCTAGGTGCCTTCGGCACAGCTGGTGCCGCTGTCGGCGCAGCCGGTGCCGGCGCAACCGGAGCCACTGCTGGAGCAGCCGGTTTCGCAACTGGCGCTGCTGCTGGCGGAGCGATATGTGCCGCAGCTGGTGCCGCGGGAGTCGCCGCCACATGCGGCGTCGTAGCGACCGGAGTTGCCGCCGGCGCAGCGGCAGGCCGCATCCTCGCTGCTTTCGCTGCGGCTTCCTTAGCTTCCTTGTCCGCTTTGGCCGCAGCTTCCGCCGCAGCTTCCATTTCCGCCTGTCCCAAAATGTTCTTGCGAACCTTTTCGGCGACGTCCTCCGGGATCGAACTCGAGTGCGTCTTCTTTTCCGTGACGCCATACCCGGGCAATAAGTCAATGATTGCCTTGGCCTTCACCTCGAGTTCCCGGGCCAGCTCGTTAATTCGGACTTGATTTGCGTCGCTCATGCGTCCTATGGACAGTTCTCCAGTCAAAAACTAAATTCGCGCCCCTACCTCTAAACCCTTTGCGCCCAAGCCTTCGTGCTATCTACTTTCGTGGCTCTCCTCGGTCTTGGCCCCGCCTTCCGCATTTTCGCCACCCGGTTGTTCGGTTTCCGCCGGCGTTTCCGAAGGTGCTGCTGCCGCCTCACCGCCCGCGGCATCGTTTTCTGCAATCTCCTCGGTTGCGGCTACACCGTCCTCAGTATCCGCAGCGCCTTCCGTACTCGCAGCAGTCACTTCGCCCTCTGCCGCCATGTCGTCCGTGTTCTCTCCCACCGGCGCAACCGCTGCCGCCTCCGCGCCGCCCTCATAGAACCGGTTCACCGCCTGATAAATCTTGTCCACCATCTTCTCGCCGATTCCCGGAATCTCCATCAACTGCTCTGGCGTCATCCCCGCGAGCTTCTCGAGGTTGGTAATCCCCGCCGCCTCGATTTTCTCAATCGTCTTCGGTCCAACGCCCGCCAGCACCGTCAGCGGCGTCGCCGGCGCCGTCAACGCCGTCATCTGCTCTTCAATTTCCTGCCGCTTCTCTTCCTCGCTCTTGATGTCGATGTCCCAGCCGATCAGCTTGCTTGCCAGCCGGACGTTCTGTCCCTTTTTTCCGATCGCCAGCGAAAGCTGCGAATCCTCGACAATCACCTCGAGCTTCTTGTTTTCCGGGTCCGTGATCTGCACCCGCGTCACTTTTGCCGGGCTCAGCGCTTTCTGTGCAAACGCCACCGTCTCTTCACTGTATGGAATAATGTCGATCTTTTCTCCACGCAATTCGCGAATAATCGACTGCACCCGCATTCCCTTCATTCCCACGCACGCGCCGACCGGATCCACATCCTTATCCCGGCTAGCCACCGCCACTTTCGTTCGTTCTCCAGCCTCGCGCGCCGCAAAGCGAATCTGCACGGTCCCGTCGTAAATCTCCGGCACTTCCATCTCAAACAATCGCTGCACTAGACTCGCGTCCGCGCGCGACACAATCACCTGCGGCCCTTTGGCCGCCCGATCCACCATCTTGATCACCACCCGCAGCCGCTCTCCGATGTTGTACGTCTCCAGCTTCGACTGTTCTCTCTTCGGCAGCCGCGCTTCCGTCCGCCCCATGTCCACAATCAGGTCCGGCCCTTCCGCGCGCTTCACAATCACCGTCACCAGCTCGCCCACGCGCGTGTGGTATTCGTTATAAATGGTGTCTCGCTCCGCCTCGCGCACCTTCTGCAGAATCACCTGCTTCGCTGTCTGGGCCGCGATTCGCCCAAGCACGTCCGTGGGCTTCGCCGCGATAATTTCCGTCCCAATCTCCGCCGACGGATTCTTTTTCTTCGCCTCCGCCAGGCTCACTTCTTTCTTCGGATCGGTCACTTCTTCCACGACCGTGTGCACCGAATACACGTCCACTTGCCCGGTCTCCGGATTGAACTTGGCGCGCAAATCCTCTTCCGTCTTGTAATATTTCCGCGCCGCAACCACCATCGCGTCTTCAATCGCGGACACCACCACGTTCGTCTCGATGTGCTTCTCGCGGCTCAACATCTCGATTTGTTGATAGAGCAGATTCGCCATGTTTCTTTCCCGATCGTTTCCCGTTCCTAATCCCGGTTCTTGAAATCTCTCTCGCTCTTAAATCTCTTTCTTTCTTAAACTTTTCCTTCTTTTTTCTTCTTCTTTCTCTGCGCAACCTCTGTGTACTCTGCGCCTCTGCGTTATCTTTTCTTTTCGTTCCTTCTACTCACTTTTCACTACCCACTACCCACTACTCACTCTCTTCTAAAACTCCACCATCAAATTCGCCTTCCGAATCTTCTCCAGCGGCACTTCCACCGTACGCGCAACTTTCCCCTTCAACTCTACCCGCACTTTCCCCGCCGCAATTCCCGCCAGCCGCCCCTCAAAATATTTCGCATCCTCCACCAACTCTGTCGTCGAAATCTTCGCCATCCGTCCTCGAAACCGTTCATACTCCGCCGGCTTCCGCAAAGCCCGGTCCATCCCCGGCGAACTCACCTCCAAGGTGTATCCTGCTGCCCCTGGAATCAGCTCCTCCACATCCAAAATCACGCTCAACTGCTGGCTGACCCGCTGGCAGTCCGCGTGGCTGATCCCCAACTCGCCGCCCGCGCCCTCACTCACCCCACCCGGCGCCAAAACCTGCCCCGCTGCATCCGTCATCGCCGCCCCAACCCTCGGCGGCCGATCGATAATCACCCTCAGGAAGCGCTGCTTCCCGACTTTCCACTCAACATCATAGATTTCCAGCCCTTCCGATCGCGCCACGCGCTCGGCGGCCCCGCGAATTTTTTCCAAATCCAACCAGAGACTCCCCAAGTAATGCCGGTGTCCGCTACACTCCAACCGGCCCAACAAAAAAGTGGGCTTGCGCCCACCCATCCGTGCGACCCGCTTCAGAGCGAAACAACAGTATATTCCGCCCTCAAGTCAAAAGCAAGATACGGTGCCGATCTACGTCGGATCACCGGAATTTCACCCCTACGGCTACCGGGAAACTGTCCGTATCCCGAAAAACTTGCTCCCCTCACCGTTCAAACCTAAATCCCACTAAATCAATGGCGGAAGCGTCGTGTCGACCCTGCTCTCCCGCGCTTGCATGGACCCACTCGGCAGAACTCGTCCTCGGACTTGTTTTCCCCTCTCGACTGTACTTGGGAGTCCGCGCGTTCCTCCGGCAACCCGCCTCGCGGGCTTCCAAACACCGCTACGTGAATCTAGCACAGAGCTGCCACCAATCCACAATAGAGACCACGAAAGACCTGCCTTTACTCATTTTCTGGGACTTGGAACGATCGGGGCGCTTTACTCTTTAGGCGAGGCTCGATTGCAAAAAAGTGTAAAGGGAACTCGCGGCAAAATCGCAAGAGCAAAAAAACCTGGAAGATCGGAATGGAGACGCTACTTAAGGGACCACGCCAAGACCCAAATGAAGCAGACTCCTATTTCCATGCAATTCCGCTGATATGGCGGCTGTCTGGCGTTGTTCTTTCGCGATCGCCGGCCAAATTCCTTCGGGGAGGCTCAGGAATGCACTCACCACTTCCGGGTCGAACTGGCTGCCCGAACACTTCCGGATTGTCTCGTATCCGTACTCGAACGAGGACGCGCGACGATAGGGTCTGTCGGAAGTAACGGCATCGAGAGTATCCGCCACGGCAAATATCCGCGCGCTCAGCAGTATTTCATCCCCCCGGAGGCCGCGCGGGTAACCACCTCCGTCGTAGCGCTCATGATGAGTAAGCACGATTTCCGCAGCGTCCGAAAGAAAGGCGATGTCCTTGACCAGGTCGAATCCCACCTGCGCGTGGCGTTGCATGACGCTTCGTTCCTCCGGAGTCAGCGGTCCCGGCTTCAGTAGGATGCCATCGGGGATTCCGAGCTTCCCGATATCGTGTAAATTGGCTCCTCGGGCGAGACTCCTCAATTGTTTCTCGGACCAACCCATGGCGCGTGCAATCTCGATCGAATAACGGCAGACTCGTTTCGAATGGCCGGCGGTTTCATTGTCGCGGAGATCGATGGCCGCGCCGAGCGCTTGCAGCGTGTCTTCATAACTGCTCTCGACTTGCCGCAGAGCCTCCCGCAACTGCCCCGTGCGCTCCACAACCATTTCTTCCAGCCGCTCCCGGTAGTTTTCGATTTGTTGTTCGAGGTGCTGCTTATGAAGAGCGCTCTCCAGGCTTGCAAGGACAGCGCTTTCCCGGAGAGGTTTGACGAGGTAGTCGTCCGCTCCGCAGCGCATCGCCTGCACACCCACGTCCACATCATCCACGCCTGTCGTGACCAGGAACGCCATATGAGGATAGGTGCGCCGAACTTGTGCGAGGAGTTCCAGGCCGCTGATGCCGGGCATTTGAAGATCGGAAATTACAGCATCGAATCGCTCGCGCTGCAAAACCACAAGGGCCTCTTCGCCGTTACATGCCGTGGTGCAGTAGAACGCAGGGGAAGGCAACATGATGGCGATCAACTTGCTCGCTGCCGGCTCGTCGTCTACGGCAAGCACGCGGATAGCTGGTGGACGCTCGGATTCCGTCGCGCTCCGGGTGTCGTCGTCTTGTCGGGAAAGAGGGGAGTTAACTTTGGCCATGGCCAATGCCCGCCTGATCCTAGTCGAGCACCCACGGCCCGGTTTTCTCGATAAAGCTGAATCCATAGTGGCGGAGGGGAGCGGCCTTTGTATCCGAATGCACAATCTTCGCCGTGCCCACGAAGTGTAGTCCGAAAGTCGTGAGATACACTTCCACAACGGAATCAACCGGCATGTCCGCCGTGCAGGTGCACAGAAAGCCGCTCAGACTCACGTCCTCGGTCACCGTTTCCTGGTCGACCTTATTTCCGTGGCTGTCGGTCCGGCGCAGCTTGAGCGCAACGCGCAATCGTACGCGCACTTCAGATCGGGGCGTAAAGCGGCGCACTTTCGTGAGCTGGGTAAGGCAAGTCCGCAGCGCCTCGAAGTCGATGGGCTTTTCAAAATACGCGAAAGCACCCAGTTGCTTGCAGTGTTCCTTGGTTTGTCCGCCGGCCTCGCCGCTGACGATGATCACCGGGATGCTCTGCGTGTGGCTGAAAGCCGTGAACGTCTGCAAAAGTTCATAACCGGAATAATTGGGCATGCGAAGATCCAATAGGATCGCGTGGGGCTTGTGCTCTAGTGCAAGAGCCAAACCTTCTTCTGGCACGCCGGTGTCGATGATTTCAAAGGTGTCGCACAACTCAAGACGTATCAGACGCCGAATGGACTCGTCATCGTCCACAATTAACAGCTTATCCATTTCGAAATGGCTCCTATCGGCTCCGCTGCATTGGGGTTTCCACAAGTTCGGTCGCTGCGGTTGCCTCGACCGAGCGTTTCTCACCGCCATCCAGCACTTCACGTACCTTGTGGAGAAACACTTCTTCGGTGAATGGCTTGTGCAGGAGGTGTGTTCCGGGATCTAGAACTCCGTGTCCCGCGATGAAGCTGTCGCTGTAGCCGGACATGTAGAGAACTTTCATTCCCGCCTGCAGCGGAGACAAGTGTTCCGCCAGGACACGCCCATTCATGCCGGGCATGATCACGTCGGTCAGCAAAAGATCAAAGGTTCCACTGAAACGCTTGGCGACTTCCAGTGCCTCTTCACCATTCTCTGCCGCCAAAACACGGAATCCGCTGGACTCAAGAAAAGACTGTGCCAGCTTTCTCAAGGGTTCGGAGTCTTCCACCAAGAGAATGGTTTCAGAGCCGCGCACAATATCTGTTGAATCGGATTTCTGTTCATCGGGTGTGGCCTGGCCAGCATACCGCGGGAGGTAGATCCTGAACGCGGTACCCTTCCCCAGAACGCTCTCTAGACCGATGTAGCCGTTGCTCTGCTTGACGATTCCGTAGACTGTGGCGAGCCCCAACCCGGTGCCCTTCCCGAGCTCCTTGGTGGTAAAGAAAGGCTCAAAAATATGGGTGAGGGTGGCCGCATCCATCCCCGTGCCCGTGTCGGTCACTTCCAAAAGAACATAACTGCCCACTTTGGAGCCCGGGTGGCTCCATTCATAAGCTTGGTCTAACTCCACGTTTCTGGTGTTGATTTTCATCTCGCCGCCCAGTGGCATGGCGTCCCGCGCGTTAACCGCCAGGTTCATGATGACTTGCTCGATCTGGCTCAGGTCCGCTTTTACATTGCCAAGCTTGGGATCCAACACCAGGGATACTTTGATATCCTCCCCCAGAAGCTGAGGCAGCATTTTCTCCATGTCGGAGGCCAGTGTGTTGAGGTTGAGGATGGCAGGCGTCAACACTTGTTGTCTGCTGAATGCCAGCAGTTGTTTGGTTAAAGAAGCAGCTCGTTGCCCCGCCTTTTCGATTTCCAGGGCATGCTCACACAGGACTTTGTTATCCCCCAACGCCCGCTTCAGCACTCTGCTGTAGCCGATAATTACACCCAGAAGATTGTTGAAATCGTGTGCGATCCCCCCAGACAAACGTCCAATGGCTTCCATCTTTTGCGCCATGCGTAATTGTCTTTCGAGGATTCGCTTTTCGGTAACGTCTTCCGCAAAAGCCTCCAAGTAGGCCGCCGCCCCGTTTTCGTCGTTCACGCGGCGCCCCGAACAGTGCACCGTGATCGGTGTCCCGTCCTTCCTCTTCCACTCCATTTCGAGATCCTTGATTTCTTCCGTGCGGGCGAGGAGTTCGGTCAAGCGCTGATACTCGTCAGAGTGCAAAAAGATTTCGCCTGGCAGGTCTCTGCGGAGCAGTTCCTCGGTCGAGTCGTAACCCAGCATTTTCTGGAGTGCCGGATTCACTTGCAGAAACCGGCCGGCGGTGCTGGCCCGATAAATTCCATAAGGAGCGTCTTCGACAACGGACCGAAATCCGGTTTCCAAGCGGCGCAGAGCCGCCTCCGCTCTTTTGCGCTCGGTCACGTCGCGGTTCACAATCACCAGCTTTTCCGGCTCTCCTTTAGCATCCCGGATCACGCTCGAAGTTGATTCCAGCACGAGCCAGGCGCCATTCTTGTGCCGAAGACGGTACTCCAGCGTTTCTCCCACCCCCGAGCGCCGCGCCTCCTCCGCCGCTTTCTTCACTCGTTCTCGATCATCCGGGTGAATCTGCTCGAACGCGGACGATGCTTGCAATTCCTCCGGTGAATATCCCAGCACTCGCTGATAAGAAAGGCTGTTGTAAATCCGCTTTCCGTCCATATCCACCACCGCGATCATGTCCGCGGCGTTCTCGCTGATCAGGTGAAACAGCTCTTCGCGGTCGACCAGTTGGCGCCGAATCCGATGAATCAGCAGATACTGGTAAATCGTGTACAAATCGAACAGGAATACCAGGCCCACCAGCCCGCGCATAGCCTGCGGCAATACGATCACGGAATAAAAGTCTTGGTGTAGGTGGGCTTCAGGCAGAAGGACCGAAGCCAGTCCAATGGTAAGCAACAGCGTAATGATGGCCGCAGCCGCCCAAAGCCACCATTCTCGCCGTTCGACTCGTCGGAAGTTCACACGCGGATCATTCCCTTGCGCAAAACCCCGAAGCTTCGCACTTTTTGGTGGACGCTGTTGCAATAATCACCCGGCGCTGGCCACTGCTTCTCGCGTCCACGATTGCTCGAGTGGCCGCGCCAAGCAGTGCTTTCAAGCCGCTGATCCTTCCAAGATGATCTAGCACGAAGCTAACCAAGGGGCTTCTCGCTGCCTTGATCGGCGGAGCGACATAACCTACTGATAAGCAAGGCAATAGGATGTTCAGAAGAGAGAATGTTTGAGCGAGCACGTTGTTTCCGTGCGCCATCCCGGCCCGCAAGTCTCGAATTGGAACACGTGCACAACAGCGGTCCCTTTTTGAATGATCGATTCCATGGAGAGAAGTATCGGTCTCCTGGGCGATTCTTTTCTCGCCCTCCTGCCACGAGTCACTCCTCCTTTGCTACACTACTCCTTCTTCAATCTGGAGAGTTGCATGCCCACTCGTGACGATGCATGGAAACTGCTCTGCGAATTTACCGTATCCGAAAGCCTCCGCAAGCACATGCTCGCCGTCGAATCCTGTGTCCGCGCTTACGCCCGCAAGCAGGGCGCCGATGAAGAGCTTTGGGGTCTTGCCGCGCTCCTCCACGATTTCGATTACGAGCGCTGGCCCAACAACGCCCACTCGCCCGACAAGGAGCACCCCGCCGAAGGCGCGAAAATTCTCCGCGAACGCGGCTACTCCGACGAAATCATCCGCGCCGTTCTCTCCCACGCCGATTATTCCGGTGTCGCGCGCCAATCCTCGCTCGAGCACACGCTCTTCGCCTGCGACGAGCTCGCCGGCTTTCTCACCGCCTGCTCCTACGTCCGCCCCTCAAAAAGCATTCTCGATCTCGAGGTCGACTCCGTGAAGCGCCGCCTCAAAGACAAAGCCTTCGCCAAAGGCGTGAACCGCGATGACGTCCGCAAAGGCGCCGAAGAACTTGGCATCCCGCTCGAAGAGCACATCGCCTTCTGCATCGCCGCCATGCGCGAGCAAGCCGACGCTCTCGGCCTCCGCGGCAACATCGCAGCCCAATCCGCAGGTACTTAGCTCCTGGCCCCTGGCGCTGCAGCTCACGCCGAGCGAACGCGCGAACGAAGTCCTGTCTAGAGGACGATCGAACTTCGAAAAAAAGGAGAGGCTTTTCAGCCTCTCCTTTTCTCTTTGTCGAGCCTGCCGGAAATGTTTAAAAGCTGACTCGCAGACCGAGCTGGATCCAGCGGCTGCCCTGCGTGCGATCGGCGGGAATCAGTTCCTGGCTGATGACGCCGAAGGTTGCTGGGCTCTGTAGGTTCATGGACGGCTGAAAGAAATTAACGTGGTTGAAGATGTTAAAGAAATCTGCCGAGAACTCGACCTTGTAGCGCTCATGGAAGGATGTTGTCTTTCCAAGGCGCGAGTCCAGGTTCCAGAATCCCAAGCCTCGAAGCGGGTTACCTGTGCCGTCCCGTCCGTCGGTACTGATGCCAACAGGCCGGAAATCCGCCGCAATGCCCGCCGGGTTCGCGAAGAGGTTTAATCCTGTACCTTGGGGCGCGCCTGTGCAGTTGGGTCCATCACCTGCAGAGCCGAATCCACCGCTGCTGCAGACCGAGCCGTGTACTCCGGTTCCGATCGAACCAATGCCAACGGTTGGTATTGCGTTCAAAGAATTGCCAAAGAAACCGCCGCCGAGATCGCCATCTGTGACGGTGAGCGGAGGACCACTGGCCGCCCGGAACACGCCGGAGACGTACCAACCGCTGATTAATTTGTCGGCAATGCTGTTGCTAAAGCTGAATTTATGGCCGTGACCACCGGGAAGGTCATAGTTGAAGATGGCGTTAAAGATGTGTGTATGGTCGAAAAGCGATCGACCGTATTGAAAGTTAGGATCGAAGCTAGTGGCATACGTGCCCGCATTGTTCTGCACCGTCCCCACCTGATCCAGCGACTTGGAAAAAGTATAGTTCATGTCAAACTGCAAACCGTGGGATGGCCGTTTGCGCAGGCTGATCGTGGCCGCGTTGTAGTTGGAAAGATCGTTGTGCGTGCGCATGAAAAGGGCAAAATCGATCTGGTGGTTATTGAACGTGGGCATGCCGAGGGATTGCCGGTCGCCATCGATGGCAGCGAAGACGCTTGTGACGGACTGGCCAAGAAATCCCGAAGCAGCTTGAGCGGCCAGACAGCTCGTAGGACTGGTGCAACTGGTGCCGCCGGTTATGCCAGCGTTAAGGCCCGCCAGCTGATCGTTAAACCAAGGCTGATCGGTCACCGCCTGACCTGTCGCGAGTTCGTGGGCGACAATATCAAAGGCCTGAGCAAAGGTTTGCCCGGAGCTCTTATCGACAAACATATAAGGCGAGGAGTCGAAATCAACGCTGTTAGGAAGATCGCGAGCGATCCGGCTTATGTATCCAACCTCCAGCAACATGTTTCCGGGTAACTCGCGCTGGAGAGTGAGGTCCGTGCTATAGCTCCGCCCCACCTTGAAGTTTGGATCCACAGCGAAGGAAAGAGTCTCTCCGCCAAGACCCGGTACGATTGGCGAGGAAACGGCAGGAAATGCAGGTACTGGAAGCGCGCCATCCACTCCGACACGGAATCCGGACGCGCCGACATTTGAGGCACCTGCGGCAGCGTTGCAATTGGCACCCGCGGCACTTCCGTTAAGGTTGCAAGGGGGCTGGGAATCGACTAAGGTTTCGGCGAATCCTACGCCAAGCTGGGGGATTTCCACGCTTTGGACATTGTTGATGCGATCATAATAAATGCCAAAGCCGGCGCGTATGACTGTTTTGCCTTGCCCAAAGAGCTTTCCCCGCTTGCCGTCGGCGTAGGAAGGATTCCAAGCGATTGCGACACGCGGTGCAATATCACCATAGTCGGTATTCCAAATGGCGCTGCGCCCAGAACTCTTGATGGGCAGGTAACCGATCGTGGGATTGTAGGTCTGACCGTTTTTCGCAGCCTGATCTTTAGCCTGAATGTAGCCCGCCGCAGTGAGGATTTGTCCCGTACTGTCATCGATCTCAAACGTTTGCTGCCCGTGCAGTTCTGACGGCGGCGTTTGCCAGCCGTATCCCAATCCATAGGTAAGTGTCAGCGTCGACTTGATGCGCCACGAATCCTGAATGTAGGAATCGTAGGCCCGCTGTGTCGTATTGGCGATAAGCGGCGTGCCGAACGGCTGTGGATTCAGGTTGCCGTCGCGCACTCCGAGAACGTTCACATTGTCCACTATACCGAGGGTTGCCGCGTACAAACGCTGCCAACGTAGTACATCGGTCGGCATCAGACAAAACGTGGTCACTGTGCCGCCGCATGGCGGAGGCATGTCCGCCTGAGTAATGTTTAGTGTGGTTCCCGACACGTTCGCATCTTCGGTCGCCACAAGTGAAGCGAGGGAGCCAACGACCTTATCGTTGCGCTGAGCGATGAGAGGTAACCAGCGAATGTCTCCGCCCGCGGAGATGGTGTGCGAGCCTAGAATGCGAGTGAAATTGTCGACAAGCTGTTTGTTTCTTTGGAAGTTGCCTTGCGTGCGGGCACGCTGCGTATCAACGTCGATGGGAACATCGATCAGTCCAGTTTGGGCAAGGCCTGGAGCCAGCGCGATGTAGCCCGCCGAAGTGTTTGTACCAGCCAGAGCTAGGGTCGTGGCCGAAGCGCTAGGAGACAAACCTGGAAGAAAGACGCGGCTGCGTATCCATCCGAAGCGAATCACGTTGCTGGTGAACGAATTAAACGCATAGTCGAGCGCGCCGATCGCCCCGTCCCCGCGAGTATCGTTTCCAGTCGTGGCTATAGTTTGGCTGTTGAGGGTGTTGATCTGAAGCGGCGTGACATTAAGCGCCCGAGAATACAGATAACGGCCGAAGAAATGCGCTTTGTCCCCGATATTCTGGTCCAAACGGAAAGTAACGTAATCGTCCTTGACTGGGGTCGCCGCATTCGCAACAAATCCCGTGGTGTTGTTTCCATCCACCCCCGGCAAGCTGGGATCATTCCCCGCGGGATTGAGATTATAAAGTGTCTGAATCGTGGGGCTGATGCCGATGCCTCGCGGGTCACACGGCTGATTTCCAGCGGCTCCGCACAGGTCAGCGGTAGCCAAATTGTATTGTCTGACGACGCCAGTAGCATCGACGAAAGACAGTATGCCGTCTCGCAGGCTTTGCGTCGGCACGATGTGGCTTACCTGAGAAGAGGACGGGAACCGGCGGACTTCATAGTTGCTGAAAAAGAAGGTTTTATTTTTTATGAGGGGGCCGCCAACGCTGACGCCTTCCCGGTTGTCCTTGAAAGGGGTTTTGTACGTGAATGGCTTACCGGTTGCCGCATCCGGAGTATGGTTCAAGTCCCACGAATTCGCATTGTAACCATCGCTTTGGTGGAACCAATAACCGTCTCCATGGATCGTGTTTGTCCCGCTCTTGCTGATTAGAGTAATGTTACCGCCGGACGAACGGCTAAAATCGGTATTGGCATTGGAAACGCCCACTCGGAACTCTTCCAGGCTTTCTACTCCCGTGGGAATAAAATTTGTCGCCGTGGCTCCGCCGCCAACGGTATTGTCCGTAATGTCGATGCCATCCATCGTGATCGAGTTTTGGTCGCTGCGCGCGCCAGCCACGGTGCCACCCATGTTTCCAAATCCGCCGTTCGCCGGAGTGTCGTAAGGCGTGGTCGCCGGCTGGAGAGTCAGCAATTCCGAGGCGTCGCGCGTCAGTGTCGGCAGCCGTGAAAGAGTGGTTCCGCCTATAACATCACCCACTTGAGCGTCGGTAGTCTGGAGTTCCGCGCGCGCCTCCGTGGAAACCGTGATCGACTCGGTCACTTGTCCGATCTCAAGCTTCACGTCCACCGTATAGCTCTTCGCGACTTCCACACTCAGGGCCGACACATTCGAGGTTCGGAACCCGTCCTTCTTGACCGTCACCTCATAAACGCCGGGAGCTACGTTTACAAATGTATATTGCCCGGCGGCGTTCGAGGTTTGCGTCGTCTGGTTATTGGTCGCCGTGTTTCGAAGAATCACTGTTGCGCCGGATATCGCTGCCCCGCTCTGATCAGCCACCGTTCCCAGCACAGTTCCCGTTGTAGAGGTTTGCGCCCCGGCCGATATTGCCAGCGCGAGCACGCCAATAAGCAGAAATGCAGAAAAAATCGTTCGTACTAACCGCTTCATATCGCCCCCCGCTTTAGTGGATTGAGCTTCCGCTGAACGGCTGCTGAAGGAACACATCGTGGCAACTACGCGCGGCCACTCCCGTCGAACGACAGTCTCGCTATTCTATCTAGACAACAAAGCGCGCACTCGAACGGAAACGAGAATAGAAATAGACGCCGAGGACGAAAAAAAACGGCTCACCACCCACGAGTCCCCCACTAAAGATGACGCAATCCTTACAACAAAAGCTCAACAGGTGTCAACGACTGATTCATTCGACCAAAAAAGCGCAGCGGATTTTGCGCCACGGACAACTCTTTCCCCTCGAGCTTGCAAGCGTCCCGCGGCTCCTGCTCGCACAAAGGTATCTCCCCGTTGACTGGTAGCACTCCAGTCTCTACGGGCGGCACTTCGTATTCGAAGGGAAGTCAGGCTAGAATGAAGGAGTAATGCTTACTCAAATCAAAGGCACTGATGCGGCCTCGGCTGGCCGGCCTCGCCGCAAGACCTACGGCGTACACGTCGGCCATGTGCTCGTCGGCGGTGGCGCACCGATTGTCGTGCAGTCGATGACCAACACCGACACGGCGGACGTGGCGTCAACCTTCAAGCAAACCGTCGAGCTTGCGGAAGCTGGCTCGGAAATTGTCCGCTGGACGGTCAATGTGCCCGAAGCTGCCGCAGCCGTCCCCGAAATCAAGCAGCGCTTGCTCGATGCCGGCTGCAGCGCGCCCATCATCGGCGATTTTCATTACAACGGCCACGTCCTTCTCACGAAATATCCTGAATGCGCCAAGTCGCTCGACAAATACCGCATCAACCCTGGCAACGTAGGTGCAGGCCAGCGCCGCGACGAACAATTTTCCACGATCTGCAAAGTAGCCCGCGATAACGGCAAGCCCGTGCGCATCGGTGTCAATGGCGGCTCGCTGAATCAAGAGCTCGTCATGCACAAGATGCAGGAGAACACCGACAAAAATCTCGGCAAAGAGTCCGAAGAAATCATCAACGATTGCATGGTCCTCTCCGCGCTGCAATCCACCGAATTGGCGCTCGAAAGCGGCCTGCGTCACGATCAAATCATTATTTCCTGCAAGACTTCCCGCCCGCGCGATTTGATTACCGTCTATCGCGATCTCTCCAGCAAGACCGAACAGCCCCTGCATCTCGGCCTGACCGAAGCGGGCATGGGCATGAAGGGCCAAATCTGGTCCGCCGCATCACTCGGCGTGCTGCTTTACGAAGGCATCGGCGATACGATTCGTATTTCACTCACGCCGAAGCCAGGCGGCGACCGTCGCGAAGAAGTCTACGCGGCCTGCGAACTCCTGCAAGCTCTCGGCCTTCGCTCCTTTTCTCCCAGCGTGACCGCCTGCCCCGGCTGCGGCCGCACCACCAGCACGACTTTTCAAGAACTGGCCGAGCGCATCCAGGACTACATCCGTGACAGCATGCCCATCTGGAAAACGCAATACGATGGCGTGGAAACGATGACCCTAGCCGTGATGGGCTGCATCGTAAACGGCCCTGGCGAATCCAAAGCCGCCAATATCGGCATCAGTCTCCCCGGAACCGGCGAAGCGCCCCGCTGCCCCATATATATTGATGGAAAAAAAGATGTGACCCTCGAAGGAACCTACGACGAGCTTGCCGCCGCGTTCCAGGCCCTCGTCGACAAATATATTGCCAACAAATATCCTCGCAAAGCCGCGGAAACCGTTCCTGCCAGCCGCTAGCCTGTCACGGCAGCGCCCGCGAGTTCAGTCTCGTCTACGCAGCCACTCTTTCCAAATCAGTTCACGGACGTATCACCGGAAACTCCAGCCCGCAGTTCCACCTTCAACAAGGGCGAGCGATACGCTCAGCTCGCGCTTTGCTGATCACTGGCCGACTCCATGGGCAAAGCGCCTGGCGCCCGCAAAATCCGAATATCCCGCCTGGGTGGCTGGCCAAAGAAGCGGCTATATTCGCGGTTGAACTGGCTGGCGCTTTCGTATCCCACCTCAAACGCAGCACTGGCCGCGTCCAGGCCATCCATCAGCATCCGTTCTCGCGCTGCATGCAACCGAAGTTGCTTTTGATACTGCAGTGGACTCATCGCGGTCAGCGCCCGAAAATGGTGGTGCAGCGTCGAGACACCCATGCCCGCGATTCTTGCGAGCTCTTCCACACGAAGCGGCTTCGCGTAGTTCGCCCTCACCCATGCGATCGCCTTCGCCGTTCGGTGGCTCTGATCTCCCAAAGTGGCAATCGCTCGAAGCCGCGCTCCCTCCGGTCCCCGCAGGATTCGGTAGATGATCTCTCGTTGAATTAGTCCACTCAGAAACGGAATATCTTGCGGAGCGTTCAACAAATCCACGAGCCGGCAGCATGCGTCGAGCAACTCCGCCGTGGTTTCACCGGTGGCCATGGCAGGAGTGTCAGATGGCGCCTCAGCTGCCTGAATCTCCTCTCGGCTCAAAAGCTCTCGCACTACGGGCATTTCAAGCTTCAGCACGAAACAGAGATACGGCATCGCTTCAGTTGCCTCGATCACGTTGCAGATCACCGGCAAATCGAGCGACGTCAGCAGGTATCGCGACTCATCGAAGATGAAGCTAGTTCCGCCAAGGTTTGCTCGCTTCCGTCCTTGCGCAACCACGGCCAGGCTCGGCTCATACGTCGCTGAGGCCGGCACTGTAGGGGCGGTACGCCGGCTCAACAGCAAGCCGGGGACGTCAGTGATCAGTCTCTCTCCGGACCCAATGAAAAAGGCAATCTTGCGAGCCAGCTCGGTGCGCAATTCTCGCGCTCGACCTGTTGCCAGAGTGTCATTTTTGTTGGAGTTTTTCATCATATTTGCTTCCTTGTCATTTTCCTAGGATAGCTGCTCGTCTCTCGGGACACCAATCTTTTCTCGCATCACAAGAGGAATAGGCAATAAATCGGAAGAATCGGGCTACCGCTTGCCTGGCGTTTGATTCTAGTCTTGGGATGGCGGAAACGCTTCGCAAGGAGAAACAATGCAAACGCGCAAACTTGGAAAAAGCAACTTGGAGGTTTCGGCTCTTGGACTGGGCTGCATGGGATTGAGCTTCGGCTTCGGGCCCGCCGTGGACATAAAGGACGGGATCGCGCTGATTCGAGCGGCAGTCGAACGCGGCGTCACCTTCTTCGATACTGCGGAGGTCTACGGCCCCTTCACGAACGAAGAGCTCGTGGGTGAAGCCCTCGCTCCCTTCCGTAAACAAGTGGTGATCGCCACCAAGTTCGGGTTCAAACTTGATCCCAACACCGGCAAACAAGCCGGGCTGGACAGTCGGCCAGAACACATCAAGGAAGTCGCCGAGGCCTCCCTGAAACGCCTCAAAACCGATGTCATCGATCTGTTTTATCAGCATCGAGTTGATCCGAACGTACCCATCGAAGACGTGGCGGGCGCGGTAAAGGATCTGATCCAGCAAGGTAAGGTCAAGCACTTCGGCCTTTCCGAAGCAGGCGCAAAGACGATTCGTCGCGCGCATGCCGTTCAGCCTGTGGCTGCGCTTCAAAGCGAATATTCGTTGTGGTGGAGAGAACCTGAAGCGGAAGTGATCCCGATGCTCGAAGAGCTCGGAATTGGGTTCGTGCCATTCAGTCCGCTGGGGAAAGGTTTCCTTACCGGGAAGATCGACGAGAAGACCACGTTCGACACTTCCGATTTCCGCAACATCGTGCCGCGTTTTTCGCCCGAGGCGCGTAAAGCAAACCAAGCAGTTGTGGATCTGTTGGGCAGAATTGCAGAACAGAAGAAGGCCACCCCGGCGCAGATCGCCCTGGCATGGCTGCTGGCGCAGAAGCCATGGATAGTTCCGATTCCCGGCACGACCAAAGTATCGCGCCTGGAAGAGAACCTCGGAGGAGTAAACGTCGAACTCACGTCAGACGACTTGCGCGAAATCGACGCCGCAGCCTCGAAAATCACGGTCGAGGGTGCTCGCTATCCGGAGCACCTGCAGAAAATGGTTGGCCGCTGAGCGGCTTACGCCAGACGAAATTTCGAACCGAACCAAGTGCCCGGAAGTAAAGGACATTTGTATGAGTAATAAGGAACCGCGCAAAGATGCTTTAAAAGACAGCCTATCCCGGTCTCGCGAAATTAACATCAGCGTGACCGGCAGAAAATCAGGACGTACCATCTCCATCCCAATCTGGTTCGTCGCGGATGACAAGAAGCTGTACCTGTTGCCCGTGCACGGATCAGACACACAGTGGTACAAGAATGTTCTGGAAAAACCCTCGATTCAGATCAAAGCGGGCGGCGCGGTGGCTGAATTAAAGGTTCATCCTGTCAATAACGCCGCACAGGTGTCGTCTGTCATCGAGAAATTCCGTGCCAAGTATGGAGCGGGTGATGTGAAGAAATACTATTCCAAGTTCGACGTTGCCGTTATCGCCCGCATGTAATGAGCGCAATCGTGACTGCAACGGAGGTGGTGTACTTGTTCCTACGCTTTGGGGAGTAGAATCGAATCCAGAATGTGCCGTTGAAAGGAGTTGGCCATGGTCAAGATTATCGTGAATGGAATTCAGCGTGAGATTCAGGCGCCTGACGACACGCCGCTCCTCTATGTTTTGCGCAACGATCTCCAACTCTCTGGCCCGCAGTTCGGCTGCGGACTCGCCCAGTGCGGCGCCTGTTCCGTCCTGATCGATGGAAAGGAAACGCGTTCCTGCGTCACCCCCGTCTCCACCGTCGCGAACCAGGAAATCACCACGCTCGAAGGTCTGCCTGCAAGGTGGGCGAAGCAAAAAGGCCTTTCGGCAGAGGAAGCGAAAGACACGCTTCACCCGGTCCAGCAGGCTTGGATCGAAGAGCAAACTCCTCTTTGCGGTTTTTGCCAGAACGGCATGATGATCACTGCCACCGGACTTCTCGAAAGCAATTCGAATCCTACCCTCGCGCAAATCAAAGAGGCTTTCACCAACTCCGGGCCCTCGCCTCATCTGTGCCGGTGCGGAAGCTATACCGCCATCATCGACGCCGTAAAACATGCCGCTGTCATCATGGCGAAGGGAGGCAAGTAATGTCGATCACCATCGAAAAACCGGCAAATGCTTATCAAGCGACGCTCTCGCGCCGCCAGTTCGTGAAAACAGGTGGCGCGCTTGTCGTGGGCGTCAGCCTGGTTGGCACGGAGCTTCTGAAAAGCACTTCCGCAAAAGCCGCTGCGTTCATGAACTCGCTGGATCCCACTCTTCCCACTTCCTGGATTGAGATTCACCCAGACAACACCGTACTTATCCGCACCGGGAAAAGCGACTTCGGCCAGGGCACAACCTTTACCGCCTACCGCCAGATTGTGGCCGACGAGTTGAGCGTACCCTTCGAAGCAATCACAACTGTCGTTGCCGGAGACACCGACCGCACGCCCGACGGCAGCGGCGCGTTCGACTTCCTCGGCCGTGGAACGCCAAATATCCGCAAGGCGGCAGCCTATACCTATCAGGCTGTGCTCGATCTCGCCTCGGAACGCCTCGGCGTTCCCAAAGACAAGCTTTCCGCGAAGGATGGCGTCGTCTCCGGCGACGGCAAATCCATTTCCTACGGCGACCTCGTCAAAGACCAGCAGTTGAAGCTAACGATCCCTGTCAGCGGAGACCTCACCAGCATTTTTGGTTTGCGAGTCGAAGGGAACCCGCCGATGAAGCCCGTCAGCGAGTACACCGTCATCGGCAAATCCTTGCCTAATTCTGTTATTCATCCCAAGGTGACCGCGAAAGAAACTTGGGCCACCGATGTCCGCCTTCCGGGCATGCTGCACGCGCGCATGGTGCATCCGAAAACACTCGGCTCGACTCTTGTGTCCGTCGGTAAACTGGACAAAACAAAATTCCCCAATTCTCAGGTCATCGTAAAGGGTAATCTCGTCGGAGTCGTCGCACCCACGGAGTGGGAAGCCATCCAGGCGTCCCAGCAGGTTGCCGGCGGCACGAAGTGGACAGACTGGAAGGGCCTCCCCGGCAGCGCAAAGCTCTACGACTACCTCAGAAAAGAAGCGGACTGGACCACCGCGCCCGTCACGAAAAGCAATGCTGCCAAGGGCGATGTCGCTCCCATACTTTCCTCTCCTCATAAAAAGCTTTCCGCCACCTATCAATTCTCTTACATGAAGCACGCACCCATCGGACCCACGATGGCCGTTGCTGACGTCAAGCCTGATGGCACCGTGCACCTTCACACGCACAACCAGAATCCCCAGGCGCTGCGAGGCGAAATCGCCATGATGCTCGGGACCACGCCCGATCACGTGATCGTGCACACTTATGCCGGACCCGGCCATTACGGCAGATCAAATGGCGGAAACGCAGGCGCGGAAGACGAAGCGGTGATTTTGTCCCAGGCGGTTGGCAAACCCGTCCGCGTCCAGTGGATGCGCGCCGAAGATTTGCAGTGGTCCACGCAATCCTCCGCTGCCTTTTCCGACGTTGAGCTTGCCATCGACGAAAAGGGCAAGCTCGCGGCCTATCAAATCGACCACTACATGCCTGCCATGCAGGATGATCGCCCCATTGGCGCGGTCATTGCCGGGCTGCCCACCATGCCAGCTCCCCAGGTCGAGTCCAAATCAGTGACTTCCACGGTCAACGGCCTTTCCGACCCCTGGCTCTACACTGCCGTTTCCAATGTCGCTGAACGCGGCCACGGCACGTTCCAGGTCGGCCAAAAAGCTTCGCCGCTTGCCGTCGGCATCCGCGATCACAGCATGCGCACGCCTGGGCAGTTTCAGCAGAACTATCCTCGCGAACTTGCCATCAGCGAGGCCGCCGCTCTCGCTGGCGCCGATGCCATCCAATTTCGCATCGACCACGCGACAGAAGAGCGCGTAGTCGGTGTGCTTAATGCGGTCCGCGATGCTTCCGGCTGGGACACGCGTCCTTCTCCCCGCCCCAACGCCCTCTCTACGGGATCAAAGCCCGTGCGCGGTCGCGGCGTTTCCCTCATGTTTCGCTCGGGCACCTATTGGGCCTGCGTTTGCGAAATTGCCGTCACTCCCAGCACAGGTGTCATCGCCGTCGAGAAGTACACCATCGCGGTAGACCCCGGCATCGTCATGAACCCGACCCAATTGAAACGCCAGGCCGAAGGCGGCGCTGTAATGGGAATCAGCCAGGCGCTTCTTGAAGAGGCCATATTCGATGAGAGTGGCATCGTCTCTCGCGACTGGTACACCTACCCCATTCTGAAAATGTCGGACATTCCTGAAATTAAAGTCGTGCTACTCCATAATCCGAAGGTCGGCAGCTACGGCGGAGGTTCGGAAGCGGCGAACGCGCTCGCTGCCCCAGCGATCGCGGCGGCTCTCCACGACGCAACCGGAAAAGTCTTGCGGCGGCTTCCTCTGAAGCCTGCTTACGTACAAACAGTTCTGAAGGCCTAACCGCAGCATTGGCATTCTGGATGGCTCCTGAAATCAGGGCAAGTCAGCCAGTGAAATCAAGCGATCCGATTCGCGAACTATGGTAAGCGCTGCGCTTGCGGAGTCGCATAGTTCCGCAACCTCCTCAACACAATCATTCCGGCGCGTGGATAAGCCTGCCGGTCCTCCAGCAATTGATGCGCCCAGCGTGCGCCCATGGCGATGCCGTGGAACTCGTAAAGTGGGAACCCGACGGGCTTTCACGGGAAAAACGGTTGACCCGGAGCCATCCTTTGCCAGGCCTGACGCGCTGTGGGGATATGCTAGAATTTTGTTGCGTTTCGAACCGAGTCAAGGCGGAAAATCACCGTGAAAATTAGCCGCGAAGATGTCGAACGAGTGGCCGAGCTGGCCTATCTGGATTTGAGCGAAGCCGAACTGGAAACCTATCGCGCGCAAATCGACGAAATCCTCGAATACATCGGGAAGTTGAACGCCCTGGATACTGCCAACGTCCAGCCGATGGCCCAAGTACTAGCCGATGACCAGACCGCCGACGCGACCCTCCGCGAAGACGTGGTAGTCCCCTGCAACGTAGCCGCAGAAATTCTGAAGCAAGCACCGGATCCGGAGCCGCCGTATTTTCGAGTGCCAAAGGTCATTGAGCGATGAGTAGGACAGACACTCTTGTCTGTCCGGTTCGGTTTCAAATGCCGGAAACGCAAAAAAGAAAGTCAAAAATGCTTGTCCCACAGGACACAATGTGACGACAAATTGGACGATTGATGCCGTAAGAGAAGCGCTAGCCGCAAAAAAGATTTCGGCGCGCGAACTCGCAAGAGAGTTCTACCAACGGATTGCCGAACGCAATCCGGAGCTGAACGCGTACTTGACGCTAAGCGAAGAGCGCGCCTACGCGCAAGCCGGCCGCATGGACGCTATCGTCGCCTCAGGCAAACCGCTTCCCGCATTAGCCGGCGTTCCCATAGCAATTAAAGATGTAATCAGCACGCGTGGCGTTCGAACGACCTGCGGCTCAAAAATTCTCGAGAATTACATTCCGCCCTACGACGCAACAGCCGTAGAGCGGCTGGAAGCTGCTGGTGCGGTCATCCTCGGAAAGACCAATTGCGACGAATTTGCCATGGGCAGTTCGAATGAGAACTCCGCCTATGGGCCCGTCCGAAATCCGGAAGCGCCAGACCGCGTCCCAGGCGGCTCCAGCGGCGGATCCGCCGCTGCCGTTGCGGCCGGCCTTGCCGTCGCATCGCTGGGTACGGACACGGGCGGCTCGATCCGGCAACCAGGTTCGTTCTGCGGAATCCCCGCCATGATGGGAAGTTACGGACGCGTTTCTCGCTACGGACTTATTGCCTTCGCTTCATCCCTGGATCGCATCGGCCCGTTCGCGACAAACGCTCGCGATGTGGCATCGATTCTGCAAGTTATCGCCGGGCGGGACGCCAACGACTCGACTTCCACGACGGCCCCCGTGCCCGATTATCGCGCCGCGATGGAAAAGCCGGTCAAAGGCCTACGCATCGGCATCCCTAAGGAATATTTTGGCGCCGGGATGGACGATGGGGTCCGCAAAAAGATCGAGGCGGGAATCGAGGTCTTGAAGAAACTCGGTTGCGAACTGCGCGAAATCCACATGCCCCACACCGATTACGCGATCGCTGTCTATTACATCATTGCGACAGCCGAGGCCAGTTCGAACCTGGCGCGATACGACGGCGTGAGGTACGGCCTGCGGGTCGAAGACGATTCCCTGCTGGCCATGTACCGCAAGACGCGCGGCGCCGGTTTCGGCGCCGAGGTCAAGCGGCGGATTGTGCTCGGAACCTATGTCCTGTCAGCTGGGTATTACGATGCGTACTACCTGAAAGGCCAGAAAGTTCGCGCGCTAATTGCTCAGGATTTTCGAGACGCCTTTTCAAAGGTGGACGTGATCGTGACGCCGACTTCCCCGGTGCCAGCATTCAAGCTGGGAGAGCGTACCAACGACCCGCTTCAGATGTATCTTGCTGATATATATACAGTTACGGGATCGCTGGCGGGCGTCCCGGGCATTTCGGTGCCTTGCGGAAAAATCGGCGGCAAACTGCCGGTGGGCCTGCAAATCTTCGGGCCCGCCTTCGGTGAGGCCAACGTCCTCCGGCTGGCGCACGCGTTCGAGCAGGCTGGCGGCGGCGCCGTCTGATGCGCGGGAGTGAAAGCTAGCCGTGGCTCCCGAGCTGGATCCCTTGATCTCCAACCTGGCCAGAACACAATCGATCTTTTTGTGCGCGGCGGACGCCGTGGCTGCGGAAGAATGGAATACCAGGCCGAATGAGGGGAGATGGTCGGCGGCAGAGCTGGTTGCGCATTTGATAATGGTCGAACGCGCGGTCATCGAGAAAGCGGGTCGCGTGACGCAGAAGCCGCCGAAGCGCGTTGGAATGTTAAAGAGAATTCACATACCCATGATGCTGGTCGAATTACGCGTGATCCGGCGCAAGTCACCTATACCGCTGGCCCCGGAGCTGCTGCGCGGAAAAGAGCAAATGCTGGCGGAGCTGCGGGAAGTGCGCGGGCGTTCGCTGGCCTTCCTGGAAGAAACCCGAGGCCGCAACTTGCGAGATTACTGCTGGAAACACCCGGCGCTCGGCACGCTAAATACCTACGAATGGATGCGTTTCCTCGGCGCACATGAAGTGCGACACACAAAACAGATGCGAGAAATTACAGCAAGCCTACCGAAAGTCATAGAGAGATTGCAAAAGTAAGACATTTTTGCACCCTCGTTTCCACTTCTAAACGATTCGTACCGAGCAGCTACCAGCCGCGGGAAAATATGTAATGTCTTTTTACACAGGAGGTTGGAACAAAAGTACTAGCCATTTCGTTTTTTGTTTAGAGAACGGAACGACTATTGCTCATGGAAAGGTGCATCGCGTACGCTGCATAAAGCATCAAAGAAATTAGAGGCGAGCGCAGGCAGCACGATGCGGCAAAGAGTTAAAGGGACAAGGCCATGGTAACCGTCAAATCGAGCCAAAAGATTTTTACCGATGCGGAGATCGCCAGCCTGACTGGGATTTGCGTCGATCACATCCGCAATTTCGCGAAAAGCCGCCACTTGGGCTTCATCGCGCGCGCCGCGGAAGCGGCCGGCAAGCAAGCGGACCAGTGGCTGTTCACGCTGTCGGACTTGATGGTGCTGGTCACGCTGTTTCCGCGCTGCACTCACTAAGAGCACAGACAAGCCTTTCACGAAAATGGCTCTTTCCTGAACACCGGAAAGGGCCTTTTGCTTTTTGGCGCAGTTGCGACGCCGCGGGCACGGGGGTATGCTCGGCTGAGGGCAAACCCATTCTCCACGCTGGCATCCTATAGGCCAGAAACTGCCATGAACTTGCGTTCTCATCTCGCTTTGATCCTGCCAATGGCGATGCTGGGCTGGGGAACGACGGCCTGGCAGGGCGCTCCCGCCTACGATCCCACCCCGCAAGAGGCCGCGCCGAGCGCGAAGCAGCCAGCGGCCACCCAAGCAACTCCACCGGAAGAGCTGACCGGACTTCCGCGCGGGAAGAAGCTGATGTTGAAGGATGGGAGCTTCCAGCTTGTCCGGAGCTATGAACAGAACGGCGACCGGGTGCGCTATTACAGCGTGGAAAGAGGTCAGTGGGAGGTAATCCCTGCGGCGCTGGTGGACTGGGACGCCACCAAGAAGGCCGAAGCGGCGGAAGACAAGACCGCAGCGGCGCTGTTGGAGAAGGTTCACATTCAAGAGTCGGCGGCAAAAGCGGAAACACCCGTGGACGTGGACGCGAGCCTGCTGGTGGCGCCGGGAGTGTTCTTGCCTGAGGGTGAAGGCATGTTTGCGCTCGAGGGAAAGGCCGTGAAAAAGCTGAGTCAAGTCGGCTCGCAAGAGAAAACGGACAAAAAGACGGTGTTGAAACAGATTCTCTCGCCCATACCGATTGTTCCCAGCAAGAAAAACATTGAAATCCCCGGGGCAAGAGCAGCCGTGCGGCTCACAAGCAGCGCGCCGGAGTTTTATTTGCGCGAGCCGGCTCCTGGCCCGAATGATGATTCCGCGGTGTGGCGAAGCGGCCGGCAGGGCGTAGATGGACCGGATGTGACCTTGGTGCGCGCGAAAGTGAAGGGAAACAAGCGCTTGCTGGCGTCCATCCGAAGCATGTTCGGACAGGAGATCTCGGAAAACCGAGATGACATTGTGATTCAACGCTGGGAAGTGGCGCCGGACGTTTACAGGTTTACGCTCAGCGCGCCGCTGCCACCCGGCGAATATGCCATTGCGGAAATCCTGCAAGATGGACTGAATCTGTTCGTGTGGGATTTCGGCGTGGACGCAGTTCCCTCCTCGAATACCGCTCCTCACTAATTCCGAACCGCGATTGCTGTGGCAAGAGAAGGACCCGCCCTCCAGGTGAGAGTCGAAAGTTGAATGTTCAAAGTTGAAGGAAGAGAGACACATTGCCCGACGAGGTTGCGCGGCGCCCACACCCACCCCGGTTTTTTCGGAATTGCACATTCTAAAGGGCTTTAAGTGTTGTGTTTTGAAACTGCGCATTCTACAGGGGTTAGAGGTGGATTTTGGGGAAGTGCGCAATCCAAAGGGGATAGTGGCTAGTGGTGAGTGGTTAGTGGGCGGAGGAAATGTGGCGTGTGTTCCCTGTACCGTGATCTGTGAAGAACGCACAGGGAGAAAGAGATGACGCCGGGTTGACCCGAGCGGCAACTGAAAGGCGAAAATCGAAACTCGAAATGTGGGGATGGAAACTGGAAACTCGAAATTCGGACTGTACAGTGCGAAGGCTTGGCGGAAAATCGAAAATCTGGCGCTCGAAAGAGGCGACCCCACCCAC
>CAWKOM010000017.1:0-199996 GCA_963851235.1 uncultured Acidobacteriota bacterium
CGCCAACTATGTGGATTGGTCGCCGGAGAAAAACTACTGGTGCGGCGACAAAGGGCCCGGAATGAGGAGCTACTGTCATCCCGACGTCTATCATGGTCAAACGCCCACTCTGTATCACAACAACGGGGACGGTACGTTCACCGACGTGAGCAAACGCTCCGGCGTCGGCCTCAAACCCGGAAATGGATTGGGCGTAGTCACCTTCGACTACGACAACGACGGCTGGCAGGACATTTTCATCACCAACGACCAGATGCCCAATTTTCTGTTCCACAACAATCGCGACGGCACTTTTAGCCAAGTCGGATACGCCGCCGGAGTGGCCGTTGGCATTGACGGGCAGTTCGAAGTACCGGTTATGGGAGTGGACGCTCCGCAGACACGATCGGAGACGGCAGAATGGATTTGATTGTGACTCACCTGGACCAGCAATTAGCTCGCTTCTACCAGAATCTCGGCGGCGGCATCTTCGAAGACGCCACCTTCCGCTCGAAACTTTCCTACTCCACGTTTCACTTGAGCGGCTTCGGCACACGCTTCATGGACTATGACAACGACGGCGCCGGCGATTTGTTCATGGCCAACGGACATGTGCTCGACAATATCGAGCGCTACCACGCGGACACCAAATATGCCGAACCGAAACTGATGTTTCGCAACGTAGGCGGCGTTTTCGAAAACGTGAGCGACCAGCTCGGGCCGGACCTTCTCGTTCCGCGCGTCAGCCGCGGTGCGGCGGTAGCAGATTTTGACAACGACGGCGACCTGGACATTCTTGTGAGCAACAATGGGCAAACGCCGCAGCTTCTGCGCAACGACGGCGGAAACGCCAATCACTGGCTGGAGATTTTTCTGATTGGGACAAAATCGAATCGTGATGGAGTCGGCGCGCGTGTGAAGCTCGCCGCGGGCGATCTGGTTCTCTATGACCAGCGCAAGGGCGGCATGAGCTACCAGTCGGCGCAGGATCCACGTCTCCATTTCGGTTTGGGCCAGCGCGAGAAGATCGACACTCTCGAAATAACTTGGCCTAGCGGAGCGGTCACAAAGTTGAGCAACGTAAAAGCGGATCAGATTATTTCCGTGAAAGAAGGCGAAGGTTTGGTTTCGCGGCCGTTCCCACCCATCAAATGGAAATAAGTCTTTCAGAGAACGTGTCGCTGCCGTTCCTGACAATCAGGGCCGCAAGTGATCGACGCTGGCTGTGCTGCCAGGAATTGGTTTGCGTTCGCCAGGTGCCGAATTAATTTTTGCGGCTTGCTCGGCGTTTAGCTGGGCCAATGCAGCGAGCATGGCTGCCGCCTGCTGCGGTCTGCCGAGCTTCCGGTAGGCGACAGCGAGATGCGAATACACAGATGGGTTGCGCGGATCGAGTTGACGCGCTTTTTCGAAGTGTTCCGCCGCCGCCGCGGGCTGATTATCCATCTCCAGAATGTTGCCGAGCGCAATCTGCGCCATGACATTCCCAGGACGCTGCGCTACCGCTTTCTCCAAGGCCGCGCGAGCTTCCTCGAACTCCGGTTTACCCGGAGTCGCACCGGAACGCACGAGCGCGTCGCCGAGAATCGTCAGCAGCAGATAGTTGTCGTACCCTTGCTGGATTCCCGCGCGCGCCGCGCGAATTGTCTCCGCCATGTTGCCCGCGAAATAAGCTTGTTGTGCCGCTGCGAGAAAAGCGACTTCGCTGCGCGGAGCAAGCGATGCGGCAAGCGCAAATTCGGGCTTGGCGTCGTCCAATCGATCGAGCATGGCCAAAAAATATCCGCGCTGATAGTGAAGCCGCGCGGAATCGGGCAGATTGTGCAGAGCGAGAGCGATGACGCGCAGCCCCAGCTCATAGTCGCGGTGGTCCGCACACGCATCGGCAACGAACACGTAAAGCTTTTCGTTCTTGGGAGACAGACTCGCCGCCCGTTGCAGAGCCTTCATGGCTTGCTCGGTCTGGCCGTCGCCTACGTAGGCCTGGGCGAGAAGATTTTCGACGTTGGCGTCCGCCGGCCTGCTTTGGCGAAGCGCGGTGAGAATATGGATCGCCTGCTGAAACTGCGAAGTTCCGACGTAACAAAGAGCAAGGTTGAATTCGACAGCGTACTCGTCTGCAACGCGCCCTTTGGCCGCCCGGAAATGTGGAATCGCTTCGGAAAACTGCCCGCGCTCCGTAAGGCTTATTCCGGAGCGAAGCTCCTCCTCTGCTTTATGCGAATCGAAGGATTGGGCGAGCTGATCCGAGGCGCTGGTTTGGGGCACCGAACCACTGAAAGGATTCTGCGCAGCGAAGCCCGGCGAGCAAGCCGCTGCCGCAATCAACAAGAGCGCCAGAGAATCAATCGTCACGAAAAAAATCGGCCGCCGCATGACACTCTCCTACTTCCAGGCGCCCTGGCCTTCCACGATTGTAATGTAACGATCCACGGGCAGCCCCGTGAAACGCTCGGTGCGGCCGCTGGGGTTCGGCCACTTTACTTCGAGCCAATCCAACTTGGTATTCGCGCCCAGACCAAGAACGACGCGCGGGTCGTGCGCGGAGAGATAGCTGCCGCCGCCCACTTTGAAAACATGGCGGCGCAATTCACCGGCTTGGTAGGTTAGCTTCGCGCCGATGGCGTCCATGTTGGCGGTCTTGCCGATCAACCTCACGCCAAGCCAGTGATTCTGTCCGGCCAAACGATTGCGCAGCAGAACGGGCGCCCCATCATTCGCAGCAACCAACACATCGACGGCGCCATCGTTGTCAAAATCGCCAAGCGCCAGCCCTCGTGCCGCAAGATTGCGCGAAAAAATCGAGCCGCTTTGTCCGCTGACGTTCTCGAAGCCGTCGCCCGTGTTGCGAAACAGCAGCATCGGCTCTTTGTAACTCACTTCCTGCAAACGCTGCTCCACCATCGTGTCGGGATGCCCATTGCACATTAGAAGATCGAGATTCCCATCGTTGTCAAAATCGAAAAATTTGACGCCCCATCCGCTGAGCAGCCTCGTGCTGGACGCGATGCCCGTTTTCAGGGCGACATCGGTGAAAGATTCGTCTTTGCTGTTGTGATAAAGCGAAGAAGATTCGTGATCGACGTTGGTGACGGCAAGATCGATCCATCCGTCCTGATCGTAGTCGGCGGCGTCCACGCCCATTCCGGAACGCGCGAGGCCGAAGTTACTGTACGCAACGCCAGCGAGGCCGCCAATTTCCTCGAAGCGGCCTTTGCCTCGATTGGCGAACAGAAAATTGGGAACGGTGTCGTTGCCCACGAAGAGATCCATCCAGCCATCGTTGTTGATGTCCGCGGCCACCACTCCCCATCCTTTTGCCAGCGACTTCGCAATACCCGATTCCCTGCTGACATCGGTGAAGGTGCCATCGCCGTTGTTGTGGAAGAGCCAGCACGGCATGGGCGTCTTGTAGACGCTGGGTTTGCAATACCAGCGCTGGTTGGAGGGACCGTAGCCGCAAAAAATATTCTTCGACTTGGAAAAATCCACAAAGCGGCAAACAAACAGATCCTGCCGGCCGTCATTGTCATAATCGAACCACACGGCGCTGGTGGCCCAACCGGGGCAGGCCACTCCGGCTTTTTCCGTCACGTCGGTGAATGTGCCGTCTCCATTGTTGCGATAGAGAATGCTGCGCGGATATTGCGTGACGAAAAGGTCGGGGAAGCCGTCCGCATTATAGTCGCCAACGGCTACCCCCATACCATAGGCGCTGCCGGGTACGCCCGCTTTCTCCGTGACATCGGTGAACGTGCCGTCTCGGTTGTTGTGGTACAGTGCGTTGCGCAGCGGGCGAGGCGGAGTGTAGAAATCGCACGGGCCACTGTTCACCAGGTAGATGTCCATCCAGCCATCGTTGTCGTAATCCAGGAAGGCGCAGCCGGGTCCGACTGTCTCCGGCAAGTACATGTCCGGGGATTGGCCGGCGACGTGAGTCCACGAGATGCCGCTCTGCGCCGGGGGAATTTCTTCAAAGGCAGGTTGGATAGCCGCACGAGGTGCGACGATGTCAGATGGCAAGAGCGGTACGCCTACGGTGCAAAATCCCGAACCTGCCAGAAGCTGGAGAACGCGCCGCCTGGAGATGTTCTCGCTCAAGGGAGTGGGCTCTCCGTGCTCAAGTTCTCACTGTTGGGGCACAGAGCCATTGGGCGCGGCCTTGGCGCTGGAATTTTTCTCGGTGAGCCGGCGCTGGATGCCCATTTCGCGTTCGGCGTCCTCTTTGCGATCCGTACGGGCGTAGGCGATGGCGAGCTGATAGTGACCGGCAGGATCTTCGGGAACCATTTTGACGTAGCTTTGAAGGGGAGCTACGGCTTCGGGGAATTTCTGAGCGGAGTTGAGCGTCATGCCGAGAGCGAGATAGGCTTCCGCGAATCCGGGATCGAGTTGGGCGGCCCTTGTAAAATGCGGAGTGGCCTCGTCCCATTGGCCGGAACGGCGAGCGATTTCCCCCAGCCAAAACTCGGAGGCGGCATTGGTTGGATCGAGTTTGAGTTCAGCCTCGAACTCTTTTTTTGCTTCCTCGCCACCGGCCGGCGTATCCGACTTGGCGAGGGCGACGCGTCCAAGGCGATAGTGAATTCCGGGGACATTGGGATTTTGCGCAAGGATGCCGTTGTACTCGGCGGCGGCTTCATCCCATTTGCCTCGCGATTCCAGGGCTTCGGCTTGGAGTTCGTGGGCCTGAGAGGACGAGGGGGCAGTGGAAGCGAGTTGCTGGGAGGCGCGTGAGGCCAACTGCGAGTAATAGTGCGTGGTGATGTACAGGACTTCAGGATCGTTCGGGAAATCGCGATTCAGCAGGAGGAGGGCCTGCAGGGCGGACTCTGTTTGATCCAGGCTCATGGCGCATTTCGCGGTAGCCATCGCGGCGCGGTACTTGAGATCTTTGGCGGCGATTCGGGACAAGGATTTTTTCAACTGGGGCAGAGCCTCGTGGCAGCGGCCTTTTGCGGCCAGGTCGATGGCTTGCTCGACGGCGGGAGCGGAGGCAACGGCGGTCGCAGTCGCAGGCCCTTGCGCAACAGCCGCCGAGGCGAGGAGGAACCCGCCTGCACAGGACGTAAGGAATTGGTAGCAGAGACTATTCATCGGAAGTGAGTCCAAGGCGGACAGCTAAGGAAGAAGGTATCACGCCGGGGCGGGATTGACATGCCAGAGGCGGAGTCCGGGCAGAAGAAGGGATCAGAATGAGGAAGCGTGAGGCACCCCGCTGTTTTTTTGTAAGCGTTGCTGATAAAGGACTTACAGGACGCGTAAGTCTTTTGTTTGCAACGTTTACGAGCGGCCCGGGAAGCGCTGATTACAAAGGACTTAGGAGTAACAGAATCGGACGTGGCCCATGCGGTAGGGATCGCGGGAGGCGGAGCAAAAGGGACGGCAAGCAGAGAGGAGCACGTTGGCGAACCGAAACTCATAAAACATTGTACCGCGAAGTGACACAATTTGTCAATAGAAAAATTGATATCACTTCAATAATTGAATCCAATTCCGCGCGTGGAACGGCAGGCGCGCATACTTTCCCGGCCAATCCATGGTAGAGCGGCTAAAGCAGCTCAGGCTGCTAGCATCGGCCCAGATCGGTTCAAGCCATCGCGAAGCAGCATCAATCCTCTGGGACGATCCGTGCGCTGCCCGAGACTGGCCAGCAAGAAACCGGAGGAGGCATGCACCGCGACCCCGGGGTGTGGGGGTCCCAGATGCTGGTGAATGCCTCCGCCTTACGACAAAGGGGCTATCGACCTGTTAGAACGAAATGTTGGCGCGCAACTCGATAACGCGTGCGCTGTTGTTGTTGTTGGTAGGGACGTTTGTGAAGTTAAGAAGGCCCGCTTGGCCAAAGCTCGCGGACGTCGCGTTGTTGCTGCCAAAATAAAACGGCGGCTGACCGGGGAGCGTGAAATTAGGATGGTTGAACAGATTCAGGAATTCGGCCTGCAGACTGACGCGGAACCTTTCTCCAACTGGTATCAACTTCGTCAGCGAGGTGTCGTCATTCCAGACGTGCGGCCCGTAGAGCCAGGGGTTTACGCCGAGGGTCCCGGGCGTGATGTTCTGGCAGACGCCCACCAAATGGCTGTTACAGGTGGCTGTGGAAACAGAGGTCAGGAGCTTAGGGTTGATGATGTCAACGTATCCGCAGGTTTGACCCGACGGGCACTGGGGCGTGTAGACGCCGACAGCGTTCTGTAACTGAGACTTGGTGATTCCATTCAGAGTAAAGCCGCCATCGCCATAATCGTTGAAAGTGCCGTAGCCGCCGAAGATCTGGAAGGGCAAACCCGTTTGGTAGGTAACGATGGCACCAATGGTCCAACCGCCGACAATTTTGTCGACCGCCCCGGTACGATTCAGGAATGCTTTGCCGTTGCCGAACGGAAGATCGAAGGTTCCGCTAGCATGGATAGCGTGACGAAGGTCAAAGGTGGTGGGCCCGTAGCTGTTTCTCAGGTCTCGAATACTGAACTCGGTCACCGTTCCGAGCCACTGCGTGTCGGGCTGGAGACCGAGGGTGTGGCTGTAGGTATAATTCACATCGAACTGCATACCGTGCCACTGCTTTTGCCGGAAGTCGATCTGAAGAGCGTGATAGGTACCATATCCGCCCGCAGACATATAACTCTGGGCTACGCCGGGAAAGGAAGCGCCTAAGGGGTTGGCCTGGAAAAAGTTCAGCGGATAAGCTCCGGGAGAACTGTATCCATACTGGGTAGCGCAGGGCGAGAGAGAAGAGCCTACTAAATTGCAGATATAGGGGACATTACCGAAAGGATAGGCCAACTGCGTCGCGAGAGCTCCTGCGGCTCCCTGGACCAGGTCATTGGTGAAGGAGGAATTGGTATAGTCGGCTCCAGGAGTGCATCCGGAACTGCCAGGTGGACAAGCAAACGCGGCGTCAAAAATGGGCAGGGCGACTTGCCCGGGCAGGCCCATGTTTTGAAAACTGCAAGCGGGGTGCCCGGTGGTTCCGCAACCGGGATTCGCCGCTTGGAAAGCAGATAGGTTCTTCTGTGCAGCCTGAAACTGCTTCAGGAAACCATTTTCAAAGATATTGACCTCGTTCGGGTCCGTTTGGATCCACTGATGAACACTGTGATGCCCCACGTAGCGGATCTCGAAGACATTGTTTCGTCCGATCTCTCTCTGGATG
Organism: uncultured Acidobacteriota bacterium; assembly: GCA_963851235.1. Classification (GTDB taxonomy): domain Bacteria; phylum Acidobacteriota; class Terriglobia; order Acidiferrales; family UBA7541; genus Acidiferrum. The sequence goes on from CAWKOM010000017.1 coordinate 7,136, forward strand.
CCAAGATTCCACTCCTGAACGTAAGGCTGATTTATGTGCTGATCAAAGCCGGAAGCACCCCAGTAATAGTTCCAAGTGTAGGTCGATTCCGGGATGCTATTGGCATAGGCCGTCGGCGATTTCTGGTAAGCTGGCAGCGTGTCGCCCAGCGCCAGAGTCCCAGGCGAAAAAGTGCCAGTCCCCCCATTGGCAGGCTCAAGCGAAAAATACTGGAAAAACGCCAAACCATGGTTCGAGGCATTATTCCAGAAGTACTGATAGGGTTCGGTGAACCGTTTAATGTCGAAACCGGCACGAATCACGGTGCTGCTTCCACCGAATAGCTTCGCAAGGAGACCCTCGGAATAAGTAGGATTCCACGCCAAGCCGATGGTCGGTTGGGGACTGACATTCCAAGGAGAGTATTGGTGGCTGCTGGCAACATAGGCAGGATTCATATCTCCGGTGAGCGTCCCGGGCTTGAAGACGTTACCGATGCCCGAAGGACCGTATATGGCGGAAATGGATGCGCCATGATAGGCGCTCGTGAGATCGTGATCGTCTCCGGTGAAGTCCCAGCGCAGTCCGTAGTTCACGGTAAGATGCGGAGTGAACCGGAAGGAGTCCTGAGCGTAGAGCCCCCAGCCCTTTTGGAGTTCGTCCAGGTTATAAGCCGAACCGGGAACGGTTGCGTACTGACCGGTCTTGGCGTCGTAAGGGAAACCGCTGCCAATTGGAGTAACTGAGGAGATTCTGCCGATGAGCGTGGCGTACAAATTCTCCGCGTCCGCACGGTCCTGAGACCCGAAAGCGCCCGCGAAGGTGCTTTGGGCAGGGTCGCCAGTCGCGAGCCCCAAGGCGATGTTTGGAATGCCATCTGGAGGGTTCCAGTAATGATCCTGTTCGCGATAAAAGTCGAAACCGAAGGTTAACGTGTGCCGACCGTGAACCCAAGCGGCGTTGTCAATCGCGTTTACGATGGGGTAGTAGGTGGAAGTGGGGAGATTGAAGGACTGGCCGGAGTTTCCGATGGCCCAACTCACCTGGGGCTGCGTATCCCAGAGTGATTTAGCACCAAAAGTGTACCAAAAGGCGTTGTAGTAGTAGCCGCCGCGGAATTGATTGATGAGATTTGGAGTGATGGTCCAATTTACGCCAAGCGAGGTGATGTAGTTGTTGGATTTATTGGAAGCGGCCTGATTGGCAAAATCGGGACCAGGCAGTGGAGGAGCCACGCCGTTAGGCTGGCTAATCCTCGTATTCTCAAAGGAAAAATCCAGCCGGACCTTGCTCGAAACATCGTAGTCCACGCGGAAGGCGGGATAGTAGCGAGTGGTTGGCGAGTGCACCTGCCAACTGAGATCTTCGAGATTGGGGTCACCGTTTGCGGTAACAGCAACGCCTCCGCTCGCGATGGCCTTGGCGATCAGAGCCTCCTCCGCCGCAATCTGTGAGTTGATCACATAAGGCAAACCATGGGGCTGCGCCACTTGGGTAAGAATATTCACTTGAGCGTTGTTCGAGGGCTGCGTGAGGATTCCACTCATAGCTGTCGGCGTTAGAACCGGAACATTAGTCACGGTAAATCCGCCGGGTTGCTTGGCCATGGCAAAGGAGACGAAATAGAAAAGCTTGTCTTTGATAATGTGCCCGCCAGCGCTGCCGCCAAAATCGTTCAAGATGATCGGATTCCTAGGAAGCCCAACCGCATTGTTGTACCAACTGTTGGCGTTCAGAGCAGTGTTGCGGAAATCCTCGAACACGCGGCCGTGAAAATCGTTCGTTCCGCGGCGGGTTACAAAGTTGACTCCCATGGAAGCCGTTCCCATCCCTTGATTCAGATCAGACTGGCCGGTCTGGACAGTCATTTCATCCAAGTCTTCAAGGCGAGCTTCCAGCCCCGGCTGCGTGTTGCCCGAGAATTTCATGCGGCTCGTGGAAGACATTACACCGTCTATGCTGTTGCCTTGGGCGATCATGGGCAACCCATTCCAAGTCCCATTACCGGGTGTTCCGCTGAATCCGGGGGTCAGGAATGCTAAAGCGCTAATATCGCGACCCTGGACGGGCAGGTCTTCGATCTGTTGCATATCCAAGGTCGTGGCGATGGCGTTCGAGCTCGTCTCCATGAGCGGCGAGTTGGTATCGGTCACAACCACTTTCTCGACCGCAACACCAACTTTGAGAGTGAGCTTCGCATCGGTCACCCGACCGCCTTGAATCACGACGGAATCAATCACCTCTGTTTGAAAGCCAGCTTTCGTGACAGTTAGTCGATAAGTTCCGATCGGTAGAGCCGCAAATGTATAACTGCCAGTCTGTTGGGTCTCGCCATTGCGAATGCTATTTGTTGCAAGGTCCAGCAGGGAGAGCTGCGCCCCCTGGACAACTGCGCCACTCGGATCTGAGACGACCACGTTGACGGTACCTTGTGACCCCATCTGAGCGGAAGCCTCAGGCGTCAATGCGAGAGCGAAGAGAACCACACCAAAAATGGCGAGAAATGAAGGTAGAACAAAAATCTTCTTGGACATCGTAGCTTCCCCCTAAGCACCGCGAGGCGAAAAGTAAACCGGAGCGAGCTCCGGGATACAATATGCAATATGCGGTTTTATAACTTCGGATTTTGGAGATGTCAAGGATTATCTGCAAACGCTTTCATCGGCCCGAGGGCACTCGTATCGTTATCTACCCTCCCCAGGTGCGCAGTGAGGTGCGGCGGAATGCACGTCCAAAGAGGCCCACACGGCAATCGGGCTAGGTTCGGCTTGTGCCGCTGGCACGGCTGGGGGTGGGTCGGATGCGGGTCGGGCCCTCGATCTTGAGGTCCTAGGCGCGCTCAATCCAGGGCTGTGGCCCATGAGCCTGCCAAGTCCAATTCATGCAAGCGCTTGCAGGCCATTGGAGCTGCTCCAGTTCATGCGAGCTTTGGAGCAGACGCCAGCGGAAGCCCGAGGGTTCTGCCCTCGCAGGATGCAACCTCACGAGCCAATCGACAGAACGGGGAAAGCTAAAGATGGTTTGTTAGGAGGGGCGGGCTTCGACTGCGCCTGCGACGCCTAGCCTTTGCTGGCTACGCCAGTGGTTTCGCGGACGACCAGTTCGGGATCGATCACAATCTCGCGTCCCGTGGCGCGATCGTTTTTCTCGCCGCCGATGATGGTTTCAAAAATAATGTGGCCGATGCGGTCGCGCGGAATGTGTACCGTTGTGAGGGCAGGAGAACAAAACTCGGCCAGACGAATATTGTCGAAGCCGGTGACGGAAATATCTTTCGGGACTTGCAGACCACGGTCGCGGAGTTCCCGCATCACGCCCACAGCCATGAAGTCGTTCACACAAAGCACAGCCGTCGGATGAAAACCAGAATCGAACAGATCTCGCGCAGCCTGCCGGCCGCCTTCCAGGCCGTCTGGACCGGCGAAAATTTTGGCTTCGCCGCTCGGCGAGCAACGACTGACAGACTCGAGGAAGGCTTTGCGGCGTTCGCCGATGGGGCCAAGTGTCGAATGATGGCCGATAAAGGCCATGCGACGGTGTCCCAGCGAGTTCAAATAACTGACGGTTTTTCTGATGCCCTTGCGGTAATCCACGCGGATATTGGTAATGTTCTTTTGTGGCGTTCCAACGTCATAGAAAGTAACCGGAATGCGGCTGTCGGCCAGCGTTTGAATCAGGCGCTCTTCCATTTCGGAGACAATGGCGGCGAGTCCCGCGACGCGCAATCCGATCATGAGCTGCACGCTGGCAACGAGCTGTTCGCTTTGGTAGTCCGTGTTTGCAAGGACGACTTCGTAGCCTTGCGAGCGGGCGTCAGACTCGAGCGTGCGATAAATGTCCAGGAAAAAGGGGTTCTCGAGATTGGAAACGATGATACCCAGAAGACGGCTCTTGCCGCGTGCGAGAGAACGTGCATGAAGGTTGGGATGGTAGTTGAGCTCGGCGGCGGCACGCATGACGCGGATGCGGGTGGAGCTTTTCACGACATCGAGATTGTTGAGAACCCGTGACACGGTGGAAGCGGAGACGCCAGCCCGTTTGGCGACGGCCTCCAGGTCCATAGTCTCGGCTCGTTTACTAGGCATGGGTTGTCCTGTAAATCCCAGGGTATTCTAACTGGACGCCTGGTGTTTGTGGTGGTGGATGAGAGGCAAGATCATCTCGGGCTCGTGGTTAACGAGTGTCTCGGTGGAGATGGGATAGCAGCACCGACGGGCGCGTAACTTCAGGGATGATTCGCCAGCCTTCAGAATCAGCGCGGCGCGTCCGCGCGGATCATGCGGATACCGAACACGCCGGGGATGTCGCTTCCCGGAGCAGCTTCGAATCGCACGGTGACTTTCTGTTTGCCTGCCACGAGTTCAGCAGGAACAGGGTACTCGACATCGAAAAAGTGGATGTCCTGCTCGGGACTGCGGTGTTCGGTGGTCTGCGTTCCTAATTTTTGGCCTTCCACTAGAACATCAAAGGAACCGGAACGGCGGGCATCGTTGCTGAAGGTGACGAGTACGCTCATCGGGTGGCCGGATTCGACCGGCAGGTCGAAGGAGAACCATTTCGTGCCGCGGCGTCCATAACGTTCTTCAAGTTGCACCGGGGAAGTGTCCTCGCCCTGCTCGTTGTAATCGCGTTCGGTTTGCATTTGGCCGGGCTGGGCAAAGGCCACGGTGGCGGCTTCCAGCTTCTTTTGCTTTTCCTGCGCGGCGGCAACGGTTTCGGATATTTTTTTCCACTCGTCGGGCGTGTACATGTCCCAATAGATTTCGTACCTGCGCCGGGGCAACTGGTAGAACGGAACCAGAGTGATGTCCGGGGTCAAGTCAACGTGTGACGTGACGAACGTCCCTGGCTTGCCCGGAACGGGCTTCACGAAATCGTTGACGGATTGCGCGGAAGCCACCAGCACTGGCGCGGAGTTACCCTCGGCGGCATTGCGTCGCAAGCGTCGCTCGGTTAGTTCGGGACCGAGATCGCCGGCCAGCACTAAGGGTCCCCACATCAGGGCAAAGCGGTGGGGATTGTCGGGCAGCGGCTCTGTGCGAAGCGTTTTCGGCAGAACCAGTTCGACGGTGTCGCCCTTCTTCCACTTTCGCGAAATTTCCACATACGAATCCGGTTTGGGAACATCCGTGAGCGGCTTCCCATTCACCTTGACACTGAAGCCCGTCCCCGCCCAATACGGCCTGCGGAGCGCAAGCGTGAAGGTCTTCGGAGATTTGGGTGTGATTTTGAGAGACGCGGACTCGCCCATCGGAAAATCGGTGGTCATCTCGACCTGGACTCCTTCGGCGTCCCAATTGGCGCGCGTGGGCGCATACAAGCTCACCCAAAGCTTGCCGGGCGATTCGTAGTAGAGCCCGTATCCGTGAAGCGCGTGGGTTTCCATCCCCGTGCCGACACAGCAGGTGAAATCCTCGAACTTGTCCTGATATTCGTGTTGCACTCCGCGGCCCACCGGCACCATGTAACACACGCGGCCGTCAATGGGATCTTGCGAAGCCAAGATGTGATTGAAGAGCGCGCGCTCGTGAAAATCCGCGTAGCGGATGTCGGGGTCAACAGAGAAAAGTTCGCGCGACATTTTCAGCATGTTGTAGACATCGCAGGTTTCCGCCGTGCGTCCATCTATCATGTCGTTCAGGTGATCCGGCTCGCCAAAGTATTCATTCTTGCCGTGCCCGCCGGTGGCGTAGCTATGATGCAAGGCCACTTGATCCCAGAAGAAGGAGGCCGCTTTGTAATCGGTTTCATCGCCGGTGTAGACATAGCGCGAAAGCGAGCCAATCATTTTGGGCACTTGCGTATTGGCGTGTTTGCCGCCAAGAACGTCATCGCCGGCAGCGAGTGGATCAATCATGGCGCGCTGCTCGAATTTTCCGGAAAGTGCGAGCCAGCGGGGATCGCCCGTGTCAGCGTAGAGATCGGCGGTGACTTCGTTCATTCCGCCGAATTCAGTGGCCAGCATTTTCTGGGTTTGCTCATCGTCCAGTTTGTCGACGATGCTTTCCACCCAGCCGGCAAACTTGATCTCGACTTGGAGAGCTGTTGGATTGCCGGTGTAGCGGTACGCGTCCCGAAGGCCGGCGAATATTTTGTGCTCGACGTACCACGGAGACCACAGACCGTTCAAGTCAAAGCCGCCCGAACGGATGATGCCCTTGCACAACTCCTGGAAACGCACTTTTCCGTCAACGCCCTGATTGTCCATCAGGGCTCCCAGATAGCCATCGCCTTGCGCGTCCTGAATTAATTTCAATTCGCTCACGATGTAATCCGCGCGCTCCTTGAAACGCACGTCGCCGGTCGCGGCCCACATGAGACTGACAGCGGAGAGATAGTGACCAGCGATGTGGCCGGTCAGTTGGCGTCCTGCGCCATCCCACCCGCCGTAGGGTTTGGCTTTGGGTTGCAGGCCGGCACGCTGACGCAGGTAGGCCAGCATGCGGTCCGGCTCGAGTTGTAGAAGATATTCGGCGTCGAGATCCTGCGCGTGTTTCAGTGGCCCGCCGGTTAGCCGCACGCTATTCAGCGGCAATGGCCGGACTTTGAGAATTTTGTCTTCCGAGACTATTGCCGGGTTGGAAGTTTGCGCGGAAGCAAACCCTGGCAAAGACAATACGGCTAGAGCTACAGCGAGCAACAATTTCTTCATGACCAGTCTCCCGAACAGCACAGCAAAACGTTATTGGGTTGCAAGATCCACCCACCTGACGCCCTGGGCCAGCGGAATCACATACGCTCCTCGCTCCGTGGGCAACGGCTTCGTGGGGCGATAGTTTTCGGAACCGGCGGCTTTCCCCGCCTGTTCAACACGCAGCCGCGCGGTGCGCAAAAATTCCGTCGCCGGCGCCAAGCCGACCCGAATGGCGCCTGTGCGCGCATTCACTTCGATTTGCTGAAACTGCCCGGCATCCAGCGTCAGCCAAGCGCCCGTAGATGCAACGTAAACACGCATGCGAAACGAATCGAGCGGCGTAACCTGCACCAAGTCGCCGTTGACGCGGGTGTTTCCCCCGAACGACACCCATCCAAATTCCGGGTGATGCACGATGTAGGTTGCCGTGTTCCAGGCGTGCCCGAAGAGATTCGGCCCGTTGTCGCCCGACAAAGCGTCGTCTTTCAGCGTGTCTGGAAAGGCATGGAATGCCGGGGCGAGAAATCCTTGCTGATCGATGTCGGTAATCGTTCCCATCGTGCCGCCGTAACCGACGCGCAACAAATAAAAGTCGTCGGGATGCTCACGGTATTCGGCCAACAAGGGAATTGCATTCAAACTCGAACCGTAATGGTGCAATTGCCGTTCTATGCGCCGAAGCTTGCCGGCGAAGATAAAGTCCCAATACCGGCGCGCACTTCCGTTGTATCCCCAGTGCGGAATCGTGGGATCGTAGCCGAGAATAGCGTTCAAAGTGACGTCAGCTTTTTGCTGGTAGCCAAAGTATTTCATCCACGCATAAACTTCTTCTTGTCCGGTGGAGTCCCAGGGCATCTCGCTGCCAAAGGGATAGGCCTCGTCCTTCCAGCGATCAGCGCGAACACGCATTTTCGCTTCCAGAACGTCGGCTTGGGCATTCATTCCTTCCCGCCGCAGATCAGCCAGCACTTGAAGAAAGATATCGCCTTCCATTTGGCCGAAGACGGCATACCCCGGCGCGAACTTCACCATGGCCACCGAGGTTTCATACGCGTTGGTCAGATACCAGTTCCAGGGATGATCGGTGACCAGTCCTTCGTAGTTGCGCGCCAGACGGTACAGAACCCAATCGGCTGCAACCACGTGGGGATAGTCGAACGAGCGGTCTACTCGCTCCGCATCCGCTTTGTTCCAACTCGTCCAGGTCGTCCAGTTAAAATCCTTTCGGTAGAAGCCTGCGGGCATCTGGTCCGGCTGGTAGTAAAACATGCTCTTCCGCACACCGAATTTTTTCGGGCCTTCGTTGTATTGCAAGCCGCCCCAGAGCACGCCGTCCTCGAATTGCTGAAACTTAGCCAATTCCTCCTTATCGGGCTCGCCCAACTGCTTCATGATCGTGGAAATCCACGAGCCGGCGCCACCTTCGTCCCCGAGTCCCGCGATCCAGGCGCGACTGTCTTGCATCACGATTTCGTTGGTGTCGCGGTCGTAGCTCATGATCGAAGGAGCGCGATGAAACGGGTCGTGGGGATCCGTGAACCACTGCTTGGTCGTGAGAAAATGGCCCATATCCGCAAGAGCCTGGCGCTCCGGCTTGGTGACAAAATACTGGACAGTCTGCACCAATCCATCCTTATAGGTAATCGTTAGCCGCGCCCTGCCCCAATGCTTTCCCTGCACAACGTAATTCTTCCAGCCGCCCGACGCAGGCGCTCCTTCCTTAAATGTCAGCGCTTCCGCCGGCTCGACCGTCATCGACTTCACGGCTTCGGGATACTTGAGGAACAGCCGCGCTTCCAAATCCGTCGGCAAAACGTAACCAGGAATGCCCACGGCGACCGGCCGGGAATTCTCGGCAAGCGTCTTTTCGATGTTTCGGATCGAATCCGCAGTCACAAACTCCAGGCCGTACGTTTTCGACTCGCCGGGGGCTACAGTCACTTGTGTCGGCGGATTCCAGGGCGTTGCGTTTTTCCATTCGTTCTCAGCGTAGGCGGCGGAGTGGACCATCCATTCGTAGAATCCTTCGAACGTAATTCCCCGCTCGGTGGGGTCATGGAAAATCGCAGCACCATGGGAACTGCGTGTATCAAGAATCGGGTTATACGCTTCGAAGGGAGTCTTGCCGGCGGGCAAGACCAGCAGCGCGGGACCATGGCCGTTCAGCCGCGTCACTTGCAAGTAGCCCGCGTCCCCTCCGATATAGGGATCGTAGAAGGAACAAACGGCGTGAGCCTGCTCCAGCGACCGGTCCGTCAGCACGTTGTTGAAAATCATCGGAATGCCCAGCGCGCCAATCTGCACCGCTTCCGCAGACTTGTTTTTCAGCACGAACCGCAAGACAAGATTGCCTTTCTCCAGTTCCCACCTTCGTGTTATTTGCAACGGAATATCCGGCGGTAGGGTTGGAGACAAATCCGCCGCGGCCAGCACTCCGCCGCTCGATGGCTGCACGATAACCGGAGTCCGCGTCAGCGCCGTCGAGTAGTTTTTCCAATCTCCGGAATCGCCGGTGCGAAGACGCAGGTCAATGTCCCCGAGATGGTAGTAGCCGTCCTTCGATCGCTCGACCAATAAATCGCCGGGGGTGAAATCGAAATCGCCCGCTCCCTTCGGCTTGAGAGCCGCGATGGTTTGCGACGACTTGACGAGCCGCACCGAGAACTCGGGAGTGTCTATATCCAGGTAGCCCTGGTCGAGCATCGGACCCGGTTTGGACGGCTCTTTTTTGTCGCTTTTTTGCGAAAGTCCCGCCCAAAGGAGTGCAGGCCCCAACAACAGAACGGAGAATCCAGCCCATCTCCTGCGCTTCGACCCCGAATTGATCGCGTTTGCATTCATCTACCAATCCTCATCCGCTTGCTGACGGTTGGGCCCAGGACATCTAAAGAGGGGGCCCTCCCTGATGCAAGCGTTTTTGCAGCCCACTTCCGAATGCCGGGTGCCTGAAATGCTGCGACAGCCCGATTGCATACTATATCCAATATGCTACATTGCAAGCGCTTGCTTTATTTTCGGTTCCGGAGGACCCTTGCTGCACTTACGTCCACTCGCTCTCTTCTGCGCCACTTTGGCTCTCGGTTCTTTCACTTCTGCCCAATCCCTCCAAAACCGCGAGTTTCAGCTCGAGTATTCCTCTTCCGGCATCGTCAGCCTCAAGCATGTTCAGGATAAATACGACACCGACTACATCTCCAGGGGCCGTGCGCTTGGGGACGTTTTGATTCGCTACCGCTTTGCAGAACAGAAGGACTGGAAGACAGCCTCCGCTGCGGTCCTTGATCCCGGCAATTCGCCAGAGTCCCACGCGGTTCATTTTACGGTCGGCGAGCTTGTACCCAGCCTGGCCTCCCTGGCCCAGCCTTCCGCCAGTGTTCGCTCACCGGCTCTTTTTGCGCTCAAAGATGACCTCATGCCCGCAAATTCGAAGGACGAGGAGGTGCCGCGATACTTCTGGTATGGCGGCAACGGCACGCCGGAGTGGGTGCAGTACGATTTTCCCGAGCCCAAGGAAGTGCACTCTGTTCAGGTCTATTGGGCGATTCATGATGAAGACAGGAATCCCGGCAGGCTGCCCAAGAGCTGGCGCGTGCTGTACCGCGACGGCGCCGAATGGAAGGAAGTTCACACGCCCGGCAGCTATCCCATCGCAGCCGACCAAATCAACAGCATTGCTTTTGACCCCGTCACCACGTCAGGCCTGCGCATCGAGGCGCAATTGCAGGAAGGCGGCACGGCCGGAATGTATTTCTGGCGTCTCAATGAGGAAGGCCGGAAGGTGGCGCCAATGCAAGATCTTCATGCCGCCGAGACTTTCCAGCTGCAGGGCGACGCGCTGCTGTGGACGATTTCCCTCAAAAACGAGTCGTCGCGCGAGCTCGAAATCGGCGACCTCGCGTTGCCCTTTCCCTTCAACACGAATTACGTCTGGGACAAAACAGAAACATACACGAAGCGCCTCATTCCGCACTATTTGATCGCCGGGAACGGCTCCTTTGGCTACTGGATGCGCACCAACACCGAAGGCCCTTACCTGGTCATGACCCCTGAGGGCCGGAGTGGCTTTGAATATTTCGAGCCGCAGCGCTTCGGCCGGGGCGTTGCCTTCTATGTGCATTCCGAGGCAGCCGGTGAGGAACTGACTGCGAAGGGCGGCACCTGGCGATTGCCCCATACGAAACTCCTTCTCCATCCCAGCGGGCAATCCGGCGACACCGCAACTTACCAATTCCGTTTCCGTTGGGCGGCGGACTACGACGGCGTTCGCGACGTTCTCTACGAGAATGGAGCTTTCGACATCAATGTCGTCCCGGGCATGACTATCCCTACCGATCTGACGGCGATGTTCTCCTTGCACACGCACAACAAAATTCGCACCGTCGTGGCGGAACATCCCGAGAGCACGCAAATTGAGTACGTTGGCGAGCGCGGCAAGGACGTGAATGTCTACAAAGTCCGTTTCTCGCGCTTGGGAGAAAACTTGCTGAAAGTGAATTACGGAGACGCGCAGTATCTCTCGCTCGAATTCTTCGTTACCGAACCCCTCGAAACTCTTTTCAAAAAACGAGCTGCATTCCTCGTCAGCCACGAGCAGGTCAAAGATCCTTCCAAGTGGTACAACTTTGTTTTCTCTCAGTGGGACATGAAGCATGAAATTCTGCGCACCCCGGACGACCTGGACGGCTTGCAATCCTATTCCGTGGCGTCCGATGACCCGGCTTTGGGCAAGGCTCCGTACATCGCCGGCAAGAACATTTTCTATCCGTCGCAGCCGGAGATTGACGCCGTCGAGAGCTATCTGAAGAATTTTGTCTGGGGCGGCTTGCAGCAAACCGACAAAGAGCCTTACCCGTACGCGATCTACGGAATCCCCAACTGGAAAGTAAATCGCGAAAGCCCCAAAGACGATCCCAGCGGCAAGAAACACATCTGGCGCATCTACGACTACCCCCACATCATTCTTCTCTACTACAACATGTACCGGGTCGCGAGCCTCTATCCCTCGATGACCAAGTATCTCGACAAAGATCAATACCTCGAGCGCGCTTTCGGTACGGCGAAAGCTTTCTTTACGGTGCCGCTTGAGATCGTGAAGTGGTCTCCTTACGAAACCGGCACCTACAACGAGGTTGTCATTCCCCATCTCATCGACGCTCTCTATGAAAATGGCCACAAGGAGGAGGCTGACTGGCTTAAAGTCGAATGGGAAAAGAAGGTCAAGTATTTCGTCAACGACCGGCCCTATCTTTTCGGTTCTGAATACCCGTTTGATTCCACTGGATTTGAGTCCACAGAAGCTTTGGCAAGATACGCGATGGCGCACGTCGCGGCTCCTGGAGCCGGAGCGCCAGCAGACGCATCCGAAGACGACTTCCGCCGCACCGTGAAGTACGACGACGCCGTGTATTTTCTCGAAGAACAGATGAAGCTAAATCTCGCCTGCCGCGGCTGGCTGGAAACGGCGTACTACGATCTCGGCAGCGACTATCGCGCGTCAGGCCCCTCGAACTACACGCTCAGTTACATGGCGCAAATGGGTGGCTGGGCGGTTTCCGAGTACGCGCTCTATTTCGCGCGCGATCCCCTTCCCTATCTGCGGCTCGGTTACGCCTCCTATCTTAGTTCGTGGGCGTTGCTGAACTCCGGCACTGCGGAATCCAATTACGGTTATTGGTATCCCGGCAAGAGCAACGATGGCGGCGCGGGTGGAGGCTTCGAACCGCGCCCGTGGGGGCGCGCGTGGCTCGGGAACAAAGAAATGGGCCGCGGCTCGTGGTGGTATTCTGGCGAAATCGATCTCGGCTACAGTGGCGCGCTGCGCTCCGCCGCCACCATCGTCGTGGACGATCCGATCTTCGGCTTATTTGCCTACGGCGGAGACTTGACTCGCGAAAAGAATTTTGTTCAGGTCGTTCCCAAAGACGGCCTGCGCTCGCGCTTTCATATTATGCGCGGCGCGCAGCATGTGCATCTGTTGCTGGATCGCGACGGTTTCGCCAAGGACAAACCAATTTCGTTCGACAACGCACTTGCCACAATTCGCTTCATTCTCGAGAACCGCGCTGGAACGGAGCACGAAACGCTCTTTAGGTTGGCAGGGTTGGCGGCAGGAACTTACGAGGTGAAATCAAACGGTCATTCCGCGCAACGTTTCACGGTTCACGACGGTGAAGAGCAGCGGATACGCATTCCAGTCGCGGCTTCCGGCGCGACCGTTGCGATCACGCGAACGAGCACAACGCGCCAACAAAAAGCCGCGAGCTTGGACCGGACCACCGCACTCAGTTCGGATTAGCGGTCATGGAGGCACGATGCCCCGTGGTCATTGAAAAATACTCGATCCACTGTTTGCGAATCCCCTCTGTTCGTTCGATCAATTCCTTGCTGGGTGTGGCGCCATGCTGCACCACAATCACCATGCCGGTGTTGAAGTGCCGCTGCGACTTGTCCACTCCCGGCAATCGCTCGCCTTCCGCGGCGATCACATCTCGAATTGTTACTTTAGTCCTGTCCGCTTTGAAAATGGGATGGCCGTTGGCGTCTTTACCATCCGCCATAAGATTCCGCAAAATGAAAAAGTCCGGCACCTCCGCCGGAGAAATCAGCCCCATCAGATAAAGGTCGAGATACGACCACCCCGTCGCAGGCACATAGTAGTCGTCGTCCAGCTGCGTGAACGTGCCATCAAAATTGTTCTGCCAGACGCCGCCGCCCATGATGGAAGCTTCCGTCGGCCGCCGATAGGGGAATGCCACCTGCGCCTGCAAACCGCGCGCCCAGTGCGTCGGTCCCAGCGGAATGGTCTCGCCATTCACTTTTGCCGAAACGAATGCTCCCCAACGATGTCCCATCTCGTGCGCGATTTGCGAAATGCCGTACATATACGGCGGAATCTTGCCGGCCTGCGACACTTCGGCGAGTTGCTGTTTGTAAAACGTGATGTCGCGGTCCGGTCCGACAGGAGCGTCCTCCGGTGGACGCTCCTGCATCTGGTTCGAACCGGCGTACACCGGTTGGATAAACTGCCACTGAAAGCGGCCCGGCGTGCAGTATGAAGCCAGTCCGCTTTGCGTGGCGCCGATTCCCGTCACCGCGCCGCCAACCGCTCCTAACGGACCGTCGCTCGGCGTGCCCGCTTCCTGATTGTCGACGCGGAAGTCGGAGTAGTAGGCCAGGAAGTCAAACTTGTCGCCAAGGCCTTTGATTACCGTGCAGGTGAGGTCACGCGGGTTCGGCAACGCATAATAGTGAAACGCTTCGTAAACCACCGAGAACGGACCATCGCTTGGCTTCAGCACCGACAAGTGCGCTTCTGGATTGCGTATCCCGGTGAGTGCAACTTCTCGCGTTGCGATTTTCGCAACGGCTTCGTCCGATCCGGCCGCGGAACTTTCCGCGGAAATGCTCATCTGCTTCGCGGTTCGCAACTCCGGCGGCAAAATTCCTTGAATCGAAATCGTGTTACCGCTGGTCTTCACGCGGCGCGAGACGCCTGGACCGAACGCAAAATATCTCGGCGTGCCGCCATTTGCCAGGTTTCGCGGCGCAAATCCCCGAATGGTCCAAACCACGTCCGCTGCGCCGGACACTTGCCTGGATCTTGGGCTGCCACGAAATTGAACGCGATAGCCGATTCCCGATAGCCCGGGATCTCCCTCAGGCAACGCAGGACCTGCGGTTTCAAACGTCACTTTCAAGAGCAAGCCATCCACCACCGAAAGTTTCAGATTCTGGAGATCGAGATTCGGAGCCACGGAAGAATTTTTGTCCCCGGACAGCGTGGCCAGCGGCTTCTCCGCGGTCGCATTAACGAGTGGATAGATGCCCACGATGGCGTCCTTCGCCGCAAGCTGCAGGTATGACATTTCGATTGTGCCGTTCTTGAACAGAGTCGCTTGAAACCGATTGACGGTCTTTGTCCAGGTAAAATCCTGAATATTTCCCCACGGCTCCGTTACATCCCACGTCACCAACACGCGATCCGCCAGTTCTTTCACATAGGTTTTGCCTGACATGCGCGGCTTGAAGAACACGCAGAGCGCTGGAACATTGTTCACCAACGCCGCGGCTCCTTCGCTGAGCGGATCGAACCGCCCAATCGAAACTCCACCTTGATCTCCGCCGGGTCCAAAACCGGAGCCGGAGCCAGCGGACGGTTCGTTCTCGGCACTAAATCGAATGGACCCGGTGACGCCAACCGAAAACGAACTCCAGCTTTTGCCCGAGAAAGGAAACGAAAAATTCTTCAGGGTCACTTGGTGACCGCTCAATGGCTGACCAAAATCTGCGTCCCAGCGCAGCGCCACATTTTCCACGCGATATCCGCCGTTTCCCGGGGTGAAGCGCAGCGTGCGTTGGCCAAGATCGAACAAGTTCTGCCGGCCCAGCGCATCTTTGTCCAGTTCCAGCAGGATCAAATTCCCCACGACGGAAACTTTCCCGATTGGTTTTCCTTGCTCCTCGCGCTCCTGCGCCGGTGCAGCGTGCAAAATCGTCAGAAGCGCGCACAACATCATCATTGTTCGGGAAAAAGCCTGAGTCACGTTCCCCTCCTGTCCAGAACGATCAGCCGTCAGCGCCCGCGTTTGCAATTTGGCAAGCGAAACGCGCCAATCCTGGTCCGATATGCAGCATCGCCTTCCTTCAAATAGTCGCCGACATACCAGAACGTGCAGTCATCGCTCGGATCCATTGCCGTCGTCGTGTAGTCTTCCCAGCGCAGCGTGTTTTTCTGCGATGCTTCCCCCTTCGCCAGTACCGTCTCGTGCAGCGTCAACTGCCCCTTGGGATCGCCCGCTTTTCGCGCGGCAAATCGCTGCCCCGGATAATTCGGAACGCCTCCGAACGAGTACCCCACGCCGATATCGCCCTTTTTATCCATCGCGATGCTCGGCATAAACCTATAGAAACCTTCCGGCGCGTACGTGCCCTGCTGATACAGCACGGGGTCCCACTTCTTGTCCAAACGGAACTCGTACCAGCGCACGCCGCCACCACCTCCCTTTGTCGCAATCGAATGCGCGGCTAGTATCGACTCATGTTTTCCAGCTCTCCGATAAACCAGCCGCTGCAGGATCTTGTCGCCCTGCACGTCCAGCCGCCGTTCCGTGTCCGGCTGCGTCACGCAGCTCGACAATTGGCCATCGCAAAGATAGTGATACGGCGCCACCTTGATTTTCGCCGGGCCATCGGCTTTCGTATTCGACGGATTCTTCCAATCCACGTGCACTTTCCAGAAATAAATTCCATCGTCGTCAAGGATTTTCTTCAGTTGCGTCCCGCCCGCCGCAATCATGATGTTCGGCGAACCCGGCGGCGGAAGTTTTTGGCCGTCAATGTCGGCGTTATTCAGAAAATTCACGCCGTCGATCACGAGGCACTGCTCGGTAGCCGGCTCGCCTGCAAGCATCTTCGCGCGATCCGCGATGCACACATGTTTCTGGATCACGTCGTCGCCCGTGCTGGTTGGCACGTAGTAGCCATCAATCCAAATCGCCGGCCGCGGATAATCGGGAAATAGCGTTCGCTCGAACGCATAGCGGTAGTACGTGCCGAGCGGGTCCGGCCCGGTGCTTACCGCGTAGCACATCGCGTACACGCCTTCCTTCTTTTCAGGTGGCCGTTTCCCGCGTTCCGGCGGAGCTGGAGGCGCTGGAGGATTCGCAGGTGGCGCAGCCGCAGGACCTGGTGACGACGCCTGTCCTCTCTTGGCGAGCTGCCCGGGAGGCACTGGTTCGCCGGGACTCAGTTCCGTTTTGCCTGGAAAATCATCCGGACCGATCCGCGAAAAAATCGGCATCACAAAAAGCCATCGCCCCGCGAGCTGGTCGTAGCGCACCACGGCGTCGCCGTTGTTGCGCGCCTCGCAAACGCCACCAAATCCAGCCCACATTTCTTTCGTCGCAACCGGTCCGTACAGTACGGTCCCGGTTTTGTCGTACTTCTTTCCCTTCTTCGTATAAATAGCGATTCGCGAGTTGACAATTTGCACGATGTGATCGGACCCGACCGCCAGGCTGTTGTCCGACGGATTGCGGAAGTTGGCTGTTCCTTGTGGTCCCACAAAACCCGAGCCCAGCCCGTCAAAGCTCTCCAGCATCGGCACGTCGGGCCTCATTCCCTGCGAAGTCTGTTCGACTGCGATTCCTGCGGGACTCAATTTCGGGGGCGGGACGGGCGGGGGTATGACTTCGTCGGGCCTTTGCGCGACGAGTTTGGCAGCGAGAAAAAAGAACGAGACAGACAGCATGAAGAAGCAGATTCCTCGCGCGAAACCCGCTCGCGGAATCACCGGAATGTGCCTCTTCATTGGGGCCGACCGAAGGTGGGAATGGGATCGTCGTGGATTTCAAAGCCAGCGGGAGGAACTACGCCGAGGAGATATTTGACAAAATAGTCCCAGCGGCGGCGGACAAGATAGAGGTTGCCGCCTTCGCCGTGATACATGTTGGGAACGATGAGCATGTCGAAGTCCTTGTTGGCTTTCATGAGGGCGTCGGCGAAGCGCATGGTTTCGACGACGTGGACATTATCATCGATATCTCCGTGGACGAGTAAGAGGTGGCCTTTGAGATTTCCGGCGAGGGTGACGTTGGATTGCTCTTCGTAGTCTTTGCCGACGGGATAGCCTTGGTACAGTTCATTCCACCACGCCTTGTCGAGGCGCGCGTCATGGTCTCCGGAGATGGAGACGCAAACTTTGTAGAAATCGGGAAAGACCAGCGTGGCGTGGGCGGCGCCATAGCCTCCAGCGGAGGTGCCAAAGATGCCGACGCGGTCGATATCCATGTACGGAAATTTTGCGGCCATTTGCTTGATCATGTTGACATGATCTTCAAAAGCGCCGCCGAGGTTGTGATAAGAAAATTCGTGGAAGGCGCGAGAACGGCCGGTGGTCCCGCGGCCATCCACCATGACGACAATAAAGCCGAGTTCGGCGACGGACGGAAGGCCGCGCAAAGCGGCAGAAAAAGTTTTGGGAACGAAGAAGCCTTGCGGCCCGGTGTAGACGGATTCGATGATCGGATATTTTTTGCTGGGGTCGAAATTGGAGGGCTTCCAGATGAGGCTGTATAGATCGTAGTTGCCGTCTGTCGATTTGCCTTTGAAGGGTTCGGGCAATTTCCAGCCGCTGTTGAGAAGTTCACTGGCGTCGGTTTGTTCGAGAACGCGAACCTGCGTGCCAGCTTTGGTGCTGCGCAGAGTGGAATTGCCGGGAAGGTCCGGGCGTGAAGCGTTGTCCACGAAATAAAGATGGTCGGGAGAGATGGTGATGGAGTGATTGGCGTTTTCGGGAGTGAGTGGAGTTAGATTTTTTCCGTCGAGATCGACGCTATAGAGATGGGCTTGGTAGGGATCTTCATTTTTCTCGCGGCCGGCGGCGGTGAAGTAGACGCGACGGGCTTTTTCGTCGACATCCAGGAGCTGACGGACGGCCCAAGGGCCTTGCGTGAGTTGTGCTTTGAGAGCGCCGGTTTTTCCATCGTAGAGATAGAGATGATTCCAACCATCGCGCTCGGAAGTCCACAGTACTTCGCCGTTATCTTTGATGATGTGCGAAAAAGTTTCACCGGGATCGACGTACCGGTCGGATTTTTCGCTCATGACGATTTTTTGTTCGCCGGTTTCACCATCAACAACGCATAGCTCGATGGATTTCATGCCGCGCGCATCAATCCGATACTGAAAATTCTTGCTGTCCGGGAACCACTCGAAGCCGGGACCGCCCTGGAACTGCATTTCGATGGGATTCGCTTTGACGTCAGTGCGCTTCCCGGTCTGTACGTCGAAAATGATGGGAGCAGCGGTGGGGAGCACTTCTCCTGGAAGAGAGTAGACGACGGAGAAGGCTTTGGGACGCAGTTGATCGGGCGGCACGAATTGTAGATTGGTGAAGCGGCCTGCATTGCGGGTGTCCATGCGGTAGGTGACCAGCTTGGAGGAATCGGGAGACCAGAAAACAGCGGGGCGCTGCCTGATGTCATCAGAGCCTTGTGCAACCATGGGACGCAGACCGGGAATGGGAGTGGCGTAGCTCCAGCCGCGTTCGCCGTCGTTGGTGAGTTGGACGACGGTGCCGAGCGGAACGTAGCGAAGATAGAGATTGTAGTCTTTTAGGAAGGCGATCCAGTTTTTGTCGGGCGACATGCTCTCGAACTGGCCGGGTTCAACGCCGTGCTCAGATTTGCATTTGTAAGCGTCGAGATCGCAACGCCAGTCCGTGCCATCCACTTGGAAATGAATGGATTTGAAATCCTCCGAGAAGTCGAAAGTGTCGAAAGGAAGTTCAGTGGATTTGAACTCGCGCTTGGCAGATTCGGAGAGTGCGGAAGCGAGACGAGAGTGATCGAACGCGGGCTTGACGGTGTTTTGCGCGGGATCGACGAGGATAAATTCGGTTCCCTTGGGGCCGGTTTTGCGGTACCAGAAGCGGTTGGTCTTGTCGATCCAGTGAGGAGCGACTTCCGCGATGTAGATGCGGTGACGGAGATGGCCGGGAAGGAATTGAGTGGCGCGCTGGTAGTCGTCGCGAGTGCCCTGCGCTTTGGCGGAGTGCGGGACGAGAGCAAGGAGAAGAAGGGCAAGGACCGGGAAGATGCGGCTGGAATTCATACGAGGGAGTTCCTCCTTGAGCGAACTGTCGAGTTGCAAGAATCTATCTAAAATGAGCAAGGAAAAGAAGCTTGCGTCTCTACTCAATGCTGTGCCTCAGGCGAAGAATTACGAAAAAACGAAAACGGCCTTTAGAGCAAGCGATCAGAGATGGCGACACGCCTCCGAAGTAAAGTTAGGCCACAACTCTTCCGCCATGGCTGCCACCCGAGCGTGTTCGGAAAACGGCAAAGCGGCAGTTGCTGTATATAGCATATAATATACATTGTCAAACAGAGCGTGCCGGGTCGAGGTGCGCAGAGGTGCTGTAGTAGTCGAATGGCAAGGGAAACTTGCTCATTCGGAAGGATATGTATATTGTATGCAGGGAGTTGCTTCATACACCGAGGCGCAGGTGTGTGAACGCAGACGGTGACTCTCAGTTTTTTGTGATCGCGCAACTCTGGCGTTATGCCCCGACGGCAGCATTGCTCCCGGGATGCCTTTTCTCCTTAGCGCTGGAAGCGCGTCGCGATTCATATGAAGTTGGTACCACGCCCCAGCGTCGAGGGGATTCGTGTATTTGTGGTCTCAAGAACTGGCCCATGAAGGCGGGACATCCATAGAATGGCAGAACGACTTAAGCGAACAAGGGTGGTGGACTCACACACCGGCGGGGAGCCGACCCGGATTATAGTGGACGGTGGGCCGAAATTGAATTCGGCCAATATGAGCCTGCGGCTGGAGGAGTTTCGCCGGGATTACGATTATTTGCGGCGGGCGCTGGTGAACGAACCGAGGGGCTCGGAAGTGATTGTCGGGGCGATGCTGACCGAGCCGGCGAATGAAGGGAGCACGGCCGGAGTCATCTTCTTTAATAATGTTGGATATCTTGGGATGTGCGTGCACGGCACGATCGGATTGATTGTCACGCTTTCGCATTTGAAGCGCATAGGACTCGGCGAACACGGCATTGACACGCCGGTGGGAACCGTTCGAGCAACGCTGCATGAGAGCGGAGAAGTTACGGTGGCCAATGTTCCCAGCAAACGCACAGCGACAGGGGTGGGAGTACACGTGCCGGGATATGGTACGGTTCGCGGGGACATTGCGTGGGGCGGGAATTGGTTTTTCCTGGTGAATGAGCACTCTTTCGAGCTGGACCTAAGACTCGTGGATGAGCTGACCCAATTTACGTGGGCGATTCGGCAGGCGCTGGCTGCCAAAGGAATCCGTGGAGCGGACGGCGGAGAGATCGACCACATCGAACTGTTCCGGCCATCGGCCATCCCGGGGAATGACAGCAAGAACTTTGTGCTCTGTCCGGGCAAGGCCTACGACCGCTCGCCGTGTGGAACCGGCACAAGTGCGAAGCTGGCGTGCTTGTATGCGGACGGAAAACTTAAGCCAGGCGGGATATGGCGGCAAGAAAGTATCGTGGGAAGTGTGTTTGAGGGGCAAGTGCGAGTAGACAACGGCCATGTAATCCCGATAATCAAGGGATCCGCCTACATCACCTCAGAGGCTGATTTCATTTTCGATCCCGCGGATCCGCTGCGTTATGGCATAGATGCATGACGAAGTCGGTTGATGTGTTAATCGCAGGCGCTGGAATTATAGGAGCGGCCTGCGCTTGGGAGCTGGCCAAGGCGGGATTGCGGGTCGCTGTGGTAGAGGAGAACTTTCCCGCGTGCGGAGCGACTGGCGCCTCGATGGGACATATCGTGGTGATGGACGATTCCGAAGCGCAGTTTGCGCTCACGCATTATTCTCAGACGCTTTGGGAGGAACTATCGCCGAGTTTTCCGCAAAACGTGGAATACGACCGATGCGGAACGATCTGGGTGGCGGCGGATGAAGAGGAATTCGCCGAGGTTCGACGGAAGGCCGCCTATTATCGGGAGCGCGGCGTCGTTGCAGAAATACTGGACTCGGGGGCGTTGCGCGAGGCTGAGCCGCAACTGCGAGCGCCACTCGCGGGAGGATTGCTGGTTCCCGGAGATTCAGTGGTCTATCCCCCAGCGGCGGCGGCATTTCTCTTGAAAAAAGCAGCCGAGGCTGGAGCGACTCTCCATTTCGGCCGAGAGGTCAAGATTCTTGCGCGGGGCAGCGCGCGACTTGCGGACGGAACAGTGATGAGTGCGGGCAAACTCATCAATGCGGCGGGCCGGCATGCCGGGGCGTTTAGCACCGGAATCACGGTAAAGGCGCGCAAGGGGCATTTGGTAATCACGGATCGCTATCCGGGTCTGGTGCGCCATCAACTGGTGGAACTGGGTTACCTGAAGTCCGCGCACTCGTTGACCAGCGATTCGGTGGCTTTCAACTTGCAACCGCGGCGGACCGGGCAGATCCTGATTGGGTCTTCGCGACAATACGATGTGGAGCACGACGGCGTGGAGCCGGTCATTTTGTCGAGGATGTTGGAGCGTGCTTTTGCGTACATGCCGGCGTTGCGGGGTTGTTCGAGCATCCGGGTTTGGACGGGATTTCGTCCGGCGACACCGGACAAACTGCCGTTGATCGGTCCTTCGCTGGAAGATCCGAGCCTATATGTGGCCGCGGGACATGAAGGTTTGGGAATTACGACATCGCTCGGCACGGCAAAACTGATTTGCGCGCACATCACCGAGACACAGGCCGAAATTCCGAAGGATCCTTACCTACCTTCCAGGCAGATGACTGCGGAAGTCCATGGTTAACGAGCTTATGGTTTATGTAAATGGACGCGCTGTGGAAGTTCCCGCGGGAACTACGGTGGCGGTGGCCGTTCTGCTCGCGGGAGAGTTCTGCCGAACCTCGGTGTCAGGAGAGCCGCGGACGCCTTTGTGCGGGATGGGAACTTGTTTCGAGTGCCGCGTGGAGATCAATGGCGAGATGCAGCGCCGAAGCTGTCAGCTCGTTTGCCAACCGGAGATGCGAATCGTTTGCCATGGATAGCGCGACGCAACACCGGTTTGATGTGGTGGTGGTGGGAGGCGGCCCGGCGGGACTCGCAGCGGCGGCGACCGCTGCGCAGTGTGGCCGGCGTGTGGCCCTCCTCGATGACAATCCGCGACTGGGCGGACAAATTTGGCGGAGTGCAGCGCGCGAATCCGATACGCGCGAGGCGAACTATTGGCTTGAGCTGCTGGCGAGATCCAGTGTGCAAGTTTTTGGGGGCGCTCGAGTGTTCGGCGTGGAGAAGCCTGTACTGCAAGCCGAAACGGATCAGGGGCTGCTGCATATTGAGTTTGAGAAGTTGGTTTTAGCTACTGGCGCACGCGAACTTTATTTGCCGTTTCCGGGATGGACGTTACCGAACGTGATGGGAGCCGGCGGGCTGCAGGCCCTGGCGAAATCCGGATTACCTGTCTCGGGCAAGCGAGTGGTGCTGGCAGGAACCGGGCCGCTTCTGCTGGCGGTTGCGGCGTATCTGAGCGGCCACGGCGCGAAGGTCCTGTGCATTTGCGAACAGGCTTGGTGGTCCAACCTTGCGGCGTTTGGGCTGAAATTACTTTCTTCCCCTCAGAAAGCGATGCAGGGATTGGCTCTCCGATACAAAAGCCGGTATGCCCGGTATTTACTCGGAAGCTGGATCGTTGCTGCGGCCGGGAAGAATCGTTTGGAGAGCGTCACCGTTTCTGAAGGCGGGCGGTTGCGCGAGATCGAATGTGATTACCTTGGCTGCGGATACCATCTGATTCCTAATACGGAGCTGGCCCAGATGCTGGGATGCCGGCTTAGAGACGGTTTCGTGGAGATAAACGAATTTCAGGAAACACCCCAGCCGGAGGTTTACTGCGCGGGGGAACCAACGGGGATCGGCGGAATGGAGTTGTCGGTCATTGAAGGGCGGATCGCAGGCCATGCCACAGCAGGATCGCGGGAGGCAGCCAAAGAGCTCTTCGCCAGCAGGTCGCATTATCGAAGGCTTGCTGCGGCTATGAACGAAGCGTTCCGGCTTAGACCTGAGCTAGCGAAGCTGGCGAAACCAGACACGCTGCTTTGCCGCTGCGAGGACGTGCCGTTTGAGCGGGTGCAACAGTACGGTTCGTGGAAGGCGGCGAAGCTGCATTCGCGTTGCGGAATGGGGCCGTGCCAGGGGCGGGTGTGTGGAGCTGCGGCAAAATTCTTGTTTGGGTGGAAAGCGAACTGGAACAGGCCGCCGGTTTTTCCAGTGCATTGCTCGAGTCTGGCGGCGATGGGCGGCCGTGACCGAAATGCGGGGATGAATGGAGGAAAACAATGAAGTGGAGAGGCGTTATTCCGGCAATTACGACATGCTTCAAATCCGGAGCAGCGATTGATCACGAGTTTATGGCCAAGCACTGCGCATGGCTCATCGAGAATGGTTGCACCGGAGTTGTCGCGCTGGGCTCGCTCGGAGAAGGAGCCACGCTGAGCTTTGATGAAAGAGTGGCGATTCTGAAAACCTGCGCCGAGGGGCTGAAAGGCAAAGCGCCAGTGGTCGCGGCGATTTCCGCGCTGACCACCAGCGAGGCGGTGCGGCTTGCGAAAGCCGCGCAAAGCGCAGGTTGCGAAGGATTAATGGTGCTACCGCCATATGTTTACAAGGGCGACTGGCGCGAGATGAAAACCCACGTAGCCGCTGTGTTTCAGGCCACTCCGCTTTCCTGCATGCTGTACAACAATCCGATTGCCTATGGAACGGACTTCCTGCCGGAACAAATCCAGGAGCTTGCGGGGGAGTACGTGAATTTTCATTCGGTGAAGGAATCGAGCGCGGACATTCGCCGCGTGTCTGGCATCCGGGCACTCGTTGGCGATCGTCTGGCTATTCTTGTCGGAGTGGACGACGCTATTTTGGAAGGGATCGGCGTGGGAGCGGTGGGCTGGATCGCGGGCCTGGCCAACGCCATGCCACGCGAGTCGGTGGACCTGTTCAATTACGGCGTGGAAGGAAAATCATCACAGGCTTTCGAACTGTATCGCTGGTTTCTGCCGCTGCTGCGGCTGGACACGGTGCCGAAATTCGTTCAGCTCATCAAGCTGGTACAGGAAGAGCTGGGGGTTGGAAACGCCGATGTGCGGCCACCGAAGCTGCGCCTTGTGGGGGAGGAGCTACAGAAAACGAAAGACCTGATTCAGCAAGCGTTGCAGACGCGTCCGAGAAGCGCGAGCACGGAACTGCGGCGAGCGGCGCACTAGAGGGAGATGGGCTGGCACATGGATATCTTGGGAAAATCGTTGATTGGGTTTCGAGACGCGGCGGGGGCAAACGATTCGTTCCGGGCGTGGAATCCGGCAACGGGCGAGCAGATCGAGAACAATTTTCATTCGGCGACGCCAGAGGACGTTGAGCTTGCGGCACGCCTGGCGAGCGAGGCGTTCACCTTATATAGCCGGGTACCCAGCGCGCAGCGGGCCGCCTTTCTGAAGCATATTGCCTCACAAATCGAAGCGCGCGCAGAACAAATTGTGGAGCGGGCCCATCTGGAAACCGCGTTGTCCAAGGCACGCCTGCAATCGGAAACAGGGAGGACCTGCAACCAACTGCGGCTGTTTGCCGGCGTGGTCGAGGAAGGATCCTGGGTCAATGCTCGGATTGATCGGGCAGATCCGCAGCGCAAACCGCTTGCCAAGCCAGACATCCGTTCGATGATGCATCCGATCGGACCGGTGGTGGTGTTCGGAGCCAGCAATTTTCCTCTGGCGTTTTCTGTGGCTGGCGGGGATACGGCATCGGCGTTGGCGGCAGGAAATCCGGTAATCGTGAAGGCGCATCCCGCGCATCCGGGCACGAGCGAATTAGTGGGACGAGTGATCCGCGAATGCGTGCGCGCGCAGGGGTTGCCGGAAGGAACGTTCTCTCTTCTATTTGATTCGGGAAATGGGGTCGGACAAGCGCTGGTGCAGCATCCATTGATCAAGGCTGGGGGATTCACGGGTTCGACTGTGGCGGGCCGAGCGTTGATGAACCTGGCCGCAAACCGCCCGGAACCAATTCCCTTCTACGCGGAGATGGGGAGTACGAATCCCGTTTTTCTTCTCCCGGGCGCCTTATCAGCACGAGGCAAGGATATCGCATCGCAACTCCATCGTTCGTTCACGCTGGGAAGCGGACAGTTTTGTACCAAGCCCGGAATGGTTTTCCTTTCTGGACGAAACATTTCGGAAGCGTTCCTCTCCGAGTTTCGAAATAAGGTTGCCGGTTCGCCGCAACTCACAGTACTGACTGGACGCATACAAAAGTCTTATCGCGAGGAGCTGCAACGGCGGAACGCGCGTCGCGATCTGCGCGCCGTTGCGCGAGGACAACACGCGGATACCGGTTCGGCGTTTACCGTCGAAGTGGCCGTTTTAGAGACTGACGTGGCGAATTTGCGCGCCCATCCTGAACTCGAAGCCGAAGTTTTTGGCCCCGCGACTTTGCTGATTACTTTTACTGACAAAGAGCAAATCCTGCAGGCGGCTCGAGAGTTGAGTGGACATCTGACGGCCACGATTCACGGCACCGAGGATGACTTGCAAGAATTCTCTGAGTTGGTGGAAATTCTGAAGAATAAGGTCGGTCGAATTGTCTTCAACGGCTATCCCACGGGAGTGGAAGTGTGCCATGCCATGATTCACGGTGGTCCATATCCGGCGAGCACGGACGGCCGCTCGACGTCGGTGGGTACGGCGGCCATTTTCCGTTTTGCCCGGCCCGTGTGTTATCAGGACCTTCCCAGCGGTGCTCTGCCTGACGAGCTGAAGAACGAGAATCCGTTGGGTGTCTGGAGAATGGTGGACGGGCAGTTCACGCGCCAACAGTTGTAAATCGGGCCTTTATTGTATAGCCTTGGTATCGTTTAGCATATAAGTTCGAAAGCTCACCAGCTATTTACTGGTAGAGACTGAGATGCCGCGTCGGAGCCCATGGTTTGCGATTCAGAGGGAATTACACTTCCACAATTCAGCAGCGGCGCGTCGTTGAAATGGTCCGAGGAACCCCTTGGCTGAAATGACGAAGACTGTCGCACCACAAAAATTCACTCCGATTCCCAGGCAGTCCCTTGCAGCGGCGGTGCTGGAGCGGTTGCGAGAAAAGATTCTGAGCGGCGAATTGCGCGAAGGCGAGCAGCTCCGGCAGGATGCGATAGCCGAACAATTTCAGATCAGCCGAATCCCGGTGCGCGAGGCGCTGAGCCACCTTGCCGCGGAGGGGCTGATCCGCATCGTGGCCAACCGCGGAGCGGTCGTATCCTCCCTCTCTCCCGATGAAATCATGGAGATGTTTGAAACGCGCGCCGTGCTGGAGTGCTACATCCTGCGGTGTGCGATCCCCAACATCAAAGAAGAGGACTTTCAGCAGGCCGAGGACATTCTGCGGAGATACGAGGAATCGCTGGAGAAGGATTCGGAAATGAAATCATGGGGCACCTGGAACTGGAGCTTTCACTCCGCTCTCTACGCTCCGGCCAACCGCCCGCACATGCTTTCCTATATCAAGACGCTGAATATCAACTGCGACCGCTACACGCGGCTGCATTTGGTCTTTACTCGAGAGTTGCATCGTGCCGGCCAGTCGCACCACGAACTGTTGGATGCCTGCAAATCCAGGGACCCGGAAGTGGCGTCGGCGGCGTTGTGGACGCACATCACCGAGGCCGGCGAGTACCTGAAGAAGTTCATCGAGCGTCATCGTGAGCTGCATTCGTGAGTTTTGTGCTCGAAAAAGGTAGCCTGGCTTTGACAATGGCCGCGCCATACCGGCAGTCACCTCGTTGTGTATTGTCAACAGGCCAGAGAAGAATGTGGTTCAGTGTCGGAATAAGAGCTTCCCAAGCTTCGGACATGGGTTCGATCCCGATCGCCGGGGCCCGACCGAGACATGACTATCAGAACGGGTTCGCTTCGTTGATTTGGCGATACTCGCGACCTAAGATCGCCGCAGATACACAGGTTCCAAGGCTTGGCCACGGATGCGCCATTGTCACGTCGTAGGGAAAATTGGCGTGTAAGGCCTAGAATAATGATCGATCCAAAACTGAATCTTCACGTGTGAATGGTACCGAATCGAAGCGAGTCCAATGTTCAAGACTTTTAAGCGCGGTGACCACGTTGCATGGAACTCAGAAGCCGGCAGAGTCCGAGGTGTGATTTTTAAGAAGGTTGTTTCGGATGTACGAATCAAGGGCTACGTGCACCATGCATCGAAAAAAGAACCTCAATACCTCATCAAGAGTGACAAAACTGACCACGTAGCCATTCACAAAGGGAGAGCATTAACACTTGTGAAGGCTCAAACGCGAAAAAAGCAGAGCAAAATCAGCTAGAGGGATGCGTAACGCAGTTCACCGTCGTGCCAGAAGCCGGACAGAATTGGGAGGAATAGACTTTCACCTAGTGCGAACGCGAGAAAGCTGGGCGAGACAACATCCAGAATTGGGATGAAGGGTTACTTCTCTGGGTTCCTCACGTGGAGAACAACGCTCAAGAGGGACGAATCGACGTGGAGACCGCCATTGTAGCTAATGAGACCGAGTTTCCTGAATTTATTCATGAAGAAATTGACTCGGGAGCGCGTCGTCCCGATCATTTCCGCCAAAGTCTCTTGCGATATCTTGGCGACCACTTTTTCAGGCCGGTTTTCCTTGCCATAGCGAGCTAGCAGAAGAAGAGTGCGGGCCAGCCGTTTTTCGCTGGAGTTAAAGAGCTGATCGATCAAATCCTCTTCGATTCGGATGTTCCGCGCAATCATGTGAGACACGAAGCGGTCCGAGAACGCATGCTCGGTGTGGAGGACGCGAGCCATCTCTCGTTTTTCAATAACTAGTAAGGTCGTAGGTGTGATCGCGGTCGCCATCCCCATACGAACATTCTGACCTTCCAGACAGCCTTCACCAAAAAAGTCACCCGAGGCAAGGATCGCAACGACGGCCTCTCTGCCAACCTCATTGACTACGGACAGCTTCACCCCGCCATTTTGAATGTGAAAGACACACTTAGCCGAATCACCTTGAGAATAGATCTTCTGTGATTTTCGATACTCCACAATTCTTCTCGCCACGCCGCTTGAATCGAGAAAAGCTTGGGCATTGAAGGCGTCTGTTAGCTTAGGTTTTGTTTCAGATTTGATATTGCTTGTTTTCATCTCAATGCCTCAGTAATTTGCAGGACCATCCTGCACACGCGAATCGTACCGACCCACTTAGTACAGTAACAGATGTATTCCATGTCCGTGCTCCTTTGTCCGCCTCTACTCGATGGTCATGCTAAGCGGGGTGGTGACGACAACGGGTGGTCGAAGAAAGGTGACAAACAGATTGACAGCGAACAACGTAACCGCCGCCAGTTCGATCAGCGCAGAAACAGGCAGAACGTTCCATGCCCAGGCTGCATAATTCTGATAGGCGAGGATTTCAGACGTGACGCGGAGCGTGCAGCCAGTCATCAGCAGCACCAGCATCAGTAGCATCAGCCTCGGACTCCACAGCACACGCATCCCACAAAACGACGGCAGAATTCTCTGCCCGACGGAAAAAACCATCGCCGCGATAAATCCAACAGTGAGCGCGTGTCGCGATGCTCCCCAGATTCCTGGCGCCGCCACAGCGCGCGACGCCCATAGACCGAGTGCCGCGGCAATCAGCAGCCACCCATAGGCAATCCGGATGAATATGGGAAAACTTCCGTGAACATTGATCGTCTTCGCCGCCTTCGCTGCAGGCTCGAAGAAGCGGATTGCAACGATTGCCATTGCTGCTCCTCCCAGCAAGAGAACGCTAGCAGCCGTAAAGCGTTCGAAGAATCCGAGCACTACACCTGCCGTGTTCAAACCCGCGGCTACCAGGAGCAAAGAACCTCGCAGGGGTCGCAGTCCCATGAAGACCGGCAGCCATCGCGAGCTGAACCCCCACACCATGGGAACGAGAAAGCCCCAAGCGGAAACAATCAAATAACGCTGGTCGAACTCGTGCGGGAACGCTGGTGAACTCCCATTCAGCGCCAGTTGGATGGAGGCTCCGAGATTAAGCGCCAGCGAAGCCAGCAATCCTAGAGTTGCCACAATTACAACAAAGATCCAGGATTCCCAAGGCTTCGACACGCCGTTCGACGGCCGGTGACTCGCAACGGCCTGAAAGAAAATCATGAACGCGAGTATTTCAAGTACCGCTGACAATGGCATCAGAATGCGCCAATGCCAGGGATAAATATCGGAAAACCACCGGGTGGTTACACCGACGACCCAAAGCGCCCAACAAAGCCACGCTTCCCAGAGCGCAAATGGCTTGAGCTTGCGCAACTTCGGGATAGAGTAGAAACCAATCCCGAGAATAAAAGTACCCACCCAGCCGAACAATTGCGCATGGCCATGCGCCTGAATCCATGCAGGAGTGATGGATTCGGCCGCCTCCCGATTACTGATTTTGATCAGATTCCACACACCGAGAAATGTTCCCGGGAGCAGCATGAACACCAGCCCCGTGACGATGTAAGTCATTAGCATGCGCGAAAGCGCTTGCTCACGCGCGATGGCACGGTCCATGACAGATTTAGTTTTGTCATCCAACCAAACCGGTCTTTGGCCGGCAAGCGGAGACGCATCGGACATCGCACCCTCCATTTCCAAGTTTTTTGGGCAGCGGACTCCTACGGAGAAGCCGGACCTACCCGGCAGCTTTGAATGCCGCGCTCTTCGATGCAATCGAGGCGAGCATCTCGTTCCAGTCTTTCACAAACGACTCGGCGGCTTCTCGCTGGAGATCGATGGCGAGTTTGTCGCAGTCGATTCCCGCTTTAGCGAACTTCGCAATCACTTCCTCAGCATCACTTCCTCAGCATCACTTCCTCAGCATCGCTTCCATCAGCGGCCATGAGCTCAGCCGTCGATGCCATTCGTCCGCTCGTAAATCGGACGGAACAGATCGGCGGCCTGCCTGAGGTCCTCGACGGCGAGCTCGAAGAAGAGAGCCTCACCTGACTTACCCTGTTTCATCTTCTGACGGATGGCGTCGTCGTAGAAGTTCGAGCTCCGAATCGCATGATCGAAGATCGAGGGGTTTGAGGTGAGCCCGGTAATCGAGAGTTCGTCGATGTAGCGGCGGAGTGTGCCATTCGTCAGGAGCTCCCGTGTAATGTTGTCGAGCCAGAGACTCTGGCCGAGATCATGTAAGTGTTGTGTCGGCTTCATACCTATCCTCTTCTTATTCTTGCAGAAATGAGGCCTAATTTTCTTTGGCGTTGTTCGCGTTCGGACTCTATGATTGTTGGTGAACCAGTGAGAACGACACACCGCGGAGTCACTATGAACTTCGAACTCATTCCTACCACCTTTATGACTTGACCTCCACCATGTAATCACGGCCTTCCCATGAGCTGTTCTTCGTCCAGAAGAAACTGAATCGAATTGGCGCTTGCTGCTCTGCTGGAATCGGGACATCCACAAACTCAATTCCAAGTGCGGTTCCCAAGGACGGTGTGTCTTTGACGGTATGCCACTCATCGTTCGTCCAGTGAAGGCGAAATGGCGCGTCAACCTGAATGCGAAGCGTGCAGCCCTTGCTGATGGGAGACACTTGCCGATTGTGCTTCCATACCTCGAAAAGTTGACGATTGTCTCGCCCTGAGAGATAACGCTCCGCGACCTCTGGAATCAGGTCGAAAACCCGGCCATCTGAGACGGACCTCAAGAGCTTAATGTACTCGGCATGTGCCCACATAAGCGGCATCGCTGAACCCGTAGGCCGTCCCGAGAACATATAAACATCGCGGCGGTCCGGTTCGTCCCACGCCTGCTCGGGCAAGAGACCCGTGGCTGAACAAAAACCCTCCATGGCTCGAAGGAATACCTTTGTCTCGTGGCCGGCGGCTAATTCGTAGTGCCCCCGCTCACCGGCCAAGAGTGGCCAACCCCGTCCCTTCCCCGAACCAACAAAAGGTCCGCCGTCTTCTCTCTGTCCATACCCATCGTTATTGTAGCGATGCCAGCAGGGTCCGAAGGGAGTATCGACCTTGAGCACGGCGTCCACAACGCGCAGCGAGTCCACGACCAACGAATTATCGGGTTTTCGAATGCCATAACGCACCAGTTCGAGAAACCCTGCATCGACAATGTCCTTGGCTGGAAACTGGTTTTGGGCATCCGACGGACGGTTCGCAATAGTGAGCACGCCGCGGTTGGGATCTTCCGTTGGCCGGGGATTGTCCACGCTCTCGGGAAGAATTCGTATGAAGTGCCGGCTGATCCCAGGAACAAGCGAACCCTGCGTTGTGACCGTCCAGGATTCGACGTGAGAGTTGAGAAAATCAGCATATTCCTCCAGAAATTTCGCGGTGCTCTCGGCGTGTCTCTCGCGGAAAAAGAACGCGGCGCAGATCAGGGCAGCGATGTTCGAGGCGAGCGTGGAGGGAGAATAACCACTCACTTCCTCCCAGCGCTCCTGCTGAGTGACAGGGCCATGGTTGACCAGATAAGCGGCCGCGCGCGCAATCATCGGGTAAGGGTCAAAATCCTGAAGAGCATTAACGCGCTTGATCTGACGTGCGAGAAGAATAGGAAATGCGACTTCGTCGAGTTGGATTCCCCGCCAGTAAGCTCCCCCATCAACCCAAAAGTTTTGCGGAAAGCCACCGTCCTCGAGTTGCGCGACGGCCAAGTAAATGAGCGCGCGCAAAGGCGTATCACTATCACCGGCAGCCAGCAGGGCCGAAGCGCTGTTGACCATATCGCGCGTCCAGACCAGATGGTACCCGCCGTGGTCCGCATCGCCCTTTGCCTCTCCCCAGGGAATCGACAGGGACGCGATAAATGCTCCCGGATAGGACTTGTCTTCGTGAGCGCGAAGCAAACCAAAGCTGCTGTGATAGAGGTTCCCCTTGTCCGTGGAAACCTTTTCCAACGGAAGGGCTCGGGCGCTAGTGCGCTCCCATTGCTCCGTATATCGCTTGTGATGCTCTTGGAAAGGAACGCCGAGCGCCTGAAACAGTGTTGTGATGGCCCGGTGCTGCGTGTTACCGAAGGCAAGACCCATGGTGAACTCGCGTTGAACGTCCTGGTCCAGCTCTCCGGTCAGCGCAATATTACCGTCAGGGGCATAATCGAACTCCCAGTCCATTTGAAAGTTGCTCGCGAGATCGGTCCAGCCGTCACTTCGGCCAACGTAGCCGCACGATGTACGAGAAAAACTGCCCGTGCCACCGAGCGCCAGCCAAATCCCTTTCTTTTGCGCGATGAGGACTTTCCGGCCCGCAACCTCCATCGCGTAACCGTTGTTGGCTGATCCGCCGACTTGAAGATGAGGAGCGCACAGCACATAGAGTCGCAGTTTTGAGATGAACGTTTCATCGCCAGCTAGCCGGGTATGCTGAAGAATGCAACCAAGGTGGGGATCTGTGATTATTTCTTTGACGATGCTGTAGCGGCCCTCGGGATCAACGTTCGTGATGCGGTAACCCAAAGCGTGATCGGAAAGACGTTGACATTTTGATTTGAGATTACGTTTTTCGTCATGAAAGAAAGTTTTCCCATCCGTGATAAGAAACTGAAGGTCTCGAATCTGCGGGTGATCCACTGTCGGATAATAAACTTCGGTGATTATACCGTTCCACAAGGTGAACCAAATTCGGCTAGAAGCCGAGTAAGCGGTTCCCACCCCATCTTTATCTCCGTGGGTCCATCTCGGCTCGATGCCGGGCCATCCGAATGCTGGATTGCTTTGTTTTGGTTTCATATCGCTCTCTCACGTGAACGGCAGCGAACTGATGCCGCATCGCGAGTGATTTGGCAGCCAAATGAGAGGATTCGCTCAGTAGCCTCCAAATTCTTCCGCGCGGATGTCGTCGTCCATTATTCCTGCTTTGCTCAACATCTCGTGTAAACCTTTCACCATTGCGGGTGGGCCAGCAATGTAGTAGATGGGCGACGTTGCACCCTTCAAATGCCGGCCTAGCATCTCTTGCGTGATCAAACCGTTTTCACCGTTCCAAGCTCGATGCGATTTCTCCATTTCCGTCATGCTGGCAATTAGCTTGTACTTTGGATTGTCTTTTTCCAAGCGCTGAAGCTCCATGAGGAACGGCGCATCCTCTGGCCGCCTGTTGGAGTAGAAAAGAACAACGCGATTCGGCGACTTTTCCTTCGCTGCCCAATGGACAATACTTCGAAACGGCGTGATGCCAATCCCGCCAGCGAGGAATACGGCCGTTCGCGTAGAATCATTCTGAAGAATCAAGTCCCCGGAAGGTCCTTCGATCTTGACGCCGGTTCCAATCAGCATCGTCTTCAACACGCGTTTGAACGCCGTATCACGCATCCGCGTGGCCACCATCAAGGTATCTTCGTGAGGGGCGCTTGCGATCGAAAAACTGCGCACATTTCCTTCGGCGTCCGACTCCGGAGGGTCCAGCAAAGTCATGTCGAGATATTGGCCGGGCGTGAATGTCCATCCTGATGGCTTTTCGAAACGGAACGCCATGGTGCCTTCCGCAACTTCCTTACGATCTTTCAGTTTGCAGATGAAGCCTTGTGACGCCGCTGCGGTGCTCATCATTGTCTCCTTCCGATGTGTGCCTCGATCAATTCCTGTCCTCGATACCTCCGGGGACCATCGCACCTCATGAATCAGATTCCCGCCTCCTGGCTAAAATATTGGAAGTCTTCCCGCCAGCCGCCTTGGCCCTGACCAATGGTTTTGTAATTTTCGATGAACTCGATTGCGCGGATGTACTTCACCATCGTGAATCCAAGCTGCGTTTCAACGCGGAGCCGGAGCGGCGCTCCGTGCACAATCGGCAGCGGTTGGCCATTCATCTCGTAAGCAAGAATCGTTTGGGGATCTTCCGCCAGCTCCAAGCGAATCGTGCCGTAGAAATACCCAGGTCCTTGCGCGTGTGGCTCCGATGTGGATTTATTGTCCAATGCGTAGAAAACGATGTAGCGAGCGGCGGGAAGCGGATGGCAAAGTCCGACGATGTGATGCAGACATACTCCGCCCCACTCGGCAACGCCTGACCAGCCCTGGATGCAACAGTGCTTGGTAATTTGAGTTCGTTTCGGCATTGCGCGGAGATCCTGCAGCGTTAAATGCATCTGCCTTTCGACTAATCCACCGATCTCCAGGCGATAGTTCGCAAAGTTTTCGCGTGCCATGGCCAGAAAACTTTCCTCTTTCGGCGGGCGGCCATTGACCCAGAAGTATGGTGAGATGTCCGCCTGTGAGTAATGCTGCGCGGACATTTCATGACCGAAAAGCAGTGTGCGCATCGGATCGGTGATCGACTGAGTGGCTTTCTGGACAAAGCGCGGGCGGCGACGCGAACACACGGTTGTTACGATATGGATGATCACCACTCCAGCCAAACCGGTTAGCCATACCATCAGAGCGAGCGTCAGTTGCGGATTGTGCGTCTCCCCTAGAACGATCATTGATAACTCTGTCCGGAATCCATGAAGAATCACGATGGTGACGTGTCCGATGAAAAATACAATGAATGAGCAAAGAGCCAGGAAATGCAGACTCCGCGCGCTTTGCCGCCCGTGAAAGATTTTGATATACCACGGAAAACGGGCGGCGACGGCTGGGGACATCGCTACTCCCGTCGCAATGCTGAACGGTGCAAGAAGGAACATCACTGCCGCGTAGCTCAATTGCTGTAGTGCGTTATATCCTCCCGGCGTTTCCACAAGGTGGAAGCTCAGATAGCTAAGCATTGCATGCCATGCGTCCGGGACAATCTGCCAGGAAGTCGGAATCAGCCGCCGCCACTCCGGAGTGACGAATAGCATCACCACGTATGTCAAACCTGTCAGCAGCCACGCGAAATCCGCGAGAAAGTGCCAGTGCCGTCCGAGGCCTAGATTTTCGTGGCCTGGCAGGGCAACCGCGGATGGGAACGAGGTTTCCTCGTCACTCGCCGTCCAGAGCCGGTCCTCAGGTCGCTGCTTCTTCGTGAACTTGAGCCATTCGCTGCCCGGCGTGCAGTGATCGTTCCAGTAAAGCCTCGGATGCGCGCTCAGGATCTCAAGACCACTCCGAATGAGAAGGGACAGGAGAAGAAAATTGAAGAAGTGCGCCGCCCGCAGCCACAATGGATAGTCAAGAGGCATCATTCATCACACTCTTAACACTGGTTCTGCGTTTCATATGCAATTTCTCTCGAAGACGAACTGGGAGCACGCGGCCGCCACGATTCAAGCCAGGGTACGTGATGCGATGACCTTGAACGCGTGCAAAAGGAATGAGCGAATGGACCTGAGACCGTTTGACGCTCATGATGTCTTCAACCAGTATCCCGCGTACAGTCAGCGCATCACCGACAAGCGAACGGTGGCACCGCCATGGAACCGCTTCCGCACACATAATCGCGCTCGGCTTCTGCCTGGCCAATTTGATCAATCGGTGGATCCCCGCTTCAAATTCCGCGGTCTGCATATAATCGGCGAAGCCGCGAAATGAGGCATTGCGCCAGCCCATGTTGGGAGAATCGCGTCGTGCATGGCGCAAACCCCCGAGCTTTCGCAAATGAACGTAGCCGATCCTCGCGGCCCGCAACTTCTTCGACAGGGTCGCGCGGTTGAACTGAGGGTTGTGTCGCGAGCGGGGAATACTCCGGACATCGATCACGCGCTTGACGCGGTGCGCCCGCAAAAGCTCCAGGAAGTCACTCCAGGTTCGGTTCGAATGCCCAATGGTCAGGACAACGGTCACTTCTGACGTTTTCATATAAATCCAGCCCGGCGGTCCGCGTGGCTCATGAGCGAATCATCGTCAGCAGCATCTTGAATCTACTGAGGGCCTTCAGCGAGTGCGGCTGATTTGCGGGCATGAGCACCGCTTCGCCTGCCGTCGTCCGTAAGGGCTTGCCAGAAACCGCAATTTCCGCTTCGCCTTCCAGCAGATGTGCCACTGCGTCGAACGGAGCTGTATGTTCACTTAAGCCTTGGCCCTCATCGAAGGCAAACAGCGTCATGGTCCCCGTCGCGCGGTTGACCAGCGTCCGGCTGACAACGGCTCCCTCCTGGTAATTCACAAGGTCGATCAAGCGGACGACTTCCGCGATGGGCATTTCCCGCTTATTCTGTGCCTGCTGTGAACTCATCTTTGACCACCTCCACGGCCACCTGGGTCTTGTGTTATCGACTCGCTTCCATTAGCACATGTTCCATATTTCTCCGAGTGATCGAAGACCACTCTAGGAGAGCGGCTTCACTGTGTACCCCGCTGGGTTACCTTGATCAATAGCAGGTCTTTCTGTCGAACCGCCGGAGAGGCGTGCGCGCGGTAAGCGCACGAACGCCGGACAAGACAACACGGAACCGTATTCGCGACTTCCCGCTATTTTCGTTGAGTGCCGGTAGTCTCCATCTCGCGCGGCTTCGCCTCCACAATCTTTGTCTCCGGTGGCCACGAGAGCGTCAGCAGAAAAGCGCTGTCCTCGGTGGCTTCCACATCATGAGAAACGCATTGATCCAGGGCGAGCAAGTTCCCCGCTGGAAGATCCACCACCCGTTCAGGCAGTTGAAGCCGGATATGACCGTTAAGCGTATGCACCGAGATTCTGCCCTCTGCCGTGTGCTGATGCATGCGCGTATTCGCTCTCATAGCGATCAGCACGACGCGGAGATCCGGGTACTTTACAAGCGTCTTCGAACTTCGCCCGGCGGGATGCAGCCATGCTTCATCCTGGTGCAGTTGGTCGAGCTCGCTGGTCAGGTTAAACTGGAGCACTGCTTCACTCAGAGTCCCTTCAATAGACTCGTGTCCGACGGCGCGCGCTTGGGATTCTTTTCTCTGCAGTTGTTCCATGGTGGTTCACCTCTGTCTTCATCCTGATTAACCGGCTCGATTGCGCGGGCCGCGTGCCCCCCTCGAAGTTTTAGATACCCTCAGCACAAACAATCGATGCCCGGCGACTTCTCCAGACCCTCGCATTCGGTCTCCCAGCACTTGCTCGAAGTTGTCACAGACGAACAAGCGCGTCGTGCATACGTTCGGCTTTTGCTGTCGTTATTCCTTGTCTTCTGGCTTCGGATCAACGGCGGGTGATCCAAGACGGTATCTTAGACATTGTGAAAAAGAGCTACCGTGCAAAAAGGAACACATTTCAAGGTGGGTCGCGGATTGGCTGGCGGATTGCGCAGTGAAGCGGCATTCAACCGCATTCCAACCACCAGGCCGAAAACGCACAACCAAACGCAGCGATGCATCTTGCTAGCGGGAATCCTATCCTTATGTGATGAACCGCACGAGCACCCGGTCAGTGTCTCAGCCAATTCTCTAGATTGGAAGCCCGCGGGTTCGAATATTGCCGCGCTACCCTGCGCACGCCAAGTGCGATGGCAGCGGGCGACGCCTCGGTGAATATCGTGGCGTACCGAATTTCATGGCAAGTGAAATGTGATCTAGCGGGGGAGACCTTCGGGGGCCGGATGGAGTTCGAACACGATCTCGCTGCACTCTGAATGAAGCGAGGACACGGTGCGAAGCGCGTGATGCGCCGCCCCCAGCAGGGGCGCGTCTTCGTTCAACACGACGGAGATCGGGATGTTGGACAGCACGGAATGCAACCGGCCTTTGTCCGCAAACGATCTGCAGAAGCTGCTCTGTTGCAATTTGGACAGGATCTTGAGAACGATGCCGCCCGCGAAGTACACGCCGCCGTACGCAAGAACTCGCAGCGCCAGATTGCCGGCTTCCGCGCCAAATGCGTCGATCCACCAATCGAGTGCTTCGACGCAAATTGGACACGTACCTGCCAGCGCGTTGTGCGTGATTTCACTGGCAGAGGCGGACTCCGGCTCTCCGAATGTAGGGTGAATCACCCGTGGATCGAGAAACTCGTGCAACTTTCGGAAGCCGCGACCGGAAAATATCTCTTCGCAAGAAACTCGCTCCATCCGCCGCTTCAGAAATTGCAGAAGTTGAATTTCGCGCTCGGTCCTCGGCGCAAAATCAGCCGCGCCGCCTTCCGAAGGTGAGGCCCGATGCTGGTGGCCATCCCAAAAGATCATGGCTTGACCAAGCCCCGTGCCTGCGGCAATCAATGCTTGGTTCCCGTGAAACTGCGCGGCCCCTTTGTTCAGAACGAGAAAATCTTGTGGAGCCAGATGCGGCAGGCCATAGGCCGTGGCAACCAGATCGTTGATCAGACTCAATTGCTCGCGTCCCAGGTTCAAGTTAGAGGCCAGCGCGGAAGCAGTGAGGTCCCAAGGAATATTGTTCGCCACCAGCCGGCCATCCACCACCGCTCCAGCAACTCCGAAGCCCGCTGCGGCTATTTTGGTTTCGGGACGGTCACCGGTTTCTGCTTCGCACTCGCGGAAGAACCTTTCCAGTAATTTCTCGAGGCTGGCAAATTCATGGGTCGCGTAGCGGCGCTGGAAAGCAAGACGCAACGACGGGCCGCGCTCTTCAAACACGGCGAGATTACATTTGGTGCCGCCAATATCGCCAGCGAGAATCATTTCGTCCTTTCGGCCGCCCAGTCAGTGCCGAAGCTTAGTATTGCGGTCGAGGTGATGTTCCACTCTGCTCATGGTCGCGCAAAAGTAAGCTAATACGACAGCCGTTTCCCGCATCCCTCGAAATTCTGTTTCACCGGAACCGGCGTATCACTAGATTGTGGCGGTCGGACCGGTAGAAGCCAAGAACGTAAAGTACCGCCTTGCCGTTCGTCGAGAAGATTACCTGCCGGATTCGCAGTAGCGGTTCACGGCGCGGCACATCCAGCAAATCGGCCGTGCGGGCATCGGCCGCAGTGGCATCCACTTCTTCGTCGGAGTATCCGATTTCAATTTTGAAGTCGCGTTCCAGGATGCCGAACAACGATTCCCTTTGCAGCGGAGCGGAAAGCAATCCGGAGAATTGGACCGCGGAAAGATAGCAAGTTTCCAAAGCAAAGGGTTCTCCGGCGGCATGACGAAGGCGCTCGAGCTTGATGACGCCGCTCTTGGGAGAAAGAGAAAGCCGCGCATTGGCCTCTTGCTCGTCATCAATAATTTTTGCGAAAAGCACCTTGGAACCTGCCGTCATGCTCCGGCTGGCCATTTGTTCCGTGTAGCTCATCAGCTTGTTGAAATGAATCTTCGGCGCCGAAACAAACGTGCCAATTCCCCGGCGGCGCTCGACGACGCCCTCGCGCTCGAGCGACGCGAGAGCGTGACGCGCGGTCATCAAGCTCACTTGATGAATCTTCGCCAGGTCGCGCTCGGACGGCACGGCGTCTCCCGTGCGTAAATCCCCGGCGTCGATCCGCTTGCGGATCGTGCCTTGAATTCTTTGGTAGGCGGGCAGCCCATTACTTCGAATTTTCGGAGGCATTCTCGCTCCCGTGATTTGCAAACAGCCTATAACGAATCAGCACGACCTCGCAGCCTCTGGAGTATGAAAAAACCGGCAAGCGTCGTTCCGGGATGAATCTTCGCATGTTAGTTTGGCGGCGCGCCGCCGATTCCTGTCCCCGTCCGAAGGCGCCGAGAACCCACGGCGGGAGAGCCCCGCAAAGCGCTCATCGGGCTTCACGGGACACCACTCCAGTGATATAGAGCACGCACCATCACTGCTATACATCACCTCGACTGACCGCTATACATGCCCACATCCACTTTCCTTATAAATCATTACTTTTCGCTTGACAAGCTAAAAAGCGTGCTATATAGCTATCCGGCATCGGCCATATAGTGGTTCAGGGGTGCTGGTTGTTGTGTGGAAGATTTCGACAGTTGCGGCGGGATAAATGAATGGCCGGAATCTCGCTTTGGAGGAATTAATATGAAAAAACTGCAATTTGTGGGGTTGAGTATTTTGTGCGTGGCGCTGCTGGCGCTTTTGTCCGGCGCGAATGCGGCGTGGGCTCAGGATGTCACCGCTTCGATCTACGGCACCGTTACAGATCCAAGCGGAGCGGCGATTGTTGGTGCTACTGTGACCGCCAAGTCCGTGGAACGCGGTATCACCTACACCGCCGTCACGAACGACGGCGGGCTCTATCGCATTTCACAACTGCCCGTTGGCAACTATGAATTGCGTGTTGAAAAGCAGGGGTTTCAAACCACTGTCTATCCTGCCTTCACCCTGGTGCTCAACCAGAGTGCCCCTTTCGATGCCGTATTAAAGGTCGGTCAGGTCAGCCAGACCGTTGAAGTAAGCGGCGCAGCGCCCATACTGAAGACCGAGTCCACGCAGGTCGATACCATCATCGACGCCAACACCAACGTTGCGTTGCCTCTCGCCACTCGCAATTACGTCGAATTGACTCTGCTCTCGCCTGGCGCCGTCCACCCCGATCCCAGCAGTTTTAATAACGGGGACAACGTCAATAGCGGCGCACGCCCATTTATCAATGGCAATCGCGAGCAGGCCAACAACTTCCTCCTCGACGGTATGGATAACAACGAGGTGTCGGACAATCTTCTCGGCTACACCCCCTCGCCGGACGCGATTGAGGAATTCAATCTCATCAGCAATAACGCCCCTGCGGAATTCGGGAATTTTATGGGGGGAATCGTTAGCGTGACCCTCAAGTCCGGCACAAACGGTTTTCACGGCGATGTCTGGGAATTTTTCCGGAATGACGTCCTGAATGCCAATCAATGGGAAAACAAGATTAATCCGAGCGCGCCGGCAATTCCGCGCGCGCCTCTGCGTTGGAACATGTATGGAGGGACCCTCGGTGGTCCAGTCATAAAGAATAAGCTTTTCTTTTTTGTCGACTACCAGGGACAGCGATTTGACCACCCGCCCGCGGGAAGTTTCATCTCCGTATTCACCCCTGCCGAACAGGGAGGCAATTTTGGAGCACTTTTAAGCGCCGCCACCCCGATTCAGCTCTACAACCCCTGTCAGGGCACCACGGGGCAAAA
Organism: uncultured Acidobacteriota bacterium; assembly: GCA_963851235.1. Taxonomy (GTDB): domain Bacteria; phylum Acidobacteriota; class Terriglobia; order Acidiferrales; family UBA7541; genus Acidiferrum. Next base: position 48,127 of record CAWKOM010000017.1, read on the forward strand.
TGGCACTGCCTGCGTAGCCGCCACAACACGGGCGCCTTTCCCGGGCAACATCATCCCGCCCAGCATGATCAGCCCAGTCGCGGCCGCTCTCTTTGCGTCCTCACTTTATCCTAAGACCATTAACAATAATTTGACGAATAACGCCCTTCAGGAAACATCCACGGCCTACAACAGCGATCAGGGAGATGTTAAGATCGATTATAGAATTTCCGAGAAGGATCAGCTTTCTGGCCGCTTCACCCGCGCCTTTCAGATCGATCCTTCCACCAATTCCCAGCCACTCTTCGGAAATGGCCAAGTTACAGCGCCCATCTGGAGCACTGTGGGTGATTGGACCCACACCATTTCTGCAACATTGCTCAACGATGCTCGGTTTGGCTGGAACCACATAATCCTCAACACGGGGACTGCCTGGAATCCCTCGGTCGGGGACTTCGGGCAAACGATAGGAATACCAAATTCGAATCCGGCTGGGCTCATCGGTCTTTTGGGCCTTGATTTTGGAGGTGGAACGCCGACCAGCCCGGGTTCCGGCACGCTCTCGAATATCGGGAACAGCATGGTCACGCAGAGCTTTAACAGTACGGTATGGCAAGGCGATGATTCGCTCACTTGGTCCCATGGCCGCCATACGTTTAAGTTCGGTGGCGAATATATGCACGACTCGATCAAAGTATTCTATTCAGGGAATAGCGGTGAACTGGGTGGAATGACTTTTGGCCCCAACTTTACTGCCTCCTCTGCGATCGCCCCATTGAAGGATACTGGTGAAGGGATGGCGGACTTCTTCCTCGGCCTGCCTACGGCATTTGGACGCGGGCTCAGCGGTGGCAGTTGGACACAGACCTCCAACATTATTGCTGGATTTGGCCAGGACACTTGGCGCGTCACGGATCGTCTGACACTTACTCTCGGCTTGCGTTATGAGGCGCACACTCCCTGGGTGGAGTCAAACAATCAACAGACCAACTTTGATCCCGTGACTGGGCTGGTTGAATATGCAGGCCAGGCTGGCAACGGCCGTGCCCTGTATAACGGTACGTATGGCGGTAAAGACTTCCAACCACGCCTTGGTTTTGCTTGGACACCGGGCGGGAGGTTTGGTGGTCAAACGGTTTTTCGTGGCGCTTTCACCGTGTCGGATTATTTGGAAGGAACAGGTACCAACCTACGCCTGCCGCTCAATCCGCCGTATGACGGCGGGGCCGCAGCCGGGGGCGAATTCCAAACGCAGTATCTCCTCCAACCGCTGCCAACCACGACCGCCTCGCAAGGCATTATTGCACCGCCGCCCGCAGGCCTTTCGTGTCCCAACTTCACTTGCTTCGACGGGGCAGTGCTTCGTCTCTGGGACCAGAATGTGCAGCCCGCAATTGATGATCAGTGGAACCTGACGGTCCAGCATGGATTTGGAGGGAACACAACTCTCCAGGTCGGGTATGTCGGGCAGGTTGCGTATCATCTGATGGTTCCCTTCTACTATGGCCAGGCCGTCGCGGAGCCCAGCACCTCGTGTGGTAAGCCTCCCTGCACGTCGCCAAGTCCATTTTTTGCTAACGGCGACGGGCCGGCTTTGCTCTCCGCTATTGACTCGACGGGAGGCACTGTTTCCGGCACGCAGTCTAACGGCAGGATGATGTATAACGCTCTACAGGCCGTCTTCAAGAAGGCCGCGGGCCACGATTTGGAGTATCAAGTGGCCTACACCTACGCCAAGTGCATGTCCAACAACACCGGCTATTACGGTACATGGACGGCTGCAAGAGCATCGTCGACTGCATCTCCGTATTGGCAGAATATCTACGATCCGGCGGCGGAATGGTCTCCATGTTATTACGATGAAACCCATAACCTCACGGCGTATGCCGTCTACGAGTTGCCGATTGGCCAGGGCAAACGGTTCGGCAATAATATGAACAAGGTGGAGAACGCCGTGGTGGGCGGGTGGCAGGTCAGTCCAATCGTCACTCTCCATACGGGCTTTCCATTGTCGCTCTATACCAACGCAAGCGATCCCACGGGGACTGGCTCTCGCGGATTGCGCCCAGACTGCAACGGCACCAACACCGTATATGGTAGGAGTCCAGCTCCGGCGGGGACGGGTGGCGGATTCCTTTGGTTCGACCCCAATAACTACACGGATCCCACTACCACGTTTGGAACCTGCGCGCCGCAAATCGGCGGATTGCGTGGACCTGGTTTCTACAACTGGGATATCAGCTTGCAGAAGAATTTCCAACTGACAGAACGATTCAAGATGCAATTTAGGTCCGACTTCTTGAATGCGTTTAACCGGGTCAACCTCGCCGTTCCGAACACTACGGTGAATACGTCCACGACCGGCATAATTCAGGCTTCGCAACCTGCGAGAAACATTCAGTTTGCGTTGAAGCTCTTTTTCTAAGCCCAAACCACGTATAATGAGGCAGGCGATCACCCCCGCCTGCCTCATTTTTTTGGAGTGCTCCGCCCCACAGGCGCCTGATTTCAAGGGGCGGCGATGCTGAAGGCAAATGTCCAAAAGAAAGTGTACGACCGTTATCCTAGTTCTCGCGATTAGCCCTTGGTTCTCCGCCTCGCGTCTTATTGCCCAAACCGCAACGACCGCCCCTCAAAACGCAGGTGCGTCGTCCCTAACTGAAGAAAATGCGCTCGCGTTCGCGTCACAGGGGCGATGCAAGGAAGCAATTCCCGTGCTCAGGCGCGCCATGAATTCACAAGCCAGAGCGGAAGCTAGGAAAAAAGCAGGTGTTGTCGGCCTGCGCTGCTCCTTGACGTTGGAAACACCCGACTCCGCTCTTGAATTTATCCGTCTGCTGAGTCATCAGTTTCCGCAAGACCCTGATGTTCTTTTCGTACTCGTCCATGCGTATTCCGATCTTTCCACCCGCTCCGCCCAGGACTTGGGCCGAACGGCGCCGGACTCCATCCCGGCGCACAAACTGAATGCCGAAGCCCTCGAAATGCAGGGAAAGTGGGACGAGGCGCAACGCGAGTACGAGGGCATGATTCAGAAGGAGCCAGTTGCACCTGGGATTCATTACCTGCTTGGAAGGCTCCTGCTTTCCCGGCCTGACGCCGATAGCAAATCCGCCGACCGCGCGAAACAAGAATTTGAGAAAGAACTCCAAATCGATCCAAGCAATGCCGGAGCCGAATACGTCTTGGGCGAGATAGCGCGACAGCAATCACAGTGGGAGGAGGCGATCGTTCACTTTTCTCGAGCGACCAAGCTGAATGAAAGATTCGGCGATGCATACATGGGATTAGGCTTTTGTCTGGTCACCCTAAAGCGTTACGAGGAAGCCATACCGCCTTTGCGAGTGGCCGTCCGCCTCGAGCAGCGCAACCCCGCGGCGCATTACAATCTGGCCGTGGCACTGAGCCGGTCCGGTAAAAAAGAAGAAGCAGAAAAGGAGTTCGCCGTTCAACGCCAGTTGACGCAGAACTCCACGCCGGATGAAGGGACAAAGCAATAGTGCGCGGGAGCCAGTTTTTTTGGCAAAGATTCCAAAGATGACAGGCGCATTTTCCCGGACACGGCGCGATTTGCTCCTGGGTCTTGCGGCGTCCGGACTGGCCAGCGCATGCCCGCGGATAATTCGCGCGTGTCCGGCGGCCGAGTTCCCGTTTGAGCGAGTTCCTGCCTCTTTCAGCGGCATCTCCTGGAGACATGTAAACGGAAAATCCCCAGAAAAGTACCTGCCTGAGACAACCGGTGCCGGGTGCGCGTTCCTGGACTACGACAGCGACGGCTGGATGGACATCTACCTCGTCAACAGCGGTAAATGCGACTTCTACGCTCCACCCTATCCTCTGCGTAACGCTTTGTATCGCAATAACCGCGATGGGACCTTCACGGACGTCACAGATAAAGCAGGCGTGGCGGCTCGCGGCTTTGGACAAGGCGTGGCCGTTGGCGACTATGACCGCGACGGCTTCCCCGATCTCTACGTCACCCAGTACGGGCGCAGCATCTTGTTTCACAACAACGGCGATGGCACCTTCTCTGATGTGACGGAAAAGGCCGGAGTGGCCGCTCCCGGCTGGTCTTCCAGCGCCGTATGGTTCGATTATGACAATGACGGCCTTTTGGATTTGTTTGTGTGCCGCTTCGTCGACTTCAGCAAGGAGAAGAACCAATTCTGCGGGGTTCACGTGGACGGAAAGCGCCATTATTGCATCCCACGAATCTATCAGCCCATGCCCAGTTGGCTATTCCGCAACAATGGAGACGGCACTTTCACCGACGTCTCTAAAGCTTCCGGAATTTCTTCTCACCTGGGAAAAGCCTGGGGCGTCGTGGCTACGGACATCAACAATGATGGCTGGATGGATCTTTTCGTCAGCAATGATACTGTTTCCAATTTTCTGTTTGTAAACGATGGAAAAGGAAAATTCGCGGAAGTCGGGACGGAAGCCGGCGTCGCCTACAGCACCAATGGAAGGCCCCGCTCCGGCATGGGAGTGGACGCGGGCGATTTCAATAACGACGGCTGGGAAGATCTCTTCGTGGCAAATATCGACCTCGAGGACTTTGCCATTTACAGCAACAATCATGATGGTACCTTCGATGACCTGGCCATTCCAATGGGGCTCGCCAAAGCCACACATTTCATGAGCGGCTGGGGATTGAAGTTCTTTGATTACGACAACGATGGAGACTTGGACCTGTTTCTCGCCAATGGCAATCCCGACGACCTCATTACATCACTCCACGGCGAGAGCAGCTACGAAGAACCGCTCATGCTTTTCCACAATACCGGCAAATCGTTTGAAGATGTCAGTGCGCAGAGCGGTCCTCTTCTCTCTCTACCGATGTCCTCGCGCGGGTTGGCGCTCGGCGATTTCGATAATGATGGCGCCGTCGACGTCCTGATCTCCGTCAACAACGCCGCTCCGCTTCTCCTCCGCAATCTCGCGGGCCGAAAAAACAACTGGCTCGGCCTCCATCTCATCGGCAAAAAATCAAATCCGGATGCGATCGGCGCCGCCGTTACCTACCAGGCTGGAGACTTGAAGCGCAGGCGCGTCAAGGTCGGCGGCGGCAGTTATCTTTCTTCTCACGACCCGCGCATCGTTCTCGGTCTGGGCAAACACGAGAAACTCGATTGGCTAGAAATCAAATGGCCCCAGCCCAGTGGCCTCGTCCAACGCTTCACCGATCTCCCCGTCAACCGCTACATCAAAATCGTAGAAGGCCAATCTCACTGGACCTGAAGCGCGAACTCTTTTCCGATGCGCCGGTCCAGGCCGCAACTATTCGCTGCCCAGGAAAGCGTAACGCAGCAGGAACAGCACGCTGAGCACCCAGATCAGCGGGCTGATTTCGCGATACTTACCGCTGCCCACCTTTACAAACGTGAAAGACAGCAGGCCAAGGCTGAGCCCCGTCGCGATACTGAACGTAAGCGGAGTAGCGACGAGTGTGAGGAACGCTGGAAACGCCTCGCTGAAATCGTTCCACTGAACGCGCGCGACGGCTCCGCACATCAATGCGCCCACCAAAACTAGCGCTGGTGCTGTCGCATAAACGGGAATCGCCACGATCAGCGGAGCGCAAAACATCGCCAAAAGAAAAAGTCCTGCGATGACCAGATTGCCCAGGCCTGTGCGCGCACCGGCGGCCACTCCCGCGGCGCTCTCAATGTAGCTGGTCACTGTGGACGTACCCGTAAGCGCGCCGAAAATTGTGCCGAACGCGTCCGCCAACAATGCGCGGCTGGCCCGCGGAAGTTTGCCGTCGCGCAGAAACCCGCCCTCTTCGCAAACACCCACGAGCGTGCCCACGTTGTCGAAAAGATCCACAAAGAAAAAAACGAATACCAGCTCACCAAATCCGAGCTTCGTGGCCGAACGCAAATCCAGTTTCAAGAATGTGCCCGACGGATGTGGCAGCGAAAAGAGATGCGCCGGCCAGTGAGCCAACCCTAGCGGGATTCCGGCGATGGTGATCGCCAGAATCCCCAGCAGAATCGCGCTGCTTACCTTGCGCGCCATCAATACGGCAATGAGAATCAAACCGCCGCAAGCCAGCAAAACTTGTGGATCCGATATTTTCCCGAAGCCGACAAACGTCGCCGGATTCGCCACAATGACCTTCGAGTTGCGCAAGCCGATGAACGCGATGAACAGCCCGATACCGCCCGCAGTCCCATATTTCAGGCAATCCGGAATGCCGTTCACGATTTGCTCGCGCACTTTGGTGAGCGTCAATGCCAGAAAAAGCAGCCCCGAAAGAAAAACCACTCCCAACGCCGTCTGCCACGGCACTCCACGCCCCAGCACAATCGAATATGTGAAGTACGCGTTCAGCGACATCCCCGGCGCAAGCGCGATCGGGTAATTCGCCCAAATGCCCATAATTAGCGTCGCGGCGGCCGCTGAAATGCACGTCGCGAAAAGCACTCCGTCCACCGGCATGCCCGCTTCCGACAGAATTCGCGGGTTTACCACCACCACGTACGCCATGGTCATGAAAGTGGTAAGCCCTGCCAGCAGCTCCCGCCGCACGGTGGTCTTGTTTTCTTCTAGGTGAAAAACGCTCTGCAGCAACTTCCCTTCTCCCATCATAAAGGTGCGCCACTATAGGCCGCGATGCGCGCAAGGTCAACGCGGGATATACAGCAGTTCACAATGTAAAAGGCAATTTTACATTGTGCTCTCGTCGTGCGCAGACGTCACTGAACGCTCGGAATGGCCTTTTCATCTTGAGCCCAATGCGCAATCAATTCGCGCACTATTCTGTCACCCACAATTTCCGCGGCCTCCAGCGCCGGGAAATACGCCGAATAATTCCCACTCACCAGGGTCTTCAGACTTTCGGCGGCCGTTGTGCCCGGCGGCTCGCGGTCATAGTTGCTCACTGTCCGCAAAACCAGCACGCGATTGAAATCCACGCGCCCCGCTTGCGCCAAAAACGTGAGCGCCTGCAGCGTGCCCGTATCCTCCATGCCGGAAATCATGTAGTTCCCTTCTCCGCCGGTGTAATAACGTGTCCAAGCGTTCGCCCACTCATCCATTTTCGATCCGTGCCAGAACGTGCTCGAAGACATCTGATCGCCCTTCGTGACAAACGGCGGCTTCAACGCGTTGGGGAATCCAACAAATCGCCCGCGCGCCTTCCGCAAAGAGTCGGAATCAGGAAGTACAACACCTCGCGTAAGTTGAAGCGCCCACTCCACCAGCTTTGGATTCAGTTCATACACCTGCCCGAAATTCGCGTTGGCAGGTTCCTCGTATGGCGTGCCCTTGCGCAGAGGAACGTATCCCGTCGGCCAGTTATCCGGTATTTGCCGTGCGTCAATCTCGTAAGCCAGATCGCCGTCCACCACGTGTTCCGCCCAAACCGCCGACCCCAGCGAGACATCCGCCGGATCGCCTCCGCCAATCCCCGCCACAATCCAGTACGCCTTCGCAAAATCAAACCCCGCATCCAGCCCGACCGCCATCACCGACGCCGCCGCCTTCGCTGTCCCCACGCCCGTCAAAATCCCCAGCACACCATCTTTGTTCATGCGCACGTGGTGGTACGCCGCTGGCTCAGGAATAATCTGATCCAAGTGCTCCCTCTCCACCCACAGCTGATATTCCCCAGGCGTGTCGGCCGTGTCCTCGCCGCGTTCGAACATCGTTACCACCACGACCTTGATGGGGATGGGATTGGCAGGTGGCGTGCCTTGCGCAAGAAGCGCCGCGGCCAAAATACCCAGCACAGCCCAATCGAGAAGGAACCATCTCAAAAATCTGATCATAATTTCTCCGAACTATTGATCTGCTGGATCGGCCTGCTATGCTGTGCATCGCGCAGGTGAGACTCTATATCACCGCTTGCGCTGGCGATACTTCGGCTGCCCGGTGGGGCATCAAATCTCGCTGCGTTTCTCCAGAAAAAAAACTATGAATAATTCAGAATTGAAGTACCTGCGAAATCGCGATCTTCTCCGCCTGACTCCAATTCTGATACTTTCCTTGCTCACAGCCTCGCTGGCCGCCGCGCAAACCAAGCCCCCGACTCGCGCCGCCGCCGACACCGCCGGAGAGCGCCGCGCCGAACTAAATCTCAAAGCCGCCCGCCAGAACCCTCTTCAGCTTCGCCACTTCCTTCTCGATATGCCCAAGGGTGGCGATCTGCACAATCATTTGAGCGGCGCCGTTTACGCGGAATCCTTCATTCGTGCCGCCGCCGAAGATCGGTTGTGCGTCGATGTTGCGAAACTCGCTTTCGCAAAACCACTACCCTCCTCAATCAGCGGAACGGCACAAGTCGAGTGTGGAGAGGGTAAAATCCCTGCTTCCGCAGCCTACAAAGACCAGCAATTGTATGACGCTCTCGTCGATGCTTTCTCCATGCGCGGTTTCGTGCCTTCTCCAGGCGTCACGGCCCACGATCATTTCTTCGATGCTTTCGCAAAATTCAACGGCACCGGCCATCGCCATCTCGGTGAATGGATCGATGAAGTCGCCGCGCGCGCCGCGGCGCAAAATGAACAGTACCTCGAGTTGATGCATACTCCCGAGTACGATCATGCAAAGGAGATTTCCAAGCAAATCGGCTGGAGCGATGATTTCAACAAATTGCGCGATGATTTGTTAGCTCACGGCTTACGCGATGAGGTAGCTCTCGCCAAGAACACCCTCAACGACGCCGAAGCTCTTCGCACAAGGCTCGAACATTGTGATGGCCCCGATCCTGCTCCCGCGTGCCGCGTCCAGGTCCGTTTCCTCTGCCAAATCCTCCGCGGCTTCCCGAAGGAGCAAGTCTTCGCCCAATCCTTGCTCTGCTTTGAAACCGCCATGGCCGATCCGCGATTCGTCGGCATCAACCTCGTCATGCCCGAGGACGGCTACACCTCCATGACCGATTACGCCTTGCATATGCACATCATCGGCTTTCTTCACACGATCTATCCCAAGGTCCACATCAGTTTGCACGCCGGGGAGCTTGCGCCGGGGCTCGTTCCCGACGAAGGCCTCTGCTGCCACATCCGCCTGGCCGTGGAAGTCGCTCACGCCGAACGCATCGGCCACGGCGTCGACATCATGTACGAGGATAAGCCTCACGCTCTCTTGAAGGAGATGGCTGCAAAACATGTCATGTTGGAAATCAGCCTCACGAGCAACGATGTAATACTCGGCATCCGCGGCATGGATCATCCCTTTCCGCTCTACCGATTGTTCGGCGTCCCCGTCGCTCTGGCCACCGACGACGAAGGCGTCTCTCGCATCGATCTGACTCACGAATACGTCCGCGCCGTACAGACCTATGATCTCCACTACGCCGACCTCAAACGCATGGTGCGCACCAGCCTCGAACACAGTTTCCTCCCGGGCCTCAGTATGTGGAACGCGCCAGACGATTTCACTCGCGCCGCGGCGCCCTGTTCTGAAGATTCGCTAGGCTCGAATTCGCCGTCCACGCGATGCGCAGCGTTTCTAAAAGCCAGCGAGAAAGCTCAGCAGCAATGGGAATTGGAGAAACGTTTCCGCACATTCGAATCGAATCTTTAACGCAATAATTCTTCCTCAACAACTCTTATATCGTTGCTTTACACACGCAGTAGCTGTGTCGTAACCGCATTTTCTACGCCGCGAGTGAACGCAGCGATGAAGAGACCTAGATCCGGATTATGGCGCAAGCTCAATCCGAAGCAGGCGGCTACGGACTGTGGCGAGAGGTCCTCTCGCCGTTGGAAACGCTCGCCCAAGCCGTTTCCACCTTCGCTCCCGCCACGTCTCCGGTCGCAACGATTCCCCTGGTCTGCGTCCTCGCCGGCAACGGCACCTGGCTCGCCTGCAAATCTCGATTTATCCAGGGTTCATCTCGTGACCATTAGAATTTCTTTCGAACGGAATCACCCTATGTCCATGATCGAGTCTTCATGAGGTACCCTTATCCGCAAACGCACGCGTCCACGACAAACGCGGAGGCATCGTGAACTACTCGGCTCTCTTCAGATCCGCTCTTGTTGCGCTGCTTCGCAACAAAATGCGCAGTGTTCTGACGGTCTTGGGCATCACCATCGGCATTGCCGCGGTTATTTGCGTCGTGGCCATCGGCAAAGCCGGGCAGGCTCGTGTCGAGCAACAGCTCAACAATTTGGGCGATAATTTCGTCTGGATCGAAGCGGGAGGCCGCGCGGTCAATGGAGTCCGGACCGGCACGCACGACACGAAAACGCTGGTTATGGCCGACGCCATCGCCATCAAGAACCAGATTTCTCTCATTAAAAGCGTGTCCCCCAACGTGGACGATCCAGTCCAGGTCGTCTATGGCAATCAGAATTGGCACACCTCTTACCGCGGCGTCTCGCCGGAATATTTCGAGATCAAGCGCTGGGACCTCGATCAAGGCGCTATCTTCTCCGCGGACGACGTCGATCGCGCCGCCGACGTTTGCGTGCTTGGTCGCACCGTGCGGGATCAACTTTTTGGTGTCGAAGATCCCGTCGGCAAAGTGATTCGTATCAACGGTCTTCCCTGCAAGGTCATCGCTACCCTTCATCCGAAGGGTCTATCGCTCTCCGGCCAAGATCAGGACGATACCGTCATCATCCCTTACACTACGGCCCAAAAGAAGATCAAGGGCATCGACTGGCTCGATGACATTCTCTGTTCCGCCGTATCCCAGGACGCCGTAAAGATGGCCGGCCAGGAAGCCACCGCCGTCCTCCGCGATCGCCATCACCTCCGTCCCGAGGAGGAGGACGATTTCAATATTCGCAATCCCGAGGACATCATTCAGGCCCAGCTAGACGCCAGCAAAACCTTGACCATCCTTCTGATCGCCATTGCCTCTGTTTCCCTGATTGTCGGAGGAATCGGCATCATGAACGTGATGCTCGTTTCCGTCACGGAGCGCACGCGCGAGATTGGAGTTCGCGTAGCGGTTGGGGCCACCGAAGCTGCCATCCAGCTTCAGTTCCTGGGCGAATCCATCATGCTTAGTTTGGTGGGAGGCGCCGCTGGCGTAATATTTGGCATCTTCGGATCCTATTTGGTTGGCCAAACGCTTCAGTGGCCTATCGAGATGTCTGTCGAATCCGTGGTTGTTGCGGCGCTTTTTTCCATCGCTGTCGGTGTGTTTTTTGGATATTACCCGGCGCGCAAGGCTTCTCTGCTCGATCCTATTGAAGCTCTGCGCTACGAGTGAAGCCTTCTCATTTTTGACTACAGGAACGGTGCATGAAAAGAACAGGTCGTTGGCTGATCGTTGCGGGTGCCGTGCTCGTTGCCGGTCTATTTCTCGCCTTCGGATTGAACCGTAGCCCCGAAGCGCAGCATTTCACTGCGAAAGTCGAACGCGGCGAGATCGACGATGTTGTCGAAGCCACCGGCACAATCAACGCCGTTATCACCGTCCAGGTCGGATCGCAGGTCTCGGGAACCATCGCCAAGCTCAATGCCGATTTCAATTCACGCGTCCACAAAGGGGACGTCATTGCCCTCATCGATCCTGCTCTCTTCAAAGGCGCACTTCTCCAGGCCGCCGCTGATTTGGAAAACTCCAAGGCCAACCTCGTCGCCGCACGTGCCAATCTCGAAAAGGCCAAGGCAGGATTGGTGCAGACCAAAGCAGACTACGACCGTGCCGTCCGCTTGACCAAAGAGGGCGTCATGAGCCAGCAGCAACTCGATCTCGCCAAATCAAACTACGACTCCGCCGATGCTTCCGTGGGCGCCGCCGCCGCTAACGTCACGCAGGCTGAAGCTCAAGTCAGTCAAAAAGATGCCGCGGTTTCTGTGGCGCAAACGAACCTGGACTATACCGTCATTCGTTCGCCGATCGACGGTACCGTGGTGGCCCGTAATGTCGACGTCGGGCAAACTGTCGCCGCATCCCTGCAAGCCCCCACGATTTTTACTATTGCCCAGGATCTCACCAAAATGTGGGTCTACGCCAAGACCGACGAATCAGACGTCGGCAACATCAAGATCGGGAAACCAGTGACCTTCAAGGTCGATGCCTTCCCGAAGGACACCTTTCATGGGGTGGTTAGCCAGGTGCGCATGAACGCCACTACCGTTCAAAGCGTCGTCACGTACGACACCATCATCGAGTTCGCAAATCCTCAGCTGAAGCTCTTCCCGGGAATGACCGCGTACGTCACCATTCCTGTCGACACCGTCCAGAATGTTTTGAAACTCCCCAACACCGCCCTGCGCTACAAACCTCCCATGACTGCGGAAGAAATTCTCGCGATCTACAAGCAATACGGAATCGATGCCCCGGGAGAAACACGGTCCGCAGGCGGCCCGGCCGCGCCCGGTAACGACGCGCAAGCAACTCCGGCGTCGCAGATTCCGCCTCGGGCGCCTAAAGCAGATACCGCCGTCGTGTGGAAGCTTGGTCCCGACAATAAAATGGAACCCGTGAAAGTTTCTATCGGAATCACGGATCACGCCTATACGGAAGTGACCGGGGTTCTCAAAGGAGATCTCAAGCAAGGCGACGATCTTATTATTAGATCCGTTGTGGCGAAATCGCAGTTGCTTGGCGGGCTGCGCCGGTAAGCCTCCGCAAAACGATTCCATGGAACTGATGCCAGCCTTCGACCAAACAGCGCAAGCCGCATCCGGCGACGGAGCTGCGTCTGCTGTGATCCGCGTCGAAGACGTCCACAAATATTACGAACTCGGCGAAACACGCGTCCACGCGCTTCGCGGCGTAAGCGTCGCCATCGAGCGCGGCGAATTCGTGGCCATCATGGGCGCCAGCGGCAGTGGTAAGTCCACCTTCATGAACATGCTCGGATGTCTCGACCGCCCTACTGCCGGACGATACCTCCTCGAAGGAACCGACGTTTCGCATCACGACAAGAAAGCGCTTGCCCACATCCGCAATCAAAAAATTGGATTTGTTTTTCAAGGGTTCAATCTGCTGGCGCGCACCACCGCGCTCGAGAATACCGAACTCCCCACGCTCTACACGAAAATCGATCAGGCGGAGCGTCAAAAACGTGCCGCTGACGCTTTGGCGATGGTCGGCCTCGCGGAACGTGCCCACCATTTCCCCTCTCAAATGTCCGGAGGCCAGCAACAGCGCGTCGCCATCGCTCGCGCTCTCGTCAACCGCCCATCCATCTTGCTGGCCGACGAGCCCACCGGCAATCTCGACAGCCGTACCTCAGTCGAGATCATGGAAATCTTTCAGACCCTGAACGATAAAGGCCTGACCATCGTCTTGGTTACCCACGAACACGACATCGCGCAGTTTGCCAAACGTGTCTTGGTCTTCCGCGACGGCAAAATCCGCAAAGATGATCCCGTCCCCAATCGCCCAAAAGCCTCTCAAATCCTCCAGACTCTTCCCACGTTGGAAGACTAAACGCTCGAAACCATCGACCGGGGCCAAAATCCAAGCCTTTTGCTCGCCACCTGAACGCGCTGCCCTTTACTCGTTGCTCGCGGCCCGCTACTCCTTGTTCCTGATCCACTTTTCCACACATTTCCACAGTTTCATTAGATTACAAAAATCCGGCCAACCCCTTCAATCCACTCGACTTCCGCCGCTCTCTCTTGATTCCGCCCTTCCCCGTTCGAATGACCTACTGAGTAAACTCATAAAGTAGTGGACATGCAACCCATTTTCTGCTACCATTCCGCATGGTTCGCTCGCGCCATCCTTCCTCCCGCCTTTGTAGTGGCGGGTCTTTAGACCCGTTCTTCTCCCCCTTCCGCCGCCCACTCCCAAGATCCGTCCACTGTTCATCCTCCCTTTGCGCACGCACGGCAACGCCCGCAACCCCTTTCCTTTCTGACGCTTGCATCACGATTCTTTTTTTACCCCCGGTGTGGGGGTTCCTTCTCGCCACTCGTCATTCACGACTGGCCGCTATCTTCACCAGAATCAACACTTACAAAACTGCATCAAAACAAACAACTTTAACCACCTTTAGAATGAACGCTTACGCAAAATCCCAGGGGGAGGTCCCGTTATTGTTAACTGGAATGTGGGACAGCCAATCTTGGCTGTCTAATTGCACTTTCCCCGATTACACCGAGCATGCCATCTCTCGCTGGTTTGCCCCGGAGGTGCCTGATAGCATCTTTCCGAACGCCTCAAAGCCGAGACAACCATGAAGCTTGATAGCGAACTCTTGCAGAATCTCCCCAAAGTTCTGCTGCACGAACACCTGGACGGCGTCCTCCGCCCCGAAACTGTCATCGACCTGGCACGCACCGCAAAATACAAACAGCTTCCCACCGAAGATCCCGTCGAACTTGCGCATTGGTTCCACCAGGGCGCGAACCAGGGCAGCCTCGCCAAATATCTCGAAGGCTTTGTCCACACCATCGCCGTCATGCAAACCGAAGAAGCCCTCGAACGCGTCGCCTATGAACAAGCCGAAGACCTGAGCAATGACGGCGTCGTCTACTTCGAGACGCGCTTCGCCCCGGTTTTTCACACGCGGAAAGGACTAAGTCACCAGCAGGTAGTCTCCGCCGTTCTAAAAGGCCTCGAGCGGGGCCGCAAGGATTTCGGCATTTCGAGCGGCCTGATCATCTGTGCCATGCGCAATATGGATGTCTCTCTCGAAATGGCCGAGCTCGCCGTCGATTTCCGCGAGCGCGGCGTCGTGGGCTTCGATCTCGCGGGCGAAGAGGGTGGCTATCCGCCCAAAAAACACGTCGACGCTTTTCATTACATCCAGCGGCAGAATTTCAACATCACCATCCACGCCGGCGAAGGCTTCGGAAAAGAATCCATCTGGCAAGCCATTCAATACTGCGGCGCACATCGCATCGGCCATGGCACCCGCCTCATCGAAGACATCGCCGTCGCCGAGGACGGCAAAGTCGTCAAGCTCGGCGACCTCGCGCAATACGTCCTCGACAAAAGAATTCCACTCGAGATTTGCCTCATCAGCAACGTCCAGACAGGCGCCGCCCGTAGCCTCGCCGAACATCCCTTCAAGATTTTCTACCAGGAGAAATTCCGCGTCACCCTGAATACCGACAATCGCTTGATGAGCAACACCAGCATGACCAAAGAATTCGAGGCCGCCGCGGACACTTTCGGCCTCGGCCTCGACGATTTCGAGAAAATCACCATCAACGCCATGAAAAGCGCCTTCCTGCCGTATGACCAGCGCCTAAAATTCATCTACAACGCCATCAAACCCGGGTACGCCCGCCATCGAAGTTTTCTGGAAGCAAAGTGATGTACGCACCAAGAATCGCGACTCACTCCGTTGTAGGGGCACAGCACGCTGTGCCCCTCTTGCCCGCCATGCAAATCGATATGCTCACTGCGCGGCTCACCATCGCTCATGCGGCAAGACTAGCCAGTGTCTCCGCAAGCACAAGCACTCCGCGCTCGATATCTTCCGGCGAAGCGTATTCATCAGGACGATGGCTGTACCCGTTGCGGCAAGGAATAAACAGCATCGCCACAGGAGCCATGCGCGACATAAAAAGCGAATCATGATAAGCACGGCTAACCATTTTCATCGAAGCGAAATGATGTTTGGCGCAAGCCTGCGAAAGTGCCTCGACAATTCTGGGATCGCAGTGCGCGGGCGCATCCGCGTTCACCAATTCCTGCTCGATCCACACACGCCGCTCCGCCGAGATTCTTTTGCGCGCTTGTTCGATCACTTGCATCACTGCATCCCGCCGCTCCAGACTTGTATCGCGAAGGTCCAGAGTGAATTCCACCTGGCTGGGAATACTGTTCACGGCTCCCGGAAAAATATCAACGATGCCTACTGTGGCAACCGTGTCGATCGCGCCGCTTGTGCGCGCGGCTTTCTCAATTGCGACAATCAGTTCGGCCGCAGCCGTCATCGCGTCTCTGCGCTCCGGCATGAGCACCGCACCCGCGTGTCCGCCCGCGCCCTCTACCGTGAATATGTAGCTCGCAGGCGCCGCGATGCTGGTAACAATCCCGAGCGGAACGTTTTGGTCTTCAAGCAACGGCCCTTGTTCGATGTGCAGTTCGACAAACGCCTTGTAATAATCGCTCTCCAGTTCTACCTCATCGAGCGGCTCGACGAACCCAGCCTTGCCCCGGACTTCTTCGAGCGACGCGCCATCTTTGTCCACCAATTTTCGAGCCACATCTGGAGACAACGTGCCCGAAAGCAGCCTGCTCCCCAGACACCCGATTCCAAACCGCGTCGGCTCTTCGGAGGTGAATAGCAGCAACTCGATTGAATGTTTGGGCCGGAAACCGCCGCGCTGCAGCGCGCGAATCGCTTCGAGGCCGCCAAGCACGCCGACCACGCCGTCATATTTTCCAGCGTTAGGAATTGCGTCAATATGCGAACCGGTTCCGACCGCTGGCGCATCCGGCTCGGTCCCGTTCCATCGCGCAAACATATTTCCGACTGCATCTCTGCGCACATCCAACCTAGCTTCCCAGCAGCGCTGGATGTACCACTCCCGCGCGCGCGCATCTGTCTCCGAAAAAACGACGCGTGTCACGGCGGGTGGCTCCGCATCGGAAATCTTCGCCAACTCCTCGATTTCCGAAACCAGCCGCGCTTGGTCGATTTCCAGTTTCATCAGCGCCGGCCCTTCTTGGCGAGATTCTTCGCCGCGTTGCGCTGCCCCGCCGCACTCTGCTGCGGTGTGCCGCTCTTCCTGCCACCCACGCCGGACTTCGCCTGTGTGGCATCCAGTCGCGCTGTTGGAGTCAACGGATGACGGTTCGCATCCTTGTATATGAGATATTTGGCCGGGACCTTGCCGATTGCGCCGAACCACTGCGGACACCACGGGGCCATGTAAATGAAATCGCCGGCGATGACGGAATACCAGGAATCACCGAGGCGATAAATGCCGCCGCCTTCGAGCATGAGCAAGCCGTGCTCCATGATGTGCATTTCGACCATGCTGAGCGCGGCTCCTGGCTGGTACACCATGGTGTTCACGGCGAAATCGAATTGCAGGGTGTCGGGAAGGAGGCATTTCACTTCGAGACTCGCGTCATCGTTGAGAGACTTTGCAGTAACAGCATCCTCGCCGGAAATAATCGCGCGCGGCGAACCAAACGAAGCGCCGGGCGAACTGGGCAAAGCGAGCGGTTGATAACTTTTTTCGATGACGGCGGCGCGTCCCGCGCCTGTTGCAACAATTCGATGCGACGCGCCTTCCGGAAAGTAGGCGTAACCGCGCGGTCCTAACTCGTGCTTGCGACCATCCGATTCCACGATGAGCTGGCCTTCGAGAACGTAGAGAAAGCGCTGGGCTGGAGTTTCGCCGAGTTCGCCGGCAGACTCGAATTCGGCGGTGTATTGCGTAAATTTCGCGCCGCAGTCCGGGCCGGCATGAACGATCGCGACGCAGGATTTCATGCCGGGCAGCGTGGTCCGAACGAACGTGTCCGGCGTAATGAGCATGTGATTGTGTTTTTGGGAGCTTCGCGTTTGACCGAGATTATGCACGGCACATCCTTTTTTGAAATTCGGAAGATTTTGCTAACTGATCGAGCAAATGCCATCCGCAGTCAAGAGCCTTTGCGACGTCTTCGATTTCGACCGATTCGGCAGGGTCGTGGCTGATTCCGCCGGGAGAACGCAGAAAAATCATGGCGGATGGAATTTTTTCGGCGAGAATCATGGCGTCGTGGCCGGCGCCGCTGGCCATGCGATGCGGCCGGCAGCCTGTAGCGTGGATAGCTTGCTCGATCTGATCGACGAGAAACGTATCCATCTCGACCGCGCTCTGGTTCAGAAGTACATTTTGCCGGAGGAACAGGCCGCGACGGCCGGCAATTTCGATGGCCGCTTGAGCGAGGTCGCGTGCCGCGCGGTCGCGGATGTCGCTGGACTTGTGGCGAACGTCCAGGGTCACGCGAGTCTCCGCCGCAATCACATTGGTCGCGCCGGGCCTTGCTTCGATTTGGCCGACGGTCGCGACGAGGCCGGGTTCATGGAGGGCCGCGCGCTCGACCGCAACGATCCATTCCGCCGCGGCGGCAACGGCATCGCGGCGGAGATGCATGGGCGTAGTGCCCGCGTGGTTGGCGCGGCCCACAAACGTAAATTCGATGCGCGTTTGCGCCGCGATGGCCTCAACCGCTGCGAGTGGCAGCCGGAGCGACTCGAGGACCGGTCCTTGTTCAATATGAAATTCCAAATAGGCAAGCGCGTCTTCGCTGACTACTGCGAGCGGAATTTCGGCGGGATTCAGTCCAAAGTTTTCGATGGCAGAGCGAACGGAAATTCCATTCGCATCCAGGCGGCTCAGGAGGTCTGCATCGAGAGTGCCAACCAGCGCGCGGCTCCCAATGAAGGGTAAACCGAAGCGCACTCCTTCTTCTTCGGAAAAGCCAACGACCTCGATGGCGAAAGGAAGGCGGCGATAGTTGAGCGATTCCAGGAGCGAGACGGCGAGAAGAACTCCGAGAACGCCATCGTAGGCGCCGGCGTTCGGAACGGTATCAAGATGCGAGCCGATAAGCAGCCGCGACGCTCCAGATTGCACCGCGGAATAAAGGCCGTGCAAATTTCCGGCGGCGTCAATGGTGACTTCGGCACCGGCCGCGCGCAGCCACTTGGTGATTTCTCGGTGACAATCGCGCATCGGCGCAGAAAGAAACGTGCGGCACGTGCTGCCCGCAGCTTCGGAAAAAGCGGCGAGAACCTTGCAGCGGGCGACGATTTCTTCGGCGCGATTTTTCGCGTTTTCAGACATGGACGCAAAGCCTTACCGTTGCCGGCGAAGGCGTGCTTCTATAGTGCCGTGGGGCTCGTCGATGGGCACAAAAATTTCGTTGGGATTGTCCTGGCCGAAACGAGAGAGGTCGGCGAGAAGACAATGCAGGTTGGGCATTGTTAAGGCAATGTCTTCGATTTCCGGGACATTGGCGAGGGCGGCTTCGCCCATGGCGTAGAGAGTGTGCTGAACGGATTTGCTCTTGTGAGAGGCGAAGACGTTCAGCAAGATTTCGCGGACCTTGGTTCGCAACGAAACGAATGGAACCTCGGGAGACGAATACTTCCACTGCGCGCGGACGGAAGTGCCGAGCAAACGATCGCTGGCCTCGGGCAGAGTCGACAACGAATCTTTGATGAATCCCGTAAATTCCGAGTTTGCTGTTTTCATGATGATTAGACTGTCGAGACCAGAAGTTATGGAAAGCAAACCATTTTTTGACGCAGCAACTTCTGTTGTCTGGCGTTCATTGCTCGATTGCACGAACGTGGTGGGATGAGGCTTTCCGCCGGTGTTTAGGCGCTCCCAGTTTTTCTCCGAGAGAGTGACTCGCGCACCGGCAATCTGCGGATTGCGTTCCAGAAAAAAAGCGATTAATTCTTTGGCGAATTCTTCGATGCATTCAGCGGAGGAATTTCGTGCGAGCGAGTACACCGTGTTTTTCATGGTGTCCGTGGGAAGAATCTTGCTGTTGTCTCCCGCGATGAAGCAGGACTCGAAGTCACCCTCGAGACGGATTTCGACGGCCCACTCACGGAAATCGTGGCGGCCGGGATGGCGCTTCACTTTTACGAGGCGGACACGCGATTTGCCGTAATTGTTTTCGGCGAGTTCGATCATGAGATCAGCTTCCCCGGTACGTCGTGTAGCCATGCGGGCTGAGCAGCAAAGGGATATGAAAGTGGGATTCGCCGCCATGGACTTGAAACGTGATTTCGATAACAGGATAAAGTCCCTCAACGTTTTGCGCATGATGGTAGCTGGCGGCATCAAAGGTCAGGCGGTAAATCCCTGCGCGAAGAGATTCGCCATCCGGCAGCAACTGTTCGCAGCGGCCCTCGGCATCGGTGTGCGAAGAGGAAAGTACTCGCCATTCCCCGGCGAGTTCTCGTCTTTCGAGACGCACCGGAACTTCCTCGGCAGGCGTTCCCTGCGCGGTATCCAGCACGTGCGTTGAAATGCGGTTCATGAGTTGAGCCATTTCTTCAGCCGAAGATGAGCGATCTGACGCTGCTCTTCGGCTGCTTCGTGAAGTTCCGTGGTTTGGTCATTTTGCAGGCGGCGCTGGAGAATTGCCAGGATTTCCGTAGGGGATTTTCCGGTGGCGCAAACGATAAAGATGCGATGGAACTTTTGTTCGTAGGCGCGATTGCCTTCCGCGAGGGCGGCCTTTAGCTCTTCGGCCGCAGAACCAACTTTGCGCTGCTCCTCGTTCGGCCAAGCTGCAGACTGCGCCATGCCTTCGGCCGACGATCGAGATTCGCCAATGCGCGGATGGCTGCGAAATGCTTCAAGCCAATCGGATTCGGAGAGACCGTTGCAGGCCTGGTCGCAGGCGGCCGATAGAGCGGCTTCGTCGATGACGGGCCTGCGAGCGGCCATGGCACGCGCCCAGTTTTGCGAGCCGCAGCAGGGCAAAACACTTTCCGCTGCTTTCTCTGCATGCATGGAGTTCCACCGCGCGAGCACGTCATCCGTATTTTGGATCGATGCGTGATGCGCGCTAAGTTGTTCGAGAAAGTCTGCCACGAGATTCCCTGCGACTGCGGCGCGATAGCGAGCCGTGGAACGGATATCGTCGATTGGGCGAATCTCGGCAGCGGCTGCGGTTCTAGCGGATTGTACGAGCTGAGGATCGATCTGCATTCCCTTGATGATCTGTTCGGTATCTGCGAGTCGAAGGGGAACGGGAGCTACGCTCCCCATCGCGAGGCGAATATCTTCAACGACGCCATTTGCAAGCAAACCTAAAGCCGCGATGCAAACTTTTGCGATGGCTTGTGCGTTGCGCGCTCCCACTTTTCTGGCCTGCGCACAGTAGCCCGAAAAGCGCTTCTTCAGGCAAACGGCGCGAATCAGTTCGCCGGGCGCGAGCTGCGTTTGGCGATAGGCGAAATGAAAGTTCGCGTAGGGAATGCGGCGCTCGCCGCGCGCAGAAATGAGCACGAGATCCGCGTCATAAACGAGCAGCGCCGGGAGCGAATCCGCGGCTGGAGATGCATTGACGATATTGCCGCCGAGAGTGCCGCGATTTTGGTTGGCGATTCCGCCGGTCCAGCTTGCGGCGCTGGAGAGTAGGGGAAATTCGCGATGGATCGATTCGTTTTTACGCAAATCGGTGTACGTGCAGCCGGCGCCAATTTGGATTTCGTTCGGAAAATCTTCGACGCGGCGCAGCTCGGAAAGATTCCAGATGCTGATTAGCTTGCGCTCGGGAAGTTTTCCGGCTGAATATTGGACCATTACATCGGTGCCGCCCGCGATGGGAAGCCAAGCGCCGGGCTCTTGCGCAAGAAGCGATAGCACTGCCTGCAAATCTCGCGGAGCAACGAGTTCAAACTCGGCGGGGCGGGCCTTCAAGTTGTGGCTCCCCGGCGCGCGGCTTCGGCAACGGCTTCGATGATTTGCGTATAGCCGGTGCAGCGGCACAAATTTCCGGACAGACCTTCACGGATTTCTTCAAGAGTGGGCTGCGGTTTTTTGCTTAAGAGATGATGGGCGGCAAGGATCATTCCGGGAGTGCAGATGCCGCACTGCGCGCCACCGCAATCGAGGAAAGCCTGCTGCAAGTTTTGCAAGCGACCGTCGTACTCCAAGCCTTCGATGGTGATGACGGTTGTGCCGCTCGCCTGGAGGACGGGAATCAGGCAGCTATTGACGAGCGTGCCATCGATCAAAACGGAGCAGGAGCCGCATTCGCCTTCGCCGCAGCCTTCCTTCGTTCCGGTGAGTCCGAGTTGGTGGCGAAGAACGTCGAGGAGGCGCTCCATCGGATACGCCAGCAAGGTTTCGGGCTTTCCGTTTACGGTAAGAGGAATTTCAACTTTTGCGCGAGGCGACGAGCTTCCAGTCATTGACGATGACCTCGCTCGACGGGTAGCACGGGTTCGAGAGGTGCGGATTCAACGAGGGCGCTGAAGATTTCTTCGGGAAGTAACGGAATTGAATTGAATGGAACATGCAGCGCGTCTTCGACAGCATTGATAATCGCAGGTGCTGGGCCATCCATGGGGAGTTCGCCGATTCCTTTTGCGCCGTACGCGCCGTGGACGTTGCCGAGTTCGTCGAAATAAACGCGGATGGGCGGGAGATCGGCGGAAGTGGGCATGATGTAGTTGGTCATCTGGCCGTTTTGCATGCGGCCTTGCTCCCAAATCACTTTTTCATAGAGGGCGAAACCGATGGCTTGCGCGATGCCGCCGATGATTTGGCCTTTGGCGAGCACAGGATGGAGGACTTTGCCGACTTCCTGAAGAGCGACAAAGTCTTCGACAGAGACGCTGAAGGTGGTCAGATCGACGGCGACTTCCGCGACGTAAACGGCCCAGGCGAATGCGGCGTAGGCGGAGCCGCGATATGTTTCTTCGTCCCAGACGATTTCGCCGGGCTGTTCGTATTGCGCCAAGCTGCGGAGTTTTCCGTGCTGCGCGACATAGGCGCGCGCTGCGGCGCGGAATTCTTCGGGCGAGTAGGATTCGGAGAGCATGCCGGAGACGGTCAACGTTTTTTTGATACCAGCGGCAGCGGCTTGCACTAGCTTTCCGACGACCATGACGGTACGCGAGGCGACAGTGGGACCACTGTTGGGGACTTCATGCGTGTCGGGCTGAGCGATGGAGACGTCTTCATAGCGGATGCCGAGCGCTTCGGCAGCGATTTGGCAGAGGACAGTGTTCGTGCCCTGGCCGAATTCGGTGCTGGAGACGAGGATGCGCACACGGCCATCGGGGCAGGCTTCGAGGCCGACGATGGAGCCGAGATAACGCTCGCCGGAGCCGGTGAAACCCGCGCCGTGGAGGAAGGCGGCGATGCCGATTCCCTTTTTGATGATGGCGTGCTGATTTTCTTGCGCGAACTTTTCCTTTTTTGCGTGATAGCCAGAGAGTGCGAGAGCGCGATCGAGAAGATTGGGGAGATCGATGGGCTCGTTGATGATTTGTCCTGTGATCGTGGTTTGCCCGGGGTGCAGGAAATTGCGGCGGCGAGTTTCGGCTGGAGAAAGGCCGACAACCTGGGCGATGCGGTCCATGTGGCGCTCGAGAGCGAAGAGGGACTGCGGCGCGCCAAAACCACGGAAGGCGCCGTGGGGAGGGGCGTTGGTGGCCACAGCTTTTGCACGGATTCGAACGCTGGGCCAATAGTAAGCGCCGCCGGCGTGGATGGCGCCGCGCGAAAGGACCACGGGCGAGAGAGTTTTGTAAGCGCCGCCATCGAGGGTGAAATCGATTTCTCCGGCGAGAATCTTGCCGTCTTTGCTAACGGCGGTGCGATGGCGGGTGCGCGACGGATGGCGCTTGGTGGTGGCGGCCATGTCCTCGAGGCGGTCATAAATAATTTTGACGGGTTTGCCGGATTTCATGGCGAGGAGCGCGGCATGGGCGGCGATCATAGAGGGATATTCTTCCTTGCCGCCAAAAGCGCCGCCGGTTTCCATTTGCACGACGCGAACGCGATCGGCGGGGAGAGCGAAAAGTTTCATGAGAGCTTTGTGGACGTAGTAGGGACATTGGAGGGAGCCCCAGACGGTGAGGCCGTTCTGAAGATCGAAAGCGGCGATCATGCCGTTGTTTTCGATGTAGAGCTGCTCTTGCGCGCCAGTGGTGTATTCCGCTTCGACGATGTAGTCGGCGCTTTGAAAGGCCGCGTCCACGTCGCCTTTTTCGATCAAGTAGGTTTTGAAAATGTTGCCGGCGCCCCAGATAATTTGGGTGCGGCTTTCACTATCTGCGATGGAGAAAATGGCGGGGAGCAGATCGTATTCGATAGAGACGGAATCGACGGCTTTGGGAAGAAGATGGCGGTCGGGATGAGCGAGGAGAAGAATGGGCTCCTCGGGATG
The DNA here is from genome assembly GCA_963851235.1 of uncultured Acidobacteriota bacterium. Lineage (GTDB taxonomy): Bacteria > Acidobacteriota > Terriglobia > Acidiferrales > UBA7541 > Acidiferrum. Next base: position 71,849 of record CAWKOM010000017.1, read on the forward strand.
GTTGACTATGCCATCGGCCAGGCATGGTTGATCGTCTTCGATGAGGGCGATGCAATTGGTTCCGGGGATGTCTTTGCAGGTGACGATTACGAATTCGTTCCAATTGATGCCGGGACCAAAGTTGATGTTTTTGATTTTGCCCCGAGGGATGCGGCTGCGAACGGTGGCACCGTAGAGCATGCCGGGCAAAGTCAGGTCATCGACGTAGCGGGCTGCGCCGGTGACTTTTCCGCGACCCTCCATGCGAGGGACGGAAACACCGACGATGGGATTGGCTTTCATTTCGTTATTTTGGCTAACGGATCACTCACACTCTTGCGCCCGATTTCTTGACGGCAATAGTTTATGACAGCCGGTGCGAAACCTGCGCTTACAACAGTTGGAAGCGACTCGTCTGTGGTCATGCACGCACCTTGCTGCTTAGCTGCGGAAAGCGAATTTCTTCGCCGAAAGGATCGCCTGGAAAATCGCCGTCGCTGAATATCTTTTTGCCTCGGAGGTATGTGGCTTTCACCACGCCACGCAGTTTTGCTCCGAGATACGGGGAAACTGGATGACGGTGGTGAAGGCGGCTTTCGGTGACTACGAATTCCGCTTCGGGATCGAAGACGACGAAATCGGCGTCGTAGCCCGGGGCCAGGTGGCCTTTGCGATCCGCGCAGCCGGCGAGACTTGCGGGAGCTTCGGCCATCCAGCGGACGATGTCGTTGAGCGAAAATCCGCGTTGGGGGGCTTCGGTATATAGCACGGGGAGAGCAATGGAGAGGCTGGGAATGCCGCCCCAGGCAGTTTGGAAATTTCCCTCAGCGAGACGCTTCATTTCTGGCGGGCAGGGAGAATGATCCGTGACGATGAGATCGATGGTTCCATCGCGGAGGGCTTGCCAAAGTTGTTCGCGATTTTCGCGGCTGCGAATCGGCGGAGCGCATTTAAAAAGCGTTGCTTTATTGGGGATTGTTTCGGCGGTGAAATGCAGATAGTGAGGGCAAGTCTCGACGGTTACGGGCAAACCTTCGGCGCGTGCAGCGCGCAATTCCGGAAGCGCGAGGCTGGCGGAGAGATGGACAATGTGCAGGCGGAAGTGGAATTCGCGGCAGAGAGAGAGGAGGAGACGAATCGCGGATAGCTCGGCTTCTTCAGGGCGCGATTTTAAGTAAGTCTGATAGAGCGACCAGTCGGCATGCGCCAAGGCTTTTGTGGCCAAATCAATCGGGCCGGGAAGTTCGGCGTGAACGAGCAGCGGAAGATTCGAGGCGGCGACATGAGGGAGCGCGGCGCGGAGCTGCTGCTCGGTGACCATCGTGAAACCATCGATGCCGGGATGGACTAGAAAACATTTGAAGCCGGGGACGCCAGCGTTTGCGAGAGGCGCGATGTCGCGCTGGTTGCCGGCGACAACGCCTCCCCAGGCCATCCAATCGACACGGCAGCGGCCTTGGGCGGCTGCGCGCTTGGCTTCGAGAGCGAGGACGCTGGTGGTGGCGGGTAGGCAATTCAGCGGCATGTCAACGAGGAGTGTGTAGCCGCCTGCGGCAGCAGCGCGCGTGGCAGATTCGAAGCCTTCCCAATCGGCGCGACCGGGATCGTTGACGTGAACGTGCGAATCGACGAGACCGGGAAGAATGGCGGCGTCGCCAAAATCCTGAAATTGCGCGCGGGACGGGACTTGGTCTTGCGCGACGACGTCGATGATGCGCTGCTCTTCGACGAGAAGAGCGGCGGGGCGCACACCGGCCGGGGTCACTACACGACGGGATAGGAAGGCGCGCAAGGTCATTGGCGATAGATGTTCCGTAGAAAAGCTCGTGTGAGTTTAACCCGAGCGTAGACTGATACCTGCACCTTTTCAAGTTAACAAAATCAATCATTCAAGACGAAAAAAGTGCTGGGTGGGAGATTTCTGGGAATATACTTGCCGCGCTGACTTGCAGTATCTACCTGCGAACGAACGCGGGCGCACGGTGGATTTCGTGCTGAAAACTTGAGAAACGCGGACAGCTTGCGGGCCAGCTTTCGACTGACGGATAGCAAGTTTATTTAGCGGCGGCGAAGACAGATGAGCAATCCATTCATGGCGCGGGCGATACAACTCTCGATCGACAGCGTTCGAGCGGGGGAAGGGGGGCCGTTTGGCGCGGTGATCGTGAGAGAGGGCAAGATTATCGCGGAGGGCGTGAATCGAGTCACGTCAAGCAATGATCCGACCGCGCATGCGGAGGTACTGGCGATCCGGCAGGCGTGTGAAGCACTTGGCGTTTTCGAGCTAAAGGATTGCGAGCTGTATACTTCGTGCGAACCATGCCCCATGTGCCTTGGAGCGATTTATTGGGCGCGGCTTTCGCAGATTTATTTTGCGAATACGGCGGAAGATGCAGCGAAAATTGGTTTTGACGATTCGTTTATCTACAACGAACTGAAACTTGCCCATGCGGAGAGGCGCATACCGGCAATCCAGCTGATGCGCGCAGAGGCGCTGGCAGGATTCGCTGCGTGGACGGCCAAGACCGATAAAATCCCGTATTGAGGTTTCTGGATCGGGAGCAAATCTCGGATCTCAGCCGGGCGCTGCAGAGCTACAAACCATCAACGCGCCCGTTGGGTGGAAACTCGGAATGCGCACTTGGCGGCGAGATTCAGTCCTCGAGCTTGTATTCCTCAATTTTGTTATACAGGAGACGGCGATTGATCTGCAGCCTGTTGGCAGCCTCGGATTTGTTTCCGCCAGATTCCTTCATGGCTTTCTCGATCAGACGTTTTTCGAGTTCCGCGATGGATTTGTGAAAAGGCAAAGATAGGAGATCGAGTTCGACTCCCGGGGAGGCTGTGTCGCCATTGCGGTGAGCTCTGGCAGGCAAGTGCTCTGGCATCACGACGCGTCCGCGCGCCATGAGCACGGCTCGCTCGACCATATTCTCGAGTTCGCGGACATTGCCCGGATAGAAATAGTTTTGAAGCATAAGAATGGCCTCGTCGGAAAACCCGATCGCCGACAGTGCGTTTTTCTCACTGTAAGTCCGCAAGAAATGTTCGGCCAAGGGAACAATGTCGGACCGTCGTTCGCGAAGCGGAGGAATAGGAATACGAACGACGTTCAATCGATAAAAAAGGTCCTCCCGGAAAACTTTCTCGCGGACGGAAGCTTCCAAATCTCGATTGGTGGCGGCGAGAACGCGGAAATTGCCGCGAATTGTCTCCGCGCTCCCGACTCGTTCGAACGTGCGCTCCTGCAAGACCCGCAAGAGCTTTGACTGGAGGCCCGGCGACAGCTCTCCTATTTCATCCAGAAAAATCGTGCCGCCTTCAGCCATCTCGAAGCGGCCCAGCTTCCGGCCGATGGCTCCAGTAAAAGCGCCACGTTCGTGGCCGAACAGTTCCGTCTCGAGGAGCGCGTCCGGCAGAGCGGCGCAATTCACGACGACAAACGGTTTATCCTTCCGCTGGCTATAGCTGTGAATGGCTTCAGCAACTAATTCCTTGCCGGTTCCGGATTCCCCGCAGATCAAGACGGTCGAGTCCGTCCCGGCCACCTTCCCAATCATGATAAACACGTCCAGCATAGGTCCACTGGAGCCGATGAGCCTGCCCGCGGCGGCCACTTGATTCTGCCCCCCTTGCGAACGCAAACGCACGACTTCGCGATTCAAGGACGAGTGATCCAGCGCTCTCTCGGCAGCCAGAACAATTTCATCCAGGTCAAACGGCTTGGTCACAAAATCGTAAGCTCCGAGACGAACGGCCTCGATCGCGCTATGACTTGAACCAAATGCCGTGATCACAATGACCGGAATTGAGGCCAAACGAGGTTCGCCGCGAAGGTGCTGGAGAAATTCCTCCCCGCCCATTTGCGGCATTTTCCAATCGCTAAAAATGAGCTCGGGCGTTGCGTCGCGCAGGAGTTTGACGGCGGCGGCGCCGTCCTCCGCCTCTAAAATGGAATATCCCCGAGCGCTGAGAATCTCGGCGAGTGTCTTGCGCAGATTGGCTTCGTCGTCGACGATGAGAATCGTTGCGCTCATCGGATATTGGCTCCAGACACAAATCGCCCCGAATTCAGGCGTGAGAAGCAGGAATTGTGATTTTTACGCTGGTGCCGCGGCCTTCCTGGCTATCCACCTGTATTTCCCCTCCATGAGCCTGCACAAGTTCGTGGCATATGGAAAGACCAAGTCCGGTGCCGGAGGGTTTCGTGGTGAAGAACGGATCGAAGACCTGCCGGACTACGGACGAGTTCATGCCCTTCCCGGTGTCTCGAAATTCCACGCAGACACGCTTTGCGTCGTTTCGGACGTTGGGCTGCGATGCCAGCGAGACGGAAAGTGTGCCACCGCCGTCGGACATGGCCTCGATGGCATTCTGGATAACGTTGTCAAACACCTGAGCCATGCGATCCTTGTCGACCGGCAGCGAAACATTATTCCGCAGCGATTTGGTGCTAAGCGTGACACCGCGTCTCTGAGCCCACTCGCGAAAAGAGTCCATGCGCTCTTCAATCAGGTTTCTCAAATCGGCAGGCTCACAATGGAGCTGCACAGGCCTTGCAAAATTGAGCAAACGGTTTACCATGCCGTTCAGACGTTCAATTTCCTCGAGGGCCACCCCGCACGATTCCTTGACTTGCGGGTTGTCCGTATCGCGGCGACACATTTGGACACGAAGCCGGATCGTGGCGAGTGGGTTGCGAACCTCGTGCGCCACTCCAGCGACAAGTCTGCCCAGGCTGGCAAGCCGTTCCGCGTGTCTCAACTGTCCCTCAATCTGCTTTTCCCGCTCAATATTTCCCCGCAGAGCAACTCCCAACCGGTTGATGGCTTGCGCGATTCGCTGAATCTCTGCTGGATCGGTTGAGGAATCAATGTGCGCGGCTAAGTTCTGTTCCAGCCCCCGCAATCCACCTTCGATCTTTCGGACACCGCCCTGCAAATTGTGAATCACTAAGAGAGTCAAGAGGACGCAGGCTAGGGCCGCTATGCTTAGCCCAACCGTAATGAGGTACGCCCGGAATCGATTGGCGCCAGGAAGAACGCTGAGCGATTTGATGGTCCAGGCGCTGCCCACGACAGTATAGCCGTCGCGGATAGGGACCGCTTCGATTAAGACAATGCTGGAACGGCTGGAAAGAATACGCTCCGAGGGTTGGTGGGTCGCGACGGCATCCTTGGCAACCTCGAGGATGTCGGCGCGCTGGCCAGCGGGTGCGTCCTCAACTTCGGCATTGGCCGGCGAATCTTCGGCCACCGAGAAGGAGTCTCCAAGCAACGCGTCGCCGGCTGTGGCATAAAAACCGCCTTTTACGCCCTCGACATTCTGCAATACGACCCGGCTCAAGAGCGCGAGAACCTCCCGCGACGATGCCGCCGCAGGGTTGTTCAAAGGCGGCGGCTCTTTATTCTGGCGGGAGAATTCCGCTTTATCGTCATATTCACGCGCCAAATTTTGCGTGATCGAGACCATGTGCTTCTTCTCGCCGGTCAAGACCGCGGATTTCGTGTACTGGAGAGTCGCAAAACCGGCAAAAAGGACAGAAAGAAAGAGAACGAAGACAAGTGTCCCGAGAAGCGTGATCTGCCAGCGAAAACTGAGCTTCGAGAGAGGGAGTCTCGACACCAGTGTGTCACCTCTTTCCACTCGTTCTATCATAGCAATTCCATGGTCGGGTTGTTCTGTTGGACGCTTTGTATTACGTCTGCACAGCAGTATCGGCCGGGATCAGGTGATGCCGCTGGTCTACGGCCTGGGCGACGTACCAATTTCGACAGATGTGTTCCGCGGAATGCGCTGTGTCAAGCGCCGCTTGCAGGAATCCGCCAGCTTCGTCGTCTGAACCATTCCCATGGATACGGCGGGCCTGCTGATAAAAAGCGTCGCTCCAAGCGATGATCCTGCGTACCTGAGTTCGGTCGTCCAGCGGGAGCGTCCCGTTCTCAAGCAGCCAATGGACGCGAGCGAGCAGAGCTTGAACCGCTCTTAAAGCATTCTGAACGTGGTTGGTGCTTTCGCAGATAGAGCTATGCGCTGGAGGAGGAGGAACGAGCGACGGATAACTCGTGTCGGAGCGAAGCGTTCGAGAAATAATGCCTTCGACGACGCGACAGAGGCAAAGAGAAGCGGTGGCAAATTCGCGCGCTCCTTCAAAATCCTGCGAGGCATGCCTCGAGAGCGCTTGCTCGTAAGTATGTCGAGCCTCTTCGTGCATCTGGTTCATGCCGTGAACTTGCAGCTTCATGATATGCAGATACGCGAGAACTGCCTGAATACGGTGCAGGGTGTCGTAAGCGCGTTCCATTTCCGCAGCAGAATCGCTTCTTGTGGCGCGGGAGGCAAGCGGCGAGTGCTGCTGTGAATATTCATTCGTTGCGAGGGGCGTTTGCCGGGCCTCGCGAGCCACCGCTTCAAGGAGGCGATCAAAAGGATCCTGGTTTCGATGCGCGGGCGAAACGCTTCGCGAGGATTTTTCCTCCTGGCAAGTTGGTTGGAGGGCCAGGGATGCCGTCGTAGTCGGGGTGGCATCCAACAGCATCCCTGGTTTGCCTAGGCACACGGGGGCCGGCAAAGCTAATGTTTGCTTCGAATCCAAATTCGTGAGGTGCCCCGCATTTAGAACTATGTGCTCCTCGCTGCCGGACTGGAGGTCACCGCTGAGTTCAATTCTCGAGCCGGGCGTAACAATCGCGGCGATGCGATCCAACTGGGCTGCCGAAGAACGAACTTCCCCACCGCCTTCCAGGACCAACCCATTTACGCGGCCCATTGCGTCGCGCAAAATCCCGATCACTATTCCAAAGATAGATTGCATGCGGTCCTCCGACGGGCCGCCTGTCCTAGATCGCTTCGCCGGATCTTCAGCGACTTCGATGGCGTCATGTCGATAGCCGTCAGAAACTCAGGCGAAGAACATGAAGTAGGCAGCGCTTACTCCAAAGAGCACGGCGAACCGCACTATGCGATATCCGGAGATCCTGGACATTCGTCCCACTCCTCAACTTTGCTTTGCAGTCGAGATGCGGTCGTAAACAAATCTAAGGCGACAGTAGGTGATGCAAACCTGATTCCACCTTCTGCGCTGCCGCGCCTTTGCGCTAAGCCTTTTTAAATGTTGAAGAAAGAGAAGACTGGAAAAACCGAGCCGGCCGCTACGCGCTAGAGTGAGCAAAGAACGAACAGATTTTGTAAAGAAAACGAACGCCAATCTTGCAAGGGATTGACCGAAGAACAGATTTGGCCATGAATGGGCAACCGTGCCGCACTTTGGTGCGATTGTGCAGAATCAGCACAAAAACTGTGCAAGAAGAGAACATATTCAGTGGCTATTAGCCGAACTGCGTAACCCACAATGCTTCTTGGGACCTGCAATCGATCTTCTTCCCCATAGCCCACTTACCCGACTAATCGGCTTATTTTCTGTCCTTTACGTGCCTCATTCTCTCAAGTCTGGCTATATTGGCTATGTGCTCGAGGAGAAAGTTTAGGCGGGACAGGGCTCTCGGGTGAGTTGGAATTAGAACTGCTTTCTGGTATTAAACTCGCGAGGCGAATATGTTGCAGCGTGAGTGGGAGTGATGCAGTGAACCGCGAACGCCCTGATTTCTGTCGGGAATCCGCCGCAGAGTTCTCGCCTGGACGGTGCTACGAACCAGAGTTTCGCGGTCTCGGCAGGAGGAAATACCGGGGACATAAAGAATGGGCCTAGTCGTACGCATTACTCTCGATACTAGGCCGGCCAACGCAGTTCCGGGGAAAGCGCTCGACCGCAACAGCCGCTACTGTCTGCTCTTCTGATTCATTGAATATGATTAAGTCCTAAGAAGGTCGTGGGTGCTAAGGCTACAGACCTGTGCAGCTTTAGAGACATGGGAAGGCTTGTAAAGGTGCAACAATTCTGAGAAGCGTGTGGAATATAATTCTGGCAGGCAATAACGCCGGCGCAGAAGTCGGGCTCCAATGGGAAGGACCGCGCCAGCGATCACCAATGTCGAAGAGTTGGCTATCTCCAATCGGATTGGTTCCATAAAGAGGGCGGACCAAACACTGTCTTGAATGGAAGTAAATTGCGGTCTGTGTCCAGGAGAATCGCATGACGGAGTCTCGTTTGAGTTCCTCCAGTCTGGAGCAGTTACGGCGGGTTAGCTCTTGCATTGTTGCAAGCGCGGTCGAGACGTTTAAAGTGCGCTTGCCAAATACGGGATTCGCGGATTCCAGCATTCGCTGCATTTTTCAGGATCGCCTTCCCACTGTGGGTTACGCTGCGACGGCTCGAATCCGAAGCGTGCGTCCCCCGATGGAGGGTCAGGGCTACTACTATGAGCGCACGGACTGGTGGAACCACATTCTTAGCATCCCGGCGCCCCGCGTTGTGGTGATCGAGGATGTGGACACGCCGCCCGGATTGGGAGCGTTCATCGGCGAGGTGAATGCCAATATTCTACTTGCGCTGGAGTGCGTCGGACTCGTGACCAATGGATCGGTGCGGGATCTCGAGCACGTGCAGTTGACTCGGCTACAAATGTTTGCAGGCAGCGTGTCGGTTTCGCACGCATACGCCCACGTGTTCGATTTTGGCTGCCCGGTTGAGCTAGGCGGCTTGAAAATTCGGCCTGGGGAGTTGATTCATGGCGACCGCCACGGAATTCAGACGATCCCTTTGGAAATTGCTGAGAGGGTTCCCGCGGCAGCGCATGAGATCCTGCACAAAAGGCAGCGTCTGATTGGCTTGTGCCGCGCGAGCGATTTCTCTCTCGAAAAGCTTCGCGAGGCAATCCAGGAGCCTGGACCGACATCATGAAAACGAGCAAGCGCGCAGAAGCCAATTTGAAGTTAATCTTGAGAAACGCCTCGTGGGTGTTGCTGTTCATGGCGAGCGTGTTTGTTGGTGGCTGCGGATCAACGGGTGCGACCAAATCAGAGGACCCTGCTAACGCTCCCGCGGCGGGGGTTGTCCGAGTGGTTCGGAAAGACCTCTCAGATACTTTGCAAATCGACTCCGAGTTTGAGCCCTTCCAGGAAGTCAGCGTGTACGCGAAGGTGTCCGGTTATATCCAGAAGCTGGATGTAGATTGGGGAACGCACGTGCGCCGTGGACAGGTCCTAGCGGTGCTCGAAATCCCGGAGCTACAGCAGCAGCTAGAAGTCGACGAGGCGGCGGTGCTACGGAGCGAACAAGACCTCGCCCGGGCGAAAGAGGAATTGAGCCAGGCCGAGTCCAAATACGCTGTCACGGACTTGACCTACAAACGGCTCGCCACGGTGATGCAGACACGGCCGGGGCTGGTTGCACAAGAAGAAGTGGACGTGGCCAATGGGAAGGATCTGGAAGCCAAGGCTGGCGCTTCCGGTGCGAAAGCCGAGGTCTCCGCTACGGAGCAGGCGTTGGCGATGAGCAAGGCAGCCCTCGAGAAGGACAAGGCCATGTTTGCGTATGCCCGAATTACAGCGCCGTTTGACGGAGTGGTGACCGAAATCGATGCTTACGGAGGAGCCCTGCTACCGGCGGGAACTTCGTCCAACAAGGGCGATCAAGCGCTTTGCCACCTGTCCGAGAACGATCTCCTGCGACTCGTCATTCCCGTGCCGGAAAGAGCCGTGGGTCAGATTCATCTGGGACAGACGGTGATGGTAGCGGTCTCGAACAACAACCAGACGTTCGAAGGGAAAATCGCGCGTTTCTCCGGACTAATTGATACACAAACTCGAACGATGCACACGGAGATTGACGTACCCAATCCGAAATATCTACTTGTTCCCGGGATGTATGCGAGCGTGCGAATCCCGCTTCAGACTGTCAAGGGAGTTCTAACCGTGCCGACGCAAGCCGTGCAGTCCTCCGGCGAACTGCACGGAAGCGTTCTGGTCGTAAACGCGAGCTCCAAGATTGAAAGACGCGACGTCACTTTGGGTCTACAAACCGCGACCGACGCGGAGATCGTATCGGGACTTAAAGAAAATGAGATGGTCATCTTTGGAGAGCAGTCTCAATTCAAGCCAGGCGAACTGGTGGCGCCGAAGGTCATAGCGCCCGCAGAAATGGAGTAAGAGTTTCATGTCTTCGTTTTCCTTGCGCCATCCGTACTTTATCGTGGTCATCTGTCTGTTCGTTTGCGTCCTGGGTCTCACGGCAGTGACTCAAATGCCCGTAGACATGTTTCCCCCGATCAACATTCCGGTGGTGATGGTGGCGACTTTTTACAGTGGCATGCCCCCCCAACAGATCGAAGCGGACATCACCGATACGTTCGAACGATTCTTCACGCTGGGCAGCGGAATCGATCACATGGAATCGCGTTCGATGTCCGGCGTAAGCTTGATCAAGATCTATTTTCAGCCGGGCACGGACGCGAATGCGGACGTGACTCAAATCTCGAACCTGGCGATGGCGGACTTGCGGCGCTTGCCCCAGGGTACGCTTCCTCCTGTCGTGATAAGCATGGATGCGTCGAACCTGCCCGTCTGTCTGCTCACTGTGGAAGGTCAGGGTCTGAGCGAAACGCAGCTTCATGATTATCTGCAATTCGCGATTCGCAATCAGATTGCCGGCGTTCCAGGCGCCACTGTTCCTCCGCCGTACGGCGGACGTTACCGGCAGATTATGGTTTACGTGGACCCGCTGAAATTGCAGGCGCATCAACTGAGTCCGATGGATATCGTGCGAGCAACGGATGATTCGAATTTGATATTGCCGGCTGGCGACGTTCGTATAGGCCCGACAGATTACAACCTCTATACCAATGCGCAGGTTCCCAGCGCGGGGGCGCTGAATGGACTGCCTCTCAAGACGGAAGGCGACAAGTCCGTCTTCATCGCCGATGTGGGCAAAGCTGTGGACGGCGCGGCGTTGCAATACAACATCGTACGCGTCAACGGGCAGCGGTCCGTCTACGTGCCCATCTTGAAGCAGGGCGGCGACACAAATACGATTGCGGTTGTCAGCGGCATCCGGCAAGCCATCAAGAGCTTGCGAGACATTCCTTCGCAATTGAAAACCCACGTCGTGTTTGACCAATCGTTGTTTGTGAAACAAGCCATCTCGACGGTGCTGCGCGAGGGAGGAATCGGTCTCTGTCTCACCGCTGTGATGATTCTCGTTTTCCTTGGGAGTCCGCGCGCCACAGCGGCTGTCTTTCTTTCCATCCCCCTTTCGGTGATGGCGACCTTCTTCTTTCTTCATACGGGCAACCAGACCATCAACAGCATGGTTCTGAGCGGATTGGCGCTCGCTTTTTCGAGGCTGATCGACAACTCCGTGGTCGTGCTGGAAAATATCTTTCGGCACCTCGAACTCGGCGAGTCGCCGACGGTGGCTGCCGAACTGGGCGCCAACGAAGTCGGCTTGGCAGTACTGGCCATTACTCTCGTAACGGTCGTCGTCTTCTTTCCGGTTACCCTCCTCTTCGGAGTCAGCAAGTTCCTTTTCACGGCTCTTGCTCTCGGAGTGGTGATCTCTCTGTTCGCTTCCTACTTCGTGGCCGTAGCGGTTGTCCCTCTCTTCTGCGCGCGGGTTCTCAAGGACATCGTGCATCATGCGGAAGGACTCGACCTAAAAACCGCATCCTGGGGGGCGAGATTCCATGCGGCCTTCAATGCTCGCTTTGAACAGATGCTTAAACTGTATGACCGCTGGGTCCAAAAGGCGCTCAAACACCCGCGCCAAGTTGTGGTCGGTTTTCTTGGGTTGTTTGTCCTGAGCTTCGTGCTCTACCCTCTCGTCGGCCTTTCCTTCTTTCCGCGCACCGACGCGGGTCAATTCGTCATCAACGTGAAAGCTCCGAGTGGCACACGCCTGGAACTCACTGAGGGGTATGTGAAGAAGGTCGAGGACGTTGTTCGCGAGGTCGTGCCGGCGGACGAATTGAATTCCATCGTTTCGAACGTAGGCATCATGTCGGATTTGTCCGCGTTGTCCACTCCGAACTCCGCAATGCATACGGCATTCATAGAAGTTGGCCTCAAGGAGGATCATCGCGTCAGCAGTTTTGCGTATATGGCGCAAGTTCGAAAAAAAGTGGCGTCCGAACTTCCTGAGTTGCGCACTTACTTTCAATCGGGAGGTTTGGTGGACGCGGTTCTCAACCAAGGTATGCCCGCGCCGATCGATGTTCAAGTGAGCGGAATGGACTTGAACGCCGCCGATAAAATCGCCATGGATCTGGCCCGCGAGTTCAAAGCGCTTCCCGGCATCTCCGACGTTTACATACCGCAAGACATGGATTATCCCGCATTGCAGGTCAATGTTAATCGCGAGCGCGCGAGCCAGCTCGGACTGAGCCCTAAAGAGGTGGTAGACAACCTGATCACCGCCCTCACTTCGGATGCCATGATCGCGCCGAGCTATTGGGTCGATCCCAAGAGCGGCAACAATTATTTCGTAACGGTCCAGTACCCCGAAAATCAAGTGAAGTCTCTGGAGGACTTGAAGGCAATGCCGTTGCGCTCTCCAAATTTGAAAATGACCACTTATCTGAACCAAGTCGCGGACATTACCCCCATCCTCACGCCAACCGAAGTGGACCACTATCAATTGCAGCGAGCCATCGACATTTACGTTGCGCCTTCCGGCGAAGATTTGTCTGTTCCCGCAAAAGAGGTCTCCAAGATTGTTTCCGCCACGCAATTGCCGGCAAACCTTCGAATCAACATTCGGGGACTTGTCACCACCATGCAATCGTCATTTCGGAGTTTCGGCCTCGGGCTATTTCTCTCCATTTTGCTCGTCTACCTGGTCCTGGTTGCTCAGTTTTCTTCCTGGGTGGATCCCTTCTTGATCATTCTCGCGGTTCCCACCGGACTCATCGGCGTGATGCTTACGCTTGCTTTTACGGACACCACGCTGAATATCCAATCCTTAATGGGCATCGTGATGCTGACAGGCATGGTCGTTTCTAACAGCATTTTGATTGTTGATTTTGCCAATCGCCTTCGCGCCGAGGGACGGGGAGTCCGCGAAGCTGTCGCCCATTCCTGCCGTATTCGTTTGCGGCCGATTCTGATGACCTCGCTCGCGACGATTGTCGGCCTCTTGCCCATGGCTTTGAAGTTCGAAACCGGAAGCGAGGCGTATGCACCATTAGCTCGGGTCATTATCGGCGGACTGCTCGCTTCGGTTCTTCTGACTATCTTCGTCGTTCCCGCGGCGTACCTTTTGATTTACGAACGCCGCGCCGAGGCAATGACGCCCAACTTGGCCGAGGAGGCGCTATGAGAGCTCAATGCTGGGTGCTCACGCTCGCCGCAGCAGCGGCAATGACGACGACGGCCTCCGCTCAAGGCACTCAGACACTCACGCTCCAGCAGGCGGAACAACTCGCCATTCAGAACCACCCGCTCATTCGAGCAGCATCGAACTTGGCCTCGGCTGCAAAAGCGCAACTCACGGAGACTCGTGCCGCGTATTATCCGACGGTTTACGGGAGCCTCACCGGAGTAGGAGCGGAAAACAACAGCCGCATTGCCGCGGGCGGACTCAACAATCCGATTATTTATGACCGTTACGCCAACGGAGTTACCGTTACCCAGCTGGTCACTGATTTCGGCCGGACCCACGAGCTGGTTAAGAGCTCCGATCTTCATGCGCAGGCCCAGCAGGAGGGCGTTGTCACCACGCGCGCCCAGGTTCTGCTCCAGGTGGATCAGTCTTACTTTGCTGCTCTGAAAGCGCAATCCGTGCTTGCCGTCGCCGAAGAGACGGTCAAGGCGCGCCAGCTCGTTTCCGATCAGGTCACGGAGCTGGCAAAAAATAAAATCAGGTCGGATCTCGATGTCAATTTTGCAAACGTCAACTTGGCGCAGGCCCAGCTTCTCTTGATCCAGGCGCAAAACGATCTGCGTTCCTCGTTCGCGCGCCTCTCCACCGCGTTGGGCAGTTCGGACCTGGTCACCTATCAGCTGGGGGAGCAGCCGTTGCCCCCTGCCCCCACGTCGGATGTTACGGCACTCGTTCGACAAGCTCTCCGAGACCGTCCCGAGCTGGTCGGCCAGCGGCTCACCGTGAGCTCAGCGCAGAGTTTTGCCACCGCCGAGCGCGACCTTAAGCTCCCCACGATCTCGGCTCTTGGAACGGCTGGACTTACTCCGGTCAACGAGTCCCCTCTCGCACCTCGGTACGCTGCCGGTGGAGTCAATGTCGACATCCCGATTTTCAACGGACACTTGTACGGCGCTCGCGAAACGGAAGCGCAGTCGCGCGCTCAAGCGGAGACCCAGTATCTCCGAGACCTGCAGAATCAAATCGTTCGCGATGTGCAAACGGCCTGGCTCGATGCTAATGCCGCATTCCAACGTCTCTCCGTCACAGATCGCCTATTAGCCGAAGCCAACCAAGCGCTCGATTTGGCCCAAGGCCGCTACAGCCTCGGTTTAAGCTCGATCATTGAGCTTACCCAAGCCGAGTTGAATCAAACTACGGCGCGAATCGAACAAGCTAGCGCCAAGTACGACTACGAAGCGCAATACACTCTCCTGAACTATCAGCTTGGCGCCCTGCACTAACTTGAAGCCATCGGCGGATGTTTAAATATCCGTTTAAATCTTTTAGATGTCGAGAGGCGACGGCTCCTAAAGCTGCTCGTTGGCTGATGACATAGATACCAAAACGCTGTAAACAAAGCGAACAGCTGTGTGAACAAAGCGAACTATCGAATTGTCTTCCTCTGTCAAAGCAGCAATCCAGGACGACTCGCCGCTGGCCGTCGATGGAACAATCGAGGCAGCTCATCGAGAACCACACAAGTCATGCTTCTTCTTATTCCTCTTTGACTTAGGAGCGCAGGCTCACACAACAGCAGAAAGCGACACAGGCTAGCGCTGCTGAGTGGCGCATGCACCCGTCGCAAACACGGCAGTGGACAAGTACTTGCTATTTGTTCTTGGGAATCCCCGGCCAAGGATGTCGGGCGGCCCGGGACTCAGGGGGCAACTTGAGCTTGCAAAACGGTGGAGGCGCAATCCCGGAGTGGCAGCGGCAGGAAGCTTTGCCTGTGAATATGAGTGCCGTGGAACTGAACCAATTGTTTGCGTCGTGCCTGCCTCGGCTGCGTCGGACAGCGATGCGGATCCTCCGCAATCCACAGGATTCCGAGGACGCTGTGCAAGAGGGACTTCTCCTCGCGCTTCGGAATCTGAAACAATTTCAGGGCCGCTCGAGCTTCTCCACCTGGTTGCACAGCATTGTCAAAAATGCTGCCTTGACCCACGCGCGTAGAATGAATTGCAGGCCGAAATGCGCATTGCATGAGGAGGCTTCCGATGGAGCCGAACTGGCCTGCGAACACGACTTTGTGGATCCAGGATTTACTCCAGAGGAGGAATGCTCTCGCCGCGAGAGGTTTCGAATTTTAAGAAAAATTATTAAAGAACTGCCCTCAAGATACGCGTTCGCGATTCGCCTGTGTTACTTTGATGGCGTCGAAATAAAGGATGCCGCCCGCAAGATAGGCATCACTGCATGCGCTCTTAAGACACACCTATTTCGTGCGCGCCGGCGAGCGGCCCGGAGAATGCGCGAGATGTGTCTCACTACTGGGGAAAGTTATGCCGAAAAAGAACTGCCAAGGCTCCGACGGGCGAATGGCTCAGCCCGGCTTCGAAAGGAAAGCTCCGTTTCCCGCGTCAAACATTCGAGGACGGAACTTGATTCTTTAAACTCGAGGTCTCGCAAGAAACTCGAGTGTGCGCGAGGCACTCATGAATCCAAGGAGAAAAGATCACGATTTTGGGAAGGCAGTTTGGTCGCTCATATTCAGCCTGCTGTGCATAGCACTGGCCAGCCTGCCTGCTAAGGCAAACGATGAGGCCAATACGATTCCGAACGGTACTATCTTGCCTGTCCGCTTGAACTCGACCATTTCTTCCGCAAAGTGTAAGCCAAGCCACCGCATCGCGGGCAAGATTATGCAGGACGTTCCGTTGCCCACGGGCGCAAAAATCCGCAAAGGGAGCGAGGTGGTAGGACATATTGTCCAGGTAACCCCCGCAACTGGCAGCCATGGTGCCAGCGTCTCTCTGCAGTTCGACAAGCTAATCACCGCAAATCAAGCTTACCCAATAACTACCGATTTGCGCGCAATCGCGAGCTTCATGGAGGTTATGGCCGCTCAAACGCCGCCAATCGGTCCCGGCGAAGGCGACGTATACGACTGGTTGACTACCGTGCAAGTGGGCGGCGATGTGGTCTATGGCGTTGGCGGTCCCGTCACTCGCGGTGAGAACTCGGACGATGTTGTGGGAAAGGCGATCCGAGGCGGGGCCTTGAGCCATGTCAAAACCAATGCAGATGCCAAGTGCAGAGGCGCTATCGATGGTGATGACCGCTTGCAAGCCCTTTGGGTTTTTTCTTCGGATGCGTGCGGGACCTATGGTCTTGCTCACATTCGCATTGCCCATGCGGGCCGGACAGACCCTCGCGGCGTGATTATTCTCGCCACCACCGCGCATCATTTAAAGATTGCAGAAGGCGCCGGCATCCTTCTACGCGTTATTGTCCGCGGCAACAGCCTGGGCGCATCGCGCTGACAATGTCGGTGATCAACCGCATCAAGTTGATCACCGAGCACGTGTTTCGCGATCGCGCAATCTCGCCCGTCCTTTTGAGCACTCGAAGAAAACCGAAGTTGGCCCCTGATCCAACGCGCGGCCACACACCAAGGGTCGCGCACTGGACGGCGCTCTTTCGCCGTCAATCGGCAGCAGTGGAGTAGGGGTTTAGCGCCAATATATCGACGAGTTCCCAAAGTCCCAGCCCCTGGCCGCATGAGCATGTGTTGCCGCCGTTGGGCCAGCTTGCGTGCTGCGCACCTGCGCGGCGCCAAGCCGCGCTTTCGAAATCTGCTTCTGTTTGTTCCGAAGGACCGGTGCCTGGCTATGGCTCGACAATTCCCGCAAAGTGGTCTATGCGGCCCGTGCTTTCGCTAGCGGCTTGCGGTCACAGCAGACCAGATGAGGTAGCCCTCCAACCATTCTAATGGCCAACGGCTGGCGGCATGCCGGACACGTAGACGACCACGCTCCGCCACATCCCGGGCATTTCCTCAAAACCAAACGCGCTTCGTCCAGCGATTTCCCGTTTATCCGGCGATCTAAGACAAAGCGGCATTTGGGATTCTCACAAATAAGGTAGTGTTCCATAGGGGAAGCCTCCTTGAGGGCCGGTCAGCTATACTTCCGTGGCATTAAAACGTCAATATAGTAGATATACCTACATAACCAGGGTGGCTATGAGCATCCCCCGATAAGCCCGGCGCCTTGGCGAGCGGTAATGTCCGCAGCTCGTCTTTCCGGCGCGATCGGGTAAACCACCGTACGTCGAGAAGTATCGCCCCCGCGTTATCCGCCGCAACATGGCCGCGTATTTGTGTAAAATGACGCGGCATGGAATCGGAAATGGATATGAGGGGTCATCTCAACTCCATTGGCCGAAGAAAGCACTACAAAAGGGAGTGATTATGCAAACCGATTTCCTCCGAAAGATTTCTGCGATACAACTTCGCTTCGCGATGCTGGCTTTTCTATCGCTTGCGATCGGCGCACAAGGCAGGGCCCAGGCACCGTCTATCGCCGCCACCCCACCGATGGGATGGAATAGCTGGAATCATTTCGCCGACAAAATCGATGACGCAACCGTGCGAGCGCAGGCCGATGCGATGGTCTCCAGCGGAATGCGAGACGCGGGATACGTCTACATAAACATCGATGACACATGGCAGGGCGAACGCGACGCGCAAGGCGTCATTCATGCGAACAGCAAATTCCCAGACATGAAAGCGCTGGCGGACTATGTTCATGCGAAAGGGCTGAAACTAGGAATCTATTCTTCACCCGGCCCGAAAACGTGCGCCGGATTCGCTGGGAGTTACGGCCACGAAGAGCAGGACGCGCAGACCTATGCGGGGTGGGGCATCGATTATTTGAAGTACGACCTTTGCAGCTTCGACGAAATCATGAAGCGGGCCGGATCACCCGAGGTGGCGCACAAGTTGATGCTCGGGGCCTACACAAAAATGCACCAAGCGCTGCTAAAGACTGGACGTCCGATTGTTTTCAGCCTCTGCCAGTACGGCGCCGATGCTGTGTGGCGCTGGGGCGCTTCGGTGGGCGGAAACTCCTGGCGGACGACGGGAGACATCTCCGATAAGTATTCGAGCATGACGCAGATCGGTTTCGAACAAGCGGGCCTCGCCAAATTCGCCGGACCGGGTCATTGGAACGATCCGGACATGCTAGAGGTTGGAAACGGAGGAATGAATCTTGAGGAATACCGGACGCACATGAGCCTCTGGGCATTGCTTGCCGCGCCGCTCTTGGCAGGCAACGACTTGAGCACGATGAAACCGGAAACGATTGCTCTGCTGACAAACAAAGAAGTCATTGCCATCGATCAGGATCCTCTGGGCAAACAAGCGGACCGCGTCTACGCCGAAGGGACAGAGGAGATTTGGGCGCGGCCGCTTGCCGATGGTTCAAAAGCCGTGGGGATTTTCAACCGGTTCGACTGGCCGCAAACCATCGAAATCAGTTTTGGTAGATTGGGCTACAGGGGCGGCGTGAAAGCGCGGGACATTTGGGCGGCCAAGGATCTCGGAGCTTTGCCGAACCATTACAAAGTGCGCGTGCCCGGCCACGGGGTAGTGCTACTGCGCGTCTCAGAATAAAGCTCTCTCTGTTGAAAGGGGCTCGCGGACCTAAACGCCGTCGCGCGGCCTTTCACGGCGAACGAACATGGTGTCCTGAGTCGGCTCCGATTCGCATTCGATGGCAAGCGTGGTAAGTGGCTGATCGGGAGCTTCACTCGGCAAGCCCATGAATCTCACGCGGAAGCGATCCTGTTCGAACTTTACCTCGTGGCCGGAAGCGAAGAGCCGCGCGGATTTCACTTTCGTCATCAATCCCGCCAACGCCACTGTTTCGCCCGGCCAGAAATAAACATGCATGTAAAGCGTGTTACCTTGACGCGTAAAGCCGGCAAACTCGGAGGCGTGCACCTGGCAGCGATCCGTGGTGTGAATGGTTTGGCCGTTGCGCGACATCCACTGCCCGACTTCCGTGAGGACACGCACCGACTCCTCAGGAATCGAACCGTCAGGCTTTGGACCAATGTTCAGAAGATAATTGCCGCCATCCCGCGAACAGGAGACCAGATTCCGGATGACCGTTTTCGGGCTCTTCCAATCATCATCGGCGCGCTGGTAGCCCCAACTGTCGTTGAGCGTCATGCAGCTTTCCCACGACCGGCTTCCCTTCTCCGCCACGATTTCCTGCTCCGGCGTCGAAAAATCGCCGGGCAATCCGTTGCGATTATCCACGATGATATCCGGCTGAAGCTCAAAAACCATTTTGTTCATGCGCTCGGACTCCCAACCCGCGGCGTCGAGCGGCCAATCCACGTCGTACCAGAGGACGTCGATTTTTCCGTAGTTGGTCATCAGCTCACGGATGAGGCCGTGCGTATATTCGACGAACCGTTTGCGCGCTTCGGGGTCGGTCGCGCAGCGCGCTCCATCCGGATGATGCCAGTCCATCAGCGAATAATAGAAGCCGACGTGCATGCCCTCGGCTCGAGCCGCTTCCACATATTCGCGCACCAAGTCGCGGCCCGGCCCCTGCTTGGGAGCGCAGTAATTCGTGAGCTTCGTATCGAAATTGCAGAAGCCTTCGTGATGCTTTGTGGTCATCACCATATATTTCTGGCCTGCCTGTTTGGCCAGCTTGGCCCACGCGCGGGCAGCGTTAGGCTTCGGCTGAAAGCGCTTCGCGAGAAGCTCATATTCAGGTACGGGGATACCTTCCTCCTCCATCACCCATTCGTGGCGTCCCAGCACGCTATAAAGTCCCCAATGAATGAACATGCCAAAACGCGCTTCGTGCCACCACTTCATGCGGCGAATGCGATCGGCCTCCTCCGCGCCCGAAGCAGTTTGTGACTGTGCGGCTCGCGGCCCGGGCTCCCGGAACGCAGCGACAGTCTTAGAAGCAGCTGCAAACGTCACCAATGATGCGCTCGTGCCCAACAGCCAATCACGGCGCGGAATACGATTTGGTCCCATGGCAGCAGCCTCCTTCTCTCTCTAAGACACTTCGTTTCAGAATCCTGTTTGCGAACGAGCCGATGAATGATCCACCCCGGGTGGCTAGTTTTCAAGCTTGAATATTCTTTCCATCAGCAGCCACTTTTCGCCGGGCTTGGCATCGGGAAGCGGCTCTTGAAATTTCCACATCAATTCTTCCCATTCGCCCACCTTGGGATTTTCGCAATCGGCTTTTGCTTTCGTCTCGAACGAGAATCGCTCGTTCACTTCCATCATCATGAACATGCGCGTGCCGAACAAATAAATCTCCATATCTTCGATTCCGGCATCGTGGATGCTTTTCGTAATTTCCGGCCAGATTTTCTGGTGGTAACGTTTGTATTCGGCGATCAGTTTTGCATCGTCCTTCAAATCCAGCGTCAAACAATACCGTCGGTTCATTTTGCCTCGGCGATAGCGGGACTCTCGGAAACTCCCACGGCGGGGATTGGCTTGTACCCACTCACTGCAAAATAAATCACGTAAATATAACAAAACAGGGGGACCACAAAGGCTCTCTGGATATTGCTCAAGTCTGATATTTTCCCCATCGCCGCGGGAATCAGCGCGCCACCGATGATCGACATAACGAGAAGCGACGACCCCCGCTTCGTCAAATCTCCGAGATTCTTTATGCTGAGCGCGAAAATCGTCGGAAACATAATGGAATTGAAGAAACCCACCAAGACGATTGCGAGGACCGCCGCCAATCCGGAAGCGCCAATCCCGATCAGGACGCTCACCAGCGCGCCGATCCCGAATATCGAAAGCAGCTTCGCTGCCGGGATCCGCTTCATCATCCACGAGCCGGAAAATCTGCCGATCATGAAACCGGTTTGATGCGCCACGAGAAAGATTGCGGCCATTTTCTCCGGACTATCCGGGATGAGATGCGTCACAAAGCTCGCCTTCTCGCCCTGGTGGCCAGCAAGAAATCGCGAGCCCCACGCGGACATATTATCAAGCGTTTGCGGCATGGCGTGCTTCGCGAAGCGGATGACGAAGCTTCCTATCCCCACCTGTGCCCCCACGTAGAAGAATTGTGCGAGCACGCCCTTAATCAAATGAGGATGCGCCAAAACCTGCATCAGACCCTTGCTTTTGTCTTGCTCAGCGTCATCTTTTTGGCGCGCGGCAACCTCCGGAAGATGCGCAAAATAAATGAGCGCCGCCACAAAAAGAAAAATCGCCGTGATCACGATGTACGGCACTCTCACCAGGTTCGCTTCCGACGCGATGTAGGCCTGCACTTGTTGCGGACTCATGGCAGCTCTTTCGGCGGGCGTGTGCTCGACACCGGAAAGAATAAACGCAGAGCCCATTGTGAGCACGC
The DNA here is from genome assembly GCA_963851235.1 of uncultured Acidobacteriota bacterium. Lineage (GTDB taxonomy): Bacteria > Acidobacteriota > Terriglobia > Acidiferrales > UBA7541 > Acidiferrum. The sequence goes on from CAWKOM010000017.1 coordinate 93,227, forward strand.
ACACAGCGCCTACAGAGTTGAAGGATTGCGCGAAATTAAGCCGCCGCTCCGAACTCTCCGGCGGACCAAGAATTGTTACATAGGGATTCGCGCCAACTTCCAGGAAAGATTGCCCGCACGACATGACAAACAGAGCGAGCAAAAAGAATGCATACTGCCTCGAACTCGCCGCAGGCAGAAACAGCAGCGTCCCCGTGGAACAGATCAGCAGGCCAGTCAGGATTCCTTTCCTGTAGCCGATTCTCTCCATCAGCCGTCCGGCGGGAAAAGCCGCGAGAAAATAGCCGCCAAAAAAAGCCACTTGAATAAACGACGATTGGAAGTCCGTCAGATCAAAAGCTTTTTTTAAATGCGGAACGAGAACGTCGTTTAAGTTCACTCCGATCGACCAAAGGAAAAACAAGCTGGTGACCAGAACAAATGGCAGAAGATATTTCCGTTCAGTGAGTGGCGTGGATGCCTGGCTCATTCGGCTCCCTTAGGTCAAAGCGCGATCGAGATGAGTATAACCGCCGTCGACGAAAACGTGCTGGCCGGTGATATGCGAAGCTTGCGACGAGATCAGAAACAAAACCATAGCGGCAATCTCGTTGGGCTGTGTCATCCGCTTGCCCAACGGTATTTTTGAGACGATGTGAGCAAGTTTTTGCTCGGGATTAGGAAATGTGCCTACCCACTGCTTGTAAAGCGGCGTGATCACTTCGGCGGGAATCACAGCATTCACGCGAATTCCGAAGGAGATTAGTTCTGCGGCCCAGTCCCGCGTAAGAGCCAGAATTGCTCCCTTTGCGGAGGCATATCCAGAAGTGCCGCCCTGCCCCGTAACGGCGACTTTCGACGCGATGTTCAGGATGCAGCCTTGCGATTTCTTCAGCCCCGGCAAAGCAAAGTGCGCCATGTAGTAGTAGTGATAAAGATTTAGTCGCAGCGAGCTCACAAATTTCTCGGGGCTTCCGTTCTCGAGCCCCACATTGTCGTTCGCTCCCACATTATTAACGAGAACATCCAGCCGCCCGTACTCCTTCAATGTCTGTTCGACGGCTGCGTGGCAGCTTTCCACGGATAAGACGTCCGCACAAATCAGGCTGCAAGTTGCGCCGGCGATCACCAGCTCCGCCTGAAGCCTCTTTCCCGCTTCGACGTCCTTATCCACAAATACGGGGATCGCCCCTTCGCGCACGCATCCGCGCGTGATGGCCTGGCCAATGCCCTTCGCTCCCCCGGTAATCAGAACCACCTTGTCTTTAAGCTGCAAGTCCACGAGGTGCCGCCTTCAACCCATAAAATCGAGTTGCACTACCTCCAAAAATATTTTCCTTATCCGCCGCCGGAAGAGTTTGTATGTAATTCTCGACGAGTTGCTTTACCCGCGTATAGCTAGCCGCCAGCAGGCACACCGGCCAATCGGAACCGAACATCACACGTTCTGGGCCAAACGATTCAAACACAACATCCAGGTACGGGCGCATATCCTCCGGCCTCCACTCCAGCCAGTCCGCTTCCGTTACCATCCCCGATACTTTGCAAAATACGTTTCGATTCTGCGCGATGGCCCGCATGTGCCCGGCCCAGGGTTCGCGGCTGCCCGCTTTGATCAGCGGCTTCGCAAGATGATCCACAACGAATCGCTGCTCCGGAAAGCGCGAAACCATCTCGATGGCGGCAGGTAATTGCTTGGGATAAATCAGGATGTCATAAGTAAAGTCAAACTCCCGTAATCGCGCGATTCCGCGCAGAAAATCGTCCCTCACCAAAAACCGGTCGTCAGGCTCTCCCTGAGCGATGTGTCGAAATCCGCGCAATGTTTTGAACTGCGAGAAAAACTGCAACCTTTCCTCAATCTGCGGCGAGCACAGATCGGCCCACCCTACCACACCCGCGATGCGGTGGTTGCTCTCCGCCAGGCCCAGCAGAAACAGCGTCTCGCTCTCAGACTGATCCACCTGAACGGCGATAGAGCCATCGATTCCGTTTCTAGCGCACTCTCCTTCATACTCTTCCGGCAAAAAATCGCGCCTCAACAAAGCCATTTTGTCCGTAATCCACCCGCCACGCGTTTTCTCGTATTTCCAAAAGTGCTGGTGCGAATCAATTGTCATTTTCTCCGGAGTTGCGCTCATGGCCGGTTCACAGAACATCGAGGTAGTGCGTTTCAGCCAGATTTCTTAATCTGGCAGCGGCGCCCTCGGGCGTGATATCGCGTTGCGGCCCGGCGAGCAGTTCATATCCCACCATGAATTTCTGCACCGTGGCGGATCGCAGCAGCGGAGGAAAATAGTGTGCGTGAAAATGAAATTCCGGATGAGTCTCCCCATCTGTCGGTTCTTGATGAAAACCCATCGAATAGGGAAAAGCCGTCTCAAATAAATTGTCGTAGCGAATTGTCAGTCTTTTCAGGATGTCGGCGAGATCTCTCGGCTCCGCTTCTGCCAAAGCCGCAAGGTTTGCCAAGTGGCGTCTGCTCAAAATCATCGTTTCAAATGGCCAGACTGCCCAGTAGGGCACCAGCGCCACAAAACTGTTATTTTCGCAAACAATCCGCTCGCCGTTCTCGATTTCTAGCCGCAGGTATTCGCACAGCATGCACTTCTGGTTGTCTTCCAGGAAATCGTGCATCGCCGCAAGCTCTCTCGAGGGTATGTTCGGGACCTCTTCATTAGCCCATATCTGGCAATGCGGATGCGGATTGCTCGCGCCCATCAAAGCGCCGCGATTTTCAAAAATTTGGACGTGCGTCACCCAGGAAACTTCGCCCAACTCCCGATACTGTTCCGTCCACACTTCAACCACTCGCCGCACCTCTTCCAGTTCCATGCGTGGAATCGTCAAGTCGTGGCGAGGTGAAAAACACACCACGCGGCAAATCCCTCTCTCGACGCGCGCAACGATCAACCCATCCTGATCTATCTCGCTCGCAGAAACGTTCGGCAACAGGGCGGGATAATCGTTGTCGAAGACGAACGTCTCGGTATACGCGAGGTTTCGCAATCCCTGCGCCCGCAGATTTCCCGGGCACAAGTAACACTCCGGATCGTACTGAACGAGCGGCGAAGCCGCCACCTTGTCAACTTTTCCAAGCCATGGCCGCTGCGTCCGATGCGGCGAAACCAGAACCCATTCCCGCAGAAGCGGATTCCAGCGGCGGTGCGGGGTTGTACGGAAATCCTTCTGATTCATAGGTCGCTTAGCTTATCTTGCCATTTCGGGAGACTCAACTAAGCTTGCGCCGTCAGCCGGCATGCAGATATAAACCACCGGAGTGATGCCTGTTTCTTTTTGATAGCCCTTGGCCACGCTCTCCGCGAATCCCGCGGCGTGGCGCTCTTCCACCAGATTGATCGTTGCACCCCCGAAGCCGCCTCCCGTCATTCGTGCTCCGTAAACACCCGGTTCCCGATTGGCCAGATCAACCATTAAATCCAGTTCAGCGCAGCTTACTTCAAATAAATCGCGCAAGCTCACGTGCGATTCAGCCATGTATTTCCCAAATTGCCGCAAATCTCCCGCTCGTAGCGCTTTCACGCTATTCAACACTCGCCCGTTTTCCGTTACGATATGTTTCGCGCGCTTATAAAGTACCTCCGAGAGAAGCTCCCGATGCTCTTCAAGTTGTTCCAGGCTGACATCCCGGAGCACACGAATTTTCGGCAGCGCTTTTTGTAGCGAACGCACTGCCTCTTCGCATTCTTCCCGCCGCTGGTTATATTCGCCGCCGGCAAGCGTGTGCTTCACACCCGTATTGCAGATAACTAGCTTCACCGATTCAGGAATCGGCACGAGTTCATAATCCAGCGATCGGCAATCCAGCATCAAGGCGTGATTCGCGCGCCCGTGCAGCGAAATGAACTGGTCCATGATCCCGCAGCGCATGCCGACGAAGTCATTCTCCGCCTGCTGGCAAATGCGCGCCAGACGAGGCCGGTCGATCAATAGCCCAGATTCTTCCGCAAGAGCCAGCGCGGTGGCCACTTCAATCGAGGCCGAAGAACTGAGCCCCGCACCCATCGGCACTTCTCCGTGAACCAGCAGATTCGCCCCGCTAAGCCGAAATCCAGCTTTTTGAAGTTGCACCGCGACTCCAACTGAATAGTCGCTCCACGTATGCGACGGCTGCAGCATTCCCGAAGACAACTCCACTTCCGCCTGCTCTGGAAACTCCTCCGAGGAAACCACCAGCTTGTGATCCTGCCGCAGGCTCGCCGCCACCCAACAATAAAACCCGATGGCCGCGGGCATCACGAATCCATCGTTGTAGTCGGTGTGCTCTCCGATCAAGTTCACGCGGCCTGGCGCACGATAAACGTGCGGATTCACTCCAAACTTCGCGCGAAACTTTTCCGCGATAATTTTGTCGTCATTCATGTTCGGCTTATTGAATGTCCTTCAACCTGGCCCTGAGGAGTAGAAAAATGGAGGAAATGGCGCGCCCGGGGGGACTCGAACTCCCGACCTTCTGGTTCGTAGCCAGACGCTCTATCCAACTGAGCTACGGGCGCGCAACTTAGAAATGTTAACATAGGGTGCGCCGCTCATCCACCCGCGCCGTTCCTCACTCTGAAAGAGGAGCGCGCGCCGCTCGTCCCGGAAACACGTCTTCCACAAGCTGCCCGTCCTTTAATACCGGAACTCCATTCACGAGCACGAACTGTATTCCTTCCGAATACTGCAACGGATTCTCGTACGTCGCTTTGTCGATGATGCGGTCCGGATCGAACACGGTTATATCAGCATCCGCCCCCACGCGAATCCGACCTTTGTCGAAGAACGCCGGCGCCCGCTTTTCAAGCCGCTCGGCAGGCATCAGCGTCATTTTCCTAAGCGCGGTCATCAAATCCAGCGCTTTCTCTTCCCTGACGTAGTGCCCCAGTACTCTCGAAAACGTCCCTTGTCCTCGCGGATGAACTTTGGTGCCCGTGATTGGCATTCCGTCGCTGGCAATCATCACGATGGGGTTGGCCACGGCCGCCCGAGCCGCCTCCTCAGGAATCGAGTGAATAACCACCATTCCCCCGATTTTCCGGTACTTCTCAAACGTTTCCGCAGTCAGCCTCTCGCCAGTCTCCGTCCACTGCAGGTCCTTATATGTAATCCCCATGCTCTCTTGCCAGCCGGGATCGAATACAGCCGATTGCAAAGCCGTGCTACCCGCCGTGTAGGGATAGCATTCCGTCGTTACATCCAGTCCGTGCCGTTGCGCGCCCTCGATCATCGAAATCAACTCAGGCGTGAATTTCAAACCCATGCTTGTAATATGCACGACATGCAGTGGTGCCCCAGTTGCGGCCGCTGCTGCGAGAACTTCTTCGAGCGCCGCAAGTCCCGTGGCGGGCTCCTTCCCTCCGCCGTACCGCAGATGCACATGCACGGACGCATGGTACCGCGCCGCAATTCGGAACATTTCCACAATTTCCCAGTGTGTTGCGCCGGCCGTGTAGTTCACTCCCATCCCTTCGGCCAGGGCGCCTTCGCGAAAACCTTTGTCCATATCTGCCTTAATCTCCGCGAGTTCCACGGGAGTCGCCTCGCGATGTGCCGCGTCGCCCGCCGGCAGAAACGTGCCTGGATCGTGCATCACTTTCATGCGCACCGGGATGTGTCCGATGCTCACTCCATAATTGATTAGCGACCTGCCTTCCCGGTCCGCATACCAGTCCGCCACCTCGGCTGTCCCGGCTTCCAATTCAAGAGACGTAGTAACTCCGTCATGCGCCTGAAATTGATAGTTCCTCGGCTCCTGTCCATGTTCATGCAGATCGATGAATCCCGGTACGACGACTAATCCCTTCGCCTCTAGAGTCGTCTTTCCCTGCAGCGGATTCGCAGATATTGCGCGAATCTTCCCTCCGCTAATCCCTACATTGCGCACCGCGTTCAGCCCTGATTCCGGATCCATGACCCGCCCATGGGCGATAACCACATCGTATTTTTCTCCATCATCGGCAGTTCCTGCCGCCACTGTATAAGTAAGCGCTACGGCCAGAATGCCCATAGCGATAGCCGCCGCCCGAGATCTCCAAGATGGTCCTTGCCGCATATTCCTGCACCCATGGTGAATCTGCGGCGCTAAGTCTCGTTCCCTATGCGTCCTGTGTCAAAGGAAATTTTAACCGCTTAACCAAGCGACCCACGGCCCCAGGGCACTTTCCCGCAGGGATCCAGCGCGGTTCCAATGATGTTCTGGTCAATAAAAAACCCCGAGTCGCTGGGGGGAGCGACCCGGGGCGGGGGTTACTGCTGAGGGGGGCCGGAGGAAACTTGATGAGTTCTTAGTTCACTTGATGTACGGTTAACAGGCAAATCTTTCTCAACTCTTCGTACGTGAAAAACGTCTCTTCCTGGTCTCCCGCGCACTCCTTGTGCCCCAAGCCGGATTCGCGGGAGAGGTTGGACAACTCCTCTTCAGAAATCCCTAGCAGCAGCGCTGCCCGCCCTTGGGTCACATACTTTGGCACTTGGCTGTTCATCATTCCTCCTCACGCAGGAAGCAACGCCATCGCATCTTGTTCAACGGCCAGGATCATCGTTTTATAGATATCCACGTCCCAGCCATCCCCAATCCTCATTCGCACCGTTTCGCTGCCAACCTTCAGCAGTGTTCCCCGCAGTGGCACCTTTATATCCCCCAGGGCCACTTGCAGCACGACGGACTGCCCAACCCAAACTGTGTATGCGCCGTCCATTCCCCCTCCTGCTGACATTCTGGCCTCGCTGACGTGAGCAGAATCGCTTAGCGCATTGCTGCGGACAATGGTACACAGAGGGTACTAGCCTAGTAAGATGGTACTGTTTGTTGCTCCAGGAAGAATCTGTGCCGGTTCGGCACACAGGTACGCTCGTACCTTCTTTTCAGGACGCGCGGCCCATTGGACCCCAAGCATGTGCATGCCATTCTCGCTGAATGATTGGCTCTGAGCATTCCTCACTGAACACCAGGACAGTCGCTCCGCCCGATAGGACAGGCTTGGGCTTGGCTTTAGGCGGTGGATTTTCCCGCGGATTCGCTCATCTTGGCGTTCTTCAAGTCCTCGAGCAATATCACGTTCCCATTTCTTGCATCTCGGGCACGAGCATTGGCAGCATTCTCGGCGCGGCTTATGCCAGTGGCGCGCCTCTCGCGCGCATCATTGCTACCTGCCGCACAATTCGCTTTCGCGACATCGCCCGTTGGCGGGTTTCCCGCCTGGGCCTCGCCAGCAATCACCGGCTTGGCGACCTGATCGAACGGGTTTTCGAATCGCGCCGCTTCGAGGATCTTCGAATTCCCATTGCGGTCGTCGCAACCGATCTTGCAAATGGCGAGCCTGTCATCTTCACTCACGGAAGCCTCTCTGAAGCCATTCGTGCCAGTTGCGCTTTCCCCGGCTTGTTCGAACCTGTTGAAATCGGGACACGTTGCCTTGCGGATGGCGGCTTGGTAGCCCCCGTTCCCACGCGCGCTGCTCGTGACCTAGGCGCCGCCCACGTCCTCGGCGTTTCTGTCGGTCTTGAAGACGGCGGCCGCGGCGCTCCCTCTAACATTTTTCAAGTCGTCTGCCGCGCCGTCAACGCCGCCCAGAAACATCAGCTCGAAGTATGGGAGCGGCACGCGGACCTGGTCCTTCGTCCCGACGTGCAATCTTTCGCATGGGATGATTTCGATCGCGCCGACGAGGCTATCGCGGCCGGCGCCGCTGCTGCTCGCCGCGCTCTTCCCCGCATTCAGAAACTGCTTCATCCGGTCCGAGAATCTCACTCTGAATTCGAATCCCGGCTCGAGGCCGAAGCACAAAGTTATCTTTGGCTCGCGGAGGCATCCCGATGATTCGCCTTGCTGCCTTGATCGCTGCCGTTATCACCTCAACTATTCTCTGGTATGAATGCAGAGAAGACATCGGCGTTTTCTGTTACCGTATTGGTTTGGGTGCTTTTACGACGCTCCGCTCGCGCGTGCTCGTCCCAGTGCCTGCTTCTCAAATAAGTAGATCGAGGAACCGTTCCAATTGCTCCATTCCATCCTCCAATTTCTCCATTCGCTCTACACAACCGAGGGACTTCGAGAGCTAATCCGCTCCGGAGGGGCTCCTCTCGTCTGCACCATCGTTTTTGTTGAAACCGGCTTCTTCGTCGGCTTTTTTCTTCCCGGCGACTCGCTTTTGATCACCGCCGGCATCTTTTCTTACGCCGGCGTCATTCCCCTCAAGTGGCTTTTGCTGCCGGTCATGCTTTGCGCCATCGCTGGCGACCAGGTCGGCTATTGGATTGGCCGTTCCGCTGGCGTTGCTCTCTATCGCCGTGAAGACTCCCTCTTTTTCCGCCGCAGCCATCTCCAGCGCGCCCACGACTTCTACGAAAAATACGGCGGCCGGGCCGTGATTCTCGCGCGCTTTGTCCCGATCATTCGAACCTTTTGCCCGCCAGTCGCTGGAGCCGGAAAAATGGCTTACCCGCGTTACCTGCTTTTCGATAGCCTTGGCGGAGTCCTTTGGATTGGCGCCACCATTCTTGGTGGCTATTCGCTTGGCCATTTCATCCCCAACATTGGCCAGTACATCCATTATGTGATCGCCGTAGTCGTCTTCCTTTCCATACTTCCTCCCATCATCGGCTTGCTCCGTTCCCGAAAGGCCTCTAGTAACACTCGGGGCACCGTAGCGCTTAGCCGAAAGGCTAAATAAGCCCATGGCCCCACAAAAAATCCGCGCCATCATCTTCGATATTGGCCGCGTCCTCGTTCGCGTCGACGTCGCCCACGCCATGCAGGGACTGGCCTCTGGCACTTCGCTCTCCCCGGCCGAGCTTTGGTCCGCCATCGAAAAGGATCCCCGTTGGCAAGACTGGCAGGACGGCCGCATCTCGCCGCGTGACTGGTATCTCCACTTGAATCAGCGCCTTAGTGGGGGGCTCACGTTCGAGCAATTCACCGAGGTCTGGAATCGCGCTCTGGACCCCATTCCCATTCACCAAGACGCCTTCTTTGAAGCTCTTTCCAAGCGCTATCGTCTGGCCTTGCTCTCAAACACCGACCCCATACACGTTCACCACCTGGAGGCGACCTATAGCTTTTTCAATTTCTTCCCGATTCGCATCTACTCCTGCGCCGTGGGAGCCAGCAAACCCAACGCCCTCATTTACAGGGAGGCCCTTCGCGCCCTTAACGTTCGTGCCCAAGAAGCCCTTTACATTGATGACATTGCAGCCTATGTGGAAGCCGCGCAGCGCCTAGGTCTTGGCGGAATCCAGTTCCAATCTCCGGCTCAGCTGACCTCCGATCTGAAATCCTTTGGTGTTGAGCTGCCCTAAACTGGTCGGAAGAGTAAGAAACTCCGTAAAGCCGATTCGTCGGGTAAAGATTGCAAGGACTAGTACCGGTCCTCTCCTATTGGCGTTTCCTACCCCCTCTGCCAACCCACATTTATTCATTGGCTTACGGCAATCTTCGCTCCTTCTTCCCCCGTGCTCATTTGGTTGATTACTTGCACTCTCTCTGTTACGGGCCGGTCACAAATTCAAAAAGTTCGCCCAGATTAGGGTGAGGAGAAAAGAATTCCTATGTCAGAGGAACACATCATCGAGACGAGAACTGGTGGATCTTGGCAGTTGCCAGCGATCATTGTATTGGGTTTGGTTGCGCTTGGTGGCTTGGGATTTGGCTGGAGCGCTTCGTCCAAGCTTGACTCCACGCAACAGGCCGTTACCACTCAAGTCAAGACCGTGCAGCAGTCTGTAGAGCAGGACGTGTCTTCGTTGAAAGACCGCGTTGCGCAGGATGAGAAAGCCAATGCCGACCTTCAGGGCGACCTGAAGGTGGTCACCGATAAGCTCAAGATTACTCAAGGCCAACTCAGAAAGGCGCGCAAAGAAGCGGCCGACCTGAATGACCAAGCGACTCAAAAAATCAGCGCTCTGGATACTTCCGTCCACACGGAACTGGCCACTAAGGCCGGCGCCGATGACGTCAAGAACGTGGACACCAAGGTCACCGCGGTAAGCACCGACCTCAACTCCACCAAGGAAGACCTGAAGATGGCCAAGAGCGAAATAGGTACGCTCATTGCCCGAAACCACGATGAAATCGACCAGCTCCGCCGCCTCGGCGAGCGCGACTACGTTGAGTTCACCATTGACGGCAAGAACAAGCCCCAAAAGGTTGGCAACATCACCGTCGAACTCAAAAGCGTAAACGAGAAGAAAAATCAAGTCAATATCTCGATGGTCGTTGAGGACAAGCACTTCATGAAGAAGAACCGCGCCCTGAACGAGCCCATCTTCTTCTACACTTCAGGAACTCGCATGCCGGAAGAAATTGTGATCAACAAGGCCGGGAAGAACACCATCACCGGCTACATCAGCATTCCCAAGGCGAATTCTCAGTCCGCTGCCGCCTCCACGTCTTCTGGAATGTAAACTTACACAGCAACCGTCGGCCGATCAGGCCATTGAGGCAAAAGCGGGCAGGGATTCCTGCCCGCTTTGTTTTTCCATCTCCGTCTTCCTACCTAGACGTGCTCATTTTTCAAGGATTATCCGGTTGGCGCTGATTTCTCCGCTAAGATGGAAGCGCGCATCGCGGAGAGCCGCTTGCACCATACTTCCTACATTTTGTATATCGCCGTAGACGATATAATTCCTGCGCGCGGCAGCCCCGTTCCTGGCCTCGACGAATTCGCTGCTGCTCTCGACCACAACGGGATTCCCGCGGTCTGGCTTACCTGCCGCACCCGGCTGCAGCTGGATGAGCCGCGCCGCAAACTCGCCCATACACACCCTTTTATCGCGGAAGATGGCTGTGGCGTTTTCCTTCCCGAAGACTATTTTCACCTGCGGGCGCAAGCCTCCACGGCGCAGCCGCGCGGAATTGCAACCGTCCGCCTTGGCCGCTTTACTTGCTTACCCGTTGCCGAACAGCAGCCTGCCGCCTCCGAGGCTTTGGAGATCCTTGCCGAGGAAACTGGCGTCTCCGTTGTTCCGCTGCGCTCTCTTTCCCCGCGAGAGCTGGCCCAGAACTTGGATTTGCCTCCTCGCGAAGCCGACTTGGCGCGTCAGCGCGACTTTGATGAGCTTTTTTTCTTCGCTGGAGCTTCCGCGCAGGATGTGCAGAACTTTCAATCCGCTGGTAGCCGTGGCAATATTCAACTTCGCCAGCGGGGCGTTCTGTGGTCTCTGGCTATCGGGGCTAACGTTCGGCGGTGCATTCGTGAGCTCTCTACGCTATATGATCGCGCCCTGCGCTCCCACGCGCGTAGCATTGCCATCGCCACTCCAGGCCAGGAACGCGACCTATTTTCGGCGTGTGATCGCTCGATTCTGCTGACCGATAACACCAAGAGCCACGCTGAGAGAGCGATTGCACAAGCAGGACGCAAAAATCATCGAGTAATGGAACTACCACTCAAGTCCTCCGATGTTTGGGAACAAATTCTTGCCACTTTCTTGGCGGGACGATAGCGGGCAGCCAATGCTCGGCCTCATTCTCGGAAACAAAGTGTCTCTTAAGCTCCGGAATTTCCACACCTTTTATCTCCCTCGGATTCACCATTTCCCGGCGGCTCCTCCAAATCTATTGTTTTCCGGGCGATAGCAACTTATATTTGTCTGCTATTCGTGGCCCTATGATTGCCCTTTATAGGAGGGGCGCTCGGTACACGTAGCGCTGGCAGCCCCTCGGTATTACGAAGTTATTGGGAATGCAAAGTGGCCGAGTACTAGGAGAACCCTAACCATGGCATGGCTCGTTCGCAAGCTTCACATCCCAGCTTCTGAATCAACGATGGGTATTGTTCTGACCGTCTGCGTAGTCACCATGGGCCTGATGTCGGTCGCTCTTGTGTGGCAAGCCCAGATCATCGCCAGTCAGCGTGAAGCTATTCGCTGGCTCGAAACCGTTAAGTTTGGTGGATAGTCTCCTTCGTCAGCCCAGCAAGTGCCAGGCGCGCTCCCCTCGGCGTGCCTGGCACTCCCTCTCCTGCCTTCGTAAGCGCCCTTTATTATTGGTAAGCGTTCTCTAAGAATTCGACGCGACTTCCCATCATTCCTGTGTTTCAATGTCTCCACGGGGCACTTTGGATCCTTGGGAGAGATAAAGTGAAACGCGCATTCAGTCTCATCGCGCTCATGGCCGTTTCCATTTTTTTTGCTCCTGGACGCTCGGCAGCTTTCCAATCGCAATCGGTTGCTCCAGCAGCAGCCGGCAGTAGCCAAAAGCACTCCACCAGTCCGGATTCTTTGTATCACCGGCATCGTCGCAAGCACCGCAAGCGCCCTCCGCATCCTCGCCATACCACGCCGCAGCGTTAGACTCTGGGATTGCCGCGAAAATGAAAAGGGGGAACCGGGCGGTTCCCCCCTTTTCTCTATTTTGCCGCGTCGCCTGCGAAGCATGCAAAAATCACGTATGTTTCGCGGCGACTCGCACCGCGAGTGCGGTGTGCTCAGCTTTGTTTCAGCTCTAAGCCCGGTGGAGTCATGTCCCCTCCGGAGCTCGTTGAGCTCTCATGCTCCGTTTACTCCCTCGCGACACAATTTGCAAGCGAAGAATCGTAAGGGATCGGTTTGGAAAGAAAAGCGCGAGGGCCAGGACGATAGCTCTTCGGTCAAGCAATCGGAAGCGGTCTCCTCAAACCGCCGCGACAAGCTAACCACAACTGGGCTTCTGGGAGAGTCAGGAGTCTTCGTTTGAAGTTGTGGAAGTGGTGCGGCGAACCGAGGAGTGATCGTTTCAATGCTCAGTTTGTTTCGTGCAGAGAAGACCTTTCTATTCCTCGCGCAATGTATTGGCTGGGTCAATCTTCACAATCTTCAGGGTTGGCAGGATTGTGGCGAGCAGCGTGACCAATACAAGCGTGAAAACGACCATTGCCACAGTCAGCGGATCGTAAACCCCTATGCCGTAGAGCACGCCACGCATTACTCGCAACGCTCCAGATGCAACCACCAACCCCAGAAAAATACCAACCAGTGAGGCGCTCACGCCGGAGCGGCCGATCTGCAACATTGCCTCGCCGACGGTCGAGCCCAGGGCCATGCGGATACCAATCTCTCTCGTCTTTTGCACCACGATGCTCGCCACCAGCGCAAAAAGACCGACCGCGCTCAACAATAGGGCGAGCGATGCCATCGCGGTCAGCAACGCTACCTCGATCCTTTGGGTCGTAAGCGTCGCAGCCATGAGGTCTTTCATGTCGTAAACGCCCGAAAAAGGCAGGTTCGGGTCAGCGCTCTCCAGGGCTCGCTGCATCTGGGCAGTTAAACCTTCCACCGGCCCGGTGGTGCGCACGATCCAACTCGGCTGAAAGAAACTATGTACGAGGGGGAGGAAATGGGGATTTATCTGTGCTGCGGGGACGTAGATGGTCTCTTCCTTTGTTAAGGGAGCTGAACCCGCGTTTAATTCGGCGGCGGAGGACAACATGGTGTCTCCTACCACGCCGACGACAAGAACATCCTTGTTCTCTATTTTGAGGAATCGCCCCACAGGATCCACTGCATGCAAGAATTTGCGCGTGAATGATTGGTTGATGACGACGACGGGCTGAGCATCCGGACCGTCCGCCTGCGTGAACGTCCGGCCTTCGACTACGGGGATCCGCAAGGTATCAAAGTAGCTGGGCGTGACATACACCTCGTTTGTTGAGATCTCCTGTCCCGCGTCCTTGCCATCTCTGAGAATGACCCCATTGATCAGGGCCCTCTCGTACGGCAGAGTCAATCCGAGTGCGGCACTCTGCACGCCGGGAATCTCTCGCATGGCGGCGAGGCTCTCATCAAGGAGCTTGCGGAAGGCTGCGGGGTCATGGTATCGGACGTTGTCCAGAGACGCTTTAGCCGCGATCACTCCGTTCGGATTGAAACCTGGAGGCATGGTTTCAAGGTGAATGAGGGTGCGGATCAGCAGCCCGGCGGCAGCTATCAGCACGACTGTCAAGGCAACTTCGCCGGCAATCAACGCTTGTCGCAGGCGAACAGTGCCCGCAGCTATCACGGTGCGGCTGGCGATTGAAGAGCGCAGGTCGACCTTCCTCGTGACTAACGCAGGCAACATGCCGAACAAGACGCTGGTCAACAAAGTCAGAGAAAGCGTAAAGGCTAGCACGCGGCTGTCGAGAGAGACCGTTGCGACAGGTAGAAAATGTTGTGGCAAGAGAGCCAACAGACCGCGCAGTGCAAGGAAACCTATTTCGACCCCTGCGGCTCCGCCCAAAAGGGCGAGCAGCAGATTTTCGATCCAAAGCTGTCTTTGAACCTGCCAGGGTGATGCGCCAAGCGCCAGCCGAGTGGCTAGTTCACTCGTACGGCGCAACATGCGCACCAGCGTCAAGCCCGCGAGGTTTGCACAAGCAATCAGAAGGATGAATCCAGCGGCGAGCATCAAGGCAAGCACCCGGGGTCGCAGCGCATCGGTTTCTGCCTTTTGCAAAGGCACAAAGTAATATGTCCGCTGTTCGCCAGGATTGTTCTTCGCAAAGCTAAGGACACGGAGGCTCCGGGCCAACGCACGATTCATTTGGGCGTCTGCTTGTTGCCACGTCGCGCCGTCCCGGAGCCTTGCGATTGGTTCAAAGTTAGTTCCGCCGCCCTCACCCTCGCGGCTCGCTTGGAGAGCCGTATATATATCTGCATTTAGGGTGGTGGTTGCACCTTCAGGCAGTACTCCAATGATCGTGTACGGCTCGCCTTTCAGCAGCACGGCTTGCCCCAGCACATTTCGGTTCGCACTAAATGTCGTTCGCCAAAGAGCGTAGCTTAGGATGGCTGTCTTGGGACCGTGAGGCCGGTCTTCATCCGCTGAATAATTGCGCCCAAGAATGAGTTGAAGAGCCAACACATCAAAATAGTGTGCCGAGACGCGCCCTGCATGAAGATATTGCACACGGGAGCCCGCCTGAAGGTTCACACCATTGGTCCCCATACTGGAAACAGCGGAGACCAAGGAAGGCACCTCGTCGCGGAGTAGTTGCCATTGCTCACCGTCCACATTTCTTTGCTCATCGGCCGCTTCGGCCCCCGTTGTACGAATATAGATCGTCCCCATGCGCTCCGGATGAGCGTAAGGAAGATCTTTCAGCAGGAGCGCATTTACAAGCGAAAAGATTGCCGTGTTCGCGCCGATCCCAAGCCCCAGTGTCAAGACAGCCATGGCTGTGAAGCCGGGCGTCTTTTTCAGCATGCGCAGACCGTAGCGCACATCTTGCCAGAAGTGATCCCACGAGACCCAGCGCCCGGATTCGTAGAATCGTTCACGCACTTGTGTGACATTGCCGAAATTGCGGCACGCAGCGGCCCGCGCGTCCTCCTCATTCATTCCTTGTTCGCGTAGACGTTCCATCTCAAACTGTAGATGGGCCTCAACCTCAGCGGTGAAGTCATCGGGTTTGCGCCGGCCTCGAAACATGTCCTATCCCTCCGACGCCGCGGATCCCAGAATTCGCGCGATCGCTTTTGCAATCCGGTTCCATTTGGTGGTTTCTTTAACAAGTTGTTTTCGGCCAGCCGCGGTCAGCGAATAGAACCGAGCCTTACGATTGTTTGAGGAGATTCCCCATTTGGCAGAGATCCATGCTCGCTCTTCCAGGCGCTGAAGTGCGGGGTAGAGAGCGCCGTGTTCGACGAGTAGCTCTTCTTCCGATGTTTCCTGGATGGCGCGCGCAATCCCCTGGCCGTGCCTAGCTCCGAAGATGAGCGTGCGAAGAATCAGTAGATCCAGTGTCCCCTGCAGCAATTCCAGCCGTTCTCTCGTTCCTTGGGTAGACATACAACCCGAGTATGGGTACGTACAGGTTAGATGTCAACCCAAAAGAGCGTGAGTATCGCGCAAACGATTTGCGGGGAGCTGCCAAGCGCTCGCTCTGCAGTTGCCTGGTCACTCTATTGAGGTCAAATCATTGCATGGGAGTATCCGTTGCGGTCCGGATACGCTAGTGCTTTATCGGAGGCGCGCGTTCATGAGAACGTAAGCATCGGCGGGTTGCTCTGGCGCGCCTTCGATAAAGCCGTTTGAATGGAGCCGCCCGGCGGCGGACGCGGGCCCTATGGGGATTGAACGAAATGGAGGCGTGTTGTGGAGGTGGGCCGGGGCGGCGAAACGGGGTAAAAGTGAGAGCGTGATAAGAGGAATCGTGGTTGGCCAAGTAAATTGGCCGTTCGTGGATGAGCGTGAGCACCCAGAAGAAGGAATTTAATGTCCGACAAGACACAGAAAGACGGGGGGCGCCGAGACACCCAAGACATTCGTGATGCCAGAAGTTCTGTCATGCGGCAGCCCTGATCGGAAGAGGTGGAGAACGTAGCTGGATTTCGCCAGGAGCGAATCGTTCAAGGACCACCATTGGGGCACTGCATTCGGGACAGCGCCAAAGATCATTCGCAGTGTCAGCGTTTGCAGAGTTTGGGCCGGTTTGCGGCTCTGGTCTTGAAGAGAGTAAGTGAAAGCAGAGCGGCAGCGAAGCCGTTCGGCGACGGTTGGCCAGAAAACCGAAATTACGAATTCGCACGAACCTCTTTGGGAGCAAATGCAACAGGAAGCGGCGCAGGAATTCATCGAGCCGAAGAGTCAGCAATTTCTGTTGGTTGTGATGAGCAGAATCGCGCCAGCGGAAAGTGACCTTATCATCCGCTAAGGATATGAGGCGATGGTTGGAGATGGCTACGCGATGGGTGTAGCGGCCCAGATACTGAAGTACGTATTCGGGGCCGCCAAAAGGTCGTTTGGAATACACCATCCAGTCGTTCCGGAACAGGGGCCGCAGCCACGCAGCAAAAGTCTTTGGTTGAGCGAGCGCTTGCAGTTCTCCATGGAAATCGAGATGGCCATCGTGGAAAGCACGCCTGAGGGCCGCGACAAACTTTCCGCGGAAGAGGCGGCCGAGCACCTTTACAGGAAGAAAGAATGCGTGGTGTGACTGGATCCAGCGCGAGTGGTCGAAAGACAGTCCGCCGGCGGGAACTACGCAATGTACATGCGGGTGGAGTTCGAGTTTCTGATTCCAGGTATGGAGTACGCTGAAGAAGCCGATCTCAGCGCCGAGGTGTTTGGAATCACGGGCGACTTCCAGAAGTGTTTGGGCACTGGTGCGGAACAGAAGATCGTAGATGAACTTCTTGTTCTGCAAGGCCAGTGGTGCCAGCTCACGAGGGAGTGTGAAGACAACATGCACATAGCGCGTCGGTAGAAGTTCTTGCCGACGTGCGGCGATCCACTTTTCCCGGGCCGCGGTCTGACATTTTGGGCAGTGCCGGTTCCGGCAGGAGTTGTAAGAGATGGCGCGATACCCGCAGCGGGTGCACTGATCGAGATGACCGCCCAGTGCGGCAGTACGACAACGCGCAATGGCCCGCAGCACTTTGACGTGCTTCCAGCTGAGCCAGTGGCGATTTCGTTCGAGAAAAGCAGCTCCCGCGGTGCGGATGAGGTCGGCCACCTCCAGGGGCGGCCGGCTCATCTACTCCTCCTGTGCGGACCTCTCTTGCAGCTTCAGTGAGTCCAGAG
Source organism: uncultured Acidobacteriota bacterium (assembly GCA_963851235.1). GTDB lineage: Bacteria > Acidobacteriota > Terriglobia > Acidiferrales > UBA7541 > Acidiferrum. Next base: position 110,688 of record CAWKOM010000017.1, read on the forward strand.
GACTGGAAGTTGCGTGGAGATGGCGCTGCGAAAGATGCAGGTAAATGCTGGTCTCTTTGAGATCGCGATGTCCTAACAGAATTTGAATGGTGCGTAAATCCGCGCCGGCTTCGAGCAGATGCGTGGCGAAGCAGTGACGCAGCGTGTGTGGGTGCACGACCTTCTGGAGAGCGGCCCGCTGGGAGGCTCTTTTGCAAGCATGGTAGATTGCCTTGGGAGTGATGGGGCGATCACTGGCTCGAGTATGTTTGCTAGGAAACAGCCAGACACTGGGCTTTCCGCGCGATCGGCGCCAGTGTTGCCGGAGTTCGTCGAGTAACTTGGGACTGAGCAACACATCCCGATCTCTGCGGCCTTTGCCGCCTTGGACGTGAATCACCATGCGCTCACTGTCAATGTCGCTGACTTTCAGTTGCGCGAGCTCGGCACGCCGGAGTCCCGTGGCGTAGAGCGCCATCAGCAGAGTGCGATGCAAGGGAGGCCGCGCCGCATCGATGAGCCGCGCAACTTCTTCCTGGCTGAGAATCGTTGGCAGCTGAACAGTTTTCTTCGGGTAGGGAGTCTCTTCGATGTTCCAGACTCTCTTGAGAGTTTTGGTGTAGAAAAATCGCAGACCCGCCAAGCGCTGCGCCACCGTGTTCGGGGAGAGCTGCCGCCTCTGGAACATCGCGGCTTGATATTCACGAATGTGTCGGGGGCCTAAACGATCCGGAGAACAGTGGAAGTGCCGAGAAAAATCTTCGACACTCCGAAGGTAGCAATCGATGGTAGTCTTGGCGTAATTACGACGCTGGAGTTCCTCCAGCATCATTTTTCTTAGATGGGTCACGGGAACACCTCCTGTGACCCCAACTTATCTCACCCACTGCTCTGTTCGCCTCACGCGCAGCGTCCGCCGCCGGGCGGCTTCGTTCAAACGGCGTTCTAGGAAGTAACGTACGGCGTTCTGTACGTGTGGCCGGCCATGCGGAGGTGATCAAAGCGTGGCTTTGCCAACTGAGCCCACACCCTAAGTTTGGGCAAACGCACAGATTCCGCAGGCAGGCGATTTCTACCGGACGCGCCAATAGTTACTTTATAAAGAGGGTTTCGCGAAGCTGGTCGCGGCTCACGAAGGACTTCGTCGTGCGGAAGCGGTTGAAGAGGTCTTGAATCTCACGGTTTTGGTAGACCTTCTGTGCCGGGCACAGCACGTTGGCGGAAATGATCTGAAGCGAATTCGAATCGGCGATCCGATACCGCTGGAATCCCTCTGGCTTCTTGCTGTGGAAAAGCGCAAAGACTACTCCGCCCGGACGGAGCACCTCGGTCAGGCTCGCGATCGCTTGCTTGGCGAGGGCCGGCTCAAGGTAATCGATCAAATCCCAGACTAAAACGGCGTCAAAGGAGGCGCGCGGGTACTGAAGATTCGATTCGAGGAATCGCGCGGCGCGCCCGGCCGGAGTCATGTCCACAGAGTCAGAAACGACGTGAGCGTCGTTCAGCCGCACTTCCTCTTCTTTCAGAAACTCTTTCCACTCCCGCAAAATGTCTTCCGAGGACACGCGAAAACCGCGTTCGATAAAAAAGCTGAGAGTCGTCTGCCAGGCGGGCCCCAAGTCAAGCAGCGTGCCTCGCCCGAGTCCATCGAGGTTCCACAAGAACTCTTTCAATCCATTCGAAATACGCGTTGAGCCGGGAGCTTCTGGCGGATGCGTCGAACCTACTGCGGGGACCGAAGCAATGTTGCGCGCCCGTCCATTTTGAGGTATTGGCCGCGAGACCTCGCGGCCCGTTCCACTTCCAATTCCCAGCCCAAGTTTCTGGAGAAAGCTCATGGATCAATCCGCCGCCGTTCCGGAGTTTATCGAGATCGACTTTCCGCCGGATGGCGAGGCGCCCGCAGCGGCCGCAGCATGTGCATCTCCCGCCTTGCCCGGCTGCTTGCCCGCTTCCACCCTGCCTCGGAGCAACGCGCCATCTTCAATGGCCAGCCGGTCGGTTTGCACTTCCCCGGTCACTTGCCCGGTGCTCCACAGCTGCACTTTGTCGCGCCCGGAAACTTTTCCGTCTACTTTTCCGCGAACGATCACTTCGCGAGCAGTTACGTCGGCCTTCACTTGCCCGTTCGGCCCAATGGTCAGGATTCCATTCGTGAGGCTCAGCTTGCCATCCACCTGGCCATCAACAAAAAGATCCTCGCTACCTGTCACTTCACCTTTAATCTTGATTCCTTGGCTGATGCAGGCGGCGGCCTTCGTAGTTGCCGGTGTCGAAGCCGAAGTGTCACGGGTTGGAGACAAATTTGAGCTTGGAGCCATTGGAACAGCCGCAGGGGTTGTGGAAATCTCAGGTACTCCCTGGGGCTTGCCGTCTTCTTTCTTCCACATTGGACACCTCGACGTCGAAAATTGGATTTTCGAAGCCGCCGATCGAGTGCTGGGAGGAACCGCGACTCAGAAGCGTGAACATAGTACAGCACTTAGCGGCTGTAAACAAGTATGCGGGGTAGCAAATCTGGGGTGTTTCCTGAAACGCTATACCATCCTTTGTGGTTTCAGTCGGGCCATATCCACTATGGATTGCGATGGTGTCCGGTGTTCATTTCTTTCCTTCTAGCTTCGAATCCCGACCCAAGCAGCCGTGATTCCAAAAGTTAATCTTAGATTGTATTAAATTATATATACACATACGCCACTCCAAAAGCCTTCGGTTTTACGCGTTGTCGCTCACGTCGATTTCGTGTGGATATTTGCACCGAAGAATAATGTCGCGCGTGCCTGGCCGGTCGCCTTACGAATGCAGGACGGCACCGCGCCTCGCTTGCGCGTTTTTTCAAATATCACGGCCTTACAAATTGGGATCTAGCCCGCGCAAGTGCGCAGCAGCCTGTTCTGGCAGCTCCGCGTTGAAGTAGACTTCTTTGATGCTATAGGATTTGCTGCGTTTTTCCACGATGGGCATGATCTCTATATGCCAATGGTAGTCGTCCGCCAGTGTTTTCCAATATCCCGCCAATTCGCCTTTCTTGCTCTTGGTGTTCGGGGCGGTGTGCACGACCAGATGATAGGCGGGCGCGACCTGGTCCAAGCGGCGCAGCACACGTCCGAGCAGCGCCGCGAGCTGCTTGCGATTCGAGCCCGGCCGCGGCTGCTCGAAGAGTTGATTGTGCTTCCGGTGCATTACCCAAACTTCATAGGGAACCCGTGATGCGTACGGACAGATCGCGTAATAGTCGCCTTGCACGTCGACGATGCGCTTTCCCTGCTTCTCTTCCTGCTTGACGAAATCACAGAAGATACAGCGCTCCTTATCCTTGAACCAGTCGTGCGAAGCGTGCAGCTCATATTTGATTCGCCGCGGTACAAAGATCGTGGCGGTCACTTCGGAATGCGCATGGGGCCACTCTTCGCCCGCAGCTATCCCATGATTCTTGAAGACGCTCACATATTTGAACCGGGCGTCCTTTTTCAAATCCGCGATCCGCGCGCCCCAGATCCAGAGCACCCGCTCGATCTCGTCATCGCTGAACTGCGTCATGCGTTTCTCGTGGCTAGGCGTCTCGACAACGACTTCGTGGGCGCCGAGCGGCCCCATTTTGTCGTACATGCCCTCGGCCTGACGCCCGGGATCACCTTCGACCCGGTAGAGCGGATCAGGATGAGGCACTACGCGCACTTGCCACGGTCCTTCGGCGGGCCAACTGACGATGGGTTTCAATTTTTCAATCTTTCCCGGTTCAAACGGGCATTCGGAAATCGATTCGCCACCGGTTTCGCGATGGCCTAGGATGATCCAGCTTTGTGTGATGGGATCTTTTCGGAGTTCCATTCAGGTTTCTTCGGGATATCTTGAAGCTGCTTTCCGCCCATGGCACTCCCCGGAGCACCTTCCAGGAAAGTTGAGCCTCCGCGCCTGTACCAAGCGCCGTCGCATGAGCGTAGTTTGTTGGCCCCCTCCAAAATTGTCAAGCAACCGCGTGCACGAATCTCTCTTTTTTTTTCATACCTTGCTTGTGGTATCCGGATTGCCAGACCCAGACTTTCCTACGAGCCCGTCACGTTTTTCTCGCTGCAATTCCTGGGCCGGTGGCTGGGCTTCGGGATGTTGCCAATCCGGGACACTGGCATGCTATCCTCACGCGAGGTATCGCCGTAAGCATGGACGCTGACAAATCCTTCATGCAACTCGCCATCGAGGAAGCCGGCCTCGCGTCAGCGGCCGGAGAAGTGCCGATTGGCGCTGCGCTCGTTCAAGACGGCAAGATTCTGGCGCGCTCCGGCAACCGTACGATTCGCGACTGCGACCCGAGCGCTCACGCAGAAATGATCGCGATCCGTGAAGCGGCCCGCCTCCTCCAAAACTACCGATTGGCCGGCACGACGCTCTACGTCACCCTCGAGCCCTGCAGTATGTGCGCAGGCGCCATCATCCAAGCGCGCATACCTCGCCTGGTCTACGGCGCGGATGATCCCAAGGGAGGCGCTGTCCGTAGTTGCTTTGAAATCCTCACCAACGCCAGCCTCAATCACCAAGTAGAGGTGATTCCCGGCGTTCTTGCCGAGGAATGCGCTTCCCTTCTCCGATCCTTCTTCGCAGCCCGCCGCTAAGCACAAACAATTCGTGTGGAGTTTCCCGAGTCGCTGTGATGTCTCCACGAGGCGCTGATGAGCCGTCCTAGCATTGGGTAGGCCCTGGGTTCCTGCGGCTCACCAGTGCATGAGCGACATCGTTCAAGTTAGATTGCCGGAGAGCAGAACCCTTGCTAGGATTGAACTTGCAGTGACCGCGGAGAGGTGACTGAGCGGTTGAAAGTACTCGCCTCGAAAGCGAGCGTACGGGAAACCGTACCGTGGGTTCGAATCCCACCCTCTCCGCCACTCCTTTTGGGGGTCCGACCCGGACACATGGGTAACAGAACGTACCGGCTACATAGGTAACACTTTTGGGCCAAAAGGGTTGTCGAGAGGCTGCAGAGTTTTTTCCTCCAAGTCGATGTAGCCCAGATCGTACTCCATAAAGCTGACCAGCCAAATACCTTCTTCGACCTCTTTGATTCCGACGGCCTGACCCGCGAAGACCGTGCTGAGATTAATTTTTTTGCGGTGCAGACAGATGCGCCCGCAGTTGGTGACGTGAATGGTGTGGTCGTGAAACGGGTAAGCAAGTTCTGGCAGGCCGCGATAGTGACGGGTGGCGGGCGTGTAGACTTCCGCGGGACACTTCATCGCGAGTGCTTCATGAGGCCGCTCGTGGTTGAACTCTTCGAGAAAATCGTCGAATTTGCCCTGCTGCTGCAGGCTGTTGATACCCGCGGGGTGAGTGGTTTGTGTTTTGAGCGTGAGATGCATGCGTTCGTGTCGGCCATTCTGCTGCGGATGACCAGGCTGGATGCGTTCGATGGTGATGCCCAGGCGCAACCACCATACGGAAAGTTTGGAGAGGTTAAACAAGGAGTTGGGCGAGGCGAAGGGCACGCCGTTGTCCGAGCGCATGCTGGTTGGCAAGCCGCGTTCTGCAAATAAGCGCTCAAAAGCCGTAAAAGCAAGCGCCTCACAGGTAGATTCCAAGGCTTCACAGAGGAGGAGATAGCGCGAAGCGTGATCGGTGACGGTCAGCGGGTAGCAGTATTTCTTGTTGCCCAACAGAAACTCGCCTTTGTAATCGGTGCACCACAGCTCGTTGGGTTTTTGTCCGAGCGACAAGGGGGTGCCCTGGGCATGGTGGCGCCGGCGCCCGCGGCGTTGCACGAGACCGTGACGATCGAGCACGGCATGGATGGTGCTGCGAGCCGGAACCTTCACCTCACAGGAAAAGCGCCGCAGCAATCGTTCGCGGATCTTGCGCGCGCCCCAGTAGGGCTTCTCCCGTTTGAGATTCAGGATCGCCGCCTCCACCTGCTGGGGCAGTTGGTTGCCGTAGCGCCAGGGCCGCCGCGAACGGTCGGTCAGAGCTTCCAGACCAGATTCCTTGTAGCGGTCGAAGATCTTGTAACCGGTCTTGCGCGAGATGGCAAACTCGCGACACAGCGCCGCCATCTTCTCCCCATCCAGCAAACGCGCCACAAAGCGAACACGTTCATCCATCACCGAACACTCCTTCCAAGGCATCACGCCCTCCCCTAAAGGGAAAAAGTGTCACCCATGTGTCCGGTACAAACTGTCACCTATGTGTCGGGCCGCTCATTGTTTCTTAATATTCAGAAGCTTTAGTGTCCCTCCTCGTGTCCGCTTTGCGCAGTCTCCCGCCATCGACCTTTGGAAAGAGTTGCGAACATGCTCCGCGGCACCTCTGGAAACCAGGAAGTTAATATAAAGGTAGTAAACGAGGATCCTTCGGCACGACCTTCAACTTTGCCGCGCTCTCGGGTGTCATCGCAGAGTTTCCCGTTGGGTTCCATCGCCTCGGCGAATGGATTCCAGTTTTTGTAGACTTTGACTTTCATGAGGATGATGTCGACGAGGATTTGTATGCAGCAACGGTCCTTGCATTTTGGCAGATCTAGAGAGCGTAATTAGGAATGCCCTTGGCGAGAAACCGGTGCAAGCCGGACACGAGGAGGGACACTAAAGCTTCTGAATATTAGGAAAGGAGTGGCGGAGAGGGGGGATACTCACCCAGCCATTTTTGAACCCTGACTATTTTCAACAATATGCCGGGAGATAGCGTGTATATCAGCGATTTCTACGTTTTCGCCAGTTTCAACTGCTTCTACTATTTCAATGATTTGGATCAATTTTCCGCCTCAAACAGACACCAAAGACACCAAGGGCGACAGTGGACTTAAAGTCAGATTTTCAGCGAATCCGAATGCTTGTTTTCAGGACCGATTCCGCATCTCCGAGAAACGCGTTCCTCGGGAACCCCGAAGTGGGAACGCGAATCCGGCTCGCTACGTTCAAGATGGAGGTTGCTCCGGTTGTGGCGCAGACGATGAATCACGAGAAGAAAGAAATAGGCATAGACGTGAAACTGACTGAGGCAATAGGCCGACAGCAATTCACTAACGCTGCTATCGCGTTCACGCCGGACGGCGAGGCGGTAAGAACTCCGGCGTTTTATTCGTGGACGCCAAATCGCACGCCAGGAAACTACGCTGCGCAAACAGTTATTGAGAATGCATCCGACGCGGTTCATAGAATCGCAAAGGCAAGAGAGGCGTACTTGACTGTCATGCTTCCCGCCATGCAGGCTCCGTTCAACCAAATTAGCTTCACGCTTTCGTCGGAGCAGCTAGAAAGCTTTAGGCGCATGGCCGATAACTATGATGTCCTGGAACCACACTAGAGCCAGCAATCGTTTGTTTAGTTCAGATGCTTGTGCATCCAGTCCTGAATGTCTGACTCGCGATTGCCCTCATTTCCATTTTGACCGTGCTATGCGTTTCATCTCTTCCGCGATCTTCTGCATCCCTTCAAGGATTTGCGTCAGTAGGCTCACACTCTCTTCCTTAGACAACAAGGGCGGTGGAGCGGGCGGCGGCAAGGGCCGCAACAGCGGTGTAATCCAAATGAGTAGCGTTATCTCGAACGAGACGACGCTAGCCGAAACCCACCAGTGGAAATACCGCATCATCCATTTCTCCATAAATGCATCGTTGACTGTCTGGAATGCGGCGTAGACGGCGAACCCGAGCAGAACATTCCTTTCCACGCTGCCAAGCCAGACATCGTAACGACGACGTAGGCGAAGCAGGACGAAAAGGAAAACGACGATCCCAAAGTCCAGGCTGCGCTCCGCCGTCAACAGGAAGGTAATCACGGGTGAACTGTTCCTTGCAGCTCCTACCACGGCATAGACCAACAACACGAGTGCCAAGAGCGCAAGCCATTTGCGTGTGATTGCCCATACTGCGGGAAAGGTTTGGAGGGTTCGCCAACACAGCTCAGAGACAGCCAAGACCCGAGCGAAAAGGACTACGCCCAAGCACGACCAGTAGACGTACCACGCCGCTGCCGATCTGTAGCCCCAATGGTGATACGTCCAGTGGACCGCAATTGTCTCCACTACAAGCAGTACAACATACGTGCCGAAAAGCGGGAGTCTGCGATGGAGACCACGAGCAAACACCAGCGCGAAAAGCACGAATGTCAGCGCGGTCTCCGCTATCCAGAGTAAGTCTTGGAAGGGGGTGAGGTTCACGCTTTGCGGATGGTATCACGATATTGCTGGATTCCTTTTGTCCCGCCAAGTCATTCAGTATTCCCTGAGCACAGATTCCACGAATTTTCCGTGCCCGCCATTCTCCAACACATTGAGCATCGACCGGACCTCGTATGCCATCGTTGCGACAGCTTGAGTAAGGCGTTGCAGCTCTCTTGGCGACACGCGATCCATCCTCAGTCGGAGATGCACGACAAGGAGCGAGGCGTAGTATGGAAACTCTATCTTTAGGCGGTGCCACTCCATTTGCTTTAGGATTTCTGCGTCGGGCGCTCGCCCGATCACGGCTGAGAAAATTCTATTGCCACGTTCAAAGTCTTCGCGCAATCCCTTAACATACTCGCGCACGACCCGCAATTCGTCAGCTCGCAGTTTGATTCTTGCACTCTCCCAATCGGCGCATTGGCGGTTTTCACTAGCCGCCAACAATTGCTTTTCGATTTTCACGAAGGACTTGTAGTGCCGGGGCAGAAGGTGTTCACGCGGAACATCACGTTGGATTGCTTTTCTGTGCTCTCTGGCTTTTTCTTCCTTGAGATACGACAGTATTGCGAAGATGAGAAGAGTTGCCAGAATAGCGGATACCATCGGTTGTTACCCCGCCTTGCGCGCCGTGTGATCGCATTCGCTAATTTATGCGCTGATACGTTCACACATATTGACGCGCATCCTAACTCACCGCAGCCCATAGAGCAACGGATATTGTCAGAATGCGCGTCAACCTCATTAGTTACTGCCTTCGGACCGAACGTTTCATGCTGACAGCGTTAGTGGTGTCGGCGCTGGCCAGGGGCGCGTCGGTGATGGCTTTGGCGGTGGCGGGGGTGGCTGCCCATCGGCAATTGCCATCCCGAGCCGGTCTACCGATATTGCCCCAGCTATTGCGACCATGCCGACTGCCAGGACCGTCACTGCTAGTAAGCGTTTCATGTTTTTCTCCAAGTAGTTGATTTAACAGGCGGGTATTGAAACCCCGCCAATTTGAACATGCCTCAAACGGGGCCCTGTTTGCATGAATTTCTTCCCCACAAAGGGCGGGTGCTATGGGTACTCTGAGTAACGTTGCTCAGAAGCCGCGAATGGCAGATACAGGGGCATGAAGCGAACCATCCAAGTGAACGTGAAGATGACGCAAGAGGATTTCAACCTACTCCGCAAAGCCGCCGAGCGGCGCTGGCCCGACGCCGTAATCACCAATTCTGGGATCGTGCTTGCCTTCGCTAAAATTGCCGCGCGCGATGTGCTGGCCAAGAAGAAGTGATAGGCTTGATCGCCTTTTTCACGGCGTGGAAGAAGCGTAGCCGCGCGGCGAAATAAAAAAAGAGGTCCTCGAGAGAGACCGCGCTGAATTCCGTGGCTGTAAGGATGATGCTATGAACGGACTCGGACCCTCCAAACAAATTACCTTCCGCGTCGTCAGTGAGATTGAGAAGCCATTTACGGCTGTGCGAGCAGCTTGGTGCTGAGGGAATGGACGGGCGGCTTGAGGAGCCCGAGACAAGCGCGCCACCGAGATTGAAGGGTTACGAGGGCTGAGGGTGCATTTTGCCTGGCCGTGTTGTGGTTCCAGCGCCGATGCTGGAGTTTCGAGTAGATGGTTGTCGGCAGTGATGACTTGAATCTTTATTTATTCCTGAACTTTGGCCTTACTTTGGAGGAAAAGAGGCGCGTAGTCTATCTCACCAAGCGGGACGCGCCGCGCTGAAACCCGAACGCGCGCTTACCAACGCGCCCATGATAAAATCGCCTTTTAGTTCAGTTCAGGGCTCATCGCGGCCTCCAATGAAGTCTTATTGGAGGTCTTATTGTTTGTATTCGTGATGTTTAGGAGGGGAGCGATGAGGCGATGGGACCGGCTAGTGGATTCCTACATGGAGGAATATCGGGCGAGGGGAGTTAGTCCGCAGACGATAGCGTACACGGAAGCTCGGCTGAACAAGTGGGGGCGGTGGCTCAAGGGCCAACGCCCCAGGATCGGGATCGAGGACATTGATGCGGAGGTGCTCACGCAGTACATCGGGAAGCGTGCCAGTTTTCGTTCCAAGGCGACGGTATCGGCGACCCTGAGTTCGATGCGGGGATTCGGTGACTACTTGGTGCGCCAAGGGTTGTGGAAGATCAACCCACTGCGATGGATGAAAGGTCCCAGGGTCACACCCTACAGTCGATTACCAAAGCGGATCGATCACTCACATATGGAGGCGATGTGGCGGGAAGCAGCGAAGTGCCGTGGCAACTATAGTGCGCATTTATGGGTGACGGTGCTGGCGATGCTTTACGGCAGCGGGCTGCGCCGTGGCGAGCTCGAACGAATGAATCTGGAACACTTTGACCGCGCCGAAGGATCGTTGCGGATCGATGGGCGCAAGACAGGCCAAGAACGTTGTGTGCCATTGCCGGAGATGGTGTTGCGCTGCCTCGAAGCATACCTTCCTCTTCGTCACAACCAGTTGGAAGCAGCAGGAAGTTGTGGTGAGCCCGCCTTGCTGGTGAGTCGTATCGGCCAGCGCCTATCGGGCATGTCGATCAGTCATGGGATACACGCGATTGCGCGTCGTGCGCAAGTTCCGATACACAGCCTTCATCAGTTTCGGCATAGCTGTGCTTCTGATCTGCTGGAAGCAGGAGTGCATCTGGCGGAAGTGCAACGCATTTTGGGGCATTCCGTTATCCAGACCACAGTGCGTTACACGCATATCGCCGATCCGCAGCGCCGTGCCGCGATGATGCTCCATCCCATCAACGATTGGCTCTCGGAACGCAGGGGGATCGCATGAAAACAGCGAAGAAAGCCGCCACGATGGATCCACTGGTCGAGGGCTATTTAGGTTATCTCGATAAAGTCGGACGCAAGGTCCCTCGCACGATTGTGGATGTTCGTTGCACGTTACGCCGCGCCATCTCGGGCCTCGAAAAAGTGCGCCCAGGCGTGGAGTTGTGGCACCTCAAGCTGGAAGATTATCTGCACTGGCTGGAAGCGGAGCGGCAGTCCGGTTGCACCGAGAGCAGCTTGGCGAAGTATTTGAGTCACGTGAGAGGACTGCTCGATTACGCATGGCGCAGCGGCCGCACGGAACGCAACGTTCTCGATGGGTTCAACCTCCAGCATACTGTGCGCCGCGAAGAACCAAGGTCGCTGAGCCTGGAAGAAGCAGAAAGACTTGTAAAAGCCACGGAAGCACCCGGGCCGTCAGCACGACGCGATCGCTTGATCGTTTTGCTGCTCTACGGCTGCGGGTTACGCACGCACGAACTGTGCGCGCTTGACGTGGCGCACGTAAATCGTGAGCGCCACGAACTCCTGGTCTTGACAGCGAAGGGCGACCGGCCGCGCGCGGTTCCCATTCCAGAGGCCATCTTCACGGAACTGCTTGCCTATCTGCTGGAGCGCGGAAAACGCGGCTCATTGTTCCGGACGAACATTCGTAAACGGCGACTGCGCGCAAAAGATGTATGCACGATTGTCAGCTCCGCAGCAGCACGGGCTGATTTGTCCGCCGACATCACACCCCGAACGCTGCGACATAGCTTCGCTACGCATTTGATGGATCGCGGCGTCGATCTTGCCGTCATTGCCTCCTTGATGGGACATCGCAGTCCACAGGAGACCGGCGTCTATCTCCATGTGTTACCCGGACGGCCACAAGCCGCTGTGCGTACTCTGCCGATAGGAGGCCGCTCATGAAATGGTCATTCTGGATCGAGCTCTACATCCGCACCCATTGTGTCGCGCGAGGATTACGCCCGCTCACACTGTCGGCATATGAAGATGCCCTGAAGCAGTTCCATGAATGGGTGCGCGTCCTGCGCGATGACCTTGCTCCGGATCAAATTAAATCACGGGACGTACTCGCCTATGTACAGCATTTGCGCGAAGTGCGCGGCAACGGCGATTCATCCGTAAATCGCGCCGTGGTTATCCTTCGGCGTTTCTATGGTGCGATGGTAGCCATGGGACACCTCGACCATACGGCCAACCCCTTGGTCGGATTTCCATCGATCAGGGCTGTACCACGAAAGCTGCCGATCGCGCTTTCCTCCGAACAGGTCAGTCGACTGTTGACCGAACCAGAGGAAGATACTGTGATCGGCCTGCGGGATCGCGCTTTGCTGGCGTTGCTCTACGGCACAGGTATCCGCGCATCCGAATGTTCTTCACTCTGCAACGGACAGGTCGATCTCAGTCAACTCACCATCAGGGTACGAGGCAAGGGTGGTCATGAACGCGTGATTCCGTTGAACCCGCAACTCGCCGAAGTGCTGCGAACCTACGCACAGGCTCGCGGGCCGGCTCTTCCGACCACGCCTTTTTTTCGCTCACGTTTCGGGCGATCCCTGTGCCGCGGCAGTATCTATGAGCGCGTACGCACCTGGGGACAACGCAGCCGCGTCGGCATCACTCTCTCGCCTCATCGCATGAGGCACACCTTTGCCACTCACTTGGTGCGCGCGGGCGTTGGCCTCGTGACCATTCGCGATCTTCTTGGTCATCGGTTGATCACCAGCACCCAGATTTATTTGCATGTCACCGCGGACGATCTCCGCGCCGCAGCCGCACGTCACCCCATCAGCAAGTTGCTCGATACCGTGAAGCACCTGATTGCCGTCGGACCATTGCCGTTTCAAAGGCCGCGGCCGATTTTTGGCGCCGGATAGCTAGCTATCCGCTGTCCTCCTAACCTCCTACAACGGACCGTTCGAAGCACACTGAATCCTCGGTGAAGGATTTCTCTGCCAAGAGGAGCCCTTCAACACAACAAACGACTTTCGTACTTGGCACTTTGGTGATCGAAGAGTAGTATCTGGGCCGATGCTAGCCTTGTGCAGACTACCAAAACCGCTCGTCGGAATAGTCGATCGACCGAGGCTGTCACCGTGACTGAGCCCCAGACTCGAACTAAATACCAGTACGACGACATCACCCGCGTCACTAGCGCAAATTGTGGCAGCGCGGCGGCACAGACTTTTGCTTTCGATCCCTTCGGCAATATCAGCAAATCGGGCAGTCCCTACAGCTTCAACCCAACGTATTCAACCGCCACTAATCGCATCACCGCTTTGGGAAGCTTTACTCCCACCTACGACAGCAACGGCAACCTCACCAACGACAACGTCCACAACTACGCGTGGGACGCGGACGGCCATGCCATCACGGTCGACGGGGGCCTCTCCGACGCGGTTAGTCTCACCTACGACGCCCTCGGCCGCATGGTCGAGCAGAATCGTTCCAGCGTATACACACAGATCGCCTACTCTCCTACAGGGCGAAAGTTCGCATTGATGAGCAGCTCGACGCTTCAGAAGGCAATGGTGCCACTCAGTGGCCAGTCCCAGGCAATATACAATTCCTCCGGGCTCCTCTACTATGCCCATCCCGACTCGCTCGGCAGCATTCGCCTTGCGACAACCCCTGGGCGCGCCATGTACTTCGACACCGCTTACGCTCCCTTTGGAGAAACCTATGCCACGAGCGGAGGCTCGAATTTAGATCCCGCCTATACAGGCCAGATGAATGATACCGCCCGCCGCGAAGATGTCGACGGCAGCCTCTATGATTTCCCCCTTCGCGAATACAGCATTCAAGGCCGCTGGCCGTCACCCGATCCGGCGGGTGTCTCCGCGACCTGCACCAAAAACCCCCAAACGCAAAATCGGTACGCCTACGTGAGCAACAATCCGTTGAGCTACGTCGATCCGCTTGGTGCTCAAGCGTGCAACCCTGAAGATCCCAACTGCGGCAGCGGTTGCGACCCCTCGACCGACCCACTTTGCGTAGGCTCTCCGCCTCCGGGAGGCGGAGGCGGCGGGGAAGGTGGACAGGGCTGGCCGGGCACCATTTGGTACCCGGTACCCCTTTTCCCGCCCGGCCTCTTTGGCCCGCTAGATTCGAGCGGAAGCGGTCCCGCGCTAGGCCCGACAATCTGCGAGTGCAATTGGGTGGCAGGTCTGACCCGAGGTACATCGTGCCACTACCTGTGCGTCTGCTCAGACGGAGGTATCGATTATTTTGGTTTTCTCTGTCCCTTTTCTTCCCGAGACTGGAAGAAGCTGTGCCCGCCTGCGGTGATTATACGGACGCCCCCGCCCCGCGCAATATGGCCCGCACCCCTGTGTAGATGACCTATGTAAGAATTGGATCTCGCGGATCGAGACGGAAAGGAAATTTATTGTCACGGTAACAAACGCGCTGTACTTTAGGCGGCGAACAAAAGGAAGGATACCTCTTGAGAGCACAAACAGTGTTGGTACTTCAGGCGTTGGTCGCAGCTGCATTCGCGGTCCTTCTACTGTGGAGAAGCCCACGGATGACAATGGCCGTGTATAGGGTTGGTTTCTTCTTCGGGCTTGCGGTGCTTGCAGCCACATTTTTCTCGATGAACGCCGGCCAAAACACCTGGGACTTCCGCCTGCCTGACGGTCCTACGTCTTTTTTAGGTCTGATTCCGATCACGTTTCTGGCTTCAGCGCCTTTTATCCTTCTAATCGAAAGCGGCATATCTGGCTATCGTGGCTTTTCATCCTGGATACGCTACTTATCTCTTCTCATAGCTGCTACGGGTGCTCTCGGACTTGTAGCATCTTTCGTCCTTCCGAGAGTTCTTAGGCGATGACGCTAGCTGGCGCATCTTAGAAACCCAGGAACCGGGGACAGGAACGTGTGAAGAAATTGGCGCAGCGGATGGAGTCGCTTTGTGTAGACTGCGGGCATGAGCAACGACGAGACCGCTGTTCCCCACTCCCCGGGTATAGCGCGGTACTCACTGTCCTTGTAATACGCGATAAGGTGGAAGCTTGGGATGATGCTGCTGATACGCTAGATGAACTCGATCCGCGAGAGTTTACCCTCGACCAGAGGCGTTGGCCCTCAAAGCGTTAATTCGGAATCGGGCAGGTGTGGGTTCTCGAAAATATTGGCCGGTGTTTGAAAATCCCCCGTTCATGAGCGCGATACAGGCAAGGTGGAGAACAGAGGAAGGCCTCTGAGGTCTTCTTCGGAAATGGAATCGCTGAGAAGAATGTGCTCCTCGCGTTTTGGAGCGCAAATCAGAAACGGTTCAAACGCTTCGTGCAGCATTGCGGCGTATTTCTTGCGATTGTATCCAAACCATCCTTCCCACAAAGCATAAGCCCGAACGCGATCATTGGGGACATGGGCTTTAGCGTTTGTGATGACGTACTCGATGTTCTGGCCGGGTCGCAGCTTGACACCACTTCCGAAGAGTTGTTGCGCAGCAATCGCTGTGACACCTGCCTTTTGGTAGTCGCGGGGTTCCCGCGTAATGCGCTTGCTGACGACAAGTTCTGGGATGTCCACTTCACCATTTGCCAGGCGGTCTTCGTAGTTCGCGAACGCCCGGCGTGCGGGGGGCCCGAGGCCAGCCAAATCGGCCAGCCGGGGTTGGTGCCGTCGTCGGGGTAGGCAGATTGGTTGCCGGTCGTCCCGAAATGTATCCCGACACTCAGAACGTGGCTTATACGCCGTCTGTAAGAGAAATTCCGAACAGTCAAAACCCGCACCCTTGAAAATCACATGGGATGTGGCACCGCGTCAAGGTTCTCTGTTCCACCTGCCGGAACGACCACGGACCCAGACCATGGAACCTTGAAGAATCTCCAAATTGAACTGCAATTGCCGCAAAAACGCACACTCCATCTCTAGAGATCCTGCGTTGGGGATTCCGGACGATGCCGATCAGTGTTCCGGGGATGCCGATCAGGGGTTCCGGGATGATGGCGATCATGATTCCGGGATGATGCCGATCACTCGTTCCGGGCTGATCCCGATCAGTTGATCACGATCGTCGGAACGGTGATCGCGATGCCCCGGAATGTTTTCCACAGGGCGAGGTGACGCTGGACATCACAGTAGGCAAGCTGTTTCTCCTATTTGAGTTACGGGAGACAGCGTGCCAACCAGGAGATTGTCCATGCGTAAAATTAGAGAAGTCCTCCGCCTTCGCTTCGAGCTCGGGCTGGGGCAGCGGGCCATTGCCCGTGCTTGTTCGATTAGCCAGAGCACCGTTCATGATTACCTCAACCGAGCCGCCGCAGCTGGTATGGTGTGGCCGCTTGGAGAGGAGTGGGACGAGCAGCGTGTCGAGCAGGCCTTGTTCGGAGAGCGGCAGGTAGTAAAACGACTCCCCGAACAAGTCCTCCCGGATTTTCCCGCCTTGCATTCTCAGTTGCAGCAGCATCGCCATCTGACGTTGCAGTTGGCTTGGGAAGAGTACCGGCAGGTGCATCCGGAAGGATACGGCTACAGTCGCTTCTGCGAACTCTACCAACGTTGGCGCAGGAAGCAGGATGTAGTTCTTCGCCAGGTACACAAGCCTGGCGAGAAGGGCTTCGTCGACTGGGCCGGTGCCACGATTCCGGTGCACGATCCGGTTACCGGCGAAGTCTGGCCAGCGTCGCTGTTCGTGATGGTGTTGGGCGCGAGTTCCTACACTTATGCCGAAGCCACCCGGGACCAGCAGTTGAACGCTTGGATCAGCGCTCACATTCATGCCTTTGAATACTTTTCGGGCGTGCCCAGACTCCTGGTCCCCGATAACCTGCGCACTGGAGTGAGTCGCGCGTGCCGCTACGATCCGGATCTCAACCCCACCTACCAAGAGTTTGCGATGCACTACGAGGTGGGAGTTGTGCCGGCGCGCCCTCATCATCCGAAAGACAAGGCCAAGGTCGAAGTCGGCGTGCAAGTTGTCGAACGCTGGATCCTTGCCGCCCTACGCCACCAGAAGTTTTTTCGGTTGGCGGAGCTGAACCATGCGATTCGCGAACTGCTCGAGCGGCTGAACCAGCGACCATTCCGGAAGCGCGAAGGATCGCGTGCCAGTGTGTTCGCAGCGGTCGAACGCAACGCTTTGCGAGCGTTGCCCGCCGAGCCGTTCGACATGAGCCAGTGGTCCTACGCGCGAGTCAACATCGACTACCACATCGCCTTCGACGCCAACCTCTACAGCGTGCCCTACACGCTGGTGCAAGAACGCGTGGAAGTTCGAGCGACACCGACCACCATCGAGATCTTTCACAAGGGACAGCGGGTAGCCTCGCACGTCCGTGGTCCTGGACGAGAACAGGTGTTCACGCACAGAGAACACCGGCCGAAGAGTCACCAAGCACATCTCGAGTGGACTCCCTCACGCATGGTGAACTGGGCCGAACAGATCGGACCGCACACGGCCAAGTTGTTTGAACGGATCCTTGCCGAGAAACCGCATCCAGAGATGGGCTATCGATCCTGCCTCGGGATCATCCGACTGGCCGAGGAGTATTCCCCGGCCAGGATGGAAGCGGCTGCCGATCGAGCCATACGAACCGGTGCTTGCCGCTACCAGAGCGTGAAATCGATCCTGAAGAACTCGCTCGATCAGCAACCACTCCCAGAACCGCCACCGCTACCCCTTCCGCCATCGCATGACAACATTCGTGGCGCTGAGTACTTCGAGTAAAAGGAGAGACGATCATGTTGCAACAACCGATGAAAGAAAAACTTCATGCTCTCAAGCTCCAAGGAATAATCGAAGCACTGGAGCATCAGGAACAGGACGAAGCGACGCGGGGGTTGAGCTTCCTCGACCGTCTGGCGCTCCTCGTCGATCAGCAGTGGAACTGGCGTCAGAACCAGGCCCTCACCAGGCGAGTCCTTGCTGCTCGCTTACGGGGAACTGCCTGCGTCGAGAACATCGACTATCGTGCCGAGCGAGGACTGAATCGAAGCGTGATTCGTGCGTTGGCCCAAGAGTCTAGCTGGGTGGCCAACCACGAACACATCTTCGTGCTGGGTCCCACCGGCGTGGGCAAAAGTTATGTGGCTTCGGCACTGGCGCAGAAAGCTTGCCGGGATGGCTATCGGGTCTACTACACGAGAGCCGCGGCGCTGTTCCGGGACCTGAGTATGGCACGCGCCGATGGCAGTCTGCGGCAACTGCTGAAGCAGTTCAACCGCATCGATGTCCTGGTTATCGATGACTGGGCCATGACTCCGATGTCGGAAGCGGAGAGAAGAGACGTCTGGGAGATCGCCGAAGATCGCTACCAGACGCGCTCGATGATCCTGACTTCGCAGTTGCCGGTGTCTCGCTGGCACGAACAGATCGGAGACCCTACACTGGCCGACGGAATCCTCGACCGGCTGGTGCACAACGCGCATCGCATCGAGATGCGCGGGGACTCCATGCGTAAGAAGAAAGGAGAGAAGGAGGAAAAGTGAATGAATCGGCGGGCCAAAAGCTGTGGAAAAGACGGGCGAAAAGCGCCCTTGGAAATCGCAGGAGCGATTTCCACTTTCCCACAGCTCCAACAACAACAAGCTTGACGATCGCGATCACTTTCAACAAACTGCAAAAACCAGCGTCGCTTCGCTCCGAGGACTGATTGGATCATCCCGGAACATTGATCGGCATCACAGGGGAATGCTGATCGACTTCATCGGAATCCCCATGCGTCGCATCGCGGCGGTGACTCTGGTGGGGACGAGGTAGAACCATATCGAGCACCATGTTGACAAGCATGATCTCAACGCCTGAAATCACCGCGAACCAAAACGGTCGTACTGGATAATTGCGTAATACCAAGGTGAAGGTCAGAAGGTGAAGAATTAGCAGGCCAGATACTGTGAACCAAAACGGAGTCAGACGCCAAAGATGCCTGTACTGACGAACTACATACCCAAAAACGATAGGCGTGTAGAAAATGAGACCGACCCACCCCCCGACATCTTCTTCACAAAGGAATCCGGAAGGTACACAGCCGCTACGCCGATCACGACGGCGATTGCTAGGCCGATCGCTACGTATAGTGCCAGCCGCAGTAGCCTCTGAGCTATCGTGGGGTCTTTCAATGGCAGCCGCCTTGCGCGGCGGCCCGTATGCTCTTGAAGAGTGCATCTCCGCCTGCGTACACAATTGTAGCTGGTAGTGCGACCTCCTCGACAACGTCAGATGCAACGATAGCGCTGCCGCGCAGTGCACGGTATGTAGCAGATTGCAGGGGAGAGATAAGCCCCCGTGACCAACTGTACGCCGACGCTCGTACCAAGCCGGCCGCAGCAGTGGCCTTGCCAGCGAAAGGAATCGCGTCGCCAAGCGACGGAGTTGCTTCCAGTGGGATCGGGCTAATGTCGCTTAGCGATGTCTCAGCGATTATGTGACCGCATCCATTTTCGCTTGTTAGACTTTGCCAAGCGGTCGGAAACTGATTGGTCGTAAACAGACTCTTTGCAAAGGCACCCCACCAACTGCTATTGCCGCAAGAATATCCGTTTCTTCACACGTCCCATTCCCCGGTTTCCCCCGGTTTCCCTGGTTTGGCTCCTTCTGCCAGCGCAGAAATCAACATATGCTCAATTGAGGAGTAAACAAGGAGGCCCATCAACGTCGCAGGTAGCATCACTGCTAGCGCGGTTGTCCATCCGAGGAGCGGCAGGCCAATCAATTCCAGACACACCATGGGGATGCCAAAAAAAACAACCTCACGCCGAAAACGCTGCCAGAACGTCCATTTCTTTCTGAAGGACACTCTCACGCTAAGTACCTCCTCTCTGGCTGCTAGTTATACGCTCCTCCGGCTTTACAGACCAATGCAGCAGCTGTTCCGATAAAGACGCCTTTCATGGCCCCTACCGTTCCGCCGACAAATCCTCCAAGAGCTGCGCCTCCGAGTCCTGATGCGCCTAGCGTAACTTCCCCGCCGAAAAGCTCGCCGGAGACAAAGCCGGAATACGCTCCTTTTGTGGCACCCACTATGGCGCCGTTACGCATTGATCTGAGTAGCCGTCTGTCTTCATTCTGGCCACAAACCTGTTGAACCACGGCGTATCTCAGCTGGTACCCAATGCCTTTGAGCACCGACTGCGGAATTGCCGGGTTGTAATAGGGCCCGCTGTTATTGCCGCCCCCAAAATCTGGGACTTGGTTGAAGGAGAAGATAGCCCCGGTACCAATTTGCATTGTTTCCCACGCATGCCACGTCAACTGGTATATCCTTATATTATCCGTGAGATTCCCTTGATCGTCGATCTGGGGCTCCCAGAAGTTCAAGTAAGAGGTGATCTCTGCTTCTGTGTAAAGGGGGATCTGCGACTGATCAAATTCGATTGCCCCGGCCATACCGCCCCCGTAGCCGAGCGGTGAGCCGACCCCGAAGCCGCTGTCGTCGCCGTTATAGCCGCCGTCCAGACCCGCCACGCCGCCGCCCCCGCCGTCTGAGTAATACCAAGGTGATACCGTGCATCCCGATCCTTGCTGCGGAGCCTCGGGGTCGGCGAGATCGCTATCAGATTCAGTCGCGGAGGGGCCGCCGGCGGAGGTGTTGTCGGGCTGAGACTCGTTTGTCTTGGCGGTGTTGCAGGACGGAGTGAGGCCGAGGGAATCGCTGAGTATAACGGGGATGTTGCGTACGTAGGCATAGCGGTTCCAGGTCTGGGGGTCGGTTGGGTCGACGGCGGCGAGACCAGCCGGGTCGGGAGTCATCCAGCGGGCCATGGATGAGGAGTATTGGCGGAACTGGGTGTGCGCTAGGTTTGTCTCGGCGTCTTGTTCGTTGCCAGTGAATTCGTGGGTGGTGATGCCGGAGTCGGTGGAGTTGAGTTCGCCGAAGGGGAGATAGTCGAGGTTTTGAACGGTTTGTACGCTGGTGCGATCGTCGTAGAGAAAGCCATCGTCAACCAAGAGAACTGTGGAGGAGGACGGATTCCAGACCGTGGCGTAGAGAAACACATAGGCGACACCGGCGGGCACGGTATACTCGCCGGTTTGGAACTGCCAGCCAGACGTGGTGGGCGACGCCCCAGCTTTAGGCCAACTGAGAGCGTTGTGATTGGCATCTTGCGTTTCGATTAGCCACCCCAACGAACCGCCGCCGCCAGACTGGAGGTTGACCCAGCCGCCGAAACTTGGTTGGTCGCCGGGTTGAACGGCAAGGGTTTGTGAGATAACGCTGGGGCCACCGGTACCGGACCAGGAGAGCTGCGCGTAGTAATTTCCAGAATGCGCGAGACTGGGATTGTCGACGAGTTGAACGTAATTGGATTCCCAGTCGACCCAGTCGCTCTCACCTTGCTCGAAGCCAGGGTTCGGTATTAGGTTGGAGCCGACCCCGGTGAGGAGACGGGCGGAGCCGAGGTGGTCCTGGTGGACGAAGTAGGCGGTGTCATTCTTGTATTCCGACGCTAAAGCGCCATTAAAGTACATGTATTCTGTGCTCCAGCCTGTGTAACCGCTGCTGGTCATCCACTCGGATACGGCATTGCCGGAGAGATCGTAGAGGTAGTCAAGCTCTACTGCGCTGGCAGTTTTCTCCACGCGTAGACCACTGGCGTCGTAAGTGTATTTAGTTCGAGTCTGGGGCTCAGTCACGGTGACAGCCTCGGTCGATCGACTATTCCGACGAGCGGTTTTGGTAGTCCGCACAAGGCTAGCATCGGCCCAGATACTACTCTTCGATCACCAAAGTGCCAAGTACGAAAGTCGTTTGTTGTGTTGAAGGGCTCCTCTTGGCAGAGAAATCCTTCACCGAGGATTCAGTGTGCTTCGAACGGTCCGTTGTAGGAGGTTAGGAGGACAGCGGATAGCTAGCTATCCGGCGCCAAAAATCGGCCGCGGCCTTTGAAACGGCAATGGTCCGACGGCAATCAGGTGCTTCACGGTATCGAGCAACTTGCTGATGGGGTGACGTGCGGCTGCGGCGCGGAGATCGTCCGCGGTGACATGCAAATAAATCTGGGTGCTGGTGATCAACCGATGACCAAGAAGATCGCGAATGGTCACGAGGCCAACGCCCGCGCGCACCAAGTGAGTGGCAAAGGTGTGCCTCATGCGATGAGGCGAGAGAGTGATGCCGACGCGGCTGCGTTGTCCCCAGGTGCGTACGCGCTCATAGATACTGCCGCGGCACAGGGATCGCCCGAAACGTGAGCGAAAAAAAGGCGTGGTCGGAAGAGCCGGCCCGCGAGCCTGTGCGTAGGTTCGCAGCACTTCGGCGAGTTGCGGGTTCAACGGAATCACGCGTTCATGACCACCCTTGCCTCGTACCCTGATGGTGAGTTGACTGAGATCGACCTGTCCGTTGCAGAGTGAAGAACATTCGGATGCGCGGATACCTGTGCCGTAGAGCAACGCCAGCAAAGCGCGATCCCGCAGGCCGATCACAGTATCTTCCTCTGGTTCGGTCAACAGTCGACTGACCTGTTCGGAGGAAAGCGCGATCGGCAGCTTTCGTGGTACAGCCCTGATCGATGGAAATCCGACCAAGGGGTTGGCCGTATGGTCGAGGTGTCCCATGGCTACCATCGCACCATAGAAACGCCGAAGGATAACCACGGCGCGATTTACGGATGAATCGCCGTTGCCGCGCACTTCGCGCAAATGCTGTACATAGGCGAGTACGTCCCGTGATTTAATTTGATCCGGAGCAAGGTCATCGCGCAGGACGCGCACCCATTCATGGAACTGCTTCAGGGCATCTTCATATGCCGACAGTGTGAGCGGGCGTAATCCTCGCGCGACACAATGGGTGCGGATGTAGAGCTCGATCCAGAATGACCATTTCATGAGCGGCCTCCTATCGGCAGAGTACGCACAGCGGCTTGTGGCCGTCCGGGTAACACATGGAGATAGACGCCGGTCTCCTGTGGACTGCGATGTCCCATCAAGGAGGCAATGACGGCAAGATCGACGCCGCGATCCATCAAATGCGTAGCGAAGCTATGTCGCAGCGTTCGGGGTGTGATGTCGGCGGACAAATCAGCCCGTGCTGCTGCGGAGCTGACAATCGTGCATACATCTTTTGCGCGCAGTCGCCGTTTACGAATGTTCGTCCGGAACAATGAGCCGCGTTTTCCGCGCTCCAGCAGATAGGCAAGCAGTTCCGTGAAGATGGCCTCTGGAATGGGAACCGCGCGCGGCCGGTCGCCCTTCGCTGTCAAGACCAGGAGTTCGTGGCGCTCACGATTTACGTGCGCCACGTCAAGCGCGCACAGTTCGTGCGTGCGTAACCCGCAGCCGTAGAGCAGCAAAACGATCAAGCGATCGCGTCGTGCTGACGGCCCGGGTGCTTCCGTGGCTTTTACAAGTCTTTCTGCTTCTTCCAGGCTCAGCGACCTTGGTTCTTCGCGGCGCACAGTATGCTGGAGGTTGAACCCATCGAGAACGTTGCGTTCCGTGCGGCCGCTGCGCCATGCGTAATCGAGCAGTCCTCTCACGTGACTCAAATACTTCGCCAAGCTGCTCTCGGTGCAACCGGACTGCCGCTCCGCTTCCAGCCAGTGCAGATAATCTTCCAGCTTGAGGTGCCACAACTCCACGCCTGGGCGCACTTTTTCGAGGCCCGAGATGGCGCGGCGTAACGTGCAACGAACATCCACAATCGTGCGAGGGACCTTGCGTCCGACTTTATCGAGATAACCTAAATAGCCCTCGACCAGTGGATCCATCGTGGCGGCTTTCTTCGCTGTTTTCATGCGATCCCCCTGCGTTCCGAGAGCCAATCGTTGATGGGATGGAGCATCATCGCGGCACGGCGCTGCGGATCGGCGATATGCGTGTAACGCACTGTGGTCTGGATAACGGAATGCCCCAAAATGCGTTGCACTTCCGCCAGATGCACTCCTGCTTCCAGCAGATCAGAAGCACAGCTATGCCGAAACTGATGAAGGCTGTGTATCGGAACTTGCGCACGACGCGCAATCGCGTGTATCCCATGACTGATCGACATGCCCGATAGGCGCTGGCCGATACGACTCACCAGCAAGGCGGGCTCACCACAACTTCCTGCTGCTTCCAACTGGTTGTGACGAAGAGGAAGGTATGCTTCGAGGCAGCGCAACACCATCTCCGGCAATGGCACACAACGTTCTTGGCCTGTCTTGCGCCCATCGATCCGCAACGATCCTTCGGCGCGGTCAAAGTGTTCCAGATTCATTCGTTCGAGCTCGCCACGGCGCAGCCCGCTGCCGTAAAGCATCGCCAGCACCGTCACCCATAAATGCGCACTATAGTTGCCACGGCACTTCGCTGCTTCCCGCCACATCGCCTCCATATGTGAGTGATCGATCCGCTTTGGTAATCGACTGTAGGGTGTGACCCTGGGACCTTTCATCCATCGCAGTGGGTTGATCTTCCACAACCCTTGGCGCACCAAGTAGTCACCGAATCCCCGCATCGAACTCAGGGTCGCCGATACCGTCGCCTTGGAACGAAAACTGGCACGCTTCCCGATGTACTGCGTGAGCACCTCCGCATCAATGTCCTCGATCCCGATCCTGGGGCGTTGGCCCTTGAGCCACCGCCCCCACTTGTTCAGCCGAGCTTCCGTGTACGCTATCGTCTGCGGACTAACTCCCCTCGCCCGATATTCCTCCATGTAGGAATCCACTAGCCGGTCCCATCGCCTCATCGCTCCCCTCCTAAACATCACGAATACAAACAATAAGACCTCCAATAAGACTTCATTGGAGGCCGCGATGAGCCCTGAACTGAACTAAATCGTTATTTAACACAATCTGGACGCCCGCTCCATAAATTCTAACGAAAGCATTGACGAAAACGGTTGCGACGACTACTGCCTACGTGGCGAAGCACGGTCGGGTTCGGCTCATTTGTCATCACCCTTCTTACGTCGTCAATCGGTCGGCGGAAAGAGCTGCTCCCTAATGACGCCGGGCGAAACGATCCTAGGATTCACCTTGAAGGGCGTGTCGAAAATGGAAGCAATCGCCGGTGGTTCGACTTTAGTCTAGAACTCATCTCATAAATGCCTCAGGAGGATCACAGCGCATGCGAGTTGAACCATACCGAGGAAATTTTCTGGGTAATATTCCCAGCGAATGACGGTGCGACGAAAGTTATGGAGCCAGGCGAACAGGCGTTCGACTTTCCAGCGACGCCGGTAGCGGCGCAGAATCCGGCCGTCCTGCGTCGCTGCTGCGACGCGCACGAATTTGTGAGGCGCGATGAGTTGTACGCCGTATCGTTCGTGGATGCGCTGGTCGAGGGGATCGCTGTCGTAAGCGCGGTCGCCGATCATGCGTTCGGGGGCTTCGGCAAGGAATCGCTGGTCAAGAGTGGGTTCGACGAGCCTTGTTTCATGAGGCGAAGCGCTGGCCACGTACACGGCGAGAGGAAAACCATGGCCGTCCGCGATTGCCATGATTTTGCTGCCTTTGCCGCGTTTTGTAGGGCCGACACCAGAGCCCCTTTTTTCGCGCTGCTGAAACTGGCGTCGATGAAAGATTCGCTCAGATCGAGCTTCCCTCGATCTCGTAAGTCTTCGGCCAGTTTTTGCAGCAAGCGCGTCAGCAACCCACTGCGCTGCCAGTGTTGGAAGCGTCGATGACAGGTCTGATAGGAAGGATAGCGAGACGGCAGATCGTGCCAAGGAGCACCCGTGCGTAAGACCCAAAAAACTCCGTTCAGCACAGCACGCGTGTCCTGCCACGGTCGCCCTCGCCCATCGGCTCGTCGCTTGGGACGAAACAACGGTTCGAGAACCGCCCATTGGGCGTCGGTTAGATCCATGTTCTCGGTTTACGCCGTTTGCCATAAGTTTCAACCGCTCAGCGGCTTGAATGTGTTTATGAGATAACTTCTAGGCATAACGGATGCCGTTACGTGATCGAATACTTAGCGTCCAAAGTCAGTGCTTCGTAAACGGCAAAGCGCTGAAGTTTGTATTTCCAAGTACAGGCTGAAGGCGAGGCAGTTTAGTGACCCTCGGGCGCCTGGCTCGACACCAAGGGTGTTATCGCTCGGCTCCGCTCCGTATCCTTACAGATTGAATGGATTACGAGGCAGCCGACACGAGTAGTTCAGCTGAACAGATTTTTGAAGTTGTGATCTAAGAAGGGTTGGAATGCCTGCATCTTTGCAGCATTTGAGTTAATGACGGCTTCGTAGAGGCCCTTGGTCACGTCGACAGCCCACGTGAAGAGCTTGTGGGACCCAATTTGAGCAAGCAAGACATAGTCAGCGTTTGGATCCCCGGTTGTCGTCAGAAGTCCCTTCTTCTTCACTCGCCTTAAATATACCGGCCAATTGTCCTGCGTCCCCGAAGGCAAGGGAACCGGATGGATGATTTCATTGCGAATTTCCACGAGATCCCGGAGATCCTGCAACAGGACGCCAGATACTCCGTGGCGTGCTTCCATGATTTTGACTAATGAATCGGTGCACAGCTCAGCAGGAACAGGCTCCAAGTTCATGATGCCCTCGTATTCGATCGCAAAGGAATGAGTGGCCGCCAAGAGTAGAGGGATTCCAGCGTAGACAAACCGAGAACTATTTTTGTCTGGCCGAGAATTCGACTCGTCTTTCGACAAACGGAATATTCTCCCCGTTAAAAACAGGAGGTCCTGGGACGTAGTGCCCCATGTTCCCGATTTGCGTTGAGTGATGCGGTCCGAACGGTCGTTTCTACCAGCCTTCGCCACGCCCAAGTCTCCGCAGTGCAGGGGTCTCGACTCTGGCGTCAAACTGCCAGTGCTGCCAGCTCGCTAGAATTGACGCGTGCCATAACGTCCTTGTTTCGGACTGCCTTGAGATAGACCATCGTTGACGCCAGGTCCTTGTGTCCCATCCAATTTTGCAGCGTCTTTATGTCGCAAACCTGATCTTGCAGGTTGCGCGTTGCGAATGTATGCCGGAATTTGTGAAGGAAGAAATTCGAACAGTAAGGGCCCTTCGAGCACTTGTTGCCATGCTTCGATACGCACTGTCCACAATTCAGTTTGGCGTGAAAGGCGATGCGCTTTAGTTTGAATTCGTGCCGCTTGTCTGGCCGACCCGATTCGTTCGGAAAGACCAGGCCGTCCGGGTTTGGCTTCTTTGACGCTTTGTATTTCTTAAGCCCAGCGATCAACGAATCTGGCACCGGCACTTCGCGCTCTTCTTTGTTCTTGGGTTTGAATCCGTAGAGCGGTTTTCTGGTTACGCGGACCACGTGCGTCCGAAAGTCTATATCCCGCCAAGTTAGATGGCGGACCTCCTTATCGCGCAGACCCGTCAAAAGGTAAGAAAGATACAGAACGCGCTCATCTGCATCGCACGCTTTGAAGAGCGCCTGAATTTCCTCGTCCTCGTACATCGGACGGATCGGTTCAACGTATTGCGGCCAGTCGCGGTTGTGGAGCAGCTTGGTGATCCCGTTCGCTTTTAGCAGCTGTGAAACAATCACTGCCCGATTGTAAGCGGTGCGCGGCCCACAGCCGAGTTCATAGAGCTTGCGAATGAACACCAGCACATCCTCGCGTTTCACATCCTGGATAAACTTCTTTGCGCAGTTATTTGTGAAGACCTCCAAGCAATGCTTATAGGCTTGGTAAGTTCTCGGCTCGCGCTGGGGCGGCTCCATGTCCTTGAGGTATGAGGCCACGGCCTCTGCAACCGCAAGCCCTCTCCCGTTTCCGTTTTCTTGAACAGTCTCGATGCCCGCGCGGTTCGCTTCCAGTTCGAGGGCTTTGCGACGCGCGAGGTCTACAACTTCGGCGCGATCCTTGATCTGCTCGCGCTTTCTTCCGTCTTGCCACCACTCGATGTAGTAGTATCCCTCGGGATGAAGCTCGACTTTGCCGCGCACACGAACCCTGTCACGGAGTTTACCGTTAGGTTCGACGACGGCGGGGTAGAGGTTCCAATTTTTGCCGACTTTCACTTTTTTGAGGATGTTGACGCGATTTTCACTGCCGTAGCCATTGCCGCGTTTGGACATGTCTGCAAGCCCCTTTTCCGCCGATAGTCGGCTGGAAACCAGTGCAAAGCAGACACCATGATAGACACCAAGCCTTCTAAATACAACAAAATAAAGGAAGTGGCGGAGAGGGTGGGATTCGAACCCACGGTAGGGGTTAACCTACACACGCTTTCCAAGCGTGCGCCTTAAACCGCTCGGCCACCTCTCCTGCGACGAACGCAGCCTTATCAATTTAGCAGAAACTCGCGCTGCGCGCACAATTCAACATATTCTTGAAGTTAGAAGAGCACATTGTCTCAGCCTAGAGAGGTTCAAACGCCAAGTCCAAAGAGAGGCGCGCATAGCCAACTTCGCACATTCTTTGGCGTCTGCTAAACTATCGGGAACGGTTCCGGGATCGTCTAATCGGTAGGACATCAGCCTTTGAAGCTGAGTATCGTGGTTCGAGTCCACGTCCCGGAACCAAAATTCCTTGTGCCGCCCAGCAGTATCAAACCTTCCGGCAGACTTCTGAGGTAGTGCCCGTTTAGGACATACCAGTGTGGCGGTGATTCTGGACGATTACTGAGTAAGCGAAGCGCTCTCAATGATCGTCCGGATGAAGCCCGCTTCCTCTTGGCTATATGGTTGGCCGTTGGTACGAAAAATCTCGTGGAACCATACGGCCGGCTCCCGATTCACGTAGGGATTCTTCCAGGAGTCCCACGGCAGATACGTCTGCGTTTTACCCGCGACGAGTCCCCAATTGATGGCGGCGACATGGTATTTCTTGGCGATAGGAAGCGTGCCTTGAAACGTGCTGCCATTTCCACGGGCCATGTACTCCGTGCAAAAAATGGGCCGTTGATACTGCTGCAACGAGAGCACGCGCTTTTCAAAGACGTCCGGCTTCTCGTAGCTGTGGAAAGAAACGACGTCGGAAGAGCCCAGCTGAATTTTCTCCATCGGTCCGAGAGCTTCCGGATTCGACCAATTCCCATTCCAAACGCCGCTTGTGAGCGGCTGCGTCGCGCCAGCTTCGCGGGCCCATTCAAACACCCTCGGCAAAAGCGCTAGCACTAGCCCAACTTTATTCGGCGGCTCTTCGCTGGCATAGCTGCCGTCATTCGTGTTGTCCGGTTCATTCCAAACGTCCCACGCGAGAACTCTCTTGTCGCGGGCAAAGGCGCCGACTACGCCTTTGACGTAAGCCTCGAGCCGCGGATATTCGGCGGGATCCTTGAGCGCTTCCGCTCCCGGGCTTTGCATCCAGCCGGAATTATGAACTCCCGGCCGCGGAGCACGCTGTTTTCCAAGCTTGGGGTTTGGATCCCAGCAGGAATCGAAAAGTACAAAGATCGGTCTAATCTTATGTTTCTCGGCGATGGTCAGAAAAATATTGATGCGCTTTTTGAATCCTTCCGGATCCTGTTTCCAAAGCAAGTCATGCAAGAAAACGCGCATGGTGTTCAATCCCAGCGATTGCGCCCAACCGAGTTCGATGTCGATGCGCTTAGGATCGAACGTATCCGCTTGCCACATTTCGAGTTCGTTGATCGCCGTCGAGGGAATGTAGTTGCTACCGACGAGCCACGGTTGCTGGGCGTACCAGTCGTTCGCCTGCTTCTCCGTCCAACGGGAGGTCGCTGCATCACAGCACAGCGCGTCTCCGAGACTAATGAGCAACGCCAGTGCAACGAGAAATTTCTTCATTTCAGAGCGCTCCCGCCTTTTGCAAGTCCGCTTTCATTCCGGTCCAACTCTGCCTGCTGGATTCTTCGGAGGTGCCGGCGCCGCGCCAATGCGTCTCCAGGCTGACGGCAAGATGGTAGCCGTCGCGTTTGAGGGCGGCGAATTGGCCGGTCCAATCGATGATGCCGCGGCCGATCGCCGCCCATTCGTAACCTTTGCCGTCCGGCCGTTTTTCGACGTCTTTGCAATGGCAGTGGCCAATGCGTTCCTTTGGAAGCAACGAGTATCCATCCGGGTATGCGACCTCTCCTCGCGAAGCGGCGTTTCCAGGATCCCAGTTCAACATCAGAGAAGGAGACTTTACTTCCGCTAGCGTCTTGGCTGCTTCCGCCCCCGTCGCGGTGTTGCAGGCGGGCTCATTTTCGAGCAGCAGAATCACGCCCTTCTTCCCTGCTACACTTGCGGCCGCGAGCAACTTCTCATTCATCGCGGCACGATAGGGCTCCTGATTTTCGAGCCTCCAATAATCGAAACAGCGCACGCGATGGGTCTGGAACGCCTTGGCCAACTCGATGCTGCGTTCGAGGACTTCGTCCTGCTGCGCATAGGTGAAATCCGCGCCGAACTGCGCGCCTTTAGGACTGAATTCGGATTTCGGCGCGCCGGGCCAATCCACTTTGAAAAGCGGGCTGGCAATATCCGTCACCCGCAATTTGTATTTTTCGAGAATGCGGCGCGATTCCGCGACTTCCTTGGCGTCAAGGTGGAGAATGTTTTTGTTCCACATGGCGCGAAGCTCGATCCACTCGAGACCGAACTCGCGCGAAATGATTTCGCACGCATGGCCAAAATCCTGGCTTACCTCATCGTTGATGACGGCAACTCGAAAAGGCGAGCTCATACCGTCAGCCCCAGCTTTTCTTCGACGTACTTTTTATTGATGGTCGCGGATTCTTTTGGCGTTCGCGATTTGTCCGGCACAGCATCCAGCTCAACGATGCCCCACCCGCGAAATTCGATTTTGCGAAGAGCTTCAATGACCGCCGGAAGATTCACCAGGCCCCGTCCAAGTTCCACGAATCGATAGGATTGTTTGCTGTCCGCGCCCTCCGGAAGATGCTCGACGTCCTTCAAGTGCAGGAACAGCAGCCGGTCACGGTATTTCTCGATTGCCTTTGCCGGGTCGCCGCCTCCCTGAAAATAATGTGCCACATCCAATTCGAGCTTTGCGTAGCGCGAATCGACAGCTTCCATGATTTGCTCGAGGCCTTCGGGAGTCTGTCCCATAGACCCCATGTGATTGTGATACCCAAGCTGCATGCCCAGATCGGCAACGCGCTTCCCCAGTTCATTCAAGAGGCGCCCCAGCCGCGTGTAGTCTGCCGCTGTGAGCTCGCGGCCTTTGGGCCGCTCATCGATAATTTGGAGATACAAGCCGCCTGCGTCGCGAAGAAATTTCGCATTGCCCACGTGCTTCTCGATTTCAGAGGATTCAATCGCGGGATCGAGGCTGAGGTTCCCGCTGGAAAGAGCGACCATCTTGAGATGGTTTTTATCCAGCATTTCACGCACAGCCCTGCCGCTGCCGAACTCCTTGACTGCGTTTGAACGTATTTGAATCCCGGGGTAGCCAACGGTGGAAATGTCTTCGATAGCCTGGCGATCGTTTCCTCCCCAAGTGATCGAGGCATATCCGATGTGCAACTCGAAAGGCGCGGGAGGAATTGGAGTATCGAAGTAAGACAAATCGGCGGGCGGATAGAGCCGCTCTGGCGCGGACAACAGGATCTTGGGAAGAGATGCTGCGGCAGCTAATGCGCCCAAGCTTGCGAGAAACTCACGGCGAGGTTTGCGATAATCCATTGACGCTCCTTTCTCTTCTTTGTCTGCGGACAAGATACCGCAAGCCGTTGCATCTTGACAGTATTCTCCACAGAAACTTAGCGGTTGGACACCAGCGGCGGTATCAGGGTTTGCCAGCATCTCGCCCACACTTTATGATTTCATGGAAACAGGGCCGAGCGTCTCTGAATGACCGGCTCGAGGTTTAGATGGCTCAGGATCCAACGCACAGTTCACATCCGCACATCAACCCCTGGATCATCGCGATCGCGGTCATGCTCAGCACTTTCATGGAAGTGCTGGACACCACGGTCGTAAATGTTTCGCTCCCACACATTGCCGGAAGCCTCTCCGCGACGGTCGAGGAAGCTACCTGGACGCTGACTTCCTATCTGGTCGCTAACGCCATTATTTTGCCGCTCACCGGTTGGCTCTCTAATTTTTTCGGCCGCAAGCGCATGTTGATGTTTTCCGTCACTGGCTTCACGATTTCCTCGTTTTGTTGCGGCCTTGCCCCTAGCCTGCCCTTCCTCGTTTTTTTCCGCGTAATCCAGGGAGCATGTGGCGGAGGCTTGCAACCTATTTCGCAAGCCATCTTGTTGGAGTCATTCCCGCCTGAAGACCGCGGCAAAGCCATGGGATTTTGGGGACTGGGCATCGTCGTCGCGCCCATGCTCGGGCCGGTTCTCGGCGGCTGGCTCACCGATAGTTACTCCTGGCGCTGGGTCTTTTATATCAACATACCCATTGGAATCATCTCCATCATTATGACGTCGCTGTTTATTTTCGATCCCTCCTATATCAAACGAGCTTCCGAAAAGATCGACTACTGGGGCATCGGGATGCTTGCCGTGGGAATTGCCACGCTGCAGATTGTTCTCGACAAAGGCCAGGAGAAGGATTGGTTCGGCACCAGTTGGATCACCGTGCTCACGGTGATCTCTGCCGTGGTCCTTCTGGTCTTCCTGATCTACGAGCTGCACGTCCAGCATCCCGTCGTCAATCTTCGCGTCTTCACGAATCGTACTTATTCGACGGGCGTCTTCCTGATGGCCCTGCTCGGCGTCGGCCTTTACGGCACGACCGTGCTGATCCCGCTGATCTTACAAACGCTGCTTGGATACCCCGCCATCCAAGCCGGCATCGCAATGGCGCCTCGCGGACTTGGCTCCTTTATTGCCATGCCCGTCGCTGGCATCATCATGGCCAAAATCGACCCGCGCAAGATGCTGACTGTCGGCCTGATCGTGTGCGGCTACACCCTGTGGCAAATCTCCCGCTTGAGTCTCGACGCCGGCTTCTGGGATTTCTTTTGGCCGCAACTCATCATGGGGTTATCGCTGGGTCTCATTTTCGTTCCGCTTACGACGATCAGCATGGCGCCCATCCGCAAAGAAAATATGGGCAACGCCACCAGTCTATTCAATCTCGTTCGCAATCTGGGAGGCAGCATCGGCATTTCCGCAGTCAGCACCATGCAGACACGCTTTCAACAAAGGAACATCAACCAGCTGGGCTCCCACGTGACGCCGTATAGCGCCAGCGCGCGCAATATGATGAATTCGATGCAGGGGATGTTTCAGTCCACGGGCTCTGATGCCGTCACCGCGGCTCATCAGGCTCGAGCCGCAATGTTCGGCATGATTGAGCGCCAAGCCAGCATGCTCGCCTACAACAGCATTTTCCTGATTTTGGCGGGATTATTTGTATTGATGCTTCCGTTTATTTTTCTGATGCGTCGCCCGCAAGCGAAGGACGAGCCGATGTCCATGCACTGATGACTGAACCAATCGGTCTCGATCTTCGCCCAAGTCCACCCCTGAGCGAATAGGCGATTGATTGTCTGATTGCTGGCGGTTGATGTTGATACGAAGCACTTAGTAACGCGCTGCTTCGCGACACTCGCTATTGCTCTGGATCAAACGGAACAGGCCCCGTCAGGGGTTCCATGATCTCTTCGGTGACGTTTCCTGATTCTTTCTCCGCGGTCTTATCCAGTTTGCGTTGCACGCGCCGCTCTTCTTTCATTTTTCTTTTTTCCATGCGCTTCATTTCTTTTTGCCGCTTTTGAAATGTCGTAGTCATAGCGTCTCCTCGCAAACGCTGCCCGGCGCGCTGCGCGCCGTCACTGCCAACCTGTTTCGCTTGCCGTTACCAGCGCGGTTCGCGCGGCTGGCGCGCTGATTCGCGGTAGTCCTCGTTCGAAAAGCGGTCGCGTCCGCCGCCTCCGCCTTTGCCTCGGCCCCCGCCCCCTCCGCTCCCCCCGCCGCCCGGCCTTCCATAACTCTTCGGCCCACGCGGAGCTCCACCTTCACCTTTGGGACGTGCTTCGTTTACCTTCAAATTGCGCCCACCCAATTCCTTGCCGTCGAGCCCAGCCATGGCCTTGGCCGCTTCCTCGTCGTTGGGCATTTCCACAAACGCAAACCCTCGTGCGCGGCCGGTCTCGCGGTCCATGGCCATGTGCACGCGCGTGACTTGTCCAAACGGCGCAAAGAGGTCGCGCAGTTCGCTCTCCGTGGTCTGAAAACTCATGTTGCCGACAAACAAACTCTTCATCTTGATTCTCCCTGTACTCTTCGAAGCACCATGAGTGCAGGATCTCGGCAGGCTACCGCTTGCGAGACACTACGATACACTGGCCTAAAATTGGCTGAAGTCAGTGGAGGGAAGGCCGCAAAGCGCGCCCTTCAAGGAGTTCAGGCAACCCTACTTCGGGAGTCTACAACAAGGACAATAACACATTTGGCCGCAATCCCTTCACTCCCATTTTGCCACCCCCGAACTTGGGCCAAAGAGGCGTCCGCTCCGCCGCTGCACTCTAGCTTTTCAAAACCTCGCCCACAGCGCGCCAAGCCTGATCAATCGCCTCATTTGTATAAGCGTTTGCCCCAGCATCCGAATTCGCAATCGCAATTTTCCCGAATGGTTTTCGCCCGATAACCCACGGCTTCTCCTCCTCTTTCCAGTCCGGATCGAAAAGCGAGTTCGGCGTGTACGCGTATCCGTGGGCCCAGCGATTTACCGTAATGCCTTCGATGTCCCGCGCGGGATCGAATCCTGCCCCGCCGAGCATCTTCCCAAGCTGCCCCCTTATGTTGCGCTCGAATTTTGAAAAAGGCGTGGCCATTAATTCCATGCGGCCGGCGCGGAACTGATCGCGCATCGGCAGCCCCGGCCTGCACGGGGTGCGCAGCATGAAAAGCACCATCGGCTCTTCGGGCTTGCTCGGAAACGCGTATTCGCCGATGCTCACTGGAAAATCAAGCGCCGTATAGGTGTGATAGGAGCCCGGCGCCACGATTTGATGCACGCCCAGCTTTGCAAACGAAGTCCAATTGCGCAGCGCGACGTGCGTGTACACCAGCGGTGTCTTTACAAGATAAGAGAGCGCTTCCCGCTGCTTCTCCGGCAGCTCCTGACAAATATACGGAATCATCATATTGTAGCAGGCCAGCACGCAATGTTTTGCTTGTACGGACTGCAGCTTCATGCCGCGCATGTATGCAATTTCTACCGTCTTCGAACTCTTGCCATTTTCGGTGTGTTGCACGTGCATCGCCGTGGAGTTGAGCCGGATGCGCACCGGTTTACCTGCGACGTCCAGCTTGCTGTAGTCCGCGCGTGCCGTCACCACGTCTTCCATCGAGTGTCCTGGCATCGCCTCCGGGATCAGCGCCCGCACCAATAGCCGCGCAATCGACGCGTTGCCATCCGGAAAATGAAAAATGTAAGGTTCTTCTTTTTCGTGTTCGTCAATTCCTAAGCCGTCGAAACCAGGATAAGTGAAGGAATTGTAGTCGTCGCCTGATTCGAAACACCCCAGCGCGGGAACCGCATCGATTCCGACGCCATACAAATCGTGCGGAAACGTTTGAAAAAATGGCAGCGCGTCGGGAGTTACCTTGCAGATCTTCGTCAAATAATCCGCATAACTGATTTTCGCCAGTTTCCCGAGCTTCTCCTCTTTCGAGAGGCCCGCAAGG
The DNA here is from genome assembly GCA_963851235.1 of uncultured Acidobacteriota bacterium. Taxonomy (GTDB): domain Bacteria; phylum Acidobacteriota; class Terriglobia; order Acidiferrales; family UBA7541; genus Acidiferrum. Next base: position 146,018 of record CAWKOM010000017.1, read on the forward strand.
TAGTCCACCTTCTCCCTATACACTCTCGCAATGTCTTTTTTCGCCGCGTCGGTCAGCGGCGCCCGCGCCAAAAATTCCGGCCATGGGGTCGCGTTCATCCCCGTGATCAGCAAATCTTCGCCGAAGGTCTCTTTGTCAAAGAATGCCGCCGTCTCCATCGAAGCGTAAAGATTCTGGTCGTAATCCTTATAAAATCTCTCCGTCTTGACTCCGATTTCCTCAATCAGCCCTTTCGCGACCGCGCTGTATTTCCCCGGGCTCTCAATCGATTGCGTTCCGCCGTAACTCAGCACCATCCTGTTTCCCGCGCGAAACTCGTTACGCTTGGCATGCCCGCCAAAATCATCGTGGTTATCCAGAATTAAAATGCGCGCGTCTTTCCCTGCGCTCTTCCGGTAGAAATATGCAGCCGCCAGACCGCTGATGCCGCCGCCCACCACCACCAACTCATAAGTCTCACCCGTGTTCGCCGGCGACCCGGAGGCATTCCACTTCTCTCCATCGCGCAAGCCGTGCGCGTAGGTATACGTGCCTTCGTGATTCCCGCGCATCCCCGTGAGCGCCGGGGGATAGTAATTCGCTGCCTTCTCCGGCGCGTACTCGTCCAACGCCCCCGCGGCCAACAGCGTATCCGTGCCAAACGCACCGCCCGCCAGCGTTCCGCCGACACCAATCGCCACACCATTCAAGAAATCGCGCCGCGTAATCGGGCAGTGCATCCCCAACTCGCGGTCTTTTTTCTCCGGTACCATGCTCAAGCCTCTCCAGCCGAACGAATGCACAGAATTATAGCTCGCAGCGCAGCACCGTGCGCGCACAGGATCAAGCTGTCGGTATTTTCCGAACAAGAAGCGTAAGGCTGTTAGAGTTCCCGCAATGCCGTGGCAATGGGCCGCTGTGCAGCGCGTACTGCCGGCGGCAATCCGCCAAGCACGCCCATAACCAGCGCGAAAATCAAGCCGCTCAGAAGCAATATAGGTGTGATCTGGAACGCGAACTCCATGTGCGCGAACGTCTGCCAATTCATCGTGCCCGTGGTAAACCCGTTCAATGGCAGCACAGCGACAGCGCCGAGCGCTCCTCCAACGAACGAAATCAATAGCGCCTCGATCACAAACGATACCACGACGGCCGCGGCTCCAAATCCCAGCGCGCGCATTGTCGCAATTTCGCGGCCGCGCTCGGCCACGGCGGAATACATCGTATTCAGCGCGCCAAAGATCGCTCCAATCGCCATCACTCCCGCAACCAGTCCGCCAAGAATGGTGATGAGTTGCGTCATGCGCGTCGATTGCTTCGCGTAGTAATCTATCTCTCGGCTCACTTCCACGTTCAGCCGCGGGTCCGCCGTCACGTAGTCCTTGAATTGCTGAAACGCGGCAGGCGAAGTGAGGTGCACGGTGACGGATTGAAAAGTGTCCGCAGGTCTCTTGAACGCCCCGTTCAGCAGATGGACATCGCACCAAACTTCGGAATCGAACGCGCTCCCGCCGGCGTCGAAAACACCCACGACGTTCCAGCTCTGTCCGCCCATGGTCATCGTGCTTCCGACCGTCAAACCCCTATAGGCGCCAGTGGCATTCTTGCCGACAACGACCTCGGCCAGCCCCGAATGAAACATCCGTCCCTGAAGAATCTTAATGTTCTTGCGGATATCAAAGACGTTCGGCGAAACGCCTCGCACCTGAACGTTGGCATCCGTGCCCGTCGAGACCAGCGGAATCGGCGTGACCAGCACCGCTTCAGTCGTAATCAGCGGACCATCGGCGCCACGCGCAACTCCAGGAGCGTCCTGAAGGATTCTCGCGCTCTCGAGCGAGACTGCGCCCGTCATTTCCGACGTCGAGCCTGCCCGCATGATCAGCGCGTTGTCAGCCGAACCAGAAGCAACCAGCGTCGCTCGAAATCCGCGTGCCAGCGAAAGCATGGCGATAAATACGCCTACTGTTCCCGCGATCCCGAGCACGGCGACTATCGCGGAGGTCCAGCGCGCCTTAACACTCCGGAAGTTGTAAATTACCGGGATAGCCATGTCACACCCTCCGCAGCGCGTTCACTACGCGCATACGCATCGCCCCGATGCCAGGGATAATCCCGCTCACCGCCCCCACCAGCACCGCCACCAAGAGACCCAGCGACAGAATCCCTGGCGATAGAATAAGCGATGGCAGCAAGCCGTTTAGAGCCTGGCCCAGTACTGGAATTGCCAAGATGGCGAGGCCAAGCCCCAGGAGCCCTCCCAGGACCGCAATCGCCAGAGATTCCGCCAGCACAAAAACCAGCACCGTTCGATCGCTGTACCCGATGGCCTTCAGTACCGCCAACTCGCTGATGCGTTCGCGCACCGAAGTCGCCATCGTGTTGCCTGTCACCAGAAGAAGCGTGAAGAACACCACCATGCCGATCATCTCGATCAGCAACTCGATATTGCCAAACTGCTTGATAAATCCGGCGGCGAATGCCGATTCGGTTTCCGTCTTCGTTTCAAAGGAAGAATTGGCGAACATCGTGTCGATGGCCTTGGACACGCGCGCGGCATCATCGGGGTTATCCAGTTTCAGTACGTACCACCCTGCCGTGCCCTTGGCGAAATCGGGAACATTTTCATCGAAATATTTATATTGAATCCAAAACTGCGTTTCGTCGCCCCCGGGACGATCGTTATGATAAATCCCGTCGAGATTGAATTCCCAGGTTTTCGTGGGGCCGTAGAGAGAGTCAATGATGGGGATGCGGTCCCCGATTTTCCACCCGAAGCGCTGCGCGGTTTTCGCGCCAACGATAGCCCCCTGCCGATCCTGCAAAAATGTCGCCCACTGATCGGGAGGCACTTTGAATTCGGTCATCACCTTCAGCATGTTGTCCGGGTCAATCACGAACTGCACAAAGAAATTCTTTTCGTCCTGGTAGACCCCTCCGAACCAGTGATTTTGCGTCACTGCCTTTACTCCCGGGATGGTCAGGATTTTGTCTTGGTACGAAATAGGCAGAGTTTGAATCAGTCCAATCCGGTTGGTTACCACCAGCCGGTCTGCCCCAGCTACTTCAGCCCCTCGGCTGAAGGCGCTCCTTACCACCGCGAGAAACGCAAAAAGAAACAGCGCCACGGCGAATGAGCCAATCGTCAGCATCAAACGGATTTTCTTCCGAAAAAGATCGGCAAAGATCAGTCCACGGAATTTCACGCCACACCTCCCGCGGCCACTTCCTGCCGCGCTCCCCCTTCAACCAAGAGTCCTTTCTCGAGATGCAGCGTCAGATCCGCTTGCTTCGCTACCACGGGATCGTGCGTCACCATCAGCACCGTTTTGCCATACTCTTTCACCAGCCGGTGAATCAAGTCCATGATTTCATCAGCGCTCTTGCGGTCCAGGTCGCCCGTGGGCTCGTCGCAGAGCAGAAAGGTCGGGTCGGCCACGATTGCGCGCGCAATCGCCACGCGCTGCTCCTGTCCGCCAGAAAGTTGCCTTGGATAGTGGTTCATCCGGTCAGACAAACCCACGACGCTCAGCGCCGTTTCCACGTGCTTGCGCCTCTCGGACTTCGAAAGCTTGGTCAGGAGTAGCGGTAGCTCGACGTTCTGATACGCCGTAAGCACCGGAATCAGGTTGTACATCTGAAAGATGAATCCCACGTGCCGCGCTCGCCAGTGCGTCAGCTTGCTTCCGGACATGTTCGTGATCTCGTCTCCAGCCACAGTAATGCTCCCGTGGGTCGGCACGTCCAGCCCGCCGAGCAAATTCAACAGCGTCGTTTTCCCCGAGCCGCTCGGCCCCATGAACCCCACGAAATCGCCCTTGTCCACATCGAGGTTCAGCCGTTGCAGCACTTGAATCTCTTCTCCGCCTCGGCGGTAGGTTTTATCCAGCCCGCGCACGCGAATCAGACTGTTCCCATTTCCCTGGCCATCCACTCGAATCATACTCGGCGCTCCTATTTCTTGATCTTCACAGCCTGTCCGTCCTGCAGATTCGCAGGCCCTCCAACCACTACGGAGTCTCCGGCCACCAGCCCGGACAAAATCTCCGTCTCCGTTCCCTGCGCATTCCCCAGAGCCACGGCTCGCCGCTCCAGGTGATCGTTCTTCACCAGAAATACAATCTTCTTGCCGTTGTCCTCGCGAATCGCCGCGCTCGGGAGCAAGGCCGCCACGGTCGGTGCTTTCGCATCACCCTTTTTCACCGGAGCGTCCTCAAGAAAAGTTACCTTCACTCCCATGTCCGGCAAAATTCTCGGATCCAGCTTGTCGAACGAGATGCGTACCTTAACGGTCGCTTTCTGCCTGTCTGCCGTCGGAATCACCGTGCGCACATGGCACGGGATCTGCCAATTCGGATACGCATCTAGAACCGCCGTCACCGGCTGCCTGTCCTTTACGCGCGCGATGTAAGACTCGTTGACGTCCACTTCGATCTCATTCGAGTTCATGTCCACGATCGTCGCTATGCCCGTCCTCGTGAACCCGCCTCCCGCGGAGATTGGCGACACCATCTCGCCCACTTGCGCGTCCTTCGAGACTACGATTCCGTCATACGGCGCGGTGATCACGCAATTGTCCACCGCTTGCTGCGCTTCCCGAATCCGCGCGTCGGAGGCTAGCACCTGCTCCTTCGCCAGTTCGATCTTGGCTTTCAAGCTGTCGGCGGCGGAACTCGAAGTATCCAGCTGTTCCTGGGACTGCACTCCGGCCGCGCGCAGTTCCTGAGCCCGCTTCAGCTCGATTTCAGCCAGCCGAAGTTGAACCTGCAAATCCGCGATGGCTGCTTGCGACGCATCCCGGTCTGCTTTCGCCGAATCCAGCGCCCTCTTCGCGTCCGATTCATCCAGCGTGGCCAGCAACTGCCCCGCGTGAACGCGCGTTCCTTCATCGAAAAACACGCCTGTAACCCGCCCTGTAATCTTGGCGGCAATCGTGGCCCTGCGCCGCGGCGTGACGTAACCGCTTGCGTTCAAAATCGCCTCGCGTCCGCCCACCTGCGCCTGCTCGGCCGCCACGACTTCCACAACCGGTGTCTGATCGCGAAATGCAAACGCCAGCCCACCCACGATGACAACCAGCCCGAGCGCCGCGGACACGTACCCCAGCCGCTTCCCAGTCCCGCTGCTCGAGCGGTGCGTGTCATGGATCCGAAGCGAATCCAGATCCGGTTTTGCATGAATTTCCGTCGCCGCCATTACTTCCCTTTTCTCTGCGCGAGTGGCCCTGCAAAGACACTTACGCACGTGCCGCTCGAAAGATTACAAATCAAAGAGGACTTGCTGCTTTTCATTCTACCCTGCTTTATTGGCTTGAGCCTGGCCCAGTGGGGGCTTCCTTGGTTTCCCGTCCGTTTATGCTCCAGGAGCCGATTCTGCTTTCCGGCGCTTTGCGGCGCCCCGCTCCCCGAGCATATTCTTTCTGTCGCAAATTATCTTAGTTCGTGAGATACTTAGGTGTCAAGATAAAATGAGACTTCCTACTCCGCCGCGCAAGCGCAAGGAACTAGTCAAACGAGTCGGTATGGATCTGGGCCGCGAACTCGGCACCGTTTCCGTGTTCCTCCACCAGGCCATCGCTAGCAGGCTCGGCCTCAACGTTACTGATACCAGATGCTTTGAACTGATGTCCCGTTATGCGAAGCTGCCCCTTACCGCTGGTGACCTCGCTCGCGCCACCGGCCTGACCACCGGCGCCATCACCGGCATACTGGACCGTCTGGAAAAAGCCGGCCTCGTCGAACGCTTTCGCGACTCCGCCGACCGTCGAAAGGTCTTTGTCCGGCCCCGCCCGGAAGCCCTCCAAAGAATTGGTCGCCTCTACGAGGGCTTAGGCAAAGCCTCCATGAAGCTCGCCTCCAGTCTTTCAACCAGGGAACTCCAGGTGATCAACGACTATCTCGAGCGTGTCGTCCAGATTCTCCGCTCCCAGACTGGTCAGTTCACTTAGTTCCGCGACCCCAAAGGGCGCGCTCACATGAGTTGGGGCAATCTGAAGGCCTAGAACCTGAGTAGCGAGCCCAGCATGGCAGTGCCGTGCCGAAGCTCCTGGTTCTCTGGTTTTTCTTGCTCGGCAAGTGTTCATCCCAAGCCCATAATCAACTTCAGGTATTTCTCTTTTGTGTTTTCCCAGGCCACCGTTCTGCTGGCTCTTTGCGTTTTGGATTCCATACCTGTGGACTTTGCTTTGGATGTGCAGCACTCGGGATGACCATCGCAATGTGCACAATTTTTGTGCAATGCAAGTTATTTAGAATCAACACTTGCAGAAATATATCAAAACAAAAGACTTTAAGTGCCTTTAGAATGAATGCTTGCTAAAAACCGACGCGGTGTAGATCTCGATTTGACCGCAATATCACCGAACTCCCTCGTTCACAACTGAGACGATAAATCCCACAACCGGACACCAGGCCCTCACACTTCTCGCTCGCCATAGTCTTAAGTACTTCCGTTTGAATGATTTGGTAGCATGTACTCACAGGCAGTTGGCATGCGTATTTATATTGGTATTTCTGATTGGAGCACTCGAAATGCTCAACTTCTGGAAAGACATCCGCTACGCTCTCAGGACCCTGTCCAAGAACCCCGGGTTCGCCATCATCGGCATCGTCACGCTCGCCTTGGGCATGGCCGTTAACACTGCGCTCTTTAGTGTCATCAACGGCTTCCTTCTCCGCCCCCTCCCCGTTCCCCATCCCGAACAAATTACCGTTCTCGCATTGCATCAAGCCGCGGTTCCTGGGACTTCGCGGTTTTCCTATCCCGATTACGAAGACTTACGTGACCAAACCGGCTCCTTCAGCGATCTCTTCGCTTACCGGATCACTCTCGCCTCCGTGGCCGCCGATAACAGCGCCGATCATTGCATCATCAGCCGCGTTTCCAGCAACTATTTTTCTGCACTTGGCATTCAACCAGCCTATGGACGCCTAATTCTTCCTACCGAAGGCCGCACCCCCGGCGCCGATCCCATCATGGTTTTGGGCTATTCGTATTGGCGGAAAAGATTCAACGGTGATCCAAATATTGTCGGCAAGAAGGTGGAGCTGAATGGACTGCCCTTCACCGTTGTCGGCGTAGCGCCACGGGACTTTCACGGCACGTATTCGGTTCTCGATATGGATGCCTACATTCCGTTCAGCGCGGAGCCGAACGAAGACCCCGACGCTCCCATTCAAAAAATTTGGACCAGCCGTGGCTCTCGTACGCTGACCCTCATGGGCCGGCTTAAGCCAGACGCGAGCCTGAAGCAGGCCCAATCTAGCCTCAATGTAGTGGCCCAACGCATCGCCGAACAACATCCGGACTCGGAAAGAGGCATTTCCGTTCAAATTTATCCGGAAAAAATGGCCAGGCCCGATCCCGACCCGGAGAATCCGGTTCCCATAGCGGCGGTCGCGTTCATGGCCATGGCTGGCCTCGTGCTTCTGGTTGCTTGCTTCAATATCGCGAATGTCCTCCTGGTCCGCGCCACGGTCCGCCAGCGCGAGATGGCTATCAGGGCCGCTTTGGGCGCCAGCCACGGGCATCTGGTGCGGCAATATCTCACCGAAAGTCTTTTGCTCGCCTTTCTCGGCGGTGGAGCTGGCTTGCTTCTGGGCTCGTGGGCGGCGGGAATCCTCGGATCGCTTCGTCTCGGAACGGATCTGCCCATCCACTTCGATTTCCACCCGGACGCAAGCGTATATCTGTTCGCCTTAGGCGTCGTTTTGCTGACCGGTTTGGTTGTTGGCATCATGCCGGCCCTGCGCGCCGCGCGAACCGATGTCATCACAGTTCTGCATGAAGGCGGCCGCGGTTCATCGTCTGGCCCGCGGCGCCAACTGGCGCGAAACAGTTTGGTCGCGGCACAAGTGGCGGGCTCTCTCGTATTGCTGATCGTCGCCGGTCTCTTCGTTCGCAGTCTGCGGAACGCAGAAAAAATTAATCTCGGCTTCAATCCCGATCATCTCCTCAACCTTTCCGTGGACGTCGCGCAAACCGGCTACAAGGAACCGCGCGGCCGCCAGGTATTCAAGGAAATCGACACCCGCGTGAGCTCGCTGCCGGGCGTGGAATCCGTGGCACAAGCTTTCATCGTTCCCATGGGCGTGGTCAGCTCCAATGATCGCGTCTGGATCCAAGATCATCCTCTCGAGCCCGGCCAGCAAGCCGCCGAACTCAACTACAACATGGTGACCCCAGGCTATTTCGACACTCTGCAGATTCCCCTGCTCCGCGGCCGCAGATTCACGGACGCCGACAGTGAAAAAGCTCCTGCTGTTGCTATCATCAATCAAAACATGGCCGCGAAATTCTGGCCGAATGAGGACGCCCTAGGCAAACGCTTCGGCACTAAAGGGCCCACTGGTCCATTCATCGAAGTTGTCGGGATCGTCCAGGACGGCAAATACCAAAACGTCACGGAAGATCCGATGGCGTTCTTCTATTTGCCGCTCGACCAAAGTTATATGTCCATGCGCACGATTCAAGTGCGCACTTCCGTGCCTCCGGAAACGTTAGCGCTGCAAATCGAATCGCAAATTCACGAACTCGCGCCCGGCTTGCCGATTACCCAGGTGCAGACCATGGACGAATCCCTGCAGGGCGCGAACGGCTTTTTCTTCTTCCACTTTGGCGCGCAACTCACCGCCGTCATGGGGCTGCTCGGGCTGATTCTCGCCGTTGTCGGAATCTACAGCGTGGTTTCCTATGCTGCCGTTCAACGCACGCAGGAGATCGGCATTCGCATGGCCATGGGCGCTGCTCCACGCGACATTCTGAAAATGGTTTTGCGCCAAGGACTCAGCGTAGTCGGCATCGGCCTGGCCCTCGGCTTACTTCTGGCGATTGCAGGAACGCGCCTGATGAGCAGCCTTTTTGTAGGCATCAAACCGACGGACCCGCTGACATTTATCGTCGTGGTCTTATTGCTGACGGGAATTGCTCTCTTCGCGTGCTGGATTCCCGCATTTCGCGCCACGCGCATCGATCCGCTCGTCGCACTGCGCTACGAGTAATTCCCTCTCGTCGCGAACGCAAGTGGAAAGTACGGTTCTAAAGTCAATCTCGGATAACCTATGGATTGCCGGGGAGCTGCTCGCGATTCCGTCTCTCGTCTTGTGCAGATACGCTTCAGTCCTGGCGTAACGCAGCCATGGGGTCGACTTGTGTCGCCCGGCGCGCGGGAATGTAGCAGGCTAGCAATGCCGAGATCATGAGCACCGCAGCCACAGCGCTGAACGCGACGGGATCGAGCGTGCCGATGCCATACAACGTACCGCGCATGAGCCGGCCAACACCATAAGAACCGCCCAGACCGATCAGAAGACCGATGAAGCCCAGAGTCATTCCTTCTTTCAGTATCAAACCGAGCACCTGGGTCTGCCCGGCGCCTAGCGCCATGCGCAGTCCAATCTCGTGAGTGCGCTGCGCGACTCCAAAGGACATCACGCCGTAGATTCCAAAGGTCGCCAGACAAAGTGCGATCACTGCAAAGCTCCCGAACAAAACGGCACCGAACCGATCTCCACCCATCGATTCGTGAAGGAGCTGGTCCATGGTCTTAACATCGGCCATGGGCAAATCGGGATCAGAGGAGTGAATTACCGCCGCGATGCTTTTGATCACTCCTTCAGGATTTCCCGCAGTGCGCACGGCCATCAAGTCGGAGGGCCAGGGGCTCTGTGCAAATGGCACATCGATCTCCGGAAATCCGTCGCCCTTGGGGCCGCCGTTGCGCACATTTTCATACACGCCGACAATCTGCCAATCGATGGGCGGCCCGAGGTTGGTTACTCCCGGGATGAGCTGTTCAACGGAAATGCGTTGTGTCAAGGGATCCACGTTTGGAAAATAACGCTTCACGAATGTGGAGTTCACCACCGCAACAGGCAGGCCTCCGGCGACATCCGCTTCCGTAAAAGCCCGGCCGCGAGCCATGCGGATCCCAAAGGTTGTGAAAAATCCGGGCGTGACCTGGTTGAAACCCGCCCCGGGGCGCTGGGAACGATCAGCAACCGGTTTGCCGACTATTTCAAACGGCATCCCGAAATTCGTACCTTCCACCGGCATGCCTGTGGACACCGAAGCCGAAGTGACTCCTGGCAGCGCCTGCACGCGCTCAATCAATTGCTGGTAAAACAACGTGATCTGCTCAGGTGTTTTCAGGCGGTCGGCAGGCATTGGGAGATCGAATGTGAGGAGGTGGCCCGTCTGGAAGCCCATATCCACGTGTGTGATGTTCCAAAAGCTATGCACGGCGAGTCCGGCAGCCGCTAAGAGTGTAAGCGCCAGGGCAAACTCAGCCAGAACCAAAGCATGGCGCGCTCGGTGCCGCCCGACGCTGAAACCTGTGCGGCCGCCTTCCTTCAATGTCTCGTTGAGATTCAATCGCACAGCCTGCACTGCCGGCGCACAACCGAATAGCACGCCGGCGAGCATGGTAGCCCCAAGAGTGAAAAGCAGCACTGGCACATTCAGCCTGACGTCTGCTTCCGAAGGCAATGTGAATGGCGGCATCAACGCAATGATGACTTTCAGGAAGCCCCATGCCAAACCGACGCCCAGGGCACCTCCGATGCCGGCCAAGGCCAAACTCTCGGTTAAAAATTGGCTGAATAGTTGGCCACGCGTTGCGCCCAGTGAAGCGCGAATCGCGATTTCTCTCTGACGCACGGTACCGCGTGCAAGAAGCAGGTTGGCGACGTTGGCACAAGCTATTAGCAATACGAAGCCTACCGCTCCAAGCAGCATCCAGAGGGCGCGTTGCGTGTCGCGGCTCAGAAAGTCATTCTGTAAGGGCTCGACGCTCGCGCCCCAGCCCTGGTTCGATTTTGGATAGACTTCGGCGATATGTTTGGTCACGGAGTCCATATCGGCGTTGGCTTGTGCCACGGTCACGCCGGGCTTCAAGCGCGCCATGACGAGCAGCCAATGGAACTCGTGATTGATTTGATCCGGCTTGAACGCCAACGGGACGTACAGTTCGCTTTGCACCCGGTCGGTCGCCCCGGGAGCTAGGACGCCAACCACGGTGTACGGGGCGCCATCCATACGAACTTGCTTGCCGATGATCTCGCGGTCGGTGCCGAAACGGTTCTTCCACAGTTTATAGGTAAGAATGACCTCGTGATTTTTGCCGACCTGCCCTTCCTCGGGTAAGAAGCCGCGGCCGAGCAGCAGCGGCTGGCCAAGTACCTCGAGAAAACCAGGGGTGCTAGGCTCCGAATTGACCTGCTCAGGCTGGCCGGAGATGGTCAAGCTCATTTGGCCGCCGGTCCACGCCGCCATGGATTCAAAGGCGGTGCTTTGCCGTTTCCATTCTAGGTAGTCTCCGGCGGCCGTGACATTGCGGTTGCCGCCGACCTTGGACCAAATCATGACGATTCGATCTGGCTGACGGTAAGGGAGTGGAGCTAACAAGGTGGCATAGACGACGCTGAAGATCGCGGTGTTGGCGCCGATACCCAAAGCCAGGGCTAGCACGGCAACAGATGTGAAAACTGGATTTTTCCAGAGGAGACGCAGGCCAAAGTGTAGGTCACGCCAGAGGTTTCTCACGCAGTTTTCCTCCTCGCGGGAATGGGCTCAGATGCCTGTCTTCTATGTAGACGAACGATTTGGCTTTTGGTTCCCTTTTCTTGGGCAGGGAAAGATCATCTCTTGAATGTCGAGGCCAAGCTCTGGGGGAATTTCCGAAGAACTTTAGAGCGATGAGTTCGATGTCTTGGTGCGATACCACCGATCCAAATCGAAACGGCTCGCAAAAGAAGAAAGCCCGGTCCGATTTCTCGGAACGGGCTTTTTCAACCGCTGTGACTTAGGCGGATTTAGGGGGGACTTACGCCGCCATCTGTTTTGTCAGCGGCACAGTCGTCTTGATTTCAATCTTCCTCGGCAATGCTACCGCAGCGACGGGCGCCGTGATTTCGAGGACGCCGTTCACGAATTCGGCAGTCACCTTCTCCGTGTTTACGCCTTCGGGCAGTTCCACTGTCCTCTCGAAATTCCCGTACGCGAACTCCTCATGAAAATACTCGGCCTCCTTCGTCCTCTTCTCGATCTTCCGCTCGCCAGTAATGGTCAGCAGATTGCCGTGCACGCTGATCTGCACTTCCTTTGGGTCGATTCCGGGCAGAGCGACTTTGCAGACATACTTCTTGCCCTCTTTGTCCAGATGAGTCTCGATGGCCGGCGCGAAGTTGAAGCCCGCCAACTGGCCCGCTTCTTCCTTGCCCCACGGCCTGACGTTCAACATGCGGTTGAAAACCTTGTCAAATTCACGACGTGCATCGAACAGATCCTCAAACAAATTGTCTCGCAGAATTAGGTTTGTCATTTCATTTCTCCTCAGAAATTCACTTTGTCTGAATCCCCTCTAATTTCAAATTTGGAGCGGCGAATGGGGCCACAGTGCTTCCGGCCGTGAACGGCCGGCGCGTCGCAATGCCAGGCGCTTAGCGTTCGCTTGGTGCCCATTCGCCGCCCCGCAGAAGGAGACTGGATATCGCGAGGGTCTGCCCTACTGTTTTCGCTTCCTCAGCGCGAAGTAGGTGGAACCGCTGAGCCCTCCGTCTTACCGCTCGCTTCCAGCTTTGGCAGTTCACTTCCATTCGCGATCTCTTTCCTTCTACGCTTCCTTTTTATTCTCTCAGCAGCGCTAAATCAGTGATTTTGGACACGCCTCCGGGTGTCCGCCGTCACCACGCTTCGCCGGGCTCGGCGCCCCTTGCGCCCGTGGAACCATAGGCCCAATTTGTGTGCCGGGGCGGCATACTTCCGGTTAACCTTAGTTTAGAGTTGTGCTTCCCTCGAAGAGTGTAGAACGTGTCCTACGAGCACCTCCGCCGCAGCAGCCGCATTCCCAAAGAGATTGCTATCCTTTTGACTGGAAGCGACATGGATGGCAAAGGCTTTTCGGAAATGACCAAAACCGTGCTTCTCAGCCGCCATGGCGCCGGCATCGTTTCCACCTATAAGCTCTCCGCCGAACAAGAGATCATCGTTCGCTATCTGGATACGAATAAGGAAGCCGTGGTCCGCGTCGTGGGCCGCATCGGTTCTGAGGGCGAGATTTACACATATGGCGTCGCTTTTGTGGACACCTCCAACATCGACTTTTGGGGCATCGACTTCGCACCCGTCTCCGAAAAAGAAAAGGAATCTCGCCGCGTGCTTCTGGAATGCGGCAATTGCAAAGAACGGGAGACCGTGGAACAAAGTGACGTGGAGTCGGACGTATTTCTGATCAATGAGGGGATCGTTCGATATTGCAAACAGTGTGGAGACTCTACTCTCTGGAAGCGCGCGGCCGATGTTCCAACGGAAACGATCGAAGAGCAACCCGTACTGCTGGTTGCCGGGCGAGAGAGCGGCGAGTCTTCGTTCGTCGAAGCGACAAGCACTGCAAGATCGGGTGCTTCCTGGACTCCGGAAGAGGAACCCTCTCTGCCGGCTCCGACAGCGCCGTCTATCGTCGTGCCGGCTGTTCGCCAAGAGAATCGACGCAAACACCCGCGAACGAGGGTCAACTACAAAGCTTGCATTCGGCGCTCAGGCTTTCTCGACGACGTAGTCACTTGTGAAGACATGTCCAAGGGCGGGCTGTGTTTCAAGAGCCGTAAGCAATACTTCGCGCGAGCCGAGATTGAGGTCGCCGTTCCCTACTCGCCCGGCGGCAACGCGATTTTTGTGCCGGCGGAAATCGCCTGGGTGGTTGAAATCACCAAGGACAAGCTTTATAAATGCGGCGCCGCCTACCGCCGGACGTCCCGAGCGTCTTAGGGCGCCATTCCTGCGCGCATCAAGCTGCAGGTAAAAGTTGCGTAAAAGCTGCCCCTCAGTTCCGATTAGGACAAGCGTTCCCATGCTCCGCCACGAAACATAGTAAGGTCAGAAGAGAACAACGGGGCTAAGCCCGTCCGGCGAGGAGCTTCTGCATGGTCCAGATCAAGGGATCCGCGATCAAGGAAACCATCGGTCAGATCAAAACACGCGTAAGCGAGGAGTCCTTCCAGGCAATCCTCGGACTTCTGGACGAAGAAACTCGAAAGTTCTGTGAAGGAGAAATCTTCTCCTCGACATGGTACTCGCTAGATCTTTTCACACGCTTCCTCGAAATCCAAAACCGGGTTCTCGCCGGAGGAAACGAAGAGATGATCACTCGCGGCGCGGAGGCAGTAAATGAAAGACAGCTTCGTGGAATCTACAAGGCGTTTGTGAAAGTAGGCTCCCCGGAATTTGTGATCGAGCGAATCGGGGCCGTTCACGCCACGTACTTTCAGGGAGTCTCGGTCGAAGTGCAGCTGCAAGGACAAGGCGAAGCACGGATCAAATACACGGGATTTGAGAAACAGCATCGCGTCATGGGATTCGCGATCATCGGATTTTTCAATAAAGCCCTGGAGCTTTCGGGAGCCAAGGACGCGGTCATCTATTTCGTTACCCCGATCGAAGAAGGCAAAGGCTATTCCGAGCTGTCCCTCGCCTGGAGTTGACCGGCAAACGGCCACGCGTAGTATAGAGTAATGGCAATTTCCAAATTCTGGCGGTATCAGCTGACCTACTGGAGCCCAGCCGTGTTGGCCGGCTTTATTTTGTTCGCAGCTGTTTTCGCAAGCGCTGCACCGGCGCAGGAACAAAATGGCGGCGTGATTCGCGTTGGCGTAAACCTGGTCCTTCTTGACGCCACCGTTAAAACCAAGTCCGGCCAAATCATGGCCGACCTGAAAAAAGAAGATTTCGAGGTTCGCGAAGACGGCGTGGCCCAGAAATTAGATGTTTTCAGCCGTGATGCGTTGCCCATCAATGTTGCGCTCGTGCTGGATCTCAGTGATTCGATCGGACCATTTCTAGGGCCGTTGCGCGATGCCGCGAACACCGCTCTTGCCGCTCTCAAACCCGATGATGAGGTTGCGCTTTTCACTTTTTCCACGGAAGCGCAATTGCGCGTCCCGTTTACCACGGACAAAAAGCAGATTGCCGATCAAATCAATTCCTTCCATGCGGGCGGAGCCACCAATATCAACGACGGGATTTTTCTGGCTTCGCAGTATCTGCTGAAGCTTCCGCCCAAGGGCCGCCGCGTCATCATCCTGATCAGTGATGACGTGGGCACCGATGCAGGGGGACAAGGCACGCACGACATCGTGACGGAAGCTATCGCCGCCGACGCGGTTCTCTACAACCTCAAAATCCCCGGCTACAACCCGCCGCAAACTGTCTTCGCCGCGAGTATGATTCCCGGACTGGTGAACATTCGCAAAGTCGCAGACGAGACGGGCGGCGAAATCTTCAACGTCCAGGACGTGGCCCATCTAGACACGGTTTTCCGCGCGCTGATTGAGCGTATCAAAACGCGCTACACTCTGGGCTATTACACAAACGCCTCTGCGGCGCTCGGCAAGCCGCACAAGCTCGACGTTCGGCTGTCCTCCTCGTTTGGCAAAAAGAATAAGGACTACGTGGTGCTCTCTAAATCCGGCTTCTACGTGCATTGAAAAGCGGGACGCCCCCGCACCGCAGATTTCCGCATCGTCCGCCAACTCGAGGATCCGGAGCGAGGAGACACTTTCCTGTGTCGTTGACACATGAAATGTCCTCCTAATTAGCACATGAAATGTCCGCATTTTGCGGCGCGCTGGGGTAGCTAGACAGGCCGGGGGAACCGGCCATGACGAGCTATCCGCAACGGGCCCGGGAGCGGGCGATGAAGGTGGAGGAAGTGATTTTACAGGTGGTTGGCAAGCGGCTTACTTTCTGGCGGGCGGCCTGGATTTTGCGGGTCAGTCCGCGACATCTGCGCCGGATCCTGCAGCGCTATCGGCACAGCGGCTTCGACGGTTTGCTGGATCGTCGTAGGAGCCGGCCCAGTCCGCGGCGCATGCCGTGGACGGTGGCCGAGCAGATTCTGGGCTTGTACCAGGAGAAGTATTTCGACTTCAGCGTGCGGCACTTTCACGAGAAGCTGCGCGAAGAGCACGGCGTGCTCTACAGCTACACGTGCATCAAGCGTTTGCTGCAAGGCGCAGGACTGGTGATGCGCGCACGGCAGCGTGGTCCGCACCGGCGCAAGCGGGAGCGCCGGCCGATGACCGGCATGCTCCTACATATCGACGGCAGCACGCATCGCTGGCTGGGCGGCGAGCCGTATTACGACCTGATCGTAGTTCTGGACGACGCCACCAGCGCGATTTATTACGCGCAACTGGTGGAACAGGAATCGACCCTGACGGTGCTGGCGGCATTGCGTGAAGTGGTGGAGCAACGCGGCATTTTCTGCGCTCTGTATAGCGATCGCGGCAGCCATTTCTGGCAGACGCCGAAAGAGGGAGAACTGGTGGACCGCCAGCGATTGACGCAAGTGGGCCGCGCCATGCGCGATCTGGGCATCGAGATGATTCCGGCGTATTCGCCGCAAGCGCGCGGGCGCAGCGAACGGAATTTTGGAACGTGGCAGCGACGGTTGCCGCAGGAGTTGCGGCTGCGGGGAATCACCACGGTGGAGGAAGCCAACCGTTTTCTGCGCGAGCAGTACATCGCCGAGTTTAACCGGAAATTTTCGGTGCCCGCGGCGCAACCGGAAAGCGCATTTGTTCCCGCCGGCGGGAAGGATATGGAGCGCATTTTCTCGGTGCAGCAGGAACGCGTGGTGAATCAGGACAACACCGTGCGCATCGCGAATCGCACGTTGCAGATCGAGAAAACCAAATGGCGAGGCACGCTGGCGAAATGCCGGGTGCTCGTGTGCGAACACCTGGACGGCAGTTGGAGCGTGTGCTACGGCCCACACCTGGTCGGCCGCTACGCCCGGGATGGCTCGCGCTACCGGAGCGCGGAAAGGTCTCTTCCGGAGGGCGGGAATCCCGCACCCCCCGCGGGATTCCCGCCCTCCACCGTCGCAGCGGCGGAAGAGAGTTCAGAAAGGAACCAAAGCGGACCTATCATGTGCTAATAGCCCCGGACATCTCGATGTGCTAACAATAAGGAGACACTTTCCTGTTGACATCCCACAGGTCTTTTGCGATGCTCATGTGGGCAGTCCACAGGAGGTCGCATGGCCGGCGAGAAATCAGAAATACTTCAGGGCACTCTCGACTTGATGGTTATGAAAACGCTGGCATCCATGGGACCGTTGCACGGCTACGGGATTGCGCGCCGCATCGAACAAATCAGCGAAGAAGCTTTGCAAATCAATCAGGGCACGATTTATGCCTCGCTGGTTCGCCTCATGCAAAAAGGCTGGATTTCCGGCGCGTGGGGCATCTCGGACAACAACAGAAAAGCCAAATTTTATTCCATCACGAAAACTGGACGCAAGCAGCTTTCCGCTGAAGCTCGGAATTGGGAGCGAATTTCCGGCGTAATTGGACGTGTGCTGCGCATCGCGGAGCGGGGATAACTCCATGTTCGCCTGGATTAGAACGCTCGCTTCCCGAACTCACGCGCTGCTCTCACCTCGCCAGGTGGATCAAGACTTCGAGCACGAGCTTGAAACGCACCTCGATTTGCTCACGAACGAAAACATCCGCCGAGGCATGGCGCCGGAAGAAGCCAGACGAAACGCTCGCATCCGGCTGGGTGGGAACACCCAACTGCGAGAGACCAACCGGGAGCTTCGCGGCTTGCCCTTCATCGAAACTTTTTTGCAGGACGCACGCTTCGCATTGCGCATGTTGCGCAAGAATCCCGGCTTCACCGCCGTCGCCGTACTCACGCTCGCTCTGGGCATCGGCGCGAACACCGCGATCTTCAGCGTTGTCTACGCTGTCCTCTTGAAGCCACTGCCCTACGCTCAGCCTGATCAGCTCTTCAACGTGTTTCAGGCCCAGCCGCAAGAGGGTGTTGCGGTAGACGGCTGGTCGTACCCAAATTTTGCGGTGCTGCGCGATCAGAATCACGTTTTTAGTGAATTAGCGGGAAATCAGCATCATCAGCTCGCGTTGACGGGCCGTGGTGAGCCTACAGTCGTGAACACCTCGGTCGTAACTCCGGAGCTCTTCTCGGTTTTCGGCGAGAAGCCGCTTGCGGGGCGCGTATTTCACTCGGACGACGGGAAGCCGGGTGCGCCGCCTGTCGTAATACTGAGCGAAAACCTTTGGCGGGGGGTGCTGGGAGCAGATCCAAACATTATCGGAAGCTCCATCGACCTGGACAAACGATCTTTCACGGTAGTTGGGATCATGCCTGCGGGGTTTCGCTTTCCTCTTCTTACCGAAACCGAGCAACTATGGATTCCGCTCGTGCAGGACCCGCTCTTCGGAAGCTGGATGCCGCGACGCGGAGGCCATTGGCTCACGGTCACTGGCCGCTTGAAGCCCGGTGTTTCCAGGCAGCAGGCTCAAAACGAGCTGGATGCCATAAGCGCGCGGCTCGCCAAAGAGTTTCCCGCGGAGAACAACGGGTGGAAGATCCGCATGAACCCGCTCCAGCAGGATATCGTCGGAGATGCCAGGTCTCCTCTGCTTGTGTTGCTGGCCGCCGTGGGCCTTGTGCTGCTCATCGCCTGCGCCAATATCGCCAATCTACTTCTTACACGCGCGACTTCTCGCGCGCGAGAGATTGCCGTTCGGGCGACGCTTGGCGCTGGGCGAGCGCGGATTGTTCGCCAGTTATTGAGCGAGTCCGCGGTGCTCGGTCTGCTTGGCGGAGTGGCCGGCATAGCGCTCGCTTACTGGGGTGTTCGAGGGCTGAGCTTCCTGCTCCCGCCAAGTTTGCCTCGAATAAATGTCATTCGCGTGGACAATTTTGTCTTGGGTTTCGCGCTTCTGCTTTCCGCGATAGCAAGCTGCGCCTTTGGTTTGGCACCAGCGCTGTTCGCGGCCAATGCCAACCTGCAATCGAGCCTTCGCGAAGGGGGCGGCCGTTCGGGCGAAAGCCGCAACAGCCGCCACGCGCGCAGTTTCCTGGCGGCAGGAGAAATTGCGCTCGCGATGGTGCTGTTGGTAGCGGCAGGCTTGCTACTGCGCAGCTTTTCGAATCTCATGTCGGTCAGTCCGGGCTTTGACGTGCAGCACATCGTGAAGGCAGATATTTCGCTTCCCCAGTTTGAATATTCGAAGCCCCAACAATGGTTCGCATTCTCCGACGAATTCCTGACAAGCCTCCAGTCGCAGCCCGGAATGCAGGATTCGGCGATCGCTGTGCCCAGGCCGATTGCCGACGGCTGCGCCAACATCGGATTCGAAATCGTGGGTAGCCCTCCACCATCCGCCGGCGTATCGAGGACGGCGGACTTTGTTTCGGTCAGTCCCAATTATTTTCACGTCATGAAGATTCCGCTGCTGTCCGGCCGCCTCTTCGACCACCGCGACATCTTGTCGTCGCCGCGCGTCACGGTCATCAGCAAAGAGATGGCACGGCTCTATTTTCCGAATCAGGATCCTCTCGGAAAACAGCTCTTCTTTGGATTTGCCTACGATGCCGGAGTCGCGCACGAAATCGTGGGAATCGTGGGTGATGTTCGCGATGAGAGCTTGGGTAAGAACCCCGGGCCGATGATGTACGTGCCCTACGACCAGGCGCCGTTATGGGGCGCGAATGTGGTGGTAAAGAGCACCTTGAGCGCATCCAACGTGGCCGCTGCGATTCGGGGGCAGGTGCAAAAAATAGACAAAGACCTGCCTGTGACGGATGTCGCGAAGATGCCGGATATTCTCGATGCTTCACTGGATCAGCCCAGGTTTCGCACGCTTTTGCTTGGTCTCTTTGCCGCCATGGCGCTGGTACTCGCCGCTACCGGAATTTTTGGCGTGATTTCCTATTCCGTGTCGCGCCGGACGAATGAAATTGGCATCCGCGTCGCACTCGGCGCGTCCCCTAAAACAATTCTGGGAATAATCTTGCGTGAAACTCTTCTCCTGACGACTGCGGGCCTGGCCGTTGGGCTCCCGTGCGCACTCGCTGCGTCTCACCTTCTCGGTCACCTGCTCTTCAACGTCTCGGCGAACGACCCCGCGACGCTCGCCGCCGTTGCATTCTGTCTCGTCGGGGTAGCCGGAATGGCCGGATACATTCCGGCACGCCGCGCCATGCGCGTAGACCCCATGGTTGCCCTGCGCTACGAATAAACCATGGTCCTGCGGCGCCGCGCCATGTGAAGGCACACCTGGCCCGACTTGGCGTGTTCCACGGTCAGGCAAGCGTGGAGGGAAGATTGAACGTTCCCTCGACCACTTCGACGAAGGTTCTCTCTTCGCGCAGGATGATGCGTTTGCTTTGCGCCATTACAAAATTCATGCGCGCTTCCTTGTCCGTCTTCAATCGCTCCCGGTAGGTCTCATAAGAAGCGAGGCAATCGAAGGAAATCAATCCCCACGCGATGTCGTTAGTCCCTTCGTGTGGAAGAAAATACCCCACCAGATGGCCGCCACAGCGCGGAATGATCCTTCCCCAATTTTCGGCGTATTTCTGGAACTCGTCCCGCTGAAACGGGTCAATCTGATAGCGGATGAAACAGGTGATTGTCATAAATGCTCTCCGGTGCTGGATTAGCCTAGACCGCGCCTCAGCCCAGCGTGAGAACCGCGGCTAGCGTGGCGATCAGAGAAATAGCTTCGCGGCGCTTGATCTGCCCGGCGCGGGGCACGGAAGGATTCATCGGCACCAGTTTGCCTGTTGCCCCACATCAACACTTCGTTTATCATCAAACTATGAATGTCAAGCCCCATGCGGACACGGCAGCCTCCAGAATTGCCGCGGCCATCGGCGAACCGGCGCGGGCTCGCATGCTTTATTGCTTGATGGATGGCCATGCGCGAACGAGCAGCGAACTGGCTGTGGTGGCGGATGTCAGTCCATCCACTGCGAGTGTGCACTTGCATCGTCTGAAGACCGCGCGCCTGGTGAAAGTTCTGGTTCAGGGCAAACATCGTTATTACAGTTTGGGAGGTTTAGACGTTGCAAGCGTTCTGGAAGGGCTAAGTATTCTCGGCGGCGCGCGAACCAAGTTTGTGCCAAGCACTCCCTCCCGGCTGCGCGCCGCACGTACTTGCTACGATCACCTGGCGGGAACTGTGGGAGTGGCGCTCCACGATCGGTTTGCAGCGCTCCATTGGCTCTCGGCCAATTCCCACGGGACCGAAAGTTCTTATGAGCTCACGCAGGCTGGCATGAAAGCGTTCGAGGCACTCGGCATCGACCTCGCGGCAACTCGCGCGCTCCGGCGCCGCTTCGCCTGCGCATGCCTGGACTGGAGCGAGCGGCGCTTCCACGTCGGCGGGGCGCTGGGTGCAGCCTTTCTGAAGATCGTCCTAAAACGAAAATGGCTCGTCGAGGAACTCGACAGCAGAGCCCTTAGTCTCACAACTCTGGGCCGCCGCGAACTTCTGGCGCGCTTCGGCCTCCAAGTTTGAGCGGCTTGGCACACCAGTGGTACTCGAGAGGATTCGGGCAGGACGGACGATTCGCTCCGACCGTGGATTGCACTGCAGGGATGCGGCTGGATGAGGGTGCCACCGGAGATTGGCCGTCTACTTGGAGGGCCGAGTAACCCGTTGTGGGCCTGGACTCATTGATACTTGGCGACCACTTCTCCATTCTGAATCTTCAAATCCGAAATATCCGAAGGCAGTTTCAGCTTCTCGCGGTTTTCCGGAGACTCCATCATCTTGCGCACCGCCGCTTCCAGCGTCGCCTGCGGGATTGGCAGTGCACCAATCTGCCCGCTTACCGGCTCGAAATGCAGGAAGCCATCCTCGGCACCCAGTTTGCCCTCAAGTTGCAGCGTCATGTCTTTGCCGTGGACGTTGAACACCACGTAAGCTCGCACGCGGTCGTCGATCAACTGCACCTTCACGTCTTTAACATTTGAGCGCATCTGCTCGACATCATCCGCCGACGGCTGGTCCAGGCTCGGTGTGGCGTCGGGATCATTCGCAGGAGCCGCGTTGGCTGAGGGAGCTACTGGCTTCGTTGCGCCCAAGTTTAGATGGGACGCCAAGTAGGAATTCAGTTCGGTCTCGTTCATCCGAAGAGTCGCGGGCTGGCCCTGCGACACGGCCTGCTGGACATCTTGTACTTTTTGTTCCGCGCGAGCGGCGGCTTCGGGAGTGGCGACAACCGGCGGCGGCGCCGTCTTATGCAGCAACAGAATCAGCAAGATGAGGGCGCAGGCATACACTGTCCAGCGCACAATCCGGAAGATCAGTGTCAGCAGGCTCATTCTTGAAGCGTGGGCATCGGCCGCAGGATTTCTACCGGGAGGGTATGTGTTGTTTGGCATGACTTGCTCCTACTCTCTTGCTCCCTTTTGAGATGTTCGCTGGAGTGTTTAAGTTACGCCTTTTCAGCGTCCTAGTCGGGGGCAACGCGCGCTCCCATCCCTCTAGACGGGCTTTTCTGGCTTTCTCTAACCCTAAGGCCTGGCTTTGGTTGCGGCAAGAGAACTAACGTACCCAGGAACCAAACTAGGCACCTGACCGCTTGTCCATGCCCGGTAACGGCTTTACTCTCTTCGAGGAGGCGACCATGCCGCGCACCTTCTGCTATCTCCTCGTACTCTTGCTCCCAGTATCCACCGTTGCACAGGAAGCGACCCCTGCAAGCGCGCTGGGAACTGACCGGGGCTCCAACGTCATGGCTGGGACGAGCGCACCAAGCTCGCCGTTCGTAAGGAGCGAAGCTGGCAGGGGGCCACAAGCGGCGTCTGTGGAGCAAGGACCGAGAGGGCGGTTGCGGATTGGCGTGGCATTGGAGGGCGGTGGGGCGCTCGGTCTCGCGCACATCGGCGTGCTGAAATGGTTCGAGGAGCACCACATCCCAGTGGACTACGTTGCGGGAACGAGCATGGGAGGGCTTGTCGGAGGATTCTATGCCACGGGAATGAACCCCGCGGAGCTAAAGACACTAATCGATGGAGTGGATTGGAACAAAGTCCTCGGGGACACAACGCCTTACGAGGATCTTTCTTATCGGAGAAAAGAGGACCAGCGGGCGTATCCCAATGCGCTGATTCTGGGGCTGCGGAATGGACTTTCGCTGCCCAGCGGATTGAACTCCGGCCAGCAGATTGGATTGCTCATCGACAGCATAACCTTACCGTATTACGGCCTCGAATCCTTCGAGGATTTGCCCACCCCATTTCGCTGCGTGGCAACGGATCTGGTAAACGGCAAAGAAGTCGTCTTTAAGAAGGGCTCTCTCGCGGAAGCATTGCGTTCGACAATGTCTATTCCAGGCGCGTTCAAGCCGGTCTTCGACAAGGACCGCGTTCTCGTGGACGGCGGGCTGGTGAACAATTTGCCGACCGACGTCGTGAAAGAGATGGGCGCGGACATCGTGATCGCCGTGCATTTGGAGACGGCGCCGGTCGAAGCAAAAGACATCAAATCACTTTTCAGTGTGCTCGACCAATCAGTTCACGTGGTGGTGGCCGAGAACGAAGTGCGCGGCCTGGCGCGCGCGGACGCCATTGTCAGCGTTCCGCTGGGCGGATTTACGTCGACGGATTACAAAGAGCACGACCCCATCATGCAGAAGGGTTACGCCGCCGCCGGGGAGAAGTCACGCTTGCTCGAAAAGTTCGAGCTGAGCGATGCGCAGTGGCAGGAATACATGCGGGAACGCGAAGCTCGAAGGAAAACGCTCGCGCCGGCGCCGCAATTCATCAGGGTGGAGGGGGCGGACACCGCGCAGCAGAGGGAGAATATCGAACACTTCCTGGCCCCGCTGGCAGGCAAGCCGTTGAACACGCAAAAATTGGATCAAGCGCTCACACGGCTCACGGGACTGGGGCGTTATGACACTGCAGGATTTCGCTATATCGAGCAAGGCGGACAAGTGGGACTGCAGGTTAAGGTGAGCGAGAAGAACTACGCTCCGCCAACTGTTCAACCAGCATTTGAGGTGGATGGATCGGCCAGCGAAGAAGTGGGCTTTACCATGGGCGCGCGGCTGACGTTTTTGGATGCGGCGGGATTCCGCTCCGAGTGGCGGTCCGATATTCTGTTTGGAAATACCTACGGGCTGGACAGCGAACTTTACCGGCCCATCACGCCGCTCAGCAAATGGTTCATCGCACCGCATGGAGAGGCCAGCACGCGGGTCTTCAAGATTTATGAGAAGGGCAATCCGCTGGCGGACTACAAAATGGGCCTGGCGAACATCGGCCTGGACGTGGGCTATGGCTTCGACCGCTTCAGCGAATTGCGCTTCGGCTATGAGGAAGGTTATCTCGACGCAAATCTGCGGCTGGGCACGGCGGTGTTTAATCCCGTTGATGGGCGCGTGAGTGATGCGAAATTGCATTATTTGTTCGATCATACAGATAGCCCGGTGACTCCGCGCAGCGGCGTGCGCTCCGAAACCACGTTCCGGTGGTTTGACACGAGTCCTGGTGCGCTGGGGGCTTTCCCCTCTTTGCAGTCGAGTCTTGAATATTTTCAGCCGGTCTCGGCGATGGGTTCGGTATTCGTGGAAGGCCAAGGAGGAACAACCTTTGGGTATTCCAACACAGGGATTCCACAATTTTTTCTAGGCGGGCCGCTGTCGCTAAGCGCGTATGGGTTGAACGAGTTGCAAGGAAATCAGTATTACTTGTTCAGGGGAGGTTATTTGCACGACTTGTGGATTTTGCCTCCGCTCGTCGGGAAAAGAGTTTTTGTCATCGGATCCTACGAATTCGCGAAAATGTATGGCGATCCCAACGAAAGCAAGTTTCCGAATGATTTCGCCGCCGGAGTCCTGGCTGAAACGGTGATCGGGCCGCTGTTTGTTGGCGGCAGCGTCGGCGACACCGGCCATCATAAATGGTTCTTCCAGCTTGGCCGGGTGTTCTAAAACGCGACTCGCGAGCTCGTGCGTTTGGGAAGAGGCGGGTCAGTTTCCAGTTACTTGTGCGGGCGCAACCGGCGAGGTCGGTGTTCATTTCTGATTCTGTCAGTTCAGAGCACCTCGCAGGGGATGCGAAGTGCTAGTGATGAAAATTACTTCACAACCTCCCGGGTGACAGAGACCCGTGTAAACTAGATGCCGCATTGGGAGCTGAAAAGGAAAATCGTGGTGAAACGAATTGCTGCATTCGCGCTGCTGGTGTGTTTGAGTTTGGCTTGGTCGAGGCCAGCCAAAGCGCAAGAAGGCATGACTGGCGCAGAATATGGGCGGAGGACCCAGATCGAAGCAAAAAAAGCGGCCAAGCAACAGCGAAAGTTGATGAAGAAGGCCATCAAGAAACAGCGGAAAGCCATGAAGAAGCTTGCCAAGGCCCAGCGCAAAGAGGCCAAGAGGGCGAACCGCCGCGTTGGATAGCGATTCGCGCCGGTGAGGATTTTAGATATTCGGTTGTCGAAATTTATTAGAAACGCTGGTTAGAAGCGCCGCACCTAGAGTTAATCCCATCACGAAAAGGGTGCCAGCGAGAGCATCCCGTGCGATGAACGGAAGGGCATCCGCTACTTCACGAATTGCCGGGACATCCTGTGTCTACAACCAAGTGCCGGGCAGCATCGCAGAACGCCACTATTTTTTCACAGAGTATTGACCGTCGACCGCTGCCCGATAGTCCGAATAGGTGAGAATCCTGTCGAGTTCAAGACTCTTTAGAAAAAGGATTCTGGCGCTGGCGCGCACTTCGAGGCGTTTAGGCACCCAGACCGCGTCACCGAGAGAGGTTTGCTCCAAAACGATGTGCGAGCCACGCTGCACGCGAGCCACGAACAAACCCATCGAGAATGACTGCGTTACCTCGCCGTCAACTTTGACCCAGCCGAAGCTCTGCTTGTCGACCCAAAGCTTGCCCTGCACTCTGGAGAGCAGCTTGGCATATTTGCCGGAACCGTGATAGCCCGGATGCGGCGTGGCTTCGAGCACATAGGTTGGCCTGTCGGCCAGCGTTTCTTCGCCCAAAAGTCGGAAGTCGAAAGCCTGGAGGAGGACATGGAGAAAAGATCTGTTCTCCTCATCCTTGCGGAGCCGATCGGCCTGTTCCTGTGGGGTCTCATGCTTCAGTTTTTCGAGGGCTTGGTCAAGTTTTTTCTGATCTTCGGCCGATGGAAGCTGACCGTTATGTTCAATCAGTTGCTCGTAGCGAATGCCGTTAACGAGGTTCATTTTGGTGACGTCGATGTTTTCCGATTGCAGCTTCCCTGTCGAGTCCAAGCGGCGATCCTCATCGCGCTCGATGTAAATGTAGTCGTTACGCGCTTGCCAACTATGATCGGTGGCCGCAAGCGATTGACTCACGATCTGGCGGGCGTCGAGACTACCCGTCTGGGCCCCAAGTTTGTCCGGTCCATTATTTTGAGCGAAGAGCGAGGAGGAAGCCGCGACTGCGACTAAGAGGACTGAGATTCGGGATTTGGTCAGGATTTCCATGTTTGGCTCGAGCACGAATAGAGGCAGAAACCTGGGAGCGTCTGGATCCGAGAATAGATTAACGCCTTGAGAGTTGTGCGTCTGTGCGAATAAGAACAGGTCTATCTCGATGAGAACCCAAGGAGGTAGTTGAACTTCGAACCTGGTAGGGGTAGGAGTATTTCATTCATCGGCGCCACTTCTCGGGGTTGGCCCCGAAGTTGGCCATCTTGACGACATGGCGATCGCCTGAGGCTTTTCCCTTCGCGATGTCGGCAGCAGTGATCTGAGAGTCTGGCTTCTTGCCCAGCCACTTGTGAAAGGCGCATTTGCGGATATGTATAGCAGCACTGAACGACGGCTTACGCTTTGTTGCGGGCATTCGTCACCCCCTCTCGGGTTCGCTGCGACTCCCGGCGCATCCGGATAATTTCAAACGCGGACCGTGGCTGCGCATTAGCCCGAAGACTGTTTCTCAATGCGCTCCGGCGGCCGAGAATTCGCGCGCGCTCGTGATCGCAGACCACAGGATGCGCTCCGTTTCAGCAGTATCAGGAGGGCAGGCAATGTAATCGAACGCACCGGCGCTTAGTGCGGCGAGATAACGATCCCATTCGGCAAAGCGCGACAGCACGACGACGGGGGTGGGTTTTACTGCGGAGACCACGCTCCGGAAATCGCCATCGGGCAGAGTGTCATGGCAGAAAACCACTCCAAACTTCTGTGCGGTCATGAAGCTTCGCGCTTCGCCTAATTTCTGGCAGCAGATGGAGCTAAGACCACACTTGTTCATCGCTGCGTTGATCTTTTCGTGATCTTCCTGCTCGGGAGAGATGACCAATACCTGATTGACGCTAACCATGTTTTCTTCCTTTCCTTCAGAGGGTTCGAAGAAAAGAGCCGCTATGCATGCGGCCCCGTGCTGTCTCGTTCCGATAGACTCTTTTCGCTCCGCCCGGAAGGGGCTGCAAAGGAAAGACTAAACTCCAGTGACCGGCCCGAGGGCCGCCAGGCGGGAGAAAAGCACCCTATCAGGGGAATCTCCCCAGGACTGTATAAAATTGAACAGCGCGGACCATTAAGAATCCTTAATGTGCCGTACTGTACGGCGAGAAAGAGCGACACCGGCCGAGAAGCAGGGCTGAGCGGACGGTATCTCTCCTCTCGCCGTTCTCTTTTGTAACCCCCCCCCAAACACTCAAATCAAAGAAGTGGAATCGATTACGTGGTGCGCAACTGTGCGAAATGGGACTGCATGGACTCCTTCTCGGTGCGAAAGTAAGCATGTGCAGCAGAAGAAAGCCAAGAAAATGCTCGATGACGTCACTCAGGCCAGCGTCAGGAAAGAAATGGCGAAGCCGCGGATGGCCAAGTCCGCAAGAATCGCGGACCGGGAACTGGATACAAGCCGAATTGCGGAGCGGCCAAGTACCACCATGCCGGGAACGGTCGATAAAATCTTCGCGTCTCGAACCCGGAGAAAACCTGAAAAGGCACAAATTGGCGTTGATGGGGCGGGCCGCCGGTATCGAAAGCTCCGTATTGAAAATTCGCTCACGGACGAACATGGCGACGAAGTGAAGCTCAAAAAGGGTGCTCACGTTGAGGTTACCGTGGCAGCCGAGGGCAAGACGTCCACCGCGAAAATCATGAAAGGCAGCTAAACACCCCCCACGGGACAGAAACCGGATTACATTCCGTCGTTGGAATTCATGGCGTCTTCATCGGCGCTCCGGTAACGGGCTAGAGTTCTAATCCTGGGTGCACAATTTTCAGAAGTGAAGAGCCAATACTTGCGAGACGCGCCTCGCCTGCGGAGCTACCACGATGCCGGACGAAGAGTGGATCAAAACAATTGCAGACGGCAGAAAAGTGAAGTTCATTTACCAAGAACTGCCGAATGACGGGGCATTTATCACGGCGCAGACCGCAGGGAATGAGGTCGTCTATTCGATCGTATTGGCGAGAGCAAGAAATCCCCTGAGCCGTGAAGATGTTGAAAGCCGTTTCACGAGCGAGCTTTCAAAGAAGTAGCAACACCCTGCTTGCGACACGATGATCGAAAGAACCGAATCAAGCCGGCCCGGCGCAAATCAAACAAGAACCTGTTGCTTGGAAAGAAATGGTTGTGCTAAATGTAGTTAGTAGGTGTCTCTATGCGGACATCCACAACCCCTCGAAAGAAGAAACCCAGGATAAAAGCCAAACAGAGGTCCGTTTTCGATGCCGAGAATTTTCTCGATTCCTCCGGCGTCGCGAGAAAAGTTAAAGTGCATAAGAACGCGGAGGCCATATACGCGCAAGGCGATGCCGCCACGACCGTAATGTATTTACAAAGCGGCGGCGTAAAGCTGACCGTCGTCAATGAAGTCGGCAAAGAGGCGGTTGTAGCGATTCTGGGACCGGGGGACTTTTTTGGTGAAGGCTGTCTGGCCGGCCAGTCCGTCCGCATGTCAACGGCCACCGCGATTACGCCTACCACGGTGCTGGTGATTGAGAAGAGCGAAATGTTCAAGGTGCTTCACGAGGAGCATGCTCTCTCCGACCGGTTCATCCGGTTCATGCTGGCCCGGAATATCCGAATCGAAGAGGACTTGATCGACCAGCTCTTCAATTCAAGCGAGAAGCGGCTCGCCCGCACTCTTCTGTTGCTTGCGCGTTACGGCAAGGAAGACAGGCCGCATGGGGTTCTCCCCAAGATGTCCCAAGAAACGCTGGCGGAGATGATCGGCACGACACGCTCGCGCGTCAATTTTTTCATGAACAAATTCCGGAAGATGGGTTTCATCGAGTACAACGGCGGACTGCAGATCAACACTTCTCTCTTGAGCGTCGTGCTGCACGAATAGGCCAACTTTTGCGATTTCTTGTGGCAGACGCCGCAATTCTCTTACAATCAAGGCGCGTGGACTTCCCATCTGGATGCGCTCGATTCCGCCACGCCTGAGGAAGGTTATGCTGAAACTCATGACTACTATCATTACGACTGGCGCCATCGCACTGGGCGCAATGAACGCGCCTGCAACGGCCGCCGATACAAAGTTCGGACCGTCGAACCCGTTCTACGCACCCAGCACACTGCCTTTCCATGCGCCGCCCTTCGACAAGATCAAGGACGAGGACTATCAGCCGGCCATCGAGGCAGGCATGGCCGAGGAGCTTTCGGAGATCCAAGCAATCGCGGACAATCCGGCGGCGCCGACGTTCGAGAACACGCTCGTCGCCATGGAGAAGACGGGCCAACTGTTCCAACGAGCGATGTGGGCGTTCAGCGCAGTCACCGGGGCGAATACAGATGACGTCCTGCAGAAAGTTCAGGCCGAAGAGGCGCCAAAGCTCGCAGCGCATTTTGATGCCATTTATCTGAACCCAAAGCTTTTTGCGCGCGTGTCTGCCGTCTACAAAGAGCGCGAATCGCTGAAGCTTGACCCGGAATCGCGGCGTCTTCTAGAAGTGACGTACGACGGGTTCGTCCGTGCCGGTGCGAACCTCGCCGACAAAGACAAAGCCGAGTTGAAGAACCTGAACGAGCAAATCTCGACGCTCTCGAATGACTTTTCGACAAAGCTTCTCGCCGCCACGAAAGATGCGGCTTACTTCACGACGGAGAAGAGCGCCCTGGCCGGTCTGAGCGACTCGCAGTTGGCCGCGGCCGCGCAGGCGGCCGAAGGCCGCAAACAGCAAGGCTTTTTGCTGCCGCTGCAAAACACCACGCAGCAGCCGGATCTGGCGTCTCTCAGCGTCCGGGCGACACGCGAAGCGATTTTCAAGAATTCCTGGAACCGCGCCGAGCGCGACGATGCCAACGATACGCGCGACGTAATTTCTCGGATGGCACAGCTTCGGGCGCGGCGTGCACAGCTCCTTGGCTATCCAAACCACGCGGCCTGGAAGCTGGGAGACCAGATGGCCAAAACTCCGGAAGCCGCCATTAAGTTTATGGATGCCCTGGTGCCAGGGGCGACCGCGAAGGCCGCGCGCGAGGCCAAAGATATTCAGGAGGTCATCGACGCGCAGAAGGGTGGCTTCACGCTTGAGCCCTGGGATTGGAACTTCTATTCCGAACAGGTGCGCAAGGCGAAATACGATCTGAATGACGCCGAAGTCAAGCCGTACTTCGAGCTGAACAATGTGCTCGAAAACGGCGTGTTCTACGCCGCTCACGAGCTGTATGGAATCACATTCAAGGAACGCAAAGACATTCCCGTCTACCAACAGGATGTTCGCGTCTTCGAAGTTTCGGATGTGGATGGCAAGCCGCTGGCGCTTTTCTACTGCGACTACTTCAAACGCGACAACAAGAATGGTGGCGCCTGGATGGATAGCCTGGTGACCCAGTCCAAGCTTCTGGGCATGCTACCGGTCGTCTACAACGTCGCGAATCTGCCGAAGCCCGCGCCGGGCCAGCCGGCGCTCATCAGCTTTACGGATGTAACCACCATGTTCCACGAGTTTGGCCACGCACTGAACGGTATGTTCGCGAATACGGAGTATCCGAGCCTTTCGGGAACCGCAACCGCCAGGGACTTCGTCGAGTTTCCCTCGCAATTCAATGAGCACTGGGCCTTGTATCCTGCCGTCTTTGCGCATTACGCCAAGCATTACAAGACCGGCGCGCCCATGCCCGCCGAACTGGTCGCCAAGATCCGGAAAGCGGCGACCTTCAACCAGGGATACATGCTGACGGAGTTGGTGGCTGCCGCCGAACTGGATATGCAGTGGCACACGCTCCCTGCCAGTGCAACGCTACAGCAGCCGGACGCGTTCGAGAAAGAGGCACTCGAACGGAAGCATGTGTTGATCCCTGCTGTTCCGCCACGCTATCGTTCAAGCTATTTCAGCCACATCTGGGGCGGAGACTACTCCGCCGGCTACTACGCCTATCTATGGGCAGAAATGCTCGATGACGACGCCTACCAGTGGTTCGAGGACCATGGCGGCCTGACGCGCGCCAACGGCGATAGGTTCCGGAAGATGGTGCTGTCGCGCGGCAATAC
This sequence comes from uncultured Acidobacteriota bacterium, assembly GCA_963851235.1. Lineage (GTDB taxonomy): Bacteria > Acidobacteriota > Terriglobia > Acidiferrales > UBA7541 > Acidiferrum. The sequence continues at coordinate 177,262 of CAWKOM010000017.1, forward strand.
CGAGGAATTGGAAAAGATGTATGAAGCTTGGAGCGGCAAGGCCCCGAGTGTCGAGCCGATGCTGAAGTACCGGGGATTGCAGGACGCGGGGCACTAACACGTAAAATAGACGAGGCTGGCAACAGGCTAGCAGCAGCTACGGCCTCGGCGCGGGCACACCGGTCTCGGAAACCACCAGGTATTCGTATTTCTTGCCGTTTGCGTGGAACTTCATCTTGTCTTTCTCCAGCGTGAACTCGATGGCGGTGTTCACCGGAATCAGCGCCTTTTCAACGGGCTTCTCTTGCCGAATGTGGTACTCAGTGGTCTCCGTGCGGACCACATATTCCTGGCAAAGCACTTCCGCAGTTTGTTTCTTGTTTTTGATCTGCGACCCGCAAGCCACCGAGTTTTCGGAAACAATGGTCCCCGTCTGAACCTCCTTGGCCGCCGCCGGGATTGAGATCCACATCGCCGCTGCCACCAGCAGGTACGCCTTTCTCATGGCGCCTCCTTGAAACCTCTCCAGACTTGCCTGGCTTCCCGTTCGCCGTATGGGTCAGCTAAGGCCGTATTCACTTGTAGCTAATCCAACCGCGGGCTGCCAGCTTCTTCTCCTTCCCTGTTTCGCAAGAGTAGCCAACGACCCGCCCGTTGCTGGCGCTATTCCGGGGCTTATAATCTCTGCCACGGTTGAAACGTTCGGAGTCGTGGTAGCTTCACACGGCGCCGAAAGGTCTTCGGGGAAAACCACCAACCCTCGTGGAGGAACTATGAACGCAAGTACGGCTCGTGCCGAGCAGGATCCCTGGCCTGAACTGTCTCTGGAAGCCTGGCAAGATACCTACGCTACGCTGCACATGTGGACGCAAATTGTCGGCAAAGTGCGGCTGGCGCTGACACCGAATATTAACCACTGGTGGGGCGTGCCGCTTTACGTGAATGCTTTGGGACTGACAACCTCGGCGATCCCCTACGCCGGCGGAAATTTCGAGGTGCAATTCGATTTCCTACACCATCAGCTCGTTATTCGCACGAGCAACGACGCGATTCTCTCCCTTGTCCTGGTGCCGCGCTCGGTAGCCGATTTCTACGGCGAGTTCATGGCGGCTTTGGCCGCGCTGGGGATTGCCGTAAAGATCTGGAAGATGCCAGTCGAGATTCCAAATCCGATCCCTTTCGATCAGGACACACTGCACGCGGCGTACGATCCCGAATACGCAAACAGATTTTGGCGGATTCTCTTAGCCTGCGATGCGATCTTCAAAGAATTCCGTGCCGGGTTTATCGGAAAAGCGAGCCCCGTTCATTTCTTCTGGGGCAGCTTCGATCTGGCAGCCACGCGCTTCTCGGGACGGCGCGCGCCGCCGCGCGAAGGTGCGGACTCCATCACGCGGGAAGCTTATTCGCACGAAGTAATCAGCGCGGGATTCTGGCCGGGAGGCGGTGACGTCAAAGGAGCTGCCTTCTATGCCTATGCGGCGCCCGAACCCGCAGGTTTTGCAAAGCATCCGGTACGGCCGGCGGAAGCCTTTTACCATCCGCAACTGAAGGAGTTCATTCTCATGTACGACGACGTGCGTCGAGCGGCTTCGCCCAGAGAAGCGTTGCTGGCGTTTTTGCAAAGCACGTACGACGCGGGAGCGGACCTGGGAAAGTGGAACCGCCAGGAATTGGAACGCGGGGCCAGTTAGGAAGTGATTTCCGATTCGGCGAGCTCAGCAGCCGGTGGGACAGGCTCTGGAAAAAGCCGTCGAGCGCGAAGCGTGCCAATCAGCAGAGCGAGATTGGTGATCACGATGACGGCAAAAGCCAGCGAGGGAAGAAACGCAAAGTCGGCGCCGCGAGCATCCACAACCTCGATGCCTAGCACGGCGGTGATCAGCCCGCGGGGCAAAAACCAGGTCATGAGCTCGCGCTCGTGAGACGTGAAGGCGCGCCAAGCGAAGCGGCCGGTCTGCACAGCGAGCCAGCGGGCGATGAACAGCGCTCCAAAGCACTCAAGCGCGAGGGCGGCGTGCTCGCGTAAACCTTTGAATTCAACGAGCGCACCGAGCAAAACAAAGAAAAAAGTGCGAATCAAGAAAGCGAGCTCACCGTGGAACGTGAGCATCCGGCCGTGTTGTTGCGAGGACGAGGGGCCGAGCTCTTGCTTGACGGGCATTTCGGAAAACCAATCCATGCTTTCGGGGGCGTCGCCGAGACGGAATCGTTTTTGCGCCGCCGGATAATTGGAAAGCATGAGACCAAATACCAGGACCGCGACGAGGTCGTTGCCATGCAAAGCGTGAACGCCGGAGTAGATGAGTAAGACGGCGGCGAATGTCAGAACATGCCAGAAGCGCTCTTCGGAGAGAAATGGGAGCAGATAAGACCACAGAATGCCGACCAGGACGCCAGACGCGACGGCGAGGATAATGCTGGAAAGAAGGCTCCAGGCGGCGACTCTTGCCGAGGCGCTGCCGCCGGCAGCTATATCAAGAAGCGTGGTGACCGCCAGGACTCCGAGGGCGTCTCCGAAGGAGGCTTCCACGAGCAGGGTGACTTTAAGTTCGCGGCGAAGATTGACCTGCTGAAGCACGGGGAGAACGATCGAGCTGCTGATGCAACCGAACACGGCTCCGACAAGAAGAGCGGGAATCCAAGTGAAATGAAGGGCGTGGCGGCAGACGAGAACAACGGCTAAAGAGCTGAGAACATAACTGAAAAGGGCAAGAAAGAAGCCGCCTGCGAAGTGCTCGAGGATTTCGCGAAGTTTTAGCTCCAGGCCGCCTTCAAAAAGGATGAGAATGAGCGCCAGGGATCCAAAACCCTGGCTGACACCGCGAAAAACGTCTGGGTTGACCCAATGAAAGACGGGGCCGATGAGGACGCCCGTGGCCATGAGGATGATGACGTCCGGCACGCCCGTGAAGCGCACGAGGCGGTTGGCGACGAAGGCCAGAACAAGCAAGCCGCCGAGCAGCGCGAAAAAGAGATTCAAGTCCATGGAGTGAGCCAGCGGCCGAGGTGAAATCATGGCGGAAATGCGGCGGACGAAGCAAATGAAAAATGTGGGCGGGACAACCATTCGGTGGCGGAATTCGACCGTTCAGCCTTCTTAATCGGCCATTCGGTTTTTTTTCATTTTCTCCGCGCGTATTTTGTGGCATCTTACAGAGTGTCCGAAGGAGGACTCGTCTCATGCAGCGGTTGAACCATATAGGCCGTATTGCGATGTTGCCGGCGGGGTTGGATTGCGGCAGCGAATGGACGAGGTCTGCTCGCTTCCGCTAGTTCCCTGCCCAATCGGCGGTTTCTTTTAAAACCATTTCGGCGTTGAGCGGCTACTTGTGCCGTATTGTCACGCGATTTTTTGCATTCGCGCGAGTCACAGCTTATTCGTGTTCCGCCTGTGCCATGGAGGCCGTGCTCAGGCACACGAAGAGTACGAACCGGAGCGCATAGCGCTTCTTAGAAAATGAGAAAAATATGGTCACGATCACAATCAAAGGAGGAACTCCGGAGGGCTACGAATCCTTGTGCAAGACTTGCACGCGCGGGCACATCATCAGCGGATTTCGCGCAACGGAAGAGGAAGTGTTTTGCCGAACTTTCTATATCGAGCGCGAGATTCGTTTCCCGGTGCGCGAGTGCACGTTCTACGAGGACAAGCGATTGGCCACCAAGGAAGATATGGTGGAGATCGCGTGGCACTTGAGGAGCACGACTTCAAAGCCGAATCGCGATGTAGGTTTTGCGGGTGCGGCGAGACTTGAAGAGCGCGACAACGAAGATCCGGAGATTCTGCCGACAACAAATGATTCAGCCAAAACGACAAGATAAACGCGCCGATTGGAATTTTCGCCTTACGCACAATCAGCGCTTTGAAGAAAGGAGGAACCATGACCGTGATTCGATGGAGGTCTTTCGCGCGCAACGCGGGACTCGGGCTTTGCGCGACATGCACCTGGGGAACCGCCCGCAAGGATTACCAGGCGAAAGAATTGGAGATTTTCTGCCGCCTGATTTCGCCGAACGGTCTGGTTCCTTTCGCCGTGCGCGAATGCACGGACTACACCGACCGGCGTGTTTCTCCGGCGGAGCCCAAGGCCGATGAGCGGCGTTATGGTTTCGTGACGGAGATTCATCTACAGGAAAACTTCGCAAAAGAAGCTTTAAAAGTGAAGGAATAACCTAAGCCCTGCTCTTCGCGAGAAACGAGGAGCAGGGCTATTTAAAAATCATTGACTTTCGCTTTTTATTCGCCTATAGTGCGGGGCGGTAGAGGAAACGGGAAACGGGTGGCGTTCGGCTCCATTGCCTTTCATGGCTCTCACGAACTGGGCGCCACCCGTTGAAAATTCCGAGCCCTAAGCGGGGTGAGGGGTCCGCTTGAAAAAGCGATCCCTCAATCCCGAGAACCATCCGGGACGCAAAGAACGCGCTTCGCCTGGATCGCTCGGATGACAGTTTAGATGATTCGCTTCCCTGCCAGGAGCCGTTATGGACGTCTGTATCGAAAACGTATTTCCCGCAGTGGCGATGCCGTTTAACCCTTTTCACGAAGACGCGCGCGAAGAGAAAGGCCGCGGGACGGACGCCCCGCGCTACAACCCGTGTAACGGGGCCATTCCGAACATCGTGCACGTGGATGTGGATGCGTTTTTTGCGTCCGTCGAGCAGGTGCTGAACCCGCCGTTGCGCGGGAAGCCTGTGATGGTAGGGCGCGGCGTGGTGGCCTCGGCCAGCTACGAAGCAAAAGCGTGCGGCGTGAAAACCGCAATGACATTTCGCGAGGCGCTGCGCATTTGCCCCAAGGCCGTGGTCGTGCCAGGGCAATACGAGCACTATGCCGATTATGCAGAGCGCGTGCGGCGCATTCTGGAGACATACACGCCCGCGGTCGAAACGGCGGCGCTCGACGATTTTTATCTGGACTTCGCGGGCACGGAGCGGTTGTACCCGGATTATGAGGCCGCGCTGCGGCGCGTGCAGTCGGACGTGCTCGAACAAACCGGATTGAGCGTGAGCGTCGGCGCGGCGCGCACAAAAGTCGTGGCGTCGATTGCGTCGCGTCTCGAGCGGCCGCGCGGCTTCCGCATGATTACGCCGGGAACGGAAAAAAGCTTTTTGACGCCGCTGCCGGTCGAGAAACTGCACGGGATTGGGCACGTTCACGCAGGGATGCTGGCAGAGCGCGGAATCGCGACCATCGGAGAGCTGCGGCAGGTGCCGCGAGCCGCTCTCGAAGCCGCGTTTGGTGAAGTGATTGGCGGGCAAATCTGGGAGCGCGCCCGCGGCCTCGATGGGCGCGAAGTGATGCTGCCCTCGACGCCGAAATCGGTCTCGCGCGAGACCACCATCGAAGGCGGAACGATCGACACGGAATTTCTCGGCGGCCTGATCGAGTATCTGAGCGAACGCATCGGCTCAACGCTGCGCGAATACGGCCGGCAAGCACGAACGATCGGCCTGCGGATCCGCTATGTGGACCACTTTTCAGCACACCAGACTGTACGATTGACGCGCCCGAGCAATGACGAGCGCGAACTCCTCGCCGAAGCCAAAGAACTTTTTGCAAAACTATTCACACGCCGCGTAGCCGTGCGCCTGGTCGGCGTAAACGTAACCAATCTCGAAGCCGACCGCCGCCAGCACGAACTCTTCGACACCGATGCCAACCGCCGCTGGTATTTAAATCGCGGCCTCGATTCCGTCCGCGGCCGCTACGGCTGGAACGCCGTCTTCTACGGCAACGGCCTCGAACTCCGCGAACATTACGCCACCAAGCCCGGCGGCCTCGTCCTCTCCACGCCATGCTTATCGCGGTGAAGAAAGACCTTCAGGCCTGAGGCCTGAGCTGCGGAGTTTTTGCATCACGCTTTGTAGTGGCGCAGCATGCTGCGCCACTACAAAGCAAGAATGACCAAGTGTTGCTGAGTTTCCCTTCCTGTTCCCTACCCTGATTTGAAGATACAAAATGCCTGCCTCACGGCGGGCATCGGCTTCTTCCCTCTGGGATCGGGGCTTCCGTGTTCGTACATTTGCATTGTCACAGCCATCATTCGTTTTTGCGGGGCGTAGCGTCTCCTGAGCAAATCATTGCGGCGGCGGTCGAGCAGAGGATGCCTGCCGTGGCGCTGACGGATACGAATGGGCTGTATGCGGCAGTGCCGTTTTATCAGGCGGCGAAAGCGGCAGGGATCAAGCCGATTGTGGGAGTGGTGATTGACGTCGAGTTTCGCGTTTCGCATTTCGAGAATCGAAACTCGAAAGACGAAAATCGAAATTCGCGGAGTGTGGCGATGGTGCTGCTGGCGGCGGATATGGAGGGGTACAGCAATTTGTGCCAGTTGATAACGCTGCGCCATTTGGGAACGACGGAATTGGCGAAAAGCAAAGGTTTTGGCAAGGATGACGGGCGGCCGGTGACATTGGAGAATCTGGCGAAGCATTCGAGAGGCGTGATTGCGCTGTGTCCCTTGCCCTTGCGAATGCACGATACAGACGATCGTAGGGGCACGGCACGCCGTGCCCTTCCGGAAATTGACGAGCCGGGCGAGACCGGCATGGCATGCAGGATGGACACGGCATACAAAATGGGCACGGCGTGCCGTGCCCCTACAGAATGTATCGCGGCATTCAAGGAGATTTTTGGCGATAGGCTGTGGATCAAAGTGCAGTATTTGTCGCCGGGAGACGGGCGCATGCTTCGCGAAGCGGAACGAATCGGGCGCGAACTCGGCGTGCCGCTCGTGGCGACGAACAATGTTTATTTTTTGCGGCCGGAGGAGCATCTGCATCACCGCGCGGTAAATGCGGTGCGCACGGGCGGGCTGCTGACGACGGTCGCCGCTCCGGACATTACGACCGGCGAAGCATGGTTTAAGCCGGCGGCGGAAATGCAAAAATTGTTTCCCGATCACCCGGAGTTGCTGCGCGCGACGCTGGACATTGCGGAGCGCTGCAATCTCGAACTCACGCTGCACAAAACCATCTTTCCGGAATTTCCCGTGCCGGAAGGCGAATCCGCGTTTTCCTATTTGTGGAAGCTGTGCTTTGCCGGCGCGCAAAAACGCTACCACCCGCTGCGGCCCGAAGTGCTCGCGCGGCTAACGCACGAATTGGGCGTGATCGAGAAGCTGCACCTGGCGCCGTATTTTTTGCTGGTGTGGGAGATCGTGGAAGAAGCCAAGCGGCGCGGGATTCCGGCGGTGGCGCGCGGTTCGGCAGCCAGCTCGATGGTGACGTATTGCCTGGGAATTTCCTGCGTGTGCCCGCTCCGCTGGGGACTCTATTTCGAGCGATTCTTGAACGAGCAGCGCGGCGATTGCCCCGACATTGACATTGATATCTGCGGCGCGCGGCGCGACGAATTGCTCGACTACGTCTACGAGCGCTGGGGCGAAGAGCACGTGGCCATGATCGGAAGTTTTGTGACCATGCACGCGCGGCTGGCCATCCGCGAAATCGCAAAAGTGTTTGGCGTGCCGCCGGGCGAAGTGAACCACTTTACGAAGCGGCTGCCGCACCGGCCCGTGCGCGAGATTTTGCAGGCCATTCGCGATTTGCCGGAGTGCCGCACTTTGCCAGTGGACGATGAGCCGTGGAAAACGATTCTGCAGGTGGCGTTGCGGCTCGATGACGCGCCGCGGCACATGGGGATTCATCCGTGTGGAACGGTGATTTCCGCACGGCCGCTGACTTGGTTGACGCCGCTGGAGCGTGCCACGAAAGGAATTGTCGTTACGCAGTACGACATGAACGCCATCGAGGCGCTCGGGCTGATCAAGATGGATTTGCTCGGGCAGCGCGGGTTCACGACGATGTCTCTGGCGCTGGACAACATTGAAAAGGAGATAGAGGAGGTAGAGGAAATAAAGGAGGTAAAGGAGAAAAAAGAAAAGAGCACAGCCAGGAGTGGCTGTGCTCCTGCGGCAAACGTTGCGGCAGCGAACGTGGCGCCGGATGGAGTGACGCCTTGCCCGAAGCCGCGGGAGATTGATTTTGACGCGATACCGGAAAACGATCCGGCGACGTGCGACGTGATTGCCGCGGGAAGAACGATGGCCGTGTTTCAAATCGAGTCGCCGGCCATGCGCGGGCTGCTGCGCATGATGAAGGCACGGACACTCGAAGAGATGGCGCAAGCGTTGGCGCTGATTCGGCCAGGCGCATCGGAATACGGGTCGAAAGAGTTGTTTATAAAACGGCTGCGCGGAGAGGAAAAGATCGAATATCCGCATCCAGCGCTCGAAGAAATTCTGGGAAGCACGCTGGGCGTGTGCATATTCCAGGAACAGGTGATGCAGATTGCGCAGGCGGCCGGAGAAATGACACTGGCCGAAGCCGACATCATGCGGCGGTCGTCCGCGAAATTCTCCGGCCAGCGCGACCTCGAGCGATTGCGCGGGAAGTTCCTGCTGGCCGCGGGAATGATGGGGCTGACCCCGCAACAACGCGAAGAAACCTGGCTGATGGTGGAAAAATTCGCGGGATTCGGATTTTGCAAAGCGCACGCGGCAACGTACGCGGACATTTCCTATCGCATGGCGTATTTGAAGACGCATCACCCGGCGGAGTTTCTGGCGGCGATGTGCAGCGCGGGCGCGGGGTTTTATCACGTGTCGGCGTACGTGGAAGAAGCGAAGCGCTGGGGGATCGAGGTGCGGCTGCCGTCGGTGAACCATTCGCGCCTGGAATACACGGCGGAAACGTTTGGGGACGGCAAGCGCGCGCTGCGCATTGGGTTGATGCAGGTGAAAGGGCTGCGCGTGGAAACGATTACGGCGATTGTGCGCGCGCGGGAAGAGGGCGGAGCGTTCCGGTCGCTGGAGGATTTTTTGCGGTGTGTGATTGTAGAGCGGGATGAGATCGAGGCGCTGATCAAGTGTGGGGCATTTGATGAAGTGGGCGATCAAGCGGGTGAAGATGCGTGCGGAATTTCGCGGCCAGCGATGTTGTGGCGATGGAATTTTCTGAAAGCAAAAGTGGGAAGCGTGCAATCTCTTCGGAGACCGGACCAAACAAAAGAGAAAAGCGCACAGCCTCTTCAAAACAAAAGTGCACAGCCAGGATTGGCTGTGCCACGCAGTGCGCCGGAGATGCTGTTTGCTGATGCAAAGGGCGAAGATGCGGTTGGAGCGGCGCTGGCGGGGATGCCGGCGGCGGAGTACACGCAGGAACAGAAGCTGCGGTACGAGCGGGAGATCCTGGAGGTGTGCGTGAGCGGGCACCCGCTGGATTTTCTGCCGCGGAACGGCGAAGTGTGGAGCGACGAGCTGGATGGGTTGCGCGGGAAGCGGGTGACGTTGTGCGGATGGGTGGTGACTTACCGGCACGTGGGGACGAAGAATTACCGGAACATGATGTTCGTGACGCTGGAGGATCAGCGCGGGCTGTATGAGGTGGTGCTTTTTCCGGATGCGTACGACCGTTATGGCGGGTTGGTGTTTGAGACGCGGGCGATGCGCGTGACGGGACGCGTGGAAGCAGGCGGGCAGATCAATGGAGAAAAAATAGAGGCGCTGAAGAAGTGACCAAACACTTACACAGAGAACGCAGAGTGCACGGAGAAAAAAAGGAACGGTAAACATAGGGCGGAGTGGAGCTTCAAAAAGTGCTATTTCGGATAAGAAAACCAAATATGGCGGCGACGACTTCTGCAGAGCCGGAGGCGGGGCGGCCGGCGGGGACGGGCGAAGAGTGGCTGGGGCGGAATCGCAGCGCGAAACGGCGGCTGTGGGAGCGACTGAATCCACGGCATAAAAAAGAGCTGCGCGTAATCGCGGAGGCGCTGGCGATGCAACAAATGCACGCGAACTTGCCGGAGCCGCTGCGGGCGCGGTTGAGCCAGTCGATTGAAGAGGTGGAGCGGCTGGCGCGGCGGATCGGAGCGCTGCTGGCCGAGGTAACACGGCGGACACCACCGCGCGCGTGACGGTTGCTAGGCGTGGGCGGCGACCGCATACTGAAAATATGGCTGTCCCCAAAATGCGCGGCTCCCAGTCTGTTACGGCGTCGATCCGCCCAGAAATGCACCGTTCCGAGCGTGTTAAAGCTTTGGCTGCTCCAAGAAAGCGCAGCTGGCTTTGCATTGCGGCGTTGGCTGTGGCGCTTTGCGCCGCGGCAGCATCGGCGCGAGCGGATGAAATTCGCTTGAAAGACGGCAAGAAGCTTTACGGCGTGATCGTGGCGTACGAAGACAACATGTTCAAAGTCAAAACGGACTTTGGATTTGTTCTCGTCGAGAAGGACAAGATCGCTTCCATTGTTCCGTCCACGCCGGCAAGTGCGACACCGAAGACGGAGAAGACTCCCGCAGCGAATAAAGAGCCGGCTGGAGAGAAACAACCGAAAGCCGAAGAGGCCGTGGCGTCGTCGGCCGAGGGGACGAGCGAAGCGACGAACGCGAGCGCAAAATCCGTGGAACCGGCAGCAGGAAAACACGAAAAATCTTCTGCAAGAATCACAAATGCCGCGGTGAAACCATCGGCTCCGGCGAATACGAAGACAAATGCGGTAGCTCCAAACATCGCGGCGCCCACGGGAGCCCCAAGCTCGACGCTGGCGGTCTCGGCAGCGCAGCCCACGGCGCCAAAAGAGCCGGAACCTCCGGCAATGCGCGAAGATATTCAAGGAAATCTCTACACGAATTACACGCACGGCTTCAAAATGTACAAAGCGCCGAGCTGGGACTTGATTGAGGATGCGCGCAAGGCGCTGCCGAACGCGATCGTGGCGCTGGGCACGGAGAACGAGTCAACCCTGCTTGTCGTTGGGCAGGAGAAAACCAAAGAATCGCTCGAACCAGCGGCGGGCGCGGTCGAGAAGCGGCTAAGCGATATCTACGACAACTACCGAAGAATCTCGCAGCGGAAGACTACCGTTGGCGGATTGCCGGCGGTCGAATATCACTACCGCGGGTTGGCGGACGGCCACGATTGGTCCGGCACGCTGGCGGTGATTGCGAGAGGGCCGGAGATTTTCACGGTGCTGGGCATGACGTACGCCGACGATGACCTCATCCAAATCCAGGAAAACGTAATTTCGAGAGCGATTGCGAGCCTGGACTTCAACGTTCATTAAAAATAGTGGGTAGTGGCTAGTGGATAGTGAGTAGGCAGAGGCCGTAGACGCAGGCATATAGCGGCAGCACATTAGTCTTGCAGTTTAGTTAACAATAACCACCCCTCCCCCCTAGTTTTTTCGTAAACATTCATTCTAGAGGAAATCAAGTCACGTGTTTTCATACACTTTTGCAAGTGTTGATTTTAATGAACTTACGGATTGCACCAGAATTGTGCAGCATTAGGCTGTTTCCGCCGGTTTAGATCCGACAAAATTCATTGCGGGCGGCCCAGGGACAGCACCAAAAAGAAAAACGGCAGCCAAGGCTGCCGTCGAATAGGAATCTTCCTACTGTTAACAATAATCGTGAAAGAGCGCGAGTTCAAGTGCCAAATTGGCAGGCTACTTATTTCGTATGAGCGTTCGATTTTAGCGGACAAAACGGATTAGTCGGAAGCGGCGGCAGCGAGGTCGGGGAATTTTTTGTGTTCGCGGATTACGGCGATTAGGGCTTGGGCGGAACGCGGGAGGCTGCGGTCGCGGCGGTAGACCAGGCCGAGTTCGCGCCAGAGGTCGACGCCTTCGACGTTGAGTAGCTTTACTTCGCCGGCTTTGACTTGATCGCGGGCGAAACTCTCGCTGATGAAGGAAACGCCGGCGTCGGCGCCGACGAAACGTTTGATCATGCCGATGCTGGGAAGCTCCATCGCGACGCGAATGCGGGCACGATAGGGGCGAAACAGTTTATCGAGCACCTGACGAGTGTAGCCGGTACGCGGGAAGATCAGGGGTTGCGCGGCGACTTCCTCGAGAGTGATCTTGGAACGATGGGCGAGCGGGTTGCGGCTGCTGACCATGAAACGCAGGCGGTCGCGCGAGAGGTGATGAACTTTGAGAGTGGGAGATTTGATGGGAAGAGTGACGATGCCGACGTCCACGGAGCCGTCTTCGACGCGCTGCAAAATTTTATGGCTGAAATTGCGATAGATGCTGATGTGCACCTGGGGATAGCGGCGCTGAAATTCGGCGAAAATATCCGGGAGAAGATAGAGGCAGGTGGCTTCGTTGGCGCCGAAAACGAGCGGGCCCTGCACGACATCGCCGCGGTCGGCGACGACTTGAATGGATTCATCGCGGAGGCGGAGAAGGCGCTCGGCATATTCAAAGAGGACTTCTCCCGCGGGAGTGAGCTCGACGGACTTGGCGGAGCGGTCCAGAAGACGGGCGCGATAGGCTTGTTCGAGTTGGCGGATCTGGGCGCTGACGGCGGATTGCGAGCGAAAAACTTTTTGCCCAGCGCGCGAGAAGCTCTTGAGCTTGGCAACGTAAACGAAAGTAGCGAGTTGATCAAAGTCCATACGTGGATGGCTCGGCAAAGATTATAGCGGAATGTTCCCGCTAAATAAGCGCAGAATCATGCTCCTTTCAAGCCGGCAGAGGCGCCTGAGAAAGCGCGGCACTCTGCGGCGGACTGAAAACGATTTCGCGATGCTTCAAGCGGGCTAACACCGGCTCCCAGGTAGCTTCGAGCGTGCCCTGGAAGTGCAGGGGCTGAACGCGAAGGAACGGGAGCGGGCCGCGACGGGAAAGCAAACGTGAGGCGCGCGGACTGGCGGTGAACCGGAGGTGCTCTTCCAGGATGCCGCGCAGCCAGGCTTCTTCGCGCTCGTCAATTTCTGCCAGGGCGACGAAATCCCGGTGGATCACTTCGTCGGCTTCGCCGCGGAGGACGTAAGAAAGGCCGCCGGTCATGCCGGAGCCGAAATTCAGGCCGAGAGGACCAAGGACGAGGACGACGCCGCCGGTCATGTATTCGCAGCCGTGCTGGCCGACGCCTTCGACAACGGCAAGAGCGCCGCTATTGCGAACGGCAAAACGTTCACCAGCGCGGCCTGCGATGAAAAGCCGGCCGGAAGTGGCGCCGTAAAGGACGGTGTTTCCGGCGAGGACGTCGCCGCGGCGGGAGGCGGCGGAACTGGCAGCGATGGCGATTGTTCCACCGGAGAGGCCTTTGCCGACGTAGTCATTGGCTTCGCCCGAGAGCGTGAGAGTGATTCCATCGGCCAGAAACGCGCCGAAGCTTTGGCCAGCGCAACCGTGAAAATCCTTCGTTAGATCGTGAGTGAGAGGATCAGCCTGGATGCCGGGCCGGCGACGGCGCATCAACTCACCGCTCATGCCTGCGCCAACGCTGCGGTCGGAATTCTGGATGGGCTGCGATTCCGTTTGGAGTTCGAAGGCAGCGCTGAAATGCAGAGCGTCTTCGCAGGCGGCGGCATGCAACGCGGGAGACTGGTGCGGGGCAACCCGATTGGATTCGGTGATAGGCACGATCAGAAGAGGATCCATGCCGGAGCGGGCGCTTAGGCGGTCGTACCAGCCGGTGAGATCGCTGAGAGAACGGGCGCCAAGTTGCGCAAGGCGATTGCGGACCTCCTCGGCCAGGGAACGGAAATAAGCAACTACCATTTCCGGTTTGCCATTGAAACGGGTGCGCAATTTCTCGTCTTGCGTGGCGATGCCGACGGGGCAGGTGTTGAGATGGCACTGGCGGGCCATTACGCAGCCGATGGCAAGAAGCGAGGCGGTGCCGAAGCCGAATTCATCGGCGCCGAATAAAGCGCCGACGATGATGTCGCGCGAAAACTTTAGACCGCCATCGACTCGGAGAGACACGCGCGAACGCAGGCCGGCACGCACCAGCGTATCGTGCGTTTCGCGGAGGCCGATCTCCCAGGGCAGACCGGTGTTTTTGATCGAGGTGAGCGGCGAAGAGCCCGTTCCGCCGTTGTGGCCGCTGATGGTGATGACGTCCGCGCCTGCTTTGGCGACGCCTGCGGCGATGATTCCGACGCCTGCACCGCTCACGAGCTTGACGCCGATGCGTGCGCTGGGATTGACCGCGCGAAGGTCGTGAATGAGCTGGGCGAGATCCTCGATGCTGTAAATATCGTGATGAGGCGGCGGCGAAATGAGGGGCGTGCCGGGAGTTGCGTGGCGAATGCGCGCGATATATTCCGTGACTTTGCGTGCCGGAAGCTGGCCGCCTTCGCCGGGCTTGGAGCCTTGGGCCATTTTGATTTCGAGTTCCTCGGCGTGCACAAGATAATCTGCCGTGACGCCGAAGCGGCCTGAGGCGACTTGCTTGATTTTGTTTGCGGCCGCGGGCTCGAAGCGGTAGGTGTTGGGATCTTCGCCACCTTCGCCGGTATTGCTGCGGCCACCGATCATGTTCATGGCCAAAGCGAGCGTGCGATGCGCTTCCGGACTCAGCGAGCCGAGAGACATGGCTTGCGTGCTGAAACGGCGAAGAATAGTGCTAACGGATTCCACTTCTTCGACGGGGACGGGCGTGCCGGGGACGGTTTCGAGCAAATCGCGGAGAAAAACGGTGCCCTGATGCTCGGCCAATTCCTCGAAGGCGGCGAATTTGCCGGATTCGGGAGCGCGCACATGGGCATGCATGCGCCGGACGACCTCGGGCGAAGTGGCATGGAGCTCGGCGCCTTTGCGGAAGCGGTAGAGGCCAGCATCGCCGAGCTCGGCGGATTCGGCGGAGAAACCGGCGGTGTGCATGCGGACATAATCGGCAAAGAGATCGTCGAGAGTTTTGGAGCCAGGATAATCGGCGGCGTCTTCAAAATATTCGGCGCAGAGATCTTCGGAGAGACCGACAATCTCGAAGAGATGACTGTTGCGATAGCTCGCGAGAGTCGAGACGCCCATGCGCGCGAGAACTTTCCGAAGGCCGGCGGTGATGGCGGTGCGCATGCGATCGGCGCCTCCGGGTTCGAGCGATTCGGCGAACTCATCGGCGAGATAGGGCACGACGGCGCTGGCTCCGGCGGCGATAAGTAGCGCAATGTGATGCGTGTCAAAAACTTGGGCGGACTCGACGATGAGCGGCACGTCCGAGAGGCCTTCGCGAACCATCGCTTTCCAGACAGCAGCAGTCGCCAACAGCGCAGGAAGCGCGCCGTTTTCCGCGTTGATGCCGCGATCGGAAAGGAGGAGGAGGCCCGGGCGACCGCTGCTACTCAGAGGGGTAGAAGATAGCTGAGCAAAGCTGCAGCGTGCGCCCGGGACTCCCAGGGCGGAAGAGAAAGTCATTTCCATGCGATGTACGGGCGCAAAGAATTCAGAAAGTTCGGCGAGCTGCCCAGCGCTGAGAAGGGGGCCGGAGAGGCGGACGCCGTCCTTAAGATGCACGTCGAGAGACATGACGTGAGTTTCGCGAAGCGGATCGATGGGCGGATTCGTGACTTGTGCGAAACGCTGCTTGCAATAATCCCAGAGCGTGCGGGGGAGAGAAGAAAGAAATGCGGGCGGGGCGTCGTCGCCCATGCTCCAGTCGGCTTCTTTGCCGTGAGTTAGCGCGGAAAATAGCGTTTTGAACTGGTCTTCGGTCCAACCCGCGGCGGCGGCAATGCGCTTGGGTACGCCGGCGACGGGAGGATTTGTGGCAGGCGAAAAAGAAAGTTGACGCGCAGGCGTGCTGGAGTGTTTGGCCTGGCGCATGGCGAGGCGCTTGAGAATTTCGCGCCAGCGCAGAAAGAGGCCTGTCTCAGGATTGGCGAGGATCATTTCTCCGGGACCGAGGCGCTGGCGCTCGGCGATGCGCGATTCTTCGAGATCGATGAGACCAGTTTCTGAGCCGGCGATCAGAAGACCGTCATGCGTGAGCGTGTAGCGCAAAGGGCGAAGGCCGTTGCGGTCGAGCTTTGCACCGACGAATTGACCGTCGGAGAAGATCAGGGCGGCGGGACCGTCCCAGGGCTCGCTTTTCTGAGAAAGCGAAGTCAAAGCGGCGCGGATGTCCCTGGAAAGAAGCGGATCGTTCTCGAACGCAGGAGGAACCATGGTAAGCATGGCTTCGTCCGGATCGAGCCCTTCGAGGAGCCGAAGCTCGAAGGCGTTATCGAAGCTGGCGGAGTCGCTGACTTTATCTTCCAGGGGCGTGAACCAGGAGCCAACGGCTAAGCGGGCGCGGAGTTCATGCTGTTTGGCGCGAAGCCAGCGGCGATTCGAGACGATGGTGTTGATTTCGCCGTTGTGGGCGGAGTAGCGAAAGGGCTGCGCAAGATGCCAGGAAGGCTGAGTGTTGGTGGAATAGCGCTGGTGGAAGATGGCGAAGGTCGTGGCAAAGGCAGCGTCGCGCAGATCTTCGTAGAACTGCGGAAATTGCCACGGGGTGAGCAGGCCTTTGTAGACGACCGTGTGCGAGGACAGCGAACAGATGTAACAACGCTCTGGGAGGAGCGATTCGGCGCGCTTGCGAAGAAGAGAAAGGCGCAACTCGAAGCGGGCGACGCCGCGCGATGCGTGAAAAGGGGCGACGAAGAATTGCCAAATCTCCGGCATCGTTTCGAGAGCGCGGCTGCCGAGAGAGTTCGTGTTGGTGGGCACGCGGCGCCAGCCGAGGATGCGAAGGCGCTCCGTGTCGGCAGCGGCTTCGACGGCGGCCCGGGCTTCAGCGGCTGTACCGGCTGGAAAAAATGCGAAACCCAGGCCAAAGACTTCTGGGAGGTCGATGCCCTGCTCTTGCGCGCGGGAACGGAAAAAATCCTGAGGGAGAGAGGTGAGGAGGCCTGCGCCATCGCCGCTGGCGCCGTCGGCATCGACGCCGCCGCGGTGAGTCAGGCGCTCGAGGGCGGTAAGAGCAATGTTGACAATTTCATGGCTGGCGGGGCTGCCGAGGCGGGCGACAAAGCCTGTGCCGCAGGCATCGTGATCGGGGTGGCCCCAGTTGGGGTGCCGAACGCTTCGGGCTGGCGCGCACCGTCGGTACATACTCATTTATTAGGCTGTGAGGGCGAAGATGTACAACGCAGATTTTGCATTTATCAAATCGGTTTTGTGGGGGAGGAGATTCTAAGCCTTGGATTATTAAAACCTTGTGACTTCCGAAAAGTGAAAATTGACGATCTTCATCGCGGGGACCACCATTTCGAAGGCTTCTTCGCCGGTGGCCCGGACGGCGGGGCCGAGGAGCTCAACGTTGCGGAGCATCTCGAGGATGGACTGATTGAATCGGAAATTGCGGACGGCGGACGCGACCTTGCCCTTTTCAACCAAAAAAAGGCCATCGCGGGTCATACCGGTCATGACTTTTTCGTAGGGGTCGACTTCGCGGATGTACCAGAGGCGGGTGACGAGCAGGCCGCGATCGGTGGAGGCGACCATTTTTTCGAGGGAGGAATCGCCGCCGGAAAAGACTAGATTCATGGGGGCTTCGCCGTATTCGTTAGGAAGAGCGAAGCCGTGGCCAGTGGGTTTTTTGCGGGCGGCTTTGGCGCTGGTTCGCGCATAGACGAGATTCCTGGGCACGCCGCGATCAACGAGCAGAACGCGCTGGCGGGGCATGCCTTCTCCGTCGAAAGGAGCACCGAGTTGGAGAGGATGATAAGCGTCATCGGTGATGGAGATATTTTTGCCGAAGATTGGTTTACCCATGCGGTCGTTGAGGCAGGAGCGTTTGTCCTGGAGGGCAGTGGCCGCGAAATCGTAAAAGAGGAAGCCGACAAGATCGAGGACCGCGGCAGGCTCGAGAATGACGGTGTAGCGGCCGGGCGGGAGTTCGCGCGCGCCGACCGCCATGTGGGCTTTTTCGCTGGCGCGCTGGGCGAGTTTTTGCGGATCAAAGGCGCGGACGCTTGCAGCGTTTGCTTTGGCCCAGCTTGCGGCGGGAGTTTCCTGCATGGTGATGGAAAATTCGGTGTGCGTTTCGCAGTAGGCGGCGAAGAGGCCGCGCGAATTGCCTAACGCGGATTGTTGCAAGCCGCTGGCGAAAATACCGGCGGCCACCTGGCCGTTGCGTATAGCAAGATCGCAAGCGCGGCGGACGGCGCGGGCGCGATCTTCGGGCGTGAGCGAAGCGGTATCTTTGATAAAGCGATTCACTTTGCGATAGCTCTGTTTGCCGGGCAGCGCAAGGAGATGCGGATCTTTGGGCTGGCTGTGCGCGAGGGACAAGGAAGCATCGATCGCGGCGCGGAGAGAGTCTTCGTCGATGCGATTCGTGGTGGCACGCGCGGTGCGGCTGTCAACGACAGTGCGAATCGAAACATTCAGGCCGCGCTCGGCAACGTTTTGATGGATAGCGTTGTTGGCAAAGCGCGTCAGGGATTCAGCGGTTTCGTCGACGTGGACTTCGGTTTCGTCCGCTCCCGTGGACTTCGCAAGGCGCAGAACGGAATCGATGATGCGATGCAATTCACGCTCGGGGAGGAGCTCTTGAGAAAGAGCCGCGCTCTTACTTGCCGGCGATTTCACGGATTTGCGCGAGGGACTCATTGGTTTGAAAAGGCCGAACCAATCCTCACATTGCGGAAGCGCGAAGGGGCGGCACCGTGGCCGGTGCCCATGGTTTGCATGGGCTGGCCCTTGCCGCAGTTCGGCGTGCCCCAAAGGGTCCAATGATCGCGCGAGCAAATGGCATCGCAGGAATTCCAGAATTCCGTTGTGATTCCACTGTAACTCGGATTTTTGAGCATGCGTGTTTTCTTGCCGCCCTTGATTTCCCAGCCGACTTCGGTGGAAAACTGAAATTGATAGCGGCGGTCGTCGATGGACCAGGAGCGGTTTGTTTCCATCAGGATTGCGTCATCCGTGTCGGCGATTAGATTGTCGAAATCCCAGGCACCGGGTTTCAGGCTGATATTGGTCATGCGGATAATCGGGAGGCGATTCCAGCTTTCCGTGCGCATGGTGCCGGAAGAACGCTTCAGGCCGATGAGATGGGCGGTTTCGCGATTGGAGAGATAGCCGCGGAACTGGCCGTCCTTGATGATGTCCGTGCATTGAGCGGGGACGCCTTCATCGTCGTAGGCAAATGTTCCGAGGCCAGGGCCATGTTCGAGGCGCGCGTCAGCGACGACGTTCACGATCTCTGAGCCGTAGCGCAGCTTGTTGAGCTGATCGAGCGTTAGAAAGCTTGTGCCAGCAAAATTGGCTTCCTGGCCAAGGACGCGATCGAGCTCGATCGGGTGGCCGACGGATTCGTGAATCTGCAGGCCGAGCTGGCTCCCGCCGAGGATGAGCGTGCCGGTTTTTTCAGGGCATTGCGCGGCGGAATGCAGTGCGGCGGCTTCCTCGCCGACGCGTGTGGCATGCTTGAGCAGTTCGAGCGACTCGACAAGTTCGTAGCCCTCGAGAGAGTGCTGCCCGCCAAAACTATTGGGATACGAACGCTTCTGAATTTCGTCGCCCTGAAAGGAAGTAGCAGCGATGCCACAGCCGGTGATCATTTTTCGCTGATGAATGCGGGAGCCGATGCTGGACGCGAACCAGGAATCAATTTTACGGAATTGCATTCCGGTTTCAGTGAGCGTGACGTCTTTGATGCGGCGCATTTCGGCATCGGCGGCCAAGAGCAAGGCGAGCTCGTTCTCCAGCGGAATTTCGAACGGGTCTTTGCGGAACGGGCTTTGCCAACTGTCAACGTAGGAGTCTTCTGGAACCATTTGCACGTCGCCGCGCTTCGCCAGGGCGGAAGCCTTGGCGATGGAGACGGCCTGCGCGGCGCAGGCGGAGACGCCTTCGCGCGTCAGACGGTCCGTGGACGCAAAGCCCCACGCGCCATTCGCGAGCGCGCGGACGCCCATGCCGATCGATTCGGATTGCGCGAGAGTGCCGACTTGGCCGTTTTTCGTGGTGAGGTCGCGCTGACGCAAGTGCATGACGCGCACATCGGTGTATGTCGCGCCGCGAAGGCGGGCCGTGTCTAACGCGTCGATGGAGAGATCCCACATAGAGTGTCCAGAAGGAAATCGAAATAAGTTTACAAGAAAAAGGGGCGCTGTGTGTCGCGCCCCTAAAAGGAAAGAAAGAGCACAGACAAGAGTGTCTGTGCTACGTGCCTTCTTGCCAGGAAGCGAGATAGTGCTCCTGCTCGGCAGTGAGCTTGTCGAGTTTGTGGCCCATGCTGTCAAGCTTAAGACGGGCGATTTCCTTGTCCAAGTGTTCCGGGACGACGTAAACCTGCGGTTCGAGTTGCTTGTAATTCTGGCGCAGGTATTCGGCGGAGAGAGCCTGATTGGCGAAACTCATGTCCATGACGGCGGCCGGGTGTCCTTCGGCGGTGGCTAGGTTGACGAGGCGGCCTTCGCCAAGGAGATAAACTTTGCGGCCATCTTTCATCAGGTATTCATCGACCAGAGGGCGCACTTCGCGCTTGCCGGTGGAAAGTTTTTCGAGAGCGGGGATGTCGATTTCGACATTGAAGTGTCCGGAATTGCAGACCACTGCGCCGCTCTTCATCGCTTCGAAGTGCTCGGCGCGAATGACGCTCTTGTTGCCGGTGACGGTGATGAAAACATCGCCCTGCTTGGCTGCATCGGCCATAGGCATGACGCGGAAACCGTCCATGACGGCCTCAATACCCTTGGTCGGATCGATCTCGGTGATGATGACGTCGGCGCCGTGGCCCTTCGCGCGCATGGCGACACCGCGGCCGCACCAGCCATAGCCCGCGACGACGACCTTTAGGCCTGCCAGCAGCAGGTTGGTGGCGCGAATCACGCCGTCGAGCGTGGACTGGCCGGTCCCGTAGCGATTGTCGAAGAAATGTTTGGTCTCTGCGTCGTTGACGGCAATGATCGGATATTTCAGGGTGCCGTCCTTGGCCATCGCGCGCAGGCGAATAACACCGGTGGTCGTTTCTTCGGTACCGGCGATGACGTTGGAAACGAGGTCGGTGCGCTTGGTGAGAAGCATGGTGACGAGGTCGGCGCCGTCGTCCATCGTGAATTGCGGTTTATGTTCGAGAGCGGCACGCAAGTGCGAGTAGTAGGTCTCGTTGTCCTCGCCTTTGATGGCGTACGTCGGAATATTGTAATCGCGGTTCAGCGAAGCGGCGACTTCGTCCTGCGTGGAGAGCGGATTCGACGCGCAGAGAACAGCGTCGGCCCCGCCATCGCGCAACGCAATCATCAAGTTCGCCGTTTCGCTCGTCACGTGCAGACAGGCGGAAACGCGCAAACCCTTGAGCGGCTGCTCTTTTACAAAGCGCTTACGGATAATTTCGAGCACGGGCATCTGCTGATGCGCCCATTCGATCTTGCGCTTGCCCGCGTCCGCCAGCCCGATATCCTTGACATCACCTTTTTTCAGTTCAGCTATAGCCACACTCATTCTCCTTAAAGCAAGATTTGCGCAGCGAAGGGACTTCGCGCGGGAAAAACAAAATGCCGGCGCGGGACTGGCGTTTCTGCCAGAACCTAGCGGTGCGCGGCTGCTTCCACGGTGGCCGCCACTCCGAGGCCAGCCGCCTTGCGAAGAGCATCCGCGCGGTCGGTACGTTCCCAGGTGAAGCCAGCGCCGCTGCGCCCGAAATGGCCGTAAGCGGCGGTGTCCTTGTAGATAGGACGGCGAAGATCGAGCGTGTCGATGATGCCCTTGGGCGTCAGCGCGAAATACTCGCGAATCAGAAGGGTGATTTTTTCATCGGAAATGGCCGCGGTACCAAAGGTGTCGGCCATGACGGAGACAGGTTCAGCCACACCGATGGCGTAAGCCAGCTGCACTTCTGCCTTGCGCGCCAGACCTGCGGCGACAAGGTTCTTGGCGATATAGCGCGCCATGTAGCAGGCGGAGCGGTCCACCTTCGAGGGATCTTTGCCGGAAAATGCACCACCGCCGTGACGGCTGTATCCGCCGTACGTGTCAACGATAATTTTGCGGCCGGTCAAGCCCGCATCGCCCATGGGCCCGCCGATGACAAAGCGACCGGTGGGATTGATGTGAAACTTGGTCTTGTTGTCCAGCATCGCTGCCGGAATGATTGGACGAATCACGTGTTCGGTGACGGCGTCGCGCAAGTCCGCGTTGGAAACTTTCTCGCTGTGCTGCGTCGAGACGACCACGCAATCGACACGGGCAGGGCGGCCATCGCGATATTCGATGGTGACTTGGGATTTACCATCGGGCCGGAGAAAATCAACTTTATTGGACTTGCGGATATCCGTGAGGCGCTGCGTGAGGCGGTGGGCGAGTTGGATAGGCATGGGCATCAATTCGGGGGTTTCATCGCAAGCAAAACCGAACATCAGGCCCTGATCTCCAGCGCCGCCGGTGTCGACGCCCATGGCGATGTCCGGCGATTGCCGCTTAACGGTGCACATGACGGCGCAAGTGTCGGCGTCGTATCCGTATTTCGCGCGGGTATAGCCCACGCCACGGATCGTGTCGCGAACCAGGTTGTCGTAATCGACGATGGCGCTCGTCGTGATTTCGCCGGCGACCACGGCAAGGCCGGTGGTGACGAGCGTTTCGCATGCCACGCGCCCTTTCGAATCCTGCTTCATCACTTCGTCGAGGACGGCATCAGAAATTTGGTCGGCAATCTTGTCGGGGTGACCTTCCGTGACAGACTCCGAGGTGAACAAAAAGTTGCGTAAGGCTTCGCTCAAAAGACATTCTCCTTCGTGAACCGCGGCGGCGTTGCCGCCGGGACAGGCTATTCACCAGTGTATTCGATTAACCTTACAACGCTAACATCGCAGCGTCTAAGAATCAACGCATTGAGCCTAAATGGGTTATAAGTGCAGCGAACGGCCGAAATTGAGGGTCGAACGGCCTATGGGTGCAGCGGGCGAACGCCGGGTTAGGCGGCATCCTCGTCATCATCGGGCTGAACATCCAGTTTGCCCTTGGTCTTTTTGGCCATCAGGTAGGAGCGGATGAACGGGTCGATGTCGCCATCCAG
>CAWKOM010000018.1:0-152937 GCA_963851235.1 uncultured Acidobacteriota bacterium
ATGCTCGCGAACGGCCTGATTTGACCGAGAGAGAAAGAGAGAGAGCTCGTCACAAAAAAACAAACTGGGTTTGACGAGAAGCCTAAAGATACAAGCGCGACTCCCTAGAGGCGCTTGCGGAGTATGTTTCAATGCTTGCTAAGCCGCTTCTGCGAAGATCCGTGAGACTTGTCTACCTAGTGACGGCTCGCTGGATGATTGCGCAACCTCGGTCGATGGCTGACTACCAGTTTCTCTCCTTTTGATCGAGTAGGCGTCCAATAGATATTGGGAAAGCATGCGCTGGGTATTGAAGAAAGAGCCGTTCACGGCGATTGTTGAACGCATGATTTGGGCATAGACCTGGGGCTGGGAGTAAAAGAGCGGGAGAATCGTGTGTTCCAGTTTATCGTAAAGGGATGCGATCTCTACGTCGCGGCGCTCGGGGTCTTCATCGTAACCAATGGACCACCCCGTGACGCCTTCGAAATGCCCTTCGACCCACCAGCCATCCCTCACGCTTAGGTTCGGAACCCCATTCAGAGCCGCTTTCATGCCGCTGGTGCCCGACGCTTCGAATGGTCGATGCGGTGTATTGAGCCAGAGGTCCACACCCGCGGTGAACCGTTGCGCCCATCGAAGATCATAATCGGGGACATAAACGACCGGGACGACATCGCGTAATGCGGCAGCCGCCTCAAAGACTTTGCGAATCATGGCTTTTCCGGACTCATCCCGTGGATGGGCCTTGCCTGCGAAGACCACCTGAAAAGGGCCGGCGTTTTTCTGGATGGCCCGTAGCCGGTTCAAGTCGGAAAAGAGCAGATCGGCGCGCTTGTACTCGGCAGCCCTGCGTGCAAAACCCAGTGTCGCGACGTTTTCGGCGAGCTGCACACCAGTCGCCCGTTTGACCTCATGCAGCGAGTCACCGTTAGCCTGCAAATGCGCTTGCCGAGAACTCCTCGAGGTTCATTCCTACGGCATAGCGAAGGTACAGGTTGTCATGGCGCCACTCGGGGACGTGCCGATTGTAAAGCTCTTGGAAGGAGGCAAATTCCAAGTGGCGGCGCATGCACTCCATGGTGATGGAGTCGATCGGATAGTTGGGAAACATGGTCTGCGATACTTCGCCATGGCGCATCGCGACCCCATTGATATAACGGGAGCAACGCAGTGCCAGATAGGTCATGTTCAGGGTTCCCGCCGAGCAGCACTCCGTGTCGAGGAAGGTGCGAATGCGGTCCGAACCGAGAATTCGCGTGGCCAAATCCAAAGAAAATTGATCGAAGGCCGCAGGGACTGGCGTATGGGTTGTAAACACACATTTCTCGCGGACTTTTTCAATGTCCGCAAAGCTTGCCTTGGTTAAATGTTCCCGGCCGATTTCCTCCTCCAGCAAAGCGAGAGTGAGAAGTGCGGAGTGCCCCTCGTTCATGTGGAAACGGACGATGTTCCGATGGCCCATGGCGCGAAGAAATCGCACGCCACCGATACCCAGAATGGCTTCCTGGCATAAACAATTGGTTTCGTCGCCGCCGTAGAGATAATCCGTTAGCGTGCGCTGGTAATCGCAGTTCTCAGGCAAGTCAACATCGAGGAAATAGACCTGCACTTTGTGACCGGTGAGACCGGCAATCGAGTGTCGCCAACCACGGACCTTTACCTCTTGTCCGTCGAGACGAACGGAAACCAGCGGCGCCAATGGTTCCAGAACTTTTTCAGGCTGCCATTCTTGGGGCTCCTCAGTCTGCACTCCTTTTTCGTCGAGATGCTGGCGAAAATAGCCTTTGCGGTGGAGGAGGGTGACACCCACCATTGGAATCCCCAAATCAGCTGCTGAGCGAAGCGTATCCCCGGCCAAAACGCCAAGGCCCCCGCTATACGTTGGAAAGCGGGGGTCCGCAGCGATTTCCATCGAGAAATAGGCGATACATGTTCTCAGGTTCGGGGGTCATGCAACCCTCTTTCGCGTCAAAGTCTGAAACGGCAACCTACCAAGCTCCGCCCCTTACGTCTGGTGACGAACAGGGAGCCTGGGTAAAGCGAGGTAACGGACATCTGCCCGTTCCGTCGTGGTTGGCCAGTGCGGATTTCAAAGCTTTGTTGCCTCTGCCACATATTTTTCTCGCCCGTGGGGGCGGTGACCGTGACGCACGTCACAAATTCGCGTGACTTCGGTCATAGCTTGTTTGGGCTCTTCCTGTCTTAACTATGACAAGAACTAGGGAGATCACAGTGAAGTTCAATCTCTTTGGCGTCGGAGGTTCATTATGAGGTTAGAAGCAGCGGAAAAACATTCGAGAATCGGTGAGAAAATAAACGTTGTCGCGCTTGATGCCGATGAGCAAGCGCGGAGGATTCACGCAGCGATCGCGCACCATGCATTCGAGATCTTTCAGAATCGCGGTTCTGGAGGGCATGAACAAGAGGATTGGCGCCAGGCCGATCAGGCGCGCTTGAGGCCGCTCTGCGTCGGACGGATGAGCTTCGGACGATAGTCTGTGGGTGAGCATGGATGCCTCCCATTTCCAAGAAGGTACGATTCAGATTTGGGTTGCGCCCCACAGGCTCACCGTTTGCGGTAAGCCACGAGCTAAGCGGCAACAGACCGTAGCGACGCCAACTATTGCTCCTCTGCACGAGGAGCTGATGTCCCGAGAAGTCGGACTCCCCGTCGTAGTGGATCCTTCGAACGTTGCAGCACGCTTCAAGGGACAATCTCTTGAGATTCTCTTGAAAAAAGCACAGATAAAACGAGAACAGGCAGTTAAGGCAGCGGCTGCCTGACGTTCAGGCGAAGTTTCTGGCCTCAATCTACTTTATATGAGGGAGAACGTCGAATGGAAGCGACGGCCAATTTGAAGCTGTCACATCAAGTTTTCACCGGTAGCCGGTGGGGCGCGCAACCGCAGCGAAAAGCCCCTGATCCTAAACGTCGAATTTTGAAGCACCAAACACTTGCCTCCCGATCGACAAAAACTTCCCAGGGTTTGCTTGGCTCTATTTCGTCTGAATAGATTCGATGTAAGCTACGACTTCGTCCACGTGTTGCTGTCCCGTAGGATCTTTGATCGGATCGAGATCCCTAAAACGCGATCCCCACACGGGCATGTCGTCCGAGCCGTGGGCAACGAGATTCCTGCCGAACTTCAATAGCGCTCCCACATAGCCCGAAGGAAACTCATCGCGGTGTCGCTTGGCCAGAGTCGTCAGATCCGAGGGCGGAGGATTGAGTGCGACGGCCGCTGGACCATCTCCCTTGGCATCCGCTCCGTGGCAAGAAGCGCAGTATTTTAGGAACGTCTCTTTGCCCGATAACAAGTTGCGTTTCCTGGCAGGTTGTTTTTGATCGGCGTTTGCCTGCCCACGGCTGATGCTCAGAGTGGCCGCGAACGCGGCACATACCAAAATCATCTTGAGCGCAAAGATGAAATCCATTCCGCTTCTTGCCGCAATTTGTTTGTGAGTCAAGGCCGATGTTTCTTTCTGGCAGAATACTATCACGCTCTCAGGTTGCTTTGCTCCCTGGCTGGTGGTCCGAACCGCAGGAAAGTGTCTTCGAAACAAGGTAAAAGTGTACGGTCGCGCGATTCCTCGTCTCAGGTGGCGTGCCATTCATTCTCTTTTTGCCCCGTAGATTCCGATTGGCTGTGCGCACTGTCACATCGCCGCATGTGCCAAATCACTGTCCTAGCCGAACTCTTGAGTTTAGATAGTTAGGCATAGAAAGAACCGGGACAAAGATGCGTCCGGCAGGAGGGGCTGGAATGAAAGTCCTGATCGCATTAAACATAACCGCGCAATCCAGGGAGATCGTGAATGAGGCTGCTTCCCGGCCTTGGCCCGCCGCGGCAGCCTTTCTGGTGTTACATGTTCTAGATCCTTTTCCCTTTGCGAAGGCGCCAATTTCACTGAAACGGGCCAAGGAAGCTGCCGCAGTTCAGCTCAAATCCGCCGCCGCGAGATTGAGCGAAGCCGGTTGGAAGACAGAGACAGACGTGGTCGTCGGTATGCCCCGGCGGGTCGTCTCCCAAGTCGCAGCTTCCTGGGGGAGCGGACCTGATAATGGTCGGCTCGAATGACGCCGGAGCGCTGATGCGACTCTTCCTCGGCAGTACTGCTCGGTCCGTTCTGAGACACGCGCCTTGCTCGGTGGAAATCGTGCGGCCAACCGCGCAAGATAACAAACAAGGACTATCTCGCGAGATGAGAATACTGGTGGCTGCGGATGGATCGGAGTATTCGGTGGCGGCGATTCATTCATTGGCAAGCCGCCCATGGCCGAAAGGAAGCGTGGCCAAGGTGATCTCGATTCCCGAACCGTTCATGCCGCTTGGTGAATTCCCGTACTTTGAATTGAGGGAGATCGAGGAACTGAACGCGGCCGCGCTCGACGATGCGAAGCGCTATGCGGTTGCCGGCGCCGAGATGCTCTCAAAAGCTGGCCTAACAGCCACAGCGGAAACACCACTTCCAAGAGACAGCGACGCCCGAGAAATTGTCAAGGAGGCGGAGCAATGGCAAGCGCAACTCGTGGTTCTTGGCTCGCATGGCCGTCGCGGATTTGACCGCTTGACCATGGGAAGTGTATCGGAACACGTCGCGATGCACTCACCGTGTTCGGTGGAAGTGATTCGAGTGCCTGTGACCCCGAGTAGTAAATCGGGGAAAGTTTCAAGGAAGGGAGCAAAACCATGAAAGTTGTAGATGTCATGATGGGAACGCCATATCACTGCCATCCGGAGACCAATCTCGGTTCGGCGACAGAACTAATGTGGACGGGGAACTGCGGTTTCCTGCCTGTTGTAGGGAGCGAGAAAAAAGTAGTGGGCATCATTACCGACCGCGATATTTGTGTGGCTCTTGGAACGCGGGGCCGGGCCTCCGGCGAAGTAACGGTAGCCGAGGTGATGACTTCAAAGGTGTATTCCTGCTTACCAGAGGACGACATCCATGCGGCGCTGCGCGCTATGCGAGAAGGGCACGTGCGCCGTCTGCCCGTTATCACCAAGGAAGGTGCGCTCGTCGGAGTGATATCCATGGACGACGTACTGCTGCGAGCGGAAGCGCCAAGCCTGGGAAAGACGCCTGAGCTTTCGAGTGAAGAAATCGTGAAGACCTATCGCGCGATCAACACGAGACAATTGCCCCAGGCGGTAGCCACAAAAAGCGCCGCTGCTTGAAATCATGGCAAGAAGGGCCGCGATGTTTGGCCGATTTGACGATTAGAGTCCTTACGGAAAAGGGGGTAGGCATGGCGCGGAACGATCGTATTCAACACCTCCAAAAGGAACATGAGAACTTTCTTCGTCTCGCGCACACGATCGAGAAAATGCTTGAGCTGGCTTCAAAGAACGCCTTTGCGGGGCACTTGAAGGGCCTCAAGGGACTTCGGTCACTCGATCGAGGTTTTGTGAGCATTGAAAAGCATTGCCACGCTGAACGTTTTACGATCGATTCCATCTACCATGATTCTCTGCAAGAGCAGGAACGCGAACGAATCGATGCAGAGCACGAACAGCTCATTTGGGCCGTCAAGAGTTTCCACGAAGAACTAAAATATGCCACTGCAGACCGGACCATGGCGATGATTCTGCCAGGGATGGACGTCGTCCATCGTCTGCGCGCTCACATCGCATACGAGCGAGAATTGCTCGGCCGAATCGCTCCATCAAGCAGGGCGCAGGAGACCATCCAAAGAAAGCGACAAAAGAGCAAGAGGCCGCTCGGAACAAATAGCAAACCCACTCGCAAACGGAGGATCTTTGCGAAGACGACGCATGTTCCGTATACACTCGAGCCGCACCCCGAACTATGAGGCCTTTAGCTCAACCACAATTTCACTCGTTTGGTGCATGGCGTGAAGAACAATTCCGCGCAGGCGCTTGCGATTAGTTGCCAGGCGATAAAGGAAGCAGGGAGCGAAGGTTACCTGCAAACCCCAGCGGGACCTACAAGCTCACAACCGGCGATCTGACCGCAGTCTGGCGTTGCACTGGGAATGTCTAACGACGCTGGGAGTGTGTACGCAAATGGAGCAGTGAGCAGTGTGTTGGATTGTGGGTTGAGGTTTTTTGGGACAACGCCCAGTAACCTGGGAAAAATGGTGGGCCTGGGTGGACTTGAACCACCGACCTCGCCCTTATCAGGGTAGCGTGGATAGGTTTTACAACAACTTACAAGACCGCGGGGACTGCCAAAACACGCGGAAGTCGTACAAGACATCGTAATCTGTGGGTTGGGTTGTGGGTTGGAAAAAGTCCACGAATTCTGTAGCAGTCCACATTCATTTCCTAGAAACCCGTTCATATTCCCACCACGGTCCATACACAGAAGGTCAACGAATTAGCAGGGCTGATTACTCAGATTTTTTGAACACGCCCCATTTACGGCCTGGAGATAACGATGTAATCTTTGCCCAGGGTACCGAATTGACTGCCGACCATGAACCAAGATTGCTAGTGTAGGGGCGTTCCCCAGATCCCGGCCAGTTCCTCTAGCTCACCAGCGGGAAACTCTTTATTCCATCGTTCGGCCAGAGCACCCTTGTCTTTGTCGAGCAAATCAAAAACCATCAGGACTTCTGGCTGCGATAGAAAGACGCTCCTGCCAAGAGATTCAGCGAATACGATTTCAAGCTTCTTGCATTTTTGTTCGTAGAAGCTCTCGAAGTGGGGCGCAAATAATGCGTCATTGGCCGGATATAGAGGTCTCAAAACCTCGATCACAGCTATCGACAGTTCCTTGGAATACAGAACCGGGTTGATCTTGAAGAATTGCCGCTCGATAGCAGCAAGTATCCGCAAAGGCCCGGAATTCGGAAGCATATTAATCTGATCGTTCACGGCTTCAAACTCCCGGTCAACCGTTTCTAACAATGCGGCTAGACTGAACAAACGACGGCGAACTTCGGACGGCAAGGCAATATTGGTTTTATACGCCAATTCATGGTTGAGCTCCGACCAAAGGCTTTGCGCCTTTGTCTTGACCTGAAGTTCGGCTTCGTACTTCGTCCAATCTTCTGAGCACGCTGCTGAAGTACGAAGCCGGATCTGCATGTGCAAACCCTGATAGCCGAATTCGTTCACTTGGAGAGACGCCGTCTTATCATCTATTTCCGTCACGTCGAACACATCTTCAACGGTTTTTTTGACTAGCTCGATTTCACTTCGAAAGCGAACAACAGCACGCAAACCGGCCCTGTCATTTAAGGTCTCGTACTTCAGATGCTTTTTTACGAGTAGTTTTTTGATCAGGCTGTCTAGTTCTTTTGCTCGACCATGGACATCCGCATAAATTCCAGCTTTTTTCAGGTGCTGCCTGACAGTACCTTCTAGAAATTCAATGTAACGCACATACGATGGGCGCTCCTTATTCCATAGATGCCGAACCTTTTGAAGGTCCATTGCTAGCCTCTGCCGTGCACGTCCCTAAGTCTATCGACGAACTGAACCCGTACTCCGCCGTCGTCCTGGTTCTCCATTGTTATGCGCTCCTCGACTTCTTTGCTCGGGACAATTAGCGCAGCACCCGATGCAAAATCGTAAACGGTCTTTTTTAGGCGGGCTTGCAGCAGATCTAGGTCTTTATCGATATTGCCTAAGCTCATTCCTTGTTCCTTGAGAAAATCCACGTAGAGTTTGCGATGTTTGGCCGGAATGAAGTGCTCGGCAAACTTCCTAGGGCTCAAGGACGTTTTTTGTGACGTTAGTTCTGAGACCAAGTGATTGTATAACTGCGAGTATTTTTCAGGATCGCTTCGGAAATGCGCACTTAGGAATTGCGACGTGTGCTCATAGAACTTCTTTGTTGAAATGCTGGGAATTTCCGCCATCCTGCAGCCTAAGAATCGCTGTAAGAAGAAATCCGCCAATTCCTTGTAGCTTGTGTAGGCCCGCTGATTGTCGCAGGCACGAGCCTCGCCATTGTCCTTGTCGCCGACAAAGAGCGCGAGCTTGAAGACTTTTGTTCTTGGAGTCAGAATCAAATCTTTGTAATGACGTATGTCGAAAGTCTTTTTTGCCTCCAGAAGCGTCTTGCCTAATTATCCGCGCTCCTTCTTCCTTCTCGATTTTTATGATGACGATTGCAAAGAGGGGATCGAGTGTGCACTCAACAACAATTAGCAATCCCGCTGGGCTTATCGGCGGTTGGCTAGAATAAAGATGATTTGCCATCTGTTGTGACATCAAAACAAAATCCGTCTTTGAGGGATCGGCAAGATAGGTTTTCACGAGGCCCGGCACGGGGGAAGTAGACGCAGGATCCCAATCGATGTCAAACCCATGTGTTTCTGAGCCGACGGCTTCAATAATACGGACCCTAAGCATTCCCTTAATTTCCGTGGTTAGCGGGCTCTCGATGTCGCTGAGGGTTGGCTTTTGACCTTCGGTTTTCGAGCTGTGTTGAGGGACCTCATGGATAATGACGCGTTTGACGCTCAACAGGCCAGGGTCTGTTTTCATTTGTGACACCTTAATCGGTAGAATACGATCATTCTCGGTGATGGGCAAAATAGATCATGTGGGAATTAGAGGCGCATTGTACAAGCCTATTGAGAGCTAGTCTCTTTGACGAAAGCGGGCGACAGTCGCGTCCCCGCAAGTTTAGTTGCAAAAGATTTTCAAGCGGACTGCAACCTGGGTGCAATGCGCCAAGAGACTAGAGAGCAAATGGACGACCTTGGGGATTCCGGACGATGCCGATCAGTGTTCCGGGGATGCCGATCAGGGGTTCCGGGATGATGGCGATCATGATTCCGGGATGATGCCGATCACTCGTTCCGGGCTGATCCCGATCAGTTGATCACGATCGTCGGAACGGTGATCGCGATGCCCCGGAATGTTTTCCACAGGGCGAGGTGACGCTGGACATCACAGTAGGCAAGCTGTTTCTCCTATTTGAGTTACGGGAGACAGCGTGCCAACCAGGAGATTGTCCATGCGTAAAATTAGAGAAGTCCTCCGCCTTCGCTTCGAGCTCGGGCTGGGGCAGCGGGCCATTGCCCGTGCTTGTTCGATTAGCCAGAGCACCGTTCATGATTACCTCAACCGAGCCGCCGCAGCTGGTATGGTGTGGCCGCTTGGAGAGGAGTGGGACGAGCAGCGTGTCGAGCAGGCCTTGTTCGGAGAGCGGCAGGTAGTAAAACGACTCCCCGAACAAGTCCTCCCGGATTTTCCCGCCTTGCATTCTCAGTTGCAGCAGCATCGCCATCTGACGTTGCAGTTGGCTTGGGAAGAGTACCGGCAGGTGCATCCGGAAGGATACGGCTACAGTCGCTTCTGCGAACTCTACCAACGTTGGCGCAGGAAGCAGGATGTAGTTCTTCGCCAGGTACACAAGCCTGGCGAGAAGGGCTTCGTCGACTGGGCCGGTGCCACGATTCCGGTGCACGATCCGGTTACCGGCGAAGTCTGGCCAGCGTCGCTGTTCGTGATGGTGTTGGGCGCGAGTTCCTACACTTATGCCGAAGCCACCCGGGACCAGCAGTTGAACGCTTGGATCAGCGCTCACATTCATGCCTTTGAATACTTTTCGGGCGTGCCCAGACTCCTGGTCCCCGATAACCTGCGCACTGGAGTGAGTCGCGCGTGCCGCTACGATCCGGATCTCAACCCCACCTACCAAGAGTTTGCGATGCACTACGAGGTGGGAGTTGTGCCGGCGCGCCCTCATCATCCGAAAGACAAGGCCAAGGTCGAAGTCGGCGTGCAAGTTGTCGAACGCTGGATCCTTGCCGCCCTACGCCACCAGAAGTTTTTTCGGTTGGCGGAGCTGAACCATGCGATTCGCGAACTGCTCGAGCGGCTGAACCAGCGACCATTCCGGAAGCGCGAAGGATCGCGTGCCAGTGTGTTCGCAGCGGTCGAACGCAACGCTTTGCGAGCGTTGCCCGCCGAGCCGTTCGACATGAGCCAGTGGTCCTACGCGCGAGTCAACATCGACTACCACATCGCCTTCGACGCCAACCTCTACAGCGTGCCCTACACGCTGGTGCAAGAACGCGTGGAAGTTCGAGCGACACCGACCACCATCGAGATCTTTCACAAGGGACAGCGGGTAGCCTCGCACGTCCGTGGTCCTGGACGAGAACAGGTGTTCACGCACAGAGAACACCGGCCGAAGAGTCACCAAGCACATCTCGAGTGGACTCCCTCACGCATGGTGAACTGGGCCGAACAGATCGGACCGCACACGGCCAAGTTGTTTGAACGGATCCTTGCCGAGAAACCGCATCCAGAGATGGGCTATCGATCCTGCCTCGGGATCATCCGACTGGCCGAGGAGTATTCCCCGGCCAGGATGGAAGCGGCTGCCGATCGAGCCATACGAACCGGTGCTTGCCGCTACCAGAGCGTGAAATCGATCCTGAAGAACTCGCTCGATCAGCAACCACTCCCAGAACCGCCACCGCTACCCCTTCCGCCATCGCATGACAACATTCGTGGCGCTGAGTACTTCGAGTAAAAGGAGAGACGATCATGTTGCAACAACCGATGAAAGAAAAACTTCATGCTCTCAAGCTCCAAGGAATAATCGAAGCACTGGAGCATCAGGAACAGGACGAAGCGACGCGGGGGTTGAGCTTCCTCGACCGTCTGGCGCTCCTCGTCGATCAGCAGTGGAACTGGCGTCAGAACCAGGCCCTCACCAGGCGAGTCCTTGCTGCTCGCTTACGGGGAACTGCCTGCGTCGAGAACATCGACTATCGTGCCGAGCGAGGACTGAATCGAAGCGTGATTCGTGCGTTGGCCCAAGAGTCTAGCTGGGTGGCCAACCACGAACACATCTTCGTGCTGGGTCCCACCGGCGTGGGCAAAAGTTATGTGGCTTCGGCACTGGCGCAGAAAGCTTGCCGGGATGGCTATCGGGTCTACTACACGAGAGCCGCGGCGCTGTTCCGGGACCTGAGTATGGCACGCGCCGATGGCAGTCTGCGGCAACTGCTGAAGCAGTTCAACCGCATCGATGTCCTGGTTATCGATGACTGGGCCATGACTCCGATGTCGGAAGCGGAGAGAAGAGACGTCTGGGAGATCGCCGAAGATCGCTACCAGACGCGCTCGATGATCCTGACTTCGCAGTTGCCGGTGTCTCGCTGGCACGAACAGATCGGAGACCCTACACTGGCCGACGGAATCCTCGACCGGCTGGTGCACAACGCGCATCGCATCGAGATGCGCGGGGACTCCATGCGTAAGAAGAAAGGAGAGAAGGAGGAAAAGTGAATGAATCGGCGGGCCAAAAGCTGTGGAAAAGACGGGCGAAAAGCGCCCTTGGAAATCGCAGGAGCGATTTCCACTTTCCCACAGCTCCAACAACAACAAGCTTGACGATCGCGATCACTTTCAACAAACTGCAAAAACCAGCGTCGCTTCGCTCCGAGGACTGATTGGATCATCCCGGAACATTGATCGGCATCACAGGGGAATGCTGATCGACTTCATCGGAATCCCCAACCTGACCTGTAACTGCGGTCCGCTTGCTTACCTCCTTGAGTTGTTCCAAGAAAGACGCTTTTTCCAGCGTCTGTCCAAGAACCAGCCAGACCTCACGCTGCCCTGCGGGGTCATCCAGGATTTCAGTTCGAATTCTATTCCAGAGTGCTTCTCGTTCCGGAAGCGAGTGAGAACCCCTGCGCCAGCGGTGAATCCTTGTCCTTGACCACTTCGAGTCTCGATTCCAGCGACTCAAGTGTCTGGGCTTTGCTCCCGTGCGCGACAGCACACTGAGATTCTTGATGGCTTGGGACACTGCTTCGTGCAGCGCCGAGGCTGAGACCTTATGTTTCTTGCCATGCTTCGCGTGGATGAAGGCAATCTTGTGTTTTGCAAAATCGGCGGCTACAAAATCCGCCACCTCTGTCCCAAGATCATCACAAAACATGAATTCAGTGTCTGGGAATTCGTTATTCATTAGGCCCGAAGCAGCTTGCGAATCGATGACCTGAAAGATACTGTGGTCATCCCAATGAGTTTTTCGTTTGCCTGTCCTTCCTTTTTCGGACGTTGCCTCTTTCAGGTCTCTCCGTGGAGTAAGTATGGTTGCGAGACGTGACTCCGCATATGTGTAGTCAATCTTATAGAAGGCCTGCGATGTATAGAATATATCCGGCTCTTTCATAGCAACTGCGAAAGCTTCGTCGTTGTTGTTGAGATACTTCCCAAGACCGATCCCTTCCTCCTTGCCACCGTCACTGACGATGATCTTTGTGTTTAGATCGGGACCACGGAGCCGAAACTGGGCACTGGCAGGCTCATATGAAAGTGTGCCTTCGACTGTCTTTTGTGATTTGTCCCCAGAACCTGGTTCACAATATCGAAGAGAGAAGTCGAAATTGGCAAATCCCTTTGGTGAATCTGCTGCCGGAATAAGTTCGACAATGGAGTCGACCAGTTCAATTTGATCTCCCGCCTCATCCTCAAGCTCGAGGTCTCCCTCAAACAGATTAAGGATGAGATAGCGCGGGACCACAGGGGAGGGAGAAGGTAAGGTTGACTGGTAGCGCTTAAAGAACTCAGGCGGCTTTCTATCCGTTGCCGTCACGAACTCAGCCAGTTCTTTTGTCCAATCGACGAATTCGTGCAAACTAAATGCCGACCGCTCGGTGCTTCGAAGTTGCTCAGAAATTCGCCCTCGCTGAAACCCCAAATACTGTCGTCGAGCGAGTGAATAACTTTTCTCTGGGAGTACGGTGGCACGCGCGCTTCCGCAGACAAGAACACCGTCAGTAAGCTGTGCGGGCGTGTCCGAGAGATTATCCGCATAGATCAGGGATCTTCGTACAGTCGGACCCGTGGGCCACGGATTCGTCAGTGAAACTTCCTTCGGTATAGTTCTCTTGCCGAAAATTCGTCCAAGTTCATCAGGGTCAATTTTTCTTGTATGTTCTGAAAGATATTGGCTTGGATATTGTCCCTCCGTGTCGGTGATGAAGATCAGGTCCCCGTGGAGAGCGGCTGCGAACGCTCCGAGACGGATTTCGTAGTGGGAATGTTCGATTAGCAATGGCGCGTTTCCGAAAATCGCATAGACCCAGAGTTTCGAAACACTTGAGCCACTGACCGGGGCTCCATCCGGACCGAGGAGGATACAGTCTTCCAGTAGCAAGAAATCCGAGGTGAAGGAGGCGAACTCATCCCAGCGGAAGGTCTGCTTCACACGCCTTACAACTGAGCTAGAATTCAGGAGAATCTGCTCAGGTAGACCTGGGCTGTTGACGTCAAATCTCTTGCGAAAGCGTCCTCCGAAATACTCCATCTCCGGTTGCTGCATGAGAACCTGTTGCAGAAGTGCGCGATATCTCTCGGGATCTACGAAATCAGGCTGAACTTCAAACTCCTTATAGTTGT
Organism: uncultured Acidobacteriota bacterium; assembly: GCA_963851235.1. GTDB lineage: Bacteria > Acidobacteriota > Terriglobia > Acidiferrales > UBA7541 > Acidiferrum. The sequence goes on from CAWKOM010000018.1 coordinate 13,332, forward strand.
TCCAAGACTTCTGTACGGTCAAATCTTTGGAATACAAGACAAGTGCCTTGCCACTCCATTTAGAGTCGGTCCGAAGGACTCGACCAATCTGTTGAATCAGCTTACGGTCATTGCGAATGCGATTTAGAATTGCTAGCATGCAGAAACGGCTGTCATCGAGGCCCTCAGTTAGCTTATTTTGGTGGACCCATACCTCGAAGGCTGACACTCTGGAATCTGGAATCGTTTGCCTGAGCCATTTAACGTTCTTCCCCGCAAATCCCTCATGCACGCCGATCGCATCAATGTCTTTGTCTCTTAAGAGCTCTGTTACGCGCTTAACGGTCTCCATCTTCGCGCAGCAAACGATTGCTCGTGCATCCTCATGTAGTGTTTTCCTTCGACTCTTCCACAACTTAGCGAACTCTTCACACCAAGTTGTGAGCTTTCGATGCGGTGGTTCTTCATGGCCCATAGCTAGAAAGTCGACTTTACGAACGACCTTTTCATCTTCTGCTGCTTTGTGCGTGTAGTGGAGAACATCCTTCTTGTCTACCCGAAAGAGTTTGAGATCATTTCGATAGGGCGTCGCTGTAAGTAGAACGGTCGGCTTGTGAAGTTCCTTGACAGCTTGCCCCCATTCGACCGCAGGCTCGTAGTGGCCTTCATCCACAAACACTTGGGATAGGCGCTTCGATAGTTCGTCGTACTTTGGCCGCTGCTTTTTATAGATAGCTACCAGGGCGGTGAATGTAGCAACCACCACCAGGTTTGTGTCCTTCTTATCTAGGATGTCAGTCAAAGTGCGAGGATAGAGCCGTTCCACTGCCGGAATTGTCTGAGGAATCCAACCGCGCGCTCTCCAAAATAGCTTACTCAGGTCGTCAATCATCTGATCGCAAAGATTTGTCCACGGCGTGAGCACCAGTGTCCATTTGGTTGGAGGTATGGCAATCGAAAGAACTGCGATTACCCCTGTTTTTCCGGTTGCGGTGGGCATCCGCAATAATGCCGTATTGGGTTGTCCAGGAGATCGCAGTCTTTGGAGAGCAAATTGGATTGCTAGAACCTGATGTTTCCACAGTCGTTTCTTGAGTTCGCCGGGTATCGGTGAAAGCGTCATTTAGCCTGCCTTGTGCCCCGCAGCAATCATACAAGTGGTAACGGGTTCGCAGGCTGGCACTTAAAGTTGTGTGTTTCGAATTAGTTCTGTGCGGATACCAGCTCAGATCAGAGCGATTTTAACCAATAACTCGCGTCACCGAGCCAGCCTCTGTAGCTCGCAGGCCAATTGCGTCGCGTTAAGCCTAAAGCTTGTCCAACTCGTCAAACAAAGAGAGTCTTATCTTGCTGGCCATCTTGTCCCAAGCAAACTGCATCGGTACGGGGTTTTTAAACACAAGATGTCCGGTCATTTGAATCGGCGCTTGAAGCCTAAGTGAATTTGAAATCTGCGGTGCATGAGAGTCGAGGACTCGTAGCCGCTCCAAGTGTCGCATCAGATGGTCCGGCTTGCCATCCGATCCGGTTTCCCCGCGGAAGTCGGAGAGTTGCTCTGCAACTTCCCCGAGAGTCTTGTGGAATTGCAGGCTCTTGCATTCCATGACGAATACTTGGCCCGACGCTGGTTTCCAGGCGAGAACATCGATGTCGCCATAATCGCGATCCAGGGAGCGGCCAAGGAGCTTCGTCAACCTGACCTCGGATTTCACCTCCCATCCAAGTTCTCGCATTCGGTCAGCTACGGACAAGTTGAACTCAGAGCGCTGCACGCGATTCGCATGCCCGATCCATCGGACCATCTCAAGCGATCGTGCCTGGAAAGGGGGAATTCCGCCCTCGTGAAACGAGCGGGCCATGACGAAGAGCGCGTCCCGAACTAATCCTGGCGTAACTAGTATGGGCGGATCAGCTCCTTCATTCACTTGGATGAACGGGCGGCGCAGAACGGAGAGTCTCCGCCGAAAACGCCAGGGAAACCAGTCCTTGTTCGAAAACGGTTCGCCAACTGTCCTCCAAGCTGGTCGCGGCACCAACGTAAGCGTGTCCACCGTAGCGCGAGCTTTCTCAACGGGGATTCGGGCCGCATCGGCAAGAGTTGAGTTCAGGAGTGAACGAGGCACCTCTATAAGAACACTAGGTGGTTTTCCGCACAGGTCTTCCAGCTTGTCTAAGAAGGCACGCATGCCATCGAGTGAGGCTCCGTATTCCGCCTCCCAAGCATCGAGGAACTCATTCTCAAGTAGTCCGGCCACAGTGGGTAAAACAGTCGCGGCCTCATAAATCTTTGCATAGGAATCAACGGCGTGCTTGACCTCCTGTTCGCCGATTACGCGGCCAAAGGCTTGATAGATATTGTCGATGAAATCGTGATTTGCGTGGATGTCCCCGAGGGGCGTAATCCTGAGCCGTGGTTCCATCGCACCCCAGTGAATGGCATCGGACCAACCGCCGAGGTAGTAGAGCCGCATCGCCTGGGCCAACGCTCGAGAGAGGTCGAGAGTCCCAGGAGTTCGTCCGCCGACCAACGGGCACTCGCAGATAGCTGCTTCCAATACAATCCTAGACGCAACAAAACAAGCGTTCAGTCGAGCGTTGTGTTCGACCATGGTGCCAACTGCGGCTTTGTTGTCGTCATGCAACGCAAGATTGGACTGCGCCGTGCGTTTCCAAACATCGCGGTCGTGCACGGCTGACTCGTGGTTGCGGAGCAGCTGTTCGGCAAAAAGCCGGCGATCCAAGGAATGAAGCGAATTCGAAAGGTCGTTGAGAACGATTCGGACCACCTCATTCAGATACGAAGTGCACTCGGATACTCCGGTGAGTTCCGAGCCGCCCTTGCGGGATCGAGCCTTCCAACCCAAACCGATGCGACTCATGGCGTCATCCCCTGGATCTATAAGCACCGGGGTGGTATCACTCAGTTCGGATCGAGCGTGGTCTCGGAAGAAATGCGCCTGGAATCTGTGTATCCATCTCGCCTCCGAGTTTGGGCAGATCTCGGTTACGAGCTGTTCTTGTTTGCTGATATCTTCGCTCTCCCCCGCCATCTTTGCGACACCCGAGACGAGGGCTTCGACGATCGCCTTCTCCGCAATGTTTTCCGGTTGGGCGAAGCCGTCCGCGAAGCCTTGACCAATGTCGATGGCAAGGTTTGAAAGTCCCGTTTGCGCAGAAATCCTAAACAGGGACCGAACCTTCGCGGCGTCTGCCGGACTTAGCAACTCGTGCGTAACACCGACGATTTCGGCAAAGCGAACCGTGATCGATACAGGGACCGTCGGCAATTGGAGATACGCTCGGTCGAGAACAGGCGCAGCCCTCCTCAGCCAAATGCAGAGCATCATCCAATGTTGATAGACCTGGTCCCTTGGGGCGTCGTCGGGTGCGGCGATCTCGATCCACCAGGACCGCCGAGGAGCAACATACACGGCGCGCAGCTTCCCCGCGTGGACGTCTTCCTCGCTTCCGTAGAGGGGAGCCGCATTGTCTTCCTCAAACTCGGACCGATCCAATTTTCTTACTTTTACCCATCTCCCCTCGGGATTGAGTACGCGCCGGGAAGCCCATGCCAAGGCGACGCCGTGCCGAAGCCCACGGAGCGCGTCTTGAGGAATAACGATGAGTCCCCCGGCATCCGGGTCTGCGAATTCCTTTGGCAAGGAACCGTGTGGGACCAGGTGCCCGCCCAACTGCCTCGACCATGCCACCAGGTTGAGGAGTCCGTTCACGTTCAGGAATTTGGGCCCTTGAGCCTCAACAGCGTCTCGCGAGTCGAGCAGTCGCCAGAGGGCGAGTCCATCAAATTCCGGTAGCCAATTCAGGGTGGTTAGATCGTAGGCGGCGAGGGATTCGAGTCGCCAGTTGGTCGGAAGTTCGCGTGTCAGTGTAGCTGTCACGGCGCGGCCATACCCGCAGGTGACAAGCATCGTGATGCCCCCCAGGAACCCCGGACTCTTTCCGGCCATTGCCGAGGCCTGTTGTAGGCTGGAGTCGAGGGCGGAAGACAAGACGCTTGGCTCCGCGTTGGTACCGTTGAATCCTTCGGTCAGAAACTCGTCGGTGCCATCCACGAAGAAGAAGAGATGAAGGAATCGGCCAGGGTCGATTTCGATCATTGCATTAGCGATCCGTCCGCCCTCTATCCGTTGGAATTCGAAGGAGTCGGGCAGGCGCTTACCAAGAATGCGCGTTTCGGAGAATAGATGAGCATAGGATTCAGCCAGCGCCCGTTCAAAGGTTCTTGCGAGTCCCATCGATAAAACGAACTCGATGACGAACCGGGCAATGGCCGGCCCAACCACCGTAGGCAGCAGAAGATAAACCTTTCCTTCCTTCGTCATAATCGGTCGACGCTCGAGGCCGGTGTGCCCCACAAATTGTGATTGCAATTCGGAACGATGAATTGGGTCGAAGATAAATTCCGATAGTGAAGCCCGGGCAATCCCGATCCGGGCGAGTTCGTCATCGGTGAACTCGATGAATCCGCGGGCGATCGACATATTTCTTACTACGTCCGAAGGCAGCGCTGCGAGAGGAACTCCCTGCCCAAGAATGTGCTCGCGCAAACCCGCCCTTTCCGCTACGGCCTCCGATAACGTGAGCAATGCTTGGATCGAGCTCCGAAGACAAGTAAAGGGCTCTTTATCTGGCATACTTTCCACGACGTCGAGGATTCTCTCCAAGTGAAAACTGGCACCTTGCCATATGCCCTCAAAGATTCGAAAGTTACCACTCGGGGTGCTGGCCAGAGTTACGAATTCGTCTTTAGACGGGTCCTCCATCATTCCGCAGTGACCGTCTCCCAAGCGCTTAAAACTTTGCTCCACGAACTCGTTTGTGGGAGTTGCCCGGCCTTCGCCATAGGCTAACGCCATGTGAACAAGGGCCTCGATTCGGATGCAATTGGATTGCAGCCCCGGAATGGTCAGGAGACTGGAGAACATCGCAGCGGTTTCCAGTGGATCAAGCTCTCGGAGGTCTCGGATGACGTCCGGATGGGCGACCGCGATTTCGCCGAGCGCAATGCTTGGCGCCAACGGCATGGAAAAGTGTTCCGGTTGTTCTTTCTGGGTCATCTATTCCCAAGATACGCCAGTTATCCGAAAAAAATCAGCGGGCACGCGAGCGTACTCGTCCTTGTGTTGCGGGCGTACGCAGACGGTTGGGCCCGTGAATACCTTTGTGAGACAACCGCGGAACCGACATAATAAAAAGGCCGAAATCTCCAATGGGCAAGTCGAGGGTTTGCGCGTACTGCGGTCTGGGAGGCAAGCTAACCAAAGGAGTATGTCTTTCTGGATTGCTTTCAGAAGTTCTTTGAGCCATTCAGAGATTTACGCCAACGAGCAGGGTTCGTCTTCGATCCATACATTCAGTCACCGCAACGGTCACTGGCCATCAACATCTCGCCAACACGGCACTATGATGATGGCAGAAACATTTACTGCCCCTCAACGGGATACTAGGAATGATCGACGCAAATAAGCATATCGTCGCAAACCAAGCGAAAGAGCTTATAGGGCTGTGCCGAGCCGGAAGGCTATACGGGATCGAAAAGTGGATCGCAGAGGGCAAGTCCCTCGATATCTCCCAGGCGATAAGACGCGGCAGGCAGAGGAGCCTCCTTGAAATCGCCGTCGAAGCCGGATTCCATAGCTTGGTTGAGTTGATTGCGAAACAAGAGACTAGCCAGTCGGCGAAAGATGCCGCGTTGGGCGATGCAGTGTCATTACGCAGGATAGATCTCGTCGAATTGCTTCTTGCCAACGGTGCCGATATTAAGGCTGTTCGGCTTGCAGACGTTCTGCTGACTTGGGAACCGACACTGATTAGCTTCTTTATTGACCACGGTGCTGATCCCCTGGAGGGCAGGCCCTTCGCGGAGGCGTTTGGCGCCAGAGTCCGCACCGCCCTCCGGCCTTTTCTCGACTACAAACAGACACATCCGGAACTCGCATCGAAATTGCAGGAACAGGTGGATTGCGCTCTACGTCATTTCTGCGGTGAAGGAGACATGAAATGGGTCAGTCTGCTCATGTGGGCTGGAGGCGATCCGCGTTCCCGTGGTCCGTGCCTGCAGAAGGAATATACAGAAGATCCGGACTGCTACACCTCAGCGCTGGAAGAAGCGTCCCGTTCAGAAAACCTTGACGTGTTGAAGAAGTTGAAACCGGATGCCAACAGAGACAATCTTTCCGAACTTCTTGACTCTGCCGCGCTTTGGGAACGGAAAGAGACATTGGAATATTTGTTGCAGATCGGCGCAAATCCAAACGACAAACCCAATGGCGCGTCTTCGGCGCTCGACACCGCTTTGCGGCACCTGGGCTTCGCGCGGCTCGACACGTATGGCAGTAAACGGCTGAAATCAAAATATGACATTTGGCGAGCTCTTGACTGCGTGCGTGAGCTACTTGCCCACGGTGCGACCTGGAATTCCAACGACGCGTACGAAATAAATTCCCTTCGACGAACGCTTCTTGAGTGTGAGCCAGATGTGACCGTTGAGTTGCTCCAAATGTTTCGGAAGCACAATGCTTGTCCTGCCGAGAGGGTGCACAGGCTGTTGGGGACACCACGAATGAAAGAGCATCTGAAGGCCAAGACCGACGCCCTGTTGCGGCTCGGAATCCATTTAGACGCCAGGCCAAACGCCAGCCGTCACCGACAACCTAGCCGGGCATAACACAGTTGCTGGCAAACGGAGACGGACCAGAAGATATATCACACCAACTGGGAGGACACGGTGCTGCAGCCATACGATCGGGAAGAGCTCTATCACAAAGTGTGGGAACAACCTCTGTTGAAGGTAGCCGAGGAGTACGGCGTATCCGCCGTCGCGCTCGGAAAGACGTGCCGGAAATTGTCCGTGCCGGTTCCAGGGCGGGGGCACTGGGCAAAGCGTGCTCACGGACATCAAGGCGTGAATAAGCCTCCGCTAGCAAAGCTCGACAAGGTTCCTGTGATCTATCGGTCTCCCGTAGTCCAGAAAGAACCACCTGGCTCCGATCAAAATGATGCCGAAATCGTGGCAATAAATCATCTTCTCTCTTCTGGTGCGCTCACTCCGCTGCCAATCGATCCCACCGCTCGCCCACATCCTCTGATCCGAGGCACTGCGAGCCGGCTCCGGAGTCACAGCCGCAAGGATGAAAACGGCATTCTGCTGCCGCGAGAGCCAGGGGGCCTCGACGTTAAGGTGAGCGAGGGAACGCTGGACCGTGCGCTGCAGGTAATGACGCGAGTCGTGGCCGTTTTGGAGAGACAGGGATTCAGCGTGGAAGTATCGGAGCAAGGCCGCACTGCCGTTTTGATCAACGGAGAGCATGTTTCCTTCGGTATCGAGGAGCCGATCCGCAGAGTCGTGACACAGAAACCGCGAGTGCCCAATCCAACGGATCGCTGGGACTACGATGAAGTCGTGACACATGAGCCCGCGGGCAAGCTGGCGCTGACTATTCACTCGGGAACGTGGGGGAGATACGAACAACGAACGCGGTGGAGGGATGCAAAAGTTCAGCGAGTCGAGAACCTTATTGCTGATTTTGTAGCCGGACTGGTCCGAACCAGCGTAGCGCTGCGGCGTCAGGAGGAGGAGCGCAAACGGCGTGAGGCTGAGCAACAGAAGAGAGCGCAGGAAAGGGCGCAATTGGCGAAGGATATCCAGGAAGAAGAGAAAAAGATGGAGCAATTCAATAACTGGGTTGACGATTGGGAACGTGCGGAGCGGCTGCGACGGTTTATATCTGCGTACATGGAAAAGTCTCGGTCCTGGAGTGCGGAGAAGCGGCCTCAGCACGATGCGTGGATCAAGTGGGCAACAAGGCAAGCCGACCGAATCGATCCATTCGTCTTCGAAAAGCCGGCGTCCGTGTTAGATCGGAAGGGGGAATTAAGCTGTTGGTAATTCTCCTCTGTGTTCAAAGCCATTTTGTTGGTACCGGCATTCAGCGGGGAGTCTGGGGGAGAACCGGGCCGTGCACTGCGGAGCGCTTTGAAGGGTCGCTTAGAGGTTGGTCACGATGACATCTGGTTGGTAAGCGTTATGGATTATGATCTGGAATACATCGATCTAGGTACTTGCGCACTCCTATCTTTGCAGAGACATGTTGTGAGGTGAGTCCGCCAGATGTGAGGGGATTGTGTGATGTTGGAAGAAGCCAGCGGGTTCAGCGAGGAGGATGCTCGAAAGAAGCGCATTTGCGCGAACTGCGGCGATCGCTATTCCATTGAGGAATGCCTGGCGATGTCTGGGCATTACTTCGATCGTCCATATAATTTTGCAAAAGGCTGCGTGACACGCTGTCTCACTTGTTGGTTGGGATGCAAGCCTCAAGACGAAACACTTCGCGGCAATCTGCTACGCGAGGTTGGGCTATGGCTTGGTCCGGAGACGCACCTGGTTGTAATGCCACTCTCGCGAGTGATTCTTGACTCGCCTCTGGGTTTTCCGAAGCACACGTACATTTATCCAGCTGGTGTCGCTAAAGTCCAGATGTTAAATGTTCTTAAGGAACACGATTCCCTCGCCCGCTTTCAATCGCAGACATCCGGAGTCGACCAAGAAACGTTCAAACGACACGCGACAATCGCCTTTCCTTATGATTTCGACTGGAACGCTCTCTGGGGTGCGAGTTTCAGGAATCACATGGAGTTTATCCGACTGCTGTCCGAACAAGCCGACCTAAACTGTCTAAATCTAGTTCGATACCGCCTCTGCAGCATCGACGTAATCGACAGTCTTCCCAACCGCGCAGGCCAGCTGTCCAGCAACAACATGATGGCCGGCGCTCTTTTGTACAATGCCCTGCGAAACGAAGGGAGAATCATCGCGGGGGATGCATTCAGCCATATCATCACCAGAGGGCTTGGCCTTCCCATGGAAGAGATCGAATACGACGAGTTTCCTGACGAGGAGGGAGAAGTAGGTCACCTCGCTCAACACGGACTGGCCCTTTATACAGCAATGTTGGAAACCGACAATCCTACCTCGAGGTTTGTTCAGGCCTTAGCCCTGCTTGAATTCCTGGCTGAGCCTCGCACATATATACAATTCAAAGAAGTCAAAAAAATCATTGCCCGATATGTTGCGAAGAACAATGTCGAGTACACACGCCTGTTAGATCGGTTCATGGAGTTGACGGGTAAGACTGACCCAATCACTGGAGAGCACACGGGCTATCGTACGCGAATAATGCATATCGGCGCTCGCCTGCAAACGCTAATTCCAGCGCCAGAGCAGAGAGCCCGGCTCTTCACAGAGTTAGACGGCTACATCCGTCCGGTTCTCGACCATATGATTGCTCATTCTAATTTCACGCTCGATGAATACGTTAATATTCGCGAACAGATGAAGCCGTTTGAAAAGTGAAATGCTGGCAACTCACGCGGGGCGGATGGATAGCGGTCATCTGCACTCCAGAATCGAGACGGTCTAATGCGAATCCGAAGCGCACAACTGCCTCCCGGCCGAGAGCAGATCGACCGTATCCTGGCGGAGGGTGCGTCCGCCCACGATGTGAAACATCATCCTGCATTCGTGCGTCGGTTAAAGCAGGCATTTTTTCTTAACTCCGAAGGCCGGCCGCTATCAGCCCGAGAACGCCTCATTGAACAATACAAGAAAGACGGGCTCGTCCTATTCCTTGGTGCCGGGGTCAGTTTAGCTAGCGGGATTCCAAGTTGGCCGAAGCTAGCCGAAAACGTGCTGCTCGCAGCTGGAGTCGTCCCGGAGGAGATCGAAGTCCTTAAGAAGGTACTTCCGACATATGTTTCTCAATTCGAATTGGCGCGCGAGCTCCTGGGAACGGATCGAAAGCTGGTAGCAGCGATATACGAAGAACTTTATAAAGGATTGAAAGGCAAACGTGAGTTAGAAGAAATGCCTCGCAAATATGAGGATCAGCTTGGATGGCTCGGATGGCCTGGTATAGCCAAAGCGCTCCAAACAAACAGAACGCTCCAGGCAGTAGGCGATTTGCTAGTCATTCATGACGGTACGAGGCCCCGGCACAATCCCCAAATACACGCGGTTTTAACCGTCAATGCGGACACACTTCTTGAACTCTATTGTGAAGCGAGAGCTGGCGGGAAAAGGGTTGTCAGAATGGTCGATCGCGCTAGTGTGGGAGATCACCCAGACCAAATCCCAATCTACCACCTTCATGGGACTCTAGACGCTCGCGGAGAGAATCTTTTCAGGTCCGCTCCTGCCATTTTGGGAGCGTCGGACTTGCAAGATTTGACCGATGACCTTTTGCCTGAGTTAGTGTTCCGGGAGTCGGAGTATTACGAGACCATTGCGAACCCGGCGAGTTTCGTGAATCACACGCCACAATCTTTGTTTCGGAGACTTAATGCACTGTTCATCGGCACTTCGCTAGATGACTTAAACATGCGCCGCTGGCTTTTTGACTCATTCCGCGAACGGGTGTTTCATAGGACCCGCTATCTCCGGGAATTCTATTGGCGCCGATATCCGGATGCGGAATACGAGGCGATGCTGGAGTCCCGTCGTCATTTTTGGGTGCGACCTGAGACGGAAACCGATCGTGAGGGAACTCGATGGAACGTCCCTAAGGAGCACGTTGAGCCGGTAATGAGAACGCTCGGAGTCGAAATCGTTTGGTGTACTGACTATGACGACATGCAAGGATACTTGGAAGAAATTCGGCGCGTGGGCCACGTCCCGGAATTTGGTCGTCGAACTGCCGAGCATCCGAGTTGAAGAGTCGACAGTTCTCGTCTGGCTGCGGAAACAATGATAGCGAATGGACTCGTAGAAACTCCTTTCGCAACGTGAGCTCCAAGCAAAGCGCGACTTGCGAAATTCACGATCTGAAGCAACGTAGTCTTGGCTGAACATTTATGCATAAAGCCTATCTCGTAGAAACGCAGGAACGCGAACGCGAAGCCTATCGAAGGTTAGTTCAAATGCCCTTTTTGTCAGAAGGAATCTTTCGGAGACTGGGGCTCCAAGCGTCGTTCTCTTGGTTCATCCTAGAACTCAGAAAAGATCGCGTAGTTTCCGGTCTGCGCGGAGACGTAGATGTTTTAGCAGGGCGGCTGAGTTGGAGTGATCCTGGGGCGTTTGAAGCCCTCCTTTCCGAGGAGAGAATTGGAGCCGGCGGAGGGCGTCACGATTCGTGGAACTATCAGCTAGCTGCCCTGAGGCTCGCGCGCTCCGGCGGAATTATGTGGCCTCCGTCTACGAGTCACCTTGTCGGTTTGGAGGCTAAGTGCGCCTATCTGGACCCACATGCGCCTCGGATTTCATGCAAAGCGCTGCGATCAACCAAATCTTCCTCTAGCAAAGTTGCCAAGGTGAGGAGGCAGGTGGAGAGCCTGCTGGAGATGGGGCTAAACGAAGTGGCATTACTGGACATCATCGCGAATCCTCCAGTGTCCGGACCGGACGGAGGGGCGTGGATTTCTGCGCTGGCCATGGCTACGGAATCGACGACAGCCATGGCTTCGACTTTGAACAGGAGATTGCCCGCAAAATGTGACGCCGGGCATTGGGTCTGGTCAAGCGGTGCCGTCGTGGGTGGTTACGAATTTCAGCGCGGCGCTGGGTGCCCACAAGAGCTTAGGCCTAGCGGAGGGAATCCGCGACTGGAAAACTCTAATTCAGTGGGTGCGATACGCCAGGAAGTGGAACGAAGTTTGAGAAAGATTTTTTCGCAGTTTGCTACGCCTTTGGTATTCCCCGCGGTCTTTGTTGACTGCACGGATTGCGGAACCGTTCACGAGCTTCCTTGGGATGGGACGGCTTGCAAGGTTGCTTAACTCGCGAGTAGTTGTTGCACCTCGAATGTGCGGGGCCTTTACTTTAGCCTTTTGGGGAAGAAGACCCTCCAGTTCGGGTCGAACGCAGGATTGTTGAGGCCGTGGGAAAGATAGAAGTCAAACTTTACGCCATCTCCTTTGGCAAGGATTTGGTCGGCTTCAGTATAACCAGCACGTTCGAGGTAGAAGCCAATTGATTGGTGGTAAGGGTAGGTGTAGTCGAGCTTCTTCAATATCCCCAGTAATTTGATGACCGATATTCGATCTCGCGCTAATCGGAATGCTTTGAGCACGGCCGGAACGCCGCCTGAATATCCTGGCCGAACTGTAATGTCAACGAGGGTTCTCTCGATTGAGGTGACCTCCAAAGCATGGCCTGATGGCGCCTTGGCTTGTTGCACTTCCAGTCGTCCTGTGTGTTTCCCGCTTAACAGGGTAATTCTGGCGTCTTGGTATTTGTAAGCCAGCTTTGAATATCTTTGTTGGTTCCGAAAAGCGCGATCAATGCCTTCTTGCGAGAGCTGGGATGAATTTCTGGGTTTTTCGGACTGTTCTTTGTTGATGAAAATATTCTTGTGATCCTCGGCCAGCCCATGAGTCCACATCGCAGATCCGTGTGAGAAGAATGCGTCGTCCTTTTTTATTCTAAGGGCGACTGAGATGGGAGACGCTTTGCCTTCCCAGCTGTAGAGGATGAGAGAAGAATAGTGACGGGATCGTAGTCGCAGCTCGCTAAGGTTGGTGCGAGTGAGCAACATCTGAAGGAAGGTATACGACGTCATGCTGGGGGGCAGATTCCATTCGTGATGTTTTTCTATGAACAGGCGCTCCAAGTCTGATAGCGCAAAAACCCGGTCTGAATTGGTCGCAAAATATTGGGGCAACAGATCGGTGTGGATTTTGGATTTGGGCATCGTGGGTTCACAGCAACTAGGCCTTGGTATATATACCAAGGCCTAGTTGGATAGCTGCTATTTAATACCGCCTAGGTATATATACCTAGGCGGCGTCGGATGGCTCGAAAACCACAACATGTTCCATCTTCTGGACATATGAGTCGTTTTGCTAGAATATAGCAAGCTACAAAATAGCATATCCTGTACAGATGTGTCGTCTAGCGAGAATATGATATCATACGGAATGTAGGGTTAGCCATGGATATCGCAAATCGTATCGCGAAATACCGAGACAGAGGGTTCACACAAGATCGGGCGGAAATCAACGTCCTAATGGAAGTTGCGGCTTTCACCATTTTCAAAGACTTTCCGGACGCGTTTGTCCTTTTTGGAGGAGCGACACTGGTGTTGTATCACGACAGCGTCCGGCATTCGGCAGACTTAGACTTACTGTCGCGGGGGGCTCACGCGCCGTCGCGACAAGAGATCGTTGCTTCTTTGGATCGGGACCTTACCCCGTTAGGCAGGATCATGGAGAGGGGCGCCCTTCAGTTTGAAATCGACAGTTCGGACAATCGCGAAGGAAGGATTTTTGTAACGACCAATACTGGGCGACGGCTATTTCGCATCGATCTAAGTACGCTGGGCTCCGCAATCGAAAGCGAAATTGAGGACCATCCCATGGACGGGGAAGCGGGCATTTCCACCGTCATAAAGTCGGCCACGAAGGAGCTTCTTCTACTCCAAAAGGCAGAGGCATTCTTATTACGGCGGGCGGTAAAGGCGAGAGATGCCTATGACACCCATCTGTTAAAGGGCCTCGGGGCAACGCTCAGCCCAAACCTGCGAGCTCATCTCCAGGACACTGTGCTCGCAAATGAAATTGATTCGAACACGATCTTGAATCGCATAGACCGAATTGACGTGGACCTTTGTCTATTGGAACTGAAACCCATATTGCCGCCCGATGTCTACGCCGCGCTCGAGGATGCCGGATTCGAACCGCTGAGAGATGCACTTACGGAGTTGTACGAAGAATGGCTATAACGAACAAAACCCCAAAACCATTGGATTGGGCAAAGGTTCTGACAAGTGAAGCCCGATTGACCGATATCGTCCAAGTGGATGCAATTGCCGCCAAATACGAGCTTCCCCATCCTTCTGTTTGGAAGGCGCTGTCGCGATTGGCGGATCGGGGTTTACTAAGTCGCGTCGCAAAGGGAGTTTATGTAAACAGGTTGGTTCGTGACGGCGCCGCGGAAAACTTCATAAAACTCCTCAGGCCAAACTCCTACGTTTCCCTAGAATCTGCACTCAGCCACTGGGGGTTGAGTACACAAAGCTCCGTGGCCTTGACATGCGTGACTACCGGAAAGCCCAAGGAATATCAAACACCGGAATTCGCAATCACGTTTCGAACGATTTCAAGACGACTGTTTTGGGGCTTCATCGAAAAGCAGACGCGTTATTCGAAATACGCGATTGCCGAGCCAGAAAAGGCGCTGCTGGATTGGATCTACCTCTATTTGCAAGCGGGAGTGACACCCAGCCTCGATGAGATCGAATTCAAGTCCATCGACAAGCAAAAGCTCGTTAAATATGCGACCAAATATCCGGGTACGGTCCGCAACACGCTGATGCATTCGCTCGCGTTCGAGCATTTCGCCGCATAAAACTTGCTCGGAAACCCTATCCCTCACCCATACGCGAAGGAATCTAGGTGCGCATCCAGCTTATGGAGCGATTCGCGCAGAGGCAAATACCGGAAACAGTTCCGACTGCGCGGATCGTGAAAGCTTGCGGAAGGAGACTAGCGCCCAATGTTTTGGGGATTTTGAAAGGACGGTGATTCGTTCTCATCTAGGGGGCGCACACAGGCGGCTGTCGCCACACCTTAGACAATACAAAAAGTATTCTATACTTGACATTATAGTCGCTTTAACATACTCTCCAGAATGTGTCTTAGGGGAGGTCACTGTGCCCCATCAGCCCTTTCGAGATGAGCTAGCCGAACGACGTAGAACCACGCTCTTACTCTTCTATCTTGCGGCGATTCTCTCAGTCATTGCCGTCAGTCTTGTCAGCAGGATCCTGCTTTTCCGCGCTCCCCTACTCATTTTGGCTATCGCGGGAGCAGGGGCGGCCATCTTCTTCTTGCTCCGTTTCCTGCGTACAAATGATGAGCGCGAACAGCAGACTAACTACCGTGCTCTGACGTTTGCCTTTACAGGAACATTGATTTTTTCTGCAGCTATCGGCTTCCTGCAAAGCCTCGGTTTGCATCCCGTCTCCTGGCTAGGTATTCCCGCGCTCATGATCATTTTGTGGAGCATCGGATTGATTCTTTATTCCTGGCGGTATCGATGAAGACCCGGTTACGTGTATTGAGAGCGGAAAAGGAATGGTCGCAAGCGGAGCTTGCGGCATATGTCGGAGTCGCTCGCGGCACGATCAACGCGATTGAAACCGGCAAGTACGATCCAAGTCTGCCGCTAGCTTTCAAGATCGCACGTGTTTTTGGAAAGAATGTAGAAGAGGTGTTTTTGTATCCCGAGGAACAAGACCAGCCGCGTCCCCCGCAGGTCTGAGTTCCGTCTCTCGCAATCGCGACATGATGTCTGCTAGTTCACAATTCCGGATTCTTTTCTCTGCAGGTCACTCGAAGTCTATCCCCGTTTTCTCGCCAAGGTGAACCGAAAGGAGTTTCATCATGGACCGTCCCTATGGCATTTCCGACTTCGCATTCCCATCCCGATGGGACCGGGAATCCGGCCCCGACTTAGTGGAGAGGGCCGGTCAGGGTTCTCTCACAGACAGAGAGCAGAGCCAAACTGGACAGGGAAAGGGATCGAATTCCACTCGGTCTCGTGGCGGTTTCGGCCGCCCGGTTACGATCTATCGCGGGCGAGACCGGGAATACTCGCTACGCGAATCTGAGGTTCGTACACTCACAGACTTGGGCAAGTTTCGCGTCGTGCCGGAAGATGATCTCGCGCGACTAGGATACCAAGGCAACTATACGCAGATGGAAAGCGACATTCGCAGCCTCACCCGCCAGGGCCTCGTTGAACAGCGGAGCATCGAAGGACATTCATCGTATTCGACGAAAGTTTTGACTCTGACTAAGGACGGCCAACGGCTCCTTGGGCGTGCGCAGCTCGTCTCCAGTCGGCAGGCCACCTACCATGGCCTTGTGAAGCCGAAGGAGGCCCGACACGACGCCGATCTCTACCGGCTCTACCAGAAAGTCGCCAGAGAAATCGAGCGCTCGGGCGGCAAGGTTCGTCGTGTCGTTCTCGACTTCGAACTGAAGAAAGACCTCTACCAAGCCCTTTCGCGAATGCGGCCCGACAAAGATCCTAGATACGAACGAATCTTCATTGCAAGCCAGTTCGATCTGAAGGTGGTGGATGGCAAGATTCCCATCCCAGACCTGCGCATCGAGTATGAAGACGACTGCCGCGATGTTCGCCGTCTCGACCTCGAAATTGCTACACGCGACTATCGGCCCCAAGGCCTTGGCGAAAAGGCCAAAGCCGGATTCCACATGTTCGCTCGCCAGCAAGATCACGCCAAATTGCGCCGCGTTCTCGATACGGAGGAAATCAGCGCGAGGATCTTTGCCCTATGAAAATCCTCCCCATCCACACGGAAGCGCTCCGCTATTTCGGCTACACGGAAGAGGAGTCCCGTTTCCTCTACCTCGTGGCTACGCATTCCGGGTATTTCACCTGCCAGCAGTTTCTCCAGTTCATCAAGACGAAACCCGGCAAACGCAGCGTTGCCTTTGCCCGAAAGGTTGTGGAAAAGAAGCACGCTAGCTCAAAGGAATACCTTCGACATGGCCGCGTCTTTCATCTCTTCTCGCGGAATCTCTATGAAGCTATTGGCAGGGAAAATGTCCGTTTTCGGCGCGTACACTCGACCGAATACATCCGAGCCCGGCTCATCGCTCTGGACTTCATTCTCCGAAATCAAGGCTTCACTTATCTCGAATCCGAGGAACAGAAGCTCTCTTTCTTTTGCGACCAGATCGGAATCGACAAGAAAATCCTGCCACACAAACGCTACTCGGGAGCTATCAAGGGCGACTTCACCGACCGCTATTTCGTGGATAAATTTCCGATGTTCTATAACCCTGGCATCTCTCTTCCTCCTGTGATGACATTCAGTTTCATCGATCCGGGGTTTGAAAGCATGGACAGCTTCAGGACGCATTTGGACGCGTACTTGACGCTCTTCACGAAGCTTTCGCAGCTCCGTTTCTACTACGTCGCAACCCGTGACACGAATTTTGAGCGCGCCAAGAAGCTGTTCCATGGAACGTTTCAGAGGCTTTGGAATCCGGCAGCCCCTCGGGGATTATTCGACTATTTCCGTACGCGGCGAACGTGGGATGAGAGGAACTACGCGAAGTTATCGGAGCACGATGTCCTCTTCATGAACCAAGGAAAAGAGAGATTCGGCAATCCAAGCATCGAGAATCTATACCAGAGATGGCGTGCCGGAGAGATTGCCGAGAACACGGTGCGCTCAGAATCTGTGAAGTTCCAGATGCCTTCTCAGGTCACCTTCATTTCAGCAACCGTGAACGGACAGTCGGCGTTGTTCGAGCGGCATCCACATCAGCCAGTAAATATACCCGTGAAAAGTTCCGAGGAGACATCTTTCCCCGGAGATTTCACCTCCGGCGTCACCCTGGCATGGAGATAAGCGACAGAAAGAGCAGGCAGATGCAACAGAGACGGCAAGAAAACGGAGCGCGGCCAAAACACGATCAGAGGCGGGAGCGACCCCATCGTGCCGCAAAATCGCGGTCCGATCCCTTCGGGCTTCGGGGGTCACTCCCGCCTCTTGCCGCGGAAAGACGCAGCTCGTGTTTTGGCCGCGCAGGAGGAAGGGAATCAGAAATTCTGTAAGACATGATGTCAGACACAACCGCGAAGGAGGAATAAGAAAAAACCATGGCAATCATCAAGGCACCACCCAAGCAACCAAAGTCAGTGACGATCCAGGCGCGAGTCGAGGAGTCGGTGAAAACACAGCTTGATCAATACGCAAAATTCATCGACTCCACTCCGTCCTATGTCATTGCCGAGGCTCTGAAAGTCCTGTTCAAGCGAGACGACGAGTTCAAAGCCTGGCTTGGCCAACACGCCAATGACCAGAATTCGGAACAGAATCAAGGAGAGGCTCTCACTAAGACCGCGTAACAACATGAAGACCCGTACAACACAATTCGGTGTGCGCGAGAACACAGCGTCCTCAAGACGGCATGCCTCGCGCCTTACTGTGGATTCGTTGCCCTCGATGTCCGAAGCAGCCCGGAGAGGTTTGCAACATCGACAGCCGTCTCGAGTCTTGGCATCCCGTGCAAACGAGCCTGACAACTCGATCATTACTATGCCGCCGGAAGGGGCCACAGGAGGAAAAAGCGGAGATAGTGCCGAAGCTATCTCAGCTACTCCAACCGTTATTACTGTCAACGAGTCCAGGCGAGCGCCCGTGACACCGGAACCGTTTGTTTCGGCCGACGAGGCGGCGCAGTTTCTCTGCGTCAAGCGTCGCTACCTTCTGGAGCTCGCACGCAGGGGCATCACCGGAGCCTATGCGCTCGGCACTGGGAGCAAGCGCAAGATCTGGGTATTTCGGCTCTCGGAACTCGCGGCCTCGATCGTGGGGAACGAGACCCTGATTCCAAAACCGCCAAAACCGTGTACGATCGGATCTGGCAGTCCCCGCTGAAAGCGAGGAGTTATGGCTTATCAGCGAGGATCACTAAAAAAAGTGCGACGCAAGGAAGGAGAAACCTGGGTGCTGCGGTACAGGGTCATGAGTCCAGACGGCAGAAGGGTCGAGAACATTCTGCCCATCGGACTTGTCCGGCAATTTCCGAAGGATAAGGACGCATGGCGCGAGGCGGACCGGCTCGGACTCGGGATTCGAATCAACGACACTCCCGGCCCCGGCCGTGCTTCATTCCACTTTCTTGCAGAGCATTATCTCAAGGCCGATTTCGGGGCGGATTCGGTGCGCCCGAAATCGGCGAACACCATCAGTCACGTGGAGCATATCGTGCGCGCCTACCTCGTTCCGCGTTTCGGAAACGAAATCGCGGACGACATCAAGCCGCTCGATATTCAGCGGTGGCTCAAGTCGCTCCACGAGACGGACGGTCTTGCATGGACGACGATTGCGAAGATGCGGGGCGTCATGCAGCCGCATCTACAAGATCGGAATCCTGCACGAGCACGTCGCGAAGAATCCTGTGCTGCACGTCGAGACGCGCTCGAAGACCGACTACAAGGCCATCGTCATCACGCCCGCGCAAACGCTTGCGATTCTGAAGGCCCTCCCCTCACCTCTTCACTTCACGCTGGTGCTCACCTGCGCCGCTACGGCGCTCCGTGCTTCGGAGATGCTGGCGCTGCGCTGGGCAGACGTGCTGTGGAATGAGGGAAGGATTCGGATTTCAAAACGCTGGGCGAAAGGCAAGGATGGCGCGACCAAAACGGAGGCGTCGGACGGATATGTTCCGCTGCATCCGAGTTCTGGCCGCTCATCTGCGCTCGTGGCGGCAACAAAGCTCCCACGCAAAGGACGGGGACTTCGTATTCCCCTCCATCAAAGCGCACGGTCGTGTTCCCCTATCCGCGTCCATTTTCGTCGCCGATCACTTAAGGCCGGCGGCAAAGAAGACGGGAGTGCATATCGAGGACGGTCAAAGGTTTGGACTTCACAATCTTCGCCACTCACTTAGCAACTGGCTGGTGAACAAGGCGAAAGTCGAACCCAAGACCGTGCAGGGCATCCTGCGTCACGCGAAGATTCAGACGACGCTCGACCTGTATACGCAGGACGACGGCGATGAAACACGGACGGCGCAGGGGGAATATCTGACGGCGCTGGGAGTGGCTACGCAGATGGTGCAGTGAAGTGTGGGCTCAGTTGTGGGTTGGGATTTGTGGGAAGACGCTCGGTAACCTGCTGAAAATAAATGGTGGGCCTGGGTGGACTTGAACCACCGACCTCGCCCTTATCAGGGGCGCGCTCTAGCCACCTGAGCTACAGGCCCCAACATCGCAGGGGAACTATCATTAAGTATCTCATTGTACGGTGGTTTAGCGTATTTCGCAATTGTGCGGAATCTGCGCTTCGGTACAAGACAGCAACTTCTCCGGTCCACTTACTGTCCACGATCTCGTGAATCAGAGTTCCGTCTATCGCGGAGGGTTCAGCCCACGCAGCGTCAAGATGTACTGGCTCAGCCAGGAAGTGCAGTGTTTTCGCGTAGATCCGATCAACAAACAGGCCACAATGGGGCCTCTCGAAGATAAACTCCTAAAAAGCAACGAGCCCTACAGTTAGGGAATTGAGCTTAGAACGACGCCGAGATCAAGGCCACCTGAGCCTATAACTCAAAACAATTCTCGGCCTGCTTCCCTTATTGGCTCGAAATTCCATTGAATCCGGTCGACCGCGATCGGGAGTACCGACCGTCTGACCTCCAGATTGCCGACCATCCACCAACTGGCTTGGTTTGGGGTTTGCGGTTTCCGTGTCCGTCTTTGCCGCGTCTCAAACTCCCGGACTGTCGAGATCTTCCAATTTGATGTTGCGTGTCTCTTGAATGAAGAGCAGAGCGAACATCGCGGCTATTCCGTAGATTGCGTAAATGGCGGGTAGATAGTGCCAGTGATGGACTACGTCCTGACCAATTAACCTTGCGAGAAGAGGGGGCGCGATCATTCCAGCAAAAATGCCGGACAGACCGTAAGAAATACCCGTGCCCGAGTATCGAAATCTTGTCGGAAAGGTCTCTGAGGTGAGAATGGGCACGAGCCCGTGCAACAATCCCATCCCGAAAAGGACGATCAGGCACATGAGAATGGCTACGAGCACGACGTGCCTGCCTGCGATCGCGAGGGCGAAGGGATAAGAGATCAACATTGTCACACCGATAGCGAAATAGGCGAGCCTTCTGCGCTTGAAAATGTCGGCGAATGGTCCGCTGAGCAGCACTCCCGTGACATCGGCAAAGCGGCTAAGAAAGATGATGATCGCCGCAGTGGCCAACGGGATACCTGCGAGACGCATGAATGAGACGATGTAAGTCCCCGTCACGACCGTGTCCAAGTTCTGAAACGCAGCAACCGTTGCGAGAAGGAAGATCGAACCCGCGTGCTTCCGGAAAACATCAAAGCTGGGCAAACGGGCGAGTTGCTCCCTGCGCTTGAGTTGCTCAAATAGAGGGGAGTCGGCCAGCTTATACCGCGCTACCAGAGCCGGAATGACTATGATTGCGGACAACAGCATGGCAACCCGCCATCCCGTCGTTGCAAAACTCTTCCTTAGGAGCAAGAACATGCCGCTCGCAGCCATTATGCCCAGGGCCAGGCCGAGATTGGCCAGCGACATCCAAAACGCACGAGAGCGTCGTTTGGCCCCAAATTCCGCGAGCAAAGACGTAGCCCCGCCAAATTCGCCGCCTACGCCGATTCCCTGAATGATTCGGAGAAGGACGAGAAGTATTGGGGCCGCTATGCCTATCGTTGCATAGCCCGGAAGCAAGCCCGTCAGACACGTGCTGGCTCCCACAACAACAATGTTTATCAGGAACGCGAACTTGCGCCCGGACCGGTCACCAAAGTGGCCGAAAATGAAGGCACCGAGCAGGCGTGCGGGGTGCCCGGCTGCATACGCTAAGTAGGAAAACACCAAGGCTTGGGTTGGAGGCAACTTCGGGAAGAAGATATCCGGAAAGGCGCTCGCCACAGCGAATCCAAAAATCGCGAAGTCGTAAAACTCCACCAAGACGCCTGCGGTTGCGGAAAAAGCCAGAATGATCAATGTTCGAGTATCGGCGCTTGGGACGGAACTCTCGGACATGTAAGGCTGACCACCAGAAGGTTCCTTGGCAGCCGGCAAGTTCAGAACAGGGGTCATGGGCGTCTCCCCCATGCCGACCAGAGTATCGATGAGGGCACCATGAAGCTGGGATTGTTCAATCGTGCCAGATCTTCATCGAATTGTTGCGGGGTGACGTAATTGGCCTCGATCATCGCTTCTCGAAGCTGTTCGAAGTTCGCCCGCATCATCGCGATACCAGGAGATCCGCTTTGCCACATGAATAACTGCGCCGACGCTCCCACGCTGGTCAATCCGCTTTCTCGCAGTAACCCGGAAAGCAATCGTCCATACCGACGATTAACGCCTCCATCTTCCAAGAGTCTTAGCATTGCAACATGTGTCTGCAAAAGTACTTCGCCTGAACTGAGTGTCGGATCCGGCGGAATGGAGCAGCTATCGTATTCCTCGACCAATAGCCACCCTCCCACTTTCAAACTGGAAATCATACGCGCCAAAGCGGTATCGCGCTCGCGCACGTGCATCAGCACAAGACGCGTGTGAATCAGATCGAACTCCGTGTCTGGCAGAGCATCGGAGGCTATATCATGGGCGCGCACGTCTAGAGCGGGGCCCCGCAAGGGCTCTAGGAAACGGGTATCGACGTCGGTGACCAGCACATGCCCGGTGGGGCCCACACGATCTGCAAGCCACTTCGCAATCGTTCCACTGCCGGCGCCAACCTCCAAGCAGCGCCATCCGCGCGCAACACCCAGGGTATCCAAATGACGGATGGTTTGTGGGTCATAGACTGCGGCAAGCGCTGCGAATCGAATCGGCGCCTCTTTGCCTTTGTTTGCGAGCATGTAGTCGGAGTGAACCACCTCTATCGCAGTGGTATCGTAGATTCCCATGACTCCCTCTTCTCTGTCCGGGTTAAAAACTGGCCTGAACCGATTCCTCTAGGCTCGGTTAGAGGGTTGATTTAGCAGCGCGTCGGCGTATAATACAAGCTCAAAAATATTAACAATTGTTGAGAATCACTCAATGATCGACTTTACGTCTCGCCAGCTCCGGGCCTTTTTGTTGGCCGCGCAGCATCGCAGCTTCACACGTGCCGCTGGCGCGCTGTTCATCACCCCTTCTGGGCTGAGCGTCTTGATCAAGGAGCTGGAGAACCAGCTGGGCGTCAGGCTTTTCGACCGCACGACGCGACAGGTTGCCCTTACCGCGTCGGGAACCGAATTGCTTACGGCTGTTCAGCACAACCTTTATGAGCTGGACAGCTCTCTGTCCCGCATTGCGCGAACCAAGGGTGCGGCAGGCCCGTCCCTGTCAGTGGGTGCGCCGCCCCTATGGGCAGCCGGGGGGGTAGCGCAAGCCATCAAAGCGTTCCGTCCACGCAGGCCAGAGCTTCGGCTACAGGTATTCGATGGTGATAGCACCACCACTCTAGGGAAGGTCGAGTCCGGGGAACTCGATATGGGACTTGGTTTCTTCTTCAAGCATGTTCCCGGCATCCGGCGAATCCCATTGTTCCGTTTTTCTCTCATGGTGATAAGAGCGAATGCCGGGCGTGCGTCCTCCCGTCCCACGGCGAGTTGGGCCTCGTTGAAGGGCGAGAGATTCGTGACATTGCAGCCGTCCCTACCCATGCAGCAGTTCGTTGACAGGAACCTTGCGAAGGCGGGCATCAGCTACCAACCCAGTCTTGTTGTGAACTATCTCAACACGCAAATCGCTATGGTCGAAGCGGGAGAGGGAATCGCTGTCGCTCCTACCTTCGCATTGCCGGAGTGCCAGCGTAGAGGACTCCTGATTAGTTCTTTAGTCAATCCAACTGTGCACCTTGACTTCTATCAGATTCGCAAGGGAGGCAGGAAGCTCTCTCCAGTTGCGGAAGAGTTCACTGCGTTCTTAAAGAACTACATAGTTACACGGGCGGGGAAATCCGGTCTTTTATCGAAGCGGTAATTCCGCTCGGTGAGACCCCTCGGCCATGAGCCCCTTGCGTCTTCGTTGCCAAGAGCATGTTAGCTCGAATGCCTTGCCCACTTGTGACAATTCCGTCCAGATGCTGTATCTCCCTGCAATTGACAGCGACCGGATCAAGCGAAAATCTGGTCGAGTGGTCCGCAATCCAGATCCTCAACTGTAGCGACAACCACGCTTGTGAGAATCGATCGCACCAATTCCCGGATTACGGGCAACTCAGAAGTAATGTGGCACGTTCCTCGCGGCGATTTTGTGTACAAGTTGTGTACAAGAAGGCGGGTTTGAAGGGCCTGAAAATGGACCTAAGCAACGCAGAATCAACAACAACAGACTCTTAAGCTACAGGCCCTTCCAGCAACGCAGGGAAATAGTTTAACACGCCGCCGCACTTGCACAAGTCGCCGGCCGTTACGATTACGGATCGCCGGCGCCAGCTTTTAACCTCCAGAGTCAAAGCTCCGATCGCTGCTCTACTGCACGAAACCTACATTCGGAGTTGGCGGCACGCCGCCCTCCGGCGCTTCCTTGATGGGCCCGAACTGCGATTCGTAGCGCGAGATATTTTCAGCCAGCGCGCGCCAGATGCGTTTCGCGTGCCCCGGGCTGACGATCATGCTCCCCAGCAGCTTCCCTTGGGTCCCGTTCGGGAAAATGTAAATGAAATTCAGCGTGAACTCTTCCAAATTGTGGTGGAGCATGACCAGATTGCTGTACTGCCCTTGCAATTCCTTCTCGTCCGCTTTGATCTGCACTTGCCCCGGCACCGGCCGCTGCTCTTCCATGGTCCTCTCCCTCAGGCGTCAGCCCGCTTCACATCTGGTTCGAAGGTATCACAGCCTTCCTTCTTGCGCTTGCTCGCACGAGATGGAATCCGTCTGCCCGGCCTCTAAAGATGGAACAATTCGCCCCAGTCCTATTGACAGGCGACTGTATTAAAGCTAGTTTATTACGAGCATTTACTGTAGTTAACAAAAATTCGGTTACCAAGTATCATTAATTCGAATCATGTCGCCGACGTTCCCTCCCCAACTCGAAACCGAACCCGCCGCCGGCGACGCTGCCGCGGCTTCCGCGGTCTCCGCAAAGCCCCGCCACGAGAATATGCCCTCTCTTCCCGAGGCGCATCGCACCATTCCTATATCCCACGCCGCTTCCTGGATTCGCAAGATGCTCGCGTTTGCCGGGCCCGGATATCTCGTCGCTGTCGGCTACATGGACCCCGGCAACTGGGCGACGGACATCGGTGGCGGCTCGCGATTTGGCTACACGCTGCTCAGCGTCATTCTCATCAGCAACCTCATGGCGATGTTTCTGCAGGCGCTTTCCGCAAAACTCGGCATCGCCATGGGCCGCGACTTGGCACAAGCTTGCCGCGAACACTATTCGCGGCGCACGTCGATCGCGCTTTGGATCGTTTGCGAAATCGCTATCGCCGCCTGCGATCTCGCCGAAGTTCTCGGATCCGCCGTTGCGCTCCAGCTTCTGTTCGGGCTGCCGCTTCTCGCCGGCGTGATTATCACCGGGCTCGATGTCTTGATCGTCCTGGCATTGCAAGGCCGAGGCTTCCGCATCATCGAAGCGTTTGTCGTTACTCTCATCGCCACAATCGGCGCTTGCTTCGCTTACGAAATCTTTTTCTCGCACCCGATCTGGCGCGAAGCCGCCGTTGGCCTCATTCCGACTGCGGAAATTCTTCGCAATCGCGACATGCTGTACATCGCCATCGGCATCCTCGGCGCCACGGTGATGCCGCACAATCTCTATCTCCATTCCAGCATCGTGCAGACGCGGGCCTTCGGCTCTTCCACGCGCGACCGCCGTGAAGCCATGCGCTACGCCATTTTCGATTCCACGCTGGCGCTCGGTTTTGCGCTCTTCATCAACGCCGCCATTTTGATCCTGGGTGCCGCAGCCTTTCACACCCACGGCATGCATAACGTTGCGGAAATTGCCGATGCCTACAAACTTCTCAGCCCTGTCCTAGGAGTGAGCCTAGCCAGCACCATCTTTGCCTGCGCACTCCTCGCCTCCGGACAGAACTCCACGCTGACCGGCACGCTCGCCGGCCAGATCGTGATGGAGGGCTTTCTGCAGATTCGTCTGAAGCCGTGGCTCCGCCGCCTCATCACGCGCGCGCTCGCCATTCTCCCCGCCGTGCTCGTCATCGGCATCGCGGGCGAAGGCAAAGTCACCTCGCTGCTCATTCTCAGCCAGGTCGTTCTCAGCTTCCAGCTGCCCTTTGCGGTCATCCCGCTTATCCAATTCACTGGCGACCGCAGCAAAATGGGCGAGTTCACTAACTCCCGCGTCACTGTCGTCATCGCGTGGATCGTCGCCGCAGCCATCCTATTCTTCAACGCCGAACTCCTCTGGCTCATCTTCCGCGGCCAATAACTCCAGCTCGATTTCCAGTTTTTCCTCTTTTTTCTGTGCCCTCTGTGTAAAATCTTTTTCTTTCTTTTAAATTCGTATGCGAAAATTTCTTCTTGTCTACGACCTCCAACTCGCCACGCACACTCCGCCTTCGCAAACTCATTTTCGGTTCTCTCATCGCCGTGATCTTCATCGCTATCGTTATCGGCCTCTATCAGAACCGCCCATGGACCATCCCGGAAGAAGCCAAGCTGCGCAAGAATCCCATCGCATCTTCTCCCGAAGCTCTCGCCGCCGCCCGGGCCATCTATCTCGATAAATGCGCCAACTGCCACGGCCAAACCGGAAAAGGTGACGGCCCCGATGCCGCCTCCTACTACCCATCCCCCGCAAGTCTCGCCGACTCCAAGCGCATGAACGCGCGCACCGACGGTGAGATTTTTTATCAGATCACCCAGGGTCGAAAGCCCATGCCCTCCTTCCAAAAGCGACTCACAGAACAGCAACGCTGGCAGCTCGTCCTTTACATCCGTTCTCTTTCTGCCCCTGCTTCGCCGGTTGCGAATAAATAAGCGCGACGAAATAAAAAACGGGCCGGCCATCGCCCGCCCGTTCTTATCTTTGTAGATTTTCTGTTCCTGCGTTTCGTTTCTCTTATTTCTTTATGTCATTGCTTCTTTACTTCGTTTTTTCGTTTTACGCCGTCGCCGCCTTCACCTGCGACAACGCCGCCGCCACTTCCTTCACATCCGGAACGACCGGAATGTCGTAATCCTTCTTCCACGCCACTTTCCCCGACTTATTGATGATTACGATGGACCGACCCGTGATGCCCTTGTCCGCCAGGAACACGCCGTACTTTTCGCTCATCGCTCCGCGCGGCTGAAAATCGGCCAGCAGTGAATATTTAATCCCCATTTTTTCCGCATAGGCTTTGTGCGACCAGATGCTGTCCACGCTTACGCCGAGTACTTCCGCATCAAGCGTGTCGAACGACCTCATGTCATTCACAAAACAAGCATGCTCATTCGTACAAGTCGGGCTCCAGTCCAGCGGATAGAAAACCAGCACGACATTCTTTTTCCCCGCGAAATCCGACAGTTTCACTTCCTTCTTCTCCTGATTCATCAAAGTAAAATCCGGCGCCGTTTGTCCCACGGAAATACTCATTTTTCATTCCTCCCTTTCGTCTCAAATCCCAGCAATCATCTTACCTAATGCCCGCTCCCACCCACAAATGTCCTGCCTCCGGTCAAATTGCACGAAGACATCGAGCGAATCCTGGCACTCTTAACGCTGGCTTTCTGGACGAAGCCTAGTCACCAATAAGTTTTATGTAAAGGTGAACGTCTCCCTGGCAGCGCTCGGCAAGGGTCTTTATTTCATCGACGAGTTTTATTTCCTCTGTGTTTTTCTCTTTCTTGCTTGTAAGGATGTTTTTGTTCTTCTCTTTCTCCCTATGAGTTCCTGCTCTTGAGCCATGCCCCGCCTGTCGCCACCCCGATTAACGGTAATCGGAAACCAGACAGCGTTTGGCGGCTGGCGGTCTTTTCCGGGTTCTGGGCCGCTGAAGCATTTCGAACGAGAAACGCGGCATACAGTGATTCTAGTGCCCGGCGGGTTTCTGGTCTGGCGGCGGCATGGGTGGAGGGGTGAACTTGGCGTCATCGACTGGCACGTTTTGCTGCACCTGTTCGATTTGAATGGTAAAGCGGCCGCCGGGACGAGCGAGCGTCCAACGGTAAGGAATTTTCACGCCCTCGGAGTCGCGGTAATCGGCGTAGTCGATTTGCGTGGGATTGCGGCCGAGAGGAGTCTGCGCGTAGCGGACGAGGCGGAGCAACAAGCCGGATTGCTGGTCGAAATAGAGGCGCAAGGGGGTCTGGCCTTCATTGTGGCCGACGACGAGATAGGTATCGTGGCCATCGATTTTTTCGCCGGGAAGGACGGTATATTTTTTGTAGAGAGTTTTGACGTCCGAGGCGAAATAGAAGTCGGCGCTGATGCGTTCGGCGTCGTTTTCGGCGGCGGACATGAGATGCGCGTGTCCATTGTTGCTGAGCCAGCCTTGCGTTCCATCGAAAGCCGTGATGCTCTCGCCATTGGGCATGTGCATGACGGAGAGGCGCTTGCCGGGAGCTTTTGAATAGACCTCGATGGGGAGCTGGTGGCCGTTAGCGGTGATTTGGCCTTTTTCAACGAGGCTGGTGACTTTCTTGAGGGCGGGTTCGCCGCCGACGGCTGTGAGATATTTGTCGAGAAGCTGATCGGCAGGCGGGAAGACGGGCTTCGCCGCGCCGGGCATGGCCGCGTGTTCAGCTTCGGGCGCGGGCTCGACATCGCTGATGATGGGCGTGCCCACCGGATCGGCAGCACCGCGATGGCAGGAATAACAGGTTACTTCGACATGTCCCTCAAAATTGTCCTTGTCGATGGCGAACATCATTTTCATCATTTTGCGGGCAGTTTGTTTCGTCTTTTTGTCGTCCTTATCGAACTCCATGCCGTGATCGCCGCGGACATGGCAGAATTCGCATTCGACGCCGAGCGAAGCGGTGATGAATTGCATGGCGGGAAAAATTTGATCGGCGGGGACGTCGTTGAGGACCTTAAGATTCTTGAATTGATCTCCGGCGAGTTTGGGAGCGGCGGGCGATTGCGGCGGGTTTGGTTGGGCTTTCGCGCCGA
This sequence comes from uncultured Acidobacteriota bacterium, assembly GCA_963851235.1. Classification (GTDB taxonomy): domain Bacteria; phylum Acidobacteriota; class Terriglobia; order Acidiferrales; family UBA7541; genus Acidiferrum. Next base: position 41,900 of record CAWKOM010000018.1, read on the forward strand.
GGATGGCCAAGCCCGTACTTAGGGCCAATCCGCAAAGAACGATTGTGACATTAGGCCGGTTCGATATCATGCCGCGCTCCCTAGACAATAATTATGCGAGAAAAAGTGTACCAGAATCAGACTGCGCCTGCGGCAATAGAAAGCTTGCGGCGCGGTCAGGAGGAAAGCTCGCCGCGCTTGGCGAGTGCAGTGATGCGGTCGGCGGCGCGGAAGGCGAGAGCTTCGATGGTCAGGGTGGGCTGGCCGCGGCCAGAAGTGACCAGGCTGCTGCCGTCACAGAGAAAAAGATTTTTTACGTCGTGCGTCTGATGGTCGGAGTTGATGACGGATGTGTTGGGATCATTGCCCATGCGGCAGGTGCCGAGCAGATGCACGCTGAATTGTTGCTCCTGGACAGGATTGGACCAGATTTTCTTGGCGCCGGCGGCATCGAGCAACTGCGCCGCGCGAATGTTCTGCCAGTTGCAAAGTTTAATGTCGTCGGGATGGTCCTTGTAGGTCATGCGGAGGGCGGGAAGTCCCCAGGCGTCCTTCACCTCGGGATCGAGCGAGAAACTATTGTTCGCGACGGGAAGCGAAGTGCCGTGGCAAAAGATTTCGACAGTGCGAGAAAAGTTGTGGCTCAAAACGTCCTTGAAGCTTTTGCCCCAGCCCGGAGTGCCCGGAGGCAGATAGCTGAAGGCAAAACCGATGGGCGTGGCATCGAAGCGCGCATCCAGCCCGCCGCCGCCGCGGAAGCCGACTTTATCGGGGTCGAGCTCGTAGAAATCGTGAAGGACGCGGCTGACGCAAAAGCCCTTGTAGTCGTTCAAGGGATGCTCGAAAACGCCGTAGGAAGTCGCAGAGCTATTGAACATCAGATGTTTGCCGACTACGCCGCTGCTGTTCGCGAGGCCATTGGGAAATTGCTTGTTCGCGGAAAGGAGGAGGAGGCGTGGAGTTTCCGCGCCGTTGGCAGAAACGATCACGGCTTTGGCTCTTTGGCGCTGGACGTTGCGCTCCTTGTCGAAATAAACGGCTCCAGTGGCACGGCCGTTGGCGTCCATCTCGATGCGATGAACGTAGGAATTCGGGCGAATTTCGCAGCGGCCGGTTTTTTCCGCCATGCGAATGGCGCTGGCGAGCGAGCTTGATTTCGCGCCAACTTCACACGCAAAACCAAGGCAGAAGCCGCAATTGACGCAGGCACTGCGTCCCGGGCGGGGCTGCGAGAGAATCGCCATGGGAGCGGGGAAGGGATGCCATCCGAGCTTGCGGGCAGCGCGTTCGAAAAGGACGCCGGAAGATTTTGTTGGAAGAGGCGGCATCGGATAGGGCTTGGAACGAGGCGGATCAAACGGGCTGGCACCGGCCTGACCGGAAACGCCAATCTCCCATTCCACTTTGGTGTAATAGGGCTCGAGGTCGGCGTAGGTGATGGGCCAATCGGCCAAAGCGGCGCCGGGGGCCGGGCCAAAGCGGGTGACCTCGGTGAAATCAATTTCGTGGAAGCGCCAGAAATTCGCGGTGAAATGAACGCTCGTGCCGCCGACGAGGCGGCCGTACATGACAGCGCGCTGGGGCTTGGCCTTTTCATCGGGCGTTTTACGGAAGGTATTGGGCTGAAGGTCGGGATGATTGGTGTAGAGATTTTCATTGAAGACGCTAATTTCGTCGTGAACAAAATCTTTTTCGGTAAGGTAAGGGCCCTGTTCGAGCACGACGACACGGAATCCGTTGCCGGATAATTCCTTGGCGAGAATGCCGCCGGCGGCGCCGGAGCCGATGATGACGAAGTCGACTTCGTCGGTGGTCTTATACTTGGGCTGGTCGATGGTCATGATTTCGTTTTGACGGGGTCGGGCGGGTTCGGCTGCCAGCCGGGATAGTCCTTGTCGTAATAGCCAAAGGGCGGCTGAAACATGTGAGCGGGGTCGCGACCGATGGCTTTCCAGCCGACGGCATCGCGATTGCCGCGGCGATCGGAGTCGGGATCGATCAGAAAACCGGAGATAGTGTCCACACGGATGGTTTCAAAGAAAGATTCGGCTGCGCCGCGACGACGACGAGGCCGACTGGAGGAAGCGGGGGACTGCTCGTCGAGGGACTCGAGGACCTGGTCCTGTTGCTCGGGTGTGGCGACGGAGAATTTTTCCGTGCCGGGAAACATTTCGCTGACTCTAGCCTGAAGTTCAGACAAGCCGTCAGTGTAGAGCTTCTGGTTGGCCTTTGCGAAAGTGACAAGGGCGCGGTCGATGAAAAATACGACGCCTGCTTCGCGCGCGCCGGGCGTGTCGGTGGTGGGAATGATGCGGGCGGAGACGGCCTCGACTTCGGCAGCTTGTTCTGGCGAGAAAAATTCAAAATTGGGAGGCGCGCTGAATTTTGCGGCAGCACGCGCGTGAGCGGCGGCCGAGAGCATGGCGGGCCAGTGCGCGGCAACCCAGGCGGCGGACATGCCGGCCAAACCGTGCGAAAGAAGTTCCCGGCGAGTGAAAGTGTTCTTCATAAATGACGGCGCAAAGGCGAGCGAAGTGAATGTATGCTGTGAGCGGGACAGGGTCAAGCGGAAACCGCCCAAGCACGCAAGCCATTCAGGCCGGTTTGGTCCGCTCGTTTGCAGAATATTGCAGGGCTAGTGTACGATTTCGCGGACGCTGGGAAAATATCGAATCCGCGATTGGTTGCAACAAAAGAATGGCTACGCTTACAGGCGCAATAGGAACCGGGAGCAAGTGGCTGCTGGACAAGATCGTCGGCGTGCTGGCGGCGACGGGCGTCAATCCTAATTTTCTGACGTTTCTTGGTTTGGTGGTGAATTTCGTCGCGGCAGCCAATTTCGCGCTCGGATATTTCCGGATTGGCGCGCTGATCATTTTTTTCGCGGGATTCCTGGATATTCTGGATGGCCAAGTGGCGCGGCGGCAGAACCGCGTGACGGCATTCGGCGCGTTTTATGATTCGACGCTCGATCGCTACGCGGATATGGCGCTGTACATGGGTTTGCTGGTGTATTACTCGGTGAGCGGGCGAACGCCGTACGTGGTGCTGGCGGCGGTGGCGACGGCGGGGTCGGTGATGGTGAGTTACGCCAGGGCGCGCGCGGAGTCGCTCATCCCGCAGTGCAAGGTGGGCTTCATGGAGCGGCCCGAGCGTCTGGTATTGCTGATCATCGGCGGCCTGATGAACCGCATGGGCGCGGTGCTTTGGGTGATTGCCGTGGTCTCGACGATCACCGTGATTGATCGCATCGTCTTCACCTGGCAGGAAACGAGAGCGGGCCGGACGATTCCGTGGATCAAACTCCCTTCTTAATTCCCTGCCTTGGATAGCGGCACCGGATCAAGACTCTACACTTGCGGTTTTTCGAATCCTGCTTCAACGGGGGCAGACATGATTTCGCGCACCCGGTCGCGCAGCGCCGGAACATCCTTCTTGGTTAATCCTTTTGTCTCGATCGTATCGTGAAGATAGACAGTGACGGTCGCGGGCCAAAGCATCCAGTGGCCGGTGCGATGATGTTTGAAGGAGCCGACCAAACTGACAGGAACAATGGGAATGCCCAACTGCTGCGCAACGCGGAATCCGCCCTCCTCAAAGGCATCGACGTGTCCGTCGCGTGTGCGCTTGGCCTCGGGAAAAATGATGAGGCTGGTGCCGCCGTCGATGGCGTCCTGGGTGAGGCGCCACATGCGCTTGAGATCGGAAGGGCGGCGCACGTCGGGGACGGGAACGTTGCCAAAGCGCTTCATGAGCCAGCCGTAGGCCGGGATTTTGAAATGGGATTCCAGTTCCCACCCGCGGACATGCTGGGGGATGGCGCAGTAGAGCATGAAGGGATCAAAAACATTGACGTGATTGACCATGAAGAAACAGGTGCGGTTTGGATCGAACCCAGGGGAGCGAATGACTTCGAGGCGCGCCCCCGATAGAAAGGCGATGCGGCGGCAGAAGCTGCGCTGAAGCCAGTCGGACTTGCGCGGATCCAGGAAAATACCGAGGAAAACGAGCAGCGGCGCAACAACGAAGAAATGCAAGCCGCTGAGAATCCAAAGAAACGCGCTGCGAAGGGCAAGCAGTGCGCGCTTCATAAATAGATGTCCACGGCGGCGGGCATAACGTCGAGGGAAATGCATTCGAGAGCGGCGATTTCGCCGTCGATGAGCACATCGACGGGAACCTGCATGGCGAATTCGATGCGGCGAACGGCACGACGCGAAGCTAACGGATGTTCGATGTGCGTGCCATCGTAGAGCCTGGGCAACATGCGCAGCAAACCAAAGCGGCCGATGGGCCCCCAACGGACAAATTCGATCAGCCCGTCCGTGGAATCGGCTTGAGGAGCGATGAGCATGGTGCCGCCGGTAAACTTGCTGTTGTTGAAGGAGAGAAAAAGGCAGCGGCTGTCGTTCCAATCCGTATCGTCGTCACAACGCAAACGAAAAGCGCGGCGCCGCAACTGAAGGACACGGACAAAAACGCCCATGAGGTACCCCAGATAGCCGAAGGGTTTGAAATAGCGATTCGTCAGAGCTCCTACGTCGGCGGTGAAGCCCAAGCTAAGAAGGTTCAGGGAGTAGATTTCTCCTTTGGCATGCGTTAGGCGAAGAAGATCGACGGGCCGCGTTCGACCCTCGATAAGTGCCTGGAGAGAGGCGTTCGCACCGTCCTTTGTAAAATCGCGGAGAAACGAATTGCCCGTTCCGAGGGGCAGGAAGCCAAGAGCTATGCGTTCCTTGGCGCGAGCCCGCTCATAAACGCCATTCAGGATCTCGTGCGCTGTGCCATCGCCGCCGACGGCGATGAAGCAGCGATAGCCCTGTTCGTAAGCTTCGCGGGCCAGCTCGACGGCGTGGCCGGGGCCCGTCGAGGCAAGCACGTCGATCTCGAGGCCTTTCTTGCGCAGACCGGCCAGCGCCGGTCCGGCGAGCTTGGCCGAGCGGCCCCCGCCGGCGGCTGGGTTGACGATGGCAAAAAAGCGATCTTTCAATGACGGCTTGGCCTTTCCCGTGAAATGTTCGAGCCCAATCCAGGTTACAACGGCAAAAACGCAGTGGCACGGTCCAGCTTTGCAAGCTGCTCGGCAAGCACTTTTCGTTTGATCTTCAACGAGGCAGTGCGCGGAAAGTCCTCGCCAAACAGCACCACGCCATGAATACGTTTGTAGTTCAGAAGTTTGCTGTTGCGCGCGGAAATCTCGCGGCGGAGTTCCTCAGAGTAAGTTTGGCCGGGCTCGAGATGGAGCGCAAGCAAGAGCTGTTCGCCGACCATCGTACGCTCAGGCCAGATGTAATTGGCGGCGAAGACGCAAAATTCCTTGACGGAAAGGCTTTCAAAGACAGCTTCGATGTCTTCCGGATAGACGTTCTTGCCTTCCTCGGTGACGATCATATTTTTCTTGCGCCCGAACAGTCGCAAATGTCCCTCGGGATCGAAGCGGCCGAGATCGCCGGTCATCAGCCATCCATCCACGATGGTTTCCGCGGTCAGCTCCGGTTCGTTGAGGTAGCCAGACATGATGGTCTTGCTGCGGACGGCGACTTCCCCGATGCCGTCGGCGCTCGGATTGAGGATGCGGACCTCCATGCCGGGGAGAGGCTTGCCGACGGTATCGGCGCGAAAGGGCCTGAGATCGTTGACGGTGATTGCGGTGCCGGCTTCCGTCAAGCCGTAGCCATTGGCGACGGGAATGCCGAGATCGTAAAAAAATTGCAGCGTCTGCGGTTCCGTGAACGCGCCCCCGACGATAATGGTGCGCAGTTCACCGCCGAAGGGTTCGTGGACTTGTTTCAACAGGCGGCGGCTAAGACCGAGGCGCGGGCGGCTTTTTGTGAACGCTTTGTTGAGCGCGACGAGCGCGTTAAGCGCTCTGCGCTTGCCGGGGGAAAGAGTTTCGAAACGCGCTTGTAAGCCTTTTTGCAGATTTTTGAGCACGAGGGGCACAAGGCTCACGTAGGTGATTTTGTATTTCGCGAACGCCTCGCGAACGTATTCGGGACGCAGCGTGCGCAGATGCACAACCGCTGCGCCACAAATGAAAGGCCCGAAAAAGCCAACCATAAAATCGATGGCATGATTCGTCGGCAATATGCTGAGATAGCGGACGCCGGGCGCAAAGGGATAAAGAGAGGTGAGCGCGACGCACTGTTCGAGATAATTTTCGTGCGTCATCATGCAGCCTTTGGGACGGCCGCCGGTGCCGGAAGAATAGACGATGCAGGCAATGTCCTTGCGCGCGCGGGGGACGAAGGCCGGTTCTTCGTTGGCCCGAAACTCTTCCCAACGATAAGCCCCGGCGAGATCGGCGTTGGCGGGAGCTTCCGTCACCAGAACTGTGCGCACATTCGTCCCATCGGAGCGGCCCGTGGCGGCGTTTAGTTGGCGCCAGATGGGATACTCGGTGATTAGAACTTTCGCCCCGGAGTGCTTGAGCAGTTGCCATTGCTCATCCGGAGTGAGCTTATAGTCGAGGGGAACCAGAACGCCGCCGCCATAAAAGATCGCGTACGCGGAAATCAGCCACTTCGATTGATTCGTCATGATGATGCTGGCGCGATCGCCTGCTGTGAAGCCCACGTCTTGCAGCGCCTTCGCGAGCGGGTGCGCGCGATCTTTGAAGTCCCGGTAGGTCAGCCGCTCTTTTTCTCGCTCGCGGTCGGCCTCAATCAGGCAAACCACGTTTGCGAATTGCTCCAGCGCATCTTTAAGTGCCGCGCCGATGGATTGGTATTTGGAAAGGTCCAGCATTACAGGCGGGATTGAATCCGCGAAGCGAGAGTTCGGAAATCGCTGACGCCTTGCACTTCATAATCGGGCAATTCGATACCGAAATGATTCTCGAGGCGGCTTAGCATCTCGAGCGTTTGCAGGCTGTCGATGCCCAGCTTTTTGAAAAAATCGTCTTCCGGAGCGAGCGAGCCCGGCGGGACATGGAAGTGCTTCGACGCCAGATCGAGAACTTCCTGGGTGGTTTGCTCGAGTGTGCGCATGGAAGACTAAATTTACCATTATCCGGACAAAGAAAGAAAACTCCGTGCGAGCGGCGGAGGCGGGAAATTCCGAGACAGATTTCAGGGCAGATAGGGCATCGCGTCGGTGGACTCCACGAATTTTTTGAGCGCAGCCATGACCGCTGGGCGGGCAAAGAGTTCGCAGAAGAGATCGATTTCGCGGCGCAGCTCTTCGTGCGGAACAGGTTTGATAAATTTTTTCGCGGTAGCGCGCGTGACGGAGTCAAACTTGACGATTTGAGCGGCGGCCGCGCGCGCGGCCCGCAAAGTTTCACCTTCCGCGGCGAGCTGACCTACCAATCCCACCGCATGAGCACGAGTGGCGTTTACGCTTCGACCCGTGAGAAGCAAGTCTCGCACGAAGGAATTGCCAACATCGCGTTTGAGACGCGGAATGCCGCCGAAGCCGGGGATCAGGCCGAGGCGCAGCTCGGGAAAAGCGAATCGCGCCATGGCGTCAGCGATGAGGATGTCGCACGTCAGCGCGAACTCGAAGCCGCCGCCAAAACATACGCCGGTAACGGCCGCAATCGTCACGAATGGCGCGGCATCGATGGCGTCAAACACCGCGTGAATACGCTCGAGGAATGTCCGCACCCCGGCAAGCCGCTCTCCCTCAGAAAGCTTTGCGGCGCTCTGGTAGAGCTCCCGCAGATCCGCGCCGGCGGAAAAACCGTGCCTGCGGTTGCTCGAGAAGATGCAAGCGGCGGTCTCGGGGAGCAGCGCCGGAAAGGCAGCGACAAAATGTTCGAGCTCCTCGAGCATGGCGGTCCCGATTTCGTTCGCAGGCTCGCGATCGAGTGTCAACTCGATCACGCCTTCGCGCCATTCCCAACGGAGAGACTTGCCGGTGAACGACTTCACGCCTGGCTCCCGGCGGCCGCCTTGCTTTCCAGTGCCTCAGCGTACATCGCATTAATTTCGGGGGCGAAGCGAGCGCTGATGGCCTCGCGGCGCAATTTGCCCATCACGGTCAAGAGCCCGTTTTCGGGCGTGAGGCTTTCGGAGAGTACGGTGAAATTGCGAATTTGGCGGTAGTGGGGGAGTTCGGGATTCAATTCGTCCAAGGCCGACTGCACAGCGGCGCGCTCGATCGCCCCCGTCACGAGCACGCACAGAAAGCCGCGTCCATTGCCGACTACAACGACCTGCTGCGCATTGGGGAGCAGGCGGGCAAGCTTCTCTTCGATCGGCTCGGGAGTAATTTTGTGGCCCGAGTTCAAGACGATCAGGTTCTTGATGCGGCCGATGATGCGCCAATTGCCGCGGACGTTCGTTTCGCCTTGATCGCCGGTGTGAAACCATCCATCCTGCAGCACGCGCGCCGTTTCTTCGGGACGATTCCAATAACCCGGGAAAATATTCGGTCCCCGGACGATAATTTCTTCGTTTTCGCCGACCTTCATCTCGATGCCGTTCACCGCAGTGCCGACGTAGCCGGGTTCGACGGGAACGCGAGGATCATCCAGCGTGCAGATGGCCGTCGTCTCCGTGAGGCCGTAGGCCTGAAGCACGGGAATATCGAGCATGAGAAAAAACTGCTGCGTTTCCGGCGCGAGCGGAGCCGATCCGCAAATCAGAATGCGAATATTGGGCCCGAAGCGATCCTTGATCTTGCTGAAGATAAATTTCCTTCCCAGAGCGAGCCAAAAGGCATCCATGGCGCGACCCCGGCCAACGTGTTTTCGCAGCCACGCCTCGCGCGCCTTTTCGTAAAGCGAGCGGATCGGCGCGGAGCGCTTCGAGAGCGCCTCCTCGACCCCGCGGCGCACGCGTTCGAGAAGCGTCGGCACATTCAAGAAATAGTGCGGCGAAGCGAGGCGAATTTCGTCCGCAAGCTTGGTGAGATCCGTGGAAAGGGTGAGAACACTCTCCCGCGAAAGACAGGTGAGCAAAAGGATCCACGAAGCCGCGAAATTAAGCGGTCCGTAGTGAAAGACGCGATCTGGTTCGTGTGTCGCGCCCATCAGCAAGTCGAACCGCTCGCGGGTACAGGAGAGCATGTGCGTCACGTTGCCGACGTTCAGACAAACGCCCTTGGGTTCGCCGGAGGTGCCCGACGTATAGATGATGGTGACAAGATCGGCGTCCTGGCGAGGGTTCGGGGCCTCGATCAGCAGGGCGGCCGGCGCCGTCTCCGGAAGAACTTCATCAAAGAGGACCAGGCGGCGTGAATTCGACCATTGCGGTGGCAACGCATTGGCCACGGCCTCGCCAAGCGCGGCATCACTGGTAAAAAGAAATTGCGGCAAACAATCTTTCATCATCGCAGCCAGTTCAGCCGGCGCTTGCCGGGAATAAAGCGGCACGACGATAATGCCTTCCGCAAGCAGAGCGAGGTTGAAGGCCACCCACCGCGCGGAATTGGGCGAGAGAAGCGCGCAACGTTCGCCGGACTGCAATCCCGTGCGCCGCAGATGGGCGCGCACGCGCGACACCTGTTCGAGCAACTCTCTACCTGAAACGCTGACGAACTGCTCGCCATGAATTTCGCGCAGCACGACACGGCTGTCGGCCCTCTTCAATTGCGCGAAAATGTCCTCGATGAAGTTAGGCATGGCAGCGAGCGAAGATCATCGCGACGCGGTTCCAGCTATGGAATGTTGCGGGACGGCGGCGGAAGTCTCGTAGCGCCCGGCAAGTTGCTGCAATGTGTCGCTCAAAGGCGGAAGATAATCTTCCCAGGAAAGCACGCCGGAGCGCAGCGGAAATTCCGGATACGTGCGGCGCATGGCGTCTTCAAGGAATGTGCCCATGCGCGCCATCACTTTGAGATTGCGCACGACGGTTTTTCCGATGCCATCGCGAACGGATTCGACCTCGGCCACCAGCGTGTCCATAATCTTTATGAGCTTGGGCTCGAGATCGGGATCGTCGACCGTCAAAAAGAGGTGCTGGTGTCCACGCTCGCGCATGAGATTGCGAATGCGCTCATCCATCGTCACGCCAGCCGAAGCTACCAGGGTCGGCATGGACGTCACAATGCCGTGATAGCGTGAGGAAACCATGTAGGCGGCACAGCGAAGGAGGGAAACCATCTGGAACATGTCGTAGTCATCGGAAGTGAAGATTGGGATTCCCGGCAACGCCTGCGCGATATCGCGGCAAGCGACCGCGTCCAGCCTTTCCATCGCGACGAGGATCGGAAACACGCGGTGACGCTGGATGAAAGATCGCATGGCATTGATGAATGCCGAAATGTAGCGCCGGTACTTTGCGTCGACCTCTGATCCTGACTGGAAAAAATAGACCGTGCGATACTGGCTGTCCTTGTAAGCGCCTGAGGTGACGCGCGCGATATATTTTCCGACGGAGGCTTTCACCGGCCAGACGAACGGATGAATCGGACAAACCGCGAGCACGGGAGTTTTCTCGTCCCACCCAACGTCGCGCAAAGCTTTGCGGCCGTAAGCCGGCGGATGCGGCTCGAAGGTCCAGGCCGTGTCCGTTCCGAGTTCCGTGGGAATACCCAGAGAACTAAGAAGTTTCTGCGATTCCTCGTTGCGCGTGATCACCAGCGAGTCCTGAACGTAGCGTTCGCACATTTTCTCGATAAGGCGATCCATGTGTCCAGCTTCGCCGCCGTAGCCGAGAGAAAGTTTGTTTTCCGCGGAAGCCAGGCCGAGCGAGCCGATCATCATGGTGGTCAGCGCGTTGGCGAACTTGCTTTTGAACATCGAGCCTTCGCAGGCTATGACTCCGTGATTTTTCCGGACCTCGCGGAACAAAAACGGCGGAAAGACGTCGGGAAGATAGACTTGGTTCGTGCCTTCGAAATAGCCACGCGTGCGGTCGAAATTCTGCGTCATGACGCTGAAGTCGACATTCTCCGCGCCGAGCACGTGCCGCACTTGCCGAAGCATTTCCTGGACGCGAACATCCGAGCCCGTGTTTCGCGTGCCGTTGTAACCGGCGAAGAGCAGGCGCAGTTTTTCGCCAGGCACCCAGCGCTTCCCGAGGCCAAACGTCCAGCCCAATCGCCTGATTTCAATCAGCGCGCTGACCCACGCAACGAGAAGAAAGTCGGTCATGCGCGAACTCCTCCAGCGGCGGCGGATTGTTCCGGCGTGTCCACACCCATTTCCATTTTCGGCCATGGTTTTGCCGGATAGCGAAACTTATGTTCGCGGCAGAATTTCAGCAGCGGAAACGCGTACTTCGAAAACTTCACAGGGGCTTCCCCGAGTTCGGCCACGACGCGCGAATTATCGAAAACCGTGTTCCAGTCCAAATAAGGCCAAAACACTTTCAAGAGCGATGCCCCATGCGCAACCGGGCCTTTCCGTTCCGACAACCAATTCACGGTACTGGAAAACGCACGGCCCATCCAGGGCCAATATGCGGGACGCCGCCACCCGCCTGCTTCCGCGAGCGCATCGGTCAATTCCTTATACGTCTGCGAGCCCGCACCGGACGATAGGTGATAAATCCCATGAGCCGGCTCGTCCTTCTGATGAATCGCCACGATGGCCTTGCTGACGTAATTCGCAGGCACGATGTCGATTTTATCGCGAGAGCGCAACGGAAGAACAGGCAATCGCACAAGAGCGTCGAAAGCTTGCGCCATATCGAATTGCGAAGTTTCCGCGTGGCGGCTATCGCCCAGGATGATCGCGGGACGGAAAATCGTGTGCGGCACGTCGGCGAGAAGCTGGTGGATCATGTGCTCGCCGAATTTTTTGGTTCGCGCGTAAGGATCGTAGTCGGAGCGCGCCCAATCGATGGCCGCGTCCTCCGTTACCACTTCGTTGCGGCGCATCCCGGCGACAGCGACCGTGGACACATGCGAATAGCGCCGCAGGCCATTGCGATTCTGCGCGCGACGCGCCAACTGAATCACTTCGAGGCCGCCGCGGAGATTGACGTTGAGGCATTGTCGTTCCGATTTGCGATTCAGCGATGCGGCGCAGTGAATGATCGAATCCGTCGTGTCGACTAGGGCGTGATATTCGTCGTCAGCGAGACCGAACCGCTCGCTCGTCAAATCGCCCCGAAAAATCCGCACGCGGGAGGAAATGTAATCGTAAAAATCTCGAAATCCGAAATGGAGCTGAAGGGAAGTCCACAAACGCTCGCGCGCTTCCTCGTCGTTCTTCGCTCGAACCAGAAGATTCAGCTTGTCGCGGTGCTCGGTGAACAGCCCGGCGGCGACGTAACTTCCCAGGTATCCGGTCGAGCCGGTTACGAGGATCGCCATAGTGGGTCCGACGGCGCCGCGGAATTAGGAATCACCGCGGCCCGGGCACTCTCAGGAGACCAGTCCAGCTCGCGGGGAGCACGCGATTCAAGCGGCCGGCCTTCCATCAAGGGGTAGCACCAGCGGCGGAGCGCCGGAATATGCACGTTGATCCAGTAGTCCCACCAGTCGATCGATTCGGGGGCAAAATCAAAAACGGCCTTTTCTTCGGGCGAAAGCGCCGCGGAGAGCAAGCGCGCGTTTTCGCATTCGAAGACGTGTTCGTTGTGAAGAATAAAAGGCTCGTAAAGTTCGATTAACTTTTCGGCGCGAATGAGGTCGCGCTCCTGCTTGGCTAGGGGCGCTTTCTTCATGTGCATGGACACCGCAGCACGGTTGATGCGCGAGATGACCGCCTTTTGCATCGGGATCGACAGCCGCTCGTAGCGCTGCTTCGACACGGGGATCGTTTCGAATTTCACTTTGAGCCAGTGCTCAATTCCCTGCTGCGTCCGGTAGTGCTTGCGGTGCGCGAGGCCCGTGAGCTCGATGCTGCGGCCCATGTTCACGGGATTGATCGCCGAGGTGGCCAGCTGATACATCCGCGCATGCCGCCGTGAAATCACTGCTGCCGCGATCAGCGTCATGCCGCGGCAAACCATGTCCACGGGAATCACGTCGAGGCACTTCCGTTCGTTCGAAGGCAGCTGGCGAAAATTCGTGCCGAGCAAGTAGGAAAGCGGACCGGAAGTGTTGATGCCCTCGTTCCATCCGCTGAAAGGCGAGCGCTCCGAGCTTTCCACGATGGAAGGCCGCACAATCGCGATGGGCAACTCGGCGCTGCTGCGCGCGAGAATCGATTCGCCGAGGCTCTTCGTAAACGTGTACGTATTCGGCCAGCCGAGATGCTGCGCGCGGCGCAGGCCGATACGCACCAGCCGGTTGCGTGCCCAGCGGACACGGTTGCGCTTCAGAACGCCGTCGAGCTCCGTGGCCGGCACAGCCGATGGATCGCCTCCCTTGCCGAGCGCTTGCCGCCGCAGCGCTTTCGAAAGCTCCGCGCTTTCCGCGCGCTCTTCCACGCGGCGAATCGTTTCGCGCAGCGAAGCAATCTCTTTTTCCGCATCGAACGCCGGATCGCGAGCGGGATTGTAATTGTCCTGCAATTCTTCCGTCACGCGGCCGTCGCGCATGCCCACGACATAGCAAGTCGAAAGGTGCATCAACCCGGCATGATCGCACTTCCGCAGGAAATCCAATAGATGGCGAGTTGAATCCACATTAGAAGCAAGCGCGTCGCGCAAGTCTGGATTGAAATCCGTGAGCCCCGCGCTGTTCACCACCAAGTCGAGCGATTTCGCCAATCGCGCCTGCGTGGCCGCATCCAGGCCCAGCCCTGGCAATCCAACGTCGCCCTCGACCACTTCCACTCTTTCCCCAAGCAGTGCGCCCAATTTGCGCCCGTATTTTTCCTGCAGCGTGTCGAAGGCCGGCGATTCTTCGATTATTTTTTGGAAGCGCTTCTGCGCCGAAGTCGTCCTGTTTCGCCGGATGAGCAGCGTGATTTTTCCAATGTTGGGAACGTTTTCCAGCAGATCGACCAGCCACACCTTGCCGATAAATCCGGTCACGCCAATCAACAGGATGTTCCGATTTGCGAGGGTTTCGCGAACTGCCAGTGGACCGTTGCGCGCTCCCTCGGCGAAAAGCGCTACAGACTTGCTCGCGGGCGGCGAGGGGCGCACCGCCGTTTGCACGGCGGTTTCGAGCTGCGCCGGATTTTTTGTCCAGCCCAGCCGGCGCAACAGCTTCTCGCGTGGGATGCGGCCGTCCGTCGCGCCGCTGGTCAGCCAAGCGAAAGGCCCGCGCGGGCGCACAACGGGATCGAGCAAACGCCCGGTGGCGTGGCCCCCGCGAAATTCCATGCGGTTGGAGATAAACGATTCGACGCCGAGATGCTGCGCGAGCGGCCGCAGAATATGATCCAGAAGCTGGCCGACGAGGATAATCCGCTCACCGCTCTGTCCCGCTTCGAGCAATTTCTCGACGGATTCGCGGCGGAGCTGCGGTTTCAGCACGTAGTGAAAATACTCTTCGCCAAGAAGATCGAGCCGGTCGCGGCTAACGCCTCGCAGCAGCGTGTGCAGCAGCCTCGTGGCTAGCGTGCGGTTTATCGCATAATCGATCGGCCGGGTCACCGTCAACCACGCCATCCCTGCGCGGCGCGCCCAGCGCTCCGCAAAACTCTGCGCGTTCCAGGTGAAAAATCCGAGCGGCCGCAAAGCGCCCAGCTCCAGCAAAGAGCCTTCGATGCGCCAGTACGTCGCCAGGCGCGCCGCCGGTTCGCCGCTCACGAGTCTCGAGTTGGAAGCTGGGTCAGCCATTGCCGTCGAACGCCATTGAAAATTGCCGGCCTGCGTCAGGCCACTCGTGCAAGGTGAAGCCGGTCTATTCTGAAAGATTGAATGATGATTCGCATCCTAAATCATTTCATTCAGGATTGAATGCCCAGTCGCCGCCCGCTTGCACACCCATGTGTGACCCCCAACCTGTGCGGTCGTCGGCTGCCTAGGAAAGTGTAAAAGTAGCATTCTCAGCGGCTTACCGCAAGCTGCGTGCCCGTCCTATCGGGCGCATCGGAAAGTTTCCTGGTACGTTTAAACGAGAGGAATTAATGGCTCGTCTAGATATCGATAGCAGGGTAGAACCCGACCGAACGGAAGTCGGTCATGGTACGCGCCGGGAGGGTACTTCCAAATGGGGAGTACCGGACTTTCCCTGGACTCCTCGTCTACGGAACCCACAAGCGCCGAATCGCAGTCTTTGTGCCGCAACAAACGAAATTTCTGGATCGACGGCTTGGAGGATATCCATTCGGGCGATTTATCACATGGAAGACTGAAGTCCACCCGGAGCAACTCCCTCGTAATGTCTTTAGTTCGTTGGGCACGAAGTATCATAGACCAGTCTCCGCGCCCATTTAAACACGCGAGCGGCCCCGAATAGGCAACAACTAGTCCGGTCACGGTTTCATGCGGCGTGCCTACAGCGGAAGAGGAGAAAATGCTCACAAGAATGATGCAGAGAAATTGGAAAACGTTTCTCATCGGTTCCTAACTTCATACCAATTGGTGGACCGCGCTAGACGCCCCAGCCGTACCGCTCGGCGTGCTCTAGCGTGCGCTGCATCTCTTCGCGGAGCATTTCTGTGAAGACCGATCCGCCGATGGTGCTTGCGCCGGGCTGAGCTATGTCCGCGGTGCGGTAGCCGCCGGCGAGTACGCGGTGCAGCGACTGCTCGACCCAATCTGCTTCGAGCGAAAGCCCAAACGCATCGCGCAGCATCAGCGTCGCGCTCAAGATCGACCCCACCGGGTTAGCCGAATCCGTCCCCACCAGCGACGGCGCCGACCCATGAATCGGCTCAAACAGCGGCGCTCCCGTCCCGAAGCTCGCCGAAGGAATCAACCCAATCGACCCCACCAACGCCGCCGCCGCATCGCTCAAAATGTCGCCAAACATATTGCTGGTCAGCATCACGTCAAACTGCGAAGGCTTCAGCGTAAGCTGCATCGCCGCGTTATCCACATACATATGTTCGAGCTTCACCGATGAATAGACGCCGCTCAAGGCGCTTACCGTCCGCCGCCAAAGCTGCGAACTCGCCAAAACATTGGCCTTATCCACCGAGCAAACGCGCCGCGAGCGATTCTCCGCCCGTGCAAAAGCAAACGTCGCGATTCGCTCGATCTCCGGCGTCGAATACGACTCCGTATCCCAGGCTCGCTCAACGCCGTTCTCGGTAACATTGCCGCGCTCGCCGAAATACATCCCTCCTGCAAGCTCGCGCACAATCTCGATATCAAGATCGCCCAAACGCTCCGGCTTCAGCGGAGAAATTCCGCGCAGCGGCTCTAAAACCCTCACCGGCCGCAGATTCACGTAAAGTCCCAGCCCCTTGCGTAAACCAAGCAGCCCGCTTTCCGGCCGCTTGCCCACCGGCAGCGAATCCCACTTCGCTCCTCCGACCGCGCCCAGAAAGACCGCGTCCGCTTTTTTGCATGCGTCCAGCGTTTCATTGGGAAGCGGCGTGCCCGCGGCATCGATGGCCGCGCCGCCGATCAAAAATTCGTGCAAATCAAACTCGTGATTGAATTCGTGCGCGCACTCCCGCAGAACCGTCGCCGCAGCACGCGTCACTTCCGGCCCGATGCCGTCTCCTGGCAAAAGAACAATAGTCTTCTTCATCTGGTCCCCACTTGCTCAAAAACTTTCTATGGGCGGCTTCGTCCTGGCGCAACTACGCCGCCGAAGTTGCTTCGGCCGCAACAGCAGACGGCTTCCGCCGCATCACTTCGTGTGCAATGGCCACCAAATCGCGCGGCCGCACCTGTTTCGCTTCATCGGCGAGTGCCGTCACGCGCTTGTAGCACTCCGCCAACTCTTCCTCGCTAGGCTCATAACCTAGCGTGCGCAAACTCACTTTCAGCGCGTTCCGCCCCGAATGTTTCCCCAGCACAAACGATCGCGACGGCACTCCCACCGACTCCGGGGTCATAATCTCGTACGTCAGCGGATTCTTGATAATTCCATCCTGATGTATCCCCGCTTCGTGCGCGAAAGCGTTGGCGCCCACAACCGCCTTGTTCGGCGCCACCAGCGCTCCGGTAATCTCCGAAAGCATCCGGCTTGAACGGAAAAGCTCGTCTAACTTGATTCCGGTCGTCACTCCAAAGCTTTCCTTGCGCACGGCCAGCGCCACAACGACCTCTTCCAGCGCCGCATTTCCCGCCCGTTCGCCGATACCATTGATCGTGCATTCAATCTGCCGCACGCCCGCGCGAACCGCTGCCAGCGAGTTCGCCACCGCCAGCCCCAAATCGTCGTGGCAATGCGCGCTCAGAGTAATCCCCTGCGGATCGTCGAGATGCGCGCGCACCTGCTCGAACATTGCTCCGTACTCATCCGGCACCGCATAACCCACCGTATCAGGCAAATTCAACACCGTCGCACCCGCATCCACGGCTATCTGGCAAACCTGACACAGAAACCCGATGTCGGTCCGCCCCGCGTCTTCGGCCGAAAACTCCACTTCCCCAACATGCTTGCGTCCCAGGCGAATCATCGAGCTAATCGCTTCGAGCGCCTGCTCCCGCGTCATATTCAGCTTCACGCGAAGATGCAAGTCCGAGGTCGCCAGAAAAATGTGCAATCGGGGCGCCGCCGCGGGTTCCAAAGCTTCGATCGCCGCATTCACATCCTGCGGCTTGGCTCGAGCCAGCGCCGCAATCGGCACGTTCCGTACTTCCCGCGCCACCTGCTTCACAGCCTCAAGGTCGCCCCGCGATGAAATCGGAAACCCCGCCTCGATCACATCGACACCCAGCGCCGCAAGCTGCCGCGCCATGCGGATCTTTTCCTCGGTGTTCATCGAGAAGCCCGGCGATTGTTCGCCGTCGCGCAGCGTGGTATCGAAGATGCGAACCGAGTCCATAGCGAGAGTCCCTCCAAGATAGTAGTAGGACAGAAAGACCGCCTCACGGTCAAATTTATCTTTGTTCTGCTTTTGATAATTCTGTCTTATACTGGGTAGCACAGGCACTGCTGCCTGTGCCGCTCGTTTTACTCGAAGGTCGCATCCATGGATCTCGGCGAACTCCAGGTATTTCTAATGGTTGCGAAGGAAGGCAGCTTCTCGCGCGCCGCCGAACGCCTCTACCGCACTCAGCCCGCCGTCAGCCTCACCATTCGCAAGCTCGAAAACGGCCTCGGCCAGCCTCTCTTCGTCCGCGGCGCGCGCCCTGTGCGCCTCAGCGATGCGGGTACGCTGCTAAAAGACTACGCCGAGCGCCTGATCAATCTTCGCGATGAAGTAAAAAAAGGACTTACCGAACTCGAAGGGCTAAACCGCGGCGAGCTGTCCCTCGGCGTCAACGAAAGCTCCATTCACGCGCTTTTGCCGGCCCTGGCCACCTTTCGTCAGCTCCATCCCGGAGTCCTGGTCCGCGTTCATCGCATGTTCTCCCGCGACATTCCCCACGAAGTGCTCAATTACCGCCTGGACCTCGGCGCAATTTCCTACATCCCGCAAGACCCGCAGCTTCAAGCCACGGAAATCTTGAAAGACGAGCTCACCCTCGTCGTCCCGCCCAAACACGCCCTGGCCAAAAAGCGCGAGGTCGACATCGAGGACCTCGGCAACGAAGACTTTATCGCCCATAGCGTCGAATCCCCCTTTCGCCGCCGTGTGATCGAACTCTTCGCGCGCAACCGCACCGCACTCAAAATGCCCATCGAAATGCCTACCATCGAAAGCATCAAGCGCTTCGTCCAAATGGGCATGGGAGTGGCCATCGTTCCCCGCATGTGCGTGCGGTGGGAAATCGAACATGGCTGGATGAGGGAAGTGAAAGTCCGCCAGATGAACATGCCGCGCCACGTCTATTTGGTTTCGCGCCGCGGCGCGCGCCTGCCGCACGCCGCCGCCGAGCTCATTCGCATCCTGCGGGAAGCTTAAAGGTACCTCCCGGCGTTCTGCGAAGCTGGCTGGACGCGTGTCTCTTGCGTAGCGTTTAGAAGAACCCGCGGGAAGGCTTGGAGTCTCCGCGCCTGCGACGCTCTAATTCTCTGCGGCGAGCGCAGCCTCTACCGTCGGAAAAGTGGGAATCAGCTTCGTCAGCCCGGCAACTTCCATCACCGCAAGGCTCTGCCGCGTTAGCCCCGCAATCGCAAGCGACTTCCCAGTGTTCCGCCTGGTAACGAAGATCGACACCAATGCGCCGACTCCCGCGGAGTCGAGGAACGACACTCCGCTCATGTCCAGCACCAGGTGCGCTGCGGGCTCGGGCCGAAGGGTTTGAATGAAGTTGTGAACTGTCTCCAGACTTAGTTTTCCGTTGAGCCGGGTTACCAGGTTACTGCCGTTCGAAGCTGAAAGTTTTTCCAAATCGAGTTGTGCCGGTTGCATACGCACCGCACGTTATCGCAGACCATGCCGCCCCAACATTAATGTTCATTAACAATCGATTCGCCCCCGAAACTACTTAAAAAATCCGCGCTTTGTAAACCGACAAGTGTATTAGATAAGTGGATATATTTTGTTGACGCCGGACCTTTTTCGGACTACCTTGAATTTGCTCTGGCTTCTCTCTCAGGTCTTGCGAACTGCCGCTATTTTCGGTGGCCAAGGAAGATACATGGCCCAAAAACGCGAAATTCCCTTTGATTTGTGCAAAACACCACGCTTACGTGCAAAGCATTATTTGAAAATACTGATAATTCTTTGCATTTTCTCTCCAGCAGCCATTTCCGTACCTTCCGCACTCGCCCAATTTCAGCAACCTCTGGTCTTCTCTTCCGCGGGCGCCGTCGCCACTCGCAACGATCAAACGGCTGCCCTCACGCCGGTCACCGGCTCTCCTTTTGCCGCCGCCAATCAATCCTTAGCCATCGACGTCGAGGGCCGCTTTCTGTTTGCCATCGGCGCCAGCAGCATCCACATGTATCAGATCACCGATTCCACCACGGGCGCCTATCAAGAGGTCGCCAACTCTCCTTTTGCTTCCCCCGTCACGAACCAACCGGCCTATATCGCCGTCGAACCCACCGGACAATACATTGCGGTCGTGAATCGTGTCGGGCAAAACCCGGGCGACGGCATGGTCGAAACTTTCCAGATCGCGCCAGCGGCCGCTGGCGGCCCCGCACTTATTCCCGTGGCCGGCTCAGCCACGGAACTCGACTCAACGGCCATCGGCTTTGCCGAGCCTCCCGATAACAAGGAATTTCTCATCTTCATGGGACCAAACCCGCTCTCTGCCAATCCCACCATCGTGCTCGGCTCGGAGTTTCAGGCTCTCTCCATTGATCCCCAGACCGGCTTTCTTCTTGGCTATCAACAAAATGCCGCTCTCTCCCAACGTGGCGACAGCTTCGCCATGGACCCCCAAGGCCGGTATTATGTGACCGGCACGCAAGATAACCTCCTCGAGTTCGGCATGCTCCAGCTCGCCGGCATTGGCGGAGACGGACTTCTCGGCAGTATCCAGCTTCCTACGGATAATTATCCCCAAGCTCTCTGGATCGATAGCACCGGAGCTTTCTTATACGTCGCTACCTCGGATCTCAACGCGCCCGTCGTCGTAAACATCTATTCCGTGAACCTGCAAACCGGCCAGATCACCGAAAACGCCAGCTCTCCTCTCCCAAGCTACACAACGGTCCCGCCCTTCTACGCCGACCCCACCGGCTCCTTCAACTATGGATTCGGCTCGGACCAAAACACGGCCATCGCCTACACGGTCGATCCGCAAACTGGCTACTTTGTTCCCACGACGAACTCCCCCTTCACTGTCCCGCAAATCAACGGTGCTCTCACGTTCAGCATTCCTCCCGGACAACAAGGCGTCAGCGGCCCGTCCGTTTCGCTTTCCGCTACGAGCCTTTCTTTCGGCTCGATTCAGACCGGCTCGTCCAGCGCGCCACAAACCGTCACGCTCACCAGCAATGGCGGTCAAGCGCTTAGCGTGGATTCCATTTCCCTCGGCGGCGCGGATCCCAGCCAATTCCAGGAAATGGACACCTGCCAAACTCCCTCCGTGCTTCAGCCCACTAAGTTTTGTTCCATCAGCATTACGTTTATGCCCACTGGCACCGGCTCGCAGCAAGCCACACTCTCGATTACGGACAATGCTCCCGGCAGCCCGCAATCCCTAACTCTCACTGGTTCCGGCGTGGCTCCGCCACCGCCCGCTCCCGCCGTAACTGTGACGCCCAACCCCGTTAGCTTCCCCTCCACCGTGCAGGGCGTTACGAGCAGTCCGATAACTGTCGGCGTCATGAACTCCGGCAATGCAACCCTCCACATTTCTTCCGTGACCCTCGCAGTCAACAATGCTGGCGACTTCACAATGACGAACGGCTGCAGCGGCCCCTATGCCCCAAACGCCGGTTGCACCATCAGCTTTACTTTCGCGCCTCTCGCAGCCGGTCAGCGCTCTGCGATCATTTCGATCACGGACGATGCGCCAAACTCTCCGCAGTCCGTCCAAGTCAGCGGCACGGCCACAGCGGCTCCTCCAACGTCGCCCGCTGTTTCCTTCTCCACGACCAGCGTTTCCTTTCCGGCTATCACGCAAGGTACGGCCATTGGCCCGCAAAATGTCACAGTAACGAGCTCTGGCGGAGCGACACTGCATATTTCTTCCGTTGTTCTCGGCGGAGCAAACAGCAGCGAGTTCAGCCTTACCAACGGGTGCACGGCTACGGCCTACGCGGTGAACGCCACCTGCACGATTGCCGTTTCTTTCGCTCCTCTCGGCACTGGCGCGCGCGCAGCCACCGTCACCTTAACGGATGATGCGAATAATTCTCCTCAGGTCATCAATTTGGGCGGCTTCGCCAATCCCGCACTGACTCTCGGCGCGGCTCCTTCCGGCTCTACATCGGCGACCGTCAGCGCTGGTCAGACTGCGCAGTTCAATCTCCAGATCACGCCCGGCGCGGGCTTCACCGGCACCGTTTCGCTCGCGTACAGCGGCGCTCCCGTTGGCGCGGCCATCCAGGGACCATCCACGCTGCAAATCTCAAATGGCAGCGCCACTCCCTTCATGGTTTCCGTCACTACCAGCGGTGCCTCCAGCGGCAGCGGAATTCCGCCCTTCTCAAATTTTCCGCGCCTCAGGCCTTTCCCTGCCCTCCGCGTACTTCCGGGCATGCCGGGCATGACCGCAGAAATTCTCCTGCTTCTCCTTCTCGCGTTCAGATTCGGCGCCGGACGCAAATCCAATGACTATCCAAAACGCTTCGCACTTGGCGGCGCGCTAGGCACAATGGTTGTATTTTTGGCGATCGGAACGATGTTTGGAGCAGCAGGTTGCGGCGGCGGAAGTTCCGCTAATATAACTCCTCCTCCTCCGCAGATCGTCACCCCGCAAGGGATGTCCAATATTGTGGTCGCGCCAGCCGCAAAATCCGTCAACGGCCAGGCGCTTCAGTTGCAGCCGATTCAATTGACGCTTACTGTGAATTAGTCCCCGGTCTTACTTCGCCACCGAGATGCGGTAAATCTTCCCGGCACCATCGTCAGCGACAAGCAACGATCCGTCCGGCGTAACGGTCACCCCCACCGGCCGGCCATAGACATCTCGCCCCTTTGGATTGGGCACCAGTCCCGTCATAAACGGCACAGGATCAGCCGAGGGCTGCCCGTCCTTGAACGCCACAAACGCAATCTGGTATCCCGCGCGCGTCGCCCGGTTCCACGAGCCGTGCTCCGCGATAAATGCCCCGCCCCAATAACTCTCTGGAAATTGCTTTCCGGTATAAAACGCGAATTGTAAAGGAGCCACATGCGCGCCCAGCAGCACATCCGGAATAATCGCTCGCGCCACAAGCTCCGGCTTCTGCGGCTTCACCCGGTCATCCACATTGCTGCCGATATAACTGTACGGCCAGCCGTAAAAACCGCCGTCCTTTACCGAAGTGAAATAGTCTGGCGGCAGATTGTCACCCAGCTCGTCGCGTTCGTTGACGCTTGTCCACACTTCTCCGGTGACCGGCTCGATCGCCAACCCAACTGGATTCCGCAGCCCTGTTGCGTATAGCCGTGCATTTTTTCCGTCCAGATCGCAAATCGTAATCGCCGCGCGAATCGGCGGCTCGCCCACTCCGATGTTGGAGCCCGAACCAACGGAAACAAACAAATGCTTGCCGTCGGGTGCAATGACGACCGAGCGCGTGCTGTGCCCTCCGCCGGGAAAGCTCATCAAGTGTTCGCCTTCGCCGAGTCTTTTCGAGGTCTTCGGATCGTACTTAAATCGCAAAAGCTCGTTCGTGTCTCCCACGTAAACGTAGTCGTCATGAAACGCGATCCCGAAAGGCCGCCGCAAACCGCTCGCGAACACTTCACGCTCTTCCGCGCCGCCCGTGTGATTCGGATCGCGGAGAATATCCACTTTGTCGGCTCCATTTTCCGCAAGGAAAATATCTCCGTTCGGCGCGACCATCATCCAGCGCGGCGTCTTGAAGTCCGACGCAAATACGTTGATGCGGAACCCTTGCGGCACCGTGGGAAGAAAGCCCTCGGGAGGCCCTTCCTTATCCGGCCCATTACCCGCGGATTTTGTCGCGTACGGCGCTGGCAGCTTCGGCTTCTGCCCGTGCGTAATCTGCGCCGAGAGCAACGCAGGCAAAATCAGGAACGTACCAGTGACAGGAACAGTGCGAATGCCCAATTTCATGAAATCTCCTCCGTTCTTTTTTCGTATCTTTTGTATCATGCCGCGCAATCGTACTCGGCACCAGCATTGAATTTTGTGGAAACTTCGCTGGGGTAGCTGGTGCTTATCGCTTTGGCAGGAATCGCGGACTTAAAGACCGAAAATGTAGAGCACGCGGTCGGCGCTGATCGCGATCCGCTGCTTGCCGTCCACCGCGAACGAAATTGGATTAGCAGCTATCGTGCCGCCCGTCTGAAAATCCCATAATGACTTTCCTGTCCGCGCATCGAGCGCATAAAAATTGCCCTCGTCCGATCCAGAAAAAACTAGTCCTCCCGCTGTCGACAGTACGCCCGCCCACGGCGGCGTATGCAACTGAAAAGTCCACCGTGTCTCTCCCGTCGTGGCTTCCAGCGCTCGAATTTCGCCCCACGCATCGTCCGCGGGCAGTTCGTCTTCGCCGCCGCCCGCGTAGAATGTCCCCGGTTTGAAATCCGACTCTCGCTTGAAGTACACGGAACCGATTTCGCGCACCGCGACGTAAAAAAGCCCCGTTTGTGGGCTGTACGACGGGCTGAACCAGACCGTCGCTCCGTTCAAGTTCGGCCAGATGAGTGTGCCCTTCTCCGTCGGCACCGCATTCGCCGTCAGGATCGGCCGCCCTTTTGCATCCAGCCCGCTCGCCCACGTCTCCTTCGCATACGGCTGGCCCGCGACGAATTCGCCCGTCTCGCGATCCAGCACGTAGTAAAACGCATTCCGGTTAGCGCTCGCGATTAATTTGCGTTCGTGTCCATCAATCTTCGCGTCGAAGAGCACGGGCGTGTGCGCAGCATCCCAATCGTGCGTGTCGTGCGGCGTGAATTGAAAATGCCAGCGAAGCTTGCCGGTTTCCCCATCCAAAGCTAGGAATGAGCAGGTATACAGGTTGTCGCCGTTTCGCGCGTCTCCATTCCAGTCTGGGCTTGGGTTGCCGACTCCCCAATACACCAGTTTCAATTCGGGGTCATACGCTCCCGTCACCCAAGTTGGCCCGCCGCCAGTTTTCCAGCTCCCACCGGCCCAAGTCTCATGCCCGGGTTCGCCGGGACCAGGAATTGTCCAAAATCTCCAGTCTCGCTTTCCCGTCTTCGCATCGTATGCATCGAGGAAACCGCGGATTCCCGCCTCCCCGCCGCTCACTCCCACCACAATCTTTCCCTCAATCGCCAGCGGCGCCACCGTCATGCTGTAGCCCAACTTATAGTCCCCGACTTTCGTGCTCCAGCGTTCCGCTCCGCTCTTCAAGTCCAGCGCGACCAAATAACAGTCGAGCGTCGCCACATACAATTTGTCGTCCAGCACCGCCGGGCCGCGGCTAACCCGTCCAAAGCCGATATTATGATAATCCGTAGGGATCTCGCGGTCCCAGCTCCAAAGCCTTCGCCCTGTATGCACATCCAGCGCCGCCGCCCAGTTCGGCCCCGTGACGTACATAACGTTGTCCACCACAATGGGCGATACTTCGCTCCTTTCGGTCGGAAGCTGAAACGCCCATTTGACTTTCAGATTCGTGACGTTCTCGGTCGTAATTTCAGTCAGCGGCGAAAATCGGTGCCCGAGCAAGTCTCGCGA
Source organism: uncultured Acidobacteriota bacterium (assembly GCA_963851235.1). Taxonomy (GTDB): domain Bacteria; phylum Acidobacteriota; class Terriglobia; order Acidiferrales; family UBA7541; genus Acidiferrum. The sequence goes on from CAWKOM010000018.1 coordinate 66,898, forward strand.
GTAAGTGAGCCAGTTCCCGGGCTCCTTGTCGGCATTCACGATCCGTTCAAACGGCACCTGTCCGAGGGCCGCAGCGGACAAAACGACGCTCAACAATGTCGCGCAAAATACTTTCATTGCTCTTCTCGCTGCGAAGCCACGTATGCCACCAGATCCTGCATTTCAGCCTCGCTTAGGATTCCATCAAACGCGGGCATGGGCGATTCTCCCCGCATCTTGCGAAGTTCCTTCAACTCCTCTTTCCGCAAACTGTGATACTGTCCGGCGGCATCTTTGATCTGAATCGTAAACGTATCCTCGTTCACGCGGATCCCTTCAATGCTTTCTCCAGAACCGGTCGTGGCCCTCACCAGCAGAAAACCCTCGGGCAGTGCCGCGCTGGGTTTGCGAATCGCTTGTAACAAAAAGGAAGCGCTCCTCCGCTCGCCAATACCGGTCAATTCCGGCCCGTAACCTTGGCCCGCGCCGTTCAGAATATGGCAGTTGCTGCATCCGCTTTTGGCGTAGACGCCGGCACCGCGCGCCGCGTCTCCCGGCAGCTTATCCGCCGGTATTTTGCCGAGCGATCGCACGAACGCCGCCACATTCACTACATCCTTATCCTCCAAGAACCATGCTTCGGGCATATTGGGCGGGATGCCGTTCACAATCACCGACTTCAACCCTTCGTCGTCCGGCGCATGAGCGAGATGCGCTCGATTGAGCGCCGGCCCGCGGCCGCCCTTCCCGTCGATTCCATGACACAGTGAGCAATGCCGCTCAAACAGTCGTTTTCCCGCCGCCACATCCGCCCGGGGCGCCTTGGTTTTCGCCGGCTTTTTGGCTGGCCAAGCCCCGGTCAACGCGCCAAAGCCCAGAAGCCCACCCAGCACACTGAGTGCTGTCCATTTTCTTGTCACGAGAGTCACCCACAATCGCATCCAAAAGAAGACATCTCTTTCTTGTTGGAGCGTAACGTCAGCCCTGCGCGCCGTCAATTTCAGTCCGCAACGCACCGCGGTCTTGCATCATCTAATTCCTGCTGACAAACGTATAATCTTAGACGCATGCTGATTGAGGATTGGTGTCTATGCGAGCGGTTTTCTTTGCATTCCTGATCTTAGCGGGTCTCGGCGTCCTTGCCTGGGCCACGGCCAAGCCCAACGACGGCCGCGCCAACGCTAACGCCGCATTTCCCAAACCTGCTCTCGATGCCTCGCTCGCTCCTGCAAAAAGTCAGCAAACCGCAATCGTCTCCGGCGGCTGTTTTTGGGGCATTCAAGGTGTCTTTGAACACGTGAAAGGCGTCGTCTCCGCCACTTCCGGTTATTCGGGCGGCGCGGCTGACACGGCTCACTACGAGGACGTCAGCACCGGCTCAACCGGCCACGCCGAATCCGTCAAGATCGTCTACGATCCTTCGCAAATTTCTTACGGCCAAATTCTGATGATCTTTTTCTCCGTGGGCCACAACCCCACCGAGCTCAATTACCAGGGGCCCGACTACGGCACGCAATACCGCTCGTCCATTTTCTATTCGAACGAGGAACAAAAGAAAATCGCGGAAGCCTACATCGCTCAGCTAAGCGCCGCAAAAATTTATTCGCAGCATATCGTCACGCAAGTCGTCCCGCTGCAAGCCTTTTATCCTGCGGAGGATTATCATCAGAATTACCTCAAACTCCACCCCTACGAGCCCTACATTATGATCAACGACCTGCCTAAGATCAGCAGCCTGAAAAAAGAATTCCCCGATCTCTATCGCAACGACTGAATTTTACTCAGTCGATTCTCTGCAAATTTGCTCCAGTTCCCACTCCAATTCTGGGGGATCAAAAACTTGCCAGAATCTACGCTGCAATCCCTCGCATGGGTATCTGAATGAGTACAGCTTGTATTTCCGGGGGTGGAACTCAGGCTAGAGTGAAAGGAACGGGCCTGCTTCGTGCAGCGCCCTGAAATCCTTCAACAGAGAAGAAAGAGGAAATTCCGATGAGAGCAATCCTATGTGGGGTGTGCCTGCTCTTCGCCGTGCCCTGCGCCATTCGGGCCCAGGAATCGCATAGCCATTCTGGGTCAAAAGCGGTGACCGTCGAATTCAGGAATTCCGATGGTCACAATATTGGGACGGCCTAGCTTTCCAGCACGCCAAAAGGCGTCAAAATCGCGCTGGACATCAAGGATCTTCCGCCAGGCGAACATTCCATCCACATCCATCAAATCGCCAAATGCGATCCGCCTGACTTCAAGTCCGCTGGCCCGCACTTCAATCCCGGTGGCGTTGAACATCACCATGACGCCGCCCCCGTCGGCGACATCCCGAATTTTTCGCTCATCGTCGCCGCCGACGGCACCGCCCATGTTTCCGTCATTGCACCAAACGTAACTCTCGGCGACGATGACCACTCCGTCTTTAGCAACGGCGGAACCGCAATCGTAATCCACGCGGTGTCTGAAGGCGGCGGATCCGCCGCTCCCGCGCGCATCGCCTGCGGCGTCATCAAGAAACCGTAACAAAATCTCCGGCTCGGAGCGTCTCGCTTCCCTGCAAATCTTTAGGGGCGCTCCGTCAACGGCTTACCTCCGCTGCCCGGCAACGCGCTCTTGTGCCCGCCGCTTGCCTCGCTTTGCAGCAGCGTCTCCAGGCTCGGATAAGCATAAATCGTCGGCGCATGATTCTGCATCAAGCCACCGGTATCCGCCGTAGGCCCGTAATTGCTGTGTAGATCATGCGCCAGCATTCTCAGCATAGCCATCTGCTGGCCGCGATGATGCGCGGTGTGCGCGATCCGCCGCGTCAGCACCCACGCGCGCGATCGCGCCACGTCGAAAAACTTTGTCTCGCCTTCGAACCACGCTTCCTCTTTCCCGCGCAACGCCTCCAGCCGCCTCCCGCTGAATTCCGCATATCTCTTGATGAATTCCAGCCGCGTCTCCTGCGCCGGCAAAGGCGGCGCGCCCGCCTCGATCCCCAGCATGTTCCGGAACCACAAATCCTCGCTCACACATTGGTGCACCATTTGTTCCCGCACGCTCCTTCCCCGCGGATCTTTTGCGTTCGGACGAAACTCCATCTCCCCGTCGCGAAACTCGCTCCACACGCTCACCACTTTCACCCGCTCCGTTTCATACGTCTCCACAAGAAATTCGTATCTCATCGCCTGCTCCTCAACAAAACTCATTTTATTGCCAAGCCCTCCGTGTTTGTTCCCCGGCGTTGAACACCAAGTCGCCGTTTTCAGACCCAAAACAGCCCTCTCCACCCGTTACTGTACTTAATTTGTACCCTCGGACAGTCGTTCCTGTGTAGCGCAGCGTCCATAATTCCAGCTAGTTGGCCATTTGATTCGCCCAACCGAGTCGTCGCCAACTTCAAACGGATCGCCAGCCACTTCCCGGAGTGCGTCGACCATTGGCAGAAGGAGCCTTCTTTGAACCGCCCTTTCCTAACGCTCATCTCCGCGCTCACGCTCTTTCAGGCGGGATGCGCCGCAGTACGTGGCTCAGGTTCTAAGCCAGCTCCGCAACCGCCTCCCCAAGGGCAAATCCAAGTCTCCGTCACGCCCAACCCCGCAACTGTGCGGGCTGGCAGCTCTCAACAGTTCGCCGCCGCCGTCACCGGAACTTCCAGCACCTCTGTCACTTGGTCCGTCAACAACGTCCCCGGCGGCAACTCCGCCACCGGCACGATCACAGCTTCAGGGAACTATACCGCGCCCGCCACTCTCCCCAATCCGAATACCGTCACGGTTCAGGCGGCCAGCTCCGCGGATTCTTCCGCCAGTGGCTCCAGCAACGTCACCCTCCTGAATCCAATTCCCTCTCTCTCTTCCATCAACCCAACTTCCATCAACCTCGGCGCTCTCAGCCTCAGCGTGACCGGCAGCAATTTCCTTAATGGCTCCCAAGTTCTTCTCGCCGGCGCCCCGCTTACCACCACCTTTGTCTCCCCGACGCAACTCACCGCCACCGGGGCCGCCTCCATCGTCGGCAACTTCGCCGTCTCCGTAAGCAACCCCAATCCCGGCCAGAGCACTTCCAACAGCATCAATCTCCAGGTGAATTCCGTTACGCAAGCCAGCGCCTGCAGCGGCATGACCGTCGGCGCTGGTGCAAGCCTCAATGGCTTCCGCCCCTTCCCCGGAAACAATCTCTGGAATCAGGACATCTCCGCCGCCTCGGTGGATCCCAACTCGAATTCCTACATTGGTTTCATCGGCGCTTCCGTGCCTCTCCATCCCGATTTCGGTTCCGGCGAATATAATGGCGGCTACATCGGTATTCCCTATTCGGTCGTCGACTCCTCTCAGTCTCCTGTGCCCATCATCTTTAATGCTTACGGCGACGAAAGCGACCCCGGCCCCATGCCCATTCCCGCCAACGCCAACATTGAGGGTTACCCCAATCCCGGCACCGGCGATCGCCACGTCCTCGTCCTGGACAATAACGATTGCTGGCTCTACGAACTTTATGGCTCCAGCGTCAATGCCGACGGCTCTTGGAATGCCGCCTCAGCCGCCGTCTGGGATCTTCAAAATTACGATCAGCGGCCCCTCACGTGGACCTCGGCCGATGCCGCCGGCTTGCCCATCTTCCCGGGCCTCGTCCGCTACGACGAAGTCGCCGGCGGCCAGATCGCTCACGCCCTCCGCTTTACCTTGCAAGACAGCTTCGCCGCTTTCGTCTTGCCCGCCACCCATTGGGCCGCGAATTCCACCGCGCAGTTCGCCGCGCCCATGGGCATGCGTCTGCGCCTTAAATCCAGCTTTGACATCTCGAGCTTCTCCGCCACGAATCAGGTCATCCTCACCGCTCTCAAACAGTACGGCATGATCATGGCCGACAACGGCTCTTCCATGTACATCTCCGGCGCCCCCGACCCTCGATGGGACAACAACGACCTCCACAATCTCACTACGCTCACCGCCTCGGATTTTGAAGTCGTCGCCCTCGGCACGGTCTACACTTCCGCCAACCTTCCGCAAGGCTCCCCGCCAACCATTTCCAGCTTCGCCGCCAGTACCGCGAATCCCGTCGCCGTTGGCACCGCCGTCACGCTTTCTTGGACCGCTGCCAACGCTTCTTACTACATCGTCTCGCCGCAAATCGGCGCCATTCGCGGAACCAGCGCGGTCGTCACTCCCTCCGCCACCACCACCTACACTCTCTACGCCACGAGCCAATTCGGCCGTACCACGGCCACCGTGACCGTCACCGTGCAGTAATTCCTTCTCCGCGCAGTGGGCTGGCTACTAACGGTTGGCTCCATCCCATTCCTCTCGTATCTACTCTTGACCCGCGCCGAGCCGCGCTCGCTTTCGCGGTTCTTCCTCCATCTCCCGCGCATCCCCCTCCACTCTTGACACCACACTTTCCCTGTCCTAGTGTTTTCGTTCTAGAAAGTGGAAGTCGCAATCTCCCGCCTGCTTTCGATGATTTCCGCTTTGGAGGTACCCATGCCATTAAGCCTTGCAACACTTTCCCTGGTTGAGTCCCCGGTCTCCATGCAGGAAGGTCTCAAGATTCTCGAACGTGATAACTATCGTTGCCAGTATTGCGGCCTCGACGGCCGCGCCAGTTTCGAAAACGCTCTCGTGATGCGCGTCGATTTCGTCCATCCTCGCGCGCGCAAAGGCAAAAAAGATCTCGCCAATCTGGTCGCCTGCTGCTCTCCCTGCAACACCATCAAAGGCACCAAGGTTTACTCCAGCTTCGACGACGCCAAATCCTTCGTCCTCAAACAGCGCGACGCCCTCCGCAAAGCCTGGGAATCCAAAACCGCGCGTCCCACCGCCAAATCCGCCACCATCTAAACCCCTTCCACTCCCTCTCGCGCCTCCGCCGGCGCAGCCACAACTCTGCTCCATCGCGCGTGCTTATCGAGTGCGCTCACCCCCACCAACATTTCGAACGGAGCAAGCCGGCGCCTTTCCCTTTCACGTTTGCTCCTGCCCCTCCGCGCCATCGCGCGCCTTCTGCGGGATGAGCCGTGTCGGCTTGCGAAGAGAGAACCGCTACCCCGTCGCACGCATTCCGTGCGATGAAATCTCTCTTACTCCTCCAATTCCCCGTCACTCACCGCCCCCAAATTGTCGTCTGCATCCCCCTCACTGTCATTCCGAACGTAGCGAGGAATCTGCTTTTCTCGTACTCTATCCGCCATCGCAGCAGACCCCATATTTTCGTCGCCACGCTGCGCGATTGGGAACAGGGCCGCGCCACACCCGATCAGCCCACGCAAGCCTAGCTGACGGTCATCGCTCGCAGCTCGCAAGGCGTGCAGCGCGTATTAAAAGGCTAGCGCTGTAGGCGCGTCACAAGCAAACCCAGCCCGCAAAGCCCCGTACGTAAGGGCTGGGCAGGATAAGCGCCGAACTCCAGCCCCGAGCACCGCAGGCGCGACACAAGTCTTCTCCCCTTCCCGGACATGAGGAAACCTAAGCCGTCGGTGAAGGCAAATTCATTCATCTCTTACAGTACAAAGACGGCGCGTGGAAAATCACAGGGTCATCAACTACGACCATCACGCTGCCGCGAAGTAAGCACGGAATGATAGAATCCGCCCATGAGACGAGCGGTTGCTATAGCGGCGATCATCGGATGGGTACTCGCGTTCTTTCTTCTGCTGCCGGACATCAAGAATTTTCTCCTGACGCATCCTTTGTGGTACAGCTTATTGGCTGCTGTGCCTGGAATTGCGGTTCTCGTTCTCGCCTGGTTCGAGTTGCGCGACTCCTCCGAAGCAAACACCCTCCGCGCTGATGCAAATCGTCTCCGCTCCGAACAGAATAACCTTCAAAATCAGATCGGTGAGCTTACCGCTGAACTTGCTGCGGAGCGGGACAAACATCTTCAACAGGTTGCCGAGAATACGAACAAGCCAGCGGACATTCCAGTTTTTGCAAAGGGCGGCATGGCCCACCACGCCACGTATAATAAAGGTTCGTCCGAGCGGCGGACGATCTATGTGTACGCAGCCAAAGACGGTTCAAATTCATTTCTGCTTGAGGCTTCCACCGGACAGAGGGTTTTGGGAAACAACGAAGAGATTTCTAAGCAGTTCTCGGTCCTGCAAGTTGAGTACGAATCAGCAGGCTTTGAGCGTACCAACTCCGGCACAGGCGGTACCCTGCATCGGCTTTTTATTCGCTAACGCTGCGGCTACCCACCCAAACGTAAGCCCCAACGCCGTCTCCAGTTGGGAACAAGAACCCGCGGCCATCGCCAAGCCACCCCGAAATTCGTCGCTATCAGGAGGCTGCTGCATCCACGTCCGTACCGCCGGCGGAGAAGCGTTGCGGCTAAGTTCTTCTCGAATTTCAATGGGAACGTGAATTTTCTCAAAAAGGCGGAGCAAAATCTCGATGGCGCCAATCAAAATTAAATAGTGAAGCGGAGTCGCGTCGGCAACAACAACCCGCATTTACGTTACAAGTCCCAATCGCCGAAGCGCCGCGCGTTCTCGCTCCAAGTCTCCCCGGGTGAAGCTGAGCCACACCTCGTGAGCCTTCAGGAACCCGTCCAGTTCATCGCGAGTCTCGAACCCCAAAACCTGTCGCAACTGCGCCTCGGTCAATCGGCCCGCCTTGTGTTCTTCCAACGCAAACGCTTCCAGCGCCCGGCGCGACAGATCGCTCCCCGCAGCCGAAAGCCGCTGGGCCACATCATCCGGAATGTGCAGCGTAGGCTCCATTCTCGAGGTTTACCACGAACCGCGCGACGCCATCGCGTCGACGAACCACCAGAAGCCCCACACGCACAAAACGGCGTATGGGGCACCCGGCGGGATTGTGTACCTCACGCAAAGGTGGGCGAAAATGATCGAATCATGGCGGGCGGGAATAGTCACCCAAGGGCGGTGAAAAAAGCCGCGAAAGCATCGGCGCTCATTCTTTTATGATTCCCGGTCACGAACTCCCGCTCTATTCGTGGAGAGGTTTAAGCTTGGCAATTACTTTTTGCGCTTCGCCAGCGTCCACCTGTAGTAGCCTTCCACCGCCCCGCCAGGTCCCGGTCACTATCACCATCTGTATATAGGTCGTTTCCCCTGCCGCTGTTTCGATCACTGTCGCCGGCTCATTTTTGGCGCTGGACTGAAGTTGGTGTTTACCCGGCTGGGCTTGGACTGAAAACCATCGGCCATTAGCGAGGCGGTCGGTCTCTTTGCCGTCCACAAATATGGAAGGCTTGAGCGCAGAACCGGCATAGTGACTCTCCCTAAAGAAAACAATCGTTGAGTCCTTTGCCTTGTCCGGATTGGATTCTGCCGAATTAGGGGACGGTTTCGCCGCCTCTGCCGGGGCTTGGGCTCCGGGATTGGTCTGCGGCTGCTGCGAGCTTGCGGGAAGCACTGTCACGAGTCCAAGAACAAACGTTGCTGCCAGGAAGATTCGCATATAGTCTCCGATCTATGATGTGGCTGCGTTGCCTATCATAATCGCAGCAGCAAGCCGGAGCAGACCTCTAGTTGTTGACTTATGCCCAATTGAGCAAATACCAGTCGGGTAGGACACCTTAGGGACGGTTTCTCGGCGGGTGGCGATTTCCTAAGCCTCGGGGCGGGTCGCGATCTCTTAAGTCTCGGGTCGCCTATCGTTTGCGACCTTGTTTCTTGCAAACGGTGGGGCACTCCCTTCCCTCTCCTGCTTGCCCTTCTACTCACTACCCACCACTCACTACTCACCGTCCCCGTCCGTCAACCCGCACCAAACAAACAGCTTACAGTTCACCCTTGACAACTAGTACCAATGTGTTATAATTTCTTTGTCGATTGGGACACGGACTCTGTCCGTCATCCCCCAAGCCAAGCGCCTCCGCCGCGCGGTCCCTAAAATCCCCGCAAAATCTTCAGTCCCTCCCAGGTTACCACTTCATAAAAACCGCTCTCTTCCAACTCCTTCAAAATCAACACTTCCACAGCTGTTGATTCCACTCCACTTCATCTCCCCCAGAATGAAGATTTACAAAAAACCGGGAGGGGGGTGCCACTCTTCTCACCCCAAAGTTTTGCAACTCGTCACTCCCCGCTCGCCACTCCTGCGCGCGCACACCAACGTCCGCAACCCCAATCCCCTCCTCCTCCCTGCTGTAAGCTGTCAGCTCTCGGCTGTAAGCTCTCCCGCAACCCCTTTCCCTGTCCCTCTTGGACGCCGCGTCAACCCTAACCCCTTTGTTTGTCACTCTTGCAAAAAACACCCGTGGTGAGGTGTCCCTCGCCAGTCTCCAGCGATCTTCCATTTTTCAGGTTTGTCATGCGCGGAGGAGCGGTCGAAGGTTCCTGCCGTGGCCGTGGCTCCGGGCTGTTCAGCACGCGCTATTCACTACTCACTACTCACTGCTTTATTCAAACAAATCCGGCTGTTCCCTCGAAATCCGGTCCCACAGCGGCTGGAACTGGAACCATCCCGCCAGCGGTATGCCCACCTGCGAGTGCGTCAGCTTCGCCGTTTCGTGCGGAATCTTGCGCGGCTCGCCCGCGGCTTCCGCCAGCAGTTGCGCCTGGCACGATCGGTCCATGGTGATAAACCACCACGCCGCTTCGTCCACCGTTTGCCCCACGGTCAGCAATCCGTGATTGCACAAAATCGCCGCCTTCTTCTCGCCCAGCGCTTTGGCGATGCGGTCGCCCTCGTCCGTCTCATAGACCACGCCTGTGTAATCCGAAAACACCGCGTGATCTTCATAGAACGCGCACGCGTCCTGCGTCAGCGGCTCGAGCAACCGCCCCAGCGAAGACCACGTCTTGCCGCTCAGCGAATGTGCGTGCGCCGCCGCAATCACGTCCGGGCGCGCTTTATGTATCCGCGAATGAATCGCGAACGCCGCCAGATTCACTTCGCGCCCGCCTTCCACCACTTCTCCATGATCGTTCACCAGCAAAAGATCCGACACGCGAATCTGGCTGAAGTGCATTCCAAATGGATTCACCCAGAAATGATCCAGTCTCTCCGGATCGCGCGCCGTGATGTGTCCCGCCACGCCTTCGTCGAATCCGCACTTCGAAAAAAGCCGGAACGCTCCCGCCAGCCTTTCTTTCCGGTGGTGCCGCTCCTCGCCAACCGTCGAAAAAACCGGCGGTCTCGGTATCCGTTCCATTCGCGTTTTTGTTTCGGGCATGATGTCCTCCCTCTTTCGTCGGGACTGCTTCCGTTTGGCCTACTATATCGAATTCCAGCCAAATTTCCGGCTGAATTTCGGGCTGAAATTCCGGCTCAAATTCCAGACCAAATCCCGGCCGATCATGAGCGCTGCTTTTCTCGGCATCCCGAGTCGCACGGCTCAAAGACACTTCTTTCCCCGTCGCAGTCCGCTCAACGATTCACCCAAAAAGAAAACGCCTCCGGCTTTGCCGGAGGCGTTTCGAGAAAACTTGCTGAGAAAAATTCGTCCGCAGAATTATTGCTCGTTCGGTTTGGCCGGTGGCTTGGCTGCGGGCTTGGCCGCCGCCGGTGCAGCGCCCGTCTTCACGGGATACGCCTGATCGTAGAGGCGAATGATCTGCTGCGTGACATCGATCTGGTCCGAGGCGTAGAGAATCGGCGAATTCTGGCCGGACGTATCGAGCACCACGCTGTAGCCGTTGTCGCGCGCGAAGCGGTCCAGAACATCGACCATTTTCCGCCCGATTCGCTCCAGCACGTCCTGTTGCGCCGCGCTCGCGTCTTCCTGGAAGTCGCTCCGGCGCCGATCGAGACGCTGCGTCAGACGTTGCCCTTCGGCCGTCAGGCGTGCTTCTTCCTCCTGGCTCAGTTTCCCTTGGCCGGCCTGGAGTTTCTGCTGCAGATCATTAATCTGCTTGGTCAGCGTATCGATCTCGGAAGATCGCGGCGCAAACTGCGATTGCAGTTCCGCGGACGCTTGCTTCCCCTCCGCGGTGCTCCCGATGGCGCCACGCAGATTGATAATGCCTACCAGCTTGCCGCCGGGTGCCGCGCCGGCCGCGGGTGCGGCCTGGCCCCAGGCTGCCCCGGTGGCAATAAGAAAGGCTGCAGCCACTGCAGCGGATTTCAAAGCAATTCTCAAATTCACTTTTTTCTCCTTATTATGGGTGATCCCGACTCTGTCGAAACCAACCGAAACCAAATCTTTGATACGTTTGAAACTACTTCCGACTCCCTGCGCGCTCTGCGGGCGCCACGCAAACTTTGGAGTATAGCCGAGCCTCTCGTCCTGCTGCAATCAGAAACCATCGACGGCCCGCGGCCGTTTCTTCGTCCTCTCCCACTGCGTGTCCCCTTCCTCGCTAATCTGTTCGCTCGCCGCCACTTCCTCCTGAGTCCAGACGCGCTTCGGCATTGCCACTAGCACCACGCGCTCCGGCTAGTTGGGCATGGCGAAAATCAGCAGCCGGTTGTTAGCTTGATCCACGATGACCGCGAGATTCGTGAATTGATCGATGGCCACGCCAAACTGTCCCGATCCCGGCAGCCCGATCGTCTGAACCGTCCTCAATGGGCTCGAAGTAGTATCCACGATCGATGTGGTCTGACCCGCTAAGTTCGTAGTCAATATCGCTCCAGTCTCCGGGTTGATTGCCAGAGCTGTCGGGTTAATGCCGACGTTTACGGTGACGGCGCTTCCAGAATCCGGGTTAAACGAACTGATGACATTGCCACCGCTGGAGCTCGCGTAGAACACTCCGGGGTTCGCTGTGCCAGTGGAGACAGTGGGATCAAACACGATACCAGTCGCCGGCGCGGTCACGTTTCCCGTCTGCGCAGTCTGGCTCAGAATAGGTGTGGTCGTCCCGATATCGACGGATTGCAGCACCCCTTGGGGTGCTTGTCCACTGACGAGTTGCAGGGAGGTAACCACCGCAAGGCCCTGATTGTTGGTGCCGCGGTCCGGGTCGATAGCTACGGCTGTGGGCTGTTGAAAGCCGCCGACGCTCACGGGAGTTAAAGAGGTCGGAGGAGTGCTTCCAAAGAGCGGAGAGAGGTCAATTTCAGTGACCGTATTTGATCCTGCGTTTGCCACGAGCGCCGCACCAGTTGCATCGTTGATGGCTACTCCCGACGGGTTCGTCCCTGTGGCAACAGATGGAACAGCAAGTGAATCTGTAAGCAGATTGACGACAGAGGCCGTGCCATCTCCGTAGTTGGCGACCACGGCGACGCCAAAAGGCTGGCTCACCGCAATTCCCTGGGGAGTGGCTCCCACGGCAATGGTATTCAGGATCTTGCCGAAGTTGGGGTTTTGTACGGTTTGACCGTTAACCGTAGCCGTCGGATTGATATCCACCACCGAAATGTCGTTGCAACCGCTGTTGGTGACCACAGCGATGGGCGAGAAAGGCCCGTTCGCCAGCTGATCGGCGATGGCCACGGAACTCGGTCGCGTGCCGCCTGTGCTCGTGCAGACCTTGGACAGGTCCACAGCCTGAATGACGAAGAAATCGGTGACGTTCGATTGCACTCCGCTGCCGTTTATCAAGTCGAGGGCGTAGCGATGAGGGAATGATAGGAAGGCAGCGGGAATGGTGACAGCTAGCTGTCTGCCGTTGACCAATTGAACGTCGCCGGCGGGAATGGCTGCGCCATCGAGACGAACTTGGGTCGCCGCATCAAAACCCGAGCCGAAGATTTGCACGCCGCTCAAGTCGGTGGCCGAGGTGAGCGTTCCTTGTGGCACGGTGGCATTCGGAATTCCTCCGACTACACCAAGGCCGGGATTTGGGCTGGGAACAACAATCTCCGAGATCTGCGCCGACTTCAAGGCGTTAGCGGGTGTCGGTCCCAGATTGATGATGTCGATCTGACTGCTGCCGGACATAACGACAAAGGCCTGATTGGTGGCAGGATCAACGGTAAGGCCGCCGAAAAGTTTAAGCTGCCCCGAAGTGCCATTCGTGACGGTGAGCGTGGCTGTGCCAGTTCCGGCCAAGGTAGTCTGAGCGTTAAATGTGGTTTGGTCTGTCTGAGTCAGCGGATTGACAATGCAGGAAGAAGGCGAGGCGTTGCAAGCAAAGGCATAGCGACGTTGGCTCACCGGATCGGAAACGGAAACCTGGTTCAGCCCGGGATTGTAGGTAACGATGGCGTTCGAATAGGGCTGCCAAGCAATGTCAGCAGTGCCGAGCAACTCAGGGCCATTGGCGCAGGGCAAGTTGGTCGTATAGAAGGTGCACGTAGCGTAAAAGATGATCGAACTGACGGTCTGATCCAGGTTGTTAATGAGATTGATTTCCGGGCCGTTGGTACCAGTGGCGTTGGCATCGGCAAGAGCAGCGGTGTTGGTGACGGGATTTATGGAGATGCCTTGCGTGGTCTGAGACAAACCGCCGAAAATTAAATTGGGGGTGCTGTAGTATACGTTCGCCGGCGAAGTGCCGTTCGAATTAGGGGTGATATTGACGGTGCCGCTAGAAGTCGAGTTCAAAATATAGCTAAAGCTTGTATCGCTTAGAGCAGAAACGGTGAAGACGCCATTAAAGTTGGCGGTGGTGCTATTGCCAGCGGTGCCCGGGCCGGGTACGCCGCTGATGAGGACGGTGCCGGAGTTGCCGGGAACCAAGCCGTTCGATGTAGCCGTGGTGACCGTGACGATGCCCGCAGCAAGAGTAAGAGTGCTGATGCCTGCGAAGGTGGAGCTCTTGGTGACGTCGACACCCTGCAGCGCGCCCTGGCCACCTGGAGTAACGAATGCGAGATGGCCATGCGGAGCCATGGCGATCTGAGGATAAGCCCCCGTGTTCAGGGTGACCTGCGCGGTGAGGCACTGGCCTATCGAGTTGGAACCAGGATTAACTACCAAGCCGAGCGCACAACCATAGGGATTGGACGGATTGGCGGCAGTACCCGTGTTGGGGTTTAGGTTAACCAGAAAACCGAGGTTCGCCGCAGAGGAGGACGATGTGGAGGAGTAAGCCACGAGAGCCATGTTCGTGTCCGGGTCTACCCCAATGGAGTAGGGCAGGGGCGCGGGAGAGACCAGCCCCTGCAAGGCTTTGGAAAGATCGATGGTGAAGGGAGTGCCAGGAGCCTGAACGGGGGCTCCGGGAATGGGAAGGACCGTCACGGATTGATCCTGGTAGTTCACGATGGCGACGGTGTGATTATTGCGGTTGACGGAAAGTCCGGTCGGGACATTACCAACGGCCACCGGGCCTCCCAGAGGCGTGAGCGTGCCAGTCCCAATGGTGTAAAACTGCACGGCATTGGATCCAGTTTCGGCAACGGCAAGAACTCCAAGCGTGGGATCGATATCGATTGCGCTCGGATTGGTACCGACACCCGCGATCGTGGCAGCCACGGTGGGCGGGGTGGTCGCATAACTCGGGAACACTGCCAAATTTGTGACTGCTGGGTTGTCCGCAAAGGGAAGCGGTGTGGTGGTGCGAGCCACGGAGAGGGAATAGAGTCCAGGAAGACCGGTGTTTATGGGGCCGCTGGGGAAAGCAACTTGTAGTTGCTTAGCGTACGAAAGAGGCTGGCCCGCGCCATTGGTCTTGGCGGGAATGGTATTGCCCTGAAAAAGCACGTTGGCCAATTGTCCGTTATTCCCAAAATAACCGCCGTCAATCGTCAGACCGATGGTGCCGGAAGACACCACCCCCTGAATAATGTCGGCCGGGGCTGAATACACAGCAGTTGGGCGCACGGGCATAATGTTGTAGGTGAACACACCCCCAGGGGTGGTTGTGACGGGCTCGCCAGGATCGGTCACGGTCACGGTGACCGGGCCGGTACTCACGAGATTATTGGCAAAGAGACGAATACGAGCGCCGGTCGAAGGCGGATTGGTCACAGTCCCTGTCGGAATGGGAAAGAGAACTTTGACCTGGCCGGAGGCGGACGAAAGTGTCGTCTGGCCATTGTTGGCATCCGTGAGTGTGATCAGGGAAGCCGAGGAAATATTGGGAGCATTGAGATAGATGTCCCAGTAGGCGGCGCCCTGCGGAGCTATCGTCGGAGTGACGCCGTTAAAAGTGATCGGCCCACCTTGGGTAATGGTGATGGTACCTAGGGCGTAACGAGTGGGGTCTTCCACGGAAGTAGCGACGATGGTGACGTCTTGCGGCGTAGTGCTCGCGCTGGCAGGAGTGGTGGCCGTAGGGACAGCCGTGGGAGCGGTGTAGACGCCATTCGCATCGATAGAGCCACAACCCGAGGCATTGCCGCTCACGGTGCAGGTGGGCAGAGCCGCGTACGCGTTGGGAGTCGTACTGGTGGTCGAACTGGGAGACGACTGAGTGAGGGACCAAGTGACACCTTTGCTTTTGAGGTCATTGGTAAGGATGGCAAAGAAGGGTTGCTTTTCGTTAGTGGGCACGGCAGCAGTGGAAGGGTTGAGCGAAACGGTGATGCCGGAGTCGATGTTGAGGTCAATGGTACCGGTTCCGTGTTTACTGGAGTCGGCAACGGATTGCACGGTGATAATGATGACCAGCGAAGGATATGTGGTTGGATCGGGGAGAACGGACGGAGCCAGGAAAGTGGCGGTGCCGGTGGTCTGCTCGTTGGAGAGCGTGCCGAAGGAATTGTCCGAGGGGCAAGGTTTGGCGGCAGTAGGCGTTGTGTTGCCGACCGGAGTGGCAGGGATAGTGGTGTAAGTGCACCCGACCCAAGTGACATCCAGGTTGGTCGGACCCACTACCGTCGCGGTGAGGGTTGTCGACTGGCCCAAAATGAGGGTGTTGCCGACAGAGGACACAAGGGATACGGAAGTCACGGTGGCGCTGCTGCTGCTCCCGCACCCGCTCACAAGCAGGCATGGCACCAACACTGCCACCGCCATAAAAGTCGAAATCTTCCACAACTTCATTGCCCTAGCCTCCCCAAGCTCGCGCGTGGCGCGAATCGCGCAGCCACGTCGGTCTCATTATCGTTAGACAATTCCAATTTCCTTGCCGCCGCCACAGATCTAGAACGTTTTGCCAACCGTAAATCGAAATGTCGTTTTGGGCTCGAAATAGTTCAACCTGCCTGGATTGTTCAAGAAGCCCAGTTGCGGCACGATTTCGTTCTCCCAAAGATTCGGGACTTCCTTATCCAAGGTGGTCTGCCAGTTATTCAGAGTGGTCTGACTCACGAACGGATTTGGCGAAGCAATTTGCGAATACAACCTGTTCAAGTTATAGGCGTAATAAATCCGGAACGGCGCCTGGATGATCGGAATATTGATGCCGAATTCGATGCCCGCTGAATCCCTTATACGGAAGTTGGTGCCGTGATAGATCCCGAGGGTCTTCGGCAGGTTTGTACCTGGGAAGGTGGACTCGATATTTGCAATGCCGGTGGGATCGAGTTGCAAAGCGTCCCTGCGAAGAATCCCATCGGTGCCGACGTCCGCGAAGAAGGACATGGTCGCGTAGCTGCCCACGATGGGAATCCGGTATTCGAAGTTGGCGACGCCCTGCGTGTCACCGCCCGGCAACGTCGCCGTGTACACCAAGGCAGGAATGCTAAAGGACCGTAACACGCCAGCGGAAAGGGGATCGTGATAATAAAGAGTTTGCGCGGTGACCGTGGGGATGAAGACCACCGGCGAGATAGAGCGAATGTCAAACCCGCGAATGTCCTGTTCGCCGCCCATATAGAACCGGCTGAAGGGAGGGATTTCCTTGCCGCCATATCCAGTGATAAACGCGGTGGAGAAGTGCACGCCAATGGCATTGCGCCGGTGGTAGGTGGGATGGAAGTATTTAAAGTCCACGACGTTGGAAACGGTATTTACATTACCGCCCAAGGGACCGCCCGCGAGGGAGACGGAGTAATAGAAGCTTTTGCCCTTGGTGGCGTTGATCGGATTATCAATGGTGTTGTAGGTGACCGAAGGCGTAAGGGAGCTGGAGACGATGCCGTTGAGCGCGCTAGGCCCGGTGATGCTCTGGAATTGCAACTGCTCGAAGAGCAACTCGGAGGCCTGATTGAAAGCCTGGATATTTGTGCGAGTCAAGCCATAGGAGAGGCCGAATCTGGCGAAGGAGAAGCGTTTCGCCGGATAACTGGCGAAAGCCGTGAAGCCGGTGCTGTTCTGATTGTAATTCTGGATGTATTGCGGATTGAGGCTGACTTGCTGGTTCAGGAGGATGGCTTCCTGCTTGGCCTGGTTGAAGTTGTATTTGCTAGTGAAGACGGTGATGCCGGTGGAGATGGGGCGGTCAAAAAGGTAAGGCTCAGTGAAACCGAATTGCACGGTGCGCTGGAACTCGCCAAGTTGCCCGGAGAGGGTAAGCGTCTCGCCCAAACCCAGGAAGTTGTTGGTTTGATAGGTGAGGCCGATAAAACCGCCGGCCAGGCCGCTGACGCCACCCTGGAGACCGATGGACTGCTTGCCCTTTTCCTTGAGCTTAAGATTGATGTCGACCGTGCCGTCCTTGGTGTTCTTCTGGAGCTCGACGGCTTTGTCGGCATCGATTTTGTCGAAGTAATTGAGCTGGTTGAGGCGCAGGATGCTGATATCCCAATAACGTTTGTTGAAGAGCTGACCCTCGTCGATGAGCAGCTCGCGACGGATCACTTTGTCGCGGGTGGTGGTGTTGCCGCTGAAATTGATGCGGCGGACGTAATATTGCTTTTGCTCGTCGAAGCGGAGAGTAAGGTTAATTTTCTTCGCGGCGTCATCGATGTCGAAATCGGGCTCGGCGGTGAAATCGATGAAGCCATACTGGCCGTATGCATCCGTATAGTTTTTCAGAGCTTTGCGAAGCTTGTCGACATTAAATACGTCGCCTTCTTTCAAGGGAAAGAGCGCCTTCAAAGGCTCCACTTTAAGTGACAGGGCTTTGTCCGGGTCCGAACTGACGATCTTGAGCGTGCCCATCCGGTACTGCACGCCTTCTTCGATCTTGATGGTGATGTTGACGGCTTTGCCGGTGTGCGGCCGCAAGCCAGGAATCGGAACGCCGCCGTGGTGGACATCCACATTCTCGAGAATCGGCCCGTTTCCGGCGCATACGACGCGGAAGTAACCGTTGTTCTGGTACAAGCCGCGGCAGCCTACTTCCAGATCTTCATTCAATTTTTCGCGGTCATAGGTCTTGGACAAAACCGGAATGTCCCAAAAATAAAGCGGAATCCCATAGGGGCGGTCGTTCTTCATCGCGCGGATGAGCTTGCGGTCGCTGAACGCGTGGTTCCCTACAAATTTGATGCTGCCGACTTTCACTTTGGGGCCTTCGTCGATTTTGAACACCAGGATGACCGCGTTGCTAGAGGCGATGCGTTCGTATTCCGGGGTTACTTTCGCGAATTGGCGGCCGTGCTCTCCTAGCAACTCCTTCAACACCACTTCAGCCTTCTTGATCTTCGTGGGATCGAAGGGGCTTTCGACGGAGAGGCCGACTTTGCGGTCCTTGAAGCGGTCCAGGATGTCGGATTCGGAAATGGAATGAATGCCGTCGTAGCGGATGCGGCGAATAATGGGCCGCTCTTTGACATCAAAGATGATGATCTTGGCGTTCGGACGATCCGGAGAATCCTCGACGCGAAGCTTTACGTCCTCGAAGAACTGGGTATTCCAAAGGGCCTGAAAATCCCGCCGCAACGTCTCTTCGTTGTAGGGATCACCTTCGCGGCTGAAGATGCGGGCTTTCAGGGTGTCGCTGCGAATTCTGCGGTTCCCGATGAATTCGATGCGCTCGATCACGGCCTGGGGCTGGCCATTCGCGGCCTGTTGTGTGGCATCCTGGGGAGCTTGAGGCTGCGCCGCCGCGAATGTCTCGTCGTTCAGAGAATCAGGGGATAGGGACAACAATCCCGGGTCCGCGGAAGCAGACTCGGCCGAGAGGAGATTTGTTTGTGTCGCTGCCGGCGAGCCTGTCGCGAGCAACAGAAAAAACGCCGCAATCCAGGTGCACCGAAACGCCAAAACTCCAAATGGCGAACAGACTTTCCTACGAGCGGCCTGTGAGGTCATCAAGGCCGCGCCCCCGAAGCACAAGTTGTTGTTCTCCCGCCGAACCCGGTGTGGGCCGGTCGATTGCTGACCTCGACCTGGTCGAAGTCTCCCGTGCGTTGTGTCAGATTCGCTAGTGGATAACCGGGGTTGCCTCAACCACGGGACGGAATGCCAAGGCTTCTCCCGCGACGTAAATCTGCAGCGTCGCAGGCCGTTGGATGCCACCTTGGATGAGCGCCTCCGAGAGCGGGTCCTCCACATACTTTTGGAGAGCCCGACGGAGCGGCCGCGCCCCATAGCTGCGGTCGGCACACGTTTTCTCGAGGATCCACTGGCGTGCTTCCGGCGAGAGCACGATCTGCACCTGCCGGTGGATCAGCGTGTCGTTCAGCTGGCCCACGAGCAAGTCGATGATGCGGAGCAAGTCTTCGTCGCCGAGCGCGTTGAAAATAATCACTTCGTCCAGCCGGTTGAGAAACTCCGGATTGAACGCTCGTTTTACTTCGGTCATCACCATTTCTTCGATGGATTTCTGGCTGGCTTCGTCAGCGCCAGACTGGAAACCGATGGAGGTGCGCCTCTGCAAGTGCCGCGCGCCTAGATTGGAAGTCATGATGATGATGGTATTGCGGAAATCCACGGTGTTGCCGAGACCATCCGTCAATTGCCCGTCTTCAAACACCTGGAGAAGAATGTTGAAGACGTCCGGATGGGCCTTCTCGATTTCATCCAAGAGGATGACCGAGTAAGGCGTCCGGCGGACCCGCTCCGTCAACTGCCCGCCCTCTTCATAGCCCACGTACCCTGGAGGCGCGCCGATGAGCTTCGAAACGGAGTGCTTCTCCATGAACTCCGACATATCGAAGCGTACCAACGACTTCTCCGAACCAAACAGGAATTCCGCGAGGCGGCGGGCGACTTCGGTTTTGCCAACGCCCGTCGGCCCGAGAAAGAAGAAGCAGCCCACCGGACGCAGCGGCGATTTGAGACCGGCGCGGCTGCGGCGAATGGCGCGAGCGAGGGCGGTGATGGCTTTGTCCTGGCTGATGACGCGCTTGTGGAGCTCGGGCTCGATACGGAGGAGCTTCTGCTGTTCATCTTCCTTGATAGAGGTGACGCCGATTCCGGTCCAGCGGGAGACGACTTCTTCGATGTCCTCGCGGGAGACGATGCCGGTGGAAGCGTCGTCGAGCTTGTAACGTTCGCGAAGAGTGCGGAGATTTTCTTTTTCCTTGCGCTCTTCCTCGGAATAGAAACGCGCCTTTTCGAATTCGTGCTGGGCGATGGCTGTTTCCATGCGGTGGGTGATGAACTTGACGCGCTTCTGGACTTCACCGACTTCTTCGGGAACGGTGGCCTGTCGCAGCTTGACGCGAGCGCCGGCTTCGTCGATCAAATCGATGGCTTTATCGGGGAGGAAGCGGTCTGGAATGTAGCGATTCGAAAGATAGACGGAGTAGCGCAGGGCTTCATCGGTGTAGCTGACGGCGTGGAATTTTTCGTAACGCTCGCGCACGCCCTGGATTACTTGGATGGCTTCTTCTTCGTTCGGTGCGGGTACTTTGACGGACTGGAAGCGGCGCTCGAGGGAGCGGTCTTTTTCCACGGATTTACGGTACTCGCCGGGAGTCGTTGCGCCGATGCATTGAATTTCACCACGAGAAAGAGCGGGCTTCAGGATATTCGCGGCATCCAGCGAGCCTTCGGCGGAGCCGGCGCCGACCAAGGTGTGCAATTCGTCGATAAAGACGATCGAGTTCTGGCTCTCCATCAATTCTTTCATGATGGTCTTGAGGCGCTCTTCGAATTGGCCGCGGTATTTTGTTCCGGCGACGATCAAAGAAAGATCGAGGGAAAGAATGCGCTTGTCGGCCAGGAAAGGCGGGACGTCGCCATCGGAAATACGCTGCGCCAGGCCTTCGACGATGGCGGTTTTTCCGACACCGGGCTCGCCGATAAGGACCGGATTGTTTTTTGTGCGGCGGCAGAGAATTTGGATGACGCGCTCGACTTCGCCTTCGCGCCCAACGAGCGGATCGAGAGAGCCCTCGCCGGCGGCCTGCGTGAGATCGCGGCTGAATTCCGCGAGCAGCGAAGTTTCTTTGGGCCGAGCGGTGGTGGTCTTCTCGCCGGAGGTGCGCGCCAACTCTTCGCGCAATGTCGAGAGGCGCAGCCCGCGCTCCATCAGGATCTCCGCGCCGAAGCACTTTTCTTCGCGCAGAATTCCGAGCAGCAGATGTTCCGTCCCGACGTGCTTGTGCCCGAGGCGTTCGGCTTCTTCCGCCGACATGTTCAGGATGCGCTTGCACTCGGCGCTGAGCGGCACTTCGACGGAGGTCGAGATGCGCTCGCGAATAGTGATGCGCGCCTCGATCTCTTTGCGGATCGATTCAATCGATCCTTGCTGCCGCAGGAAACGGTTGGCCAGCGCCTTGTCCTCGCGCATCAAGCCGAGCAGCAAATGTTCGGTCTCGATGTATGGGCTGCCGTACTGGCTGGCTTCGTACCGTGCGAAAAATATGACGCGACGCGCTTTTTCTGTGTAGCGTTCGAACACGTTAGCTCGCTTCTCCCCCTGGGGCCCTGCTCGCTGGAGCCGCAACCCCGCGAGTTTGCAAAACGCCGCGTTCTAGTCCGAGTATCCGGTCGCACCGCGCGGCGAGCGCGAGGTTGTGTGTCGCGATCAGCGACGTCAACCCGTGCGTGCGGTGCAGCCGTTCCAGTAGCTCAAACACGGCCCAAGCGTTCTGCTCGTCCAAATCCCCGGTAGGTTCATCTGCCAGCAGCACGACCGGCCCAGTGACGAGCGCCCGGGCAATCGCGACGCGCTGCTGTTCCCCCCCGGAGAGTTCCCCTGCGCGGTGATCCGCCCGGTTTTCCAGGCCAACCTCCGCGATCCACTTCCGCGCCGTCTCCAGCGCTGAAGTAAAATTCTCGCCGCGTAACAACAGCGGCATGGCCACATTTTCCGCAGCCGTAAAATCCGGCAACAACTGATGACGCTGCCAGAGAAAACCCACCGCGCGGTTCCGAAATTCCGCGAGCGCCGCGTCATCAATCGTTTCAATGGCTTTATTTGCGAAGTATACTGTACCGCTCGTTGGCGTGTCTAGCGCAGCGAGCAAGTGCAACAGAGTGCTCTTCCCCGCTCCCGAGGGCGCCACGATGGCGACCATCTCGCCTTGCCGCAGACTCAGGTTGGCGTCGGACAAAACAGACAAGCTCTTCTCGCCGGCGCCGTAGATTTTCTTCAGGTTGCGCGCTTCCATCACCACGACAGCAGCGTCTTGCGTAGTTCTATCCCTTGCCTGGACAGCTTGCCTCGCGTTGTCTTGCGGCTGGATCATCTCGTTCTCGAACCACATCCTCGGCTGCCGGGGTTCCCGCAATTCTCTCTTTTTACTTAGATGCTAAGTACGCGATTCTCGTACTCGCCGGCGAGGGCCTCCCACCGCGTACAATGGCCCAGGAGTTTCCCATTTCCGCCTAGCGCCTGCCCGTCACGGAAAAGCCTCATATTTGCCATCTTTGAAAGATCCCTAAGCTTCTTTTTTTCAGTAGCTTGTGGCAGCCATGATGGCGTTGGGGTGCTGAGGGTGACACCCCAAACCCGCCCTCTCTTCACTACACCATTTTACGTGCAAACGACGCGCCAAAATCCTTCTCCTAAACCACTTAGATTCAGTCACGGCTCTTGCCCTGCTACTCATACCTCAGAATCTCTACCGGCAGTAGCTTCGCCGCTGCCCGCGCCGGAAGAATCGTCGCTCCGATCGAAATCGCCATGGCCGCCAGAGTGATCCTAACGCCATCGGCCACGCCGGGATGAAAAGGAACATAAGGAACGGCATAAACTTGCGGATCGAGCGGAATCAGATGATAGGTCCCTGCGATGAGCGCAAAGGCATAACCGATGCATAGCCCGATTGCCGTCCCGCTACAGCCAATCGCGATTCCCTGCCACAAAAATATCGTTCGAATCTGCTCGCGCCGCGTACCCATGGACATCAACACCGCGATGTCGCGCGCTTTATCCGTCACGGTCATCGTGAGCACCACAAGAATGTTCAATCCCGCAACAAATGTTATCAACCCGATGAAAATCGCCGTGACCAATTTTTCCAGCCGCAGCGCCCGAAACAGCGCGAAGTTTTGTTCCATCCAGGTGCTCGCCAAATAGCCCTGCCCCGCGATTTGTTCCGCCTGCCGTGCAACCTCTCCCGCGCGCTCGGGATTTTCAAGCCGGAATTCCAGCACATTGACCACATCGCTCGCTCCGGAAAGCGACTGCGCCGCAGGCAGCGTCATGAAGCACCAATTCTTGTCGTAGTCGTAAAAGCCGGAATCGAAAATCCCGCTCACGCGAAAACGACGCGTCCGTGGAGTCAAACCAAAAGGCGTCAAGCGCCCCTGTGGACTTAAGAGCGTAACGTAGTCGCCCGGCTCGATCTTCCAATCGTCCGCCAGTTGCTTGCCGATTAGCAGCGCGTCAATACCGTCCGCATCCGGCGTGAAGTCCAGTTTCCCTGCAACAATCCTCTGCAACGCTTCGTCGCTGCGCCGCTCGCGTTCCGGTTCGACGCCTTTGGCCACCACGCCGAGCGCTTCTCCTCCAAACGACAGCAGCACCGTCTCATAAACAGCGGGCGTAACGGAGCGCACTCCAGGAATGGCCGCGAGTTTCGTGGTCAGCGCTTGGTAATTGTGGATTTCGGAGCCAGGACGCGTTAACGAGACATGCGCCGTAACAGCCAGCAGACGATCTTGCAGCGTTTCGCGGAATCCCGTGTTCATGGCCAGCGCAATCACAAGAGTCGCCACGCCGGCCGCTACGCCAAGAATCGAAAACAGCGTCACCAGACGCAATACCGCCGGCCGATAGGGCGAGCGCAAATACCGCCGCGCCACGAACCATTCAAATCGCATTGTTAAATCGCATCAGCGAGCACAACTAAAAGGATACTTTAGGCGCCAGGTTCTTCGGAAGCAGAGTCTTGACGAGCTTCCGGGCGCAGCAGCGGAAATAATATGACATCGCGGATCGATTGCGAATCGGTGAGCAGCATGGTGAGGCGGTCGATGCCGATGCCCTCGCCCGCCGTAGGAGGCATCGCATGGCAAAGAGCGCGAATGTAGTCCACGTCGAGCTGCTTCGAAACTTCATCTCCTCCTTGCGCGATCTGCGCCAGGAAGCGGCGCTCTTGTTCGGCGGGATCGTTCAGTTCGGAGAAGCCATTGGCGACTTCCATGCCCGCCACGTAAATCTCGAAGCGCTCCGTTAACGAAGGATCCTCGGGCTTCTGTTTCGAGAGCGGGGAAATGTCCGTGGGAAAATCATAAAGGATCGTTGGTTGGATGAGCTTGTCTTCGGCCATGGTCTCGAAGAGCAAGCCGGTCCATTCACCGTCCGTTAATGTGCCCTTCGCTGCTGCATAAGGCGCGGCTGCGCTTTTTGCCCAGGCGTTATAGCGTTCGACACAGGCCCGCGGACCACCGGGGGCCGCTAATTCGGCTTCAGACGGCGCGGTTCCCGCGCCGGCGGGCCAATACTTTACGATGGCTCCGCGCATCGTGAGCCGCTGCATCTTGGCAAAATCCAGCTGGTGCTCGCCATAATTCACTACAGTCGAGCCGGTGATCGTCATTGCCAGCGACGCGAACAACTCCTCATTCATTTCCATTAAATCCCGGTAGTTGCTGTAGGCCTCGTAAAATTCGAGCATGGTGAATTCCGGATTGTGCTGCGTCGAAATCCCTTCGTTGCGGAAATTCCGGTTGATTTCGTACACCCGGTCAAAACCGCCAACTGTCAGCCTTTTCAAATACAGCTCTGGCGCGATGCGCAGATACAGATCGATGTCTAAGGTATTGTGATGGGTGACGAAAGGACGGGCCGCTGCGCCTCCCGGAATGGGATGCATCATCGGCGTTTCTACCTCTATATATCCGCGAGCATCGAAAAATTTGCGGAGCTCCTGAATAATTCGCGCCCGCGAAACGAAGACTTGTCGCGATTTATCGTTGGCAATCAGGTCTAAATAACGCTGCCGGTAGCGCAGCTCCACGTCGGTCAGCCCATGCCACTTTTCGGGAAGCGGCAACAAGGCTTTTGCGAGAAAAGTGAGCTCTTCCACCCAGATGGACAGCTCGTTGGTTTTCGTCCGGAAAAGATGACCGCGGACGCCGATCAAATCACCAAGATCCAGCAACTGAAACAGCGCAAAGCCACGCTCGCCGACGACATCCTTTTTTACATAGATTTGAATGCGCTTGCCTGAGCCTTGTACATGTGCGAAGCCCGCCCTACCCATGAGGCGGACGGAAACAAGCCGCCCTGCCGTGCGAATTTCGTGCTTGTCAGCCTCCAACTCCGCGGCTAATTTATCGCCATACTTTTCCACAAGGACTGCGGGGGTTTCGGTCCAGCGAAACTCGCTCGGAAATGGCTCATATCCTAGCACTTGAATTTGTTCGAGTTTTTTCTGCCGTTGCTCAAATTGGTCGCGTGGCTCAAATTGCAAGGGAGATCCTTTCAGCGCAATCGCAGGCGAGTATAGCGGTCACCGGCTCATCGGGGCAACAGCCCGCCATTCACTCTTCGGAAGCTCGTTGTTCAAGCCGGTGGGGAGAGGAGGGCGCAACCCAAAGAAAAACGTTCCTCCAAAATTAGAATTTGTTATACTTCCCGCCTTGTCCCCAGGAGACCCCTTGTGAAAGAACGTGTGCGCGCCCTCTCAGCGCGCGGAACGTCTGTCAAGGACGACTGGCGCGCTTGGCTGCCGGAAGCGAAAGACGAAGTATTCCGTTCCTACGTTCGCCAACTTGAAATCTCTTACAACATGCTAAGCGTTGCTTTAGATGAAGCTCTGTCGCTGCGTCAGGGAGGACGACTTGCGAAGGCGAGTCAGGCGGTCTGGGTCACTTCTGACCTATGCAGCCGCTTTACTCACCCGCTGGCTGCCCTACTCTGGTCACTAGGTGAGCATGCCAAACACCACGGCACAGTTCCCAATGCCGCGCCCCTCGACCCAGCAAATTTCCAAGGGGCACGAGGGCAACGCGTAGCGCGCCATAGCAGTTTGCTCTGCCGCATCCTCCTCAGCGAGCGCTCCCAATTCCTCTATAAACTGAGCACGCTCGGCGAGATGGTGGAAGATCTCAATCAGGATTTTTGTGCCGCCGCCTCGGAGATCGTCGGCGGGGAGTCGAGTAACTCCGACACCGAGTGGCAAGCTGTGGATGAGGCTCACTACGACCTGAATACTTGTCTTCGGGAAACCATCGTCCTGTTGAAATCGTTCCTCATGGCGCTTCCCGACGACCAATTAGAACTCTTTCAAGCCACCGTCTGTAATCAGATGGGCTTTTCCCGTCCCAAGAAGCTCACCCTCAGCCAACGCCTCATCCGGCATAGACGTATGGCTCCCATAGGTGGAGAATAAAGCATCCAGCCGACAGGCTGGCCGCCCAGCTGAAAAGCCAGGGAAATAGAAAAGCGTCCTCGTTTGTCGGATTGGGAACAGCCCGATTTTGCGAGGACAACTCAGGGAGGTATTCGGTGCATCCGAGACGTTGGATGCGCCGCAATTGGACCGTTGGCCCGGAACCGACCAAGCGAGCCCAGTGTGTCGACTGCTCTACAGCCGCCAAATAGGGTGCAGGTCTCTCAGTCCCCTAAGTCGGCGACTGAAGCGGAAGCTATTCGTCTGGCCCAGGCCGGGGATGCCGCGGCTTTTGAGTTGCTTTATCAACTCCACAGCCGTCGCGTTTACGCCTTGTGCTTGCGGATGGTTGGCAACCCTTCCGATGCGGAAGACCTGATGCAGGAAGCTTTCCTGCAACTCTTTCGCAAGATCGGGACCTTCCGCGGAGAGTCAGCTTTTTCCACCTGGTTGCACCGCATGACGGTGAATGTGGTCCTGATGCGTTTGCGTAAGAAGTCGCTCCCTGCGGCCTCTCTGGAAGAAACGACGGAACCCGATGAAGAAACAGGCGGCCCAAGAAAAGACATTGGAGCGCCCGATTTGCGGCTCAGTGGGGCCGTGGATCGCGTCAATCTCGAGCGTTCCATTGAAAAGCTTCCGCCGGGATACCGGACCGTATTTGTCTTACATGATGTCCAGGGATTCGAGCACAACGAGATTGCCGGCATCATGGGCTGTTCGGTAGGGAACTCGAAGTCGCAGTTGCACAAAGCGAGGACGCGCCTGCGCGAGTTGCTTCAGGAGGATTTGCGCGATCAGGCTCGTGCGGAACGTCACGCTGCAAAAACGCAAGCCGGGCTCGGCGATTGAGCTAGAATGCAGCCAACTGCTAGGCCCAAGGAAGCGTCATATAAGGTAAGAGTTGTCGAGCGGGAAGGCTACCCAGGTCCTTTAGCCGCGGAGTGAACCGCCATGCAGTGTAAAGACATTGAACTTGTACTGGAGCAGGAAGGGCTGGAGCCTCTTCCCGAAGAGGCGCGCGCGCATTTGGCCGACTGCCGCGAGTGCCGAAGCTACGTAGCGGATCTTACCAGCCTCGTGGATGCGGCGAAAAAGCTGCCATCGGAAATCGCTCCTCCCGAACGAGTGTGGATTTCTCTTCGGGCACGGTTGGAAGAGGAAGGCATCATCAGAATTCCCGCGGACGCGATTTCCCCCGAGCGCGTTCCCTTCTGGCAATCCATCGGCGAGTTTTTCCGCAACCGCGTGCTGGCTACCGCGATGGTTGGCATCGTGATCGCGGCTGCCGTGGTTTTCCAGGTTCGGCGCGACAGAGCCATCGTTGTTGTGCCGCCTCTGCAAATCGCAAAGGTGGCGCCCGCGCCTCTTGTTCAGAATCCTGTTCAGAAAACGCAAGTGCAGCCGGAACTACAGCCGGATGCGCCTCCGACATTTGCCAGCGCCGCGCGAGCTCTTGAGGATCAAGAGCCGGTCGCCACTGGGATGATTCTCGCCAGCACCTCTCCGGTTGACGTTTCGTTGCGCGACAACCTGAAAAAAGTGAACGAATTTATTGCCGACTGCGAGCGCCATCTTAAGGAACAGCCGCAAGACGAATTGACTCGTGAATATCTATCCGCCGCTTACGAGCAAAAAGCCGAATTACTGTCCGCGATGATTGAGCGCGGAAGGAGCGTAAACTGACATGTGCCTTCGAGTGGTGGGGATGAATCCGGCCTGGGGGGGTTGGAGCGTCAAGCGAACCATTTTGCCGGTGCTGACGGCCGGGCTTTTTCTGTCGGGCGTTGCGCCAGCACGGGCCGCCGGCGCGGGCCAGCACATTGAAAAGCTTTTTAATGTCACGGGACATCCCGTCGTCGTGATTCACAACGTGGCGAACGGGCGGATCGAAGTTAAGTCCTGGAAGAACGCGCAAGTGGATGTCGTCGGGAATCAATCCTCCGACAAAATCGGATTTGAGATCGAGCAAGTCGGAGACCGCGTCGACGTTTCGGCGAACGTTCTGGACTCAGCTGCCCAACCTTTGGAGCTTGAAGCCGATTTGCAGCTCACCGTACCCGAGGAAACCGAACTGCAGCTCAAAACGGAGACGGGCCTGATCTACGTCGAGCAGGTCACGGGCGATATGAAACTCGAGAGCTTCGGCGGCGACGTGCATTTGAAGGAAGTTTCGGGCTACATCATTGTTAAAACCACGGGCGGTTCGCTGGTTTGCACTCAGTGCGCCGGCAAGCTGGATTTCAGCTCCATCGGAGGCAACGCGCAGATTCTTCAGCCGCAGCTGAACAACGTCAACCTGATGACCACGACGGGGAACATTCTCTTCGATGGAGACTTTATTCGCACTGGACTTTATTCCATGAAGAGCGGCAAAGGCCTCGTCGAGGTGCGCTTTTCCAGCACCGATTCGTTTGACTTGAAAGCTCAGACTTCCACCGGCATGGTCGATAATCAAGCGGCGGCCTTCCTGAAACCCGATTCTCACGGTGTGAAGCATCTGCCCTCAAAGTTCGTGCACGGGCTCTTCGGCACCGTTGGAATGGGTCTCGCGAAAGTCGAACTCTCTTCCTACAGTGGTACAATCCGCATTACCAAGCGCGATTAATTTTTCGCGCGGCGATTCGGCTAACCGCGTGTGGCAACTCTTTTAGCGAAACAGTGACTCAACCGCCCTCTTTGCGTGGTACCCCAGCCCGCGTCCAAGTCATTTGCCTGGCCGGTTTCATGGGTTCCGGCAAGACAACTGTCGGAACGCTTCTCGCGCGGCAACTCGCCTGGCGTTTTGTCGACCTCGATGAACGCATCGAGCAATCCGCGGGACTCGCCATCCCCCAAATTTTCGAGCGTTTCGGGGAGGCCGCCTTTCGCCAAATCGAAGCGGATCAGTTGCGCGCCGCACTTGGCCGCGCCGCCGAGCATAAGGAAGCCACTGTCCTGGCTCTTGGCGGCGGCACGTACGCTCAGCCCGGCTGCCCCGAATTTCTGCGTAACGCCGGCGTCCCCGTACTCTGGCTCGATTCGCCCGTCGAGCTCCTGCTATCCCGTTGCATGACCATGACCGGACGCCCGCTCTTTCGCGATGAAACCAGCTTCCGTGCTCTCCATGCGCAGCGGCTTCCCTCGTATCAACTCGCGGACTATCGTGTGGAAAGTTCCGGCGAACCCACCCAGGTTGTCGCCGAAATCCTTCGCCGCGGCATTGTCGCGGGAGGTGGCAGCGAAGCACACCTTGTTGTTGAAAAGCCAAATTCTTGACTGGCGTTCGCTAGAATAGGCAGCGGAGACTTTTTCTCTGCAAATTTTGTGCCGTGCTTCGCGGCAGCCTGCGAAGGGGGATTGTATGAAAACCAAACTGCGCGGCCCTCAAGCCAAACTATCGATCAGCCTTGGAGCGCTCTTGATTCTCGCTTGCGCTGTCGCTGGCGTTGCCGATCAAAAGAAGAACGCCGCTGTCCCCAGCCTCTCGGTGTTCGCGCAGGATCAGGGCAAACTCAGCATCAAGCTGGATGGCAAAACCGTTGGCCACGAAGAATTTCAAATTACGCCTTCAGAGGGAGGCTGGCTCGCCAAGGGCAACGCCGAGATCAAGCCAACACAAGGCACCGCCAGCAAAGTCAGCGGCACGCTCACCCTTCAGCCCGATGGCGCTCCGATCACTTACCAGTGGACTTCTCACGCGGACAAAACCAACGGCGCGAACATCGTCTTCGACAACGGCGTCGCGAAAATGACTTTGCAGATGCAGGGCGCGCATCCCTTCGATCAGACTTTCACCTTCAACACTCCGCTCATCGCCGTCCTCGACAATAATCTTTATTATCAGTACGGCGTCCTCGCCCGCCTCTACGACTGGTCCAAGCGCGGCCCGCAAACTTTTCCAGTCTTTATTCCACAGGAATTGATGCCCGGCACCATCACCGCCGACTCCACCGGCTCCGTCACCATCGACGGCGCCTCCTACGAAGGTCTTCGCGTCACTACCTCAGACCTCGAAATCGATCTATACCTCGACGCAAATCATCGCCTCATGCGCCTCGAAGTTCCCACCGCCAAAGTCTCCGTCGTCCGCGACTGAGATATCCGCAGACTGCAATTTGCCGCGAGCCCGTGACTTCGAAAATCGAGTCTCGGCAAGCTGACCTGAGATTCGGCAGATCGGTCGCTTGACTATCTCCGGGTTGTGGACCTAACGTCGCAGCTCTACTCCGTTACTTATCAAGTTGCATTCTGGGATGCTCTGATTGTTGCCGCACCGAAAACCTTCGTCATGCCACTCCTTACTGACAGAAGATTTACAGGCAGGTCAAAACCCCGAAGGAATCACTGTCATTGATCCGTTCCAGACTGACCCTTCCTCAGTGCTTTCCTAAGTTCGACCAACTCTTCGCCGTGCAGTAGGGCTGGCCGCAATTGCCCGTTCCTGAGAGGCGATAATGTTTCACTTGTGACGGATCCATATTTCGCCGTTTGCTCAAGAATTCCCAAAACGGTTCGCATGAGTGTTCCAAAATGGAACTTCGTGCCGACGTAGCTATGGCGAAGATATATCGAAGATTCTTCAGAGATTAGTTTTCTCTAAGAAATCAAACAACTTAAAACCAGTTCCAAATTGGGAATTCCAACGGCTCTTTTGGCGGACTGCGTGCAGGTCGAATGATATCCCATCATGGATTAGAATAGATAAGTAATTATGGATTGCGATTTCGGCCCCATTTTGAGCGCTTGGGAGTTTCCAATGGCCAAAAACGCAAAAAGGCAGGTGTTCGCGGGTAAATTGAGCCGCCGATCGGCCCGGAGACTAACCGGCCCGCCCCCAAGAAACGAAGGGCGGGAGTTTGTCAAAGAAACGCCCACAGCCAAATTCTACGCGATCGGATTTTGCGTACTGTGCGTTGGCGTAACCTGCGAATTAATGGCGTCGTTATTACTCGGAAGTAGAGAGGGATCGCAATTGGCGAATCTCATGTTAGCTGGCGGGGGTATTCGGTGCTCTGCAAACTGAAGCGATTGCTGTGCGGACGCCGGCTTTTGCCTACAAAATGACGGCCGGGTTGTCTCGAGGCCGCTTCGTCTTGCTCTGTTCGAGCCTCATGGCCGCTCAGCAACCGCTCGATCACCGCAACTGGCGTATCCACCAGTGGCTCGGCCAGTTTCTGCAACCGCGCAAACAGGGAATCGGGGATCTCAATCGCAGGCGTGTTGATTCACTCTATAATTCTATGACAGAATGATGAAATAATATAAATTCGTCAAGCTCGGGGATGTGCAGCCTCCGCCGCGGGAAAAACTTTGCGCTTGTCGCTAAGGGCAGCATAGGGTTCTTCGATGCCGGCGGCAGTGGGGCGAAGACAAAGACTGTCGTGCATTCAACTTAGGTTAGGCGGTTATGCGATCGGCAACAACGAGCCAGGTTTTAGTTTGACTGCGCTCCCTCGCGATTTTAAAATACACTTTCGGTCGTTCGTCTCTCCGTAGAAGGAAGGTCCACTCCTGATGGCTCATTGTCTTGCTGCAGCTTTGTGCGCTGCCACTGTGTTCGCACCTGCTGCTCCTGCTCAGGTCTCAAGCTCCACCATCGAACCCATCCGCGTCCCAGCCGGAACGGTTCTCGCCTTTCACTTACAGACGCGCCTTCGTCATTCGGCCGCTGATCCGCTCGATGTGCTGCCGCAAGGAACTGTTCTGCATGTAAGAATTATCAACTCCATCGACTCCGGCCTCGATCGGGACGGCACCGAGTTTCGCGGCTCCGTGGTATCGGACCTCGGCATTGGCACCAATGTGGTCATTCATTCCGATGCGGAGGTGCAAGGCCTTCTCGTTCTTCTCCGTAGCAGGAATCATCCTGATGGTTTCCGCTATGAACTCCTCCTCACCGAGCTCACCGACCACGGAAAATCCTACCCGCTCACCGCTTCCCTCAATCCCTCCTTCTTCGATTCCGGCGCTCAGCCCGTCCCGGTCGCCAAAGTAGAAGCCAAAGAGCCGGCCAAGCCAAGCGCGCCGGTCAATACCAAGATTCCGGTAAACGCTCAGCCATAATCTTCGGATGATCGTCCGCAATACTTCGCTCCCAGAGGGCGACATTTCATTTCAAAGCGCCATCGAGATTCGCCAATCGTACTAGCCCTTTGTTTACGCTATGGGAAGACTTTTCTGGTCCTGGTACTAGGAGGTGGTACGCTGAATTCTACTTCATTTTCCTCTAAGCCCTTTATCTTTCTGGAGTTCTGAGATTCTCCGCACCACCTCGCCATTCTGGCGTCATTTCTGCTCTATCTCACTACCTCAGCCAAATCTCCAAGGAGGGTATGTGATGAAAAATATATGGCGATTTTGTTTTTCTTCATTGGCGGGTACGGTTCTCGTAGCGGGAGCCTTGGCTTTGCCACCGGTCAGTACGCATCAAAGTCAGGAAGGTCAGCAAGGTCAACAGCCTGCCGCTCAGACGCAGTCCGTGTCCGGAACAATTGCCTCGGTTGAGAAGGATTCCTTCACTCTCACAGTCGGCTCCGCGACGGAACAAAGTGCGCAGACTACAAGTACGAGCACTGCAAAGACCATGTCTTTCGCGATTGACAAGAACACGACGGTCGAGGGCACACTCAAGGTCGGTTCTAGCGCCGACGTGACCTATCGTCAGGACAACGGCCTCAACATGGCCATCAGCGTCCACGTCACTCCCTAAACTGCACCAACGCCACACGGAAGTAGCTACAGCTTGTCTTGGGGTTCTCCGAAGGCCCTTTTCTCATTCCTTTCGAGGAGTCCCAGGACAAGCGCAGAAATACCACGCGCGGAGTCAAGGACACGGTTTCGGGCTGCTGCCGGGTGGACTCTATTCCTACTGGCATTGTCAGATCGTGGACTCCGTCAAACGTCTTTAACGCGTTACCGATGCGCCGGGTCCCTTGCGTCGGCAAGAATTCTTCCTCTTCAGGCCACAACTAACCGCATTGCAAACCACAATTCTTTAGGAGTACGCTCCCGCAAGCCGCATCCCGCCGTTTCCACCTCCGCGGGTTGTGAGGCCAGGCCCATCTCTTTGGAGTTCGCACCGGCTCCAGCGATGGAGGACTGCATGTCAACAGAAACCAAGGCCGTGATACGACGCCTCTATGAAGAAGTTTGGAACAAGCGTCGCCTTGAAGTAGCAAGTGAAGTGATTTCCCCCAGTCACGCGCTCCATGATCCGCATCTCACCGGGTCGGCCGTCGGCCCGGAAGCTTATAAGCGTGTTTGCACGCAGTTCATCGCCGCATTTCCTGATCTGCACTTCACTGTGGAAGATTTCATCTCCGAGAAAGCCAAAGTGGTCGTCTCGTGGACCATTTCCGGCACGCACAAGCGGGAGTTCCGCGGAATAGCCGCGACCAACAAGAAGATCTCGGTCGAAGGCATCACCATCCATCACATCGCCAACGGGAAGATTATGGATTCCTTCGTCAGTCTTGATTATCTGGGCATGATGCAGCAACTCGGCGCCGTTCCTGCCCTCGGCCAGTCCAGAGGTGCCGCCGCCCGCTGATCTGGCTTTGGGACCTCAGCGACCTCTTTTCTTGCGAACTCTTTGGTCAGGCAGTTTGCCGCCTGGCCCTGCGCGGCCGGAGGGCTCCCATCTCGTTTCTCGCCTCTGCAGTTATAACTACAAGAGCAAACCTGTACCTCGGACCAAGTTCTCGGGCGCGGATAACTTCTAAAATTGAGGTATGACCAAGCCTTCCAAAGGGGCCGCTGTTTTTCTGGCATTTTTCGGATTGATGTTTCTGGTCCCCGGGCTGCTCGCGCTGTTCACGTTCCTGGTGAATGGCCGCAATACCACCGCCAGCGGGACGATTGCAGCCGCCGCCATTGCATTGTTTTTCTCGGCAATCGGGGCAGGTTTTCTATTCGGCGCTTTCTATGGTTACGGGCGCTTAAAAAAGCAAGCGGCCGTGGAAGAAGCCAATCCATCGTCGCCCTGGTTGTGGAGAGCGGATTGGGCGAGCAGCAGGGCGGAGAGTCTGCACAAGAAAAGTGCAATCACCGCGTGGGTGATTTGCATCGCCTGCAACATGGTGCTGATCCCCGTAGCGGCCGCGACCATCCCACAATTGGTCCTCGGCAATGATCCGCGCGTATTTGTGGTCGCCGGTGTTTGTCTTCTTGGAGTGATTCCTTTCGTCTACGCGGTGCGCGCCAGCCTTCGCCATCGGCGATTTGGCGACACGTATTTCCAACTTGATGCGCTGCCGTTTACTCCCGGCGGCGGGCTGACGGGAAGAATTCATCTGAAGCTTGATACGGATGCCTCGCACGGCATCGATCTGAGGATAAGCTGCGTTCGCAGAACGATTACCGGTACTGGCAATAACCGCACCACGGTGCAAACCGTCCTTTGGCAAGCCGACAAAAATGTTTCCTCCGGCGCGATAGGGATGGACCCGCTAGGCAGGACAATTCCGGTGGAATTCGCGATTCCGGCGGATGCTTACGTGACCGATCACGACATTCCTTCCGATCAAGTTTTGTGGCTGCTTCATGCGCATGCGGATGTTCCCGGAGTGGATTATTCCGACGATTTCGAGCTGCCTGTTTTTCGGACTTCTTCCGCAGCAATCCAGTCGCCCGAGAACTCTCCTCCGGAGAACTACGGATTCGCAACAGCAACGCCGAGCGGCGCAGAGACGGCGCTGGTAGACGCGCCCTCGCATCCAAAGGTCGTTATTTCCTCGCAAGCAGGCGGAACGGAATTTTACTTCCATGCGTTTCGAAGTCCGGCCCGCGCTCTTTTTCTCTTGGCATTCACGGCCGTCTGGAGCGGCGTCGTGTATTTTCTTTTTCGCTCCAGCGCGCCCTGGCTTTTCGCCGTGGTGTTCGGATCGTTTGACTTGCTGCTGATTTTCGCGGTGTTTCATTCCGTTTTGGGGACCGCGCGAATCAGGGCTGGCAACGGTGAAATCGTTTCCGTCACTCGCGTACTCGGCGTGGGGAGGGCAAAGCGTTTTCCGGTTTCCAAGATTGACGCCATTGTTCCGGTCACAGGCGGACAGCAAGGGAGCAATTCGGGGAACACAACGTATGCCATTCGACTGCGCACGAAAGATGGCCGCCGCATCACGCTGGCTGATGAAATCGACAGCCGCCAAGAGGCGCGCTGGATCGTTTCGCAAATCGAAACTCTCGCAGGTTTGAAAATCGATACGCGCGTGGAGGTTACTGCTCCCTTTGGCGTTCCTTCGCAACCGCCCCAGCCAGGAAGTGGATCCGCGCAATCTGGGGCAACGCGCACCGGTTGGCCGCAGTCGCGTCCCCAATCGCGAACGGCCACGATTCTTTCGTTCGCCGTGTTTGCATTGTTCGCCGGAGGTATGTTTGCGTGGCAGGGCTGGCGGTTCGCGAATCTTAAATCGGTGGCGGGCGCGGCGCGCGCGAACCGGGCGCGCGCTGCGACGACGGCCGCCGTTCCGGCGCCACGACATTTCGCGAAATCCATGACCGACGAAGACGCCGAACGCGTGCTGACACTGCCGGCGCAGGACCAAGCGGAGGAATTGCTGGAACGCGCCATCGAACACGATCCGCGGGCTCTGGAACTGTTTGATCAACAGGTGGAAAGCTGGGTGGGCCACATTCGTTTAACTGACCGAATGAAACAGCTTGAGCGGCGATCGGAATATTCGAGCGACTTGCGCGTCCGTTATGCCAACGCGGATATCAATTTGACTTTGGACGGCTGGCAGAAAAACGTGCAAGCCGCGGACATGCTGATCGAACGCGCTCGAACGGACTTGAAGTATCGCGCTGCGGCCGTCTATTTTCTGGGCATGCTGGCCGGGCGGGGCGTCGCTTACGAAAAAATTCATCCCGTTCTTCTCGAGTATGCGGAGCACGACCCGGACGCTTACGTCCGCCAGTGGGCCGTCGAAGGAATGCGTTATATGGGAAAGGACGAAGCGCTCAACGAACTCTTCGAATCCTTCACGCAGGACCCCTCGATGAATGTTCGCAATCGCGCGGGCTGCAATTTATCCGATTGCGGTAATTTCACACGCGCGCAGCGCATGCGCATGGTGCCAAAATTCCTCGGGCTGGTCTCCGATCCCAGCACGAACGCGCAAGTGCGCAGCTGGTCGTTCCTGGCTCTGCACGAAATTACAGATGAGAATTTACCGGCCAATGCGGAAGCTTGGCGAACGTGGTACAGCCAGCACGGCGCGGGAAAACTGGGAGAATTCGAACAGCTCGATTGGTGGCAAGTCCGCGGCGACGAGTGAACTCCGAAGTTTGAGGGAGCGGCGGAGAGCCGGAACCGGCACTGATCATGCACTGCGAGGGATAATCGTTATTTTTTCTTCGCAACGATGTTCTCGACCTGCGCAAGGTGATTGAGATCGTGTCCAGCCATCATGTGCAATATCCGTTCGAGAGTTTCTTCGCCGCGCTCCGCGTGCATGCCGAAGTGCTTCCATTGTTCTGGCGATAAGGATTTGTAGAGCGCGAGATTCGCCTCGCGAACGCCACGAAATTGCTCGAGGCTTTTGCGCGGATCGTGTTTTGCGTAATTGCGCGCGGCAGCCAGCGCGTCCTGGTCATAGGCTTGGATTGGGGTGCCGGGTGCAGCGAGGATAGCGCGAAGACGCCACCCTACGACGATTTCGGCGTCAGCCAAATGAGCGAGGATTTCTCCGACCGACCATTTACCGAGCGCGGGACGCTTGCGCAGTTTGGATGCAGGAGCGCCTTTTATCAATTTGGCCAAGGCTTTAGGAGTTGCTGCCTGCGTCTTTAACGGATCTTTTCCTGCGACGTTTTCCAGAATCCGTTTCGTGTACTCTTGGGCTGTTTCCGGCATGACCTTGAGTTTCCTCCTTCAAGATTTCTCATGATTCCATCGGCGCGGCTTTCCTTCAAAACGTCTCGAAGAGCCTCTTCCACCGAATTTCGCTTGGATGAAACACGGCCTTGCCGTAGGCCAGGAAACGCTCGCGGATTTGACCGGGTTCCCAGGCGTCCGGCGAGGCTTCGAGCGACATGTAAATGATCACGGGTGTTCCGATGATGTTCTTTCGCGGGACGCAGCCCGTGAACCGGCTGTCGTAGGAGTTTCCGCGGTTGTCGCCCATCACGAAATAACAATCGCTGGGAACTTTGTAGGGTGTGCGCATGCCATAAGGCTCGCTCGGCCCGGTCGTGTAATTCTCGGCGAGTTTTCGTCCATCGATCCACACGGCGCCGTCATGAATGTCCACGGTTTCGCCGGGCAAGCCGATGACGCGCTTGATAATGTCCGACGTTTCCTGCGCGACAAACGGGGTGAAAATCACGATTTGTCCGCGCTTGGGATTCCGCCAAAGCGAAACATGCCAGCGTGTGAAAGGCACACCAGCGTCGTACCCGATTCGGCTCATGATGAGGTGGTCGCCGATCAGCAGTGTATTTTCCATGGAACCCGAAGGAATTACGCGCGCCTGGCCGATGGTTCCATTGATGAGCAAGAACAGGAGAACGACCCACATCCAGGCGATGATTTCGCGCTGGACACGCTTCGTTCGCGACAGATTCTCTTCGGGTTTCCTGCTTTGCTGTTTGCCGGATTTCATTCCTCACCCCGTCCAGCTATTCTACCTGTTCTCTCCGCCCGCCGAGCGTTAAGACGCGTTGGAGCTCGGGACGTGAGCGGCGGCTTCGCGCCGCGCGATATCCACGATGATCGTCCTTGAGCCCATGTACAAGACGAACGCGAGCGCGATGCAGAGAACCGGGATGATGAGCATGGCCTGCTGGAGGCCAACGGCGCGGAACGCTTCTGTAATCGTGGCGGAGCCGGCAAGCGTCGCGGCACGGTGAGCGAGCACATCGCTCAATTTCCCGGTCAAGAGCGGCCCGAAGGATGCTCCGCACAGATACATGGCCATGAAATAGATGGCCATGGTGGCACCGCGCTGATCCGGCGCCACGATGTCCTGGATCGCGGAGTACACAAGGCCGTAGTACGTCGTCAATGCAGAATACGTCAGCCCCAGGAACACCATCGCCGTATACAAAGAGCCCGCCGGTTGGAGAATCCCGACGCACGCGAAAGGAATTGCGATGAGTGCCAGCACAGCAGCGCAAAGCATGCGGCCGTTTTTGCGCCTGTGAACAATCCAATCCCCAAGATAGCCAGCGAACACGCCGCCGGCAACGCCGCCCGAGAGATAGACGACGCCGGTGGCGATGCCCGAGTTGGCAAGCGAGAGGCCATGAACCCGGCTTAGAAAGGCGGGCAAGAAGGTGGCGAAGGCGTAGGCGTTGAAATTTAGCAGAGCGCCGGAGGCGATGATCCACCACAACGTGGGGATGCGCAGCACGCTCCACGTGGACTCGCGTGTGAGCGGCGAGGCATAAGTTTCGCTTGCGCCGCGCTCAGGTTCGCGGAGCAAGAGCAAGGCGGGAACCAGCAATAACGCAGGTGCGGCTGCGAAGACCATCGCGGCGCGCCAGCCGTAGGCTTGGGCAAGCGGTCCGCTGAAAAAATAGCCCAACGCGCCGCCAACCGGCACGCCGAGCATGAAAAGCGCGAGAACGCGCGAGCGCTTTTGCGGCGGGAAAAGATCACCTAGCCAACTCGTCGCGGTTGGCGCGCAAGCGGCCTCGCCGACGCCAACGCCCACGCGTGAAAAGAGCAGCAAAGCGTAGGTTGTGACGAGCCCAGCGGAAGCGGTCAGTGCGGCCCAAACGACAACTCCCCAAGCGAGAAGTTTCTTGCGGCTCCCCGTATCTGCCATGCGGCCGAGAGGCACGCCGATGATGGCGTAAATCCAGATGAAAGCGCTGCCGAGAAGGCCAATCTGCGTGTCGTCGAGATGAAACTCCTTGCGCATGGGCTCGACAAGGGCGCCGGGGACGTGGCGGTCGTAGAAATTGAGAATATTGATGGCAAAGAGGACTATGACGGAGAACCAGAGGCTCTGCTGCTGTGATTTTTTTGACAAGGCCCAAGAATCCTAGCACAGCAGGAGTGACTGCTTGGTGGTTCGTACACGACAGAGGGCCATTGCTTCCTATGGCCGCTCTTCGACCTTGCTCGGAGCAGGCTGGAAGCAAGCAGAAAGAAGAGATTTTGGCGTGTGAATGGCCGGAATAGGACGGAACTAATTGTCGCGGGCTACGTCTACTAACCAGAGCTGAGAAGTATCGTCGAAAAGGTGGATTGGAGAGCCGGCGATACGAACAAACAGTTGCTTGCTCGAACTTCAACGATCTTTGCTTGTACTCTCCTGCAAAAGGAGGTTCGTCGTCCGTCTATGGGACTTATGGCATCTTACGGAAGGAGGCGCCTGTGAACTCGCTGCTTTCCGATTTGCGGTATGCGGCCCGAGAGGTGCGCAAGCGGCCCGGTTTTACCTTGACTGCAGTGCTCTCGCTGGCGCTGGGAATCGGAGCAACAAGCGCGATGTTCAGCGTGATTTACGCGGTGCTGCTCGATCCCTTCCCGTACCAGGATGCCGCCCGCATGATGGAGATTCGCCTCAAGGACAAGGCAGGGCATGAGCGCTTCTCGGGTGTGAACGGTCCGGAAATACAACTTCTTCGCAAGACCAAATCACTCGAAGATGTGGTGGGGATGGGCGGCTGGAACCTCACGACGACTGATGGCGACCTTCCTGAAGACGTCATAGGAATGGAAATTTCCCCGGAAGCGCCAAATCATTGGGGCACGCGGGCTCTGATGGGCCGGTGGCTAATTCCTTCCGACGCGCCATTTGGCCAGGAACCACAGGCCGTCGTCGTCCTCAGCTATCCGTTTTGGCAGCGCTACTACATGGGTGATCCGAATGTCGTGGGCCGCACGATTCGGTTTGTTCACAAGCCTTATAAGATCGTTGGAGTCATGCCTCCGCGGTTCCGATGGGGCGAGGCGGATGTCTATCTGCCTCTGAAGCTCACGAGCGACCCAAAACTTTACTTTGGCGATTCGGTGAAGCTGCGGCCGGGAGTTACTGTCGCTCAAGCGAACGCCGAACTCCAGCCGCTCATGCAGGAATTCGCCAAGCAAGCGCCGGAGCGATATCCGGATACGTTCCGCGTGAACCTGCGCAGCATAATCGACATTTATGCCCGGCCGCTGGGGCCGATTTTGTACCTGTTGCTCGGCGCGGTCGCCTCTCTGTTGCTGATCGGGTGCGCCAACGTATCGATCTTGTTGCTGGCGCGTGGCACAGAACGCCAACATGAACTGGCAGTACGCGCTGCTGTTGGCGCAAGCCGCTGGCAGATGATTCGGCAGTTGCTGACCGAATCGCTCTCTATCGCCGTCGCTGGAACGCTGTTTGGAATGCTGTTGGCTTGGAAAAGCCTGGGTTTGATCACGGCTTGGTTGCCAGAGCACACGTTCGCGGCCGAATCGGTCATCAAAATGAACGTGCCGGTTCTGCTCTTCAGCATTGGATTGGCGTTTGCCACAACTATGGTCTTCGGTCTATGGCCCGCGCTGCAACTTTCGCGCCCAGACCTTGCCCGCTTGATGCAAAGCAGCACGCGGCGCATCAGCGGAAGTTCGCGGGCGCGGCGCACGCACAGCGTTATGGTGGGAGCGCAGGTGGCGCTCACGCTGCTGATGCTCGCGGCGGCGAGCGCGGCGGGCAAAGGTTTTCTTAAGATGGTGAAGACGAATCTCGGCTACGACCCCCATTTTGCAATGTCCGTGCCCATCCCGGTGCATGAAAACACGCACATGTCCTGGCAGGACCGCGCCGAATACTTCGAGCAGCTTCGGGCGCGGCTCGCGGCGATGCCGGAGGTCGAAATCGCAGGCATCTCGAGTAATGCCACGCCTCCTTCGAACGGCAACGACAATCGGATCGAAATCATGGGCCGCGCGGACGCCGAGAAGCCAACCGTGAGGGTGAATTTCGTCAGTCCCGAATACTTTCCGCTGCTACACATTCCGCTGGCCCAGGGCCGTATTTGGGATCATGCCGAAACGATGCGCGGGGCTCCGCTCGCAGTCATCAATGAAACCATGGCACGCGAGTTCTGGCCGAACGGGAACGCCATCGGACAGGAGTTGCGCACCGACGGACTCAAGGCAGAGCTGCCCTTTGCCCCAGCCGCCCCAGGCAGCGACGGCTGGCTGCAAATCGTCGGGATTGTCGGGGATGCGCGAGACGATGGCTTGCGCAACCCGATCAAGCCGGCCGTGTATATCCCCTACACTCTCAAGATGTGGATGTTCACGCAGATCCTGGTACGCACGCGGATCCCGCCGTTGTCGGTGCTACACGACATTCGCGAACAGATTGTGAAGGTTGATCCCGACCAGCAAGTGATGGGCGATGTGCGGAATCTGGAGGGTTGGATTAAGGAGCTGCCCGAGTATGGACAGCAGCGGTTGGTAGCATCGCTCTTTGGAATTTTCTCGGTCCTGGCGCTGGCTCTCGCCGCAGTGGGACTGTACAGCGTTGTCTCCTACGGGGTCGCCACGCGAACCAACGAGTTTGGGATTCGCATGGCGCTCGGCGCGAACACGGCGGATGTGTCGCGCCTGGTGCTCTCTTCGACGGCGGTCAACCTGGCAGGTGGTGTGGCGGCGGGCCTTCTGCTGTGCATCGCCTTCAATAAACTGGCAACGAAGTGGGTGACGGAGAGTTCGCGAGATCCGCTAATTCTCGGCGCTGTAACGCTGGTGCTTGTTGCTACCGCCGCGCTGGCGTGCTTTGTTCCCACGCGCCGCGCCGCCTCCGTCGATCCGATGGAAGCACTTCGCTACGAATAAATCATGGTTCTTCGAAGGAGAGCGGTTTAAAAGAGACTATCAGCAACCATCGAAATTGCTCAAACAAAGCTTCGTTCTTTGCAATGCCGGCCGCAGATTTTTCCCTCCAGGAAGAGCAGCGCGGACGCAGCCGGACGTGATTAGCCGGGAGTGATAAGGCCAGCATGGAGCAAGTGTCCGGCTCCGAGAGTACTGGTTTGCGCCTGAAGGTGAGCGGGCAACGCGCGATGCAGAGGTTGGCATCGCAACATATGACGTAAAGGCAACATAAAACAACAGCGGAGTGAAGAGAGCCAGCAGGCTGGATCCGGCCATACGGGGACTGGTCAAGAAGGAATCCTGAAACAGAATAGGTGACCGGGAAGAGCCTGAGGAGACAAGTGTTTTTTGTTAGGAAAAACCTGATGAAACTTGCCGTCTGCCAGCCTGAAGGAGAGAGACCGTGAAATGGACATGGATTCGTGCGAGTGTGGCGCCCATGGCGGCCACGGTGATGGCGCTTGGAATTTGTGCCGCCACGTTGCCGGCGCAGGACGTTTCCGGGAGTGGCGGAATAGCGGGCACGAAAGTGGCGACGATCAACATGCGCGCGGCAATTGCTAACACGGCGGAAGGCAAGCAGGCCGCGGCGCAACTGGAGACCGAGTTTATGCCCCGGCGGAAGGAACTCGAGGATCTGGACAAGCAGATCAACGACATTCAACAGAAGCTCAAGGCGGGAGCGGATATCGTCAGCGACGAGGAGAACGAGAGGCTGACGCTCGAAGGCCAGAAGCTCACACGGCAGCTCGAACGCAAACAGAACGATCTTCAGGAAGACTTGAACGACGCACAGAACGAAGTAGTCACACGAATCAGCCAAAGGCTCATGAAGGTTTTGAGAAAGTATGCGCCGGACAACGGATATGGCGCCGTGCTAGACGACTCATCACAGACTACGCCGGTACTGTACGCGTCAACGGATATCACCGAACAGATCGTAAGATTGTATGATCAGACGTATTCCGTGAAAAGCGCGTCCGATGCGGGACATCCAGAACCGGCGGGGAAGGCGGGCGCGCCGCCAGCGGGAAAACCGGCCGCCCAGTAGAGCCTGTCGAACAGTTAAACGGCAGTGAGCTGTGCGGCGGAAGCGCGCGAATGATGCTCGGTTTCGAGGGCGTGTTTGACTAGGTTGACGACGGCCTCGCGAGAAAAAGGCTTTTGCAGGAAGAAGGCGTCTTCGAGTAGTTCTTCCGCACCTTCGTTCTTCTCAAGATAGCCGGTCATGTACACGATTTTGACGCGAGGCAGAAGAGCGCGAAGGCGCTGCCCCAGTACGAGGCCACGCATTTTGGGCATGATCATGTCGGTCAAGACGAGATGAATGGATTTGCCCATACGTTCGGCGGTGGCCAGAGCGTCGAATCCGTCCTCGGCGGTGAGCACGCCATAGCCGGCGGCGCAAAGGAATTCCGAAGCTAGCTCGCGCACTTCTTTTTCATCCTCGACAATGAGAATCGTTTTTCGCGGTGATTTGGCTTTGGCCGCGGTGCATGCCCCGCCGACGCAATCACTTTCGGCCTGCTCTTCGGTGCGCGGGAAGTACAGCTCGAAACGGGTGCCTTTGCCCGGTTCCGACTCAAGCCAGATGAAGCCGCCGCTTTGCTTGACGACGCCGTAAACGGTGGCGAGGCCGAGGCCGGTGCCTTTGCCGGGATCCTTGGTGGTGAAGAAAGGTTCGAAAAGGCGGGCTTTGGTCGTTTCGTCCATGCCGCAGCCTGTGTCGGTGACGCTGATGAGGATGTAAGGGCCGGGCTGCGCGGAAGGCAGCTTGCGCGCATAGCTTTCATCCACAATAACATTCTGGGTCTCGATGGTGAGCTTGCCGCCAAGGGGCATGGCGTCGCTGGAGTTGACAGTGAGATTCAAAAGAACCTGCTCGAGCTGACCGGGATCGGCTTTGAAGCGGCCGAGCGAATCGCCGAGGCGAAGGCTGAACTCGATGTCTTCGCGAACGAGGCGGCGCAGCAGTTTGCCCAAATCGGCGATAAGGTCGTTGACGTCGAGAACTTTTGCCTGGAGCACTTGCATTCTGCTGAAAGCGAGCAGCTGGCGGGTGAGGGAAGCGGCGCGGTCGGCGGTTTTAAGAATTTGTTGAGAATGGTTGTGAAGAGAATCGCCGGGCAGAATGCGGTCGAGGAGAAGTTCGCTGTGGCCGCGAATAACGGTAAGTAGGTTATTGAAGTCGTGGGCCACGCCGCCGGCGAGGCGCCCCAGGGCGTCCATCTTTTGCGCCTGGCGAAGCTGCGATTCGAGTTGTTCCTTTTCGGCGGCGTTTGCATGGAGGGCGCGGCGCATGGCACCGAAGGCCAGGGTCAGTCGTGCCATTTCGTTCTGCCCTCCGGGATCGAGCGGATAGGCGAAGTCGCCGCGCTCGAGAGCCTGGACGCCGCGGACGAGAGAAGCAAGGGGGCGGGTGACGGTGTCGGAGATGAGGTAGATCAGTCCAGCGCCGATGAAAATCGTGACGAAGGCGATTTTCAGAAGCAACTGGTCGAGGCGTTGGAGATAGGCGTCGGTTGGCCCATACGATTTCAGAAAGAGCAGGCTGGCAGTAGGAGGAAGACCGCCGGTTAAATCCAGGTAACCGGCGAAGAAGCGCTCGCCGCCGAGAGTTATTTGGGAGGTTTCGAAGTGATTGGGG
Organism: uncultured Acidobacteriota bacterium; assembly: GCA_963851235.1. Classification (GTDB taxonomy): domain Bacteria; phylum Acidobacteriota; class Terriglobia; order Acidiferrales; family UBA7541; genus Acidiferrum. Next base: position 111,587 of record CAWKOM010000018.1, read on the forward strand.
AGCTTGCGCTCGAGCTCCATTTCCTGGAGAGGAGCGAGCGTGCTGATGGCCATCGAGTTTCCGGAGCGAAAGACGACATCGCTGGAGGCAATTCTTCCAAGTTCGGTGGCTACAGAGCCATCGATCAGCCGGCCGACGACGACGAATCCCCGTGTGTCCTTTTTGCCAGCCGCACCGTAAAGCGGCTGCAAAACTACTTGATACAAGTCTTTTCCGTCGGACCACCAGCCCGAGCTCTCGCCCCTTTTCGCGGAGCGCAGTAGAAGTTCTTGCGCGGAGGCCGTGGAGAACTCCGACTCCATGGAGCGCAACGCGGTAATTTTTCCGTTTTTATCGGCGAGGACGAACAGATTGCAGTCATCGGTTTTCCAGGGATCGTCGCTGGCAGCCGATACCACCGTGGCATCGCCGTTCCTGATCAAGGCGAGCGTTGCCAGGAGGTCGGCCTTTCGGGACAAAGACATCAACTCCTGTCTTTGCATAGCTTGAAAAATCAGGGTTGCGTTTCGAGTCGATTGTTCGATTTGTTGCTGCGCGTGCGCCTGGGCGTTGCTGCGCACAACGACAAGGGTGACGCAGGTGAGCCCTACAGTGAGCAAGACGAAGGACAAAAGGAGTTCCGTGCGAAGTTGGCGGGTTTTTTTCGTCCACCGAATAAGCTTCGCGATGGTGCGCCGGAACGCGCGGCGAGTCCACATCCAGTTGGAATTCACGCGGCAAGTAGAGTAGCGGGAGGGATGCAAAGCGTGGAATGGACCGAGAGTACTAGAGAGACGGTACGAACGTGTGAGCCATGTAACAGGGTCATTTGGATGTGGCGATGAGGAGTTCGAGTTCGTCGAGGGAGCGGGGCCAGTCTTCGCGGAGGAGGCGGGAAAGGGCGCGGTCAGCGAGGAGTTTGCCGGCGGTTTGGCAGGTAGGGCAATAGTTGGTTTCGTTGCTGGCGTAGCGGATGCGCTGGATTTTGCTGCCGCAGCGCGGGCAAGGTTGCTTATAGCAGCCGTGGACAGCCATACCTTCGCGGAAGGCGGTGACATTTTCAGGGAACTTGCCGGCGGCTTCGGCGCGGAGACGGTCGGTCCAGTGAATGAGGCTGCAGCGGATGGCTTCGTAGAGGCGCTTGATTTCGAGGACAGAGAGTTTTTGGGTGAGGGCTAGAGGGGAAAGCTTGGCTTCCCAGAGAATTTCGTCGGAGTAGGCGTTACCGATGCCGCTGAAGAGACGTGGGTCGGTGAGGGCGCGTTTGAGAGTGTGGTTGGCGGAGAGGAGTGTGGCGGTGAACTGCTTTGGCGTGGCATCGAGGACTTCCAGACCGCCTGGATCGAGAGAGCGGAGACCCTCTTCGCCGGAGACGACGTGGAGAGAGGCGCGCTTTTTGGAGCCGGCCTCCGTCCAGAGAAGTGAGCCATTGGAGAAATCGAAGGCGGCGAGACCGCGAGGCGGCGAAACTTTGACGCGGCCGGACTTCGCCCCGAACGGGTACCAGTGAAGGCGACCGGCGATCATGAGGTGAAGGACGAGCCAGAGGTCTTCTTCGAGACCGATGCAAATGCGCTTGCCAAGCCGGCGGAGTTGGAGGACTTTTTTACCGGAGGCGTCGGCGAGGGGCGGGTTGGCGGTGCGAAGGAGAAAAGGGCTGACGACGCGGATGGCCTCGAGAGTTTGGCCAAGGATGCGGGTTTCGAGAGCTTCGATGTAGACGGTGATGTCAGGGAGTTCCGGCATGTGTCTCTAAAATGTTGCCCCAATTTGGGACAGGGACCATCGTACAACGAGGGACGTGTGTTTGGGACTCAGGGAGCGCGGCCTTTGAATAGCACGGCCAAGATTGACTGTGCCACGCGAGAAGACGCGGCGCAAGCCCAAGCTGGAAGGCCAATTGTGGCGGAGAACACAATAGCTTGTGGAAGCACGAGGAAATTTGTCATGAACTGCCCCTACGGACAGGCGAAAATTTCTCGTAAAGTTTCGATAAAAAATCTGCATATACAAAAATAGTTCAAAAATAGTCTTGACACAAAACGGCCAGCCGCACGATACTCCTCGGCGCGCCAGTTTTCTGCCTTCCCCAGAGACACGTTCCGGGGTTCCTTCCACTATCCGCACGCCGGGCAAAGTCAGCGAGGAGTACCGGTGTCTGTGCAAACAACTGAGAAAGAAACGATGAGTTCGCTCGAAATGGATAGGGAAGTCATTCGCTGTAAGACATGTGGTCTCGTCCAATACCGGACGCGCACGGGGAATTGCCGCCGTTGCGTGCGCGCCTTGCCTCAGCGTCTGGAATTCCTGATTCCTCCACCGGCACCTCCGGAGGAAGCAGCCGCTGAACCCACGTCCGAAAAGTTCGCCAACCAGGAGACGGTCGAGAATATCGGCCAGCGGATTCGCCAACTGCGCGAATCGCGGGCGATGACCCAGAGCCAGCTCCAGTCGCGCTCGAAGGTCTCGCGCTCCTATTTGTCCCGCATCGAGAGCGGCCAGATGACGCCGAGCCTCGGCACTTTGGAGAAGATTTCCGAAGCGTTGAATGTGGGCTTGAACCGCTTCTTCATTCCGGAATCCGACGGCGAAGCGCTGCTCGAGGATCCGTTCATCCAGGGATTGCGGCCGTTCCTGAGGCAGTTGGATTGGGAACAGTGGCAGTCCATTTTGAAGAGGCTGCAGGCCATCAGCGATCACGTCCATGCAGCGCCGGTCACTCTACGCCCTATCGGTAATCCGGCGCGGATGCCGCAGCCCGCGCCGGCGAATGGCAACGGCCACAATGGTCACATTGGCGCCGTCCATTCGAATGGGCATGCGTTAACGCATTCCCATGGGCAGCCGCAGGGTTATGTGCTGCGGCGGCCTGGGACAGGACCGGTTTTTCAGCGGCCGGTGGCGCGGTAAGTTGTAGCGCCACAAGCTTTTCGTTTCGAGAGCAGGGCACAAATTGGCGCGGTGCGACTGTAAGGCGCACCGCGCTTTTTTTGTGCGTCCCTTTGCAGCAGTCCATCCGAACAATTGACGATAGCCGGTTAAGGCTGCGTTAATCAGGCTGCGTTAATCAGGTAGCAGCACCTACTGAATCGAGTACACGCAACTTGCACCGAGCGACGATCGCCCAACAAAGAGTACGGATGGAAGGGTGGCGACAAGAGCGGCTTGGCTCAAGGGCAGGAACTCACAGGGAGAAAGAGAAGAACAAAAACACCCTTACAAGAAGGGGAAAGCATAGTTGACTCTCACCGGCCTTCTCATGGAAGGACATTGGTGCCAACGAAGACCGTCGCGGTCATATGCTTCCTCGCGCGTGAGATAGGAACCGTCCGAACTCAAAAAGGCCTCGCGAGCAAGCACCTACTGCATGGCGCGTTCGTGGTCCTCGTTTTCGCTCTTCTGCTTTCTTAATATGCCAGCGAGGAATCGAGATACGCTCTTGTCCCTGCGAACCGCTTCGACCCTTGCCCAGCGAGCGAGATCTTCTTCCAAAGTTATAGTGATATTTCGAAGGCGGCAGCTTATGACACAGATATCGTGCTACACGGATCCCGTGTCGAGGGCTGTTCGGTGACTTAGAACACTGCGGACTTGGATTTGGCCCAGGCAGGGGAGAAAAGGCCACGCTGATACCCAACCGCGTCTCAAGACAACCAAGGAAAGAAAAAGGGCCGCGGAGTGAGCACGCGGCCCTGAGACGCACTAGATGAATTGATTTGCCTTTGACTCGATACGATCTGACAGAATCCGCCCGAATCCTGGATTAAACCAGGTTGTAAACCGAACGTGTATCCCTGCAATTCGTGAGAAAGGCGGGATACATTTGCGTGGCATGATCCGCACACCATAGCGGGTTGAGCCACGACTACTTTAGAAAGGAGGTGATCCAGCCGCAGGTTCTCCTACGGCTACCTTGTTACGACTTCACCCCAATCATGAGTCATACCTTGGGCGCTTGCTTCCTTGCGGTCAGCGCGGCGACTTCTAGTACAACTCACTTTCGTGATGTGACGGGCGGTGTGTACAAGGCCCGGGAACGTATTCACGGCGTCGATCTGATACGCCATTACTAGCGATTCCGGCTTCATGCAGTCGAGTTGCAGACTGCAATCCGAACTGAGCAGAGTTTTCTCCGATTAGCTCCCCCTCGCGGGTTGGCAACGGTTTGTGCCCTGCATTGTAACACGTGTGTAGCCCTGGACATAAAGGCCATGCGGACTTGACGTCATCCCCACCTTCCTCTCCGTTATCCGGAGCAGTCCACGTAGAGTTCCCTCCTTGCGGAGTGGCAACTACGTGCAGGGGTTGCGCTCGTTGCGGGACTTAACCCAACACCTCACGGCACGAGCTGACGACAGCCATGCAGCGCCTCCACACTTGTCCCTTGCGGGAAGGCCATATTTCTATAGCTAGTCAAGTGCGCTTCGAGCCCAGGTAAGGTTCCTCGCGTAGCGTCGAATTGAACCACATGTTCCACCGCTTGTGCGGGCCCCCGTCAATTCCTTTGAGTTTCAGTCTTGCGACCGTACTCCCCAGGTGCAGGACTTAACGCGTTAGCTCCGGGACGACGCACGAACGTGCGGCACCCCAAGTCCTGATCGTTTAGGGCTAGGACTACCAGGGTATCTAATCCTGTTTGCTCCCCTAGCTTTCGTTCCTCAGCGTCAGTAGTGGTCCAGCGCGCCGCTTTCGCCACGGGTGTTCCTGCAGATATCTACGCATTTCACCGCTACACCTGCAATTCCACGCGCCTCTCCCACACTCAAGCACAGCAGTTTCGGAAGCAGTCTCTGAGTTAAGCCCAGAGATTTCACTCCCGACTTGCCACACCGCCTACGAACCCTTTACACCCAGTAATTCCGAGCAACGCTGGCCCCCCACGTCTTACCGCGGCTGCTGGCACGTAGTTAGCCGGGGCTTCTTATACCCGTACCGTCAGTCCCCTTGCGGGGCATTCGTCCGGGTCGAAAGGGGTTTACACTCCGAAAAGCTTCATCCCCCACGCGGCGTCGCTGCATCAGGCTTTCGCCCATTGTGCAAGATTCCCCACTGCTGCCTCCCGTAGGAGTCTGGACCGTGTCTCAGTTCCAGTGTGGCTGGCCATCCTCTCAGACCAGCTAACGATCAAAGTCTTGGTAGGCCGTTACCCTGCCAACTAACTAATCGTGCGCGGGTTCCTCCTCCGACGCCTTACGGCTTTGAGTCCCCAAACCGAGGTTCAAGGAATGTTATGCGGAATTAGCTTCGGTTTCCCGGAGTTATTCCCCATCGAAGGGCAGATTACCCACGTGTTACGCACCCGTGCGCCGTGCGCCACCTGTATTGCTACAGGCGCGCACTCGACTTGCATGTGTTAAGCACGCCGCCAGCGTTCGCTCTGAGCCAGGATCAAACTCTCGTTTGAAACTGGTAGCTTGGCGAAAAAAAATGCCCTCTGATTTGCATCAGAGAGCCAGCCTGCCAAGCGAATTATTGTCGCTCGATTTACTCAGACCATTCGTGCTCGAAAAGGACGAATGGTTTCGAACGGATTCTGGCACATCGTATCGGTTGTCAAAGAGCAAAGCCCCCCTGTCTTGCAGAAAGGCACATCTACAGCCCAAGGAGAATACGACGAAGCGGCGGAAATGTCAACCAGAGATTAACGTTTTCCACAGGCTTCCACAGGGACGGACTCGGGACTTGGCTAAGGCTTTTGTTGGAAAGAGGATACAGAACTCGCGGAGATGATCCTTGCGAATCAGTGCTGGACTTCTTCGAGCAATGAAAATAGCCTTGCGAGTTTCGCGGGGCGGGAAAGCAAATAGGGGTACCGCGAAAAATGCGGCGCGTTACTGCAGCAAGTGGGAAGAGGGCGCGCGCAAATTACAAACCCGCACAGGCAGGATTGGCTGTGCCACTTAGGGGCAAAACAAAATGACGGCTGCGAAGAAGATGAAGAACACGATGTGTTGGGGATTGATGTTGTGCGCGTGGGCATCCGTATCGGCGCCGCTGGCTTGCGCGCAGAACGCAGGCACGGCTGAGGAAGCGGGGCCGTATGAGTCGCTGGAGATCCGCGGGGTGACGGTGATTGATGGGTCGGGGGCGCCGGCGTATGGGCCCGTCAATATTTTTATCAAAGGGAATCGGATTGAGCGGATCATTTCAGAAGATGCGATTTCGCGGACTCGGAAAGCTGCGGGAGCGGCGGGTGCGAAGGAAGAAAAGGCGCCGGATCGCGTGATCGAAGGGAAAGGAATGTATGTCACGCCGGGATTGATTGACGTGCATATTCACGTGAACGAGAACAAGGATGTGCCCGCGGAATACATTTACAAATTGCTGCTGGGGCATGGCGTGACCACAATTCGAACGTTCAATATCGGAAATGAATCGCCGAAGGAGATGGTGGAAGAGAAGAAGAAGATTGCGGCCAACCAGATTATTGCGCCGCGAATGTACGTGTATCCATTTTGGGGGCGCGGGGACGATCCGCGTTATTTTCATCCTGATGGCGCGAGGCAGATTGTGGACGAATGGCATGCGGAGGGCGTGGATGGAGTGAAGGTCATCGGAAAGCCAGGCCTTTGGCCGGACGTGTTTCACGCGATTGCGGACGAGGCGCGGAAAAACGGCATGGGCGTGGCGGTGCATATCGCGCAAGATGGTGTGTATCCGATGAACGCGGTGAAAGTGGCGAGCGAAGGGGCTTCGACGATCGAACATCATTACGGTTATCCGGAGTCGTCGTTCACGACGCAGACGATCCAGGATTTGCCCCCGGACTATAACTATTCAAGCGAGCCAGACCGGTTTTTGGAAACGGGGAGGGCGTGGTTGCAGGCAGACGTGGCGAAGCTACACGGTGAAGTGATTGACTCTCTGCTGGATACGATGCACAAGACGGGATTCATCATGGTGCCGACGTTCAGCATTTACGAAGCGAATCGAGACGTGATGCGCGCGGCGAATCTGCCGTGGCACGCGACGTACACGCTGCCGGTGGTGATGGATTCATTTTTGCCGAATCCCGCGCATCACGCGTCGTACTTTTATGATTGGACGTCCGACAAGGAAGCGGATTGGGCCCGAGCTTACCGGATCTGGATGGACTTCGTGAACGACTATAAGAATCAGGGCGGCACGGTGGCGGTCGGGTCGGACACGGGATTTCTGTTTGCGTTGTGGGGGTTTGGGACGATTCGAGAGTTGGAGATGCTGGAGGAGGCGGGGTTTTCGCCGCTAGAGACGATTCATGCGGCTACGGAGAATGGAGCGAAGGTGGTGAAGAATCCGGAGCTGGGAGTGATCCGGCCGGGTTATTTGGCGGACCTGGTGGTGCTTTCGGAAAATCCGTTGGCGGACGTGAAAGTGTTTTATGGGATTGGCGTGACGCGGGTGAGCCAGGACCGCAAGGAAGTGCACGAACAGTGCTTGAAATATACGATTCGCGATGGAGTGGTGTTTGATTCGCAAGCGTTGCTGAGCGATGTGCGGGAGATGGTGACGAAGGCGAAGCAGGGGCGGTCGGCGGTGCAGGCTACGCCGTAGATTGCATTTGCTCGGCTGGACGACGGAGCGTGCACGCACCTCTCCCGTCGGCGCACAAAGGAACAACTGTACAGATGTTTGGACTTCCGGGCGGCGAAGCGGCCGCGGTACGAATGTACATTCCGACCAATCCAAAATTGGCGATATCGGAGACGCGTCGCATGCTGACGCTTTGCCAGGTCGCCATCGTACTTTCGGGTGAAGAAAGAAGTGCATGCCGACGAGGGCCGTTCATACCGACCACATGCCCACTATGAAGCAGACGCCCGCGATGACCTCCTCGGAGGCATTCCAAAAATGGCCATCGCGGGCCTATTTTTAACTTTCACTTTTCAATAGGATTCTAAAGTACTGACCCAGGCGCCTGGTGTGCAAAATTGAACAGGAGTCAAACTGGGGCTGAAGGACCTGATGAAAGATCACAGACTCGCGTCCCTGACTACCGATTGGCACGCGTTACCGGACAAATCCGATGCGGGCAATCTGGGTGGTCAGAGACGGCGTCAGATACAACCCATAGATGCCCGCGGCGAGGAATAGACCTCGCATACCACGAGTCCGGTACAAATAGTACGGAACAATGAAGGGCCAGACGAAGAACACAAAGGCGTCGAATTCAAAAGGCACACTGAAGCCGCGGATTCGTCTGTCAATGCGGACCCACCAAGCCAATACCAGCCGAAACTCGAACGTCCAAAGCAATTCGGCTGGCCCTGGCGTGCCGAGGCTGTGAACCGTGACTAACGAGCTCCCAACCGAAAAGATTGCAGTGAGCACAACCAGCGGAATCAGACATTGCCAGATTTCTACAGCGCGTCCATTTGAGGTCATAGGTCCCAATTCGACTACCCCAATACGTCGTTGAACGAACAAAATGGGGCGCCGCCGAACTGTAATGCATTTGGAGGCTGCGGCCAACTCCTGTGTAGGCGCGTAATCGGAAACTGAGGGGCTCAGTCAGGGTGACCAGGCCCTTTGATGGGCAGGGGAGACCGTTGCTGCTAACCGCATGGCCTAGCAGATTCCTCTAGAACACTAGCTCGTCGCGAGCGGTGAGCTTGTCAGGCAGAAAGCGAAGAGTCTTAGATTTCTTCGGGAACGACGTAGGGCGCGCGGTACGTGCCGCGAAGCATGACGTTGGCTTCGTCGTCGCCGACGACTTGCTGCGTGGCGGGATCGAATTTTAAGGTGCGGCCGAGGCGATAGGAAGCGTTCGCCAGGTGCACGAGCGTGCAGGAAATGTGAGCTTCCTCGATGGGCGAATGAATGTCCTCGGCGCGGCGGCTGCGAACGCAATCGATGAAGTTGGCGTAGTGGTCGCCGGCGGCTTTGCCTTGCGGGCCGGGTTCGAGCTCGTCTGTCAACCATGTTTTGTAGGCGTCATAGCCGTCGATGGCGAGAATGCCTTTCGAGCCGTAGAAAATGTTGCCAATGGTGTTGGTCTTGGCGTCCTTTGGGCCGAGGGTCTGCTGATTGTCAGCGGGCTTTTTCTTTGCAGGGGCGGTGAGTCCTGCCGGAGGGACAGCGCTGGCGCCATACGCGCCGGTGCCGATTTCCGCTTCGTGATTGGTGATCCAGTGGCGGACTTCGAGCTCGATCATTTTGCGCTTGCCATCGGCGGAATCGAAATAGTAGATGGCGTTCAAGGTGTTGGGTGTCTGCTGGTCGTCGTCGAACATAAAGTGTCCGCCCATGGCAGAGACGGAAACCGGGAAGCCAACGCCGAGGCCCCAGCGGGAGATATCGATTTCGTGGATGGCTTGATTGCCAGCTTCGCCGTTGCCGGTGTCCCAGATCCAGTGCCAGTTGTAGTGAAAGCGATTGCGAGTGAAAGGCTTGAGCGGGGCAGGGCCGGTCCAGAGGTCGTAATGAACACCAGCGGGGACTGGCTCCTCCGGGGCATGGCCGATCGTATCGCGCCACTTGTAGCAAATGGCGCGAGTCATGTAGACGTCGCCGATCGTGCCGTCACCGACATGATGAATAGCTTCGAGCATTCCGGGATTCGAGCGCGACTGGCTGCCGTGCTGGCAGATGCGGTTGTACTTCTTCACGGCGCGGACGAGTTGGCGGCCTTCGAAAGTGTTATGCGAGCAGGGCTTTTCAACGTAGACGTCCTTGCTGGCCTGGCAGCCCCAGATGGCGATGAGCGAATGCCAATGATTGGGCGTGGCGATGGAGATGGCGTCGATTTCCTTGTCTTCGAGGAGCTTGCGAACGTCGACGTATGATTTGGGCCGGGGCAAGCCCATTTTCTCGACATCGCCGAGGCGCTCGTTCAGGACGTTTTCATCGACATCGCAGAGAGCGGCGAGCTCGACTCCTGGGACGTGCGCGAAGCCGCGAATGTGGTCGTGGCCGCGGCCGCGCACACCGCAAACGGCGACACGGACGCGATCGTTTGCGCCGAGAATTTTGTCGCCTAGAGCGAGCGCAGCCGCGCCCACTGTGATTGCTTTGCCGGTTGTCTTGAGAAAGTCACGCCGCTCGATGTCCATGGTTGCCGCCTTTGTGTTGGAGACGCTTTTACACTTTACACGCCGCATAGTATATCCCGCGGAGCGCAACGCGCCAGCGCTGGGTTTACCTAAATTTTATTGAACGGAATCTTTAGAAATTCTGAGCTTGCACGGGAGGGGCGACTCGACCTGTTTGGCGGGCAATTGCTACCATAGCCGCTGCAGCTATGGCCAAACGTGTTGCTCTAAAAAAAGGAGCAAGTCGCGAAAGCGGCGGGCTTGCTCGACGATGGCTTGAGAACTTAAGGCGCGCGGGGATGCTGCGTGCGGGGGAGCGCGTGGGAGTGGGTGTGTCTGGCGGTGCAGACTCGGTGGCGCTGCTCCTGTTGTTGGTGGAACTGAGAGAGAAGCTGGGGATTGTGTTGAGCGTGGCGCACCTGAATCACAAATTGCGCGGCGCGGCTTCGGATGCGGACGAAAAGTTTGTTGCGAAGCTTGCGGCGAAACATGGGTTGACGCTTTACAGCGAGAGCCTGAACGTGGCTGCGAAGGCGGGGCGTGAAAAGGCGAACCTTGAGGATGCAGCGCGGCGCGCGCGATATGAGTTTTTTGCGAGATTGGTGGCGGAAGAAAAAGTCGAGTGCGTGGCCGTGGCGCATACCGCGGACGATCAGGCGGAGACGGTGCTGGCGCACATCTTGCGCGGGACGGGGTTGGCCGGACTCGGCGGAATTCATCCACGGACAGAAAGTGTTGTACGCCCCTTGCTAGGCATGCGGCGAGCGGAAGTGCGGGCGTATTTGCGATCGAAAAAGCAGTCGTGGCGCGAGGACGCTACGAATCAGGATACGTCGCGAATGCGAGCGCGTATGCGGAAAAAATTGCTGCCGCTTTTGGAGCGAGAGTTTCAGAGCGGTGCGGTGGAACATCTTGCTTCGCTGGCGGAATTTGCGCGGGAGGATGAGGAATTTTTGGAGTGTCTCGCGCAGGAACGGTGCGAAGCGCTCGCTAAGAAAACTGGAGCTGAATCGCGGATCGCAGTGGCGAGCTTGTTGTTGCCATGGGGAAGTGGGGATTTCATCTCAGAGGCCGCAGAGGACGCGAAGAAGAGAGAAAAAAACCGTGCGCTGACGAAGCGGATGCTGTTTCGTCTCATTGAGGAGAGTAAGCGCGGGAGGGGGCAAACCTCGGCCCGGCACATCACAGCGTTGATGGAATTGGCCCGGCAGGGAGAGAACGGAAAATTGCTGCAATTGCCGGGAGGCGTTGAGGTTCGCAGAGAGCACGATACTTTGATTTTCCGTACAATTTCGCGGAGGCCAGCTCTTCGAACCGGCGGGAAACGCGAAGCGCACAATTCATCGCCGGCGGAATACGAGCACAAAATCGACATTAGAAATGGCGAAGCGTCTTTGCGTGTGCCGCAAGCGGGGTGCGTCTTCCGCTTCAGGGTGATTGACTGGCCCGCTCAGAGAGAGGAAACTAAGCAATCAGGGGCGGTTTTGGACCGCGACCGGTTGCGTTTGCCATTGGTGCTGCGCAACTGGCGTTTCGGGGACAGGCTGCATCCCGCCGGGCATCAGAAAGCGCACAAGCTGAAACGCTTGTTGAACGAAAAACATGTTAGCCGGTGGGAGCGGGAAGGGTGGCCGGTTCTGACGTGCGGCGGCGTTGTAGTTTGGGCGCGGGGCTTTGCGGTTGCTGCCGGGTATGCGGCAAATGAAGGGACCAGAACGGGACTTTTAATCGCCGAGGAAAAGTCTTGATGCGTGACCGCCCAGCGGTCCAGTCGAACGCACGAGGACGAGCGGCTTTCTCCGCTGCGCGCATCAGCGCGAGGGTTGCTGCGCTGGGCCGCGAAATTACGCGGGCGTACAAGGGGCGACGCGTAGATGTGGTTGTAACGCTGGACCGCGGATTCGTTTTTGCGGCCGACTTGATTCGCGAGATTAGCACCGGCGTGGTTTGTCATTTCGTTCGCGAGGATGTGCGGGACGTGGATGACGGCGGGCGCGAGCGGCGCGAAGTATATTTCGGGTCGCGGCCGGAGTTGAAAGGCCGGGATGTTCTGCTGCTTGATGCGGTGCTGGAGAGCGGCGTGACGCAAGAGTTTCTTCTGCGGCGATTGGGAGAAAGCCAGCCTCGATCGCTGCGATTGGTTGTGCTGCTGGACAAGCCCGCGCGGCGGCGCGTGGGCCTGGAACCCGATTACTTTGGGTTCCGGACAGCATCTAATGAGGTGTGGGTCGGTTATGGCTTGGCTGCGGACAATGGGACGGGGCGGAACTACCGGGCTCTCTCCACTGGAGCAGCGCAGGTGAAGCGACGGCAAGGACATCCGAAGTAAGATCGAAAGATTCGCGCGTCGCTTCCTCGCGGGAAGAATTTACGCGAGGTCAAGGACAAAGGTGAGGATAACGTGAATTCCAGCTCAACGGCAAAGACAATTCTGTTCTGGATCTCCATCGTCTTTCTCGGCGTGATGCTGTGGAGACTTGTATCCGCGAACGGCAGCCAGACGCACGACCAGACCCCCAGCTACAGCGAGTTCATGGCCAAGGTGGATGAGGGAGACATCAAGGAAGTGACGTTGTACCTTTCGCCGAATAGCTACGAGATTCAAGGAGAATATAAGACTCCGCCAAACACGAAGTTCACGGTGACGGTTTTCAAGGAAGCCGCTCCGGACCTCGTCAAGGAATTGCGCGACAAAGGAGCGATGATCAAGGGGATGAAGGAAGTACGGAGTTCGGATTGGATCCTCATTCTCTTGAATGCCGCGCCTTTACTCTTGCTCGTGGGCTTCTGCTTTTTCCTGATGCGGCAAATGCAAGCTGGAGGAAATAAAGCGTTGAGCTTCGGCAAGTCGCGCGCGCGGCTGCTCTCCGCGCAGCAGAAGAAAGCGACGTTTAAGGACGTTGCAGGAACGGACGAAGCGAAGGAAGAGTTGCAGGAAATCATCGAATTCTTGAAGGATCCGCAAAAATTCCAGAAACTTGGCGGAAGGATTCCGAAGGGCGTGTTGCTGGTCGGGCCTCCTGGAACTGGCAAGACTTTGCTTGCAAGAGCGATTGCAGGCGAGGCGAACGTCCCGTTCTTCTCGATTTCTGGCTCGGATTTCGTCGAAATGTTTGTGGGCGTCGGTGCAAGCCGCGTGCGCGATTTGTTCGAGCAGGGAAAAAAGAACGCGCCTTGCATCATCTTCATCGATGAAATTGACGCGGTCGGACGGCATCGCGGCGCTGGCCTCGGCGGCGGGCATGACGAACGCGAGCAGACTTTGAATGCGTTGCTCGTCGAGATGGACGGATTCGAATCCAATGAAGGCGTGATCTTGATCGCCGCCACGAACAGGCCCGATGTGCTCGATCCGGCGCTGCTGCGGCCTGGGCGATTCGACCGGCGCGTGGTGGTTGCCCGGCCAGACGTGAAAGGCCGCGAGGAAATTCTTCGCGTTCATACACGGAAGGTGCCGCTGGCCGATGACGTCGAATTGTCCATCATCGCGCGCGGCACGCCCGGCTTTTCCGGCGCAGATCTTGCCAACCTGGTGAACGAAGCGGCGCTGTGGGCGGCGCGGCAGAACCGCAAGTTCGTGATGCAGATCGACTTCGAGATGTCCAAAGACAAAGTGTTGATGGGCGTCGAGCGCAAGTCGATGATCCTTTCCGATGAAGAGAAGAAAAACACGGCTTATCACGAAGCGGGGCACGCGTTGGTGGCAGCAATGACGCCGGGAGCCGATCCGGTTCATAAAGTGACCATCATTCCGCGAGGGATGGCTCTGGGACTGACCATGCAGCTGCCCGAAGACGATAAGCATACTTATACGCGGGAATATTTGGAGGCGATGCTCGCGGTATTGATGGGCGGGCGCTCCGCGGAAGAGATTTTCCTGGGACACATTACGACCGGCGCGGGCAACGATATCGAACGGGCCACCGACCTGGCGCGCAACATGGTTTGCGAATGGGGCATGAGCGAGCTGGGGCCGCTGGCGTACGGGAAAAAGGATGAAGCGATCTTCCTGGGCCGCGAAATTACCCAGCATCGCGACTACTCGGAAGATACGGCGATCCAGATCGACAAGGAAGTGAAAAGGATCGTCAACGGCGGCTACGAGAATGCCAAGAGGATTCTCTCCACCAACCGCGAGACGCTCGAGCGAATCGCGCAAGCATTGCTCGACCGCGAAGTGATCGACGCGAACGAAGTGAAAATGCTGATGGAAGGCAAGCCGCTGCCCGAAAAACCGCGAGTGCCGCCGCCTCCGGCTCCGGCCGCGCCGAGCGCGGACCCCAAGGTGGTGCGGCCGGAATTGCGGCCGGCGCCAGGATTTACGCGCGGAGAGAATCCCGCGAAAGCATAAGAGCAAATTAGCGGAACTCGTTCTGTAGGGGCACGATAGATAGTGCCCCTTTTTTTCTGGCCAGCCGCTGCCGGCTGCACGCCTCGCGTGGATGACCGACGGGCACAAGTTGGCGTAGAATGCGCTTATGGGAAATAAGGAACCGGACAATCTCCACGTGACCTGCCCGTGCTGCCAAGCGAAACTGGTGGTGGACGCCGTGTTTGGGGCGGTGCTCTCCCACGAGGCGCCGGTGAAGACCGGCCCCAACGTGGACCTCGAGAACGCACACGGGATTCTCGCCGAACAGCACCGCCAGCGCGAGGACAAGTTTGCCGACTCGTTCTTCCAGGAAACGCACAAAGAAGATATTCTCGCAAAGAAATTTGAAGAAGCCATGAAGAAGGCTAAGGACGCTCCTGCCGGCAAGCCCCTTCGCGATTTTGATTTGGATTAGATTGCGCGTGCCAGATTTTGGGGGACAGGCATTCCTGCCTGTCTCTTTTGGTCTCTCGGGGCAGGGAGACAGACAAGAATGTCTGTCCCACTGATACTGAGCTAGACTGTTAGCCTATCCATCCCGTGGACCCACGTAAGAAATTCCGACTGAAGCTGCCGTCGCGAACTCTGATTCTTGGCGAGCGAACGCTCGTGATGGGCGTGCTGAATGTCACGCCGGACAGCTTCTCGGATGGTGGCAACTACGAGGAACCGGCGGTCGCCATCGAACATGCTCTCGCGATGGAACGGGATGGGGCAGACTTGCTCGATATTGGAGGCGAATCCACCCGGCCTGGTTCGAAAGAAACTCCTGCCTCAGCAGAATTGGATCGCATCCTGCCCGTGCTGGAAGGGCTACAAGGCCGCCTAAAGATTCCAATATCGGTGGATACACGCCGTTCCACGATTGCCGAGCTTGCCATCCGGGCCGGCGCGGAGATCATCAACGACGTTTCGGGATTGAAGAACGACCCGCGCGTTGCGGAAATCGCGGCCAAAAATGGGGTGCCGCTTATCTTGGTGCACATGCATGGAGAGCCCCGCACGATGCAGGCTGAGCCGTTCGCACAGGACGTGATTCGCGATGTGATGCGCGGGATGACAGAATCCGCTGAGAGTGCGCGCAAGGCCGGCGTAGCACAATGCCAGATCATTTTGGACCCGGGAATTGGTTTTGGAAAAAGCCATTCGCAGAATTACGAGTTGCTGCAAGAGTTGCCACAGTTCGCCGCGCTGGACTATCCGCTGCTCGTGGGAACTTCGCGCAAGGGATTTCTTGGAGCGACGCTGGCGCACGGAGGGAAACCCGCACCGCCGGAAGAGCGGATCTGGGGCACCGCTGCGACCGTCACTGCAAGCATCTTGGGGGGCGCGCACATCGTGCGTGTGCATGACGTTGTGGAGATGGGGCAGGTCGCGCGTGTGGCCGACTGCATCGTGAATCCCGCGTTGCGCGTTCGTTGAATTACGACGCTGCTGAGGTTTTTTGGGCTACGGCGTGAGCTCGAGCACGTCGGCTGTTTCGCGGTCTACGGCTGGTTTGGTGTAGCTCAACGGAAAGTACCGGCCGGTGGTCCAGAGCGCGAGCAAGTCGTCGTAGTGCTCGCTTCCGGGTTGGCCGCTTTGGCCGGGGACGTTCACTGCCACGGCGTTGTCCCAATCGCTCAAGTCGAAAATCTCGCGGTAACTGGCGCCGGCCAATTGGTCGAAGGAAGTTCCTCCAAAATAGGTGGCGTCGACGGTGCTACCGTCGCCGGGGCGAGGGATGGGGCCGCGATCGAAGAGCGCATTCGCTTGCGGCATCGAGCCAAGCGGGTGGATGAACGAGACGTGATGCAGCCGTCCCCAGGCCCATTCTTGGGGATTGGGACCCAATTTCGCCGCCAGCTTCTGCTTCGCGCCTTCGAGAGTTTGCAGCAGGAGAGCATCGCGCGCCGCTTCGGGATTTTCGCCGAACACGCTGCCGAGCGGATGAGACAGCTCTTGCGCGGTTTTCCGCAGCGACAGTCTTCCCACGACCGCTCGCGCTTCCGCAGGGACCACTTTTTTCGTGACCGCTTCGCGCAGTTCTTCGGCCCAGTATTCGTAGAGTGAAGCTGCGCTGGAATTTCCAGTGATCGCGCAATCCCAATCGAGCAGAAGCTTAGCCGAGCTGTCCGGCGAGTTCCCGGCGGCATGCCTGAGCAATCTCTGCAATTCACGCGCTGGCAGCGAAACAACATCGTTTTGAAGATTTTCCATATCCTCTACGCTAAGTTTGTGCGCGGTTTTCGCGGCACCGCTAAGCACTTCGGAAATGCGCTGGAAACGTTCCGGCGAGGCCCACTGAAAGCCGACAGCGTAGGGATAATTTTCCGGAATCATTTTGTGATTGGCAGAGGCCACAAAACCCGAAGCGGGATTGTAAGTGTGCGGAAGCTCGCCATTGGGCACAAAGCCGCTCCATTCGAAGCCGCCGTTTTCGGGGATAGGCAACAGCCCGGTCCAGTTCTTGCGCAGTGGCGCGAGGCCGGTCGAGTGTTCGCCGATGTTGCCGTCGCGGTCGGCATAGACGATGTTTTCCGATGGTACTTTCCAACGTGGCATGGCCTGCTCAAATTCCTGCCAGTTCTGCGCGCGATCGACCGAGAGTGAACCGAGGTAACCAGCCGTGCCTGGTTCCGCGCCGACCCAGCGCAGCGTCAGTGCGCGCCCTCCGTCCTCCCAGAGCACCGGACCGTGACGTGTAAATTTCAGCTTCACGGTGACTGGTGCGCCGCCGCGCACATTGATGGTTTCCGTCTCAACCCTCATGCGCTCCCAGCCATGCTCGGTTTTATATTCGTCTGGATCGGCGGGGTTCAGCTGCGCGAGGTAGAGATCCTGCTGGTCGAGTCCGAAAATAGTGAATCCCCACGCGATATTTTCGTTGTGGCCAACAGCGACGCCGGGTAAACCCGGTTCGCCCGCGCCTATGACGTCCCACCCGGGCGCGACGAGATGCACGATGTAGCGCAATGACGGCTCAGCGATAACGCGGTGCGGATCGTTTGCCAGCAGAGGTTTGCCGCTGGTCGTCAACGAACCCGAGACGGTCCAGTTGTTGCTTCCCTGAACGGGCGTCTCGGGGAAATGGATGGGCACGTCGCTGCCGACGAGATTTTTGAGCAGGGCGGGTGAAAGCCCGGAAAAATCAATTCCCGGTGCCGGGTCAAGTTTCACAGGAGGATCGAGCTCCAGAAGTTCTGCTGCTTTTTCGGGCCCGAGGAGAGCGACCAACTGCGCGTTGCGAAGTTCACTAGCTCCGTTCCCCGTCATGGAATAGGCGGCGAGTCGATTGAGGCAGTCTTCGGGCCTCCAATGCTCGGGTTTGAAGCCAGCAAGCTGGAATTCGAGGGGAAGGCCCTGGCCGCCAGGCTTCTGGATTTCATCGATGTAGGCATTAATGCCGGACGTGAAGGCTTCGAGAATTTCTTTCGTGTCTGTGGCGTAGCTTTTGTACTCGGCGTCCATATCACCGCGATATTGCAACAGGCGCGCGTTGGTGTCGCGCTTCACAAAAGAAGGTCCGAGAATTTCCGCAAGCCGGCCCTCGCCGGAGCGTTTCCAAAGCTCCATTTGGAAAAGGCGGTCTTGCGCGACGACAAACCCCTGCGCGAAGAAAAGATCGTGCTCGTTCTGCGCATAGATGTGCGCCACGCCCCAATGATCGCGCTGCACTCGCACGCTTTGCTGAAGGCCGGGCACCTCGAGCGTTCCGCGAATTTGTGCCAGCGCGGCCTTGGCACGGAACTCGAGGTTCGCCGGGGCTTTCCGGCCCGCTGACTGCGCAAGTGCTGTGGCGGCGAAGCCCAGAGCCAGCGTAAGAACAACAAGCGATTTCTTCCTCACCCCGTTTGTCATCACAGATTCTCTCAACAGGACTATTTCTCTCACGAATTTCTCGCCGAAACGCCGCGAGCTTATACTACTCACCGCCAGGATGCACGGGTTTGCTGCTGGAAAAAGGTGGCCCAATGAAGTTTTGCTGCAGGGTGTAAACCGATGCGCTACTCGAAGACTTTCTTTGCCTCATTACTTCTGTACTTCTCTGCTTCGATCTCTGCTTCGATCTCCGCGTCGGCGCAACTGCCTTCCGTGCCTGATTCTCTCAGCTCCGCGCAATTCGGGCAGAACGCCGCTGCCTGTTCCGCGACGGACGCCTCGAGCTGCGCGCAAGCCGCTGCAAAAATTCTGCCGCAGGTGCTTGGCTCTTCGCCCATGGAAGAAAATCTGCGGCGCTTGACGGATGACATCGGCGGACGCGTAACCGGCTCTCCGGAAATGGCCAAAGCCGTCGACTGGGCCGTGGCCGCCTTTCATGCCGAGGGCGTGGAGGTTCATACGGAGAAGTACACTCTGCCGGTTACGTGGAGCGAGGGGAATACACGGCTCGAACTGCTGGGACCACTGAATTTTCCTGTGCGCCTCGTGGCTGAGGGCTGGTCGCCCGCGACACCGGCGGCAGGCATTGAGGCTAAGCTTGTCGACGTCGGCTATGGAACTGGAGAGGATTTTGCGAGGGCTGGCTCGTCAATCAAAGGGGCGATTCTCCTGGTGGACGGCGATATCGACTCGACGTGGGCCGATCTCTTCAACGAATATCTTCGTCCCCCCGAAATCATCCGTAAGGCACTGGACGGCGGCGCATCCGCGATTCTTTGGATGGGCGCACGCGAACGGCTTCTTCTCTATCGCCACACAAATTCTCTGAATGGCGAAATCGACAGGATTCCTCAGGCGATTGTCGCTCGCGAGGATGCCATGCGCCTCGCGCGCCTTGTCGCAGCCAATCCAGGAAAAGTGGTTGTGCGTCTTGATATGCCCAACAAAATCGGCGGGCCAGTCGAGCAGCAAAATGTCGTCGGCGAAATTCGTGGCTACGAAAAACCCGACGAAGCGGTGATTCTCGCGGCGCATCTGGACTCATGGGACTTGGGCACCGGCGCTCTGGACGACGGCTGCAACGCGGCGCTGGTCATTGAAGCGGCGCGTGCCATCAAAGCGACAGGTCTGCTGCCGCGGCGAACGATTCGCTTCGTGCTCTTCAGCGGTGAGGAACAAGGCACGATCGGCTCTCTTGCGTACGTACAGGCACACCGGGCCGAGATGGACAAAATTCGCGCGATGATCACCTTTGACGCCGGTACAGGCCATGTCACCGGCTATTCGCTCGGCGGGCGGCGCGACATCGAACCCGCAGTGCGGCAGGTGTTGAAGCCGCTCGAATCCTGGGGTGCGAACAACGACACATACGATGCTCCGTTCAGAACGGATAATCTGGATTTCCTGCTGGAAGGCGTGCCAAATCTCGTGGCCAATCAGGAAGAAGCAAATTATTTGCCCAACTATCACGCGGCGTCCGACACCTTCGACAAAGTGGACATCCGCGAGCTAAAGCTGAACACCGCCATCGCTGCGCTGACCGCCTGGGGCATTGCGGACCGCACCGAGCCTCTCGCCAAACGCCTGACGCGCCCCGAACTCGACGTCCTCCTCAAAAAAACCGGCCTCGAGCAGCGATTGAAAACCCTCGGCTACTGGGACGCCTGGCAAAGTGGTGCCCGAGGAAGAACGCCCTAGCATTGTTTTATAGCTCAAAATTAGAGCCGCGCGGTGCCCTAGAAGATAGTCCACTCTTGGGCAGCACCGCGGGTCTTGCGAATTGCTTCCCGGTATACTGTAAGAGTGCGGGGCACCTCCCTCAACGCGAAAGAATCGAAGCCGGCGCGCATTCTGGCGTTGGATTACGGGCGCGCCCGAATCGGCTTGGCGATTGCTTGCACGGAAGCCGCGTTGGCACAGCCGCTGGGAACTCTGGAGCGCATCAACCGCAATGAAGACATGCGGCGATTGCGCGAACTGGTCCGCGAGCATGGCGTGAAGCAAATTGTCGTTGGGCTGCCACTGCGTCTGGATGGCACCCGCGGGGACATGGCTGAAGAAGCAGCACGATTCGGCGAACGCGTGCGTAAGCAGTTTGGTTTGCCAGTCGAAATGGTCGACGAGCGCTTGACGAGCTGGGAAGCCGAGCGTTTGCTTGAAGAACAGCAAGGCAGGACGATCCACGCCGCCGCGAGTAAAAAGCGGAAGAAAGAAACCGCAAAGCTTGGTGTCGACGCCCTGGCTGCGGCCCTGATCTTGAAGGAATATCTGGACCGAGGACACGCGGAGCAGGAGACGAAGTGAGACGGGAGAGTACAGAGTTGGCAAGGCGGGTCGCGAGGTCGATTTGAAGAGAGTTCTCATAGTCGTTGTGCTGGTACTGCTCGGCGCAGCAGGCACGGGCGCCTGGATGTGGTACACCCTGACGCATCCGTACCAGGCATTCGGCTCGGAAGGCGTGTTCGTGACGGTGCCGCACGGTGCTTCGCGGCGCGGCGTGGCGCGCCTGCTCGAACAAAATGGCGTGGTGCGCAGCGCTATCGCGTTTGAGATTTACGCCCGCCGGCATCCCAAGCGCACACTCGAAGCCGGCGAATATTTCTTCAACAACCCCGCAACGGGCCGCGACGTTTTCTGGAAGCTCGCCAAGGGCGAAGTTTATGAAGTTCCCTTCACCGTCCGCGAAGGCGAGACTCTCTACGATATCGCGCACGACCTCGAAGCCGGCCATTTTATGTCCGCCGAAGAATTCATAAAAGCCGCAAGCGATCCCACGCTCGTCCGCGATATTTTTCCTCAAGCGCTGACGCTCGAAGGCTTTCTCTTCCCCGCGACCTATCAATTGCCGCGCCATCCCGTGCCCAATGATCTGACGGTCCTGATGGTGAAAAAGTTCAAGTCAGAATGGGCGCGCATCGCTCCGCCGATGGCCGACGGCGATAAAACACGGCTGGCCTCCGGCTACCCGATTGGCTCGATCGTAACCATGGCCTCACTGGTCGAGCGCGAGACGCCCAAAAAAGACGAGCGCCCGCTCGTCGCGGGTGTCTTCGAAAATCGACTGCGCAAAGACATGATGCTGCAATGCGACCCGACCGTAATCTACGCATTACAGCAGGAAGGCCAGTACAACGGCACGCTGACTGGAGCCGACCTGCACTTCCACTCGCCCTACAACACCTATGAGCACACGGGATTGCCGCCGGGTCCCATCGGTAATCCGGGCGAAACTTCTCTGCGCGCCGCGCTCGATCCCGCGAGCACCGACTATCTCTATTTTGTGGCCAACACCCAGGGCGGACATTTTTTTGGCTCGACACTGGCCGAACACAATAAAAATGTGACAAAGTACCGCCGTCTGCTCGCGGGGCTCCCAGCTGATCCGCCGGCTCCCCCGCCGCAGAAGCACGCGCACACCAAACAAAAGGCGCACGCGAAATCGCGCGCGAAGTCGCGCAGAAGCAGAGCTTGATGACCGACTCGCAAAAATCAAAGAAAGATCTGATCCTCGAAACGGCACGGGCGATCGGCGCTTCCAGATGGACCCTCGCGGAAATCGATCAATTGCGCCGCCGCATCCATGCCGAACACGGTGAGGCAGGAAAGACCAGCTCGGAGTACATCGCGGACGTGCTGAAAACGGCCGGCTGGAAAGTGCTCCTCACACTGCAAGAAGAGGCGGAGGAACAGTACGAAGAGGAATTTGAAGACCTGCTTCACTTCAAGACTCTCGAAGACGCAGAAGTGAGCATCATGCGTTTGGACGAGCTGATGCGGAAATTCCAGGCGCACGGCGAGCATGCCGCCGTCGAGCGCGTTTTGGGCATCGCCCGCCTCGGCAAACGCCGCGCGGAAATGATTTCTCACAATCACAAAGTCGAGCCGCACAAGCGCGCCGAAAAAGAGGAGATCGCCAGCTGGTTTCGCATCTGGCTCGAAACTCCTGATGCATTTTTCGATTGGCTGGACGTGCGCAAGCAATCTCCCGATTTTCGCAGCCGATTCCCGGAAGCGGAGTCCTTGGAATGAGTCTTCCTCCCGGCGCGCCGCCGGGCGCGCTCGATTTGCCCCCCTTTTCGCTCGACGTGGAGTCCCTGGACCTGGGCCCCGGCGTGAAAGCTGTCGGCCTCGAACTGGTCGAAACGGAGAATCGCGAGCCGGTTCGCGGCAAGCAAGCGGCGGAGATTTGGTCCGCGCTGTTCCCTGCCCTGGCGGGCGATGAATTCTACGCCGTGGATTTTTTCAGCCATATCGATCGCGTTCAAGAATTTTGTGAGGCGCGAAAGATCGAATTTCGCGGTGCTGGCGCGCGCTCTTTGGTGCTGCCGCAACCTCGTCAGGGACAACTCTTCCAGCTTTTCGAACGCTTCGCGGGCGAGACCTTTGGAATCCGCGCCGGGACCGCTGCGCAATCACCCGATGCCGCTGTCGAAGGCGAACTTTCCAGGCGCGGCGTTGACGCCTACCAGCCCGCCTACGAACGCTATTTCTTCTGCGCCATCTGCGAACCAGAGGACGGTTGGATCACTCTTCTCAGTGCAACGCTCTGGGCCAGCGAGGTCATCCGCCGCATCCGCCCCGCGGTGCTGCCATTCGACATCTACATCGCGCGGCCGCAATAGGCCCTCCCTCCCCAGCGATTCACGGTCTTTCCGCGGATTCGTTCATAATGGTTACTACCAGAAGGTCATGGACGCCAGAGCAGAGGCCCTTGATTGACGCGTGCCGACATGGTTGTTAAATTGCTTCGTTTGTGTGAGAGGGACGTGAAAGACTGATGCAGCGTGCGTTGGCGTGCATATTAATGGCGACACTGGCGGGGTTTTCCTACAGTTGCGGCGGCGCGGTCAGTCATAAACAGGCCGTCCCAGCCACGCAGATCGTCGTCGCAAAGGTGGCTAAGCGCGCGGAACTAATTGATAAGTACAACGCCTTCGCAGGTGGCGTGAAGAGCCTCGATGCCACCGTGCAATTAAAACCCACGGCCGGCTCAAAATACAGCGGCGTGATCGAGGAATATCACGACGTCAAAGCGTTCCTTTTGGCGGAGCGGCCGGCCAATATTCGCGTAATTGGGCAAGCCCCCGTAATTGGAAAGACGGTTTTCGACATGACCAGCGACGGCGACACTTTCCAAGTCTGGATCCCTTCGAAAAATAAATTTCTCGTAGGCCCGGTAGCGCTGGAGCGCACCAGCAGCAAGCCCATCGAAAACCTCAGGCCGCAGCATTTGCTGGACGCCCTGCTTTGGACCGAACTCCGCAAGGAAGAGTCCGTTCTGTTTGAAGAGTTCGACGGCGAAACGGCGCGGTACTATGTGCTGACTGTTTTGCGGGGCGGCTATCAAATGGAAATCTTACGCAAGATCTGGTTTGACCGGGCCGACCTGCAGATCGCGCGGTTGGAGAGCTTTGGGCCGAACGGCATACTCCTCTCCGATGTGCGCTATTCGGACTGGGAGCCCCTTGCTGCCACGGAGCAGACGCCAGGCGGAACATCGTCCGCGGTCAGCGCGTTCCCTCGCGTGATTCAAATTGATCGGCCGCATGATGACTACCGTCTGAGCCTTCAGGTCACCAAACTGATGCTCAATGCGGACGTTCCCGCCGATCGCTTCCAGCTCGAACAGCCCGTAGGCTCGGAACTCGTGCGCGTGGGCGAGGATGGCGGGGTGAAACAGCCATGATGTTCGAGCTCATCCTCCGCAATTTGCTACACCGGCCGCTGCGAACCTTGATCGGAATCCTCGCCGTCGCCGTGGAAGTCGCATTAATCGTCCTGATCGTGGGGCTGACCTCGGGAATGCTAGCGGAAACGGCCAGACGGATTGAAGGCATCGGAGCAGACATCATGGTCCAGCCACCCGCAGCTTCTTTCTTGATAGCTCTGACCGGCGCGCCCATGCCTATAAAGATCGGCGAAAAGCTTGCGGAATTGAAATATGTGCAAGCCGTTGCCCCGACTCTCTTTCAATTCAATTCCCAAGGCGGCGTGGACGTGGTCTACGGCATCGATCCGGAAAGCTTCCGGGCCGTGTCTGGAGGATTTGTATTTCTCGAAGGACACGACATGGAGGGTCCGGACGATCTTCTGGTTGACGATCTGGCGGCAGCTGCGAAACACATCAAGGTCGGAAGTACTTATAAGCTGCTGAACCATGACTGGCAAGTGGCGGGAATCGTCGAACACGGCAAGGGTGCGCGGCTGTTTGTTCCGTTGACGGCCTTGCAGGATCTGGTCGGCGCGCCCGATAAGGCTTCCGTCTTTTGGCTGAAATGCACGCGTCCCGAGCATACTGAAGACGTGATGGACGAGATCCGCCATCTCTTGCCGGGCTATACCGTTCGGCCGCTTAGCTCCTTGCTGTCGCTGATGACTTCGACGAACATTCCCGGGTTGCAGACGTTTATCAGCGCCATGATTGGCCTGGCGGTGGCCATCGGCTTGATGATGATTTTTTTGACGATGTACACGACCGTGCTCGAGCGGACGCGCGACATCGGGGTTCTAAAGTCGCTTGGTGCAGGCCGGACATTCATCATCCGGGCGCTCCTGACGGAGTCCGCAGGGCTTTGCCTGCTGGGCATCCTGGCAGGAATCGGGCTGAGCTATTTGGGTCGCGCCGTGTTTCATGTGGGGTTCCCCACACTACCCATAGACATAACGACCGATTGGATTGTTCGCGCGGGGGGCATCTCCTTGGCAGGAGCCGTGCTCGGTGCATGCTATCCAGCCTGGCTGGCCAGCCGCAAGGATGCCGTCGAGGCCCTCTCGTACGATTGAGAACAGGCAAAGTGCGAATGACACCTGAAACTCGGACGACTGACGATGCCAGAAAGCGAGAGAGGCCCGCAATTGCAGGCCGCTGCTAGGCAGACATGCGAATCGCAGCTACAATACGAACACCTGCCGAAGGGCTGATTGTCCCAGGAAAAAAGAGCTTGGAACCGATACTTAAAACAGAAAATTTGTGGAAGCTCTACCACGCTGGGAAAGTGGAAGTCCCCGCCCTCCGTGGCGTCAATTTTGACGTCGAGCCGGGAGAATCCGTGGCCGTCATGGGCCCCTCCGGCTGCGGGAAATCTTCCCTGCTCTATGTGATAGGTGGTCTGGCGAAAGCCTCCAGGGGCCGCGTCCTCGTGGACGGCAACGACTTAACGGCCATGAGTGATGCCGAGCGCACCAAGCTGCGGCGTCATAAGATTGGGTTTGTCTTCCAGCGATTTAATCTGCTGCCTACGCTCACTGCGAAAGGCAATATCGCCATCGCGCAGTTCATTCACGGCGATGGCTTTGACCCGCACCGCTTTGAGGTCGTCACGAACCTTCTGGGTCTGGCTGGGCGCCTGAAGCATAAGCCTTCAGAACTTTCCGGCGGTGAGCAGCAGCGTGTGGCCATTGCGCGGGCGATTATCAATGAACCCAAAATTCTGCTGGCCGACGAACCCACGGGCAATCTGGATTCCAAAAATTCCGAGGCCGTGCTACAGATGCTTCGGCAACTGAACAAAGACCTCGGCCAAACGATTGTCATGATCACTCACAATCCCGAAGCCACTGCGTACTTTGACCGCGTCGTGCACATGCGGGATGGCGTGATTGTTGACGGAATTCCGGCGGACTGAGATGGCCAGCCTCGGTCAAATTCTTTCGAAGACTTTTTTTTGGGCCTACGAGCGCGGCACTTGGCAGTACGACGCCGCCGTCATCCTCATTTTGATCTTTGTTTTGGCTACCCCGCGAGGCTGGTTCCACGACCAGCCCCAGATGGGCCTTCCTGCCAATACCCCCGGCCAGGTGCTGCTGCTGAAGGACGAAGGCGAGACCAAAACCTACAGGGTCGACGCGCGCATCCTCGCGCCACCCCAGCAAACCCCGGCGCTGGAAAATGAACTGCACAACGCGCTGCAGAAGGCGCTCCCCGAATGGAGCGACAAGCGCTTTACGATCGCCAAAATTGAATCCATCCGCGACGACCAGGGCGCGGTAATCGCCTATCAGGTTGAAATTCACCGCTAATTATCGAATCCCAGGCTAGCCAACGAGCGCTCTTGCGTAACTTAGCTCAAAGTTCGCGCATCTCTCTCTATATGCTAGGATTTGAATGAGCATAGCCAGCCGCAGGATCGAGCATCTACAGGGGTATCCATTGATTAGAAGTCATTTCCTTCCGTTGATTTTGGGCTTGGGCGCGGCCGTCATCGCGGCGGGCGCGAGCGCGGGCCAGAGTGGCACGCAGTGGAAAACCGCGCAAGTTCTCGAAATGATGGATCGGTCCGCGAAAGAATTCCGCAGCCTCACCGCTGACATTGAGAACGTAAAATATACGGCCGTCGTGAAGGATACCTCGAAAGAGACGGGACAGATTTGGGTGCGGCACGACCAGAAGATGCGGATTGAAATTACCAAGCCCGAGCCGCGCGCGATCTTACGCACTGGCGACTCTCTGTTCATCTACAATCCCAAGATTAATCGCGTGGAAGAATACGACCTCGGCAAAAATCGCTCGGTGGTGGATCAATACATCCGCCTCGGCTTCGGCACTAAGAGCGAAGACATCAAGAAAAGCTACCTGGTAACCGTCACTGGCGAAGAAGAATTCGACCACAGGAAGACAGTCGTGGTGGAATTCACACCCAAATCCGACCAGATTCGCAGCCAGATTTCGCGCATCCAGATGTGGATCGACGAAGCTTCCTGGCTGCCACTGCAACAGAAATTCTATGAAACAGGTTCGGATGACTACATTTTATTCCACTACTCGAATCTTCTAGAGAATCTCAAAATCAGCGATTCCAAGTTCAAGCAAGACTGGCCGAAAGACGCCACCCGCGAAAAACCCCACGTTTGAGAGAGACCGGCGACTCGTCACCACCCGCGCTTGCCGGGAGATTCGTGCAAACCGCTCAAAGCGGAGAGTTTCCTTCTCGGCAAACCCCTCCGCTCGCTTACACATTAAAGTATCTTCTTATTTAGCCCACTTGCTAAATACGCAGATCCCCAATTTGCTCAGCTCAACCCTTGATTTTGGCTGACAATCGGTTCGAACCGATCTGCGAAACGGGCGAGTCTCTTACTAATTACTGTCTTTTTAAATGCTTGGATCACGACCAAACTATCCATCGGATGCGCTTCAATCAGCTCGCTGCGGCGCGCTCCGTGGCCAACAACCGCTCTTTGCGCGCCAGCCCCCAGCGGTAGCCTGCCAGGCTGCCATCTTCGCGAATGACGCGGTGGCATGGCACCACGATCGAAACGGGATTGGTGGCGCAAGCCCGGGCCACCGCCCGAACGGCCTTTGGCCGTCCGAGCGCGCGGGCCACTTGCGAGTACGTGCGCGTCTTTCCGAGCGGAATGCGCTGCAGTTCCTGCCACACGCGCCGCTGGAATGCCGTAGCTTGCAAGTCGAGCGGAAGATCCACTTGAGCGGGCTTGCCACCAATGCGCTGGACAATTTCGCGGACCCATCGCTGCGCTCCGTCGGTCGCGGGAGAGATGTCCGCGCGCGGATATTCGTCTCGTAATTCGGCCACGAGTTTGTTTTGTGCATCTCCTAGGTAAACAGCCGACACACCGCGCTCCGTGGCGGCAACCAGAACTTTCCCAAGCGGTGACTGCGCGATCGTGTATTCGATTTTCATGCCTTTTCCTCCCTTTTGATAAGTTGCGGGCGTCATGCCCAGTTGCGCGTTGCTGCGTTCATAGACGCGGCTGGACGAACCGTATCCGGTCTCGTAAAGCGCGTCGGTAATGTTCCTCCCCGCACGAAGCAAACCCTTGAAACGCATGACGCGTATAGCTTCAGCCAGTTCTCGAGGCGCAAGCCCTGTGACTTGGCGAAAGGCGCGGCGAAGAGTAGTGGCGTTCGACCCTAACTCCATGGCGAGTGCGGAAAGTCGCATGCCCTCTTCGCTGGATTGCCCAAGAATTTTGGCCGCTCGCGCAACGAGCGAAGCCGAGGCCGCTATTTCGTTGGGGCGGCAGCGAAGACAGGGGCGAAAGCCTTGTTTTTCCGCCTCTTCGCGCGTGCGGAAGAAAATGGCGTTGCGGCGCAGAGGACGGCGCGCCGGGCAGGACGGCCGGCAATAAATGTGCGTCGAACGCACCGCCAGCACAAAGGTGCCATCGGCGCGAGCGTCTCGATTCAAAGTCGCGCGCCAGAATTGCGCGGCTTTGCGATGCGAGATTTGCCTCGGCGCGTTTCCGTGCGACTTGTTCATCGTCTGCATGCTACGAAAATAGCGCACGGCTCAATTCAAATCTATCCGGAAAGGTGCGGCAAAGTAGATTTAAACGAGATGGCGTAGAAGACCTGCGACAGGTCGTTGAGCGGATGACTCAGGCTTCGCCCGGGTTGGGCAGGGCCTCAGCGGCTTCGATGGCATTCTTGTGCGGAGCAGTGATCACCAACAGCACGGCGGTGAGAATGACGGCGGCAGCCAGGCCCGTTCGCAGAGTGATCTTTTCACTTGCCCAAAGCCACCCAAGAAAGAGCGCCACGACGGGATTGACGAACGGGTAAGTTCCCACGCGCGCCGCGGAAGTGTTTTTCAATAGATAGACATACGCCGTAAAGCCGATGCCCGATCCAAATACGATGAGATATGCGAGTGCTATCCAGGAACGTCCCGAGATGGCCATGAAATGCAAATCGTGGCCTTCGCCTGAAAGCAGACTGACAATCCAAAGGGCCGCCCCGCCGACGAGGCTTTGCATGGCGACGCTTAACATCGGCGAACTTGGAAGATCCTTATGTTTCGAGTAGATGGAGCCACAGGCCCATGCGAACGAGGAGACGACCAGAATTCCCGCCCCAGCGAGATCGACGCGCTCCGAGCCTCCTAAATGCGCCGGGCCTACCAGCACGGCCAAGCCACCGAATCCTAAGACAAGGCTAGCCACAACTCTGGGGAGGGGCCGCAATCCCCCCGGACGAAGCCATTCGAGCAATACCATCCAAAAGGATACGAGGGCCACGATCAAGGCCGCCACTCCCGTCGGCACGGTGCGCTCGGACAAACAGACTCCACCGTTCCCGATCAAGAGGAGCAGGAGACCGGTGATCCCTGCGGTGCGCCACTGCGCAAGCGTCGGCCGAATACCCGTTTTCCAACGCAACAGCGGAAAAAGAATAAGGCCAGCGGTGAGGTGGCGCGAAGCGGCAAGCAAGAGCGGCGGAAAAGACTGAATTCCGATGGCGATGGCAAGGTAGGTCGATCCCCAAATGAGATAGATGGCTGCAAAAGCGACGATGATGAGCATCGAATCGCGTTTAGCTGGATCCTGCGGCATGGAGGCAGGAACCATTATAGTTGTAGATCGGCCGGCCAAAGGTGTGGGCATTCTGCGGAGCCTGAAAAAATCAAGGTAGAGGGAGAGCAACGGAGTGTCGAGCACCATTTTGGACGAAGATATTCACAGCGTATGGAGAGACCGATTGAATGTTCGCAGTACTATAACCAAGTGTTTCAGTTTAGGACACTTCGGGAGATTCCCACAGGTTGACGTGCAGTGCTATAGATGGCATTTTATGCACCCACTCAGCAAGATCGGGGATCCGGGTGCAAGTTCGATAGCAAGCGCAGTTGGGCCAGTTTTGGCAGCGACGAAGTGGCATCTCTGAGGGTGAGATGGGCGCGACAAACCGCGCAAGACCCATTCAGTCGGGGGAAAAAGAAGCGAGCAGTGGCAAGCCGGGAGCGCCGATTCCGTTGCAGGGAGCGGCGAGTGAATCCGCGCGTGTGCCTGCTCTGCGGGTTACGCCTCTGCTTGCGCCGGGGCGGCCGCGTTGTTTTGTGCGGGTGCCGACGCACGCTGTGGGAGTAAACCACGAACAGCGCGAATATCCGCGGGCCACGTTGAAACTTCCCTTGCGGTTGCGAAGCGTAGATTCGGTTGCCGAAGATTTCCCTGTCACGCTGGTGACTCGAGACATCAGCTCCACGGGCGTCTTTTTCCTTTGCCCCAAGGAGATTGCGGTGGGAGCGCTGATCGAACTGGAAATCGTGTTGGTCAGCCGGCCGTTGGGCCACGGCAGCGTCGTCATCGCTACGAGGGCGCAAGTGAGCCGCATCGAACCCGCTGCGATGCCGGGTTGGTATGGAGTTGCGGCTTCCTTCGATGAACTACACTTTGACCGAGATGATCGCCTGCCCTCCCGATTCCTCCAGCCGTAGATCCGAACTGAACTGCACTTGGAAATGGAAGATCGGCGCACTGCCTCCAGCCGGTTGTTTATCCGCTTTCATTGCAAAATATGGCAGGAAAGATCGTGGCGCTGTCCGGGGGTGGCGCGAGTTCCTGAGTTGTTGTAAATTGAAAGTCTACTTGCCGTTCCCCGGTAGCTCAATGGTAGAGCATTCGGCTGTTAACCGAAGGGTTGCTAGTTCGAATCTAGCCCGGGGAGCCAACTTCTCCTTTTTCCTCAATTAGTTACAGATGGCAATTTTTGCCTCCTCCTTTTTTGGGGTCCGACTGTCACGAAAATGTAACGCTGCTCGCTTTCCGTAAAGCCGTTTGTTCGCTTTATCCACCGCGTTACGAACCTGATCGGCCATTCCCAATTGATAGTGACGCTTGGTTTCGGGGCTCGTGTGGCGCATGGCGCGCTGCACGACGGCATCCGGCGCAACTTCACTGAGACGAGTGCAGAAGACGTGACGTAAAGTGTAAATCGGAAACGCTGTCACGCCAGCTCGTTTCAAAGTTGTTTTCCAAGCGGTTTTTACCGTTGAGATAGGCCGGTTCGGAAGGACCGGGCTCGGGAAGACATATTCGCTCGTTGAAGCTGCTTCCTTCCTCCATGCCTGCAAAACGTCGCAAGCATATTCGGACAAAGGAATCGGCTCGGCGGAAGCGGGAGTCTTCACGTTGTTGTTCAAGCGGATCAACCTGCTCTCAAAATCCACCTGAGACCAACGTAGTGAAAAACCCTCGCTGTAGGTTCTTCCTCCGGTCTGGGCGAGAAGTATGATCGCGACCCGAAGATAGACTGGCGCGGCATCAAGAATTCGCCGTTCCTCTTCGAGGGTGAGCATTCTTCGTGTCGGTCTTTCGCGGAGTTCGTTGAAGTGTTTCACCTCGGAAGCAGGATTTTCTGCGATGTATCGCCGCTTCGTGGCAAAGTCCAGCATGCACTTCAGACATTCGAGTTCGCGATTGACCGTCGCTCCTTTCACGGTTTGGTTGGGTTTGCGTTTTGATGGCTGTTGCCGGCGTTCATCGCGATACGCTTCGACCATTGCTACCGTGATGTTGTCCAGCTTGCGGTCACCAAAAAACAACTTCAGATTAGTTAGGGACGAACGGTGGCCCCTGACGGTATTTTCCGAAAGCCCGGCAAAGTGTGAACGTTCGAACTCTTCGCACAGCTGTCCGAACCTCATTCGTTCACCCGGCCAACCGACCTTGAACAGTCCCATCGCGATCTCGCCTTCCCTTCGCTTCCAAATCTTCTTGGCGAGCTCTTTGCTGGTCGTCTTGGTCGATTCAAAGTACCGCTGTTCGTTCATTGTGTACGTCATCCACCAGAAGCGTGAAGCATGTCTCTGATAGAGTCCCATCGGCGCTCCTCTCACTTGCCGGAACGGGGCGCCGACTGGATTATACCGCTCTCGTGTCGGGAGCGGCGCGCGGGACGCACATGACGGGCCTTGAATTCGTCGAGGCTCGACAGGCGGTATTCAAGTCTTCCACAGAACTTTCTAGATTCAATTTGCTGCTCTTCTGCATAACGATAGAGAGTGCTACGACCCACTCCCAGGTATTCGGCTGCTGCTGCGTGTTCTAGCCAGGAATCGACGCCCTCCTGTGCAACCTTCCTGCAGTCGAGAGGGACAACTGCAGTATGATCGGCCGCGGCGGAAAGGAATTGTTGGAGCATTTCAAATAGAGGGCCTTCGTTGTTGGGAACTACAAGAATGTAGGCAGACGGAAGAGAACCTCTACCAACTTCCCGGCTGTCTTCCGCTTTTCCGTGAGAATAGGTTGTAGTTCCCATTGATTCCCTACTCCTGACTTACTCACGAGCGATGCGGTTTGGCGTTCACAAGAGCATCCGGCAAGTGACCAGCGATTTTTAGTCCATGCTGGGGGCGGCTGCTGAAATATCCATACCTGACCGCCGCAACCTAATGCTACTATACATATAGCACCATGCAAGAAGAATTTCTTTTTAAATCAAGATTTTCTGAACGAAGCCGTCCGCTCTCCAAGCTAGGTAGAGTGAAAAAGTCGGCTAGGACATAAGGAAGTCGTCCAGGAAGGTCATCGACATAACGACCAGACCGGTGGGTGGATGAGGCGTTAGGAATCGAGGATCGCTCTCATTTCCCCTCTCTATTGGAAAGGGAGAGTCTTCGGGCGTAATTATGCGATGCAACTCGCGCGTTTTGTGAAATGGGGCTATCGGCCGCGACCCGGCTTCGCGTGTTGCTTTGCGGCCTCCAATTCCTTGCCAAAAACTCTTGCAGCCCAGTCCGGGATCGACTGGGCGGCTTTGCTTAACCTGCCGCCGGTGAAGTGGGCCACTACGCGGTAGCCCCGGTTGTGTGCGGTGTTGTCGTACAGGATTAGTTCATCCGCATGCTTACAGCCTTCGGCCAGATTCCTGGTTGATTCCCTATAGGAGTCAATTACACTTTGGGCAGTTTCAGGTTTTCCACCTCTGCTCATGCGCACCAAGATTCGCCCGACATTCAAATTCGCGTCTTCCGTGGAAATAAAAAGCACCTTCGTCGCGTAGCCTGCAGTCTTGGCCTCGTCCAGTAGATGCGCGTCCACGCGAATGTCCTCGACGGCAAACGACCGCCGATCATTGAGAAACGGTTGCTGCTGGTCCCTTACGGCCGGAACCAGCGTAGGGAAGGCTTCCTTCAAGTAAGCTTCATAAAAAGTTGTCTTACCGGCGCCTAATGGCCCCGCGATGATAAACAGTGCTGGCTTTTGCTGGCTCAGGGTATCATTCCTTCAATCGAGCGCCAGCTCTATTGCGGCGCGTGTTCAAAGTTTGTGTCAAGCCTCTTAATGAGGTGCCTCTCTCCGTCTGGCGTGACTCTTACCGTTGCTTTGAGGTTGCGATCGTATTCGTAATGCGTTCCATCTGGCTCTTCCGCGACGGCGGAGACGGATTGCGTGGCTAACAGCTCCGAGAGCATCTGGTGGAGTTCACGACGTTCCAGATCCGACATTTTGTCGTAGGAATGCCTAGATACGCCGTGTCGCTTTGTTGATTTCTTAGGTTTGAGGCTTCCCGCCTTTGAGTAATGGGCCAGAAGAGCGCTGTTCACGAGTTCATTCATCGAACATTTTCGCTTCTGTGCGACTTGATGAATGCGCTTGCGAAGACGCCGCAAAATAACGACTTGTGTCTCTCTCCCGGTTTGTTTCTGCCTGGATTGCAATTTGACAAGCTCAACGGTATCCAGGTCGACCGCTAGAAGCGCATCGTTGATCGAAGTCGACAGCTCTCCTAAATACCGCGGTCTATCCCGCAGGAGTTTGTCGAGGGCACTTAAGAGCCGGACATTGTAGACTACAAAATGAACGCTTCGCCGTTTGGCCACGATTCCTATGGTCTTTAGACTGGGTTCCCGCAACTTGAGGTACGCTGCGGTTCGTACAGGAGTTGTTCAAGCTCCCCTATCGATTGTTCTTCTCAGATGAGACATCCGTTCCATGCACCAGCGTTTTCAGGCTCTGTGTACACCGCCAATGAAACCCAGGCCTGTTTTCCTCTAGTCGCTTTAGGTTTGCCAGCGGGTCTCGTCCTGCAACTGTATCCATTTTTGCTCCCTGCAGCCCCTCCGGATCAGTAGATCTGTGGTGTTTTCCCCAACTGCTGGGCGCGGGTGGCTCTCTTTTCGCGCGCCACACAACCATGTAGAACGTGTGGTAGCGCACCTGCAAACCCTCGCTTTGGAGCGCTTCCCAAATATCTTTGAGATTCTGTCCCGAGGTCAGCGCCCTTTCTATTCCTGGAAGAAGAGAGCGAATAAGCGCGACGCTAGTCTTTGGGGGACCGGAGGCGAGTTGCTCTAAACAACGGCGGTACTGTTCCTGCGTGGCCATGGAGCTCTCTACTGCTGTACATATAGCACCATGAGAACCAGCTGTAAAGTGTCAAAAGTTCGAAAAATTCACGGGAATGAACAAAAGTCAACGATAGTCAACACTTGTTCACGGGAAATCACGCTTCTTCACCCAGAGTCAACAGTTGTCATCACTGTTCAACACTTTTTGGCGACATTGGGAGTGACATGGGCGGATCATCGGCGAAAGACACGCGTATTGGAACATAAAGGGAGTGGTACCACCTCGTGGTGTTTCCCGGTCTTAACTGCTCACCTTTCATACATTTTGAGTGGTACCACTGTGAACAGATTCTGGTACCGCTGTGGTACCACTCTTGAAAGGGATATTTTGTGAGCACAAACGCGATTTCCGAAAGGATTTGATACCTTTCGAGCCAATTGCGAGAGAAGGTTCGCACCGCTGTCGAGGCACGCTGCCTTCGTTCCGAACTAGCATTCCTTGCGATCTCTAAATCGGAAGGCCAAACTGTAGTCAGCCGGCATTCAACGAGCGGGATGGATGATCTTGTTCAGGATTCTTGCGAGCGCGTCACTACTACCTTCGTGAAAACTTGCTACTGAGGCGGTCAACATTTCGTCCTGTGTTACGAGATCCCACGCGATATCGTAGCCAGCTTCCACAGCTAGTTCCCGGATGAACTCACGCTGCGCTCGTCCATTTCCCTCGCGAAAAGGATGCAAAGCGTTTATCTCCCCAAGGTAGTGAGCGGCGCGTTGGCAGAACGCCCTAGAGTCGTTCCCTCGCAGAAACTGTTCGCTAGCGAGGTGAACAAAAAGCCGCTGCAGTTCCGCAGCGATATGTTCTGGTCGAGCGAA
Source organism: uncultured Acidobacteriota bacterium (assembly GCA_963851235.1). Lineage (GTDB taxonomy): Bacteria > Acidobacteriota > Terriglobia > Acidiferrales > UBA7541 > Acidiferrum. The sequence continues at coordinate 146,716 of CAWKOM010000018.1, forward strand.
AAAGGAGTTGCCTTTGGCGATGGGAACCGTGCGGAATTCCCCAGCCCAGGCGTACGCATCCTGAAACAGAAAATGATGGATTAGCCTCAAATGATCCGAGTCAAAACATCCACGGATTGGGTTTTCGTGAAGCTCGAGGAGTCTTGCGAAGAAATGGTCACTTTCAAATTGGCTCAGATAGTTCGAATCTCGAATGTCGGCAAGGTTGCGGAGGACAGACGTATCCTCGTATAGATAGGGATCACCCTGAATGTTCGATTCCTGGCTCAATCCCGGCCGTAGAGGCGCTTAACCGCAGCTGTCAGTTGCTTCGCCTCGAGCCTGCCTTCGATGTATTCGTTCGCAAGCGCTACTACGTCTTTGCTAGGAGCCAAATCCTCCAAGCGCAGTGTCGCAAGCACCTCGCGCACACTTTTTTCACGTTTGGCACGCAAAGAAGCATCCCGAACCTTAGGAGGGACTGTTGTGGCACGCATGAGAGTCCTCACCGAACACCTTTAATTTTACACCAGAGGGGGTTGCAAAGCATTGTGGATTTAGCGGCACTCCCCTCACGACAAAACTTTGAGTCGTGACGAAAAAAGGCCCGGTTCCCGGCAGGGAAGGCCTAAATGCGTTAATTTCCTTGAGAGAGCATGGACACTTTGGAGACCAGAAGGTGGTCGTCCGGGTCGATTTCTTATCTTTCCTAGATTGTTGGTGTTGGCCGCAGAGTTGTTCGCCCCTGTGTGGGGAAAGCCTTTTTTCAGGAGTGGCATACGTTTTTAAGTCAGTACTGGCTGGAACAGCGGTTGGCAACCGCCCTGTAACGACTCGTAGATAGGAATTCCATTACTTGGGCACGGGTTCTTGTTGGAGGAAATGCCGTGCTAGTGTGAAGCCCTGCTCGTGCCTCCATCTCCTCGAACCCCGTTTTCTGGCCAGCGGCGGGTGTAATGATGCTCGACTTCTACGCAGGCTGATGCTGGAAAATAACTTCCCGCAAATCTGGGTACCGAGCCCGGAGAATCGAGATTTGCGACAACTGTTGTGGCACCGGCATCGCTGGGTGCAGATGCGCACGCGGATCATGAATCAGTTGCAGGCGTTGGCCATGAACGAAGGCTATCGCTGGAAGAAAAAACTGTTCAGCGAACAGGGGCGAGCACAGTTAGAGAAGCTCACGTTGGCTCCTTGGGCCAGCCGACGTCGGCAAGAGTTGCTGGAGTTGCTGGACCGAATGAATCCGACGATCGAAGAGCTGACGGCCGCCGTCGAGCGAGAAGCCAGAAAGCGACCCGAGGTTCTGCGACTGATGACCCATCCCGGTGTTGGTCCGCTTACGGCACTCGCCTATGTGCTGATCATCGGAACTCCGACTCGGTTTCCTCGTGGCAAGCAGATCGGCACCTACGTGGGGATGATTCCGAGTGAGGACTCCAGTGCCCGCAAGCAACGGCTGGGGCACATCAGCAAACAAGGCAACTCCTTGTTGCGATTCTTGCTGGTGGAGGCGGCCCAAGCGGCAGCGCGTAACCATCCTGACTGGAGACGGTCTACAACCTCTTGAAGACCGCTAAACCAAATTCAGATTCTGACCATCGAACCACCAGCGGTTGCACCAACCAGGGCTTTTCAATCCGCCACTCGTGCCAAAACTTGATAACAGAAACGCTGGGGAGCCGCCTACCAGACCGTGGTTCGACAACGATAGTGAACATCTGCTGTTGCTAAAGTTCGCGATGACGTACCCGAACACACCAGACTGCGGCAACGAGACAACGGCAAGTTTTGTTGTGTCCAGAATGATCGCAGCCCCGTCTTGAATCTTTAAAGAGTGGTAGCCGTCTAAATTCACGACGCTGTTAGAGGATACGGTCAATGTCGGAGTGAATCCGTCAAATACGCTCATAGGTTCCCTTCTATGCTGCCTGGCAGAGTTCGCAGCCTGGTTCGATGATGCCACTGTGGGTGTGCTTAAGCTGCCTGTTAGTACTTACCACGCTACTTTTTTCGGCTTCAACTCGCCCGGCCTGAACGCCCAACAACCCAGAATCGGCCTTCTTGCCCGAAACAGCTTGAAGGCAAAGGTATCAGGTGGGGTACTTAGACGAGATGTAGTTTTGCAGGTGCTCGATAGTTTCTTCCTGCTCTGAGACAACCCACTTCACCAGGTCACCGATTGAGACAACTCCGAGCACCTTCTCGTTTTCCACAATCGGAAGATGACGTATGCGGTTGCTCGTCATGAGATGCATACACTCATCCACGGCTTGGTCAAGGGTCACGAAAATCACGGGGCTTGTCATGATCTCCTTGACCAAGGTCGTCCTTGAAGATCTTCCCTTGAGGATGACCTTCCTGGCGTAATCGCGCTCCGAGATGATGCCCGCAAGCTTCCCGTCCGAAATCACGAGCAACGCCCCCACTGCCTTGTCGGCCATTCTTTCAATGGCCTCGTAGACGGTTTGATCTGGCGTGACAAACCAGACTTCGCTTCCTTTGCGTTTCAGAACCGAGTCGACCGTGCCGCTTGTTTTGATCATCGTCTGCCCCCGGATGAGAGAGTTTGCGTCCGCAGACTGCATTTGTGAAAGGGGCCCACCTAGAAGGTTATTGCAGGAAAGTACGCTCATGGGAGGCCGGAAGTCAACATCGTGGGAGTCGTATCCAGGGTTCGCAAACTCTGCGCTCCCGAAAGTTGCGCGGAATCACTCTAGATGATCTCGACTTGGAACGGCGGCCAAGAAGTCCGTCACGCTAACTAAGTCCCGATAAACGCTGCCCGATTTTCCTCTCGGCGGCCTCAATTGCGGCAAACTTCCGGTCTACGTGCGGTCTTGAGCGAAGAGCACCTGAATGGAGCACGCAACTCTTCCCGGCAGGGACACCGCATGTAGGACATCGGATGGACGAGGCTTGTTTGGGTGTGACTTCGCTCTTCTTCATTTCTGACAGAATAACACGCAGTCACGAGTCTGTCCCGATTTGGACAGTGTTGCACGCGATTCGTTATCGTGTGCCGAGAGCTCTTCGCAACGATAGGTTCACTTCTATTCCCTCACCGTAGCTAATAAATCCCCGCTTCCTGAATCCATTCATGAACACATTGACCCGTGAGCGCGTGGTCCCGACCATCTCCGCCAGAACTTTGTGACTTAGGACGGGTATCTCAACGCCCGTCCGGCCGTTCTTACCTATGTGCGCAAGCCGCAAGAGCACGTGGGCCAGCCGTTGTTCCGCAGAGGAGGTCAGCAGGTCTGCCACGTGATCCCGATAGTTCTTGATGCTGGACAGTAGCTGGGCCAACAGAGAAACTGAAGTCTTATTCTTTTTGCGAAGCATCTGGATCATCTTTGTTTTTTTGATGGTTCGGATGGTACTCGCGGTCAACGCGACGGCCGTGCACATACGCAGTGGATAGTCTGCGAGGCAAAGCTCACCAAAAAAATCACCCACCCCCAGGATCGCAGTAACCGCTGCTGGACGGTGGTTCCTTCGGGTCGACAGCCGTACACCTCCTTTTTGAATGTAGAAAAGCGTACTGGCTGGCTCACCTTGCGTGTAGATGTTTTGCTTATCCCGATAGCTTGAGACCTCGCCGCCCAGGCATGCTCCGGAAGAGAAACCCCAAAGGTGGGAAGCCTTGTGGTTCGCGCGCTTCAAAATTCCTCCACTCCTGGGCTAGGTATTTCGTGATGCGAGGGGCTAAACCCCGCCGGGGGCTTTAGCGTAAGCAACAAAAAAACGTCTGTCTGTTCAGTTTTGCACGCACTCTGATAGTGCCTGCCGCTATCTGGTAGTCCCAACACCTGATAAACGCCGTTACCCTACAAGTGAAATCAGCCCAGATCGCTCACGGAAGGCAAGTATCGCGTATGATACGCGTAGAGGAACCGCTGCATGGTGTACTCGCCAAGTGCAATGACCAGTGAGCAGAAAATCCTTGCCGCCCTCGTTCGTATCGAGCGCAAGCTGGACGATATGGCGCGTCGAGTCAAAGCTGTACAACAAGATGTAAACCGGGTCAACAGAATAGTACGGGGTTAGAGAATTTCAAACTGACCCATTAACTCGCTTGGCTTTAAGCGCCAAAAGTCCTTTCCAAGCAGCTTTAATAGCCAGATGTTCAGGACTATCGATTTGGCTAAGGGTAGCCAGCCGGTTTTCAATTGCTTGCCTTGCTTCAGCGATACCTCCCACCAACTTGGATTTGTCAGTTTCCAAGACTGCAGACACGTATGCCGTTTGCCACGAGTAATTCTTTGGGTTGTTCATGGGCCTTCTTTCAGGCGGGTAAGAATGGCCAATAACACCATACGCCGATGTGTGTACAAGACCGATAGGGCTAGGCGGCGTTTTGGGTCAGACTAATTCAAACTGACCCACTACCGGACAACGACTCGGCGTCCATAGTATTCCGCCGATACGCAACAGTACACGGACAAGGTTGCAAACCTCAGCGTCGCTGAAACACCCAGCCGGAACCACGATCACAGTGCCGACATTGCGCAGTCCCATCGTAACCAGAAGCCGAACAAGATAGACACTCGGCCCAATCACTTTCACCGATTGCGCTCTGATTCGTTCCCGTGCATCTGTGCGTGCCATCCATTCGCAGGCACTTCCCATTGGCTAGCTGAATGTTATAGCCAGGTGCTCGACACAGGTTGCAAGACGTGACTGGCTTAGGGCGCTTCATGCGCGATTCGATCACACTTTGCTAGCTGGCGCCAGCAGACGCCGCCCGCGAGGAGACGTTATTGGCGGCTTCCTTCGCCGCACTCCTGTCGATTTCGATCGAACCCTTGAAGTCCGCGCCGTCTTCGATCATGATCTGTGCCGTCGTCAAATTCCCAATCACCGAACCGTCCTTCCTGATCTCGATCCGACCTTTCGCGCGCACGTTCCCCTTCACGTAGCCGTACACCACCACGTCGCGGGCGATGATGTCAGCCGTTAGCTTCGCCGTCTTTCCAACCGTCAGCTTCCGCTCATCAAGCTGGATCAGTCCTTCGACCGAGCCGTCGATCAGCAGATCTTCCGTGCCGATGATGTCGCCTTTCACATGCAGGCTCGATCCCAGCCGCGCCGCCGCACGGTCCGCTGTCGCATCCAATGGACGCATCGCATCTGTGCTCTCTTTATTCGTCAACAGATTCTTCGGTTCCGGGGCCGCAGCTTGCGGCGTATCCGGCTTTTTCTTATCCCACATCGGACCTCCTTGGGGACAGCACACCGCACGCAATTTCCCGCCGGGGTGCATCAAAGTCAATCCCCTCGCTCCAGCTTACAGAAGTTCCCTGCGAGTTTCAGCGGCTTACGTTACGGGTCCCCCTCTTTCCAGAACTAACTGTACTTCCTCGAAATTAGCGCGCACACTTCGGTCAGCAAATTGTCCGAGGTACTAGGATTTGTTGAGGGTAACCTCGCCGCGTTTTGCTTCATTGCGACCTACTGTTCTCTCCTTCAGTTTGCCCCACTGCATCGTGCGCACTGGCAGAGGAGTCCAAGCCTAATTGGATGAATTGAGCGAGGAATCCAGTGGACTCAAAGGACGTGTTCACGCAAGAGGTGAGGAAAGCCCTGGCCCTACGCGCAGTTAACCAGCTCATTGCCGATGTCGAGGCGGGGCGCTTACTGAATAACAAGGAGCTTGCGGAAGTGATTGCAGCCTGCATCAGGCATACAGACCAGGGGGACTTGCAGACTTTGAAGCAAATCCTGGACCAGCACGAGCTGGAAGGTGTGCCACGCTGGGACAAAGACAAAAGAGCTAAAGGGCAGAAATAGCAGTGTCGATCCTGATCTCCCTGGATCACGCTCATCCAGAACTAACTATACTTCCTCAAAATTAGCGCGCACACTTCGGTCAGCAAATTGTCCGAGGTACTGGGATTAGTTGCGGGCGACCACGCCAAGTCTTGCTTCATTGTGACCTGCTGTTCTCTCCTTCAGTTTGCCCCACTGCATTGTGCGCACTGGTAGAGGAGTCCATGCATTCGCCGTTCGACCTCCTGGAGGAGCTGCTAGAGGCAATCGCAAAGACACTTGTGAACCATCCCGAAGAAGTGAAGGTTCGGGCGGTCAAGGGAGAGACGATGACTATCCTCGAACTGCGAGTTCATCCAGAAGACATCGGCCAGGTGATTGGTCGGCAGGGGCGTACAGCCCAAGCCCTCCGTAGGATTATCGGTGCGGCGGGCATGAAGCTGTACAAGCGCGTTACGGTGGAAATCATCG
>CAWKOM010000019.1:0-67942 GCA_963851235.1 uncultured Acidobacteriota bacterium
TATTCTTGGTGCGCTCTACGTCTCAACTGCGGTGTGCCATGCGCAGCAGGGCCCGCTCACGCCTCCGCCTGATCATGACGTTCGCCGCGTCGGCACGGAGCCTGTCCCGCCCGCTCCCCCGTCCGTGCCTCCCGAGGAGATCATTAAGCGCTTCTCTCAAAAGGAAGACCAATATCTCGCGGCGCGTGCCGGATTCACCTACAAAAAAACAGTGCGCCTCGAGGAATTCGGGCCTGACGGCCAACGCTCAGGAGAGCTCTCGCTGGTTGTCGAAGCAAAACCAGGCGAAGACGGCAAGATCTACGAAAAGACCCTCGAGCGGCCACAATCCACGCTGCACTACCTGGAAATGGGCCCCGAAGATTTCTCGAGGCTGGCGCGCATGCCGGCCTTTCCGTTGACCACCAGCCAGCTGGCCAAATACGATTTGAAATATCTTGGCAAGGAACAGGTCGATGAAATCAATTGCTACATTTTCCAGGTGAAGCCGAAGGCCGTCGAGCGCGCGCATTATTATTTCGACGGCATCGTGTGGGTCGATGACGTGTATCTGGAAGTCGTGAAAACCTACGGAAAGTGGGTCAACGATCTCGGCGACATGAGTTCGCCGACGATGCCCTTTTCGATTTTCGAAACCTATCGCGAAAATGTCGACGGCAAGTATTGGCTTCCGGACTACATGCGCTCGGACAGCACGTTAAACCTGAAGGATCAGAATGTGCAGGTCCGCCTGGTCATCAAGTGGACCGATTACAAACCGATCCCCGCCGCAACTTCCGCGCCGGACCTGCCTGTGCCTCCGCCAAAGCCCCACTCCTGAAGCTCGCCCCCAAAAATCGTTAGCCACGCAGCTTTTTCAGCGCCTGCGGCAATTCCCGGATCGATTCGAGCAAAAATTCCGGCCGCGCCGCGCGCAACCGTTTCTCCGTCGGAAACCGCCCAAGCACGGCGATCGCGCGCACTCCCGCGCTTCTCGCCATTTGTAAATCTTCCGGCGAATCTCCCACGTACACGCAGGCACCAGGTTCCAAACGAAGTTCTTGCAGAGCGAGACGGAGCGGCGCGGGATGCGGCTTTTTTTCTGGAGTGTCACCGCTGCACACGCGCGCTCCAAAAAGACGTGTCAGCCGGAATGCGCGCAACTGCCGGGTCACGCGGTCCCGGTCGCCGCTGGTGACCAAACCCAGGTGATGCTCCCGTTCCAAACGAAGGAGCACCTGCCTCGCGCCCGCAATCAACTTGGGGGAATGCTTCGCATACTGTTTGCGCCACGCCCGGTCGGCGTCGTCCCATTTTGCTTTCGGCAATCTCGCGGCGCGATAGACACGATACCAATTCGGCGAATAATGCCGGTCCAGTTCTTCCAGCCCCCAGGGAATGCCCATCTCCTTGAACATCGCCAGAAAGGCCGCCGAATCGGCTTCGTAGGAATCGACCAGAGTGCCGTCCCAATCAAAAAGCACTCCTTGCAGCCATTTGCTTTTCATGGAGGACACCGGACTTAGAGTAACAAACCCATCGCGAAACCCGTCAGCCGAATCGCGCTAACGCGAACGCGCTGAAATGGTCTGCGTCGCGCCACCTTTTCCTTCCACCCAACGTCACCGATAACTAAACGTTAATCGTTAAACTAACCGCTGTCCGATAATCGGTGAAATTCCCCTTCCCTCGCGTTAGCTTAGGACTCGTACCCCTTGTTGCACAGCTTCCCTCTGCACGGAGAACACGATGAAGAAAGTTACTTTGAAGTGGGCCCTGGGGTTTTCTCTGCTTCTTGGTTTAGTCTCCACTTCTGCCCGGCCCGCTCTCGGACAAAACACACCTAGCGTGTCCGAGAACGAATTTCTAATCGGATCCTGCTCCGCCCTCGAGGGCCCGTCGAAGTTTCTTGGGACAGAAACGGTGACCGGCGCGAAAGCCTATTTCGACATGGTCAACGACGAAGGCGGAGTGAACGGGCGCAAGCTCAAGCTCATCTCCGCGGACGACAGTTACGACCCTGCGAAGACCCAAGCCTGCTTTGACCACTTGATGAGTGAAAACGTTTTTGCGATGGGATTTTTTGTGGGCACTCCGACGGCGGTTAAGTACGTTCCCATGGCCGAAAATGCCAAGGTTCCGCTGATCGGTTTGTTCACTGGCGCGCAAACGCTTTACGTGCCGCTGCGCCACTGGGTCGTGAATGTGCGTGCGTCTTATTTCGACGAAACGCGCGAACAGGTCGACGGACTTTGGAAAGCGCTCAACTACAAAAGGGTCGGCGTTATTTATCCCGATGACGCGTTCGGCGCCGCCGTGCTGGAAGGCGTGAAAGCCGCGCTCAAGGCGCACGGCGCGGAACCCGCGGCCATGGCATCCTATCCGCGGCAAACGTCGCAGGTCGGAGGCGCCATCGACACGGTGCGCGCGGCGAACCCCGAGGCGGTGGTCGTTGTGGGGCCAGCAAACACGGTGGCACCCATTCTCAAGCAGTCGCACGCCAAAGGATGGAATCCTTTGTTTCTGACCGTGTCGTTCGTCGGCACCGACGAACTGATTTCAGAAGCGGGCGCGGATGCGGAAGGCGTGGTGATTACGCAGGTTGTGCCGCCGTATTACATGACGGAAGAGAAGTCTGTCGCGCTGTACCGGCGTGCTCTGGGGAAGTATTTCCCTTCGGAGCAGCCCAACTTCGTCAGCCTGGAAGGATTTGTGGATGCAATGGTCATGGTCGAAGGATTGAAGCGCGCTGGGAAAGATTTGACGCGAGAGGGATTGATTCGTGCGATCGAATCGATTCACGATCATGACTTGGGGCTTGGACCGCAACTCAAGCTGAACTATTCCGCGAAGGAACACAAAGGGTTCGACCACGTGATACCTACGGTGATTCGCGGCGGGCGTGCCGTACCGTTCACCGATTGGTCGATGGCCGCCCCAAAATAGGGCAGCACACTCTTTGACCCACTTCCGCGTCAAATTCGCGCGGCCGGCAAAACATTTCCTACGACAACGTATGCCTTGCGGTCCGCGCTAAATTATTTGTGGGCGGATTCGGTTTGCTCGAAGGCGTGATAGGAAGAGCGGACGAGCGGGCCGGCTTCGACGTGCTTGAAGCCCATGGCTTCGCCGCGCACTTTGAATTCTGCGAATTCATCGGGGTGGACGTAGCGGACGATGGGAAGATGATCGCGCGTGGGCTGGAGATACTGGCCGAGCGTGAGAATGTCCGTGCCTTGCGCGGCAAGATCCTGAAGCGTGGCCAGGACTTCTTCTTTTTCTTCGCCGAGACCGAGCATCAAACCGGTTTTCGTGGGAACGTCGGGATGCGTTTGCTTGGCGCGGCGGAGCAACTCGAGAGAGCGCTCGTAGAGCGCGCCTTTGCGGACCTGGCGATAGAGACGCGGGACGGTTTCGGTGTTGTGATTCAGCACGTCAGGTTTGGTGGCAAGGACGACGTTCAGCGCGTTCCAATCTCCGCGAAAATCCGGAATTAACACTTCGACTTTGCAGCCGGGAACGCGGCGGCGAATTTCTTCGATGGTGCGCGCAAAAATATGCGCGCCGCCATCCGGCTGATCGTCGCGATTCACGCTCGTAACAACCGCGTAACGCAAACCCATGCGCGCGACAGCTTCCGCGACGCGGAAGGGCTCTTCTTCATCGGGCGGACCGGCAGGCCGGCCGCTAGGCACCGCACAAAATCCGCAGGCGCGCGTGCAGATGTCACCCAGAATCATGAAAGTAGCGGTGCCGTGGTCCCAGCATTCGCCCATGTTGGGGCAGCGCGCGCTTTCGCAGACGGTGTGCAGGTCCAGGGTGCGCATAATGCGCTTCAGGTCCTGGTAGCGCTCGCCGCCGAAAAATTTTACTCGCAGCCAATCGGGGCGCGGATGCGCTCCCGGCGCTGGCACCGGAATGGGCGCCTGGTTGGAGATGATGTTGAACGGTGTGGCCATCAGGGCTGTTCTAATCCCCTATTTTACCTCATTGGGAGGTGAAGACCAACGTAGCGTGCTGACAGGGGGCAGACGGGCGCCGCACGTCGCACGGGTGTAGAATGCCGCTTTGGAAGCCTTAGAAGAGAATCTGTCATCTAAGGATTGAAGGGACTTGGAACCGAGGGTAGTGCTATGAAAAAAGCTATCTTATTTCGAATCGTTTTTGCGTTTGTTGCGATGATTGCGCTCAGTTTGTGGCCGCATTCCGTCCTCGCCCAACGTGGAGGCCACGGTGGTGGTGGAGGATTCCACGGCGGAGGCGGAGGATTTCATGGAGGAGGCGGAGGATTTCATGGAGGAGGCGGAGGATTTCATGGAGGAGGCGGAGGAGCGTTCCGCGGTGGTGGAAGTTTCCATGGGGGAGGCCGCGCTGGGTTCGGCGGCGCACGCAGCTTCGGCGGAGTTCGCGGCGGCAATTTCAGAGGTCGGGGCGGTCACGGTTGGGGCGGTCGCGGCTACGGCTGGGGCGGAAGGAATTGGGGGCCTGGATACGGTTATGGATGGGGCGGCGGCTGGGGATTTGGCTATGGGTGGCCGTATTGGGGTTGGGGATATCCCTATGGCTACTACGGTTCCTACTACAGCCCGTGGTATTACGCGCCTTACCCCAATTATGATTACCCGGACTACGGTCCTGCTGACTATCCCCCGGACTATCCGGATCCTGATAACGGGAACGACGATCCTCCGCCCGCAGATCCCAACGCGCGGCCCGCGCCCAATCAGAACGGACCGGCAAGATCCTGGAGACCCCCGGTACCAGGAGGCGGAGCGAACACAAACCACGCAAACAGCGATGTCGCGGGAGCTGCGCCGAGCGGGCCAGTTCTCTCCGTTGACAGGATGAGCGCGACGCCGGGCAATTACCGAACGGCTGGTTCGATCCCGTCACATTTCACCGCGGAACGGGCCACCACAGAACGCCCGGCCCCGCAAACGAATGCGCCGCTTCGGCCGGAAGTGCAAAAAGCGTTGCAGAGATTGCGCGAGATGCCGCCCTTTGCTCGCGAGCGCGAAATCGAAACCGGCGCCTACCGCCAGTTTTCTCCCGAGGAAAAGCGGATCTTAAGAAATGGCCAGTAAGCGATAACAAAAAGAAGAGGAAGAACCTGCGGGCAACGCGGAGGTGTGTGGCTCCTCGATTTTCTAGGCATTAGACGCCCTGGCCAGAACCCAGAAACGTCCCGTTCGGAACGTGTGAAAAAATGTTCGGGGGTGGCCCACTTTTTCGGGTTTGGTTTTTGAAAAGGTGGGAGTTCCTTCTTCGCGCTCTGACTCTCCGGTTGTCGGAAAAGATTTTAGCGAATTTCAATAATGCGGTCGCCAGCCTTGAGGCAGGACTCGATCCTTGGCCAGGAACGGTCGAATGCTGCGAGAAGCGCTGAAGTACGACAGTTGCCAAGGCGGACCCAGATGATTTTGATTTTGGCGTGGCGTTGCTTGGCGAGGTAAAAGAAGTCTTCATCTTTGCTAATGATGATGCGGTCTTGAAACTCGGCGTGGCGGCAAATGACGCTGTCTGCAGCGTCACCCAAGCCGGCCTCAAGGACGTGCTGGCAATCGAATCCGCGATCGCGGAGGTGTTCGGCGAGAGCGAGCGGCAACTGGTTATCAACGATAAATTTCACGACGTCGGAAGTATGGCGTGGTCCGTCTGATGGGCTGCGTAGTCGAGGGCGGCAAGGATGTCTTCACGCTCTAGAAAAGGATAATCCTTCAGGATCTCCTCGAAGGAGGCTCCCGCCGCCAACAGTTCGAGCACATCCGTGACGCGAATGCGCTGGCCGCGAATACAAGGGCGGCCTCCGCACTTGTCGGGTTCGACCGTGATTCGATTGAGGCGCTCGAGATTCATTGAATTTCCAGTGATTTCGACGATACGCAATCCCGAGTGCAAAGGCAAGCGTCATGGAAGGGTGGAAAGAAGGATCAAGGGAGATTTCATCGCACAAAATGGGTGCGATGGGGTAGCTGTTCTCTATCCGCAGGCCGATACGTTCCGATGGGGTTCGAATCTTCGATCGCAAGAGCGAACGTGAAAAAAAGTCTCGGCCTGCTGCTTTCGAAATGAGCGCGGGTTATTATTTGGCGGCGTGGCGAGCCAGGCGGGCGGCGAAGCCAAGCAGCAGAGTGCGCTGCTTGGGATCCATTTTGGCGAGGTGGCGCTGGAGCTGACTGAGTTCGGAGGCTTCTTTTTTGGAGTAGCCCCAGAGGCCTTTGTCGTCGTCGGAGACGAGCTTGCGCGGCTTGGGAGGTTCGGAGCCTTCGTACATGACTTTGTAGAGAGGCATATCGAGAGCGCGCGCCCACTTTTCGAGAGTCTCGACAGTGGGGACCGTGTGGCCGTTTTCCACGCGGGAGACGTAGCAACGGAGAAGGCCGGTGGCTTTCTCGATGTCGCCCTGGCTGAAGTGTTTTTCTTCGCGAAGCGTTTTGAGGCGTTGTCCGATTTGCATAGAAAGAGACTACAACAAGGCGGGGGTTAATGGCTAGTGGTGAATAATGATTCGTGAGGATGGAGTAGGTAACCAGGGGGCTGTGGACGAGGAAGGAGACCGGCGGGAGCCGGGCGGAAAAAGTTGGAGGCGCAACAAAATTAGTGCCTAGCGTGGACAACATGAACACCAAGCTGTCCGGGCGCGAGTCCTTGCACGGCCCGGCCGAACCTGGACGCGATCTCCTGAAAATCGAGGTCTTCGATGGTACAAAATCCGTGCGAGCGAAGAATCGCTGCCATGCCACCCGGCTCGAAACGGCTCAACGAACGCTCATCCATTTTCTTAAGCTGTTCGGTCCGCTCATTTTCTAATTGCCTTAGTTCTTCGGAGAATGCCTCGGGTTCCATGTAGTCGAACACCACCTCCGAATTCCGAATGGACGACATGTAGTCCAGAGTGCGGCCGATAGCGTCCTCTGTCAGATAGGGCACCACCCCGAGCCAAGTGAAAAACGCGGGCGAGTTCTGCTGAAAGCCTGCGGCGGCGAGCTTCTCTCCCACATCGTCCCGCTCGAAATCCCCTGGCACGAAATTAAGCCATGGCGGAAGTGCGATTTGCGCTTCCGCCAAGCGCTGTCGTTTCCATTCCTGCGTCGCGGGGTGGTCCACCTCATAGATACGAATCTGTCGTGCGCCATGGGGATTCCGGAGAGCGAAAGTGTCGAGTCCGGCGCCCAGGATAACGATCTGCCGAACCCCTCTTTCGACAGCTCTTGCCAAAGCATCTTCCGCAATTCGGCTTCGCGCGGCGGTGATCAGACGTCCGATGCTGCCCAAGGGGTGCCCGTTCGCAAATTGCAGCACGTCCTTTTCGTCTTCACCCAGAATCTTCATGGCAAATGGGTCATCGAGAATTGCACCATGATCCAGCACCTGATGAGCAGCTCGTTGTCGCGCGATCATCAGGGCTGTGCGGCTGGGTTCCTTAGGCTTCATGTTCGAGCTCTCCGTTCTCTTCAATCATGTAAAACATGCTATCCTTACTGTAAAGGAGGAAAGTAAAGATGGCACGCTCCAGCACAATCAGCAGCAAGGGTCAGATCACCGTTCCTCTCGAAGTTCGCAAGCGCCTTGGACTTAAAGAGGGAGACCGCGTGGAATTTGTCGTCGAGAAGGATCGAACCACAATTCGCCCTGCCCGCGCGCCCGAGAATCCTTTTCTGAAGTATGTCGGGGCGCTTCCCGCCTTCTCCAGCATCCATGAGGCGAACGCGTGGGTACGCGCGTTGCGTGACGAAGAAAGTTGAGCAGCGATGAGAACAGCCATCGACACCAATGTTCTCTCCGCCCTGTGGTCCAAGGAACCGTCTGCTTCGGACATCGCAAGGAATCTTGGCAATGCGAAGACCGAGGGAGGCCTCGTCGTCAGCGGGCCGGTGTACGCCGAACTGCTGGCCCATCCGAAAGCTACGGAAGCCTTCGTGAACGACTTTCTCGCCGACACGGGCATAACGGTGGACTTTGCGATGGAACAGCCCGCTTGGGTTGAGGCCGGCCGCCGCTTCGCACGTTATGCAAAACGGCGGCGAAGGTCTGCGGGTCAGGGAGCGAAGCGTCTGCTGGCGGATTTCCTTATTGGAGCACATGCCCTGGCGCAGGCGGATCGATTTATGACGCTCGATCCCAGGCGCTATGCGCGGGATTTTCCGGAACTGAAGCTGATATAAAGGCGCCACGGGGCGCAAAGAATTGCCCACCCTTTGCAGAAAAACAAAATCGCAAGGGGTAGGCCACCCGGAGACGTCTCAGCCTTTTAAGGATGCGCCACCCGCCCGACCCTTTCGGTCTGCCCGAACCGTGATGCTTTTCCCCTCTACAAGGCTCCCATTCAAGGCTCCGATTGCTTGCGCCGCCTCGGATTGAGAACCCATCCTCGCAAACCCGAAACCTCTCGGTCGCCCATTTTGTAGATCTTTTGGTAAATAGATCTCGACAGGATTGAGCCCGTGGTTTTGGAAAAGGCTGCGAACGCTATCTTCAGTCGTTGAAAGGGGAAGTCCCGCCAAATACAACCGCTCCGTGTTGTCAACACTCGGAGTTCGACCATACCTCGGCCGTTCGACCTGAGCTCTCAGACTGTGAGCTTCATTGACCATCAGCCGTCTACCCTTAAGCGTTACGTTTCGCGAGTCGACCGCTTCCAGAGCGTTTCTGCCGTCTATCATATCGACAAATGCGAATCAACGAGCCGAGCTAGTGGACGGCCTAGGTGCGGTCACAATCTCTCCAATCGTAAGTCCGGCGTTGCCAAAGGCCGCCCGCAATTCTTCGTTCGTGGTCGAAGGAGGGAGGTTGCCAACATAAAGGCGCTTCGAGAACTCAACCTCTATAGCACCAACAGCCGCTTCTGCCTCACGAAGTGTATTCAGGCCCAACGCACCCGCATCGTCTAGGTAGACCTCGGGCGCTGCGATTTTTTCCTGCGCGCGCTCCTTCAAATATTCAACCAGCTCCCGAACATTTTGCGCCGCCGTCATTCGCGAGAATTGGCCTATAAGCCCTTTGGCCGTGATTCTGTCTGCGATTCGCCGCGCGAGTTGCAAATCCGAAAGCAAAGTGTCTTCCGCGCAGGCGGCCAGGTACTCGGGGTTGGCCATCAATTGAAGATGGACCAATCCAGACGCAGTGATCTTGACGAGGTCACCGTCGCGGATCTCATCCGTGCGCTGATGCTCCGCAATCGCGCATCCCTCGCGAACGAGGTACACCAGGTCTGAACGCGACCTATTTGCATCGTGCCCAAGTTGGATCAGATCTCGTAATAAGTCCTCAACGCGGTGGAAGCCGGGTACTCCAGCCGGACCTTGGACAGTGTGGCGACGCTCAAGCCAGTGGAGGATTGCGAGCCTTACAAAATGGTCAGGCAAAGCGTCATCGCCGTTGCACTGGACCAGATTCTTTACATACGCCCTGTCGCCGTCATAGTAGCGTCGCTGCATCCGAAGTAGGACGCGCGCAACGACCGACAAAGGAAGGACGTACTTACCCTCAAAGAACCGGATTTTATAAATTTCGTCTTCTCCGATATGGCCGCTAATGCAGAAATCTAAGAATATGTCGAGTGCTCGTCGCACGTCCCTGCCCGCAAGTCCTGTCATAACCCGCCGCACAAATCGATCGTGGGCGTATAAAGACCTCAAAATGCTGGCCAGATATAACGACTGATCCGACGCCGGATATGAGACCTGCATTCCATTCGGCAAAACATAAGAGAGCTTGGGTGCCGTTTTGGCTGTGGCCTCCATCTCCTTCAATGCAAGCCGGACTCGGGCCTGTAAGACCTCAATGAACGGAGGCGGTTCGATTCGGAAAACGAGCCCCTTGATCGCCGTATCTAGTGGGGGTTCGTGCCGGTGTCGGTCGAAGGTCACATCGCGTAGCGGAAGCACGACGAGGCATCTGAACTCCGTTCGTACCCACTGAGCCACCTGAAACATTGTCAGTTGCTCGTCGCGCGTGCGTTTGTCACAGTTATCCAACACGATTGCTAAGAGCCTTCCCGGTCCCGCGCACAAGTACCTAGCGAGGCATTTAGCGAAAGCAGTGTCGTCCCGCTGTAATTTGAGAAGCTCGTCGGCGAGGCGGGTACTATATTCGATAGACTTAGGATCGAGTAGCTTGAGGGCCCCGCGCCGCAATGTGTTTAACTCAGGCATAAAAATCTTCTCGAGAACTTCCAATGCGTCGACGTCATGGGTTGGAACCGCCGCCTTCAGCTCATCCTTAATGGCTCTGGAAATCCAGCGATAGGCCACATCTGGCGCGAGCGGAGCCTCGTTGAGATTTATGCGGGCCCATAAAGTCCTATCGCGGAGCTCCTGTGGCAGGGCCACTAAGCTAACGTAGTCGATAAACGTAGACTTCCCGGAGCCGACGCTGCCAACAAGAAGAAGCACTTGATTCTCGAGGTTGCGCCGCTCGCGAAGTACAGCATTCAACTCGGCAGGTTCGCTCGTGTCTTCGAGCGTAGGCAGTTTGGCTGTCGCGGGTATTACGGCACTTCGAATCAGTCGGTCAATCGGTTCTAGGTACCTCTGTCGGCGTAATGAAGGAACGTACGCTTCCCTAACGATAAGGCCACGATCTTCCCTCGTTCTCGGGTTGAAAACGTGTCCATAGTCACCGACGATTGTGGCCCCGAAAGTATTGGGCGCCAGCTCCTCATTTTGAAACGCCGGGCCGCCGATGAAGCTAACTGCCCGACGATATTGTGCTTTGCGGAAGCGCTTCCGAATCTCGTCGGCGTATTCCTGAACAGCTGTTCGACGGCAAGCGTCAACGAGTTTTGCAAACAGGCTGCTTCCTGCAGAAATGTCGCCGAAATCGAGCTCTATGTCGGGCTCCGCGGTATCCACGGGAGCCGATAGGAGCTTATGGCCATTGCAGGCGATCACCCGGCTGCATGGATTAAGACCCGAAGGGAAAAGGGCGTTGATTTCGGTGCCATAAAGTCGCGCTTCGGTTAAGCCGTTTTCGACATCTTCACCAGGGGCCTTTGCTTCTACCACCACAACCGGTAAACCGGCGAGAACCACCATGTAGTCAGGATAGTAGAGCTTTCTGCTTGTACCCTTATTAATCTCAAGCCGTCGAATGTTCGATTTTGTCAGAAGGTCTGCGGCAACCAGGCCCAACCCGTTGGGCGCTGGCGTCGTAAGCAACGGCCACACCAATTTCTGCTCAACGTCGCTTTCCGTAACTAAGTCTTCCAACGAGCAAAACATCATACCCCCTCGCGATGCAAAGGCTATGCCCAACGAAGTCTAAAGCATAACTAGCGAGCACGGCAAAAATTGCGTTTGATGGAGATCTCCGGGCAGAAACGCGTGAAGAAATTGGAAGCCCGAAGGAAGCTCGGGGACGCCGGTTGCGGCGTTATGGCCGCGGAATCTCCGGTTGTTTACAGGTGGCTGAACCGTCCCTCTTTTATTTCGCGATGGCGCGGGACGCTGGCTATCTTATGCAAGATAGATTATTACGTCCGCATACCGCTGGCCGCGGGGACGCGCTGAAGCATGCTGTACAATTGCTAGCCAAGCTGGGGCGGAGCATGCTGCGGCCCTACAAGAACTAAGCCAGGGAGGGGCGGAGCTTGCCGGAGTCGAGGGAGACGAGGCGGGCTAGCGCGCGGGAAAGGCGGGTGGCAGCTCCTTAACTTAGGCGCCGCGGCCTTGGCACTTGGTTTTTCAAGGGTGCGTGTTTTGACTTCCTCTGCATTGCCTCAAGACTCTCTGTGAATCGCGCCAATGTTTAGTGGCGTCTAGGGGCGCGCGAGCAAGAGGTGTTTTGCTGCTTCGAGAGCGGCAACGGCTGATTCCCGCGAGACAGTGGGGAACCCCTCCAGGAAGTCTTCCAGTGTTTCGCCTCCTTCGAGATAGTCGAAGAGGGTTTGGATGGGCACGCGGGTTCCGCGAAAGACGGGAGTTCCGCCGAGAATGTCGGGATTTTTGATAACCACGCCCACAAAGCAATTATACCACGCGGCATTGTCGAGCGTGCGGCAGCTCCGTAGCTTGCAGGTGCCGCAGCCTTGGCATTCGGTTTTTCAAGTGTGCGTATTTTAGCTTCCTTTCCACTGCCTCAGGGCTCCCTGCAAATCGCATCAACGTTTAGTGGCCCTTGAGGCCCGTTAAGGAGATGAGGCAGGAACGGAAGAGAGGAAGGCCTCGCCGAATGAAGAGCCTGTCTCTCCACCAAAACGGCGAGGAGCGGCGAATCAAAGCTAGAGGGAAATATTTGGCGGCGCGTGCCAAGCGCGAAAGCCGGGGACAAAAAGCTGAGGGCGCAACAGGCCGTTAAGCTTGTTGCGCCCTCTAAATCGAGCCGTAAAGTACAGGCTTCCGAGTCAATCGGGGACTCGACTGCCTTGCGGCTAATCGCGTCTTCCAAACTGATGCGTACTGCCTACGAGCTGTCGGACCCGGTTGAAGATTGCCTCGGCGGTTAAGCCGCTGCAAGCTTTGCGCCGAACCGCGACGCCCACGAGCTTTTCGATTCGGTCTAACGCTGCAATCGCCGTGAAGCGATTGCAACCTCTAAACCGAACCGCCAAGCCTCTGAGATTTCGGATTCCGTGCCGGGCTGCAACCGCCGTTAAGCTGCTGCAACGCTTCGCTGAACCCTTGCGTCCCAGAACTCCCTAGTCCAGCCTCACGCCGCAATCGCCGTTAAGCTTTCGCTTCGCTTCGGCTGAACGGGGAAGCCTTTGAACTTCCCGGTTCCGATCAGAATCGCGACAACGGTTAAGGAATCGCGAGGTCTGAACCGAACCGTAAAGTCTTTATGCTTCCGGTTCAATCTGGAGCGGAAGATAAACTTAGTTGGTTTGGGCGTCAACGAAAATCGGGGAAAATGTCTGTGCAAAAATGTGCATGATTGTGGAAAAAAAGCGGGGAGCGATTTGCCCTTGCACGCAAAGCGCGGAGGCGCAGCGGTCTCGCTTCGCTCCAAATCACGATTCGCTATCAGCGCCACGGAGACTATTTGATTTTCGCGATGCGGCCGGTGGTGGGATATTTCTGGAATTGAGCCGCATCGTGGCCGGGGATCACGCGGTCGGGATTGCCGCCGGCAAGCTGAATCATGCGCTCCTGATTTTTGATGTTGGCGGCGTGATCGGCGTCGGTGAACGTAGCGCTGGCTTTGTGTTCGGCGAGGTTGCGATAAAGATAGCAATTGTCCGAGGCGAGGACGAAGGGAGGATTGCCTTCGACGAGAAGATACTGCGAAGCGTAGGTGTGGTGGCCGCCGGTGTAAGCGCGGATGCCGGGGAAAATTTCGACGTCGTCGCCATCGACGAGCCGGACGCGGCCTTCGGTGTTGAGCTTGACGAGTTGCTGGACGTCTTCGGGATCGATGCCCCCATGATCGCCGCCGGGCTGCCAGGCTGGCCCAGTGTAGTAGCGATACTCTTCTTTTTGAATCCACACCTTGGCTTTCGGAAAAAGATCGATGCCGCCGAGATGATCCCAGTGCGCGTGGCTGATGACGATATCCGTGATTTCATCGGGCTGGACGCCCGCGAGCTTGACGGCTTCGTCCGGGCGAATGTAGCCGGTCGATGGGAAATATTTGAGGAAAGTATCGCGGTGATAGCCGCTGTCGAAAAGAATGTTGTGACCGCCGCCGCGGACCAGCCAAATGACCATGGCGATCTCAATTTTTTCGCCTTTGGGAGCGCCCATGACGAGCCCAGAAACTTGATCTTCGGCGGAGGCGTAGCGGATAGCTTGAATGGAGTAATCGGGTGTTGCCGCGTTTGCGGAAAAGAGAGCGAACAATCCGAGGAAAGTAAGTAGAGCGATGAGCGGAATTGATGCCAGACGGGCGAAGCGTTTCATGGAGGTGCACTCCTGTGCGGGCACGACGCGGCATTGTAGCGCGGAGCCGCGTGGAACGGAGCGAAGAACTATTAAGCCCCGCATAATATTGCGAAGAAGCGATTTGGAGTGCGGCAGCTCTGCTGCCGCTTTTCTCAGTAGCTCGCACGCCTCTATATTTAGCGAGGCTCAAGAAAACGAGTTCTCCACTTCGGATTTCGATTCTTCAGTCGAAATGATTGTGGTTGTGCGCGCGGCCGCGTGCCGGGAAAAATACGTTGGCAAAATACGATTAGCGAGGCTGGCGCGAGGAGCGAACGAAATCGCGCAAGACAGTGACATTCGGGCCGTACGCGCCGATGCGGCCAGCGTCGACGGGAAGGCCGAGGCGCTCGGCGAGATCGAGATCGACGCCCGCGTCATCGAGTTCGGACAAGCTGAAACCTTGCGCGGGCAGAACGCGATTCAGGCCCGTGGGATACACGGGCCGAGGCGGGCGGTGGCGCTGCCAGGGGCGGCGCGCCAGTTCGTAAAATTGCTGCCAATCGCGTTTGTGCCACGTGGTCATCGTGATCTTTGATACGTCCTCAGTCTCCGATTGGATGCACGGAGCGGTCAGAAGGTTCGTCTCGAAATCGTCGGGCATGGTAACACTCATCCGCGGCCCCTCGTTGCCAAACATCTCTCCCTGGGGAGGTGGGCCGCCAGGCGCTCAAGATACTGCACATTCGGCAGGGTGCGCCATTTTCCTTGCCTATTGTTTCAAACACGTTACCGGGTGAAATGTTTCGCAAACGATACTCCCATCCGCGAGCAGGGCTGGTTCGCGAAAAGCGGGCCGGGGGGACTCTCTTTATTCTCGGTATACTACACGCAATGGTAAACTTACACAAGCGCGAAGCCGCGTTCGCCCGGCAGTCCCTTTTCCGGCTGGTGCAGAACTGAGCCGAGCGAAACTGGCACTCGCGAATCCCGGCGGCGAGCAGGACGCAGCGCTCCCTGCTCTACTAGACGGATTTACGGACGGAATATTGCAGAAGAAAAAACAAGCGAACGGACACACGCCTAACTCAGAGAAATTTTGGGGAGATTCCAAGCGGCGTCAAGTTATCCGCGCGCCATTTGCAAATCAGTAGATTTAATTAAGCACAACTCTTTACCAGCGGTTGCCGCGATCGCCACGGTCTCCACCCCGACCGCCGCCACCACCACCGTGCCCCCCGCTCCGTCCACCGCCGCCACTACCATGGCCGCCGCGACCGCCGCCGTAACCACCCCCGCCACCAGCCCGACCGCCGCCACCACCGCTTCCGCGCTCGGCTTGCGGCCGAGCTTCATTGACGACCAGGTTCCGCCCGCCGAAATTTTGGCCGTTCAGGGAATTGATAGCGCGATCCGCATCTTCGTCGCTTTGAACTTCGACGAAGGCAAAACCGCGGGACTGCCCTGTGAAACGGTCACGAATGAGATTGACGCCCGAGGGAGTAACGCCGACTTGCGCGAACCATTCCTGAAGCTGCTCTTCCGTCGCGGAAAACGGAAGATTGCCGATGTAGAGCTTCTTCACCTGCCCACTCCTTCTGCCCGGAACCCAAGTAAGAGTCGCGGAGCGCGCTGAAGGACAGCGACCGTACACGGGGAGCCGGGAGAATCGAGGCACCGCGGGCGCGAGACCGGCACTTCAGCGGTCAGAGGCATACTCTCGAAAATTAACCCCTTTTGCAATGGGAAAGAGTCTGGCGTCAATGGGCGGGTTCTGGGCAAACAAGTCACAGTGAGCGGCGTCGCACTGGTGTTGGGGGGCGGTGTGCCCTGGGCTTGAACCCCGGGTTGTCGAAAGGTGATAGGATGCCGCCAAATTGGCTGGCGAGACCCTTGAAAGGAATAACTGAATGCGTGGAACGATGATGGATTTTCCTCTGACGCTGCCCGTGATACTGGAGCGGGCGGGGAAGCTATTCCATCGGGTCGAGATTGTATCTCGAAGGCCGGACCGATCGGTCGTTCGAACGACGTATGGGGATTTTTACCGGCGGGCGCGGCGGCTTGCGGACGCGCTGACGAGAATGAGTTTGCGACCGGGAGATCGGGTCGCGTCGATGATGTGGAACCACTCGGGGCATCTGGAAGCATTCTTCGGTGTGCCGTGCGCGAGGGGAATCCTACATACGCTGAATCTGCGGCTGCATCCGCATGAGCTCGCGGCGATTGTTAACCACGCGGAGGACCGGTTTCTGCTGATTGATGATGTGCTGCTGCCGACGCTTGAGAAATTCCGCGATAGCGTGTCGTTCGAACGCGTGATTGTGGTGCCTTACGGCGGGGGCAGCTTCCCGGAGGAGTTCTTGAACTATGAGGAGCTTCTTGCGGAAGCAAGCGACGATTTTTGTTATCCGGTGATGGAGGAAAATGACGGGGCGGCGATGTGCTTTACGTCCGGGACGACGGGCAATTCGAAAGGCGTTGTTTATTCGCATCGCGCACTGGTGCTGCATACGTTTGCCGAGCTGGGAGTAGATTCTTTCGCGGTGGGCCACCACGATACTGTCCTGCCCGTGGCTCCGATGTTTCATGCAAACGCGTGGGGCCTGCCTTATTCGTGCGCGATGGCTGGGGCGCGGTTGATTCTGCCGGGGCCGAATGTCGATCCAGAAAGCGTGCTGGACCTAATCGCGCAGGAGCAAGTGACTATTGCCTGCGGTGTGCCCACGGTGTGGCTCGGGGTGCTGGCCGCTCTAGAGAAAAATCCAGGGCGTTGGAAATTTTCCGGGCCTGTTCGGATTGTGATTGGAGGTTCGGCTCCGCCAGAGCGGCTGATGCGCGCGCTCGATAAGCACGGGCTGCACATTTTGCATCTCTGGGGAATGACGGAGACAACGCCGCTTGCTACCGTGGGAAAACTGAAACGGCACATGAAGGACTGGACTGCGGACCAACAATATGAAGTGCGGACGAAGCAGGGCTGGCCCACGCCGTTTATCGAATTGCGGGTGATGCGGCCGGAGGGATTGGAAGGCAAGTCTATAGAGGCGCCGCGCGATGGAGAAACGCCGGGAGAACTGGAGGTGCGCGGGCCGTGGGTGGCGGGGAGCTACTACAAATCGCCGGATCAGGGGCACCGGTGGACGGAAGATGGGTGGTTCAAGACAGGCGATATCGCGACGATGGATGAGGAAGGGTTTATCAAGATTGTGGACCGGGCGAAGGATTTGGTGAAATCGGGCGGAGAATGGATCAGCTCGGTAGACCTGGAAAATAAATTGATGGGGCATCCGGCGGTGAAGGAAGCGGCAGTTGTGGGCGTGCCGCATCCGAAATGGCAAGAGAGGCCGGTGGCTGCGGTCGTGTTGAAGGAAGGGGCGAAAGCAACGCCTGAAGAGTTGCGGGCATTCTTGGCCGAGACGTTCGCCAAATGGCAGCTACCGGATGCGTTTGTTTTTGTGGAGGCGCTGCCGCGGACTTCGGTGGGGAAGTTTAAGAAGGTTGCACTGAGGGAGCAGTTCGCGGATTGGAAGTGGGATTAAGGCAGAGGTTAGAAGTTGGAGGTTGGAAGTTAGAAGAGAGTTAAAACCTGCACCTCGAAAAGCGCAGGGAGGCGGCACCCGGCTTTCCAGAGTCACTAGATGATAGAACTCTCCTTCGCTGGCGGCGGACCATCTCGGACAACTTCAACCTAGCGCGGACGGGTAATTTCCTCTTAATCTCCCGCAACCTGCGGCGCAGCAGCCACCGCATTGGGCGGATTCAAAATTACCCAGGTAGCCGTCTTGGCAAATTTTCTCTTCGGAGCGTTGTTGCCGCCCCGGCGTTTTTCACCACATACGAGGGTGTGGGACGACTCTTCCGGTAAAGGTTGGGGATGTACAGTTTGGGCGTTCGCGCGCGCGAAACCCGCGGTAATCGCGGCAAGTGAATATCCTTCATGCCCAATCAGCACGCTGGCGGCTTCTCGACCTTCGGTGGCGAGCACCGAGGAGAGGCATACCGACATTGGATCACCGTCTTTATCGTCTTCAAACGCTGCGGAGCTCGGGCGATAACGTTGCTCGTTATTGTCCCAAACACAATGTGGCGGTGGGATCCTGCGAAAAAGACTAGTTTCAGCTTCGATTGATGGATCGTCGGGGAAGTTGTCCGTGCAGAACGACATAGTTAGAGAACTGTTGTATCAAGCCGAGAGGCGTGCAATCCAGGTGGTCAAACCGCGCTCACCGGCTTCCGGATTTTCTTCCTCGAATGAGTTTTGCCCATTGCGAAGTTCTTCTGCGAAGAAGCATATCTTATTTGGAGAGTCGATGTCTATTTCGATATTGATACCCTTTGTGTGCCACTCCAACTGCACTCCCCCGCGAACCTTTGGCACGACATTTGGCGCCGGTGTGCCCTTTCGCATCACCCGCCCCAGTAGATTTACTGCGAACATCACGTTGTCGCGGCTGATGGGTCTCGCATTGTACGAGTTCCAGCCGTTCGGAAGCTGTAGCAGATCAATGAGGCGGTTGACCGTTTGGACGTACTCGGCAGTCGCACCTGTCGGCGGCGAAGCTTGAGGCGCCCGCACTTTGGCGGGCATTACAAGCTTGACGGGCAGTATGATGCACTCTCGCTCAGGTACGATTGTTCTCCAGCGAAGTCCGAAGCTTCCGGCTCTCGCCGGATAATTTGGAGGATCGAAGTAAGTTTCTGCACAGCGGACGGCTGATTTTGCCCTTCCGGTGCGCGGTAGCCACTGGGATAGCTTCAATTGAGCGTCTGCCAAGATAGTCCTCCTAATCCTGGTCAACAATTCTCATTCGTGAGTCGGCTAGTGCCTTGCGGATGCTCTTAGCTTTCACCTCGGCGCGCTCGACTGCTCTCTTAAGTTCCTGCAAATCGCTCTCATCCATCGTAAAGAAAGACTCATCATGTCGCTGGGGAGTCTGATGGTAGCCAATCTTCAGCGTGTGCGTGATCACTCCGATTTGCGGTGCCTCTTCAACGCTCGCCCCGAAGACTGGGCGTATGTCAGTCAGAATCCGCAAATTGTGAACGGTGCGTTCGTGATCGTACCTGAGCACATTTGTTTTCGCATACTGAACCAGCTGTCCTATCGAGAGAAACTCGCGTACGCGTCGCTCAAGTCCCGCAATTACGTCATCCGTAAGTTTCTCCGGCGATTCTCGGATCGCCTCAGACACATCCTCCACGAACTGGTCTACCGAGAGCTCGTAATAGGCCTTCGCGTGGTTCAACCCAACAACCGCATCTACTATGCTATCTACCTCTGACGAAGACAGGACCCCGATCGTCCCAATGTCCTCAGCAGAGATGTCGCTGCTCTTCTTTTTCTCCACGGCCTGAGCGATGGCATCGCGCAAGTCTGAGGCAAGTTCGTCAGGCAGAAGGGCGAGTTTCGTCAGGCCCGTTAGATGGTCCTGCGGGATTCGTATCACTGTTAGCCTTCTCCTCTGCGCTTATGATGCCCCGCGGTCTTGAGGTGTTACGGTGGGGCTTGAGCCCCCGGCAGCAGTGGTGCCGCTCTCAATTCGGAACTATATAGTATACCAAAGCCACCGGCAGGTGTTTTGCTGCTTAGTTTAGATAATTTGCGAACGAGTGAACACCCCTCGGTACCAACCCAGGGCACGGACGGGACGCTCTTACACTACCAGCCCTCTGGATGTGGCGCAGTATTCTCGAGGTGAGGGGAGCAGCCGGTGAATCAGCGCGCAACTCGCGTCCAACTGTGCTGCCAGAGCGGGCCTACTGGTTTTCGACGCGGATGCCGGCAAACTTTCGAAAATCCTGGTCAAAGGTAGCGACGGGGGTGTTTTGGGCCGCGGCGGTTGCGGCGATGAGGCAGTCGACGAAATGGATTTTGGTTTGCCGATAGCGCTGCAGTGCGTCCAGGTGAATTGCAGCATCGTTGATCTCAACGCCAGGGCTGGAAATGAGAGTACCCAGCGCCGAGGAAATATCCGCGCGCGGGCGGCGATAGAAGGAATCCAAGACGAACACGCACTCCGCCAGAACCGCGGGCAACACGACAATGACGAGTTCGCCCCGGTCGCAGGCTTCGAAAAGTTTTTCCGCGGCTTTGGCGTGTTTTTCATGGTCCTGGACCAGATAACGGACGATCAGGTTGGTGTCGATGAGCCTCCGTTTACTCACCGACCGTTCTCACGCTTGCGAGCCGCTTTGGCCGCCGCCTCGCGGATTTGAGCGAAGGTCATCCCTTTGCCCTTATCGCTGGAAAGCGAGCCCTTGAGCGAACGGGTGCCTGGGTGCACGCGAATCGTGGCAAGGTCGCCTTCCACCGCGTATTCGAGCCTATCGCCAGGCTTGATACGCAGCGCCTTGCGAACCTTTCCGGGAATGGTCGTCTGTCCTTTAGTGGTTACTGTGGAATGCTCCATCGCTGATTCCTTACTGTCGGCAATATTCCTTACGTTCTGATTATGCCTTGCTTTATGGCTTCTGGCAAGGCCCGAAGATGACGCCCTGAAGGGCGTCGCTACGGCAAAACCCGAGAAGCAGCTTGAGGGCGCGAGCAAGCCGGGATCCTTCGCTGCGCTCAGGATGACAACGGAGGGGGAGGGTTCGTCAGAGAGGGCGGGTGGAGAGAGTTGGTCGGAGAAGGCGGGTGGAGAAAGTTGGCCGGAGTGGGCGGGTGGATTAGGCTGCGGAGGCGGGGAGGGAGTTGATGAGGGAGGAGAGTTCGAGGATTTCGAGGTGCGGAGGGCAGTCGGGCCAGTTGTGGCGCCAGCAGACGATGACGTCGCAGCCGGCGATGGGGTGGCCATGATCGCGGAAATTGCGGCTTTCAAATTCGAATTCGAGGTGGACGCGCTGCCAGCGCTCGGGACCGATCTGGCGCTTGGCTTCGCAGTCGGGGAAGCCGGATTGCACGGCTTCGACGGTGTAGCCGAGTTCCTTGGCGACCAAGCCGAAGAGCAGCACGACGCCCTGTTCGTTGACCGGTTCGTGGCGGAGGCCGCGAAAATCCATGGGCTGGCCATAAGTTGGGCGGTGATCCAAGGGCGGATAGCGAACTTTGCTGGGGGAAGACGGCGGCTGCCGGAGCGCGCGCGAGTTGTTCGGTGCGAGGAAGGATGAAGTAGGAATCGTAGCGGTCGGAACGGTTTTCGGTTGCGCGGCGATCATGCCAGGATCCTTCGCTCCGCTCAGGATGACAGGTGTTGGCGCTAAGTTTGGGGCGCGCAGCAGCGGCGGGTTTGGCTGGCGTTTCGGCGAAGGCTTTGCTGCGGGAGCCGGCAGAAGCGCGACGACATCGGCCCATTCAGGCTTGCCCTGCGCGAAGTTGCGAAAAGCCTGGGAAATCCTGGACCAGGAGCCGAACCGGCGCGTCAAGGTGCGAGGATCGTATTGGCCCAGGAGCCGGTAGGCGCGGCGCGCAGGGATTTTGCCCGTTCTGCGGGCGACGAAGGCCCAATCTGCGAGCATCTCGCGGTCCTCGAGGCGCATGTTAAGCGTGTGGGGGACGAGTCCCGCAGCCCTGACCGCGTCATTCCAAGTGGGGAAGAAAAGGAAGAGGTGGTGCTCGGAGATTCCCGAGAGGGAGATGAATTCGGAACGCGACGGAGGGCGACCGGCGCGCCTGGCGATGGCTTGCAGGCAACCGAGGATGAATTGCTTGTCGGGTTGTTGTCTCACAACGGCTTCCGTATTTACTGACCATTGCCTACCACGGATGATAACACGGAGAGTTGGGATTGGCAGCCGATTTTAAGTTTAGGGTTGTGAGGCGGCGAAAGCCACACGGAAGGCGTAGGCGTACTTGCCGGGAGGCTGGGCGGGAAGTTTTATGCGCAGCGCATCGTCGTCCTGTTGGAAGGCGGGCTTGGCGCCGGAACCAAGCAGCACGACCGAAGTAATTTTTTTAGCTTTTAGTTCGGTAGTGCCAAGCGAATGGATGACGGCCTCGCCGGTGGAGGGCCAGCCTAGCTCGATGGCGTAGAGGGTGGGGCCTTTTGTCGTGAAGCGAAAATCCTCGGCGGTGTAGGCTGCGGTATCCGTATCGTGGAACGAACCGCCGGTGACTTTTGTTGGGCCTTCGCCGTAGATTTTCCAGGGGCGCGTGCCGTAGATGGCTTCGCCGTTTACATTGAGCCATGCGCCGACATCGCGGAGGACGGACTGGACTTCGTCGGGGATGGTGCCGTCGGAGCGCGGGCCGATATTTAAGAGCAGATTGCCGTTTTTGCTGACGATGTCGATGAGCTGGTGGACGACGAACTGCGGGGATTTGAAGGTGTCATTATTAATGTAGCCCCAGGACTTGTTGCTGACGGAAGTGTCGGTCTGCCAATAGAGAGGGCGGATGTCGCTCAGTTGGCCGCGTTCGATGTCGAGGACTCCGCTGTGATCCTGCATGGCGTAGTCCTTGTAATTAATGACTCCGGCATGGCCGCTGAATTTTAGTTCGTTGTTGTAGTAGAAGGCGGCGAAACGGGTTAGGTCGGCGCGGACGGAAGGCTGGCCAATCCACCAATCAAAGTACATGACGTCGGGATGATATTTTTCGACGATTTCGGTGGCGCGAGCGAGCCAGTCGGCAGTCCACGCGGGCGAAACGTAGGTGAAGTCGTTGGAGACAGGCGTGCCCTCCTTGGCATCGAGCCAAGTGTGCGCGGGGCCGTAAAATGCGGCGTACTGTGGGTCGTTGATGTCAGACGGGATGGTGCGGCCCACGCCGAGAAAGAAATTGTGCTCGACGCGATGCGAGGAGGCGCCAAAGTGGAGGCCTTCGGCGCGCACTGCTCTTGCCAGTTCGCCGATGACGTCGCGGTGCGGGCCCATTTTTGCAGCGGTCCAATCGCTGAGGCCGCTGTCGTACATCGCGAAGCCGTCGTGATGTTCGGCGACGGGGACGACATATTTGGCGCCGGCTTCTTTGAAGAGGCGGGCCCACGCTGCCGGATCGAAATGCCCGGCTTTGAACATAGGGATGAAATCCTTGTAGCCAAACTTATCTTGCGGGCCGTAGGTGGCGATGTGGTGTTTGTATTCGTCGGAACCTTCGCGATACATGTTGCGCGGATACCACTCGTTGCCGAATGCGGGGACGGAATAGACGCCCCAGTGAATGAAGATGCCGAATTTGGCGTCCTTATACCACTCCGGCGCCTGATAGTTTTGGAGCGACTCCCAATCGGGACGGAAGGGGCCTTCGTGATCGCCGCGATCCGTTTCCTTGAGGAGAGCCGCGCGGGCCGCATCGTATTTTGCGCTGGCGCGCTGCCATGCCTGATCGATTTGCTCCGGGCTTTGCGAAGCCGTTGGCGCGGTGGGTGACGGCGCGGCCTGCGAATGCGCTGGAAACGGAAGGAGGGCGAGAACTCCGGACCACAAAGCGAAAGAGAAAAACCACCGAGCTACTGGGGCTGTTCTAAGCGAGTGCATCTGGTTTCGTTCCTCCCTGATTCAGAAAATTCAATGCGAAAGTTCGGCGAGAACCAACTAAGTACGGTAAGACGCGTTGATGCGAACATACTCCGCGGTGAGGTCGCACGTCCAATATCGCGCGGAAGCGGTGCCGGCGTGAAGGTGCAGAACAATCGGGACGTGTTCCGCGAGCAGTTTGTTGCTGGCGGCGCGCTCGTTGAAATCGAGCGGAGCGCCGCGGCGCAAAACGGGAATGCCGGCCATTTTGATATCGACGCGCGCGGGATCGAAGGCCACGCCGGAACGGCCTGCGGCGGCGAAAACGCGGCCCCAGTTGGGGTCGCCGCCGGCGAAGGCGGTCTTGACGAGAGGAGAAGTGGCGATGGTTTCAGCGATTTTCTTCGCGGCGGCTTCGGTTTTTGCGCCACGGACTTCGATTTCGATCACGCGCTGCGCGCCTTCGCCATCGGCGACGATTTGGAGCGCGAGAGATTGGCAAACCTCTTCGAGAGCCGCGGCGAAGGCACGATGGGCCGCGGTTCCGGTGCGAATGGCCGGCGCGCCCGCTGCGCCGTTGGCGAAAACGAGCAGCGTGTCATTCGTCGAAGAGTCGCCGTCGATGCTGATGCAGTTAAACGTGCGCGAACAAACATCGCGCAAAGTTTTTTGCAGGAGCGGCGGAGCGATGGCGGCGTCGGTGACCACAAACGCGAGCGTCGTCGCCAAATTGGGATGGATCATGCCGGCGCCTTTGGCGCAACCGACCAAGTGAATTTTCTTGCCGGCCATTTTGAATGAAGCGCCGGCGGTTTTCGGCCGTGTGTCGGTGGTGCAAATGGCGAGCGAAAGCTCCGCGAAGGAGCGCGCGGAGGGGCGGCGATTGCGACTTAGCTTCGGGAGCGAGCGCAGAATTTTATCGACGGCCATGGGAACGCCTATCACGCCCGTGGAACAAACAATGATTTCGTTGGCCGTACAACCGAGCCGCTTGGCAGTTTCCGCAACGGTTTTCAGGGCTGCGGCGTGACCCGCGGGGCCCGTCGCGCAATTCGCGTTGCCGGAATTCACGATGACGGCGCGCATGCGGCCTTTGGACGCGCGGAGATGCTCCTTGGAAATCGTGACGGGCGCGGCGACGACGAGATTTTGCGTGAAGACCGCGGCGGCGGAAGCCGGAACGTCGCTCGAAATGACCGCGAGATCGAGGGCGCCGGTTTTTTTCAGGCCGCAGGCGGTCGCGGCGAATCGAAAGCCGCGCGGGAGAGAAGCTTCGGACAGTGCGTGTTTCATCAACGGAATATCCGTGTGATTAGCGCGGCGCTCCCGGAAGGGACCTCCTCTCCTCCGCGACGGAGGTTTGGTTTTGCAACAGGATTGCGGATTGCGTGCTCATGGCTTGGCTCCTATTTTGCTGGTTTTTTTGTTGAGACGTTCTTCCAAATCGGAGATGGCCTTGCGGACGGCTTCCGGCGCAGTGCCGCCGGGGACGGTCTTCGTGGCGATGGCGGCTTCGACAGACGGCTGTGCGAGAAAGTCCTTTTCGAAGAGCGGAGAAATTTTCTGGACGTCGGGGAGCGAGAGCTGCGTCCACGGTTTCCCTTGGCGCTCGGCTTCGCGGAGAACTTTGCCGATGAGATCGTGAGCCTGGCGGAAGGGAACGCCTTTGTGAACGAGGTAGTCCGCGGCATCGGTGGCGAAGAGGAGCGGATTGGAGGCAGCGGCGCGGAGGCGGTCTTCACGGAACTGCATTCCGACGAGCGCACCTGCGGCGACATCGAGCATGTCGGCGACTTGATCGTCCGCGGCGAAAAGGGCTTCCTTGTCCTCCTGTAAATCGCGTTGATAGCTCGTGGGGAGACCTTTGAGCGTGGTGAGCAAGCCGAGCAGCGCGCCAGTGATGCGGCCGGTTTTGCCGCGGATCAGTTCCCAGGAATCGGGATTTTTCTTTTGTGGCATGAGGCTGCTGCCGGTCGAGTATTCGTCGGGCAGAATCACGTAGGCGAATTCCTGCGAGGCAAAGATTACGAAATCTTCGGCGAGGCGAGAGAGATGCGTGGCGATACCCGTGAGCGCGAAGAGGTAGTCGAGAGCAAAATCGCGGTCGCTGACCGCGTCGAGGCTGTTCGCGGTGATTTTGGAAAAGCCGAGTTCGCGGGCAATGGCGTGACGGTCGATGCCGAAAGAATTTCCAGCGAGTGCACCGGAGCCCATGGGGCAAGCATCGGCGCTGGCAGCAGCATGATGAAGGCGCGTGATATCGCGGCTGAAGGCTTCGGCGTGGGCGAGGAGAAAATGGGAAAGCAGGATGGGCTGGGCGTGCTGCATGTGCGTCATGCCCGCCATGGGGACGGAGATATTCTTCTTGGCTTGGCTGAGCAGGGTGCTCAAGAGTACTGACAAGCCACGGTGGATTTCAGCGACGGCACCGATGACGAAGAGACGAAAATCGGTAGCGACGAGTTCATTGCGGCTGCGGCCGGTGTGGAGCTTCCACCCGAGGGGACCGAGTTCTTCGACGAGGGCCTTTTCGACGAAATGGTGGACGTCCTCCACGTTCGCGCCGAAAGAATCGACCCAGGCGGGGTCGGTGTGTGCGCGATCGGAAATTTTGTCGAGCGCGGCTAGGGTTTGGCGAACTTCATCGGCGGTGAAGATGCCGATGGGTTCGAGAGCCTTGGCCCAGGCACCGTCGACGGCGATTTCGTATGGCAAGAGGCGGCGATCGAACGCGAAGGAGCGCTGGAACGCGTCGAAGTGAGCGTTTGGTTCGCGCTCGAAGCGTCCACCCCAGAGGCGGTCATCTTTGCGTTCGGTCATCTGTAAAGTCCGGACATTTATCGCCGCGTTTAGTTTTTGTGCGACACAATTTGTGGACCTCGCCAAGAACGGGCACGGCATGCCGTGCCCCTACGAGGTCGACTTAATGGTTGCTGCCTTCGGCTTTTGCTTTGGGGCGTACCGTAACCGGAAGAGCGAAGAGATTTATGAAGCCTTCGGCATCCTTGGGGTTGTAACGGCCCATGGTGAAGCTGGCCAAGTCAGTGCGATAAAGCGAGAAGGGAGAGACGCGCTTGGTGACGGTGAGCGTGCCTTTCCAGAGTTTCAGGCCGACGGCGCCGGTGACGCGTTGCTGCGAGACGTTGAAGAAACCATCGAGCGCGGCGCGCAGCGGAGAAAACCACAAGCCGTAGTAGACCAACTCTGCATAACGGAGTGAGAGCGCTTGCTGGAAGTGTGTGGTTTCGCGGTCGATGGTGAGCGCTTCGAGTTCGCGATGTGCGGTGACGAGCAGCGTGCCGCCGGGTGTTTCGTATGCGCCCCGGGACTTCATACCGACGAGGCGATTTTCGACGATGTCGGTGCGGCCGATGCCGTGTCTTGCGGCGATTTCGTTCAGCGTATTGAGAAGTTCGACGGGGCCGAGCTTCGCGCCGTTGACGCTTACCGGTGTGCCCGCTTCAAAGCCGATTTCGACTTCTTCGGCTTTGTCCGGAGCTTTTTCCGGAGAGACGGTCCATTGCCACATGGCGTCGTTCGGTGAGTTGGCGGGATCTTCGAGCTCGCCGCCTTCGTGGCTGAGGTGCCAGATGTTGCGATCGCGGCTGTAGATGTTTTTCTTGCTCTGTTCGACGGGGATGTTGTGCTTTGCGGCGTAGGCGATGGCGTCTTCGCGGGAGTCGATGTCCCACTCGCGCCAGGGGGCGATGATTTGCACGTTCGGCGCGATGGCTTTGTAGGCCAGCTCGAAACGGACCTGGTCGTTACCTTTGCCGGTGCAACCATGCGAGAGGCCGTCGGCGCCGAGCTGCAGGGCGAGTTCGGCTTGGCGTTTGCCGAGAATGGGACGCGCCATGGAGGTGCCGAGCAGATAGGTGTGCTCATAGACCGCGCCCGCGCGGAGCGTCGGCCAGATGTAGTCGCGGACAAATTCTTCGCGCAGATCTTCGACGAAGACAGTCGATGCGCCGGTAGCGAGGGCTTTTTTGCGCGCGGCTTCAAGATCTTCCTGCTGGCCGACATCGCCGATCATGGCGATGACTTCGCACTGATAATTTTCCTTCAACCACGGAATGATGATGGAGGTGTCTAGACCTCCGGAATAGGCGAGAACTACTTTTTTTGGTTTTGGTAATTGCGTTTTCACGGTTCCTCGTTTGAAAAGAAGTTTAAGAGTTCAAAATTCAAGAGTTCAATGACGGGCACGGCGTGCCGTGCCCCTACAAATGCAAATTGGCGCGATGTGACGGCTAGCATCTGCGCATCAGAATAAAGTATGCAGGATGGCTTTCTGCACGTACATGCGGTTTTCGGATTGGTCGAGAACGACCGACTGCGGGCCATCGAGAACTTCGTGCGTGACTTCGAGGCCGCGGTGCGCCGGAAGACAGTGCATGAAGACGGCGTCGGGCGCGGCGAGAGCCATCAGCTCGGAGTTGACCTGATACGGCGCGAACACGGCCTTGCGAATATTTTCCTCGGACTTCAAAGCCCATGCTGGTCCAGGCATCGGTGTAGACACCTTGCGCGCCGACGACGGCTTCGCGAGGGTCGGTCATCAGCTCGATTTTGGCGCGCGTTTCTCTGGCCACGCGTTTGGAATCCGCAACGACTTCGGGCAAGGGCTGATAGTCAGGCGGCGTGGCGATGCGCAGATGAACACCGAGGCGCGCGGCGAGATAGATCAGGGAATGACAAACGTTGTTTCCGTCGCCGACGTAGGTGAGCTTGAATCCGCGGAGCGAGCCGAATTTTTCTTCGAGGGTGAAAAAATCGGCGAGCGCCTGGCAGGGATGAAATTTATCGGAAAGCGCGTTGATCACAGGGATGTTGGCGCTGGCAGCCATTTCCTCGAGGACTCGTTGCTTGTAGACGCGGGCGACGATGCCGTGCACCCAGCGGTCGAGATTGCGAGCGACATCGGCTATGGATTCGCGCGCGCCGAGAGAGGCGGAGGCTTGGGTGTGGTCGAGGAAAACGACCGAGCCGCCCATACTCTGGATGCCGACGTCGAATGTGACGCGGGTGCGAAGCGAGGGCTTTTCAAAAATTAGCGCGATAAATTTTCCCGTCAGCGTGGAGGCATAACGGCCGGGGCGCGCCTTGATGTCCGCGGAGAGCTGGAGGAGGTCGCGCGTGTGCCCGGGGCTCCATTCCGCTCCGGTGAGCAGGTCAGTCGCCAAAGAAATAGGTGCAACGAGAGAGGTTGTAGTCATTTTTTATTTCACCTTGCCGCGGCGAGGACGGCGTGCGACGGAGGCGCAGATTTCGCGTGCTCCGAGGCAACGGCCTTTTGCGGAGTGGTTGCAAAGAGTTTTTCCAGCAGACCCAGAAATTGGCGAACTTGCGCGCGTGTGACGATGAAAGGCGGGAGGAAGCGCAGCGTGAAATCGTGAGTACAGTTGATGAGCAAGCCGCGTTGCATGGCTTGCTGGACAAAGGGAGCGCCATCGATGGAAAGCTCGATGCCAATCATCAAGCCTTCGCCACGAATCTCGCGTATGAAATCGAATTTGGCAGCGAGCGCGGCCAGGCCGTCGCGCAGCTCCGCGCCGCGCGCTTGGATGTTTTCGAGAAGGTTTTCGTCGTCGACGATATTCAGAAATTCAAGCGCGGTGGCGCAGGCGAGCGGGCCACCGCCGAAAGTAGTGCCATGCAAGCCGGGAGAAATCCGCTGGGCGACTGCTTCCGAGGTGAGGACAGCGCCGAGAGGAAGACCTGCGGCGAGCGGCTTGGCCACCAGCACGACGTCGGGCTTCGAGGCGAATTTCTGGTACGCGAAATAACGGCCCGTGCGACCCAAGCCGCACTGAATTTCGTCGGCAATGAGAAGCGCTCCGTTTTTTGTGGCAAGCGAACGCGCGCGATTCCAAAAATCTGCGCTGACGGGATAGATTCCGCCTTCGCCCTGAATGGTTTCGAGGAGGATGGCGCAAACGGTGTCGTCGAACTTGGATTCGAGATCCGTGACGTCGTTGAAGCGGACAAACTCGACACCCGGGACGAGCGGAGCGAACGGCAGACGATATTTTTCCGTGGCAGTAACGCTCACGGCGCCAAAAGTGCGGCCGTGAAAGGAATTTTCGAGCGCCAAAATGCGGTGCTTGCGAGCCGGCGAACCCGAAACATCGGCGGGAGTGCGGCCGTAAAGGCGAGCGAGCTTGAGCGCGCCCTCGACGGCTTCAGCGCCGCTATTTGAGAAAAACACGCGATCGAGACCGGACCATTGGGCGAGTTTGCGAGCCAGCGGTCCCTGAAAAGAGTTGTGGTAGAGATTCGAGAGGTGAATGGCTCGAGCGGATTCGCGGCGGATGACTTTGACGATGCGCGGATGCGCGTGGCCGAGCGCGTTGACTGCGATGCCACCCAGGAAGTCGAGGTATTTTTTGCCGCGCGAATCGTAAACGTAGCAGCCGCGGCCGTGCGTGAAAACGATGGGCTGGCGCTTGTAAGTAGGCAAGAGAAATTGATCCGCATCCCGCAGAATGGAATGCGCATTTGATGGGCGTGAGGGCGCGTTCTTCCCCGCCCGGGCAGAAGAACTCAGTTTCTTTTTTGTGCTGGGCTTGCGCATCATGCCGCCGAAAGAGCCGCCTGGGCGCTGGGGAAAGACTCGCGAAGAACGCGAGTCCCAGGAATCGCGGACGAGTTTTCTTCGGCGGCGTGATCGGCCGAGTGAAAGGCGAGGAGAAGCGCATCGGGCGCCGTGCCGCCAACGATACGGACCTGGCGAACGCCGCCTTCAAGAGCACGCTTGGCAGCTTCGAGCTTGAGAATCATGCCGCCGGAGACGACACGGCACTGCACGAGGCGCTCGCTCTCTTCGCAGGTGATGGCGGAGAGGACTTTTTCGCCATCGAGAACGCCGGCGACGTCGGTGA
Organism: uncultured Acidobacteriota bacterium; assembly: GCA_963851235.1. Classification (GTDB taxonomy): domain Bacteria; phylum Acidobacteriota; class Terriglobia; order Acidiferrales; family UBA7541; genus Acidiferrum. Next base: position 30,059 of record CAWKOM010000019.1, read on the forward strand.
GATAGATCAACTGGTCTGCGCCAAGAAATTCGGCGCAGGCGGCGGCCATGTGGTCGGCGTTGATGTTATAGAGCTCATTATCGGGGCCGAGGCCGAGGCAGGGAGCGACGGGAACGAGGCGCTCGCGCCAGAGCGATTCAATGAAGGCATTGTTCAAGCCAGTGAGATAGCCGACGAAGCCCAGGCTGCCCGCGACTTCGCCATGCGACATAGGCTCGGCGAGAAAACACTGGGCGTCGGCGGCAGAGATGCCAATCGCGGGATAACCTTCGGCGGAGATAGCGGCGGCAAGGCGCTTGTTCAGCAGCCCAGCGAAAACCATGACGGCCGCATCGCGAGTCTCGCGATCGGTGACGCGCAAGCCCGAGACAAATTTGCTTTCGATGCCCATGCGCTTGAGGGCTTCGGTGAAGGCGCGGCCTCCGCCATGGACAATGAGAATTTCGTGGCCTTCGAGGGCGAGGGCCGCAACCTGGCGCGCCAGCGAGCGGATCGTGGCTTCGTCTTCGAGCAAAGCACCAGCGAACTTGATGACGGTTTTCATTGAAGTGCGGTTTTCTCCTCGATACCCAGGATGTGGTTGAAATTCTGAACGGCCTGACCGGCGGCGCCTTTGCCGAGATTGTCGAGGCAAGAGACGACGATCAAACGCTGGCAAGAGTTGTCCAAAACGAAGCCCATGTCGCAGAAATTGGTGTGGGCGACGTGCTGCAACTCAGGCAGAGAGCCGGCGGGCCAGATGCGGACCATGGAGCGGCCTGCGTAAAATTTGCGATAGAGAGCTTCGATGGCGTCCGGCGAGTGCGGCGCGGAGAGTGTGACGTAAATGGTGGAAAGAATGCCGCGGGCGAGGGGCAGCAGGTGCGTCGAAAAAATAAGTTGCGATTCGGCGAGGCCGGTGTGTTCGAGGATCTCGGGCGTGTGGCGATGAGAAAAAAGATTGTAGGCCTTGAAATTTTCGTCGACCTCGACGAAGTGCAGATCACGGCGGGGATCTTTTCCTGCGCCGCTGGCACCGGATTTGCAATCGCAGACGACGTTCTGTTCGGAAGCGATGAAACCGGCTTCGGCGAGCGGGCGAAGGGCGAGGATGACGCTTGTGGCATAGCAGCCGGGATTGGCGACGAGGCGAGCTCTGGCGATTTCCTCGGAATAGAGTTCGGGAAGGCCGTAGGCGGCTTCGGCAAGGTAATCGGCATGGGGTGTCGGCAGCTTGTACCAGGAGGCGAAGGTTTCCGGTGAGCGAAAGCGGAAGGCGCCGCTCAAGTCAATGACGCGCAAGCCGGCTTCGAGAAGAGCGGGAGCGAGTTCTGCGGAAACTTCGTGGGGTGTCGCCAGGAAGGCGGTTCCGGCGGAGGAGGAGGTTATCGCGTCGAGAGACAGCGGCCGCAGCGGCGCCTGGCCCCAGCCACGGAATTGGGGAAAGAGCTCGGCGATGCAATTCGCTCCTCGCGTTTCGCGCACATAAAAGGTTGTGGCAGCGACAGCGGGATGGTGCAGAAGGAGGCCGGCGAGCTCGAGGCCCGTGTATCCGGTGACACCAACGACGGCGACTTGGCGAGGATCTCTCATTTCACCAGAGCTTCGATCTTTTTTTGCAAGGACTCGCGGGTTTTTTTGTTGGGAGTGATGATCAGGACCGTATCATCCCCGGCGATGGTGCCCGCGATTTCCGGAAATTTAGAGGCGTCCACGGCGGCGGCAAGAGGCTGAGCGCCGCTGGGAGGTGTCTTGAGAACGAGAAGATTTTCCGCGGGACGAATATCCAGAAGAAATTCGCGCAGAGCACGAGCGAGCGGAGGAAGAGGGAGCGCACCGTTGTCTTCGGGAAGAATAGTTTCTGGCTTGTAGCCTTCCTGAGTCTTGACGAGGCGGAGTTCCTGCAGGTCGCGGGAAAGAGTGGCTTGCGTGACGCGCATCTTCTGCTGGGCGAGGCGGCGGCGGAGGTCCTCCTGATTGGCGATGGGCTGCCCGCTGACAAGCCTGAGGATCTGACCGTGACGAAATGTTTTACCGGCGCTCATGACTCCCACAAATATACAGCGTCCTGCATTTTTATACAATCATTATCGAATGAAAACAATGAAATTTTGGGGAGCCGCGGCCGGGGGCGATTGGCTGGGAGGGGGTGCGGAAAGAGGTCATGCAGGATTGGCAACGCTTGGCGGAAGGAGACTGGATTTTCAGGGCCAGGAATGGTTACCTAATCTTCTCAGCCCCAGATTGCGCGCCCCATGGGTACACCGTGCAAAGTTACGGGATGCAAGAACGACTCGCCGCCAGCCCTGGCGGAGCAGCAGCAAGTCTGCGTACTTCACTTTACGCTGTCGATCGAAGGAAGCTGCGCGGAGATGAGGCGCGAAACGGCGCTGGGGAACGCTCCGCACGAGCGGCAGCGGGAAATCATGCGTTTCATCACCGAGAGCGGCGAACGGCTCGCGCGCGTGGCGACGAGCGGCTTGCACCTGACGGATGATTTGAAGGCCAGAATCCTCAGCACTTTCCTGACACTGATGAACCTGCGGGAAAACCTGGATCGAGCGAATATGCGCAGTTCGTTTGGGCGGACCGGGCACACTCGCTGAGGCCTGAATAGCATCCCTTCCACCGAAAAAGAGAGAGATTAGGCGCCGATATAGCGCGCATAGAGGGAGCGCGCGACGGCGGGGTCCTTTGTGCCTTTGAGAATGGCCCGGCCATCGGCGAAAACCGTCATTTGATAAGGTTCCACCCGGAAACAGAGCAAGAACTCGTTTTGGCGGACGTCGGAAACGGTGGGTGCGAGCTTGCCTCGCAACGCCCCGAGATCGAGAGAGCGGCCCCGTTCGTGAATCTGCACGGAGTCTCGACCGCATAACGTGATGTGAGGCTGAGCTTGTCCCTGGAGATAAGAGAATTCGCGGAGGACGCAAGCGGGACACGCGGGATTTCGCATGACGCCAACGGATTGGAAGTGGCCGGTCCAAACGTCGCAAGAAATCAGACGGCCGTGGAGAGCCTCATCGCGACCGGCAAGGAGCTTGAGCGCTTCCGTCACTTCGAGCGAGGCAATGAGATTGACGATGGGGCCGAGGACGCCGACGGTATCGCAGGTTTCTTCGAGGCCATGACCGCTGGGCGAGGATTCGAGGAGGCAGGCGAAACAAGGTGTGCGGCCTGGGCGGACAGTCATCGTGACGCCGTAACTTGCGACGGCGGCGGCGTAGATCCACGGCCGAGTAGATTGGACGGCGTAATCATTGATAAGGAAGCGAGTCTCGAAATTGTCGGTGCCATCGAGGATAAGATCGAAACCAGCGAGCAACTCCACAGTGTTACGCGGGTTTAAGTCTGCAACCAGCCCTTCGACGGAGACGCTCGAGTTGATGGCGCGGAGCTTGCGCTCGGCGGCGACGGCTTTGGGAAAAGCGGCGCGGGCGTCGTCCTCGTCGAAGAGGGTTTGCCGCTGCAAGTTGGAGGGCTCGACGAAATCGCGGTCGAGAATTCTGATGCGGCCGACGCCGGCGCGCACGAGCAGTCCGGCGGCGGCCGCGCCAATCGCGCCGCAACCTACAATGACGGCACTGGAAGCAAGAAGGCGCCGCTGGCCTTCTTCGCCAATTCCGGCGAAAAGCATCTGACGGGAGTATTTTTCCTGAAGCGAATCGAGCGCGAGCGGGCGCGGTGCGGCGGTATCGGTCATCGTCCCTCTTAACTCATCATAACGCTAGAGATAGAGGGACGGGCAACGGCCTTGTGCTACGCTTCGTCTGAGCGATAGTGAGCATGGTTTCGAGATGGTTCAAAGGCTTATCGAGAGTCGTTGTCTTCGCGCTGCTATGGGGAGCAGCGAGGAGCTACGGACAGGCACAGGCCAAGCCGGAGGATAAGACGACTGGGGCGGAAACCCCCGTGGTTGCGGTCCGCATCGTGACGGAAGACGGGCGCGTTTTGTCGAAATCGCCTACGGGAATCGCAGTTGAGATCGGAAAACCTCTGGATCGAGATGAGGTTGGGAAGAGCATCCGCGCGCTCTACGGGACAGGCGACTACGTGGATGTGAAAGCGGTCACGACGCCCGTGGGCAGCGGCGTGCAACTTGATTTCGTCGTTCGCGAAAATCTCTTCTTCAATAGGGTGCTGATCGAGGGACTGGAGCCACCGCCCACGGATGCTTCGGCGGCGGCAGCCATGCAGCTCACGCTGGGCCATCCGTTCCGCCAAGAGGATGTGGACGATGGGCTCGCCCGCCTGCGTGATGTGCTGAAGGAAGAGGGGCTGTATAAGGCGCAAGTATCGGCTGAAAACATGGCGCACCCGGAAACACACGAGATGGACATCCTAGTGCATATACAGCCGGGGCCGCGGGCTAGAGTCGGGTCCATCGACCTGAAAAACGAGACGGAGTCCCGCGACTCGGAACTTCTCTCGCGGCTGAAGATGAAGGTCGGGGAAACGGTGACAACGGCACGCATACAGCGCGGGACAAGCCGGATCCGAAAATTTCTGGCGAAGAAAGGGCGGCTGAGCGCGCGTGCGGCGGTCCGGCGAGGGGAATATGACGCGGCGAAGAATACGGTGCCTTTGGTGCTTGAGGTGACAGAAGGGCCGCGTGTGGAAGTAGCGGTAACGGGGGCGAAGTATTCAAAGGGAGAGTTGAAATCGCTGATTCCGATCTACCAGGAGGGCGCGGTGGATGCGGACCTCTTGGAAGAAGGGAAACGGAATCTGCTGGAGCGGCTGGAGCGTGATGGGTACTTTGACGCGAAAGTGAATTACACGACGGAAACGAGAGAGGTCCAAGGCAAAGATCAGCAATCGAAGGGCACGGAAGAGGTGATCACATATCACATCGAGAGAGGCGACCGGCACAGGCTGGTAGGAATTGAATTCATTGGCAACCACTACTTCAGCGCAGAATTGCTGCGCAGCCGGCTGCAAGTATACGGAGCGGCGTTCGGGTCGCGAGGAAGATTCAGCCGGCGGCTGATCGCATCCGACGCGGAATCGATGCAAGGCCTGTATGACGCAAACGGCTTTTTAGATGCGAAAGTGGCGGGACAAATCCTGGATGATTACAAGGGGAAGCAAGGAGACATCTTCGTAAAGTTTTCCGTTCAGGAAGGCGAGCAGACGCGAGTGGCATCACTAAACATAGACGGTGCTCACGCTTTCTCACGGGATGAATTGCTGGGAGTGATAGGGTCCACGCCGGGGCAACCGTATTCCGATTTCAACGTAGCGACAGACCGGGACAATATACTCGCTATGTACTATAACGAAGGGTTTCCAGAAGCGACGTTCACGTCGACGGCGGAGCGTGTGACTGCAGAGAATACTGCAAGCGGTAAGGAATTAACCAAGCCAGGGACGGCGGGAAACGAGAAGAACCAGAAGAAGGAAGAAGAAAAGATGAAGAGCGCGAAACCGGAGGCCGCACAGGCGGCACCGGTCCAGCTCGTTTACCACATTACGGAGGGGCCGCAAACACGAGTTCGGAGAATCCTTTTGACCGGGTATGTGCATACAAGGCAGAAAGTTATTCGACGTGAAATTCGAGTTAAGCCCGGAGAACCGCTGCGGGAGGGGGACGTAGTCGAATCGCAGAGGCGCTTGTACAACCTGGGCGTATTTAACCGCGTAACGATCGAACCGCAGAATCCCACCGGGTCAGCCCCCGACAAAGACATCGTGGTTCTGGTGGAAGAAGCGAAGCGGTACACCATGGCGTATGGCGGAGGATTTGAAGTGCAACGATTGGCGAGCACGACAAATCCAACCGGCGGGCAGATCCAGGCAGCTCCACGCGGGATTTTTGAGCTGACCAAGGTCAATCTGACAGGGAGAGCCGATTCACTTTCGCTAAAACTGCGCGGGAGCACCATCGAGGACCGTGCGCTGCTGGGGTACTCGATCCCGTATACCTTTGGAAATCCGCACTACAGCACCCAGGCGACGGCATACACCGAAAAAACCCAAGACATCAACACCTTCACGGAAATGCGGTATGAGGGATCGGTGCAGTTGACGGACCAGGTGACCCCCTTCACCACGTGGGTGTACCGATACGCGTTCCGCAAGGTGCTGGTCTCCAACCTGAATTTGCACATTGCGCCCGAGGAGATACCGCTCTTCGAACAGCCGACACTGGTGTCCGAGTTTGGGGTGACCTGGCTACGCGACGCGCGGGACAATCCCGCAGACGCCACCAAAGGAAGTTTCAATAGCGCGGACTTCAGCATCGCCAGCACAAGCATCGGTTCGAGCTCGAGCTTCATGCGGTTCTTTTTCCAGAATTCGACATACCATCCGATCAAGCGGCGATTCAGTTTTGCCCGCTCGATACGGATCGGAATTCTCGAACCGTTCGCGAATACGGAATCGCTCACGTTCCCGCCGCCGACACCGAACCAATGCACGGCGACCGCGACGCCCGGCCCGACGCCGGAGATCATCCCACTGCCGGAACGGTTCTTCGCCGGCGGTGGAACGTCGCTGCGAGGATTTGCGCTCAATCAGGCTGGCCCGCGCGATCCGTGCACGGGCTTCCCCGTGGGGGGACAGGCCATGCTGGCGCTGAATCAGGAATTCCGCTTCCCGATGCGATTGCCGTTTGTGGGGACACAACTGGGCGGAGCGCTGTTCTACGACGGTGGAAATGTGTATAGCCGGCTGGATCGCATCACATTTCGAGCGTACTCACCGAAGCCGGTTTTCGTTCTACAAGATCCCTCGATGCCGCCGAGCGCGACGAACCCGACGCTCTGCGTTTCCAACTGCACGAACGAGCTGAACTATTTCGCGCATACGGTTGGGTTTGGCATTCGCTACGCAACGCCAGTGGGGCCAATTCGAATCGATTTGGGATACCAGATCAACCGCCCATTTTTCGTGGTGCCGTGCGTGCCCCTCACCACGGCAGCGCCGGCGACACCCGAGTGTTTTAAAGGCACACAACTGCCGAGGCTGCAGATTTTCTTCAATCTGGGGTCGACTTTCTGATGCGGCGCAGTCTGATTTCGGCAGGTTGCGCAATTTGCTTTGCGCTGGCTGCCGCCACGCTTGTGAAGGCGCAGGAGGTCGTGGATCGCATCGTGGCGCGCGTGGAGAACGACATCATCCTTCTCAGCGATGTCCAGGCACTGCAGCGCTACCAGGAGCTGCTGGACGGCAAATCGGAAAGCGACAGCGCAATTCTCGACCGGCTGATCGACCAATGGATCGTGCGCTCGGAAGCGGATCTCTCGCAGTTTCCACAGCCCAAGGAACCGGATATCGACCGAGAGCTTTCGCGAGTAGAGAAATCCTTTGCCTCTCCCGCGGAATATGAAGCTCGAAAGAAGCAGAGCGGCTTAACCGACGCGGAAGTGCGAAAGATAGTGGTCTCGCAGTTGTATCTAAGCAACTATCTCGATTCGAGGTTCCGGCCATCGGCACAAATCGATGAAAAGGCGATCGAGGACTTCTACCAGAACAAGCTTGTGCCAACCGCGAAGCAGAGAGGGCTAACACCTCCAACGCTGGATGCCTCCCGGGACACCATCCAGGAAGTTCTAGTGCAAACCGACATCAATGAACAAGCAGACCGCTGGCTGAAGGAGAGCCGGGACCGTTTGCACATTCAAAAATATCTCGATGAAGGGACGAAATGAAGGTCCGGAAGCGCCATCCGATCTGGAACTGGGTCATCCATACGCCGTGGGTTCTGACAGTGATCGCGATTTTGTCGCTGATTGGATTTTTCGGAAGCGGTTCGGGCAATCCGATCCTGCGGCGGTGGATTATACATGGCCTCGAGAAGGCGACGGGCGGACGCGTGGAATTGCAGGCGATTTCCATTCATTGGCTTTCGCTACGAGGGACGCTGAAGGGTTTGGTGATTCACGGAACAGAGCCCGCAGGAACGCGGCCATTTTTTTCAGCGGCGGAGGTGCAAGCGGGATTGCAAATCGATTCCTTCTGGGGGCAGAAGGTTTCGCTGCGGGACGTCGTGGTCAAGGAACCGGAGGTGCACATCCGGATAGGGAGAGACGGGTCGACCAACGTGCCGATTCCGCCCCATACCAGCGGCCCGGGGAAACCGCTGCGCGAGTCAATTTTCAATCTGCGGGTCCGCCGGCTGAAAATTGAGGACGGATGGATCCTGTACAACGAATCGATAGCGCCGCTAGCGGTGGAGGGAGGCGACTTGCAGCTGGCGCTGGATGCGGGCGGGACTCCGGAGAATCCTCTTTATTTGGGGAATCTTGAATGGCGAGGCGTACGCTTCAGCGCCAAGAAAACAGTGCCGCCGCCTGCGGATGTCATAGCGAAGTTCACGGTATGGCGCGGCGGATTCACGCTGGACCAAGGATTGCTGACCGCTGGACATTCACACCTTGACGCACAGGCGGAAATGGCTGATTTCAGAAAGCCAAGATGGAGCTTCCGCTACCGGGGCTGGCTGGAATTGCAGGATATACGAGATACCTTTCGATCCCCGGAGACGCCCACCGGACACGTCGATGTGCGCGGGGAGGGAACATTTGCGGATGATCAGTACAAAGGCACGGGCAGCTATGCAGGGCGCGACATCCACCTGAATTACAAGATTTTTCACGCCGAGGGACTTACCAGCCGCGGCAGCTACACCATTAACAACGACGGGCTAGTAGTTTCTGACTTTCTCGCGGGAGGATTTGGCGGAACCGTAAAAGGAAAAGTAACGCTTCGTTTCGCTGGAGTGCAATTCCGCGCGGACACTCACATTCAGGATATGCACCTCGCCGAAGTGTTTCCCGCGATCGAGCACCGGGGCTTTCCGATCAATGAACTGGAATGGGATGCCCTGTTAAGCGGAGATACGGTAGAAACATGGCGCAATGCTTTTCAGCACTTCGAACTCGGCGGCAAGATGGAGTGGGCACCGATAGATATGCCGGCAGCAGGCCACTTGCCGGTGACGGCGAGCTGGCAAATCAGCTACCGCGACGATTCCCGCGTGTTCGCCATCAGCTCGGGAGAGTTTGAAACGCCGTCTTCCCGGGGAACGATTACCGGCATCCTCGCACCGCGCAATTCCACGCTGGATGTACATTTCGAAACCGGCTCGCTCGAATCGTACAAGGATTTCATCAATGCGATTCGCGGCGCCAAAGCCGGCTCGGCGGACGCTATCAAGGAGATTTCCGGAGACGCGCAATGGGACGGCAAAATCACCGGGCCGGGTGGCCATGCCACCTTTAGCGGTCATCTGCGCGGAGAGCGGGTGCGCTATGACGGCCTGGCATTGGATTCCCTAGAAGGCGACATGAGCTACTCCCCCACGCAGCTGGCGCTCTCGCGCGGCCACGTGCGTTTTGGCGCAATGGACACACAGATTGAGGGAAATCTCGATCTGAGCGACTGGAGCTTCCTGCCGGACAACGAATGGACGGCTGATGTGAACTTCGATAAGGCGCCGGTCCTGACAATTCAGAAACTCTTCGGCTGGACTTATCCAGTGGAAGGCGTGTTGAGCGGCCAATTGCATGGCCGCGGAACACGCGAAGAGCCCAATATCACAGGCCTGTTCGATCTCGCCGAAGGAGAAGCATTTGGCGTGTCTTTCAACCGCCTGCGAGGCAGACTTAACGTCTCGCCGGAAGAAGTGAGCATTGCGGATGCGGAATTGCGGGTGTTTGCTCCCGGAAAAGAGAAAGGGCGCGGGGCCGGTATTGTGACGGGGACGGCAGGCTATCGTTTTGCGGATCAAACGATAACGGCGGACCTGGTGGGCGCATCTCTGCCACTGGAAAATATAGAGAAGCTACAGTCGGTGCGGCTGCCGGTGGGGGGAGGAGTTACGTTTCGGCTGAAAGCGAGCGGTCCGATTTCGGCGCCGCAAGCCGAAGGGACATTTCGCGTGGTGGATTTTCGCGTCGGGAAGGACGTGATTGGCAGCTTCGAGGGGAGTCTTCACTCGGATGGGAGCATCGCGAAGTTGAAGCTTGGGTCTGCCATGACTACCGGAGGCATATCGGGTGAGGTCACGTTGGGGCTAGCTGATCCCTATGCTCTAAACGGAAAAGTCTCGATCGCGAACATGGATCTCGATCCCTATTTGATCACGGCGCTGCATCTCAGGCAGTTCAACGGGCACGGCGTCGCTGACGGAGACATCACCGTGGCAGGCGACTTCAAGCACCCGGAGAAGATCGTCGTCGACGCGAAATTTTCGAGATTGGCCCTGACCTACGCCAACGTACAGCTGGAAAATTCAGGGCCGATTCATCTGCGCTCTTCGAAGGAGAGCCTGGAAATCGATCAAGCGGCCTTCAAAGGAACCGATACGAACATTGCCATTGTAGGCGCAGTGCGATTCGCGGAACGGGGCACGCTGGGGTTGAAGCTGAATGGCGCTCTGGATTTGCGCCTGCTGTCAGGATTCGTCCCGTCGCTACAAGCCAGCGGCCCCGCGCAGATCAGCGCTTCCTTTGAGGGGGCTTTTGACCGGCCGCGCATCACTGGAAGAGTGCATATCGAGGATGCTTCCGCACGGGTGGCTGATTTTCCGACGGGGATGAGCAACATCAAGGGCGATGTGACGTTTGATGCCACGCGTCTATTTTTTGAAAACGTCACGGCCGAGTCGGGCGGGGGTACGTTGCACCTGGCAGGCAGCGTTAACTACGTCGATAGTCCGCTGCGCTATGACATAACCATGCGGACGGATCAGGTGCGCATTCGCTATCCCGAGGGAATGAGCTGGCTGGCCGGCGGCTCACTGCGATTGGCTGGAACACCAACCTCCGGAGTCCTTTCGGGAAGGGTCACGATTGAACGGGTGACCTTGACGCAGGGCCTCGAAGTCGCGGGCGTGCTCGTCTCCTCGAAGGGGAGCATTTCCGGCCCATCCACGAGTTCAACTTTCTTGCGGAACTTGCAATTCGATATCGCGGCGCTTTCTGCCCCGGACGCGCGCATGGAATGGCCTGGCGCAGAGCTGGAAGCGGAAGCAAACCTTCGTGTACGGGGGACATGGGAGCATCCGATTCTCTTAGGGCACATCCACATTCTTTCCGGGGACTTGACGTTCCACGGGGACAGGTATCAGGTGACGCGCGGCGACATGAATTTCGCCAACCCGTTCCGGCTGGACCCCGTGTTGAACGTGGAGGCGACCACGACGATTCAGCAGTATGAAATCACGCTTAATTTTAATGGGCCCGCGAGCAAGCTGACGCTCTCGTACCGGTCTGACCCGCCCCTGCCCGCGAACGACATCATCACGCTGCTTGCGCTTGGCCAGACCAGTTCGGAGGCGAGCATCCGAGGCGGCGGAACCGGCACGCAACAAAGCGCCTCATCAGGAGCTTCGGCGATTCTTTCGGAGGCAGTGTCAAGCCAGTTGGGCGGGCGGCTTCAACGGCTATTTGGAATTACCCGCTTCCGGGTTGATCCGGGGCTCGCGGAAGTGGGCTCGACAGGCTCGTCCCAAAACGCCGCGGCGCGCGTCACGGTGGAGCAGCAGGTCGCCAGGAATTTGACAATCACTTACGTTTCGAACGTCGGATCCACACAGCAGCAGGTGATTCAGGTGGAATACAACCTGAGCCGCAATATGTCGATTGTCGCGCTGCGCGATTACAACGGCACCTTCGGCATCGACATCAAGATCAAGAAGCACTTTGAATAAAGTGGATGTACCGCGGCTGCCTCAGAGCTGAGGAGGATCGGGCTGCTGCGCGGCTTGTTGGGACTGGGATTGCTGTCCGCGCGCACCCTGCTGCCAGCGGCGCTGACCGTTGCCGAGGCGGGCATACTGGCCAATCTGCGGATTTTGCTCTCTCATCTCCTGCAAGGCTTCTTTCGCGGCTTTAGTGCCGGCTGTCCGGCTGGCTGCCTGGATTTCGTGAGCAATCTTGGGCGTCTCCGCGGCGACTTTCTGTCCGACCGGAGATCCGTAAAATTGTAGCAAAGTCTTGATGTCGTCATCGGTGTAGTGCTTATCGTAAATGGGGACAAGCTGCTCGGTCATCTGGTCGACATCAAATTTCTTTTTATAGCTTTCGACGAAGGAATTCACGAAAGCCTGGCCCTTTTCATTATTGGGGACGGTCGAGAGAAGTCTTTCGCGATATTGCTCGCTCGAATTGTTTACGGCCTCTTGTACCTGATCGTGCGCGCCAATCAACTCCATCAGCGAGCGAATATCCGCTTCCTTGACGGGATCAATGGGTTTTGCCTGCGCCGGACTTGCCTGGTCCTGCGCCGCCGGATCTTGTGGCGCGGCGCTCACGGGATTTTGCGAAGCGCCCTGGATGGCCAGGAAAAATGTTCCGACATAAATAACAACAAGGGCTAGAACGGCCTTCATGACTTCCTCCGCAGCGGGGAGTTCAAAACAGGTCCGCCACTTGTCAGATTGTAGGAAATGCGGAAGCCAGCGAAGGCATTTACGCGGTACAGGCGTGCTTCCCGTTCAACTGTCCCTTCGTTCAGGTGATGCGGTCGTGGCTGCGGTGCGTTTCTGCTACCATGCCGCGGCATGGCGGAGACATCCTTCACTACGGCGGCGCCACTCGCCGGCGCCTCGCACGCCGAAGTCCTCGAGCGCGAAGCAGGCCTGCATCGCAATCTAACGCCACGGCAACTTTCGATGATTGCCATCGGCGGAGCGATCGGAACCGGACTTTTCCTCGGCAGCGCAATCTCCGTGCAGCTTGCGGGGCCCGGCGTGATTTTCAGTTTTTTGGCAGCCGCGGCGATTGCGCTCTGCTTGATGTGGGCCCTTGGCGAGATGACGGTCGCACATCCCGTAGCAGGTTCGTTTGGCGTGTATGCGGAAATGTACGTGCACCCGTGGGCCGGATTTACCATGCGCTATTCGTACTGGCTGGCGCAGGTGATCGCCACGGGCAGCGAGGTGGTGGCTGCTTCGATTTATTGCAAGCATTGGTTTCCGAACGTGCCGTCGTGGCTGTGGATTGCAGGTTTTTCTGGCGCCCTCGTTTATGTGAACGCAAGGAGCGTCGCGAACTTCGGCGAATTTGAGTATTGGTTCTCGATGATCAAGGTCCTGACAATCACCGCGTTCCTGATTCTCGGGGCTGCACTGTTATTGGGAATCGGATTTCCACGCATTGGGGCGGCAAACTATACCCAGCACGGAGGGTTTTTTCCACACGGATGGCAGGGAGTAGGCCTCGGCGTAGCGATGGCCATCTTCAGTTTTCTGGGAATCGAGATCGTGGCTGTAACTTCGGGCGAAGCAAAAGATCCGAGAACTGCGTTGCCGAAAGCTTTGCGATGGACGCTCGGACGGCTGGGACTATTTTATCTGGGAGGGCTTGCGGTCGTTGTAGGGATCGTCCCGTGGAACCAGGTTGGGCTGGGGGAAAGCCCGTTCGTGCGCGTATTCGAAACGGTCGGCATTCCGGCAGCGGCGGGAGTTATGAATTTTGTAGTGCTTACCGCAGCGCTCTCGAGCGTCAATTGCAATTTGTATTTGATGTCGCGGATGCTGTTCTCCTTGTCGCGCGGCGGCTACGCGCCAGCGGCAGTGGGGCGCTTGAGCAAGCGGGGCACACCGGTCGTCGCGCTGCTCGTGTCCAGTACGGGAATGTTCGCGGCGGCCTTTGTTGATCACTGGTTTCCCTCGAAAGCGTATGTGTACATGCTGGGGGCGGCGTTTTTGGGCGGCATTTTCGTCTGGCAAATGATTTTCGTGACGCACCTTGCGTTTCGCCACCGCACCGCGAAATGGGAAAGGCCGCCGCAGAGGTTTGCGCCGCGCGGGCCCTGGAGCTCGATTTTCGGTCTTATCGCCCTCACCGCTGTGCTTATTTCGACGTGGTGGGTGCCGGGTCTGCGGATTACGCTGAAGGCCGGTGTTCCCTGGCTTGCGCTCATTTCGCTGTGTTACCTTGTCTGGAGGAAGGCCCGATCTCCGAGGATTCCGGATGGAGCTCTGCAAAATGGATGAATTGCTGAAGTGGCGTGGCGAATTTCCGATTCTCGAGCGCACGACTTACATGATCAGCAATTCGCTGGGGGCCATGCCGCGCGGCGTATTCCAGCAGGTGCGGGCTTACGCAGATTCGTGGGCCGAGCGCGGAGTGCGCGCATGGGAAGAAGGCTGGTGGGAGATGGCCGTCGGCCTGGGCGACAGGATCGCTCCCTTGATCGGCGCGGGGCCGGGGGAAATTTCCCTGCACCAAAACGTAACTCTGACTCAAGCAGTGATCGCCTCCTGTTTTGATTTTCACGGCCCGCGAAATAAAGTGGTGATGACCGACCTCGAGTTTCCTTCGATTCAGTATTTTTATCACGAGCAGCGGCGCAATGGCGCGCGCATCGAGCTTGTTCCGAGCAACGATCCCGTTCGGTTCGATCTCGACAAATTTCTTGCAGCCATCGACGAAACCACGTTGCTTGTGCCGATTTCGCAGGTGCTTTTCCGCAGCGCCTGCATCGTGGATGCGCGCGCGATTATTGAAAAGGCGCACCGCGTCGGGGCGCATGTCATCCTCGACCTTTACCAGGCTGCCGGGACGATCCCAATCGATGTCCGAAGTCTGGCTGCGGACTTCGCGGTCGGCGGCGTCCTCAAATGGCTTTGCGGCGGTCCAGGTGTGGCTTATCTCTACGTCCGGGACGATCACCGCGCTAAATTGCGCCCGGCTATCACCGGCTGGATTGCGCACCAGCGGCCCTTCGCGTTTGAAACAGGCGCCATCGACGCTCGCGAGGACTCCTTTCGCTATTTGAATGGCACACCGCCTATTCCCGCCCTCTACGCCTGCCAGCCTGGACTCGACATCCTCAACAAAGCGGGGATTGGCGCGATTCGTGAAAAATCCATGCGCATGACGGCGCGCCTCTTCGCGGCTGCGAAGGTGCGCGGCTGGCCTGTAAACACGCCCGAAAACCCCGCGGAACGGGCTGGAACGGTTTCCGTCGATTGCCCGCATGCGCCCGAAGTGTGCCGCGAACTGCTCGCCCGAGAGATTCTCGTGGATTACCGCCCGAAGGCCGGAGTGCGGCTTTCGCCGCATTTCTACAATCGCGAAGAGGAGTGCGACCTGGCGATCGCGCAAATCGCGGAGATCCTGGAAACGCGGGCGTGGGAAAAACACGCGGCTGCGGTCACTCACGCCTAACGGCCGGGAGAACACATTCGCGCACCGATTAGACATTGGGAGATGGCGAACACAAGATGAAATTATTCCGCGATAACGAGGGTGGCGAAAATCCGCGCGCTATTTCCAAAGAAGAAGAATTCGCCGGCCAGAGAGCCGAAATGGTCGAAAAGCAGTTACGCCGCCGCGGCATAACCGATGCCGGCGTGCTGGCGGCGATGGGAGCCGTGCGGCGTGAAGAATTTGTGCCGATAGAATTTCGTCATCGTGCGTACGAAGACGCGCCACTGCCCATTGGCGAAGGACAGACGATCTCCCAGCCATACATTGTTGCGTTGATGACTGCTGTGTTGCACCTTGTGGGCAAGGAGCGTGTTCTTGAAATCGGGACTGGCTGCGGATATCAAGCCGCGATCCTTTCGAAAATGGCGAAAATTGTTTTCACCGTTGAATCGCGTTCAGAGCTTGCTTCCGCAGCTGCCGCGCGCCTCGAACGTTTAGGCTTTAACAGCGTGCACGTCCACTGCGGCGATGGCACGTTGGGGCTGCCGGAGTTTGCTCCGTTCGACGCTATCCTCGTCGCCGCGGCGGCACCGGCGGTGCCAGAGCCGCTACGCGCACAGCTCGCGGAGGGCGGTCGGCTGATTTTGCCGATCGGCGACGCCGACAATCAGGAATTGCGCTACATCGAGCGGCAAGGCAATTCCTTCCTCACACGCTCTCTCGAGGGCTGCCGGTTTGTTCCCCTCATTGGCTACCACGGATGGAAGGAACCGCCGGCGCGATGACTGCCGAGGCCCCTGCCCTGTCGATTGTAATTCCTTCCTACAACGAAGAATTGCGCCTGCCAGCGACTCTTGAGAGGATTGCAGCTTACCTCCCCAATTTGGGTGCAGGAACAGAAATCCTAGTCGTTGATGACGGCTCGAAGGACCGCACTGCGGAAGTTGCGGAATCCTTTCGCAAAAAGTTTCCGAGCCTGCGGGTGATTTCCAACGGAACGAATCGCGGAAAAGGTTATAGCGTACGCCATGGGATGATCGAGGCGCGGGGCACCAACGTGCTGTTTACGGACGCGGACCTCTCTGCACCGATCGAAGAAGCCCCAAAACTTCTCGAAGCGCTTAAGACCTACGACGTAGCCATCGGCTCGCGCGCCATGGACCGCAGCCTCATCACCGTCCATGAATCTCGTTTCCGGGAATTCGCTGGGATCATTTTCAACACCATCGTGCGGGTGATCCTGCGATTGCCGTTTGTCGACACGCAGTGCGGCTTCAAAGCGTTCAGGCGGGAACGCTGCCAGATTCTTTTCCAGCAGCAGCGCATCGAGCGGTTCGGCTTCGATCCTGAATTGCTCTATCTTGCGCGGCATCACGGCTTGCACACGGTGGAAATTCCCGTTCGGTGGGGGCATTCGCATGCGACGAAAGTGAATATGCTCCGTGACAGTATTCAGATGTTTGCCGATGTATTCACGATTCGCTGGAATGCCATCGTCGGGCGCTATCCGCGGCCCGCGTAAGCGTCGCGATGGCGAACTTACTTTGCAATATAAAGTACTTGACAAGGCCCCGTTTTCCCTGCTAGCCTCCCTCCATGCTTGCCGCCGGTCCGCTCCGCCCAAAACACCGCGAGCCCATCCCCATCGACGCTCGGGCCGCCGATCATCTCCGCTACATTCGCGAAACCATGGAAAACGCCGCGGAGTTCACGGCCGTGCCCGGATGGGGCGGCGTGGCTATGGGTATTACGGCGCTCGCCGCTGCTTTTGTCGCCGCGCAGCAGTCCTCGCCCCGCGCCTGGCTTGTGGTTTGGCTGGTTGAGGCTTTTGTGGCCGTAGCGATCGCCGCCCCCGCCGCCGCTACCAAGGCCCACCGCGCAAATTCCGCTCTTTTCTCCGGCCCCGGCCGCAAATTCTTGTTGAGTTTTGCCCCGCCCATCATCGTTGGCGGCTTGCTGACGTTTGCTCTATACGCGGCGGGAGCGCTCACAGTGCTTCCTGGCGTTTGGCTGCTCCTCTATGGAACCGCCATTGTCACCGGAGGAGCGTTTTCCGTTCGCATTGTGCCGGTCATGGGTTTTTGCCTCATGAGTCTAGGGGCCGCGGCGCTTTTTGCTCCGGCGGCTTGGGGCGATGCTTTTATGGCCACGGGATTTGGCGTGGTGCAAATCGGCTTCGGCGTCTGGATTGCCCGGCATCACGGAGGCTAGAAGGGAACGGCATGGCGAAGTCATCGGCAGCGCACAAAGAACGTATCGAACGCGCGCGCGAGCGTGACGCATCTCTGGCGGCAGTACGGGGAACGGCGCGCGAAGCTGTTTCTCCAGACCTTGACCGGCTGATCCACGAGCGCATTCGGCTTGGCATTGTGAGCGCCTTGGCCGTGAACCGCTCTCTGACTTTCAACGAATTGAAAGCCCTTCTCAAAACCACCGACGGCAACCTCAGCGTGCACGCCAGGAAACTCGAGGAAGCGGACTATATCCTGTGCACGAAGTCCTTCGATGGGCGGCTTCCCAAAACGGAGTACCGGTTGACGGCAGCGGGCCGGCGAGCCTTGGAGCGTTATCTGAATCACATGGAAGCGCTGATTCGCGCGACGCGCGAGGGTTAGCAACACAAAATTTTTTTGGATACATGCTTTGTATGGCAGAGTAGTTTATGTAACTTTTCCGGCGGCGGAGAAAGAAGTAAATACATGCAACCTCTTACCTTGCAGCACCTGGCCACTTCGCGTCCTGAAACATCCTCCTGCTCCGGCCTGCATGTTGCCATCATTTCTGACGGCAATGGCCGCTGGGCCACTTCTCGCGGGCTTCCTCGCTCCGCAGGCCACCGCGCCGGCGCGGAATCCGCCCGGCGCGTCATCGAAGCCGCGCCGCGTCTCGGCATTCATACCCTGACTCTGTTCGCCCTCTCTTCCGCCAATTGGAAGCGCCCTGCCGCGGAGGTCCATGCCATCCTTCGCCTCCTCCACGAATATCTTCTTGTCGAAACATCGCATTGCGTCGAGGAGGGCGTGCGGCTTAGCGTCATTGGCCGCCGCGATCGCATTCCTGCCAGTCTGCGCGAAGCCATCGCGGATTCCGAAGCCGCCACGGCGAAAGGCACGCGGCTGCATCTGCGTCTGGCGATCGATTATTCCGCCCGCGAGGCGATTTACCACGCCGCTTGCCGCTTTTATAAAGTCACCGAGCTCTCGCCCGAATCCTTCTCAAACGTCCTCGCGGAAGTTCTGCGTGGCGGATCCACGGAAGTCGATCTGCTCATCCGCACTGGAGGCGAGCAGAGGCTCTCCGATTTTCTGTTGTGGGAATGCGCTTTCGCCGAATTTGTTTTTTTGCCGAAGCGCTGGCCGGATTTCATGGTTGAAGATCTCCAAAGCGCCATCCAGGAATTCGGCAGGCGCGAGCGAACACGCGGAGCTTTGCCCGACGCGATCGCCGGATAGCTTCTTTTGGAGGAAGAAGAAAAATGGCCGAAAGTACGCCCCACTTTGCGCCCATCGTTGTGCTGGCATTTCTTGGCGCTGTTTTTCTCACGGGCATAAGCATCCTCATTTTGCTGCTGGGTGCGGCTCGACGCTCCAGTCGTCTTGCGGGCATCGGTGGCGCCGGTGCGCTACTCATGGTTACGTGCTATCTGCTGTTGCTCTGTGGTGTTTCGTTCGCAAGCAGCGAAAAAGTCCTTCCGGTCGGCGGATGGAAATACTTCTGCGAGCTGGACTGTCACATTGGCTATTCCGTTTCAGGCGTGCAAACGGTTGCTGCCCTCGGCCCAGACTTGCAACAAGCGTCCGCGCTGGGTCAATTTGTGATCGTTAGGGTGAAGGTTTGGTTCGACGAGCGCAGCATCTCTCCGAGCCGCGGCGACGGCCCGCTCACCCCGAACGCGCGCCGCATCGTTCTTGTCGACGCTAGCGGCCGATCGTACGCGCCATCGCCACAAGGAGAAGCTGAACTCGTGCGGCTGAAGCATGAGGAAACGGTCCTTCGCCGGCCCCTGCGTCCCGGCCAATCGTTCGAGAAAGATCTTGTTTTCGACGTCCCCAAAAATGTCTCCGGATTGCGGCTGCTGATTACTGAGGATGATCCGGAAACCCTCCTCATCATCGGGCATGAAAACAGCCTCTTGCACAGGAAGATCTACCTGGGTCTCGAGTCTGCCCCAAATATCACCTCTGCAATCAGCCCCTTAGCTCCCAACAAGTAAATCCTCTCTGGTGGCCGCTCGTCCACTGCCCTGACGTTTGGCCCTTCTGCGGCGTCTATATCCCAGGAGCGAGGAATGGGAACTATGGGACTTGCGCTGCCCTGGGAGACTAGAATCTCTTCCGTGCCGCGCGAACGGGAGATGCGAGTGGAACCTTCCGAAGACCTGACAAGCCCCTCGAGAGAGATGCCTTCGCCTGTTGCTGCGACTGTGGCGGCTTCCGAGGACGCCGTGCTCGCGGCGCGCTGCCGTGCGGGAGATCTGGGCGGCTACGAACGGCTTTACGCGTTGCATGGCGCGCGCATGAAAAACGTAGCGCGCAATTTGTTGAACAATGCGATCGATGCGGAAGACGCGGTACAGGAAACGTTTCTGAAAGTGCAGCGAAGCATTGCTGGCTTTCGCGGCCAGTCAAGCTTTGTCACCTGGACGTACCGCATTCTGATTAACACCTGTTATGACGCGCGCCGGAGTCGCATGCGGAAGAAGGAAGTGGCCAACGAGGACAGCGAAGATTCTCCGCGGCCGGAGCCGCGGGCCCCTGGCGCGCATCCTACGCTGCGGATGGCGCTGGAACGTGCGCTGGCCAATTTGACGAAGCATCAACGCGACGTTTTCTTGTTGTACGAAGTGGAAGGTTTCCATCACGCGGAGATCGCCGGGATGCTGGAGATTACGGAAACGGCTTCGAAGAACACGCTTTTTCAGGCGAAGAAGAATCTTCGCCAGATGCTTGAGCCTCCGCGCGGCAACAGTGCCGCGGGAGCACGGTAAACGACGATGAACATTCAATGTGAAGACCGGGACAGAATTTTAGAGGACGGGACGCCGGCCGAATGGGCTGCGCTGGAAGCACACAGCGCCAATTGCGCCGTCTGCGCCGAAGAGCTGCGAAGCTGGAAAGCTCTCAGCGCCGCCGCGCAGGAACTGCGCGACTATTCTGATTCGTCGATGCTGTGGCCGCGCATCGAACGCGCGCTCGCCGAACAAGCCGCCGGGAAACCGCACGCAAGATGGTGGAGCTGGCTTAACTTAGGGAGCGGTTTCACTCTCGGACTGCAAACTGCCGCGGCGGCGGCTTTGGTGTTGGTCTTGACAGTTTCGGCCGGGTGGGTCTATGTGCATCGCTCGAAGCAAGTTGCGCAAGACGACCATTCTCTTTTGAAGAACTCGGCGCTCGACGAGGTGGAACGCGCGCAGGCCGCCTATGAGCAGGCGATTGACAAGCTCGCGACGCAAGCGAAACCGCAGCTCGAGAAGCCCACAACGCCTTTGCAAACGAACTACAAGGAAAAGTTGCTCGTATTGGATAGCGCCATCAGCGATCTTCGCGCGCAGGCCGGGCTAAACCCATCCAATGCGCAGCTTCGCCAGCAGCTGCTGGCGATGTATCAGGAGAAGCAGCAAACGCTGGAAGATATTCTGGAGGAAAAGCAATGAAGTTGGTTTTGTTGAAGAGGAATGAAGAGAGTTTGCGTGTGCGCGGATCTCGCGCGGTCTGCCAGGTTGTGTGTGCCGCGCTGTTGACGGTAACACCGGTTTTCGCGGCCGGACATCCGGGGCAAGAAGAAGTGACTCGCGATTTTGCCAAGACCCTGACGCTGGGCACCGGACAATCCGTGAGCGTCGAGCACAAATTTGGACAGGTTAAAGTGCACGGCGAATCGGGCCGCGACGTAAAGATTTCCGCCACCATCCGCGTGCAAGCCAGTTCGCGTGAAGAGGCGGATTCTTTCGCGCAAAAAATCCAGATTGACGTGCAGCAGACCGAAGCGGGAGTGCGCATCCGGACGATTTATCCGCCTGAAGAGAACAAATGGTTTCATGGCAGCAAACATTCTTCCTGGTCCGTCAGTTATGACATCGCGATGCCCTCGGACGCTCCGCTAAACATCCGCAACAGTTACGGCGGCGTTGACGTCGCGGGTGTTCACGGAGCCGTGCAAGTGGAGAATGGGTTTGGTTCTCTCGTGGTGCGCGATGCCGGCCCCGCGAATTTGAATAATGCGTTCGGCAGCATTGAGCTCAACGGTGCTGCGGGCAACGCCGTCGTCAACGACAAGAACAGCTCCGTGCAGATTTCCGACGTGAAGGGCACGCTCGAGTTGCAAAACCGGTTCGGAAACATCACCGTGCAGAATATTCAGAGCGGCGCAACCATTACGGGGGGCAATGGAGCCGTCGCACTTACCAATGCCGGTTCGGCGAACATCACGACTTCCTTCGGGAGCGTGAATGCGCAAAACATCCGCGGGGATCTTTCCATTCACGACAACAATGGCAACGTGGATTTCTCGACGGTCGGCGGTTCCGCGGATATCGTCGATAGTTTCGGGAACGTCACGTTCTCCGGCGTTAAGGGCCGCGTAAGCTGTACCAGCAACAATGGGCGCATCACGGCCAGTTCTTTGAGTGGCAGCTCGGTGACCATTCGCGATTCCTTCGGCAATCTGGATCTGGAGAACGTTAGCGGCAGCCTGGATGCGGAAACTTCCAATGGAAAAATCACGGTGCGCGACGTGCGCGGCAGCGTCACGCTCAAGTCCTCCTTCGGAGCCATTGAAGCGACGAATGTGCCGAAGGGAATTCGAGCTGTTACCGGAAACGGGGCCATCACTCTGACTGATATCGGAGCGGATGCTTACGCGAAAACCAGTTTTGGCAGCATTCTGGCCGAGCGCATCAACGGCAATCTAACCGCGGACGACAGCAACGGCTCCGTTACCGCGCGAAACGTCAAAGGCGATGCCAGCGTGACGACTTCCTTTTCCGGCGTAACGCTCGAATCCATCGGTGGGCGCATCCAAGTCGACAATCAGAACGGCGCGATCTCCGTGACCGCCTTGCGTCCCGCCAGCGGTTGCCGGGACATTGCGCTCAAGACATCCTTTTCATCGATCGAAGTGCGCATCCCGGATGGCGTCGGTTACAACGTTGCCGCGCGAACCTCCTTCGGCAGAGTTTCTTCGGACTTGCCGGTCACCGCGACGGGAAATCTTGGTGGAGATTCATTGAACGGGACCATCAGCGGGGGCGGTTGCCAGCTTCAGCTGACGGATTCCAATGGGAGCATCGAGATCACCAAAGCACGGTGATACTCGGCGGGTGAGCGCAAAGCGGCGCGAGCATGGGCAGGCAAGTTAACTTGTGGAATGCCTCGCACGATCCATCGCGAATGCTCTCTTCAATACGCGCGTCGCGGTTTGGGTCAGATGGTATTGGGCAAGCTCGTCTTCCTTTGCAAAAGCCACATCGGTCACATCGCTTCCGGCGCGAGGTTCTCCTCCAATGCGCTCGCAAAGATAATCTACAATGACGAAATGAAAACGCGGCCGCTGATTCTTCTCGACAGGCCGCGAACCGTCTCCCGGAAAGATCCTGTCAAATACTTCGATGAGCTCGAGGACGCGTACTTCGACGCCTGTTTCTTCGAGCAACTCGCGCGCTACGCCCTGTTGCAAGGATTCTCCAAGCTCGAGCGTCCCTCCCGGGATGGACCACTGGCCGCGAAGAGGTTCGCTGCCCCGGCGGATCAGCAGCGCGCGGCCGTCATCAATGATGACGCCGCCGACGCCGACGACGGGACGCTCCGGATATTCGCGGGAGGAAGCCATTTTAGGAAATTTGCCCTGGAGCGGTTTACAATCGAAGCAGCCGCCCCGCGCATAAGAGTTGACTTGGGACAGCGCGGTATATAATACGCCATGGTGGCGGCGGCACAATCTGTGGGGCCCCGCCCTGCGAACATTTCTACGGAGGATGGAGCCGTGATCCGCTGCCCTGAATGTTCCACCGAAATCGACGTGGATGAAGACGAAGTCGAAGAAGGCGAAATCCTGAGCTGCCCGGAGTGCGAATCCGAGCTAGAGGTTTCCCAGACGCATCCCGTGCATCTGAACCTCATTTCCGACGACCTCGATGAAGAAGAGGACGAGGATGAAGAAGAGGAAGCCGGCGAAAATGGGGACCTAATCAAGGAGGATGAGGAAGAGGAAGAAGAGGAGGACGAGGAGTAACCCGCCTTCCCCTGGCAGTCCGGCATCCTCTTTACGCGCTTCAGACATCTAAAATCGCGGGAGTCCTTTTCATGCGCAATTTCCGGTGGCCGATCCTCGTGGGAATAGTAACCGTGTTCCTTGGGTGTGTTTCGGCTTTTCCCCTGTCGCAGGAACCGCCGGCGTCGACTCCTCCAGCCCCCCAGGCTGCCCCTACCCCTGAGTCGTCGAGCTCTGAAAAGCCGAAGAAACAAAAGTACAGTCACGCTAACGATTTTCTGATCTTTGGGACGGTATTTGACCCAAAAGGCTATGCGTTTCCGGGAGCACAACTTAAGATCCGGCGCAGCAATGAGAAAAAATTCCGTTGGGACGACTACACGAATTCCCGCGGCGACTTTGCATTCCGCGTGCCGCAGGGCTCGCAGTACGAGATGGTCGTGCATGCCAAAGGATTCGCGGATCAAACGCGCGATCTCGATGGCAAGACAGGCGTGAGCGAAGCACGATTGGTGATTCGCATGGAACCCGGGGGAGGAAAGAAGAAATGACCGTCTCAAAAAAATTCCTGAGTCTCGCCATGATTGTGGCGTTCGCGGCGCTGACTGCAGCTGCCCAGGAAGGCAAGAGTGAAGCACAACTCCGCACGGTCCACGGAGTGGTGATCGACAAGTCCGAAAACCTCGTTTCAGAAAGCGTGGTTTTTCTCAAGAATACGAGGACAAACGTGGTACGGAGCTCGTATACGGACAATACGGGGAAGTACCGCTTCAGCGGCCTGGACCCCAATGCAGACTATGAAATCCACGCGGAAAAAGCAGACAACAAATCATCGACACATACGGTCTCGAGTTATGACAGCCGGAAAGACATTACCCTGAATTTGAAAATCGAAAAGAAGAAAAGCTAAGCGTTTTGGAGCATGCGCCGGACTGCCGTGTTCTGAGTAAGTTTGCCCGACTTTACCAGAAAATGGATGCGACTCCGGGCGGTCAGCGGCAACCAACCCCTCTTAGGAGGGCCGTGTGCGCAAAGGGTACAAAGGCAGGATGAAACCATTTTGGGCAGAGGTGAATCCAACCACCAAGCAAGGCTTTCTGGAATCTCGGTCAGCCCTTTTTTCCACAAACCCAATCTCTCAGGAGAGAATTGGATTTCTGAGTCGATAGATTACCGGGAGGCCGAGCCATTTGTTCTTACGAATCCTAATTGTTTTCCTGTTTCTAGTTCCATCCGCGTTTGGACAGCTGCCACAACCGCAGCCGCCCACGCCCGCTCCAGCCGATTCACAGACAGATAAGAGCAAGGACGCGAGGGAAGAGAAGGACAAGAAAACAACTGACGATCAAATTGGGAAGAGCGATTTGGAGAAGGAAACGGGCACCGTAAACGACCGTATTTTCGAGGTGCTGCCGAATTACGGCACCGTTGAAACCGCCCAAACTCTGCCCTCGCTCACCTCGGGTGAAAAATTTCGGCTCGCGACCGCAGGCGTGTTCGACTGGGCCGCCTATCCCTTCAATGGTGCCCTTGCCGCCATCGCGCAGGCGAAAAATGATCCGAAGTCCTGGGGACAAGGCTGGGGCGCCTACGGGAAACGCTATGGGGAGTCCTTCGCCGACAATAGCATCGGCACGTACATGACGACGGCTATCTTCCCAAGTTTGCTGCACGAAGATCCTCGCTACTATCAGATGGGAAAAGGCAGGTTCACACACCGGGCCTATCACGCGGTAAACCGGCTGTTCGTTACACGGACAGATTCCGGGCACGATCGATTTAACATTTCGGAATCGCTCGGCAATGCCGTGGCGGCTGGCATTTCCAATATTTACCATCCCGCGGAGGACCGTACGGTGGGACGAAACGCCTCCACGTTTGGATTGCTGATTCTTTGGGATGGCCTCTCCAATGAACTGAAGGAGTTCTGGCCCGATATTCGACGCGATGTATTCCACAAAAACACGCCGTGAGATTGCCGGGGTGCGGAATGCCCGGGTATCAACGGGGCGACGGAGCCAGGATTCGCACGGCATCGGGAACTACTTCGATTTCTACTGGAGCAGGACCAAGGATTTCGCCATCCCCATGAAACAGGCAAGGCTTGTCGGTACTGAGCCTGGCCGATTGAACTGGGAACCTTCTTATATGCGGTGTGCGAAGTTCTCCACTCTTTAGCAGCCGGGGCAGCATAGCAATGATTTGAAGAATGTTCAGGTCCTCGATGATTACGACGTCGAGCCTGCCGTCGTCCAAACGCGCATCGGGCGCAAGCCGGATGCCCGCGCCGTAGGTTGGGGTATTCAGAACCGCAGCCAGAAGGACTTTGGCTTCTATAGGCGGTAAGTCGCTACCGGGGAATTCCGCTCTCACGCAGATGGAGTTGTAGCCGCACAGAGCCCGAAGGGCCGAAGCAACGTAGCGGAACCTGCCAGGTAAGCGATGAAAAGCTCCGTTGGCGTAGCGCACCGCCTCCGCATCGATTCCCACTCCTCCGCCTCCCAAATAGAGGCGAACTCGGCCGTCCGCCGTACGCGCCCGCGCAAGATCCACCGTCCTCGGTTGTCCCCGCAAGATTGCCTCGGCGGCCGCAACCGCATCCTGCGGTAACTGAAGGCCCGCGGCAAAATCGTTTCCACCGCCCGCGGGCAGAACGCCCAAGACAACGTCTGCGCGATACGCGGCATTCACTAATGCTTGAAATGTGCCGTCGCCTCCAAGAGCAACCAGTAGCCGCTTGCCACCGCGGATCGCGAGGAGAACGGATGATTCGAGTTCAGCCACGCTCCCGACGGAGATGAATTCCGCCGGAACGGAAGCCGCCTCGAACACTTTACGGATTCGCTGGATAAAGGAGCGGGCGCGTCCGCCGCCTGCGGCGAGGTTTGCATACACAACCGCGGGCAAAAGGGATGAAAAAGGGAATGGGTCGGCCACGGGTTTGCCATGCTGCCCCGCCAGCTGTGCAGCTGTCAATCAAAAGAAGGACTGCGAAGCACCACGGATGGCCCAGGATCGAGGAGTGTGGCGTCTATATTGCTTCCGGGTGCGCTGCGTGGAGTGCTGTCGCAAGTGTCAGCGGTGCGCGCGAAATTTCGATCCGGCCCTACCCTCCCCCCAATTTTTGTAAACGTTGTTTCTAAAGGACTTACGAGTCCTCTAACTTCTTTGAAATCAACACTTACGAGAAACTATGCAAGCACTGATTCTAAACAGGTTAATTGTGCCGATATGCCCGAGAAATGGCATGTCTCGCCAGTGCGGAAATCAAAAGACTTAGGACCACGACGGACCCCAGAAAGCAAAACGCCAGCAGAGATGCTGGCGCCATGACACATCGGGCAGATTGTTACCTACGACCTCTTATACATTAGAGGTAACTGTTTGTCAATAAAAAAAACGGCGAATCCAACGACACTCATCGCTCCATGAGGGACTCAGTACCGCTAAAGCGATTAGACTTCGAGCAGCAACCCGCGAAGCGAGAGGCCGGGTGACCCAGGGCCGCTACTTTCCGCCCTCCGTTGAAGCCTCGACGGGAACTGCAGCAACTACGGCGGCGACATTGCCCTGAGAAAGGGCGTGGTTGAAAGCCGGCAGGTCCTCTTCCATGAGCTTCTTGTAATCGGAGACCGCTGCATTGAGTTCGGACTCGATCGACTTCAGCAACTCCAACTCTGTATCGGTAGGTCCAAAGTCGGCGCCGCCTGCAACGTCTCCACCACCAGAGCCGACTTCGGCGTTGAGCCAGATCAGGTTGAGATAGACCTTGTCGGCCTCGACGAAATACTTATCGTCGCTGTGGACTTGCGCTGGTGTTACCAGCTTGAACTCGATGGACTCCAGCTTTTTATCCATTGCTTCGACGGTCTTGAGGAGCTCGGCCTTACGCTTTGTCACCGGTTCCTGCGGCGCAGCCGGGGGTTCTGGCTCGTCGTAATAGCCCGGTTCTTCCGAAGGAGGCCTTTCGCTTTCTTTTTTCTTCGGAGGGCGAAGCATGGCTTCGATCACTTCGATCTGCTTGCGCATCCATTCGATTTGGTTGACGGTATCGGAAACTTGCGTGATGTCGTCGCGGATTCGCAGTTGCATTCTCACAGATTCTTCAATGCCTGATTCCGGCGTGGAAATGCGGGGATCCGGCAAGACCGTCAGCGGTTGGGTGAAGGATTGGCCTGCTACCGTGAGGCGAACAGAATATTTTCCCGGAGCAACCATGGGGCCGACTTCGGCAGGTCTAATTCCCCAATGGGTGATGGGACGCGAGTCGGCATCGCGGAAACGGGGCTCCGTCCAAATGTGCTGGTCGTCGGAAGGCGCGGTACGGAGAGCGATAAGCCGAGGTGAATCATAGTGCATATCCCACTTCACGCGGTTGATTCCGGCGTGGCCTCTCGCTTCCAGTTTGCGAATCGTCTTGCCGTCCGGACTCAAGATTTCGAGTTCCACCGGATCTTTGGGCGCGGACTTCAGATCGAAATTCAGCATGGCTTGGCCGCCGTGGACAAACCGGCGAGCGGGACGGGGCTCGAAGAATACAGTGGGAGCGTCGGTGTGATTTTTTGCGAGCTGTTCGAGGGGCGTTATGTCATCGAAAATGTAGAGTCCGCGCCCATACGTCGAAATCACGAGGTCATGGAATTCCTTTTGTATTACCGCCCAGGTGACAGGAGCGTGCGGCAGTCCATTCTGGAATGCCGTCCAATGGCCGCCGTCATCGAGAGAGTAATAGAGACCGTTGCCCGTGCCGGCAAACAGTAATCCGGCGCAATTGGGATCTTCGGCGACGGCCCGCACATAGGCCAAAGGATGCTTGGGAAGATCGCTGTTGATGGACTTCCAGGATTTGCCAAAATCTGTTGTCTTGTAGATGTAGGGATCACGGTTATCCACGAGATGAAAATCGACCGCAACATAGGCGGTTCCAGCATCGAAATTCGAGGGAGCAATGCTGGTGATGGTTCCCCAAGGCGGCAGTCCTGATATGTTCTTGGTTACGTTCGTCCAAGTGGAGGCGCCGTCTTTCGTGTACCAAACTTGACCGTCGTTCGTGCCCGCCCAGATGAGCCCTTTTTGGATTTTGGAGGGAGCGATGGCGAAAACAACTTCTCCGTAAAACTGGCCCAGGTTATCTCCGACGATTCCACCTGAGGGAACGATGCGGCTAGGATCTTGCGTCGAGAGGTCCGGGCTTGTCACTTTCCAGCTTTGGCCGCCGTTGGTCGTTTTGAAAATGACCTGGCAGCCGTAGTAGACAGTGTTGTGGTCGAATGGATCGATGGCGAGCGGCGGAGTCCAGTGGCACCGATATTTAATGTCGTTGGGCGGCGCATCGAGCGTGTGGAGATAGGGGCTTACGGAACGCGCCTCTTTGGTTCGGGCATCCCAGCGGGTGACTTCATCACCATAACAAGTGGCCCAGACAATGTTGGGATCAACAGGATCAGGAACAGTGAAACCGGATTCGCAGCCGCCCATGTGGCGATCCCAAGCCGCTTCCTGTGCTTCCGTGGGAACGCTGGGCCCACGCATATTTCCGTCATCTTGCATGTTGCTGTAGAAGTCGTAGGGAATCTGGTTGTCGACATCGACGTGATACATCTGGCCGATGGGGAGGTTGACACGGTGAAACCCCCGTCCGTGGACCGTGGTGATATTCATGCCCGCGTCGTCCGTAATCACAAAGCGATCGGCGTTCAGGGGATCGAACCAGATGTCGTGAGTGTCGCCGC
The DNA here is from genome assembly GCA_963851235.1 of uncultured Acidobacteriota bacterium. GTDB lineage: Bacteria > Acidobacteriota > Terriglobia > Acidiferrales > UBA7541 > Acidiferrum. The sequence goes on from CAWKOM010000019.1 coordinate 59,082, forward strand.
CCCAGCGGACTTCTTGAAAATTCAGTCCGCCATCCAGCGATTGGAAGAAAGAACTGTTGGCTATCAAAACCTCGTTGTCGCTTGCGGGCGAAACGGCGAGCCGGATGTAATAGCCGGCTCGGCCAATCAAGGCTCTTTGATAATTGACGGCTTTCCAATGAGCGCCCGCATCGTCGGATCGCCACACGGAACCCTGGTCTTTGGTCTGGATCAGCGCATAGACGCGATTTGAATTTGTCGGTGCAACGGCAACATCGATTTTGCCCAATGGAGAATGCGGCAGGCCATGTTCTTCAATGTGGGTCCACTTCGTGCCACCATCGCGCGAGACGTATACGCCGCTGCCGGGGCCGCCGCCGAGTTCGGCCCAGGTGTGCATTTCCACTTGCCACATTCCCGCGAACAAGACGCGGGTATTGTGGGGATCCATGGAAAGGCCGGAGCAGCCAACGTTTTCGCCGGCAAAAAGGACACGCTCCCAGTGCAGGCCTCCGTCCATTGTGCGGTACACACCACGTTCCTGCTGCGGTCCAGTCGTGCGTCCAAGCGCGCAAGCAAAAGCGATATCCGGATTCGCGGGGTGAACGATAATTCGGCCAATGCGGCCGGTCTCTTGCAATCCCATGTTGGTCCAGGTTTTGCCGGCGTCGGTGGACTTGTAGATTCCATTACCGATCACATCGCTGTCGCGGATGGCCCAAGCTTCGCCGGTACCGGCCCAGACAACACTGGGGTCGGATGGCGCAACCGCGAGCGCGCCAATCGCAGTAGCCGGTTCTTTATCGAAGATCGGCGTCCAACGATTGCCGCCATCCGTCGACTTCCAAACACCTCCGGAAGCCGCTCCTGCGTAATAAGTGCTGGGATCTCCGGGCACCCCAGCGACCGAAGCGATACGATTTCCAACCCGCGGGCCGACGAAGCGGAATCGAAATTGGCCGTACTCCTCGGAGTCAGCCTGTTGCGCGTGTGCCACCGAAACACAACACACGGCAATCAACAGAACGAAGAAAACCTTTCCGCTTCGGATGAGCGTCACAAGAACCTCCGGAAAAAAGATTATGGAGTTCGGAGTCCCAGTTTGGAGGACTGGAGCATCGCGAACGCGCAGAGTATACAATATTCACGGAGCAGTTCGCCGCACATACCATTCAAGTCCGTCTTTGAAATTCGCTTACGAATCCTTGAGGAGTCCAGGCTGACCTTCGCCCCGGGCACTCAACTCTCAGCAAATGATTTGCGAAACCAAGCGCGTGAAAGCTTGAGAGAGGCAATTCAGCGCGCTCTGCGCGCGAAAGCAGGTTCGGAGACGTTCCTTCCTTCCGATCCAACGGTAATGCCCGCCCAGCAATGGCCATCCTCAAGTAGTGGATTTTCGGCGTGCGGGAATCCTGGGATGGTCGGAGGTTGAATGGTGCCGGCGGGGGGAATCGAACCCACGGCCTAGGGATTATGAGACCCTCGCTCTTCCACTGAGCTACGCCGGCACAAAGGCAATTCTCAATGCTACGGAGTCGGTCGCAAACGTGTCAAGCACTCCCTAGGAAGCACAGCTTAGCAAGCTCTCGAATCCGGTGCGGCGGGACTATCGCCATCGGGCGCCATGAACTGCGAAGCTATTTGTGCGCGAGCCCCTCCCCGAGTCCTATAGCCATTGGTACTACCGTACCGTTGACCCTAGAAGTCCCAGAACCTATCCTAGACGCGTTGTGAACTGACGGTCCCCTCTTGAAGGGCGAAAGCCTGGCGAAGGGACGGGCCGGGTCAGTGTGTACCTATATGGAACAGGACCGTAGCGCGAGCTACTTGACATCCCTGTAATAAGGGATACATTGTCTCTGGGTGTTTTTCATCCCCGGAGGCAAAATGTCCAGGAAACTCGCAGTGTTGTTTCTCACCATGCTGGTATTGGTGGGCGCTATGGGCTTGAAAACCATCGTTACGGCGCATGGCGACAGTTCCGTAATCATGGCGAACGGCGCAGGGCCGGCGCCACAGACACCATATAGGAACGGCGCAGGACCGGCACCTCAAACGCCATACAGGAACGGCGCAGGGCCGGCACCTCAAACGCCTTATTGATAGCCGCAAAGTAACGCAGAAATTGTCGTAGCTTTTCTGCGATGCGGGGGATCAGGGGCGTAGATTGGCGGGAACGTGCCTGGTCTGCTTGTAAATATTCTCTGGCTCATAGGCATCCTAGGTGAAGCTGCCGTGGTGGTGTGCGCGATCAAGAAGGGCGCGTTCCGCCGTTATCTTCTCTTGAACTTATACATGGCTGGACTGCTCTGTGTGGAGCTTGTCCGCTATAAAATCGTCAGCGAATACGGCCTCAAGTCCACGCAATTTATATATTTCTATTTTTATTCTGACGCGATCCTCACGATTTTCCTTTACTTCGCACTGTGTACCCTCTACTCCCACGTTTTCAGTGAGATGAAGGCAGAGCGCTATGTGAGAATGGGCGCACTCCTGCTGCTTGCTGGAACGGCCCTCTTCACGTATGCGGTCGTGATGCAATCGACGGCCAAGCTCCTGACTCATTTCGTGATAGAACTCTCTCAGAACCTCTACTTTGTTGGGCTCATCCTCACCTATATTCTTTGGGGCGCCATCCTCAAGTTACGGGAGACGCGCACGCGACTTATCCAGCTCGTTCTCTCCCTGGGCGTATATTTCAGCCTGCTTGCCGTCAACTACGCCGTTCGAAACTTATATCCGTCGCTGAGCTCGATATTCATCCCTCTTGTCCAGCTTTGCGGGATCTTCCTGCCAATGGCTTGGGCCTATGCCTTCTGGCATCTGCCTGAAGAGGCCCGGCTGGTGCCTGCGCGCCTAGCGGTGATCCCCCGATGATGGCCGGAATCATTCTCGTGTGCTCGGTAGTTTTCTTGCTGCAGTTTTTCGTGTCTTATTGCCGTTCGCTGATCGCCGCTTCGATCAAGCATCCGCTCTCTGCGGAAGTTCAGGACGTCACGGGAATCAAGAGCACGGCGGAGGGAGACGACTTTACGCGGGTGCTTCAGCTCTTACAGCTCTGTCCTGAGCGGCCAGAGGACCGCAGCGGGATTCAAGCCATCGGAACTTATTTCAACCTGTTGAGTTTTGTGCGAGCCACTCTGGCCCGGATCATTCCTTCCTTGCGCAGCTGGACGGAGACGGAGCGCGGGCAATGTACCTACTTCGCGGCCGTGACTCTCGAGCGCCGAATTGCGTTCAGCAGAGACATGTTCGCGCAGCAGCTAGAATCGTAGCGGCTGCCTGTTTCTCCCGCTTTCCCGGTAGTAACATCCGCTGTCTTATTCGTCACATGCTTCCGCTATTCTCGGCTTGACTTTTCCAGACCGATGGTAATCTGACGGGGTTCCCTCCTCACCGGAGTGGACGCGTCCGCAGCGCAAAAACGACCGGTGACAAAAACATGCTTGCAGTGTGGCGCGGTACTGCCTTCGAGCGTACGCGCCTGCAATTTTTGTGAATCAATCCTGGAGCTCGAATCGTCGCCCCAAGCGTCGAACTGCGCTCAAAATCCAAGGGAAAAATCTTACGGAAAAGTCGGGCGGGATAACGCGCTGGTGGAGTCCCGTGATTCGAATGTTGCCTGGCGAGGCGAGCTAGCAGACCGCCTCCAGGCCTATCGCGCCCGACGCCGCAAGGTTGCGCCGAATCTCGCCCAGTCAAAGCTGCCTTTCGAAGCGCCGGTACCAGATCCGCCGGTGCGAGCATCCGTGGCCGTCGTTGAGCCTCCGCCCGCTGCGGATGAAGACTTCTCCTTCACGATCGCCATCGGCAGAAATGCGGCGACGCGTGAAGAGTCGCGGATGGTGATCGATGTATCGTTGCCGCCCGCCGCGGAACCTGGGTTCGAGCAAACTCCCTCCGCAAACGAAGCCGCGGAGCAAGAAGGGTTATATCCAGTGGCTTCGATTGACGAGCGCCGAATTGCGGGGTTGATCGACGCAGGGTGCCTGCTCTTCGCCTATGGCGGCTTTCTCACGTTGTTTGGCTCGCTAGGCGGACAATTTACGCTCAGCAAATTGAGCGCGGCTGTGTGCGTCGCGACATTCGTCATTGTTTATCTGCAATATTTTGCCCTCTTCACAGTTTTTGGCGGCACGACGCCGGGCATGATGCTGCGGGGCCTGCAAGTAGTCAGCTTTTCCGGCGAACCACCGGCGCCCCGGCAAATGCTTTGGCGAAGCGTGGGCTATATGCTTTCGGCCGGCACCTTTTTCATGGGATTTCTCTGGTCCATGTGGGACGAAGACGCGCTCACCTGGCACGACCGTTTGTCCCACACTTATCTTTGTCCGGTACCAACCTTTGCCGACATGGATGCAACCCACGCCGCGCATACCCACTGAGTCGTGCGTGTAAACCAGCTTCTCTGTACAGAGCTTTCTAGCCCTTGCACGCGCGTGCGATGCGCAAAATGGCTTGCAAGCTTAGATCAACATCTGCTTCGGTCGTCGCCCAGGAAGAGACACTAACTCTCATTGCAGATTTACCTTGCCACGTCGTGCCGCCGCACCAACATGTGCCATCTTCCTGAATGGCGCGAATCACCTTCTGCGTGACCTCCGCGCTGCCGAAGGACACCAGCACCTGGTTGATGACGACATCATTCAGAACTTCGAATCCTGCCTCGCGAAAGCCCTCGGCGAAGCTTTGCGCATAAGCGCAAGTTCTCTCGATTAAGGAACAAAGGCCGCCCCGCCCCAGCGACTTAAGAGCAGCCCACAATTCCACGCCGCGGGCTCTTCGGGAGGCCTCGGGCGTGTGATACATCGGTTCGCGGCACGCACCGGCCTCGAGGTAGGCTGCTGTCATGGTCATCGCGGCCCGCAACGCCATTCCTTCTTTCACAAGGACGATGCCGCTGTCGTAGTTGACGTTTGGCCATTTGTGCGCATCGGTGGCCCACGAATCGGCTTGCTCGAATCCTGCGGTTAGGTGGCGATACTTCGGGGAGACGGCGGCCCATAAACCGAAAGCGCCGTCTACATGGACCCAGGCTCCTCGTTCATGCGCGCGCGCACAAATTTCCGAGGCAGGATCGAATGCGCCGGTATTCACGTTGCCGGCCTGGAGACAGAGGATTGTTCGCTCGCTGAGACGCGGCAGTTTGTCCGGGCGCATTCGACCTTGACGGTCGACTTGCACACGCGTCACCCGCTTCTTGCCAAGACCTGCGAGAGAAAGCGCCTTGAGAAGAGAGGCATGAACTTCGTCGCCCACCACGACATCGATAGTCGGCGCTCCAAACATCCCGTCATCCTCGACGTTCCAGCCCGTGCGAGCAAGAAGGAAATGACGCGCGGCAGCAAGCGCTGTGAAATTTGCCATCGTCGCGCAGGTCACGAGACCTCCTTCGCACTCCTGCGGCAACCCGAGCGCCTCGCACACCCACCCCAAAGCCACCTCTTCGAGCTCTGCGGCAACCGGTGACATAACCCGCAACGCTGCATTTTGATCCCAGGCAGCAGCTAACCAGTTTGCAGCGAGAGACGCTGGCAAGGCTCCGCCAATCACGAAGCCAAAATAGCGGCCGCCCGTTGTTGCCACAGTCGCTGGCGCGCCGATTTCATCCAGTGTCTCCAAGATTTGCTTTGGATCGCTTGGCAACTCAGGGAATCGCTCTCGGAATTCTGTGAGGCGCTTCACGTCTTTCTCGGGAGGGGCGACGCGGCGTTGACCAATGCTCGCGGCGTATTTTCTAGCTTTTGCCGCTGCTTCTCGCAGCAATTGATCTCGAGTGGAGACGTCTTCATCATCGATTTGCATGAACATGCCCACCTTTCAAGCCCATGTGCGTTCGCGGAAAAACTTGGCGGCTAATTGGCGCACCGAGTCCTAGCTCAGGAGAATAGAGGATTGAAAAAAGAAGGAAAGAGCCGAATTGTCCGCTACTTCTTTATGACCGCTTCGTCAGAAGCAATCTGGCCATCACGGATGAAGATAATTCTGTGGGCATGCTGCGCGATATCATTCTCATGGGTGACGAGAATGATCGTGTTGCCTTGCCGGTAGAGATTTTCGAACAAAGCCATAATCTCTTCTCCGGTTTTCGAATCTAGGTTGCCGGTCGGTTCGTCGGCTAGAACAATCGACGGCGAATTGACAAGGGCTCTGGCGATGGCCACGCGCTGCCTCTGGCCGCCCGAGAGTTCGTTCGGCTTGTGCGTCATCCGATCCAGCAAATCCACACGCTCGAGAGCCTTTTTTGCTTTTTCGATGCGCTCCTCGGCCGGCGTGCCGTTATAGATCAGCGGAAGTTCCACATTGTGAAGCGCGGTTGCCCGAGGCAGCAAATTAAAGGTCTGAAACACAAAGCCAATCTCTTTATTCCGGATATAGGCCAGTTCATCGTCGTCCAAATCGCTTACGAGCCGTCCTGCGAGCCAGTATTTTCCATTGCTGGGAGAATCCAAACACCCGATGAGGTTCATCAGAGTGGACTTTCCCGAGCCAGAAGGCCCCATGATGGCCACATACTCGCCCTTGCGAATCTGTAAGTCCACGCCGCTGAGCGCGTGGACCTTCTCTCGGAGCCCATTTCGTACACTTTCGTGAGGGCTTCTGTTTTGATTACGATACCGGAGCTGACCAAATCCTCGCGGTACGAATCCGTCGCTGTCGTCTCCACAGGCATTCGAATGTCCTCGTTTGTGCTGCTCTGTCAGCTTTGCTGGTCGTCCAGCTTCTTGGGCGCGGAGTTATCTATTTTTACGCTCGCCTCGGGTTTCAATGTACGCAGAGCTTTGTAGCTCCCCACAACAATCTCGTCGCCAACTTGCAACCCCTTCGTGACTTCGATGTTGGTGATGCCAGTGATGCCGGTTTCCACTGGACGGAAAAACGCCCTATTCCCGTTCACGACGAAAACGCCCTGGACCTCGTCTTTGTTTGGATCACCTGGGGTAGCCGGCGGAGGCGCCGCCAAAGTGACTCCAGAGCTTCCCTGCCCCTTCGCATTTTTGGCCGCCTCTTCCAGATCCTTACGCGTGCGCACCGCGAGTGCTTGGATCGGAATGGCGATCACGCTCTTCTTTTCCGCAGTCTTGATTTTTGCGGTGGTTGAAAGCCCGTTCCGCAAATTCTCCGGCGGGTTATCCAGTTTCACGACCACTTTAAAATCCTTGGCCTCCTGCGTGCCCGTGGTGGATTGGGTCGTGGCCAAACCGGAAGTGCGCAACGTCGCCTGCGAACCAATCTCCGTTACCTTGCCGGTGAACACTTTCCCCGGAAGCGCATCAACAGTGACGTCGGCCTCTTGTCCGAGCCTCACGTTAACGATGTCGGTCTCGTCGACTTTGACTTCCGCGGTCACCACGGACATATCCGAAATTGTCATTAAGAAACTGCCGTTGGTGTTCGTAATGCCGGGCACCACATAGGCGCCCGGGGCAACGTCTTCCGGCAAGTAGCTTACGATTCCGTCGATGGGCGACGTATATGTAGTCTTAGAAAGGACATCCTTCGTGTGTGTCAGCACCGCCTGGCCTTGGATCACCTGCGAACTCGTCTGCTCCATCTGCGCCTTCGAGGTAGCACGTGGGCTCTTGCAGATTCCACGGCCGCGGCTGCGGCATCGTAGGTCGTCTTTCGCTGGTCAAAATCCTGTTTAGGGATTAAGCCATCTTTGTAGAGGCCTTGACCGCGGTCCCAATCGAGCCTGGCCTTTTCCATGTTTGCTTGTTGGGACAGAAGGTCGGCTTGGGCTGCTCTATAGCTCGCTTCCGCAGCTCGCACGCCGTCTTCCGTGGAGCGAATGGCAGCCGACTGAGCCTGCACATCGGCGTTTGCTTGAACGTTGTCCTGGAGCAACAACTTATCGCCCTTCTTGACGTGGTCGCCCTCTTTTACAAGAATCGCCGTAATCCTGCCGAACCCTTGCGCCGTCACATTTGTGTACGTGGTTGGCTTGATCTCTCCAGAGGCCGTTACCAGCGAAACCAGATCGTCCTGCTTTGCCACCTTAGCCGTTTGTACCGTCACCACACCCTTGTTTGCCTGGTTGACGCTGAATAGCACAATTCCAAGAAGCACCACGGCCAAGCTCGCCCCGATCACTGCCTTTTTCCACGTCTTCATGATCTCATTCCTCTTCAATTCACCCTGGAAGGGTCACTCTGGACATCCCCGGATCAACCCACTCCTGCGAGGACACAATTGCAGCGTTTTCTCGGTTGTCCTCTACATTACATACGCCCTTGTGGGTCGAAATGTTTCGCCAGAGGATGCTGCATGCCAAACGGTTTTGCTTCGTGTTCGGGCCCGTGAGGCCCGCTCGACGGAACAGCTCGGCCCGTCTTCCACCCGTTCGGCCTGAGTCTCCTCTATATTCTAGATTCAAAACCACCTAAATGAAAGAATTCCTAACGCCGCCTGCTGGATTTTGACGCAAAGAACCGACCTCTACCCTAAGACGTTGCGCTGCTCAATTTGTTACCACCGGCGGGCGTACCTCAGGGCATTTTGGCCGTCTGCCCAATTCATTTGATGCTATACTTTCGATGTTCGTCAGGCGAGCCTCTCTGAACCCACGTCCGGAGAGTAACTCAGCCGTAGACCGCGGAAGAGTGGCCGAGAGGCTGAAGGCGGCGGTTTGCTAAACCGTTGTACGAGCTAAAACTTGTACCGGGGGTTCGAATCCCCCCCTCTCCGCCATAACCTAAGTTCAATCGGCGTAGAAACTTAACAGCTTATTGTCCCGAACTTGTTCTTGTGTAGTACGGATAGCTTTCTAGTATCTGAAAACGCGGTCTGCTAAACCGTCGTACGCTAGAATCTGCTTGGCGCTTTTCTTAACCTGGATTGTACCGCCACGAACTTCGTTCATTGCCGATGGGTGACGTGTG
>CAWKOM010000020.1:0-50586 GCA_963851235.1 uncultured Acidobacteriota bacterium
CGGCGGCGGTGAACCTTGCGGGTATCGAGGAGCTCGCTGGCGAAGGCATACACGGCAGCCTCGTCGCTTTTCGTCAGGTTGGGCGGCTTGCCGACACGAATCGCCTCGATGGTGCCGGCGTCGAGCCCGACCTTGAGCCCGATGGGCGCATGCTCGTGCCACTCGAAGGCCGCCTGCCAGTGCGCGCCGGTCACCAGGATGGCGAGCTCGGAAAGCCGCGGCGGCAGGCTCGTGCCGAAGCGGCAAAACGCGCCTAAAGCCTGCGCGCGGTCGGCAAGCCCGGGACTCGGCAGCCACACCAGCAATGGGCCGACGACGCGGCCACGCGGACCTGCCACGATGGCGTCATAGACCTTGCGCTGCTCGGGCGCGAGTTTCTCGGGATCAAGATGGGGCACGCGTGACATATAACTCCTCCGTGGTCGGCTTCGAGAACAGAGATTAACACCAGAGACCCGCGTGCGCTTGGAGGGCACCGCCTTCAGAAGCTACGGCCCTCTCCCCGGGCTGCAAAGTGTGACCATTCTTGCCGGCAAGATCGAGGCTGGAGGGCACGCTGGCATGCCGGTTGCAAAGATCACTCGATTTTGGATTTGGCCGATGAGGGACGGCTTCTGTCGGTAACCGTGCACGAGGCTGTGCCCCTTGCCCCAGACTCCGTGATCGATGCCAAGATTCAAATCCATGGAGTGGTTCGGATTATTGGAATCCTGTTAACCCGACTCTATATATGTGATCTAAATCACAGCGAAAGAATAGGTCGTCGGTTTAGCGCGAATTCCTAGCCGCCCAGGAGAGCCGGTGCGATTTCCCGCCACTCTGCTAACGGAAGTGACCGCGGGTTTGCTGAAAGAACTTGGATGCAAACGTGGTCCGCGCCGGCGGAGTGATGGGCGCGAATGCGGTTGCGGATTGCGTTCAGATCGCCCCAGGCGATAATGCTATCGATCAGGCGATCACTTCCACCATTCTTGATGTCCGACTCGTCGAAGCCCAACCGGAGGAAGTTGTTCGTATAGTTCGGTAAGGCGAGATAGATACCGAGGAAATCCCTGGCAATCTTCCGTGCCTTCGCCGGATCTGTCTCCAACACGACCGCTTGCTCTGGACACAAGTATGGACCCTGACCCAGTATCGCGCGGGCCTGAGCCGTGTGCTCCGGGTTCACGTTGTAGGGATGTGCGCCGTCAGCTCGTTCCGCGGCAAGCTTCAGCATTTTTGGTCCGAGTGCCGCCAGAAGTCGGATTGGCTTGATGGACGGAGGCACCGCCTGGTAAGGAGCTTGATCCATGGCATCCAGATACGCCCGCATGGTGGAGACGGGCTTCTCATAACGATGCCCGCGTAATTTCTCGACCAATGGAACATGGCTGACGCCAAGTCCAAGGACGAATCGTCCGGGATAGGCCTCGGCTAATGTTTTCTGGCCCGCCGCCATCGCGACAGGATCGCGAGCATAGATGTTCGCAATTCCAGTGGCGATTACGGTTCGTTTTGTTCCTGCCAACAGGACACTCGCATGGGTGAGCGCTTCACGTCCTGCGGCTTCTCCAAACCAAATGGCCCCGAAGCCGAGTTGCTCCAGTTCCGCAGCCGCTTCTTGCGCCTTGGCAGCCGGGCAGTGCTCGAATTGGAATGTCCAGATTCCGATGGATCCGAGTTGTATCGATGTTTGCGTCAACGTTCAGTCCGCTGTACCCAAGATGGAGTCTGTTCTCGGCGCTGGCTAGTATAGACGATTCCGCGCCTCCTCATGCGAATGGTGAGAAACCATGCGAAAAAGTGAACAAAAGAGGAAACGAGAAGGAAGATTCAGCCAATCAGATTTTGATCAGAACTTGCTTATTTCCCTCGAATAAGCTCGACTCCGGCAACTTGTGATTGAATTAAATTCATGGCTGTTAACCGAATTCCTCGGGCGCGTTCGACTGTGCACCAACTGTGCAAGAATCCAACGTTTTAAATCCATTCGAGTTATCTTTGAGCGAAAAGCAGATTCCCCGATTTGTTGGAAACGTTAGTAGTTAGAGGTAATGGACGGACTCATTGGAGTCGAGTTTCGTGCGCCCAAGGCAAGCGCGCTACCCAAGTTCCGCAGTCCCTCGCACGGAAACAATCACGGACTCGCGGACCAACGATACAAGACCTTAGTAGCATACCTGAACCCGTTCGCGGTTCAAGAATAGAGGGTGCCAACCCGCCTTCCGCGTGGGAACAACTGAGGAACATTAAGCATTTCTGACTGCTCCTACAGCTACTCAATGCTCCTGAAAGTGCCTCGTAAGTTCTTGATTTTCCATTGGCTTCAGATTTGCCAAGGTTCAGGTGTCGGTTCGATTCCGATAGGCCGCTCCATTTCTCTCATTCTCCCTCACGATTAATCCTCGCGCTGCTCGCAAAACACCTCGCACCTTGAATTCCTGTTCGGCTCGGTTATCCACAAGCCAAAATTTGATCGGTGGATTCCGTGAGCCAGCGAGCAACTGGAGAAAAGGTCTGTCGAGCCCCACCGGTGGGACGGCTCGCTGGAAGAAATGACGCTTGGGTAACTGCGGGCATCCGTTTGCCGGGTCACTGATCGAATTAGCCCGCGGACATTTGCAGCCCAAGCGAATCGCCAATGGTGGCCTGATTTGTTGTTCAGAGAGCTGCGGAAATTCAGGTCGGCTCTTCTCGCAAACGCGCCGCGAGAGGTTACTCCGCGCGCAACGCCACAACCGGGTCCACTTTAGCCGCGCGCCGTGCGGGCGCCAGGCAGGCCACCAAGGCGGAGATCGCGAGTACCGCAGCGGCCGTCCCGAACGTGGGGGAGTCGCTCGGCTCTACTCCGTACAACAATTCTTGCAAGACGCGTGTTAGGGCGAAAGCACCGAGCAGTCCCACCGCGGTCCCCATCGCCACGAGCACGAAGCTCTGCCTAAGCACCATCTTCAAAATATCCGCCGGCCGTGCGCCTATGGCCATGCGCACTCCGATTTCGTGCGACCGGAGTGCAACCAGATAGCTCGTTACGCCGAACACGCCGAGCATGGCGATGCCCAGCGCGGCGAAACTAAAGGCGCCCAATACGCTGGCGCTAAAGCGCTGGCGCCACCATGAGTCGCTCAGGCGCTGGTCCATCGAGGAGACATCCGTGATCGCCAGCTCCGCGTCAACGCCGTGAATCTTTTGCCCCACAGCTTTGATCACGTTGGCGGGGTCGAGTTCCGCGTTGGCGACGAGGAACATGTTGCGCCAAATATCCTCGCTGGTGTTTTGCTGGGCCATCGGAACCCATGCCGCGGGGTCCGGATCCCGGTCGAGCGCGTACATGTGCGAATCTGCCACAACGCCGACAATGGTACGCGGAGGGGAATTCGGGAGCGCCTCCGCATGACCTATCCAAATTTGTTTCCCGATGGGATCTTCCGCGGCGAATTGCTGATGCGCCAGCTTTTCATTGATCACCACGACAGGCAGCGCATCGCGGGTGTCGGCATCTTCCACCGAGCGGCCGGCTTTTAGTGGGATGCCGACGGCTTCGAAGTAGCCAGGCGTGATCACCATGTAGCGCACCAGAGGCAACTGCGAAAAGTTTTGAGTGCCTCTGGGATCCGTACGGCTAAGCGCTTGGAGCCAGCGTGGGGCTGCCGCAAAGGGAATCGCCTGGGCTAATCCTGCTTGATGCATTCCAGGAATTTGCAACGTTTCTTCGCGAATTCGTTTCGCGAGGGCCGTGATTTCTGCTGGGCCCGCATAATGTCCCTTCGGGGCGGACAGCGAAAGCGTGAGGCGGTGCTCCGGCGTAAATCCTGGAGCTATTTCCTGCAAGCGCACAAAACTGCGGATGAGCAGGCCTGCTCCACAAAGCGGCACGAGCGCCAGGGCAATTTGGGGCACGATAATCGCCCCTCGCAACCGGCCGCTCACGCCGGAGACGCCGGTTACCGCTCCACCAGAACCCAAATTCCTGACTAGTTCCGATCGAAACACACCCAGGACAGGGAGCAGTCCCGTGAGAAGAGCGGCCAGCAGCGTCAATGCGACCGAACCGAGCAACACCGAGCTATCGATTCGAGGGTGCAGCCAAGGAATTTCTGACGCTGGAACAAGAGAAATTAGCAGACGGACGCCAACGGGCGAAAGCAAGATTCCCATTGCTCCGCCGATACCAAAAAGCAGCATGGTTTCCAGAAACAACTGGCGGATCAGGACCATGCGACTGGCACCTAAGGTCACGCGCATGGATATTTCTTTCCTCCGCGCTTCCAAGTGAACGCGCCTCAAGTAGCTGATGTTGATGCAGAGCAGGAGCAATGCAAAACCCACAGCTCCCGACAAAGCAATGGCGGGCGCACGAAAGTCACCGGCCACGGCCTCGCGCATCGGAATCACCAGTGCTCCGTATTGTTTGTCTTCTGGATAGAGGCCAGCGAGCCGTTCCGCAATCACATCCAGGGTGGATTGCGCTGATTTCGGCGTCACGCCTGGACGTAGCTTGGCAGCGACACGGTAAGCGCGTTCCGAGCGGTTGGGAGAGGAGAGAGCGGCTTGAGGGAACGCGGTCCAAACGTCGACCTGGTCCTCAGGCGGGAAAGAAAATCCCGGCGGAGCGATGCCCACGACGGTATGGGTTCCGGAGTTTAATGTAATCGTCTTTCCGGGGAGAGACGGATCCGCGCCATAGGCGCGTTTCCAGAATTCGTAGCTGAGCATCACCCTGCGTTCACCGCTCGCGCTGTCCTCTGGAGCGAGCAACCGGCCAGCGGCGGGCACGACATTCGACGCGGCGAAGATTTCCGGGGAGATGACGGCGGCACGTACGCGCTCTGGACTGCTGATGCCGGCGCCAGTCGCGGTGTAGCTCCAGGGGAGCCACACGACAACATTGGAGAAGGCAGAAGCGCTATCCCGCTTCCAATCCAGAAAATTTGGCATGGAAACACTGATCTGATTCAGAGATTGGGAATTCGTGCGATGTTCCCAGAGATAGACCCATTGATCGGTGTTGACCGGACCGTATGTTTTTAAGAGAACTGCGCTAACCACGGAAAAAACGGAGGTGACGGCGCCGATCCCCAGCGCCAGCGTAAGAACAACCACGAGGCTGTAGCTGCGCTTCTTCCACAACAGTCTGGCACTGTAACGAAGATCCTGAAGAAAATTGTCCACAATTCTCTCCGCGGACATTTTCACACCGTTCAAGAGAACATGCTAGAGCTTGCAGTTAGTCTTGTCCCAGGGATCGAGACTTGACATGTCGCCGGTTGTTTCCCGCCCCCAGTTCATTTCCCACGCATCCGCCGATGCTGAATCGCTCGCACAAAGGATATTCCACCGAATGACTATGTGTGCTCCGCCGAAGCCCGGGCGGCTTTTCGCCAATAGTAGAAGAAGGGAATGCCTGCCAAGATGACTGCTAGGCCGAACGAAGAGCGCAGTGGGCGGATCATCCATAGATTCGCAGTAAGGGCGATGGCGGCGAGCAAGAAGATGAGCGGGGTCCAGGGATAGCCCCAGGCGCGGTAGGGACGCAAGAGGTTAGGCTCGTTCTTGCGCAAACGGATCAAGGCAATTGCGTTCAGGGCAAAGAAGATCCACACGGCAAAAACAAACAGAGAGTAAAGTTCTTCGTACGTCCCGCTGAGGGCGAGCAGCGCGGCGATCGCGCCGAGAAAAAGCAGCGAACCGCTGGGAGTGCGAAAGGAAGTATGAAGCCGTGCCGTGAAGCGGAAGAAGGCACCATCGCGAGCCATGGCATAGGGGATGCGTGCTCCGGTTAAGATCACCACGTGCAGCGCCCCGAGAGCGGAGACAGCCATGGCGATGGTCAGCCACGTTGCTCCCCGCGAGCCGGCGAACGACTGCACAACGTCCGAGGCCACGTGCTGGGAATGCGCGAGGACCGCGAATGGCAGGACGCGAAAATAAACGACATTCGCGAGCAGGTAGAGACCGCCAACGGTCAGCAGCCCCAGAATGATGGATCGAGGAATGTTTTTCTCCGGGTGCAGAATTTCTTCGCCCAAGTCGCCGAGGTCGTTGAAGCCGTTGTAGGCCCACATGGCCGGAACTAGCGCGGCCAGGACGGCACCCACCGTTGACCAACTGAACGAGCCCCAACTGGACGCGCTCGGAGCCAGCGGGGCGGCCAGATGCGCGGCTGCGAGGGCATGAGGTTTTCCGAAGAGCGCACCGGCGACGACGATCACGAGGATGGTGGCGATCTTCAGGGAAGTCAGCAAGATCTGGATGCCGCCGCCCAAGCGTACGCTCAAGTAATTAATCGCCGTAACCGCGATTACCACGAGCGCGGCGAGGGGCTGGGCCGCCGTGAAGTTGAAGTCGTATCGCCCAAAATGCCATGCGAATAGAGGCGTGGCCACCGCGGGGAAAAGAAAGGACAGAAAGCGCAAAAACCCAGCCGCCAGCGTGGCCATTCCAACAGGCCGCTCGAGGAAAGAACTCATCCAGCCGAAAAGAAATCCCCAGAGAGGGCCGAGGCCGCGGCTGAGATAAACATAAGGGCCGCCAGCTTTCGGAAAGGTCGCGCCAAGCTCGGCGTAACAGAATGCGCCAAAGAGCACGATGAGTCCGCCAATGAGCCAAGCGGCAAAGACGAGCGCGGCGGAACCGACGGCGCGGGCCATGTCGCTCGATACAAGAAAAATGCCGGTGCCAATGGTGTCGCCAATGACGATCGCCACCGCAGACCACAGGCCCAGTCCGCGGATAAGTTCCGAACGCTGCGACGCGGGGCGAACTGCTGGCTCGGTGCTCATTGGCCTCCTGGAAGTTCAGGGAGCCTACTATCTGAGAGGAGGGCGGTCAATCGCTGCAGTCCGTTCGAGATTAATCGCTTCCTCTCCGCACAGATTCGAGGCGAGATGGATCTTGCGAGACTCGTGGCTGCGGAGCGCATTTAGGCGTTATCATCGGACCCGCCATGGCTACAGACAAGTCGATCCTGAAAGAATTTGCTTGGGATCCGCGCTATGCAGTTTCGGACATCGAAGAAGTTATGACGCCGGCCCTCTTGATCTATCCGGAATTTGTTGCTTCCAATATTGAACGGACGCTGAAGCTGTTGGAAGGCGATGCGGATCGCTGGCGCGTGCACATTAAGACGGCCAAGCTGGGCTACACCATGCGCATGCTGACCGAGCGTGGCGTTCGCAATTTCAAGTGCGCGACCACGCTGGAACTATTGGTGGCCTGCGAATGCGGCGCAACAGATGTCTTACTAGCGTATCCGTCCATCGGCGCAAACGCGCGCCGCGTTCGCGAAATCGCGGAACAGTTCCCGGGCGTACGCATTTCTGTCTTGGCCGAGAACGAGGAGCAAGTAAAGCAATGGCGAGGGAGCCGGTTGGGGATTTTTCTGGACATAAACCCCGGCATGAACCGCACCGGCCTCGAACAAAGTCACGGCGTCGAAATTATCGAGATGGCGCAGGCAATTGCAGCGAGCGGACTGGAGTTTCGCGGCCTGCACTATTACGACGGCCACCATCGCGCGATGGATGAGCGCGAACGAACCACTGCCGCGTACCAAGGCTATGCTGTCCTGCTGAAAATTGTGAGTGAGGTCGCGAAAGCCGGAGTAAAAGTGCCCGAGGTGATCACAGCCGGAACGCCCACGTTTCCCGCTTCGCTCTCTTACCCGGGCTTTCGGAACGCAAAGTTCATTCACCGGATTTCGCCCGGAACCATCGTCTATGGCGATGCAACCAGCCTCGCGCAGCTTTCGCATGTGGAGGGCTATCGCCCGGCGGTTTTGGTGCTCAGCCGTGTTGTTAGCCATCCATACACGGGGATGGTCACGTGCGACGCTGGACACAAGGCGGTATCAGCAGATGCCGGCGTTCCGACATGCGTTGTTGTGGGCCATCCCGAGTTAACCCCGCTTTCGCCGAGCGAAGAACACTTGCCCCTGCAGGTGGAGAGGGGTGGGGCGGGCCCAGCAGTTGGCGAGGTCCTATATCTTCTGCCGCGGCATGTATGTCCGACGGTCAACAATTTCGATCACGCGTTGATGGTGAGGAATGGCGCGATCGAGGCGGTGGAGAAAGTGTCGGCTCGCGGACGGGAGACGCCTCTGCTTCGTTCGAGCCGCAGAGCTGTTTCGGCAACCGAGGGCAACGGATAGAGCCGAGTCTTCTTGCCCCTCCCCCTCCCCTGTTTCTCGTAAATGCGGAATCTAAAGGATTTAGCTTTTCTCTAAGCTGATTAGAATCAATATTTTCGGGCGCTTTTTGTAAATACTGATTCTAAAGGATTTGTAAGTAAACATAACGCGTGCCCGGTATGCGTGAGTTCGTGGTATGAGGGACGCACGATCTCACATCCGGCTGGGCTCGCTCGAGAGACGTGGGGGAGCAAGGCTAAAGCGCACGGCCCTTTGCACTGTCTGCCGCAGGAGTCTTGGGCGGACTTGCCAACCCTCCAATGAACGAATCGTTTGACGTAGAGCGCAGGCGGGATTGATCACACTTTAGGGTCCCAGCGATCCGTATTCGCTTGGTTGTACCGCGGCCTGCAAATGAAAAAGGCGGCAGAGCAGCTGCCGCACGACATCTTCACAATACTGCCTGATGCAAATTATAGCACGGATGTGAACCGGAACAAGTGGTCCGAAGAGGAGGTCGAATACAACCCTCCGGCGATGAGATGCGAAGGAGTTGGGTCCACGCACTGTGCCGTGAAACGTGAATCAGCCGCCGAACGGCGACGACATGGTCTTTGAAGTCAGCGCCCACCTAAAACGCCGGCTGGGGAAGGACTTTACCAATTCATGAAAGGCACGCGTCCGTCCGTAACCGAATCTTTTCTTGACTTTAAGAGGGTGGAAGGACAGAATCTCGCATCGGTTGGTCGGTGCGTGTCGTGTCCCCCGCGTCCTTCTTAACGCTGGCCTCCTTGTAATATGTTTTTGCCAATCCCGCAAAGGTGACTTTTCGTATCAGGTTGCAATTATGCCTCGAGATAGCACAGCCGCTAGGAGCATTACGATGAGATTGTCCGTTCGTGCAGTGTGTGTGGTTTTTGGGTTGGCGTGTCTTGCAGGACTTCTGACGTCGCCGTCGGCGGTGGCGCAGGTGGCTGGCCAAAACGTCAACATGGTGTCGGGAACTAAGTGGCCTACGGGCGATCCGTTCCTACAGCGGCAGAATGAACCGTCCATGGCGGTCTCGACGCGCAATCCATTGCACATCCTTGCAGGTGCGAACGACTACCGGTCGGTGGATTTGGAGCAAGTGCTCAGCGGCGGAGCGGAAACGGGCGACGCATGGTTGGGGCTGTTCAAGTCGTTCGACGGCGGATTTACGTGGCAGAGCAATCTGTTGCCCGGGTGCCCCTATGCCATCTCGCAGTGCACGGACAGTGGAGCACTAAAGGGAGCCTATCAGGCTGCAGCAGACCCGGTGGTGCGGGCAGGCACGAACGGAATGTTTTTCTATGCGGGATTGGCGTTCGATCGGGCCACAAGCGCGACGACGGCGAGTTCGGTGAGCACGATCTTTGTGGCGCGCTACAACGATTTGAACAACAACGAGCAACTCGATCCCATCACGTACATTGATACGCATGTTGTGGCATCGGGCAACAGCGCGCAGTTCCTGGACAAGCCGTCGATGGCCGTGGACATTCCGCGCTCCGGGGCGGGAACCTGCTCGTTTACGGCGCAGGAGCCGGGCGTAGGGCCGAATGGCGGAACGCTGGCGGTGAAACAATCGTTTGCGGCCGGAAATGTCTATCTGGCGTACACCGATTTTCTGGCGGCGACAAAAGCGAATAGCACGCCCACGCATTTGATGTTCACGCACTCGACGGATTGCGGGGTGACGTGGAGTACGCCGGTTCAGATCAATACGGGAACGACAACCAGCCAAGGGAGCGCGATCGCCGTTAATCCGGTAACGGGAGCGGTGTATGTGGCGTGGAGGCAATTTGCGTCCACGGGCGTATCCGACGCGATTATGATCGCGCAGTCGACGAATGCTGGAAAGAGTTTCAGCAAGCCGGTTCAGATTTCCACGTTTCAGCCGTTCGACCAGGGGACGACGCTAACTTCCTTCCGCACTAACGCCTATCCCGCCCTTACTTCAGACATGTTCGGATTTGTTTACGTGGCATTTTCGGCGCGCGGAGTTTCGAAAAGCGGGGATGCGCGCATCGTCGCGGCTGGCTCGATCGATGGCACGCACTGGACACCGGCAATCATGGTGGATAACCCGCCGCAGAATGCGCAGACCAATCCTTCGGGGCGCGGGCATCAGATCATGCCGGCGATGACGTTCGCGAACGGAAGGCTGACGCTGCTGTACTACGACCTGCGGCTGGACCATTACGCAGGCTTCTACACGCCTAACCCGGCGAGCCTTGGCAATTACACGGAGATGCTGGAGCCGCAGGGTGAACTTGCTCCGCCCAGCCCTACGCCGAGCGAGGTATTTACACCTTATATTGATGATTCGGGATTGACGCTCCGCCGCCATACGCTTGATTTACGCGTACTCGAGCTCGGAATTTTTCCGACGGTAACTCTGGGGCCGTCAGTGCTCGTATCGCAGTACGCGTACGGGTGTTGCGTAAATCCAGAAGCGCCGGACATTGAACAGTACAAGTTCAACGTGCCAAATCTGCCGCTTTTCGACTCGGGCCAGGAAGCTTTCCTGGGGGATTATCTCGACATCGTTCCGTCGCCCGCGTTTGTGCCCAGCGGGAGTTCGTGGAAATACAACTTCATGCCGAGCGTGAACCCGCAATTCCACGCGACGTGGACAGACAATCGCGATGTTGTGCCGCCGCCACCAGGAGGCAGTTGGGAGAATTACACTGCGCCGGTTGTTGCCGGCGCAATCAGCGTGGAGAACGGCAATCCGCTGCCGGCATGCGTGCCGGGCCAAGAAGGGATGCGCAATCAAAACATCTACACGTCGCAGATTACCGGCGGGCTTGTTGCAGCAGCGCCGGGGAACGCCAAGCCGTTTGGCACGACGACGTTCAACGGGCAGACTTTTCCGTTCCAGCGCGCGTTTCCGGTGGAAGCGCAGAACTCAACGAGCCAACCTCTGAATGTGCGGTTCACCATCGTTAATCAGCCGACGGGAGGCGTAGCTTCTTTTCTGCAGTTCTCGACCTTGACGAGCTTGGACGTGACCATTCCGCCGTACTCGTCCGTTTCGCGGAGCGTCTTTGCCACTTCGACCAGCGCCGAAGCCAGCATCACGGTGACTGTGACGCAGATTACGGCCATCGGCGGATCGGTGGTGACGAACGGACTTACATCGACGGCTGTTCTCAATCCGGACATCACGAATCCGAGTATCACAAATCCCAGCATTACGAATCCCAGCATTACGAATGATGAAGTCACGAACCCGAGCATCACGAATCCGAGTATCACCAATCCGAGTATCACGAATCCGAGTATCACCAATCCGGATATTACGAACTCTTCGTTTCTCAATCCCAGCATCACGAATCCGAGCATCACTAATTTGAACGTGGACAACATCAGCGCGGCCAACCCGAGCATCACGAATCCGAGCATCACGAATCCGAGCATCACGAACCCGAGTATCACGAACCCAAGCATTACGAACCCGGACATTACGAACGGTTCGATTCAAGACGTGACGTATCCGATCACCAACAACGGGAACACCACGGCGTCTTACACTGTGAAGACTGCTACGAATGGCACAGTGCCTGGCGACATCGTATTGCAGTTGCTCATCAACAAGCTGTATCAGACGCCGGTGGCGGCGAATTGCGTGCTCGGCGTGCAGACGCATTGGGTTACGGTTGCGAACATCACGAATCCGATGCTATTCACAGCTTCGAATCCGAATATCACGAATCCGGATATCACGAATTCCACGCCAAACGAGGGGTCTGTGACGCTGGCTCCTGGGGAAACGGTGTACATCACGATCCGTGTCGTAAATCCCACCCCAGCGGCGACGCCGTTCAATCCGCTCTCTGTGATCGTTCCGGTGACGGTACCGCAGGCAGTGAACACGACCACCGTACTGGCAAATCCGGGAAATCCAAACCTGACCGCGCCGCCCGTTTATCCGCCGGTGAGCATCGTGACGACTTCGCTCCCGCCGACAGACCGGCTCGACCCTGGCTATTCCATTCAACTCCAGGCCGTCGGCGGAAAGCCGGGAGCATATACCTGGTCCACGGCGCCGGCTTCGCTGCCTCCCGGCATCAGTTTGAGTCCATCGGGGCTGGTTTCGGGCTCAGCGACCACGCCGGGAAGTTATTCGTTCACGGTTCAAGCGGCAGACAGCGCCTCGCCGCAAAACACGGCCGTCATGCAGTACACATTGAACGTGAGCGTAACGCCGCTCACGGAACAGTTTGTGCAGCCGCCGGCGGACGGCGTTGTGGGCCAGCCGTACTCGATCGCATCGCCGCTGGCAGTGAACGGCGGAACTACGCCGTACACCTGGACGGCTGTCGGACTTCCGGCGGGCTTGTCGATCGCTCCTTCGACTGGAGCAATTGCTGGCACCCCGACGACCGCCAATCCAAACGGTTCCACAGTGACGGTCACGGCGACCGATACAGCGACACCACCAGAATCTGTTTCCTACAGCCCGACTATTCGCGTTGGCAGTCCCCTCGTGATTGCACCGGCAACGTTACCCGCTGGGACGATTGGTGTGCCTTATACCTATCAGCTGAGCGCGAGCGGCGGCATCGGCGGCCTGGTGTTCGGTCTTGCAAATCCGGCGGCTGGAGTATCGCTCTCCGGCAGTGGCCTGCTCACGATTGCCGACCCACAAACGTCCACGATCAGTTTCAGCGTTTCCGTCCATGACCAGTCGAACTTGGGAACCACGCCCGGCTATCAGGTCCAGGTGGCGAATTACACGATCACGTTCGCCGGGACTCCAACCATCAATATTCTGTACGTCACGCAGCCGCCCAATTACGTGCAAGGGCAGCCCAATCCGAATTCCCCCGTGCACATCCATGTGCAGGACAACACGGGAGCAGCCATTGCCGGAGCCAACGTGACGATGTCATTCAATGGCACGCCGCCTTGCGCGGCGGCCGTTTTGAGCGACAACGCGGATACGCTGACGCAGACAACGAACGCCACGGGAGACGTGTTCTTTACATTCATGACCATCAATCGCGGTGGAGTGGGATACACGCTGAACGCGGCGGTAAGTTCATTCTCGGCGACTTCCAACGCGTTCAACGTCACCGGGTACTGCGATACGGGGAACATGAACACGGCGCGGCATAACCACATCGTTCTGACGCTGCCTAACGGCAAGATTTTGATCACGGGCGGAGCAGTGAACCCGAACAGCACCGGAGCACTGGCAAGTGCGGAACTTTATGATCCCGTTGCGCACACATTCACATCCATCAGTTCGATGAACGTGGCGCGCGTGGATCACACCATGACGCTGCTGTCGGACGGCACAGTTTTGGTTGCCGGCGGCTTCAATGACAACGGCTATCTCAACACCGCGGAGATTTTCACGCCCGGGACGAACACCTTTGCACTTCTCCCCGCGACAATGACCAGCGCGCGCGGCGAACACACGGCAACGCTCCTGGCGGACGGGACCGTGTTGATCGCTGGCGGAAACACCAACAGCACGTCGCTGGCCAGCGCGGAGATTTACAATCCCACGGCGCAAACTTTCACGGCAACTTCACAGAGCATGACCGCTGTCCGGCAACTCCATCACGCGGATTTGCTGCCCAACGGGAAAGTGCTCATCAGCGGCGGACTGGACGTGAACAACAATGCGCTAGCTTCCGCGGAAATCTATGATCCGGTCGCAGGGACGTTCACGGCGACAGGCAGCATGACCACGGCGCGCGGCAATCACGCCTCCGCGCTGCTTTACACGGGCAACGTTCTTGTTGCCGGCGGGTTGACGGGGCCGAACACGAACCTCGTGCTCACGGCCACTGCCGAAATCTACAACCCATCCACTGGAACTTTCACCCCCACCGGAAGCATGTCTATTCCACGAGGCCACTATGCGGGAATCGTGCTGGACGATGGTACGGTATTTATCCCCGGCAGCGCGGGCGTGGGTGCGCTTCCTGCCGGAACCAACGCGGACATTTACGACCCGGCGACGGGGCTCTTCACTACGACCGGAAACTTCACGCAGGTCCAAACTGGCGAGCGGGAAGGCGTAGCTCCCGATGGAACGGTACTGCTTGCCAGCGGGGTGAATAGCTCAGACGCAGTCGTGCCCAATTCGGAGATCTTCTATCCGCCTACGGTCGCTCCGGGGATTGTGGTTACGACGCCGACGGCCTTGCCGACAACGTTCGTCAATGTTCCCTTCACGCAGATGATTCAGGAGCACGGAGGTGTCGGAAACCTGACATGGGCACTTGGCGCGGTACCTTCCGGCATTACCCTGACGGTGTCGTCCAATGGCATTTTGACGGGGACCGCGACGCACACCGGCGCGTTCAGTATCCCTGTTATTGTCATGGACAGCAGCACGCCACCGCAATCGACGACAGTAACTTTCACGCTGCAAGTGAACGGACCGCTAACGATTACGACGACGACGTTGCCGGAAGCAGTGACGGTGAACGGCTTCCCTGGCACTGCGCCTCCTATTCAGTACTCCGCGCAGATTCAGACTGGTGGCGGGACGGGAGGAGCGTTAACCTTCTCAGTCACGGCTGGTGCGCTGCCTCCGAGCATCACGCTGAATCCGGCGACCGGGGCGCTGACTTCGAGTTCGGTTACCGATCCGGCAGGACCGTACAACTTCACGATCGAGGCCGTGAGCGCCGGGCCGCCGCCCTCGGCGGCGACGCCACAGGCGTTTACGCTGACGGTGGTTGTGCTTATGGCAGGACAGACACCGAACACGTTACCTCCAGGGACTGCGGGTGTCGCTTATTCGCAGAGCTTGAACTCCGTCGGTGGGACCCCACCGATTACGTATCACTTTTCATCCGGGACTCTGCCGCCCGGGTTGGCCATTACAACGCCAGGAGCGACCGGTTTACTGAGCGGGACACCGACCAGCGCGGGAAGCTTTGCTTTCGCGTTTCAAGCCACGGACAGCTCAGCGCCAGCCCAACAGTACGTTGAGAGCGTGACGTTGAACATTGCTCCGCAGCCGCCAACGAACTTGTCGGCATCGCAAGTGCCAGGGGCCGTGGAGGCGTCCCTCGTTTGGACCCCCAGTGTTTCCAATGGGTTGACCGGCTATAACATCTACAGGGCGAATGCTCCGAGCGGACCTTTCGCACTGGTGGGTTCCGCGGGAGCAGCCGCAAATGGGTTCATCGACTCAAGTGTTTCGATTGCCACGTACTACTACGAAGTGACTGCCGTCGCTACTGGCGGCGTGGAGAGCGTGGTCTCAAACGTGGCACCCGTCACTATCCCCTAACGCCCGTTAATCTGAGAGAGGCTAATGGGCAGCAAGACGGCGCTGGGCGTCCGCGACGAGCGGATCCCCGGCGCCTTTTTCTTTGATGGAGAGGAAGGTCTTGTAGGATTCGGCTGCGCCGGGACTGTTCAGGCCTGCACCTGCACGACCCTGGTAATAATAAACTGGCGGTAGAAGGTGATAGCTGGGGACATCGTCCAGGAACACGGAAGTAGCTTCGCCGCGGCGCTTGAGGCAAATGTCGAACTCCGAAGAGGCTTCGGTAAACGCGCCCGCATCCAGATAGGCGCGGCCCATATCAAAATGCCCGAGCCAGGTGTCGGCGAGCTTTTGCGCTCCCTGGAAGGTATTGAGGGCGTCGCGCGCGTTGCCCTTTTTAAGCTGCGCTTCGCCGGCAATTAATTTCGCGTAAACCTGCGGTTCCGCTTCGAGATTCTGCGCAAGCGGCGCGACAAGTTGCAGAGCTTTTTCTTGCTGACCTGCGGCGATATAAACCTGCGCCGCACGATAAAGTACGCTTAGATCTTTGCTTTCCTCGACGGCTTTACCCGCGGAAGAAACGGCTTCCCGCGTTTTTCCGAGTGTGGTTTGTAACAGAGCAAGAAGGGCCAAGTTGCCCGCCGCGGATTCCGTATTCTTTGCCGCGTGATCCGCAGAGACAGCTTTTTCCAAAATACTTGACGCGTCCGCGAGTTTGCCCTGGTAAAGATCCAGGTCCGCGAGCCCGGTAGCCGCGATGGAAGCACCGTAGGGGCTTACCGCCTGAAGCTTCTCGTAGTCCGCTTGCGCCTCCGCCGTGTGGCCGAGGCCCAATTCCGCCAGGGCAGAGGTGCGTAAAGCCTGCTCAAACTTTGGATTTTCCTGCAAAATTGATTGCGCTTCCCGGAGAGCGGTATCGAAATCCCCATCATAAAGAGCGTACATCGAATAGTTGTTCCGTTGCAGAATGCTGTGTGGAGAAATCACCAAAGCACGCTTCTGTTCAGCGAGAGCTCTATTCATATCCCTGCTGAGGAAGTACGCGAAGGCCAGGTTTGCGTGCCCCGCCGTGTCGGCCGGAAATTGGCTGACTAGCGCGGACAATTCCTCCATGGCTTTCGGTTCATTGCGCATGAGGAGGTAGTAGCCGCTACGCGTGCGGTACTTCTCGCGATCGGTCATGCGGTCGATATGCGACATCGCGAGCCCGTAATACTTCTCCGCCTCCTTGCGCTTTCCGAGATCGTAATAGATGGCCGCTGTGCCGGCATAGGCGCGACCCAGATTTGGATCCAACTGCTCCGCCTGAGCGTACGCTTTTAGGGCGTCGTCCCACTTGGCGGCTAGTTGAAAATCTTGGCCCACGGCATAGGCGTGAGCGGCTTCAAGGGATCCCGCGCTGAACGTCTCGGCGGCAGCTTGTTGCGCGGACTCCGGCGTAGTGTCGCCCAGCCCCTTGCGGAGACTCTCGGCGAGTTTTCCAGCGGCGGCCAGGACGTCTTGCTTATTCGAAGCGTCCCGCTCTTCTTTGACAATCGTTTTGCCGGAAGCCGGATCCAAAGCCGCCACGGAGACTTTGTAGCCGGTGCCGTCCGGCACGATGGAACCGCTTACTACGGCGTTGACGCCTTCGCGCACAGCTACGAGTTCCGCCAAGGGAGTATCGAGGCGCGTGGCTCCAGGCTGCAACTGCGAGGCATCCTTTCTGGCTTGGCCGCGGTTGACAGAGGAAATAAACGGCGCACCCTCCAGAGCGATGCCCAGCATCGGCTCGAGCGTCCCGTCGAAGACCGGATCGCCTGTCTTATTGTCGAAATCGGCGATCAGCAGGCTCAGCGGCGCATGAGGGGCGGCTGGACGGGAAACCATTCTCAGGCGAAGCCATACACCGCCCGCAATTACGGCGACTCCCAGCCCAACGGCCGCCCATTTTGCGTACGCCGGCAAAGGGCTGACCGACGGAGCGAGGATTCGCGTGCCAGCCGCTGGTCCTTGCCATA
The DNA here is from genome assembly GCA_963851235.1 of uncultured Acidobacteriota bacterium. Taxonomy (GTDB): domain Bacteria; phylum Acidobacteriota; class Terriglobia; order Acidiferrales; family UBA7541; genus Acidiferrum. The sequence goes on from CAWKOM010000020.1 coordinate 17,372, forward strand.
TTTCAATGTGCTGCAGCAATTCCGCCGCGGTGGCAAATCTTTTCTGCGGATCGATTTCGAGGCATTTCCGAACGATTTCGCTGAGCGGCTGCGGAATCGACTTGTCCAGTTCGTCGAGGGGCCTGGCGGGCTCATTGGTGCGCTTCCAGAGCTTGCCCATCGTGGTGTCCGCGTCAAAAGGGACCTTTCCGCTCAGTATTTCGTAAAAAATGATCCCCGTGCTGAAAAGGTCCGAGCGCGCGTCCAGCGCCTGCCCCTTCGCTTGTTCGGGAGACATATAGTCTGGCGTGCCGATCAGCGCGCCGGTTTGCGTCATGCCTGCCGCGAGCATGGAGCGCGCGATGCCGAAGTCCATCACGTAGGCGCGGCCGCCTTTGTCCAGCATGATGTTTTGCGGCTTCAGGTCGCGATGGATCACACCTTCGGCGTGCGCAGCTTCCAGCGCTCGACAGACCTGGGCCATGATGTTGGCCGCTTCCGCGGGCTCGAGTTTTTTCTTCCGACGAAGGAGGCTCTGCAGGTTCTCGCCCTCGATGTACTCCATGGTGATGAACTTGACCCCGTCGGCTTGTCCGAGATCAAAAATGCGAATGACGTTTTTATGAGTGATTTGGCGCGCGAGGATCAATTCTTGCTTGAAGCGCCGCAGAATTTCGGGATTGGCCGCCATGTCGGCGCGAATCACCTTGATGGCCACCTGGCGGTCCAGCTCGCGATCGTGCGCTTGGTAGACGGCGCCCATTCCGCCTTGTCCCAGCAGCCGCACGATTTCATACCGGCTGCCGATCGAGCTGCCGGGGCCCAATTGAACTACGGCAGCGGAAGAAACGACGCCATCGGCGGCGGGCACGGACCAGCCTTGCCCTGCCGTAGCCAGCGTCTGATCGCTGAGGGGCAACGGCGTGGTGCACTTTGCGCACTGCACGGACGTATCGGGATTTTCGAAACTGCACTGTGGGCAAACCATCGATGTCACGCTCCGCCCGCGTGAACGCGTTTATTATGTAGCCTTTGCGTGCGAATTTAAACAGCCATGGAGTCTATGTGTGCCGTAAACTGCCGGGCGAAGCAGATCCTGCTGGAACGTTGCTACGTCACTTGAATGGTAACCCTGGTGTAGGCGAAATCCATCTGTTTCGTCTACGATTGGAAAATTCCCTCGGCAAGCAGTGGTAAGAAGCCGCTACCTCGGCCTCACGAAGATTTCCTCAGCCACGTGATTTCGACGTGATATTCTCATGCCATTGCCGTTAGAATCAGCACGTCCCGTTTGCCGCCTTCATGAAGAAGATCATCGTTGCCGTCGGCAGCACTCGCAAGCCAAAGCTCCAGGCTGTAATAAAAGCTCTGGATGCTTTCGCGCCAAAGCTCGTTCCGGACGGCGATTTCGAGGTGGTGGGCGTGGAAGTCGAAAGCGGAGTGAGTCTTACGCCTTCCTCATCGGAAGAACTGATGCGCGGAGCTCGCCAACGCGTGGAAGCGCTCATGCAGCTCGCGCGAAAGACCCGCGAGCCCTGGCGCTACTTTGTCGGCCTGGAGGGCGGCCTCGAAGTGTTGCAAGACGACAGAACGAGGCGGGTTTTCCTGGAGAGCTGGGCGTACGTGAGCGACGGCAGCCGCGGCTTCTACGGGCGTTCCGGCGGCATCGAGCTCCCGGACGAGCTCGCTCATGAAGTTCTGGAGCGCGGCTTCGACTTGTCGGACGCGATCGACCGATACGCCGGAGCGGTTGGGATTCGTGATGGGCATGGCGCCTGGGGCGTTCTGTCGTCGGATTTGATCCAGCGGGACGAATCTTTCCGTGTTGCGGTCATCACGGCTTTCGCTCCCTTCTATAATGCGAAAATGTATGGCAGGGCAACGCGGAGCGCGGGTTAGAATTTGTAGAAAGGGATTCAGGAGAGACGAGAGTGGACATTGTCAAAGGCAACATGGGCTGGATCGAGGTGGTGGTAGGCCCGATGTTTTCCGGCAAGAGCGAAGAGCTTATACGGCGATTGCGCCGCGCCGAAATTGCACGGCAGCGCGTGCAGATCTTCAAGCCAGCGATTGACGAACGCTACGCGGCGAATGAAATCGTCTCGCATTCCGGCCTCGGCATCCCGTCGGACAATGTGAGTAAAGCCTCTGAGATTATGGAGAAGCTTTCGCCGCGCACGGAAGTCGTGGGCATCGACGAAGCCCAATTTTTAGGCGAAGAGATCGTCGACGTTTGTACCAAGCTCGCTAATCTCGGCAAGCGTGTCATCGTAGCCGGACTTGACACCGACTATCGCGGGCGTCCCTTCGAACCCATGCCGCGCCTGCTGGCCATCGCCGAAGAGATCACCAAACTGCTCGCGATCTGCATGCGCTGCGGCAACCCCGCCGTGCATACGCAGCGTCTCGTTGAGAGCGAAGAATTGATCGTGGTGGGCGCTGGAGGGATGTACGAGGCGCGATGCCGCCGCTGCTTCGAGCCAAACCCCGCGCTAGCCCAAGAGAAAAAAGATGCGGGGCCACAGCTCATGATTCGTAACCGCGCGGCTACCGCCAGCGTCACAGGGAAATAAACTCCGCACACAACCGATGTCAGTTTGTACTTTCTAATCTTTGTCTCCGCTTGAGCTTGCAGTTTGATTCCGTCAAACTGTCTGGACGGACGGCACACCACTCAGAACTATCGAAAACTCATGATCATTGAATCGAAGGCACCCACGCGCGTTGATTTTGCAGGAAGCACACTGGATATCTGGCCTCTGTATCTCTTTCATCCCGGCTCAGTCACATTAAATGCCGCTATCTCGCGCTACGCCTCTTGCGTCATTCAAACTCACGCGCCGTGGGATGAACGCATCAAGCTGGTTTCTCGCGACATCAAGCGCGAAGAAGGCTTCGCGTCCTTGGCGGCACTCTTGAAAACCAAGCGCTACAAGCTGCCTCTTCTTGCGGAAATCGTCAAATTTTTTCAGCCGCAAGGCGGGTTCACACTCACGACCGATTCCGAAGCTCCCAACGGCGCGGGTATCGGCGGTTCGAGTGCCATGGCCGTGGCCATCTGCGCGGCATTGGATCGCTACACGGGGGCAGGGAAGAGCAAAGTCGATTGGATTCATATCAGCCGCGATGCCGAAGCTATCGTTATCAACGTCCCCACAGGTACCCAGGACCACTACCCGCCGGCGTTCGGCGGCGCTGCGGCCATCGAACTCCCGCCCGGAGGCGAGCACCGCGTCGAGCTCCGGGTAAATTTGGACGAACTGGAACGCCGCATCGTCGTTTGCTACACGGGCAAGCCCCGCCAGCACGGCATCAACAATTGGGAAGTCTTCAAAGCGCAGATTGGCGGCAACCGTGACGTACAGAATAGCCTTGAGCGCATTTCCGACGTCGCCCAGAAAATGCGCTTTGCCCTGGAGAAGCCGGATTGGCACGAGACCGGGCGATTGATGCGAGAGGAGTGGTCGTTCCGTAAGAGAAACTTGCCAACCATTTCGACCAAAACGATCGATCGGGTTATTGCGGGAGCGCGGCGGAACGGCGCTCTGGCAGGCAAGGTCTGCGGAGCAGGGGGCGGCGGCTGTGTTGTCCTCTTGATCGAACCGGATGCCCGGTCGAGCGTGGAAGCCGCTATCATCGAAGCCGGCGGCGAAGTCCTTCCCGTAACAATCGATCGTCAGGGCGTCCAGGTTATTTCCCGTTAGGTGCCTCGCAATTCCGCAGCGCCGCGGAGCGTTACAACCGGGCTGCCGGGCGTCTTTGCGAAGGACTCTTAGCTGGGGATCTGGCGGTTCGGCTCCGAGGGCGGGTATAGCTGTTTTTCCCATTTCCCGCATCATAGGATTTGGGGGATAATCGCGTTATCCAATAGACTTGCTGGCTAGATGGCGGCTGGCCCAAATTTGCCATGGCAACTCGGCTTATCCTCAGTTTGACGATCCTTTTCCTTGGCAGCGCGGACGTTCCGCGCGTCAACAGCCTTCTTCCGCCCACTCGGCCTATCGCTGTTTTCCCGCCGGGAGAAGAAATTCCGCTCTTCCCAGACCTCGTCTCAGCTTCCCCTGACGAGCAGAACGCTTCTCAGTCCGCGGCCAAGCCAAAGAGCGCCACTCTGCAGGAATCTTCTAAGCTCGAACTGATTCGCTATGTTTCCGGGGAGTTCGCCAAAGCCACGAAATCTCTTCCAGCCGGGAAAGAAGGGCTCATCGTTCACGTCGGCAAGCCGCTGAACACGGAACTGCTTGACCGCGCCGTCGCTACTCACGGCGCCGCCGTCAACAATGGCGACAAGGTGCAGATCACCAAACTGGAATTTCACAACAACGAGATTGTCGTGGACTTGAATGGCGGCGGGCGCGGTAAGAAAAGCCTGCGCGACCGCGTGCACATTGAGATGAGCGGGATTCCAACGGCCCAAACAACCACGGAGGAGCAACAGCAAGGTCCGCCGGGTTTGCAGCCCGGAATGGGCAGCACCATCTATCTCGATTTCAATAAGTCGGTCCCTGATTTGAGCCCGAAAGACTTGAAGCAACTGCTGTCGCCGTTTCTCGACTTCTCAAGAGAGCGCTCCGCTTCGGTTGAGTGGGTGGACACTCTGCCTCCGGCGATGAAAAAAGCCATAGCGGAGCGCCGGCCGGTGGTCGGAATGGACCGCGAAGAGGTGATCGCCGCCATCGGAAAACCTGACCACAAAGTTCGCGAACGCGACCCCCAAGGCAACGACATCGAAGACTGGATCTATGGTGAGCCGCCCTCAAAGACCGTCTTTGTGTGCTTCTCGGGCGACCGCGTGACCACCATCCGGCAATACCCGGATTAGTTCCTGGTCTTCTGCCCCGGACGATGCTTGCCATAGTTGCGAGTTCGCGGTTCCTCCCTTCGCGTTGACTTTTTTTCACGCAGCCCATAGCATTTTATGTTCGGCTTTGCGGCCGTTTCTCCACAGAGAGCCCGCCGCAGTTTCATACATTCCAACGGAGGAAGTAATGCCCATCAAGGTCGGCATCAACGGCTTCGGCCGCATCGGACGGAACATCGTGCGCACAGCGCTCGACGACAAGGACATTCAGTTCGTCGCCGTCAACGACATCACCGACGCCAAGACCCTCGCGCACCTGCTCAAATATGATTCCATCCTCGGCAATCTCTCGCAAAACGTCACGCACACCGACGACACGATCTCCATCGACGGCAAGCCATTCAAGGTTTTCAAGGTAAAAGATCCCGCTGAAATCGATTGGGCGAGTGTCGGCGCGGATATCGTCATCGAGTCCACCGGCCTTTTCACCAAGGGCGCAGATGCAAGGAAACATCTGCGTGCCCCCGTCAAGAAAGTGATCATTTCAGCGCCTTCTGACGGTCCTGATGCGACTTTCGTCCTCGGCGTCAATGACAACACGTACGATCCCGCAAAGCATCATGTAGTTTCCAACGCCTCCTGCACCACGAATTGTCTCGCTCCCGTCGCCAAAGTTCTGCAAGACACGTTCGGCATTCACAGCGGCACGATGACCACTATCCACTCCTACACAAATGACCAAAAGCTGCTGGATTTGCCGCATAAGGATCTCCGTCGCGCGCGGGCCGCGGCCATCAATATGATTCCCAGCTCGACAGGCGCCGCAAAAGCCCTCCATCTCGTCATTCCCGAACTGAAGGGCAAGCTCGATGGCTACGCGATGCGCGTCCCCACGCCCAATGTCAGCGTCGTGGACTTGACTGTTTTCGTGGACAAGACAGCTACCAAGGAAAGCGTCAACGCCGCTCTCAAAGCCGCTGCCAGCGGCCCCATGAAGGGCATTCTCGGCTACACCGAAGAAGAGCTCGTTTCCGCCGATTTCAAGGGCAACTCGAACTCTTCCATCGTCGATTCCGGCTACACCAAGGTCGTCGGCGACCGCTGCGTAAAAGTCCTGGCCTGGTACGACAACGAGTGGGGCTATTCCTGCCGTTGCCGCGATCTCATTAAATTCATGGCCGCGAAATTCTAGTTTTACCGCCGGTCTGCTGTAGGGCAGGGCTCGTTCAGCCTTTAAGGGCCCTCCCAACCGTCGCACGAGTCAAAATAGGGAATGAATAAGAACTCGCAAATCCATGAATAAACTCACCATCAATGATCTCGAACTCCGCGGCAAGCGCGTTTTCATTCGCGTAGACTTCAACGTCCCTCTTAAGGACGGCGTCGTCACCGACGACACCCGCATTCGCGAAACCATCCCCACGCTGCGTCTCGCCATTCAGAAAGGCGCCCGTCTCATTCTCGCTTCTCATCTCGGGCGTCCCAAGGGCGGCCCCGATCCCAAATATTCACTTTTTCCCGTCGCCAAAAAACTTGAAGTGCTCATCGGCAAACCCGTCCGTTTTGCCTCCGATTGTGTCGGCCCCGTTCCTGAATCCAAGAGCAAGACGCTCGCCGACGGTGAAATCCTACTTCTCGAAAACGTGCGCTTTCATCCCGAAGAGGAAAAGAACGACGAAGCTTTCTCGAAGCAGCTTGCGTCCCTTTGTGACAACGTCTTCATTTGCGACGCCTTCGGCTCCGCTCATCGCGCCCACGCCTCGGTCGTCGGCATTACGCGCTTTGTGAATCAATGCGCAGCCGGCCTGCTGATGGAAAAAGAGCTCAACTATCTGGGAAAAGCACTCACTAATCCTGCTCGCCCATTCGTCGCGATCCTGGGCGGTGCAAAAGTCAGCGATAAGATCGAAGTGGTCGAAAACCTGATGAAAATCGCCGACGCCATGCTCATCGGAGGCGGCATGGCCTACACTTTTTTCAAGGCCCAGGGCTTGCCGATCGGGAAATCACTCGTCGAGGATGACAAGCTCGATCTCGCCCGCAAAATTCTCGCCGACGCAGAGCAAAAAAAGTTCAAGCTCCTGCTTCCCGTTGACCATATCATCGCGCCAGAATTCAAAGCCACAGCCCCTGCAACGACGGTCGACATCGCCGCCACGCCAGCCGACCAGATGGGCCTCGATATCGGGCCAAAGACAGTCGCCGCGTTTTCAGCGGAAATTGCCCGAGCCAAAACCATCGTTTGGAACGGCCCCATGGGCGTTTTCGAAATGCCCGCTTTTGCGAATGGTACGCTCGAAATCGCCAGAGCCGTCGCGTCCGCCACCAGCTCTGGCGCGACTTCCATCGTTGGGGGAGGAGATTCCGTCGCCGCCGTTCATCAATCCGGTGTTGCCGACAGGATCTCGCACATCTCCACCGGTGGCGGCGCTTCGCTCGAATTCCTGGCCGGTGCCAATCTTCCTGGCGTGCAAGCGTTAGGCGATAAGCCCGCATCGAAGGTCGCTGCCGCGCTGGCGCGCGTCCGGCGGCGCGGCGTCATCGCAGGGAACTGGAAGATGTTCAAGACGCAAATGGAGACCGAAGTTTTTTTCTCGGCGTTCTCCATGCTCGTCGACGGCATTACCCAGTGCGATATCGTCATCGCCCCTCCTTTCACGGCCCTTCATGCCGCCGTAGGAGCCGCTCGCGGCTCACAAATCGCCATCGCTGCTCAGGATGTCTTCTGGGAAAAAGAAGGCGCTTTCACGGGCGAAATTTCACCGCAAATGCTCGTCGAAGCCGGCTGCCGCTACGTCATCATCGGCCATTCCGAACGGCGCCAATTTTTTGGAGAAACCGACGAGACCGTCGCCAAGAAAACGAAAGCCGCCCTCGCTGCCGGCCTTACTCCTATCGTATGCATTGGGGAAATGCTGGAACACCGCGAAGGCGGCCGGACTGAACACGTTTGCCGAGACCAATTCCTCGGTGGTCCGGGTTCGTTGACCCCCGATGAATTCTCCCGTATTCTGATAGCGTACGAACCAGTGTGGGCCATCGGCACCGGTAAGACGGCCACCCCGCAGATGGCCGCAGAGATGCACAGTTTCATCCGCCAATGCGCTGCGGAAAAATTCTCCGCCAAGCATGCTTCGGAACTGCGGGTTCTCTATGGCGGGAGCGTCAAGCCCGACAATATTCAAGGATTGATGGCCGAGGAAGAATTAGACGGCGCGCTCGTGGGCGGGGCGAGCCTCGACGCGAAAGCGTTTGCCAGCATCGTTCGAGATTGCGCAGGGAGATAGAAATGCCAAGTTGGATGAAGTGGACCATCGCTCTATCGATCGGCTTTGTCATCATCGTGGTCGGCTTCCGGTGGTTTGGCTGGCTGCTCACCTCCTTTTTTGTGATGAACTGCCTCGTTCTGATGATCGTCGTGCTCTTGCAAAGCGGTAAAGCAGCGGATCTTGCAGGCGCCTTCGGCGGCGCTGGCAGCCAGACTGCCTTCGGTCCCCGCGGAGCCGCGTCCCTACTTTCGCAAGCCACCACATGGTGCGCTGTCATGTTTATGGTGTGCGCCTTCGCCATGGTGTTGCGCACGGACAAAGCGGTTGAAACAGGCGGCGGCTCGGTTTTACAACAAATCTCCAAACCCGCACCTGCGAAGACGCCCGGAAAGGCTCCAACCACACCAACGCCGGCTCCGCAGACTTCCGTACCGCAGAGCACTCTGCCGGCGTCGAACACTCCGCCAGCTTCTTCGAAGCCCGCAGCCCAGCAGCCCGCTCCAGCACAACCGAAAAAGCCGTAACTCTCGCGACTGAAGCGCGCGCCGTTCTTTTGTCCCCGTTAGCTCTTCGTCGTGCTGCGTTTGTCTTCTATGCAGGATTGACTTCGCGACAGTTCGGGATTACCCTCCCCGCCAAGTTCGCACATTTTCGAGAACTCATTCCAAGGAGGGATGCATGAACGACGATACTCGCGTTCGTATTCTTCGAGTTGCCCTAATTCTTACTGGCTTGATTTTCATCTTCGCTGTGTATCCGTTGATGATGTCCTTGTGGCCTTCGGGCTGGAGATGGCAGCCAAACCAGCCCGAGTACGAGCAAATGATCCTTGGAGTGTACGCCACTCTCGGCGTATTCCTTCTAATCGCCTCTCGAAATCCATTGCAACACCGCAGCCTGATTTGGTTCACGGTTTGGTCGAGCTTGGTTCACGCAGGGATCATGGCCTTCCAGGCGTACCGGGCGCCTTCTGAGCACGGCCACCTGTTTGGCGATATTCCGGCCTTGGCCATTGTCGCCATTGTGCTGGCGGTTCTCACTCCCCGCGGATCGGCCGTTCCGGAAATTAGAACCGCATCCTGAATTGCTGGGTTGAATGCCTGCGGCGGATGGATTGGCCTTCCGTTTTGGGGAGCGGGCTTGCGGCCTTTTGACCTGCCAGTTAAACTGTTTGTCTCACCTTTGTGCGGTCGTGGCGGAACTGGCAGACGCACCAGCTTGAGGGGCTGGCGGTAGCAATACCGTGGTGGTTCGAATCCACTCGACCGCACCAAATTTTCTTGCGAACAATTTCAGGTCAGTTCATAGCAGCGCTTGAGGCAAGCTCTGCATATTTCAGAGTTCGCGCGGCGTTTGGAGGTGAGTTTAGCCCTCCGCGCCGTGCGGGACGACGACATCCTTTGCACGCGATGGCAAGCTAGGTATCAGCCATCGAAACAGAACCGTCGCCGCAATTCCCCCAGCAAACTGCGCCACGATGAATAGCGGCACGTCAGCGGGCCGAATTCCCGCAAACGTGTCGCTCAAGCATCGAGCGATCGTCACCGCAGGATTTGCGAACGAAGTTGATGCCGTAAACCAGTAAGCAGCCGTGATGTAACTTCCGACAGCGAACGGCACCGCGCTCGAACGGGTTCTTGAACATCCCCAGATCACACACAGAAGACCAAATGTTGCGATGAACTCGCTTAAGTATTGGGCTGGCCCGCTTCGAATATGCCGCGAGAGCGAGACCAGCGGTAGTCCAAACATGGCGTGCGCCGCAAAGGTTCCGCAGATCCCGCCGAAAATCTGCGCGGCCGCGTAGGGAAGCATCTGGCTCCAGGCCAAACCGCCCTCCAGGGCATCTGCGAAGGAAACTACTGGATTCAGATGCGCACCTGAAACAGGTCCAAACGCCAGGATCAACGCCACAAGGGCTGCGCCCGTGGCGATCGTATTCGCCAGCAGCGCCAACGCCGCGTTACCGCCCGCCAGCCGCTCCGCCATAATTCCGGAGCCAACGACCGCGGCCACCAGGAACGCGCTCCCCAGAAATTCCGCCGCGATTCTGGCACGCAGATTCGATCTCATTGTTTGCCAATGCGATTGATTTCCGTCTGAATCGCCAGCTTGTCGAGGCTCGCGAGAGGCAAGCAGAGGAACAGACTGATCCTGCGGTCGAGCGTCAGATAGGCCTCGCGAAAAGCCCGCTCGATTTGTTCCGGCGTGCCTTGAACCTCCGCGGGATCAGCGACGCCCCAGTGCGCCGTCATCGGCTGCGCCGGCCAGACCGGACACGCTTCTTTCGCTGCATTATCGCAAACCGTGAAGACAAAGTTCATCGTCGGGGCTCCCGGTTTTGCAAATTCGTCCCAATTCTTGCTGCGCAACCCACTCGTCGGCAAACGCGCCAACTCGAGCTGCTTCAGCGCCTCCGGACGCACCTTCCCAGTTGCCTGGCTGCCAGCGCTATACGCCGTAAATGTAGGCCTGCCTTTTTGGTTGAGAATGGCTTCGGCCATGATCGATCGCGCCGAATTCCCTGTGCAAAGAAAAAGTACGTTGTAACGTCCTCGCATCGCTCCCACCTCCGCGATTCGTTCAAATCGTCAAATTTAGGAGATCACTTGCAGCACGCCGGCCCGCAGCAAGCCGCTGTCGTATTCGCAGTCGCCACCGCCGGCTTGACCGCGCGAACAAACGCGCTCAAAAATTTCCCGTCCGCCAGCGGCGCCAGCGCATCCACGTCCAACCCTTTTTCGGACAGAAACTCGCGCGCATCCTCCACGCGATAAACTCGCGTGGGCTCCACTTCAATCCCTTCGAAGCCCGCGGCAGCAAGCTTGCTCCTATATTCCTGTTCGTCGAGCGCCCCCGCGACGCAACCAACCCACAGCAAAATGCTCTGCCGGATCGCCGGAGAAATCTCTCCTCGCGTAACCACATCCGACACCGCGAATCGCCCGCCCGGCTTCAGTACGCGAAACGCTTCTCGCAACACGGCGTCTTTGTCGGCGGAAAGATTAATCACGCAATTCGAGATAATCACATCCACCGAATTGTCCGGCAAAGGAATATGCTCGATCTCTCCTCGCAAGAACTCGACATTCTCGGCTCCCGCTTTACGCTTGTTCTCGTTTGCCAGTGCCAGCATTTCGTCCGTCATATCCAGTCCGTATGCCTTGCCCGCCGGCCCAACCCGTCGCGCAGAAAGCAAAACGTCAATTCCACCGCCGGAGCCGAGATCCAGAACAATCTCTCCCGCGTTCAATTTGGCCAACGCCGTTGGGTTCCCGCAGCCCATCGAAGCTTGAAGGGCTCTTTCCGGCACCTGTTCCATCTCTGTCGCGCCATACAAGTTGGAAGTGATGGGATCGCACGCGCCTCCGCTTGCCGGTGCTGTTCCGCAGCACGAACTGCCGCCCGCCCCTGCTCGCAAGGCGGCTTGCCCGTATTTCTCTTTGACAATGTCCTTGATATTCGCGTTCTCGGTGTTTGTGTTTTCCATTAGGTTCTCCTAGCGGCAAATCTGAATAATGTCCCGCGGCCGCAGCGCCTTGTTCCGCCTGCAGCATTCCGACCAAAGAAACTGCATCAATTCCTGCAGCGCCTCAGTATTCGCCGTATACCGCAGAAACGTGCTCTCGCGCTTCACGAGTACCAAATTTTCGTTCTTGAGTTTGTCCAAATGGTGGGAAAGCGTTGAGTTCGGTATTTCCAGCTCTTCCTGAATGTCGCCAACAACCAGCCCCTCCGGATGCGCCGACAACAGCAATTGCATAATGCGCAGCCGCGGTTCTGTCCCCATTGCCGACATCATGTCGGCAAACTTCGTCACTTGCTCTGCGCTCTTCTTCGCCAGCCCATCCTTCATATTTCGATATTTGCAGAAATATGGTCAGATGTCAATCACTCATTTTTTCCTCTATACCCGGGCGGCTTTGTTGACATCTCCTTCCTTCACTTTTCATTGGCCGCCTCCGATGGCCTGCGGTCGCACTTTCTTTCTTCTACCGCTCCTCCTCCTCGCACGATAATATCGTTTGTGGAATAAACCTCCGTCTCAGCGACGGAATGGAGGCTTCGATGTTCAAATTCTTCCTTTGTTTGCTTGCCCTCGCTTCTCTCTCCGTTTTCAGTGCCCGCGCGGACGAAGACGTGGTAACAGCCATCCACGGCACAGTGACTAAAATCGATGCCGCTTCCAAAACCATCGTTGTCAAAGCTGTTGACGGCACCGAGCACACCGTTCATTTTGCCGCCAACACAACCGTGCATGGCGCGCAGGCAACGGCCGGTGGCGCCAAAGACTCCTTCCACGGCTTGACCGAAGGCTCCGAGGTTGTCGCCCACGACACCGCAAAGGGAGGGGAAGAGACTGCAGTCGAGGTGGATAAGGTTGGCAAAGGCGGCATGCACGCCGTCGACGGCACGGTCACTCACGTCAGCGCAGACGGAAAAACCGTCATCGTCAAATCCGCGGATGGCACTGCCCATACCTTTCACGTGGTAGCCCAGGACACGGCTGATTCCGCTAAGGCGATCGGCAAGGGAGCGGACAAATCCGCCAAAGTCACCGTCTACTACACGGAAACCGCCAGCAAAAAAGTCGCACACTTCTTCCAAAAACTCTGACGCTTCGCTGCTTTACCAGAACGCTCGGCGCGCTGCGAACGCAGCTAGCGCAGTGAGGCTGCCTGCGTTCGGCTCTGGATGAACGCGATGAACCATGCGGTGGTATTATCTCGGACACCATGAAAACAAAAACACTCGGGTCCGCGCTGCTCGCCCTATCGTGCGTGCTATGTCTTGCTTTTCTATCTGGGTTTTCGCAATCGGCTCAACCCGTGCCCAAGCTGGCTGTCGTCCTTCACGCCGCTCGCCTCCTCGAAATTGAAACTGGCAAACTCATCGCCCCGGGCGAAATCCTCGTCCAGGACGATCGCATCGCCGAAGTCGGTACCTCGGTGAAACATCCGCAAGGCGCTGAAGTCATCGAGCTCGGCGACGCCACTCTCATGCCCGGCCTGATCGACGCCCATGTCCATCTCTTTCTCCATCCTGGGGCCGAGGATTTGCAAACCGTCGAGGAATCAGTCCCCCAGCGCACCATCACAGCAACTCTCGCCGCGCGTGCTGACCTGATGGCCGGCTTCACCGCCGAGCGCGACATGGGTACCGAAGGCGCCGGCTCTGCCGACACCGCCGTCCGCAACGCCATCAATCGCGGCGAAATTCCCGGCCCGCGCCTGCGCATCACCGGCAATGCCATCGATATCCTCGGCGGCCACGAAGACGCCAACCATTTCAATCCCGCCCAGCACGTTCTCTCGAACGCAGACTACGCGAACAACGCCGAGGAGATCGTCGCCACGATCCGCGAACAGGTCAAAGAAGGTTCCGATTTCGTCAAGATCTACGAAACGGGGCGCGATTCTCTTGTCGACGGCCACTTCATCACGCCCTACCAATACACTGAAGCGCAACTCCGCGCCGCCGTCGAAGAAGCGGCCCGCACCGGCAAGCGCGTCGCCGTTCACGCCACCGGCGAGCCCGGCACACATTACGCGGCCGAGGCCGGCGTCGAATCCGTCGATCACGCCTACTACTTGAGCGACGAAACCATGCGTCTCATGCGCGACAAACAAATCTTCGCCGTTCCCACTTTTGCAATCGCCGAATATTTTGCCGACCACGCCGCTACTCCCGCCGCAGCCGCACGCGAACACCAAATGCAGGATTTTCACGCCGAACAATTTCGCAGACAGCTCGCCGCAGGTGTTCCTATGGCCGTCGGCTCCGATGTCGGCCCATTTCCCCACGGCACGCAAGCGCGCGAACTCGTCCTTATGGTCCAATACGGCATGACGCCGCTCGCCGCCCTGCAAGCCGACATGCTCAATGGCGCTAAGCTCCTCGGCTGGCAAGATCAAATCGGCGCGCTCAAGCCCGGTTATTTCGCCGACATCATCGCGGTCCCCAGCAATCCGCTGAGTGACATTACCGCGGTCCAAAAAGTCACCTTCGTCATGAAAGGCGGCCTCGTCTACCGCTCCAGCCGCCCCTAATCACGCGGCTCTTCGCGAACCCTCAACCACCACTGGAATTCTTCCATGCACTCGTGGGAGACTTTCTCCATGTCCGCTCCCTCTTCCATTCACGTGCCCGAACAGCCCGCAGGCATGAGCCAACTCGTCTCCGTACCCGAGCAAAGTGAAACCTCATCTACGTCGTCCGCTGACCCTACTTGTCGCGGCCGCCAGCTTTGCGCCCAGCTCGAAGCCGGCAACATTCTCTTTTTCCCCAATCCTCCATTCGACATTCCACAGGACGATCGCGATTTCCTCCTCGGCCGCACTCAAACCAGTTCTGCTCTCCACAAAAACATCGCCTATCGTCCCGCTGCAGACCGCATCACCGGCCTCGCCAAATCCGAGCAAGAAGAAGCCGCCCGCCTTCGTCTCATCCTGAAAAATTATTCCCAAAGCGCCGTAAAATTCCTTTCCGAACTTCTCGCGCCCTACGCCGGAAAATGGAAACTAGATTTCGCCAGCTTCCGCCCGCTAGAAGAGCGCGGCCGTCCCGCCCGTCTCCATGCCCGCAACGATCTTCCGCATTTCGACGCGTTCCCCACGCGCCCGACCAACGGCGACCGCATCCTCCGCTTCTTCACCAACATCAATCCCGCGCAAAGCCGTGTCTGGAACACTTCGCAAACCTTCGAAGCCATCGGCCCGGATTTCGCAAAATCTCTGGGCTTGCCTGGCTCGCGCCGCACAAATCCGCTAGCCCGCAGCCTGCGCGCGGCCGCAAGAGCCTTACATCTTCCAGGTTCGCATCGCTCCCCCTACGACGACTTCATGCACCGCTGCCACAACGCCATGAAGGAAGACACGGCTTTCCGTGAATCCTGCCCCAAGCAGCGATGGGAATTTCCTCCCAATTCCAGTTGGATGGTTTTCACCGACAGCGTCAGCCACGCCGTCCTTGAAGGTCAGTACGCCCTCGAGCAAACTTTCATCGTCTCACGCGCCGCCATGGTCGAACCCCAGCGCTCTCCCATCGCCATCCTCGAAAGAATCGCCGGCCACCCGCTTTCGATCTGAGCGGACGCTTCGCGGTTTGCTGATTCTTGAAGCCGTGCGCTTGGACTGCGCACATTCTTCAAGCCGGGGATGAACCGAAATGCCTGCATCTTGCATCGGCATCCCCGTTCTCGTATTGAAAAATCCACCGTCGCGCGCCGTCCCCTGCGCGGAAATCATTTCAGGCGCATCTCTCGCACCGCTCCAGCATCTAAAACTTGGAATTGGACGGTTCGACGATGGTTGTTCGGACAGGTTTGGTGAAGTTGAAAATTTCCTGCACTCCAAATTCGGCGCAAGCGATGCTATAGCGGAGCTGAAATGGCCTTGATCGAAAGCATTCTCTTTCCCGTGGACTTCTCGCCCTCGTGCGTCGCCATGGCCCCTTACGTCAAGCGGGCGGCGAATCTTTTTGGCGCCCAAGTGTCGCTGCTCTATGTCGTCGAACTCGGCGGCTACAACGGCTTCGAGCTCTACGTCAGGCCGCCTTCCGAAGTTTCCGCGGAGCATCGCGCCATTGGCCGTCAGAAGCTCGAAACATTCCTAGCAGACGAGTTCCCCCCGGATGAGCACCCGAGAATCCTCGCCGCGGGCGATGCAGCAATCCAGATCGCCCTCGTCGCGAAAGACGCCCCTTTCGATCTCATTGTCATGCCCACGCACGCCGGCTTTTTCAGGAAGATGCTACTCGGCTCGACAACTGCCAAAGTTCTCGATGACGCCGATTGTCCGGTCTTGACCAGCCGCCACGCCGAGACCATTGCCCCTAAGCCTCCCGAGCACCGCGAATGGCTCTGCGCCATTGATTTAAGTCCCGATTCCGAAAGAGTCCTCCGTTTCGCCATGAACATCGCCGCCGAAGTTCGCAGCAAGCTCACCATTCTTCACGCCGTCCAATCCGGCGATCCTCACCTGCGGGGCCAACTGGATCTCGAAGGCCCCCTCCACTCTGCCGCACGGCAGCAAGCCAGCCGACGCATCGCCGATCTCCAGCGCACGGTCGGCTCCGATTTTCCGGTTCGTATGGCCGTCGGTTCCGTCAAAGAGGCGCTGCTCGAGGCCGCTGGCGGCACCGATGCCGACGCGCTCATTATCGGCAGAAGCCCCCGGCACGGCACTCACGGCCGCTTGAGAGACCTAACCTACAGCATGGTTCGCGATTCGCCCTTTCCAGTGCTAAGCGTTTGACACTATGGCCCTCCTGCATCTCTGCCTTCAAACCACGTTGAGCTGCTGAAGATCATTACTCCCGCCGCTTTCCGCCTCAAGCTACCTGGCGTATAGTGGCACTCTGCATGGTTTCCTACGACAGCGGCGGCGCAGCCCCGGAAGCTCCCGTTCCCGGTTTTTTCGCCCGCGCGATTTTCAACTCTGGCCACAAAGCCATCGGCCTTCGCTACCTTTGGCTCGCTCTCGGCAGCGTCCTTCTTGGAATGTTTCTCTCCCTGCTGATGCGTATCCACCTCATTTGGCCCGCCGCGCAAATTCCGTTTCTCTCAGGATTCGGCGCCACGCCAGAACGCTACGCTGCCCTGACCATGCTCCACGGGTCACTGATGTTTTTTTTCGTTCTCACCACGGCGCCGCAAGCCGGCTTCGGCAATTATTTCCTGCCACTCCAAATCGGCGCGCGCGAAATGGCCTTTCCGGCTCTGAATCTGTTTTCCTTTTGGGCTACAGTGTTCTCGCTGGCCGGGATCGTCACCTCCTTTTTTGCGCGACCCGCTGCGGGTCTCACGCTTTGGACCGACAGCGTCGCGCTCTTCTGTCTCGCTGCTCTCCTCACCTCGATCAATTTCGCCGTCACCGCGCTCGATCTTCGCGCCAAGGGCATGACCTTGCCGCGCATGCCACTTACCGTTTGGGCCTGGCTGATCAACGCCCTCTTAGGCATGTTGATTTTCAGCATCCTGCTCGCCGCCTGCGTTTTTCTGCTTTCGGACCGCTTGCTCGCTTCACATTTTTTCTCGTCTTTGACATTTCTCGCTCGCCAGCCGGCGTCTCTCGCCCAATCCACTCTACTTTCTCTCTGGCAGCGCCTCTTCTGGTTTTTCGCGCAAGCGGAAGTCTACGTCGCCATCCTGCCGTGCTTCGGAATCGTTTCGCACCTCCTCACGAACTTTTCCCGCAAGCCCGTTTGGGCCGAACGCGCCGCCGTTCTCGCTCTTTGCGGCGTCGGCATTTTCGGTTTCTGCGTCTGGGGTCAGCACATGTTTTCGAGCGGCCTGAATCCCTGGTCCCCACTCGTTTTTTCGCTGCTCGCTTCCTCTCTCGGCCTGCCAGCCTGCGTTCTGATTCTTAGTTGGTGCGGCACCCTCTGGCATGCCAAACTCCAGCTCAATACCGCGATGCTCTTCGCCCTTGGATTCGTCTCCCTTTTTCTTTCCGGCGGCGTCTCCGGACTTTTCCTCGCGCGTAACGACCTCGCCGCCGCTCCTGTCAGCGACGATTTTGTCACCGGGCACTTTCATCTGGTGATGGGCATCGCCGCCATCTTTGCGATTCTCGGTGGGTTGTTTTTCTGGTTTCCAAAAATGTTTGCCCGTCGCCTGAACGAAACACTCGGCAAACTCCACTTCTGGCTCACTTTCTCAGGAGTCTATTGCGTTTTCATGCCCATGCACTGGCTTGGTCTGATGGCTCATTCTCGTTCCGCCAACGGCGATCTGACGCCCATCTTGCCTCTCGCCACCTCGTTGAGCATTTCGCTGGGCGCTTCGCTTCGTCTATTTGTCACTGTCGCCACCATTCTGACCGTAGCCGCGCAGGCGCTCTTTCTTTTCAATTTTGCCTGGACTCTCTTGCGCGGCGAAGAAACCGCCGACCGCAATCCCTGGCGCTCAACAACTCTCGAGTGGAGCGTTCCCTCTCCCCCGCCTCTCGACAATTTTGGCGCCTACAAGCCGATGATTTATCGTGGAGCGTACGAATTCGGCGGCACGTCCGCCGCGGAAGATTTCGTTCCGCAAAATATCGCTTCCACTTCTTCGGAGTTCGCGTCGCGAAGAAAGCCGGCGGCTCAAGCGGGCGAAAAGGAAAACTAGGAAAGGCTGTCATGTCAGGCACAACCATCGTCGAAGACATCGAGCTCATCATCGAAGATATCGGTGGTGGCGGCGGAGGGGGCAAAACTCCGCCCGCGGGTGGGGATGACGGCGGCGACGGTGGTAAGCAACGCGGGCCCAATGTTCCTCCGTCGCGCCGCTACGCTACGGCAATCGTTCTCGGCATGATCTCCATCGTCATGTTCTTCATGGCCATGTCAAGCGCCTTCATTTTTCTTCGGGCTACCAATGCGAAGTGGGTGCCGCTGCATCTGCCGTCCATCATTTGGTTGAACACCGCGATCCTTCTTTCAAGCAGCGTGGTGATGGAAATGGCGCGGCGTCGTCTGGCGAGGGGGGACATCCGCCGATTTCGTGCGCGCTGGTCGGTGGCCACGGCGTTGGGAGTACTTTTCCTGATCGGCCAGCTTGTTGCCTGGCGCCAGCTCGTGGTGGCTGGCTTCTACGTGGCCACCAATCAGGCTAGCAGCTTTTTTTATATTTTTACGGGGCTGCACGGCTTGCATCTCTTCGGCGGAATCTGTGCATTGATCTATGTGTCCTTCCGCAAATTTGAGAAAGCGAAAGTGTCGCGTTCCGTTGCCGCGGAGATTACCTCTTACTATTGGCACTTCATGGATGGGCTTTGGATTTTCTTGTTTGCCCTGCTTTATTTCGGAAAATGAAGGGATGGTTCGGGTCGATGAGCGCGCAAACGCAGACCAATTCTTCAACCGCGCCAGTGCCGCAGCTGAATCTCACCGCGCAATACGCCGCCATCGGCCACGAAATTCGCGCTGCCATCGAAAGAGTCTTGGCCTCGCAACAATTTATTCTGGGAAGCGAAGGCACAGCGCTCGAAGCGGAAATCACCCAGCTTTGCGACGCGGCTCACGCCATCGGTGTTGCCTCCGGAACGGATGCCCTGATTCTGGCGCTGCGTGCCTGCGGCGTTCAGGCCGGCGACGAAGTTATCATACCGCCCTTCACCTTTGTCGCCACGGGCAGCGCCGTCAGTGCCATTGGCGCAAAACCCATTTTCGCCGACATCCGGCCCGACACTTACAACCTTGATCCTTCCGACCTGGCGCGCCGCGTCACGCAGAAAACGAAAGCGATCATCGCCGTGCATTTGTACGGCCTCTCCGCAGACATGGACCCGATTTTAAGTTTTGCACGCGAAAAGAATTTGCGGGTAATCGAGGACAACGCGCAATCCATTGGCGCAACGTACAAAGGGCGGAAGACTGGTTCGATGGGTGACGCCACGTGCATGAGTTTTTATCCGACGAAGAATCTGGGCGCGTACGGCGACGCCGGAATGATCGTGACGAATTCGAGCGAGCTTGCATCGCGATTGCGGATGTTGCGCAATCACGGGCAAACCTCCAAGTACGTGAGCAGTGAGGCCGGGTGGAACAGCCGCCTCGACGAGCTTCAGGCCGCGATTCTTCGCGTGAAACTGCGCCACTTGCCGGAGTGGCAGCGCGCCCGCCAATCGCACGCGGCTGCCTACTCAAAGTTGCTGTTGGGTATTCCAGGAGTAGCGCCGCCGCTCATTCCCGAAAATTACGAACACGTCTTTCACCAGTACACGATTCGCGTCGAGCGGCGCGACGCGTTGCAGAAAGTTCTGGCCTCGCAAAATATTGGGAGCGCGGTCTACTATCCCGTGGCGCTCCATTTGCAGCCGCTGTACGCCTCGCTCGGCCACAAGGCCGGCGATTTTCCCCACGCGGAGCGCGCCGCGAAGGAGGTGATTTCGCTGCCGATGTATCCAGAGCTACGTCCCGGGCAAATCACACGAGTTGCGGAAGCTGTCGCCGAATTCGTCACCGCCGAACATCGCCACGCAGGTCCGCGAGACGGCGCTTTTTCCTGACGCCGCGGATCGAATGTTTGCAAAACGGACCAATTGGAATCTCGAACCGAACCGCTTGAGCGCCGCCCTCGAAGCGCATCGCGCCGCGGGCAAGCCGCTGATCGACTTGACGGTATCGAATCCTACGGAGTGCGGATTCCGTTATGAATCGGAAGCCATACTAAACTCGTTGCGAAATCCGGCGGCCATGAAGTATGAACCCGATCCGCATGGTCTTGAAATCGCCCGAAGCGCCGTGGCGCATTATTACTCGGAGCACGACGCGGCCATCTCGAACGACGATATTTTTCTTACGACGAGCACGAGCGAAGCCTACTCTTACGCATTTCGGTGTCTGTGCGATCCGGACGATGAACTCTTGATTCCGGAGCCAAGCTACCCGCTTTTCGAGTTTCTCGCGGACATTCAGGATGTGCGGCTGATACGGTATCCCCTGGTTTACGATTGTGGTTGGCAGATCGATTTCCATGCGCTGGAACAAGCGATCACGCCGCGAACGCGCGGAGTGATCGTGGTTCACCCCAATAATCCAACGGGACATTTTTGCAAGCAGAACGAGATGCAGAAGCTGAACGAGATTTGCGAACCGCGCTACATGTCAATTATCGCCGATGAGGTTTTTCTTGATTTTGCGTTGAAAGAAAAACAGCCGGCGACGTTTGCCGCGAATCGGGGAGCGCTGACGTTTACGATGAGCGGTCTTTCGAAGATTTGCGGATTGCCGCAGATGAAAGCCGCCTGGCTGATCGTGAGCGGGCCGGAACCGCTCAAGTCAGAGGCGCTGGCGCGCCTCGAAGTGATTGCGGACACATATCTCTCGATGAACGCGCCGATTCAATGGGCTCTGCCGACGCTGCTGGAGCAGCGGCACGATTTCCAAAAGCAGTTGATGGCGCGCGTCCGAGCTAACCTTGCCGATCTCGATAGGCAATTGGCGGTGCATAATTCTTGCAACCGCTTGGAAGTGGAAGGCAGCTGGAACGCGGTAATCCGAGTGCCAATAATGCGCTCCGACGAAGAGCTTGCGCTTGAACTTCTTGCCACCAGGGGAGTGTATGTCCATCCCGGTCACCTCTATGACTTCCCATCCGCTGGATATTTGGTTGTTAGCCTGATTACGCCTCAGAACGAGTTCTTGAAAGGGCTGAACCACCTGCTAGCTCAGTTCTAGCTTCTTCTGCGAGGTTTGTCGTTTATTCTGATTTCGAGCGCCCAAAACAAAATCTTCGAGTACGGTTGCCAGGCGAACGACAATCACCAAGCTAGAGATTCCTCAAATGTGCGAGACGGAAAGGGGAACCTAGGTGTTCGCGGAGGTCGATCCAGTGTTGTTCGGGGATGGTTAGGAAGACCTCGACGACCTTGGGATCGAACTGGGTATTCGAGCAGCGGCGAATCTCCTGGCAAGCATGCGGCATGGGGAGAGCTTTGCGGTAAGGGCGGTCGCTGATCATGGCGTCGAGGGAATCGGCGATAGTGAAAATGCGGGCGCCGAGCGGGATTTGCTCGCCCTTCAGGCCGCGCGGATAGCCGGTGCCGTCGTAAAATTCCTGGTGTGCTAAGACGATTTCGGCGGCATCGCGAAGGAACGGGATGCGGATGAGCATGTTGTAGCCGATTTCGCAGTGCCTGCGCATGACCTCCTTTTCAGGGTCGGTGAGCGGGCCAGGTTTGCGCAGGATACCGTCCGGGATAGCCATTTTGCCGATGTCGTGGAGAAAAGCGGCGCGCGCGAGAACGGGCAAGTAATGATTGGGAACGGGCATGGCTTTAGCGATGGATATGGTGAAGGCGGTGACGCGCTGGCAATGGCCCTCGGTCTCGGCGTCTTTTAAGTCGAGGGCGCTGCCCAGGGCTTCGAGGGTGTCGTCATAGGACTGCTCAAGCTGCGCGAGAGCGCCGGTGAGCTGGGCGGTGCGTTCCTCGACCTGTTGTTCGAGCTTGAGCTGGTAGCTACGGTTTTCGGCGACCAGGCGGCGATGCTGCAGAGCACGGCCTACGCCCAGGAAGAGTTGGTCTTTCTCGAAAGGTTTAAGGATGTAGTCGTAGGCGCCACGGCGGATGGCTTCGAGTGCCGTGGAGATATCATGAATGGCGGTGACCATGATCACAGGGACTTCAGGGTCATATTCGCGGAGCCAGTCGAGCAGCTTGATGCCGTCCATTTCGGGCATGATCATGTCGCTAAGGACGAGATCCGGCGTGGACCTTTTAACCTGTTCTTGAGCGGCGCGGCCATTGCTTACAGCCGTGCAGCGATAACCCTTCGATTCGAGCATGGTGGAAACGACTTCCCGAATCGCTTCTTCATCGTCGACGACCAGTATCTGTTCTAGCTCCACGAGTATTTGCCCCCACCGCCATTATACGGGACGGCACAGCAGTACTGAGGTGCCCTTGCCCATTAAGAAAACAGCGTGCTAGCGTCGAGAGAAGTTTCAAAGAAGGTTTTGAGCTGTCCACGGCAAGAAATCACAGGGATCTTGCATAGCGGCGACGGCTATTCAGACCGGGAGGCAGCGCATCGTGTTGGCAAACCAAGGCCTGCTCGGGATTGCTCTCTTCGAGGCGTCGGCGTTCATCGTCCTGCTGGTCCTCTTCCTCATTTTCCAGCGCGATCATATCAACAGGTATTTCCGAATGTGGGTGGCGGGGTGGTTAAGCTTTACGCTGGCCTCGCTGTGTGAAATCACGATGTTGAGCCGCAATCTTCCGGAGTTGTGGCTAGCCGTTGTGGTAGGTAAAGTGGCCGCGCTGGTGTTGTTGACGGCTGCGATCATGCGATTTACGACCGGCTCTGGGAAGCGCGGTTGGCCAGTCCTGCCGCTCGCGGGAGTGGTGCTGCTCGCGGTGTACTACTTCCAGCGTAGCGTCGCGCCGGCGTACGGAAACGTGCCTTGGGGAACAGCGTTGCTAATGAGCGCGATATGCCTGTGGGCCGGGATGGTGCTTTGGAGGTCGCCAAAGTCGCAAGGAGGGCACGGAGTACGGCTGCTGGGCGGCATATTTCTGTTGGACGGGCTGCACGGAATAGATCGACACCTCTGGACGCAACAGCCGTACTTTTTGCTGCGGGTAGCGTTTGATCACTTGCTGGGGGTCGCGCTGGGAATTGCGATGGTGGTGGTGGTTTTGGAGGGCGCACGATCGCGGACGGTAGAGTTGAACGAGAAACTGCGGCGGCTCACCCTGTTGACGACCGCGAGTATGCAAACGCTTTCCGTGCAGGAAGTTCTGGACCGTGTGCTCCGGGATCTAGTGAAGAGCCTGGGAGCGACGCATGGGCTGGTGAGGTTGCTGGAAGGCGAGGGAGACAAGACGCAGCTGGTGGTGCACGCATCGGTCGGCTTTACGCAGGAGTTTTTGAAAAAGCACGGAAGCTTGCCTGCGAAGGCGCCGTGGTCCCAGCAGGTCTTGCACAAGGATTGCGAATTCTTGAGGCTGGAGGACGAACAGGACGCGAGCGTGCGGCAAAGAATGGCGGAAAGCGGCATCGGTAACATCATTACGATGGCGCTGCCAGGAAAAGACGGGCCTCTGGGGATCATCGCGATAGGTTCGACCCAGAACGAACAGTTTCAGGCGGATGAGATTTCGTACCTTCTCAACATCAGCAATTTATTGGGATTGACTCTGCAAAACGTCAGGTTGTTCGAGCAAGTGGCGACGGTCCAACAGCAGTGGGCGTACACGTTTGATTCCATCGGAGACCCCATTCTGGTGCACGACCGGCAAGGACGAATTCTCCGGTGCAATGTGCGGTTGGGCCAACTGCTAGGAAGGGACTCGCAAGCGCTCGTTGGCCGCGGCGTGACGGACTTGCTCACGCGAAAGAATACCGCTTATGAGATGTGCCCGTATTGCGAAGGAAAAGCCGGGGAAGGGGATGAGCCGGACCCGTGGCTGCAAGGATATTTTCTAGCATCGAATTCCACGTTCACTGACCCTGCGGGAAGCCAGCTGGGCACCGTGCACGTTCTGAAAGACATCACGGAAAGAAAGCGCGCCGAAGAGAAGTACCGCACGCTTGTGTCGAGCGTGCAGGAAGGTGTTTTTATCTCCACGCCGCAAGGAAGATTCCTGGATTTCAACGATGCGATGCTGCGCATGACGGGTTATGAGAACCGCGAGGAATTGCTGGGAGCCGATATACCTGGCTCGATGTATGCGAATGCAGGGGACCGCGAACGGCTCAAGAAGCTGCTCCAGGAACACGGCACCGTTGCGGATTTTGAGTTTGAGATGAAGCGGAAGGATGGCGAGATTCGAACGGTGCTGGAGTCTTCTATCGCCGTAAAAGACGCAGCGGGGAACGTCACGGCGTATCAGGGTTTTCTGTTGGATATCACCGAGAGAAAGCGCGCGGAGCAGGAAATCCGGCGGCGGAACAGGGAGCTCTTAGTATTGAACTCCATCGGGCAAACGCTGATGGAGTCGATGGACCTGAGCGATTCGCTTCACCGGACGCTGCGGCAGATGGCGGAACTGTTCAGCTTGGATGCGTGCGCGCTCTACCTTATTGATGAAGCGGGGACGAAGATTCGGCGGGTGGCAGCGGTGGGGCACCGTTCCGAGTACGCCCGGAATTTCCCTGCGGTCAACTTAAAGCCCGAGCTGCTGGGTCACATCAAGGCTGTGCACGCGACATTTCTATCCGTGCAGGGATTGCCGTTGCCCGCGATATTTCGCGAGGCGCAGAGAAAGGAAGAACTTCTTTCTGCCTACATTGTGGTTCTTTGGTCAAAGGACCGGGTCATCGGAGGGCTGACGGTGGGAAGTCGGACGCCGAAAGAGTTTTCGCCAGCCGACATCAACCTGTTGATCGCGGTCGGCAGCCAGCTTTCGAGCGCCATCGAACGCACAACCCTCTATGAAGAATCGCGCCAGGCTTACGAGAACCTGCGCCGAACGCAGGAGCAGCTTTTGCACAGCGAGAAGATGGCTGCGGTGGGCCAATTGATTTCAGGCGTGGCGCACGAGCTGAACAATCCGCTCACGGCCATTCTCGGATACAGCCAGTTGCTCACCTCGAGTGGCCAAATGGGACCGCAAGGGATTGAATATTCGGAAAAACTGTACAAACAGGCGCAGCGCACGCACCGCATCGTGCAGAACCTGCTGAGCTTCGCGCGGCAGCACAAGCCAGAGCGCGTCCCGGTCCAGCTCAATCTGATCTTGGAAGAAACTCTCGCACTGCGGGACTACGACCTGAGAATGAATCACATTCGCGTGCACCTGGAACTTGCAGCGGATCTCCCCTTGACCTCGGCGGATCCCCATCAATTGCAACAGGTGTTCCTAAACATGGTCAACAACGCCGTGGACGCCATGCTGGAGCATTCCAACGAAGGGGATCTCTGGGTGCGCACGGGCGCGAATGGAGACAAACTGTTCATTGAGTTTGCCGACAGCGGGCCGGGCGTAAAAGATGCGTCCAGAGTCTTCGATCCCTTTTACACGACGAAGCCGGTGGGCAAGGGCACCGGGTTGGGATTGAGTATTTGCTATGGCATCGTCACGGAACATGGAGGGTCGATCCGTGTACGAAACGTCCCCCCGCAAGGAGCGTCGTTTACCATTGAGGTGCCCTATCAGCCGTCAAGACAGGCAAATCCTGCGAAGGCTCCCGACTCTCGCCAAGCGCACGAACCGTCGAGGGAGGCCCGCATCCTATTGATCGATCAGGATGAATCAGTCGTCGAGGCGGTCCGAGCAATCCTGCGCGAACGCGAGCACGAAGTCGAGTCGGCAAAGACTGCCGCGGATGGGATGGCGCTTCTCGAAAAGCAGGAGTTCGACCTGGTTGTAGCGGATGTCGATCTTGCAGGCACAGCGGGACGAAATATACTCCATGATTGGATTCTCGCGCGCAGACCGGGTTTGGCAAAGCGATGTGTTTGGATGCGAGGAGTCACGCCGCTAGGCCGAGCGCCAGACGAGGCGCTGCGTAACGGGAACTACATCTTGCAGAAGCCGTTTAAGGCTGAAGAGCTGCTCGAAGCTGTGGATGGAGCATTAGGGAGTATTCATATCTCGCCCGTCGAGAGATGACCCCAATTTCGCAGCCAGAGCTGCGCGTTCTCCAACATCCTTCATTGCCGTTTCCAAACGCAGCGCCAGCCTGCTGACGGTTTCACTTAAAGAGCTGAGCTCGGGAAGCGGCGAGAATCCGAAGAGGAATTCGAGGCGGACCATCTCATATCGCAAGATAAAGACCATCCCCAAGCGGAACCGCGCAATTTCTTGTGCAACAGCAACTTGTGGCGACAACGAGGCAATGACTCGGGCCAATCGCCATAACTTCATAAAGTCATCTCGGAGGCAAGTTAGATAGGTGAGAGCGATTCTTTGCCGCTCCTTCTGCACCCGGCGGATCAGCCTGCGAGATCCTTTCGCGGAAAGAAAAGCCAAGTCTTCTGCCGCCATGGCGGCCATGGACTGCCGCACTTGCGGGAAGTAGGTGACGTGACGCCGTGCCGGCTCTTCCGAGATGCTGCTGCCGCCATCCGAATTCTCGAGCCTTCGCGGATCGCGAAGTACCCCAATCAGAAGAATTAAGAGTAGCACTGCAAAGCCGCAAAGGATTAAAAGAGCGAGATTCAATGTGAACGTGCCTCCAGTTTCCAAAGCCGCAGGAGCTTTTCATTCAGCAAACGCAGCTGCTCATTGATTTCTGGAGAGAGCCGCTGGTAATCGGAATCCAGGAGCGAGGCCATTTGCCGCTCGTCGGCAGGAAAGGGCTTCCTGAGAGCCACCACCCAGATGCCAAGGGCAACCACGAACGACAGCGTAGTCAGAAATTGCCAGGTGGTTGCAAGTGCCGCAAAGCCTTTATGGAAGAGCAACTGAATGACGGTGTTGACCAGGACTTCGACGCAGGAATTAAGACAAAATCCTGCGAGGATCATTTTGTAAGCGGAGGGAACTCGAATCGAGTAGTAGCGGATGAGCAGCAAGCAGAGAATGAGAGCCGTGGCAAAAGTGAGGTGGTAGCCACGGTTGAGCTCGAACCACCCTTCTAGAGCGGTGTGGCCGCGGCCCACAAGAACCGCGACGACTATCACGAAAGAAGAAGTGACGGCGAGGACGCGCCAACCAAGGCCACGAATTCCAGCGTAGGGTCTAAGGACGATGGCCAGAATTTCCGTGGTGGCCAGAGCTTGCGCCAAAAGCGTGACGCATTCCGAAACCCATGCGTATGTGGTAAAGCTCTGGGAACTCATCCAAGGGAATATCAGCAAAACCAGTACGGAACCGGCTTGGCCGAGATTTAGGCATACATAGGTAGAAAAAAATGGTACCTTCCGAAAATTCCCCTTCGAGATGAGCAGAAACAGTACGATCAACTGAGCTGCAATGCTGCTAGCCCAAATGCTTTTTATCGAGAGTGCCATCGCGCCCATTGTCATGCATCCTAGCATGTCTTAACTGGCCAGTAAATAAACTAGTCGCGACGGCGCGCTGGCCAGTTGGTACTGGAACCTGCGCTGGGAGGGCGAGTGCTTACGGGGAGCGTTGGGGCCTTAGAAGCCAGACTTGATGGGCGGAATCAAATATGTGAGAACGCGCTTAGTGGAGTATGACGATCTGTTGAGTTGATTGAAAGGCGGACGGCAAGTATTAGGCTTTTCTTAGAATTTGGGCAATTGAGCTCCGCAACCCGATGCCCCATCGCAAGCGAGTTGCGGAGCTCTAAGCGATCCTTGGCCTCTACGCAAACAGGCCCGGCGGAGTCGGGAAAGGCAGAGGCGTACCGCTGGCGGTTAGGAAGCTGCGGCCTGGCGGAGTCGGGAAGGGCAGAGGCGTACCACTGGCGGTTAGGAAGCTGCGGCCTGGCGGAGTCGGGAAAGGCAGAGGCGTACCGCTGGCGGTTAGGAAGCTGCGGCCTGGCGGAGTCGGGAAAGGCAGAGGCGTACCGCTGGCGGTTAGGAAGCTGCGGCCTGGCGGAGTCGGGAAGGGCAGAGGCGTACCACTGGCGGCGAGGAAGCTGCGGCCTGGCGGGGTTGGAAAAGGCAGAGGCGTACCGCTGAGAATGGCGACCGCACTGGAAGAGATGCGATTACTGGATAAGTGTTTGACCGAGGTGTCAACAGGTAGTAGGATCAAAACCGCGCAGAAAAGCAAACCGAAGCGAACCAAGAACTTTTTTGTCATGGATGAACCCTCCGGGCTCAACCATGAAGGGCAATGGGATGTACGAAAGGTAATGATTTAAAGCGTTCCGACTTCGGAACGGCGACGGACGGATATGATTACGCAACTCCAGCAAAACCGGCGCATCGTTCAGGACTTCACGCTGACAACTCTGGCGGGCATTCCGGGGGAATTTGGCAGGCTAACCTATGTGGCCTCGTTGCGCGACCTGTCGAGCGGAAGGTATGAGCACGCAGGTCTGGCGGCATTGTATCCAGACGAAGCGATGCAACAGGCCTTGCAACTGTGCCATGAGCAAATCTTCGAGAGAATTTTGGAAACTCCGTTGGAACGGCAAGAATCGGACCTGAAAGAATGCCTCGAACGAATGCCCGGCGGGCTTTGCGAGGCGGTGGCGCATTGGCGCAGGATGGAAGCCTATCGCGTTATGATGCCTGAGCGTTCTCCCGGCTATCTCAAGGAGCTTTTCTGCTCGAATCTCCGCGCATTGCTGGAGATTCTCCAGCAGGAATGTTCCACGGCTCATTCAGCCGGGTAACCACGCCCACCACACGGCCGACCACTTCGGCTTCTTCCGGGAGGCGCCATGCCTCCGGCACACAACGAGAAAGTGGGTGGGGCTGCATGAGCAGCCGTGTGCCATCCTGATGAAACCATCCACAGCGGTAGCCGTTGCGCACTTCTATGAAATAGATGGGCCGGTCATATTCGTTGGCCCAGTTTTCGTCTTCGATGCGGTGCACGCTCACATCGACGAGCACGACGCTTCCTGGGCGCAGGAGGGGCACCATCCGCCGGTCCGACGAGCCGATATAGCCGTATCGATGACGAGAACTTCCGTTCGTGAGCACGCCCTCGAGACTTCCCCATTGTTCGACCATGCGGGAAAGAAGTTCGGTCCGCTTTGGATCGAATGCGGGATCGAAGCGCAAAGGAGTTTTGAGAGAAACAGGTGGCGCGGCCAGGTGCGTCTGGGGCGCATGAAAAGCCCCGCCATCCGGAAAACAGTCCTCGATCGGAACGTCATACCATCGGAAGATCTCGAGCGGGTTTAAATGATAGATAACTGCAAGAGTATAGAGTTTATGAAGGCCTGGGACGACCCCACGGTTCTCAATGTCCGCCAAGCGGCTGATGTGAAGAATCAACTCAGAACGGCCCCGGCGGGCGGCCAGTTCAAAGCTCGAGCGTTCTACATCGCGGTAGGTTAAACCAAGTCGTTCACGGGCTTGCCGTAGACGAAGTCCGGGGAGCATTTTTTCCTCGGGAGAGAGCTAGAAGCCTACAGTGTAGAGTATAGCAGAGTTATCATTCTGTTAAAGATTCAGAACAGGCGATTGTGAATTTCCCTTCCGATAATTGTTCAGCCGCCAGCAGCGAATAACCTCGTTCATGATTTTTAACACATGGCTCCAGCCACTATTCACTTTTCTTAACTGCTGAGACTGGATGGAGCAATTCGAAAGGCCACTAGCAGACATGGGCCTGATGGAATAGAGCGGAACGCTGATGTCCGAGAGCGATTCCAATGAGCTAGCACCAGCCATCTCCATCTGCCGTAGCCACGCAGGGTTATCTGGTATTCTGCAAAGATGATGCCGTTATCGCTCAAGAGAGTTTCAAACATTCTCTGCGCCCTGCTGCTGGCCGCGTTGTGCCCTCTCGGCGGAGCCGTCCTCAGCGCTCAACAAGCAACCACGGCGCCCCCAGCGGCTGCCCAACCGAAGGTGGACAATGCCGAATTCGCAGCCACGGCGGACGAAGTGCTGCAGCAAGTGAGCGAGATCACCGGGCTCAAGCTTCTGACTCCGCTCAAGAAGACTCTGCGTTCGCGCGATGAAATCCGCGCCTACGTCATCCGGGAGATGGATGACGAGAAAAATCCAGCCGAGCGCTACGGCGAAGAACGCAGCGCCGAGGCTTTCGGTTTGATACCAAAGGGTTTTGATTTGGACCACTTCATGATTGATCTGCTGACCGAGCAGATCGCCGGGCTCTACGATCCTAGAGCGCGAGAGTTTTATGTTGCGGATTGGATTCCGCTGGAAGATCAACGCATGGTCATGGCTCATGAATTGACCCATGCGCTCCAGGACCAGCATTTTCGGATCGAGACCTGGGTAAAAGCGGCGCGGCCGAACGACGATGCGGAGATGGCGCGCGAAGCCGTGCTAGAAGGCAGCGCCATGGCCGCGATGATCGATTACCTGCTGAAGGGAACGGGGCGTTCTGTCGAGGATTTGCCGCCGTTTGACCCTGCCGTGTTTGCCGGCGATTTGTCCGAGACACCCAAACTGAAAGAGGCGCCTCAGTTTCTGAGAGATTCGCTGATTTTTCCTTATTTCGACGGATTGACCTTTTCGGCGGCGATCCTGAGGAGTTCGCAGTGGAGCGGCGTGTCGGGGGTTTTTGCCAGGCCTCCGGTCTCGACGCAGCAGATTATGCATCCGTCCCTCTACAAATCAGAAAAAGCTCCTGTTCAAGTCACGATCCCCTCTTTGGACAGACTGCTTGGGTCTGAGTGGCAGAAAATTGATGAGAACGTGATGGGGGAGTTTGGATGGAAGGAAATACTGAAACAATTTCTGAGTGAAGAGAGAGCTGCCCCGCTTGCCGCGGCGTGGGACGGAGACCGGTACGTTCTTTACGAGCAGAAACAAAACAAACACCTGATCCTGGCGGCCCGCCTGCGGTTGGACAGCGAAGATCAAGCAGTGCGCTTCTATGAAACGTACACGGAGGCGCTCGAAAAAAAGTACGGCGAGCCCAAAAGCCTGAAGAAGCTGCCAAATTTTCTTTCGTTTGATACGCCAGATGGCGGAGTGTTCTTGCGCTGCGTGTCAACTGAGTGCGTCTCCGTGGAGGGCACTACGCGCGCCATCTTTGATGGCATCGACGGTCTCCTCGGATGGCCGGCCGCTCCCGAGGCATCCAAAGCGGCGGCCGCTTCTCAGCGCTAGGCCGGTTTCGTCTTGCTGGCATGCGCTTCCCGGCAGCCAATCCTTTTGCATGTCGCGAAGCAAGGCAATATCTGGCGGCGAAGAGCCGTAGCGGGATGCATCGGGAACCCCGGGCTGCGATCACCCGCGGTTTGCCGCTAACAATGGCGACTCCGCGAACCGCGATCAGCTCCGGACGCTGCTGGTCGAGGGCCTTCGCCACCGGTCGGCCACCGAGTGGTTGGCGCGCTGACCGCCGCCGCGTGCCGCGGGCCGATCAACACCGTCGAGGCGGGGATCCAGTTCGCCGTACAGATCGGGCTGCGGCCGGTGGTCATCGCGGGCCAGGCGCGGCCGGGGTGCCGGGCATCCGCAATCCGCTGACGTTCTCGGCCACTGCCCCGCCGGTATTTGTTGGCAGGCGCATACCGCTAAGGCGATCGCTAGATGTGTCTTGCCGGTACCGAGTTGCCCACCAGCACGATCGAGTCGCGGTCGTTGATCCCACGAGCCGTCGGCGAGCGCGGCGATCGTTGCCTGCGGGATCTTGGGGGGTTATCAGCGAACCGGAACTCCTCCAGCCGCTTGAGCAGCGGGAACCGCGCGTCCAGCAGCCGCCGGCGTTCGCGGCGCTCAGCACGCTCCTGATGCTCTGCTTCGAGCAGCGCCGCCAGGTACGCGGCTACATTGGGGTAGTCGCTGTCGGCGGGTCGCCTCCGCGGCCATCTCGCCGGAACCGTGCTTTGACGGTCGGGAGCTTCAGCTTGACGCGTGTGCCTCGATCAGCGCCTCCAGCGCGGCGGTCTGCGCGTTCTGACGGGCGCTCATAGTGCGTCCTTTCGCTGTTGGGTGAGACGGTCGGCGTGTTCGGCGGCGGCGAGCAGCTCGAACGCGAGCTCGCGCGCCTCCTCGGAGGTGATCAACGCCACGGCCGGGTCCATCCAGCAGTGATCGTCGGTCATGATCACGCCGACGAGCTGGCAGTACATCCCGGTCATCGTCGTAGCCGACCTGGTCCGGCTTGATGAACGCATCGAGGTAGTGATAGTCGCCGGGCGTCATCGTCCCGCCTCCGCGTCACGCAGCTGGTCGTAGCCAGAGATGTCGAGCTCGGTGGGTGGCGGGTGACGTATTCCCCCTGAAGCCTGGCGTCAATCTCGAAATCGCCGCGGGTTGCGGTCGGACGGAACGGCTGGCGATAGTTGCGCGACGGCGCGCCCGTCGTGCGCGCCGGCGGCCAGCGCGCCACGGACCGCCAGCTCGACCTGCTCGGCCGGGTGCTCGCGGCAGAGCAGCAGCACCTCGACCATCTGCCGGGCGGCCTCTTGGCGCCCGGAGGCGCTCCTGGAATCGCCGTCCACAGCTGATCGAAACACGCGGGCCAGTCGCCGCGGTCGCGCTCCTGGCCAGCGCGAGCGACCGGGCGAGCGCGCCCGGCTTGCGCGCAAGCAGATCGAGGTAGTGATCCAGCTGCGCGCTGATCTGATGATGGCCGTGCAGCCGCTCGTGACGGGCGACCTCCCGGCCGTCGTGCCAGGCTAGCCGACCTCGCCGGCACCGACCCGGGCCCGGATCCCCAGCCCCGCCAACGACGCGGGCACCGAGTAGCGGTTCGTGCGGACCGTCGCCAGCGCCTTTAGTCCACCCTGCGGGTCGCCTCCTCCCAGGTCGGGTGCGGCTCCCAGGCAGACCATTCAGAATCAGCCGCTCCTGATTGCGCCGCTCACCGACAGTCTCGGTGGCCGGCGATCGTGCGATCGAGGTCTTGCCAGCACGCCTCCTCCGAACAGCTCGTTGAGCTCCTCGATCGATCCCGACCTCCGGCACCCGCACCAGATGCCGGCGGCGGAATCTGCCGACTGCCCTCCACGCCACCCTTCTCATGAGTGCCCTGGATGCCGGGAGGCAGAACGAGCTCTCAAACCGGTAGTGCGAGCGCAACGCCACGAACCGGTCGGACTCCACCCGGCGGCGTCCCCTGAGTACGCGCGCGACCGCCGACTTCAGATTGTCGTACCTCAGAACGTCGAAGACCCCGCCATGCCACTCCAGCGCGCGGACGTGCCCCTCCAGGAACGGG
>CAWKOM010000021.1:0-191232 GCA_963851235.1 uncultured Acidobacteriota bacterium
TGTATTCGGAGAACTGTTGCTCCTCCGCTAGGCGGATATCGCCGTACGTTTTGTCCTCCGACCACCGCAGATCGTAAACGCTCTCGACGCCTTGTAGAAAAGCGCAGATACGCTCCAATCCATACGTCAGCTCCACCGAGATCGGATCCAGGTCAATGCCCCCGCTCTGCTGGAAGTAAGTGAACTGGGTAATCTCCAACCCATCCAGCAACACTTGCCAGCCAATCCCCCACGCGCCCAGCGTCGGCGATTCCCAGTTGTCTTCCTCGAACCGGATATCGTGCTCCTTCAAGCTGATCCCCAGTGCTGCCAAGCTCTGGAGGTAAATATCCTGCACGTTCGCAGGCGATGGCTTCAGAATGACTTGAAACTGTGTGTGCTTGTACAGCCGGTTGGGATTCTCGCCATACCTTCCGTCGGCGGGCCGACGGCTGGGCTGCACATAAGCAACGCGATACGCCGCGGGTCCGAGCACACGCAAAAATGTTTCCGGGTGCATCGTGCCAGCGCCCACTTCAACGTCGTAGGGCTGCTGCAACACGCATCCCTGCTTCACCCAAAAATGAGAGAGTTTTAAAACTAAATCTTGAAAGGTGAGGCCAACCGGTCTTTTCTCAAGTTTTACTTTAGCAGTCAAGTCGTCTCCAAAAGTCTACGCGTCGTCAGCGGTTTCTCCGTGTGGTGCTCGATCCAATTCAAAGATGCTTCTCGCAGTTCCGCCGCAGCCTGATGCAGTGCCGGAGAGAATTCGATCTTGTCGAGTTTCTCTCCCGCGAACCGTTCCGCCAGTTGCCTTCCCTCGAGGTGCAGCGCCTTCATTCCGCTGCGCCGGCACTTCTCGCAAAAAAGTCCCGCTTCCCATGGCGCGTGAAACGCCGCGTGCGAACCAAACGCCGCGCCGCAAGTAGCGCAACGATCAAACTGCGGCAAGTACCCGCCCAGCCGCACCGTCCAAAACGCGAAATAGCTTAGCGGCAGCTGCCACGCGCCCGTTCGTTCAATTTCCCGAACCGTGAGCAGGAGCAGCCGGAACATGGCCTCTGCCGTTTCGTGCTCTGGCAAAACCTGCTCGGAAACTTCGCTGACCACCGCCAGTCCCGTGCTCAGCTCATAGTTGCTTTGCGATTTGTGAAACGATTCCAGCAGTTCGCATTGCTGAATTCGCACCAGGTCCCGCGTCTCTTTTTCGATATACCAGAGCTGGACATGCGAAAGAATCTCCAGCGTCGACCCGTAACGGTTCTTGATTCGCCGCGCCCCGGCCGCAACACCGCGCATGCGTCCCGAGGTTCGCCCGAAAAAACTCACCAGGCGGTCCGCCTCCCCCAGCGAAAAGGTCTTCAAGATGATCGCTTCCGTTTCCCTGGCAGGCATGAGCAGTCGGCGCGCCGACGCTTCGGCGGACACTGTGCAGAGTTACGTCCGATTCGCGCACACGCAGGACTAATTTAATTATCACACACTCCCGCCCCGCGCAATGTTTACGTAATCTCGATTCGAAAAAATCTTTGCAGCGCACAATCACGGAACCCCGCAAAACACCATCGCCGCAACCTGCGCCAAACCCATCTCCAGTGCGCTCCCAACTACGCAGATTCGCCTTTCCAGATTCTGTTAACTAGCGCCCCGCCGCGACTGGCATTATCGGACGCACCGGCCGCTCGGATGCCGCTTGCATTTTCCCGCTCTTTCGATACCCTGCACCACTACCTTATGCGCGCGCCACGATTCGATATCCTGGGTATCGGCGAAAACGCCACGGACACCGTACTCCGCCTCGCCCAATTCCCCGCCCTGGGCACCAAAGTAGAAATGCTCGGCGCGCGCATCATGCCTGGCGGACAGGTGGCTACTTCTCTTATCGCCTGCCAACGCTGGGGATTGCGAACTCATTACGTCGGAGTCGTAGGTGATGACCCCGCCGCCGGGATTCACCGCCGCGAACTTCGCCGCGCAGGGGTTCGCGCCGAGTTAGTCCACATCCCTCGCAGCCTCAGCCAGCTTTCCTTTATCTTCGTCGATACAAGCTCCGGCGAACGCACCATCGCCTGGATCCGCGACCCGCGCTTAACGGTTCCACCCTCTTTCCTAAAACGGAGTTGGGTAACCTCTGCTCGCCTCTTGCATCTGGATGGGCACGACCCCGCAACCACCAGCCTCGCCGCTTCCTGGGCCCGGGCCTCCGGAATTCCGGTCGTTGCCGACTTAGATCACATGAATCCCCGGCTCTTGCGCCTTCTTCCGTTTGTCGATTATCCCGTAACATCCAAAGAATTCCCCGCCGACGCTACTGGCGAGAGCAATCTCCTCAAATCGCTCCCTGCGCTCCAGCGCAAGTACGGCTTTCGGGCCTTCTGCGCGACGCTCGGCGAGCGCGGCGCTCTCGCTTGGGATGGCCGCCGCTTCTGGTATGCTCCCTCTTATAAGGTCCGGGTAGTGGACACGACCGGGGCGGGTGATCTCTTCCATGCCGCATTTTCCTACGGAATTTTGCATGGATGGGATCTGCAGCGAATACTGGACTTCTCCTGTGCGGCCGCCGGTTTGAACTGTGAAGCGTTGGGCGCCCGGGGAGGGATTTGCGCATTGTCAAAAGTGAAGGACTTGCAGCGCAAGGACCGCAGGAACCGCTCCTACTTTTCGGCGTCCGAGCTCGAGCGCGCGGCCGTGTCCGCACTTCCGAAGAGGCGAGGCTAAATCAAGCAGCCGCGAAATCGAATCCCCAGGCTGATCCCTGGAGCCCCTCACTAACGCATGTTCATCCCTCTCAAAGACCTGAACCCGCATAAGACCTATCCCGTCGTCAATACTCTCCTCATTTTGACGAACATCATTGTCTTCCTCTTTCAATTGACCCTGACGCCGCATCAATACCACACCTTCGTAATGGCTTATTCCACCGTCCCCGCGCGAATTCCCGCCTTCTTCAATGGTCATGCCGGCTATGACGCCGCGTTTCTTCCCATTCTGACCAGCATGTTCCTCCACAGCGGCTTCCTCCACATCGCTGGAAACATGCTCTTTCTCTGGATCTTTGGCGATAATGTCGAGGACTACTTCGGCCATCTCCCGTATCTCCTCTTCTATCTCGTTTGCGGAGTGGGCTCGGATCTCTGCCATATCATTTTCAATTTCCATTCCGCCGTCCCCGCCCTAGGAGCCAGCGGCGCCATCTCCGGCGTCATGGGTGCCTACATCGTTCTCTACCCGCGCGCGCGCGTACTCACCCTCGTCATAATCTTTTTCCTGCCCATTCCAGCCTTCATCATTCTGGGATATTGGTTCCTGTTGCAATTCGTGGCGGGAGTAACTTCTGTGGGGGGAGCCGCAACTGGCGGCGTCGCCTGGTGGGCGCACATTGGCGGATTCTTGCTGGGTATGTTGATTACAATCTTGACTCTGGGGGATCGAAAGTAACGCTTTAGGTGAACGGCTGCCGACAAAAAATGCGAAAACACGCATTTAAAGCGACACTTTAACTCTCTCTAGCGTGCCTTCCCCGCATAGTCCGCCAACCAATCGCCGACTTCAACTGTCTGTTTAACTCCGCCCAAGTCCGGCGTAACGAAATTTTCTTTCAGCGCCACCTTCACGCCTTCGCGTAGCACTTGAGCTTCCTGCTTCCACTCCAGAAAATCCAGCATCATGGCCGAAGCTAGTACCGAGCCGAAGGGGTTCGCGATCCCCTTCCCAGCAATGTTTGGCGCGGAGCCATGAACCGGCTCAAAGAGGGACGTCCGGCCAGGGTGGATATTCCCGGATGGCGCCAGTCCAAGTCCGCCGGCCAGCTGGGCGCTCAGATCGCTGATAATGTCGCCAAAGAGGTTGCAAGTCACAATCACGTCAAACTGCGACGGGTCGCGCACGATCTCCATGGCTAGAGTATCAATATAAAGGTGCCGTGACTCGATCTTGGGATACTCTTGCCTCACCTCTTTGAACACCCGCTGCCAAAGGTCGTGGGCAAACGTCATGGCATTGGACTTATCGCTCATGCACACGCGCTTCATTCCGTTCTGCCGGGCATAGTCGTAAGCGTAGCGAATGATCCGCTCGACGCCTTTGCGCGAGTTCACGTCTTCCTGCATCGCGATCTCATCCGCCGTGCCCTTCTTGAAAAACCCGCCCACGCCCACATACAGCCCTTCCGTGTTTTCCCGAATGACCATCAACCGAATGTCCTTTTCGGTTCGGCCGCGAAGAGGGGTCAGTCTCTCGTGCAACAGTTCCACGGGCCGCGCGTTCACATAAAGGTCCAGCTTGAAGCGCAGCCCCAGCAAAATATCCGCCGCGTGCTGGTTGGAAGGAACTCGGGGATCTCCCAGCGCCCCAAAAAGGATTGCGTCGAACTCGTCGCGGAGCATCTCCACAGCTCCAGCGGGCAAGCTCACCCCTTCCTTCAAATACGTATCTGCTCCCCAATCGAACTCCACGAACTCCAGTGGCCGCTTCGCCGGCGCCGTGACCCTCCGCAACACCTTGACCGCCTCTGGCGTCACTTCCTTTCCAATCCCATCCCCGGGAATCACGGCAATACGCGCAGCCTCCCCGCCCCAGCGTAGCGGGAGCTTCCCGCTTGGATTTGTCGGTCTCGTAGTCATGCGATGGACTTGGCCTCTTGCCGAGCGGCGCAAACCTGCCATTCGGGTGTTCCGGGATTCGGGCTGGAACCCTTGCGGACGATTCCCCGCGGCTCCAGCCCGGCCCAGGCCCCTACTTCGTCTTGGAATTCTCCGTCTTCAGGATAAACGCCGACACATTGTCGTGCAGCTCTTTTAATGAAGCCTCATGCGCATAAACCATGTGCCCCGATTGATAGAATTTGAATTCGATATTGTTCTGCAGTTTGGCTGGAATTTGCAGATGGTGCATCTCGTAAATACCCTCGTAAAACGGCGTGGCCAGATCAAAGTATCCTGCGTTCAAAAGAACTTTGAGGTCCGGGTTATATTTCATCGCCAAGGCCAGATCCGTCATGACGTTTGCCGCTTGCGGCAACGGTATCGGCACCCCGGGAGGCTGGTGTAGAAAATTCCAGGGCTCGGGATCAATCTCCGGCTTAAATACTTTGTTCACTCCATACTTCAATTCCTTCCGCACGTAATCATTGAACGCGGAAACATAAGCGGACCCGATCGCAGCCGACTGTGGATCGTACTCCGCCTCTTTGCTCAGCGGATCCAGCGTAGGCCCTGAAAATCGCGTGTCCAGCCGCCCCGTCGTCATGCCGCTGTCATCCTGTAGCGTCTTCTCGAATTCTCCCCCGTTGATTCGCAAGTCCGCCTTCAGAATGTACTCCACCGGAAGGCCCGTGTATTCATGCAGTTTGGCCGCAATCGCCTGCCGCTGCTCGGTGGTGAGCGCCGATCCCTCCTCCAGCGCGTGGGCGTAGTCCCCCGTCGCAAACTGCTCGACTTCCGTCAGCAGCGGCTCAAGATCCTTATGCGCATCCCCGAGCTTATGGTGATACCACGCCGAAGCGGCATACGTCGGCAGCGCCAACTCGTAAGGCAAATCAATTCCGGGATTGAACTCCGGCGCGTCGGCGCTCAGATCGAAGTTCAAGATCTGCGATAGCAGGATCACCCCATTGAAATCCACGTCGCGCTCCGTCTCCAGCACGTTCGAGAGCACCGCGGATCGCGTGGTGCCGTAGCTCTCTCCAAACAGGTACTTTGGCGAATTCCACCGTCCGTATTTCGCCAAAAACTGCACGATGAAGTCCGCAAAAGCATGTGCGTCCGCATCCACGCCGAAAAACGCCTTCTCTTTATCCTTGCCCGCAATGCGGCTGAATCCCGTCCCCGGCGCGTCCACAAACACCAGGTCGCTCACGTCCAGCAAGCTGAAATCATTGTTGACAACCGGATAGGGCGCTGCTGGCGTGTGCGTATCGTCCGCCGTCACCACCCTCTTCGGTCCAAACGCACCCATGTGCAGCCACACGGTCGAAGATCCTGGCCCGCCGTTGTACAGAAACGTCACCGGACGCGTCGTGCCCTTCTCATCCGATTTCATGTACGCCACATAGAACATGCTCGCTTCCGCAGGCTGGCTCTTATCGTCCTTGTCCGCATCCTGGGGAACGTCGTCCCAGCCCTTCGGATGCACAACGAGCGTCCCGGCATACGCGTCGTAATTGACGGCGTGCCCTTCAACCGTCACGGAACCTTTGGTCGCCTGCTGCTCCGGCTTAAATCCCTCAGTCTTGCCCGCATCGGTTTTGCTCACGGCTGTATCGTCTTTCGTCTGCGCTTGAACAGGGGCGCTTTGCAGTCCAAGAACCATGATCGCGAGGGCAGCGATCCACAAAATCAGCTTTCGCATCGGGCTTTTCTCCAGAATTCGAATTTACGATGATTTCGCTTCTAAAAGTGCAGAACCGAATCTACCACGGTTTGGCACCAGCACCTGATAAGACGTCCCAGGAGGCTTCTGGCGAGCACCCAACTGAGCTGCCGGCCACGTTGGATAGTCGCCCGCTGCCCCACGGCTCAAGAACTGTACGATTGTCGCCTTCAAACCAGCCGTTCTTTCCTTACCGTTAGCTTTTCAATCCGGTCCCGCCTCGGTTCGAATCCAATCCCAGGCCCGGTCGGCACGCGTATCGTGCCTTGCGCTGACACCGTCACTTCCGGCTCGATAATATCCTCCTCCCAATACCTCTTGCTGGCCGTGACGTCCCCCGGCAATGTGAAGTTCGGCAGCGTCGAAAGCGCAATGTTGTGCGCCCGCCCGATCCCGGACTCCAGCATTCCCCCGCACCACACCGGCAAACCATTTTGCTCGCACAAATCGTGTATCCGCTTCGCCACCGTGAATCCGCCCACCCGCCCCAGCTTGATATTGATGATCTTGCACGCCCCCAGCAGAATCGCCGCCCGCGCTTGCTCCTCCGTATGAATGCACTCGTCCAGGCAAATCGGCGTCGCCAACTTTTTTTGCAGCTCGACGTGTGCGTATAAATCGTCCCATCCCAGCGGCTGCTCGATCATCATCAAATAAAAATTTTCAAGCTCCCTCAGTAATGGCCAATCTTCCATTCGGTACGCCGAGTTCGCGTCCACCATCAATTTGATCCCCGGAAACTCTTCCCGCAGCCGTTTTACCTGCGGCAGTTCCTTCCCCGGCTTGATTTTTATTTTTACACGCTGATAACCCGCCGCCAGTTCCTTCCTCACCGCCGCCGCCAGTTCGTCCAGCGATTCCTTAATTCCAATCGATACTCCGCTCGAAATTTCCTCCCTCGTTCCCCCCAGCAATCTCGCCAGCGGCATGTCCTTCTGCTTCGCTTCCGCGTCCCAGATCGCCGCTTCCAGCGCGGCTTTGGCCATGTTGTGGCCGCGAACGTGCCCCATCATGCTCCACGCCTCTGCGGCTGTGCCGATTTCCTTGTGCTTGATCATCGGCCAAAGAAACTCGCGCATCACCATCCAGGCCGTGTCCGTTGTTTCAGGGCTATAGAAGGGTCTTTCTCCTGCCACGCACTCGCCCCATCCGATCACTCCGTCAACGAGCACTTCCGCCAGAATGATGCGCCGCTCCTCGGTCCGTTCCGAACTTGTTTCGAACGGCGCAATCAGCTTCATCCGCAATTCCCGCAACGTCACTTCCCGTATCCGCATGTTCCCCATTCTCATTCTGCGGCAGCGCCCCACTTTCGCTCGCGCAACACCGCGAAGTACTCGTCTTTCTATTACTCAAATTTTTCTGCTAGAAATCGCTCCACGGGGCCAGCAGATACGCCGCGCCCGATGCTGACTTCCTCACCCCCACCGCTGCGTATCCCCGCGCGAACCACGCCGTGAACTCGCCACGCACCCGCGCCTGCACTTTCGCCACTTCAGCCATATCGCTTTGTTTCCAGCCCTCGAGTTCGCTTGGCAATTCAATCGTCGCTGGCGCCTCTTCCGGCTCCTTCGCCAAATCCGAAACCGCGGCCACCACTCGAGCAGAATCAAGCTGCCACTCGGCCCACAACCGGTCGGTCGGCAGCCCCAGATGCAATGGACTCGAGGTCTGCCCATACAAATTCGGCTGGTATTTCCGTGCAATCGCTCCCAGCCGATTCAAATTGAAATACGCGTTTCGCAGCTCCAGCGGATCAAACGTCCAGACAATCAGCCGAATTCCTCGCCCAAGTGCCTCTTCGCGCTGAAAAAGCTTAAGCGCGCGCCCAACTCCCTTGTCCCGGTAGTCTCCAAGCACTCCCGTCATGTGCGAATGGAGAAACACCACCCCGTCCCGGAATCCAACCACCGCCAGTGTGTATCCGACCAGCCGCTCGCCGTCGAACGCCCCTAAAACTTGCCCGCCGGTTTCTGCCGCCACTACGAACAATGTCGCGGGCTCCACTTCGATATCTTCTTCGCCCCAAATCTCCTTCTGCAGCGCAACGCATCGCTGAAACTCCTCAATCCCCGCGCATTTTCGAACCACAATCCCCGCGCTCATCAGCCTTCGCGAGCCTCCCTCGGCTTCCCGGCCTCATCTTTTTCCTCGCTCTTTGCCGCCTCCCAGAATTCTTCCATCTGCTCGCGCGAAACCGCCGCCAGTGCCTTCCCGCTTTTCTCCGCCGTTTCCTCCATGCGCCGGAATCTCGCGGAAAATTTCGCATTGGCCTTCTTCAGGGCGATCTCCGGATCAATCTGCAAAAAACGCGCCAGATTCACGGCGGAAAACAGCAAATCTCCCATCTCTTCTTCCGTTTTTTTGGCGTCCTGCAATTCCAGCGCCAGCCGCAGTTCCTCGGCTTCTTCGTTCATCTTCTCGATTACGCCGTCGATGCTCGTCCAATCGAATCCAATGCGCGCCGCCCGCCTTGTCAATTGAAATCCTTCCAGCGCCGCCGGCAACGCCCGTGATACGCCGTCCATCAACGAATCCTTCTTCCCCGCTCCCTTCGAGCCGTCCGCTTTCTTCCGTCCCGCTGCGCTTCGCTCCTCTTTTTTTATCTGTTCCCAGTTCTTCAACACTTCCGCCGAATTCTTCGCCCGCTTTTCTCCAAAAACGTGCGGGTGCCTTCGCACCATCTTGTCGTGCACCTCGCGAATCACGTCCGCAACCGTAAATCGCCCCTCTTCCTTGGCAATCTGAGAATGAAACACGATTTGCAACAACAAATCGCCCATCTCTTCGGCGAACTTTGCGTCGTCCCCGCTTTCCATCGCCTCCAGAACCTCGTAAGCCTCCTCAACCAGATACGTCCTCAGTGATGCGTGCGTCTGCTCGCGGTCCCACGGGCATCCGTCCGGTGCGCGCAGCCTTGCCTGCACGCCCGCCAGCTTCTCGAACCACTCCCCCGCGGTCGCTCGCGGCGATTCCGAGCCGCCGGAGCGCGCCACGCCAGCTTTCGTCGCTTTTCTCGCCTTTTTCTTCCTGATCGCCATCGCCCCGTCCAATTCCCGCGAAATGCAACAAACGTTACACTTTACGGTGCCGCTCGCACTTTGACAAGCGCGCTGGACGCGCCCGTGTCCATCTCGAGCGCGTTTCCTCCACGCTGCTCTGAACGCGGCTCGCCCCGGCTCCTGCTGCAGCCGGGGCGAGCATTACTCGTTTTGTGGGATTCCTCTGTTCTGGATTCGCTTGTTCTCGACTTTGTCGGGCTATCTCCGGTGGTCGCGATCGTGTGGGCGGTGCTGCTCTTCCACTCGCGCGCGCCCTTCGCGCGCCGCCTGCCGTTCACGGTCGTCGCGTCGGATTAATTGATGTTGCTCCACATGCCGCGCGCCCTCCCAGCGGTGTAGTTCCGGGTACGGGTGCACATACACGCGCCGGTTCGCCCATTCACGTCCCCAAGGCCGGTTATTGATGAACACTTCGTGACGGCCCCAATCGAACCGTCCGAATCCCCAGCCCCAGGGCCGGAACGCCACTCCGAGCGTCACGCCGAATCCAAACCGAATCGCCCCGCCGATAAAAAATCCGGGCCGCGGCGCCGCAAAGACGACGACCGGATTGTAATAAGGCACGCAGACGAACGCCGGATTTACCGGCGTGATCTCAATATACGGCCCGCCGCTGACGATCACCTGCTCGTTGCTCCTCAAATAGCCGTAATCCCTCGCCTTCTGCCTTATCCTTTGCACCGCATCCATCACGTCCTGCCGCTGTGCCAGAAAGGCGTTGCCCAGATCCGTTGTCCAGTTCATGTCCGATGCCATCATCTCCAGAACCGACGGAAACGGCAGCAGCGCCTGCACGCTCGGGTCCCACGGCAACTGGTCTCCCGTAATAGCGTTGGCGAGTTCCTCTCCCCTCAAATAATGGTGCTCATCCGCCCACTTCGCGGCGTCGGGAATCTGGTCGGGGTATGTCGCCGCCGCCAGTATTTGCGCCAGCAACGGGTCGGGATACAGGGCAATCCTCGATACCATGTGGTCCAATTCTTCAGGACCAACAGCGGGTGGCGGAGCCTGTTCCTGGTCCGGTAGCGGAACTCGGTCCTGCGACGTGGGCTGATCTTGTGCAAACGCCACGCTGGGCAGCCATGCCGCCAGAAGTCCCACAGCCAGAAACGCCGCCATAATTTTCGTTATATATTTTGATTGTCGCATTCGATTCCCCCTATCACTGAATTTGAATGGGCCTCCTCTACAAATCTTATCTCATTTTATTTAAACCCGGATTCTCCTCTTTAGTTCCTCTGTGTCCCATCACCCCAAAATGCTGAGCCATTTTCCCCTCCACGTATCAATCGCGCCGCTGGATGGCCTCCGCTTAGTCCGCCCGCCGGCCGCAATCCCCATCCTACGAGATAGTTCGAATGAGGCGTCTTCCTCGCGCATTCATCCACTCGTCCAAGTCGCCGCAAGCGATAGTCGCCGGCCTTTCTTCCTCCCGGGGATGGCTCAATTGTTCTCTCCTTGACAGCTTAGGAGTGCGCGTGTTACCCTCCTAACCATCTTAGGAGGGCTTGTGAACGACCAAGCTCAGCTTCTTCCCGGCACTCTCGATCTCCTCATCCTGCGCGCCGTCTCTCTCGGTCCACTCCACGGTTACGGCATCCTTCTCCGCATCGGGCAAATCTCCGGCAACGCACTCCTGATCGAGCAAGGCGCCCTCTATCCCGGCCTGTTTCGCCTCGTTCGTCAGGGACTGCTCAAAGCCAGTTGGGGCACTTCCGACAACAATCGCCGTGCCAAGTTCTACGAACTCACCGCCGCCGGCCGCAAGCGTTTGCGCGAAGAGACCGACAACTGGAATCGCCTCGCGGCCGCCATCGGTTCTGCCCTGGGTGCGCAACCGGAGGAAATATGAAACTCTTCGACTCGCTCCGCTTCCGTATCGCGTCTCTCTTTCGACGCTCGCAACTGAACGCTGAGATGGACGAAGAGCTTCGCTCCCACATTCAGCATCGCGCCGACGATCTCGAGCGCTCCGGTCTTCCCCGCCCCGAAGCCGAGCGCCGCGCGCGAATCGAGTTCGGTGGCCTCGCCCGCTACAAAGAGGAAAGTCGCGAAGCAGCTGGCGGCGCGTTCATCGAATCCGTCATCCAGGATCTTCGCTTCGCATTCCGCA
Source organism: uncultured Acidobacteriota bacterium (assembly GCA_963851235.1). Taxonomy (GTDB): domain Bacteria; phylum Acidobacteriota; class Terriglobia; order Acidiferrales; family UBA7541; genus Acidiferrum. The sequence goes on from CAWKOM010000021.1 coordinate 11,524, forward strand.
TGCTCCGCAAATCTCCCGGCTTTACTGCTGTTGCCGTTGCGACCCTGGCCATCACCATCGGCGCAAACGCCGTAGTTTTTGGCGTATTGAACGCGCTGATCATCCGTCCGTTGAACGTGCCTCACGCCCAAAGTCTTTACGGAATCGAGCGCGGCAACGATAAGGCCGTGAATCAGTCCTATCCCGACTACCTCGATCTGCGCGAGCGCAATCGCTCCTTTGAAGATTTGGCGGCTTATAACGTCGCTTCGGCAGGCCTTGATACGGGCAACAACCCCACTGGCGCCTGGATTCTCGAAACCACAGGAAATTACTTCGACGCATTAGGCATTCAGCCCTATCTTGGCCGCTTCTTTCACGCTTCCGATGAGCATGGCCCGAACAGCGCTCCCTATATCGTCCTCACCTACGCCTACTGGCACGCCCATTTTCAGGATGATCGCGGCGTCGTGGGCCGTGTCGTTCAATTGAACAAACATCCCTTCACCATCGTGGGTGTAGCGCCACCAGAGTTCCGCGGCACTTTGCTGATTGTCTTTCCCGATTTCTGGGTGCCCATCGTGAACCAGGAACAAGTCGAGGGCGAGAACGTTCTCAATGCGCGCGGCAACCGCGGCATCTTGATGGTCATGGGGCATCTGAAGCCGGAAGTCACTCCCGCGCAAGCGGTCGCCGATCTCAATTCCGTTGGCTCCTATCTGGAAAAAACCTATCCAAAAGACGATGGCCAAATGACTTTCTCTTTGGCGCGTCCAGGACTTGCCGGGGATTGGTTGGGCAGTCCCCTCCGGGCATTTCTTACAGGATTGATGCTTCTGGCCGGATTGATCCTGTTAGCCGCCTGCGCCAACCTGGGCAGCCTCTTTGCCGCGCGCGCCGCCGACCGTTCCCGGGAGGTTGCGGTGCGGCTCGCGCTTGGATCAGGTCCGCTGCGAATTCTGCGGCAACTCTTCACCGAAGCCGTGTTGATCTCCCTGCTCGGAGGCGCCGTCGGTCTATGGGGCAGTGTTGAGCTGTTGCGTGCGCTTAGCGTTTGGCAACCCCTCCCAACGGCACCTCTGCAAATCCCCGTATACGCGGACGCGAACGTCTATGCCGTGGCCCTCCTCTTGAGTTTACTGAGCGGATTCCTTTTCGGCGCGGTTCCGGTAAAGCAGGTTCTTCGCACGGATCCCTATCAGGTCATCAAGTCGGGATCAACCGGCTCGGTGGGCCGGCGGCTCACTCTGCGGGATCTGTTGCTCGTGGCGCAAGTTGCCATCTGCGCCGTGCTGGTCACGTCCTCGCTGGTCGCCGTTCGCGGGCTGATGCGTTCCTTGCAGAGCAATTTCGGTTTTGAGCCGCGCAACGCCATGCTGGTCGAGACCGCTCTGAGCATGGCCGGTTATAGCGGCGAGCAAGTGCCCACCATGCAGAAGCGCATGATCGACTCATCAACGGCCATCCCCGGCGTAAAGTCCGTCGGTTTGGTCGATCGGCTCCCGTTGTATTACGGCGCCAACAGCACGCATGTCTTTACCGACAACACTTCCGATCTCCGTCCGGCGAACGCCGCTGCTGAACCCGCGCTCTACAACATCACCCCCGAATACTTCGATGCCGCCGGAACGGCCCTATTGGCGGGCCGCACTCTCGCCTGGCACGACGACAAAAACGCGCCACGCGTAGCTATCGTTAATCGCGAGTTTGCGGGCAAACTTTTTGGCTCAACAACCAATGCGCTCGGCAAATATTTCAAGCGCCGCGATGGAACTCGCATCCAGGTAGTCGGCATCGTAGAAGACGGGAAATATGGCAGCCTGGCCGAAGATCCTCAGCCAGCGATGTTCCTCCCGATCTTGCAATCTCCCTCGAATCAGATGTGCCTGATAGTGCGCTCCAATAGCGATTCGCAGCGTCTGACAGCAGCCATCAAAAGTACCGTACAAGGTCTGGATGCGGGCTTGCCCTTTTCCATCCGCACGTGGAACCAGGAGCTCGAGAGCGCTCTTTTCCCCTCGCGTATGGCCACCATGTCGCTAGGAGTCCTGGGCGCGATGGGGGCGATGTTGTCCATCACCGGCATCTTTGGCATGGCGGCTTACTCGGTCAGCAAACGGAAACGCGAGTTGGGCATTCGCATGGCCCTCGGCGCGCAGCGCAAGGAAGTCTTGCAGGCCGCTTTGGGACGCGCCCTCAAACTGCTCACTTTTGGTTCCGCAGCAGGCCTGCTACTCGGAATTCTCGCCAGCCGCTTGCTGGCTTCCATCGTCTATCAAGCAACTCCCCGCGATCCTCTGGTATTGGCCGGCGTTGTGCTAGCCATGGCGTTGCTGGGCTTGCTCGCCACCTGGATTCCAGCGCAGCGCGCGCTCTCGCTCGATCCCTTGATCCTGCTCCGCGACGAGTGAGTCGCCTCTATCGAATTGGTTATCGTCGACCCCAGGCGCGACCCTCTTATCGATCCGTGACCGGAAATTTACTTGTACTTCGCTCAGCCAGTGCTCTGCCGAAATCTCCGAGCCGTGCTAAACTTACCTAGAGCATTACGCGCAGCGCATGATTTGAAGCGCATGATTTGTACCGCGCCAATTGCGGAGCATGATTTGTAGAGCAACACTTGCAGAGCATTTTTTCCGAGGTTTGTCCCTTTGACCGATCACAAGCACGAAGACTCATTTCGCGTTATCGACCGGCGGCCCTTTACCGCCGAAGGTGAATTGCGCAAGGAAGCCCTCGAAGAAAAGGAACGCGAGCAGAAGCGTGAGGAAAAGCTGCAGGCCGTTGCGGAAGCTCCCAAGCCCGTCGCGCCGCAGCCTCCCGTCGAGGTTCCCAAGCGTTCCCAACCTTTTGAGAATCTTGTTCGCATGCTGGGCAGCAATGCCGCCATGGTGTTGGGCGCTTATGCGGACCCGCGCACCGGCCAGCCGATGATCGATCCAGAAGCCGCGCACGAACTGATCGACATGCTGGACGCCTTGCACGAGAAAACGAAAGGCAATCTTGCTCCGGAAGAAGACAGCCTTTTGCTCGATCTTCTTGGCAAATTGAAGATGACGTATTTGGAAGTGAACCAGGCGGTTGCGGCGCAGGCCGCCACGCAGGCCAAAGCCAAGACGCGGCCTTAGCAAGCATTGCTGTCCCCTTCCAAAACACGGCCGCATGGGAGCGGAGAATCCGTAGCTCCGAGCGTGTTCCGATTTGCTTGCCCAAAGTTTCCATGTCTCTTGTTTCCATGGCCAAAGTTCCGTTAAAAATCACCGTGCTCGGCTCCGGCACGTCCATGGGCGTCCCTACGCTTTCGTGCCACTGCCGCGTGTGCAGTTCGCCCGACCCTCACGACAACCGGTTGCGCCCCTCTCTCCTGCTTTCGCGCAATGGCCAGAATGTAGTGATCGATACCACTCCGGATTTTCGCCAGCAAGCGCTGCGTGCATGCGTTGACCGCCTCGATGCGGTGCTTCTGACGCACGGCCACGCCGATCACATCATGGGCTTCGACGACATTCGGCCTTACAATATTCGCCAGCAATCCGCGCTTCCGGTTTACTCCAACGAGGAAACTTTTCGCATCGTTCGCCGCGCGTTCGCGTACGTTTTCGACGGGCAACCCAAGCTCAGCTCGATTCCGAGCGTCGACCTGCACGAAGTCAAAGCGCCGTTCGAATTACTGGGCATCCCTTTTACTCCGATTCCGCTGTTGCATGGCGACATGGAAGTATTGGGTTTTCGCTTTGGGCGCGCGGCTTACTTGACTGACTTCAGCGCCATTCCCGATTCGTCTCTCGCGCTGTTGCACAATCTCGATGAGCTCATCCTCGATGCGCTGCGCGATATTCCTCATCCCATGCATCAGACCGTCGATCAGGCGCTCGCGCTCATCAAACAGTTACAGCCGCGCCGAGCGTGGTTTACCCACATCGCGCACGATCTGCCGCACGCGGAAACCAATGAACGTCTTCGCAATCTGGGCTACAACAACGTGCAGCTTGCTTACGACGGGCTCGAGATTGACGTGAGCGTCGAAGAATCTGACGCGCCAGCGGCGTTGCATGCAATTCCAAAATCCAGTGCGGCTCGTTCCGCTTCGCTTGAACTTTTTTCCACCTCCAAGGCTTGTGCGGCTCGCTTTGCGGCTTCGAATCGCGGGAGCACGGTGGCCATCGGCAACTTTGACGGCATTCATCTCGGCCATCAGGCCATCCTCCGCGCGGTAGCCTCTCGCGCCGCCGAAACCAAGGCGGTCGCAACGGTTTTGACTTTTGATCCGACGCCACAAAAAATTCTGCGGCCGGAATCCGCTCCTCTGCGCATTTCTACTACCGAGCAACGGCTGCGTTGTTTTGGCGCTCTCGGTGTTGACGCGGCCGTCGTACTTCCCTTCTCTCACGAGCTGGCGAAACTTTCTCCCGAGGAATTTGTCGATCAAATCCTCGTCCACGATCTGCGCGTTCGCGCTGTCTTTGTCGGCGAAAATTTCCGCTTTGGCCATAAGCAATCGGGCAACGCGCAGCTCTTGTCTCAACTCGGCGCCCAGAGCGGATTCGAGGTCATCATTCTTCCGCCAGTCATTTACAAAAGCGAAGTCGTTTCCAGCACGATCATTCGCCGCGAAATTGCCTTGGGCGACGTTTCTCACGCAGGACGCCTTCTCGGCCGTCCGTTTGTTCTGACTGGAAAGGTCGTCCCAGGAACCGGTACGGGGCGGCGCTTCACGTTTCCGACTCTGAATCTCGCCGCGGAGCAGGAGCTGCTCCCCGCTCGCGGCGTTTACGTTACGCGCACGCTTCTCGAAGGCGAATCGCGGACGCGGCGCTCGGTTACCAATGTCGGCGTTCGGCCGACGTTCAATGGCTCGGCGCTCAGCATCGAAACGCATATCCTCGACCAGATCCCCGAGATCTCGCCGGGCCGCATCGAAGTCCATTTCTGGAAGCGTCTTCGCGAAGAAAAAAAGTTCAACAGCCCCGAAGAGTTGCGCGCTCAAATCGCGCAAGACATCGCAAAAGCCGATCAGTTTTTCACCCGCCTTCGAGCCGTCCGTTCGCTGCTGGACGCGCGAGTGAGTAGTGAATAGTGGCAGTGAGTAGACAGGACAGAACCGGACAAGAGTGACCCACCGTTTGCATGAAACAAGGGCGCAAACGGTAGGCCACCCAGGAATAAAGGCGCTGCCACCTGCCCTGAAGAGCCGCTTTGCAAATTTGACGGCGGTCATAAAATGGGAGCAGGGCGGATGAACTGGCAAGGGGGCTTTCCGAAGCTGACATCGACATGACGGACCGCCGGGAATTTCTAAAACGAACGTTTGCAACCGGTATCGCGGCGGCAATATTCCGGCCGGTTGCCAGCGCCTCGGAAGCCGCAGGTGTAAATGGGCTGCCGAGCCACGCTGGTATCGCTCAAACGGTTCTAGGGCCGCTCGATGCGTCGAAACTCGGATTCACTCTTCCTCACGAACATGTTGCCGACGGAGCATACTATCTGAGCAAATGGCCGAAGGCCTGGGGTGGCAGAACAGAATTTGTCGCGAAAGCCGTCGAAAAACTCAAACTTGTGCGAGCTGCAGGTGTCAGCACCATCGTCGACCTGACCACCTATGATGTCTGGCGCGACATTCGCTTTCTCGAAGAGGTCTCGCACAAATCCGGAATTAACATGATCGCGTGTACCGGCCAGCGTTTTTTCCCGCCGAAAGTTTCGGGCGTATCCATGCCTGCCCGCACGATGGAAGGGCTTGCCGAGTTCTTCAAGAAAGAAATCGCGCAGGGCATTGACGGCACCGGCATCAAGGCAGGCGTGATCAAGATAGGGATCGTCGCCAAAAAGCCAACCACCCTTGAAGAGATAGGCTTGCGGGCGGCGGCACGCGCCAGCAAGGCGACCGGAGCGCCAATACGCATTCATACCGATGCCGCCAATCGTGCGGGCGACAGCCTTGCCGTCATTCTCGAGGACGAGGGTGTAAATCCCGCCCGGGTGTCGTTTGACCATAGCGACGACAGCGGCAACATGGATTACTTCCTGGGTCTGGTGAGGCGCGGTTATTCGCTGGGCATGGACCATGTCCATCGCGGGATGAGCCCGGATTTCAAGCCGCCATTTGAAAAACGAGCCGAATGCATCAAGTTGCTCGTCGATGCCGGCTTTGCCGACAAGATATTTCTCTCACAGGATGCAGAGTTCGGAGGCTCGCTGATTCCAGAGGACGCGAAAGAATGGAGAGACAAAATTGATCCCCCAGATGGGATGCTGTTCACCACGCGCAAGCTAATTCCGTATCTTGAACAGATCGGTGTATCCGCTCGCAACATTCACACCATTACAGTGGAAAACCCGCGATACTTTTTCAGTTTGTCTTGATCGTTCCTCGCTAAGTCATCGGCGCCGGCGCTTAGGTAACAACTTGCTGTTTTTTGAAGGCCTAACTGCAAGAACAGCCAGCAATTGCGGCGTCAGAAGCCGGCGGGGCGGAGTTTGCCGGCGGCTAGGTCTTTCAGGGCTTGGAGGCGGGCGTCTAGTTCGGTGGCGGTTAGGCGGCCCTTGCGGTAGAGGCGGCGGAGAAAATCGGGAGCGGGCATGTCGCCTTTCAGGGTGTTGCATTCGATGCAGCAGGAAACCAGGTTGCGGTAGGAATTGCGTCCGAAGCGGGCGCGAGGCACGACGTGGTCCAGGCAGCGGACGTGGGCCGGAGTGCGGCGAAGGCAGTGAAAGCAGGCGCCGCGATCGCGATCGTGAATGGCCTTGCGGAGCGCCCAGGTGCTCATGAAATCGGTGGCCTCGAGTTTGGAGGAGGGGCTAACTTTGTCAGCCCCTGCGGCGGCGGCCAGGGCGGCGGGCGGGCCATCGGCTTCGCGAAGGGCGCGGATGTGTTCGGGGAGGCGCATTTCGACGAGATGGCCGGTTTTGCTGCGTTCCAGCAAGCGCAAAGCGCCCAGCTCATCGAGGCGGCGTACGGCTTGACGCACCGGGGCATTGGAGAAACGCAGAGTGTGGGCCACGGACATCACCGCGAAGTGCAGGCGACGCTTGCCGATGAGAAGAGAGTGGCGCAGGAGATAGTGGTAGACGGCGCGGTCCCAAACGGTTAGGCCGAGACGCGGGACGAGAACATCTTCAAACTGGATCCAGAGGAGCTTCGGGTTGAGTTTTTTGTCTGGCATGGTTTGCGTCCTGGAAAGGTAGTGGCGTGTGTAGTGGCCGACCTTCAGGTCGGCGGTCTAAGACTCGTTTTTTACGTGTCGATAAACAGAAAAGTGCAAGAGTCCGTGGACAACAGAAAGAGAGAAGCAGGATTTAACGCCTGGCGAATCTCGGGAGGAGGTCCAAAAAACGCCGGGCTGAAGCCCGGCACCTACAAAAGCGGAGAGGAAGCGAGCCGGAGCGCCCCGAAAATAAAAACGCCCCGACCAGAGTCGGGGCGCAATTTTCAACAAACAAAGTGTACTACAATAGTAGTCAATTGTCAAGGAAAACCCGCACAGAAACCAGGATCGGCGTAAGCCGCTGAATTACTGGGAGATAGCGGAGGTGACTCTGGACTTCTCGTTTTCAAAAGAAAAGGTCTAGACCCAAGACCCGCCCCCCAAAACCCGACGACGGGGCACCCTCCGCATAACTAGGAGTCCGTGCCACCCGTCGGCGCCCCATTCACCGAGTCTTCGCTGCTGATGTTGCTTGTCTTATTCGGCTCGCCAGCCTGGGTCTCGTCTTGTGCCTAGTTGCGCGCGCGGGGCGGACTTCGAAGCGGACTCCTTCAGCCTCTTGCAAGAACGCGATAATTTCGAACAGTCTGCTCGCCGTCGGATTCCCCTTCGGACCGAACATCTGGTGAATCGTCTTCACGTGAATCTTGGTGGCCTCCGCCAGCTTCGGAAAACTCACCGTCGCGTTGATATAGTCGCGCAGGATTTCTTTCGCAAGGGCTACTTCGCCAGAGAGCAGGCTCTCGAGAGCCTCGCTCAGCATTCCTCGCCGAAATTCAGGGTTCCGTCGCATATCCGCTTGGATTGATTCTCTAAAGTCAGTCGTCAATGACATTTTCATTCCCCTGCCCGCCGCGCCATTCACCGAACGGGCTGCGACCGTCGCGATCGCGATATTCGCGAATCTCCACCATTACGGCTATGGTAGCATATATTTTACCATCCGCCGCGGGAGAGCCGGGAACATGAAAATGGCAAAGCGCATCAAAGTGAACATTTTTGACGATATGAAAGCGGCACTGAAGGGCGCGGCGGCCTATGAGCGGGGCGAGCCGGTTAACCTGCGCGTTACAAGCGTGCCTTCACGGCCGAAGCCGATTTCTCCCAAAGAGGTGGGGCACATTCGGGAAGCGCTGAACGCCAGCCAATCGCTTTTCGCCAGCTACCTGAACGTGAGCGCTAACGCGGTGCGAAGCTGGGAACAAGGCACGCGGCGGCCTCGGCAAGCGGCGCTCAAACTCCTGGCCATCGCCAGGAAAAATCCTAAAGCTCTGCTGGTTGCGTGATTTTCCTTTTCACCTTCTCTACACCCGGAAAATGATAGGTCGAAATCGTCTCGGCGCGTTAAGGCTCGCCCACGCGCCAGGGAGACACCATTCGCATCACCGCCGTGAAACACCGTCGCGAAGCCTACCGGTGGCCCGCCAAAACTCAAAACCCGCACCCTTGAAAAACACAAGGGATGCGGCACCCCTTAGGCATTCTCTGCTCCACCCGCCAGTTATCGGAAAGCTGCCGTCGATGCTGAAAGATGTTTGCAAAATGAATCCGCCGCCTGCTGTCGCGGGTGGAAGAGTTGGAGACATAGGGCAACCGGTGGCAAAAACAACGGTCACGAAGAGACACAAAGACACTAATTTTTTTAGATTTCTCACGGTCGTATCCTCCTGTGTCGTTTTCTAGTCGATTCGCAGTTCTGCGAACGCTTGGTTGACGAGGTTTAAGCCGTCTGTTGCGCTGAAGGAGGAAATGCTACGAGTTAGAGAGTCTTCTAACTCGCGTCGCCTGTCTGTCGGATGACTGCTGAGGATTGCCGTGCCAGTGGGAGCGCCGGGATTGGCCCGCGCCTGCCCTGCACGAGCCGCCTGTTCCTGCAACTTCCTTTCAACCTTCAAGCGGCCTGTCTCTTCCCACTCTTGGGGTGAGACTTGAAAGTCTGGATTCAGGAATTTCTGATCGATGACCGTTGAGATTAGGTGTGCGGCTTGCAATGGACTCATGGCAGAACTCACTGATTCGCCCAAAGCAATTCCGCTGTGAGTGAGGCCGGTTCCCATGAACTTAGGTTCACTGAGAGCTAAAGACATCCTGATAAGACGTACTTGGCTAAGAGTAGTTTTTGAATGTGCTGGACCACCGAGTTTATCAACGAGATCGTTCAACGTAGCAACAATGTCCCGCTCTTCGATTCCGGGCTTCTTGCCTAGTTGATACAGAATCTCGGCCTGCACAAGCCGATTCTTCGCCATATCTTCCATTTCGCTCGGCATTCTAGGGAATGAGCGCGGGAAGTTGAACAATTCGTCCGCCAACGCTCCAACGGAGTCTGGGTCATCGGGTTTCGCCAAGGCAGCTTTGCCTTCTACCACTGCATGAGGATTCCACATCTGCCTACCCCCAGGCGGTGATTGCGCCCAAGTTCCTACTGCCAGGAGAAGAAGAATGACATAACGGATCATATGTGGCTCCTTTCAGAAATTGCGGGAGCACACCGTGATAGAGTCGCGAGCAGCGTCCGAGTTCGCTCATACTGGCTCGAATGCAAGGGGCGCGTTTCGTTTTCTTGCACGGCGCGTCCCGCTTAGTTCACAAACTACACGCCTGTTGTCATTGAAATTCAATAGAAAAGTATAGAAATAGAAAGAATCTACAGTCATCGGTGCTAAACCTGCGCCGAGAACGCCAGCGGAAATAACTTGAGTAGTACACCACGCTACATCCAGTGAAGAAAATTAGTGCCTCACAAATTCAAGGCGCGGGCTGATTAGCTGAAGGCGTCGGCTCCTAGCTCCGAGTAAACTTGGTTGCGCTAACGACCGAGGCTCGGAAGAAAGGAGCCGAGCGATGTTGATTATAGGTTGTGATTTTCACACGCGCTACCAACAGAGGGTGGCCCGGACTCTCAGTTATGCGGAGGGTGCCCTGTCCTCGGGTTTTGAGGGCGGTTCTTGGGATTGGGTTCTCTCTAGTCGATCGGCAAATGCGTGAGTGGCGAGTGGTGAGTAGATAGGGCAGAACCGGAGAAGAGTGATCCACCGTTTGCGAGAGACAAGGCCGCCAACGGTAGGCCACGCAGGAATAAAGGCGCGGGTACCGCATGCTGCGATTTTTGAAGGATGCGAGTTTTGACTCTTCCTATGAACATCACTTGGCGGTGTATAATGAGAGTATGGCAAAAGAGGTGATCCGCATCTCGGAAGCGGAAGCCGCCACGACCAACGTGGCGACGCTGTTGGCGCACGTGCGCGCAGGCGCGGAAGTGGTGATCGAAAATGAAGCGCGGCCCGTGGCGGTGCTGCGCTCTGCGGAGCCGCATCCGGGCCGTCTGCTCTCGGAATCTATCGCGCTGGCGGAAGCCCACGGCTCTACCGTGACGCTCGACGGAGACTTCGCCCGCGATCTCGAAGAGATCATCAACAGCCATCGTGAACCGCTCAACCCGCCCGCATGGGACTAATCCTGGACTCCAGTGTGGCGATCGCCTCGGAACGCCGGGGCGATAACGTAACGCAGATGCTCAAGCAAATCGTTGCCGCAACCGGCGACCAGCGAACGGTGCTCTCTTCGGTTGGGCTGACCGAGCTTGTGCATGGCATCTACCGCGCACAAACACCAGAGGCGCGCAATCGCCGAGACTCCTTCATCCGTGAGCTGCTAAACGACGTGGAAGTCTATCCCTACACCAAAGAGACGGCGCTGCTGGCAGGCAAATTCGACGGCGAGCAACAGAGCCGAGGGACGGTTATCCCTTTCGGGGATCTGTTGATCGGAGCAACGGCGCTGGAGGTTGGCTATTCCATGCTGACGGCCAACGTGCGGCACTTCCGGCTGATCCCCGGCCTCACTGTCGTGCAACTCTGAGTGTTCGACGGAAGCAGTTCAAGAAAAAACTCTCTCCATACAGATAACGACGGGTGGCCGGACTCTCTGTTATGCGGAGGGTGCCCGGTCCCCGATTTTTGAAATCGGGAACTCCAAAATCCCCACTTGACATCGACGGATAATTCACTACCATACGGTTGTGGATAGGTTAGATACAACATTTGCGGCTCTGTCTGATCCAACCCGTCGGGCGATGATCGAACGACTCTCCCATGGGCCTGCCTCGGTGCATGGATTGACGGAACCGTTTGCCCTCTCGCAGCAGATGATTTCAAAACATATTGCCTACCTGGTGCGGGCGCGGATTGTGATCAAGACGAAGCGCGGAAGAGAGAGCATGTGCAGGCTCAGGCCAGAGGCGATCAAGACAGTCAGCGACTGGGCGATCAGCTATCGCCGATTCTGGGAAGAGCGTTTCGACAAATTGGATGTGGTTGTGAATCAAATGAAAAAAGCGGAGATCAGAGATGACAAAAAACACGGCTGACGAGAAAGAGCGGATGGTTATCACGAGAGTTTTTGACGCCCCACGCGCATTGGTTTGGAAGGCGTGGACAGACCCGAAGTATGTGATGCAGTGGTGGGGGCCGAAGGGTTTTACCGCGCCTTTTTGCGAGATCGATTTTCGCGTAGGAGGAAAATTTCTCTACTGCATGAGAACGCCGGATGGGCAGGAGGGCTGGAATGCCGGGGAATACCACGAGATTGTTCTGCACGAGAAGATCGTTTACTCCATGTACTTTTCCGACTCGAAGGGAAACAAGGTTGAGCCCGAGGAGTATGGAATAGAACATGAGGCCATGGACGATGCGCACGACGTGGTTATTTTTGAGGATTTTGGAAACGGCCAGACGAAACTCACCTTCATTGGAAGTGAACCCATGGAGAGCGCAAAAAACAGCGGGCAACTAGAGGGCTGGGTTGAGACACTCGAAAAACTTGCCGCGGTTGTTGCGGGGCTGGCGCAGGCGAAATAGGAAGTTGAAGTTTTGCTGATCGTCATGCGCGAGATACAGGACGGGGGCCCGGACGCTTCGTTATGCGAAGGGTGCCCCGTCCTCGGTTTTTTGAGGGCGGGTCTTGCGTTTGGGTTCTCTCTAGCCGATCGGCAAATTCACGGGAAGCAAGTGAGCAGTGAATAGTGGGAAGTGGCGAGTGGTGAGTGAGAGAGGAAAAGATAACGCAGAGTCACGGAGTTAACAGGGATGCGCAGAAAAGAGGGCACGATATATCGTCCCCCTACAAAGGAAACGACGACGAAAACCAGGATCCTCTCAAAAAACGAGGGTAGGACACCGAGATCCTTATTTTGCACTCCTCCTCAAATTCCCTTTTGGCTTCGCGCAGGACGGACCTATAATCACCAGAGTTATGAAAAACATTACGCTTCCTATCGTGATTGAGGGCGATGCCGACGGGTACTTCGTTTCGTGCCCGGCGCTGCAGGGCTGCTACAGCCAGGGCGAGACCTACGAAGAGGCCATAGCGAACATCAAGGATGCCATTCGACTGCATATTGAAGACCGCATGGCCGATGGCGAAGAGATTCCTGAAGTTTCCGTGAGCCTCTCGACGGTTGAAATCGCTGTCTGATGCCTAAGCTTCCCCGCTTAAGCGCTCGTGAGATAGCTTCCGTTTTGGAAAAACTTGGGTTTTCTATCGCGCGCAGAGCGGCAGCCACGTCATCTACAAGAACGCAGAAGGTAAACGCGCCACGGTGCCGTTTCATGCCGCGAAGATTCTCCATCCCAAAGTCCTGAAGAGCATCTTGCGCGATGCCGGGCTGACTGTCGAGGAACTCGCTAAACTTCTGTGACCTTCGCGCGATCGCGAGCCACGAGGTGGGAAAAAATCACGAAGGCATTTTGGAAAGGCAATCTTCGCAGTAGCCGCCGACTTCCGTGCGGGAGACGGTGACCTTCATTTTGAAATCGCGGGCGATTTGCTGCTTGAGCTGCTCGTAGAGGCGGCTTTCGAATTCGCGGACTTTGCCGCAGCGGAGGCAGGCGACGTGGATGTGGTCGCGCGGGCCGTGGCTTTCGTAATAGTGGCGGTCGCCGCGAAGGTGGAGCAGGTCGAGCTCGTCGATGAGGCCTTCTTTTTTAAGGAGGTCGATGGTGCGGTAGACGGTGACGAGATGGACGCCGGGGTCGATTTTTTGGGCGCGCGCGAGGATTTGGTCGACGTCGAGATGCTGCTCGGCGGCGTCCATGACTTCAAGGATGACGCGGCGCTGGCGCGTCAGGCGAATTTTGCGTTCACGGACAGCTTGCTGGAGTTTTCCGGTGGTCTCAGAGGTATTGAGGCGCTCGCCTGTGGAAACGCGGTGGCTCGGCGATGCAGACATCGGTCGCCTCCTAATGCGCGGCGCCGCGGCTAAGAATGGCGCACCATTTGCCGCAAAATGTCATTGTACATAACGATGGCGAAGATGACCAAGAGGAAGACGAGGCCAACCTGAACGAAGCGCTCCTTGAAGCTGAGGCTTAGATCGCGGCGCATCACGCCTTCGATGGCCAGCAGCAGGATATTGCCGCCGTCCAGGATAGGAATGGGCAAGAGATTCAAGATGCCGAGGTTGATGCTGATGAGCACCATCAGCGAAATGACGTCGAGCGGGCCGCGGCGCACGGCTTGGCCAGCCATGTGGGAAATGCCGACGGGGCCCTGGAGCTGCTTGATGGAAACGCGGCCGCTGAAGAGTTTGCCGACCACATCGACCGTGCGGCCAATGGTGTCGTAGGTCTCGGAGCTGGCGAACTTCACGCTCTCGTCAAAGGATACGTGCTTGTAGGCGACTTCGTCGCGGCGGGCCACGCCAATTTGATAGACATTTGTGTCTTCGTCCGCTGCGCCTTTCTTCGGCGTCACGACCAGTTGGACGGATTGCCCTTTGCGGTTCACTTCCAGCGTCATGGGCTGGCCGTTCGAAGACTGAGTAGCCTGCATGAACTGTTCCCAGTATTCGATTTTCTTGCCATTCACCGACGTAATGATGTCGCCTTCGCGCAGTCCGGCGCGATCCGCCGGCGTGCCTGGAGCGACTTGATCGATGATCGGACGGATGGGGGCATAGCCGAGGATTTGGCTGGTATCCGATAAATTTTTTGCAGGGACCTCGATGGTTTTGCGCGTGCCCGCATCATTGACTTCCAACTTGAGCGTCGCCGGGGGCGCAGCCTGTTTCAGCGCGATTAGAGCTTGTTCCCAACTGGGCGTGGCAACGCCGTTGATGGAGAGGACGGTGTCGCCCACTTTAAGGGGAGTTTGTTGTCCACCGGATTCCGGAGGAAGACCCGTGACCCGCACTGGCGCATTCAAATACGCGGAGTACGGCACTCCCGCGATCGCAAAGAGGCCGGTGAGCACGAAGATCGGAAAAATCAGGTTGACGGCGGGACCTGCGAAAGAGATCAGCGCGCGCTTCCAGCGCGCCTTGCTCATCAGCTCGTCGGGCGCGCCGGTTGGCGGCTTATCACCTGCATCGACTTCTGAAAGATCTTGTCCGGCCATGCGCACGTAGCCGCCGAGAGGCAGCGCGCTCACGCGATAGTCCGTCGGGCCTTTTTTCCAACCGAAGAGGCGCGGGCCGAAGCCGATGGAGAATACATCCACGCGCACGCCGCACAGGCGCGCGACGACGAAATGTCCCCATTCGTGAATCAGGACCATTACGCCGAGCACCAGGATGACGCCAACAATCAGATAAACAGCTGCCATGTCTCCGTCTTTCCCTTCTTATGACGCTTATGAAACCGCGACTGCTTTGGCCGACAAACGGTCCACTTCTTCCTGCGCCGTGCGACGCGCTTCCGCATCCGCGGCCAGAACATCGTCCATCTTTTCGAAGCGCACGCGTGGCGTGCGCTCCAGCACGCGCTCGATGACTTCCGCGATGCCCCGGAACGGCATACGCCGACCGAGAAACGCGGCTACGGCGACTTCATCGGCGGCGTTGAGCGCGCACGGCATGGCCCCGCCCTTCTTCATGGCCTCGCGGGCTAAACGAAGGCAGGGGAAACGCCGGGTGGAAACTTTCTGGAAATCCAACCGCCGGAGCTTGCGCCAATCCAGGGCTACTTGATTAGACGCGACTCTCTCTGGATAGGTTAACGCATATTGGATGGGCATGCGCATGTCAGTGGGACCAAGTTGCGCCAGAATCGAACCGTCCACGTATTCGACCATGGAGTGCACGGTGGACTGGGGATGAATCACGACGTCGATCTGGTCGGGGCGCATGCCGAAGAGCCAGCGCGCTTCGATGACTTCAAAACCCTTGTTCATCATGGTGGCGGAATCGATGGTGATGCGGTTACCCATCTTCCAGTTGGGATGCGCCAGAGCCTGCTCCGGCGAGACGTGCTCGAGATCGGCAAGCGGGGTCTTGCGAAAAGGGCCGCCACTCGCGGTCAACACGATGCGTTTCACTTCAGCGTGCGAGCCGCCGCGCAAACATTGATGGACGGCGTTGTGCTCGCTATCCACGGGCAGCAATTCGCGGCCGGCCTTTTTCGCGGCGGCCATCACCAGTTCGCCGGCGGCCACCAGAACTTCCTTGTTCGAAAGAGCGACGATCTTTCCCAGCTTGACGGCCTCGTAAGTGGCTTCGAGGCCAACGACGCCGACGGCCGCGGAAACTACAATGTCCGCTTTTGTGTGCGTTCCGACCGCCAGCATTCCTTCGCGTCCGTGATGAATGGCGGGAAACGGGGAAATTCCCCTAACACGAAGCATCGAGGCCAGCTCATCGGCTTTTATTCCGTCACCTACCGAAACCAATTCGGGTTTGTGGCGCGCAATTTGGCTGCTCAATTCTTCCAGATTGCCGCCCGCGGCAAGCGCGGCGATAGCAAATCGCTCCGGCAGCGCTTCCACCACGGAAAGACACTGCCGCCCAATCGAACCTGTGGAACCCAAAATGGATAGTTGCTTCAAGGACGAAACTTTTCTCCGCTTAGCACGAACTGGCGGGACAGACACTAAGTCTGTCGTTCGCCGCCGACCTGGTGAGCCAGACGCTCCCGTCCGTCTCACGCCCCATGAGTGGAAGGACCTGTGGACCTACCGGTTGGGCAGGTAAATCCAAATCCAATAGTACCAGACAACCGGGATTGCCAGAATCAAGGCGTCGATTCGGTCAAGGACACCGCCATGCCCCGGCAGCAAAGAGCCGGAATCCTTGACTCCCGCGCTTCGCTTGTAGGCGGATTCCAACAAATCGCCGGCTTGACCGGCAATATTCCCGCAGGCGGCCATGCCGAGCAGATGTTCGATCGGAACGTTGATGTATCTGGCGAAGAGAGCGCCGACCAAAAGCGCGCTGAGAAGGCTCGCGACGGTTCCTTCCCAAGACTTTTTAGGACTGAGGATGGGAGCGAGTTTGTGCTTGCCGATGGCGCGCCCTACGAAATAGGCGGCGGTGTCGCCAACCCAGGTGATGACAAGAACGAAGAGCAAAAGGTCCGGACCGAAAAAGCCGAAGGCGTGAAGACGAATCGCGAACGTAAGCGGAAAAGCGACCAGAATCAGCGCGCTGGAGCTGATGCCTGCGGCGGGCAATGCTTCGACCATAGGACGGTGCGTCCACAGCGTCAGGACTGTGATGCCGAGCAGGAAGACGAAGAGCACATCACCGGCGTTCGGCGGGGAAAAAAGTAAAGATTGCGGTACGCGCTCAATGCCTTGTGATGAAACGGCTCCTCTGCCTGTGAGCGCGATGGGTCCAAAGATCGGGAGGCTGGTCCACCACTGGACGAAAACGAGAAGCAGAGCGCAGGTTGCAGTCCAAAAGCGGTACGCGCGGTGGCCAATGGCTTCGCCCAACGCGAAATACTCGAAAAGCGCGAGCAAGATGACGAGAGCCGTGCCAATCGCGACGGAGGCGGTCGAGCCCCACAAAACGAGTGCGACCACACACGGAATCAAAACGGCGGCTGTCGCGACGCGTTTCCAGGTCATAGAAAGGGATTCCCCTGACGAATCACTGCTTCCATCTCATCACATCAAGAGGAATAAATCACGAGGGAGAAATGGGAATTTGCGCGAACGTTATGGATTTTGCCAAATAGGCGGAGCATCGAAGAGAGATTTCTCACCACGCTGGAAACGACGCTCATGCAGAGCTATTCGCCGACCACGCGAGCGGGCTTTTCCGTTTCGGGCTCGCCCTCGCGGATTCCGCCGTAACGGCGTTCGCGTTTCTGGTATTCGACAAGTGCTTCGAGCAGCCGCGCGCGGTTGAAGTCGGGCCAGAGCGTTTCCGTGACGCAAATCTCGGCGTAGGCGATCTGCCAAAGCAGGAAGTTGCTGACGCGCATCTCGCCGCTGGTGCGAATCAGCAAATCGGGGTCCGGCAATCCGCTCGTGTACATGTGCCTGGCGAGCATCTCTTCCGTGATCGCGATCTGGCCCGCGCGCCCGTTTTGTTCGGCCAAAATCGCGTTCATGGCGTCAACGATTTCCGCGCGGCCGCCATAATTGAGAGCCACGCAAAGGACCATGCCCTGGTTGCCGGCCGTGCGCTCGATGGCGTCGCGGACGTCGTCTTGCACGCCTTTGGGAAGTTCGTCGGTACGCCCCAAAAAGCGCATGCGGATATTGTTCTTTTGCAGGAGCGGCATTTCGCGGCGCAGATATTCGCGGAGCAATTGCATCAGGAAGTCGATTTCCGTTTTCGGGCGCCGCCAATTCTCGACCGAAAAGGCGTATAGGGTGAGGGCCTCGATTTTGAGGCGCGCGCAGGTCTCAATGGTGGAACGCGCCGTTGCCGTGCCGGAGCGGTGGCCCGCGATGCGCGGCAGATGCCGCTGTTGCGCCCAGCGCCCGTTGCCATCCATGATGACGGCCACATGGCGCGGGAGGCGCGCCAAATCGAGTTTTTCGAAGAGCAGGGCTTCCTCGGGAGTCAGGGGACCCAAGGCGCCGGAGGCGGAAACTTGCAGCGTCGTGTGTGGTTTAGTGGGCGGCACGGTGTTTCTGCGGGTTTCTTCTTTACGCCGCAAAGTTAACATACGATTCGGCAACGGCGCAATGGCGGGTTGCTCTTTGGAGCATCCCCCTCCTCGAAGACGGCTGAGCAGGGCATCAGCCAGCTGGCGGAGAACCGGCTTGGAAGAGCGAGGTGTACACCAGCACAAGCGTCAGGATAATCATAGCAATCGCCGTCACCCACGCGACGATATTGAACGTGAGCGTATTCACATGGTCACCCATCAGGTCCCTGCGGTTCACGAGGAGCAGGATAAAGATGATCACGATAGGCAGCCAGATACCGTTCCCTACTTGCGAAAAAATGAAGATCTTCCAGATAGGAACGTGCGGAATCAGGATGATGCCCGCGCCTACGGCAATTAAAATGGTGTACAGGCCGTAGAATATTTTCGCGTCCTTGAATTTATGGTCGATACCGGCTTCAAATCCGAGCCCTTCGCAAATGACGTGCGCCGTCGAGAGAGGCAAAATCGAGGCCGCAAAAAGCGAGGCATTCAACAGGCCGAAAGCAAATGTAAATCCGGCCCACTTCCCTGCCAGGGGAATCAAAGCTTTGGCCGCCTGAACCGCATCGGTGATGTCGCGCTGGCCGGAGACATACAATGTCGCCGCCGTAGCCACGATGATAAAAAAAACGATCACCATGCAGCTGATACTGCCCACCAAAACGTCGGCTCGCGCTTGCGGATATTGCCTTGGTCCGACTTTCTTTTCGACGAATCCCGCCTGCAGATAGAAAAACTGCCACGGCGCAATGGTCGTGCCGACCAATGCGGTCAACGTGAGCAAATAACCCGCATTGAAGTTCAGGTTCGGGATGACTACGTGCTGGGCCGCTTCCAGCCAATTGGGCTTCGCCAGGACCGCCGAAATGATGTAGGTCACGTAGAAACCGCACGCAATCAGAAAAATGACTTCGACCTGGCGATACGTTCCCCGCATCACCAGAATCCAGACCAGGATTGCGGCAATGGGAACGGCGATATACCGGGTAACGTGAAACA
Source organism: uncultured Acidobacteriota bacterium (assembly GCA_963851235.1). Lineage (GTDB taxonomy): Bacteria > Acidobacteriota > Terriglobia > Acidiferrales > UBA7541 > Acidiferrum. Next base: position 30,587 of record CAWKOM010000021.1, read on the forward strand.
TCTCCATGGACGCGGCCACGCCTGCAAATTCCGCCACGACGTTCGCCAAGTCCACGAAGAAGCCGGTGATCATCACAAAAAACGTGGGGCGGAAGCCGAACTCTTCGCGAATCAGGTCGGAGAGTCCTTTGCCGGTGATGACGCCCATGCGCGCGCACATCTCTTCGGTTACGTACAGAGCGATAGTCATGGGAATCAAAGCCCACAGCAGCGCATATCCGTACTGAGCTCCGGCCTGCGAATACACCGCGATGCCGCCGGCATCGTTGTCGACGTTCGAGGTGATTAGCCCAGGCCCGACCACCGCGAGCAGCAAAGTCAGCCGGCGCCGCAGACCGCGAATCTTCTGCTGCAGATCTTCGCCCCGCGTCTGCAGGCCCTCAAAGCTCGATTTGAGACTCCCCCAGTTCATTCGCCGCTACCAATTCCCTTCTTACTTTTTCACCAGGCGCGATACCACGTCGTCCACGGTGACCGTCCCAATGGGGCGCTTCTCCGCATCCACGACGGTAAGCATCCTCAGATTGTATTTGTCGAACAGCTCGAAGACGTCTTTTTCATCCGAGTCCGCGGCAATGCTGAGAAGCGGATCGCTGCGCAGTTCGGACATTTTCTGTTCCGGAGCAGCCAGCAACAGTCGCGCGATGGAAACGGTGCCGGAATATTCCGCCTCGCTATCCAGCAACACGATGGTATCAAGCTGTTCAAGATTCAAATCGAGGCTGCGAATCCAGGCGAGCACCTCTTCGCGACGGGAGCCTTCTCCCACGAAGACAAATTCGGTATTCATCATGCCGCCGGCTGTCGAGGGGTCGAACGCCAGCAATTCGCGAACTTCATCGGCTTCCTGGCCCGGCATTTCTTCCAGCAATTCCTCCGATGTCTCCTTTGGAAGGTCGGCCAGGAGATCGGCGGCGGCATCCGGGGCCATCTCTTCGATGATGTCGGCGGCTTTTTCGGGGTCCATTTTCTCGACAATCTGCGTGGTGAGGCGTTCGTCGAGTTCGGCCAGTACGGCCGCGGCGGTTTCTTCGTCGAGCGAAGCGATAATGCCCTGCCGCTCGGCCGCGGAGAGGTCTTCCATAATTTCGGCGAGATCCGCCGGATGCAGATCTTCAAGCTTCTCGTGCGTGATGCGCAGCTTGACGCGCCGCAAAGGATCCGACTCGATCAGATTCACAAATTCCCAGCGAATGGCTTTTTGCGGAAGTTTTCGTTGCAGTTTTCGGATCATGCCAGGGGACACCACGCCCTGCAGCAGCCTGCGGACGGCGCCGGGCAGACCGACGTCCACCTGCGTTACCCGTAACTCGACATTTCCGTTGGTGCGCTGCTCGGCCAAGTCCACATCGTTAACGCGAACGACCTTGCGCCCACGCGTATCGATGATCTGCTGATCGAGCAAATCCTTGCGGACTGCCAGCAGCGACTCGTTGGGTTCATAAAGTTGCAGGGCGCGCTCGCTTACGCTGAGGCGCATGGTCCCCGGGGCAAAGGTGGCAACCTGATCGTACCTGGCAATCAGCGGCTGGAATCGTCCGCGCGAAAGCAAAAAGTGCGAGAGGCGGTTGGTGGCTTGTGCAGGCTCGATAAAAAATTCGCGTACGCGCCCGACGAAGTTGCCTTGCGCGTCGTAGGCTTCCGCCCCCATTAGTTCGGTTGCGTAGATTTCCATCGTGTCACCTCTCTCGAGCGTCCAGGCCGGCTCGGTTGCTTTCCAACGCGCGGTCTGACAGCAAATCTGGGCTTCGGGCACCAACAAAAAACCCGCGGTCCGAAAATGGCTTCGGCCGCGGGCAAGTGCCTGATATAAATAGGCTTACCGTTAGCCAGGCGCGAACCCTCCCCAACCTGCCGCCTGCCCAAGCCTTTGGGCCTCGTGCGGCGTTGCCCAGTCGCCCGTCCCAAGCCTCGCCCTTTTTGTCCGGTCTTCGCCGAAGCGACTAGGGCCAGGTTCGAGTTCGTTGGACGTACTCATCGGTAGAGAATTCACCCCAAAGCGCGGCGCCAATAACGCGCCACGCAGCAACTCACGACGGACGAGAGCAATTTCGGTACCGTTTGCGAATCGCAGTTGCAGTGTTAAACCGGGCGCGTTTCAATGTCAAGAAAAGAATGGCCTTGGAGGCGATATTTTTTGATCTTTATTTGCGAGGCCGTGATTTTGCGACTTCAAAGACCATGTCTCGGGGTTCTATGCCCCGCCTGCGGCATTCTTCGACGTATAGAGTCAGATAGTTCTTCAGAATGTAGTCCTCGGTGGAAAAGCCGAGCTCCTGAGCAGCGCGGTCGATGGCGGGCGGCGGTCCTTCCAGTTCGAGGAATGCTCCGACAGGGGTTTCATCCCATTCGATGAGCAAGCCTTTGGACCAGTTTGAACTGGCAGGAAGGCGAAACGTCGTGCGGTATTTTTCGTAGCGAAACCAGCCGCGCAGCCCCAATCCTTCGAAGATTTTTGTCAAGGTGACGGCGCCAGCCACCTCGAGTTCCAATTCTTCGCGCACCTTGTGGCGCTGGCTTTCTTCTGCTCCGGTCGAAACCGAAGTCACGATTGCATCGCCGAGGGGCCGCTTGAAGGTGAGGAGCGTGCGCTGAACAGGCTGTGCGTTGCCCCCTTTCGCTTGGGGAGTTTCTGTGCGGATCCGGAGCAATTGTCCGTGTTTCGCGAGGCGGCCATCAGACGAATCGAAAATGACGTTCCATTCGTGCACGCAGCCCTTCCCTTTGCCCACCAGTCGAGCGCCAAGGCGCTTCAGCGAACGTTTGAGAGCGTTTGCGTCGCTGATTTTCAGCTTGATTTCGATTTCCTGCGCCATGCTTTTGTAGGCCCCTGCTTGCCCGGCTTTCTCCAACCGGGGAGTTCCGCTAGTATAGCGGACGAACGTATTTTGCTTTTGTTAAGCATAAGCCCGGCGAACCCGGGGCAAGACGTTGCGCAGCCCGCCGAGCGCACCAGATCAAGAGACGCATGAACCCAGACGCCAAAGCAGCAGCGCCGGCCATTTCGAACGAGGGGCGCGGCGTTAACTCGCTGTCGCCGCCACTCGCGCGGCGCGAGCCGCTCGAAACCGTTTTGCATGGCGACCGGCGCGTGGACCACTACGCGTGGCTTAGGCAAAAGGAAAACCCGGAGGTCCTTGCCTATCTTGAGGCGGAAAACGCGTATACCGACGAAACCCTGAAGCCCACCGAATCGTTTCAGGATGCGCTCTACCAGGAAATGCTGGCGCGCATTCTTCAGACGGACTTGTCTGTCCCCTATCGCTTGCGCGGGTATCTCTATTTTACGTGCACGGAGCAAGGCAAACAGTATCCGACCCATTGCCGCCGGACCGATGCAAGCGGTTCGCTGGATGAGGTCGTCCTGGACCTGAACCGCATCGCGGAAGGGCGCTCCTTTTTGGGCCTCGGCGCGTTTGATGTAAGCCAGGATAACCAGCTTCTAGCTTACGCGCTGGACACCACTGGCTTCCGGCAATACACGCTGCACGTGAAGAACTTGTGGAGCGGCGAGCTTTTCCCAGAGGCGATCGAACGGGTCACCAGCGCAGCGTGGGCGGCTGACGGCCGGACGCTTTTTTATACCGTTGAAGACGCAACGACGAAACGCGCGCACCGGCTCTACCGGCATGTCGCGGGATCCGCTGAGGAAGATACGCTTGTTTATGAAGAGAAAGATGAGCGCTTTCGGATTGAAATCGAGCGCACGCGCAGCGGAGCGTTTCTTTTGCTGGTAATTGCCAGCCACACAACGAGCGAGGCGCGCTTTCTGCCGGCGGCTCAACCATTCGGAGAATTTCGCGTGATCGCCGCGCGCGAAGCGGACCATGAGTACTACGTGGACCATCATCCAAATCCACTGACGCGCGAGAAGCGTGGCGCCAATCCGTACGACATGGGCGGATACTTTTTCATCCGCACGAACTCTGGCGGGCGGACGTTCCGGCTGATGTGCGCGGCGGTTGGCGACCCGCGACGCTCGAAATGGCGAGAGATTATTCCCAATCGCCCGGACGTGATGCTCGCCGGAGTGGATGTGTTTCGATCGCATTTGGTGCTTTTCGAGCGCGAAGGAGGGCTGCCTTATTTGCGGATCTTGGATCTCGGCGTCGAAGCTCCCGACGCGCTTTCTGCCTCGCACCGCATCGAATTTCCGGAGCCCGTGTACAACGCATCGCTCGGAACCAATGCGGAGTTTGATGCTTCCTTTGTGCGCTATCAGTACGAATCCTTTGTGACGCCGCGTTCCGTTTTCGACTATGACGTAGGCATGCGCGAAGGTGAGCTTCGCAAAGTGCAACCGGTTCTGGGCGGTTACGACGCCGCGCAGTATGTGAGTGAACGTCTGCACGCGGTGGCCGGCGATGGCACGCGCGTTCCCATTTCGCTCGTCTATCGGAAAGACACGCGGCGCGATGGCTCCGCCCCGCTACTGCTGTATGGGTATGGCAGCTATGGGCACTCCGTCGCCGTAAGCTTCAGTTCGAACCGCGTGAGCCTGCTGGACCGCGGCGTGATCTACGCCGTCGCGCACATCCGCGGCGGCGGCGAGCTCGGAAAACCGTGGCACGACGCGGGCCGCCTGCGGCAGAAGAAAAACACGTTTACGGATTTCATCGCCGCGGCCGAACACCTCATAGCGCAGCGCTATACGGCGCCACAGAATCTCGTCATCGAAGGCGGCAGCGCCGGCGGTCTTCTGATGGGCGCAGTCACAAACATGAGGCCCGAGCTGTTTCGCATGGTGATCAACCATGTGCCGTTCGTCGACGTGCTGAATACCATGCTGGATGCATCGCTGCCGCTCACCGTCGGCGAATATGAAGAATGGGGCGACCCGCGCGTCGCGGAAGACTATTTTTATATGAAGAGCTATTGTCCGTACACGAATCTGGAAACGAAATCCTATCCGGCGATGCTTGTAAAGACAGGGCTCAACGATAGCCAAGTCATGTATTGGGAGCCGGCGAAATATGTGGCCAAGTTGCGCACGCTAAAAACCGATGCCAATCTGCTGCTCTTGAAGACAAATATGGGCGCGGGACATGGCGGAGCTTCCGGGCGTTACGATTATTTGCGGGAGATAGCGCTGGACTACGCTTTTCTTTTGAGCGAGCTGGGAATCCACGAATGAAGGGCGAACGAAACTCCTTGTTGAGAGCGTTGCTCAACCGGCTGATGGCTAAGTGATGACCGAACCTACCTCGCCTTTGATGCAACAGTATCACGCGATTAAGACGCGCTACCCGCACGCGCTGTTGCTCTTCCGGCTCGGCGATTTCTACGAGCTATTTTACGAAGACGCGATACTGGCTTCGCGCGAACTGCAAATCACGCTCACATCACGCAACCGGGAAAAGGGACAGCCAATTCCGATGTGCGGCGTGCCTTATCACGCGGCGGACGGCTACATTGCGCGGCTCATTCGCGGCGGATTCAAGGTAGCGATTTGCGATCAGATGGAATTGCCGGGTCCGGGCAAAAAGCTCGTGCGCCGCGAGGTCGTCCGAGTCATCACTCCGGGCACGGCAACCGACGCCTCGGTGCTCGAAGCCCGCGAGAATAATTATCTGGCCGCCGTCGCCAGGCATCTCTCCGGCTCGCCCGTTGGGCTGGCGTACGTGGACCTTTCGACCGGCGAATTTCAGTCCACGGAGTTCCGCGGGGCCGACGCCGACGAGGCCTTGCGCGACGAACTGCAACTTCTCCATCCGCGCGAAACACTTCTTCCCCGGCCTCAGCAGCTTTTTGAAACCGCGAAGACTTCATTGCTGGAGGGCGCGGGAGGCGTCGAAAGCCGGCTCGAAGACTGGATTTTCCAACGCGACTACGCGGAACGAATCCTGCGCGAACAGTTCGGCGTCGCCGAACTAACGGGCTTCGGGCTCGATGAACATCCGCATGCGCTCGCGGCCGCCGGCGCCATCGTTCACTATCTGCGGGAGAACGCCGCGCGCGGCCCGGATGCCGACGCGGGATCCCCGAACTCTCAGCCTTCCAGCGGTGAAGCTCTGCAGCACCTGGACCGCGTGCGCTATTACGAGCAGCATGACACGCTCGTGCTCGATCCTGTTTCCGTCCGCAACCTCGAACTCCTTGCGCCCATTTTCACGGAGGAATCTTCCCGCAGCGGGCCCGTGACGCTGGTCGCCGCTCTCGATGTGACCGTCACCGGGATGGGCGCGCGGCTGTTGCGTTCGTGGATTCTCCGGCCGCTGCTGGATCGCGACGCTATCGAGCAAAGGCTCGAGGCCGTCGCGCACCTCGTGCAGCAAACCGTCGTTCGCGGCGAAATTCGCAAGGAGTTGCGCGGCATTCAGGATCTCGAGCGGCTGACGAGCCGCATCACGCTTGGGCTGGCCTCTCCCCGCGAGCTTGTGGCGCTCCGCAAATCGCTGGCGCAGCTTCCCGTCCTGAGAAATTTCGTGACGCCTCCACCGGTCGGGGGCAGCGTGCTTTTGCGGCAACTGCACGGCGAGATTGACGAGCTCACCGACGTCCGCGAACGCCTCGAGCGCGCCATCGCCGATGAGCCTCCCGCTCTCGCCACCGATCCCGGCATGATTCGGGCCGGTTACGATGGCGAACTCGACGAGCTTCGCAACCTCAGCCAGCACAGCAAACAAATCATCGCTGCGATGGAGGACCGCGAACGCAAGCGCACCGGCATTGCGTCGCTGAAGATTCGTTTCAATTCCATATTCGGATATTACATGGAGATTTCGAAACCGAATCTCCACTTGGCCCCGGCCGATTACGAACGCAAGCAGACACTCGTGAATGCGGAACGGTTCACTTCTCCCGAGCTAAAAGAATACGAACGAAAAATCCTTGCCGCCGACGAACGCATTCTCGAAATTGAGCGCCAGCTTTTTATTGAGATTCGCTCGAACATCGCCGCTCAGGCTGCGCGGCTTCGTCGCACGGCGTCCGCCATTGCGCAACTGGACGTACTCGCTGCCTTCGCGAAGCTGGCCGCCGATCGCGGTTATGTTCGCCCGGAATTTAACTCGACCGGCGAATTGCTCGTCGTCGGGGGGCGCCATCCCGTCATTGAGGAGTTGCTGCGCCAGCGCGGCGAACGATTTGTTCCCAACGATCTTTGTTTCGACCCTGCCCGTCAGCAGCTCTTGCTAATCACCGGCCCGAACATGGGCGGCAAGTCCACGTATCTTCGGCAGGCCGCGCTGATCGTTTTGATGGCGCAAATGGGCTCGTTCGTGCCTGCGCGCCAGGCAAAACTGCCTATCACCGATCGAATCTTCACTCGCATCGGCGCGAGCGACAATCTCGCGCGCGGCCGCTCGACGTTTCTCGTTGAGATGAGCGAAGTCGCAGCCATTCTGCACCACGCCACGCCCTCTAGCCTCGTGCTGCTCGATGAAGTCGGCCGCGGCACGGCGACGTTTGACGGGCTGTCCATCGCCTGGGCCGTCGTCGAGCATTTGCAAAAGCACACGCGCGCCCGCACGCTCTTCGCCACGCACTATCACGAGCTGACCGAGCTCGCTGATCTCCTGAGCGGCGTGCAAAACGTTCATGTTTCGGTCAAGGAAACGCCTAACGAAATAATCTTTCTGCGCCGCGTTGAACCCGGTAGCGCCGATAAGAGTTATGGTATCGAAGTTGCCCGTCTTGCTGGATTGCCGCGCAGCGTGATCGAGCGCGCGCGCGAAGTCCTGAAAAAACACGAGCAGAGCGAGCACGAGCTTAGCGAAACGCTCTCTCCCGGCGCGCTGGAAGATCCCTCAGCAAACTCCGTCGCAGCCGCTGGCGGTGTCGCGGTCGGCGCTGCAGCTGCCGCCCCGCACCGCCGCAACGGCCACCAAGAAGTCCTCTTCACCGCGCTCGACCGCGCCGTCCTCGACAAGCTCCGCGGCGCCGACCTCGACCAGCTCAAGCCCATCGACGCCCTCAACCTCCTCGCCGAGCTAAAGAAACAAATCACATGACATCGTTCTTCTCTACGGCCTCTGCGCCCTCTGTGTTAAAACGTTAGTCAGCCCGATGAAGCAACGCCCCATGCTCGTCCTCGGTCTCATGTCCGGCACTTCCGCCGACGGCATCGACGTCGCCCTCGCGCGTATTTCCGGCGCGCCGCCGCATCTTGACGCAAAGCTGCGCGGGCACACTTCGAGCAAATTTCCTCCTGCGATCCGGAAAGAAATTCTCCGGGTCGCAGAGCAACACCCCATCACCGCCGGCGAACTCAGCCAGTTGAATTTTCGTCTTGGAGAGATTTTCGCCGAGGACGCGCTCGCCGCATGCCGCAAGTTCCGTGTTTCACCAAAACGCATCGCGCTAATCGGCAGCCATGGCCAAACCATCTTTCATCAAGGAACGCCCGCGCCGTATTTCGGCCGTCCCACGTCCTCGACGCTGCAAATCGGCGAGGCCTCCGTCATCGCCGCTCGCACCGGCATCACCACCGTCGCCGATTTTCGTCCGGCCGACATCGCGCTCGGCGGCCAGGGCGCTCCGCTCGTCCCCTACGCCGACTATCTTCTCTATCGCCACGAAAAACTCGGCCGCGTCTCGCTGAATCTTGGCGGCATCGCGAACATCACCGTGATTCCCGCCGCAGCAAAACCGGCCCAGATCCTCGCCTTCGATACGGGCCCGGCCAATATGCTGATCGACGCGCTCGTCGCGCATTTTACGCGTGGCCGCCAGCGCTTCGATAAAGACGCTCGCATCGCCCAAACGGGCCACGCCATCCCCACGCTTCTCGATGAACTGATGCGCGATCCCTATCTAAATCTCGCGCCTCCCAAATCCACGGGGCGCGAATATTACGGCCATGCATACTTGAAGAAAGTCCTCGCCCTCGGCAAAAAACATCGCGCCCATCCCGCCGATCTCATCCGTGCCGCCACAATCTTCACCGCGCTCTCTGTCGTCGACGCGCTCAATCGATTCGTCCTCCCCAAAACAAAAATCCATCAACTCATCGTCTCCGGCGGCGGCGCCCGCAACCCTCTTCTTGTCGCGCAACTTTCCGCTGCCCTCCGCAACATCAAGATGCTTCCCTCTTCTGAGTTAGGCATCCCGGAAGACGCGAAAGAAGCCTTCGCCTTCGCCCTGCTCGCCTACGAGACTTTCCATCGCCGCCCTGGAAACCTCCCGTCCGCCACCGGCGCGCACGCCCCCGCCATTCTGGGTAAAATCTCCTATGCCCCGCCGCGCTAGCGCCGCAAGCTCTCCGCGAACTCTGCGCCAGCTCGGTGCTCTCTGCGTTCAATCCTTTCTCCTTCTTTTCGTTTTGGCGGGCTGCGGCCATCGCAACACAAACGATCCCTCGTCCCTTATCTTCTTGATCGAATCCAATCCCACCAATCTCGACCCGCGCTACGCCACCGACTCGCAATCCCAAAGAATCGACGGCCTGCTCTTCAGCAGCCTCCTCGAGCGCGACGACCAAATGAATTTTCGCGGCGACCTGGCTGAATCCTGGAGCACGCCCGACCCGCTCACCTACATTTTTCATCTGCGCTCCGGCGTACATTTTCACAATGGACGCCCGCTCACCTCCGGCGACGTCAAATACACCTTCGAGTCCATCCTGAATCCTGCCACCCGTTCGCCAAAGCGCGGCGCGTTCCGCATGATCGCGAGCATCGACACGCCTGACACCGCCACCGTCATCTTCCATCTCAGCGAGCCCTACGCTTCGTTCCTCTGGAATCTCGCGCGCCCCGCCGTCGGCATCATTCCTCATGACGCAGGGGCCGATTTCTCGCGCCATCCGATCGGCTCGGGCCCGTTCCGTTTCGTTTCGCAATCGCAGGATGAAGAAGTCATCGTCGAGCGCAATTCCGATTATTTTCGCGGGGCACCGCAACTCGCGCGCGTCCGTTTTCGCGTTGTGCCCGATGCGGTCGTCCGCGCTCTCGAGCTTCGCAAGGGTTCCGCGGATATTGAGATGAGTTCCCTCTCACCGGATATGATTCCCGAACTCGCGAAGCAACCCGACCTTCTCGTCACCGAACGCCCCGGCACGAATTTCGCGTACCTCGGCTTTAATCTGACGGATCCGATCCTCGCCAAGCCCGAAGTCCGCCAAGCTCTCGCCTATGCCACTGATCGCGAAGCGCTAATTCGCAATCTCCTCCACGGAGAAGCGCGCATCGCCAGCGGCATTCTGCCGCCGAATCATTGGGCCTACGAACCAAACGTCGCGGAATACACTCTCGATCCGGGCCGCGCGGAAAAACTTCTCGACGACGCCGGCTACCCGCGCAAACAGGACGGCATGCGCTTTCATCTCCTGCTGAAAACATCCACGCAAGAAGAAGCTCGCCTCGTCGGCGCCGTCCTGCAAGAGCAGTGGCGGCGTGTGGGCATCGATCTCGAACTGCGCCCTCTCGAACTTGGCACGCTGCTTTCCGACGCCGCTCGCGGCAATTTCCAGATCACCTATTCGCGCTGGGTTGGCGCCAATAGCGATCCCGACGTCTTTGAATTTGTTTTTTCCTCGAAGCGCTTTCCGCCCGATGGCGCCAACCGCGGACACTACTCCAATCCGCGCATCGACGCGTTAGTCGATCAAATTCGCACCGAAACGGATCGCGAAAAAAGGAAGGCTCTCTGCAACGAAGTCCAAAAAATCCTGGCGGTCGATCTGCCCTACTTGCCTCTGTGGTTCACCGACGTCGTCTCCGTCCATCGCCGCTCCCTCGGCGATCTACAACTATCTCCCACCGGCGACTACGATTTCTTAGCCACACTCAAGTCCGGTCAATGAGAGTAGCGACCACTCATCATTTCAGCGCCTTCTGAATATCGGCCACGGGAATCGCGCCCTCTCGAATAATCTTCCACGCCCCGCCATGCACATCGACAATCGTCGATCCCAGAATCGCGCCGGTTTCCCCGCTATCCAGAATCAGCGGCAGCCGCCCGCCGAGCTGCTTCATCACCTGCTCCGCGCTCGAGCACGAAGGAAATCCTGAAATGTTCGCGCTGGTTCCCGTGATCGGCCCGTCAAATTCTTCGATCAGCCGCCGCGCCACATCGCTCTTCGGCCAGCGCAGCGCCACTTTCCCCGTGTTCGCCGTGACCTTCAGCGGCAAACGGTTGGCCGCGTCCACGACCAGCGTCAGCGCGCCAGGCCAAAATTCTTGCGCCAGCCGCAAAAAATTCTGTGGCACTTCGCGCGCCAATTGCATGGCTTGCTCGAGCGAACGCACCAATATCGGCAACGCGCGCGTTTCCGGACGCCCCTTTATCTTATAAATTTCACCGACCGCGGAAAGATTGAACGGGTCGGCCGCCAGCCCGTAAAACGTGTCGGTGGGGATGGCAACGACACTTCCTCGCGCAAGAAAATCTGCCGCGTAGCGCAGCACTTCGCCTTCCGGGTTTTGCGCATTCACGCGCAGCAGTTCTGCCGGCAACTTTTTGGCCTTTGGCGAAGACATAAGTGCACGTTCGGCGCTTCGCCCGCGTTTCGATTCAATTTTGCGACGCTACCATACCCCTCTAACGCATGCAATAAGAGCCTGCGCGGGGACCTCGTATAAACGCCCTGCGCCGCCTCGACCTGGGCCGCACACATGGTAGATCCGTACCAGTAACTTTCACGCAGACCGCAGCATCCAATCGTTGTGATCCCCTTCTCGATTCTCGATCTTTCGCCGATTCCCCAAGGGGCAAGCGCCGCTGTCGCCTTGCGCAATTCTCTCGACCTTGCGCAACACACCGAAGCTTGGGGCTATCGCCGCTTTTGGCTGGCGGAACATCACGGCATGCCCGGCATCGCCAGCGCCGCCACGTCCGTCGTGATTGGTTACATCGCCGGCGGCACGAAGACTATTCGCGTCGGCTCCGGCGGCATCATGCTGCCGAATCATGCACCGCTCGTCATCGCCGAGCAGTTCGGCACGCTTGCTTCGCTCTATCCGGATCGCATCGATCTCGGCCTCGGCCGCGCTCCCGGAACGGACATGCTCACTACGCGCGCTTTGCGCCGGGACATGACGGCCACCGCCGACAATTTTCCGCAAGACGTTGAAGAACTGCAATCCTATTTCGAGCCGCCAGCTCGCAATCAAAAAGTCCGCGCCGTTCCCGGAGCGGGCCTGCGCGTGCCGATCTGGCTGCTCGGTTCGAGCCTTTTCAGCGCACAGCTTGCGGCCAAGCTCGGCCTGCCCTTCGCGTTCGCATCGCACTTCGCTCCCGCCGACATGATGCAGGCGCTTGAACTCTATCGCACCCGCTTCCAGCCCTCGCGCCAGCTCGACCGGCCCTACGCGATGCTCGGCGTGAATGTCGTCGTCGCGGAAACAGACGCTGAAGCGCAGTACCTCTTCACGTCGGTCCAGCAATCGTTCACCAATCTTCGCCGCGGAATGCCCGGGCAGATTCCTCCGCCCATCCACGATATCGATTCATTCTGGTCGCCCGCGGAAAGGGCTTCTGCCAGCATGACGCTGCTGTGCTCCGTCGTCGGCTCACCGGAAACCGCTCAGCGCCGCTTGCTCAACTTCCTCGAACTCACGCATCCCGACGAAATCATCACAACCGCGCACATGTACGACCATTCGGCGCGCCTCCGCTCTTTCGAATTGCTCGCAGGCATCCGCGCCCGCATGGTGGCGTCCGATGACTCGCAACACGCGGCGCCGCTCGTCGGGGCTGCGAAATCCGTGTAGGGCTGGCCTTCCGTTTACCCCGACTCCTGTCGGCGAGGCGGTCCGCTCTGGCTATCTCAACGGTTGGCCTCTCAGACCCTAAATTTGCTACGCTCCCCGTAATGGCTACTCCAGGCAAACCCGCCCGCAACCCTGCCAGCGCGGCCGCAAGTGCTCCCGGAGTTCTCACCAGCCGCGACAATCGCTGGCTCAAGGAATTTCGCATGGCGCTTCGCGGTGGCTTGCCCACCGAGTCCGGTTCCGTCGGCGTGGAAGGCGTTCGCCTCGTCGAAGAAGCGCTTCGTTCCGGTTGCCCCGTCGAAGCTGTGCTATTCAGCGAATCCGGCGAGCGCCACCGCGAGCGCCTCGCCCCCTTTATCAGCAGCGCGGAAATGGCGTTTCCCACATTGCACACCACCGACCGTCTTTTTGAGGGCCTGGCCGACACGGAGCATCCGCAAGGCGTCGCCGCGCTCGTTCATCCGCGCACGGCCACGCTCGATGATTTGCTTCGCGCGCCCGCGTCTGCCTGCGCGCCGCTTCTCGTAGTCCTCGCTGGCGTGCAAGATCCCGGTAATGTCGGCACCATTCTGCGCACCGCCGCGGCCTTTGGCGCCACTGGCGCGGTCACCGCCGCTTCCGGCCAATCCGGCACCGCCAGCCCTTTTTCTCCAAAAGCGCTGCGCGCTTCCGCTGGCGCCGCTCTCCATCTGCCAATTCTCCCGGGCATGTCGCTGCCGATTCTCCTCACCCAACTCAAAATCGCCAACGTTCGCACTCTCGCCTCAAGCGTCCACGAGCCTCACGACGGCGAATCTCGAATCCTCTCGCCCTGGGAAGTCGATTGGTGCGAACCTGTCGCACTTCTCGTTGGCAACGAAGGCGCAGGCCTCCCCGAAGAAGTCGAGCGCAGCGCCGACGCCCGCATTCGCATACCAATGGCCAGCGGCATCGAATCCCTCAACGCCGCCGCAGCCGCTGCGGTTCTCTTTTACGAAGCCGCCCGCCAGAGGAATTCTTTGGCTGAAAAGGGCACACTAGAGAAGTGAGTCTCTTCTCCAAACTGCCGCCGCCGCTGGAAGATGCCGCGCACCAGCCCCTTGCCGAGCGCATGCGCCCGCGTACGCTCGATGAATTCATCGGCCAGGAAAAACTCCTCGGTCCCGGCAAACCACTGCGCCAGCAAATCGAAAACGACGAGATCACCTCCATGCTGCTGTGGGGTCCACCGGGCTGCGGCAAAACCACGCTCGCCCGACTGATTGCGCGCGTCACGCGCTCGGAATTTGTCGCCTTCAGCGCGGTCCTTGCAGGCATCAAGGAAATCAAGGAAGTGATGGCCGCCTCGGAACATAAATCCCACGCCGGCCAGCGCACCATCGTCTTCGTCGATGAAGTCCATCGCTTCAACAAAGCTCAGCAGGACGCTTTTCTCCCCTACGTCGAGGCCGGTCACATTACATTCATCGGCGCGACCACTGAAAATCCGTCGTTCGAAGTTATCTCTCCCCTTCTGTCGCGCACCAAAGTCTACGTCCTCGACCCGCTCACCACGCCGCAAATCGTCGAGCTGCTTCGCCGCGCGATTGCCGACAAAGAACGTGGCCTCGGCGACGAAAATGTCGAAGCCAGCGACGACGTGCTCTTCCGCATTGCGTCTTACGCGAACGGCGATGCGCGTTCCGCCTACAACACGCTCGAACTGGCCGCGCGCAGCGCCAAGCCCGCCGCAGCCAACAAGGGCGGCGCGCGCACCATCACCCGCGAACTCCTCGAAGACGTTCTCCAGCGCAAGCTGCTCCGTTACGACAAAGCTGGCGAGGAACATTTCAATCTCATTTCCGCGCTCCACAAATCGGTCCGCAACTCCGACCCCGACGCCACGCTCTATTGGCTCGCCCGCATGATCGAATCCGGCGAAGACCCGCTCTATCTCGCCCGCCGCATGGTGCGCATGGCCAGCGAAGACATCGGCCTCGCCGAACCCGGCGCGCTCGCCGTCACCCTTGCCGCCAAAGATGCCTTCGACTTTCTCGGCGCTCCCGAAGGCCATCTCGCTCTCGCGCAAGCCGCCGTCTATCTCGCGCTCGCGCCAAAATCAAATGCCGTTTACACTGCCTACGGCGAGGTTGTCGAAGACGTGCAGAAAACCGAAGCCGATCCCGTCCCGCTGCATCTCCGCAACGCCGTCACTGGCCTCATGAAAAATGTCGGCTATGGCGAAGGCTACAAATACGCTCACAATTTCGACGAAAAAATCACTGACATGACTTGCCTTCCGGAAAATCTCGCGGGACACACCTGGTACAAGCCCACCGATCAGGGCTTCGAACAGCGCCTTCGTGCTCGCCTGGAAGAAATTCGCAAGCTAAAATCGCGGTCGGCATCTAACCCGTAAGGCAGAGGTCTACGAATGAAAAAAGCTGCGCTGATTCTCGCAAGTCTGCTTCTCTGCTTTCCTGTCCTGGCAAAGCGCAAACCACCAAAGCGCCCGCGCCTCCTCGCAATCGCGGGCGTCACCTTTTATGTCTCGGATGTCCCCGAGGCGCGCAAGTATTATCTAAAGCTCATCGATCCGCAGCACGACTGCGAGTATTGCGAAAAGGCCTATTCCCTTTACCTATTTCTGCCTAGCGGGCAGCGGATCACGCTCGAAAAAATGCCCGCCCCGCCTCCCGCGGATCTGCTGGCGGACATCTCTTTTCTCACCGACGACCTGGAGGGTTTCAAAAGATTCCTCAACTTCAAGAAAGTCGACTTCAACGAAGTAAAGAAAAAACACACCGGCGATCTCGTCCGCCTGCTGCTCCAGGATCCCGAAGGCCATCACATTTCGATCACCGATTCTTATAACCTGGCCAACTCGGAAGATCTGAATGCAGGCCTGGCGCCGCCGAATCCCGCCAACCCCGTTCGCATCATTCACGCTGGCTTCGTCGTAAACGATCGCGACGCCACCGACCGCTTTTACAAGGATCTCCTCGGCTTTCGTCCGTATTGGCACGGTGGAATGAAAGACGATCAGACCGATTGGGTCGCCATGCAAGTCCCTGACGGCACCGATTGGGTCGAGTACATGCTCCGCATCGCGCCGAACGCCGATAAACATACTCTCGGCGTCATGAACCACATTTCTCTCGGTGTTCCCGATATCCACGCCATCCAGCAGCAAATCATCAAAGCAGGCGTGAAGCCCGGTGAAGAACCCAAAATCGGCCGCGACGGCAAATGGCAGCTCAATCTATACGATGCCGACGACACGCGCATCGAATTCATGGAATTCAAGCCCGCGGAAAAACCGTGCTGCTCCGATTTCACCGGCGCGCATCCTGCGCCGCCATCCCCGCCGGGGTCCGTTAACCAAAAATGATGCATCTTCGTTCTCCAGGCCCAATCTGCCGTTTTCCACGAAGCTTTGTATTGCTGTTCTTCTTTTTGACCTTTCTTTTTGTATCGCGCGCTCGCGCGCAGGATCTCGACAAGCCTCTCCAAAATATCGACGACGAAATCACCGCCTTCCGCTTCGCTCCGGACGGCCGCGTCGTTTATTCCGTCCGCCGCACCATTAAGACAAAAAAATACGATCTCCAGCACGACGACATTTGGCTCATGGAAGCCAACGGCAAACGCCGCCGCCTGCTTCAAGGCGACAAATTCAAAGTCGGGAATGCGCCTTTTTCCTACACCGTCGACGCCTTTCACTGGTCTCCCAACGGCCGCGAAATTCTCGCCCAGCTTTTCACCACCAGCGTCGTCGATGAATCCGGCCGCACCCAGGATTCCATCATGACTCTCGCCGTCGAAGATAGCGGCAAGGAAATCCACTTCGGCAAAGGTGAAAACACCATCGAGGATTGTTTCAACGCCACCTGGCTCCAGGACAACTCGACCATCATCTATCTCACCGAAGCCATTAAGCCGCGCATTCTTTTCTCTTTCCGCTATTTCAACATCGCGACTGGCCCCGCCGGCCCCGCTTTCGAAGGCCGCACTTTCCTCGACTCCGATCGCATTCCCGGCACGAATGCCGCCATCGCTGTCGAACGCGATCGCGCCATGAGCGGACCTCCGCGCCTCCAGCGCCTCGAACTTCTCGCGCAGGACGCCACCGAAGTTGCCACGCTCGACGGCTACAATGGCGGACTTTCCGTTTCACCCACCGGCAAAAAAGTGGCGTATTTCATCGACCGCGAGACTCTCGAGATTCGCGACCTTGGCGATCCCGATCATTTCGTGCGCCTGCGCGTCGGCCTCGGCGTCTTTCATTGGGCGCCCGACGAAACTCGCATCCTTCTCAAGCGCGCCATCGAAAGAAAATCCGCCGACATCGTGTGGATTGCGATTCCCCCGCTCCCCGCGCAGCAGCCTGGCAAGGATATTCCCGTTCTGCAACCCACTCCCCAACCCATCTTGCACGGCTTAACTTTCCGCGAATTTAACATTTCTCCCGACGGCCGTTTCCTTGGTGTGGTTCTTCCAGGCAAACGCAATCTGGAGATATTTCCTCTGCCTCGCTGAAGGACTTCATCCCAATTGGTTCGCTCTTTTGCGATGCTCCACGAAAACGCATGCGTCCTGCACGACGATTAATCCCGCCGAATGCGCGCGCTCCGCTGCTTCCGCATTCTCGATTCCCAACTGCATCCACACCACTTTCGCTCCAACTTTTATCGCGCTTTCCACCACAGGCGGAACCTCTTCCGCTCGCCGAAACACATCCACAATCTCAATCTACTCCGGCACATCTTCCAGCCGCGCGTAACTCTTTTCTCCCAGCACTTCCTTCTCGTTTGGATTCACGGGAATTATCCGGTATCCCGCTCGCTGCACGTATTCCGTCACTTCAAAGCTCGCGCGCGCAGGATTTGAAGACAATCCGACCACGGCAATCGTTTTATATTTTTTCAGGATTTCGAGAATCGGGTCAGCCGCGGCGCTCGCACCGTCGGGCAACAGCACTTTCATCGCGCCGCCAACTGCCCTTTTCCCGCGCGCTTCGTCAAAATCTGTCCCATCGCCGCGAGGCACTTCTCATTTTCTTCCGCCGTTCCGACCGAAACGCGGATGGCATCCGGGAAGCCCATCCATCCCAGCGGCCGCACGATTACACCCAAATGCAAAAGCTCGTCGCAAATCGCTTTCGCCTCCGGCCCTACTTCCATGAAAATGAAATTCGTTTCGCTCGGCACCGGCCGCAATCCAAGCTTGATGAATCCTTCGCTCAATCGTTTCCGCTCGCTCGCGTTCGTAGAAATACACCGGTCAACGTGCTCTCGATCATCCAATGCCGCCAGCGCCGCCGCCTGCGCGATTCCCGAGGTATTAAACGGCGTACGCAACTTGTTCATTGCGGCGAGCAATCCCGGCCGTCCAATTGCGAATCCGATGCGCATGCCCGCCAGCCCGTACACTTTCGAAAAAGTTCTCAGAATCAGCAGATTCTTTAGCTTGCGATAAATCTCTTCCGACTTCCGGCGGTTCAAACTTGGGGCGTAGTGGATGTACGCCTCGTCCAACACGACCAACACGCCTTCCGGCACGCTCGCGACAAAATTCTCCAGCTCCTCCACGCTAAACGCCGTTCCTGTGGGATTGTTCGGATTCGCCAGGTAAATGACGCGGGTCTGCGGCGTGAGGGCTTTCGCAATCGCGTTGAGGTCAAACGCGAAATTGCGCTGCGGCACAAGCACAAGCTCCGCTCCGCTGGCGCGAATCGCCACGGAAAACGGCGCGTAGCTGCCGTATGACGTCATACCTTGCAGTCCCGCCCGCAAAAGCACGCGCGACGCTAAGTCGATGATCTCGCTCGACCCCAGACCCACAAATATCTCTTCCGTCGAAACGCCCGTTCGCGCTGCCAGCGCCTCGCGTAGCAAATGCGTTCCACCGTCTGGATAACGGTGCGCATCGCTCAGCGCTTTTTTCGCTGCTTCCACCGCGCGCGGCGAAGGCCCCAGCGGATTCTCATTCGACGCCAGCTTTACCGCATGAATCTTTAGCTCGCGCTCGACCTCTTCAATCGGCCGGCCGGGCACATACACCGGCAGCCCTCGAATGTAATCCGGAATCAGCTCTTCAATCGTTCGTGTCATTGAATTCTGTCCGCCACTCGCGCTCTTCGCGTCCCCCTGGTATTCTCTCATCTCCCAGCCGTTCTTCTCCGCGCACTCTGAACTCTCCGTGTCCTCTGTGTAAAACCTCTTTCCTGTTCTTTTTCTCACTCACTGGCCGCTCGCCGCTTTCTTCAACTGTTCGATTTCTTTTCCGGTCAGTGGACGAAACCTTCCCGGCTCCAAATCCAGTGTCAAAGGCCCAAGCCTCACGCGCCGAATCTTTTCCACCAGATGCCCGACCCGCTCGAACATTCTTCGGATTTGCCTGTTTCGCCCCTCGATCAAAACCACTTCATACCACGGATTTTCCCCGTCCTCGAACAACCTGATTTTCGCCGGAGAAGTCTTTACTCGCCGCCCATCCTCGAGTTCAATTACAATCCCGGCCCGCAACCGCGCGATTCTCTTCTCATCCGGTTTCCCGCTCACTTTTACCAGATAGGTCTTCGGCATGTGCGACCCGGCCTTCATCATTCTTTCCGCCAGCGCGCCATCGTTCGTCAACAGCAGCAATCCCTCGCTCGCGTAGTCCAGCCGCCCCACGGGATAAACCCGCCCGACGCTTTTGCCCAAGATATCGACCACCGTCGGCCGGCCTTCTGGATCGCTCGCGGTCGTCACATAGCCCTTCGGCTTGTTCAGCATGAAATACAGCAGCTTCTCTGGCCGGGCAATGGCCTTGCCATCGACGCAAATCACATCCTTTTCAAAATCCGCCTTTGTTCCCAATTCACGCACGACAGTGCCATTGACCGTCACGTGGCCGGCAGCGATGATCTCCTCGCACGCCCGACGCGACGCCACGCCGCAAGCCGCCATGATTTTCTGTAATCTCTCGAGAGCCATCAGCGCGAACTTCCCTGCAAGCGCAATTTCGGATCTTGGCAGAATCGATCTCTAAAGCGGCGTCTTTCTTTCTCTTCTCTGTGTCCGCTGTGCACTCCGCGAACTCCGCGCAAAAGTTCTTTCTTTTTCTTCAACCCGGCCATCATCCTTTTTCACCGCCGCGCTCTTTCGCAGCTCCTCCACATCCTTCGGTGCGAGCAACCGATATCTGCCTCGCGGCAAACCCTCCACCGACAAACTCCCCAATCCAATGCGCATTAATTTTTCCACCGGATGCATTTCCTTCATCAGCACGCGGCGCAACTCTTCTTTCTTGGAATCCCGCATGCGCACTTCGTACCAAAAATTGGCCGCGCGGCCGCGTGTGGCGTCCGGTTGCCGCACCGTTTTCATCCTTAATCCGACTTCCTTTCCAATGCGATCCAAATCTGCAAGCGTCAGCATCCCCTTTATTTTGACGTGGTACACCTGCTCGATTTGCGCCCAGTTTTTCAACATTTCCGCGGCCAGATCGCCGTCATTCGTCAGGAACACCAGACCCGACGCCGCGTACTCCAAATTCCCCACCGGAAAAACGCGCTCTGGCAACCCGCGCAGTAGATTCCGCAAAGTCTTTCGCCCCTCGGGATCGGCCATCGCGGAAACCACTTCGGGCGGCTTGTGCAACGCCAAATAAACGTGCCTCTGCGCGGTCGTTCCAACGGTGCGCCCGGCCGCTTCAATTTTGTCCTTCGCGGGATCGGCCTTCGTCCCCAGTTCCCGCACGATAACGCCGTTCACGCGCACTTGTCCGCTCAGGATCAATTGCTCCGCATGGCGCCGCGAAGCAATCCCAGCTCGACCAATGATCTTCTGTAATCGTTCCTGCATATCGTGTTGGCGTGTGCGCCGATGATGTGGCTGCAGGGCACGATGTATCGTGCCCCTACACTCGGAAGGAGAGTTTATTCCTGCGAGCTCTAGCGGTCGGATTTCAATGCTCTCCTCTACTCTCCCGCTGCGGTGGATTTGACGACCGGTGGCGGAGGGTCTTCGTCCAATTGTCCCGAGGGCATTCCTTCGGAAGTCGCCAAGGCTTCGTGCTCGCGAAAAGCTTCGGCCTCCGCAAGTTCCTCTCCGACATGTGCGATCGCTTCGGCCGTGCCGTCCTGCGCAGGTTTCGCCGATGCCCCGCCTTCGGACACCATGCTCTCGACAGCCCCGGTTTCCTGATAATCTTCAGCGGAAGGTGCCACACCTTCATCGCTCCCCAATGCTTCTCTCGCCAGGGCCTCGAACTCTTTCAAGCTCGGCAACTCTTCCAAATCGCTTAAGCCGAAACGCATCAAGAATTCTTTTGACGTTCTGTACAAAATCGGCCGGCCGATCACTTCTTTCCTACCGGCTGTGGTGATCAATCGCTTGTCCAGAAGCGTGCTGATCACGCCAGAAGTGTTCACTCCGCGAATTTCGGAAATTTCCGGCGAAGTGACGGGCTGCTTGTAGGCAATCACCGCCAGTGTTTCGAGGGCTGGCATCGTCAAGCGCAGCGGCGGCCGCAAGCTCTTGATGAATCGACGCACCACGTCGTGCTGCTGCGGCTTGGTGTAGAGCTTGTACCCGCCGGCCACCGCGCGAATCTCGATGCCGCGTTCTTCGCTGGCATAGCTGGCCACCAATTCATCGAGCGCGGCCTGCACGACGAGCTTCTCTTCGCCGAGGGCTTTTGCGAGCTGCTCGATTGTCGCCGGCTCATCCGCCGCGTAAATGATCGCTTCCAAAGCCGCTTTTCTCTCTTCATTCGTCATGAACAAACCCCTGTGAAAGCGAATGAGGTAAAGGACGTAAAGGAGATACAGGAAGTAAAGGAGAAACCCAGGCCGCCGCCCAGCATTCGCAGTCGTCGAGCATTCAAATTGGTGGCCTCTGCATCCTTTACCTCATCTACTTCATTTACTTCCTCTACTTCCTTTACCGCGCTACTTGTATTCTTCATCGATCTGCTTAATGCCGCCTGACTCGTCAAAAATCACGTCGAAGGACTTGCCTTTCTTCACCACAATTTCCCCGAACTGCTTTTCCTGCGCCAAGCCTACGGCTTGCAGTTTCACCATTTCCAAGACCGCCAGGAACGCAACAATCATCGCGTGCCGCGACGGGCAGGCCTCAAAAAACTGAATCAAATTTACGACGTTGTCCGCACTGGCCAGAATCTGTGCGCGCAAAGCCGCAATCATCTGCGCCACGGTAAATTCTTCGTGCTGCAACTCAATACGCGAAACTTCCTTGCGGCGCTCGAGAACCTGCTGGAAGACTTTCACCAAATCGACGAGGGAAACGACGAGTTCGCCTTCAGTGCCTTCGTCGTTGTAGAGAGACTTGTCCGGCCTCGACCAGACGTTTTCTTCAATCTGCTGCTTCTGGTACAAAAGCTGGGCCGCATTCTTGAACTTTTCGTGTTCGACCAGACGCTGCACCAGTTCCGCGCGCGGGTCGCCTTCCGCGCCTTCTTCCGCCGCCAGCGGATCGGGCGGCAAAAGCATTTTCGACTTGATGTAGATCAACGTCGCGGCCATGTATATGAAATCTGCGGACACATCGACGTTCAGCTCTTCCAGCTTGTGCAGGTATTCGAGGTATTGCGCGGTGATCAGCGAAATTTGGATGTCGTGGATATTCATTTCCTGCTTCTTGATCAAATCAAGCAGCAGGTCGAGCGGGCCATCATACAAAGGGATGTGCACCTTGTAGGCCGCGTTTCCGGTCATCTTGTTACTTGGCGTCGCCATTCATTCCTTCTGTTCTCATCCTTCTAAGCCGACGCAGAGGAAGCAAGCGGAGCACAGCCAGGATTGGCTGTGCCACAGACACTCTGCGTTTGCGCGCTATCTTTGCTCTTCTCTCTTCTCCGTGCCCTCTGTGGTCTCTGTGTTAAAAGCCAACTTCTGCCCTACACCTGTCCCGCTGTATCGCTGCCAATCTCCCGTCGCTTGTCCTTCCAATGAAATACGGCTTCTCTGACGCGCTCCATGGTTTTCTTTGCTTCGACGCGGGCTCTTTTCGAGCCTTCGTGAATCATCTCTACTACACCCTTCGGGTCGTTCTCCCATTTCACCCGGCGTTCGCGGACGGGCGTGATCCACTGAATCAAATTTTCGGCCATGGCGGCTTTGCACTCGATGCAGCCGATGCCTGCCGTGGTGCAACCCTGGCGGACCCAGTCCAGGCGGCCTGGCTCGCCGGATGAGAACAGTTTATGCCAGTCGTAGACGGGACACACGTCCGGATTTCCGGGATCGGTGCGCCGCTTGCGAGCGGGGTCGGTCACCATCACTTTCGTTTTCTTGCGGATGTCCTCATCCGTCTCGCTCAACGTAATCGCATTGCCATAACTCTTCGACATCTTCCGCCCATCCAACCCCGGTATCCGCGGCGTCTTCGTCAGCATTACTCCAGGTTCACGAAGCACTTCTATGAAATCGACGTACTTACGCCCCGCTGGACCAATGCGTTCTAGCCAGTTATGAATACCATCCTCGAGCGCCTGGCGTCTTAATCCCTCAAGTGCAATATTGCTGCCGCTACGGACTGCGTAAATCAGAGTCTGAATGCTTTCATTTTTTTCCCATCTTTCGCGATCGATTTGAAGTCCATACATCGTGTTAAATCGCCGAACTATCTCGCGAGAAAGCTCGACGTGGGAGACCTGGTCCTCGCCTACTGGCACGAAGAGGGGTACACCCTCTTCGCTGTACATGACGATGTCGGCGGTTTGGAGGCAGGGGTAGCCTAGGAAGCCGTAATTGTGCAGGTCCTTGTCCTTAACTTGCTCAAGGGCCTCTTTGTAGGTGGGGACGCGCTCGAGCCAGCTTAGCGGGGTGACCATGGAGAGGAGGAGGTGCAGCTCGGCGTGCTCGGGGACGAGAGACTGCTGAAAGATGACGGACTTGGAGGGGTCGAGCCCGGCCGCCAGGTAATCGGTCATGATTTCGATAGTGTTTTGGGCTACGGCGGAGGTGTCGGCGTAGTCGCTGGTGAGGGCGTGCCAGTCGGCGATGAAGTAGAAGCACTCGTAGGCGGGGTCATTTTGTAACCGCACCCAGTTTTCGAGGGCCCCAAAGTAATGGCCGATGTGCAGCCTTCCCGTCGGCCGCATCCCGCTCACCACTCTTTTCTTGCTGCCAGCTCCTGTCCCCAAGCTCTGCTCCCCTACGTCATTTCTCCGTGCACGGCGCTTTCCTGATCAGCTCAAATCCTAAGCCATTTCGACTGTGTAAATTCTTCTCCGGCGCCCGTGCCAAGCCAATTTCGTCCTTGACAACTGTTAACTTCTATGTTATACTTTTTGCCGATTTAAACTTGGTACTCACAACTTGCGTCTCTCAAGCCTCGCGGCAAGTTCCAGCGCACAGCAACAGTTTCCTTCTCGCCTAACCCGGGACCAAGCTAACTCCTTTAGCAGCAACACTTACAAATCCCCCGCAAACACTGATTCTAAAGGACTTGCGCTTTTGCTAAGTCCTTTAGATACAACGTTTACAAAAATGCAGGGGGAGGGGTGTCCGCCTCCTCTGCCCCCTCTACTTCAAGAGCTCCCGGGCGATGATCGTTCGCTGGATTTCGCTGGTGCCCTCGTAAATCGTGATGACGCGGGCGTCGCGGTACATGCGCTCGACGTCCGTTTCGCGGGAATAGCCGACGCTGCCGTGAATCTGGACGGCTTTGGCAACCACTCGGTTGACCATTTCGCTGGCATAGAGCTTGGCTTTGGATGCTGCGGCGCCCAGCTTCTCCGGGTGCGTATCTTTAAGCCAGGCAGCATGATAGACCAAACCTCGGGCGGCTTCGATCTCCGTTTGCATGTCGGCGAGCATCCATTGGATCGCCTGGAACTCGCTTATCGTTTTGCCGAAGGCGCGGCGGGCTTTGGCGTGCTTCACGGACTCGTCCAAAGCGCCTTGGGCAAGGCCAAGAGCTTGCGCGGCGATGCCGATGCGGCCCCCGTCGAGAGCGCTGAGGGCGATTTTCAGGCCCTGGCCTTCTTCGCCAAGGCGGTTTTCGCGAGGGACTTCGCAGTCGTTGAGAAGGATTTCGACAGCGGGGGAGCTGCGCTGGCCCATTTTGTCTTCGTGGCGGCCGACTTTGAAGCCGGGAAAGCTCGGCTCGACGAGAAAGGCGGTGATGCCTTTGCCGCCGGCTTCGGGATTGGTCTTGGCAAAGACAATGAAGAGGCCGGCGACGCTACCGTTCGAGACCCAGGTCTTTGTGCCGTTCAGGCGATAGATGTCGCCGCTCGGAGTGCCGAGAGGTGCTCCGCCCCAGGCTGCGGCTGCCGCGGGTGCGAGGCTTGGCGGCGGGGACGTCCTTGTTCCCAGGCCGGAGCCGACTTGTTGCATGGCGACGCCGCGGGATTGAATTCCGGCGGCGTCGGAGCCAGCGGCGGGTTCGGTAAGGCAGAAAGCGCCAAGAATTTCGCCGGTGGCCAGGCGGCGGAGATACCTTTCTTTTTGCGCTTGCGTGCCGTATTTGAGGAGCGGGATTTGGACGGCGGAATTTGTGACGCCGAGAGAGGTGGCCATGCCGGCGTCGACGCGAGCGACTTCCTCGATCATCAGAACGTAGGAAAGCGTGTCGAGACCCGGGCCGCCCCAGTCTTCGGGGGTCATCATGCCGCAGCAGCCGAGGTCAGCGAGTTTTTTGATTTCGGCGGCGGGAAAACGCTCTTCGCGGTCGCGCTGCTTCACGGTGGGGCGAACTTCCGCGTCCATGAATTGGCGGACGGTGTCGCGAATCAGTTTTTGGTGGTCGCTGAGCGAAAAATCCATCGTGTCGTTGTACGCGGGGTACGCACGATGCTAACACACGATTGCTCGTCCTACGTAGCTGACGTGTACAAACCCATCACGCTCACGGTGATAAAGGGGGGTCACTCACGCGAATTCCCCTGCTTCGAGCGTGTCCTGCGGATCGCTCCCATAATCGGCGGAAACGCAAAGGCGAGCCATGCACCCATGAAGAGTGAGTACAAGAGGCTGCCCCGCGTAGTATGAGTCCCAAAAATATGAGTCAAGTGCTCAAGCACTAGGTCCGTCACGAAGCAAATGGCGAAGGAAATGACGAAAAGGAGGCCTGTTCCCTTCCAGTATTCTCCTGTGGAGATCTTGCTAGCCGATACCATTTCGACCAGATCTATAAGATTCGCCGAAACCTAAAGCTTGAACAGTTCGCGGAGACGGCGGGCGTGGACGCGGCTTACGGGGACTTCGGTGGTTTTCTTGTCGTTCATTTTAAGGATGAAGGTGGAATTGAACCAGGGGACGACTTCCTTGATGTGCTGGGTGTTGACGAGGAAGGAGCGATGGGGCCGGAGGAAAGAATCGGAATCGAGGGCGGCGTTCAGCTCTTCGAGGGTGCGGTAATTCGTGGCGCCTTCGACGTCGCGGGTGACGACCACGATGGAGTTGCCCTCTGTGGTGGCGAAGATGATGTCGTCGCCATTCACAAGCAGGAGGCGCTGCTGAGAGTTCACCAGGACTTTTACTTTTTGGGGCGAGCTTTTGGCCGCGCCTAGCTGGGTGACGAGCTGTTCGAGGCGCTCGGTGGTGGAGGTTTGGGTGTCCAACATTTTGCGGGCGCGCTGGATAGCTTTGGCGATGCGGGCTTTGTCGAAGGGTTTTAGGATGTAGTCGACGGCGTTTACTTCGAAGGCCTGGACCGCGTATTGGTCAAAGGCGGTGGCGAAGACGACGTGGGGCATTTTCATTTTGCGTTCGACGAGTTTTTTGAGAACGCCGAAACCGTCGAGGCCGGGCATTTGGACGTCGAGAAAGACGAGATCGGGGGAATGCTCTTTGATGAGGGCGACAGCTTCCACGCCGTTTTTGCCTTGGCCGATGAGGCTGACTTCGGGGAAGGCTTTTAGGAGGAAGGCGAGTTCTTCCCGGGCGGGTTTTTCGTCGTCGACGATGATGGTGTTGATGGGCATGCTCGAGCTATTTCTGCACTGCCGAGCTAAAGGCGAATGCTATGTTGCGATGCCGGTCTAAAGACCGGCCACTACAGTGTATGATAACGGCGGAGAAAACGTACAAGCTATGGCGTCTAAACCTTCCAGCCGAACTACCGCTAAAATTTTACGGAGCAAAATCATTTACAAAGGGCCAGTTTTCGGGATTCGGCGCGATGAGATCATCGAGCCGGGCGGACTGCGTGTTACGCGCGAATTGATCACGCATCCTGGGTCGGTCGTGGTGCTGCCCGTTTTTCCGGACGGACGGATTTTGATGATTCGTCAGTACCGACATGCTACGCGACAGTTTCTTTGGGAGTTGGTGGCGGGACGGATCGATGAGGGAGAAAATCCACGCAAGGCCGCGGCGCGCGAATTGATCGAAGAAACCGGCTACCGCGCGAAGCGATTTCACGTTTTCCTGGACATTTTCCCCACGCCGGGATTTCTTGAGGAACGCATGTACATTCTTCTGGCCGAGGACTTAACGGCAGGCGTGGCCGAGCCGGAAGAAGATGAGCGGATTACAGCGAAGGCGTTCACGCACGGCGAGACCGAGCAGATGATTCGCCGGAATAAGATTCGGGACGCCAAGTCCGTGGCCGGAATTTTGTATTATTTGCGCTTTCTGGTTCGCTCGTGATTCCGCGAGATCGTGGAGACCATCCTGTGGCTGCTTTCGAAGCAGGGCTCTACCCTGCGCCGCACCCGCGAAACAAATGATTCACGTTGTGAAACAAATGTGGCAAACCCTGTGTTCGCTATAAGTTGCAAGATTTTCGCGTGGCGGCCCACGCTGGGGAAAGCAGCTCTCTATTTGTTGAATCGGTTTTATACACGAATATCCGTGCTTTTTCGTACACACTGACCAACGATTGCTCTCTTGACTGAAAGAATCTTTCTGTTACACTCCGCGCAATTTGTGCGCGTGGCAGCTGTGTTGGTCCAGGTTAGCTTGCCACGAAAAATGTCCACGTCTCCACCAGGGAGGAGCATATCGGTGCAAGGAACCGTGAAATGGTTTAATAATTCGAAAGGGTACGGCTTCATCGGGCGCGAAGATGGTCCAGATGTTTTTGTTCATTATTCCGCTATCGTGGGGGATGGCTACCGCACTCTGCAGGAAGGAGATACGGTAGAGTTCGAAATTGTCCAGGGACCGAAAGGCCCCCAGGCAGCGAACGTGGCAAAGCCAACTTAATTAAACCGGGAATCATTCGGCCGGCAGAGAGCGCCCCTCTGCCGGCTTTTTTATTGGAAAGAAGTGAATAGTGGGTAGTGGGTAGTGAGTAAAAACTGCGAAGCGAGGAGGTAGAGGAAGTAGATGAGGTAGAGGAGATAAAGGAAGTAAAGGAACGGAACAGGATTTCGCTGCACACCGGAGATGGCGATTTTTTGTGGTGGCAGGTTACGGAGCGGCCAAGCGGGTGATCAGGAGTTGGAAGAAGGCGTCGGAGTCGGAGTGCATGCAGACTTGGGCGTTGGGGGCGCCGGGTTCTTGTCGGGTAAAACCTTTGTCGTCGACGACGATGTGCATGGGTTGGACGGGGCATATTTTGGGATTCAGGATGTAGGAGACGGTCATGGGATCGAAGAGGGTGGGAGTTGGCTGGCCCCACTCATAGTAGAGGAGAGTCAGAGCGTCGGTGAGCGCAGTTCCCTGCTTGAATAGGTAGGCGCGTTTGACTTCGTCGAATTTTAATTGGGTGGAATCGAGTGGCATCACGTAAAGAGGGACGCCGGAGAGGAAGAGTTTTTTCGCGGCGGGGATGTCGTTGATGATGTTCCATTCGGCGTCGGGGCCGTGGCTGGGAGACCAAGGATCGCCGTAGCCGCGTTCGATCGAGCCGCCCATCATGACCACGCGCTTGAGCTTGAGGAAGGTTTGCGCGTCTTTGTCGATGAGTGCGCCGACGTTCATCAGGGGGCCGATGGCGATTAGAGTGATTTGGCCGGGATAGCGGCGGATTTGGTCGAGGATGAAGTCGACGGAATTTGCATGAGAGGATTTAGCGAAATGGCCGACTTCGCCGTAGCGGCGTTGGGACATGGGATTGGTGGTGTGCGTCGGAGTGCCGGCGAGGACGGGGATGTCGGAGCGGCTGGCTTCGCCGAGCATGCGGTCGACGATTTTGGCGCGGGCTTCGGTGTCGCCGAAGGTGGTGGAGATGCCGAGGATTTCAAGCTCGGGACTTTTGAGGGCGAGTGCGACGGCAAAGGCATCGTCGATGTCGTCGCCGATGTCGGTGTCGATGATGACTTTCTCGTGCGTGGAGGCTACTTGCGCAGGCTTTTGCGCGTGCGCCAAAGAAACTGGGCCGAGGAGCAACGATAAAAGAATTGCTAGAACCGAAAAGCGCACTCTGCCCTCCGACATCTGAAGCTGAGCTGCACGGATCGCCGTGCAGGCAATCTGTGCATCGCTTCCTGAGAGAGTTTATCGCAGAGCGGGCGCTGGCAAAGCTTGATTCTGGGAGATCCCGTTTCTGGCGTGTCAGTGATGTCCGGAGCCTGGCCGTATCTCAGTTTTCGACTAATCAGGAGTGTCTCGTTCTAACTTCTCAAGAGCGAGGAGGGCTGAGGCGCGCATAGTCAAACTGTTGTCACCTAATGACTCCTTCAACGCAGGGATAGCTGATTTATCGCCAATTTCTCCCAACGACCAAGGAACGACCTCCTTGACGTCCTCGTCCTTCAGCAAGGCAACCAGGATGGGAACTGCCCGCGGATCCTTCAGATCCCCAAAAAGGTGCGCGGCGTAGTAACGGTCCGCACGAATTTGTCGTGCGGGACTCGGATGTCCCGCGCTGTCGATCTCAAACACGGCCCGTTTGGACGAACGGTCCTCCAAAATAGCCTGGATAACCTGAAACCCCCGATCATCTCCGAGTCTAGCGAAAACGAACGCCGCGTTGCCCCTGCGACGCATGTCCTCACATCGGAGCCATGGAGCTAGCCGTGGAAGCACACTCTTGTCATGAAGCGCGACAATCTTCTTGGCGACCTCAAATTGTTCCCAGAACACAGTCGTCCTCTCGAACTGCTCAACGAGGCCGCTAGCAGACTCGTTTGGATGCGCGACGGTTTGACCGGAAAATGTGGACAGAAAGCACATGCTCGCCAGGGAGGCCCTGCAGATGAATCCGAATGCGCACGCCATAATCAGAAATCCACTCGCAATTCCCGAAGCGAATTCTATGATGCCTTCAGGTCAGCGCAAAGCTGCTTTCCTCTTTTCAAGTGCCTTATAAACGCTGCGGTTACCGAAGAACTGAAATGGTGATACCCCAGAACTCAGTGAGCTGATTTGGGACGGTGTCTGATAAACACGGCACCATCGACCGACAGAAATTCCGAGAATCTCTTATTGCTTATAAACTTCGATGAATACTTCGACGTATCGCGGACTGCTCGTTGAGTTCAGCACACTTTCCGCATCAACCGTTATCCCTCTCTCTTTGTATATCTTTTTGATTTCTTTTTTGATCAAGTCCAACTTCGCCTGATCATAAGGTTTATCCACGAGGGGAAGGAGCCCCTTCTGCGTCAGCCGGTGCCCTATTTCATCGGGGGAGACTCTTTTGAAGGAGCCGTTGTAATGCAATGCAAATCTGCGAACCATCAGGCTCGCACTTGTGTTCTGGTTTGATTGTTGGGAACCGGCATTCTGGGCTGCCACCAGCGGAGGGCATAGCAGGGTCGTACAGGCAAGAGCCAGCGGGACTAGAAATCGTTTAGAGGAGACCAAAGTTCCCCCCTCCCAGCATTGAGAGAAAGCGTACCGTGCCCCACCCGTTCGCGCAAGTTTGTTCAACCCGCAGAGGATCCAATCCGCCAAATCGGCTGTGGCGGCTGGTAAACGCTACCGGACAACGATTCGCTACGCGGAGTTTCCGCCTGTACCCTTGCCCGCATACTAGCTTTATAATCCCTGGCATGGACAACAAACAGATTGCACGGATTTTGCGCGAGACGGCACAGCTATTGGAAATTGACGGAGCAATCATTGGGCGATACCGCAGCTACGAGAAGGCGGCGGAGTTGATCGATGGATTGCCGGAATCGATCGAGCAGCTTGTGACGCAGCCGGAGAAGTTGGAAGAGTTGCCGGGGATCGGCGAGCGGATGGTGGAGCATCTTCAGGAGATTGTTAAGACCGGGGATTATTCGCTGCGGAAGAAGCTGCTGAAGAAATATCCGGCGACGATTCTGGAATTGTTGCAACTGCAATCGCTGGGGCCGAAGAAGGTGGCGTTTCTGTGGTCGAACTTCAAGGCGGGGACCGTTGCGGATGTGGAGAAAATCGCGGAGGAAGGAAAACTGCGCGACTTACCAGGGTTTGGTGAGAAGAGCGAACAGAACATTCTGAAAGCCATTGAGGTGTTCAAGAAGGCTTCGGGGCGGTTTCACATCGATGCAGCGGAAGCGGCAGCTGCGGCGATCATTGCGCACATTATGAAGGCGGGAAAAGCCGTGGAAAGCGTGACGCCGGCGGGATCATTGCGGCGGGGCAAGGAAACGGTGGGGGATTTGGATTTGTTGCTGACGCTTGGCGCGGGACACACCTCGCAGAAACAGGTGGACGCGCTGGCGAAGCACATTTTGGAGTTTCCGAGGATCGATCAGACTTTGGCGCACGGGGAAAACAAGGTTAGCTTCACGCTGGAGAATGGGTTGCAGGTGGACGTGAGGCTGCTGGAAAAAGAGAGCTTTGGGGCGGCGCTGCTCTATTTTACCGGATCGAAGGAGCACAACGTGGCGCTGCGCGGGCGCGCTAACGACATGGGTTTTACATTGAACGAGTATGCGCTAGCGACGTTGAAGGGAGAAAAACCGGTCGCGCGGCGAACGGAGGCGGAAATTTACGCGAAGCTGAAGCTGGACTACATCCCGCCGGAGCTGCGCGAGAATACTGGCGAAATCGCTGCGGCCGAGGCCCACAAGCTGCCGCACCTGATTGAGTTGAAAGACATAAAGGGCGATTTGCAAATGCATACGACGGCGAGCGATGGGAAGAATTCCATCGAGGAGATGGCCGAGGCGGCGCGGAAGCTGGGGCATCAGTACATCGCGATTACGGACCACTCGAAAGCAGTTACAGTGGCGAATGGGCTGGATGAAAAGCGGATGGCGGCGCATATCAAAAAGATTCATGCGGCTAACGACAAAGGCCTTGGAATCCGTGTATTGGCGGGAGCGGAGGTCGATATTTTGAAGGATGGGTCGCTGGATTATTCGGACGAGCTGCTGGCACAGCTGGATGTGGTGGTGTGCTCGATTCACTCGTATTTCAATTTGGAGCGGGCGGCCATGACGGAGCGGATGCTGGCGGCAATCGAGAATCCTTACGCGCAGATCATCGGGCATCCGACGGGGCGGGTGCTCCTGCGGCGCGACCCGATCGATTACGACATGGAGAAGATTCTGGAGGCTTGCGCGAAGCATGGCGTGGCGATGGAGTGCAATTCGTATCCCGACCGGCTGGATTTGAAGGATGTGTATTTGAGGATGTGCAAGGAGCGCGGGGTGAAGGTGGTTATTTCGACGGATTCGCACAATGCGGCGAATCTGGCATTGATTCGGCATGGGGTGACGATGGCGAGGCGTGGGTGGCTCGAAAAGCATGACGTCATCAATACTTTGCCGACGCAGCAGTTTTTGGCGGCGTTGCGCGCCAAACCCAGCGCAGCTCACAAGAAGCATGCCGCCCGCTCCGCAAAGAGATAGCTGCGATTTCTCGCCGCGCCCATGGAGAAAAAGCCCGTCAAGCCTGAAGAAAAGGCTGCCGAGATTGACCCGGAAATTAGCGAGGTGATGCGTGAGCAAACGCGGGTCGCGAGCGGTCGGGGTCCGAGTGTAACCAAGGAAGTCCAGAGAAAGAGGGCGATCGTCAAAGCCGCGATGAATGCCATCCAAACTAGAGACGAGAGGGCGTTCAGCGCGGAGCTGCGGCGCGCCGACGTGAAGGACGGTTCACCCGAGTGGAAGAGCGCTTGGGAGATTTACCGCTCTGCTTCCGGCCGGCGTTAGCGCCTATTTTTTGAATATCCTTAACTCGCCTGTCCTGCTCTTCTTCAGGAAACTTCTGAAGAGAGGCGTACATGATCTCTGCAATTTCTTCGGCGGCTTTCTTTTGTCTGGCACGCAGGCTCATGGCTCCATGATACCTAAATTTAGCAGCAGGTGAACGACTTACTGCAACTTTGTCAGTCTTCCCAGTCCTCCGTCCAAGATGTCTGATTGAAGTGGTTGTGCGGCGCTATCAGACGAATGGGGCTTGAGTTCCGTCTATTGGAGGGGTAGAGCAAGGGGATCAACAACGCACAATATTGGGGAACATTTTGACACCGGATGTCGTACCAATGATAGAAAGCGGTAGAACACGAATTTACGGAGGCTTTGAGCCATGAGACTGCTACAAGACCGCACCGCCGCCCTTCGGTTGGGGATTGCCTGCGCTGGCCTGCTGGCTGCGGTGGCTTTGGCGCCCCGCGCTAGCGCCACTGACTGGAACAAGAACTACACCGTCTCGGGGCGTGCCAATGTGCATGTGGATACGAATGATGGCAGTGTGCGGGTGACGACGGGCGATTCCAAGACGGTGCAGTTCCATGTCGAATATGAGGGTTATGAGCTGAACAGCAACCTGCACATCGAATCGAAGCAGGAGGGCGACACGGTGGAGCTGATTGCGCGCACGACCAGCCACTGGGGATTTTCGTGGGGCGGCCATGGGCGCCGGCTGCACATCGACGTCCTGATGCCGCAAGAGGCTGATCTGGACGCGCATACGGGCGACGGGTCGGTCGAGGCGAACTCCATCCATGGGAAAGTTAGCGTTTATACGGGTGATGGGTCAGTCAGGGCGAATACGTTAACGGGCAACATCGATCTGCACACAAACGACGGCAGCATCACTGTGGATACGCTAAAGGGCAACATACGGCTACACACGGGCGATGGCTCGATAGAAGCAAGGGAGTTGGACGGGACGCTGGATGCGGACAGCGGAGACGGGCATGTGAGGGTGGCAGGAAGGTTCGACGGGCTAAACATTCGGAGCGGGGATGGAAGCGTGGATACGCGTGTGATGCCAGGCTCGAAGATTGCTTCGAGTTGGAGCATCAAAACGGGCGATGGGAGCGTGGACTTGTCGCTGCCGGGAGATATCCAAGCCAATATAGACGCAAGCACGGGCGATGGGCATATCAGCGTGGGCTTGCCGGTGACCGTTGAGGGGACGTTCAGCAACTCGCAATTGCATGGGAAGATGAATGGCGGGGGACAGTCGCTGACGATTCATACAGGGGACGGGTCCATTCGGCTGAGTAAGGCCTAGGATGAAGCTCTCAGATTGACAGCGAGGTTGAAGGTTGGTTTGGGAGGCTGGTCAACGTACGCACCCCGTCTTACGGGGAATTCAGGGCGAACGAACGGTACAGTTCTATTACCGGTAAAATGTCCTTTCTGGCTGACACTTGTCCTCTGCAGGATACACAATTCCCTCCATTACAAGCGTATCTATTTGAAAATGAAAGGGTTGAGTTTGGAGGTTCACTTGCTTTTTGTTTCGTTGTCCCAGAGGGGAGTTTTCCGTGATCGTAGTGATTCTCACATTTGCCTTGGTGGCTCTGGTTGCGCTTACGATCGCCAGTTCGATTTTTTCGATGAATCGCCCCGACCGCCCCTAATACCTGCTTGAGCTGCTAGGTTCCCCGCTTTCTACCTGCTTCCTTCTGCCTAATTCTGTCAGCCCGTCGATTTGTGCTTGAGGATCTCCGCACGGATTTGCTGCGTCAGGTTTCCATGCTCGTAGGACGTTGTTCTGGCTTTTGGAAGATAACTTCCTTGGGGCATAATCAATCCGCGGAGTGCAGCGAATAACCGTGGATACGCCTCAACAACAAGTTGGACTTCTGCAAGAGCCCTTCGCGTTACAGATTTTCCTTCGCCACCTGCTGGCGACAACACTTTTGTTCTTTTTGCCATTAGCGATTTTGGCGGGCAGAGCTTCCGCACAATCTGCTCGGGATAGCGGCTGGGCGACGTACGGCAACGATCCCGGCGGAACGCGCTACTCAACTGCCAAGCAGATTGACGCCAGCAATGTGGCACAACTGCGCGTAGCGTGGACGTACCGGACGGGCGCGCTCGGGCATAACGAGGAACTTGATAAGAAAGCGGCGTTTGAGGCCACACCGATACTGGTGGATGGAAAGTTGTTTTTGAGCACGCCGTACGATCACGTGATTGCTTTGAATGCGGTTAGCGGAGCGAAGATTTGGGAATTCGACCCGAAACTGGAACTGCCTTACGGCGCGTCGGAGGTGACCTCGAGGGGAGTATCGGCGTGGTCTGATCCACTTGCCAAGCGAGGAAAACCGTGCGTGCTGAGGGTTTTTATTGGGACGCTGGATGCGCGGCTGATAGCGCTCGATGGCCAGACGGGCAAGCCATGCCTTGATTTTGGCGATGATGGTGAGATTGACCTGACAAATGAAGTGCGGCTGCGAGACCCTGGCGACTATCAGGTGACTTCAGCACCCGCGATTTATAGGGACTTGGTGATTACGGGATCGTCTGAGGGAGACAATCGAGCAGTCACGCTGGAGCGCGGAATTGTGCGGGCATTTGACGCGCATAGCGGCCGACTGCGCTGGACTTGGGATCCGATTGCACCGTGGGCCTACGAAAGTTCGCCACGCACAGGAGCTGGGAATGCGTGGTCGACGATTTCTGTCGATGCGGGGCGCGATCTTGTTTTTATTCCTACGGGAAGCGCGAGCCCGGACTATTACGGCGGGTTTCGGAAGGGCGACGATAAGTGGGCCGATTCGGTCGTGGCACTGCGAGCGTCGACGGGCGAATTCGTGTGGGGATTCCAGGTAGTACACCACGATCTTTGGGATTACGACGTGGCGTCGCAGCCGACATTGTTTACATGGAAGGATGGAACGCCGGCGATTGCGATTACGACGAAGATGGGGCGCGTTTTTGTGTTGAACAGGTTGAATGGCAAGCCGCTTTTGCCGGTGAAAGAGCGGCCCGTTCCGCAGAGCGACATTCCGGGAGAAGAATCGTGGCCTACGCAGCCTGCTTCGACGATTTCGCTCGTGCCGGAGAAGCTGACTCCGGAAGCTGCGTGGGGCAAGGACGACAAAGAGCGGGAATGGTGCGCGGAGCAGATCAAGGGGGCGCGTTACGGAGAAATTTTTACGCCGCCGAGCTTGCAGGGAACGTTGGTGTTTCCCGGCAACGTGGGAGGCGTGAACTGGGGCAGCTCTGCGTACGACGCACAGCACCATTTGCTTTATGTGGACACGAACCGGCTGGCGATTTTCGTCAAGTTGATTCCGCGCGCGGAGCTGGATGCGGCACGGAAAAATGCAACGGATGCCGACCGGTTGCACGGCGAGTTTGCGCGACAGACGGGAGCGCCGTACGCGATGTTCCGGACGCCACTGGTGGCCCCGAGCGGACTTCCGTGCAATGCTCCGCCGTGGGGGACGGTGGCTGCGGTCGATCTTTTCGATGGGAAAAAAGTTTGGGATGTCCCGCTGGGAAGTTATATACCCGGGATGAACACAGGAACGATTACGCTGGGCGGGCCGATGGTCACAGCGGGAGGAATTGTTTTCACTTCGGCAGCGATGGATGACTATTTTCGCGCTTTCGACTCGGAAACGGGCAAGGAAATCTGGAAGTATCAGCTTCCGGCCGGCGGGCAAGCGACACCGATGACGTATAGCCTCGGGGGCAAACAATACGTGGTGATTGCGGCCGGCGGACACGGCAAACTGGGGACAAAACAAGGTGATTACGTGATTGCGTTTGCGCTTCCATAGAGGCAGGAGAAACGAATGAGAAAAATCTCAGGAATGCATCCACAGAAACGCGGATGAACCAGACTTCGGTTCGAACGCCTGCGGCTGGTTCGAAGGAAAACAGCTTCCTGGCGAACGGCATGCTAATCGTTGTTGTCGTTGCCCTGGGAAAGCTTCTGTTTCACTGCTACTTCAACAATCGGTACGGTTATTTCCGGGATGAATTCGATTACATGGCGTGCGGCAACCACCTGGCCTGGGGGTACGTTGACCAGCCGCCGCTGATTCCCTTCCTGATTCACATTTGGCGGGCGATTGCGGGAAGCTCGCTGCGCAGCATCCGGTTCATCCCGGCGCTGGCCTCTTCCCTTTTGGTGGTGCAAACGGCGGTACTCGCGCGCGAGTTCGGCGGACGGCGGTTTGCGTTGCTGTTGAGCTCTGTCACCGTTCTCATCGCTCCGCAGTATCTCTCCAACGGAAGCCTTCTTAGCACCAACTGCCTTGAACCGAATCTGTGGATGGGCTGCGCCTATTTCGCAATCCTTGCGATTAAGCGAAACAATCCGCGCTTTTGGCTGTGGTTCGGAGTGATCGCGGGAATCGGGCTGGAGGAGAAATATTCGATTGCTCTGTTCGGGTTGGGCATTGTCATTGGCCTTCTGCTGACGGCACAACGGCGCGAGTTTCTCAAACCGTGGATTTGGCTAGGCGGGCTCGCGGCGTTCCTGGTTTTCCTGCCCAACCTTCTCTGGAACATTCACTATCACTGGCCGTTCGCCGAGTTGATGCACAACATCCGTGCTGAAGGGCGCGATGTGGTCCTGCCTCTGCCGCAGTACTTCCTTCAGCAGACCTTCCTGATTGATCCGCTCAGCGTTCCGATCTGGATTACAGGGCTGATGGCATTCTTCTTTTCGCCACGTTTGAAGGAGTACCGTTCATTTGGCTGGTGCTACCTGGTGTGCTTCACGGTGTTCTTTGTTCTTCACGGAAAGAATTACTATCTGGCGCCCATATACCCGATGCTGCTGGCTGCGGGAGCCGTCATCATCGAATCCGCCATT
The DNA here is from genome assembly GCA_963851235.1 of uncultured Acidobacteriota bacterium. GTDB lineage: Bacteria > Acidobacteriota > Terriglobia > Acidiferrales > UBA7541 > Acidiferrum. The sequence continues at coordinate 68,054 of CAWKOM010000021.1, forward strand.
GAAGGAAGGAAAGTGGATGTTTCCGCGACTGAACTCGTCAAAGCTAACCGCAACCGCCGCATGTGGCTGAAACCCGCGGTCGTCATCGTTCTGCTCGCCAGCGGCGCGCACCTCGCACCGGTAGCTGTCCCGGTTCTTTCGCCAGACACGTTCATTGCCTACACGAAGACACTGCCGATGAAACTCCCGGTGATGGAGCACAGCCATGCCCGGGCGGTACTGCCGCAGTGGTACGCAGATCAATTTGGGTGGGAAGAAATCGTCGCGGAGACCGCCAAAGCTTATTTTCAGATTCGGCCTACGGATCGGCCGGGCTGCGGGATTTTTGCGCAGGACTATGGACAGGCCGGGGCCATTGATTTTTTTGGTCCGCGGTACGGATTGCCTCCAGCGCTGAGCGGACACCAGACTTATTGGCTTTGGGGACCACGCGGCTATTCTGGGGATTGTTTGATTGTGTTAGATGACTCGCGGGAACGGCTTGAGCAGTTGTTCGAGAGCGTGGAGTACGTGGGAACTTCCGCGTACAACCCGTATGCGCTGGAGCGCGATATTCCGGTCTACATTTGCCGCGGCGCAAAGTTTGGCTCTTTAGAGAAAGTTTGGCCGCTGCTGAAAAAGTGGCGGTAGACGCCGGTGGCCGTTTGAGGCTGAGACTTGGTGAGTGAGGCGCGCCCCTTTCGTGCAACCTTTAGAATCATTGTAGCCTGCTTGAACGGTTCCGGCCGAGCTGGGCTGGCACGTTGACTTCCGCTGTTTTGATGCCTAAGATTACCCGCACAGTTACGTACCCCTGAGATTCCCTGAGCAGTTGCTACTTTTGGAAGCAGCCTTGCATCTCTGAAAGAGCCGGCGGGAAAAACCTTCGCGAAGGAAAACATTTATGGACCTGAACCAAGCCATCCTTTATGCGCAACTGGTGAACGAAGCTTATCGTCCGAACCCTGGTGATCTTACGAACCGGGCGGGACAAACGGTTCTGGCGGGCCTGGGGGCTGACCAGAGGCAGTTCGACATCATCACAACGATTTATGCGTACGATCTATTCACGGACAAGAATCCGAATCGAGCCAAGAGCCAAGTTTCCATCGGCCTGATTTTGCAAGCGCAAGAAAGCGGAGAAACAGTGATCGCATTTCGCGGGACGGAAGGAATCAAGGAGTGGGTCCTTGACGCGAACTTCGGAACCAAACCGTGCCCGTTTCTGGCGAGCGCGGGGCAGACAGAGGACGGGTTCACGGATATGTATGAGTCCGTAGCGATCGGAGTTGCGGCCGGCTCTCCGAGCCTTGTCGAATCGCTAGCGAACCTCCGTTGGAAGCAAGAGGTGGAAACGGTGACAATCTGCGGGCACAGCTTGGGTGGTGCGTTAGCCACGCTTGCGACGCTGGATATCGCAGTTAACGCGCCGGAACCGTACCACAACGTAACTTGCTTCACCTACGCGAGTCCGAGGACGGGAGATGCGCAATTCGCGGAGAAGTATGACCAATTGGTGGCGGACACGTTTCGCATCGCCAATGATCTGGACGTGGTACCGAGGCTGCCGCTGGCGCCGTACGAGCACGTGATGGGACAGTTCGCGCTGAGGTCGTTCACGCTGTTGCCGCCGAAATTTCTGGTGCAGCCCAATCCCTATTGCGAACATATCCTGACGAGCTATTTATTTTTATTGTCGAACGGCGCGGGGGGACAAATCCTGCCGCTGAACGCTCTATGTGGACCGCTCCCAAGTTTCAGCGAATTAATGAAGGTGATTGACGTGAAGTGGAACGATCTGGAAGGCCTCAAAGAAGAATTTGCGAGCAAACCGGGGCTCACGTAAACCACGAACAGCGAGAATTCGATTCCCATATACTTTGCGTTGAATTCGAAGGCCATGCGCGGCTAAACTGCGCGGATGATGAATCGACTACTTACGGTTTTCGCCTTCGCCACTTTGTCCAGTTTTGCCGTTCCAGCCGGGCATGCACAACAGGCCAAGTCTCTTTTTTATCTGACGAGAGATCCGAAGTCGGTTCGGTCGTTTCTGGCGCACGCCGATAAAATCGATATCCTGGTTCCGGCGTGGTATAGCGTGGACGCGGATGGGCTAGTTTCCGGAGGGGCAAATCCGCTGGTTTTGGAAACCGCACGCAAAGAGCATGTTCCGGTGATGCCAATCGTGGCCAACGGCGATTTCGCACAGGAAGAGTTTCACAAGCTACTGAAAAATCCTGTGGCGAAGGAAAGCATGATTGCTCAACTCATTCGGGATTGCAAAGAAAACGTGTACACAGGATTTCAATTTGATTTTGAGGACGTGCATTGGACGGACCGCGATGCGCTCTCGGACATGGTTCGGGAAGCGGCGGCGGCGTTTCACAAAGAGGGGTTGCAGCTCACGATTGCGACCGTGCCAAACGCTCCGGGTCAGCCCGGCGAAGGCGGATTTTCCGCGTGGATTTATGAAAACTGGCGCGGGGCATATGACCTGAAGACGCTTGCGCAGTCTGCCGATTTGATTTGCTTGATGACTTACGATCAGCATACGCGATGGACAGCGCCCGGGCCGGTGGCCGGGTGGGCATGGACGACGGGCAACCTGGACTACGCGCTGAAGTTTGTGCCGGCGCAAAAGCTTTCGCTGGGGATTCCGCTCTATGGTTATCACTGGTTCGCGGGAACGCCGACCAAATCGGATGATAACTCCGGCTACAAGCCGAATCCCTCGGCGGAATACATCGGTACGGACGATGCGCTGGACCTGGCCAAGGCTTACGGGGGGCACATCGAATGGGATCCCACAGACCGCGCGGCGTGGTTTTATTTTTATCGCGCGGACATGCGAGAGTGGATCTTCTTTACGGATGCACGCACGTTCGAAGAGCGCTATAAGCTGGTGAAGGAGCGCGGACTTCAAGGATTCTGTTCGTGGGTTCTGGGAACGGAAGACCCGGCGATATGGGATTTATTGCCCGCGCATAAGTAGTCGCCCGCTTCGTCGCCGCCGCGATCGTTCTTATCCGTAACTATGTGCTTGCGCCGCGTGAAAACGGCAGAATGCCGGTGGTGTAAAATGACTTCAGGGGGAAGTTGCCCTCCTGGGGTCCTGTCCTGAGGTAGTGTCCCGCCGCCTGGTGAGATTCTCCGCCGGTCAGGCGCCCCATTTTGCAAACTTGGGTGGCCCCAGCTCCGCCCCGAAGACGTTGATTAATGACGACAAGGGGGAACCATGAAACTCCGCGCCTCGGTCATCCTTCAGAGCAGTTTGTTAGCACTATTCCTAGTTTTCGCGGTGCAAGAGACTTTCGCAGCGCCGGCTAGGACATTGGTCGTGAGCAATAATCCCGCCGTCTGTCCGGCAGCCAAGTTCACGTCAATCCAGGACGCGATTAACGCCGCCGAGGCGGGCGACCAAATTGTCGTTTGCAACGGCATCTATGCGGAGCAGCTTTCGATCAATAAATCCTTGGACCTCGATGCTGACTCCGGGGCATTCCTCGTGCCTGCTTCGATTCAGCAGAACACGATGAGTCTGGCCACGGGAGACGCGATCGCGGCCGCGGTGCTGGTGAGCGGTGCGACGAATGTAAAGATCTCGGGCTTGACCGTTGACGGAATCAACAACGGAATCACGGGGTGCGCGCCCCGGCTGATCGGAGTGTACTTCCAGAATTCCTCCGGGAGCCTGCAGCATGCCGCGGTTCGCAACTTTAAGCTTGCGGCTTCGCTCAACGCGTGCCAAAGCGGAACGGGCGTTTTTGTGGAGAGCGGCGGAGGGCAAACGTCGGACGTGGAGATTGCGGATTCTTCCATCCACGATTATCAGAAGAATGGCATCACAGCGAATGAATCCGGAACAAACGCGAGGATCCACGGCAATGTAGTCACAGGCATTGGGCCAACAACCGGCGCTGCGCAAAACGGCATTCAAATCGGGTTTTCCGCAGGCGGAGCTATTCGCGAAAACACAGTGGCGAATAACGTTTGGTCGCCTTGCACGGCTGTCGCGACCTGCGAAACGGTGGCGACGGACATTCTGGTGACAGAATCGGACCACGTGCACGTCACGGATAATACGGCAGGGATCAGCCAGGTGGGAATATTCGTGGATGGCAACGGCGCGGAGGTGCGAGGGAACAAGGCATTTTCCGCGGGCGTCTTCGAAAACATTCGGATACATGGTAACGGTAGCCGCGTCTTGGAAAACCAAGTCTTCAATGGCGGCGACGCGGACATCTACGTGCAGGGAAACAATAATTCCGTCGTGGGCAATTCCATTTCCGAAGCGCCGGCCGGCATACTCGAAGCCGCGGGCTCGACTGGCAATCAGTTCAGTGCGAACAGATTTTTCAATGTGGGCGTGACGATTCAGGATCCCGCGGCGAATAGTCTGAGCAAGCGAGTCGTCCCCGACCGGTAGGTTCAACACAAGACAGACGACACAAGGCGCCGCGCTTCAAGTTTGGAAGATGAATTTCACCGATGGGGACGGCCCCTTGACTGAGCCATGTACAATCCAATGGAGCTCAGTGTGTCAAATGCCCAGCGCCAAGGCACAATCGCAAACGCATTCGCGCGGCCTGATGTTGATTGCGGCCTTCAAACTCCTAAAGGGCTGTGCGCTGCTCGCGGTCGGCATTGGGGCACTGAGATTGCTGCACAAGGACCTGGCGGCCGTAGCCGAGCATTGGATCAACGCGTTTCGCGTGGATCCGCACAATCGCTACTTGCATTGGCTGCTAGCGAAATTGCCAATGGTCGACGACCAGAAGTTGAAGGAGCTGAGCGTTGGAACATTCATCTATTCCGCGATTTTCTTGACGGAGGGAACTGGGCTGGCGTTTCACCAGCGCTGGGCGGAATATTTTACGATCATCACGACTGGCTCGTTCCTGCCATTGGAAGTTTACGAACTCATCCGGCATGCCACGGTAGCGAAGGGAGTCGCGCTGGCGATTAACATCCTCGTGGTGATTTATTTGGTGAGGGAGATTCGCCGGTATCCACAAATTCGAGTGCAGGCGTGACGGAACCGGGAACATCTTCTCGTGCTCACAAAGCACGTCCCGCAGCGGCCCCAGAAGCCCAGGCCCACTGAAAATTGAAGCCACCCAAGTGGCCGGTCACATCGACCACTTCGCCGATGAAAAATAGCCCGCGCACATTGCGGCTCTCCATGGTCTTGCTTGAAAGTTCATCCGTGTCGATGCCGCCTGCGGTGACTTCGGCTTTGTCATAGCCCTCGGTATCGGCTGGCACGACAGCCCATTCGTGCACCTCACGCTCCAGCTTTTCTAAATCCTGATTCGTCCACGACTCCGGTGCGTGGAGTTCAAGCCAGCACTCGGCGAAGCGTTTTGGCAAAACGCCGAGAAAGGCGGCGCGGGCGGAAGTCAGATTTCTGGTCTTGGCTTCGCGGATTGACGAAGTCACTTCCTGATTTGGCGCGAGATCGATCCGCAGCGGGTGGCCTCTTTCCCAATACGATGAAATCTGAAGGATCGCGGGTCCGCTCAGGCCGCGGTGTGTGAAAAGCATTTTCTCTCGGAAGGATTGATGATCGGTTGAGACGGCCACGTCCGCGGAGACGCCAGCCAGGCCGCAGTAGCGCCGCTGATCTTTATTGGCGAGCACGAACGGAACGAGCGCGGGTCTTGTTTTTACAATTTTCAATCCAAACTGGCGCGCGAGGTCGTACCCAAGAGATGTCGCGCCAATCTTGGGAATGGAAAGCCCGCCTGTGGCGACGACCAGCACGGGCGCGCGAAACTCCCAGGACTCGGCACACACCACGAATCCGGTAGTGTGTTTAACATCCTGGATTTTAGCGTTGAGAAATATTTCAACGGCGGCATCGCGGCATTCGGCTTGCAGCATATTCGTGATGTCCTGCGCGCTGCGATCGCAGAAAAGCTGGCCCAGCGTTTTCTCGTGATAGGCGATGCGATGTTTTTCGACGAGAGCGATGAAGTCCGACGGAGTGTAGCGCGCGAGGGCGGATTTCGCGAAGTGCGGGTTGGCACTGAGGAAATTCTCCGGCCGGCAATGAATGTTGGTGAAATTGCAACGCCCGCCACCGGAGATGAGAATTTTCTTGCCGATTCGATCGGTCCGTTCGAGAACCGCTACGCGGCGGCCGCGCTTGCCGGCTTCGATCGCGCAGAGGAGCCCGGCAGCGCCGGCGCCGAGCACGAGAGCATCAAATTCGTGTACTGAAGTAGCCAAGTTTCGCACCAACGCCGCTGCCGCAAGCTGTCACTGAGTTCGCTCCTCAGGGTAAACTAAGAGGAGGAGAAGACCGAGAGAATTGCCTCCGATCATCAGCGCCCAGGGACTATCGAAAAGATACGGGGCTGCTCCACTGTTTAAGAATATCTCGTTCACGGTGTCCGAAGGCGCCCGCATCGGCGTGATTGGCCCAAACGGTTCGGGTAAATCGACGCTGCTCGAGATGTTATGCGGAAAGATAAAACCGGACAGCGGCGAGATCGCGGTGCGCAAGGGGACGAGGCTGAGTTACGTCAAACAAATCTCCGAGTTTGAGCCTGGCGTAACAATTCGAACGGTGATCGAGAGTGCGCTGGAGCGAGCAAACGTGCCGCAAGCGGAGAGAGCGGGACGGTTTGCGGAGACGCTTGGCCGTGCGGGATTCGCGGAATTGGAAATCCCCGCAGCGACGCTTTCCGGAGGATGGCGAAAGCGGCTAGCTATCGCCGAAGCGCTCGTTCAGAACCCGGACATTCTGCTGCTGGACGAGCCGACGAATCATCTGGACCTTGCGGGAATCGAATGGCTCGAGGCGCTCCTGCAAAGAATGAGCTTCGCGAGCGTGGTGGTAAGTCATGACCGATATTTTCTGGAGAATGTGACCAGCGAGATGGTGGAGATCGACCGAGCGTACGAGGACGGCGCATTGCGTGTGAAGGGAAACTACAGCAGATTTTTGGAGGCCAAAGAAGAGCATCTCCATGCACAACGAAACCGGCAAGAAGCTCTCGAGAACCGCGTGCACACAGAGATCGAATGGCTACGGCGCGGCCCGAAGGCCCGCGCAACCAAGGCAAAAGCACGCATTGACAAGGCGCATAAGATGATCATCGAACTCGCCGAGATGAAGGTGAGAAGCAGCGTCAACAATGCACAAATCGATTTTTCGGCGAGCAACCGTCAGACCAAGCAGCTGATTGAGCTGGATGGTGTGACTTGCAAGATCGGCGATCGGACGTTGTTCGAAAATCTTCATTTCAGGGTGACGTCGGGGATGCGGGTGGGCCTAGTGGGGCCAAACGGGAGCGGAAAAACCACTTTGCTTCGACTGCTGCGTGGGGACCTGGCGCCCGCGGAGGGCAAGATTCGCAAAACGGAGCCTTTGCGCATGGTCTATTTCGATCAGAACCGAGAACTTGATCCGGACGTGCTTTTGCGGCGAGCGCTGGCGCCGGATAGCGACGCCGTTATTTATCAGGATCGCGTGATTCACGTCGCCTCGTGGGCGGCAAGGTTCCTTTTCACAGGCGAAGATTTGAATCGGAGAGTTGGACAGCTTTCGGGCGGCGAACGTGCTCGCGTGCTCATCGCCCAACTTATGCTGCAGCCGGCGGACGTGCTCTTGCTGGACGAGCCGACAAACGATCTGGACATTCCGACGCTGGAAATTCTGGAAGAAAGCTTGCTCGAGTTTCGCGGAGCGCTGGTGCTAGTGACACACGATCGCTACATGCTTGACCGTGTTTCGAGCGTCGTGCTTGGGTTCGATGGATTGGGCGGGATCGAACGTTTCGCGGATTACTCGCAGTGGGAGGTTTGGCAAGAATCGCGAGAAAGAGAGAAGGCAAAAACCGGATCCCCCGAGGTGATCGCAAGCAGAAGAACAACCATCGACGCACCGCCGCCCACCGCGATGAAAAGGAAACTCTCCTACAGAGAGTCCCGCGAGTTGGAAGGCATGGAACAGCGTATCGCCGAGGCAGAACAGGAGCTTCGCGATCGGCAAGCGGCTCTGCAGGATTCGGCCATCATAAGTGATGGACCGCGGCTGCACAGCGCTTCGCTGAGGCTCGACGAAGCGCGGAAAACCGTCGAGGAGCTGTATGCGAGGTGGGCAGAACTCGAACACAAGAAAGGTTGAAGACGCCGGGGATTTACAGATATGGCATAGCGGCTGACAAGAGGCGGCGCTTTCGCTCGCATTCCGGATAGAATAGAGTCGTGGAGAAAAAGATTTTTTGGCTTACTTTTTCCGCGCTGGGCTTAGTGGCAGACCTGGCGCTGCCCTTCTGGTGGGCCATGTTTGCGACGATTCCCGTCGCTTTCGCGAGTTGGTGGGTGGCTTATCGCAGCGATTGGTTCTGAGCCAGGACGTATACCAGGTTCCGCGAACTGAATCATCCGCAACCTTGTTACAGCCACATGGAAAGGCGTCCCGCGAATCCTCGTTCTAAGAGGACGCGAGGGCGCCTTTCTAGTATGTAGTCTCGCTGCGTGCGGTTTCCCGAAGAAAAGCGCTACGGAATTACGAGGCGTGCGCCTTCGCGTACAGCGGTGGCTTGTTCTTGGCCGCGCGAGCTGTAAACGACGATCAAGACTTTGTCTGCGCCAATGGCGGGATCGCCGCCGAAACTCTGGTTGTTCACCCACACGACCAGGGCTCCATCGCGAACCATGCCACGCAATTGTTCGGTGACGTTGACAGTTCTTCCCTGCACGCCGTAGAACCCTCGGATGATCGCCAGATCGCGTGCCTCGCCCCGGTCGCCACGATCTCGGTCGTGGTCGTCACGGGGACGGTCGCCGCGGTCACTGTCCTCGCGGGGATGGTCATCGCGGGCTGGAGCGTGGTCATCACGATCTTCCTCCCGAACGGCGAAGAAACGCGCATCGACGAAACCGCCTTCGTTGACGTCGAATTCGCGCTCCTCGTTTCTGCGGTTTTTCGCGAAAATACGCAGAGACTTGTCGCGTCCGACTGCGGGATCACCGCCCATGGTTTGATTGTTGATAGCAACGCGGCCATTCACGCCGCCACGCGAAACCAGGTCACGCAGGATATCTGTGACCTCGATACGTTGGGTCTTGAAGCCGTAGTCGGCTCGCGTAATCCGCCAGCCTTCATCCTGGGCTGCTACGGTTGCAGTGAAAAGAGTGACGCCGGTGAAAAAAAACAGCATCAAGATTAGAAATCTCAGAGAATGATTTGTTGCCTTCATCAGATATTCCTCCGTTGCGGCGACCTGCCGCGGTTGGATTAACTGTACCTCCATCAGAGGATTCCGAACCGTTTCGATTTCAAGGGTTTGACCAATACGTTCACAGGCCCAGCCATTTCGCGGGTCTCCTGCGAGAGAGGACGTGGTTTCGACTTAACTCGGGCGAGACGCGAGTAAGGCGACATTACGGTAAACGCGGCGGCGCCACTCTTCCTTATAAGATTTGTCACCGCGAACGGCACCAGTTTGGCGCTGGAGCGTGTTTAGAACATTTACACGATTATTATTTTAATACGCGATGGCGAAGGTTATACTGGTGATCCCCTGTAGTTCCCCACAGTGCCATTTCTCCTTCGTATAAGGAGACAATTATGAAGATAGCAAGCTTAGACCGGCGTTTGCTTCGCCGTCTTAATTTCAAGACGCCTCTGCGGGTTCACATTTGGAAATCGACAGTGCCTGAAGAGAGCGCTGAATCTGACAGGGTGAGGAGGTGCGATGCAAAGACGAGCTCTCGTGGTGGATGATGAACAGGCCACTTGCGAACTGATCCAAAAAGTCTTGTATGCCGCCGGTGTGGATGCGCTGACGTTGACGAGAAGCGGACAAGCGGCGAGTTTCCTCGAAGAGAGCAAGTTCGACTTGGTTTTCTTCGACCTGCACATGGGAGCTCCCGATGGCATCGAATTGTCCCGGGAGATGCGACGAGCGGGTTATAACCGGACAACGCCGATCATCCTGCTTAGCGACGATCAGCGTCCGAGCGCGATGTCCCAGGGATTTGCGGCGGGGGCAAGTTTTTTTCTCTACAAACCAGTCGACAAAGAACGCCTCTTGAAGCTGATCCGTGCCACGCAAGGACGGTCGGATCACGAAAGACGTCAAACACGCCGAGTCTTATTTCAATCCAAAGTGAGGTTGCGATTTGGCTTCGAGGAGATATTGTGCGAAACGGTTGACGTCAGCCTTGACGGCATGCTGGTGAAGGCGGCGAGGATCCTCCCTCAGGGCTCACCCGTCCACGTAAGCATGGAGATGGCGCAAAAGATGAAGCCTCTTATTGGGGCAGGATCAATCGTCCGCATTCTGGGCGGGAATCAAATGGGAATTCTGCTGGATCGGCTGTCCGTCGGCGAAAGCGAGAGGCTGCAGGAATTCCTTCTGCAGATGATTTCACGTGATTAAGCTTGGGAGCTGCTCATCGCGCCATTTTATGAGCTTCAAGCGCGAGTTGGCTGCGGGGCTGGCCTCAGTGCTAGCCGTGGAATAGATCGGGTTACCATTCCGATTTGCAAATCCTGTGCTATTCGCTCATCATTACTGGTTTGTTTGGGGAGCGGCTGACCGTTTAGCGCCGCTACGCTTGCTTCCAAATCTTGGTGATTGAGGAGTTGCATGGAAAAGCCTGCGAAAATAGCGCCGCCAAAGGGGAAACTCGGAATCCTTACACCTGGCATGGGCGCCGTAAGCACCACTTTTATGTCCGGAGTTGAGCTGGTGCGCAAGGGGAAAGCGCAACCGATCGGTTCGCTCACACAGCTTGGTACGATACGCCTCGGCAAGCGCACCGATGGGAAATCGCCATTGATCAAGAAATTCGTGCCGCTCGGCGACCTGAATGATCTTGTTTTCGGGGGCTGGGACATTTTTCGCGACAACGCCTACGAATCCGCAGCGAATGCCGGGGTCCTAAATCCACAAGATCTGGAAAAGGTGAAAACGTTTCTTTCCGGCATCAAACCCATGAAGGCGGCGTTTGACCCCGAATATGTGAAGAAGCTCGATGGACCGAACGTCAAGAAAGCCAAGAACAAGTACGAACTCGCGCTGAAGATTAAGGAAGACATCGAGAAATTCCGCAAGACCAAGCGCGTTTCGCGCATTGTCACCTGCTGGTGCGGCTCGACAGAAGTTTTTGTCAGGCCGGAAGAGGTGCACTCGACTCCGGAAAAATTCGTCGAGGCCATGAAGTCCAATCATTCGGCGATCGCTCCGTCGATGCTCTACGCCTGGGCTTCCGTTACAAGCGGCGTTCCATTCGCCAATGGCGCGCCCAATCTCACCGTGGATATTCCCGCTATTCAACAGCTTGCGATGGAGCACGAGGTTCCCATCTGCGGGAAGGACTTCAAGACCGGGCAGACACTGATGAAGACCATCCTCGCGCCCGGCTTTAAAGCGCGGATGCTCGGATTGGACGGCTGGTTCTCGACGAATATTCTCGGCAACCGCGACGGCGAGGTTCTCGAAGATCCTGGTTCCTTCAAAACCAAGGAAGAGTCCAAGCTCAGCGTCCTTGAATACATTCTGCAGCCGCAGCTCTACCCGATGCTTTACGGCAAGATGTGCCATAAGGTGCGCATTAATTACTATCCGCCGCGCGGCGACAACAAGGAAGGCTGGGACAACATCGACATTTTTGGGTGGCTCGGCTATCCCATGCAGATCAAGGTGGATTTTCTCTGCCGGGACTCGATTCTGGCCGCGCCAATTGTCCTGGACCTGGTTCTCTTCTTGGACCTCGCGCATCGCGCCGGTATGAAGGGCATACAGGAGTGGCTCAGCTTTTATTTCAAGTCGCCGATGACTGCTCCGGGCCTATATCCCGAGCACGACCTGTTTATTCAGTCGATGAAACTGAAGAACACGCTGCGCTGGATGATGGGAGAAGACTTGATCACACACCTGGGACAGGAATATTACGACTAAAGAAGTTTTGGAGCCGAATTACCGGACAAATTGTCCCACTCTCGATTCATTTTTTAGATGGAGTAAACCGGTTTTTCGATTTGACGCCCGCAAGACCGCCGCGATACGCTACGGGCCGATGGCCGGAGCCTGCATACCCCACACTTCAACGCCGTACCATAATTCACCTTGTTTCGAGGAGATTCATGTCGAACGAACTGCGTAATTTCCTTGCTCTTTCCTATGACGAGCTCGAAGAGCTGAACTTAAAGGCCAAAGAGCAACGCAAGAACCGCATTGCCCCGCACAAAGTTCAGGAAGAGCGCATCAAGTACCTGACAGACGAGAAGCGCATCAAGGCCGTGACCGTGCTCTTCAGCGACCTCGAAGGCCGCTTGCACATGCTGGACTACGACAAGAAATTCCTGATTAAAAGCTGGGACAACTTGACGTTCGACGGCTCCTCGATCCGCGGCTTTACGGCACAGCGCGAAAGCGATCTGCGGCTGGCGATGGATTGGGCGTCGTTCTATTGGGCGCCGTCCGATGTTTTTGGCTCCGGCAAGGTCCTCGTGTTCGGCGAAGTCATCGACAAGGACGGTTCGCCCTACAGCGCGGACATTCGTGGCGTCCTGAAAGGCTTTGCAGGCGAACTCCACAAAAAGCAGGGCTACACTCTCAACGCGGCAAACGAGATCGAGGGATTTCTCTTTAAGGGAGAGAACGCAGAGCGCCATTACCACGAGACGGGAAAATTTGAGTACGTGAACACCGGCGGCTACTACCATTCCCTTCCCGGCGACCCATTGCGCAACTTCATCGATACGACGGCGGAAGTGCAGCGCGCCATGGGTTTTCAGAACGAAAAGGATCACCCGGAAGTTGCCCCCTCGCAGTTCGAAATCAATTACGGCTATGGCGAAGTGGTGCAGGCCGCGGACCAGATCCAGCTCTACAAATTGATCTGCCGCCAGGTGGCGACGAACATGGGAGCCACGGCCTGCTTTTTGCCCAAACCCGTGGTGGGTGTGAACGGAAATGGCATGCACACCAACGTCTCGATCAGCGAGAACGGCAAGAACCTTTTCTGGGATCCCAAGGGCGAAGAAAAACTCAGCAAGCTAGGCTGGGCTTTCGTGGATCGCATCCTGACACATGGCAACGATAACTGCTTGTTGTTGAACGCCAGCGTCAACGCATACCGCCGTCTCGACCCCCACTTTGAGGCGCCGAATCAGATTAAAGCGTCGCCGGTGGACCGCGGCTCGATGATTCGTATCCCTATCGGCAACGAAAAAAGCATGCGCGTCGAAGTTCGCTCCGTGGCGCCGGACGCGAATCCTTACCTCGTCATGTATTCGATTTTTAGGACCGGCATTGACGGAGAAACGGCAAAAATCAAAAACCTGCGGCAAGCACAGCGTTATTTGCCGGACAATATCTACACGGCCCTCGATGACTTCACGAAGTCGGAGTGGACCACCAAGTTGCTCGGCGCCGATGTGAAGGGCCGCTATGCGGATTTGAAGCAGGCGTCGGCGGACAGGTGCTCACGCCAATTGGGCACGTTCGTAAAGGTGCCGGAAGTGCAGTATCACCACGAGGTTTACAACCAGTTCCTCTGGAACATGTTCTAGCAGCGATTTCAGGATGCGGAACGCATTGGCTTGGGTACCCTCGCGTACCGCTTCTTATTTGTCTTCGATTTTTATCTGTAGCAGTTCAGGCCAATCTTTTCCTGTCACAAAAATCCTGCCGCCTTCGCGGTCATAGGCGATTCCATTCAGCACTCCTTCTGGTTCTGACTGTTCCCTGGCGGAAATTTTCTCCAGGTCAATCCAGGCTAGAACTCGGCCGGTGTGCGGGTCAATTCGCGCGATATGAGGCGCGTGCCAGATGTTGGCGTAGATCTGCCCTTCTATGTATTCCAATTCATTCAAATTCACGACCGCTTCTTGCCCCGCGTACACTTCGAGCCTTCGCTGCACTTGGAACGTGACCGGGTCGATAAATTGAATTTGATTCGTGCCGTCACTCAGGATCAGCGAATGCTCGTCGTGCGTTAGTCCCCAACCCTCTGATTGATAGTGAAATTCTCCCGATTTTCGAAAGGATTGCAGGCCGTAGATAAAGCCGGTTTTGGATAGCCATGTGAGTTGATAGATCTTCCCTTGAAATATCGTCAGGCCCTCTCCGAAATATTCAGGAGGCAGGGACACGCTCTGAAGGACCCGGCCGGTGCTGATCTCCACCTTGCGGAGCGTTGATTTGCCCTTCAGACCGGTGCTCTCATATATGAAACCCCGGTAGTATTCCAGACCCTGCGTGAATGCCTTGGGATCGTGTGGGAACGCCTTGACGACGCTGACGCTCAGGACCGGAATCGGTTCGGCGGCGTGGGAGAGCGCGGCTCGTACCTGCGCCCTCGGCTCTGCGCTGGCCCTTTGCGCCACCCCGTAACCGCCGAGGCACACACTTATTAAGCCTATCGCTACCTTTAGCATTCGCGTGGATTGCCATCGATGAGTTTGACTAAACCAAGTCATCCTGAGTTTCCATTGCTGACGAGAAATTCATCTTTTGTTTGTCGAGTCACACGATTCCCGCGGCGCTTTCGCTAGAGGACTTTCAGTTTTCGGCATTCACAAGGAATGGGAGCCGCCGGCGAATTGCGGCGAGGAGATCAGTCCCCATGAGCCGCCGCGGTTCGCGCGGCAACGGCGTCCAGGACGCGGCTCGAGAAAACGAGGGCAGCGCCGGCGTTCATGGCCACCGCAACGCCCAGTGCTTCCGAAATCTCTTCTTTCGTGGCCCCTGCTTTGAGCGCGGCTTCCGAATGGAAAACAATGCAACCATCGCAACGTGTCGTGACGGCAACAGCCAGCGAGATGAGCTGGCGAGTCTTCTCGCCGAGCTTGCTGGCCTTCGCGTTGGCTCCGCTCAACGTCTGATATCCATGGACCGTGTCCGGGCTTAGCTTTGCGAGGTCGCCGAACCTGGCGCCTAGCTCTTTGTAATACTCATTCCAGTCAATCATCATCGACGTGACTCCTCCGTGTGCATTCTAAATGTTGGGAAGCCTGCCCGGGCCAGTATATAACGCATCGGCGTTTCAAGCTGGCACACTTGCGTTTCCCTGCTGTCAGAGCAAGCTTTCGGCGTTGGTATCCGATTTCGGACTTCCAGCGCGTTGTGGTATGTTTTCTGGTTCGCTTGAGACGCGCTGAAATCAACGAACTCGGCGAAACGCCGCGTGCCAATTCAACAGGAAGCGCTAGAAAATCCAGGGAGGATTCGCATTCATGAAGAGTTCGTACAATGGACAGGCTATTCCTGTTGGGGGCAAGGCCATCGGCTACAGCGGCGGCGAATTGCAGGTGCCGGATATGCCGATCATCCCGTTCATCGAAGGAGACGGAACCGGCCGCGACATCTGGAAAGCTTCCCGGCGGGTGTTTGACGCAGCCGTAGAGCACGCCTATAAGGGAAAGCGCAGTGTCGCGTGGTTCGAGGTTTTTGCGGGCGAGAAGGCTTTCAATGCGTTCAAGGAATGGCTGCCGGCGGAAACCGTCGATGCCATTCGCGATTTTCGTGTTGCGATCAAGGGGCCGTTGACGACACCCGTCGGCGGAGGAATTCGTTCGTTGAATGTGGCGCTGCGACAAATTCTCGATTTGTATTCTTGCGAACGCCCGGTGCGCTATTTCGAGGGAGTTCCCTCGCCTGTGAAGCACCCGGAGAAGATGGACATCGTGATTTTCCGCGAGAACACCGAGGATGTTTACATCGGGATCGAGTGGAAGTCCGGTACGCCGGAGGTGAAGAAGCTGCTCGAGTTTTTGAATCATGAAATGTTGAAGGATGGAAAGAAGCAGATTCGCTGGGATTCCGGCGTGGGAATCAAGCCGATCTCGCCGACAGGCACGAAGCGGCTGGTGCGGCGCGCCATCAAGTACGCGCTGAAACATGGCAGGAAAAGCGTGACGCTGGTTCACAAAGGAAATATTCAGAAATTTACAGAGGGGGCGTTTCGCGATTGGGGTTATGACTTGGCGCGCGAGGAATTCCGCGCCGAAACGGTTACGGAGCGCGAGAGCTGGATCCTCGACAATCTGGACAAGAATCCTGGGTTGAGCGTCGAGAAGAATGCGGCGATGATCGAGCCGGGGCTGGAACAGGCGACCGAAGCTTTTGTGAAGGCGGTTTGCGACGAAGTGAAGCAGACGCTCGATTCCATTGGAGCGACCCACGGCAAGGGGCAGTGGAAGAAAAAGCTGATGATCAACGATCGCATCGCGGATTCCGTGTTTCAGCAGGTGTTGCTGCGCGCGGATGAATATAGCGTGCTGGCCACGCCGAATCTCAATGGAGATTATCTTTCGGACGCGTGCGCGGCGCAGGTGGGCGGGCTCGGAATGGCTCCTGGATCGAATATTGGCGATGGCTTCGGCGTGTTCGAAGCTACGCACGGCACGGCGCCCAAATACGCGGATAAAGACGTGATCAATCCGAGCTCCGTGATGCTTTCTGGCGCGATGATGTTTGAATTTCTGGGCTGGAAGGAAGCTGCGCAGCTGATCGAGGATGGCATTGCGCGGACGATTCAGCAGAAGCGTGTAACGTATGATCTCGAGCGGCTCATGCCGGGCGCTACGAAGGTCGGCACCGCGGCATTTGCGACGGCGATTATCGAGAATATGCAAGGGACTGCAGTAGCGAGGTAAAGGAAGTAGGGGAGGTAATGGAAGTAAAGGAAAAGAAGCCGCCCCTTTGTTGGTGCAGGGCTCAGGTCCATTTGTAGGGCGGTTTTTCGTCCTTTACCTCCTCTACCTCCTTTATTTCATCAACCTCATTCCATTTCGGAGAGGATACAAACCAAGCGATGAGCAGAAAAAAAGTGACAGTTGTGGGCGGCGGTTTTGTGGGATCAACGACGGCGCAGCGAATTGTGGATCTAGAATTGGCCGACGTCGTGTTGACAGATATCTTGGATGGTCCTCCGGCGGGCAAAGCGCTGGACATGTTGGAATCGGGCCCCATTACTCGCACGGATTCACGCGCGACCGGTATTTCCACGGCGACCGGCGACTACAGCGCCACAGCGGGCAGCGACATCGTGGTGATCACGGCAGGTTTTCCGCGCAAACCGGGAATGAGCCGCGACGACCTGCTGAAGGCGAACTACGACGTGGTAAAGGCCGTTGTCGAGCAGATCGTGAAGCATTCGCCGAAGTGCATCATCATTGTGGTGACAAATCCGCTGGACGCGATGGCACAAGCCGCGTTGAAGGTGAGCGGCTTCCCCAAAAATCGCGTGCTGGGAATGGCTGGGGTGCTCGATTCTGCGCGCATGAGCGCGTTTGTGGCAGCGGAGTGCAAAGTCAGCGTGGAAAACGTCCATTCGTTCGTGCTCGGCGGCCATGGCGACGATATGGTGCCTCTGCCTCGGTATTCAACCGTTGCGGGGATTCCCCTCCCTGATCTACTGCCGAAAGAGCGGATTGACGCGATTGTCGAGCGCACGCGAAAGGGCGGGGCGGAAATCGTCAACCTTTTGAAAACTGGTTCGGCTTATTACGCGCCGTCGGCCGCGGCGGTCGAGATGGTGGAAGCCATTTTGAAAGACAAGAAGAAAATCCTGCCCTGCGCCGTGTATTTGGATGGAGAGTACGGCATTAAGGGGCTTTTCGTCGGCGTCCCGGTGAAGCTGGGCGCGGGCGGAGCTGAGGAAATTATCCAGATTAAACTGACGGCAGAAGAAAACGCGGCGTTGCAAAAGTCCTCCGCGTCGGTGCGGGAATTGGTGAACGTTCTCGGATTGTAAGAAGGCCCTTGTAAGAATCTGGGGCGCAGCTGTTATTCGAAGTTTCGAATACCAATTCGCGCCCCATTTGTTTCGTGCTCTGGCTGATTAGAAGCCGAAAAGTTTTTCGGCTCCTACCACCAAACCCAATGTAAATACGGCAATCACGACCTCGCCGATGGCTCCGACGGCGAAAGGGCGTAGTCCTTGTTTGCGCATGTCGCGGAAATTCGTCCGCAGACCTACGCCCGCGAAAGTCAGAAGAAATGCCCAGCGCGAGAGATTGGCGAGAGCGCCCACCTGGTCTTTGTTGAAGAACTGATAGGTGGCTAGCACCGAGATCAACAGGAAGCCCAGAACGAACTTGGGGAATTTCTGCCAAAGAAACGCGGCTCTGTTGCGCACGGTTTTGGCTTGGCCCTGGCTGGCCCAGTAGATCGCGTAGGCCAGCACAACGAAGCCGATCATGGCGTTGCGCGTGGATTTCACGAGAACTGCCAACTTACCAGCCGCGTCGGAGTACAGCGCGCCTGCGGCGGTCGCTTCGGCGGTGTTATCCACGGCAAGGCCAGCCCAAATGCCATAGGCGCGGTCGCCCAGATGCAAAGCGTGACCAATCAAAGGAAACGTGAAAAGTGCCAGCGCGCCGAGAGCGAGAATTGCTGCAATCGAGAAGCTTGAATCTTCCTCGTCGGCTTCAATGGCGCCTTGCGCGGCGATGATGGCGCTTACGCCGCAGACAGCGGAGCCGACGGCGAGAAGTGATGTCAATTTCGGTTTGAGATGGAAGGCGCGGCCAAGAAATGTCATAAACGCGATGGCTCCTGTGATCTCAATCGCCACGAGGACGAGGCTGACCCCGCCGAGCTTCAGAATATCGCCAAGCAAAAAGCGTGCGCCGAGCAGGACGATGCCAGCTTTCAGCCAAAACTCGTACGTGGCCACGCCGCTGCGAAAGATTTCCGGTACGCCGATCGTGTTCGAGATAACGAGCCCCAGAAGAATGGCCCACAAGACGTACTCGATATTTGGAAACACCCATTGATGAGCCTTCGCATATTTGCCCACATTTTGTTCGAGCAATTTGCCCGCGTAACCGATTCCCGCAAGCAGAAGCACCCCGGGAATCAGGCGAACAAAGCGAAGCGCCGGCTGAACCGGCTGGACTTGCGGAACTACGACCACGTCTGCCATGTTTTTTCCTTTTTCCCTTTGCGTCTATCTTCCGGATCGGTCACCAGGGGATATGTTTGAGGACACCGGCGCGCACCAGCAGAGCCGCGAGCAATGCAATCACCACTGCCCAGCCATCCAGAGCCAGCCGCCATGGCTTCTTTACTTGCACGGCTTTATCTTCTGAACTCATTTTGTTCTCTCCTAAGCAAAGCGGCTTGCGACTAACTTACGGAAACTCTTTGCGGCGAGGACTCAGCTTGCTCCCCGCTCCAGAATGCTTCTCCAATTTCCCGGACTTGCAGAGAGGCGACGCGTCCAACAATCATGAGCGACGGGGCTGGCAATTTTTCTTCTAGTGAAAGTGCGCCGACGCGGCTCCAGCGAACTTGCTGCTGCACTCCACAAGCGCCGGAAACGACGGCGCACGGCAAGTCGTCGGGAAGTCCAGCCTCCGTAAGACGCCGAGCGACTTCACCGTAATCCGGCCCGGGCATGTAAAGAACGAGTGTCGTGGCGGGAGTAAGGCAGCCCCAATCCATCTCATTGGCCTCTGGCCCGCGTGAAAAAGTCGTGAGCAGGACCTGCGAAGCAACCCTTCGGTCCGTCAGCGAAATACCTGCCGCGGCTGCAGCTCCGAGGGCGGCCGTCACGCCGGGAACAACTTCAAATTCCACCTTGGCATCGCGGAGCGCTTGAAGCTCTTCTCCAGCACGCCCGAAAATGGAGGGATCTCCGCCCTTCAGGCGAACCACGACCGCGTGGGAGGCCGCGTAGCTCATCAGCAGCGCATTAATTTCATCTTGAGTTAGCAACTTCTTACCGCAGCGTTTGCCGACGTCGACGACTTTCGCGGCTGCCGAAATTCTTGCCAACACTTCACGGCTCACCAGCGAGTCGTGCAGCACAATCTCGGCTTCCGCCAAGAGCCGCGCAGCTTTCAGCGTAAGCAATTCCGGATCGCCGGGTCCCGCTCCGACCAGATAAACTTTACCCATTACGTCGTACCTCGCTGCCCTGGGTGCCGCTTGGTTTCTCGAAGAAATTGCTCGAACATCGGCCGGCTCGTTAGCTCGTGCAGCAATCTTCTTGTGGTGTCCGAACTCGGACTGCCGGCGCGTAACGCCTCCCGCGCCGCGCCAAGCCATTCGAGCCACACTTCGTATTCCGGCCCGAATTGCGCTTCAAATTCCTGCCGGAGGCGCTGAGCGAGTGATGGACTTTTGCTATTCGTCGAGATCGCTATTTGCAGATCGCCGCGTTGCACGACGGCGCCGTAATAAAAATGGCAGTGCTCGATGTCATCGACGGCGTTGCACAGAATGCCGCGCGATTCCGCCTCGCGAAAAACAGCTCCATTCACGCCGGGCGCCGACGTCGCCGCAATGACCAAAAACGCTGCTTCCAAATCCTGGGTTTCAAATTCCTTGGGTAGCCACTCGATTTTTCTGAAGCGTACCCACTCAGCGATTTGCGGCGTCACTGACGGCGCGATCAGACGAATGCGCGCCCTAGCATTCAGAATGCCGGGAATCTTCGCTTCGGCAATATTCCCGCCACCAACAACGACTACCAGCCGGCCCTCTAACTTTACGAAAATGGGAAACAAACTCATGCGTCAGCCCTCCACTCCCTGCGGCACGGGCCCGAGCGCCAAATCGCGCTCCACTGAGACGACGTGACTTCCAGAGAGAATCGACCGAATATCCTCGTTCGAATGTCGCGCGAGAAACCGCCGCAGGTTCTCATCCGGCTCGCGGCATGAGTTGAATTCGGCCAGCAGCCTCTCGATTGCATCAGGAACGTCCGAGGCGGCGCAGCGGTAGCCGACCGGCCGAGCAATGGCCGCAAACTGACCCACGCTTCCGCCGACGCAGAAGTAGTAGGCGTCCACCATCCGTCCATCGACTTTGATCTTTTTGCCCTCGATCCCGATATCCGCAATCCAATGCTGCCCGCAACTATTCGGGCAGCCAGTGACATTCAGCCGTAGCTGTTCCTGGAAATCGGGAAGCCGCTCTTCGAGCTCTTGCGTAAGCCAGCGTGCGAAGCCCTTGGTCTCCGTCAGCGCGAGCTTGCAGAACTCGGAACCTGTGCAGGCCACGGTTCCGCGTGCGAACACCGAGGCCTGCACCGGCAGGGCAGCAACTTCAAGTTCGTGTGCCACCGTGGCCGCGTCTCTCGTGGGCACGTTGACGATCAGCAGATTCTGCATGGTGGTGGTTCGGATGTGGCCGTCGGCATAGCGATCGGCAAGGTCCGTCGCGACGCGCAACTGTTGCGGGGAAATCCGGCCGCGCGAAACCGAAGCGCCCACGTAAACAAGACCGTCTTGTTTTTGCGCGTGAATTCCGACATGGTCACGATGAACATCCCTGGGAGTATCTTCCGTCTCGGCGGGATCAAGCGAAAATCCAATCTTTCGCTGCAACTCATCTAAAAAGCTGTCCGCGGTCCAACCCTGTTGCAGGAACAGGAACTTGAGGCGAGCCTTTTCCCTGCTATGGCGAAGCGTTTCGCTCGAGCGAAAGATTTCCGCTATGCCACGCGCCACAGGCACTACCTGGTCCCAGTGAATGAAAGCATTCAGCCGCAAGGCAAGGTGTGGATCGGTCGAAAGTCCACCGCCAACCCTGAGCGAAAATCCCGTCTCGGTGCTGACTCCTCTTCTTCGCGAAGTAGCCGTCAGAGCCACGTCATTAATCTCCGGGTAGGAGCACCAGTGCTTACATCCGGTGATGGAGATTTTGAATTTACGTGGCAGGTTGTAGAATTCCGCGGCGCCTCCCAGCTCGCGGTTGATGGCCAGGGCAAGCGGCGAGGCGTCCACGATCTCTTCCGCATCCAGCCCAGCAACGGGGCAGCCAGTGATATTGCGCGCGACATCGCCGCACGCACCGGTCGTCGTCAAACCGGCATGCCACAGCGTCTCCAAGACTTCGGGCAGCGATTCAATCGTCACCCAATGCAGTTGAATATTTTGGCGGACGGTGATGTCCGCCACGCCACGCGCATGCCGCTCGGCAATCTCCGCAACGGCGCGAACCTGATCGCTGCGCAGCAATCCGTTCGGGATGCGTATGCGCACCATAAAGTACGGGATGGCTTTGCCTTCCCCACCAGTGCCTCCGATCACTCCAACGCCGTCCCCTTGCGTATACACGCCCCAAGTGCGGAAATAAGTGCTGAGCCATTCGGGCGGAATGGAGGCGTAGCCACCGCGCGCAAACTCGCGGATCTCGTCAAAATGCTCCCAGGCATTCTTGGCTCGCTTCAAACGCTCGACGCGCTGCGCTTTGGTTTCCTTGAGTTCGCTCATCGCTGCACCACCGGCCCCCCAGAATCCTGTCCCAAAAAACAAAAGCCCACGTGGCCTGAACCTCTGGCAACGTGGGCTTCGGAACTTTAAATCTTAAATGAGTGCTAAGTCCGCAAATTCCCCTGGCCAGAGATGGATGTCATGCGACACGCAGCCTTGCGCGCGCAGCAGCAACAACACATCCTCTGGCAAGAAGTGATCACGAAACTTAAGTTACCTCGTGGCTTCCACTAAGTCAAAACCAACATCATCCCAATGTTTTGATGCATGAAATCCAAAAAAGTAATGCACTCAAAAGACTCGCGATCTACTTCTCTGGCAATGAGGACTTTTCTTTCGGCGCAGATGTCGGCTTCGGGTGGGCGGCTCCAGGCGGCAGAATCAACTCCGTCGTTTTGATAGAATCAAGCTGCGGAAAATCTTTGTCTAAGTATTTCTTCCCCAGCGTTTCGATCTTATCCTGGTCTGGCCCCTGGCCGTCCGGCGGTGCCTCGCCATAGCCCGCATATAATGCGTCTACAACCTCCATGCCTTCAGTCACCTGGCCAAACGGTGCAAAACCGCCAACGGTGTCCAACCGCTGGTTGTCCGCCAGATTAATGAAAACCTGCGTTGTGCGAGTATCAGGCTTATCGGTCTTGGCATAAGTGACAAACCCGCGCACGTTGCTTTGCACAACCGGATCATCCTTTATTGGGGCGCGTTCCCACGCCGCCGTCACAGGCGGATAAGCGCTGATGCCCCACTGCACGACAAATTTTGGGTGCACACGAAAGAAACTTGCATTGTCATAGAAATGATGCCGCACAAGATTGTAGAAGCGATCCGCTCCGATCGGCGCCCAGTCCCGGGTCACCTCGATGACGAAGTCGCCCTTGGTTGTTACGAATTTCACTTTGTACGTGGCAGGCGCTTTTGCCGTAAGCAGCGCTGGACGAAGCAGCACCCGCTGGTACGCCGCCGCGGTCGATTTGTGCGGTGCGCTACCCGATTTCGGCTGAGCCTCCTGCGAGACCGACTCTTTTGCCGGCAGCGCAATAATACATGCCAGCGCCGCAATCATCATCCATCCACGTTTGTGCATTGCTCTTTCCCCTCCACATTGAGTTCATTCGTCTGGTTCGGCATCGCGATTTGCTCTTACTATTGAGCCCTCAGCTCTTGGCTGACCTGCTCGACATCCGCCATCACCCTAAGAGTATTCTCGCCGAGAATCTTCTTTACGTCACCTGCGGAATAACCCTTTTCCAGCAATGCCTGAGTGATCCGCGGCAGCTTGCTTGCGTCTTCCATCCCGAAAGGCATGTTCGCCCCATCAAAATCCGATCCAAGCCCAACGTGATCAATGCCTGCAACTTTAACGGCGTGATCGATGTGCTCGATGATTTTGGTCCACTCTACGCGGGGAAGATCACCCCGCAATACGTACTCCCGAGTGATGCGATCGCCCTCAATTAAACGGCAGCCTTCTCTTTCGCCGCATCGTTGCCGAATTTCCAGCGCGATAGCTTTGTCCCATTCTGGATGGGCCCTTTCCGCATCGCGAAAATCCTGGCTCAGGAAACCTACATGATAGTTGATTTGAATCACGCCGCCTTTAGCCGCCAGCGCACGAATCATGTCGTCGCTCATGTTCCTGGGTGCATCGCAAATCGCGCGGCAATCGGAATGCGAAGCGAACACAGGCGCTCTGCTGACCTCCAAGACGTCCGCAAACGTTTTATCGCTGACGTGTGAGACGTCGACAATCATTCCCAGGCGATTCATCTCTCGCACAACTTCTTTGCCAAACTCCGTCAAACCGTTGTGGACTGGCTTGTCCGTTGAGGCATCCGCCCACTCGACGTTGCCTGTGTGCGTCAGCGTCATGTACCGTGCCCCAAGCGCCACATACGTGCGCAGCACGCTCAGATCGCTCGCGATCATGTGCCCGCCCTCGACGCCAATAAGCGCCGCAATCTTGTCCTGCTTGTGCGCTTCGCGAATGCCTTCGGCTGTGGTCACAAGGGCAAGATCTTTCGAGTGCTTGCGAACCTGCTCGTGCACCTCATCTATTTGATCAAGCGCCCGCTTTATGGCTACGGCCCCCGTAATCTTGCTGGGGATCCAAATGGAAAAAAAGATAGCTCCGAGGCCGCCTTCCTTCATCCGCGGAATATCAACGCTCCCAAGAGCATTGCGCGCTCCCAGATCGAAGCCGTCATCGAGAAAACGCTGTGTCGTGTCGGCGTGCGTGTCGACAACTTGGGAAGAGAAATGCAGCCGCTTCGCCCGTTCTGAAATTCCATTCGACGCCATCGTCCCCGCCAGCACCATACCAGCCAAGATACACAACGCCGCATCGAGAGATGTCCTCGCAAGTCCCGTACGTTTCATTTTTGGTATTGGGAAGCTTGCATCTCTCGGCTAACGCGTTCGTTTGCTTCCATGACGCGCAGCAGGTTGCCACCCAGAATCTTGCGGATGTCCTCGTCGCTGTAGCCCTTACGCATCAGCGCCTCGGTGATCTGCGGCAGATGCGTGCAATCTTCCATACCCTCGGGCATGTTGGCCCCGTCGAAATCCGAACCAAGTCCGACGTGATCAATACCGCCAACCTTCACCGCGTGATCGATGTGGTCGATGATGCGCTCCCAGCTTACGTGCGGCAGCTTGCCATCCGCCACGGCTTGTTTCTCCATGTCCGCCATTTTCTTCTCTGCACATTCCGGATCATCACCGCATTCTTTGCGGATCTGGTCCATCATGCTGACGACTCCGCCGGAGAGCTTATCCTGAGCATCCTTGTAAGCCTGATCGATGAAGCTCTTTTCATAATTGATCTGGATGACACCGCCTTTGGCCGCCAGAGCCCGAATCATGTCGTCGGACATGTCGCGCACGTGGTTGCACAGCGCGCGACAGGAGGAATGCGATGCAATCAGCGGCGCTTTGCTAACCTCCAAAGCATCGTAGAACGTTTTGTCGGACACGTGCGAGATGTCCACCATAATTCCCTGCCGGTTCATCTCTTTCACGATTTCCTTCCCGAAATCCGTCAAACCGTTGTGCCCTGGCTTGTCGGTCGAGGAATCCGCCCATTCGTCGTTGTAAAAGTGCGTGAGCGTCATGTAGCGCACGCCCAGATCACCGAACATGCGCAGCACGTGGATGTCGTTTCCGATCATGTGTCCGCCCTCGACGCCCATGAGCACCGCGATCTTGCCCTGGGCGTGGGCACGGCGAACCTCTTCCGCTGTGCGGCAAAAGGTCAGGTCTTTCGAATACTTGATGACGTTTTCGTGTACCAGGTCAATCTGATCCAGCGCCTTTTGTACCGCCGGCGGACCCATAATCCGTCCGTCGATCCAAATCGAAAAAAAAATCGCGTTCATGCCGCCTTCGCGCATCCGTGGAATATCGATCGCGCCGTCGGGATTGCGCTTGCCGAGATCAAACTCCTTCGAAAAAAATCGCTGTGTGGTGTCGTCGTGCGTGTCCAGTACGATCGAGGAAAAATGAAGCTTCCTTGCGCGGTCGGCGACGTCGTCGCCCGTCGCGACTTGGGTCATCAAAAATCCGGCGGCGAGCAAACAAACCAACAGCGAAACGCGGGCCTGGCGCATGGTTCCTCCAAATGAAATGGTGCGGCGAGATTCTACCCTATTAGCCAGCCAACCAGCGCCTGTTTCCAGGCTTGCCGGTTCATTTCCGCGATGGATTCAGTCAGGGGAATTTCCTTGGGGCAGGCTTTCACGCAGTTCTGCGCGTTCGCGCAATCTTGGATCCCGCCGGGTTCCATGAGCGCGTGCAGGCGCTCCTTAGCGTGCATCGCGCCTGTCGGGTGCATGTTGAACAAACGGACTTGGCTGATAATCGCCGCTCCGACGAATTTGTTGTGGTCATTCACCTGAGGACAGACTTCCAGGCAGTTTCCGCACGAAATACAACGTGAGAGCGGATAAGCTTTTTCTTGTGTCTCGGGAGCCATTCTAGGGCCCTCACCGAGATCGTACGTCCCATCAATGGGAATCCAGCCTCTTACGCGCTTCAGGCTCTCGAACATGAATTGCCGGTCCACCGCCAAATCGCGCACGACCGGAAACTTGGACAAAGGTTCGAGTCGAATCGGCTGCTCCAATCTGTCCACGAGCGCCGAACACGCCATCCTTGCCCTGCCATTGATGAGCATCGCGCAAGAGCCACAAACCTCCTCGAGACAGTTCGATTCATAGCTGACGGGAGTAGTCTTCTTGCCTTCACGCGTGACCGGGTTCTCCGCGATGTCCCGCAGGCAAATAATCACGTTCATCCCCTGACGCCATGGCAGCGCAAATTCCTCCCAATAGGGTGTCCCCTTAGGGCTGACCTGCCGTCTTACCCGAACGATCACTTCTTTGGCGTCAGGCATAAATCCTCTTCAAATCTTGCGAACACTCCATGCTGCTGGATCCAGAGCCTCTAAAAGAGATCAGCTGCTATTTGGCAGCGTCATAGCGCCTCGCGCGCGGCGGAATCTGCGAAATGTCCACCGGCTCATAACTGAGCTGAATCTCGCCGTTCACCCATTTGGCGCGCGTAGTCTTCAGCCAATTTGCGTCATCGCGCTCGGGAAAATCGGGTTTGTAATGCGCCCCGCGTGATTCGTTGCGGTGCAGCGCGCCCACCGTGATCACTCGCGCGAGAATCAGCATGTTTTCCAGCTCTCGCGCGAAATTCAGCGTTTGATTGGACCATCTCGTCCGGTCGCTCAAGTTGATTTTCTTGCAGCGTTCCTGAAGCTCGCGAATCTTCCCATCTGCCGACTGCAGATCCTTGTTAATGCGTGTCACTGTCACGTGCTCCGTCATGATTTCGCCGAGTTCGCGCCAAATCGTAATCGGATTCTCCGTTCCCTCAGGCGAAATCAGAGCTTGATTTTTTTCCTCTTGCCGCTTGCGCTCGCTCTCGTAAATGCTCGATCCAACCGCCTCGCACCCGCTCACCAGGCCGCGTGCATATTTCATCGCCGCTGGACCCGCCAGTCCTCCGCCAAAAATACAGGACAGCAGCGAGTTCGCCCCCAGCCGGTTCGCTCCGTGATACTGGTATTCACATTCGCCCGCCGCATAAATCCCAGCAACATTTGTCGCCTGGTCTTCCGCATTCACCCAAATGCCGCCCATCGTATAGTGCATCGCGGGAAAAACTTTCATCGGCTCTTCATGCGGGTCCACGCCAAGAAACTTCTCATAAATCTCCAGGATGCCTTCCAGTTTTCGATCCAGCGTCTCTCGCGGAATATGCGTGACGTCCAGGTACACCGCCGCCTGTCCCCTTATCCCGAGTTTTTCCTTATAGACGATGCGGTGAATCGCTCGCGTGGCGATGTCCCGCGGCACAAGATTGCCGTACTTCGGATACCACTCCTCAAGAAAATAGAATCGTTCCCCTTCCGGGATGCTTCGCGCCGGGCGCATGTCCCCGGGATTTTTCGGCACCCACACCCGGCCGCCTTCTCCGCGCGCCGATTCGCTCATCAACCGCAGCTTGTCCTCGCCGGGGATGGCCGTTGGATGTACCTGAATGAATTCCCCGTTTGCGTAGTCAACTCCCTGCTGAAACAGCGCCGACTGCGCCGAACCCGTGCAGACGACTGAATTCGTGGACCGTCCAAAAATCGCGCCGATCCCGCCCGTGCAGAAAATCACCGCGTCCGCCGAATAGGTCTTCACTTCCATGCTTCGGAGATCCATGGCGCAAATCCCGCGGCACACGCCTCCCTCGTCAATCACCGCCGACAAAAATGCCTGGCCCTCATGTTTCTTTACCAGGTCCTCTGTCTCGTGCCTCCGCACCTGTTCATCCAGCGCGTAGAGCAATTGCTGCCCCGTCGTCGCTCCTGCAAACGCCGTGCGGTGATACAGCGTGCCGCCAAATCTCCGGTAATCCAGCAATCCTTCCGGCGTGCGATTGAACATCACGCCCATACGATCCAACAAATCAATGATCCCAGGACCCGCTTCGCACATTCTTTTTACGAGCGGCTGATTCGCCAGAAAATCCCCGCCATAAATCGTGTCGTCAAAGTGCTTCCAGGTCGTGTCGCCCTCACCCTTCTGATTCTTTGCCGCGTTGATCCCGCCCTGCGCACACACAGAATGCGACCGCTTCACGGGCACAATCGAAAACAAGTCGACCGGCACGCCCGCCTCCGCGACGCGAATCGTCGCCATCAGGCCGGCCAGACCTCCGCCCACCACAATGATTTTCGGTTGTCTCATTTCAAGTAGAAGTCAAACGGGTGCCAGTTCAACCAAAAACTCAGCACAATCAGAACGCCAACCACGCTAAACGTCAATCCCACCACCGCCCCAAGCGCCCACGCGGCGCGCTGGGCCTTCACCGTAGCCGCCAATCCCCACTTACACAGAAAATTCCAGATCCCCGCTCCCAGATGAAACGACGATGCCAGCACCCCGACGAACATAAACGTCAACGCATACGGATTCTGCACCAACTCTTCCACATCCGCGTAGGTTGACCTCCCATGCGTCAGCCACCTCTCCGTATACAAATGCCATCCGATATACGCAAACGCAATCAACCCCGTATAGCGCTGCGCGGTATACAGCCAATTCCCTACCCACGGGTACGTCGACACATTGCTCTTCCCCCGCAGCCAAATATAAATCCCATATCCGCCGTGATAGAGCAGCGGCAAGAAAATGAACAGCCATTCCACCGCGACGCGGAACGGAATCATCTGCAGTTCTTGGGATTTCGCGTCGTATTGCGCCACGCCCACCAGCGCATAACTATTCGACCAGAAATGTTCCGCTAGAAATGCGCCAACGGGGATAATGCCGGTTAAGGAATGCAGTTTGCGAAGAAAATAATCGGTTTCAGGCCGGGTTGCCGTTGCGGACATGCCCTCTCCGCCGCATGAATTGCTGAAGGGCGCTGGAGTCTCGCGGCCCGTTCAGTATAGGGAGTTGAAATGAGCGATGCAAGCTAGCCTATTCGTCTCCCGGACACGCGGCACGCGAAAAATCGTTGCGCCGCGCGCCCTTTCTCGCTTAAATGAGATGACGATGGATGGTATCCGCCCGGCCCTTCCCGCCAGGCAGCCTCCGCGTGCCCAACGAATAGCGTATGACTACAAACCTCAGCCTCGCTACGGAACTCGAGCGCATTGCCACCGTTCTGGAATCGGACGCCAGCGCCACGTCCCAAGTCTCCCTGCCCAGCATCGCCGAACGCATCGCGAAAAATCTCGGCGTGAAGCCCGATGAGATCGCCCTCATGGGCGTTTCCAGCCGCTGGCGTCATCTGCACTTCCTCGTCCCAGAGTCGCTCAAACAAATCGGGTTTATTCCGCTTTCCAGCACCTCTGCCGTCGCAGCACGCACCGCACGCGAAAGCCGCCCGGACATCATCAACGACTTCGCCACCGTCCGTCATGCCACCGTTTTCGAGGGCGCAAAAGTCGGGGGCGAAAGCTCCGAGCTAATCCAGAAGATGATCAGTGCTCCAATTCTCTCCGGCGAAAAAGTCGTCGGCGTTATTCAAGTCAGCCGCAAAGGACCCGATGCCAAGTCCGCCGGTCCAGACTTCACCGCCGACGATCTGGGCAAAATCCTTGCTCTCTGTAAGCCCCTTGGCAAGCTTCTCCAATGCATCGTCGGCGATTCGTGAGCGCGCCCTAGCCTTCTCGTCACAATTTATTCATCTTTCCTCCTGCCGTCGTCGAAACAGCCCCGAATTCGTTTGACACTGCAATACCTTCTTGTTATTTTTTCACAGCAGAAATTTTTCTGTGGTTAGCCCACTCACGGAGGCGCCCTAACCCGGCACCATGGCGTTCGTCGCTAAGAAGATCTTCCTCACCAAAGGCGTCGGTAAACATCGCGAAAGACTTTCGAGCTTTGAGCTCGCCCTGCGCAATGCGGGCATCGCCGCATGCAACATCGTACGCGTCTCCTCGATTTTTCCGCCGAACTGTAAATTGATTTCCCGCAGCGAAGGCTTGAAGCACATCAAGCCTGGCCAGGTGGCTTTCACCGTCATCAGCGAGAATTCCACCAAGGAAGCCCACCGCCTCATCGCCGCCAGCATCGGCCTCGCGCTTCCGAGTGACAAATTGATGTACGGCTACCTTTCCGAGCACCATTCCTTCGGCGAAACCGAGGAAGTCGCCGGCGAATACGCCGAAGAACTCGCCGCGGAAATGCTCGCCACCACTCTCAACGTGGAATTTGATCCGGATCTCAGCTTCGACGAGAAAAAAGAGGTCTACCGCATCTCCAACAAGATCGTCCGCACCATGAACGTCACGCAATCCGCCGTCGGCGACAAGCGCGGCCTCTGGACCACCGTCCTCGGCGCCGCCATCCTCATCGGCGAAGACGACTAGAGCCTTTTCACTCTTCAATCCCCTCACAGGCTAATTCCCGAAATCGCTGTCCTTTTTCTCCTCTGTGCCCTCTGCGTTCTCTGAGCACTCTGTGTAAAATCTTTTTCTTTCTTTTCTCCTTATTTCTCTGCGTCCTCACTTCTTTGCTTCCTCTTTCCCATCCAACTCGTACGCCGTCTTCAGCCACTTTTTCACTTCGGCATCGATTTCGTCCACCGATTCGATGGGAATCCTATGCGTAATCCGGTCCTTCTTCGCCAACCCGCCCGTATCGATCAATCTCTTTGGCAATTTTCCCTTGTAATGCGCCAGCGCAAATCCCAAATCGATCCGCGCATTCGTCGCAGGTTTAATCTGCGCGAAGACATGCTCTCGATACAGCGGCACCATCGTCTTGCAAGGACACGCTCTCACATCCGCGCCCAGGGATTTCCCCAGCTGAAGCAATTCCACATAAATCGGCCGCAGCTTCTCCTTCGCCCCCGCGTACTGCTCTTCGACGTACACCACCGCCGTCTTCAAGTACGCCTCAGGCGAATCTTCCTCCCCGCCCTTTCCATCGATCCGCTCCGAAATCCACCAGGCGCTGTTCGTCCCCAACTTGTGTTTTGTCTTCAACCATTCGCGCCTGGCCTTATCCTCCTTAGGCCCTTCCTTCTTCGCCAGCCCAATCCATTCTTCCAGCGACCGTCCTGTCTTCTCCTTCAATTCCCCAACCCACTTCTGCACCATCGCTACGCCGGGATGCACGTCATACGAGGATTTGCTCTCCGCCGTTCCCGCCTTTGCCATTTTTCACCTCTGCCTGATCAACTCTCGCGACCCGACGCCCCATGGACCACGCATCAAAGCGGTTTCACTACTTCTCGCCCTTGAAATACCCAATCCTATTCAATACGGCGCCAACGATCAGCGGCAGCGCCACCGTCGCGTCATCAAACACTTCCGCGAATTTCCCGCCCTCTTCCGGCGGCACAAACTTGCCCCAGGACACCGCTTCCGTATACGTGCTCCCGCTCAACCCGCCCCAATGCACCGGCTCAGGACAAATCCGCACTCCGTAGTTGTACCTCTTCAGCGGAATCTTCTTGTAACCGCGCCGCGCCAGCAGCTCCGCATACACGCCAAACTGCTGCGTCCAATTCCGTGGCACACCTCCGCCGACGGTGAAAATTCCCATTCGTTTTGTGGCCAGCATCATGTCCGCAAATTTCTCGAAATCCTCGAACATGTCGAAACACAACACCGGCCGCTTTTCTCTCAGCCGCGCCAATTTTTGCAGCGCAAAGTCGATTCCTAGTTCGGAGTCGCTGAACGCCGGGACGAACACCGGGACGTTGTGCTCGTAAGCGGACTTTAAAATTCCCCGCCCTGCCGCGTGCTTGTGCAGCTCCTCTCCGATGCGATGGTGCAGTTTCCAGCTGCTCACCACTTCCTCGGCGTCCCATTCGCCAAGAATGTGATCCATCATTTCTTCCACGGCGTCCAGATTCACTTCCGGCTCGAGCGAATCGTATACGCGGTTGTATCCCGCCTCGAAAAGCGTCTTGTCGTCCATTTTGCTGGGGTCGTACCGGAAATGGGAGTGCCCGGTCGCTTCCACCAGTCCGTGCGCCATCAACGCTCCGGTCGAAACAATAGCTTTTATAATCCCGCTCTCAATCAAATCGCAGAAAATCAATCCCATCTTCGCAACAGTCAGCGCGCCGGAAAGCGTCAGCACTCCAAAACATTCTTTGTCTCGCGCCATCGTTTCCAGCACGTCAGCCGCGTCGCCGATTTGCCGGCCGGTGAACGCCGTGTCCCCCATCGCGCGCACTAATTCGTCGATGGTGCGGCATTTCGAGAGGTCAATCGGAAACATCGGCCGCAACTTATCCTTCACTGGATCGTGCAGCACGCGCCCCGTGACCGTCTTTTCTTCCCGCTTTGCCATCTCTTCTCCCCGATCTTTGTTGCGGTTTCGTTTCAGAAGTTCACACCACGCCGCGAAAGTCGAATTTCGTAACGATTGATATTACAAATGCGCCCCGAAGGAAAGTACAAAACGCAACTTCAAACACTTTTCTATGAGCATGATAAACTAATTTTCATGGCAAACAAATTCACAATTGGCCTCGTGCAGATGCGCAGCACCGCCAATCCCGAAGAAAATCTCTCGCGCGCCATCGAGAAAATCCGCGAAGCCTCTTCGCGCGGCGCGCAAATCGTCTGCATGGACGAACTTTTTCGCGGCGAATACTTTTGCCGCACCGAAGACCCCGATCTCTTCAATCTTGCCGAACCGATTCCCGGCCCCGCCACCAACGCGCTTGCAAAAATCGCCAAGGAAAGAAAAGTGGTCCTTGTCGTTTCTTTGTTCGAACGCCGCGCCGCCGGCATTTACCACAACACCTGCGCCGTCCTCGACGCCGACGGCTCGCTCCTCGGCAAATACCGCAAAATGCATATCCCCGACGATCCGCTCTATTACGAAAAATTTTATTTCACGCCCGGCGATCTCGGCTTTCCGAATTTCGACACCGCTTATGGCCGCATCGGCATTCAAATTTGCTGGGATCAATGGTATCCGGAAGGCTCGCGCCTCACCGCTCTGCAAGGCGCGCAAGTCATTTTCTATCCCACCAGCATCGGCTGGCATCCCCACGAAAAAGCTCAATTCGGCGCTGCTCAACTCGACGCCTGGCGCACCATCCAGCGCGCCCACGCCATCGCCAACGGCGTTTACGTCGCGGTGGTCAATCGCGTCGGCTACGAAGGCCAACCGGAAAAGGGAGACGCTGGCCTCGAATTCTGGGGCAACTCCTTCGTCGCCGATCCCTTCGGCCGCATCCTCTCCGAAGCCTCGAACGACAAAGAAGAAATCCTGGTCGTCGAATGCGACCCCGCCAAGAGCGAAGAAACCCGCCGCAACTGGCCCTTCCTCCGCGACCGCCGCATCGACGCCTACCAACCCATCCTCAACCGCTGGCTCGGCGAATGATTTCATGGAGTCCAGGCGCCCCACAATGGCCATGAGAGATATCACCGAACTGATGAGCACCTATCGAGAGTGTTCGCGGAACCTGTGGAACGTCTATTTCTCTAAACGGAAAGACATTGGCGATGCTTTGGACGTTTTTGAGCAGATTCGAGAATTGTTATTCGATTCAATTGTCCTCAGCGAACTCTCCTATGAGGGAGAGGCTAAGGGCCAGGATATACCTCCACCTGCTCTGGAGGTCGTTCCAACGGAGAGGTCGTTGATTCTGATCAGGCGGTTGACTGAACAGGGCGGGTACTGGGATCAAGAAAAGGATATGGTTGTCGGACCGGACGATATCGCACTGGAATTCGTTGACTATTTCGATTTCGGTCAAATCCCTATCATGGACTTTCGTTACTTTCGCTGCCGGGTACTTGGCTTTCCTAGCCATCCCGACTACAAAGGAAGAGAGGCGCTGTTGGAAGTATCAGGCGCCAAAGTGTTTCACGACGAGGCTGCCGAAAAGGGGTAGGAAAAATCCCTTGGCTACCGAATGACTCCTTCATCTCCCAATCGAACGCCTAATTCACTCGGTTTTCGAATGCCCGCCGAATGGGACCCTCACGAAGCCACCTGGCTCGGCTGGCCCCACGAACTCACGGACTGGCCCGGCAAATTTGCTCCCATTCCTTGGGCCTTCGCCGAAATCGTCCGCCATCTATCCCAAGTCGAGCGCGTCTACCTCCTAGTCGAAAATCGTGATGCCGAATCCCGCATCCGCACTATCCTAAAAAAATCCGGTGCCAATCTCTCGACCGTGGACTTCTTCCGCATTCCCACCGATCGCGGCTGGATGCGCGACTCCGGCCCCATCTGCGTCAAAAATTCCTCCGGCGAAGTCGCCTATACCAACTGGCTCTTCAACGGCTGGGCTAAATACGGCAATCACAAAAAAGACGCGCAAGTCGTCGCCAAAGCAAACAAAAAACTAAATCGCCGCCTCTGGCAGCCAATCCACAAAACTCGCCGCGTAGTCCTCGAGGGCGGCAGCATCGACGTCAACGGGCGCGGCACGCTTCTCACCACCGAAGAATGTCTCCTCAGCAAAACGCAAGAGCGCAATCCCGGCTTCACCCGTGAAGACTACGCTGAACTCTTCAAAAACTATCTCGGCATAACCAACGTCCTCTGGCTAAAAAGCGGTATCGCCGGCGACGATACGCACGGCCACGTCGATGATCTCGCCAGATTCGTCGATCCTTCAACGGTCGTAACCGTCGTCGAAGAAAATCCGAACGACGCCAACTTTGCCCCGCTCCAGGAAAATCTCTCGCTCCTAAAAAATATGCACGATCAGGACGGCCATCCCCTACGCGTCGAAACTCTCCCCATGCCCGCCCCCGTCTATTTCGATGGCCAGCGACTCCCCGCCAGCTATGCCAATTTCTACATCGCCAACAAAATCGTCATCGTCCCCACCTTCAACGATCCCATGGACCGCGTCGCCCTAGACACTCTCGCCAAACTCTTCCCCAATCGCGAAATCGTCGGCATGGCCTGCCGCGACCTCGTCCTCGGCCTCGGCACTCTCCACTGCATGACCCAGCAGCAGCCTGCGTCCACTTAGCAAATCCACTCCCTCGCATGACGCAACGCCAACCTCTCTGCTAAACTCCTAGCCATCGCGAGCCCAGTAGCGTCAAAACAATTCTCTGGAGGCTGCATGTCCGCCATCACGTCCGCCATTTTCTTAAATGTGTTCTTCGACACGCGTGGTGTCGCAATTTACTTCCCCAGCGGCTTTTGGGGCTGGATCATCGTCGGCCTGATCGCCGGTTGGATCGCCGGAAAAATTTCTCGCGGCCGCGGCTTCGGTTGCATTGCCGACATTATTCTTGGCATCGTCGGCTCCTTCATCGGCGGATGGATTTTCATGAGACTCAAAATTTACGGCGGCGGCTTCCTCTATTCCCTGGCCGCTGCCACGCTCGGCGCCGTCCTCCTCGTCTTCATCGCGCATCTCTTCAGCCCCAGCGATCGCTAGCCACGCACTCCGCGCAGCGCTCCACTGTGATACGATTCAGATGTACACATTGCAATAAGCATTCCTGCGCAAGATGGAGATAAAACTTTTTGAGTAAGTCCACGCAGTCCCTCACGGCCATCCCCCTCGGCGGTCTCGGCGAATTCGGAATGAACATGATGGTCCTTCGTCTCGGTGACGACATTCTCGTTATCGACGCCGGTATGATGTTCCCCGAATCCGAACTCCTCGGCGTCGACCTCGTCATCCCCGATATCACCTACCTCAAGCAAAACCGCCAGCACGTTCGCGCCATTGTCCTCACTCACGGCCACGAAGATCACATCGGTGCCCTCGCCTACATTCTTCGCGATCTAAACGTCCCCGTTTATGGCACGCGCTTCACTCTCGCGCTCGTCAAAAAACGCCTTGAAGAAGCCGGCCTGCTCGACTCCACCACCCTCCGCGAAGTTCTCCCCGGTCGCCTCGTTGAAATCGGACCGTTTGAAATCGAGTTCATTCCCGTCACGCACAGCACCATCGATTGTGTCGCGCTCGCCGTGCGTACCCCCGTCGGCGTCATCATTCACACCGGCGACTTCAAGATCGATCAAACTCCTGTCGACGGCGCCCCCTTCGATCTCCACACCTTCGCCCGTTACGGCGCTGAAGGCGTCCTCGCCCTTTTCAGCGACTCCACCAACGTCGAGCGCCCCGGCTTCACTCCTTCCGAGCGCGCCATCGTCCCGCGCATCGAAGAGCTCTGCCGCTCCGCACCGCGCCGCGTTATTCTTTCCTGTTTTGCCTCATCCATTCACCGCATCCAGCAAGTCATCGACATCGCCGGACGCGTTGGTCGCAAAGTTGCTTTCGTCGGCCGAAGCATGGTCGATAACGTCGAGATCGCGCACTCCATGAATTATTTGCGCATCCCCGACGGCATGGTTGTTCGCCCTCAGGACATTCGCAATTTTGATCCCAAGCGCATCGTCATTCTTGCCAGCGGCAGCCAGGCCGAACCGATGTCTTCCCTTTCGCGCATCGCCGTCGACAATCATCGCTTCGTTACCGTCGACGAAAACGACAGCGTTATCCTTTCCGCGCGCATCATTCCTGGAAACGAAAAAGCCATCTTCCGCATGCTCGACCACATGTTCCGCCGCCGCGCTCTCGTCTATTACGACAATTCCGCCGGCACCATTCACGTTTCCGGCCACGCCAGCCAGGAAGAACAAAAACTGGTTCTGCAACTCGTCAAGCCGAAGTATTTCATTCCCGTTCACGGCGAGTATCGCCATCTTTTCCGTCACGCCGCTTTAGCCCATCAACTCGGCTGCGTCTCTGGAGAAATTCTCCTTCTCGAAAACGGCAAGTCCATCGAGTTCACCCACGATGGCGTTCGCCGCCGCGATCCCGTCACCGCGGGCCGCGTCTGCGTCGATTCCGGCTCCCTCGAGGAAATCGAAGAAGTGGTGATCCGTGATCGCAAGCATCTCTCCGAAGACGGCGTCGTCGTCCCCATCATCGCCATCGATAAGCACACCGGGAAAATGGAATCCCTTCCCGAAATCGTTACTCGCGGCATGTTCAGCGACAACGGCCACGAACTGATGGCTGGCGCCCGCGAAGTCATCATCAAAACCGTCGAGCAATCCAATGCCGAAGAAAAATCCGATTGGGGCGTCATCAAGGAAAAAATCCGCGTCGACCTAAAGCGCTACATCAACAAGCAAACCTCCAAGCGCCCCCTGATCCTCCCCGTAATCCTCGAAATTTGAGTCCGCGATAGCTGTTCTCAGCCATTGACAGTTGCTTCGTCGTGGCCTTCTCGTCGACTCGCCTAGCCATGAAAGACGCCTGTCTGCGCGATCGCCGATGAATGCATACTCGCCCCATTAACAGTTGGGCCGGACCTGCTATTTTTCGGTGGATGCCGTGAAGTGTAGGGCGAAAGTGTAGCCCGGAATCTTTATCGGGGTTTTATAGTCCACGGCGAGGTAAAGGTCGGAAATCTTGTTGTCGCTCGAGTGCTTCACAGTGATCTGCTCGGGTTTAAGTTGGATATCGTAGCGTGCCGCTGCGTGAATCACCGCCTTGCGAATATCTTCATCCTTGCTGAACGAATACAGCCCCACTCGCGGACCAAGCTGAGACGCGATATCTCGCAAGTCCGCATGCAGTTCCAGGTTGGCGATCTCGCCGGAACCGATCTGCCAGCCGGCCGTGACAGGCACCCATAGAACGAGCACAGCGATAACGAGTTTGGCTTTCCAGTTCAACTCAGCGCGCTACGCCTCGCACGGGAACACCGCTCCGCGTGGTTGGCCCCAGGATCGAAACCGCGCAGCTCCTTCTTGCAGCACGATTCCTCTATTGAGTTCCTCTGCAAAACTATCTTACTCCCAGTTTTTTGAAGTGTAAGAATCATGCGCGCCACGGCGAGTCAGCCCGCGCTTGCTGAAATCGATGAGTGGAAAAACAGCAAAGCCGAGCCACGATACGCGCGATAGAAAACTTTTAAAAATACAGTGAGACCTGCATCCCTGTGGCGGCGAATTGAATCTAACTAAACGTAAGAAATAAGTTCGACGTTCCACGGAACGTCAATGCGCAACTGGGACTAGCCAAGGCAATCAGCCTGGCCCAATGGCCCATTGAATCCTCCCCAGCCAGCTAACATACCGCTTCCCAAGAAAGCGATTGAAACTTCACTTGAAATAATCGCGGAAAGAGAGATCTCATGAACAAACTTTCTTCGTGTTGCATTCGTCTGTTAGCGGCGGCTTTGATGATCGGGACAACTCTTTTCCTGACGCCCAACCCCGCGTCCGCGCACGTCGCCGTCGGAGTCTTCGTTAACTTTGCGCCTCCGGGGTTACCGGTGTATGCCCAGCCGGTCTGCCCCGGCGACAATTACATTTGGACGCCAGGCTATTGGGCCTGGGATCCCAATGTCGCCGACTACTATTGGGTTCCCGGCACGTGGGTCCTCGCGCCGCAACCTGGATTGCTTTGGACTCCCGGCTACTGGGGATGGGGCCCGGATGGCTATTTCTTCACCGCAGGCTATTGGGGTCCAGTGGTCGGCTTCTATGGCGGAATTGATTATGGTTTCGGTTATTTCGGCCGTGGCTATTACGGCGGACACTGGGATCACGATCACTTCTTCTATAACCGCGCTGTGACCAACGTGAATGTGAGCTTCGTCCACAACGTGTACAACCAAAGAGTGAATAACGAATTCCGTTCCGTCAGCCGCGTCAGCTTCAATGGCGGCAGAGGCGGCGTGAACGCCCGTCCGACAGTTCAGGAACAATCCGCGCTTCGCATGCGCCACATTGGGCCAGTCGCAGCCCAAACGAGGCAGCTTGCTTACGCCAGGTCAAACCGACAATTTCGCGCGTCCGTGAACCACGGCGCTCCTCCAATTGCAGCGACCCGCAGGCCAGGAGAATTCAGCGGCAGCGGTGTCATGAGAACGAGTGTCCCGGGAGCAGTTCACACGCCGTCGGCGAGGCAAGCAAACAATGCCGCACGCCGGGCAAATCCGTCCGCTCGCCAGAATTCCCACCAACCCGGAAGATATGTTCCAGCGTCTCACCGATCCGAAGCCCCGGGCAGAAGCACCACCGCAGGAAACAGTCGATATCAGCAACAGCGCAACCAGTTGATGGCTCAGCAGGCGCGCGAACACCAAACCCTTCAACAGCGACAAAATAGAGAACGCCAGCAGGCCCAACAACAGCGCGCCAGCAATGCCCAGCATCAACAAATGCAGCAGCGCCAACAGCAGCAAACACGCCAGCTCCAGCAAAGACACGCCCAGCAAATGCGCTCGTCTCAACAACGCCAAACTCCAAGATCACAACCCCATCCGGAAGGCAAGCCACACTAAAACTTCCAGGGTTTGGCCCGTGGCCCAGGCATTGATTGGGCAAAGCTGAATCGAGTACTCCGCGCGTGGGTTTTCGGTGCGAGGCCGTTCCGTTGTCCACAGATTTCAACAGCCATAGCAAACCAATTAACCCACGCTCAACTCCATGAAATCCCTCGACTTCCGCTGGTATCGTTTGAATCCCAGCTCTCCATTCGAATGACCTACCGAGGAAACAACAACTTTGACTGACAACTTGCCAAAAGAATTCTCTCATCTGCCATGTTTCGCGCACGCTACCTTCTCCTCCGCCCCGTCGCTACGCCCGGCTTTGTCTACATGCTCATTCAGTTCCAACGCTCTCCTCTCGTTCTCTGTCATTCTTTCTCTAACTCTTTTAGAATCCACACTTTCACGAAATGTCCTTCTAACTCGTTTAGAATGCGCAGTTCCAAAACACAGGACATAAAACTCTTTAGAATGCGCACTTATAAAAAAAGGGGGAGGGGGTCACTCCCGACAACCGAAACGAGGCAGACATCGCGATCACTGGAAGGAGTTGAGTTGAGTCCGCTCGAGGGCTGTGCCAAGATGCGTGGATTAGCAGAGATCGGAGAGCAGCATGGCTGGCAGAGTAGCTCTGGTGGCGGGCGGCACGGGCGGGTTGGGACGGGCGGTGAGTCTGGCCTTTGTGCAGGAGGGCGCGCGAGTCATTGTTACTTTTCAGCGTCCAGGAGATTTGGACGAATTGAAGAAAGCGGCCAGCGCGAAGCTGGTGGCCGCGGATGGCGCGTCGCTGGATGGATTCAACGTGGACGTGACGGACGAAGCCGCCGTGACGAAATTGATTGACGGAATTGTCGCGCGCCACGGACGGCTGGATTGTTTGGTGAACGCCGTCGGAGGCTATGCCGGTGGAGTAAAATTATGGGAGTTGGAGGCGAAAATTTTTGAACAGCAACTCACGCTGAATCTGCGTGCAGGATTTGTCCTGGCGCGCGCGGCGGCGCGGGTTATGGTCAAACAAGGCGCTGGCTCGATCGTGAACGTGGCCTCCAAAGCAGCGGTGGACCACGCGGCAGGAGCGGCGGCCTATGCGGCCTCGAAAGCCGCGGCAGTGGCGATGATCGATTGCCTCGCGGCGGACTTGAAAGGGACAGGCGTCCGCGCCAACTCGATCCTGCCGAGCATCATCGATACTCCCGCGAATCGCAAAGCCATGCCCAAAGCAAAATTTGCCGCGTGGCCAAAGCCCGAAGAAATCGCGCAGGTAATTTTGTTTTTATGCAGCGACGAAGCAAAATTGATTTCCGGCGCAAGTATTCCAGTCTATGGCGACAGCTGAAAGCATCGAAAGCATGACACACACAGCAGCGTTGTAGGGGCACGATCTATCGTGCCCTCTTTGGGAGGAACAAATGTCAATCCGGCCAGTGAAAAGGCTCGTGAAGGCGAAGCCTACCGTCGAAGGCGCAGGAGTGCATCTGCGCCGCGCCTTTGGCTTTGGCAATACCACGGACTTTGATCCGTTCCTGCTCCTGGACGATTTTCGCAACGATGTTCCGGAAGATTATCTGGCGGGCTTCCCCTGGCATCCTCACCGAGGGATCGAGACCATCACCTATGTTTTGGCGGGAACCGTCGCTCACGGGGATAGCATGGGCAACCAGGGCGAAATCGCCTCGGGCGACGTCCAGTGGATGACGGCAGGCAGCGGCATCATTCACCAGGAAATGCCGAAGGGCGATCACGCCGGCCGTATGCACGGCTTTCAGCTGTGGGCGAACTTGCCGGCCTCTCTAAAGATGACTGCTCCGAGATATCAGGAAGTGAAGTCGGGAGAAATCCCCGAAATTAAGGACGACGACGGCACGCATGTGCGCGTGGTCTGCGGAAATTTCTGGGGCAAAACCGGTCCAGTCGATGGAATTGCGGCCGAGCCGACTTATTTGGATGTGTCCGTAGCGCCGGGCCGGAGGAAAACTCTTCCCGTGGGGACGACGCGTCATGCGTTCGCGTATGTCTTCGCAGGCTCAGGAAAATTTTGCAACGCTTCCGAGCCGCTGGCCGTGCCGACGGAATCGGTCGGTTGGCTGGACACCACGCCTCCCGTCGCTGCCGACAACCGCTCTCTTGTCCTGTTCGATCGCGGTGACGAGGTTATCGTGCAGGCAGGCGACGAGGGCATCCGGTTCCTGCTCGTGTCTGGAAAGCCGCTCGAAGAGCCAGTCGCGTGGTACGGACCCATTGTGATGAACACGCAGGAGCAGCTCCAGCAAGCGTTCAAGGATCTGGAGCGGGGCACGTTCCTCAAGAAAGACAAATAAGTGCAGCAAAGAACTGAAGGAGATGGGTGGAAGGCGGGACGTGCTCAAATTTGGATAGACGCGAGGCCCGGAAGACGGAGAGGATAGTAGAAAGCAACAATGAGGTGATCCGCATGCGGCGATGGCTTGT
Organism: uncultured Acidobacteriota bacterium; assembly: GCA_963851235.1. GTDB lineage: Bacteria > Acidobacteriota > Terriglobia > Acidiferrales > UBA7541 > Acidiferrum. The sequence goes on from CAWKOM010000021.1 coordinate 109,921, forward strand.
AATATCGGGACTGGCATTCACGGCGACTGTGGTCTTGGCGCTAAGCGGGGCAGGTTGCAGCGACAACTCCGCCGAGCGCAACAAGGAAATTCGCGATGAGGCGGCAAAAGCCGCGGCGCAAGCCAAGCCCGCTGTCGAAGAAGCCACCAAAGCCGTAAAGGCCGCCGTGGAAGGCGCGAAAGAAGGCTGGGAAAGCGCCGGGAAGCAGTTGGTGGATCTGAATTCCGCGAGCGAAGAAGACTTAACGGGCTTGCCCGGTGTTGGCAAACGCGAAGCAAGGCGCATTATTGCAGGCCGCCCCTATAAGGACCCGCACGACCTAGTGAGCAAAAGGATTTTGAGCGCCGCAACGTACGAAAAGCTCAAGGATGATGTCGACGCGAAATAGCTTCTCGGCAATTCTAAGCTCACCCGCGTGATCTTTATTCAACAACCTTTACTCTGAGTCTAGCTCATTGCTCGCGAAGCGCGACGACAGGATCGACGCGAGTGGCGCGAAAAGCAGGAACGTAACTCGCAACAAACGCCACAAACAGGAGAATCGCCGAGACGGCCGAGAGAGTGAGTAAGTCGGTGGATTTAACCCCATAGAGCAAGGAACCCAAGCCGCGGAAGAGCAAGAACGATAGGACGACTCCCACACCTGTCCCAATCAGCGCCATGTTCATTCCCTGCTTCAGGACCATGCCCAACACGGCCGACCGTTGCGCGCCCAGTGCCGTGCGAATGCCAATTTCCTGCGTGCGCTGGCTGACGGAATAAGAAACGACGCCGTAGACTCCGACCGAAGCCAGCACCAAACCGAGAACGCCAAAAGCGCCGACAAGCATGGCGCCGAGACGCGCAGGCAGAAGCGGCTTCCCGTACTCGACGTGGGCTTCCATGGTATTGACCGAGAAAACAGGCAGACCAGCGTCGAGTTGCCGAATCTGATCGCGGACGGCGGGGAGAATCTGCTCGGGGTCTCCGGCAGTGTGAACGAACAGGCTCGCACCCGACTCGTAGCGCTGAGCGAGCGGAAAATAGACGTAAAGCTGCGGAGTTTCGTAAAGAAAAAGATATTTGCCGGTGTGGGTCAGGCCAACAACTTGGATGGGAGGGCCATCCTTTTTGGTGCGAAACGTTTTGCCGATGGGATCCTGGCCGGGCCAGATTTTCTTGGCAAATGTGTCGTTGATGATGGCGACGTTCTGCGCAGTCGCAGAGTCGGCCTCGGTAAATTCGCGGCCTTCTATTACGGGCGTGCCAACGGCGCGGAAATAGCTAGGCTGGACTTCGTCGTCGAAGGCGGTTTCGGTTTTCGATTTGTCGTCGATGACCTGCCCCTCGGGAAAAATATTAACGAGGGAATTTTCGTAACCCATGGGAATGTAGGCGGAGACAGCGGCGTCGCGAACGCCGGGAAGAGAACCCACGCGCTCGGTGAGCTGTTTGTAGAATTGTTGGCCGCGCTGTTCGGTATAGCGTTGCAGGCCAAGGTCCACGGTCATCATCAGGGTGTGATCGACGCGAAAACCCATGTCGACGTGAGACGAATTTTGAAGGCTGCGGATGAAAAATCCAGCACACGCCAAAAGAAGCAAAGAAACCGCGACTTGGGCAACCACGAGACCGTTGCGAAAAAGATGCCGGCCCGCGGACGCGCCACCCGAACGCCCGCCGGCCTTGAGAGTCTCAGCGATATCCGCGCGGGAGGCCTGAAGCGAAGGGACGATGCCGGCGATCATCCCGGTGATCAAGGCGGCCAAGAATGTGAAACCGAAGATTCGCCAGTCCATGCGCAGATCGAACAAACGCAGAGGAATGTCGGTGGGAATGTGAATGGACATCAGCCCCAAAGAGGCCCAGCGCGCAATCAGCAGGCCGAGGATTCCGCCGAAGGCGGAAAGAAGAACGCTCTCCGTCAAAAGCTGGCGGACCATGCGTCCGCGGCTCGCTCCGAGCGCGGTGCGCGTTGCGAATTCTTTTCGGCGTGCGTTGGCACGCGCAAGAATCAAATTGGCGACGTTTGCGCAGGCGATAAGCAGAACGAGTCCGACGAGGCACATAAAGATGAGAGCAGCCGTGGACATGAAACCTGCGACTAAGCCGGGCTCAGGACGGGCTTTGAGTTCCGGGATAACGAGAAGCGATGAGTCCTTGTGTGAGTCAGGAAAATCATGCTCGAGGCGATGGTCGAGCGGCTGGGCCGCAGCCATGGCCTGCGCAGGAGTGACGCCGGGCTGAAGACGGCCCAGGACGCGGAGGAAAGAGGCACTGCGATTGGTGAGGACATCCGACTGAGTCGGATCGAGAAGGCCCACCGTTGTGAGCGGAATGTAGAAATCCGGCTCGAGGAAGTAGTAAGCGCCGCGATAGTTCTCTGGAGCGATGCCAATAATGGTGAACGATTGCTGATTCACCTGGACGATCTGGCCGATGATGGCAGGATTGCCGCCGAAACGCTTTTGCCAGAATTTGTAGCTCAGAACCATGAGCGGATCTTTGCCGGGCACCCATCCCTCGTCGGGAGCGAATGTGCGTCCGCGGACTGCTTCGAGGCCAAGCATGGAGAAGTAGTTGCCGCTAACCATCTCAGCCCAAGCACGCTCGGGGCGGCCCTCGACGCCTAAATTGACCGGATTCGGCGTGTACGCCACGAGACCGGAGAAGACCGCTTTGAGCTGGCGATAATCCTGAAAGTCGGGGTAGGAAAGGTTAAGAGGAAAATCCAAGTTGCGATTTTTGGAGACGAGAACAACGAGCTGCTGAGGGTCTTTTACCGGAAGCGGGCGCCAAAGAACGCCATTGAAAACGCTGAAGATGGCCGTGTTTGCGCCGATGCCGAGCCCAAGCGCGAGCATCGCGATGACCGTGAAACCAGGGCTCTTTAGCAGCATCCGAAAGGCGTACCGCAAGTCCTTCCAGAAATTTTCCATGGAGCCCCCTCGCAAACTTCTGAAATAGAAACGAACTTGCCCCTGCAAATGTTTCAATCGGAGGGGCAATTTGCGCAGATTTTGATGCTTCGAAAGACCTTAAGGCTTCCATCCATGGAGACTTACGATTATCCGGGCTCATCCGGTCTGTCGAGCTGCTTGGACCTTCGCTGCGGCGCGCGAACGCGAGGCGTCTTGCGGGTGTGTGGGAAGCTCGCAAGAAAACAATTTGTTCTCAATGCGCCGAGTGAGGATTGAGGTCGCGGGAGAGCATCAGCTTTAGCGTTAGCCGGTCGGCTCCGGCGCTCCAGCCCACACCAACGCCAGTTTCGACGTCAACGAAGCCACCTTTGCGATCGAGAACAGCCCATGTTTCGTGAAATTGCTGGTTGTGGGGAACAAAGCCTCGCAGAGGACCGAAGCCGTCATATTGCTCCGCGGCGACGGCCCACGTCCGGTTCAAATTGTAAGCGATTCGGCCTCCCGGATTGAACTCGAGGCCTTTCACGCCGCCCGTGTAGTCCGTGTCGAGAATCGGATTGTAGATCAGATCCCAATGATGCAGATGCAATCCCACGATCGGCCGGAACTCGGACGTGATGCGCCGGGACTCCCAATAGAGCGCGTTCACGCTGAACTCGAAGTTCAACCCATAGAAGAATTTGTGATCACTCGCATGAGGCCGAACGAATAATTCGCGAATCTTAAAGCCATTGATCGTCGGTCCCTGATTGGTCGAGTAGAAGCTGTACACAGGAAGATAGAAGCCCTGCTCGAACCAAGGCGTCACGCCATAAGCCCACTCGGCGGTGCCGTTGACCGAATCGTTCGCAATGATCGATCCGGGGAAAGCCGGAGTTTGGCGGCCGATGGGAGTAAAGTTGGTGTGAACCATCAGATTGAAGACGCCGGGTGACTCGATTTCCGCGTCGTAAACCTGAATCTCGTCGGTTTGGGCGAGCGTCGCCAGAGGCGCTGCGACTAATGCGAACAAGCCCAAGGCGAAAAGCCGCATGTGCATTTTTCCGGGACGCCTCATCCAGTTTACTTACTCCTCGCAGTCTCCACGCCAGTGCATTAGCTCATCTGTTGTCATGCGTCTTAGAGTTTCGTCAGTAGCAGGACATGCGCCGGAATGGGCGCGGCCTTCGGGGGCGTGTACACGTGGAGACGAACATGAACTCCCAAATGTTACATCCGGCGCCACTTTGTGCCAAGAAATGTGGCGCATGTCTGGCGACCTGGTTTCTCCTCTCCCGCACGGCCAGAAGTTGCCTGGTCTAACGGAAGCGGTGACAGCGCGAATCTGTGCACGCAAACCCATTGCCGTGGTTCAATGGCCGTGGCCGGTGCACTTGACAATTCGTGTGGAGGAAAAAATGGAAAGCATGATTGCTAACCTGCTGGACGATTTTGAGCATGGCAGAATGACGCGGCGCCAACTGATCAAAAGAATTGCCGTCGTCGCGACAGTTGCAGCAGACGCAACGCCCGCGTCAGCTGAGAAATCGAAGGGGTTCAAGGCGGTTGCGGTCAACCACATTTCTTATCAGGTGAATGACTACGCGAAGACGCGCGACTTCTACGAGGATTTGCTGGGAATGAAGGTCGTTGGTGATACAGGAACCCAGTGCTATCTGGTCATTGGCGGCACGAATACGTTTGTCATTCCCCGTAACGCTGCCCAAGGAGCCACGACCCCGAGAATCGACCACATTGCCTACACCATCGAGAACTGGAACAAGGATGCCGTGAAGGCTGAACTGGAGCGCCGCGGGCTTAACCCGCAGCCGGACACCGAGAACAGTTTTCACGTTAAAGATCCGAACGGTTTCGATCTTCAAATCAGCGGCAAGGAAATGAAGCCCGCTTAAACGGCCATTTTCAGAAGAGAAAGCCCGAAGTCCTTCCGGAATTATGACTGGCTGCCACCGAGGTAGGTGGCCAGGAACCAGGTGTTGCCGAATGGATCTTGGACGGTGGCGACGCGGTCGCCATAAGGAGCGTCGTTCGGCGGAGTGACACTGATGGCGCCGGCACGGACAGCTTGGGCGTAAAGGGCATCGGTGTCCGGGACGTAGACGTGCAAGTAGGCGGGAGCGGGTCGGACGTCGCCCTGAGATTCGTCGATTTCGAAAGTAGCGCCGGCGATTTCGATGGTGGCGTGGAGGACTTTCCCGTCGGGCGATTTGTGGACGCCGGTGGCTATGGCGCCGAGAGCGGCCTCCGCGAATGGAATCATGTTGTGGGCGTCGCGAAGATGGAGATAGGGCTGAACAGTTAGGACACCTTCCGGCCCGGCGGTCCAGCCTCTGCGTGTGGCGATGTACCAGGTGTTGCCGAAGGGATCTTTGGCCTCGCCCCAACGGTCGCCAGAAGGATGGTCGTCGGTTGGCGCATAGACAGGGGTTGCTCCCGCTTCGAGCGCGCGAGCATAGGTGGCGTCGGCGTCGGGGACGTAGAGATGGATGGTCATGGGACGCGACGGATACTGCTCGTTCGCATCAGCAAGTTCGATGATGGAATTGCCGATGGCGACTTCAGCGTGCATGATGGCGCCGTCGGGACGCGGGACGCGAATGCGCTCCGTGGCATCAAAAGCGGAGACAAGAAAGTCGATGAACTGTGGCGCACCCTTGACCAAGAAGTAGGGCGCAATATTGGGAAAGTTCGGGCGGCGGAAACGCGGTGTGGCGGATGATTTTGGAGCGGGTGCAGTGGCTTCGTTCATGGTGGTTCTCCTTTGCAAATCGGATTTGAGGGCGGCTTTAAATTCGGGCCGCGGAAGATCGCGGAGCGGACGTACCAGCGTGAGAAGCTTCGCGACTTCCTGGCTTGGACGCGGAACGGGACGGGCCTGCGGACGCGCGAGCATGGCGTTGATGGCGAGATCGAGTTGTTCGGCAGGAGAGCGCTTAGGCATGGCGGCCTCCCACTTGTTCGCGCAACGTCTGCAGAGCGCGGAATTGAAGCTGTTTGATGGCGCCTTCGGATTTTTTCAGGCGTTGGGCGATTTCTTTGATGCTGCGTTCCTCGATGAAGCGTTCGCAGACGACGCGGCGTTGAATCACAGGAAGCCCTTCGATGAGGCGGAAGAAGAAGGCGTGGCGTTCGACGAATTCCAATTCCTTTGAAGAGATGTTGGCAGGCGCGGGCGGGTCGAAGGTGCCGTCATCGGCCTGCTGTTCGCGATTGGCGCGCTTGTACTGATCAGCGATGGCGTTGGAGGCGATGCGGAAAAGCCAGGCGGAGAAGGGAGTGCCGCGCCATTCGTAGCTCGAGAGGTTGGCGAGCGCTTTGTGAAAAACTTCGGACGTAAGATCCTCGGCGATGGTGCGGTCGTGGACGCGGCTGACGATGAAAAAGTAGATGCGCTCGAAATGAAGCTCGTAGAGAGCGTCGAATTTCGAGGGATCGGCCTGCGCAGCTTCGACGAGAAGGCGCTCTTCAACGCTCTGCGGCGAAGCTTTATTTGCCGTACGTCGGACGACCATCATGTCTCTGGATATAGTAACTGGCGGGAAGGGAAAAAGTTACGGCAGCGGCGCTTCAAAAACCTCGATTGGGTTTAAGGACTAAGCGGACGCGGCCTTGGCTTTGGCGCGCGTGCCCGAAGCACTTCTGAAATTCCAAAGCTTGTGATTGACGCTAACGGAAGCTACCTCGTCGGGCGTAAAAGGGATTTCCTTATGCCCCCGGACTTCAATAATGCAGCCTTCGCTTGTAACGACTTGATCGAAGATTCTACCGTCCCGGAGTTGCACGGAAACAATCTGATAGCCGATGCCGGTTTCCCCAATACCTTTCAAGTGGTCGACAAACCCTTGCGGAATCGGAACCAAGCGTTTCATAGCGCACCTTTGGAGTAAATGTTAGGCGGAGAAGTCATTCTACGCTGTTCGAGGCACCCTGTCCAAACTGTCATGGCGAACAAGAGGCGAATGCCAACGGGAGACCATGGACAGACGCGGCGGCGTGCGAGTGGAAGGCCGATTTCTGGCGTGTCCGCCTCACGCAGGAAGGTCATTCTGTTCCTCGAAGAGTATCGTAGGCATCGCGCATACCCGAATCGCGAAGCCCTGTCAGCTTTAGCTGAGCCTCGATTCGACTGCGGACGGCGGCGGCTTCCGGAAAATCCTGGGTGGTCCAAAATCGATCCTGGCGGCGAAAATAGCCTGTCTCTTGGAGGAAATAGACGCCGTACTCGTAGGCGTCGCCTAAAGTGTCGTCGAGTTCGCTCACTTTGAAGGAGCCATCGCGCAGGTAGGATTGGGTCAAGCACCAATCGAGCATGCGGGAGATTTCAGCCCGTGCTTGCTGCTTGGTTGGACCGTCCATGTAAGGCCAGGCAGTGCGGAAGATCTTTACTGCGTCCCAATTGAGATGGTTTTCGTAATGTCCGTCGAAGCGAATGCCGGCGGGGAAATTGATGCCGTCGAGTTGGAGCAGGCGCTTCGCGATCAGGTCTAAATGGTCTACCTGGCCATGAAGGTCAGAGACGACGTGGAATGTCATAGCCATGTCATCCATTTTCCAGACGCGTCCGTTTCGATCGACGATCCACTGGCCCCAGAAACCGGTAGCAGGATTTTGCCAGCGCGCTACGAAACCGCGTAGCGCATCGGGGAGCTGGGGATGGAATGCGTAACACTCGACATGCTTCTGACTAAATATAAGCCGTGCCATTGCGGAAAACGTTTCGTCGAGCTGTTCTTGGTTGAAGACTTGGGTTGCTGGTAGATTGTTGTGCAAATCGGAATCGAGCTGGGCGGTGAGCAGCTCGGGGGAATTGATGCGATCGAGAAATGACAGCGGATATGTTGGAGGCGGCGTGCACTGCTTGATTTGATCGACGGAATAGTAGAGCTTGAGATACCAAACATCGATTCCTCGAGCCCAGCTTCCGTCGGAAGCCTGCTGCAGAGCGACGAGCTTCTGTTCCTCGGGCTTCGCAAGGCTGCGGCGCAGGTCGTCGATCCTTGCCAGAGTGGCAGCGGTGTCGGGAGTGAAATTGAGGCGCCAGCGTATCTCGCGGTAGATGTGCATCGAATACTGCATGTTATCTCCGGCAGCTTGGCGGCGAACGAGGTCTCGTACGAGCGGGCGCAGCGTGGGATTCACGAGCTTCAGGCGCTGGATTCTCGCCGCAATATAGCTCGAGAAATCCCAATAAAATTGGGCGTCGGCCAGGAGCCTGCGCCATCGGGATTGGCCGGGTGTCTGAAGAGGCGGAGTAAAGATGTGAGCGCGATAAACCTTGTACGAGATGACCAGACGCTCTAACCGCGTGCCGTTCAGGTAAATGCAGTACGCAGCGAAGAGGATTCCGAACAGGAGAATCAGCCAGCGCTTGCGGCGGAAAATCCACGAGCGAGGTAGCGGATCAAGTCTGTCCATATTGCGGAATTATCGCTTATTCGCGGAACGACAAGCCAAGAGATTAGGTTAGGCCTCTGGGACAGGTCGGTCCTCGTCTCGCTCAGAGGTCCGCTCAGCATCTTGCCTCGCGCGGCGCATGGGTATAGGCTTCTTGGCTGGTGGCACGCTTGCGCACCCACAGGGCTGGAGGGGTTCCGCCCTGCCTTCCTTTCATTGGCGCAAACGCGCTTCCGCAGCCGCCGGTTGGCGACGAACAAATCCATTTAGTCGAGGTAGCAGGCACCATCTCCGTGATGGCTGGCCGCACCGAGATGATTCCGATAGGGAGGATTTTATGGCTACAGCAACGACAGCAATCGAACCAACTGTGAAGGTGAGCGCAACGAAGCTGCTGATTAACGGGAAGTGGGTGAACAGCGCATCCGGGAAGACATTTCCAACCATCAATCCGGCGACTGCCGAAGTGATTACGCAGGTGCAGGAGGCGGACGCGGTGGACGTCGATCGCGCGGTGATTGCGGCGCGAGCGGCGTTTGAGACCGGCGCGTGGCGCAGGAAAATGACGGCTTCGCAGCGCGGCGCGATGCTGAACCGGCTGGCGGATTTGATTGAAAAGAATGCCGACGAATTGGCGCAGCTCGAATCGCTGGATAACGGCAAGCCGTACCACGTGGCACGCGCGGCCGATTTGCCGCTGACGATTGCTTGCTACCGCTATTACGCAGGATGGGCGGACAAGATTCAGGGGAAGACGATTCCCGTGAATGGCAATTATTTTTGCTACACCAAGCATGAGCCGGTGGGAGTTGTTGGACAAATTATTCCTTGGAACTTTCCGCTGCTGATGCAGGCGTGGAAGCTGGGGCCAGCGCTGGCGACGGGGTGCACGGTAGTGATGAAGCCCGCGGAACAGACGCCGTTGACGGCGCTGCGCGTGGGCGAATTGATTATGGAAGCGGGGTTCCCTGAAGGCGTCGTGAACATTTTGCCGGGATACGGGCCAACAGCGGGCGCGTCGATCGCGCGGCACATGGACGTGGATAAGGTGGCGTTTACCGGGTCGACGGAAGTGGGCCACTTGATTATGCGGGCGTCGGCGGACACCAACTTGAAGCGGGTAACGCTGGAGCTTGGCGGGAAGAGCCCCAACATTGTGTTTGCCGATGCGGACATGGACCAGGCGATTGAAGGCGCGCACTTTGCACTGTTTTTCAATCAGGGACAGTGCTGCTGCGCGGGGTCGCGGCTGTTCGTCGAAGAGAAGGCTTACGACGAATTCGTCGAGAAGAGCGTGGCACGCGCGAAGAAGCGGACCGTGGGCAATCCTTTCGACAAGAAGACGGAACAAGGGCCGCAGGTGGACCAGGACCAGTTTGACAAAGTGATGGGTTACATCGAAAAGGGCAAAAAAGAGCACGGCAAGCTGATGACCGGGGGGAATCGCGTCGGCGACAAAGGCTACTTCATCGAGCCGACGATTTTTGCCGACGTGACCGACAACATGACGATTGCTCAAGAGGAGATCTTCGGGCCGGTGATGACCATCCTGAAGTTCAAGAGCATCGAGGAAGTGTCAGCACGCGCGAACAATACGGCGTACGGATTGGCGGCGGCGGTATGGACCAAGGACATCAGCAAAGCCCACGCCATCGCGGACAGCGTGCGCGCGGGAACGGTGTGGGTGAATTGCTACGATGTGTTCGACGCCGGAGCGCCGTTTGGTGGATTCAAGCAGTCTGGAATCGGTCGCGAACTGGGCGAATACGGGCTGGCGAACTACACGGAAGTGAAGACCGTCACTGTAAAGTTGTAAGCAGACGGGTGGGTTTAATCGTGGGGTACTGCGTGTTGCGTCCCGGGTGGCAGACGGGCACGGCATGCCGTGCCCCTACGTTTTAGTGAATGGTGGCGTAGAATCGCGGAATGGCGGTTACGCTTCGGGCTTATGAACCCCGCGACTTCGCCGCGTTGCATCGGCTGGATCAATCCTGCTTCCCTGCAGGGATATCCTATTCCAAGACGACGCTGCACTATTTCCTGACGATTCCATCAGCCGATTGCATCATCGCGGCGGATGGAGCTCGAATCGCGGGATTTATTTTGACGGAGGAAAATCCGCCGCTCGCGCACATCATCACACTGGATGTCGCGGAAGTGCATCGTCGGCACGGAGTTGGCTCGGCGCTGCTGGCGGAGAGCGAAGGAAACCTGGCGCTGCGCGGCGTGCGCACCATCCTGATTGAAACGGCAATCGAAAATGAGGCCGCGGTTGCGTTCTGGAAGAGGCACGGCTATCGTATCGAGGCGGTGTTGAAGCGCTACTACTTGGGCCGGCTCGACGCCTATGAAATGCGCAAGCAATTGACGGCCCCCCAAACGCAGCACGCTTGATTGGGACTTTGGCATGCCTCCGGCTGCCTAGCTCTACGGAAATGTGTCCGGGGATCAATCTCTCGTAAATTTTTAGTGAGGCAGGATTGCATTCATGAACCTCTTTCACGTAATCATCCTTGCGATCGTGCAGGGTCTGGCCGAATTGCTCCCGGTTTCAAGCTCCGCCCACGTGATAGTCGCTGCAAAGCTCCTGCGCATGAACCCAGCAGCCCCGGAAATGACGCTTCTGCTGGTCATGCTTCATACCGGCACGATGTTCGCGGTGATCGTCTATTTTTGGCATCGATGGCGCCGCAGCTTCTTTCAAAGTGCCGCTGATTTCAAGAGATTTGTGTTCGTGCTCATTCTGGCGTCGTTCTTGACGGCTATCGTGGGTGGCGGCCTCATCGAGGGCATTGAAAAATTGCTGTTCCGCGGAGCGCCACACGCCTGGATTGAACAATTGTTCGACCGCCTAGATCTCATCGCTCCGGCCCTGGCCGCGGCGGGCATCCTTATTCTGGTGGCTGGCCTGCTCGAAAAGCGCTCGCCCAACGTGGAAGTCTCCGTTGGTTCCGAGATAACGGCCAAGCAGGCCGGGATCATCGGCGCGGTGCAGGGTCTATGCCTGCCGTTTCGCGGATTTTCGCGGTCGGGGGCGACGATCTCCGCGGGAATGCTTTCCGGAGTGCCCAAAGTTCGCTCCGAGGATTTTAGTTTTGCGCTCGCCGTCGTGCTGACACCTGCCGCGATTGCGCGCGAAGGCTGGCGGCTGATCCAAATGCAGCACGTTGAACATGGAGCGTCGCTTGCGTCGGCTACTTTGCCGAGCCTGGTGGGCGCGCTTTTTGCGTTTCTAGCTGGTTTGCTGGCGTTGAAATGGCTGAGCCGGTGGCTCGAGACGGGGCGCTGGTACATTTTTGGCGTTTACTGCCTAGTTGCCGCTTGCGCCGTCGAACTTCTGCACCATTTCGGATTTTAACTCTAAGGAATTACTTGCTTGAGTCGTGAGCCTTCGAGCGCTTCCGAGGATGTTGTTGCCATACGCACAGAGCAAAACTAATGTAGGTTCAGCGGAGTGCATCTGCTATTATTTGATTCGTTTGAAGGTTCCTCCAGGCGGACACGCGATAGCGCCAACGTGCCCGTCGCACCACTCAGCCTTCCCCAAAAGCTGAGGAGAACTTTGTGCGTTTGCTAACTCCGACCGAAAATAAACGGCTCAACGAGCTGATTGGATTTTTGTGCATCACGTTGGCGGTGCTGATTGCGCTGGCGTTGCTTTCCTATTCTCCAAAGGATGCGGCTTTTAATGTAAGCGCTTCTCCGCCGGATGGCAGCCCTGCGAGAAACTGGATCGGGCCCGTTGGCGCTTACGGCGCTGACCTCCTCTTCCAAATTTTTGGCTTTGCAGCCTTTTTACTGCCTGCAGCGATTCTCGTCCTCGGCTGGCGCTGGTTCCGCAGCCGGGCGATCGATTCGCAGGTGGCGACGCTCTTCGGTTACGGATTGCTACTCCTCTCTCTTCCCGCGCTCATTTCCCTGCTCTCGTTTATTCCTGCGGTGCGCGGAGCGATCCCGGCGGGAGGATTAGTGGGCGGTTTGGTATCGAGCGGTCTCTTGGCGGGTCTCAATCGCGGAGCTTATCTCGTTGCTCCGGCCCTGCTGGTGGTTGCGATTTTCATGACCACGCGATTTTCTTTTTCGGGTGCCCATGCGTGGGCGAGCGGCCCCAATGGCCCCATCGGAAGAGTCGAAAAACTGGGAATCTTGCAAAAAGCTGCGGCCCGCTGGCATTCCTGGAGAGAAGACCGTGAACAGGAGCGGATGCGGCGGCGCGTCGAGGAGACACGTATTTCTGGCCGCAAGCCGGTTACTCCGCAGTCCTTTGGAAATGCCGCAGTGCTGAATGAGGTCCAGAAGTCGATTCAACTGGTGGATGAGAGCGACGTTTTCGAGGAAGAGAAAGAGGAGCGCACGGAAAAAAACGCAATTGGGCGGCGCAAAGAACCGATTGTGTTTGTCGGCCCCGAAAAGACGATTGCGAAGAAAACTGCCGAGCCCAAAATTGCCAAGGGCAATCCCAATTACAAACTGCCGTCGCCTTCATTGCTGCGAGAGGGCGAGCGCGGCCAAAAACTGGATGAAGATGAGTTGAAGGACCGCGCGCGCGCGATTGAAGCGAAATGCCTTGAATTCGATGTGCAAGGGCGCGTAACGCAGATCAATCCCGGCCCGGTCGTCACCACGTTTGAATTCAAGCCCGAGGCAGGAATCAAGTACAGCCGGATTATTGGGTTAACGGAAGACTTGTGCCTGGCGCTGCAAGCGGAGTCGATTTTGATCGAGCGCATCCCGGGGAAATCGACCATAGGCATCGAAGTTCCCAATATCACCCGGCAAACGATTGCGCTGAGGGAGATTATTGAGGCGCAGGAGTTCACGAACTCCTCGAGCAAATTGACGCTCGCGATGGGGCGCGATTTGCACGGCCGGATTCGCGTGACCGATCTGGCGGCCATGCCGCACTTGCTGATTGCCGGTTCAACGGGTACCGGCAAGAGCGTGTTCATCAATTCGCTGATGATGTCGATCCTCTATAAGGCGAGCCCCGAAGACGTGAAGATGGTGCTTGTCGATCCAAAGCGTCTCGAGCTGAATCTCTACGAGAACATTCCGCATTTGATTGCGCCGGTCGTAACCGATCCCAAAATCGCTTCCAACGTGCTGCGCAACGCTACGAAAGAAATGGAGAAGCGGCTGAAGCTGCTCGCGCAGCGGGGCGTGCGCAACATCGACCAGTACAATCGCACGTTTCAGAAGGCGCAATCGCTCTCGCTCTTTGACAATGTCGAGGAAAGCGAGCACAAGCCCCTTCCCTACCTGGTCATTGTGATCGATGAACTTGCCGATTTGATGATGGTGGATACCAACAACGTGGAAGAGTCCATCACTCGTCTGGCGCAGATGGCCCGCGCCGTCGGCATTCACCTGATTCTGGCGACGCAGCGCCCGTCCGTGGACGTGATCACCGGATTGATCAAAGCCAATTTCCCGGCGCGCATTTCCTTCCGCGTGGCCAGCAAAGTCGATTCGCGCACCATTTTGGACTCGAACGGTTCGGAATCGCTGCTCGGCAAGGGCGACATGCTCTACTTACCAGCAGGTTCGGCGCGGCTGCACCGGATTCATGGGCCGCTGGTCACTGAAGATGAAATCACTTCGGTCTGTGATTTCTGGCGCGAACAGGCGCAGGCTAAATACAACGAACAACTGCTCGAAACACCTAAAGACGAAAACGGCAAGCCCGAGAGCGCAGCAGGCGATGACGGGGAGGGCAGCGGCGGGGAGGTGGACGATGATCTCTACCAGGACGCCGTCCGCGTGGTTTGCGAAATGGGCCGCGCATCCACTTCCACGCTGCAACGCCGCTTGCGTATCGGTTACGGCCGCGCCGCCCACTTGATCGACATCATGGAAAAGGACGGCATCGTTGGGCCGCCGGACGGAACGCGCCCGCGCGAAGTGCTCAAGGGGAAAACCTGGATGAAGGAATTCGACGAATCGGCGCAGTGATCGCTCGAGCGAGCGCAATATGCCGAGAACTGCTCCTCTCTCGGGTTACGAAGCCTTTGACGCAATTCCAGGCCGGCCTTTCCTGCGCGAATTGACACAATCGCGCTGCACCCCATACAATTTCTAAACACCACGTGCCAGGGTAGCTCATTGGTAGAGCGCCGCCCTGAAAAGGCGGGCGTAGCCAGTTCGATTCTGGCCCCTGGCACCATTCTTTCCGCAATCTCCCGAAGTTGGAATCTCTCTATCTAAATGCTTAATGTGATTGAGTCGCTGGAGGCAGGGAGAAAGCATAAAGTGTGTCCTGGACCGGCATGATCAGATATTGCCGCCCATCGAGTTCGTAGGTCATGGGCGAGGCATCCAGCGAGCCGCCAACGTTTAGATGCCACAAAGTCTTACCACTTGATGGATCAAGGGCTAGCAAATTGTCTGAATTATCCGCGCTAAAGAGAAGATGGCCCGCGGTGGTCAGAATTCCGGCGATGCTTTCGCCATCGCCGATCTCGTGGTCCCACACAACCTTGCCGGTGCGATAATCAAGCGCCCGCAGCGTGGAATTGCCCCACAATCCGCGGTCCCGGCCTCCCCAGCCTTCCGCTTTCCCAGTCACCGTGTTGTAAAAAATGCTGAATAAACGTCGCGCATTGACATAGAACAGACCGGTCTGCGGATCGAAGCTTGGCGCCATCCAATTCGTTGCTCCGTCCGAACCAGGCTCGACGAGCGCGCCATCCGGGGTCGGTGTGGCTTCAGGCTTCGCAATCGGACGTCCTCGAGAATCCACACCGCTCGCCCACGTCTGATCGATGAACGGCGCGGTCACCAAATGCTCGCCATTCGTGCGATCCAGCACGAAGAAAAACCCGTTGCGGCTAGCCTGCGCGAGAAGCTTGCGCTGCTTGCCCTTGAATTCGGCGTCGAAAAGAACTGGCGTTTCGACGGCATCCCAGTCGTGGACATCGTGCGGCGACGGCTGAAAATACCAGGCGAGCTTGCCGGTGTCCGGATTGAGCGCCACGATCGAACAGGTGTAGAGATTGTCGCCGGAGCGCCCGTCGCCAACGAGAACAGGATTGGGATTGCCCGTTCCCCAATAAAGAAGATTGAGTCCGGGGTCGTACGTGCCTGTCATCCAAGTCATGCCGCCGCCGTGCAGGATGGCGTCGCTGTCCTTGGGCCAAGTTTCGGAGCCGGGCTGGCCTGGATCGGGCTCCGTGTTCCAGCGCCACTGCATCGCGCCAGTCTCTGGATCGAGCGATTGGAGATAGCCGCGAAGGTCGGTCACGTCACCGGAAACGCCGACGATCACATGATCGCGAATGACGAGAGGCGCCATCGTCGAAAAGTAGCCCAGCTTCGGATCGGCGAGCTCAACAATCCATCGCACGCTGCCATCTTTCGCATCCAGGCAAACCAAGTGCGCGT
Organism: uncultured Acidobacteriota bacterium; assembly: GCA_963851235.1. Lineage (GTDB taxonomy): Bacteria > Acidobacteriota > Terriglobia > Acidiferrales > UBA7541 > Acidiferrum. The sequence goes on from CAWKOM010000021.1 coordinate 125,595, forward strand.
CGGGCGTTGTGAAGTAGAGCCAATTCTTGTACATCGCGACGCCACGATTGCCGATATGGTCGCCCTCTGAATGGCGCTCGTAATGCCAAATCATGCGGCCAAAGCGTGCATCCACCGCCCATACGTTGTCAGGAACCGTAAAATAGAGAATGCCGTTCACTTCCAGAGGCGTCGATTTGATGCCCGCGCCGTGCGTCCGGAAAGCCCATGCCAGCGTAAGAGAGCCGATGTTTCCGGCGTTGATCTGGTCGAGCGTGCTAAAACGATCACCTGAGTAGTCTCCGTTATACGTCGGCCAAGTGTCGGTCGGCGGTTTCAGCAGGACCGCCGAATCGAGTCCCTGCGCCCCGGCGGTCCGCAGACACAACGCCAGTGCGAAGAGCAGAAGTAAGGTCCTAGGAACCGCTCGCTCTGCGGCTCGATGAAGAACTTCGCGGTTCATGAGGCCATTCTTGCGGCCACGCACGCCCCCATTCTTTCCCCCTGACTGAAAAAGCATTCGGGCTCCCTTTTCTCCTGTTTGCCGTTGGTGTTTCTGCTATTTCAAACTTTCCAGGTACGCGAAGAGATTGTGAACGTCCGCCTGGGTGAGCTTGCCGAGCAGTTGCTGGTGGACCGCAAGGGGATCCTGAACTTCCACCTTCACTCGGTCGCGAGAGAATGATCGATACCACCCGGATGCATCCCGCAGGGCAACTTCAAAATCGTCGATGTGCGCCATCGTCCCCTTGATTTGCTCGCCAGTGGCGAGCGTCACGGTCACTGTAGAGCGCGAGTCCTCGGGATAGAGCATTCGCGCCTCCAGATCGACGGGCGAGTACTTGCGAACCGCGGCGCTCAAATCGGCGGCCGACGAATGGCATTTGTTGCATCCGCCAGCTCCGTTGAAATATGCCTTTCCCGCGTCGGCATTCCCGGTCAGCAGCTTCTCAACGGGATATCCGCGCGGAATGCCGGCAGAATTCAGCGCTTCGGCCGCACGCGCATGTAAATACGTTGCGAGGTCGCTCACCTGCTGATCCGTCAAAGGCATTGCGGGCATTCCCTTGTCCGGACGGCCGTGGCGAATCACGTCACCGATCAAGTCACCCTTCACGTCGTGTGCCACAAGCGGAGAGCGCACCAAGTCCGGCCCGCGAGCGCCCGTGGCATCCGCGCCATGGCAGAATGCGCAGCTTTGCTCGAATTGTTTGTGTCCGCGGTCGATAGCCGCGTCCTGAGGAGCAGCCTGCGCTGAAGCCGATGCATTCGCAATCGCAACAACCGAGACGATCAACGCCGGAAGCAATAAACTTTTTCCCATGCGAATCACCAGAGAGAGCCTACGCTCGCGAGTCCTAATTGCTCACCGCGCGGCGCGTGGATTCTAACATTGCGTCACGCAAGCTGCATCCATGTTGAATGACAATCCGGGTCGTAGCCCGCAGTCGAAAGTTAGGGCGCTCCGATACGCTGCGCCAAATCGGGCGCAAGCTGCTGGAAATGGCGCACACTAAATGTATAGATTCGCTCGCATTCCGGTTCTCGAGCGCAGCGCAGGTGGCTCGCGTCGTGGACACGTCCACCGATCCACCCGTGGTCGGCACAGTCACGAATCGTCTCTTGATACATCTGCGGTGTGATTGTGACGATCTCGAAATAGGGTAAGATGTCTTCCTGCAAAATCTTCCACGCTAGCCCAGGATAGATGGGCGGACGAAATGGTGTGCGTGTAAGAACGGAGTAAACTTCGGCAAGGGCGTGTCCGCTGATATGACCTTCGAGCGTCTTCTCTCGCGCCGACTGAAGAGCCCTAATCGATTGGTTGAAGTGTGGGTGGAGCTCGACACAGGCCGCTACTAATACTGTCGTATCAAAATAGACCTTCATAGGCCCGATAGTTCTTTGATTCGCTCTTCCCGCTCGTCGTCGATTAGTTTGTCCCAATCGAATCCTCGGGGAACGCTCCCAACATAAACCCAGTGGCCATTCTTCTTGACCACCGATGGTTGCAACTCCACGGGCTTGAGCAGTACGCCCTCCGGGAGCTCCTCAATCACCAGGTCGCTTCCCTGTCTCAGGCGGAGACGGTCGCGTACAGACTTTGGCAGGACAATCCGACCGGCCTTGTCGATTTTGACGTTCATGCCATTTATAACGGCATATACCACTTCAAATGGCAAATCTTGCTTTGTTCAATGGAATGAATGCACTACCGGCCGTCGCCCAAGTCGCTCATATTGCTAAGGGAAGAGCGCTTATCGAGGGAATCCGTAGCAGCGACACCGGTGATGAGACGTGCCCCGCGACTGAAGGTCAGATACTCAAAGCCCCATTGCACAAAAACCAAAACTCGGCTTTGGAATTCCACGATGTACATCAAGTGGACAAACAGCCAAGTAAACCAGGCAAACAGCCCCGAAAGGTGGAAGCCGAAAATGTTTGCCACGGCTGAGGCGCGCCCGATTACCGCCATGTCTCCCTTGTCGAAATAATGAAAGGGCTTGATGTCCTTCTTCCCTTCCAAACGCGCGCGAATGGCTTTTGCCGCGTAGGCTCCGCCTTGAATGGCCAGCTGAGCGACACCTGGGTGCGGTTTCCCATCCTTATCGAGAGAAAGCGCCAGATCGCCCACGATGAAAATATCGGGGTTCCCTGGTACGGTCAGGTCAGGCGCGACTTTGATGCGGCCGCTGCGGTCGGTTTCCGCTTTGGTGCGCTCGGCCAGTTTTCTACCGAACTCATTGGTTGTCACGCCTCCGGCCCACAGCACGGTTTTCGCGGGCAGGCGCTTCGACTCTGCGCCCGATTTGTAGGTAACGCCGCCAGCATCGATGCACGTCGCCATCACGCCCTTGCTGACTTCCACGCCGAGCCGCGAAACGAGCTTCTCCGCTTTGGCCGAGAGATCCTCTGGATACGCAGCAAGAACGCGCGGCCCTCCCTCCATCAGAATGATGCGGGCTTCGCGAGGATTGATGTGTCGGAAATCATTCTTGAGCGTTTCGTTGGCAATCTCTGCGAGCGCGCCGGCCAACTCCAGCCCGGTCGCGCCAGCGCCGACGATGACAAACGTGAGCCAGGCGCGCGCATCCTCGTCGCTCGTCGAGCGCTCAGCGCGTTCAAACGCGTAGAGAATCTTGTGTCGAATAGCCGTAGCTTCTTCGACGGACTTTAGACTTGGCGCCCATTCGCGCCAACTATCATTGCCGTAGTACGACGTCTGCGAGCCGGTCGCTACAATCAGTGAGTCGTACTCATAGACACCGCCGTCGCGCAAAATGACGCGCTTCGCGGCTGGGTCGATATCCGCCGCTTCCCCGAGCAAGACCTGCACATTTTTCTGCTTGCTCAAAACGCCACGCAGCGGAGCGGCAATTTCTCCGGGCGACAATGAGCCCGTAGCGACCTGATAGAGCAATGGCTGAAATAAATGAAAGTTGCGCCGGTCGATCAACGTGACATCGACAGGGACGTGCTTCAGTTTTTGCGCGGCGTTTAACCCGCCAAACCCGCCCCCAAGAATGACCACACGGTGCCGCTGTTCCATTCCGCTAGCTCCGCCTAACGCAACCCAGTTCTCAGTACTATCATCTCATCTACGTAGATTTTCGCAATTTAGACGCCCGGGCGCCGCCCGAAGATGGGGAATAAGTCTAGTACGCTCAGACTCGTTCTAATGAGCGATTCCAGTGCGGCTCAGATTGCAGACTCGATAATGTTGGGCGCGTGCTCTCGCTCTCGTTGAGTAAGAAATGAAAACGAATCCGATTTCCAATCTGCAAAACCGCGACCAGATGGAGCGCAATGCGCTGCGCCTTCTCTGTTCCGTCCTGGTGAAGCCCGGCACCAGGCTGGAAATTTGCCGCTTGCTGCATCCCCACGATTTTCTGGATCCCCTGCGAAAAGCCGTCTTTGAAGAAGTAGTGGCAGCGGGCGTTATCAGCTCGAAACAGTTGCGCGCATCGCTCCCATCCCGCATGATCGGCCGTGGATTCCCCAGCTTTGATTTGGATAAACTACTCGCGCCAAAACTGGCGAGCGAAGCAGAAATCGAACGATTGTTCGAGAGTACTCTCTGCTTGCTGAAGCTCGATGGAGCAAACGATCCGGCTCTTTTCGCGTCCGAGGCCGATGCCCAAGACTAGCTACCGTGTTTTGACCCTTGCAGAAGCGCTGGGACTCGCTGGATTCATTGCCTGGTATATCTGGCAACTTCAAAGCGCACGCCCCAATTCGTGGATCGTCTTTCCGATATGGCTTCTCGCGAGCATCGCCTTGCATCGCGACACTCCCAAAACGCTAGGCTGGCGCGCCGACAATCTCTGGCCGGCCACACGTCAAGGACTTCTGATTTTCGCGGCTTTTGTCATTGCCGCTCTCGCGGCGGCGCTCTATTTTGGCGCTTTCCATCGATTGACTTTTCATTTGTCTGAACCGAAACGCTTCTTCGGTTACTTCGCATTCTGTTTGTTGCAACAAGTAGCCCTGAATTCCTATCTCACGAACCGCCTGCTCTACGCGCTTGAGGAGCCTCGCGTAAGCGCCCTGATCGCCGGCGTAATTTTTGCCGCGCTCCATTGGCCAAATCCAGTTCTTGTGCCACTGACTTTCGTTGGCGGCGTGGCCATGAGCTGGCTCTTCGCCCGCGAACGCAACATTATCCCGCTAACGGTCGGGCAAGCCATCCTAGGCACCCTTGTTTGGTGGGCTTTACCCGTTGCCTGGCATCACGGAATGCGCGTTGGCCCCGGCTACTACTCGTTTCATCCGTAGGGAATTTCATAGCAGACACGCCGCGCGGATGACTGACGACCAGCCGCCGCAGTGCCCCGCAAGCTCCGCCCAGCTCCTCACCTTCACAAATTCAGGTGATCGTAGTTCCCTGACGTACTTCGCGCGCTCGCTTTTCTCGGCCGGGAATCCACGGTTTTTTCCCACACTCCAGGAATCACCGAAGAACACTTCGGGCAAGCGCCATCTACCAGCCGGTTCTCGAGCACATCGTGCCACGAACGCCTGATCAGCAGTTCGCCGCACCTGGGGCAGGCCGTATTCGCAGCGTCGCTAAAGATATTTCCTTCATAGACGTAATGCAATCCCACTTCAAGAGCGATCGCTCGCGCGCGGTGAAGCGTTTGCGGCGGCGTTCGCGGCTTGTCTTGTAACTTAAAATCAGGATGGAACGCCGTGAAGTGCAGAGGCACGTCCGGCCCGAGATGCGTCAAAATCCATTCAGAAAGTTTGCGCGTCTCCGCTGGATCGTCATTCAAGGTGGGGATCATCAAATTCGTAATCTCAAACCACACTTTCGTCTCCTTCTTCAGCCATTCGAGGGTTTCGAGAACGGGCTGTAAGTGCGTCAGAGTGGTCTTCCCATAAAAGCTTTCGGTAAATGCTTTTAAGTCGATATTGGCGGCATCGATGTGGTCATAAATATCGTGAAAAGCCTCGTACGTGATGTAACCATTCGAGACCATCACGGTTTTCAAGCCGTATTCTTTCGCCGCATCGCAGATATCGATCACATATTCGCCCCAAATCGTCGGCTCGTTATACGTGAACGCCAGCGAATCACACCCATGCTGCAGCGCCAGCAGCGGCACATCTTCCGGCGCAACATGCTGCGACCGCACCTGGTCCTGCCGTGACTTCGAAATATCCCAGTTCTGGCAAAAAAAGCATCCCATGTTGCAGCCCGCCGTACCCATACTGAACACGCGCGTCCCCGGCAAAAAATGGTTCAACGGTTTTTTTTCGATGGGATCGACTTGCAAGGCCGCAGGCGCGCCATAGCCCAGGCTATAAAGCTTTCCGCCCTGATTGACGCGAATAAAGCAGAATCCCGCTTGTCCCGAGTGAATATGACAATGGCGTGGGCAGAGATAACAATGCACGCGCCCGCCAGGCTCCGGTTCCCACCAGCGCCCCTCATGCAACTGCTCGGTCTTCTGGAGGATCTTCAGGCCGTTCACAAAGAATCCTCCTTCCCACTGAATTATACCCCTGCAACCATACCGAAGAGACCTTTGCTCAGTTTGGTGTCACAACAGGAGAGTGGGGTTTACGCGTGGCGACGGATCCGCCGCTGCACCCGCCGGCGCTCCGCGGCCCAGTCCACGAAATTCATCATGTTCGATCGGTATTTCCAGGAGAGCTGGAAGAATTTCCGCGCATCCAGATTCGCGCCTTCCTTGCCAAGAAAAGTTTCAAACCGCCACCGCAAGTAGGGGCTCTTCCAAGGCATGAAGCGATACCCGCGTGCAACGTTCCAGTAGTACCGCAGTGTTTTGAACATCGGTCTTACTCGGGCGCAACGCCCGCCCCCCATTCTTCGTTCATCCTAGCTGCCGCCCAAAGGCGCGGGCAAATGTGCGTGCACCACCACCCGGCCGGACGCACGTTTCTCGCAGATGCCGGCGCAGGGGATGTCTATTTCCACTGCTTCCCTTTCCTGTTTGAAATCATCTCCGTTCACTGCAAGTTTGCTTCGGCGTTAAGGTGGGGAAAGCCACCGTACATTGTAAGATACCCTACGGCCATTCGTCGCATTTTGCAAGAGGGGCCTAGTACTCGCACCTGGCTCTCCTTCCTCGCCGTTTTTCGCCGATGACAGCCGCCATTGGCCGGTAAGTCCCGCCCGCTTGCCGAAAAGTGAATGCGCGGCTTCGAGCCGCCGCCTAATCTCGCCCTTGGGCAGACAAAGCGCCCGACGCGGAGGGGAGCATGGCTACGGAGCGAACGACTGGATATACCCAAAAGAGGTACGTGGGAAGAACTCTGGTGACACTGGGTGCCGCGGCGATGCTTACCGATCTTGCCTTCCTCATCTATCCCCTCACCCCTCTTCTGGAATCCGCCAAAGCCGGCCTTCTCGGAATTGTGCCGGCGCTCAGCCTCTCTCTCCTAAATGTTGCGCGAGCATTCGCCTTCCACCAGGTCGACTACTTCAGCCTCGTTTCGCGTATCTTGGTATTATTCTCCGCGCTGGTCGCCGTCGTCGTAGGGACCGCTCTTTGGAAGGCTCGGCCCAGGGCCCTGGGCCGCTCGCGCCTTCCAGACTCCGTCGAGGGAGATCGTTGATGACTCAGATCGACTCGCAACAATCAAAACGGCCCACAATCATGCTGGCCGGGGACAATCACTGGGGGCTCATCTGGGGCTTCATCATTGTATTTGTCGGAGTCGCTCTGCTCCTCGATCACATGGGCATTCTGCCATTTGGCCAGGTGTATCGTTTCTGGCCTCTGCTTCTCGTTCTCGCCGGGATCATGAATATCCTGAGCCTGTCCGGCCGGGTTTTCGGATTTCTGCTGATTGCCGTTGGCGTCCTTCTCGAGTTGAACAAATTCGGCTTGATACATCTGAGCTTTGCGGATATTTGGCCTCTGGCGATCATTGCCGTCGGCGTGCTCTTGATCTGGGGTTCGCTGGAAACTCGCGGCGTGATCCATAGAAAAAGCGGCTCGGAATGGACGCCTGCGAGCGCTGCTCAGACTTTCCGGCAAAAGATCGCCGAGGCTACCTCCGAAACGGCAACCTCCATCAATGCCGTCGCTATTTTCGGCGGCTGCGAGCGGCGTTTCACGGGGCAGCACTTCCAGGGCGGCAAAGCCACCTCCATCTTTGGTGGGATCGAAATTGACTTTCGCGATGCCGATATCGACGAGGAAGCCGTCCTTGAAATTAGCTGTGTTTTTGGCGGCGTCGAACTCCGGGTCCCGGAAACCTGGTACGTCCATTCCCGCAGTCTGCCCGTCTTTGGCGGTTTCGAGGACAAGACCCGCCAGACCAAAATCGATCCACCCGCGGGCACCAAGAGAAAAACTCTCATCGTCACGGGCATCGTTGTTTTCGGAGGCGTGGAGATCGCCAACTAAGCGGTCTTTATGCATCCACTTCTCACACCGATCAACCGCTTCGGCCTCTACCTCCTTGCTTGGGTGCCGTTAGCCGCCATTCTGATTTATCTGATGGCCGTGCCTGGCAGGCTGGGCTGGCTGGCCGCTGCCGCCATGATCATTCCCCTGTGTCTCGTCTACCAGTTCGTGTGCCTTTCCGCCTGGTATTCCTGCAAAGCGGCGCCCATTCAGAAGAGCACCGGTCAGCGTCTCTGGCTGACTCATGTCCTGGCCGCCGCCCTCCTCAGTCTTCTTTGGGTGCTGCTCGCCAGGTTGCTGGCCTATGGCCTTTCGCAACTGCCTGACTTCCAGGGACTCGACCGCCGCTTCGCCTCTCAACTGTCGGTCTTATTCGGCGCAGGTTTCCTGCTCTATCTCCTCGCGGTCGCTTCTCACTACGTCATCCTGGCGATCGAGGATTCCAACAAGGCCGAAATCCGCTTGCAGGAGACCAGCATCCTCGCTCGAGACGCGGAATTGAAAGCGCTGAAGGCGCAAGTGAATCCTCATTTTCTTTTCAACAGCCTCAATTCCATCAGCGCGCTCACTAGCGTCGATCCTGCGAAGGCTCGCGAAATGTGCATCCTGCTCGCGGAATTTCTGCGCATGACGCTGGGGCTCGGGGAGAAAGCAAGTGTTCCTCTCTCCGAAGAGCTGTCCATGCTCCACCGCTACCTCGCCATCGAGAAAGTCCGGTTCGGCGCGCGCCTACAGATGGAGGAAGACGTACAGCCGGAATCCCAGTCCGCGCACCTTCCGCCGCTGCTGCTGCAACCACTCGTCGAGAACGCCATTACGCATGGCATTGCGAACCTCCCGGATGGCGGCATGGTCCGTCTCTCCAGCCAGAGCCAGAATGGCCGCGTCTCGATTGCGATTGAGAATACCTTCGATCCGGAGTCCACGCCCCTGCGTAAGCACGGCTTGGGGCTAAAGAATGTTCGCGACCGGCTGGAAGCGCGTTATGGCAAGGAATCGAACATGCGCGTCGGCGCCGAAAATGGAATATTCCGCGTCGACTTGTCTTTCCCAGCGAATGCCGAAGAGGTGAAAAGTTGAGTAAGAAAGACGAAAAAAAGTTTCGCGCGCTCATCGTCGATGATGAAGATCTGGCGCGGCTGGTTCTTCGCGAGCTGATTCAAGCTCGCCCGGAAATGGAAGTTATCGCCGAATGCGCAAACGGATTCGAAGCGGTGAAAGCCGTTGCCGAGCACAAGCCGGACCTGATTTTTCTCGACGTGCAGATGCCCAAGCTTTCTGGATTCGATGTTCTCGAACTAATCGGGACGGATACGCCGGTCATCTTTGTCACCGCCTACGATCAGTACGCCATGCGCGCGTTTGAAGTCCATGCCGTCGATTATCTCTTGAAGCCGATCGGCCGCGAACGCTTCGAGGCCGCTCTAGAACGCGCGAAATCACGCCTCGGTCAGAAGATGCCGCCGGCCCCGGAGCTCGCTGCCGCGGCCCGCACTCCAAAACAGTTCCTGGATCGCATCGTCGTGCGGGACGGCACGCGCGTCACGCTTATCCCCGTTAGCAAACTAGACTACGCGGAAGCCCAGGACGACTACGTGGCACTAGCCAGCGAAGGCAAAAAGCACCTCAAGCAGCAAACGATCGTCAGCCTCGAAGCATGCCTCGATCCCGAGCGCTTCGTCCGCGTCCATCGCTCCTACGTCGTCAATTTCGAGCGCGTCGTGCGCATCGAGCCCTACGGAAAAGACAGCCGTCTCGCCATCCTCGCCGACGGCACGCGCCTTCCCGTCAGCCGAGCAGGCTATGCCCGTCTAAAGTCTCTCCTGGATGAACGCACCTGATAAGATTGAGCGCCCGAGGAAGGAGGCTCAATGTTCTTGAGCGAGATTATCGCTGCGCGAAATCCTGACGTCGCTAACGCTCGCCAAAATCATGCGGTCCGTCTCGTCCGCCACAAATCGCGCAAAGACGATGTGTACCAGCTCTACGAGCAGGACGAGTTGGAGATTTACCAGAGCTATATGGCAAAGCCTTGGTTTCACAAGTCCAAGTACGTGATTTCTTTTCTTGGAATTCACGGCAGATACGCTCGATTCGTCGGAATCTATAAAATTGGGACAGTCCTTCGATCTGACCAAGAAGGGTTTTCGGGGCTCTTAAAGGGTCGGTCGGACCTGCTCCTCGAGGCTTGTCGTGGAGCGAAGTTTCTGTATGAGCTGACTCGGGTTACAGGCGCTGAAGGACTCGAAGAATTACGTGAACGACTGGTCATCGATTGGGGAGCTTCCGCAATATCCTGGTGCCAGAAATTCCACCGGCAGGATAAAGAAATCTGGGAAATTCAGCCCCCTAGGTCTTCACCACAATATCCTTTCCGCGGTTACTACAACACATGCTTGCCCTATTCCGAAATGCGAGAGATTGTCAGCAATCGAGGCAACCGTGAGTGGCAGCACGCACTCAGCGAAGTTGCGGGAATTTACTTAATCTTGGACACAGAATCTGGCAATCAGTACATCGGCTCTGCGTATGGCCAAAAGGGGGTCCTCGGGCGATGGCAGACCTACGCGCGAAACCCTGACGGTAACAACAAAAGACTGAAGGAGCTCCTCTCAAAACATCCGGGAAGAGAAAACAAATTTCAATTCTCGCTCCTGAAGACCCTCGAAAAGGATTTAACCCCGGTTGAGGTAATTGAACACGAGCTCTTTTTCAAGAAAAAGCTTGGCTCAAGGGCATTTGGCCTCAACAGCAATTAGAGGCCGGATGAAGACCGCGCGCAACCCGAGACGCACCCGCATAAACTGGTCGCTGCCTAGGTCCCTCGACAACTGAAAAAGGATTCTTCTCGTTACGCAGCGCGCCGTTTCACCCAAATCCGCGACGTGGCCGGTTTTCCCAGGTGCATCGTTCGCCCATCCGCGCGCAGCGTCATCGTCTCGTCATACTCTTTCTTCTGCACGCGCACCGTTTCCCCCGGCCGCAGATGCAGTCCATCCAGAAATTGCAGAAACTGTTCGTCTTTCTCGTAAACGCACAGTATTTCCGCCTCGTCGCTGGCGGCTAAATCGGAGAGCAGAACTGCTCCCTCCTTCCGAAGCTGTGCCACTCCTCCGCGAATCGGTACCCCGTGCGGGCAGCTCTTCTTCCCGCTGAATCGCTTCAGCAGCAGCGCTTCGACTTCCGGCGAAATGGCATGTTCCAGCCGCTCCGCTTCCGCGTGCGCCTTGGCCCAGGGCAATCCAATCACGTCCGTCAGCAGCATCTCCGCCAACTGGTGCCGCAGCGCCATCCGCTCCGCCACCTGCCTTCCCTTCCGCGTCAGATCAATCCCGCCGTTCCGGTCAACCCGCACGAGTTCGTCCCTCGTCATCCGCTTCAACGCCGCCGTCACCGCCGGAGGGGTGACGCTCAATTCCTCCGCGAGCCGCGCGCTGATCGGCGTCTGGTCCTCCTCAAGCATCTCCCAAATAGCCTTGAGGTAGTCCTCCTGCGAAACGCTCGTTTTTTCTCGCCGCAAACCAACTTCTCCTCGCTCGCCTCTTAGCGCGCGCCGCTTCCCGAACTCCCCAGCGCCCTAACGTTTGATATGCCCGGATTTCCTTTCACTTTGCTCGGGCTTTCGCAGCCTGTCCGCCAGCTTCGCCACGCGCCTCTCAATGTCCTCGAAGATTCTCTGATAAAGCTCGGCATCCGCGCCATAAGGATCTTCGACGAGCCAATCTTCTACCCTGCCTGGGTCGTCAAATGCCACATCCTTCGGCCGTCCGCTCATATTGATTATCATGTCCGCCGTCCTCAACGCCCCGAACTGGATCGGTTTCGATTCCAGCCCTGCTGGCGGATATCCATTTCTGGCCAGAGTCTCGGCTGTCAGCGGCTCGATCCGGCCCAGCGGCGTCAATCCCCCGCTCGACGCGTCCATCACGTCCGCCGCCAGCCGCGACGCTATGGCCTCCGCCATCGGGCTGCGGCATGCATTCCCAAGGCACACGAACAATACCTTCGTTCTGTATTTCTTCTTCACCAATTTCATCGATCCCGCTTCTCCAAACTCTAATATTATTCCGTTGTTTTGGCCACAGAAGTACTTTGCGGCGTCCGGTCCTGTCCTCACGCCAGTCTTTTCAATGATTTGCGGATTTATTCAATGTTGCTATTGACTTTCTGAGACTAATAGTGGTATCCTTACCCCTAGAGAATTCCATTTTGGGCCCGCGGCAGACCATCTGCCGCTTTTTTATGCCCCACCCCACGAATCGGGCCAACGCGATGTTTCGCAGATCCCCTTTAGAATCAACATTTGCAGAAGTGCCTCAAAACAAATGGGTTTAACTATCTTTAGAATAAACATTTACATAAAACCCCAGGGGGGTGGTCCAGCTAACTAAGGTCGGACAGCCAATCCTGGCTGCCCCTTCCTCCCACAGCGAGCCTATCCCAGGACGGGGGTTGGCCGCCTAGGACTAACCGCGACAAGATCAAGGAAGTGTCTGTGCACTGCTGTATCGTTCGTAAGCTCCGGGTGAAACGTCGCGGCCATGAGATTGCCCTTTTGCACGAGAACCGGCTTGCCTTCGTGCTCGGCGAGAATTTCAATACCTGGGCCGATCCGGTCAATGATCGGCGCTCGGATGAAGACCATCTCCAGGGGCAAATCCGTCAGCTTGCTCGAACCAAAAAAGACGTCGCTGGCGAGCTGGCGGCCATAGGCGTTGCGCAGAACAGTCATGTCCAGCAGACCCAGCGAGGCTTGCCCGGGATTTTTGACTTCTCTGGCGAGCAGAATCGCGCCGGCGCACGTTCCGAAAACGGCTCGGCCTTCCGCGGCAAACTGTTTCACCACGTCAAAAAGTCCTTCCTCCTGCAAAAACTGGAGCTGCGTTGTGCTCTCGCCACCGGGCAAAATGAGCCCGTCGCAACCCTCGAGGTCTTCCACCGTGCGCACCTCCACGGTTTCTGCGCCCAACTGGGCAAGCATCGCCGCGTGCGCCTCAAAGTCTCCCTGTACCGCAAGAATCCCAATCTTCACTTCGTGCAGTCCATTCCTCTCGTAGGGGCACGGCATGCCGTGCCCGTCTTTGCAGTGGCGCAGGATGCTGCGTCACTACAAACCTGGATCAATAGTCCCCCAAAATGCCTTCACCAGCCGCGCGTCGAGAGCATGTCCTTCTCTTCAAGCTGCCGCACATCGATCCCGCGCATCGCTTCGCCCAGTTCTTCGTGCGCTTCAAGCACTGCCTTCGGATCATCGAAATGGGTGGTGGCCTTCACGACCGCCTTGGCGCGCGCTTCCGGATCGCTGGATTTGAAAATCCCCGAGCCAACGAACACCGCTTCTGCTCCAAGCCTCCGCACCAGCGCCGCATCCGCCGGCGTAGCGATTCCGCCCGCCGAAAAATTCGGCACTGGCAACTTCCCGGTCCTCGCAATCTGCCGGATCAGATCGAGCGGCGCGCCGAGTTCTTTCGCTTCGTGCATCAATTCGTCGTCGCGCAGAGTCGTCAGCTTCTTCATCTGGCTCACGATCGTCCGCATGTGGCGCACAGCCTCAACAACGTTGCCGGAACCCGCCTCGCCTTTCGTGCGAATCATGGCCGCGCCCTCCGCGATGCGCCGCAGCGCTTCGCCGAGATTGCGCGCGCCGCAAACGAACGGCACGCGGAAATCATGCTTCCACACATGGTTCTCTTCATCGGCAGGCGTCAGCACTTCGCTTTCGTCAATGAAATCCACTTCGAGCGCTTGAAGCACTTCCGCTTCGGCAAAATGGCCGATGCGCACCTTGGCCATCACGGGAATGGTCACGGTCTGCATGATTTCGCGAATGATCTTGATCGAGGCCATGCGCGCCACGCCGCCTTCTTTGCGAATGTCCGACGGCACACGCTCCAGCGCCATCACCGCGCAGGCGCCGGCCTTTTCAGCAATCTTGGCTTGCTCGGCATTCGTCACATCCATGATGACGCCGCCTTTGAGCATCTCCGCCAAGCCGACTTTCACGCGCCACTCGTTCGTGGCATTTCCTGAATTGGCCCCTGAATTGGCCCCTGCATTGCCGCCCGCGTTGCCGCCGCCGTTTACCTTTTTCGCTTCCATGTCACTTCTCCTCTCGCTCCGAATCTCTCAAACTTATTCTTACTTCCAAAGTTTTATGCGGTGCGCGCTTCAGGCGCAGCCGCTTGTTTCTGTCCAATCACCACAAATCTTCCCGTGCCCCGAGCCAGCAATTCACCGGCGCTGTTGCGAATCTCGCCCGTAAGAAACAAATTTCGTCCTTTCACATCCGTCTCGAATCCTTCGACAATAATTTCTTCATCCACTTTCACTGGCTTCAAATATTGCACCGTCAGTTCCGCCGTTACCGCTCGAACTTCCCGGAACCGGCAGACTTTCCCCATCGCTTCGTCCAGCAGCGTGGCAATAATTCCGCCATGCCCCATCCCGCCGCCGCCCTGATATCTTTCTCCCAGGATAAATCGTCCGACGATTTTGCGGTTGACGTTGTCTTGCACAAAAGTGAGTTTCATTCCCGCGTCATTCGCTCCGCCGCAGCCAAAGCATTTATTCCCCGGATTCGGCGCTAACGTAATCGTATCCGTCAATTTCAGCCAGCCTCTCTGTTTTCTTTTTTTTCCTTACTTCTTTATTTTGTTACTTCATTACTTCTTTTCTTCAAACCAGCGCAACGCGGCTGCGCTCCGCGCGACGAACTCCACGCTGTCGTTTGCGCATCTCGATACGCAGAATATCCGCAAGCGTCGCAACGCCGCGGGCGATCTGCTTTTCATCGAGTCCCGCATAACCAAGCCGCAGCGTGTTGGGCAGCGGATTCTGCACGTAGAAATATCGTCCCGGCGCAAAAAGTACGCCGCGCTCTTTCGCGTGAATCAAGAGCTCGCTGGCATCAAAGCCCGGCGGCAACTCCACCCACAAACACATTCCGCCATCCGGCCGCGTCCAACGCGTGCCTTCGGGCATGTGCTTGCGCAGAGCTTCGTCCGCAGCCACAAGGCGCGAAGCATAGACCTTGCGCATTTTCGCGACGTGTTTCGTGAACAATCCTCGCCGCAAGAATTCCGCCAGCGTGGCTTGCGCGAGCTGGTCCGTGTGCAGATCGGTGGCCTGCTTGACGGTGCGCAGGCGTTCGATGGCTGTCGCGGGCGCAACGATCCAACCCACACGCAGGCCCGGAAAGGCCACCTTCGAGAAGCTATCGATGTGAATCACGATATTCGCGCGGTCGAGCTGTTTTAGAGAGGGCACCCGTTCCTCGCGTGCATGGAGCCGCGCGTAAATATGATCTTCCACGACGGGCACTTGATGACGGCCAGCGAGTTCCAGCACTTTGCGCCGCGACGCGAGCGGCATGGATAAGCCCGTGGGATTTTGAAAATCGGGCGTGAGCACAATGAGCTTCACGCGATTCGCGGCAAGCGTGGCTTCGAGCGCTTCCAGATCGGTGCCGAGCGTGGCACCCGGTTCGGGGCGAGTTTGCACCGGGACGCCAAGACAGCGAGCGCGGGCGCCATGAAAAATCGCCATCACGCCGGGGTAAGTGGGATTTTCGAGAATCACGGAATCGCCCGGCCGCACAAAAGCTTTGCTGATGATGTCCAACGATTGTTGGCAACCATCCGTGACCAAAAGATTTTCGTCCTTGGCGGGGATTCCGTCGTTGCGGAGAAGCTCAAGGAGGGCTTCTTTCAGCGGGCCATAGCCGTCCGAGGGCCCGAGGTTGAGAACGTCCGTGGCTTCCCGGCGCAGGACGGCGTTGACGCAAGTCTGCAGTTCGTCGACAGGGAAATATTCCTCGGCGGGGCGGGCCATCACGAAGGACAGCGAGTTTTCCGGCGCGCTGGCCGTCAATCGGCTGAGCGCCTCTTCGCCGCGTTCATCCGCAAACAGCAGCTCCCAACGAATGCCCTCGCCTCCGTTGAGTACGGGCGGAGGTGGCGGAGTGAGTTTCAGGCCGTTGCCATTGCCTTTGATGAATGTGCCGCGGCCGACGTGGCCCTGAATAAGGCCTTCGGATTCCAGCTCGGCGTAGGCGTTCGCAACGGTGGTGCGATGGACTCCGAGCAGGGTGGCGAGCTCGCGGCTGGCCGGAATGCGGTCGCCGGGGCGCAAATCGCCCGCGTGCACGAGCGAACGCAATTGGTCGCGAAGCTGGATGTACAGCGGGACGTGGCTTTCAGGCTGGAGATGCAGTGGCAACATTGTCTCTCACCTTGAGCCAATTCTACACGATATTGGACTGCTGCAAGAGCCAATTTGTCTCCCGCCATTTTGGCGGGTACCGGCCTAAAAGCAGCGATTGGAGAGCCTCGGCAAATACAGAGACGCGGGGGGCGCTGAGTAAGCGGCAGCAAGGCTGCCGCACTCCAAATCGCCAGATTGCAACATTGTGCGCGACTCGGTAGTCGCGGAACGGCCGCCCGTTAATCGGGGTTGGGCTCGTAGCCCAGGCGGCCATTTTTTTCGCCGGCGGCCAAGCTGCGGATGCAGAGTTTGGTTAGATCTTTCTCATCGCATTGATAGATCTCCATCATCGGCAGGTCCTCATCCTGGACTTCATACTCCCCTGCCTGCATGTCCTCGGAGTCGTCGTCGGAAGCGACGGCGACGGGACTGCCGGGCTGCACGCGAATACGAAATTGGCCGGAGGAAGGCTCATAATTTGCATAGCTAAAGCAATGGCCGATACAGGCGCGATCGACGAAATGGCCGACGAAGGACACGCGCGAATCGAGCGGCGCCCAAATCGTGGACAGCACCTTCGTCCTGAACGGCAAAGGTGCGAAGAGACGCTCGACTTCAGATTCCATGCGATTCAATCTCGCGGTGTCCTGGTACAGGAAGGTGAAAAAAACGATGGCACATGCTCCGAAGCCTGCCAGATGCCATTTTCGCGGCTTGAGGCAGCCCATGAAGGAGAGCCCAAGAATGCCAGTAATGGCAGTGAGGCGAGAGGCGAGCAGGCCAATCCAGCCGCCGGTTATGGAGGGTCGCAAATTTTCGGGCAACAGGGCCACTGCAACAATTGCGACAAAATACAGCTCGATTGGAAGCCGTAGCGATTGCCAAAAGGATTTGTCGCGCCTTCGGGAGATCACATCCATGAGAACGCAGAGCACGCCGAAGATTAGCGCGAGCGAGCCGAGCATCGCATAGCGCCGGCCGTAGAGCGTTAGCTGGTCGGCGCCGTTCATTAGATAGAAGGGGTCGTGCACCCAATCAACGGGAAAGCGAGTCTGATGCGCCAGATAGGCATGAACCACATAGACTGAGCCGACGGCAGCCGCGGGCATTGCTAACTTCCACCAACTGGGCAGCTTCGTCCAAAGGAACAGATAGAGTGCAGTCCCGAAAAGCCAAATGAGTCCGAGCGGATGCGCAAGCAGAATGAAAGGCACGATACACAAGCCGAAGAAACGCTCGACTCCCCTTCCCCGCCAGAAGAGAGCCAAGCTGAAAGCCGCGAGACCGAGCGCCAAATAATAGTTCAGGAATCCCATATTGAAGGAATATCCGTAAGACAACATGGCGATGCATGGTGCGAGGAACCACGGTGGCTGGCCGCTTGTGGCCGCAACAAGCGCAAACACTCCCCAGAAAAAGATCAGAACACAGAGCGCAGCGACTATTTTTTCGGCAGCAGCAAATCCCAGAAGATTCGCGGCGTGCAGCAGCATCCAATCCACCAGGACGTTGTCCCACTGCCGCACAAAATAGAGGCCGGGAGCCTGGCCCTTCTCGATCAATTGGGCTAGCCAGGCGTTATAAACATGACTTGCGAGATCGCCGGCTTCGATGTGCTTGTGCCAGAGACAAGGGACGATCATCGCGATCGACAGGGCGAGAATGATCCATTTCTTCTCGCGTAGGAACTGCCGTCCTCGCGCAACTTGCATCGGCGCGCCCGTCATCTTCTGTCTCGCCTGCGGTTTCGCAATGCAGACACCTCTTCAAGGGAATAGAGTCGCGCCATTCTACTATTTTCGACGTAGGGGCCGGATGTGGATAAGGCTCGAGGGTGCCGGCCAAAGGAGTGATGATAAGAGCTGGCGGGTCAGTTTCCAGTCACCGCGTTACTCCGGAGTTGATCTAACAAGCCCTGCGACTGAGCTTAACGCTGGTGCAGGTTCAATCGAATAAATCGAGGATAATAAATGCTCATGTCATTCGCGAGAATTTTGTCATTCATGCTGTTGGCAACATAAGTCACGACGAGGTCACCACCTTGAAGTCCCGCGTGCGCCTTTCCAGCGTAGACGAACGCGTCGAGCCGGTCCGATTCGGGCGGGTGATAAATTTTCACTGGTCCTGACCACGGGCCTTCGAGTCGGTCGGCCCAACGGATCCCGATGTTAGACGCACCAAATCCCAGGCTTTCAACTTCAAAGAACTTGTTGTAGTGCGAATCCCAAATGACACTGAACTCGTTTGACCCTCCTGGAATTGCAGGTGCGGGTGGATGCGTGAGTTTGCTTTGCTCAACCCAGCCGCCACCCCCACACCACCACTCAGGCGAAGACAAATGGCCTTCCTCGGCGGCGGCCAAGGGCCAGCGCAACAAATAAACATCGTGGCTTGGTTCCGCGGGAGCAAAAGCATACAGGAAGTTACGCACAAGGAGCACACCTGAGCCGACAATAAGACGCGCGGGGCTTTGTGGCGTGTCCACCCTGTGCATGATCCAGGCGGAGGGCTGGGCATCGGGATTCTCCACAAGGAACGACGTCCAGCCAACGAGCGTGAAACCAAGAGAGTCTTTCCTGCGGTCCGAATGAACGCGTACGAAAAAGAGCAGTAATTTGTCTCCTAGACGCACACCATCTTCAGGCCAGAGCCAGCCTTCCCCTTCGTTGGCGGCAAACTCGGAAGGTTCTCCGTTGCTCTTCGGCCAATAGAACTTCATTGAGGCCTGCGTTGGATTGTAGCCGGTTTGGATGGCAATGCTGTTGTGCACAAACGCCGATTGGTTCCGTGTCTTACCAGGTTTATTGGCGATGAATGAGTCGCCGAAAAGCCAGAGTACGCGCCCCTGGCTTAAATCAATCGAGTAAGCAACGTCTCCACCCAACCAGCGCGGGTCGCTACGGAAGAGTCGGTCTGCGTCTATCCAAGCCGTGGCTTCGAGGTTGCAAGGCAACGTCCCTCTGCTTTGAATAGAGTTCCGGTCGATTGTGCTCGCCGAAAAGTAAATAGGTCCCAGGCCTTCGCTAACCGCACAATTGCTGGGCTGGACCTCGAGGTTCTGACAGAGAGCGCTGGGAGGATTAGCCATGCTGAGAACAAACATGGTGATGGCCAGAGTGGGAGCACAGCTGATAAAGCTCGGCAAAGGCCGTGTTTTCATGCGTCCCAGTTTACACTGGCACTTAACGTCCGATTAGTCGCGCTTACCAGTAACTTGGGCGCTGGTCTTGATTGCCTCTCCGCCGCTTTACCGGGTAGCGCATTAATCGGGATTTGGCGGGGATTGCTGGAATTTTATAAAAGGTAGGCGACAACCCTAAAAGTTAATTGGAATATACTGTGTCTGATGGTGGAGGCCGATATGCGCGTCCCGCGGTTTCTTCTCACTCTCAGCGTGCTGTTATTTACGTTTACATTTACCTTTGCTTTTCCTACAAATGCTCAGACCGAGTCGCAGTCTCCCGTTGTCCGCGTCCCAGACGGGAGGCACAAGAGGGCGCATGGAGAGTATATTCGTCCCGCCTAAGGCGGGCGCTCCTTTCAGCCTCACACTGGTTACAGAATGGTCGCGCCCCCTTGGCAATGGTGGCACCTTTACTCTCACAAATCAGCGGCGGATCGCGCGCGACAGCCTGGGGCGAATCTATCAGGAGCGTTGGATTCTTGTGCCCAAGGGCGGCGATATTAAATCTCACATGGACGTTTTCCAGATCACGGACCCTGGGCAACACACCTGGTACAACTGCGAGACGGCAACCAAGGTCTGCGAACTGCTCAAATACCATCTCACGACGGAGGAAGATTTCCAGCCCGCCATCGGGACTTCAGGTCCGCTGGCAAACGGCAAAGGATCTCGCCAGCACGAGGATCTGGGTATGAGCAGCACGGTTGGGGTGGATACGCACGGCTACCGTGAGACGGTGACCATCCATCCCGGCGTCGTGGGCAATGACAAGCCTATGGTAACGACGCGAGAGTTCTGGTATTCGCCAGAGTTGGCCATCAATCTAATCTCGATTGCTGACTCTCCTCAAAACGGAAAGCAGGTCTTCAGGGCGAAGGATCTGACGACCTCAGAGCCAGAGGCCAGCCTCTTCGTGGTTCCGGATGAGTACAAAATCGTTGACCGGCGGGATGAGTAGAGCTTTGTGGGGTAGCGCGCCGGTGTCAAATTCATGGGCGTGGTTTCTCCGCACTGTGTTCAGCCAACCCTTGATTTGTCCCCTAGCCGGAAACTTGAACAAATTAACTTTTCCGGTTGGTGCTGTTGGAAACTGACCGTACCAGTTTTCTATCGTAGGGGGAGCTAGCGGGAAAGCTGATTTTCGCCGAGTTTTTTCAGGCGGTCGCGGAGGCGGCGCTGCAGCGGAGTGGGCGTATTGGGATTGAAGGCGACGAGATACCAGAGCGGCTGGCTGCGATCCTTGCTGAGCCAGGTGAGCGTGCCGGCATCGGCGTTTGGATGGCGGGCAACATTTTCGCGAATCGCGCCGTAGGGATGCTTGGCGAGCTTGTTCAATGTTTTAGCGTTCGCGCGCGGGTGTTCGCTGATCAGGCGGAGCAGGTAAAAATCTTCTTCGGGGGCCTGCTTGACGAGCTTTTCGAGCATTTCGGGCTTGGCGTCGGCGCTCAGAACCAGGCCAATCTTTTCATCCCACGCGGTGTTGATTTGATTGAGCTCGCGCGTGCGCGCATGGATCAGATCTTCGAGAATGCGGCGCTCCATCTGCAAGCGCGCAATCGGCAGATCGGTGCCTTCGAGCGAATCGAGAACGCGCAGCAGATGCTGCCGCTCGCCGAAGACGATTTGGGAAGTGCGCGTAATCGCGCCCTTGTCCTTTTCCTTGTGCTGCACCAGATCGGATCGTCGCATTGTCAGATGGCTCCAGCCGAAACTTTTCCCAAGCTCGCCGCGGGACCGGACTACTTGCCGCTCTACCCCGGATTGCGCCACAAGGAGTGAGTTAACCCTCTCGTGGTGGCTTCTGCGGATTATGTTCCGAGCGCCGCATGGGGTAAAGTTTGGTGCGTGTTGCATGTGCCCGATGTGCAACCGTCTGCCGCAGCCGTGGGAACTCCATCAACCAAGAAGGACAGCAATTTATGAACGCTTTTGATGAGCACAAAGATGAGCTGGAGCACTACGAGCAGATGTACGGGAGGGAACGCGGGCGCTTGGCGGTATCGCTGGATCGAATGACGAACGCGCTCGTGTTAGTGGGCCAGCACGGGGTTTATTGCACGAGCCAGCGAAACCCGATGGTGCCGGCGATGGATTTGCGGATGATTGCCCAGGAACTGGAGCACGCGAAACAGCTCGTGCAATCCGTCATGGAGGAACTGAAGCGTGTGAGAGAAGGACGCGAAGTGAGTGGGGACTCGTGACTGCTGCAATGCGCGGAGAAGACGATCAATGGGCCCCGCCAAATATAGAGTCGTACGAGCCATTGAGAAAAGCGGCAGCAGGACTGACGCACTCCAAACAGCTTGTTCGCAATATTATGCGGGACTTAGTAGGTTTTGGCGCAGCGGCTTCTACGAGCGCAGCAATGAACAGCTAACTGGGAGTGCATTTAGGTGTTGATCAGGAAAGGATTTGTGTCGCGTTCCTGGCCGATGCTGGTCATGGGGCCGTGGCCGGGATAGACGATGGTTTCATCGGGCAGCTTCATGACCTTGCCGCGGATCGATTCCGTGATTTGATCCATCGAGCCGCCCCAAAGATCGGTGCGGCCGATACTGCCTGCGAAGAGCGTGTCTCCGGCAAAAAGCCGCGGAGCAGGCATAAAGATGGCTCCGGCATCCTTGGGCAAGTACAAACAAACACTGCCCGGCGTGTGCCCGGGCGTGTGGATGACATTGGCCTGGAATGAGCCCCAACGGAGGGCGTCGCCCTCTTTCAAAAGCTGGTCCACGTCGGTAATTTCCGGTGTTGGAACGCCGAGGAACGCGGCCTGCACGTCCATGCCCTGATAAAGGGGCAGATCGTCGCGATGCATTAAGATGGGAGCGCCGGTGTATTTGTGCAGTTTGCTGAGGCCGCCCACGTGGTCGATGTGAGCGTGAGTGCTGACAATGGCTTTGACGGTCAGCTTATGCCGGCCGAGCAACTCGAGGATGCGCGTAACTTCGTCGCCGGGGTCAATGACCAGCGCTTCGCGGGTCTCAGGATCGCCGATGATCGAGCAATTGCACTGCAACATCCCCACAGGAATCGTGATGTGGATAAGTCCCTGCGAGACGGCATCGAAAGCTGGAACTGCGTCACCCATATCCTCAGAGTATATCATCCACGCCAACCGGAATAGGCGAGCGCTCGGACGAAGAGCCACTCAATTTGCTAAGCTGATCGATGAAGGGATAGGAATGGAGACAGAAGAAACACGCGGAGCAATCGAAACGGCGCTCGCGGAGCTACACAAGAGAGAGGGCGCAACGATGGGGACGTGGTTTGGCTGCGAATTGCCGGATCACTGGATTGACCAGCGAGCGGAGCAGGAATATGCGCGCAAGACGGTTGCTCTGGCTGACAAAAATTATCGCGCCTATCTGTCTTTCACCGGACCGGACAGGGTGCGGTATCTGAATGCCATCCTGACAAATAACATCAAGGATTTGACGGCGGGGCAAGGCACTGTTTCGCTGCTGCTGAACCCTCAGGGGCACATTCTTGCGGAAATCGAGACTTACGCGCAGCCCGATCGGCTCTCCTGTATTTCTTTCGCGATGATTCGGGAACGGCTGATCGAGTGGCTAGACAAATACATCATCATGGACGACGTTACGCTGTCCGATGAGACGCAACGTTACGGAACTTTGGCGCTCGAAGGACCAAAGGCGGCCGTTAGCGCGCGGGAGCTTACTGGCGTCGATCTTTCGACGCTCGCTGAGCTCGGCCGGCAGGAAGCCAGCGTTGCGTCAATTCCCTGCTGGATTACAAAGCGATCTCCAGGTGGAGTCGCAGGGTGCGAATTTCTGGCCGAGAGGGAAAAGCTGCCGAGACTGTGGCAGATACTTTTGGAAAATGTGAAGCAACATGGCGGCGGGCCGATAGGCTATGCAGCGCTGAGCGCGCAACGGCTTGCGCAAGGCGTGCCGTGGTTTGGATACGACTTCGGCGAGAAGCAAATTCCGCACGAAGCTGGCTTGGAATCAAGCCACATCAGCTACACAAAGGGCTGCTACACCGGGCAGGAAATTGTTGAACGCGTGAGATCGCGTGGCCAAGTAAACCGGCGAAGGGTCGATCTTATTTTTGAGGGCGCTGGGGTTCCTGCCGCGGGCGAGACGCTGACCGCCGACGGAAAAGAGGTGGGATTTGTTACGCGCGCGGCGATTCCGTCGTTTTTGTCGCACGCGATAGGAATGGGGTACATGCGCAAGGACCACAACACTGCTGGGAGCCGTCTGGGTTGGACGGGGGGCACCGCTGTCGTTTCCAAATTTCCTGAGGCGCTTGCTGAAGCTGCCGCTGCGCTCTGAACACTTTCCACAAACCCACCGTTGCGCAGCGGGCGAGCTTCCATTGTCTCAGTCGAACTCGTGGCGCGAGGCAGCCTGTTCAGCGCTGACCCGGCCAGCAACGATTTCGGCTTTGAAGTAATTCTCGCCTTTGATGCGGCAACCGGCCAGGCGGCGAAGCATGGCGAGCTGGCCAATGTGCGTCAGCGCGTCGGCAATGGGACCTTGGAACAAACTCTCCGGGGGTGCGTGCAGGGGCGCCGGCGAGGCGAGAAAGTCATCGAAATTTTTTAACGAGGTGTGGAATCGCGCGACTTCCGCATCCCACGCGAGCGGCCCGGAATTGTGCCATGCGGTCTCTCCGCGCGCCATCGACAGCGCCCAATCAAACAGATCGCCGATGTGGGCGAGAATTTTTGCGGGTGTCCTGGGGCTGTCACCGATCGTGAAGGCTGCGAATGATTCCGGCGCACCGCGCAGAGCTTTGCCGCCGCGATAGGCGGCCGTGGCCACCGTGTGGCGAAGAAGTTGGCGTGCTGGATCAGAAGTTGTAGACATGATGAGCGGATCCCCCGTATGGCCAATGTGTGCTAGCGCCTAGTATAAACGCGGACGTAGTCGACGAGCATGCTCTGCGGAAATTTGGTGGATGCGTCCGGGTTGCCAGGCCAATCACCACCCACAGCGAGATTAATAATGATGAAAAATGGGTGGTCGAAAACCCATGTGCCGCCTGCGGGCCACTGCGAGGAATTAAAAGTGGCGTAGAGGTTCGAGTCGACGTAGAAACGGACGAAGCCAGGCTCCCACTCGACGGCGTAAAGATGGAAGTCGTCGGCGAAATTCTGTCCGACAGGACGGCTGAAGATCGAGGTGAGATCGCTCGTGCGGCCCGTGTTGCTGGGACCGTGTAAGGAACCGTGAATCGTTCCCGGTTCCTTGCCGACATTTTCCATGATGTCGATTTCTCCGCATTTCGGCCAACCGACAGAAGGAATATCCTCGCCGAGCATCCAAAACGCGGGCCACATTCCCCGTCCTTCTGGAATCTTGATGCGCGCCTCGAATCGGCCATAGGCCTGCGCGAAGTGGCCCTGCGTTTTGAGACGGGCTGACGTGTAATCGCGGGTCACTCCATCAGCGCCGGTGTAGGATTCCTTTCGAGCGGTGATGACCAGATTTCCTTTTTCGACGTGGGCGTTTTCGGTGCGGCTAGTGTAGGACTCGAGTTCGTGATTGCCCCAGCCTTTGCCGCCGAGATCGTAGGTCCATTTGGCGGGATTGGGGGAGGAGCCGTCTGGAGTGGAGAATTCGTCGCCCCAGGCCAAGGTCCATCCCTGAGGAGAAATCGGCGGAGGAGCGTGAGAGGCAACCCTGCAGCCCAAGAGCAAAAGGCCTGTACAAAGGTAAATGACCAGCAAAATTCGGGAGCGGTAAAGAACGAGAGACAACATGAGGGCATGCAACAGAGCACAGACTGAAGTCTGTGCTGCTAGGAGAGATTCAACGCGCGCTTGAAGGAGCCCTTTTCGTTGTCGATTTTCTTTTGCAATTGGAGGATAGCGTAGAGAACGGCTTCGGGGCGCGGCGGGCAGCCGGGAACGTAGACATCGACGGGAATCACCTGGTTGCAGCCTTGCACGATAGCGTAGTTATTGAAGACGCCGCCGGAGGTCGCGCACGCGCCCATGGAGATGACCCACTTTGGCTCGGGCATTTGGTCGTAGAGCTGGCGAATGACAGGAGCCATTTTTTGCGAGAGGCGGCCGGCAACGATCATCAGGTCGGCCTGTCGCGGCGAAGGGCGGAAAACTTCCGCGCCAAAACGCGCGACGTCAAAGCGCGCAGCGGCCATGGACATCATTTCGATGGCGCAGCAAGCCAAACCAAAACCCAAAGGCCAAATCGAGCTTTTGCGCGCCCAGTTAACGGCTTTGTCGAGCGTGGTAAAAATGATGCCCTCGTCTTCGAGCAGGCTACCGAAGTCGTCGGGTTTGGTTAGCGTGACGTGCTTGCCGAGCGATGTGCTCATGGTCCCTCTTGTTCAGCTATTTTCTCACAGCGTGCCGGTGGATTCAAATGAACGTAAATTTAGGTGACGACGAAAATAAATTGCAGCAAAATCGAACAGCGCCTATTCTCATCTTTCCGGGCATCTGGTAGTGTATCGGTGAGGCCTTGTGTTAACTTGTCACAGATCATCGCCATAGCCGTCACAGTTCTCCTCATATTGGGCCTGGTGTTGTATCGGCTGCTTTGGGCTGGAGCGCAGTTGGCCGGTGCGGATGGGCTCGGTAGATTCCCAAGATTTCCTAAAAAATTGCGACGCTGGCTTTTCGGCGAGCGCCATACTTCGGCACACTGATCGAATTCCGAGCGTCGCGATTCCAGACGAAACTAACTTAATTCGTAATCGCCAGCAGAAGCAGAGCGCGTGCGGCGGAGATAGCCTACGACTGAACCGGGCCAGAGCGTGGTGTTTTCGCCGGTGCGCTGGTCTTGATACCAGCTGTGGCAGCCGCCGGATTGCCAGACGGTGGTTTGCAGGCGGCGATGGATTTCGGTGACGAAATTGCTTTGGATTTCCGAGCGTACTTCAAGGACGGTGCGTTTACGGCGCTGCATCAGCTTGAGACAGCTCATCACGTAGCGAACCTGGGCCTCGATCATTAGAACTACGGAATTGTGGCCAAGCCCGGTGTTGGGTCCCAGGAGCAAAAAGAAATTGGGGAAGCCGTTGACCGTGACGCCGAGGTAGGCGCTCATGCGCTCGCGCCAGGCGTCGTGGATTTCCACGCCGCCGCGGCCGACGATGCGGATTCCGATGAGAGGCTCCGTCGCGCGAAAACCCGTACCAAAGATAAGCACATCGATGGGACGCTCGATGCCATCCGTGGTCACAATGCTGTGCTCGCAGACTTCGGCGATTCCTTCGGTGATCAGCTCGACATTTTCGCGCTTTAGCGTGGGGTAAAAATCGTCCGAGACGAGCACGCGTTTGCAACCCAGCTCGTACTTCGGCGTCAATGCCGCGCGCAGCTTGGGATCCTGGATTTGCTTTTGCATGTGGCGGGTAGCGATTTCCGTGGCTTTCCGGCGGACAAACCGGTTGCCGAGAAAACCGAGCACGCGAAACTCCTGCCGCCAGAAAATATATTGGCGGAAGGCGCGCATGACCAGCGGGAATCGCCGGAATCGGCTCCTCCATTTTTCGTCGATGGCAAAATCGATACGCGGAACGATCCACGGCGGCGTGCGTTGAAAAAGATAGAGTTTTCCCGCACGGGGCGCGATCTGCGGAACAAATTGAATGGCGCTTGCTCCGGTGCCAACGACGGCGATGTTCTTGCCATCGAGATCCGCTGCGTAATCCCAGGTGGACGAGTGAAATTTCGGCCCCGCAAATCGCTCAATGCCCTTGAGCTTCGGATACTGCGGCACATGCAAACCTCCAATACCGGAAACAAGCACGCGCGCGCGGATGCGCATCCCATCGCCAGCCATCGCGTGCCACATGCCTTCCGCTTCATCCCAAACCGTGTGGTGAAGGCGCGTATTCAGCCGGATATGCGGCGCGAGCCCGTAGCGCTCGACGCAGCGCTTCAGATAATCGTGAATTTCCTGTTGGCCGGGATACATGCGGGACCAATCGGGCCACGGATCGAACGAAAAAGAATACAAATGCGAAGGAATGTCGCATGCACAGCCAGGATAACGGTTGTCGTACCAGGTGCCGCCAATGTCGTCGCTCTTCTCGATGAGAAGAAACGAATTCTGCCCCGCTTCGCGCAGCTTGATGGCCATGCATAGCCCGGAAAAACCGCCGCCGACAATCAACACTTCGACGGTGATTTCCGTCTCCTTGGCGTTTTGGATGGAATTCTCTGCCACTGGCCGTCACGCTGCCTTAATTTGAAGACTCCGAAGCTACGAGGCCGCGCAAGAATGTGGCGCTTTCTCGCAACGACTGGCGCGCTTCAGGAATCTTGGTCGGCGCAAGCTGCCAGGCATGCGGAACAACCGGCCAAATCTTCAGCTCGGTGCGTACGCCCGCCGCTCGCGCGCGGTCCGCGAGCCGTGTCGAATCATCGCGCAGAGTCTCGTTTGCACCGACGTGAATCAGCAGAGGCGGCAGACCGGCGAGATCGGCGTAGAGCGGAGACGCCAACGGATTGCGCGGGTCCGTCTCACCGAGGTAGTAGCGCGCGGTCGGGCCGATGTCCTTGCCATGAAACATGGCGCAGCGGCGGGCGTTGGTACGGATGGATTCGCCGGTGGCCGCAAGATCAGTCCAAGGCGAAAAAACGGCCGCGCCCGCCGGAAGCGGAATGCCCGCCTCGCGAAGCGCGAGCAACAAACAGATCGCAAGGCCGCCGCCTGCGGAATCTCCGCCGACTACAACTCGCTGCGGCGAATGGCCTTGACCGAGAAGGCCGCGGTAGGCAGCGACGGCGTCATCAACCGCCGCCGGGAACTGATGTTCTGGCGCGAGGCGGTAATTCGCGGCGAAAACGCGAAATCCCTGAAGCGCAAACCCCGCGGTAATCGGCCGGTGCGTTTCCGCGGAACAGGCGAAGTATCCGCCGCCGTGCAAATACAAAAGCGCCGTCTTCGATGCGGAGGTTCCTTTTACCCATTCTCCAGGAATGCCGCCGACCTCAGCGGGCGAGATGCGCGCGGATTTCGGCGCGGTGTACGGATCGGGAGTGAGAACTTTGCGAGCCCATCGATAGTCCGGCGCGCCGCGCAGTCTGCGCTTCACGCGCCGTCTGACAATCCATACCGCGAGATGAGCCTGCCAGCTTGCCATGGTTGCCACTTTCTATTTTCGCGCAAGAGACGCCGAGAGAATAGCAGAGTTCGCTCGCGACGCGATTAGACTGCGAGGACCACTTTGCCGAACTGCGACCCCGCTTCGAGATAAGCGTGCGCGGCGGCGGCTTCCGCGAGAGGAAAAACGCGGTCAACGATCGGCTTGAACCGGCCCGCGGCGACGAGTCTCATCACCGTTTGTAGCTCCGACTTCGCTCCCATGTAAGAGCCGAGTAAAGAGAGCTGGCGGCTGAAGAGGAAGCGCAGATCGATTTTCGCATCGTACCCGGTAGTCGCACCGCAAGTCACCAAGCGGCCGGCAAGAGCCAGGCAGGCCACGCTTTCGTCCCACGTTGCGGTGCCAACATGCTCGAAGACAACATCGACGCCGCGTTTGTTCGTGATGCGGCGAACTTCGTCCCGGATTTTCTGCGATTTGTGGTTGATCACGTGATCGGCGCCCAGTTCGCGCGCCTTCGCCAGCTTTTCGTCCGTTCCGGCCGTGGCAATCACGCGTGCACCGAAGAATTTGGCGACCTGGATCGCCGCGCTGCCTACGCCGCTTCCTGCACCAAGAATCAGAACGTCTTCGGCAGGCTGAAGTTCGGCGCGGGAAACGAGCATGTGCCATGCTGTTTGAAAAACGAGCGGAATGCTCGCCGCTTGCTCGAACGAAAGACTTTCCGGGTAGGGCAAACAGTTCACTTCCGGGCAGCGCACAAATTCGGCACACCCACCATCGATCATGTATCCCAGGTTGGTGAAATAGCGGCAGCGATTGTCGTGGCCGGAAATGCACGCGGGACATTTGCCGCACGTCACGCCCGGCGCAAGCACCACTTTCTCCCCTACCTTAACTGTCGTCACCTCCGCGCCAATTTGCGCAATTTCACCAGCCACGTCGCTCCCCGGAATGTGCGGCAGCGGAATCGGCACCCCCGGCAAGCCGCGCCGCACCCAAAGATCGAGATGATTCAGCGCGCACGCCTTTACACGCACAAGCACCTCGTTCGCTCTAATGGCGGGCTCCGGCGCATCCTCGTATTTCAAAACTTCCGGCCCGCCATGCTGATGAAATCGGATTGCCTTCATTAAGCCTCCGGCTTTGCTCACAGAATCGCAAGGTAACATCCGAGCGTGGGGCTGTCCAGAAAGTCCGGCCCAATCGCTCAGCTGGCAATTAAGCGGCTCGTGACGATACGACTTCCGTTGACATGGTCAATGTCGCGCCGTAGGCTGAGGATTGGGACAAGGCGTGGACCTCTTCGAAGAAATCGTGAAAATGCGGCGCGCAGGGCAGCGCGGCGCGCTGGCGACGATCGTGCACACCAATGGTTCGATCCCCAGCTACGAAAGCTCGCGGATGCTGGTGCGCGACGACGGCTCCATCGCCGGAACCATCGGCGGAGGCTGCGTCGAAGCCGAAGTTTGGGCCGCGTCCAAGGAAGTGATGTACAAGGAAGCGCCGCGCAAAATGGTGTTTAACCTGAATAATGAAGCGAGCTACGACAACGGGCTGATCTGCGGCGGCACGCTGGAAGTTTTCGTCGAGCCGATCTTGCCGCAGCCCATCCTTTATCTATTTGGCGGCGGACACGTTTCGATGGCCGTGGCCAAAGCCGCCAGCGCGGCAGGCTTCGGCGTTGCCGTCATCGACGACCGCGAATCCTTTGCCAACGCCGAACGCTTTCCCATGTCGCAGGAAATTTACACGAGCTACGAAGACGCCTTCGAGAAAATCCATCCGAACGCCGCCAGCTACCTGGTCATTGTCACGCGCGGGCACAAAGAAGACATGCGCGTTCTCAGTTGGGCCGTGCGAACACCCGCGCGCTACGTTGGCATGATAGGCAGCAAACGCAAAGTTCTTTCCGTGTACCGAGCTTTGGAGAACGAAGGCTATCGCCCCGAGGAATTTCAGCGCGTCTACGCGCCGATGGGGCTGGAAATCGGCGCGCTCGCGCCAGAGGAGATCGCTATTAGCATTGTGGCGGAACTGATCGCCGTTCGCCGCAACGCAGAATCGCCGGCGCACAAGAAATTGCAGTACGAAGCGCGTCCGGCACTGACAGAACGCTGAAAGAGGTGGCATGCTCGCAGCCGTCATTCTTTCGGGCGGTGCATCGCGCCGCATGGGGTCGCCGAAGGCGTTGCTCTCCTACCAGGGACGCCCGTTCCTCGAACATTTGCTGGATCTAGCGCGCCACCCGAAAATCGGTGTACGCCGGGTGGTGTTGGGCGCGGATGCGGAACCTATCGCCAAAGAAATAAATCTCTCAACGGATGAAATCGTCATCAATGAGGAATGGGAAAAAGGACAGCTGAGCTCCATCCAGGCTGCGCTGCGCAGTCTCCCGCCGCAAACTGACGGCATCGTTCTTTTTTTGATCGATCATCCGCTCATTAGCTCTGCCCTGGTCGACGAGTTGATTGAAACTTTCTATAATTCCGGCAAGACCATCGTTCTGCCCGTCTACGAAGGCCGCCGCGGGCATCCTGTGATTTTTTCTTCCGCTTTGTATCAAGAACTGATGAATGCGCCGTTGGACACCGGTGCGCGATCGGTTGTCTGGGCCCATTCCGGCCAGGTTCAGATCGTCCAGACCAACGAAGAGGGCTGTATCCTTAATTTAAACGATCCAGACACGATGCAAAAAGCATTCGGCGGTTGAGCACCTCACGCCACCACGGCGCTAATCCAATTTCTCGAGCAGTTGCCTGAGCGCGTCGATTGCCAATTGAGCTCCGTGGAACGTGGCCGGCGGCAGCCCACCCAAACCTTCGGAAATGTTTTCAGCGGTGATCGAACGCGCCTCCGCCAGACTGGAGCCGATGAGCCGCTGCGTCAGGAACGACGCGCAGGCGATGGAGGTCGTGCAGCCGCGGCAAAGAAAACGTGATTCCGCGATGCCGCCGCTCTCGACGCGAACGGCGAGTTCGAGGATATCGCCGCAAGCCGGATTCGTGGTTTGTACCAAGGCCGTGGCGTTCGCCAATCTGCCGGCGTTGCGAGGATTGCGGAAGTGTTCCAGCACTAATTCGCTGTACATTCCGCTATGGTAGCCCAACTTGTGCTGCGCTTTTCAACTCGCGCACAATCCAGCTGTTGGATTGCAAAATCCGACAACTGCCGCCACACTCTCGTTGCACGCAGCGGCAAAGAGACCGAACATAACAAAAGCGCTTCCAGCCACTTATGCCACGGCTAATCATCGAGCGGCCCGGCGTCCAGCCACGCCTTTACGAACTGAAGGACGGCTCCACTATTCACATCGGTCGCGCCACGTCGAACGAAATCACCCTCCCCCATTCAAGCATTTCGCGCAGCCATGCTCTGCTTGAGGGGAAGCAGGACTTTTGGGTTGTCAGCGACCAGCACAGCGCCAACGGCGTCCTCGTCAATGGCGTGCGCATCGAGCGTGCTCAGCTTAAAAGCGGCGACGTTATCGGCCTCGGCGACATCAAGTTGCGTTTCGAGGACATGACCACCGGCGCGGTGGTGGGCAAGACCTCACCGGCGCTCGCGTCGCACTTGACGCAAATCCTCGATCACGCGAGCGTCGCCAAACTTCTGGATCGCTCCGGAGCCAAACCGCCCGCCGAATGGACCGAGCCGCGTGTCGACGCCGCCAGCCGAATCGAATATCTCCAGCGCGAAAATCGCCTTCTCACACTTTTGTACCAAGTGAGCAGAGCCTTGGGCGACAAGACCACCGTTGAAGATGTGACGCAATGCGTCCTGGACCTCGTCTTGCAAATCGATGGCGCGGAACGCGGGTACGCCATGCTTTTGACCGAAGATTCCCTTCGCGATGCGACGCAACCAGCAGCAACCTATTCTTTCCTGCCGGCCATCATCCGTTATCGCCAGGTCCCCAAATCAGCCGCGCCGCAAGTGGCGCTTTCCCGAGCCATCATCCAACAAGTCATGGAGAGCAAGGGGCCGCTTCTGGTGATGGATGCCAAGGAAGACGCACGATTTTCGGCCAGCCACAGCATGGCGCTATCGGGCATGCAATCGGCGATGTGCGCGCCGCTGGCGAGCCGCGACCGTCTTTTCGGTTTGCTCTATGTGGACAATCTCTCGAAGCGCGGCACCTTTACTCCCGAGGACCTCGAGGTATTTGCCGTCATAGCGGCTCAAGCGGGCTTGGGGATAGACCGTTTCATGGCCAAAAGTGAAGTCAAGCGCCAGGGTATACAGCTCAGCGCGCTGGAGCGTTTTCTCTCGCCCGCCATTTCCAGAAAAATTACCGCCGAAGCCGCGGACATCCGCCTGGGCGGCGAAAGCCAGCGCGTCACATTACTCTTCGCCGATGTGCGCGGATTCACCACCATGGCTGAAAAAATGAAGCCGCGGGAAGCTGTCGAAGTCCTGAACGAATTCTTCGCCCGCATGACCAACGTGATTTTCGAGCACGACGGCACGCTCGACAAATATCTTGGCGATGGCCTGATGGCCCTATTCGGCGCGCCTTTCTCTCTTCAGAACGACGCGGAAGCCGCCGTTCGCGCCGCCGTCGACATGCAAGTGAGTCTCGCGGAACTGAACAAAATCTCCGGAAGGCCTCCGCTCTCGATTGGCATCGGCATTCACACCGGCGAGGCCGTCGTGGGGTTTCTCGGCACGGAACGCCGCATGGACTACACCGCAATCGGCGACACGGTCAACGTCGCCTCGCGCCTCACGTCTCAGGCCAACCCCGGCCAAATTGTGATCTCCAGGGCCACGCACGCCCGGATTTCCCGGGAGATTCCCTGTTCTCCTCTCGCCGCCATGAGGCTCAAAGGCCGAGCCGAGCCGATCGACGTTCAGGAAGTTCTCTGGCGCGAAACGCTGCCGCAGAATCGTTCTGCGCCGAAGCTCAAGCCCCACTCGACACACCTCACTTGACGGGGGATTTGCTAAGCTTTCCTAGTGAGCACCGGAAATCACGACGCCTCCCTGCGAATTGTCTCCCTCGCGCCCAGCGCAACCTCGATCCTTTGCGCCATCGGGGCAAAGAGAAATCTTGTTGGAGTTACGAAATGGTGCGCCGACGTGGCTCACGTCAACGGTCTGCCGAAGCTCGGCGATTGCTGGCACATGGATTCCGTGGTCGAAATCTTGAAGCTGAGGCCGTCGCTTGTCATTGGCTCGGTGCCCTACAAACAGGAAACTCTGGCCAAACTTTTGGAACATCCGATCAATTTCCTGGCCACCAACCCTCGCACGCTGGCGCATATTGAGAACGACATACGCATGCTCGGCCGCATCGCCAATCGCCCGGCGCAAGCTGAACACCTCATCAAGAAAATGCGCCAAGAATTTACCGCAATCGCGAAGAAGAGCAGCGCCACAAAAAGGAAGCCCCGGGTCTACTGCGAAGCCTGGCCAAATCCGCGAATCAGTTCCCCTCCCTGGGTCGCGGAAATCGTAAGGATCTGCGGTGGCGAAATGGTCTTGCCGCCCGGCGAAAAAGTGGGCGACCAACAGGTCGCGGAAGCACTTCCCGATGTGATCGTCCTCGCGTGGGCCGCCACTGGCTCGAAATCCAAACCTCAACAATCCTACCAATTGGCCGCTTGGAAGGACGTGCCAGCAATCCGCAATAAGCAAGTTCATGTAGTCCGCGATGAACTTCTCAACACTCCCGGTCCCCCGCTTCTCGAAGGCGCAAATGAACTCTTCCGCATCTTCCGGGAAGCCGCGGCAGGGGGAGTTAAAAAATGAAAGTCGTTGTTGCCGCGGTCATCGAACGCAGCGACCGGCGTTTCCTGATCGGCCAGCGGCGGCGCAATGATACGTCTCCGCTCAAATGGGAGTTTCCTGGCGGAAAAGTGGAACAAGGCGAAACGGACCCAGTCGCCCTGGCGCGCGAGCTGCGAGAGGAGCTAGGCGTCACCCTGGATAAATTTGCGGCAATCGGGCGCGCGCGGCATAAATATGCCACTGCTCCCGAAGAATTGGAAATTTGCTTTTACGCCGCAAGCATCAAAGAAAGCAGGCTCACCCCGAAGACCTTCGAACAAATCGCCTGGGTTCTCCCCAAAGAGCTGGGCAACTACGACTTCCTCGCCGCCAACTCCCAGCTTATCGCGCAACTCGCCACGGGCCGCCTCAAGCCCGCCGAGATTCTGGAAAGAGCCGCAAAGCCGCCAGCAAATGAAAAAAGCGAACTGTAGTTCGCCTTCTCCAAAGCAATGATTCGATGTGCAGGGGCTTCAAACAGTCCGTCAGCTCACGAAACGACAGGATTCGACTTGTCCGGATTGATTCCCAATTCCTGAATCGCCTTATCGACGACGGAACGCTCAATTTTGCCGTCCGAATACAGTTCGTGCAACGCCGCCAGTGCGATGAACCGGGCATCTACTTCGAAGAAATCGCGGAGCGAAGCGCGGCCTTCGCTGCGTCCAAAACCGTCTGTGCCCAGCGAAGCCAGCCGCCGCGGCATCCACTTGCTCACCATGTTCGGCAACGTCTTCAAATAATCCGAAGCCGCCACGAGCACGCCCGGCGCATCCGCGAGACATTGGGTCAAGTAAGGCACTCGCGGCTTTTCGCCCGGATGCAACCGGTTCAAACGTTCTACTTCGTTTCCGTCGTTGTAAAGCGCCTTGTAACTCGTCACGCTCCACACATCGGCTGCAACGCCGAACTTGGTTTCCAAGATCTCCTGGGCCTGCAACGCTTCGCGCAGAATCGCGCCGCTTCCGAAAAGTTGCGCGCGCAGCTTGGACTTCTTGTTTTCCGAAGTTCTGTAGCGGTACATCCCTTTTAAAATTCCTTCTTTCACGTCGCCGGGCATCGGCGGCATCGCATAAGGCTCGTTCATCACGGTGATGTAATAAAAGATGCTTTCGCCCTCCTTATACATCCGGCGAATGCCGTCCTGCAGAATCACCGCCATCTCATACGCAAACGCGGGATCGTAGGCACGCAGATTCGGCACGGAGAGCGCCAGCACGTGACTATTGCCATCCTGGTGCTGCAAGCCCTCGCCAGACAGTGTCGTCCGGCCCGAAGTCCCACCGAGCAAAAAGCCTCGCGTACGCATATCCGCCGCGGCCCAGATGAAATCGCCGATTCTCTGGAACCCAAACATCGAATAGTAGATGAAGAACGGAATTGTGTTTATGCCGTGGGTCGCATAAGCGGATCCAGCGGCGATAAACGAAGCCATCGAACCGGCTTCGGTGATTCCCTCTTCGAGAATCTGCCCGTCTTTCGCTTCCTTGTAATAGAGGAGCGTGTTGACATCCACGGGTTCATACTTTTGTCCGACACTCGAATAAATCCCGACTGTTCTGAATAGAGACTCCATGCCGAACGTCCGCGCCTCGTCCGGAACGACGGGCACGACCAGCTTGCCGATTTCCGGATCTTTCAGCATTTTGCGGAGCATTCCGACAAACGCCATCGTTGTCGAAACTTCTCTGCCATCGCTGCCCTCAAAAAACTCCTTGAACAATTCGTCGTGGTCGGCCACCAGAGGCTTCGAACGCACGCTTCGTTTGGGTGTGTAGCCGCCCAGCGCCTCTCGCCGCTCACGCAAGTATTGAATCTCGATGCTGTCCTCCGCCGGCCGATAGAAGGGCACTTCCACGCAATCGTTGTCGTTCAGCGGAATTCCAAATCGCGAACGAAATTCTTTCAATTCCTCTTCATTCAATTTTTTCTGCTGGTGCGTGACGTTTTTGCCTTCGCCCGCTTCTCCAAGCCCATAACCCTTGATCGTCCGCGCCAAAATGACCGTCGGCGAGCCCTTATGTTCCGCAGCCGCTTTGTACGCCGCATACACCTTGCGCGGATCGTGCCCGCCCAGCCGCAAACGCCGCAGCGCCTCATCGGGTAACGGCTCGACCAGTTGGAGCAACCGCGGATCGCTCCCAAAAAAATGTTCCCGCACATACGCGCCCGACGAAACCACCAGTTTCTGGTATTCGCCGTCCACTAATTCGCCCATGCGCTTCACGAGCAGCCCTTCCGTGTCGCGCTCCAGGATGGGATCCCATTCACTTCCCCACAGTACCTTGATGACGTTCCATCGCGCGCCGCGAAACGCCGATTCCAGCTCTTGAATAATCTGTCCGTTTCCGCGCACCGGTCCGTCCAGCCGCTGCAAGTTGCAGTTCACCACAAAAATCAGGTTGTCTAGCTTTTCGCGCGACGCCAGCGTGATCGCGCCGAGCGATTCCGGTTCATCCGTTTCGCCGTCGCCAAGGAATGCCCACACTTTCGCGTCCGTCACCGGCTTCAAACCGCGGTCTTCGAGATACCGGTTAAACCGCGCCTGATAAATCGCCATGAGCGGACTCAAACCCATCGACACCGTTGGATACTCCCAGAAACCTGGCATCAGCCACGGGTGCGGATACGACGAAAGTCCTCCGCCCGGTTTCAATTCGCGGCGAAAATTTTCCAGTTGCTGCGCGGAAATCCGCCCTTCGAGAAATGCCCGTGCGTACATCCCCGGCGCCGCGTGCCCTTGGAAATAAACCGTGTCGCCTTCGAACTCTTCGGATCGCGCGCGAAAGAAATGGTTGAATCCGACTTCATACAGCGTAGCCGCCGAAGCGTAGGTCGAAATGTGCCCGCCTATGTTGTGCTCAACGCGGTTCGCGCGCACCACCATCGCCAGCGCATTCCAACGAATCAAGCTCTTGATGCGCCGCTCCAATTCCTGATCGCCGGGGAAAAGCGGCTCGAGCCGGAGCGGAATCGTGTTGGTATAAGGTGTGTTCGCGGAAAACGGCAGATCGATGCCGGCCACAGTAGCGTGCGCGCGAAGCCTCTCGAGAATTTCCGCCGCTACTTCTGGCCCGCTGGATTCGAGCACGGAGTCCAGCGACTCCAGCCACTCCTGGATCTGGGTGTCTTCCAGTCCGTGCGGCACGCTGATTGCCTGGTTCTGACTGTCAACCTGGATGTAAGTCTCGTGGGTGTAGGTCTCATTATCCATAACTTAGGCTGGCCCCTCTTCTTTCAGATTCCGGCGCGTTCGTCCGAGCGCCTCCCAAACTTATAATTCCGATAAGCAGAATAGAATACACCGCGCCGCGATTCTCTGCACCTTGCCTTTCGCGGAGCCCGTGTGGACCGTTTCGCGGCGAGACTGGTTTCCGTAGACCGAGAGGGCTACACTGCAAGGAGAGTCCACCAAAATGAGCACCTACGGAATCCGCATCGCCGCAATCCTCGTGCTCCTTGCCGCTGCAGGAACGTCCTTTGCACAAAAGCCCGCCATTTCTGACAGCTCTGAAAGCAAGGTGGTGATGACGGATTTAGCCAATCCGCTTTATCCACCCCTGGCACGGCAAACGAGAATCGCCGGAGATGTTCAGCTTGAGATTAAGGTCAGGCGAGACGGGAACATTGATTCGGTCGGTGTTGTCAGCGGTCATCCTCTGTTGCAGCAAGCAGCATTGGACAGTGCCAATCATTCTCGGTTTCGTTGTATGGAATGCACCGACGGCGTGAGGTCTCTTGCGGTGGTGTACACATTCAGCCTTGTTGGCGGCGGAGACTGCTGTCGCCCGGCGCAAGGCGCGTACCCTCGAGTAAGCCGATCGGGAAACCACATTACCGTGGAAGGCCAGCCGGCGTGTTTGTGCGATCCCGTGGCGACCGTCACCCGAGTCCGTTCAATAAAATGCCTTTACCTGTGGCACTGCCGCGTTGTTCACTTTGGCGTTGAGTGAAATTCTGCGTTCATAGGACCCAGACTTCGGCCGCCATCGAGCACCAATGTATGCCCGGTCAAAAACTCAGCGTGTACCAGATACGAAACGGCATCGCCGATGTCGCTGGGCTTTCCCGTTCGCCGAAGCGGCGCCAGCCGGACAAAATCCGCTTCCCATTCCGGCGGGTCGCCGGGCATCGAAATCGTCCCAGGAGCAATCGCGTTCACGCGCACTTCGGGCGCAAGAGCTTTCGCCAGCACTTTCGTCAGCATCACCACTCCAGCCTTCGAAATCGAATGCGGTATGTACCCCGGCCATCCCATCAGTCCGCCAGCGTCCGCAAAATTCACGATGGTTCCGTTTGTCCGCCGCAGCAACGGCGCCGCCGCCTGCGCGCAGAAAAATCCTGCCTTCAAATTCGTATCCAGCGATGCGTCCCAAATTTCTTCGGTCGTAGAGATGATGCTCGCGGGCAGAAAATTCGCAGCGCAGTTCACCAGTACGTCTAACCGACCGAACTGTTTTCCAGTTTCAGAAAACAGCTGCCGGATTTCGCTGACGTCCCTCAGATTCGCTTGCAGAGCCGCCGCGCGCCGCCCCGAAGCTTCGATCTCTCGGCAAACCGCCTGCGCCTCCGTCGCCGAGGAATTGTAATGGACGACAACGTCCGCGCCTTCCTCCGCCAGTCGCAGAGCGACCGACCGCCCAAGCCGCTTCCCTGCGCCCGTGACCAACGCCACTTTCTCAGCCAGTGAAGTTTCCGCGCGTCCTGTGTTCTTTGCCATCGCCATTCGCCGCTCGAAACGTTACCACAACCCCTAATAACCGCGCCCGGCCGATACCTGACCACGCAGTGCTATCATCGCTGTGATAAACCGCGTATGAAAACTGAAACGCGCCGAAGGAGATTGTGAATGAAAATCGACCTGCTCGCCATCGCCGCCCACCCCGACGACGTGGAGCTCACCTGCGGAGGCACGCTCCTAAAAATGGTCAGTCTCGGCTACAAAACCGGCATTCTGGACCTCACCGCGGGAGAAATGGGCACCCGGGGCACTCCCGAAATTCGCGCCAAAGAAGCCGCCAAAGCCGCCAAGCTACTTCGAGTAAGCTGGCGCGGCACGCTCGGCGTCCCCGACTCTGACGTCCAGCCCAGTCGCCAGCACAAGCTCCGCCTCGCCTCCGTCATCCGCGAACTCCGCCCAAAGACCGTCATCCTCCCCTACTGCGAAGCCCGCCACCCCGACCACTATCACGCCTCGACGCTCGGGTACGAAGGCTGCTTCCTAGCCGGCCTCAAACAATTGCCCATCGACGGCGAACCTCATCGTCCCTTCAAAGTTCTCTACTCCACAGCCTACGCTCCCGTGCGCCCCACCTTTGTCGTCGACATCACCGCCCAATTCGAGCAGCGGCGCCGCGCTATCCTCGCCTTCGCTTCCCAATTTCATCC
Organism: uncultured Acidobacteriota bacterium; assembly: GCA_963851235.1. Classification (GTDB taxonomy): domain Bacteria; phylum Acidobacteriota; class Terriglobia; order Acidiferrales; family UBA7541; genus Acidiferrum. The sequence continues at coordinate 165,048 of CAWKOM010000021.1, forward strand.
CCCAAAAGGCAAATCCCGCCGCGAGTTCAAGAAAACAAACGTCTTCCTAGCCATCGACCGCCTGGAACAACAAATGAACCAGCTGGCCCGCCATTGCGGCGAAATGATCGGCGTAAAGTACGGCGAACCATTCCTAGTCAAAGAGCTAATGCAAGTGCATGACGTCGTCAACATGGACGTCCGCTCTATCTGAATTTTTTATTCATTGTTGCCAGGAGTCTTACAGGGCTTGGGGAGAAGGCGGTTCTCGCTTCTTCCTACGCACTAACCACTTCCCACTCAAAAATTCTCTTCGTCCTGCGCCGGCGAATAGCCAGGAATTCCCGGCCCTTTTGCCGTATTCTCCGCGCGCAACCGCGTCAGCGCCTCGTCCTCTGCCCCGGACTTCCGCAGCACCACGATCGTGCTAAGCGCTTCGCTATAAACTCGCGTCACCAGGTAAACGTCCCCGGTGTCGTTCTTCCTCCAAAGCTGCCCAATCTGAATCTTTTTTACGCTCATCTCTCTCACATTGACTCTAGAGGCCACCGCCAAACGTGTCAACCATTCTAATGCTGCCTTTTGGACACAATTCTCCCCGCTTTTCATTTCGGCACACCCTCGTCATCCCTCCCCGCCACTCCTCCGGCCTACACACCGCCTCGACGCTTTAGCTCCCTCAGAATGCCTCTCCTTTAGTGCGTGGGATAGGAAACCTTCTGCCGTGCCTTGACATCGTAGTGGTTAAGGCTGAGAGCGCCATAAGACCGGTGCATCGCGCAAACGGGTGTATACTGACCGCAGCGGGAGGTAGATGCCATGAGACACATTCCAAGACTTTTCCTGGGCTTTACGGTGGCAGGCCTCCTCGTCGCAAGTGCGGCTCTGGCGACTCCCCAGTCTCAACAGTCCAGCCAGAGTTCAGCGCCCGCTCAAACACAGCAGCAACCCGCCGCACAGCCGCCTGCTTCCACGCAGCCGCAATCTCCCGCGCCTGCGCAGCCCGCTCCTCCGCAACCGGCTCCTCCACAACCCGCGCCGCCGCAGCCAACCCCAGCGGCCCAATCGCAAACTCCCCCGCAGGATCAACCGATCACCCAAAAAGACACCGTTGATCCCAAGAATTCCAGGGAAGACGTCAACGACATCGGCAACCGCAATCTCGGCAAAGGCGTTAATTTCTATTCGCTCGAGCGCGAAATTGCCCTCGGCAAGCAGCTCGCCCAGGAAGTCGAACGTTCTTCCAAAATGATTGACGACCCCGTCGTCACCGAATACGTCAATCGCGTCGGCCAGAACCTCGTTCGCAACTCCGACGCAAAAGTTCCTTTCACCATCAAGGTCATCGACTCCGATGAAGTCAACGCCTTCGCTCTCCCCGGGGGCTTCTTCTACGTTAATAGCGGCCTGATCCTGCGCGCTCAGGAAGAATCCGAATTGGCCGGCGTCATGGCCCACGAAATTTCTCACGTAGTTCTTCGCCACGGCACCAAGAACGCCACCAAGGGCGAAATCATGCAGCTCGCCACGATCCCGCTCATGCTGCTTGGTCCGGGCGGGTGGGCTGGCTACGGCATTTACGAAGCCGCTCAGCTAGCCATCCCTGTGACCTATCTTAAATTTAGCCGCGATGCCGAGCGCCAAGCCGACTACTTCGGCCTCCAGTACATGTATCACGCCGGCTACGACCCGAATTCCTACGTCACCTTCTTTGAGCGTATCCAAGCCGATGAAAAGCGCCGCCCCGGCACCATCCCCAAGGTTTTTTCCACTCACCCGCCCACGCCAGAGCGCATCGAACTAGCCCAAAAAGAAATCGCGGACATTCTCCCCGCGCGACCTGAATACATCGTCACCACTTCGGAATTTGATTCCGTGAAAGCCCGCCTGCGCAACATCATGTTTGCTCGCAAGGTCTCGGACAACGCTCCTGGCAAGCCCAGTCTTCGCACAAAAACCGAGCAATCCAAGCAGGGTACTTCCACAACCGATCCCAACTCCACAACGAGTGACGACGACGGCCGCCCGACACTCAAGCGCCGCCCCGACGGTCAACCCTAATAAATCGCTGATCGCCTCGCACCTCTCAACAAATTAAAAAGGGCGGCTTCAATCAAGCCGCCCTTACTTATTTCCCGGCAACCAACGCCGTGTAAAGTTCCTCAGCGCCCGATTTCCCTCCATCCATCACGCCAGCCAGCGCACTCCCTGCAAAACCGACCGGGCTCGCTCCCTCCGTCCTCGACTTACTCCCTCCGAGAGCGCGCCCGTTTCTTCTACTTATAAAGGCTCATGCGCAGCGGATCCTCGACACGGTCCACCACCATTTCCGGATGCTCCCTCCGGAACGTTTCCGCAATGTGGCAGTCCCAGCAAACTGGCAAATGCGTCCGCATCGTCTCTTGCAGCTTTTCCGCCGGAATTTCGTTCCACTGAACCGTCTTGAGATTCACATCCATCAACGCCGGATGGTGGCTGTCCCAATGCAATTCGCCAAAGGGCCGATGGCAATACGCGCACTCCTTGCCTTGATACCATTGGTTCACGATCGTCGAGACCAAACAAGCCTTCGGCGCTTCTTCAATCTGCGCCAGACACTCTTGTCCGCAGAGTTCCCTCTCCGGCCACCTCGAGCATTCCTTCAACATGAGCTCATCGCGCCCAACCGTCGCCTTCAATGCCGCATCTCCCGCCGCCACGCGTACCGCCGCCGCCTCATGCGTTTCTGGGCACGACACAATCCTCGCGCCTCGGAACTTCAAATATGTTCTCGCCGCCCGCCTCAACCTCACTCCCAGTCCCACCATCAGCAGCCCAACCGCCACCACCACGCCAACAAAAACATAATTCATAGCAACCTCCCGTTCAGCGCTCCTCCAAGCCAACCAATCCGTGGCCCCAGCGCTGGCCCGTGCACCGCTTCAACTTCCTCAGTTTCCGCTTATCCACCACCATAAGACTGTGCCCCGCAACACTTTGCCTTGTGACGCGCGTCACGTCCCGTTGCCCGCATCCCGTCGTCCATCCAAAGACTTATACCTGGAATATCCCGCCGCTCGCTTGCATCTCTGTCCTGACACGGGCTTCAGTTCCCTCTGCGAGCGTTGAGCCTCTTCCTGGAAGCCGTAAAAAAGCATTTCAAATTCACGCCATTGTAACTTTCGATTTTACTTCCATTCATCTCGCCCCCATACTCTCGCGAATTCGTCTGGGGAGGTTCGGGTTTTCCACAGGCTGACACTCGATTTATGTCCCGAGGGTGTGATACACAGTTGGCAATTGCACTGTCCAATTCGGTCGAAGGGGTGTACTGAGATGAAGAAAATCGCGCGGTTTCTCTGTGTATTTGCTGGCCTTATTTGTTTGCTCGCCCTGCCCGCGCAAGCGCAGCAGACTCTCGGCTCCATCACTGGCACGGTTACCGATAGTTCTGGCGGCGTGATCCACGACGCAACCGTTAAGATTCACAACTTGGCCACCGGCCTCGAGCAAACTGTCAGCACAAAGGCAGATGGCTCTTTCAGTGTTCCCGATCTTCCGATCGGCGAATATAGCGTGTCGTTTTCCAGGGATGGATTCAAAACTGAAGTCCACTCGCACATTCTCGTCCAAGGAAATCGCACGTCAACGGTGAATGGCTCCTTAAAGCCCGGCGAAGTCACCGCCACGGTCACGGTCTCGGAAACTCCGCTGATGAACCAAACGGACACCACCAACGGCTACGTGGCCGATCACCTCACCATTGAACAAACGCCTCTGGGTACGGGAAGCTTCACGCAGCTCGCTATTCTCAGCCCCGGCGTCCACGCGGATTTCCTTGGCGGTTCCGGCTCAAACTCCGGCCTCGGAAATCAAGCGATTTTCGCCAACGGCAACCGCGACACCTCTAATAGTTTTTCGTTGAACGGCACCAGCACGAATAATTTATTTAACGGCAACTCCACCAGCCAAGTCGGCGAGAATCGCTTCGTCCTCAACACCGGTGAAAGCTTCGGCTCGGGCGGCACCATCCAGACCAGCACATCGGTTTACGGCGCGATCGGCCAGGCCCTCCCCACGCCTCCTCCTGACGCCATTCAGGAAATCGCCGTGAATTCGTCCATGTATGATGCATCCCAGGGCAACAACAGCGGCGCCCACATCAGCGTGATCACAAAATCGGGCACCAACGAAATACACGGCGCCGTCTGGGAGCAATTCCAAAACAGCGATATGAACGCCGCTCCCTTCTTTTACAATGCTGCTGGAACGAACCCGGTCACAAATACGCCGTTTCTCCCGCGGCCCTTCCTCAATCGAAATTCGTTCGGCGCCACGGTGGGCGGTCCCATCAAGAAGGACAAACTCTTCTATTTCGGCTCCTACCAGGGTGTTCGCATCGCCGATGCCGAGTCTTCCACGAAGGACATCAACGTCCCGCTCGATCTGACCAACGACCGCACTGCGGTGGGCATCGCAAAGATGATTAACACCGACTATTGCAACGTTTCCAGTCCGCCCTCCGGGTGTCCCTTCCAGACGAGCCAGATCAATACCGCTGCGATGAACCTCTTGAACGCAAAACTCCCGAATGGCAACTATCTCATTCCAAGCGCAACGTTCACTGCGGCTCAACAAACGGCGCTGGGATACGACGCCGTCGTACAAGGGCCGAACTCCCAGTCCACTGTCAATCAGGTGATTGCCGGCATCGATTATGTGCCGCTCCTCAAAGATCGCTTGTCGGCCAAGTATTACTTCCAAAGCGATCCCACCAGTAATCCCTTCGGGGCAGTCGGCTCTTTGCTTGGATTCGCTCAGCAGCTTTCCGCTGGTAGCCAGGTGGCATCCCTCTCCAACACCATTATTTTGTCGCCCAGTCTCACATGGGAACAGCACGCTGGCTTCACTCGGCTGCGCGCCTACGCCAATACTCAGCAGGGCTTCACAGCGAGTCCGATGGGTATCACACTTCCGGGTGCGGCGACCTTTCCTCAGTTTGATATCAGCTATTCATCTCCGACCTCCAGCGATAGCCTGGGGTTCGGCCCTAGCACCAGCTTTGGCGACGCTGGTATGTTCCAAAATCAATGGGGCGGCGGTTCCACGCTCAACTGGTTGAAAGGAAAGCACACCATCAGTTTCGGCGGGGAGTGGGACCACACCCAGCTCAACATCATCAACAACAACACGAACACGGACACCCTCGACTTCAATACCTTCCAAAACTTCGTCGAGGGGCAGGTTCACGGCGGAGATGAATTCGCCGGTTCGGCCGACCGTTACTACAGGTCTGATACTGCCGGCGTGTTCATCAACGACAACTACAAGCTTCGTAGCAACCTGACCGTGACCGCTGGCGTGCGACTGGATTTTGATGGCCCGCTTACAGAAAAGTATGGCCGGCTGACCTCCTTCGACCCCTCCAAGTACAGCTACGTCCAATGCTTGGTGGGTGGAAAGCCGGCGGACCCTGCCTTGACCAACTACAATTACGGGCAGTGTGACGCGGGTACAGACGTCATCACCAGCTCTGGACTGTTAGTCGCTTCGAACAACAAAACCGCTGGCACGCCCGGGGCCGGGAATAGCCTAATGAAAAACCACCAGTTGGGTTTCGCCCCGCGCATCGGCGTGGCTTGGTCACCATTTACCAAAATCACGGTGCGTGCCGGTTACGGCTTGTACTTTGACCGTGGTGAGCTTTTCAGCTACTTCTCCCCCAGCGCCGGTGCCGGATTTAATGGCCCCCTCGGCGTCACCTTGGCTCCTCCGTTCGTCTCGCCAGTCGCCACCGCGAAGAATGCCACCCTTTCGGCGCCCTTTGGGACCAGCCTGCCTACAGTGCCGGCACCCACCGCCGCCAGTTTTCTAAACTATTTGCCGAACCTTCAGGACACTGCTTGCGGTTATCCAGGATGCTGGCCAACCGGCAATCTCTTTGGCCCCTTCCTCTTTGGCGGTTATGACATCCACAACAAACTGCCTTATACACAGAACTGGACCCTCGATCTCCAATACCAGTTCGCCAACAACTGGCTCCTCGATGTCGGATACGTCGGCAATCACGGAACACATCTCGTGCTCCCCATTCCCTTCAACCAGCCACAGATTGCCACGCCTACGAATATTGTGAACGGCCAGACCTCCTCCTACGGCGGCACAAGTCCCCTATCCAATCAGAACTGGTATAAGGGGGATCCTCTACCAACCCTCAATTCCGAACCCATCTACACAAATGAGTACGCCGGTAACGCTCCGATTCGCGTCCCCTATCCCGGCTACGACATGAACTCCGTTCTCTACGAGGCCGAAGGCATCTCCAACTACAATGCTCTCCAGGTCCAGGTCCGCAAACGCCTCTCCTTCGGTCTTCAGTTGACCGGCTCCTACACCTGGTCCCACTCCCTCGACGAGCAGAGCGGCCTTGGTCTCTTTTTCACCGGTAACAATCCTTTGAATCCGCGATCCAACTACGCCTCCTCGGATTTCGATCAAACCCACGTCTTCCTCGTCAACTATAGCTACGCCATTCCCACCCTCACCGAAAACCATGCTCTCGGTTATGCCATCAACGGTTGGATCATTGGCGGGCAGACTGTCGCTCAAAGCGGCCAGCCCTACAGCGTCTACGATTATTCCGGCTCGGTCGGCAGCCTCTACTATGGCACGACCGACTACATTACCAACCCCATCGTCCCTCTTGTCCCCGGCGTTACTCCAGCTCAAGCCAAATTACAGGGCACTCTCGGGGTCAATGCTGGCAATCCTGTACTCAATGCCGCCGACTTCGCCCCTCAATTTGTCGCTCCAGGCACGAATGGCGTGCCGGCCTGCGAAGCAAACGGTTGCGATCTTTACGAGTCTCTCTACGGAGGCTCCGGCCGCAACCTTTTCCGAGGCCCCTTCCAGGTTCGCTTCGATATGAGCCTGGCCAAGGAATTCCCCATCAAGGAGCGTTTCCGCCTGCGCTTCGAAGCCGACGCCTTCAACATGTTTAATCATCCAGATTTCGACGCCCCCAACAACGATGTGAATTTCTTCCCCAACTACGAAGGTCCGCCTTCTATCCCACCGCAGGGCAGCCTGGGAATCATTCAACACACCGTCGGCAGCCCCCGCTTCCTGCAACTGGGCCTGCATCTCACTTTCTAAACCACTGGCATCCTCAAGTCTGGGCAAGGACCGCATTGCCAGTCCTTGCCCAAGCTTCATTTTCCGACCCTTGCTAATATCGCCGCTTTAAACTCCGTTTTTTGGAAGCAAGCAGCTTCCCTTTATTGAATTTTGTAGCTCGCGTCCTGGCACAGAATCCGTCTTGCTTCTCTTACATGTCTAAAGGCTTTGTTTTCTTAAGAATAAAAATTACCTAAAATCAACATCGCTTTGGTCTCAGAAGTGCCGCCAGCACTTCAACGCTTTGACTTTTGTGGTCATGGCCCGGCTTTTCCATCCTAAGACTTCTCGGTAAGACGGAGGCTACAATGGGTCTGCGCTCGGACGGATCGTCTCTCTGCCGAAATATGAATCCTGTGAGTCTATCTCGATTCCTGCTCGTGCTCGCATTTCTGTTGCATTTCGGAGCTTGTACGCTTCTGGGACAAGGAATTGTCACCGGCACAATCGCCGGCACCGTCCAGGATCAGCAAGGCGCCGTTGTCGCAAGCGCAACGGTTCATGCCGTAGATGTAGCCACGGGCGCCAAATTCTCAAGTCAGGCAAACTCGCAAGGGTATTTTGAGCTGCTTAGTCTTCCGCTCGGCTCCTACAGCCTCACCGTCGAGGCCTCTGGGTTTCGCACCCTGCATTTGAGCGGCGTCGAGGTTGTCGCCGGCAGAACCAACACACTCTCCGGCCTTACTTTAGAAGTTGGCAGCGCTTCGGAAACCGTGACTGTAGAAGCTACCGCGCCATTGGTAGATAGCACCAGTTCTCAGATTGGAGGCGACTTTGATACCCAAGTTGTCCAGGCTCTGCCCAACGCCGGCGCGGGCTTCGACAATCTCGTCCTGTTCGTTCCGGGCGTGGCCAACAACGGCTCTACCAACTTCAGCAACAGCAATGGCGCCGCAATCGCCAACAACGGCCTCCGCGGCCGCTCCAACAACTTTCAAATTGACGGCCAGGCAAACAACGACAACTCCGTCGCGGGCCCGTTGGTTTTTCTCTCCAACCCGGACGTAATGGAAGAACTCCAGGTGGTGAGCAATAACTTTAGCGCTGAGTACGGGCGCAACTCTGGCACGGTCGTCAACTACATCACTAAATCGGGCACCAATTCCTGGCATGGCAGCGCTTACGAGTTCTATGAAGGCGATTGGGATCGCTCTCTTACGAACGGCCAGGAGAACCCTTTGCTTGGCTTCTGCCCCGCCGGTGTAGCTGCCGGCTCGGCTACCGCGTACACCTCGAAGTGCAAGACGCCCTCGATCCCCCGCTTTGTCTCTAACCGCTGGGGCGGCACTTTCGGCGGACCGGTTCTCAAGAACCGTGTCTGGTTCTTCGCCGGGTATCAACAAGAGGAGCAGCGTGCCAAGAGCAGCTCAACTTCTTCAAGCCTAACTCCTACCCCTACTGGCCTTTCCGATCTGGCTACCGCCTTCCCCAACAACCCCGCTGTCACAGCGCTTCAGCAATTTGGCCCCTACGGCATCACCGCTGGCAATCCCCAACCGGCTGGCACCGTGCAAAACGTAGTAGTCTCGAACGGCACGACCTTCGCCACGATTCCTTTCGCATTTGTAAATCGCGTTGTCGGTAACAACTTTGACGACCGCCAGATCGTGGCCCGCGGCGACTGGCAGATCACCAACAAAGACCGGTTTTTCTTCCGCATGATCTATCAAAATAGCAATACCGCCTTGGGATCGGGTGTTATCTCCAGCGGCGCCTTTGTCGCTGTTCCCGCTCAAGATCGCCAGTATGGATGGGACTACACACGCACCTGGACCAACAATCTCATTCAGCAGGTTCGCGTCAGTTACGGTAAGGGCTTTTTCCAGTTTGCCGGCGGCGAGGGCTTTCCGGAATGCACCATCAGCGGCGTTACGGCTTGCCCTCCGAACATCGGTTTCGCCGACGCTACGAACTCGTACCTTAGTTTTGGTCTGGCAACCAACCTTCCGCAAGACCGCCAGGTCCACAACACCCAATATCAGAGCAATCTTACCTGGACGCACGGCCGCCACACTGTCAAATTCGGTGGAGAATTCGATCATCAAAGCTCCCCGAACCACTTTCTCCCCAGCATCAATGGTGGCTTCACTTTCCTTTCGAGTCCCGCTGGCTCTACGGATTGTGTAGGGCCAACTGGGAACACGCCGTGCAACGCCTACAGCAATTTCATCAAGAATGCTGCGGGCTGCCCGGCCGGCGCTACTTGCAGCCAACTCTCCCTCACACAAGGCCCTTTCAATTTCAATTTCAAGGAGAACGACCTGGCTTACTATGCCCAGGACGACCTCCGCATCAAGAGCAACCTCACTCTCAATCTTGGTCTCCGCTGGGAATGGGATCAGCAAGCCATCAATCTGCTGCATGACATTTCTGTTCAAAACGTCGCGAACGGCTTCTGGGCCGCCGGTCTGCCCACCAACGTCACAGAAATCCCCCACATTCCCGAAGCCCTCCACAATTTCGGCCCGAACATCGGCTTCGCCTGGACCCCGCGCATCTTTAAGAAAATTATGGGCGAAGACAAGACTGTCATCCGCGGCGGCTATCGCATCGCTTATGACCCTGCCTACTACAACATCTTCCTGAACGTGGCGACCTCTGCCCCCGTCGTCAATGCGGGCACTATCTTCAACGTTGGCGTCCCCGCGAACGCCACGGGGACTTCCGTCCAGGCCGCTTACTTGAGTATGATTCCCCTCGGCGCCAACCCCGGGGCTCGCAGCCAGACTCGCGTCAGTCCGAATTTCACCAATCCCTACGTCGAACAGTGGTCGTTGGGCGTCGAGCGCATCGTTACTTCGCGCATCTCTTTCGAGTCCCGCTACGTAGGCAATCACGGCGTTCACAACTTCCAGACCGTCAACGCCAATCCGCAGATTTGCACTGTCACTGCGGGCGCGTGCACGGGAGGCCTCGAGGTTCAAGATCCCTCGCTGATTCCCTCTGGAGTTACTCCTTGCCTCTCGAGTAGCACCACCGGATCGACTACCTCCCTCGGACGCCCAGACTGCAACTTCACCCTGGTCCGTACCCGCAACAACGGTGCCTGGTCCATTTACGATGGCCTCCAGAACGAACTCAAAGTGCGGGCTTTCCACAATTTGACGGCCGATTTCTCCTACACCTTTAGCAAGGCTCTGGACAACACCAGTGAAATCTTCTCGAGCACTGGCGGAGTCTCCACTCCGATCCCTCAGGATCCTTATAATCCCAATCTCGGAGAGCGCGGCGTTTCCGCGGAGTCCTATCCCAATGTATTCAGCACTTACGTAGTGTACGAACTCCCATGGAAAGCGTCCTCGAGCCTCGTCGGTCGTGCTCTCGGCGGCTGGGAGGTCAGCGCCACCCACACTCACCAAACTGGCGTCGCCGTCACTCCTACGCAAAATACCAACAACGGCGATCCCTACTGCGATTCTTCTTTCAACAACAACTTTATCGGCAGCACTCTCGACTCATGCCGGCCGATTCTCAGCAATGCCAGCGCTCCCTTCGACACCGCAGGCCGCTACTTGAACGCCACTCAATTAATTAATGTCAGCACATGCCAGAGCACCGCTCAAGTAGGCACTCCGACCTGCCCCGTCGTAAGCCCCTCGTCCGTCCATTTCATCGTGAACAACACGTTCGCAGTTAATGCTCTCTGCGGCGGCAATCCCTTCGCTTGCACCGTCGGCCGTAACGTGACTCGCACCGAGCCTCGGAATGAGGTGGACATGAGCATCCAGAAGACGTTCCGCATCTTCGAGCGCATGAGCCTGACTCTGCGTGGCGATGCCCTGAACCTCTTCAACTACCAATTCCTCGGCGCTCCAGGGCTGGACATCAACAACAAGAACGTCGCCGGTGTCGGCGCTGGCGGTGCCCCTGCACCCAGCACCTTCGGCGGCACTTGGGGCAATACCGGAACTTTCCGCAGCATCTATGTCTCTGGCCACATCACATTCTAAGAACCGTCGCCCACGCAGCTCGAGTAAAGCTGCAACACAACTTCCCACTCGTAGAGGCCGGTCATCTCCCCGGCCTCTTTCGTTTCTTCCGCCGTTCTCGCTGCCAGACCGTTCCTCAACACCGAAGCCAAACCAAAATCCCCCCCCAAAGCCGAAGTCGAGAATGAACTCGCCACCTCCTATAAACGGCTGCCGCTAGTCGAGCTTGGAGCGCGCACCCTGAGCGAAAATATAGCTCCCGCCTCTCCACCCGCACCGTTCTTCGCCTCCTCGGAGACCGCGCCGAGTAGTCTTCGCGCGGGTGTTTGCAAAGAAGTCTCCGCAGGCGCTTAGCGAATCCGCTTGCTCAATCTCGATTCGCGACTGAGCGTTCCCGAGGGGTCCGGCGCAGAGTACAGCACAAGAATGGGGTCGTTATGAAGGGCGCAACCGCGTTCGGATTCTCCGCGTCGAAATAATCACTCCCCCACTCCAAACATTCAACATCTGTCTTTTGCTCTGTGCGCGTGTGCTCCCAACTCTAAGCGCGGGTCATGCGAGTCTCTAAGGCGTGCTGGCAGAAGGAGTGTCGCGTGTTTGCGTTTGTGACGGAACTCACCTTGTAGGGTGACTCCCGACACGGTGCGCCAACACCAGCCCGAGCATGCTCACCATGTGTTTAACCAATGATTCGCAAGTTCTTAAGCACGTGGACATGGCGTTTTCTTGCGCAGTCTTTGTTCAAAACATGAATCGCCATCTTTATCGCAAGCAAGGAGCTGTTATGCCTCGCAAAATCCCTAATTCGTTCATGAACATGGCCTTTCTTCTCGTGTCCCTAGCCCTTCTTCTGATCTCCTCACAAATCGGATTAGCAAGCGCGTCCGGCACGGGTGTAGGGCCGAGCCTTACTGCTCTTCCCGGAATGCAGAATCACACGGCGGCGAACTCAAAGCCGCTGTCGACGCTCGATCCTCAAGTGAAAGCGGTTTTGGATCAATTAGCGGCTGCCGGCGTCGCTAATCCAACCACCGTCGAAGACGTGCGAAAAGCTTACGTTTTCTATCCGAAGCTCTCGGGAACTCCCGAGCACGTTTTCCGCGTCGAAGATCGGCTGATCCCCGGTCCTGCCGGAAATATACCTGTCCGCCTCTATATTCCAAGTTCGACCACCGGCTTGCCGATCTTGGTTTTCTTCCACGGCGGAGGATTTGTCGCTGGCAGTCTTGATTCACACGATACGCCTCTCCGTTCCGTGGCCAACCGTTGCGGATGCATAATTGCTTCTGTTGCATACCGCCTCGCTCCGGAAAACAAATATCCCGCGGCTCCGGACGACGCTTACTCGGCTACAAAGTGGGTTGCCGACCATGCCGCCGAAATCGGCGGCGATCCGCATCGCATCGCTGTGGGGGGAGATGGCTCGGGGGGCAATCTGGCAGCTGTGGTTACACTCATGGCGCGCGACCGTGGTGCTCCGCACCTGACATTTCAACTCTTGATCTATCCGATGGTAGACGCGTCGATTATGCGGCCGAGTTGGTGGACGGAATCGAGCACACCAATCGTTTCAAGGGAAACCAAGAACGATATACTTGGCGTATATCTTCCGGTTACAGGAAATCTACGAGATCCTTTTGTCTCCCCGCTTTTCGCGGAGACTCTGAAGAATCTGCCCCCCGCTCTGGTCATCACGGACGAGGATGATCCCATGCGCGATGAGGCCGAAGACTATGCGGCTCGCCTGAAGGAAGACGGCGTTCAAACAATCATTTCGCGCTATCCCAAGATGATCCACGGCTTCTTCTTGATGGCGGGATCCCTGGACGCTGGGAAAAAATGCATCGACGAAGTGGGTGCCACTCTCAGAAACGTCTTCCAAAGTAAGTAACAACGCGCGCCGAGCCCTGCCTCCTCGCCCCCCGCCTCGGCAGCGACATCACATTGTCATCCGCTTCCACGGCCCTCCTTCGCTCCAAAAACCTCCCACCATCCACCACACACTCTTCGCCAACTATTTCCTCTTTCCGTCTCATCAAACTACAAAATTCCCGCCAACCCCTTCCATCCACACTACTTGCCCGTCTCACGTTCGAATGATATACACTAAATAATAGTCCTTTACAGTAATTCAAATCCGCGCTACACTGTTTTATGTCCTCCTCGCCGCACCAGTCTCCGCCTACACCCAGTCCGAGATCCTCCCGCCACAAAATCCCGCGTCCGATAATATTGGTCGCAACTCCTTTAAAATCAACACTTCTCATACGCCCTGTAACTGCTCTATCTAAGCCACTTACAACGAGTCCCTGCCATTTAGAATCAACACTTGCAAAAAAAGCAGGGGAGGGGTCCGATTACGGTTAACCAGGGATCCGGCGAGTGATTTCTATTTCGAGCGACTATCCGGAGAGAAGGGCCTGTCTACCAATCCACTGAGGCAAAGTCTCCGAACGACCGCAGCGAGGAAGCTTCCCTACTCAGGAGCGGCGCCGATCGTCGGGCGCAGCGGCGATTCCCATGCGCCGAAGCTCGTCGGCGTAGTACTTGCGGTAGAGGACGTTCCATTCTTCGCTGTCTTCGAGGATCTCTTTTTTCTGCGAAGTGATTTTCTTACGAACTTCGAGGTCGGCTTTTTCTTCTTCATGCAGCGTCGCCGTCAGGATCTGCACCACCTCGCGGCGGATCGTGTCGCGGTCCTCGACGAACTCGACGTCGTCGCTCGAAACCAGCACGTCCGTGATCTGGTGAGAGATGCGGACAATCTTTTCGCGGCTCAATCTCATCCCGGGCTACCTCAAGACCAGCTTGCGGTCGCGCGCCAGCTGGGCCTTCACCTTTTTATACATCTCTTGGTACGACACATTGGTCCGGCGCATTTCATCCTGGTGATCCGTCAGGATTTGTCGAACTTCTTCGTTCAACCTATCCTCGACAGTGACCTCTTCCATCATGCGTTGCCGCAGCCGCTGCGCCACGGCTTCCGCCGCCTTCGTCTCGATCATCTTCCCTTCCACCAGCCGCTTCACCACTTCCGTGGCCATGTACCCGACATAATCCCGTGCGATCAGCATCCCAGAGTGCGTCCTTTGACTGTAAGCAAGAGAAAGAGTTTACTGGCTGCCCTCCCAAAGTGCAAGGAACACTCCGATTTCACACCGCAGAGACTCCTGCCAGCGTGCGTCTCTTTTGTGGCACAGCCAATTTTGGCTGTGCGGTTCTCTCTCGTAGCACAGGCACTCTTGCCTGTGCGGCTCCTCCCCGTAGTACAGGCATTCCTCCCTGTCCCCTTTTCAAGAATTTGGCTAGCACAGCAACTCTTCCCTCTCCGCTTTTGTAGCTCTCGCAAGCCGCCGCACAACGAGGGCTCGCTTGGCCACTTCACAATGGAAATATGCAGAACTCCGCAGAAATCAGGCAGGCGCAAGTGCAGTGAGGAAGGTGCTTGAAGCAGAGATTGGAGGCGCGAGGCGGAATCGAACCGCCGATAGAGGTTTTGCAGACCTCTGCCTTACCACTTGGCGACCGCGCCCTGTCCAGAAGGGAGCTTATATATTCTAGCATTGTCACGCGGCCCAATTCTCTGCCAAATTTTCTCCCTCTTGGCCCAAGTGGAACCGGCAGGAACTGTGATTCCTCGGCGCGAGCAGGCGAGCGAATTGCGCGAGAGCATTATCGTGAACTATCGAGCAGCGTTGACGCTTCGCAAAGCATCCTGTACGATGAATTGTGAGGGGCGCTTAGCTCAGCGGTTAGAGCGTTCGGTTTACACCCGAAAGGTCGTCCGTTCAAATCGGACAGTGCCCACCATACAAGCAGAGCCACGAGCAACAGAAGCAGTCCTGTCCATTCGTGCTCTAGTCTTGTCAAGCATCACACGCGCAGCGCGAAAGCACGTGTGATGCAGTACAGCACCTGTGACGATTCACCCTTCAGCGGGGACGTAGTTCAGTTGGTTAGAACGCTGCCCTGTCACGGCAGAGGTCGCGAGTTCGAGTCTCGTCGTCCCCGCCATTTTTTCGAGGAGTTACCGGAAGTGACACCGGAAACTTCCTTCGACGACTTGACACTGAATTCAATTCCCTGCTCTACTGACGAACTCGCATAGTTTGGTCTTGCGTGAGGATAGTCTCCGCCGCGCTTGTCCGCGGGCTGGGTTTATGGCCATGGAATGCGTGCCACCTAAATCATCACAGATGGCGCCGCAGCATCTTTATGCTGCGGTTCGTAGTGTGATGCCGCACACATCTTCAGTAGGAAGCAATATTCCTCGGTCCCGCCGCCAATGCGGTGGTCAGTTGCGAACAGTCAACACCGGGGATGACGCCTGCGAAACAACCTTGTGCACCGTTGCGAATGGCAAATGAGTCGCTGCTCCTGGCACGCCACCTCCCGCCTTCACTCCCAAGATGATCAGATCCGGTTGGCGCAAATGCGCAAGCTCGAGGATCCTTTCGGCCGGATTGCCCACTTCGACAAAGTATTCCGGCTTGCACCAAGCGGTGGCATCGGCAGGAACAAGTTTCTCAAGCAGTGCTCTCGCCGGCTCGACAACATCTGAGGCCATCACCAAATCATTGGCCTCCTGGCGAGGAATAACGTGCAGCAGCACCAGGCGCGCCTGAAACTCCTCCGCCAAAGAAACCGCGTAAGCGGCCGGTTTTGAGGATGGCGAGGCAAAATCCGTGGCATACAAAATTTCGCGAATTTGGCCGTTCGACTCCCGCGATGGATCGGCATGCGGCCCCACGGTGAGCACCGGGCAAGAGGCGGTTCGCAGGATATCTTCTGCCATCGAGCCAAGGAGAAGCTTGCCGAGCCCGGTCCTGCCACGGGTGCCAATGACGACGAGGTCGGTATGATACTTTCCAATGGCGGCTTGCAGAGCAGTCTGGATGCTTCCCTCTTCGATCAGCACCTGAGTGGGGATTCCCGCAAAAGTACCAAGCAATTGTTCGCGGCGCAGCCGATCCCTGGCTTCGGCTGCGGCAGCGTCAGCAGCCCAGGTTTCGGGGGGAGTCATGGGATTCACAACCGGTGGATGGACATGCAACGCGACCAAGTTTGCCTCGAAATGTCTTGCAAATGCCTTGACGTAAGGAATCGCATTGCCGGCTGCTTCGGAAAAATCCGTAGCAAAAAGAATGTCTTGGAAACCAACACCTGTTCTGGCAGCAACGGGTTTCATGAATTGATCCTCCCCGCCTCTTATTTACTTCCATAAGAGAATCGGCGCTGTGACGGCGGTCACCTCGAATCGTGACGCAGTTCGCATTTCCGAAGTGGCAGGAACGCAAGACTGCATTTGGTGGCGCAAGAGATTTGAACTCGCGGCGTTTACAAAGGCTTACGCGCGAGTCCAAAACTCGCCCCGCAGTTGAGCACACGACTCCGAACGATTCTCGATCAATCGGCCGGTCACTTCTCCAATAGGCTGGAATTGGATTAGAGGAAGGGAGATACTTCTCTGCCAGAGCCTGAGAGCGATTCCATGGCTACCGTTTCTCAGATTACTGGTCACTCTCCGATGATGAGTTTTTTTTCGCCGGCGTCTGTTGCGGTGATCGGTGCGACGGACCGAGAAGGAAGTGTCGGCCGCACGGTACTCATGAACCTGCAACAAGGCAGCTACAAGGGCCGTGTGTTTGCTGTGAATCCCCGGCGCAGCGAAATCTTCGGCGGCCCATGCTATGCGGCAATTGGCGCCATTCCGGAACCCGCCGAGCTGGCCGTGATCGTAACTCCCGCGACGAGCGTCCCCAACATCGTGGGAGAGTGCGTGAAAGCCGGAGTCAAGGCGATTGTGGTCATTTCCGCAGGCTTCAAGGAAATGGGAGCCGACGGCGTTGCCCTCGAACGCGACATTCAAGCAGAACTGCGTAAGGGCACAACCCGCCTGATCGGACCTAATTGCCTGGGAATCATGAATCCTTGGAGCGGCCTGAACGCTACCTTCGCGCACGACATCGCGCGGCAAGGCAGCGTTGCGTTTCTCAGCCAGAGCGGCGCTTTATTGACGGCGATTCTCGACTGGAGTCTTTCCGAAAACGTAGGGTTCAGCGCCATCGTCTCGACCGGATCGATGCTTGACACTGGTTGGGGCGACTTACTCTCCTTCTTCGGAGAGGACGAGAAAACCGAAAGCATCCTTCTCTATATGGAATCTATCGGGGACGCCCGCGCCTTTCTCTCCGCAGCGCGAGAGGTTTCCTTCCGCAAACCGATCATTGTCATCAAAGCCGGACGCTCGGAAGCCGCGTCAAAAGCCGCCGCGTCTCACACGGGGGCCATGACGGGGAGTGACGAGGTGTACGACGCTGCCTTCCGGCGGTGCGGAGTTCTGCGGGTCGACCGCATCGCCGAGCTCTTTCACATGGCCGACGTGCTGGCCAAACAGCCTCGACCTCTCGGCCCAAAGCTCACCATGCTCACCAATGCGGGAGGGCCCGGCGTACTTGCGACCGACGCTTTAATGGCGCTCGGCGGCGAACTCGCCACGCTTTCGCAATCCTCGAGCGAGGAGCTGGACGCCTTTCTGCCTCCACACTGGAGCCACGCAAATCCCATCGACATTCTCGGCGACGCCGACCCGGCGCGTTATGCGCGAGCCACTGAAATTGCGATCAAAGATCCAGATTCCGATGGCCTCCTCGCCATTCTCGCGCCTCAGGGCATGACCGACCCGGCGCAGGTCGCCCAGGAATTGAAAGCTCACGCCAAAGTTCATAACAAGCCCGTGCTGGCCAGCTGGATGGGGGGAAGAGCGGTGGAGGCAGGCATTAGTGTTCTCAACGAGGCGGGCATCCCGGCGTTTTCCTATCCCGATTCGGCGGTGCGTGCGTTCAAGTCCATGTGGAACTACACTTACAATCTCCGCGGACTCTACGAAACGCCGTTCCCGGCCGACGATCCCGCGGTCTTAAGCGAAAGAAAAGAAAAAGCGCGGCAAATAATCAATGCTGCTAGCTTCGTCCGGCAGGGTGCTTCTCACCGAATTAGAATCCAAAGAAGTACTGAAACTGTATGGCATCCCCACGGTTGCGACTGTGCTCGCGAAGTCCGTGGATGATGCGGTGGATAGAAGCGAAAGCAACAGGATTTCCTGTTGTGCTGAAGCTTCACTCCGAAATCGTCACCCATAAGACCGACGTCGGCGGCGTGCGATTGAATCTCGCCGACGAGAACGATGTGCGCGAGGCATATCACGCCATCGAAACCTCCGTCATCACAAAAGCCGGCCGTGCCGCCTTCCTCGGAGTAACGGTCCAGCCAATGGTCGGCTCAGAAGGCTATGAATTGATTCTCGGGTAGCTCGATTGACGCGCGATTCGGCCCGGTCATTCTATTTGGTTCCGGCGGCCGGCTAGTCGAGGTTTACCGTGATCATGCTCTCGCTCTTCCTCCGCTGAATAGCACTCTCGCCGAGCGCCTGATGGAGCAGACGAAAATTCTTAAAGCGCTTAGGGGCGTGCGGGGCCGCAAGGCCGTCGATTTGCCCGCGCTCAAAGCCTTGCTGGTGCGCTTCAGCGAACTGGTTGTCGAGCAGCCCCCGCGCCTCCGCGAAATGCGACATCAATCCGGTGCTGGGCCTTCGCGGAGCAGTTGCTCGCTCTCGACGCGCGCATGGTCCTCTTCGGAGACGAGGTGCAAGACGCCCAGCTCCCGCGCCCTGCGATTCGCCCTTACCCCTCGCAATGCATCTCCCGCTGGCGGATGAAAGCACGACCAAGTGATCATCCGCCCGATCGTCCCGAAGACGAACCTCTGCTGGCGGCCTTCCGCGGCAGCTCTCCGACAGCTCTGTGTACCTGCGCTATTTCCAAATCCAAAAACTCGAGTCCCGCGTGGCCCACGAACGGCTCATCCGAAAATGTTGCGTTGACTACGATGGGAAATAGCCCTGGTAGCTGACCACGCCAATTTACAAACAGGCAACCACGAGATTCTCGCAGTCGCGCGAGCTCACCCGCCAGTTCGGCCACGAAGAAGCTGAACTCGCGTACTCGTCGCCGACCGATGCCAGGGGGCCGGCCTGGGCCACGAACTTGTGCGCCCGCCTCATTCAGATTGCGCGCGCCGAAAAAATTCCCTCGATCGTCGCCCACGTCCTCGGCGAAACGCCCCCATGTTAGCGCTCGCTCGCCGGTTCCATTTCGATCGGTCGCCGGCAGTGAGCCAGGCACCCTCAGGGCCATTCTCACTCTCGATTGACCTTCCTGCCCGCACCAAGAATCGAAATTTGCGAGAGTTGGGGCACAAGTGTTCGGAGAGCGCCTGGGAGCACAGCGGACCTGCAAATTGGTGGCGCAAAGGAGAGGTCTAGTTAGGATGGGCGAGGAAGGTGTTAAGCAATTCGTGACGGCTGGAGCATCCGGCACGCGACAATGACAATTCAACTAGTATAGGCTTGAATCCATGAACCCAGACCACGGGTACGGATTCTTCGATCGACGCAAGCACCCAGATGGCCCAGAGGGCTCGCCCAGCGCAAGTGTTTCCCGTTCGAGCCACGGAAATAAGCCTGCACGGATGTTATCTCGAGGCATTCGCGCCCTTTACGGAACTCGCGCCTGTTTGCATAAAGATTTTCTATGAGAATGAATACTTCGAGGCCAAAGGAACGGTGATCTACGTCAATCCACGAAGGGAATGGGCGTGGAGTTCCACAATCTCAAGACCTCCATTGCAAGGTCGTCTTGCAGAGATGGATCCACGGCGCTGCGAAACGACTCCAGAGCCTCGTTGCACTCACAATTACCAGGATGATCACTTCAGAGGTGATCAACTCCCTCCCCAATCCAAATTCCACACAAGACTCCTTTTGAATCTGCTAGGGCTTTATGTTCAGGAATATTTGTATCCGAGACTGCCTTAACAGCCGCCACCACCAGCTCCGCCCGGCGCTCTCCCCCTGCCGGGTTGAGTAAAACGTGAAAGGCGTGACCTCGAAGGGCGTCACTTCATCTTCAGCAGCGGCGCCCACCAGGGCTTGGATTTCATCAGCCGCAACTGATTGTTCCACGGTTCGACCTTGACGCGTCCACCAGCGGCAGAGCAGCGACAACGTTGACCGGTGGTTTTCCTTCTGCTGCCTGCAATGGTTGCGTGCCTTCCGCCGCGGAAGCGACAGTAGAGCTTGGAGTAACACGGTACCCCCAGTAGGCTAGCAGATTCGGGATTTCCTTCGAGCAGTCACTCGGCACCTCCGAAGAAACAGTTGTGCATTTGCAGATGGTCTTTGTACGGCGAATTCTTCAGCAGTTTGATACCTTCTTGGGTTGCTGCTTCTTCCTCTTCCGGTGTGTGCGTGAATCCGAAATGATGGAACGTTCTTTTTTTCGTCGAAGCGCAGCCGGTTGAAGAAGGCATACTGCGTGCCCATGCTGCGGTGCCCGAGGACGACGTGGCCGAGCCCGTGCGCAAGAATCGCCGAAAGGCTGGCCTCGTCAGGAAGAACATCGACCAAGCCGCGACTGACGACAATCGTGTGGCCGATCGTGAAGGACTCAAGAGTCGAGGTAGTAGACGGCAGCGGACCTCGGGCTCGATCTCCAGGTTGTTAGTGACTTCGAGGTTGTTGACCACGGTGTCCAGCACTTTGTCCACGTATCCAGCAGGCGCCATGACCC
Source organism: uncultured Acidobacteriota bacterium (assembly GCA_963851235.1). Taxonomy (GTDB): domain Bacteria; phylum Acidobacteriota; class Terriglobia; order Acidiferrales; family UBA7541; genus Acidiferrum. The sequence continues at coordinate 185,740 of CAWKOM010000021.1, forward strand.
GAGCTGTTCCAGTTTTCACCATTATGTTCTCTTCCACCTGGCGTCCCCAAGCACCCCATTTTTCCTCGAGCGGCGAGTCGTCGTTGGCAATTTCCGACTGATCCTTTACAGGCTTCACCATATAGGACCATCACCTTGCTCAGCTCTTCTATTCTCGAACATGGGTGCGCACGTCACTCTCCAAGAAGGCGGGTTCCGCCGGAAGGACTGAACCTCGCGTTGCTATCTTCTTCACTATAAATCTAGGAGGGAGCCACTAGTTCTTTCCAGGCATTCATGCGCCCCAGACTGTCGAAATTGAAGTGGTCGCTTGGTCTTGGACTTGCCGCTGTAGCCACCATTGAAGCGCACGATGTGATAATCCTGATCTTCCACCCAAATGCGGCCCACGAAACGCCCTCTATCATTCTGCGAAAACTCGGTAGAGGATCAAGAAAACCAGGCCACGCACTTCCCCGAGGAACTCACGGCCGACGTACTTGAAATTGTAATGCGCGCGGTCAAAGCCGTTGGTGTCCAAGTAGATCATCTGCAGAAAGCCGCGCGGAGAAAATTCCATCAAGCCTACCAACGCTGTCGACCCAACTATGCTGGTAGATCTGCCTGCAGCAACGGCTGCAAGTCGACGCCTTCGCGAGCTCCACCACCCGAGAAGAATGCTTGTCACTCTGGGACCTCGCCGAGATCCTCTTGGATGCATTACCTGAATGTAGGTTTCCACGATGGGCGAGTATTTGCCGAAGCGACTGCATTTCCACTTGCTCTTGCGAGACAATCTTGTCCACGACCTCTGTCCAACACCAGGTTGTTGCTGAGGGGCGGCAGGCAGGGGCATCGCGCCCGGCGCCAGGACCAGAAGGCAAAAATTTCAGGGTACACATGGGACCTCCTAAACTGTTCTTCAGAGATATGCTCATAAGTGCGCAGGCTTAGGCTGCTGCACGGGTCTTGGCATCTGTACAATGGGTTGGTTTAAGGACGGCGTACTGGCGAGTGGTGGACTCGGCCGAGTGTCGGATGATTTAACGAAGCCATGAAGCACGGACGATTTTCATAGCTAGGAGACGGCATGAAAAAACTCGTATTGAGTATGTTTTGGGCAGTCGCGTCAGTCACACTCCAGTTTTGTGCTTTGCGCGGCGCCTCCGCATTCCAATAGCGAGCCAATTGCGCGTCCTCCTGATTGATGGAGAGAGCGGCGGCCCCTATCACGATTGGCAACTGACCACAGCCGTGATGAAAAAGGAGCTGGAGGACACGGGAATCTTTCGGTCACCATCGCCACTTCGCCACGTTTTGGCGAAGAACTTCAGCGACTTCAAGCCCGATTTCGGCAGCTACGGCCATTGTGATGATTCCGATCCGCCGGACTGGCCGGCGGATTTTCCGCCAGCGGTTCAGAGCAATATGTAAAAAACGGCGGAGATTATAATGACCGTGCATGCCGCGGACAATTCTTTTCCCGGATTGGAAGGCATTCAACGAGATGATTGGCATCGGGGTGGAAGCAGGCTCGGAAAAATCTCGGCCGATGTGGTATTTCAAGGATGGAAAGCTCGTCTCGGACAATTCTCCGGGATCCGCCGGCTCGCACGGCAATCGGCTTCCCTTCCGGTCGGAAGCTCGGCGCCTGAACATCCGATTATGAAAGGGTTGCCCGCGTGTGGATGCGCACTCCCGATGAACTTTACCGCGACCCTGCCGAGGCCCGGCCAAAACATGACCGTGCTGGCGACCGCTGCATTCCGACCCGACCAATCACGGCACGGGACACGATGAGCCGATGCTCATGGTGCTGAACTACGGCAAGGGCAGGATGTTCATACGACGATGGGGCATGACGTTGCAGCGTTGAGCGGGGTCGGGTTTATCGCCACGCGTTTCAGAGAGGCACGGAGTGGGCCGCCACGGGACGCGTCACGCAAAAGGTTCCGGCCGATTTTCCGACGGCCGATTCGGTGAGCTATCGAGCGAACATCGCCGAAATGGATCCGGCGTTCAGGCATGGGCCTTTTATGGTCAGTCCTTTCGACGGGCTCGCGAATAAGGCTTTGGAAGCTATGAAGAAACGCGCTGACGAACTGGGCATCGGCGGCGTTGCGGTGGTGGCCTATTTTCGCAGGCGACAAATTCAATGAGTGGAGCTCCAAAATGGCGGTGTTCGGCAGAATGAAGGACGAGCCCACGGATAAGGATAAAGGCGCCAATCTGCTGGAAAATGCATATGCCAAAGCCACGGAGATGGCGGAGCCGCTTAAAGACAGTGGGAGCCATGTGCGGCCACCAATGACCGGAGAGTTTGGATGGACTGGGGGCGTCATCGTTGAGGGAAAGGCGGTTATTTGATCGCCGCATTCAGCGGCGGCAAATCGGAAGACGATGTCCAAGTGTCCAGAGCCGGAGTCACGCAACTTCAAACTGGCCTTTAGTTGAGATTTCGCGGAGGATTTGGTGGTTGCGCCGAAACGTGTTGGCAACTGCGCCGGCAAAGAGCCGGCTTCGAACATTGAATGTTCGACTGCGCTCGGACATGGCCTCTTTACTCCACTCTGGAGGTTAGTGTTCGACAGAATCTAGACCTGACAAAGGAAGATCTTGTCGCGAAGCGGAAACGATTCAACGTCGAACAGATTGTGCCAATGTTGAAGCATGCCGAAACCGGAGCGCCGTTCGCGGATTGTTGAGCGAATTGTCATCGGACGACGCGGCTAGGTCGCCTTAACGGGCCTGCCCAGTAAGCGCGTTCACCGTCCTGGTGAGCGATTCGCCGGTACAGACCTGGCGCAGCCCTGACACTGTGGGTGAGGGCAGGCGCTTGCAGGTGCAGAACCAGCTGCCCGAGGAACGGCCCGAAAACCTCGACCTTCAGCCACCGCGTCCGTGCAGGCACCATCCGTCCGCAGCAAGTCATCCTCGGTATCCCCGCCGCCGAATGAGCTTGGTCCGGGTTCCATCAATTAACTGTTGGCTGCGGCCGCATCCGCGCATTGTGGTTGGAAGCCTGCCATAATCCCATAAGCCCACAGACCAAATAGCGAGCAGGGTCGCCCGGCATGACCTCGCCGAGCGGCCAATCGTGCGATGAGCAATCACCTGTTTCACGGGTCCGACGATGTCCACCGATGAGCGGGGCTGTTCTCTTGTCCGCATCTCGCGCTATCCGAGTGATCGGGTGTATCGCGCCATAGAGCACCACCACGCATACATTCATGGCCACATCCACAACGACAAAGGTTTTCCCACGGTTCCGCTTTGTATGATCACCGCGCGTCAGCGAAATTCCCGGCGCTGGCGACCATCACCAGCACCAGCTCAAGCAGGAGGTGCACCCCAAGCGGCCGAACCAGTCCGGCAACCATCCGGGCATAAGTCGCGCGCGAGGATGTCTTCTCGGTCGTGTCACGCACGCCAAGCCCGCCCTCCGAGATCCAGATATTTGATCTCAATCCCCGCGCGGCGCAATTCCTTGACGTATCCCGCGATGCATGCGCCGGAAAGCCCGGCGAAAAGGATCCAGCGAAACGATTTGCGAGCCGATGTGCACGCTGATCCCCTTCCAATGCAGGAACTTCGAGTCTTTGTGCGCCAAGTAAAGCCGTCGCGCTTCCGGCCAATCAAGCCCAAATTTATGCGTGTGTTTTCCGGTCGAGATATGCGGATGTCCACCCGCCGCCACATCCGGATTGACGCGAATCGCCACATTTGGAATTTTTCCGCCACGCCCAGCATGCATCCGATTCTTCGAGCAGAACTTCCAATTCCGCTTCGGATTCAACATTGAAAAGGAGAATCCCACCGTGCCGACGCGACACGCGTCCGCCGCGCAAGGAAGGCCCATATTGCAACGCATCGCGAATCTCGTGCCGCGTCTTGCCACACCAGAAAACACAATCCGGTCACCGCGAATTCCCAGATGCCCCAAGTGCTCGAGCTCGCCGCCCGAAACAATGTCAAACCCGCTTCCCCAATTTTGCGAGTTGATTCAAAATCGAAAGATTCCCATTGGACTTCACGGCAAAACAAATCGTGTGCGGCGTTTTGCCAGGAGTCGCCGGTCCAACTCGCCATGAGCGTCCGTGATCGCCGCCCGACTATATAAATGAGTCGGGGTTCCGAACGAAGCCGCGGCCTCGACGAGATCGACGCCCTCACAGAACACATGCTCCACGCCCTTCTCGCGAGGCGAGTTTTTCCAGGCAAACTGTGGTGTGAATCCCGCGGGATCGACAAACGTCAGATTCTTGTGGAAACCACTGGCCTGCGCGCTCATCGCACCTTCAACACCACCAGCGTCCGGTCATCCGCCAGCGGCGCGCCCTGCGCAAACCAATCCACCTCTCGGAAAATCAAATCCGCAAGCTCGCTGGCGCCGAGTGCATTTTGCTGTTCGATGATTACGCGAAGTTTCTCCAGTCCCCAAAGAATTGCCCTTCGCTGTTGCTCGTCTCCGAAATCCCATCCGAGTGAAAAACCCGAATATCGCCGGGGTCGAGCCGCACGCCCCACTCGTCATAACTTACCTCCTCAAAAATCCCTAGCGGAAAGCCCGTGAGCGCGATCTTGTCGCAGCGCCCGTCCTTATACAGCAGCGGCTGCGACTGCCCCGCGTTTGCCACGCGCAGTTTGCTCCGCCCCCTTTGCCAGGTCGCGAAGCAGGCCGTCATAAAGCGCCCTTCGATGCACTCGCCGACAATCTGGTTCATCTGTTTGAGCATTTCTGCTGGCTGCAGTTTCTGCGGCGCCAGGCTTCTCATAATCCCGATGGCCACCGCTCCATACAGCGCCGCCGCGGTCCCTTCCGCTGACGTCGCCGAGCGCAATCCCAAGTTGTTGGGGCCCATTGCCGCGAAAAATTCATATAAATCGCCGCCTGCTCTGGCGGAAAGATAGCGTGCCGCCAAATCCAATCCGAAATCTTCGGTGGCAACGACAGCGCCGCCTTGAATGCGTTTCGCCACTTGCAAATCGCGCTCGAGACGCGCCTCATCGCGCGCCACTTGCTCGTACAGCCGCGCGTTTTCCAGGGACACGGCAAGATTCGCCGGCCGGATCAGAAAGCGTCTGAACATGATGGTCGGGGTGGAAATAATTCAGCTGCGGGCTTTCGAGATCAAGCACTCCGATCACTTTCCCTTTGTGCAACATCGGGATAGCCGACTCCAATCACGTCTCAGGGTTCGCCTCGAATATCGCGGATCGACAGTCACGTCCGGAACCAGCACCACCTCTTCAAAGCCGCTGCTGCGCCTACAATCCCTTCGCTTTTGCCGCCACACGCATTTTCCCTTGAACACGCCTGCCCGTGCTTGACGTCCACTCGGTGACGGAAAACTTTCTGATCCTCGTCATACAGCATAAGGCTCAGGATCTGGTAGTCGATCACCCGCTTGATCTGCTCAGCCGCGCGCCGCAGCAATTCCTCGACGTCCAGAATCGAGCTCGTCTCCGCCGCTTCATTAGGAAGCAGCAGCATCGCCTGGGCGCTCACTCGCT
>CAWKOM010000022.1:0-41380 GCA_963851235.1 uncultured Acidobacteriota bacterium
AGCCCGACGAGCTACCAGGCTGCTCCACCCCGCGTCATTCATACTACGCGACTTGCTGTTCTCTTGCAAATCGCATCGAGACGTGCCCGTTCGATCGTCACGCCGATCCAAACGCGTGCATACGATGCGTCAGCATCGACGTTGAGAAAATAAATTTGCAGCTTCTTGAAAAGTTCCAGCGCGGTTCGAACCGGGTACCCGCTTGCGCAGCGCGCGCCGTTCATTTCCTGGGAGTTTGTTGTAATCTCGCTTCCGAACGGCGGCGGTGCGCTCGCCGATCTCTACCAAATCGGCTTAAGCCGGCTGCCCGCTTTCTCCATCCAAAGTTCGTTTGAGGGTGCGGCTGAATCTACCTGTGCCGCGGAAGAGTCTTACCAGGTGTTGTAGGGCGTTCCTTCGAAGGGAGAAGTCCGTGCGGAGTTCGAATGGACATCGACGATCCCAGTGGTCACCTGGTCGGGGCTCATCACGACGTTGTCGAACTGTGGCACCCAGTCTTTCGCGCGCGTGATCGGATCAACGGGAACTTCCCGGAGATATCCCGCCTGCTGTAAATCGTCCAGCGACTGCGGAGCCGCTTCCTTATCGAGCGTAAAATTGTCTATCGCTTCCCGCATCACTTGCAGATCGTGTTTTAGGACTGCTTCCCGTGATCGTTGGATGGCCGCGTCATACCGCTGCGCCGCCATGCCGATGAGAATGAAGATAATCGCGATGACGATCAACATCTCGATGAGCGTAAAACCATCGGGCAGGCCAATCTGCGCTCGTCTCCCTCGAGCGAACCCGCTCTCCGTGCGCTGTTTGAATCTCGTCATCCCACTCCCTCAACTCATCTACCAGTCGCTATATTTTGTGCCGTCCATCGCCGTGCCCGATGACTTCGTATACACATCGAATACATTGTTTCCGCACCAGCTCGTCGAATCCGGGTCGTCCGACACGCACCGCAATCCCCAGTCCGCTCGCCCCGTCATCGGATCCACCGGCACTTTGCGCAGGAACCGAAGCTTCTTGTCGTCTCCCGCCCCTAGTTGCACGCCTTTTACCAGCGTATCCAAATCCGGCGGATAATTCTCGCTGCCGACTTCCGTGCGGAACTTGTGCTGGTCCGCCAGGTCTTTGTACCGGTCAATAGCGTCTCTCATCGTCCGCAGATCATAGTGAAGGTCTGACTCTTTTTGCCGCATCACCGTATAGCGAAAAACGGGGAGCGCCATGGAGGACAAAACCAGCAGAATCGAGCAGGCAATAATCAATTCCAAGAGCGTCATTCCGGCGGCTGGGCAAAGGCGTCGCGGACGATGGCCCATGCTTCCATGAATCTCGCGCCTCAACATCGTTTCTTTCCTCTTGCCTGGACTACTGGTTTGGCCTATGGCTGCACCTGCACCGTCGCCTCGCTCGTGACCAGCGGAATCGGTCTTTGCTGCGAATCTTTGGCATTCTGCTGCACGATCGATAAATTCGACGAACCTGCCGCAATCCCCTTAATGACGATTCCTAACAACGTTCCGCTTCCGCTTACCCCCTGCGTGTTCGGCTGGCGCGTTGCGGAAATAATCGCTTGGCCCTTTTCTTTATTCACGTTGGATACGATCGCGATTTCCTGCGTGCCACCGGAGAGGAACCCGCCATGCTGCCCCTCGCCCACGGCATGTTGTATGTCCACGATGCTCATCACCGCAGGATTGTATTGCAGCAGCATGGGGATCGAGAACAGATCGTTTACGTTGTCCACTACCACCGCGATCGTCCTCGTCTCGCCCACCTTCAGCGTCACTCCTTGCGGCTCGAATCTCAGCTTGCCTGGCTGACCTTGCGGCGGATTTACTCCTGGAGCGTTTGCGCCTGCCGTTATACCAGAGGTCGCTCCTGGCGCCGGCGCTGTCGGGGATTGACCCGGCGGTACCGTCTTTTCCGGTGCAGGGGTGCGTACTTCAGTTGCGCGGCGCACTTGCACCTCTTGGTCGGAGCCCGTGTAGATCGCTTTCAAATTCTCCTTGGTCCATTCCGGGAGCCGCACGATGTGCGGAATCAACATGATCAGCACTTCGTCTTCTTGATGTTCCGTGCTGTCGCTCGAAAACAGGTAACGGATAACGGGAATCTTTGCCAACCCGGGCCATCCGTTCAATGTTCTGGTATCCGTCCTCTGGATAAGTCCGCCGAGAATATCGACGCTGCCTTCCTTCAAGCGAATGTCTTGCTCGACGACACGCTGGCTGATAATCGGCTGGCTGATTCCCCCAATGGTGGATGTGCCTGTGACGGACGACACTTCGATTTTTAGTTTCAAGCTCACGTCGTGGTTCGGGTGCACTCGCGGTGTCATGTGGATTTGCACGCCAACATCCTGATATTGGAACTGGGTATTGACCAGCGGGTTCACCAGGCCCGCCGCGCCCACAGCTCCTACGCCTACACCGGCCTGAAAGCTTCCCGTGGCCACCGGGATACGGTCGCCGACTTTGAGCGTCGCCTCTTGCCCCTCCACCGAGCGCAACTCAGGATCTTGAATGATCTTTGTGTCGGTGTCGGTTAGTACGGCGTTGGCCGTGAAATTCGGCAAAGTCACGCTGTAATCGTTGCTGTTTAGCGTTCTGAGCGTGTTCAACGTAATGTTATTTGTGGTTGTCGATGTCGTCGAGGTTCCAGTCGTCGTTGTAGCGTTCGGGTTGATGGCAATCGACGCGCTCTGCCCAGGCGTCACTCCCAAGTTTCGCAGGCGGTCCGTGCGTGCCTCCAGCACTTCCACTTGCACCACCACTTCTGGTTTGGCCTTGTCAACGTCGTCGATCACTTTGCCCACGAGGGTCAGCACGTCCGGAGTCGCCCGCACGATGATGGCATTCTGAGAGTTGATCTGCTGGATGCGCTTCACTTCGAGCAAAGACCGCAACCCCGTTACGATTTCCGTCAAATCCTGCGGCGTCACCGTATTCGCAAGATAAAAGGTCTTCAGCGATTCTTCCTCGTAGTCGCGCCTCTTCTGCGGCTGGTCCGGCGCAATCAGAATGATGTTCTCCGTAACCGGCTTCCAGAATGCTTTGCTTTCGATACAAACAACTTCCAGCGCCTGCTCCAGCGTCAGATTGTTCAAATCCACTGAAATTCGGCGTGCGGGAAAGTCCGGGTCGTAGATCACCGTGATTCCCGCCAGTTTCCCGATCGTGTCGAGCAGAGCTTTCGCGTCGCCAGACGCTTTGTAGTTAATCGCTACATTGGAAATGGGCTTGAGCTCCGGCGGCCTCGAGATGTATCCGTCTGTATCATCCTCCGCGATCGGCGGCGTGCCATCCGCCGCGTGGTTTTGCTCCACGATCATCGCCAGTGTTTTTTTCAGCTCTTGGGCGGCTATCGCGCTGGAAGGATCATCGATCTGTGCTCTTTGAAACTGCGCTGCGGCCTCGTGCAGATCCCCGTTTTCCCTTTGCTTCAGGCCCAGCTGGATATGCATTTCCCCAGCTTCAAAGCGCGTCTGGTTGAGTCTGATCTTGAAGGCCGCGTTGTTCGGGTCGGATTTCAGCGCTTTTTGATAATACTCGAGCGCGGCGTCGTAATCCTGCAGCGTCTCCGCTTTCCGTCCCTTGCTATAATCCGTTTGGCCCTTCGGGCAGCCCGCTGCGAGCAAGCCGATTCCAACGCATAAAATGACACTACGGCAACGTCGCATGGACTCTCCGGGGCCTCGACACGAAGCCTTTGCAGTCTAACACCCGGTTTAGAGCACCGGCAAGACGCGGAAGGTTGGCTGTCCCATATCCGATAATATGTAGGGTGGAAGAGGTTTTTTTTCAAGCCGGTAGCCAGAATTTAACACTCCAGTTATGATGGAAGATTGTGCCGAAGCCCGCGAAAAAAACCGAGAAGGACAGCAAAACCGGCGAGCGAATGGTTGCTCAGAACCGCGCCGCCTCTTACAATTTTCATCTATTGGAGAGGTTTGAAGCCGGCTTGGTCCTGCACGGCACGGAAGTGAAGGCCTTGCGCGAAGGAAAAGCGAATATCCGCGACGCCTACGTCGATTTCAAGCCGACCGGCGCCTGGCTCGTTAACGCGCACATTGCACAATACTTGCCTGGCGGCCCCTGGAACCACGAGCCCCTCGGCTCCCGCAAACTTCTTCTCCATAAGAACGAAATTTACAAGCTCGCGGGGAAAACGCAGGCTAAAGGACTGACAGTAATTCCTACGAAAATTTACTTTCGAAATGGCCTCGCAAAGGTCGAAATCGCCCTGGCGCAAGGAAAAAAATCGTGGGATCGGCGCCAGGACGAACGCGACAAAGAAGCTCGCAGAGAGACGGAAAAAGCGATGTACAACAACCGGAGGCGATAGAGAAAAATGCAAATTATACTCGAACCAAAACCGTACGCTACTTTGGAGACCGAGGCGCTCGTCACTTATGTTTTTGAAGAGCCCGACCCGGTGCAGGGCCGCATTGCGGAAATCGACCGCGCTGCAAACGGATTGCAGCGCAGGCTCGCCAAGGGCGGCGAACTTACCGGCAAAACGCTGGAAATGACGTTGATTCACGCGCCGGCGGGATTGAAGGCTGCGCGGTTGCTGCTCGTCGGAGCAGGGAAGCGCGAAAAATTTGACTCGGCGGCACTGCGGAAGATTGCCGGCTCGGCTTTGCGCTATTTAAAGTCGCGCGGCGTGCATAATTTCGCGTTTGCCGTTCGCGAGGCCAACGCCACCGAAGACGCGGCGCAAGCCGTCGTCGAAGGCGCGATCGCCGCGGACTTCGAATCCGACAAATACAAGACCGACAAGAAAAACGACAAGTCGATCGACTCTGTACTGCTGGCCGGATTCTCGGAAAGCGAGCGGGCTGCCGGGGAGCGCGGGTTGGCGCGCGGGAGGGTCATTGGTGAAGCGCAGAATTTCGCGCGCGACCTGATTAACGAACCGTCGAACAAGCTGACACCGAAAATACTCGCTGAAAAAGCCGAAGCCATGGCCAAGCAGGCAGGCCTCGCCGTCGATGTGCTCGATGAAAAGCGCATCGCCGAGCTGAAGATGGGCGCGTTGCTCAGCGTCGCACAAGGAGGGCCCGAGCCGCCGCGCATGATCGTCATTACGTACACTCCGGCGAACCCAAAGCCAGGCGCTCCGGTGATCGGCCTCGTCGGAAAAGCGGTGACGTTTGACACCGGCGGAATTTCCATCAAGCCTTCCGAGGGTATGGAAAAGATGAAGTACGACATGGCCGGCGGGGCCACGATGATCGGCGTGATGCGCGCGCTCGCGGTGCTGAAGCCGAACGTCAAGGTGATTTGCGTGGTGCCATCCACGGAAAACATGCCCGGCGGCAAAGCCCAGAAGCCCGGAGACATTCAAACCGCCATGTCCGGGAAGACGATTGAGGTGCTCAACACCGACGCCGAGGGACGGCTAATTCTCGCCGACGGCGTTCATTACGCCAAGCAGCTTGGAGCGACGCATCTTGTGGATGCCGCCACGCTGACGGGCGCGATTGTCGTGGCCCTTGCAAGCATCAACGTGGGCGTGTTTGGCGGCACAGACCAGGCTTGGACGGACAAAGTGCTTGCTTCCGCGAAAGCCGCCGGCGAAAAAATGTGGCAAATGCCCATGGATGACGAATACCGCGAGTACATCAAAGGCACCGTCGCGGACATTCAGAATATCGGCAGTGGCAAAGGCGGCGGCTCGATCACCGGCGCGTGGTTTATTCGCGAATTTGCGGGCGACACACCGTGGGTACATCTCGACATTGCCGGAACGGCGTGGAACGACGACGCGAAGGCGTGGATGGCCAAGGGGCCGACGGGAGTAGCGTTGCGCACCCTCGTTCAACTCGTGATGTCGTACTAGGATCGATATTGCGTTCTATCGAGGGGCACGATGTATCGTGCCGCTACATTTTCTCTGGCGCTTCGATTCCAAGAAGCGATAGTGTCTCTACCAAGCGTGCCTCGACCAATTCCGTCAAGCGCAAGAGGAAGGCGCGCTTTTGCTCGTCGGCTTCGTTCAGGATGTGGTGCTTGTGATAGAAATTGTTGAATTCCTGGGCCAATTGGAAGGCATATTTCGCCACGAAAGCGGGTTCTTGCGCGCCGATGGCGGCATCCACAGCGTGGTCCAGCGATCCGGCGCTCAACAGCAATTCCCAAAGGCCGTTTCCTTCGGGTCCTCCGAATAACGCCGCCACCGTTTCTTGCGTCACGGGAACATTGGTCGCGCCGGCCTCCGCACCTTTGCGCTGGATTCCGCGGATGCGCACTACCGCGTATTGGCAGTAGGGGCCGGTTTCGCCTTCAAAGCTGAGGGCGTCTTTGAAATCGAAGGCGATGATGGCGTTGCGCGTGAATTTTAAGAGGAAAAAACGCAACGCACCTACGGCGATCGCGTGCGCGGTTTGCTTTTGCTCTGTTGCACTCATTTCCGCGTGACGCTGCTGGACTTCGGCGAGCGTGGCGGCTTCGAGTTTGTCAATCAGGTCGTCGGCTTTGACGCCGAAACCTTTGCGGCCGCTGACTTGGATGAAGGGGAGCTTGGCTTCTTCAGGTGTGAGTTCGTAGCCGAGTTCGGCGGCGCAGCGGGGCGTGAGCACCACGAAAGCGTAGGAGAGGTGGATAGAGTTATCAGCGGCTTTGGCGTGGCCGAGGCGGCGCAAGGCTTCGGCGACGACATCTTGCACGTAGGATTGGCGCGTGTCGATGACGTTGTAAACCGCGGTGGCAGGCTCGGCGAAATGCGGGGAATCCGGATCGCTTGGCAAAGTGGTGGTGGCCCAAACGGTTTCGCCTTCGGGAGCGCCTGGCCATTTGCGGTAGTTGAAATCTTTGCCGAGCAGGCCGAATTTCCATAGTTGGTAGGCGATGTCTTTGCCGACGTAGGTGACGGTACCGTTGGAGCGGACAATAATTTTGTCTTGGATACTTTCGTCCTCGGCGGGATTGGAGGTTAAGGAGGTAGAGGAAGTAGAGGAGGTAAAGGATGAAGAATCCGTGGGAGCTGCGGCTTGCGTGGGGGGGCGACTGTTCTCCTTCAGTTCCTCTACTTCCTTTACGTCCTTTGCCTCCTTTACTTCCGCTTTCCAGGGGATGATCCAGCACCCGGCCATTTTTCCGGTGGGCGCGAGTTGAATAACGCCGGCGGATTTCAGCTTCTCGAAGGCGGCGTCCCAAAATTTCAGATGGAGGATTTCACTTTCGCGCGCCAGCAATTCGTATGAAATTCCCAGGCGGGCCATGGTGCGCAGATGCAGGGTGACAATTGCGTCAGCGACGACCTGTGCGACTTCGGCTTCTTCGCCGCGGTCTTCTTCGATGGCTTTTAGCGTGCGAGTGCGAAGTTCGGCGGCGCGAGTTTTGTCTTCTTCAAAAAAATGCGTGGCTTTGGCGTACAAATCCCAGCAGTAGTAGTCGAAGCGCGGCTCCATGGCGAACATCTTGACGCTGACGGGAGTGCGGCGTTCCATGTCCAGGAAGCCGATCACAACGTCGGCGACTTGCACGCCGGTATTGTCGATGTAGTTTTGGATTTGCACGGCGTGGCCGGCGTGGCGAAGAATGCGGGCCATGGTGTCGCCGAGGACGGCGTTGCGGAGGTGGCCGATGTGGGCGGCTTTGTTGGGATTGATGCTGGTGTGCTCGACGATGACTTTTCCGGACTTTTCCTGGGGAGGAAGTGGCGATTGGCTCGTGGCGAGCGTCGAAAGATCGGACCAGAAAGCGGCGCGATTGAAATAGGCGTTGAGGTAGCCGGCGCCGGCGACTTCGATGCGGGCAATGCCGTCCGGCTTGACCAGAGCGTTGGCGATTTCCTGGGCGATGATGCGCGGGGCTTTTTTTAGGCGCTTGGCGAGCTCGAAGCAGACGGGGGAGGCGGCTTCGCCCATCTCGATTTTGGGGGGACGATCGATGATGATGTCCAGAGTAACGGCGTAGGTCTGCTGGATATGGAGCGCCAGGGCGTCGCGGAGGCGATTTGTCAGGGTTAGATACACGAAGCCTCTGTGGAAAGGAAGAAGTGAGTATAAGGGGTGGGTGATAGAAGGGTCAAAAGGTAACGGAGAGGCGGGATGGGGAATGTGCGCGGGGTGCCCCCACCCCCCCATGTTTTTTGTAACAGTGACAAACAAAGGGCTTACAGGTGCAAATTGGGCAAGAATATCAAAATAAAGGCTTTTAAAGCATGAAGAATGAGCGGGTTGCAGATGTCCCGTAAGAGTGGCAAACAAAAGGGTTACGCGCGCAAGCGTTGCTAGGAATCGAGATGAGCTAATGCCACGGGGTTTACAAGGAACCGCGTGGCGAGAAGACATGGTAGCAAGGCACGGTTTGGCGTGCCGATCAAGCTGAAAACATTGTAGCACATTCGCTATATTTGTCAAGTGATTAATGGTAAGTGGCTTGTTTGCTGGGAGATAGGCGGGGCAGATCGTTTCGGAGTTGTGGATCCATCGCCGCAAGTCGGATCGCCGAAGAATTCCAAGACTAGGAAGGAATGGGCGCGGGCTCTTCCTGCGCCGGGCGAAGCCTTCACTTTGTTTGACACTCGTGTGTTGCGCCGATAGTATCGAAAGACTCCAACGGAACTCATCAAATGCGCGGTTCCTGCGGCGGCATTCCATGAAACTGGCTTATTTTGATTGCTTTTCGGGGATTAGCGGGGACATGACGCTGGGCGCGCTCGTGGATGCGGGCTGCGCGGTTGAGCATTTGCGCGCGGAATTGCGCGGCTTGCAGGTGCCGGGATGGGAATTGACGGCTGAGAAGGTATGGAAGAATGGGATGGCGGCGACTTCTGTGCGAGTGGTGACGGAGGATCAGTCGAAGCACCGATCGCTCAGCACTATTTTGGAGATTTTGGAGAAGTCGCAGCTTGCATCGGTGGTGAGGGAGCGGGCTGCGGCGATTTTTCAGAAGCTGGGGGAGGCTGAAGCGCGGGTCCACGATGTGCCTTTGGAAAAGATTCATTTTCATGAAGTTGGGGCGGTGGATGCGATTGTGGATATTGTGGGGGCGTGCATTGGGTTTCAGGCCCTGGGGATTGAGAAATTTGCATGTTCGCCGCTGAATGTCGGAGGGGGGACGGCGAAGATGGCGCATGGGGTTTTGCCCGTGCCGGCGCCGGCTACTGCGAATTTGTTGCATGGCCGGCCGACTTACTCGAACGGAGTGCAGAGGGAACTGGTTACGCCGACTGGAGCGGCGATTGTGGCTACGCTTTGCGATGCGTTTGGGCCACAGCCGGGGATGATTGTTTCGGCAATTGGGTATGGAGCGGGGATGGCGGATTTGGAGGGGCAGCCGAATGTTTTGAGGATTATGGTGGGGGAAGAAGTTGGGGATCGAAGAGGGAAAGAGGAAGGCGCACAGGCAGGAGTGCCTGTGCTACCGGGATTCGACGAAGAGATCGCCGTGATAGAAGCGAACCTGGATGATATGAATCCGCAGATTTATGGATATTTTTTGGAGAAGGCGTTGGGGGCCGGGGCGCTGGACGTTTATACGACGCCGGTGCAAATGAAGAAGAACCGGCCGGGGACTTTGTTGACGGTTTTGTGCAAGCCGGGGGATACGAATGCGTTGATGGAGTTGATTTTTGCAGAGACGACTACCTTTGGGGTTAGGACTTATCGGGCGCAACGGAGAGTACTGCCACGGGAGTGGGTGAATGTGCAGACGGAGTTTGGGGAGGTGAGAGTTAAAGTATCGCGGGTGAATGGGCGGGTTTTGCATGTGGCGCCGGAGTTTGAAGACTGCAGGAAGCTGGCGGCGGAGAAGGATGTGCCTTTGCAGAGCGTGATCGCGTCGGCGATGCGGAGTTACGAGAAGAGTTGAATGGGTTTTCTCAACGCAGAGTTCACAGAGGACACGGAGAAGAGAGAGAAAAGAACGGAGAAGAATGGCGGGAAAACCAAAATATTATTTGACGACGCCGATCTATTACACGAACGGGTTGCCCCATATTGGGCACACGTATTCGACGATTGTGTGCGACACGATCCGGCGGTACAAGCGGATGCTTGGATACGATGTGGTGTTGACGACGGGTACGGACGAACACGGCGTGAACGTGGAGAGGTCGGCAAAGAAGGCGGGGATCCCGGAGTCGGAGTTTGTGGCGAAAATGGCGGCGCAGTGGAAGGCGCTTTGGGATGAGCTGGGAGTGCAGGGCGACGAGTTCATCCGCACGACGGATTTGAAGCATGCGCATACGGTGCAGTGGCTTTTTAAATTGTGCAGGGAGAATGGATTCGTTTACCCGGGGCATTACACGGGGCAGTACTGCATTTATGACAATGCGTATGTGGACGTGAAGCCGGGGGAGAATTGTCCCGATTGCGGGCGGCCGACGGAAACCGTGACGGAGCCAAACTACTTTTTCAAGCTTTCCGCGTTCCAGAAGCCGTTGCTGGATTTTTACGCCAAGAACCCGAACTTCATTCAACCGGAGACGCGGCGGAATGAGGTGTTGAGTTTTGTCGAAGGCGGACTGCGGGATTTGAGCATTACGAGGACAACGATTCGCTGGGGGATTCCGGTGCCTGGCGAAGAGCCGCATGTGTTTTATGTGTGGTTTGACGCGCTGACGGCTTATTTGAGCGCGGTGGGCGGGCCGCAATACGAGAAGTCCGGGTATTGGCCGGCGGATTTGCATTTGGTGGGCAAAGAGATCATTCGGTTTCACGCGGTGTATTGGCCAGCGTTTTTGATGGCGGCGGGATTGCCGCTGCCGAAACAGATTTGGGCGCACGGCTGGCTGTTGATGGACAGCGCGAAGATGAGCAAATCGCTGGGGAATGTGGTGCGGCCGCGTCCGATTGTGCATGTGCTGGGGATGGATGCGCTTCGTTACTATTTGCTGCGGGAGACGGTGTTTGGGCAGGACGGGAATTTCAGTTATGACGCGCTGGTGACGCGATACAACAGCGATTTGGCGAATGGGCTGGGGAATCTTGCGAGCCGTACAGCGGCGATGATCGAGAAAAATTGCGGCGGAAAGATTCCGAAGCCGAGCGAGCGGCTGCCGCAAGATGACGAGCTGGCCAAAATCGCGCAGGCGACCATCGGCGATGTCATGGAGCATTACAACAATCTGGAATTTTCGCGGGCGTTGGAAGCGATTTGGGTGCTGATTTCCGCGGCAGACAAGTATTTGACGGTCGAGAAACCGTGGTCGCTGGGAGAATCGGCAGGCGATCAGCAGCGGCGCGCAACCGTGCTGTGGACAACTGCTGAAGTTCTGCGCATCGTCACCGTGCTGACGCATCCGGTCTTGCCGGAGAGCACGACAAGGGTTTGGGCGCAGTTGGGGCAATCCGAGGGGCTCGGAGCATTCGCCATCGACGGATTGCGTTGGGGACAGCTCGCGCCTGGACGCGCGCTTGGGAAATCTCAAGCGCTATTTCCGCGAATCGAAAAAGCAGAAGCGATTGAGAGGATGGAAGCCATGGAAAAAGAAGAACAGAAGGCACCTTCACCGGTTGCAGCGACGACGCCTGCAGCTGCGCCCGCTACTGCGGGGGCCGCTGCTGCTCCAGCTGCTGCGCCTGCGGCGGCGGAGAAAATCGGGATTGAGGATTTTGCGAAAGTCGAGATGCGCGTGGGGCAGATCAAGACGGCGGAACGGATTGTTGGCGCGGACAAATTGCTGAAGCTTACCGTGGATATTGGGACGGAGATTCGGCAGATTTGCGCGGGGATCGCGCAGTTTTACGAGCCGGAGAAATTGGTGGGGCGGAAGGTGGCGGTGGTGGTGAATCTAGCGCCTCGAAAATTGCGGGGAGTGGAGTCGAACGGGATGATTATGGCGGCGGCGGTGGGGCCGGAGGGAAGGCCGGTGCTGGTGGGATTTCCGGATGAGGATGTGGAGATTGGGGCGAGGTTGAAATAAAGGAAGCAGAGGAAGTAAATGAGGTAGAGGAAGTAAAGGAAAGAACGAGAAAGCGAGCGCGGCGATTCGGGAAAGCAAGAGCACAGGCAGGGTTGCCTGCGCCACAAAACTGTGGAATTGATTGATTCACATGCGCACATTGATGATTCTCAGTTTAATGAGGATCGCGAAGCGATGCTCGCGCGGGCGCGGACGGCGGGCGTGACCACATTGCTTGCAATCGGTACAGGGCCCGGGCCGGAGAAGTTGGATGCGGCGATGCCGTTTGCGGAAGCGCATGATTGGATTTACACGACGGTGGGGATTCATCCGCACGAGGCGAAGGAAGTAACGCAGGCGCATTTGGCTGAATTGGAGCGACTGGCAAAGCATCCGAAAGTGATTGCCTGGGGAGAGATTGGGCTAGATTATTTTTACAATCATTCGCCGCGGGATGTGCAGGAGCGCGTGTTTCGCGATCAGATGGAGCTGGCTGCGCGGGCGAATCTGCCGATTATCATTCATTGCCGTGATGCTTGGCCGGATTGTTTGCGATTGATTGAGGAAGTATGGCGGCCGACAGGGCTTGGCGGGATTTTGCATTGCTTCACGAGCACGCTGGAGGACGCGCGGCGCGGGATTGAGATGGGATTCATGATTTCGTTTGCGGGGAATTCGACTTATCCGAAAACGCAGAATTTGCGGGAAGTGGCGAAAGTTCTGCCGCTGGAGAACATTTTGATTGAGACGGATTCGCCGTACCTTGCGCCGCAGCCTTACCGGGGGAAGCGTAACGAACCTGCGTATGTTGCGGAAGTAGCGCGTATACTCGCGAGTGTGAGAGACTTACCCGCGGAAGAATTCGCCGCCCGGACAGCAGGGAATTTCCGGCGATTTTTCCACCTATCCCAGCCGTCCGTGTCCGCGGCTGCGGAGTCCCAAAGATGATTGCGGGCCAGGGGAGGAAGGCTATCGCGCTGCTTACCGCCAAAGAGATTTTTGACCTCGTGCGAGACGATTTGGTTTTGGTGGAGGAAGAGCTCGCGCGGCAGAGCGCGGTTGCGTTCGAACCGGTCGCAGAAATTACGAGCTATCTTCTCGGCGGAGGAGGAAAGCGGCTGAGGCCGGCGCTGCTGCTGCTTTGCAACTCGTATACGGGGCGGCGGAGCGAAGGAGCGATTCGATTGGCGGCGGTTGTCGAGTTGCTGCACAGCGCGACGTTGATTCACGATGATGTGATCGACAGCGCGAACACGCGGAGGGGGCGGCCCTCGGCGAATTCGCGGTGGGGGAATCATCGAAGTGTACTCGCGGGAGATTGGCTGTACATGCAGTCGTTCCAAATGGCGCTGGAGGAGAGAAATTTTCGGATTCTGGATATTTTGATCGACCTGACGCAGAAGATGGTGGAAGGCGAACTGATTCAACTGGCGAAGATAGGGCGGATCGACGTTACGGAAGAGGATGCGCTGCGGCTGGCGAGCTACAAGACGGCATGTTTGTTTAGCGGATGTGCGCGATTGGGGGCGGTGCTTGGCGGATTCGAAGGCGCGGAGGAGGAGGCGCTGGCGGATTACGGACGATACGCAGGGCTGGCGTTTCAACTGGTGGATGATCTTTTGGACTTTACGGCTTCAGCGGAGCAGCTTGGAAAGCCGGTGCTCAGCGATTTGAAAGAGGGGAAGGTTACGCTGCCACTGATTTATGCGATGGATAACGGGCATCGCGAGGCGCGAGGTCTGGTGGCGCGAGTGCTCGAGGAGAAGGAATTCAACTCGGTGCGGGCGGAGACGATTGTTTCGCTGGTGCATGATTCGGGAGCGCTGAATCGGGCGCGGAATCTGGCGCATGAGTATGCGCGGCGGGCGAAGGCGTGCTTAGAAGGACGCGGGGATTCGGAGTATGCGCGGGCGCTGCTTACATTGCCGGATTTTATTCTTGAACGAGAAAACTAGCCGCTTTACATGCCATGCTGCCCTTTAAGCTGGTCTATCACCAAGACTACGACTTAAACCTGGGCGAGCACGTTTTTCCATCACAGAAGTTTCACTGGGTTGCGGAAGCGCTGGTGCGGGAGGGAATCGGCTCTGCGGAGGATTTTCTTACGCCGGAGTCTGCTTCTGATGATGATATCTTGCGCGTGCATACAGCGGAGTGGGTAAGGAAGCTGAAGACTGGAACGCTTACGGCGAGCGAGATTATGAAGCTGGAGATTCCGTATTCGAGGGAGGCGGTGGAGGCATGCTGGCTGGCGGCGGGAGGATCGATTCTGGCGGGGCAGTCGGCGCTGCGCGATGGATTTGGATGTAATCTCGGCGGCGGGTTTCACCACGCTTATCCGGGGCATGGCGAAGGATTTTGCGCCATCCATGATGTTGCAGTGGCCATTCGAAGGCTGCAGCATGACGGGGCGATTCGGAAGGCCATGGTTGTGGACACGGACGTGCATCAAGGGAACGGAACGGCGGCGATTTTTGCGGAGGATGAATCGGTTTTCACGCTATCGATCCATCAGGAGAATAATTATCCGGCGTATAAGCCGCCCTCCGATGTGGATCTGGAGATGGCGGACCGCGTGGATGATGAAGAGTATCTTGGGGCGTTGATTCCGGCGGTTCAGAGCTCGCTGGATGAATTTCAACCGGAGGTACTTTTTTATATTGGCGGGGCGGACCCGTTTTGTGAGGATCAGCTGGGCGGATTGTCGCTTACGAAGAATGGGTTGAAGCAGCGGGACCGCCGAGTGTTTGAAGAAGCGAGGCGGCGGGAAATACCAGTCGCGACGGCGCTTGCGGGGGGATACGCGCGGCGGGTGGAAGACACGATTCGCATCCATGTGAACACCATAGTTGCGGCGCAGGAAGTCGCGCTGGCTTTCCCTTCGGTTTCGGCGGCAGGGCAGAAATAAACTGGCGCTCGCATTCGGAGCCAAAGTTATTCAAGAAACAGCGAGGTTTTCATGATGCGTTTCAGATGGCGGCTCGGATCCGGCCTATTGATTATCGGCGCCGCGCTTTTATCTGGCCCAATCGCGGCGCGTCCAGCACAGGCGCAGGCCTCCGAAGACTCCGCGAAGAAGTTCAAGGTGTATATCTCAGTTGACATGGAAGGCGTGGCAGGAGTGGTGACTGCGGATCAGCTGATTCCCGGCGGATTTGAATACGAGCGTTTCCGGCATTTTATGACCGATGAGACGCTCGCGGCGGTGCGGGCGGCGAAAGAATCGGGAGCTGGCGAGATTGAGGTCAGCGACTCGCACGGGAACGGCGAGAACTTGCTGGTGGAAGAATTCCCGAAGGACGTGCGCATCGTGCGTGGCTGGCCGAGGCATGGCGGAATGATGGCCGGACTGGATTCGAGCTTCAGCGCCGCGATATTCATCGGCTATCACGCTTCGACGACCAATCCGAATGGCGTGCGCGCGCATACATTTTCCAGCGCGCATTACGCGCGCGTGGCCTTGAATGGAAATGCAGTGACGGAGGGCGAATACAACGCGGCGTACGCGGGAGCAAAAGGAGTGCCGGTGGTTTTTGCCTCAGGTGATGACGCCGCAGTCGAGGAACTGAGATCGAGGCTTGGAAATATCGAGACGGTGGAAACAAAGAAAGCGCTCAGTTTTCATTCCGCGGAGACACTGACGCCAGCGGCGTCGTGCGACAAAATCTTTGCTGGAGTAAAAGCGGCGCTGAACCGGCGCCATGAATTCAAGCCCTACGTGATTAAGACGCCGGTAACGCTTGAAATTACATTCAAGAATTATATGCCTGCGGAAGTGCTGAGTTATCTACGCATTGTGCAGCGTGTGGATGCACATACGATCCGATTCGTGGGCAAGGACATGGATGAAGTGGACGACTTCGAGGAATTCATTTCGAACTATAACGGCGATTTGACGCCGTGAGCGGGCTTCTCCCCGCTTTCTTTTTGTCCCGCGAGGGCTCGACGCACGGCGCCAGCCAGCTCAGATTCCACGTCATCCGGGTCGAACCCTTCGGCGCGATAGGCGATCTTTCCCATGCGGTCGAGAATGACGATGGTGGGGAAAGCATTGACGGCGAGGAGCCGGTCCAGCCCGTCGGCGAAGACTACAGGCGTGCGGGGTTTAACTTCCTCGAGGTATTCCGGGACGAGGGATTCGTCCTCATCGCAATCCGCCGCTAGAAAAACGATGTCCGGAATACCCTGAAATTGGGCCGCCACGCGCTCGAAATGGGGCTCCATCGCGCGGCAAGGTCCGCACCAGGTGGCCCAGAAACTCAGGACCACGATTTTGCCCTTCTGCGCGGAGAGCAAATAGGGCGAACCGCCCTGGGCGTTGCGTAATTTAAAATCGTAGGGCTCCTTAGCGTCCGCATTTCTGGCCGGTTTCGGCGCGTCGGAAGATGCCGTGACCTCGTCGTAGGTGTGCAGCAGATAGTCGCCAAGCCCCGTATCGGAGCCGTGCGCGAGCCGCCAGACATTGCCAAGTTTCTGGCGAATTTCGCGGCGGTTTGCGGCGCCAGCATTATCGGCCAATGCAAAAGCTCGTGCATATTCGTTGATGGCGCCCGGCAAGTCCTTGTTTAGTTCGGCGATTTCGCCGAGTTTCTCCCCCGCTGAAGCGCTCGGCGAGAGCGCCATGCTGGCACGGAAATCCTTTTCGGCGGAGACGGTATCGTGCAGTTTAAAGTCGAGCCTGCCGCGAAGAATGAGGATGTTCTCTTCGTCGCGTTTTTGTCCCGCTTCCCATTGTTCTTTGGAAACCTTGGGAGACTTGTCTTCGGCGGTGTTGCGCCGGACGGAGTCCAGGACGCGCGTGCAATAGTTTACAGCGCGGCGGAGGGCGGCTTCATCGCCATTGCGCTCCAGGAGCTGAATGGCGAGCACGGTCATGGAAATATCGTCCGGCTCCAGGGCGACGAGGCGCTCTGCATAATCGGAGGCGCGGGCGGAATCGCGCAACTGCAGAGTTGCTTCGACGAGGGCGCGATAGATTTGTGGACGCTGCTGCGATTCAGGGTATTTTTTGAGAAAATCCTCGAGGTTGCGAACGAGTGCGACGCGGTCATTTCCCGAGTTATCGATGGCTTGCTGCAAGTCCTCAGATTCGGATGGTCCTTGCGCAGCGGCAGGCTTTTTGGAGGGCGCGGATTTGGACGCCTGTGAGGGCGTCTTTTGATCTTGAATTTCCTGGGCGTGGGCAAGACCGCCGACGAGATACAGGGAGAGAATCGCGGCGTAAGCAAGAGCAAAAGCCAGGCGTTGGCAGGTGCGGTTCACAAAGAGGATTCTAGTCTGTTTCCAAAGAAATTGCAGAAGGCATCGGAATTGGCAGGCGTTAGCTATGACGGAGGACGGAGAGCAGCTTGTTGTATGCCTTGGACCTCGATGTCGCCCGAGACGGTGTGAATTTCCACGCGCCCGCCGCCATCGCCCATGTGGGCGCGCAACGAATGCTTGCCCTGTTCCTCAATCATGATGGGAATTTGCGCGCGGATTTGACCGGAGACAGCGCCGGCGGAAAAGTGAAAGTTCGCGTTCGACGGCACGGCGATCTGCACGGCGCCGGAGACGGTTCTCAACTCCCAGTAGCTACTGCCGCTGGGATTGCCTTGGACGGTCACGTGCCCCGCACTGGCGCGGGCTTTCACGTCTGCGTCAGCGCCACGAACGTCAATCGACCCGCTCGAGGAGCCGGTATCCACGCGGCCGCCCGGATTGTTCACGTGGACATCTCCAGAAACCGAGTGGGCCACGACATCCCCCTTGGCCTTCGAGACGGTGACGCTGCCGGAAACGCTCGTGGCATGGACGTCATCGCCGCAATTTTCGACTTCGACGGTTCCGCTTGTGGAAGAAAGCTTGATTTCGTGGACGATGTTTTGCACACGCAGCGATCCAGACACGGACTGCGCGCGAACGGGGCCGGCCACGTCGCGAATGGATTCGGAACCGGAAACGCTCGACGCGCTGACTTCGGTTTGCTGTGGTACTTGAACGTCGTAAGAGATTGAGACATTGTGCGAGCGTGAGAAGTCCGTTCCGACGCGCAGGGTATCGCCCTTGAGCTCAACGGGCGGGTTGGCGAGAATGTCCGCCAAGCGTTTTTCCGGGTTGCCAAAACCAAATCCGGAAACGTGGACATCGCCGTGGACGTGCACTTTGCCATCGGTGCTGCCGATTATGGAAACGTCTCCGGAGACGTTGGCCAGCTCCAAACGAATGGGCCCGGAAACGTCGAGCGAACGATCGAAGTTGCCGGAGACGGAGGGGCCCATCTGGCAGCCCGCGAGCGCGACGACAAAAAGCGGCAACGCGATAAATGCGGCGAGTTTGTGGTGTCGCGTCATTCTATCTCCAACGCCAGCTGCGGCGTATCTTCGGGCTTCTCTGACATGAGATACGCAGAAACGGTGGAAAATGTTCCGGCCGAGAGGGACCAAAGCCAGCGCTAGCGCCGAAGGGCCTCGTTCAGCGAACCCTGCCGGTAACCTTCTAAATCCAGCGCAACGTAGGCGAAACCCGCTGCCTTCAAACGAGCCGAGATGGACGCGGCCATTTCCGGAGACATGGCGCGGGGCATCTCCTCGGGAGCGATCTCGACGCGTGCCAATTTCTCGTGCAAACGGACGCGGAACTGGCGGAAACCAAGTTCGCGAAGGGCAGCTTCACCGCGTTCGACCAGAGCCAGCCGCTCTGACGTTACCTCTGTTCCGTAAGGAAGACGCGAGGCAAGGCATGCAGAGGCAGGGCGATCCCAGGTCGGCAGCCCGGCGCGCAGGGAGAGGGCGCGGATTTCTGCTTTGTGTAATCCGGCGTCAAGAAGCGGCGCGAGAACACGATGCTCCGTTGCCGCGCGGTGGCCGGGACGAAAATCCAAAGTGTCATCGGCATTGACGCCATACGCTACCGCGGCGAAGCCGCGCTCTCTCGCCATGATGTCCAGCACGGTGAATAATTCGTCCTTACAGAAGTAGCAGCGATCCGCAGCGTTGGCGCGGTACTGGGGATTTTCCATTTCATGAGTTTCGATAAATTCGTGGCGGATGCCGAACTTGCGGATAAATTCCTCGACAACGGTTCGGTCGTGGGCCGAATAGCTCGGCGAAAGCGCGGTAACGGATATCGCATGCTGGCCGAGCGCGCGGTGCGCGGCCCAGGCCAAATATGCGGAATCGGCGCCTCCGGAAAGCGCGACGATCACCGATGGGAAGCCAGCCAGTTGCTCTTGCAGTAGCAGCTCTTTACCGGCGGCCGGGAGCTCCGATTTGTGGGTCGCGCGGATGCGCACAAGAGTATTCATTTCCACCGAAAGTATACTCCATCGCGCCCGTTATTTCGTTTTCCGGTTGTGTCCAATGGCGAAATCATTTGAAATCCAGCAACACATCCACGGATTGCTTGGCCGGGTCGGTGCGCAGCCAATGACCGACGGTGTCGTAATGAAGGGGCAATGCTCCAAAAATCTCCGCGGGGTGAGATTCCAGCTTGATCAGAAATTGCTCAAAGATAGCTTTGTCGAAAATGGCTCCGGCCTCGGTGGGCCACTTTTGAAGCAGAAGTCGCTCGGCATCGAGAGATAGCCCTGTCAGAACCATGGTCTTGTAATGATATTGCACGCCCTCGGCCACAGTCACGGCGTAAGAAACGGTGTGGGCCTGGTCGTCATAGGAAACGACGGGATCGATCTTTGCGTCGAGGTAACCGCGGTGGCCGTATTCCTCCCGGGCGCGGTCCCATCCCGCTTCGATTTGCATGCCGTTGGCCACGTCGCCGGGTTTCAGACCCAGCTCGTTGGAGAGCGTAATCGAAGACAGCACAGAGTTGCCAGACCATTGCGGTTCTTTCCAGTGGTAGAGACCGCCGGTTGCCACGGGGACGAAAATAGGGAGTTGCTCGGGCAGAGTCTGGTTGGGATTGCCCGTCAATCGAATTTGGGGCGGACCGAGCTTTACGCGCAGATAGCCGCGCTGCAGATAGAGCGGACGCACCTGCTCCGCGAGAAAAAGATCGATCGTCATACGCGAATAAGGCTTCCCTTGTACGGCAGAGAGTGCTTGCCGTACTACAGGAGACGAAGATAGCGAAGGATCGCCGAACTCGACGGTGGCGATGGCAAAGGAAACATCTTGGACGTGAAATTCCTGAACGTTTCCATCACCGATCGGATTGGCAATCAACTGGTGTTCCACAGTCACTTTCAGCTGACGCGATGCAAGTAGAGCGTTCACTGCATCGGCTGCCTGATCCAAGGCAGCGCCAGCTTCGGGAAGCGTGCCGTCGAAAAAGGAAAGCTTCGCGCGGATGGCGTCGTTGAGTTCACGATCGGAAAACCACGGGAGGTTGTCGAAGTAGACGGGAACGCGCGGGGCCTCCTGCAACTGGAATGTGAGAGTTAGCTCCTCGGCGCGCGTATCGTATTTGTAATTCACTTTGGCGAACATTCCGCTTTGCAGCAAGCGATCGGCAGCGGTCTGCAGGTCCGCTTTTCCAACCTGGGAGCCCTGTTGCAGGCCAGTGAGAGCGACGATCTGGGCTTCTGGGAGCGTTTTCAGGCCTTCGACGTGAATTTCGCGAAGAATCGCCGTCGAGGCGGCGGGCGTTTGCGCAGAGACGGAAGAAAAGAAAAATAGCGCGAATAGAAAGGAAACTCCCAAACGGGCACGGAAAACGCGAAGCATGTCTTTATAGTAATGGAAAAAGACACACGAGCCTACTCGCGGAGGGCCCCATCGTAGGATGCCGCGAAAGAATGCGGGAGCAGGAGCGTTCTGCTATTCGACCGTCACGGATTTCGCCAAATTGCGAGGCTGGTCGACGTCGCAGCCACGGCGCACGGCGATATGGTAGGCGAGGAGCTGGAGGGGAATGATTTCCAAGAGCGGCGCGAGAATGTCCGGCGCGGGAGGGAGCTCGATGATGTGGTCGGATGCTTCGCGAGCGAGACGATCGTTTTCCGTGGCAATGGAAATAACGATGCCATCGCGGGCTTTCACTTCCTTGATATTGGAGACGCTCTTTTCGTAGCGTGTCACGGATTCCGGGTCGCTGTCATCGCGCGTGGCCAGAACTACGACGGGCAGATTTTCATCGATGAGCGCGTTGGGCCCGTGCTTCATTTCGCCTGCGGGATAGCCTTCGGCGTGGATGTAGGAAATTTCCTTCAGCTTGAGGGCGCCTTCGAGGGCGATCGGATAATGTATGCCGCGGCCGAGATAGAGAAAATCGGTGAAGCGGAAGAACTGTCTGGCGAGATTTTCGTAGTACCCGGACGCGTCGGCTTGAAGAATCATCTCCATTTTGTGGGGAATGCGGGTGAATTCCCGCATCAGTTTCACCGCGTCTGGGGGAGCGAGTTTTCCGCGAACTTGCCCGAGATAGGAAGCGAGGAGAAGAAGAGCGGCGAGTTGAGCGGTGAAGGCTTTAGTGGAGGCAACGCCGATTTCGGGACCGGCATGCGTGATGATGGTTCCCGCGGCTTCACGTGTGATCATCGAGCCGATGACGTTGCAGATAGCGAGCGTGGGCGAACCTTTGAGCTTGGCTTCGCGCTGCGCCGCCAGAGTGTCCGCCGTTTCGCCGGACTGGCTGATGCAGACGGTGAGAGTTTTGGAATCCAGGATGGGATCGCGATAGCGGAACTCGCTGCCGTAATCGACCTCGACTTGCAAGCGAGCCAGGCGCTCGATCATGAATTTACCGGCCAGGCCGGCGTGCCAGCTCGTGCCGCAGGCGACGATGCGCACTTGCTGGAAGCCACGGAACTGCTGTTCGGAGATTTGCATTTCGTCCAGAAAGGTTTTTCCCGAATCTTGAGAGATGCGTCCGAGCAGGGTGTCGCGCACGGCGCGCGGCTGCTCGAAAATTTCCTTTTGCATGAAATGTTTGTAGCCGCCCTTTTCGGCCATGATGGGGTCCCAGGCGACGTGGTGTGCTGGGCGGTCGACCGGGCGGCCGTCGTGATCCATCACGCGCACGCCATTCTGGGTTAGGACGGCGATGTCGCCATCCACGAGAAAGAAAATCTGCCGGGTATGTTCGAGGAGGGCGGGAATGTCGCTGGCGACAAAATATTCACCATCGCCCAGTCCGATCACGGAGGGCGGACCGATGCGAGCCGCGACGATCTTCTGCGGGTCGCGCGAGGAGAGAAAAACGAGGGAATAGATGCCACGCAGCTCCTTCAGGGATTTGCGCACGGCTTCTTCGAGCGGGACGCCGCCTTGCGAATTCTTTTCGACGAGATGAGCCACGACTTCCGTATCGGTTTCGGTGACGAACTTGTGGCCTTCGCGCTCGAGCTGTTCCTTCAGTTCGAGATAATTCTCGATGATGCCGTTGTGCACGACCACGATTTCGCCGGTGCAGTCGCGATGCGGGTGCGCATTTTCTTCGGTCGGTCGGCCGTGAGTCGCCCAACGCGTATGGCCGATCCCGTAAGTGCCTTCGATGGGAGATTTTTGAATTACTTCTTCCAGGTTGCGGAGCTTTCCCGGGGCGCGCCGCAGTTCGATCTTTCCGGCCGAATTGACGACCGCGATCCCCGCGGAGTCGTAGCCACGATATTCGAGCTTTCGCAGCCCTTCGATGATGACAGGGACGACCTTCTTCGGCCCGATATAACCGACAATTCCGCACATGGGCGGGATCTCCTAAAAATGCTGATTCGATAGACTAGCACGGTCCAGCGATAGGCCATGCGGGTTCCTGGCGGAAATGTGGCGAATTATATCAAGGCAGTAAGGGAGCGTCGGGAGCAGGCTGCAGTTCGTAGGAAAGGAGCTTGTTGTTCGAATCGAAATGGAAAGTGACACGAGCGGAAGCGGGCCGCAAGGTTTCGGTATCGATGTGACGCACGATGGCGACGACAGCGGTTTTGTCGGGGGAGTCTTCGATGCGGTAACCTCGCGAATTGAGGAAGAATTCGACGCGGCCTCTCTCTGTGCCTTTCGGAAGCTGGGAGGCAAGCAGCTGATCGATCTTCTTCAGCTGCGGGTTAGAGGTGTGACCTTTGCGCTGGCATCCGGATAGGGAGAACGACAGGAGCAGGAGCATGAAGACTAACGACAAGAACGGCATGAGCCCAGCCGACATTCGCGCGGGGTTGCGACGACGAATCATCGTTCGCCGCATTTACTCCACAATTTCGAAGCGGGATTCTTCGATGACTGGATTTGTGAGCACCTCTTTCGAGATGTGCTCGACCTGCTTCACCGCCTCGTCGCGGGTGAGGCCTTCAACGTTCAAAACGAAGAATTTTCCCTGGCGTACATCCTTGACGGAGGCGTAACCCAGCCCGGAGAGCGCATGCTGAATTGTTTGCCCTTGGGGATCGAGTACCGTGCGTTTCGGCATCACCCAAACGTGTGCTTTCATGAGCCAAGTATAACATCGGAGCGCCGCTAACGATGGTTGACCGCGGAGTTGCAAGCGCCTCGCGCCGTAGCGCGTCAGCAATTGGCTGCTCCGCGGAGTGCGAGCTTGTCGGCCTCGGGAAGGAAGGCGTGCTCGAAGCTCAAATTCGCCAGTTGACCAAGCTCCATGTCACTCATACCCATGCTTGCCGCATTCTCGTATTCGGCTAACAAGGTGGTGTGGAACATCGCGGGATCATCGGTGGAGAGCACGACCGGAATTCCATGCCGCCAGAGTTGCGGAAGAGGATGCAGCGCCAGGGTCGCATGAGTCAGACGCAACTGTTTTGCGAGGGCGCCAGTTCGGATATTGCTTTGGGGGCATATTTCCAGCGGGATACGGCGGTCGACGAGCAAATCCATGAGCGCAGGATCCTGCGCGGCGGCGATGCCATGGCCAATACGCTCGACGCGGAGCAGTTCGATGGCTTCGCGTATTTTCTCGGGTCCACCGACTTCTCCCGCGTGCATGAGGAGATGCAAGCCATCGTTTGAGGCTTTCTCGTAGACAGGGCGAAAATCCTGCGTGGCTATGCTCATTTCGTCGCCGCCGATGCCGAACGCGACAATCGAGTTCGAGCCGCAGCGTTTTGCCGCAGCCACGACTTCCATAGCCGCTTCAGCTCCGAACTGACGCACGGCGTCGAAAATCCAGTTCAGGCGCAGCCCGCGTTTCTCAAACAGCTCAGTGGCCTGTAAGAGGGCTTCGAAATTGGCTTCCGGGTGCTGCTTGCGAAGCAGCATCACTCCGATGGAGAGCGTGACCTCGGCGTAGACCACACCTTGTGTCAAAAGATGTTCACACAAGTCTCGCGCAATGAGGCCGTAGTCGCGAGGCTCGCGGAGAAAAGAGGTAACCCATTTGAAAGCATCAATGAAACCGGCGAAGTCGCTATAGGTGTACCGCCGCCGGACATCTTCTTCCGTAAGAAAAATGTTGTGCCGGGCCGTCAGCGCGCAGACTGTTGCCGGCTGAATCGAGCCTTCGAGATGCAGATGCAGTTCGGCTTTGGGAAGGGAAGCGATCCTAGCCGGTAGGAGAGAAGGATTCATCCGAAGGCGTCAGTGAGGCAGCACTGGCCGGCCGGCGTTGATCCAGGCCGTCAGCCAATACGAGCCGACGTCGCTGGACGCTTCGGAGAGCTGCCGAATCAATATAGCCGCAGCCTGGTTGTAAAAGCGATCGTAGTATTCGTCGTTGTAAGAATATGACTTTCCCACGAGATAAGCGTTGCGATCCGCCATAAGAATCGGTTCGAGCCAAGCGTGAGAACTGAGGCATACTTCGAACGCGTGGTCTGTGGGATCACTGATAAATGTGGCGTCGTTAGGCCGCATGGGGAAGAACGAAGAGTAACGATCGATCAGGGCGGTCCCAAATCGTTCGTTGACGCCACGCTGCTCGGTCAATCTTCCGTCAAAATTCTCCGTGGTGCTGAAGGGATCGTGAGCATCGGCGACATAATTGGCAAGAATCGCGGCGTCCAGTCTGGCCTCGTCCCAATGGCCCAATTTCATATCTTCCGTCAGCTTTTGACTGTAAACGCCAATCTGCCAAGGAAGCACGCCATTTGCCTGAAGCTTTGATTTTCCGTATTTATCCAATGCGGCCTTGTAGTCGCGCGGAAGGATATCGAAAGGGAAGCGGCCATACTTATCGAGATAAAGATGATTGTTGCGCTTCTCGGTAGGAGTTTTTGCCAGCTCATCTAGGGGGTCGGTAACGTGCTGGAGAAGAATCGTTCGGCTAGCGTCGAAGAAACCACGAACGTCCGTCGGAAGTGTGTCGATCGCCTGGTTCACAATCAGCTTGTTGGCATTGCGCCCCCAGGCCGCGACGTAGCGCGGCAAGAGCAAAACGACGGCCACGACCGCGAGCAGAATTGCGGCCCGTCCGTGCGACGCCTTGGCGAGTCCCTGGCGCATCTCACCTTATTCCCTAAGCTCGATTCATGATTCGTAGCGTACTGTGCTTGCGGCTATACAAGAGATAGATCACGAGGCCGATAACCATCCACACAAAAAACCGGATCCAGTTTTCGAGCGTCAAGCTGGCCATCAAGATCAGGCACGACACAATGGCGAGGATGGGCAGCACCGGCACGAAAGGCACGCGGAATCCGCGCTTCCGGTCGGGCTGAGTCTTGCGCAAAATCAGGACGGCAATGGCAACGAGGAGGAAGGCAAAAAGTGTTCCAATGTTGGAGAGATCCGCCAGCGTTCCGATATCAAAAATTCCGGCGGGGATGCCCACAAAAATTCCAGCCACCCAAGTAGCAATGTAGGGCGTGCGGAATTTCTTGTGCACTTTCGAGAAAGCTCCGGGAAGCAATCCATCGCGCGACATCGCGAACCATACACGGGCTTGCCCAAGCTGGTAGACGAGCAGGGATGAAATCATGCCCATCAGAGCGCCGACGGTGACCCATTGCTCGAGTCTGTCCAGGCCAATGTTTCTCAAAGCGGTGGCTACCGGCGCGGCATCGCCTTTGAAGATGGCGTATGGCTGGATTCCAGTCAGCACCACGGCCACTCCGACGTATAGGATGGCGCAGACCAAAAGAGACGACATGATTCCCAGCGGCAAATCGCGACTCGGATTTTTGCACTCCTCCGCGGCTGTTGAGACGGAGTCAAACCCTATGTAACTGAAAAAAACGATGGCTCCGCCGGTAAGAACGCCCTGCCATCCGTTGGGCATAAACGGATGCCAATTGACGGGTTTGATGTACTTCGAGGCGAACAGAAGGAAGAGACAGATGGCCAGCAGTTTGATCGCCACCATAATTCCATTGGCGCCGGCGGATTCTCGGATTCCGACCACCAGAAGAACAGTGAGCATCATGACGATGACGAAGCCCACCAGATTGAAATGCAGCATCCATCCTGTTCCGGGAGTGTACGCAGGAGTGCTGAGCGCGGGGGGCAGGTGAATTCCGAAGGTCTGTAGCAGGCTGTCTATATATGCGGAAAAGCCGACGGCGACCGCCATATTCGAAACGGCATATTCTAAAATCAAATCCCAGCCGATGATCCAAGCGACCAACTCTCCTAGCGTCGCGTATGTGTAAGTGTACGCGCTTCCCGCAATAGGAATCATGGATGACAGTTCCGCATAACATAGGCCGGCAAAGCCGCAGACGATGGCGACCAGAAAAAACGACAGCGCGATGGCCGGGCCCGCCCCCGGCCGCCCCGTGACTCCAGCGGCGTGAGAGCCGTGGAATAGAACTTCAAGGACCGGAGCCTTCAATATGGACGGGTAACGGACGTCTTCACCGGCGGCTGCGGTACCGGTCAGCACAAAAATCCCAGTCCCAATAATCGCGCCGATTCCCAGCGCAGTCAGACTGATCCAGCCCAGGGTTTTCTTCAGGCGTCTGTCCGGCCGATCTGCATCCGCGAGTAATTGGTCGATGCTTTTGCACTGGAAGAGATCTGATCCCACCCATGCTCTCCGATCGCGTCCGGGCAACCCGGAAGCCTGGAATTACCGGATACGCCGTTCAGGAAAGATTGACTGGCTAAATTTACCCTGAGATGCCTGGTTTCGCAACAAAGTCTCTCGAGCACCTTGGGAAAAGTTTTCTGATTTTAGGCCGGCTCAAGCTGCGCGTAGCGCTCAACGAATTTCTTTGTCCCGCGTCCCGGAAAACTCACGGAGAGACGGCGGTCTTCCTCGTCGCCTTCGACACCGACAATGGTCCCAATGCCGTAGCTCGGATGTCGAACTCTGCGGCCAAGCATGGGATTTGCTTCGGCGCCTCGTCTCGCTGTGGGCCTGCCGAAAGAGCTCCCGACCCGAACGGGCTTCGGCTTTGCCGGCGCCGGTTCCGGTTTCCCTCGCACGCGCCGCAAAAATTCGTCCGGTGAATACGAATACTCTGGATCCGGCTCATATCGCCGCGTTTCGCCGATCTCCGCCATTGAACCACGAATAGTTTCCACCAGTTCAGAGGGAATCTCGGCCAAGAAGCGCGAGGGCAGGGAAGCACGCAACTGTTGCTCGTTACCAAAAATACGCCTGTAAACCGCACGCGTCAGCGTCAACGAGGTGCGCGCTCGCGTCATCCCGACGTAGACCAGGCGCCGCTCCTCTTCAATTCCTTTTTCTTCGTTCAAAGAGCGCCCATGCGGGCAGATGCCTTCTTCCATTCCAGTCAAGAAAACGTGATCGAACTCCAGCCCTTTCGTGCTGTGGAGTGTGATTAGGGTAACGCCAGGCTTGCCTTCGAAGGAATCCGCGTCGCTCACCAGCGCCGCCGCATCCAAGAAAGCTGTGAACGTCTCGCCAGCTTCCATACTTTCCGCCACCGCGCGCGTCAATTCTTCCAGATTCTCCAGGCGCGCCACATCCTCGGGCGTGTTGCGGTCTTTCAGCATATCCATGTAGCCGCTCTCTTCGAGCACGCTATGCAGAAACTCCGCTGGCTCTTTCTTGGCGAGGGCCTCTTGCAGTTTGGCGATTAATTCCTGGAACGAGCGCAGCGGTGTTACGGCGCGTCCGCCCGCCGCTCCGGAGACGAATTTTTCAATCCCCTTCCAGAGTGGGGTGCCATCCACACGCGCCGTCTCGCGCAGCGAATCGAGCGTGGTCTTGCCGATGCCGCGCGGAGGCACATTCAAAACGCGCAGCAGCGAAATGTCGTCTTCCGGATGCATCGCCAGCCGCACATAAGCCAGCGCATCTTTCACTTCGGCCCGATTGTAAAAACTAAACCCGCCGACCAGCTTGTAGCGCAATCCCAGGCGGCGGAAAACCTCTTCAAACGCACGCGATTGAAAATTCGTCCGGTATTCGACGGCGCACGTCTGCGCGGAATCATCGTTCAGAATCCGCTCCAGCTCCCCCGCGACGAATTCCGCTTCGGCCTGCGCATCGCGCGCCTCGAAATACCGCAGATTCGCGCCAGAACCCTTCGTCGCGCTCAGCGACTTCCCCAATCTTTCCGGATTGTTCGCCACGACCGCACCCGCGGCGTCCAAAATGTTTTGGGTGGAGCGGTAGTTCCGTTCCAGCTTCACAATCCGCGCACCGGGGAAATCACGCGAAAAGCTCAGCAAGATCGAAACGTCCGCGCCACGCCAGCGGTAGATCGACTGGTCCTCATCGCCCACCACGCACAGATTCTGTTGCGGCCCGGTAAGCAGCCGCAGCAAATCGTACTGCACGCGGTTAGTGTCCTGATATTCATCGACGTGAATGTACTGAAAACGCGCTTGCCATTTCTCACGCACTGCAGGCACTTCTCGAAGCAGGCGCACTGAACGCAACAATAAATCGTCGAAGTCCAGTGCGTTGCTTTGATGCAGGAGCTTTTCGTACGCCTCGAAAACATCCGCGGCGCGCCGGCCGTCTTGGCCGATGGCTTCGCCGCGCAAGATTTCTGGTGTTTTTGCGTGGTTTTTCGCGTAGCTGATGCGGCTCAGGATATTCCGCGGAGTGAGGCTGTCATCGTCAATCGCCAGTTTGCTCATGGCCAGCTTCACCGCGGCGAGCTGGTCGTCATCATCATAAATCGCAAAATCTCGCGGCAAACCTGCGCTCGGCGCTTCCCGCCGCAAGAGCCGCGCACACAGAGAATGAAATGTGGAAAGCCAGGGTTGCGCGGGCGGCACCCCCGAGCGCAGCAGCAAATCAGAAACGCGCGTTCGCATCTCCTCCGCGGCCTTGTTGGTGAACGTAACGGCAAGGATCGCTTCGGCGGGCACGCCCGCGGAGATCAGGCTGGCCATGCGATACGTGATCGCACGCGTCTTGCCTGTTCCCGCTCCGGCAAGAATCAGCACGGGGCCTTCTGTAGTTTCCACCGCCAGCCGCTGTTCCGGATTCAGTTCATCGAGGAGATTCAACATTTACCTGCAGTGGTCGAAGATGCGATGCCTTGTGATGGTAGCCGACTGTTCGTGCGCGTGCAAATTGCCGGCTTATTTCCAGCCATTTGAGAAGAAATGCGGGGCGAGGTTTTTCGACGCGCATGCACCGCTTACTTTACCGGCTCAAATCAATCTCGAAGTACAACAAAGGGTGATTTTTTTCTAGCGCGCGAATATCGGGGATATAAAGATGCGCGGTGTTCAGCAAATCGAATTGGTCCTGCATATCGAAGTAAAGCAGGCCCTCGATGGATTGATGAGGCGCCACAATACTGCCGGGAATCCCCGCATCGGCCGCCTCTTTTTGCATCTGTACCCAATGCTTATCGCGGCCTGCTTTGGGTCCGCTGGAAGGAATCGGAAATGGCGTCCTGAGACTCCTCGTTGGATCCTTTCTGTTCGCGTCCATCATGACGTCAGCCACATCCTCGGGCGTCAGCGGGTGCAGCGCTTGCCGGCTATCCTCGGAGAGCGTGACGTTCAACCGGATTTGCTCCAGGTCGATTTTCATGCTGTCGTCAGTGTCGTTGCGGATGGTCGTGTCGATAGCCACAATGCCGGCCGCAACTGGAGACTTCTTCGGAAACTTTGCTTTGTAGCTGGCAGCATCGGTCCAAGGTCGCGCGGAGATGGTGACGCCCTCGTGCGACTCGACCGCTGCTGCCTTCATGGTGGCTTGCGGTGGTTGAGCGGCAGGCACGCCAGAAAAAAGCGCGGCGGCGAGAAAGGGAGCTATGATGGCTAGGTTTCGCATCGGGTTATAATAGTCTTTTCTCATCTCGACGCCTTCGATTCCTGGGGGAAGTGCAAGGTTGCCCGCGCCACGCACCGCCTGCTCGCGGCGGCGTGAAGAAGGACTGGAGCCACGTTTAGTGTATTTTATTTACAGCCTCTTGTTGGGCCTTGGCGCCCTGCTGCTTATGCCCTACTGGCTTTGGCAAGGAATTCGCCACGGCAAATATTTTTCGAATCTTGGCCAGCGTCTGGGTTTTTCGTTCCCTTCGGTCGCCAAACTTCCTGAAGATCGTCTTGGGGCTATTTGGATTCACGCCGTTTCCGTCGGAGAGGCGCTTTCCGGCGTTACACTTGCCAGGCGCTTGAGGCAGGCTTATCCGGATCGCCCGCTCGTGGTTTCGACAACTACTTTGACCGGCCAGGCTTTGGCTCGCGAGCGCATGCCCTTTGCCGACGCGATTTTTTATTTCCCTCTGGATTGGGCTTTCTGTGTTCGTCGTGCTTTGCGCGCTGTGCGGCCTTCGATCGTCGTTGTTCTCGAGACGGAAATTTGGCCCAACTTTCTTCGCGAAGCGGGCCGCCGAAGCATTCCGGTCGTGTTCGTCAGCGGCCGCATTTCGGATCGCTCTTTCGCCCGGTACAAACGCTATCTTGGCGTTTTTGGATTTTTCCTTCGTCCGTTCTTGCGGAGCGCCCTTGCGAATGCCGCCGCCTTTCTCATGCAGGGCGAAAAGGACTCCGAGCGGATTCGCGCCTTGGGTGCGCCATCAGAGCATGTGCATGTCAGCGGCAATCTAAAATATGACCTGGAGCTTCCCGCAGCCACGCCAATTTCCAACTGGCTCGCCACGGAAGCGCAGCGCCGCGGACGCGCGCCGATTATCGTCGCCGGTAGCGTCGTGGCCACCGAAGAACCCCTCGCGCTAATCGCCTTTGGCACGCTGCAGGGTGAGCATCCCAAAGCACTTCTCGTGTTAGCCCCGCGCAAGCCGGAGTGCTTTGAGTCGGCGGCCCAGTTCATCGATGATTCTCACCGCAAGTTTATTCGCCGTTCGCAACTGCCGGTTCCCGCGCCCTCGCGAAATGGCGCTCCGAATGGCGAGTGTTCCATTCCTGACGACGTGACGGTCATTTTGCTCGACACGATCGGAGAGCTCGCGTCGCTTTATCGCGTTGCAGACGGTGCTTTCGTTGGTGGTTCGCTTGTTCCAAGCGGCGGACACAATATCCTCGAGCCTGCTGCTTTCGGAAAAATTCCCGTCTTCGGTCCGTCAATGGAAAACTTCGCAGAGATCGCTGAACGCTTCACCGCGGCCGGAGCCGCCGTGCAAGTCGAGAGTCCCGAGGATGCTGGCGTTGCGTGGATCGAGTTCCTGCGTGACCCAGAGCGGGCGGCGCGCATGGGCGAAGCCGCTCGCAACCTCGTCGAAAGCAGCAGGGGCGCAACGGATCGAGCCGTCACGGAAATTGTCCGGCAGCTTGATATGGCTGCGCGAGAAAATGGATGAATCTTCCGCTGTTGCTGCAACTGCTGCTGTGGCCGCTCTCAGTTGTGTATGGCGGTTATGTTCGAGTTCGTTCCTGGCTCTATGCAAGAGGCTGGCTAAAGCAGCGGCGCTTGCGGGGCAAGGTGATCAGCGTCGGCAATTTGACTGTTGGCGGCACGGGTAAGACGCCCATGGTTCTGTGGCTGGCGGCGAAATTTCTCAGGGAAGGGAAGCGTGTCGCCATTCTGAGCCGCGGCTATCGGGGTTCCGGCGGCACGAGCGACGAGATCGAGCTGATGAAGCATCGTCTCCAGGACAAGGTCACGTTTGGCGTTGGCAAAGACCGCTTCGCCGAGGGCCACCGCATCGAGCGCGAACAACCCATCGACATCTTCCTCCTCGATGACGGTTTCCAGCATCTCCCGCTTGCCCGTGATCTCGACATTTTGATGCTGGACGGGTCACGCAAACTTAAAGACCAGTGGCTCCTCCCCTCCGGAGCGCTCCGCGAACCCATTTCCGCTTGCCGCCGTGCCGACCTCCTGGTTGTCACCCGCAAGACCGAACGTCCGGACATCGAAGCCGGAGACGCTCGCGAGGATTCTATCTTCTACGCGGAGACGCGCTTATTGGGTTTTCGCCGGCATGACGGCCGCGCCGACATTCAGTGTCTAAGCGAGATCGGCCACGGCCCGTTCTTCGCTTTTTGCGGTATTGGTAATCCCCGGGCATTCTTTGATGATCTCAGCCGCTGGCATGTCCCCGTCGCGGGGCAAAGTATCTTCCGGGATCACCATAAGTACAAGGCAACTGATCTGCGAGGATTGGAAAAGGCGGCTCATAAGGCGGGCGCTATAGCATTTGTGACCACAGAAAAGGATGCCGAGAACCTGGATGAAGAAAACGGCGCGGCAATCCCTATCTACGTCGCGGTGATCGATTTCGTATTCACAGCGGAGAGTGAATTCATCGCCGCTTTAGAAAGAAAACTGCACCCGTCCCACGGAGCGTCTGCGTGAAAATTCTCATTCGCGCCACGAATTGGGTCGGCGATGCAATCATGGCGTTGCCTGCGCTGCGCGCCGTGCGCT
Source organism: uncultured Acidobacteriota bacterium (assembly GCA_963851235.1). Lineage (GTDB taxonomy): Bacteria > Acidobacteriota > Terriglobia > Acidiferrales > UBA7541 > Acidiferrum. Next base: position 32,440 of record CAWKOM010000022.1, read on the forward strand.
CGCGCTTTCCGGAGGACGAGATAACGATTCTTTCGCGGCCTTACGTCGCCGCCATCTATCAGAATCAGCAGGTCTGCGACAATATAATACTCCTAGATGATAAAACTAAGAACGACATGACCAGCGAACTCCGCGCGCAGAAATTCGATGCAGCGCTGCTGCTTCAAAATGCCTTTCAAGCGGCTTGGTTTACTTGGCGCGCCGGTATTCCGGAGCGCATCGGCTACGCGCGGGACGGTCGCAGCCTGCTTCTCACTAAGGCTGTGCCCGTTCCAAAGCCCGGCGAAATTCCGGCTCATGAGCAGTTCTACTACCTCGAGTTGCTTCGTCGCGCCGGCTGGTTGGACAATCTTCCAAATGAAACTTTTATCAAGCTCGATGTTTCCGAGGCCGATCGCCAGCGCGCCTCCGGATTTCTTTGTTCTGCCGGCGCGAATGCCAACAATTTTCAAGTTGCCATCGGCGCAGGCGCATCCTACGGCTCCGCCAAATGCTGGCCACCGGATCGCTTTGCGGAATTGGCGAATCGTCTCCAAGCGCAGCAGGGCGTTGACGTCATTCTCTTTGGCACACTCTCGGAAGCCACCGTTTCCTCCGCCATAGCGGCAGGCATGCGCCACCCGCCAATCGATCTCACCGGAAGAACCTCCATCGCCGACTTGCCTGCGGTTCTTTCGCAATGCCATCTCTTCATCGGCAATGACTCCGGCGCGATGCACGTCGCCGCAGCCGTGGGCCTACCCGTCGTCGCCGTATTCGGACCCACCGATCCTTTCGGCACCGCGCCCGTTACTCCGCGTTGCACCATCGTCCAAGAAAAACCATACTGCAGCCCCTGTTTTCTGCGCCGCTGCCCAACCGACCATCGTTGCATGACCAGAATCACGCCAGCCGCCGTCGAATCCGCCGCGCGCCATTGGATTTCCTCGCTGGAGGTGCGTCCTGCCTGAAACGCGCCCGCTTCGTCCCGCTGTTTTTCTCGATCGCGATGGCACCATTTCAGAAGAGGTCGGCTACTTGAATCATGTGAGCCGTTTTCGTATCTTGCCCCTTGTCGCGGAATCCATCCGCCGACTGAACGATTTCGGAATGCCAGTGATCGTTGTCACGAATCAGTCCGGCGTCGGTCGCGGTTACTTTCCGGAATCGCTTGTACAATCGGTCCACGAACTCATGTCTCAGCAACTCGCTGCCGCAGGTGCTCATCTAGATGCTATTTACTATTGCCCGCACACTTCGGCCGAAGGCTGCGCTTGCCGCAAGCCGATGACAGGAATGCTGGATCGCGCGGCCCGGGAGCACGCCATAGATCTGCATCAGTCGGTCGTCGTTGGAGATCGCCACGGCGATATGGAACTGGCCCGCCGGGCGGGTGCGCGCAGCATCCTCGTGCGCACCGGTTATGGCGAAGGCGAGCATCTTTGGAACGCCGCGCATTGGCCAGTTCAGCCTGATTTTGTTGCCGCTGACTTGGCCGACGCTGTTCACTGGATTTTGAGGCCAACGAAATGAAACGCTCCCCAAAGAAAAATCCGCCATCATCTTCCGTCGATCTTCTCGCTCTGGCGGACTACGTCGAGCAGTTTTCTTCCAAAACAGTTGTCCTCTTCGGCGATTTCGTCGCCGACGAGTATCAATTCGGCGATATTTCCCGCGTCTCACGCGAAGCCCCCGTTCTCATCCTCCGTCACCGCGAAACGCGTTTCGCCCCTGGCGGCGGCGCCAACGCCGCCAACAATTTTGCCGCCCTCGGCACACGCGTGTTTCCAATCAGCGCCGTCGGCGATGACTCCGCTGGCGACGCGGTTATCGCCTACTTCCGAAGCAAACGTGTCGAAGTCTCCGGAATTCTCCGCCTCAAGAGTTGGACAACTCCAACGAAGACTCGCATCCTTGCCGGCTGGGCCCATACGGTCGGCCAGCAGGTTCTGCGCGTCGATCGCGAACCTCAATCTCTCATTCCGGAAGCCGTGCACAAAAAGCTCCAGACAATGTTGCAATCCAAGCTTCGTTCCGCGCACGCATTGGCCGTTTCTGATTATGGCTTTGGCGTCGCCGTTCCATCGCTGGTGCGCCAGGCCATTTCTCGGCAAAAAAGAGCGGTGCCTGTAACGCTCGACGCGCGCCACAATCTTCACGCCTACGCGAAAGCAGGCATCACATCGGCCACACCCAACGAAGCGGAGCTTGAGGCTGTTCATCACGTCTCCATCGGCCAGAATCTCGCCGAGCTGACGCGCGCCGGCGCTGCAACACTCGCCGAAATGAAACTCCGCGCTCTTCTTGTCACTCGCGGTCGCGACGGCATGGCACTCTTCGAGCCCGGCGACCGCCTCACGCAGATATCCGTGTATGGAAGCGATCAAGCTGTCGACGTCACCGGCGCCGGCGACACCGTCCTCGCCGCATACACCGTCGCCCTAGCGTGCGGCGCTTCTCCCCTTGAAGCCGCGCACATCGCCAACATCGCCGGCGGCCTCGTGGTCATGAAACGCGGCACCGCCACAGTCACTCGCGAGGAACTTCTTGCCGCCATCCGTCACCAAGCCGGTGGCTCTGCTTCCTAAAACATGCGCAACGCCGCATCCAAAATCGTCCAGCGCGAATGGCTCCGCAACCGATTAGCGGATTGTAGAAAGCGGAGTCAGCGTATTGTTTTTGCCAACGGCTGTTTCGATACACTTCATGTCGGCCACGTCCGCTATCTCGAAGGCGCCCGCCAAGAAGGCGCCATTCTCGTCGTCGGCGTCAACGCAGACTCGAGCGTCCGCGCACTGAAAGGTCCCGGCCGCCCCATTCTTGACGAAAACGCACGCGCGATCCTGGTCGCCGCGGTTCGCTCCGTGGACTATGTTGTCCTTTTCAGCGAGCCGAGCGTCGAGTCTCTGCTCGAAGACCTCCGCCCGGACGTCCACGCCAAAGGCACCGACTACACTTTGGAAACCGTGCCAGAGCGCGCCACCGCCGCTCGTCTCGGCATCCGTGTCGCCATCGTCGGAGACCCCAAAGATCATTCCACGCGCGAACTTCTCGAATCTGTCCGCAAGGCTCCGCATGTCTGAGCCGCGTTTCCTGGTGCTGCGCCTCGGTTCGCTCGGCGACATCGTGCACACTTTTCCCGCCGTTTCCGCCTTGCGCGAATCCTTTGCAAACGCGGAAATCGTCTGGCTCACGCATCCTCGCTGGAAGCTCCTGGTCGAGAGCAGCGGACTGCCCTCGCAGGTCTGGGCCACGGAAACGCGCTCCATCCATTCGCTGCGCAAAATCATCGACGGTCTCAGACACTCCCGCTGGGACGCCGCGATCGACTATCAAGGCCTCTGGAAGTCAGCCGGCCTGGCATTTTTCGGCGGCATCAAACGTCGAATCGGTTTCTCCTCGGAAACGATTCGCGAATTTGGTGTTCCCATCCTCTACACAGATCGCGTTCGCTGCACGGCAACGCACATCGCCGATCAAAACGGTGAACTCTCTCTGCGCGCGGGAGCACGCAATCCAGTGGCTCCCTTTACTCTGCAAATTCCGCAGGAAGCCGAGAGAGAACTTCAGGACTTTCTGCACAAGCACGGCCTCGACCGCTACATCGTCTTGAGTCCAGGCGGCGGCTGGCGTTCAAAATGTTGGCCTCCCGAACGCTTCGCCGAACTCAGCAAAATGATTCGAGACTCCCTTGGCCTCCGCTGCGTGGTGAATCACGGCCCCGGCGAAGATGATCTTGCGCTCGCCATCCGCGATTGCAGCGGTGACGCTGATCCAGTGCCTTACAATGGAGAGCTTGGCCCTTTGATGGCTCTCTTGCGCAACGCGGCGTGCATCGTCGGCGGCGATACCGGCCCTCTTCATCTAGCCATTGCTCTCGGCACTCCCGCCGTCGCCCTCTTCGGCCCCACCGATCCCGCGCGCAACGGCCCCTATCGCACGGACGATATTGTCTTACGCGTGCCTGGCGCTGTCCGCACGCACAGCCGCGTCGATCAGGTACACCCCTCGATGCTGCAAATCGAGGTAAACGAAGTCTTCGACGCCGTTCGCCGCCGCCTCGGAGTTCCCGCTTGAGCTCCGCCGCTGATTTCTTTGCTCGCTGGCGTGTGCGTCTGAGCTATCCTCTGGCCCTCCTCGTTCTGTGGTTTGCGCGGCCAACTCCCCGCAGCATTCTTTGGGGCGCCCCCATTGGTTTGCTCGGCCTCTTGATCCGCGCGCGCGCCGCAGGCTATCTTCACAAACAGGAAGTTCTCACCGTCACCGGTCCATACGCCTACACGCGTAATCCGCTCTATCTCGGCAGTGCCCTCCTCACGCTAGCTGCCGCGTTTGCGGCGCACTCCTGGATTTCCGCCGTCATCGTGTGCTCTTACTTCGCGTTGGTTTATTCCCTCGTTATGCGACGCGAAGAGGTCGAGCTCCGCCGCCAACATGGCGCCTCGTTTGATGAGTACGCCCGCGCCGTCCCGCTATTTTTCCCTCGGATTGTTCCGGCAAAACTATCGTTTGCCCTTGCCGGTTCATTTTCCTTTAAGCAGTACAAAAAAAATCACGAATACCAAGCAGCCATCGGTTTCCTGCTATTGCTCGCCGTGCTTCTCGCGATTTGGTGGCTGCGCTTGCGCTGAGGCCGCACTCCCGCGCTTCTCCGGGCATGCCACGAAACAGCTGACCTCGAGATCGTTTCCGTCCGTCAACACGCGCACTGCCCCGTCTCGGTCCGTACGCAGTATCCGCACTTCCGCATTTTCAAGCCGTTCCAGTAGCTCCGGGTTGGGATGCCCATAGGGATTGTCTTCGCCCGCGCTGATCACGGCCACGCTCGGATGCATCGCCGCCAGGAATCCCGCGGTCGTCGAATTCTTGCTGCCGTGATGCCCAACTTTCAATATATCCGCGCGCAGCGCTGCTTCGCCGTTGTCCGCCAGAATCGAACTCTCGACCTGTTTTTCCGCATCTCCCGGCAGCATCATCGTCCGCTTTCCGTACTGCATCCGAAGCACCAGCGAATCGTTGTTCTGCGGCGAAGGCCCAACTTCCTGCGGCGAAATCTCTGGCCACAGCACCTCCGCCTCAACGCCATCCCAAGAAAAAGGCTTTCCATGCATCTCGTGCACAATCGGAATTTTCTTTTCGCGAGCCAGTTTTTCCAGATTCGCCAGTGTCTGCGATTTCACTTCCCTCCCAATCCAGAGTGTGCCCACTCGAAAATTCTCCAGGATCGCCGTCAATCCGCCGATATGGTCCTGATGTGCGTGTGTCAGCGCCACGACATCCAATTTCTGAAAGCCGCGCGACCACAAATACGGCGACACTGCTTCTTCCCCAGGATCGATGCCGTTGTGTTCCACGTGCCCTGGAAATCCGCCGAATGCTCCTCCGCCATCAATCAAGAGCGTTCTTCCGTGAGGCGACACGACAAGCAAAGAGTCGCCTTGTCCCACATCCAAAACCGTCATTTCCAGCTTTCCCTTCGACCAGCGCGGCGCAAAAGGATAGATCGCAATCGCGATCGCGCTCAGTGCCAGAATTCCTATCGCGCTCCGCGACCCCCACCCTCTCCAAAAGTTGTCTCCCCGCGCTGTCGCGGCCAAAAACACTGCCGCCCCAAAAAACACAAGGACCACCCAAGCAGGCGGCCCCGGAATTCGATAGCTCCATCGCGGAAATTGCGCGAACCACTGCACGATGTGCAAAAGCAAAACCGTAACCCACGCCAACGGCGCCGCCAGCAGTTTCCCCATCGTCGGCAATGCTATTGCGCACGCCAGCGTCAGAAATCCAAGCGGCACTACGACCCCGGTAATCGGCACGGCCGCTAGGTTCACGGCCGGCGCGCTCAGCGCTACGCGATGAAAATCGCTGGCCATCAACGGCAGCATGCCAATTTGCAAAGCCAGCGTGATCACCAGCAATTCCCAAACGCGAAGTGAGAGGCCGATCCCGCGCGCCAGCGCGTCTCCCGACCTGTTTCCCAATCCCCTGGGCAAACGCAACTCAATCCAACGCGCCATCCCGCGCAAATCGATCCGAAACTGCGCCGCCCGAGGCTCATGCGACCCATCGCGCGTAACATCACGCCACCCGCGCAAGGCCTTTACATAAGGCTGCACCGTTTTCGTAAGCCAGGGCGCAGCCAGCCCCGCGATGCACCCGACCGCCAAAAAGGTGAGCTGAAAACTTGAATCCCTAACAGCCAGCGGTTTAGCGACCAGCAAGATCAGCGCCGCCATCCCCGCGGAATTCAATAAATCCAGCCGCCGAAAAAATAATCCGCCCACCACCACAATGCCGGTCATCAACGCCGCCCGCAGGACCGGCGGCCTCTGCTCCACCACTGCTACGTACCCTAGCAAGACTGTGAGCGTCGTAAGCGCCGTCCAAAATGGCGTGAATTTCAACAGCCGTCCCATCCAAAACAAGAACACCGCCAGCGCTCCCACGTGCAGCCCCGCCACGACTAGAACATGAAACACGCCCGTCTTCTGAAAATCAGTCGACTCCTCTCGCTCCACGAAACTACGGTCGCCCAAAAGCATCGCGCGCAACACGCCGTCAACCTGTGGCCTGCCAACAAATAGCACATCGATCTCATCTCTCAATCTGCGCCGTGTGCGCGCCAGCAATGTAGCCGCCGTTCTCGGAGCGCGAGCCGTGCGCGCCATCAATTCAGGTGCGCGCAACGACGCAGTCAAATCAATGTTCTGCTGCTCCAGGTACGCTCGCCGGTCGAACGCTCCATCATCACGATAGACCTGAGGCACCCGCGCCTGTGTCACGACGGCGATTTCGTCCCCCGCATGAACATCTGGCGGCTCCGCCGATGTTTCGCCAGGAGTCTCCGCAAAACTGAGGCGCAATCCGCCACGCGCGACCACTAACGAGCCTTGATACTCCACCGCCGACAACTCAATTTCGTAACCGTAGCCCCACGGCAGTCGCGCCGGTTCGTCTCGCAAACGCCCGTGCCATCGCAGTGGCGTCTGGAGATCCACGCGCTTCGCTTCCACAAGAGACAGCACGTAGTCTGCAGGCCGGGGCTGTTCTGCGATGCCTGCACTCAACACGCCCAACATCAGCCAACTCAAACTGGAAACCGCGGCAGCAGGGAAGAGGCGACCGATTCCTGTCAAAAAGATTCCGGCCCCGATCAGCAGGGCCGCGCAAGCGAAGCCGCTTACGATGTAGCTAGGCGAGGAAACTCGTTCCGCAAACCACGGCGCCTGGCCGAGCACAGCGCCGCAAGCAAATAATGCAGCGAGTGCAACGGCCGGCAATCTCATGAGACCCTTCTCAACCTCACCAGCGTCTCGATGTGGTACGTCTGCGGGAATAAATCGAACAAATGCATCTCGCTCAACTCATATCGAACACTCGGCGCAGCAATTTCTTTCGGTTTTCGCTGTGAGTTTGTCAGCACAGCCAAATCCCGTGCCAAAGTAGACGGATCGCACGACAAATATACAATTTCCGCAGCTCCCAGCTCCGCAAGTTTCGCCGCCGTCTCCGCGCCCAGTCCGGCTCGCGGCGGATCCAGCACGACAAACTCCGGCTGCTCCTTGGTCTTCCTCAGAAAATCTTCCGCATGTTCGTTGTGCGTCGTCACCGAGACCCCTGCAGCCTCGGCGTTCGCATATAGATCGCGCGTAGCCGCAAGGTTTGCATCCACGCATACGACTCTTTCGAACGCCCGTGCCAGCGGCAGCGTAAAAAAGCCCACGCCTGCATACATATCCAGCGCCAGCTTGCCCTTCGCGCCTGCCGTCACCGTCTTCAGCAAATCCCCAATCAGAAACCGGTTCACCTGAAAAAACGACAGGTGGCTCACGCGAAGCTTGAACCCGCCCGCTTCATGCACTAAATATCCAGGCCCCGTCAACTCGAACTTATCTTTCTTCTGATCCAACAACAGCAAGCTTTCCACATGCGGTATCGCTTCTCTCAATATCGCGGCCAGTTCCAGCGCCGGCTTTGGAAACCGTTCGAACGCCACATTCAACGCGATCTTCTCGTCCGCCGAATCCGCGAACGCCTCGATCTCAAGTATTCCCTCGGGCAGTCGCCCAGACCGCGCCATCTCCTGCAATTCTCCAAATGTTTTCGCCAACTGAGGCGAAAGCACCAAACATTCGTCGATCGGCACGATGAACGAACTCTCGGGCAAGAAATATCCCAAAGCCCGTGGCATCCCGCTCTTTACCGCCCACTGCGCTCGATTCCGGTAGCCGTATGGCTCCGCTTTATGCTCCTGAATCTCCCCGTCCCAGGAAATTCCTCCCAGCCGGGAAAGCGTCTCGCGCAAAATCTCTTTCTTTAGGCGAACTTGCTCGCCAGCCGTTATGTGTTGATAGTGGCATCCGCCACACGTCTGAAAGTGCGGGCACGGGGCTTTGACGCGTTCCTTCGACGCAGACGTCACTTCAAGCAGCTTCGCCCAGATCACTTTCTTCTTTTTCGACTTTTCCGCTGCTCGGACCTCCTCCCCCGGCAGCACGTAGGGCACAAAAATCGTGTTCCCGTCGGCGTGCGCCAATCCGTCCCCGCCGTACACAAGCTTCTCAATCGATAATCGTAACTCGTCAGACATATCTTCAGGCCCCATTCTGCGATTTTTCGCGTGGAAAGAAAAGGTATTTGCTTCTGGAAAGCCAATTTCAGGAAAAGTAGTACAAGCTCAGCCGCCGCAAGCCAAACTCCTCGAGCAGCCGCTTTTGCAAATATTGTTTTTCCACCAGCGCAATCTGCTCCGCCTTCATCTTCCGCCGGTACGCCGCAAGCTGCCCATCCATCTCCCGCCGGACCTTCAGCATCATTTCTTCTCTGGCGTGGCTCATCAATACGCCGTGCAGCTTATCGTCCAAAATCGTCAGCCGCCTCTCCGACATCTTCCAAGTCCAGCGCGCCCGGCGTGTCCAGCAACATAGTCATGCCGCTCGAGCGATTGCGCAATCTCTCGCAG
>CAWKOM010000023.1:0-11607 GCA_963851235.1 uncultured Acidobacteriota bacterium
ATGGCAGAAACCACAGGGATCGCCAACTCGATTTCACAGGGACCACAAAACAATATAGCGCAGGGTGGATCAAAATCTTAAAACGCAGGGGTCGCTGAGAGAATCCGCAGAGAACGCGGAGAAGTACGAGCCTGCGGTTTTGAGTCGGCGATATGCGATCGATCTGTTTTGTCGTTTAATGCCCGCCTAACATTTTCGCGGTACAAACACGGTGCAGAGATCCTTCGCTTTGCTCAGGATGACAGGGTGCCTGCTAGGAGCTTTGCGAGCGCACACTAGCTCTCAATCGCCAAAGCTGATCCCGATGGCGCGAGCGGTGTTCACGATTTGTCCGTGAGGATCGACGGTTTTCAAGTGGCCGATGGCATCGGCAATACTGACCGATTCGATTCGAGTATTGTGCAGGCAGACCATTTTGCCGAATCCTCCCGCAGCGATCAGTTCGACCGCGGCCACGCCAAAGCGAGTGGCGAGAATGCGGTCGAACGGGGTCGGCGAGCCGCCGCGCTGGATGTGGCCTAACACACTGACCCGCACGTCTTTTTTCGCTCCCCTGGAAACGGCGTCGCCGATACGATTCGCCACTGCGCCCGTCCGGCGATGTTCTTGCCATTCCGAGGGCATCTTGATGCCCTCGGCCACCACGATAATGGTAAAACGCTTGCCATAGGACTCGCGCAAGGCTACCTGCTCACAGATTTTGTCGATGGTGAACGGGATCTCGGGAATCAGGATGACGTGGGCGCCGCCGGCGATTCCTGCTTCGAGGGCGATCCAGCCGGCATCCCGGCCCATGACTTCGACCACCATGATGCGATGGTGCGCTTCCGCGGTGGTGTGGATCTTGTCCACGGCGTCGGTCGCGGTCACGAGCGCCGTATCGAAACCGAATGTGACCTCGGTGGCGGAAAGATCGTTGTCGATGGTCTTGGGCACACCGACGATGTTCATTCCCTTCTTGAAAAGCTCCAGCGCGATCGTCTGCGAACCGTCCCCGCCAATGCTGATCACGGCATCGATTCCCAGCTGGCGCGAATTGGCGATGACCTCATCCGAAATATCGCGGACGACTTCCGCGCCGTTCTCGACGGTGCAGTAGTGGAAGGGATTGCCGCGATTCGTGGTTCCGAGAATGGTACCGCCGCGGGGCAGAATTCCGCTGACATCGTCGAGGGTGAGCGGACGCGATTTCTCCGGCCAGATCAGGCCGTCGAAGCCATCGGGAATGCCGATGACCCGCCAGTTGTATTTGAGAATGGCGGCTTTCACGGCCGCGCGGATGACCGCATTCAGGCCAGGAGCGTCTCCGCCTCCGGTACAAATGCCGATACAGCGGATGTCAGACATTAGGCGCGTTATTGAGTCGCTGTGATCGTTACAGGAACCGACGTGATCGTTGTGGTGCTGATATAACTCGCCGTTAGAGTGTTTTCGTACCCACCTGCACGCCCGATAGTACCGTGGACTGTCACTGGGTCTCCCTAGAGTTAGCGAGAAGTCGGTAGTGTCGGCTCAAGGTCCAAGTTGCGGTTGACGAGACATCAACCGGCTCGCTCTCTCCGGTCACGGTGGCATAGGGCAGTGAAAGTTTGCGTTCCACCACTCACAGTGATGTTCGCGTTACCGGGAGGGTGATATCTTGAGAGCAGTCACATTTCCTGAAGCTGACTGTGATACTCGAAGTGCCACTCGTTGCCTGAAAACCAGCAGTGATCGTTGCGGTGCCAGGGGAAGCGCCGGTCACCAATCCTGCATTGTTTACGCTAGCCGTAGCTGGACGCACTGCTGCTCCATTGCACACCCGAACTGAGGATTTTTGTGGACCCGTCGTTGTACGTCCCGATGGCGCTTTCCTGCACGGTCTCACCCTGGTTGATGGTCGCCGTCGGACCTACGGTCATCGAGGTCAACACCGGGTCGACGAAAAACCCGTTGCATGCCACACCTGTGGCGAACAACAAGAGGGTCGCAAAGGCAGCCACGAGTTGAAGTTTCTTCTTACTGCTCAGCATGTTAGGAAGGCCCTCAGGGAAACCGTCTTTCCGGACGGTTCGCAAGCGGCGTCAATAAATTGTAGCAGAGAAGATTGCCAGCCGGCGTATAGCTTCATACACGGCGGTACCTGTCCTGTCACGTCGCGCCACAGTAAAGAACGACGGTGCCTGGCAGGAGTTGCAGGCTAAATTTTTGATGGTAAGCAGTTGCTCGGATCCCATCGCCAGGACAACATAGAAGCTGATCGCGCGGAACATCATACCGACGATGCAGGAGGGCTGCTGCCCGGAAGGGCCCCGAAAGTTCAGCGATCATCCTTTGAGCGTGACTGCTACGAAGCTCAGAATGTGCAAATCTTGAAGGTTGCCTGGAATTTTCACGGCGCCCCCAATTGGTCAACACGAATAGCCTCAAGAACCAATAAATACCTTAAAAGTAAATAGCTTACGGGGGTGCTGGTGGCCGCAGCGTAGGTGGTGAGAAGGTCACTGGCACAAGTGAGGGATAGCACCATGCACGGTTCCACAGCCTTTCCACAGCCATAGGGCTCGCGGTTGTGACGGGAAACCAGGCTATTCCGGCGGCGCCATGCCGTCTGCGAGCATGGACTCGAAGCGAGTCGAATTCTTCAGGAATGCCAGGTTCACGCGGCCGGTGGGGCCGTTGCGCTGTTTGGCGATGATGAGTTCCGCTTTGCCCTGCAGGTCGGGATCGTCCTGCTTGTAGACCTCTTCGCGGAAGATGAAAGCCACGACGTCGGCGTCCTGCTCGATCGATCCCGATTCGCGCAGGTCAGAGAGCTGCGGACGGTGGTCGCCACCCCGGCTTTCCGGTGCGCGGCTCAACTGAGAAAGCGCAACCACCGGAACCGTCAATTCCTTGGCCAATGCTTTCAGACCACGCGAGATGGCAGAAACTTCCTGGGTGCGGTTTTCATAGCGGCGGCCGCCGCCCGACATGAGCTGCAGGTAATCGACGATCAACAAATCAAGCCTGCCTTGTGATTGTTGCAGGCGCCGGGCCTTGGCCCGCATTTCGCTGAGCGCGATGCCCGGCGTGTCATCGATAAAAATGGGGGCGTGCGCCAGTTGCTCCATGGCGTGTACGACTTTGGTCATGTCATCGCGCCAGAGCGAGCCGGTGCGCATCTTATGCGAGTCCACTCGCGCTCGTGAACAAAGCAGACGCAACAGCAATGCCTCGCGCGACATTTCGAGCGAGAACATGCCAACCACTTTCTGATCTTCGATGGAAGCGTTTTCGGCGATGTTCATGGCGAATGCGGTTTTTCCCATCGAGGGGCGGGCAGCGATGATGATCAGGTCGGAGCGCTGGAATCCGCTGGTCATCTCGTCCAGATCGGTGTAGTGCGTGGCCAGTCCGGTGATGCGCTGGCCGCGCTGCAGCAGAGCATCCACTGAGCCGAACGATTCTTTGACGATGTCCTGAACGCCCATGAAGCCGCGGCCAATCCGCTTTTCAGATAGCTGGAAGATGGCGGCTTCGGCATCGTTCAGGATTTCTTCGGCGGGATCGCTTTGGTCGGACGCGCGCGCAATGGCGGCGTTGGCGGCGTGAATCAGTCCGCGCAGCAGTGCTTTGTCGCGGACGATCTTGATGTAGTGCTCGATGCTCGGCCGGTCGGGAACGCCGTCCACCAATCCGGAGATGTAGCCAACATCGCCAATCGCCTCCAGTTCCTTCCGCCGATCGAGTTCTTCGACCAGGGTAATCATGTCGATCGGCCGCGAAGATTCGGCCAGATCCACCATGCGGGTAAAGATGCGGCGATGAGAATCGAGCGAGAAGTCCTCCGGCTTCAGATGCTCGGCGGCTTCGTTGTAGGCCAGATTGTCGAGCAGGATCGCGCCCAGAATGGAGCGCTCGGCTTCAACATTCGCCGGCAGAGTGTGCGCGAGACTGTAATCAGTGGTTGCCAAGCTTATTTACTCGTCTGGATGAACTGTAGAGGAATGCGAGAGCGATACTACTCACGAACGAGTTGTGAATGTGAAGTAAGTTCTTCGGAAAACGAAGGACAAACTCAAATTTTTCGGTGGTCCAGTTGCGTGGCAAAAAGTGTATCGTCCAGCGCCGCTCCATTACGTCGGAGTATAGGTGAAATAAAAGCGAAGATCAATCCGGAAGCATCTCCTCGCGAAAACACCATTTAATCATTCTTGATCCGTGTAATCCGTGGCAAACGCTTTTCAAACACAAAAATAAATGCGGCCCAGGTCCAGCCAACCCGGGCCGCATTGCATGTGGACGTCTCGCTGCTCTGTCACCGCACCATGCAGTGAGGCGCCTCTCGAAACCGCGTTCCCGGAGGAACGCTCGTTTCTGGGCGCACTCTCCGAGCCGTGAATCTGCGGACAAGGTCCGCGTTCCATGGCTCGCAGTGATTGCTCAAGCTGACGGCTCAATCCTGCCTGTGGGGAGGATTTTCGAGGAGGCCGCAACGCCCGGTTGTCCTCAGAACGCGCCATTCGGCGTGTTGCCCGACACGTTCTGAGAAACCCTCCGGCAGTTCACCCTCGAGAACCACCGGAAACGCCAGCTCTGCTGCAATCTAACAGCGCTCTCAAGACATCGCACATCTGCACTGGCGGTACTTTGCTTGAATCACAAAACGTCCGCAACAGAAATTTCATGCGGAGTTGTGCACAAGCTGTGGAGGACAAGTATTCTCTGTGGAAAGCGCAGGAAAAGAAGAAAGAAATGCCTCACCGGGAAATTCCTCCGCGCAGGCCTGAATGTCTCCATCAAACTCCGGCTCGCAGCAGCAGATCCCACGCCTCCAGATATTTCTCATACCTGGATTCCGCACACTGCGTTCCCAGAGAAATCGACCACTTCCCTCGAGTCTCCTTCTCCGGAATGATGTACCAGACATCCTTGCAAACCAAATAAGCTGCGAGAAAATCGAACGATCCCTGCGGATACTGCTTATGGCTGCTGCATACCGAGCAGATATAACCCGCTCCGTTCGCCGTATTAAAGACGGTGCATTTCACCTGCACCGCCACAAAGCGCCCCGGACGCCCCACCACAAAGTCGTAACTGTTCGAGTCTCCCCAAGGCTTGCTGACGCACAACCCATGCTCGGCCGCCGCCGTCATAAACTTCATCTCCGCCCACTCGCCCCGAACTTTCTTGTCCTTCATTTTCGCCATCTTCAGCTTCTTCATTCACCCTACCTTCAGAGACAGAAATGGCGGCAATTCGTGGGAAATCGCGAATGCCGCCTTATCTTCTTATTGGAACTGAATGGAAAGCAGAAGGCAAGAATTTTGAAGAGAAAAAGCAGCAACGATTCCCGAAATGGGACATAAACGATAATGTAGCGCTGACACCAAAGCGTGCGGAATGACCGCTGTATGGTAGGATGACGGCGTAGCGCCAGCGATGTGACAACGACCATGCCGCCGACCCCGTCGTGTGCAATTGATGCACAAGAAGCAAAGACTCGTCGCGGGAAGCCATTCTTGCGCTGGGCAGGCAGCAAGCGCAACCAACTTTCACGGCTCTCACCTTTTTGGTCCCCTAGTCACCAACGCTATGTGGAGCCCTTCGCAGGCTCTGCCTGCTTGTTTTTTGAACTCGCGCCCCAATCGGCTGTTCTTGGTGATAGCAACCAAGATCTGATCGAGGTATACCGTGTGGTGAGGGATGAGCCGGAACGACTTTACCGGCGGCTTTGCCGTATCGGACGAGATCCGGCAACCTACCTCCGGTGGCGCCACATCAAGCCCGGGGCGCTGGACCGAGAGACCCGAGCCCTGCGATTTCTGTACCTCAACCGAAACTGTTTCAATGGCATCTACAGAACAAACATGGCTGGCGATTTCAACGTCCCGATGGGGACGCGGCTGGGCGAATACTTTAGCAAGGACGACTTGGTCCGCTGCTCCAAGCTACTGCGAAAGGCCACCTTGGTCGCTGGGGATTTCATCAAGACTGTGGAACGAGTGAAGGCGGGAGATTTCGTCTATCTTGATCCGCCATACGCGGTAACGTCGCGACGGATATTTAGAGAGTACGGCAAGAAAACGTTCGACACCGCTGACATTCCTCGGTTTTCCGAGTCTCTTGGCACGATAGTGAGCAAGGACGCTGACTTTCTTGTTTCCTACGCGGACTGCGCTGAAGCGAGGGCACTCGCCCTCAAATGGTACTCCGTGCGGCTCCCAATCAAAAGGCACATCGCCGGGTTTGCTGGAGACCGGAAGAAGGCGTACGAATGGCTTATCAGCAACCGCCGGTTCCCGGTTCAGGAAGAGATCCCAAAGACGGGGCACGATGACATTTAGGGGACGCAATGAAGACAGACCAGTACGGCGTGAGAGCGATCGGTGTGAAGAGCCTGCCGACCGAAAAGCTCAAGCCAAACCCTCACAATCCAAGAATGCTCTTTGATCGCGCGGACCTGCACGTGCTTCGAGAGTCAATCGAACGAGTCGGAATCCTTGTTCCTCTGACGGTCTATCAAGAGAAAAGCACTGGCCACTACGTGATTCTAGACGGCCAACGGCGCTGGATATGCGCACAGGAAGTCGGACTCAAGACAATTCCGGTCAATCAGGTAGCGGAACCGACACTCGTTCAGAATATCGTCACAATGTTCCAGATTCACAAGCTCCGGAAGGATTGGGAGTTGATGCCGACCGCCCTCAAGCTTGAGCTCCTGATGCGGGAATTGGGCGAGAGGAAGGAAAAACGCCTTGCCGAATTGACTGGCCTCGATGAAGCGGTCGTGGTCCGCTGCAAGAAGCTGCTCTCCTACAACAAACACTACCAGGACACAATGCTCGACGCAGATCCCGACAAGCGAGTGAAGGCCGACTTTTTCATAGAGTTATATGCGGTGCGGAATGACCGCGAGGTCAAGAAATTTCCATGGTTTAACAAGGACAAATTCACAGACGACATGCTAAAGAAGGTCGAGCAGAAGGGCATCAAGGCTGTAACCGACTTTCGGATCGTAAAGCAATACATCAACAATGCTGTGAAGGCAAAGAAGACTTCAGCGATTTCCAAGCGATTGGAGGAGTTCGCCGCCCAGCCCTTGTTGACGCCGGACCACCTCAACATCGAGTCGGCTGCGGTTGTAGCGGAGGCAAAGAGAGTTCTGAAATCGGTGGAAAGCCTCTACGCCCAGATCAATGCCATCGATGTTGACGAGTACTACGGAGAGGAAGCCATGTGGAACCGGCTCGAATCCTTGGCCCAGCTGATTCGCGAAAAACTGCGAGCCCTAGGGCGGAGGGACGATAGGTGAAGCGCCCACTTGCGCCGGGCACACCCATAGACGCGAAGAGATACAAGCGGTGGATTTCCCGCTTTGGCTCCTACCGAGCAGAAATCACTACTATTACGATTCAAAGCTGGCTAAAGCAGTTCAAGAAAGACAAGGACTTAGGAGCGCGAGTCCTCGATGCGGTTGAGTTCTACGGCCAGAGCCAAATTTACGCGGCTTATCGTCAAGCGTTGGAGGGACTTCCTGGCTGGCACAAGTCATCTCTAAAGCGGAAGGGCCAATGGCGATTCGCTGCAATGTCTGGCAGCGCTGGGGAGAGTGGCGATGCCATGCTGCACCAATTTAGGATTGCAAATCAACTAGACACAAAGGGTTTCAACGAATTATTTGTGTCGCGGAGTGACCTGTTCCGGCAACCGATGCTACCCGAAGAGGATCCTCAGAAACTAGGGAAGGATGATGTCGTGGTTCTCTTGGATGACTTCAGCGGGACCGGAACACAGGTCTGCGAAGCGTGGAATGATCCGGCCACCTCCTTTGGTGCGCTCCTCGCGGGCGTCGGGAAGGTGTACCTGATTCTCGTGGTTGCTTCGCGGGCCGCCCGACGGAAAATCTCTTCCGAGACCACCATATCCCTTGTGCCTGCACACGAACTACATGAGTCTGACAACATATTCTCCGATAAGTGCAAACACTTCACGAATGCCGATAGAGGGAAACTTCTTCACTACGGCGAGATCGCGGACAAGCGCTGTCCCAAGGGATTTGGTGACTGCGGCCTTGTGGTCGTGTTCCAGCACCGCCCGCCCAACAACTCCATTCCCATCCTGCATGCAGATCATTCCAAGTGGACTGGGTTGTTTCCGCGACACGATTGAAGTCTGGCGTCCGGGTGGCCCGGCCTTTCGCGTCCTTTGCGACGGCTGAGGCTTTTGGTGCGCACGTCCTTGATGACCCGATCAATTTGGCGCGAGCTGAGTGCGTCCGTTCCCTTACGTTGCAACTCGCTTCCGATCAGCGCGAGCACTTCCGGCTCTGGGGTGGAGAGGCGCGAGAGTATTTTGGATGACTTTCTTCGCATGTTGCGGCACACACAAAGCAAAAGCCCCGAGATTGACTCGGGGCTTCG
Source organism: uncultured Acidobacteriota bacterium (assembly GCA_963851235.1). Lineage (GTDB taxonomy): Bacteria > Acidobacteriota > Terriglobia > Acidiferrales > UBA7541 > Acidiferrum. The sequence goes on from CAWKOM010000023.1 coordinate 8,385, forward strand.
ATGGTACTGAACGGCGCCTGTCAAATCCGATCTTAATATTCTCCGGGGAGCCGTCAAGTAACCAAAGGCGGACAGGAGTGTCCGCCCTACACGAATCGGTTAGTCCCTGACTCCATCCATAAACGCGCGCAGCTTGCGCGAACGCGACGGATGGCGCAGCTTGCGCAGGGCTTTGGCTTCAATCTGGCGGATACGTTCGCGAGTCACGGCAAAAGACTGGCCCACTTCTTCGAGCGTGTGCTCGCTGCCGTCCTCGAGACCGAAGCGCATCTTGATGACTTTTTCTTCGCGTGGAGTCAGCGTACGCAGCACCTGCGAAGTTTGGTCCTTCAAGTTGACGTTGATCACGGCCTCGGCGGGCGAGACGACCGCGCGGTCTTCGATGAAGTCGCCCAGATGCGAATCTTCCTCTTCGCCGATCGGGGTTTCGAGGGAGATCGGTTCCTGTGCGATTTTGAGTACTTTGCGCACTTTCGCTACCGGGATATCCATGCGCTTGGCGATTTCTTCCGACGTAGGCTCGCGTCCCAGCTCCTGCACCAGCTGCCGCGAGGTGCGGATCAGCTTGTTGATGGTTTCGATCATGTGCACCGGGATGCGAATCGTACGCGCCTGATCAGCAATTGCACGAGTAATCGCCTGCCGAATCCACCACGTGGCGTAGGTGGAGAACTTGTAGCCGCGACGGTATTCGAATTTGTCCACGGCTTTCATCAGGCCGATGTTGCCTTCCTGAATCAGATCGAGAAACTGCAAGCCGCGGTTGGTATATTTCTTCGCAATCGAAACCACCAGGCGGAGGTTGGCCTCGATCAGTTCGCGCTTGGCCTGCTCCGCGTCCATGTCGCCCTGGATGATCTCGCGCTGGGTGCGCTTGAGCTCCTGGAACGACACTCCGGCTTCGACTTCAAGCTTCTCCAGTTCAGTGCGGATGGCACGCGACTGTCGGCGGTATTCCTTGCGTTGCTCTTCGCTGCGGGTTGCGTCCGCCTTTTTCTCCAGGTTCGAGGACTGGCGGTCGAGCGACCGCATCATGTCGACCGTTTTGTTGGCCCGGTCGATGAGGCGCTTGCGTTCCGTGTTGGTGAAGCCCAGCTTGCGCACGCACAGGGAGACGTCAACAATGGCGCGGGCCAATGCGATGCGGTAGCGGCGATAGTCCCGGGGGCGTTTCTTCTGCGAGACGGCAGCGAACTTCTCCAGCAGATGATTGGCCTTCTTGTACGCTTTGGCCAAATCGTCGATCTTCCCGGTGAATTCCTTCAGCCGGTTTTGCAGAATTTCATCGGTGATTTCTTCCTCATCGAAGGTGACCACTTCCTTGATGGAACGGACGCCCTTTTTGAGGTCTTCGCCCATCGCCAGCAGTTCGTTGATGACGATTGGAGAGCGGGACAGCGCCTTCAATACGCGCAGTTGGCCGCGCTCGATGCGCTTGGCGATTTCAACTTCGCCTTCGCGGGTAAGCAGCGGAACAGTGCCCATCTCGCGCAAATACATGCGCACGGGGTCGTTGGTTTTTTCTAAAGCACCGGGAGTGAGATCGAGTTCGACGTCCTCGCCAGCTTCGTCTTCGTCGAACTTCTTGTCGAGCGCAGAGGAGGGAAGCTTCGGTCCCTCCAGCACATCGATTCCTTGCGTGCCAATCGTGGTGAGCAGATCGTCGAGGTCTTCAGGAGAGTGCACATCGTGCGGGATGAGATCGTTCACCTGGTCGTAGGTGAGATATCCCTTTTCCTTGCCTGTATCGATCAGCTTTTTAATGTCGTCGTACTTGTCGTCAAGAGCCAAGAAAGATTGTCCTTAAATCGTCCCATGGAAGGACGTCGAAACGTCGTTTATAGCGGTGGGAACGTGAAGTGGCGGGATTAGCGCCGACACAAACCCTCAAAGTATAGCACAGAGAACGCATCGCGCCAGACCAAAACTGTTCGCCCCGGTCATGCCCGCCGCTATGTTGCCCGCCGTTAATAACTTAGATGGCGAAACAAGCCATTTAGTTTCAAGGTTCGAAGCTGGGAAATCGGTTCCCCCAAAACACAACCGGATCACAAAAACCCAGTTGGAGTTCCTAGTTCTCGGTTCCCAGTCTTCAAGCCGGCCTTTGGACTGCCCCTTGATCCGATAAGCCCGGGTCCATGAGCGCCCTCTTCAGCCGGTCTTTTTCACGCAGCAAGAAGCGTAGCCTCTCCGGTTCGTCTTTTTTCGCGGACTGGAGTTCCCGCTGAACCGCGTCCATTTGACGTCGATACTGAATGCGCCGCAAGGCTCGCACTGCGCCCTCCAAGCGCTCAGCCGTGAGCTCCTCGTCCGCTTTCATCAGGACTGCCGCCAGAATATTGCGGTCGGAATCAGGCAGCGGTAATTCCATGACTTCGACCGCTTCCCCGGCGGAGTTCAGCAAGCATTCGATGAGGGACTCGGTGGCCAATCCAATGTGCAGGCGCTCGTTCGTGAGCACAAAATGCGCCTGACGGGCGGGATCGAACTCTTCGTCGGCGCCCTCGCGCGCGGAAAAGTGCTCTTCGGAAGTTTGAATTTCGCTGGCCGAGGTCAAAGCCCGGATCAAGAGTTTCTCAGCATCGGTGACTTGGGCCTCGATTGGAGCTTTTACACTGGCGGTCGATCGGTTGGCGGCGGCATGTTTGAGTTCTTGCCGCAGGACGACAGAATCGATGCCGAGTTTTTGTGAGATCTCGCGGGCCAGTTCGTCGCGTACGATGCGGCTGGGCACGCGCTGGATATGCGGCAGCAGGTGATTCAGAGCCTTCACTTTTCCTTCCGCGCTACGAATCGGGAACTGGCTCTGGGCGCGCTCGATCAGGTAATCGAAGTAACGCTGCGAGTGCTTGAGGGCTTCGCCATAGGCGTCTTTGCCTTTGCGCCGAATGAAGAGATCGGGGTCGAATCCCGGTTCGAGAGTCAACACTTTGATTTGGAATTCTTCCTCAACCAGCAGGCCGAGAGTCCGTTCCGTGGCCTTGGCACCCGCCGTATCGGGATCGAAATTCACGACTACGTTCTTGCTAAAGCGGCCCAGCAATCGGGCCTGGAGTTCGGTGAAGGCAGTTCCGGAACTGGCAATCACGTTATGAAATCCGGCAGCGTAGACGGAAATGCAGTCCATCTGGCCTTCGACCAGGATGGCGTAATCCAGCTTGCGAATGGCTTCTTTGGCCTGGTCGAGATTGAACAGGACGCGGGACTTGGAATAGATCGCGGT
>CAWKOM010000024.1:0-56652 GCA_963851235.1 uncultured Acidobacteriota bacterium
CGCACACTGCAGAGGTTTGCCGCTAGGCTCAACATCGTCTATCTCATAACTTCTTGACAATCGATACCTTGTGAATATGCACTTGGTACCTCACACTCGGTGCAGGTGTGGTCGGAATGTCGCATGTCTACACGGGCATCTGGGCGACGATAGCGTACGTCTATCGGACGGAGGGCGTGCGGCGCGGACTCTACAAGGGCCTCAGCATGAACTGGATCAAGGGGCCTGTCGCAGTCGGCGTGTCCTTCTCAACCTTCGAGTTTGTCCAGCGACAACTGCGCAAGTAATCGAATCTTTCACGACGAGCAGTTGGCCGCAGCCGTCGCGGAACGGGCTAGGGCGTGTAAGGCGGTGGAGGATGCGAGGAACAAGGGGGAAGGGGGAGGGAGAGGTAGAGAGGGGGGACACGGACAACGTGACGGATATTAGACGGAAAGCTGCTGGAGCCGTGGTGCGAATCACGGCCTAGAGGAATGATCGCCGCAGCGCGCCGTCCTTCACGGGAAAGCGCGCCGCACAGAATCCGGCTTACAGGCTCATCCGCCGATTTTCAATAACTTTGAGCAATTTTCGGGAAATTGGGCGCAGAGTATGTCTGCGCATGGAGTATAAGCTCCAAGCTCTGCCTTCCGTCCTCCATCCGTCCAACCTGATTTTTAGCAAAGTATTCATTCTCTAGTTCCATCTGCATAGCGCATTTGAACGGTGTACGGTTTCGCACCAGGAACTCCCATCTCATAAGAGAAAGATACGTGGCGAAAGTTCCGCGTGGGGGTAGCTTTCGTCGGACAGTGCCGGGAAGTAATCATTGACTCCTATTATGCAGGGGGTGAGACTAGCTCTACCCTTCAACAATCTGTTTCTCGGGCTGCGCCTTCTCTCTCCCAGCTTTCAGGAACTGAATGTCCCAGTTGTAATTTTGTGTCCGCCCGCAGACGGGTAAATGCGAGTTGCCTCACCGTCACTGGACGTTCTGGGAGACTACTTTGAAGACGAGAACCAGCAAAATCCACCGTGCGATGGCAATTGATTTGGCAAAGCGGGCAAAGGCCAAATCTGCGCATCTTTTGCTCCGTAGCGAACAGGGTACTCTGCGAGATAAACGGCAATCGGCCGGAAGATCCCGGCAACCTGCGGATATCCTGCCCGTCTTCATGGCTTCTGATGCTGACAGCGGACACCTCGAGAGCCTTTGGAGGCCAGCGTGCGCTTGAGATCGAGGCCGGCTCCAAAACATGACACAACGAGGATCCTCATTGCCGACGATGACGCCCTTACGCGGCGTCTTCTGGAGAAAATGTTGGAGAAGGCTGGCTATGAAGTGATTGCCGTCGAGAACGGGCGCAAGGCTTTGCAATCCCTGTCCGGTACGAATGGGCCACGGTTGGCACTCTTGGATTGGCTCATGCCGGGGCTCAACGGGGTCGAGGTTTGCCGTGAGATACGCAGGCATTCCGAATATCCCTATGCTTACATTATTTTGTTGACGGCCAAAACTGCCAAGGTGGACGTCGTCACTGGTCTCGAAGCGGGCGCCGACGACTATATTACGAAGCCCTGCGACGCAGAAGAACTGAAAGCACGCTTGCGCTCTGGTGAACGCATTCTGCAACTGCAGGACAAACTGACCTTCGATGCTCTTCACGACCCGCTGACGCAGCTGCCCAACCGTTCCTTTTTTCTGGAGCGATTGATGCTGTGCGTCAGCTGGGGCATGCTCCATCCGGATTATAAATTTGCGGTGTTATCCGTCGACATGGACCGGTTCAAAGTCGTGAATGACAGTCTGGGTATCTCGGCGGGCGACTGGCTTCTGGTGCAAATCGCGGAACGGTTGCTTGGGTCCATCCGGCGGGATGATGCGATTTTGCGTACAGCGGAACAGGGAGGGATGGCCGGTCGATTGGCAGAGGCTGGCGTTGTGGCAAGAGTGGGAGGCGACAAATTCACCATCTTGCTGGATAACATTCGCAACGCCGGCGAAGGAATTCGAGTGGCCGAACGAATCCAAAAAAGCATCCAAGAGCCCTTTGATGTCGATGGCCAGGCGGTCTTCACCACGGCGAGCATGGGCATAGCGTTTAGCGGCAGTGGTTATAGCGCAGCGGAAGATATGCTCGGCGATGCAAACACGGCGATGGCGCGAGCCAAGACTCTCGGTAAGGCGCGGTACGAAATGTGCGATCCATCGATGCACGCTACGGCGGCGGGCCGATTCCGGTTGGAGACGGATCTCCGCCGAGCGACGGAACAACAGGAATTTCTCATCCATTACCAGCCAATCGTTTCGCTGATCGATTTTCGCATCACCGGGTTTGAAGCGCTGGTGCGATGGCAGAGGCCGGGGTTTGGCCTGGTAATGCCCGGGGGCTTCATCTCAGCTGCCGAGGATACTGGGTTGATTCTATGGATTGGCGAGTGGGTTTTGCAGGAAGCTTGCCGCCAAATCTGCGCCTGGAACTTGCAATTTCCGTGCCCGTCTCCGTTTACAATGGCCGTCAATATCTCTGCAAAGCAGTTCGCGCAGGCCAATTTAGTCAGCCAAGTCGCCCGGGTCTTGAGCACGACCGGCCTAGCCCCTGATACCTTGAGATTGGAACTTACCGAAAGCGTGACTATGCGCGACGAGGAGCGAACGACGCGAATTCTCAGCGAACTCAGAAGCCTGGGCGTACGTTTGTGCATCGATGACTTCGGAACGGGATATTCGTCTTTGAGTTACTTGCGGCGATTTGCCCTGGATATCTTGAAAATAGACCGGTCATTTGTGACAGACATGCTCAACAACAACGAAAGCCAGGAGATCGTAAAAACCATTCTGAGTCTCGGGAAAAATCTGCGCATGAAGGTCGTCGCGGAAGGGGTGGAGACTCGCGAACAGATGCACCTGCTGAAATCGCTTGGCTGCGAATTTGCCCAGGGTTATCTTTTCTCGAGACCGCTGGACTCGGACGCCGTGGTGCGAACCCTCGTCACATCGGAAGCGAACTGTTACATCTTGCTGCAGGATTCCGCGATTCAGCTCGTTGCACCTATGAGGTGAGTTGAGGATAGGCTTGTAGCCCGTTGGACACTTTTCTGTAAAACCTGCATTGACCGGGCGTAGGGCCGGTATAAACTTAGATTCCCTTCGAATAAAATCGGCACGCGGCTACAGGCTGCCCTCTTTCAGCCCTCGGGACCGTGTCCGGAATAGAACTCCCTTTTCAGCTAGGCGTGCGATGAAGACGAAATCCGTAATGAGGGGCAAGCTGCAGCTCGCGTTCGGGTCCGCCATTTTGGCGCTGCTCGCTGTGGGTGCAATCGCTCTCCGCACCGCGGCGGTGGCTAGCGAGAGCGACCGGTGGGTGCGGCACACCCACGAGGTTCTTGAGAACCTCGCCGATCTACTCTCAAGCATGCAGAATCTCGAATCAAGCGCTCGCGGATTCGTATTGACCGGCAGGGAATCCTATCTCGAAAGCTACCGCGCGAGCGTAGTGCACTCCCAGATGCAAGTGACACTCGTTCGCAATTTGACCCTGGATAATCCAGCCCAGCAGCGCCAGATTCCCATTCTTGAAGATTTAGCTGCGCAGAAAATTCAACTCGCCGAGAGAGTTATTGCTGTGCGACGGGCGGAAGGATTGCAACCGGCAGTCGACGCCATTCTGAACGGAGGGGGCCAGCGGGTAATGGAGGCGTACCGAAAGGTGATCCGCAAGATGCAAGAGGAAGAGTCCCGATTGTTGGTTCTGCGCGACGCGGACGCCGAGCGTCGCCTGAGCCAGACTAAGAGTGTCCTGATCCTTGGAACCCTCCTCGGCGTGCTGATCGCAGCCTCAGCGGGCTGGAGCGCCCACCGCGACGGCCTCGCGCGCGGGCTCACAGAAGCAGCGCTCCGCGACAGCGAAGACAAGTATACGAGGCTTATTCAGGGGGTCCAGGACTACGCCATATTGATGCTGGGTCCGCAAGGGGAAATTCGCAGCTGGAATCCCGGAGCGGAACGAATGACAGGGTACAAGTTCGAAGAGGTCGCCGGTCAGAACTTTTCCCGTTTTTTTTCTCCAGAAGAGGTCAAACGAGGCAAGCCAGAAGAAATCCTTCGGATGGCTGCGGCTGGCGATTCGTATGAAGAAGAAGGGATGCGCCTGCGGAAAAACGGCGCACGCTTTCTCGTGCGAACCACCTACACGCCGTCGCGTGACGTAGCCGGAGCTCTGCGCGGGTTTTCCGTTATCAGCCGGGATCTCAGCCAGGGTGCTGAGTCGGATGCAAAATACCGCGGACTCTTGGAAGCGGCGCCGGACGCGATGGTGGTAGTGAATCAAAGCGGGGAGATCGTGTTGTTGAATGTGCAAGCGGAAAAACAGTTTGGATACAGCCGCGATGAACTCGTTGGGCAAAAGGTAAAAAATATCATCCCGGAAGGATTTGCAGAACGGCTGATCGCGGACGGCACGCGAACCGCAGCGGACGCGCTGGCGCAGCAGATCGGTACAGGGATTGAGCTCATAGCACGGCGCAAGAACGGAACCGAGTTTCCCATTGAGATCATGTTGAGTCCGCTGGAAAGCGCCGAGGGAACACTGATAACGGCGGCGATCCGGGACATCAGCGTACGCCGGGCTGCAGAGAAGCATCTGGGGCAGATGGAAGGCAGGTACCGTGGTCTTTTGGAGGCAGCACCGGATGCCATGGTGGTGGTGAACCAGACAGGGGAAATCGTTCTCCTGAACGTGCAAGCGGAAAAACAATTTGGCTACAGCCGCGATGAACTGGTCGGCCAGAAGGTGAAGAACATCATCCCGGAAGGCTTTGCGGAACGGCTGATCGCGGACGGCACGCGAAGCGCAGCAGACGCGCTGGCGCAACAGATCGGAACGGGAATCGAGCTAATTGCACAGCGGAAGAACGGTAGCGAATTTCCAATCGAGATCATGCTGAGTCCTTTGGAGAGCGCCGAGGGAACCCTGGTGACGGCCGCGATCCGCGATATCAGCGTGCGCAGAGCTGCTGAAAAGCACCTGGCGCAAATGGAGGGCCGGTACCGCGGGCTCTTGGAGGCGGCGCCGGATGCCATGGTCGTAGTGAACCCAGCCGGAGAGATCGTGCTGCTGAACGTGCAAGCCGAGAAGCAGTTCGGATACCAGCGCGATGAGCTCGTAGGACAGAAAGTGAAGAACATCATTCCAGAAGGCTTCGCCGAACGGCTGATAGCAGACGGAACGAGAAGCGCGGCGGAGGCGCTGGCTCAGCAGATCGGAACGGGAATCGAGCTTATTGCAAGGAGGAAAAATCGAAGCGCATTTCCGATCGAGATCATGCTAAGCCCGCTGGAAAGCGCGGAAGGCACGCTGGTGACGGCGGCCATCCGCGACATCAGCAGACGCAAAGCTGCGGAAAAACATTTGGCACAGATGGAAGGCAGATACCGCGGGCTGCTGGAAGCGGCGCCGGATGCCATGGTGGTAGTGAATCAGAGCGGAGCCATCGTGCTGCTAAACGTGCAGGCGGAGAAGCAGTTCGGCTACAGCCGGGATGAACTCATCGGGCAGAAGGTAAAGAACATCATTCCGCAGGGTTTCGCGGAACGGTTGGTCGCGGACGCTCTTCGATCCGTGGAAGACGCGCTGGCACAGCAGATTGGCACGGGGATTGAACTTATGGGACGGCGCAAGGACAGCACCGAATTTCCCATCGAGCTGATGCTGAGCCCGCTGGAGAGCGCGGAGGGCATCCTGGTGACGGCGGCGGTCCGTGACATCACCACGCGCAAAAAGGCCGAAGCCGATCTTCTGAGCAAGGTCGAGGAACTAAACCGATCGAATGAGGAACTGGGCCAATTTGCCTACATTGCCTCTCACGATTTACAGGAACCACTGCGCATGGTGGCGAGTTACACGCAGCTCTTGTCCAGACGCTACAAAGGAAAGCTGGATTCCGATGCCGATGAGTTCATCGCCTTCGCCGTGGATGGCGCCAGCCGCATGCAGCGATTGATCCAGGACTTGCTGGCCTATTCGCGTGTTGGGACAAAAGGCAGGGATTTGCTGGATATTTCCAGTGAAGACGCGCTGCAACAGGCGTTGCTGAACCTGCGGGGCGCCATCGGGGAAAAAGGAGCGCTCGTGACTCACGATCCGCTGCCGTCAGTGCTGGCGGACGAAATGCAACTCGTACAGCTGTTTCAGAACCTTGTAGGAAATGCCATCAAGTACCAGAAGTCCGGAATCCCGAAAGTGCACATTTCTGCGGCCAAGAATGGCGGCAAGAAGTGGACCTTTTCCGTGAAAGACAACGGACTGGGAATCGACTCCCAGTATTTTGAAAGGATTTTTGGCATGTTCCAGCGGCTGCATAAACGCGAGGAATTTGCTGGGACCGGCATAGGATTGGCCATCTGCAAGAAAATTGTCGAGCGGCATGGCGGTAGCATCTCGGTCGAGTCACGGCCGGGGCATGGCTCTACGTTTAGCTTCGCCCTGGCGGAGAGTGAGAAAACATCATGAATGGTCTCGACGTCAAGGACAGGCACGCGCAGGTTCTTTTGGTGGAGGACAGTCTCGGCGATGCACGTCTGACTCAGGTAGCGTTCCGAGAAGCTAATCCATCCATCCAATTGCATGTGGCTTCCGACGGAGTCGAGGCCATGGCCTATCTCCGTCGCGAAGGGACACGCAGCATGGCCCTTCGCCCAGATCTTATCCTCCTGGATTTGAACCTCCCCAGAATGGATGGCTGTCAGGTACTGGCCTGCATCAAGGAGGACGCCAGCCTGAAAACCATCCCTACGGTCATCCTTACCACCTCGGAAGCCGAAGCGGATATCGCCAAGAGCTATCAGCTCCAGGCCAACTGCTACCTCTGCAAGCCCGTGGAATTGGACGCCTTCGAGAAACTCATCAAGAACATCAATGAATTTTGGCTGACAACCGCACAGCTGTCCCCGAGGAGACGCGTCGAGTGAACCTGACGGCCATCAAGATACTTCTCCCGGTCGACGCCAGAAAGACCCAGGCGTGCGGCTGCGTTGCGCGATGCTCAATCTACCGCGCCTCCTTGGCGACTGCACAAAGGACAAGCCTGGGCCCGGAGAGAGTTTCACGTTGCGGTTTGCCCTGGCAGAAAGTGCGAGGGGATCATGCGAGCCATCGGAGGATCAGGTATGCCTATTGACGTTCTTTTGGTTGAAGACAGTCCCGGCGATGTCCGGCTAACACAGGAGGCTTTCCGCGATGCCAATGCTTCCATCCGTCTGCATGTGGTTTCGGACGGCGTTGAGGCCATGGCCTTCCTGAGGCGCGAGGGAAGCCACACCCTTGCCCCCCGCCCAGAACTCATCTTGTTGGATCTAAACCTTCCGAAGATGGATGGCCGCGAGGTGCTGGCGCACATCAAGCACGATGCCAGCCTGAAAACCATCCCCACTGTAATTCTCACCACATCCGAAGCGGAAGCCGACATTGTGAAAAGCTATCAACTCCAGGCCAATTGCTATCTCAGCAAACCGGCACAGTTAGATGCTTTCGAGGCCCTGGTGAAGAGCATCAACGATTTCTGGCTGACCAAGGTCAAGTTGCCACATCCGAGGCAAAACACGTGATCGCGAAATCGATCAGAATACTTCTCCTGGTTGAAGACAACCCCGGAGACGCTCGCTTGCTCCGCGAAATGCTCAATGAGCAGAGTGTGCACTTCACGGAATTGACCCATTTGGAGTGCATGGCAGACGCCGAGAAGCATCTCTCCGCCAGAGACGTCGATATTATTTTGCTCGACCTGGGACTGCCCGATGCGGAAGGAGTGGAAGCCGTGCGCCGCGTACGCATCGCCGCGCCGCGTGTTCCTCTTGTGGTCCTGACGGGAAGGGACGACGAAACGCTCGCGGCGCAGGCCTTACAGGAAGGCGCGCAAGACTATCTTATCAAAGGCCAAATAGATTCTCGCGGTTTGCTGCGCGCTCTGCGTTATGCCGTCGAGCGCATGGATGCGGCTAGGATGTTTCGCGGACTCCTGGAATCAGCTCCCGATGCGATGATAGTCACCAATCGCGAGGGAAAGATCGTCCTGGTGAACGCGCGAGTAGAGCCATTGTTTGGCTACCGGCGGGCAGAGTTACTGGGACGCCAGATTGAGATTTTGGTGCCGGAGCGCTTTCGTGGCAAGCATCCGGAACAGCGAGAGGACTTTTTCGTTCACCCCCAGGTGGGACATGCGGGCTCGAATAGAGCGGTGTACGGCTTGCGCAAGGATGGGAGCGAATTTCCGGCCGAGATCAACCTGAGTCCGTTGGAAATAGAAGGAGAGCTGCTTGTTTCAAGCGCGATCCGGGACACTACAGACCGCAAGCGGGCCGAAGACGCGTTGTTTCTCGAGAAAGAACGCGCCCAAGTCACACTGAACTGCATTGGTGACGCGGTTATTTGTACGGACATCCTTGGAAATATCACCTTCCTCAACCTCGTGGCGGAAAAAATGACGGGCTGGTCGTGGCAACAAGCAGCCGGCCGGCCCGTGGCCGAAGTGCTTCGAATTCTTGATTCCACGACTCACGAAATTACCCCGAATCCCACGGAATTGGCTCTGGGGCAAAACCAAACCGTGCATCTGCCGTCGAACTGCATTCTCGTCCGGCGCGACGGTTTTGAGACTCCGATTGAGGATTCCGTTGCTCCGATTCATGACCGCGACGGGAAGGCTACCGGCGCCGTGGTCGTCTTCCGCGATGTGAGTGCCGCCCAAATCATGGCCCTGGAAATGACCCATACGGCACAGCACGACTTTCTGACCGGCTTGCCCAATCGCATGCTCCTGAACGACCGTGTAAACCAGGCGATCGCTTTGGCTCCGCGGCATTCGAAAAAAGTCGCCGTACTCTTTTTGGATTTGGACGGCTTCAAACACATTAACGATTCCCTGGGACATCCCATCGGCGACAAACTTCTACAATCCATCGCAAAACGCCTCGTGGGTTGCGTGCGCAGCACAGATACCGTGAGCCGGCAAGGTGGCGACGAGTTTGTTGTCTTGCTTTCCGAAATGGCACAGCAGGAAGATGCTGCCGTCTCCGCGCTGAGACTCCTGAAAGCGGTAGCGCAGGCGCATTCCATCGACCAGCACGACCTTCACCTCACCACCAGTATTGGTGTGAGTGTGTATCCCGACGACGGAGGGGATGCGGAGACGCTCATCAAGAATGCGGACACGGCGATGTATCAGGCCAAGGAAAATGGAAGGCAGAGCTATCAATTTTTCAAACCAGCCATGAACGTCCGCGCCGTGGAGCGGCAATCTATCGAGGAGAGCCTGCGGCGCGCCCTTGAACACAAAGAATTCTCATTGCATTACCAGCCCAAGGTCAAGCTCGCAACGGGAGAGATAACAGGCGCGGAAGCCCTCCTACGCTGGACCCATCCGAAGCGTGGTCCTGTCTCACCCGCGAGTTTTATTCCCGTCGCGGAGGATTGCGGTCTGATTCTGCCGATCGGCCAGTGGGTTCTTCGCGAAGCATGCAAGCAGGCCCGTGCTTGGCTGGACGCGGGCCTGCCCCTGGGCACCATCGCGGTGAACATCTCCTCGATGGAATTCCGTGAAGACAATTTTCTAGACGGTGTGTTCACCACTCTCAGCGAAACTGGCCTCGATCCAAGGTTCCTCGAGCTGGAACTTACGGAAAGCGTTTTGATGAAGCGTGCCGAGTCCGCCGCCTCCGTGCTGAAAACTCTAAGAGCAAGAGGAGTGCAGATTGCCGTCGATGACTTCGGCACGGGCTATTCCAGCTTGAGCTATCTGAGAAAGTTTCCGATCGACGCGCTGAAGATCGACCAGTCGTTTGTCCGTCAAATCACTTCCGCACCGGACGATACCACCATCGTGACCGCGGTGATCAGCATGGGCCGCAGCCTGAAGCTGCGAGTAGTTGCCGAGGGGGTCGAAACGCGGGAAGAACTGGAGTTTCTTCGGGCTCGCCAATGTGAAGAAGCCCAGGGCTACTACTTCAGCCGGCCGGTTCTTCCTCGCCAATTCGGCATCTTGCTCAGGACCGGAATTCTTGAATCGGCTGTTGTCGTTCATCGATGAGAAGGCATCTTGCAATCGCATCAGCGAAAGAGTGCGCCGGAGAGAGAGTCGTTCATAGGCTTGACGCGGGCGCACGCGCATCCATTCGCGGGCTGGAACTCCGATAATGGAATTACTTAACAAAACGGCGCATCGTCAGTCGCCTCCTCCTGCTTCCGAGCAGATAGAAAAGCGCAGCTGTCCCCGTTTTCCTTTCTCACCTGCTGTGGAAGCCCTCGATCTTCACGCGGACACTCGCATTCTCGGCCGCCTCTCCGATATCAGCAGGAACGGCTGCTACGTGGATACCATCAACCCCTTTGCGAAGGATGCCGCTGTCACGCTCACGGTTACAAGAGACAATCAATCTTTCAAGACCCAGGCAAAGGTCGTTTATTCAAAGGCGGGCATGGGCATGGGACTTTTGTTCACGACGGCAGAACCCGAGCAACTGCGCACCCTGGGTTCCTGGCTGCACGAGTTGAGTGGCGGCAGGACGGAGGAAGAGGAGCACTCAAACGTCTTTCTCCAACGCGAGACCGCGAACAGCTCGGAAGTTGAACTCCGGGAGCTGCGGAAAATCGTCAGCGAACTGGTTGCCTTGCTGAATGGCAAAAACATCCTGAACGATTCCGAAGGGATGGCTCTGCTGCGAAAGCTGGCCAAGTAACGGAGTTCGGAAAAGCTTCAGATCCTGGCTGTCCAGCCGAGAGAGGAGCGGTGCGGAAAACAAATTCCGTGGCTCGGCAGCCTTTCGATTGAATTCCTCCGCGGAACTTAGTACAACTCCTTGGCCGAACTTTGTCACGAAAGATCCGTCCACCCCGCGGCAGGAGCGCACCAATGAAAACCATCCAAGGCCCCGGCATTTTTCTCGCGCAGTTCGCTTCCGATACTCCGCCCTTTAACACCTTCGACTCCATCTGCGCCTGGGCCGCCAGCCTCGGCTACGTCGCCGTGCAAATTCCCACGTGGGACGCCCGCCTCTTCGATCTAAAGCGCGCCGCCGAAAGCAAAGCCTACTGCGACGATCTGCAGTCCATCGCCGCCCGGCACAAACTTGCCATCTCCGAACTCTCCACCCACCTCCAGGGCCAGCTCGTTGCCTGCCATCCCGCCTACGACGCTCTCTTCGCAGGCTTCGCTCCTGCTAGCCTCGCAGGCAACGCCAACTCCGCCGCGCGCCAAAAGTGGGCCGTCGAGCAACTCCTCTTTGCCGCGCGCGCTTCCGCCAATCTCCGCGTCAAAGCCCACGTCACCTTCTCCGGCGCGTTTGCCTGGCCCTACATCTATCCCTGGCCGCAGCGCCCCGCCGGCCTGATCGAAACCGCTTTCGACGAGCTGGCCAAGCGCTGGCTCCCCATCCTCGACGCCTTCGATAAAGCCGGCGTCGACCTCTGCTTCGAAATCCATCCCGGCGAAGATCTCCACGACGGCGCCACGTTCGAAATGTTTCTCGACCGCGTCCGCAATCATCCCCGCGCCAACATTCTCTTCGACCCCAGCCACTTCGTCCTTCAGCAGCTCGATTACCTCCAATTCATCGACCTCTATCACTCGCGCATCAAAATGTTTCACGTCAAGGACGCCGAATTCAATCCCACTGGCCGCCAAGGCGTCTATGGCGGCTATCAACCGTGGCTCGCGCGCGCCGGACGCTTCCGTTCCACCGGCGACGGCCAGGTCAATTTCCCCGCCATCTTCTCCAAACTCACCCAATACAATTTCCCCGGCTGGGCCATTCTCGAATGGGAGTGCTGCATCAAATCCGCCGAACAAGGTGCCGCCGAAGGCGCCCCCTTCATCCACCGCCACATCATCCAAGCCGCCGCCACCACCTTCGACGATTTCGCCTCCTCCGGCGCCGACCCGAGCGCGCTCCGCTCGATCCTCGGCCTTCCTAGCTTTCACACATAACGCCGATACTTTCCCCGCGTGCAACTTACCGCTCCCGCAGCACAGGATCATCGAGCGATGAAGTAATGCTATGGCACTCTCCGGTTAGCGCGTTGTCCAGGCACGTGCTTTTGACCATGGTCCTGACAGGTGTGATAGTCTGCGGGTATTCGGCTTCACTTTCGGAAAACGAGGAAATGATGGCAGCGGCTCAGCCGGGAACGTACGTCGTATTTTTCGCCCTCTCGATCGGCGTTCTAACGGGAAACATTTCCGACGGCTCTCAAGGAAATACAACGGTCCCTGTTCTGGTCCATCGTAAGAGCGCTTCAAAGTCTTGTGAGCTTGTGCAAAATGGGTCACTCGTGATCGCCAAGCAGTTCGCATGGGTTGAAATCGAAGGAGAGAAATCTGAGACCTACTCTCCAGAGATGGGCCCAGGCGATTATTTGTCATCCTCTCCTCCACTTTCAGGACGCGCAGCTAAGGATGCACGTAAGTCTGGCTTCGCGTTAAAGGGCGGATCGACGATCGCCACTGACGCACCAAAAGTCGTTGCTTTGGTCAGCGACGCTGATTGCCCAAATCTTCAGGGCGCAATCTCAGAAGTTGAGCAAGCGCGGGCACTGAGGCGCGCTGCAGTGCAAGCAAGAGCCTACATGCCCGACACCGATGGCGTCATCATGCCGTCACCTCTGAAAGACGAATCGGCCCCCAGAACCGGCCAGGGAACACCAGCGAACAATCCCGCAAAAGAGGCGGCGCCCAAGGGGAAACTGAAATACCAGGGAACTGTAGTCCTCAATATCCTCATCAGCATGGATGGGACCGTCCAACGCACGATGATAGTGCAGTCAGTGAACGCCGAATTGGACAAAAAGGCTGTCGAGGAAGTCTCGCATTGGAAATTTACTCCGGGGCGAAAAAAAGGGCTCCCGGTTCCGATCCTGACGCACGTCGAAGTCTCGTTCAACCTTTACTGAAGATATCTAGCGGGTGCAGCAGTCTCGTCAGCGCGAGAGCTACATCAGCACATTAAATCCTTCTTGCTCAAAGTGACGATCATTCGTCAACACATCTTCAATGCCCAACGACCTCATCCACCGCATTGAAATGCAATCAACCAGACTGTACTGCTTATCTGGCCTGGCTTGATACAAACTTATGCCGCCAAGAAAGGATCTCCTCGTCTGTTCCAGCACTCGCACACCTTCATTATTCAGGATGGCGTAAACCGTTTCACACGCTCTGCCCCGCAGGCTCGCTCCACCTCGGGAGAGTCACACAAGGAATTCTGCCAGAACCTCGTCCGAAGTTACGAGTTGAATGCCCTCCGAAAGGGCTTCACGAGCCCTCGCGGCGGCGCCTTTCCACGAATCGCATGGGCGTACCACCGCAATCCAATACACCGTATCGACAAAGACCTGCTTCATTTTCGAGGAGTGCGGTACAGGTAGTGGTCCAAAGCTTCTGTAAGATCAGATGGCAGCTTTTGCCACTCCGTTTCCGGCACCGCACTTGCCAGCGATTGAAGCACCGCCTCAATCGGCTCAGATTTTGACGGCTTAGGTAACTCGCCGTTTTTTCCAATCGAGTGCTTGCGAGCACCCTGTGCCTTTGAAGGAGCAACACGCGCGCGCCGCGACCCGGAACCTTCCACTGCCACCTGCTCACCAGTCAGCTTCTTACGTTTTGGCATAACCTCACCTGCATCTATTTTACCCTAACCCTCGCCGCCACCATCGCCTTCTATTTCCGCCAACATGGTCTCGATATCCGCGGTAGGGGCCTCATGAAGCGCCGCAGTGCGCACAACCTCCAGCTTCCTCTCTATCTCTGCGGCTACCTCTCGGCCACAATCCGCGTCTGGCCTGTCCGATTCCTCGCTCCTTTGCTGATCGGCGCGGACCAACTGCTCCACATAGACTTCCACACTGAGCCCTTCCGCCGCAGCTCTGGCGCGAATCTCCTGTTCTAATTCGGGACGAACAGTGATACTCATGTCGCACCTCTTCACATCTTCCAATGCCGATTGTAAAGCCGTTCAAGCAATCATTACCATCAGGGTCCGGCATGTGAACTTTTCATCTTTCTCGTATTTCTAACCTCCAACCTCTAACCGCTGATCTCTAACCTCTATTTTTTCCACAGCTCATTCGAACGATACCAAAGAAGTACTTGACAAATGGTTTATATAGTGCTATCATTCCACATGATCGCGTCGCAGCTCAACCTATCGATACCCAACTCTCCCTTCCTCTGTGTACTCTGTGCCCTCCGCGGCCTCTGTGTAGACTCCTTCTCCTCGCGCCGGCTTGCAGCGCAACCGATCTCCTTCCCTCATTCTCCGCAGTCTCACCTCTTGCTTCTTACCGCTCGCCACTCGTGTGCCCTCCATGCCCTAAGTGAAGTCGAAGGGAACGGAGAGAAACACTCATTCGTTGCTAATCCCTTTAGAATCCGCACTTCTGCAAAACGCCCCTGTAAGCCCTTTAGATTCCGCACTTCCAAAACGCAGCGCTTAAAGTCCTTTAGAATGCGCACTTACAAAAAAAGGGGAGTGGGGGCCCCCTGGCTTGCCAGCAAACTCGCCCGGTTTCGTCAGCGCCAGGTCCCTGTGTTACCGTGCCGCCTGTACGTCCAACCCATTTCCGAGGCGCGTCATGAGGCGTAGAGCTTTCTTACAATCCATATCCAGCATTCTTCTCGTCCTACTTCTTGCGCCGCATCGCATCGCTGCCCAGGCTGCGCCGCCACCCTCCGCGCAGACTTCTCAGCAAGCCACTCCACGCCAACAGACTCCAACTCCTCACGTGCCCACGCAGGCCGATATTCTTCGCGGCGCGTACGGCCCCTATCGCGCTAACAATGATTTGCTCTACTACCATCTCGATGTCCGGGTCGACCCCGAAAAGAAATTCATCAGCGGCAAAAACACGGTTCGCTTCAAAATGCTCTCGGACGGCACGCGCATCCAACTCGATCTCCAACAGCCGCTCCAGGTCGATAGAATTCTTCTCGGCACAACCGAACTCAAATACGAGCGCCAATTCGGCGCTGTCTTCATCGACTTTCCGGAAACGCTGCGCGCCGGCCGCACGTATTCCATCGACTTCTACTATTCTGGGAATCCTCAAGAGCAAGGCCGCTTCGGCGGTTTTTCATTCCACAAGGATTCCGAGGGCCATCCGTGGATTTTCACAGCCTGCGAAGGCATCGGCGCCAGTGTTTGGTGGCCCAACAAAGACCAGTGGCGCGACGAAGTCAAAAACATGGAGATCAGCGTTTCGATTCCCAGCAACCTCGTCGACGTCTCCAACGGAAAATTTCTGGGCAAGACCGATCTCGGCCACGGCTACACGCGCTGGGACTGGCTCGTCCACTATCCCATCAACAATTATGACGTCTCGCTCAACATCGGAAACTACGTCCATTTCTCCGACCGCCTCGGCGATCTCCCGCTCGATTTCTACGTCCTTCCCGAAGATTTAGACAAAGCGAAAGCGCAATTCGTGCAAGCCAAAGGAATGCTCCAAGCCTTTCAGCATTATTTCGGCGAATATCCCTTCAAGAAAGACGGCTACAAGCTCATCGAGGTGCCGTACTCCGGCATGGAGCATCAGAGCGCCGTCACTTATGGCAATCATTTTAAGAATGGTTATCTGGAGCGCGATTGGACCGGGGTCGGCATCAGCACCAAGTTCGATTTCATCATCATCCACGAAAGCGCTCACGAGTGGTTCGGCAACTCCATCACCGCCGCCGACCCGTCCGACATGTGGATTCACGAAGGCTGGGCCACGTATCTCGAATGTCTCTATGTCGAATACAGATGGGGCCACGACGACTACCTAAAGTACGTCAACGCTTACAAATCCAAAGTGAAGAACTAGGTGCCCATCATCGCCGAGCGCGGCGTCAACGCCGAGCCGCCACAGGACATGTATTTCAAAGGCGCGCTCTTTCTGAACACGCTCCGCAGCGTGATCAATGACGATGCCCGCTGGTTCAAGCTCATCCACGACTTCTACCAGCATTTCAAATATAAGAACATCATGACCGAAGATGTGGTGCAGTATTTCAACCAAAAAACTGGCATGAACCTGACGCCGATCTTCAACCAGTACCTTCGCCATACGGCCATCCCCACGCTCGAGCTGAAATTCAACGGAGCCGATGGCACCGTTTCCTATCGCTGGAAGGTGGATGAGCGGGGCTTCGCCATGCCCGTCCGCGTCGGAACAAAAGGGAACTGGGAAATCATCAACGCGACGACCGACTGGCAAACGACGAAGACGACGCTCTCGAAGAATGACTTCGACGTAGCCACCGATCTCTACTACGTCAACGTCGAAAAACAATGATTGCCCGGCTCGCTCATCGTCCTTAAACCGCCAGCAAGTCATCGCGCATGCGGAACTCGTCGCAATTTTATTTTTGTGGCAAAGTAATGTTTCATGGCCGACCAAGAAAATTCCAGAGCCGCCGGCCGCGCCTCATTTCGCCATCCGAATTTCCTGCTCTTTCAAGCTGCACGCACGGCCATGGTCGTCGCCATGGAGATGCAATCGGTGGCCGTCGGCTGGCAAGTTTACGAAATCACAAAGCGCCCGCTGGACCTCGGCCTCGTGGGGTTGGTGCAATTCCTTCCCGGCATTCTCTTGTTCCTCGTCTCCGGCCACGTGGCCGATCGCTACGACCGCCAAAGACTCGTCATCCTCTGTTATGTCGGTTACGGCGTGAGTTTTGGTTTGCTGCTCTGGACTGCCATGCACGCAACCGGCTCCGTTTCCTTCATTTTCGCGGTTCTCGCAATTCTCGGCGTTCTGCGCGTTTTCAATGCACCGGTGAGCCGCGCCTTCCTTCCGCAATTGGTGCCCGACGAAGACCTTCCGAACGCGATCGCATGGGCTTCCACTTTTTTCCAGGGCGCGAGCATTCTCGGGCCCGCCGCTGGCGGAGTGATCTACGCTGCGTTTCGCGGACCGGGCGCGGTCTATCTCGGGGCGAT
This sequence comes from uncultured Acidobacteriota bacterium, assembly GCA_963851235.1. GTDB lineage: Bacteria > Acidobacteriota > Terriglobia > Acidiferrales > UBA7541 > Acidiferrum. The sequence goes on from CAWKOM010000024.1 coordinate 16,952, forward strand.
GATGCTGGCCGTCGTAGCATTAGCTTGCACGCTCAAAATCAAAGCGCCAGCGAAGCCCCGTCCCCGCGAGCCATTCAATTCCAGAACTGTTTTTGCAGGGTTGCACTACATCTGGCGTGAGAAAGTAGTCCTCGGCTCTATTTCCCTCGACTTGTTTGCGGTATTTCTTGGCGGAGCCGTCGCACTCCTGCCCGTCTACGCAAAGGAAATTCTGCACACGGGCCCTTGGGGACTAGGCCTGCTGCGAGCCGCGCCAGGCATCGGCGCTGCGGCGATGGCGATCTTTCTTGCTTACCGCCCGCTGCGGCGGCGAGCCGGGCTGATCATGCTCTGGTGCGTGGCGGGATTCGGCGTGTTCACCATTCTGTTTGGAATTTCGCGCAGTCTCGTTCTCTCGATGATCGCTCTGTTTTTTGTCGGCGCCACGGACATGGTCAGCGTGGTTGTCCGCGCCATACTCATCCAGGTGGCTACGCCCGACGAGATGCGCGGCCGCGTTAATGCCGTGGATATGGTTTTCATCGGCGCTTCCAACGAGTTCGGCGAATTCGAGTCCGGCTTAACGGCACAATTTCTCGGAACGGTGCCGGCCGTCGTTCTCGGCGGAATTGGAACGATCATCGTGACCGCGATCTGGGCGTGGCGATTCCCAGAATTACGGAAGGTCGAGCAGATTCATTCGTTGCCGACTCGCGCGGCGTGAATTTTGCTAAAGGGTATTACGCGAAAATCGCGCCGCTAGAGATCGCGCCGGTTGTTGCCAAGCACGGTGCTCCCGCATCGCATTCACGGTATCACTGCTTGGGTTTCGCGGGCGTCGCGCTGGCTGGCGCGGCCGGGTTTGCAATAGCGCCTGGCGCAACGCCTGCCGCTGCCGCCGCGGAAGGTACAGGAGGCGCGATCAAAGCGGCTTTCACCGACGCCGGCAGTTTGTCCGAATTTGCCAATAGCACGCTGACTTCCCAGATTTCCGTTTCCGACAAGCGCCCCTTGAATCCCGGCATGCCCGTGAGCCGAATCCCGTTTTCCGCCTTCCAATACGTTTCCGACGCTGGATCGTCCGACACGCCCACTCCGTGGAAAAGCTGCGGCGGCGGCGGATACATACCGAGCGCGGCGGCTGTCTTCGGCTGATCGGGCAACCCATGACATACCGCGCAGTTCTGTTTGAAGACTTCCGCGCCGGCCAGATAGCTTTTCTCGTCGGCGACTACCGGCGATTCTGGAATTTTTTCCTTCGCAATGCGCGCATTCAAGGCCATGTGCGCGAATTTCTTTTCAAATGGCATCGGCGGGTCCGTCACCGCCACGGGCGCGCGCCCCGTCGAAAAATAAAAATACACGCCGCACCCGATCAGCAGGATTCCTAGCAGTAAGCCGGCAATCAAGCCCTTTAGCATTTCCTTTTTCACCCGCCCTTTTCAGAATTTCTGCCGCTACCGCTCTGTGGCGCAGCACGCCGCGGTGCGCTAGTGTATGCTTTCAAACACCCCCTTGCCCACAAAAAATATCGCCGCCACGAACAATCTCCCGGGCGCTCCCGCGGTGTCCCATTTTGGCCTCGACCGTGTCCGCTCCCCGGAAGCCGCGACCTGGTAACCATTCTCTCCTGAAATCCGTCTTAGACTATGCGCAGGCCGTCTTTTCCGGTAGGCTCATAGTTTGGGCGGGAACCCCTCAATGTATACCCGCTGATGTCTTGCCCCGGCAGACTCACTCGCACCATTTGCTTTGATTGACAGGAGAGTAGGGATGGGCCACCTCGATTCGATAGAGCTTCCCAAGCCGGGCGCGCGAGATTCTTCCGCGGCACCGCCCGCCAAGAGCCGCTGGTGGCTCTGGGTTGTTGTTCTTGGCGTCATCGCCATCGGAATCTGGTATTTCCGAGGAACGCGCTCAACCAGCGAAGCCGGCGGGAAGGCCGCCGCAGGCGCGACCGGGCAGGGAAAGAGGGGCGCGGGAGGAGCAGGCCTAATCGTACCTGTGGTTGTCGCAACCGCACAGAAGGGCGATCTTCCCGTCTATCTGATCGGCTTGGGTTCGGTCACTGCGTTTAATACCGTGACCGTACGCAGCCGCGTCGACGGCCAGATTGTCAAAGTCAACTTCACCGAGGGGCAATTCGTCCACCAGGGCGACGCGCTGATCGAGATTGATCCTCGGCCCTACCAGGTCATGCTGGAACAGGCGGAAGGCCAGCTCGCTAAAGACCAGGCGCAGCTCCACGACGTGCAAGTCGACTTCGAGCGCTATCAGCTTCTTTACAGTGAAGGAGTTGTTCCCAAGCAGCAGGTCGATACCCAACAGGCACAGGTCGGACAGTATCAGGGCGCAATCAAAGCAGACCAAGCCACCATCGACAACGCAAAACTGCAGCTTATCTACTCTCGCATCACCTCTCCCATCAGCGGCCGAGTGGGATTGCGTCTCGTCGATATCGGAAACATCGTCCACGCCTCTGATACGACCGGCCTGCTCGTCATCACCCAGCTCCAGCCGATTGCGGTCATCTTCACCCTGCCGCAGGACCAACTTCAGCAAGTCCTGGTCAAACTGCGCGGCGGAGGCCAGCTTCCCGTCGAGGCCTACGACCGTGACGACACCACGAAGATCGCTGATGGCAAGCTTCTCACCATCGACAACCAAATTGATCCAACCACCGGAACCTACAAACTAAAATCCGTTTTCTCGAATCAGAACAACGTTCTCTTTCCGAATCAATTCGTCAATATTCACATGCTGGTGGACATCAAACATAACCTGGTCATCGTTCCCGCCGCCGCGATTCAGCGTGGCCCGCAAGGCACCTATGTCTACGTCGTTTCCGGAGGGGATACCGCCAACATCCGCGTCGTCACCATCGCCCAGACCACTGGCAATAACGTTGGGATCAGTTCCGGCATAAATGGCGGCGATATCGTGGTGATTGATGGCCAGGACAAGCTCCAGGACGGCAGCAAAGTCGTTACCAGCACTTCACCGACGGGTACAGCGAGCCCATCCGCCGCAGAGCCTGCCGCACCAAAATCCTCGCAGCCGGGCCATCCCGCTGGAGGCAAGTCGGGAGCAAAATCTCGATGAGCCCTTCCCGGCCGTTCATTCTGCGGCCTGTGGCGACCACCCTTCTGATGGTCGCCGTGCTGCTGGTCGGCTTCGATGCCTACCGCCAGCTCCCCGTGTCCGCGCTTCCTCAGGTCGACTATCCGACGATCGAGATTCAGACCTTTTATCCGGGTGCAAGTCCGGACGTTATGGCGTCATCCGTTACTGCGCCGCTCGAGCGCCAGTTCGGCCAGATCCCCGGCCTGAATCAAATGACGTCCTCGAGTTCTTTCGGCAGCTCCATCATCACGCTGCAATTCGACCTGGATCTCAACATTGACATCGCCGAACAAGAGGTTCAGGCCTCCATCAACAGCGCTTCCAATCTTCTTCCGCAAGGTCTTCCGAATCCACCCATCTACAGCAAAATCAATCCGGCCGACGCTCCCATTTTGACTCTCGCGCTGACTTCAGATTCACTGCCGCTTTCCAAAGTTGAGGACCTCACGGACACCATGCTCGCGCAAAAAATGTCCCAGCTTCCGGGTGTGGGACTTGTGAGCATCAGCGGAGGCCAGCGCCCGGCCGTGCGAATCCAGGCGAATCCCACGGCGCTCGCTTCTTATGGCCTCAGTCTGGAGGACTTACGCACTGCGCTTAGCGCCGCCAACGTCGATCAGGCCAAGGGAACCTTTGATGGGGCTCACCAGTCTTACACCATCGGCGCGAATGACCAGCTCATCTCCAGCGACAGTTACGGCCCCATCATCGTTGCTTACCGGAACGGCGCTCCCGTTCGTTTGTCTAACGTGGCGACCGTTTTAGATGGCACTGAAAACGTCATGGAAGCGGCGTGGGCCAACAAGAATCCAGCCGTCATTCTGAACATTCAGCGGCAGCCCGGCGCCAACATCATTTCCGTCGTGGATCGCGTGAAAAGTCTGCTTCCGCAACTCGCGGCCGCGCTCCCCGCCTCGGTGAAGATTCAAGTTCTCACGGACCGGACCACCACGATTCGCGCCTCCGTCCAGGACGTCGAGTTCACGCTGGTTCTCACCATCGGCTTGGTGGTCATGGTGATCTTCCTGTTTTTGCGCAGCTTGCGCGCCACCGTGATCCCTGCCTTAGCTGTTCCGCTCTCCATCGTCGGAACATTCGGCGTGATGTATCTGTGCGGTTTCAGTCTCAACAATCTTTCTCTCATGGCCCTAACCATCTCCACGGGTTTCGTCGTCGATGACGCCATCGTCATGATCGAGAATATCAGCCGCTACATTGAGGAGGGCGAATCTCCGCTTCAGGCGGCTCTCAAGGGTTCCGAGCAGATCGGCTTTACGATTATTTCGCTCACGGTTTCGCTCATTGCCGTGCTCATCCCACTTCTCTTTATGGCGGACGTTGTCGGCCGCCTGTTCCGCGAATTCGCCATCACTCTGGCGATTACCATTCTCATTTCCGCTTTCGTCTCTCTCACTCTTACGCCGATGATGTGCGCAAAACTTCTTCGTCATCAGAAGGAAGAGGACCAGACCTGGTTCTATCACAAATCCGAACAGGTCTTTAATTCCGTCATCGCTTACTACGGCCGCACGCTGAAGTTCGTCCTCCAGTATCAAAAAATCACTCTACTCATCACGTTCGCGACCTTAGTTGGCACCATCCTGCTCTATATTTACGTTCCCAAAGGCTTCTTCCCCGTGCAGGACACCGGATTGATCCTCGGCGTCTCCGAGGGATCCCAGAACACTTCCTTCGCGGCCATGGCTACGCACCAGCAGGCCCTCGCCGCCGTGATTCTCAAAGACCCTGCGGTCGACAGCCTGTCCTCCTTCATCGGCATCGACGGAACCAACACCACCCTCAACACCGGCCGCATTCAAATCAACCTCAAACCGCTCTCGGTCCGCAAGATTAGCGCCTCGGATGTTATTCGCCGTCTTCAACCCGAGGTTGCCAAAGTCGATGGCATCGCGCTCTTCATGCAGCCCGTGCAGGATCTAACGGTCGAAGATCGCGTCAGCCGCACCGAATTCCAGTACAGTCTGGAGGATGTTGACCCCGTAGAACTGGCCACCTGGGTTCCTCGTTTCATGGACAAACTTAGTTCTCTACCGGACATCCGGGACGTTGCCAGCGACCAGCTGAATTCTGGCCTCCTCGCCAACCTCGTCATCGACCGCGATACCGCTTCCCGTCTTGGCATCCTCCCCGCCGATATCGACAACACGCTTTACGACGCGTTTGGCCAGCGGCAAGTCTCGACGATCTTCACCCAGCTCAATCAGTACCGCGTCGTCCTGGAAGTCGATCCGCAGTTTCAGCAGAATCCCGATGCACTTAAGAGTATCTACGTGCGGTCTTCCGCGGCTGCGCTGCAGGCTTCCGCCGGATCCACGGTGAACATCTCGTCGGCCGCGCAAGCGAACACGGCGGCGGCGCCCAACCCGCAAGTTCCGCTCAGCGCCTTCACGCGTTTCGAGCCTGGCGCGGGCTCCTTGATCGTCAACCATCAGGGGCAGTTTCCCGTGGTCACCGTCTCGTTCAATTTGGCTCCCAACGCGGCTCTCGGCGACGCTGTCAATGCCATCAACACGGCCAAGGCACAATTGAACATGCCGGCCAGCATTCAGGCGACATTCCAAGGCACGGCGGCGGCGTTCCTCAATTCGCTGGCCAACGAGCCCATCCTGATTCTGGCCGCGCTCGTCACCGTTTACATTGTTCTCGGCGTGCTGTACGAGAGCTACATTCACCCCATCACGATTCTCTCGACGCTTCCGTCCGCCGGCGTCGGCGCCATACTTGCTCTTCTGCTGTTCCACATGGAGTTCAGCGTTATCTCGCTGATTGGGGTCATCCTGTTGATTGGTATCGTGAAGAAAAACGCGATCATGATGATCGACTTCGCTCTCGAGGCGGAACGCAAGGAAGGGAAGCCCCCGCTTGAGGCTATCTACGAGGCCTGCCTGCTGCGTTTTCGTCCCATTATGATGACTACCATGGCGGCGCTTCTCGGCGCCCTGCCTCTTGCCATCGGCAGCGGTGTCGGCTCCGAATTGCGCCGTCCTCTGGGAATTACTATCGTTGGCGGCCTCCTTCTCAGCCAGTTGCTCACGCTTTACACCACGCCGGTCGTCTATCTGGCATTCGATTGGCTGGCCCACCGCTTTGCATTTCACATTGGGAATACTCTCCAGGAGCCGGCTCACGGCGATTAGGCCATGACTTCTTCGACCAATTTCTCCGCGCCCTTCATTCGTCGGCCTGTCGCGACGACGCTCATCACCATGGCGATCTTTCTCTCGGGCGTGGTTGCATTCCGGTTCCTACCCGTTTCGCCTCTTCCACAGGTTGATTTCCCGACCATCTCCGTTGGGGCAAACCTGCCGGGTGCAAGCCCCGAGACGATGGCATCCGCTGTGGCCACACCGCTCGAGCGCCAGTTCGGCCGCATTGCAGGCGTTACGCAGATGACTTCTTCGAGCGGCCTCGGTTCCACCAATGTAACCTTGCAGTTCGATCTGAACCGCGACATCAACGCCGCTGCGCGCGACGTGCAAGCCGCCATTAACGCGTCGCGCAGCCAGCTCCCCGCCGATCTTCCCGGCCAGCCGACTTATCGCAAGGTCAATCCGGCGGACGCTCCAATCCTCATTCTCGCCTTAACCTCGGATAACATTCCGCCCGCGCAAATTTACGACGCCGCCGATTCCATCCTCGCTCAGAAACTCGCTCAGGTCGAAGGCGTCGGCCAGGTGTTCACGTGGGGAAGCGCGAGTCCTGCCGTTCGCGTGGAAGCCAACCCTTACCAGCTCAACAGCTATGGCATCAGCCTCGAGACCATTCGCGCTTCGCTGCAATCGGCCAACGCCAATCTTGCCAAGGGTTCGCTTTCCGATAGCCAGAAAACGTGGGCCATGGCGGACACCGACCAACTCTTCAAGGCCTATGAGTATCAGCCCCTGATTGTGGCCGGACATACGGGCGCGCCTGTACGTCTTCAAGATATTGCCGAGGTCGTCGATTCCGTCGCGGACACCCGCAATTTGGGACTTTCCGGCGGCAGGCGTTCCGTGCTGCTGGCCATCTTCCGCCAGCCCGCCGCCAATATGATCGAGACGGTCGATCGCATTAACGCGCTCCTGCCGCTGTTCCGCGCTTCCATATCTCCTTCACTGCATTTGAGCGTCGCCGTCGATCGCAGCACGACGATTCGCGCTTCCGTTCACGACGTCGAGATCACGATGATCATTTCCATCATGCTCGTGATCCTTGTGGTTTTCGCTTTTCTCCGCAGTACCTGGGCCACCGTCATCCCCAGCGTGGCGGTTCCGCTCTCCCTCGTAGGCACTTTTGGTGTCATGTATCTCTTTGGTTATAGCGTTGACAATCTGTCGCTGATGGCCCTCACGATTTGCACCGGGTTCGTCGTAGACGACGCCATCGTGGTCATTGAAAACATCACCCGCCACATCGAGAACGGGATGAAACCCTTCGAGGCCGCCATGAAGGGCGCCAGCGAAATCGGTTTCACCGTGCTCTCCATGAGCACTTCGCTCGTGGCCGTATTCATCCCCATCTTGTTGATGCCCGGTATTGTTGGCCGGCTCTTCCGTGAATTTGCCGTGGTTCTTAGCGTCGCCATCGCCGTTTCTCTTTTTGTTTCTCTCACTACGACACCGATGATGTGCGCGCGTTTCCTAAAGCATGAATCCGGACGCCACAACTGGATTTACAAATTTTTTGAGAGCGCCTTTAACAATCTTTTACACGTGTACGATATTTCCCTGCGGTGGGTGCTTCGGCGCCAGTTGCTGATCCTTGGGGCCACCTTCCTTACTGCGATCATCTGCGCTTACCTCTTTTTTCATGTCAATTCCGGTTTCTTCCCGCAGCAGGACACGGGCCGCTTTAGCGGCATGATCCAGGGCGACCAGGATCTATCCTTCACCGCCATGGCGCAGAAGATGCGGGCCTTCACGAACATCGTGTTGAAGGATCCAGCGGTGGATAGCGTTACGTCCTTCACGGGCGGCGGCGCCGGCGGCAGCACAGCGCGGATGTTTGGCCAGCTCAAGCCTCTCAACGAACGCAAACTTAGCGCCGACGAAGTCATCGCCCGTATCCGCAAAGCCACTTCCAAGGTTCCCGGCGCTGTTCTCTATCTCCAGGCCGTGCAGGATCTCAGCGTCGGCGGCCGCGGCAGTGCCGCTCAATACCAATACACGTTGCAGGCGGACAATCTCAGCGACCTCACTCACTGGGCTCCCATTCTTCAGAAAAAATTGGCGACGATCCCCGAACTTCGCGACGTCAACTCCGACCAGGAAATGCATGGTCTGCAGAGCTCATTGGTCATTGACCGCGATACCGCCAGCCGTCTCGGTGTTTCCATGGGAGCGATCGATAACACGCTGAACGATGCCTTCGGGCAGCGCCAGGTCTCGACCATCTACAAAGGTCTCAACCAGTACCATGTGGTCTTGGAAGTCATGCCCAGCGCCCAACAAGATCCCGCGGCTCTCAAGTCCATCTATGTGCCTGCCACGGGTGGCAAGCTCGTTCCACTTAGCGCCTTCTCCCACTACGAGCCCTCGAACACCGCGCTGTCCGTCAATCATCAGGGCATCTTCCCAGCCATCACCCTGTCTTTCAATCTTGCGCCGGGGGCCTCTCTCGGCCCTGCTGTGCTGCATATCCAGGAGGCCACACGCGAAGTTGGCATGCCGCCGACTGTGCACGCAACGTTCCAGGGCACGGCGCAGGCTTATCAGGATTCCCGCGCTTCGCAGCTCTTTCTCGTGATTACCGCTCTCATCGCCGTCTATATCGTTCTGGGAATCTTGTATGAAAGCTTTATTCACCCGATCACGATTCTGTCTACGATTCCCTCGGCGGGAATTGGCGCGATTCTGGCCATCAAGGCTGCGGGATCCGACCTCAACATGATCGCCCTCATCGGCATCATCCTGCTGATCGGCATCGTCAAGAAAAATGCCATTCTGATGATTGATTTTGCCGTTCAGGTTGAGCGAGAGGAGAAAGTCACGCCTTTGGAGGCTATCTACAAGGCTTGCCTATTACGCTTCCGGCCGATTCTGATGACTACAATGGCTGCGCTCTTTGGGGCATTGCCACTTGCTCTCGGAAACGGCGTCGGCTCCGAGCTACGGCGTCCTCTGGGTATCACCATCATCGGCGGGCTCATCGTCAGCCAGATGCTCACTCTGTTCACCACGCCGATCGTCTATATCTATATGGATCGGCTGCAATCCTGGCTGCAAGGGATTCGCAAGCACGGCCCAGGCCACGCCCCTGTTCCCGCTGGTGCTCAGGCGGACTAGTCCGGCTGCCATCTAGATTTTCACTGAATTTTTTAGTGCTCAAGCGCGCTCTGCGCTGGCTCTGGAATTACGAACTGCCGATGATGTATCCAGTAAAGAAAACCAGCACGCCGCCCACAATCACTTGAAACGCCGCTTGCAGGAACGGCGTGTCCATGTAGCGGTGCCGGATGTAACTGATGACTCCCAGCTCGATTCCTACGACGATCACTGCCACCATCGTCGCAATGTGAAAATTCGCTATCAAAAAGGGCAACGTGTGCCCGATTCCGCCAGCCGTGGTCATTGCACCGGTAACCGCGCCGCGCAGCCAAGGCGAGCCTCTTCCGGTCAGCGATCCGTCGTCGGAAAGCCCTTCCGAAAACGCCATCGAGATTCCCGCGCCGATGGAGGCCGCAAGTCCGACGAGAAAGGCGTCCGAACTTTTGTGAGTGGCGAACGCTGCCGCAAACAGCGGCGCCAGCGTCGACACGGACCCATCCATCAATCCGGCAAGGCCAGGCTGTACGATTTGCAGCAGGATCAGCTTGCGGTGCGATTCGTCTTCCTGCGCGCGCACCGGCTCCGTTAAATGCTTCTGTTCGAGATCGTCCGCCGTCGCGTAGTGCTTGCGCTCTTCATCCGCCAATTTATTCAACAGCTCGCGTGTGGGAGCATCTGTAATGCGGGTAACGGCTCGCGCATAGAAACGCCCTGCTTCCATCTCCATGATCTTGGCTTGTTTCCTGGCCACGTTTACGCCCAGCGGCCTCACCAGCCACGTTGGCCGCCGTTGCAGAAACCCTTTGACGTTCTCCCGCCGGATCAATGGGATGTGGTCGCCAAAGCGCTGCCGGAACATCGCCAACAGCCGGTCCCGGTGCACGACCTCTTCGTCGCGCATCTCTTCGAACATTTGCCCAGTCGCCGGATAAGTCTCCCGCAAGGCGTCAGCAAATTCGCCGTAGATGCGCCCGTCTTCTTCTTCCGAAGCGATGGCCAGCGCCAGAATCTCTTTTTCCGATAATTCCTTGAATTTCTTGAGCATCGGCACTTCCTCGAAGTTGGGTGAGGAAGAGAATCGCACAAACGGTGGAGAGACGCCACCTAGAGGCAGGCCAACAGCATCGAGAGGCTAGCAAATGGCGTTTTTCGCGAGTGCAGCAGGAAAGAGGCATGCAGAAGCGTGGAGCGCTTCAGAACATCGCGCGCTAAACCAAGAAACCTTGCGTACGGCACAGGTTGACAATTCCGAAGCGGTCGTCTGCCCCGACTTTATGTTTCATCCGGTATAAGTGGTTCTTTACCGTCTGCTCGGACAGGCAAAATCTGTTCGCTATTTCCTTGTTCGTCAGTCCCTGCGCGATCAGCGGCACGATCTGCTGTTCGCGCCGCGTCAGGCCCAGCCTTGGGTGGACGGCCGGCGAGTGCAATGAGGTAGCCTCTCGCTCAAAGAACTGGAATAGCGATGCGCACAGCGGCCCGGGGCATACCACCCCGCCCGCATGCAGCGCATGCATGGCCTCCAGAACGTCCTCCGAAGAAGCGTCTCGCGGCAGGTATCCTTTGATCCCCGCTCTCACGTATTGGATGAATTCCATTTCGTCTTCCGTCATTCCTACCAGCAATATTTGTACGGTCGGCGCCATCAATCGCACCTGCCGAATCACGTGTACATCTTCCTCGAGACTGCCACGTGATGTTAGCAGCAGGATGTCTGGCTTCTCCTCTACTAGAACCTCCGCTCGGAAAGGCCCGGTGCAATCCAGTCCCGCCACGTCGATGTCCCCCTGCCGCATCAACATCTTCGAGAGGGCTTCCCGCAGAAGCCGGTTTTCTGCCGCGATATACACTCGGGTACTCTGTTGCGCTGCGCAGGTTGTTCCGCTTGCCTCCGTCCCTTCCGCCGGCGTCAGATTCACGCTTCCCTCTACCGGCAGCAGCTGATTGCGTTGGCCATTCCCAGACGAAACTGCACTCCGGTGCGAGGCTGTCCCCATTTGAGCTCTCACCCTGCTCTTTCTCTAGCTCTATTCCAAGTTTATCCTTCTCAGGGAATTCACTTTCGCGAGCATCACCTTACATCTGCAATCTTGCAGCCGACTTTCCCGTTTGCCGCTCACCGCCAGTCCCCATTTATCTCTTGCTGTAGCTATGTCTTAGGGCCGGACCGGTGTAAAACTTCCTGGGTTCGTGGTTCCACTTTGGTACCAATCCCGATCCGCCAATTCACTTCGGAACTTCTCCATTAAGCCCTTCTTATTCTTCTCTTTAGTGAAAATTCGCCTTTCTCCTTTCTTTCTTTCGCAGTACTTCCGTACTATCATCTCTTGAGCGCGTCCTATCCCGTGGTGGGTACGTTTCCACTATAGGTTTTGCATTGCGCGGGCCGTACACTCTCTCTTGAAGCTTGTAATCCTCGAGAGGCACGGCAATCATGGAGACCCAGCAAGATATTATGGCGAAGACATCCGGCGTTGGTGGCAAACCCACCCCGAAGCCTACCGCCGCGGAACGTCGCGGCACCCGCCGCTGCAAAATCACTCAGCTCATGCGTATCCGTCCTTCCGATCCAGAGAAGGAGCACTTTGAAGATTTGCGCGGAACCCTCAGCGTTTCGCGGAGCGGTGTTTACTTTCAATCCAGCGAGCTGGGCTACGAAATCGGCATGCGCCTCTTTGTGACCATGCCCTACTCCCAAAATCCTATGGCGATGAATCGCGAATATCTCGCCGAAGTGGTCCGGCGTGACCCACTCCCCACCGGCATGTTCGGCATCGGCCTGAAAATCCTCATGGAAATGGGCATGCAGCAGCCCGCCGCCTACGGCGCTGCTGGTTCGGGCTGGTAGATTCCGCGTTCTGCGCGACTCAACTCATCTTGAAAACAAAAAGGGGCGGATGGCTGTCAGCCACCCGCCCCTTCCTGTTATTGGGGGGTTGGAGAAAACTCGCCGCTGACCTAATCTTGTCCGAACATCCGCAGGGTCTTGTGCCGCAGCATCCCCAGTTGCCGGTTTATCGGATGTCTCCTCGTAAGGAATGTAAGCACCGGCGGACGTCTCTCGGCCAATCGGTTCATCGCAATCGTCAGCCGCACATCTCGCCGCGCAAACTTCAGCCCGGATTGCAATGCCTCTACAGCCTCGTCCCGCCGTCCCGCGGTCGCATACACTTCCGCCAGGTTCAGGTAAAGTTGCGCCTGGTTCCGCTTCATGCGCACGGCCGCGTCGCACAGCCGTTCCGCTTCGCCCCACTTCTGCTCGGAGCGCGCCAGCACAACTCCCAGATACGACATGTAGTATGGATTATTTTTATCCAGGTCCACCGCGCGCTTCATGTGCGGCAGCGCTTTGACGGCGTAGTTGTCTCGCAGCAGCGTTAACCCCGTCTTGAACTCCCGGAATGCTTCCGTATCCATCATCGCTTCACCTCGTAGCCCCCGGCCTTTTCAGGCCAGGCAAGGATTAGGACTCCCCGGGAAGCAGGAAACGCGCGGCGCGCTGCATGAGAGGAGCACACAGACAGCCCGGGCGCCCGGCTTGGCCGGCCCGGCCAATTCGAGCTCACCTATAAATAATGTTGCGTTCACCCGAGTGGTGTGCGGTTCAGCGAGGAGCAGCATTGCGAGTACGGTTCCCATCCCAGTCCTTCTTGAACGTACGCGCACTCTGTTCAGGAATCTACTGACCCGTGGGACAGTCTTGGTCCAGCCGCACTGTAGTAACTAATACGCCGTAAAGTACAGGAAGCCGAATCGCCGCCACTTCTGCCGCTCTTCGCCACATGCAAGTGTTGCTCAGTCAGCCCAGGCGATAGATGAGAAATTTTCGCGCGCACTCTACTTCGTCAACTTTTTCCAGCCTTTTCGCCAGTCTTCCCAATCCTTCATTGTGGCTTTGCACATCGCTTTGGCTGCATTATGCAGCGAGCGGCTTTTTCTTTTTGCCAAATCGCGCTTGATTTCCGGAATGGCCTGCGGCGAACCAAAGTGCATGTTCGCGGTTTCCCAGCCCATCGAATAAAGTAGCCGTGCTTCATCGCGTTCCGCCGTCAGAGACGCCAATTCAATTCGCGAGCAATCGGGCGCCAGCCGCCGCACCAGCCACCGGCTATGAAAATGTACAAAGGGATCCTGCACTCGCAAACACCGCGTAACCAGCCTTGGTCCGTAGATGACCGCTGAGGATACTTTATTGTTCCACGCCGATGCTGAAGGGCGAATCGCTTTGGCCTCGCGCGCAATAAACGCACCTCCTGACGAAGAGAGGGCCAAAATCCTCGGATGACCCAGGCTCCCCAGTCCCGCAATCCGTTTTTTCAACTGATACAAACTTTTCGGCGGCAGCCACTCTTCCAATAAGTCGCGCACCTCCCCCGGCGGTTTTGCCGTGAACGGCGGCAAGTGTGTCAGCTTGTCCCAGAAATGGACGGGGTCGCGCAGCTTGCTCAACGCGATCAGCCGCAGCCAGCGGTGATCCTCGGCAAGAATGAACGGTTTCCCGCCTGCGGCCAGCGCGTCGCGGTAACCCTCCTCGATCGCCTCGGACGCTTCGCGCCGCGCCATGCTTAGGTGCTCGCCTTCGATTGCCAGATAGGCGCTGGTCGTCAACCGCACCAGATCAATCGCGTACGACGAAGGAAACACCTCATCCAGGTCGTTCACGCCCCAAATCAGCCGCCCTTCCAGGTCCCGCCAGGTTCCAAAATTCTCGATATGCAGATCGCCGACCGCAAGAACGTTTGGCGCTTTCGCGAGTTCGCCGCATACTTCCGGCCATAGCTGCAGCCACCGGTAGAATGTCGCGCGGAAGAAAGGGAATACCGCCTCCGCCATGAGTTGATGTTTGAGCCGCAGATCCTGTTTGAGGATGGGAAGTTGAACGGAGAGCCATTTTTCGAAATCAAAGGTGGCTTCAATAATCCCGAGCTTCATGCGCCGCTCACACCCGCGCATGTTCCGCGCGGGAAGTTCCCCTCACGCGCGATTCGTAGATCGGGAAGCGCCCTGCCAATTCGGCGACTTGCTTGCGCACCCTCTGCTCTGTTTCCGCGTCGCCGAGATGCAAGAGGATCTCGCCAATCCAGGCGCCGACCAGCTCCATCTCCGCTTCGCGCATTCCCCGCGTCGTTACGGACGGGCTTCCCAGCCGGATCCCGCCGCCCTTCATCGGGGGCAGAGGATCGAACGGGATCGAATTTTTGTTCACTGTGATTCCCGCGCGGTCCAGCGCCTTTTCCGCGTCGCTTCCTGTAATCCCGCGAGAATGCACTTCCACCAAGAAAACGTGATTGTCCGTTCCGCCTGTCACGATCCGGTAGCCGCTCTTCGTGATCGCTGCCGCCAGCGCCTTCGCGTTGGCCACAACCTGTTTCTGGTAATCCTTGAAGCTCGGCTCCATCGCTTCCTTCAGGCACACGGCCTTCGCCGCAATGGTATGCACCAAAGGCCCGCCCTGCGTCCCTGGAAACGTCAGCTTATCCAATTCCTTTGCAAACGCCGCTTTGCACAGTACCAATCCGCCGCGCGGCCCGCGCAATGTCTTGTGCGTCGTCGTCGATACGATATCAGCGTGCGGCACCGGGCTCGGATGCACTCCCGCGGCAACCAAACCAGCGATGTGCGCCATGTCCACAAAAAAGAGCGCTCCCACTGCTTTTGCCGCCTTCGCGATTCGCTCGAAATCGATAATCCTCGAGTACGCGCTCGCCCCCGCCACAATCATCTTCGGCTTGTGCTCCTGCGCCAGCTTCTCGATCTCTTCGTAATCGATGCGCTCGTCTTCTCTCCGCACGCCATACGCCACGAACTTGTACATCCGCCCCGAAAAGTTCAAAGGATGCCCGTGCGTCAAGTGCCCGCCATGCGAAAGGTTCATCCCCAGCACCACGTCGTCCTTCTGCAAAGTGGACATGTACACGGCCACATTCGCCGAAGTTCCCGAATGCGCCTGCACGTTGGCATGCTCCGCTCCGAACAGCTCCTTCGCGCGATCGATCGCCAGTTGCTCTACTTTGTCGGCGTATTCGCACCCGCCGTAATACCGCCTTCCCGGATACCCCTCCGCGTACTTGTTCGTGAAGATCGACCCCATGGCCTCGAGCACCGCCTCCGAAACGAGGTTCTCCGATGGGATCAGCTCCAGCCCAGTGGCCTCGCGCTGCGCCTCTTCGCGCAACAACTCCGCAATCGCCGGGTCCACCGCCTCCAGCGGCCTCTGCATCCGTTCGTTCGCTTCTGTCGTCATTTCTGTTGTCCTGTCCATTCAGTTCCATTCAGTTTAATTCTGTTGAGTTGAGCTCGATTCAGTTGTGTCCCATCTTACCCCGCCCAGCCTGATTCTGCGAAGCGTCCAATCTTCGATCAAAACCACTGATCCAAAATCTCAAGCTGGCATTATTGTTCTATGAGGTTTTGCCTCTTTTATTGCGGGAGTGCCTCTGTCGCCTTCGTATTTTTGGGCTAACCACTGGATGGCAGAGCCCAACGCATGTACGTCTCACGCATTCCGCGGCGGATGAATTCTCCCGGAAGTCCGAGCGAACTACTTCAGAGACGATTTTCGCGGGACGCGTTAAAATGATTTTGTATCCTGTGATTCGTATTTCGAGAAAGGATGCGCGTCGAACATGCGATCACTCCCGAAGTTCTTTTTTGACGTCCCTTCCGGTCCCGGGATCATCTTGCTTATTCGCATCCCCGTTGGGTTGATCTTTCTCACTCAGGGAACTCTCAAATTCACCGACCCGCGCATGGGCGTGCTTCGTTTTGCGCGAATCGGATTTCCCCATCCGCACTTCACGGCGCTTTTTGTCGGGGGTTTCGAGATGGTCTGTGGACTGCTTGTTTTGGCGGGCCTCTTGACGCGGGCTGCTGCCGTTCCCCTTTTGATCGTGATTACGACCGCGATCACCACGACGAAGATCCCCGAGCTATTTCGAGAAGGGCAGGGCTTCTGGTATATGGTGAGCGATGCGCGGACGGATTTTGCAATGTTCTTCTCTCTCATTTTCTTGATTGCCGCGGGCGGGGGCGCGTGGTCTTTGGACGCGCGCCGTCGTCGGGCGGACGCATAAGGAGAATCCGACGAGATTCACCCTATCTATCTGCACCGGCACAGTTTTGGACAGGCGAACATAGCGGGAAAGCCCACGGCGGGAATCGTGAAGGATGTCTTCATGCTCGGCGGTTATCAGGAAGCGGAAGTGGATTTTGTGGGCGACAATCCCGGTATGACGCGCTTCCACTGTCACGAGCAGTTGCACACGGATTTTGGCTTCATGACGCTCTTGAACTACGCGTAATTGCCCATCCATAACCGAAGCCTCACTCGCTATGTTGCAATTAGCCTCCTGGCGCTTTGCAAAGGCAACTTCAACGCAGCGGCGCAGGCCGCCTGGCGCGATCAAGATGGCCACGGGTCGTCAAGGAATATCGGCGTTATCGCCCAAGCTACGCATGTCATCGCTTCACTTGCAGCAATGTTCGAGCACAGCGATGATGTTTTCTGGCGTTCCAAATACTCATGCGCACTTTCATTGCTTCCTTCCGCCAGATTCTGCATGATTCCGTGAGCGTGGTGCACCGGTGAACTTTCCGCGAGCGATGAACTTTTCTGAAGATACGGACCGAGCTTCCCAGGCCACGCCTCCAAGAGCCGAGCGGCGCCTTGTTATTCTTCTGGCGATCCTGCTTGCCGCGGGAACGTTGCTTCTCTACGCCCCGGCGGTCCGGAACGGATTTGTCAATTTTGACGATCCAGATTACGTGACGCGGAACGAGCACGTTCTGGAAGGACTTTCTTGGGCAAATCTCAAGTGGGCTTTCGGGACAGATAATCCGGCCGCGAACTGGCATCCGCTGACGTGGATTTCACACCTGATGGATGTGCAGATTTATGGAACGAACCCCTCGGGCCATCACTTTACCAACGTCTTGTTTCAGACTCTGAACGTTCTGCTTCTTTTTTTTCTGCTGGAGCGCGCCACGAGGTTTCCTCTACGGAGCGCGGCGGTGGCCGCACTTTTCGCGATTCATCCAATGAATGTGGAATCCGTCGCTTGGGTCACGGAGCGCAAGGCTGTACTCTCGATGTTCTTTCTTTTGCTTACGCTGTGGGCGTATGGGTGGTATGCACGCAAGCCTGGCTTGGCTCGGTATTTTTGGGTGACACTGCTTTTCACCATGGCGCTGATGTCCAAGGTGTGGGTCGTCTCGCTGCCCTTTGCTTTGCTACTACTGGATTATTGGCCGCTGCGAAGATTCTCGAATCTTGAGGAGCCGGGCGGCAAGAGCCGGTTCGCTTCCACTTTTTTTACGCTGGCGATGGAAAAGATTCCGCTTCTGCTGCTGGCCGCGGCGGCAGGCTGGATGACGCTCTATGTAAATCGCAGGGAAGGCGCGTTGGCGGCAGCCATGCCGTTCACTTGGCGATTTAAAAATGCCGTTTATTCGTATTGGGCGTACCTCGGCAAGGCGATTTGGCCAACGCGATTGGCCGTATTTTATCCGCATCCGGAAAATTCGCTCGCGTGGCCGAAGGTCATTGTCGCCGGAGTCTTGCTGGTTTGCATAAGCGGAGCCGTCTGGCATTTTCGAGAGAGAAAGTATCTGTTAGTAGGCTGGCTCTGGTATTTGGGAACGATGGTGCCGATGTGCGGAATTGTGCAGTCGGGAAGGCAAGGAATGGCCGACCGCTTTATGTACATTCCAATGATCGGGTTATTCGTTTCCGTTGTTTGGTTTTTGGGCGAATGGGCGTCCCGTTTGCAGGTGAATCAAGGAATTGCCGCGGCGTCGTTTCTATTGCTGGCATCGCCGTACGCATACTTAACGCACAAGCAGATTGGCTACTGGCAGGACAGCTATACGCTTTTCTCTCACACGCTCGAGGTGACCAGCAACAACGGGCTCGCTGAAAACAATCTCGGCGCGGCTTTGTTGGGGAGAGGACAACTGCGGCTCGCGGCTGGGCATCTCGAAGCTGCGGTTCGTTTGACTCCGGATCTGGCGGTGGGCCATTACAATCTGGGCGTTCTGCTTCAGCGCGACGGCCGCGCGGAAGAGGCTGCGCGGGAGTACCGCGTGGTGCTGGCGCTCTCTCCGCACTCTCTCGAAGCAGGGCAAGCCCACAACAATCTTGGAATTCTCTACCTGGCGTCGAAAAATTACGCGGCGGCGCTGCCGGAATTGGACGCGGCCATTGCGCTGAATCCGAATGAGCAGAATAGCTACATCGGACGAGGAACGATCGAGCTGAATTCCTGGGAATACGCCGCCGCCGTTGCAGATTTCACGCGCGCCAACCAAATCTCGCCTTCGCCGATCGCATGCTACTGGCTCGGGCGAGCGCTGGAAAGCCAAGGCAACTTCGCGCAAGCCGAGAAAGCATACGGTGAGGCATTGCAGCTGGCTCCTGCAATGGGGGAAGCACGGAGCCGGCTGGAAGCGCTTCATGGTAAGGCTGCAGGACAACCATGATGGCTACGACGGATGGCGAAGCCAGAGCAGATGGTAGTTGGCACGAGCAAGCTACAGGTCTGCAAGCTGGCTGGAAACTCGGGAACGCGGCTGGGCGTTAAAAACATGACGAGCGCGGATTCGAACAGGATGAGGGTGTTTTGGACCTACTGGCAGGCGCGGTCCCGGCGGAGAGGGTAAATCGCTTGCGGGCCGCACTTCTGCGTCGACTGCTCGCTCACCCGCTGACGGCGGGACGCGAACTGGATGATCCCGGCACCACAGAACTGAGAAAACAGATTATTTGGTCCAAGCCTTTCTTGAAGGCCATCTATGATGAGTGGTACGGCATGCTTGCTCGAGAGCTCCCGGTGGGCGAAGGGGAAGTGCTGGAACTGGGCTCGGGGGGCGGTTACTGTGCGCAGTTCATTCCGGGACTGATCACTTCAGAGGTTTTCCCTTGTGCCGGTGTGCGAATTGTCGCAGATGCAGAGAGAATGCCCTTCGCCGATCGATCGATGCGGGCGATCGTAATGACCAACGTGATGCACCATGTGCCCGACGTGAGGATATTTTTCGAGCAAGCTTCGAGGTGCCTGCGCCCGGGAGGAAAAATACTGATGATTGAACCGTGGATCACGCCATGGTCGTCGTTCATCTACAAATACTTTCATCACGAGCCGTTTCACCCCGAGGCGGCAGATTGGACGTACTCCTCGACGGGGCCGCTCTCCGGCGCAAACATCGCGATGCCGTGGATTGTTTTTGCAAGAGATCGCGGCAAATTTGAAACTAGTTATCCGGAATTTTCCATTGAACGGATTCAGCCTTTTCTACCGTTTCGCTACATGATCTCAGGCGGAGTGGCAATGCGCAGTCTGATGCCGGGCTTTACTCATTCGGCGTGGGCGCGATTCGAGCGGATGCTGAAATCCTGGATGCCCAGCCTCGGAATGTTTGCGCTCATCGCGGTACGCCGGTTGTAACGCGCGGCGCCGGTTGAACTTTGGCAGGCAGGTTTGGGGCTTTCTTGAACTGGCTATGACAATGCTGACCACCAAAACAAAAATATCGCTGGCCTCTATCGCTTATAAGTTCATCAGCGCGGGTCGCGCGATGACCGGCAAAAACAATTTGGCAACCGTCCGGCGCCGCGGTCTGATGTGGAGCCTGGATCTGAGCGAGGGAATCGACTTTTCGATTTATTTGTTGGGTGCGTTCGAGCGTTCGACGGTGATCACCCTGGAAAAACTGGTGAAGCCCGGCGACGTGGCGTTTGACATTGGAGCGAACATCGGCGCCCACACTTTGGGACTGGCGCGCAGCGTGGGCCCTGCCGGAAAAGTCTTCGCCTTTGAGCCAACCGACTTTGCGTTCGACAAATTGAAACGCAACCTTGCGCTGAATCCGGAGCTGCAGGCGCGGACCTATCCGCGGCAAGTTCTATTGGCCGCAGAGCCCGCCAAGGACGCTCCCAAGGAAATCTTCGCCAGCTGGCCTCTCGAGAAGGATGCTTCTGTGCACCCCAAGCACAGGGGACGCCAAGTCACGGCCAACAACGCGACGGTGGACACGCTGGACCGCATCGTGGAGCGAGAGGGCATTGGCCGGTTGGACGTCATCAAAATAGACGTAGACGGACATGAGTTGCCCGTGTTGCAGGGCGGGCTCAAAGCTCTGAGAAAATTCAGGCCCATTTTGGTGATGGAGATGTCGCCCTACGTGCACGCCGAGGAACACAACAGTTTTCCTGCGCTGGTCGGGCTTCTGCGAGATGCCGGGTACTCGATACAACATGCGAGCAGTTGGGCTCCGCTTCCGCTCGAAGAGAGAGAACTTGAGAAGCTCATTCCGGACGGAGCAAGTATAAATGTCATTGCGAGACCGGACGGAAGTTCGCCCATGCGCTGAGGCGTCCGCTTTGCCAAATCAGGGCGCGAAATCCACTGGTGAGATCAGCTCGGCACTGTCTGCGAACCAGCCGAGCGCCTCTTTCGGACGCCCATTTTTATGCGCACGAGACCGATCCAGGTCATTTTCAGCAACTGCAAACCATGGCGGAAGCGCTGGATGTTTGTTTCGCCATAGGTGCGCGCGAGATAGCGCACCGGCACGTCCACAATTTCCAGGCCCAGCTCGGCGGCAGGAAAAAGCAGCTCGAAATCGCCGAATGGGTCAAATTCGCCGAAATCCTTTCGCCACGCCACCATGCGCTCGTAATCATGGCGAGTGAGCAGTTTCGTCCCACACAAGGAATCTCCCAGCCGCACATCGAGGACAGCACTGAGCATTTTCGCGAAGAAAACATTCGCGATGCGATTCAGGAATCGCATGGCCGCGCCTTCCATTGGATAGACCAAACGCGACCCATTGATGAAATCACCGTGGCCCTGGTCGTAGGCATAGCTAAAACGAGTAAGCATCTCCGGCGGCATAGTCAGGTCGGCATCCAGAATTACCAGCAAATCTTCTCGCGCATGAGAAAAGCCGAGCCGAACGGCGTCCGCCTTGCCTTTGCCGGCCTGTTGCACGGCAAGAATGCGGAACTGGTCGCGATAGACAGTGGAGACGCGGAGAATTTCTTCCCAAGTGCCGTCGTTCGAGTGGCCCTCGACAAAAATAATCTCCACTTCGCGGCCCAAGTCCGGGAAGCGCTTAAGCGCATTCTCGATGTTTCCGCGTTCGTTGCGCGCGGGAATCACGCAAGAGATTCCCTGCTTCGACATCGGAACAAGCGGCCGCATCACCACGATCGACGTCAGGCTCAGCCAGCGCGCCAACGGCACCATGGGCATCACGCGATTGATCGCGGTGCCGAGTCCCAGCATCCGCAATGGGCAATAGAGCGCCAGGCGCTGTCGCACGATCTCGAAGCCAGCCACTTTGGCGATATTTTGTAGATCGACGCGCGTCACGAAGGTGCTTGGCAGGTCGCCCTTGCGGATACCCAAGCGATTCGTGATGTAGTAGGCCCAGCGCAGATAGGGATTGTAGAGAACGACGACGAGCCGCGAGGTGCGCGCGAGCTTGGTTTTCAACTGCATCAGGAGCGCTTGTATGTCGAAGTCGTGATTGAAGGTGCCGTTGATCAGGATTGCGGTACGCTTGGCGCGCTCGTCGGTCAGGTCGGGAAACGGATCGTCTTTGCCAGCGGTTTCTTTTTGCGGCGCGTCAATGGCGGCAAGCAGGCCGCCCTTGTCGTCTTCGCGGGGAAGCCATTGAACCACGCGGTCGTAGTATCGCGTTAGCGAGGAAATTTCCGACGCGAGAAATTCATTCACATATTTGCGCCAGCCTGAAATCACGGGAGCAGCAGTTTCGCGCGCCTTCTTCGCAACGTCCTCTGCCGACATTTCGGACTGCATTTGCGTCAAATGACCCATCCAAAACGTTGTACCACGGTTCCACTTTGGCGGAGGCATCCTCGTGCGGGCTCGCGTCTAGCAAGTTATCTTAAATCTCAGCCCGCGCCTTGCAGTTTAATGAGACGGCGGCGCTGTGGATTTTCCGAGTTGGCGAAGTCTGGCGCGGGCGAGTCTGGCCTCGTCGGTTCCGGGATAGTTTCTGACGACGTCCCGCAGTTCGCGGACGCCCGCGGCCTTTTGGCCAAGAGCGAGCAGGGACAGCCCCTTTTTCACGTGCGCGGAGGGAAGCTTAAAGCTGTTCGGGTAACCCTGAAGCACTTTGTTGTATTGGCTGACGGCGTCCCGATAGTTCTTCTGTATGTAAGCGATTTCGCCGAGATAGAACTGGGCATTGGAGGCGAGCTCGGTGCCTGGGTAGTCTTTCACATAGTCCTGGAATTCCTGCTTGGCAAGATCGTAATGTCCGGCGGTGATGTCCCGATAGGCGGCGGAATACAACACATCCGCGGAAGGGCGCGCGGGAGCGGCGGCAGCAGACGAAGCGGGCGCGCCTGGTCCAACAGTTGGCGTGCCGGCAGCGGTTGCGGCGAGCTTCCCCTCGATGTCTTGTATAGAACTCTGCAGGTCGACGAGCTGCTGATTGACTTTGCCGACATGCGCGTTGACATCTGCAATGCTGTCCGAAAGGCCTTGAACAGTTGTTGAGAGGGCATTGAGTTGGGCGCCAGAATTTGCTTGAACGTCCTGGACGGACTTTTGCAAGGAACCCATTGACGTGCTCACTCGAGTTGCCGAATCGAGCGATTGCTGAAGCAGGGTTTTCACAACTCCCTGGTTTGTATCGATTGAGTTTTGCATGCTGCGCTGACCTTGCAAGAGCAAACCAACATCGTTTTGGATGTTGATGATTTCCTTGGCCACACCTTCCGCCGGCTGCGGTCCCACGAGCGAGCCCAGAAGAGCAGACGCCAGCATGGCTGCGCCGACCCAGATCAATTGCCGATAACGCATGAAACACCTCCCTGCCTATGAGGATAAACGCATTGCGTTGCCGGGCGCACGCGCGTAGAGGCGTCTTAGAGCCCCGAAAAAAACGGCGAGCTGCCTGCGAAGAGCTGAGTCGAGAACGCGACCTCCAATCTAAAGTGCCTATCCTTGAGCAAGGCCGTGCGTTGACACGCTGGAACGCGTCCGTTACGCTGAATTCCTTGCTTTATTTGCTGCTGCGGTCTCCAGGCCGCGTGCTTCATTTCTCACCAATCGAAGGAGTGGACGACATCGCCGCATGGCTGAAGAAAAGCTTCCTACACGCGCACAGGATTTTTCCGAGTGGTACAACCAGCTGGTCTTGAAGGCGCAGCTTGCCGATTACGCGCCGGTACGGGGCTGCATGATTGTGCGGCCGTACGGCTGGGCGCTATGGGAAAACATGCAGGCGGCGCTGGACCGGCGGTTCAAAGCGACCGGGCACCAGAACGTGGCGTTTCCGCTTCTGATTCCCCGGAGCTTCATAGATAAAGAGAAGCACCACGTCGAAGGATTTTCGCCAGAGCTGGCAGTGGTGACGATTGGAGGCGGGGAGAAATTGGCGGAGCCACTGGTGATCCGGCCGACTTCGGAGACGATCATAGGACACATGTGGTCAAAGTGGATTCAATCGTATCGCGACTTGCCGGTTTTGATGAACCAGTGGAACAGCGTGGTGCGTTGGGAATTGCGCACGAAGCTGTTTCTGCGAACTTTGGAGTTTTACTGGCAGGAAGGGCACACGGCGCACGCGACGCGCGAGGAAGCGGAAGCCGAAACGCGTCAGATGCTCGACATCTATACGGATTTTGCCGTGAACGATGCGGCGATTCCGGTGATTCCCGGGAAGAAGTCTGACGCGGAGAAATTCGCGGGCGCGGACGTCACCTATTCGATTGAAGGGATGATGGGCGATGGCAAGGCGTTGCAATCCGGGACTTCGCATTTTTTGGGGCAGAATTTTGCGCAGGCATTCGAAGTACGTTATTTGGATCAGGGCGGGCAGTTGCAGCATTGCTGGACGACGTCGTGGGGGCTTTCAACGCGCGTGGTCGGGGCGATCATCATGGTTCATGGAGATGATCAGGGGCTGGTCTTGCCTCCGAAGCTGGCGCCGTATCAAGTGGTGATTGTCCCTATTCACAAAACGGACGAAGAAAAGAGCGCCGTGATGGAGGCGGCCCGAAAGTTGAAGGCGGAACTGGTTGCGGCGAACGTGCGCGTCACGCTGGACGAGCGCGAGGGACCAAGTCCCGGGTGGAAATTTAACGATTGGGAGATGCGCGGCGTACCGCTGCGCGTCGAACTGGGGCCGAAAGATGTGGCTAAGGCCGCCGCGGTCTTGGCC
The DNA here is from genome assembly GCA_963851235.1 of uncultured Acidobacteriota bacterium. GTDB lineage: Bacteria > Acidobacteriota > Terriglobia > Acidiferrales > UBA7541 > Acidiferrum. The sequence continues at coordinate 41,515 of CAWKOM010000024.1, forward strand.
AGGCGCGACCGTCCTGGAAGAGAAGGGAAGGTCAGCGCGCCGCTCGCGGGAATAACGCAGACGGTCGAGAAATTACTGGTGGAAATTCAGCAGGCGCTGCACGATAAGGCGCTGGCTTTCCGCAAAGCAAACACGCACGACGCGAATACTTACGGCGAGTTGAAGAACGCAGTAGAGATGGGTTTTGCCTATTCGGGATGGTGCGGAAGCGCGGATTGCGAAGCAAAGATCAAGGAAGAAACGCGCGCGACGATGCGGTGCATACCAGTCGACCAGAGCCTCGGCGAAGGAAATGCACGGGGCAGCGGCTCCGGCAAGTGTGTTTATTGCGGGAAAGCCGCACCCGAACGGGCGATTTTTGCGCGAGCCTACTGAAATTACGGACAGAAGACTGCTTCCACTCTCTCGAACGCCCCGTGGCTTTCCGGAAACATGCGTTTTGGCAACCTCTCGACACCTCGATGACCGGGTGCTAGCGTTAATTGAAAGAAAGATGCTGAATCCTGCCGCGCGAGGCCGTGCATTGGATGCGGCCTAGGCGGCGCCCGGAGAATAGCTTCGTGGAATTCGAATGTAGGCCTGAACGTATTTCGAGTAATCGCTGGAGATCGCAACGCGGCGGTGGCGGAGTAAAGGCCATCGCGTACACCGTCCTCCTGGTGATTGCAGTCTTTGTGGCGTTTAAAGTGGTTCCCCCCTTCGTTTCCGAATACCAGCTGAGCAACAAGATGGACGAGGTGGCGCGCTTTGCGGTGGTCAACCGCTACTCGGAAGATCAGATTCGGGACAACATTTACAAAGAGGTTCAGGACCTGGATATCCCGGCGAAGCGGGAAGACATCAAAATTACCGCGACGCAGCAGGTCGTCAGAATCTCGCTGAATTATACGGTTCCGATCGATTTGCTGGTTTACAGCACCGAAATGCACTTTTCACCCACCAGTGAAAATAAATCCATCATGTAGTTGTTTTGCCTTATCCGTCCGGATGACAGGTTGCCTATTCCTATCTTCGGTTCTCCCCGCGGCCGCCAGAGAATCGCCCTTGATGAGATTTATCGAAGTGAGTCTGTTTCGCAGTAGTGTCCAGGCAACGGCGCATCCGAGAACTCCATCTTTCTTAGTGGCGGGTGTTGCGAGACAATAAAGCTACAGCCCCAGGAGCCACAGTTTGCGCATTCGAATTCGAAAAGGATTTTTCACATCCGCAGCGGGGCTGACGATCCTGGGGATCTTCTTCGCCGCGTTTCTTACTGCCGGGGGAATTTTCACTTATTACTACATCAAATATTCGCGTATGATCGACGCGCGGCTTTCCGGAAAAGTGTTTCAAAACACAACGCAGATTTTCTCCGCACCGGAGTACATTTCCGTCGGTGAAGCGTGGGGACCGGAAGACTTGACGGCGTATTTGACCAGGATCGGGTACCGTCCCGAGATGGACGATAACGCCTTGGGGGAATTCACCGTGCAGGGTGACACGGTCGACATCCGTCCTTCGAAACTTTCTTACTTTGGCGGCACGAACGCGTTGGCTGTGAAGTTTGGCGGGAAGGCGATTCGCTCGATCCGGCCGCTAGCCGGCGGCGCGGAACTGGATGCGGCGCAGATCGAACCGGACCTGATTACGAATTTGTTTGACAGCGCGCGGGAAAAGCGGCGGCCGGTCCGGTACGAGGATTTGCCTCCGATGCTGGTGCACGCGATTCTTTCCGCGGAAGACAAGCGGTTTTTCGATCACGGCGGATTCGACTTCGTGCGAATTGCGGGCGCGGCGTGGGCTGACATCCGGCACAGCTCGAGCCATTACCAGGGCGCGAGCACGATCACTATGCAAGTGGCGCGGACATTTTTTCTTTCCACCGACCGGACCTGGCGCCGCAAGCTCGCCGAATCGATGATTTCCATCGAGCTCGAGCAGCGATTCAACAAACAGCAAATCTTCGAGCTCTATGCCAACGACGTGTATCTTGGAAACCGCGGAAGCTTTGGAATAAGGGGCTTCTCCGAAGCCAGCGTGGCGTATTTCGGAAAAGACATGCGGCAGCTTTCGGTTGGCGAGTGCGCTTACCTCGCGGGGATTATTCGCGCGCCCAATTACTATTCCTCGGCGGACCGGCACCCGGAGCGCGGTGCGCAAGCGCGTGACCGCGTATTGACGCAGATGTTGGAAAACAAATACATCACCGAGGAAGAATTGGCGGACGCGAAGCAGACGCCACTGAAAATCGTGCATACGGCAGGCTCCGGGAGCGAAGCACCGTATTTTGTGGACATGGTCAAAGACCACCTGCTCGATAAGTTTTCCGAAAGCGAGCTTTTGAGCCAGAACTTCCGGGTTTACACCACGCTTGATCCCGCTTTGCAACGGGCTGCCGCGGCCGCGGTAGACGCTGGAGTGAAGAACGTGGATTTGCTGCTGGCCAAAAAATACGACAAGTGGCGGCGCGAAGCGGCCAAGAAGGGAAGCACCGAGCCGATTCCGCAGGTGCAGATAGCGCTTGTGGCCATCGATCCGAAGACCGGAGAGATCAAGGCGGTGGTTGGCGGCCGCGATTACGGGCAAAGCCAGCTCAATCATGCGCTGGCGCACCGCCAGCCCGGGTCGGTGTTCAAACCGTTTGTGTACGCAGCGGCGTTCGACAATGCCGTCGATGGCGTGCAGCCTATTATCACGCCGGCGACGACCGTCGAGGACGAGCCGACTACATTTGAATTCGACGGCAAGGAATACACGCCGAACAACTACGGCGAGAAATTCATGGGGCATGTGACGGTGCGTGAGGCGCTGACCAACTCGCTGAACGTGGCCACCGTGAAAGTGGCCGAGATGATCGGGTACGGGCGGGTCGTGCAGATCGCCCGGCAGCTGGGTTTGGGCACCAACATCCAGGCGACGCCGGCAGTTGCGCTGGGCGCCTACGAAATGACGCCTGTCGAGGTGGCGGCGGGGTATACCGCATTCGCGAACGGAGGCGTACGAGCCGAGCCGGAATTCCTGCATAGCGTGGTGAGCGCCGACGGAACCGTGGTGGAAAAATTTACACCGCAGACGCACCTGGTGCTTGATCCACGTGTGGCTTACCTGATCACAAGTGTCCTCGAAGATGTTTTAAACAAAGGTACCGGCGCGGGAGTTCGCGCACGGGGCTTCACGCTTCCTGCGGCGGGAAAGACGGGAACTTCGCGTGACGGATGGTTCGCTGGATACACTTCGAATTTGCTGACTGTGATCTGGATCGGATTTGACGACAATCGCGACCTGGGCATAACGGGCGGGGCAACGGCAGCGCCGGTTTGGGCAGACTTCATGCTGCGCGCCACGAAGCTGCCGCCTTACCGCGACGTCAAGGACTTCACCATGCCGGAAGGCGTGCAGTCCGTCCTGATCGATCCAGAATCCCTGGAACTTGCCACGCCGAACTGCCCTGCGACGCGGGAAGAGGTGTACATCGCCGGTTCTGCGCCGACGCAATTTTGCGAACTACACGGGGGAGGCGGCGCGATTTCCGCGACGGGCTCGTGGCTGTCGCACATTTTTGGCGGGGATCAACCGAAGCAGCCACAAACCGATGCGCAAGGCAAGCCGGTTACGACCTACGACCCGAACCGGCCGCCGAACGCGACGGGACAGGGCGGCGTAGCGCCAGCTCCGGGGACGGCCGCGGACCCCAACGCGCAACCTGAAGAAAAGAAAAAGAACCCTTTACAGAAGATTTTTGGTATCTTTGGGGGCAAGAAGAAGGATCCCGACAAGGCTAAGCCTCAGCCGGAGAAGGGAGACTCGCCATGACTCAAGTACGAGTGGCGGTTTCAGGCAGTTTTCTCCTTCTAAGTCTGTGCATTCCCGCAACAGGTCAAACTCTGGAAGCTACCCGGTCGGCGCTGATGGCGCCTGGCGCGGCACAAGTGCCTTCGGCACAGGAGCCATCGAACGTCGTGCATCCGCAGTTATCCGACGAGCAGATGGGCGATCTGTACATGGTCCGCAAGCAGTATGGTGAAGCTGCAGCCCTCTTCAAGAAACTCTCCGACCAGAACCCGAGAAATCCGGTGTATCTGAACAAGCTGGGCATCGCTCTACACCAGCAGGAGGCGCTGGGACTGGCGCTGAAGTATTATGAGCGGGCCGTTAAGGTGGATCCACAATACGCGGACGCTGAAAATAATGTTGGCACGATCTGGTATCAGCGCAAGAAATACGGCAGGGCTATCAAGGCTTACGAAAAAGCGATCAAGATGCGCGACGACATGGCCGTGCTTTACAGCAATTTGGGTTACGCTTATTTTGGTGAGAAAAAATATGGAGAGGCCATCGCTGCGTTCCGGCAGGGCTTGCTTCTTGATCCCCTGCTCTTCGAGCATAACGGTTCGCGCAACGGGTCAATCCTGCAAGACCGCTCGGTGGAAGACCGCGGAACATTTGACTTTATGCTGGCGAAATCTTTTGCGGAAGCCGGCGACCTCGAGCGCTGCATCCATTACCTCCGCAAGGCCAAGGACGAAGGCTACAAAGACATCGCGAATATAAAGAAAGATCCGGCGTTTGCAGCCGCGCTGAAAAATCCCGAGATCCAAGAGCTGCTCGTCCCGAAGCCGGTGGAGCCCGCACAGCTTTAACGAGAAGCAGAGCAACCTCACAAAAAGGGTTCAACGTAGGACAAGGGCTAACCCATCTGTCTCCCTCGGGCCTAGCGACGATGTTTGCCTTTTGTCCGGCTGTTTGTTGTGGAGTGTGTAATTCATCGACACCGCAGCGCTTCAATGCGAATGCCGCCAGCTGCCTCTGCTACAATGACATGAGCATGAAGCGGCCTGCTTTCAGCACGTATTTTTTCATCCTCTACAGCTTGATTGCAATTTCTGTCGCGGCGGCGCCTCCCTCCTTTGCGCAGCAGTTGGCCACTGGCTCAAACACCTTGACCGTTGCACGGGCATCCTCGGCGGCCTCTCCTCCGCCGGCCTTATATCTTGTTTTTCCGTTCGAGAATGACGGCGCCTCGCCGACCCTGGAATGGCTTGGCGAGGGGCTTGAAGAGCTCACCATTCAGCAGCTTTCCGCAGCCGGTCAACAAGTGTTTTCGCACGAGGGCCGGTCCGAAGAACTGGACCGTTCTGGGTTACCGCCTTCCGCAAAATTGAGCCAAGCCTCCATGCTGCGCATCGCGCAGAACATGGACGCCGATTTTGTGATCTTTGGAAGATTTACTTCCGACGGACGATCTCTGACGATTGAATCGCGGATTTTGCGCATAAGCCCCGTTCGATTGCTCCCCGCAGTCCGGGAGACGGGTCCGCTTGATTCCCTTATGGAACTGCATTTGAAGATGCTCTGGCGGCTGCTGACGCTCAACGATCACTCCTACCGGCAAAGTTTTGAAGAATTTTCGAAAATGCAGCGGCCGCTGCGGCTCGATGCGTTCGAGCATTATGTTCGCGGGTTGCTTGCGACTGAGGATGATGCGAGGTTGCGCGAACTTCGGGAAGCTGCGCGGCTAGAGCCCGAATGGCCCGATCCCGACTTCGCAATTGGAGACGCCTACTACTCCCGCAGGGATTGTGGTTCGGCGCTGCCGTGGTTCGCCAAAGTTCCGAAATCACACGATCGGTACGTCGAAGCGACGTTCGAATCAGGGGTTTGTCATTTGCTGATGAATCAGCCTGACCAGGCTGATGCCGTGTTTACGTCGTTGCAGGAATTTCTGCGCACTAGCATGGTTTCCGGCGCCGACCTGCCTGAAATCTTGAACGATCTAGCGCTGGCGCTGGCGCGCGAAGGTAAAACGCCGGCGGCGATAGCCGATCTCCGCCGTGCGACTGAACTCGATCCTGACGTAGATGATTACCCGTTCAATTTGGGCCTGCTGGCGTACGGATCGAAGGATTTCGCCGGTGCCGCGGAATTTTTTCGCGACGCCTCGAATCGCGAGCCAGACGACCCTGAAAACCGGGCGCTGATCATTCAGTCGCTCGAAAAGGCAGGAAACAAGACGGAAGCCGACGAGGAACGCAACACGGCCGAGGAAACCTTCGGTCCTGACGCGCTTCCACAGATTCACCTGGATGGAAAGGACGCCCTTGCGCGCCTGGAGCGCGTGCGCACGGAGCTGGATACCACCGCGCTGCGCCTGGAGATCGTATCAGCTGAGGCTTCCGGGAGCGCTGCGAATCCCGCGGCTGCGGACACCCCGGCGGCGCACATTCGGCTCGGCCGCCAAGCCCTCTCCGCAGGTCATCTGGATGCTGCCGAGAGCGAATTTCGCGCGGCTCTGAGCGGCGACGCATCGAGCGCATCGGCGCATAACGGGCTTGCGGAAGTTTATCGACGCCGCGGCAAACTGGATGAGTCCGCCAAAGAGCTCCTGGCCTCCCTGGATATACGGGATTCCGCCGTTGTGCGCACGACGCTCGCGCGGGTTTATCTCGCTCAGAAGAAGCCGGATCTCGCGCGGACGGAAGTGGAGCGTGCGTTGAAGTTGGCTCCAAAGTACGCCGATGCGAAAGCATTACTGGAAAATCTCCAGAAAGTGAAGCCCACGGGAGGCGCGCAATGAGCGCTCGTCGTTTGGTGCAACAGGGTTTGGTGCAACAGGTTTCTCGGGCCAGGAGTTTCGTGGCATGGGCCATTCCTTGCATTTGGGCGCTGTCGGCCGCCTCTGCGTTTCTTGTGCTACCTTCCGCTACGGCCGATGAGCATTCCGGCAATCCGCAAGTTTTGCGGCTGGATCTCGACCGCGAAGTCGAACCGGTCCTGGCCACCTACATTGATGAGGGCATTGCCGACGCTGCGAGCCGGCATGCAGCGCTCGTGCTGATCACCATGAACACCCCGGGCGGATTGAGCGATTCCATGACGGACATAATTCAGCACATCTTGGCTTCGCCCGTGCCGGTGGCTGTGTACGTATCCCCCACGGGCGCACGCGGCGCTTCGGCGGGTTTTTTCATACTCCTCTCGGCGGACATCGCGGCTATGGCTCCCGGTACACATACGGGGGCGGCGTCTCCCGTGGTGGCGATCGGCGGATGGGAATTGCAAGTTGACGAGACCATGCACAAGAAAATTCTGAATGACGCGCTCGCTTTTTTGCGCAGTTACGCGGAAAAGCGAGGCCGCAACGCAACGCTTGCGGAAACCGCCGTGACGGATGCCAAGGCTTTCACAGATAAAGAGGCGATGCAGGGGAAGCTCATCGACTTGATCGCTTCCTCGCCCGAAGATCTTTTGCATCAACTGGATGGGCGCACCATCACGCGATTCGACGGCTCGAAGACTGTTTTGGCGCTGAGGAACGCGCCGATTGTTCCCTTCGAGCTTTCCGCGCGGCAAAGATTTCTCGCGCGCATCGTCGAGCCGGATGTTTTCTTTGTGCTCTTGCTGGTGGGCGTGCTCGGTCTGTACACCGAATTCACGCATCCGGGGATGATTGCGCCCGGTGTGGTTGGGGGCATCTGCGCGGTTCTAGCGCTCTACGCGATGCACTTCTTGCCGGTAAATTTCGCGGGAGTTCTCCTGATTCTGCTGGCGCTCGCGCTGTTTATCCTGGAGGCGAAGTTCACCAGCCACGGGGTTCTTGCCTTTGGAGGAATCGTGGCGATGATGTTGGGTGCGATGTTTCTGATCCGTTCGCCGCTGACTTCGGGGGGAGTGAGCCTGGGAGTGGCGCTGGCCGTGACTTTGCCCTTTGCGCTCATCACGGTATTCCTAATGCGGCTGGTGCTGCGCTCGCGCACGTGGAAAATGACGACGGGCAAGGAAGAGCTGGTCGGCGAGGAAGGCGTGACGACTTCCTCGCTGGTTGCTGGCCAGGAAGGAATGATCCGCGTTCACGGAGAGCTCTGGGGCGCGATTTCTCCAAGAGCGGTGGCGGAAGGAAAGCTGGTGCGCGTATGCCGCGTGGAAGGCTTGAAGCTGTATGTTGAGCCGGAGGAAGCATCGCCCGCTGAAAACAAGTAGAATGCGTTGGCGCAGAGGAGGGCAGGCATGGAGATCAGTCTTCTTGGAACGGCCGTAATCGTCGGGTTCTTTCTAATTTGGTTTTGGAATTCACTCTACATCATCAAAGAATGGGAACGCGGCGTGGTGCTGCGGCTGGGACGACTGTTGCCCCAGGCCAAAGGGGCGGGCATCAACCTGGTTTTCTGGCCGATCGAGACTCTGTATCGCATCAACCTGAGGCTCGAGACGCTGGACGTTCCCCCGCAGGACATCATCACGCGCGACAACGTTTCCGTGAAGGTGAACGCAGTTTGTTATTTTCGCGTGGTGGATGCGAACCTTGCGATGTCCCAGGTGCAAAACTATCAATACGCGACTTCACAGCTTGCGCAGACCACGCTACGGAGCATCGTCGGACAGTTTGATCTCGATGAAATTTTGTCCCAACGTGACAAGGTGAACGGCAAGCTGCAGGTAATCCTCGACCAGGATACAGAGCCTTGGGGCATCAAGGTGTCCAAGGTGGAAGTCAAACAAGTTGATATACCGGAGCAGATGCAGCGGGCGATCGCGAAGCAAGCGGAGGCGGAACGCGAGCGGCGCGCGAAAGTAATTCACGCCCAAGGCGAGTTCGAAGCGTCGCAAAAACTTGCCGATGCCGCGAAAGTTCTCGAGACGCAATCGTCCGCCATTCAGCTGCGCTACCTGCAGACTTTGACGGAGATAGGTGTCGAGAAGAACACAACGATTGTTTTCCCTCTGCCCATCGATATCATTAATAGCTGGGTACAGGCATTAGGGGGGCCGAAAAAGTAAGAATGGCTTCTGGGGGAAAAAGAGGGAACGCCGGAGAGCGAGTGCTCGAAGGGCGGCACGTTATTGGCTTGTTCATGCTGATGCTGCTGTTCTCGGGCTTGTTCTTTACGCTCGGCTTCGTGATGGGGCGCAACCAGTACGATGGACAGGTGCGCGCGGCCACAAATCTGCGAGGCTTTCCGGATTCTGATGTTTCGCCAAAGACCGATGTAGCGGTGAAGCCTTCGAAGAGGAAACCTGCTGCCGATTCGCAGCCCAGTGCCGAAGTGCCTCCAACTTCCGATTGGGAGTTTTATCACGCCGGCGATTCCAACAAGGCGGACGATCATCTGAAGCCCGTCGCCGCCCCGGAGCCGCCCGCTACGAGGAAAAACCCCGATGTCGCGAAACAGGTGAACGCGGCCGCAAAGACGGCTGTGGGGACTCCAGCTCCTCTCAACTCCGGCGGTGGCGTGAACTTGCAGGTGACTGCCGTTACCAAGAAATCCGATGCGCTGGCCCTCGCCAATTCGTTGCGGAAGAAGAATTTTCCGGCTTTTGTGCAAACGCTCCCCGGAGACAGGTATTACCATGTGCTGGTCGGCCCCTACGCCGACCAGAAAGCCGTCGACAGCGCCAGGAAAGGCCTCGAGACGGCCGGGTTTAATGCCTTCGTGAAGCACTGATGCCTGAGCGTCGGTGGCTTGGCTATTTTCGCCCGCATCCCGGAAGTGAAACTCCAGCATGGATGAGGTTGTTAATTGCCGCGGTTTCCGGCGCAGCGCTTTCGTTTTCCTACACCGGCTTTTACCTCGGCATTTACTCGTGGGTGTGTGTGGGGATCTTGGTAATTGTGTTGTTTGGGGCGCGCCCGCTTCTGGCCTTCGGCTGCGGATTTCTCCACGGTATTTGTTTTGTGCTGACATCCGTACCGTGGATCGCCAAGGTGCTAGCTGTACACGGCGGCCTTTCCATAGCTGGTGGATGGGGAATCTTGCTGCTGATTGGATCGGTGTGGGGAGCCGCGAACGGAGTGGTCGCTTGGGCGATCCACCGTCTTTCGCTTCGAAGCATCACGCTGGCCTGCATTGGCACGCCCTTCCTGTGGGTATTGCTGGAAATGTTTCGCACGCGCTTGCCGGAGATCAGTTTCCCGTGGAATTTGCTGGGGTATCCGGCAGCCGCAAATGGGGCGTTAGTGCAGCTTACGACGATCACCGGGATCTATGGGTTGTCGTTTGCCGTTGCGGCGTTCAATGCGCTGCTTGCTTGGTGCGACTCGGCTACAACATACACACCGAAACGGCGTCTGACAATCCTGGCAAGCGCCACGGTTGTTGTGCTTCTCGTTATGACCGTCGGGCCGCGCTTCGTCCCTAACGCCGTGGCTGATCACACGGCGCGCGCGGTGCAAGTCAATTTTCCTGAGGCGGATGAATATCCGAGCGATTGGTTTGCGGTGCATGCTTCGGACATGGAAGAGATCAAGCGCCTAAGCCTTGCGCCTTCCGCGCATCGTCCAGATCTGCTGGTGTGGCCGGAAGCTCCCGCGCCTTTTTCGTATCAGGATGTGCAATTTGCGCATCTAGCCTCGAGCCTCGCCACTCAATTTGGAAATCCTTTCATCGTCGGCGTAGTCGAATGGAAGCCGGAGACCATTTCCTCGGGCGGAACGTCGCACACCATCATGGCGCCGTACAATAGCGCGTTGATGTTTGACGCACAGGGCCGCCGCGTATTCTCCTACGACAAGGTGCATCTCGTTCCGTTCGGCGAGTACGAGCCCTTTCCACTGATTCACCGCGTTGTCTCCAACGTTTCAAGCGAAGTCGGCGGATTTCGAAAGGGCACCGAATATTCCGTCGGGCGCTTTGCCAATGGGTATTCGTTTGGCGTCTTCATTTGCTACGAAGCGATTTATCCCGATGAGATTCGCCGCTTTGCCGCAAACAGCGCGCAGCTTTTCGTGAATATCTCGAACGACGGATGGTTTGGGCACTCCGCTGCCGCCGAACAGCATCTGCGCATGGCGCGCGTTCGCGCGGTCGAAAATCGCCGCTGGATCGTGCGCGCGACGAACAGCGGTATTACCGCTTCGATCGATCCTTACGGGCGCATTTTCCGCCCGCTTCCCAGAGACGTGCGTGCCGCCGCCGATTTGCCGTACGACTTTCGCACACATCAAACCATTTACACGCGCTTCGGCGATTGGTTCGCCTGGCTCTGCGTGCTGGTTTCCGTTATTCTAATAATCCTGGGTTGGAAGCCGCGGGAAAAGATGGCAGTAAGGACGTAGCGGAGCCGGCAACCAGAGTAAGCAATGAGAAGGAAATCTTTCTAAAGACGGACGAACCGAATGATTCTTGAAGATCTGCAGCACCGCTACGAATTATTGAAGCCTCGCATCACGCTCGTGCGGAGCTATCTTTGACGCGCCCCAACACCGCGAAAGTCTGAAATCCCTCGAAGCTCAAGTTGCTCAACCCGATTTTTGGAGCAACCAGGAAGCCGCGCAAGCCGTCCTGCGTGATCGCAAACGCGCGGAAGAGCAGATTGCCGCGGACGATAAGCTGGCTTCCATCTCCGGCGACATCGAAACGTATGTCAGCCTCGCGCGGGAAGAGACCAACGCCGAGCAACGCAACGATCTGTTAAAAGACCTCGACCGCGAGCTAGCCGCTGCAGAGAGTTATGTTGGCGAGCTTGAAACCAGAACCCTTCTTTCCGGCGAGACCGATCACCTGAACGCCATCATGACCATCAAGCCCGGCGCCGGCGGCACCGAGTCGCAGGATTGGGCCTCGATGCTCCTGCGCATGTACCTGCGCTGGGCGGAACGCAAAGGCATGAACGCCACCCTGCTGGATGAGACGCCCGGCGAAGAAGCGGGCATCAAGTCCGCCACTATCCAGTTCGCCGGAGAGAACGCCTACGGTTTGCTTGCCGGAGAGACGGGCGTTCATCGCCTCGTGCGCATTTCGCCCTTCGATCAAGCGGCGCGCCGCCACACCTCGTTCGCTTCTGTCTTTGTGATTCCCGAGATTGACGACCGCATCGAAATCAACATTCGTCCCGAGGATTTGCGCGTCGACACTTTCCGATCCGGTGGTAAGGGCGGCCAGAACGTAAACAAAGTCGAGACCGCCGTCCGCATAACCCATATCCCGACCAACATTGTCGTTGGCTGCCAAGCTCAGCGCAGCCAGGGCAAAAATCGCGAAATGGCTATGAAAATGTTGCGCTCCAGGCTTTACGATCTCGAGGTGCAAAAGCGCCAGGCCCACACGGATAAATTGGATGAGAGCAAACTCGAGATCTCTTTCGGAAGCCAGATTCGCTCCTACGTCATGCAGCCTTACCGGATGATCAAAGACCATCGCACTAAGTTCAGTGCCGGCGACGTTGACCGCGTTCTGTTTCTTGAGACGATGCCTCTGAAGGTGAAGTTCGCCCAAACTTTCCTGTAAACGCTTCCGCGCTTGAGTCAACTCGCCCAACGAAATTCGTCCCTCGGGGTGTCCGGAGTGCATGGGCCGCTATGCCTTGATCGCAACTATTAGACCACACTCCGATTGCTTTTGGCTCGGTTAGCCGCTTCGTCTTGGATCAAACAAGACGAGTGAGACACAAATTTTGTTATCTAGATCACGGTAGGGGCTGATCCTTAGTATATGCTTCTTCCCATCGGAACCTCGCACTTTCGTTTCATACGGCTCGAGTGTAGCGATTACACTGGCAACTAATTGATGCGCATTCGGCAGATGAATCTCTGGGTAGCTTTCCATCACTGGCTTTCCCAGTTCCGCCGAGGTTACCTGTAGCACACTTGCCGCCGCATCCGTAAATCGCCTGATGCACAAATCTGTTCCGACAAGGACGACGGGGATGTTCACAACGTTTAACAGAGCTATCAGATCGCTGTTCGTTCTCCGCAGTTCTGCGTTCGTCTCGGCCAGTTCGTCCTGGGAGCGCCGATATGCCTCATTCAAGACCCTTAATCGCTCGTTCGCGGCGTCAAGTTGCTCGACGGTCGCCTTCAACTCGGCAATGATGCTTAAATGCTCGGCCGTTGCGTTCTCAATTTGTTCTTTAGCGGCTGCCACTTCCCGTTCGAATTCGTCCGGGCTGTGAGGGTTTCCTAATTCTGTCCGGATCGCGCACGCAACCACCTCATTGAACTGTGTGCTGCGTGCTGGTACTTGCGCGCCACAGATGCATGAAAGGGAAATCCTACATCAGTCGCGGGATTCGGTGGCAGTAATGGGCCGTAAGCCGTCCGTAAGCTTACGTTTCGTTGTGAACTGGGTGTTCTCGAACCTGGTAACCTCGTGGGATGTTTCTAACGTGGGCTGGCGAAAATATAACGTGCGTCGGGGGGCGCAATGCCGAAGGGCAATCAAAGGAGCCTTAGAGAGCCCTTGCCAACGAGAGAACTGAACTCCGAGGCACGATCGATTGCTAGTGCACGAGATTCAGCTTCTTCAAGAGTCCGGTGAACCGGTAGTCGCTGCGAAGGGGCGCAAAAAACGGCTCGACAAGGAGCATGTTGACCCAAGTGGTCTGTTGGTCGATCGCTTCATCCAGTCGCTGGAATGCAAGATCGGTTTGTTCCATTCCGGTCCGGGCGAAAGCTTCCGCCAGCGGGGTCAGGTATTGGGTCTCTGCCAATCGACTAAGCTTTTCAATGGACTCCAGGGCTAGCGCACCGCTACCTTTTCGGGCGTAGGCGGCCGCGAGGAGCCCGATATCCAACGGGAAGTCCGAGCCGGAGAGACACTGTATGACCCGCTCAAAATTCTCCTTCTGGAAGTGCAAAAGACCGGTGTAAAATCGCGCTTCCGGGTAATCGCGGTCCAAGTCAAAAGATTTCTGCAGATGCTCTTCGGCTGATCGGTAATCACCTTTCACGTAATAAAGATAAGCCAGCCGTGCGCAGTTGCCCGGGGTAAGGGGATCGAGTTCGCTCTGGCGGCGGAGCGCCGACTCCGCTTCGTTGATCTTGCCCTCACTAAGCCAGGCCATTCCACGAACAATGTAAGCTACGTCAGACCCAGGTTGTACTTTCAGCGCGCGCTCGCATAGCGCCTGTGTCTCGTTCCACCGACGTTCAAAGGCCGAACGAACTGCCGCGAGCACCGTACAAGTGTCTGCCAATTCAGGATCGAGAGCATAGCCGCGCTCAGCGGGGTCGCCTTTCTTCGGAATAGACGTCACGCCCGGAAACGACGCCAAACAGGGCGAGAAAGCAGTGCACGGCAGCTATGCCGCTGTGGGCAAGAGCGTACTCGGGAAATGCTTCAATCAGTTCGCGTAGCAGCTTTAGTGCAGCCCGCAACGTTTCAGGAGACTGTTGCAAGTATAGGACCCGAGCTTTCAGGTACTTCGTATATGCCTCGAGATTACGATAGGCACGCACTCCCGCCCGCGGCTCTGGCATATGAAGACGAAGCAAGCCGACAACGGATTGCGCGATCTCTTCCTGAATTGCAAAAACATCCTTCGGTTCGCAGATCTCCGACCAGATGTCATGGCGTGATCCAGCGTGAATCGCATGCACAGTGATCCTCAATTGGTCGCCCGCCTTCCTGACGCTTCCTTCAATAACGAGATCTGCATCGAGGCGCCGGCCCACCTCGCGCACATCCACGGACATGCCCTTCAACTGGAACGCCGACGACCGCGCGATCACTTTCAATCCCGCAATACGCGTGAGCGAGTTAATGATTTCTTCGGTGATCCCGTCGCAAAAGTACTCTAGCTCCGGATCCGGACTCATGTTCACGAACGGCAGTACGGCAACGGACGCAGCGCCCGCTTGGATTGCAGTGCCGATTTCCTCCCGCTGATTCCGTGACTCGGTATCCAGCCAGCGAAAGGTGGGGACGTAGCTGCCGGGCCGCAGTCCAATCAGGACGGGGTCATTTCTCCCTGGGCCTTCATAATATTCCTTCAACTTCGCTCTAAGGCGGCGAGCCTCAACCCGGACAATGGCGTCGATGTTCGGATCGTACTTGGAACTACGGTCGAAGACCTCCACTGCGATTGAGAACTCTTTGAAACCGTCGAGATCTCCCCGAATTGTCCGATTCACGATATGGGTGAGGAACCGGCACAGCCGAGCTGAGGAAACGAGCCTCGGGCTATTCACTATCCGCGCTAGTTGCTCGTAAACAGCGGTTGCAGGTACCGCAGTGTTGGGGGACATCTCTGGCGACGACGAGGGAGGTATTGGCTCTTTCCTAGCGCTCCCGAGTTATGCCGAACCTGTTGATCGTACACCTCTGTCGGCAGCCATGTCAATTTTGCACATGAGGCTGGCTCGATGAGCTTCCACGGTGCTGACGCTCACGTCGAGAGCGGCCGCGACCTGTTTGTTCGCCTCCGCCAGCAGCTTTAGGATCTGAA
>CAWKOM010000025.1:0-13107 GCA_963851235.1 uncultured Acidobacteriota bacterium
CACAGCGAAAGCAGTCCAATCAGCCCAGCGAGCGGCAAGGAGCTGGCTGTGTGGGGCAAGGCCTGTGCGATTTCCGTCTTCTCGGCGGGCGCCGCTACGGGTGCTGCGCAGGGGCCGCGACCTGCTGCGGCGGAGCCTCGACGACTGCAGTTACGGGAACCTCTTCACCAGTTGGTTGTATCGCTTCGAGTTTTATGCTTTTCAAAACTTCCGCGGGCGGTACCGTATTCGTTTCGATCGGCATCGCGAGGACGGGTTCGTTGACGATCTTTGCCAGTTCCAACGCGCGCTTCTTCGAGTAAACGAATTCCTGTCCGAAGGCGTTGTCGGGATAGAACCAGGCCTTAATCGCTTCCGGCTGGCCTTCGCCTCGTTCCTTGAACGTCATTACCGTTTTTTCCGTCGGTTTCAGACGAAAGTTGTTGATGGCAAGAATCGTCGTAAAGAGATGCGTTTCGTCCGCGTTGAAAATTTGGACGATGTTCCGGTCGCCGAAGGATTCAAACACCTTGAACACATACGTGCCGGCCGGAAGGATCTGAGCATCCACGCCCGGAACTTCAAAAGGGGCGCTGAACGTGATCACCGTTTTCTTGTCAAATGTATCGGCCTTGACATTCGCTGCGAATGCCAGGGCGACCAGGGCAAAAGAACACAGTAGTGCAACAACTTTGAATGTTTTCATATTTGAACTCCCTCTAGTAGATCGATTCATCACACGTCTCTTGTTTCGGTTCTACGAATTTGATCGCCACACAGAAATCGGGGCGCTTCGGCAACGCGGCCGTCGTTGTTTTGGACCAACTCATTGTTCCGCTTTAGGGAGATCCGCCTTTGACCAGATTCTGGCTGGCAGGAGGAGCTGTGATCTTTATAGCGTTTTGATAATTACACGTCTGTTCAATACAGCACATGGATTGGACCAAAATGCGAATATTCCAATGCCGGGAGAAAAATTGCTTGTTGCGATCAATATGCTGCACGGGAAGTCCGCGAACAATTTTCCTTGCTCGTGTAGAGCGGATTGAAAAACTGGAGGGCGCTCGTCTCTATACACTGACGCCGAGAGCTCGGGAGAAAGAAGCGCGCCAAGCTCCACAGACACTTCCCTGTTCCATGGAGCTGGGCGCTTCTCTTGGGGACGACCGTGTCGCTCTAAAGAATGCTTAAAGCGAAATGCTGATGGCAACCCCGGGGCGGCCGGGATACCTGCTGTCGTACAAGTAATAGCCGTTATCGACGTACACGACGTAAACGTCGTCGGTTTGGTACCAGTCGGCTCCCCAGAATTCCGGATACGGATCAACGACACTGAACCAATAGCCGCCGTACTGGAAACGCGGAAACCCGCCAACCTCCATAAAGGGGAGGCCGTAGACGCGGAACGAGTGACCTGAACCATAGTAGCTGCTGAAATAGACGTCAGGAATGCGGTAGCCGTTATAGCCGCCGCGTTGCTGCCATGTGCGGTGCTCGGTATCAAAGCTGTGGGCGCGGCGCTGCTGCCAATCGCCTCGCTGTTCGCCTTGCTGCGCAATCTGCTGTTGCTGTGTGCGCTGTTGCTGGACAGGTTGATTGGACTGCCGCTGCGTAATTTGCTGGTTGTTCTTGTTTTGCTGTTGCTGCTGGGCGTGCTGCTGAGGGTCTGGCTTCTCTTGTTGCTGCTGGGCGTGCTGCTGAGTGTTCGGCTTCTGCTGTTGTTGCTGGGCATTGCTGCTGGTGGTTCTGGCTTCTCCTGTTGCTGTTGGGCATGCTGCTGAGTGGCTGCTTCTGCTGCTGTTGCTCGCTGTTGGCCGTTCTGTTGCTGCGCATGTTGCTGAGGGGCCGGCTTCTCTTGTTGCTGTTGTGCGCGCTGTTGAGGGGCCGGTTTCTGCTCTTGCTGCTGGCCTCTCTGTTGCGCGGGCTCGGCTTGTTTTTCCGGCCTGTCCTGCTTTTCTTCTTTTTGTTCCTGCTTTGCGTACCCGAGAGTGGTGGTTCCGAAAAGTAATAACAGAACTGCTGTGCCGATCAACTTTAACTCGTTTCATAAATATTTCCTCGGCTGCAGCTTGAACTCATGAGAGCGTGTTTGCTGTATCCCTTTTGAACATTTCGGAAAGTTATGTGCAATCGCAGAATGGCGTCCCCGGTGGCGAATTGAAATGCGAAGGTGTTCATAAGTGAACAGACATTCGTCTTCGATGCTTCTAGGATGCGCTTGCGTGGGGGACAGCAAAACGACCGAGGCGCAAAATGCCCCACACTCTTCTGCCGAAACAACACCGGACATAGCGGATTCCATTGCACTCCAGCCGGCGATAACAGTTCTCGGATAACAAGGAAGTTCGCGCAACTCCTCGGATCAGGCCGAATTGCGGCCCAGAAAATAAGGAGGTAACAGTCGATGCCTTTACTTCAATTACTGATGGTTCTGATCGTAGTGGGTGTTTTGCTGTGGCTGGTCAATAACTTCATCCCGATGCAAGGAACGATCAAGTCGATCCTGAATGCCGTCGTGGTGATCGGCGTAGTCTTGTGGCTCCTCAACGTTTTCGGACTTTTCCATTCCTTCTCCAATATTCGCATTGGGTCATAAGCCGGCGCGAATGAATTACGGAAGCGGCAAGATAGCGGTTGCCGGAATTCCTCTGGCTGCAAACTGGAACGAAGGAGCGAACCATGCTTGGGACAATATTGACTTGTAGTTTTAATTCTTGCGCTCTTGGGCGCGCTACCGCGATGGCCGCATAGCAGGGAGTGGGGTTATGCGACCCACTGGCGGACTGGGGCTCGCTCTCGTCATCGTTGTCATTCTCCTGCTTCTCGGCCGCCTCTGATATCGCCGGATCCATTGCAGCCGGCGGCTCAGGGTACGAATGTTGCGAACGTCCCCCGCAGCGTTGCGTACCTGCACCTGAGACGAGGAGCGCCACGCCGGCGAACACGTAGTTCACTACTGCCATTCCAGCGAGTGAGTGAGATACTGGAATAGTGACAACGCTTTGCGGGAATACACATCTCCTATGAGGAACGCGATTTCATTTCGTCAAATTCATGCTTCGATTTGCGCTTCTATCTTTTCGCTCGTAGCCATTCTTGTGCTTAGCCAGGCTGTCCCGGCACAAGGGGCGCGGCCTCCGCTTGGAGCCCGCAATCCTTCCGTCCCCGCAACGGCCGCAAGCACGATGCCGCCCGTCATCGTCATCGGCTTCGTCGGCGGGTTCATCCGGCACGATGATCCCGTCCACAGCGAAGTGCAGCTCGCGGCGCGCCTGCGCAAGGCCTACCCTTCGGGCGTGGACGTGGAGACTTTCGAGAGCTACCACGGAGAAAATGCGCGAAAGAAAATCCTGAGCTTGCTGGACACGAATCACGATGGAACTCTGACACCCGGCTGAAAAGCAGAGCGCGCGCATCATTCTGTACGGCCATAGCTGGGGCGCTTCGGAAGCCATCACCGTTGCGCGCGAATTGCAAAACGATGGCATCCCCGTGCTCCTCACCATTCAAGTGGATAGCGTCTCCAAGTTTCACCAAAACGATGCGGTCATCCCCGCAAACGTGGCCCAGGCCGCCAATTTCTATCAGCCGGATGGATTTGTACACGGCCAGCGCGCCATTCGCGCCGCCGATCCGTCGCGCACAAAGATCATCGGGAATTTTCGATTCGAGTACAAAGCCAGCCCGTATGCCTGCAACGAGTATCCCTGGTATGACCGCATCCTGGTGAAGACTCACACCCAGATCGAATGTGATCCCAATGTGTGGAAACAAGCGGAGGCTCTGATACGGGCGGACCTGCCACCGGAAACATCGAACGATTCAAACGCCGTAATCAATATCCTAATTTTCACTGCACGTCGCCCGCCCAATCCGTTCTTTTCTGTTATCTGAATAAACACATTGTCATTGATTGTTCCGTTTTGAACAGTGGCCGATTTCTTGGCGACCTAAAGTTCAGTGTAGAGCATCACCAAGCGTTCCTTTCGCTGGGCGGAAAAATACTTGGCTGGTGCGGATGAACTATGCGGGAGTAATCACATGCAACATTATAGCCCAGAAGGAAACACAGCAAGATCACGGGGGTCCAGCTCAACAAAGCCTTCCGGCCCACAGACGGCGAATGATTCGCGCCCTGATTGTGGACGACGATTTGGCCGATGTGGAACTTTACCTGCAAGAGCTGAAGAAGGCGCAATTTGCCATTTCGGCGGATGTGGTCAAAACGCGGGCAGATTTCCTCGAGCGGCTGCAGAAGGAACGCTACGACGTTGTCCTGGCGGATACGGATGCGGCGGATTGGACGGGGCTGCAGGCGCTGGCCCTCTTGCAAGAACAGGACCAGGAAATTCCATTCATCCTCGTAACCAAGACCTTGGAAACGGAACTTGTGGACGAATTCATGAGGAATGGCGCGTCCGATTGCGTGGACAAAGCACGCCTGGTACGCCTGCCGCTTGCCGTAGCGGTGGCCGTGGAACGAAGGGCCCAGCGCGGGGAACAAGACCGGGTGGAGAGGGCGTTACGGCACTCGGAAGCGCACTATCGCGCTCTGCTCGAAAATCCCACCTACGGCATCTGCCGGTTTGACGTGGATGGCAAGTTTCTCGAGGTGAATGAGGCGCTGGTGACGATGCTCGGTTATGGCTCGAAAGAAGATTTGAAGGCTGCCAACCTGGCCACCGACATCATCCGCGACCCAATCGAGCGCGCGCAATTGTTTGAGCCCTACCGGAGATCGGGCCACATCGACCTGGTCGAAGTCGAATGGAAGCGCAAGGACGGGACGCCCATGAAGGTCCGGCTCAGCGGCCGGCAAGTAGGCACTGAGGAAGGATCGCCGGAGGGCTGCGAGATCATCGCCGAGGACGTCACCGCACAACGCGCTTCGGAAGATCATCTCCGCCATCTGGCTGCGACCGACGCCCTGACCGGCCTGGCAAACTACCGCAGACTGAGCGAGGAACTCGAATCCGAGATCAAGCGCTCGGATCGCACCTCGCGGGCCTTTGCTGTGCTCATGTTTGATTTGGACGGGATGAAGCAGATCAACGACCGCTATGGCCATCTGGCCGGCAATCGGGCGCTCTGCCGCCTGGCCGATATTTTCCGTTTTTCCTGCCGCTCGATCGATACGGCCGCGCGGTATGGAGGCGACGAGTTTGCGATTGTCCTTCCGGAGACCGGCGCAAAAGATGCCGCGCTCGTCAGGAAACGGATCTGCGAACGATTGAGCAGCGATCGCGAGGAGCCTCTGCTTTCCGTGAGCGTTGGCATGGCGGTTTATCCGGAAGATGGTGCAACCATCGATACCTTGTTTCAGGCAGCGGATCGCGCGCTCTACGAGATGAAGGTACTGAAGAAAGCATGCTGACCCAAGCAGGGAAATACAGCGACATTGTCCCGAGTGCTAGTTAGCCCACCTCATTCAACGCCTACTTATCGTGTGGCGCTCATAGCGCCCGCCGCTTTTCCGCACGGGCCTGCGGGAGCGGCTCAGTCTGGCCGCCAATCGCCGTCGAGAGCAGGCGAAAGCCGGCTCGAGTGTCAGGATGCCCCGGAGATATCTGTTCAAATTTGGACAGATTTTCGATTGCGGCCGCGCTAGAAGTACTTGTGCATCCTGTGGAGTCAACCCCCAGAGAGGAGGATGTTCAACGTGATCGCTAATGGAACGGAGGGCTTTTCGCCCGTATATTCTTCCTGGTTCGGTAAACCGGTGGTTATGCTCGTCGTTATCCGCCAATATCCTGTCCCAATGCCTTGCCACATTGTTGGCGAATCTGTGACCGATGTGCGCGTGCGTATTCAGCCTGGATGGGAGATGGATATCCGAAAGGATTTGATTCTAGCCGTCGAAGAAGTCGTCACTCGCCGCGGAAAACCGGGTGAATTGAAGCGGCCGCCAAGGCCATCAATCGTTCCGCCAATTGCGCGCCTGCATGTCGATCGACTCGAGATAGGTGTGGAAAAAAGCGTCGGCAAGACGTTGACAATCTCTTGGCGGGCTCGACACTTGATTTTTGCAAATGGAAGGGAGAGTTTCGATGTTACTGCTAATTATTCTTCTGGTGCTGTTGTTCGGCGGAGGCGGCGGCTATTACGGCTACTCCAGATGGGGGAGAGGCGGTGGCCTGGGAGTCGTCGGAACGGTTCTGCTCATCTTGTTGGTCGTGTACCTGGTCGGCGGGCTACGTTGACCTCGCTCGCATCGCACTGAACCCGATGGTATTTGTGGATGTCCGGCGACGGACAGCTCGTTGCCCCGCTGTGCAGGTCAAATTGCACGAAAGGAGAAACCATTCATGAAACAAAGCACGAAGGACAAAGCCAAAGGCAAGTTTCACGAAGTGAAGGGTAAAGTGAAGGCAAAAATTGGAAGGGCGACAAACAATCCCAACCTGGAAGCAGAGGGCCAAGGCGAAAAGCTTGGTGGAAAGGTCCAAAAGAAAATCGGCCAGGTGGAGAAAGTCCTCGGGATCTAACACGGAAGGCTTCGC
Source organism: uncultured Acidobacteriota bacterium (assembly GCA_963851235.1). GTDB lineage: Bacteria > Acidobacteriota > Terriglobia > Acidiferrales > UBA7541 > Acidiferrum. The sequence continues at coordinate 6,480 of CAWKOM010000025.1, forward strand.
CAGGAGCTGCAAGCGAAACCGCGCGCCGGTTTTGAACACCAGAGAGAAGAGATGATCACCGCACACATAATCGCGGCCGTGCTGCCGATGGCGGCGCGAAGTATGCGGCGGTGGCTTTTTCACCTCGGCGGCATAGGTCTGATTCCCCTCGGCCTTCTGGATAATTCCCTCATTCCACTTCCGGGAATCCTGGACGTGGCGGCGATTGTCTTGTCCTCGCGGCAGGAACAGTTTTGGCTTTATTACGGTTTGATGGCGGCGGCAGGTTCGGTGGCCGGCGGTTTTCTGACCTACCGGCTCGCTCGCAAAGGCGGGAAAGAAGCGCTCGACCGCAGATTCTCGCGCAGAAAAGTGAACAAAGTTTGCAAGATCTTCGGACGATGGGGCTTCGCCGCGATTGCCATCCCTGCTTTACTGCCGCCCCCAGTGCCCATGGTTCCATTTCTGCTTGCGGCAGGCGCCATGCAATATCCGCCAAGAAAATTCCTGGCGGCGCTCACACTCGGCCGAATCTCCAGATACATGATCCTGGCTTATTTGGCCGCGCGTTATGGGCGGCAAATCATCGCGTTCATCGCGGAACACGGACACCCCGCCGCGGTGGCAATCCTATTTGGCGCTGATGACCACTGCGACCGTGGTTTTCTACTTTTGGCGAGGTAACAAGAACAAGAAGGGACTTGGAAGTTTGGCGAACGCTTCCTCTGAAGGGTCCAGTCCCCTAGTCGTGCAGGACCACGCTAAGCAATGAATCGTTCACATGGAGCCCGCCATCGTAATTGATGAATCCCAACTTCTTGAATTTGTTCATGAAAAAATTGACGCGTGACCGCGTGGTGCCGACCATTTCCGCCAGCGTCTCTTGCGATACCTTGGGAAGCACGAACTGCGGTTTTTCGTGATTGCCGTACCGCGCCAGCAATAGGAGAGTTCGCGCCAGCCGTTTCTCGCTGGAATTGAAAAGTTGATCGATCAAGTCTTCTTCAATCCGGATATTACGTTCCACCATATAGGCGATAAAGCGATCCGAGAACGCGTGTTCCACATGGAGCACGCGGATCATTTCAGTCAGGCCGATTACGAGCAATACGACAGGTGTAGCTGCCGTTGCCGTTGCGATGCGCAATGGCTGCCCGGCCAGCGAGCCCTCGCCGACGAAGCTGCCAGGTTTCAGCATTGCTACGACGGCCTCTTTACCGGTCTTTGAAACGACGGAGAGCTTTACCGTGCCTTTTTGGATATACATGACATCCTTGCCCACGTCTCCCTGGGAGAAGATGGTGTCCTTCGCCTGGAATTCCACTATGGTTCTTGCCACTCCCGCGGATTCCAGGAAGGTTTGGACATTGAAGTTGGCGGGCAGCGAGTTTTTCGGTTTTTTGGTTGAGTTCATGGTACTAAGACCTCTACTTTCCTGGTCAACTCGCCCGCCCCGCTTGCAGCTCTTTTTGATTTCCTAACCATATGGTTGCGATCGCCGTCGGGTGTGACCAAGGAGTTCTGCTTTTCGAGAATCTTCTCAACCACCGCGACGGGAACTTGCTCGAAATGTATTCGCTTTTTTCTCATCGATCGTTCTCCCTCGACACACCGTAGCAACCTTCAAGTGATACGGGGAAAATCTTTAACAATTCCGCGAATGGCGACAGCGGGCCATTCAACGGTATTTCGGTGGCACGCGGCGTGACCAATGCGCGGCCTGCGTTATCGAGTCGAAGTGCAAAGGGCTGGCGTTAGCTTTTCGAATTTAGTTGTACTTTACTCTCAGAATGCGTATGATTGCGCGAGTGTAGTTATATGTTTGGCGTAGCTTAGAAAGTTCTCATGAAAACCAACCCAGCGATACCTCATTTCAAGACCATGGCCATGGTGGACGTTCCTCGATCGCGAAACGGGAAGCACAAGAAGATCGTTACCGCGATTCTGCGCGACCTCGACGACCTTGGAGAAGGCGTCGCCTTCAAGGTCCCGTTGGCCGATCTCGGAGATACAAAGGAGAACGTGCGTTCCGCGTTAAACCGCGCTACACGAAAATCCAGCCGCTCTGTCGCGACGGCCACGGACGAAAATTTCCTGTACGTCTGGAACGTTGCGAAGCCTGAGGGATCGAACGGAACTCGTCCCAACGGCAAAGGCAAATAGCCCGTGACGCACTCCAGAGCTCATCGACATCACCCAGTTTCATTCTGAGACGCCCTTTCCGGGTCTGGTTCTCTACTGTATCGATGCGTGGGACAGGTATGGCGCCTCCCTCATTCGTTTTGCTCCTTAGCGCACGAGAAACCGGAATCTTGGGAATACGTGCAAAAGAGCACAGACTCCCGCCTTCCACACCCCCATGATGCTCCCACCGATATCAAGTTTGTGGACGACAGAAACTATTACTGAGGGCCCCATGAAGTTGCCTGCATTTCTGCCGAACCAACATTGAGATCGCAAAGCAAGCTTGGAGGAAAAGAATATGCGTTTTTCACACCGCTTCATCGGCACGATGATCTTGGCTGCAGCCATTGCCACACCAGTGACAATTATGGCTACTCCCCGGACCAAATGACGACGGCGTTCAGGTCCGGGTCTACGATTCCCACCACAAGGACTACCACAACTGGGACGATCACGAGAATCACGCGTGGGGAATCTACCTGACCAACAATCACAAAAAAGACCACGAGTTCTCGAAGTCATCGAAGAGAGAGCAGTCCAATTATTGGAATTGGCGTCATTCCCATCCTGACCGCGACTAGCACATACATTACGCAACTCGCAAAAAGTGAACGGGTGCGTGTGTCAAGCGCGGCTCGCACCCGTCAGGCTCATTCTGGTTCAAAAAGAAATTCCAATTAGGAAATATGTCGCGAAATGAAGGGCGGAAGAAAGTCTGAAATCACCCTTCAGCGCGCACTGCACGGCTTTTCGTTACAGGAGATCTCTTATGAAAAAGAATTTGGTCAAGCAAAGTATCGTTTGGGGAGCATTGATTGCTTCCTTCGCCCTATTGGCCCCTTCGAGCCGTTCCGGAGGAGTTCCACAAGTCTCGCAGGCCGCGGCAATTCGAGCGGATCAGACATCCATGTATCAGATGATTCTCGTGGATCGAACGGTGAAGGCCGTGAAATATGCGCACCGCAGCGGTTCCACCAAGATCGATTTCGAAGGCACCGATCTAATGGCCGGCGCCAAGGGCGAAGCAAAAGTAGACAGCCATCGCGGAGCCATGGAAATCAAAGTTGAGTTTTCGAATATGCAGAAACCCACGACGTTTGGAGGGGAGTATCTGACCTACGTCATGTGGGCGATTTCGCCGGAAGGTCGTCCCGTGAACCTGGGTGAAGTCCTGATCGGCAACAACGACCGAAGCAAGCTCGACGTGACGACGGACCTTCAAGCGTTCGCCATGATCGTGACCGCGGAACCTTATTATGCGGTGCGGCGCCCCAGCAACGTAGTCGTAATGGAAAATGCAATTCGCCCGGACACCGTCGGCACCACCGAGGTGGTGGATGCCAAATATGAACTGATCGATCGCGGCGGCTACATTCCCACAGGCTATAAATTTGACCCCGTGATTTTGAACTCCAAGTTGCCGCTCGAATTTTTCGAGGCGCGCAATGCTCTGCGTATCGCTCAGTCCGCGGGAGCCGAAAACTATGCGACGTCCAGTTATGCCAATGCAGCCGGCCAGATGAAGCAGGCCGATGACATGGCCATCCGCCACAGCGTCGACAAGAAGAGGCTCAGTTCCACTTCGCGTCTCGTCGTGCAGACAGCGGAAGATGCCCGCGAGATCGCTGTCAAGCACATTGACGAGGAGCGCGAAGCAGCGGGCCGCACTGCGGACGCAAATCGCGTAGCTTCAGCGAATGCTGGAAAGCGCAGCGCCGAGGCGGAAACCGCCGATGCAGTTCGCGCACAGGAGAACGCCGAAGGTAAGACTCGCGATGCCCAGGATTCAGCTCGCAACGCCGCAGCCGGCCAAGCGCAAGCCGAACGGGACAACGCCGCAGCACAGCAACAAAAACTGGATGCCCAAGCGGATTCCGACCGGAATCGCGCCTCCGCTGCTGATGCCAATCAAGCCACCGCCGATGCGCAACAACACCAAAGAGACGCGGAGACGGAATCGGCAAGAAGCCGCCTCGCCGCTACGGACGCCAATCAGGCCACCGTCGATGCGCAACAGCATCAAAGAGACGCGGAGACGGAATCGGCAAGAAGCCGCCTCGCCGCCGCGAACTCGGATCAACAGCTTCAGCAAGCCGTTCGCGACCGTGAAGAACTTCGCGCCCGCCTGCTGATACAATTCAACGCCATCCTGGAGACGCGAGACACCGCTCGCGGCCTCGTCGTCAATATGTCCGACGTGCTTTTCGATTCGGCCAAGTTCACGCTTCGCCCGGCCGCGCGCGAGAAGCTAGCCAAGATTTCCGGCATCGTCCTCGCCTACCCCACACTGGCGCTTGCCATCGAGGGCAACACCGATAGCGTGGGCGGAGACTCTTACAATCAGACACTCTCGGAAAATCGCGCCGGTTCGGTGCGAGACTACCTCGGCCACGCAAGGCATTCCTGCGGCGTCTATGACTGCGCACGGATTTGGCAAGACGCAGCCAGTCGCTTCCAACGATACGGCGGGAGGGCGGCAGCAGAATCGCCGCGTCGAACTCATCGTATCCGGAGAGGTGATTGGAAATGTCGTTGGGGCCGGTCCAGCCGCCATGCAAGAGTTGCCGCTTTCCCCTCGTCGGTAAAATTGGGGAACGCGACAGAGCGAAACGGCTGAAAGCATAAATCGATGTCCCGCGTATTTGTCTAACTTCAGCGCTTGATCAGTTTCAAAAGGGGGGCAGGCTGCAGGTGCAACTTGTCCCCCGAAATGTATCCCGGGCCAGAAAGATCCGGGATTGGGCCGCCCAGCCCGTTTGGGCGAAATCATAGGTACAAGTCGAACGACACAAGGGGACTCATTGCGTGAAATCAAGATTAGAGACTACACGTGTGGACTGATCGTGACGATCGTGGGGCTTGGTCTGTACTCGTACTACGTCCGCGAACTTCTGGCCGCACTGACCTTATTTAGTCGTGGCTTTCTTTTTTCTGGCTTTGGTAGGACTCGGTGCGCTCCTTGTCTGGTGCGCCAGCGTGCAGTTGGCAATCTGGGCCGGACCCGCGTCGAGGAACATGATCGCATTTTCCCGCCGTCTGATCGCAGTTTACGCGAAGCCTCTAGCCTGAACCGCGAAGACGTCCCCCAGCAGGGACTGTGCACAAGTGAACAGACGGAGGAGTCCGTATCGCCTAGGATCGTTGCCAGGGGAATGCAGGTTTCATCCAGAGCCAAAAAACAATATCTGGATTGCGGAGACGAACAAATGAAATCAATCACTGTGCTGGGAATTCTGCTTGCCGTTCTGGGAGTTTTTGCCCTCGTCTACCAGGGGTTCAGCTATACGCGCCAGGAAAAAGTTTTCGACGTGGGCCCGATTCACGCCACAAGAGACGATACCGAGCGCGTCCCTCTTCCGCCAATCGTCGGCGGATTGGCTTTGCTGGGTGGAGCTGCACTGCTCGTCATCGGCGCGAAACAAAAGGCGTAGCCAAGCCGGCCGAAGTAGTTGTCAGAAAAGATTCTAGAGTGCTTGTTGCCCAGCCGAAATCACGATCGAAAGCGCTTCAGGAAAAGTTTAGTACCAATCGAAGTTCATCAACTAGAAAGATGATAGTGGAGGTTTCCGATGTTTCGTAAATTGACTCTTGGTGTCTGCATTTTGTTTGTTGCGAGTTCGGCGTTCGCCGCGAACAAGGAACAAGAACGTTTGGAAAATTCCGGAACCGTTTTGCAGGAAGTGATGGACGTCCCCGACAACATCCCGCAAGAACTGCTCGAAAAAGCGGAATGCATCATTGTTTTTCCATCCGTTCTAAAGGCTGCATTCGTTGTCGGCGGCAGCTACGGCCGCGGAGCAATGGTTTGCCGGACAGGGGAACATTTCAAAGGCCCCTGGGGTTCTCCGGCGATGTATGCACTCGAAGGCGGCAGCGTTGGATTTCAACTCGGCGGCGAAGCGACCGATCTCGTCCTCCTCGTCATGAACGAGAGGGGCGCGTCCTCCATTCTGGACAGCAAAGTTAAACTCGGCGCCGATCTTTCCGCGGCGGCCGGCCCCAAGGGCCGCGACGCTTCCGCGGACACCGATGCCTACCTGCGCGCGGAAATCCTGAGCTACTCCCGCTCACGCGGTCTGTTTGCCGGCATCTCCCTCGAAGGTTCCACGCTTCGCCCCGACAATGACGCCAGCGCCGATGTCTATGGCCGCAAGATCACAGCCAGGGAAATCGTGCTGGGCGGCAAGGCCTCGATTCCGGAATCCGGACAGCATCTCGTCCGCGTGTTGCAGAAGAACGCACCACACAACGAATCAGCAAAGAATTCAAACAAGTAGTCACGATTGCCGTTGGGTTTAGTAGCGCAGGCTTCTAGCCTGTGGGTTTTACCCGGATGCAAAGTTAAGGCAGGACCTCGAGCGCTATTCGCCGAGGTCCTGTTCTATCTTGAACGCCAATCCGGCGGCGCCGCAGTTGGTTTCGACTTTAGCGCCGAGACTGGCGAGCACGGTGATATGCTTAAAGC
>CAWKOM010000026.1:0-38501 GCA_963851235.1 uncultured Acidobacteriota bacterium
ACGGCAGAGGTCGCGAGTTCGAGTCTCGTCGTCCCCGCCATTTTTTCGAGGAGTTACCGGAAGTGACACCGGAAACTTCCTTCGACGACTTGACACTGAATTCAATTCCCTGCTCTACTGACGAACTCGCATAGTTTGGTCTTGCGTGAGGATAGTCTCCGCCGCGCTTGTCCGCGGGCTGGGTTTATGGCCATGGAATGCGTGCCACCTAAATCATCACAGATGGCGCCGCAGCATCTTTATGCTGCGGTTCGTAGTGTGATGCCGCACACATCTTCAGTAGGAAGCAATATTCCTCGGTCCCGCCGCCAATGCGGTGGTCAGTTGCGAACAGTCAACACCGGGGATGACGCCTGCGAAACAACCTTGTGCACCGTTGCGAATGGCAAATGAGTCGCTGCTCCTGGCACGCCACCTCCCGCCTTCACTCCCAAGATGATCAGATCCGGTTGGCGCAAATGCGCAAGCTCGAGGATCCTTTCGGCCGGATTGCCCACTTCGACAAAGTATTCCGGCTTGCACCAAGCGGTGGCATCGGCAGGAACAAGTTTCTCAAGCAGTGCTCTCGCCGGCTCGACAACATCTGAGGCCATCACCAAATCATTGGCCTCCTGGCGAGGAATAACGTGCAGCAGCACCAGGCGCGCCTGAAACTCCTCCGCCAAAGAAACCGCGTAAGCGGCCGGTTTTGAGGATGGCGAGGCAAAATCCGTGGCATACAAAATTTCGCGAATTTGGCCGTTCGACTCCCGCGATGGATCGGGATGCGGCCCCACGGCGAGCACCGGGTAAGAGGCGGTTCGCAGGATCTCTTCGCCATCGAGCCAAGGAGAAGCTTGCCGAGCCCGGTCCTGCCACGGGTGCCAATGACGACGAGGTCGGTATGATACTTTCCAATGGCGGCTTGCAGAGCAGTCTGGATGCTTCCCTCTTCGATCAGCACCTGAGTGGGGATTCCCGCAAAAGTACCAAGCAATTGTTCGCGGCGCAGCCGATCCCTGGCTTCGGCTGCGGCAGCGTCAGCAGCCCAGGTTTCGGGGGGAGTCATGGGATTCACAACCGGTGGATGGACATGCAACGCGACCAAGTTTGCCTCGAAATGTCTTGCAAATGCCTTGACGTAAGGAATCGCATTGCCGGCTGCTTCGGAAAAATCCGTAGCAAAAAGAATGTCTTGGAAACGAATACCTGTCTGGCAGCAACGGTTTTCATGAATTGATCCTCCCCGCCTCTTATTTACTTCCATAAGAGAATTGGCGCTGTGACGGCGGTCACCTCTAATTCGTGACGCAGTTCGCATTTCCGAAGTGGCAGGAACGCAAGACTGCATTTGGTGGCGCAAGAGATTTGAGTCTCGCGGCGTTTACAAAGGCTTACGCGCGAGTCCAAAACTCGCCCCGCAGTTGAGCACACGACTCCGAACGATTCTCGATCAATCGGCCGGTCACTTCTCCAATAGGCTGGAATTGGATTAGAGGAAGGGAGATACTTCTCTGCCAGAGCCTGAGAGCGATTCCATGGCTACCGTTTCTCAGATTACTGGTCACTCTCCGATGATGAGTTTTTTTTCGCCGGCGTCTGTTGCGGTGATCGGTGCGACGGACCGAGAAGGAAGTGTCGGCCGCACGGTACTCATGAACCTGCAACAAGGCAGCTACAAGGGCCGTGTGTTGGCCGTGCATCCCCGGCGCAGCGAAATCTTCGGCGGCCCATGCTACGCGGGAATTGGCGCGATTCCGGAACCCGCCGAGCTGGCCGTGATCGGCACTCCCGCGACGAGCGTCCCCAACATCGTGGGAGAGTGCGCGAAAGCCGGAGTCAAGGCGATTGTGGTCATTTCCGCAGGCTTCAAGGAATGGGAGCCGACGGCGTCGCCCTCGAACGCGACATTCAAGCAGAACTGCGTAAGGGCACAACCCGCCTGATCGGACCGAATGGCCTGGTAATCATGAATCCTTGGAGCGGCCTGAACGCTACCTTCGCGCACGACATCGCGCGGCAAGGCAGCGTTGCGTTTCTCAGCCAGAGCGGCGCTTTATTGACGGCGATTCTCGACTGGAGTCTTTCCGAAAACGTAGGGTTCAGCGCCATCGTCTCGACCGGATCGATGCTTGACACTGGTTTGGGCGACTTACTCTCCTTCTTCGGAGAGGACGAGAAAACCGAAGCATCCTTCTCTATATGGAATCTATCGGGGACGCCCGCGCCTTTCTCTCCGCAGCGCGAGAGGTTTCCTTCCGCAAACCGATCATTGTCATCAAAGCCGGACGCTCGGAAGCCGCGTCAAAAGCCGCCGCGTCTCACACGGGGGCCATGACGGGGAGTGACGAGGTGTACGACGCTGCCTTCCGGCGGTGCGGAGTTCTGCGGGTCGACCGCATCGCCGAGCTCTTTCACATGGCCGACGTGCTGGCCAAACAGCCTCGACCTCTCGGCCCAAAGCTCACCATGCTCACCAATGCGGGAGGGCCCGGCGTACTTGCGACCGACGCTTTAATGGCGCTCGGCGGCGAACTCGCCACGCTTTCGCAATCCTCGAGCGAGGAGCTGGACGCCTTTCTGCCTCCACACTGGAGCCACGCAAATCCCATCGACATTCTCGGCGACGCCGACCCGGCGCGTTATGCGCGAGCCACTGAAATTGCGATCAAAGATCCAGATTCCGATGGCCTCCTCGCCATTCTCGCGCCTCAGGGCATGACCGACCCGGCGCAGGTCGCCCAGGAATTGAAAGCTCACGCCAAAGTTCATAACAAGCCCGTGCTGGCCAGCTGGATGGGGGGAAGAGCGGTGGAGGCAGGCATTAGTATTCTCAACGAGGCGGGCATCCCGGCGTTTTCCTATCCCGATTCGGCGGTGCGTGCGTTCAAGTCCATGTGGAACTACACTTACAATCTCCGCGGACTCTACGAAACGCCGTTCCCGGCCGACGATCCCGCGGTCTTAAGCGAAAGAAAAGAAAAAGCGCGGCAAATAATCAATGCTGCAGCTTCGTCCGGCAGGGTGCTTCTCACCGAATTAGAATCCAAAGAAGTACTGAAACTGTATGGCATCCCCACGGTTGCGACTGTGCTCGCGAAGTCCGTGGATGATGCGGTGGAAGAAGCAAAAGCAACAGGATTTCCTGTTGTGCTGAAGCTTCACTCCGAAATCGTCACCCATAAGACCGACGTCGGCGGCGTGCGATTGAATCTCGCCGACGAGAACGATGTGCGCGAGGCATATCACGCCATCGAAACCTCCGTCATCACAAAAGCCGGCCGTGCCGCCTTCCTCGGAGTAACGGTCCAGCCAATGGTCGGCTCAGAAGGCTATGAATTGATTCTCGGTAGCTCGATTGACGCGCAATTCGGCCCGGTCATTCTATTTGGTTCCGGCGGCCAGCTAGTCGAGGTTTACCGTGATCATGCTCTCGCTCTTCCTCCGCTGAATAGCACTCTCGCCGAGCGCCTGATGGAGCAGACCAAAATTCTTAAAGCGCTTAGGGGCGTGCGGGGCCGCAAGGCCGTCGATTTGCCCGCGCTCAAAGCCTTGCTGGTGCGCTTCAGCGAACTGGTTGTCGAGCAGCCGCGCCTCCGCGAACTCGACATCAATCCGGTGCTGGCCTCCGCGGAGCAGTTGCTCGCTCTCGACGCGCGCATGGTCCTCTTCGGAGACGAGGTGCAAGACGCCCAGCTCCCGCGCCCTGCGATTCGCCCTTACCCCTCGCAATACATCTCCCGCTGGCGGATGAAAGACACGACCGAAGTGATCATCCGCCCGATTCGTCCCGAAGACGAACCTCTGCTGGCGGCCTTCCACGGCACGCTCTCCGACAGCTCTGTGTACCTGCGCTATTTCCAAATCCAAAAACTCGAGTCCCGCGTGGCCCACGAACGGCTCATCCGAAAATGTTGCGTTGACTACGATCGGGAAATAGCCCTGGTAGCTGACCACGCCAATTTACAAACAGGCAACCACGAGATTCTCGCAGTCGCGCGACTCACCCGCCAGTTCGGCCACGAAGAAGCTGAACTCGGCGTACTCGTCGCCGACCGATGCCAGGGGGCCGGCCTGGGCCACGAACTTGTCGCCCGCCTCATTCAGATTGCGCGCGCCGAAAAAATTCCCTCGATCGTCGCCCACATCCTCGGCGAAAACGCCCCCATGTTAGCGCTCGCTCGCCGGTTCCATTTCGGATCGGTCGCCGGCAGTGAGCCAGGCACCCTCAGGGCCATTCTCACTCTCGATTGACCTTCCTGCCCGCACCAAGAATCGAAATTTGCGAGAGTTGGGGCACAAGTGTTCGGAGAGCGCCTGGGAGCACAGCGGACCTGCAAATTGGTGGCGCAAAGGAGAGGTCTAGTTAGGATGGGCAAGGAAGGTGTTAAGCAATTCGTGACGGCTGGAGCATCCGGCACGCGACAATGACAATTCAACTAGTCTAGGCTTGAATCCATGAACCCAGACCGCCGCGGTTTCAGATTCTCGATCGACGCGAGCGCCGAGATCGCCCCAGAGGGCTCGCCCAGCGCAAGTGTTTCCGTTCGAGCCACGGAAATAAGCCTGCACGGATGTTATCTCGAGGCGTTCGCACCCTTTGCGGAACTCGCGCCTGTGTTCGTAAAGATTTTCTATGAGAATGAATACTTCGAGGCCAAAGGAACGGTGATCTACGTCAATCCCGCGAAGGGAATGGGCGTGGAGTTCCGCGATCTCAAACCTCATTGCAAGGTCGTCTTGCAGAGATGGATCCTCGCGGCGCTGCGAAACAACTCCAGAGCCTAGTTACGCTCTCGCAATTGCCGGATCATAGCTTCAGAGGTGATCAGTTCCCTGCCCAATCCAAATTCCGCGCGAAGACTCCTTTTGAATCTGCTAGGGCTTTATGTCAGGAATATTTGTATCCGAGACTGCCTTAACAGCCGCCGCGCCGGGCGCTTCCGCCGAGGCGCTCTCCCCCTGCCGGGTTAAGTAAAACATGAAAGGCGTAACCTCGAAGGGCGTCACTTCATCTTCGGCCACGGCGCCCACCGGCTTGGATTTCATCAGCCGCAACTGATTGTTCCACGGTTCGACCTTGACGCGTCCGCCGAGCGGCAGAGCAGCGACAACGTTGACCGGTGGTTTTCCTTCTGCTGCCTGCGATGGTTGCGTGCCTTGCGCCGCGGAAGCGACGGTCAAGCTTGGAGTAACGCGGTTGCCCAGGTGCGGGCTAACAAGATTGGGGATTTCCTTCGAGCGGTCGCTCAGCGCTTGAAGAAACAGTTGTGCATTTGCGAGATGGTCTTTGTACGGCGAATTCTTCAGCAGTTTGATACCTTCTTGGGTTGCTGCTTCTTCCTCTTCCGGTGTGTGCGTAAATCCGAAATGATGGAACGTTTCTTTTTCGTCGAAGCGCAGCCGGTTGAAGAAGGCATACTGCGTGCCCATGCTGCGGTGCCCGAGGACGACGTGGCCGAGCTCATGCGCAAGAATCGCCGAAAGGCTGGCCTCGTCAGGAAGAACATCGACCAAGCCGCGACTGACGACAATCGTGTGGCCGATCGTGAAGGACTCAAGAGTCGAGGTCATGAGCACACGGCAGCGGACCTCGGGCTCGATCTCCAGGTTGTTAGTGACTTCGAGGTTGTTGACCACGGTGTCCAGCACTTTGTCCACGTCTCCGGCAGGCGCCATCAACCCGAGCTGTTCCATTTTCGCCGTTATGTTGTCTTCCGCCTGGCGTCCCCAAGCGCGTTTTTCCTCGAGCGGCGAGTAGTCGTTGGCAATTTCCGACTGATCCTTTACAGGCTTCGCCGTCTCGACCATCACCTTGCTCAGCTCTTGCTCTTCTGGAACGTGGGTGGGCGCGTAGCTCCAAAGGCGGGTTTGCGCCCGGAAGGACTGAACCTGCGCGTTGCTATCTTCTTCACTATAAATGTAGGAGGGGAGCCACTCGTTCTTTCCGGCGTTCGTGCGCCAACTGTCGAAATTGAAGTAGTAGCTGGTCTTGGACTTGCCGCTGTAGCCGCCGTTGAAGCGCACGATGTGATAATCCTGATCTTCCACCCAAATGCGGCCCACGAAACGCCCTCTATCATTCTGCGAAACTGGGTCGAGGTCGAAAACCAGGCAGCGCACTTCCCCGAGGAACTCGCGGCCGACGTACTTGAAATTGTAATGCGCGCGGTCAAAGCCGTTGGTGTCCAAGTAGATCATCTGCAGAAAGCCGCGCGGGAGAAATTCCATCGAGAAAAAGCTGCCAACGCTGTCGAACAGACTGTGCTTGGTGCGAGTACCCTTCAGCAACGGCTCGAGCTCGACGCCTTTCGCGAGCTCCGCCCGCCCGAGAAAATACTTGTCGCTCTTTGGGACCTCGCCGAGATCCTTGTTTGGATGCATTACCTGAATGTAGGTTTCCACAATCGGCGAGTATTGCCGAAGCGACTGCATTTCCACTTGCTCTTGCGAGACAATCTTGTCCACGACCTCTGTCAACGCCGGTTGTTGCTGAGGGGCCGCAGGCAGGGGCATCGCACCCAGCGCCAGGACCAAAGGCAAAAATTTCAGGGTACGCATGGGACCTCCTAAACTGTTCTTCAGAGATATGCTGGTCGTTCGCAGGCTAGGCTGCTGCGCGGGTCTTGGCATCTGTACAATGGGTTAGTTTAAGGACAGGCGTACTGGCGGTTGGGTGGACTGGCCGAAGTGTCGGATGATTTAACGAAGCCATGAAGCACGGACGATTTTCATAGCTAGGAGACGGCATGAAAAAACTCGTATTGAGTATGTTTTGGGCGGTCGCGTCGAGTGTGGCACTTTGCGTTGTGCTTTGCGCGGCGCCTCCGCGTTCCAATAGCAAGCCGATACGCATCCTCCTGATTGATGGAGAGAGCGGCGGCCCCTATCACAATTGGCAACTGACCACAGCCGTGATGAAAAAGGAGCTGGAGGACGCGGGAATATTTCAGGTCACCATCGCCACTTCGCCACGTTTTGGCGAAGACTTCAGCAACTTCAAGCCCGATTTCGGCAGCTACCAGGCCATTGTGATGAATTACGATGCGCCGGACTGGCCGGCAGATTTGCGCCAGCAGTTCGAGCAATATGTAAAAAACGGCGGAGGTCTAGTGACCGTGCATGCCGCGGACAATTCTTTTCCCGATTGGAAGGCATTCAACGAGATGATTGGCATCGGGGGTTGGAGAGGCCGCTCGGAAAAGTCTGGGCCGATGTGGTATTTCAAGGATGGAAAGCTCGTCTCGGACAATTCTCCGGGATCCGCCGGCTCGCACGGCAATCGGCTTCCCTTCCGAGTCGAAGCTCGGGCGCCTGAACATCCGATTATGAAAGGGTTGCCCCGCGTGTGGATGCACACTCCCGATGAACTTTACGCAACCCTGCGAGGGCCCGGCCAAAACATGACCGTGCTGGCGACCGCTCATTCCGACCCGACCAATCACGGCACGGGACACGATGAGCCGATGCTCATGGTGCTGAACTACGGCAAGGGCAGGATATTTCATACGACGATGGGGCATGACGTTGCAGCGTTGAGCGGGGTCGGGTTTATCACCACGTTTCAGAGAGGCACGGAGTGGGCCGCCACGGGACGCGTCACGCAAAAGGTTCCGGCCGATTTTCCGACGGCCGATTCGGTGAGCTATCGAGCGAACATCGCCGAAATGGATCCGGCGTTCGGGCATGGGCCTTTTATGGTCAGTCCTTTCGACGGGCTCGCGGATCAGGCTTTGGAAGCTATGAAGAAACGCGCTGACGAACTGGGCATCGGCGGCGTTGCGGTGGTGGCCTATTTCGCAGGCGACAAAATTCAATCATGGAGCTCCAAAATGGCGGTGTTCGGCAGAATGAAGGACGAGCCCACGGATAAGGATAAAGGCGCCAATCTGCTGGGAATTGCGTATGCCAAAGCCGCGGAGATGGCGGACACGCTTAAAGACAGTGGGAGCCATGTGCGGCCACCGATGACCGGAGAGTTTGGATGGACTGGGGGCGTCATCGTTAGAGGGAAAGGCGGTTATTTGATCGCCGCATTCAGCGGCGGCAAATCGGAAGACGATGTCCAAGTGTCCAGAGCCGGAGTAGCGCAACTTCAAACTGGCCTTTAGTTCGAGATTTCGCGGAGGATTTGGTGGTTGCGCCGAAACGTGTTGGCAACTGCGCCGGCAAAGAGCCGGCTTCGAACATTGAATGTTCGACTGCGCTCGGACATGGCCTCTTTACTCCACTCTGGAGGTTAGTGTTCGACAGAATCTAGACCTGACAAAGGAAGATCTTGTCGCGAAGCGGAAACGATTCAACGTCGAACAGATTGTGCCAATGTTGAAGCATGCCGAAACCGGAGCGCCGCTCGCGGATTGTTGAGCGAATTGTCATCGGACGACGCGGCTAGGTCGCCTTAACGGGCCTGCCCAGTAAGCGCGTTCACCGTCCTGGTGAGCGATTCGCCGGTACAGACCTGGCGCAGCCCTGACACTGTGGGTGAGGGCAGGCGCTTGCAAGTACGAGACCGGGCTCCCGAGGAACAGCCCGAAAACCTAGAACCTCGGCCGCCGCGTCCGTGCCAGCACATCCGTCCGCAGCAAGTCATCCTGGGTCTCCCGCCGCCGAATGAGCTTGGTCCGGGTTCCATCAATTAACTGTTCGCTCGGCCGCGTCCGCGCATTGTAGTTGGAAGCCTGCGTCATCCCATAAGCCCCCGCGGCCCAAATAGCGAGCAGGTCGCCCGGCATGACCTCGCCGAGCGGCCAATCGTGCAATAAGCAATCGCCTGTTTCGCACACGGGTCCGACGATGTCCACCCGATGAGCGGGGGTATTTCTGTTGTCCGCATCTCGCGCTATCCGAGTGATAGGGTGTATCGCACCATAGAGCGCCGGCCGCAGCAAATCATTCATGGCCGCATCCACAACGACAAAGGTTTTCCCGCGGTTCCGCTTTGTATAAATCACGCGCGTCAGCAAAATTCCGGCGCTGGCAACCATCGAGCGCCCCGGCTCAAGCAGGAGGTGCACCCCAAGCGGCCGAACCAGTCCGGCAACCATCCGGGCGTAAGTCGCGCGCGAGGATGTCTTCTCGGTCGTGTAGCGCACGCCAAGCCCGCCTCCGAGATCCAGATATTTGATCTCGATCCCCGCGCGGCGCAATTCCTTGACGTATCCCGCGATGCGCCGGAAAGCCCGGCGAAAAGGATCCAGCGAAACGATTTGCGAGCCAATGTGCGCGCTGATCCCCTTCCAATGCAGGAACTTCGAGTCTTTGTGCGCCAAGTAAAGCCGTCGCGCTTCCGGCCAATCAAGCCCAAATTTATGCGTGTGTTTTCCGGTCGAGATATGCGGATGTCCACCCGCCGCCACATCCGGATTGACGCGAATCGCCACATTTGGAATTTTTCCGCCACGCCCAGCATGCCGCTCCGATTCTTCGAGCAGAACTTCCAATTCCGCTTCGGATTCAACATTGAAAAGGAGAATCCCGCCGTCCCGACGCGACACGCGTCCGCCGCGCAAGGAAGGCCCATATTGCAACGCATCGCGAATCTCGTGCCGCGTCTTGCCCACACCAGAAAACACAATCCGGTCACCGCGAATTCCCAGATGCCCCAAGTGCTCGAGCTCGCCGCCCGAAACAATGTCAAACCCGCTTCCCAATTTTGCGAGTTGATTCAAAATCGAAAGATTCCCATTGGACTTCACGGCAAAACAAATCGTGTGCGGCGTTTTGCCAAGTCCACGGTCCAACTCGCCATAAGCATCCGTGATCGCCGCCCGACTATATAAATAAGTAGGGGTTCCGAACGAAGCCGCGGCCTCGACGAGATCGACGCCCTCACAGAACACATGCTCCACGCCCTTCTCGCGAGGCGAGTTTTTCCAGGCAAACTGTGGTGTGAATCCCGCGGGATCGACAAACGTCAGATTCTTGTGGAAACCACTGGCCTGCGCGCTCATCGCACCTTCAACACCACCAGCGTCCGGTCATCCGCCAGCGGCGCGCCCTGCGCAAACCAATCCACCTCTCGGAAAATCAAATCCGCAAGCTCGCTGGCGCCGAGTGCATTTTGCTGTTCGATGATTACGCGAAGTTTCTCCGTCCCAAAGAATTGCCCTTCGCTGTTGCTCGTCTCCGAAATCCCATCCGAGTGAAAAACCAGAATATCGCCGGGGTCGAGCGTCACGCCCCACTCGTCATAACTTACCTCCTCAAAAATCCCTAGCGGAAAGCCCGTGAGCGCGATCTTGTCGCAGCGCCCGTCCTTATACAGCAGCGGCTGCGACTGCCCCGCGTTTGCCACGCGCAGTTTGCTCCGCCCCCTTTGCCAGGTCGCGAAGCAGGCCGTCATAAAGCGCCCTTCGATGCGCCGCTCACCGACGATCTGGTTCATCTGTTTGAGCATTTCTGCTGGCTGCAGTTTCTGCGGCGCCAGGCTTCTCATAATCCCGATGGCCACCGCTCCATACAGCGCCGCCGCGGTCCCTTTCCCGCTGACGTCGCCGAGCGCAATCCCAAGTTGTTGGGGCCCGTACCGCAAAAATTCATATAAATCGCCGCCTACTTCTCTGGCGGAAAGATAGCGTGCCGCCAAATCCAATCCGAAATCTTCGGTGGGCACGGACCGCAGCAGCGCGCCTTGAATGCGTTTCGCCGCTTGCAAATCGCGCTCGAGACGCGCCTCATCGCGCGCCACTTGCTCGTACAGCCGCGCGTTTTCCAGGGACACGGCAAGATTCGCCGCCAGAATCGAAAGCGTCTGAACATGATCCTCGGTGAAATAATTCAGCTGCGGGCTTTCGAGATCAAGCACTCCGATCACTTTCCCTTTGTGCAACATCGGGATCGCCAACTCCGATCGCGTCTCAGGGTTCACCATCAAATATCGCGGATCGACAGTCACGTCCGGAACCAGCACCGCCTCTTTCAAAGCCGCTGCTGCGCCTACAATCCCTTCGCTTGCCGCCACACGCATTTTCCCTTGAACACGCTGCCCGTGCTTGACGTCCACTCGGTGACGGAAAACTTTCTGATCCTCGTCATACAGCATAAGGCTCAGGATCTGGTAGTCGATCACCCGCTTGATCTGCTCAGCCGCGCGCCGCAGCAATTCCTCGACGTCCAGAATCGAGCTCGTCTCCCGCCCCACTTCATTCAGAAGCAGCAGCGTTTCCGCCTGGGCGCTCACTCGCTGGAACAAACGCGCATTCTCGATGGCCACAGCAAGACGGCTTGCGAGAAGCGTCAGAATGCTCTGCTGCTCTCTCGTAAAGTAATTCAGTTGCCCGCTTTGGATATCGAGCACGCCCACGCATTTCCCTCTGAGCATTAATGGCACCGCCAGTTCGGAGCGCACATTTTCTATGGCGTTGATGTATCGCTCATGCTTCGAGGTGTCGCCCACGCGCACGGAGTGCCCCGTGGCCGCCGCCGTCCCGGTGATTCCCTGCCCAATGGGGATGTGCAGATTCTCCGCGAGTTCCCGCGGGTAGCCGATGGAAAACCTGTGCTTGAGGTAGGCCCCGTTCCCCTCCACCAGAAGCACGCCGAAAATCTCATAATCGATATGCCTTTTGATAAGCGCCGCGCTGCGCGCCAGCACTTCGTCAAGATCGAGCGATGCGTTGACCTCTTCGCCGATCTCGGCCAGCGTGCTCAGAACTTCAGCGGAGACTTCCTTCGGTACAGCGGCTGCCGCTTCCGTCGCCGTTGCGTCTCTCGATTCGTTGGTGGGATTCATGAACTCTAGTCATTATAGCAGGCAGGCGTGGCGCGATTGGGGTTCCTCCGGCCGTGTGGCATTCCGGACAAGACCCAGCAAGCCGGAGGAGCGTTATCGCTCGCGGGTCCGTTTGGAGTCAATCACCCGGTTTGTTCCCTTTGTCGGGCGGTCTCAGAGTGAGCACTCCGACTCCCTGAAGATTGCGATAACGCTCTGCATAATCCAACCCGAAGCCGACCACAAATTCGTTGGGAATGCTGAATCCCACGTACTCCGCATGCACCGAGGCGATGCGCCGCTCCGGCTTGTCGAGAAGCACCGCGACACGCAAATGCTTCGGCTTCCGCTGTTCGAGAATCCGCAGGAGATATTGCAACGTCATTCCCGTGTCCAGGATGTCTTCGACAACAATTACCGTCCTTCCCTCAATGCTTGCGTCCAGGTCTTTTGTAAGCCTTACCTGTCCTGAGGAGCGCGTATCTTTTCCATAACTGGACACGGCGATGAAATCTAACGAGACCTCTCCGGGGATGCCCCGCGCAAGATCGGAGAGAAAAAACACGGCGCCCTTCAAGACCCCCACCAGGAGCAGCGGCTCTTCGGGAAAATCCGCGCGTATCTGCTTCGCCAGCTCTTGAATGCGCCGGTGAATTCGCTGGCGCGGAATCAGAATTCGCACTTTTTCGCCCGGCATTCCCTGGCTGCTGCGGATGGTCTTCTTTTTAATGGCCATAGAGTTCCTCAAGCTCGAACGGCGACTCTAGCCCAGGTCTAGTTCGTGAGCAAGGCTAAGGTGCCAGTGACTAGAGAAGTTGCGACTGCGGAATCGGCGATGGAAGCCACCGCAGGACATCATTCGGCGCGATCACGCGAAACCTTCGAGCCGAGCGATGACGTGAAAACGCGCCTCGGCTATACTCGAAATCCGGAGAACCAGTTTGTTACAAGCCGCGAAAAGTACACTTTTGATCCTCAGCGCGCTGTTCCCTATCGTCAACCCGCTGGGTGGCAGCCCCATTTTTCTCACGCTGACGAGAGATTACTCGGCCCCCGCTCGCCGTGCTCTGTCGTGGCGCGTCGCCGTTAACAGCTTTTTCCTGCTAGTGTGCTCTTGCCTGATCGGGACGCATATTCTCGGCTTCTTCGGCATCTCGTTGCCGGTGGTCCAGGTCGGTGGAGGGCTGATCGTCATTTCCACGGGCTGGGCGATGCTGAATCGCAACGAGGATGACGAGGACAATCGCGAAGGAAGAGTCCGCAAGAAAGTCCGTCCTGGAGATGAATTCAAAAATGCTTTTTATCCTCTAACCTTACCCCTCACTGTCGGCCCGGGCTCCATATCCGTGGCTATCACACTAGGAGCTAATATACCCCGCGACCATGGCGTAAATTTTCTGGAGCTTCTTGCCGTGATCATCGGTTCCTTCATTATCGGCGTGAGCGTTTATCTGTGCTATGGCTTCTCAGATCGCCTGGCCCGCGCGCTAGGAGCCACGGCGATGTCCGTTATCATGCGCCTCTCGTCATTCTTGCTGGTCTGTATTGGCGTGCAAATCCTTTGGAACGGTGCCAAAGCTTTGATCGTAGCACTACCCGGCCTCGGCAGATGATCGCGGGGATTACGGTATAGCCGCGCGCGTTGCGGACGAGTGCTTCAAAAATTCCCAGTGGTTTGCTTGCTGGAGCGAATGTACCTCGATGCATTCGTTTACCCAATTCTTGGTGTTTTGAAGAATGCGCTCGCTCCCAGGAATATTTTGATTGGCGAAGAATTCTTGCGAGTCGTCCCGGAGCCTTCCGTCGCACAAGTCGCCCGCGACTCCCGCCAGTCCCGCGCCAAATGAGACATCCGCCTTCGCCAAAATCGCTTTGAAATTGCTTTTAAATAGTTCCCAGGCAGCAGCCTGGATATAGACGTTTTGCGAAGGAGCCTCTGCGCCACAATTCCGGAATTGGCTAGCAAATTCCACATCGCCATTACGATCAGGCGGTTCATGGCCCTTTGCTGCCCTTCTTTCGCGACATCCACCGAATTCAATCAATTCTGATTGCCGGGGCGCTCGACAGTTCGATTATTTCGTCAGCCTTATTCTTCTCGGACGCGCGCGCCCGACTGGCACGCGCCGTGAGAGGCTATCAGGCATATCAGAGAGGCCGTTGTCCATGCAAGGGAGCAGTCTGGAAGACGCGGGTAATTTTGGGCACCGGGTTGATAGTGCGGATTTGTCCGCCTAGCGTTAGAATTCGCGGCGACGAGGAGGGACGGGAAATGACATGCCAAAGATTAAGGACATTGGCAACGGCGCTGTTAGCGGCAGTTGTTTTTCTTGGAGCTGTGGGCGCTCGAACGCAAGGAAAGTTCTCGCCAAAGTGGGAGGAACTGACATCAGCCGATTTTCGAAGCGCCATTCAGCAATCCAGAGGGACGTGTTTGCTGCCCTTTGGCATTTTGGAGAAACACGGACCACGCCTGCCCCTGGGGACGGATTTGCTCAACGTGCGCTACGCTTCCTTGCAGGCGGTGGCGCAGGAATACGCCGTCGTTTTCCCTGAATATTATTTCGGGCAGATTTTTGAAGCGAAGCACCAGCCCGGAACGATTGCGTACAGCCTGGGATTGCAACTACAACTGCTGCAGGAAACTACCGACGAAATGGGGCGGAATGGATGCAAGAAAATTCTGATCGTGAACGGCCACGGGGGCAACGAACATCTCCTGCCGCTTTTCGCGCAGTCGCAGATGGATAGTCCGCACGATTATGTTGTGTATATTCAAGACGGGGAGAGGAGCCGGTCCGGCGGCCCGGGGAAGAAATCCACCGGAATTGACTATCACGCCGGGGAAAACGAAACGTCGAACACGATGGTGTCGAGGCCGGACCTGGTACATCTCGACCGCGCCACGAGCGAATCGGGCGCGGATGAAAAACGAGTAAATTTGCCCGAAGACGTATACACAGGAATTTGGTGGTATGCGCGATTTCCGAATCATTATTCCGGCGATGGATCCGTGGCCACGAAGGCGCTGGGCGAATGGAACATGAAGAATTGGATCGATGCGATTGTGGATGCGATTCGCGCAATTAAAGCCGACGATGAAAGCTTGAAACTGCAGAACGAATTTTATGAGAAGAGCAAGCATCCGCTCGATACGCCGCAATAGTTTCTGGAAAGACGGCGGCCAAGGCAGATCATGACTGACCCAAAGAAAATAGTTCCCGGCGATCGCGCGATTGGGATGGATGCCTCCATCACGCGGCGCGATTTTCTAGGTTCGGCGCTGCTTGCTTCCGGCGCGGGCCTGCTCAATGGATTGAATCCAGCTGAGCTTCTTGCAATGGGCCGGTCCTCCTCTACAGGAGCCGCGGAAGACGATTGGACGGGATATGGAGGCGTGGGAGAGTACAGCAACTCGAACGGAAATACTTATGCAGTGA
Organism: uncultured Acidobacteriota bacterium; assembly: GCA_963851235.1. GTDB lineage: Bacteria > Acidobacteriota > Terriglobia > Acidiferrales > UBA7541 > Acidiferrum. The sequence continues at coordinate 15,133 of CAWKOM010000026.1, forward strand.
TGGAAGTGGGACACAAAATGCGAGATGGCGCTTTTGACCCGCTGCCTGCCGATACCATCGATTCGGGCGAGACATACGACTGCGTCGTTGTCGGCGGCGGAATCAGCGGGCTGGCTGCTGCGCTTTTCTTCCTTAGGCAAACTGGACAGCGCCAAGCAGGGGCGGGGAAGACTTGCCTGATTCTTGAGAATCATCCCATTTTCGGCGGGGAGGCAAAGCAGAACGAATTTGAGGTGCATGGAAGGCGGCTGGTCGCGCACCAGGGTTCGGCGATTTATCTCGTTCCCTATCCCTACAGTTTCATTGGACGTTTTTACGATTCGATCGGGCTGCGTGCGCCGAAGCTGACATATCAGAAATGGGGCGGCTCCGGGCCGACGATGACTCTGGGGCGGACGCCGTATGATTCGGCGGGATTGAGCCGCGGGGAGTACGGATTTTGGTTTGGCGCGAAATTCAAGCAGAAGCCGGGGATGTGGCTGATTGATCCTGTGGGGAAAAAGATGGAGGGCGCGCCGGTTTCTTTTGATACGCGGGGCGAATTGGCGCGATGGTTTTCCGGAGCGGCGGCGGATGAATCGAAATTTGATCCGCCGAAATATGAGGGCGATGAAATCTCGCGCAGGCTCGATTCCATAACGCTCGAACAGCACATGATGGAGCGCTATGGGCTGAGCCGCGAAACGATTCGGACGTATCTTTCGCCGGTTGAAGGCGGCGGGTCGGGGTTGGGGCCGGATGCGCTTTCGGCCTTCTGTGATTACGCAGCGGATTTGCTGCATCCGTGGGACGACGGTTCGGGCGAAGCAGTGCAAATGTTTCCCGGCGGGAATACGACCATCGCGCGGCTCATGGCCAAGGCGCTGCTGCCCTCCGGGATCGATGGACCGGCGACCGTTGAGGGGGTTACGCGCGGCGCGGTGAATTTTGCGGCGCTGGATGCACCTGGATCGAAAGTTAGGCTGCGGCTCTCGTCGACGGCGGTTTCTTTGCAGCACGATGGCGATCCGGCGAAGGCGAGTCTCCTTTCGATCGCTTATGCGAAGGATGGAAAAGTCTTTCTCGTGAAGGCGCGATCCGCAGTGATGGCCGGAGGGAGCTGGACGGCGAAGCACATCATCAAAGATTTGCCGGAAGCACAACGGAACGCGTATGCGCAATTCTACCGGTCGCCCTGCATGATGGCGAATGTCGCGGTGAGCAACTGGCGATTCCTGCAAAAAATGGGGATCACGGGATGCCGATGGTTTGAGGGCGTGGGAAATTACTTTGGTGTGGTGCGAGCTGCCGTGTGCGGCGGCGTTGCGCCCACGATCAGTCCGGATGATCCGGTGGTACTGTCGCTGAAAGTTCTTTACTCGTACCCGGGCGAGTCGACGGAAAACCAGGGACATCGCGGGCGTGGCGAGATGATCACGACTTCGTTTCGCGAGTACGAACGGCGAATCCGGCAGCAGTTCACGGAGATGTTTGGGGGAGCAGGATTCAATGCGGGGCGCGATATCGCGGGAATTGTGCTGAATCGCTGGGGCCATGCGTATCTCAATCCGCAGCCGGGATTCTTCTTTGGGAACGATGCTAGACCGGCGCCGCGTGACGTGTTGCGAGCGGAACCGTTTGGACGCATCGCATTCGCGAATACCGATCTGGCGGGAGCGATGGACCACCGGTATTCGATCCTGGAGGCGCACCGAGCGGTCGGGCAGTTGCTGGACCAAGTCTTGACGAGTAGCTGATAGGCACTGTCTGGGCCCCAAAGACAAGAGCTTGCAGAAAGCGGTATCTAGCGGCCGCGGCGGAGGTGGTCGAGCCAGCGGGTGAGGATGGCGATGGAGGCGGGCTCGAGGTCGATGAATTCGAGACCCATGCCGATTTTGGGCTTCACGATGCGGACAGTGGCGAGAGCTTCGACGCTTTCATTTTTGCGCGTCAAGGTGACGCGGGTGCGCGATTTCACTGGCAGCGGCTTGCTGGTGCAGATGAAGCAGCCGCCGAGGGACAGGTCCGAAGTTACGCCATCAGAGCGGACACCGGATTCGAGATCGAGGACTTCCGCGTCGGCTGCGAAAGGATAACGGATAGCGTAGCGGCGGTCGCGGACGCTGGCTTTGCGCGACGCTCCGTCAGAGATTCTTTCGTTCATGGTGATAACGTTGCCCACAATGATTAGGCCGGGGAAGAATAAACCAGGTTGAACCGGACGGACGTTCCCCTCTGTTCTGTAAGAGTGCCAGAGAAGCTGAAAAATGGGGAATTTGTGAGGGACAAGACGGCGAAAGAGGCAACAGCGGGAAGGGCTACTGGGATTTGACGAGATGGGCACAAAGTATTAGTGGGTACGACAAAGAGGAGCGAAGCGAGCGAGCCGGACGCGGGGGAGGGTGCTAATCTAAAAAAGAAGATTTCCCTCATGGTAAATGAAACGATAAGAAGCGACGGACTGCGGCAGAGCGACCGAGTGAGTTTCCGCATGCCTGTGGAGGCGTCTTGGACGACGAGCGGCGGACAAGCGGCGAACCATATCGCGGAGACGCTGCTGGTGAGCCGTAGTGGAGGGGTGTTGCGGCTGGCTGAGAAATTGGCCACAGGACAAGAGATTACGCTGAGGCGGGTCGAAGGCGATCAAGTGAAAACTGCGCGAGCGCGCGTGGTGGCGGAAATCGACCAGGAACCGGCCGGCTTTTTGTACGCGATTCACCTTTCGGAACCGCGGGCGGATTTCTGGGATATCGACTTCCCTTCCCCTCACAAAGCAGATGAGGCGCTGGCGCGACTGCTGATGGAATGTGGCTTTTGCCAGAGGCGCGAAGTAGTGTATTTGAACGAATTGGAGCTGAAGTCCTTCGAAGTCCGAAAATGCGTGGCGCGGCTTTGCAAGCATTGCGACACGCCATCGATCTGGATCGAGGCACAGTCCGAGGTCAGGACGCCGGAGAAGGGCGCGGCGAATCCACAGTCGATCGAAGAGCGCGTGATCCCGAGGCGAAACCGGACGAGAGTAAAAGCGCGGGTTCTGGCGTGCATCCGGAGACGCGGGTTTCAGGAAGAAGTGGCGGTTTGCGAGGATTTGTCAAAGGGCGGGCTGAGCTTCCGGAGCCGGAATCAATACGAGGAAGGCTCGCGGGTAGAGGTGGCTGTGCCGTTCACGCCTGGGAGCGGAGCGATTTTCGTGCCGATACGGATTGTGTTTTCGCAGGCGATTCCTTCGGCGGGGTTGTACCGGCATGGGGCGGCTTATATTCGGCCGCCTATGGATTCAGCGGATTGATGCGGAAGTTTCTCCTACTACGACGGAAGTTTTGCCGCAGTTTTTGCAGAACCAACAGAGGAAAAATTTAGCTGCAGAGGACCTGGTATCCGCGTTCCAGCGGAGGTTGTGCCAGAGATGGGCGCGGCGTTCACTGTCCCTACCGTATTAATCCATTACGGAGGCGATGTCGCGCTCATGACGGCGACGATGCAGGTAGTGCATCGAGATATTTAGATACGCAAGGCCGCAGGGAGTTTCTATGGCGATGACCATGGCTTCGGTGTCGGCACTGCCTGCAAGACCTTCTTCATTCATGTGGATTTCGGGTGGGAACACCTTGAAACGAAACCCCTGGTCGTTGAGCAGCGTGACGGAATTGCCGATGACCATGTTGGCTAGCTCGCAGACGGTCTCGCGAACGACCTGTTCGCTCTCCGGAACGTCGGAACCTGCAAGACGGCTCGCGACTTTCATAGCGACTTCGGGCGAAAGATCAAGAATGACGCGGCCTTCGATGTCGCCCTTGATGGAGATGAGAGCGGCAACGCCTTTGCGTCGATACGTGTCTTCGTCCATCGAGAGGTCAAGAATATTTGTCGGCGCCTGAACGAGTTCGGCGAAGACGGCGTCGGCAGCATTAATAAAGGGCTGGATGAGTTCCATTCTCATGCGCGGTTTTCTCCTGCGAAGGCGACAGGCGCGCCAGCGGCGTTGGGATCGTCACTGAGAACATAACGAAGAATTTCGTAAAGGACTTCGGGCTTGACTGGTTTTTGCACGAAGTGCTTCGCCCCTTTCTGGAGCGCGGCCAGAATATTTTCCTGGTAGCCGACCGAAGAGACCATGACGATGCGCGCTTCGCCATGCTGCCGAACGATGCGCTCGACGGCCTCAATGCCTTCCATCTGCGGCATGGTGATGTCCATGAGCACGATGTCGGGCTTGGTGCGATTGAACTCCGCGATGGCGGTTAGGCCATCGCCGGCTTCTCCGGCGACTTCGCCGCCGAACATCTCAATCATCTTGATGATGTTCTTGCGAGCGAAAACGGAGTCGTCCACCACCAGGTAGCGAACGGGTTGATTGTCTTTCCGTAACAGAGCGGCGAATTGTTGCATGGCCTTCTCCTTCTCCCGGCACGGTATTAGGTGCGATGGGAAGAAACGGGTGTCCTTTCCGATTTCTCGTTCTTATCGTTTTTCTCGTTCTTGTCGAATTTTTCTGCGCTGGAGCGATCGCCGCCGTAGTTTTGAACTAGGAAGCCGGGCAGATTGTCCAGTGGAATTACTTTGTTGGCGTAACCTTTGGAGATGGCAGCGCGGGGCATGCCACTCACGACGCAAGTATCCTCGCTCTGGGCGATCGTCATGCCGCCGGCGTCCTTAATTGCGCCAAGGCCTTCGGCACCGTCTTCGCCCATGCCAGTCATCAAAAGGCCGATGGCAGTAAGGCCGAATTGCTGGGCGACGGAATGAAAGAGGACATCAGCGGATGGCCGGTGGCCATTGACGGGAGCGCCATCAGACAAAACGGCCATGTCGCCACGAGGCATGCGTCGAACCATTATGTGGCGATTACCTGGACAGATCAGAACCCGGCCGGCAATCAGGAGATCGCCGGAGCGCGCTTCCTGGACCTCGATCGCGCAGCATTCGTCCAGCCGCTTGGCGAACATTTCCGTAAAACCTTCCGGCATGTGTTGGACGACAACGATACTGGCCGGAAAATCCTCGGGAATTTGGGAGAGGACGTATTGGAGAGCGTTGGGCCCGCCAGTGGAAATCCCGATGGCGACGATGCGACTCGGAGGCATTGCAGCGCGGGCCGGCTTCTTTTTTCGCTGAGGAGGATCGTCCGAGACGACGGCAGCGGGCAGTTTACGGCCAGCAGCGCGCTTGGCAACTTTAATTTTTTCGATAAGAAGTCCAGCGATGGAATCGAGGTGGCCGGCAGCGGCATCTTGAGGCTTGGGAACAAAATCGATGGCGCCGAGAGCGAGAGCTTTCAGTGTGGCGTAGGCGCCTTCCTTGGAGTGCGTGCTAAAAAGAACGACAGGCATAGGAGCGCGGCGCATGATCAGGCGAAGAGTTTCCATGCCGTCCATGCGAGGCATCTCGAGATCGAGTGTGACAACATCAGGATGAAGTTCTTCAATTTTCTTGAGAGCGAAAGCGCCGTCCATGGCGGTGCCGACGACTTCTATGGAAGGGTCGCGGACAAGGATAGAAGGGATGAGCTTCCGCATGAGGGCGGAATCATCGACGACGAGAACTTTGATGCGCGCGGTCATGCGATCGCTCCGAGGGGCATGGAGCGCGAAAGGCGCGAGAGAACGGCAGGCACGTTCAGAATGAGGACGACCGTGCCATCGCCAAGAATGGAAGCGCCGCTGACGAGATCGCTGGACACAATGTCGCTGGGGAGTGCCTTGATGACCAGCTCCTCTTCCCCGACCATACTGTCCACGACAAGGCCGAACCGCTTTTCCGCCGAGCCGATAACGATAACGAAACTCTTCTTTTTCTTGGGTTCGGAATCGATGGCGCGCAGGCGGCTGAGATGTTCGAGACGGACGAGAGTGAGAATCTGATCGCGCAATTGAAGCACTTCGCGCTGGTCGATTCGGTGGATTTCCTGTTCGTTGATGCGAGAGATTTCGACGACTGACGAAAGCGGAACAGCAAAGAGGCGGCCGCCGACACGGAAGAGCAGCGTTTGAATACTGGCGAGAGTCAGCGGGGCGCGGAGTTGGAAGGTAGTACCGCGTGCCTTTTGCGTGGAAATTTGAACGGTGCCCTTTAGCTTGTCGAGGACACTGCGGACCACGTCCATACCAACACCGCGGCCGGACACCTCGGTGATTTCGGAGGCCGTGCTGAAACCCGATTCGAAAATGAGGTTGAGCGCTTCCTGATCCGTGAGGCGTGGAGCTTCCTCGGGTTTGACGATGCCCTGCTTGACAGCTTGCTGACGGACCTGCACTGGATCAATGCCGCGGCCGTCGTCACGCACTTCGATGACAACTTGCGTTCCCTGATGATACGCGTTGAGGTAAACGGTGCCGCGCGCGGGTTTGCCGGCGGTAAGGCGCTCGTCGGCAGGCTCGATGCCATGATCGACGGCGTTGCGGACCAGATGCATGAGAGGTTCGCCGAGAGCTTCGAGAATGCTTTTGTCCAAATCGGTGTGCTGGCCGGAGATATCCAGCGCAACGTCCTTGCCGCATTGCTTGGAGACGTCGCGCACGACCCGTGGAAAGCGGCGGAAGAGCTGCTCGACGGGGACCATGCGGATTTTAAGGACGCACTTGTGGAGTTCGTCGAGAACGCGGGACTGAAAGCCGAGGGCATCGGCAAGTTTGGCCCGAACAGGATCACGAGCATGCCGCTGGTCAAATTCGGATAGGGCACGATGCAGCATGGACTTGCCGATAATCAGTTCACCGACGAGATTCATGACGGCGTCGATGCGGCTAGCGTCGACACGCAGACTGCTCTCAGAAACTGTGGCTAGCGCGGAAGCTGCTTGACCAGATTTTGCGGATTCGCCGTCATCACTGTGCTCAGCGGGGTTTGCCACAGCCTTGGCTGCTTGAGCTTCGAGAAGATCGCCGAGCAGGTCGTGATCCGGAGTTTCAACGGTTGCGGCGTGCTCGACGCGAACCTCGGAAACGATGCTCGGAATGCGGCAGCGCTTTTTGACGGCGTCTTCGGGCTGAACGCTGGCAATAGCGGCTTCGACAATCTCGACGGTGGCGGCCGCAAGATTGTCTTCCGGGCGGAGGGCGATAAGCGTGCCGCAGCCGTGGAGGACGTTTCGGATCAGCTGAAAGGCAGCGGCGCGCATGAGGCTGTCCGGGTCGATGCGCAAAGCAACGTTGTAGACGGTTTCACCGCGGTGAACAGCCTCGGAAATCATGAGCTGCTCGTACTCGGTCCACGCAAATCTCGCGGGAACGCCCCCTGGGGATTTCGGAGTTTCGGCAAGGGGAGCCGTATCCGCGAGCAAGCCCCGAATCAGCCCGTGCAATGTCTGAAGCGACGGAAGCTTTTTGCTGCGCTGGTAGGCAGCGAGCATAGCTTCGAAAGAATCGGCGGCTGCAAGGACGACTTCGGCGAATCGAGAGCCGTGTTTCTGTGCGACCTGTGGCGTGAGGATATCTTCGAGTTCGTGAGCAAGCTGGCTTAACTTGTGAAAGCCAACGGCAGCCGAATCGCCCTTGAGTGTATGCACGGCGCGCCGGACACGGCGAATGACTTCTTCGTCGGCTGGACGCGCCTCAAGCTCGAGCCCTGCTTCGTTAAGCGATTGCAGCAGCTCATTCGCGCTTTCGAAAAAGATAGCGCGAAGCTCCGGATTGCGATCTTCAGGAGCCTTGCTCAAGAATTAGCCTCCACACGCTGATACGCGGTCCCGTTGTTTTCATGGACCATGCGGAATTTTTGCGTAAGACCAAAAAGGCTTTCCGCATGGCCCACGAAAAGGTAGCCGCCGGGATTCAAGCAATGCCAAAACTTTTCGATCAGGCGCTTCTGTTCCGCTTCATCAAAATAGATCATGACGTTACGGCAGAGAATGATGTCGTTGCGGCGCGGGAGAAACTCGGTTTTGAGGTTGTGGAAGTCAAACTGCACAAGCTGCTTTAGAGGGGCCTTGATAGCGTACTTATCGCCGGATTTCTCAAAGTAGCGCAGCCGGCAGGTGTAATCGACAGGCTCCATCTGCTGCTCGGTATAAACGCCTTCCTGGCCGACGCGGAGGCTGGCGTAGCTGATGTCCGAAGCGACGATCTCGAGTTTCCAGGGTGGAGGGATCAAAGGCTTGGGAGAGGGCATATCGAAGGGCAGCGGATTGCGCAGATAGTAGTAAGCGAGTGCGTCGCAAATCAGGATGGCAACAGAGTAGGGTTCCTGGCCGCTGGAGCACCCGGCGCTCCACACGCGCAAATTCCAGTCTCGGCGCTCCTGTTTCTTGCGCAACAAATCTTCCAGGACATGTTTTTGCAAGAGATCAAGCTGCGGCTTATTGCGGAAGAAGCTCGTTTCATTGACGGTGAGATTCTCGAGCAGAAGAGCCAGTTCGGCGCGGCCTTCACGGCTGGTGAGCAAGCGGTAGTAGCTGTAGAACGAATCGAGCTGGCAAACCTTGAGCCGGCGCTGCAGCCGGTCTTTCAAGAAATGCGAGCGGCGCTCGTCAAAAAACATTCCGCATTCCTGATAGACGAGGGTCTGCAAAAGCTTGAGTTCGGCTTCGGTAAGCTGGATCTGAGCGGTAAGCGTTCCCATGAAATGAGCGGCAATCCGGCATTTCGGCAGTCTCCGAGAGGATGGGAGAGAGCGTTACTTTGCGGTGGTGACGGTTTCCGCGGCCTCCTCGAGTCGTTTGAGCTCCGGCCGGTGCAAAAGCTTGGAAATATCGAGCAAGATGATCAGACGCCCGCTGAGTTTACCGACACCGGTGACGTAGCCGGACTCTCCATCAGCAAAGACGGAGCCAGGGGCTTCGATTTCCGAGGGCGGAATCTTCAAGACTTCCGAAGCCGAGTTGACGATCAGGCCCAGCAGTTTGTTCTCAAGCTCGACGACTAAAATGCGGTTTTTCTTATCGGGCTTGATTTCCGTGTGGCCGAAACGCTTGCGCAGATCCATGACCGGGATAATTTTCCCGCGCAAATTGATCACGCCTTCCACCGTGTCGGGCGCGCTGGGAACCGCGGTGATTTCCGGAACACGGACGATCTCTCGCACGGCGCCGATACGAACGCCGTACGTTTCGCTTCCGATGCGGAAACCGACAATTTGTAGTTCCTTTTCCATCAAGCGATCTCCGCCTCCTCAGGAACGCGCGAGCTCGGCGTATTCCAGCTCGCGTTCGCGCGCGGAGCTCTGATGCCCGCGGCGCGGAGCAGAAGACTCTGATTGACGGCCACGGCCTTGCGCGGAGCGGTCCAGGACAAAACGATCCATGCTGTCGAGTAGATTGCGGGAAAGCTTGAGCATTTGCTCGGCGGCGGCGGAAAGCTCGGTGGAGCTGGAGGCCGACTGCTGTACAAGTTCGCGCATTTTGTCCATCGCGCGTACGACGGCTTGCGCGCCCGAGGCTTGCTCTTCGACTGCGGAATTAATCTCCTGGGTGATCTCGGTGAGGCGGCTAGTAGCCTTCGCAATTTGCGAAGAACCAACGGACTGTTCGTTGGTGGCGGCGCCAATTTCCTGAGAGAACTTGTAGACTTCGGTAACCACGTTGGAAATTTTGTGTAAGGCGGTGCCGAGCTCGTTGCCAAGGCTCAAGCCTTCTTCGACGATGCGCGTGCTGCGCTCCATGTTTTCGACGGCCTGGCGCGCTTCGCGCTGGATGCTTTGGATGAGGTCGGCGATTTCCTTGGTGGATTGCGTCGATTTCTCCGCGAGTTTGCGAACTTCGTCGGCGACGACAGCGAATCCTAAGCCGTGTTCCCCCGCGCGGGCCGCTTCGATAGCCGCATTCAGCGCGAGGAGGTTGGTCTGCTCGGCGAGGTCGTCGATGACTTCAATGATTTTGCCGATGTCGTCTGCGCGATGGCCCAGGATATTGATGATTTCCGCCGAGGATTGAATGGCTTTGTTGGTGCGGTTCAAGCCATCGGTGGCTTTTTCCATGGTCTGGATGCCGGTGACGACTTCTTCGCGGGAACGATTGGCGATATCGAGAAGAACTTTTGCGGTATCCGCGACGCGTTGAATCGAAGTGACCATCTGATCGATGGAAGCGGACGTCTCCGCAACGCTGGAAGCCTGCACCTGCGTGTTCTTCACCACGTTCTGCACGTTGATGCTCATTTCGTGCATCGTGCTGGTGACTTCTTCGATGGCGGAGGAAGCCTGGACACTGACCTTCGCCGATTCATCGGCCGCACCAGCAACCTGGTTGGAGCCCGCAGAGACCTGACCCGCGGAATCGCGAGTGGTGCGGACGAGTTCCTGAAGGCCATGGGACATGCGGAGGAAAGCGTTGCCGAGAGTATCGCGCTTCGAACGAGGCACAACTTCCACGGTCAGGTCGCCCTCGGCTACAGACATGGAGACGTTGGCCATCTCTTTGAGGTAAGCGACCATGTTATTAAAGGTGGTCGCCAGCGCGCCGATTTCATCGTTACGATGAATATCAATGTTCTGATCGAGGTCGCCGGAATCGCCGATTTCGCGGGCCACGGTGATCAGGTGAGTGAGCGGCTCGCTGATGGATTTGGCGGTTTTGTAGGCGGCGCCGATGCCGAAGAGCAGGGCGACGAACGTGCCCAAGGTGGTGAAGCCAAAACTGACATAACTGGCACGTTTGGCCGACTCCGAGGATTCGTCCGACGACTTAGTGATGTCCGAGATAGTTTGATCGAGAACAGCCGAGGATTTTGTAAGCCAGGAAGAAGGATCTTTTTGGAGATAGAAAATCTGGAGGTCAGAGACGGTGGCGTCGCCGGAATCCACCTGATGGCGCTTGGCAAGGAGAGGCTTGGCGAAATTATCGGCCCAGCTCGCTTCGGTGCTCTCTACTTGAATGAGGGCCGTCTTGACGCTATCGCTGTTCGTTTGGGCTTCGCCCCGCCTAATGAGATCGCTGATGTCGGTGAAGCCTTTGTTGACCTTCTCTTCATCGCGGGGGTCGCCGCTCAAAAGAAAAGTGTCCATGTTGTGGCGGTTTAACATGATCTGGTAACGCACGCGCTCGATGGTTTGAACATTTTCGACCGCGGCCGTGTTGTCTTTGCGGGCAGACTGCTCCCTAAGGCCAGCGATGATGTTGACGACGAACAACAAGCCCAAAATGCCAAGAATCACGCCAAAACCTAAGTAAAGCCTTTTACCGATCGTCATTGCAAAATGCCTCCACTCCCCCGGCGAGGCGGATGACTGCAAACCGCTCCTGCCGTTTTCTGCCATTCCCTTAGTTGTTCGAGCCGCTAAAATCGAATTCAACGATCTGCGTGGATTCTTGTGGAGCGGGCGCGAATTTCCACTCCTTCACCGCATCCTGGCAAGACTGCACAAGCAGAGGATGACCACCAATTACCCGAGTGCTCTTGACGCGGCCGTCCGAGGTAATCACCACCTCGATCTTCACCTTGCCGGTGACACCCATGCGTTTCGCAAGTTCGGGATAGGCGGGAGCCACCCTGGTTTTGACTTTGCGCTTCCCTTCGTCGGTTGTTGCCGATTGCCCGAAAGTGCAGGACACCAGGCATAGACCGACAACAATGACTGCAAGCACGCGGACAGTCCCTCTCCATCCGGATTCCATGGACACCAGCCCTCCTAAGAATGGGAAAACCCCGCTGGAGGAAAGGCACGTCGGGGGCCATGCTCCGATTTGGGAGCAAAGTGGATAGCGGAGGGACTGCAAGAGCTGCAAGTGGCGTAGAATGAAGAGTTAGTGAGATGCCCCGATCCTGCCGGGAAGAATCGTGTGGGGCAAAACTGTCTCAGGCAACAGGGTCTTCTTGAAGAGAGGTCTCATGCTGAGACGAGGTGCGCAAAGGGCCGGGCAGGAGAGTGGACCTTACAGCAACATAGCTGAGAACGGCGATTGACTCAGAATGAGATGGCTCGCTAGGGTGGAGTGGCAAGGCTGAACTCAACGTGAGACGCAGGTCCATCCCAACACGTGATGCGTGAAACGAACCCCAAGCGGACGCCGCATTTAACCGCCCGGTTAATTACAGCTGATTCCATGGCGCTCCCCGCAAGACAAGCGGAAGAATTGATGGAACTGGCGGTCGATGCGGCCCAGTCTCGTCAGCTTCCGGAATTTCTGGAACGATTCTCTGTGCGAGCGGCGCGGATGCTGAACGCAGCGTGGGGAGGAGTGGCCGTGTTTCGCGGACGGGAAACCGACCTGTACTCGGGTAGCAACAATGAAGAGACGATGAGTGCAGGGTTCGAGAGCTGGCTCATTTCGTCAGCGCGGGAAATTCGAACGGCGGCGGCGATCCGGACATTGCCCGTCGATGAAGCTGCGGCGCGTGGAGGGCAAGCGGCGGCGGTGAGGGCGGTCTTTGTACCCATCAGCGCGAGCGATGGAGAGCGCCTGGGAATGGTGTGCCTGCTGCGCTCGCGAAAGAGTCTGGATGCCAAGGAAAAGATGCTGCTGCACGCTCTGGCCAGCCACGCAGCGCTTTCGCTGGAGAATTTCCGTAGGTTTTCGCAGCTCGAGAAGTCCAAACGGCAGTGGGTCGAAGACATAGACGCGATCAGCGATTACATAGTGGTGCACGACCGGGCATGGAAAATCGTGCGCACGAACCGCTCTCTGGCTTCGCATCTGGGAGTGCCGCCGGTTGCACTGGTGGGCGAGGCCATGGGCGGATTAAGGCAAATCGCGGAGACCGGCAGCGATCTTCCCTGCCCTTTTTGCCGCGACACCCAGCGGCCGCGAGAAGAGTACGTGGCGGCTTCGGCCGAGCGCATTTTTCTGGTGTCGACTTCGCGCACACCCGGTCTGGCCGAAGACGATACCCGAACCATCCACGTCCTGAAGGACATAACGGATCGACGGGAAGCGGAGCGGCGTTATCGCGAACTCTTCGACAGCATTCAGGAAGGGCTTTTCTTCGCGACGCCGGATGGGCGGTTTCTGGATGTAAACGATGCCATGGTGCGCATGCTGGGTTATGCGTCGCGCGAGGAAATGTTGCGAGCGGACGTGGGCCCACACCTATATCCGGCGCCGGCGGCGCGGGAACGGTTTTTGCAAGCGCTGACAGAGCGCGGGGTCTTGCGCAACTACGAAGAGACGCTGAGGCGAAAAGATGGGGCGCTGCTCCATACACTGCAAAACATCACTGCGGTGCGCGACGCGCAGGGGCGCATCGCACAGATCCGTGGGTTGATGCTGGACGTTACGGAACAAAAGTCGTTTCAATCGCAATTGCAGCGGGAACGGGATTTCAACCAGAAAATCCTGAATACCACGCAGAGCATGATTCTGGTGCTGGACACGGCGGGATTGATCAGCTATGCGAACCGGCGGTGCTACGAAGCAGGCTACCGAGAAGATGAATTGATCGGGCACCGGCTGGTGGACTGGGTGGAGCCTTCTCACCAAAGGGATTTTGATGGGGCTCTGGAGACAACGGCTAACGGACAGCAGGTCGAGAACCTGGAGTTGCAGGTGCGGAGAAGCGATGGGTCCATGGGCCACTTTTCGATCAGTCTGAGCCCCATGCGCGACGAGCAGCGGGCGGTGAACAGCGTGGTCGTGGTGATGACGGACATCACGGACGCGGTGCTATTGCAAGCGAAACTGGCGCACTCGGAAAGAATGGCCACCATCGGGCGATTGGTATCCGGCGTGGCGCACGAAGTAAATAATCCACTTGCGGCGATTCTGGGGTTCACGGATTTGTTATTGGAAAACCCCGAGGTGCCGGCATCGGCGCGGGAAGATTTGCAGATTATTTTGCAGGAGACCCAGAGAACGAAAGACATTGTGCAGGACTTGCTCAGCTTCGCGAGGCAGCGGCCCGTGCAACGGGAACCCGTGCAGGTGAATGCAGTATTACGGCAAACGATCAAACTGCGCAGCTATGATTTTGCGAGCCATGGCGTTGAGGTAACAGAGGAATTCGACGAGACGCTCTCGCCGGCGATGGGGGACGCCCAGCAGTTACAGCAGGTCTTCCTGAATATTTTGAATAATGCGTACGATGCAGTGCAAGAGACGGGGCGGCGCGGGCGAATTGCGATTCGCACGGAGCGCGGGGGCAACAGCGTGCAAGTGGTGGTGACGGATAATGGCACGGGCATTGCGGATCCGCAGCATATCTTTGATCCTTTTTACACCACCAAGCAGCCCGGCAAGGGCACCGGTCTCGGGCTGAGCATCTGCTACGGGATTGTGCGGGCGCACGGCGGCGAAATTCAATGTTGGAACAACGCCGAGAGCGGCGGCAGCACCTTTGTCGTCCGGATCCCAATCGCGGCTGAGCTGCCGGCCATGGCGGCGAAAGAGGCAGGGCGATGAAATTACCATCGGCGATCGGCCTAGCGGCTCCCATTTTGTTGATCGAGGATGAGCCGTCCGTGATCGCTTTCTTGAAGGCGGCGCTCGAGCGCAAGGGATATGCGGTCGTGAACGCATCTTCCGGCGCGGAGGGGCTGAAGCAACTCGCGGATGGGCGTTACGGCGGGGTGATTTCCGACATTCGAATGCCGGGAGAAGTGAATGGCGCAGAGGTTCACGCGTGGATCCAAAAAAACCGGCCGGAGCTCGGCACAAAGATCATTCTCATCAGCGGCGACACGGCTAATAGTGAGACTCAAGCGCTGCTGGCACGCAGCGGGACGCCTTGCATCGAGAAGCCGTTCCGTGTACACCAATTAATGTCCATTGTGGAGAAAACATTCGGAAAACCATGAGTGACGACTTAAGAATACGTTTGCTGGTCGTGGACGACGAGCAGAGCATTCGCAAGCTGTGCATGACCATTGGCAATACCCTGGGATATTCCTGCACCGAAGCGGAAAGCGCGGAAGCGGCGCTTGCGAAATTGGACGCCGACGCTCCGGATCTCATCCTGACCGATCTAAAACTTCCGACACTTTCAGGAGTCGGCCTCCTAAAGCAGGCGAAGCTGGTGCTTCCGCGGGCGGAGATCGCGATTATGACTGGGCACGGGTCTATCGAATCCGCGGTCGATGCGATGAAACTGGGCGCATACGATTACATCGAGAAGCCTTTCCGCGTGGAAAAGATGCGGCTGCTGTTGCAGCGCATGGCTGAAAAAGTCAGGCTCGTGACAGAAAACGAATTTTTGCGCGAACGCGTCAGCACAGAAGACAATCTGGACGGGATCATCGGCAGTTCGGCAAACATTCAGGACGTTTTGCGAATGGTTTCGCGGCTTAAGGATACGCGCACACCCGTCCTGATTTCCGGCGAGAGTGGAACGGGCAAGGAGCTCGTAGCGCGCGCGATTCACTTCCGAGGTGCGCTGGCGCAGACGCCGTTTGTCGCGGTGGATTGCGGGTCGCTCGTGCCCACGCTAATGGAAAGTGAACTTTTCGGTTACGAAAAAGGGGCATTTACGGGAGCTGTGAAATCCAAAGCGGGGCTATTCCAGGCGGCCAACGGGGGAACTATTTTCCTGGATGAAATCGGCGAACTGCCGCTGGAGATGCAGGCCAAGCTCTTGAGAGTACTGCAGGAGAAGGAAGTCCGGCCAGTCGGAAGCAACGAGAAGGTGAACGTCGATGTGCGTGTGATTGCGGCGACCAATCGCGATCTGGAAGCTGCCTATCGCGAGGGAACTTTTCGAAAGGATCTATATTTCCGGTTGAATGTGGTGACCGTGCACCTGCCGACTTTGCGCGACCGCCGTTCTGATATCCCCATGCTCGTCCATCACTTTCTGGACCGTTATGCGCCGGATTCTCATCTACACGTGACGCCCGCAGCCATGAAGAGTTTGCTGAACTACGAGTGGCCAGGAAATATTCGCGAGTTGGAAAACTGCATTGCAAGAGCGATTACTCTGGGAGACCGGCAGGTGATCGACGTGATCGACCTGCCTCCAGCTATCCGCACCGACCAGCCCGAGGGCTCCGCCTCTTCGATCCGGGATGCCGGGTCGCTATCCACCACGGCTCTCGCGGAAATGGAGAAAATGACGATTCTGCGCGTGTTCGACCAAGCCAATGGGGACAAAGCACTCGCGGGACGCATGTTGGGGATAAGCAGGGCAACGCTCTACCGCAAATTGAAGCGCTACAACATCCCTCTCAGGTCCGGCCCTGGCGAAGCAGAAGACTCCCCGGAAGAAACCGCGCAGCAAGGGAATTGACGTCTCAACCCGGGATGCGAGACGCCAGCTTCGCGATGCGCTGAGACGGTGGCGTTTCAGCGTGAGACGGGTGAATCCCTTCAGGCCCGATGGGAAAATTCTAAGTCTTTCACTTTCTTCGCTTTCTGAGCCTTCATCATTTCCCCTCCTTTGGCGTGCAGCGTGCATCTCCATTGCGGGGACGTTGTGTCCATTTGCGGAAGTTCGTGTGCCAGACCGTAACGGGCGTTCAATTCTCGTACGGGGACTTGAGAGGCAACGTGAGAAGACCGACGCAGGCGACCGTCGCAGCGAGCGAGCAAGGCTGCGCGGAGCGGTTGGCCCGATTCTTCCCCAGCGCTACAGCCCTTCGCGTCCCGGTGCAGATCACAGCGCTGCGTGCGGGAAATACGAGCTTGCGGGAAGCCACCCTGGTCGAATACGGCGGTTCGGAGCATGTGATTTTTCTCTCCAGATTGCCGCTGGAGTTTGATGACCGGGTGCGCATAGAGCGTGATCGGAACGGGTGCGCGGCGGAAGCGACCGTCATTGCCGTGCAGTATCACGAAGGACATAAGGCAGTGGCCGTCCGGTTCTTAGAGGGGCCCTGCCCGTGGGTGACACAGCCGTGAACAAAACGACTACAACATTGAACACTCCGGCGCCGGCGAAGCCCAAGCCCGCAAACTCGCGGCAGGCAAAGTGGGCCGAGGACCGCTCGGTTTTCCCAATCTATCTTGCCCTTGGAAAACAGCTCGAAATCGAAATTCCCTTCCCGCCGGAAAAGAGGAATCTGCCGGAGAAACCAGACCTGGAATTGTTTGACGAAGTCGAGAGCTGGCTGGACGAGATGGACCAGCGCGTCGCGGTGCATGAATTGCGCAAGCTGCTGCAAACGACGACTCTAAATGCGAACGAGAGCAGTCTCTGCGCTCTCATCCATCGGCAGCTCAAGAAATCTTCGAAAACAAACGTCGACCGGGACAAGATTGACTTCCTGCTGGTGCAATATTTCGCTCTTTGCGCGCCCCCAAAGATTTACCACAAGCTGATTGAGCCAGGCGACGTTGCGCTCGTTATGAAACCGGTTCTGGGCGATGTGCCTGCCACTCATTTGGCATGGTGTGAACCGCTCGAAGACATGATCGACACATTAGGAACTTTTCGCAGCCTGCGGGATATCCTCAAAACGAATTTCATCGAGCAAGGCCGCAAGGTGAAAGAGACGGCGGGCGGAATGTTTTACGATCCGGCGGCGTTGTTAGCCTTCGTTCGGTTTAACTTCCTTCTGCGGCGAACGTTTATCGAGCTGATGCACGCGGACCTGATCGCGATCCGCTCGGGCCTGGCTCAACTGGAAACTGCCGGGGTGAAAACCATGGATTGCCAAAACTTCGGCCTCTCTGGCGCCGAGGCGCTGGCAAAGATTCGAGATATCGCCGACGAGTGGAAACAACCTTTCCAGAAGGAGTACACGGAACGTTCAGTGAATCAGACCTTCGAAAAGCTGTTGGGCCTGCGGACAGACGTGGAGCGGGCGTTGGGAAAGCTCGCGCCAAAAGTAATTGATAGTGCGGCTTCCAAGGCGAGAACCTCAAGTCCTGCAGTGGCCGATCAACCTCTTGATTCGGGGAGGGATGCGGGGAAACTCGAGCCTGGCACACCAAGCGTGAAGAAAACGGCCGCCGCCGGTGTAAGCAAGGTTGCTGCTTCCGCCGGACTCGATTTTGAAGCGTGCCTCGAGAAAATCTGGGAGCAGTTAATTGCCACGCCGCCAACTCGGGGGCGTTCCATGACAACAGTGAGAATCGGCGCGGCACGCATTTTGATGTCCTCGTGGGAAGTGTCCGCGTTCGTGAGCGAGGATGGGCCGTCAGCGGAGGATCTGCGCCGTGCGGTGGTGGCTCGAGCCATGGTGACCGCGGCGGTGGAATCCGCGAAGGAATCGGGCAACGCAACGTCCATGGACAGAGCACTTTCCATAGCCCGGATAGAAGTCTCGCGCCTCCAAGAACGTGTGGACATTGCCAAACAGGCGAAAGACACCGAGGCGGCGGTGAACTTGGGTATTAGCACTAAACGGTTGCTCTCGGCGCTGGACGAGGCCGAAAAGATTTGAACATTCAGTTTCCAGCTGGGTCATGCCGGGCGATCATTCTGGGGGCGGGTTTTCTGTGCGAAACGCGAGCGTACTGATACTGACCGATGAGCCGGAGTTCGCGCGCCTCCTTACCGCCTGTTGGCAGGCCGAGCGGCAAGCGCCGGGGATCACTATCCTCAGCAGCGAGCTCTGGAAAAACCACGAAGCAGAGCCCCACGATCTCGTGGTGGTAGGCCCTGTACTCGAAGGAAAATTGCCAATAGTCCTGCGTTCCTTTGAGCCCGCCGTCGCGGTTATTCTTTGCGTGCCCGCAGACTCCCAGGAACTTGGGCAATTGCGCTCGCGTTACCCACGTCTGGTTCACATTCCCTTGCGTGAAGACTGGGCGCAAACGCTTCTGCTGGTTGCTGGCGAGTCGTTGCGCCGCGCAGAAGCGCTCCGAGTCTCGAAGCAGGCCGAGCGTCGGGCGGCAAAAAACGAACATTACGCGACACTGGGCCGCTACATGATGGACATGAAGCACAGCGTCAACAATGCGCTGACTTCCATGCTGGGCAACGCCGAGCTGTTACTTTTGGAACCCGGCCAACTCTCCTCCCAATCGCTCGCGCAGATCAAGACGATTTACAGCATGGCCATGCGGATCAACGAGATCATGCAGAGATTCTCATCGCTGGCGAGCGAGATGCGGGAGACTGAGAATGCATCTCAAGCTGAGACAGAAGTCGAGCCCGCGTCTCCCGCGAGCCGCCGTTGAGCAGCCCTGGTAGCCCTGCAACTCACTCATAACACAAGTCTTGTACAAAATAGACATCGGCAGCCACAGAATTTCTAGCCTGGCTGCTGACGTGCACCTCTGGTCTGCGGAGAATTATGGGGAGATGTCGATGCTGCAGAAAAAAGTACTCATCGTCGATGACTCGCCCTCGCAAGTGAAGCTGATCCAGGGCTTTCTTGAGCACGAAGGCTACCGGCTGGTGGGAGTAAACGACCCAGAAAGAGTCGAAGAAGCGATCGCGATAGAGCGTCCGAGCGTGATTTTGCTGGACGTGGTGATGCCGAAACGGAATGGCTTTCAAGTATGCCGGGAGCTGAAGAATCACTCTGACTACCAAGCGATACCAGTGATACTGGTGACCTCGAAGAACACGGAGAGCGACAGGTTTTGGGGCCGAGCAGCAAGGCGCGGATGGTTACGTAACCAAGCCATTTACGAGGGAAGAGCTACTTCGAGCAGTACGGCGATTTGCTTAGAAGACTTTTGAGGATGATTTGGGATGAGCGAAGATTTCCATTTAGTGCCGCTGCCCGCGGATGCGGACGACCTGCTCGAGGCGCTCGGGCCCATGGAAGAGCGGCCTCCGGAGTCGCAGTACTGCGTCTTCCGGAGTGGTCGCGAACGATTTTGTTTGCCGGTGTTGGATGTTGAGGAAGTTTTGGACTGGCCGTTGTTGACCAAGCTGCCGCTCGGTCCGGCGTACCTTGCAGGGATTTTCAATTTGCGGGGAGCGATTGTGCCGCTGATCGATATCGCCATCACCGAAGGACGCCGTCCGGGATTGTTGCCGAAGCAGTGGTAGTGGCTTCGCTACGGGGCGAGGGTGCGCATGACGATTTGCGGATCGGAATTGCAGCCGATGAGGTGATCGGAACGTACTCGGTAAATGCGGAGGATTTGCTGGAACAAGCGCCAGAAAATGTTCCGCATTGCACTGGAATGCTCCGGCACGATGACCGGCTGGCGCTGATTATTGACTTGCGGAGAATGCTCGAGGTTTTTCCGGGCCCAAGCATCTAGGTTTGAACGAGTGAGTTTGCGCGGACCCTGCCGCGTGCGGATAGGGGCGCTGCAGTAGAGATTGGAGGAAGGCATGAAATCGCGACTGAGTTCGACAATCTGGACGCTGGTCCTAGCGAATGGCGTCATCCTGTTCGCCGTGCTGGGCCTGGCTTACAGCGCCGGGCGGCAATCCGGCGGAGCGTCCTTGTTTGATTTCGGCGCGTTGCCGAGCGGGGCGAGTCGGCTCCGTGATGCTGGCTTTGTTGCTGGCAATCGGCATGGCCGTCTTTCTGGCATGGCGGCTGGGAAGCAAGCTATTGGCGCCGGTGCAAGAGCTTGCGCAGTTTTCCGAGCGCATCGCAGCCGGAGACGCGCGCGCGCGCGTTGAAATCACCGCGGGGGACGAGCTTGGCTACATTGCCGGAACTTTGAATCGCGCGGTGGCGAAGGTTTCCAAGGCCACGAGCAACCAGGACGCGAATGACGCTTTGCAACGCAGTATCACGGAGTTGTTGACGGTCATCAACCAGGTTGCACGCGGCGATTTGACGCTGCGCGGAAAAGTTACCAACGACGCCTTAGGCAAGTGGCGGTCTCGATCAACTACATGCTCGACAACTTCACCAAGGTGCTCGAGCGCGTACGCAAAGCGGCTATGGAAGTCACGGCATGCTCGAACAACATTCTTGTGGCCGCCGACGAGATGCAGGCTGGTGCTACGCAGCAAGACCAAGAAATCACCAATACGTCGAGTGCCGTCGAAGAGCTCACCGTTTCGATGAAGCAGGTTTCCAACAACGCGGAAGCCAGCGCGGAAGCAGCTCGCCGCGCTTTGGACGCCGCCGAACAAGGCAACCGCGCGGTGCGGGACACTTTGGAAGGTATGCAGCGCATTCGCGCATCCGTGCAAGCCACGGCGAAAAAGATCAAGTCGCTGGGCGATCGCTCACTCGAAATTTCGGAAATCATCAACGTCATCAATGACATTACGGAGCAGACGAACTTGCTCGCGTTGAACGCGGCCATTGAGGCGGCTCGCGCGGGTGAAGCCGGTCGTGGGTTCGCAGTCGTGGCCGACGAAGTCCGCAAGCTGGCGGAACACAGCCGCAGCGCCACGAAGGATATCGCAGCGCTCATCAAGGCCATTCAGGCGGAGACGAACGAAGCCGTGGTTGTCATGGAAGAAGGCACGAAGGAAGTGGAAGGCGGCGCAACGCTGGCCGATCAAGCCGGACGCGCGCTGGACGCCATTTCGAATGTTGTGCGCCAGTCGGCAGAACTCGTCCAGGAAATTTCTCTTGCCTCGAAACAGCAGGTGCGTGGAACAGAAGGCGTGGCGCACGCAATGCAAATTATTTCGAGCATCACGCGGCAAACATCTCAGGGCACGCGCGGAACAGTCGCGACGGTCAGCCAGCTCGTGAAATTATCCGACCAATTGAACGAGGCGCTCGCCCAGTTCCGCGCAACGTCGAAGTCCGGCAATGCTTTGGAAGATTCCGAGCGGCCCGTCCCGCTGGCGCTCTGCGATAAGCCATGATTTTGTCGGGCAAGCGGCCAGAGCTAAAGCGGGACTGGAATCGGCGAACGGCAAGGACGGCGCGAGGTCTTAGTGAACACGAATTGAGCGAGACCGGCATGCTGATCGAAGAGCGGACGGGCATTTGCTTCGATGAATCGCGCGAGCGCTTTTTCTCGACGCGGGTAAAGGAGCATTTGCGCGCCAAAGGTTTGGAGCGCAGCACGGACTTGTTGCGGGCGATGCGCAAATCGAATGTCGAGTATGAAGCCTTGCTCGAGGGGCTCCTGACGCAGAGACCAGTT
Source organism: uncultured Acidobacteriota bacterium (assembly GCA_963851235.1). GTDB lineage: Bacteria > Acidobacteriota > Terriglobia > Acidiferrales > UBA7541 > Acidiferrum. Next base: position 36,881 of record CAWKOM010000026.1, read on the forward strand.
TCTTCCGGTATCCGAGCGTTTATGAGGCGTTCGAAAAACGTGTGTTTCCCGAGTTACACGTCAAGAAATTTGGAAAAATCCGCGCACGCTCCGCATTTGGAGTGCGGGATGCTCGACCGGCGAGGAACCCTATTCCATCGCGATCACCATCGCCGATTCACTTACCTTTACCGATTCTTGGAACGTGGAGATCCTCGCAACCGACGTTGGACGCCACGCTTTGAAGCGTGCCGAACGCGGTGTTTATGCGGGACGGAGTCTCGCGAGCGTAAGCTCGCAACAATTGGAGACGCACTTCACTCAAGCGCATGGCGGGCACCAGGTGAAGCCCAGACTGCGCAAGCTTGTAACCTTCGCGCAGATGAATCTGGCGTCGGCTGTCTATGTCGGCCGGATGGACATGATTTTCTGCATGAACGTGCTGATTTATTTTTCCGAGGAGCGCAGGCGCGCGCTCGTCCAACGGTTTTACGACACGCTGGAGCCGGGCGGCTACCTTTTTCTGGGCCATTCGGAATCGATCTCCAAAATGCCGGTGAAATTTCAGGCTATCGTGCTGAACGACTGCATCCTGTATCGCAAACCCACGGCGGAAGAATTGCAGAAGCCGGAACTTGTAACGGAGGGACGCGCGTGAGCATGCCGGACCGCGAAGCCGTCGAGATGTTCCTTCAGGAAGCTTCCGAGCACCTGCAATATTTGCGGGAGTACGTGAGCGTTTTGCAGGAAATATCGCCTCGGAAGGAAGATCTGGAGCGGCTTTACATTTCGGCCCATACACTGAGCGGGACTTCGGCGAGTTATGGATTTCCACGCTTCTCCGAGATTGCGGCAAAACTTGCTCACGTTTTTCAGTATGCAATGAATGCCACGCTGGGTGATGACCTGCATGGCCCTCTTACGGAATTTTTGTCGGACGGCATTTCCCTTCTGGAAACGGATCTGCTGGAAATCAGCGATACCGGCAGGGAAAGCCTCGATGACATCGCCGCTTTCAAGGAGCGCTACCGGTTCGCATTTCCCACGGAGCCGCCTCCGCTGAACTATCCTCAGTCTCAGCCGTATGCGGAGCCAACCAAGCCGTCTGCTCAGGAAACTGTTGTGTCAGCCGCGACAGGCTCCTACTTCGACGCACTCCCCTCCGACGATGAAGTGGCGGATGAGATTTTGGAATTCTTTCAACCGGAAGCCGAAGAACATCTACAGGTCGTGAGCGATTGCTTGATTTCGCTCGAGGGCAACAACAACCCCGAAGAGATCAATAAGCTCTTTCGCGCGATTCATACCGTGAAGGGATCTGCCGCGCAAGTAGGATTAAAGCGGCTGGGTGCCATCGCCCATCGTGTTGAGGAAGCTCTCATCGGACGTTTGCGCGATGGCGAACTCGAGCCGTCACGCCGGTTGATATTTGCCTCGAGTCCGTGGACGTGCTGAAGAAAACGCTGCATCGGCAGTGGGCAGACGAAAAGAGCATGCGCAATGGCGTTGATTCCCTTCTGGGGCGCATCGCGGAGTTTGCGCCCGTTGAACTGGAAGACCCGGACGCCGTCGCCGCGTCCGCCGGCAGCGAGGAAGTTCGTTCCGAGACTCTGGAAGAAACCGCCTCCGCAGCCGTACCAAC
>CAWKOM010000027.1:0-20027 GCA_963851235.1 uncultured Acidobacteriota bacterium
TTAGCATTCCTGACCCCCGGATTCAGCGGAACACCCGGTAATGGGACTTGGAATGGGTTGCCCATGATCGCCCAAGGCAACAGCATAGACGGTGTAATGTCTTCCACGAGCCGCATGAAATTCTCGGGCAACACGCAGCCGGGGCTGGAAGCTCGCCTTGAAGACTTGGATGAAATGACTGTCCAGACCGGCCAGTCTGATCTGAATCAAGGGATGGGAACGGCTTCCATGGGAGTCAACTTTGTAACCCGCCAGCGGAACAGAACAGTTTCACGGCCACGTGTTCGAGGATTTCCGCAACACTGCTCTGAACGCCAACAGTTGGTACAACAATGCGGTTGGGCTTCCTAGGAATCCGATCATCTTGAACGATTTTGGCGGCAGCGCTGGCGGGCACATTATCAAAGACAAGCTTTTCTATTTCGTCTCCTTTGCCATGGCCAAGCAACCCGGCGGATTTACCGTGACTAATGTTTCCGGTTCTAACGCCGACAGCTATGGTGGAATCCTCACGCAGCCCTCGAACAACGCTCAAGTGAATATTCTTACCCAAGTGGCGCAGCCCCATGGTTTGCCTTATGTGATCAACTCACAGATTGCGGCGGAGGGAGGCTCCGATCGCCAAGGCCATCGCGAGCGGAGGCGTTGCTGTTACCGCAAACGGTGACCCCAATCTCGAAGATCTCAGTTGGCAGGTGCACTCGCCAACCACTCGCTACTATCCCGCCTTCCGCGTGGACTACGATGTTTCGAGCAAGGTCCGGCTGGATTTTTCCTTTGAGAATACGAGGATTAGCCAGCCTAACGGCGTGGCTCCTCCACTGCCTGGTCCCGATTTTGCCAATCAGGCCGCTTCCAATAAATCCAACAACTACATCACCTCGCTTGGCGTAAATTGGACCATCACTCCAAATCTCATCAATCAATTCCGCGGCGGCTACTACTACAACGCCTTTTGGTACACTTTTGGTGCTAAATCACTCTGGGATACGCAGCCCCAGGTGAGTTGGGCCATCGGAAACTCCGGCCAGTCCTTCAATCTCCCCACTTCCACCTACTACCCCATCGTAAACGCGATTGACAACGCCGCTTGGGTTCACGGTCGGCACACGTTAACCTTCGGTTTCGACTTTTATCGCGAACAGGATCATTACTGGAACCCTCCAGATGGCATTCCAAACATCGCCTTGGGGCTCGCGACTGGCGACCCTGCCCAAAGCACCTTCGCGGGCGCTTTCGGGTCTCAGGACCGTGCGGACGCGGAGAATTTGTACGCCACGCTCATCGGCAGAATCTCCTCAGTTACTCCAATTGGCAGCGGTTTCCCTTACGACGCCAAGACCGGTCAGTACGCAACCGTTCCCGGTTCGGCTTATAACCTGGACGAACTCCAAAAGGGCTGGGGGCTCTACGCTCAGGACTCCTTCCGGTTCACTCCGCATCTTACCGTGAACTACGGACTGCGCTGGGACTTCACCGGAGACGATCACGATCTCACGAGCGCCTATCATGGCGCATCCATTTCCGCCATATACGGTCCTTCGGGCATCGGTAACGTCTTCAAGCCCGGGACGCTCACCGGAGATATGAATCCTGCCTATGTTGCCAGCAGCCACCAATACTCTCCTTGGAATGTCAGTCCCCAACCGACCATCGGCTTGGCGTGGAATCCTACTTATTCCGAGGGTCTCCTTGCGAAGCTATTCGGTGGAAGCAGCACCGTGATTCGTGCCGGTTTCGACATTAAACGGTTCACCGAACCCTATCAGTACTTCTGGAATAATGCCTCGAACCATGGTTTGGCGTTTTTCCAGTATTTTTCGCTTGAGCCTGCCAATGGGGGGACTGGCACTTTTTCGCCTGGGACTCTGGCGCTGGGCGACACGCTGCCAGCTTACCAGAAATCGCCGACGGCCTATGCCAATAGCATCCCGGAATCGACCTACACTTGGAACTATTACTGGGGTGCTTCCGGCTTTGATCAGCACATAAATCAGCCTTACGTTCAGGAGTGGAATCTTGGCATCCAGAGAGAGATCGGACGAAACAATGTCTTCGAGATCCGCTACGTGGGGCATCACAGTGTTCATCAGTGGATCCAAACGGACCCGAACGAGGTCAATATCTTTGAAAATGGTTTCCTGAAGCAGTTTCAGGCTGCACAGAAGAACCTATCTGCTTTCCAAGCGGCGAATCCCGGTTGCGGAACCACCGGGCACCCCGCTTGCAGTTTTCAAAACATGGGCCTGCCCGGGCAAGTCGCCCTGCCCATTTTTGACGCCGCGTTTGCTTGTCCACCTGGCAGTTCCGGATGCACTCCTGGAGCCGACTATACCAATTCCTCCTTCACCAATGACCTGGTCCAGGGAGCCGCAGGAGCTCTCGCGACGCAGTTGGCCTATCCTTTCGGTAATGTCCCCTATATCTGCAATTTAGTAGGCTCTTCTCTCTCGCCCTGCGCTACCCAGTATGGATACAGTTCTCCCGGAGCTTATCCGCTGAACTTTTTCCAGGCCAACCCCTTAGGCGCTTCCTTTCCCGGCGTAGCCCAGAGTTATATGTCTGCGGGCGGATATGGTACCTATCACGCTCTTCAGATCGACTTCCGGCAAAAGCAGTGGCACGGTATGCAGTTCGATGTGAATTATACCTACAGCCACACCCTCGGTCTCCAGCCCGACACGCAGTGGCTCGGAACGGTGACCGAGTTCAGTATTCGAGACCTGAGAAACAGCTACGGGCCCACCACCTTTGACCTTCGTCACGCTATCCATGCTAGCGGAACCTTCGATCTTCCGTTCGGCAACGGCAAAGCATTCCTGAATCGTACCGGGGCGGTCGACAAAATTGTCGGCGGTTGGACCATTGGTGCCATCGTTACCTACCAAACGGGTTTGCCCTTCCAGATCTTCGGCGGCTACGGCACTTTCAACGATTATGGCGATGGCGGCTTTACTCTGAATGGAATCACCAAGTCTCAGTTACAGAACGCTGTCGGCGTCTACACGCCCCAGTGCCCGTCGGGTCAAACCTGCGGATACGTTGACATCATCAACCCTAAGCTCCTGACCTCTGTTTCCACAGCCACCTGTAACAGCCATTTGGTGGGCGTCTGCCAGAACATCACGCCCGGGACCCTCGGCGTAAACCCCTGGCTCTACGGGCCGCACGTCTGGAATGACGACACCTCGCTGACGAAGTTGATACCAGTTGGAGAAAGGTTCCGCGTCAGTCTGCAGGCCGAATTCCTGAATCTGTTCAACCATCCTAATTTCACGCTCCCCGGTCAGCCGCCGTTTTATTTTGGCAGCAACAACGCGACGTCCGCGAGCTTTGGCCAAGCGGGCCTTCTTAACTTCACAAACGTCCCTACCAACAACAACAACAGCGCACGCGTTATCGAGTTGCGCGCCAACATTTCGTTCTAACAGGTCGATAGCCCCTTTGTCGTAAGGCGGAGGCATTCACCAGCATCTGGGACCCCCACACCCCGGGGTCGCGGTGCATGCCTCCTCCGGTTTCTTGCTGGCCAGTCTCGGGCAGCGCACGGATCGTCCCAGAGGATTGATGCTGCTTCGCGATGGCTTGAACCGATCTGGGCCGATGCTAGCAGCCTGAGCTGCTTTAGCCGCTCTACCATGGATTGGCCGGGAAAGTATGCGCGCCTGCCGTTCCACGCGCGGAATTGGATTCGATTATTGAAGTGATATCAATTTTTCTATTGACAAATTGTGTCACTTCGCGGTACAATGTTTTATGAGTTTCGGTTCGCCAACGTGCTCCTCTCTGCTTGCCGTCCCTTTTGCTCCGCCTCCCGCGATCCCTACCGCATGGGCCACGTCCGATTCTGTTACTCCTAAGTCCTTTGTAATCAGCGCTTCCCGGGCCGCTCGTAAACGTTGCAAACAAAAGACTTACGCGTCCTGTAAGTCCTTTATCAGCAACGCTTACAAAAAAACAGCGGGGTGCCTCACGCTTCCTCATTCTGATCCCTTCTTCTGCCCGGACTCCGCCTCTGGCATGTCAATCCCGCCCCGGCGTGATACCTTCTTCCTTAGCTGTCCGCCTTGGACTCACTTCCGATGAATAGTCTCTGCTACCAATTCCTTACGTCCTGTGCAGGCGGGTTCCTCCTCGCCTCGGCGGCTGTTGCGCAAGGGCCTGCGACTGCGACCGCCGTTGCCTCCGCTCCCGCCGTCGAGCAAGCCATCGACCTGGCCGCAAAAGGCCGCTGCCACGAGGCTCTGCCCCAGTTGAAAAAATCCTTGTCCCGAATCGCCGCCAAAGATCTCAAGTACCGCGCCGCGATGGCTACCGCGAAATGCGCCATGAGCCTGGATCAAACAGAGTCCGCCCTGCAGGCCCTCCTCCTGCTGAATCGCGATTTCCCGAACGATCCTGAAGTCCTGTACATCACCACGCACTATTACTCGCAGTTGGCCTCACGCGCCTCCCAGCAACTCGCTTCCACTGCCCCCTCGTCCTCTCAGGCCCACGAACTCCAAGCCGAAGCCCTGGAATCGCGAGGCAAATGGGATGAAGCCGCCGCCGAGTACAACGGCATCCTTGCGCAAAATCCCAATGTCCCCGGAATTCACTATCGCCTTGGACGCGTCGCCCTCGCCAAGTCGGATACGCCGGCCGGTGGCGAGGAAGCAAAAAAAGAGTTCGAGGCTGAACTCAAACTCGATCCAACCAATGCCGCCTCCGAGTTTTGGCTGGGGGAAATCGCTCGCCGTTCCGGCCAATGGGACGAGGCCACTCCGCATTTTACAAGGGCCGCCCAACTCGATCCCGGATTCGCGGAAGCCTATCTCGCTCTCGGCATGACGCTCAACTCCGCTCAGAAATTCCCCGAAGCCGTAGCTCCCCTTCAAAGCTACGTCAAAATGGTTCCCGAAGATCCTGCCGGTCACTATCAGCTCGCCATCGCCTACGCCCGTACGGATCGCAAAGAGGACGCCGAACGCGAAATGGGCATCCAGCGCCGGCTCACCGAGAAAAATTCCAGCGCCAAGGCCGCGCCCAATGGCTCTGTGCCCCAACAGTGAGAACTTGAGCACGGAGAGCCCACTCCCTTGAGCGAGAACATCTCCAGGCGGCGCGTTCTCCAGCTTCTGGCAGGTTCGGGATTTTGCACCGTAGGCGTACCGCTCTTGCCATCTGACATCGTCGCACCTCGTGCGGCTATCCAACCTGCCTTTGAAGAAATTCCCCCGGCGCAGAGCGGCATCTCGTGGACTCACGTCGCCGGCCAATCCCCGGACATGTACTTGCCGGAGACAGTCGGACCCGGCTGCGCCTTCCTGGATTACGACAACGATGGCTGGATGGACATCTACCTGGTGAACAGTGGCCCGTGCGATTTCTACACTCCGCCTCGCCCGCTGCGCAACGCACTGTACCACAACAACCGAGACGGCACGTTCACCGATGTCACGGAGAAAGCGGGCGTACCCGGCAGCGCCTATGGTATGGGGGTAGCCGTTGGCGACTATAATGCGGACGGCTTCCCCGACCTTTTCGTCACGCAATATCCGCGCAGCATTCTCTATCGCAACAATGGAGACGGCACATTCACCGACGTGACGGAAAAAGCCGGAGTGGCCTGCCCCGGTTGGGCCACCAGCGCCGTGTGGTTCGATTATGACAATGACGGCCGGCAGGATCTGTTTGTTTGCCGCTTTGTGGATTTTTCCAAGTCGAAGAATATTTTTTGCGGCTACGGTCCCTCCAACCAGCGCTGGTATTGCAAACCCAGCGTCTACAAGACGCCCATGCCGTGCTGGCTCTTCCACAACAACGGCGATGGCACCTTCACCGATGTCAGCAGGGAATCGGGTATTGCGAAGTCGCTGGCAAAAGGATGGGGAGTGGTGGCCGCGGACATCAACAACGATGGCTGGATGGATCTCTTCGTGGGCAACGACACCGTTCCCAATTTTCTGTTCGCCAATCGAGGCAAAGGCCGCTTCGAGGAAATTGGCGGCCTCGCTGGCGTTGCGTACAGTAACTTCGGCCTCGCGCGTTCCGGAATGGGCGTGGACGCCGCCGACTACGATCAGGACGGATGGATCGATCTTGCCGTCACCAACGTCGATCACGAATCTTCTTCGCTTTATCACAACAGCAAAGACGAATCTTTCACCGATGTCGCCCTGAAAACGGGCATCGCGTCCAGCACGAGGCTGCTCAGCGGATGGGGCGTCAAATTTTTCGATTTTGACAACGATGGGAATCTCGATCTTCTAATGTGCAATGGGCATCCCGACACGATGGTGGAGCAGCGTTTGCAGGAAGTGAGTTACAAAGAGCCGATGCTGCTGTTTCGCAACACGGGCGACGGCTTCGAGAACGTCAGCGGACAAAGCGGCTCGATTTTTTCGCGCAATCTTGCGGCACGAGGGCTGGCGCTTGGCGATTTTGACAACGATGGCGCCGTCGATGTGTTGGTTGCTGCGAATGATGGGGCGCCCGTTCTGCTGCGCAATCGTTTGGCCGGACAGAATCACTGGCTTGGCGTGAGGTTGATCGGCAAGACCGCCAACATGGACGCCATCGGCGCGAAGCTAACCTACCAAGCCGGTGAATTGCGCCGCCATGTTTTCAAAGTGGGCGGCGGCAGCTATCTCTCCGCGCACGACCCGCGCGTCGTTCTTGGTCTGGGCGCGAATACCAAGTTGGATTGGCTCGAAGTAAAGTGGCCGAACCCCAGCGGCCGCACCGAGCGTTTCACGGGGCTGCCCGTGGATCGTTACATTACAATCGTGGAAGGCCAGGGCGCCTGGAAGTAGGAGAGTGTCATGCGGCGGCCGATTTTTTTCGTGACGATTGATTCTCTGGCGCTCTTGTTGATTGCGGCAGCGGCTTGCTCGCCGGGCTTCGCTGCGCAGAATCCTTTCAGTGGTTCGGTGCCCCAAACCAGCGCCTCGGATCAGCTCGCCCAATCCTTCGATTCGCATAAAGCAGAGGAGGAGCTTCGCTCCGGAATAAGCCTTACGGAGCGCGGGCAGTTTTCCGAAGCGATTCCACATTTCCGGGCGGCCAAAGGGCGCGTTGCAGACGAGTACGCTGTCGAATTCAACCTTGCTCTTTGTTACGTCGGAACTTCGCAGTTTCAGCAGGCGATCCATATTCTCACCGCGCTTCGCCAAAGCAGGCCGGCGGACGCCAACGTCGAAAATCTTCTCGCCCAGGCCTACGTAGGCGACGGCCAGACCGAGCAAGCCATGAAGGCTCTGCAACGGGCGGCGAGTCTGTCTCCCAAGAACGAAAAGCTTTACGTGTTCGTTGCCGATGCGTGTGCGGACCACCGCGACTATGAGCTGGGGCTGCGCGTCATCGCTCTCGCTCTGCACAATCTGCCCGATTCCGCGCGGCTTCACTATCAGCGCGGATATTTTTTGGCCATGCTCGATCGATTGGACGACGCCAAGCCCGAATTTGCGCTTGCCGCATCGCTTGCTCCGCGCAGCGAAGTCGCTTTTCTCGCAGCGGCACAACAAGCTTATTTCGCGGGCAACATGGCGGAGACAATTCGCGCGGCGCGCGCGGGAATCCAGCAAGGGTACGACAACTATCTGCTGCTGACGATTCTCGGCGACGCGCTCGTGCGTTCCGGTGCGACTCCGGGTAAACCGGAGTTCGAGGAAGCTCGCGCGGCCTTGGAGAAAGCGGTAGCGCAGCGTCCTGGGAATGTCATGGCGCAGATTGCGCTCGGCAACATTCTGGAGATGGATAATCAGCCCGCGGCGGCGGCGGAACACTTCGAAAAAGCGCGTCAACTCGATCCGCGCAACCCATCTGTGTATTCGCATCTCGCTGTCGCCTACCGGAAGCTCGGCAGACCGCAGCAGGCGGCAGCCATGCTCGCTGCATTGGCCCAGCTAAACGCCGAGCAAGCCGCAAAAATTAATTCGGCACCTGGCGAACGCAAACCAATTCCTGGCAGCACAGCCAGCGTCGATCACTTGCGGCCCTGATTGTCAGGAACGGCAGCGACACGTTCTCTGAAAGACTTATTTCCATTTGATGGGTGGGAACGGCCGCGAAACCAAACCTTCGCCTTCTTTCACGGAAATAATCTGATCCGCTTTTACGTTGCTCAACTTTGTGACCGCTCCGCTAGGCCAAGTTATTTCGAGAGTGTCGATCTTCTCGCGCTGGCCCAAACCGAAATGGAGACGTGGATCCTGCGCCGACTGGTAGCTCATGCCGCCCTTGCGCTGGTCATAGAGAACCAGATCGCCCGCGGCGAGCTTCACACGCGCGCCGACTCCATCACGATTCGATTTTGTCCCAATCAGAAAAATCTCCAGCCAGTGATTGGCGTTTCCGCCGTCGTTGCGCAGAAGCTGCGGCGTTTGCCCATTGTTGCTCACAAGAATGTCCAGGTCGCCGTCGTTGTCAAAATCTGCTACCGCCGCACCGCGGCTGACGCGCGGAACGAGAAGGTCCGGCCCGAGCTGGTCGCTCACGTTTTCGAAAACGCCGCCTACGTTGCGAAACATCAGTTTCGGTTCGGCATATTTGGTGTCCGCGTGGTAGCGCTCGATATTGTCGAGCACATGTCCGTTGGCCATGAACAAATCGCCGGCGCCGTCGTTGTCATAGTCCATGAAGCGTGTGCCGAAGCCGCTCAAGTGAAACGTGGAGTAGGAAAGTTTCGAGCGGAAGGTGGCGTCTTCGAAGATGCCGCCGCCGAGATTCTGGTAGAAGCGAGCTAATTGCTGGTCCAGGTGAGTCACAATCAAATCCATTCTGCCGTCTCCGATCGTGTCTGCGGCGTCCACTCCCATACCGGCTTCGAACTGCCCGTCAATGCCAACGGCCACTCCGGCGGCGTATCCGACTTGGCTAAAAGTGCCGTCGCGATTGTTGTGGAACAGAAAATTGGGCATCTGGTCGTTGGTGATGAAAATGTCCTGCCAGCCGTCGTTGTCGTAGTCGAAGGTGACTACGCCCAATCCATTTCCGGGTTTGAGGCCGACGCCGGAGCGTTTGCTCACGTCGGTGAACGTACCGTCCCCGTTGTTGTGATACAGAGTGGGCGTTTGACCATGATAGACGTCGGGATGACAGTAGCTCCTCATTCCGGGCCCTTTGTCGCCGCACCAGTAGTTTTTCTCCGGCGACCAATCCACATAGTTGGCGATGACCAAATCCAGCAAACCGTCGTTGTCATAGTCGAACCAAGCAGCGCTCGATCCCCATTTGCCGAGGTTCGCGACGCCGGCATGTGTGGTTACATCGGTAAAGGTTCCGCCGCCATTATTGTGATAGAGGATGCACCGGCCGTAGCCCAGAACGAAGAGATCAGGGAAGCCGTCGTTGTCGTAATCGCCGACGGCCAGGCCCATTCCGAACAGTCCTTCCGCGCCGACACCCGATTGCACGGTGACGTCCGTGAACGTGCCATCGCCGTTGTTTCGGTAGAGAGCGCTGCGCAGAGTCTGCCTGGGAGTGTAAAGACGCGTGGCGGCGCCATTCACCAGATAAAGATCGAGCAAGCCGTTCTGATCGTAGTCGATCCATCCGCAACCAGATCCCATCGTTTCGATCAAATATTTTTCCGCGGAGGCGGCATTGTCGTGTTGAAAGTGAAGGTTGGCCGACGCGGCGACATCGACAAACTTGACCGGAATGGGAGCAACACCAGAGAGGGAATCCGCGGAAAATGGAAACGCCGCACGCAGTGCTGTAGTGCGAGAGCCAAGCCAACTTATTGCTGCTGCCCTAAGAAACTGCCGCCGCGAATTCACTCCGCCGAGCTCCTGGATTGCAATCACAGCCAAACACTGAGTAAACGATTTCTGCCGTGCTGCGTGCAATATTGTATGTGCGCTTGCCGCTTTCTAACCATGCCAAACACGGAAACGGTGGCCAGCGGCTCGGTGCTTCTCGTCCGTTAGGAACGCGTCGGGCGGTGCAAGCCCGCCCGCCGACGGAAACCGTGGCCTGGGGCATGGCCTAAAATATGCCTTGACACGTATATGCGCCGTGGAGTATACAAAGAGCATGGAATCCGTATTCGAAATCATTGCGGAGCCGAACCGCCGCGCGATACTGGGCCTGCTGATCTCGTCACAACAGTCCGTGGGAGAGATCGAGCGCCGGCTTGGTATGCCGCAGCCGACCGTATCCAAGCACCTGCGAGTGCTGCGCGAGGCCGGCTTCGTGGAGTCCACCGTGGACGCACAACGCCGTCTCTACCAGCTCAAGCCTGGACCCTTTCAGGAGGTGAATGCCTGGCTGGAGCAGTTCCGCCGGTTCTGGTCCGATCACGTGGATGCTCTGGAACGGCATCTCGACCGCATGCATCCTTTAACACCAACGAAAGCAGCACCGGCGAAAATGAAGGCAAAGAGAAATCGCCGCGGCGCAAACCGCGGAAATTACAAAGGAGAAACAAAATGAAAATCAAAGTGACCACCGTATACGTTGACGACCAGGACAAAGCCTTGCGCTTCTATACGGAGACCCTGGGCTTCACCAAGAAAAACGACTTCAGCCAGGGCCCCTATCGCTGGCTGACGGTGGCTCCCGCCGAGGATCCGAACGGCGTTGAGCTGCAACTGGCGCTGAACAACAATCCCGCCGCCAAAGCCTATCAGCAGGCGATCTTTCAGCAGAACCAGCCGGCGATCATGTTCTTCACCGACGACATCAAGGGCGACCACGAGCGCATCAAGGCCCGCGGCGCCGAGTTCACCATGCCGCCCACCGCCGTCACCGGCTCGACCATTGCGATGCTGAAGGACACTTGCGGCAACCTTGTTCAGCTGACGCAACTGGCAAAGTGGTAGGACGCCCGGTCACCACCATTCGATCCGTACTGGCACGGCACGCCGCCCCGTGAGAAGCTCGAGCGCCACCATTCGATCCGTAGGGGCACGGCACGCCGTGCCCGCGGGAAAGCGAGCAGGAGAGGAAGATGGGCAATCTCGAACAGTACACACCAGCTCCAGCCTACGGGGCGCAGATACAAAAAGACGGCGAGAAGTGGACGCTCATTCTCGTCCGAGAGCTGCGCCACTCCCCGGAAAAAGTCTGGCAGGCGCTTATCGACCCGGCGCAACTGCGAGAGTGGGCGCCCTTCGACGCCGATGGCAACCTCGGCGCCGCGGGAAACAAGGTGAAGCTCACCACCGTGCGAGCGCCCAAGGCTCCTGTTTCCGAAACGACCGTGACGCGTGCCGACGCTCCCAAGGTGCTTGAGTACAACTGGGGTGACAAGGATATTCGGTGGGAACTCGAAGCCTTTGGTGGCGGCACTCGCCTGACGCTGTGGCACAACATCGATCGCGGCTTCATCTCCATGGGCGCTGCCGGGTGGCACATTTGCTTCGATGTTCTGGATCGCCTTCTCATCGGAACTCCCCTCGGCCGCATCGTCGGCGCCGAAGCCATGAAGTTCGATTGGCCTAGGCTCAATTCGGAGTACGCCCAACAATTCGGTATTGAAACGCCCAGTTTGCGTCTTCGCAAGCAGGCTGAGGAGTACGAGGAGGCCAAACAAATCCAGCAGGCGCTCATGCCCAAGGAAATTCCGCAGCTGCCCGGTCTGGAAATTTCCGGTAGCTGGCGGCCGGCGCGCATCGTCGGAGGCGACTATTTTGATGTCTTCGAATTTGGCGCTGGCCGGCTAGGGCTCTGCATTGCCGACGTATCCGGCAAGGGAATGCCCGCCGCTCTGCTCATGTCCAACCTCCAGGCAGTCGTCAAAGGGCTGGCGGCCGAGAACACCTCGCCCAAGGATCTGTTGGAGAAGGTCAACCGCGTGATGTGGCGTAACACCACGGAGGCCAAGTTCATCACCGTCTTCTACGGCCTGCTGGACGTCAACCGCAAAACTCTGCAGTACGCCAACGCCGGACACAACGCACCCGTTCTGACCCGGGAAGACGGGGGTCAGGTACGCCTGGATCAAGGCGGCCTGATCGTGGGTGCTTTCGAGGAGTGTGCTTACGAGCAGGGCGAGATCGATCTGCGGCCTGGAGACCGTCTGGTGATGTTTACCGATGGCCTGAGCGAGGCGGTCGACGGAAACGGCGAGGAGTTTGGCGATAAGCGCTTGGCCGAAGCCGCGCGCTCCAACCGTCAACTGTCGGCGGAGGCCCTTCACCGTTGCCTTCTGGACCGTGTCACCGATTTCTGCGGCGGCGAGTTTGGCGACGACGCCACCGTCCTGGTCATTGCTGTTTCTTAGGCAAACCGCGCATCTTCGGCGCAGAGGACATGACGGTGTATCGCCGGAAAAGGAGGACCAATCCACCATGAAAGAAGCCACCAAACGTTCGATTTTCCGCTGGATTCACATTATCTTTGGCATTCCGATGATTGGTTACATCTATGATTCGCCTTCGGATACTCAATACTACGCACCCATTATCCGGTATTTCTTTTTTCCTGTTTTGCTCCTTTCGGGGCTGTGGATGTGGAAAGGCCATGTCGTTCGGCGTCTTATTTCGCCGCAACCGGCCAATAAAACGACTCGCATGAAAACGCGACAGGAATTAGAGGCATAAAGATCCCGTGAATCCATCGGAACGCATTGACCTACTGATTGAATCTCTCAGAGACTGGCGCGGCAAAACGCTCGCCACGGTCCGTAAGACCATCCTTGAAGCCGACCGGGAAATCATCGAGGAATGGAAGTGGATGGGCAGCCCAGTATGGTCTCGCGACGGAATGATCGCGGTCGGCAACGCCCACAAAGATAAGGTGAAGCTTACCTTTTCCAACGGCGCGCACCTCCCCGATCCTGACAAGCTCTTCAACGCGGGCCTCGCAGGCAACCAGTGGCGAGCCATCGATCTCTTCGCGGGCGATAAGCTCAACGCTCGCGCCCTAAAAAATCTCGTCTGTGCCGCCATTGTTTACAATCAGCTTAAATTAAAGAGCAAAGCGCCTGCGCGCACCCGAGCGAAAGCACATAAGAGCAAAAAGAGATGAAACTATGGTTTTTTCTCACTGATTTTCCTTGCAGAACTGTCTCACAAAACAGTGAAGATTCCGTTTGGCCCCGGGCTCCCCAGGGATAAAGTGTTTTTACCCGCTGCCTCCTAAAGCAGCCTACTTGCACGGAAAAGCATCAACCATTGATTTGGCCACCAGTAGGCCGGCGGGCTCGTTCAATTTGGCCGGATTATCGTTGAGGTACTTTGCCACGACGCCGACGAATTGATCGCTGTCAGCGCTGGTGGGAATGCAGTACGCCGTTTCAGTTGTGACGCTTGTGGCGATGAGCGCGTCCACAACGCCCAGGACATATCCCCTACAGAACGAGCCGTCCACTGCGTCCTGTATATCTGTCGCCGTGGGCTTGATCATGACCGTCTTGTTACCACCCGTTCCGATTTTCAGCGCTGCCTGACAGGCTGGCAGCAGGTGCGAACCTGATCCGCCGTGAAAAGCGATCATAGAGTTAGGATCACGCTCACGCTGCAAGGGCTGTTGGCCGAGTGGCGTCACGAACAGGATTGCGAAGCCTGCCAAAACATTTTTTGAGTTCATTCGTGCGGACCCTCCGTCTCCGGTGTCGCAAACCGTTTCGAGCATGAGAGCGCCATAGTGGCCATAATAATCTTCCTCGACACCAGCGTCCATGCTCGCCACGAAGTGTCTAGCCAGCTGGGCTTCGTCCTCAGGCTTTCCGACTGAATCGTGCTGCACCCACCCCACACTCAGGCAGAGGCAGAATGATATCCTTACTTCGATGCTCGCCTATGCCGTCGAAAGGCAGCGGCAGCCTGACATGGATTATTGCTTTGATACAGGCGCCATCGGAGCTAAGCACGCGCCCTGCCTGTACGACGATCCACACCGGGCCGCAATCGTTGCTGGTTTATTGGCCAGCGGTCGAGTGCTGATAACCACTGTCAATGTGTTTGAGGCCGTGGGATGCGAGGATTCGCTTCGAAGGACTGGCCTATTGCGTCTGGAGAAACAGCTCAGCCGTGATTTTCTGCCACTGCTGCTGCCGAACGAACTCCTACGAGCAGCGACGATAACGCATTCAAATCGTACCGCTAATTTTGCGATTACTGTCGGTGACAAACACACAGGAATCTTGCAGGCCCTTCACGAGCCAGAGACTCTATGCGATGCAGATCGCGATGAGATTTTTCGTTGGAAGCGATCTTTGGAAGATTCCTTCGACGCAGCGCTTAGACGTGCGCGGTCCGAGTTGGCCAAATCTTTCAATTCCTTTTCCGCTGTGGGGCTATTCTCCACCGCTCGATTGATAAGATTCCTGCGCGGAAGGGAAGAGCTAATCTTGAATACGATAAGGCCCACATATCGCGACGTTATCGGAAGAGATCTTACCACTGCCACGATGCGCAGATTATTCCTGGAGATTCCGCCGTGGCCCCTCTATCTACTCGGGTGGGCACATGGCCTATATCACCGAGCTGTAAAATCACAAGATTTCGGGGTTTCTTCGAATGCTGGAACCATCGATCTAATGAGTGCAATTTATCTCGCCTATTGCGATTACTTCGTAACCTCGGACGTAAAGCAGCGGAGGGCTCTTCGAGTCCTAAATGTCCTGAATGCCCGTAGGCCGAGAACACGTGTCATCTCGTACGAAGAGCTCAGAAGGAGGCTTGTGCTGCAATGTGCAGCATCGCCGTAGGAATCCGGGAATCCGGGGACATGTCTAACGAAGTCGGGCGGGTGGGCCAGAGAATTCCGGCGCGGCCGGTGGGCGACACTAACCCATCAAGCTGATCTTGATTTTTGCTTTTTCCCGGGGCGGCCTACACTCTGCGCTTTTCTTGCAAAGGGTGGGCCACTCCCCGTCCGTCCGTCTCATTATCTATCGTCGCGTCTCTGATTAGACCAGCCCGAGGCAAATCCGAACT
Organism: uncultured Acidobacteriota bacterium; assembly: GCA_963851235.1. Lineage (GTDB taxonomy): Bacteria > Acidobacteriota > Terriglobia > Acidiferrales > UBA7541 > Acidiferrum. The sequence continues at coordinate 14,868 of CAWKOM010000027.1, forward strand.
TGCTCTTCGATGCGGGCAAAGGTTGCGGCGGAAAGGACGCCGATCGCAGGATAGCGCAACAAGGTTCTTTCCAGGCTAGTGACCTGATCGCATTTCGCCCAGCAATCGAAATTGAGATTGGCTTCGCCCTTCTTGATGGGCACACGCATGCTGAAGGTCTTGCGCTCGACGCTCGTGATGCCCACGACGCAAACGTCCAAGGCATGTTTGTTGATTTGGTCGACGGACAGCACCACGGCGGGGCGTGGTTTATCGAGCTGGACGATGTAGACTTCGCCTCGTTTCGGATACCAGTCTGAGCGAGGAGCGGCCATCAATCCCTGCTCAACGTCCTCAGAGATGCCTTGCGCATGGCCTTGGTCTCCGCGCGGTCCGCATTGGAATCATCGGCGAAGAAAGCAGCGGCTTCCGCATCGAGCCGCTCGTATTGCTCTTCGAGGATGGCGCGGCGGAGCAGTTCGTTGACGCGTTCACTGGCGGAGTGGTCGCCTTTGGTTTCGTCGACGTACTCGTTGATTTCGGGCTCGATGGTAAAGGTCTTAGCTAGCCTCATAGCGACCCTCTGATACTTCCTATGATAGCGGAGAACATGTCGTGACTCAAGGCCTTAGTAGTCCGTATATGGCGGGCGGGTAGCCGCCCCTCGATCCAGTCGCGTCGCGTCAGGATTAGGCTACAAATTCGAGAAGGGCCGCGGGTTTCTTCTTGGCAATGGTGAGGAGTCGGAGCGCAGCGCTCTGTGGCCGGCGCATGCCTTGCTCCCAGCTTCTGACGCACGCCACGCTCGTGCCGAGGTAGCGCGCAAAATCGGCTTGGCTCAGGCCAAGGGCCGTGCGAATCTTGCGAATCTCTTTGGGGCGCAAGATGGCCACACCCGGAGAGAAGCGCGACACTCGCACGCGCGCTGTCTGCCCCCGGCGGTCCTTTGCGGCCTCCGCGAATCCAGCCATCATCTCTGTAAAAAGGGAATCTTTCATTTGTGTGCCTCCCTCAAGCCCCAAATCGTGGGGTGCGCCAAGTATCCCTTTTCTACCCGGGTGTCAGCCCTACGGGCCGCGGAATTTCCAGTTGTTTGCAGATGGCCCGGACCGTTCCTTCTTTGATTTCGCGATGGCGCGGGACGCTGGCGATCTTGTGCAAGGTAGGGTTGAACCAAATGCTACGGGCACCACCTGCGCGGTACAAAACTCGACCTCGGTGGTGCAGAGGTCATTCCAATTCCGCGAGTTTCATGCTTCCGCTATTTCGAAAACCTCACGCACAGCGTGTGGGGAAAGGCCCTTTTCCGCAAGCTCGCGCTGGCATTGCAGCGCCAGCTTGAACGCGTCCGCAAGATTCGCTTTGGCCTCTTCGATGGTTTCGCCTTGCGAAATCGCGGCCGGAAACTCTTCCACAAAACAAGTATAGCCACCCTCTTTGGCGGGTTCAAAAACGGCTGTCAATTTCATACCCGTAGATTATCACACCCGCGAATGGCGCGCGCTTGCGTCAATGGCCGAAGGGCTCCGCCCTGCCAGCCGTTCGCCTCTCAACTACCTACCGCTGCCTTGCTCCTTTACCTCCTTCACTTCCTCTACCTCCTCTGCTTCCCGCTTCATTTTTTTGTAGTGGCGGAAAATGGCGGACCAGCTGGGATGTTCCCCGGACAATTCGTCGCCACACCGTCTCACCAAACTCCGGATTTCGCGCCAAACGCCTCAATCCATTCCACTTCCGTGTCTCACGTTCGAATGATAAAATAATAGTACTGATACCTTGACAGTAATAGAAATCCGTGCTACCATCCTTTATGTTTCGCCCGCGTCCCACCCTCCCGCGCCCATCGAAAATACCCCGCCACAACCGTTTAGCTCGGCCTTCTTGTTCGACTTTCCATTTTCGCCAATCAACGTCTTTCTTTTCACACTATTGCGCACTCTTTTGCGCTGCACAAAATCCCAACTCTTTTCGTTTCATATTCTTCCGCACTCTTTGCACAAAACACCCCGGGTGGGGTTTCTCCATCTTTTCTGCGAGCTCCGCGCACGGCGCCTGCCCCGGCCCGGTGGGGGCGTTAAAATCTACTCGCGCCTTCTCCCCGCCCGATCCTTCCGGCGCTCGTCACCATCCATTTGTTTCGTTCCCTCAATCTGCTTTCGTCGCGATTCTTGACGCTCTTGACGCCGCGTCATGCCTAAGTCCTGCATTTGCCACTCTTACAAAAAACACCCGGGGTGGGGTGTACCCGTCTCTCTCGACCAACCTGGTCGGCCTGGGGCAAAATAGCAACCCAACGAGGAAACCATGCCCCAGGAATACATCGAGATCCGCGGTGCGCGCGAGAACAATCTCAAGAACGTCTCGCTGCGCATCCCCAAACGCAAGATCACCATCTTTACCGGCGTCTCGGGTTCCGGCAAATCGTCGATCGTCTTCGACACCGTCGCGACCGAGGCACAACGGCAGATGAACGAGAATTTCAGCATGTTCATCCGCACCTTTCTGCCGCGTTACTCCCAGCCGGACGCCGATGCCATCGAGAACCTGAGCATGCCGATCGTCGTGGACCAGAAACGGCTCGGCGGAGGCTCCCATTCGACGATGGGCACGATCACCGACATCTATCCGGTACTGCGCCGCTTGTATTCTCACATTGGCAAACCGCATGTGGGACACACGAACGTCTTTTCCTTCAACGACCCAAAGGGCATGTGCCCCAATTGCAATGGCCTCGGCCGCAAAGTGGGTGTGGACCTGGAGCTGTTCCTCGACAAATCCAAAACACTCAACGAAGGCGCGATCCTGTTCCACGAATATGCCGTCGACAGTTGGTATTGGAACTTCCTCGGCCAATCGGAACTTTTCGACATGGACAAGAAGCTTACGAAGTTCAGCGAAAAGGAAATGGAACTGCTCCTCTACAGCAAACCCTACAAAGTAAAAACAAAAGTCGGCGGCAAGACCATCAATATATCTTGCGAAGGCATCATCAGCAGATTCACCGCCAAGTACATCACGCGCGACGTGAAGACCATGTCGGAACGCACACAAAAGCTTGTGGCGCCTTGGATCACGATGGGGCCGTGCACGGTCTGCAAGGGCGCGCGCTTAAGTCAGGAAGTGCTGAAGTGCAAGATCGACGGATACAACATCGCGGAGCTGGCCTCGATGGAAGTAAGCCAGCTGATCGGTGTGATCAAGACGATTAAGGAACCGAAAGCCACACCCATTTTGAAAACACTGATCCAGCGCCTGCAATATCTCGTGGATATCGGCCTCGAATATCTCACCTTGAACCGTGAAACAGACACACTTTCCGGCGGCGAATCGCAGCGAGTGAAGATCGTCAAACACCTGAGCAGCAGCCTCGTGGACGTGATGTATGTGTTCGACGAGCCCAGCGTGGGTCTTCACCCGCGGGATGTGCATCGTTTGAACGAACTTCTGCAACAGTTGCGTGATCGAGGGAATACGGTTCTCGTGGTGGAACATGATCCTGATGTGATCAAGGTGGCGGACTATATCGTGGATGTAGGGCCGCATGCAGGAACTCAGGGCGGCGAGATTGTCTACGAGGGATCGTTCAAGAATCTTTTGAGCGCGGACACGCTGACCGGAAAGTACATGAAACAGTCGGTTTCAATCAAAAGCGATTTCCGTTCCTCCAGTGGAAAACTGCCGATCAAGAATGCCAAAGCCAACAACTTGCAGAACGTGAGCGTGGATATCCCGAAGGGTGTACTCACGGTGATCACAGGTGTGGCCGGCTCGGGGAAGAGCTCGCTAATTCATCAGACCTTTCTACGCCAACACCCGGATTGCATTGTGATCGACCAATCTCCTGTGGGTGTTTCTAGCCGCTCCAATCCCGGCACCTATACCGGCATCATGGACGAGGTGCGCAAGGCCTTCGCGGCCGCCAACAAGGTGAGCCCTGCACTGTTCAGCTTCAATTCGGAAGGCGCCTGCGAGAACTGCCAGGGGCTCGGCGTGATCTACACGGAGATCCCCGCGATGGGCGAGGTCAAGTCTCCGTGTGAGATCTGCGAGGGCAAACGCTTCAAGGATGAAGTGCTGGAGTACAAGCTCAACGGAAAATCGATCAACGATGTGCTGGAAATGACGGTCAGGCAGGCACTCGAATACTTCAAGATAGACAAGATCACGAGCAAGCTGCAGGCCATGAGCGATGTGGGCCTCGATTACCTGACTCTGGGCCAGCCGTTGAGCACGCTCTCCGGTGGCGAATGCCAGCGCATCAAACTGGCGAGTGAACTGCACAAACATGGCAGCATCTATGTCCTGGATGAGCCCACCACCGGTTTACACATGTCGGATCTCAGTCACCTGCAAGAGATCATGAACCGCCTGGTGGACGTCGGAAATACTGTTATTGTGATCGAACACAACACGAGAGTGATCAAGAATGCGGACTGGGTGATCGATATGGGCCCCGAAGGCGGCACGAAAGGCGGCCAGGTCATGTTCGAAGGCACGCCCAAGCAGCTGCTCACTGCAAAGAATTCGCTGACCAGCGAGTACATACGGAATTAAGGTGATGGGCAATAAGATCCACGGATTTAGCATGTCATACCTACGTCCTACTCCAACGAAAACCGGTCATTGAAAACACAGTGAAGGTAACGGAAGGCGGGCTGATTGAATTTTGTCGCGCTCTGGAGCCAACTACTTTGACGCAAAGCCCTGTCACTGCTCTGAACCAAATCAGCAGCTCAGGTTTTGGTTCCGTCAGGAAGTTGACGAACGCGAGCAGCAGATCGACTATCGTGCATTGACGTTTGCCTTCACCGCAACTCTGGTTTTCTCCCCGTGATCGGCGCCGCAAATGTTTGGGTTTTATTCCGTCCCGTGGCTTGGCATCCCTGCGTTGATGATTTGTTTGTGAAATCTCGGATTGATTCTGTGCTCGTACTCGCCGCGGGATTCGGAGATCCACACGCTCTCGGAAGTGGGGAAGTTCCGTGTGCTAGCCAAGAATAATTCTGGGGAATTCACCTGCAACGGCTGCCGGAACAGGAACAATGCTGTAGCTTTAAATTAGGCGAAGGATTATTTACGACTCAACTTGTAACTGCAAATAAGAAGGGCGCTTAGAGGATTTTCCTCGTAAGCGCCCATGGTTGCGGGGGTCAGATTTGAACTGACGACCTTCGGGTTATG
>CAWKOM010000028.1:0-13092 GCA_963851235.1 uncultured Acidobacteriota bacterium
CCACCATTGTCTTGGCCGCCGAGGCGGACAAGGCGAAGGCGTCGGCCGCGCAGTCGGAGAATCTGCGGCAGCAGGCGGAGAAAGGAAAACAGGAACTGCGGGCGCGGCTACTGCAGCAGCTCAACAGCGTGCTGGGCCTACGCGACAGCGCACGCGGGCTGATTGCCAAACATGTCAGACGTGCTATTCCGCAGCGGGAGCGTTGAGCTTTTGCCGGCGGCGCGGGAGCGGCTGGCTAAAGTTTCAGAAATTGTGCTGGCGTATCCGAGCTTGCACGTTTCGATCGAGGGTCACACGGACCAGTCCAGCATGTTGGGGATATTCTTCGTGACGTTCGTCCAATTCTTCCCGGCGTCGCGCGTAATCTGCACGAGCCCATCATTGGTGCCCGCCCAAATCACACCCGCTTCCTTCGGCGACTCGGCAATGGCAAAGACCACTCCGGCGTATTCGACACCAATATTATCCGGCGTAAGACCACCCGAACTTCCCATGCGGCTCTTATCGTTTCGCGTCAAATCCGGACTGATTACATGCCAGCTATTTCCGCCGTCGGTTGTTTCGTGAACGAACTGGCTTCCCGCGTAAACCGTGTTGTGGTCGTGCGGTGAAATCGCAATTGGAAACTCCCAGTTGAAGCGGTACTTCACTTCCGCGGCCGTCGCTCCGGAAACATCCACGGGCCACACTTCGACCTCGCGCCACTGCCGATTGCGCTCGTCAAAACGCACGACCGCCCCGCTGACACTGCCCGCTCCCGTCCCGCTCGACCAAATGATGTTGTTATCGACGGGATCGGGAATCGCAAAGCCGCTTTCACCGCCGGCGATCGGATGCCAATGGCTGCGCGATATGCCGCCTCCGCCAAATCCGCCAAACTGCAAGCTGTTGCTTGGCCCGCGATATGAGGAGCCGTCTTGCCGGTTGCCATAAACGTAGTAAGGAATCTGGTCGTCCACCGTTACGTGATAAATCTGCGCAATAGGAAGCTGAATGTGGTCCCAGCTGTGCCCCCGATTCACCGAAATACTCACGCCTTGGTCGTTCACCACGGCCATGCGGTCGCCATTCGTCGGATCGATCCACATCTCGTGGTTATCGCCGCCGGGGCTCGCCGGCATATTCGTGAGCGTGTGGCCGCCGTCCAGCGTGCGTGAAAACGCGGAGGTAAAGAAATAGACTTCATTTTCGTTGTCGGGTGAAATTTCTTCTCGCGTGTAATAGTGCGTGCGCCCTCGAACTTGCCGGTCGGAGTTCACTAATTGCCAATTCTCGCCGCCATCGTCCGAGCGCCAAAGCGCTCCGCTCTGGCCAGGGTGGCCTTCCCAAGGAACGCCGTCGCCCGTCTCGATCATGGCGTACACGCGGTTCGAATCGCGCTGTGCCACGCGCACCGCAATCCTTCCCACTGGCGAATGCGGCAGGCCGTGGCCTTCCAGTCTCTTCCAAGTCGCCCCGCCGTCGGTCGATTTAAATAAACCGCTTCCCGGTCCTCCGCTGCTGCGGCCCCACGTGTGAATTTCCATCTGCCACATGCCCGCAAACAAAGTGCGCGAATTGTTTGGATCCATCCCCACATCGGAGCAGCCAGTGTTTTCGTCGACAAACAGCGTTTTCTCCCAATTCTTGCCGCCGTCCGTCGTCCGAAAAACGCCACGCTCCGGCTGCGGCCCATACCCATGCCCCAAAGCACACGCCAGGACGATATCCGGATTGCGCGGATCGATCAGCACGTTGCCGATCCGCCCCGTCTTATCCAGCCCCATGTGCGTCCACGTCTTTCCTGCGTCCGTGGATTTGTAAATTCCATCGCCAACGGAAATGTGGCTTCGGATATAAGATTCGCCCGTCCCCGCCCACACGATATTCGGGTCGCTGGCCGCCACCGCAAGCGAGCCAATCGAAGAGACCGGCTCCGCATCAAAAATCGGGTCCCAGTGCGTGCCGCCGTCGGTGGTCTTGAAAATCCCACCCGACGCCGTTCCCACATAGTAGAGGTAGGGACTGCCCGGCACTCCAGCAACTGCGGTCGTGCGGTTGCCTACCGGCCCGATGTACCGAAATTCGAGCTGGCTGTAAGCGTCTGGATGGATTTGTGGTTGTTGCGCTCGGAGCGGCCGTGGCGTTCCTAAGAACGCTAGTACTGGCGCCAGCAAGACGAGACACGCACGCTTCAACATGTTGAATCCCCCTCGCAAATTTTGCCTGGAATTGCGCGGATGATACTTTCACAGCAAGCTGAGGTCAATGGATTTGTGTCTCGCCGCGCTGGACGCCAAGCAACCCCGGCGCTATCCTGAAGCTCCTAACTCTTTAGCCCGCAGATACGGGATAGCTGGAAAGGAATTCGTCAGCAATGCAACTCAGTTTCCGAGCGCCGCTACGCAAACTCACCGCGCACACTACTCGAATGTCTAAAACCATCCTTGCACTTTTATTCTTGGCGTTCCCGCTCGCAGCCCAACAAACTGGCCCGCTGCCGCCGCCTCCCTCTTACGTTCCTCCTACGCCTCAGCCCCGGCCAAGCTCCATGCCCGCGGCCGCTCCTCACCAAACCACCACCGAATCTCCTCTTTCGACAGCCGCCCCCAAAATCCCTCCCGAGCAGATAATTCAGAAATTTGCGGAGCGCGAAGCCGAGTTCAGGAAAGAGCGCGACAATTACACCTACACGCAAACTTTCGTCATTCAAACCATCGACGACTACAGCGGCCAACCCGACGGCGAATATCGCATGACCAGCGATATCCTCTTCACTCCCGAAGGAAAGCGGTATGAGCACGTCACCGACGCACCCGCGCCGAGCCTCCAGCGCATCAGCATGTCGCAACAGGATTTCGACGACCTCGAGCACGTTCAGCCGTTCGTTCTCACCACCGACGAATTGCCCAAGTACGACGTCAAGTACGTTGGGCAGCAACAGCTCGACGATCTCAATACCTATGTTTTCGACGTTGGCCCCAAAACCATCGAGAAAAATCAGCGCTATTTTCAGGGCCGTATTTGGGTCGAACAAAAGGATATGGCCATCGTTAAGACCGACGGCAAAGCCGTGCCCGACATCAAAAAGCATGGTCAGGAGAACGTCTTCCCTCGCTTCGAGACTTTCCGCGAAAACATCGAAGGCCACTTCTGGTTCCCGACCTACACGCACTCCGAGGACACGCTGCAGTTCAGCACCGGCAGCGTTCGCATTCGCATGACCGTGCGCTATGAAAACTACAAGCGGTTCGGCTCGACCATCAAGATCGGCCAGCCCATCGAGATCCCCAAGGAAAAGCCATAGCGGTTTGCACAAAATTGCGTGACGAACGCCCTACCGGTGTTGTCTACTGAGCGAGACCAGAGGTGGCGTTCGCTTGCCCCCACTCCGCACACTCGTACAGCGCGTTCTAATCGCGCTTGTTCTAGCGGCAACCCTCCTTTACGCCGGCGATTACATCTCCGTCCGCGTCCGCATGCTGCACCCGAAACCCACCGATCCCTTCGAAACCGTCACCGCGCTCCGCGTCCTTGCCATCGGAGAAAAAGGCGGCAAAACCGAATACACCCTTGACCAGATTCAGCCCCAGCAGACCGGCGTGTGCGTTCACTCCCTATTCCCGCACGCTGGAGATCTCCCTTGCTGGTATCTCAAGCGAAAATTCGCCCAGCCCATTCCGATGGTTATTTTCTTTATCCCAAGCGCTAACAGGTAATCGAGGAAAGCGGAGAATGGTCAAGCGCGCACGTTGAACGGCGACGTCTCTTTCCCGTTACTCGTGACGCAACGCCACCATGGGGTCCACGCGTATGGCGCGCCGCGCCGGAAAGTAACAGGCGGCCAGCGTCACGAGCAAGAGCAGAACAACGATAAGCGCCATCGTTAAAACGTCAGTGTCACTCGCTCCGAAGAGCTGCGCGGTCACGATACGTGCCACGCCTGCGGCCACGAGAATTCCCACCAAAATTCCCCAGAGCGCCAGTCCGGTTCCGTATCCGAAAATTAAACGCATCACCTCACGAGGCTTCGCCCCCAGCGCCATTCGAATTCCGATCTCTCTCGTCCGCTGCCCCATCCATTGCGCGACCACCGCATATAGCCCTACAGCAGCCAGCACCAGAGCAAGAAAACTGAAACTCCCCAAGATACCAGCGGCCATCCTTGGCTCCCAAATAGAATCGCCAACCTGTTCGGACATCGTCTTAACAGCGAACACCGGCAAATTTGCATCCAGTGACGCAACCGCGCCGCGTATAGCCGGAAGCAGCCCAGTGGGATCTGCTAATGCGTGAATGACCAGCTTCGGCGACCCGTTATAGTTCTGAAACTCCGGCAAATAGAGCAGCAGCGGGGGATCGGCGATGAGAGACCTATATTTGGCGTCCGCTGAAATCCCAATAATCTCAAGCGGCGATCGAGGTGCGCCTTCCCACGAAGGCCATTCAATGTGCTTGCCCACCGCATTCTGATCCGGCCAAAGTCGTTGAGCCAACAGTTCGCTCACGATCGCGACCAGAGGCGTTCCGGCCCTATCGTGTTCACCAAAATCCCGGCCCTGCAAAATCGGAATCCCCATGGTCCGAAAATAGTTCGGAGCGACATTATTCATATCGACTCGAATTCCCACTTCGAATTCGTGCCCGCGGTAATAGTCCAAAGGCGGCACTTGCCCTTCGTAAAAGATCGAAACCCGGCTGCTCCAATCCTCCGGCGGGACGGTGGCGGCAAGGCTCGCAGATTGAACACCAGGAATCCTCTCGACCCGTGTCAGAAGTCCCTCATAAAGGCGTTGCGCTTGCAGCGCCGAATATCCCTGGATGCTCGGCGAGATGGTCATCATCAGCAAATTGGTGGTAGTGAACCCCGGATCCTGATTCACAATTTTCTGCATTCTGCGCACCGTCACACCTGCCACTACGAGCAGCACCAAAGAGAGCGCCACCTGCGCGGCAACCAGGAAGCTTCTCAGACGCGAACGCCGCCTCGATCCCGGCGCGTTGTCCTTTAGTGTCGCGACCAGGTCAGGCTTGGATGCCTGCAGAGCGGGCGCGAGCGAGAACAACACTCCCGTCAGCAAAGCCACCATCAGCGTGAACCCTAGCACGCGTGCATCCGGGCTGGTGTTCACGTTGCGAAATGCGTAGAGCGGCTGGCGGAAAGCAAGAATCAGTCTCCCGCTCCACGGCGCCAGCAGCAAACCGAGCCCTCCCGCCAGAAAAGAAAGCAGAAATCCTTCCGTCAACAGCTGCCGAACTAGCTGTCCGCGGCCCGCACCAAGCGCCAGCCGCATGGCAATCTCTCTTTGCCGCGAGTCGGCTCGCGCGAGCAACAGATTCGCAACGTTGCTGCAAGCGATCAGCAAGAGCAGCCCCACGGAGGCGATGAGCAGCCCAAAGAATTTTTGAAGAGCGCCGCGGTCGTCCGGATCCATCCCAAAACTCGGAATCAAATCCACACTGCGATGTTCGTTTGATTCCGGGTACGCAACCGCGAGCCGCCCTGCGATCGCCTGCATTTCGCTGCGAGCGGCCGCAAGGCTGACGCGCGGCTTCAAGCGGCCGAAAATCTCGATCCATCCGGAGTTCCGGTTGTGCAGCGCCCCATGCGACATCTGCGGCATAGTTTCCGGCTGCATGGTCAGCGGCACCCACACGTCAGTAGGCGAACCCATAGTCGTGCCTTCGAATGAAGCAGGGGCCACTCCAACCACGGTAAAACTGTGCCCGTTAAGCAAAATATTCTTCCCGGCGATTTGTGGATCGGCGCCGAAATCTCTCCGCCAAATTCCATAACTCAGCACCGCGACGGGAGCTTCATCGTCCATCTGCACATCTTCCTGCGCCATCAAGCGGCCGAGCGCGGGCTTCACGCCGAGCACGGAGAAGTAGTTGCCGGAAACCAATTCCCCAATGATTCGCTCGGTAGTGCCGTGATTGAGCGCCAGCGCCGCACGGCAGCGTCCGGCTACTCCTGTGAACGATTTGTTCTGTTCCTGGTAATCCAGGTAGTCGGGATAGCCAAATGCGTAATCGGGATTATTTTTCTGCAATCGCTCGAAGATGACGAGCCCCGCCGGATTCGCGACGCCCGGGACTGACCGAATCAACACCGCGTTAATCACCGTGAACATCGCCGTGTTCGCGCCAATGCCCAGCGCCAACGTCACGATGCACACCATCGCAAATCCCGGATTCTTCCGCAGTCCCCGCAGCGCGAATCGAATGTCCCGCAAAAACGCTTCGATCATTGCCAACCCTCGAGGGTCACGGCCCGTCTCTCAAAGCCGGGTAATTCCCGCTAGCTACACCTGGTAGGTACATTGAGCTGAACTGCTAGACGCACGGAAGGCAATCAGTGTTAACAGCATCGCGACAGCGGCGAGAGTCGGTGCGTCCCCGAAATCGCTCCAAAATGCAAACTCACCAACGGAAACGCCAGAGCGAGCCCTGCACTATTCCGGCCACCATCGACAGCACCGCCAATTCTTACGCCGGATTTATTTCGGCTGGCGTCTCATCAGTTCGAAACTCGCCTTCCCAGCGCGCCACCACCACGCACGCCAGGCAATTGCCCAGCACATTCACTGCCGTCCGCCCCATGTCCATCAACTGATCAATCCCAAACAGCAAAAACAGGGGTTCCGTCGGCAAATGAAACTGCGCCGCCGCTGCCAGCACGATCACCAGCGACGCCCGCGCCACCCCCGCCGTCCCTTTGCTGCTGATCAGCAAAGTCAGCATCATCACGATCTGTTGTCCGATCGTCAGATGAATCCCTGCCGCCTGCGCGATAAACACCAGGGCGAGCGCCTGATACAGGCTCGACCCTCCCAAATTAAAGCTGTACCCAGTTGGCAGCACGAACGCGACCGTCTCCCGCCGCACTCCAAACGCTTCCATCTCTTCCATCGCGCGCGGCAAAGCCGCTTCCGAGCTCGCCGTCGCGAACGCAATCGTCACCGGCTCGGTTACCGCCCGCACAAACTCTTTCAACGGCGTCTTCACGAACAACGCGATGGGCAGCAGCACGCCAAAAATAAAAATGAGGAGCGCCACATACATCGTCGCCAGCAATTTCACCAGCGGCAAAAGCACGCCCAATCCCAAATGTCCCACTGTGTACGCAATCGGCCCGAACACGCCAATCGGCGCCGCATACATCACCAAATTCGTGAACTTGAACATGGTCTCTGAAAGGCTCTCTGCAAACGCCACCATGGGCCGCCGCTTCGCTTCCGGCACCAATGCCAGCGCCATCGCAAACAAAACGCTGAACACCACCACCTGCAAGACCTGTCCCTCCGCCACGGACTTCGCGATGTTCTCCGGAAAAATATCCGTAATCAGTTGCGCCGCCGTATGCGGCATCGCATTCAGCGGCACAGTTTCAGCGGCCGGCGGCAGATGCACGCCTTCGCCTGCCTTGCTGATGTTGATGGCCGCAAATCCAATCACCAGCGTGATCACCGAAACAATCTCAAAGTAAACGAGCGACTTGATTCCCAACCGCCCCACCTTCTTCAAATCGGCGTGCCCCGCAATCCCCACCACCAGCGTCCCAAACAAAAGCGGCGCGATGATCACTTTGATCAGCCGCAGAAAAATCGTCCCCAAAAATTGCACTTTCTCCGCCGCCGCCGGCCAGTCGTGCCCCAACTCCGCTCCCGCCAGCAACCCCACCACAATCCACGCCGTTAGCGACCGCCGCTCGCCCGCATACGCCGCGATCAACGCAATCGCCACCCACCGCAAACTCACCGCCGCAATCGCGATCGCCCCCGACGCATGGCCGCCCGCCATCAGCGACACCACAATCGCGACCGTCGCCGCAACAATGGCCGCTCCCAAAAGTTTGTTCTTCATCGCCCCCAACTCGCTTCTCTCATAAGCCGCGAACGGTATTCCGGATATGCATTCGTGTCAATGGTTGTCCGCTCATCGCCATGCCAGGCAACCCGCCTGCGTTTCTTTGGTTCTGAGTGTCATAACAGCTGTCTGTGAGAACTCCGGTTAAGGGCAATCGCGGCAGGTGCGCCGCCACCCTTAGAACGGTTTGCGTGTGAGGTGTCCTTATGCGCCGTGTGTGTTGGACGGTTCTCTCCGCTCTTTTTTCCGTCGCACTTCTTTCTTCATCCCCTGCATTCGCGCAAGACCAGCAGCCCGCCCAGAACCAGCCCGCCTCTACCAAGCCGAAAAGCGCAAAGGACCAAAAGAAGCAAGCGAAGCAATTCGCCAAGGAAAGCAATCCCTACGCCATTTGGCTCACTGAAGAGGTCCCCTACATCATCACGAAGCAAGAGAGCGACGCCTTCCTCCGCCTCACCACCAACGAAGAGCGCGAGCAATACATCGAAGACTTCTGGCGCCGTCGCAATCCCGATCCCGATTCCCCGGAAAATTCCTTCCGCGAAGAACACTATCGCCGCATCGCTTACGCCAACGAGCATTTCTCCTCCGGCGTCCCCGGCTGGAAAACCGATCGCGGCCACATCTACATCCTCTGGGGCCCTCCCGATGAAATCGAATCCCATCCCTCCGGCGGCACCTACGATCGCCCGCCCGAGCAAGGCGGCGGTACCACTACGACCTATCCTTGGGAACTCTGGCGCTATCGCCATCTCGAAGGCATCGGCGAGAACATCGAGATCGAATTTGTCGACACCACCGGCTCGGGTGAATACCACATCACCATGGACCCCGGCGAAAAGGACGCCTTAGCCAAAGTCCCCGGCGCAGGCCTTAGCACCTGCGAACAACTCGGCCTTTGTTCCAAAGCCCAGCGCTTTACCAACACCAACGGCACCACTCTGCCCGTTCCTATGGGCGGCTTATTCGCTGGCATGGACGAGTTCGAAAACATGGAGCGCTATTTCAAGGTCCAGAATCCTCCCGAACATTTCAAGGATCTCACCGCCATGGTCGGCGTCCGCATCCTTCGCAATCAAATTCACTTGGACTATCGTTTCGATTTTCTCCGCGTCACCAACGACTCCGTTCTCGTCCCCATCACACTTCAAGTCGCCAATCGCGACCTCAGTTTCCAGCGCAAGGACGGCGTGCAATCCGCCGTCCTCAATCTCTACGGCCGCATCACCACGCTAAGCGGCCGCGTTGTCGACACCTTCGAGCAAGTCATCTCCACCGATCTCCCAGACTCGCTCTTCCAATCCGCTGTAAACTTGTCTTCGATTTATCAGCGCTCCGTCCCACTGCGCTCCGGTCTATACCGCCTCGATGTCGTCCTCAAAGACGCACAGAGCGGCAACCTCGGCATCATCGACGCCGCGCTCCGCGTCCCGCTTTATGACGAAGACTCCATCCAGGCCAGCTCGCTCATCCTCGCCGACCAGATTCGCCCCGTCCCTTCTTCCCAAATCGGCCAGGGTCCGTTCGTCCTTGGCTCCTACAAAGTCCGCCCGCGCATCAACCCCGAATTCTCGAGCGCCGATAGCATGGGCATCTTTCTACAGCTCTATAACCTCAAGCTCGACCCCGAGTCCCACAAAACAGATGTCTCCGTCTCCTACCGCATCATCAAAGATCAGCAGCAAGTCTGGCACCAGGACGAATCCCCTGAACAACTCCACCAAGCCCGCGAACAAATCACCCTCGAGCGCAACCTCCCGCTCTCCTCCCTCGCCCCCGGCCGTTACACCCTCGAAATCTTCGCCCTCGACCTCCTCACCAACCAAACCGTAACCCGCGCCGCGGACTTCACGGTCAAGCCCTTTCCAACCCCCAGACCAATCACGTGACCTAGCCCAGCGGCCTTTGATTTTCTCAGATGCCCTCGAGAGCAACCTCGTTTCTGCTCTCACCGATTTTGTATGGGCCTCGGTGGCCTCCAATTTCTAATTTCCTATTCAGAACCGCAAACTGGTTGCCAGAGTAGAAAGATCGCAATCCTCAAGGTCGTATTCTAAGAAGATGATCCTAAATTTACGACCACCGCAGGTTGCTCTTGACATTAGCGCGGCTATGCGTGAGATCATCCATATATGCCAACGAATAGCAAGCTCGCCAAAGAACGTGAAGGCGCAAATAAAATTGCAGAAATGTTGTATGAGTCGCTTCGAAAATTACCGGAAGAAGAGCGCCAAGCGAGAGTTAAGGCAATACAAAAAATCAAGATTTCCCGTAGAAGTACTTCCAAGCATCCTGCCACTCAGATGAGCCTTCGCGGATCTTCGCCTCGGGCAACAGCTCGCCGTAAGCGCGCGCGTCCTTAGCCTTCCTTATCCGGATCGCCTTTTCGCTGAAAATTCTGATCTGCCTTCTCTTCTCAGCGGCTTCACGCTTTGCCGGAACCGCACCGGATTGCTCCTGTATCCTAGCCTCTTCTATTTCATCGTTCGTGGTCATCGACCGGCCTGCCCCTAAATTCTGCGCCAATAGTAGCAAACAGCTCCGAGATGTACAACCGTAGGCGAAGAGTTTTGTTAGGCGTTACAACTCATTGACAGAATTTCATTGCTAGCTATAATGTCTCCAGGGGCTAGGTATGAATATTCAAGAAGCCATCCACGAACGAGAGAAGCAAATCAGGCACCTACAGCAAGAGATCAAATCCTTACAAGTGGCCGCCGAAATCCTGAAAGGTAAGGCCTCTGCAGAAAAACCCGAGACGCAGCCTGAGATGGCATATGCGGTCCTGGAAGACATTGGCAAGCCGATGCACGTAACTCAGATTTCGGAGCAGATCAAAAAGAAATTCGCCGTGAGTATTAAAGCCAACAATCTAGGGGTGATGCTCTTTAGATATGCCAAACGAGGTAAACGATTCTATAAGGTGCAAGGTCGCAAGAACACGTACGGATTAATTAAATGGCAGGAGATATCAGAGAGGCTAGAACCTTCGAATTCATCGCCAGCGCAGGTACCCGGGGGATGGCAGGGACATACTGCCTAATAGCCGAGGTGCCGCGTACGCCGGTTTTGCGTGTGCGGGTTTAAATCTCGTCGTAAGTATCCAGTACCTGTTGTCCTGGATCCGAGGATCACATATCCTGTCGGCTTCAAGTCACTGGATTCGAGGGAGACATGCAAAGAAAAACGACCATCCTGTTTACGATGTTCCTTGTAGCTTCGCTTGGAGCAAGCCTTCACTCATCGAACGCCGCCTCCAACCCTGCCGACTACAAGCTAGTGCAGAAGATCACCCTCGGCGGAGAAGGCGGCTGGGATTATTTTGGCGTCGATCCATCCACCGGCCATGTCTTCATCCCGCGTGGCGAGCACATCATGGTCCTGGACTCCAGCGGAAAGCAGCTCGCGGACATCGGCGGCGTGCATGGCACTCACGCTATCGTGTTCGCTCCCGAACTCAAGCGCGCGTTCCTGAGCGCGGAGGGTTCGGTAGCCGTTCTCGACATGGAAAAGATGCAGGTCCTTCCCGCCTTCGATCTAAAGGGCAAGGACCCGGACGCCATCCTCTATGATGCCTTCACCAAACGTGTTTTCACTTTCAATGGTGGCGGCACCAAAGACGCAACGGCAGTCGATGCCGCCACGGGCGAGGTTGTGGGCAATATCCCTCTCGGCGGCAAGCCGGAGACCGCGCAAGCCGATGGCGACGGGCACATCTACGCGAACGTAGAGGATAAAGATGAGATCGTTGCCTTCGACTCGAAAACACTAAAAGTGCTGCATACCTGGCCCTCAGCTCCCTGCAAGGACCCGGCCGGAATGGCGATTGATGTCGCTCACAAGCGGCTCTTCGTCGGTTGCCGCAATCAGTTAATGGCTATGGTTGATTACACGAACGGGAAGGTGGTTGCGACCGTCCCAATTGGCAAGGGCGTCGATGCCAATCGCTTCGATCCAGCGGCGGGACTGGCGTTTGCCTCTTGCGGTGATGGCACGATCACGGTAGCCCACGAGGATTCGCCAGACAAATACAGCGTGGCCCAGACCATCGAGACGCAACGCGGGGCGCGAACCATGGCGCTCGACACGAAAAACCACAACGTATATACCGTAACGGCCGAATTCGAGCCCCCACCGCCTGCCACGCCTCAGAATCCTCACCCTTGGCCAAAAGTCATTTCCAAGACCTTCACGCTGCTGATTTTTGCCCAGTAAGCGGCGAGTAGGAGGATTGGAGGCCGCGGAATGATGGAACGCACGGCCGAAGCGTCGCCTCGTCCTTGGGACAGGCTTACCGGTGCTGTCTATTTGCTGTACTTTCTGACGGCAATATCCGGCGAGGTCTTCATTGGCCGGACCCATCTTCTTGCATATGACTCCGTCAACCTCATCGCGCACGCGTTCTACATCGCTCTGACCCTGCTCTTCTATTTCCTGTTTAGGCCGGTGAACAGGAACCTCTCTTTGCTCGCTGCCCTCTTCGGCCTCCTGGGGTGCGCCAATGATGTTCTTAACCTCTTTCATCGCGCTCCCTACAAAATCAACTCCCTGGTATTTTTCGGGCCTTATTGCCTCCTGCTCGGCTACCTCATTTTCAGGTCGATCTTCCTGCCTCGAATTCTGGGCGTGCTGATGATGTTTGCAGGCGCGGGTTGGCTCATCTTTCGGTCCCCATTTGCAAGCCATCTGTCCACCTACCTTCAGGTCCTCGGCTTCCTCGCGGAACTGTCCCTTTGCGCGTGGCTCCTCGTGATGGGCGTGAACGTTCAACGATGGAAGGAGCAGGCCGGCGCCTCGGCCAAGTGAAGAATTGCTTGACAACCTAACTCTTTAGGTAAATACTGCTCTCTAGGCAATAGCGCGGCTGGTGCCCCGGAACGCCAATCTCCTGATTGGCATTTTTTGCTTTTGAGAGTCTGCTCTCACTCTCTAACCCTTTTATTTGCGACACTTACGAAACCCGGCAGGTTGCACAATTTTGGTGCAAAGCGCACCAGTAAGCTGTTTAGAATCAACACTTACAGAAGTGCACCAAAACAAATGGTTTTAACTCCCTTATAATCAGTGTTTACAAAAAAGCAGGGGGCACGTCCTCCCGCCAAAATCTTCTCCACTCCCAGAAGGACTGTCGGTTCCTCGGCTTGCCCTGATGCGCGAAAGATCCTCACCAGGGCAGCGCGACCAACGCGAGCAAGTCATGTCTTTCCCTGCGAGTCACCGGCCCGCGGTCACTTCTTTCAGCAA